>CAVTXL010000001.1:0-157098 GCA_963738665.1 uncultured Planctomycetota bacterium
TCCAGCCGCAGGAATTGTGATGACAACCGGCTGACAACGCCCCGCTGGCGAATTGAATTAAGTACGGTCCGTCGCCGCCGTGTTCGCACATTGGCGACGTGCGCATCTCATGCCGGCCCCTTTATATTCAGCGGGCCCGGTCAGCTCGAATCCGTGCCGCTGGATAAATGAGTCGATGTCAAACGTACCGTTTGCCGCCACGCCGTTGGATTCGTACGGCTTGGCCGCCGGTGCCAGGCTAGCCATTTTTCAAGTTGTTCAACGGTGACGACACAAGCGACGCGGACACGACAAAATCGACTCAACCGCCACGGCCGGTTTGGCCGCGCCGTCGCCTTTGCAAGCAAGGTACCGTATAGCTTCCAGATTCGTGCAGGGTTGAAAACCCCAGTATCACTTTTAGCCGTTTCGTCGTCGAATTTCGCGACAAGTGCCGCCAGGCAGCGGCAATCAATCCGCTGTCGTTCGCCGGCAGGTCGATGCGGTAAAGTAAAATGCCGCGCCGTTGCCGCTGTCCGCCGCAACCGGCTCTGGCCAGCCGAGATTGAAGTGCAACTCAGTCCAGATTTCCCGGCAGCGCTCCATTGCCGCTTCGTGTTCTGCGTCCGTGCGACGAAATACTGTGCCGGGCGTTGCGGGTCGCAATCAATCAGCAGCAATTGCCGGGGATAATGTCGCCGTCGCTGGTTGTGCCGCCCTCGGTCTGTTTTGCTTAATCCGGTTTGCGGCCCGCGCCAGAAGGCGGGGTTGACGGGGTTCGGAATGACGTAGCAACGCTTTCGCAGCTCGCACGCTTTCGAGCGACTCAACCAAGCTATCGGCGTTATCAAAATAGCCCGCCGGCAGTGTGCGGCCAGCGGTCCGCCGTCGTAGCAGCGTCCAAAATCCGCAATTCCGTTACCTGCCCGGCGGCAGCAGCAGCTCCGAGCGCCCGCCGCACCTCGGCCGGGTCGAATAGTTGCACGCCGTCAAGATGTAGCGTAAAATCCATTGTGCAAAGTCCTTAAAGACGGCGGCGCGCGGCAGCAATGCTGCCGCCGCCGGTTGCGTATTTAAATCAGAAGGGGACGTCTTGCCACCGCTCGTGCGGCCTGCAGCGCCGCCCTGGTTTGCCCGGCCGGCACGCCGACGCGGCTTGGCCGGTTCCGCGAGTAGCTGCGACGTCGCAGCCGTGCTGCCGCAACTGGCGCTCGGGCAATCGCACGCACGCGAATGCCGTCAAACGTTTTGCCGTTGAAACTGACCGGCATAGTGAACAACTCAACTAATTTGCCCGGCCAGGCGTCGGTATCGTCGCCATAAGCACTGACGAGTGCGCTCTAGCGTTTGTCTTGTTCAGGACCAAACTTTCTGCGCGCCGACAAACGCGACTACTAACTTTTCTTCCCGCTCCTCGCCGACTTCTTCCACGCCGACGGCTTCAATTGTTAACTGATGCGTTTTTCCCGCCAGGTCCGCGCCTGACAGGTAGGTGCCACCATAGATTTGTGAAACTTTTGGCATTGCAAAATCCTCATCTTTGCGGCATAGGTGAATCCGCCCCAGCGTCGCCGCGAACTGCGGGGCGGGGGTGAAAGTTATTTTTCGTTGCCCGCCGTTGCCGCTTAGGTGGCGGGTCCGGCCGATACCGACAAATCCGCCGCAGACTTTGCACGTGGTGCGAATCCATCCCCGCTTGTCGCGGGTCGGTTCGCCCGGCCAGTTTACCGGGGACAGGTGGCACAGTTTGTTACTTTTTGCTTCCATGCTCGGCCTCACTTCGCTTGCTGTCTGGCCGTTCCCGTTTGCAGCGGGGCGGCCATTTTTATTGACCACAAAACGGCGGAGGTTAAAACGTCATACAAACTCTTTCACACCCACCGCCGCCCGCCGCCGCAGCCGTTGGGTGGTGGATTCGCCGCCATCCGGCACGACAGCCCGGGCTGCTTCGAACGCGGCGATATCCAGGCGATCTATCGAGTAGCAAGGCGATTCCTGCAATCGGCCGCAAGATTGATTGCCCGCAGCTCGCCGGTGCGGATGAAGTGCAAGACCTTATGAGTGGAAACGCCCCCATTCGCGGGCAAGCTGGGGGCAGACAGCTTGCGACGTTCAATCGTGGCGGTGGCCATAGAAACCTCACTTGCGGATTCGTGTGTCCGCACGTGAAGCTACCGCCACTAAGAATGCCCAAGACGACTTGGCGTCAGTTTCGGGCGAGTGGTGTGACGTTAGAGTCTCGCCGGAATTTATCGCGGCGGTCGGCTGGGATTGTGGCCATAGTCGGACTCAACGGTTTGCCGAGTGCATTTGCGATTTTTATAGTGACAGCTATTCACGCAGTTGTTTATCCACTCGGCTTTTTTTGCGACCGGGCAACCGAGCAGCTTAGCCGCATCCTTTTTTGCTCATGCGTCAGACCATTCCGTTTTATACATCGTTTCCGCTCGGCTTTGTCGGACGCCCCATGTTGCTCGCGGTTCTGGCTGGCACGCTTCCGAACGTCGTGACCTCAGCCGTTGCTGTGGACGAGACGTCAGTCACACGTTGCAGCAATCAGGTCGGCCCGCTCGATCTCTTCGCGCGGCAGCATGCCGTCGAGAAACGGCATCAAGCACGTAGCGGTATATGCGGCATTCAGCAAACGACGCACGCCCGCAGCGTCCCCGTGCTGACAATCCGGTCGGCCGCCGCCCGCTGGTTGTGCTTTTCCTGGGTGCCATTGCGCGAACTAGCGGGCCGTGAGATTGCATGCAGCGCATGCCGCGGACGTCTACAAGAGTTTCCGTCGTGCGCAAGGGATTTCGCCGATCAGACGATTTCGGACATCTTGCACCACCTTCGAGCCAGGCGACCAGCCGGCCGCCGGTGGTGCCAGAGCAACGCGGCCGGTCCGTGCGGTCTATAACTCCGCAAACCCGGCAATTCGTGATTTTACTTGCCTTTCACACCCGCGAACAACCAGCCATGAACATGATCGACAACGGCCTGCAATCGCTCATCGTCAATCCGCTCGCTGATACGTCGCCGCCATGCCAGGTCCAACGTGGCCCATGATGAAATCGACAGCGACTTGATCGCGGCAACCGCCGCCGATAGTCTCGAAAACATGCCGTAGTGTATAAAACCCAATTCCCCGCCGATACACTTTGGGCGGCGCTTCGTCGCCGGTCTCGGCCGCTTCCTTCGCCGCCGTCCTGTCGATTGAATCCAGCAGCTTGCGAAATTCCTTTGTGATCGGCGAATCAGCCGTCGCTTTTGCCCACGGCTGGCCAGCTCGCGTGATAAACAACAACTTCCCATGCTTTCGGTCCGCCGGCTCCGGCCGTTCATCGACCGCAGCCTGTAGAGCCGTAATCGTTTCCGGCCACAACGGGCAGCGTCGCTCCACCGCTGTTTTCGGCCGGGGTAATCCACCCATCCACGCTTCAAGTCAATTGCCGAGAGCGGCAACGAACCGCAATCGCTATTGCCATATCCACAGTTAAGCCCTAGCAAAATCATTGCCTTCAGCGGGATTGTCGCGGTGTCAATGATCCGCCGCAGCTCCGCAGCCTCAATCATCTTCTCGCCGCTCTTTTGCCGATGCGCGCGCATGATGCGGGCAGCCGGCCGCTTGAACGTCGGGCCGATCCGCACGGGGCGATCGTACAGCCCGACGTCCAGGCCGTACTTAAAGAGTGTTCGCACGCGCTGAACTTCTCCTCCCAGTCGGTGCGGCCCCCATTGTTTGGCAAACCTCGCCCGCAACGCTTGAAAGTCGGTGGCGTCCAGGTCGTCAACAAGCCGCTTGATCCCAAACGCGGCAGCAACACGCTTCCCAGTTGCTACGTAGTCGGCAAACGAGCGAGGCGAGATATCGCCAGCATCCCGTTGCTGTTCCTTCGCGGTCAGAAAGTGATTGACCAGCTCCTGTACGGTCAATCCTTCGCGGTTCCCCCGTGGCACACGACCGGCGAGCAAGTCGTCTTTTTGCTCGCGCCCACAGAATCGCCGCCCGTTTGCCCTTGGGGTCATCTGCCCACTTCCCAAAATACTTGAACAAGCCGCGGATCTTTTTTGCCCATCGGCCGTTGGCATGGGCAAAGAGCGGGAAGTCGGGGCGGGGTTTGCTCGGCTTGCGAGGGGCGCGGTGGGTAGAATTTTCACGGCACTACCTCCAGTCAAAAGGTCAGGTGGTGTCCGACACCCGCTGGCCACAATCCGGCGGGTGTCATCTTTATTGCTGTAACAGTAGCGGGTGTCCTAGCGGGTGTCAAGAGGTTTTGCTAGCACTGCCAGCAAGTCGCGAAAATGCCTTGTTTTACAGATAGTCCGCGCCTGTAGCTCAGTTGGATAGAGCAACGGACTTCTAATCCGTAGGTCGGAGGTTCGAATCCTCCCGGGCGTAGTTTACGTGTCAGGTCCAGGCGTCAGAGGGCGATTTAAGGCAGCATCATGAAAGCAATGGTCTTGCGGCGGGTCGTTGCGCTGGACGATACCGATGCGCCATTGGAGATGGCCGATTTGCCGATCCCCAAGCCGGCTGCCGGTGAAGTCTTAGTCCAAATTGCGGCTTGCGGTGTCTGTCATACCGAGCTTGATGAGATCGAGGGCCGTACGCCGCCGACGGTGTGGCCGATTGTGCTCGGGCATCAGGCGGTCGGCGTTGTCGAGCGGCTCGGCCGCGGCGTGGCTCGGCACAAAGTGGGCGATCGCGTCGGCGTTGGGTGGATTTTCTCTTCGAGCGGCGCGGCCGATGAGAACCTGAGCGAAGCCTTTCGTGCCACCGGCCGCGATGCGAACGGCGGATACGCCGAATACATGACGGTCGGCGAAGACTACGCCTATCCGATTCCCGACGTCTTCGCCGATGAGCGTGCCGCTCCGCTGCTCTGCGCCGGCGCGGTCGGCTTCCGGCGCTGCGGCTGACGGAGCTGGCCGATGGCGAGCCGCTTGGCCTGACCGGCTTCGGCGGGTCGGCGCACATCGTCCTGCAAGCCGCCCGACATCAGTATCCCAATTCCCGTTGTTACGTGTTTGTGCGCGATCCGCAGGCCCGTGAGCTGGCGCTGCGGCTCGGCGCCGTCTGGGCCGGCGACACGGCCGACCGCGCGCCGAACCACTCCGCGCGATCATCGACACCACGCCCGTTTGGCGGCCGGTGGTCGAAGCGCTGGCAAACCTGCGGCCGGGTGGCCGGCTCGTAATCAATGCCATTCGCAAGGAAGATTCCGACAAAGATGAACTGTTGCGATTGCAGTATGAGAAACACTTATGGATGGAACGCGAGATCAAAACGGTCGCCAACGTCACGCAGTTCGACATACGCGAGTTCCTGCCGCTGGCCGCGGAAATTCCCATCGAGCCGGTGGTCGAAACATATCGGCTGGAAGATGCCAACCGCGCCCTGTGCGAATTGAAGCGCGGCCCGGTCCGCGGCGAAAGGTGCTCGCAATGTAGCAAGCACGCTCCGCGTGCCGTAGCTGTCCTGGAAATAAACGCCGATTTTGAACCTCGGCTACGGCACGCGGAGCGTGCCTGCTACAATTGGATCGCCGATTTCGCGTGCGAGCGAAGCCGCCATCCCCCGCACAATTGACGGCCCCCCGCCACGGCGACTATAGTGCCCCCTTCGCGAACTCGCTACGATATTAATAGAAACCTTGTAAGGAGTTGGAGTCTCGATGGCCACGGGGAGCGTATCGGTTCACGAGTGCGGCTTGGGTCTGACGCAGCGTCGTGACAATTGGTGGGCCAGCCCGCTTGCGATCGCCGTGGCCTTGGGCACGTTTATTATCTATGCGACGATTCGCGGCCTGGCAAATTCCAGTTACGAGTACGGCCACGGCACGGACGTCCTGCCCGACCACGCCTACTTTCTTTCGCCGTTTTATTCACCGCTCTTGCGCTGCCAAGCTGGGTGCCCGCCTGGATCGGGCCGGCGATTTTCGTGATGTGGATGCCGGCCGGCTTTCGGTTGACGTGCTACTACGCCCGTAAGGCGTACTACCGCGCTGTTCGCCGATCCGCCCGCCTGTGCGGTGGCGGAATACTGCAAACAGAATTACAAAGGCGAGCGAGGCCTGTGGACGTTTCAAAATTTCCACCGCTTCTTTCTGTATCTGGCCGTGCTCCTGGTGTTCATGCACATTCATCACGTGATCGACGCCTGTCGCTGGCCCGTCGACGGGGGCGGAATGACGTTCGGCATGAGCGTCGGCACGCTGGTGTTGGCGGTCGACCTCATTTTTCTCACGCTGTACGTCTTCTCGTGCCATTCGATGCGGCACCTGGTGGGCGGCGGCCTCGATTGCTTCAGCGGCGGCACGGGCGAAACTCGCTACAAGCTATGGAGTGGCGTCACGAAGCTTAACGAGACGCACGGACTGTTCTTCTGGTGCAGTCTGTTCACCGTCGGCTTCGCCGACTTTTACGTCTGGCTGGTGGCCTCCGGGCGGATCAACGATTTGAGGTTTTTTTGAGGTGGGGAGGCTAGCGATCTGTCATCGCGAAGTATTCGGGTTCGACAAATTAGCCGCGGGGTGCTAGCCCCGGTTTATACTGAACGAACCGTGGGCTAGCGCCCTACGGCTAGTCCGAAAATCAAGGTTTGACAAAGCACGAGCTGCAAGATCGGCTTGCCGCACAGCATAGAATTGGGTTTCCCCTCCCTTCGAAGGGGAGGGGTGATTTTCCCGCGCGACACGTTGCCAAGTCACGGGCCGCGACGCCCGAATTAACCAACAATGGACAAATACCAAACCTACGAATACGACGTCGTCATCATCGGGGCCGGCGGGGCCGGCCTGCGGGCGGCGATCGAGGCCTCAGCCCAAGGGGCCAAGACGGCGCTGGTCTGCAAGTCGCTCCTCGGCAAGGCCCATACGGTGATGGCCGAGGGGGGCGTCGCGGCCTCGCTGCAAAATGTCGACACCCGCGACAACTGGCAGGTCCACTTCCGCGACACGATGAAGGGGGGCAAGTATCTCAATCAGTGGCGAATGGCCCAACTCCACGCCCAAGAAGCGCCGGCCCGCGTCCGCGAGCTGGAAGAATGGGGTGCTGTGTTCGATCGCACCAAGGACGGCCGCATCTTGCAGCGCAACTTCGGCGGCCACACCTATCCGCGGCTGGCCCACGTCGGCGATCGCACGGGCCTCGAAATGATTCGCACGCTGCAAGACAAAGGCATCCACAGCGGCATCGACGTCCACATGGAGTGTACGATCCGCTGGATCCTCAAAGACGGCGGCCCGCAGGGCAACCGCGTCGCTGGCTGCTTCGGCTACCAGCGCGAGAGCGGCCGCTTTGTGGTGTTCCGCGAAGGCGATCGTGCTCGCGACCGGCGGCATCGGCCGCTGCTGGGAGATCACGTCGAACTCGTGGGAATACACGGCCGACGGCCATGCGATGGCGATGTGGGCCGGGGCCGACTTGATCGACATGGAATTCGTGCAGTTCCACCCGACCGGAATGGTCTGGCCGCCCAGCGTTCGCGGCACGCTGATCACCGAAGGCGTCCGCGGCGAAGGGGGCGTGCTGCTGAACAAGGACCGCAAGCGGTTCATGTTCGATTACATCCCGGCCATGTTCCAAGGCGAATACGCCGAATCCGAAGAAGAAGCGAATCAATGGGTCGCGGCGACGATCGCCGGCCAGCGGCCCGAAGCGCGGCGCCCGCCCGAGCTCTTGACGCGCGACGTGGTCGCCCGCGCGATCCGCCGCGAGATTCGCGAAGGCCGCGGCACGCCACATGGCGGTGTCTACCTCGATATCGCCAGCCGCCGCACGGCCGAGGATATCAAAAAGAAGCTCCCCAGCATGTACCACCAGTTCAAGGAGCTGGCCGACGTCGACATCACGACCGACCCGATGGAGGTCGGCCCGACGTGCCACTACTTCATGGGCGGCGTGCGGGTGAATGCCGAGACGCAGGAATCAACGGTGCCCGGTCTGTTCGCGGCCGGCGAATGTGGCGGCGGCATGCATGGGGCCAACCGGCTGGGCGGCAATTCGCTGTCGGACCTGTTGGTGTTCGGCAAGCGGGCCGGCGAATTCGCAGCCAAGAAGGCCAAGGAATCGTCCCTCGGTGCGATCAGTCATGATGAGATCGAGCGCGTCGCGGCCGAGTCGCTCAAGTTCTTCGGCGATGGCCAGGGTGAAAACCCGTACGCGATTCATGAAGAGCTGCGGGCGGTGATGCAATCGCAAGTGGGCATTGTGCGGTCGGCCGACGACCTGACGAGTGCGATTGAAAAGATCGATGCACTGCGAAAACGGGCGGCCAGCGCCAAGGTCGGCGGAAATATTCAGTACAACCCGGGCTGGCACTTGGCGCTCGACCTGAAGAACATGCTGGACATCAGCGAAGCAGTAACAAGGGCCGCCCTCGAGCGAACCGAAAGCCGCGGCGGCCACACGCGGGAGGATTTCCCCGACGTCAGCGCGGAGTGGGGCACGCGGAACAACATCGTGCGGCAAACGAAAGAAGGCATCCGCGTCGCCCAAGAACCGCTCGAACCGCCGCCGCCGGAGTTGAAACAACTGCTGGGCGACGTGAAGGCGGCGGGAAACGATTGATAGTTACCACAAAGGCAGGAAGAACATGAAGAAGACACGAAGGCGAATAAGTTGGGGAACGCTCAATTCACTAATAAACACTAATGAATGGTGTGCATCGTGGAGTTTTGGTTTTGACGACTTACTCTCTTTGGTAACGAAGCCTGCGATGCCAAAGACCATTTTTTTGCTGACGGCTGAAAGCTGATGGCTGACAGCTCTGCCTGGGGTCAATGAAGCGAATTCTTCGTTAGTGTCGATTAGCGATTATTGGCTGTTCCCGATTCTTTTCGTGTCCTTCGTGCCTTCGTGCGTTCAAGAAAACCGAATAGCAAATTCCAACCGAGCACCGCATGGCTGAGAACGTAACGCTTCGAATTTATCGCGGCGACAATAATCAGGGCGAGATGGTCGAGTACCAGGTGCCGCGGGCGCCGGGAATGGTCGTGCTCGACGCGGTCCACGCCGTGCAGGCCCTCCACTCGCCCGACCTGGCCGTCCGCTGGAATTGCAAGGCCGGCAAGTGCGGCTCGTGCGGCGGCGAGGTCAACGGCAAGCCCAAGCTGATGTGCATGGACCGGCTCGACAATTATCCGCCTGGCGAGCCGATTACTGTGCGGCCGATGAAGTCGTTCCCCGTCATCAAGGACCTGGCCACCGACGTCTCGTGGAACTATCAGGTCAACAAGAAGATTCCGCCGTTCAAGATGCGCAAAACCCCTCCCCCTGCCCCTCCGCAGAGCGGGAAGGGGGGAAATAGCACCCCTGCCCCGCAGGACGTGCCCCGCTTCAGCCAGGCCGAGGCCGATCGCGTGCAGGAATTCCGCAAGTGCATCGAGTGCTTCCTCTGCCAAAACGTCTGCCACATCCTCCGCGAGCATGACAAACAGAGCGATTTCGGCGGCCCCCGGTTCTTCGTCCGCGTGGCCAGCCTCGAGATGCACCCGCTCGACACGGGCGACCGCCTGGGCCTGGTGAAAGACGAGCTCGGCCTGGGCTACTGCAACATCACCAAGTGCTGCACGGAAGTCTGCCCAGAACACATCAAGATCACCGACAACGCGATCATCCCGCTCAAGGAGCGCGTGGTCGACCGCTTCTACGACCCGGTGAAGCGGCTGCTGCGGATTGTATTTCCGGCGAAGTAGTCGGCACCCTCCGTGTGCCATAGCCGGCGCGAGTGAAAACGTGCGGCAAGGCAGAGGGGCGCCGCCTGCCAGATTCGCACGCTTTCTCACCCGTACAGTACCACGTTCAATCTTCACAAACTGCAATATCTAGGCACGTTCGGGTCGAAGCGTTGTTATTATCGGGCCGGTTTGGCAGAATACCCGATAGTCAGCCTTCTCGGCCGCCGAGGATCTAATCCGCGGCCGCTCGCCGACAACGGAGTGACGATCATGAATTCCCGCGGAATTGTCATTGGAGCTTGGTTCACGGCGTTGATTGCCGGCGGCGTCGTCGCCGGGGAGCCGGAGGCACCGGAGCCGGCGAGGAACACGGCCCCTTTGCGCCCCGGTCGCTGACGGCAATCGGCAACGATGTTCAGGCCGCCCTGCGGGCAGAGGCGATTGGGCGACGCAATGAAGACAACGCGGCCGATGTGGTGCGACTGGTCGAGTTGTATCAGGAGCTGGCCGCGCATCCGCTGCGGGACGACAGCAAGGTCGCCTGGCAGTTGGGGATGAAGTTGCGGTTGCGACTGGTGGACGTTCGCGAGCGGCTCGAAAAACGGGGCGGCGCGGCGACGCGGACGGCGAAAGCGAGTGGTGGCCGCCAAACGGACATCGCGCCCGTGGATCCGGACCAAGATAGCCCGGCCATTTTGCGACCGGACCAAGATGGTGCGGCTAGGTTCGCGCCGCAAACTCAAGTACTAACGCAGCGGCTGCCCCCGCCGGCCGCGCCTCCGGCCGGCCGAGTAGCACCCGCGGCAGCGCCGCAGCCGGCCGCTGGGCCGATTGTCGATTATGGCCCGCAGCTCGTGGAGCTGATTGAAGCGACGATTTCGCCGGGCACCTGGAACATCAACGGCGGGCCGGGGGCGATTGTGTATTACCAGCCGCTGCGGGTGCTGGTCGTCAGCGCGCCCGACGACGTACAAAATCAGATCGGCGGCGTGGTCGGCCGACTGCGGGCGACCCGGCCGTAGCCGAAATTGAGCTCATACTTCGTACACCTTCAGCACTTCATCCCCATAGTGGTTGATCACTTTCACCGCAATTCTGCTCGCGTCCGGTCGCGGAAAGGGCCGGCTGGTCGTGCTGTAGATGCTGCTCCAGGCGGGTTCGCCAATTTCGGCTCGGAGAGCGCGTTTTAACTTTTCGTAGGGCTCGCCCGCGCCGGTAAAGTAGGCATGGCCGACGAAGAAGCTTTCGCCGTTGTAAGCGGTGTCGATGAACCAGCAAGCGATGTCGTCGGTTGACGAGTTGCGGATTTCGCCGGTCGTCGGGTCGTACACGTCCAGGCCTTTGAGTTCCACGATTAGCTGGCTGTCGTTTTGCTTCTTGATCTCGATGTCCGGCTCGTGAAATTACGTTGCCGTGAGCGTGCCTGTCCCCTTCTTCAACAGCCTGTTACTGGGTATCGTGTACTGAGTACTGAGTACTAAACCGGCGGCGCGTCGTTGCGCGGTAAGGGGGCGTCCTCCGAGTCTGGCTCACTTCGCGGAACATCTCCGGCCGCGGCTGGCCACTGACTCGTTCATAAATCTCCCATACCTGATTGGACCACTTCTTTCGCTGCGAAAGAATTCCGGCAACTGGCCGAACAGTATCTCAAGAAACTGCTGCGCCGACATCGGCGTCCCATCGGGCTACCAGAAGCTGGTGGCCATCATGCTTTGCAGCGTCCGCCCCTTGCCGTCGGCAAGTCGCACTTTCGCCTTTCGCCGACGGTTACACGTGCAACGGATGTTGCCACATTCGGGACATGGCTCTTCTGGACAAGGCCAATCCTGATTATGCTCCAGGCGCGACAAAGCGACAAGTTGCGCAGCGGTACTCCGACAAATCACGACGACCCGAATGAACGATGAGCAGAGAGACAGCGGGCAGGAGGCCCGGCGCTGAGATAGGTCTTACACCCCGGACAGCTGCCAGCAGTTTTCTGGCCGCGTGCCGGCCCCGAGAGCGAGTGGGCGGGCAGGGTTTCGCCCACCAATAGAGCACATTCGCTGACCGATTCCAAGCAAATTCCTGGCCACGCGCAGTTGCGCACTTCCCAACAACTTTCCAGGATTTTTTTCGACAACCGGCCTGCGCCCGCCGTTCGCTCACCGTTTACGCGCCCTGGCGGGCGAACCTGTTCGCCGCGTTGCCGATTGCCAATGACCAAAAGTGCCGCTGGGCAAACGCATCAAAATCTGCTACGATGAACTTGCCAGAAATCATGTCTCGCGCCCGTGCGCAAAAAAAGCCGGATGCTGCTTTGCAGGCAGCCGACCGGCTTGATCTTTTTCTCTTGCCCTGCACGTTGCGCACGGGCAATTGTGCGTTGACGACGCCAACCTTAGGCAACGACGTCCTTGAGCTTCTTCAGCGGGCGGATTTTGACGACGTTGCGGGCCGGCTTGGCCTTGAACGTGGTCGGTTCGCCGGTGAAGGGGTTCGTGCCTTGGCGTTCTTTCGTCGCCGGCTTGTGCTGGACGACGATCTTGCACAGGCCGTGGATCGTGAAGCTCTTCGGGCCGCGGCCCGAGAGGGCCTTCTTGATCTGCTCATTCAAGGCATCAAACACCGCGCTGACGTTGCGCTTCGATAGGCCGGTTTGATCGGCAATGCTCGAGAACACCTCGGTCTTGGTGGGCGGTTTTGGGGTGGCTTTCGCCATGTTGCTGAATCCTCCAGACTTTGTTCGGGACGGGGAACGGTTGAAAAATGTTACAACGTAAAGAGCCGCTGGCGTAATGTGATCGTGCAAATTAAAGTCTGCCGGGGCAAAAATACAAGCCGGAAAATGCCTGAAATGCCGAGAAAAACGGCCAGTTGGCCGGTTTGGGCCCCAAATTGCCCGGGAAATGGGCGAGCTGGTTCAATATCGATCCGAAAATCGCAGCTTCCGGCCCCGGACGAGGCTGCCGTTGGCTTGATCTACAGGCGGCAGGCTGTAAGATGAAATATAGTAGCGACTTACGCTGTAATTGACAGGCAAAACCGCCCCCACCCTGCCTCTCGAACCTTCTGGACGGCCCAATCCGACCAGCCGGTAATCAAGAAACAATCAAGAAACTCCGCGGGCCGCGTGGCGAACCGCGGAGCACGGCGGCAGTCGGCGAACGTCTATTGTCAGGACCGCTTAGCTCGTTAGTTTATGGTAAACCGGCCGCCGAACGGCGGGGCGACTCCGACATAGTGGCCGCGGGGTTACGTCGGCCGCCCCCCCAAAGGCCCGAGGGATCGACATGCATGTTACGCCACGAGTTGATCGCACCGGTTGCCGGCCTCGGGCCCAAGTTGAAATCGGGCATGCGTCTTGCCGTCAGCACCTAATCTCATTTGCTGCCGCAGCCTTGATTGCTGCTGCCTTTTTTATCACGCGGGCGGACGCCCAAGTGCAGATTCGCGTCGCGCCGTTTCCCGCGGCAGCCGACCAGGAACCGACCTCCAGTTCGCGCGTGTATTTGCCGACCGATCGCGCGCTGTCGCGGGCGATGGAGCGGGCCCGCGAGCGGCTCGACGCAGGCGAATATCAGCAGGCGCTTAACTTTCTCGAGCAGATCCTGTCACGCGAGGAAGATTCGTTTTTGGACGACTCCTCCGACGCGGCCTCGCGCTCCGGACTGAAGGCCACCGCCCGCAAGCTGATCGGCGAGTTGCCGCCGGAGGGTCACGATGCCTTCGAGCTGCTCTACGGTGCGGCGGCGCGTCGGCAGTTGGAGACGGCGGCCTCGGCCGGCGACCGGGCGGGCGTGGCCCAAGTCGTACGGCAGTATTTTCACACGACGGCGGGCTACGAGGCGACCCTCATCTTGGCTCAGATGGAAACCGACGCCGGGCATCTGGCGGCGGCTGGCCAGTTGTATCGGGAATTGCTCAATTCTCCCCGCGCCGTCGCCGCCCTCGACCCGCAGCTCTCGACGTTAGCGGCGTTGAACCAGTTGGCCGCCGGGCATGCGGACGCAGGGGCCGCCATATTGAAGACCCTGATCGAGCGCGACGCCAGCGCCGCTCTGGTGTTGGGCGGCCATTCGCAGCAATTTCCGGGCGCGGGAGGCGATTTGGCAGGCTGGCTGGCCGAACGCGCCGGCCGGCCGCAGAGTTTGGCCCTGTCAGATAGCGACTGGTCGACGCTGCACGGCGACGCGTCCCGCAACGCCGAGCGCAACGGCGGCGGCCCACATTTGCACGCCCGCTGGCAGGCCCGCGTCGTCAACGATCCGAGTCTGGAAGACTTCGTCTCAAATCGCGACCGGCAATTCGGCGAGCGCAACCTGGTCTTGATTCCCGCGGCCCGGCCGATCGTCGTCGACAATGTCGTTTTGATGCGAACGCCCGCAAACGTCGTGGCCGTCGATTGGCAAACCGGCAAGCGAATTTGGGAGACGCGCGAGGAAGAGGGATTTACGACCCAGCAATTGCGGCCGTCCGCACCGACTGCCGACGGGACGGAGGATTGGTCGACGCCAGCCGGCCTGCTGGAGCAGCGGCTGTGGGACGACGCCCTGGCGATGTCGCTTTCGAGCGACGGCCAGCGAGCGTACGTGATCCGCACTCAGCCCATATCGCCGGAAGAGGCCGTGATGGCTTGGCAACTGCCGATGATGGGCGTGACCAACCAGTCGTCGCTGGCGACTAATCAATTGTCGGCCTATGAACTCGCCACCGAGGGGAAGCTGGCCTGGGATCTCGACGGCAGCCGCGCGAGCGGCGACCTGGCGGGCGCGTTCTTTTTGGGAGCGCCGCTGGCGATCGACAAATCGCTCTACGTCCTGGCCGAGATGCGTAGCGCGGTGTACCTCGTCGCGCTCGATCCTGCGCACCGGCCATCTGCTGTGGCAACAGCAGTTGTTAGGATTGGAGCAAGGCATTTCGCTGGATCCGCGGCGGCGGCTAATGGGTAGTTCGCCCTCGTATAGCGGCGGCATCTTGGTCTGCCCGACGTCGGCGGGGGCGACCGTCGCCGTCGACCTCGTGCGCCGAGAACTGGCTTGGGTGTACGAGTACTCGCGCGGCTCGATGAGCCTGGCAGAGCTGCGGGCACTCATGCAGCAGCAGCAAGTGCCGGGGCAAATCATGCGCTCGAACGATCATTGGTTGGATAGTGCGGCCATCATCGACGACGGCCGCGTCTATTTAACGCCGGCCGAATCGCAAGAAATGCACTGTCTCGATTTGCAAACGGGCACGCAAATCTGGAAGCACCCGCAGGGTGATGCCTTGTTTGTGGGATGCGTTCATAAAGGCGTGGTGCTGTTGATCGACGTGGACGGCGTTGAGGGTCTGCGCAGTAGATGGCACGCCGGCCTGGGCCGAGAAGTCGTCGCCGTTTCCAGAAGGGGTGCGACCAGCGGGGCAGGGTTATCTGAGCGACGGTCGATATCATCTCCCACTGACCAGCGGCGCGGTGCTGGCGATCGACGTGGCGACCGGCAAGCAGACCAACCTGGCCAGCGGCGAAAGCGAGGCCCTGCTCGGCAACCTGGTCTGCGCGGGGAAGTGTCATTTCGCAGTCGCCGCTCGTAATGAACAAGTTTGAACAGATTGAAGTCTTGGAGCAGCGGGCGGAAACGGCGCTGGCCAAGAACGCCGACGACGCCACGGCCATTCGCGAGCTGGCCGAAATCAAGCACCTGGCCGGTCACACCGGCGAGGCGATTGCGCTATTGAAGCGGGCCTACGGTCTGTCGCCGGACGACCCCCTCGTCCGCGACATGCTGGGCGAGTACCTGCTGGAGGGCCTCAGCGCCGACTTCAACGCGAATCGGGCCGACCTGCCGCTGTTGCGGCGTCTGCTCGCGGGCCAGCCGCAGGAACTGCGGATGCTGCGGATGGAGGCCCGCGCCCTGGAAAAATCGGGTGATCGCCTGGGCGCGTGGGACGCCTACGGGCGATTGGCAGATCGCGATTCCGCCCAGTCGTCGTTGCTGACAGTCGACGACAACAGCGCGTACTCGGTTCGCAGCGATCGCTGGCTTTCGGGCCGCCTGGCCGCGCTCTGGGGTACCGCCACGAGCAGCGAGAGAACAGCGATGGCCGCGCGGGCGGAAATCGCGACGGGCAAATTGGGCGCCGAGCCCGGCATCGATGCGCTCGAGCGGCTTTCTGTCGCGGTTCGGTGGGCTACCCGTCTCGGACCAGGCCCGCCTCGAGCTGCGCGGCGGTATCTCAAGGCGCGGCAGTTCGACGCCGCTGAGATTCAATTGTTAGCGCTTGCCAATGCGGCGGAGAACGAAACACGGGCCGCCGCAGACGCGCTCCTGACGCAAGAACTCGTCGAATGCGCAAAGTACGACGCGGCCGCCGTGGCCGCCGCGCGGCTGCTGGGCGAATGGTCCGGCACGCCCGTGGGCGAGGGACTGACCGGCCCGCAATGGGTCCAGCGGCTGGCGCACGATCGCCCGCCCTTTGCGCGGGCCGTGAGCCAGGCTTGGCCGCGCGGCAAGGTATCGGCCCAAAACGTGGCTTCCAGCGGGCCGGCGGGGCGTCCCCCGTTTGCCGGCCGGCCGGACCGCATTCAGCCGCAAACCGGATATCGCCGCTTGCGCATCGAGCAAGAGTATCCCGGCTCGGTGAGCACGGACGATTGGCTGTTGTCGACCGACGGCTCTCAGCTTGTGGCCCGCAACTGCACGGGCGGCGATTTCCTCGCGCTCGCGATCGAGCAGAATGCCCGCACCCGACCCCTTGCTGAAAACAGCTACGTGCACGCCGCCCGCCTCGGGCAACTCGTCGTCGCATCGCTCGGTAATCGGATTGTGGCGATCGATGGCCGACAGGACGGCGACATTGATGAGAGCGACATCTTATGGCAGGCGTATCCGCTGGGCAAGTTTCAAGTTCCCGCGACGTCGCGTTCGCGAACCCGCACTCCGCGGAACCCAGCCATCTACGTCACCGTATCGGACCGCCGCCGCGACCTCCTCGCCACTGCGGCCGGCGCCCTGGGGCCGGTTACGCCGCGCGGCGTCGTATTTTACGACCAAGGCGAATTGAAGTGCGTCGACCCGCTCAGCGGCGAAACGCTGTGGGCCCGCAAGGACATCCCCCGCGGCTGCGAACTGTTCGGCGACGACGAATTTGTCTGCGCAGCCGAGCCGAAGGAGCACGACATTTACGTTCTAAGAATGCTCGACGGTGAGACCATCGAGCGCCGCAAAATGAATGAGATGAGCTGGCTGCTGACCACCGGCCGCAACGTGGCCACGGTGCAAAGTCGCCCCGCGGGCGGCGCCACGAAAACGAACATCTCGGTTGTGGACGGTGCCACAGGCAAGCTGCTGGTGGAAACAACCCACCCCTTGGGCAGTCTGATGACGGTCGTCGAGCCGAACCTGGTCGCCATCTACGATCCGACCGGCAAGTTTCAGGTGATCGACGTTCGGCAAGGCAAACTGATCATCGATCAAACCCTTGAGCCATACCCCGATGCGCAACGAATCTTCGCGAGCGAATCCGGCGACCAGTTCGTGCTCGGAATCAGCACCAACGTGCAAATTGGCAAGCACCAATCGCTAAGTGCCGATTTTGTTCCGCTCAACGGGCTGGTATACGCGTTCAGCTTATCCACCGGTCAGCCGCTGTGGCCGGCGCCCGCCGTGGTCCGCGAGCGGTTTTTGTGGCTGGCCGCGCCGCGCGAGTTGCCACTCATCATTTTCGCCGAGCGAGAAGCCCAGCGCGACACCGGCGGCGGCAGCGCGAAGCTGCGGCTCTTGTGCCTCGATGGGCACACTGGCCGGAGCGTGTATCGCAACGACGACTTGCCCGATACGCTGAATGGGCAGTTCCGCGTCCGCGTCCAGCCTGCAGCGGACAGCCTGGATGCCGAATCGAACGCTGGCCCGCCTCGCGACGTCATCATCGTGGAAATGAGTGCGCGGGAAATCCGGCTGACGCCCACCGACCAGCCCCAGCCGCCCGAGCCGCCGGCCCAGGACGACCTGGTGGCCGCCCGCGAATTCAGTACGCAGGGTATGTCGGCGCTGCTCGAGCGTGCCACTCGTGCGCTGCAAGAATCGCAGCCAGGAAATTCTCAGCCAGGCCGAGGGAGGCGCGGCAACCGGCGTGGCCGGTAGACTGCTCGCGAACGTTCTTGGCAACAGCCGAGAGAGCCGAAGATGTTTCGAATCATCAATCATAATTGCTGGAGGCCGGCCGTCGCGCTGCTGACGTTCGCCCTCGCCGCGCCGGCAGCGTCGACAGCTCGCGCCGAGATCACCAGCCCCCGCGTCCGCCGCGTCGTCTCCGAGGGGCTTGATTGGCTCGCCTACAACCAACATAAGACGGGGCACTGGACGGCCCAGGGCCGCTACCCGACGGCGATGACCGCGCTCTCCGGCCTGGCCATGCTCTCCGAGGGCTCAACCGTAACCCAAGGCAAATATTCCGAAAATCTGCGGCGGGCCGTCGATTACATCGTGCGGCAGAGTCGCCCCAACGGCCTGATCGGCGACCCATTGGTCGACGATCGCTACACGTATGGGCACGGCTTTTCGATGTTGTTCCTGTCCCAAGTGCTTGGCGATGAAGAGGATGAGGACCGCCGGGCCGAGTTGATCGACGTGCTAACCCGCGCGGTGGCGTTCACCGGCCAGGCCCAGACCGAGGCCGGCGGCTGGGGCTACGTCAGCGCGAAAGACGGCGGCGGTTTCGACGAGGGCTCGACGACGATCACCCAAGTGCAGGGCCTCCGCGGCTGCCGCAATGCGGGCATCCCGGTGCCCAAGGAAATCATCGACAAGGCCGTGCACTACATCAAAGATTGCACGCTGGCCGACGGGGCCGTGCAGTACAGCTCGAAGGGGGGCGGCGGCCGCCCGGCGATTACGGCCGCGGCCATCGCCTGCTTGTTCAACGCCGGCGAGTACGACAGCGATTACGTCCCGCGGATGATGAAATACTGCGAGCAGAATTTAAGCCAGGACACCCGCGCCAGCTACGGCCATTGGCACTACGCCCACTTCTATTATTCGCAGGTGCTCTACCGCGAAGGGGGCCAGAAGTGGGAGACCTACCGCAACGAAATCCAGGCCAAGCTGCTGCGCGAGGCCGAGGAAGTAAAGCTCGGCGACGGCACGGGGGTTCAATGGACACAGGGTCTGGTTGGGCCAGTCTATACGACGGCGCTGAACTTGGTGATCTTGCAACTGGATAATGCATGTTTGCCCATTTTTCAGCGGTAGAGAACACAGAGAAAGAATATGACCCCATAGGGTACAGAGATCGCAGCGGTGAAACACAAAAATGCAAAAATGTTAAATGCAAAATGGACAATGGGGGAATGGATTCTTCATTTTGCATTCTTTTGCATTCGCCATGCTCGATGTGTCATCCGCTATGGCCAATCACCTCCGAAACAACAGAGCTAATCCGGATATGAATGACTCTCTCTCCTCCCGAGATGGCGCTATCGAGCGGCTGGGCGAAGCGGCCGAGCAGATTACGACCCAGCTCGGCCACGTAATTGTTGGCCAGCACGACGTGATCGAGCAGATGCTGATCGCGCTCTTTAGCCGCGGGCATTGCTTGCTCGAGGGCGTGCCCGGCCTGGCTAAGACGCTGCTCGTGAGCACGCTCGCCCAGTCGCTGAATCTGACGTTCAGCCGTATCCAGTTCACGCCCGACCTGATGCCGGCCGACATCACCGGCACCGACATCATCGAAGAGAACCGCTCGACCGGCCAGCGCGAAATGCGGTTCCTCGCGGGGCCGATCTTTTCCCACGTGATTCTCGCCGACGAAATCAACCGCACGCCTCCTAAGACGCAAGCCGCCCTCTTGGAAGCTATGCAAGAGCGCCAGGTCACCGTCGGCCGCGTACGGCACATCATGAGCAACCCCTTTCTCGTCCTGGCCACGCAGAACCCGATCGAGCAGGAAGGCACCTACCCGCTCCCCGAAGCGCAGCAAGATCGCTTCATGTTCAAGGTGCTGGTGAGCTACCCTAGCTTTGATGAGGAGTTCGAAGTTGCCCGCCGGACGACCAGCACGGCGCCCGAACCGGTGACGCCGGTTCTCTCGCCGGAAGAGATTCTGCAACTGCAAGAGCTCGTCCGCAAAGTGCCGATCAGCGACCATTTGATTCGCTACACGCTGGCCCTGGTCCGGCAGACGCGCGTGCAGGAGGCGGGCGCGGCCGATTTCGTCCGCGAGCAACTGGCCTGGGGGGCCGGCACGCGGGCCGTCCAGTTCCTTATTCTCGGCGCCAAGGCCCGCGCGCTCGTTCGCGGCCGGGCCCATGTTTCGGTCGAAGACCTCCAAGAGCTGGCGAGGCCCGTCCTGCGGCACCGGCTCGTGGTCAACTTCGCCGCCGAAAGCGACGGCGTGACGACTGACGACGTCGTCGAAAAGCTTCTCGAAATCACTCCCACGCACGAAGACGCGCTGATCCATGACGACCGCTTCCAAAAGATCTTTGCATCCTGAGGTCATCAAGCGGATCAACCGTCTTGAGATTCGCGCCCGGCACATCGTCGAAGGGCTATTGAGCGGCATGCACCGCAGCCCTTACTTCGGCCAGAGCGTGGAGTTCCTGCAGCACCGTCAGTACGTGCCCGGCGACGACCTGCGCCGCGTCGATTGGAAGGTGTGGGCCAAACAGGATCGGCTATACCTGAAGCAGTACGAGGAAGACACGAATCTGCGGTGCTGTTTGCTCGTCGACGTCTCGGCCAGCATGGATTACGGCTCGGGCGCGATGACCAAGTGCGACTACGCGGTCACTGCCGCCGCGGCGCTGGCCTACTTGCTGCTGCGGCAGCAGGACGCCGTCGGCTGCGTGGCCTTCGACGAAGGCATCCGCCAGGCGATTCCCATCCGCACCAGCACCAGCCATCTGACGACGATCGTGCGGGCGCTGGAGACGAAAGAAGCCCGCGACAAGACGAAGTTATACGACGTGCTGGCCCGCGCCGGCGAAATGTACCCCCGACGGGCGATGATGATTTTGATTTCGGATCTGCTCGTCGACATCGACGACGCCTACCGCGGGCTGCGGCTCCTGCGGCAACTGGGGCACGACATCCTCGTGCTGCACGTGCTGGACGACGACGAGCTCGATTTTCCGTTCGGGTCCGTCTCGCGGTTCGAAGGCCTGGAGACGGCCGACCACCTGACGTGTAACCCGCGGGCCTTGCGGGAAGGCTACCTGACGGCGCTCGGCCGCTTTTTGGAACGCGTCCGCCACGGCTGCCGCGCGACAACATCGACTACGCCCTGATCCGCACCAGCACGCCACTGGACGCGGCCCTGACGCAGTTTTTAAGGCACCGACAGCGACAAAGAAGGAGATAGTGCCGTGGTTCCCACGCCCTGCGTGGGAGAGAGAATTCACCCCAACCCCCATGTCCGTCCTCTTCCCCTACATTCTGACGATCGGTCTGCCCTTAATCGGCGTGCCGATATTGATCCACCTGATCAATCTGCGGCGGCAGCGGCGGATTCGCTGGGCGGCCATGCAGTTTCTGCTGGAAAGCCAGCGGCGCAACCGCCGATGGGTCTTTCTGAAGCAGTTCTTGTTGCTCCTCTTGCGCATGGCGGCCATCGCGGCCCTGGTCGTGATGCTGGCCCATCTCAGCGTGCGCAATGAATGGCTCAGCCTGCTCGGCCGCGGCACGACGCATCACTTGATCCTGCTCGATGACAGCTACTCGATGAGCGACCACTGGGACGACACGAGTGCCTTTGCCGAAGGTAAGCGGGCCGTCCAGGCGATCATCAATCAGGCCGCTGCACAATCCGACCGGCAGCTTGTGACGCTGCTCACTTTTTCCGAAGCGGCCCGCCTCGGCGCTGGCTCGCAGCCCGGGGTTTTCCAGCAGCGCATCAATGACCAGTTTCGCAGCCGCCTAGAAACCGAATTGGCCGGCCGCGAGACGTCGCAAACCGACGTGGGCCCATCCCAGGCCCTGGAGGCCGTGCCCAAGCTGCTTCTCGACGACAGCGACCAAACGCTGATCGTGTACCTGATCAGCGACTTTCGCGCGCGGCAGTTTGCGGACGCCAGCGAGTTTCGCGATCGGCTAGCGCAAGTTCAGCAGCGGGCCAAGCAAACCCATCTCATTCGCTGCGTCCGCGACTCGCGGCCCAACCTGGCAATCACCGCCCTCACGCCCACCAGCGGCAACCGCGCGGCTGGCGTCGAGATGTGGATGAACATCAGCGTGATGAACTACGGCAATACGCCGGCCCGCGGCGTGACGGTGCAGCTCGAACAGGACGGCGACGCCCTGCCGGCGATCCAACTGGAAGACGTTCCGCCCCGCGACCAGATCACGCATCAGTTCCGCGTACAGTTTGCCGGCACGGGCGCCCATTCGCTCGCCGCATCGATCGGCGCCGACGCCGTCGCCGTCGACAACCGCCGCTGGTTCGCCACCGAGCTACCGGCCGCGCGGCCGGTGCTGATCGTCGACGGCTCGCGCGACGAGCTGGGCGGCTACCAGCTTTCGCTCGCGCTGGCGCCGGGCGGCAACACTCACACGGGCTGGCAACCGCATGTGGAGCCCGCCCGCTCCCTTGCCGATCCCGAAAAGCTCAAGCACGAGGCGGCCGTGTGCCTGTTGGACGTGCCACGGCTGGCCGATGACGAGCTGGCGTCGCTGGAAGAGTACGTGAAAGCCGGCGGCGGCCTGGCCATGTTCGTCGGCTCCGACACCGATCGCACGTACTACAACGATCGTCTTTACCTCAACGGCGCCGGTCTGTTCCCTGTGCCGCTCCGGCTGCCGACTCAGTTGCTGGATCGCAGCGGCGAATCGGCGCCTGACGTCGAAGTGAATGACGATCCGCTATTCCGCGTCCTTTCGGGCCGGCGCAACAGTTTGCTGCCGCTCCTCATGGTCGACTATTACTATGCCGTGCCGGAGGATTGGACGCCGCCCGAGGACGGCTCGACGCGGGTCATTGCCCGGCTGCGCAATCAGGCGCCCCTGGTCGTCACGAAAAAATATGGCCAGGGTCACGTCGTAGCCCAGTTGACGAAGCTCTCCAGCGGCAACACGCCGCTGGGCCGCTGGACGAACTGGAGCTTGAACCCGGCCTTCCCGGTGCTGGCGAACGAACTGGTGAACGCGCTCGCGGCCGGCGGCGATAGCGACCGGGTGTACCGCGTCAGTGATGACCTCATCATCGACGTGCCAGAAAACATCTACGAGTCGACCGTACGTGTCGTACAGCAAGGCGCCGGCGGAACTCAAAACCAACGCGAACTAGACGCCACGCTTAGCGGCGGCGAGCGGGTGGCGAAGTGGCCGGATGAAATCGAGCAAAGCGGCGTCTACCGGGCCGAGCTAACGCTACGTCAGGGCGGCACGGAGCGGCGCGATTACGCGTTCAACATCGTGGCTGAGGGCGAAGGCGACCTCGACCTGGAGGGCCGCGAAGATTTGAGCCGCCAACTGGCCGGGGCAAACGTCGAGCTGCACGACGCAGCCGACATGGTCGTCGACCAACAGCGCCTGGCCGGCTTCCAGCTTGGCGATACGCTGCTAGGAACACTGATCGTACTGCTATTGGGCGAGCAATTGCTCGCCTATTCGGCCAGTTATCACATTCGGGGGTAAACGAATCTCGTTCCCATGCTCCGCGTGGGAACGCAGAGGCCGGCCGCTCGGCGGCCCGCGCAAGTATCAAATGGGAATCGCGCTCGACTCAGAGCGTCGAGGGATCATGTTCCCGCGCAGACCGTGGGAACGAGCGAATGAGGCGATGGCTTCAGCTTAGTTGCAATGTTGTTAAATCTACTCACCAACGCGATCCTCGCGCAAACGACTCCCGGCGCGGCCGGGCAGGCCGTATACGAGGTGTCGCGGCTGCGCGAGTTCGACGACCTCCGCTGGCCGCTGGCGGCGATCGTGGCGGTCGTCGCCTTGCTGGCTGCGGCGATCGTCTATCTCTATCGCCGCGACACGCTCGAGCTGCGGCGGCCGGTCGGCATCAGCCTCGCCCTCTTGCGGCTGGTGGCGCTCGGTGGGCTTGTCATTTATTTCCTGGGCATCGACGCCGGACGGCTCGCGAAGTCGTTCACAACTCGCAGGTCGTCGTGCTGGTCGACGTCAGCCAAAGCATGGGCCTGGCGGCCAGTGACGATCCACAAGAGGCCAACTCGAAAAGCCGCCTGAATGAAGTCGTCTCGGCATTCGCCGATGGCCCGCTGATCGCCGAGCTCCGCAAAAAGCACGACGTCAACATCGTGCGCTTCGATCGCGATACCGAGCCGGTAGCTACGCTCGGTCAAATTGCAGATTCGCCGGGGCGAAAGTCAGAAGTCGAGCGTCAAGAGCCAGAAGGTGACAAGGAAGTTCCGGCTCTGGACTCTCAGCTCTTGTCTCTCGATTCGCTCCGTGAAAAGCTCCAGCCGCGCGGCACAGAGACACGCCTCGGCCAGGCGCTCGAGCAAGTGCTCCGGCTGTATCACGATGCACCGCTGGCCGGCATCGTGGTCGTCACTGACGGCCCAAAACGCGGGCGTCGAACCGAGCGGCGCGGCGACTATCGCTCAACAGGCCCGCGTGCCTTTTTACACGATCGGCATCGGCTCAACCCAGCCGCAGCGGAACGTGGCCGTCCGCGACCTGGTGCTGCCGACGCGGGCCTTTCCGGGCGACACTTTGAACATCACCGGCTATTTGCAAGCCAACGGCTACGTGGGCCGCGAGGTGGACGTCGAGCTCTACCGCCGTCGCACGGGCGAACCGGCCGGCAGTGGTACGGCGATCGCCCGCCAGCGCGTGCCTTTGGGCCCAGACGGCGAAATGGCCGCGGCCGTGTTCGACATCGAGCCCGACCAGGCCGGCACGTTCGTTTACCAACTCCGCGTCGACGCGCCGGGCGACGACGCCAACCCGCGTGACAACCAGCGCGAGGCCGAGGTTGAAGTGGTCGATCGGCAGACGCACGTGCTCCTCTTCGCCAGCGGGCCGATGCGCGACTATCAATATCTGCGCAACCAATTGCATCGCGACAAGTCGATGATCGTCGACGTCCTGCTACAATCGGCCCAGCCTGGCATGTCGCAAGATGCAGCAAAGATTTTAGAGAAGTTTCCCAGCACGCGCGACGAGCTCTATTCCTACGATTGCATCGTCGCCTTCGATCCAGATTGGACGGCGCTCGACGCCAGCCAGGTGGCCCTGTTGGAATCGTGGGTCGCCGAAGAGGCGGGCGGCCTCGTCATTGTTGCCGGCCCGATTCACACATCGCAAGTCGCCCGCATCGCCGAACAGGCCAAGCTCCGCGACCTGTACCCAGTGGTTTTCCCGCAGCGGCTGACGCTCACCGACGAAGGCCAGTACGGCGGCAAAACCGCTTGGCCGCTGACGTTCGAGCGGGCCGGCCGCGAGGCCAAGTTCCTCTGGCTCGGCAAATCGGCCGATGAAAGCGCGGCTGCGTGGAATCGCTTTCCCGGCGTGTACGGTTACTATAACGTGAAGGGTGCGAAACCAGGCGCGACGGTCTACGCCCGCTTCGCTGATCCGCAAGCGGCGGGCATCAGCGGCGATGAGCCGGTCTATATGGCGAATCAGTTTTACGGCGCGGGCCAGGTGTTTTACGTCGGCAGCGGCGAAATGTGGCGGCTGCGGAGCGTCGATCCGGCCTACTTCGAAGTCCTCTACACGAAGCTCATTCGCGGCGTCAGCCAAGGGCGCATCCTGCGCGGCTCCTCCCGCGGGGCGCTGCTGGTCGAGCGCGATCGTTATGAGTTGGGCGAAACGGTGGTTGTTCGGGCGCGGCTGGCCGATGAGCAGCACAATCCACTCAAGGCCGATAGTGTGACAGCCCACGTCCTGCGGCCCGACGGAGTGACAGAGCCCGTGAAGCTCACGGCCGATACAGATCGCCCCGGCATGTTCGCCGGCCAACTCGCCGTCTTGCAAGAAGGCACCTACCAACTGGCGTTGCCGCTCTCCGGCGATGATGACCAGCCGCTGACGCGCTTCATTCAAGTTCGCGTACCCGACCTGGAACGCAAGAAGGCGGAAAGAAACGAAACCTTGCTGGCCGGCCTGGCGCACGAAACCAACGGCGCGTACTACAAGTCGCTCGGCTCGGCCGCCGACGGCGACGACTCCGTCAAACCAGTGGCCGAGATTATACCCAGCCGGGCGGAAGTGAAGTTAATCAAAGGCGCGCCGGACCAGAAATTCGCCGAAACACAAATGCACTGGATTCTGGGAGTCGTGGCCGGGGCCCTGTTCGTCGAGTGGATCCTGCGGCGGCTGAATCGGCTGGCGTGAATGAAAGAAATCGCAAGATGCAAAATGCTCAATGCAAAATACAAAATGAAGAGCAAACGCTGATCGGGTCCTTCCATTTTTAATTTTGCAATCGATATTTGTCATTTTGCATTCGCTGCTGTGCTCCGCGCAACGTAAACGTAAGCAATGGCCACGATGCCTTACACGACCGACCTCCCCCCCACTGTCCGGCAAGCGCTCGCCGCCGTGCGGCGGCGGCTGCGCGCGTACGTGTGGTTCGAAGGGCTGGCACTGCTGGTCGCGCTCCTCGGCGCCGCGTTTTGGATTGGCCTTGCCCTCGATTGGTGGTTCGAGCCGTCCCCCGCGGTGCGGCGGGTGGCCTTGGTGGGCCTGGCTCTGGCCGCGTTCTACGTCGCTTACCGCTACGTACTGCGGCGGGCCTTTGTGCCGATTTCCGACACCAGCGTCGCCCTGCTCCTTGAGCGCCGTTTTGCCCATCTGGGCGACCACGTGCTGACCGCCGTGCACGTCACCCACGCTCCGGGCCGGGCCGCTGCCTACCATCCCGATCTAGTCGTCCGCACGCAGCAACAGGCCGCAACTGCAATCGCCGACATCGACACGAGCGACTTGTTCCGCCGCGGCCCGCTGGCCGGCGCCGTCGTGACGGCACTCGCGCTCTGCGTGTCGATCATGGCATTTGCAGCGCTGTCGCGCGAAAGCTTCGCCGTTTGGATGGATCGCATCGCCCTCAGCGACAACCTCTGGCCGCGGCGGGTCCAACTGGACGTTGTCGGCTTCCCCCAGAACACCGACGGCCGGCGCGTCGAAAAAATTGCCCAGGAAGACGACTACGAGCTCGTCGTGCGGGCGAAGCTGGCCGGATTTGTCGCGCCCGACACGGTCGAAATCCGCACCCGCACGTCCGAACGCCGCCGGGCCCGCGACACGCTCACCCGCGTCGGCGACGCCGTACCGGGCCGAGACGAATTCCAGTTGTACCGCTACCAATTCAAGCGCGTGGCCGGCGACCTCTCGTTCGACGTAGTCGGCGGCGATGATCACGTTCGCAATCTCGAGCTCCGCGTGGTCGAGCGCCCCGAGTTGTTTTCGCTGGAGCTCGCCTGCGAGTACCCCGACTATCTAAAGCGGGCGCCACGCACGCTCCCCGTGACAGGTGGCATGCGAATTCCCGAAGGGACGCGGCTGACGCTCCACGCCTCCTCCACCAAGCCACTCGTCGCATCGCAGATTCACACCACAGCGCGCCCGCAAGAGGTCGAGCTGTCGTTCGCCAGCCGGCCACAGAACTCGCTCGCGTGGGAATATGGGACTCTCACTAGCGACGACGCGCTGCTCGTGAACGTGACCGACACAGACGACGTCGCCGCCCGCGAGCCTTATCGCGTATCGCTGTCAGTCGTGCCCGATGAGCTGCCGCAAGTGGCCGTGCGGCTGGCCGGCATCGGCACGGCGATCACGCCCGAGGCCCGCATCCCATTTGCCGGTAAAGTCTCCGACGAGTACGGCCTCAACCAGGCCTGGTTCGAATACCAGATCAACGGCGAGGCCCCGATGCGCCGCGAACTGGCCCAACAGCCGGCCGGCCAGCCGGAGGTTACAACGATTGATACCTTCGACACGCGGGCGATCGACCCCGCTACGGGCGAGCGGCTGCTTCTACTCGAGCCCAAGCAGCGGTTCACAATCACGCTCAAGGCGACCGACCAGTACAACTTGTCCGACGTGTCCCGGGCCGGCAGCAGCCAGCCGTTTACGCTCGACGTGGTCACCGTGCCGGAACTTTTGGGCCTCCTTGAGCGTCGAGAACTGGAGCTGCGGCAGCGGTTCGAAGCAATTTACGAGAAAGTTACGGATACGCGAAATCTATTGAGCCGCGTGGAGTTTAATCAGCCGGGCGACCCCGACGGGTCTCCGACCGCGGGTGCACCTTCGCAGCCCGACGCTGCGGCCGCCCGAAAGAATGTAACAGACGCCGGTGAAACAGACGCCGGTAACGAAGACAAGTCGACTAGCCCGGGCGGCGATCAGGCTCTCGTGCGTCGCCGGCTGCGGGTCGCCGGCTCGCTGCAGAACGTGCAGCAATCGGCGGACGAAGTACTGGGCGTCGCCGAATCGTTCGACGACATCTACAGCCAAATCACCAACAACCGCATCGACAATCAGGACCTGAAAAACCGCATCCAAAACGATATCGCCAAGCCGCTCCACAGCATTGGCGAAAACCGTATGCCGGAGCTGGCGGCGCAGGTACAATTGATCCAGACGCACATTGAGGACGCCCAGGCTGGTGTGGCGGACACCGTCCAGGCCGTGGCGCTGGCCGATGCGGTCCTGGTCGACATGAAGCACGTGCTCGATCGGATGCTGGAACTGGAAACGTACAACGAAGTCATTTCGCAGCTCCGCGGCATCATCAACGACCAGGAGGAAATCAACCGCCGCACGAAAGAACGGCAACGAGATCGGCTCCGCGACTTGTTCGAAGAAAGCGATAAGTAAGAACCGGCGTCGAGAACAGTTGGGAAATAACCGCGGTGCGCAGTTTGCCCGCCGGGGCGGGCACCGCCGGTCCGGAGAGACGAGTCATGTGCTACCCGCAAAATCCAATTGCCAATCGCAAATTGCAAATTGTGAATTTTAAATTCGCGCCCATCTTCAGTTTGCAATTTGCAATTTTCATCTCGCATTTTGCAATCATTCCCGGCGCAAAGGCACAAGAGCCCGCGGTGCCACCCAAACCCGCCGCTTTTTCCCAAGATGCCGCCCCACCCGCGGCCGCCACGGCGCCCGCCGCCGCCCAAAACGCGGCCCAGCTCTCCGTCGATCAGGCCCGGCTCGCCGATCGCTACAAACGGTTGGAAGAAGTCGTCGGCCGGCTGGCCGAGCTGTCCGCCGCGACCGATCCGCGTCGGGCCGAGCTGTTGCGGCAGGCGATCGCCCAAAGCCGCGAAGAAGACCTCAACGTGCGATTCGAATCGATCGTCAAACTGCTCGACGGCGAGCCGCCTTTCGGCCGCGGCCACAAACCAGACCGAGTTGCAAAAAGAGCTCGATAGCCTGCTGAACCTGCTGCTCAAGGCCGACCGCGACACCGAGCTGGCCACGCAGCGCGAGCGGATCCGGGCCTACTTGAAAGAGGTCGGCCGCATCCTGCGAGTCGAACGCGATCTTCGCGGCCGCACTGAAGGGAGCGACGACGCCAAGCTCCTGGCCCAGTCGCAGCAGCGACTGGCCGACGACACCGGCAAGCTGGGCGAGAATATCGACAAGAACGAACACGAAGACGACCCAAAACGCAAAGAGTCGGCTGACGGTGATGCCAAGCAGGGCGATGCCAACCAAGGCGATGCCAACAAGGGTGATTCGAAAAGAGGCGAGCCAAACAAATCCGATTCCGACGGCAAGCAGCCCGACGCCAAAGAGCCCGATGGCAAGCAGCCTGACGCGAACAAAGGCGCACCCGACAAGGGCGATCCGAGTAAGGGCCAGCCCGCGGGCGGCGATGCGAGCAAAGGGCAGCCGAGCGAACGCGATTCCAACCAAGGCGACTCGGGTAAGAGCCAGCCCGGCCAAAATCCACCCGGCCAGCAGGGCGGCCCCTCGCAAGGCGGCGGCGATAATCAAGATCAGCAGCCGCAGCAGCCCGAGCGCCCCGCCGATCGCGTGACCGAGCGCCTGCGAGCGGCCCAGCAACAGATGGAACAGGCCCGCAAAAAATTGGAAGAGTCCGAGAAAAAAGGGGCGACTGAAGAACAGCAGAAGGCGATCGAAGCCCTCGAACAGGCCAAAGCCGAGCTGGAGCGCGTGCTGCACCAGATTCGTGAAGAAGAAATGGAGCGGACCCTCACGCAGCTCGCCGCCCGCTTCCGGCGAATGCTCGAAGTGCAAACGGCCGTATATGAAGGCACCGTTCGCCTCGACCGTGTTACTGCTGCCCAGCGCGGCCACAACGAAGAAATCGAATCAGCCCGCCTCAGCCGCGAAGAGGCATCGCTGGCTGGCGAGGCCGACAAAGCGCTCCTCTTGCTGCGCGAGGAAGGCTCCAGCGTGGCGTTTCCCGAGATCGTCGAACAGATGCGCGACGACATGCAGCAGATCACCAAGCGTCTAGCGGCGGTCGACACCGGCAGCGTGACGCAGGGCCTCGAGAATGACGTTTTGGCGGCACTCGAAGAGACGATTGCTGCACTCGAAAAGGAAATTAAGAACCTGGAAAAAAATCGCACGCCGCCGGGCCAATCGCCCGGCGGCGGTGAGCCGGCCGAGCCGCCGCTCGTCGAAAAGCTGGCCGAGCTGAAGATGATACGTTCGCTTCAGGTACGAATCAACACTCGCACCAAGCGCTACGGCGAGATGATCGCCGGCGAAGACGCCGACACCCCGGAGCTGCTCGAGGCCCTCGACCAGTTGGCCAAGCGGCAGGAGCGCGTCTACCAGGCGACCATCGACCTCAACCAGGGGAAGAACGATTAGTGTTGGCCGCTCACTCCGTTCGGCCGACTTCCGCGAACTCAGCCGAGTCGAGCTCACCGCCGAAGCCGCGAGCGGCGATCATCTCGAAGAGCGAGATGCGTACACGGCCGACACTGTCGACCAAGGCGTTACAAACCGCGGCGGATTGGCATAAATGGGTAGAATGGCGAGCGGCGACTGCTCGGCGGATTGCCGCCGTTTGCCTCCGCCAGACGATAGATTTTGCAGGTTCCGCTATCCAGCCGCCCCCCAGGTTGGACAGCCAGCCGGTTGACGGTGAATAATAGCAAGTGGGGCAGACATTCCTGTCGGCCAAAACAACAATCCGGGGCACAGTCAGTCCGGTCTGCGGCGAATCCAAGTTGGGGCAGACAGTCAGGTCCGCCCGTGATCATGCGATTCGGGAGATTTCGGTTTCACAATGTCGGGCGATGTCGGGCAGACAGGAATGTCTGCCTCACGTACGGAGATTTGGCGCAATGACAAATCGATTGGCCCTTGGAATCGTGCTCGCCACCGGTGCGCTCGTGGCGATCGCAACTGCCGCCACCCAGCCCGACAGCGGATTTACCGCCCAGCCCACGTGGCAGCCAGCGTCGCCGGACGTGGTGTCCGCCCAATTGCAGAAGTATCTCGACACGTCCAAGATTGCGCCGAGCGGCAGGCGGCGGCCCGCGCTGCCTGGTCGGCTGCAGCCACCGGCGAGGCGTCGGCCGATCTGCTCGACCGCGTCGCCGCGGCCCTCGCCAAGGCAGACGTCCGCGTCGCCGAGCTGGTCAATCGCTGCGCCGGCACGAGCACGCCCGGCCCGCTGCCCGATTTCTCCTGGCTCGCCGACAGCGAGACGCCCGCTTTCGTGCGGAACAACGTGCGCCTCTACTTGGCCCGCTGGCTCGTGCAACAAGGCTATTACGATGAGTCCGTTGCCTGGACCGAAGGCCTCAACACGGCCGACGTCGCCCAGCCTGAAGCGCTTTTGTTCTACCGCGCGGTGGCGTTTCAGCGGCTGGTCGAGGCCGACAAAGCCGCGGCACTTCTCAATCAACTGGCCGCCCGTCGCGATGAGTTGCCCGTCCGCTATCAAAAGTTGGCCGAGCTGATGCGGCAGGACCTGTCGACGCTCGAAGACGAGTCGCTCGATCACATCGCGCGGCGAATGGAGGACGTCCGTCGACGCCTGGCGCAGGGCCGCTCCGGCGATCGCGTCCAGAAGGTCGAAAACGGCGTCGTCGAATCACTCGACAAGCTGATCAAGGATATCGAAGACAAGATGCAACAACAGCAACAGCAAAGTGGCGCAGGCGCGGCCGGTGGCGCACAAAGCAGTGCTCCCATGCAAGATAGCCAGCCCGCCGAGCTCAAGGCGCCCGGTAAAATCGACCGCAAAGACATCGGCAACGGCTCGGGCTGGGGCGATCTGCCCGACAAAGACCGCGAAAAGGCCCTCCAAGACATCGGCCGCGAGTTCCCCTCACACTACCGCGAAATCATTGAAGAGTATTTCCGCCGCCTGGCGGCGGAAAAGGACAAGGCGGGACGATAGGGGGCAGAATGGGGCATTGCAAAGTGCAAATTGCAAACCGCAAGTCGGCCGTGGCGGATCGCAAATTGCAAATTCGAAAAGTGCTCGGCTCGGTGTTCCGTAATTTGCAATTTGCAGTTCTCATTTTGCAATTTGCAATCGTGACTCCGCTGGCGGCGCAATCGGCCGATAAGACGCCGGTCATCGCCACCCGGCTCAGCGGCCAGTCGATCACTGGCCAACTCAATCGCTGGACGGCCGATGAGATCGTCATCGACGCTGCCTCCGGCCCGCAGTCGATTCCGCTGAAAGAGCTCCTCTCGCTCCGCTGGTCGCCCGCGCCGCCACCCGCCAGCGCCGACGCTGCCCGTCCGCCGATTGCCGAGCTGGTCGACGGCACGCTCTTGCCGATAGCCGATTTCCGCTGTGCGGATGGCAAAGCGAACCTGAATTTGGCCGGCGACAGCCTGCCCGACGCGGCAAAAACGCTCTCGATCGATTTGAAACAGGTCGCCGCGGTGCGGCTGCAGCGGATCGGCGCCGCCGTGGCGCCCCAGTGGGATGAGATCCGCGACCAGAATCTGCCCAGCGACGTGCTAATCGTACTGAAACGCGAAGGGCAAAGCCTCGATTATGCCGACTGCGTCATCAACGAAGTTTCCGCCGACAGCGTGAGCTTCGAACTCGATAATCGCCCGACCAAAGCCGATCGCGAAAAAGTCGCCGGCATGATCTTCTATCGCAGCAAAGATGCCCAAGCGCCCGGCGAACCGCTGTGCACCGTGCATGGCCGCGGCGGATTGAAAGCCGTCGTCGCCAAGGCCACGCTCGACGGCGATTTCCTGCAATTGACAACGGTCGCCGGCGCCAAACTGCGCTGGCAGCTGGCCGACGTGCACCTCGCCGATTTTTCCGCCGGCAAGCTCGTGTATCTGAGCGACCTCGACCCCGCGACGCAAACCTGGACGCCGCTCGTCGGCCTGCCGGCCAGTCTCAAATCGGCGGCAGCCTACGGCCGCCCCCGCCGCGACCTGTCTGGCTTTGGCTCTCCCCTCGCGATCTCGGTTCCGGACGATGCCCTGCCGAACGGCCAAGGCCACGAGCGCACGTTTGCCAAGGGCCTGGCCCTCCGCAGCCGCACGGAGCTCGAATATCGCCTGCCCGCCGGCTTCCGCCGCCTAGTCGCCACTGCCGGCATCGACCCGGCCACAGCCGCCGTCGGCAACGTAATGCTCGTCGTGAAGGGAGACGACCGAATTCTGTTGCAAAAAGAAATCGCCGGCAATCAGCCGCCGCTCTCGATCGATCTGCCGATCGAAGGCGTCCGCCGCCTGTCGATCGTCGTCGACTACGGCCGCAACCTCGACAACGGCGATTGGCTGAACCTGTGCGACGCGAGGATCGTGAAATGACGCATCGCCTGCGCCACGCACTGACTGCATTTTGCATTTTGCATTTAACATTTTGCATTTTGCATGTCCCAGCGCGCGTTTATGCCGACGACGCGCCCGATAAGGTCGTCCTCGCCGCCCAGGCCCAGCGCGTCGAGACCATCGAACGGATCATGAAGCCGACGCTCGCCATTTTCGATAGCGGCGGGCAAGGGGGCGGCTCGGGAGTGATCATCACGCCCGACGGCTACGCGCTGACGAATTTTCACGTCGCCGCGCCGACCGGCCCGGCCATGAAGTGCGGCTTGTCCGATGGACGCCTGGTAGATGCCGTCGTTGTAGGGCTCGATCCGGGCGGCGACGTCGCGCTGATCAAACTATTCGGCTCGGACGAATCCAACTCCGCCGCTGGCGCAGCGAGAGAGGCACAGGATTCGTTTCCGGCGGCCGACCTCGGCGACAGCGACACCGTCCGCGTCGGCGATTGGACCTATGTGGCCGGCAATCCGTTTTTGCTCGCCGACGATTTTCGCCCCACGATCACTTACGGCATTATTTCGGGCGTCCATCGCTACCAATACCCGGCCCGCACGCTGCTCGAGTACTCCGATTGCCTGCAGACCGACGCGGCCATCAACCCGGGCAACTCCGGCGGCCCACTGTTCGACGCCGCCGGCCGGCTGATCGGCATCAACGGCCGCGGCTCGTTCGAGAAGCGCGGCCGCGTCAATGTCGGCGTCGGCTATGCGATTTCAATCAACCAAATCAAGCGCTTTCATCGGCCTCTTGCGGAGCGGGCGAATCGTCGATCACGCGTCGCTCGGCGCGACCGTAGCCAAGGGACCCGAGGGACGCGTCGTCGTGGACGAGATTCTCGAAGATAGCGACGCCTTTCGCCGCGGCCTACGGTTCGACGATCAACTGGTCCGCTTCGGCGGACGCGAGCTTCGTTCGCCGAACGATTTCAAAAACGTCCTCGGCACCTATCCGGGCGGCTGGCCCGTGCCCGTCACGTACCGCCGCGACGGGCGTGATTTCGACATCACCGTGCGGCTGGCGAACTCCCACCGCGAAGGTCAGCTCGAAGCACTACTCGCCCAGGAACAAGGGTCGCCCGAGCGCGGCCAACCCCCCGGTCCGCGCCGCGGCGGCGATGAGCCCAGTCCGCCAGATGGCCGGCGTGGAAGAGGACGAGGACGTGGCCGGGGTCCCGGCGAGCCCGGTCAGCCGCCCGAGGGGCGTCCCAATCGCCGCGGCCGCGGCGATCCGCCCATGCCGGCGGTGGTGAAATCGCATTATGAAGAGCGGAGCGGCTATGCCAACTATTGGTTCAACCGCTACCATCAGCAACGGGTCTGGAACGCGTACCTCTCCCGCGGCGATTTCGCCGAAACCGGCTGGAGCTGGAAAATCCAAGGCAAGCTGGCCGCCGGCGGCGACGTGACAATCGAGCTTTCCGAAAATGGCGGCGCGATCACAATGCCCGAAGGGCGCAGTCGAGGCCGACTTCAAGCAGCCCCTGACCGAGGCGCAGAGCCCCCCGCGCTCCGGTGGGCTGCTCGCCGCGCTCCACCTCTGGCAACGCCTGCTGCTCGTCTCGCCGAGCAGGTTTGGCGACGTCTATTACGTCGGCGAGTTGCCCTGGCCCAAGCCAGACGCCGAACCGGCCGATTGCCTCGCCGCCAGCTTCGGCGGCGTCGACACCGAGTTCTACTTCCACCCCGCCACTGGCGATCTACGCGGCTTTGAAACGCACTCAGCCGACGACCAGGATCCCTGCACGATCGTCTTTAGCGACCTCCGCCAAAGCGACGGCCGCACCCTGCCCTACCACTGGGTCGTGCGCCACGGAGACGAAGTATTCGCCGACATCAACATCACGAGTTGGGAACGAACAACGGCCAGCGAAAAGAAGGACTGATCGCGAATGCGGTTTGCAGACCAAACAAAGCGATACCTCAGGTTGCAATTTGCAATTTGCATTGTGCAATTTGCAATTTGCAATTACCTGGCTCCCATCGCCTCAGCCGCCGAAGGCCCCGCCTCTCTCTCCGCCATCGCCCGCCAGGTGCAGCCGAAGGTCGTCAAAATCTACGGCGCCGGCGGCTTGCGCGGGCTCGAGGCCTACCAGAGCGGCATCTTGATTTCCGGCGAAGGCCACGTCCTCACCGTCTGGAGCTACGTCCTCGACCCGGATGAAGTGACCGTCGTCCTCGACGACGGCCGGCGATTCGAAGCCACGCACGTCGCAGCCGATCCCCTCACGGAAATCGCCCTGCTAAAGTTCGATCCTGGCAAAGACCCGGTCCCGCATTTCGATTTGTCCCAGCGCGCCGACCGTCGAGCCCGGTTCGCGTGTCCTGGCGTTCAGCAATCTGTTCGGCATCGCGACCGGCGATGAGCCGGTGAGCATGCTGCACGGCGTGGTGACAGCGGTCGCCCCGCTGGAGGCCCGCCGCGGCGCGTTCGACACGCCCTACCGCGGCGACGTCTACGTCGTCGACGCGGCCGCCAACAATCCCGGCGCGGCCGGCGGCGCGCTGACCGATGGCCAGGGCCGGCTCGTCGGCATGCTCGGTAAAGAGCTCCGCAGCAACATCACCGGCACGTGGCTCAATTACGCCCTGCCAGTGAAGGCGTTTTCCAAATCGGTCGACGACATGCTGGCCGGCCGCTTCACGCCGCCGGCCCTCAAAGACATTGATCAGCCCGACCATCCCCTGTCGCTCGCCGCCCTGGGCATAGTGCTCGTGCCCGACGTCGTGACCCGCACCCCGCCCTACATCGACCGAGTGCTGCCGAATTCGCCGGCCGCGGCGGCCGGCCTTCGCACCGACGACCTCCTCGTCATGATCGATACACAGGTCACGCCCTCGTGCCGCGACGCTGCTGATTGGATCCGCCGCTTCGAACGCGATAAGGAAGTTCGCGTCGCCATCCTCCGCAAAGGCCAGCTCTTCGACTTCACGCTCAAAGCCGCTCCGGTCGAAACACCAGCGAAGGAGGCGAAGTGATGCCTCGGTCGAATCAAGAAAATGCTCAATGCAAAATGCAGTGCATTCCAATGGTTCATTTTGCATTGTTCATTTTGCAATTTGCATTTGTTCAAGCGTCGCACGCTCAATCGTCGCCCGCCGATAGCCTCCCCACCCGCGAAGAGGCCGCCATCCAAGCCGCCGTCGATCGTATCGCCGATTCAGTCGTTCAAATCCGCACGATCGGCGGCCTCGACGTCGTCGGTCGACACGCAAGTAGCCACCGGCCCGACGACCGGCCTCGTGATTTCACCCGATGGCTACATCGTCTCCAGCGCGTTCAATTTCGTGCAGCAGCCCGCGTCGATCCTCGTCACGCTTCCCTCCGGTAAGCAGTCGGCGGGCGAGCTGGTGGCCACCGATCACAGCCGCATGCTCGTGCTGCTGCACGTGAAGGACGTGTCGAATCTGCCGGTGCCGGAAATGACGCCGGCCGACGAGATTCACGTCGGCGATTGGGCGATCGCCATCGGCCGCACGTTTCGCGCCGATCGAGCGAACGTGACGGTCGGCATCGTCAGCGCGCTCGACCGCATGGTTGGCAAAGCGGTGCAGACCGACGCCGCCGTGTCGACGGCCAACTACGGCGGGCCGCTGATCGACATTCGCGGCCGCGTCCTCGGCCTGATCGTGCCGATGGCGCCGCAAACCACGAGCGAAGTGGCCGGCGTCGAGTGGTACGATTCCGGAATCGGCTTCGCCGTGCCGCTGGCGGCGATGGGCCCGGCAATCGAGCGACTGAAGAAAGGGGAAGACCAGTATCCGGGCCTGTTGGGCGTCAGTTTGAACGGGCGGCAGCCGATCGGCGCCCCGGCCGTGCTGGCCGCCGTCAGGCCCGATTCACCGGCCGGCAAGGCCGGCCTCAAAAAGGGCGATCGCCTCACCGAGATTGACGGCCGAGCAATCAAAACGCAAACCGATCTCCGCCTGGCTCTCGGCTCCCGCTACGCCGGTGACAGCGTCCGCGTCACCGCCAAGCGCGGCGAGGAGGCCATCGAGCGGACGGTCACGCTAATCGGCAAAATGCCGCCGTTTCACCACGCCTTCCTGGGCGTCTTGCCAATGCGGCCGGGGGCACCGATAAACGCCGCTTCCAATCTCGGCCGCCAGCCTTCGGCGCAGCAGGGCGTTCCGCCAGGCGATGGCGACAAAGACGGCCAAGAATCGGCGGACCAGGACGAGTCTGACAGCAAAGAGAAATCGGATCAACAACCATCCGATACCGGCGACGACGGCGAAAGATCGGCCGACGAGTCAACCAGCCCACAGGGAGTCGTCGTCCGCATGGTCTATCCCGGCAGTCCGGCCGCCGAGGCGCGAATCCAAGCCGGCGACCGCATCCTGAAAATCAACGGCGAAAAGCTCGCCACGATTAGCGACGCAATCGACCAACTCAATAGCGTCGCGCCCGATGACGAAGTGCAAGTGGCATACGCCCGCGGCGACGACGCTCTCGAAGTGAAGGTGAAAGCGGCCCGCTTGCCGACCAACATCCCGACCGAGCTGCCGCCCGCAATTGCCCATGACGAGAGTTCGGACAAAGGCGACGGGGCGAAGGCCGCCGCCGGCGAAACACGCGACCTCAAGCTGGCCGCGATGCCCGAGAAATGCAAAGTCTACGTGCCGCCTTCCCAATCGGGGCCCAGGCCCGGCCTCTTGATTTGGCTCCACGCGCCCGGCGAATCGAAGCCGGACGACGTCATTGCGGCCTGGAAGCCGATTTGCGACCGCGATAACCTCGTGCTCGTCGTCCCCACGGCCGAAGACGTGAAGCAGTGGGAACGGACCGAGCTCGAATACCTCAGCCGTCTCACCGAACGACTGCTCCGTCAGTATCGGCCTGATCCGAGGCGCGTCGTCGTCTTTGGCCAGGGCGGCGGAGGCAGCATGGCCTACCTGCTGGGCCTGGCCATGCGCGAGCGTTTCAGCGGCATTGCGGCGACGGCCGTCGCCCTGCCCCGCCAGGTAAAAGTGCCCGACGGCGACCCCGCCCTGCGGCTGGCTATCTTCGCCGGTCTCACCAGCGACGCCGCTCTCGCGGCCGACATCAGCCAGGGCCTGCAAAAGTTGTCCGAGGTCGGCTATCCGGTTTCGACCATCGCCACGGCCGACGCCACCGGCCGCCTCGCCGAAGCGGATCGCGCCGAGCTGGCCCGCTGGGTAGACACGCTGGACCGGTTCTGAAAGGATCCGTGAAACGCTGGCCGTCGTCGGACGGACGACTGTACCCGTTGGCCCTCCGATGGAAGGACCGGATCGTCCGCTGTACTGGCTACTGGATATTCCAATTTGCGGTTACGACTACTGCCACCAGCTATCGCACGCGGCGCCGCGAAAGAACAGTGCTCGCCAATGCCAGGCCGGCCAACAGAGCTGCGCTCGGCTCGGGAATCGATCCACTCAGTGCGATCGTAACGACACTGTCCGCCGCGTCTTGATCAACGACTTCGAAGCCCGCGTAGCTTGTGAAGATTGCATGCGAAAAGTTGCCGTTCACGTCGTTCGGCGTCAGACCGAGCCCGGCGCCAAATGATGTCAGCGTAAAGCCGCTTTCCGATTGGCTGACACTGGCCGCCGAGACCACGAACGGCAAAAACTCGTAGTTCACCGGCTGCGGGTTCACCGCCGCCGGCGTCCGGCTGCCGTCTTCCGCCAAGGCTACCAGCCCGCCGCCGGTGTTTACGTAGAGCTGAATGTCAGCCGCCCGCGCGTTGAGCGCGGCCAAGTCGTCACCCGTCAACGATCCGCCGTGATCCGACGGAATGAACAACGCGCTGTAATCGGCGAGCGCCGCGCTGGCGAACCCGGTCGCATCCACTTTGACGTAATGATCGCCGGGCGTGCTGCCGGCCGAATATCCGGACGCCATCAAACCCAATTCCGAATCGACATGATCGCCGAGCGAGTTGTTGTCCGTGTTCGATTGCAGGTACAAGATCGCCCGCGTATCGCCGTTGCGCGCGAAAGCCAGCCGCGCGAAATGATGTTTTGGGCACCGCTCGCATTGGGGCCTTGCGAGGAATGGAAATCGGGATCGTGGCCGGTGACGAACACATTGCCGGCCTGAGCCTCATGGCCGAAACACAAGGTCAGCAATAGAGTTGCGGGTAGTAACCCATGTCGAATCAAGTCGGCGATCATGAGTCTACCTCCCGTCGCAAGTGAATTCACCTCGGTGCCCGCATTCTAGTCTTGGCGGACGCAGCGCCAAGTAGAAAACTCCAATTACACCGAGGATTTTTACTACGCGGCCGCGATGCGGCGTTTGTTACGGTACAAATTCGGCCGCCAGCACCGCCACGGCGTGGGCCGGTGCGCACGTACTAACTACTGGTCCCAAATGCTCTTCGAGCGAGACCACCGCGCCGCCGCGAAATCTGGTCTGAATCAGCGCTCGGGCCAGAAATTCGCCACTCCCTGAGATTACGAAACACTGCGGTGCGGCAGTTTGGCGGTTCAGCACTTGGGCCAGAGCCGCGCCAAGCACGGCAATTTGTGCGCCGCGAATCGCTCGCGCGGCTTTTATGGCCAAATCCGTGTCGAATTGAAACCGATCGGCGCAAACCATCCGAGCCAGCCGCTCGACCGCAAACTCGCGCACGTCAGCGGCCGGCCGTCGGCCGTCCAGGCGGCGTCCGCTTGTTCGGGGATTTCGTCGAGCAGCAGATAGGCATCGGCCGTCGTCGCGAAGAGCTCGGCCGCAACTGGGCTCTGCCGGCCGAGATACGGCAGCCGGTCGACGACCGCACACACGGGCGTCCTTCCGACGCCTGTGTAAACCAGTTCGCCGGCCACGAGTCGCTCCGTATCCGTTCGCGCCGTCGAAGCGACTTCGCCGGCGGCCAGCGGCACGATATCAGTTGTTGTCGAACCAATGTCGACGAGCATGCCCGGTCGTCCCTCGGTGTAGCGGCCGGCAAAACGCGCCAGCACATGCCAATTGCTGGCCGCGGCCAATTCGGGCCGCTCAAGAGCCGATTCGATCGGCCCCAGCCGGCCATCAACCAGATACACTCGCACGTCATGTTCAGGCAAAAACACTTCGACCACGGCGCCCAAGATATGCCGCACGCCCTCGGCCTTTGAGCGAAAACAGTCGCAAAGCTCGGCGGTCATCGTAACAGCTATTCGATCGAAGTTCGGCGCTAGCACGACGAGCTTTCGCAGAGCACTCGACAACACACTCGGCTCGCGCCAGAGAGCAAACGGAACGGACCGCGCCCAGCCGCGGCCGTCGGCCGCCTTCAGATTCGCGCCGCCAATGTCGAGACCCAGCACAGTCATTGCACCGCCTCTAGTACAGATACGGCACCAGCGCCGCCACTTCCCGCTTGAACTGCCGATACTGATCACCAAATTCGCGCGTCAAAATCGCGTCTTCACGGTTCAGCTTGACCACGACTGCCACGACGACGAGTGCCAATCCGATGAACGCATCCACGCTGCCGGCCACCAGCGCAGCTGCCCAAGAAGGCCGCTAAGAAGCCGGTGTAAATCGGATGCCGGACGATGCCGTAGGGCCCGCTGCGAACCAGCTCGTGCCCCTCCTTCAAGGTGATCGTCCCGCTCCAGTTGCGGCCCAGGTGAACACGGGCCCAAATGGCAAATGCCAGCCCGCCCGCCGTGAGCGCCATGCCGGTCCACTTGAGGGCGTGGCTTTCGTGCACTACGCCAAAATAGGGCGGCCAGTGGAACGTCAAATAAAACCCGATCGCCAACGGCAGCAGATGCTGCAGCCGCCCCAAGACACCTTCCGACGACTTCGTCGCCTTCACAAACCGCGGCGCTGACGAACCAGTACGCCGCCCAACCAAGCCACAAGATGCCATTCCAAGCTAGTAGAGGAATCATACTATGGCCTCACGTGGCCGTTGAAGTTCGGTCGCACACCGCCCGGATTATCGTCTGACGGTCCAACGTGCGAAAGCCCAGAATGATGCCGTACAATCCCACTCCGCCTTGCAGAGATGTCGTATTTGCGCCGCTGCGCTACGACTATCGAAAGCACACGTTGCCTTCGACGTCAAATTCCACTGGTCGATCATCAAATATGATGGAAGCGGTTTCACCGCGCGCGATTCGTACCATCGCTTCGGCCAAGCCGGTTTTCGCCGCCGCCCGCAAACCAACATAGGACGTTGTCAGCCGCGGGTTCACCTCGATCACCGCGTCCTCGCTGCCGTGCGGATCGCGGCCGAGAACCAGATCGACGCCGACGTACCCGGTCGTCGGTGGTAACGCCATAAGTGCTCGTTCGCCCAAGCGTATCGCCCGCTCGGCCAGGCCGGCCGCCAAGGGCAGTTCGCCGCCCTGATACCGAAAGCGGCCATCCTCGCTCAAACGCTGCTTCGTCGGCACGAGGGGCCTTCGCCTCGCCGGGCCGCAGAGAAACGCGACACTCGCCGGCATTCCCGGCATAAATCGCTCCAGCCGCCGCGGCCAGGCGTGCGGCGGCGGCGAATCGTGCGGCCCGCTGACGAGATACGTATCTTGCGAGCCCGCCCCGTCGCGCGGCTTGATGACGGCCGGGTAGGTGAACTCGGCGGGCAACGGCTCGTCCGGTTCGAGTACGATTCCCGGCGGCACGTTCACGCAGGCGGCCGCCAATCGCTGCGCACGTCCGCTCTTTGTCGGCCGCGATGCGAATAAACTCACTGGATGGTGAAACTAACCGACCGCCGCAGCGCTCGACCGCCCGGGCCGCTTTCCAGAGGATATTGTCGAACTCCGGGGCCACGAGCAGCGTGGCATCGGCCGCCGCGGCCAGCCGCTCGAATTCATCACGCTGACAACCGGCACTTTGCACGTCGACGATCTCGCAGCCAGGCAGTGCCAAGTTGAGCACCCGCGGATCGCGCAGCACCGTGATATGGCTTTCCGCGATGCGGGCAAAGTCGGCCGCAACCGCCCCGAGCATCGCCGCCCCTTCGCGCACAAGCGACGCCGGCCACCCGGACGGCTGATCAACCAGTCCGCCGCCGGTCGCCCATTCGTACAGAAAGACCTGCATCAGGAAAGCTCTCAGCTATCAGCCGTCAGCTTTCAGCCATTCAATTTGGCTGACAGCTGAGAGCTGAAAGCTGACGGCTTAAAAAATCCCCAACTGGTCCCGCGCTTCTTCGGTCATTCGGTCGGGCGTCCAGGGTGGGTCCATCACCAGCTTCACGTCCACCTCGCCCACGCCGTCCATCCGGCTGACGAAGTCCTTCGACTGCCCCAAAAGCTGCGGGCCCGCCGGACAAGCCGGGCTGGTCATCGTCATCTCGATGGCCACATTGCTCTTGCCGTCGGCCTGCTCGTCGATCTTGACGTCGTACACCAGCCCCAAGTCGATGATATTGACGAACAGCTCGGGATCGACGACCTGCTTGAGCGTTTCACGGACTTTATCTTCGGCGATGGGCATGGCTGGTGTTCCTCCTCCTCGGCTCTATCATTCTATACTATAGAAACACAGTCCCGGAGAAAAGCGAACCAAGTTATTGAGCTTCTTATGTCTCAGGAGAAGTCGATGAAAATTCAGGAATTAACACCCGAGCTCCGCTCAAGGGTTGCAAAATTCCGCTGGGATCGGTTTATCGAAAAGCATGAAGGCCCCGAAGATTGGACGTACGATCTCAAAGACGACTTTGTGGAATTCATGAGCATCGACGGCTTCGACGTACTGCTGCCAATCGATAAACTGAATCACGCTAATGTGATCATCGATCGGTGCCTGCCGTCGCGAGATGGCGAAACGTTGACAATATTCTTACACGACAGGTCGTACTATGAGGATAACGGCATGGACATGTTGGCCGGCCGTCTAGCTGTGTGCGAGAAAATTCCGGAACAAAATTGGTATATCGCTATTGTCTACCACGAGTGCTGGATCAATCGGCTTGACTCCAAGGCTAGCAATTAATACGTACGAAAACTTGTTCGCCCTCTACTTTCACCTCATGCGCCAGCGTCGGCTTCGTCGCCGGCATCGTCAGGGCGGCGCCCGTTTTGATATCGAACTTGGCCCCGTGGCGGGGGCAGGCGATCGTGCCGTGGGCCGCATCGAGCGGGCCCTCGCTCAAGGGCCCACCGTCGTGCGTGCAGACGTCGTCGAGCGCATACCAGCGGCCGGCTGCGTGGACCAGCACGATCAGTCGCTCGTCGACCTCGACTAGCATTTTGCCGGGGTCGGGCACTTCGTTCATATTGGCGACGGCGACGAAGCCAGGCATGGCTGAATGAGAATACGTTTAACAGAAAAATTGCTCTATAACCCAACGGGATGCGCCGCGAGGAAGTAAGCTAACCAAACTACCTGGACCAATGCACCGATTGAAGCTCCAAGCCACGGTGCCGGAGTAGATTGAACAATCCTGCCCCAATGCTGGCCCCACTCCCGAACCACAATACGAATGCTAGTGCGGTTCCCCCCGGAGGAGGACCCATCAAATCGCGAATAACCGCGTAATCAAAATAGACCTGAACAACGGCTAGCCCGACCGCAACGAGCGCAGTGCTGAACAACATCTGCTTCAATGAGAACTGTGGCCTGCGCATCAACCAAAAGTAAAATGGATGCCGCCGCGATGTTTGATATAACCACAATAGATTGGTATAGCACTAAATCCGTTAGTCATTCAATCGTTCTATCATCCAGTCATTCTGTCGTCTATTCATTCTGCCGAAAACTGAAGCCACGAACCAGCGACAAAGAGAACTACGCCGATCGCCAGCAGCACCAACCCTCGCTTGAGCGAGCTCGCCGAGCGGCGCCGTTCGTCGATTCGACCCGATACGACAACGCGCATGCCACCGGCGCTCATCCACAAGCCAGGTAGCACCATTACCAGCCCGATCAGCCGCAGAATGTTGCCGACAATCTCCATCCAGTCGTTCTACTTCACTCGGTTCAAGCGCCGGCCATCGTAGTCATCTCGCTCCGTTCGACTGAGCTCACGGCTGAAGCCGCGAGATGACCACCGCTCGCAGAGCAAGCGGCCGACCACTGCTCACGCCGCGGCCGTCTCCTCGATCGCGCTCACCCGCCGGCCGATCGCCTCGCCCAGCGCCTCGCGGACGCTTTCGATCGTGATCCGATCGAACACCTGCTGAAAGAACCCGGCCACGATCATCCGCACCGCCTCACGCCGTGTCAGGCCGCGGGTCATCGCGTAAAACAACTGCATATCGTCAACCCGGCCGCTCGTGCTGCCGTGCGTGCAGCGGACATCATCCGCTTCGATCTCGAGGCCCGGAATCGAATCGGCCCGCGCGTTGCGCGACAGCATCAGGTTGTCATTCCGCTGGTAGCCGTCGGTTCGCTGGGCATTACGATCGACTTTAATCATGCCCCGCCACACGGTACGTGAGCGATCTTGCAGAGCCGCTTTATACAACAGATCGCTCTTGCAATACGGCGCCTGATGATGCTGGTGCGTGTTATAAGCCAAGTGCTGGCGGCCCTCGGTGAACATCACGCCGTTCACCTGTACTTCGGCGTCCGGGCCAATCATCGCCACGTGCTGGTTCACCTTGGCCAGCTTCGCGCCCAGCGCGCCGATCGTCCACTGCAGCCGGCCCTCGCGGGCGACGGCTGCCTTTTGATGGGCGAAGTGCCACACCTCATGGCCCCAATTCTGCAAATTCACATACCGCAGAAACGCGCCCGGCTCCACGATCAATTCAATCGACCCGCAGTGGAGTCCGCCGCTCTCCGATTGCGTGCTGGCGGTTTCCGAGAGCATCGTCGCCTCAGCCCCATCGGCCAAAATGATGAGCGTCTTGCCAAAATCGACGCCGCCCGGCGCCAGCGCCGACAGCGAATGCAGCGGCTCAGTAATGCGAACGCCCTCGGGGACGTAGAGCAGCGTCCCGCCACTCCAGCAGGCCGCGTGCAGTGCCGAAAACTTGTCTTTGAACGGATCGACGACGCGCCGCTCAAAGTAAGGCCGCAACAAGTTGCCATGCTCGCAGACAAGCTCGTCAAGGCTGCCAAACAAAACGCCCGCTTGCTTCCACTTCTCGGCAAGGCCCGCTTCAACGGGCTGGCTATTGAGTGCCGCAGCCCGCCCGCCCAATGCAACGCCTGCAGCTAGCAGAGCGTGCGGCAGCGAAATCTCGAGCGCCGGCTCGCCCGGCGCTGTCGGCATCGGGAAGCGATCGAGCTTGAACAACCGAATATCGGTTCGCATCCACTCTTCGTCGCGATTCGACGGCCACGGCAGCTCGTCGAACTTCTTCCACGCCACGCGGCGCATCTCGACGAGCCACGCCGGCTCATTGCGCCGAGCGAGAAAGCTGGCAAAAGACTCCTTCGTAAAACCAGTCGGTGCGGCAACGGTAGACATCGGCCCCTGCATAAACCTTCCAGATAGTGACGCCTCAAGCAAATAGTTCATCGACTGGAAATGTCCAGCCCGGCACCGCCGGCTCGGCTTCGGCAATTTGGCCTTTGCGATAGACCGTCGGCGCGTCGGGTGAATCGGCCGAACACTTGCAAACCACGTCTTCACCCAGCGGGTTCACATCCCAAACGACTTTGGCGCCGGCGGCAAAATAGTCGGCTCGTTTATCTGCCATTTCGAGTTCGGCCGTTTTGCCATAGTCGTTTTCGCTGCGGACTTCCACGGCGAAAACTGGCGCTTCACTCAAGAACTTCATTCCCGTACGGGGACCAGTATAATACGCCGCATCGGGGGAAAACGACTTGCGATGTGGAAGATCGACTAGAAATGCTGCGTTGTCGCCATAAGCGCGTCCGCCGAATTGTCGAGCATACGCCCGTAAACTTACATAAATCTCTCCCGAGACGCTCCACGGCGTGTCCTCCGTCGGACTCATCATCACGATCCGCCCCCCAACGATCTCAGCCTTGCCCGGAACTTTGTACAGCTCCGCAATCAACTGCTCCGTAAGTGCATCAGTGACCGTACTCATGTAAAGTCTCAGCTCACGGCCGACGCTTACCCCACGCTTCCTTCCATCTGCAGCTCAATCAGCCGGTTCATCTCGACGGCGTATTCCATCGGGAGTTCCTTCACCAACGGCTCGATGAAGCCGCTGACGATCATCGAGCTGGCCTCGGCCTCGGTCAGGCCGCGGCTTTGCAAGTAAAACAGCTGCTCCTCGCCGATCCGCGAAACACTGGCCTCGTGCTCGACCTGCACGTCCTGTTCTTCCACTTCGATATACGGATACGTGTCGCTCCGGCTGGCCGGGTCGAGAATCAATGCATCGCAGACGACGTTGCTCTTCGAGCCGACCGCCCCGTCCTGCACCTTGCACAGGCCCCGGTAGCTGCTGCGGCCGCCATTCTTCGAAATGCTCTTCGAAATAATGCGGCTCTTGGTGTGCGGGGCGCAGTGCACGACCTTCGCCCCCGCGTCCTGGTGCTGCCCCTTCGACGCGAACGCGATCGATAGTATCTCCCCGCGGGCGCCCGGCTCCATCATGTACACCGCCGGGTACTTCATCGTCAGCCGGCTCCCCAGGTTGCCGTCGATCCACTCCATCAGGGAGTCGCCATAAGCGACCGCCCGCTTGGTGACCAGGTTGTAGATGTTGTTGGCCCAGTTCTGGATCGTCGTGTATCGGCAGCGGGCGCCTCGGCGGACGATGATCTCCACCACGGCCGAGTGCAGGCTCTCGCTCGAGTACATCGGGGCCGTGCAGCCCTCGACATAATGCACCTCGGCCCCTTCATCCACGATGATCAGAGTCCGCTCGAACTGCCCCATCCGCTCGGCATTGATGCGGAAATAAGCCTGCAGGGGGAACTCTATCTTCACGCCTTTTGGCACGTAGATGAACGAACCGCCCGACCACACGGCCGAGTTCAGCGCGGCGAACTTGTTGTCGGCCGGCGGAATGATCGAGCCGAGGTACTCGCGCACCAAGTCGCCATGCTCGCGGACGGCGGTGTCGGTGTCGGTGAAAATAACGCCCTTGTTGCCCAGCTCCTCCTTCAGCGAGCCGTACACGACTTCGCTCTCGAACTGCGCCTTGACGCCCGCCAAAAACTTCTTCTCGGCCTCGGGAATTCCCAGCTTGTCGAACGTCTCCTTGATCTCCGGCGGGACGTCGTCCCAGGTCTTGCCTTGGTGCTCGGTCGGCTTCAGGTAGTAGTAGATATCCTGAAAATCAATGCCGATGTTGCCCCCCCACCGCGGCATCGGCTTCGACTCGAACACCTCCAGTGACCGCAGCCGGAAATCGCGCATCCAGGCCGGCTCCCGCTTCATCTCCGAAATCTCGGCGACGATGTGCTGGCTCAGCCCCTGCCTGGCCTTGAAGATGCCCGTAGTGGGAGTGACGAAGTCGTACTTATTAATCTCGCCGAACACGTCCTGTTCGGTCGGTGTAAGCAAATCAGTAGCCATGATGAAAAATCCCTCGTTCCCACGCTCTGCGATGGAATGCGCTCTTGGCCGCTCTGCGGCCCGTGTCAAAAAAGTTTAACCTGTTTCCTTTGCTTCGTTTCACCCGACGCAGAGCGTCGAGCATCGACGTTCCCCACGCACTGCGTGGAAAGGAGTTCTTAAGCTGCCCCTACCGCCTGCTTGGCCGCCATTTCTTTCTCGACGGCCGCGTCCTCCGGATGCGACGCGCGGATCCGATCGTAACCCTCGGTGTACAGTTCCTGGGCCAGCTCCAGACCGCCCGTCTCGACGATCCGCCCGCCCAGCATCACGTGTGTGAAATCGGGCGTGTTGTGGTCAAGCAGCTTATCGTGGTGCGTGATGATCAAGATGCCCATCTGGTCGCCGCCGATCTCTGCGATGCTCTGGCTGGCCAATTTCACCGCATCGACGTCTAGGCCGCTGTCGGTCTCGTCGAGAATTGCAAACTTCGGCCGCAGCATGGCCATCTGCAAAATCTCGGCCCGCTTCATCTCGCCCCCCGAAAAGCCGTCGTTCACGTAGCGACGGGCGAACTCTTCATCCATCCGCAACTGCGACATCTTTTCCTTCAGCTCCTTGCGAAACTCGCGCATTGAAATCAGTTGCTCGCCCTCCTTGCGGTCCGGGTTGCGAACGTTGGTCGAAGCGTGCCGCAAAAAGTCGGCCATTTTTACGCCCGGGATCGCCATCGGCCGCTGAAAGGCCATGAAAATTCCGTGCCGGGCCCGCGCGGTCGCGTCCCACTCGACGATGTTCTCGCCGTTGAGCTCGATCGTGCCCTCGGTGATTTCGTAGTTCGGATGACCCATGATTGCCCCGGCCAGCGTGCTCTTGCCCGACCCGTTCGGCCCCATCAAGGCGTGCGTCTCGCCGCGGCGGATCGTCATGTTCACGCCGTTGAGGATCGGTTTCCCCTCGACAGCAACGTGCAGGTTCTTAATGGAAAGTGTTTCGGTCATCGAACAGTTGTTAGTTGATAGTGGTTAGTGGATCGCAATTCGACGAGGAAAGCCGCGATGCTACGCATCGTCGGCCTCACGCAATAATCTTCTGGTGATCAAACATCGGCTCATTATCCGCCGGGGCCGCCACGTAGCCGCTATGGTGCGGCACCGGCAGCTCGTCGTCGATCTTCGTGCCCAGCTCCCAAGTACCTGCCGAACCAGCCAGCTTGTTCATGCGATGTCCCTTGATCTTGTCCTGAATTCGCATCAGGCCCTCCAGCAGCGATTCGGGCCGCGGAGGGCAACCCGGCACGTACACGTCCACCGGCACCACCAGGTCCACGCCCTTCACTACGTGGTAACCGTACTTGAAGTATGGCCCACCGCCGACAGTGCAGGCCCCCATCGCGATTACAAACTTCGGATCGGGCATCATGTTGTAAAGCCGCCGCACCCGGCTGGCCATCTTGTACGTCACCGTGCCGGCGACGATCATCAAATCGGCCTGCCGCGGCGTCGCCCGAAACGCGCCGGCGCCGAAACGGTCCAGGTCAAATCGACTGGCCCCAGCCGCCATCATCTCGATCGCACAGCACGCCAGCCCAAACGTCAGCGGCCACACGCTCGATTGCCGAGCCCAGTTGATCGCCTGCTCGACCGTCGTCGTAAACACGTTTTCCTCAAACCGGCCCTCAATCCATGGCTGGCCCAAGCCATTCGATGTAGTCCCCATTTCCCCTACTTCCCTCGTTTGCGCGTGCATCAGCAAAACACTACCAACACAGCACGCCATCTTGTCTCACGTAGCGCTTGGCGTAAAGGTGCAACACGTCCCGCCGTCGAGGCGGCACTCGCTAAGTTTCACGTTCTCGCCCAGCACTTCCGATAGCATTAACTTTTCCATCGTACATACGCTGCGGTCCTGCTTGGCCAACTCCGGATAAGGGCACGCCAAAGCCGACAGGACCGGCAACTCGTTTTCCTTTTTCACCTCGAACGGAATCTCACGCTCACCCATGATGCGGGCCATCGCCGCCATCCGCTCTTCGAGCGAGGGACCGTCAATCGCATTGCGGTACTTGGCCACAAACCGGTCAGCAATCCGCTTCAAAAGCCCCCGCCGAATCGCCGGGTCGTCGACCGCCTTAATCTCTTCCCACAGCACCACCGCCAGGTCGCCGAAGTTGTCGCCCGCCGCTTGCTCGCCTTTCTCCGTCAGCAGATAGCGGTGATTGGGCCGACCGCGGGCCTGCTTCTCCGTCTGGCGGTGAACCAAGCCGGCATCCATTAGCCGGGTCAGCCGCTGCCGCACGGCCGTTGCCGTCACCCCCATTTCCATCACCAAATCGGCAATGGTCACCGCGCCCTGACGTCGCATCGCGTCGAGTAAGGCTTTGTCGGACGAAGATTCAATCGTAGTGCTCATGTCGTCGTATCCAGCAGTGGGCCAGCGACTGGTTGCCAGCGATCGACTGACTTCCGCCACTACAATCCTACCCGATTGACGATTTTTGACAACTGCCTATTTGAAAAATCGGCTTCTCACCTTAAGCCGCTACAGAAATTGGTCTTACGACGCGTAGTATGACCGCTAATGCACGCCCAAATACGCCTTCCGGACGGCATCGCTGGCCGCCAGCTCGCCGGCCGGGCCCTCCATTTGAATCTCGCCCACCTCGATCACATACGCCCGGTTTGCCACCTTCAGGGCCATGCTGGCGTTCTGCTCGATGAGCAGGATCGTCGTTCCCTCGCTGGCGACTTGCTCGATGACCTGGAAAACCGTCTGCACGACCTGCGGCGCCAGTCCCAAAGACGGCTCGTCCAGCATGAGCAGCCTGGGCCGCGCCAACAGTGCCCGTGCAATCGCCAGCATTTGCTGTTCGCCGCCCGAAAGCGTCCCCGCCTGCTGCCGCAGCCGCTCCCCAATCCGTGGCAACAGTGCAAGCACCCGCTCGCGGTCCTTGCGAATCGCCGCATGGTCCCGACGTGCAAACGCCCCGATCTGCAGATTCTCTTCCACCGTCAGGTTGGCAAAGATGCCCCGCCCCTCCGGCACTTGCACCAGCCCCATTTGCACTAGCCGATGCGGCGGCCGGCCTTGAATCGCCTCACCGTTGAAGGTGATCGTCCCCGACTTCGGCTGCAACATGCCCGATATGGTCCGCAGCGTCGTGCTCTTGCCAGCCCCATTTCCGCCGATCAGCGTCACCACCTCCCCCGCGCCCACATGCAACGAAATGCCGCGCAGCGCCTGAATGGCGCCGTACGAAACCCACAAGCTGTCGACCGATAGAAGTGGCATAGCTTGCTTCGCACGCGGCAACAAGGACATGTTCAATGCAAGATGAACAACGAAAAACGAAGAATGAACGAACGCGCATCTGCATTTGGCATTTTACATTGAACATTTTGCATTTGTAATTCTCTCCGACGAACCATTAAGCGGGCGTCCCACACCCCAAGTACGCGGTAATTACCTTTGGGTCATTCTGAATCTCCGCCGGCGTACCGCAGGCGATCGTTTCGCCGTGATCCAGTACCGTGATCTGCTCGCAGATATCCATTACCAGGCCCATGTCGTGATCGATCAGCAAAATTGCAATTCGAAACCGATCTCGAATCTCGCGGATCGATTTCGCCAGATCCAATTTCTCGCGCGAATTCATCCCCGCCGCCGGCTCATCCAATAGCAGTACCTGCGGCTCGGTCGCGAGTGCCCGGACAATTTCCAAGCGGCGCTGGTGACCATAGCTGAGACCGCCCGATCGCGCATACGCCACGGACTGCAGGTCGAAGATGCCCAGCAGGTCGTAGGCCTTATCGCGAATTGCCGCCTCCCGGAGGCGAAAATCTTGCGTTCGCAGCAGCGTCGCTCCGAGACTATTGCGGCGGTGCAGTTGTGCGGCCAGCCGCACATTGTCGAGCACGGTAAGATCGGCAAATAGTCGTATGTTTTGAAACGTCCTAGCGATTCCGGCCGCCGTGATCTGATGAGGTTTCATTCCCACCAGCGAGCGAGCATCAATTTCCATTCGGCCGCTGTCGGGCCGATACACGCCCGTCAGCAAGTTGAATACAGTCGTCTTGCCGGCGCCGTTCGGCCCGATCAAACCGAATAAGCTCAACTTCGGCAGATGCAACGAGAACTCCTGTACGGCTTTCAATCCGCCGAATGACAAGCACAACCGATCAACGTTCAGCCGCAGCCCGTCAGTCGCAGGATTGCCTTGCGATGCGCGAGCGGTCCGCATTTCGTGTTTCATTGCCTGGCCCCGCCCGCCGTCGGCCGCCGCCTGACCGCAAAATAGTCCCATATCTCATGGATGCCGAACAATCCTTGCGGGCGGAAGAGCATCATTCCAATGAGCAACAGCGCATAGATGATCAGGCGATACTGGTCAAGATTTCGCAGCGCCTCCGGCAGGGCCGTTAGCAGCGCGGCCGCCAACATCACGCCGCTGATCGAGCCGCTGCCGCCGAGCACCACCATGATCAAATAGTCGAACGACCGCTGAAAACCGGCATCCTTCGGCGAAATATTGATGCCGCTCTCATGGGCATAGAGTCCGCCGGCCGCTCCAGCAAAGAACGCCGCCAGCACAAATGCCAGCACCTTCACGCGCGCCACGTTTACGCCCATCGCCTGGGCGGCAATTTCGTCCTCGCGCACCGCGAACATCGCTCGCCCCATGCTCGATTGCTTCAGCCGAAACGCGGCCACGACCGTGATCGTCAGAAACGCATAGACCCAAAACAAATTGCAGTATTTTGGCACGCCGTCAAACCCGAGCGATTCACCGACCGGCGGCGGCACGAGGTCCCCCCAGCCCGCCTCCTTCAGCGCCCCGACGCTGCGAATCACCGGATTCGTCTGCTGCAGCATCACCCGCAAAATCTCGCCGAAGCCAAGCGTCACGATTGCTAGGTAATCGCCCCGCAGCCGCAACGACGGCAATCCGACGACATATCCGGCCGCCGCCGCGATCAGCCCACCCACAATGCACGCCGCGAAGAACAGCCATTCGCCCAGGCCCAACGATCCGCCGTGCTTGGCCGCTGCGCCCCACCACAACATCGAACCGTAATACGTGATCATGGCCGCCGCATAGCCACCCAGCGCCATGAATCCCGCATGGCCGATCGAGAACTGGCCCGTCATCCCGCACACGATGCTCAGCGACACCGCCAGGATCATCGCGATGCCAACATCCATCACGATCCGGGCGTAGTACACTCCGATCAGCCCCGGCAGCGCAGCAGAGAGCACCGCGGCCAGCGCCAGCCCCGTAACAATCGGCACCATGCTTCTGACGAAACTTACCATGAAGCTGGCCGCAGGCCCCGCGCGTCACACCTTTTCCTGAAACGGAGCGCCCAACATTCCGGTCGGCCGCACCAACAGAATCAAAATCAACAGCGCGAACACATACACGTAGACGTAATTCGACGATACATAAAATCCGCCGAACTGCTCGACAAACGCAATCACGAATCCACCCAGCACCGCCCCCCGTACGTTACCGATCCCCCCGATCACCGCGGCCACGAATGCTTTGAGTCCCAATAGCACCCAGATCGTGTCCGCCGGCTGGTTCAGCCCGGGGTACTTCAGCGCGTACAAAAAACCGGCCGCCGCCGCCAGAGCCGACCCCAACACAAACGTGAAAGAGACCACGCGGTCGACTGGAATGCCCATCAGCGACGCGACGTCCGCATTGAACGACACGGCCCGCATCGCCGTGCCCAGTTTTGTGCGAAACACGAGATACTCCAACACCAGCATCAGTGCGGCTGCCGTGGCGAAGATAGCCATGTCGACGATTCCGATGTTCACTTCGCGAAGCTGAGCACCACTGCCAAACGTCAGCGATACGAGTTTGTCGGAATGCGGCAACAGCCCCGGCATCTTTTCGGGGCTCGATCCGAATACGAATTCGAGCTGGCCGACGTTCTGCAGCAACAGCGACACGCCAATGGCGGTAATCAGCACGTTCAGCCGCGCCGCCTGCCGCAGCGGCTTGTATGCTAGGCGTTCGATCAAAAATCCCACCAGCCCGCAAAACGCCATCGCCGCCACCAAAATGATCGCCCCCACCCACAACGGTGGCGGCACCTCGGGGTTGTGCGGATCGAGCCCCAACTGGGGAAGTATCTTGCTCGCCAGAATGTAGCTCGTCCACGCGCCGAGCACGACAATGTCGCTGTGGGCGAAGTTAATGAACTTCAAGATGCCGTACACCATCGTGTAGCCCAGCGCAATCAGCGCATACAGGCTGCCGACTTCGATCGTGGCGATCAGCGTTTGGACGAAGTCGGCCATGGGAAGATGGCGCCAGGTGTTAGGGGGAAAAGGTAGGGTGCGTCGCGTCTGCCAGACGCACCATGAAAGCGCGGTGTGTCTCGGCGAGCCTCGACACACCTTACACCCGGCACCCTACACCTACTTCTTCTCCGGCTCGATGGTCGCCACGTAGCTTGGTTCGCCGTTCTTCATTTCCAGCATCACGGCCGGCTTGACGGCGTTTCGCTGGGCGTCAATCGAGATCTTGCCCGTCACGCCGTCGAAGTCCTTCGTCGCCGCGAGCGCCGCCGCAATGTCGTCGCCCGTGAGCGACGGAGCCTTGCCCATGGCCTCGGCCAGAATCTGCGCCCCGTCATAGCCGAGCGCCGCCAGCCCGTCCGGCGTTTCGCCGTACTTGTCTTTATACTTGCGGATGAACTCCTGCACCCGCGGGCTCGGATCCTGGTGCGAGTAGTGATTCGAATAGTAGCAGCCGTTGATCGCTTTTCCGCCGATCTCGGCCAGCTTGGACGAGTCCCACCCGTCGCCACCCAATAGCGGTACGCTGACCCCCAGCTTCCGCGCCTGCAGCGCGATGTTGCCGACGTCAGTGTAATAGCCGGGCACGTAGACCACGTCCGGCTCGCTGCTGCGAATGGCCGTCAACTGGGCCGAAAAGTCTTGGTCGCCCTTCTGATACGATTCGACGGCGGTGATCACCCCGCCCTGTTCAGTGAACGCCTTGCGAAACTCGTCGCGGAGACCCACCGAATAAGCGTTCGCCTGGTCGAACAAGATCGCGGCCTTGCCAGCCTTGATGTTTTCGCGCGAACTTCGCCCCCACCCAACCCTGAAACGGATCGATGAAGCACACGCGAAAGATCTTGTCCCCCTTCTTCGTCACTTCCGGATTGGTCGACGATGGCGTGACCATCGGCACACCGTTCTCCTGGCAAATCGCCGCCCCGGCCAGCGACAAGCTCGAAGCCACTTCGCCCAGCATCGCCGTCACGCCGTCACGCGTGATCAGCCGCGTCACGGCCGCTCCGGCCTCCCTCGCGTCGCCCTTATCGTCATAAGTGATGATTCGAATCTTCTTGCCGTCCACGCCGCCGGCCGCGTTAATTTCCTCGACCGCCATGCGGATCCCGTTATCCGTCGACTGGCCGAAGGTCGCCTCCGAACCGGTCATCGAAGCATAATGGCCCACCAATATCTCATTGGCGTTCTGCTGCCTATTGGGACAGCCGGCGGCCGTCACCAATAACAGTGCAACGACCAACAAACCGCACTCAGTAGTGAAATACGAAGAACGACAAGAAGCAGTGTGACGTTTCACGTGTTTTCCCCATGTGCGCCGCGATGAAGGCACTCGCGCCGCCGTGTCATTCGTCGCTGGTCACAGAAAGCCCCGGCCACATCACAAATATATCGATTGACGGCTCCGCAGCCAATGGGAGACGACCTACATCGCCGAAAAGCTCTATCGCCGGCGCAGATCAGCGCGATTTTTGTCCTGAGCGAAAGATCACGCCCGGAATCCGCGGACGCCGCTGGGCTGCGACCCAGTCTAACTCGCGTCAATTTTCGTCGCGCGGGAAAACATTATTCACGACGGTGCGAAACTCCACGGGCGTCCCCACCTTCACCACCCGGCTGCGAAACTCCCGCGCCCCGCCCTCCCCTGCGCATAGCAACAGGCATATTTGCGCATCAGCATCGTCCCCTTCGCCTCGCCAAACCGCTCGCAGATGAGCTCATAGTGATGCAGCAACAGCGCCTGCTCTTCGGCCGCCGTCGGGTCGGGCGGCACGGGTTCGCCGGCGAGCGCGGCCGCCGCCTGGCGGAACAGCCACGGCTTGGCGAGTGACGCCCGGGCGATCATCACGCCGTCGACGTCATACTGCCGAAACGCGGACACCACTTTCTGCGCCGAATCCAAATCGCCATTGCCGATGAGCGGAATGCGCTTGAGGTGCGGCTTAATCGCCGCGATCCGATCCCACTCGGCCGAGCCGCGAAACATGTCGGCCGCCGTCCGCCCATGGACCGTCAGCGCCGCCGCCCCGGCGCCTTCCACGACCTGTGCCACATCGATCGCATTCATCCTGTCGCGCGAGCAGCCGAGGCGAATCTTGGCCGTCACCGGCACAGGCGCGCACGCCTCGACTACCCGCTCAATAATCCGCCCCATCCGCTCCGGCTCGCGCAGCAAATACGACCCGCTGTGCGCCTTCTGCGCCACGTCGCGCACCGGACAGCCGAAATTAATATCGACCACGCTCACCCGGTACTCATGCGCCAGCCGCGCGCCCACCTTGGCCAGCGTCTGGGGATCGTTGTCCCACATCTGCACGGCCAGCGGCCGCGGCTCATCGGCGACGCCCCACAGACGATCGGGCTGCTCGGCCTCGTTTTCATCGAGCCACACAAAGCCCTTCGCGCAAACCATCTCCGTCGCCAACAGCCCCACCCCGCCAAATTCGCGCACAATCTGCCGAAACGCGAAGTTCGTGAACCCCGCCATCGGCGCCTGCAAAATGGGCGGATCGACAAGCACCGGCCCGATCCACAGCGGAAGCACCGCAGGCAGCGGCCCGTCGCTACATAGGGCCGGCCGCACTGAGCCGGACGGCCGCGTCAATCGTGTGGCTGTCAGAGGACCCACAAAAGCACTCGAAATGCAAAGCAGTGGACATGACGGATAACAGCATCAATTCTGGCCGAGACCGAAAGCCGACAAGCCCCCGCCCCCCTGCTCCCCGCCCCAGCTACTCCACCTGCCTTACGCCCGGGATTCTCCACGTGCCGTCGATGAGCGACGGTGGCGTTTCCTTTGGCCAGTACAGCCGCAGCATCAAGATGAACTTGCCCTCCGGTGCCGGCAGCCAGTTGGGCTCCTTCGCCGGGCCAGGGTTGGCGTGTTGCAGCAGTAGATCAACCGAGCCATCAGCATTTTCGAAAAACTTGTTCCGTGCGCTCAGCGCGTAACGGTCGAGCCGATTGTCGACGAAGAAGTATTCGCCATTGTACATCGTCAGCGACCAGAACCCGTTGGTCGGCGGGAGCTGGCCCTTGGCAAAGTGGAGCACGTACTTGTTCGCCCCCGAGTACGGCCCGCCCGCCGCGTCGACCTCGGACGTCGGGTAGACGGCGTCCTGCGGCCGGTTCGCCCCTAGTCCAATCGCCGTGATGAGCGCCCGCTGCAGGTAGTCCGTCCCATACAGGCCGGTCTTTGTCGTGTAGACCCAGCCGTTTTCGTCGGTGCCCGCCGACTTGAAGTGGGCCATGATCTTGTCGAAGCCCAGCTTCGGCACGTCCGCCAGTTGGCCCGCCGCCGGGCCGAGCCCCGACATCCCAAACGGTTTGCCGGGCGCGATGCCCAGCCGGGCCAGCTTGGCCACCATCGGCGCGTCGGCCGCGGCGGGCGGATTGTCGGCTAGCAGTTTGGCGAGCAGCGTAAAGTAGTCCTCCGTGCTCAACTCATTCACCTGTTCACGCACCGGTTTCTTCATGTCGATGCTGGGATCCACCTTGCCGGCCGGCGGCGTGTACGGCTTGCCATAACTCGCCAGCGGTACCAGCGAAACCTCGTCCTGCATCTTGTGCACGGCCGCGTAGTCTGCTGGCGTCCCGGTGCAATAGATGCGGCCCAGGATCCACACGAAGGCCGTTGGCGACTTGTATTCTGTCACGCCCTCAGGCAGCGTGCCGTGCCAGCCCGGCCCGGTGATCGCGTACGTCTGCGGCCCGGTGCCGGTCGTCCGCTTGCCGGGCACCTGAAATACGTCAGTCCAAGCATCGAGCATCGGGAACAGGTAATAGCGACCCTGCGCGTCGGGCAGGCTCAACACCCATGGCTCTTTGCTGACGTCGATGAAGGCCGTCGTGTAAAGCGTGTCCGCGTTCGGCGCCGTGACGTCGCGGAACGACGCGTTGGGATACTCGCGCAGGCGTATCAGCTGACCCATCGGCGCATGCGTTCCTTCCGGCTTGGACACGTTGGTGATCACGCGGCGGGTGTATTCCATCGTGACCAGCGGATAGCCGTAGATATAAGCATCGACGGCCAACTCCTTGGCTTCGCCCGGCGATAGCCCTGCGGCCGACTGGCCCCAGGCGCAGCCGGCCACGAGCGGTGTTGCGGCAAGCAGACCGACCGCGATCAGTTGGTTCAATAAGACATTTAGTTTGCGCGTCATGGTTTGGCTTCCCACGTCGAGGATACTCCCGGTTCCATTGTGCCGCAGGCGTACCCGGCAGCGGCCCGATTATAGGCCAGCACTGGTTCGATCGAAACGATCAAAGCTCGCCGAACGCGAAAAAAACTATCGCTTAGCCCCAAACTCGGCCTGCTTCGTCAAGTCTTCACGATCGACGTAGGAAAATTTGCAGTGAGAATCTTGTGGACGAGTAGAAGAGCCGCGGAGCGCTAGTGCAAAAACCAACGCGTGCCGGCTGGCGAATGGCCAAAGGCTGACAACGACGACGGAACAATGGACAACCGGGGACTCACCGCCCCTTCAGCCACCGCCCGAGGGCCTCGACAATCAACTCCACCGCATCCGCCTGCGTCAACTGCTCGACGTTCACGACCAAGTCGTGCTCCGCCGGTTCGGTGACGTCGTGGCGGAAGTAGCGCTCGATGAACGCGCGGTGCTCACCGTCCGCCCGTTCGATGAACCGCCGCGCTTCGGCGGCCGACAGGCCCTGCCGTAACATGACTTGCTCCACGCGGAAGTCGATCGGGGCGATCAGCCGTACCGACAAACCCGCCCCGCGCGGCACGAGAAACCCTGCCCCGCGACCCACGATCACGACTCGCCCCCGCCGTACCGCGGCTCGGAACAACTGTCGCAGCCGCCACACGTAGGCCAATTGGCTGAACCCGTGCCCCTCGACCCAGCCGTTTAAGAGGTCGCCCAGCCAGCCGATCGCCGTCTCATCCACCGCGTCCAGCACCACTCGCGGAGTACCATACCGCGCGGCCAGCGTTTCCACGATCTGCTGATCCAACAGGTCCCAGTCGATCCGCTCGGCCACCTTGTGCGCGATCTCGCTGCCGCCAGCCCCGGTCGCCCGCGAAATAAAAAGAGCGGGCCCAAGCGCGGCCGGCGACCGAAGAGGAGTGGGCACATCGATGTGCCGCGGTCCGCGCCGCAACATGTCCTGGGGCGGCCAGAATGTCGTATCCATGATGGGAACCTTTTAAAGCGTCCCCCCATCTTGCTGCTACGCACGCGGCACCGGTTTAGGTTGCAACTTTCTATGCGATGGCGTGCGACATAGTGTAGCGAAGTCGTGGAGTGGCGATGCGAATGGAGCCCAGAGGTGGTGGAGGAGTCGGGTGATGAAGCAGTGGGAACAGCGCGCACTGCCGTCGCGACGGCAAACCGACTACCCTGTTCGGCCGCGCTACCGCTTGGCTGCTGTTCCGCTCTGCTTTCCCCGAACCTACCCCGCCGCCACGCTCTCCCGTTCGATATCGGGCACTTCGAAGCCAGATCGCTGCTTCGAACGGGCGCGGAGTTCGCTGGCCGCGTCGTTCTTCACGAACGTCTGCGTCTTCGCCTCGACGTCCAACCACGGCCCCAGCGTGACGGCTGCTTGCCGATCGATGTCAACGTTGTTCGCCCGCAAGTGGGCCGCCATGCGATCGAACGAAATGCTCAGCAGCTCGTTGCCGCGGATGCGGTCGGCGATGTCGCCCGCCCGCACCGGTTCGCCCAGTTGATGCGAGATGCCGCCTAGGTGGCACAGGCAGCTCGAAACGTGGCCGCTCTCGACCGGCTGGTCGAGCTTCGACGCGTCGCGGCTGGCGACGGCCGACAGCCATTTTTGCTGATGGGCCTTTAGCTCGTCATACGTCACCCGCCACTGTTTGATCGTCTTACCCTCTTTGTCGTAGGCGATGGCCGAGCGGTAATCGGGCACGAGCACGTAGCCCTTTTCGCATTGCACGATCACTCCGATCCCCGAGCCGCGGAAGCGGTCCATTGCATCTCGGCCTTGCCAGTTCAGATCGCGTTTCGGCAGACCACGCGTCTCGAAAATCAGCGGCGCATTCGGGTATTCCAAGAACACCGTTTGCGTGTTCGGGGTGTTTCCCGCATCCTCATAGCCGAGCCGTGCGCCGATGCTGATCGCCCGCGGCGCCACCTCCGGCTCGCCCAAAAACCAGCGGGCAATGTCCATCTGGTGGATGCCCTGGTTCCCCATGTCACCGTTGCCCGTGTTCCACACCCAGTGCCAATCATAGTGGACGCTATTGCGGTACAAATCCTGTTTTTCCGCCGGCCCGCACCACAAGTCGTAATGCAGTGTGGCAGGAATTTCGAGCGGCTTGTCGCGCTTCGCCACCGCTTGCCGCGGCTTGTAACAAGTGCCCAGCGCGTAACGAATCTTTCCCAGGTTGCCGTCGCGAACAAATGCGACCGCTTCGTCCAGGCTGGTGCTCGCCCGCGATTGCGTCCCGATCTGGATGATACGATTGTATTTCTTCGCCGCGGCCACCATCTGCCGGCCTTCCCAAATATCGTGGGCCGCCGGCTTTTCGCAGTACACGTCTTTCCCCGCCTGGGCCGCGAGCACCGTTACCCAGGCATGGATGTGGTTGGGCGTGGCCACACTCACCGCGTCAATATCTTTGCGGTCGAGCACCTTGCGAAAATCGGTAAACGTTTCGAGCCGCTTCGCGCCGCCGCGGGCCAGTTCGTCCGCCTTACGATTGAGCACGACTTCATCGACGTCGCACAGCGCGACCAGGTTCTTACCCAACCCGCGGATGTGAGCGCTCCCCTGCCCGTTGAAGCCGATCTGCGCGACGCGAATGTCGGCCGTCTCCTGACCGAAACTCCGCGACGCCCAGCTCAAACCCATCGCCGCCGCCGAAGCGGCCGCCGCCGAAGTATTCAAAAACTCTCGCCTGCTGACCGTCATGGGAAGCTCCTTGAATTTCGGATTGCCGATTGCCGATTGCAAATTGCGGATTGAATCGGAGCAGACCGCGCATTTCAATCCGCAATCCGCAATTTCAAATCCGCAATTACTTCACCACCTCGCCCCTCAGTTCCACGTCGTCAAAGTTGCCGTTGTCGTCAAACGTGCCAATGCCCACCAGCCCGGCGCCGAACGTCTTGTCACGGGCCGTCATCAGCGGCTTCTCCATGTCATCGAAATACACCGCCATCGTGCCCTCGCTCAAGCTGCGGACCACCTTTACGTTATGCCAGCCATCGGTCCAGGGCGTCCCCTTCGCCTCGTCGACCGTGATCGCTGTCCGCGGCGCGCCATTCACAATAAATACCTGGCACGCGGCCGGGTCCGGCTTCGCGCCCAGGTGCACGTAATAATAATGTGAGGGGTCCTGATAGCCCCAAAAGAAGCACAAGTCGCGGTGCGGCCCGGCGTTTGGGTTCGTGTTCTGCACGCGGGCCGTGAGCACCATGTCGCCCACCTTGATGTCTTTCAACAACGCGATCGAAAGAGGGCTGCGATACGGCGGCTCATACTTGCTCGGCCCGGTCACCCGCAATACGTGGTTGACAAGATTGGCGGCCGAGCTCGTCCCGTCTGGCCCGGTCCGCTGTGGCGACAATCCAGCCGGCCCCGCCACCTGCGGCCCCGCCTTCGACTGCTCTTCAATCTTCCACACGCCCCGGGCCGGATCGGGGTCAGTCGTCCGCCAGCGGTCCATGCCGTGCTCGAAATCTTCCTTTAACAAAATAGGCAATTCGGCGTCGGCAGCCCGCGCCGCGCCAGCGCCCCCAAAAACGAGACTGATCGCCAACAACAACCGCCCACTCGCCGGCATGAAAAAACCTCCGCCGTCACGACCGCCGATTTGCGACCTGAGAAACTCGCCAACTCCCGCCCCCGCCAAAACCCTTATCATAACGTCCCCCCGGCGTACTCGCCAGAAGCCGACGCCAATCGAAAATTTGTTCCTCCGACCCCCCCGCGCCTATTCCATTTGTCCGGGCTGAGCGTACCATAACACGGGTCGCCTCACCCTATCTGCTTCTGCCCCCGAGGTTAATGCCATGGCCATTCTAGGCTGGATCGTCTTTGGGCTCATCATCGGGATCATCGCCCGCTTCCTAATGCCCGGCCCGCAACCCATGGGCATCATCCTGACCACCTTCCTGGGAATCGCCGGTTCGTTCGTCGGCGGAGCCCTCGGCAACCTGGTCAGCGGCAAATCGATCACCGAGCCGAACGCCGCCGGCTGGATCGGCTCGCTGCTGGGCGCCTGCCTGCTCGTCTTCGCCTACGGCCTATGGCAGAAACGCCAAGCGAAGTGAGTGGCCGTTCGAGGAAAGTGTCTTCTCCTACCCGGTCGCAGATCGTCCTTGGCGAACGACGGTAGCGATGAGGGTGTTTTCCCCAAAACACATAAAAGCCCTCACCCCGCGGCCGCGCGTTGCTGGGCGCCGCTGCCGGATCGCCAGCAGCGTTTCCCCTCCAGCCCTTGCCTCGCCTCCCCGAAGCTCACCCGCTAATCGCTGCTAGCACTGCTATCACCCCATCACTTTTCTCCATCATTTCGCGAATAACGCGCTCTGACTACCCGTCTGCGGCTTCGCATTTGCAAATAGCTTCTGCAAAAGCAAGGAGGCCGCCATGCCCACTCACAAGCATCCGCACCAACAATTCGATCGCCCCCAAGCAAAGCCGCTCCCCTTCGAGCGCCGTCCCAAGCGCCTGTTCGATATCGACCTCGCCCTGGCCCGCATTCGCGACGCCGTCAGCGACCTGCCCCGGGCTGCCCTCTTCGAGCTGGCGGCCGATGGCTTCAACTCCCCCTTCGAACTCGCAGTCGCCTGCATCCTCTCGATCCGCACCCGCGACGAAGTCACCGTTCCCGCCGCCCGCCGCCTCTTCGCCCGGGCCCGCACGGCCCAAGAAGTCGCCGCCCGCACGCCGCCCGACATCGACGAGCTGATCCACGACGTCCAGTTCCACACCGCCAAGGCCTGGCAGATCCACGGCATCGCCCGCCGCCTGGTGAAAGAATTCGACGGCCAACTCCCCTGCGACGAGGCCACGCTCCTCTCGTTCCACGGCATCGGCCCGAAATGCGCCGCCCTCATCCTGGGCATCGCCTGCGGCCAGCCCCGCGTCGGCGTCGACATCCACGTCCACCGCGTCACCAACCGCTGGGGCTATGTCGACACGCAAACGCCCGCAAACACCATGGCCACGCTCGGGAAGAAACTGCCGCGCGAGTACTGGACTGAGCTGAACGCCCTCTTGGTCCCCTTCGGCAAACACATCTGCACCGGCTGGCGCCCCAAATGCAGCGCCTGCCCCGTCCTCGACATGTGCCAACAGGTAAACGTCGTCACCCACCGCTAGTGTAGTAGGCTCACTCCGTGTGCCGCCCAGTGCAGTAGGCACACTCCGTGTGCCGAAACAAGGCGCTACCGTCGGCGGCAAAGCCGCTCGTGGACGCCCCATTGTCCTCGACGATTCCAAGCGGCCGTTGTTTGTTCCCTCGCCTCCGCCGGCGTCAGCCTGCGCAAGGCCGCACAATTTTGTCGCTTGCGATCCCCAATCCATTCGCCGCGAGGCCCAGCGCAACGCTGGTTTTCAAAGCCAGATTACCCAAGCCAAATCCGGGGGCAACGTCGAGCCGCTCATCACGCTACGCGCGGCCGCATAAAGCGATTGGCGGGCTGCCGTTTCCTGGATGAAATGTGCCGATCCCCAGCGGCACACCAGGCAGAATGCCACCACCATCACCAAGCGCGAGGCAAATCATTTCGTCGATGCCCTGCTCGCATCCATCGAAAAAACCGTGTTGAACACGGATGACCGCCAGAATTTGTTCGAGCGGCTCGCGGCCGCCATGCCCCCTACCATGCGGCGGCGCGGGGAGCTCGTCGCCCGCGACCGCGCCATGCTGCGGGTAACGCAAGACATCGCAGACAGAGAAGCGGCCAAGAGACGCCAGGAGATGCTCGAACAGATGAAACGTGAGTCCCGCCGCAGAAAACTGCGCGAACAACTCGGCGACTACCTTACGGATGAGCTCTACAAAGCTTTGAAACAGAACGAAGACCTTCTCGACCCGGATAAATTCTTTGCCCGCAAATGGGGAGACACGAATACCGACCCCAAAAAGGACGGTTCGCAGCTCCCAGCGGTTGACCCACGCTTACGTCTTCGCATTTTGCACGAAAAAGCAGCAGACCCCTCTCTGCTGGGAGAGAGGGGGAATGTGAGCGAATTGCCGGTGAGTTCTTTCGCCGCGTGTTGGCGGAGGACGTTTCGCAGGCCGATGTGTTTCGCATTACGACGTCGTCGTTCATGGACGCCTACAACTTCGACGTGCGGCAGGCGATGAAGGATTGCGTTTTGGGCGGCTTGACGGGCTATCAATGGGCGGCCCTGGTGCTGGCGCCATTGTTCGCGTGGCTATGGTGGCGCGACCGCGGCGCTGGGCAAACAGCAGCTATTGCCGCGACTAGTTGACCGTCGTGGACGTGTTCGCTTCGGCGGCGTAGGATGTGCCTTGTGCGTCGGCCGACGACGATGAGCATCGTTCAACTTTAAATGTAGGAGGTTGACTATGGACCGTCTTGCCACACGTCGCCAATTTATCGAAGCGGGTGGAATTGTCGCCGGGGGGTTGCTTGTCGGCGGGGCGGCCAGCGCCAGCAGAAGACGGCCGCGCTGGGGCCGGAACAGGGCGAAGTCGCCCCGGCCGAAGATTTGATGCGCGAGCACGGCGTCTTGAAGCGGTGCATCTTGATTTATCGCGAGGGCCTGCGGCGGATGGACAGTAACATGGAGCTGCCCGCCAAGACGATCGCCGACACGGCCCAGATCCTGCGGAACTTTATTGAGGATTACCACGAGAAACTGGAAGAGGATTTTCTGTTTCCGCGGTTCAAGAAGGCGAACCTATTGACCGACCTGGTGGACACGCTTCAGTCGCAGCACCAGGCCGGGCGGCGGCAGACCGAGATTACGCTGCGGTTTGCCAACGACCGCAGTTGCGCACCGCCGATGAGCGAAAACAACTGGCCGAGTCGATGCGGCTGTTCATCCGGATGTACGAACCGCACAAAGCGCGGGAAGACACGGTGCTGTTTCCCGCATTGCGCACTATTATCTCCGCGAACGAGTACGCCGCGCTCGGCGAGGACTTCGAGAAAAAAGAACACGAGCTGTTCGGCGCGGAAGGTTTTGAAGGCATCGTCGACCAGGTGGCCGGCCTGGAAAAGACGCTCGGCATTTACGAGCTGGCTCAATTCACGCCGCAATGAGCAGCAATGGGGGGGGAACGGGGACGCAGCTCTTTTTCTGGCAGGCAGCCTGCGATAGAATCGCGGCCATATCACGCGCGATGGATTTGCACGCGGGCGCACGCATCATTGACGATCGAAAGGGTCGCAGCGCCGCCCGGGCGCGCGGCTTGCCCGTCGTGGGCACGTTGACGGTACTAGAAACGGCCGCGGCTCGTGAACTTGTCGAGTGGAAACTGGTATTGGCACGACTGCGGCAAACGAACTTTTGCCTCTCAGAGAAGCGGTATTAAAGTGCCCTCGCACGTGAATCCGTGCGCCGCTCTCGCACGGAGCCTGATTCTTGACACCGCGCGTAATGGAGAAGGCGACGCGGCCCCTACCCCGAGGCGTGTGGCTGCTCGGGCTAGTGAGCCTGTGCATGGATTTGTCGTCGGAGATGATCCACGCGCTGTTGCCCGTGTTTCTGGCGTCGGTGCTCGGGGCCGGCATGGAGACGATCGGGCTGATTGAGGGCGTGGCCGAAGCGACGGCGTCGATTTCCAAGCTGTTTTCGGGCGCCCTCAGCGACCGCTTCTCGCGGCGGAAGCCGCTGGTGCTGGCTGGCTATGGGCTGGCCGCGCTGACCAAGCCGCTGTTTCCGCTGGCCCAGTCGGCGGCGTGGGTGTTTGTGGCCCGGTTTGTCGATCGCGTCGGCAAAGGGATTCGAGGGGCACCGCGCGACGCGCTGATCACGGACCTGACAGAACCGACATCGCGCGGGGCCGCGTTTGGGCTGCGGCAGGCGCTCGACACGGCCGGAGCGCTGTTGGGGCCGCTGGTGGCGCTGGGGCTGATGGCAATGCTTGGCGGCGGCGACGACGCGAAAGTGCGGACCGTGTTTTTGGTGGCGGCCGTGCCGGCGCTGGCGGCGGTTGCCGTCTTGGCCTTCTTCGTGCACGAGCCGGCAGAAAACGCAACTCCTGCCGCGCGCCGCGCGGTGATCAATTGGAACGACGTGCGGCGCCTCGGCGCGTCGTTTTGGTTTGTGGCCGTCGTGGGTAGCGTGTTCGCGCTGGCGCGGTTCAGCGAGGCGTTTCTGATCCTGAAGGCCAGCGACGTCGGTCTTTCGCTTGTTCAGACGCCGCTCGCGCTGGCGGTGATGAACTTGACGTACGTCGCGAGCGCCTATCCATTTGGCAAGTTGGCCGATCGCGTCGATCGAGTGGCGATTCTGGCGGGCGGCTTGGTGCTGTTGATCGTCGCCGATCTCACGTTGGCCTGGGCCCAGTCGGTTATGGTCGCACTCGTTGGAATCGCGCTCTGGGGGCTGCACATGGGAATGACGCAGGGCCTGTTGTCGGCGATGGTGGCTGGGGCGGCGCCGCGAGATTTGCGCGGCTCGGCGTTCGGCGTGTTTTACTTTCTAAGCGGTGTGGCGGCGCTGTTGGCGAGCCTGATGGCGGGGGCGCTGTGGAAATTCTTCGGGCCCGCGGCGACTTTTTTCACCGGCGCCGGGCTGAGCGGCGCCGCACTGGTTGCACTTGCCGCCAGCCGCCGATTTCACGATTCAACGTGAAGCGGCCGCATCTCAACGGCTGCGGCGCGGGAGACAAGGCTCGCCAGGCCGACGATCGCCAGCAGCGCCAGGTTGGCAAACAGCAGTGGGGCGAATATCGGCGCGCCGTAGACGAGCTTGTCCCACAGGTTGGTCATTGGGCTGTGCGCGATGGTCAGCAAATGCAGCATCCAGCCGGTGAGGGAAACGACGATTTCCAGCGCCATCAATGCCAATGCCAGGCGCAGAACGAGTCGGCTACCGTATTCGATCACCGCGGCCAGCAGCGTGCCGACGGCCAGCGCGGCCGCGACGACCGGAATCCATTCGGCCCAATTGAAGAACGCGTTTTGGGCGTGATCGGCCAGGCTGAGGACGAAGTTGCCGATCCAGCCGCCCAAGGCGAGGATGACGACCCAGCGGGCCCATTCGTCGCTGTCAGCAGGGATCATGCGGTTGAGCAAGATCAGCAGACCAAGCCCGGTATAGGCCAGCGGCGCGACGAATGGGGCCGTATAAACGAGGCTGCGAATCGTCTGCTGGTAAAAAAACTGACTCTCCAAATGCCACAGCAAACCGGCGACGCCGACCAAGATCGAACCGATGCCAACGGCGTAGCCAAGTACTCGGCTGGCCGTGCTGTGCTGTTGTGGACGCAAGGACTGGCTCCGCGCCATCGCGGCCAGGAGCACGAGCGGCGCCGCGAGCGAGAACAGGAAGGGAATCCATTCCGGCCAGCGCGAAGCGGTTCATCGAATGGGCCACATAAATGTCGACGGCCAGGAAGGCCAGGTTGGCAACGATGAACAGCTCGACCAGGACGATCGAGTCAGGCAGCGTTCGTTTTGATGGCGAAGAAGTCATCGTCGATCCGAGATTTCTCGTCTTCCTCGTTCTCGCACCACATTGCCGACCAAAATGGTCGATCTATTTCCCCTTTTCCGCCCGCAGCAGGCGGGCGTGGTCTTTAATTTGGGACAGTTTGTGGACCAGTTCGTAGAAGCCGTGCCACTGGACGAAATCGGCCCCGCCCATGAACGCCCCGTGCTTGGCCGTGCGGCCGAAGTAGTGCCACAGGTCGAAGTATTCGTACTCGATCGGTTCGTCGAACGGTGCGGGGGTCAGCAGGCCGTCGTCGCGGAGGCCCTTGACCACCGCATCGGCCTCGGTGATTAGCTTGTTGGTCGATTCAACAACGTTTACCGCTTCGGCGTAGTACTGCTTCACGGTCGGTTCGGTGTGACACTTGAGGCAAACCTCCTGCATATGGACTTGGCCTTGGATGGCGCCCGGCCGCGGCTTGCTCACCGAGGCAAACAGAAAGTAGGAGAGCCGCTCCGTCGTGTCGTGCGTCATGGCGAGGCCCTCGAGCCCGCTCATGTGACAGGTGGCGCAGGTGGGAACGGGCATCTCGGCCGTTGTTAGGTTCTTTGGATCGACCGACAGGTTGAACCGGGCCCGTTGAGCGTTGAATAGCACGCCGTGTTTGGATTCGTGGTAGATCTCAATTTGCGAGTGGTCAGGGCCCATGTGGCACTGGCCGCAGGTTTCGGGCGTGCGAGCGAGGGCAACGGACGACGAGTGGCGGGCGTGGCAGGCGGTGCATGTGCCGAGCGAGCCGTCGGGGTTCGGCCGGCCGACGTCGTGGCATTTCAGGCATCCGCGGGTGATGGCGGCCGGGCCTTCGGCCTCGACCAGGGCGTTCGCCTCGCGGCGGACGGCGCCGGGGTGAAACTTTTCGCCGGCCGCGATTTGTTCTTCGGTGAAGTCGGCCGTGCCGGTTACGGCGGCCCAGGCCGGGGCGGCGTGGCGGCTGCGGAGGTACTGTTCGTACTGCGTCTTATGACATTGAGCGCAATTAGCGGCTGTGAGCTTGGCGGCGATGATGAAACCGCGATGATCGACCGGCGTCTGGCCGTCCACGGGGCGGTGGCAATCGAGACAATTCACCCCTTTGGCGGCGTGCCGGCTCGTTTCGTACTGATGGACGACCGCAGCCGTTTCCTGCCGATGACATTCGGCGCACTTGCCGACCGCGCGGACAAGGGCCGCCGAAGGTTGCTGGACTTCGACTTGCGGGCGGAAGTGATTGAGGACAAATGCCGAAACGACAAGGGCCGTGGATACGACAACGGCAACGAAGACACCTCGAAAAGACATCCGCCCTGTTCTTTCTGCGCAACGGGGGCGGCAATTGCAGCCCGAACGCCCGTGGCGATCGGCATCTTTGAGGCGGCAGAGCCGCAGGCTCCGCCTACCTGTCGCGCCGCCACGCGAAAAAAAGCCCTCGTCCGCCGATGCAGACGCGAATTGTTTCCCCCGGCATTATAGGTGCGTAGAATTTGGTCACAAGGCAAGTATGCAAGAATGAGTTGTCGATTAGGATGTTCTCGTCTTCGCGGAAGCTGTGCCTCGGTCGAAACGTGGCGGTTTCCCCCACCTTAAGGCGAACGGGCCGACCCCACCGCAAGCGGTGGCGTGGCCGAGTCGCCGTGCGATCTTGTGATTCAAAATTCGCGGCCGGCAATCGTCGGGCTATGCTTGAATTGCCCAATGGCAAAAGGCCGACCGTGGCTTGACAGTCGCTCTGCCGATGCGGTATGTTGGCGGGTTCGGCGGCTGCGGTAAGTGGCGGCGGCGCAAGGGGTTTCGCTTCCATGAGCAGTGGTTCGCTCTGCACCGGCAGGGCGAGACGGGGATATTGTATCCCAAACTGGCCCACCCAAACTGGCCCATTTGAGGGGCGACTAGCAGAGGCTGGTGGGGCGGCGGTGCGCCGGCAGAGGAGTGCGCCGGCGGACTGACAACTCGAACAACTCGAACAATTTGATTTGCCGTCGCGGTGGGCGAATACACTGCGGAAAGGGCGTGGCTATGAATCCCGGCGAAGTACTCAGGATCGTCGATGCGATCCATCGAGATAAGAACATCGACAAAGAGATTGTGTTTGAAGGGATCGAAGCTGCGCTCGTCTCGGCCGCCAAAAAACATTACGGCGAAGAAGCCAACATCACGGTGAAGATCGACCGCGAGGACGGTTCGATCACGGCCAATTACGACGGTCGCGAATTGGACTCGGAAGAGACCGTGGGCCGCATCGGCGCGCAAACCGCCAAGCAGGTAATGATCCAAAAGATCCGCGAGGCCGAGCGGGACGCGCTGTACGACGAATACACCGAGCTGATCGGGCAGATGGTGAGCGGCGTGATTCAGCGCTACGAAGGGGGCGCGGCCACGGTGCAGCTCGCGAACGTCGAAGCAATCTTGCCGCGGGGCGAGCAGATACCGGGGGAGACGCATCACGTCAACGAACGTGTGCGTACGACCGTGTTCGAGGTCCGCAAGGCGGGCAGCCGGGTGAAGGTGATTTTGAGTCGGGCCCGGCCGCAGCTCGTGCAGCGGCTGTTCGAGCAGGAGATTCCCGAGATCGCGGACGGCGTGATCGAGATTCGGGCGATGGCCCGCGAGCCGGGGTATCGTTCCAAAGTGGCCGTTTCCAGTAGCGATCCGCGAGTCGATTGCGTCGGCGCGTGTGTCGGCGTTCGCGGCAACCGGATCAAGAACATCGTCGACGAGCTGGCCGGCGAGCGGATCGACATCGTGCGCTGGGACGACAATTTGGAAGTGCTCATTCCCAATGCCTTACAGCCGGCCGACGTAGAGCAAGTGATTTTGTGCAAGATGCTGGGCCGGGCGATCGTGCTGGTACGCGAAGATCAGTTGTCGCTGGCGATCGGCCGCCGCGGGCAAAATGTGCGGCTGGCGAGCAAGCTTTCGGGCTGGGACATCGAGATTATGACCCAGGAGGAGTTGGCCCAGGCGATCGACCGGGCGGTGACGGGCTTCAGCTCACTAACGGGCGTGGAAGTGGAGCTGGCCGAACGGCTGGTGGAAGAGGGCTTTTTGAGCTACGACGACTTGTCGATCATCGAGCCGGATGCACTGATGGCGATGGGCGGCCTGAGCGAAGAGGAAGCCGCCGTCATCGTTGAGCAAGCCGAAGAGCGGGCCGAGCAGGCCGAGGCACAGGCCGCAGAGGCACGTCGCAACAAGCGGGAACAAGATCGCCTGGCGGAAATGGCGGCCGAGGCCGGCATGACGCTGCGTCCCGAGGGAGAGGAAGCGGCGGCCGCCGAAGGTGACAGCGAGGAAGGTGAAGGTGCCGAAGATGAAGCCGAGGAAGGTGACGCCGAGGAACTGACGGCGGAAGAAGATCTGGAAACAGAGCAGACGGAGTCAATGTTCGACGCGGGAGGCGCGGCGAACGAAAATGGCGCTCCGGCGCAGCACAACAAGAATCGAACGTCGCGGAAGATGAGCACCACAATGCTTAAACCGCGTCGAGTATGGTGCCAGGCGGGCCCCACTGGCCCGCGGCCTGGCGTTGAAAGGCCCCTCTACGGGAGAAAACTACTTGGCGGTTCGCATATACGCACTGGCAAAAGAGCTCAAGCTCGACAGCAAAGACCTGGTGGATATTTGCACCAAGGCTGGGGTCACCGGCAAAGGGTCTGCGCTGGCCAGCCTGACGGATGACGAAGCGGACAAAGTCAGGCAGTATCTCAAAGCGGGCAGCCCCAAGGCGAAGGCGGCCAAGGCCGCGCCGCGCCACCCCCTCTGCGTCCAGCGGAACCACTTCGCGCAAACAAGATGCCGGTAATCGTGACCGCCAAGCCGCCACGCGAAGCGGCTCGCGCCAATCCACCCCAAGAGGATACTCCCGAACCGGCCGAGCCCGTCGTCGAAGAACCCTTGGCGGCGGTTTCGACGGCGACGGAAGCGGTCGTCGAGACGTCGCGTCGTCCGGGCCCGCTGGCAGGTGCGATGGGTCGGGAGAAATACGTTGGCCCGGCCACAGTGACCGGCAAGATTCCGGTCGTGGGGGCCGAGGCGAAATCGGGCGAGCGGAAAAAGGGCGGATCGGCGTCGGGCGAACGAGCACGCCCCGCCGTGAAGCTAGCGCCGATGCCCAAGGCGCCCCACCCCAAGGAGAAACCGCCCGCCGACGAGCCGCCGGCCCAGAAGCCGGATCTACGCTTGCCGGCCGACATCATGGGGGCGGGCAAACAAGGCAGCAAACCGCTGGCCGCGCATCTGCGGCGTCACGAAAAGACACTCGAAGACGAACGGAAGCAGCGCGCGCTTGGCAAAAGCGGCCCCGCGGTCCGGACGGCAGCCCCGGAGGAAGGAGCGGAGGACAAGCGGGGTCGGGGTCGACACCGCCGCGGCAAGGAGGGTCCCGCCACGGAAGGCGAAGACCGGCCGATGCTAGGCGGTCGCGAGCAACGCCAATTGGCCCGCCGCCGCAATGCGAAACGAGTCGATGTCGACGAGAGGCCGCAGCGCGGCGCGCGTAAGCAGCGGCGCACCGGTACGACGACCGCCGCGCCCCGCAAGGAGCGGGTCACGGTGCAGTTGCCTTGTACCGTCCGCGAGCTATCTGAGGCGGCGGGCGTGCCGGCGGCCGACATTCAGCGGATCCTGATGAACGAGGGCGTCATGACGACGATCAACTCGCTGATGGATCCGGAGATGACCGAGCTCGTCGCGGCCGAGTTGGACATCAACATCGAGTTCACGCAGGCCCTCAGCCTTGAAGAGCAAGTGCTGTCGGAGCTAGAGCAACCGGAAGCAGACGAGTCGCAACTGGTCGAGCGGCCGCCGGTGATCACGTTCCTGGGACACGTCGATCATGGGAAGACCTCGCTCCTCGATCGGATCATCGGCATCGACGTAGTGAGCGGCGAAAGCGGCGGCATCACGCAGCACATCCGGGCCTACACGATCGACAAGAACGGCAAGCGGATTTCGTTTGTCGATACCCCGGGCCATGAGGCGTTCACCGAGATGCGGGCCCGGGGGGCGAACGTGACTGACATTGCCGTGCTGGTGGTGGCGGCCGATGACGGCGTGATGCCGCAGACGGAGGAAGCCATCAGCCACGCCAAAGCGGCCGGCGTCCCGATCGTCGTGGCGCTGAATAAGATCGACCTGCCGGGCATCAACCTGGATCGCGTTTACCAGGGGCTTTCGACCAACGAGCTGCAGCCGATCGAGTGGGGCGGCGACATCGAAGTCGTCAAGACGAGCGCCACCAAGGGGACCGGCATCGACGAGCTGCTCGAAACGCTGCTGACGGTAGCCGAGCTGCACGAGTACAAGGCCAATCCGAGCCGGCCGGCCCTCGGCACCTGTCTCGAAGCTCAGCAGGAAGCGGACCGGGGCATCATGGCCAAAGTGCTGGTGCAGAACGGCACGCTGCGCGTCGGGGACGTCATCGTCTGCGGCCAGGCCTACGGCCGGGTAAAGGCGATGTACGATACGCTGGACGATTCGAAGCGTCTGGAAGAGGCCGGGCCGAGCGTGCCGGTGAACTTGACCGGTTTGAATCGCGCCCCGAACGCCGGCAGCCGCTTCTACGTGCTGGACGACATCGCCCAGGCCCGCGAAATCGCCGAGACGCGGGCCGCAGAGGACGCAGCATGGCGCTCGGCAGCGCCGGCTTCCAGCACGTCACGCTCGAGAACCTGTTCGACCGGCTGGAGCACACCGGCGAAGTCGAAACGCTGAACATCATTCTGCGGGCTGATGTCCGTGGGTCGATCGAGGCAATCGAAAAAGAGTTTTCGAAGCTCGAACACCCCGAGGTCAAGATCAAGCTGCTGCAGAAGAGCGTCGGCGGCGTCACCGAAGCCGACGTCATGCTGGCCCACGCCTCGGACGCGATCATCATCGGCTTCAACGTGGTGCCGGACGAAAAGGCGCGGACGCGGTCCGATGCCCTGGGCGTCCAGATTCGCCGCTACGACGTGATCTACAAGATCACCGACGATTTGAAGCTGGCTTTGGAGGGCATGCTCAAGCCGGAAGAGCGGGAAGTCGAGCTGGGCCGGGCCCTGGTGCAGCAGGTGTTCAAGATTAGCCGCCTGGGCACCGTGGCAGGTTGCCGCGTGCTGACGGGGATCGTCGCCCGCGACGGCCGAGCGCGAGTGATTCGCGACAGCACCATCATCGGCGATTACCCCGTCGACACGCTGCGGCGCGAGAAGGACGACTCCCGCGAAGTCCGCGAGGGCTTCGAGTGCGGCATCAAGCTATCCGGCTTTAACGACATCAAGGAAGGGGACTTGCTGGAGGTGTATCGGGTGGAAGAGGTGAGCCGGAAGTTTGGGGAGTGAGGTCGCGGAGTTTGATTCTACACAGGAGCCGGGGGATCAGAGCAAAGAAAATGCAAAATGAATAATGGGGAATCTCGTTCTCTTCACTTTAAATTTGTCATTGAACATTTTGCATTTGGCATTCTCCAGAATTTCTCTGTCCTCTTTGTCGCCTTGGTGGTTCAGCAGTTGATGTTTTTGCACGGAATGACGCAAACTTACCGATGTCCTCTCGCAGATTACAAAAGGCAGCCGAAGCGATTCGCGAGGTCGTGAGCATGGCGATTCTCACCGATCTGCGGGACCCGCGGATCGAGGGCGTTACGGTGACCTATGTCGAGGTCTCGCCCGACATGCGGCAGGCCAAGGTGCACGTTTCGATCATGGGAGATGAGGCCAAACAGCAGTTGTGCCTGCACGGCCTGCAGCATTCGGCCGGCTATTTGCAAAGTAAGCTTAATGAGCGGATCGACACGCGATATACGCCCAGGCTGCGGTTCGAGCTGGACCAGGGGGTGAAGAAGTCGCTGGCCATTTCCCAGATGCTCAGCGAGCTGTTGCCCCGCGAGGAGCCGACCCCGGACGACGAAGCTGAGGAGGAAGATTGATCGTTGTTAGTTGATAGTCGATCGTTGTTCGTCGATTGCGAAACCGAACAACTACCCACTAACCACTAACAGCGAACAATAGGACATCGATGGCCACACCCAATCGCGCGACCCTGATCGGCCGGACCCTGAAGGTACTCAGAAAGCACTACAAGCCGGTGGCGCCGGTGAAGGACCGGCCGCTCTTGGAACATTTGTTGTTCGCGTGCCTTTTTGAAGATTCGCCGCATGAGACGGCCGAGCAGGTGTTTGCCACGCTGAAGGGCAACTATTTTGATTGGAATGAAGTGCGGGTGAGTACGATTCGGGAGCTGACCGAAACGCTCAAGCCGCTAGTCAGCCCCGCCGACGCGGCAGCCCGGCTGAAGCAGACGCTGCACAGCGTGTTCGAGTCGGTCTACCAGTTCGACATCGAGACGCTGAAGAAGCAGAACATCGGCCAGGCAGTGAAGCAACTGGCGAAGTACAACGGCACGACGCCGTTTGTTGTGGGATACGTGACGCAAATGGCGCTGGGTGGCCATGCGATACCGGTCAACCGCGGTGCGCTGACGGCGTTTCACGCGGTGGGGGTGATTTCCGACGCCGAGTACGCCCAGAGCAGCGTGCCGGGGTTGGAGCGCGTCGTGCCGAAGAACAAAGGCATCGAGGTCGGGTCGCTGATTCACCAGATGGGCGTGGAAGTGGGCCGTAATCCCTACGGGCAGACCGCCCGCAAACTGCTCTTGGAGATCGATCCGAGTTGCAAAGACCGGCTGCCCAAACGGCAGACGCACAAGCCGTCGGCCGCCACACCGGCGCCTGCGGCAGCGCCGGTGTCGGCCCAAGCGCCCGGCAAAGCCGCGGCCGGCAAAAAGAAGGCAGCGGACGGGAAAGCCATGGCTCGCGCCGCGGCGTCAGCCAAGCCGGCCGAAAAGCCGAAGAAGAAACCCACCGCCCCATCCCCACCGGCGGCCAAAAAACCGACCAAGCGCGGCGCCAAGCCGGCCACGAAGCAGGGCAGCAAAGGGGGCGGTTCGAGGACACTCACGAAGAAGAAACCGCGGTGAACGACGCACGACGAAATGCGCGGCGCCGCCGTTCCCTGACACCCGACACCTGACACCTGACACCTAACTCCTCTCCATGGCCGGACATTCCCACTGGGCGAATATCGCCCATAAAAAAGGACTCATCGACAACAAGCGCGGCAAGCTGTGGAGCAAGCTCGCGAAGGCGATCATCGTCGCGGCCAAGGCCGGCGGCGGCGATCCGTCGGCCAACCTGCGCCTGCGGTACGCGATTCTCGATGCCAAAGCGGGCAACATGCCCAAAGACACGATCGATCGCGCGATCAAAAAAGGCACCGGCGAGCTCGAGGGCGTCAATTACGAAGAAATCCTCTACGAGGGCTACGGGCCAGGCGGCGTGGCCGTGCTCTGCGATATTTTGACCGACAATCGCAATCGCACGGCCGGCGAGGTGCGCAAGATCTTCGAAATGGCCGGCGGCAAGCTCGGCGCCACGGGCTGCGTGGCTTGGATGTTCGACCGCAAGGGCCTGGTGGCGATTGGGGCCCACCAAATGGACGAAGAGACGCTGATGGAGCTGGCGCTCGAAGCCGGCGCCGAGGACATTCGCAAGAGCGGCGAAGTTTTCGAGGTGATCAGCAGCCCGGAAGCGTTTTCGACCGTTTGCGACGCGATCGACCAGGCCAATCTGAAAACCGATGTCCGCGAGATCACGCGACTGCCGAAAGACACCGTCGATCTCGACACCGAAACGGCCCGGGCCGTGCTCAAGCTGATGGACGCTCTGGACGATCACGAGGACGTGCAAAAGGTGGCGGCCAATTTCAATATTCCGGACGAGGCACTGGCGGAGATCGAGGCTGGGTGAGCGGACAAGTCTTTGGGGGCAGGCCGATGAAGACTCATTGTCAACAGTTGCTTTTGATCGCGATTTTACTCCATGCCGCGCTTTGCAGTCGCGTCGTTTGCTCGCAGCAAACGCCGACCCCGACTGCCCGGGCCGGGCAGGATGCCAGCGTCCGGCCCGACATCAATCGGGAATTCTTGAGCCCCGATTTGAACGTCGACCAATGGGTAGCGCGGTTTGAGGTCGAGAGCCGCGAGATTTTTGCCGCCCGGCGCGAGGTACTCGCGGCGTGCCAGTTGAAACCGGGCATGCGCATGGCCGACATCGGCGCGGGGACCGGCCTCTATTCACGGTTGTTTGCTGGGGCCGTCGGAGCGAAGGGCTGGGTGTATGCCGTCGATATTTCGCCCAAGTTCGTCGAACACATTGCCCAGACGGCCCAGGCCGACGGGCTCACAAATCTCACGGCCGTGCTGTGTAGCGACCACTCGGTCACGCTGCCACCGGCGTCGGTGGACATGGTTTTCGTGTGCGACACCTATCACCACTTTGAGTATCCGCAGGCGACGCTGGCGAGCATTCATCGGGCGCTCGCGGACGGCGGGCAACTGATCGTGATCGATTTCGACCGCGTGCCGGGCAAATCGAGCGATTTTGTGCTGGGTCACGTGCGGGCGGGGAAGGCGGAGTTTCGTTCCGAAATCGAGGCGGCGGGGTTCAAGTTCGGCGAGGAAGTCAAGATCGCAGGGTTTCGGGAGAACTATCTGCTGCGATTCACAAAAGTGAATCTCTGACACAATTGGGAAATTGTCGTACTATCTTCTCTTTTCGCTGGATCACAACTTCTCAGTACACTTCGCGCCGATGAGCAATCGACAAGACGTTCACTCGCGATTTTGCATCGTCAATTCGGTAGATCACCCGCCAGTCACCGCCGCGGTAGCGCAGGTAACCTGCGAGTTCGCCAGAAAGTCGCTTGATGTTGTTGTGTCGCCGCGGTTCTCGCTCCAGCTGGGCGAAGCAGCGGGCCAACTTGCGCGCCAAGGACAGATCGGCCGCGCGATAGAATTCGTCTGCCTCCGGCGAAAGCAGTACTTCAAACATTTCGGCGCGCCCTGCGCCAATTGACACCTTTACCCGAAGCCATCGCTTTTTCGGCGGCTTTTAACCTGTCGATAAGTGCAGGCCTGTTCAGAAACTGAACGTAGTCGGCCAACGATTCCAAGCGATCGGGCGGAAGCTGATCGACCAACTTCTTAATTTCGCGGCGTAATTCGACGGTGCTCATACACGTATTCTAGCATTTTGCTGGCGCTGTGGCCAACGTGGGCGAACATGGTATTGGTCTTTTGAGACGGGCGGGAAGGCAGGCTAAGGTAAGAGTCGCCATGCCCAATTGCACCTATACGATGGCGCCAGCTACGGTCGCGGCGCTTGCTTCGCCACCGCCTTGCCCCACAGCATCTCCGGCGTGAACGTCAGCCGCTCCGGGCGCCGGTCGATGGCATGGTTGATCTTGTCGGTAAGCTTGGGGCCGGTGAACTCGTCTTCGACGAGGTGGCGGAGGCCGCTGGAGAGTTCTTCGACGGGCGGCCCCTTGACGTCGCTGATCCGCGTGAGGCGGAAGTCCTCCAGCTTAAGGCGCGTCTTCGTGACGTGCGGGTGGACCGTGATGCCGGGGATGAGCGACTTCGACGGCGCCGGCGAGACGGCGATTTCCGTATCCAGCCACAGGCTGACTTTCGTGTCTCCTTCGGCTTCGAGTGAAATGATGTGAACACCGCTTTCGTAAATCTTCGTCCGGGCCCAGCCGTGAAGCCTGGCCGTGACGAAGAGTGTCAGGCCGATCTTGCCGTCTGCCTCGCTGCGGAGGTTGTCGATCTTTATATCGAGGTTCTTGTCGGGGTCGACCAGCGTCACGCGGTACGACTTCCAAATTCCGTCTTTGACGGTCGTCTTCTTCTTGTGGATGTCGAAGTCAAAAAAGTTGCCCGAGCTGCGGATGCCGGTGGTGATTTCACGCGTCTTGCCCCAGTCCTTCGTGCGGGCGTATTCTCGCGGAATAGCGTCGGCAATCAGGCCGGCGGCCAGCCGGGAAATGGCGTCGGCGGCCAAGCCGCTGCTTTGGTCGCCGCGCGTGCTGCTGGCCGAATCAGAAAGGGTCGCGGCCGCGGTCATGAGGGCGAGTGCGACGTACAGGCGCTGGCTGATGCGGTTCATGGGCGAGAGTGGATTTTGGATGTCGCGGGCAATTTTAGCGAGTTTTTGCGAATGCCGCCTGTCGGCCGACGCGGTCAATCTTTTAGTCGTCGCCGACCGGCCATTTGCTTTACGCCGGGTAAGGTCGTTCTGTTTGTCTAGGGCAGGCGACAGCGACGATAGCAGTTCGCACGGTTACAACCGGTGCGGCGGAGGGCGCTTTTTAGCCGGTGGCTGTGCCTGCGGAGGGCGTAGGCCGAGCGCGTCGAGTGTTCGCTTCAAACGCGTTCGGGAGCGGTTAGCAAAGGGCGGCGGTTGCGTGGGCCTGCGGGGAAGTTTTGCAGCTCGGCCGAAACGGCCGCTGAAACTGGGTCAGAAGAGTCACGGACGGACCAGATTGCCCCCGTCGCGGCTGCCCCCGACGGACAACATTTTTCGCCCTGTGGTGATTGTCGGTTCTACGGCTTGATTGGCCGTTTTACATCCACCCCCCCGGCGGACAACGTGAAAATCCCGCGTTTTTTGCAACGCGCGCTGGTTGGCACGTCGTTTGCTTTTTGGGCATCCGCCAGTTTTCGACATCGCCGAGATTTCGCCGTTCCCACCCCAAGAGGGCCAAGCCATGATTCGCGCCAATGCAAACAAGGTGCAGTCGCAAGTCGCTCTGCTTTTGATCGACATTGCGCTGCTGGCTGGGCTGCTGATCGTGGTGGCCTTCAGCGGCTGCGACCGGAAAGAGAAGGTTATGGAGGTGAACACACCAGACAAAAACGTGGAGGTAACGCACGACAAAGACACGGGGAAAGTCGATGTGACCGTGCACGATAAGAAATAGTTCCCAACCATGGGCCGGTGGGGATCGAAAAAAGCGAGCGCGCCTGAAACAGACGCGCTCGCTTGTTTTATATCCGAATCGCAGTGCCGCGGCTTAGTGGGCACGGGCCGTAGAGGAGCCGCCGGCGAAGACGACGACCGTCTTCACGCTGATCGTACCGCCGCCGTGGCTCTTGCCGCCACCGTAATTGTTTCCGCCACCGGAGCTGCCGCCGCCCATCCGCGATGTGGGCGCGCTGCCGCTCCAGCCACCCATGTCACCGCCGCCCATGTCACCGCCCGGTTTGCCGCTCTTGTGGCCCTTGATCTCGATGATCGCAACGCCCGCAAATGAGAGGTTGCTGCCCGAGGCCGAATGCTTGCCCGCAGCGTCGTAGCCGTTTTCCGAGCCGGCCGTGCCGCCGTGGGCCGAAATCTGCGCCCACGAATGCCCCCAGGCCTTGGCCACGCTTTGGGTGCTGTGGTAGCCCATGCCGCGGACGGCGAGGGCGTCGTCATCGCTCATCACCGACAGGCTGCCGAGGCCCATTTCGTCGAGCGCGCTTCGACTGGGCTGGCCGGCCGAGACGCGGGCGCCCGTCGCGACCACAAGCGCGATTGCCGCCAGGCAAGTCACAATTCGTACCTTCATCGCAAGTGTCCTCTTTTGTTTGCACACGACTGCCCGCCAAGAAGTTGGCGGCGTAGATCAAAACTCCCGTCCAGTGCCGATTAAAATTGGCGGGTCGCAAATAGTCAACACAATTCCCAGGCGGGGCGGCGCAGCGGGTCTCTGGGGTGATCGTGGACAGCCGGTCACGGGCTCATGCAGCTTGTTTTAACGATGTTTTTTTGCATCAACGCCGGGCCGTTTAATACGCCGCCCGGCCGAAAGTTTTTTCCGCGTTTTCGCCGCGGCTGGCGGACGGCGGACGGCGTTTTCGCCGCGCCGCGTCTTGACAGATTACAGACCGCAATTACGCGCCGGCGCCAGAGCGCGGATGCGCGGAATGCCGCGCTTCGCGGGGGTTGTAAGCCGGGCGAATAAACAGTCAACTAAGCGTTGCCGACGGCCTGAAAATGGGTGTTTCCGGGCCTGCTTGCGAGCGTGAACGAAATCCGGCAAGAATTGGGAGCAGCGATGCAATACCGTGAACTAGGCCGCACCGGGTGGAAGGTTTCCACAATCAGCTTCGGTGCCTGGGCGATCGGCGGAGCATGGGGCACGGTGGACGACCGCCAGTCACTCGCCGCGCTGAATCGGGCGATCGAACTGGGCGTGAACTTCATTGATACGGCGGACGTCTACGGCGACGGCCGCAGCGAGCGACTGGTCGGGCAGCTTCGCCGCGAGCGGAAGGAGTCGATCTACGTCGCGACCAAAGCCGGCCGCCGGCTGAGCCCGCACACGGCCGAGGGATACAATCGCGAAAGCCTGACGGGCTTCGTCGAGCGCAGCCTGAAGAACCTGGGCGTCGAAACGATCGACCTCTTGCAATTGCACTGCCCGCCGACCGACGTATATTACCGGCCGGAAGTGTTTGGCGCGCTGGAAGACCTGGTCGCGGCCGGCAAGTTGCGGTTTTACGGCGTGAGCGTGGAGCGGGTCGAAGAGGCGCTGAAGGCGATCGATTACCCGAATGTGCAAACGGTGCAGATCATCTTCAATATGTTTCGGCAGCGGCCGAACGACTTGTTCTTCGAACAGGCGAAGAAGAAGCGGGTGGGCATATTGGCCCGGGTGCCGCTGTCCTCCGGCATGCTGACGGGCAAGCTGCGGGCCGATTCGAAGTTCGCGGCCGATGATCACCGGCAGTTCAATCGGCACGGCGAGTCGTTCGACGTCGGCGAAACATTTTCCGGCGTGCCGTACGACGTGGGCCTGGCGGCCGTCGAGGAGCTGCGGGCGATTTGCCCGGGGGGGGTGAGCCTGACGCAATTTGCCCTGCGGTGGATTCTCATGTTCGATTCGGTCACGTGCGCGATTCCCGGCGCCAAAACGCCCCAGCAGGCCGAACACAACTGCGCGGCGGCCGAGTTGCCCGCCCTTTCGGAAGAAACGATGACAGCCGTGCGGCGGATTTATGATAAGTCGATCCGGCCGGTGGTGCATTCAAGATGGTAGCATGCGCTCTGCATTTGACGTCTGGCAACTGCGATGAGTATTCGCATCAACGAGATTCTGCGTGAGTTGAATCAGCAGGGTGTCAATCACCTGTTGATTGGCGGCATGAACTTCATGCTGCGCCACGAACCAAAATTGACGTTCGACGTCGATGTTTGGATCGAGGACACGCCGGAAAACCGCCGTCGATGCGAGGTCGCTCTCGCTGCACTTGACGCCCAATGGGGGCGGACCGATGAACAGTGGGGGCCGGTCGCGAACCTTCCCGCAGGTTGGCTGGACCAACAACACGTGTTTTCCGTGCTGACCGCCTACGGAGCACTCGATGTGTTTCGTAGCGTACAGGGGCTGAAAGACTGGCACACGTGCTGGCAAAGTGGCGTCGACGAAATTACGAAGGAGAAAACGCCCTATCGCGGACTTTCGGACGACGACATGCTACAATGCCAATTGGCACTCTCGGAGGGAGAACAGAAGCAAGAGCGAATTCGCGCCCTCCTGCGCCGCAATTTCAAAACGGCACAACCTTCCATGACCGATGATCTGAAGCAGCGCGAGGAAGCGAAGCGCGATCGCTGCTGGGATCCGCGCGACCGGTGGCGGATGATCGAAGAGACGATCGAGTGGGTGGACAGCCAACAGCCGGTGCCGCGCAACAGTCGCCCCGGGTGCCTGGCGAATCAACAGCGCCTGCTCGGCGGCAGCGTCGTGCATGCCCAGCGCGGTGACGCCAAAACCGACACGCATGTCGATTGATGCGGCGCGATTGCGCGTTCGGCCGACAAACCGGCAGAGCGCTCAAATCTTGCCGCGATTTTTCATAAACGTCCGTTCTTGCCGTGGAACACCGTGACGTTGCCCGTACAATTGCGCCATCCGGCACGCCGCTGATGCCGCATTCCGCGCACAGCGTTTGGCCCCCTGAAACCTGGCAATTGATCAGGAGTAATCCATGCGAACAGGCTCTCGATATTGGATCGTCCCACTTTTGTGCGGCCTGCTCAATGCACTCACCGCCGGCGGCACCGCTAATGCGCAAGTGGCCAACGGCGATCCGCCGGATGCTTCGCAGCGCGAGGCAATCGTGAATAAGGGCCTGAAGTATTTACAGGAAAAAGGCCAGGCCGCGAACGGCACCTTCACGATCCAGGCCGGGCCCGGGCTCACGGCGCTGGCCGTGACGGCGGCCCTGCGCAATGGGCGGCCGATCGATGACCCCCTGGTGGCCAACGGGCTTGCGGCCCTGGAGCGCTTCGTGAAACCCGACGGCGGCATCTACGGCAACGGCCGGCTGCGCAACTATGAAACCTGCGTCGCCATCATGTGCTTCCAGGCGGCGAACAAGGATGGCCGCTACAAAGACCTGTTGGCCAAGGCCGATAAGTTTGTCCGCGGGTTGCAATACGGGGCCGAGGGCAACGTCGACCCGGCCGACCCCTGGTACGGCGGCGTCGGTTACGGAGGACCAGAGCGGCCCGATCTGTCGAACACCAGTTATCTCGTTGATGCGTTGAAATCGCTCGATGCCAGCGCGAACGATCCAGCCCTGGTGCGGGCGCTCGCATTTGTCTCGCGTTGTCAGAATTTGCCCGGGCACGGCAATGATACGAAGTTTGCCGGATTGGTGAACGACGGCGGTTTCTTTTACACAATCCCGGCCGCCAACGAACGGATTGATCCTGCCGCCTCCGACCGCTACCTGGCCGATGGCGGCTTGCGAAGCTACGGCTCGATGACGTATGCCGGCTTCAAGAGCATGATCTACGCCGGGCTGACCAAGGACGACCCGCGGACGAAGGCGGCCCTCGATTGGATCAAGAAAAACTACTCCGTCGAAAAGAACTCGGGCGAGGGAGACGCCGGGCTATACTACTACTATGACACGTTCGCGGCGGCCCTCGCCGCCTCGGGGCTCGACGAAGTGGTCGACGCGACGGGCAAGTCGCACAACTGGCGGCAGGAGCTCATCGCGGAGCTGGCCAAGCCGCCAGCAGCCCGACGGCTCGTGGATCAACACAAACCGGCAGTGGCTGGAAAACGACCCCAACCTGGCGACCGCGTTTGCGCTCAAGGCGTTATCGTATTGCAAGCCGAACGACAAAATAGCTGCAGTCCGGTTCTAGTTACGCAACGCTGATTCCACGCCTGCGTTCAGGCGCGCATCATCGACCGCGCTTGCACGCGGCTTGGGGCGTCAATTTGGCGGCGCTAGTCGAGCGTCTGCCTATGGGCATATATCGATGGTCGATTCGTGCAGACGGCGAACTCGCTTGAAGTCGTGAAGTACGGGTATTTCGCGAATGGGAGAGCAAACGTACCATTCGTGGTACCGTCGAGCACGCTCGACCCGCAAGTACTATTGCGGACGACGATCGCCGGCGCTGGTAGCTGAGCGGCCTGGCGTTGTTCGCGGCGCTTTTTTTGGCCGGCCCGAGATCGCATCGCCGGCTGCGTTCTTGGGCTCACGTTGTTGTCGATTGCGACGCTGTGGCTGGCCGCTTGGGCAAATTGGCAAGAGATTGCCTGGTGGGGACAACAGCGGCGCGTGACGCGCCGACCTGACCGGCTTCGAACATCTCGCTCAATCGCTCCGCGGCGACTTCCCCAAAATCGACGGTGATCGGCCCGGCTTCGGGCCGTTCATGGCTTACCCGGTCGGCCACCCGAGTATGCTGATGCTCCTCACCACGCCCGTCGTTTCGCAAAGCGGCATCGCCGTGGCGGCCGTCGAACGCTCGCCCGACGGCGGCTTTTGTTTTCAACTCACTGGCACGGAATCGGGCGGCTGGCTCGAGTGGCACCCGCCCGGCGGCAGACCCGACTCGTTTGTTGGGGGTCTCGTAACGACATATAATCTGCGTCGGTCGTCATCCCTGGGCAATGGTTGGTTTTTGGTGCAGTATGCCGAGCCCAATTGTCCCTGGAATAATTCCATCGCGAGTAGCCCGACAAAGAGTTGAAGCGTAAGGACCAGAAGCGGAGTGCTGCTGATGCGTTTCCATGTTCTCCTGAGCCTGTGCCTGTTGCTGGCGAGCCGAACTGTGTCCGTGGCGCAAAGTGTGTCGCCGGCGGCGGAACAACCGAAAGCTTCGCCTGTCGCCGCCGCTCACGATGCGGCAGACTCGTACAAACTCGTCTGGTCCGACGAGTTCAACACCGATGGCCCGCCCAATCCCAAGAACTGGGGCTTCGAGTGGGGCTTCGTGCGGAACGAAGAGTTGCAGTTCTACCAGCCCGAAAACGCCCGCTGCGTAGGCGGCCTGCTGGTCATCGAGGCCCGCCGCGAGCGGGTGGCGAATCCGCGCTATCGCGAGGGGGCCCGCGGCTGGCAACAGAGCCGGCAATTCGCCGAGTTCACCTCCGCCTGCCTCGTCACCCGCCGCCTGCACGAGTGGCTCTACGGCCGCTTCGAGATGCGGGCCCGCATCGACACCCGCCCCGGCCTCTGGCCCGCCTGGTGGACCCTCGGCACGGCGCGCGGCTGGCCCGCCTGCGGCGAGATCGACATCATGGAATACTACCAGGGCGACCTGCTCGCCAACACGGCCTGGCTAGGCAGCGGCACGAGCCGGCAGCGCACGAGTTGGGACGCAACGCACAAACCGATTCGCGAATTCTCCGATCCAGAGTGGTCGCAGAAGTTTCACGTCTGGCGGATGGATTGGGACGAGTCGATCCATCAAGCTCTTTGTCGACGACGAACTGCTCAACGAGACCGACCTCTCGCTGACGGTCAACGGCAACCGCGAAGGGGCGAACCCCTTCCACGAACCCCACTCGATGCTCCTCAACCTGGCCATCGGCGGCACCCGCGGCGGCGACCCCTCGGCGACAGAGTTTCCGGCGCGGTTTGAAGTGGATTACGTCCGCGTCTACCAGCCAGATCCGTAACCGTTTAGCGAACCGCCTTCGCGGAACGGTGCTTCGTTAGGCTAGTTGTAACAGCGGCCCATTTCGCGAGATTCTCGATCATGTAACGACGCTCATCACGTGAAACAATACGATTCGAATTCCGCTTAGGCATTTCGTCAAAAGTTTTGCCATCGAGCTCGCGCCCGGTTTCTGACTTCCGCACGCCCCCCCATTGCTTGAAAAAGAAAGGCACTCTCGCCGAATCGCATTGCCGTCGTATCTTAGTCACCCACTCTTCCTTCATAGACCTGGCCCCGGCGCCGCTTTCGCCGCCGACGATCACCCAGTGAATACCACTGATATCCAACTCGCCGATATCTTCGAGTAGTGGCTCGATTGACAGGAACCGCACTATCGCGGGGGCCTCCCGCAGATATGCGATCCGCGGAACACCATGCTTCTTGTCTTCGACGCTGATTCCCCACCAAATGTGATCCAGTGCGGCGGCAAATGCTAGTCTCGTTCCGAGCAAATCGCACAGTCTCTTCGGCCGTTTGGTAAGTACTTGATAAGTGTGCCAGTTCGGCACGTTCATGACGCGCGCGACTTGCTCGATATAATCGTCCGGGACATCCTTCGTGGAACAGGTCGCTCATCGAGTTGACGAAGATCGTCTTCGGCGCCGCCCAACTCAGGGGCTCAGCAAGCTTCTCTGGCACAAGCCGCAGATCGAAGCCCTGTTCGTATGGATGGCCCGCCACGCCACGGAATCGTTCGGCGAAAGTCTCAGCATAACAATGCTTGCAGCCGGGACTGATCTTCGTGCAACCGCGAACTGGGTTCCAAGTCGCATCCGTCCATTCGATTTAGATTTTTCGCTCATTTGCCACCTCCTTGCGGGAAGGTAATTCTCACCTTTTCTCCGATTGTTCCTCGCGCCGTCTTGTCGACCGGCGGCTCCATGCGGATTTTGCCATCCCGCTCCATTCGTCACAGAACTTCCTTGTAGTTCTTTTTCACATATCCCTTTCCCTTGCTATGGGATTCAAACAGCGGCTTGAGCGTCGTCGACATGCCGGCATACTCCTCCAGTAGCATGTCCTCCAGATCGTCGAGCGGCCTCATCAGCTCAAACAGGCTCGGCCGCCTGCATCGGCCGGGTTGTACTCGAAGTTCGCGACCGTCCCCTCCTTGTGCAGTGCTTGTACATCACTTCTCGCATGATTTCGTATCCGCGGAAGTGCTTGCTCACGAAGAACAAATGGTGCGTCGTGCTTGTACCCACCGAATTCCGGAAACGAAACGGCAGCACATACTCCCCGCCCATCTCCTCCAACGCCGCCTACATCTCCTCGACAATGAACGCCTCGCGCTCGTGCGGCTTCAGGTCTTGCATTTTGAACCGCCCGCGAGCTTTCGGCGCGTTCCTTGCCAAACAGCGCATCCATATGCTCTTCGACCGCCGAATTGCCCAGGCCCATGCTGATGCGGTTGTAGTTGAAGAAGAAAACGCAGTCGCAACCCCAATCCTTTAGCACCGACTGCACGAGCAGCAGCGATAAGCCCTTGTAACCGAACGGATCGACGAACAGGAACGCCGGGATCAGCTTTGCCCGCTCGAACTCCTTGATGAGGTTCTCGCCGACCTCGCCCGTCGAAATCACCGGCTCGAACTTAAGCTGCTCGATGCGCGGTATCCTGTTAATCTCCTCCTCAAGCGACCGCGTGTTGGCGTCGTCCTTGTCGTTGAACACCGCGACCAGGCGGCCGCGGATCTTCGGATCGTCGACGGCCCGTTCCATGATCATAAGCGGCGTCGACGCGGCCCCGTTCTGGTAGCGGCCGGGGCCGGCGAACAGGTCAATGTAGGCAATCTTCTGCGAATGCTGGGGATACCGCTTCTGGGCGCCAATGATCACGCTCGCCCAGGCCCAGAAGTAGTCGGCGACGATCGCTGCCTTGATTTGCGATTGCTCGGACTGTTCGTCGAAGAAGTTCTCGGTCATACCATAGGCCCCGGAACGTGAATCATCTATTGCGTACTTATACTGATTTAATGTTCACTAGTAAAGGACAGACTAAAGGCTTGGGACTCAAAGCGCCAGTCGGCTCGCACCAACTACGGTTCCTCGCCCCAATCCAATAGGTGAGGGCCGGCTGGCCCATCATCCTGGTTTGGCTCCCTTCCCGCGGCCGGCTCACCCATTACCCTGGTTTGGTTCCCTCCCCTCGGCGGGGAGGGCTGGGGTGGGGGGATTTCGCGTTGTCATTTCCAATGCGTCCAGCGCCCCCGCAATTGCGTCAATGACCGCCTGAATGTCGTCATCCAGCGACTGATTGCGAAAACGTAGGATATGGAAACCCCTCGTCGACAGCCAGGCATCGCGGCGCGTGTCGTGTTCGATGGCAGCCTGGTCCAGATGCTGAGGCCCGCCAAGCTCGACAATCAATTTCAGTGAAAGGCAGACGAAGTCGACGACGGAGGGGCCGATAGCGGCCTGGCCTCGGAACTTACGGCCGTGAAGTTGGCCGGCGCGGAGCAGCCGCAATAGCCGTCTTTCGGCGCCCGTTGGTTCGTTGCGAAGTGTGCGGGCAAAATCGCGCTGCTCTTGATCGCGATACATGAGGGAAGATTACCCCTCACTAGCCCTCCTCGCATGGGGAGGGAACCAATCCAATAAGTGAGGGGCCGGCCCACCCTTCATCCTGGCTTGGCTCCCTCCCCCTCGGCGGGGAGGGCTGGGGAGGGGGGATTTCGCGTTGCCGTTTCCAGTTTGTCCAGCGCCCCCGCAATTTCGTCAACAACGGCGTAAAGATCGCCCAAGCTGACCGCCTTGCCAATTTGCAATTTGAATTCGGTGAGCGCGGCCGAACCGATTTGCAATCGCCATCGGCGGCAGATGAGCATCGGGCAGTCCCAGTCTGACAGATTCCCTGGCCGAAACCAAGCGAATTTTTTGCCAGCCCAAGTTGGGAAATTACTCTGCGAAACTCACCGATTTCCATTGACCCGCTGCGCTCCCCCGCTCCCAGCCACCAGCTCCTCCCTTCCACAGTGGTCAAAAAAACACTTCTATACAAACGAACAAAACCCTGCTATACTCACCCGTGCCAATGGTTCTTTGACACATCGAGCACCTAACATCCTGCATCGGGATGGTTCACACTGCACGCGACCGCGAATGCCAAAGGCCCAGGGTCTCGCACCCCCCCGATTGAAGATGGCCAAAACTTAGTGGGAGAGTTTTGGACACCTTCGAAACTGCTCGGGAAAACATCCAGCATCCAGCATCAATTCCGATACTTGGCATGGCACTGGTTGCAGGCCGCTTGGAGGTCGAGCATGCCTTGTTTCGCGGCGGCCGTGTCGCCCGCCTTGAGTTGCGACTCCAGTCGTTCGGCCCGGGCCTCCGCTTCGTGCAGCCAGGCAATGAACTGCTGGTCGCGGCCCGCAACAAGCGTGCGGCCCACTTCGTGGAACGCCTCCTTCACCTGCAGCGCTTCCTGGTCGGGCACGAGATCGGGGTGATCGGATGGGGCTTTCCAACCAGCGGCCTGGGTGAGCTTGAGATTGTCGACCGCGCGGTCGACGCCGGCCATCGCCGTGGCGAGCGAGCCGACCTTGGCAACCTCCACCAGCTCGGGCAGCTTGGCATCGGCGGGCGGCGGCGTGTACGCGGCCACGTCGCGCCACAGGCCGGGGTAGTCTCTGCTGGTGCCGGCCGCTTCCAAAATCTTCTCGGCCGCCGCGTTGTCGGCCACGCCGGCCGCGATGCAGGCCACCGCCGCGCCGGCGGGCCCGCGGTGGTTGCCATGATGGCAATGGAAGTAGAGCGTGTCGCCGCTGGCTTCCGCTTCGCGAACGACGTGAGCCAGTGCCGCGCCCGCCTCGGCCGGAATGCCGTTGTAACCGAATGGAATGTGGATGTATCGCAGACCGAACTTCTTGGCTGCTTCGATATTGGGCCGCGCGCCGTCGACGCTGACGATTGTCTTGACGCCCAGCCTGACCAATTCGGCGAAGCCCTCGTCGCCGTCGGGCTCGCTGCCGGAATACATCGTGGCAGTCAGTCGCAGCAGGTTGTACAGATGGGGCGTAGTGGCCGGATCGAGCTTCACGATATTCAACTTGACCGGTGCAGCGGCCGACATCGCCGCGTGGTTGTCCGCTGCCTGCAGCGTGCCGCTGGAAGGTTCACCTTTCACCGTGCTGGCGGCCGGCGGGCTTGCCGGTTGCTGGCCAAGGCCACAGGTGAGAAGCAATGCAGCGACAACAAGCACACAGACGCGCATCAGGTAACCTGCCACCCTCCCCCACGATGATTCTCGGCCCACGACCAATCGGCCAGTTTTGAACCTACACGCGCGATGGCGAACCGACAAGCGGCGGGCTGATGCGAGAAGCGCGTGCCAAATGGGCGCTGATTTTATTGGCTCAGACGTCGCCAGTTCCGAAGCCACGGCAGTGGAAGAACTCGATGCGCCGCGAGTGCCGCAGAATTCGAAGTTGGGTGAGCCTGAAGAAGGCCAACAAGGCTGAGTTCAGGGTCCCCTCACCCCGGCCCTCTCCAATAGGGGAGAGGGAGTACTTCAATCCTTTCCCACGTGTTTTACGTCGGGCCAGAACTTTTGGAAGTCGAATTCGGGACTGTTGTCGAGGTCGTGGCATTGCATGCACATCTGGACGACTTTGCCGTAGACCTGGCCCTCCTTGTTGCCTTCGTTGGGCACGATCGAAAGCCGCAGGCCGGCGCGAATTTGCTCGCGCTCGGCGTCGGTCACGTCGATCTCGCCCTGCTCGGCGGCGACGTGCCGGGCCGCCGGGCCGTGGCAGTTTTCGCAGCCGTTGCCGGCGAGGTTGGGCGTCTTTTCGAGGCTGACGTAACCCGTGTCAAAGGGGAAATACTTTTGCGGTTCCCAGCCGGTGGCGTGGCAACTGATGCACTCCGGGTCAAACTGCCGCGGCGGCTTGAGCTTTGCGAGCGTTTCCGTGGCGTGGATGTGCAGCGTTTTTTCGTACACGTCGCTGGCCGAGATGTGGCAATCGGCGCAGACACGGCTGCCGGCGAACTTGCGGCCGGATGGGTGGGGCGTGGGCTTCAGCCCGAGGCCTTCCCAGCCGAGCATCTGCAAACGCTTCTGGTACTCGACGTGCATGGCGTCGATTTCGGGGGCATCGGCAAAGCGGTGATCGAGCGGCACCCGCTGGTAGCGAAACGGCGGCATGCCGTTTTTGTACAGGCCGACGACCGCGGCAAACATGCCCTTGTGGCCGACCTCGACCAGGTAGGCGTCGGTGCCGTCGATCCGGGCGGCCTCTTTGGGCGGCTCTTCGGCCCCGTGCGCGGCCAGGATCCAGTGAAACTCGCGGAAGCGGCGGGCCAGCTCTTTGGCTTCTTCGGGCTCGGCCTGGGCCAAAAGCACGAATTGGTCGCAGCCGGCGGCTTTCATTTGCGGCACGACATCTGCCAGGGCCTGCTCGGGATCGACGAACTTCAGGTCGGTCGCGTTCTGCAAACCTGCCAACTCCTTTTTGCCAATCACAGATGTGACGCCGATCTTCATGCCGCCCGCCTCGACGACTTTGAACCGCTTCGAAAAGCCACTGTCGAAATCGACGATGCCGACGTTTGCCGAGATCAGGCGCTCGCCGATCTGGTCGATGTTGATCACGATCGACAAGAGGTCCATGCGCAGGTCTTCTGGCCCCAGGCCGATGGCGGCGTAGTCCATCTTGGCCAGGGCGCGAAGGGCGAAATCGAACTTGATTGCCGGCTGAATGCCTGTCCGCTCTTCCTGGCTGCCCGAGTCCATGGCGACGACGGGCCAGCCCCGCTCGCGAAGCTGCTGGACGAACGTGAAGCGACGGCGGAAGCCGCCTTTCTGGTTCTCAAGGCCGGCGCAGCCGCACGGTTCGAGATAGCCGTTCTGCTCGCCGGTGAAGACGAGGGCCACGTCAGGCTTCGGCCAATCGACGAAGATCGGGCCGTTCACCGCGACCGGGTCGACCTTCGGCGTTTCGCCCTCCTGATTATCCGCGGGAGCGGCCGAAGGCGATTCGGCCTGCTGTCCGAAGATCGCGCTGGCCGTCGTCAGTGAAGCTGCCAGTAGCAGGCAAATGACAGTCGACCCGATCGAGTGCTTGTATTCCAATTTTAATCGTTGACGTTGCATCCTCGCGCCTGCCGAGCTGGGGTTTCGTCCTTGGGGTACGTCACAAAGATAGCGTAAAACCAGGGCGGATTGAACCTGCTTGGCAAAGGCCGGCCGGGGGGCGGACGCGGCTGTAAGCTGGGTCGACTTTAGCGTTCGACGGAAAAACGAACCTCGAGGCGTAATTCCGGGACGGTCGGAAGGGTCGTGCCGAGGATGATGCAGCCGGCTGCCCCTTGCTCGGTGCCTAAGCGGACCATCGGGGGCGTGCCGGGCGGCACGCTGATCACGAGCGGCACCTGGACGAGCGCGTCGCCGAGCCGCTTCGGCTCGCCGATGATTGCTTTTAATTCAGGTGGATCGCACGAGACGACGTTGATTTTGACGTCTTCCGCCCCCGCGCCGCGGACCAGCAAACTGAGCCGCGCGGGCGGTGAACCTTTGCTGCTGTCAATGCTACCCAGACGGATAGTGGAACGGGCATCATCCCACGCCTCGCCGTGAATCGTGATGTCGCCCACGACGCGTCCGGAAATGGGAATCTCCAATTCCGCTGCGTCCGGCAAGCTGGTGTGAAGACGCAATTGCTGCGGGAGGTAGCCGACCGGCGCGTTCGGTCTTACTGTGACGGTGACGAACGCGCCAGACTTTGCCGTCGGGTCCGGCAGATCGCCGCGAGAGGCCGGCTCGATTCGCACGTCAAAGTACTCGCGGGTGGCCGCATTGGTGAATTCCGGACGATCGATCGTCAGCGGCCCGTCGATCGTGGCCATGACCGCGACGCGGGCCGACTTGCTTTCGCCGACGCGAATCAAATCGAACACGAAGCTGGCTGGCTCGATGATATGGTTCTCAATCACCTCGCCCACGATATCGAGACTAATTTGCGAGTGGAGCGGATCGTTCGTATCGAGCGAGGCCGACTGACGAAACGACCCGGCGCCCACATTGGCGACCCATTCGAGCCGAACTTCGGTCGACTGGCCGGGGGCGATCGACGCGTCTTGGGCGATGCCGACGGTGCACTTGCAGGTTGTGAAGGCAACCTTGAGGGTGAGCGGGGCGTCGCCGCCGTTCTTCACCGTAAATGAGTGCGACTTGCGCGTCCCCCGCAGCATCGTGCCAAATTCATACTTCGTTTGCGGGAGCTCGGCGCGCAGGCTGTGGGCCCTCGCCGGCGCCGACGACGACTCCCTCGTCGGAGAACCTCGGCAGGGGAGTATCTAGATCGTGGTGAAACTGGTAGAGCGCGGCGGCCCAGCCGAGAGTCGCAGCCAAGGCGGCGGTGACAATGCTGAGAGCGAGAATCCGCATGATCGAGTGCGCGTCGAAAAGAATTATTACGACAGCGGAGATTGGCGATCGGCCGGCTGCTTATTCTAACACAAATCAAGGGGGTCGGCAATTCAGCCCGCGCGCAGGCCAGCGCCGCGGGCGAGTCGGGTGGAGGAACCGAATTCCCGTTCGGTCATTGCGCGTCAGGCAGCCGCGCCCGCGGGCAACCCGCCGTCGAGTCTTATTTCGCTCGCGATTCGAGCCGCTGCCAGCACGCGCGGCATACGGTAAAGAATTGTTGGTAGTCGTCGCGGCGATAGTCGGGGTAAGTCCATTCCAGCGGCTGCCAGCGGCCGGCGCGGAAGGAAAGCGTTACCTCGGCGTAGATGCCGCCGCCCAGGTAGATGCGGTGCGCATGGTCCTTGGTCGACGCCAGGACGAGCTTGGCCGGCGTGATATAGCCGGGGTCGAGGTTCAATGGCCGCGACTCGGCGTGGGAACTAAGGGCCGCATACTCGGCTTCCCAGTCGTTCGTCGAGCGCTTGATGTCAGCCAGTCTGGCCGGGTCGATGAGTCGCTCGAACGCGATGAACTGTTTCTTTAGATCGGGGCCCATCGTGGGGGTGTAGTAGTTGGTCTCAGTGAAGTCGAAGGCTTCGCTAGTTAGGACGATCGAGCCAAAGCAGGCAGCCGCTCGCCCGCGCGACCAGTCCAAGTCCGTGGCGTGGCGGCTAGTGGCCGCGATGATGAGCAAGGCCGGGGCTGGAGATTGGATTGCGCCCATAGATTAGCCACAACAAAGGCACGAGAAGCCACAAAAAATCACAGATTGTTCAATGACAAGTTTTTGTGTCTCGTCGTGCCTTTTTGTGGCCCTACTTAATACGCCTTGGCGAACACGCCGCGGCGCTGGCTGGGCTTGCCGGTGAAGATGCACTTGCCGGGTTCGTCTTCGCCGGCCAGCGGGACGCAGCGGATGGTGACCTTCAAGCGTTTGAGCGTCTCTTCGATCTCGGGCGAATCGACGAAGTGGCACAGCGCGAAGCCGCCGTGAATCTCGGGCTGCTCTTCGTTCTTGGGCGTGAAAAAGGCTTCAAAGTTGCTCAAGTTGTCGATACGAACGGTGGCCGCTTCGCGAAGCTGGGCGGCTCGCTGGAACAGGCCGTGCTGGATTTCGTCGAGCAAACTTGCAACCTTCGAGATCAGTTCGCCGCGCGGCATTGGCGCGCCCTTGCTGCCGACGTCGCGCCGCGCGACAAAAGTACCGTTTGCCGCCACATCGCGCGGCCCGACTTCCACGCGAATTGGTACGCCGCGCTTGACCCACTGCCATTTCTTCTCGCCGCCGCGGATGTCTCGGTTGTCGATGCGGAGACGAACCTGCTCGCCGGCGTACGACTCGGCGGCCAATTCTTGTTCGAGCTGTGCGCAATACGGCATCACCTCGGCCTTCTCTTCGTCGTTGCGAAAGATGGGCAGGATCACGATGTGGGCCGGGGCCAGCCTGGGCGGCAGCACCAGACCGTCATCGTCGGCGTGGGTCATGATCAGGCCGCCGACCATCCGCGTGGAGACACCCCACGACGTCGTCCAGGCGTAATTCTGCTCGCCGCTTTCGCTGGTGAACTTGATGTCTTGCGCCTTCGCAAAATTCTGGCCCAGAAAGTGGCTGGTGCCCGCTTGCAGCGCCTTGCGATCCTGCATCATGGCTTCAATGGCGTATGTGGCCACGGCGCCCGGGAAACGCTCGCCCGAGGTCTTCTCGCCCTTGATGACGGGCATGGCGACGTCGTGCTCGGCGAAGTCGGCGTAGATTTTGAGAATTTTCATTGTCTCGTCGCGGGCCTCGGCCTCGGTCGCGTGCGCGGTGTGGCCTTCCTGCCAGAGGAACTCGGAGGTGCGGAGAAACATCCGCGTCCGCAGCTCCCAGCGGACGATGTTGCACCACTGGTTGATCAGGATCGGAAGATCGCGATATGACTGCACCCAGCGGGCGAAGGTGGCCCCGATGATGGTTTCGCTTGTGGGCCGGACGATGAGCGGTTCTTCCAGCTTGGCCGACGGGGCTGGCCGCAGGCCGCCTGCGGGGTCGGGCTCTAGCCGGTGATGCGTGACGACTGCGCACTCCTTGGCGAAGCCCTCGACGTGCTCGGCTTCTTTCTCCATGAAGCTCAAGGGGATGAAGAGGGGAAAGTAGGCATTTTCGTGGCCGGTGGCCTTGAACATCGCGTCCAGGCGACGCTGAATATTCTCCCAGATCGCAAAGCCCCAGGGCTTGATGACCATGCAGCCGCGGACATCGCTGTTCTCAGCCAAGTCGGCCGCCTTGATGACCTGCTGATACCATTCGGGGTAGTTGTCGGCGCGCGTGGGCGTGATGGCGTTTTGGGGCTGTTTGGACATGGGGCGAGAGTCAAGAGCTTAGAGTCGAGAGCCGAAAGCCGGGAATCCGGGAAGGTGACACGCCATTGTAGCAGGCACGCTCCGCGTGCCGTAGCCGAAGCGCGGAAAAGCACAGATTTTGATTTGGCTCTTTGGTGTAGCGCGAATCGCAATGGCTGCAACGGCACGCAGAGCGTGCCTGCTTTATTTGCCGCCGTTGTTCACGCCCCCGCCCTACCCTAGAATTGCCTTCTGGCAATTGATTTTCGACTCTCAGCTCTCGACTTTCCCCATGTCCACATCCACCGCTCGACGTTACGTCAGCCAGCTTGGCCACAATGAACAGGTGAGCCAGGTGTTTATGGCGTCGGATAAACAGTTGCGGCCGAACCGCAATGGCAACCTTTACCTGCAACTGCAGCTCTCCGACCGCAGCGGGGCGATCGCCACGCGGCTGTGGAACGCCAGCGAGAATGATTACAAGGCATTTGAGAACGGCGATTACGTGCTGGTCGACGGGGCCACGCAACTGTTTCAGGGCAACATGCAAATGATCGCCAACGCGATTCGCCGGGCGCGGCCCGATGAGATCGACGAGGCCGATTTTATCATCCTGCAAACCGATGAGATCGATCGAATGGAACGCCGGCTGGCGGAGATCCTGCGGACGATCGGCACGCCGGAGCTGCGGAACCTGGCCGAGTGCTTCCTGATGGACAGCGCAGTTCATGAAGAAATTCACGACGGCCCCGGCCGGTATGAAGAATCACCATGCCTACAAGGGCGGCCTGTTGGAACACGTCGTGGGCCTAATGGAGCTGGTGCTGGTCGTTGCGCCGAGATATCCGCAGCTCGATCAGGACAAGCTGCTCGTCGGCGCGTTCTTGCACGACGCCGCGAAGACCGACGAGCTCTCGTACGATCGCGACATCGCCTACACGGATGAGGGCCAGCTCCTGGGCCACATGGTGCTGGCGATCACGATGGTCGACGACAAAGTTCGCGAGGTGGAACGGCTGAGCGGCGAACCGTTTCCGAAGGCGCTGGTGACCGAAATCAAGCACATGGTGATTAGCCACCACGGTGAGTACGAATTCGGCAGCGCGAAGCTGCCGATGACGCTGGAGGCGGTCGCCCTGCACCATCTCGACAACCTCGACGCCAAGATGGCCAGCTTCACGCAACTGATCAACGATTGCCCGAACGTGGAGAGCAACTGGACGCAGTATCACGCGAACCTGGGGCGGAAGCTGTACAAGGGGGCGGGGGGCGCAGTGAGCGGGGCTGAATGAATACGCAATTCGGCTGCGCAGCTCGTCGCGGCTCGGAGATCAGTGGCGGGTGAATTGCCGAGTTGTTGAAGCTAAGTTGACGTGCCAGGTCGAGTCGAACACAGCGTACGACTACCGGAGGCAATCATGAGCGAGTACCGTCCTGCGAAGAAATGTATTTCCGTTTCAGTGGGCGAGTCCGTCCGCCTCGTGCGAGAATTGCAAGGTTTGAGCCAGAATCAATTGTCAAAGATGATTCGGATTCCGCTAGCGACGATTTCTGCCAGCGAGAATGACCGTGTCCGGCTGGGTGTAGAACGAGCGAAGGTTTTGACGCGGGCTCTAGACTGCCATCCCAGTGTTTTAGGACCTATCCCAAAATTCCAGATCGCCGCAGGGCGATGAGGCCAAATTGTAGATGAACGAATCCAAGATAGTTGGCCGCCTTCTTTTCCCAACGTATCAAGAGCCTGCGGGCTCGGTTGGTCCAGGAATGCGCAGGCTTCGACAACCCAGCGTCGGGCTTTTTGTCCGGCGCAGGTACGGCGCTGTTCCTCACCACGACAACGGATGTGAGGAACGTATCCGAAACGTTTCGCCGTCGCGGTCGAGCGTTTTCCAAAGTACCCTTTGTCGAGACACAGATGCTGCCGCGTCGCCGTCGGCCGGGGCGTTGAATGGGTATGGATCGAAGCGTGTCTCGCAGCAGACGTTGGTCGTGAGCGTTGGCACCGTCAATCGCGACGCCCAGAGGAACGCCGCGGGCGTCAGTCAATACCGATCGTTTGACCCCCAGCTTACCGCGATCGGTGGGATTTTTCCCGCTTTTTTTCCCCGCCCAGCGGCGACTTGGTTGTCGCGCCGTCCACCGACTGCCATCGCCAAGCGATGCCGCGTTTCTGATCGTACTTCCGCAGCGCCCGCTTCCAGAATCGCCGCCAAATACCCAGGCGTGTCCACTCTTGGAAATAGCGATGAACGGTACTGGGGCTGCCAAATTGTGGGGGGAGTGCCTTCCACTGGCAGCCGGTGCGCAACAGATAAAGAATACCACTGGCGACGGCGCAGATTTGCGCAGGGGTCGCCCAACTTTCGAGCGTCGCGGATACTTCGGCAGCAAGGGCTCAAGCTGCTGCCAAAGGTTTTCGGGCATCCAAGCAAACTTGCCCTGCCAATCGCAGTGCATGTACACCTCCGTGCAAGCAAAGAAACGATTCAATGAGAAGCCATTCCTCACATCCTTCTACGCACGGAAACAACACCCGTTCACGTATTTTGGGATAGGTCCTTAGTGTTTCCAGGGTGGCAATTACCTGGCGCGGTCGCAGGATTGAGCGCCGGCACTGGCCGATGCGGCCAATTGGCTCTAATATGACGAAACCGGCATTGTTTCGTGGCTCAATCTCCAGCCGCCACTAATCATTTGTGTCGTATGCCCTCCGAACTCCGCGACGCGGTCCTCACCCTCGTCAATCATCCGAATTACCAGCCGCTCAAGCCCGCGGTGATTGCCAAGAAGCTGGGGCTGGTGGGGGACGATGTGCGCGGACTGAAGAAAACAATCAAGCAGCTCGTGAAGGCCAAGGAGCTGGCGTTCGGGCCGAGCCACTTGGTGTTTGCGGCCGAGAAGAGCCCGGCGCGGAAGAAGGCGGTCGCCACGGCGGCGGAGCAAGCGACGGCGAAGGAGGCGTTTCGAGTGGCGGAGAGGAAGAACGAGGGAGCAGGGATGAAGGGAAAGCGAGCAGGCAGCGACGGAGAAGTAAACGACGAGCGTCCGGGTGGCGGAGCCCCCTCACACCGGCCCGCTCCCAAAGGGAAAGGGGGGAAGACAGGGCCGGCCGACGGTGCGAAGCACTTCACCGGTACGTTTCGCCGGGCGGCGGGCGGGTTTGGCTTTGTGCGGCCGGAGGGGACGCTGCGGGCCGCGGGGCGTGATGCGGACGTATTCATCCCAATGAACAAAACCGGCGACGCGGCCAACGGCGATGTCGTTTCGGTGCGGCTGGAAAAAACGCGCGGACGGATGGGCAAGTTTGAGGGGCGGATTGTTGACGTCGTCGAGCGGGCGACGAACCGATTTGTCGGCGTCTATTTCGAGCAGGCCGGCCTGGGGCTCGTGCAGGTCGACGGCAAGATCTTCGCCAACCCAATTTATGTGGGTGACCCCGGCGCGAAAGGCGTGCGGGCCGACGACAAGGTCGTGATCGAGATGGTCCGCTTCCCGTCGCACGTCCGCGACGGCGAGGGCGTAGTGGTCGAGGTGCTCGGCGCGCGCGGCCAGCCGGGCGTCGACACGATGTCGATCATCTATGAGTTCAACTTGCCGGGCGAGTTCGATGAAGATGCGCTGGCGGAAGCGCGGAAGCTGGCCGAGCGGTTCGATGAATCGATCCACCGCGGCCGGCGCGACTTGACGCACGAGACGATCGTCACGATCGACCCAGTCGACGCCCGCGATTTTGACGATGCGATTTCGCTCGAACGCACCGACAAGGGTCATTGGCTGCTGGGCGTGCACATCGCCGACGTGTCGCACTTCGTGCAGCCGAAGACGCCGCTCGATCGTGAAGCCCACGACCGGGCGACCAGCGTATACTTGCCCGACCGCGTGATCCCGATGCTGCCGGAGATCATTTCCAACAACCTGGCCAGCCTGCAGCCGCACAAGGTGCGATACGCGCTGACGGCCGTGATGGAATTCACCGAGGAAGGGCAGCGCGTGGCGACGGACGTGTTCAAGAGCGCGATCAAGAGCCGGCGGAGGTTCACGTACGAGGAAGTGGATGAGTTTCTGGCCGAGACGGGGCTGACAGGGGTTGGCGGCCACGCGACGAAAGCGCTAAGCGCAGGGGCAAAGCCCGTCACCCCGGCCCGCTACCAGAGAGAGAGGGAGTAGTCGCGCACACAACGGGAAAGGGAATTATCGCATCGCTCACTAAGGAAGTGCACGCTCTACTGGGCCGCATGCATGAGCTGGCCATGATCCTGCGCGGCCGGCGGTTCGCGCAAGGCGCCCTGGAACTCTCGATGCCGGAACTGAAGATCGACCTGGACGCCGACGGGCGCGTGACGGGCGCTCATCTGGAAAAGAACACCGAAAGCCACCAGATCATCGAAGAGTTCATGCTGGCGGCGAACGAGGCCGTGGCCGAGCGACTGGCGAACGCGAGCCTCGATTTTTTGCGGCGCATGCACGGCAGCCCCGATCCGCGGAAACTCAAGACTCTGACCGAGTTCGTTCGCGAGCTGGGCTTCGACGTCGACAGCCTCGAAAATCGCTTCGAGTTGCAGAAGCTGCTCGACCAGGTAAAACGCGACCCGCGCGAGCACGCGGTGAACTACGCCGTACTGCGGTCGATGCAGCGAGCCGTCTATTGCCCCGAGGAAGAGGGCCATTACGCGCTGGCCAGCGATTGCTACTGCCACTTTACGTCGCCGATTCGCCGCTACCCTGATCTTACCGTGCATCGACTCATCGACACGCTGAACCGCGGCAAGAAATCGGAGCAGCACCTGAATGACCTGCTTGTCCTGGGCGATCACTGCAGCGAGCGCGAGCAGCGGGCGACCGACGCCGAGCGCGAGCTGAACAAAGTGAAGCTGCTTTACTATCTGAGCGATAAGATCGGGACGGAGCTCGACGGGGTGATCACGGGCGTCGAAAACTTCGGCTTGTTCGTCACGGGCACCGAGCTGCCGGCCGAGGGCTTTATTCACATCAGCGGCCTCTCGGACGATTTTTACCGCTACGACCGGGCCCGGCATGTGATTGAGGGCTTTCGGTCGGGAAATTCGTTCCGCTTGGGCGACGCAGTGCGAGTGGCCGTGGCGGCGGTCGACGTCGACGCCCGCGAGCTGGATTTTCGATTGATTCGGAAAGGAGGCGAAGCGCCGCGCGCGATTGAAAAGAAAGGCCGCGGCAAACGCCAGACGAAACAGGGCGGCCGGCAACCGACGAAAGGCCGCGGCGAGCCGGCCAAAATACAGGGCAGCCAGCGCGGCAAGCTGGTCCGCAAGAAAAAGAGCCGGCCGGGCAAGAACCAGCGGCGGCGATCTAAATCGCAGTAAGGCGCAGTCCGGCATTCGTCGGGCGGATATCGCTGTGGCGGCAAATAGATCGCGAACTCTGTGCGATGCTGCAACAGCACGCTATGGGGATCGCCTTGCTCATCAAAGGGCACCAGCCCTAATCGATTGAACAACCCGATTCTCGCCCGTAGGCAGCGGCCGGCGTTGCAGCACAGCCGGTCGTGCCAGACGCGGTAACTGCCCAGCTCGCCGTTGGATCGATAGTAGACGCCCAAAAGCGGGTGCGTCAGTGTCACCAGGCCAGTCTCGAAATCACTGACGCCGGCGAGCTCTCCGCAGGGCTGGCCCGCATCTTCTAGTTCTAGTTCGACAGGCGCCCAGTTGCTGCACGTCGTCATGCGGTATCGCGTGTAGCGGCCGGCCGCCGCGTCGTGCTGGCAATCGAAGCGAATCCGCCCGCGATGCCAGGGCAGCCGCCAAGCGTAACGCGGCAGCGCGACGGTCCACGAGTCGAGCGACGTGCCGAAGAACCACACGGCCCGCTCGCCCGTTTCGCGGTCGATCACGTACGTGCGATAGTTCGTCTGGCCGAAGCGGTGTTTGCTCCAGGGCAGGCCAGCGAAGTTGAAATCCTGGTCTTCGAACGGCACCATCGACACGAGCGCGCACGGCCCGGCCGGTGACGTGACGAACGCGTCAATTTCGAACCGCGGATGAACATGCGGGCGGACGCGTGCCGGATCGATCGCATACGACACGATGGCGAAGTGGGCCAGCGTGGCCAGCGCGTCGCAGCGCGAGAGCGGCGGCCGCGTTAGCAGCGCTTCGTTAAAACGTAGCGGCTCGCGATGTGGATCGTCGTGCACCTGATATGCCTTCCAAAATCGGTTTCAAACTCCGCCCCATGACAGACCCTTGAGGCGCCATTAGAATACCGGTGCCCAGCAGCAGAATTAACCGTCCGCACATCAATCCGCCGCTTTCCGCCCGATGACCACGACCGCCGACCTCTTGAAAACGCCGCTTTACGAGTGGCACGTCGCCCACGGCGGGCGGATGGTCGACTTTGCCGGCTGGTCGATGCCGGTACAGTATACGTCGATCGTGGAAGAGCACGTCGCGACGCGAACGGCGGTGGGCGTGTTCGATATTTCGCACATGGGGCGGCTCGCGATTGGAAGAATGGATGCGACACAATTCCTCGACGCCATTGCCACGCGTCGAGTCACAGATATGCGAATCGGACAAGTACGCTACTCGCTAGTTTGCAACGAAAATGGCGGAATCTTAGACGACGTTTTGATTTACTGCACTGACGCCGCTGCGAAATTTTGCTTGGTCGTTAACGCCTCGAATCGCGACAAGATCGTGGCTTGGCTTAATAGCGCATTGTGCAGTGAACAGTATTCGGCGCTAGATGTTGGGTTGGCGGACTATACCCTCGAATCACCGATGATCGCCGTGCAAGGGCCGAAAGCGATTGAAGTGCTTTCACCACTGGTGAACCTCGACAACGACTCGTCGGATTCTGCGCTATCTAAGGTGCGATATTACCATTGCACGAAGGGCTCATTTGATGGCAATTCAATTCTAGTTAGCCGCACGGGGTATACTGGCGAAGACGGCTTTGAGATCATTTGTGATCGCGAATTATCACCGCAGATCTGGTCAAGTGTCGTAGAGGCTGCTGAACAAATAGGCGGCCGAGCTGTTGGACTTGCGGCCCGCGATACGTTGCGTCTGGAAGCAGCCATGCCGCTGTACGGGCACGAATTGAGCGAAACAATCAATCCGTTCCAGGCCGGGTTGGCGTTCGCCGTGAACTTGGAAGGCCGCGATTTTGTCGGCCGGGCGGCACTGGAAAAATTCGCCGCGGACAAGTCGCAGCCGGTGCGGGTTGGTCTGTCGCTCGACGGCAAGCGGGTGCCGCGGCAGGGTTGTGTGGTGCATGCGGGCGACGAAATCGTGGGCGAAGTAACCAGCGGCACGTTTTCGCCCACGTTCGAGCGGCCAATTGCGATGGCGTACGTTCGCCCGTCGGCCCAGGCGGTCGGCACGCGGCTGACGATCGACATCCGCGGCGCGCAGCATGAAGCGATTGTGGTCCCGCTGCCGTTTTATCAAAGACCAGTCAAGAGCTGAGAGTCGAGAGTCAAGAGCTGGAGTGTTCTGGCTCTCGACTCTAGACTCTTGACGTACAAGGAGTATCGTCGTGAATCCGGATAAGCTGTTCTTCGCCAAGACGCACGAGTGGGTTTCGATCTCACAGGAAGGGCCGCAGAAGATTGCTACGATGGGCGTGAGCAAGTTTGCGGTTGAGACGCTGACGGACCTGGTGTTCATCGAGCTGCCGAAGGTGGGCCGCCAGGTGTCGGCTGGCGAGTCGTTTTGCGAAGTCGAATCGGTTAAGGCCGTGAGCGACATCTACGCACCGGTGGCTGGCGAAGTAGTTGCTGCCAACGATACGCTGCCCGACCGGCTGGAGACGCTTTCCAGCGACCCTTACGGCGAAGGCTGGATCGCTAAGATCCGCGTGAGCGACGAGGCAGGACTAGAAAGCTTAATGGATCATGCCGCGTATCAGAAGATGTGCGCGGAGGAAGCGCATTAAGCGTCCAGCTAAACTGCAAGCGATGCGTCACAAGCACTTTGACTCTTGACTTCTAGCTCTCGACTCTTCTTATGCCCTACATTTACAACACGCCTGAAGATCAGCGGGCGATGCTCGAGGCGATCGGCGCCCGGTCGCTCGACGAACTGTTCGCGATGGTGCCGGCTGAATTGCGGCTCGGGCGACCGCTGGCGATACCGCCTGCACTTTCGGAGCTCGAACTGACGCAGCACATGACGGCGCTGGCCGCGAAAAACGTCCACGCCGGAGAGAAGGTGTGCTTTCTGGGCGGCGGCAGCTACGATCACTTCGTGCCTGCCGTGGTCGACGAGATCGCCGGCCGCGGCGAATTTTACACCTCCTACACGCCGTATCAGGCGGAGGTCAGCCAGGGCAATCTGCAGGTCGTGTTTGAATATCAATCGCTGATCACGCGGCTGACTGGTCTCGACGTGTCAAACGCCAGTCTCTACGACGGCGGCAGCGCATCGGCCGAGGCCGTTTTGATGGCCGTCAGCAGCACGCGGCGATATGGCAAGGTCGTCGTGCCTGCCAGTCTGCATCCAGAATATCGACTTACAGTCGCGACGTATCTTGAAAATCTGGGAGTGAAGGTGATAACGCTTGGCACGCCGAAAGGCGTGCTGGATGCGAAAGAGCTCGCCGCCGCGGTCGACGACGAGACGGCCTGCGTCGTCATTCAGCAACCGAACTTTTTCGGCTGCATTGAGGATGCTGCAGTGCTCGCGAAGATCGCGCACGACGCCGGGGCCCTGGTGGTCGGCGTGTTCGACCCGATCAGCCTGGGCCTCTTAAAGCGACCCGGCGATTGGGGCGCCGACATCGCCGCGGCCGAGGGGCACACGCTGGGCACACCGATGCAATATGGCGGGCCATACCTGGGCATTCTTGCGTGCCGAGAAAGCCTGGTTCGCCGGATGCCGGGGCGGATCGCGGGCGAGACGGTCGACCGCCGCGGCCGGCGATGTTTCGTACTGACACTGCAAACCCGTGAGCAGCACATCCGCCGCGAAAAGGCGACCAGTAATGTCTGCACAAACCAGGGCCTGTTCGCACTGCGGGCGACGATTTACCTGGCCCTGATGGGGCCGCAGGGCTTCCGCGAGACGGCTAACCTGTGTTTGCAAAAATCGCGCTACGCGATCGAGCGGTTGTGCGCGAGCGGCCGCTTTGAGCTGGCATTCCACCAGCCGACATTTAAGGAGTTTGTCGTGCGCGATCGACAAGGGAGTGTTAAGGAATTGGTTTCCGAAGCGCTGGCGGCCGGTTACATGGCCGGCGTGCCGCTCGGCCAGTGGTATCCGGAGTTAGACGATTGTTTGTTGGTGGCGGTGACGGAGAAGCGGACGAAGGAGGAGATTGAAGGATTGGCGCGAGTGATGTCAAACAACGCTGAGCAATCGACGCACGAAAATACGCCAAAGGCGTTAAACCCCAAAGCCCAGGGTCGCCGCGCCGCGGCGCACCCTGGGTAACCGAAGGTTGTCAGTAGTTTACGTCGAAGGCGATACACAATGCCTCAATCACTCGTCCAAATATACGTCCACATAGTTTTTTCAACACAGGATCGAGAACCATTCCTAACCGACACAGCGTTTCGTGAGCGCCTGCACGCGTATTTGAAGGGCATTTGCGAGAATCAAGGTTCGCCCTCATTGAGGATCGGCGGAGCTGACGACCACGTCCATCTTCTATGCCGATTGTCGAAGACGGTGGATATATCCAAGTTGATTCTGGAATTGAAACGTGATTCGTCTAAATGGATCAAAGACGAAATTCCTAAATGTTCGGACTTTTATTGGCAAAATGGTTACGGTGCGTTCTCCATCAGCCCATCGCACATTGATCCGGTCGTGGCATACATTGAAGACCAGGTCGAACATCATCGCCGTGAATCGTACCAAGACGAGCTGTGGCGTCTGTGTAAGAAATATGGCGTGGAAATTGATGAACGGTATGTTTGGGATTGATCCGTTGCGAAACGAATCTGTGTAACACCTTCGATGTAATCAAATCGAACGGACGATTACCCAGGGTGCGCCGCTGCGCGGCGACCCTGGGCTTTGGAGTGGAACCACTTCGCGGTTCTGGAAAATGGGCGAGCTTGATTTGGCATTGAAAAGGCTGGTCGATCGATGGCGTAATGAGGGTATCCCGATCCGGCCCGGTACCACACAGGACGCGATCGTCGAGTTTGAGGCACGCTGGGGGATCGTTTGTCCCAGGGATTTGCGCGAATATTTTTTGGCGGTCGACGGCACAGGTGACCATTACGAGCAGGACTCGTTTTTTCGCTTTTGGCCGCTTGAAGAAGTTCGGCCTGTCCAAGAGTACTCTCCTGAGCTTCTTCCGTTACTCCCGCAGTCAACAGGTTACTTTCTCTTTTGCGACCATTCGATCGATCTCTTCATATACGCCATCCGATTGGGTGATTCAGACGCGTGAACAACTCCAATCGCAATGATTTATCCTCAAGTATCGCAACCAGGTTTCGAACTACGTTTTCAATCCTTCACGGAGTTTCTTATAGTGTATGCAACCGATCCGTGGAAAGTGTTTTGATTTGCTGACCCGTGGTTATTTGAAATGCGAAACACCCGCGACACAAAACTGCTCTTCGATCTATCCAAACCCGGCACCGGCGGTGCGCGAATTCCGCGGTGTGACGTACCGGAGCGGCCTGTGGTGGAGCTCTTACCGGCCGCGGCGATCGCCGACGCGCCCCCCGCCCTGCCTGAGTTGGCCGAGCCCGAAGTGGTGCGGCACTTCACTAATCTCTCGCAGCTCAACATGAGCGTCGACACGCATTTCTATCCGCTCGGCTCGTGTACGATGAAGTACAACCCGAAGCGGAACGAACGCGTGGCGCGGATGCCCGGATTTTCGGACCTGCATCCCTATCAGCCGGAATCGACGCTGCAGGGCATGTTGCAGCTGCTGTATGAGATGCAGGAATACTTGCAGGAAATATCGGGGCTGCCGGCTTGCTCGCTGCAGCCGGCGGCCGGGGCGCATGGCGAGCTGACGGCGCTGTGGGTGGCGGCTGCGTACTTCCGCGATTTGGGCGAAAAGCGCACGAAGGTGCTGGTGCCCGACAGCGCCCACGGCACGAACCCAGCCAGCGCCACGATGGCCGGATTCACGACGGTGACCGTCAAAACGACGGCCGCCGGCACGCTCGACATGGCCGATTTCCGCGCCAAGCTCGACGACCAGATCGCCGTGTTCATGATCACCAACCCGAACACGGTCGGCGTGTTCGAGCCGCAGATGCGCGAGATCGCCGACGCAGTTCACGAGCGGGGCGGGCTGGTCTACCTCGACGGGGCCAACATGAACGCGATCATTGGCGTCGCGCGGCCGGGCGATTTCGGCGCCGATATGCAGCATTTCAACCCACATAAGACGTTCAGCGGCCCCCACGGCGGCGGCGGGCCGGGCGCGGGGCCGATTTGCGTGGCTGACAAACTCGCGCCTTATTTGCCGGCGCCAGTGGTCGTGAAAGCGGAGAGACAAGAGCCAGGTGACACGAGTCAGGGCTCCAAATCAGCCTCTTCGCCGGCTCCTGACTCTCGACTCTCGAGTCTTGCCTCCTACCGCCTCGATTACGACCGGCCCAAATCCATCGGCCGCGTGCGGGCGTTTTTTGGCAACACGGGCGTCTTAGTGCGGGCCTACTGCTACATTCGCACGCACGGGCCGGACGGGCTGAAACGGGTCAGCGAGAATGCGGTGCTGAACGCGAACTATTTGCTCAGCCGGGTGAAGCACATTCTGCCCGTGCCGCAAGGCGACCGCTGCATGCACGAGTTCGTCGCCTCGGCGGGAAAAATGAAGGCCGACAAAGGCGTCTCGGCGATGGACGTGGCCAAGCGCTTGTTGGATTACGGCTTTCACGCGCCGACGGTATACTTTCCGCTGACGGTCAAGGAAGCGATCATGATCGAGCCGACGGAAACCGAAAGCCGCGAGACGCTCGACGCATTCGCCGAAACGCTGTTCCGAGTCATCGATGAAGACCCCGATTTGCTGCACGACGCGCCCGTCTCGACGCCCATCAGCCGGCCAGACGAAGTGCGGGCCGCGCGGCAACCGGTGCTAACGTGGCACGAATCGTAACGGCCAGAGACTCTATGCACTTACCGGCAACTGAATTGCGACGGCCATCGCTAGCGGTGATTGGCCGCCGTGATTGTCTTCTGCTCATCGATTCGCCGGCGGCAGGCGGCTGGAACATGGCGGTCGACGAGGTGCTGCTGAAGCAGGCGGCCCATGCAGGAGTCGCCGCGATTCGCCTCTATCAATGGCGGGAGCCCACGCTCTCTTTGGGCTATTTTCAGCAGTACCACGATCGTCGAATGCACGGCGCCAGTCGCGCTTGTCCGGTGGTGCGCAGGCCGTCCGGCGGAGGGGCGATCGTGCATGACCACGAGCTAACGTATAGCATCGTCCTGCCGGCCGCCCACCGGTTGGCCCGGGCCGCAGAAGAGCTCTATTTCGTCGTCCACACGGCATTCATCAAGGTGTTGCAGAGGGCGCTGATCCATTTTGATCTCGGCTGCACGCTGCGGCTCCGCGAGTCGGTTTCGCCTCGCCCGCCCGGTAGAGAGCCGTTTCTATGTTTCGAGCGAGCGGGCGGCGGAGACGTAGTGCTAAAGGGAACAGGCGGATTACGACACTCGGGGGCCGTGCTGGCCGAAACCGAAGCCGCCCGGGAATTTAAGATTCTTGGCAGCGCTCAGCGGCGCTTGCGAGGAGCCATTCTGCAGCACGGCAGCTTGCTCTTAGCGGCGTCTCCGGCGGCCCCAGAGCTGCGGGGGTTCAACGACCTCACGGGCCTGGACCTTGCATTTCCGCCGTTGGCGTCGGAGCTGTCGGCGCGGATGCCCGAGATCCTGGGGATCGAGCCCGGGTCGCGGCAACTGGATGAAGAATTGCGGGCCAGGGCCGAGGCAATCGGTCGAGAAAAGTATGACCTGCCAGCGTGGAACAAGAGGCGCTAATCTCCGAGGAGATGTGGTGCCGACGTAATTCAATGCGGACGGTGCCAGGGGAGCGGGCAATTGCCCGGGTCTTTTTTGGGGAAATCCCGCATTTTCGTGCACTGGATCTGCGAATAGGGACCTTGCCGAGCAGCGAACAGCAGCGATTGTCGGGGCGAAATTGTCCATTGGCGACCGCTAAGTATTGCTCTCGCCCAGGCGCGGAGGTATGCTGTTTGCGGGGAATGCAGCATTGGGGGCAATTTTTTTCCGGCCGCTTCGAGCAGATTGTATATGATTCAATGAATACCTTGTCGCACGAGTGGCGAATAATCGGTTGTATATCGCGCCGAGTGGCCGATCGGCTACTCAATCTCGTTGAAATCGTCACTCGCGCTCTTGCTTTGGCACAAGCATTGCGGTCTAGTAATTCGTAAATTCGTGTCCCGAGATCAGGGCCAACGACAATGGAGTTGAAACTCATAGTTCTGGCAGGCGCAAAAGTCGGCACCGAAATCCCGCTTAAGAAAGACGAGTTCACCATCGGGCGGGCCAAGGAGTGCACGTTGCGCTGGAAGCGAAGCCATTAGTCGCCAGCACTGCGCGATTATGCGCGGGCCGAATGGGTGGCACGTCCGCGATCTAAAGAGCCGCAACGGCACCTATGTCAACGACGAGCGGATCGAGGGCGGAAAGCAACTGTCGGTCGGGGACGAGCTGCGCGTCGGTCCGCTGCGGTTTCACGTCGAGGTGCGCAGTTCGGCAACGCCAGCGACCAAGCCGGCAGCGCGGTCAGCAAACACGACGGACATCCCCCGCGGAAAACAGTCCCCGGTGAACGACGTCTCCGAAGTTGCGCAGCGTACGGTCGAAAAGTCGGACGGCTCGACGACTGAAGAGGATATTTCTCGCTGGCTGCTCGGCGTGCCCGAGTCGCAACAGCCGGGCGACAGCATGAAAGAGACGCGCACGATCCGCATGGAAGAGACGACCACGATCAGCCGTCCGCCGGCGGCGCCGGTCGAATCGCGAGCAAGCGAAAGTTCTGTCGATGTGACCGATGAATCGGAGAGCGACGACGAAAACGAGCCCACCCCGGAACAGAGCGGTCGCTTGAGCTGGCTCAAAGGCAAAACGCAATCCAAAAAAAAGCCGGGCAAATTGCCGCCCCGACCGTCGACCCAATCGAGCAAGGACAGTTGCGAAGCTGCGGCCGACATCCTGCGCGAGATGACGCGGCGCCGCTAGGCCACTGCCGGCTATTCTGTCTGGGAACGCGTGCTCAACGCGCCGATGAAGCGCCGCCCGCCTTGGTCAAGTTGCGGCACCGTACTTAACGATTCCGCGGCATTCTGAGTTCCGTCTTTTACTTTTGTCATTGTCTGCGTAGGATGCAGGTACGCGGTCGCAAAACGCCGGGGCCGCGACGCGGATCCTATTGATCATTCACGTCCAGACAATTGTGTGGCAATTGATGAGCAAAAATCGACTCTCACAGGAACGAAAAACGGCCGCGCTGCTAGGTTTGGCTTTCGACGCCGCGGACGGACACAGCCGGATCACCCGTGGGCCAAATTTCTTCCTGGCAGGCGGTTCGGAAGAAACTCACGGCCTGATGCGCGAGACGATTCTCAAAGTCAATGAGCAGCTCGAAGCCCGGGGGCTGGCGCTCTCTGACGTTTCCGTCGACGAGTTACGCGAGTTGCTCAATGACGTGCAGCCGTAAGGTAGCCGATCGCTTCCGCGGTCGGCGGTGGCGCGATCGGGAGACCGGCCACAGCGTGGGTCACGAGATTGGCCGCAAGGTCTGGTGGCGCGATCGAGAGATCGGCCACGACTGCGACGGGCGGAGTGGCGAGCGGGGCCACCTGGGGGAACGATGTCTTTTGGTATCCCAGGCCCCGAAGCACTTCGAGCACCTCGCTGCAGGTGGGGAACATGCGGCCGCTCTTCCGCTTGTAGTCATCGATTGCGTTCATGAACTCAACTTCGTCGTCTGTGTAATCGCGCTCGCAGGTGGTCGGGTCAATCTGCCGGCGGCGATTGACTTTTTTGCGGCGCTCTAGCTTGGGCGCGGTGGCCGCTTCTCCTACAGGGGCCGTCAGGTCGTCCGGCACCGTCGCATCGCCGCGTCGGCGGTCAATGGTGACTTCGCGGTCGCCAACGGCAAGTGGGCGACTCTGGGACTTTCTAGCGGGGACAGACGGATGGTCCTTTTTGCTGGCGGTGCGCGAGCGTGGCGCGGCTTTGGCCGAGCGGGCCGGGGCCTTTGCGGTGGATCTACGTGCTTTTCCGGTTTTGCGGGAAGAGGTGCGTTGGGCCACGGGCGAATTCCTTCTGGCAAGGTGGGTGATTTTTGCGGATGTGGAAAAATGACATCAATGACGAAAAAATCCATCGGATTCCGGCCCACGCTGAATAAAACGATTGAAAAAAATGGGCGATTTGCGCAAACATTATGAATCGGGCGATTTTAGCGGGTCGTCGGTCGAGCCCATCGGCCGCCGGCGGCGGGTTGGGGGGTTGATCCTGCCTTGCCGCCCCAGCGGGTGATTGGTAACGTACCCCGCTTGAAATTGGGGCTGCCACCGCCGTTCGACACAGGCCAGCGCCAATCTCTCTCCTCACGTCCTGCGTTTTGGGAATAACCAAAGTGTTTCCACCACCGAAATGCCAACGTCGCCCGGACCGCGCCCGCCGACACCGGTTGTCACGCGGCTTGTTCGTCTTTGTCGTGCTGCTCAGCGGATGCGGCAGCTTCGCGTCGCAGTCGTCGAATGTGGAAGGAGTTCGCCTCTATCAGCAGGGCAACTACCAAGGCGCTAGTGAGCATTTCCAACGAGCCATCGCCCAAGATCCGAAATCAGCGGAGGGTTATTACAACCTGGCCGCGTCCTTGTACAAATCGGGCACGCTTTACCACCGGCCCGACGACTTGAAGCAAGCCGAGACGCTCTACAACCAATGCCTGGAACGGAACCCGAACGACGTCGAGTGCCATCGCGCACTGGCCGTGCTGCTCACGGAAACGGGCAGGCAGGAAGAGGCGTTTCGGCTAATGAACAATTGGGCCTCCGCCAGCCCGCAACTGGCCGAGCCCAAGGTCGAGCTCGCGCGGCTCTTGGAAGAAACTGGCCAGCCCGAGCAGGCCAAGGCCCAGCTCGTCAACGCGCTGACGGTCGAGCCGAACAACGCCCGCGCACTCACCGCGCTGGGGCGGCTTCGCGACCAGGCCGGTGAGACGGAACAAGCGATGGTCAATTACCAGCGCTCGCTGGCTCTTAATCGCTATCAGCCCGAGGTGGCTGCCCGCATGGCCCAGTTGCAAAGCGCGGCCGTGGCGGCATCTGCCCCCGCAGTGGCAGCCGTACCAGCGATGTCCGTGCCGCCTAGCAATTGGCAACCCGTGGTGCGTTGAAACGCAAAGCGCGACTCGTTCCCCCGCCAAGCGTGGGAACGAGTGCCATTGGCGTTGGCGATCATGTCACGTCGGAATTGCCGACAGTGCCCCGATAATTGCTCGGCAGAATTCGGGCAGGTCGTCGGGCTTGCGGCTGCTGACGAAGTGACGATCAACGACGACCGGCGCGTCCTGCCAAATCGCGCCCGCATTCACCAGGTCATCTTTGATTCCCGGCGAACCGGTCACACGCACGCCGCGGTACACGCCGGCCGAAATCGGGATCCAGCCGCCGTGGCAGATTGCCGCCACTAACTTGTTACTTTTCGCAAAGTCGCGGACGAGCTGCTTCACTTTTTCATCGCGGCGGAGCCTATCGGGCATGAAGCCGCCCGGAATCACCAGGCCGTGAAAATCGGCGCATTCCATCAGCGGAATCGCCGTGTCGGAGCGGCACGGATAGCCATGCTTGCCGCGGTAGAGCTTCTCCGCGTCGGGACCGGCCGCGATGACATGCGCGCCCGCCTCAGTGAGTCGCAGTTTCGGGTACCACAATTCCAAATCTTCGTATTCATCGCCGACGAACATCAGCAGCCGCAGATCGGCCAGGGGCTTATTGGCTGACATGGCTGGGCTCCTGTGGAAGTGCAAGTTGAACGTCCCAAATCGTTCTACCGCGCTGTGGACGTTGCGGCCAGCCGTTCTAGTTCGACACAGGCGGAGTCTAGTGCCATCCGGCCGTTGCACATCACAGCGTACTTGCGGCCGTTCGCCGCGATCTGTGGCGAACTCAGGACTCGAGCGAGAATCCCGGCAAACGCCGGGCCATTCGACTTTTTGACGGGCAGCTCCTCGGCCACGCCCAATCGCACCAGCCGCCGCGCATTGTCGAATTGATCGAACGACATCGGCCGCACGACCTGTGGCACGGCGGCCGCCAGCGCCTGGGCACACGTGCCGATGCCGCCGTGATGCACGAGCGCGGCCATGCGGGGCAACACGCGGCTGAGCGGCAGAAAGCCGAAATGGCGCACGCCGTCCGGCAGATTTGGCGGCAGTTGATGATCGTACTTGGTGAGCAGCAGGCCGCGGCGGCCAAGGATCTGGCAGGCTTCCACTGCGGCGGCGAAGAAAGAATGAGCGGCCCGGTTTGCCGAGCCAGGCGAGAAAGCGATGGGCGGATCGTCGGCAGTGAGAAACTCGTGAACAACAGCTGGCAGAAGGGGGGCCGTCGCCGGCGTATCCCACAAGGGGAAGCCGGCCATTTTCGTGTTGGCCGGCCAATCGGGCTGGCGCGGGCCGAACCATTCCGGGAAGAGCCCCAGCACAAGGTCGGCGCGATGAAGCCACTGGGCAAAAATGTGCTTCACGGGTGCGAGGCCCGCATCGCGCCGCAGCTCATTGAGGGGCCCGCCGAGAATCCGCCGGATGAAAAGCATGTCGGAAAGCCAGTATTGCGCGTGTTTGAGCCACTTCGGCGTCCCGGGCCCGACGAGCGCCCCTTTCAGACGCGGCGAATCGTACACGCTCCACAGCATGGAGGGCGCTAGATCGATGGCGGCCAGCGGCGCGTGCAGCTTTTCGGCGGCCACGCGCGTGCCCAGATCGAGCGGATGGGCGCCGAACACGGTTTCGCCCGTCGCGTAGTGGGCCAGGGCCAGTTCATAAAGCGGCCGCGCCAGGCCGCCGGCCGCGTGCCGCAGGGCCAGGGCGGGCCCGCGCAGTGGGTGCCACAAGTCGGGGTGCTGCGACAGCTCGATGTATTGCTGGCGGGTGCCGACCGGCAAGAACTCGACGCCGCCACTCGTCGCGACATCGGCGAAATACGGATTGGCGATCACCTGCACGCGGTGGCCCCGCGCCGCAAGCGCACTACCCAGCCCGACGAGCGGATGCACGTCGCCATAGCTGCCGAGCGCGGACAAAATGAAATGAGGCATAGCAAATGGTACTGGGCGGGCCACAGGGCCGCAATTGCCGGCCGCGGTCTTGATCGGCCGCAATTTAGGGACAGAATCGGCTTGCGAACCGCACGGTCGGCAACTAGATTGCGAGGCAAGTTTTGACGGCGACGAACACGAGCTCACTCTCTTGGGGAATTTCAATCGATGAAGATCTATCGCACAAAGCGCGGCGCTGTGGTTGCCAGCGATGAGAAAGCCGTCCGCCTGGAGGACGGTTGGGACGCATTGCTGAATCGCAAGAATTTGTCCACCTATTTGGCGAAAGCAGTTAAGACCGGCGCGGGAATTCGGTTCAACGCCGATACGGCCGCCCTCGCGGCGCCGATCGGCTCACAGGAAGTCTGGGCGGCCGGCGTTACGTACTACCGCAGCCGCGACGCCCGCATGGAGGAATCGAAAGCGGCCGGCGGGGGCGACTTCTACGCCCGCGTCTACGAAGCCGATCGGCCGGAGATTTTCTTCAAAGCGACGCCGCACCGCGTCGTCGGGCACGGCGGCAAGGTGCGAATCCGTAAAGATTCAAAGTGGGACGTGCCCGAACCGGAACTGGCCGTCGTCGTCAATGCGTCCGGAAAGATTGTCGGCTGGACGATCTGCAACGACATGAGTTCACGCGACATCGAGGGCGAAAACCCGCTCTACCTGCCACAAGCCAAAGTGTACGACCAATGCTGTGCCCTCGGGCCGGGCATCCTCGTTGCGGCCGAAATGCCGGCGCCGTCGACCGAGATCGAATTGGAAATTGTCCGCAAGGGAAAGATCGCGTTCTCGGGCAAGACGGCCCTCGATCGCCTGAAGCGCTCGCCCCAGTCGCTGGTCGATTGGCTGCTCCGCGACAACAGCTTTCCAGCCGGTTTCTTCTTGTCGACCGGCACCGGGATCGTGCCGTCAGACAGCTTCACGCTCAAATCGAGCGACGAGATTCGCATCACCATTGGACCGATAGGCACATTGGCGAACACCGTGGCCTAACCGCCCGGAAACCCCGTGGCTCACGACGTCGGTTGCGAACGATTGAATTCGTCTCGCCAGCGAGATGAATTCCGTTCGCGGAGCGAGCGGATTAGTGGTTTTCGGCCGTTCCGGCCAATGTCCAAGATCGTGGGCCGCCGGGCCAATAACGGTCGGCCGCCGGGGGCTACCCGCCGCCGCCCGACAGAGGAGAGCGATTGCGAAACTGGGCGACTCCGTCGACAATGAAAAGCGCAATGCGATCGCTACCTCCAGCGCGTGAGTCGGGGCCATCGCCGATGCCGAAGCGCGGCGAACTCGGTCGACGTCCGGACGCGCCATTCGGAACGGTCTACGATGACTTGCCGTTTTCCGGCGAGGGCGAGAAGAAAGTCGTGCCGCCGCCTGTGGAAGTCCCCGGCTTTCCCCGGCGGTTTTCGCTGGTGCACCTGTTCGGAGTAACGACCGGTGTAGCCCTGTTCTGCACGCTGGCCAACTGGATGGGCGGAATCGTCGGCGCTGCGGCTGGCCCTGTTGCTCGTCGCGATCGGCATCTGCTTGTACGCCAAAGCGGCCGCGCAAGATTATCCTGCTCCTTGGGAGAAGAGATAGGGCTCGGGCCTGCAAGATAAAAGCTGTCGCCATGAACAATGTTGATCGAGACAAGATCTACGGGCGCGACGTCGACGACTCGACCGACGAAGAGCTCGAAGTCGAACCGCCGGACAGCGATGTGCTGGCGCACCAAAAGCGCGCCGCCGAAGAGCGCGTCAAACTGGCCGAGATGTCGATCGACGTCGACGAAGTCTACCGCGAGTTGGACCACCGCGACGCCCCTGCCCTGCCCTTCAAGCTGCCTGACAAACTCGGGTTTCGCTTTCAGATAAAGCACATGCTAATCGCCACGGCCGTGCTGGCCATGCTGCTGACAATGTGGCGGCTGGGCGTTTTGGTGAACGTGGTGGGCGTCCTCATACTGTCGGCGATGGCCGCCGCTGTTGCTTACACTGAATTGAAAGAGCAGCAGCGCTGTGCGGAAGCCGAGCGGCGGTGGCAGGAAAAGTTGGAGCGGCGGCGGCGGTACTTCGAAGAATCGAACCGCGCGCGGACGCGCAAGCCGGGCAGTCCTGCGTCGATTTACGACGATGTGCCGTTCCAGGGGCGGGTACCGTCCGAGATCGAGCCGCTCACCGCGCCGCCGTTTCGGTTCCAGTTTTCACTGCGACAAGTTTTCATCGGCATGACGATTGCCGCCGTTGCTTTTGGATTGATTCACCTATTGGGCAGCGCGAGCGTCGTCGCGATGATCTTGGGAATGATCGCTTTGGGGGGATTGGTGGCGCACGCCTTCGGCGCGCGGCCGCCGCAAGCGGTCGTCATGGCCTGGTGGCTCGTGCTCGTGATGTACGTCCTCCTGGGCCTGGCAACTGAGTTCGGCAATCTGTTTTAGCACGTTGAGCGAAGACCGGTGGCGGAAACCCGATGATGGACGCCCTTCTCGATTGGTTCGACGCGCATCAGGCGGTTGCGTGGGGGCTGGTCGGCGGATCGCTCGCCACGTGTGTCGTGACGCCGCTGGTGGCCGGGTGGCTGGTCGTCCGCCTGCCGGCAGATTACTTTACCGGCGAGCATCGCGGCAAAGCCGGTTGGTGGCAGCGACGGCCCTGGCTGCGGCCGATCGTGGTCGTCGGCAAGAATCTTGCCGGGGCGCTGCTCGTCTTGGCAGGGATCGTGATGCTTGTGGCCCCTGGCCAGGGCCTGCTCACGATCGTGGCCGGCCTGCTGCTCGTCAATTTTCCGGGCAAATACCGGCTGGAGCGCTGGCTGGCCACTCGCAAGGCGGTATGGCGGTCGATCAACTGGCTCCGCCAACGAATGCAGCGAGAACCGCTCCAGCGGCCGAGATGAACTCGCCGAGTTAGTGCATGTCGATCAATTACTTGCCCTGTTCGGCTCCACCCGGCAGCGTCGGCAAACCCGGAATTGATGCGCCCGGCGGGCCCAAGTCGCTTTCGTTTACTTTCGTTTGTGCCGCGTCGTCGGCCTTCTTTTCCTTCTTCTTGATCACCTGGTCGCGGCCGAGGCGGATCTTGGTAAAGACCTCGTTGTCGACCACAAAATACCAATCGCCGAAGCGGAGGTTGAGGTCTTTGACGTTTTCGCGGCCCTTTTTGAGTGCGGCCTGGTACGCGTCCAACTTGCGCTGGTTGTCGGCCTCGATTCGCTTGCGCTCGGCGATGATATTGTCGAGCTGGACGTCTTTTTCGGCGGGGGGTGATTGCTCCTTCTGCGCGGAGTCGGCCTTTGCTGCGGACGCATCTGCGTTCTGTCCGGTTGCCGCTGTGGCTTTCTCAGTCGTGACGGCGTCTTTGGCCGCAGCGTCACCGTTCGTCGCGTCGGCATCATCGGCTGCGGCGTTCGTCGCCTGGGCGGTCGCTTCTTGTTTTGCGCTTTCCTGTCCCTGCGACTGCGCGGCCGGGTCGGTGGGGTCTTGCGGCGATTTCGGCGATTCGGCCGCCGGCTCGCTCTGTTGCTTGACGGCCTCCTTATTTTCAGTGCTGTTGCTGGCGGGCGTTTCGCCGGTGGCCGCAGCGGCCTCGCCGTCAGCCTTCACCTCGGCACCGGCGGGCAGGGCCGGCAGCTCCTGTAGTTCGGGCTTGGGAACGGCCGCTTCGTTGAAGCGGGCCATGGCGAATAAATAGCGGTGGACGCCGTTCTTGTCGGGATCTGTTTTCTTATCGGCTTTGTCGTCGGCCTTGGCGGCCTCTTCGCCCGGCTTGGGACCTTCGCCGTCGACCTGCGCCAGCTCGCCAAAGCGGAGCACGTACTCGGTACCGTTCTTCAGCGTGACGACGACTTCGCCATCGTTGGAGATGATCTCGTCGCTGCCGTCCGCTTTGGTGGTCGGGGCAAAGCCGCGAACCATCAGATCGCGGATGGCCTCACGGTTATTGAGAAAATCCTTGCCCGCCTTGAGATCGGAGCTCAGCCCTTGCGGCTTACGGTCGACGTCGACGATCTTCAAGTCGTCCAGCGCCGTCTTCATCGCGTTCAGGCTCGCTGTGTTCAGCTCTTCATCATCGCCCAACTTGAACTCCACGTAGTCCTTCTTGTCCTTGTCAAACGCCGCCAGGCGGATGGGCTCCCACTTTGCGTCTTTGTCGCTGTAACCGAGGTTCATTTCTGAGCGACGATCCCAATCCAATTGAATGGAAATGCCGCTGCCGGTTACGACCGGCACCAACTGCGCGGAATAGTCTTTGATGTCGACTTCCTTGATGTCAAACGCATTCAGCTTCAGCAGGTCCTTTTCGATCCAATCTTCAAATTTCGTCGACAGGTGCGTCGGGTCAAACTCAATGACGTAGACCACCGGTTGGCCGGCCGAGCGAACATAGAATCGGCCGGGCGAATCTTTCAGCTCTTTGCCGACAATCAGGTCGACCAGCGGCTGATCCTGCACGTCGGAAACGGTAACCCGCGTGCCGACGCCCTTTTGCCCGACGTCGAGCTTGCCCAGCGGATCGATGACGCCGAACTGCTTATGCTCGCCGGCGTTTTCGCTGGCCACGCTCAAGATTTTGCGGTCCATCAAGCCGGTGGCCGCTTCGGCCATTTGTTTCGCCGCGTCGGCCGGGTAATCTTCCTTCGAGGGGATCGTCCACAGGCCGTTCTTTTCCGCGACCTCGAACGTGCTTCGCGTGGCGGTGTCCTCGTCGACGCGCACGATCCGCAGGTGCTTGGCCTGATCGGGTGACGAGAACTTCTTGGTGAGCACTTCGCCGACGCTCGATTTGACGTCCAGGTCGGCAGACGAGGGCCGGGTCACCAAGGCCAGGCCAACGGCGGCCAGGCCGACGGTGATAAAAGCAATCGTTTTCGCGGTTTCTGACATATCGCACCTCGTGCGGAAATCAATTAACAAATCCTATTCACCACGGAGGGCACGGAGGACGCAGGGCAGACGTTAGAAACTTGAATACAGAAACACCGATTATCACTAATCGTCACTGATAAGAACCAATAAGAACTGTCAGAAGTTTTGAATCTCTCATTCTTCCTAAGATGGCTTATTTGTACTGTATTAGGGTTAACTAGCGCAAACTGGTGTTCCAGTGTAGCTCCCTCTGCGATCCTCTCCATCTGGGCTGACTATTCCATACTTTGAAATCACGAAACGTTACGCCGCTTGATCGGACTGTTTCGCCTTACCGAAGCGCAGACGGCGGGCGTCGACGCCTTCCTGTTCGCCCTTGCGGCGATGGAAGTACACCCCGAGCGCCAGCAAGATGGGCGGAATCGGCGGGATCAGGACAGCCAAAAACTTGTACGTATCCTGGACTCCGCGGATATTCGCCTCCAAGTGGCGTTCGCTTTGCGTGATCTTGGCGTTACGCTCCTTTTCCAACGCGGCGATTTGCACGTCGAGCTGCCGCTGTTGCTGTTGGCGGACCATTTCTTTTTGCTGCTCCCGGATGCGCGGGTCGACGTCGGTCTTCTTGTCCACGGCGTCAACCGCGTCGTTAAACTTTTTCTGGGCGGCGTCGATCTGATCCTTGGCCTCTTCGTTGAATTCCTGCTGCTCCTTGAGCGACGCGCTGCGCGAGGCCTCGGTCGCCTCGTCGATCTTTATGAGGCCGCGGTGCGGCCGCGTTCGCTTGCGAATGTCGATGTAGCGATCGTCGCCGCCAAGCGAATCGAGGATGTTCAGTACGAACGTCACGTTCTGGAAATCCCAATCGACCGGCATGTCCTCTTCCGCGCCGCGTTCGCGGAGCTCGAAGATGATCGGCGCGATCCAATCGATGTCGGCCACCAGCACGACGTTGATGTCTTTCTTCGTCGGCTCCTTGCCGATCAGGCTGTCGTCCTGCTTCTGGCCGTCTTTTTCGTTAGCCTGTTGGGCGTCCTTTTTGTCCGCCTCCGACTTTTTATCGGATAGGAGCAGATCGTCCTCGCTCGTCACCTTGCCTCGGATATGTGCAGCCAAGATGTATTGGTCGCGCGTCGCTATCCGCTGCACGCTCAGCATTCCGCCAGTCTGCTGGTTCATTTGGAGGTCGCGAAACGAGATGTAACCGCTGACTTTTCCGGTAACGGCCAGCTCTTCGAAATTCAGTTTTGGTTTGTCGATCACGCGAAATGCGCCCGGCATCAGAAAGAGCACTTGTTTCATGCCGGCGGAAATCGGGTCGTCGGGGTTGAACGGGTGGGGTGTTTCGTGGGCGGTAAGCCCCTCGTCAATGAAGACATACTCTTTCGGCATATTTCCAAACTTCGCATAGGGGTTGAAGTCCTGCCAGATAATCTGGTCTCCGTCCATCTCGACGTTCAGCAACTGCCAGAGCTGGTTGATGTCGCCTTTTTGCTCCGGTGGCGCACCCATACCGAACATCCCACCCATCGGCCGCTTCGGCTGGCTAGTGCCCACCGCCGCCGGGTAGAAATTGGGCACGGGAAACGGGTCCTCAAAAATCGCCGTCGGCTGGCCCCCTTTGACGGCGTTCACGAAATTAACCATCGCCTCGGGCGTCAAACCCGACGGCTGCACGGCCAAGAGCACGTCATAGCGGTCGGTGATCGGGCTGGCCGGGTCGACCTCCACGACGTTGTACTGTTTCTTCAGCTCGGTGATGATTCGCGATTCGGGAATCATGCCGCCGGTGGCCATCGAAAAACCGCCGAATAATTGGGCGTCGGTCTTCAGGACGCCGAGCTTTTTGCGCTCTTGGTCGGCCACCGTGCAAATGGATCGCACCAGCTCGTACTCGACCGGAATCCCCTTGTCGAGAAACGGGATCACCACTTGCTCTGGACCACTCGTAACGGCGACACCCATAATGATCTCTACGTTCTTTAGCGAACCGCGAACCGTGCTGTTGACTTGTTTGGGGACGATGTTGTAACGCTGCTCCGCGACGTTGGCGTCCTCGCTGAAGTTCTCGATTTCGTGGACGCTGACGCGAATCTTGCCGCCGCTCAGCGAACTCAGCTCCGAAAGCGTGGACATTAGATTCAACTTGTGCGGCGCATACTCGGCCGGCACTTGCGGGCTGACGTACGCGTCGATCTTGATCGCCTTGACTTTGTCGTCGCTACGGAGCTTGTGGATCAGTTTGACCGTCGAAGGAGCGAGCGAGTTGAGGTTTTCGCTGGTGATGTCCGCCCGCAGGGAATTGTGGTTTGAGAAGAACAGGTTCACGCCCAGCACGAGGCAAACCAGGGCCAGCGTACGAACGAGGTAGTGGGCCCACATCGATTGCCGCTCTTCTCGGCCGCCCCAATGCCGCCGGCCGATGAGAACCATGCTCAGATAGAGCATCACTGCCGCGATCAGGACAAAATAGCTGATGCCGGCCAGGCTGATCACACCCCGCTCAAAGTCGTGAAATTGCTCTGCGGCGCTCCATTTCTTCACGGCCTGGGCCAGCCCCTGCCAACGAATAAACCAGTCAGCGACCCCCAACAGCGCCAAGGGGGAATTGAACAGCATCCCCAGCACGAAGCCGACCGTGAGATTGCTCGTCAGAAACGAGGCCACCATGCCGATTGAGAGCATTGCCAGGCCGACGAACCAGTAGCCGACGTACGTCCCGGCGAAGAGGCCGGGGTCGGGCGAGCCCAGGCCGTAGCTAAACACTATGTAAATCGAAAACATCGAAAACACCAGGGCCACGGTGTAGATCGCCACGGCGGCCAGGTACTTGCCGAGGACGACTTCCAGGTCGCTGGCCGGGAGCGTCAGCAATAGCTCGTCGGTGCCCTGGCGGCGCTCTTCGGCCCAGATGCTCATCGTGATCGCCGGCACGAAGACGAGCAAAATGAACGGCAGCCAGCGGTTGAGCTGGTCGAGATTCGCGAGGTTATTGCTGAAAAACTCCGGGGGCCAGAACGCGGCCAGCGCGCTCAGCACCACAAAGACGCAAATGAACACGTAGCCGGTGGGGTTGGAAAAATAGCTGACGAAGTCGCGCTTGAAAATCGATTTGAGGACCGTCCAGTTCATGGAAGGGTGCGGGTTGAGGGGTGCGAGTTGAGGATGAAATGAAAGGGAGCTTTGATCGGCCGGCGGGTTAGCCGAGCGCCGACAACTGGTAAAACCGCTTGTCGAGGTTTGTCTCATCGGCGGCGAAGTCGGCGGGCGTGCCGTCGAACACGACGCGCCCCTCGGTGATGAAAATCACGCGGTTGCAAACCGCTTCGACCTCTTGCAGGATGTGCGTCGAGAGCAAAATGGTTTTCGTTTGGCCGATCCGGCGGATCGTTTCGCGGACCTCGCGAACTTGGTTCGGGTCCAGGCCGGCCGTAGGCTCGTCCATGATCAACACGTCCGGCTCATGCAACAGCACCTGGGCCATGCCCACTCGCTGGCGAAAACCTTTCGACAGCTTGCCGATCGGTTTGCCGATCACGCTGCCCAGCTTGCATAGGTCGATCACCGTCGCCAGGCGCTCGTCGAGTTGCGTGCCCTTCATGCCTCGGGCCGTACCAAAGAAGCGCAGCAGGCTGCGGGGCGTCATATCAGGATATAGCGGGCCGTTCTCGGGCAGATAGCCCAATCGTTTTGAGCCCTCGATGCGGTCCGCCGCCATGTTGAATCCGGCGATGCGGGCCGTGCCGGCGGACGGCGCCAGGTAGCCCGTGAGCAGCTTCATCGTCGTGCTTTTGCCGGCGCCATTGGGACCGAGAAACGCAGCCACCTGGCCTTCGTTGATCGTGAATGTCACGTCCCGGCAGGCGGCGAAATCGCCATAGAACTTCGAGAGGTTGTCGGCCTCGATCATGGCCGTCGGGCCGTGCTGGCTCTTGGCGGGTTGTGTCTTGGTGGCTGTAGCCGGCATCACAATCGCTCCGCGAGTTAGCTGAGTGGAAAATGAATGAACATCGGCAATTACAAAAAACTGGCGGCTGCGGGGCGAAAAAGCGATTAGCGGCCGCCGGGGCAGGCCATCAAACGGCCACTGGCAGAGGCAGAAGGCCCGAAATCAGCCCGGCCGTTGTCCGCCGGTCCGGAGCGCCAATAGGTAGAAGGGTAATCGTTCCGCCCGGCAGGTGTCTATACCACGCTTTGTACGCCGCCTGCGGGCAGGGGGTTCGGTGGTGCCGGCAAATTGAACCAAGATTGTGCGGTTTCTTGGCTTCCAGCGGCGGCGCGGCAAAATTCTGGCATGGACGAAATCATCAGCCGAAATCGGCACGTGGTGCACGCAATGCCCTATTTCGCGGGCACCCGAGGTCGCCGCGCGATCGCTTTTCGATCACCTCGAGGCTGGGTACGCCATCGAGGAGTTCTTGACCCAGTTCTCAACTATCCGACGCGAACAGGTCGTCCGCCTGCCACTGACCTTCTGTGCGAAGGTGTCGAGCAGGCGGCGGTTGCCAAGACAGCGTAAAGATTCCGTTCGACGAAAACCGACCGCATCGGCTGCGTCACAAGATCGTCGACCGTGAGGTGCTCAAGATCGCATACCTCAGATGGTCGGGCATCGAGAATGGCGAGTTGTTGCGGCACGCGGGCGATGCAGGCATCGACGTGCTTTTCACAAATGATCGCGGGATCGAGTTCGAACAAGATGTCCTGTCGCTGCCGAGTTCGGTGATTGTTTTGCCGCCGCTGAAAAACACAATCGAGTCCCTTCGCCCCTTGCTACCAGCTCTGCACGCTGCAATTGATGTGCTGCAGCCGCGGTCGTTTATCAAGAACGGGCCGTGACAATCGACCGCTGCAGAGTATCTACGCCACCACATCGGCCGGCTCGGCCGGCTCGAGTTGATCCAGCGCGCCGAGCGTGGTCATCTGGGGCCAAATCATTGCCACGGCCGCCACGGTGATGAGCGTCATCACTCCGCCACCGGCCGCGGCGGTGACCGTCCCCAGCCAGTGCGCCGCGAGCCCAGACTCCAACTCGCCGATCTCGTTACTGGTGCCGATGAAAATCGTGTTCACGGCGGCCACGCGGCCGCGCATCACGTCCGGCGTTAACAATTGCACGACCGTCGAACGAATGACCACGGATATATTGTCGGCCGCGCCCAGCGCGAACAGCGCCGCCAGTGACAGCCCGTACGATTTCGACAAGCTGAAGACGATCGTTGCCACGCCGAACGCCGCTACCGCTGACAGCAGCGCCGTCCCGCCGCGGGCAATCGGCGGGCGCGTTGAGAGCAAAAGGCTCATGCAAATCGCGCCCAGCGACGGCATCGCCCGCAGCCATCCAAAACCTGCCACGCCGACGTGCAGGATATCGGTCGCGTACACGGGCAACAGTGCGGTGACGCCGCCGAACAGCACGGCCACCATGTCGAGCGTGATCGTCGAGAGAATAATCGGCTGCCGCCGGACGAAACGCGCGCCGTCCACAAAGCTGCGCCACGAGCGTGGCTCGGCGTGCCGGGCCTGCGGCGCGGGCCTGACGATGAAGAGGCAGGCGAAGAGAATAATGCTGGATGCGGCGTCCGTCAGATAGACGACGGCCGGGCTTTGCCACACGACGAGCAAGGCGCCGGCCAGGGGGCCGACGGTCGCCGCCATCTGAAACGCCATGCTCCGCCACATGGCCGCGTTCGTAAAAATCCGGGCCGGCACCAGGCCGGTGACAATTGCTTGCGAAGCGGGCCAGCCCAGGGCCCGAAAAATTCCCGTCGCCAGCAGGCAAGCGAAAAGCCAGCCGACCGAATACCTTTCATGGGAGACAAACGCCAGCCCCAGCCCGCTGGCGGCCAGGCCCAACTGCGCTATCATGATGATGTGTTTTCGAGAATGGCGGTCGGCCGCCATGCCGGCCGGCAGGGCCAGCAACAGCACCGGCACGGCCAGCACGAGGCCGATCAGGCCCAGGTTGAGCTTGCTGCCGGTCCGCTGGTAAATCTCCCAGCCGATGGCAGCGGTGCGCATCTGGTTGCCCGTGTTGGACAGCAACGTGCCGACGAGATAAATGAAAAATCCTCGCTCACGCAGGGCAGTGATAGGATCGTGGCGGGAGCGGTCGGACATACACCGGACGGGTGAAGTGGGCTGAATACTGGATTTGAAGTGCCGCCGACGCGGCGTGAATGAATTTATTGTCCTACGCTAAGATAGCAAGCATTTGGGGCGGAATCTACGCCGGCGGCGGCTAGGCCCGCGGGCGGCACAGCAAGCCAGGCAAAACTACCGCCAGGTTTACTTTTGCCCCAACATTTGTCAGACTGCGAAAACCAATACTAATGCCTGCGCGGCGGACGACCGCGGCGGCTGCTTGGGCGCCGAGCTTTCGGCATCCGCCATGCGCCGGCGGCGCATCGATTGCGCAGTCGTCCTGAGGATTGAAAGGCTGACGGTTCATCGAATCAGGCAACTCGTTGTCGTAAGAGAGGTTGAATATGGCCAAGGTCCTGCCCGGAGATTTTCGAGTTGTCCTCCGCCACCGGCGGCCGGCAGCACTCGTTGTGGCGTTTGCCCTTGTCGGAGCAGTTGCCTGCGGCGAAAGCGCCGCACGCGCCGAAGTCCTTGCCGACCAGGCCCACTCGCTGCGGCTCGTGCCGGCCGACGCGGCCGTGTATTCCGTCAGCTTGCGGCTCAAGGAGCAGTGGGACAACTTCAGCGCGAGCAAAGCCTACGCCCGCCTGATGCAAATTCCGGTGCTCCAGCAAGGGCTGATGCTCGCCCAGTTTCAACTTCAACAATCGCCCGAGCCGGCTGTCGCCGCGGTTCGCAACTATCTGGCGTCTCCCGCCGGCAAGGATTCTGTCGCGCTCGCGACCGAAATGTTCTCCGACGAGGTCTTTGCTTACGGCAGCGCCGACCTGTCCGACCTGCTCGAATTGGGAATGCAGCTAAACTCCGTGAACCGCTCCGCGCAGATCGAAGTCTCGGTCGGAGGTGAACCCGATCCCTCGCTGGTTGCAGGGCGAATTCGCGAGTTTATCGAGGCGCACAAGAATCAACTGAAGATTCCCGACGGCCTGGTCGGCTTTCGGATCCGCGACCGGCAGCGGGCAATTGCCCAACTGGGCGTCATAGAAGGGGCCCTCCAGAACGCATTGACAGCCAACGCCCCGCCCCTGGCTGAGCGATTGAAGCGCGAAATGATCGCCGGGCACGACTTCCTCACGCTGCGGCTCGACGGCTCGATGCTGCCCTGGGACAAGTTTCGTGAGGAGGCCCATAACGTTGATCCCCAGGAATTTGAAAAGTGGAAGGCCCTGGTCGCGGATAAGACGCTGGTCGTCGCCGTAGGCGTGCTCGACGAGTTCGTGATCTTTTCGATCGGCGACTCGACCGAACACCTGGAAAAGCTGGGACAGGGATCGCTCCTGGCCAGCGCCCCGGCCTGGCTCGGCTGGCCAAACATGCCGGCGAGCGAGTGGTCTCGATCGGCTATGCCTCGGGCGAATTCATGGACAAGGCAAATTCGCCGCAGCGCTCGTTTAGCGACGCCCAGAGCACGATTGCCGCGGCCCTCGAGTCGGCAGAGATCAAGCCCGAGTTGCGGACTCAGCTTGCCGGCGATTTGCAAGCCTTCACCGAAGCGCTGGCGAAACACATGCCCAAGGCGGGCGAACTATCCGCAATTACCTACCTCACGGCCCGCGGCTATGAATCGTTCCGCTACAACGCCGGCACCAGGCCCGACATGGACAGTTCGCAGCCACTGGCCATTCTGAATCATGTTGGCGGTAGTCCGATGTGCGTCATCGCCGGTCATGGCGGCGACATGTCGCAGGCGTACGACGCCATGGTTCCGCTGCTGAAGCCGCTGTTTATCGACGTCGAAAAGATTGCCGAATCGAAATCTTCGGCGATTGAGTGGGCCGAGTACCAGAAGTACCGGGATCGCTTCCTCGAGTTGGCACGGCGACTTGAATTCACGACTCGCGAGAAAGTGCTGCCGGCGCTTCGCGCGAATGAGCAGGCGCTGGTGTTTGACGTGGCCTCCAAGAGCGATCGGTGGTTCGCCCCGATGCCGAAGTCGCCCCAGCCGCTGCCGATGCTCGAAGCGGGCTTGGTGTGCCACGTCAGCAATGCCACACTGTTGCGGCAAGGCGTGTCAGACTATGTTTCGATCGCCGAGGACGGATCGCGTCTGCTGCACGAGATCAAGCCCGACAACTTTCCCCAATTTGAATTGCCGCCGCCGCAAGAGCGAAACGTGCCCGGCGGAAAGCTGTACTCGTTCCCGTTTCCGGCCGAATGGGGCGTCGACTCGCAACTCGCCGCCAACGCCGCGCTGACGGAGGACGTGGCCGTCATGAGCATGCTGCCCGATTTTACCGGGCAGTTGCTAAAGCCGGTGCCCGCGACGATCGATACGACACTCGATCTCAAGCGGCCGGCCGCCCTAGTATCGCATTTCGAAATCGCCAAGTTCATCCGTGCGCTTGGGCCCTGGGTCGACTACGGCTTCGGAGTCGCCATGGGCACGATTCGGCCAGACGATGCGGATCCGATCGAACAGCCGGTGGACCAGGGCGCGATGCTCGGCGCCGGCCTCGTCGTGCCGCAGGTGCACCAGGTGCTCGACGTACTAGCTGCGTTTCACAGCCATACTAGCATCACCTATCGCGACGAGGATATCTGGGTCACTCAGGCCGAGACTCGCTTCCAGGACGTGCCGTGATTTGTCGCAAGGCGGCAGCGTACTCGTCCGGCGAATTGCACGAGGTAAGCGATCGCAAATCGGGATCGACGCCGCGCAGTTCGTCAAGGGAAACGCGGCGCACGGCGGCCGATTCGAGCAGCCGTGCCAGACTGCGCTCGCCCTTGGCCAAGAGCGATTCGACCTGCGGCAAGACGTCGCGACGGTACACCCCGGCGAGCGGCTGCCAATGCCGGCCGTCGTGCGCAGCTACAATCGTAGTGCTCGCTTGTTGAAGTAGATCGAACATCCGTTCGATCAAGGCGGGCGACAACAGCGGTATATCACAGCCGGCGACGAAGGCCGCGCCGACACGTGCGTCGAGCGCCGCCAGGCCCGTCGCCAGGGCAGCCAGCGGCCCCTGCTCCGGCAACTGATCGTATACCGTTCGCACGTCGGCTGGCAGGGGCGGCAACGGTTGGCCGGCAGAGGCGACGCAGATGAGATGCTGGAGGGGCACCGCTTGGCCAATGAGCCCCACGACTCGACCGAGCAACGTTTCACCCCGACCGAACGGCAGGGACGCCTTATCCCGACCCATGCGAGCGCTGCGGCCGCCGCAGAGGACGATCGCGCCGCGACAGTTGGAGGGACTATTGGTAGACAAACAGCCGGGGAGAGCGGCAGACGAGGTACCAGGATAAACTGGCGAATCTCCCGGTCTACTTGTCTGGTCGTCTCCTGGTCTATAAGTGTCCGGGTCCTGCATCCTAGTCGCGCTTGTCGATCGGCACGAACGGCCGCTCGTTCGGGCCCATATAGATTTGCCGGGGGCGGCAAATCTTTTTATTCGGGTTGCGGTGCATTTCCAGCCAGTGGGCGATCCAGCCGGGCAACCTGCCCATCGCGAACAGCACGGTGAACATTTGCACCGGAATGCCGATCGCCCGGTAAATTACGCCCGAATAAAAATCGACGTTCGGATACAGCTTGCGCTCGATGAAATAGTCGTCGTTCAGGGCGACTTCTTCCAACTGCTTGGCGATGTCGAAGATCGGGTCGTCAATGTGCCGCTTGGAGAGCAGCCGGTCGCACATTCTCTTGATGATTGTGGCCCGCGGATCGTAGTTCTTGTAGACGCGGTGACCGAAGCCCATCAGGCGAAAATTGCTGTTCTTTTGCTTGGCCATGTCGACGTATTTCTTGACGTTGCCGCCGTCCTTGCGGATCTGCGTAAGCATGGCGACGCAGGCCTCGTTCGCTCCGCCGTGCAGCGGACCCCAGAGGGCGCAGATGCCGGCCGAAATCGACGCGAACAGATTTGCTTCGCTCGAGCCGACCATCCGCACGGTTGAAGTGCTGCAGTTCTGCTCGTGATCGGCATGGACGATCAAGAGCAGGTTGAGGGCCTCGACAAAGTCGGGATCGGCCTCAAACGGCTCGGTCGGAACGGCAAACATCATCCGCAAGAAGTTTTCGCAGTACGATAAGTCATTGCGGGGATAAACAAACGGTTGGCCGATCGATTTCTTGTACGCATAGGCGGCGATCGTGGGCAACTTGGCCATCAGCCGCAGCACCGAGCGGTTGACTTGCTCTGGATCGCTCGTGCTCAGCGAATCTTGATAGAAAGTGGAAAGGGCGCCGCAGACCGAGCTGAGGATTGCCATCGGGTGGGCGTCGCGTGGAAAGCCATCGTAAAACAGCCGCATGTCTTCGTGCAGCATCGTGTGGCGGCGGAGGCTGCGACGAAAATCCTCGAGCTGCGCCTCCGTCGGCAACTCGCCGAAAATAAGCAGGTAGGCAACTTCAATAAAGTCGCAGTTGCCGGCCAGCTGCTCGATCGGATAGCCGCGATAACGGAGGATCCCTTTCTCGCCATCGAGAAAGGTGATCGAGCTGGTCGTCGCGCCCGTGTTCATATAGCCTTCGTCGAGCGTGACGAAGCCCGTCTGGGCGCGGAGCTTGGAAATGTCCAGGGCTGGTTCGTTCTCTGTGCCAACGACGACTGGCAGATCGATTTCGCTAATACCGCCGAACCTACGATCAGTCTTGAGTGAAAGCCTACTAACCTGGCTCATCGACGATTTCCTTTCTTAAGCGAAAATCACTCAGCCAGCCCCAACAAAACGCCAGGCACCCTCCCAGTGCGCAAGCCGGAATTCGGCGCAGGGAGCGTGCCTGCCACCGTTTGGCGCACTCGGCCGCCGCCAATGTGGACTTCTCAGTGTACCGGTCCGCGCACCGCGGTACAATTGCCCCGGCGACTGGCGGTGCGGCGTCACATGTCGGCGACACCCTGAATTATACGGCACGATTCTGGGCTGTTTCAGAACGCCGTATTTGACATGCATGACGTCTCGCGATGACGTCTTGAGAGATTGCGAAGAAGGGGTCGCCGGCGGCGCAAAGCGGGCTCTACGATTGAAACGCATTTCGACGGACGCGGTCCATCAGGTGGCCCGGCGGGTATTGCGCTTTCGCAAGAGCAGTGCTTGCGAATGGGGCGACCTTCTTGCCACTTGGAATCCACGAGCCGCGCAGATCAGGCAAGGCATGTGGACCCGGTATCCGCACGCTGGACATCGTTCCGGCGGCAACTCAGGTCGGACCTCTTGAAGCGCGCCCGCGTCTCCAGGCTGGCGAATCGGCTTGCGCGTTCCGTTGGCGACCGCGTTCACCGTCGACCGTCCGACGCCGACCTGCGCAGCAATCGCCCGATGGGACAGGTTCCCCGCGCAGAGCAGGCGCTCGATTTCTTCGATCGTCGAGTGTGGAAGCATTCGTCGTCCCTCGCGGCGAACAAATCCGGGCCGCGCGGCACGACGCGGCTCGACTTTGGCGGAGCAGTCAATTTTCGTTACCGGCAAAATCAATCCAAAAGTCGCCCGGGGCCGGCTCCGGCTCATACGGTTCGTCGTCGGGCAGAAAGACGTCCCAGCGCTCGTCGTCGCTCCAGGGGGATTGCGGTTCCTCAAGCTCGTTCGGCTCGTCCGTCTCCTCCGCCGGTGGATTGAGATCATATTCGTCATACATGCTGCCGGGATTCGGTTGAGCTAACTCACGCAATCGAGAAGAGTCTTCGCATACGGCCACGATCATTCTTGTCTCTCCAGCTCGGAACGGTGATGGCCGAGGCAAAAAGCAGTGCCAAGCGACTCAGCTACGAGCGACCGCCGGTGGCCACGCACGGCCCCATGGTTTGATCCAATTACGTCAACGCATGTGCAAATCGACAGGCAGAAAGCTAGCACAATCGCTGGCCGAAAACTATACGTCTGTATAGTATTTCTGCCGGTTTTGTGTGCCCGCGCGCGGCGAGCCACTAGATGCTGTGGACAGAATGAGCTGCCAGATTCGGTCGTGCGGCCGGCGAAGGCCTAGACTGGTCGGATTGATCCCCGGAGTAAGATGCGGCCGGGGCGTCGTTCAGATTGTTCACGCGCCGGCAATGGCAAATGAGTGCCGACCAACCGAAGCGGCTTGCCAGAGGCCGTCGCGCTTGCAAGCTATCGTCGCGGTTGACGGTCATGGTCGCGGCTGGATGCCGGAGCGTTGCATCCGGTTACAACGGCTAGGAAAGCTCGAACGCCGACCGCGCCGCCGAATTACACGAGCCTGTCGCAATGCCGATGAAGAAGTTGATAGCGGACGAGCCTCGCCACTGCCGCGCGAACCACAACCATGCCATCTTCGTTCATCGCCCTAGCACTGGTTGGCGGCTTTGTGCTGGTGTGGATCTTCGTTGGCGTGATGCTGTTGAAGAGCGGCCGGACCGCCGCGCACCGCGATGCCGATCTGGCAGGCCCCGTCGAATCGCCCGAGCAGCTTGCCAAACGCGACGCGCGCCGTTCCAGGGCGGCGTAGCCGCAAGCCGGCAAATTGCACGGCGAGGAAAGACACTCGCCATCGGCTAGATCGAATCGGCGAACCGTTACTGATCGATCGCTTCCTTATCGAGCTGGCTGCGGGCTTCTTTCAACAGCTCAAATAACTGGGGATTATCTCTTTCCAGGTCTTCCCGCATCGTTTGATCGAGCGCCTGGAATTCTCGATCGGCTTCCTGATATTTCCCGAGATTCGTGTAGGCCACAACGAGTCCGGCGATTCCGAACGTGCGGAACGACCGCTCGCTCTCTGGCAAGTCGGCCAGCTTTTGCAGCGGCTCGCGTGCCTTTTCGTAGCCGCTGTGCGTGCGGAACAGGTAATAGCTGGCCCATTCTTCGCGGGCGAGATTCAGGCAGAATGGATCGCCGTCCTTAAAGCGTGTGATGACGGCCTCCCAGGCCTCAGGTCGGTCGACCGTAATGGCGTGATAAAACTGTTCCCATTCGTTGCTAAAGGTCGCGACGCCCCGCTCTTGTCGAACCAGCAGGCTCGGTCGGCCCACCCAGGCGGCGGCGAAAACACCCAGCGAAATCGAGGCCAGCAAACCGGCCACCTGCCATTTCCACGACGGTCGGCGCTGGTGCACCAGTGCGGTCGTTTTCATTAAGTCATCGAGCCGCGAAGTGGCCTCGGCCCGGTCGTCCGCCATCATGATCATCTCGGCCAGCGACCAGTCGTCGGGCCGCGTGGCCCAACCCTGCGATGCACCGTCGCCGGCGAGCTGATGCAACTCGCGGAGCAGCACGGCCGGCTCGGCGTAGCGATCATCCGGTTTTTTGGCCAACATGCGGTCGACGATGGCGGCGAGCTTCTCGGGCACATCGGGGCGGCGCCGCGAGAGCGGCTCGGCCGTCTGGTGGAGATGCTGAACGGCCACCGAGAGAGGCGAATCGCCGCCGAACGGCGGCGAGCCGGCCAGCATGTGGTAGGCGGTTACACCGAGCGAATAGATATCGCTGCGCAAATCGAGCGGGCCGCCTTCAATCTGTTCGGGGCTCATGTACAGCGGGGTGCCCATCGTGACACCCACTTGCGTCAGATTCACGCTGCCGTCGCCTTGCACGCGGGCCAGACCGAAGTCGGCGACTTTTACCTCACCGCTCTTGGAGAGCATGATGTTCTCGGGCTTGATGTCGCGATGGACGATGCCTTCGCTGGCAGCCTTTGTGAGCGCGGCCGCGACCTGGCGGAGAATATCGAGCGCGAGGCGCGGCTGCAGCGCGCCCTTGGCATGGATGATCTCGCCTAGATTTCGTCCCGGCACGTATTCCTGCGCAATATAGTGCAGGCCTTCGTCCTGTCCGACCTCGAAAATCTGCACGATGTTGGCGTGGACTAGCGCCGCGGCCGCCCGCGCCTCGTGATGGAAGCGGCGCACATAGGCCGGGTCGCGGGCCAGCTCTTCATTGAGCACTTTCAGGGCCACCTGCCGGCCCAGCGAGATTTGCTCCGCCAGATAGACATCGGACATCGCGCCGCGGCCCAGGCGGCGGAGCACGATGTAATCTTTCAGCTTTTTCCCTACCAGGTCGGCCACGCGAGTTCCTCGTGCTAAATCGGTCTGCGCCCTATCGTTGTCGTTGCATTCATTGTGTTCGGACAACAGCCGCCTTGCCAGGGCGGCTGCCCGTCGGCCGCCTGCATGGCCCGCTCAGCTTGAAGGACGAATGGCACAATCAGTTCAACCCCTAACCAAATGCCGGCCGGTCTGATAAACTGCTTCAAAATTGAATATCGCCGAGGCCCGGTATCGCGCAATCCCCCTTCGACCAGAAGCAGGCACATCGTTGGTTTGCCGTCGAGTTCAACAACCGGGCCTGGGAGCTCGTCGAAGCAGCCGATCGCTCGCCCGATCAGGCCCGGCAGATGATCGACCTGGCCCATGCGTCCCGCCTCCATTGGCAAGCAGTAGGTACGTCGGCGAATGTGTTGCGGGCACAGTACCTGTTGGCCACCGCCTACGCGGCTGACGGGCTTGCCGAAGAGGCGATCCGCCACGCTGAAACCTGCCTGCGGCTGGCCTGCGAAACCAGCGGGCTGCCCCCTTTCGACCGGGCTAGCACCCACGGGGCAGCCGCAAATGCCTACGCCTGCGGCGGCGATCTGGTTCGCGCCGGCCGGCACCACCAACAGGCCCTGCTGGCGGCCACCGAATTCGACGATCCGGACGATCGATTGACTTTTGACCGCTTTTTCCCGCCCCCCCGGGCCGGTGACTTCATGAATCGCCCACCACTCCGCGATGCTTAATGAAGCTGAATTTCGTGAGCTGGTGAGCGGCCGGCGACGTGGACCCGTAGCGGCCCTCGTGCGGAGTGTGTTGCGAGCGGCCGAGATTCCCTATCGGTCGGCCGTGGAGTGGCGGAACCGGCGCTACGACCGCGGCGCGGCCAAAATCCACCAAGTAGGCGTGCCAGTAGTAAGCGTCGGCAATCTGACGCTCGGTGGCACGGGGAAAACGCCACTCGTGAAATGGCTGGCACGCTGGTTTACTTCACGCGGCCGTTGCCTGGCGGTTGTTAGCCGCGGCTACCGCGCGGCGGCGGATGGACGGAACGATGAGGCGCTCGAGTTGCACCAATCGCTTCCCGAAGTGCCGCAGGTGCAGAATGCCGATCGAGTTGCCGCGGCGCTTGCGGCGATCGAGCGGCACGGCTGCGGCCTGGTACTGCTCGACGACGGCTTTCAACACCGCCGCTTGGCGCGTGATTTGGACATCGTGCTGCTTGACGCGCTTGAGCCGTTTGGCTTCGAGCACGTCTTTCCGCGCGGCACCTTGCGCGAGCCGCTTGAGGGCTTGCGCCGGGCAGGCGTTGTGTGCCTCAGCCGGGCCGATGCGATCGATCAGGCGGCTCGCGCCGCGATTCGACGTCGCGTCGCCGACTTGGCGCCGCTCGCCGTATGGTGTGAGGTGGTCCACGCTCCGACCGGTCTCATCAACTCGGCTGGCGCTAGCCAGCCGCTTGACTTCATCCGGGGCCGCAAGGTCGCCGCATTTTGCGGCATTGGAAACCCGGCCGGCTTCCGTCACACATTGGCAGCGGCCGGCAGTGATGTCGTCGTCTGGCGCGAATTTGCCGACCATCATCACTATCCAACCAGCGATTTCGATGCGCTCCGCCGACTGATCGAATTGACACCTGTCGAAGCTGTGGTGTGCACGCAAAAGGATCTAGTCAAGCTGGGCGGCGAAAAGATCGCGAACCAGGAGATTTGGGCGGTTGCCATCGAGATCAACTTCGCGGCCGGCCAAGGTGCGTTGGAAGCGGCGCTACGAAACGTCGAGAATCGGATTCCCCAGGCCGCAAACCCAAACAGCGAATCAGGCTCGTGACACTCGACTCGCGGCTCTTTCGTCCTCTCACCGCGGCACGGCGACAACGATGGCGTTCTCGAGCTGTTCGTCGTCGAGCAATGCTAGAGCGGCATGCTGCGCAAGTTGCTTCGTGTAATAAGTCGCGCAGCGACCTTCGAGCAGAAGCGTCTGGCCCGAAAATCGCACCGACAAATCACGAATCCGGCCGGCCAGCCTGGTTTCGATCCTTTGCCGGATCGTAATCGCCAATTGTCGTCGACGCTGGCGCAGCACGTCGAACTCTGAGCTGCTTTCGGCTAGAAAGGCGGCGGATTCGGGCGGCCCAACAACATTCGCATCGCCCGGCCTGACGGCAAGGAACGGTCCCGTCTCGGCGCACGCGGTGGGCGATATCACACCCGGGTGCGCTGGAGTGGAAATCGAGTCCGAAATTAGCGCCACGACGGGCGCGACAGTGTCTAGGTGGCCAGTGCGATGCATGGGCGATGCCCTCGGCGTTTGATCCTGCTGCGCCTGATTCGCTTCCGACTGCCAGTAGATTGTTCGCAGTTGCGCAACCGCCAGCGCAATTCTGGCGGCAAGGATCGCCGTCCGATCGGTCGCCGCGAAAGAGTCGCCGGTGCAGCGCTTGTGCGCGAGCTGGCCGCTCTTGGATCCGTCCGGCCATGCACCAATTCGGCGGACCTGCCCTGGCCCGTCGTCCTCATCCGTCATGTGGTCGTTCCGTAGTCGGTAGGTGAGACTAGTGCTCTGTCAACGCGAAGTATTCGGGTTCGACAAATCAGCCGCGGGGCGCTAGCCCCCGGTTTTACTGCACGAACCGTGGGCTAGCGCCCTACGGCTAATCCGAAAATCAAAGTTTGACAAAGCGCTAGATTGGCAACCTGCAATCTAGCGCTGGAGCTCTGTCAATGTCAACGTGAACTTGGCTTGGGCGAACCTCTGTCGCGAAGAATTCATAGAAGGACGACTTGCACCATGCCGGTGCTAGCAGCGAAACTGGGATAACTGGCGAGTCTCTAATGTCTAAATCGGGCCACGTTTCCCGCGCGAGCTTTCTTCCTTGGCCAATTCGTCATTCGTCCTGGTCCCAAATGCCTGCCAATTCGCACAAATTCGCGTTCGCCACCGGCTGCGGGCAGCTCCAAACGAGGAAGAACAGCGCCTCGCGGCACCAGCGGCCGGCCGGATGCCCGACGACGTAGCCGCTCCCCTTTGCCGCCGAAAGAGCCGCCTGGCTCGCCCGCAGCACCAGGCTGTTCGCCCGCTGCCGCAGCGACTCTTTGCTGCACACTTCCTTGCCCCCGGCAATCGCGAGCAAATCGCTACGCAGCTTTCCGTGCTCTTCGCAAAGCGCGGCGGCCGCGGCCGCAAGTTCTTTCCGCTTCGCCGACTGCTCGGTGATGAACTCGACCGCGGCCTGAGCCACTCCGATCGCCAGCGTCGACGTTTCATATCCGCCCGTATTCGCACCGACGCCCCCGCTCATCACGTTCGGCACCGGTCCAGCAATTACCCATTCCTCAGCCACCTCGGCGTTGTTCAGCGAAACCGGCCCGGTGCAACTGGCCGAGAGGCCCACCAGCGGCAACGGCTCGTTAACCGATACACCGTCCAAATCGCGGGGCACGGCCAGCAGCAGTTGCCGATCGGTCGGCTCGTCGTTTTCGACAAGCGTGGCCGCCAGCACAAGCGTGTCCGCCGCCGCTGCCCCGGTTATCCAGGGTGAATATCCGTCCAGCCGAAACCCACCGCGCGTGGCCGTGGCCGACAGCACGGGCTTCGCCAAATGCCGGCGGCTGGTGGTCAAATGCGAAATGCCGACGGTGGCAAATCGAGCGCCGCTCGCCAACTCCGGCAGCAGCCGCTGTTTGAGCCCTTCATTGCGGCTGCCCGCAATCCGCCGGCACGCCCCGGTCCGCTGCGTGATGATAAACGTCGTCGTCAGGCAGGCCGCACTCAGCGCCAGGTAGCCGCGGACGATTTTTTCTTCGTCCCAACCTTGCCCGCCCCACTGCGGATCGATAAACCACTCGAACACGCCGTATTCACCGCAGAGCCGCAATTGCTCAGCCGGCCAATGAGGGTTGCGATCAAGCTCGGCCGCTCGCGCGGCCAACGCGGCACATAGTTCGTCGATCGGGGCGCCTTGTGGCGATTGAATTGTGGTGGGCATGGATCCGATTGTCGATGCGCGACTGCGGCAAGGCAACCTCACTCCGCAAACTCCGCGATCTGGGGAAGAGCGAGCGAAGCATCCAGAAACATTGATGGACTTTCGCGGCCATCCACCAACATCGACAAATTGTGTTGAAAGTCGCTAAACTATCAGTCTTTCGCCCCAAGGCAAAGCTATGCCAGTCGAAGCCAAGCCACTCTTTCGCCCCGACGTACTGCGGTCGCACCTGACGGGCTTCCAAATGCCCGCCGTCGATTCGGCCGTACTCAATCGCTGGGCCAGCCGACAATGGAAACGGCTGCATACTCCCTAGTCTAGGATCACTGCGGGCAACCGGTTAAACTCAAACTTCTCCGTTCGCCGACAGAGGGCGAATGGATCGGTCACCATATATCATTTTGAATCTCGCCGATAAAGGTTGATGATGGCGAAGAAACTTGAAGCCGTGCAGGACATCAATAACACGGCGCCAGATACGATACGTCAACTCGTCGAAAAGTTTGCCGAACACCGCGAAACCTACGTCCGCGGCGATTACAAAGAAGCCTCATTGCGTAACGATTTTCTCAATCCGTTTTTCGCCGCCTTAGGTTGGGACGTAGACAACGAGCAGGGCAAGCACGAAGCGTATCGAGATGTCATTCTCGAACATTCGATGCAAGTAGAGGCGCTCGGTACGGGCCCCCGACTATTGCTTCCGCATTGGAGGAACACCGAAGTTCTTCGTGGAGGCAAAAAAGCCATCGATTGACATCACGTCGGATGTAGGCCCCGCCTTTCAACTACGCCGCTACGCGTGGACTGCCAAGCTTTCATTGTCCATTCTCACCGACTTCGAGGAATTCGCCGTCTACGATTGCCGCGTTAAGCCCGACGTGGACGACAAGGCCGCTACGGCCCGCGTCATGCTGCTCAAATACACCGAGTATGTCGAGCGGTGGAGCGAGATCGCTTCGGTTTTCTCGCCAACGGCAATTGAGAAAGGTTCCTTCGACCAATACGCCGAGTCGAACAAAAAGAAACGCGGCACCGCCCCGGTCGATGAAGAGTTCCTCGAAGAGATCGAATCCTGGCGCGAGCTGTTGGCGAAAAACATCTGCCTTCGCAATCCAGAGATCGACGACCGCCAGCTCAACACGGCCGTCCAGCTCATCATCGACCGCATCATCTTCCTGCGCATGTGCGAAGGCCGCCGCATCGAGGAAGAAGGCCGGCTGCAGGCGCTTCTGAACGGCGACGACCGTCTACCGCCGCCTGGTTGAGCTGTTCCATCGGGCCGACGACAAATACAACTCCGGCCTGTTCCACTTCCAGCCCGAGAAAGGCCGCGAGCGACCCCGACACGCTGACCACCGACCTGGCGATCGACGACAAAGTCCTCAAGCAGATTGTGCAGGCGGCTCTACTATCCCGATGCCCCTACGAATTCTCCGGCCATGCCGGCCGACATCCTGGGCCAGGTCTACGAGCAGTTCCTGGGCAAGGTCATCCGCCTCACGCCCGGCCACACGGCCAAGATCGAGGAAAAACCCGAAGTCCGCAAAGCCGGCGGCGTCTACTACACGCCCACGTACATCGTCGATTACATCGTCGAGAACACGGTCGGCAAGCTGCGTCGAAGGCAAGTCGCCGCAGGAAGTCGGCGGCCTCACCGCCACGTTCAAGGAATCAAAAGCGGGAAAACCGCTCTCCGTGCTCGACCCGGCCTGCGGCAGCGGCTCGTTCCTGATCGTCGCCTACCAGTACCTGCTCGACTGGTACCTCAAGCAGTACACCGACCGAAGCGACCGCCAAGCACGCCCGCGGCGCAAGATCCCGAATCTACCAATCCGCCACCGGCGACTGGCGCCTGACGACGAGCCGAGCGCAAGCGAATCCTGCTCGCCCACATCTACGGCGTGGACATCGACTACCAGGCCGTCGAAGTCACCAAGCTCTCGCTGCTCCTCAAGGTGCTCGAAGGCGAAACTAAGGAATCGGTGCAGCGGATGCTGCTGCAAAAAGAGCGGGCGCTTCCCGACCTGGCTAATAATATCCGCTGCGGAAATTCTCTTATCGGCCGTGACTTCTACAACGGGCAACGAGCGCAGTTTACTTGAAGAAAGCGAACAACATCGAATCAATGTCTTCGATTGGGGCGGACAAGATGGCTTCCCAGTGATCATGCAAAGCGGAGGTTTTGATGCCGTCATCGGCAACCCGCCCTATATCCGCATGGAAACGTTCAAAGAACTCAAAAGCTATCTCCGTTCCCACTACAAGGTTCACGAAGAACGGACTGATCTTTACGCCTATTTCATTGAACGCGAGCATCAATTGCTCCGCGAAGGTGGAATGTTCGGAATGATTGTCTCGAACAAGTTTCTCCGAGCCAACTATCGGCGCAAGGTTCGCGCGCTCATTAGCGACGTAGCACATCCCATTCGTATCATTGATTTGGCCGGACTTCCCGTATTTCGCGGGGCAACAGTCCGTACGATCGTCTTAATTACGCAGCGTGGGACCAGCAGAGCGCGAACAAAGTATTCTCCGCCTCCCGACCGCGAGGATTTTCGAGCAGTCCAAGTCGCGGACGGTAACTCTTGCGGAAAGCACTGATCTAATTGCCTATGCGATACCCGCCAACGCTGTCAAAGGAGACGTTTGGAACTTAATGCAACCAAATGTTGCAGCCCTCATGCAAAAGCTGGAACAAGGCGCGACGACGCTACAAGAGTTTACTGACGGGCGGATCTGCATGGGTATCAAGTCGGGTTTAATCGATGCATTTGTATTGAGCAAAGCAGAGATGCATCGCATCGTGAAAAAAAATCCTGCGCGAAAAGCATTATTCACCCATTTATCCAGGGACGTTGCATCGAGCGGTACAATCTTGCTCCCGCTGATGAGTATCTTATCTACACGCCGCACGGCATCGACATGAAGCCTTACCCAGCCGTCCTGCGCATTTGAGTGAATTTCGCAAGGACTTGGAACAACGCGCAACCGAACAGGAGTGGTATGAGCTGCAGCAGCCGCAGTACGCGTATAAGGAATGGATGCAATCACCTAAGATTGTATTTCCTGATATCGCGACCTCCTGCCGATTCGCGCTCGATCGAGACGGACATTTTGGGGCGAACACTGTATATTTCATACCCACGGATGATCTGCCGTTGTTGGGGCTGTTAAATAGTCGCTTGGCGGCGTTTTATTTCCGACAGGTGTGCGCCGCATGAGAAGGTCCCGGCGAGGCGTATTTGCGTTTCTTTGGACAATACCTCGAGCCATTTCCAGTGAGGCTCCCGAAAACCTCAAAGCAGCAAAGCCTACTTGTCCGGCTAGTAGAGGAGGTGACCGAATTGCAACAGCAAGTGGCAGCCGCCCCCGGCGGCCACTCCCGGGTAGTAAAAAAACGCATGCTGGACGGCGCCGAAGGACAACTCGACCGCCTCGTCTACGAACTCTACGGCCTGACGCCGGAGGAAATCAAAATCGTCGAGGAGCGCTGGAATGATAGACCTGGCGAATGTTGCATCCGGGTTGATCGGCGCGATCTTAGGGGGCATTGTAACGTGGTATGTCAGTCGCCGTCTCGCCTTTGTCGAACGATGTCATACGCAGATTGAGCGCCATGTGACGAACTTCAGAACTATCGAGCCGTCTATGCGCAATACTACGTTGAATATCTATCAGAACACGCAAGGGCGGCGGGGCGGGATTGGGCAAGCGTGGATGGCAAGGGGCCAGATATGGACAAGGTAGAACTTGAGCACCGCGTTGATGTCAGTCGCGGCCGGCTTCGAGTGCACCGTGCAATTCTGAAACGCATCCTCGCCAAAAGAGCAGGCACATCGGCTAACGAAATGATTTCACTTGTGCTTCAACAATCCGCTCACACAGCGCAAGTGGACTGTCGGGTAATCGAACAACAGTGTGACGATGCTATGGAAGCACTAATTAAAGCGCTCCCGCAAAAGTGATCGGTTCATAATGGGTACGCACACTCCCGCGCCTCGGCCGCAATCGCAAACCGCCCACGAGCGGACCGTCATCGAGCGGCAGATCGAAGCCACCGACCGCGAAATCGACAGACTCGTCTACGAGCTCTACGGCCTCACCGACGACGAAATCAAAATCGTCGAGGAAGCAACCGCATGAGCGATACATCGCAGCCGCCTGTGATTCGCCATTACTTCGTCGACGAAGCGGGCGATCCAATCCTCTTCAACCGCAAGAAGCAGAGCATCGTGGGCGTGTCAGGCTCGTCGAAGAATTTCATTCTCGGCAAGGTCGATGTTGAATATCCGACATCCCTCGCGGACCGACTGAATTCGCTTCGCCAACAACTCCTGGCCGATCCGTATTTCCAGGGTGTGCCATCAATGCAGATAGAACAGAAGAAGACGGCGCTGGGGTTTCATGCAAAGGATGATTTACCGGAAGTCCGCCGCGAAGTTTTCAAACTGCTGGCCGACGCTCCGATTCGATTTTATGCCGTTGTCCGCGATAAACAGGTTATCACCGACAAAGTGCTGGAGCATAATCGCAAAAAACCCAGCTATCGTTACCATCCCAATCAACTGTACGACCGCTGCGTCAGCCAATTGTTTCGTGAACGATTGCACAAGGACGATGGATACAGAATCGTATTCGCGCGGCGGGGAAGTTCCGATCGAACCGAATCGCTCCGCAATGCGCTAGAAGCAGCGCGAACGAGCTTTTATCAAAAGTGGGGGATTACGGGAACCGCGCCAATTGAAATTGTGGCAGCGCGTTGCGTCGACGTCGTTTGTTTGCAAGCGGCGGACTATTGTTTGTGGGCGTTGCAACGCTTTTATGAGCGAAATGAGGATCGATTTCTCAATTTGATTGCGTCGAAGATCGGACTCATCCACGATGTGGATGATACTCGCAAATCGGCGCAGGTGTGTATTACACAAGAAACAATTCAATATCACTCGATTCACGCGCAAAACAATAGCCGGCAGATATAGGGGCATCCGAAGACGCCCACACGGCATGGAGCCGAGTTTCGTCCACCAGCTAAGGGAACTATAGCAATTAGGTTACACTTGTGCAACCTAATTCGCTTTGGCCAAATTACTTGTCCGCGAATGACCGAGCTTTGGGGCGCCTCCTGCTCGCGTGAGCGGCAAATTGAAGCCACCGACCGCGAGATCGACCGGGTCGTCTACGAGCTCTACGGCCTCACCGACGACGAAATCAAAATCGTCGAGGAAGCAACAAAGTAGGCAGGTAGTCACCCCGAAGGTGACCAGCCGTGGCAAAGGAACAAATAGTCGATGGAACTACCCAACATCGAGCAAGTTGTGGTGCCGCGAGTGAAAGTAGTCGACTATTTGCTCAGCCAAACGCATCGCGATGGGCAGCACAAGGCGGCGTTTTTTCGCCGGTTTGGTTTCACGCCCGATCGATGGCAAGAACTGGCGGCTGCGCTAAAACAGCACGCCGCGGGCCACGGGGTCACCCGAGAGGAACTGTCGCCGTTCGGGCGAAGATTTGTCGTTGAGGGTATAATGAATTGTCCGAATGGCCGGGAGCCGCTCGTCCGCAGCGTTTGGTTTCTCCGAACCGAGGAAACGGTCCCACGCTTTGTAACGGCTTATCCGCTCAAGCGCTTGTAAAACAAGGAAGCCAACATGAAAGAACTACAGAGCGTCGTCCTGACAACCGATCTGCCGGAGCATGGTCTCAGCGCCGGCGACATCGGCACCGTCGTTCTGGTCCACGGCGACAAGGGCTACGAAGTCGAGTTCGCAACGCTCGAAGGCGAAACCCTCGCGGTCGTTTCGCTCCGATCCGATCAATTGCGTCCCATCGAGCCACGCGAGATCGCGCATGCCAGGGCCGTCGGTTTATCGTAAACGCTCGCCGCCAGCCCTCTCGACTTTTCCGACGATCGCGAATACGTACGCGATGCTGCATGATTCCCGTTCGCTTGTTCCTCTTCCACGAGTACGGAGATACTCATGAAGATGCCGAAGCTGGACCGCGATAACGAGCACGAGATCAACGCGAATCCACCCGATCGCTTGACGTTGTGGCCCTCTCCTTTCTATGAGGATCGCCAAAACCTCATATTGGAGCACGACAATGGCCAGAGAATCCTCGCCGTCTACGGCATCACGCACGAGCAGTTGTCAAAATTGTACGGTGAAATTGGAGACGTTTTAGGCAAGGCATAACGAGGCGTAAGAAAGGCGCGTCGGTGGCCGCTCTCAAGAGCCTGCGCGACGAACACGTCCGCACGATCGAACCAGCCCGCGCCCAAGCGGCCAAAGTCTTGCAACTGCCAGCGCCAACTAAGCGACCTGGTCAACGCAGAGCCTACGGCCTGACGCCCAACGAAGTCGCCCTGCTCTGGCAAACGCTACCGCCGCGCCTGCCGTTTGGGCCGGATAGGTGAGAGGCGTGGAAGGTAACTGGCCTGAAATTCGAGGGTCGCGCCTGCCTTTAGTATGGAGGAGATGGTAGCCTGTATTAAAGGCAGCCTTTAATATGGCGGCAAGCCGCTCCCATATTCAAGGCACGGCGAACTATGGCGCAGGAAAAAACGGCATCGGCAACGCCTCGGCGAGCAGGGCAATACCTGCCGCAACCGTCCGGATACCGCGCTTTCATCCCAGCGCCATTGCCGCCCGTCCCGCCAATTGATTTGGCCGGCGAGCTACAGGTCCTCCTCTCACAGGCCGATCGTGCGCTGGGGCGGTTGGACGGTTCGATCAAGACGCTGCCCAATCCCGATTTGTTCGTCTTCATGTACGTCCGCAAGGAAGCGGTTCTTTCCAGCCAGATCGAGGGAACACAAAGCTCCCTCCAAGACGTCCTTGACGCTGAGGCCAAAATCCTCGCTGCCGATCGACCCCAGGACGCCGAGGAGGTCATCAACTACGTGTGCGCGATGAACTACGGTATTGCGCGGCTGGATGTGTTTCCCGTCTCCGTGCGCCTGATTCGCGAAATCCATGCCAAACTCCTGGAGAATGTCCGCGGCTCCCACCTCACGCCCGGAGAACTGCGGACAAGCCAGAATTGGATTGGGCCCGGCGGCTGCACCTTGAACGAAGCGACTTTCGTACCGCCGCCGCCGGATCAGGTCGCTCAACACTTGAGCGATCTGGAACAGTTCCTCCATACCGACGCGCGCTTGCCATTGCTGGTAAAAATCGGGCTGGCACACGTGCAGTTTGAAACAATCCATCCGTTTTTGGACGGCAATGGACGCATTGGGCGGTTACTGATCTCATTCTTGCTGTGCGAACAACGTGTGTTGCTGAAGCCGGTTCTCTACCTGTCGCACTACTTCAAACGGCATCGCCAGATGTACTACGAACGGTTGCAGGCCGTACGGGATGAAGGAGCGTGGGAGGCGTGGTTGGCGTTCTTTTTGGAGGGCGTCAAAGAGGTAAGCGAGCAGGCAACCGAAACTGCCCGGCAAATCCTCAGCTTGCGAGAAGATCACCGACGCGTCATCACCAATAGCTTGGGACGCACAGCCGGGAATGGAAATCGCGTGCTCGATCACCTCTACGAACATCCGACCGTCGCGGTGGCCGACATCGAGAGGCTAACAGGTACGACCTATCAGGCGGCGAACGACTTGGTAGCGCGCCTTGAAGAAGAGGGGATTCTAACTGAAATTACCGGTCAGACGCGTAACCGTCGCTTTCGCTATCAAAGTTACATTGACCTATTTAGCGACTTAACCGCCGATGCCGACAATGTTTGATTGAAGCCGCGAGCACTCTGGAGCGCGTCGATCTGACGGCGCCGCCGTTGCGACGCTTTAGGGGCGGGAACTCGGAGTCACGAACTTCTCACGGTTGTCAGGCCGATTGCGGGCAAGAGCCGCGGCGAGTGGCGTATGATCGGCCCCTCTACTCTGCCAGATTCAGTGGCCGAATTCAACCAGAATATTCCTTATCCCCACTCGTTTATTCGATCGCGAATCCTGAGATTCCTGCTTGCGCTCTGCCGCAGCCACCTGTTCTTACTCTACAGTTCTACAGTTCTCCGGCTCTGCCGCTCTCCTACTCTCGCCCTCCCCTCTTCTTCCCAGGTGGCCAAAAAGCTCTATGGTACATACGTACACAAACTGCTATACTCACCCACACAAACGGCTCTTTGGCAACTCGAATTCCGCCACACCACTGGCCACCACCAGAGCGCTGAAACCTCCGCGCGGCGATTTCCACCACGTGACACCCGAAACCCGACACCTTCCCCACCACAAGAGAACGCCTCACAGCACCTCAATTGTCCCACCCCCCGGGGCCTTATTCGAGCGCAACTCGCCTCACGCGACGCCGCAACTCCCACGCCAGCCGTCACTTGCGCGAAACGACCGCGCGCCGCGCGTCCACATTTTGTCCCCGCGAAAAAAGAAAAAAATTAGTGGGGCAACATCCAAAGTGAGCGCACTACATCTTGTGGTCGCGCGTCGCCGCGGAAGACGGACAGAGGCCGCCCCTGCTTACCGCCGGTTCATCTCCGAGCTCAATCCGCCCGCCGCCACCAGGTAGCACTTGCGGACGTAGTCGATGACCATCCGGTTGGCGCTGAAGCGGGCGGCCAGGGTGGCGATCGATTCGATCATCATTTCGATCCAGCGGCGGGGCAGCCCGTCGGCATCGCGCTCGTAGTAGAGCGGAATCACCTCGTTGCGGAGGACTGAGATCAGGTTCTGGGCGTCGCGGGTGTCGGTAATCTCGTCGTCAACGTGCTGCGTGCCGTTGCCGATCGCGAAGCCGTTGCGGCCGTTGTAAGCCTCGGCCCACCAGCCGTCGAGAATCGATAGGTTGAGCGCCCCGTTGAGAACCGACTTCATGCCGCTGGTACCGGAGGCCTCCTTCGGCCGCCGCGGCGTATTGAGCCACACCTCGACGCCCTGCACCAGGTGGCGGGCCACGTTAATGTCATAATCCTCAACGAACACAATTCTCCCGGCAAAGCGCGGGTCGTGCCGCATATTGGCGATCTTCTTGATCAATTGTTTGCCCGGCTCGTCTGCCGGATGGGCCTTACCGGAAAAAATGAGCTGTGCCGGCCGCTGCGGATCGGCCAGCAGGGCGGCCAACTCGTCGAGGCGGCGGAACGCGAGGTCGGCCCGCTTGTAGGTGGCGAAACGCCGCGCGAAGCCGATCGTGAGCGCGTTGGGATCGAGCACATTGCGAGCCGCCTCGATCACTTCATCCGGCTCTTGCCGCCGGCGAGCCTGTCGACCCACTCGGCGGCGAACGAATTCCAAGAGCCGCGTTTTGAGCGCGTTGTGGACTTCCCACATCTCGCCGTGATCGACGTCGTACAGGTCCTGCCACACCTTGGGGTCGCCCATCCGCTCGTGCCAGTTCGTGCCCAAGTTGCGGTCGTACAACTGGTGCATCGGGTGGGCCAACCAGGTCGGTATGTGGACGCCGTTCGTGATGTGGCCGATGGGGATTTCTTCTTCCACACGCCACGGCCAGAGGTGGGCCCACATCCGGCGCGACACATCGCCGTGCAGCGCGCTCACTGCGTTCGCCCGGCGCGACAGCTTCAAGCCGATCACCGTCATGCAAAACGGCTCGAATTCGTTTTGCGGCTCGACGCGGCCTAGTCCCATCAGTTGAGCTTGCGAAATGCCCAACCGATCGCGGAGCGGGCCTAAGTGCTCTTCGACCAGCCCGGCGTCGAAGCGGTCGTGACCGGCCGGCACCGGAGTATGGGTAGTGAACACCGTCCGATGCGCGACTTCGCGCAGCGCTTCGTCGAACGACAGTCCATCGTCCGCCATCCGTTCCCGAATCACTTCGAGCGGCGCAAAGCGCTGTGGCCTTCATTCAGGTGGTACACGCCCGGAAAGACCCCCACGGCCCGCAGCGCTTTGATTCCTCCGACGCCGAGCACTAGCTCCTGGCGAATGCGCGTCCGCACGTCGCCGCCATACAGCCGCGACGTTAGGTCACGATCTTGCGGGCTGTTCCCTTCGACGTCGCAATCCAACAGGTAGAGAGCTACGCGGCCGACGTTCATCAGCCACACTTTGGCCAACAGGCCGCCGCCGCGCGTGTCGAGCGAAATGGTGACCTGCTTGCCTCCGGCGTCGACCGCCGGCTCAATCGGCAGGTTTTCCACCCGCGTATCCTGATATTCTTCGCTCTGGTAGCCGTCGAGGTCGAGGTGCTGCTTGAAATAGCCCTGGTCGTAGAATAGGCCGACCGCCACCAGCGGCACGCCCAGGCTGCTGGCGCTTTTGATGTGGTCGCCCGAAAGGACGCCCAGGCCGCCCGAATATATCGGAACCGATTCGTGAATGCCGAACTCAGCCGAGAAGTAAGCGACCGGCTTCGAGCCGAGCACACCCGTTTCACCAGCGCCAGGTGGTCCGCGTGTTGGAAAGATACTCTTTCAAACGCCGGTGGGCCTGGTTGATGCGCGTTGAAAGCACCATCTCCGACGCCCGCTCGGCCAATTGCTCCGGGGTCATCTCGGCCAACAGCACGATCGGATTGTGGTCGACCTTGCGCCATTTGATCGGATCGAGGTCACGGAACAGGTTCACGACCTCCGGATGCCAGCTCCACCACAGGTTGCTGGCCAAGACCTGGCACTTTTCGTACAGGGCTTGGGGGGTCGATTCGCTCCAGGTATGCCGTTCAATGCTTTTGCGCAGCCAATGTAGCTTGACTCATGGGTCCGAGTTCCTAGTTACCCTTAGCCTGTACACGCGGCGGACGACAACCACACACCGAATGCGGACTATTGCGTATGCGGTTGCCATTGTATCGCGTTTGTTGCCGTGTGGCAGCAGTCTGTCCCACCGATTTGTGCTCGGCTCCCGATGGGCGGCTGGCAGACTTCCATCCGCGGCCCGCCGGTCGTCTGCAGCAAAACCGTGCATTTGCGGGCCGATTCGGGCTCGCAGGCAAGCGAGTACTTCAGTAGTCTGCGCGATCTGCGGCGAAGGCGGCAAGGGTGGATTGGAGGATTTCCGCGTCGCCCCCCGTTTACGCGGCCGGCCGCGGAGCGGCCCACATCGAGTTTTGTTCGATAGAACGCAGTGAGCCGCGACCGGGCAACTTTGCAAATCGCCAAGTATTGCTGTCTGGCAGGGGGAGGCTGCGCGGCCGAACCGCGGGAGGCATCCGGCAGAAGCTCGCTCTGGCCGCTGGCAGTACGCACGACGGTTTCATCTCGAGGAGAGAACAGCCAGCGCCACCACGAGTCAGCCGCCGTGGCCGTGGCCTTCATGATACGCGTTCAAAGAGAGTAATCGGGCGCCGTGCGTCACCGCCATCTGGCAAATCGGGGCGGGAGTGGAGCGGTTGGTTGGTGCAGACGGGGCCGTCCGGACTTGCGGGCGACCGCGGCCCGACAGGGCGTCGTCGGTGAGTGCTCCATTGAGTGCGGGATTTGCGCAGTAAACTAGGCGGAAATTCCGCTCAAGCGACCGATAGGCGCTCCTGCAAAATGATCAACGGACGGTTGGGCAGCACGACGGCGAAATTAGAGGCGCCGTCGCGATACTGTGCACGTTGGGGGCAGGTTGCGACGGCACCATGTGATTTTGATTTCGCCGCGCGGGGGCAAAACGTCTAGCGGTGCGAGACTTCCTCGGCCGGATCCTCCGTGCGTTCGCGCACATGTTCACGCAACTCCAGGCAAACTTGCGCTAACTCAGCCGAGACGGAACGCTCCTGCGCAGCGGCGGAATCCGTCGTCGACCGCGCCGGCAGTCCATTTGAAGTTCGGGCATTCTGCGGCGCTGGTCGCCCGGCCGGATCCTGGCCGGGAGTCGCACCGCTTGCAGGCGAGGATGCGTCAAACGCCGCGCGGCAATGCTTGCCGTCGTGCAAAAAGAAGCGATTGCGACCGGCCGCCTTGGCCGCATAGAGGGCCGCGTCTGCCCGGCTAATGAGCGATTCTGGTCTTTCGCCACGCTGAATCGTGGCCAGTCCGCCGCTGAGTGTCACGGCCAGTTGGTTGCCGCCATGCTGGACCGTGGCGCGGGCCGTCGCATCGCAAATCTTTTGGCTGATTTGACTGGCCTGGTCGCACGTCGTGGCCGGTAAAATCATCGCGAACTCCTCGCCGCCATAGCGGGCCACGGAATCGTCGCGGCGTAGCACCGACCGCAAGCCCCGGCCCAACGTCGTGAGTACCAGGTCGCCTGCCAAGTGGCCGTGCAAGTCGTTCAGTTTCTTGAAATTATCGACGTCCAGCAACAACAGCGAGAACACTTCGCCGCGCCGGGCCCAGCCGGCCATCCGCTCGGCCAGACGCTGGTCGAACTCTCGCCGGTTTGGCAACCCAGTGAGCGTATCGGTCAGCGATCGTGAGATATGCCGCTGAATTTCCTGCGACTGTTCCTGGAGCCGCTGTTCCGCCGTTTCCAATTTGGTCTGCAGGCTTTGATTGGAAAGGACGATGTCGCCGATCACGGCAACTACCAACTCAGTAATCGTTTTGCCGTCGGCTGCCGTATTGTTCGCCAGAGTTTCACTGGCCTTTTCGATGTTTGCTTTGTGCACGCCGAGGCTGGACGACACTTCACCCGTCAAGGCCTGCAATCGTTGTGCGATGCGGCCCGCATCGACCATTTCCTGATGTCCTCGGTTGACGACCGCCCGGTTGCCGCGGCGCAGCCACAGGCCGATGGACACTCCGACGCCTAACTGCAGGGCCCCCAGGAGGCAGCCGGCGATCACGATCTCAAAGGTTGAATTCATCATGTGAGGCAGAACCCGAATCTAGTTGGAACCGATGGAATATCGTAGTTTACGGGGCGAGGTCCTGTGAATTGCCCTCCGCCCAAATGCGAAAAGGCGGCAAATTCGTCCGGCGAGACCGGCACGAGAAGCTTGATCTGACGGATATTACGCGCTCCGGCAGGGCCGCACGCCCAGCTGTAAAAAAAAAGGCGGCCCCGCCCAGCAGCCGGGTTCTCCTGGTTCGTGGGGCCCGATTTGGGGCGACCACCGCCGCCAGGGAGCGGGGCCAGCTTCGAAGACCTGGCTCGGCCGGACGAGGGACCTAACGTTGATTGTTGCGAATTGGCAGTTGTTGCGGACGTGCGAATACGCTTAAATCCGCAAGTTGAGTCAATGCGGAATCACACCATGACGCTTTCCACGGTATACGGCGACCGACGATTCGGACTCTCGTTCGAACTGTTTCCGCCGAAGACGGCCCAGGGCTTGACTACGCTGTTTCAGCACGTCCAGCGGCTGGTCGAATTTTCGCCCGGCTTCATCACGTGCACTTACGGCGCGGGCGGTTCGTCGCAGGGCACGACGCTGGAAGTTGTCGCCCGCGTCCGCCGCGAGTTCCAGTTGCCGGTCGCCACGCACCTGACCTGCGTGGGTCGCACGGTCGACGAGCTCCTCGATTATCTGCGACAGGCCCGCCTCGCAAACGTGGAAAACGTCGTCGCCCTGCGCGGCGACCCGCCCCGCGGCGACACCGCCTTCCGGCCGGTCCCGGGGGGCCTGCGCTACGCCAACGAACTGGTGACGCTCATCCACCGCGAGTTTCCCGACGTGGGAATCGCCGTGGCGGGTTACCCGGAAACGCATCGAGAAGCGCCCAGCCCAGAAGCAGACCTGGAAAACTTGAAGCGAAAAGTGGACGCTGGCGCCGATGTCGTCATTACGCAGCTCTTTTACGACAACGACGACTTCTTTCGTTTCCGCGAGCGGTGCCGATCGATCGGGATCAACGTGCCGATCGTGCCGGGCCTGTTGCCGGTGACCAACTTGGCGCAAATCCAGCGAATCACGTCACTCTGCGGCGCCAACTTGCCGTCGGCGTTTGTACACGCGCTCGAGTCCGCCGGCGACGACGCAGCGCACCAATTCGACATCGGCATCGATTTCGCCACGCGGCAGACGCAGGCCCTTCTCGACGCGGACGTGCCCGGCATCCATTTTTACGTGCTCAACCGCTCAGAAGCGGCAGCCGAAGTGCTCAGCCACGTCAGCCTTTCTCACTGACAAACCGCAATAAACTACGGCGATTCGCCGTAGCAGACTATAGCGGCGCCCGGCGATAAAACTGGGGAATTCGTCGCGGCCGTGGCGCATCTAAGCAGGAGCCGCCCGCTATAATAGGTTAGGCGGTCGCCCGGCAGTTCGTCGCCGCACCGCAATTACTTTAGCCACAGACGCTTACGGCCAATCATGTCCGCCGACCAGCTCTCTCCCAACCGCGGTTCGATTGCCGGCGACACTACGATCGTCCAGTACGATCACTATATCAACGCGCATATCCGCAGCATCCGGCGGGCCGTGAAACTGGTCGATCTGGCCACAGCATTGGTGCTCTTTTTCAGCGGCGTACTGGCATTTCTGCTGGCCGTCGCGCTGGTCGAGCATTGGCTCGTGCCAGGCGGGTTCTCGATGGCCGTCCGCACGCTCCTGTTCGCGGCGCTGGCCGGCGGGGCTGGTTATTTCGCCTATCGTCGGCTGTGGCCACTATGCGTCCGAGCGATCAACCCGGTCTACGCGGCTCGAACGATCGAGCAAAGCAGCCCGTCGCTGAAAAACACGCTTGTCAACTTGCTGTTATTTCGTCAGCGGCGTGGGGAGGTCTCCGACGCTGTCTACCACACACTCGAAGAGCAGGCTGCCCAGCGGCTGACGCGCGTGCCGGTCGATTCGGCCGTTGACCGTGGACAGTTGATCCGCTTCGGCTACGTGCTTGTGGCGGTCGTCGCGCTGGCGGCAATTTACAAAATCGCGTCGCCGAAGGACCCGTTCATCACGGCCGAACGCGTGCTCTTCCCCTGGGCCGACATCGTGCCGGCCAGCCGCGTGCAGATCACCGCGATCAATCCTGGCGACGTGACGATTCCCCGCGGTGAATTCATCAACGTGGCCGCGGAGGTCCGCGGCATCAGCGAGGACGACCCCGTTGTGCTTCGCTATTCGACAGCCGATGGCCAGGCCATCGGCCAGGCGATTCCGATGAAAGCGGCCGCCGACGGCGTCCACTATGAGTGCCGCCTGCCCGATCGCACCGACGCAATCGGCCAACTGGGCCTGAGCCAGAACCTCAATTACCGCATTGAAGCTGGCGACGCCCGCTCGCTCGATTACGACGTGACGGTCGTCACTGCGCCGGCCATCCTCGTCCAGAAAATCGAGTACGACTACCCGGCTTACACGGGCTACGTCGATCGCACCGTGGAGGGCCTGGGCGACATCCGCGCAATTGAAGGCACTCGCGTCACGGTATTCGCCCGCGCCAACGGGCCGATCCGGGACGCGCTGGTCGATTTCGACGCTGATGGCCGCCGCGACTTGCCTCCGATGATCGTCGACGGCGCCAATGCCAAGACTAGCTTTGTGCTTTCGCTCCGCGACGATCGGCAGACGCCGAAATTCGCCAGCTACGTCTTGCGGTTCACGAACGGCGATGGCCGCACCAATCGCAATCCGGTAAAATACCCGATCGAGGTGCTGCGTGATTACGATCCGGAAGTTGCCCTCGTCACCCCGCCAGAAGAAACGCTTGACGTGCGGCTCGACCAGACGGTGACGATCGAAATCGACGCCCGCGATCCCGATTTTGCGCTTTCCGACGTTCACCTCCGCGGTGAGGCAGTCGGGCGGCCGGAACTGAACGAAACGCTACTGCAGACGCAGCACATCGGCCGCTTCACGGCCCAGTATCCATTCACGCCGAAGGACCACGGCCTGCAAGCGGGAGATGCCCTGCATTATTGGGCCACGGCCAGCGACAATCGCACCCCGACTGCCAATACGGCTGCCACTCGCAAGCAAACGATCCGCATCGTCGCGCCCGACGCGGCCCGGCAGCCCTTCGGCGACAACCAGAACGATTCGCGGCAGCCGACGCCAAATCGAAACCAGCCGCAACAAAAACAACAGCCGGGCGACCATTCGCAAAACCCGCGCGGCAAACAAGATCCAAACGCTGGGGGCGATAACACTGCGTCGTCTGCCGAGCGGGGCCGAGCCGGCGACAACTCGCAGCCGCAGCCAGGTCGGAATTCGGATCCAGGCCGAGACCATCAGCCTTCGAAAGATGAACCGATGCCGCGCGGTGGCGGGGAGAGCGACGAATCACAGCCCGGGGCCAGCCAACAGCAAGACGATCGGACCGGCCAAGCGGGCGATTCGCAAGGCCAACAATCCGACTCGTCGAACAAGCAAGACAACCAAGAACAACCCGGCGCGGGAGCAGCGGGCGGCACAGGCAATAACCAGCGATCGCAGCCCAGCGGCGCCCGACCCGATTCTGGCGGCAAGCCGGGTGCATCCAACGACGATTCAGAAGGCGACAACAATTCGCGAAACGACGGCGATTCGCCAGGCAATCCGCGCAGCGACTCTAGACCGATTTCCTCCAAAGGCGACAACGACGCCGATGCCTTCCGGAAAATTCAAGAGCATCTCAAGCGGACCGGCGAACTCAACAACGACGCGTCGCAAAAAGACGCGGCCAAGAATGACGGCGGACCGCACGACGGAATGACTAAACAGCAGGACGGAACGAACCAGAAGAACGGGCCGCAAAACGACAGCACCGCGAAAAACCCGGGTGCGACACAGAGCGACAGGGATCCGCAAAGTGGCGCCGCAGCGCAAAACGGCGCCGCTGGGCAAGACGGCGCCCAGCGGAATTCTGCGCAACAGAGCGACGCTTCGAAGGCGGACAAGGCCAACCCGACTACTCAACAGAACGATCCGCAGTCTGGCAACGGCGCGGGCAAGTCGAACGACGGCAAGAATCAGAGCCCGGATAACAACGCGAATTCCATGAACGCTGACAAACAGCCGTCGGCGGCACGCGGCGCAGGCGGCGAGCGTCGCGGAGGCACAAGCGATAAACAGCCGACCGACACCGGCACAGACGGCAAGCAATCAGACGGGAAGCGCGACGACGGCCGTCCGTCGCGCGGTGGCGACGCGACCAGCACCGACCCGAGCGGCAAGAGCACGTCGCCCAGCCGGGATGAGGGCACCCGCAACTCGCAAAAAGACCCTGGCGATCAGTCGGGCGAGAAATGGCAGCAGAATCCGTCGACCGAACAAACTGCGGATCAGTCGAAAGACGGCGCGACGGGACAACGTGATGCGAACAACGCCGGCGACCAGGGCGCCAACCTACCGAAAGACAGCAAAGATTCAGTTACCAACAACGTCAAAGATGTCAATCGCAACGGTGACGGCGCGACCGGCCAGGGTCATTCGGCCGACCAAGGCGCCGGCGAAACGGGCGAGCACGGGCCAGGCAATGATTCCAAAAACGTCGGCCGCGATCTGACTTCGCCCGATAAGACGGGCCAGCGAGGCAACACCGCTGGCCGGGGCAGCAGCCAGCGCGACGGCACCGGCAACGAGCCGGGCGGCAAAGCGGGCGAATCTCAAGCTGCCAAGAGCGACTCGCAAAACAAGTCGACCGACCCGGCCGGCCGTGGCGGCGGACAGAGCGCCGACCAGCAAGCGGGTGATTCCACTGCGAAAGATTCCGCAAGCAACAACAACAACAACAACAACAACAACCAGTCAGGCGGCGGCGCGAAAGAGCAAGACGCAATGCAAAAGGGCGATAACTCCGGCGGAACAAGGAGCAGCACCAGCGGCAAGGCAAATCCTGCGTCAGAACCTGGCACTGAATCGGAGAAATCGTCTTCCCCATCCGGCCCGCCCACCAATGCGCACGGCCGAGCGATCCGAGCAATCCGTCGACGAACAACACGATTCAGACCGGCACGCCCGACGGCAGCGGAGGCCAAGGTGCCACGTCGCCGGGCCTGCCCGCGCAAGCCACCGGCGAAGCCCGACGCCGACGCGGCCAATCTCGAATACGCCCGCAAGCAGACCGACCTCGTCCTCGAGAAGCTGTCGGAACAAGTTAAGAACAAGCAGGTCGACAAAGATCTGCTCAAGTCCCTCGGTTGGAGCGAGGATGATCTCCGCAAGTTCATCGCCCGCTGGAATGAGCGCAAAGAGGCGGCCAGCAAGACCGATCCGGGCGCGGACGCGGCCCGCCGCGAGCTGGACGACGCCCTTAAGAGCCTCGGCCTGCGGCCGGCGGCGCTCAAGCAAAACCGGGTCAAAGACGACACGCAGCGCAACATGAATCAGGGCTATCGCGGCACCGTGCCGCTCGAACTTCAAGAACGCCTCCGCGCTTTCAATCAAGGCGTTTCTCGCTCACGGCGCAGAGGAAGGCCAGAAGTGAGGACGGTAGCTGCTGAGTGGGTGAGTGAGTGAGTGAGTGAGTAGGTTAACGGGTGAGGAGGGACCTTCGAGGTTGCGTCGCCCCATATTCGGCTACATACTCACTTACCCAGCGACTCGCCTACTCACGTATCCACTATGTCCCCCGTCCCCCGCTATCTCGTCTCCTTCCACGCCAAGCAGATCCCGCACCACTTTGTCGACGTGCTGGTGATCGGCGCAGGCATCGCCGGCCTGCGGGCGGCAATGGAAATCGACCCGCGGCTGTCCCTATTGGTCATTACCAAAGACGCAATGGAGGAGTCGAACAGCAATTATGCTCAGGGCGGCATCGCCAGCGTGATTGACCCCGGCGATAACTTCGCCAACCACGTCGAGGATACGCTCGTCGCCGGCGCCAACCTGTGCGACCGCGAGGTCGTCGAGATGGTCGTCCGCAAAGCGCCCGGCCACATTCGCGAGCTTATCGATTGGGGCACGCGATTCGACACCGAGCAGGGCGAGCTCATACTCGGCCGCGAGGGTGGCCACAGCCATCGCCGCATTGTGCACGCGCTGGGCGACGCCACCGGCCACGAAGTAATGCGGGCGATGATCCAACGGGCCCGCGAACACCAAGCCCAGTTCTGGCCCAACACGTTCACCGTCGACCTCCTCACGCACGAGGGCCGGTGCCGCGGCGCGCTCGTCTGGCACGCCCGGCACGGCCGCACCTTCATTTGGGCCAAGCAGACGATTCTGTGCACCGGCGGCGCGGGCCAGGTCTATCGCGAAACGACGAATCCCGAGGTGGCGACGGGCGACGGGCACGCAATCGCCTATCGCGCCGGCGCCGAGATGCGCGACATGGAATTCATGCAGTTCCACCCGACGATGCTCTACATCGCCGGCGGCAGCCGCAGCCTGATCACCGAGGCCATGCGCGGCGAGGGAGCTTGGCTTGTCGACGCCGCCGGCCGGCGATTCATGCCCGATTTCGATGAGCGGGCCGAGCTGGCCCCCCGCGACGTCGTGAGCCAGGCGATCGTCGCCCAGATGGAAAAGACCCGCGCGCCCAGCGTGTTCCTCGACCTCAGCCACCTGGACGCGGCGCACGTTCGTAAACGCTTCCCCGGCATCGCCCGCACGTGCGCCGAGTTCGGGATCGACATCGCGACCGACCCCATCCCCGTGCGGCCCGGGGCCCACTATATGATCGGCGGCGTGACGGTCGACCGCGTTGGCCGCACCCGTCTCCCCGGCCTGTGGGCGGCCGGCGAAGTCACCTCGAGCGGCCTGCACGGGGCCAATCGTTTGGCGTCGAATAGCTTGCTCGAAGGCCTCGTCTTTGGCGCGGGCCGGGGCCAATGCTTCGGCCGCCGCGGCGAAAGAAGCGGATACGTTTCAAGCGATTCCGCTTGTGAATTCGGCCGTCGAGCCGCCCACCGAGCCGCTCGATCTGGTCGACATTCGCAACTCGCTCAAAAGCTTGATGTGGCGCGCGGCCGGCGTCCGCCGCAGCGGCCCGTCGCTCGCAGAAGCGGCCACAACTATTCGCCGGTGGTGTCGCTACGCACTTACTCGCCAGCTCGCAAATCCCGAAGGCTGGGAGCTGCAAAACATGCTCACCATCGCCAGCCTGATGGTCGACGCCGCGCTAGTCCGCGAAGAATCGCGCGGTGTTCACCTCCGCACCGATTTCCCCGCAAACGACGACGCCCACTGGCGGCGGCATTTGACGTTCGTTCGCAATTAACCGGGCAGCCTGGTCCGCACACCACAGCCTGACGTCACCGGCGGACGTTCACTTCGACAAATGTCGGCGCCTATGCTCAGCCAGTTTGTTCGCTTTCCTGAATGCGCCCCAGGCCACTTTGGCATATGCCTTGCCAAGCTGCGCGAGCCTGCAGCGCCGCACGTCGATTGATCGCTGCTCTTTGTCCGCCTCCTGGACGAGAACAAATGGCAGGCAGACTCGTTTCACCTGCATCGGCACGCCGCCCGCCGCCGGCAAGAAGCGGACCCTTACCGGCTGCTCGCGCGGCAGCGTGGTTTCGTCGGTGCACCAATAGAACGACGGAACTTCCCAGACCTCATCCAGCACTGTCACGAACTGACCGCGCACGATCTCCTCGGGCGCAAGCGGGCGGGCCAGCATCGCGCTTGCGTGGCGCGGCCGCGCTGCTTCAGAAGCGCACGATTCGTCGGGACGAGAAGATGCCATGAACCTGGAGACACCGCGAATGGCCCCAGGGTTCACACGTCCAATCGCAACGAGGCGATTTGCGCTGCTTTGACCTCAACAGGATGCGCTTCCCCATCAATTGCCGTCCGGCGCTCGGCCCGTATACTCGCGGCTCGGCGGCAGCGAAAAGTCTTCTATGGAGTCCGGCCGCGCAGGGTCGAATTTCGGCAAATCGTCGACTAGTTGCTGGGCCAGGTCGGGCTTTACTTGGCGAATTCCTTCGACAATGCACTTGGCCAGCTCGTAGGCGCCGTAGTTGTCGTGATGGGTCGGGTCCCGCTGGCCGCCGGCCAGGGCGAACGCCTGCGGCGACTTTCTCCGGTCCGATCGCCTCATACAAAGTGACGCTCATCGAGTGCAGGTCAATGAACGGCACG
>CAVTXL010000002.1:0-1167896 GCA_963738665.1 uncultured Planctomycetota bacterium
GCAAGTCGAATCGGCCCCCGTGGCAAAGCACGAAGACATCGTCGCCCTGGCGAACGATCTGGCCAAGCAATTGGCAACCGGCCCCGGCGCTAAAACTCCAGAAGAATTGTGGCAGCAGCCGGCGCCGAGCCGCAAAGGCCAAACGCTCGGGCAGTGGAAGGACGAAATCGAAGGCAAGATGCGCGAAGTGATTCGGCTGGCACGGATCGAACGGATCAACGCCCCGACCGGCGGATACGTGCATCACGACGCCAAGAGCGGTGTGCTGTTGGAAGTGGAAGGCGGCAACGATGAGCTGGCCAGGGGACGTCGCCATGCACGTGGCCGCAATGAAGCCCAAGGCCGCGACCACGGCCGAGCTCGACCCGGCGCTGGTCGAGAAAGAAGCGCGAGATACTCACCGAGCAGGCCCGCAAGGAAGGCAAGCCCGACAACATCATCGAAAAGATGATCGAAGGCCGGATGCGGAACTTCTACGCCGAGCACGTGCTATCCGAGCAGCCGTTCGTGAAGGACGACAAACAGACGGTCGGCAAAGTGGCCGCGGCCGGCGGGATGAAGCTTAAACGTTTCGTGCGGTGGCAGTTGGGCGAGACCAGCGCGGCGACGGAAGAATAGCCGCCAAGAGGCACAAAGAGTCACAAAAAGTTCGGAAATAGGCCGTATCAGCAAGTTTCGCTTCGCGATAAAATCGGAGCGTAGAATTGTGGACGACGTTTTTGCGACCTTTTCGTGCCTTTTTGTGGCCATTCCCATGCCTGCTTCCAGCCCTTACGAGCGTGTCATTCTCAAGCTTTCCGGCGAAAGCTTCGCCGCCGCCCGGCGAACGCGGCATCAGCATGCAGGAAGTGGTCGACATCGCCCAGCAGACGTATCGGGCGGCCCAGCTCGGGCGTCGAAATCGGCGATCGTCATCGGCGGCGGCAACATTCTCCGCGGGGCCCAGTTCACGGCCGGCAACAGCGGCATTCAGGAGGCCACGGCCCACTACATGGGCATGCTGGCCACGGTGATCAACGGCCTGGCCCTGCAAGACGCACTCGAATCGCTCGGCTGCGAGACGCGGCTGATGACGGCCATCCGCATGGACGGCGTGGCCGAGCCGTACATCCGCCGCCGCGCGCAAGCGGCACCTGGAAAAGGGCCGCATCGTGATCCTGGCCGGCGGCACCGGCAGCCCGTTCGTCACGACCGACACGGCCGCCGCTCAAAGGGCGCTGGAACTCGAAGCCGACATCCTGATGAAGGCCACCCGCGTCGACGGCGTCTACAGCGACGATCCGGAAAAGGATCCGCACGGCCACGCTGTTCACGCGAGCTGACCTACAACGAGGTCCGCGAGCAGAACCTGCGGGTGATGGACTCCACGGCCATCGCCCAGTGCATGGAGCACGACATGCCGATCCTGGTGTTCAACTACCGCAAGGACGGCAACATCGAGCGGGCCGTCCGCGGCGAACGCATCGGCACGCGGATCGCTAGCCGAGTTGAGGTGAAGAAGAATTAGCCGACAGAGGGCACAGAGTCGTCACAGAGACAAGCAAAAGCCTTACGGTCGTCCGATTTCAGCATATCCCTCCGTGCTCTCTGTGTCCACTGTGGCAATTGAATCTGGGACCAGACCCATGAGCGTTGAAGAAATCCTGCTGGACGCCGAAGAGCGGATGGAAAAGGCCCTCGCCAAGCTCAAAGCACGACCTGGCCGGCATTCGCACCGGCCGGGCGAACCCCGGCATGGTCGATTCGCTGCGCGTCGAGGCCTACGGCTCGCCCGCGCCGATCAAGCAGATCGCCAGCGTCGGCGCCCCGGAGCCGCAGCAGATCGTGATCCGGCCGTTCGACCCGGGCACGATCAAGGACATCGAGAAAGGCGATCATCGCCAGCGACCTGGGCCTGACGCCGCAGAGCGACGGCAAGGTGATCCGCCTCAACATTCCGCCGCTGTCCGGCGAAGTTCGCCGCAAGATGGTCGGCCGCACCAAGGAGCTGGCCGAGGAGGCCAAGGTCGCCATCCGCAACATCCGCCGCGACGCCAACAAGCAGGCCGATGACGAGCAAAAAGGCAAGTCGATGACGGAAGACGAGCGCGACCAAACCAAATCGGAAGTGCAAGATTTGGTCAAGAAGTTCGAGGAGAAGGCGAATGAATTGGCCAAAGCTAAAGAATCCGAGGTCATGGACGAGTAGCATCCTAGCGGCCAAGTTCTCGCGACCCTGCTAGCATACCCCCCGCGCCAATCTTGCCGGTTTCTGCGCGCTGCTATCCTCCGCCACCCATTTTGGCCGGCGAGCCTGTTGGCTCTCGGCTGTTGGCCCCCGCGGTGCGCATCGCCGCGATTCGATTGGGGCCTATCCTGCATTCGTCCCGCACGGTTGATGGAGAAACCGCCATGGCCCGCAAGGCAATTCGCACGTTGTCCAACCGCGATCCACAAATCCAAAACGAAACAACTTCGTCGCCGATCTCGCCCGCTTCGACAGCAACGCCCCGCAAGTCGAAGAAGCGGCTGGTGATCGTCGCCAGCGGCGTCGCCGCGATCGCGCTGGCGATTGCAATCCGCAGTCTGGTCGGCGACGGCCTGGCCAGGCGCAGATTCCGAACCCGTTCCGCTCGCAACATGCAGAACCCAACAATGCCGCTAGCGCAAAGCAGACCTCGGGCGTACGGCAAGCCGCGGCTTCGCAATTGGCCGCGGCCCAGCCGGGCCGGCCGCAGCACGACGTAATGGCAATTGTCAACGGCCAAGACATACGCCGCGATCAGCTCGCCGCCGCTTGTGCCGAACGCTTCGGCAATGAGGTGTTGGAAGCGCTGGTCAACAAGCGTCTGATTCTGCACCACTGCCGCAACCACAACATTGACGTGACCGATCCTGAGATCGACGCCGAGATCGACCGCATGGCGACCCGCTTCAAAATCGGCCGGCAGCAGTGGCTCGACATGCTGCAGCGCGAACGAGGGATTAACCTCGAGCAATACAAGCGGGACATCCTGTGGCCGACGCTGGCCCTCCGCAAGCTGGCAGCCAAGGACCTGGCCGTCAGCGATCAAGAGCTGCAACAGGCCTACGAATCAACCTACGGACCCTCGGTGCAATGCCGTCTGATCGTGGTGAACGATTCCCAGCTCGCAGATCAGATTCATCAACAAGTGAGCCAGCGGCCGCAAGATTTCGCCCGCTTGGCGATGAAGCACTCGAAGGACGTCAACAGCGCCAGCATCGGCGGGCTGATTCAGCCGGTGCGCCTGCACGTGGGCGATCCGAAAATTGAACGGGCCGTGTTTGCATTGAAATCGAACGATGTAACGCCGGTCATTCCGATCAACGACCAGTTCTGCATCTTGAAGTGCGAAGCTCAAGTTCCGCAGCGCAACGTGCCGCTCGCCAGCGTGCGAGACGAGCTCGTCGAGCAGATCAAGGAGAATAAACTCCGCGACGTGGCCAGCACGATGTTCGAAAAACTGCAGGCTTCGGCCGTGATTAAGAACGTATGGAACGACCCGCAACTGCGGGCGGCCAACCCGGGCGTCGTCGCCACGGTCAACGGCGATACGATCACCTACTCGGAGCTGGCCGAGGAATGCCTGATGCGTTATGGCCAGGACGTGCTCGACATCGAGATTTCGCACCTGCTCTTGCAGCAGGCCCTGGCGAAAGAAAACGAATCGGTGACACAGGCCGACCTCGACGAGGAAGTCGCCCACGCGGCGAAGCTGGCCGGCGTGGTCGATAAAGACGGCCGGCCCGACGTTCAGCAGTGGCTGAAGGTTTCACTTGAAGACCAGAAGATTTCGCAGGCGACCTACATGCGGGACGCCGTCTGGCCGTCGGCCGCGCTGAAAAAAATGACCGGCGGCAAAATCCAAGTGACTCAGGCGGATCTGCAAAAGGGCTACGAGGCCAACTACGGCGAACGGGTCGAATGCCGGGCAATTGTGCTGCCGACGATGCGGCTCGCCCAGGAGGTGTGGGAAAAGGCCCGCCAGAATCCCTCGCTGGACTATTTCGGCGAGCTTGCGGCCGAGAATTCGGTCGAGACGCAGAGCAAGGCGCTCCGCGGCGAGGTGCCGCCGATCGGCAAGAATGGCGGCCAGCCGCAGCTCGAACAGGTCGCGTTTGCGCTCGCGCCGGGCGAACTTTCCGGCATCGTCCAGTTGGGCAGCCAGTTCGTGGTCCTGAAGTGCATCGGCCGCACCAAGCCGGTGGAAGTCAACTTGCAAGAGGTTCACGACATCCTCTACCAGGACATCTTTGAGAAGAAGCTCCGCCTGGCGATGAGCGAGAAATTTGACGCAATTCGCGAGCACGCCCGCATCGATAACTATCTGGCCGGCACGTCGCAATCGCCCGACCGGGTCAAGCCGGATCAGGCGCAAGCCGCCCCGCGGGTCGACTCCGCCGTGCGACCGGCAGCGGGCATGCCGACGCGTTAAGCCCCGCGGCTGCCCCGCACGACGTCCGCAAAATTGAAGGAAGAGAGTGCCGGCCGCTCGCGCCGCGAGAGCAATTCATCTCGCGGTGCGAGATGTCGAGATTGCGCTGGCCCGTTTCCGTCGGTTGTCGCAGCTATTACCCGCGAACGTTTTGGCGGTATACTGGGTCTTGGCCCATAAATGGCCCAGCCGACTCCGCCAGTCACGACCAAATAGCCCGGCCGTTTCGGCCGGGAGCCGATGCGTTTTTTCAGCCCGACCAATACCGGTCGGGCTTTGGCGTAAAGCCGCCCGCGTCCCGACCAATAATAGTCGGGCTATTTCGATGACCGATTCCAATAACGATTCTGGACCGCACCCGCCCTTTCGCATTCAGCCCGCCGAGCGCGTGACGCGCTTGCCGCCCTATCTGTTTGGCCGTATCAACACGCTGCTCTACAACAAGCGGCGGGCGGGCGACGACGTGATCGACCTGGGCATGGGCAATCCGTCCGATCCACCGGAAGAGTTTGTCATCGAAAAGTTGGCCGAGGCGGCCCGCGATCCGCGGAACCACGGCTATAGCAAATCGAACGGCATCGCCAATCTCCGCCGCGAGGTGGCCGGCAAGTATTTCAAGCGGTTCGGCGTGCGGCTCGACCCGGACGAAGAGATCATCGTCTGTCTGGGCTCAAAGGAAGGCTTCAGCCACATGTGCTTGGCGATGATGGGGCCGGGCGATACGGCAATCGTACCGGCGCCCTACTTCCCGATTCACGTTTATTCGGTCGCGTTGGCCTCGGGCAATGTGATTGCCCTGGAGGTGCGCGACAACGAGAAGTTCCTGTCGAACATCGCCTATACGTGCGAGCATCTATACCCAAGCCGAAGCTCGTGATTCTCAATTACCCGCACAACCCGTCGACGGCCTGTGTCGAGCAACCGTTTTTTGACGAAGTAGTGAAGCTGGCCCGGCGGTACGGCTTCATGGTGATCAGCGATTTCGCCTACGCCGACGTGGCGTTTGACGGCTATAAGCCGCCCAGCTTTCTGGCGTCGCCCGGGGCGGCCGACGTCGGCGTCGAATTCACGACGATGAGCAAGGGCTACAACATGGCCGGCTGGCGGGTCGGCTTTTGCAGCGGCAACCGCGAGATGATCAAGGCCCTGGCCACGATCAAGGGCTACTACGATTACGGCATGTTCCAGGCGATCCAGATCGCGGCGATCATGGCCCTGCGCAACGGCGACGCCGGCATGGAAAACCAGTCCGCCATTTACCAAAGCCGCCGCGACGCGCTCTGCGAAAGCCTCAATCGCATGGGCTGGAACGTCACGCCCCCCAGGCCAGCATGTTCTGCTGGACGCCCATCCCCGAGCCCTGGCGAAGCCGGATGAGCACGATGGACTTCGGCATGCTGCTCTTGGAAAAGGGCAACGTGGCCGTCAGCCCGGGCAGCGGCTTCGGCCCAGCGGGCGAGGGCTTTCTGCGGATGTCGCTGGTGGAAAACGAGGCCCGCTTAAGGCAGGCGGCGCGGCAGATCAAAGCCTGCCTGCGCGAGGCGGAGCGGCGATTCTCAACAAGTGCCCCAATCGCTACACCGACATCCACTCCGCCTGCGGCCGAAACGCCGGTTCGTACGGCGTAAGTTATATGCAGCTTGGAATCATCTTCCGCCGATTAGCCGGCGCAGTTCGTCTGGCGATGGATCGGCTCCCGCTCGCAGCTTCTCCATTAGCTTCAGCACTCGTTTGTGGAGCGCGGACAGATCAACGTCCTGTAGGCGGTCGCGAAAGTGCCGCAGCGTTTCCTCCTGGGCCACCGAAGCAGACAGGACTGAATTGATGTAGTTGTTGAGCGAAACGCCTTGCCGTTCAGCCAGGCTTTGGGCCTTCTTCTTCAGGTCGTCCCTCATGCGTAACGATAACGTTGCCATGACAGTCTCCATCACAAGTAACGAGCGACGAACTCGAGTGGTGTCATCACCGACCAGCCGTATCGCAGTAAATCACCAGCCATGAAATCACGTTCGTCGTATGTCACGATGGTCGCGCCTGCGTAAATCGCGGCCTCGATGAACTTATTGTCGCTCTCATCAATTAAGTTTGGGCGCCAAGTGAAGTTGGTTTGCACTTCGTGAGACAGCGCGATTAAATCGGTGATCAAATCCGCCGACTGCTCGTGTGTCAGTTGCGTGACGTCAAGGATGCGCTGTCGCTGCAATACTTCGGAATACTCAAGGGCGATGGCTGTGGTCATCATTAGTGGCACGCGACCATTTAGCACTGCCAGAAGCACGGCGTAGGCCGGACTTCCGTCGTGCCGGCACGCACCGGCGACCAACACGTTTGTGTCCATGACGATCGGCGGCGTTTGAATTCGGCTGCCGATTGGCATAAATAAAGGTCGCGTCTCAGGAGCTACATTCCAGCTACAATTATGATACCATATATCATTACATCGGTAACTCGTTCAAGAGGCTGTTCTATTGCTTGACACGAGCTGTGACAACTGTTATAGTTCTGTAGTCACTAGGCTTTGTCGTCGGGTTTTCTCCATGATTCTGCGAATCGAAAAAGGCTCGGCCGTGCCGATCTCGCGACAGATTGTCGACCAGATCGCGTCTCTGTGCGCGTCCGGCACATTGCGGCCGGGCGAGCGATTGCCGTCGGTTCGCGAGCTGGCCCGGGAATTGGCCGTCAACCAGAACACGATTCTGCGGGTCTACGAGCGGCTGGCCGGTGATGGGCTCATCGACGTGCGGCACGGGCAGGGCACGTTTGTCGCCGCTCGTGCCAAGGCGGGTCAGTTGGCCATCCATCGCGAGCGGCTCATCGACGAATTGCGACAGGTGGCCCGGCAAGCTGTCGGCCTCGGGTTATCGACCGACGAACTGCACGAACTTTTGAACGAAGCGGCCAGCGGCCTCGACGCGCCGCGGCCGCTCGCAGTCAGCGGGGGATCAAGACGATGAACGAACCGGCGATCGACCTCCAGGCGGTCTGCAAAACGTTTCGCTCCACGAACGTGCTGCGCGGCGTGACGATGCGCGTGGCCAGCGGTAAAACATTTGCCTTCCTGGGCCGCAACGCGGCCGGCAAAACGACGCTCATCCGCATGCTGCTGGGCCTGCTGAAGCGCGACGAGGGCGTAATTCGCGTTCTCGGTCTCGATCCGCAGGTTGATCCGCTAGAACTTCGCCGCCGCGTCGGCTATTTGGCCGAAGACCAGACGATGTACGGCTGGATGAAAGTGAGCGAGATCGTGCGATTCGTCGCGCCCTTTTACCCGACGTGGGACCACGAACTGGCCACGCGCTACGTCCGCGATTTCGAACTCCCGCCCAACACGAAAATCAAGCACCTGTCGAAGGGCCAAAACGTGCGGCTGGGGTTGGTGCTGGCCCTTGCACATCGGCCCGAGCTGGTGATTCTCGATGACCCAGCGCTGGGCCTCGACCCGATCATGCGGAAGCAATTCAACCGCGACCTGATCACGCATTTGCAAGGCGAGGGCCGCACGATTTTTTACAGCTCGCACTTGCTGTATGAAGTGGAACCCGTGGCCGATGAAGTGGCCATTTTGCACGAGGGCCGCATTGTGCGGCAGGCAGACACCGATGCGCTGCGCCGGCACGTCAAACGATTTGTTTTGAGCCGCGATAGCTTGGCCGCTGTGCGCGGGCAGTTGCACGTTCTCGATGAACAGTGCGACGCGAATCGTGTGGCCGTGACGCTGCAGGGCGCCGAACACGCTGAGGAAGTGCTGCGGATCGATGGGATCGAATATCGAGTCATCGACTTGAACCTGGATGAAATTTTCGAGGCCTTTGCGGCTGGGCGAAACGGCGGCGAGACGCCAGGCGCTCGGCCGCAAGCCGAGTTGCAACCATCGTAGCGAGCCATATGGGGCAGGGCGGATCGAATATTATGCGAACCGTTTGGCAAAGCCTGGTTTGGAAAGAGTGGCACGAGCACAAGTGGCAATTGGCCGCGCTCGCGGCCGTTCTATCGAGCATCGCGATGGCGGCCATCCTACTCGAATCGAACGCCCAGGACTCCTTGTTGGGCTGGTGGACCTTTGGGCGCGACCGGGGCTGGCGTAGATAGTGAGATTCCTATATCGATTGCGGCTGCCGACCGGATGAGCGTCAGGAGCTGTTGTTGGGGACCAGGGGGACGAAGCCGAAGGAACCCAGCGCCTCGTGTTGCCACTTCTTGCCGCGACGCGTGAGGCGAAACATCTGTTGGCCGGACGGGGGACCAATCGGAATCACCAGCCGACCCCCTTCGACCAGTTGTTCGAGATAATGGTCGGGCAGCTTTTCGGCACCGGCCGCGACGACGATCGCGTCGAACGGCGATTCCTCCGGCAGGCCGAGTGAGCCGTCGCCGATGTGGACGGTCACGTTTTTGTAGGCGAGTTGTTCCAAACGCTCGCGGGCAATGTTGGCTAGCTCCGCGTGCCGCTCGACCGTGTGCACTTCGCTCGCCAATAGCGACAGCACGGCGGCGCCGTAACCGCTTCCGGTGCCGACTTCGAGCACCTTGTCGTCGGCCGAGATCTTCGCTTCTTGGCACATGAAGGCGACGGTGTAGGGTTGCGATATCGTTTGCTCAAAGCCGATCGGCAGGGCGGAGTCGTCATAGGCTTTGGGCAGCAGTTGCGGCGGCACGAACATCTCTCGGCGGACCCATTCCATCGCCTCCAGCACGCGGGGATCACGGATGCCGCGCCGCTCGAGCTGCCGCACCACCATGTTGTGCCGGGCGAGGTCGAAGTTCATGCGTCAATTGTAGCCGCTCGCGCTAGCGTTGGTCGACGCTCCAAGCATCGTGAACAATGACAGTGCGAACGTCGTCCATGACTTCAAACTGGACTGCTAGCGGCAGCACGAATGCGATGCGCATGAATTCGTAGCGAGATTCTCCAAATTCATTGGGTGCGTTCAGCAAAAAACCATCAATGACGCGCGCGGCGGAGGCTAGCGCGCTGGGGTCTGCGGCCATGTTAAGCATATTCTCCGATTGCTCCTCAGCGATCGGAGACCACAGCACGCGACATTGAATTAGTAACCCAGCCGGCTCAGGATTTCCTCGAGAGGTTTGCCGGAGCGGTGTTTCTTGCGCAGCTCTTCCGTTTCGGCGATTGAGAGCCGTGGCTCAAGTAGCAGTTCCTTTATGTCGCGTGGCTCGCGAAGCGGCGAAAACACGCCGAGCACTCGACCCTTCGAGTCGCAAACGAGGGTTGGACTGGTTACGTTTCGTATTGTGCTTTCAAGAATTGCTTCTAGGTTAATTTGATGCATCCGTGTCGTCCTCCATAATTCACACGATTAATATGTTTATCATATCGGTATCCGGTGGATGAAGCAACGATACGAAGTGAATGCGAATCATGGCCGAGGCGCATTGCTTTCGTCCAACTCTAGCCGCAGATAGTCGTAGACGACCCCCGTTGTCAGCTCTCCGGCCGGCACGGTCAGCGTCATTTCGTTTTCGCCCTGCCTTAACAAGGCCGCGTCGAACGGCTGGGTGTATTCATACCACACGCTCTTGTTTGTGTTATAGCGGAGGGCGTTTGTCGAGATCGGGCGAATCGTGCCCACTTCCTGGCCGTTGACGCCCACCGCCAGGCCCCCGTTGCCATCGGCCCCGGCCAGCGCGACACGCAAAAGCGCGCGGCCTCGCGGCGCGTGGTCGATATCAAACTTGATCGTCCACGTGGTGGCCCGCCCGCGGCCGTAGATTTGCCACGGGCCGCGCGTATTCGTCTGTGGGTATTCGTCAAGCGACTCGGCCTTGACCCACCCAAAGCGCTGGTTGGCCGGGTCCTTCGCGTCCGCGTTCATCCAGGCCGTCGATTCGGAGTGGGGCGTTTGCTGAAAGAACCAGTCCTTACGGTAGTCGCTCTTGCCGACGGTGTAGGTGACGTCATTAGGGAAGAGCAGGGGATAGCGCAGGCCCCAGCCCCACAGCCAGTAATTCGCGCCGTCGCCCTTAAAGAACTTGTCGCCCGCGCGGGTCGGGTAGCCGATTTCCCAGACTTGCCGGCCGTTGCGGACCGGCCGCCACTCGAGCGCGCCCAGATCGGTCGACTTGCCGGCTTCGACTGTCACATTCGCGTGGGCGAACTCGCCGAGCACCCCGTCGGCGAACGCGTGGAGCGTGTACGTGCCGGGGCGGACATTGGGGATGACGAACTGGCCGTCTTCGGCGCCGCCGTTCCAAAATTGGTAGTACTTTGCATCATGGGCCCAGTCCATCGGCCGGGCGCGAAAGCCGCGGCCCCTTCCGAAGCCGCGACCACTGCGACCGCTCCCGTCTCCGCCGCGACCGCGATTTGCGCCATCCTCGTCGTCAACAGATGCCGGCGCCGCATACGTGTGCGTGAGCCCAACGGTCAAGTGCGGCAGCTTGAGCGATGCCGCCTGCGGATCGACCAGCACGATTCGCCCCCTGACATTCCCGCGCTCACTCTTGTGCGGGTAGTCGACACCCTCGACCCAGTCGTAGGGCCACTTATCTTGTTCCAACTTCGCTTGTGCGAGCGCGCCTTGCCATAAGGCGGTCGCGTTGTTTTTCCAGGCCGGCGGCACCGTCGGGTTGCCGGCCGTGGCGGCGAGCGTGTCGAGATCGGCTTGGCTCGGCGTTTCGAAGCGTTCTAGCGAATTGACGTAAATGAAGATCGGCCCGATAACCTTGGTCCACTTCTCGCCGGCGGCGACGTTCGCACGTCGCACCGCCGCCGTAGTGTGTGCCGCGCCAATAGTTGAGAATGATCGGGATCGGGGTTTTCGTTGTCGCCGAAATGGCAGACGAGTTCCTGCTTGCTCGCACCGCCGCTCAAGTACTCGATCGTCGGATTGATGAACCAGATGCCGACGTGCTCCTTCGTGCTCGACCAGCCAAAGGCAGGAATCTTAAACTGCACCGCGTTGTAGCTGTACTTGTGCTCGACCGAGTTCTTGTAGACGCCCTGGCTCATGATCCGCTGCTCTTTGGCGTGCACGACCACGCCCGTGCCCCAATCGCGCGGCGCACAGGCCAGCATGTTGCGATCGGCGTCGACGCTGATCCAGTCGAACGTCTGATTGAGCTTCGTGATGTAGCGGCTTTCCGGCATGTTCAGCGGGCCGTAATCTTCGGGGTGACTGAAGATGGCGTAGGCGTAGATGCCGCTGTCGCCGCGGCCGAGCGCATAGCGGACTTCGATGTTGCAGTTCACGGTGCCCTGCCGGGGCGCGCCGGGCGAGCCCGGCGTGAGGCCGGCCGTCGGGTCGCCCTTCGTGATGCCGACGATCGAAACTTCCGCCCGCGCGCCGCCGTTCTTGGTCGGGTCGATCGTGACCGCTTGCGACAGCCCGCCAACCTGCGCCGTGTTCGACGGGTCCTGCTCCCAGTAGCCGGCCCGGCCCTGGTCGTGGCCCATCGTTTCCAGGCCGCGATAGACGAGCGACTCCAAATCGCCGTTGCGCTTGTTGATCACCGCCTTAACGATGCCGTTGTCGAGCGTCCAGAAGCGCCCGTCGTCGGCGAGCGTGACGGCGGTTTGCGCGCCGACTCTCGCGACCACGGGATCGGCAGACGCCGTCAGGCATTCACCAGAGACCACTGCGCAAAGAATACAGAGCGCCGGCAGGCCGAACTTGCTCGCATGGTAATTTCGCCTCATGGAACTACCGCCCTGGCGATTGCCTCGTGGGACCGCAGTTGCGATCCGGCCCGGGAACGAATGAGCCGTCACTCTTGAAACAGCACCGGAGCAAAGCCATAGAAACTATTGCGCCAGGTCTGCCAGTCATGGCCCGTTCCCGGCGACTCGTAATAAACGTGCTTGACGCCGCCCTTCTCCATGCCCGATGAAAGCTACGGCCGGTCGAGTCCGACTCAGTGCTTCCCAAGCTCACGTAGAGCACCTTGACCTGCTTAGCAAACTCGTCGGGTTTGGCGAGCAGGCCTCCGTAGCCGGTGGCGACGTCCGGGTAGCCGAACGGAGCGCTGAACGTGGCGATGTAGGCGAACTTGTCGAGATTTGCTTGCGTGATCTGGTACGTTTGCGTGCCGCCCATGGAAAGCCCGGCCATGGCCCGATGCTCACGGTCCGGAATTGTACGATAGGTCGCGTCGATCATCGGAATGACGTCGCTGATGATCAGCCGCGTGAAGTCGGCCGCGCCGGCTCCACCGCGGGTGCTGTCGGCGGACGTCGCGCTCCCGCGCCGGCCGGCTCCGCGCCCGCCGCCGCGGCGGCCGCCCGCACCCAAGCCGCCGTCTTCCATCACGACGATCATCGGCCGGGCCTTCTTCTCGGCGATCAGGTTATCGAGAATGAAATTCATGCGCCCTTGGGCCGCCCACTGGGTCTCGTCGCCGCCCAGGCCGTGCTGCAGGTACAGAACCGGATAGCGGCGAGCCGGGTCGTCATCGTAGTTGGGCGGCGTGTAGACGAACGCGCGGCGATTGCTGCCCGTCGTTTGCGAGACGTAATTGTGCGTTCGCACGTCGCCGTGGGGGACCGGCTTGCGATCGTAGAAATCCAAGCCGCCCGCCGGCACCTCAACGCCGCTTTTGAAAATGCCGTTGCCGTAAAACGTCTGGCTGGACGGATCGGGCATCGCGCCGCCGTTGATGACGACCTGGTAATAGTGCAGGCCCGGCGAAAGCGCGATCGACGTCCACGTCCAATTCCCGTTGTCGTCGCGGGTCATGTCGAACGGCGTCTGCGGATCAAGCGGGTTGCTGAACTGAATCTGCACTTTTTCCGCGCCTGCGCGCGAACGCGGAACGTTACCCGCGACGCAGAATCGACGCGCGGATACTGCTGGCCCGGCGCGTTGGTCGACGCCGGTTTCGAATCATCGGCCGCTTGCGCCGCGTTGGGCGGCTCGGCCGCCGGCGGCTGAGCCCAGCCGCTGCGAAACATTGCCAATGAAAAAACGGCAAACAGGCCGGCGCAGCGAATGATCATGAACTATCTCCCGCTTGATCGAACTCAACTGGACCTCACCAGACATTGGCTTTTCAATTGCCGACCGATGAAGAACCTCGACGGAGTTGCACGGCGCCGGTTATTTGGGCTGATAGCCTTTCCACAACCATTCCATCGCCGACGGCAGCGTTTGCCGCTCGACGTTGTTGTCGACGTGGCCGGAGTTGTCGGCCAGAACGAACTGGTAGGGATAGCCTTTTTCCTTGAGGACTCTCGCCATGTGGAATTGGGCGATAATCCAATTGCCCATCGATGCTTCCGTTGCGCCAACGCCGTTGTCGCGATCGCCGACGTGCAGCCAAATGCGAATCGGCTTCTTTTCGCTATTGGGAATCAGCGTGGTGTGATAATTCCACGCTCCGTCCGGGGCAATTTCGTTGCGCTGGCCGAGGCGAACGAACGTGCCCGAATAGGTGAGCACGCGGCGATAGAGCTCCGGATGAAACCAGGCCATCGCTAACGCACACGGCGTGCCGGAACTCTGGCCCATCGCGGCCCGGCCTTCCGGGTCGGTGGTGAACGTGATGTTGTAATCCTTCGCAATCTTGGGGAGTACTTCGCTCTCGATAAACGTGGTGTAACGATCGGAGACTGTGTCGTATTCGATCGTTCGCTGGCCGCCGGGCCCCGGGTTGATCATGATCGCAACCATCGAGGGGACGCGCTTTTCATGGATTAGGTTGTCGAGCATATCGGGCACGGACGGGTTCCGCGAGTTCGGATTGGGCGGATCGGATTGGACAAATTCACTCACTCCGTCCATCACGACGATGAACGGTGTTGGCGTGCCGGGCACGTAGCCGGCCGGTATGTAGACGGCCACGGCACGCTCGAACGTGATCGGCTCGTTGTTCGGCGGGACGGCCGCCGGTTGTTGCGCCGCAGGCTGATCGGCGGCGCCGCGCTCGCCGGCCCCGCGTTCGCCTGCCGCTTGATTTCCACCGCGGCGGCCGCCCCGCCGGCCGCCGCGTCCGCGGGGCGCAGTGGGAAAGACCTTGCTGTCTGCCGAGTTCATCGTGAAGCGCACGATTTTGCCCTTGGGCACGCCCTCCTTGACCGTGAACGCCGGATCATCTTGATACGGCGGAGCAATGTGAAAATCGCCGTCGCGGTCCGCCGTCAGCGGAGTCAGCGGCAGCCCGGCCATCAGCTTCTGCGCCATTTCGTCAGGAGCCTGATTGCCGCGCCCCCGCGCTGCCCTTGACCGCCGCCGCGCTGCGCCGCCGCTTCGCCCTGCGCCGCCACTTGCGCGACCGCCGGCGCGGCCGCAAAGGCCGCGAACAGCAAAGCCAAAACAAACCGAAACCGCCACTGTAAGAACCTGGCACTCGCCTGTGTCATAACTCGGTTTCCCAGAAAGAAAGTGACGCGACGCGAAAAACAACCAACGGTAGCTCTTCACGATAGTAGCCGGAGACGATCGGGACAAGCTTTACGGCCGGCAAATACTCGGCCGAATCCGAATTCGACATCCGGGCGATTCAAAATCGCTCAAATCATGAGTTGGCCCGTGCCGGGATCGTCAGCGGCGGCGGGCACAACGACAACAAACCGGGGCGTTCCCAGAGCAAACGCCGGGGCTGCCGCTAACGGCCCGAATGGTCGTCGTCGTCGAGCGGCACGGCGACAGCACGGGCCGGCTGACGGGGCTGACCGTTCCGGCGCCCTGCCGTTACGCCGGTCGCCGGAAGCGACAGCAAATAGTTGGCGTAGCCGCCGCCGATATTCGCGGCTTCGAATCCATGCTGCAACAGGATTCGCGTGGCGAAGTAACCGCGCGCGCCGACTTGGCAGTAGGCAAAGATCGGCCGATCCGTCGGCAGTTCTAGAAGCCGGGCTCGCAGGCCGTCGAGCGGAATGTTCACTTCGCCCGGCACATGGCCGGCGGCAAATTCGAGCGGCGCGCGGACGTCAAGAAGAAAGCGTTGTTTGCCGTCGCCCGCGGCGAGTGCTTGTTCCCAATCCGACCTGCGGATGATCACCGCGCAGCAGGCCGGCAGCGACGAAACCTGCCATGTTGATCGGGTCTTTGGCCGAACCAAATTGCGGCGCGTAGGCCAGCTCCATTTCCTCTAGGTCGAACACCGTCATGCCGGCCTGGATCGCCGCGGCCAGCACGTCGATCCGCTTGTCGACGCCCGCGCCGCCGACCGCCTGCGCCGAGCAATTTGCCCGTTTGCGGCTGAAACAAAACTTTGAGCGTCATCGCCTCCGCCCCGGGATAATACCCGGCGTGATGCGTGGGGTGCACGTAGACCTTGCGGTACGGCTGCTCGGCGCGGCGGAGCGATTTCTCCGAGCGCCCGTCATCGCCGCGGTGCGGTCGAAGACGCCAACGATCGCCGTACCCTGCGTGCCGCGAAAGCGCACCTGCCGGCCGAAGACGTTATCGGCCGCGATCCGACCCTGGCGATTGGCAGGCCCAGCGAGCGGCACCTGCGCAGGCGAGCCGAGCACGAAGTCACGGACTTCAATCGCGTCGCCAACCGCGTAGACGTCGGGGTCGCTCGTCTGCAGAAAATCATTGACGCGGATGCCGCCGCGGGGGCCGACTTCCAGACCGGCGCTCGTTGCCAATTGATTCTCCGGCCGTACGCCGACGCCCAAAATCACCAGGTCGGCCCGCAACATCCGCCCCGATTGAAGCCGAACGGCAAGTCCGCGGGGCGTGCGCTCAAATGCGCTGGCCGATTCGCTGAGCAGCACGGTCGCTCCGTTGGCCGTTAGCGCGTCCAAAATGGGCCGCGCCATTTCTTGGTCGAACGGCGGCAGCACCTGGTCTTGTAGTTCAACGACCGTCGTGGCAATGCCACGGCGAACGAAGTTCTCTACGAGCTCCAGCCCAATGAAGCCGGCCCCGACAATCACGACTCGCTGGATGCCTGCGTCGATCTGGGCCTTGATGCGATCAACGTCCTGAAGATTGCGCAGGGTGTAAATGCCCGGCAGGTCGACGCCCGGCAGCGGCGGCACAAGCGCCGCCGCCCCGGGCGCGAGGATCAGCTTATCGTAGCTCTCGCCATAGTCGCGGCCCGAGGCCAGGTCGCGGGCGTGGACCGTTTTGGCGGCGCGGTCGATCCGCTCGACCAACGTCCTGGTGCGGATATCGAGGGCGAAGCGATCGTGCAGCCGTTCGGGCGTAGCAACGAGCAGACTGTGCCGCTGGTCAATCTTGCCGCCCAGGTAATACGGCAAGCCGCAATTGGCGAACGAGACATCGGGCCCGCGCTCGAAGACGATAATCTCGGCATCTTCGGAAAGCCGCCTGGCCCGCGCCGCGGCCGATGCGCCCCCTGCCACACCGCCGACAATGAGAAGTTTCATGTACTGCTCCCTCAATTTGTGGCTGTGGCGCAACTGGCTGCCTCAGCCGATCCGCGCTGGTTCCAAGGCATCCGCGCAAGCAGGAGCGCCATGCCGCACGTGTCTGTCAGACCAGAGAACACCAGGCCGGCGCCGACGAGCGCCGACAAAACAACGAGCGCCGGATGAATCAGCGACAAGCCAACGCCCGCAAGCACCAGCAAACCGGCCGCGATGCGCACCTGGCGTTCGAGTGAAATTGTTTTCTTGCCGCGGATCACCGGCAGGCCGGCCGCGACGCAAGCCCGCGTGCCGCCTTCGATATTCACCGCGTTTGCGTACCCCGCCGCCATCAGTTCCTCACACGCCCGTGCGCCGCGACCGCCCGCCTGGCAGACGATGTACAGCGGCTCGCCGTCGACGCTTGTGCGGTCCTTCCGTAGCGCCACAGCATTGAGTCGATCGAGCGGTATGTTGCGGGCCATTGTTAAGTGCACGTCGGCAAACTCGGCCGGCGTGCGGACGTCGATCACGTCGATCGTTCGGCCCTGCCGGAATCGCTCGGCAAATTCTTCCGGGCTGATCGTGGCAACGTTCATGGCAAATACTCCTTCCGTCCGAAAGAAACGCACGCCAGGAAGCGGCAGCTCCAATACTCAAATACATTCCGACATTACGATAGGTGTGGCGAAAAAATTTTGCGAATGAAGCCTGAAATTGATTTATCTGCTTTCTGGCTGATGGCCATGGGCTGACGGCTGACGCCTGACGGCTGATAACCACCTCCATTACTCCGCATGCTTGCCGAACCGCGACTCGATGCACGACATGATGCTCGCAAGGTGCGTCTCGACAATCCGATAGTACGCCTTTCGCCCCTCTTTCTCGCTGGCGAGAAATCCGCACCGCTGCATCAGCCGCAGGTGCTCCGAGGCCATGGGGCTGGTGATCTCGCAGGCCTCGGCCAGCTCGCCGACGGTGTACCGCCCGGAGAGCAGCATCTCGACCATCCGCAGCCGATGGGGATGGGCCAGCACCCGCAGGCACTCGGCCGCCTGGGCCAGCGCCGGCATAGGCATCCACTTGGGCCGCACGGCGGGTTTCGTCTTGGGGACTGCCATACTCGCTCCTCCACATACAAATATATCGGAATGTTCCGATATGTCAAGCGAGTTTTTTGCCGGGAAGATGAAAATGGGGCGATGAAAAAGGGGACGCAGCTGCATTGTTTGGTCGGGCGTCCGCGTGGCCGGAGTGTGTGTTTGAGCATGAGTCGTGCAGCCGCTTGACTGACCCACGAATCGCTCCCATAGGGCGTCCCCCGTCGCACGCAATTGCGGATCGCGGCCACTTCCGTTTCGTTCTGGGGCTTGTTGACATTGCTACGCCACTGACGTGGTCGCGAGATCGGCCATACGGCTCAAGACGCACCCCACCGCGCCACCCTAAAATGGCCAACACCGCACCCCAGTTGTGCGCCCAAAGTGGGTGGCCCCGTTGTCCCCGCTTGTTGACAACGCCTCCGACGAAACATCAAAGGCACCACAGCCAAATCGACGACACTGCCCGTAATGTACATGCGTATCAAATCGTGTCAAGAAGGCGAGAGAAAATTTTAGCCGCCGATCCGGCCCTCTGTCGACAAAGATGGATGGCCCCAATGCCCCTTCGCAACCACTTTGGCTATCAGCCGTCAGGTTTCAGCCAGAGAAATCCAGTCTGGCTGACGGCTGATGGCTCGCCTTGCGATCGAGAAGTCCGCCGAACTGCGGAAAAACTAATAACTTGGAACTACTGAATGACGAAAACGAACGTCCCTCGCAGATCGGCATAACCCTCGTGTGCTCGTCGTGTTCGTACCGCCGGTGTCCGTAGACGATCAGAAACCAACGTCGAGCGGGACACCGTTGATAAATATCATCGGCGTGAACTTCAAGCCCGCCGCGTCCGCGGCGGTGACATCGGCGCAGGATCACTTCCCTGAGCGACGGACTCGCCATGGCATCAAAAACCGCCTGGGCGCAAGCCCGATCGTCGGAACAAACTGTCGCAACTCTTCGTCCGTGAACTCGCCTCGCCTTTGGAACAGCCAATCGCTCGTCCGCCAGAACGCGCTCGCCCCGCCGACGATGCCGGCCGCTTCGGCGGCCAGGGCGGCGCGGCAGGCATTGGGATGGGGCGACTTATTCACGTACTCGTTGCAGTCGCTGCACAGCGGAAAGTGGCGGACTGAAATCGAAACGTCGTCGCGCCCCGCCGTCATCGCCCGCAATTGCGACTCGATCGCACGGCAGGACGGGCACTGATAATCGGACACGATCGTCACATGGACGCGGGCGGTTTGCGGGCCAAGGAGGTAGCGGCCGGGGGCGAACGAACCCTTCTGGGTGCTACCTGTGCCGGCCGCCTGCAGCGCTTGTTGCAACTGATTGCCGCGTGACGCTGCTTCGGCCGACTCCGATGTGTGTTCCGCAACCGCCAGCAGTAGCGAGGTCGCAACGGCGGTGAGTAGGAACACAGCGAGCGGTGCCCAGCGCGTCGTCGCGGTCGTTGGGCGGCCGTTTCGCCAAGCAACGACACAGCCAACGGCAAACGCCATGTTCAGTACGTGGATAGTCAGGCAGTACCCACACACGTAGCCGTTCACGAACATGACGGCGATCAGCACAGCCGAAACAACCGCCCCCATCAGCACGATTGCCCGCAACATCGCGGTTAATCGGCCGCCGCTATAGATGAACGCAGCCGTCAGGGCTTGGAAGTACGCAAAGCCCACAAACGCGAGCGGCCAATCGGTGCCGGGAATCCGACCCCAGCGGCTCTCGGCCGCCCGCGTGCAGTCGCTGACCGTGCCGCAGCCGGGCAACTCCACCGCGTTGACGTGGGCCAGCGCGAGCACTAGAGCCAAACTAGTGCACACCGCGAGCAACGATAATTGGACAGCGTGAACGGACCGAGTCGACTGCCATTCGCAACGATCACGCGGCTCGGACGCTGCGTCGTTGATGGCCACGGCCTCGCTCATGGCGTACGCACTCGCGCGCATTGGGCTGCGATTACCAAACACAGTGGCAGCAGTAGGAATGCACCAGTGGCGGTTTGCGAAATGGTAGCTTTGTGTTTCTTGTTGCCGCCAGCGGCGCCGGGACAGTCGTTTCTGTCATCCGGCGCAACGCCGCGGACGCAAATCACTTGGTGGACCTCAAATATTCCCGAGCGGTAGTCTCCATCGGCGTACCGAATCGCGTAGAGACTGCTGGCTCCCCTAACTTTCGGAGCCGGGCATCGCGTCCATCGATATTCGCCGTCGACAGACTGGACGCCGTCGTCGTAATAAAAGTCTAAATGTGAGCTGAGCCCGTTGACTACCGCCCGCTGTACTTCACCCACGGTCGGTGTCCGCCAATCAGTAAACCCGCCACCCTCAACGCGCGACCCTAAAGTGTCACAGTCCTGTTGCGATCCACTAGAAGAACTTGGACCGGCAAAGCCCTTGAGATCGGAACTCCAAACAAGCCCCGAAATCAAATCCTTGCAGCCACCGTCGGCCGTTGCGAAGGCGCCGTCGTTCACGGCACAGGCGGCCATGGTCGAACACGACCAACAGCAGGCGACCACGAAAGTCCCGAAGTGTACGATTTTGCAGTTGGCCATTGGATACCTCACATAGATTTGGGTTTACGACCTGTATGGAGCTGCTTGCTAGCAACCGCACAGCTCTTCTTTGCTAATCCTTCATGCTCCAATTCGTCTTCGCCGCTTTTCCGACACATGGTATCGGTACATTCCTCGACCCACACGTCTGCCGGCGTGAGACTACCGCTTACTTAGATGGGAACTTCTATGAATGGTTCAACGCCGCTAGAACTCGAGAGTTTTAAAATGAATTTCTGAACGTAGTGCTAAAACGAGCCTCAAATGGCGCACCGGCGAGCCCGCAAGACCTGTTGGACGCGCCGCCGCGAGATTTGCGAATACGTTCTATTTCAACCCGCACGGGCACCGCTCACTTTGAGGACGCGACGTCCGATTGGATCAGGCGGTGGGCCTCGGTCGAGAGCAGGGCGAGAGTGGCACGCTGTGTTGCGTCCGGCGAAGATATCATTGCTTCCTCAACCGCCGGCCGCACCTCCGCCAGCAACCGGCGGGCTTCGTCCACTTCTTTCAACTGCGACTTCGTCATGGCAAGCATGATTTGAGAATAAGAACTCGTGGCCGCGCTGGCGCGGTCCTCGGCGACGGCGGCAAGTGCGTGTTCAAAATGCTGCTGCGCTTCGGCATATCGCAGCGCGCGGTAGTTGATCGCGCCCAAGGTAGCCAATCGGGCCGCATTGTCGGCTGACGGCTGGGCAGCGTCGTCAACGTCATGGATCGTAATTAGCGCGTCGATCGCCGCGGCTTGGCTGAGGCTGCAAGTCCAGGCAAATTGGTCGAGCACTGCTGCCGCCAACTCCGCGCTGTCTCCTGATTTTTGTCGACCCCCCACCCCTTTACATAGTGAAAGGCAAGATTCAATTGAGCCGGCGCAAATCCTTGGTCGGCCGATTTGCGGTACCACTGTAAAGCCTGCACGTAGTCCACTCGCAGCGCAGAACGAACTCCTCGAGTATATAAGTTTCCCATCACGTTTTGGCCGGCTGCGTAGCCCAAGTCGTGCGGCGAGGGGGTGCCATTAATTAGCGAGGAAGCTTCTCGTATCAAAAGATAGGCTTGCAAGCCATCCAGTATAGCTAACGCGTTGCCGTCCGCAGATTGTGCGTCCCTCGCCATTGCGCCTAAGTCGGCGGCATCATTGATGATGACCGCTTGTGCCAACCTTGTCCGCGCCTCAAAATCGCGACGCAGTTGAAAACAAGCCATTGCAGCGACGGCTTCAGCCGCCGCAGACCGACCAGAAACTCGAGCCTCCAACTGGGCGTCTTGCAGACACTCCTCCGACCAGTGCAGGGCCCGCGCATAGTGGCCCGATCGGTATTCGTACATCGACAATGCAAGCCCTCCCCAGCCCTTAAACTCGTCCGCGTACCGGTCGACGTACGCTGCAGTTTCCTCCGGCGTTTCACCTTCGCCCATGATGCTTATTTCTTGCTTAATCAGGCTAGGGTCTTTTTGTCCAGCTAATACTACTTCAGCCAATTTTTGAGCTTGCCTTAAGTTGTCTTCGTCGGCGGGTAAGAGCAGACACATCCGGCACAGCCGCTCGGCCACGACTGGATTCGTGGTACTCCCGAGCTGAGAAAACGCCGTGTTCCGAAATCGTTCGAACATCGCCGGGTCGCCGGCCAACACCATGATGGGGCCACCGATTACGAAGCGAATTGAATCGTTGTTCCAATTCCCGACCGATGGACTCTGAAGGATGAAATCCCAATTAGCGGCCGCTTCTCGCCAATGTTCGCGCACTAAATGCCTTATACCCAGGTTACTGCGCATACTGATTTGCTCGGCAGTCGGCATAAAGCTGCGCGGAATCTCGTTAAACAGAGCTTCCGCTTCGTCGTTTCGTCCTTCATCCATTAATTCCCACATCCGCAGGCGTTTCTGCTCCAGCTCGGCCTTCAGTCGCAATTCCGATTCACGAGCAAGCGCAACCGCTTTCTCATTGCGCTCTTTCGTGATCACAACATTGCTATACGCGAGTATTGCTAATGAGACCAAAACGACTAACAGCAAAGAGACGCCGACCGACGCCACCAGCGGCCGATGTCGCCGCGACCATTTGACTGCCCGCTGCACCACGCCTGGCGGCTGCGCCTTGATCGGCTTTTCGTCGAGCCAGGCCTGCAAATCGGCCGCCAACCGCGCAGCCGTTTCGTACCGCTCGCCAGGGTTCTTTTCGAGTGTTTTAACGACGATTGTTTCCAGTTCGGCGGGGAGCTGCGGGCATAGTTTGCGCAGCCTGGTTGGTTCTTCGAACGCGATCTGTTTCAACAACTCTTGGCGATCGGCGGCGGCGTGCGCAGGCTGCAAACTTAGAAGTTCGTAAAGCGTCACGCCCAGCGAATAGATATCGCTGCGGTGGTCGATAACGACTCGCTTGGCGAGGGCCTGTTCCGGGCTCATGTAACGAAGCGTCCCGATCAGGTCGCCTGTCATCGTCATGCCGGCATCTTGCTCGATGCGGGCCAGGCCAAAATCAGTAACCCACAGCTTGCCCGCATTGTCGAGGAGCAAGTTGGCCGGCTTGATGTCGCGATGGAGGATGCCGTTCTGATGGGCGTGGTCGAGGGCTTCGGCACCCTGAACGCCCAGCCGTGCGACGGCGCGAAAGTACTCGCGAGAAGAATATTCGGGGAGCGAGGAGCGGGGATCGAGGAGCGAGTGGAGCTCGTCGATCGTGGAGAGGTGGGCGGCGGCGACGGTGTCGCGGCTGGGCGCTGCGACCTGGGAGCCCGAGGGTGGGGGCGGCAGATGTTTGAATCGATGCTCGATCGTGGGCGCTCCCTCGCCCCGGCCCTCTCCCAAAGGGAGAGGAAGAAACTGATGCTCCCTGCCCCCTGCATCCTGCCCCCTGCCCCCTTCTTTCATCGCGGCGATCACTTCCGCGAGGCTGCGCCCCTCGATCAATTGCATTGCATAATAGTGAACGCCGCGCTCTACGCCGACGAAATGAACGGCGACGATATTGGGGTGATCCAGCGTCGCTGCTGCCCGGGCTTCGTTGTGGAATCGCTTTAGCTGCATGTCGCCCAGCATCGCCGCAAATGGCAGCACTTTGAGGGCCACGCGGCGCCCGAGCGAGAGTTGTTCCGCTTCGTAGACCACTCCCATGCCGCCCCGGCCAATCTCCCGCACGATCCGGAAATCGCCCAACGTGGCCAGCGGGCGGATGGCGGCGCCGGCCTTGTTGCCGCTTTCGGCGGCAACATCTCCAAGTTGCGGCGCCACTTGGCGGATGAAATCGAGACTGTCCAGACAGCCGGCCAGTTCGTCGGCCACATCCGCGTACTTGGCCAAAAGCGATTCCTTGCCAATCGGCTCACCGGCTTCGATCGCGGCCGCGTATTCCTCCAGCGCCAGGGCGATGCGGTCGTCGGAATGTTCGCCGCATTCACTAGCGATCAACGGGTCGCGTCGCGACCATTCAGTGAAATGTGAAGCCTTCATGATGACTCCCAGGAAGATTTCATGAGGGGTCTCAACTGGACGAGGGCTCGCGCCCACAACTTTTGGACGGCGTTCGGCGTGCGTCCCATCGCGTCGGCGGCTTCGCCCAGCGATTTACCCTCCAATTCGCGCAGCACGAGCACCTCGCGGTAGTCGGCCGGCAATCGGCTCAGCGCGTTGGCCAGAAGAACTGCCCGCTCGCGCCGGACGGCAGACTCGCTGGGGGATGGTGCCGGATCAGCCAAAGCTCGCTCCATCAACTGAGACGATTGATTCAACAGGTTATGAAGGCGCCGCTCCAACCGCACGTCGCGGCGTTGGCGATGGTGGTCGCGTACCAGGTTGGCGGCTACATGGGCCATGATCTCTCGCAGCCAGGCGGTAAATTCCGGCTCCGTGACGCCGCGAAACTGGGCAAAGTCGCGGTGGGCGGACAGGCATACGTCCTGCACCAGGTCGGAATCGCTCAATTTCGATATCAGGCGGCTGGGCGATTTTAAGCGGGCCAACAGGGACAAGTAAGGTCGGTACGAGGCAAGCAAGTCGCCCAGGGCCTGAACGTCGCCTCGGCGGGCCTGTTGAAGCAATCGATGTGGATTCATCTGGCCAGATTTGTCCACCACGATCGGTTCTCCTATATAAGCTAGGGAACCATCATACCACCGCCGACGCCGAGAATTCTTCTCGATTGCGGTAGAATGACATCGTCAGCGAAGAGTTTTTCACGGCTTGGTTTCGACAGTACCGCTCGACGTAAGCCGTCGTGCCGACAAATCTTTGGACGTCGGTGCCTTAATCTCGCGGCACGTGTCGTCAAACGCCGAAAGACGAAGCGACCCTGCGCCGTTAAGCCATGCCCCTCGGCCGTGTCGCCCGGCTGAAAGAGTGGAACAACGGGGCCACCCACACTTCGGGCCACAGTTGGAGCGGCGTGTGGCTACTTTAGAGGGAGCAACGGGGCTGAGCGAAATGGGAGCCAAGCTGGGGGTCGAGGGCGTGGAGTGTCGTCAGTGGATAAACCTTATTCGTGTTCGATGCGCGTTGATTAGTGTTCTCGACTTTGGGCGCGGAAAAGGTGGCAGCCACCAAAAATGGGTAGGTTAGGAAGCAACGGGGACAAATCTGTGCTCCCTGCTCTCCGCTCCCTGCCCCCTGCCTCCTGCCGCTCTTCTGGCTCTTGACTCTCAACTCTTGACTCTTGACCATTCCCACCCTGGCCGAAAACGCTACTATACAGACGAACACAACCCTGCTAAGCTCAGCAGTGCCCGTCGCTCTTTGGCAACCGATTTTGATTCTTCTCCGCGACACCACGGCCGGCGTTCGCGACGCGCGCCCACAGCGGCACGCAGCCACCTCTCGATTTTACCCCCCGGAAGAGTGAAGATGGCCAAAACTCGGTGGGGGAGTTTTGGACACCTTCGAAGAACCCACGGGAATCTAGCGATTTCCAAATCGCAGCCGAGCGATTTCGGGCGCCTGTCGAGCGGCCCCCCACGACCCGCAAGCCAAACCGCAAGACGAGGCGGCTTTTCGCTCGGCCAGGCGGACGAGTAACGCCTCACAGTTTCGCCTCACAGTTTCGCCTCACGGAGGCGTTAGTCGGACCAAGCTCGCCCGTGGCCGCGCAATCACTCGCCGGCGAGCCGGCAGTTGTGAAAAGCCTCCTCGCCAAGGATGCCAGAGTTTCGCCCCACCCCCCAGAAAAAAATGACTGAGGCGATATTAGAAGTGAGGCGATATTCAAATGGAACCGGCGGGGACTGGCTCATTTTGCACAGTCCGGGCAGCAAATTGTGCCTGCCCCCGCTCCGAGACGCTTCTGGGATAAGCGCTAAGCACGGGCCGCTGGCGACGCAGCGCGGCCGGCCCCTGAAAGGGCCGAGGGTTCCCACGAACCGTCCAGACTTGGACTTTTTTGGCATCCAGTTATACTGCCCAGTACCAGAGCGTGCGTCGCGAGCTCGCTCCGGCTTGAAAAATCCATGCAATTTAGCTGCCAACGCCGTGGCTTGCGGCGGGCAATTGGGAGGGAAACGTGAATTCGCGAATCGTCGCTCGGGCTGCACTTTGTTTGTTTGCGATTGCCGCATCGGTGCAATTGCCGGCGTCGGTGAATGGGCAATCGCTGGCAGACGCGAGCGCTAAGCCGGCCCCGCTGCGACTGTTTCTCCGCGGCGGGCCAAAGACGCATGGGCCCCCGGAGAATGGCTTTCACGACCACCCGACGTGGCTCAAAGAGTGGCAGCCGCTATTGGAGTCGCGCGGCGCAAAAGTCGCCACCAGCATGAAATTCCCGACGGCTGAGGAACTGGAGAACACGGACGTGCTCGTGGAGTTCGTCCAAGATGGCGGCTCGATTATGGGCGACGAGCGCGAGTCTCTCGAGAAGTTTTTCAAGCGCGGCGGCGGAATCGTCGTGATTCATGATGCGCTCGTCGCCGATCGCGCCGCCGATTGGTTCAGCACGATTGTCGGCGGCGCTTGGAACGGCCGCACCGCCCGCTACTTCGAAGGCGAAAACACCTACTACTTCGTGAATCGCGATCACCCTATCTCGAAAGGCGCGGTCAACTTCACAATCGACGACGAAGTCTATTGGAACCTGATCATGCAGCCGGGCGCGAATATTTTGGCCGCCACGATGGAACCGCCGCGCCGCGGCCGCCGCGGAGGTCCGCCGCCCCAGCAACCGGCGATCGGCAACTTGATCCCGCAGATCTGGGTTTACGAAAATCAGCTCGAAGGGGGCAAGCCGTACCGCGCCTACGTCAACCTGCTCGGCCACAATTTCAGCACGTTCGCCTCGCCGCACGCCCGCGCAATTCTGCTGCGGGGCATCGCCTGGGCCGGCTGGCGCAACGTCGATTCGCTGACGACGCCCGAGGAAGTGGCGGCGATGAAACAGGTGGATTCACCCCAGCCATGACGCAGGTGATAGATTGCGATGAATCGCGCGGCCCGGAGATATTGGCCATCTTGAACGACGCCATCGTGAATTCAACGGCCCTGTATGATTACAAGCCGCGGACGCCGGAGATGATGGCGGGGTGGTTCGAAACGAAGCGGCGGGGCAATTTTCCGGTGCTCGGCGCGACGGCCGACGACGGCAGCTTGATGGGCTTCGCCAGTTACGGCATGTTCCGGGCGTTTCCCGGCTACAAATACACAGTAGAGCATTCGCTCTATGTGAGCAAATCGCATCGACGGCTCGGACTCGGCAAGCTGCTGTTAAAGGCACTGATCGAGCGGGCGAGACAGCAAGACTATCACGTCCTGGTGGGCGGCATCGATTCGACGAACGCGGCCAGCATCGCCCTGCACGAGCGGCTGGGCTTCACCCGCGTGGCCACAATGCCGCAAGTCGGCTTCAAATTCGGCCGCTGGCTGGATCTGCTGTTTTATCAGTTGATTCTGGAGACGCCGCGTACACCGGAGGACGGGTAGCCACGCAACCATTCCTGTCGCCCAACATCAAGTCAAAAATCGGGGTGACACGATTTGAACGTGCGACTTCTTGGTCCCAAACCAAGCGCTCTAGCCAGGCTGAGCTACACCCCGGAAATGTGAATTCAAGTAATTGCCATCCGAACCGAAACGTGCGACTTGTCGCCGCGGCGACCGCTCTAGCCAGGCTGAGCTACACCTCGGTCTGTGCATCTTACCAGAAGGGTACGAAGAGTGGCAGGGAGGTTCGCCGCTAGGTTGGCCTGCTAATTTGGCAATCCAAAAGTAGTGGGGACGCTCCGCTTGCCGTAACGGCCCCGGAAAGTTGAGCTGAATCGAGCTTCAGCAACGGCACGCGGTGCGTGCCTGCCACAGTGTTACGCCGGCAGCTTGATGCTGGGCGTGTCGAAGCCGCCGTAAATGATGGCCGCCCGTTCCAGGGCCGCATCGAGGTGCGGCTGGAGATTTCTGCGCCCCAGCAATTTGCCCAGCTTTGAGCGTTGGATGAGCTTTGCCGGCTGTTCTTGGGCGCCGCAGACGACGAGCGTGCGGCCCGATTCAGCCAACCGGCTGGCCAGTGATTCCAGCGCGTGAATGCCCGTGCCGTCGATGGCCGACATGTAAGTGACCTTCACCACCACGATTTGGGCGAAACGGCTGAGGTCGGCCGTCGCGTGCTCGAGCTTCTCGGTCGCGCCGAATAAAAACGGCCCGCGGATGCGGACCACCGAAACGTAGGGCGGAATGTACTTGTCGGTGAGGACGTGTGCGTCGCCGTAGCGGATGTCGTCGTCGGTGACCGGCGTCACGGTGGTGGTGGCGGAAACGCGATGGATATAGAGCAGCGCGGCCAGCAGCATGCCGACTTCGACGGCCACCGTTAGATCGGCGAACACAGTGAGCGCGAACGTGGCCAGCCAGACGAGGCGGTCCGCGTTCGAGAGCTGCAAGATTGCGGGCACCTCGCGGACCTCGCTCATGCGGTAAGCGACGACCATCAAGATGCCAGCCAGCGTAGCGAGCGGAATGTAGCTGGCCAGCGGCGCGGCCGCCAACAGGATCACGAGCAGCATCAACCCATGGACGATGCCGGACACGGGCGACTTGGCGCCCGAGCGGATGTTGGTCGCTGTACGAGCGATCGCCCCGGTCGCCGGAATGCCGCCGAAGAGCGGCACGAGCATGTTGGCGATGCCCTGAGCCACCAGCTCGGCATCGGGCTTGTGGCGGTCGCCGCTCATGGAATCGGCGACGACCGCTGAGAGCAGGCTCTCGATCGCCGCTAGCATCGCTACCGTCACGGCCGAAGGGAGCAGCGGCAGAATCAGGTCGGGGCGGAACTCCGGAATGGCGAACGATGGCAGGCCGGTCGGAATGCCGCCGAAACGGCTGCCGATCGTTTCGACCGGGACACGGCACCAGAAGCAAACGAGCGTCGTAAGGAGCAAGGCCACGATCGTGCCGGGTACGATTGATTTCACCACGCGCGGCCACACCAGAATAATCACCAGCGTGGCGACGGCCACTAAAGTCGCCGCTGCGCTCACCGTATTCAAATTGTGAACCAGTGCGGCGAGCCGCGGCAAAAACTCGCTCGGCACACTATCAATGCCCAGACCAAAAAAGTCCTTAATTTGCGTCGATGCAATCAGGACGGCAATGCCGTTGGTGAAGCCGATGGTCACTGGCCGGGGGATGAACCGGACGGCCGTGCCCAGGCCGGTCAGCCCCATCAACAGTAACATCACGCCGGCCATTAACGTACACATCAATAGCCCCGGCAGGCCGAATTTTGCGGCAATGCCGGCTACGATCACAACAAACGCCCCGGTCGGGCCAGCGATCTGGCAACGCGAGCCGCCCAGCGCCGAAACGACGATGCCGGCGATGACGGCCGTGTAGATGCCAGCCTGAGGCGTCACGCCGGACGAAATGGCGAACGCCATCGCCAGCGGCAGTGCGACCAGGCCCACCGTCACGCCTGCGATCAGGTCGGCGAGGAGCGTCTGGCGATTGAGGCTTGGCAGCAGCTCGAGAATCTTGGGCGCTAAACGGTGCCCGCTATCGAATTTCATGGCACGCGCTTTCACAACGAAACGCGCCGCGGGGAGCTAGGGGCAATTACTCTAACGAAGGAACCTGGGGCACGTTTGTCCGGCGGCGACGTACAGAGGAGAATCTTAGGAGGTTTCGGCCGCGTCGACAATCTCGGTGGCATTAGGTTTTCTTATGCAGGCTCTTCGGACCGGCCGTGCACAACTTGATTTAGCCCACGTTCTGCTGCGCAACTGCGCCGTTGGAAAGGCGTTTTCGCAACCGGTCGAATTCTTCGTGGCCGGCGAAGTGGATCGTGATTTTGCCCTTGCCCTTGGCCGTTCGACTCAAGTCGACCTTCGTGCCGAGCGCGGTACGCAGTTCTTGTTCCAAGGCGGCGATCTGCTCGTTGCGAGGCTTGCCGATGGGGCGCGAATTGCCGTCGGCGTCGACGATTCGCAGACCGTCGCCGTCGGCCAATTGAATGAATTCTTTCACCGCCTGTTCGATCGCCCGCACCGAAAGCCCGTCGCGCTTGATCCGCTCGGCGAACTCGATCTGCTCTCGTTCATCGCCCAGCGGCAATAGCGCCCGGGCGTGACCAGAGGAGATGCCGCCATCCTGCACCATTTGCTTCACTTGCGGCGGCAGCTCGAGCAGGCGGATAAGGTTGGCGACAGTTGAGCGGTCGATATTGACGCGCGAGGCCAGTTCTTCCTGGGTGCATTGATACTGCTCGATGTAGCGCTGGAAGGACTCGGCCTTTTCGATCGCGTTGAGGTCTTTGCGCTGGACGTTTTCGACAATCGCCAACTCGGCCATCTGGCGGTCGTCAACGTCGCGAATCAAAACTGGGACCTGTCGCCAATCGGCGGCCTGGGCGGCCCGCAAGCGGCGTTCGCCGGCAATCAGCTCAATCCGCTCGCCCACCTTGCGAACGACCAACGGCTGCAGAATGCCGTGGGCGCGGATGCTATCGGCCAGGTCGGCGATTTCGGCCTCGTCGAACGACTGCCGCGGCTGATAGGGGTTTCGCTCGATGGCCGTGCAATCGAGCCAGAGCTGGCCGGCCTGGTCGCGGGTCAAGCGGTCGTCGGCCGAAGTCGCTGACGAAGCTAGCGGCGCCTGCTCGGCCACGTCGGTTTGGTCCCACGATCGCCCCAACAGGGCCTCCAGCCCTCGCCCCAAACGTCGCTCTTTCGACACGGCCTAATCCTCCCTGATTGAAGTCACTACATTGTCGGACCGCGTTTGGTCCGGTCGCACGCAGGGGCCATCCTAGCCCGGCTGGCGAGAACTCCGCCGCAAAGCCCTCGAAAAGTGCAAGCGGGCGCTGGCTACCGTCGCTCGACTGTCATCGGCAATTGAGTGGCAGCAGTCGTATCGAACCGCCGTGAGCGGGCACAGATTGCTCTACCTACGTATTTTCTGATCCGCGGGCGCATCGCATTCGCGGGCAGTTTTTGGCGTCGATTCGCTAGCACCTTGCTTGCCGGATAGAATGTATGCATTGTTGGGCCCAAGTTACCTACGGCGAATCGCATTGCGGTTTAAAAGCATGACGCCACAGCCCGCGCAAAGCGGTGATGACTTGGGCGACGGCGATTGTCGGCTGATATGTGTGCCGGCATCATCTTGGCAGGCGGCATCTACCCGCTTATCGTCTGCGCGACCGTGTTTTTTTTCGCGTCGGTGGAAATCGCGTGGGCCGGGATCACAAAAGGATCGGCTGAGTACACAAGTGAAGATGTAGTCCAGTTTCTATTGGGCTTTTTCGCGTTTGGGCTATTGGCTGGCATGGTGAGCATGGTCTACACGACCATCGTCGTTGCCGTGACGGCGCCTGTGGTTTATGAGTTTGTGCGATCGCTGCGCTTGCGGCTGGATATTGTGCCGCTGGGTGCAATGCTGGGAGGAGTTGTCGGATTGGTAGCGATGCTGCCCGTGATCGTTTACGTCGGCTTTCACCCCCCGCCGGCTCGCCACCTTTTTGCTGAGCTAATTATTCCGCTGGCCCTGGGACCGGGCCTGACGACGATCATGGGCCAAATCGGCGGCGCATGGGGCGGGGCCAACTCCCGCCGCTATGGCTCGCCATCGCGACAACAGCGTTGGAATCGCTTTCTGGTGAAGGGACTGCAACCAGCGTACGGCGGCGACTTTGCCAATTCAAGTTGGGCCACTTGAGGAAATCGTACCCGCTCCAATACCGCATTCGCCATCAGCTCTGGATACATTCTGGCTGAGCAGCTGCTGACGGTCATTCGGCTGCGGGAATGCCGTATTACATTTGTGGTGGCAGTGTTGTTGGCGCTGGCGTCGTGTACCGGCAGCGATTCTGTATTCCACTGGCGAGCTCTCAAGCTTTGGAGGCCCAAGTGGTTCGAGCCGCAGACGCGACAGGTGGCATAAGGCTCGGCCGGTAAAGTTACTCGCCCGCTGCAGCCCTGGTGGACGCGGCCGCAGCCGCAGCTGGCTGGGCGAATTTCTGTAACGGAAACACGGCAGCCTGCCGAGCAGGACGTCGGCGGCAAAGGCCAGCGACAATGCCTCAATGCCGGCCGCCGTTGCACGTGAAACAATCGGCAGAGTGCCCCGCAGTTTATGCGTTCCACGTGGAACGTTCAAAACACGCCCCAGGGCCAGCCTCGTTATCCGGCAGAGTCGTTCCACGTGAAACGGGGAGGAGTCAAGAGCTAAGGGTCAAGAGTCAAGAGCCGGAACCCGTGCTGCGCCACGCTTGTAGTCGTCGGCTGCGGCCAAATTAAATTAGCGGCTTTCGATCGCCCTTGACTCTCGACTCTTGTCCTTCCGCTAGTCCAACGGATTAATCACCAAACCGCTTAGCAGCTTCGGATAGAAATACGTGCTCTTGGCTGGCATCCGTTCGCCGTGGCTGCTGATGGCGCGGATGTGCTCGATGGTGGCCGGCATGACCAGGGCGGCCAGCTCGAAGTGGCCGCCGGTGCCCGATTGGCCTGTGGCGTCGCGGCCGGCCGCGTCGCCGTTATGTAGCCCCTCGACCACTTCCTCGATCTTCCGCACGTACTTCGGGGCGGGCAGGTTCGGCGCAGCTATCAGCGTGGCGACGACGAGGCGATGCAGGATACTCACGCCCAGGCTCTGCCAGTCGGCTGAATGGTCGGTCGCGACTTCGCTCATTCGGCGGCGGCCCGCTTCTGTCAGGCGGGCGACAGTCCACTGGTCGTCGGCGGCCGTATACAGGGCGAGTGTCTGCTGGTCCCCTTCCAGCTCGATTTCTTCCCACAGCGCGGCGGCTCTTTCGGGCCCACCACCCGCCGACTGGCAGGCGAATGCGTCGCCCAGCCGCTGCCGAGTTGGCCCGAAGTGATCGGCGGCAGCCCGCGGAATAGCCGGTGCGTCGGCAGCACCCGCATGCCGGGGTCGCTCATTGAGACGCACATCATCAGGACGAAATTCGCCGGATGATTGGGCGGCAATGTCGCGCAGGACGGAAAATCCTGTCCGTCGTCTGCGGCCGGCCGGACAGGATTGTCCGTCCTGCGTGCGTGTTCGGCGGCGAATTCGTCGCGCAGCGGAGATTGCTGTTTCATAGCGATGATGCCCATCGGCAATGTAGCGGGCCGACCGCCAATTGCGCCGATGACTTCCGAGATGACGGCCAACGTCGGTGACCGGCCAGATGCGGTTGACGACGCCCAAGTGGTCGGTCGCCTCGAACGGTGCCACGCCGTCGATCGCTTGTTCTAAGGTTCTCTGGGCCGCTGTTTTCCTCGTCCGGATAGATTCCGAAGATCTGGCTCAGATTGGCCCGGCAGGCCCGCCAAAGGTTGAGCCGATCGGTCTTGGCCGCGGAGTGCGTTTCCTCGTGTGGAAAGATCGTCCCCTCGCCGAATCGCTCCAGCCGCACGCGGCACATGAAGCCGCGGCGAGTAAAGGTCGTGCCGCCTTCGGCGAACGCCTGGTGATAGACGTAAATCGCCGGGTCGCTCTCGGTGAATAGTGTGCCCTCGCGCTGCCAGTTGCGCATCAGCCGGGCGGCCCGCGTGTAGCGATTGTTTCGCTCGTCGTCGCCCGGCTTGTCGCGATTGAGGATCAACCGCACGATGTTGACGGGATGCTTTTCGTATAGGGCCTGCTGCAGCTCCGCGTCGATCACGTCGTACGGCGGCGCGACGACGTTCGACAGCGAGCCGACGTGGCCCAGGTCGAAGCGGATGCCGCGGAAGGCTTGGATGTCGGGCATGAAGGGCAAATCCTAGCTAGAACTCATTTCAAATGAGCCTACCACCCAAGGCGCGATCTGGCGAGGAGGGCCCGCGCAGCTATAATGAGATGATCCCTTCGTGGTCCCTGTTTTGATGCATCCGAATAAGCACATTCGTGAGGCATTGAAGTACGCGGAGCAGCATGGTTGGCGCGTCACCAAATCGCGCGGGCATCCATTTGGGCGTATTCAGTGCGGTTTTGGTCATCGATTTTGCCAGATGTCGATATGGTCCACGCCGCGCAGCTCGGAGAATCACGCTCGGGCAATTCGGCGAAAAGTCGATCAATGCCCCGGAGCACCCTATGAAGAATCCTGAATTCTATTTGATTTTGAAAAACCGTGAGCTTGACGAGGACCTGGAGAATTCCGTCTTTGAAGCGGGCTTTGACGACTCGGAATTGACGGTCCGCGGCGATCATGCGGCGATATGGATCTGCCATCGCCAAGGAGAACTGGCCCAGCTAGTCCGCGAAGCGCTGGAGCAAGCGCGGAGTGGCGGCCTGCGGGTGTTACATGTCGAGATGGAAACACCGTGTTTGCCTAGTACCATAAGGTAGCGCCCCGGCGCCGCCGGTTCCGCAACAGTGCGCCGCCCGCGCGTAGCGATTGGTCCGCTCGCCGTCGCCCGGCTCGTCTCGATTGAGAATTAGCCGCACGACGTTGGCGGGGTGCTTTCCATATCGTTTACCGCACGTGCATTTCGCCGCGCCGGCCGGCAACTTGAATTGTTTTCCGCAGCCCGGGCAGCCGATCGTCGACATGTGCCACCCCCCGTACAGCTGTCTCAATTTACTTGCGGTGAACGCGGCGGTTCGTCCCGCGCCCGACAGCTTAAAATAACACGGCGGCACCCAGAATGCGAATACCCCCTAATACCGGTAATACTCCGGCTTATACGGCCCTTCGACGGGAATGCCCAGGTAGTCGGCCTGCTTCTTCGAGAGCTTCGTGAGCTTCACCCCCAGCTTGCCCAGGTGCAACCGGGCGACTTCTTCGTCGAGCTTCTTGGGCAGCACGTGGACGCCCAGCTCATAGCTTTCGGTCTCAGTCCACAGGGCGAGCTGGGCTAGCACCTGGTTCGTGAACGAGTTGCTCATCACGAACGACGGATGGCCCGTTGCGCAGCCCAGATTCACCAGCCGGCCCTCGGCCAGGATCAAAATCGATCGCCCGTCGGCGAACGTGAATTTGTCGACCGCGCCGACCGTGGCCGGCTTGATGTTTTGCTTCTTGCAGCGCCCCGCTTTCACTTCGCCTTCCAGCCAGGCCATGTCGATTTCCAAATCGAAGTGGCCGATGTTGCAGACGATCGCGTCGTTCTTCATCTGCGACAAGTGCACTCCAGTGATGATGTCGCGGCAGCCGGTCGTCGTGACGAAGATATCGCCCTGCGGCACGGCCTCTTCCATCGTGGTCACTTCATAACCCTCCATCGCCGCTTGCAGGGCGATGATCGGGTCGATCTCGGTGATGATCACGCGTGCGCCCAGGCCGCGCATCGATTGCGCGCAGCCCTTACCGACGTCGCCATACCCGGCCAGCACAACGACCTTGCCGGCGATCATGATGTCGGTCGCCCGCTTGATGCCGTCGGCCAGCGATTCGCGGCAGCCGTAAAGATTGTCGAACTTGCTCTTTGTGACCGAGTCGTTCACGTTGATCGCCGGCACACGGAGCTCGCCCCGTTCGTGCATTTGATAAAGACGGTGGACGCCCGTCGTCGTTTCCTCGGAAAGGCCCCGGATGCCGTCGAGCAGCTCGGGAAACTTGTCGTGGACCATCGCCGTCAGATCGCCGCCGTCGTCGAGAATCAAATTCAGCGGCTCGCCCGACGGGAAGAACAGCGTCTGCTCGATGCACCAGTCGAATTCCTGGTTGGTCATGCCCTTCCAAGCATAGACGGGAATGCCGGCCTGGGCGATCGCACAGGCCGCGTGGTCCTGCGTCGAAAAAATGTTGCAACTGCTCCAGGTGACTTCTGCGCCGAGTTTTTTCAGCGTCTCGATGAGCACGGCCGTTTGAATCGTCATGTGCAAGCAGCCGGCGATGCGTGCGCCGGTGAGCGGCTTCGACTGGCCATACTTTTCACGGAGGGCCATCAGGCCGGGCATCTCGTTCTCGGCCAGCTCGATTTCTTTGCGGCCCCATTCGGCCAGGCGATTGAATTCGGCCGGCGAGCAATCGACAACTTTAAACGGCAGGCGGGTGGCAACTTGCGACACGGTGAACTCCTGGATTTGAATCAGACGGGACAGGTGTGCATTGTAAATCAAGGGCGCACAAAGTGGCAAGACTTGATATGTGCAGTCCCACAATTGTAGCTTCAAAACGGCTTCTCAGAGCGCTTCCAATGCGGCACGAGCGGCGGCTACAAAGTCGCGAACCTTGGCCGGGTCTTTCTTTCCGGGCGCGCTCTCCACGCCGCTGGCGACGTCGACGCCGTGCGGCCGCACGATGCGGATCGCTTCCGCCACGTTGTCGGGCGTGAGGCCTCCGGCAAGGATGAGCGGCACGTTGTGCAGCCAGCGGCGATAATCGGCCAAGCCCAGCCAGCTGACGCTGTTTCCTGTGCCGCCATATTGGCCCGGTGTGGCGGAATCGATCAGCACGGCGTCCGGTACGCGTCGCAGTTTTTCACAAACCTCGAGATCGGCTGCGATGGCAGAGAGGCCTTGATCGGTGAAACGTCTTGCGCGAATTAAGTACTTGGCCCTGACTTGAGCGCAGTATGCCGGCTGCTCGTCGCCGTGCAATTGAATTGCGTGAAGTCCTGTTGCCGCGTCCGAGGCAAGCGTCGCAATTAGCTGGTTTAATTTCTCGATTCGCTCGTTCACGAAGACGGCAACCCGGGAAAGTTGCGGCGGCGACACTTTTAGAATAGTGGACGCGGCCATGGCGTCGACGCAGCGCGGGCTTTGGGGGTAGAAGTTCAAGCCAATCGTATCGGCGCCAGCGTCGGCCGCGGCGAGCGCGTCTTCAACATTCGTAATGCCGCAGATCTTAATGCGAAACATACTGAATCATAACGCGCGGCCGGGGGCCGGGCTATCAGCGATATCACGGCGAACCGGCACCTGTGAATTCGCCACTTGGGCGTGAAGCTAGCAAGTCGCCCCTGCCGATGTAAGGCGATAGCGCCCTCGCTGTCGAACTCGCCGGTTAACGCACGCTATGGCCGTTTCGCCAACCATTCGAAATGTTCGCCAGCTCTCCGCCAGCGGCGAACGCCCGTTCCCCTCGCACCCGAGTGTGGCTCGCTACTTCCCGGCGGCTTCGATCGACGGCGCCCGCCGCCGGATCACGCGCCTCCATCGATCGCGGCGACGGCCCGGCGCTTGTGATCGGCGGGACGGGCAGCGGCAAATCGCTCTTGTTGCAGGCGCTGGCCGCCCAGTTTCGCGAGCGATTCGACGTCGTGCTCCTCGCCTGTGCGCGGGTGTGCACACGACGGGCGCTGCTCCAGGCGATTCTGTTCGAACTCGGTTTGCCCTATCAATTGCGTGACGAAGGCCAGCTCCGCTTCAGCGTGCTCGACCACTTGCTCTCGGCGAAGCAATCGGCTTGCGAGCTGCTGCTGCTCGTCGACGAGGCGCAGTCGCTGCCGATCACGCTGCTCGACGAGCTCCGGATTATGACCAATCTCGTGCACGGCGGCTCGCCGCGCGTGCGCTTGGTGCTGGCCGGCTCGCCGGCACTGGAAGAGGCGTTTGCCAGTCCCGAGCTCGAGTCGCTGAGCCAGCGCTTGGCGGCCCGTTGTTACCTGTCGTCGTTTTCGCGGAGCGAAACGCTCCAGTTCATTCGCGCCCAGTTGGCTGCCTGCGGCGCCGAGCTGGATTCGATTCTGACGCCCGACGCGAGCGAGGCCGTGTTCGACGCGACCGACGGCGTGCCGCGGCTGGTGAATCAATTGTGCGACCGATCGATCCTGCTGGCCGTCGAGGAAAACTGTCTGCGCGTTGATCGCCGGATCGTTCAGGCGGCCTGGTCCGATCTGCAGCAGTTGCCGACGCCCGCAGAAGCGGCAGTTCCCGGCGTCTCGGCGAGCGCGACGGTCATTGAATTTGGCAGCTTGCAGCCCGAAGCCCAGGCGGAAAGCCTGCGGCTGCACGCGGCTGAGCCCGATCCCGATGTCGAGCGCTGCTACAGCGGGCTCGATGCGCCCGGCGAGATGGCACCGGCTGGTGAGGCTTTCGAGCAGCAGTCTGATGCCTCGCCGCCGCGTGATCTGGAGCCAGCGAATCCGTTCGAGGAGCCGTTTGCAGAAGAGGAAATCGTTCTCGACCAATTCGCCTCATGGCACAATGCTTTTTCGGCGACGACACCCCGAGTACAAAATCGCCACGACCGCGGATTTGCCGCGCGAGTTCAGCAAGCCCTAAACGGCGGCAGTCGCGGCGACGAGGCCGCCCCGACAGTTTCGGCCGCTGAATTGCGAGTTGCGGCGGCCGAGACGCCGGCCGCATCGCCGACAGCGCCCGTCACGACTGCTCCGGTGAAAGCCCAACCGGGCGATCGGCCGCCGCTGCGACTTCACGACGCGAGCGATTCTCATCCCGTCGAGATCGACGCGACGCTAAGCGGACAACAACCCCAGCCGGGCTTTGTCGTTTTTGCAGGCCCTGAGACGCCAACCGTTGAAGAAGCCGAGAATGTCGGCCGCAACGTGAATTCACCCATTCTGATTATCGAAGATGATCCGGACGAGCCGCCTGCCGCCACGCCAACCAGTTGCCCCGGCGGAGTCTTTCGGCAGGAGTATCGGCGACTGTTCTCTCGGCTACGCAACAGCGGCTGAGCGGGCTCTCGGCCGCACGTTGGCTACCGCCCGTGAGCGCCAGCAAGAGGGCCGCGTAAGTTTGGCAGCCGCTACCCCCTCCTACGTGGCACGAGCGTCTGTTACGCTGGTCCAGTATGAGCAGTTACTTGGTCACCGGCGGCGCTGGGTTCATCGGGTCCCACATCGCAACAGCATTGGTTGAGCGCGGCGACAGGGTGCGCATTCTGGATAACCTTGATACGGGCAAGCGCCGCAACCTCGAGCACATTGCAAACAAGCTCGAGGTCGTCGAGGGGAGCCTTACGGATCGCAGCGTTGTCGACCGCGCCATCCAGGGCGTAAAAGTTGTCTATCACCAGGCAGCCCTTGCCTCGGTGCCGCGGAGCGTGGCCCAGCCGCTCGATACGAACGCGGCCTGCGTCACGGGCACGGTCAACATTCTGGAAGCCGCCCGGCAAAACGGCGTCCGCCGAGTTGTCTATGCTGGGTCGAGCAGCGCCTACGGCGAACGGCCCGAGCCGGTGAAACGCGAAGACCTGCTGCCGGCCCCGATTTCACCCTATGCGGCCGCCAAGCTGGCCGCCGAGTATTATTGCCAGGCCTTCACCGCCACATACGGCTTGGAAACGGTCGTGCTGCGGTACTTCAATGTGTTCGGGCCACGGCAAGATCCACAGGGGGCGTACGCGGCCGTGATCCCGAAATTCATTGTGGAGATGCTGGCCGGCCGGCCGCCCGTGATTTTTGGCGACGGCAAGCAGTCGCGCGATTTTGTTTACGTCGGCGATGTTGTCCGCGCGAATCTGCTGGCGGCCGAGTCGAAGAAAGCTGTGGGCCGCGTGATGAACGTCGCCTCCGGCCGCGCGTGGAATTTGCTCGACGTCGTGACGTCGATCAACCACGTGCTGGGCACCGACATCAAGCCCAAGCTGGCCGAGCCCCGCGTGGGCGATGTGCGCGACAGCCTGGCTGATATCTCGCTGGCCCGCGAACTGCTAGGTTACGAGCCGACGATCAGTTTCGATGAAGGCCTGCGCCGCACCATCGACGGTTTCAAGAACGCATCGTGAGATGCACCCTGTCCCGGTGGGTAAGGGTCTCCAATCAGTAGGGCGACGTGTCGTGAATCACGCAAGTGACGACGATCTTCGCGCGGACGAGCACGAAGATACGGGCGCCGAAGTATGCAACGAGCCGACCGGCGCAGCGCCCAGCTTTCGAGCCCCGGCAATCGGCTCGTCCGACGTGCCGGTCGTTCCCGTGGTGCCCGTCGTCTCGGTCGTCCCTGTCGTGGGTTCGCCCGCCGATCGCCAGGCGGCCTCGACGCTACCTCACGCGCGACCAGCCCGCCGGCCGCCGCGCAACAGCGCCGATGGCCCTGTTGCCGGGCGCGCGTCGACGATTTTGAAATCATCAAGATGCTCGGCCGCGGTGCGTTTGGAATGGTCTACCTAGCCCGGCAGATGTCACTCGATCGCCACGTGGCCTTGAAGGTTTCGGCCAACCGCGGCAGTGAGGGCCGCACGATGGCCCGGCTGGAGCATCAGCACATCGTGCAAGTGTTCTCGGAATCGGTCGACACCGATTTCAATCAGCGGCTGTTGTGCATGCAACTCGTGCCGGGGGTCAGTCTCGATAGGCTGATCGGAGCGATTCACGCCAAGTGGGCTGGGCGGCGCGAAGAGGGCCTGCCGCCGTGGACCGGCCGCGAGCTGTTGGCGACGATCGACGCGGCCGCGTCGCTGCCGGCAGCGTTCGACCCGTCGGCGCTGCACGATCGCGAGGCGCTCGCCCAGATGGACGCCGTCGAGGCCACGGCCTGGTACGGCTCGCGATTGTCCGAGGCCCTTAACTTCGCCCACAAACATGGCGTGCTGCATCGCGACATCAAGCCGGCCAACATCCTGGTGAATCCCTACGGCCGACCGATGCTGGCCGATTTCAATATTTCGTCGCAGCCGGTGGGCAGCGAGCCCAGCGGCGACGAGATTTTTGGCGGCACGTTCGCCTACATGGCGCCGGAGCATCTGGACGCGTTCAACCCTTCCGACCCGACGAGCCCCGACGTGGTCGATCAGCGTTCCGACCTCTATTCACTGGGCCTCGTGCTGAAACAGTTGCTCGAGGGCCGCATGAGCTTCGACATGCCGCCGCCCGGCTTGGGCCTCGCAGATACGCTGCGCGTGATGTCTGATCAGCGCCGCAGCAAACACGCGATTTGCAGCGAAGAAACGCCCTGCGCCCGCCAGTCGCTCGAACGGACGATCGGCCGCATGCTCGAGCCGGCGCCCGACGATCGCTTCGCGAACGGCGCTGAGCTGGCCCAACAGCTCGACGGCTGCCGCCAGCTCCGCGGCACCGAACGCCAACTACCCCAGCCGGCCCGCTGGGCCACATGGATTTTGAGGCGGCCATTTTTGTGGTTGATCATTCTCGTCGTGTTTCCGCAGTTGGTCGCCAGCGCCGTGAATATTACTTACAACCTGACGCAAATCGTCAGCGTATTCAACGACGAGCAGAAGACTCTGTTCAATCAGCTGGTGCTAGGCTACAACGCAGTCGTCTATCCGATTGCGCTGGCCGCGTTCGTGTTGGCCGTGCGGCCCGTATGGCGGTGTTGGCAAGCGCTGTGCAACGCTGAATCGCTCGCCGCGGGACAGGTGACCGCTGCACGGCAGCAGGCGCTGCGGTTGCCGCGCTGGATTGCCTTGCTGTCGGCATTTGGCTGGTATCCGGGCGGCATTATTTTTCCGCTCGCGATCGAGGCACTGGCGCCGCCGCTTGCCCCGGGTCTAGCGTGGCACTTTGTGGCCTCGTTCTGGCTCTCCGGCTTGATTGCAATGGCGTATTCGCTGTGCGGCGTGCAGTTCGTCACGCTGCGAGCCTTTTATCCGGCCATGTGGCACGACGTCCGCCAGTTCGCTGAGAAGGCCCGCCAAGAGCTGGCGCCGCTACCAGCGCGGCTGTGGTTCACGCAGTTTCTCGCCGTCTTGATTCCGCTGCTCGCGACCGCATTCTGGATCTTGCTGGGCGACGTCTTCAATCCGAGCTTTCGCTATCTGGGGTTCGGCCTGATCGTGTTGGGCATTATCGGCCTGTTGATCGCCGGGGCCGTGGCTCGGAATCTTTCGCGGATCGTCGAAGTGTTGGAAAATGCAAAAGGGTAGCAGGCTCACTCCGCGTGCCGTAGGCGGCGTGCGGATAAGCGTGGATTTGAGCTGAGCGCTAATGCGGTACAAGCGGCGCCGCGGTGCCGGCACCATTGCGGGCCGGGCAGTGCCACACGTTTCGCCGCACTCACCAGGGCTGTTTCGGCACAGGGGGTGGGCCTACTACAGACAGCACTCCTGCCCGATCGGATCATGCACTGCTCCTATCCAGTCCGTAAGGTCGCGAAAGTAGCGCGTGGGGTCGGCTTCGAATTCGATCGTGTGCGTGGCGTTGGGATACTCAATGAGCGTCTTGTGCGCCGACACGCGACGAAAGAACGCCAGCGTGCGGCGGCGGTCGACGATCCGATCGCGCCCGGCGAGCATCAACAACAGCGGCGTGTGCAGGTAGGAGGCGGCCGAGCGGGCGAACTTGGTCAGTTGGCGGTCCTGTTGAGCGAATCGCACGGTGATCTCCCGCAGCGACAGCGGATCGGTCGCGACGAATGACTGGCCGCGGCGATCTTCGATAAACAAGGCCGGATCGCTCAGCGGAATCTGCACATGACGGTTCAGAACGCGGTCCGGCAGCGGCAGCGCCAAAAATACGCCCTTCAAGAAGCCCGCCTCCTGATGCGAAAACAGCCCGGGGCAAATCAGCCCCAGCCCACCAATCGACTCCGGATGCTGCCGCGCCACGGCCACGGCCAGCTTTCCGCCCCAACTGATGCCGCAAAGTACAGGCGTGCGTCGAATCTCGGTTGCCGAGTAGTCCTGCTCCCCTTGACACCTGACACCTGACACCTGACAATGTTTCAAATACTCCGCCACATCGCTCACCCACGTCTGCCAGCGATCGATGTCCCCTTTCGCTTCCACGTTCAATCCTGAACCACGGCGATCCAGAAAGTGGACCTCCAGGCCCACCGCGGCCAAATGCTGACAACTGCGAGTGTACCACCCGCCATGGCTGGTTATGCCGTGCAGGAACACGACCCGGCCACGTGTCGCAACATTCGGACGCCACACGCGCACGGCCAGCCGCCGCCCGTCGGGGCCGTGGTAGAACTCGATCTGTGGCAAGATATCGGCCATGTACAACAATCGTAGCACGCGCAATTAGATAGCCCGACCATTTTGATCGGGAATATGCCGCACAAAAACAGTGGCCACAGGACCAGGAAGGTCCAGCTATGTAATGGGAAACAACTGTTGCTGCACGGCAACTTCGCCGAGAGCTTCTTCGTTGATGCGGACACCCAGGCCAGGCCCAGCCAAAGCCGGCGCCCAGCCGCCGTAACCGAACGTGACGTCTTCCTGCGTCATCAGCCGCCGGCCGAATAGATGCCGATCGTACGACCCCTCCAAATATCGCACGTCCGCGACCGCACACGCCCAGTGCCGCCCGGCCGCCGACAGCACGCCGGTCTCGCCCGGATGGCAGCCCAATTGATATGCAAGGCCAGCCGCCCGGGCGATCTCTGCCAAGCGCAAGCTGGCCAGAAAGCCGCCGCACTTCGACAGGCGGATGTTGAACAGGTCGCAAGTGCGGCCCGCAATCGCCGCTCGTGCATCAAATTCGCTCGTCAGCGACTCATCGAGCATCACCGGCACGCCGATCTGCGGCCGCAGCTCGGCGAGCGCCGCCACCTCAGCGTGCGGCACGGGCTGCTCAACGCAGCTGATGTCGAACCGCGTGAGCGGTTCAAGTCGCCCGCGTAGCTCATCTGCGTGCCACGCCTCGTTGGCATCCAGCCGCAAGTCGACGCGCGGGCCAATCCAGCGGCGAATTGTCCCCAACCGAGCCACGTCGTCGTCCCCTGCCGCTCCGACTTTCACCTTGCAGTGGCGAAAGCCGTACAGCCGGCGAACCTGCGCCTGCCGCGGCAGCCGACGCTTGCCGGCGTCGATGACCGCGCTGTACTGCACCCGGGCGGGCGGCGGCGAAGCCAACACAGCACGCCCGGGCTCGTAGTGCCGCGCCGCTTGCGATACCGGTTCGCCGATCAGCCGGCCGAACGCGTCCAATACACTCAATTCGACGGCGCAACGCAGGGCGTTGCCGTATCGGCCGCGCGGGTCGTCGCGCTCGACAGTGGGCTCGAACCGTTCGCACAATTGAATTACTTGCGGCCAGCCTTCTGCATCGCCCGCAAGCTGCGCTGCAGAAGGTGTTGCCGCAAGATGCGCCAGGCAGCCCTCCGGCGTCTCGCCCGTCACGTAAGGCCGCGGCACGCCTTCGCCCCAGCCGACCGTGCCGTCCACTAGTTCACATCGGACGAGCACATTGTCGCTCGACTCGCGCACGGCCGACGCATGCGCGAACTTCCGCTTCAGCGGCAAGCGAACCACGTACAGGGTGAGCTGTCGAATGCGCATGTTTTTTACCTCGTTGCCACCATCCTGTGTGGGAACGCGATTTCATGACGCTCTGCGTCGGGCGTAGTCAACACGGGCCGCAGAGCGGCCGGAATCTGAGTTCCCGCGCAGAGCGCGGTACGAGGCGCGAACCTGCTCACCTACTCGCCTAGCTAGTCACGTTCTTCCCCGTCAGCTCATCGAGCGCCGCCACAATCCCCTGCTGAAAATCGACCCGCGGCACATAGCCCAGCATCCGCTTCGCTTTGCCGATCGAGTAGTCCAAATTGAGCGTCATGAACTTGATCTGTGCCTGCGTCAGCGTGGGCGGCGTCTTTTGGCCGCGGCGGCGGGCGAAGGCTTCCATCGGCACCACCAGCAGGCGGCCCAGCCACTCGGGCACGTGTTTCGGGTGGGGCCGGCCTAGGTAATCCGCCACGGTGTTGATGAATTCCTCACGCGTCACGAGCCGCTCGTCGCGGACGTTGAAGATCTCGCCGTCGATGTCCGGCTTCTCGACGGCCAGCATGATCGCGTCGCATAAGTTCTCGACCGAAGTGTTATTCAGCAGCCGGTCGCCGCGTCCCAGGAATCGCATCTTGCCGCTCTTGATCTTTTCGACGATCCGCGGTAGCGCGTGGCGATCACCGGGCCCGTAGATGAAACCCGGACGAAGAATCACCGCCTTCAGCCCAAACTCTTGGACGTGCCGCTGAATTACGAGCTCGGCCTCGGCCTTCGTGCGCGTGTAGCCGTCGAGGCCGGTGAGATCGGGCGACACGGATTCATCCGTGCCGTAGTGATGGCGAGCCGGATAAACGCCAAGTGAGCTGATCTGAATCCAGCGCCGCAAGCGGCCCGTGCGCTGGGCCGCTGTGAGGATGTGCTCAAGCGCGACGACATTGATCGCGCGGTAATCTTCGGCCGGGCCCCAATCGCCGACGTGGGCGGCCGTATGGACGATGACGTCGGCCCCGGCCACGGCCGCGGGCAGCGTTTCTGAATCGGCCAGGTTGCCCTCAACGAACTCAACCGGCACCCCGGTCAGCACCGAACGGTCCGAATTCGGCCGCACCATCGCCTGTACGCGGTAACCGGCATCCACTGCGCGACGAGAAAAATAGCGGCCCACGAGACCGGTCGCGCCCGTGACCAGTATCGTGTCGTTCGTCATTGCCAGATTCCGTTAATGTTGTCGACGGTGTGTGGCTGATGTCGAACCGCGGGCTAAACCTAAATGCGCGGCGAAATGTGGTCGCGCTCAGCGCTCCACGGCAGCTACCCGTGCCACCCGAGCAATGAAGCCTATCAAGAATTCTCTCGCGACAGCCCGTCGAGCCTCGAGGCAAACTCAAGATCGCTGACCAGGCACGGATGCTTGTATTCCTCAAAGTTTCCTCGGTCGCGGGTCCGTTCGTGCCGCAGCGCGCTCCAGGCGCCAGCGGGCACTTCGCGGACCTCGACGGGCAAGAGCCGACCGCTGTCGAACTTTTCGCGATACTCTTCATTCACCAGGCCGAGGTTCCGCTGCACTCGCTCAGCCAGTTCGCGCTTTTTGCCTCGATCGGCGCGCGGTTCCAGCAAGAGCACGTAATGCGGCTGGCGCTGATCTTCCATGACCGGGGCCAGCGTGAACGTGTCGAGCGGAATCTGCAACTGGTCAAAGCTCATTTCGACCGCGCGAATGGCCTGGTGCTCGCTGAGCTTTTCACCGGTGAGGCTGGAGAAGCTGTTGCCCTTGCTGAGAAACTCGATGATCGGAGCTTGGCCCTGGAAACCGACGCAGCGGACGACGTCGTGAATATCGTAGCGATACAAGCCGCCCGACGTAGTCAATACGATGAAGTAATCGCGGCCGACCTGGAGCTCGTGCCCCTCGAGCACGGTCGGCCGTGCGTCGTCGTGTGCTTCGACCGGGATGAACTCAAAATAGTGGTGATAGAAATCGAGGACGCCGGCAGTGGAGCCATCCTCCAGAGGAATAGTCATTCGCCCTTCGCTGGCCGAGAGGCCGTGGTCGCGAATGGCCGTCGGACCGTACCACTCGGAGAGCTGGGACAGGTAGACGTGCACGCTGCCGCCCATCCAGACGGCCAGCACCGAGAGGCCGGGCCAGGCGTGCCGCGGCAGGAGCGTTCCGTGCTGTTCGACTAGTTGGCTGAGCTGAGCGGCCCGCCGCGGACTACGCCGCGAAATGTGCCGCTCCAGAGCTATTCGCACTTCGGCCGGCGCGGCGCACGACAGCGTGCCGTCGTGGATGTCGCGAATCAGCGATTCGCTCTGCGCCCCGGCCCGACGGGCAAATTCGATCAGCGTGCTCGGGTTGGCCGTCACGATCATACCCACGCGGCTGGTTGACAAGGCCAGTCGCAGCGTGGTGTAGTGCTTGTCAGCCGAGTCGTGGATCTGCGTCACGGCCGGCGGCGGCAGGAAAATCGGCCGCGCGACGAGCGGCCGAGTCGTGGCGGCCAAACCGCTGATCTGTCCACAGGGCGTTCCCCCGGCCACGCGGAACTGCTGCCAATCGCTCGTCAGATGCAGCGTCTTTTTTTCGACGAGGTCGCGGTGATCACCATACACGCCGGCGCCCAGATGCGCCAACCCATGCGGTATTCGCAAAAGAGCTGCTCGGTAATCGGTAGCCGCTTGGGCTGGCCGGTCGTGCCTGACGTCATCGCGAACATTAAGATTCGAGTGCCCGGCGCGAACAGGGCCGTCTCATCACCGGCCAGCACGCGAGCGATGTAGGGCTGGTGATCTTCATAGGAAAGGATGGGCACTTGGCGGTGAAAATCGGCCGGCGACGAAATGTGGTCGAAGCCGTAGTCGCGTCCAAAATCGCTGGTTGTGTTTCGGCGAATCTTGCGCAGCAGCGCCCGCTGTTGGAACTGTCGCGCCCTGCGCATCGTGCAAGAACCGCGACATGCGGCGGCGAATCCACGACAAATAGAGGTGTCGAAGCAACATATTCCAATGTCAGCAAATTCCGCTGCAATCGGACCCGCGCCCGCCGCATCTGTCAATTGTCGCTGATTGCGCCGATTTGCCACTGCCCGGCGGAGAATTCTCGGCCGTCAGGCTGCGGGCCACTTGGATCGAATCGAACCCTGATAGCGGCAGAATGGCCGGAAAATCAACGCGGTCGCACGCCAATTCTCGTCGTCGCTTTGTCGTGATCACGCTCGGCACCAACTGCCCGGCGCCGTTGTCGATCAAGGCGCCCGCCCCTTGCCAAGGCTGCGTGCCCTGCTGCTTGCCAACGGACCGCAGGTGCAGGGCGGCAGTTTGCCGGATGTGGTGCTGATGGCCGTCTAAATACATGGCCACTAGTTTGTGCCCGAAGCGCGACAGTCCGCTCAATTGCAGCACTTCCCAGTACACCCGGTAGCGATGGGCCGCATCACCGTAGGCCTGCTCGCGTTCATCCGCCGCTAAATCAGCGGGAAGCACCAAGTTCCGCTGCGCAAATTCAAGCATTTTCGCCAGCATTTCCGCGTTCGCGGGCTCCCGCTCCCAGCGGCGGACGCGCCAGTTTGCCAATTGGTACAGGCCGAAGTGAAACAGCCAGGCGAACGACGATTGTCGCATCGTCCCCGCGATGAACGACTGGTAACCCATCGCCGGAATCAGCTGCGCAACCGACGTCATATAATCGCGCATCGGCGCCTGTGAATAGCGGTTGGCCATTCGAATCGTGGAATCATCAAAGATGATCTTGATCCGCAAGCCGGCCGGATACACGCTGCACACCTTGTTGTGCCATGCGCACAAGTGGCAGAGCGCGAAAAACTCGGCCCACTCGGCGTGAGTTTCGGTGGCCGCTCGCGGATTCTTCAGCGGCGCGTAGCCGAGCATCACCTGGATCGGCTGGCGGCGCTTCACCCAATGCCGCACCCGTGCCAGCAACTGCAAGTATTCATTCTGCGGCGGCCGAGGCGTGACGCGAAAGTCGCGGACCAGCATCGCGTCGAGCGCCGCGCCCGCCAGTTCGTCGGCACGCTGTTCGGATAACCGGCCAAGCGCCTGCGGCATTGTCGGTCGAACCCAGCGGCGGTGTATTTCAGCCAGCGCGCATTCGCGCAGTTCGCTTCCTTTGGGCGCCAGCTTTTCGATTGCAGTTCCTAGCATGTTAGCGTCCATCGTCACTCAAGCGGCCGATTGCGCTGCCACGGCCCGTTGCAGCCAGTCCGAGAGCCCGCGCACGCCATCTTCGATCCGCACCCGCGGTTCAAAGCCCAGCTCGCGACGCGCACGACTGATGTCGACCTGCCGAGATGAGCCAAGGAATCAAAGCGCACCGCGGCTGATGGGCCCCTGCCGGCCCAATAGGCCGCAGGCCAGGACGGTCAGCCGCGGCAGCATGGCTGGCAGAACTCGCGTTGGCACAGGGCAATCAAGCACATTCGCCAGGGAAGTCGCAAAGTCGCCGATCGTGGTCGCCGTACCGTCAGTAATATTGAAGACGCGGCTGATGCCCGTCGGCGCCTGGCCTGCAAGTCGCATTGCGGACACCAGATCCGAGACGTGAATCATGGGGGCGATATTGTCGCGACTGCCAATGAAGACAAATTTTCCACGGTAGATCGCCTGCGCCAGTTTTTGGACGTTCGAGTCCCCTTCGCCATAGACCAGGCCTGGCCGCAGGATCACGACGTCCGAGCCGTCGGCGATGCACTTCTCGGCCAGCTCTTCGGCCTCGATTTTCAAATCGGCATGCAGATCGTGGGTCCGGCGCCGCGGCAGCGCTTCCGTGCCGTTGCGAAAACTGGCGTTGCCGAGCACATTGAGCGAGCTCAGTAGGATCACCCGCGCTTTACGGCCCGCGTCGCCCACAGCCGAAAGCAAACAGCGGACGGAAGCCAGATTTGTCCGGTTGATATCTATTTCCGGCGCCGTCGAATGGGCTGCCGCGCAATGATAGACAAGTTCGATTCCGTCGACTGCGTCGCGCATGACGGCCGGATCGCACGCGTCGCCGCGAATCGTCTGGACGTCGCGGCCGAGATACGCGGTTCGCTTGCTTTCATCGCGATACAGGGCACGCACAGGCGCGCGATCGCCCGTCAACGCGGCAACTAAATGCCGGCCGATGAAGCCCGTTGCGCCTGTCACGAGCGATGTCATCCGACGGTCCATATTTCCACGAGAGACTAGTGCGGCGCGCGGGGCCCCGACGATAGCATTGTGCTAACATAGTCGCAATCGCACCGACTTTGTCCCTCAATTCTGTACGGTGCTACCTTGCCAGACGCCGATCCGTGGGCGTAAAAATGCCGGCATCTGTACAGCGGCTCCCGTTTGGCCCGATTCACGGGCGAGCAAATAGGGCCTCTGCAAAGGATTTTCGGTTTAAGTAGCGACTGTGTGCAAGCACGCTTGCAGAATTGAGATTGTACCAAAGTGCGCGAAACGACAGTATAGGAAATTTGCGTGCTGTGGGTAAGATATTCCGGCCGCACAAAGAATGCCAGTGTGGAACCCCATGACTGCGATACGCACGGCAAAACGAGCTATCCCGTTCATTTTTAGCCTAATTTTGCTGGCTTGGGTCATTTGGCGCGTATCGCCGCACAGCCTGGCAGTTGCCGCCGCGAAAGTTAACTGGCAGCTTCTCGTACCTGCCACCCTGCTGATGGTTGTCGCCCTCTACCTGTGGGACGCTGTCTGCTTGCCGGCCGTTTACCGCGTTGGCGATCACCGCATCAGCTACGGACAGGCCCTACATTTGCGAGGGCTGTCCTATTTTGGTGGCGCACTGAATTACGAGCTTGGCCAGGCAGTACTCGCCTGGGGCATGGCGCGAGTGCAACAAACCGGCTTGGTGCGGATGCTCGCTCGCAGCGTGCTGTTGGCCTACCACGACATTGTCGTGCTGCTCGTCGTCGGCCTGGCCGGGTCGTGGCTGACGTCCGATCCGCGCGGAGCGATTGCGCCCATTTATACTGGCGGGGCTAGTGGTTTCCCTCGCAGTCGGTTTGATCGTATGGCTTTTGCCGGCGAGTCTAAGGGCCCGCTTCCGTTGGGCGGATGCCGACTCGCTCCTGGAAGGCTGGAGCGTCGCCCGCTCTGTGCGTCTGCTGCCGCTGCGGTTCGTCTACTTTGCGATCTTGGTCGCGTATGCTGCAGTAGCGCTTGCCATTTGCCGCTTGCCAGTCGACCGCAAGGTCGTCGTCAGCACGGTGCCGATTGTGCTGTTGGCCGACGGGCTGCCGAACTTCGCCGGCCTGGGCACGCGCGAGACGACATTGCAGCTCGTTCTGGCACCTGGCGAGCCGAATGCGATGCTGCTCGCGATGAGCCTGTTCTGGTCGGCCGGCATGTTGATCGGACGTTTTCTGATTGCGCTTGGCCACCTGGCCCGGCATCAATGGAGCGCCTCAGCACGGGCGGAGTGTGGGAATGAGTAACGGCGCGGTGATCCAAAATGCGAGGGGCGCGGCTGCTCAAAATGACATGCGCCCGCTGAACATTTTATTTACGGAAGGTTCGAGCATCTCGGCCCGGCAGGCGCTGTACGACCTGGCGGGCCACACGATCGACGTGCTCGACCCGGACCCGCTTTGCCAATGCCGCTTTTCGAGCCTCGTTCGTCGCTGGTATCGCTGTCCGCCATACACGACCGACCCGTGCGGCTATCTGCGATTCCTGACAGGGCGGCTGGCGGCTGCGAAGTACGACGTCCTCTTGCCGCTGCACGACGAGATCTACCTGCTGGCCCGCGTCCGCGACGAGCTGGCCCGAAGAGTCGCCCTGGCGATCGCCGATTTCGATTCCGTCGCCACACTGCAAAGCAAGCTGAAATTCGTCGAACTGGCGCGGGAGCTCGGTTTCGCCATTCCGGTAACGCGCGTTGTCAGGCTACCGAGCGAGATTGAGTCATGGAGTGATTACCCCGTTTTCGCAAAGCTCGACTTCGGCACGGCCGGGCAAGCCGTGCGGCTGGTGAACGACCGGCGCCAGCTCGAGGCAGCGCTTAGCGACTTCGCATCTCACGGCTGGCACACCGCGGGAGAGCCGTTTTTGTTGCAGCGGCCGGCGGCCGGGCGCAAAGCGTTGTGCGGGCCATCTTCCGACACGGCGAGATGGTAGGCGCCCATGCCAGCCGGCTTTTAATCCGCGGGGTGGGCGGGGCGGCCACGGTCCGCGAAGGCGTGCACCACCCAGACGTCATTGAAACAGTTCGCCGCTTCGGCCAGCGGCTCGGCTGGCACGGCGCCCTGTTTGGCGATTACTTCTACGACGAAGCGACCAGTACGCCGCAGTTCATCGAGTTCAACCCGCGAATCGGCGATTCGGCGAACGCTTCCTACAGCGGCCTGAATCTCATCTCACGTTGGGCCGACGTGGCCCTGGGGCGCGAGCTACCGCCTGCTCCGGCCACCAAAGAAGGCGTCTCCACCCACGCGGCCATGTTGATCCTGATTTCACGGGCGATGGAAGGCGCCAGCCGCGGCGAACTGTGGCAGGATATCGGCCGCCAGCGTCGCCGCGAGGGGTTGTACGCCACGAGCAACGAAGAGCTGACCCGCCCCGGCGTCGATCGTCTGAGCCGCCTGCCCTACATCTGGGTCGCGGGCCGGCTGCTCGGGTCGCCCGCTGCGGCCCGGCGAATGGTCCACGACACGGTGAAGAACTACGCCCTTTCCGCCGAAGCGGCCCAGCGGATTCGCAGCATCCCGCAGGAAGAATTGGCGGCCAGCCTTAAATAGCCCGGCCATTTTGATCGGGAACGCGACGCGGCACTTGCCGCGCCGCCCTCCCGATCAATATGGTCGGGCCAGTTTACGGCCTCTTACCGCGGCTTGCGGACCACGTTTTCGACCGTTTCCAACATGCCGGCCGATTCCATCACCGTCGTGCCGCAGCTATTAATCGACATCGCCCCATTACCTGCGCCGCCCGGAAACACCTCGTCCATCAGCTCGCGGACCTCTTCAGCCGTCGCATAGCTTGTGCGGCGTGGATGCTGCTTGAGATGCAGCAGCACGCGCCCCACCTCTTCCTCGGAAAGGCTGCGGCCGACCTCTGCCGCGCGATGCGCCACGGCCCGCTTGCCGCTGTGCTTGCCGAGCACCAACTGCACCGGCGGCGCGCCGATTCGTTCCGGCAAATAGGGCAGATACACACTTGGGTCCTTAAGCACGCCGTCTTGATGTACACCAGCTTCGGTGCGAAACACGTTGCCGCCGATCACAGCCTTGGCCGGCGCCGGCTCAACGCCCGTCAGCCGGGCCACCAGCCGGCTCAGCTCATACAGTTCCTCGGTCCGCACGCGGCACTTCACGGGAAACTCGTCCGGATGCACGGTGATCGCCATGATGACTTCCTCGAGCGGCGTGTTGCCCGCCCGCTCGCCCAGGCCGTTTACCGTGCCCTGTACGATGTTCACGCCCTGCTTGATGCAGGCCAGCGCGTTGGCCGTGCCGAGGCCCAAATCGTTGTGAAAATGCACGGCCAGCAGGGCCTGGTTGATGTTCGGTACGTTATCTTGAATCGACTTGATGCGGTCGGCCGCCTTGTCGGGCGTCAGGTAGCCGACCGTATCGGCAAAGCCGCAGGTCGTCGCGCCGGCGTCGATTGCCTCTTTGTAGATTTCGTGCAGAAACTCGGGCTCCGTGCGCGAGGCATCCTCAGGCCCGAACGTGACGATTTGAAAGTGCCGTTTGGCGTAACCGATCGCGTCGACCGTCATCTGCACGATCTCGGCCTTCGTCTTCTTGTGTTTCTGCTCGCGATGGAGCTTGCTGATGCCGACAAACAGCGTTACCGCCCGTTTGATGAGCGACAGTCCGCTGAGCGCCTCGTACGCGGCGTCGATGTCGGAAGCGAGCGTGCGGCAATGGGCGTTAATCACGGGCCCGCGGACGTGTTCCGCTATTTGCCGGATCGATTCGATCTCTTCCTGAGCCGCGGCCGGAAAGCCGGCGTCGATCGAGTGGATGCCCGCCTTGGCCAGCCCTTGCGCGATCTGTAGTTTTTCATCCGGGTTCAGCCGCACGCCCGGCATCTGTTCGCCGTCGCGGAGAGTTGTATCGGAGAGAAACAACAGCCCTTTGCGCTTGTGCATCCAGATCGAAGCTAGTTCAACGCGTCGCAGCACGGTGGAGAGCATAGGAACGTTCCGGTGGGGTTAAGATATCAGATTGCGGATTGCGGATTGCGAATTGCTAACCGACCGCGGCGAGCCCTGCTGAGCCGCGGGTGGGAGAGGAGGCGTGACAACCAAGCTCGCCAACGCTTGCGCGATTTGCGTCGCCCCCTCGCCGGTCATCATGCTAAAATGATCGCCCGCCACCGTGTGCAGTGTAACCGCCTGCCCTACTGCGGCGCCCCAGCCGTGGTCGGTGTCTTCCGGAACTTCGCGACCGGCAATCTCTGCCAGGCCCCCGCCGATGGTCGGCAGGAACAGGTGCACGGCCGCGGCAATTGGTCGCGGTGAGTAACCCTGCAGCACGCGGACATTCGCCCCGCCCACGCGCACCAGCCGGCGGATGAACGACTCCGGCGCCTCAGCCGGCACGGCGCCTTGCCGCCGCGCCTCAGCGATGGCCGATTGGAACCGCTCCTCCGGCGGCAGCCGCAGCAAATCGTCGTAGCTCGCGCGAATGTGGGTGCCGGAAAAACAATTGGCGAAGTTCATCAGATTGCATAAGAAACGCGTGTCGTCTTCGACGTCGACGCCGTCGCAGATCGACGGCAGCGGCGAATCCAATAGCACCATCAGCGCCACCTCGTCCCCCGCCCGCTCCAGCTCTTCGGCCAGGGCGAAAGCAAAAATGCCGCCGGTCGACCAACCTGCCAAGTGATACGGCCCCTCTGGGTGCCACTGCCGCAGCGCAGCCGCGTAATCGGCGATCATCGTTTCGATCGACAAGTGAGGCGGAAGGTCTTCATCGACGCCGCGTGGCCGAAACGCGTACACCGACTGATCGGCGCCGAGTTCGTGCACCAATTCGGCGTAACACTGCACGTCGCCGCCGAGCGGCGGCAACAGCACCAGTGCCGGCCGGCTTCCCTTCCCCCGCAGCGCGAGCAGTGGCGACCAGGCCGGCGCTTGGGAGACGGGTTCCGCGCCCTGGCCCGCAGCGCCACCTGCATTCGCTGCCACCACCAGCCGCGCTGTCTCGGCTGCCAACGTCGCGATGCTCGGCCCTTCCATCAACTTCGCCATCGGCAGCGTGAAATCGAGCCGGCTTTCGAGATTGTTCTTAAGCTCCAGCGCCAGGAGCGAATCGAGACCAAACGTGCTGAGCGGCTGATCCAGTTCGAGCCCCTCGGGCTCGACGCCCATGATCCGGCCGAGCTCCTGTTGAATGTAGTTACCGACGAGGGTGCGCCGGCTTTCGTCATCGGCCGCCAAAAGCTGCGCGCGAAACGCCTGATCCACCCGGCCTCCCGCCTCGCCGCCTGTTTCGCTGGCAACTTCGTTGGCCAAATCGGCCAACATCGCCGGCCGCCGCGAGCCGAGCAGCTTCAGCACGTCGCCCCAGTGTGCGTCCATCACCGCCACTTGCGGCGGCGGGCTGCCAAGTAGCTTGCCCATCAAATCGAGGCCGGCGTCCGGCTCGATCAAGGCCATGCCGCGCGACTGCACCGCCTCGCCACGGCCCTCGCTCGCCGCCATGCCGCCGCCCGCCCAGGGGCCCCAGTTGATGGATAGCGCAGGCAGGCCGGCCGCCCGCCGCATGTGGGCCAGCGCATCGAGCATCACGTTGCCCGCCGCGTAGTTGGCCTGCCCGGGCGAGCCGAGCACGCCCGCCACGGACGAGAACAGCACGAAGAAATCGAGCGGCGCGTGCAGCGTGGCTTCATGCATATTCCAGGCCCCGTCGACCTTGGGCTTGACCGCGCGGTCGAGCGCGTCGAGCGTCATGTCGGCCATCAGTCCGTCGGCCAACACGCCGGCCGCGTGAATCACCCCCCGCAGCGGCGGCCCGTCAATCGGCAGGCGCGTCAACGCCGATTCCCAAGATCCACGATCGGCTACGTCGCCTTGCAGCGTCACGACATTGGCGCCCCATTCGCGCATTGCGGCCAGTCGCGGCTCGATGTCGGCCGTCGGCCCGCGCCGCGACAATAGCGCGATCGTTCCCGCCCCCTGCGCAGCGAGCCAATCGGCAACCCGCAAGCCAAGACCACCCAGGCCGCCGGTGATTAAGTACGTTCCCTCGCGCCGCACCATCGGTCGTAACGTTTCCCTGCTCCTTGCTCCCGGCTCCCGGTTCCCGGCCATCTCCACCACAACCTTGCCCACATTCTTCCGCTGCGACATGTAACGAAACGCGCCGATCGTTTCGTCCGCCGCAAAGCGCGTGAACGCCAGTGGCCGGTAGTGGCCGGCCTCGAAATGGGCCATCACTTCGGCAAACAGTTTGCGAATAGCCGCTGGGCGCTGCCGCAGCATGCGGTCGAGGTCGATCGCGAAGTACGACAAGTTATCTTGGAACGGAAGCAGGCCGATCATCTTGTTTTGATAAATGTCGGTCTTGCCAATCTCCAAAAAACGCCCGTACGCACGCAGAATCGACAGGCTCTTGGTGATCGCCTCACCGGGCAACGAATTGAGGACGACGTCGATGCCTTGCCGATCCGTGTCGGCCAAAATCTGTTCCGCAAAATCGAGCGTGCGGCTGTTGTAGACGTGCTTAACGCCTAACTTCCGCATGATATCACGCTTGTCGTCGCTGCCAGCCGTGGCAAAAACCTCGGCCCCGATATGCTGGGCGATCTGAATCGCTGCCAGCCCAACACCGCCAGCCCCGGCGTGGATCAGCACCCGCTCGCCCGGCTGCAACTGGGCCAGCGTGACCAGACCGTAGTACGCCGTCAGGAACGTGATTGGAATCGTGCACGCTGAATCGTGGTCGATCGATCTAGGCTTGTGCACCAGCGCATACGCAGCCGTACGGGCGTGCGATGCGAACGCATACGGCAGCACGCCGAATACCTCGTCGCGCACCTTCAACTGCGTGACGCCTTCGCCCACCGCCGTCACGACGCCCGACGCCTCGATGCCCAGCGGCACAATCGCGTCGCGAATGCCCGGATAGAGGCCGAGTGCCTTGAGCACGTCGCTGAAGTTAAGACCGGCTGCATGCACTTCGATTTCGACCTGCCCGGCCGCGGGCGGCTCGCGCTCGACGGGCACGAACCGCAGCGCATCGAGTGAACCGGCCTGCGTGATTCGCAGCTGGAACGGCCGGCCGATGGGGACCGCCAATGCCTGGCCGGCCTCCTCCTCGTCGCCTTCGGCGACAATCGCCGGGTCGCGCACCAGGCGGACCGCGTAGCGGCGTCCTTCGCGGTACGAGACTTCGCCCTCGGTGGCGTCGGCAGCCAGTTCGTCGGCAATCGTCGCGATCCGATTGGCGTCCGCAAGTCCCGCATCCGCATCCAAGTCGACAATCCGCGGCCGCAGATCGGGCAGTTCCATTGCGGCCACCCGTCCCAGGCCAACCAGCGGCGACTGCGCGACGGCCAGCGGCGCCGCGCCAATCACAGCGCCCTGTTTGTCCGTAACCGCTTCGGCCCCGGCCGTGACGAGAAACAATCGCGGCGCCGGGCTCTGTGAGTACCGCGCCAGTGCCCGCGCGAGCTGCAGCTGCGCTTCCGCAGCCGAGCCGCCGGGCGATGCTCCAGACGTCGTCCGCGCTGTACAAAGGCGAATCGCCAATCGTCGGAATATCGAGCGACCACAAATGAATTACGCCGGCACACGCTTGGCCGCACTTTTGGAACTCTTCCTCCATCAACCGCGCATAATGGGACTGGTCCAACGGATGAATTGTCGCCGTACGATGCAACGTCGGCTTGCCGTTGCCGGCACTCGACGCGTCGTAGCGATAAGCCTCGCCGGCTTCGACCAGCAGAGACGCTTGGCCGCGCTCGGCCAGTCGCTCAGCGAGCCGCCGGCCGACGCCGCGGCGATCGGCCAAGATCAGCCACGCGCCCGCCGGCGGCTTGGCGTCGACGGTGAGCGGCGTCTCCCGCCACACCAGGCGATACAGCCAGTCCCGCGGGTCGACGCCGCCGCCGGCCGCGCCGCTGCGGCCCAATCGCTGCACCGCCACCCCCTCAAACGCTACTAGCACGCTGTCGTCCGCGTCGGCCAGATAGACATTCGCTTCGACGCGCTCGGGGCTCGGCCCGGCGTCGTCGCTCGTGCGCTCGGCATACGTAAACAGCGGCTGCGAATAGTCGTCGATCGGCCGCAGCAGGCGAACGCGGCGAATCCCCACCGGCATGTACGTGAACGGGCTCGCCGTGCCATCCGCCTCCACGGGCACCACGCCGGCGATCGATTGCAACATCGCGTCGCCCAGCGAAGGGTGCAGATGATACTTGCTCGCCTCGCGCATGACCGACTCAGTCAGTGTCACCCGCGCCTTGGCCGACGACTCGCCGCGCTGAAGCTCATCCAGCACTTGAAATGCCGGGCCGTAGGCCAAGCCACGGTCGGTCATTTGGCGATAGAACTCGTCGCGGCCTGCGGCCTCCTGCGACTGGGACTTGAACTCTTTTCCCAATCCACAATTTGCGATTCGCGAGCCGCAGTTGCCCTCCGCCTCTGCTTTCGATTCGTGGACGAGCCGCGCGCTGGCATGCATCGACCACGCTGCTTGGGCGGCGCTTCCATTTGCGTCCTCGGCCGAACGACTGTAGGTTTCGAACGACGACTCGCCGCCCGACTCCGGCGCGACCGACACTTGCACTCGCCGCCAGGCTCCATCTGGTAAAAACATCGCCTGCTGGATCACCAGATCTTCCACACCATGCCGGCCCAGCCCAAAAACCTGCTCGGCCGCGGCCAGCGCTTGCTCAACGTATGCCGCAGCCGGCGTTACCGGCGAACCTTGCACCTGGTGATCGACCAAATACGCCGGCGAGCGGGCGCTGAGCCGCGTCTCGAACAGTGTGTTGCTAAACACCGTCGATAACTTGGCGCCCAGCAGTGGATTGCCAGTTGACGCGCCGCTCGCGCTGGCCGCGGAAGCGGCCTCGCGGTTTTCGCCGAACACGCGGCGGAGCGCTGGGTCGAGGTGGAACCAGTGCCGCGACCGCTCAAAAGGGTAATTCGGCAATACAAGCCGCCGCCGCGGCCAGGGGCGATCCCACCCGCGCCAATCGATCTGCCCGCCACGGACGTAAAACTCGGCCACGCTCGACGCGATCGTCTGCCAATCGTTCTGCCCTTCGCGCAGCGAGGGCAGCCATGCGGCCTCCAGCTTCGGCACGCAGCGTCGCCCCATGCTTAGGAGGCTCGGCGTCGGCCCAATCTCAATCAGCAGTTTCGGTTCCGCTTCAGCCAAACGCTGCATGCCGGAGGCGAACTGAACTGTGTTCCGCAAATGGTCGCGCCAGTAGCGCGCCGTCGGCGCATCCTTAAGCCACTGGCCGGTGAGGTTGGCGGCCAGTGGCACGTGCGGCGCGTGGAACTCGATGCCACTGACAAACTGCTCGAATTCGTCAAGCATCTCGTCCATCAGCGGCGAATGAAAGGCGTGCGAAACGTTCAGTATTTTCACCTGCACGCCGTCGGCCTCGAATCGCTTTGCCAGCGACTCGACTGCCTCTGCCTCGCCCGAGACGACCGTGTTCTCCGGCCCGTTCATTACAGCCACCACCGCGCGGCCGCCCTGATCTTTCGCCGCCGAGGCCACAAGATCGGGTGCGGCAAACACTACGGCCATCTTGCCGTGCCGCTTGACCAACTGCATCAGCCGCGCTCGCCCGGCGATCAGCCGCAGGCCATCTTCGAGGCTCATCACCCCGGCCACGCAGGCCGCCGCGTACTCGCCGACGCTGTGCCCCAACACCATATCGGGCACAACGCCCCACGACCGCCACAGTTCGGCCAGCGCATACTCTAGCGCGAACAAGGCTGGCTGCGTAAACTCCGTCTGATGAATCTGCTTCGAGATCGCCTCATCTGAAGAATACATCATCGCCACTAACGATTGGCCGCCCCACAGCTCGCGTAGCAATTCGTCGCACGTGTCGAGTGCGCTGCGGAACACCGGCTGCGACTCGTACAAACCGCGCCCCATGCCCGCGTATTGCAGCCCCTGTCCGGTGAAGAGCAGCGCGACTTTCGGGCGGGCCAGCGCTCGCAACGTCCCGCGTTTCACCCCAGCCGCTGCCTGTGGCAAACCGGGTCGAGCTGCAGCGCTCTCACCGCTGGCGAGCTTCGCCAATCGCTCTTTCAACTGAGCGGCGTCTGCGGCGATGATCGCCGCCCGATGATTGAAATCGGCCCGGCCCGTGTTCAGCGTCCAACAGACGTCGTCGGCGCTGACGTCCGGGTGCTCTTCCAAGTACGCGACAAGCTGCTCGGCCTGGCGTGCGACCGAAGCCTCACTCTTACCGGCGAGCTTCAAGACGTTGAGCGGACGCGGCGGCGATTGCGGATTGCGAATTGCCGCTGGCGGCTTGGCGACGGGCGACTCGACAATCAAGTGCGTATTCGTCCCCCCGAAGCCGAACGAGCTGACGCCGGCCCGCCGCGGCCGTGGGCCGCGCGGCCAGGCGATGTGCTCGGTCGGAATCACCAGCCGCGTGCCGTCGAGCTTGATGTGCGGATTGAGCGACTCGAAATGCGTTTGCGGCACGATCTCGTCGTGCTGCATCATCAAGACGGTCTTAATCAACCCGGCCACGCCCGACACCGTCTCCATGTGACCAATATTTGCTTTCACGCTGGCCACGTAACAGGGCCGCCCCTCTTTCCCTGCTTCCTGTTCCCCGCTCCCCGCTCTCTTAAATATCTCCCCCAACGCCTGCATCTCGATCGGGTCACCCAGGGGCGTTCCGGTGCCGTGCGCTTCGACGTAGTCGATATCATCTGGCGCGAGGCCGGCCTGCTTCAGCGCTGCCTCGATGCACTCCACTTGCGAGCGGCTGTTCGGCGCACTAATGCCCGAGGTCCGGCCGTCCTGATTGACGCTTGTCGCCCGCAGCACCGCCAGGATGTTGTCACCGTCGCGCTCGGCGTCCGAGAACCGCTTCAACAGCACGAGGCCGCACCCCTCGCCGCGGACGTAACCGTCGGCCGCCGCATCGAAAGGCCGGCACATCCCCTGTGGAGAGAGCATCCGGGCCTTCGAGAACGCGATCGTCGTCTCCGGAGTTAGGATCATGTTCACGCCGCCGGCCAGGGTCACGTCCGATTCGCCCCGTCGCAAACTTTCCACGGCGAAATGAATCGCCAGTGACGAGCTGCTGCACGCCGTGTCGATCGACGCGCTCGGCCCGTGGAAGTCGAATACATAGGAGAGCCGGTTCGACGCGATCGACAGCGCGTTGCCTGTGCCCATGTGAGCGTCGATGTGGGCGTAATAGTCTTGGTACGGCACGCAGACCTTCGAATAATCGGTGCCGCCAATGCCGACGAACACGCCCGTCTTCGTGCCGGCCAGTTGATCGGCTGGCCGGCCCGCGTTCTCCATCGCCTCCCAGGCCACCTCGAGCAGCAGCCGCTGCTGAGGGTCCATTCGCGCCGCCTCGCGCGGCGTGATGCCGAAGAACTGCGGATCGAACTGGTCGTGTCCGTCGATCAAGGCCGCCCAGCGGACCGACATTTTGCCCGGAATCAGGCCGGTCGGGTCGTAGAACTCGTCCGCGCTCCAGCGCTCGGCTGGCACCTCGCGGGCCGCATTCACGCGGTCGTGAATCAGCCGCCAAAAGGCGGCCAAGCCCGGCGCCCCAGGGAATCGGCAGGACATTCCGACGATCGCAATTGGCGCCGGCGTGACTGGCATCGAGCCCTGGGCCAGCCGCCGCTCCAAGAGCTGCCGCTGGGCTGTCGACAGGCCCGCCATTCGTTGTGTCAGGTCACTCATTGGATCGCGCTTCCGCCGCCCAAGGGACGCAGAATTGGGCGATTCGCCGTAAAAGTAAGACCCTTCAGCCTATTTCAATGGCCCCTCCCACGCAAGTAACGGGAATTGCCCCGTAGGGCAGACATTCCTGTCTGTCCGCCCGAAGATTTTTTGGAGAGCTCGGCCGTTGTGACTGCGTTCAGGCACGAATGCTCCTGCCTCAGCGGCTCGGATGCTAGGCTGACAAGAATGTCGGCAGTACCCATCTCCGACCGAGCGGTCCGCATCATGTATAATGCGGCCAATCCTCTGCCAGCATCGAAAGGAGCTATCATGGCGGCGAAAACCATCCACGTCGGTCTCATCGGTCAGAAGTTCATGGGCCGCGCCCATTCCAACGCCTACAACAAGGTGGCCAAGTTCTTCGACATCGATCCGGCCCCGGAGATGACCGCCGTCTGTGGTCGCGATGAGAAAGAGCTTTCCGCATTCGCCCAGCGCTGGGGCTGGAAGAGTTGCGAAACCGATTGGAAGAAGCTCGTCGCCCGCCAGGACATCGATCTGGTCGACGTCGCCGCGCCTGGGAATTTGCACCACGACATGGCGGTCGCCGCCGCCGAGGCGGGCAAGCACGTCTTTTGCGAGAAGCCGCTGGCCAACAATCTCAAGGACGCCCGCGAAATGCTGGCGGCGGTCCGCAAGTCGGGCGTGGTTCACATGCTGTGCCACAACTATCGCGTCTGCCCGGCGGTGGCGCTGGCCAAGCAAATGATCGCGGCCGGCGAGCTGGGCGAGATCCGCCACTTCCGCGCAACCTATTTGCAAGACTGGCTGATTGACCCCAATTTCCCGATCAACTGGCGGCTTCGCAAGGAGACGGCCGGCTCGGGCGCGCTGGGCGACCTCGGCTCGCACATAATTGACCTCGGCCGCTTTCTGGTCGGCGAAATCGCCGAAGTCGCCGGCGCCACGAAAACATTCATCGCCGAGCGCCCGGCCGAAGGCAGGTCGAGCGGCCTCTCGGCCACGGCCGGCAAGGGCACCGAACAGGTGACGGTTGACGACGTGGCGATCTTTCTGGCCCGCTTTGCGGCCGGCACGCTGGGCACATTCGAAGCCACTCGGCTGGCCCCGGGCCGCAAGAATTACAACCGCTTGGAGATCAGCGGCAGCCGCGGATCGCTCGTCTGGAATTTCGAAGAGATGAACGTGCTCGAATACTATAACTGCGGTGACCCACCCACCGAGCAGGGTTTTCGCCGCATTTTGGCGACCGAGGGCGTCCACCCGTTTATTGCCGCCTGGTGGCCGCCGGGCCATGTCATCGGCTATGAGCACGCCTTCGTCCATGCCGTGTTTGAGTTGATGCGCAAGATCGGAGGCGCGACAGACACGCTGATGCCCGACTTCCTCGACGGCGCACGTTGCGTGGCCGTGCTGGAGGCGGTAACAAAATCGGCGGACCAGCGGGCTTGGGTGAAAGTGGAAGCGGTTGAGTAGCCGTATGCAATCGGCTGATTAACTCCCGTCTGCCGTCCGACGTCATTGCCCGGTGGCCGAAAAATGCTAGGCTTAGGGGACAAATGTTTATATAATAGGCCGACGCCCCATTTTTTGAATCGCAGCGGAAGACAGGAGGGCAGCGGTCATGGTTCGTCAATTTCGTCGCATGTCATTCGGGGCGTTTATCGCCCTGGCGTTGGCGTGTCTTTTCATTTCAAGCGCAGGGCGCAGCCAGCGGCACGGAATCAACCGCCCAATGCGGCGCTGCGGCCGGCCCTCACCAGCTACGACGCCGAGCAGCACATCGGCCTCGTGGCCGGCGACGCCAGCGACTCAGTCGCCGCCGCGAACACGCTCCGCCTCAACGCCGCCCTGGCCGCGATGCACGCGGGCGGGTCGTTCGATTTCGCTCGCGGTCAGCGCGGGCCGGTGCTGCTGCCGATCACCTTCGCGGCCAAAACGTTTTACTTTAAGGGCGAACTGAAAACCGAGGAGAGAGTAGGTAGCGGCGACCTGATCGGCGGCGGAGGGCAAGGCTACCCGCTCGGCGAAAGCGATCTGGGGCCTCGCGGAATTGGCGGCGCGACGACCCGTTTCGTCCGCATCGACCCCGAGGCCGGCGGCGCCGTGCTGCGGCTCCGCGGCTCTGGTTTCTCGCTCCAACACGTCGAACTCTACGGCCGGCACCTGAGAGGCAACGTCCACAGCGGCGTCGGAGCCCGCGCCTCGTGTGGCATCGCCATCGAGGGCGCAACGCGCCGGCCAGCGGCAAACACCATTTCGACGACGTGTCCATCGCCGACTGTGAGCAGGCAATCGCGTTTTTGCCCGGGTTTCAAGACGATTCCGGCCAGTTCAACGAGGGCCAAGTCCACGCCGACGAATCGCTCTACGGCCGTATCTCCATTTTCAACTGCGGCCGAGCCATCGTGTCGAGGAACGAGCAGGCCGTTTGGCATCACTTTCAACATCTGCAGGTCGGCGGCGGAAGTGAGCCGACCGACGTCATCTTCGATGTCGAGCGGGGCGGCCTATGGAAAGTCGACGTGCTGACGGTCGGCGTGATGAACACTACGGTCATTCGCGTGACCGATTTCTCGCAGAACACGTCGAGATTCGACATCGATGCGCTCTATCGCGACCACTTCGAGGCGCCAGCGATTCCGATTACCGCCGCCACGAATGCCAGTCCGATCGTCGTCACCTGTTCGCCGCATCAATTCCGGACGGGAATGCAAGTGCGCATCGCCGGCGTCACCGGCAATACGAGCGCTAACGGCGTTTGGACGGTGACGGTTCCCCCGGGTTCGACCGACGCAATCGCCCTCGACGGCTCGGCCGGCAACGGCAAATATCTGGGCGGCGGCACCGCGACCCCGGCGCAGCGGATTACGCTGTTCGAATTCGCCGGCAAAAATCCCCAGCCGTGGATGCGCTGGAATATCCGCATCGACGGCCATTTCAGCGAGTTGCCAGTCCCGCAAACAGGTTATGGCACTGCCGGCGAACCGACTTGGAAGAACGGCTATCAGTTCGCCACGAGCGACATCGTCAAATTGAACGGCCTCACGCTCGATCCGTCCGGCGGCTACGGCACTAGCATCCTCTTCGACATCCACAACCTGCCCGCCTGGGTGGCTGCCAAATACTGGCCACACGGCGCATATCGGCTGACGGCCGCTGAACGCGACCTCATTGCCGAGCCCTACCCTGGTCTTACCGTATGGGTCCTCGATCTGCCGCCGCGCGGCCAGACTTCGCCTAGCGGCGTCGGGCACTACGAAACGTGGGACGGCAAACAATGGAAACAGGCGAACGGTCCGCAGTAACCGTCGCAGCCGGCGGCGGGTTCACCAATTGTTTTTGTTCGCCACTTGGACGCCGACAGCCCGCGTGCTAAAAACCGAGTCATGCGCAGCAACTCGACAAAGTCAGCGGCCGAATCTCCGTCCACTTGGCCCCGGCGGGCCGCCGGTTGCCCCGGTTGCCCTCGGCTGCTGGCCGCTATCGGGCGTAACGACGCTCGGCGCGAACCCGGCCGACAGCATCGCCACGATCCGCAGGTGCTTCGACATCGGCGTCAATCATCTAGATACGGCCTTTTGTTACGGCCCGAGTGGCGAAAGCGAAAACTATATTCGTGAAGCGCTGGGCAATCGTCGCGACGAAACGGTGATCGCCACCAAGTGCGGCATCCATTTCGAGGGTGACAAAATGCCCAATGACGGCCGGCCCGAGACGCTCTGCCGCGAATGTGAAGAGAGCCTCCGCCGGCTGGGCACCGACCGCGTCGAGTTGCTTTACCTCCATTCGCCGGATCCCAATGTGCCGATCGCAGAGTCGGCCGGTGCGCTGCGCGACTTGATGGCGGCCGGCAAGACGCGTGCGGTCGGCGCGTCGAATTGCACGCTCCAGCAGTTCCAAGCCTTCCATTCCGTCTGCCCGATCGCGGCCGTGCAGTTGCCGTACAATATGCTGCAGCGCGATATCGAGCAGCATACGATCCCGTGGTGCCGCCGGCTCGGCATCGCCGTCACCGTCTATTGGCCACTAATGAAGGGCCTGTTGACTGGCAGCCTTGCCCGCAATCATACGTGGGACCCACACGACCCGCGCCAAAAGTGGCCCATGTACCAAGGCGATGAGTGGAACAGGAACCAGGATTTCGTTGATCGCCTGCGGGCGGCGGCCCTCCTCACCGGCCACACGGTCGCGCAGTTGGTCGTGAATTGGACGATGAGCCAGCCCGGCATCACGGCAGTTCTTTGTGGCGCAAAGCGGCCCTGGCAAATCGAGGAAACCGCCGGCGCGTTGGGCTGGCAGTTAACGCCCGAGCAAAGCTCATTGATCTCGTCCGCGATCGCGGCCCGCGGCCCGGCCGCAGCCAAGCGGGTGTTCTCGTAATTGCATTGTTTCTACTCGGGTCTACGGGCGGTCATCACGGGAGCTGGGGCCCGAGTCGATCAGCCACCGCGGCGCGGGAATTGCGCTGGAGCGGACAACAAGTAGCAACACTCCGGCAGCGATGGTGAGGACAGGGACTTCAACATTGACGCTCAACCGGCCTGTTTGCCGCAATACCGAAAGCAGGGCGGCGAGCAGAAAGAACGGGCCGACGGCGATCGTGACCTTGTCAATGCCGTCCAGCCCCAGTGTGAGCACACCAACCAGCGCCAGGCCCAGCGTCCACACCCAATCCACCAGCGGCACAACGCCCAGCGTCGTGAGCAGCCAGCCGATGCCCACCGTAATCATGAGCGTCGGAACGATCAGCGACGTTTTGTTTGGCGACATGCTGAATGCGGCCTGGCAACCGTTTTGGGCTCTCACTGTGCAGGCGACGAGCGAACCGCCTCGGCAAACGCGAGCACGTAGCCGTTGGGGTCGCGAATCGCAAACTCGCGGACACCAAACTCGGTCTCCTCGGGCCCCCACAGGAACGGCACCTTGCCGCGCAACTCGCTCGCTAGTTGTTCGACGCTTTCGGGGAACAAGTAATGCAGCCCGCTCTGGGCCGGCACGTCGCCGAGGCCGTGAATCGACTCGGTGTAGAACAGCAGCGAAACGCCGTCCCGCCGAACTTCGGTGCGGATCGGCTCGCTCTCGATCGGGTAATAGGCCGTTTGATAGAAGCCCAGCCGGCCAACGTAGAATTCCAGCGTCTGCCGCATGTCGGCGACGAGCAAGCACGGCAACACGCGACTGCCGATGTTCACTGGCATGAAACAACCGCCTTCTGCAAGTGGAGTCGCGAGCTACGAGTCGAGAGTCCCGAGCCGAAAGGACATGTGCGGCGCCAATTGTCTGGCTCTCGACCCGTCACTCGCAGCTCTTGACCGTTCCTCAAAATCCCATCGCCGCCAGCGCATCCGCCACCTTGCCAACCGACACCGAGAGCTGCGGATGCTCGGCCTCGAACTTCAGCACCAGCTCGCGGAGGCCGCTGGCCACCGGCTCGACTTCGGCCGCGGTTGTCTTGCCGCTGTTGTTCAACAGCCGCTCGATGTCGCCGGTCACGGTCCGCAATATTGCCAGCGTTTCCGGATCGACGTCGTCCGCCGCCGACAGCTCGCCGTGCAACCGATTCAGCGTATCGCGAAGTTGCTGCTTATCCATAATTGGCAGAATAACCTGCCGCATCTTAAACGGCAAGACTTTGCTGTCGTTCAATAGCCGCAACCGAACCGGTCCCGGCGACGCCACAACGCGTTGATGTGAATCAAACGCAATTCGAGGATTAAATCCCGGACTCGTCCGGCGAACACCGTCGCAACGACGCCCAACAAACGCAACGCCCGCTGGTGCGACGGGCCGCACCAGCGGGACGCTTTGAATTACCAATTTGTATCGCGCGATCACCAGCGCTTGCCGCCGCCGCGGCCGCCACCGCCGCCGCCGCGACCCCCGCCCTCCGTCTTCGGACGAGCTTCGTTTACCGTGATCGTACGGCCATCGAGATCCGTCCCGTTCAAGGCCTCGACTGCCGCCCGCGCCTCGCCGTCGTTCGTCATGGTGACAAACGCGAAGCCGCGCGGCCGGCCTGTGTCGCGATCGCTGATCACCGCCACCTCATCGACCTGCCCGAATTCACCAAACCGAGCCTGCAACGCGTCCTCCGTCGTCGAGAAGGATAGGTTGCCCACATACAGCCTTAACATGCACCGACTCCAACTACTGCAAAACGTCACGATTGGCGGGCGGTCCTACGAGGCCAGCTCACCTTTCGAGCACGAAACCAGCCAGGGGCTGAGTATAGCGGTTTGCGCTTGCGGCGTCTAACGTTTTCACAGCCAAAAAACGCACTAATTCGAAGTTCGACTACCACCAACCCGAAGGCGTACGAATTCGCTGAGAAAAACTTGAAAATGCGTTCCCCAAGCGCGCCACCGGCCGTGATGAAGTGCCGCCAATCTTGTCAAACCGATGCCACTGGCCATGGCCCGGGCGACCACGAGCGGATTTAATGCATTCTCACCAAAACACCCGGTTTACTTTGCCCACCTTTCCAGGTCCGTAGCCGTCCGCACTCTAGTCGCCTGCAATCAGCTGCCTGATGCGCTGCGGCGAAAGTTCGCGAAGGCTGTCGATGACCAGCCGGGCGTGACCCAACTGCTCGCGGCCGGCCGTGCCGACCAGGGCGATGCTGGCCATGCCCGCCCGGTTGGCGGCCGTGATGCCGTGCACCGCGTCCTCCACCACCGCGCAGTTGGCCGGCTCGACGCCCAGCCGCTCGGCGGCGAGTAAGAATACTTGGGGATCGGGCTTGCCCCGCGTGACGTCGGCCCCCGTCACCCGAGCGGCGAACCGCGGCGCCAAGCCGGTGAGCTCAATCGCCAGCGCGACGTTCGCCGCCGGGCCGGACGAGCCAATGCCGAGCAGCATTCCATTCTTGCCAAGCGTGTCGACGAGTTCCGCCGCCCCATCCATTGGCAAGAAGTTTTCGCGGAAGGCGGCCCGGTAAAGCGTCTCCTTCCGCTCGTCGAGGTCGCCGAGTTCGGCGTCGCTCATTCCAACGCCCAGCTTCTCCCGCAGAATCTCTCGGCTCGTCCGGCCGAAGCTGGCTGCGAACTCCTGTTCGGAGCAGTCCATTCCCAGCTCACGAAACAACTGCCGCCAACTCAAAAAATGGGCCTGGTAGGAATCGACCAGGACGCCATCCACGTCAAAAATCACGGCCACGGGCTGCATGACGAGTACCGATCTAAATTGCGAGATCTCAAAGTGCGAACCTTTGTCGGCTGCGAACAGCGCAATGTCAATGGCCGCCGGCGATCCGCTTCGAACGACGGGCTACGGTCGAGGAAGAATGCTCGACTCTACCGGAACAACGACCCATTCGGCAGCCGGCCCAGGTGGTCAGCGTCGAGGCGCGCCGGCGTCGCGTACTGTGCGGCGAGGGAGCTGAGCTGGCTGCCGCAGGCCGCTAGCCGCGGCAAGAGCTGCGCCTGGCCGTCGGCGATTTTGCGGTCGAGCTGGGCCAGCCGCTCGTCGCCACGTTGCTGCATCTCGGCCGTCACCTGGTCGGCATGATCGGCTGCCGCCCGCGTGATCGCGAGGTCGACGGCTTTGGCCGCGGCCGGGCCGATGCTCGACCACACGGTGTACTGTGGCTTAGCAAGTGTTCCGCGTAAAGAATACCGCATCGCGATCGAATCCAAGTCGCCCAGTGTTTGCTGGAGCGGGGACGCCAGCGGCACATGGGCAAAATCGTCGCCGACTGACGAGGAGATCTGAATGTCGTTCTGAACAATTTGAATTTCGCCCGTCAGCCGATCGCCGACGAGCTGGATGCTCACATTGATTTCTGCGGGCGACTCACCGGATGCCACTCGAATTCCATCGCGCTCTCCGAGTATCAGCGGCCCCAGCCGCAACCGATGACAGTCGACCAGCACCTCGTCGCGAGCCTTATCGCCAGTCCGGTCGATCGTGGCGCGAATGTCAATCTTTGGTGTGCCGCTCGAAGTCAACTTCAACCGCATCGGACGGCCGACAAGCCACGGCTGGGCCGTGAAATCGGTCAGAACGCCGTGCAAGGGTACGGCCTGGCCCGCAATGCTCGTTGTACCCTCGAAATCAACCGTATGCAGCAGCAGGCCGGGTCGCGCACCGTCTGCCGCACTCGCCTTTGCTGGCACGATGCTGCGGGTCCAGTCGAGCCACGCGACAACTTCCGTGGCAACCGTGGTCGCCTGCTGGCGCAGCAAATACGCGGCCAGCGATTCGCTTATCGAAGGATTCTCGCAGAGCCATTCCCGCAATCGACGATCGTCGCGGACGCGCACCGCCACGATCGTCCGGCGGGCGGCGTCGAAGCGCTCCGGCAGCATTTCGATCTGGGCAGCTACTTGCGCGCTTTCTGCCTGCAGCGCCCTCAACTGCTGCGGCAGGCTGGCGATCTGGTTTTCACGGCGCAGTAGATTCTGCTCGTTCGCCGCGGCCTGCGCTCGTAGTTGTTCGCCCAGTGCTTGCAGGTTCTGCAATCGCGCTTCGAGCTGCGCCAGTTCTTTGGCTGAAGAGTCACTCAATTCGGCCAACAGTTTGGCCGACGCACTCGACGGCAGGGGGCCGGCGGCAAACTTGGCGTCGACGGCCTTGATCCAATCGCTCACCGCTTGGGACTGGTCTCCGCCAACGGATATGACGCGAGTCACGGCCGGCGTCGGCGAATTGCCGAGCGTCTCGTTCATTTCTCGCGGCGTCAGGAATTTCACGCCGCTCAAGCGTCCGTGCCCGGCGATTGCTCCCCGTCGCACGAACGCGCCCGTATCGACGATGAAGTCGCCGTTTTCCGCGGAGAGCAAATCTTGCTTCGGATGCCGCGGGTCGGCGATCTGCAAGTTGGCCAGCGTCACTCGGCCGTCGACGAACGACACGCGAACGCCCGCAACGTCTCCTTGTGCACCGGTCGCGGCAGCAATTGCGTCGCGAATTCGCGCCCTGCCGATCAGCCCCAGCACGTACTGAAATGCCAGCAGCGCGACCAGCATGGCCAGCACGCGGGGCGCCGCGTATTGCCAGCGCAATAAGTTCTTCATGGGCCGATCAGCGGGCGGGAAAGTGAGGCGGGCAGCAAGAGGCGCGGGCCAAGCGGGTTGGCCCAGCGCAAGTCGCTATGGGCCCTTATCGGCAGCGGCTGCGCGGACGCTTCATCTCAATGGCACTATCCGAGGTTGCCCGCCCAATTCGAAATGCAGCAGAGGAATTTGGGTGAACCTTGCGACTGCTAGCATCGCTGTTTCTGCTGGCATAGTCCGCCTAAGTCGGTACGACAGCAAAGGCTTGAAGGACTCGATTCCCAGCCACGAATGGTTGAGTGGTTGTCGTAGGTTCGCAGAGCGGTTTGCAGCTCGCGACTTTTCTCGCGGCTAGCGATAATGGAAGTTTTCGCGGATGGCGACGGTCGGCCCTTTAAGCCTTGTCGCCGCGTCGGGTTCTACGTAGTGCGATAGCACCTAAACTGACCAGTGCCCCGAGGCCGGCGAGGGCCATGTCTTTTTGGGGATCCCAGATGTCGCCTTGCTGGCCGTTGTAGGCCTCGGCGGTCGTGTCAGTTTGCGTGACGGCGATGAGCCATTCAATGATTTCGTAGAGTCCGCTGGCGGCCATGATAATGGAGAAGGCGACGGCCGCGCTCCAGAACGGGCTCAAGGCCAGGATGCCGCGCGCGAAGCGGTAGCTGGGGATGACGATCGTTAGGCCGAAGAGGAAGTGGACTAAGCGGTCGTAATTGTTTCGCTCAAATCCGAAGAGCCGATCGATGTGGATGCCCAACAGCGCGAAGAGCCACCGATCGTAGGGCACGTACGTGTAGAGATAGCGGGCGCCGAGGAGGTGGAACGAGAGAAAGACGAGGACCAGCGTGTAGCTTGTGCGGCTGACGGCCAGACGATTTTGCACCAGGACCAGGGCAACGACGGCGACGATGGTCGGGCCGTGCTGCAGGAGAAGGAATTCGGGATGTGGCGGCTTAATGCAACTGGCGAACCAGAGGAATAGGAACAGGACGAGGGCGGCGCGGTTCCAGCGGTCGGCGGGGAGGAGCAAGGTATCTGTGATTGTGGTTGGCTTGTCACCCGCCATTGGTAAACTCAGCAATTCGTTGTTAGCAGGCGACCTGGCCCAGAATCACTTCGGCGGCCACTCGATTCCCGTAATGTGAGATAACGCTCGTTCTGAGTCGGCGTCAATATCAGTCACTTTACAGTCGGGCAATTCAGCGTGGAGCTGTTGCAACAGATCGTTTGGGATTTCTTCAAGTTTAAACACAATGAGGGTTTTCAATTACGACAGCTGCGATATTTCGCTTACGTTTTGGGAGTTGAGTTCGTAGTCGTACTGCCAAATATCGAGCTGCTGCAATTGCTCGACACACCGCTGCGCCGAGTAGGAGAACGGAGGATAAACCTTATCGTGTTGGCTCGAGTAAGTTGCGACTTCGATTTTCGCCAATCTCGCTCTTGTCATCATCATTCTGATTTGCGGTGCGTGGGAAGTCCGCCGACGGATTCGGGGCGGTCTATTATAACGACAGAAATCCTTGGTCGCGCAAAAAGCAAGGCCCAGCCGTTTTGAGGCGGCCGGGCCTTGGCGTGAACGGGTGGTGGCGGACGGAGGGACGGGATTTCTCCGTCGCCACGCAGTCGACTCGTTCGACTGAACCCTTATGTAAAAAGCTGTCAGCCATCAGCCGTCAGCTTTCAGCCAGAAATCTTGTCTGGCTGACGGCTGATGGCTGACAGCTGATGGCTTGTTTATACCAGCTCCTTCTTCGCGCCGATCAGCGTTCGCAGGCGTTCGGCCAGGAGGGCGGCGTCGAACGGTTTTTTGAACGTCTCGTTGATGCTCGAACGATCAAAGTTGCCTGCTGAGGTGTCGTCCGGTAAAAGGGCGATCAAGATCGTCTCACCGAACTCGACATTGCGGCGCAGATTCTGGCAAATCTGCAGTGCTTCGAGCTGGCCGATCGAGAAATCGACAATGATACAGTCGGGGTGGAAACTTTCTGCCTGAATCCCTGCTTCGAAGCCACTGGCGGCGGTCGACGTGCGGAACGACTTGTCGGCGGGCAGCTCGCGTTTGAGGTTTTCAATCAAGACCTGGTCCTGGGCAACGATGAGCACCTTGGCCATCGCTTCGTCTTCCAGGTTCCCCAGGGGCATGCCATGCTCCTTGAGGAACTTGATCAGGTATTCACGCGGGATGCGGCGGTCTTGGGAACCCGGAATGCGGTATCCCTTGAGCCGGCCGGAGTCGAACCACTTGCTAACCGTGCGCGGGGCCACTTTGCAGATCTTCGCGACCTGACCAGTAGTAAAGACCTTCATCGGGCTCTCCAATTGTCTTGCTAAGTGTCCGCTGAGCTGTGCCGGGTCGAGCGCGTACGTTACGGCTCGGCCGGACGTGTGAGCCCCTCGTTTGAATTGTACGGCTATAGCGCTGGTTCCCTCGCGCCGGCAGGGCTTGCCAACCGTATTTCAAACGTCTGGGTCGGGGCGTTTTTCTTGAGAGCTGTCAACCGTCAGCCGCCAGCCAGAGAGAATTCTGGCTGATAGCTGACAGCTGATGGCTTCTCTTGTTTTGGTTTGGGTCAGGTCCTTCTGATCCGCTCCTTTACGTACAATTCGCATCGGCTAGCATTGCAGGCGGGGATCGGTCAAAACGGTTCGATTATTCGGATTGGGAGTCGCTTGCTCCCGCTCAATCGTTACGTTCGGACTAACCGGACCACCGGCGAATCCTTCGCACGGCGCGTGCCAGAAACTGCGTAAGGACGTGCAGGAAGATGCTTGCCACTGGTGTACCTCCGCTGTCGCGGAAGAACTCCCAGGCGCAAACTGTCTGGTGGGACAAAATGGGCAGGCTCCCCCCTGCGAACCGCGCCAACACTTGCCGCACTGGTATTGCGGCCTGTGACGACACGGCCCATCCGATAGTTAATTTCGATACGACCGGCCGAGTAACTTTAGAATCTTTCCTTTGGTACGCCGGCGAGGCGGTTATGGAGCTGCCTGCGCGACGCGGTCTCGACGTGGCGGAACGGCGAAACTGCCCAGGCGAAAGCCACACAAAGCAATGAAATGCGATGCCAGCGGTGAGGCGGAGGCTGCCAAGTGCTGGCGCGACTACGCGGCGCGGCCGAGTGCTGGCAATATGTGACCGTCCTCGCTGACGTCCTCGAAGCGGACCGCGACCCGCTTCGAGACGCCCGATTCTTCCATCGTGATGCCGTAGAGGGTGTCGCCGCCGGACATCGTCTTTTTGGAATGGGTCACGATCACAAACTGCGTAAAGGAGAGAAAGTCGCGCAGAACCGCGACAAAACGGCCGATGTTGGCTTCGTCCAGGGCGGCGTCGACTTCGTCCAGGACGCAGAAGGGGCTGGGCTTGCTGCGGAAGACAGCCAGCAGGAGTGCGACGCACGTGAGCGTCTTTTCACCGCCTGACAGGAGCGAGATGCTGCAAGCTTCTTTTCCCGGGGGGCGGGCCACGATGTCGATACCGCATTCCAGGACATCTTCTTGCGATTCAAGCACGATGTCGGCTTCGCCGCCGCCGAATAGTTGACGGAACAGTTCCTGAAAGTGCCCGCGGACCGTCTCGAGCGTTGAAACAAAGATCTGCCGAGTGTCGGCGTTGATCCGTTGGATCACGCGTTCGAGCGTCGTTTTGGCGTCGGCAAGATCGCGATGCTGGGTGGACAGCCGGTTAAAACGGGCCTCCAGCTCGTCGATCTCGTCGAGGGCGTCGACGTTGACGGCGCCGAGCGAGCTGAGCTGGTTGCGAAGATCGGTGATCTCCTGCTCCGCGGCGGCACGATCGAATTGATTCGGGAAAGAATCCCCGAACGCGGCCCGCACCGCGGAGCTCGCTGGTTCGTGTTCAATCGCCGCTGCCGGAGCGTCGCCGCTGGCAACCGCCGCGAGGTCGATCTGGTAATCATCCTGCAGTCTTTGGCAGAGCGTTTGCCGCTCGTGACGGAGGCGATCGGCGGTAACTTCGAGCGTATGGCGCTGCGATTGCACCGCGGCGAGTTGATTGCGATCCGTCTTTACTGTGGAACTGAATTCGGCGCGGCGGTTGCGTAGCTCTCCATCGACTGCGGCAAGCTGGACTAACTCGCGGGCATGCTGCTCTTTTTGCAGAAAGAGATCCGCCAGCGCCTGTCCACCAGCCAGCATATTGGCTTCGACTTCCGACAATTGGGATTGCCTCAGGGCCTGGCGCTGGCGGGTGTCGGCCTGGGCACGGTCCTTTTCCTCCTGGTCGCGGGCCGCCTGTTCCAACTGGTTCCGCAGCAACTCAACGCGCTCATCGCAGCGGGCTGCGGCAATTCGGTGTTCTGTGGCCGCAATCTGTGCTGCGGCAAACCGCTCTTGGGCGGCTGCCAATTCAGATTGATGCGCGTGCATCTGCGTCTGCAAGTCCAGAGAGGCCTGGCGGGCGGCGGCTAGTCGATCGGACGTTGATTGCAGCTCGTCGCGGTTCGCGGCCAAATGCTCTTGGCAGCGGTCAAGCTGCTGGCGCGCGTGCTGGCGCTGCTGCTCGGCATGATCGAGCTGCAACTGCGCCGCCGCAGTTTGCTGGCGGACGTGCGTGAGCTGGATCGACAGGTCGACGACAGCCGCGCGGGCCGCTGCGGCGAGCTCCTCCAGATTGGCGCAGTCGTGTTCCAGCCGTGCGCGCTGCGAGTTGTGGTGGTCGAGCTGGCGCTCGAGCTGGGCGACTTGCTCGTGGCAGGCGCGGAGCTCGCTGCGGCGCGAGAGGATGCCAATCACAGCCGAGCGAGGCCCGACGATAAGCGTGCCATCGGCGGCGAGGAGCTCGCCGTCGCTGGTGACGAAATCCAACCCGCGGCCGGCGCCCTGCAGCAGGCGGAGAGCGGTGCCAAGTCGATCGACAAGCCAGGTTCGCCCGAGCAGGCGTTGGACGAGGGGAGCGAATTCGGGCGCGGTTTCGATGAAGCGGTCGGCGCGGCCCATCACGCCGGGCTCGGTGGAGAGGTCGATTTGGTCTAGCGCGGTGAGCGGCGAACGGGTGTCGAGTCGTAGAAAGCCGACGCGGCCCGTCGCGCCGAGTGGCCCGCGACACAGGTGGTCGAGCAGGCTGTCGGCGGCGGAGAGCACCAGAAACTGGGCTCGTTCGCCCAGGGCAACTTCGACGAGGGGCGCCGTATCGACGTCGACGTGAAATAGATCGGCGACCACACCGCGAACGGCGCGGAGCGGGCCCTCGGAGTCTTCGCGGGCCAGCTTGAGCAGTTGCTGAACGCCGCCGTCGAGTCCTTCCAGGCGTTCTTCGAGCTCTGTAAGCACGCTAATGCGTTCACGGGTGCGCGTCGAACGGGCTTCGAGCTGGTGCTGCTGTTTGACGGCGCGGGCTAGTTCACGGCGGAATTGGGCGAGCGTCTGCTCGTGGATGGTTCGCTCCTGTTCGACACGGGCACAGCGGTTCTCGAGCTGGGCCTCGGCGGCTTGTTGTTCGGCCAACGAGACGGATCGCTCGGTGTGCGCCTGTGCGACTGTCGTCAGTTCGGCCTGGATTTGCTCCAGCTCGGCTGTAAGGGAGGTGTGCTGCGCAGCGAGGGTCTGCAATTGGTCGGCGAGCGTGGCGGCAGAGCGGGCCGCGTCGGCCTCGTCCGCGCGGGAGCGCTCGGCGGCGGCGCGGGCCGCGGCGAGCTCGGCTTCGTTTTGCACTTCGAGCTCGAGCTGCTGTTGAGTTTGATCACGCACGGCTGCCAGCTCGGCTTCGGCGGCGGCCAATTCGGCGGCCGCGTCGCGCAACTGCTGCGAGTTGTTGCCGACGCGGACATTCATGGCGGCGAGCTGGCGGCGAAGTCGGGCGACGTCTTGTTGCAGCTCGCCGCGGCGGGCGCGATGGCTTTCAACCGCGGCCTGGCGAGCAGCGATTTGTTCGCGCGCAGCAGAGGCAGCCAATTCCAAGCCGCGCCGCGCCTGCAGGCTTTGTTCGAGCTGCCGTTCGAGCTGCTGGGCTTCGAGTTCGCGCTGGGCGAGTGACGCTTCCAGTTGCCCCTGCCGCTCGGCTAGCACGGCTAGCTGCTGCTCGCGGGCGGCGATTTTTTCCGTGAGGTCGCGCCAATCGGCGAGCCCCAGCTGGGTCCGCAGCTCTTGGAGGCGGGCCGCGAACTCGCGATAACGGCGGGCCTTGCCGGCCTGCGAGCGGACGCTGCGGAGGCGGTTCTGAACTTCGTCGACGATGTCGGAGAGGCGGAGCAGGTTTTGCTGGACGCGCTCCAATCGGCGGAGGGCGGCCGTTTTTTTGGCTTTAAACTGGCTGATGCCGGCCGCTTCTTCGAAAATCACCCGGCGATCGCGAGGCGACGACTGGAGCAGCGAATCGACTTTGCCTTGTTCGATGATGTAGTAGGCTTCTGTCGTAATGCCGGTGCCCGCCAAGAGATCGCGAATGTCGCGCAAGCGGCAAGGCTGGCGATTGATCAGGTACTCGGCCTCGCCGCTGCGATAGACGCGGCGGGTAATCTGAACTTCACGGGCGTCCACAGGGAGGACCTGGGCGTCATTATTGAGCGTCAAGGTGGCTTCGGCGGCGCCCATCGGCCCGCGCGATGGAGAGCCGTTGAAGATGACGTCAATCATTTCCTGACCGCGAAGGGACTTGGCGCTCTGCGAGCCAAGCACCCATTTGACGGCGTCGACGACGTTCGACTTGCCGGAACCATTGGGTCCGACGACGGCCGAGATGCCGGGCGGGAACTCGAACCGGGTGCGGTCGGCAAAGCTTTTGAAGCCGGCGAGTTCGAGTGCTTTGAGCATGACAGGATTGCGCATTTGGGATTCCGGATTGCAGATTGGCGGATTACTTCAGTTCAATCCGCAATCCGCAATCCGCAATTCGCAATCGTAGTGCTCTTAATTTGGGCGATCAAAAAGTTCCGGCTTCGGTGACGCGACTTCGAGCGACGCATCGTCCGTTGTCGGCGTCGCCGCAGACGCGTCGTCGTCGAGGCCGGGGTGCACGTCGCCACGGTCGTAGGGGCGGCCTGGTTCGGGCAGGGCGTCAACTTCGAAACGGCTGGCGAGCGCCCCGTCGACTTTGGCCTGCTGCAGCGCCTGGACGACGTCGGGGTAGGTGCCGCCGAGTTCGACAACCGCGCGGATGACGTCGGCGACATCCGCCGAGACGACGCGCTGCTTTGGCTCGGCGCCGGGCGCAAAATGACTTACAGTGATGGTATCGCCGGCTTGCCCGTTTACGAGAATGTTCTTGCCGGCGTCGAGCAGCAAGGGTAACTTGAACTGTTGGCCTTTGCCGAAGAGCACGATTTCAGGTCGGAAGCTGCGGGTCACGTGGACCATGGGCGGGCCGGCCACGTCGAGCACGTGTAGCGAGAATTGGTTGTTGAGCGACTCGCCGCGGATAAACGGATCGTGTGAGTTCATTGCCCAGAGGGCCCGGAAAGCCCCGTAGCGCGTCTCGTTGCTTTGTACGGACAACAGCGACCGCAGCGCATCGTATGCGACGACGTCATCCATGGCGCTGAGTGCGGCCAGGGAATTGACGCGGAATGCCGGTTCATTGCGAGCGACCTCAGCGAGCACGTCGACGGCCGCCGTATCGTCGAGATAGGCCAAAGCTTCGGCCGCGTAAAAGCGAATTTCTGTATCGCCGGCGGCGAGCGCTTTCTTCAGGATTTCCTTGGATTCATTGTCTCCAATGGCTTCCAGGCGAAGGGCCGCATTGGCCGCGGTGATGCGGTCGTTAAGTTGCACGTCGAGGAACATCCGGCGGGCTTGCAGCGAGTTGGCCGTTTCGTCGACGGCGATGTTGCGTACGACCTGCATGTAGCGGGCTACGTTGTCTTTGTAGCGGGGGTGAACCGCGAGGTCGATGAATTCGTCGGTGCGGGGCGTCGCGACGCCTTGCTTGCGGCCGCTAGCGAACGCATAAAAGCGGTGGTTGATCGCAATGCCGATCTGCTGGCTGATGCGGACCGATTTGTGTTGTGAGCCGATCACCAAGCCCAGGGAACGCGACTTGAGCGCGACGCCGCCGCCGAGGATGCGGCCGCTGGTGGCCAGCGCCGGATCTTTCTTGGGGTCGGCGGCCGGGTCGACGAGGACCGGGCCTTCGGCCATGCCCAGAACATGACCCGTGCGAATCTGCGAATCGAGTACGGCCATTTCGGCCAAGCGAGTGGAGAGCATCCAGCCGTCGCGGAGACTAGTGGTTTCGCTGCGGCTGGGGACCCGGACTTCGACGTCAAAGTGGTCGCCCTCCTGGATGCCGGGTCGGAGGATGGCACGGGCCAAGACGAGCGACGTATTGGGTGAGGCTAAAACCTCATTCGGGTTAGCCACGTCGCGGCACTTCATTTCGTCGAGCAAGGTCGATCGCTGCGGCGCAGGGGGGCGGGTCGGAACCGGTGCCGGCGAGACCCGTGACGAGGGAGACGGCTTCGATCTGCACGTAGTTCATGCCGTAGGGATGGGTATAGGCCGCAACGTATTTCACGTCCGGCATGGGGGGCAGGTCGAGCCGTGCCTCTGGGCTCTGCGGACGCAGGATTGGTCCAGTGCAGCCACAACAGGCGGCGACAAGCAGCGCCCACGGCAAGATTTGGCGACGGTAGGGGATCGGGGCGCGACGCGTCATGCTCAAGCGCTCCTCGCAGCACTTGGTTCAACAATCGGGCGGGGCAAGGTGTGCCCGCGCGAACCGGTGGCGGTGCCACCGGACGCGTATCATGGCCACGGCAACCAGCTGTGGCGGGCGGAGATTACCGGTTGACAGCGTGGGGGTCAAGCGGAGAAGCACGGAGCTCGAAGCGGGGGGAGAGGGGAGTACGGAGTGTGTCGCTGATCCGGTTGGGCTCGTGCTTCGTTGCTAGCAGCGAATTGATCCCTGACGGTTCACGGTTGGCCGATGGCGCTGGTTCATGGCGGATCATAGCCGCCGGGGTGGAACGGGTGGCAGCGAGCGATGCGAAGAATGCCGAGGCACAGGCCGCGGACCGCGCCGTATTTTTGCACGGCTTCGATGAAGTAATTGCTGCATGTCGGCTGGAAGCGACACTGACGGCCGATGAACGGGCTGAGCGTCCATTGATAGACGCGGGCGGCGGCAATCAGGAGGGTTCTAGGCAGACGCCAAGCGGCGCGTGCCAGTTGGTCGAGCGGCTTCACGTGACGCTCCTGGGCCGTTGGCTGGCGACAGTTGCTTGCGGCTGATTTCGACACAGCTTGTCTTGCACCCGGCGAGCTAGCTGCGATAGCGAATCAGCAAGCCGGGCAAAATCTGGGGCGGTGCCGGCACGGGGGATGCAGACCAGATCGATGGGCGGCAGGCTGTGTTGCTGCAAGCGAAACACTTCGCGGAGCAGTCGTTTCCAGCGGTTACGCACGACGGCCGTGCCGTGACGGCGGGACACGGCGAGTCCGAGTCGTGGATGGTTCAGGTCGTTCGCGGCGGCGTAGAGGATCAGCATGCCGTCTGCCGTCGAGGCGCACCGGGCGAACACGTGGTCGAACTGGGAGCGGCGAAGGATTCGCATTCGCTTTGGCAGGCAATGTTTGGGCATGGGGGTCAAAACCGCAAGCGGCGTAAAGCGACGCAATGGAATGCGATGGTCAGGAGACTTCCGGAAACTCGCAGGAGTGATCGAGGCGCGTGTCGTCTAAGGAGGGGTCCATCTGCACGGTGACGCTCGAGCTGGGGCCGGATGGCACGTTCGGCAGTGAACGGAGCTTGCGACGGCCGGCGGAACGTTTGGCTGGGTCGCCGGTGGGCGGAGTGGAGTAGGGTCTTTGCCTCGACAGGCGGCGGACCCAATGGGCGCCGATCATCACGCCGGTGACGAGCGCCAGGCCGGTGAGCACGAGGCCCAGAATGGTCATGAGCACGGCGGCGCGGTGCGGCGGGTCAAGCCGTTCGAGCACCGAGCGGACAGGTTGCTGAGCAAGCAGCACATGGCCAGGCCAATGTTGGGGAATTGAGTGAATCACCAGCGCAGCTCCGCGCGGGGGCGTTGGGGATGGCGATCGGAAATTGCCGCTAACTGATTTCGCTCTTCGTCCGTAAGCGTGTCCGGTAGCACGATGTGAATTTCGGCAAACAGGTCGCCGGCGGGCTTTGCTAGGGGGCGGACGCCGTGTCCTTTGACGCGCAGGCGGGCGCCGCTGGAGGTGCCGGGCGGCACGGTGAGCGTAATCGTGCCGTGTGGCGTGGGCACGTCGACCTTGGCGCCACGGGCTGCCTCGGCAAGCGTCACCGGCACGCGGACGTCGAGCCGAATGCCGGTGCGGCGAAAAAACGGATGGGCGCTTATGCGGATCGTCACCAGGATGTCACCGGCCGGGGCGCGCGCCAGCGCCGGCTTCGCCTTGGCCGCGCAGGCGGATGCGTTTGCCATCTTCGATGCCGGCGGGAATTTTGACGTTGATCGTTTCGACGTCGCCCGACGGACGGCGAACCGAGATCGCCGCCTGGCCGCCAAGGATCGATGTAGCGAAGGGGATGGTGAGCTCGTGCTTGAGATCGGCACCGCGGGTGGCCGGTTCGGCACGACGTTTTGCCCCACCGCCGCGAAACTGTTTGAACAAGTCGGCGAATCCACCGCCGCCGACATCGCCGCCGCCCCCGAACAGGTCTTCAATATCGAACGGATAGGACTGCGGTCCACTGCTGGTAGTGTAGCGCCAGTTGCGGGGGCCCCCGCCAGCGCCGGCGGCGCCGACCGATTCGAAATCGGCGCCAAACTGGTCGTATTGTTTGCGCTTGTCGGCGTCGCTGAGCACCTCGAACGCCCGCTGGACCTCTTGAAACTTCTTTTTGGCCGTGGCGTCGTCCGGGTTCATGTCCGGGTGATACTTGCGCGAGTTGGCGATAGGCTTTTTGGATTTCCTCCTGCGATGCGGTCCGCTGGATCCCTAAAGTTTCGTAGTAATCGTTGGCCATATTGCCATTCTAAGCGAATCAGACCGGGAGCAATATCGGCTGGTGGGCCGGATTAAGCCCCGCGGGCGACGGCTGAGCTAAACTGGATAGACAGGGCCGGGCCGGCCACATTTTGTCCCGCCCAAGATATGCCGACCGCGGAGATTATGCAGTGTCGAAAAGCAGTTTCAAAATCGCCTTCGAAGGGGGACAGGCACAATTTGCTCCACGGACCGCGCACCACCATCGCGACGAAGGTGCCCGGCCGGTCCCCGGCGGATGTGAGACTGCTTGGAGACTCTGGAAGCGCGTTTGTCTAGCCGTGATTTTGTCGCTGTCGTTGTGTCCGAGCAGGGCAGTCGCCCAGCAGCGGGCCGATGGACAACTGCGGCTGGACGTCGTCGACAGCAAGTCGGGCCAACCGATGGCCGTGCGGATGCAGTTAAAGAACTCGCGCGGCCGGCCCGTCGCGCTGCGTCTGCCGGGCACGGCCGCATTTGGCGGACACTTCTACATCGACGGGCAAGTGACGTTGGCTCTGCCGGCCGGGCAGTATACGTTTTCCGTCGAGGGGCCGCCCGACTATAAGCCCTACATCGGCCCGAAGAATTACTTTGAGATCACACGGAACGCGAACGATTCCAACGTCCTTAGGATGGAGCGAGCCGTTGACCTGGGCAAAGAGGGGTGGTGGGCGGGCGACCTGGACGTCGCGCGGCGGGCAGTAGACTTGCCGCTTGTGATGCGGGCGGAGGGACTGAAAGCGGCGGCCGACCGCGCCGACGGGAAAGGCCGCCGCGGCCGCCGAACGAATGCGCGCGGGGTGCAGGGCGAGCAGCAAGCCAACTACAAGGCCAATTTGCAAGAAGGCCCGGGGGGCGAGCTGCTGGTGTTTCCAAAGGCCGGCGCCGCCAGCGGCGCGACGCTGCGAGTCGCTCGCACGCCGTATGCTTGGAACTTACCGGTGTGGCTCGCGAAGGGGGAGCTCGACGCAATTCAGTTGATTCATCACCATTCACTCGCCGATGGCGTCGTCGACAACGAGAACGACGGGCGGCCGCGCGATCACCGCTTGTTTCCCGGCAAGAGCGGCAACGAGCGGTGGTCGGAGGCGGTGTATTATCACGTGCTCAATTGCGGTCTGCGGATTCCGCCGGCGGCGGGGAGCGGATCGGGCGGGAACGACAACCCGGTCGGAGCGAACCGAGTGTACGCCTACTGCGGCGACGAGTTTTCGCCCCAGCGGTGGTGGGAAGCACTCGCGACGGGTCGGGTGTTTGTGACCAACGGGCCGCTGCTACGGCCGATGGTTGAGGGCCAGCCACCCGGCTATGTATTTCGCATCGGTGAGGGTGACCACCTGTCGCTGGAAATCGGCTTGACACTCTCAATGCGTTCGCCGGTCGAGTACTTGGAAATCGTCAAGAACGGCCAGCCCGAGGCGGATGTGCGGCTGGCGGATTTTAAAGACAAGAAGGGCCGCTTGCCGCCAGTGACGTTCGATGAGAGCGGCTGGTTTTTGGTGCGCACCGTGACGAACAACGAGAGCCGGTTTGAACTGGCCTCGACCGGGCCGTATTACGTCGAACGGGCCGGCCGGCCGCGGATCAGCAAACAGAGCGTGCAATTCTTTCTCGATTGGATCGACGCGGCCAGTGACCATATTCGCAAATTGCCGAAACTCGACGAGACCGAACAGGCGGCAATGCTGGCAGAGCAAGCAACGGCGCGGGCATTCTTCGAGGGGCTGTTTGTAAAGGCGAATGCCGAATGAAGGGGAAATTGCGAATGACTATATGACAGTATGACGAAGTGCAGGATGCCGGGGCGGCCGTATTCGGTGGCGAAGCGGCAGGGATGATTTAGTGGTAAAGGCAACGAGTGACGATATAAGGCCATTAGTCGTTCGTCATTCGTCATTCGACAATCGCCACCAATGGATTTGCCGGCTGTCTATTCTTCGCTGGACGGGCCGATTGAGCGGCTGAGCATGTTGCGGCGGTCGCTATTGTTCGCCGAACTGGCGCACTTGTCTTACTTGTCGCGCGCGGCGGCCGGCATGCTGGCATACCGCATCGGACTTCCCGAAGTGCGCTTTTACGACCGCGAAGGGGCCCAGGCCTATATTTTTGGCAACGACGACGATGCGGTCGTCGTCTGCCGCGGCACCGAGCCGAGCGACCGCAACGACGTGCGTGCCGATCTGGCATTTGAGCTCGTGGTTGCCGAAACGATCGGCCGCGTGCATCGCGGCTTCAAGCACGAGGTGGACGAACTGTGGCCGCGGCTCGAGCAGGCGCTGTTGAGCAACACGCGAACGCTGTGGTTTGCCGGGCATTCGCTGGGGGCGGCGATGGCGGCGATTTGCGCGGGCCGCTGCCGGCTGTCGCAGGTCCGCTCGAAGCCGCGGGCGCTGTACACGTTCGGCAGTCCGCGGGTCGGCACACACCGGTACGTGAATTACGTGCACATCGAGGCCCGCCGCTGGGTGAACAACAACGATCTCGTCGCGCGGCTGCCGCCGCCGTGGCTGGGATATCGCCACAAAGGAAAGGAAGTGTATCTGAATGCGTACGGCGAAATCCGGCAGCTCACGCATTGGCAGCGCGTCAAAGACCGCTGGCGGGGCTTTTTGCGCAGGCCTGCGCAACGGTGAGTTCGATCACTTCGCCGATCACTCGATCGCGCGGTACATCGAGCACATTCGCCGCGCCGTAGATGAAGAGGAAAACCCACTGGTGCGCCCGCGGCTGCCCACGTTGGGCGAACCGGTGGCGGCCCCGCGGCGACGACTTGCCGCCTAGACGGCAATACTTAATAAACACACGCGGTCGATTCTCGGGCGGCTTGTCGGACGGCTGCAACTTCAAGAAACTTGCCGACTTGCGCTGCAGCGGCCCGGACACGCCACTTCGAGGCGGATCGCATTTTTGTCGCAGCGACCTTGGCAAAGTCCGGCGCACCCGTTGACGACCGCGGCGCGGCGGTCCTAGAATCTGCCACGGGTCAGGCCTGGAATGCTTCCGCCATTCTTGCGTAGCAGGGGCTCCTGCTGGCGCGCTCCTGGGACGCGCACGTTCGAAGCGCGGTGAGCCGCGCAATGAAAGGAACCTTGGATGACCCGCACCCCTTGTTGTACTGCCCTGAGCTCTTTTGTGCTGGCCGCGATACTGTCGGCCGCCTGCTCGGCGCAGTATGTGCAAACCAACCTGGCCTCGAATGTCTCGGGCCTGGCTGCCCATACCGACGCGAGCCTGCAAAATCCATGGGGGATTTCCTTTGGCCCAACGACCCCGTTCTGGCTGTCGAACCAGGTGACCGGCAACGCCACCTTGTACGACGGCGGGGGCGCGGCGCAACCGCTCGTCGTGACAATTCCCGGCGGCAACCCCACCGGCCAGGTGTTTAACTCGACGAATGACTTCATGCTTTCCAACGGCAGCAAAGCCACGTTCATGTTTTCCACGCTGAACGGTACCATCGTGGGTTGGAATGGCGTTGCCGGAACGTCGGGATTGATCGAAGCCGATGTGCCCGGCGATGTTTACACTGGCCTCGCGCTTGGGAATAACGGCTCGGCCAATTTCTTGTATGTGGCTGGCGAAGATGGCGTGGACGTGTTCGACAGCGCCTTTGCCGCGGCCAGCCTGCCGGGCGGATTTACTGATCCCAACTTGCCGGCCGGATTCACTCCTTACAACATCGCCAACATCGGCGGCACGCTGTTCGTGACGTACGAAAACGAAACCTCAGGCGGCGGCATCATCGATCGCTTTGATTTGAACGGCAATTTGTTGACTCGCTTTACGAGCAATGACGATAGTGGTCCGCTGGAAAGTCCCTGGGGCGTCGTGCAAGCGCCGGCCACCTTCGGGCAATTCGGCGGCGCGATCTTGGTCGGCAACGAAGACGACGGCCACATCAGCGCGTTCAACGCGGCGACTGGCCAGTTTCTCGGCCAGTTGATCCAGCCCGACAATACGCCGATCGCCAACACCGGCCTGTGGGGGCTGGCGTTTGGCAATGGGAACGCCTCGTTTGATCCGAACAGCCTGTACTTTGCCGCGGGGATCAACGACGAAAACGACGGCCTGTTCGGCAGGATCACGGCCGTGCCCGAGCCAGGGTTTGCGGCGCTGGGCGTATGGTGCCTGATGGCGGTCGAGGCGCTGACGTTGCGGCGACGCGCGCGGTGTTGAGTCGCCTTTCTGGCTGGAAAAAAGCGTTAGAGTGGCTGAAGGCGAGTGCGTGCCCCATGGCTTGCTCGGGCTCGTTGCGCTCATCCCCAGCCACCGCCGGCGTATGGTTAGTTCAGCAAAACGTCGTCTGGGATCTTCTCAATTGGCCGAATCTCGATGTTGCGGTAATAGACCTCGGCCGCTTCCGATTGGAATTGCAACTTGCCCTTGGTGAGGGGGACCTCTTCGCCGTTCACTTTGTGGCGGAGGCCGGTGAGGATCAGGTTCGTCTTGCCGTTGATGACGTGGGCGGAGGTCTGGCCGACGGCGTACAGCTCGACCGTGTTCCACTCGCCGCGGGGCTTATCGGCCTGCGGATTGCGGATGATGTGCTGGGTGACGCCGGTGAACTTTTCGCCCCCCTTCTCGAAGGTGATCTCGTTGCGAGGCCCGCCGCGGTGGCCCTCGACGTCGACGATCACGCCGGCCACGCTCCAGAAGTCGCCGAAGTCGTTTTCCTGAATTTGTTCTTCGAACGATTGCATCCAGGCGCCGCTGCCGGCGCCGAGGCGGCCGTTGCTGTGGTAGAGAACGCCGCTGTCGCGGACCGTGTTCGGCCGTGGTGGCCGGCGCTTTTCGCCCCACTTCACCTGGAAGCGGAGGTGGTAGTTTTCAAATTCTTCTTTCGTCGTGACGGCGCCGTAGATTTCGCCCGAGATGTGAATGGCCGGGGCGCCGTCTAGCTCGGCCACGCTGAAAACGTGCAGCGGGTCTTTGTTGAGGCCGACCGGCTCGGTGTAGCGGCCATTGTCGCCCTTGGCCAGGTCGTCGAGACCGGTGACGCTGCGATCGGGGATGCCTAGGTAGGTGTCCCAGCCGTCGAAATCTTTGCCGTTGAAGAGAGGTTTCCAGTCTTGAGCCCAGGCATTGCTGACAGTGAAAACGAACAGGCATGACAACATCAGGAATGTGCGACGCATTGATGTACCTCAATTCGGGAGCCCGATTTTGAGTTCCCCTCGCGGCCGATTATGATCGAACAATGCTTCGATTGAAATACTCCGGATTAATTCGTGCCAAATTCGTTGACGCGGCGGCACGCCAGAATTCCTCGTCACCGCTTGGCCGCTGAACGTTTCTTCCTGCGGCGTTTGCCGTCGCGGGCGGGTTCGCCGTTGGAGTGGGCAAGCTCGCTGAGGGCCTCGAACGAGGCGGCGGTGATCTCATCGCTGTGGGCGGCGGCCTCTTCGCGGGCGGCGGCGATCGTAAGGAGCTCGTGCTGGCTGCGGTGGGCGGGCTGGTCGCCGGCCGCTGGGGCGCGGGAATAGGTGCCGTCGGCGTTCAGGATTCGCTTGCGGCGGTTGTCGCTCAGGTAGGCCGGAATGATCTCATTGATGATTCGCTGGCGAAGCACTTCGGCCTCGATCGGGAACATCACTTCGACGCGGCGGTCGAAGTTGCGCGGCATCCAGTCGGCACTCGACAAAAAGACCTGCTCTTTGGGGCTTTCACCGAAGACGAGGATGCGGCTGTGCTCTAGGAAGCGGTCGACGACGCTCGTGACGCGGATGTTTTCCGAGATGCCCGGCAGGCCCGGCCGCAAGCAGCAAATGCCTCGGACCATCAGATCGATCGGCACGCCGGCCTGGCTGGCACGGTAGAGGGCCTCGATCGTTTGGCGATCGACGAGTGCGTTGAGCTTGACAAAGATGCGGGCCCGCTTGCCCTCGCGGGCTCGCTCGGCCTGTTCGTTGATCAGCTCGATCGTGCGGCGCTTGAGGTCGTGCGGAGCGACGACCAACTTCTGCCACTCGTGCTGCTGCGAGTAGCCGGTGAGGAAGTTGAACAGGGCTGAGACGTCGTCGGCCATCACCTTGTCGGCCGTGAACAGGCCCAGGTCGGTATAGACCTTGGCCGTGGCGGGGTGGTAGTTGCCCGTGCTGAGATGGACGTATCGGCGGACCTTCTTGCCTTCTTTGCCTTCCTTGCGGACGACCATCGCCACCTTGCAGTGCGTCTTGAGGCCCATGAAGCCGAACACGACGTGGACGCCCGCGCGCTCCAGATGGCGGGCCCAGGTGATGTTGTTGGCCTCGTCGAAGCGGGCCTTGAGCTCGACCAGGGCCGTGACGTGCTTGCCGTTTTCGGCCGCTTCGGCCAGGGCGCGGATGATCGGGCTGTCGCCGCTGGTGCGGTAGAGTGTTTGCTTGATCGCCAGCACCTGTGGATCGCGGGCGGCCGACTCGACGAAGTCCAGCACCGGGCTGAACGATTCGTAGGGGTGGTGCAGGAGCACGTCGTGCGCGGCGATCTCGGCGAACAGGTCTTCGTAGTCGTAAAGATCGGCCGGCGGGCGCGGCACGAGCGGCGGCTCACGGAGGTCTTTGCGATCGAGCGTGCCGATCAGCTCGAACAGGCCCGTCATGTCGAGCGGGCCGCGAATTTCGTAGACCTCGTTGTACTGGTCGTCGACCGGCTTTGGGTTACAGTGGATTTGCTCCTCGGTGACCAGCATCTTGAGCAGGGCTGGGTTCATGCCGGCCGCGATTTCCAGGCGCACCGCTTCGGTGCGCTGGCGCTGGCGGAGGCGCGACTCGATCGAGCGGAGCAGATCGTCGGCCTCTTGCTCCAGCAGGTTGATGTCCATGTCGCGCGTGATGCGGAACGTGGCGTGATCGATGATGCGGTAGCCGCCGAAAAGGTCGGGCAGCCGGTTGGCGATCAGGTCCTCGAGCAGGACGAAATTCTGCTTGTCGTCCGGCTCGACCGAGACGAACCGGGGCAGCACTTGCGGCACTTGCACGACGGCGAACAGCCGCTGCGGGCCGATGCCGCTGATGCGTTCCAGCATGGCGGCCAGGTACAGGCCGCGGTTGTGGAACCGCGGGCTGGGGTGGGCCGGGTCGATCGCCATCGGCGTGAGGACGGGGAACGCGCTTTGGCGAAAGAACTTGTCGAGCGACTTGGTGCTCTTTTCGTCGAGGTCCTTCATCGCGTGCAGCCGGATGCCGGCCGCGGTGAGGGCCGGCACGATCGACTGGTTCCAGCAGGCGTACTGCTTGGCGACCAGCTCGTCGGTGCGGCGGGCGATGCGCTGCAGTTGTTCGAGCGGCTTGAGGCCGTCGATCGGCGGATCTTGCGGCAGCATGTCGCCGAAGGCCTGCTCGCGGAGGCCGGCCACGCGGACCATGAAGAACTCGTCCAGGTTCGAGGCGAAGATGGCCAGGAACTTCACCCGCTCGAGGAGCGGGTTCTCGGCGTCTTCGGCCTCCTCCAGCACCCGGGCGTTGAACTCGAGCCACGAGAGCTCGCGGTTGATGAAGTGCTCGGGGAGGAATGTGTCGGTCGGGGCGGTCATACGGCAATTATAGGATAGGAATGGCGGAGCAGGGAGCAGGGGAGGAGGGGAGCAGTGAGGAGGGGTGGCCGGCTGTGAAGATCGTGTGAAGATCGGCCGGCTTCGGTTTGGGTGACGGTAGATTTGCCGTAATTCTTCGAAGATGTCCAAAACTCCCCCACCGAGTTTTGGCCACCTTCGATTGAGTGGGATAAGAGGCTGTCCGAAAGGTGCGTCGGAGAGGGGGACAGTCCCCATGTTGCTGATCGAATCACTGCAAATGGTCACTCAAACAAGCAAAATGGGGGATCGTCCCCGGCGTTTTCCAATCGGGTGGGATAAAAGCCCATGAGGCCGTCGGCGAACGCGTCGGCAATCGGGTTGGCGGGCCATGCCACAGCCGGCCGCAGTCTGGCGGCGGACGCACCGGATCGGATGGGAAAGAGTTGACATCTTCGAGCATAGTAGCGTAGCAGAATTATGTTCGTTTGTATAGTAGCGTTTTCGGCCACGTTGGGAAGAGTCAATAGCTAAGGGCTGAGAGTCAAGAGCCAGAAGGGCGAGTGACGGACGACGAGGGGGCGGGGAGCAGGGAGCCGGGTGCTAAGAGTAATCGCTGGGGCGGTTACTGGGAGCCGGGGCGGCGAGATCACGCAAATTTGTGCCTGTCTGAGGCTGGCCCTGCAAAGGGTTTGAAAGATTGAAAGTTGGGTGTCCCCGGTCCGCCCCCCGGTCGAGCAGTGATGCTGGCTGGCCCGTAATCTGATACGGCCGCTGGCCCTTTCTCCACGGCGCCCCGAGACCGAAAGCGGAAGTGAATCCGTGCGCTGCACGCGCAAACGGCGCGCACTTCTCGCGCACACGCAGCGCGCCAGCGACCGCCCAGCCTGGAAGATCCCCCAACTCCGGCCTAAAATGACCAACCGGCAGACCCCAAAAGTGCGGGTGTCCCCGTTGCTTCCTCCCCCGTTGCTTCCTCGGAAGAAAGCAGCCATGAACTACAGAACCTGGACTCCCTTGCGAGTGAACAGTTTAACGGTAGCGTGCCTCTGGTTGGTCGCGGGCGCGCTCATCGCCACGGCTGGCTGCCAAGCCGGAAGAGAGCCGCCTCAAGCTCGCTTCGTCAAGCAAATTGACTGGCTAAGCCAGGGCCAGTGGTTGAAGGCCGATTTGCACACACACACGAAGTTTTCGGACGGTGCGTATTCCCCCGGCGAAGTCGTTGACAAAGCGGCCGCATTCGCCTGCCAGGTGATTGCAATCACCGATCATTCCGATCGCAATCTGACGGCTGCAACCCCGGCATATTTCGACGAAATCGAGGCGGCTCGAAAGACTCATCCGGAAGTTCTCGTGCTCGCCGGCCTTGAGTGGAATGTGCCGCCGCATGGCGGGGACGAACACGCGAGCGTGTATCTGGCGCAGTCGGAAAAGGAGGGACCGCTGCTGGCCGAATTTAAGGCGGCGTTCGACGATTTGGATCGGGCTGAGCACAAGACCGAGCTGGCGGATCAGGCTTTGCGCTGGTTGGCCGAGCGCGGCGTGGCCGGCGGCATTTCTCCCGTCGTTATTTACAATCATCCCAATCGCAAGCGCGACGACAGCTCGCAATTTGTCGACGAACTAGTCCATTTGCGGACCGTCAACAACTTGATTGTCGGCTTTGAAGGCGGGCCCGGTCATCAGCGCCACCAGCCGCTGGGCACGTACAAACAAAAGCAAGAACTCGTCGATCGCTGGGACCCGGCCGTGGCAACCATTGGCGGCGCCTGGGACCAGCTATTGGCTCAGGGCATTGATGTCTGGGGCGCCGTGGCGAATTCTGATTTTCACAACGACAACCCCACTGACCTGCACGATTTTTGGCCCGGCGAGTTTTCAGAGACCTGGCTCTATGTGCCCGAGAAAACGTCCAGCGGCGTACTGCGGGCCCTGCAGGCCGGCTCCTTCTTCGGCGTGCATGGCTTCATCGCCCGCGAAGTACAATTGTGCGTCGATGCCGATGGTCTGGCGCGACCAGCGGAAGCAGGAGAAACAATCTCGATTTTGCCCGGCAGTCAACTTCGCGTGCAAGTGAAATGTCTGCCGTCGTCGACCGACTGGGAAGGCAAACCCAGCGCGCTGCCGACCATCGAACTGATCGCGATCGAAGAAGCCGGCGCGAAACAAATCGCCAGCCACACCTTGACCGCAGATTCACCGCAGTTACAAACGACGATCACGCCGCGTGGCAAGTTCCTGGTGCTCCGCGCGAGGACGTCGCGTGATCGACGACGGGCCCGACCTGATGTTCTATACCAATCCGGTACGCGTAATCGTGCGATGACGAATCGGGACGAAGCGAGGGAGGAGCAATCCGCCCTGAAGGGGCATCATGTGAAAGCCCGGGGCGTAGAGTTGGGTTGCGGTTTATTGCGGATGCGTTAGCCCTGCAAGGGCGGCATTGACGCTGCGTCCTGGGTCGCGTTCTTTCATCCCGCCCCTTCAGGGCTCGCGTTTTGTGCAATTCGACTTCACCCAAGGGCTGCGCCCTGGGCTATCGCGCCTTGCCCTTTCAGGACATGAATGCTTCCGACGGCTAAATTGTTCCAAAGCTCCGACGATCGCCGCTAGCAGCCTGTTGAAAGACGCCGTCGTGGCGTTTTTCAACCTCGCCAAGTGCCGAGCCAAGCTCGTCACGGCTCGCAAAACTGCGACTTCAGTCGCGGTTTTGGCAGCGCATCCATGCGATGCAGCAGCCCGTCGACTTTTTCAACGGGCTGCTAGGACTCGTACGAATTCACAAGGAACTATTTTTCGCGATTCTCTTCGAGTTGGGCAGTTACCAATGACCAAAGGGTGAGGGTTCTGAAGGGCGGTTTATCGCGTGCCGCGGGCGGTGGCGAGGTAGTTGGCCAGCCAGGGAGTGGCGACGGCGCCCAGGATGAACGCGGTTACCAGCGTGGAAGTAGTCTCTAAGTTGACGAGGTCCGCCACGATGCAGCCCACGCCCAAGAGGGCCAGGCCGGCGGCGTACCAGGTCATGGTGCGGCGCGGCCAGCCGCGGCTGAGCTGGTAGATCGTGACCAGCGGCAGGGCCAGGCCGATCGCGACGATCGCCAGGTCGAAGCCGAGGCCGAACTGCCAGATCAAGTAGGCGGCCATGCCGATGGCAAAAACCAGGACGCACGCGCCGAACGCAATTCGCGCCGGCGGCGCTGGTCGCGCGTCAGGGCATAGCGGCCGAACTTGTTGATGCGGAGAGCCAGGTTGAAGAGTGGATAGGCGTACCAGGTCAAGAGGGCGAACACGATATACGCGATGATGATCGGCATCAGCCAGGGCGACAGGCTGGGGTTGGAGCTGGCGAGCGAGCGGGCGAGCTGATAGCCGAAATAGCCGCCCAGGACGACGCCCCAGCGGGCCCGCTGGCTGAGGCGGGACATCCACAGGAAGTAGGCGAGCATCCAGCGGTAGAGCGGATTCTTGGCTTTGAGCGCTTCGACGATGCCGGCCTTGGCGTAGTCGTAGGTGGGATCGATGCGGAGCGATTCGCGGAAATGTTCGAGGGCCTCGCGCGGTTTTCGCTGATGGAGCAGGGCCCAGCCCTTGTTGGTGTGGGCGAGGGCGTCGTCGGGATTGCGGCGGAGCGCTTCGTCGACGCTGGCGACCGCGTCGGCCTGCCGGCCGAGCTTGGTGAGGGCCATTGTGCGGAGGTGATTCGAGGCTTTGTGCTCGGCGTCGTGGGCGAGGCCTTCCATCGCGGCGTCGTAGGCGGCCTGCCATTTTTCCTGGCGAAAGAGCGTGGCCGCGAGCTGGGCCGTGTAATCCGGGTCGAGCGGCGCGAGCTGGATCGCCTCGCGGGCCGAGGCCTCGGCCTCGGGCAGGCGGTTGCGGTGCTCGAGGATGATCGAGCGGCAGTAGTGGGGATAGGGCCAGCCGGGTTCGAGGACGATCGCCTGCTCGGCGGCCTCTTGGGCCTCATCGAGTTTTTCTTGATGCACCAGGCAGAGGGCCAACAGCGCATGAGCGGCCGGATCATGCGGCGACTCGGCTAGCACGCCGCGGACCTCGGCCTCGGCGAGGTCGAACCGCGACTGGTGGTAGAGGAGCTGGGCGCGGGTGAGGTGGGGGGACATTTGCGGTGCTCGGTCAGTTTCGGGCAATTTGCCGGTCAAATGCAGAGTAGAGTAGAGACGAATGAGACCAATACAGCCACGCCCCACATTGGCAATACGCTGTCAATAGTGTGCTTATCCATCAGCGCAATGGAAGTAGCCCAAGCAAGTATAACGACAAAGAGCCAGACGAATGCCGCGAAAATTCGCCATATTTGAATTTGAGCGTTTACACTCATTAAGAATCTAATGTTCATTGGAAGTAACAAAATAAGGGACACGACATTTGGAGGCCCATACGCGCTCGCGAGCCCAAGTAGCGTTGCGATGAGTTGAATCAATTGCGCAATCAAAATTCGAAAGACCTCCGGCACCAGCGAATACCAACGGACCTGCAAGTCTCTTTTCCATACAAGTTTGCCGTAGGTGGTTGCGAACTGGTCGACTGATACGCCTAAGACCAAATAGTTTGCCAATGCTACAAACACAAGCACTATGGCAGTCGGCGGATTCCCAACGGTCGGATGAATTTTAAGCCTAGCGATGATGAATCCTGTACCTACTGCCGTCCACAATAGCCATTGCTTTAGCGATGACAATCGATCCAGTCGAATGAGTAACGGTGAGATTTGGCGGAACGGCGTTGACATTCGGCCGTATGCGGCCGCAATCGACGTTCGATCATGATGAGTGAGTGGATCGAGCCGGCGCGCCTCGAGCAATAGCGGAAGCGCCTTCTGCGTCATGCCGCCCCGTAGAGCCTGCGTTCCCATTGCCAGCTGCGCACTTGGGCTTTCCGGGGCAATGCTCAGCGCATCTCTGAGCAGCTCGGTGGCTTCCGCGGACTTACCGAGGTACGTCAAAACTCGTGCGCGAAATACTAATGTGTCGACATGCTGCGGGTTGACCGCCAGAGCATTGCTTGTAGCCTCAAGTGTCTTCGCATATCTACGCAATTCAAATTCAACCATTCCCAGGTGCAAGAAATAGTCTGCATCACGCTCTAAGCGGAGCGATTCTAGCGCTGCCTTTTCCGCTTGTTCCAGCTGACCGCGATTCGCCAGAGCGATACTCAGGTTATAGTGCGCGGCCGCAAAATCAGGTGACCGAGAAAGTGCCTCGCGAAGGTCCCGCTCTGCGTCTCGATAACGTTGCAGACGGATCAGCGCGGCTCCGCGGTTAACAAACGCAAGGGTTGTATGTTCCTCATTGGAGAGTGCTGAAGTGAAAGCGTCGACGGCCTCACGCCAGCGGCCCAAGTGATACAGCATCATGCCGCGTTCGAAGTGCTTCCCCATCCGCCGCGCCCCTACAGCTTCAAATACTTCAGAATCTCGTCGTACGTGCCGCCTTGGTTGCTGTAGAGGGCGTAGTTGCGGGCGGTGGCGAACCATTCGCGGGTCGACGGTTTGACGGCGGCTGCGGCGGTGAGGAGGTCTTTGGTGCGCAGTGGGGCGAGCTGGCCGGTTTTCATCGCGTCGCGGAGCTTGGCTTCGACGGCCTGGTCAACGACTGCTTTCAGGTCGGCACCGGAAAAGTCGGCTGTCTTTTTGGCGAGCTGGTCGAAGTCGACGTTGTCGGACGGCTTGCCGGTGAGCATCAGTTGCAAGATGGCGGCCCGGGCGGGGGCGTCGGGCGGGGGGACGAAGACGATGCGGTCGAAGCGGCCCGGGCGGCGGAAGGCGTTGTCGAGGTGCCAGGGGGCGTTCGTGGCCGCGAGGATGAGGAGGCCCTCGTTGTTCGCGCCGACGCCGTCGAGCTCGGCCAGGAACTGGTTGATCAAATGGCGGCCGCCGTGGTGGCGCATGTCGGCCCGGCTGGCGCCGAGGGCGTCGACCTCGTCGAAAAAGAGCACGCAGGGCTGGTTGCGGCGGCCCTGCTCGAACAGCTCGTGCAAGTTCTTCTCGCTGCTGCCGATCCACATGTCGAGCACGTCGCTGATTCCGACCGAGAGGAAGCCGGCCTCGACCTCGCCGGCCGTGGCGCGGGCGAGGTAGGTTTTGCCGCAGCCGGGTGGGCCGTAGAGGAGGATGCCGCCGCCCGCCTTTTTGCCATAGGCCTGGAACATCTCTGGATGGGCCAGCGGCAGGATGATCTTCATGCGGATCTCTTCCTTGACCGGCTCCATGCCGCCGACGTCGTGGAAGGTGATTTTCGGGCGCTCGATGTCGGCCTCGATGGAATCGGGCGGCAGGTCGCCGGCCCGCTGGCGGACGCGGCCATCGACGACTTCGTCTTCGTCGTAACCGGGCTGCGGCTTCGGCGAGACGCCCAGCTCGCGGGCCAGGTCGGCGTCGGCCGCGGTGGCGTCGAGATCGAGGGCCTGGCGATATTGGTAGGCGGCCCGCTGCGTTTCGCCGGCGCGGAGCAGCAGCCGGGCGTGCCAGACGTAGGCGGCGGCAGGCGGGTCGGATTGTTCGAGGAGGTCTTCGATCACCACGAGGGCGGGCGAATTCTTTCGCTGCTGATAGTAGGCGGCGGCGAGGCCGAGCTTGAGATCGCCGTTGTGGGGGGCGATTTTGAGGGCGTCGCGATAGGCGGCCTCAGCCTCGTCGAAGCGGCCCAGCCTGGTGAGCGACTCGGCCAGGTGCTTGTGGAGGGGGATGTTGTCGGGCGAGACGCGGAGCGCTTCGCGGAGGGCGGCGATCGAGTCGTCGGAGGGGATCATATCGGCGGCCTGCCGGGGGCGATAATGGATACGCGTTAGCTTAGCCGATGGGCGAGCGCGTGGAAACGGGCGGGCCGGGGCGGTCGTCTGGGGGCTCGGTTGGGAGACCGGGCTCGACGAGCGGTTCGGTTAGGAGACCGGGCTCGACGCGCACTCATGCTCGGAAGCCATCTGCGACGACCGGCGAACGGCAAGTGAGCAATGGGCCCCCTGCCGCTTCGAAGCAGCGGATCGACGGCGCGGACGTCCAGCCGTTGGCTGCTACGGCATGCGGAGCGGGCCTGCTACAATAAGCCCTTCTTCTCAGAGACGAGCAGGCCGTCTTTGTACTCTTGGATCGTTTTCGCGCCGTCTTGCCAGCGGGTGGTCGTACCGTTGAGCTTGCCGTCGGCCCAGTTCGACTCCGACAGCGTGCTGCCGTCTTCTTTCCATTGGGTGATCGTGCCGTGACGGACATTTTGCTTAAAGGACGCCTGCAATTGCAATTGGCCGTTGGGAAACCAGGTCTTCCAGATGCCGTCGGCTTTTCCCATGGAGTACGCCTCTAGGCGGAGGGGTTGTTTGCCGGCGTCGTCGTAGATGACCCATGTCCCGTCGCGGAGGCCGTCGGCGAACGAATGCTTCGCGGCCAGCGTGCCATCGGCGCGAAAGACGTCCCACTGGCCGTTGAGCTGGCCGTTGCGGTAGGTCACCTTGCGGTTGAGCTGCCCGTTGTCGAACCAATAGGTCCATTCGCCTTCGCGGCGGCCATCGCGAAACTGGCCCTCGATGAACTTTTTGCCGCCGGGATGAAATTCGTGATAATAACCGTCCGAATCGAAGTGATCGTCGGAATACTTGGCGATCACTCGTTCGACGCGGAGGGAGCCGTCTGGAAATTTGTCGGAGACCACGTCACGGTTGACGATCGAGGGGGCCACGACGACTTGCTTTTCGTCGAGGTAAATCGGCGGGCCTTTGTAGGGCTCAATGCGGACTCGATCGTCGACGCTTCGAATGCTGGGGGGCGGTGAGGCGGGCGTCGATTTGGTTGCGCTGCCCTGGGCTGCGGAGAAGCCGGCGGCAACCAGCGGGCCGGCCGCGGCGATGAGGCAGGCGAAGAAAGGGCGGCGGCGTGAGTGGTCGGTGCGCATCGTGTTCCTGTGCGGGGGAGTGCAGTTGCGGATGAGGCCCGGCAGGCGACGTTGGGGAAAAGCCGCGGCGCCGATTGTTTCATTATGCCGCGGCCCGACCGAGGCGTCTAGCAATCAGCGGCTGCGGAGCGGGTTCTGACGGTGGCGCCGGTTATGCAAAACCGGGAGGGGCACGTGGCCGTGCCGGACGCGTGGCGCGGTGGACAGTTTAGCGGCGCCAATGGGCGGGCAGGACGGCGTTTTTGGGGATTACGAGGATGCCGTCGAGCATTTCCCAGTGCTTGCCGCCGATGCGCTCGAGCTGGCGTGGATCGGCAATGGCTTGGGCGCCGGCGCCGATGTGGCAATTCTTGTCGACGATCGCCCCCTCGATCGTCGCGCCGTCGCCGATGCCGATCGGCGGGCGGCCTTCACGCTGGTCGGCGGTGAGTGCGGCGGGCGTTTCGTAGAAATCGGCGCCCATGATCACGGAGTTGCGAATGGTGACATTGCGGCCGATGCTGGCAGCGAAGACCGATGATGCTATTTTCGATCGTCGTCCCTTCACCGATGACGCAGCCATCGGCCACCAGGCTGTGGCGGATCGTGGCGCCGTCCATTCGCGTGGGGGGAAGCGAGCGGGTACGGGTGTAGATGGGCGCTGTGGATGAGGCCAGGTCGAAGGGCGGATTCGGCTGGGCGAGCTGCAGATTGGCGTCGTAGAACGAGCGGATCGTGCCGATGTCTTCCCAGTAGCCGTCGAAAACGTGAACTTGCACCTTGCCGCGAGCGGATCGAGGCGGGGAAGACTTCTTTGCCGAAGTCGTGGTAGCTGGTCTTGTCGAGGGCGGCCGATGAGCGTTTCGCGATTGAACAGGTAGATGCCCATGCTGGCCAGGCAATCGCGGCCGGCGGCGTCGATGCCGCGGCGGTCGAACCACGCGGCCTCCATCGTGACGTCCTTCAGCTCGGCCTCGGTTTTGGGTTTTTCGAGGAAGCCGACGACGCGGCCGGTGTCGTCGACGCGCATGATGCCCAGGGCCGAGGCGGCTCGCAGCGATCGACCGGCTTGGCGGCGATCGTGACGTCGGCGCCGGCGGCCTGGTGCGTTTCGAGCATCTGGCGGAAGTCCATGCGGTAGAGCTGATCGCCCGAGAGGATAGCACGTATTGGCAACCGGGCTGCATGAGGTACCGCAGGTTTTTGCGGACGGCGTCGGCCGTGCCCTGGTACCAATCGTGCTTGTCGTCGGGCTGGTCGATCGTCTGCTGGGCGGCCAGGATTTCGACGAAGCCGCCGCTGAAGTTATCAAAGCGGTAGGCGCCGCGGATGTGGCGGTGCAGACTCACCGACATGAACTGGGTGAGGACGTAGATCTGGTTGATGCCGCTGTTGAGGCAGTTCGAGAGGGGGATGTCGATGAGGCGATATTTGCCGGCCAGCGGCACAGCGGGCTTCGAGCGATAGCTGGTGAGCGGCTGCAGCCGCGTGCCGCGGCCACCACCGAGAACAACAGCGACGACGTTTTTCATGGAGGCGCTCGTGGCAGAAATGCACTAAATGCTCAATGAAAAATGAAAAATGAGGGACTTCTGCGGTAGCTACACTTCATTTTGCATTTTTGCACTCGTCTCTCATTTAACAACAAAACTTACCAGCCGCCCCGGCACGGCGATCACCTTTACAATTTGCTTTCCCGCTGTCAGCTCAATCACTCGTACGTCGGCGCGGGCTGCTGCTTCAAGTGCGTTCGCGTCCGCCTCAGCCGGCACGGTGATTTTGGATCGGACCTTGCCATTGATCTGGACCGGAATGTCGGTAGTATCCGCTTTTGCCAGGGCTGGGTCAAATTTCGGCCAGTTCTTGTAGGCCAGAGTGCCGGTGTGGCCGAGGGTCTGCCAGAGTTCTTCGGCGATGTGAGGCGCGAACGGGGCCAGCAGCAGCACGAAGGGTTCGAGGACGGCCCGCGGCCGCTCCGGCAGTTTGGTGAAAAAGTTCGTGAACTCGATCAGGCGGGCAATGGCCGTGTTGAACTTGAGCCTGTCGATGTCGAGCGTGACGGCTTCGATCGTGCGGTGCAGGACGCGGTTTTCTTCGTCGGTGGGCGAGCGGTCGACGACGCCGGCGTTCAACTCAATAGTTTCAGCTCGCTCGTCGAGGATCAGTCGCCAGACGCGGTTGAGGAAGTTGAACACGCCGTTGACGTCCTGCATGCTCCAGGGCTTGGTGTCTTCCAAGGGGCCCATGTACATTTCGTAGAGGCGCAAGGAGTCGGCCCCGTATTCTTTGACGATGGCGTCGGGGTTGATGACGTTGCCGCGGCTCTTACTCATCTTTTCGCCGTTCTCGCCCAGAATCATGCCCTGGTTGACGAGCTTTTGGAACGGCTCTTTCGTGCTGACTATACCGCGGTCGTAGAGCACCTTGTGCCAGAAGCGGGCGTATAGCAGATGCAGCACGGCGTGCTCGGCGCCGCCGACGTAGAGGTCGACCGGCATCCAGGCCTTTTCAATCGACGGATCGATCGGGGCCTTGTCGTTCCTCGGATCGAGAAAGCGGAGGTAGTACCAGCACGAGCCGGCCCACTGGGGCATTGTGTTCGTTTCGCGCTTATATTTTTTGCCGTCGATCGTCGGGTAGAGCCAATCGACGGGCGCTTGGTCGAGCGGCGGCTCGGGCCGGCCGTGGGGTTTGAAGTCTTCGAGATGGGGCAAGTCGACGGGCAGGTCCTGTTCGTCGACGGCGCGGACGCGGCCGGTCGGCTGGCCGCCTTGGTCGAGCTCGTGCAGGATAGGGAAAGGTTCGCCCCAGAAGCGCTGGCGGGAGAAGAGCCAATCGCGGAGTTTGTAGTTGACGGCTTTGCGTCCGAGGCCCTGTTGAGCCAGGTCGTCGGTGATTCGTTTTTTGAATTCTGCCGTTGTAAGGCCGGTGTAATCGCCCGAGTTGATGGCGGTGCCTTCGTCGGCGAAGCAACGATTGCCCGCCAGCACTTCATTACGCTCGGCCGCGGAAACAGATTTGCCGGGATCGACGACGGCAGCGATATCCAGGCTGCAAACTGCCCAGCAAACTCGAAATCACGTTCATCATGGGCCGGAACCGCCATGATGGCCCCCGTGCCGTAGCTGATGAGAACGTAATCGGCGATCCAAATCGGCACCGGCTGTCGGCTGACCGGGTTTATTGCGTAGCTTCCGGTAAACACGCCCGTTTTGTCCTTGGCCAGCTCGGTGCGGTCGAGGTCGCTCTTACGAGCGGCCGCCTCGCAGTATTCCGTGACGGCGGCGGCATTGTCGGCCGTCGTCAACCGTTTGACGAACGGATGTTCCGGCGCGATGACCATATATGTCGCGCCAAACAGCGTGTCGGGGCGCGTGGTGTAAATGCGGAGGACATCATCTGAAGGCTTGCGCGGGAAGCCGGACGTACTCCGCTCCCTCTGCCGGTTGGCGAATTCGGCATTGGCAGAGCCGGTGACGCCGAGCCCGTGGCGCCAATGTAGAAGTCAACCTCCGCCCCTTCGCTTCGGCCGATCCAGTTGCGTTGCAGCAGCTTGATGCCTTCGGACCAATCGAGCGATGCCAGGTCGTTTTCCAAGCGATCGGCGTAAGCAGTAATCCGCAATTTCCATTGGCGCAGGGGCATGCGGACGACCGGGTGACCACCGACTTCGCTCTTGCCGTCGACCACTTCTTCATTGGCGAGCACCGTCCCGAGGGCCGGGCACCAATTCACCGGGGCTTCGTTTTGATAGGCCAGGCGGTGCTCGTCTTGATAGGCGCGGATCGCGTTTTCGCCTTGCGATTTCACAGCAGGTGGAATCGGTAGCTCGCGAATTGGCCGGCCGCGCTGCTGGTCGGGGTCGAACCACGTGTCATAGATTTGCAGAAAGATCCATTGCGTCCAGCGGAAGTAATCGACGTCGGTCGTGGCCAGCTCGCGGCTCCAATCGTAGGAGAAGCCGAGCGACTTGAGTTGGCGGCGGAACGTCTGAATGTTTTTTTCCGTGCGGCTGCGGGGGTGTTCGCCCGTTTTGATGGCGTGCTCCTCGGCCGGCAGGCCAAAGGCGTCGAAGCCCATCGGGTGGATCACGCTTTTGCCCTGCATGCGGGCGGCCCGGCTGACGATGTCCGTGGCCGTGTATCCTTCGGGGTGGCCGACGTGCAGGCCGTCGCCGCTGGGGTAGGGAAACATGTCGAGCACGTAGAGCTTCGCCGTGCCCGGCTTGGGCAGGCGGGGGGCGGCGAAGGTCTGGTTTTGTTCCCAGTAGGCTTGCCAGCGGGGCTCGATCGTGGCGGGGTTGTAACGGGGCATGAAGAAAGGGAGCAGGGGTGAAGGGGCAGGGTTCAGGGGTTCGTCGGTCCCTGTTTTGCCTTGATTTTGCGATCTATCTTACCGCTAGACGGTGTTCGGCGGGAGGCCGGCCGCAGATTGCTGCTCGCTTGCTAAGCGGGCCTGCCACTCTTGCAAAAGGCGATGCGCGTCGCGAGGCGTCAGCTCGTCGAGATTCGCCTTGGCGGATTTCGTCGAGTAGGGGATGTTCTTCGGTAGCGAAGAGGGGCATTTGCCAGCCCGTTGACGACCGTGGTGTCGAGGCGTGGCCGTTGGTTGAGGGTGCGGCAAGGTGCGGCGAGCCGTCGTGGCCGTCGTGCTGCGCTTCGAGCCGCGCGAGGACTTCGCGGGCGCGGTCGTTGACGCTGCGCGGCACGCCGGCCAGTTGGGCGACATGGATGCCATAGCTCTTGTCGGCGGCGCCTGGGACGATCTCATGCAAAAACACAACTTGATCGTCCCATTCCTTCACGGCCACGTTAAAGTTGGCGACGCCTGGAAGCTGATCGGCGAGGTCGGTTAATTCGTGGTAGTGAGTGGCGAAAAGCGTGCGGCAGCCGATCGCCTCGTGGATGTGCTCGACGATGCTCCAGGCCAGCGACAGGCCGTCGTAGGTGCTGGTGCCGCGGCCGATTTCGTCGAGGATCACCAGGCTTCGCGGCGTGGCCGTGTTGAGGATGCGGGCCGTTTCGGTCATTTCGACCATGAACGTGCTTTGGCCGCGCGCGAGCTCGTCGCTCGCCCCGATGCGGGCGAAGACGCGATCGGCGACGCCGACGGTCGCGCGGCGGGCCGGCAGGAAGCTGCCCATCTGGGCCATGATCGTCAGTAAGGCGGCCTGGCGGATGTAAGTGCTTTTGCCGGCCATGTTGGGGCCGGTGATGAGCAGAAGGCAGGGAGCAGGGAGCGGGGAGCAGGGAGCGATGCTGGATGCTGGAGGCTGGAAGCTGGATGCTGCTTGATTGTTGCTCGATATTGGACCGATGTCGGTTGGTGTGGCGTTGTTTGTTCCACTCCCTGCTCCCTGCTCACTGCTCCGTGCTGAACAGCACACTCCATTCGGCACGAACGTTCCCTCCGGCTCGGTCACGTCCAGCACCGGGTGGCGGCCGGCTTCGATGTCGAGGATCGGGTCGGCGGTGATCGTGGGGCGAACGTAGTTGCGGGCGCGGGCGAGCTCGGCGAGGCCGGCGAGGACGTCGAGTTCGGCGAGGGCGGCGGCCGTCGCTTGCAGTCGCTTGGCCGCGGCGGCGACCAGCTCGCGGAGCTGGACGAAGACGTCAATTTCGATTTGTTTGGAGCTGCTCTTCGGCCGACAGAACTTTTTCTTCGTATTCTTTCAGCTCGGGCGTGATAAAGCGCTCGGCGTTTTTGAGGGTTTGCTTGCGGATGTAGTCAGGCGGAATCTTGTCGCGGTGGGTATGGGTGATTTCGAGGTAATAGCCGAAGACGGAATTGAAGCCGACTTTGATGCTGGGAATGCCGGTGCGGGCGGCTTCGGCGGCCTGGTACTCGGCCATCCATTGCTTGCCGCCGGCCGAAAGCTCGCGGAGCTCGTCGAGGTCGGCGCGAAAGCCGCGCGGACAAAACCGCCGTCGCGGGGGGCGAGTGGGCAATCGTCGACGAGGGCCTGTTCGAGGGGACCGCGAACGTCGGCACAGAGGTCGAAGCGACTTTCGATGTCATTCAGAAGCGAGCTCGTGCGGCAAGCAAGTTTCGCTTTGATGTTCGGCAGGATCGCCAGCGTGCGGCCGAGGAAGGAGAGGTCGCGCGGGCTGGCGCGGCCGGTCGTCACGCGGGCCAGGAGCCGCTGCACGTCGTAAATCTGTTTGAGCGATTCGCGGATGTGCGTTGTGAGAGCGGCGTCGGCCAGCAGCTCGCCGACGGCGTCCAGCCGGGCGTCGATCGCCGCGACTTCGGTGAGAGGCGCGGCGAGCCACTCGGCGATGAGCCGTGCGCCGAGCGACGTGACGGTGCGATCGAGGACGCCGAGGAGCGAGCCTTCGCGGCGGCCGTCTCTGATTGTGGCCACCAGCTCCAGGCTGCGGCGCGTGGCGGCGTCGATCGCCAGTCGCTCGCCGGCTGAGTAGGGCGTGAGTCGATCGATGTGGGTGAGCGAGGCTCGCTGCGTTTCGGCCAGGTAGTCGAGCACGGCGCCGGCGGCGCGGAGGGAGGGTGAGTCGGCCCCGCCCGGCGCGGCGTCGAAGCCGAGGCCTTCGAGCGTGCGGGTGCCGAAGTGCTTCGTCAACGTGTCGACGGCGGCCGAGTGGCCGAAGGCCCAGGCCGGGCGGCGGGTGATAGCGAGAGGCCGTCGCGAGAATCGGTTTCGAGCAGGGGGGCCGATTCGTCGCTGACCAATAGTTCCGACGGGCCGATGCGGGCGAGCTGGTCGGCGAGCTGCTGCTTAGGAAAGGTGGCGGCGAAGAATCGGCCGGTGGAGACGTCGACCCAAGCCAGACCAACCGGGCAGTCAAGCGGTCCCGCGCGAGGTCGGTTCGACAAGGGCGGCCAGGAAGTTGCTGGCCTGGGGATCCAGGAGCGAATCGTCCGTGAGCGTGCCCGGCGTGACGATGCGGGTCACTTCGCGGCGGACGAGGCCTTTGGCCAGCTTGGGGTCTTCTACCTGCTCACAAATGGCGGCCCGGTAACCGGCGGCGATGATCTTGGCGAGGTAGGAATCGAGCTGATGATGTGGAAACCCGGCCATGGGGACTGGGTCGTCCCCCTTGTCGCGGCTGGTGAGCGCCAGGCCCAGCACGCGGGCGGCGGTGCGGGCGTCGTCGTAGAACAGCTCGTAGAAGTCGCCCATGCGAAACAGCACGAGCGCGTCGCCGGCGGCGGCGCGGGCCTCGTGGTACTGCTGCATCATCGGCGTCATGGGCATCGCGAGCGGGCCTCCATTGGCTCGCGATGTATGGTAGCAGAGTCGAGAGCTAAGAGTCGAGAGTCACGAGCCAGAAGATATAGCGCATTGCATCTCGTTCCCACGCCGAGCGCGGGAACGAGAAGTATTTCTCCGGCTCTTGACTTTGGACTCTCCGCCCTCAACTACTTCACCAGCTCCTCTTCTTCATCGCCGGTGGCGATTTCGAGTTCGCCGCGGTCTTCCAGTCCGCGGATGATGTCGACGATTTCCTGTTGTTTGGCTTCGACGGCCGAGCGCTTGACGGCGCCGAGGAATTCCATTTCTTCGCGGAGCATCTGGGAGGTGCGCTCAGACATGTTCTTGAGGATCTTTTCGCGGAGCGATTCGCTGGCCCCCTTGAGGGCCATTGCCCACTGCGGCGTTTCGACGTTTTTGAGGACGGTTTGGATGTCTTTGTCGGTGAAGCGGGCGATATCTTCGAAGACGAACATCAGGCGGCGGATTTCTTCGACCAGGTCGGGCGTGTCCGCGCGGAGCGCTTCCATGATTGAGCGTTCGGTCGTGCGGTCGGAGACGTTGAGAATCTCGGCCACGGTCTCGACGCCGCCGGCCCGCTCGAAGCTTTGGCTCATCACGCTGGACATGCGGCGCTCTAGTCCCTGCTCGACTTCTCGAATGATGTCGGGGCTAGTGCGACCCATCGTAGCGATGCGGCGGACGACGGCCAGCCGTCGAACTTCGGACAGGCCCGACAGAATTTCCGCACCCAGTGAGGGCGGCAGATGGGAGAGGATCAGGGCAATTGTTTGCGGGTGTTCGTCGTTGATGTACGTGAGGACGTTTTGGCTGTCGACCTGTGCAAAAAGCTGAACGGCATGGCCTCGATCGATTGACGGACGTTGTTCAGGGCCGCGGCGGCGCCGGGCCCGAGCGCTTTCTGCATCAGCGCCTTGGCGACTTCCAGGCCGCCCAAGCGGCTGCCACCGGAGGGGCTGGCCTCGGCGAATTCTTTGATGACGCGGTCTTGTTCTTCGCCTGAGATGGAGCGCATGCGGGCGATTTCGATCGACACCAGCTCGACTTGCTTGGGATCGAGCTTGGCCATCAGCGAGCTGGCTTCCTCTTCGGGAAGCGTCATCAACAGGACGGCGGCGTTGTGGAGGTCGGCCATAGTGGTTTCAAATAGCCGGACCAGTTTGGTCCGGACCGGATCGACGGTGTAAATGTCCAGCGTGCTAGCAATCGGGCGCAGCGATGCCGTTCGATTGATCGGCCGGCGAGGGTCGGCGACTTCAGTAGAATTTGACGGTTGCGCGGTTTGTAGCGGCGGACGGTCCGCCGGGCGAGGTGCGACGACAATGGCCACGTCGACACTCGCGACCAAGATGGCCGGCTAGGTGGCTGCTTGCTGCCAGATGGCGACCTGGCCGTCGCATTCGTCGAGTTCGAGTCGCAAATGTTTGGGTCGGACGCCTGCTTGGGCAAGCAGTGTGGCCAGCCGCTGGCCGATGTGGGCGGCGAGGAGCTCGGCCGTGGAATTGGGAATGGGGAGCAGGCGGCAATCGCCGGCCGGGAATGTCCAGTGACGGTCGCCGAGCGTGGCGGTGATGTGAGCGTCTTCTTCAAGCACCTGCAGTTGGGGATGTTTGGTCGGCAAGAGCACGTAGTGATCGAGCTCGGCGACGATCGCGCGGAGCTGATCGCGGACGAGCAGGAAGTCGACGACGAGGTGGTCCGCATCGAGCGGCCCATGCACTTCGGCGGCGACCCGATAGTTGTGGCCGTGCAACCGCTCACAGTGCTCACCAATCGTGATGAAATGGGCGGCGCTGAAGAGGTGTTCACTCTTGGCGATGCGGACGTGATATGAGTCAGGCACTGTGGAGAGAGGTGGCCGGGGTGGAGGAACGGGGGAAAGAGTGCTTCGATAGGAACTCTTGTGCGATTGCTAACGACTGGTCGGGTGCGTCCTCGACGACCCAGTGGCCAACGTCTGGCAGGCGATGCACTTCGGCCTGCGGCCAGGCGGCGATGAAGCGATCGAGGCAATCGGGGCGGAAGCACCAGTTGCGCATTCCCCAGACGAGGGCGATCGGGCGGTCGGCCAGGGACGAAAGTAGGCGCTCGATGTGGGCGAGTGTTTGCCAGGTCGGGTGGCGGGGGCCGTTGGGGATGTCGCGGACGAAACCATACACGGCGCGGCGGTGCTCGCTGGTGTCGTAGGGAGCGAGATAGCCGGCCGCGACGGTTGGCTCCAGTCGGCGGCGGCGGGCGAGTGTCATCCGCAGCGCGGCCAGGCTGAACAAATTGCCGCCCTGGACTGCGAGCCGGCCGACGAGCGGCAGGCGACAGGCGCGGATTCGCCAGGGAATATATCGTGGCGGATAAGCGGCTGTGTTGAAGAGAATGATTCGGCTGAGCCGCTGGGGCGTGCGGAGCATGCGCCCAGGCCGATCGCGCCGCCCCAGTCTTGGGCTATAAGTGTGATGTTGACGAGATTGAGCTGTTCGACCAGCGTCGCGAGATTGGCGATGTGATCGCTCAGCGTGAGGTAGCGCGGAGGCTTCTCGCTGAGGCCGCAGCCGAGGTGGTCGACGGCGATGCAGCGATATTGCGACCGAAAAGCGGAAATGAAGCGGCGCCAATGGAACGACCACGTCGGGTTGCCGTGGACGAAGAGCAATGTAGCGGGTCGAAGACCGGCCGTGGCGGAAACGCTCCGTGTGCCGTCCGCAGACGTGAATAGGGCCGATTCCTCTTCTCCGCCGGCTACGGCACACGGAGCGTGCCCTCCGCGGCCGGTCTTCGACGTGCTACTATTCGGCCCTTCGTCCAGATAGTGCAGCCGGTGTCCGCCTACGGTGACGAAATGGGATGCGAACGGATAGAGCTCTGCGCCAGTCGCTGATTGGCGAATTATCCAGGGAATTCTCGTGGGCGGACATGCGTTCATTGTTTGGCGACGTCGGGTGCACGTCAACGAGACTTGGCTATTGTCTGCCGTCTGACGGCTCCGCTGTGCCGCAGCTATGATGATAGGTCGACGCTTTGGCCTCTCTATAATCGCCTCCGAACCCATTCACCTTCCACTCGCTCGCCATGCCCAGCCTGACGGTCGAAAACTACGTGAAGGCGATTTACCAGCTCGCGCCGGGAGAGAAGTCGGCGGTCGCGACGGGGCAGATTTCCGAATCGCTGGGCGTGCTGCCGGGAACGGTGACCAGCATGCTCAAGACGCTCGACGAAAGCCGGCTGGCGACGTATACGCCGTACGAAGGCGTGCGATTGACGGCGGCTGGGCGGGCGCTGGCCCTGCGAGTGCTGCGGCGGCATCGTTTGATCGAGCAGTTTCTGTCACGAACGCTGGACCTGGCCTGGGATGAAGTGCACGAAGAGGCCGAGCACATGGAGCACGCCGTGAGCGACTGGCTTGTGGATCGGATCGATGCCTACCTGGGCTATCCGAAGACCGATCCGCACGGCGACCCGATCCCAACGGCGGACGGCAACGTGGCGACGGTCGCCGACCGGGCGCTGGCCGGCTGCGCGGCCGGCAAGCGGTATCGGTTGGCGCGGGTGACTGATCAGTCGCCGGAGTTTCTGCGCTATTTGTCGCAGGCCGGGTTGGAGATTGGGACTGAGGTGGCGCTCGTGACGAACGATGCGGCGCGGGACAGCGTGACGATCGAATTGGCCGGCAAAGAGAAGCGGTTGTCGCGCGAAGCGGCCGGCAAATTGCTGATGCGGTAAAGGCGAATTGCGGCGCAACTAGACCTCGCCATCGCAAATGCGTACAACAGAATAACCGTCGGCGTCCGGTGAGGGGCCTCTGCGAAGGGGACCGCGAGAAACCTGGTCAGGGTGGAAACACAGCAGCCATAAGCATGTGTCTCTTTGTGCGGGGGCCTCTCACCGGGGGCCGAAAAAACAGAAAATGTTGAATGCAAAATGAGGAAATGCCAGAAGCGAAATGAAGAAGATCGCATCTCATTTTGCATTTTTTATTGAACATTTTGCATTTTGCATTTATCGGTAGTTAACGAATTCGTGCCAATGGTTGATCGCGACTCATCCAATGCCTTATCTGCCTCTCCCCCGGGCGAATACGTCGTCATCGCCCGCCGTTACCGGCCGCAGACGTTTGACGAGCTTGTGGGGCAAGAGCACGTGGCCCGGGCTCTGCAGCAGGCGATCACCAGTGACCGGGTCGGGCACGCCTATCTATTCACCGGCGCCCGCGGCGTGGGGAAAACTTCGGCCGCGAGGATTCTGGCTAAGGCGCTTAATTGCGTGAATGGCCCGACACCGACGCCTTGCAACGAGTGCGACATTTGCCGGTGCGTATCGACGGGCGACGACGTCGACGTGATCGAGATCGATGGGGCCAGCAACCGCGGAATCGATGAGATTCGCCAATTGCGGCAGAACGTGGCGGTGCGTCCGAGCCGGGCGCGGTTCAAAATCTATATCATCGACGAAGTGCACATGCTGACCAAGGAGGCGTTTAACGCCCTCTTGAAGACGCTCGAAGAGCCGCCCGAGCATGTGAAATTCATCTTCGCCACGACCGAGCCGCACAAGATTCCGATTACGATATTGTCGCGCTGCCAGCGGTTTGACTTTGCCGGCATCCGGGCGGGCCAGATTCAGACGCGGCTGATGCAGATCGCGGCAGCCGAGGGTGTCGAAGTCGAGCCGGCGGCGGTGCAGATTTTGGCCAGCCGCGCGGCCGGCTCGATGCGGGACAGCCAGTCGTTGCTTGAGCAATTGCTCGCCGTGGCCGACAGACGGATCACAGCAGCCGACGTCACGCAACTGTTGGGGATCGCGCCGCGGAGCGGCTGACGGGGCTGGTGCGGCATTTGGTGGAGCGGAACGCAAGCGGGGCGCTGGCCGAGATGGAAGCGGCGATCGAGGGCGGCGTGGAAGTGGGGCAACTGCTCGATCAACTTGTCGGTTACTTTCGCGACGTGATGACGGCCGCGGTCGGTTGCACCGCCGAGCAAATGCTGTATGCACTGCCGTCGCAGGCGGAGGAAATTGCCGAGACTGGGCGGCGACTCGGCCTGACGACGATCTTGGCAATCGAGCAGATTTTGGATCACACGGCGGCCCGGATGCGGGTGAGCATGCACGGCCGGACGCTGGTAGAAATGGCGGTCGTGCGGATTTGCAATTTGGAGAATCTTGACGAACTGGCGGCGCTCGTGGCCGAGTTGCGTGGCGAAGCTGAAAATGCGGCGCCAGGCCAATCGCCGCCAGCCGAGTTGCGGCAGCCGAAATCTGCCTTGCCGCCGACGCCGCCAATAAAAAAAAACGATGAATCGTTAGCGAGCGCAAGGCTGGGGCGGATTGCGACGCTGCCGACCTCGGCGGGCGGCGCTGCGGCTAGTGAGGCGTCCGAAGACGCGGCGCACAAATGCGAATCTGCGGAGGTTGCAGCACCGGTCGTCGGAGCAGCAAGCTCGGAATCGCGGCCGCAAGAATCAGTCCTAAGTCGGTTTCAACAGGCCCTGACGGCGGTTGAGGATCGCGATAATGGCGATACCGCCGTGCGGCCACCGCGGGCTTCGCGCCGCGAGCAGTTGGCGGAGGTGGCCGAGCGGCCGCTGGTGCGGCGGGCGATGGAACTGTTCGACGTGCCGCCAGGTCAATTTCGTTATACGCCGGCGGAGAGCGATTCCGGTTAGCAGCCGTTGAAAAAGTCGACGGGCTGCTGCATCGTACGGATGCGATGCCAAGACTGCGACTGAAGTCGCAGTTTTGCGAGCTGTGACGAGCTTTGCTCGGCACTGGGCGAGGTTGAAAAACGCCACGATGGCGTATTTCAACGGGCGGTTAGACGATTCGTCTCACTCAAAGTTCGACAGGAGTGGTGCCTGACGTGTTCAAAGGACTCGGCAATCTGGCAAATATTGGTTCGCTGCTAAAGCAGGCTCAGGAGATGGGTGGGCGAATGCAGGCGATTCAGAACGAGCTGCGCACGAAGCGGGCGACCGGCTCGGCCGGCGGCGGCCTTGTCGAAGTCGAAATGAACGGGTTAGGCGATGCGCTGAGCGTGCGGATTGATCCGTCCCTTGTCGAAAAAGGCGAGCGAGAAATGATCGAGGATTTACTGCCGGCGGCAATTCGGGCAGCGCAAGAGAAGGCCCGAGCCCTCAACGCCGAGGCGATGCAGTCGCTGGCAGGCGGTATTAACGTGTCGGGCTTGCAAGAGGCCCTGTCCCAGTTGGCCGGAGGGGACGAAGCAGAACCCCCGGCCCGATAGATACGATAGCACTGAGCAAAACAGCCGCGACAGGGACGGCTCGGCGTGTATAATGCTCAATTGAAGGTTGCGGAACCGAGTCGGCAGGGAAGCGAGTCTAAGTTGCGGGCCGATCGCTCTGGATCGGGTGTTCTCTTCGTGCGCCGACAGGCAATGCGTTCTCCGCGGCGCTGCCCCCCGATCGATGCCGAGTCGTTGTGTCGGAGCGACGCTGTAATTCTGTTGCGCCCAGTTCATTTCGAAGCTAGAATTGAAGGTGATCGTTTGACCTCGTTTGACCGGAGGCGGTATGCTGTTGGAAGTCAACCAGGCTCAAGTAAGGTAAGCGACTGTCAGGCGCATAGGTTGTTGCCAGTATTCATTCGGGCAATTCTGGCACTCAGGCCAGCTTGGAGTTGACGCGTTAACTTATTCCGTTGGTCGCGGACTCGTAAATTCACTTTGCAGGGCATTTTCGGCGCCGCCGCGCCGCGAACGTTATACCGATGCGACTTTCCCTCGGACAACAAATGCAACTGGCTCAGAAGCAGGTGCTTGCACCGCGGATGATCCAGTCGATGGAGATCCTGCAGTTGCCAATGATGGCGCTGGTCGAGCGTATCGAACAAGAAATGGAAGACAATCCGGTGCTCGACCAGGTCGAGGTCGACGTCAATGAGCCGGAAGTGGAAAGCGAAGAAGAGCCGTCCAGCGGCGTGGCCGACACGGAGCGCGAGCTCGTGGTCAAGGACGGGACCGACAACGCCGACGATTTCGAGCGGCTGCTCAACATGGCCGAGAATCTGCCGGACGACTACGAAGAGCGTAGCCGGCCCTCGGCCAACCGCATCGAGGCGGAGGGTGATCGCCGGCACGACGCGATGGCCAACATGCTGGCCCGGCCGGAAACGCTGGTCGACTATCTGCATCATCAGTTGGCGTGGTTCGAAATGGATGTCGCCGTGCGGAAGATGGCAGAGCGGATCATTTACAGCCTCGACACGAACGGCTACCTGAAGACGCCGCTCGAAGAACTGTTGCCGCCGCTGCCGCCGGAGACGAACGGCGATGCGCAGGCATTTGCGCGAAGCAACTGGCGCTCGCCGAAAAGGCGCTGGCGGTCGTGCAGCGGCTCGACCCGCCGGGCGTCGGAGCGCGGACGCTCAAAGAGTGCTTGATGCTGCAGCTCAAGCCGGGCATGCCCGATTATGACGAGCTGCGGACGCTCGTCGCCAATCACCTGGAAGATTTGGAGAACAACCGCCTGCCGCAGATTTCGAAAAGGACCGGCCTATCGATCGAGAAGATCCAGGAAGTGTGGCAGGAGCTGCGGAAGCTCAAGCCAAAGCCGGGGGCCGATTTCAACGAAACGACGGTGCCCAGCGTAACGCCGGACGTGTTCGTCGAGCGGAACGAGGCGGGTAAGTATGAGGTGCGGCTGGAGGACGGACAGTTACCATCGCTTTACATCAGCCCGACCTATCGCAAGATGCTGCGCGACGAGAACACGAACGCCGAGACGCGGGAATACATCAAGCGAAAGATCAATTCGGCCCAGTGGCTGATCGAATCGATCGAGCAGCGGCGGAACACGCTGACTCGGGTGTCGCAGGCGATCGTCGACCATCAGACGAGGTTTCTGGATGACGGGCCGGAGCACATCGAGCCCTTGAAAATGCAGCAGATCGCCGACAAGGTGGGCGTCCACGTCACTACGGTCAGCCGGGCGGTGGACGACAAGTGGATTCAGACGCCGCGGGGCATCTTCCCGCTGAAACGGTTCTTCGTCGGCGGCACGACGAGCGCCGACGGCGAGGAAGTGGCCTGGGACCGCGTGCGGATCAAGCTGCAAGAGATCATCGACAACGAAGACAAGACGAAGCCGCTATCGGACGACGCGATCGTCGAGGAACTCGGCAAAGAAGGCATCACGGTGGCCCGCCGCACGGTCACTAAGTATCGCAAGGCGATGAACATCCCTTCCAGCCGCGGCCGACGCGACTGGACGAAGGGTGAGAAGTAAGGCTATTCGCGAGTTGATAGGCGATGAGCTCGTATACAGTTGTCATCGAGCGCTGCCCGGACACTGGCGTTTTTGTCGGATACGTGCCTGATCTTCCTGGTGCGCACTCGTAAGGAGATTCGCTCGACCAGCTCGACGAAAACCTGGCGGAAGTAAGCGGCATGCTGCTGGAAGACGGTGAGCCAATTCTTGAATCGGAGTTTATCGGCACTCACGCGGCGCAAGTGAAGTGACGGAATGGCCAATTTGCCGATGCTCAAGCCGCAAGACGCGGTGGCTCGGTTAGAGTCCCTTGGCTTCGCAGAAGTTCGTCAACGGGGATCGCACAAACAGCTCTGCCACATTGACGGTCGAGGAACGACGGTTCTGGTTCACAAGGGCCGTGACATCTCGCCGATATTACGGGAAGAATTGCCCGCGATATCAGGATGGACTTGGCAGATTTCATCCGGGCGAAATAGTCGGTCGTTCCCGCAACGGGAAGTCGTAGAGCCGGCGGATCTCATCAGTTGATTTACGGGCCAGATTCGTGAATCGCTCGATGAAGGCGTCCGCACCGTCGACCGATCGACCGGCAAGCATCCGAATTTTATGTTCGATGAGCGCTGACAGCGAAGATGACGGGCCGCGAGAATGACCTTGCGGGTGCATAATCAGGCCGCTCGAAAGTTGACCCAATATCGTGTGTTCGATTTCGACGGTCGTCGGGATGCCGTCGGGGTAACGGCGGTCGTACTCCGCCCCTCCGTGGCGAAAGTCAATCCGCTGCATCAGCCGCCTGGTGAGCGGGTGGAAGAGGGCCGTGTCGTCTTCGGCATAGTCGGCCGGCAACAACATCAATCGACGCCAGCCGTCCTGGCCGTCCCAGCCGGCCTGGCGAGCGTCGATCGCCTTGCGCAGCAGTGTGCTGATGATGTAGACCATGGAGTGGTCGGCGCTTTGCCGGGTCTGAGGGTCGCGCTTGGCCGGGTCACCAATAATGCTGAACGCCGGCTCGTAGATCGTGATGCGAACTGTCTCGATTTGCTGCGGATCGTCAACGAGCGCCGGCTCTTTTGCGATCAGATCGAGGACGCCCTGCATCGCCCCGGCCGATTGGTGCTCGTACAGGCCGAGCTTGAAATGCATGCCCATCACGGCGAAATCGTCGCCGGCGGTAGCGAGCGCCAAATCGAACGGACTTTCGTCGGGCCGCGCGGGCGGCTCGAAGAGGCAGAACAAAGCCTGTGGATTGCGAAAGATGTCGGCCGGGCCGACAAAACCGCGCATCGCCCGCCGCATGCTGAGCACGGCCACCTCGGCGCTGAGCGCGGCGGACGCGCCTTTTGAATCGGAAAGCTGATGGCCGGCGCGGATCGCCCGGAACGGCACGTAATGGGCAACGAACAGGCCAATTGCCGACTCGATCTGATCAAGCGTGGCCCCGAGCACCGCACCGTACACAGCGGCCGAGGCAATCGCCCCGTGCAGCACGTGGTCGATTTTGTGGTTCTTGAGGGCGAAGACCTCGGCCAGACGGCCACGGATTTCGTCGAGAACAGTCATGGCGAGCAGCGTCCGCCGGCCATCAAGGCCCGCGAGCTGGGCGGCCGCGACGGCCACTGGATAAAAATCGTTGTGGCCGAATTCGCCGGCCGTGGCGCCGCGAGCCGGGTTGTAGCCGAAATTGGTGCCGTTGGCGTCCCACTCGCGGACCGCGGCGCAGCAGGCGACCACGGCCTTTTCCGGCGCGACGCGGATGGACGAGCCCAACATGGGGACGCCGGGCGCGTCGTCGGGGACGCGATATTCGAGTGCTTCGCGGCGGAGCACGTTTGGCGCGTTGGCGCCGCAAGCGATCGCGCTTGCGCCGCAGGCGACGCTGTCGAGGTGGAACAGCTCGACGCGCCGCAGCACGACGTCGCTGGGGCCCGGGCAGCGGCCGGCCAACATGTCGAGTGCGTACTGCGCAATGCCGCGGGCCTGGTTTTCGCGGCGTAGAACTAATTTGAAGTGGCTCATCACAGATTGGAAATAGCGGTTGGCGTGTCTCGCAGACGCGACACGCCCTACGTCTCATGATCAATTCAACGCGTGCTCACCAACCGGCCAATCATCGGCGGCTTGGCAGGCGATCAATGGCAGATGATAATGCGGCTTGTGTTGTTGGGTCTAGCCGCAGCGGCGGCAGATATTCGCCTTGGACGCGAGCCCAACAAAATTCGGACACCTAATGGTTGCCAGGCCGCGTAGCGGCGACACTCTCTGCGGACGTACGAATGCCGCCGCTACGCGGCTGGAGTGGAACCTTCGTCGCCTCCCGCGGGCTTACGCCCACGGCTAGGCGAGGCCGCCAGTGGGCGACTCTATCAACCATCGAACATCGCGCCGTGGCCACATTCGCTGACGATTCACCGGTGGACGAGAATCCACTTGCGGCCCTGATAGCTGCCGCCGGCATTGATTTGCCTGCTGAGCGGATCGCGGCTTTCGACCGCTATCGTCAATTGTTGTGGGCCTGGAACGAGAAGCTGAATCTGACCCGGCACACGACGCTGGAAAAGTTCGTCAATCGCGATGTGCTTGATAGTTGGCAATTGGCCGCATTGTTGGAACAGGGCGAGCGTGTTCTTGACGTGGGCACGGGCGGCGGCGTGCCGGGCGTGCTATTGGCGATATTGCGGCCCGATCTGGCGATCAGCCTGTGCGAGTCGACGGCCAAGAAGGCGCGGGCGGTGGAAGCGATCGTCAATGAGCAGGGGCTGGCCACCCCTGTGTATGCGTGCCGTGCGGAAGAGGTGCTCGAGTTGAATACATTCGAGACATTGGTCGTGCGGGCGGTCGCGCCGCTGCCAAAGATTCTCACCTGGCTTGCACCTCACTGGGACTCGTTCGACCGGCTGCTGGTGATCAAGGGTGCGGCCTGGGTGGAAGAGCGCGCCGAGGCGCGGCACCAGGGACTCATGAGCAATCTTGAACTGCGAAAGGCGGCCGCGTACGCAGCGCCTGGTACGGGTGCAGAAAGCGTGATTCTCAAGATCTGGAAAGAAGAAGGCGGCTCGCGACTTCACGGCGCACAGCGCGGCCGCAGCTAAGTGGACCGCGGAATGCTTTCGGTTCTAAACTGCATCCGGCGGTTCCACTGAGCGGCGTTTTGTTCCTCTTCCCGATTGGTCGCCGGTGGGTCGGTTCCCGGCTCCTGTTTTGAGGGGATAGCCAGGCCTTTGGAGACAACATAGACTAAGAGTTTGCCAATTAGTCCGAAGAACCCCCCTTCTGGGAGATCGTTCCATGGCCGAGAAAGACATGACCAGTGCAAAGACACAAGCCGACGGCGAAGCGCCGGCAGCCAGCGAGCCTACTGCCGAGCAGCAGATGCAGCGAGCGCGTCGAAGTGAATGATAAGAATGCGGTTTGCCTTTATGCGAATTTTTGCCGCGTCACCGGCACGCCGGAGGAATTGATTCTCGATTTTGGGCTGAACGCGCAGCCGTTCGGCGTGCCGACCGAGCCGGTGGAAGTGAAGCAGCGGATCGTGACGAATTACTACACTGCCAAGCGGATGTTGCAGGCCTTGCACCTATCGGTGCAGCGCCATGAGGCGGCCTTTGGCGTGCTGGAGACCGACGTCCAAAAGCGCGTGGTGGGCCGCGGGCGGCAGGCTCAATGATCGGCCGCTGGGCGTGACCTATAGTTGCAAGGTGCCCGATCGCGGCGCGGCCGCGCGGCACGCATTGGTCAACTCGTGGGTCATGCAATGACACGTCGCCGATTTGCGTTCTGGCTGGGCTTCGGGATGTTCGCCCTCGCCGACAAGCTGCATTTGAACGTGCTCGATGCGTGGGCTGCGTCTACGATGGACGGGGCCGCCGAGCCGAATGCCGCCAAAGTGCGGACGGCCAAAGCGCCCTCTCGCGAAGAACCTGCGGCGCCAGAACATTGGACCGTCAGCGGTGACCAGTCGAGCCGCTGGTTTGAGCGAGAGAACTACATCGACGGCGAGTGGATTCTGACCGGCCGTACTATGCCGATCGACAAAGAGACCGGCAGACCCTGGGGGGACGACGATATCTACCTCGACGAGCGGCTAGTGCCGACGGCGATGCGGGCAGCCGAGGGCGAGCTAGCTGACGGGGAAATCGCCACGCCGGCCGACGACGAGGACGAAGACGAACCGGGCGCGGCAGCGAGGCCGCAGGCCGTGCAACCGCTAGGGCACCTGCCCCTGGCGAAGCGCCGCTCGCGCCACGGCCGGCCGCCCAGCAAATGGCTGCGCAGCCTGAATGCCGACGAGATTCGCATCTGGCTCACGACGGTGAAGGTGCCGGAGGCGGGCGTCAGCGGAATGACGTATTGGGAGCATCTGACGCGGGATCACGTGTTTGACCCCACGAAGATCAAGGGGCTGACCGAGCCAGAGCAGGCGGCGCTGCACGGGGCGGCCCATTTTGGGTATTGATTGTAGGAAGCCGCGTGCCGCAGCCAACGTTACTCAAAAAACGTTCCCTTCTTGCCGCATCGGCGACGGCACGCGGAGCGTATTTGCCGCGGCCGGTCTGCAACCTGCCACACCGATGAACAAAGCTTTTGTACGTGAGCCGGAGGATGACGGGCGGGGTTACTGCCCTTATTGCGGCTCGTTGGGGACGCCGGTCGAGGCCGGGCCGCTCGATACTCATATTCGCCCCACGTCGCGAGGCAAGCTGCGTGAGGCAGTCTGGTTTTGCAGCTTCTCACGCTGTGAAGTGGCCTATTTCAATCAGTTCGACGTGGTCGTGCTCATCGGCGAATTGAAGGGGCCCGTTTATCCAAAGCAACTTGACTCGGCGATTTGCGCCTGCTTCGGATTTACCTACGATGACGTGGAGGCCGACGTCCGCGACGGCCAGCCGAAGCGGATTCGCGAGCTGCTCGCCAAATCGAAGACGAGCGAGGTCCGTTGCCGCACGCTGGCTGCCGACGGACGCTGCTGCATGAGCGCCGTCCAGGAGCTGTATATGAAGTTGCGCTCGGCTACAGATTCCGCGGAATGAGCCCCAGATCGAGGCCGAACACGAACAGCATCAGCGTGACAATCAGGGCGAAGCCGAGCACGTGCATGGCGACGACGAAGCGCTCGTTCGCAGGCCGGCCGCGGATGCCTTCGTAGGCCAAAAACACGATGTGGCCGCCGTCGAGGATCGGGATCGGCAGGAAGTTGATGACGGCCAAATTGGCGCTGAGCATCGTCAGAAAGATCAACAGCGACGAGATGCCTTTGGACGCCTCGGAGCCGGCCGCCCGAGCGATCGTGATCGGCCCGCCGAAGGCCGACAGCGGCACCTGCCCTTCCCAAGTCTTTTGCAGGAAGCGGTAGACCATCAGCAGCGATTCCGCGGTTTCGTCGAAGCCATAGCGGATTTGTTCGCCGAGCGAGTTGGCCTTGCGAATCCGCGTGATTGGTTCGAAATTAAAGCCGCGGTCGGCCACGAACAGACCGTCGACGAACACGGGTTCAATCTTTTTCTTGAGCTGTTCTGCTTGTTTGCCGCCTGTACCGCGCGTGAAGGTAAATTCGACGGCCGTGCCTTCGGGCGCCGACTGGATGGCCGTGAACAGGCAAGGCATATTGAAGTAGCTATCGCCGAACTGGAGCGGTTCGCCGGCGCTGAACTTGTCTTTGGCGGAATCCGGGAGCACGAGCTTGGCCAAATCGATTTTGTCGCCGGCCGCGACGCCTGCAGAGGCCGCGGAACTATTGGCCACGACGGCGTGCACGGTGTTCTCAACCTGATAAGCGAAGCCGGCGGCGGCGACGCCGAGCGGCGAGTTCGGCTGCAGCGCGTCGTAGAACGTGGTGGGCACTTGCGGCTTCAGTTCGATCGTTCGCGGCGGATTGTTTGTTGGCTGGCCGTCGGGCCCGAGCGTGCGGACGGAAAGTTGGATGGTGCGACCCTCACTCGCGGCGCGGCGAAGGTAATCGGGCAGTGTGAGGGGGTCCCAGCCGGTGGAGGCGGCGCTGCCGTCGCTGAGTTGTTGGTCGTCCACCGACACGATGAGGTCATCTTCCTTCAGGCCTGCCTCTTGGGCGGGTGACCCCTCTTGGATCGCCGTGACAGGGCCCATGTCCATCACCAGTCCAAAGCGGCGGACGCGCTGCGTCGGCACGTCGAAGACGGTTACGATCGTCTCGCCAGGGGCTTTGTGTGCGTCGTTTGCCCCAGCCGCTTCGGCGACGCTGTCGGTTTGTGAATCTGGCGTCGGCGATTGGTCGCCCTTCTGTGCTGCATCTGGGGCAAGCTTTACCAGTTTTCGTTCGACTGTCACGCGGACCGGCTTGTCGGGCTGTTTGGCCAGTTCTGCGAGCCAGTCGCGATGGCTTTTGATCGGTACGTCATTGACGCGGGTGATCACACCCCCACCCGCAAACGCCACCTCGCCCGCGGCCGCTTCGATGTTCACCGCCTGGCCGCGCATCTCGACGAATTCTGCACGGGCGGCCGGCGAATCGAGCCGGGCCGGTTCCTCGGCGATCAGGGTCATCGTGGCCGGCGATAAAATACCGATCTTTGCCAGCCCGTGGCCGCGATTTTGCTCCGGCTTCAAGGGAACGGCTTCGATTTCGCCGCTGGCGGCCCGGCGGACTTGGCAGACGATCCCCTCCTGCTTGTCTCCCAACGTGACTTTGGTCATCAACTGAGTGAACGACGGTTCCTTCAGCTTGCCGATTTCGACGATCTCGTCGCCCGGTTCGATGCCGGCCCGCCAGGCCGGCATGCCGGGCATTGTGTTCAGACGACGCACGGCTGGTACGGCACACCCATGCCATAGGCAACCGTCGCGAAGATGAACGCGAAGATCACGTTCATGACGACGCCGGCCGAGATGATCGCCATCCGCTGGGGGACGCTCTTGGCGAGGTAGCTGCGGCCGTCGACGACGTACTTCTCGCCGCTGGGGCCGGTGATTTCGACGGCGTTCGGGCTGTGGGCGCTGATCTGAGATTTTTTCATCTGTTCGGCGATGTGGGCCGGGTCGTCGTCCTGACCGAGCATTTTTACGTATCCGCCCAGGGGCAGGATGCCGATGCCGTACTCGGTTTCGCCCCAGCGGCGGCTGATTTTGTAGCCGCCGATATCGAAGCCGATGAAGAATTTTTCGCACTTCACGCCGCAGGCCTTGGCGACCAGAAAGTGGCCCAACTCGTGGACGAAGATCACTGCGCCCAGGCCAATCGCAACTTTCACGATGATCCAAATGAGGGCAGCGATGGCTCCGATATCGGTAGCAGCGAGTAGCAGTGCTTCGGGCATGGGGGAAACGGTGAGCAGGTTAATAAATGAGTAGTTGGCCACGTGAACTGGTTGAGCTGGTGAGTGATCGAGTAGACGTTCGCGCAAGCGGAGAGCAAATGAGTCGCCAGGGCTGAAAGTATTGCATGCTTGCCTACTTGCCTACGCGTCTCCTCGCCGCACTCATACACACACCCAATTTGCGACTTCCTTCCGAGCCCAAGCGTCAAGCTCTTCCAATCGCTCGAGAGTTGGGTTTGCTTCGAACGGGTGTGATTCTAATACGCTTTGGCAGGCCGGAACGATCTCGGTAAAGTGTAGCTCGCCGGCCAAAAAGGCAGCCACGGCCGCTTCATTGGCCGCATTCAGCACGGCGCCGCTGGTGCCGCCCATTTCGGCGCAGCGCAGCCCCAATCGCAAGGCTGGAAATCGCGCGTGATCGGGCGGCTCGAAATCGAGCTGCCAGCGGCGTGTCCAATCAATCTTTTCGGCGGCACCCGGCCGGCGGTGCGGATATTCGAGCGCGTATTGAATCGGCAGCTTCATGTCGGGCGGGCTGAGCTGGGCGATCGTCGAACCATCGACGAATTCTACCAGTGAGTGGACGATCGACTGCGGGTGGATGACCACGTCAATCTGGCTGGCCGACAGATCGAACAGCCAGCGTGATTCGATGATCTCGAGAGCTTTGTTCATCAGTGTGGCCGAGTCGATCGTGATCTTAGGGCCCATGTTCCAGGTGGGGTGAGTGAGCGCGTCGTGCACCGTGACCTGGTTGAGGGCCTCGGCGCTCAATGAGCGGAATGGGCCGCCGCTGGCCGTGAGGACAATGCGGCGGACCTCTTGCGGGCTGCCGGCGCGGAGGGCCTGAAAAATTGCGCTATGTTCGCTGTCGACCGGAAGGATCGTCGCGCCGCGTTGGGTGGCCAGCCGCTGGACGAGTTGGCCGGCCATTACCAGCGTTTCCTTATTCGCCAGGGCGACCGTCTTCTTGGCCTCGATGGCGGCCCACGTGCTGCGGAGGCCGGCGCTGCCGACGATTGCGGCGAGCACTACGTCGACGTCGTCGGCCGCGGCAACGTGTGCCAGCCCGGCCGCACCGGTCAGCAATTCGGTGCCGGTTGGCAGGCCGTGCCAATCGAAGCGGCTGGCCGCCGCCTCGTCGGTGACGACGATCCACTGCGGGCGGAATCGGCGGGCCTGTTCCAGGAGTCGCTCCAGTTTGCAACGGGCCGTTAGTGCCACGGCCCGCAGGCGGCCTCCACTGGCCGCGATGACCTCAAGCGCGCTTGTGCCGATGCTTCCGGTCGAACCGAGCACGGCAATATTTTTCGTGGCTCCAGGCATCAGTAGTGGGGCCGCAGGTTGTGCGAATTATGCGGGCGAATCGCTTGGCATGGATCGCGTGGGCCAAAAGCGTTATGCATCCGCCCGCCGTCGGTGGGCGCCAGCCGCCATTGTAGGCTTTTGTCGATACAGTTCGCAGGGACACGGCCGGTGCCCGCAGCAGCCGTCAGCGACAATGCGCGCGCGGCGGCCGCGGGGGTCGCCGCTGCGTGCAACTGCGGCGGAGCGGCCATTTTAGGGCGGCCGCTAGCAGCGAGCAAGACGAGCCGGCGCCGGCGATATGGCCCGTAAACTGCATGCGCCTCGTCGTGATCGCTGCAATTTGGCCAGTGCGCGACGGCCTGCGCTGGGCGTGGCGCGATATGCGAAAAATAGCACGAGGGGGCAGATTTTCCAACGGGCCGGGCAAGATTGAGCGTGCAAAGGGAAGGGCGATCGGAGCGGCGGTTCGTTGTAAAGTCGGCCTTTGCAGCATACGATGAACAAGACAAGTATACCGGGCATTCATCACACAACAGGAAATCGCGGACGCGCCTTTTGCGGCTGCGCCCCGCTGGCTTAACGAGGCACCTTGGATGGAAAAGCAAGAGCAAACACCTTCGCCGAACCAGAAACCAGCCGACAAGCGCCGCTCCGCAGCAAGGGGGGAACGTCGTTTGGTACCTGCTGGGTCTGGGCGTGCTGCTGCTGTTGTTGGTTTCCGTGTTCAGCAATAGCAAAGAACAGCGGATCGAGTGGAGCAAGTTCGAGGATTTCGTCCGGGCTAGCAACCCTCAGGTCGAGAATGCGCCCATTACATCGACGTGGAGGTGGAGCACAGTGGAGCGCGGCCGACGCGGGTGCGGCTTTCGGACCTTGCGAAGATCATTGTGGGCGATACGGAGGTTACGGCTACGGTCACGCGCCAGCCACTCAAGATGGTGGCTGGCCCGGACGGGCAGATGAAGGCTGAACCGGACGGGTTGCCGGAAAAAGATGTCAAACTGGTCGTAGCCCAGGTTCCTGACTCGAACATTGCCGAACTGCTGCGAGAAAACAACATTGAGAACTGGGACGGGGCGCCGCAGCCGAGCCCGCTCTTGAGTTGGATTCCGCTCCTGTTGGTGACCGGCCTGATGGTGATGCTATTCATCTTCATGATGCGGCGGATGGGCGGGGCCGGCTCGCCGATGGCCTTCGGCCGCAGCCGTGGCCGGCTGATCGCGCAGGAGGACGTGCAGGCGACATTTGCCGACGTGGCCGGCATCGATGAAGCAGTCGAGGAGCTGAAGGAGGTCGTTGAGTTTCTCAAGACGCCGGAAAAATACCAGATGCTGGGCGGGCGGATTCCAAAGGGCGTGTTGCTTGTGGGGCCGCCGGGTACCGGCAAGACGCTGCTCGCCAAAGCCGTGGCCGGCGAGGCGGGCGTGCCGTTTTTCAGCTTGAGCGGCTCGGATTTCGTGGAGATGTTTGTCGGCGTCGGGGCGGCCCGCGTGCGGGACATGTTCCAGCAGGCCGAATCAAAGGCGCCGTGCATCATTTTCATCGACGAGCTCGACGCGCTGGGCAAAACGCGGGGCAGCGGCAATATCGGCGGGCACGACGAGCGAGAACAGACGCTCAACGCGCTGCTCGTGGAAATGGACGGCTTCAACAGCAACAGCGGCGTGATCGTGATGGGGGCCACCAACCGGCCCGAGACGCTCGATGCGGCCTTGCTGCGGCCGGGGCGGTTCGATCGCCACGTGCTGGTGGATCGGCCCGATGTGGCCGGGCGGCAGAAGATCCTGGAAGTTCACTTGCAAAAGGTCAAAGTGGACGCGGACGTGGATATCAAGGCGCTGGCCGGAATCACGAGCGGCTTCGTGGGGGCCGACCTGGCCAACATGGTCAACGAAGCCGCCTTGCTGGCCGCTCGCAAGGGCCGCAAGGTCGTCACGACGCCCGACTTCAACGAAGCGGTGGAGCGGGCCAGCATCGGCTTGGAAAAGAAAAGCCGAATTATGCAGGACGATGAAAAGCAGCGATTGGCCTGTCATGAAGCGGGGCACGCGCTGGTCGCCTATTCGCTGCCGAATACGGACCCGGTTCACAAAGTTTCGATCATTCCCCGCGGCCTGGGCGCGCTCGGCTACATGCAGCAGCGGCCCGAGCACGACCGCTACATGATGACGCGCAGCCAGTTGGAAAGCAGCATCCAAGTTTCGCTGGCGGGGACGCTGGCGGAGGAGCTGATCTTTGAAGACGTGGGAACCGGGGCCAGCAACGACTTGGAGCGGGCGACGGAGATCGCCCGCAGCATGGTCATGGATTACGGCATGAGCCGGCTGGGGCGGATCAATTTTCGCGAGTCGAACCGCAATCCGTTTTTGTACTCAGGTATGGAGTATCCGCGGGTCCAGCATCATAGCGAACAAACGGCCCGCGAAATCGACCAGGAAGTCAAACGAATTCTGGACGAGGCCTTAAATCGGACGAAGCGAATTCTGACTGCGCGGCGGGCCGCTCTGGAAGCGATCAGCCAGGAACTGCTCAAACAGGAAGTGATCGACGCGGCCGAGCTGAAGCGAATCATTGAAGAAAGCAACCCCAGCCCAATGATCGTGCCGGGCACCGACAGCGAGGGAAAAAAACGTGGGTTGCACGTGCCGGCGCGGCCGGCCCGCGATATTGACCCCTCGGAAATGGATGCGGCCGAAGGGGGCTGAGCGCAAGCTCGGGAGAAGCAAATGGCGACCGCCGTAGGATCAACGAGCAAAAGAAACGCAAGCCAACTCGTGTTGATTCGTCCCGATCAGCGGTTATTTTCGGCCGCCGACCTGGCGGCGATGCCGCGGCACGTGCCGTCGGGTCCCGTTTCGTTTGAACTTAAGCATGGGAGACTCGTGGCAATGTCGCCGCCGGGGGCAACGCATGGTAGCTTGCAAATTCGAATTGGAGCGGAGTTGATCGCGCAAGGCGAAAAGAAAGGGCACGGCAGGGCGTACACGGAGATCGGTATATTTCTTGCGCACAGCCCCGACCACGTCGTCGGCGCTGACGCGGCATTCGTTACGAACGCCAGCTTGCCAGCCCGTGAATCTCCGGAAGGCTATTTGGAAACGATCCCGCAACTAGTCGTGGAAGTGAGAAGTAAAAACGATACGAACGCTGAAATATCGGAGCGTGTGACCGATTATTTGCAGGCGGGCGTAAAACTCGTGTGGATCGTGAACGACTCGCCGGAGACGGTCACCGAGCATCGCCCCGAGATGCCGCCGCGGTACTTTGCCAAAGTCGACGCCCTGGAGTGCGACGACATCATCCCCGATTTTCATCTCGAACTTCGGGACCTCTTTCGCACATAGCATGCCGGCGGCCTCCGATTGCCTTCTCGAGAAAGTTCGCGAAGGCTGCTCGCTGGTCGAGTGGCACATCCACTTCCAAACGCCCCTCTATTTTGCGCGGTGCGATTAGGCGCCACGCTCTGCGTCGGCGTGTGAACGGGTTGACGAAGTAGTCACGTTCTGTGACTCCTCGCCAACAAAGTGTCACTCGCGGGAGTCTGGCGTTTTCTTCCCAATAGAAGAGATCGAATTCCTCCCACGGGACGAATTGCTCGCCAATCACAATACCGCGTTGACAAACACGCAACCGGCCGCCCCACCAGACTTTGGCGATGCCACTGTTCAAGAAGTCGCGAAAGACATAGACGATTGCCAGCCCACAAAACGCCCACCACCCCAGAGTGCTCCATCCGTGGAGGACAACCTGTAGCACAAATGGGCCCGAAAGAACACCGAATATCATAAGCTGAAAGAATCCGCTAAGAACCGCGGCCGCGCGCGGTGCCAATTCCAACTGTGCGTCCCCGCCCGCGAGGCGAAATAACACGAGCCCCGCCTCCAATTCTGCTCGGCGGCGCCGCCAACCGTGATCTACAACGACGGCCGATACAACCACGAAGCTGACGGCAATGACCAGTGCCAAGCGGGCACGTGCGTCGGCTGGCAGGGAACGGATATCCGGGGCGAACAACGCTGCCGCTGCCGCTGCCAAACTCATCCAGCCAAAGAGAGCGGCTAGCGAGATTCGCACGTCCGAGGGGCAGCAGGTGCGTCGCTAATGTCGGCGGTTCGTTGCATGTCGCTAATCGATCGCCAGCGTCTCGCGTCTAGGCGCAGCCAGGCTCGTCAATCAGAATGGAAGTTCCGGTATTTGTAAAGAGTTCTGCAACCTCAGCCGCGGTCTCAGCTCGATGCGTTTGCCCTCCGCCATCCGACTGATTTCACCTTCGGAAACAGCCCGTCACGGCCCGGTGCTGATCGGTCTTGGGCTGGCGATCCAAATCATGGCCGCCTGGTGGCCCTTCGCGCCCGTTGTCACGGGTATGTCCCTGGTGGCACTCGGTGCGACCGGAGCTACGATCGCGTGGCTGAATCGCAGCGGCTGGCCGCGCCTGCTGCTTCTGCCTCACCTGGCGATCTACGCAGCATTGTACATTCTTTTCATCGGCGCTCTGTGGCACGCGGCAAGCCAAGGTCCGCAACACAGTTGGCAGCTTTCGCAATGGCTGGACGTGGCGCTCAGCATCTGGCCGATGGCGGCGGCTTTCAACCTAGCCCTGCTGGCCGCGACTGGCCGCGTTCGTGGCGAAGACGCAACGAGCCGTTAGCGCAACGTTGCCAAACCGCCACGCCGCCCGTCGCTGGGCCCTTCTAATCTTCGCAGCCCGGCGCAGCGGCTAACACTTCGCGTCAGCGGGTAACGATGGCCGTTTGACCCTACGCGAAAGTCGACCTAGGGTTTTTCTGAGAGCGTGCACTCCGCGGACCCATTGGCGCCGCGTGATGATGTTGGGCCGTGGCAAGGAGGCCCACTGCTAAGACGCGCCCCCTTATCGCAAGTGCACCTCTCGCACCAGTCTCCTCAACTGCGATGGCACCACACCGTGCCGGCCGCGACTTATCCCTTACTTCGTTGATTCGCCTCCGCGTCGGAGATCTACCGTGAAGACGCCGCGCAAGCATCGTTCTCGCAGTTTGCAGTTTGAATCCCTGGAGTCGCGGGAAGTGATGGCCGCCGGTGTAACGGCGTCGCTCGCTTCCGCGGGCGTGTTGCAAGAAAGCGGACCCGCTGGCAGTACCGCGGTCGTTCTGCCGTCTCCGAGCCAAAGTGCCGCCGTCGGCAGCGTGAACTTGACAACAATTGCCGCTAGCGCCGCTGCGGTTGGCGGCGCGAGTGTGAGCGCGTCCAGTTCCGTGCAATTGTCGTACTACAAGGGCGTGCTGACAGTCACCGGCACGAATAGCGACGACAGCATCAAGTTCCTGCAAGGCGACGGCTGGCTGGGCATTCAGGGTGGCACGCAGTGGTTTTCTGCCCGAACGGTATCGTCGATCGTCGTCAATTTGCAAGGCGGCGATGACACTGTCTCCTTTGACAGTTTGCGGAATGGTTGCAATCAAGAAATCACCGCAGCGCTGACTGTGAACGCCGGCGCCGGCACAAGCACGATCCGCCTTCCCAACAGCCAATCAACCAGCCTTAGCGGGGCGGGCAACACGCTGACGTATAAGAACGGCGTGACGAAACTCAATGGCACGAAAGTTGACCTGCCCGAAGTCGTGCGGATGGTGCTCTCTGGCGGCGTTTTGACGGTGACCGGCAAAAGCGGGGACGACGTCCTGTGCTTTCTGCAGGGCAATGGTTGGCTGGGCATTTATATGCAAGACCAATGGTTTGCCGCGTCGTCGGTGAACTCGATCGTCCTGAATTTGCAAGGCGGAAATGATTATGTATCGCTCGACAGCCAGTACAACGGCTGCAATCAGGCGATCACGGCGCCGATCACGGTCAATTGGACGTCGGGCTACAAAATGGTGATCTGCCCGAACGGAAACACGTCCATCTCGAACTACGGTTCGCATCAGCTTAAGGTCCTGTCGTCGGGCGCGGTGACGCTCGACGGCCATACGCTGTGGCCGGCGCCGGAGCCTGATCCGGCGCCCGATCCCGATCCCGATCCGAACCCGCCTGCGACGAACTGGTTCGACACGAACGTAAACGACGCGGCGCTGCGTGATTTGGGACACAACCTGTACACGGACGGTATGATCAGTCGCAGTGACATCATTTCGCTGCTCCGCGAGGCCGAGGACGGCGGCATCATCGACTCGACCGAGCTCAGCGACCTGCGGCTGATTTCCAATACGGCGTCGCTGTTTGGCGGCGTGGAGAGCGTGCAAAAGTTGACCGGTTACGCGGTGGCGTCGAACACGGCGGCGAACGTGAATTACCAAGGAGGAGCGCTGGGCAACCTGTCGGCCGGCTCGTCGACGGCGCAGATGGAGAAGCTGATCAACAAGTGGTTTTTGGGGCTCGATCGGCCGACAGCAAGCGGCACGTACCGGCAGGTGGCCGGTACGCTGTTCGTAAACGGCGCGAGCTACGGCGACGTCCGCCAAGGCAGCGTTGGCGATTGCTACTTTGTGATGTCGCTTGGCGAGGTTGCGTTCCGAGATCCGTCGACGATCACGAGCATGTTTACTACCAACGGGGATGGGACGTATGCGGTGAGGTTCTACAATGGCAGCCAGGCGTACTACGTCACCGTCGACTCCTACCTGCCAACCAACGGCAGCGGCGGCCTGATCTACGCCTCGATGGGGTCGTCCTACACGAATTCAAGCAACGAGCTGTGGGTTGCCCTCGCCGAAAAGGCGTATGCGCAGCTCAACGAATTCGGCTTCAGTCGATCGGGATTCACCGAGACCGGCCAGAATTCTTACGCCGCGATCGATGGCGGATACATTTACGCGGCGCTGGGCCACATCAGCGGGCTCGCCACCACGCCATTCGCGATGACCAGCTATAGCTCGAGCTTCACCACGTTTGTCAACGCCTACAACGCGGGCAAGATGATCGGCTTTGCATCGTACCAAACGCCGCCCTCCGGCAGCGGCGTGGTCGGGAGTCACGCCTACGCAGTCGTTGGCTATAATTCGTCGAATCAGACGATCACGCTGTTCAATCCGTGGGGCACTCAATATGGCCTGTTGACTTTGACGTGGAGCCAAGTCCAGGCCGGTTTCATGTACTTCGACCGGACCGCTTGACCTGGAGTGGTGGGCTGTCCGGCAAGAGTGCGCGGCCACAGCTTTCGCCAGCCGGTCGCTGACTCCTGCCTGTGGTATGCGCTGCTAATGAAGGCGTGCGCAGCGGTTGGCCCATGCGTTCTTCTAGCCAATAGCCGGCCGCCCTCGGTGGGTTCATTGACGACAAAACCTTCATCAGCGTTGCTGATTATTCGCCCCACAACGTCACGACGAGGCGGCGCGACCCCGCGCGGCGACGGTGTTCGCAAAGACAGATTCCCTGCCAGGTGCCGAAGCAGAGCGCACCGCTGGCCACCGGAATCGTCAGGCTGCTGCCCAAAATCGAGGCTTTCACGTGCGCTGGCATGTCGTCCGGCCCTTCACACGTGTGCCGATAGGGAGCGTCCTCGGGAGCAATCGCGGAAAAGGCCATTTCCAGGTCGGCCAGCACGTCTGGATCGGCGTTTTCATTGATCGTAAGCGATGCCGATGTGTGCTGGATGAAAACATGCAGCAGGCCGACGCGGATTTCCGCCAATTCTGGTACCACGGCCAAGATCTCCTGCGTGATCTGATGAAAACCCCGCGAGCGGGGTGCCAGTTTGACGTTTCTTTGGATCCAGGGCATGACGGTGCGAATTTCTGTGAGCTGCAGCCTAGACCGGTCGACTTCGGCGTTTGATGTGTGAGATTGCCCATGGACCGGCGAGCGTGACGCAGCAGAAATCGCCCGGTATTCGGAATTTCTCGTTGTTTTTCGGCGAACCTTCCGCTGGCCGACGGCATATATCCTTAAGGGGCTGGGGGTGTGCCCGCCCAGGGCCGCCCGAGCGGCCGCCAGGTTGCTGTATTTGCCTAAGCCGCAAGGTTTTACGTTGCAAGAGGTTGAGAGAGGTGTAACCACGGCGGTAGCCGGGAGAAAAAACTTGACTTTGCCTCCCCGTCGACAATAATCGTTGGATTAAGACAGTTTGAAGGCGTGGGTTTGCGAGCCGGCAACTTCGATAGGCTTCTTGCTGCCTGGTATTGGGCCGGCTGTCAAAGTGGAATCTCGCACGTGCAGGCGGGTCGGGATAGGCCTTTCGCGGCGCGTGAGCACCAGAAACACGATCACACTTTCAGTACAGCATTGGTACGAAGGAGTTGGAATTATTATGCCTGATCCTACGCTGAAAAACGTCTTCGAGGCGATCCTCAAGTACGGTCACGACGAGGACTTCGCCCCGAAGCGCGACGTTGAGTTTAAGGCCACGCAAGCCCCGGCCGGCACCCGCGAAAAGCTGGAAGTGCTGGCGGAGCGGGTCCGCAAGGGCCATCCCTTGTGGCACGACGACGACCGGGCCGATTACAGCGGCCTGACCGGCGCGTATCCGCCCGCGCGACTAGTTGTCCCATGATCCACTTGCCGCTGAAAAAGGCAATAAGCCGCTGCAGCCAAGCCTGGCTGCGGCGGCTTTTTTCGTACGGTGCTGCGTCTGGGTCTGCCGAGTTGTGCGAGGATGGTGGGCACTTGCGAGCCTAGCAGATTTTTATACCTTTGTCCAGTGCCTTTTTTGGGCCAGCCGCCGCAGCGGGAACTGAGAGGGGGCGAGTCGAGGGCCCGGCGAACGGCCGCGGGCGCGGCGGGGTGTCAAGAAAAACCGACCGCGAAGTCGGCCGAAGTTGGCTACTGCGAGTTGGCAACTGGGCAACTGCGAGTTCGGCAAAGTTTTGTTGGAATCGGTCAGCGGATGTGGTAGGGTGGGTGTTAGTCGTCGGCTGTTCGCTCTTAGCCAAACAAGCGGCTGCTCTGCTGCTCTACTCCCGTCCCCTTCTCCACTGCTGCTCTGCTGCAGTACTGCTGCTGGCAATTCGCTGTCGGCCAGGCAAGTATGAGAAGCAGCTTCAAAACCGTCTCGGAGAGGGGGGACAGTCCCATTTTGCTCCGGCGGCCTCCGGAAAATCGGGACGGTCCCCGATGGTTTTGAAACTGCTTCTAGCGCTTCTGCCGCCGCTCTTAAGCACTCGAAGTTGCTGTTGCTACGATTTACACGTCGTAGACCTTTAGCACCTCATCTCCATAGTGGTTGATTACCTTCACGGCAATCTGGCCTGTCTCGGGCTGGGGAAATGGTCGGCTCTTGGTGCTGTACAGGCTGCTCCAGGCCGCTTCGTCGATTTCGGCGCGTAGAGCCCGCTTCAGTTTTTCATACGGTTCGTCGGCGCCGGTGAAATAGGCGTGGCGGACGAAGAAGCTTTCGCCGTTGTACTGGGTGTCGATGAACCAGCAGGCAATGTCGTCGGTCGAGGAGCTGCGGATTTCGCCGGTCGTGGGATCGTACACGTCGAGGCCTTTAACTTCGACGATGATGTCGCCGGAGGGCGTGGGCGGCGGAGGGGATTTGGCGGCGCGGCGAGAAGTACCGGGTACGGAGTACGGAGTACAGAGTAGGGAGTTGTCGGCCGCGTTGCGGATCTCAATGTCCGGCTCGCCGAAGACCATGAACAGGTTGCCCGCGCCGGTCTTCTTGAGTAGCTCGTCGCCCATTGCCAGGTCAGGGTTCATCCGCGCGGCCAGCACGGTCAGCTTGCCGTAGCGTTTGGCTTCTTTTGCGGGGGCTGTCGGCCGGATGCGGGGGTACCTGGTACTGAGTACTGGAGTGCTCGGTGTACCAGCCTTCCGCATGAATCCATTCGCCCGCGTAAGGCTTTAGCTTGTCGAATTTCAGGCGCTCGCCTTTGACCGTGTTCTGCACGGCTCCTCGTCCTTGACGAATCGCGGAGCTCCTCGGTGGGGATGTTTTTCCGCTTGTCTTGGTGGCGGATCGATTCGACCGCGGTGTTCGCGGGGGGCGGTACTGCGGCGGTTGGGCTGTTTTTTCTTGGGCATGGTACCGAGTACGGAGTACAGAGTACGGAGTGGTGGTTGGATGGCGACGGTTGGTGTTGGATTCGGTACTGAGTACAGGGTACTGAGTACAGAGTACAGAGTACTAAAATTGGTCCTGTTGCTAGACCGGCGGCTTGTCGTTGCGGGGTGGTTTGGCGACTTCGGGTTCGGGCGGTTTGAACATGGCCGGCCGGGGCTGGCCGCTGACTCGTTCGTAGATTTCCCAGACCTGGCTGGACCAGCTCTTGGGTTTGCCGAGTGTGCGGACTCCGCCGCGGGGCATGATCATCGAGCGGATGAAGGCGACGGTCATCTTGCGGATTTCGAGGCCCTCGCTCCAGAGGCGGCCGAAGGTGTCTTGGTCGATATGCTGGCGATCGTAGGCGGCCGTCAGGTGGGACTGGGTTTCGTCGAGACTGCCGAGTGAGTAGCCCAGAAAGGTGATGAATTCCTCTTGGGTGCCGCGGCCGAAGCCTTCGGCCATGTTGGCCATGACGGATTCGGACGAATCGTTGATTTGGATGACGAGCCGCTGATCGCGAACGAAGGGCGGTTGTTGCGTCGAGGGTCCAGATGTCTTTCGACCACTGCCGGGCGTGCTGCCAGAACTGGAGATCGGTAAAGGAGCGGGCGGCGGGCATGGAAGGGTTTAGAGTTGAGGGTTGAGAGTTGAGGGTTCAGGGTGTTTGTACTGGGTACTCAGTACTGAGTACAGAGTACGGATCAGGTTGGCCGCATCCCAGGGGTCGTCGATTTCAATAAACGCCCAGCGGCCGAAGCGGCCGTCGTTGTTGACGGCGGGAAGCCAGAGGTTGCGGGCGGTGGCGACTTTGGCGGCTTTGTCCTTCTTTTTTTCGCCGGTGACTTCGAGGATGAGGTTGAAGGCAGTCACCCTCACCGCCAAGACTTTCACCCCTTGCCCGCTCCCGAAGGGCGCGGGGAGCTCAATGCGTTTAGGCCGAGTGGCGGAGCTGGGGTGGGGGCGGGGCGGTGGTGGCGGCTGGAGTGGCGGGGGTGCGGGTTTCGAGTTCGTCGCGGAGCACGAGGACGTTGCTGGGCGCTTCGATGCCGACGCGGACTTTATCGCCCGAGATCTTGACGATGGTGATCACGATCTGGTCGCCCAGGCGAATCCGCTGCGATTCTTTCCGCGAGAGAACTAGCATCACCAACCCTCCAGCCGCGTATCCTGTCGTTTGATGTAAGTATGTATACTAGCTCGGTCGGATAGCTGTCAAGCCTGCCCCGCAGAATTTTCGACTGCCCGCACGAATCTGGCCTGTCGCGCCTGGTCAACTTGTTTCGTCGCCGATAGCAGGCCCGGACCGCCGTGGATGGGCGGCGCGGCGGCTAGTTTTGCGGTGTGAAAGCGTTCGCCGCGCGATCCGTAAAACAAGATCGTGTTGCCGTCGGTTTCCCAGATCGCAGTCAGGCATATCGAGCGCGGGCCGTGCAGGCAGAAGTACACTCCGCAAGGAGTGCCGCGACGCACCAAAATGCGTTCTGAGAGCGGGAAGTGATCTATCTCAAGTCGATCCTTTTCGCACAGGGTTTCGTTTACGTAACGTCGAATTGCAAAAAAATCCTCAAGCCGCAGAATCTCCGTGGGCATGGGGAGCTGGTTCCTTGCTCTCGTGGATAATGGTTCGATGACGCATGGATAAATGATTAATCGGCTCCGCGAGCGGCGGAGCGTAGCAGGCAATCTGAGGGAGCGGGAGGTGGGTCGGGGTTGTCGCTTGCCCGGTTAAGGAGTACCGATCCTGGGAGATAGCGCTACCTAGCCTGCTGAATTGTTGGGCTGGGGCGCTGGCTCGCTGTCACTCTCGACCGCACCGTCCGCACAAGATATATCGGTCAACGAACGAGAGCACTTTTAGGCGAGTTGGAGATTTAGGGCGAGCTGGCGAGAAGCCGAACGCGTGCGCCGATCCACTTGTGATGCGGGAATACGTAGCCGACGAGGCTGCCGAGCTAGTGCGCGAATAGGGGCAATATCACCAAACGAATCTCCCAGTGCCCGCATACTGCAGAAGATCGCAGCCGGCTCGTTGTTAATCGGGAAAGATCCCGGCTCCGAAGCTGTTTTCGAGCGATCGCTCGCAGGTGCTGCCGGGCGGCCGCTCCAAGGAATTGCTCCGCCCGGGACGGGCGGCCGCGTTTTCGCCCTGCGCCGCAGCCGATTTGCGCATGGACGTGCGGCTGCTCCGCGGCCGGCGAGGCGTGCGGCTGATCGAACCTGGCTGGCCGGCTGCGGGGCGCCTCGCTGAATTCAAAATCATACTCGTCGTAGCGCGAGACGTAGCCCGGTTGCTTCGCTCGTACGATTTCCTCGTGGTATTCCTGAATGACGCGGGTTTGAATCATCTCGCGGCAACTGGAATTGATCGGGTGCGCGATATCGGCATAGAGCTTGGAGCGGCCTTCCGCGTCCTTGGCTGCGCGATTCATCCTGCCGTGCGCCGCATTGGTTGCAAAAGCCAGCGCGGAGATGGTTCTTCATGCCGCACTTTGGGCAATGCGACGTGAGCTTGCGACTGGGCATCGCGACGAACGGACCGTTCGAACCGTCGATGATCTTCAAATCGCGAACGACGAAACAATCGTCGAAGGTGACCGAGCAGAAGGCCTTCAGACGCTCTCCTGGTTCTTCCATGAGCTTAATGCGAACCTCAGTGATATCCACGGCCGTTTCTCCTTGCCTTTGGGGCGACCTAGGGGCAGCTTCTCACGGAGTAGACCATTCCCAGCCGGCGTGCGCAGAATTGATGCCAAGCGCCGCGCGTGCTGCGCGTGGCGGCAAAGGCCGAAATACGCCGAACCGCTGCCGGAAAGCTGGTGGCCAAGACAATCCAGACCGGCAAAGGCCGAGCGTACGCGCTCGACCCATGGCGAAATGATCGTCGCTGCCGCTTCCAGCGAGTTGTGCATCCAATGGCCTATTTCAGTCAGTCGGCCGCGAAGGAGGGCGGCAATCAAGGCTTCGAGCCGGTTGTTGGCCGACGGCGCACGATCGTAATCGGCACGAGCGTCATAATTGTGGTAAACGTCCGCCGTTGACAGGGCGGCTGGCGGTTTGACGATCACAAAGTCGAGCGGCGGGACGGGCGGCAGCTTTTCGACGCGTTCGCCGCGGCCGCGGCAAACGGCCGCTCCACCAAATAAAAAGAAAGGGATGTCACTGCCGATTTCTGCGGCGATATCCGCCAGTTGCGCGGCTCCAGCGGAGCTCCCATGCCTGGTTCGCCAACCGCAGAGCTACTGCGGCGTCGCCCGAGCCGCCGCCCAATCCGGCTGCTGCCGGGATGCGCTTCACAAGCTCCACTCTCGCCCCCAGCGAGCTGCCGCTGCGCACGCGCAGCAACTCGAGTGCGCGGACGACTAGATTACGCTTATCCGTCGGGATATCATGGCCGGCCGCGGATTGCACCAATGGCGAAGTGCGGATTGCCAGGCTGATGGCGCCGGCGTGGCTGGTGGGCGGCTTTGTCGGGACCAACGAAAGGCTGTCGAACAGCCTCACCGGCAACATCAGCGTTTGCAGCTCATGGTAGCCGTCGCCGCGCCGGCCCAGCACTTCAAGCAGCAGGTTGAGCTTGGCGGGAGCAAGAGCGATCCGTGCGAACTGGTGCTGACGGAACTCCATCCTGCACACCGTGGCGTTTCAAGACCGTGCCCAGGGCGCATCTCCCGCGAGCGCGGTGCCCGCGATGCGTAAACTTACCCAAGAGCTGTATTCATGCACGGTCCGCGAAGTCATTGCGGACGCGTGATTGATGGTCACGCCGAATCGTCGTCGAGCGATGGTGCGCACACGTCTATCGGCTTGCGATCGCCAGCAGCGCAAGATGCGCTGCCCTGTTTCCGCCGCCGTAAGACGTGCCAGGCAAAAATCTTACAGAGTTTTATTCGTTACGTCAATGTTTGCTGGCCAGCACAAACGGGTCTTGTCGTAGCTCGGACAGCATGTCGTGGTGACGTGCGGCTGATAAGCCGGGCAGTTTGGATAAGGCTTCCTGGGGAATTGCGCGCGCTTAGCGGATTCTACTGTGCCCTGGTAAGCAGCGGGACGGCGCTCTGCCAGATTTCGGTGTGCACGGTCTCGACCGACGCGGACGCGTCGACCACATGAATTCGGCTGCCGGGCCGGGCAGCTTCCGCCAGGAATCCGTCGCGCAGTCGTTCACGGAACCCGGGCCCTTGAACCTCCATGCGATCGAGATCGCGACAGATGCGGCGATCCGCGGCATCCGGCGGCATGTCTAACAGGAAGGTGCAGTCCGGCTCGACGCGGCCGGTTGCAACCTGGCCGACCTGGCGAATCGACTCCACGTCAAGTCCGCCGGCGTAACCCTGATACACGATGTTTGCCAACAAGAATCGATCGCTCACGACGATCTGGCCGGCATCGAGGGCCGGGCGAATGACGTCGTCGACCAATTGTGCCCGCGCGGCCATGTACAACAGCATTTCGCTGCGCCGCCGGATTTCGAGCGCATCGTCCCTGCGAAGCAACAGGTCGCGAATTCGTTCCCCGAGCGGTGTGCTGCCCGGATCGCGACAGGTTACGACATCGTAACCGGCGTTGCGCAGCGCCTGGCAAAAGAGGCGAACCTGTGTCGATTTGCCGACGCCGTCGATACCGTCGAACGAGAAAAACATGGGGGATCGGGGAGTGGAGACGCGGGAAAGTGGAGGAGCAGGCGAGCAGGTTGGGGGCCGATGGTTCCGGTTACTCAGCTACTTACTCACTCACCCCGTTATACATCGCCGACATGTGGTGTGCCCTCTCGGCGATCATTTTTCGCAGCCGGGCCGGTTGCAGTACTTCGGCCTGATCGCCGTAACCCAGGATCCACCAAGAGATTTCTCTCAGTCCAGAGACGCGGACGCGGAATTCCAGCGAGCCGTCGCGCAGGAAAGTGGTTTCTTGCGTTTTGTGCCACACGACTTCGGCGACGTTGCGAGCCACCATGGGTTTGAATCGGACGAGGACCTGCTTGTCCCGTCCCGGCTCGGGAATAATTTCCCAGGCGTTGCCCAAATAGCGCTCCAGGCGGAAGGTGGGCGGATAAACGAACTTCTCGCTTAGCACTTGCAGATTGTGGATGCGGCTGAGATTGAACGTGCGGATCTCGCGATGCAGCGAGGAGTAGCCGATCACGTACCAACTCCGCCGGCTGAACAGCAATTGGTATGGATGCAGCACTGTGTGAATCATCTGGTTCTCGTTGAAACTGTCGTACGTCACGTCCAGAGTGCGGCGGGCCGCATGCGCGTTGACAAGCTTCTGATAGGCGGTTTCTTTGCCCTCCAGGCGGCTGAGCTGGGCAGGCCGGAAGTGAATCGCTCGCCGTAGCGATCGCAGTTCCTGGCGTAGCGCGAGGGGCAAGCTGTTTTCCAGCTTGAGGGCGGCGGAGTGAGCTGCTTCGTAAAACGGCAGGCGGTCGCGGCGGCCCATTTCGGCCGACAGCGACAACGACGCCAGCGCCTCGGCGGCTGTGAAATTGGTGGGCGGCAAAAAGAACGCGCCCGGAATGCTGTATCGATTGTCGTGCTTATCGAAGGCCAGCGGCACGCCGGCCTGGCGCAGCGCATCCAGATCGCGAAAGATCGTCCGCTTATTGACGCCGCATTCGGCGGCGAGGCCGTTAGCGTTCGCTCCCGCTCCGGACTGCAGGAGCTGTAGGAGTCGCAGCAAGCGCGTAATTCGTTTGATGTTCATTCGGGGTGGGCGGTGCGCTGGCGGCTGTGCGGGATCGACCCGATGTGGAGGCCGGTCTCCCGAACTGGTCCGATACAGGCATCAATGCGGCTTGGCTGCCGTAGGTCGGCCGGGCTCCGCTGCGGCCCGCGGCCGGCGGCTGCGGCGGCTGGGCCGGCGGCAACGGCAAGGCCTCTTCTTGCCCGGCGCCGGCGGGCGGCATCGCCGCGTCGGGCATCACGCCGATTCCGCCGTCCGGCGGCACGCTGGTCTGGCAACCGTCACCGCAGTCTTGCGAGATCGGCCCGCGGCTGAAGACGTCGGGACGTGTATATCCGTAATCCAGGTAAAGCGCGGCATTCCGCTTGCGGGCCTCCCGCAACGCGTCGAAATAGGCTTTGCCGGGCCAGGCCCCTTCCGCCAGGCACACGCCGTCGTAATCGAGCAGCGAGCCCTTGCGGTAGTGCACCCGCATGATAGCACGGTTGTAATCGACAAGCGAACGATAGTAGGCGGATTGGGCATCGGCCCGACGCCGCTGAGCGTCGAGCAGCAAATCGACGGTGATCGTGCCGGCCTTGAATCGCGACTCGTAGGCCGCCACTTCGTCTTCCGAGGCCACCAGGCCGCTGAGATTAGTTTTCGTCAGGGCATAGTTTAAATCGACGTCGCTGACGGCATCGGAAAGTTGATGGGTAATTTCCAACTCGAGATCTTGCAGCAGGGCCCGCTCGCGGGCGAGCTGCAGTTCGGCATGCCGGACACCGGAGAGTTGGGCGCGATATCCGATGGGGATCGACGCCTGGAGCCCTAGCTGCCATTCTTGGAATTCGCCGCTGGTGAGTACGCCAAACGCCGTGGACCCGGGCTCGTTGAATGCAGCCGTGCCGCGCGAGGCCTTGATCAGATCGTCGCCCAATCCCAGCCAGCGATAGGTGCCGACAGCGTCGATGCGTGGCAGCATGTAGTTGCGGGCGGCGATCAACTCCAATTCGCGGCGCTTGATATCCCACTTTTGCTTGCGGACTTCTACACGCCGCGAGACAGCTTCGCACACGGCGCCGTTCCAGTCGAAGGATACGCGAGCCAAAGATGGAACGTCCGAAGGCATGAACAGCCGGCCGTCGCTTGCCGACAGGCCCATGATCAGCCGCAAGCGGCGTTCGGCGCGAAACACTTCGGTCTGCGCTTGTTCGAGCTGCGCTTGGAATTGGTGATATTGGCCCCGGGCCTGGGCCTCGCGCGCCCGGTCGCCGCCTTCCAAACCTTGTTGGAACAGGGCGTACACTCTTTTCCATGTTTCCTGGGCACTGTCGCGGCCGGTCCGCCGGGCTTCCAGATCGCGGTAGCGGAAGTACAGATCCCAATAGCTCGACTCGAGGTTTTCGAGGAGGTCGCGAACGCTGGCTTCGAACAAGGTGAGCGTGACGTCGGTCCGCAGCCGCGCGATCATGACGCCGTCAATCTGGTTGAAGCCGGCCGCATATTGATCGAAGGTGACCGGTCCGGCGATGCGATTGAATTGCAAGCCGCCACCCTGCGCCAGGGGATGGGTAAAGCTGGCCTCGAAATTCGTCGTCCAGTCGCTGGGCAGCGCCCGGAACGCCCCGACACCGCCGGCGGGCACGTTGTTGCCTTCGTAAGCGGTATTGTTGCGAAACGAAAATGTGTCGCCCGTGGGGGCGATTTTCGTAATGCCGATGGTGGAGTTGGCCAAGTCTTGGGCGAATATTGGTGGAAACAAATTCGCGCCGACGCCCGTGTCGGGGCGATTTTGCGGCTGGCGATTCTTCTGCCAAAAGACGCTGGCGTCGAGCCGGGCGTCGAAGTCGGAAAGGGCGGCTTCCACGCCGGTGCCGTCGGTGCTCGCCCCGGTTTGCACGCCGTTGCCCGATTCGACCAAGGCCGGATCGTACGTGGTGGACACGCCGAGCGTGTTCACGATGTTGCGAGTCAATAGTTCCACACCCTGCGTGATGCCGGACGAAACGATGGCCTGGCCGCCGATGTTGCGAATCACCTGGCTATTGCAGAGGGTCAGCCGGACCGCTTCCTGCAAGGACAGCGGCGACTTCTCGTAGTCGTCGGGGCTATTGACGGTCAGAGGCGGGAGCGTGTTGTTGACTTCGTCTAGGTGCGGTTCCTCGACGTCGGGATAATCGATCGTCGTGGCGACGTCGTTGTAGAAGCCCGCGAGGTTGCCGTTGTCTCGGCAATAGTACGGCTGGATGGGTTTGCAGCCGGTGGCCACCGTGACGGCGGTGAGCAGTAGCGAGCAGAACGAGCGGAACTGCCGGTTCATTGCTGAGACGTCCTAGCGTGTGGCTTGATTGGCGATCGCGGGCGGCGCCGACCCAGGTAGTGCACGTCACGTGGGATTCGCACGGCATATTCGCCGTCGACCAACGCGACCGGACCCCCCGGGCTGCCGTCTCCATGCGATCGCCGCCCGCACATAGTGCGCGGCGCGAGAGCGCTCAGCAGGACAGGTTATCGTCGGCCCTGACGTTAAACTTTGGCGATTGTGACTATTTTGACGGGCAACTGGGCGATGCGATGGCTGCGTTGCCAGCAGAGATGGACGTGGAACTCGCTTTGCTGGCCGCTTGGACGTTAGACGTTCAGGCCTGCAAAGCCCGTTAGATCCGTCACCCGTTGCTGGGCCCGACCGGTCTCGGTCGCTCGTTTCTCAAGTTGGCCCGCGGCGATAAAACGATCGAATTCGATGAGCACGGCCCGCTCGACAATGCCACGGAACCAGTCGAGTGCGTCGGCAGATACACCGCCGCAAGTTTCGGCCGCTAGTTCGATTCGCAAATTGGCGCCGGCCGACGTGCGATCGCTGTGGTCGGTCCATACAGTTCCCTCGAACGTGAAGCGCAGCATATTGTGGACGTCCGAGTTGGCCAGCCGGAAGACGCAGTGCGCGTTGTAGAGAAAATAGGCGTTTTTGCCCGCCTGCGTTTCCAGTTCCTGCTGCAAGTGCTCGCAACGCTGGCGAAACGCAGTCGACGCGTCGAGCGGCACATCGACCCGGCCGACCGATCGTAACGGCAGGCAGTCGAACGCGATGTCGGCGTAAGAATCCATGAGTGACAGGAGAGTAGGTGAGGCGCGGATTTGATCATTCTCCACATACTCACCTATTCACCCCCCCTCAATTACTGCCTGCTCCAGGCTAGCGTTAGCCAGCCTTCGTCGCTGTGAACAACACTTGCCTTAAGCGGACCGGCCTTTTCCAGCGCCGGTCGGTTTCAACTCGGCGAATTCGATCCGCGCCGGAAACCCGCGCCCCTTGGCCGAACGCTCGTTGAGCACCTTGGTCAGGTTGCTGCGGATCGCGACTTCGCGGGATGTGAGCTCGCGTCGTTCGGTCTCAAACGACGACGGCAGCACGACCAGGTCGCCATCGCGTTGGAGGACGATTCCGCCGCTTTCGAGCTGCGGCGTAAAAGTTCCGGTGATGTCCCAATTGGTGAACTCTTCGTCGCCGGACGTGAGGCGGGAGACGTGGACGGTGAACTTCACCTTGTTGTCGTCGAAGTTCACGGTGATTGGTTGGATCGGCCGAAAAGTGATCGTGGTTGGCTTGAAAGGCTCGTCGCCTGCGGCCGCATTCGGCTCTGCGGTCCGCTTCTTTTCCCAGGCATTTTTCATCCATTGCGGCAAATCGACATCGAATTTGGCCCGCTCTTGCCCTGGCTGGGTCTCGCTGGCCGTGGCGCCCCCCAAGAGCGTGGCCGAGTAGTTGTTGACCGCCGACGCATGCAGTCGCACGACCAGGTCGTTGCCGGCCGGCAACTCGGGCGGGGCGGCCGTGGCCCCGAGCTGGGCGCGGTTGGCTTGCGTCGCAACGACGCTCAACTCGTCGGCCGTCGACGCGAAATCGATGTCGCTCGGCAGGCTGCCCTGCCGTTCGAGCGGGCGGCGGTACTCATCTTCGTAGCGTTTGCGGGCGTCGCGCAGCTTCTTGTTGACATCTTCGTCAATGCGGCGGCCGACGCGGTCCTCCGTATGGTCCGCCGCGATGCAGTTCACCTGGCCTCGCGACTGATTCGCGCGGCTCCAGCCCTGGCTAGAAACAAGCCGGCTGCCAATGCCGCCACCCGCTTTGGCGATGGAGTGAATGTCAGTATTGTATGTGGCATCGACTCGGGCCGGCGACGCGAGAAACGCAGGATCGGAAAGATTGATTTGTTTCGTGGCCGTAAAATCGGCAACGCCCGTGCTGCGGATAACGGCGGGACCGTTACGGCCCGTATTCGACGACACCACATGCCCTTGCGACTCGATACTTATCCGGGCGCTGTCGGCCGACGGCACGGTGCGAATCAGCACCATGCCGGTCGTGTGGCCGGTGCCCTGGATGCTCGTGCCTAGGATATTGTCGGTCACGGGGTCGACACGATCGATCGGTTCGGCAGCGCCGGAGCTAAGATACGCAGCGGAGACGTTCATGAATGCGTTCGGTGCGGCAAATTCCTTGCGAATGGCGGCGACCAACTCCTGCGCCGAACCGAGGCCCGCAAATAAATCGAGCCGGCGCAGCGTGTCGACTGTGGGCGACGCGCCGGGTTGTGTGCGTAATTCTTCGATGTCCGCCGCCAGTGCGTCGAGCTGGCGATTGTATACCGCGGCCGGGTCTTCCATGCGGGCGAGCGTGTACAGATCAATTGCCTGCCGCAGAGTCTCCGACAGGTGGCGAAACTGCGGCAGCTCCAGTCCATTCTCATTTCGATTGAGCTGTCGATAGGTCTCGGCAAGCGGCGCCAGATCCGCCGGGCTCGCGGCGGCCATCTGCTGCTGGAAGGCGTCCCAGCGGAGATACTTCAGCCAGAGCTTGCCGTTCGACGAATTGGGGTCTACGAAGCGCTGGAGCTCGTTCATCCCCTTAACGACGGCGGCACGCGCTGCGGCGAGCTGGGCGTCGGTCGGCGGCGCAAAGTTCTCGCGGGCCTGACGGACCAAGTCAGCAAAGCTGGCTGGCTGCGCGGCCGGTGGGGTCGGAGGATGCGGCGGGGTCAGTCTGCCGGCCTGCTGGCCAACAGCGACGCTCCAAGAGAGCATCGCGGCGAACAGCGACAAGAACCCGGCCTGCCAGAAACGTCCACCGCGCGGCAGACAGACGGCCAATCGAAGTAAGCTGCTCATCGCAACGCCCTTCCCTATTCCCTGGAGGTACCCTAGCTCAAACACGGGCAACCGATGACGCCGGTCGTACTAGGGGCGCTTTGAAGCGGACCTGGGCCCGGGCGCTGATGCCCAACGACCCACACTGCGAAACCGGATGGGCCGGGCCGCAGAGTTTTCCCAATCTACGCGGCCGAAAACAGGCTGTCTATACGCGGCGCAACCGGGGCAACTTGGTTCCGCCACGACAAAACGCCCGGAAAACTAGGTCACTCGGCCGGGCCTTGCGAGATCGGGCCGGTCACCGGCGGAGCAGCCGGTTCCGGCCGGTCTCCGACCGAGCCTCTACGTTGCCACTCGGCCCGCCGCGAATCGCACGTTGGCTGGCCCAAGAGAGGCCGGTTAAGCCCGAGTCGAAAAGAGCCGGCACCCGCGGCGGAGGCCACACCGTGGATGCATCCAACGAGATGATGCCGCGCGCTACTTGCCTTCGCGCAGCGTGCGAAAGTACTCTTCCGCCTGCTCACGCCGGCTGGCGGGCAAACGCACGTCGGTCAGGGGGTCGGCTTGCTCACTGCCGACTGCGGCCATGGCTTCCTTCACCTGCTCGGCAACATCCCCTTTGGTGTTGGGCCCTTCTCGCATGCCGCCGAAATAGGCGCCGCCACGGCCGATGTTCTGACGGACGCGCGTGTCGCGAAGATTCGTATTGTCTTCGGCGATGGGACGGGGGCCAAAGCCGCGGCCGGGGCCCATCCCCATGCCAGGCGGATTATCTTTGACTTCGCTCAGGATGTTCAGGTTGTTCATGTTCATCTGGCCTTGCTGATTGCCTTGACCGTCCGCGCCCGGCTCGCCCGGCTGGTTGTCCAGGCCGGCGAGGGCATCTTTGGCCATTTGAAGCTGATTCATCATCGCGTCCAGGGCCTGCATTTCTTTTTGGTCCTGTTGCATTTGCTGCATCTGCTGGGCGATCTGCTGCATTGCGTCGGCGGCCTTTTGGGCATCACCCTGTTTGAGCGCTTGCTGTGCTACGGCCATTTGCTGGGCCAACTTTTGCAGTTGGTTCATCTGCTGCTGTTGCTGCATTAATTTGTCGAGCTTTTGCTGCAATTCGCCGGCCTTGGCCAGGTTGCCGTCGCGTTTCTGCTGTTCGATTTGTTGTTTGAGGCTTTCGATGGCCTGGCGGTGCATGTCGGCGGCCGCCTCGAGCTTCTGCTGCATTCTTTCGAGCTGATTGGCCAATTGTTTTTTGGAGGCTTCGTCCAGCTTGCCGTCGGCAAGTTGTTTTTCGAGCTTTTCGATTTCTCGCTGGGCCTGCTGCCAATCGCCCTGCTTAATCGCCTGGGCGGCTTTATCGGCCGGGCCGGCACCGAAGTTCTTCATGTTTTCAAACTGTTTCTGCAACTGGTCCTGGCCGCCCAGTTGCTGCTTCTTTTCTTCCAGTTGTTTCGCCAAGTCGTTCAACTTGACCATGGCCTTGCTGCGATCAGGGCCAAGTTTGTCTTGAGTCAGGTCTTTCGTTCCTTCTTCAATTTGTTTAAACATGTCCTCGGCCACGGGCAACTCGCCCTGTTTGGCCTGTTTTCGCTGCTCCGCAATCTTTTCCCGGAGCGACTGCATGTTGGCTTTAATGTTTTGGCGGGCCGCCGGCGAGTTTGAATCGCCGCTGCTCTGAGCCGCGCGGACGTCGAAGAACGTCACCGCCACGAACAGGAGCGAAGCCGGAACCAAGGGCAGCCAGGCGTGCCGCCCGAGCCGCACGCGGAATTGTTCGCCCACCTCGATGCGATTGATCGCCCGCGCCGCATCGCCGACCAGCGCGCGGCCCGCATCGCTCGTGCGGTCTTCCACGGTGAGCGAGAGGCTGCTGGCCACGCGTTCGCGGAGCTCGAAGCGGCGATCGATTTCAATGGCCGCATCGAGCGCGGTGGTGAGGGCCAGGTAGGTCCAAGCCGCGGCCGTGAGGACGCTGCCAGCGATTGCGCCGGCGATCCACCACATGTCCCATTGGGTGGGAAGATTTTGGATCACGAAAATTCGCGGTGCCGCGATCACGATCGCGGCCAGCGACAACGCGGCCAGCAGGCACCACACGCTGCGATGAAGGAATTGGTCGAGCACCAAACGACGCCGCGCACGCGCGACCTGCACCTGAAGCTGATCCATGTCAGGCTCCGTGATAGATCAGGCTGTCCGCCCGAGTTGCTAATTTGACAGGCGAGAAAACGTTAGTGCCCTGGCCCGTTGATTGTACGCCGCCGGCGACGATTCGTCCCGGTAGTTTGTGGCAGGCACTTTGCACGTGCGGCCGCCGCGCCAAGTCGCTTTAAGAGCGCAAATCGCAACGTAGCATCTTGGGCCGGGGCGGTTACGGCACTCGGTGTGTGCCTGCCACGCTGCTCGCAATCGACGCCCCGGGGGCGTAGGATAGAGGGGCATGGCCACCGCAGTCGTCTTACCACCGGAAAAACAGCCCAAGCTGCTCCCTTCCCCGAGCGAGCGGCCGGAGGCCGACGTCGTTATTTACGACGGCGATTGTGGCATTTGCACGGCCCAGATCCGTAAGCTGCCTTGGTGGGATTGCCAGAACAAGCTCTCCTATTTGTCGCTGCACGACCCGGAGGTGGCCCGCCGCTGGCCGGAGCTGTCGCCCGAGAGGCTGATGCAGGAAATGGTGATTATCGACCGGTATGGAGAGCGCCACTGGGGGCCTTACGCCATTCGCTACCTGGCGCGGCGACTCCGCCGGCTGTGGTGGGCGCTGCCGATTCTGTATTTTCCCGGCAGCATGTTGCTGTGGCGGCCTCTCTATCGCTGGATCGCGCGCAACCGCTATTTACTGAGCGGCGGCGAGGCGTGCGACGGCGGAACGTGCGACTTGCACCGTTAGTCGCTATCGCGGCGGCGGGATGCGAAACTGTCCTACGTCCTGATGAGCGGCGCCCATGACGGCTTTCATCTGCGCGATGACATCGGGATGTTCGGTCCCGAGGTCTTGGGTTTCGCCGGGATCCGTGGCCAGGTTGTACAGCTCCAGTGGCCGCTGCGGCTGGGTCGCAAAGTTCAAGCGCACAGCCTTCCAATCGCCTTGGCGGGCGGCTTGGACGCCCGCCAACTCGAAATACTCCCAATACAAGTAGTCGTGCTGCCGCTGTCGTTCTGGGTGACCGAGGAGCGTGGGCAGGTACGAGATGCCGTCGGTGTCGGCCGGCGGGGCGCTGCCGGCCAGCTCGCAGGCGGTGGGGGCGAAATCCCAGAAGGCGGAAACCAGATCGCTCGTCTTGCCGGCCGCAATCGTCTTCGGCCACCAGGCGATGAACGGGACGCGGATGCCGCCTTCGTAGAGATCGCGCTTTGCGCCCCGCAGCCGGCCGCTCGATTGAAAATGGTCGCGGCTCCAGCCGAATTCGTCCATCGCGCCGTTATCGCTGGCGAAGAAGACGAGGGTGCGATCTTCAATGCCCAGCTCGCGGATTCGCTGGAGCACGCGGCCGACGGAGTAGTCGAGATACGAGACCATTCCGGCAAACGTCGCTTTGGGCTGCGGCTCGCCGCGATAGAGCGGGTTGGAAGGGTACGGCGTTTCCTGCCAGCGGCCGACGAAAGGCTGCTTCCATTTGGCCGGAACGGCCAAGTCCAAGTGGGGCTGCTGGAAGGCGATATGCAAAAAGAAGGGCTGGGCCTTGTTGGCCTCCATGTAGGCGAGGGCGTCTTCGAGCAGCACGTCGCCGGAATAGGTATCTCCTTCGCGAACGTGATTTCCCGAATAGGGCACTTGCTTGCCGTCGCGCCAGAGATATTCAGGAAAGTAGTGGCGGGCATCGCCGTGATTGACGAAGCCGAAGAAGTGGTCGAAGCCTTTCGTGTTCGGGTTGCGGATCGTCGGCGGCTCGGCGGCCAGGCCGCTCTTGCCGATCATGGCGGTGGCGTAGCCGGCGTTTTTCAGGATGCGGGCGATGCAGATATCTTGCGGATCGTCGCGGAAGGCGATGTTCCCCAGGCTGCGCTGGTAGACGTGCCCGGTGTGCTGGCCGGTCAGCAGGCAGGCCCGCGACGGGCGCAGACGGTACTGCCCGCGTAGTGCTGGGTGAAACGCATGCCTTCGGCCGCCATGCGGTCGATGTTGGGCGTGCGAAAGTTTTGTTGTCCGTAGCAACTGAGGTCGCCGTAGCCCAAATCGTCTGCCAAGATGAAGACAATGTTGGGCCGTGCCGGCGGCTGAGCGAAGCAGACCCCGACCCAAAGCAGCCACAGCGCTGTGCAGAGAGAAAGAGAGCGAACCGGGGAGAATAACTTAAAAACTCGCATCGCGCCTCGGCTTCGTTGCGCATTTGGTCAAAACAGGCGCCCCCAGGCAGATAACATGCGCGAATTGGCGCGTGGCGTCAATCGCGTTGCCGCGATCTGCGGGATCGCCCGCCTGGGGGACCCTTCCTTCGGGGCTCACGAGACCTTTTTCTGCGACACTTCCAGGAGCATTTCGCGCAGCTCACGCATCTTGATCGGCATGCGAGCGACCGTGCGATGCTCGGCCGTCTGGGCCTCTTCGCCCCAGTCGTGATGGTGCTGGTCGAGAAGCAGCACGGCGGGCAGATCGCGCGTGATCATTTCCTGGCCGAAGCGGTTGAAGACGTCGAGCGCCGCGCGGCCGTTGCTAGTGGTGGAAAAGAGGATCAAGTCGGCCGCTTTCGGGTCGTGGTAAAAACGATCGAGGACGCGTTCGGGGTCGCTCGACACGAGAACGCGGTAGCCGTTGGACTTGAACAATTCGCGCAGCTTGTCCTGCATTTTGACGTCGGACTCGACGATCATCAGCCGCCGCGGTTGGCCTTGCTCGTCGTGGCCTTCGCTGCTGGCCAGTTCCTGGTCGCCCTTTTGCCCTTCGGCGGCGGCCTTAGCCCGCTTCACGGCCAGTTTCAGGTCGACGAGCATGTCGCCCGGGGTTTGATAACGGCGTTCTGGATCGAATTCCAGCGCTTTGTTGACCACCAGGGCCAGCGGCAGCGGCAGATTTGGCACCAGGTCGAGGACGGGCTTAATCTCGCGGTAGCGTGCCCGGCCGGCCTGTTGCGGCCGCTGCTCGCGGGCATCCGCCAGCGCGGGCATGCCGCTGAGGATCTGATAAAAGATGCAGCCGAGGAAATAGATGTCGGTCCGGGGATCATCTTTGCGGACTCCGGTGGCCCGTTCCAGGCCGGCGTAATCGACCGTCCGGCGGCTGATTCCCTCGGCAATTTCCTCGGCGACATCTCCCTGGACACCGGCCAGGCCGAAATCGACGAGCTTCGGCTCGCCATCACTGGAGAGCAAAATGTTCGACAATTTTAGATCACGATGCGTCACGCCCTGATCCAGCGCATACTTGAGGCCGGAAAGCACCCCTTCCATGATGCGTGACGCCTCGAACGGATCAAACCGCCGCTTGGCGCGATAGAACTCACGCAGATTCCGCCCCTCGATGAACTCCATCACAATGTAATGGATGAGGCCGTGGGAATAGATCTCGTGAATCTCGACAATGTTCGGGTGCTTCAACGGCAAGCCCAATTCACCCTCGCGGCGGAACAGCTCGATGTATAGTTTGTTCGGATTCTGTGTCTTCGGATCCCTTTCGCGAGGATTGCTGTAGCGGCTGCGAAGCACCTTCACCGCGTAAATCTTGCCTGTCACGCGATGCACGGCGCGAAAGACGCGGGCGAACGTGCCCGCGCCGACGCAATAGAGCACTTTATAGTCGCCGTAAAAGAAGCCGGTCCGCGACTCGGCTTTCATCAGCTTTTCGAGCTGATACTGCGTCAGCACGCCGCGTCGCAATAGAGCCTGCTGAAACGGGGCGAGCGGCACGCTGGTCGAACCCAGTTCGCTCCACACTGCTTGCAACTGCGCATCGTCGACGACGTTTACGTCCAGCGCGCGCTGTGCCAGTTGTTCAGCAGTTTTGATCACAGCCATGCCGGGCAACTCGTTACCATTACGTGATTGCCAATTTTGTGGCCGTGTGCGACTTCCGTACCAAAGCGGCCGCGCGGCCCAGGACAAAATACCCGCGCACGGCAAACGTATCCCAGTATTCGCTTATCTGTCGAAAGCCATTCCGCCGTCAGTTGACTGCCGCGGAGAAGCTCGATGTTCCGTATTGTTTTGTCCTGGCAGCGGCGGCACCGACGGCTCTTCTCGCTTTGGTCGGCCACGACGCTGATACGCAAATCTGCCTCGAACAGTCAAAGCTGCTGCTGTCACTGGATTATCGGCCGATTGGCCCCAGTGGTCAACTTTCATATCCTTCCAGCTTGCCCTGGAATTCGTCACGTTCGCGGCGGGTCGCCTCCAAATCGAACATGAGATACTTCATGTCCAAGCGTAGCTGGCTGAGGGCGTCTTGCACCAGCGACAAGATGCGCCGGCGGCGGCGCGTGCTTTCCACCACCCGATCCAGGGCCGGCATTAGACTGCGCGAATGCTCGTCGGGCAGGTTCTTGATTGCAGCCACTAAGCGGAGCAAGTCGGCAGGCAGCTCTTCGTGTTCGACAACGGGGGAGGTATTCGAGTGGGCCATGGGATGCGTCTCCGGCGGGGGTGATGAGCAGGCCAAATTGCAGACGCTGCGCCAATGCAGCCCAGTCGATACGCTCGCGCCGCGTTAACCGATTATAAATAAACGACTTGCATCTATTCAATTGATTGACGACCGATTCTGCGGATTGTCTTTGGGCGTTGCGTCGGTGCCACAAGTGGGCTGGCCAGTCATCGCAAATCCTGATAGAAGCCCACTTTACGACACGCTGGCCCGCAAGACCCGATGTTTCCGTTTGGCCACGTGTCTGTCACGGAATCGTCTACCCGTCTCGGCCCACCTCGGCCGTGGGCGTTATGGTTGCCATGCCCGGCTTCTTCCTCCAGCGCCGCACGCACGTCGCGACGTGGCTCTTGAGCCTCGCAGTATCCGCAGGCGGACAGGCTGCCGAAACGGCGGTCCACGTTTCCTTTGACGGCCCCGAGATACGCTGGCAGTCGCTCGATGCGGGGCGAACCCCAAGTATTCTGTCGCACGAAATCATTCGCGACGGCGTCCGAGACCGCGGCGGCGCCGAACGCATAACGGTCGCCGCGCCCATCGGTCAGCCGACACTGTTCGCATGTTCGATCGGGCGAATGCCGGTGATCGATGAGTTTCGCACTCGCCTGTGGATCAAGACGTCAAGGCCGGGCGTGCAGCTTGCCGCCCGAGTGGTGCTGCCGCGATCGATCGATCCGCAAACGAACCGGCCGGTTACTGTGTTGCTCCGTGGGCCCCTTGCCCAGCAGCCCGGCAGATGGCAGCAATTGGCGCTCGCCGACGCGGTGCGGCTGCTGACCAACCAGGTCCACGTGCTGCGTGCGGCTTCGACGTCCGCCATCGACCCGCGAGAAGCGTATGTTGAGGCGATTATTTTGTCGATTCCAGGTGAACCACAGGGCGTGGACGTACTCACCGATGAATTGGAAGTCGAGGGCGTGGTCATGGATGTCAACGGTGCGGCACGGCCAGACGCGGCGAGCGACATGAGCGCGGTCCGCAGACCGGCGCTTGCCGCCCCCTTTGCCGATCGCCCACCGCAGCTTGGCCCGCCACCGGAGGGCGACCGCGAATCCACCCTGCTGACCGGGCCGCAACCGGTCCGAACCGGCGACAGCTTGCGAGATTCGCCGCAAGTGCGGATGCAAGGCTCGCTGTTGTTGGTCGACGGCCAGCCGTTTATGCTTCGCGCAATCGAGTGGAGCGGCGAACCGCTGGCGTACCTTGCTCAGCGTGGGTGCAATGCGATCATGCTGCGCGATCCGCCGACCGCGGAACTACTTTCGGAGTCGGTACGCACAAATATGTGGGTGATTTGCCCGCCTCCAGCGGCCGATGCAACGTCCGCTGCATCCGAAGATTGGCATCAGGTGCTCGCGTGGCGACTGTACGACCCGGCCGCGCAAGACAATCCAGCCCATTATCGCAATTGGATCAGCTCGTTGCACGCCCGGGACGACCTGCCGCCCAGGCCGATTTTGCTCGCACCGGAACGCGAATGGGCCGGCTTGAGTGAAATCGCCGACATCATGTTGGCCTGCCACGCGCAAGAAGCGGTGCTGCCGGCCGCGGAATTAAGCGAGTGGCTCTCGAATTGCCGTCGCGCGGCGCGGCCGGGCACGCACTGCTGGGCAAGCATTGGCACGCAACTCAGCGAATCGACGCGCGTGCAAGTGGCCGCGTTGAGCGGGCGAGAGGGTGCCGCGCCGGGAGTCGACGCCGACCACTTCGAGCAAGCCGTTCTGACGGCCTACAGGCGCGGTTGTCGCGGTTTTGTTTTTCGTTCGCAGTCGCCGCTCAACGCGGCCGACAATGCGACCCGGCGGCGGGCGAACCTGCTCGAGTTCGCGAATCGGCAGTTGCAATTGCTCGGGCCCTGGATCGCCGGTGGCAATGTCAACGGAGAGGTTTTATCGACGGACGGCGCCGCGGTCGCCGACGTAATCTCCCTGGATCGGGCACGCCTCTTGGTGCCGGCTCGTAGCCGCAGTGTCGAGGACGACGAATTGCCGCCCACCCGTCGAGATGACAGCGCTGCGCCGGCCGTTCATCGCCAGCGAACTGCGTTTGCCAATTGCTCGTTTGTCGTGCCGGCCGTTCCCGAATCGGATCAATTGTACCTGGTGACTCCCTCGGGGCTGCGCCCGATGGGAACCAAGCGGGTGGCTGGTGGTTGTCTGGTGACATTCGATTCGCTGGAGGCTGGGCCAATCTTGATTACCCAGGATGCGCAAATTATCAAGGCTGTTCGTCAGCGAATTGCCGAGGCCGGGCCGGTGCTGATTCGGCTCTCGCGCGAGATCGCGCTCGAGCAGGCAGACGAAATCGCGGCCACCAGTCGCCGGCTCGCGGCAATCCTCTTACCCTGCCCGTCGGCCGATGAGCTTTTGCAGACTGCCACCGCCGAGCTGCAGCAAGCCAACACGTTGACCACGGCCGGCCGGGGTGAGCCAGCGATGGCCCTGACGAGGGACGCCCGACAGCGACTTCGCGAGGCGGAAAGCAGGCAGCGACAGGTTGTCGCGGCGCCCGCGATCGAATTCGTCAGTGACCCGCTGGCCGCGACATATGCTTGCTTGGCAGATCAGGCCGAATTCTCCCGCACGACGGCTGGGCAGACCCGCGGCGCAAACCTCCTGTATGGCGGCGACTTCGAAAGCCTCACGGAACTGTCCGAAGCTGGCTGGCAACACTTCGTCGGGGACTCGCCCGGAGTTTCGCCGCGTGCGGAGGTCGCGAGCGGCCAGCCGCAGCACGGTCACAACTTCTTACGTCTTGCGGTGGTTGCCGCAGAGGGAAAGAGTGCGGCCGAACCATCACCGGCTTCATGGCCGACGGCGGTCCAGGTCGTTTCGCCTCCCATTCACGTTGCGACCGGAAAACTGGTCGAAATTACCGGGTGGGTTCGCATTCGGCCAGTGTTGCGCCGACCAGCTCAATTGTTAATCGCCGATTCCTTCGGCGGGCCGGAGCTAGTGCTGCGCCTAATCGCGGCCACCGATTGGCGGCCATTTCGAATCCTGCGGGTGGCCACTTCCGACGAACTTCGGATTTCGTTCGAGCTGACTGGACCGGGGACAGCCGACCTGGACGCGGTCATGGTTCGGGCGCTGGAAGAGCCTCTCGCCCGCCGTTTGCCGCCCCTCAAGGGGGATTCGCCCACGGCGGTTTTACATTAGCGCGGTATCCGAACGCGACGGCGCGATGTCGAAGTGCCCGTGCATTGCGGCCGAATTCACCGTGTCGCTCTCGCAACCCCAAGGGTCCGCGAGGAAAGGCATGGGGACTTTCCCGCAAGCGAGATGCGGTTTTCCCGCACTATTGCCTCTAGTGAAAAGCGTCTGATGGCAAAAAGCACCGAGAATTGCAGGTATTTCTGACACGCGCCCCAGTGTGGCCGCATCAGCCGCGACGACAACCGCGGGATTACCCCCCTTGGCAGCCGCCAATCGCGGGCCCATATTAGTGCTTTCCACCCATTCAACGCAGGGAGAATCGAATGTCAGACAAAATGAAGTCTCGGGTCGACATGTTGACGCCCCGGCAGCGGGAGGTCGTTCGCCTCACCAGCCTGGGCTGCACCGTGAACGAGATCGCCAAGATCCTCGCAATCGCCCCGAGCACCGCCGATAACCACCGCAGTCGGGCGATGAAGATATTGGGCACCGACCGAGCCGTGCTTTTGGCGCGGATTGCGATCAAATACAAAATCAGCTCGATGACCGACCGCCTGACCGCCGCGGAACGCAAGAAGCGGGGCAAGCGAAAGGACGTGTGGAACTGATTTGTGACTGCCTCAGTTGCAGGCGTTATCTGCACCTAGTGCTTTGTCAAACCTTGATTTTCGGATTAGCCGTAGGGCGCTAGCCCACGGTTCGCTCAGTAAAACCGGGGGGCAAGCGCCCCGCGGCTGATTTGTCGAACCCGAATACTTCGCGTTGACAGAGCACTAGTGACGGGCGGCTGCGCCCGAAGCTGTGGCGTTTAGCGGGCAGCAATCTGCTGGACAATCGTCATGACTAGGGCCCAGGCCGCCGAGCGCTAATCGCTCGGGACGTTCGGTCATGCGCTCTTCCACTAGCTCGCGGATCATTCGCACAAAGCGCGGATGCGTCCCGACCGTCGCGGCGCGGATCATGTGAGTCCCCGCCACCTCGCACTGCGCACGCAGCTCATGGTCCAGGTCGTAAACGACCTCCATGTGGTCCGACAAGAAGCCGATCGGCGCCACGACCGCGTCGGCCGGGGAGCCGCCCGCCGTCGCCGGCGGCGCCCGACCTTCCATGCTGGGCCGGCCGCAAATCACATCCCCAACATCCGGCCCCAGCCAGCTCTGCGTGGGCGGGCCGCTGCGGCTTTGGAAAGCTAATTGCCAGTCGGCGCGGCCGAGGCCTTCGCCGACGAGCCGGCACGCCTCGCGCAGTTGCTCTTCGTAACGACAACCGGCCGCCATCGCAGCGGGAATGCTGTGCGCGGTGAATATCAACCTCACCCGCTCGCGATGCGCCGGCGGCAGTTGTGCAATTGCTCGGCGGACGTTTTCCACCATCGGCTCGATAAAGCCGGGGTGATTAAAAAACACCCGTAGCTTATCCACCATCGGCGCCCGGGCGCCGATTTCCTGTTGCCCGCGGGCAAGATCCTCCCGATACTGACGGCATCCAGAGTACGAGCTGAAGGCGCTGGTGACAAAGGCCAGCGCCCGGCCCACGCCGTCAGCTCCCATTTGCCGCAGCGTATCCGCCAAGAGAGGATGCCAATTGCGGTTGCCCCAATAGACGGGCAGCGGCCGGCCATGCTCCGCCAACTCGCGGCGGACGGCTGCCACCAGTTGCCGGTTTTGGTCGTTGATCGGGCTGCGCCCGCCGAACTGGTAATAGTGCTCAGCGACTTCCAGCAGCCGCCGGCGAGGCACATTGCGGCCGCGCAGGACGTTTTCCAGAAACGGAATCACGTCGTCCGGAGCGTCGGGCCCGCCGAACGAGACGATCAGCAAGGCGTCGTAAGCCGCTGGCATTGGCACACTGGCGGGCCGGCGATCGGCACTTGCGCCGGCCGAGGAGACAAAAAAACTGCCGGGGTCGACGACCCCGGCTAAAAATGCCGCTGGAGGGAGTTGAACCCCCACCCACTTGCGTGGACATGGACCTGAACCATGCGCGTCTGCCAATTCCGCCACAGCGGCGCGGACTTGCACAATCATGTCACACGCGCGGCGGAAAGGCAAGCGGCTCCTCCCCGGCGCTTCGCATCTGGCTCACCGACTTCAATGAACCTCAAGTATTGCTCCGCGCTATTCAAATTCGCCGACCAAAGGCTTCTTCGGCCCCGCTACCGACATCGGCAACCTCGTTGCCGCAGGCAACAATATCCAGCGCGTTGGTCCCCGAGCAGATTTCCGTCGCCCGAAAAGTTCACACGCGATCTGTATCGTATTGCTTGGGAGGATGTTTGGATGGCTCCGGAATTTGCGTTTCGTGCATCAGCGCGCTGCAACATACATTCGGCTGACATGCCTGCCATCCCCGCCAGAATCGACGAACTTCCCCTCGCGACAAAGCTAACGCTGCTATCGATTCAAGGTCTTGCGGCGTGCGCAAACCTCAAGCCGAAAAGTCGAACCCAGCGAAATCAGAGACTGTCAATTGAGTGGCGGATGGCCGGACACCGCGACTCTTCCGCGATCTCACCGTTCGTCGGTTCTCGGATATTGGTTGCGGAAGCCAGCCGGCCTGGAAACTGTGTGGTCAGATGTTCGACGCGCCGCCGGCGAGAAACGAACCGTGTCTGCCTTCTGTTGTCGCGGAAACAAGTCTCCGGGGCCAAAAAGAAAACCGCCGCGCCAGGCCCGTCCTGACGCGGCGGATATTGCGAGCACAGATTGTGCCTGTAATGCTACTGGTTTTCGTCCGCAACCTCACGGCCGGCGCGGGTGATCAGACGCAGATACGCGCTGCCGTCGATGTTGTCGCTGACCGCCGAGGCATGCGAATCCAGGTAGCCGTGGACGACCACGTGGTCGTGGCGGCTGCTGGGGCCCCAAGCAATTGGGTTCACACCGTGCCGGGCCGTCTTATTGTAGACCAATGCCGCCGTGCCATCGATCGTCCCCTTATTGATCGCGGGGTACGTGCTAAACCACATGGCCGGCGCCGTACCAACAGGGTTGACGTAGCCAGGACCAACCGTGTTAGCGCCCGGGCCGCCACCGCTGGTCGGACCTGGGTCGGGTTTCCCGACGTTGGGCCAGTGGCCAACCACATAGGACGCTCTGCCGCTGTACCAGGAGCTCGCGATTAGCTCGCGGCTTTCGGCACAGAGGAATGTTTGCGCAGTACCGTCGCTGACCTGATTGATCCGGAGACCGCGCTTGGTGACGATGTTCTGGCCATTTAGCGCCGTAACACCGGGAAACGGCAGCGCGCCGTTGCCGCAGTATTGTTGATTGGCGCAACCAATTCCAGCTCCCGTCATACCATCCGGATAACCGCTTTGCAGGTTGCCTTCCGACGGATCGAAATAGGACGTGGACGCTAGTGCCACATAATTGCCTGTGCCGATTTGCCCAGCGGGAATAGAGCCCATTGTGTCCGTATGGACTGCGTTGCCCGGAAAGCTGGGGCACCGGAAATTGTCTTGCGGCACCTGCCATACCTGGTAATTGCCAGTCGACAACTGTACTGGCGGGGGATTGAGTGGCAAGAACGCCGAGTCCCGCAGGTTGCCAAGGCGAGGATTAGCAGCATTGGGATCGGTCGGCATGCTAAGGATGTCGGACAGAGCACTTTGTTCCATATTGCTCATGATCTGCACCAGCCAGCTATATCCGTCCCCGCTCTGGGCCGGATCGTTGCCGGGGAGGTTTTGGGAGGGCGCCCCGTAAGTCAACGGATTGAGCACGTAGGCCGCGGTCGAAGCCATCGGCAGCACCTTGCGGCCGCTCTCATAGTTGGCCACGGCCAGCGTGATCTGCTTCACCTGGCTCAGGCACTGGTTGCGGCGGGCCGCTTCGCGGGCCGCCTGGATCGCCGGCAGCAGCAGGGCGATCAGCACGCCGATGATCGCAATGACCACCAGCAGCTCGACGAGCGTAAAGGCTCGTCTCGGACGTCGGTTCGTGTCCATAAGGAACCTCCTTCGACAAAAAAGAATGAAACGAAACGAAAACAGGATAAGCAATACAAAAAACACGGCGCCGGCGGCGACGCGCCGGCAATGAAAACTCGTATCGGACCACACAGCGAGGCGCAGCCGCACCGCTCGCAATTGCGCGTCAACGCGAATCGCAAGTTAGCGTGCGCTCGAGACCGCGAGTGCTCCGTTCCGCTGTCAATGGCTCCCGCAAAACCCCCAACAAGCGCGTGCCTCCAACCTACGAAAAAAGGCGTGGAGCCCAAGACAAGGTGATGCCACAAATTGTAAACTGGAAGATGCAGGAATGTCAATCAGATATGGGGAAAAAAGGGGCAGAGTGGCCGCGTGACGAGCCGGGCGGCGCCGGTGTGCCACGCTGACCCAGCGATCGGGAGCCGGTGCCACCGGCCGAATCGAAACCCCAGGCGCCAGGTCAGACCGATGCCGTGATCGACCGGGCCGTCTGCCGCGGGTCGATTATCTGCCGGACAAGAGCTACGAGCGGCCTCCTGGGACGGCCGGATCGCACCCCGTAGTCCTTGACAGGGGCCGACTTACGGCCAGAATTCGCTGTCTTGGCGTCATTCTGGTCGATGTCAATCCATCCGCTTCCCGCTCCCAGCTAGGCGGCGGGCGGCGGGCGTTGGAGTCAGAATCAGCAAACTTCCGCAGCGGTTAGAACCTCTATGGTCAAGCGGGTCCCGAACATTGTCGTCGACGCTGGACCGGTCGGGTCGGGCAAAACGCACCGGCTTCTCGACCTGTACGGCTCGGCTTTGGCGGGACCCGGCGGTGCGGCCGGGCTCCGCGCTCTGTGGATTGCTCCCACCAGCCGTGCCTTAGCCGATGTCCGTCAGCGACTGGCTGCGGCCGGTTTGTCAGCCTGCCTGTGGCCCGGTGTGACGACGTTCGACGCATTGGCCCGGCGGATTCTCGCCGAGCGCGCGACGCCGGTGACGGCACTCGGCACGGCGGCCCAGCGCGATCTGGTCCGCGGCATTGTTCAAGCGGCGGTTCACGACGGACATCTCACCTCCTATCCGACGGCGGCCGAATCGGCGGGACTGGTCGATTTGGTGATCGACTTCATTCATGAACTCAAACGCCGCGGGATTACGCCGGACGATTTCGCGGCCGCGACCAGCCACCGGGCGGCGCCGGACGAGCAGCAGCAACTACGCGCACTTGTACGCTGAGTACCAGCGCGTGCTCGGTGAAAACTCATTCGTCGATCGCGAGGGCGCGCTGTGGCTGGCGCCGATGATTTGGCGACCGGCGGTTGCCGCTGGCTCGACCGGCTGACGCTTGTCGCCGTCGATGGCTTTACCGATTTCACTCCGACTCAGCACGATCTGCTGGGCTTGTTTGCCGGGCGGGCAAAGGAGCTGCGAATTGCGCTGCCTGCCGAAGACCCACGCGCAACTGCGCCGCGGACCGATCTGTTTGCGAAGACGACGGCCAGCCTCGCCGAGCTGCGTCGCCGACATGGCGCAGTAGTCGTCTCATCACTTCCAGCGCGGCCCTTGCGCTCGCCGCTGATCGATTACTGTGCGCAGCATCTGTTCGGCAACCCTCGAAACAAGGTTGAACTGCCGACACTGCGCGGGATTCAATTGATCGATTCGAGATCGTCGCGGCCGCCGGAGAGCAGAACGAAATCGTGGAAGTCGCGCGAAGAATCAAGCGGCGACTGCTGGCTGCGACCAAGCCAGGCGACGTCGTCGTAGTCTTTCGATCGCTCGACCACGTCGCGTCGCGCCTGCGGGCGGTGTTTACCGAATTTGGTATTCCATTTTCGCTCGGCGCAGCGGAGCGATTGATTCAGTCGCCGCTCGTAAGAACCCTGATCAGCGTGTTGCGGCTGGCCGCGGAGGACTGGCCGTTTCGCCGCATCGTGGCGGTTGTCACGAACAACATGTTTACCGCACTCGATGCCGACGCCCGCGCGGCGGCGAATTGGCTGGTCCGCGATTTGCAAATTGCCAGCGGGCACAGGACGCTCATCGACCGGGTCGAGGCGTTGGCGAAAGAGCCAGCCGAACTGGCGGCGCATTCCGACCACCAGCGTCGCCGCATAGCAGCCGCGCGGCTGTCGCTAGGCGTTTTTCAGAGTTTGTCCGCTGCGCTCGACGAGTTGCCACGGCAGGGCACGATTCGGCAATGGTGCGAAGCGCTACTGCGCTTGCCAGGCGGTTGGGGATCGAAACATTTGCACCGGATTTCGCGCGTCCCACGCCCGATGATCCGCGGCAAACTGGAAGATCGGATGCGCCGGCTGCTCGCAAGGCCGATAACAGCACCGGCGCTGACTGGGGCACGAGCCGCCTGGCAGGCGCTGGTAAGCCATCTGACGACGCTGGCGCGACTGGACGCTCGACTCGGCGAGTCGCCGCGCCAACTGCCGCTGGCGCAGTTGCTGCGAACTCTTCTAGACGTGGCGAACCACGAACCGCTCGCTGGACCGGCCGACGAAACGGGCCGTGTGCGCATTTTGCCGGCGACCGCAGCCCGGACCGTGACGGCCAGGCATCTCTACCTGGCCGGTCTTACTGAACAGGCTTTTCCCCTGGCGGAACGAACCGGCCGCCTCTATGGCGACGACGATTTCAGCGAAATCCAACAGGCCGCCTGGACTTATGCACCGAGCGGGGCCGACTCGGGCCGGCCGCCGCTGCCAACGCGCGCAAGACGAAATGCTGCTGTTTTATGAGGTGCTGACACGGGCCCAGGAGTCGTTGACTCTTAGCTACGCCGCCCTCGACGAGAAGGCCCAAGCGATTCCACCCAGTCCCTACGTCGCCGAGTTTGAACGCTTGCTGGGGCCGGATGTCACTGCTCAACGGTGCGCCGAGCTGCAGCCGTCACCGTTGCCGAAAGTGCCGGCCGGCGAACCGCCGTTGAGCCCCAGCGACTTACGTGTGCGGGCGGTAGCAGAGGCACTTGCCGGGGACGGCAATCGTCAACTTCTCGGGAGCTTGTTGTGCCGCGCCGAGCTGCTTGTGCCCGCGCGTTCCATTGAGGACGGGCTGTGGATCGTTCACGCCCGGGCCAAGCGTGACGAGTTCGGGCCAGCCGATGGCGTGTTCGCCGGAGATGCGGCCGCCGCCCAGCTCGCGCAGCGGTTCGGTCCGCAGCACTATTGGAGCCCCAGCCAGTGGGAGCGGTACGCGGCCTGCCCGTACAAGTTCTTTTTGTCCGACGTGCTCGGACTAGAGCCGCTCGGCGATTTGACGCTCGAAACCGACTTCGGCCGGCGGGGCGGCTTGTTGCATCACGCGCTGGCGCGGTTTCACCGCGCGGCGCAGTTACCGCCGATTCACCTGCGCCGGCAGGCAGCACAGGGCGTCCGCTGGACGAATTGCTCGGCGCGGTCGATGCAATCATCGCGGCGCTGCCGCGGCACGGCGTGGAGGGCGCACTCCTCGAACTCGACCGGCGAAAAATCGTCCAGTGGGCGCAACATTATTTCGACCATCAAACAAAATACCTGGCCGCTTCGGCCGCGGACGGGCGCTCGACGCCAAAGCATTTCGAGCTGCGATTCGGCCCGCGCGGCCCGGCGATTTCGAAGAGGACGCCGGCTCGAGAGACGCCCACTTCGATTTCGACATCGGCGGCGAGACCGTGCGCGTTACCGGACGCATCGACCGCATCGACGCGGGCAAGCTCAACGGACGCGAAGTGTTCAGCGTGATCGACTACAAGACCGGCCGCTTGCCCAGCTTGAAAGAGGATGACATCCGGTCGGGCGAACGGTTGCAGTTGTCGATTTACGTCGCGGCGGCCCAGGCATTGTTTTTCGACGGCCGGGCCGTCCCGATCGCCGCCGGATATTGGACGATGGACCGCGGATTCGACGCCCGGGGAGCCCTGAACGTACTGCAAGACCACGCACGCGCCGACCAGGCGAGTCCTGAATGGGAGGCCTTGCAAAAGCAGGTCGCCGAGCGAGTGGGCCAGTTCGTCAACGACATTCGCGCGGGCGCGTTTCCCGTCGATAGCCGCGACGTGCATTGTACTTCACGCTGTGAGTTCAGCACCGTCTGCCGGGTCGCTCAAGTGCGGGCGTTGGAAAAGAAATGGTGCGCGGAGCAAACTGATGATGAATGACTAATGACTAACGACTAACGACCTGCCCTTACCCCCAGCCCCCAGCCCCCAGCCCCTAGTCCGTAGCCCCCCGACGCCACGCGATGCCCGCCGACTCCCTAACCGCCGAACAGCAGCGCGCAGTCGACACGCGAAACGTGTCGGTTGCGCTTTCCGCCGGGGCCGGCTGCGGCAAGACGCACGTCTTGACGTCGCGATTTCTCTCTCACCTTGCGCCGGTGCGTGCGGGCCATTCCAAGAAACCGGCCCGGCTGCATCAACTGATTGCGATTACGTTCACCGACGCGGCCGCCCGCGAGATGCGCTCGCGGATTCGCGCGGCTTGCCGCGCGCGATTGCAGGCCGAATCTCTGTCGCCGCGCGAGGCCGACGAGTGGCTGCGGCTGCTCCGGCAAATCGATACGGCCCGGATCAGCACGATCCACGCGTTTTGCTCGTCGCTCTTGCGCAAGCACGCCGTGACGGCCGGGCTCGATCCGGCCTTCGGCGTTGTCGAACAGGGCGAAGCCGCCGTGCTGCGAAGCGACGTGATCGACGACGTCCTGCGGCAAAGGCTGGCGGACGGCGACGACGCGACGCTCGACCTGGCCGCGGCCTACGGATTGTCGCAGTTGAAACGGCAACTGTACGAATTGATGCCGGCTCGAAATGAACGCGGTTTCGCTGACTGGCTCACCCGGTCGCCGGCGGAAGCGGTCCAGCGCTGGCGCGACGTATTTACGCTCGAGACCTGGCCGGACGCAGTTCGGCAAATCAACAACGATGCGCCCGTCGCGGCACTGCTCGATTTGCTCGCCGCGGTCGCAATCGACGAGCAAGCCAAACCGAAGTTCGCCGCGGCGCGGGCCGGCTTGAGCCAACTGCTGCCACAGCTTGAATCGGGCGCAGCCACGGCCGAGCAATTAGAGACGATTTTGGCCCTGGCCCGCGTTCAATCGATTTGCTCTGCCAAGGACTGGCCGACGAAACAGGATTATGACGCATACAAAACGTGCTGCGAGCGGCTGCGAAAGTGCATCGAACATACTGCGCCGACGCCATTCAACTCTGATGCGGCGCTCGAAACCGGCGCCTGGGCCTCGAGTTGTTGAAGCTTGCGGCCGACGTCTCCCTCGAGTACGACGATCGCAAGTCGGCCCAGGGCAAACTCGATTTCGACGACCTCCTTGCCAAAGCGCACGATCTGATCACGTCGCCGGATAACCAGGCCCTCCGCAAACAGATCGCCTCCGACGTCGAGCTCGTGCTCGTCGACGAATTTCAAGATACCGACCGGCTCCAGGCCGATTTGATCAAGGCGCTGTGCGGCGATGGGTTGACCAGCGGCCGGTTGTTTTTCGTCGGCGATTTTAAGCAGTCGATTTACCGCTTTCGCGGCGCCCAGCCGGAGGTTTTTCACCGACTGCGGAGCGAACTCGCAGAATCAGGCCGGCTTAGCTTGACGGAAAATTTTCGCAGCCGGCCGGGCATCTTAAACTTCGTAAACGCCCTGTTTAGCGGTGCGCTCGCGAAGGAGGGGAGCCCCTACGAGCCATTGCGGCCATGGCGAAAGCCGGCGTCCGATCTGCCGTCCGTCGAGTTCCTGTGGACGCCGGTCGCAGGCAAGAACAGCCGCAAGAAAGACGCCGCCGAGGCGGCCCGCCGCGCCGAAGCGCTGCACATTGCCGCTCGCCTACGTGAGCTGATCGACAATCCGCGCGGCGAGTTGCCCGTCTGCGACAAGAAACACGGCGAGCCGCGCCCCTGCAACTGGGCGACGTCGCGATTCTGTTTCGCGCCCTGTCGGACGTGCAACTCTATGAAGTGGCGCTGCGGACGTATGAGCTCGATTATTACCTCGTCGGCGGGCATGCGTTTTATGCGCAGCAGGAGATTTTCGACGTGCTCAACTTGCTCCGCGCCGTGGCCAGCCCCGCCGACGATATCAGCCTGGCCGGAGTGCTCCGCAGCCCGTTCTTTTCTCTGGAAGATGAATCGTTGTTTTGGCTCGCGGAAGCGGCCGGCGCAAATCGAAAAGCAGGGAGCAGCGAGCGGGGGGCGGGCGAAGGTGAACCGGGAGCCTCGCAGGATTCTGCGGTACGGCCCACGCAACAGACGTTCGGCAAGTTAAACGCCGGGCTCATGGGTTCGCCGCCGGGCGAGCTATCGGCAGGCGAGCGCGCGAAGTCGCGCGGGCGGCAGAAACGCTGCAGTATTTGCGGCAGATCAAAGACCGCGTCCCGGTGGCTGTCTTGCTGGAGACCGCCCTCGCCCGCACCGGATACGATGCCGTGCTCTTGGCCGAATATCTGGGCCAACGCAAGCTGGCCAATCTTCACAAGCTCATCGAACGGGCCCGTGTGGCCGACCAGGGTGGCTCGCTCGACTTCGACGGCTTTATCACGCAGCTCTCGCAGTTCATTGCGCAGCAGCCCAAAGAAGCGCTCGCGGCCACGGCGGCCGAAACGTCCAACGTCATCCGCCTGATGACGATTCATCAAGCGAAAGGGCTCGAGTTTCCGCTCGTCGTCGTGCCCGATCTCGACCGCAACCTCGTGCAGCGCACACCGCCCGCGGCCTTCGACGCGGAGCTCGGCCCGCTCGTTTCTTACGCCCTCGACGAGGACGAAAGGCCCACGACCGGAATGACTCTCTACATGGCCCGCGAACGGGCGGCCGAACTCGAAGAGCGCAAGCGGTTGCTGTATGTCGCCTGTACGCGGGCAGCCGATCATTTGATCCTGTCGAGCAGCCTGGAGAGCTGCGACGAGCCGGCCAGCGATTGGATGAAACTTCTCGCCGCGCGGTTCAATCTGTCGACCGGCGAATTGCGCGAACCCCTGCCGCCGGGGTACGAAACGCCGCCGATTCGCGTGTCGCTTGGCCCGCCGGCCGGGGAGTCCCGGTCCAACGGCAAATCGCGCGGGCCCGATTTGCTCGAAATGCTCGCCGACGCGCACCACCTGGCCGACGCTGGGGCCCTGGCCGACGTAACCCATGTTGGCCCACTCTTTCCCGATCGCTCGGCCCGCCGGCAATTCTCGGTCTCGCGACTCTCGGGGCAGATTGTGCCGCCCGTCGAAGCGGTTGACGAAAACGAACGCACCGGCGACGGCGAGCTGGGGGCAAGCATGGCCCGCGCCGAAACGGAAATTGGCGCCGCAGGCGAACCGCTCACCAACGACGCGGCGAACGGTGACGCCCGCGGGCTGGGCCTGTTGGTGCACGACGTGCTTGCGAGAATCGACTTCGCGGATCCGACGACGGTCGCGAAAATCCCGCAGTTATGCGAACTTTTGGCGCCTCAGTATGTCGATCAGATGGAATTGGAAAAGAATGCCGCGGCCACGGCTCGAGATTTGGTCGGCCGGTTGCTCAAGTCGCCGCGCGGCCGGGCAATGGCGACGGCCGCGGACGTGCATCGAGAGTTGGAGTTCCTGCTGACCTGGCCGGCGGAGTATTATCTGCGCGGGTTCATCGACTGTTTGTATCGCGACGGCGACGGCTGGCATTTGATTGACTACAAAACGAACGACGTGTCCGCGGCCGGCTGCCGAGAGGCCGCCCGGCAGTATGAAATGCAGTTGTACGTCTACGCACTGGCGGCCGAACGGGCCCTGGGCGTGGCGCCCGTCGAAGTGACACTTTGCTTCCTGCGGCCGGGCGTGGAGCACACGTTTGCCTGGAACGATGCGGCGCGGCGGCGCGCCATTGAAATGGTGGATGCGGCCATCCAGCGCTTCACGAGTGACGAGCGTCCTGTATCCCACGCTCCCTCCGCGAGAGGGCCGGGGTGAGGGTGACCTGTCGGAAATCGAAATCCTCACCCTGCCCTTTGACGAAACGAGCTGGGTTTCATTGCCGCAAACGCAATTTCAAACCACGTTCTTTGGCACCTATCAATGCGCGAGGCAACGTCCCAGCGTGAGTTCGCACTTGAAGTTGTCCGCCGCCTCCGCGCGGCCGGCTTCGAGGCGCTGTGGGCCGGCGGCTGCGTTCGCGATCAGTTGCTCGGGCTCGAGCCGAAAGATTACGACGTGGCAACCGACGCCGTACCCGAGCAAATTCGCGATTTGTTCGGCCGGCGGCGGACGTTGCCGATCGGCGCATCCTTCGGCGTGGTGACCGTCCTCGGGCCGCGGCGGCCGGGCAAATCGACGTGGCCACCTTCCGCAGCGACGCCGCCTACAGCGACGGCCGGCGTCCCGACAGCGTGACGTTTACCACGGCCGAATTCGATGCCCAGCGGCGCGACCTCACGATCAACGGATTATTCTACGACCCGATCGACGAGCGCGTCGTCGACTATGTCGGCGGACAGGCGGATCTCGCGAATCATGTGATCCGCGCCATCGGCGACCTGCGCCAACGCTTTGCCGAAGACAAGCTGCGGCTGCTGCGGGCCGTTCGCTTCGCGGCGACTTACGGTTTTACGATCGAGCCTGATACGCTGCGGGCGATTCAGGAGATGGCCGGCGAGGTGACGACGGTCAGCGCCGAGCGGATCGGCATGGAAATTCGCCGGATGCTCGTCGATCTGAACCGGGCTGTCGCGCTTGCGCTGCTCCGCGAGTTGCGGCTGTTGCCGCATGTCCTGCCCGAGGTGGCGGTGCTCGACGACGGCAAATTCCAAACGGCCCAGCGACGCTTGGCCGCGCTCAAATCGCCCACGCTTGCATTGGCGGTCGCCGCGCTCCACCTCGACGTGGCGCAGCCGACGCACGGGCCGTCCGTCGCTTCGTGCGTCGGCCGCCGTCTGCGGTTCACGAATAAGGAGACGGAGCGCACCGCGTGGCTGCTGGGTCATGCAGACGCCATCGGACATGCGCCGCAATTGCCCTGGCCGCGGCTGCAGCGATTGCTGATCCATGAAGGGGCCGCGGAACTGGTCGCCTTGCGCGAGGCGGTAGCCGGGCTCGGCGACGCCACGGCTGCTTTTTGCCGCGAGCGGCTGGCCTGGCCGGCCGAGCGGCTCAACCCGCCGCCGTTGGTTGACGGCGGCGATCTCATCGCTTTGGGTCTCGCCCCGGGCCCAAAATTCGCGCCGCTGCTGGAACGCATTCGCGACGCCCAGCTCAACGGCGAAATCCACTCCCGCGATGAAGTGCTGGCACTGGCGCAGCGTTTGGAGTAGGTTAGGCGGTGTTCATCGCCCGTTGTTCGTCCCAAGTATTCGCGATTCCATGTCCACCGCGCTTCTTTCGCCCTTCATGCCACTCGCGCAGCAGTGCCCAGCTTCGACGGCTCGTTTTGGCTGCTGCTCGCGTCGCGCGTCCTGCACATCCTGGGCGCCGCGATCCTCGTCGGCGGGTTGATTTACGTCCGGTTCGTGACGTCGCCCAGTGCCGCCGGGAATGAATCGCCGCCGCCGGACGTCTTTTTCGGCGGCCGCCGGTCGGCCTGGGCCAAGTGGATCGGCATCGCCACGGCGCTGCTTTTGGTCACAGGGGCCTTCAATTACTGGAAAGTGATCGAGCTGAACGAAAAGATGGCCGGCAGCTATCACATGCTGCTGGGAATCAAGATTCTGCTTGGCATGGTGTTGTTTTTCCTGGCCGCCATACTGGCCGGCCGCACGCAACTGGCCGAACAGTTGCGGCACAGCTTTCGCACGTGGATCAACATCTGCGTGTTATTGAGTGTCGTGGTCGTGCTCCTGGCCAGCACCGTGCGGTTCTACAAACATACGCCGCGCAGCGACGCGAGCGGCGCCGCGGGCGCCAGCCGCCGCCGAAGTGGGCACCGGCGCAGATTGAAACGCAGAGTAAGAATTGAGAGATCTGCGGACGCACGCCATGGACAAGAAAGCCAAAAAACGGATCGATTTGCTGCACAAGAAGCTGCTCGACCTGCGGCAGCGCTTGGCCGGCGCCAAACAGCAAATGGATGATCCGCAAGAGGTGCAGCAGCTCGAGTCGCAAATAGCTGCCGCCCACCAGGAAATTGAGAAACTGAAGAATTAGAGCGGCAGAGCCGACGAGCAGCAGAAGGTACTACGAACGTCGCTTAAATCAATGTGACTCTGCCCCTCGACGCCTCTAATCCACTTCTCCACCGTTCCCTCAATCCCACCACCACTGCTCAGGCCCCAGCTTCGACAGGTCGATCGCCGTGCGGGCCTTGGCGACCGCTTTGTCCTCGTCGCTCAAGATGTTCTCCGAGTCGAGCGCCTGCGTCGGCCGCATCTGCACGCCCCCGCCGATCGGCGTCATCAACGTATTGCCGCGGACGATCGCATTGACGGCCGTCTCGACCTGCGCCGGTGGGTTCAACGTTTCGGTCGCAAACGCCTGCTCGTCGCGCAGCGTCTGGGCCGTCCATTTGAGCGCGTCATAGTAGTCCTGATGCTGGATGAACGCCGCCGTGACGGCCAGGTCGATGCAATTACGGAGCTGAGCGTAAACCGGTGCGCGTTCGGCCAGGGCCGGGTAAACTTGCGTGAACTGCTTGGTGAAGCCCTCGCTGGCCGGATTGCTCTTGGCGGCGACGTTGCGCTTGCCGTCTTTGCCGACTGCTTCGCTCTCGCCCACCAGCTTCACGCCGTTGCCCACCAGCTCCATGGCCAGCGCATCGTCGCTGACGCGGACGCATTGGTAATCGGGAACGAAGTACCACCGCTCCAGCGCATTGCGCGAGACCATCGCGGGATTTGCCCGCTCCACGTAATTCTTGAGCCGCACGGGTGGGTCTTCCAGACCGATGCCGATCAGCTTCATCCGGTAATCGGCTTCGACCAGCACCTGGGCGAAGTGGGTTCGCGGCGAGACGCCACCGACCGTGATCACTTGCAGGCCAAGGCTGTTTTGCAAATTACTGACGATGAATTGCGCGTCGTGGAACTGCCGCGGCGCGCTGCCGTACGCCCGCAGAAAGGCTTGCATTCGCGACAGGCCGTCCTTTGTCGGGTCAATCGAGCAGTAGATGAACGGCTTGTCGCGATCGGCGCCGGGTGGAAACGCCCGCAGCGCCACGGCCAGGTCCGAAAGTTCCACAATCGGTCGGCCCGTTTCAATTCCCAGCGTGCGGCCCGACGGCGCTTCCGCCCAGGCTTCCGCCGGTCCCGCAATCACCAGATCGCCTGATTCCGGATAGCAGAACACGTATTGCAGGCGCGTGAGGCCCGCCAGGTGGAGCATCGCGTCGTCAATCGGCTGGCCGTCGGCGAGACGCTTTTGCATCAAGCGCTCGAGCCGGGTCAGCGAAATCTTGCGGAGTTTGCTCGGATGGGCGATGTTTGCGTCCAGCTTTTGCAGCGCCTGCTGCACGCGCTGCCGCGCCAGCATTCCCGTGGGATCGTTGACCAACACGCGCCGCAAAACGCCGTCCGCATCCACGGCCACGCCCGACGTTGCGCCGGTTCCGACGGTGCTGACTCCGCCGCCCGTGCCACCACCACCGATGCCACCGCCACCCGTCCCGCCGCCCCCAATTTGCGCGAGCGACGAACCGCCCGTCAGTGCAATCAATGCCGACGCGAGCAAACATAGGGCGACCTTTACCGCACCAAACAGGACGCCGTTTCGTGGACCCAAACCAAGCTGAGCCATGAGGTTACCTCGCCAATCTTCTCGTAGGCGCCAGTGGCGCGCACAGGGTGCCGTCGAACGCCTGGTCGCGCCGACTATCCCCCCACTTTCCCTCCATATTAATCGGGCAAAGTAGGCAAAGCAAGAAACCGGCATGGTCCGGGCGGTCGGGGCGGATCGCGGCGTCCATCGCGGCCTTCCGCCCATGGTGTCGGCTCGCATATTCTTCGCGTTCCGCTCGGCATGCTATTCCAAGGGTCGTGTCGCGATTACTCCGCCGACGGCCCCCGCCCGGCCGCAAATCCGACACGTCCCGCACAGCCGGCAGCCGGCGGGTGAGAAAAATCACCGTTCGCGTTGCCCGGCGGCATCATTGTCGCCCGCAGGCGGTAAGTTTTAACAGGTTGGTCGATTGCGCGCGCAGGGCGCGGTGCCCGGCCGCGCACTTTTTCTGCCCCCAGCCGGCCGGTGTCTGCACAAAGCGGTTTTGCGGCGAACCCGGCCGCACGGACATTCGATGTCGTTCCCGCTATCGACAACGCGAACCGCACTAGGCCTGTTGCTGGTAGCCGCCTGCGCAGCCGTCGCGGGCGGCTGCGCCTGTTGTCAGTTGCCACGGATCGACCCGACGGGGCAACAACTCTTTGTCTGGCCAGGCGAAACCGCGCCGGTCTACGCGCCGCTCCAAGCCGTGCCGGTCGGCGCGCCGATCGCAACAGCGCCGGTCGTGGTCGCGCCGCCTCCCGCAACGGGCAATTTGCAGGCCGCGCCCGTTTACTCCGATGTGCCCGCAGCGCCGCTGACGACAGCGCCGCCGCCGTCCACCGGCACGTTTGGCAACCCCCTCACTCCAACGGTCATTGGTCCACCCGTCGCGGTCGTGCCGACCGCCGCTATCGCGCCAGCCAGCGTGCAGGTGCCCCCGCCCGGCGCGGTGCCGGTCGGAGTCGATCATGTCCGGCTCAATCCCGATCGCGTCATGGCGCCGATCGGCAGCGAAGTCGTGCTCAAGGCCGGCATCTGCGGGGGCGACGGATATTTACACGCCGATCGCCGTATCGAGTGGCTGCTGTCGCACGACGGGGCCGGTCAATTCGTTGACCTTGGCTACCGCGGCGAAGTCGACGTATTTCGATTGCCGTGGAACACGCCGCGCAAGGTCGATAATTGGTACGCGATCGGCTCGACGGCTTATGCCGCGCAGTGCCTCGATCACGGCACCCCCGATCCGCGCGACGACATCCAGGTCGTCCGCGGCGAGGCGTGGATTAGCGTGACCTCGGCGAGCGAAGGGACCAGCCGCGTGACCGCATACGCTCCCGACATCGACAACTGGCAATTCCGCCAGGCATCGGCGACCATTTACTGGGTCGACGCCCAGTGGACTTTCCCGCCGTCGGCGGTCGCGGAACCGGGCCGGCCCTACACGCTGACCACCTCGCTCACCCGCCGCAGCGACGGCGCACCGTTGACCGGCTGGATCGTGCGGTACGACGTATCCGGTGGCGGCTCGCTGGGTTACGCGGGTGGCAACACGGTCGACTCCACGACCGATGCCACCGGCCGGGCAAGTGTCGAGGTCAGCCCCAACAACGCGGGCGGCGGCACCTCGACAATCGGGGTCACGATCATCCGCCCGGCGGTCGCTGGACCAGATGCCACGCCGCAGCTCGAGGTCGGCCGGGGCGCCGCGACCATCTCCTGGGGCGTGCCCAAACGACGCCGACGCCAGCCACGTCCGCGCCCTCGCTGCAGCCGACGCCGATCACGCCCATAGCTCCCGCGCCGCCCACGCAGCCGCCGCCCGGCAATACGACCGGCATTAGGCCGTATAGCTCGCCCCCCGGCACGCCATCCACCACACCGACCGCGGGCCCGCCGCGACTCGAAGTGAGCATGACGAATTCCGGGTCGCCGTCGGTCGCCGTCGGCCAGTATGTCCGCTTCGACGTCGTCGTCGTGAACCGGGGCGAAAGCCCGGCTCGGAAGATCGTCGTCAACGACCGTTTTGCCGAAGGGCTGTGGCACGAGCAGGATGCGGGGGACCACTCCATCAAGTACGAGGGTATCCGGGACTTGGGCCCCGGCGAATCGCAGTCGGTTGCGCTCACGTTTCGCGTCGATCGAGCGGGGCAGTTGTGTCACGAGCTGACGGTCACGGCCGATAACGCTACGGCGACCACGCCGCAAACCGGCTGCGTCGTCGGCCGGGCCGTTTCGCTTGGGGTCACGTTGCGTGGCCCGGTACGGCAATTCGTGGGCGAGACGGCGGAGTTCCAGATCGTCGTCAGCAACGGCGAGACAGCGGCCACGAATGTAACGGTGGTGCAGCAGTTTCCGCCGGCGATGCAAGCCAATCCTGACACGGGGCAAGAGCGACTAGTCGATGGCAGCTTGCGGTTCACGATCAACTCGCTGGCCCCGAACGAGCGGCGCACCTTCCGCACCCAGGCCCGCTGCATCGAACGCAGCGCGAGCGCCTGCAGCCAGGCGCTTGTCGGGACCGCCAGCGGTCAGCCGCAATCGTCCGAAGCGGCCTGCGTCGAAATCGTCGCGCCGATGCCTTGAGGGCGGAGAGTCGAGGGTTTAGGGTTGGGAGTGCCGCTCGGTGGCCGTTATTGAAGACTCTCAACCCTCAACCCTCAACCCTCAACCCTCCCATGCCGCGCTTCGTCTTGCTCTATCACGATTGTCCGGCTGGCCACACGCGGCCGTCGCATTGGGATTTGATGCTGGAAGCGGGCGACGTGCTGGAATCGTGGGCGCTGGCTGCACTGCCACTCGCTTGGAAACAGTTGCATGTTGTTACCGAGGCATATTTTCCAAAGTGCGCACCGCTCGGCGCTAGCAACGCCGTTTGTGCCGAACAGCTTGCCGGCCATCGCTTGAAGTACCTCGAGTATGAAGGACCCGTAGGCGGCGGGCGTGGCCAGGTGGGCCGAATCGCTCTGGGCGAGTACGCACGCCTGTCGTCCGATGACGCGTCGTGGCGCATTGAGTTCCTAGCGGGACTGCCTGCGGGAATAGCCGAGTTACGGCGCCCACGCCGCTGCCAAGGACACTGGGAGCTGGTCATCGTCGAATAAGTGCAAATTACGCTACTTCAAGTGCCGACGCCGCCAATTGTTCACCCAGCCGGAGAGCGATATAATCTCCAGTTCGGCAGCCGCCCCGCCCACTGGGGCCGGTCAGGCGTACAGATCTGAGTGTCGGAGGATGTTATGGCCATTCGTGTTGCGATCAATGGATTCGGCCGCATTGGGCGGCTCACGTTTCGGAATTTGCACCAGCGCTCGGGTGAGTTCGAGGTCGTGGCGATCAACGACCTGACGGACAACAAGATGCTGGCCACGCTGCTGAAGTACGACAGCACGCACCGCCGCTTTCCGGGCACCGTCACCAGCGACAACGAAAACCTGATCGTCGACGGCAAGAAAATTCGCTGCCTGGCCGTCAAAAATCCGGCCGAGCTGCCGTGGGGCGAGATGAAGGTCGACGTCGTTGTCGAAAGCACCGGCATCTTCACCGGACGGGCAAAAGACGGCAAAGCCGGCTACGATTCGCACGTGCAGGCTGGCGCCAAAAAAGTCGTGCTCAGCGCCCGGCAAAGGATGCGCCCGATCTGACCTGCGTCTTGGGCGTCAATGACGACAAGCTCACGGCCGATATGAAGTACGTCTCAAACGCCAGTTGCACGACGAACTGCCTGGCCCCGGTCGCCAAAGTGCTGCACGAAACGTTCGGCATCGAAAAGGGCCTGATGACCACCGTGCACGCCTACACGAACGACCAGGTCGTGCAAGATACGCCGCACAAAGACCCGTACCGCGCGCGGACGGCCGCGGTAAACATCATTCCCACCTCGACTGGCGCGGCGAAGGCCGTCGGCGAAGTGATTCCCGCGCTGAAGGGCAAGCTGACCGGCATCGCGCTTCGCGTGCCGGTGCCGACCGGCAGCGTCGTCGACCTCACCAGCGTGATGCAGAAGGAAGTGACCAAGGAAGCGGTCAACGCGGCCATGAAAAAAGCCGCCGAGGGGCCGCTCAAGGGCATTTTGGCGTACACGGAAGATCCGATCGTCTCGACCGACATCATCGGCGACCCGCATAGCTCGATCTTCGCCGCCGATTTCACACAGGTGCTGGCGGGCAACCTGCTCAAGGTCGTCAGTTGGTACGACAATGAGTGGGGCTACAGCGTGCGGACGGCTGACCTCATCCAGCGCCTGGCCCACCTTCGCTAACCTCTTGTCTTTCGCGAGCTATAATTGCAGAGTTGGATAACAGCTCCCTCTCCCACCGGGAGAGGGTTCGGGCGAGGGGCGATTTGCCGAGCATCGATACCTGCTCATTCCAAAGGAACGGTGGTGTGTTTCTGCTAGAAGCGGTTTCAAAACCGGGGGCTAGTGCCCCGCGGCTGATAAATCAGCCGTCCGGTTCTCCGAAACGGTTTTAAAACCACTTCTAGACAAGTGGCAAACTGTACCAGCTCGGCAACGGAATCAATGAGGGCAGCGGCAATGCAGATTCAAGTCCACACCGATAATCACATCGACGGCAGCGAGTCGCTTGCCCAACATGTTCGCGACGTGGTCGCCAGTTCGCTGGAGCGGTTCGGAAAGCAACTGACCCGCGTCGAGGTGCAACTGGGGGACGAAAACAGCCGCGCGAAAGCGGGCGGCGACGACAAACGCTGCATGATGGAAGCCCGCCTCTCTGGGCTGCAGCCCATGACCGTCACCCACCATGCCGAATCCGTCCACTTGGCCATCGACGGGGCGGTCGACAAGCTCGAAAAACTGCTGGATAAGACACTCGGGCGGATGCACGACCATAAGGGCCGCACGTCGTTTAGCGGGGAATAGTGTAGCCCGCTCGCTCTGCGAGCGCGAAGTTATCTCGCGGAGCGAGATGACTACACTCAAACGGACGCACTTCCGGCTATCATGGCCGCTTGACGGTGCCAATTCTTCCGGCTAAGTTTGAAGAGTTGAACCGGACTGGCCCGAGCCGCGGATGATCGCACATGACCGCCAATCTAGCAAAAACGACCAATCGGACCTGTGTCGTCATCGGCATCGCCATTAGCATTACCCACGAAAGGCCGTAGGGGTCGGTTCGGCGACACGCACGAAACACACCAACCCTGAGGCCGGAAACGCCTCGGGGTTTTTTTGTTGAATTGGCCCAAGGCATCTTCAAAGTGGAGAATTGCAAAATGCAAAATGCAAATTGCAAATTGCAAATTGAAGTCGAGCAAGTGCGACGCATCTTTCGTTGCGCGTTGGCCTTTGGGACACTTTGCGCATTTCCGCTTCGACTCATGGCTGCGCCAAAAACTAGCGGCACGATCGACGTCGGCGCCATCCGCATCACGTACGACGAGCGGGGCGTCGGTGGAATCGCCCAGCCGCATGACCCGTACGGCGCTGTCGTCGTGCCAACGAATCAGCGCCTTGGCCTCGTGATTCGTTATCGCACCTGGCCGCCGGCGCCAAAGCCAGAGCGCGGCCGTCGCGGCGGCGACGGCAAGAGCGACAAAGGCGCTGCCGAACCAACACCGGCCAACACCGAGCCGATTCCGCCACCCGCGTGGCAATATTTTCCCATGGACCAGGTCCAGTTCTTCGGCACGCCCGACGAACACGAGTTGCTCTACACCACGCCGGTCACGGCCGACCTGCCGTTGCGCGTCGTCGAGCGATTCAAATTGAACGATGGCCTGTTGGACTGGACCATCGAGTTGGCCTCAACCGGCGATGCCGCCGTCGAAATTGGCGACCTCGCGATCACCATACCGTCACAAGGCCCGACCGGCGGCAGCCCGGAAGCGATCTTTGAGCGCGGCTTCACCAGGCATCAGTTCATCGAAGGGCACGGCTCATTTGTCATGTTCACGCGGGCCGGCGGCATGCCGCCTTATTTGATGGCCATGACCCTGCCCGGCACGAAGCTGGAGTATTTCGGCAACGTGTCGACGGGCGGCGGCGGCCGGCGCGGCGCAGGCAGGCGCGGCAGGCCAAGGCGGCAATCAAGCTGGCCGCGGGCGCCGCGGCGGCTCCGGCGTCTTTATCCACTCGGCCGTGGCCGCGGGAGAGGTCCCCGGCACCTGGCGGCAGAAAAACACGTCCGTCAAACTCGCTCCCGCGGCCGCGGAGGGCGACCGCGTGCAATATGGCTTTCGGTTCCAGTTCGCCGATTCGTACGACGGCCTCCGCGAGCTGCTCTACAAAAACGGCCTGTTCGACATCCGAGTCGTGCCCGGAATGACCGTGCCCAGCGATCTCTCGGCCCGCATTGCACTCCACACGCAAGCCAAGATCGACGCGCTCGTGCCCGAGTTTCCCGACCAGACGAAGATCACCAGCCTCGGCGAGCCGCAGCTCGGCTATCACTTGTACGAGGTGCAGTTCAGCAAGCTCGGCGAGAATCTGATCACGATCCGGCACGACGGCAACCGCACGACGAACCTCGAATTCTTCGTCACCGAGCCGGTCGAGACACTGATCAAGAAGCGCGCCGCGTTCATCGTCAATCACCAGCAGCACCGCGACCCATCGAAATGGTACAACGGCCTGTTCTCGGTGTACGACATGAAAAACGGCGTCCTCCGCAGCCCGGAAGACACCGACGAGTGGCACGGCCGCGAGGAGTATATCGTCGCCTCCGACGATCCGGCTCTGCCCAAGGCGCCGTATGTGGCCGAGAAGAACGAGCACTTTCCCGATGCCAGGGAAATCGCGGCCGTCGAGTACTATCTCGACAACTACGTCTGGGGCAAGCTGCAGCGGACGGATAAGGAAACGCCCTATCCGTATGGCGTGTACGGCATTCCGAACTGGTGGGTGCAGCGCGACCCCGACCGCAAGCGGGCGTTTGAAACGCGGGCCGACCTGAAGGAGAAGATGCGCGTCTGGCGGCCCTACGACTACGCCCACGTAACGATGCTCTACTACCACATGTACGAAATCGCCAAGAAATACCCGACGCTGGTCCACCACACCGACGCGGCCGGCTACCTGGAGCGAGCCTATCAGACGGCCCGCGGCTTCTATCTTTACGGCGGCGAGCTATTGCCGCATGATTATCAAACGTACAGGTTCGGCGTGTACAACGAGCTGGTCGTGCTAAAAATAATCGACGCGTTGGAAGCGGCCGGCCGGCAACCGGAGGCCGAGTTCCTCCGCGGTGAGTGGGAGAAAAAGGTCAAGTATTTCGTCTACGATCACCCGTATCCTTACAGCTCGGAGTTCGCCTTCGACCGCACGGCGTTCGAGTCGACCTATGCCCTCGCCAAGTACGGCGCGACGCACGACATGCAGCCTGACGAAAACCTCTGGACCGACCGTGAGAGCGGCAAGGTTTTTTCGCACCCCGACGTCCGCCGCGAAGATTCGCGGGCGTTCATGGACCGGCAGCTCCTCGCCGGCCTCTCCACCCGCGGCTGGCTCGACGCCAACTATTACTCGCTCGGCGAAGACTACACCCGCTCGAACGAATCGAGCACGACGACCTACATGGCCCAGATGGGCGGCTGGGGCATTTTGGACTACGGCGTGAACTTCGCCGCCAAACCCGACGACTGGCTCCAACTCGGCTACGCTTCCTACCTCGGCGCCTGGTGCCTGATGAACACCGGCACGCCCGAGACGAACTTTGGCTATTGGTACCCGGGGCCAGAAAAAGACGGCGCGACCGGCTGGTCCTTCATGGCCGCTAAAAGTGGCCGGGCCTGGATCGGCAAGCAGATCGAGCGCGGCCCGTGGTTTTATGACGGCGAAATCGACCTCGGCTACGGCGGTGCGCTGCGCTCTTCGGCCACGGTTCTGACGAACGACAAACTGTTTGCGTGGATCGCCTACGGTGGGAAACTTGAGGCCGTGAACGACAACGAACTACGCATCGAGCCTCGCGACGGCCTGCGGCAGCGGTTCTACGCCGTCGTCACGTACGACTCGGTCCCCGGCAAAGCATCAGGCGACATCAAACGCCTGAAAATCGAGCTCGACCGCGACGGTTTCGCCGCCGGCCAGCCGATCGTCACCGACAAATCGCTCTCGAGACTTGCGTTCACGCTCGAAAACCGCACCGGCGATGAACACAAAACTGAGCTATCCCTCTCGCCGCCAGCGGGTTCATCCTATATGGTCCGCCACAACGGCCAAGAAGTGCCGCTTGCGAAGACAAGCGACTGGAACTATCCCCTACGAGCCGAGTTCAACGTCGGCGACGGCGAAGATCGCGTCGAAATCGTAAAGCAGTAAAGGTAGAACCACTGAGTCACGAAGCACACGAAGTAGAAGCGATAGGGTAGCCACAAAAAGGCATAAAAGGACGCAAAGAAACAGAAGCAATGGTTATCTATCGCTACGAGTCGATTGCTGGAATTCTTGCGTGACTTCTTGTGCCTCTTCGTGGCCATCCCTTTGTGTTTTTCGTGTCGTTGTGGTTTAACAAAAACATGAAAAAAATCCAAATCTACGACACCACGCTCCGCGACGGCGCCCAGGGCGAGGGAGTCAACCTTTCGCTGCAGGACAAGCTGCTAATCGCGCGGCGGCTCGATGAGCTCGGCTTCGACTTCGTCGAAGGCGGCTATCCCCTTTCGAACCCGAAAGATGCCGAGTTCTTTCAGCGGATTGCCGCCGAGCCGCTCACCCACAGCCGCGTCTGCGCCTTCGGCATGACGCGCCGCCGCGGCGCCAAGCCGGCCGACGACCCTGGCATGAAGGCGCTCGTCGAATCGCAGTCGCCGGTCGTCACAATCGTCGGCAAAACCAGCGATTTTCACGTGACAGGAAGTGCTGCGGGTATCGCTGGAAGAGAACCTGGCGATGATCCGCGAGACGGTCGCCTTCCTTCGCGAGGCAGGGCCGCGACGTGATCTACGACGCCGAGCACTTCTTCGACGGCTGGAAGGCCAATGCCGATTACGCGAAGAGGACCATCCAAGCGGCCGTCGAGGGCGGCGCGATCGCTCGTCGTCATGTGCGACACCAACGGCGGCAGCATGCCGGAGGAAGTCTGGCAGATCGCGCGGCAAGCGGCCGCGGCGGTGAAGCGTGCCGCTCGGCATTCATACCCACAACGATTGCGAGCTGGCCGTAGCCAATTCGCTGGCCGCGATCGACGCCGGCGCCGTCCAAGTGCAAGGCACGATCAACGGCCTCGGCGAGCGCTGCGGCAATGCCAACCTAATCTCGGTGATCGCCAATCTGGCCCTCAAAAAACAGGGCTTTGAAGTACTCGGCGGCCGCGGCGTCGACCATCTCACCGAGCTGTCGCGGTACGTCTACGAAATAGCCAACATGAATCACCCGACGAACCAACCCTTCGTCGGTCATAGTGCGTTCGCCCACAAAGGTGGCATGCACACGCACGCCATCGCCCGCACCACACGAAGCTACGAACATATCGAGCCGAATCTCGTGGGCAACGAACGGCGGATTCTGGTCGGCGAATTATCGGGCCGGGCCACCATCCAATTCAAATTGTCGGGCGGCCTCTCGGATACCGCGGTTGCAGAATCAGGAGAGGGAGCGCTCGCCGCACGGATACAATTCAGAGACGATCCCGCGCTGATGGAGCGAGTGTTGAAACAGATCGTCGACTTGGAAAACCAAGGTTATCAATTCGAGGCAGCCGAGGCGTCGTTCGATCTTTTGGTTCGCAAGGCGGCCGGCACGTTCCAGCCCCATTTCGAGTTGATCCACTACCACACCGACGTCGAAACCGGCGGCGACGGCCAAACGACCACCGAGGCCACGGTCAAGCTCAAGATCGGCGACGAAATCCGTCACGAAGTGGCCGAGGGGGACGGCCCGGTAAACGCCCTCGACGCGGCCCTCCGCAAGGCCCTCAACGGCCACTTCCCGAACCTCCGTGACATGCAACTGGTCGATTACAAGGTACGTGTCATCAACAGCGAAGCAGCAACGGCCGCCCGCGTCCGCGTCGTGATCGAAACCCGCGACGACAGCGGGCACACCTGGGGCACTGTGGGCGTGAATGAGAATATCATCAAAGCGAGCTGGGACGCGCTGGTGGATAGTATTGAGTACAAGTTATGCAAGGACCAATCGTAGAGCCTCGACGGCCAATGCCCGGCGCTATGGGTAAGGCGCTCGCCGTATATTAGAATGTGAATCCAGATATGAACTACGTACTCGACAATATTTCGGAAGAGTTGCATCGCGCCATTCAGGCGCGGGCCGCTGCCGAGCAAAAGACTCCGGAACAGGCAATTCTCGACGAACTGAAACGGAGCTTCGGGCTCGTCGCCCCGCCCCAAAAGATTCGAGATTTGTCCGACGTTGCCGGAGCATGCACCATCGACGAACAGGCCCGCGCCGCGTTCGAGGAACAGCGGCAAATCGACCCCGAGCTTTGGAAGTGAGCCCAAATCCGCATGCGTTTGCTGCTCGATACGAACCGGTACGACGATCTAAATCAAGGCGATCCGACGGTGGTTCGGCGGGCGGAGTCAGCGGAAGAAATATGGTTGCCGCTAATCGTGCTCGGTGAATTGCGTGCGGGATTCCGAATTGGTTCGCAGCAACGGCGGAATGAAAGACTATTGGCCAAATTCCTTAGCAAGCCGAAAGTCGACCTCCTGATTCCCACCGCGGAGACTGCTCAGTTCTACGCTCAAATTTGGGCCGCTCTGAGTACGCAGGGGACGTTGATACCGACGAATGATATTTGGATCGCTGCCCAGGCTCTTGAACACGACTTGACGCTTGATACACGCGATCAGCACTTTCAACACGTCCCCGGTCTGCAACTTGTCGGGCAGAATCCCTGAAATGGACTTCAAACAACTTCCCTCCCAATACGATCACGCCGCCGCCCAGGCCCATTGGTATCCCGAGTGGGAACGCCGCGGATATTTTCACGCCAACGCCGACCCGGCTGACACCCGGCCCACGTTTTCGATCGTCATCCCGCCGCCAAACGTGACCGGGGCGCTGCACCTCGGCCACGCCCTGAATAATACCCTGCAAGATATCCTCGTCCGCATGAAGCGGATGCAGGGCTATAACGTGCTGTGGATGCCGGGGACCGATCACGCCGGTATCGCCACGCAGGCGGTGGTCGAACGGCGGCTGTTTGAGGAAGAAGGCAAGACTCGGCACGATTTGGGGAAGACCGTCGACGAGGCGCGAAAGAACCTCGTCGACCGCATCTGGAAATGGAAGGAGCAGTACGAGGCCCGCATCCTCGGCCAGCTCAAGCAGCTCGGCTGCAGTTGCGATTGGCAGCGGACGCGGTTCACGCTCGACGAGCAGTGCGCCGCGCGGTCCGCGAGTGGTTCTTTCGCCTTTTTCAGGACGGCAAAATCTACCGCGGCAAGCGGCTGGTGAATTGGGACACGTTCCTGCAGACGGCCGTCAGCGATGATGAAGTGTTTCACGAGACGGTGAAGGGCCACTTTTATCACATCAAGTATCCCGTGGTGCCCGCAGACGTGCGGCCGGGCGAGCCCGATCATGTGATCGTGGCCACGACGCGCCCCGAGACGATGCTCGGCGACACGGCCGTGGCCGTCCATCCCGATCCGGCGGCGGCGCTCGACCAAGCCGGCGCCGCCCTGCGCGAAAAACTCTATTCCGCACCCTCGAAAGAAAAGGCCGCCATCGAAGCCGAAATCGAATCCCTTAGCGGCCGCCGCACGGCGGTTCTCCCGCTCTTGATCCAACTCCGCAACATGGCCCACCGCGGCGTGCGCTTGCAACTCCCCCTCACGGATCGCACGATCCCGCTCATCGCCGACGAGTGGGCCAAGCCCGAACTCGGCAGCGGCTGCGTGAAAATCACGCCGGCCCATGATGCAAACGACTACGAAGTGGGCCAGCGGCACCCGGAGATTGGCTCGATCAACGTGATGACGGTGGATGGGCTGCTGAACGACAGCGTGCCGGCGAAATATCGCGGCCTCAAAATGCACACCAAGGCCCGCGACGCGGTCGTCGCCGACTTGGAAGCGGCCGGCATATTGGTAGACAAGGAAGACCGCGATATCGACCTGGCCCACAGCGACCGCAGCAAGACGCCGATCGAACCCTATTTGGCCGATCAGTGGTTTATGAAGATCGGCGAAAATGAATTGCTCTCCTCTCCCTCCGGGAGAGGGGCCGGGGGTGAGGGGCGCGACCTCGCTCAGACGGCCATGGATGCCGTCACCAGCGGCCGCGTAAAAATCGTGCCCGATCGCTACGCGAAGGGTTATTTAGATTGGCTCAGCGAAAAGAGAGATTGGCCAATTGGTCGGCAGCTTTGGTGGGGACACCGGATTCCGGTGTGGACCATCAGCTATGACGAAGTAACGTCGACGTATACTGGCGAGCGAATCTGGAGTGATCGAGAAGTACGCGCGTCAATTGAACAATGGCTCAACGATTTGCGTTTGGACGATCAGGTTGTACTTCAAGAATGTCCGGGCCGTACATTGGTTTGCACACGCACACCGACCGCGGATCGAGCATTTCAAGAGCTTGAGGATCTCTCGAAACATTTCGACTCGAAGAAAGACGAAGAGTATTGGGAGAAAACGCCCTCCGGAGGGCACATACTTCAAAGCTGTTCGATTGAGCAAGAGTCCGACGTCCTCGACACCTGGTTCTCCTCCGCCCTCTGGCCCCACTCGACCATGGGCTGGCCCGACGAAACGCCCGAACTGAGAAAGTTCTACCCCACCAGCACGCTGATTACCTCGCGCGACATCATCACCTTGTGGGTCGCCCGCATGGTGATTGCCGGCCTGTACAACATGGGCGAGGTGCCGTTTCGCGAAGTCTATATCACGCCCAAGATTCTCGACGGTTATGGCGAGACAATGTCGAAGTCGAAGGGGAACGGCGTCGACCCGCTGGATGTGATCGAGAAGTTCGGGGCCGATGCGTTGCGGTTTGGGATTGCGTATCTGACGACCGACACGCAGGACGTGAAGCTGCCGGTCGAGTTCGAGTGCCCGCATTGTGGGGCCATGTTTCCGCAGACGAAGAAGAACCGGCAACTGCCGCGGATTGATTGCGAAAAGTGTGGCCAGCCGTTTCGCACGCAGTGGGCCGAGAAGCCGGAAGACAAGGCGCTGCCGCGCGGGGCCGTCGTCAGCGAACGCTTCGAGCTGGGGCGGAATTTTGCGAACAAGCTGTGGAACGCGGCGCGGTTTTCGCTGATGAATCTGGAGGAAGGGGGCAGGATGCAGGATGCGGGAGACAGGGAAGACTTCCCCGCATCCCGCATCCCGCCTCCTGAATCCTTGCTCCTCGAAGACCGTTGGCTGCTCTCCCGCCTCTCGACCGTGACGCAGCAAGTGACCGACGCCCTCGAGCGCTACCGCTACGCCGACGCGGCCCGCACGCTCTACGATTTTGCCTGGAATGAGTTCTGCAGCTTCTACGTGGAAATGACCAAGGCCCGATTTGCGGAACCCTCTCCCCCTGGGACAGGGCAGGGTGAGGGAGCCCTGACTCGCGGCGGGGCCCCCTCACCCCCGACCCCTCTCCCAAAGGGAGAAGGGAGTGAGGAACCGTCTCCCGAAGGGAGAGGGAGTGCCCGCGAAACCGCCCAGCGCGTGTTGGCCCACGCTCTCGACGTACTGATGCGATTGCTCCATCCGATGATGCCGTTTCTGACCGAAGAAGTTTGGCAATTGCTGGGCGAGGTGGCGCCTGTCCGCGGCCTGGCGGCCAGCGAACCCTCCCCTAGCCCCTCCCTACAAGGGAGGGGGAAAACGAACGGCGCGCCCCCTTCAGCGGGCGGGCAAACTGCGTCAACGCCCGAAAGCATCTGCATCGCCCCTTGGCCTGTCGCCGACACCTCCCATCAAGACTCCACCATCGAAGCCCAATTCGCCGATTTCCAGGCCGTGCTCGGCGCAATCCGAGAGATTCGGCAACGACAGAATATCCCATCTAAGGAAGACATCACGTTTGCGGTCAAGTGTGACGAGAGCACAGCAGAGCTACTTCGCCCGATGCAGCCCTATTTCACGCAAATGGCCCATGCTACTGCATCAGCTTGGGGTCCTGATGTGCCGGCTCCCCACACCGGAGCAAGCGTTATACTTTCAGGTGAACAAGGGCAAATTGAGGTCATGGTCGATTTGTCCCGCTTCATCGACGTCGCGGCCGAGCGCACGCGGCTCGAAAAGCAGCGTGCCGACCTCACAAAGTACGTGGACACGATCCACAAAAAGCTCGCCAACAAGGCCTTTGTCGACAAGGCCCCAGCCCCGGTCGTCGCCGCCGAGCGGGCCAAGCTGGCCGAGGTCGAGGGCCAACTCGCGTCCGTCGCGGCCGCGCTGGCGAAGCTGCCCGAGTGAACCTGCGGTGGGTCGGCGGGGTCGCTTGATGTTATAGTGAGGAGAATGGAATAGCACTTGGCTGGTACGTACGATGAGTAGTATTCTCGATCAACTGAGCGAGCAGAAGAAAGCAAATATCGCGGCTATCTGCCGCGCCCACGACGTGAAGCGATTGGAACTATTCGGGTCGCGGTCGCGACAGGATTGGACCGCCGCCAGCGACGCCGACTTTCTTGTCGAGTTCAACGACCCGCTGCTGCCGGCCTGCTCGATCGCTACCTGGCCTTACGCGAAGCGCTGCAGAAGATCGTCGGCTCCCCGGTCGATCTCGTGGAAGTGTCCTCGGTCGAAAACCCGATCTTGCGAAAGCGAATCGACGAAAGCCGGATGCTGGTGTATGCAGCATGACGCGGAAAAATTCCTGGCAGATATTCTTACCGCGGCGAAAGACATCGAACAATTTGTCGGTTCGCTGTCCTTTGAGGAATACCACGCCAACAAGCTGGTGAAAGCGGGCGTCGAGCGGAAATTCGAAGTCATCGGCGAAGCGCTCGGCCGGCTGGCTCGTTTATCACCCTCGACGGCGGCCGGCATCCATGAACACGAAAAGATCATTGCCTTTCGCAACATCGTTATTCATGGGTACGACGTCGTGTCCGACCCGATCGTCTGGGACGTGATCCACAACAAACTGCCTGAATTGATTGCAGACGCCGAACGCCTGCTATCACCGTGAATTGGTTGTCATAGCGAGTAAAGACAAGACAGTTGAATCTGCGATGCGTGACCAACCAAAGCTTGTCGCGCTAGCCGCCGGCCCCGCCCCGCTTACCGAGGGCTCGATCCTCCGCGCGATCGTCCGGCTCTCCGTGCCGGTCGTGCTCGCCAACATCCTGCAAACGGCCTATTCGATCACCGATACGTTCTGGGTCGGCCGCGTGAGTCCGCAGGCGGTGGCCGCGGTCACGCTCTCGTTCCCGATCAATTTTCTCCTCATCGCGATCGGCGGCGGCCTGCCGATTGCCGGCAGCGTGCTCATCGCCCAGTACAAGGGCCGCGGCGACGAGCGGGCGATGAACCACGTCGCAGCCCAGACGCTGATGATGGTGCTGGCCGTGTCGCTGGTGCTTGCCGCCGGCGGCTTTCTGCTCGCGCTGCCCATCATGCAGATGATGAAAGCCGAGCCCGACGTGCTGCCCGACGCGGTCCGCTTCCTGCAAGCCTCCTGCTTCGGCTTTCCGTTCGTGTTCGGCTTCTATGTATACCAATCGCTGATGCGCGGCCTGGGTGAAGTGAAAACGCCCGTCTACATCGTACTGCTCACGGTGCTCTTGAATCTCGTGCTCGATCCGCTGTTCATCAAAGGCTGGGGCCCGGTGCCGGCCTGGGGCGTTGTCGGGGCCGCCATCGCGACTGTGTTCACGCAAGGCATCGCCACGGCGATCGGCTTCTGGCTCCTCTTCAGCGGCCGCTTCGGCCTGCGGCTGCGGCTGGCCGATTTCCGCCCCGATTGGGCCTTCATGTGGCGGGCATTCAAGCTGGGCGTCCCCGCCTCGCTCGAACAGTCGATGCGGGCGCTGAGCCTGACGATGCTCACGTTTCTGGTGTCGCCCTTCGGCACGACGGTGATGGCCGCGTTCGGCGTCGGCCTGCGGGTGACGACGTTCGTCCTCATCCCGGCGATGGGCTTTTCGATGGCCACGTCGACCATCGTCGGCCAGAACATCGGCGCCGGCAAAATCGACCGGGCCGAGCGGACAAACACCGTGGCCACGCTGCTCTCATTCGTCGTGCTGCAAGTGTTCGGCTTCCTCTTGATGATTTTCGCTCACCCGGTGTCGCTGGCCTTTCTGCCCGACGGCGGCGAGCCGGTCGCGATCTCGGTGATTTACATCCGCATCGTCGGGGCCACCTTCGGTTGCATCGGCGTGCAGCAAGTGATCACCGGCACGTTCCGCGGCGCGGGCGACACGACGGCCGCCATGCTGCAGACGCTCGTCTCGCAATGGGTGCTGCGATTCCCGCTGGCCTATGTCCTCTCGCAACACACGCCGCTGGCCGAGAACGGCATCTGGTGGTCGATCAACATCTCAAACGTCCTGGCCGCCATCATGACCCTCATCTGGCTGGCCGGCGGCAAGTGGAAACGGGTCGAACTCATCGAGGCCCGTCGGCCGGAAGACGTGTTGCAGGAACAGGTCGCCGAAGAGGCGGCGCTGGAGGAGGGGATTTCGACTTAAATAGCCCGACCGTTTCGGTCGGGAAGCAGCGATGTGCTTGCCCAAACGGTCGCACTCTTGAACAATTGCAAAATGCAAATTGCAAATTGCAGATTTACAAATGAAGAAAGGCGGGTGCGCAAGTGACGCTAAAACAAGTTCGTGCCATCCGCAACAACATCGCCCCGCACTGGGTCGGCGACGGCTTCCCCGTTCGCACGCTCTTCTCCTACAACGACCAGGGCGTCGATCCGTTTCTCTTGCTCGACTACGCCGAGCCTTACCAGTTCGCCCCGTCGCGCGGCCGGCCGGGTGTCGGCGAGCATCCTCACAAGGGCTTTGAGACGGTCACGATCGTCTGGCAGGGCGAGCTGGAGCATCGCGACTCCTCGGGCAGCCACGGCAAGATTGGCCCCGGGGACGTGCAGTGGATGACGGCCGCCTCCGGCGTCGTGCATGAGGAGTTCCACAGCGAGCGATTCGCCCGGGAAGGAGGCACGTTCGAAGTGGCTCAACTCTGGGTCAACCTGCCGGCCGCGGCCAAAAAAGAGCGGCCGCGATATCAAGAGCTGCTGGCCAAACAGATTCCGAGCATCGAGCTAGCCGGCGGCGCCACGGTCCGCGTCATCGCCGGCGAGCTCGCCGGCACGAAAGGACCGGCCCACACTGTGACGCCGATCGAGCTATTTGACATCCGGCTCAATGCCAATGCCAAAGTCGAGCTGCAAATTCCCGCCGGCCACACCGTGCTGCTGCTGGTTCGTAACGGCACGGTTCGCGTGGATGATAGTAAAGACGTTGCGGGCGTGAGCTTGGTCGCGTTCGATGGCGCGGGCGACGGCATCTCGCTATCAACAACCTCTGCCGCAACGGTGCTGGTGCTGGCGGGCAAGCCGATCGGCGAGCCGGTTGTTGGCCAGGGGCCGTTTGTGATGAATACGCAGGAAGAAATTCGCGAGGCGTATGGCGAATATCAGAGCGGCAAGATGGGGGCGATTGGAATGAGGAACCGCTCGATGGGAAACGATGTCTGATTCAAAACTTGCCCAGCCTATCCGTTGAGCCGTCATGCCGTCTGACTTCGTCGCTGCGAACGAGCGCGCCGCCGCCGAAGCGGACGAGGCGGCACTTTTTCGGCCGCCTCATCATCTTCATCTTCCGCTTCCGCCTCCTCGTCCACTGCCGCTTCGTCCGCTTCGCGCTTGTCCTCTTCGGCTAGTTCGTCGTCCTCGCACTCATCCTCTTGGTACTCTTCGTCTTCGTCTTCGTCGCACTCATCTGTGTCGACCACCGCCGATTCTTCGTCGTCCCATTCTTGTGCGTCGAGCTGCCCGTACGCCGAAGCGGACTCGCCGTCTTCGGCGTTTTCCTCTTCCTCGTAGTCTTCGTCGATTTCTGCTCCTTCGAGTTCGGCATCTTCAACTAGATCGTCATCGTCGAATTCGTTGTTGTCTTCCAGCTCGCTCAGTTCATCTGGCTCAGGAATGATCTTATTGCGGCGGCGCGGCGCAACATTGGCGGCCGTGACGGCGTCTGTTGCGGTGCGGACCCTTCGAGTCTTTGGACCCGGGGCGCCCAGGGCCGGTTGCGCTGTCAGTGAGGCGGCCTCGTCGTTTGTCGACGAAAATTCTGCATCGCCGGTGGTGCGAGCTTCCCATTCTTCCAGCGAGATCATCACCTCGCGGGCTTGCGAGCCGTTGTACTGGCCCACGATGCCGTCCTCGGCCATGAAATCGATCAGCCGCGCCGCCCGGCCGTAGCCGATGCCCAGCGCCCGCTGCAGCAGCGAGCAACTGCCGCGGCGTTCGCGGACCACGATGTCGACCGCCGCCTCGTATAGTTCGTCGCGATTCTTGAAGCCGCCCGCCGTCGCCGCTTCCTGCTCGTCTTTCGTCTTCAGTTGCATCAGCTCGCTGGCGAACTGCGGTTCGTCGGTGCCAACGATGATCGACCACGCGGGTGATTTCATCGTCCGACAGGTAGGTGCCCTGGCCGCGCAACAGCGTGCTCGTGCCCGGCAGCAAGAACAACATGTCGCCGTTGCCCAACAGCTTGTCGGCCCCCATCTCGTCGAGCACGACGCGGCTATCGACGCGGCTGGCCACTTGGAACGCGATGCGGGCCGGCAGGTTCGACTTGATCAGGCCGGTGATCACGTCGACCGTCGGCTTCTGCGTGGCCAGGATCAAGTGGATGCCGACCGCCCGGCTCTTTTGGGCGAGGCGAATGATGTGCTGCTCGACGTCTTTGCCGGCCGTCATCATCAAGTCGGCCAACTCGTCGGCCACGATCACGATGTACGGCAACTGCCGCGGAATCTGCCGCCAATCGTCGTCGCTTTCGGGCTGAATCCGCTCGCGCAGCTCTTCGTCGCCGAGCTGATTGTAAACGCTCACGTGCCGCACGCCGGCCCGCGAGAGTAGCTGATAGCGCTCTTCCATCTTGTCGACCGCCCAGGCCAAGATCGCCTCGGCCTTCCGCATGTCGGTCACGACCGGGTGCATCAGGTGCGGCAGCTTGCGGTAGCAGTTTAGCTCGACCATCTTCGGGTCGATCATCAGCATCCGCACTTCGTCGGGCCCGCGGCTCATCAGCATCGACACAATGATCGAATTCAGGCAGACGCTCTTGCCCGTGCCGGTGCGTCCGGCGATCAGCAGGTGGGGCAGCGCGGCCAGGTCGACCACCATCGGGTTGCCGGCCACGTCTTTGCCAAGGTAGATCGGGATTTTCATCCGCTTTGCGCGGCCGTTCGTTTCTTCGATCACTTCCCGCAGCCGCACGAACTGGCGGTTCTCGTTGGGCACCTCGATGCCGACCGTGTTCTTGCCCGGAATCGGCGCGACGATCCGGACGCTCGGCACGCGCAGGGCGATCGCCAGGTCATCGGCCAGGCTGGTGATTTTGGCCAGCCGCAGGCCGGCTTCGAGTTCGACTTCGTACTGGGCGATGACCGGCCCGGTCTCGATCTCGACGACCCGCACGTTGAAGCCGAAATTCTGGAACGTCTTTTCCAGCACCTTCGCTTTGCGGCGGACTTCTTTTTCGTGTTCCTCGTAGCAAACTTCCTCGTTGGGCAGCAACAAATCGAGCGGCGGCAGCTCGTAGTCGATCTCTTCGTCGATCGTCTGGTCGGCCGCTTCGAGCTGCTCGATCACTTCTTGTCGCTCCGTCTTGGCTGCCGCGGCCTGTTGGCGGCGGTTCTTGATGCCCAGGGCCGACTTCAGGCCACTGGCGATTTTTGAAGCCGTGCTTTGCGCGGGCTCGTCAGCCTCTGAAGCGACCTCGCCGTCGTCGTCGGTTTCCTCGTCGCCAGCTTTGTCTTCTTCTTCTTCCTCGTCGTCCGCCTCGTCTTCTTCTTCCTCAGCGGCGGCCTCTTCCGCCTTATCGGCCGGCGTGCGAATGCGGATTTCGCGCTCTTCGTCTTCGTCCTCTTCCTCCTCGTCTTCGTCCTCTTCCTCGTCGTACGCCGCTTCGTCGTCAAATTCATCCTCTAGGTCGGTTTTCACGCGACGAATTCTTTTCGAGCCGCCTTGGCCGAGTTGGCCGACTTGTAGAAGCGAGCGGCCGGTGACGCTGGTGGTGGCCGCGGCCGCTTTGAATACGAAATAGTCGGTGGACAACAACAGGCCGGCCAGCACCACGCTGAATGCGAAGATGTACGAGCCTGCGTGTGCGAAATGAGCTTCGAGCAGCGCCCGGCCCATCGCGCCGACGTAACCACCGGCGCCGGCCATGGGTCCCGGCGACCAATTCGGCGCAGCCATCGAGGCCAGCGTCGTGAGTCCGACGAGCGATACGGCCCAGCCCACCGCCCGCAGCACGGGCTGGTCGATCTCGCGCCGCCGCACGAGCAGCACCGTCAGCACGGCGAGCGAACCCACGAGGTACCACGCCCCGTAGCCCAGGCTTTCAAACAGATAATGGGCGCTGGCAGCCCCGGTTCGGCCGCACGCGTTGTGTACGGTTTCACTCGCCGGCCAGGTGAGCGTGCCAGGCGGATCGGCGACGTCGTACGTCCACAGGGCCACGCCCAGGAAAACGACCAGGGCCGACAACGTGAGCGCGCACAAGTCGAGCTTCAGACTGCGTTCTTCAAACATCGGGACGTGTAGTGACAGGCGGCTCGCCTGTCAGGACGGGGCAGGCAGGCGAATGGACCCGCGACCCCAACAACGAGTTAGTCAGGGCACGTCCATGCCCGAGGAGCTATCCGTAGCGGATGGGTGCGGCGCGTGCGCCACACTTCCTTACGTTTCGGACGTTGCTAGCAACCGACGCCACAATCGCCGCCCGCGACGTTAGCTCTTACGTGGTGGCTACTTGAAGTATCTCCGTCCCAGTACGGATGACTAGCAGGACTGGCTGCGGGCGACCGCATCTTGGGAGAAAGAGAACCGACCATGGCACTACGACCGTTACAACTGTTCGGATCGCACCGATGGACGCTGAAACGATGTTGTCATACCAAGTTGAGCACGGGCCAAAGTTCGGCCGGCCGCTTCTCGACGACAATCGCTGTGAGCCTGCCGCTTAAATCGATTGCTGCCAATTCAATGGGCTCATTAGGCGCACAACCGGCCGGATTCTGGACTGTCTGTTGTGCGGCAATCGGTTGGCCGTGGCGAAGTCTTTCCAGTTCCGCTTCGTTCACGGCGACGCGCGGCATCTCGGGCAGCGCGGTGAGTGCGGGCAGAAGGTGATGGTGTATCGAATCCGCCGTCAGCTCGTCCGGCCGCACTGCCTCTTCGACACAAAATCCACCGATCGCCGTCCGCACTAGCGCCGACATCACGGCCGCCGTGCCCAAAGCTTCCGCCACGTCGCGGCCGAGCGAACGGGCGTAGGTACCGCTGCCGCATTCGATTTCGAGTCCTAACTCAGGATATTCGTAACGCCGCAGCGCGAGGCTGTGCACAATCACCCGCCGCGGGGCCAGCTCGACCGGCTTGCCCTGCCGGGCGAGTGCGTAGGCCCGCCGGCCGGAGACTTTCACCGCCGAGTGGGCCGGCGGCCGCTGCATGATTTCGCCTACAAACGCCGGCAGCGCCACATCAACTTCGCTCCGGGACGGCCTCCTGGCTCCGACCAGCCGCGCGACCTCACCGTCCACATCGTCCGTTGGGCTTTGGCAGCCAAGCAGAAACGTGGCCCGATAGCACTTCGGCATCCGCTGCACGTACTGGACGAGCCGCGTCGCCGCACCTACGCAAATTACCAGCACGCCGGCTGCTAGCGGATCGAGCGTTCCGGCATGGCCGCAACGAGCCGGCCGGGTCAATCGCTCGGCGCGGTTCACCACATCGCGCGACGTGACGCCGGACGGCTTGTTCACGTTCAGAATTCCGCACAACATGCTCAATGCTCGATGCTCGTTAACGGATGCGGGATGTTCGTCGTGGGATACCTGATAAGTGGCAAGCGAGAATACGGAGCTTGCCACTTCAGCCTTCTATCCAGGCTATCCAGCATCCAGCATCCAACCCCCCGCATCCAGCCCCCCCACATCCAGCGCCCTTTCGCGGCATCTGTACATCCACCACGCTCCGTGTATAGTAAGCATTTATGAAATGCCCCTTCTGCCGCGTCGATAACGACCGGGTGATCGACTCCCGTTCGAGCCAGGATGGTCTGGCGATCAGGCGGCGGCGCGAGTGCGTCCACTGCGGCCGCCGATTCACAACCTACGAACGGCCCGAAGAGACTACAATCAAAGTCATCAAGAAGGACGGTTCACGCGTCCCATTCGAGCGCGAAAAGATTAAACGTGGCCTGGAACGGGCCTGCTGGAAGCGGCCGATCAGCACGCGGCAAATCGAGACCACGACCACCGCCATCGAAAACGACGTTTACGCCCACTTTGAGAGTGAGGTGGAAAGCCGAGAGCTGGGCGAGCTGGTGATGCGATATCTCCGCGACCTGGACGCCGTGGCCTTCGTCCGCTTCGCCAGCGTCTACCGCCAATTCAACGACGTCTACGACTTCTTCGAAGAACTCCGCCCGATGCTCGACGGCACCCGCAAGACGCCACGCTAGTGTAGCCCGCGCGCTCTGCGAGCGGAAATCGGTGTAACCCCGCTCGCTTCGTTTCGCTGACTTCGACGAGCTCCCTTCGGGTCTGAGCCCAGCGGTCGAAGACATTCGAGCTGAGCTGACAGCCGAAGCCGCGAACGGAAATTCAAGGAGCGAAGCGAGTTGAAGACAAACTCACCTTCTTCCCCCTCTCCCTGTCTCCTTGTCTTGCCTCCAAACGGCGTTTAGAATCGTCTTTTCCGCGGTACTTCGCGCACCGGGGCGGTAGCTCCGTTGGGAGAGCGCTGCGTTCGCAACGAAAATGCCGCAATTCGAAATAGCCTGTGATTTAAGGCGCTTCTGAACATATCGCGTTTTACAGCGGTTCTGAAACTGGTCCAATCTGGTCCAATCTGATCCAGACTGGTCCACACTGGTAGGTGCAAGGGTTCGGGTTCAAGGGTGCAGGGCAAAGTTAGGCTAGAAATCTGCACCCTTGCTGGAGCGAGAAATTTGGCTGTTGCGTGACATTTCAGCCGCAATCAGGCCGTTATAATAGCAACTGAAAGGTGGCAGAATGAAGCACTTAGCGCCAATTATCTTACTGTTCGCGAGCAACGCCGCTTTCGCCGGTTCGATTCGCTACGAATTGCCATCTCTTCTTGGCGAGCAAATCTACGATGGCTCCCTGACAATATGGAGGCGCTGGGGCTCAGGTTGAAACACCGTTCGGCTTCTATGCAGTAGAAGAAGCCACGCTTGTCGTTGAGGGACACGTCTCGCCAGGGATTGCGCACGGAGATGGCGTGATTCGAGAGAACGCTACCTTCGACCTGCTGCCAAAGGTCACTTTCCTTCCGAACTTCGTCAATTCGATCGAGTTTTCCACTGACCCAACCCCAGCGACGTTGAGATTCGAGACGGCGTACTCGTATCCGTTCGTTCCCCAAACAGTTCCTTTGCCAAATCCCGATGGCTACCCGCCCGTATCGTTTGCCATCTACTTGTGGGTTGGTCCCGGTTCTGGCACACAGTTCCCGCCATTGCTTGGCTCTCCTGATGATATACTGTCCTCTGGCATCATCGTGGACGTGCCTATTGTCGCTCAAATCGAATCGGCTTACATCATCCTGAGCGGTTCGAGCATCGTCCCGGAGCCAAGTAGTATTGCCTTGGTCTGCGGATTGGCCGTTCTGCTTATCCGTTGTCGAACTCCCTTGGCTCGGCGACGTGCGACGGGTAAGATCAAGGCTCTTTCGTGGAGTGCCGTGGTCTAGTTACCGCAGAAGCCAATTATGCGGGTACCTCTGCATTGCGGGTGGGAGCGGCAATGCATCGTTTAGAGGTTAGGTCGGTGGTTCCCGCGGTGGGGAAGGGTGCAATTCGGGGTGCAATCCTCCCGCGCCCACTTCAATATGCTTCACAAAGCGTGAATGCCAAACAATTTAGGGGCGGTAGCTCAGTTGGGAGAGCGCTGCGTTCGCAATGCAGAGGTCGAGGGTTCAACTCCCTTCCGCTCCACTCGTTGTAAGTCTTTTGCTGATTAGCCCTTCGAGGCGACCTACCGATGGTCGGTAGTGCAGCTTGCTTCAAGGAAACCTACCCATTGGGTAGCTTTTCCGCCACTTGAAGGAGTTGCCATGCCCGCCAAAGTAGCAAAACCTGCCCGTTACTGCCGTCAGGTTGAGAAGGGCCGAGCCGATCGGGCGTACACGATCATCGCTGGCCAGCGTGTTCACCTGGGGGCGTACGGCTCGCCCGCCAGTTACGAGCGCTACACAAAAGCCGTCAATCGGCCTGCCGACAAACCGGCCGCGGAACCGGCGCCCGTGGCGTTCACCGTGACGATGCTGTTGGCGGCGTATCTCGAATTTGCCATCGCCGCTACGGCGGCGTCAAAGCGATGGAAGTAGTCCATGCGAAGCTGGCCGCAAAAGTTCTACGTCGCACGCATGGCAACATCTTAGCCCGCGACTTCGGCCCCAAGGCGTTTAAGACGATGCGGCGAGCCATGATCGACACGGGCTGGTCCCGCGCCTACATTGCCGAGCAGTGTGCTCGGGTTAAACGGATTGTTAGCTGGGGAGTAAGTGAGGAAATCCTGCCCGCGGGCGCCCGCCATGCTCTTGATGCCGTTCCCCCGCTGGCCCTGGGGGAATTTAACGTCCGGGAAACAAAACCCGTTCGGCCGATAGAGGACGCCATTATCGGATAGCGTCCCACCGATTCTGTAACTGCTAGCGATGCGACGAATCGCCGGCCTGTTTGAAAGAGGGCGGGTCACGCTTGGTTTCCTAGAATTGTTTAACTCACAATTTAAGGAGACCCAATCATGACCCACCAAGCTCATCCTAGCATTACGAATGAAGCTGTCCAGTTGCTCGCCGAGCATGGCTTTGACGGCATGGCGCGGGCGATGGAACTACTCATCAACGAATGCATGAAGATCGAACGGCAACAAGCGCTCGGCGTGGGACCATATCAGCGCGGCAATGCGCGGCATGGCCAGGCCAACGGCTTCAAGCCGCGACGGCTCAAGACGCGGGTCGGCCAGTTGCAACTCGCCGTGCCGCAGGTCCGCGGCGCGAAGTTCTACCCGAGCGTCCTGGAACGCGGCAGTCGCAGTGAGAAAGCGCTTCGCCTGGCCCTCGCGGAGATGTACGTGCAAGGCGTGTCGACCAGCAAGGTCACGAAGATCACTGAAGAACTGTGTGGCTGCGAAATATCCTCCAGCGACGTCAGCCGGGCCACGGCGCTGTTGGATGAAGACTTGGCGAAGTGGCGAAACCGGCCCCTCGGGCAGGTGAAATACCTGATCCTGGACGCCCGCTATGAGAAGATTCGCGAGGGGGGCCGAATCGTGGACTGCTCGGTATTACTAGCGATTGGCGTGGATGCCGAGGGCCGCCGCAGCGTGCTGGGCGTGAGTGTTTCGCTCAGTGAAGCGGAAGTTCATTGGCGTGAGTTCTTCAAGTCGCTCGTGGAGCGCGGGCTCTGCGGCATGGAGCTGATCACCAGCGACGCGCATGCCGGTTTGAAAGAAGCCCGCAAGGCCTGCTTTCCCGGCGTGCCCTGGCAGCGCTGCCAGTTCCACCTGATGCGCAATGCGATGGCTCACGTGCCGCGCGAGGAGATGAAAGGCGAGGTGATCGAAGATCTACAAAGCGTCCTCGACTCGGCCCACGAGCACACGGCCGGCGAACAGCTTGGGCGTGTGGTGCGTAAGTATCAGAAGACGGCGCAGAAGCTGGCCGCCTGGATGGAAGAGAACGTGCCCGAAAGCTTCGCCGTGTTCCGCCTGCCGCCATCGCACCGCGTGCGACTGCGGACGACCAACATGCTGGAGCGCGTCAACAAGGAACTCAAACGCCGCACCCGCGTGGCGACCCTGTTCCCCAACGATGCGTCGCTGCTAAGATTGGTGACCGCCGTGCTGATGGAGCTCAGCGAAGAATGGGAGACCGGAAAACGTTATGTAACCTTCGAAACCAAGTGAGACCGCCCAAAATCACTCAGGCACTTTTACAGAAGAATTGGGATGGTATCACATTATCGAAAAAACGATTGCGAAGGTGTCATCGAAGGTAGGCGATATGATTCGCATCATGCGGCTGAGCGGGATGCGATCGGCCGAGCTGTGCCAGTTGGCGGTCGAACATATTGATCGGAGCGGGGAAGTTTGGACATTCAGCCCACCACGACATAAGACGCAGCGGCACGGCAAGGCCCGGACGATTGCCATCGGCCCCCGGGCACAAGCGATACTGGCGAAGTATCTATTCCGCTCCCCGTGCTTCCGCTACACGACGGCCAGTTTCCGGCGGGCGATTCATGGCGACTTGCGACCGGGCGTTTACGCATTCGACGTTGCAGGACGTGCCGGCCGCGGAGCTGACACCCGCCCAGCGCAAAGAGCTGGCCCGGTGGCGGTCGAAAAACCGCTGGTCGCCTAATCGGATTCGACACACGGCGGCCACGGCGATACGCGAGAAGTTCGGCCTGGACGTTGCGCAGAGCACGCTCGGGCATTCTCGCGCGGACACGACACAAATCTATGCAGAATTGAATCAGCAAAAGGCCCGCGAGGTCGCACTTAAAATTGGATAGTTGACTTTTTGCGCAAAAAAGTTTATGATGGTTTCGGAATGGCAGGGCTGGTGATGGCCGCACAGGAAGTGCGGAAAGCCAGCTTAATCCTCTCCACACCAGTACGCCGGACTCCGCGAAACGCTTACGGCGCCGCGGTTTGACAACGGATCGACGACGACCGGGCCGAAAAAAAGCATTGTGTAGATGCTGAATAAGGATGGGAAGGAGTGCCACGATACGATCGCGCAACACGGACAGCCACCGAGGGCTAAGAAGGTTGGCGCTGTCGGGCTATGGGCGACTGCTTTGCGGCGACTGCTCCGTAACACCGATTATCACCTTGAGTGGTGAGGCGATTACCGCGGACACGGCGGCGACGTATCGGCAGACGTGCACGTTTTTTCTCAGGACGGGCCAGCCCCGCCAGAAAACGTGCGCGAATCTGCCGGTACGTCGCCGCTTTCTTTTTGGACTGCGGCGACATGGGGTAACAACCACATGCCGCAGTATCTTTCGCTTCGCGATGCTACACAGTTTTTGCCCGACCGCCCACACTACAACACCGTTCGCCGCTGGATGCAGGAAGGCTGCGCGGGCGTCAAGCTCCGCTCCGTGCGGTTCGGCGGCAAGCGACTCACCACGGCCGAATGGTGCGAAGAGTTCATTGCGCGGTGAGCGAACGCGACGGCACCGGCTGTAGCGATCATTTTCATGCTGAAGCCAGGCTCGACGAGCTAGGCGTCTAACTTTTCCCGTCAAACGAAAAAGCCCGCGCGGCCATTTTTGCGAGGAGGCCGGCGGGCAAGGAGTCGAACTGCCGTGATTATTGCATTTGGCAAACACAAGGGCAAGCGGCTGGAGGACCTGCCGACGGCGTATTTGTGGTGGCTGCTCGATGAATGTGGCAGCGTTACCCCCGCCATGAGGCGTGAAATCCGGCGCATTCTGGACGTTGACCACGGCGCGGCCATTGCCCTGCCCGCGCTGGCGAATCGCTGGTACCGAAAGCTCGCCACTGAATTCCACCCCGACAAGGGCGGGTCGCATGAAGCAATGAAGGCCGTGAATCGCGGCCGCGACCTGCTGCTCGAAATGACGGAGGTGGAGCGATGACACCTGGCGCACTTCTGGCAAAGTTTCAGGGTGTTCGCAGTGTCGGCAAGGGCAAGTGGGAAGCCCGCTGCCCGGCGCATGATGATGCGCGGGCGTCCCTGTCTGTCACCGAAGCGACTGACGGCACGATACTTCTTCACTGCCACGCGAATTGTGCAACGCCGGACGTGCTCGGAAAAGTTGGGTTGCGGTTGAGTGATTTGTTCACACCAACCACCGAGCATTCGGCGAACGGCCACACGCAAAACGGCAAAGGCAGAATAGTTGCCGAGTACAACTACTGCGACTCAAGCGGCGAAGTTGTATTTCAAGCGGTTCGATTCGACCCAAAAGACTTTCGCCAGCGCCGGCCCGACGGCAATGGCGGCTGGACGTGGAGCGTGAAGGGCTGCCCCGTCATCCCCTACCGATTGCCGGAGCTGCTGGCGGCGGATAGGGCGAAGCACGTATTCGTTGTCGAGGGTGAAAAAGATGTGGACCGGCTGCGGGCGGCTGGGCTGACGGCAACGTGCAACGCCGGCGGGGCAGGCAAGTGGCGGGCGGAACACGCCAAGCACTTGGCCGGGCGGCACGTCGTGGTGCTTCCCGACAATGATGACCCCGGCCGCAAGCACGCCGAGCAAGTTGCCCGGTCACTGTCGGGAGTGGCGGCATCCGTCAAGGTAATCGAGCTGTCGAACCTGCCCGATAAAGGCGACGTGTCTGATTGGCTCAATTCCGGCGGGACGGCCGACAAGTTGCTGACGCTCGTCAACGCAAGCGAAGCAAAGCCGGAACCGGCGGCCGAGCCCGGCCAGTACAGCGTCACAACGGACGTGGAAAACGCAAGGCGCTTCGCACGGCAGCACGGCGAGAACGTCCGCTATTGCCATGCCTGGCGCAAGTGGCTCACGTGGGACGGCAAGCGCTGGGCAACCGACGACAGCGGCGAAGTAATGCGGCTCGCCAAGCGAACGGCCCGCTCAATCTACGGCGAAGCGGCCGACGCCAGAACGAAAGACGAGGCGAAAGACCTGGCGGACTGGGCAGCGGCGAGCGAAAAGCGGGAACGGCTCACCGCAATGCTGGCCCTGGCCGAAAGTGAATTGCCGATTGCGATCGATATACTGGATTCGCACCCCTGGCTGTTCAATTGTCAGAACGGCACGCTGGACCTGCGAACCGGCGAGCTACGACCGCATCGGCGCGGCGACTTCCTGACGAAGTTATGCCCGGTCGATTACCCCACGGAGCCGGGCTGCGATCCTGAATTGTGGCTCGGGTTTCTCGAGCGCATATTCAACGGCGACGGCGAGCTGATTAGTTTTACTCAGCGGCTCGTCGGTATGGCGCTTGTCGGCGAAGTACTGGAAAACATCCTGGCAATTTTGCATGGCACGGGGGCCAACGGCAAAAGCGTATTTATTGAAACTATCTGCGGCATGCTGGGCGACGATTACGCCATGTTTGCGGCCCCGACGCTGCTATTGGTTGACCGCTGGGGCAGGCACCCGACGGAGCGGGCGGACCTGTTCGGCAAGCGGCTCGTTTGCATCAATGAGACCGGCGAAGGCAATCGACTCAGCGAATCGACCGTCAAGCAATTGACCAGTCGAGAGAAGATTCGAGCACGCCGAATGCGTGAAGATAGCTGGGAGTTTTCCCCTACTCACTCGATTGTGCTGGCGACGAATCACCGGCCGGAGGTGAGGGGAACGGACTATGGTATTTGGCGACGCCTGCGGCTCGTCCCGTTCGCCGTCACGATCCCCGAACCGGAACGAGACAATGAGCTGGCCGAGAAGCTGCAATCCGAGTGGCCGGCGATTCTTCGCTGGGCGGTCGCAGGCTGTCTCGCGTGGCAACGGGGCGGGCTGGCGGAGCCGGAACAAGTCAGGGTGGCAACGGCTGAGTATCGAAGCGAGCAAGACGTGCTAGGCGAGTTCATCGACGAGCGCTGCGTCCTAGGTGAAACGGAGGAAGCCCGGGCCAGCGACCTGTACAGCAACTACAAAACATGGGCGACCAACCGAGGCGACAAGCCAGACAACCAAACCCGATTCGGATTACGGCTTGCCGAGCGTGGCCTGGCGAAAGAGCGACCGACCGGCGGACCGCATCGGCTCAAAACCATTTATCGAGGAATTGGCATCATCGCGTTCGGCGACTGTTCATAGTGTTCATAGTTGACAGTCACTTTGCAATATAACAGCGTCCTCGCGTGTGTAAGGCGTTCAACAGGGGAAAAGCATGAACACTATGCACACTATGCACATCGGCGGGCAGCACGCCGCACCCGTGGGCACCGACACTCTGGACGAGGCGGTTCCCGTATGCCTGTAGCATCGACTTGGAGAAGGCCACGAAGGCCGTGGCGAAGCGTGAAGCCGCATGGCTGGCGGAGTTCGAGCGTGCCCGAGCTGAAGCGGCTGGCAAGCCCGACGTGCCATTTTGACCTTGGGTCCTTCCTGTGAATTTGGGTTAGTCGGGGCAAGCGGAAAAGCGCGGACTGCCAGTAGAGTTAGCAAGCAAGCACAACCGGGCAATCTCAGCAAGCACGGAAGGTTAGGCAGGATGGGCGAAGCATGGAAGCAAGATGGTAAAACCACCATCACCAAAACGCCGGCCGAATGGCTGGCCGAGGCGACGGCCGGCGGCGGCCGGACCTGCCCGGTCTGCGGCGCGCCCATGCCACCAAGCGGCTGTATCGTCTGCCGCGGCAGGAGCAATCCCCCTAGCGATCCACAAATCGAGCTGCGTCGGCAAGCGGCAAAATATCGGAGGCGCGGCCGTGGCTGAAGCTTGGGCATCAACACTGCTTGTCACCGTGCCGGCGGTAATGCTGCCCGTTCTGCACGCGGTCCAGATCCGGTTCGCGTCCGCACCAACACGCTCACCGGCAGGCATCCGAGCGATTACTGCGTTTGCACAAAATGCTGCACGTCGCTGTCGACGTGGGGAATCTGCACCTACTTCCCCGATCGGGGATATTGCGTTCGCGAGGGCCAGCCGACGTATAAATAAATCGAAGAGGACCAAACTATGCGACAACCCCAGATTCTTTCCCGCAATGGGCTGGAGCGATTCCGAAATCAAAGCGGCAATCCAGGCCGGCGATATCCGTCCGTGGAAGCTCGACGTCAATGGCAAGCAATGGTTTGAGAACCTGCCGTCGATCAATGCGCGGCGGTGCCCGACTGTAGCCAACAACGATCTGGCCGACGACGACCCGGCCGGCGATACGAGTCAACGCCGATCGCGCACTGACGCGGTTCCACAATTTGGCCTGCAATCTTGCCGAAGGCGCTATCGTCCCCGACGAGCTAATCGACGAAATTATCGCGAGTGCCGGCAAAACGCCCGACGACCTGCACGAAACAATCTCTTATTCCCGCGAGCTGGCCGCTGAAATTGAGAGCTATCAATGAGCCACAAGCTAAGCACCCCACTGCTGAATGAGCTGCGGTCTCTTGCATTGGCTGCCGCGCCAGAACTGCGCACGGCCGAGCTGCGGCTGCTGAATCACAATCCCGCCTGGCCGCTACGGGAACACGTCGTCGCGTACAGCGTGCAAGGTCCACATATCGGTATTCGCGATCGGCTGATTGCAATGGGCCAGTGGCAAAACGTGTGGCCGGCTGCGATCGTGTTTGCAGAACACCCACACTCAACGTATCACCTGGCCGGAGTTCTCTGCCCATGAGCTGGCCCACATCTTGCCGGCCGCAGCGCCCGTCATGGCCAGCGGCAAAGAGCCGTTGCCGATTGAGCGCGAATATCAAACGGCAGCCCTGCGCCGCTGGGCTGACCCACAATCGTCTAGATCGGTCCTGCCGTGGCAGGATCACGACTGCCAGTTTATCCGTCGCACAATCCACGTCGTCGAACGGTTGAAGCGGCTAGGCGTTGATGCCCCCATTCTGGCGGCTGGCCGCGAATATGAATTGTCGCCGATTCGCAGATTACGTTGAAGCATTGGCGGCGAGCCGGCCCGGTTGAGAGATTGCACCTTCGCCGAAATCGCAGCGGTCGATCCGCCTGCCGCATTCTCAAATCTGTTTGCGGCCGACGTTGGCAACCTACTTTTCACTCTCACCAAAAGCGAAACACAATATGAGCACGGCAACTGCCAAAAAAGCCAGTTGAAAACGAAACAAGCCGAAGCCGACCGCCTGGCGGCCCGGCGTGAAGTTCGCGTGCGGATTGCCGAGCGTGAGCAATTGCTAAGCCGAGCGGCGATTGAACAAAAGCGACTGGCCGCGCTCGACGCCGAAGCCGACGAGGCGGTGGCAGAGCATCGAAGCGACGTGCGAGCCGATCCAAGCCGAGCTGGCGACAATCGAGAGCCGCAGTATCCGCCGCTGTTGCCGACCGGCAGCCGGTTGACGCCGCGCTCGAGCCCCGCCGTCGCGAGCTGCTCGATGAATTGGATGCTGCGAACATCGTCGCTAAGCGATCAAGTCGAGCGGTTCCGCAGATTGCGGGCTCCGCTGCTGAAAGCAATTCGCGAGCTGCAAAGTGAAGCGGGCCAGCTTGCCGCGGCCGAAAACGAGCTGGCTCGCGAGCCCTTGGCCAATCCAGCACTTGAGGCGAAATCATTCACCGCAAAGCAAGCGGCGATCTGGGCTGAAAAACGCCATGCGGCTGCTGAGGCGCACATAGCTAAATGCGAGACCGAAATTCAATCGGCCGTGCCGGCAAAAAAATTGGACCGCGCGCGACCTGTGGCAATCGCGCGCCCCAAAATGGCGGAACGAGTTGACGGCCGCGGCGGCAGCCCTGGCTGCTGCAAAAAAGGAAGCCGAAGAAGCCCACAAGGCCGTCGTCAACGAATGATGTGCAAACCCCCCGCCGTCGCGCGCGCTCGCTCCTTTCGTACGCGCGGCGGTGGGGGCGGCGGCGAAAACTATGGATCAACAAGAACAATTTGCCGTACACGTTTTGCTTAATGAGGCAATCGCAGCAGCGGCAATCGTCACGGCCGAAATCCGCAAAGCGGAGGGCCGGCGGCGAATGGCGACTCAGAAATTGGCGCGACGGCGATTCAACATTTCCTAGGCGAGCTGGACCTGACCCGCGCAATGAATGCGGCGCTGGCCCAGCAACAGCGCCTGGACCAGATCGTGTCCAAAATCAGCGACGTAATCACTTCGCTCCAACGGCAGTAAAAACATCATGGCAAACAGACAAGGCATCTCGGCCGGCAAAGCATTCTTGGAATTGTTCCTCGACGATGCCCCAGCTACGACGCGATTGCAGCGGATCGGCAGCATCCTTAAACGGACCGGTAAGGAATTGGCCAAGGCCGCGGCGTTGGCGAGTGCGCCGTTTGCGCTTGGGATAAAGACAATTATCGACGTCGGGGCTGACCTGCGCGAGCAGGCCAAAAAAACTGGCCTGTCGATGGACGACATCATTAAGCGCGCGCAGAAAATGGGGCTATCTCTTTCGACGATCGACGCCAAGTCGGTGGTGCGATTCTCCGAAGCGTTCGACAAACTGAAAACGGCAAGCAAGAACCTATTCGCCAACATCGGCGCAGCGTTGGCTCGGCCGCTGACGATCTTCATCGAACTGCTCAACAGGGGAATCGTCGCCCTCACTGAATTCATTAAGCATCATCATTTTCTCGTAACAGTGGCGGCCGTCGCTGCCGCAGCACTGGCCGGTATTGCCGCAACTACCCTGGCGGTGGCCGGCGCGTTCACCCTAGCGCGAAATGCGGTGTTCGGCTTCCAAGTCGCCCTCGCATTACTTTCCGGCGTTGGCGGCGTTGGCCGGTTGCTGCTGATTATCGGCGCAATCCTTGCGTTGACCTATGCTCTGCAAAAACTAAATAGGCGGGCGACGTAAAACTGCCTGAGGGATTACACCCGGCAACCTCCCGACCGGCGGCGGCGGCAGATTGCCGGGCACGAACCAATCTACGTTCGGCGGTAAGTTGGCCGAGCTGATCTTCGGCGGCCCGAAGGCAGATCAGACTGGCAAGCTGATCGCCGAGCAAAAAGAAACAAACCGGCTGCTCGATAAGGTAGTCCGGAAACTTGGCGACGGTGGAATTTTGGTAGGTGCTTTTTAGCCAAACAGCAACATGCAACATCAAAACAACATCGCTGCGGCGTTTACCTTATTCTTCTCCGCGCTGATGCAATTCATGGCGGCTGCGGTCTGGCTGGCCTGGCAAAAAACGGGCTGCCCAGTTTTGCGGCTGCTATTGGGGAGCTGAAATGTATCGTGGAAGCGTGAAATCAATTGTTGCCGAGCGCGGATTCGGTTTCATCTCGTCGAGCCAATTCCCCGGCGACGTGTTTTTCCACAAAAACGAATGGCGTGGCGAAATGGAATTTGACGAGCGGCTGATCGAGCTGCCGGTCGAGTTCGACTCCGTGACCACGGGCGCGGAGAGAAGGCACTGAACGTGCGGCCGGGCCAATGACCGCCGCACAAAAAGAGGACGGCTTTGAGACGTGGACGGATTACCTGAAGACGCGTTGGGAAATGAGCCAACCCTATGCTTATCAATTAATCCAGGCATCCGAATACCGCGAAAAACTGCCGCCCATTGCCACTGGCAATTCTGAGTGGTCCGAGCGGTCGGTTCGTGAACTGACACGCATCCCCGACAAGCAGCAGGCGGCCCGGGTTGCCGCCAAAATCGTCAAGGAGGTTGAGCGGAGCGAACAACAGGCCACGAGCTGAGGTACCGAAATGAACGACGTACCAACATCTCGCATCATCGTCCCGGTCTGGACCGCGGCCGGCATGGCGGGTGCGAACACGTCACGCACGCTATTCGAGGGCGACGAGCTGCCGTATCTGGTCGATTTTCGGCACGACTTGGCCGTGGGGCAGGGCGTGTCCGAGATCACGAGCTGCGAAGTCGCACCATCCACGGGCTGGCCGTCGAGGCCAGCATGAGCTGCGGCAAGGTGCGGTTGGAATTGATTGCGACTGCGGCCGGCGATTATTCGATTGAAATGCGAGTACGCTACACCCCCGGCACAAGCGGTACATTGGCGCGCGTGCGGTTCAAAATTTTGCCGTAGAACGCATCGGAAAACGGACGTACTCAAGTATCGACCCAAGCCGCCGGCGCAATTCCTGGGGCATCCCAGGCGTTCGCTTATTGAGACAATCGGCTGTTATTGAGACTGAGGCCAAAGCATGGGTCATATCATCCGCCAATCGTCCCACACGCTCGAAGCCGTGCAAGCGGCCATTGACGGGCTCTGCGGCGACGACGGGCAGCGGATCGCACGTAGCGGCCTGGCCGTGCTCGATACCTTGCTGCGAAAGAATCACGACTACGGCGGCAGTGTGTTTTCGCCCCCCGTGCTGGCCCCGACGATGCCGATCGAAGCGGCCATGCTCTGCCGGATGAGCGACAAAATCGCCCGGCTGGCGAACCTCCACGGGCGGGAGCAGGATGCGGCGGTTGCCGAGAGCACCGACGAAACAATGGCGGACCTGGCCGGATATGCAATTCTGTATCTGGCTCGGCCGGCGACGTCGGCGAAGCTGCGGAAAATCCCCGGCGTGTGAAGCGGCCTGCGGCCTCAACCGACGTTCAGCAGGGCGGCCGCTTCGTCACGGGCACATGGAGCACGTCCATTACTCTGCGGCAAATTTACCGCAGAGTTTTGTTCTGCTATTTGCGGCGGCTTCGTCGCGGGCACTAGGAGCCCGACCGTTAGCTTGGGGCAAATTTGCCCCAAGCGCTTTTGGCCGACGTTTTCCGGCTGCCCTGCCCGCTACGCTGCCACGTCGCGAGCTGCTGCGGCCCGGCTCGACTCTTTACCCGTTCGGCGACGGGATGCGTCTATGGGGCTGCTGCTGAATTCTCTGCGGCGGGTATCTTTTCGGGTAGATATGGGTAGCAATTGTAGAGAATGGTACTACCCACTACCCAGCCGAGTTGCAATAATATCGGTGAAAGCAGGCTGAAAGCAAAAGACGGCTATTTTCGCAATGCAGAGGTCGAGGGTTCGACTCCCTTCCGCTCCACTGGCACTCGCTGCGCTCGCTCATGGCAGGCCACTGCGATGAGCGAGTTCAGTAGAGTGACAGTTCTACTTCATGGGGCGAGGCCCACGAGGTTATCCTGCCGCAAATTCGAACAACGCGTACCGTCGCTCGGCGATCGCTCGTTCATCGGCCAATCACTGGGCCCCGATAGCGGCCGACGAACCAAGTCGGATTCCAGCTTGTTAAATAACGCCATCGTCGCATTTCTTATCCTCGCCAAGTGTCTAGAAAATCGCGTCCCGGCTCGCAAAACTGCGACTTTGGTCGCAGTTTTGACATCGCATCCATGCGATGCAGCAGCCCGTCGGGCTTTTCAATGGGCTGCTAGGCCATTTGCCCGCGCCGCAATCGCCGGTGTATAACAAGACCCGCGGTCGCTCAGTCCATAGTCCCTCGGATTCACCAGGCGAGAGTGGGTTTCATGCGTCTTTCATTGTGCTTCGCTTCCGTATTGGTGTTCGCGACAGTTACCTCAATAACGGCGGCCGCCGCCGAGCCCCATCCCACCAGGGTGCCGCTGGCCGCGGAACACCCCAAGTACCTCGACGTCAATCTGCCAGTCGACGAGCGCGTCGCCGACCTCGTCTCGCGCATGACGCTCGAAGAGAAGGGGGTTGCCCTCAACCACAACGGCCCCGACCTCGAGCGCTTCGGCCTCCGCGCCGATAAGTGGAATCAATGCCTCCATGGCGTTGTCTGGAATCGGCCCACGACCATGTTCCCGAACCCGATTGCCATGGCCGCCACTTGGGATACGCCCCTCATCCACGAGGTGGCCGACGTCATTGCGGACGAAGCTCGCGCCGTCAACAACGGCTGGCGCGAGAATCCGGACGCCCCTGGCGAGCACAAAGGCCTTATCTATCGCTCACCGGTCATCAACATTAGCCGCAATCCGTATTGGGGCCGCATCGCCGAGTGCTGGGGCGAAGACCCGCACCTCACCGGCCGGATGGCCGTCGCTTTCGTCACCGGCCTGCAAGGCGACGATCCGAAATACCTGAAGCTCGCCTCAACGCTAAAGCACTTCGCCGTCAACAACGTCGAGCAGGGCCGCCAAAGCCTCGACGCGAAAGTGCCGGAGCGCGTGCTCCGCGAATACTGGCTGCCCCACTTCCGCGACGCCGTCGTGGAAGGGCACGCCCAGTCGCTGATGGCCTCGTACAATTCGCTCAACGGCTCGCCGAACAACATCAATCACTGGCTGCTCACCGACGTCCTCAAAAACGAATGGCACCATGAAGGCTTTGTCGTCTCCGACCTGGGCGGCGTCAACTCGATGGTCCGCGGCCACTTCGGACAGCAAATCACCTTTGTCGACGCCGTGGCCCAATCGATCGAAGCCGGTTGCGACTTTTCCGACCGCGAATTCATGGAAAACATCCCGACGGCCGTCCGCGAGGGCAAACTGAGCGAAGACCGACTCAACGACGCCGTCCGCCGCGTAATGCGCACCCGCATGCGGCTGGGGGAATTCGACCCCCCCTCCATCCAACCCTACTGCCAGATCCCCACCAGCGTCATTTGCAGCCCCGAACACCGGGCCCTGTCACTGAAAACGGCCCATGAGGCGATCGTCCTCTTGCAGAACAAAGATGCGCTGCTGCCCCTCGACCGCAACAAGCTGAAATCGATCGCCGTCATCGGTCGGCATGCCGACGTCTTCACCGCCGGCGGTTACAGCGGCCGCGCCCAGAACCCGGTGACGCCGCTGGCCGGCATTCGCAACCGCGCGGAGGGTGGCATCAACATCGTTACGGCCGTCGGCGGTGAAATCACCCCGCCCCGCGGCGGACGCGGCCGCCGCGGCGGCCAGGCCCAGTCGCCCCAGCCGATGAACTACGCGGAAGAGCTCAGCAGGGCGGCTGAGGCCGCCAAGTCAGCTGACGTCGCGATTCTGTTCGTTGGCACGAATACAAACGTCGAAGCCGAGGGCCGCGACCGCCCCACGCTCGCCCTGCCCGGCAATCAACAGCAGCTCGTCGAGACGGTCCTCGCCGCCAACCCCCGCACGATCGTCGTCGAAATGAGCGCCGGCCCCCTCGCCACGCCGTGGATTAAAGAACACGTCCCAGCCGTGCTGCAGGCCTTCTGGCTCGGCGAAGAAGGCGGCAACGCGATCGCCGACGTCCTCTTCGGCGATTCGAACCCCGCCGGCCGGCTGCCCTACACCGTCTACGCCAGCGACGAACAAGTCCCGCCGCAAGACGAGTACGACATCACCAAGGGCTTCACCTACATGTACGTCCGCGGCGAGCCCCTCTACCCGTTCGGCCACGGCCTGTCGTATACGACGTTCGACTATTCGAACTTCCGCGCCGCCCAGCCGCAAATCGCCCCTGACGGCACGCTCACGGTCACCGTCGACGTCAAAAACACCGGCCCCCGCCCCGGCGACGAAGTCGTCCAGCTCTACACCCACGCAGCCACGTCCAAAGTCGCGCGCCCGCCGAAAGAGCTCCACGCCTTTGCCCGCGTCGCGCTCCAGCCGGGCGAAACGAAAACGGTGACGCTCACCATCCCGGCCGAAAAACTCGCCTACTGGAACGTTGACCAGCATAAGTTCATCGTCGAACTAGGCGACTACGAACTGCTGGCCGGCGCATCCTCAGCCGATCTGAGGGCCAAGACAATCGTCAAAATCACAGCCGCCGCGCCGTGAATTAAGAATGACGTCGGAGTTGATCATCTACTTGGTCAATCGTCGATGCTAACAGCTTGTTGAAAAAGGGGACAGGCACGCTCACGGCAACGTAATTTCACGACATTTTTCGTATTGGACCGGGAGCCAGCCCTTTTTCAACAGGCTGCCCGGCCACCTGCGATAACTCGGCACAGCTCAGGCGAACGCAATTGCGCCGCCTCGCAGGCCTGCTGGTCGCCGCCCTCTAATTAGACAACGCCGCCGGATCGCCGACAGCCGACATGCCAGCAATCTCGCTGCGTTAAATCACTCACCGCACACATGAATGCGGCCGGACGATGCGGCCCGCTCGCGCCTCGGTATCCGCAGCATTGGCAGGTCGATGCGCCATGCTTCGTCGGGGCACGCCTCGGTCACTATTGCACACCGCTCGCTTTCGCCCGAATCAAATCCAGATGCGGCCCGGCCTCCGGCCACGAGCGAACTTCCTCGAGTTTGTCGGCCGGCACCTCGATCGCCGTGAAATCCCGAATCGCCAGTTGGCCGTCGAACTTGCCTTCCAGATAGCCGAACGGCACGCGGGCTGCCGCCTCTTCCGGTGGCAAGTCTGACTCCAAAGCCGGGATAAACGTCTTCCAAAATTCGTCAACCCTGTTTGTTTGCAGCAACGTGGCGAACCGTTTGCGGACCTCGTCGCCGGCCGGCGTGTCACCGGCGTTGCGAAACACGAGCACCGCCTGATAAGCGAGCGCCTTGTTCCAGTACTTTTCAGTCACGACGTAGTGCGAGAAGTGCAGCCGGTCGTCGAAGCCTAAACCGAGCGGATCGCTCGCCCGCGTCGACAGCGTCTTTCCCGACATCAAGTCCTGTTGCATCGCATCCGCATCTTTGCGGCGAATCGCCTCCATGAAATGCATGCCGCTGAAGGGCGTCGCCCAGCCGTGCTCGCGCACTGAATCGCGCAAGCGAATGATCACGTCGCCGTACCGCGGTGTGCCATTCGGCGGCCCGACACTGGCGAAAACGCAGTCGTACGCGCCGTAAAGCTCGTTCTCCAACGCCGGCGTCGTGTGCTTCAGGTGACTGCCCAACCGTTCTTCGACCAGGTACGACGACAACTGTCCGTTCTTCAAAACGGCCCGCAAATCCTCGAAATGCAGCCGGTTGACAATTGGCGCCGGCGGCGTCTCGATTCTCTCCACAAGCTGCCGCTCGTCCGGCGACAATGGCGCTAGAAAGAGCTCAAATTCAGCCATCGTGCACTGGGAGCTAATCTCCATCCACCGGCGAATTGTTGCGGCATCGAGCTGCCGCTGAAACGGCCGCTCGTCGATTGCCGCCCGCCGCGCGGCCGCGATCGGCGCTACGCCCAATTTACTGTCGTCGCGTCCAATCTGCTGCGCCAGCGCCTGGCGACCAGCAAGCAAAGCAATTGCAACCGCAAAGCGAAACCGCACGCCGCACGATTCGAGGCACACGCTTGAAACCCCCTATTGCTTGGACGATCAAAGCAGAGACAAAGCGATCGCGCTGGCCCGTTCGCGCCATCGGCGACTGTTTGTTTCACACTGTCTTTCAGCCCTCACCCCGCCGCACCACAAAATATGGTTGCCCGGCCAGCGTCTCCCCAAAACCCGGATACAACACCGCGCTCGCCGGCCCTTCCGCTAGTTCAAAGTAATACTGCAGCGGGTACGGGCTGTCGCTGTATTCCGCCGGAATCGCTGCCGTCCACAGCGGGCCGTCGGCCTTCATCGGCGCACTCTGCCACCGCTCGGCGTGGTTCACGCGGCGATAGTGCAACTTGGCGGACGCGTACTCTCGATCAGCGACAAAATCCAGCGGCACCTCGCGCCCGGGCTGAAAACGCTGTTTTGACGTGTGCCGGCCAGTGACCATGCGCTTCCCCGGCCGCCCCACCGCTTCGGCGATCGCGCGTGCGATCGGCCCCTCGGTCTGCGCCGGCTTCGCCGAGTCACGTTTCGCCTCGACGGCCGCAATGTCGGTGTCGATGTCGGCCAACCGCTCGGCCCAGCAGCCGCGCAATACGCGCGATTCGCCCACGGTGATGTCATCCATGTACACGCCCCGGGTCCGTTCGGCAATCGCCGCCCACACGTCGCGTGCCACGCGGTACGACGTCAGCGCCTGTTCAAGCGCTCCGCGATCGCCCGTCCGCTCAAAGATGCAATACAACACCCCGGCCCGGAACTTCGCCCCGAAAAACCGCCCCAAGTCGGCTGCCACTGCGATATCAATCGCCAGCCGCCGATACTCGGGCCGCTCCTTCCCAGTCGCTCGCGATTCGCCGCGCTCCAGCGACGCCTTCGCCGTGGCCGCGTAATCCTCGATCCACTGCGCCACTTCGATCGGCGTAAATTGGCCGCTCCGCTGGCCCTTCAGCAAATCATCCGCGAAGTCGATCATCCGATAGAACAACTGCGGATCGAGCGGGCTCACCGTGCTGAACACTCGCGGCGTGGGGCTATCGGAATACGGCCCCGAGCGTGAGGCGTCAACCAGCGAGTGGTTTAAGTAAACTTCAGGCCAATACGTGTTGTTGCCGGCCGAGGGCGCATGGGCAGTCGTCACCGTTGGCAGGATGCGACTTGAAGTCGCCAACGCCGTCTCTAGATCGTCCCCCGCCGGCCCGAATTCCTGGCGCATCGCCCGTTGCCAGACGTCCGCCTCGGTGTTCGGGTCGTACAGCAATCGCCCCCACACGCGTAAGCTGTAGGCGTATTTCTGCCAATCCCACCGCGGATTGAGCGACTTATCGGCATACGCGCAGCGGCCACCCTCAAGGCCCGAACCGCGCCGCCCCTTGAACGACAGAGGCTCCATAATCTCCACACCGTCGCTGCCGCAGAACGAAAACGCCCGCGAGTACGCCGCCGCAGTCTGCGGATCGCCCCAAATCAAGAGGCGCTGCGTGCCCGGCCAGATGCGGTGCAGCACGCCCCACTGGCGGTCTTCGCGCAGCAGGTCGCCATATCCATACCGCAAAAAGCTCCGCGAGCCCGAGCTGAGATTCATTAAGCCGGTCGCCTGCCGTCCCGGCCGCGGCCGCTCCTGCGCGAATGTCGGCCTGGTGGTAAGGCATCCCAAGGTGCTCGGCCCAGTACTTGGGCGAAATCTTCACCGGCTGGCCCGCGCCGAGGGCCGTCTCGATCATGCCCTGGTCCATTCCCTTGGCGTGCATGTCGATCTCAACTTTCCGGCCGCACGTCCCCACGCCCTCGAACACGGTCTTCCAAAAACCGTAGCTCCCTTCCTGCACGCCGCTCTCGCCGTGAATGCGAAAAGTGACGCCGCTGATTTCCGGCACGGCCTGCAACAGCGTGCGCACGGCCGCCCGGCAGTAGGGCCCGTGCGTTTCGGCCGTCAGCCCTTCGATCGTGTAGTTGGCCCGCGGGCTGTTCGCCCATTCATAACCGTGCATCCAGATGCCCAGTTGAAACTCCATCCCTCGCGCGACCGTCTGCTGCGCGATGTAACGCAGCATTTCGAGGTTGTGGTCGCGCTCGGCATCCGACAGTTGCGGCAGTCGTACGTTGTATCCAGGCACGGCCAGCAAAAACGGGTACGCGAACAGGAAGTAGCCGTCGGTGACGTTCCGCAAGAAGTCGTAACCAATGCCCAGCGCCAGGTTGAACCGGTTGAACCGCTGGCCGGCCAGCAGCGACAAGTACGCGGGCCACATCTCGCGGTCGTTGAACCACGGCTTGTCTTCCAGTTCGCTCGTGAACAGCCGCGTCACGCTGCGGACTTTGTTGGCGGGGCGCTCGGCCACCGCCGCGACAACCGCCAGAGCGGCCACCGGATCGGCCGAATTCCGCGTCCGATCGGCCAGCTCCAACAGTGCATACGTCAGCCCCCGCGGATCATGCCCGCACGCCCACACGCCATCCTTCCCCTGGCACAAGACGAGCGCTTCCGGCGCTGCTTCGCCCCGCGTGCCGGCCGCAGCAAGCGCCGCCTGGGCACTTGGCGAAGCCATTCCGGCCGCCATGATTCGTAGGTACCCCGCCGGCGCTTCCGCGGCATTCGCCAAACGCCGCGCTGCGACCCCGCGCTCGACCAGTGCCCGCACCAGCTCGTCCGCCGCCCACCGCGCCGCCGCTGATGACGCGATCGCATCGGTCGGATCCACAATCACGGCAACTCCCCGATTCGCATCGTCGGCCACCGCTATCCCGGCCGGCATCCCGACCGCAGCGCCAGCCGCAGCGCCAGCCGTCGTCCGCAGAAACTCCCGCCTATTGACATACCAACTCATAAGATTCCTCCGCCTGCGGGTGCTGCCCCCGTCTCAATTGACGAAATCCCCGCGTTATTCCCTACTTCCCAATCGTCGAAAAAGCGCCGTAGAGACCTCTTCCGAAGCCGTGATGTCATGCAAATGGTTCACCGAAACCCACGGCAACCACGTCTGATGCGCGCCAATCCCGCGCACGCTCGGTCCCATTTGCCAGTGCTCCTGTTGCCACCCCGGTCCCAGCATACCATACCTCCGCCCCGGCGGCGTGAGCATCGTCCTGGTGCCAATCGAGAGCACGCGGGCCACGTCCAAGTAGTGCTCTACTTTCGTCAATTCATACAATCGGGCGTAGGCCAGCACGCTCCATGCCATAAACTGGTCCACTCCGCCGGCCACGGCGTCGACTTTTGCACGAGGAACGCGGGCCTCGGCCGGCACGCAAAACTCATCTGAGGCGCGGTCAGGAGACCGCCCCGACAGTGTGGTCCGTTTGCTCCGCGAGACGAATTCGCTGGAGACGGCTTCTCACGGAGTGACAAGACTACGCTCAGCGAAACAACCGGCTCACCGATTCGTTCCGATGGATCCGCTTGATGGCTTCACCCAATAGGGGCGCGACGGTCAGGACACGCGTCTGCGGTAGAATCTGGCTGTCGCGCAAGGGGATCGAATCGGTCACCACGATGCTGGCCAGCTTCGCCGAATTCAGCCGCTCCACCGCCGGGCCCACCAACAGCGGGTGCGTGGCCGCGATGTGGATCTCCTTGACGCCATGTTCGTGCAGCGTCTTGGCCGCGCCGGTAATCGACCCGGCCGTGCTGATCATGTCATCAAACATCAGTGCGACCTTGTCCTTCACCTCGCCCCCCAGGATGTGGGCCTGCACGGTCGTGTCGGCGCTGGTCCGCCGCTTGTCGATGATCGCCACCTTGCCGCCTAGCCGCTTGGCGTGGCCCAGGGCCCGCTTGATGCTCCCCTCGTCGGGGCTGACGATGACGATCTTGTCGAATTCGATGTCTGAATTGAGGAAGTGCTCGTTGAGGACGGGCGAGGCGTAAAGGTGATCGACCGGAACGTCGAAGAAGCCTTGAATCTGGGCGGCGTGCAGGTCCATCGTCAGCACGCGGTTGGCCCCGGCCCGCGTGATGATGTTGGCCACTAGCTTGGCGGTGATCGGCACGCGGCCCTCGTCCTTGCGGTCCTGCCGGGCGTAGCCGAAATAGGGGATGACGGCCGTGATCCGATCGGCACTGGCCCGCAGGCAACTGTCGATCATCACGAGCAGCTGCATGATGTTCTCATTCACGGGCGGGCCGGTCGGCTGAATGAGAAACACATCGCGGCCGCGGACGTCTTCGTTCACCTTGCACGAGATTTCGCCATCGGGGAAATGCCCCAGCGCGATATCGCCCAGCGGCACACCCAGGTAATCGGTGATCCGCTTCGCGAGCGACGGATTGGCGCTGCCGCTGAATATTTTGAGGTCGTTCATGGCAAAGCTGTTAGCTGTTGGCTATTAGCCAATCCTTAAGTGGAAGCCTTTCTGGCTAATAGCTAACGGCTAAGAGCTAATAGCTCCCTTCCTCATTTCCGTTTCCACAATCGCCAAATCCTCGCGATCGTTCACGCTCAGCGTCTCGCAGGGCCGGAGGGCTGCCAGGGCCAGCACGGTCTTGCCTTCTGCCTTCAGGACGCCGGGACAGTCGGTCAGATAGTACTCGCCTTGGGCATTGTTGTCCGTCAGCTTTTCGAGCGAGGCCAGCAGATCGGCCGGCGAGAACACATAATAACTCATATTCACTTCGGTGATCGCCCGCTCGGCTGGAGTGGCGTCTTTTTCTTCGACAATCTGCGAAAACTGGCCGTCGGCGTCGCGAATCACCCGCCCCATGCCGGTGGGGTCCGGTTTATTGGCTGTCCCCAAGAGGCAGGCCGGGCGGCGGGCAGCGAACTCGTCGAGCAGCGCCTGCACGGTGCTGGCCTGCGTCAGCGGCGAATCGCCGGTCAAAATCAGCACCGGGCCAGCGTGGGCGGCCAGCACGTCGCGGCACATCATCACCGCGTGGCCCGTGCCCAGTTGTTCCGTCTGCTCGACGAACGACACGCCCGGCTCGCCGGCCAGCTCCTTCCGCACCAGCTCACCACGAAAGCCGACGACAACGACGATCCGCTCGACTCCCGCCGCCCGCACTGCATCGATCACATACCGTACGAGCGGCCAGCCGCACGCCGTCACGAGCACCTTGGGCAGGTCCGACGCCATCCGCTTGCCTTTGCCGGCGGCCAGGATGATTGCAAGCGGATCGCTAGTCATGTTGGCAGCAATCGATATCAAGAGCGGCTGGATCCGACGACTCGAACTTTATCGTCGAGTAACGTGAAGATCATTTATCTTGCCACGCCGGCCCGCCTTTCACTAGGGGTGAAACGGCGGCCTGCGGTACGTTGACCCGCGGGGGCCCATTTTTAGAATGTGGGATTCGTCAATGAATCGACCGGACACGCCGCCAAGGCGAACCTTTTCCGCGCGGCCTTCGTCTTCAATTATCCTTCGCATGCCGAGGCAGCCTTGGTCCAAGAAGCCATTGAAAAGGCCGACCTGTTGATCGAGGCGATGGGCTGGATTCGCCAGTTTCGCGACAAGATCACCGTCATCAAGTTGGGCGGCAGCGTCATGGAGGATCCTGAGGCGCTGCGGCATTTGCTGATCGACATTGTGTTTATGGAAACAGTCGGCATGCGGCCGATCGTCGTGCACGGCGGCGGCGCGGCGATTACGCGGGCGATGGCCGCGGCCAAGATCGAGCCGCGGTTCATCCAGGGCCGCCGCTATACCGACGACGCCACGCTAGCCATCGTCGAGCGCGTGCTGGCCGGCGAAATCAACGAATCGATCGCGCGGCAAATCGAAGAGCTGGGCGGCCGGGCGATGCCGCTCAACTTCGCGGGGGAAACGGACAACAACGTGCTGTTTGGCGAGCGATTGGCGCTGGCCGGCGAAAACGGCCAGCCGATCGACCTGGGCCACGTCGGCCGCGTGACGCGGGTCAATCGCGACACGATTGAGAACCTATGTTACGCGGGCCAGGTGCCCGTGATTCCCTCGATGTGCGAAGCCGGGTCGGGCGAACGACTGAACGTGAATGCCGACACGGCGGCCACGGCGGTTGCCCAGGCGCTGGGGGCCGAGAAGCTCGTGTTTCTCAGCGATGTGAACGGCGTGCGGCGTGATAAGAACGATCCTGATTCGCTGATTCACTCGCTGACGGCGCTCGACGCCCGCCGCCTGATCGCCGAGCGGGCGATCGAAGCGGGCATGATCCCCAAGGTCGAAGCCTGCCTCGAAACGCTAGAAAAGGGCGTTCGTAAGATACACATCATCGACGGCCGGATGCGGCATTCGCTGATGCTCGAGATATACACCAACCAGGGAATTGGGACGGAGATTGTGGCGAGTTAGGTAAGAAGTCAGTTTTTTGCGGCCGTACCCTGCAATAGAATACAGCAGGGAAAGTAATGACACTTTGGCTGGAGGAATATTATGCGGGTCATTTCGGCAAAGATTCTGGACGCGACGCACCTCGAACTGAGTCAGCCCTTGGATGCACCGCCTGGCAACGTCATTCAGATTTCCCTTGCGTCCGAGGAGGACGACGAGTTGGACGTGTGGCGAGCGGCTTCTAAGAAACACGTCTTGGATGCGTATGCCGACGAGGACGCCGTGTATGACAAATTATAGGTTCGGCGGCGTGATTCTCGTTCATTTTCCACAATCTGGGTCGTCGATGCGAAAGCAGCGGCCTGGCATTGTGGTGCTAGACATTGGTGACACCGATCTCGTAATCGCTCCAATTACGTCTCGTACTAGATCACACGCCGGCGACATTCAACTTAAAGATCTCTCTGGCACGGGATTGATTCGACCATCTTGCGTGCGACTGGCTAAAGTCGCCACGTTGCTAAAGACGGACCTCGTGCGAAAGCTTGGCCGCGCGTCCGATGTTGACCGACAAGCTCTTGCGGACAATTGGCGATCATTTTATTCGAGCTTTGTTGCCTAAACGACACTGATCTTCGGACATTCAGAACTTCGTGCGGTCTGGCGTAATTGGCGCACTCGAGTTCACACAAACATTTGCTATAGGAATCGATGACCTTGTCTACAACGAACGCCACCAGCATGTCGCCCAAAACGGCGGAGCTCTTCGAGCGGTACGTCATTCCGAATTATAAGCGGTTTCCGATCTCGCTCGTCCGCGGCGAGGGCTCGACCGTGTGGGACGATCAGGGCCGGCAGTATCTCGATCTCTTTCCCGGCTGGGGCTGCAATCTGCTGGGCCACTGCCCGCCGCGGGTGGTCGATGCCGTGCAGCAGCAGGTGGCCAGGTTGATCCATGTACCCAACACCTGGCACACCGAGGCCCAGGGCCGCTGGGCCCAGCTCCTCTCGGAGCGCAGCTTCGGCGGCAAGGCGTTCTTCTGCAATTCGGGCGCTGAGGCGAACGAAGCCGCCATCAAACTGGCCCGGCTGCATGCGACCGATAACCGCTACAAGATAATTACGTTCCGAGGCGGCTTCCACGGCCGAACCTATGGAGCCACGAGCGCCACCGCCCAGCCCAAATATCACGAAGGGATTGGGCCCCTCTTGGCAGGTTTTATGTATGCACCGTTTGGCGACCTCGAAGCTGTGGCCAAACTGATCGACGACGAAACGTGCGCGATCCTCGTCGAGCCGATTCAGGGCGAAGGGGGAATTCGCATCCCTCCGGCCGATTTCCTGCCCGGCCTCCGCAAATTGGCCGACGAACATGAACTGCTTTTGATCTTTGACGAAGTACAGGCGGGCTGCGGTCGCACGGGAAAGTGGTTTGCGTATCAGTACACCGACGTCACGCCGGACGTCATGACGCTCGCCAAAAGCCTTTGCGGCGGGATTACGGGGGCGGCCCTGCTCGCTACGGCCGAGATCGCCTGCAGCCTGCGGCCCGGCATGCACGCGGCCACCTTTGGTGGCAACCCGATCGCCGCCCGGGCCGGCATCGCCACGATCGAGACGATCGAAGACGAAGGACTGCTGGAACGAGCCAGCGAATTGGGCGCCGGTTTCCGCGAGCGGCTGGCGCCGCTCGTCGAGCAGCTCTCCCTGGTTGAAGACTTGCGCGTGTGTGGATTGATGATCGGCCTAGAACTGGCTGTGGACGGAGCGCCTCTCGTCGAGCGCTGCTTGGAGCGCGGCCTATTGGTGAATTGCACGCAGCAAACCGTGATTCGGCTGCTTCCGGCGATGACGCTCTCCGACAGCGAACTCGACGCGGGCTGCGAGATACTGGCCGACGTGCTGAAGAATTACTCGCCGGCAGACTGACGTTGGCTTACATGGGCGGTCTTCGTTTCTCGACCATTTTGGCAAATTGCGTCAGAAACGTTCATTGGCTTTGGATTAACATCGACCGACTTTCCTCTTCGTTACTCAATTATTTTCGTGGCTCATGCGCATGCGACATCTGGTATCCCTTTCCGACGTTTCCCCGGCCGAGATCGCTAGCATTTTTTCGATCTCGGAGGACCTCAAGAGCAAGTTTGCCCACGGCCTGCGTGAGCCGCTGTTGCCAGGGCGGGTGCTCGCGCTCTTGTTCGAAAAACCATCGTTGCGGACGCGCGTCAGTTTTGAAGCGAGCATGGCCCATTTGGGCGGGAACAGCATTTGGCTCGGCGAAGAGGCGGGCTTCGGCAAGCGGGAAAGCGTGGCTGACTTCGCCCGCGTGCTTAGCGAGATGGTCGACGCGATCGTCGTCCGGGCCCTCCGACATTCGACCGTGGTCGAAATTGCCCGCCACTCGAAGTGCTCAGTCGTGAACGGACTGACCGATGAGGCCCACCCCTGCCAGGTGCTGGCTGATCTGTTCACGCTGCGCGAGCATTGCGGTCAGCTCGACGGCATAAAGCTGGCCTGGGTCGGCGACGGTAACAATGTGGCCCGCAGTCTGGTGCAAGGCTGTGGGCAGTTGGGGGTGCGGTTGGCCGTGTGCACGCCGCCGGGGTACGAACTAGACGAGCAGTTTCTCGAAGATGCGGCCCGCACGTTTGCGACGCTCGATCTGGTGACCACGCACGACCCTGCCGAAGCCGTGCGTGACGCGGCGGCAGTTTACACCGACGTTTGGGCCAGCATGGGACAAGAGGCCGAGCGGGAGGAGCGCAAACGACACTTCGCCAATTACCAAGTGAACTCGAGCTTGATGGCCCAAGCGGCAAGCGATGCGCTCTTCATGCACTGCCTACCCGCGCACCGCGGCGAGGAAGTGACCGACGAAGTGATTGACGGTTCGCAGAGCGTCGTCGTGGCGCAAGCGGCCAACCGGATGCACGTCCAAAAGGGCATCTTGGTGTGGCTGCTCGCCACGCAAGGCTGAATTCCTTCCGGCCGCCCGGCAACGTGCAAGACGGATCAACGCCGACTCGGCGACGGTAATGTTCGTTACCGGCCGATGAAACCGCCGCCGGGTGTTAGCCCGGGCGGAAGCGTCGGCGTCGTCGTGCCAGTTCCTGTGCCGCCGGCACCTCCAGCACCTCCGGCGCCGCCCGCCGCCCGCACCGCCGGCCGCAGGAACCGTTTGACCGGGACCCGCGAATGTAAAGGTCTGCACATTGCCGACCTGCATAAAGTTCGGGCTGGCGGTAATCCGCACATACCGACGGTCGGCCGATACGACGCCGGTGGCGAACATGAACGTACCTGAGGGAATCACCGTCACCTGGGGCATGAATCCCACTGCGCCGCCACGGCCAATGACCGGCGTGAGACCCGTTACAAACGGCGTGCCTGTCGCGCCAAACAAGCCGGCCGGTCGGACAGGTACGGCGGCGCCACTGGAGCCGTCGCTCAACTGCTGGGCGAGGACGCTTCTGCTGAGTGCCTGTTGGCGCTCGACGGCGCCGGCCAACTGGGCCGCTTCGAGCTTGTCTGTGCGGCGGCCCTTGTCCAGATCGAAAACCACCAATGAGTCCTTGTCATTCAACTCGATTTGCTGCTGCTCACGCGCGACGTCGCCACCGCCCAGGTGGCGGATCACTTCCACGGTCACTTTTCCTGCCGCTACGTTGCCCCATACCCGGTTGATGCGAACACGGTACGTGCCCGGGAAACCCTGCGGACAAACGTACGTCTCAGAGGCCAAGTCGTTCGGGCCGCTCTCAGTATACGAGTCGCCGAGCGACACGCCGCCGCCCAGCGTGCGCGGCTGCGCAGCCGAGCAAATCGTGCCGGTCGGCTCTTCGACGGCCATGTCGACGTCCGCATTGCCGGTCCAGAAAACGCGAACCACGACGTCGCGCTCCGCGGCGTCCTGCAGGCGCAGTACGATAGGCTTCGAGCTCGGCCGTTTTGCCTTCGCTGGCCAAACGCGCTAGTGTCGCTTGGGCAACGCGCGTCGCTTTGAGCTGAACCTGCGCCTGTTCTGCGGGCCAAGCCTGACGCAGGACGCCGATCGTCGCCCACTCGATGCCGGCCAAGTCATCGCACTCTTGGGCGGCCTGCAAGCCCAAGGCATACGGCTCGGCCCGCAACGGTTCCAACTTGGCGATCTGCTGATACACTTTCATCGCCCGGCGGTCGATGCCGATCCTTGAAAGATAGCGCGCTACGAACATGAGCTCTTCGGGCGACGAACTGAAGTCGGCGGCCGACATCACGGCCCGCTCAATTTCGCTCTTCGGCCGCCCGACCAATTCCATCGCGATGCCGAGGGTTTCGTACATCCACGGTTGCGACTGGCCGTGCCGCAGCGCCGCTTGGACGAGCGCGACGACCTGGTCGTAGCGACGGCTTCCCATCAATTGCCGCACCGTTTCGCGGATGCCAGCCCGGTCCGCCGATTGGTGGGAGAAGTAGTCTTCCCAGAACGCGTCCGGGTTGGCCGATTTGGGGACCGACACCGCTTGGGCCGCACTGACGGCCTTGCCAGCCGCAGCCGCTAACTGTGTCGACTGTGTCGCCGCGGCTCCAATCACGGCGTCACTCGCCATCGCGGGGCGCGACGCGGGATCTGAGGTCGATACATCGGCATCGGGCACGCTGAATAAGCCGCCGCCGCCGCCAAAGCCGCCGCCACCGAGGCCACCTCCGCCGAGGCCGCCGCCGCCGAAGCCGCCGCCACCGAGGCCACCTCCGCCGAGGCCGCCGCCGCCGAAGCCGCCGCCGCCAAGACCCCCGCCTCCCAGACCTCCGCCGCCGAAGCCGCCACCGATGCCGCCGCCGATGCCGCTTTGAATCGGCAACACTAGGTCGGCAACCGGGTACACTTTCACGACCAAATGCTGCTCGGCCTCTTCCGGGGTCGTGATCAGCATGATTTCATCTTGAATGATGTAAGTGAGCTTCAACTGCCGCAGCATGTTGTTCAGTGCGGAACGCAAGGAGATGCCGCGGATGTTGATCGTCACAGGATCGTTGGGCCCCAAGCCGGCCGCATCCAGCGCCTGATTGTCGAGCTGAATGGGAATGCCGTATTCCGTGGAGATCTCGTTGATTACGTCTTCCAATGATGTGCCGTTGAAGTCGAGGCCTCGATCGTGCAACGGATCGCGGAGCGCACGTTCGATGCGCTCTTCGGCGTCTCCCTTGGCCCGTAAATCCATCGAACCGTAGCGGTCCTTGCGACGAATCGTAAGGGCTCGCCAGACCTCGGCCGGCGGATACAAGATGGGCGGCTCGTCCGGAAACGGAATGGACGACAACTCGACCTGATATAGGGACTCATTCCAATAGCGCCAGCGATCTGCCCGCACCACCATTACGTCATTGTACTGGTGAACAAAGCGGGTCTGTAGCACGGCCGCCGTGGGCGTAGCACCTTCCGGATCCAGCTCTTCCAGCAACTTGGCGACTTCCTCGGCCTGCTTGTAGTCGCCCTGATCGATCAACATCGAAACGCGCTCCACCAGTTGACGCTCGCGTTCAGTGTCGCGGACGAGCTTTTGCTCCAGCGCGGCCCGTTCGCGGGCCATCGCCTGGCGTTCCTGGAGTTCGGCGTCGTTCTCCTCTTTGATTTGCGCGGCGTGCTGCGTCTCGCGAATGGCCGTTTGAAGTTTATCCATCAACTGCGCCCGGATGTCTGCGGCCAGTTCCGGCACGCGTTCCACATTTTGCAGCGTGAGCTTAAGTTCCTGGATCACGCGATCCGGATCGGTGGACATCAGGCGACGGGCGTCAATAATCGAGTTCTCTACTTCGCGCCGCAACATCTGCGCGAAAACCTTGCGCTGTTGCTCGACCTGGCTGAGCATTTCACCGCTGGGCGCGAAACGATCGGAGAGCGACCCCTCTGCCGGCGGCGACAAATTATTGCTCATCGCGGGCGGCGCTGGCGGCGTGGGTTGTTGCGGCCGAACAAGCATCAGGTCGTCGCCGGCCGGCGGCTGTGCGCTCGCCCTAGATGGCGAAAGCATGGGTGGTTGGTCCGCAGCCGGGGGACGGGGGCGGACGGGCGTCTGGTTACCGGCGGCTGGCTGAGGGTCAGAGATCGGCGGAGACGCGGTGGGAGGCTGGACGGCGGCTGGTGGTTGGGCGGCGGCCGGCGCGAATGGATCGGCACCGGCATCGCTGGGCACCACGAATTCTTGCGCGGCCGGAATGACGGACACCCGTCGCTTTGCTGCCGCCCGCTGAACCGTTTGGGCTTTGACGTTGCCCGGATCTCGCTCGAGCACGGCATTGGCGGCAACGACAGCGCCGGAAACGTCCCCCATCGCCACGGCAGTTTCGGCGATATCCGTTAATTGGTCGATCTCCGCAAGTGCGACGCGTCCGGCTTCGGCTAAGCCGGCGCTGCCGACAGTCGGCAGCGTCGCTCCGCCGTCGCGGCGGGCCATTTCGACAATCTGCCGCCAAGTAGGAGTGGTCGGCGCCGACGGCGTTCGGATGGGCGGTCCACTTTAATTCGACCGTCCCCTGACCGTCGGATGCACGTGATGCGAGGTCGATCGTCTCGGGCAGTTCTCCCTTCACGGCCCCGACCACGACGGTATCGCGGTCGCTGCGGAGAGGCGGCAGTAATTGCGGAAAGACGTCTCCCAATTGCTGCGGCCAAGCGCTGGCCTCAGGAAAGATCACGATTGCGTGGCTCCAAGCAGCCAGCAAATCGCCGACTTGGGCTGCGCTGCGCAGGTTTTCTTGTTCGGCCCGCTCGGCCGTGATGCCTTGCGACTTATCGGCTGCTGCAAGCGTGCCAGCGACGTATAGGTTTCCGCCGGTGTGGTTCGCCAAAGCGGCCAGCAGCCGCGTGTCGCATTCCGGGCCGATCGCGTAGCTGTTGAGGGAGATCTTGGCGGCGGTCAGCGACCGAACCACGTTTCGGAACGCGTCGGTGCCGAGGAGGTTCGCCTTGCTGTCGCCATCTCCGATGTAAAGTAGCACTCGGCCGCCCGGCTTGGCCGCGTCGAATTGTTGCGCGGCGGTTTGCAGGACTTGTTCCATGTCGGTGGAACCCAACGGCGACTCGCGCCGCAGCGCTACCAGGGCCGCCTTCAACTCCGGACTATTCGCGGAAAGGAACTGTTCCGCAAGGGAACGTGCTTCGAGATCGACCGCCATGATGCGTACCCGGTCGCTCGGCTGCAGCTTCGCGATGCACTCATCGAGCGCGGCCAGCGCCATCTCGCGATAAGCACCGGTTTGGCTCGCCGACGTGTCGAACAGGACAACGACGTCGCGCGGCCCGTTGGACGCAGCAATCTCGGGCGCGGTTAAGTTGAGCGAATAAAAAGTCTGCCCGTCGCGCGAAAAGGCTGACAACTCAGCCTTCGGCTCAGACGCTGAGGCCGTTAACGTTGTAGCAGCCAGGGCCACCGCGACCGCGACAAAGGAATGTCGGCAGCCGCGACCAGGCCTTACAATCGTGCCGAATATGCGACGCAGAAGAATTGACATCATGAATTCTCCCCAAGTGCACCGCCGCGCGCAGGCCGTACGGAGGACGTTCGGCGAGCGACTGCCGGCCGAATCGGTGCAATGTGTACTGAATCTCTGTTCCCGGTGGAAACGACAAACCTAACCTCCGGGTGTGTAACCAGTTACCTTCAGTTTATTCAGTCATCGAAGGAATTGCCAACGGATTTCGGGCGTTTTTAGTCATCGGCGGCCGCAGATTGCAATATTCCCCCAATGAACCACGCGCACACGACCGTTTCTGGCGGCCAAGGCGCGATGTCGGGCGTCGAAGCATTGGCTGCCGACGCAGTTTGCCGCAATGTCCATCGGATCTCGACCGTGACAAGACTCGCCGTAAGCGCAATCGGCACAAGGGCTTGCCGGCTTGGGCCGAGGCAGTGCGGCGTTTTGCCCGCAGCACCCCCTCCCAGGCCGGGCCAGGGAAGTCGCGGATTGCTTATTGATTCGCCGGCCTCCCGTCAACTTCTTCCCGGGCCTGGACGGTTCTTTTCTGCAAGGCAGCGTTGCTCGCCATGATCCGAGAGGCCGAACTGCCTATTTCATCGGCGGATCGGCGGCCGCCGCCCGGATGCGACCTTGCCATCGAACGAACGCATCGTCTATACCGTAACACCAAAAGTCGGAACCGCCCGGCCTGGGTCATATGGAAGCTCAGGCCGGCCGTCGCGCTATGCCGCACTCTCCACCGCTCTGGTTGCGCATCTTTCGGCCGGTAAAACTTGCTGCGACCGCTTGGAAATATCCAGCGCCGGTCGATGGCCAGGGCACCACGGGAGTGACGAACCAACTGCATTTCATTCCAGTGAGAACAAGCGATGAAGAACGCGAAGCTGACGATTATCTGTTGCCTAGTAAGTGGCCTGTTCGGTGGGATCGCCACAACGTGGTTGGCGGGTCAGGGCGACAAATCAGTCCTTTCTCTGGCACCCGGCGCCGTGGCTGAGGCAGCTCCCATTGGTGCAGGCGAACAGCCGCAAGGAGATATCGCGGGGCCACGCCCGGACGCCAACCTGACGCCGGAAGAGCAGACGAACGTTCGCGTGTATGAGGTTGCCAACCGCGGAGTGGTCAACATTCTCACCCGCTCAGTAGGCCACGATTCGTTCTTCATGTTACCGACTCATGAAGAAGGGGCCGGCTCCGGGGCGGTGCTCGACAAACGAGGTCACATCCTCACCAACAACCACGTTATTGAGGACGCCGAAATGATCTTGGTGACGCTGCCAGGCGGCAAACAGCCCTACCAGGCCGAGCTCGTGGGGACGGATGTCTCCACCGATATCGCGGTAATCAAGATTGACGCCCCAGCCGAGGAGCTGTTTCCGATCACTCTCGGCACCTCCGACAACCTAAAGGTGGGTCAGCGCGTGTACACGCTCGGCAATCCGTTCGGTTTCGATGGCACGTTGACGACCGGCATCATCTCGAATCTGAACCGGACCTTGCCCAGCCGCCAACGCGGTCGCGAGATGAAGTCGATCATCCAAACGGACGCCGCCATGAACCCGGGGAATTCCGGGGGACCGCTGCTAGACACCGGCGGGCGGATGATCGGCATGAACGTGGCCATCGCGTCGATGAGCGGCCAAAGCTCCGGACTGGGATTTGCAATCCCGGTCAATCGAATTCGACAAATCGTGCCGCAGTTAATTCAGCGAGGCAAGGTAATTCGGGCTGACATCGGAATAGTAGCCGTGAATGAAATCGACCAGGGTCTCCAGATCGTCCGAACCAACAGTGGCGGGCCGGCCGACCAGGCGGGCCTGAGGGGCTGGGGAACCATTCGCCGCAGGGTGAACCGGGGACCGATCGCGTACACAGTCGAGCAAGAAGATCGCAGCAAAGCGGACATCATTACGGCCGTGGATGGCAAGCGGTTGCACAACGCAAGCGAGTTTATCGAACTTATCGAGCAGCATCGACCCGGCGATCGCGTGCAATTGACCCTTTGGCGAGACGGCCGCGAAATGCAGGTGGAGGTGACGCTTGGTACCGCGTGAAATTGGGAAAGCGGGACGGAGTCGAACAGTGCCCGTCAAGTGGGTATCACATTCCGTGTATCTATCTCAAATCATTCAGGCTATGCATTATCGCAGGAAAATTTTTTTCTCTTGCTAATCTACGCAGCTATCCCATATTTACTGATTTCTACTGGTCACCCGTGACATAAGTCTCACTTCTCGCGACAGATAGCGACTATGGATTTCCCAGCCGTGTTTATATTCTCCATTCACTCCATACATCGCATTCTAACTTATCGCTAGCGGCACCGTCGCCTTCCCCCTTGAAGCGGCAGCATGATTGCTTAGCTTGCCGTGGTTGGTTCACGCGGCACGAGTGGCTCGCACTCGGGACGCGATGAACGCGGAAGTGTCGACAGGAATCCCACTCTCGGTGGAACGAAGCGGACGTAAACGAGCCTTAGCAAAGTTGCAGACGTTCCACCTCCTACCTGTGAATGTTCGGCCCGCAAGCGACGTGAATCGCCCTTTCCAGCCAAGCGCGTGGCCTGGCTGGCCTGTCGACGGGGAGGACTCCCACTTCGGCGATTTCACCAAGTGCTGGGCCATTGTGTTGAAAGGAGATTTTTTCCATGGTACGTCTGATAGCGATGGCTGTTTTGGCCCTGGGCGTCTCGTCACCGGGCCCCGAGCCAGCAAAATGGGAAGTTGATTACGGAAAAGCCCTGGCGGCTACCAAAACGGACGAGCACCCACTGCTCGTCGTCCTCGACAAACCGGGGGCCACAGAGGCTCGAATCGCGCCGGAGCTGCTAGCACCGAGCGAGGCGGACGCCAAGGACGCCGAGCTGCTAAAGCCTTATCAATTGTGCCACGTCGACGTTACAACCGATTACGGCCAAAAGGTGGCTGACGCATTCAAGGCCAAGACATTCCCGTACGTCGCTGTGATTGACAAGACGGGCTCGGTCATAATTTATTCCAAGACGGGAAAACTGGGCTCGGACGAATGGAGTCGCATCCTGAGCAACTACAAATCGGGCGACCGCTCGCTGGCGGTGACGCGGGTCACGTACAAACTCGTGAACCCAGCCGGTAGCACCAACATGGGCGGTTATTGTCCGACCTGCCAGCAGCGTGCGCTGCAGCAGTGATTCGTTGGTTGTTTTGTGACACAGCGCGTCGCGGCCGCAGGATCGGGTCGCGACGCGCTCGTTTAGACACTTCACCACACGCCGCGGCCTGCGGATGCGAATGAGGCTGGCCCTCGCGACGACGCAACATTGGGTAGGACACAACTCCGGGACGAGACAATTCGGGGCAGCCCCATTTTCGAGGCGGGGCCATTCGATCGGGGCGGAATTCTTCTGGGCGATCGCGATAATCGCGGCCAACGTCCTGCTCGTGGACGACCGAGTTGGCGGCAAAGACGGCGCCGCCAGTGCGGCGCTGTTGCCTGCGGCGGCCGGCTGCCGTTCGGTCTTGCCGAAATGCGGCGAAAAGTGCTAATTTTCGCCGCCATGTCCGATCCGCAATATCCCAGGCAGCAGCCAGGCGAATCGCGCCAATTTTCGTCTCCGAGTTCACCCGGCTGTTCGCAAGATTCCGCGACGGAGACAGCCGAGCCAGCGCTTTCGCTGAGCCGTTTGCGACACGCGTTTGCAGCGATGCTCAGGCCGTCCGGCGAGAATGGGTCCCGGGGCGAAGTGGGCGGCGCAAAGGCTGCTGAGGCCAGCCGCGGCGACAGCGACGCTGCGGCGCCCGATGTGAGCCAAATCAACCCGCGCTCGGTTGTCGAGGCGATCTTGTTCGTCGGTCGGCCCGACGACGGCCCCATATCATCCAGGGAATTAGCGTCTGCGATGCGTGGCGTGAGTCCAACGGAAGTTGAAGCGGTCATAAGTGAATTAAACGAGTCATACCGTCAAGACAGAGCGCCGTACAGAATCAGCGGATCAGGGCACGGGTATCGACTGACGTTGCGTGACGAATATAGCCGCGTGCGCGATAAATTCTACGGCCGAGTACGCGCAGCCAAGCTTTCGCCGGCGGCGGTTGAGGTGCTGGCAGTTGTCGCTTACAGCCAGCCAGCAACGGTGGCGGAAATCAATGAACTTCGCGGCAAACCGAGTGGGGCGATCCTATCGACGCTGGTGCGTCGTCAACTGGTGCGGCAGGAGCGAGGACCAGAGCGCAAAGCACCTCCCCGGTATTCGACGGCCAACCGTTTCCTGCGGCTGATCGGGCTGGAAAATCTAGCTGCCTTACCGCGTAGCGAGGAGCTGGAACAAGTGTAGAGTTGGACTACCGCGAAAAACTGGCGGCCCCGAACGAGGCCCACGAAATCGATTTAAGTGACAGCCGGGCAAGCGCTTAAGAGAATGGCTCAGCTTGGCCAGCGGGTCTGAGTCGACGACATTGCGGGACCGGCGCCTCACTGGGTACGATAATGAAGACAGGGAGCAGGACTGCCGTCCTGGTAGGATATCTCGTAGTTTTAGTTCGACTTTTACTCGGCAAGCCTCCGATCGCAGCGTGGCCGCAGTGCGCCTCCCGCCGGTTCCTCTCCTGCCGCAAAATCGCCTGCCGCTCGCCGCTTGCCTTGGCTGCTGGTTCTGTGCCGTCCGGCAACGTTATGGCCCGCACTTATTGTCGAGAAGAGTTGCTTGATCGGCTGCGCTCTGTCGCGCCGATGATTTTTCCCTCTCTGTTGGCAAGTGACTTTGCCAACCTGGAACGGGAAATCGCGGAAGCCGAGTCGGCCGGCGTGGCCGCCTTGCATTTGGACATTATGGACGGCCACTTTGTGCCGAATTTGAGCTTTGGCATACCGGTGGTTAAAGCGATCCGACGCGTCAGCCACGTGCCGCTGGACGTGCATTTGATGATTAATAACCCGGCCGACTTCATTGGCCCATTTCGCGACGCCGGCGCCGATTCGATGACGATTCATGCCGAAGTTGTCGACGACGCGAGGCCGCTGCTGGAGCGCATTCGCGCCCTGGGTGCTTCCGCCGGACTGGCGATCAACCCCTGCACGCCGCTATCGCGAATCGATGGCGCGCTGTCCGCTTGCGATATTGTGCTCGTGATGAGCGTTGAACCAGGCTTCGGGGGCCAAGAATTCGAACTGGTGGCACTCGAGAAACTTCGTGAGTTGAAAGAAGACCCACGCTGCTCGGCTTTATTGGAAGTCGATGGCGGCGTGGGAGTTGATACGATCGCGGCCTGTGCGCAAGCAGGGGCCGATCTGTTTGTTGCCGGTACGGCCGTGTTCGGCGCGCCTGATTATGCGGCTGCGATTGGCCAGTTGCAGGCGCTGGCAAGTGCCGGCGTGGAAGTGTAACGAGAAAGTCTTCTAGAGCGAAAGCCAGGCCACGAAGAAAGAGCATTGCCGGGCAGGATCGAATTCCGGAAACATCGAGGAATGCCGGTCGCGCACCCGACCGGCGAGAAAATGCGTCAGATGATATTGTTAATTCGGGCCGGGCTGACTGAATTCGAGCGGCAGGGCCGCGTACAGGGCACGCTGGATATACCCTTGTGTGAAGACGGACGCCGCGAGGTTTCAAGCCTGGTGGCGGATCTCCGTTCGCAGCCGGTCGTAGCGGTGTATGCGGCTCCTACTCAAGCTGCCGAGCAGACGGCCGAGGCGCCGGCGCCGCGCTCGATATCAAAGCGAAGACGCTGGAGCAGTTGCAAAATCTAAACTACGGCCTGTGGCAAGGGATGCTCGTTTCGGACGTGAGGGCAAAGCAACCCAAGGTATATCGGCAATGGCAGGAGCAGCCGGAGACGGTTTGCCCGCCGCAGGGCGAGACGATCAATGCGGCCAGGCAGCGCGTGCAGGGTGTGCTCGCCAGGCTGGCCAAGAAGCACAAGAACGGGGGAATCGTGGCAATCGTCGCGCCGGAGCCGCTGAACAGCGTCTTTCGCAACGTGTTGCGGAGCGAAGAGTTTGGTGACCTCTGGCAATCTCCCAATGGCCGGACAAATTGGGACCTGATCGACCTCCCTGAGACGGCGGCTGCAAAATAGTCGCGGACGATGTCCTGCCGCACGGGAACACATGACCGGTCGCATAGGAAGGAGCGGGCCCTCCTGATATGATGGGCGGAGTTCGCCCGCACTCAAGAAGCGGCGACTCAAGAAGCGGCGATCGACGGCACGGATGTCAGCAATCAACCTGGGCGGCCTTAGCGCGCCACTACGGCCATGGTGACCAGCGATATCAACATCGAGGCTCGCAAGGTAAAACCGATGCGCGAAAAGCGGGGTGTGCCGGGCGGGTTATGGCTGCGCTGCGAGGAGTGCGGCGAGACGATCTTCCGCAAAGAATTCGAGCAGCGAATGAACGTCTGCCCGGTGTGCGAGTATCACATGTATCTCGAGCGCCGGCGCATCCGTTGCGTGCTTGATGAAGGCACGTTCGAAGAGTGGGATGCCGAATTGTCTCCCACCGATCCACTCGAATTCAAAGACAAGAAGCCATATGCGGAGCGACTCAAGGCCGAGCAGCAGCGGACCGGCATGCGCGACGCGGCGCTGACCGGGACCGGCATGATTCGCGCCCGCCGCGTGGCCTTCGGCGTGACCGACTCGGCGTTCATCATGGGAAGCATGGGTTCGGTGGTGGGCGAACGCCTCACGCGGCTGGTCGAGCGCGCCACGCGCGATGCGCTGCCATTGATCATCATCAGCGGTTCCGGCGGCGGGGCGCGGATGCACGAAGGCATCCTTTCGCTGATGCAAATGGCCAAGGTCTCGGCCGCCTTGGCCCGCTACGACGAGGCGGGCGGGCTGTTCATATCTGTGCTGACGAACCCGACCATGGGCGGTGTTGCCGCCAGCTTTGCTTCCCTGGGCGATTTGGTGTTCGCCGAGCCCAAGGCACTGATTGGTTTCGCCGGGCCGCGGACGATTAAGGCCACCATTCGGCTGGAGCTGCCGAAGGGTTTTCAAACGAGCGAGTTCCTGCTGGAACACGGCTACATCGACCGCATCGTCCGCCGGGCTGATTTGAAGAGCGAGATCGCCCGGTCGATCGATTATTGCGGCAAATAACGGTCGGAAGAACAGTCCGTTTTGTCGTTCGTTTCCCAACGCCGCGCAGTCTCAGTATATTAGAGTATGGGCACGAAGCCCCACCGGCCGCGGACTTTTGGAACAGAGGACGCCGTGGGCATCACGCAGTTTTTCAAATCGATTCTCGATAGCGGGAAGGTCGATGTGGCCGCCCGGTACGAGATTCTTCGCGAGGCCGTCTCGGGTACGATGTCGAACTTTCACATGGCCCGCGACCGCGAAACCGATCAAATCGTCGGCCTGAAGATTCTCGACAAGAAGAAGACCGATGCGCTCGAGGCCCGCTTCAAGGGCCTGAACAAACCCACGGAAGGCGAAATCGCCGTCAAGTTTCGTCACCCACGCATCGTCACGACGTATTCTCACGGCATCACGACGAACGATGAACAGTTTCTAGTGATGGAGTTTTTGGACGGCCCGGGACTGAACTCCCTGATCATCGGCCGCAGCCCGCTCTTGAATGGAAATCGGCTGAAGCTTGCGCGGCAGGCTGCGGAAGCGCTGGAAGCCGTGCACCAAGCCGGATTCATCCATCGCGACATTTGTCCACGCAATTTCGTTTGCTCGAAAGACGCGACGTCACTGAAGTTGATCGACTTCGGCCTGACTGTGCCGGCGGAAAAAGAATTTATGCTGCCGGGTAACCGCACGGGGACGCCGAATTACATGGCCCCGGAAGTAGTCCGCCGGCGGCCGACCGATCAGCGGCTCGACGTCTTCGCACTCGGCGTTTCTTTGTACGAATTATTCGCGTTCGATCTGCCCTGGCAGCGGGGAAGCGACGGCCGGGCGGCAATGGCCCACGGCATCAGTGCCCCGCCCCCCCTCGCGAAGTTCTATCCGAAGATCGATCGCACGCTGGAAGCGGCCATCCACAAGTGCATGGAGAATGAGCCGAACGACCGCTTCCAAAATGTGACCCAGTTTCTCAAGGCGATCGGCCGCGTGAGGCACGAGGACACTTCGAGTTCGGCGGCACCAGCCTAGGCTCCCGGCGAAGTCATTGCGAAGACTGTAATCGGGTCTGCGTCGGTCTCGTTCGATGCCGTCGGACTTCTGCTAGCTGCCGTGCGACAGTCGAGACTCTTCTCGGCGACGCTGGCCTCGCCGGGTCCTGCGGTCTTGGTGCCGGCAAAATCGCTACGAATTGCAAGTGGGTTCGTGAATCTGCCGATACGAAAGGGGGTCCCGATTGTTGACTTTGTTTACCAAGTTAGGTAGGATTGCCGAAACAAGTGTGCGATACCCGCTCGCCGGGCCCGGCCGCACGGCGGAGCCGTCCCGGTCCCAAGCTCCGTTAGCCCTTTGAGAATCGCGATGTACGAAAGCACCGTAATCGACGTCAAGGTGCCCAGTGGCTTGCCGAAGCCCGGGCCCGGCTTTCAGCGTCTCGTGTCGACGGTCGAGCTGTTCGAAGAGCTGCGCGAGGCCAGCCAACGGTTGGAAGCAGCTTCGCCGGAGGAAATCATCGCGTGGGGTGTCGAGCGCTACGCCCCCTACTTGACCATGGCTACGGCCTTTGGGCCCGAGGGGTGCGTCATATTGGCGATGCTGGCCCAGATCGCGCCCGAGACCTACGTGTTCAACCTGGAGACAGGTTACCAGTTCCAGGAGACGCTCGACCTGCGGGACCGCATCGCAGAGAAGTACGGCATTGAGGTCGACCTGCTGCAGCCCGAGTTGTCCGTCGTCGAATACGAAGCGCTGCATGGCGGGCCGCTCTACAAGACCAACCCGAATCAATGCTGTTTCGATCGCAAGATCAAGACGCTCGAGCGGGCCTCGCAGGTGATGCATGCGTGGATGAGCGGCATCCGCCGCGATCAGAGCGCCGATCGACGCAGGCGGCGATTGTCGGGTGGGACAAGAAATTCGGCCTGGTGAAGATCAGCCCGCTCGCGAATTGGAGCAAGAAGGACGTGTGGAAACGCATTACGGCCGAGGGCATTCCGTACAATCCGCTGCACGATCAGGGTTTTCCCAGCATCGGCTGCTGGCCCTGCACGCGGGCCGTCGGAGCGGGCGAGAGCGACGATCGCGCCGGTCGCTGGAGCGGCATGAAGAAAACCGAGTGCGGGTTGCATTCGATCAATGAACAGGATGGTAGTGGTATTTAGAGGATAATTCGGGAAGCTCGATGCTGGATTCGAGTGACTTCATGCACGCATCCAGTATCCAACATCCAGCATGCAGTACCCAGTAGCCAGCATGAAACTATCCGCCAAAACTGAATACGCCTGCCTCGCCGTGTTGCAGTTGGCGGAGGATTTCGCCTGCGGTGAGCCGGTGCAAATTCGGCGGATTGCCAAGGAGCACGGGATACCGTCACGGTTTCTGGTGCAGATTCTGCTGCAGCTTAAAAGCGCAACGCTCGTGGCGAGCACGCGCGGGGCGGCGGGCGGTTATCGGCTGGCCCGGCCGCCGCAGGAGATTTCGCTGGCGGACGTGATTGCTGCGTTTGATGGGGACGAGCCGCCGGAGTCCTGCGCGGGCCAGGCCACGCCGTTGGCCCGGGCGCTGACCGAAACTCGCCGGGCCATCTACGAAATCGAGCGCGAACGCCTGGAATCGACGACGCTTTCCGACCTGGTCGAAATGGCCGCCGGCCGCGAGCCGATGTGGTATATCTAGCGCTCGGAAGGCGCTCCGCGTGGCGTCGCCCGACGGTATTCGACGCGGCTTTCCGCGGGCTGCTACGGTGCGCCAAGCGGGCCTGCCTGCTACATTGTGCGTTGAGATCGGCTCGACTCAGAACTACACTGGACAGTTCCTGAAAAAGTCGTTTCGGGTCAGTGGCAGTTTTGATCTTCTTCGATGGTGCAACATGTCCATGCGCGACGTGGTGATTACTGGCGTGGGCATTGTGTCGCCGATTGGCGTCGGTGACGACGCTGTCTGGCAGTCGATCATCCAGCGGCAGAGCGGCGTTCGGCGGCTGCCCGAGCTGGCGACCGCCGGCTGGCTGGCGCCGTTTGGCGGCTGGGTCAATGATTTCGATCCGAAAGATTTGATTCAGCCGCGGAAAAGCATCAAGGTGATGTGCCGCGAGATTCAGTTCGGCGTGGCGGCTGCCGAGATCGCCTGGCAACAGGCGGGGCTGGCCGGCGCCGCGCTCGATCCCGAGCGGGTGGGCGTTACCGGCGCGGCTGGCCTGTTGTACTGCGACTTGGAAGAGTTGCACGGCCCGATTCGCGTGTGGATGAATCAGGCCGACTTTGACATCGGGCGGTGGTCGCTTGCCGCGATGAAGGAAATGCACCCTCTATGGATGCTCAAGTATTTGCCGAACATGACGGCTTGCCATATCGGCATTCGCTACGATGCGCGCGGTCCGACCAACACGGTCGCCCATAACGAGATTTCGTCGCTGATGGCGGTGGCCGAGGCGACCGACACGATTCGCCGCGGCGTGGCGGACGTGATGATCGCGGGCGGCAGCGGATCACGGCTGAAGCTGACCGACCTGATGTGGCGCCGCGGGGCCGGTTTGTCGATGAACGGTCACGGTGATCCGGGCGCCGTTTGCCGCCCGTTCGATGCCAGCCGCAGCGGCATTGTCAATGGCGAAGGGGCAGCCCAGTTCGTGCTGGAGAGCCGCGAGCACGCCGAGCGGCGCGGCGCTCGGATGTTGGCGCGGGTGGTTAGCGCGGCATCGCGCAATGAAACCGCAGCCAACTCGATGCAACCCAAGGGAGATGCGATTCGCCGGGCGATCGTGGCGGCGGTGAAGGCGGCTGGCCTGTCGGCGAGCGACATTGGCCACGTGAACGCCCACGGCAATAGTACGATCGACGACGATTCGGCCGAGGCGCAAGCGATTCGCCTTGCGCTGGGCAACGTGCCGGTGACGGCGCCGAAGAGCTATTTCGGCCACTTGGGGCCGGGCAGCGGAGCGGTGGAGCTGGCGATCAGCGTGCTGGGCTTGCAGCGGGGCCTGATCCCACCAACGCTGAATTACAAGACGCCGGATCCAGCCTGCCCGGTGAACGTGGTCGTGGAACCACAGCTCGCGGCAAAGCCGACGTTCGTGGCACTGAACCACAACGTCACGGGCGCGGCGGCGGCGGTGGTCATCGCGGTGCCGTAACGCTCGCCCGTTTGCGACCGAACAGAGACGTATGAAATTGCAGAGACACGGAGAGCCCAGAGAAGACGAAACACGAAGAGAGGGAAGAATAGGGAAGAGCTCTATCTGCACTGATAAACACGGATGGAATGAAGACTTGGAATGGAACTGCTATGCGACTTGTGATTCGTGTTCAATTGGTGAAGATCGGTGTTGTCACTCTGCTACGATTCCCCGTGCACTTCATTTCTCCGCGCCGCGGCGGGCAAGCTGTGGTAAATCTTTTATTTCCGCCGCATTGCGCGGTCGATGTCGCGTTGGGAGTCGCGTTTCTTGAGCGACTCGCGCTTGTCGTGCTTCTGCTTGCCTTTGCAGATGCCCAAGAGCACTTTGGCCCGGCCCGCTTTGAAGTACATCTTGAGGGGCACCAGGGTGAGGCCCTTTTCAAAGGCCTGGCCGGCGAATTTTTGGATTTCGCGGCGGTGGAGCAGCAACTTGCGGCGGCGCTTGGGGACGTGGTTCAGCGCGTGCGAGTAGCTGTATTCGGTGATGTTCGCACCCAGCAGCCAAACTTCATCGCCTTCCACGCGGGCGTAGGCTTCGTCAAGCGAAAGGCCGCCGCTGCGCAGGCTCTTCACCTCACTGCCGACGAGCACGATGCCGCACTCCAGCGTGTCCAGCACGTGGTAGTTATGGCGGGCCTTGCGATTATCGGAGATGACGCGTTCGTTTTTATCCTCCGCTCCCGCCTTTTTGGCACCTTTTTTCTTGGCGGTGGACATTGGGCCAGATCCGGCGACGGGGCATGATGATGCATCGAACAAGTCTGAGTACGACGCGGGCCGCGAAACACAGCGTGCCCGCGGCCCATCGTACGCGAATGCGTTGCGGTCGACAAACGCGCTATTCGAAATCCTTCTCGCTGAGCGGCGGACGAGCGCGGAATTGGTAAATCGCTTGCCCAGGGGCTAAGTTGTTCCCCCAGCCCGTGGGATCAACGCACTTGCTGCCGTTGGGCGTGAGCAGGGCCTGGTAGACCTCGTAGTCGATGCTCGGCTGCAGGTTCGTGACGTGGCCGTCGACAAATACGACGTTGAACCCGCCGCCTGGATGGTTGCTCGCGGGCCGGGCGTAGCGCGGGGATGACGGGTCGAAACCGGAGGGCGAATTCTCTTTACTAAATGGTTCCTGAAACGTAATGTTGGCCCCACTTTGCGGCGCGGGGTTAACTACCCAATCCATGCCGAAGAACTGTTCGCCATCACGATTGAAAGGCACCACGCCGGTGTATGGCACGCCGAGCCAAGAGTAAGCGGAGTCTTTGTGGACGTTTTCAGAGAGCATCAACGTCGTTGCCGCCCCGTCATGTACTTCCAGACGCGATTTGAGACCACCCCTTGTCAGGTTGTGGAACAGCCCGTTGTCAGTCGTGTCACCCATGTTTGGCCCACTCAGATAACTACCCCCCGTATTCCAATCCCAAGCCCCTACATTGACAATGTACGTAAGCGCGGCGTTGTCGGGGCTGGATTTTGCATCGTTGTCGACCGGGCAAACAAAAACGCCAATCGCCCTCACCGGGTCGCTCGCGTCGCCGTCCGACAGGCGATCCCAAATGTCCTGGTGATCGAGCCGCGGAAGGAGAATGGCTGCCCAACTGACGAGTGATTCGTTGACATTCTGAGTGTTGGCGTAAACTGAGTTAGTCAGGCCAGAGCCTGTCGGCAACGTTACGTAAGATTTGCCCGAAGTCGCCCCTAGCCTTGGTACTGGTTGAACATAGCCGGGGAGCGTTCCTTTGCTCGTGGCGTGATTGATCATCGCCAGGCCGATCTGGCGGAGGTTGTTCGAGCACTGGCTAGTGAGCATCCTTTGCCGCACCGAGCTAATTGCTGGGAACAGCAGGGCCATCAGCATGCCGATGATCGTGATGACGACGAGCAGCTCGACGAGGGTGAAGCCATGTGGTAGGCACGCTCCGCGTGCCGTAACAGCCGACCGGAAAGGGCCGAGCGTCTTGACAGGGCCGGCGGACGGCACGCGGAGGGCCGCGGCCGATCTGCGACCTGCTCCCAAGTTGAACTCACGACGGCGACGAGATGGGGTGAACATAGCTTGGTCTCCGATTTCCCTGTTCGCAGATAAGAACGCAGGCCCCTGGCCGGCTGTGCCGACCCAATTATCGCCGAAAGCGGGAAAAAAGGCCAGCGACTTTGATGATCGATCGGGTTTGCGTCGTGCTGAGATTGCCACAAAAAAGCACGAGAAGGCACAAAAAGTGTAATCCGCTCGCTCCGCGAGCGGAAACTCGTCTCGCGGAACGCGACGACGACGCTAAACACTTTTAGTGACTTTTCGTGCCATTTTGCGGCCATTTATACCGGGCCGAGACAGGCCAGCTATGTGTTGGTCAAGCCGCCGAAGCGGTGCTTGCGGGCGGCGTATGCTCGGATCGCCTCGTGGAGGGTGGCCTCGTCGAACTCGGGCCAGCACTTCTCGGTGACCCAGATTTCGGCGTAACTAATTTGCCAAAGGAGGAAATTGCTGATTCGCATCTCGCCGGCGGTGCGAACGAGGAGGTCCGGGTCGGCCGCCCCGGCCGTGTAAAGCTGTTCGCCGATTGTGTCCTCGTTTATTTCCGCCGGTTGCAGCCGGCCGGCTTGGACGCGGACGGCGAGCTGGCGGACGGCGTCGAGGATTTCGGCCCGGCCGCCGTAGTTGATGGCCAAATTCAGCCACAGGCCCGTGTTGGCGGCGCTCATCGCGACCGTTTGATCGAGTTCGCGGAGCACTTCTTCGGGAATGTCATCACGGCGGCCCAACATTCGCACCCGGACGTTGTTCTTCATGATCGTCGTGCGCTCTTCGATCATGTACTGTTCCAACAGGTGCATCAGGAAGTTGATTTCCGTCACCGGCCGCTTCCAGTTTTCGCTGGAGAGGCAATAGAGCGTTAGCTGCTCGAGCTTCAGCCGGGAAGCTTCTTCGGTCGTGCGGCGGACCGAATCGACGCCGCGCTGATGGCCGGCGACGCGAGGCAGGTTTTGCCGCTGGGCCCAGCGGCCGTTGCCGTCCATGATGATGGCGATGTGGCGCGGCCATCGGTCGGGCGCGACATCTGCGATCGTTGCGCGTGGTTCCCCTGACATGAGGCCCGTTTCCAAGGGAGGGGATTTACCACGGAGGGCACAGAGCGCACAGAGAAGAGTTAGGGATTGGAAATGAGAACACTAATCTTCGCTAATCGGCACGAATTTAGATTCTTGAAATTGCACTTTCTACACTACTTGAAATCAGCGATTATCAGTGTCGATTAGTGTTCTTGAATTCTCATCTCGGGCACTCAGTGTCCTCTGTGGTGCATTCGGAAGGAATTGATAGTTTAGTTTTCGGTTACGATGGTTTGGTCTCGTTCGCGGCCGACGGAGACCATCTCGATCGGCTGACCGATTAGCTCGCTGACTCGTCGCAGATAAGTCTGGGCCGCCCGCGGCAGGTCGCCGAACTTCCGGTATTCGGTGACTTCCTCCGGCCAACCGGGGAGCGACTCATAAACTGGTTTCGCGCGGCGGAGGTCGTCAACGTGGCTGGGGAACGTCGTCGTGCGGTGGCCGGCGATGTCGTAGGCGGTGCAGATTTTGAGCTCTTCAAAGCCGCTGAGCACGTCGAGCAGCATGACGGCGATCGTATCGACGCCGCTCAGTCGGGCCGTGTAACGGAGGGCGACCGTGTCGAGCCAGCCACAGCGGCGGGGGCGGCGGGTGACGGTGCCGTATTCATTTCCGCGATCGCGAAGGCGCTGGCCGATTGCATCGGCGAGCTCCGTCGGAAACGGCCCGCCACCGACACGCGTCGAGTAGGCCTTCACGACGCCGATGATGTGGTTTAGATACCGCGACGGCACGCCCGAGCCGGCGGCAATGCCGACGCCCGAGCTGTTGCTGCTGGTCACGAACGGGTAGGTGCCGTGGTCGACGTCAAGCAGTGCGCCTTGAGCGCCTTCGAAGAGCAGCCGTTTGCCGCTCTCGGCGGCGGTGAGGAGTAGTTCGGTTGTATCGCAAACGTAGGGCTGCAGGCGCTCGGCGTAGGCGGCGTATTCGTCATGAATTGAGCTGGCGCAGAGGGGCTCGAATTCGCCGGCCGGGTAGAGCGCGGCCAGGCCGCGATTTTTCATTTCGACCGTTTTTTGAATCCGCTCGGCAAAGGCGGGGCGGTAGAGATCGCCGAGCCGAATGGCGTGCGAGCGGCCCACCTTGTCGCGGTAGCAGGGGCCGATGCCACGGCCGGTCGTGCCGATGTTTTCGCCGTCGGTCGTGTTTTTGTCGAGGGCGCGGTCTTCGACAAAGTGCCAAGGGAAGATAACATGGGCCCGATCGCTGAGCCGCAGGTTTTCAGGGTAACCGGCGCGGCGGGCGGCCAGCTCGTCGAGTTCTTCGATCAGCCGGGCCGGGTTGAGGACGACGCCGCTGGCGACGACGCAAATGACGCCCGGCGTGAGAATGCCACTGGGGAGCAGCGACAGCTTGTAGACTTCATCGCCGACAACGACGGTATGGCCTGCGTTCGCGCCTCCCTGGTAGCGGACGACGAAATCGTGCTCGCGAGTCAGCCGGTCGACGATTTTGCCTTTGGCCTCGTCGCCCCATTGCAGACCGATAACGCAAGTGCCGGGCATGGCTGATCTTTCGCCGAATCACCAGAAAACCGTCGACGGCGGGACGAATTAGCCCGCGGCGGAAACGTCAATCTTAGATTGAATCGATACGCGGCGAAAGTCCTGGGTTTTTCAGCCCCGGACTCTGGAATCACTTGATTTCCAGATCGAACGGCACGACCAGCGCCGCAGGGCGGTCGAAGGCCCGCCGCAGGCGGCTGGCCTTGCGGGCGATCGCCATCAGATCGGGCGAGAGTGATTGCAACGATCGGCCGAGTCGGACTTCCTCCTCGCCCTTCGAAGTTTCGAAGAGGGAGTCGAGAATGCTTTTCGGCTCGGGCAGCGTTTCGATGCGAACTGGTTCGTCCTTGTCGAGGCCGGCCAGCTCTTTGGCCGCAAGGATTGCGTCGTGTAGCGTGCCCAGCTCGTCGACGAGGCCGTTTTCCTTGGCCTGCCGGCCGGTGTAGACGCGGCCGCCCGCCAGCTCGCGGAGCTTTACCACAGGCATTTTGCGGCCGGCCGCGGCTTTGGCGGTGAATTGGCCGTACACGTCTTCCATCGATTCGAGCACGACCTTGCGCTCGGAATCGGTGAACTTTCCGTTCATCGCAAAGATGCCGCTGTTCTTGCCACGCTGGATGACTTCGGTCGTGACGCCGACTTTGTCGAGCAGCCCGCCGATGGCCAGCTTGCCGCCGACGACGCCGATCGAGCCGGTAATCGTGCCGGGCGCGGCGATGATTTTGTCGGTTCCCATCGAAATGTAGTAGCCGCCGCTGGCCGCGACGTCGCCCATGCTGGCGACGATTGGCTTTTTGATGACCTGGGTTTCGTGCCAAATCAAGTCGCTGGCCAGGGCCGAGCCGCCTGGGCTGTCGACGCGGAGCACGATCGCGACTACTTGCTGATCGTCGTTCGCTTTGCGGAGCGCTTCGATGATCGACGTCGAGCCGAGCGTTTGGTCGCCGAGCAGATCGCCGACGCTTTCGCCAGACGTGATTTCGCCGACGGCGTACACGATCGCGATCTTCTTGCCGCGTGTGCTTGACGATTTGCTTTCGCCCCCCATCATCGCCTGCATTAGCTTGAGGATGCCGGTCGGGCCGGAGAAATCGGTATCGGCCGCTTTCTCGCCGTAGTTTTTCACATAGACGAGCGGATCGGCGTTGGCGAGTTTAGCGAGCGCGGCGCGGAGCTCATCGGGATAGGCAATGCGGTCAACGAGGCCGAGCTCTTTGCCCTGCCGGGCGGAAATCATGCCGCGGTCGATGATCTCCTTGGCCTGGGCGACGGAAATTGGACGGTGCTTGACGATTGTCGTCACCAGCTCGTCGTACAGGCTGTCGACGAGGGCGGTCATGTTTTCGCGGACCGGCTCGCTGAATTTTTCCTGGGTGAGGGGCTCGGCAGCACCTTTGTAAGCGCCGATGTGGACGAAATCGGCCTCGATGCCGATTTTGTTGAAGAGACCTTTGTAGAATGTGGCCTCGGCGCGAACACCGGGCAACACGAGCTCGCCTGATTCGGGCATCACGATCTCGTTGCAGGCGCAGGCCACCATGTAGTCGGCCGGCTCGGCCGATTCGAGCTGGGCGTAAGCATTCTTGCCGGTGGCGCGGAAACGGGCGATGGCACCGCGGAGCTCTTCGATTTTACCGTAGCTGATTCCCGGGTTGCGGATGTCGAGGATGGCCCCAGCGATCGACTTGTCTTTCGCGGCCTTGTCGATCCGCTCGACGATGGACCGAAGATCGGACTGCGACTCGCCGAACAGGCTGCTTTGGCCAGGGTTCTCGGGCAACGAGCTGTCGAGCGTGAACAGGGCAAAGCGGACCTTTTCTTTCTTGGGTTCGGCGGCCGGTTCTTTTTTGGCCTCAGCGGCCGGTTTTTCGTCAGACTTAGTCGGCACAGTGGTTGGCGCCGGCGCTTCCTTTGTTTCCGCATCGTCTGCCCACAGCAGCGCCGGCGAAACGGACCAGAGGGCCGCCGAGACAATGAGCGCCAGCATTGACATCGTTCGCCGGCGAGTGATGTGTTGGATGATGAGCATCGGAGAACCTCCTGAAGACGTTACGTTCCGCGTCCGCACACAATCTGGCGGCGGCAGCAGTGCCAGTGCCTTATTCTAACGAAGTTCCGCCGCCAAGCCACTGCGGCGCGGCCGGGCAACCTCGTTCGCTCTGGCAGGCTCAGGGCCAAATTGCTAATTTCCGCAGCCACGTCGACCGCAGGACGCGATGCCGGCGCGGAAGGCTGCCGCTAAGAACGGCAGCCCCCGGCGTGGCGCGGTCGGGAGACCATCCACAACGGTCGAAACCGACCACAACCGCGCGAGGGAGACCGGTCACAAGCGGCGGCCTCTTTTCACTATTAGTCTCATCGAATTGCCGGCAAAAGGCCGGAGGACTGCGCAATGCAAACGACATGCTACCGCTTGTCAGGGCTGGCCCTCGTTCTGACTTGCCACGTGCTCGCGCCGACGGTTGAGGCGCAACTGTGGAAGCGGTTTGTGCCCGCGCCGCGCGTGGAGGCCGATCCGCAGGGCGATTATCAGTTGACGGACACGAAGGGCCCCTGGCTGATTGTCGCAGCTACGTTTAGCGGCGACGGTGCCGAGGACCAGTGTCACCGGCTTATGCTGGAACTTCGGGACAAGTACAACTTGACGGCGTACACGTACAAGATGGCGTTTGATTTCAACGATGAATCGCCGGGTGGCGGCGTCGACGGGTACGGTGCGCCAGTCAAGCGCCGCTACCGGCGCGAGGGGGATTTGCAATTCGCGGTGTTGGTGGGCGATTTTCCGCGGATTGATGATCCGGAGGCGCAGCAGACGCTTGATCGCATCAAGCACTTGCAGCCGGAAGCGCTGCACGTGGACGAGGGAGGCAAAACGGCCCAGGCGCTTGTTCAAATGCGGGCGTTCCAGGACGCACTGATGTCGAAGGTGGGCGTGGAGCGAAAGCGCGGGCCCATGGGCCAGGCATTCATGGTCCGCAACCCGCTGTTGCCGCGAGAGTTCTTCGTTCCCAAGGGCGTCGACGACTTTGTCGCCAAGATGAATGAGGGGGTGAAATTCAGTCTGCTTGATTGCCCGGGAAAATATACGGTGCGGGTCGGCACGTTCCGTGGGCATACGATCTTACAAACCAGCGGCATGCAGACGTTGTCGGCCAGTTCACGACGCGATAGCGATGAGGCATTGGTCGAAGCGGCCGAGAACGCGCATTTATTGGCCGAAGAACTGCGTGCACACGGTTGGGAGGCGTATGAATTCCACGACCGCACGGAGAGCATCGTCACGGTCGGCTCGTTCAACGACGTGGCTCAAAGAGCGGCGGACGGGCGGGCCGTGCCGCTGCCGGCCGTGCAGCGGATCATCGAGACCTTCGGTGCGGCGTACAACACGCCAGCGGACCCGCTCAATGACGTGGGCAATGACGCGGCCAGCCAGCGCCGCGTCGAGCAAAAGGAGCGGGAGGTCTCCTCGCTGCTTAATCAGAACCGCGGTGCGATGGTGCAGGGCCTCAATCCGAAGCACGTCAACATCCTGCGTCGCAAGGGCGGAAAGCTGCGCACGGAGCGGCTGATTCCGATCGATATCACGCCGGAGGTGATCGAGGCGCCGAAGCGGTCGGTTTCGAGTGCGTACGTGCGGTGATGCGCGCTTCGGCGCCTCTGTATTCGAACTCGCCCGCGATGCACGGCCCGACTAGCCCTCTGTTCCGGGCAGCGAATTTCGCTACATTGTCGAGCATGGCTGCGAATTCGTCGGCATCGATCCGCAAGCTGGTTATCGGCACTCACAATCGCAAAAAAGGCGCGGAACTGACCGAGCTTTTGGCGGGCTGGGGTTTCACTATTACGACTCTGGCCGATCTGCCTCTGGCGATCGAAGTTGTCGAGGACGGCGGTTCCTTTGCGGCGAATGCTATCCTGAAAGCGAGCCGGCAGGCGCGGCACCTGGGCCGCTGGGTGCTGGCGGACGACAGCGGCCTGGAGGTCGACGCTTTGGGCGGAGCGCCGGGCGTCTACTCTGCGCGGTATGCGGGCGACGGGGCCGACGACGACGTCAATAACCGGCGGCTACTCGATGAGCTGCGAGGTGCATCGCTCGAACGGCGGACGGCCCGCTACGTTTGCCACGTGGCGGTTGCTGATCCGACGGGTGCGATTCGCGCCGAGAGCCACGAGACGTGCGGCGGCCGGATTCACTTTGAACCTGTCGGGACGAACGGTTTCGGCTACGATCCGCTGTTCGAGGTCGTCGAGTACCATCGCACGTTCGGCGAGTTGGGCGCGAGCGTCAAGCGAGCGATCAGTCACCGTTCGCGGGCCTTGCGAGCCATTCTGCCCCGGTTGCGGGCGCTGGCGGCCGAATCGGCCTAGCATAACTCGATGAATTGTAACCGATGCGGGATACTGGACGCTGCGCGGACGCCGATTTGCTACTTGGCGGAAACCGCCGCCAATCGGATTACTGCGCCAACCTGTTTCAATTAAAATAAAAGCCTCTTCGGAAGAATTTGTGGGTTGTTTTGTCGGATGGAAGCCGGTTTCGTTCCAGGAATCACGAGGGAAACAGGTGTTTCGGGGCATCATTAATTCGTGCGCTCGCTTCGCTTGGGTCGCCTGCCGTGGTTTTTTTCCGCAAGGTTCGCCGAAGCCCCTTCCGCCTTCGCCGTCGCATCGCCCTCACAAACACTGGGGTGATGCGACGGTGAAGGTGGAAGGGCGCCCCCTTTTGTCGAGCCCGAGCGAAGCTTACTCCCGTCCCCAATCACCCACAAATTCCGCGGAGGACCCAAATAAAAGAGCCTGCCCGGCGACGATGAACTGCCGGACGGGCTCGATGAGAGAGTAGAAATGGATACGCCGAAAACAATTCGCATCCGGTCGTGGTGCAACCCGTATTTTTGCCTGCGCACGGCCAGGAAGCGATTCGCTCCACGAACAGCACTCGCGGCGATAGGCATCGCCTTGGCATGCCTCCTTAGTTCGCGCGCTCGCTCAAGACGACGATCCCAAGGCCTGGACGGCGGCCAACCTCGACAAGCTTTTTGAGTTTTACTGCCAACTGCATCAGGCCCCAGAATTGTCGTACCGGGAGGAAAAGACTTCGGCCAAGCTGGCCGCGACGCTGCGGGCGGTTGGGGCGAAAATCACCGATAACGTCGGCGGGTACGGCGTGGTCGCGGTGCTGGAGAACGGGACGGGCAAAACGCTGCTCCTGCGGACCGACATGGATGCCTTGCCTGTGACCGAGGCGACGGGTCTGCCGTACGCTTCAAAAGTTGAAACGAAGGACGACGACGGAACGGCGGTCGGCGTGGCACACGCCTGCGGGCATGACATCCATATGACGAACGTGATTGCCGTCGCCCGCTACCTGGCCGCCCACGAGAACCAGTGGGCCGGTACCGTCGTGTTTATTTGCCAACCGGCCGAAGAACGGGGCGGCGGGGCCACGGCGATGCTCAAGGACGGCCTGTTCGAGCGCTTTCCGAGGCCCGATTTCGGCATCGCCCTGCATGTGGCGTCAGAATATCCAACCGGCACGATCCGCTACCTGTCGGGCTTTTGGGCTGCAAACGTCGACAGCGTTGACATTGTCGTGAAGGGCCGCGGCGGACACGGCGCCCATCCTGATACGACCATCGACCCGATTGTCATCGCGGCGAAGCTCGTGGTCGACCTGCAAACGATCGTCAGTCGCGAGATCAAACCGATCGAACCGGCGGTCATCACGGTCGGCTCGATCCACGGCGGCACGAAGCACAACATCATCGGTGACCAGTGCCGCTTGCAGCTCACCGTCCGCAGCTTTTCGCCGAAAGTACGACAGCAGCTTCAGGATGCAATTCGCCGCAAGGCGGCTGCTGCCGCGGCGAGCGCCGGGTGCCGGAACCGAGTGTGACTTTTTCGGAAGGCACGCCATCGCTGTACAACGATCCGGCGCTGACTTCGCGCGTCGTCGAAATCTTGAAGCGGGCGCTGGGCGACTCCAACGTGCTCGCGGGCGAGCCTACGATGGGGGGCGAAGATTTCAGCCTGTATGGACTGGCCGGTGTGCCGATTTGCATGTTTCAGGTCGGGGCCGTGAATCAAGCGCGGCTCGACCAATTTGCGGCCCAACACATCCCGCCGCCGTCGCTCCATTCGCCGCAGTTCTACCCAGACGCCAAAGAGACGATCTTGACGGCCGTGCCGGCAACGGCTGCGATCGTGCTCGACCTGTTGAAGCCGCCGGCGGCGCCGGCGGCCCAGCGATGATTTGTTAATTGCCCGATTGGAAGCAAGATGCGACGCAGCAGTCGATTGCCTTGGGGCCTGTTGATAGCCTTCGGCTACGCTGTCATGGTCGTGGCCGTAGTGGCGCTCTTGCTTTATGCGCGGCGTTCGGCGCTGGCGAATTTGGCGACGCCGCAGTCGATCGGCGACTGGCAAGCCTGCGCGAAGAGGCCCGCGAGCGCGGCGATCGGCGCGAGCCGAAGAGCCCGGAGCCGCCCGGCCTCGTGCTGATGCGCGATTATTTTGGCGTGTGCCTGACGGGTGCGCTGTTGTTTACTTCGCTGTTGTATTGGGTTCTGGCATGGTTCATCACCGGCATGCTGCGAACGCCGCAAAGCACTTATACATAGCCCGACCATTTTGGTCGGACGCATCGCGGTTAGCATCCCGTGAACTCCCGGCCAAGATGGCCGGGCTATATTTGCGGCCGGCCAAGATGGCCGGGCTATGTTCCTTGCCGGGCGAGATGGTTGGGCTATTTTGCGCCGCGGCCGGCCAGCTTGGGGTCGAGCGCGTCGCGGAGGCCGTCGCCGAGGAAGTTGAGCGCGCCGAGCGTGATTCCCAAGGCCGCGCTGGGGTAGACGATGAGCCACCAAAAAGTTTTGATTGGCGTCACGACGTCGATCGCCTTGCTGGCAAGTTGGCCCCACGATACGTCTGGCGGCTGGACGCCGAGGCCCAGGAATGACAAGAAGGCCTCGAACAGCATCACCTGCGGGATCGTGAGCGTCAGGTAGACGATCACGATGCTCAACAGATTCGGCAGGATGTGGCCGGCAATGATCCGCGTTTGGGTCGCGCCGACGGCCCGGGCCGATTCGACGAACAGCTCGTTCTTCAGTGAAATGACCTGGCCGCGGACGACGCGCGACATCGTCAGCCAGTAGATCGCCCCGACGAGAATGTAAAAGATGGTAATTCGCCCGATGCCCCACGCCTCGAGCCGGGCCTTGATGCTGTCTTCGCTGAGCACCGTGATGATGAAAATCACGACGAAAATAAATGGCACGGAATAGAGCACGTCGACGACGCGCATCATGACTTCGTCGACCCAGCCGCCGACGTATCCGGCGATCGCCCCGTACGTGACACCAATCACCAGCGACACGCAGGTGGCGACGAGCCCGACCATAATCGAAATCCGCGCTCCCCAAACGACGCGCGACAACACATCGCGGCCCAGGTCGTCGCGGCCGCAGATCGAGGCGACCGACCACTGGCCGAACGCGCGGTAGCGCAGCCGCACCATCCAGCGGCCGAGCGGGCCCAGCTCGGAGAAGCCGGCGTCGCGATAAGGGCGGCGGACCATGTCGTCAAGTTCGCGCCGGAGTTTCTGCACTTGGGCCTGGTCGCCCGCCGCACGGGCGGCGGTGAGCTCGTCGCGCGTTTGTCGCAGCAGAGCGGATGTAGCCGCGACGGCTGACCAATCGAAGTCGAAGGACTGCTCGACGAGCGGCCGGTAATGGGGCGGCTCGAACTGGAGCTGCGTCTGGTCGTGGTCGGGCGGCTGCAAGGGCAGAAATGGCGCGAACAGCGCCGCGAGACTGACGAGCACCAGCGTCGAGAGGGCGGCCATGGCCCGGCGATTACGCCGCAAGCGCCGCCAGGCGTCCTGGCCCAGGGAAGTGCCTTTTTGGCCGCTCATAGCTTTGTTTTTTGGGTCGTCCATCGCCCGCAACCCGATTTGCGTTTGGCTGGTGTTACTGCAACTCGACTCGCGGATCGAGGACAGCGTATGAGACGTCGACGATGAAATTGATGGCAAACAAGAGCACGGTATAGAGCAGCACTAGCCCCATTTCCAAAGTGAAATCGCGCTGCAGCGCGGCCTGCACGAAGTGCCAGCCCAAGCCGGGAATTGCAAACATCTTTTCGATGACGACCGAGCCGGTCAGGATGCCGGCCGCGGCCGGCCCCAGGAACGAAATCACCGGCATCATGGCGCCCGGCAGCGCATGACGCAGCACGACGGCTGAACCGCTCAGCCCCTTCGGCGGGCCGTGCGAATGAAATCTTGCGACAGCGTATCGAGCATCCCGGTCCGCGTGATCCGCGCGACTTCGGCGGCATAGGCGCTCCCAGGCACATTGCCGGCAGCACAAGCTGACCGAACGTACCCCACCCGCCGGCCGGAAAGAGGGGAATCGCAAACACAAACAATAAGATTGCCAGACTGGCAACCACAAAACTGGGCACGGCAATGCCAAACGTGGCCAAAGTCATCAAGGCCAGGTCGGCGCCAGACCCCCGGCCGGCGGCTGAAACAATTCCCGCGGTCAGCCCCAAGAGCAAAGCAAACGTGATCGCTAAGATTCCCAGCGCGGCCGAGATGGGCCAACCCTGGGCGATGATGCCGTTCACGGTGTAGTCGTTCAACTTGAAGGGCAGCCCCAAGTCTCCGGTCGCCACGCGTCTTAGCTCCGCGACGTACTGAGCCGGCATCGGCAGGTCGAGATTGTAGCGCCGCTTATAAGCTTCTTCCGTCGCTTTGGGAAGCTTGCGATCGCGGGAGTAGGGACCACCAGGCACGACGCGCATCAGGATCCAAGTAATCGTAAAGATCACCCACAGCGTCACGACCATCGCGATCGCCCGCCGCGCGACGAACCAGATCATGGCTGCCTCCCCATGAACTCGTTCGGCTGCGGAGAATTCATGTCGACCGAGTGGTCGATCCAGATCGTGTTGAGCGGATGACCGTCCTGCAGGTTGTTCCAGAAGCCGCGGACGTACGGCTTGACCATGTTTTTGGAAACGTAGAAGTAGATCGGGATGATCGGCATCTGGTCCATTAGTATTCGCTCGGCGTGTTCGAGCATCTGCATTCGTTTGGTCGTATCCGCCTCGCGTGCCGCATCGGCAATCAGCTTGTCGTACTCGGCATTAGTGAAACCGGTATTGTTGTTCTCGCCGCCCGTGACATACATGTCGAGATACGTGTTGGGGTCGAGGTAGTCGCCGATCCAGGAGCGGCGTGAGACCATGTAATCCAACTTTTGTTGCGTGACCTGCGACGACGCCCACTCTTCGTTGCGCATCGTAACGACGATCCCCAGCTCGCGCTGCCATTGCTTGCGGACTAGTTCGGCGATCAATTGGTGGCCCTGATCGGAATTGTAATGGATCTCGAGCTTTGGAAAGCCGAAGCCATTTTCAAAGCCTGCTTCGGCGAGTAGCTGCCGGGCCTTTTCGGGGTCGCGGGGCGGGCACTGTTGCTGCGTGTAGCCAGGCATGTTTGGCGGCACCAGGCTAAAGGCCGGCTTTTCGCCGCCGCCGGTCGCGACGCGGGTGATCTCGTCTCGATCGAGGGCCAGCGACAGTGCCTGGCGGACGCGGACGTCGGTGAGGGGCGGGCGCGTCGTGTTGAGCAGGTAAAAGTAGGTCGCTAGCTGCGGCACCACGTTGAGGTCGTTTCGCGGCGGCTTGGCTTTCAACATCACGCGCAGGGCCGTCGTCGGCGGAATGGTGATCCAATCGGCCTTGCCCGTCATGTAGAGATTGAATCCTGTCGTGCGGTCGTCGATCGAGAGGGCGTCGACGATGTTGAGGTGCACGTTGTCGCGGTCCCAATACTGCGGGTTCTTGGCGAGGCGGACCCGGTCGCGAATGCGGCGCTCGGCGAGGATAAAGGCGCCGTTGCTCACGAGGTGCCCCGGCTCGGTCCAAGCCGGCATGCCATACTTTTCCACGCAAGCCTGGTTGAGCGGCAGCATGCAGTACATGGCCAGGATGTCGAGGAAGTACGCCGTGGGATTCTGGAGGCGGATTTCCAGCGTGTGGTCGTCGATCGCGCGGAGGCCCACTTCGCGAAAATCGAGCAGCACTTGCCGGCAGAGTTCCTCGCCAGTTTTTAGATTCGCATTGGGCCCTTGCGGTACGAAGATTCTTCGCCGGCCATCGATATCGACGACGTACGCGCGGTTCTTTTCCTTACCCTTGTCAGGGCCGTCTGCCGGCACGAATTTTTCCATCTCGAGCAGTTTCCCCAACTGGACCTTGCCGCGACAGGTGTTGACCGCATCCGGCGCCGGCACGAGCTCGACTTCGACCGGGTCGCCCACGTTGATCCCTTCGCCCCCGAGCGAATAGCGTTTGGCGTTCACGATGTACCAGGCCTGGTACGCATAGGGCCCGGCCGTATAGGGATCGAGCAGCCGGCGAATCGAATAGACAAAATCGCCGGCCGTCACCGGCTCGCCATTCGACCAGCGGGCGTCGTTGCGCAGGTGGAACGTGTAGAGGCGGCCGTCGTCGGAGATCTCCCACCGCTCGGCCACGCCCGGCTCGGCGAGAAACGTCTCGGAGTTGGGCCGGGTCAGCCCTTCGAAAAGAGACCAGGTGATGCGGCCTTCGGGCAGGCCCGTGATAACAGCAGGGTCGACCGATTGGATTTCGGTCTCGTTGACGAACGTGAAATCGGCCGGCGGCAGTTGCACGCGGAGCACGGCCCAAGCAACGGCCGAAAGGCCGGCGACGAGCATCGCGGCGAAAAACCAGATACGTGCGACTCATCACGTCAGCTTACCGCGACAATGGCAGGGAAGCCAACTACAATTCTCGATAGCATTCGCACGAACCGCTGTTCTTTCTCTGCTCAAAGGAATATGACCGCCTTCAGACACGAACGCCATAAACCGCCAACTCCCCTAGCTCAGCCGCGGGAACTGATCATCGCGTGCGCGCCGATGCGGAGCAGCGTGAATTTGTCGCGGATCGCTCGTGTTGCCGGGTGCTGCGGCGTCAGGCGGATCATTTGCACCGGGCCGACGAAACTCGATCGCAAGATCGCCCGCGATGGAGCGGACACAGTGCAAATCGAGACGCATCGCACACTGCCGCCCGTGCTCGAGTCGTTGCGCACCGACGGATACCGGCTGGTGGGCATGGAGCAGGCGACGAACTCGCAAAACATGCACGCGTACCAGTTCGTCCGCCGCACTGCCTTGGTGATCGGCAACGAGCGGGTCGGACTCACGGACGACGTGTTTGCCCTCTTGGACGAGGTGGTCGAGATCCCCGTGTGGGGACTGCCCTTCAGCTACAACGTCGCGACGGCGACTACCATGGCGCTTTACGAATACTGCCGGCAATTCCCAAATGGTTAGGACGAACATTTCTGTCCGTCCGTGGGGAATGTGGGATGGACGGCCGGCAAAACTGCATTTCGTATTGCATACGGACAGACAGAATTGTCCGTCCTACTTCAAGATTTGTGCCGAGCGCGGCACAACAAGCGTTCGGCCGACGATCTTGCCGGCCAGGATTTGCTCGATGCGCTCGGCCAGCTCGTCGAGCGTGGCTTCGCTCGCGATCGATTCCAGATTTGCTATTCGCCACGGACCGGCCAACTTGGCCCACATCTCGAGCCGCTGGGGTCGGGGGCACTTGGCCGAATCGATGCCGGCCAGCGTCACGCCCCGGAGGATGAACGGATAGACGGTAAGGGGCAGATCGGCGCCGGCCACCAGTCCGCAAGCGGCCACGCAGCCGCGGTGCTGCAGGCTGCGGAGCACGGTCGAGAGCGGTTTGCCGCCGACCGTATCCACGCCGGCCGACCAGCGGGCGGCCAGCAGCGGGCGATCGCTGGCATCGTTGGCCTCATTGCGGCCGAGTACGTGTCGGGCCCCGAGTCGATGGAGCCAATCGTGCCGATCTGATTTACCGGTCACCGCGGCAACTTCATAACCCATCCTGGCGAGAATTGCCACCGCGAGCGAACCAACGCCGCCCGTCGCGCCGGTGACGACAACGGGCCCACATCCAGGCTCAATGCCCCGTTCGACAATCGCGCTCACGCATTGTGCCGCGGTAAAGCCGGCCGTGCCGTAGATCATCGCCTCACGAGCGGTCAGGCCGCTCGGTATGCGCACGATCCAATCGGCCGGGACTCGGACGAAGGACGAGAACCCGCCCCAATGCGCACTACCCAGCTCAGAGCCGGTGACAAGCACTTCGTCTCCGGGACGGTACTCTTCGACCGAACTCTCCACCACCGTGCCCGCGCAATCGATGCCCGGTACATGAGGAAAATCACGCACGACTCCCGGATGGCCCTGGCTGGCAAGTGCATCTTTGTAGTTGAGGGATGAATAGGCGACCTTGATCACGACGTCGCCCTCGGGCAGCGCGTCGAGCGTCGTCGCCTCGACGCGGGCCCTGATGTGCCCGTCCTCGTCTTTGCGAACCAGGAAGCAGGGAAACGATTGACTCTGCGACAGGTCGAAAACCACAATCAACCTCCCCGTGCCCGCGTTGCCGTAATTGCGGGGACGCGTACCGCTTGTTCAAGCGTCAGTAGCGAGAACGCGCGCACGCCGTGCATCGCGCCCACGCCCCATCAGGTCTTCAACTCAATCGGCAGCTCGTCAATCTTGGCCGCCAGGATAAAGTCATTTTCCGAGAGTCCGCCGATGGCGTGCGTCCAGAGCTCGACCGACACATCGCGATACCCTTCGATGTGCAAATCGGGATGGTGATCGTCTTCTTCAGCCACCTTGGCACACAGGTTGAAGAAATCGATGCCGGCCATGAAGTCTTTGACTTTCCAGTCTTTGCGAATCCGCTGGCCGTCGTGCGTCAGTCGCCAGCCGGGCAGTTTTTTTAGCTGCGCTGCTGCTTCGTCGGCCGAGTAAGGCTCAACGCCACCTTCGCACGGCAGGCACTTCTTGTTCACCAATTGATTGGGTGTTTGAACGGCCATGGGGCACCTCCTCTAGCATGGTTTGGTAGGTCCTAGTCCCGACTTCCCCACTCGCTGCCGATCAATTATCGGCTTCTGGCCTTGGTCGTCAAATCACAGAAACAGGCAATCGGCAAGCGCAAGTGTGGAATATATCCAAAGGCCATTGGTCATTTTTTCTTGAACGACGTTGGAGCCGCGTAACGGAGCCAATTGATGTACGAGATTGGCTTGGCCGTTGCCCTGTCTGGATCCGGATGAATCACGGTGACACATACGATGTCCCGAGCCTGGAATTTGCACCGATCGGCAATTACTCAGTCGTCGTTTTGACGCGACGAGATGGCCGCATGCTGAATCTTATCCTCGCGCTGGCGAATATCTCGGAGATTAGCGAATCGCCGCAGCCGGCTGATCAAAATGGCTAGGCGGACGCCTGAGTTACCATCCCCACAAATGCAGTGGCGCGGCCAGCAGGAAGCCGGCGAAAATCACAACGCAGGCAGCTGTCGTCGGCCAGTGCAGCGGGGCGATCGTCGCCGTCAGTGTGGCCATGGTGCAGAGGGCGAGATAACCACGCACGGCCAGGCTCTGAAAGTCTCCGGCCAACCAAGCGACAGCGAATGCGGCACAGGCCAATGCTGCCGCCACGCGGCGTCCGTACGCGACGGCAATCGTGCGGTGGCCGGCGGCTCGGTCGACTTCGTAATCGGCCGCGGCCGCCAACGCGTGCACACCACAGACGCACAGTGCAAGCAGGTAATAGCGCAGCGGCATCGCTGCCGGATCGCGGCCGAGGCTGTAGCCCATCACCAGCGGCAAGAGAAAGTAGCCGAGGCCGTTGGCGAGTGAATCCAGCGGCGGCCGCTCTTTTAGTCGCATCGGCGGCACGGAATACGTCCAAGCGATCGCAACTAGCGCGGCCGTGGCCGCCATGTTCCACGCGTTGCCGGTAAGCAAGCCGCCCACGACCACCAGTGGCGACATCACGATTGCGGCCTGCCAGACGATCGGCCGCTCTTTTTCGCTGACGACGACGCCCCAAATCTTCGGCCGCCTGGGGCATCGCCGGTCCGATTCGTAGTCGAAAATATCGTTCAAGCCGCAGCCGATGAGGTTCATCGGAAACGTGAGCAACGCGAGCTGTACGATCGCCGCGACGCCGACGGACGCATGGGCCGCGTGCAAGCCAAACAAGTACACCAGCGGCAACAAGGGCCACACGATCGGCCGGCTGACGCGGAGTAAGTAGATAAACCGCTGCATGCGACAACGTCAGGCATTCCGGCGGGTGTCCCGTGCTCCTGCATCAAACTGTTCAATTCGACGGCGCGGCCGACGGCAATTCCACGAGGTGAATGCCGTAACCGACTTTTGCCAGCGCGTCGGACAGGGTGTGGATGCCAAAATCTTTGCGCTTGGCGAGCACGTGGCTGAGCATGTCTTCCGATAGGCCGGTGGCTTCGCAGAAGGCACGGCGAGTTGGAAATTTTGTCTCGATGAAGAACTCCAATTCATCGCGGTAATCAGACGGTCGAGCGTGCCCTTGGGCGACGTGAATGCGGCCGGCAATATCTTGGGCGATCATCCATACTGGGGTTTTTACGATCGCCGATCGCTCCAGGCCGCGCGCTTTGTAGAATGCCCCAATCCGGTCGATGTATACATTGCTAAACGCGGCCCAATCTGGGTTCGTTTGCGCGAACTGCCGCAGTTCTTCAACGAGTTGGCGTTCTTCTTCGTCCAAGACGGCGAGGATGTAATGTGTGCCGTCCAACGCGACATGGACATCAACTTGCGACATGACGGGGCGCCTCAATGAATTCAATCCGGCCCGCAATACTCAGATAAATTGACTTTTGACGAAACACGACGCACGCCGCGGACAAAAGGCGACGCAGCTCAGCCAGCCTCGCATCGGCGACTGCTACAGTATAGTAAATTCGTGTGATTCATCGCCCACCTGCTCACCCGTGTTTGAATCACGATAGACGCCAAACGTTGTTCCGCCCGAAATCGTGAAGCCTTCGAACTTGGCGAACAGGACATAGTTCAGCCATTCCCAAAATCGTTCTTCGTGTTGGTGTCCGTCGGATAAATTTGAATCGCGCCGGACGGGAATATAAAACTTGCATTACATCAGGCTCTGGACCATGTTTGCTCCTGCAATCCTGAAATAGGCGCAGCGCGCACCGATTAACTCGGGGACTTGCGCGTGCGACTACCTATGTCGCAAGTTCACCCGATTGGTGCCCATGATCTCTAACCCGATTCGGCTAAGTCAGCATCTATGCCAAACTTCTAACTTGCACTGGGCAGCGCGGGGCATAACTCCACTTGGCGAGATTCGGCCAATAAAGTACGAACCCTCCACGACTACGACCGCACCCAGGGAAGGCGTCGATCCACGGTTATCGTCTACAATACAGCGTAGTTGACCAACAGTCAAGTCCCATTGGAGGCTATTCCTCCTCCTCCCGCAACTTGGCCAGCACGCTGTAATCCTCCAGCGTCGTCGTATCGCCGACGGTTTCTTTGCCGGCCGCGATGTCGCGGAGCAGGCGGCGCATAATTTTGCCGCTGCGCGTTTTGGGAAGGGCGCCGGTAAAGCGAATGTCGTCCGGCTCGGCCAGGGCGCCGATCTCGTGACGGACGTGCTTCTTAAGATTGTCGCGAAGTTCGTCGCCTGCCTCGCCGCCACGGAGCGTGACGAAAACAGCCACTGCTTCGCCCTTGAGGTCGTGTGGCCGGCCGACAGCCGCTGCCTCGGCCACCAGGGGGTGCGAGACGAGCGCGCTTTCGATTTCGATCGTGCTCAGCCGATGCCCAGAGACGTTCAGCACGTCGTCGATGCGGCCCATGATCCAGTAATAGCCGTCTTCATCGCAGCGGGCGTTGTCGCCGGCCAGGTAGTTGTGCGGCACCTTGCTCCAGTAGACGTCTTGGTAGCGGGCGTCGTCGCCCCAGATTCCGCGAAGCATCCCCGGCCAGGGGTGCGTGATGACGAGCCAGCCGCCTTGGTTGCGGCCGACGGGCCGGCCAGTGGGGTCGACAATCGCCGGCAGCACGCCGGGTAGCGGCTTGGTGCAACTGCCAGGCTTCGTGGGAATCGCGCCGGGCAGCGGGCTCATCATGATGCCGCCTGTTTCGGTCTGCCACCAGGTATCGACGATTGGGCACCGCTCGCCGCCGATTACGCGGTGATACCACATCCACGCTTCGGGATTGATGCCTTCACCCACCGTGCCCAGCAGCCGCAGGCTGGAGAGGTAGTGCTTTTTGACGTGGTAGTCGCCCCATTTGATGAAGGCGCGAATCGCCGTTGGGGCCGTGTAGAGGACCGTGACCTTGTATTTTTCGACAATCTGCCAGAAACGGCCCTCATCAGGGAAGTTCGGAGCCCCTTCGTACATCAGCACGGTGGCCCCAGCCGAGAGAGGCCCGTAGACAACGTAACTGTGGCCGGTGATCCAGCCGCAATCGGCCGTGCACCAAAAAATGTCTTCGTCGCGATGATCGAACACCCACTGGAACGTCTTCTTCACGTACAAGTTGTAGCCGGCCGTGGTATGCGTGATTCCCTTTGGTTTTCCGGTGGAACCGCTCGTATAGAGGATGAAGAGTGGGGCTTCGCTGTCGAGTGGTATGGCCGGGCAATCGGGGGAGGACTTGGCCATTAGCTCGTGCCACCAGAAGTCGCGACCGGGCAGCATGTTTACCTGGTTGCCGAGGCGGCGAAGGACGACGCATTTCTCTACCGTGGGCGACTTGGCGAGTGCCTCGTCGACCGTTACTTTTAGGGGGAGCTGTTTGCCGCGGCGCCAGCCGCCGTCCGCGGTGATTTGTAGCTTGGCAGCCGCGTCGCGATTTCGCTCTGCGATCGCCTCCGCGGAAAAGCCGGCGAAGATTACGGAGTGAACTGCGCCGACCCGCGCACAGGCCAGCATTGCCACAGCGAGTTCTGGCACCATCGGCATGTAAATCGAAACAACGTCGCCAGTGCCGACGCCTAGGCCTGTGAGCACGTTCGCAAATTTGCACACTTCGCGGTGCAGCTGGGCGTACGTGAGTGTGCGCGAGTCGCCCGGCTCGCCCTCCCAGACGATCGCCGTCCGCCCGCCCAGGCCGGCAGCAATGTTGCGGTCGAGCGCGTTGTAGGAAACGTTCGTTGTGCCACCAGTGAACCATTGGGCAAACGGCTCGTTCCAAACGAGCGGTTGATCGAAGGGCCTGAACCAGTGCAGCTCTTCGCGGGCCAGCTCGGCCCAGAACGCGGGCGGATCGGCGGCGGCCTTGTCCCACAACCGCTGGTACTCGTCGAGCGATTTAATTCGAGCTTGGGCGGCAAAGTCACGGGGAGGGGAAAATAGCCGCCTTTCCTGCATCACATTGTCAATCTGCCCGGCTGATTCCACCGCCATTGCACCGCCTCCCGTACATTTCTGGGTAAACTGCGACCCGGGACTTCGATTCTAACGTCTGATTGCGCTCAGTTCAAAGACGGCCCTCGGCGCGCCCGTTGCGAATGTTGTGCGGCGACGGTACAATCACTGCTTAGGCTTTCGGTTCCATTCTCAGGCAGGCGGTGGGGGACTCAGGTGACCAATCATCTGACGCCAGCGCTCGCTGTGGCCGTCCACTTGTTGGACTCGGCCCAAGGCATGCCGCTGCAAACGTGGCGGTTCGTCGATCGCTCTTCAATCACCATCGGCCGCAACGACGACAACGACGTCGTGATCGCCGATCCGCACGTATCGCGGACGCACGTGAAGCTTGTCGAACAGAACGGAACGTGGACGCTCCACTCCAGCGGCCGGCACGGTACGCTCATCCACGATCGGGTTGTCGCCCTGACGACGCTGTCCGAGTCGACCGTGTTTCGCCTGGGCTCGGGCGGCCCGATGCTCCGCTTCGATCCGCACGCCAGCGAAGTGCACCGCAGCGAAACGATCGACGGCGTCTCGGCCGACATGATCGAGTTTTTGAATATCGACCAGGAGCGCACGAAACAAGAAGCGGACCAGATTGCGGAAACGGAGCTTTTTCGCGATTTGCTCGAAGAGTCGCAGCGCATAAAAAAGAACCAAGAAAGCACTTAGCAGCAAGGGGCAAGTCGCAACCGGCTGCCGAATGCAGGTGTCCGTTGCGACGGAGTAGCGAGTTCGCCGATGGCCAAAATAATTTCCACACACTCATTCCGCGGCGGCACGGGCAAATCGAATACGACGGCTAACGTGGCCGTGTTGGTCGCCAAGGCCGGCCACCGCGTCGGTATTATCGACACCGATATCCAATCGCCGGGCATCCACGTGCTGTTCCAATTGGGTGAGTCCCAGATCCAACATGCGCTGAACGACTACCTCTGGAACAAGTGCTCCATCGAGAGCGCCGCGTACGACGTCACGGCTGCGGCGATCGGCAACGTGATCGAGAACCAAGACCGGCCGCGGATTTTCTTGATCCCATCCAGCATCAAGACGGGCGACATCGGCAAAATTCTCCGTGAAGGCTACAGCGTCGCTCGGCTCAATGACGGCATCCACCAGCTCGTCAGCGATCTGAATCTCGATTATTTGTTCATCGACACCCACCCGGGCGTCAACGAAGAGACGCTGCTGTCGATTGCGATCTCGAACAAGCTGCTCTTGGTCATGCGGCCCGACAGCCAAGATTTTCAGGGCACGGCGGTGACGGCCGAGTTGGCCCGCCGGTTGGAAATTCCCGAAATTCTGATTGTCGTCAACAAGGTTCCCCCCGGAATGGACCCCGTCCAGCTGCGGCCAGCGCGTGGAAAAGCTGTACCAGGCGGACGTCGCCGCGCTGCTGCCTGCGAATTTCGACATGGTTCGGCTGGCCAGCAGCGGCATCTTCGTAAATCGCTTTCCGGAACACCCGATGACGCTCGGCCTGAAACAAATCGCCGAGCGCCTGTTAGCGTGAGCATCGTCCCCCTCATATCTTAAAGCGCCGCTCCCATGGCCCAATCATCAACCACCGACGCGCTGGACGGCCTGATCGGCAGTCTGCAATCGGCGACCGCACCGTTGCGGAAAACGCTCACCGAGATTCACGCAAAGTATAGCGGCGTGAATGACGGCAAGCTGGCCGATTATATCCCCGAACTTACACTGGCCAACCCGAACTGGTTCGGCATCTCCATCGTGACGGCGGAGGGACAATCGTTCGACGTCGGCGACTTCGAGCAAATGTTCACGATTCAATCCGTGTCGAAACCGTTTGTGTTCGGCATGGCGCTAGCCGATCGCGGCCGCGAAGAAGTGCTGGCCAAGGTCGGCGTCGAGCCCACCGGCGAGGCGTTCAACGCGATCGTGCTCGACGAGCGGTCGAACCGGCCGTTCAATCCGCTCGTGAACGCGGGCGCGATCGCCACGGCCGACCTGATCCGCGGCCAAGACCTGGCTGCGCGGCTCAAGAAGCTGCTCGCCACGTTTTGCGCCTATGCCGGTCGAGAGCTGCATCTTGATAATGCAGTGTTCCTGTCTGAGCGGCGGACCGGGCATCGCAACCGCGCGATCGCCCATTTGATGCTCAATTTCGGGATGGTCAGCGACCAAATTGAAGACTCGCTCGAACTATATTTCCAGCAGTGTTCGATCCTGATCAATGCACACGACCTGGCCGTGATGGGCGCAACGTTGGCCAACGCGGGAGTGAACCCGGTCAGCAAAGAGAGGGCGATCGAATCGCAATATGTGAAGGACGTTCTGAGCGTGATGCTCTCTTGCGGCATGTACGATTACGCGGGCGAGTGGGCCTACCGCGTTGGGCTGCCGGCGAAGAGCGGCGTCGGGGGCGGCATTTGCGCGGTCGTGCCTGGCAAGGTGGGGATCGGAATTCTGTCGCCGCTCTTGGACGCCCGCGGCAACAGCGTGCGGGGCATCAAGGTGTGCGAAGAACTCTCGAGTCGCTTTGGCCTGCACGCGTTCGAGGCGGGGTTCAACGGCAGCCGGCTGGAAGACGAATTTCGACTGCGGAAGCGATAGTAAGGCAGCGATTGCTTTCGCGGTCTGCGATTTCAAGTCTCATTTGTCGATTCGTTGCGGCAGATTTCGCGTCCGAAGGTCGTTGTGCCAAATCGGATATAACGGCGAAATGGCTGTTCCAGAAGTCTTGCGTCAAAGACCCTGATCGCCCCTGAGCAGTTTTCCCTGCGACTCGTCGCCACTTGAACCGCCGACAGAAGCAGCTAGATTAAGAGGTTATGTCCAGGTGGGCATATCGATCCCGCCGCAGCTCTCTCCTCACTATTCAACCTTTGATGCAGCGTTTTAATTACCAGTCACCCGCACGCTCGTATTGATTTGGAGCAATCAAGTACTATGAAGAATGCCGCTGTTGTTTTCGCTCTGTGCTTTCTAACGACGTCGAGTTACCCGGCCGCCGCCGAAGTAGACGTCCGGCCACTATCGCTGAAGATCGAACAAGCGTTTCCAGGCGTTGTCTGGGAAGGATGGACCATTGAATCGGGCGACGAGGACGACTATCCACCCTATTCCTTTCGTCCGCTGCTGGTCACGCATGCGGGTGATCATTCGGGCAGGATCTTCGTGGTCGAGCAGCATGGGGTAATTTATGTAGTGCCACCGGGCGCAGGGCCGAAGCGGGCCAAAGTGTTCCTCGACATCGCCGGAGTCGTTCCTTACTCAGATCGCCAAAATGAGGAAGGCCTGCTGGGGCTGGCATTTCATCCCAAGTTTGCCGAGAACGGTGAGTTCTTTGTCTATCACACGAATAAAAACTCGCCACATCAAAACGTCGTCGAGCGATACCACGTGAACAAAGATGATCCGAACCGGGGCGATCCAAAGAGCGCCGAGGCGTTGATGACGTTCGACAAGCCGTATTGGAACCACGACGGCGGGACCATCATTTTCGGCCCCGACGGATACTTGTACATCGCGATCGGCGACGGGGGACTGGCGAATGACCCGCAGGGCCATGGCCAGCGGCTCGACGTGCCGTTTGCGAAGATTTTGCGGATCGATGTCGACCATAAGGAGGGCGATCTGCCTTATGCGATCCCGAAGGACAATCCATTCGTGGGCCAGAAAGACGCGCACGGTGAGATTTGGGCTTACGGACTGCGCAATGTGTGGAGAATGGCCTTCGACCGAACAACGGGCACGTTGTGGGCCGGCGACGTAGGCCAGGACACTTGGGAGGAAATCGACCTGATTGTCAAGGGCGGCAATTACGGCTGGAACCTCCGCGAAGCCTTACATAAGTTCCCCCGGGCGACTGTGGACGTGAAAGAAGGGATGATCGACCCGATTTTTGAATACCGCCACACTCTCGGTAAGTCGATAACGGGGGGATTCGTCTATCGTGGAAAAGAAATCCCAGAGCTCGATGGCGGCTATCTCTATGCGGACTACGTCGCGGGGCGAATGTGGGCGCTGTGGTACGACGAAAGCAAGAAGGAAGTCACCGCGAATCGTGAAATTCGCCTGCCCCGCAGCATTCCCGTGATGTCCTTTGGCGAAGACCAGGACGGCAACGCGTATTTCATGACCAATTCGATCCGGGGCGAAGGTGTTTTTCGCCTGGCGCCCGCCTCATCGCAGACCGAGGTAACCGGGGCCAACTAGTTTTCCGAGTTCAAGTGAAAGGTGGGAACGGGAGTCAACTCAACCGGCTTGACTCCCGTTTCCGTTGATGCACTAGGGATTTGACGCTAGGGTTCTTTAAGGGAAAAGTACTTTTGCATCGCCGCGCACTGGTCGACCGTCATTTCGCCTTCCTGCACCCAAACGCGGTACTTGATGTCGAGCGGTTTTTCTTTGGTCACGTCGGCGACGAAGTAGGAACCAAAGCGGCCGTAGGCCCGTTCGCTGTAGCGGGCCGGCTTGGGATTGTCCGGGTGGTCGATGTAGAGCACCGTGTACCGCTTGCCGTGCAACTCGAAGCACATCGCCAGCCAGGGGCGGTTCGTGGTGTCTTCGTTCATCTTGGCGTCCTTGCTGGCCGCGTCCCAGTTGCGGGTCTCGCCCACCTTGCCCTTGCCGTCGGTGCGGAGGAAGTAGATCTTCTTGTCTTTGTTCTGGTCGGCTTCCTTGCTGTTGGTGAGCTCTTCCTGGGCGGCCCGGAAGTGAAAGCCGGCGTGCTGCGGGTCGCCGTCGAGATGAATCGGCTGTCCGTCGGCTGTCTCCAGACGCGATGTGAAATCAATCACCAGGCCGCCCGGCATCTTGTGAACTTCCAGGCCCCGCTTTTCGTGGGCGAACACTTCCCCCTCGCGGCCGTGCCAGTCAATCGCCACAACATGGCCGCCTGATTCGGCGTCGGCATGTTGGCTGATAAGGCCCTCGGCCGTCTGATGCGTTCCTTCGGTGCAGTGCCAGATGTCGCATTTTTTGCCGCCGCCGTAGGTGACGACGCGGAATCCATAAAACAACCCGCGATGATGCGGATAGAGGCCGTCCGGGTCGCCCTTGGTCAGTTGCACGCTGCCGTCTGGGATGAATACATGGTGAAACGGCTTATAGGTCTCGTCGCGGCGGCGGGGCGTTGAATCGTCGAAGGGGGCGCACATGTAGCGGACTGCCATTTGGTCGCCGTAGTGCAAGTCGAACGATTGGCCGGGCACTTCGACCCAGTGAAAGACCGGGGCCGCGGCGGCCATCGGCGCGGCGGTTTGCGCCGCGGTTCGCTGCTGCATCAGCCACCACGCGCAGCTAGTTCCGACAAGTGCAACTCCAAACCGCAAAGTCCGCCCGGCCCGCCCATTGAATGTGTTCATAGCTGCCAGCATACCCGCTGACGGCAGCTGGTCAACCTATTTGGACCTGTGGGAGTGTGACGTGCCGCGAGACCGTAGGACGGACAATCCTGTCCGTCAGCGAGAGGTGCGAGGGTCGGACGGACAGGATTGTCCGTCCCACGGCATTTGACCTGGTTACGCCATCACGTCGGCCACGCACTCAGCCAGGGCGGTTTCCGCCTCTTCGAGCCGCGTTTCAATTTTGCTCGTCATCTCGCGGAACGAGGAGAAGGGGCACTCGTCGGTTGGGCGATCGCCGAAGCTGATGCCCAGGGCCCGCGCGGCCTGTACGGCGTCTCCCTGGGGGTCAACGCGGCGGATTTGATTCACGGCGTCGGCGATCCGCACGTTGTCCATCTTTGGTGGATGGTAACAGATCATCTCGCCGAAGCGCTCTTCGGCCACCAGCCGGACCGCGTGGGCGCCGTATTTGGTCGCCAGCACGCGGTCGAACGTCGTCGGCGCGCCGCCGCGCTGCAGATGGCCAAGCACGACGACCCGCGTTTCGCGGTGCAGACGGCGCTCGATTTCGTCGGCCACGACTTGGCCGATGCCGCCCAGCCGCGCCTGGCCGCCCGTTTGCTCGCGGCCGACAAGGCCGGCCCCGGGCAGCTCGGCCCCTTCAGCCACGACGACCAGCGTGAATCTTTTGCCCTTCGTTTCGCGGTCGAGGATCTTATGGCAAACGTTTTCGAACGTCCACGGAATCTCTGGTATGAGAATGACGTCGCCGCCGCCGGCTATGACCGAGTGGAGCGCGATCCAGCCCGCGTGGCGGCCCATCACTTCGAGCACGAACACTCGCTCGTGGCTGGCGGCCGTCGTGTGGAGGCGATCGAGCGCGTCGGTCGCACAATCGACCGCGCTGTCAAAGCCAAATGTGTACGCTGTGGCCGACAGATCGTTGTCGATCGTTTTCGGCACGCCAACGACCGGAATACCGAATTCGTGGAATTGCTGTGCGATCGCCAGCGAGCCGTCGCCGCCGACGCAAATCAGGCCGCTCAGGCCGAGCTGCTCGACCGTCCCGCGGACGCCCAAGAGCAGCTCCTGAGAGATTTGTACCCGTTGCGAGACGCCGACCGTGGCCGCAAAGCGGCCTTTGTTCGTCGAGCCGAGAATCGTGCCCCCCTGATTCAAAATGCCGGTCGTGTTTTTCGACGTCAGCGCGACGTATTGCACCGGGTCGTAGAGGCCCTCGTACCCCTTGATAAACCCGATGCACTCATAGTCCATTTGTCCGCAAGTCTTTACCGCGCCGCGGATCACCGCGTTCAAGCCGGGGCAATCGCCGCCGCTCGTCAGAATGCCAATTCGTTTTTTGCTCATGAGTAGGAGCTGCCTTGAGTCACACTTGTTTTTCAGCCAAATCGTGGTCGCCCTGAATGGGCAATACTTGCGATAACCCAGTCCAGAGGCCCGGGTGAGTCCGCGATGCGCAGTCCGATCGCCCAGAAGGGGCGACGTCGGCGCGGCGGCACAGGAAAGACTACGATCGAGATTTCTCGATCGGAGGGGGCGAAGGCCGATTACGAAGGCCCCACAAGCCGAGCTTGCCGATTGTAATGATCTTGCCGGCCGCTTCGCCGAGATTCGCCTTCGATCGGCCGGCCCGGCGTTGGCGGAAGGTGATCGGCACTTCGACAAGCGTCGCCCCCGCACGCGAGAGCAGCCAAAGAATTTCCTCCAAGTACGAATAACCACTGGCCTGGATGCGGCCGAGGTCAATTTCGCGGAGCTTGGCGACCCGATAGGCGCGGTAGGCATTGCTGGCATCGCGTACCGGCAGCCGCAGCAGCCAGCGGCTGGCCGCGTTCAGCGAGCGGCTCACCGCGCGGCGGGCGAGCGGCCAGCCGTCAATGGCGCCGCCGGCGCAATACCGCGACCCGATCGCGACATCGGCCTGTTCGGTTGCGCAAATTAGCTGCGGTAGGGCTGCCGGATCGTGGCTGCCGTCAGCATCCAACGTGACGACAATGTCGTAAGCGAGTCCCACGGCAACACGAATCGCGTCCACCGTCGCTGAACCCAGCCCCAGCTTGCCGGGCCGATGGATACACTTCATGCGTGAATCGGCCGCGGCTCGCTCGTCGCACCAGCGGCCCGTGCCGTCGGGCGAATTATCGTCAACCACCAGCAGGTCGGCGGTGGGCAAGTGGCGCTCGATCTCGTCGACCAATTGGGGCAACGTCTCGACTTCGTTGTACGTGGCGAGCGCGACTAGTATGCGACCATCGTGCATTCGTCGTTTGCCTGCAAGGAGTCCGGCCGAGCCGTCATTCGTCATTCGCCGCTTCCCCGCGCCGTTTCGCGAGCGCTGGCCGGCAGTACTCCAGAAGATCGAGATCGATCAACTCCTCTTCGGCTTCTTCGAGCGAATCGCTCGCCAGTGATTCGATGACTTCCTCCAGGAGCAAATCGGCAAACGCCTCGCGGGCGCGATGCAGCAGCACGCGCACGGCGCCCGCATTCATCGGCTTGCCGAGCCTCTCGCTTAAGCCGGCCGCTAGCTCCGGCGATTTGGCGTCCGGGTGATCGACGCGATATCGCAGCACGGTGTCGTACGGCTTGCCGCTCGCCTGTTGGAGCTCGGCCAATCGTTGCCAGGTGCTGGCCAACAATTCATCGCGCCAACTCTTGCGAAAGAGCGCATCGTCAACCGCGGTCGGCCCGCTCGCGTCGTCCTCGCCGCTCGCATCCACCGGCTCGGCAAGGTTTGAATGCAGCGGCCCCTCGCGGACCAGCGCCTTCCGCTTCCGCTGATAATCGACAATCAGCCGGTAAACGACCGTTTTCACAAACGCCCGAAAGCGGCCCCGCTCCGGATCGGCCTGGCCAAAATCACCGCGGACGAACTTCAGTGCGAATTCCTGCAGCACTTCATCGGCCGCGTCTTCGTCGCGCAGGGCCGCCAGCGCGTATCGCCGCACCGCCCCGCCGTAACGATCGAGCAGCGACTGCTGCGCCGACTGCACGGCCGTGTGATCGCCATGTGCCCGACGGACCACGGACCAGAGCGTCTGGATCTGGCTGAGATGCAGGTCGTCATCCATCGGTGTGTCAGTTCCTGGAATTTCACGCGGTTTTTCGGGGGTTCCATTGTGCCAACCCCGCGACTGGGCGACTTAAGTCTGCCGCTTAGGTCTGCCGCTGGCAATCGGATGCTGAAAACTGCCCATTTTTCGCCGCTTTTAGAGTATTTGCAGAAAACCAGGTCATGGCCTGTAACACCCGCCCACCTGCCCGTATGAGAGGGTGAGGAGGCACAGGGCCGCACGCGAGACCAACCCCAATCGACCCAAACATCGCGTGCGGCCCGGCTTCCCAATGATCTTTCAAAATCCTTCCCAGTCACTCTTTCCTTTGAGGAGAACACGATGAACACCACTTCCAACAAACTGGTCGCGATCCTGTCGATCGTCGCGGTGGCCCTGGCCGCCGGCACCGCTTCAGCCAAAGATAAAGACAAAGGCAACAGCGGCAATGGCAACAACAGCCACAAGAGCAACTTCTCGATCGGCATCGGCATCGGTGTCGGCAGCTTGAACAATAGCAAGAAGCCATGCTACGACGGACATTGCTATGACACGGTTTACGTCAAAAAAGTCTACGTCGAGCCATGCTACTACCCGCTGCATTGCTTCGCCTGGGTGCTGCCCGGCGACACCTGGGTGACGATTAGCCAGCGTGAATACGGCAATCCGAACCTGTTCCCGTCGATTGCTGCCTTCAACCGCATGAGCCTGGGCCTGCCCCTGATGGTTGGCCAACAGATCCGCTTGCCCGAGATTCATCCCGGTGGTGTGCTGAAGATTTCGTTCGCCCCGGCCCCGGCCCCGCTGTTCCTGCCAGCCGCCCAAGCTGTGGGCCCGATCGCGACGCCCGCTCTGCCGCTGGGCGCCACGCAAGGCCTCCCCACGCAAGGCCTCCCCAATGCATCGTCCGCGATCGGTTCGCAAACGCCAATCGGTATGGTCGGCGGCACCGCAATGGGCGGCCCGACGACGGGCAACACGGCCCCAATTGCCGGTATGTCAGCCCCCAGCTTCGCCGTCGGCAGCGTCATCGCACTCGACGGCCAGTTCGGTGACGCGGCCGGCTCGGCCCGGCTGAAGCTGAACGGGTTCGCCCTGAAGGCGGACGTGGTCGAATGGTCGGCTGGTTCGGTCAAGATTCACTTTCCGGAAGTTGAGCTGACGGCCGCAATTGGCGGTGAGCTGGAAGTGCTGCGGGCCGACGGCAGCCTGGCCGCCAAGACGGCCCTCCAACTCACGCCTGCGGCCAGCAAAGTGGCCCTGGGAAACTAGTCGAGGTAAAAAGGGATTCCGAAAGACAACGAACCGGAAAGTCGCCTATGCAACGACCCAAATCTGCCTGTCAAATCTCTCCTACCCTCTGCCAACACCGCCTGCCGGATCTGCCCCGGCAGGCGGTTTCTTTATTCAGGGGCCGCACGGCCGCGATCGGCGGTTCTGGACGATCGGGTCGCGGCATGTCGAATTGCGTCAAACGGACGAATCTTCGCATTGCAATTTCACCAGCTCATTTCATCGGCCACGAGCGAAGCGGCGTCGATATCGGCAGCACAGCCGGCCAAGCGCAGGAAGTTGGCCAGCAGCTCGTAGCCGTGTTCGGTCAGAATCGACTCGGGATGAAACTGCAGGCCGAAAACCGGCAGCGATACGTGTTCAATCGCCATCAGCTCGCCGGCTTCCGTCCAAGCTGTCGCCTTCAGCTCGGCCGGAAGCGAGCCGGGCTCGACGATGAGCGAGTGGTAACGCCCCGCCATCAGCGGCGACGGCAAACCGGCGAACAGGCCGGTGCCGGTGTGCCGAACGGCGGTCGCTTGACCGTGCACTGGCGCGGTGCGCACGATTCGGCCGCCGAGCGCCTCGGCGATCACTTGATGGCCCAGGCAAACTCCCAAGAGGGGCAATTCCGCGTGCAGCGTCCGCACGATTTCGAGCGAAGTGCCCGCCTCGCGGGGCGTACCCGGCCCGGGCGAAACGACGAGGGCGCCGGGACCAAGCGAGCGGACGCCCTGTGGATTGATCGCATCGCTTCGCACGACGCACGTAGTCTGCCCGAGCCGACTGAAGTAGCGGGCCAGGTTGTGCACAAAGCTGTCAAAATTATCGATGAGCAGAATCATAAGCCGGTAATTGCAGGGAGCAGGGCTGCGGCTTTGTGCCAGGTTTCAGCGTATTCACAGGCCGGGTCGGACTGGGCGACGATGCCGCCGCCAACGGGCAACTGCCACCAGCCCCGGCAGGCGGTAATCGTTCGAATCAACACGCTCGTATCCATCTGCCCCCCGGCGCCAAGGTAACCCAGGGCGCCGCAGTAGGCGCCGCGGACCGTCGGCTCCACCTCACGAATGATCTGCATCGCCCGCACTTTGGGTGCGCCCGTCACAGAGCCGCCGGGGAAGCATGTCCGCAACACGTCGACCGCCGACCGCCGTTCCGCTAGCTCGCCTTCGACTGCCGATACCAGGTGATGGACGCGCGCGTACGATTCCAATCCGCACAACTGCGACACGCGGCACACTGCCGGGCCGACAGGTGCGCGACAGATCGTTGCGCAATAAATCGACAATCATGACGTTCTCGGCGCGGTCTTTGGCGCGTAGCGCTCAACGACGCGGCCGAAAGGCGGTCGGCGTCGGCCGTCGTGCCGCGGGGCCGCGTGCCCTTGATCGGCCGCGTTTCGACGCGACCATCACGGACGCTCAAAAACCGCTCCGGCGAAACGCTTGCCACCTGCCACAGTCCGCCGTCGAGGTATCCGGCAAACGGCGCCGGGCCGGCCTCGCGCAGCCGGCAATACAATTCAATGCTCGACGACTTCGCCGGATGCAACAGCCTTTGCGCCAAGTTGACCTGAAACACGTCGCCCGCGTGAATGTATTCGATCGCCCGGCGTACGATGCGCACGTATTCATCCGCAGTCAAATTGCTGGTCAAATGCGAGCCGCGAGAAACAGGATGTTGCGGAGCAAGCTCCGTCATGGGCAATGCCGATGGGACTTCGCGCGACGAATCCAATGCCGCGGCCGGCGGATTGCAGGCGCCGTCCAACAGCAATTTGAATTGGTGCAATCGTGCCAAGGCTCGCTCGCGGCGAGTAAATGGGTCGACTTCGGGAAAGCCCTGCGAAATGACCCACGCCGCGTCTTGCTCGTGGTCGAACGCGATGACGACGTCGTACAATCCGACGGCGATGGCCGGCAATTGAAACTCGTCCCAGGCCGCCGTTCCGACCGGCTCCAGGCCGCTGCTCAATTCGTAGGCAAACATCCCGGCCCAGCCGCCCTGAAATGGCGGCAGGAGCCGATTTGCGCCAGCGTCCGCTACGGCAATTCGAGCCCCCAGCGCGGCCAGTGCATCGCCGCCGGCGGGCCGCGCTGTGTGCCATTCCACCGGGTCGGCCGCGACGAATGAATAACGGCCCAAGTGCGGATGTCGCAGCGCACTGTCGAAAAACACGACGTGCGGCAACGCGGCCAGTCGATGAAAAACCCCGACCGCGTCGATCGTACCCTTCAGCCGCTCGACGGCTGGCAGCCCACCAGCGGCGACGCTTATGACGGATTCAGGACGTATAGTTGCTGAAGGCATCCGCAGCCGTTCCAGGGCGATTGCGGCCGATGATTTGGCGATGGCCGCAGGGCCGGTTGTTGAATACGATGCTGAAGTTGACGAACCACAAATTCGATCGGCGGGGCGGCCAATTATATGAGCAATGTGCCAAGCGATGCCAGTCGCCCCACCCCGTCGCACCTCCGCAGGCGCCATGGGTGGTTTCCGCTGGTGGTCGTGCTGATGATTGCCAGTTGGTGGGTCTGGCAGCGCAGCCAGGCCAACTATCAAACGCTGGCGAACGTAATTGCAATCGTTGCCGGCGCTTTGCTCGTCTCGGCGTGGTTTTCGGAACGCAGCGGAGTCTGTCGCCGCCTCGGCCGCGCCGCTTTTGTCGGCCTATGGGTGGCGGTCGGTCTCGCATGGCTCTTTGTCAAACCCATTTACAATGGCGACATGGGCATCGTGGGCTGGCGGTGGCGCTTCGCCGCTACGCCCGATGCGCGGCTGACGGGGCCAAAGGCCCGGCATCGAATCGACGATTGGCAGACCACATCGCGTGATTATCCGCGCTTTCTAGGAGGCGGCGATTGGCCGGAGGTGCGGGGTGTCCGGCTCGAAACGGATTGGCAAACGCACCCGCCGCTGCTGCAGTGGCGGCGCGAAATTGGGGCCGGCTGGGGCGGGTTCGCAATCGTCGGCAACTATGCGTTCACTCAGGAGCAGCGCGGCCCGTCGGAGCTCGTCAGCTGCTACCGCATCGTCGATGGCTCCCCCGTCTGGACTCATGCGGATGAGGTGCGGTTCGACCCGGCCGGGGCCGGCGGCTTGGGCGGCATCGGCCCGCGGGCGACGCCGACCGTCGTCGGCGAAAGGGTGTTCACCCAGGGTGCTACCGGGCTGGTCAATTGTCTCGATGTCCGCACGGGTGACGTGCTATGGTCGCATGACACGATCGAAGAAACTGGGGCGGCGCTCTTAACTTGGGGCAAGAGCGGTTCGCCGCTGGTCGCGGACGATCTGGTGATCATCAGCGTGGGCGCCCCGCCCGATGCGGCGGCGGACAAGCCCGCCGCCCTCGATGCTGGCGGCACCGTCGCAAGTGAACGCCCCCAAATGGATCGTAATTATCACTCCTCTCTGGTCGCCTACGAGGCCGCGACCGGCGAGGTGCGCTGGTCGGCCGGCGCCCGCCAGGCCAGCTACGCGACGCCCGTGCTCACAACGCTCGCCGGCGAGCGACAAATCGTATGCATCAACGAGCACCAGACTACGGCCCATCGCCTCAGTGACGGCCAGGCGCTGTGGGAATATCCTTGGCCGGGCGAAGCGGACAGCACGGCCACGTGCACGCAGCCGGTGCCGGTGGGCGACGAGCGCCTGTTCGTGTCGAAGGGTTACGGCGTCGGCGCTTCGCTGCTGGAAGTTTCTCGGAGCGATGCGGGCAAGTGGCGGGTGCAACCGGTTTGGAGCCCGCCGGTCCGGCAAGTAATGAAAACAAAGTTCAGCAACGTGGTTGTTCGCGACGGCTTCGTCTATGGCCTGGACGACGTGCTGCTTGAGTGTCTAGAGCTGAAGAGCGGCCGCGTGGCGTGGAAGCACCGCCGGCAACCGGAGATCGGCCACGGGCAAATTCTGCTCGTGGGCGATGCAATTTTGGTACTGTCCGAATTTGGCGAGCTGGCGCTCATCGAGGCCACACCCGAGCGATACCACGAGATGGCCGACATTCTGGCGCTCGATCCAGCGGACGTCACCTGGAATACGCCGGCGTTTGCCCCACCGTATCTGTTGATCCGCAACGCTCGCGAAGCGGCCTGCTATCGACTGCCGCTGAAGGATTGACGTACGGCGATGCGTCCGTCGATGAGCGTGACGTGCATACGCTGTGGATCAAACCGCCAAGACTACCGGCGGCTTCGCCTGCAAGCTGCGGCCCCGGCAAGGGCGATTGCCAACAGGCTCACGCTGAGCGGCTCTGGAACGGCTGAAACCGCCTCGAGCGCGTTCAAGTCGAGCTGCACGTCGACGACGGGCCCCCCGGCAACGGGGATGCTGGCCACCATGTTCGCCAGCGCGTAGGCCTTGTCCCACGTGTGGCCGCCGTGAACCAGGAAGCTGCCCACCGGCGCGGCGACCGTGCTGGCGCCGTCGAGGACAAACAGCTCGCTGCCAGTCGCGATGAAGCTGCCGCCGAGCGCCGACGGAATCTGCCGAATGCTGAAGATGATCTTGTCACCCGGATTGAAAAAATTCGGGCCCGTGCCAGCGCCCTGGCCCGTGTCGGCATCCAGCACCATCAGCGCATCAAGATCAACAAGCTCGTCCGGCAGGTTGGGCTCGTTCAACAAGCTGCGAACGAGGCTCACCACGAGCGCATGGGGTACGTAGCCTGTTTGCCCGCCGGGTGAATAGGTCCATACGGAGTAGGCCGCGCCCGCCGCCCCCGTGCTGATATCGGTCTCGACGGAATACTTGTTCACGTCGCTGAGGCCGCCCGCCGCCGGCTCGGGTCCCCACACTTCCAGCGCATCAACGTCGATCGGGTTGGGCATGGCGTTGATCTGCGATTGCGTGGCCCAAATGCCGTGCCCGTTGGAGGGTTTCGTGCCGCCGATCTTGCCGTACTCGTACGAAATCTCACCAGCTCCGCCGATCGTGTTCGTGCCCCCCTTGATCGTGTCCGGCAGAGTCAGCGGCCCCGCGGACGGCACGATGAAAGGCGTCATGCCGAAGGCAGGCGTGGTAAGAGCCCGGTGATCGACCGAATAAAGCAGATGCGTTCCTTCCTGCAGGGCCTCGATAAAGAGCGAATCTCGTTCATTCGCCAGCGCATCGACCTGAAACTGCCCGCTCGTGCTGAAAGGGGGCGCGGGAAGCGAAAAATCAACGTCGTCCTTGGTGCCTCCCAGACCATCCCAGCTGATGACTTGCGCCGGGTTGGCCACGCCGCCGATGCTTTCGTCCAGATTGTGCGAGTATTGCTTGCCCGACACGGCAGATGGCGGTGGCAGTGCGGGCCCGGCGACCGGTAACACAAACGGCCCCGGATTGCCGTACGGAAACACCGCCCAGGCAAAGCTGGGAACGCCAGCCGCGGCAAAAAACGCAAACGCGGCGAGCGCCATGCGCCGGCCGCTTCCACGTGTCGTCTGCATGTAGGTCGTCTCCCCCGAGCCGGTGGGCTCTGGCGCTTCAAGCTGTCTCTCTCGCTGGGGCAGGTACGGCGACCAACCTGGTCGCGACCCCTTCAATGTTTTCCCAACCGATCGAACTCCCCCGCTGTTGCCCGCAAATCCCCGCCACTGGGCGCAGCGTCTCCCTCGCCATGACTATACCAAGATACCCCCCAATGTCAAATTAATTTCCCCGGATTTCTGAGGCAATTCGGCGGCGGGCGCCGTGGTTTCCGGCGAAATCCAAGGGCGTCTCCCCGTCGGACGAGGCAGGCCGTCATCCATAGCCGGGTTCCGAGTGGGCTGGCCGAGCGTACGCCGAGAAAGACGCAACCCGATGGTCGCTCTCCGCACTCGAACGACCAATTGCGCCGGACGACGATATGCCGATGATAAATCGTCGGCGAAGCCGCCTACCCGCTTCTCCATAGGTGTTAACACCTTGCCGAAGAACACCCCAAATCGTCAGTCGGAAGATGATCCCTAATCCTTACATTTTCACGGAGGCGATGCGCCTTGTCCGGCGGGCCACCGTCCACCCTCCACTTTTCGCCCGGGGGTTGCTATACTCAGCGAAATCAGTGGAGCTCGCCGGTGGGGTGAATTAATCGCCTGCACGAATGAACGAAATCAAAATCGAAGTCTGGGACGCGACCGGCAATAAGCGGCAACTAGTCGAGGTGCCGGCGGACGCCGAAGTCAATCGACTGATCGCCGTGCTGATCGAGCGGATGAACCTGCCGCGGCACAGTCCGGACGGGCAACTGATGAGCTACAAATTTCATCACAAGGGTTCCGGCCGGCAACTTTTGGATACCGACACGTTGCTCTCCGCCAAGGTTGTTGACGGCGACGTACTGCGGCTGCAGCCGGAGATCACCGCTGGGGGGTGAAAATACCAATGAGCGCGGCGACGAAAACGTGCCCTGTTTGTGGCGAAGAGGTCCTGGCGGTCGCCCGCAAGTGTCGGTTTTGTGGAGAGTACTTGGATGCTCATGCCGCGCGACAGAGCCACGTGCCTGCCAGCGCGGTCGATCGATTGGTGATGCCGGTTGATTTGCCGGGATCGGCGATCGCCGCCGGATACTTGGGGCTGGGCGCGTTGTTTCCACTGATCGGCCTGCCGCTCGGCGTATTCGCCATTGTCTGCGGCGTAAGAGCGCTCCAGCGAATCGAACTCGATCCCACGCTGCACGGCAGCGGTCGCGCCTGGTTTGGAATTATTGCCGGCGTGTTGGGCACCGTGGTTTGGGGGCTGGGCGTAGTCGTTCTGGTTATTGGTCTGATTATCGATTCGCAGCGGCCACGGTAACGGTGGGGGTGGGGGGCATGACCGAAGTGCTTCGCGTAGATTCGGCGACGGGCGAGCGTCGCTTTTCGCGCTTCGAGTTGATTGCCTGGTGGGATCAACAGCGTTTACGGCACGCCCGAGTTCTTGTGATCGGCGCCGGAGCACTCGGCAACGAAATTCTGAAGAACTTGGCCCTGCTGGGCGTCGGCAACGTGTTGGTTGCCGATCTCGATCGCGTCGCCAACTCGAATCTATCGCGCTCGGTGTTATTTCGCGAATCAGATTGCGGCCGGCCGAAGGTCGAGGTAGTGGCCGAGCGGGCGCGGCAAATCTATCCGGAGATGCGCATCCAGCCCTGGCAGGGGAATGTCGTGTACGACTTGGGTCTGGGCGTCTACCGCTGGGCCGATGTGATTTTGGCCGGGCTCGATAATCGCGAGGCCCGCGTGGCGATCAACCAGGCGGCCGCCAAGGTTGGCAAGCCGTGGATCGACGGGGCGACGGAGCGGCTGGACGGCGTGGCCCGCGTGTTTTCGCCCGCCGACGGACCGTGTTACGAGTGCACGATGAGCGACGTCGATTGGCGGATGCTGGCCGCTCGGCGGAGCTGTGCCTTGCTTTCCCGTGAGGCAATGGAGGAAGGCAAGGTGCCCACGACGCCGACCACGTCCTCGGTCGTCGCCGGCATTCAAGTGCAAGAAGCCGTGAAGATGCTGCACGGATTGGAAACGCTTGCGGGACAGGGTTTCGTGTTCGACGGATTGCGGCACCAAAGCTATCTTGTCACCTATTCTCGGCTGGCGGATTGCCCCACCCACGAGGCGCTGCCGCAAATCGAATTGCTGCCCTGGAGCGTTCGCGAAACGACGGCGGAGCAACTGCTGGACCGCGCCCATACCGATCTCGGTCCGAGCGCGGTGATCGAAACAAATCACGATCTGCTTGCCGGCCTGACTTGCCCGGCGTGTAGGCGGACGACGACAAAATTCGGGTCCCTCGGCCAGGTGACGGAGGCGGATGGACGCTGCCCACAGTGTGGCAAACCTTGTGCGCCCGAAATGTTTCACACGATCGGCCCCGACGCGGCGATGCTCGAGCGATCATTGTTCGAGTTAGGCATTCCGCCGTGGGACATCGTCGTCGGCCGCGCCGGTGAGCGAGAAATTGGGTATGAGTTCGCCGGCGACCGGCCGGCCGTGCTGGGCGTGTTGGCGGAGGGCAATCAATCATGAGCCGCCTGGACGTGCGTGATTTAAAAAATGAGAAGCTGCCGCCAGGGCGATTTCCGGGCGATGTACCGAGTGATTTTCGCTTGTACCTGCCGGCCGCGGTCCACCGCGGCATCGTCGAACATGCCAAGCAGGACGCAACGATCGAGATCTGCGGCGTGCTCGTCGGCGGCTGGGAAGCCGACGCCCAAGGGCCGTATTGCGTCGTGTCGGAATTCATTCGCTGCGACAACGCTTCGAGCAAGTTCGCCGAGGTGACGTTCACGCATGAGTCATGGGCGCAAATTAACAAGGAAATGGACACGCGGTTTGCCGAAAAGCGGATTGTCGGCTGGTACCATTCGCACCCCGATTTCGGCATCTTTCTATCTGAGCGAGATTGTTTTATTCATGAGCACTTTTTCTCCGGCGCTGGGCAAGTGGCTCACGTCGTCGACCCGGTGCGCGACCTGGAGGGGGTGTTCGCCTGGCGGAATGGAAAGCCCGAGTTGATGCCTTACTTCTGGATCGGCGACACGATTCGCAGCTCCGACGCCAGCCGCCAGCCGCAGCCGGTGACACCGGGCGCAAGCGGTGCGGCCGCACTTGGAGCCGCGTCAGCCGCCGGTGCGGCGCCGGCCCTAGAGTCGTCGACCTTGGCGTTCCTTACGACCGTGCTGGGCTGGCTGTGTTTGTTTTTGCTCGGCTACCTCTGGGCGGGGCTGCGATCGAATTGGGACCGGCAGTTGGTCACTGAAGGAATGGTGGCCAACTTCATCGATTTCAAACTAATGCACGAAGGCTTGGAGTCGAATTTGGCGACAGTTCGTCAGCGACTGATTGCGGTGACGGACGAATTGCGAAAACTGCCCGAGATCAACGACAAGACGCCTCCGGAACAGGGGGAACAAATTACGGCGAAACGCAAGGAGTTGCTGGGATACCTCGACAACTGTGCGCAAGACCTCCAAACGGTGGAAAGCATGTACGGCTTTACTGAAGAGCAGCGGGCCGCGCTGTCGCGACTTATCGCTCGCAGGAAGGCCGCCTTAAGCCAGCCGCCGGAGGCAACTGGCGCAGCGACAAAAGACGGCACGGCGGTCAGCGGCGCACGCGGCTCACGAGCCGGCGAGGGTGGCAACGGGGCAACTCCCCCAAGCGATAAAACGCCCGCGGACCAAGAGACAAGTGCGCCTCAGGAGCCGCCGCCGACCGCGACGCCCGCGCCAACACAGCCGATCGACGGGGCGCTGCCAAGCGCGAGGGAAAAACAGCCCGTGCAGCAACCTGCCGCTCCAAAGTGATTGTGTTGTCCTTACGAAACCTGCCAGCGAGACACGTCCGTGAGCGAGCCGATCCGAATCTCCGCCGTCGATTTGCAGCAGCCCCGCGTGAACGAGTACGTCGAACTGCATTCCCACCTTCGCCGCGACGTGGGCCCGGTGAGCGATCAGCCCTGGTTGATTCGCGTGATTTACGCGAACTGGTTTTATTTGGCCGTGTGCTGCATGTTGGGGGGGCTCCTGGGTTGGGGGCTCTTGGAGCCGTGGTTTGACGACGGTGCCGCGGATGAGGAAAACTCGATTGTGAGGTTCTTGATGTTCCCGGTCGTGGCCGGGAGCATCGGCCTGTTTCTTGGCGCAGGCGAGGGGCTGATCTGCCGCAACTTTCTGCGAGCAATCAAGAGCGGCCTGATCGGCTTGGTCGTGGGCTTCATCGGCGGGCTGATTGCACTGATACCGACCGGAATCGTCTTCGCGCTGATGACGGTGCTGGCAGTTCGCCTTTGGAATAATCCCCAGCCGGGCGCGATGCCAACGGGTCTAGCCCTGCTCGTGTTCATGATGGGGCGGGCCGCCGCCTGGAGTATTGCCGCGATACCGGCAGGCATCGGTCAAGGAGTGGCGCTGGGCGAAAGAAAGGTCGTCGTAAATGGGGTCGTCGGCGCCGTACTGGGGGGATTGCTGGGCGGGTTGCTATTCGACCCGATCAGCTTGCTCCTTGTCACGGCCGACGGCCAGGCCACGTATAGCCGGGCGGTCGGCTTCGCAACGATCGGGTGCTTCGTGGGGCTGTTTGTCGGACTGGTCGAGGGCTGGACCAAGACGGCCTGGCTCTTGATGCGAAAAGGTCCGCTGGCCGGCAAGCAGTTTATTTTGTTCAAAGATACGACGGTTCTCGGCAGCTCGCCGAAGGCGGACATTTATTTGTTCAAGGACGACGCGATCGAGCCGCGCCATGCGACCGTGGTCAATCGCGGCGGCCGATTTGAAATTGAAGATTGCAACACGCCAGACGGCACCTACGTCAACGGCATCCCGATCCGAAGCCACGTGCTTTCGGACGGAGATCAGGTCGTCCTGGGCAAGACCGTGCTGGAGTTTTCGGTGACCGAGGCAAGTGGAACGTAAGCGACTGAGCTCGAACCCTGAGGTATTTTGTCTCAACTAAAGAACAGATGCGCATCGTCGAAAGCGCCGGACTTTTTTGACGTCATCTCAGCTAATGAAATCGCGGAGGTCGAATGTGGCAATTAAGATAACTTGCCCAACATGCCAGGGAGATTTTAGTGCCCCCGACGACGCGGCCGGCAAGACAGCGCACTGCCCAAAATGTGGGGGCCTCATCGCGATTCCCGCCAGCGCGGACAACGCCGCGGCGGATCCAATCTGGGAGGCGGAAGAGGGGCCGGCCAGTGGGTCGGAGTCCAACGCTCCTGAACCCTCGGCCGCTAGCGCCGAGGGGCGTCGACCATGCCCGATGTGCGGCGAGTTGATTCAGCAGGACGCGATAAAGTGCCGGTTCTGCGGAGAAGTTTTTGACGAAGCGCTGGCTCGGGCGGAGCGTCGCCGGGGTGGAACGCCTTTTTCCGGTGAATCGGTCGAAGAGGCTGCAAAACGCCTGATGAAGGAAAAACAGGATAAGACCACGGCCATTCAATTGTTCGTCCTCAGTCTCATCGGCTGTTTTTCCCCAATTCTGGCGGTCTACGGAATCATTTTTCTAATTCGGCGGCCGTACCCGTTCAAGTATAAGGGGCTGGCGACCGCTGGCACGATCATTCATTGTTGCTGGACTGCGTTATGGATCGTGGGATTTGCGATGCGTAATGTCCGGTGACAAGAATGGTCTTGATTCGTCAGAGCGAATCGTTTCCGTTGTTTTGAGGGGATTTAGTCCGGTGCCAATCCAAGCCACGTGCCCGTCCTGCAGTCAGAGATTCAACGCGCCCGACAGCGCGGCCGGCAAAAAGACGAGGTGCCCCAAGTGCGGCGGGGTGATTGTGATACCGACGGCCTCGTCGACGCCGCGGGCGCCGAGCAAGCCCTCGTCGCAGGCGCCGAAACCATCGTTGCCGCCCATTCCGAAGAAAGACGATATCTTCGATGCCGAGTTCGGTCCTCCGGCCGGGCCGGCGTTTACCGATGACGATTTTGAAGTCGGGCCAGTCGTGCAGGTCGAACGAAAGAAGGCCTGCCCGATGTGCGGCGAAACGATCCAGGCAGAGGCCGTGAAGTGCCGGCATTGCGGTGAGATTTTTGACCCAGCGCTGAAGAAGCAGGCGCAGAGTAACAAAAGAAGCGGGCGCGACGTAGCTCGGTCGACGACGAAGATCTGTCGGCCGTGGACTGGGGTCTGGCGATATTCTGCGGACTCATTGGATGCATCGTTGCAATCATATACATCATTCAAGGCAAACCAAAAGGCAAGAAGATGATTACGGTTCAGATTTGCGCGGCTGCCTTTTGGTTTGCGGTGCGCCTAATCCTCACACTCGCACTGGGCCCGCCTCCCAATGGTTAACCGTTTGGGGCTAGCGTTTGTCGTTTACACGATGGGTTCTTCAATCATCACCTGCGATTGCGGCGCGAAGATCCGGCTTCCGGCCGAGGCGGTCGGTCGTTCTTTGCGCTGCCCAAAGTGCAAGGCGGCATTGGCGCTAACGGCCGGGGCAGCGCCGATTTCGTCCGCCCCACTGTCTCCTGGGATAGCCGTTGTTTGCCCGATCTGTCAGTCAACGATCTCCGGCGGCGAGAATTGCGTCACCTGTCCTGGTTGCGACCAGGTGCACCATCGGGACTGCTGGGCGGAGATCGGCGGCTGCGGCACATACGGCTGTGCCCAGGCGCCGGCCGCCGACAAGGCGGAGGCTGCCCCTGCGCGGCTTTCGGCGTGGGGCGACACGAAACGTTGTCCCGCTTGTGGGGAGGAGATTAAGGCGATCGCCCTGCGGTGCCGCTACTGCGGCACCGATTTTGACTCGGTCGACCCGATGTCGGCCGCTGACCTCCGCATGCAGGCGGTTACCGGCGATAAGGTGGAGGGCTTGAAGCAGAAGGTCGTGGCCTTATTTATTTTATCGCTGATCGGGGTTATGGCGCCGTTGGCGCTCTTAGCCGGGTTATTCTACTTGCTGCCCCGGCGAAAATTGCTTGCCAAGTGCGGGCCGGTTTTCGTTATCATAGGATGGACGAGCATTGCCCTGTCGGCTATTTACAGTTTATTGATGTTGGTCTTTTTTGTATTTAGCTAATCGCCAACGTGGCGCGCCAGTATTTTTGACGAAGGCAGCGACCGTAATCGCCATGCCCAACAGCAGCCCCCGCATCGTGCTGGCCGAAGACCGTGAGACGGGTGTCCCCTGCACTGTGCCGGCGCGAAATTCGGCTGGGCGACCCGACGGCCATCTGTCGCGATTGCGGCGGCGTCCATCATGCGGCCTGCTGGCACACGGGCCAAGGCTGCGCCGCTTATGAGTGTGCCGCGACGTCGACCATTGGCGGACAGGCAACGACGCTTTCGATCACGCTGGCCGAGTTGGCCGCGGCCGAGCCGATCGTCGCTCGCGCGGCGGCCGACGCTGATTCGGCCGTTGGGGCCGCGGCCGGGCCGCAAACGAAACGTTGGAATCGCGCCGCCGTTTGGGCGTTTGTTACCTCCGTCGTCGGGATTCCGGCGTTCGGGCTATTGACCGGACTCATCGGCATGGTCATCGGCTGCGTCGCGCTGGCCGGGCACACGCGGCGCAAACGCGGCTTGCCCCTGGCCGTGCTGGCCATCGTGATCGGTCTGGCCGACGTCATCGGCTGGGCGGCCGGCCTGGCCTACTATCTGGGGTCACCGCACTCGCTGGTTGCGATGGAGCAGATGACGATCGACCCCAGTGCCCTGAACGAGCTCGATGGCGTCCTCGCGACCTCGATGCGGGCAAACGTGCTGATCGAGACGAGGGCCGGGTTGGGTCGTCAGGGAGTCGGTTCCGGCGTGATTTTGAAGCTGCTCGGCGGAACCGCCTATATCGTCACCAATCGCCATGTCGTTGACCTGTCGTATACGGACTCGACCACCAGTGTGCCGAGCGATTTGGGCGACCTGGCCAAGCTGATGGTGATGACGGTCGAGCAAGTCAGTGTGCCCGGCAAAGTCGTGTGGCTGGCGCCGCACGGCATCGACCTGGCGATCGTTTCCGCGCCCATCGTTTCCGACCAGGTCCGCGAAGCGCACTGGGATGGCAACGCAGCGCCGCACCTCGGTGAGACGGTGTACGCCGTCGGCAATCCGTACGGCTTGGGGTGGACGCAAACGCCGGGCAATATTTCGCAGATTCGCCAGCGGATTCACGACGGGTTCAGTTATCGGGTGCTGCAGACGTCGGCAGCCATCAACCCCGGCAACAGCGGCGGCGGGCTCTACGATTCACTCGGTCGCCTCGTCGGCATCAACACCATGACCAGCGACAAGCGGATGGCCGAGGGCCTGTCATTTTCGATTGCGTTTCCTACGCTGTTGAAGCTGATTCCGAAGTCGTTGGGCGTGCCGGAAAAAAACCTGGACTCGATGCAATTGAAAGCGACCGAAAAACGAAAAGCGGAAAAAGACGAGCCGCCCACGGCGTCGGCGGGCGCGAGCGAAACCGACCCAATCGAGGCGAGCAAAGAATGAGCACTGTTCGCCTACGTCGTCTGGCCGCCGACTTTGCTAAGCTGCAAGACTACGCGCGACGGCATCCACGGATTCGGCTCGTGCAGGCCCAGGGAGATCCGCCCGAGCGGTACCAGATCGAGTACCGCATCAAGAGCGTCCGCATGGTGGCAGGAGAATTGCAGCCGGTGCAGCAGCACCTGGTGGAAGTCTCGTTGCCGCTCGGCTATCCGCGGACTCCGCCGCAGTGCCGGATGTTGTCGCCCGTGTTTCACCCGAATATCGCCCCCCACGCGATTTGCGTCGGCGATCATTGGAGTGCGGGCGAATCGCTGCAATCGATCATCACCCGTATCGGCGAAATGCTCGCCTACCAGAGCTATAACGTGAAGAGCCCGCTGAACGGCGAGGCTGCGCGGTGGGTTGAGCAAAACAAGGACGGTCTACCCCTCGATCCGGTCAGCCTTTTGGTCGATGAACAGCGCAACGGCGATGAGCGATCTGCCGTAGTTTTTGCGTCGCCGTCAGGCGAGCCAGCGGCGGCAGCGTCCGTGCCAGGCGCGGCCCGCCGCGCAGAAACGTCGAGCCCGCCTACAGCAATTCGTGCCGCCGCGACGCCGGACGAGCGGAGGCCGCCCTATCCGCCCGTACCGCCGAGCGGGGTGGCCGCCTCGCATGTGCAAGTCCACTGCCCCACCTGCCGAACGGCCTATCGTTTGGCCGGCGGTTTCGTGGGGCGCAGTGTGCGCTGCAAAAAGTGTGGCGAAACTTTCACATGCGCGGTGGACGGGGCGTGACTTGGCCCAAAGTTACCTTATGGCTGCCATTCAAGTTCGTTTGAATCCTTGTCTCAGCGGCGCCGACGTTCCCGAAGAAACATCGGAAAACGGTGGCCCTGACGCCGATGTGCGAATCGCGCAACGTCTGCGCACAGCGCCACTGGACGATGCTGTGCGTCGCGACGGTCGTGGTAATAGCGTCACTCTTGTTGCGGTTCCGCGACGGCGATCACTTGGCCCCCTTCGGCCTGTCGAGCCTGACGTTGCCGCCCCTGTGCGGCAGCCAGGCGATCTTCGGTGTCGAGTGCCCCGGTTGCGGCCTGACGCGGAGCTTTGTGGCTCTTGCGCGGGGCGACCTGACCGGATCGTTTCGCTATCACCATTTGGGCTGGTTGATGGCCCTGGCGGTGCTCGTGCAGTTTCCCTACCGCGCCTGCGGCTTGTGGGAACTGCGCTCCAAAATCGTCGAACGTCGCTGGCCGAACTGGTTCGGAACGGCGCTGATTGCGCTGCTCATTGGGAATTGGCTGGGCAAGCTGGCGGGCGCTTGGTGAGTTGAGTGGCGCCTTAGTAAGTGTAAGTGGACCCGTGGTAAGATTTCGGTTGTAGGACGGACAATCTTGTCCGTCGTACGGCTTGTCGACGGACAGGACTGTCCATCCTACTGCATATTGCATTCGGAGGTTCTGCTTAGAATGGCGGGTGAGCACTGCACTAGGCAGCGTATCGACGTGGTCGCCGGGGCGCGGAACTTCTCGTCCTGAGGCGCCGCCTTTACTCCACCCGCGACATGCGCTTAAGAAAATCTTGCTCCAACCTGTCGATGTCGCCAAAGTATTTGCGAAATTCTTCAAGGCGCCCTTCAGGGCCGGCCGGGATGAACGGCGACTTCTCCGAAAGCATCTTCACGTACGCCACGTACGCCTTCGTTTGATACCTGATCAGGTAGTAATTGAGTGCCCAGGCATCGGCGTACGTGTCGCCGGCCTGCGCATCCTGAAAGTGGTGATCGTCGGTTATCATCGTCACCAGCGATCGCTCGTTCCACTTGGGCAAGTTTTTATGAAACGTTTCCAGCCGCGGGTAGTTAACTCGGCCGATGCCGCTCCAACCACGAGCGCTCGAGAGATCCGGGGCCTCGAAATACACGGCCATCCCCTCGACCAGCCACAGCGGCAAGTCGGCGTAGCGGGCTTGCAAGCCGCAGTTGAACGCGATTTGGTGGGTTGCCTCATGGACGATGGTCGCGACCAGCGGCACGGCCGCGGGCTGCGAAAGCATCGCGTTGATGTCGCGTAGCGAACCCCGGCGGCGGTTTTCGCCCCGCAGCGCCTCGGCGCCAGTCAGGTCGAACATCTTAATGCGGTTAGTACGCAGGCTGTAATAGCCGAGGATATTGCCGACGCCGCCGGGCAGGTCGTCGCGGCTGGCGATGGCGTATTCTTCTCTCTCGGCGAAGACGACGACGGCGAGTGGAAACTCCGGTTCGTGCAAGTCCAGGCCCTCGCGCTGCCAATAGTTCGTGAACGCGCGGTACAGCCGCTCGAGGAGCGAGCTCGTCCATTGGGCATAGACCCGCGACGTGTTGTAAGCGATCACGTAGTGTGGCGTCGTATATGCGCTGAAGCCGGGAGGCAGCTCCGCCGTGAGCCGCTGGGCCAGTTCGTCGCGAGAGATCGGCTTGAAGGGTTGGCTGCTGCGTGTGTGGCTCACGATCTGGTTAGGTTCGAAGTTCCACAGTGCGCCTTCGTCGGTTTCCAGCAAGAGCCCGCCATCTGCGGCCTCGACGACGATTCGACCGGCCACCTCCCGAGCGCCGTCTTGATCACGGACCGCGACCCGCTCGACGAGCTGGGCCGGCTTGGTGGCGGCAGGCGACGTGGCCGTGCGGGTGCTGGCTCTGCGCAAGAGTAGAAACCGCCGTGAGCATCACGCCCAGAGCGGCTGCCAGCTCAAACCCGATCAGGATTTTGGGGGGAGCCAACATCTGACAAACCGCAAGAAACGGGAGGATTGGAGCGGCCCATCGTCGAAACCGACGGTGCAAACCTGGCACTGGAGCCTCGTGCTCCCATGCCGCGCGATGCGAAATCCGTCGTTCACCCAGACGGAGCAATCGAAAGGCGCCATTCTACTCAAAAACTAGCCCCCCAGCCGATTGCAGGTTGCGAGACGGCTCGGGTGACGAGCGTTCGGGGTCCATATTCCATGCCACCACGGTCGTTGTACCAATCTGTGGAAACTGCGGGGGAGTGCATTCGGGCGTACCTAAAATAATTCTTTGACATCCTCCATTCAATTTGCTATCGTCAACCCCCATCGAAGGGGGGGCGTAAATTTGTCGCAGTTTCTCCTATATCATCGATTTCGACATCTTGCGTACCTTATTGGACCTGGTTGAAACACGACGTTTTGACACCCGCGCTCCGCTGCGGCGCGGTCTCGTTGCGGGAAAGCTGTCATAGCAGAGTGTTTGCATCACGCTAGCGTGGCTGGTTGGGCGGTGGGATCCATTGGTACGGGCGGCTTTAGCAGCCATTGAAAGAATCTGGGTGAATTATGAACCAAATGTGGCAATTGTGGAATCGTCGTGCAGGCAAAAAACTCGGCACTGTGCATAAGAAATCGCGACGGGCGCGGAGGAATCGGCTGAACCGTTCGCCAGATTTGGGCCTGGAGGCGCTCGAGCCGCGATGGGTGCTGACGGCGGGCGCCTTGGACACGACATTCAATCCGGGCGGCCTCACGCCGGGAGTGCTTGTCAGCAATCACACGCTGGTCGACGACGGGCAGGCCGTTGCGATGCAGACGATCGCCGGCGACACGAAAATCCTGATCGCCGGAACGATTCAAACGACCGGCTCGTCGGCAACGCAAAATTTTGGCGTTGCGCGGTATAACCTGGACGGATCGCTGGACACGACGTTCGGCGTCAGTGGGCTGGCAGCGATAGATTTCGCAGCGTCGCAGGACAACGCCTTCGATATGGTCGTAGATTCGCTGGGTCGGATCATTGTGGTCGGCAGCGCCGCAACTCCTAATTCGTCGATTGGCGTGGCGCGGTTGACGGCCAACGGCACGCTGGATGCCACGTTCGGCACTGGTGGAAAGACCGCGACGACCGGTATTGCGACCACGGTGTTTACCCGGGGAGTCGCGCTGCAAAGTGACGGCAGCATCGTCGTCGTCGGCACCAGCCAATCCGGCGGCGCAAACACGCAGGATTTTCTCGTGGTGCGGTACACGACCGCCGGTGCGCTCGATACGTCATTCAACACGGTCGGCTGGGTCGCCACCGATTTCGACGCCGGCACGGGGCGGGATAACGCTTTTGCCGTTGCCATACAGGCCGACGGCAAAATCGTCGTCGGCGGTTCGGCCCAGCCGGGAGGAGCGGGGCAACCAATTGGTTTTGGCTTGGCGCGTTACAACTCCAATGGAACTCTCGACTCCAGTTTCGACGGCGATGGCAAGGCATTTACAGACATCGTCGGGCCTGGCGCAAACAACGATACGATCAATGCCCTTGTGATTCAGAACGACGGCAAAATTGTTGTTGCTGGTCAAACGGCAGCGGTCGATTTGAGCGACGTCGTCATGGCCCGTTATACGACCAGCGGGGCTCTGGACACGGCGACATTCAATTCGGCAGGTCCACAGGCCGGTGTCCTTCGGGTGAATATTACGTCCCGTGAGCAACTGGAAGGACTGATCATGCAACCGGACGGCAAATTTGTGGCCGCCGGCTTTGCGACGACCCAAATCGGCGTTAGTCCCGATCCGGTCACCAACGATGATCAATTGCTGATCTTGCGCGTGAACGTCAACGGCACTCTCGACGCTGGCTTTGGCACGGGCGGCATTACCACGCACAACTTCGCGCCGCTGATTAACAACACGATCACGCCCGAAAGATATATGGACGTGGCCTTGCAGCCCGACGGCAAGGCCGTCGCCGGGGGCCGGTGGGGCGACGACTTTGTCTTGGCACGGTATGATTTGGGCCTGCTAACTGCTGAGGCGGGCGGACCGTATGCCATCAATGAACCCGGCGGCAGCATCGTCCTCAACGGCTCGCAGTTCGGCGGCAGCGGCCCCATCACCTTCGAGTGGGATCTCGACGGCGACAACGTGTTTGGCGAAACGGGCGCCGGCGCCGCGCGCGGCGACGAAGTGGGTGCCAGTCCGACCTTCAACGTCTCGGGAGTGGACGGCCCTAACGATGTGTTCACCGTTACGCTGCGCGTCACTGATTCGTCGACCACCTCGACCGATACGGCAACGATCCAGATTCTAAATGTGGACCCGACGCTCACCCTCAGCGGGGCCGCGGACGTGAGCGAAGGTTCGCTGTATACGCTCAATCTGTCGTCGAGTGACCCTGGCGCCGACACGATCACCAGTTGGACGATTAACTGGGGCGACGGCAGCCAGGTCGTCAGCGGCAATCCGGCCAACGTCACCCATACCTACGCCGATGGCGACGCCGGCTACACGATCAGTGCCATGGCGACCGACGAGGACGGAACATTCGCTTCCAACGCGGCTCGCGCTCACGGTGAACAATGTCGCCCCGACGTTGACCATCAGCGGTGCTCCGGACGTGGACGAGGGCGACCTGTATACGTTGAACCTGTCTTCGTTCGACCCCGGCGCCGACACCATTTCCAGTTGGACGATTAATTGGGGCGACAGCACGCAAGTCGTAAGTGGAAATCCGGCGAGTGTAACTCACACATTCGCCGACGGCGATAACAACTACGCAATTAGTGCGACCGCCGACGACGAGGACGGCACCTTCTCCGCCGCTGCCACAGTGGCCCTACTTGTGCACAACGTGGCTCCGACGCTGACGATCAGCGGAGCTTCGGACGTTGATGAAGGGGACGTTTATACATTGACCTTGTCTTCGCTTGATCCCGGTGCTGAAACGATCGCTAGTTGGATGATCAACTGGGGCGACGGCACCGAAGTCGTCAGCGGCAATCCGGCGAGTGTCACCCACGCCTATGCTGATGGCGGCAATCCGAATACGCCGTACACCCTTAGTGCGTCGGCGACGGATGAAGACGGCACCTTTGCCGCCGCAAATACGGTTTCCATCTTCGTCAACAATGTGGCGCCGACCGCCAGCGCCGGCGGCCCCTACTTCACGTTCGAAGACACGCCGATCACGCTTAGTGGCACGGGCACTGACCCGGCTGGCGCGGCCGACCCCCTCACGTTCCTCTGGGACCTCGACGGCGACAACGTCTTTGGCGAAACCGGAGTCGGCGCCGCGCGCGGCGCCGAAGTCGGCGCAAACCCGACGTTCGATCCAAACGGCCTCGGCACGACGACCTGGACCGTGAAGCTGAAAACAACGGACGGCGACGGCGGCATGAGCATCGTTTCCACTGCGAGCGTGCAAATCCTCGCGTCCGGCTCGATTCTGATCGGCAACGTGCTCTACGTCGTCGGCACGAACGGCTGCGATATCGCGATTATCACCCAATGCAATAGCCAGATTGCCGTGATCGCCACGTTCAACCAGAACAACCCGATGTACTTCAACGCTGCCGACGTGATGGAGATTAACGTCCGCCTCCGTGACGGCGCCGATATTGTCGTGACCACGCCCAACGTCACGAAAAAAATGACGATCGACGGGGGCAGCGGCAATGATCTGCTCACGGGAGGCGGCGGTTCGAACTTGATCATGGGCGGCACTGGCAACGACGCCCTGTACGGCGGCGGCGACGACGATGTCCTCTTGGGCGGCGACGGCAATGACGATCTGTTCGGGAGCGGGGGCAACGACGTACTCGTCGGAGGCAGTGGCCAAGATATCCTAAATGGCGGCGCCGGACGTGATTTGTTAATCGGCAGTCAAGATGAGGACTTGCTGATTGGCGGCAACGACGAAGACATCCTGATCGGCGGCTATACGGCCCATGATAATAATCTGGCCGCTGCTGGACGCGATCATGGCGATTTGGACGTCGGCGGCCAGTTTTAACTCGCGGGTGGCCACGCTCACCAGTTCCGGCGGCTTGCTTGCGGCCGGGGTCACTGTGTTCGACGACAACGACCATGACACCATCGTTGGCGGCGCCGGCCGAGACTTGATCTTCGGCGACACCAGCCCAGTCGGCGACGGCGTGACCGATTTGATCGCGCTGCAGCCGATGCTGGATGCACTGGTGGCGGTGAACTAGGTCGTAGGCGCGCTTTGCGTGCCGTACTCCGTCCAACGAACGAAAGCCCATGTAAACTTTCGCGCTAGCGTCGGAAGCGTGCCCGCAACTATCTTGGATGAGCGTGTTGCTCACGCGCCAGCGGCAATTGTTTCGCGATACAGTTCAATCAGCCGATCGGCTGACCGGCGAATATTGAACCTTTGCACGGCTCGGCGCCGCACTCCGTACGAAACGCGCTGCCGGAATGCGTCGTCTCTAAGGAGCTGACCGACCGCGCCGGCGAAGACATCCGCTTCGTCGCTCAGCACGAGCAAAGCGCCGTCGCTTTCGGTTGGAAAGATTTCACGCGTGCCACCGACGTCAGTAGCCACCGTCGCGATGCCGCTCGACGCCGCTTCCAGCAAGACGCGGCCGAGCGGCTCCTGTCGGGCCGCGTGCACAAGCAATTCGCACTCGTTGAGAATGGCTGGTACGTCCTCGCGGCGGCCGAGAAAATGAAGGTGGCCGGCTAGGGGGGGTGCGTCTGCCATCGCATGCAGCCGCAACTCGAAATCGACCGACTCGCGCTTGGTCGACGTCCGCTCGCCGACGACCAGCCAATGAACGGGCGGGCATCCCGTCGCCAATCGTGCGGCCGCGGCGAGAACTGTGTCGACCCCCTTGCGGGGCCCTAATTGACCGATTGTCGCCAGCAGCCGAGAACGCGGCGCCAGGTGCAGCTCGCGATGCAGATAGTACGTCGGCGGCCGCGGGCGGAATTCGTCCAAATCGACGCCGTTGTGCAGCACCACGCAATTTGCGGCATCAACGCCCTGCTCAACATGAAAGTCTCGCGTTGCCTGCGACACCGCTACAAGCATACGCAGCATGTTGAGGTCTACAACAGCTTGCAGTGACAGAGTCACGATGTCTCGAAGATGACCGACGCCTGGCAACCGCAGTTCGCCGGCGACCGGGCCGGATATGCGCGCCGTCGACAGGCTGTTCGCGTGAACCAAGTCAGGACGCAACGAATCGAGCAAACTGCTAAGACTGCGCGCAATTGTCCCAGGGGCAAACGTTGTCCCGCGTTGTCGTGGGTTAGCCACGGGATATGTGAAACACCGCGAGTCCGCAACGTTTCCGCAAGGGGACCAGCCGGTGGTGCAGCAACGTAAACGTCAAAACCAGCCGCAACCACCGGATCGAGTGTAGCAAGCATCGATCGCTCGCCGCCGAGAAGCGTTGGGTATTCGCAAAGAATGACAAGCCGCGGCATGACAGTCAGGCGCAAAAACTAGCAAAGCAAGCGAAGTCCTCCAACGCTCGATTTACCCATGGGCATGCGATTACAGCTCACAGCACCCCGTACGCCACCAGCGTCTTCTTCAGCTTCGCCATGCCGGCCTCTTCCAGCGGCGTCATCGGCAAGCGCATTTCGCCCGAGTCGCGACCAAGCATCATCATGGCGGCCTTAATTGGAATCGGATTGGTGGACAGGCCCAACAGCTCGCGGCAAAGCGTAAACAGCTTGCGGTGCCACTCTTGGGCCTTGGCCAGGTTGCCTTCGTTCATCGCACTCACTAGGGCGATCACGTCTCTCGGAACGATGTTGCCGACCACCGACACCACGCCGCGGCCGCCGACGCTCATGATCGGCAATGTGAGGCTGTCGTCGCCGCTGAGGATCGTGAGGTCCGTCGTGGCGGCGATCTGCGAAGCCTGGTCGAGCACGCCGGTCGCTTCCTTGACCATCACAATGTTTGTCAGCTCGGCCAATCGGGCGATTGTTTCCGGCTCAACATTGCGGCCGGTGCGACCCGGAACGTTGTAAATGCACTGCGGCAGACTGGTCTGGTCGGCCAATCGCTTGAAGTGTTCGTACAGGCCTTGCTGCGTCGGCTTGTTGTAGTAGGGGGCAACTTGCAGGGCCGCATCGGCGCCGCACTTCTCGGCGACCTTCGTCAAGCGCAGGGCCTCGGCCGTGCTGTTCGAGCCGGTGCCCGGCATGACCTTCGTGCGGCCGGCAACGGTTTCAACGACGAACTGAATCACCCGGTCGTGCTCTTCATGGGTGAGCGTCGGGCACTCGCCGGTCGTACCGGTCGGGCAGAGGCAATGGGTGCCGGCCTCGATTTGAAACTCAATCTGCCGGCGGAATGTGTCCCAGTCGATGTCGCCGCCGCGCGTGAGCGGCGTGACCATCGCGACGTGCAAACCGGCGAAGGCTTCTCCCTTAGTCTTCATCAAGAGTGGGCCCTGGTGGTACAGAGGTTAAGAACGCCAAAGACGAGGCGAGCAATCGAGTTTGGATAATAAAGGATCGGGATTGCAGTCGCAAGCGGCTATAGGTAGGAGGCACACTCCGTGTGCCGTAACAGCCCCTAAACGGGCTCCGCCGAAGGCTGCGACGGCCGCAGAGTCGGGCGGTTTGCGGACGCTCTCAATTTCGCCCGCACTACCGTGCGCGCACCTACCTACCTGCCAGTCAAACAATTTCGAGGGGCTGCTGCGTCACGCGGAGCGTGCCCGCTACACTTGCAAGAATTGTTGCGTTACGATGGAACATTACAAGCGATCCTCCGCTGAAAACTTGGGAAACATCTCGATGGAGCGTCCGGCACACGCCGCGGCTGAACCAGTACCACAATCGCTCGCCCCGGCGAGCGGCGGCTGGCACTGCAGCCACTTGTTCTATTCTTTTCAACGCGGCGTGCTCGCCTCGCTGTCGCCGAGCGTGCGGGACGAAGGCTGCCGCCAGTTCGTCGCCGCACTCGACCCCCGAGGTCCCGACGCGCCGCTGCGGCTGCAGACGTCGATTGTCAGCGGCCAAAAGGCCGATTTCGGCCTGATGCTGCTCGACCCCGATCCGCTGAAGGTCGACCGCGTGCACCAGCGGCTGATGGCCGGTCCGCTGGGGCCGGTGCTCGTGCCCGGCTACTCGTTTGTATCGCTGACCGAGATCAGCGAGTACGTCCAGACCGTGGAACAATTTGGCGAGCGGCTGGTGGCCGAGGGGATGGCGGCGGAAAGCGCAGAGTACCGGGCGCAGGTCAAGGCTTATGGCGATCGGCTGGGCGACATGAACCGCCAGCGGCTGACGCCTGATTTTCCGGCCTACCGGGCGACGTGTTTCTACCCCATGAACAAGAAACGCAAGGTGGGCGAAAACTGGTTCCTGCTGTCGAAGGAAGAGCGAAGCCGGATGATGATCGAGCACGCCCGCAGCGGCATCGCCTTCGCCGGCAAGGTGACGCAGCTCATCACGGTCGGGCTGGGCGTCGACGATTGGGAATGGGGCGTGACGCTGTGGGCGGCCAACCCGGAGTTTCTCAAAGAGATCGTCTACCGCATGCGGTTCGACGAGGCCAGCGCTCGTTATGCCGAGTTTGGCACGTTTGTCGTGAGCTATGTTTGCACGGCCGAGGATGTGCTGCGGCATTGTTCGGTAATTTCTGAGTAGGACAAGTGCGGCGACGAATTTCGGAGCCGATAAATGCAAAATCAGTAGTTCCAATTTCTCAGTTTTTCCGCAGTTTGGCGGGCTTCTCGATCGCAAGGCGAGCCATCAGCCGTCAGCCAGACTGGATTTTTCTGGCTGAAAGCTGACGGCTGAGAGCTGATAGCCAAAGTGGTTGCGAACTCGAACATGTGCCAACGCCAGAGAAAACGAGGAACTTGAAACTACTGAAAATGCAAAATGTTCAATGAAAAATGCAAAATGAAATGCGGCTCTCTCCCTTTTTATTTTGCATTGAGCATTTTGCATTGAACATTTGCTGGCCAACGATCCATGAAAACCCTCCTCACCAAAGATCAACTGCACGACGGCGTGGTGCGGATGGCCGGGGCGATCTGCACCTGCTTCAAAGGCCGCCCGCTGACAGTGATTGGCGTACTAACCGGCAGCGTCGTGCTGGTGGCCGATTTGATCCGGTTGATCGACTTTCCGGTGCAAGTGGGGATGATTTCGGCGAGCAGCTATCGGGGCGATTCGACGCGGCCGGGCGATCTGGTGATTCACGACGGACTGATGCCCGACATCGCGGGGCGCGACGTGCTGTTGGTCGACGACATCTTTGACACCGGGCACACGCTAGTGAAGGTCACCCAAAGAATGCGCTGCTACGAGCCGGCGTCGCTACGAACCGCCGTGCTGCTGAAGAAGCTTGGCCGGCAGGAAGTCGATTACGAGCCCGATTTCGTCGGCTTTGAGATCCCGAATCACTTCGTCGTCGGCTACGGCCTCGATTACTCCGACATGTACCGCAATCTGCCCGATTTGGTCATGCTCGAACCGCGCGATTTTGAGCGGCGGTAGTGCCGCGGGGGCGGGTATTTAGCGGTGCGCGAGGACGGCGGCCCAAGCGCTGGGCACCGATCCGTCGCTGGAAGCTGGATACTAGTGCTTTGTCAAACCTTGATTTTCGGATTGGCCGTAGGGCGCTAGCCCGCGGTTCGTTCAGTAAAAACCTGGGGCTAGCGCCCCGCGGCTGATTTGTCGAGCCCGGATACTTCGCGTTGACAGAGCACTAGATGTTGTGGGTGGGAATTTCGCCCCACGGACGGAAATTTTTTTTATTTTTTTCGCGGGGCGAAATGGGGGCGTTCGACGCCGGCAGACTCGCCGCAAGTGACGGGCTGCGTGCGAGTTGCAGCTTTGCCTGCCCCCGGCTGTGGCCGCATAACGCCCCGGGGGTGGGTCATTATTCGGAGGGGTGGGGGCAAAATTCCTGGGGGATTGTGGTTGCGGCTGCGCGGCAAGCCTGCGCGCACCGGGAGCGCAGCCCGGCGGAACGGAGGCGTGTCTGGGTCGAGTTTTCAAAGAGCGACGGCTGGTTTGTGCCGTGGGAGGATTGTAGTGAACATTTGCTACAAAATCAAGATGCGGAATTGGCCGCTTAGAAGAGTTGAGGGTTGAGGGACTAGAGTTGAGAGTCCGGTGTGATGCGGCGGAGTGCCAATAGAAAAGCGGGCATTTCGTAATGAAAAGAACGATGGCGCTAAGAGAGAAATTTGCTTGTTTTCAGCCACCTAATCTGGCAGACTGAACGGCCGACGCTGCGCTTGGGCGCGAACGGCACACCGCGAGGCACTCAATTGCCCGCGAGCGACGACTGATCGCGACAGGTGGTGGGTGTCTTAGGGCGATGTCACCCAGTCCGGCCCTGACCGGTAATCAGTGACGACTGCTGTTCTCGTTCGCTCTAAACATCGTGTGTAACGCTTTCAGCGTAATCGATCCATCGCATCAATTCACCCAGGGTATCCGCCGTTCGACAAGCTCACGGCCGAAACCCTGGGCTACGGTGGGGAACACCTTTGGTATTCGATTCAGACCCAAGGAAGATCGCAGCTCGACAAGCTCACAGCGACCAAACCTTTCCGCGGCGAGACTTCGGATTAGGATGAATGATCCAATCCGATGGAATTGCTTGTGGCAGAACTTGCAAGACGCCCGCCCCTCGTCAACGGCCCGCGTCGTGGGCGACAACGCCCGCGACCAGCGTCCGCAGCTTCGGCTCGGCCGCGTTCGCCGTGGCGATGATGTCGGCGATGTTGGCCGGCTTGAGGGCGTCGGGCAGGCACATGTCGGTGACGACCGACAGGCCGAAGACGCGCAGGCCGCAGTGGACGCCGACGATCACCTCGGGCACCGAGGACATGCTGACGACGTCGGCGCCAATCAGCCGCAGGAACCGATACTCGGCCCGCGTTTCGAGGCAGGGCCCCATGACGGCCACCACCACGCCGCGATGGGCCACGAAGTTGTTCCGGCGGGCAATTTCCAGTCCCACGTCGATGAGCTCCGGATCGTACGGAGCCGACATATCAGGGAACCGCGGCCCCAGGCGGTCGTCGTTTGGGCCCACCAGCGGGTTGTCGCCGATCAGGTTGATGTGGTCTTCGATAATCATGATATCGCCGTTGCGATACGTCGGATTCATGCCACCGGCGGCCTGCGATACGACGAGCAGCTTTGCCTCGAGTGCCTTCATCACGCGGACCGGAAAAGTGATTTGATCTAGCGGGTAGCCCTCGTAGCGGTGGAATCGGCCTTCCATCACCAGGACCGGCACACCGGCTAGCCGGCCGCACACGAGCCGGCTGCGGTGACTGGCAACGGTTGATTTCAAGAAGCCCGGAATGGCGTCGTATTCGAGAGTGGCTGCCACCTGGATATCGTCCGTCAGGCCGCCCAGGCCGGTGCCGAGGATGATGCCGGCGTGCGGCGTGTCGGGCCACGCGCGGCGGATGGTGTGAGCGGCCGATTCGACCAAATCGTAAAGTGCGTGCATTGAGCAACTCTCGGATCTACAATGCTGGATTCGCGTTAATGCGTCGCCTAGGTTGAGCTAGAACGATACCGATCGCCCCGCACAAGATCGCTGTCGAGGTTGGTTCAGGGACCGTCGTATCTGTGTAACGAGCTAAAAAAGCGTCAACACCCCCGGCGTTGTCCACTTCCCAGTAACCTTCGGTGAAGCCCGCGAGAAATACATTACCATTGCCGTCGGTGGCAACGCCGGCAGCATGATCGGATTTCGTTGAACCCAGCTGCTGGGTCCAAATCACTTTGCCCATGCTATCGTATTTCCTCAAATAGCTGTCGAACGCGCCGAAACTCGTTCCTTCCAAGTCACCATCGGTCGAACCGACCAGGAACGCGCCACCACGGTTGTCGACAATTACGTCCACTGCGTTGGTCTGGTGGGCGGTTCCAAATTGCCTTCCCCATTTCAAGTTGCCAGAACTATCGAATTTGAGCAAATACGCATCCTGCAGTCCAACGACCGGCCCAGCCAGGCTCTTGAAAGTCGACCCAGATACAAACACATTGCCAAGCGCATCGGCCGAGGCATGAGTTGAGCCTTCGTAGTCCGAGGTTCCAAATTGTCGAGTCCATATTAATTGCCCCGCTGAATCATACTTGCGCACAAAACCGTCGGTGAATCCCGCATTCGGGGCGGCTAGGTTGCCGGTCGTTGTACCAGACACGTACAGATTTCCAAGACCATCGGCCGATACGTCAATGAGATGCGCGCCGCTAGATGGGTCAAAAGTTTGGCTCCAAAGTAAGTTTCCCAAGTCGTCAATCTTGCACACAGCCGGCACGAAAAGGCTCGGATCGATGCCGAAAAAATCGCCGCCGAATAGGCCAGCAGCATAAATGCTTCCTAATTGGTCCGATGAAAGGGCGACAAATTCATCATTTTTTGCAGTCCCAAATTGGCGTGTCCAAATTTCCGCGCCGGATGCGTCGTACTTTCTGATATACGCATCCCATGCTCCTTTACTTGGTCCGATAAGCGAACCGGCCGTGTGGCCTGCGACGATCGGATTCCCGAGGTTGTCGACAGTGATACCGTCGGCAACTTCGTCATTTGTGGTGCCGAATTGTCGCTCCCAGAGCAGATTACCGGCCAGATCATACTTCCGAACCAATGCATCCGATTGAACTGAATAGGGATCAGCGAGGTCAAGGGGAAGCGTTGTTAATCCGGCTGCGTAAATGTTTCCCGAACTATCCGTGGAGACGGCGCTCCAGCCATCGGACAGGGGACCACCAAATTGGCGGGTCCACTGTTGGGTTTGCGCAAAGATTTTGCCCGCGACAAGCATCAGACAAATCAGCGGCAAAGGGACTCGCTTATACGTGCTCATGAAATGAAACATTGTCTTGTTTTGCAAAATCATGTTATGCAATTGCACCTTACGCTGGCATCCTTCCAACTATTGCGCTTCACGTCGCGGCAATCTCAAATCCACCACGACCGGAAAATGATCCGACGTTTCTAGTGATACCGTGTGGCTGATGAAGACCCGCGTCACGTACGGCATCAGCTCCTTGGGCAACAAGATGTGGTCGATCATCGTGAATACGTCGTCGCCGTCGACGGCGCGATTTTCGTTGCGATCCCAGACTTCCGTGTAGCGGTCGGCCACGCGGACGATTCGCTCACCGACGTTGACCAGCTCCGGCCCCTCGTGCGCAGGATCGTAGTCTTTCAAATCGCGCAGCACCGTCGTGCTCGTGCCGCGGCTTGGGTCGCGATCGGGCACGTCGGGGTCGTAATCGTTCAAGTCCCCCAGCACGATCGGCAGATAGCCACGCTTGACAATTTCGGCGCGAATGGCCCGCCGGGCCACTTGCGCCTCGGCCGTGCGCTTGGCGTTGGCGTACGCGTCCTGCGGATTCGATCGCAGATGGAGCCCGAAGAAGCCGAGTTTGTACCCGCCGATCGTGAGGAAATACATTGAGTTGCGGTCGATGGACGAAGTGCCATTGCTGATTGGGCCATCGCGGCCGGGGAAGGTGAAATTCTGTCGCCAGGTGGGGTCGTCGGCCGGCGAATAGATCGTGCGGATCGGCTGACCGTCAATCAGATCGGGCGCGATTTTGCTAATGAGTGCCACATCGCCGGCCGTGAACGCGTCGTGCGAATCGACGTGGTAACCGCGATATTCGACAAGGCCCTTTTCGTGCAGCTTGGCCACCAGCGCGTCGACGGCTGCGCGCGAGGTGACTTCGACCAGGTTAAAGACGTCCGGGTTAAGCGATTCGACAAGCGCGGCCACTCGCTCGAGATGGCCGTTGCGGGCCTCGTCGAAGCGGAACTTCTGGATTTGCCCGGGCGAGACGCGCGGCGCATTGAGAAGTTCCGCATTGAAAGTCACGATGCGGAGCGTAATTGCGCCGTCGTCTTCGGCCCGTAGCGGCCGATAACTGGCTGCGATCAGCAGGGCCGTCAGCAGGATTTGTGTTCGGTGACAATTCACACGCTGATTATCACCCGGCGAATCAGCGACTTCAATCGGAATTGACGATCTCACTGCCGGCGAGCGTCAATAGTGAAACAAATACCTGCGGATCGATGGCTTCCGAGTGAAACTGCACCGAGGCGTCGGCGTAGGCGATGTTCGTGCCGCCCGGGTGAAAGCTGTAGGGCTTGGAGACATTGTCGCAGTTGATGATCTGGCCGTCGCCGCAAAAGTCGTTGATGGCCATCCACGTCTGCTGGCTGGCCCAACGGTAGCGACTATTCGCGCTGGTGTTCAATTCGACGAGTCGGTGACCTTCGTAGACGTAAGGCTTGCCGGCCGATTCGAACCACATCCAAGTGTGCGATAGGCCGTCCTTAACGTGCGCCGGGCGAATCATCCGCCGATCGTTCTCTGTGACTTTGCCCAACGCGTGATCAAAGACAAGCTTGTCTTCTTGCAGAATCCCGTCCCACACGCGATCGCCGTCGGCCGCGCCGTTCTTCCCGTCAATTCTGCCGGACGCGATGAGCGGCTTCAGGCTACGATAGGAGCTCGTGGGGCGAATCACAATGCGCGTGGCGGCAATGTAATCGGTGACGTGATGCTGCTCGCGGCCGCCGGGCGCTGTGGGGCAAATGAGAATTCCGCCCAAGTTTTGTTTTGTGTGTGGCTCGTTGAGTGGGTGGTTCCAATCCCAATCGTAATCGATCGCCTCGAATGTTGCGCCTTGCTCGAAATGAGGCAACAGGAATGAGATGCCATTGTGGCGGGAGAGGATCGGTTTCACCGTGTTGGGGTACGTGCCGTTGCGGTCTTCACGAATACGGGCCGCCGGCGGAAAGCACTGGCGTAGCGATTCGTATTGCAGAGCGGCTAACGCCAAATTTCGCAGATTATTCTTGCAGGTTGTGATGCGGGCGTTTTCGCGGGCCGATTGAACGGCAGGCAACAGCAATCCGATCAGAATCGCCACAATGGCGATCACGACGAGCAGCTCCACAATAGTGAAGCCGCGGGGAATGATCGACTTTGAATTCGGCGGCCCGCTCCGGGCGCTGACGCCGTTGTCGGCCGGCGATGGCCCCACAAGAATCTGGCTGGGCGACGAGTTGAATCTGGCCCGCATGATCGGCTCCCATCAGTGGCCTGGTGACCGAGAGCGTACCAAAACTGGAAGGGCTTTGGAATTGGGTGCGTCGTAAATTTCACCGGATCGCGAGCGACCGAAACTCGCATTTGCCGTCGTCGGAGAACATCAGCGGCCCCCGTCGCCCTAATACTGAAAATGCTTGATGGTCTCGCCTTTTTCGCCGATTTCCGTCAGCGAATCGATGCCGATCGTCAGATGCAGATCCGACCAGTCGCGAATTACGCGGGCGTCGCTCTCGCTGGTTTTGATCCCCTCGGCGGCCAGCGGCTTGTCGCTCACTAAGAGTAGCGCGCCGCGGGCGATCTGATTCTTATGGCCCACCACAAAAATGGTGGCCGTCTCCATGTCGATCGCGATCGGCGTGTATTCCTGCAATTGCTCGCGAAACTTGACGTCGTGCTCCCAGACGCGGCGGTTGGTCGTGTAAATCACCCCGGTGCGATACTCCAGGCCGCGGTCGACCAGCTTTTGCGAGACGAACTTGTGCAGCTTGAATGAGGGCAGGGCGGGCACCAACGGCGGCAGGTAGTCGTCGCTCGTTCCCTCGCCGCGGATGGCGCCAATAGGCAGGATGAAGTGGCCAATCTCCGTCGACTGCTTCAGGCCGCCGCACTTGCCCAAAAACAGCACTGCTTTCGGCCCGATCGCCGTCAGCAGGTCCATGATCGTGGCCGCGTTCGGCGAGCCAATGCCGAAATTGATGATCGAGAGGCCCGCGTCATTCGTCGCCGACTGCATCGGACGGTTGTCGCCAAAAATGTCGCAACTGAAACGGGCTGCGAATCGCTGCACGTAGTCGCGAAAATTCGTCAACAGGACGTAGCGGCCGAAGCGGTCCAGCGGCATGCCGGTATAACGGCTTAGCCAATCCGCGGCGATTTCGTATTTGGTAACCATTGGGACGGGAGACGAAACGGCAACAATCAAGCGACAAATTCCCGGACGGGTCCGCTCTGCTTGAGTTTAGTACGCTCGCGACGGCCCACTTGCCTGCGCTTCGAGCTTGTCCGGCGAAGCGTCACAACGCAGTGAAGACCACGACCGAAATCCCTGGCATTGTTGGATCCATCGTGGCTCCGCCGTCGCGGGACCAGCAATCTTTCTGGCCCTTGGTCCTGGGCGCGTCAATCGACCAGGAACGAAGCTTACGCCCGGCCGTTCCGTTTTCCTGCAGAACCGCCTCGGTGATCGACGCGTACGACGCATAAGAGTTGCCAGCAGCTCTTCGCATCTTCGCAACCGGCAACCGATGCCGGCAGATGCTCTCGGTGCCACCCCTTGGGCGGAATCGGATTTCATAAGCCTTTATACGACAATAGCTTATGATCACCAATGGACCGCTGCAAGTTGTCCGCTTGCCATTCCGCACGGGTGCAGCGGCCATCATGCAAAGTGTATCCCAAATGGCCCGAGGCGAAGAGCCCGATGACGCGAAACTATGGGCCGCAACGGGGGTTTAGTCAAAAAGGACGAGCAAACAAACGGGATCGCGACGAAGCTCGCCCAGCCGATCGTTGGCAATCTCCGGCGGTCGCCAATACGCCAATTTTCGGCCGTCACTCGGAATCGCCTGGCCCTTTGCTGAGAAATCGCTTAGTACGGGCTTCTGGCCGGCTTTTCGAAGAGGCTTTACGCCGGGGGGACTGAAGAGCCCGAGCCGTCGGCGTGACCAGGTGCCACGAATCGGGGCTGCCGAGGCAAGACACTCGGCCGGCGGTCGGTTATTCGGCCAAAGCGTGGGCTTGGTTTGCGGTTCCACGCCATTGGGCCCATAATGGAAGATTGAACTCCTGTCGGCGATTTTGAATTGGGGATACATGGAAGCTGGTGCAATACTTGTGAAGCGCGGCCTGCTGACATCGCAGCAGCTCGCCCAGATCCGGCGCGAGCGGCCGGAGGCGACCCGCGTCGATTTGGCCGCCGTCGATATGGGCTTTGTCAGCGAAGAGGCCGCCCTGAAGGCGCTTGGCGAGGAGTTGGGGTTGTCATTCGTCGATCTGGAACAGCAGCAGATCGACTTGTCGCTGCTCCACTCGTTCCCGTCGAAAATGATCCATCGGCACGCTTTGTTTCCGATCGCGCGGAACAATGGCACGATGACGGTTGCCACTAGCGACCCGTTCGACCTCTACCCGCTCGATGAGCTGAGCGCCACGACCGGGCTGACGATCGAGCCGGTCCTCGCCCAGCGCGAGCAGATCGCCCGGCGGATTAAAACCCACCTTGGCATCGGCGGCGAGACGATCGGCGACATGATCGCACAGGTCGTCGAGGACGGCGAAGACATCCAGTTGCTCGATGGCGAGATCGATGCCGAACTGGCCGCCGAAGCGCAAGAGGCGTCCGTCGTCCGGCTCGTGAACGAAATCCTGCTCGAAGCGGTCGAGACGCGGACAAGCGACGTTCACATCGAATCACAGGCCAGCGGCATCAAAATTCGTTACCGCATTGACGGCATTCTCCACCACCAGCCGGCGCCGCCCGAGATCAACCGCTTCCAGGCCGCCATCATCAGTCGTCTGAAGATCATGGCCCGGCTGAACATCGCCGAAAAGCGCCTGCCGCAGGACGGCCGCATCAAGCTCCGCGTGGCAGGCCGCGAAATTGACGTGCGTATGTCGGTCATTCCGATGCTGCACGGCGAAGGCATCGTCATGCGTCTCTTGGACAAGGGCCGCATGAAATTCGAGCTGCAGGCGCTGGGCATGGAGCCGGCGATGCACAAGGTCTTCAAAGAACTGATCAGCCTGCCGCACGGCATTGTGCTTGTTACCGGGCCGACTGGTTCTGGTAAGACCACGACGCTTTACAGCTCGCTGGTCGAAATTAAAGACGAAGAGACCAAGATCATTACGACGGAAGACCCGGTCGAGTATCAGCTCGAAGGCATCAATCAGATTCAGGTCCATTCGAAGATCGGCCTGACGTTCGCCGCCTCGCTGCGTTCGATATTGCGTCACGACCCCGACATCGTGCTGGTCGGCGAAATCCGCGATTTTGAGACGGCCGAGAATGCAATTCAGGCCTCGCTCACGGGCCACTTGGTGTTCAGCACGCTGCACACGAACGACGCGCCCAGCGCGTACACGCGTCTGGTGGACATGGGCGTCGAGCCGTTCCTCGTGGCGAGCACCGTCGAGGGCGTGATGGCCCAGCGGCTGGTCCGCACGCTGTGCATCAAGTGTCGCGAGGCCTACGAGCCCCTGCGGGACGACCTGCCTAGCGATTTCCCCTGGGATGTGTTCAAAGAGCGCGGCGAGCCGCTGTATCGCCAAGTCGGCTGTCGTAGTTGCCGGAATTCGGGCTTCCTCGGCCGGCAGGGCATTTTCGAGCTCTGCCTGACCAGCGATTCGCTGCGGCAATTGGCCCACGAGCGGACCAGTAGTTGGAAGATCCGCGACCTTGCCCGCAAGGAAGGAATGCGCACACTCCGTGAAGACGCCTGGAGTAAAGTCATGACGGGCAAAACCACCATCGATGAAGTCCTCCGCACGACGAAGGGGGATCGTTTGTAGCAATGAACGCCGAATGCCGAATGTCTCCGCACTCGCAGCGCTGTGCAAAGACGCATTAGACTTTCACATCGCTGAAAGACACGTCCTTTTTGGAGGTGCTTAGCGGCCAACAGATCGACCATCATTCGACATGAGACATCCGTCATTCGAAATTAGTCATTCGTCACTCGTCATTCGTTAATGGCCAATCACCTCCATGCCCGAATTTGCCTATATCGCCCGTGACTTGTCGGGCCGCCGAATTGAAGGTACGCTTGCCGCCACGACCGAGCGGGAAGTGATCGCATCGCTGTCGGCGAAGGATTTGTTCCCGCTGAAGGTCGCCGCTGCCGATAAGCGGGTCGTCGCCGGTGGCACGGCCAAGGTGAAAGCGCGGATCATGGCCCAGGCCTATTCGCAGCTCGCATCGCTGCTGAGCAGCGGCGTGCCGCTGCTGCGGTCCCTCGAGATCATTCGCCAGCAAACACCTCACAAGAACTTGTCGATCGTCATGGAAGACGTCCAAGCCCGCGTGCAAGAAGGCTCGACGCTGGGGGACGCGATGGCCCGCCACCCCAAGGCGTTCGGCGAACTGGCGACAAGCATCGTCCGCGCCGGCGGCGAGGGCGGCTTCCTCGAAGAAGCGCTCGATCGTTTGGCTCGCTTTACCGAACAGCAGGACGAATTGAAGAGCCGCGTGATGGGTGCTCTCGCCTATCCGGCCATTTTGGCGATCCTGGGCACGGTCGTCGTCAACGTGCTGATTATATTTTTCGTCCCGAAGTTTGCATCGCTGTTCTCGCGGCTCGAGGCCCGTGGCGAGCTGCCGATCCTCACGTCGGCCCTGCTTTCACTCAGTAAGTTTCTCCAGTCGTGGGGCTGGTTGGCCGTGATTATTCTGGTCATCGTCGGCATGATGCTGCGTAAGAAATTTCAGACGCCGGAAGGCCGCATTTGGCTCGATCGCTGGCGGTTGAAGCTGCCCGTGGTGAGCGGGATTTATTTGAGCATGGCCGTGTCGCGGTTTTGCCGCGTGCTCGGCACCCTCCTCGGCGGCGGCGTGCCAATTGTCCGTTCGCTCGAAATCAGCGCCGATTCCACCGGCAACAAGGTACTGTCGACCGCCGTGCGGGACGCGGCCGAAAACATTTCGGCCGGCCAGTCGCTGGCCGAGCCCCTCAAGGCGTGCGGGCAGTTCCCAGCCGATGTGGTGGAAATGATCTCCGTCGGCGAGCAGGCAAATAACCTGGAAAAGGTCCTGCCTCATATCGCCGATACGCTGGAGCGCGACACCTGGCGCCGCCTGGACCTGTTCGTGCGGCTCTTGGAGCCGCTGATGCTGATGGTCATGGCCGGAATCGTTTTGATCGTCGTGATTGCTCTCCTGGTGCCCGTGCTGAAGATGAGCACGGCGGTTTGACAAGGAACTTTGATCCACGCTCAGGGTTCGTACAATGAGAGGCAGGGGCGAACGGCGCTAATGCCTGGAATTCGGGGCATGCCGTCGGCCTACGACAGACTTTCGCTAGACGCTATCGATTTCTAACAGGCCGTTGGCCTGCTGCTGGAACCAATAAGGAGCAAGAAATATGAAACGCCACTCATCTTTGCGACCGCGACGATCGGGCGCCCGCGCGCCAGGGCTTTACGCTCATCGAAGTGCTCTTGGTGCTCGTGATCCTCGTCGTGCTGGCCGCCATTGCCGTGCCCATGTACCAAGGAATTGGCGAAGGCGCAAAGGGAAATGCTGCCCGCACGCAGGTAGGTTTATTCAAAGACGCGATCATGAATTATCAGATGACGGTCTCGCAACTTCCCAACACGCTCGACGACCTGGTGAATCAGCCCGGCGACGCCCGGTTGGCCAAAAAGTGGCACGGCCCCTACATCGAGACCAACAAAGAATTCCTGGACCCCTGGGATCAGCCGTACAACTACACCGCCAAAGGCACGAAAAACCAAGGTGGCTTTGACGTCTGGTCGAATGGTCCCGACATGCAAAGCGGCACCGACGACGACATCGGCAACTGGCCGGAAACGAAGTAGTTCTGACGGATAGGCCCTATGTACTATGGCCAGCATGATACCGCCCGCTCATCGATCGCGTTGCACCCAGTTCGTAGCATCGGCTACGGGCGGGTGCGAATCGCGCCGATATGGCTGCGCGGCACCGCAGCCGGTGCCGGTGGTGGGGGCGGCTTTACTCTCATTGAGGTGTTGCTGGTCCTGGTGCTCTTGGTGATCGCCGGCTCGCTGTCAATTCCTTATCTTTTCGGGTCGTTCGCCCGCTCGCAGCTCCGCAACGGCGGCGACGTGCTGCGGGCGGCCCTCAGCGAGGCCCGGCTCAAGGCGATGGAATCCGGCCAAGTGCAAGTGATGCGGTGTGAACTGAAGGGCCGCCGCTTCACGCTCGCGAGCCTCGTCGATCTGGCCGTGGCCGGTGACAATGCGGAACCGCCGACGGACGCCTCTGCGGGTGACGACGGAAGCGACCGGTATGAAACACGTCTCGATCTCAACCAACTCCCCGGCGGCATTGTGTTTGCCTCGGGCGATGTGGCCCCGTCGCCGCAACTGATCGCGATTCTCAACATGGTCGAGCAGCCAGGGTGGACCAGCCCGATTGTGTTTTCACCGGATGGTACGGCGACCGACGCCACGTTTGTGCTTACCAATGAAAACGAGCACACCCTGCGAGTGACGCTCCGTGGCATCACCGGCGTCGTCCGCGTCGGCGAGATCGACGCCGAGGAGGCGCCCGATGACGCCCCACACCTCCGCAGCCCGACCAGCTTGGTCGGCCCAAATTGATGTAGCCCGACGATCGTCGTCGGGTCAAATTGCCAGAGCGACTTCGTCGGCTCATATAGCCCGGCCCTCTTGGTCGGCTCAGCGGGCAGTGCGACAAGGTCGCTTGTGTGCCGCGCGGGGCGCCCGGTTAAAATCGACCGGCCCCGCCTCCGCCGGTTTTACCCTTCTCGAAATCATATTATCCCTCGCCATTCTTGCCGGATCGCTCGTGGCCCTAGGCGAAGTGATGCGGCTGGGCGATCAGAACGCCATTATCGCCCGCGACGAAACGCGGGCCGAAATGTTGGCTTCCAGCGTGATGGACGAGCTCCTTTCCGGCATCCGGCCATTGCAGGCCTGCAACCAACAGGCCTTCGACTACGAAATGGAAGACCCCTGGGTTTTCTCGGTCATCATCGAATCGACCAATTATGCGGACGTGTTGCGCGTCGGGGTCCGCGTCGAGCTGCCGCTCGACACGAATAAAGAGCCGCCCCACTACGAGCTCTACCGCTGGGTCGTCAATCCGGACTACGTCACGCAGATCGAAGATGATGAGGCGAGTATCGCCGAAGTCGCCGCGGAGACGGCCACTCGCGCCGCCACGCCGGCCTCGAGCAGCACTAACGGGACCGGGACCACCGGGGCAGGAGGCGGCGGATGATCGAGAACCACATTTGCCGTCGCCTAACCGTTGCTGCTGTTGCCGGCCGAAAAAGGGGCTTCACTCTATTCGAGGTGCTGCTGGCGATCGCCCTCTCGACGCTGCTCTTGGCCCTGATTGGCGCGGCGATCAATCTTTATTTGACCCGCATCGAGGCCCGCCGCACCGACGTCGAGTTTTCGCAGCTCGCGCGGACGATTTTCGAGATGATCGGTGACGACTTGCGGGCGGCTGCCGAATACAAGCCGCAGGACATGTCCGGCGCCATGGCTGCCAGCGGCGCGTCGTCCGGCGTCAGCCAATCGCTCGACAGCACATCGACGGGCACCTCCAGCACCTCTGGCACCTCCGGCACGACAGGTACCACTGGCACCACGGGCACGTCCGGAACATCTGGCACGACAGGCACGACGACAACCTCGGGAACCTCGACATCCTCCGCATCTTCCTCGACGGCCACGGTGGAAGCTGCCAACATGTCAACGACGCCCGGTGTCTATGGAACGCTCAACGAACTATACATCGACGCCAGCCGGCCGCTGGGGCTAAATCAGCTTCTGGCGCCTACGCTGGTTACACGAATCTGAGCGTGCCCAACTTGCCCGTGCAGGGATCTGACACGTCGGCCCCCCGCACCGCAAGCGGCAGTACGGCCACCCGCCCCGCCTTGAGCGACATCAAGACGGTCCACTACTTCTACCGGCAGGGACAAGAAGTGACCGATCCCACGACCGTGACCATCACGTCGCTCGCCCCTGGCGGCCAGAAGGACCAACTGCTGATCGGTGGCCTGATTCGGCAGGAGATCGACCGGGCCACCCGACTAGTGGCCGAGGAAATGGCCGACCAAATCACGCTCGATTCCGGCCAAAAAGTACTCGCGCCGGAAGTAGTGGGTATCGAATTTCGCTACTTTGACGGCACCCAGGAGTTGGAATCTTGGGACACCGTCGTCAACGGCGGCCTGCCGCCGGCCGTCGAAGTGCGGCTCTGGCTGGCCGACCCCGGCGAGATCCACGCTGCCCAGATGTCCGGGGCCGGCGCCTTGGCGACCCGGGTCAGCGCTCACGAATTTCGGCAGTGGATTTTCCTGCCGCTGGCCAAGCCATCGACGACCACCACCAGCGGCACGACCGACAGCACGGGCACGTCCGGGACGGGTACGTCGTCGGGCACGGGCACCACCGGTTCGACGAGCGCCGGCGGTTCGTAGGCCGATCGGCGGACGTGGATCATCGAAAGATTTCGACACTCGACAGCAAATAAAGAAAACTCTCGCTCTTCTGAACACATCAATCATCGACGTCATCGCAATGAAGCGGCGCATTTCCAAAACGAAAGTCAGTCAGCGGGCCAGCGTGCTCGTGCTCACGCTGATCGTCGTGTCGCTGTTGACGCTGGGGGCGATGGCGTTCTTCCAGAAGATGTTTCTCGAGGCCCGCGCCACCCAGGCGCACGGCCGCAAGCTGCAGGCCCGCCACTTCGCCGAGTCGGGTCTGGATTACATGCGCTATTTGTTGACCCAGCCCCGCGCGACGTTGATGCAGTCGGGCGGCCTTTACGCAAATCCGCAAATGCTCAAGGGAGTGCTGGTTTACGATGACCCGCTGGCCGCGTATCGCGGTCGCTTTACACTCATCGCGCCCGATATGACCACCGATGGGTTCTACCAAGGGATCCGCTACGGCGGCGTCGAGAACGAATCGTCCAAGCTCAATCTGAACACCTTGGCTTTGCTCGATTCGGCCAGCACTGCGCTGGGGGGCGGCGGAAGTGGCGGAACTACGGGCAGCACCGGCACATCGGCCACGGGAGCTGCCAGCGCGGGCTCGTCCACCACTGGCAGCACGACCGGCGGCAGCACGACCGGCGGCAGCTCGACGAGCGGCAGCACGGCGGGGGGGTCCAGCGGCAGTTCGACCGGCGGCAGCGTGGGCCACAATCTTTTAATGACTCTACCTGGAATGACGGACGCGATCGCCGACGCGATCCTGGATTGGGTCGACAGTGACGACACACCGCGCTGGCTCGCGCCGAAGCAAGCGAATACCAAGCGGCCGGATATTCCTATAAACCGCGCAACGGCCCGCTGCAGTCGCTCGACGAGCTGCTGTTGGTTCGCGACGTCACGCCCGCACTGCTATACGGCGCCGATTTGAACCGCGACGGCATCATCGAGCCGATGGAAGACCGGCTGCGGAGCATCGATAACGCCGATAACTCGACCGGCCTCTTGGACCGCGGCTGGAGTGCCTATTTAACGATCAATAGCGCCGAGCGCAATGTGCGTCCCGATAACACGCCGAAGATTGACGTGAACATGGAAAATTTGGACGAGCTGCGCTCCGAACTGGCGGCTGCGAATTTCCCCACCGATCAAGTCAACTTCATCATCGCCTATCGCCAAGGAGGTCAAACGACTTCGGCCAGTTCCGGCGCGAGCGGAGGCTCTAGCACAGGTACCTCGACGGGAGGCACTTCCAACGGAACCAGCGGCGGCGGAAATGGTGCTACCGGCGGAACCAGCGGTGGCGGCAGTACGAGCGGGACAGGCGGCGGTGGAACTGGCGGCGGAACTGGGGGAGGAACCGGGGGAGGAACTGGCGGCGGAACCGGCGGCGGAACCGGCGGCAATGCCGCGACCCCCACAACCACCGTCGAGGCCGCCAGCCTGAGCTTGGACTACGCCACCGCGGGGCGCGTCCGACTGACGTCGATCCTCGATTTGGTCGGCGCCCGCGCCAATGTCGTGCAGGCCGCCCAGACGCAAGCCGTCGCGGTCGAGAGCCCATTCACGAACGACCCCTCGTTCATGCAGTCGTATTTGCCCCTGCTGATGGATAATTTGGCTGTCAACACGCAGCCCACCATTCCCGGCCGTCTAAACATCAATCAGGCGCCGCGTCAGCTATTGATGGGCCTGATCACGGCATTGAACCTGGATCCGAACCTCCTGGACCAGATCATCTCCTACCGCGACGTGCAGCTCGGCGCCCAGCAGGCCGACCAGGCCTACGAAACCTGGTTGTTGACGGAGGGTATGATTGATTTACCGACCATGAAGCAATTGCTGCCGCTGATCACCGCCGGCGGCGACGTATATCGCGTCCGCTCGATCGGTTATTTCGATGGGGGCGGGCCGTTGGTAAGAATCGACGCAATTGTCGACGCCTCCAAGCGGCCGCCCGTCCTACTGCGCGAGTGGGAAGCGGAAAACCTTGGCCAGGACTCCACCGCCTATTCGGCCGAAACCCTAGGGGCCCAGCCCGATAACACCCCGTAAGCCGTCCGTGTATAATAAGAAATCCAGCGATTGCCGACTGAGAAGCGATTTTGGCAGACCAGTCCCCCGACGCTAAACCCTCAGCTCTACAAGTTTCCCTATGCCAAAAATCTTTGCCATCGACTGGGATCGCAACGAAGCCCGCGCGATCCTGTTGCAAACCGGGCCGACCGGCACCAGCGTCAGCGGTGCCTGGACGACCAAGCTCGAAACGGCCGAAGGGACGACGCTCACCGGCAAGCAAGTCGGCGAGCGCTTGGCCCGAGCGATCGGCCACGAAGCGGTCGGCAGGGCGACGACGATCGTCGGCGTCGGCCGCGATCATACGCAGATCAAGCTCCTCTCGCTGCCTCCCTCCCCCGAGGACGAGTTGCCCGAGCTGGTCCGCTTTCAGGCCGAGCGCGAGTTCACCGCCCTCGGCACTGAAGCCGCCCTCGATTACATCCCAATCTCGGGCGATGCCAATACGCAGCACCAGGTGCTGGCCGTCGCCCTCAGCCCGGCCGGCATCAAAGACGCCTTCGAAGCGGCGCAGGCCACTGGGGCCGAAGTCACCCGCATTGCCGTGCGTGCGCTTGCCGCAGTCTCGCTCGTCGAGCGGGCGGGCGCGATGGGCCCCGGCTCGATCTCGTTGATTGTGAATCCGCTCATCGACGAAGCCGACCTGGCCGTTGTCGATCAGGGCCAGGTCATCCTGTTGCGTACGGTTCGCCTGCCCGACGCCAGCCAGGCCGTGGCCCGGCAACTGCGCGCTGGTCGGCGAGCTCCGCCGCACGATCGCCGCCGCCCGCCAGCAAGCGGCCGATCGGCCGATCGAACGAGTCCTGATCTGCGGCAACGCCGCCGCGATCGACCAGGCCAGTGGTCTGGACACTGAGCTCGACGCGACCGTCAGTATGTTCGACCCGGCCAGCGTTGCGCCGTCCGGCTTCGGCACCAGCGGCGTCCCGGCCGAGCAACTCGCCCGCTTCGCGGCCGTGTTGGGCATGGCTCAATCCGAGGCCGACCGCCGCCCGCCGATCGTCGATTTCCTGAACGTCCGCCGTAAGGCCGAGCCCCGCCAGATCGGCCGCGAGCACGTGATTCTGGCCGCGGTGGCCGCCGGCGTGCTACTGATGATTGCCGGCTTCTTGTGGTATAAGCACCACAGCTTGTCATCGCAGCTCGTGGCGATCCGCAAGCAGATTACCGAGATGGACAAGGAGTCGAAAACGCTACAGCCAGTCGTTGACCAGGTCGCAACTATCACTCAGTGGCGGTCGACTGACGTCAACTGGCTGGACGAGCTGGTCGAAGTCAGCACGCACATGCGGCCGACGATGATGCCCAGGACGGTGACTGACTTAGGACAAACCGGTTATCCTGAGCGCCTGGATGTGCTCGTCAAGCAGCAAATGGTGATGACCCGGCCGCCAGGGCGAAACTCTTCGGGCGGCGTGATCAATATCACGCAGGCAATTGCCAAAGACCAAGACGCGGCTAAGTATCTTGAGAATCGCTTCTACGAAGACCCGCGCGGACTGGTCGTGACGTCGCCTGCCGGACAGGGGGATTCGAGCATTCCCGGATACACTTGGAAAGTCGACTATACGATCGCGGTGCCCCCGCCCGATGATGCAGACGAACCAGCCGATGTGATCGAACCTGGCGAAAAAGCGCCTGCGAAGACACCTGTTGCCGAGCCCGCCGCGAAGCCGGCCGCAGAGCCTGCTAAGGACAATGTGCGTGCGGACGCCGCTAAATCCGCCACAGAGCCGTCGGCCGAGAATAAAGAAGATAAAGAGGCTGCAAACACGAAATCGACCGCCGCCGAAAAGGGTGCCCCGGCTGGCAGTGCAGCCAAAGAGGAGGCCAAACAATGAATCAACGTGAGAAGCTGCTCGTGGGCATAGTGGCGACCGTGGCCGTGCTGTTGGTCGGCCGGCTGTTCTATTCCAGCTACGCGGCTGGTCTGTCGAAATTGAAAAATGACGTGGCCAAAGCCGAAAAGGACCGGCAAGAAGCCGACTTGAAACTGAAGATGGCCCGCGATGGCCAGCGCAAGCTGGCCGCTTGGAAGGGCCAGTCGCTACCCGATGGCAATCCGACCCGTGCCTACCAGCTTTATTACAACTGGCTATATGACACGATGGAGAAGTCCGGCATTAAGCCGGAAAAGTTGACACGTCTCACGACGCCCGTCCTGTCATCGAACATTAGCACGATTGGGCTGGACGCGCAAACGAAGGGTGACCTGCCGGATCTTGTAGATTTCATGTACAAGTTCTACAGCTCGCCGCAGTTGCACCAAATCACGAGACTCGAGCTGACACCCGAGCCGGGCGGACTGAAATTAAAGACGATCAAGCTGCAAATTGAGGCGCTGATCTTGCCCGACACATCAAGTAATCCTGTCCCCCCCGTAGGCAAGGTGAATTCGTTCAAACTGGCCGACGCGGGCGATTACCGCACGGCCATTGACCGTCGCAACATTTTCAAGCCGTACAGGCCGCCGACGGAGCCGATTGTTGATCGGGGGATTGGCCCTCGGGCAGAAGACCCGCTCGACGAGTCGCGCTTCGCTAAGTTCTCTGGGACCAACCTCGGAAACAAGGGGCTTGTTGCCTGGATCTACCGCATGAACACGGGAGCCACGATGTTCGTCGCCGAGGGAGATGCGGTCAACGTCGGCAGTTGGAAAGGCAAGGTCGTGGCCGTGGAGCCGCGGTCGCTCGTCCTGGAACGCGACGGCAAACGCACCCGCGTCGAAATCGGCCGCCTGATCAAAGACGGTAAACCCGAGGCCACGCCGCCGGCGCCGGCGGCACAGAGCCGGGCCGCCGAAGGTGATGCGGCCAAAAGTACCACCGAGCAAGAATCGACCAACGGTTAGACGCTGATCCTGCCTCTAGGTTGTCAGTGTAGGGTGTGTCCATCCCGCGAGGCACACCGATACTTGACTTGTCCGCAGAGCGAAAGCCAGACGAATCGAAGGCAATTAATTTGTCTCGTTCGTCGATATATCCTACGCCTGAGGGCTACACCGCCACGCCGGCCGCCCGCGCCTGGGCCACGCCCACGAACGAGGCGTGTGCCTTAAGAATTGTCTGCCGAAACGTTTCCGGCCGCGGTACGCCGGCGATGCGAAACGTTTCGATCGCCCCCTGGCGGAACACCAGGTCGCCCGCTTTGTACCACGCCTGACCGGGCTCGACGACGACCTCGACCGTGTTGAATCGGTCGAGGGCGACGCTCTTGATCTCGCCCTTGCCGTACGGATTCTCCATCACGATGCGGCGATTGGTGAGGCGGTAGTGCCAGCAAAGCGGATTCTTAAAACCAATGAGCACGCCCGGCAGGCGTGGAAAACGCATCACGAAATACAAGTTCAAGAGAAACGGAATTGAGACCAGCGCCCACAGCCGGCCGAGCGTAATCGGCACGCCGAAGATGCGAATACCGGCCTCCCAGGCCATCAGCCGGCCCCAAAACCGCCCGAAGCCGGTCGCCGACAGCGACGGCCAAACGGTCATGATCGTAACTTCGCCGAGCTGCGACGGCGCGACGCCGGGAATTGCTTGCGGAGGCATGGAGAGAATGTCAGGTTTCAGGTGTCGTGGTAAACTGAAACACTAACAGACGACGCCGATTTTGACTAGGGCCCCCCTGCGTAACAGCAGCGCAGGGCACGGCTGTTGCCGAAATGAATCGTGGCCTTTTCACAGGCCGTTACGGCACGCGGAGCGAACTTATTTCAATGCCTAATCCAGCTCCTCCACCCGCTCCTTCGGGTCTTCCATGCTGTCGGCCATTTTGTTGAGGGCTTCGGTCTCGATTTGGCGGACGCGTTCGCGGGTCAGGCCGAGCTGCTCGCCGATTTCTTTGAGCGTTCGCGGCTCGTGGTCGTCCAGGCCGAAGCGCATCCGCAGCACGGTGGCCTCGCGCTGGTCCATCGTCGTCAGCATGTCCATCACGTGGTGCAGGCTGTCGCGTTTCGACCAGGGCGTCATCGGGCGTGAGCTGCCGCTCGTCCATCACCATGTCGCCCAGCGTCCAGCCGGCCTCGGCTCTGGTCGGTCTGCGGCGTGGCGTTGTAGATTTTGATCGCCTTCTTGATGATCGGCAGCTTCTTCTTGGGCAGGCCCAGCACGCGGGCGACCTCTTCCGGCGTCGGCGTGCGGCCCAGCTCTTCGGTGAGCCGGGCGCTGGCCCGCCGCCACTTCGAGAGCAGCTCGACCATGTAGGCCGGAATGCGGATCGTCTTGCCCGTGTTGATCAGAGCCCGCTTGATCGACTGCTTGATCCAGTAGCTGGCGTAGGTGCTGAACCGCGTGCCCATCGCCGGGTCGAACCCCTCGACCGCCCGCAGCAGGCCCAGGTTGCCTTCCTCGATCAGGTCCTGCAGGCCCAGGCCTTTGCCCGAGTAGCCGCGGGCGATGTTCACCACCAGCCGCAGATTGGCGCGGACCATGCGGTCGCGGGCGGCCGTGTCGCCGTTGCCGATGCGCGTGGCCAGTTCGCGCTCTTCGGCCGCATTGAGGAGCGAGGTTTCGTTGATTTCCCGGAGGTAGGTTTCCAGCGGCGTCTGCACCGAGCTCGAAGCCTTCCGCCGTTTGGTGGTGGAGGTGGGCATCAGGAGAGAGGGGGGTAAACGGGAGGGAGCGTCAGGATCGGGGGGTACCTAGCCCGAACGTCTCGGTCGGAAGCGCGCGCGATTCTCGCAAATGCGGCGTTCCCCGGACCAAGTGGGTCGGGCAAACCGTGTGCCCGCAAAGACTATCGACGCGGCCCCCTTTGCGCCTGCATCACAATCGCAGCGAGTCGCCGTGCGAGGAATGTGCGCCGCATGCGGGCGATACCAAAAAGAACGGCGCCGACGGTGCGCTTACGTCGCGCCGAGACGCGGCAATTGCGATTTTGAGGTCGCTCTGTGACGATTAAGGGCGTCCGTCTCACTCGTCCGAATGAGACGCTTCTGACGCATCTTGCGCGCCTTCGGTCGCAGTCGTAGCCGCCTTGAACAGCGGACCCGAACCCGATCCGACGCCCCCCTTCAGCTCGGCCGGAGGCGCCGTCGCAGCACCGCCTCCCGCCTCTTGGCTTTCTTCACCCAGTTCGTCCTCACCCCACTCGACGCGCTTGCGCGAGAGGCCGATCTTCCGCTCATCGGCGTCGACGCGGAGGATCTTGACTTCGATCTCCTCGCCGACCTTGACCACATCTTCCGGGTTCTCGACCTTGTGATCGGCCAACTCGGAAATGTGGAGCAGCCCCTCCAGGCCGTCCTCTAGGCCGACAAACACGCCGAAGTTGGTGATCTTCGTCACTTTGCCCTTGACCAACTGGCCCGGCTGGTAGCGGCCCGGAATGTCGGTCGCCCACGGGTCTTCGTCCATCTGTTTCAGGCCCAGGGCGATCCGCCGCCGCTCTTGGTCGACCGAGATCACCTTGCACTCGATCTCTTGGCCCTTCTCGACCACTTCGCTGGGATGGCCGATCTTGCGAGTCCACGACATGTCGCTGACGTGGAGCAGGCCGTCGATGCCTTCCTCGATCTCGATGAAGGCGCCGTAGTTCGTCAAGTTCCGCACGCGGCCCTTCACCAGCGCCCGGCGGATAGCGATCGGCCACCTTGTCCCACGGGTTCGCCTGCGTCTGCTTCATGCCCAGCGAGATTTCCTGCTTCTCCTGGTTGATGTCGAGAACCATCACCTCGACCTCCTCGTCGATGTGCACCAATTCGCTGGGGTGGCTGATTCGCTTCGTCCACGACATCTCGCTGATGTGGACCAGGCCCTCGATGCCATCCTCGAGCTTCACAAACGCGCCGTAGCTCATCACGTTCACCACGGTTCCCTTCACCACCGAGCCGACCGGGTACTTCGCCACCACGTTCTCCCACGGGCTGGCCGATTTTTGCTTCAGGCCGAGGGCGATCTTTTCCTTTTCGTAGTCGATGTGCAGGACCATCACCTCGATCTGGTCGTCGATCTTGACCATTTCGGACGGGTGATTGATGCGGCCCCAGCTCATGTCGGTGATGTGGAGCAAACCGTCGATACCGCCCAAATCGACGAACGCGCCGAAATCGGCGATGTTTTTGACGACGCCCTTGCGCATCTGGCCGACTTCCAACTGCTTGAGCAGCTCCGACTTCTTCTGCGCCCGCTCGGCCTCGATCAGGCTGCGGCGGCTGACGACGATGTTCCGGCGGGCTTCGTCGATCTTCAGCACCAGGCACTTGATCTCTTTGCCGATGTACTCGCCGATATCGTGCGGCCGGCGGATATCGACCTGGCTGGCCGGCAGAAATACGTTAACGCCGATATCGACCAAGAGGCCGCCTTTGATCTTCCGCGTCACCATACCGCTGACGACGTCCCCTTCGTGGACGGTCTCCATGACCTTCATCCACTTTTCGATCTTCTCGGCCTTCCGCTTGGACAGCACGATCATGCCGCGATCGTCTTGCCGGCCGACGACGTCTTCCAGATCTTCGACCAGCACGCGAATCGTCTCACCGATCTGCGGCGGCTCTTCGCCCTCTTCCCATTCGTTGCGAGGGATGATGCCTTCGCTTTTATAGCCGACGTCGACCAGCACGAAGTCGTCGTCGATCCGCAGCACGCGGCCCTCGACGATCTGATTCGGGCCTACGTCCTCGCTCTCGAGCCATTCCATGTCCTCGGGCAGGGCCTGCCCGATGGCGTTGAGCTCTTCGTCTTCGGTAATGTCAAATTCGCGGATGAGATTGCGGTTAACCATGTATCAATTGAAGAAGCTGCTGTCGCGAAAGCTGAGACGGGGCACAGGAGCGAGAGTCGAAAGGGCGGAGCGCACCCCGCCGAAATCGGCATGCAGCAAGTCGGCCGAAAAATCGCCCAGGCCACTACTCGAAAAGGGACCATGCGCCGCAGCCGGTCCGCCTACACGACCGACCTCAACCAGGGCCGCGGCACGAATCCCGAATGATAGCACATCGGCCGGCTGCGAACAATCGCCGTTCGCGGCAACATTTGCGTCGTTAGCCATCCCTCCATGAGGTTTTGGCACTTGGCCAAACCTGCTTCGCCGGCCCATGGGCGATTCAACTTGGCTGCCATTCGCCGCGACAGTGTTTTCTCGAAGGCGCCGCGAGCCGCTAGCGGTCGAGCCGCACGCGGAACGCGGCCGGACGCTCTTCGATAATCGTTGTGGAGCCGCTAATCACCGGCGTCTGCGGCGCGTCGTGCAGCTCGAGCGCAACGATTTCGTTCGGCCCCGCCTTTAGCCAATGGCCCGGGAGATAAAGCGACCGCAAGCCGCCTCGGTCCCAGAAGCGACCCAGGTTGTGGCCATTCACCCACACCACGCCCAGGCTCCAGTTGCGCATGTCGAGAAAAGTCCCGCCCGGTTGCTCGACCTCGAATGTGCCGCGGTAAAACATGGGACCCACATGCGGAGCGTCTGAGGCCTGCACGTGCACGTCCTCTAGGGGTAAGCAATACGTTTGCCACTCTTCCAGCTCCTGCCCGTCGAGAAAGGCCCCGCCGAGAAGACCTTTCCGCGCCAAGTTTTGTGTCCGCTCGCTTACGACGACGCTGATCCGGCCCAGGTTGTAGACCAACAAGTCGAGCGTCACTGGCCCCGGCTCGTTCAGCTCGATCTTGTTGCTCTCCGGTCCGTCTCCCCGAAAGGCTTTGCCGACCGTTCGTCCGTTGACCATCACCACGGCGTAATCCATCGCCTGTCGCAATTCGAGCGTGCCCTCGATTCCGGCGTCAAATTTCTTGCGGTACAAGACCAATCCGTACGCCTGGTCCAGTTCCTCCATCGAAACCGGCTTGGCCGATACGCGGGTCGGCGCAACTGGCAGCGCGGCGAGTAGCGGTTGGTGCTGGGTCAATCGAATCGGGGGCAACTCGATCACCTTGGGCTCCGGCGGCGGGGCGGGCGGAGTGATGTTCAGCCGCTTCGACAACAAATCGCGCAAAGCGCGGTATTTCTCCGTGGTGCGGCCCGCCTCGTCGATCGGCGCGCTGTAGTCATAGCTCGTCTGCACCGGCAGATACCGATTGCAGCCGTTGTCGAAACCGTAATTTGTCCCGCCAAAGAACATGTACAGGCAGAATGAGTATTCGTGATCGAGCAGATAGTTCGCCCAATTTGAAATGTCGGCGACGTTGGAATTCTGTTTCGCAATCGGTTGCCCCCAGCCGCTGAACCAAGCAGTGTATACCTCAGGCACGTAGACCGGATAGTCGCCGATCGCGGCCGCACTTTCCCGGGCGGCCCGGTCGTCTTTCAATCCGTTGCGGCAATGCATCACGCCGGAAATGCGCAGGCGGGGGTCACTCCAAATCCGGGCGCCGGATCGCACGTAAACAACTGCACGCCAAAGCCGACATCTTTGAAAATCTTTGTCAGCGCCACCATGTAGTCGTTGTTCGTGGGCTGCGTGATGCCGATTTCATTGTCGATCTGCACCATGAGGAGCGGCCCGCCCTTGGTTACCTCCAAGTCGCCGACCTGCTTGTAGACTTGTTCGAGATATCGTCGACACCAGGCCAGCCACTGCGGATCAGTAGTTCGAATCTTGACTTCGAGATGTTTCAGCGTCCACCACGGAATGCCGCCGTATTCGATCTCCGCGCAGCAATACGGTCCCGGCCGCAAGATCGCCCACAGGCCGTTTTGCTGACATAGCTTAAGCACTTGGCGAACATCAGTCATGCCGCTGAACTGAAACTCGCCGTCCCGCGGCTCGCACATGTTCCAAAACAAGTAGAAGCTGACGGTGTTCAGACCCATCGCCTTGGCCTGCTTCAGCCGGGTGTCCCAATCTTCGGGCAACACGCGGCCGAAATGCATTTCGCCCGCCACGAGCATCGTCGGCTGGTCATCAATAATGAATTGGTGATCGCGCGCGGCGAATGTATGGGGACGCCCGTCGGGCACAATGGAAGTGACGTGCTGGGCCGACGCCGCAGGCGGGCCCCCAATAGCGCAGTCAATGACAATTGCAAAGGCAAGAAGCCGGACGCGAGTTTTCATTTGGCCCTCTGCTGCTTTATTGTTGCTCGTCCCGCCATTAAAATAGCGTTCCGAGGGACCGGCCGGTTCGGCCCCGGGGCGGCGCGACAGGTGGCACTTATCGTAATCCTCCAGCGCCCCGGCAGCAATAAATCGCAAAGCCGATTTGGCCGTGCGGCAGTGCGCCCGGCTGAAGCCCCCGCGCCCTAGGCGAGCGATAGACATCGCGGAGACCATCATGAGTTGCACTATCACAGCGCGTCGATTGGCTTTTCTTACAATCCTGGCAGGATTTTCGAATGCGCTGCCGTTGGCCCCGGATATCGCCCTCTCACAACTAGTGACGATAACGGTCCAGGCCGACAAGCCAGGCGCGAAGATCAACTCCAGCATGTGGGGCGCCTTCTTCGAGGACATCAATTTTGGCGCCGACGGCGGCCTCAACGCCGATCTCGTCAAGAACGGCACCTTCGAGTTCCCCGACTCGATGATGGGCTGGTTCAAAATCTCTCCCAGCAACACGAAGGGCGACGTCACCATCGAAACCACGTCTGCCTATCGCGACGGCAATCCCCACTACGTGCGCATAGCCAACAAGAGCAATCCGCCTTTGGGAATCTCCAACGAGGGCTACCGTGACATGGGCGTTCGAGCCGGCGACGCGTATGACTTTGCAGCACAGATGCGAGTGACGGCGGGCCGGCCGCGAGTGACGGTTGAAATCGTCGGCGAAGATGGCACGCTGCTGGCCGAAGAGCCACTTAGCGGCCTCGATGCGAGCTGGAAAAAAATCTCCGCCACGCTGCGCCGAAAGACACTGACGGCCACGCCCGCATGACGGTCATCGTCAATGGCGAGGGCACGGTCGACCTCGACTTCGTTTCGCTCTTCCCCCGGAAAACCTGGCAGAATCGGCCGAACGGCCTGCGGGCCGACATGGTGCAGGCGCTGGCCGATTTGAAGCCCGGCTTCCTGCGTTTCCCCGGCGGCTGCATTGTCGAAGGCAGCGACCTCACGAAGCGCTATCAGTGGAAGAACACGATTGGTCCGTTCGAAGACCGCAAGCTGATCGTGAACCGCTGGAACTACGAATTCAAACACCGGCCGACGCCCGATTACTACCAGTCGTACCGCGTCGGCTTCTTCGAGTTCTTCCAATTGTGCGACGATATCGGCGCCGCAGCCGCTGCCGATCCTCAACTGCGGCATGGCTTGCCAGTTCAACTCGGGCGAGCTGTGCCCGCTGGACGACCTGGACCAATTCGTGCAGGACGCGCTCGATTTAATCGAGTTCGCCAACGGCCCGGCCACGAGCACATGGGGCGCAAAGCGGGCCGCCATGGGGCATCCTGAGCCTTTCCAGATGAAGCTGCTCGGCATCGGCAACGAGCAGTGGGGCCCGCAGTACATCGAGCGGCTGGCCGTGTTTCAGAAAACGCTCAAAGAAAAGCATCCTGAAATTTCGATCGTCTCGGCCGCCGGGCCCAGCCCCGACGACGACCGCTACCACTTTCTCTGGCCCAAGCTCGTCGAGCTGAAAGCGGATATCGCAGACGAGCACTGCTATGCGAACCCGATCTGGTTCCTCTCCGGGTCGCATCGCTACGACAATTACGACCGCAACGGGCCTAAGGTGTTTTTCGGCGAATACGCGGCACAAAGCGTAGCAATCCTCAGCACGAAGAATCGCAACAACCTCGAGTCGCGCTGGCCGAGGCCGCGTTCATGACCGGCCTTGAGCGCAACGCCGACGTCGTGCGAATGGCGTCCTACGCGCCCCTCTTCGCCCACGAGGATGCCTGGCAATGGCGGCCGAACTTGATTTGGACCGACAACCTGCACGTCGTGCCCACGCCTAACTACTACGTGCAGCAAATGTACACGCACAACCGCGGTGATGCCGTGTTACCGGTGACGAATGACGCGCCGGTGAAAGAAATGCTGCCCGCTGGCCGAATCGGCGTCGGCACCACGCGGGCCGCGGCCGAGTTTAAAGACGTCATTGTGACGGATCTCATTGGGGCCATGGGCGGCGACCCGCAGGGTCGCGGCTCCGCCGAGGCGACTCAACTGGGAGATTGGACGCAAAATCGCGGCCGCTGGCGCATGAGTGCTGGAGCTTTTCAGCAGGCTGATGCCAACGCTGATGGCAGCAGCTCGTTTGGCGAAACGAGTTGGAGAAACTACACGCTCACGCTCAAGGCCCGCAAGCTCGGCGGCGAAGGCAGCATCGTCATCACCGTCTGCGACGATGATGCCGGCTCGCGCGCCCAGTGGATCCTGGGCGGCTGGGACAACAAACAGCACGCCATCCAAACGCACTTCGCCGAGCAGGATCAACTGCTTGGCAAGGTCGACGGTTCGCTCGAACCGAACCGCTGGTACGACGTGAAAATCGTCCTCCGCGGTGCCGAGATGAAATGCTACCTTGACGGCAAGCTGATACAGAGTGCAGAAATATTGCACCACCGCGTGCCTGCCCTGTTTACAGCGGCGACGCGCGACGACAAGACCGGTGAGACGATTCTGAAGGTCGTCAACCCGGGCGACGACGCCAGCGAAGCGACGATCAAGCTCAGCGGCGTCACACACGTCGAGCCGATGGCCCAGGCCGTGGTGCTATCCGGCGACCCGGCCGATGAAAACTCGGTCGCGCGACCGAACCACATCGAGCCCAAGACACGCACGGTGACAGGCGCGGCGCCCGATTTCAAGTACACGTTCCCGCCCGAGTCGTTCACCGTGCTGCGGCTGAAGACGGATTGACTCCGTGGCGGCTGCTACGCGTCGCGTTTCACTGCTCATCGCCCGATGGCCCGTACAGCGCCGGCACCGGGATGTCGTTCAGTCGCAGGTACACAGTCAAAATCGCCCGGTGGTGGATGATGTGATTCATGATAAAGCCGCGGACGACCGCGATTTTGGGCAGCGTCATGATCGTCTGGCCGCCGGAGAGCAGCGACCAGGGCTGCATGAATTCGCTGTCGCTCGTCTCGGCGATCGTCTTCTTGGCCGTGGCCACATTCTTGTCAAATGTCTCCAGCATGGCGGCCCGGCTGGTTGCCTCGGGCGTTTTGTGCGGCTTGCCGCCCGGCGGATTGATGTCGAGTGAATCTTCCTTCAGCGTGAATTCGGTCCAGCCGGGAAGATCGGCCAAGTGAGCGGCCACCCAGCCGATCGTGTTCGACTTGGGATGAGCCCTCCACGCGAGCTTGTCGTCGGGCACACGCTCGAGCGTTTTCCGGGTGCCGGCCATTTCTTGTTCGAACTCAGGCAGGATCGATTGGGCGATGGACATACAGTGCTCCAATTTCGGTGGGCTATGAATGAAGTCGCGAACGTCAACTTATCAATCCTACGAACATATCGGCTAACGGGACGCCTGTATAGTACCCGCGTTTGTTAAGAATCGTCTGCGGGCTGGCAATTGTTAAGAATGCACTTCCATCGCGTCGTCGACCGCTTCGGACGAGGGCCCCGCGTAGCGCAGCGTGAGTCCGACGAGGATCAGACCGCCGCCGACCAGCGTCCACCAGGCGGGCGGCTCGCCCCAGGCCAAATAGACCCACACCGGCACGAGGATCGGCTCGATCATGCCGATCGCCATCGCCTCATGGCCGGCAATCCGCCGCAGCGCGTGAGAAAACAGCACATACGGGAGCCCCATTTGCAGTATTCCAAAAGCGGCCAGCAGCAGCCATTGAACGCCGCTCGGCCAATACGGTCCGCCGAGACCAAACCGCGCCAGAGCCACGGCCGTCACGAGATGATTCATCGCGGCCAGCCAGACTGGGTCGAAATCGCGCAGTTGCCGCAGGCACAGCACGACTCCGCCATAGAGCACGCCAGTGAGCAGCCCCCAATAGACGGCCACCTGCGGGTCTTTGCCACCCTGCAACGCGATTTGTTGCGACTCGTAAAAAACAATCACGGCCACGCCGGTCGCAGCACAGGCGACAAACAGCCAATCACGCCAGACGGCCCGCTCATTGAACACCAGCACGCCGATCACCAGCACCCAGGCCTGCCCCGTGCACTGCAACCAAATCGCGTTGGCCGCCGACCCTTCGGCCATTGCCGTGAGATAGGTGTAGTTCATGGCGGCGAAGATCGCCGTCATCGGCACAAGCATCCACGACCACCGCGGCCGCCGCACCAGCGGCCACAGCACAACGCACGCGAAAACGCCGCGCCAAAAGGCAAGCGTCGGTCCGGGCCAGCCGCTGAAGAAGGGCGCTTTGACGAAGAAACCGCTGGTGCTCCACAACAGGGCCGAAGCGGCGACGAGCAGGCGGGCCCGCCAAACAGAAAGAACTACGGCCCCTGATGACGAGTTCGACACTGCTTCCGGTCCATCGAAATGACGCCCGCGGCGTGGCTGGGCACTCTAATCACTGTCGATTCAAAGTTTAAGTGCGGCCGCGCGTCCCGCAACAATCCGTCGTGACGTCAACTCCACAAGGTCCACTTCTGACATCTGCTGATATTGTTCTGGCGTGATCGCCGGGCACACGACCAGCGCAATCGGCCCCGGCCGCGGAATAAGCGTCCCTCGCGGCAAGCACTCGAACGCACCTTCGATTGCCACGGGCAAAATCGTCGCCCCGCTGCGGCGGGCAATTGCGCAAAACCCGCCCAGGAACGAAGCGAGCTCGCCGTCATTCGTGCGAGAGCCCTCGGGAAAGATGAGCACAGCTTCGTTCTCGCGCAGCAATTGCAGCGTCTTTTTGATGCCGCCGATGCCGCCAGCCCTTTTATCGAGCGGCACGGCACCCAGCGCACCGATCAGCCAACTGAACGGCCAAAAAAACAGACCGTGACGGGCAAGATATTTTAATTGTCGAGAAAGCGCCAGCCCAACCAGCGGTGGGTCGAGGTGGCTTTGATGATTGCTCACCACCAGCACGGGTCCCCGCACGGGCATGTGCTCGCGGCCAGTCGACCGAAAATCAAAGAATAGCTTGGCGATTGCCCACGTCGGCCCGCGCATGACCGAGTAAAAACACCACGACGCCCGCTCGATAAATTCCTCTCTCGTCATTGCCGCGCCTGCACCAGTTCCTCAAGTCGGGCGACCACTTGCCCCGGGTCAAGTCCGTCAGTGCTGACTTCGATCGCATCCGCGGCCTTCACCAGCGCCGACCGGCCGCGTCCGATCGCGCTGATCGCGGAGCCGCTGGTTGGCGAGCACCTCGTTGAACGGCACGTCCTCGCCGCGGGCCAACACGTCACGATGACGCCGCCGGGCCCGCTCCTCTTCGCCCGCCGTCAGAAAGATTTTGCACTCGGCGTTGGGAAATACGACCGTCCCCTGATCGCGGCCCTCAGTCACCACATCGCGACCGGCCGCGGCCGCCCGCTGCCACAGCACGAGCTGAGCCCGCACGGCCGGGTTGTCGGCCGCGTAATGGATCGCGGTCGTCACGTTGAACTTACGGATCTCGGATGTCACGTCGCGGCCGTCGAGCAGCACCCGGCCATCAGCCAGCTCGACCCGAATCGACGCGGCTAAGTCGGCCATCGCGTCGGCGTCGGCCAGATTGATTGCTCGCTCGAACGCCGCCAACGTTACCGCCCGGTACATTGCTCCCGTGTCGAGAAAACGATACCCCAGCCGCCGCGCCAGCTCGCGGGCGGCGCTGCTCTTTCCTGCTCCGGCGGGTCCATCGATCGTGACGATCATTTTCGGGTGCGTAGAGAATGTTCAATGCAAAATGAAAAAATGAAAAATGAAGAATTCGGGACGCAGCATTTCATTTTGCATTGAACATTTTGCATTTTGCATTCGTCGTATGGAACTACCATTCCGCTTCAATCTGAATCCAACCATGCGCTCCAATCTCGAACGGCACGCCGCCATCGGCAAGGGTCAGCGATTCCACTAGCTCGCCTCGGAAATCTGTGCGGCGGGCCACGCGGAACGGCCGATATGCCGACAAGCTCGTGCGCACTGCCTGACCCTTCGTTTCCAATAAGCGTAGACGAACGCCGTCGCGGGGGGCAGCCAGCCGCTGGAGATGGGTTATTAGCACGTGCTTGGCGCCGACGTGGAAAAACCAGCCCGTGGGCGACGCGGGCTGGCTTGGAAAAGTCGTAACGGACGATCTGCCGGCGGTCAACAGCGCTAAGGCCGTTTGCGTCGGTTGGCCGCAGTCGATGCCAATCGCGAATTGAAAGCGCTCGGCCGATCCACCGGCCACCGGCAGCAGCGTGTCCAGCCAGGTCGTGCCAGCCAGCCGGTGCAATGGCAGTCCCAGCCCGAAACTCGTTATGTGTCCGCCGGCATCCGCAATGTCGACCCATTCAGGCGACTCGATGTGGCTTTGCGCCGTCTCGCGGGCTGTCCAGTCGACGCCGTGACTGAGCGTCACCGCTTCCTCGCGCCACGCCAGCCGGCTGGCTACGTACGAACGCCAGATATCTCCTTCGGGCGGCAGCTTCGAGCGCAACCAAACGTCGACGATCACCACTGGAAATCCTCGCACAATGCGCGACGTCTGACCGAATTCGGCCAGCAATTGCTGGTCCACATCCAGCAGGCGGCCGCGCGCTACAATCTCGCCCGCCACAGCGTCGTTGCGACCGACTTCAACCCGGTCAGCGACCATCGTCGTTTCGAGTTCCCGTTCATCGGGCGTCACTCCGCCGCCCGTTCGACGCGGCAGCCGCCGGTCGTGCATCACCAGCCGCTGCGAAACGCGCGTGTGGCGATCGCGATAGGTTCGGACCGATTGGAGCCCCCCGGTCGATTCGCTGACGACCACTTCGAGAAACTCGTTCCGCAGCGTCCGCCCCTGGGCCAGCGGGACGGGTGGCGAGACTTCCCGTGACGTAAGTGCAGCAAAGCCGCAGCCTGGGACGGTGGGCAGGTAATGAACTTCGGATCGCGGGTTGCCGAATGCGGATTGAATTGCCGTCCGCTGGTTGCCCGCGTAGAAGTCGTTCGAAACGTCCTGAGGGGAACTGAAACCAAGCGGATCGAAACTGAGAAAACTCGGCCCGGCGAAATTCCACGGGTTGAGTGCGAAGCTAGTTTGTGCCTCAACTGCGCCATGGTTCGACATCGGTTCAAGCTGCACGATCGCGGCGAGGTTCGTGTTCAATCGGTCGAATAGCTCGCGAACACGATGGCGATACGCAGCGATATTTCGCACCACGGCGCGAACGCCGTCGCTGGAATCAATCCGATGAAACGGATACGAAGTCGGGCGAAACGAAGTCCAGTCGTCCGGTTCGGTCGTGAGCTGAAAGTATTCTTCGAGGGTCACGAACTTTCCGAGCGCGCCGCCATAGTTGGCGATCCGCCGCAAGTCGCCGTAATACTCGCTTGTTTGGCCGGGCCAACTGGCAACGAGCAGGGTCGCCACATGATCGCGCATCAGCGTTTCGGCGACTCGCTCGCCGAACGAGAGCCACGTGCCGGGATCGGCTAGTTCCAGCGGCAGCGTGCTCAGGATGTCGATCGCCGTGCCGCCCGGCTCGCCCCACCGAGACTTGGCCTGCGCTGACCGCTCGCAGCGCTGACCGTCAAATGCGGTATAGAGCGCCGCTTGAAACTTGAGGCCATGCAGAATCTCCGGCAACAGCGGCGAATACGAGCCGCCGAATTGACCGTATACGCCCGGTTGGCGTTGCAGCAGGCGACCGTATACCTCGCGCGACTGCAACAGCTCCGCCAGCAAATCTTCCGGCGAAAATCGTTGTAACGAGTTATCACGCAGCGGACCAGCCAAGACACACGCTCGGTCTGTCTCAATCGCCTGCCGTAGACTTGCAAGAGTCGCCGGCTCGAGGAGCGCCAATCGCTCGAGCAGCGACGCCGTTGCAAGCAGGCTCGTCGGCAGTCCACCGGCTAGCTTGGCGCGCAACGAGTCGCCGAGTGTCGTCGCCGCCAGCAGCGTCACGTCAATCAAATAGAAGTCGACGCCGTAAAAGTGATGGCGGGCATTTGTCAGCATGTCGAAGGCGCGCCGGAGCCCGTCGCGGGCCCGCTCGTTTTCGCCCGCGACGGCCGCCTGCGCCGCGCCGATTACGACCGAACGAAACTCATCCGCGTCCAGCACTGTCGTGTAGTGCATCGCGCGCGTCAACAACTCCACCTGCAGGTGCGCATAGCCAAGCGCCAAAAAATCGTGCCCCACTTCGGCGCAAAGCCGCTCCGGGGCTAGGCCAGCCGCCGCCAGCGTGACCACAACAGTCGCAGCCCGCGACGGCAACGCTTCCAGCGGCGCAGGACAACCGGGATTTGCCTTAGCGACTCGTTCGCGCCAGTCGATCGGCAGCCGCTCGCGGCTGACCGTGGGCAATAGAATCAGCTCCGCGTCGATCGACTCGGGCTCCGGCAAGTCGTCGGCAGCATGCCAGCCAGGCAAGTTGCCCGTCGCGTCGATCAAAGCCGGGTGCCAGAGCGTCGTCCAGGCCGACAACAAGTCGGCCGCCGCTTCGCCGCGCAGCTGCATCGGCAAGTCCTCCAGGCGAGAACAAGGCAACAGCAGCGATACGCGTCGGACCGGCATAGACGTAACATACTAGCTGAGCGTCAGTTAAGGCGAAACCGCGCGAGCGGGCAGATGGCGGACAATTGCCGGTTGGCGAATGGCCGTCGCCCCCGCTGCCGGGCAAAACTCCTCGAAAAATCGCGGTCGATTCGCCACAGTGAATGCTACACAATCCGAAGAATATGAGTAAAATGGATCGGGCAGGCCGCGCGACGGCTTGACGCGCAGGTTGCCAATCGCCGCTCGACGGCTTCGCAAGCTCTTACGGCGTCGGTCGTTGCGGCGGGGCAGGGGAAGTCTTGCCTCATCCGTCTTGGCGCGTTCGCGCCGGGCGGGCTGAGCGGAACATTTGCTTTTCGAGAGGGTACATGCGACGAGCGTTTGTCGCTGCGCCGCGACAGCCGCATCGCTCGCGATGCGGCCGACTGGCAACTGGAATAGAGGTTCTCGGTTATGGCGAAGACCAGCGCCGTTTGGGGTATTGACATCGGCCATTGCGCGCTCAAGGCTTTGCGCTGCCGTCCGCACGAAAAGGACGAGCACCGGCTGGTCGTCGAAGCCTTCGACTATATCGAATATCCCAAAATACTCACCCAGCCAGAGGCCGACCGGGAGACTCTGGTTCGCGAAGCGCTCGAGGAATTTGCGTCTCGCAACGAGGTACTCGGAGACCGAGTGGCAATTGCCGTTCCCGGCCAAAGCGGTCTAGCCCGCTTCATTAAGCTTCCGCCCGTCGAATCGAAGAAGATTCCCGATATCGTCAAGTACGAGGCCCGCCAGCAGATTCCGTTTGCTCTCGAAGACGTCGTCTGGGACTATCAGCCGCTCGTTGGCAGCGTCGACGAAGGCTACGCGCTGGAAACCGAAGTCGGCTTGTTTGCAATGAAGCGCGACCAGGTCGCCCGCGCCCTCAAGCCGCTCGAGGAGGTCGGCATCCAGGTCGACATCATCCAGCTCGCCCCGCTGTCGATCTATAACTTCATCTGCTTCGATCGAATGCAGCTCGACGGCAATTACGATCCGGCCAACCCGCCGCAGTCGACCGTCGTCATCTCGCTAGGCACCGACACGACGGACCTCGTCATCACCAACGGCTACCGCGTCTGGCAGCGAAACATCCCAATTGGCGGGAATCACTTCACAAAAGCACTGACGAAAGAACTAAAGCTCACCTTCGCCAAGGCCGAGCACCTCAAGCGCAACGCTATGAAGGCCGAGAACCCCAAGGCCGTGTTCCAGGCAATGCGGCCCGTGTTCAGCGACCTGGTGGCCGAAATTCAGCGCTCGATCGGCTTCTTCACCAGCAACAATCGCAACGCCAAGCTGGGCAGCATCGTGGCTCTCGGCAACCCGATGAAGCTGCCCGGCCTGAAGCGATTTCTGTCGCAAAACCTCGATCAGGATGTGCGGGTCATCGATCAATTCAACGGCCTCGTCGGCGGCACCGCTACCGCGAGCCCGCAATATAAAGAAAACCAGCTCACCTTCGGCGTCGCCTACGGCCTCTGCGTCCAGGCGCTGGGTGATGCCCAGATTCGCACGAATCTCCTGCCCGATGAAATCCTCACCGCGCGCTTGGTGCGGGCCAAGAAACCCTGGGCAGCGGCAGCTGCCGCCGTGCTTCTGGTCGGCCTGACCGTCAATTATGCCATGTATTATCTCTCGTGGAACTCGGCCGACACGACGAACCCTGCCATGACAGCCGCTCTGAAGGCCACCAAAGAATTGGAATCCACGACTCAGCAGTGGGACACGCAGTTCAACGAAATCACTAACCATTTCGACAACGTCACCAAGATCGGCCAAAGCCTGCAAAGCAACATTGACGGTCGCCTCCAGTGGCTTGAGTTTATGAAAGCGTTCACCGCCGCACTGCCCAGGGACGAGCGTCCGCCGGACGAACGCAAGGACACTCCGGAAGACGTTTCGATTCGCAATGAACTCCACATCGAGCGGATGGACTGCGAGTACGTGCCCGATCTGGCGAAATGGTTTGATACCGTCAAACCATTTTACGTGCCGGTGAACGACCCGGCGGCAGCGCCAGCCGCACCGCCGACCGCAAACAACGCCAATGCTGCCGCCGCTCCACCGGCGACCGACGCCGCGGCTGCCGCCGGCGTCACCGAGGCCGCTGCCAACCCGGTGCCCGCCGGCGCCGTTGGCGCAGACGGTGCGCCGGCCGCTCCAGCCGCCACCGCGCCGATTGGGCCTACCGGCGCCGGATGGGTCATTGAAATCCAAGGGCATCACTTTCATAACCAATTGCCGAATCAAGGGCCGGGCCCGAACGAAGGTCGCAATTTCGTGCTCAACACATTTTGTCGCAATCTGCAACTCGGCGAAGTCGAATTGCCCGATGGCGCAAACAACGCGCTGAAAAAAGTCCCCATTGCGTCGCTCGGCATCGGGTATCCAGTCATCGTCAAGGACGAGGGCATCAATTCGGCCGGCATTGAATACCTGCCGGTGCCGTACGATCCGGCCACCGAGCAAGCCGGCGGCGGGCGAATGACGTTCATGCAGCGGGGCGGGATGGAAACCGATGAAAACGCTCAGGTCGAAAACTGGCGGCTGCGGCGCTACGATTTCACGCTGCAGTTTTGTTGGAGCCAGAAACCTCGCTCCGCGCGGCAGCAGGAGCCGGCGAAAAAGGACGGCCCGACGGCCGCCACCGCGATGCGCGATGTCCCGTAATCGCCCCGACTGATATCAACCCATCGCCAATCGGACGTACGTCGTCATTGAAGGTGAATCAAGATGGACCAATTGCGAAAAGCCCTGGCCTGGTTGAAAAAGTACCACTTTTGGGTGCTGGCCATCGTGATCGTCGTGATCGCCGCGGCTTGTTGGTATTCATCCACCGGCGTGCTGGCCAAGCAGTTCCAGGCGAACCAGCAAGAGATCCAGGCTGCCTTCGCCACGAGCCAACGCATTAGCGCCGAGCCGTTTCACGCCAATCCTGGAATTAACAAAGATCAAGAGGCGGAAATCGACAAGCGCAGCGCCGCCGTGAACGAGGCCTGGCGACGACTCTACGAGCGGCAACAGGACAAAGTGCTGAATTGGCCGCCGGAGCTTGGCCCCGAATTTGCCGCCACTGTGGAAAAGTATAAGTTTGGCGATGAGCTTCCGGCTAACATATTAGCCATATACCGCGATTACGCAGTGCGGCATTTTCCACAACTGCCGAAAGCAATCGACGCCGCCGAAATTCAGGAAAGCGACCGCGGCGGAATGTATCGGGGCGTCTCGCGTGAGAGCATGGAGCGGGCGCCGGCCGCTGACGGTCGCCGGGATTATCGATCCGCGCCGGAACCGGTCGAGGACGACCATATCTGCGAATGGCTCGATCAACAAACTGTCCGCGAGCAACTCCAGTTTCAAGATCGCCCCTCGTCGCTCCGCGTCTGGGTCACCCAAGAGAATCTGTGGGCCTATCACACCCTCTTGAATGTGATCGCCGCGACCAATTCATATGCCAACGCCGACCGGAAGAGCAACGCGGCCGTGCGAACCGTCGAGATGCTGGAAGTGGGAAAGTCAGCGGCGCTGTCGAGCCGGACGCCGGGGCGGATCTTGCTCGACGATTCGGTTCGGGGACCAGCGACTGCGTTCGGTGTCGATCCATCGGGGCGCGGCGGCGGCGAAGTAATTGCCGGCGGTCGCGAGGGCTCCGGGCAGCCAATTTCGCGGGAACAGGAAGAAACCCTATTGCTGTCGGGGCGCTACGTCGACGCCGAAGGAAAGCCACTAGTCACATTTAATTCGTCCCCGGTCGCCAGCTTGAATTCCGCGGAATATAAACGGCTGCCGGTGCGAATGGTTCTCCGGATGGATTCGAAGTATCTCTCGTACTTGATTGCCCAATGTGCCAATCAGCCGCTGCAGATCGAGGTTCAGGAAGTCCGCATCAATCCCAGCGACGGCGGCGCCGGAGCCGGAGCCAGTGCGTTTTCTTCTTCGAGAGAAAGAGGAGTGGCCATCGGTGTGTTCGATTCGCGCACGAACGGCCCCGAGCGATTTCCGGTCAATGAGAATCTCGTGCAAGCGGTTGTGCAAGGTGTTATATATATTTTCAACGCACCAAACGTCGGGTCCAGCGCAGGCATCGCCGCGGCAAATGATGTGCAACCCGGAAGCCTGTAACGGTTCCGATTCACTGCCAACGCGCGGGACAAACAGCACGGGCAGGCTTTGAGTGGAGGTAAGGAATTTCTCGCAATCACGGCTGGCCCAGCGGCTTCGCCGCTCGACTCGCTAGACGAAAATGACGCATGTGCCGGACGCATGCCGGCAGCAGGAGCTTACCACGATGAAAACAAGAATCAAAGGTAAAGGTGGCGTCTCAAACCTGCTATTATTGCACGGCGAAAAAATGCTCATGGCTGCCGTGGGCCTGGCCGCGGCCGCGGTTGTCTACCTCGGCTTCAGCACCGCGCGGCTGCCCGACAAGTACGAGCCGGGCAAGCTGGAATCGAGCGTCCGCGCCACGCGTACCACGATCGCCAGCGACGACAACAACTTCCCCAAGGTCCTCCGCGAATTTCCTGACAAGGCCCGCAAGGCCGATGCCTTCGCCGACCGCGACGCCGGCCTGGTCGATTTTGCTGTCTATCTGCCCGATCGAGCAGTGAACACGTCCGTGATCAAGCGGGCGGATCCCCGCTCTGATCCCAAGCTGTTGGCTGCGGCCGATCCGCAAGCCGTTGGCGGCGCCGGCCTTTTCGGTTTTGCCGGCGACGAAGAATCGCTGCGAGCGGTGCAGTTGCATCGCAGCCAGGAAGAAGCCGCCCGCGAACGGGCCGCTAAACAGGCCGCGCAAGACCAATCCGACGGCGGACGCCGAGGGTCGGGCGCACCACGCGGCGCGGCACGGATGACAGTCGCAGAATAGATACCGATCCGGAACATCCGGGCCGCCGGTCGGCCGAGGGCTTCGCCGGCCGCACGGGCGTTCAGCTTCAGGAAGGCGATCTGGTCCAACTGGCCCATTGGGTGTCCGTCGTCGCCAAGGTGCCCGTGAAAGAACAGCGCAATGTCTATCGCGACACGTTCCAAAACGCGCGCGGCGAATATGACGAACAGGTCGACGTCCCCGTCTACGTAGGTTACTACGTTCAGCGGGCAGAACTGCTCCCCGGCGAAGATCCCTCGCAGCTTGCAGAGGCACGCTGGCAAGCGGTGCCGGTCTGTGACGCGAAAGGCTCTCCGAATCCGATGGAGTTGGGATCGGCCATGTCCGCGGCAACCGCGGCCAGTCTGAATGAACTGGCCGCATCCGAGTGGGCGCAAGGAGTCACTGAAGTTGTCGATCCTCGTTACCTCGATCCGTCAGGCATCTTAGCCTATCCTCTGCCGCCATTGGTCGGCCGCGAGTGGGGCCGCGAAGCGACCCATCCCGATATTCCCTTGGGTTCCGGTGCGGCCGAAGACCTCACGACCGTGGCTGCCGAAGCCGCGCCGGCGGCACGGCCCGAGCGCGGTGCAAAGGGCGACCAATTCTCCTTGCCCGAACAAGGGTACGCCCTCGGACGCCGTGATGCGGGCGGACGCGCCGGCCAACGCATGAATTTTGGCGAACGCGACGCGGGCGGAACGGGGGCGGAGCGCCGGGACGGTGGGCGAAGCGGAATGTCGCTTCAAGTCATGTCGGACGCTTACCTGGTACGGTTCTTCGACTTCAAGGTGACCCCCGGCAAACGGTACTCCTATCGCGCCCAGCTCGTGATGGCCGATCCGAACCTGGCTCCCCACGTCAAATTCACTTATCTCGATGCGCAGGCCGCCGACCGAATCAAAAAACTTCCCAAAGGGCCCGATGGCCGCCCCGTGCCGGCCAGCACTTTTCTGCGAACCGATTGGAGCCAGCCAACGTCGCCCGTCAGTGTGCCCCTCGACGGCACGGTCCGAATGGCAGGCGTCCAGCCGGCCGACGAGCCGCGCCGAAACTAGTCGTGCGGGCTTTCGGCAAAGACCCAAAAACGGGAAACTGGATCGAGGCGACTCCACCGAACGCGGAGAAGGATCGCGAAGTCACGCGCGGCACTGTCATCAACTTTGTTTCCGATGGCGAGTATCTCGCGGAAAACGGCACGTTTATCGACAAGATCAACAACTTTCCCTTCCAAACCGGTATTACCGTTGTCGACATGCGCGGTGGCGAGCGATTGCCCGGGCGATCGGATCTCACAATGCCCTCGCGTGTGCTGTTGATGCAGCCTACCGGCGAGCTTACCGTGCGCACGGAAATCGACGACTTGGCCGACGTCCAGGCACATCACGATACGTTCGGCAAAAAGAAAGGCGCCGCTGCGGACGGCGGCCGTGCGCCGGCCGATTTTGGCGCAGAACGCCGTTAAGTGGACTCCGGGCGCACCGTAGCTTCTCTTGTCCTCCCAAACTTTGCGATGGGTCATTTGGCTATGCGCACAGAGGTTCGTTTTCTGCTCAGCAAATGCGGGTCCGCGGCGGTTGACTGCCAAAACGGTTTCGCTACAACAAATGGTCCGCGGCACGCCGCCAGGGCGACCCGTCTGACTCTCACGAAACCCGTTATCCAGTTCCCGCCGTCCACCCCATGAACGAACGCACTCCGCTGGTTGGCATCCTGCTCGGTTCCAAAAGTGATTGGGAAACCATGCAGCAGGCAGCCCAGTTGCTCGACGAGTTTGGCGTGCCGCACGAGGAGCGGGCGGCCTCGGCCCATCGCTCGCCGGAATTGGTCGCTGAATACGCCCGCTCGGCCGAAAAGCGCGGCCTGGAGGTGATCATTGCCGCCGCCGGCCTGGCCGCCCACTTGCCGGGGGTCGTCGCCTCGCTGACCCTCTTGCCCGTGTTAGGCGTTCCCATGCAAGGCAAAGCGCTGGGTGGTCTCGACGCCCTGTTGGCGATCGCCCAAATGCCCGGCGGCGTGCCGGTAGGCACGCTCGCCATCGGTTCGGCCGGCGCAGAACGCCGCCCTTCTGGCTGTTCGCATCCTCGCCAACTCGCGGCCCGAACTTCGCGATCAGCTCCGCCGCTACCACGAACAGATGGTCGAACAGATCAAAAACGACACGCTTGAGTAGTGCGAATTCGGGCGACGGTTGATTCGACGGACGAAACGAAAACGCCTGGTCCCAGTGAACCAGCGCTTCTCCTTGACTATTCATTGCGCTAGCGAAATCTTAACGGCGGCGAACGAACAACGAGCCAATCGCGCCAGCAGCCAACGCCAAGAGCACACTCATCGGCTCGGGAACGTTTGTCGAAATGCCGGGCGAACCCGTCGCCAGAAGCGCTGAGCTTGGATAGGGGATCTGATATGCGCCGTTCTCGCCGGCCACGCTCAATCCTAAATTCACGTTCGTCGAGCTCCATTCAAAGCTCACGCCAGTAGCCGACCCGCCGAAGTCGACCCGGGCGACTTGCACATCCGAGGGGTTGAACAAGCGGACTGAATCGCCGCCGGACGATAATCCGGAAAAAATGTTGGGACCACCGAACAGGGTATCGTCCAGCACTTGCACCGAGCCCGGCAGGCCCCACGCCGTGCGGAAATCGGCTGCATTGCTGGCGCCGGGTGACTGTAGAATGATGATCGATTCGCCCACGCCCACGCTAATCCCGTTCGGGAATTGCGCATAATCGATTGGGGTGGCCGCGTTCGGCGTATCATCTTCCCATTTGTAACCGTCGAGACTGACGGACGCCGGACCCGTGTTCGTCAGCTCCCACCAGTCGCGCTGGTCAAGCGATGTGCCAACCGGCGCAGTTTGCGGTGCTCATCACCTCGGTAATTACCAGATTGCCCAAGGCGGCTTGGCCGGCCAAAAGCACGGCCAAAGTGGCAAAACACAGTGGAACTCTCATTAGCTTGTACTCCCATCGGTTGTGAATACCACGATCCCAACAAATTGAACGCAGGCGATTCTAAGGCTGCTTTGTGAACAAATCATTAAGAAATCATTAGTTCCGCGCGAAGCTCCGGTCAGCTTGTCCCTGCGCATTTTCTTGATTTTTACTTCAAACGGCCTTAATACTTGACGCGCATACTGGTGCCTTCAATTTCAAAATCAGCGCTCGTTTGCCTCGTGGGTTTGACATCCATGTTTCTCAACGGGCAAACAACGGCGGCCGCGCCCCACCGCGCGGCCGCCGTCTCTTAATGATCCTCGCACCCTCCAAGGAGAATGCAAATCGTTGCAACGTTTAGCATATTCGCCCTATTTGCCACGGTCCGCAGTTGCGGCAGACTCATTTGTCCTTGGTTTTGGCCCTCCCAGTGGCTCGGTCAGTCTCAGAAGCACGACCTGCGAGCGGACGTTGCTTGATGTCGCGTTGCCTTCCGCGTCAAAGTCGCCGAAGCTGAAATCGTTGTCATTCGCCAGCGCGATGTAGCGGTCGCCAACGACGGTCATCCCTTCCATCTTGCCGGGCACTTCCCCGCGCTTCGTTAAATCGACGACCAATTGCTTTGGACAAACTTGAATGTCGGCTTGCGACGGATCGTCCATCGACTCCAACGTGTGCGGCCCTTCGGCCGCGTGCCACGGTGTTCCCAGCACATTCGTTGCCGTCGCCATGTCGATCGCGTATATCCTGGACGCAGTGTCAGTTCGCTCCAATACCAGCATCTGGTCCGAGCCGATCATACTTGCAGCGCCGATCTTCATATCGTCCGCTTTGGCCCCCGGTTCAAATTCGGCTGCTACATCAAATCGATAGACATATTCGGCCGTGGGCCGCTCAGCATAAGTGTCAAACGCCAGGATGCGGCAATTGCGGGAATTCTTGCCGGTCTTCCCCGTCGGATTCTGCAATGAACTTTGCATACAGGCATATAGAATTCGTCCGTCGGGACTCAAGGCCAAGGCTTCGAAACCGCGATTGTCTCGTCGCTTGGCGTAGATTGCCGGCAGCACGTCGGACACTTCGTAATCGGCGCCAGACAGACGTTTGCCGGCAGATGTGAATCGCTTCTGGACCCGCCCGGTCGAATCAATGTGCACAAGCGATGGGCCGTACTCTTCCGCTACCCAAAACGACCCGTCTCTCATCCGCACCAGCCCCTCGGTGTCGAGCCCACTCGGGTTAAAATCCAACTGCTTCGTTCCCGTATAATCGAATGCCGGCGGATCGACCTCCGGCAGGTTGGGCAGACCGCCGACTCCTTTTCCGGATCGGCCAACAATCGGGACAATTTGCAGCACGCGAATTAAAGGGCGTTCCTCACCCGAGGCTGCTTGCAGCCTCAGATGCAACACCGACGGAGTAAACTCCGGGACCGGAAATGTTCGCCGCTTCTGGCCATCCATCGCCACCTGCCCGTTCGGTCCGCGGTCGATGACGGCCCAGAATTCAGTCGGTGGATCCCCAGCATCGTGCCACAAGTCGCTGATTCCCCCCAGCGTGATATGTCGATCGTTAAGGATCGACTGCGGAAGAACCGCGTTTTGAACTTGCGACAGCGGGATCTCGCCCAGCGCGAAGATGGCTGTCGCTTGAATGGTGTCTTCAGCCGAGGCGGCAGGCAGCCCTGCCCCCATAGTTGCGGCCGATGCCAGCAGCCCGGCCGCAATACAGTGTTTCATCAGCCGCATGTCCATTACCTCTGGCCGTACTTAGCCACGTCCTGCTGCGTTAACTCGATCGAAAGCTGATTCTCTTTACCGGCTTCCACCGTGTACCGCCGCGGCACCGCTAAGCGCCGGAACTTCGGAATGATGGCGTTTGCAGGGGGCGGCGTGGCCGGTGGATCGCTATAGGCGATAATTGTGACTGTGTGGGGACCCACGACGGCCCCGTCGGCGTCCGCGTATGTTCCCAACACAAAACTGCCGTCTTCGCCGAGCTCACCTAAAGCCGGTTTGCCGGCGTTAATGCCTTGGCCCTGTGGTGAAACGGCCGGCGCAAACATGACTTTGCCATTCGTCACCGGCCGGCCGTCAATCGTCACCCGGCCCCGAACCGCCGCTAGAGTGTATGGCGATTTGCTGCAGCCGGCTACGCACAGTGGCGAGAGCAGCACGCACGCCAAAATCAAGCGCATCGATGTTTCGAGCAAGCCGGCGTCTCCAGGTGCACCTTGTGCAAGGGTGTTCATCAGTCAACTTCCGGCAACGGCATGTTGTCCAAGCGATCCCCGAGCAAATAGAAAATTCGCAATTGAATATTCTCGCTCAGGAAATGCACCGATCCATCAACATAGCCGAATTGAGCGCCACCCGTGTGCCAACTAAATGCACAGTCGTCGGACTTGGACTTGTCCGGCATGCGATCTATTTCACTTTTCGAAAGTGGGAAGACGCGTGAGCCGCCCACATTGCATCCGATTAAATTTTCGGTCTTAAATAAAACTGCGCCATCTTCATTCGCGCTCGCTCCAATCCAAACGGGAAACGCCGTCGGATTGGGAAAGTAAGCCGCTTCCCCGATGCAGATCGTTCGGCTCGTGCCGTCCGGAATGTTATTTAAGCGGATGCTCTGATACGCCGACTTTTCAATTAACTCCGGCGTACCATCGCCGTTGTAATCGAGAGAGCAAACGCCAACTTTCAGTCCTTCTTCTGTCCGCCAGAACATCCCGCGATCGCACGGGCCACGCGAACCTTTGTAACTGGCGCCACCGTAGCCCGTGTTAACTAAGTTGAAGCCGCCTTTCAGGTGAAAATAGTCGCCATTCGGTATTACGGTCGGCAAATCAGCCGACGGACAAAGGAAAGTTTCGATGACGCTCTCCCCGCCCGCGATCGGCGACATTCCATTCGCCCGGGCAGCACGAAAAATTCCCCCCGACCACGGGTTGTCCGAGTAGCCTGGAATCGAGTTGCGGGCAATTAGATCGTATAACGGCTGTTGATCAATATAGGGCAAAATTCTTGTGCCCCAGGCTAAACCGTCTTCATGGTCTTCCCCGTAGGGCGCACTATAAACGCCGCGCGGAAATTCTTTAAAGGTGCCTTCGTAGTTCAACAGCCCAAGCCCAAGCTGCTTCAAATGATTGCCGCATGCCATGCGGCGCGCCGATTCGCGCCGACTGTACGGCTGGCAGCAATAAAGATATGAGAATGCCAATGATAGCGATGACAATCAGCAGTTCGACAAGAGTAAAGCCCGCCGTCGATGGCGATCTCTTTCGAGCAAAGAGCATCGGACGTTTCCTTCCTCCGCCAACGTTCCCTGGCACATGCGTCGTTTCTAAACAGCGACCTTGCGCAAACACCGCCCAATCGTGGCACCATGCATCTTACCGGAGTCCACTGAGGTCGAAAGCGTCGTGAAGCTAAAATTAACTATCGCTTCACGGATTCTTAATAATACTCCGGAGGATAGTTCAAGGAACTAAACTCGGTGGGCTTGGATGCCGTTGTTGCATCACAAGCAGTTGTTCGCCGTCCGCCAATGGGAGATCATAAGTCGCTTGTCGAATGAGCCGCATTGACGCTACGTCGGCGGCCAGCAATGAATACTGCGGCAACTCGCGTCCCGCAAGTTCGACCATCCAGATACGCTCCCAGATTTGATATCTTCCAATCACTTCGGAATTCGCAATGCTGCTCCAAAGTCGTTTCCACATTTCACTTGCAACTTACTCGGCCGTATCTTGCCTATGCGCGAGCGTTGCGCTCGGGAATGATGTCGCGCCCCAGGCCTTCATCAATGAGATCTACTTTGATCCGCCAAGTTCCGGCGACACCACCCAAGAGTATCTTGAGCTCCGCGGTACGCCCGGTATGTCGCTCGACAACTACTATTTGATATTTCTCGAAAACGAAGACGATTCGCAGGGATTTGGCGCTCCGGGCGAGGTCGATTTCATATTCGACCTCAACGGCCGGTCGTTCAGCCCGACTGGGTTTCTCACGTTTCGGCAATTTGGTACTCCCTATACTAACGTGCCGGTTGATTCCTTTAATTTGGTCAACACCATTGCTCCGACTGTCGGAGTCGGCGGCTGGGGAACCGGTCCGGGCGACAACTCACTTGGAGTATCTTCGTCAAGCGGCACGATCGAAAACAGCGGCTTTACAGCAATGCTGATCCGCAACAATGGAAGTCCACAGAGCGGCAAACCCAATTTGGGAAACAATCTTGACGTGGACAAAGACGGGCTCGATTCTCTCGACACGAGCGGGCCTCAGTGGGTCATCGATAACCCGGGCGCCGGCCGCAATTGGACCATTCTCGACTCCGTGGGAGTCCATAGCTCGGTGCACAACGTTGAGTTCGGCCGCACGTACGCTCCGATCAACTTCGGCCCGGAAATCGACGGCGAGCATGTCAGCTATATCGAAAGTTCCACCGGACTGCAAATCGACGTGACCGTTCATCCAAACATCGACCCCGATCTGCAAGTCTACAAAGGCGTCGGAGCCGAAATCGAATACGTCGCACGTTATGGCGATTCAACCGGCGCCACCGAGCATGATTGGCACGCGAGCAATCTGACGAACAACGGCCTGGCCGGTTTTGCCAGCCCGGCCGACGGCTTTCGACAATCCGGCAGCGATGTGCACGGCTTCCCGCGAGATCCCAATCCGTCGCTGACGTACAGCGGTACTCCCTGCTCGTCAGGCGGCTCGTGTTTTCCGCTCGGTTTTCTGACTTCGGAATCGAGTCAGTACGTCCCCTATGGCACGAATATCACAAGCACTATTGGGTCCGCAAATTATCCTCTGAATCAGACATTTCTTCCCTGGGATTATAACCACGACGGCACAGTCAACGCCGCGGATTACACCGTCTGGCGAAACACGCTCGGCCAGACGGACCCCAATCCAGGAAGCAATCCCCTCGCCGCTAACGCCAATCGCAGCAGCAGCGTCGACGCCAAAGATTACGAAATCTGGAAATACCACTACGGCGAATCTCTTCCGCAGGCCGTCGGTTCCAGCCAAGTTCCTGAGCCAGCCAGCCTGCTGCTGGCTGCCATGACTTTCGCGGGACTTGCCCTTCCCCGCAGGGGGCTGAATCGCATCCAAGTTTGATCGCCGCGGGTTGCACGAATAAGGTTGACCCGATGGCTAAACACGGTAAAGGATGCCCGGTGCCAAGATTTCTGCCAACATCCCGTCTTTTTATCTTCTGGCTGTTGCCCACGATTCGTGTGCTTGTAGTTTGTGCGATCGCAAGTTCCGTAGACGCGGCCAAAGCTGTGACGATCGGGCCACCAATGCAGATCGGAACAATCAATTCATCGTCATTGCTCGAAGTCTCAGGAATCGCCGATGGTCGAGCGACTCCGAACACTTTTTGGGTGCATAACGACCATGGCGACAACGCACGTTTTTATGCCATCGGTCATGATGGCACCTATTTAGGCTCGTATTTTATGACTGGCGCGTCGGCCATCGACTGGGAAGACATTGAAATTGGCGCAAATCCAGGCGGTGGCAACTATCTCTACCTCGGCGACATTGGCGACAACAATTCCGTTCGTTCTTTCGTCAATGTCTATCGAACCGACGAGCCCCTGTCTCCCGCTGGTGCGAATACCATTCCCGCAGACGGATATGCGACAGCGAAACTTCAGTATCCAAATGGAGCCCGTAACGCTGAATCACTATTCGTTGATCCGCTCACGTCCGACGTTTACATCGTCACGAAGGGCAGTGTTGCGGAACTTTATAGCGCCGGCAAGTGCGTTCGACGACCCACTCCTGACAACGACCCTGACCGCGATGGGCAATTTGGGCACGACCCTCCCTTCGGCCACGGCCGCCGATATCTCGCCCGACGGCCGCCACATCCTGGTCCGCAACAAGTTCATCGCCTATTTATACGAACGCGCGACAGGCCAGAGTGTCGCCGACGCGCTGCACGGCACGGGTATTCAGTTTACGTTGGGCGCCGAACAACAGGGTGAAGCCATTGGTTGGGCCGCCGACGGGAACAGCTTTTACACGACGACCGAATCTAACGACCGCCCCCCCGAACCAGTTTATAGCTATTCGTTTTCGGCCTCTCAAACGTCAGTACTGCCGGGCGATTACAATGGCGACCATGTGGTCGACGCGGCTGATTACACCGTTTGGCGGAATCTGCTCGGTACAAATGGCCCTTTGCCGAATGAATCGGAGACACTCGGCCACGTCACCCAGGAGGATTACAACGTCTGGAAGAGCCATTTCGGCGAATCAATTGGCGGTGGAGCAGGGGCGATCACAGGATGGACGTGCGCGACCGCAATCGGCGTCCCAGAACCCTTGAGTTTGCCGCTCGCGACTTTGGCGATAATTCGCTTCGTCGCTCTCCGCAAACGGCGCTAACAACTTTTCGGCGGCGAATGGTGCGCCCAGGACCAAGCTGGAAAAACCTGCGAGAAGGCTCGGGCTTGCCGACATCAGCGCCGTTCGTCTTCCGCCAATAGCCGCGCCGCCTCTTCGTCGGAGAGGTTTTCGATCTCGCTCAAGAGCTCGGCCAGTTGGTGATCGTCGGCTGGCGATTCGGCGGCGCCCTTGGTGGGGACGGCGCCGTCGGCGGCCACAGAAAGCCGATCCGCGGCTGTCAATTCGCTCGTCGATTTAGTTCCCAGCGATTGCTCCGCTATATACCGCGCGAGTGACGCCGGCGTCGGGTAATTCCAGGCCACGATCGGCGGCAACGGCACTTGGAACTCCGTTTCCAACTCGTGGCTCAGCTCGACCGCCGTCAACGAATCGACGCCAAATTCGGCGAACGGGCGATCGCGAGACACGTCTGTCGGGTCGAGGCCCAGCCGCGCCACTAGCCATTCCAAAAGCCATGTTTCAATCCGCTCGGCCGCACGATCGACTTCCGCGCTCCGCACATTGCGGCCGCGCGCCGTTCGCCGTCCCGCGCCATTGCGTTGCAGCGATATTCCTTCGCCATGCAATTGCACGCTCACCCGCCCTGCCGCAGGCGTCGTCTTGCGGCCGTTCGTGGCCGGAGTGATCCACGACGCAACCACTTTCAACTCATCGGCCAGGTACTGCTCGCGGCACAAGTTGCGCTGCACCTTGCCGCTCGAGGTGATTGGCAGCGACGTCTGGCGAATTAGCACAATCGCGTACGGATCGAGCTCGTGGTGCTCGACAATCGCCCGGCGAATGGCCTGCATCACCTGCTGATGATCGGCATCGCGAAACTGCCGGTCGATCTGGTGCACCACCACTAGCCGCTCGGCCCCTTCGCCGGTGATCGCAAACGCCGCCCCCGGCAGCACGGCCGGGTGGGCCCCTTCGGCCGATTGCTCAATATCCTGCGGATAATGGTTACGGCCGCGAATGATGATCACGTCTTTCACGCGGCCCGTGACAAACAATTCGCCGTCGCGAAAGAAGCCCAGGTCGCCCGTCCGCAAAAAGCGGTCCTCGTACCCGTCCACTTTCGCGCCAAAAACCTGCTTGCTTTCCTCGGCACGATTCCAATACCCCTGGGCAATCGACGGTCCCTGGACAAGGATCTCGCCGACTTCGTCCTCTTCGCAAGGCTCGCTCGAGTCGGGTCGCACGATGGCGATCGTGTGCTCGTCCATCGGCTGGCCGCAGCCCACCAATCGCTGCGTCAACTCGATCGGCTCTCCACAAGCCGGCGCGACGCGATGGTCGGCGAGCGCCGCCCGATTCACCGACAGCACGCGCGGCTCCACGCGATGATTCGGTCCCGCTGCCAGCAGAGTCGACTCGGCCAACCCGTAGCACGGATAGAACGACTGCGGGCGAAAGCCCGCCGGCGCGAATGCCTCGGCGAAATGCTGCAGGGTCTCGGCGCGAATCGGCTCCGCCCCGCAAAACGCCAATCGCCAATGGCTCAAATCGAGCGTTGCCCGCTCTTCGGGCGATCGTGCGCCGGACGCAGTATTCGTATCCAAAATTCGGCGCACCGCTAATCGTCGCGTGGTATTCGTGAATCGCCGTCAGCCACCGCATCGGCCGTTGCAAGAACGATGTCGGCGACATCAACACGCTCCGGCCGCCCATGTAAAGGGGCGTCAGGATACCGCCAATCAGTCCCATGTCGTGATACGCCGGCAGCCAGAAGACGCCCGTTGCCCACACGCGGTCGTCTTCCGTATCGCCGATGCCGAACGACCGGCGAATGCACTCCAGGTTGTTCAGCAAATTGGCGTGCGACACCATCACGCCCTTCGGATCGCTCGTCGAGCCGGACGTGTATTGCAGCAAGGCCAGATCGGTTTCAGTTGTCGGCGGCGTTCGCCACAGGTCGGCCAGCTCGTCGTTCAGCTCGTCGGTGGCGATCCACTGGCTCGTGGCGGCGTCGGCTGAAAGCAAATCGGGATCCAGTGTCGTCAACGTCTGGGCCGTGGACAGTGCCACGTGGGCGTCGCAGTCGAGCGCAATCCGCTGCAGCCGCGGCATCGGCCGCTTCGGCTTCGGGTACGTCGCCGGGACAGCCGTCACGCCGGCGTACAAGCATCCGAAAAAGGCCGAGATAAATTCGACCCCGGCCGGATACACCAACAGCGCCCGGTCGCCCGGCTCGAGCTCGAGCTGCAGCCGCGCGCCGATCGCTTGGGCTCGCCGATGCAATTGGGCGTACGTGATCTCCGTGACGCCATCGCGCTCGTCGAGGTAAGCGAAGGCCGTGCGGTCCGGGTGATCACTGGCTCGCGTCGCGAGCATGTCAATCATCGTCTGGGCACGCAATTCACATAGCATCGTGGAAGTGGCCCCGGGGGGACTGGAAAGGGACGAAAGGGCCGCCGTTATTGCGACTGGTTGCTAAACTCGGCGCCCGAATGCCCATCGACACGGCATCCTGTTCTGATTGCTGCACGGCGTAACCGCCGCGGCACTATCCGGCTACCTGCGCCCATCACACGAGTAGGTTTGGAAAAGCTAGTAATTGGCATACTTTAGCCAAGACCGTATTCTAGAAACTTGCCGGGGGACCCGGAAAGGGTCTGAAGTTGTACTCTGGCACAATGCGAACCATTTTGCGGCCGTTTATGCAGGTTGTGCGGCCAGACGCGGTTATTCACCTATCTCCTTATGCCACAAGTTCTTAGCAGTCGAGTTCTGCCGTGAACGTGCCTCTACAATTGGCCCCCAGGCCGCGACAGCTCGACCGCCACAGCGTCCACGTATGGGCCCTTCCAATCGGTAGTACTCTTGCCGACACCCAGCTTTCCGTGGTCCCGCTTTCGGCCGACGAAGAGCAGCGTGCGGCCCAATTTCAACACGAACCGGCACGCCGGCGATTTGTCGCAGCCCGGGTCGGGCTCCGCCGCATTCTCAGCGTCTACTTGGCGTGCCCCCCGGCCTCCCTTGTGTTTGAGTACTCCGCCAGGGGCAAACCTAGTTTAGCAACTCGGCCGCCAAACTTGGCCGAGCTCCGCTTCAACCTGGCCCATTCCGGCGATCTGGCCATCGTCGCCATCGCCCTTGGCTGCGAGGTTGGCGTGGACGTCGAGCAACTTCGCATCGTCAACAACCTAGAGCGTATGGCCCAACGATACTTTCATCCACAGGAAGTCGTCGACTTGCTCAGCCGGCCTGCCGCGGCACGCGCTGCCGCGTTCTTGCAGTGCTGGACTTGTAAAGAAGCCGTATTGAAGGCGGCCGGCTCTGGCATCACCGGCGCTCGACACGTTTCGCGTTCCCTGCGATCGTCGCGAGGGATCTTATGTCGATCTCCACGGCCCAAGTCGCGCTAAGTGTTGGCTGGAACCGCTTGAGTTGGAGAACGGATATATTGGCGCGATCGCTTGTCTGGGAGAGAAACGTCGCGCCCAGTGGATGGACGATTCAGTCGATCGACCGTAATAAAACCCCGCCCGAGCATCACATGGCAGGGCTAAGAATGATCCGTGTCCCGCCAACGGCCAACGACCGAAAGGCGCCGGTCATCCGCCGCGCCATGCGGCTCGCCAACGCCAATGCAGCCCTGTGGGCAGTTGGCAACGGTCTAGTCTCGACGCAACTTGTTGTCTACCTGGCCAGCGAGTTCGGTGCCCGCGGACTGTGGATCAGCTTGATCTTGGCGGCGCCGCGTATTGTCGGGTTGCTGCGGCTGGCTGCGCCGGCCGTGATCGCGCGCACCAAAAATCGCAAGGCGGTTTGCATCAATGCCTATCTGGCGAGCGCCGTGATTCTTACCGGCGTCCCGCGTTTGGCCCAGTCCGATCGATTGTTCGCCGCCGGCGTCGGCATGGCTGCACTGGTCGCCACCTGGAGCGTTTACCACCTCTGCGAATTCGTAGGCACCGTCACACTGTGGTCGTGGCTGGGCGACCTCACACCACGCCGAATTCGCGGCCGCCTGCTCGGCCAGCGCAAGCGCTGGCTCATTGTCGGCCGCGTGATCGGCACACTCGCTAGCGCCGCCATCGCCACCATCTGGAAGCGTCAACTGCCCGATTCCCCGATTTGGCAACCGTTGGCGCTATCGGCCGCTCTCGGCGCCTTGGCAATGTTCGCCGCCGCCGGCCCGCTCATTGCGATGCCGTCTGTCTCGCGGTCTCCCAGCGCCGTGCCCCGCCTTCCCTGGCGCTCGCTGGCCGCTGCACTCGTCGATCGCCGTTATCGCCGGCTGCTTGCCTTCGCGTGCTGGTTTGCTCTCGTCAGTGGCATCACGCTCGCGGCCCAGCAAAAGTATCCGATCGATGTCCTCAAAATCCCCTACGAAGGTTACTTGCTCTTGAGCGGCCTGATGTGGCTCGGGCAAATCGCGCGTTGCGCCAGGGCTGGGCGGCTCGCCGACCGCTTCGGCAACCGGCCGGTGATGATTGGGTCGCAACTCGTCGCCGCCAGCGGCCTCGTCTTCTTCCTGATTGCAACGCGAGAACACCGCTGGCTGATCGCCGGCGCCTACCTGGCCTGGATCGCCTACGCCGGCCTCAACGTCGGCCTCGATAACATCAAGCTGAAGCTTTCGCCACCCGACAATAATGCCCCTTACCTGGCCGTTTACTACGCCATCGGCGATTTGGCCAACGGCCTAGCCATCATTGCCGGCGGCCTGTTCTACGATCGCCTGGCAGCCGGCGGGACAGACGCACTCAGTCTATACGCTCAACTCTTCTTTTGGGGCTGGGTCGGCCGAACTACGACCGTCTTCCTGCTGGCGCGACTCATCGAGCCGAATGCGAAGCGACTGGTCCCTGCGTAAATGTCCCGCTCCGCGAGAGGAAGTATTTCGCGGAGCGAAATGACGACGCGTCTCTACAACGGCACATCGCGCGGCTCGTCCGCACGCTGGCCCAGGTTGCCGTATCGATGATAGATTTGCGATATGCTCTGCTCGCGCAAATACCATAAGAGCTCCACGCGCCCGTGGGCGACGACCGGCGCGTCGGCGACGTATTGCAGCGCCTCAGCCGCGGCTGTGCGAATGGCCGGCGGCACGCGCTGGGCGCCGCATAACGAATTCGGGCCACGCGGCCCGATACGAGCAGCTCCGCCAGCCGCTTGTCGTCCTCTTCGACGAACTCAATCGCCCCGGCCCAGGAATCCGTGAACTGATCGAGCAAACCTACCGCGGCGGCGGCTTCCCCACCCAGCGATGGGGGCACGCTCACCGTCGCTCGACACCCCACCGCGCGGGCGGCCGCCGCGCGAGCGAAGATCTCAAACAACGAATCATCGCGGTGCACGCGAATCCTTAGCGGCTCGACGGGCAAGTACCGTCGAAAGTTATCCTCTCCCAACAGGCGAGAACTATCATTCACTGCGAGAAACTCCTCTTTCGTCCAGCGAGCATAGCTATTGATCGCCTCACGCACTCTTAAAGTATCGCCGCTCCTGCCCAACCGCCGTTTCAAATCGTCGAGGGCTGATGCAATCGCTTCGATCGCTGGATCGTCTCCCTCGCCAGCTTTTAGCGTTTGATTCTCAGCTCTTCCCTCCCCTTCGGCTCTTGACTCCAACCGCATCAGCGGCACCACGTAATTGGGCCCTCCCGCCTTGATCCCAGGCCCCACGCTGCTTTTGCCCATTCCGCCAAACGGCTGCCGCAGCACGATCGCCCCTGTCGTCGGCCGATTGATATACAAATTGCCGGCGCGAATCCGCTCGCGCCACTCGGCGTGCTCGCGATCATCGAGGCTTTCAAGTCCGGCCGTCAGACCATAGCCGGTCGCGTTCACCAGCTCGACGGCATGATCTAAAGCGCGAGCCTCCATTACGCCTAGCACGGGGCCGAACAGTTCGGCGCAGTGCGTGAAACTGCCTGGTTGCACGCCCCACTTAACACCCGGACTGACCAGGTTCGGATTCTCATCCACATGCAGTCGCGGCATCACAGCCCATTCTTCGCCCGGCTCCAGCTCCTTGAGCGAAGTTTCCAAAGGGCCCGCCGGCGGCCGAATCAGGGGCCCCACCTTCGTCGGCAGCTCCCATGCAGACCCCACATGCAAGCTCTCAACCGCGTCGCGCAACTGCTCCCGAAATCTCGCGTCGTGATACACTTCGCTTTCGAGAATGAGCAGCGACGTGGCTGAGCACTTCTGGCCGCTATGGCTGAACGCACTGTGCAGCACGTTCTTGATCGCCTGGTCGCGATCCGAGAGGCCCGTCACGATTGTCGCGTTCTTGCCGCCCGTCTCGGCCGCCAAGTGCATCGTCGGCTTGGCGGCGAGCATGCGAGCGGCTGTCGCCGTGCCGCCGGTCAACACGACCACATCGACGCCATCGTGCGTCACCAGCCGCTCGCCAACTGTGCCGCCGCTCGCGGGCGCGAATTGCAGGGCGGACTTCGGCACGCCGGCCCGCCAGAAACATTGGCACAACAGATATGCAATCAGCACGGTATCCGACGCCGGCTTCAGGATCACGCAGTTGCCGGCCGACAACGCCGCCGCCACACCGCCACAGGGAATCGCCAGCGGAAAATTCCAGGGCGAGACAACCACGGCCAGGCCACGGCCGCTCACTTCGATCCCTGATAGCTCGTGAAAAAACTCCGCGGACGTCGAGTAGAACCGGCAGAAGTCGATCGCTTCGGAAACTTCGGGGTCGCCCTCGCTGAGCGTTTTACCGCCTTCCGCCAGCATCGCACCCAATAGCTCCCGGCGCAATGCGCTCAACTCGTCCGCCACTCGATGCAGGCTCTGCGTCCGCTCGCCCGCCGGCCGCTTCCGCCATCCGTCCCTATCCGCGCGACCAAATTCAATGGCCTTCTCGATATCGGCCTTGCTCGCCTGCCGATAACGGGCGACCACCACCCCCGGCCGCGACGGATCCAGCGAATCGCGAATCGGCCGGTCGGACAAAATCTCCTCGCCGCCAATCGCCAGCGGCACGTCCACGGCAGCCGCACCACAGCGCGGCCGCCACGTTTCAACAATCGCCTCCGCCCAGCGAGTATTCTGCGGCAACGACCAATCGCTGTCCGGCTCGTTCAAAAATGGGGTCGGGTCTCTTTTTTCGCCCGCCCGCGCCACGTCCGAAAAAAGAGACCCGACCCCATTGTTGCGATCCTGCGTCCGCCGCGGAGTGCTGGACACGCTGTCAATCGCCCCATACGCCGCCACGAACTGCTCTTCCAGCGCGTTCCAAGCTTCGCTTCCCACTTCAATGTTGAACGCGTGCCGCAAGAAATTATCTGGCCCCGTGTTCTCGTCCAGACGGCGAACCAGGTATCCAATCGCATTCGTGAAATCCTCCTGCCGGCACGCGGCCGCGTAGAGTAGCATGTTCTTCGCGACCTCGAATAATGCCCGCCGCTGGTGATTCGCCATCCCCTCGAGCATTTCAAACTGCACTGCATCCCAGGCGCCGGCCCGCGCCGTCAACACCAGCCCGTACGCCAGCGTGAACAGATTGTGCGACGCCACGCCCAAATGCACGGCCGACAGGTTCTCCGGCCGCATCCCTTCGCCGAGCATCCGCAGATAGTTGGCGTCCGTCTCGCGCTTCGTCTTGTAAGGCGCCTGCGGCCAACCGCGCAGGCTGGCCTCGACGCGCTCCATTTCCATGTTCGCGCCTTTGACCAGGCGAATCGTGACAGGCGAGCCGCCCGTCGGCCACGCGGCGGCGAGCCCACTCGTTGATCCGACGCTGCGTCTGGTACGAATCGGGAATGTACGCCTGTAGCGCGATGCCGAGCCCGCGCCTGTTCCAGTCCGCGGCGAGCGAGCGTCCGCATGAAGGCGTCGGCGGTGATCTCCTTGTCGCGATACTCCTCCATGTCGAGGTACACAAACTTCGACGTGACGCGAACCGTCGCTCCGCGTAAACCGCGACTTCGCCGCGGCCCGGAACAAAAGCTCCAACCGATCGCACAGGACGTCCACGGTATGCTGCCTCGCGAGCGGCGAAATCTGCGAGTAGATCGTCGAGATCTTGACTGAGATCACTTCGATCTCCGGGTGCTGTAGCGCCGCCAGGTACGACTGCAGCCGTCGCTGAGCGTCCTCCTCGCCCAAGAGCGCCTCGCCCAGGTAATTCACATTCATCCGCAGTCCTTCTTCCCAGCGGGCCGCGCAAGTGCTCGGCCAACAGGTCGCGTTCGGCCGGCAGAATGACGTTCGCGGTCTCCTGGTGCATCCGCTCCTTCACAAACGGCATCGCTACACCCGGCAAATAGCCGCCGAACGATTGAAATCCCAAGAGCAGCGTCCGATCGAGCGCTGAAAAACCGCGGCACGCCCTGCACATCCAGAATGTGAATCAACTGGTCGGCCGCCCGGTGGGGCCGCCGCGAACGAAACGCCTGGTCGGTAAGCTGGGTGAGCGTCGCCTTATCGTGCGGCGAGTGGATCATCCGATCCAACTCAGCCTGCTGCCGCCGCTCTTGCGGCGTTTGCAGCTCGCGGGCCCGCTCGCAAAGCCGCCGGGCGAGATAGATTGCCTGCTGCATTTCGACCGGGTACGGCGCTGTGGACTGCGGACGGAAGCCGTGCAGCAACTTGGCAGCCGGCGACGGCAAGATGTGTTCAGTTGAATGCGGTTCGTGTGGCGACATAGCGAATTAATTGTCGCCGAAACGCTCGCCGAGTCTACGCCCATTTACCAAGTCGCGCCAGACCGCACGCGGGTGTATTCATAGGCAATTGCAAATGAAACGGTTCCGACCACCGCCGCCAGCATCATAAAGTAACCTACAGGGCCCAGTGCCAGCAGGCAGGCGACCACCGTCATGGCGCCGAACATACGTCGCAACCCAAATCGAATCGGAAATAGCGGCCGCGCGTCGGCTTGGGTCGCCGCAAACGTCGTTCCCGTAAGCAAGATGCTCAGTGTTAAAATGAAGGCTGCAAAGAAAAGTTTGTCGTTTGACAATATGCCGATTGCAGAAAGTGAGTAGTAGGGGTTCACCAGATGCGCCATCCCGTACGCAATCGCCAAAACGCACAACGCTACACTCAAACACCGCCTTTGGCGGAAGAGCGCCAGCCACAGAAGCAGCGCGATAGACCAAGAACCCGCACCTGCGACAGCGATTACTCGCCGAACAGTCTCCGCCCACCCATCGCGCAAAATCGCGGCGGGGGCGGATACAGCCGCTCCAGGCCCGCTCCTAAATCGGCATTCCAACCGCGCAATTCGCCGTCCTCAAATTTCAGCAGAAAGTGGCAGCCGTATTTCGGATCTTCCCAATCGCAAACGCTGCGACCGTTCTCCCGACGTAGCGCAAACGGCTGACTGCCATTCCAATCGCCTTGCAACTGGCGCTGTGAACCGGGTTTGCCGAGTAGCGACTGCAAATGGTCGCGGAGTTGATCAAACTGTTCTTGGCGATCACCTGGCAGCACCTTCCAGCGGGCGTGCCAACGCTGCTGAGCGTCAGCGTCCCGCCAGTTCTGCCACGCCTTAAATCCGCCCAGCACGATGACCATGATGATAAGCAGACACCACGCGAGCGCGGAGCTCCGGCCGTGCGACACCTTTGCCGGCTCGTACTCGCGGTGCGAAACCATCACAAACTCACTTAACCGGAACGGGAGTGCCGTCCATCGCGTTGCAAACTCTAAAGCGCACAGCAAGAGCGGTTGGCAAACGCCTCCGCGTTGAATTTGCCGCGCAGCATTAGCTTTTCACCGCCGCGTACCCGCAGCCGCGATCCGTTCAGTCAGATACCGCAGAATGTCGCGGATCGAGATCACGCCCGCCAGCTTGCCGCCGAAGAGAATGGGCACGTGGCGGTAGCCTCCCACGTTCATCTTGTGCAGGGCGAAGGCAATTTTGTCGTTTGCCTCCAGGGTCACGGGATCAGTCGTCATGAATTGCGAGATTGGCCGATCGGCCAGCTTTTGGGCGTCGGCGTTGACTTTCATCAGCGCATCGCGCTCGCTGAATATCCCGACCAGCTTGCCGCCGGCGTCGACGACCATCACGCAGCCGATCATTTCATCGACCATCTTCTTCAGCACGCTCCCGAGCGACATGTCGGGCGGCACGGTCGAGGGACTCTTCGGCCACAGCCGCTCGATCCGATCGCGCAGCAGGTCCGCCTCGACGCTGCTGGCCGGTACGCGGATGCTCATGTCCGTGAGCGACTGGTGGCACCGCTCGCATGTGTCGGCGCCTTCGATGTTCTCGGCCTGGCAGAAAGGACAGACGATCATGTGATTCCCCAAACGAAGCCGGCACATTCCGTGTGCCGCCGCTGGCACCTTTTGCCTCTAATAGCACTACCGCTGCGTCACGCGGAGCGTGCCGGCAACATCACGCCACATCCCACGTTTCGCTCGAGCGGAACAGCTTATCCAGGTCGCCTGCGCCCTTGTCGGCCGTGGCTTTCGAGATCTGTTCGTTGATCATCGCGTCGTACCGCGGCCGCTCGACGCAGCGAAACACGCCAATCGGCTCGGGGAAGCCGTCCTCGTACCGCATCCGGCTGAGCAAATAAGCCAGGCTTGGCTCCGGGGCCTTTTCATCGTGGAACAACAAATCGTCCTCGGTAATTCCCTTGCCGAGCTCGACGACTTCCGGCTCCAGCCCATTGAGGCGAATCCCCTTGTCACGGTTCTTGCCAAAAATCAGCGGCTTGCCATGGACCAGCTCCAGCGTCGTGTCGGTCTTCGTGTCGCGATCGGTCGCGTAGCTCCAGGCACCGTCGTTGAATACGTTGCAGTTCTGATACACTTCGACAAACGCCGTCCCCTTGTGCTCGGCCGCCCGCTTCAGCGTCTCACCCAGGTGCTTGATGTTCATGTCGATCGACCGGGCAACGAATGTCGCCTCGCAGCCGATCGCGATCGACAGCGGGTGGAGCGGGTTGTCGACCGCGCCCATCGGCGAACTCTTGGTGATTTTTCCCAGCGGCGACGTGGGTGAGTATTGCCCCTTCGTCAGGCCGTAAATTCGATTGTTGAAGAGCACAATGTTGATGTCCAGGTTACGGCGAATCGCGTGCATCAGGTGATTGCCGCCGATCGACAGGCCGTCGCCGTCCCCCGTAATCACCCACACGTGCAGATCGGGCCGCACCGCCTTCAGACCCGTGGCCACTGCCGGCGCCCGCCCGTGGATTGAATGCATGCCGTAGGTGTTCATGTAATACGGAAAGCGGCTCGAGCAGCCGATGCCGGAAATGAACACGATCTTTTCCCGCGGAATGCCGAGCGTCGGCATCACTTTCTTCATCTGCGCGAGAATCGAATAATCGCCGCAGCCGGGGCACCAGCGGACGTCCTGATCGCTGGCGAAATCGGTCGGCTTCAAAACAGGCAACGGAACTTCAACGCTCATGGTGGGTATACGCCTTTAAAAACAGTGTGTCTTCTCTTCTCTTTGTGTTCAGGCATGGAGATCAGGAGACCGCCAGACAAGGAGCGTTGCGATGCCAACTCCTTCTCCTTGTCTCCCTGTCTCACCTTCGCCTTGTCTGGGCAAATCAACCGCCTTGCGACGCCATCTGCATCGCCTTGTACGTCGTATCCTGGCCGTTCACCCGCTCGGGCTGGGCCTGAGTGTCGCTCATATCGCCGCCCAAGAGCCGCTCGATCTTGTCGACCACTTCGCCCACGCTGAACGGCTTGCCCTGCACTTTGTTGAGGCCGATCGCGTCCACTAGGTAGTTGGCCCGGATGATCGTCCGCAATTGTCCCAGATTCAGCTCAGGAATGAGCACCATCTTGAACCGCTTCAGAATGTCTCCTAATTCCTTCGGCAGCGGATTCAGGTACCGCAAATGGCAGTGCGTCACCGCTTTGCCTTGGGCCTGCGCGTTATGCACGGCCATCGCGCACGCGCCGCTCGTGCCGCCCCAGCTCAGCACCAACAAGTCCCCGGTCGCCGGGCCATCCAATTTTTGCGGCGGAACGTCGTTGGCAATGTTGGCCACCTTCTTCGCCCGCGTGTTCACCATGTGCTGGTGGTTGGCGGGGTCGTAACTGACGTTGCCCGTTGTATCCTGTTTCTCCAGTCCGCCGATGCGGTGCTCCAAACCCGGCGTGCCGGGCAGAGCCCATGGTCGGGCCAGCCGTTCGTCGCGTCGGTAAGGCCGAAACGGCTCGCCATTTTCTCGCGGGCCGGGGTGCTTTACCTCGATCGCCGGCAGATCGCCCGCGCTAGGAATTCGCCACGGCTCCGAGCCGTTCGCAATGTAACCGTCGGTCAGCAGCATGACGGGCGTCATGTAGCGAACGGCCAACCGCCAGGCCTCTTGGGCCACGTCAAAACAATCGGCCGGGCTGCTTGCCGCCACGACCGGCATCGGACACTCGCCGTTGCGACCAAACACGGCTTGCAGCAGGTCGGCCTGCTCAGTCTTAGTCGGCAAGCCGGTCGACGGACCGCCGCGCTGCACGTTCACGACAACCATCGGCAGCTCGGTGATCACCGCCAGGCCCAAGCCTTCGCCCTTCAGCGCAATGCCCGGCCCGCTACTGGCCGTGACGGCCATCGCTCCGGCGAACGCAGCCCCAATCGTGGCCGTCATCGCCGCGATCTCGTCCTCGGCCTGAAACGTTAGCACGTCGAAATTCTTGTGCTTGGCCAGTTCCTCCAAAATGCTGCTCGCCGGCGTGATCGGATACGCGCCCAGAAACAAACGTTGGCCGCTCTTGCGGGCGGCCGTCACCAGGCCCCAGGCCAGGGCCGTGTTGCCCATGATGCTCGTGTACGTGCCGGGTGCGAGTTTCGCCTTCGGCACGTGAAACTGCGTGTTAATCGCCTCGACCGTTTCACCATAGTGATAACCGGCCTTAAGAGCGGCCGTATTCGCGCCAGCAATCTGCGGCTTCTTGCCGAACTTGTCATCGATGTAACGCAGCGTCGGCTCGAGCGGCCGATCATAAAGCCAGAACACCAGCCCCATTGCAAAGAAATTACGGCAACGGTCCTTTTCCTTTTGGCTCGCCAGCCCCATTTCCTCGACGGCCAACCGCGTGAGCTTGGTCATCGGCACTTGGTGCAAGCGATAGGCGCTCAAGCTACCATCATCGAGCGGGTTCGTCGCGTAACCGGCCTGCTCAAGTCCCTTTGGTTCGAAGGCGTCGCTGTTGACGATCAAGATGCCGCCAGCTCGCAGGTCCGACAAGTTGGTCGCTAGCGCCGCCGGGTTCATGGCCACCAGCGAGTCCACGGTGTCGCCCGGCGTGTAGATGTCTTTGCTGGAAAAATGGACCTGGAAACCGCTGACGCCCGCCAGCGTGCCCTGCGGAGCACGTATCTCGGCCGGAAAGTCCGGAAACGTAGCGATGTCGTTTCCAATCAGGGCCGACGTATTCGTAAACTGAGTCCCGGCCAATTGCATGCCGTCGCCTGAGTCACCACAGAAACGCACGGTCGCGTCGTCGAGATTCTTCACCTGCTTCGGTTCAATGGTTGCGGTGGACATTGTGGGATTGAAATATCCTATAGGGGTGAAACTGCGTCGTTGTGTGGGGTAGAGTAGTGGTGAGTAAGTGAACACGTAACTAGTTGAATAATCTGTCGCGGTCCGCCGCGTTGAGCCGTTGTGATTTCACCAATCTAAGCGGACCCGCTCACCTACGTTAGTCTTCATTGCACATTCTTCATTGCCGACCGGCGCGAATCAAATCCCGCCGCTCTTGCTAGCCCGACTTACTAGGCGCCTTCCCGCTCGCGGGGAGCGTCCTTCGGATTTGGTGGCAGGTTGTAAATCGTCGCCGGAAAGTGGTCGACCAGGTAATGGACAATTCCGTGCACCGCAATGACACCCACCGGCTTGTTGGCAGCGTCCACGATCGGCAGATGGCGATATCCGCCATCGGACATCACCCGGATCGCGTCTCCGACGGTCGCCGTCGTCGGCACCGTTCTTGGCGGACTGGACATCACGTCGCGGATGGGCGTGGACAAATCGTCGTCGCTGGCCATCAACTTCAGCGCGTCGCGTTCGGTGAAAATTCCGACGAGCTTCGGCCCCTCGCAGATCAGCATCGCGCCTTTCGCTGCGCACGCAGCAATTGCAACACCTGACCGACGCTGTCGGAGGGAGCCGCCGCCAGCGGCTGATCAGGGTAGGCCGAACCTACCCCTTCGCTTTCTAAGCTCAGTTGAAAGTCCACGGCTCGTAAACTTAGTTCCGCAAGCGCTCGCCGCTTGCGCAGCTAGAGTGCATATACATGCGAGAACACATGGGGAAGGATGCACTCTCCATCGTACTAGCGGCCCCGCCTCGCATCAGGGCCGCCAGGCATATCTACCAAATCTACCACGCTCAGGGGCCGTGTTGAACCGCAGTTATCCCGCCGTTTCTGCAATTTTTCGCAATTTCCCGCGAGGTGGGCCCCGTGGAGCAGACATTCTCGTCTGCCCGGCTCCTTGCCCAGTAGGGCGGACAATCACGTCCGCCCGGCTCTACGCCAGTAGACCGAAAAGGCATTCTCCGCCTGGCCAAATCGTCGCCACTGGCAAGCAGCAATGCCTGCCCCACGGCTGTCACGGTGGGTTTACCTCCGGTTTTACGTAAAACTTCGTCAAATCGATACCGCCCCGCTGTTCTTCCTCAACCAGCTTCAGCCGCATCTCCATTTGCTCCAATCGGCGCGCACAGTTGTGGCAACTGGGCCTGGCTGGTGTCCTCGCGACTCGGCCGGGGTACCCCGGGGTACCCCAACTGACGCTGGAGCGAAGCGAACAAGAACAGCGGGTCTTTGCGACGATTCGCCGGCGCAATCCGCCCCTCGCCCTCGCCGAATAGTTCGATTTCCCTCCGTGGCGGCGGAGCCGGCTCGACCGCGTCCGCTGCGCGCAGCGGCGCAGGAATCGCCCAGCGTCGACCCAACTGCTTCTACCTCCTCATTTGCCGCCGAGTTTTTACCTGCCGTTCGTTGTCGTTGCCGATAGTGTTCGCTGTGGACATAAATCAAATCGGCCAGGTCCACCATGCCGATTTGCCGTCGCACCTTGCAGAATCCACTCCCGCCAATGGGCATCGAACGCCGGGTCGCGGCAATCGGCCTCCAGCCCGCGGTCGTAGCCCAGCCGGTTGCGGCAGAGCGATTCGAATTGATAAAGAAAGATGCCTTGCTGCGTCGGGTTGTCGGCTCGGTACTCGGCCTCACGCCGCAGGATCTCCAGCCCGATTCGCAGGTCAAACCGCAACCGTTCATTCTCGGACTCGCGGATCACAAATGTCTGAAACGGGGTGAAATAATGCGGCAGCCGGGCCATCGCCGGGCCGAGCACGCCTTCGTGTCGCAGCTCGCCGAGCAGAAAGTCGATCGCCAGCGGCAGCTTCGTCGTGGCCAGCACTTCCTCGCGGACCGAGGCCAGCACTTCCTGCGCGGGCACGTTCTCGGCCAGCCGCTCAGCCAGCGAGCGGAAGAAGTGGCTCTGCTCGATATATTCCTCGCGCCCAACGGTGCGGAGCGAGGAGGGCGCCGGTTCACTTGCCATTCTTGATGTCCGTCGTCGCTGCCGCCGCTTGCGCCGGCGGCGAATCGCTCTTCGTTTTGAGAGTTTGATCGGCGAACGCAAATGCATGCTCGAGCGCATCACGATTGGTGATCGCCTGCAAATGGCCCGCCTTCGGAACCATGTAAAACTCCGTTCTTCACGCCCCGCGCCGTTAAAAGCGTTACCATCTCGCGCGGACTGACGAGCGGGACCAGCTCGTCATTTTCACCGTGAAAGAAAAACATCGGCGGGTCGTCAGCCGATACAAACGCGGCCGCCGAAGCATCGTGATACGCCTGCGGCTTCGCGCCCGCGTGCCGCCCAGCCAATAGGCGAGCCCCTCGCCGTCCGCCGGCAACAGGCGAAAATCGCACGGCGCGCCGCCCGCCAGCACGACTTCAACCGCGCGCTTGGCGCGCTCGCCGGAACGCCCGGTTCTCGCAACTCACTGTCCCCAGCGCCCCAACAGCGCCACCAGTTGGCCGCCGGCCGAATATCCAAACGCACCGACCCGTTTCGAATCGAGTTTGTAGTCGCCTGCGTGCTCGCGCAGCCACCGTACCGCCGCCTGGCAGTCGTAAATCTGCGCGGGAAACGTGCTTCCCGGCGCCAGCCGGTAGCTGATCGCCATCGCCGTGTAGCCGTGTTCCGCCAGAGCGGCCGCGATGGGCGCGAGCTGGTTGCGGTCGCCGAGCCGCCAGGCACCGCCATGCACTACCAGCATCCCAGGAAATCTGCCTTCCACTTTCGGCACGTATATATCTGCCGCCAACTCGCCCGAGTCGCGCTTTACGTAACACTGGCCGCGAAAAACGTCGTACGTCGGCTCAGAGGCTGTCGCTACGTCGCAGGCAGCAGCAACCTCCAGGCTCATCAGTAAGCTCGCCACATAAAAGTTAGGTGCAAAAAGTCGGCTCATCGCTCAGGACCTGCCTGCGTGGAGTTGGTGCCCCGCCCGCGGCACACTTATAATACGTAGTATGCAATGGGCCCCAGAAGAGCTTAGCTGACATTCCCCAGGCACCCCGCCTACCCGAGACTCGCCGTGACGCATCCCTTTTCCACCATCGAAGACGCCGTGGAGGCAATTCGCCACGGCCGCGATGGTCATCGTCGTCGATGCCGAAGACCGCGAAAACGAAGGCGATTTCATCTGCGCCGCCGAGAAAGCCACGCCCGAAATCGTCAACTTCATGATCACCCACGGCCGCGGCCAGCTCTGCATGCCGATGCTGCCCGAAGTCAGCCAGCGGCTCGAGCTGCCCCGATGGTCGAACCAGAACACGGCCCCGCTCGGCACCAATTACACGGTCCCCGTCGATCACCGCTCGATCAAGACCGGCATCACGGCCGCCGAGCGGGCCGTCACGATCCAGGCGATCTGCGACCCGGCCAGCAAGCCCAGCGATTTCATCCGGCCCGGCCACTGTTCTCCGCTGGTGGCCAAAGAAGGCGGCGTGCTGCGCCGCGCCGGCCACACCGAAGCGGCCGTCGACCTCGCCCGCCTGGCCGGGCTGATGCCGGCCGGCGTGCTGTGCGAAATCCTCGACGAGACCGGCGACCGGGCCAACCGCGAACGAATTGCGTGGAGCTGGCCCGCCGCTTCAACTTGCCCATCATCTCGATCGAGGAGCTAATCGCTTACCGCCGCGTGCGCGAAAAGCTCGTCTATCGCATGGCCGAAGCCAAGCTGCCGACGAAGTACGGCACGGGCACGATCATCGCCTACGGCGTGAAGTACGAATCGCAGCAGCCGCTGGTGTTCGTGATGGGCGATCCGGCGAAGAGTCGCCGCTCCGCTCGTGCGCCTCCACTCGTCGTGCTTCACCGGCGACCTGCTTCGAATCGCTCCGCTGCGACTGCGGCGACCAGCTGCACATGGCGCTGGACATGATCCAGAGCGAGGGCACCGGCGTGCTCGTCTATTTGCCGCAGGAGGGCCGCGGCATCGGCATCGTCGAAAAAATCAAGGCCTACGCCCTGCAAGATCAAGGGCTCGACACGGTCGAAGCCAACCTGGCCCTGGGTTACAAGGCCGACCCCCGCGATTACGGCGTCGGCATCCAGTTGCTCAAGGACCTCGGCCTCCGCAAGGTGCGGCTGCTCACGAACAATCCCAAAAAGACCGACGCCTTCATCTATGGCGGCTTCGACCTGGAAGTCGTCGACCAGGTCCCCATCATGCCGCCCCATCAATGAACACAACGCCCGCTACCTGGCCACCAAACGCGACAAGCTTGGCCACCACTTGCCGCGGGATTGACTAGGACTGGATACTGGAGGCCGGTTGCCGGCTGAAATAGGTTGCTACTTTCGCGGGATCAAAGCCGCAATCAGAAATTTACCCGCTGCAGCGAGCGTATGAGTCCGTTGAAAAAGTCGACGGGCTGCTTCATCGCCTGGATGCGATGAAATGACTGCGACCCAAGTCGCAGTTTTGCGAGTCGTGACGAGCTTTGCTCGGCACTTGGCGAGGTTGAAAAAACGCCACGACGGCGTCTTTCCACAGGCTGCTAGCCTGGCCTGCTATTATGGCTGGCATGCCGGGCACCTACGAACCGCTGCTGCACGTCGTGCTCTATGAGCCCGAGATCCCCCACAACGCGGGCAGCGTGGGGCGGACCTGCGTGGCGGTCGGGGCCAAGTTGTGGCTGGTGCGGCCGCTGGGGTTTCGCGTGGACGATTACTATCTGCGGCGGGCTGGGCTCGATTATTGGGAGCGGCTGGTGTGGGAGGTGGTCGACGACTGGGCCGCGCTCAGCCACGCCTTGCCAGAGGGCCGCCGCTGGCTGTTTACAAAGAAGGCTGAGCGGTCGTACTTGGACGTAGCATACCGGAAGGGAGACGTGCTCGTGTTCGGCAGCGAATCGCAGGGCTTGCCCAGTTCGCTGCTGGCGGAAGACGGGGCGGCCCGCCTGCGAATTCCGATTCGGTCGGACGTGCGGAGCCTCAACCTGTCGAACAGCGTGGCGGTGGCCATTTATGAGGCGCTGCGGCAGTGGGGCGGCGATTAATTAAGTTCTACCCCACCGGCCGATAGCAAAAGCTGCCGGTCCGCAAAAACAGCGTAGATTCCCGCGGCCGAGCGGCGGCAGGTAGGTTTGCCTAATAAAACCTCGTCCGCCCGCTCCGTGAATGGACGCACCTTGCGGAGCGAGATGTCCACGCTGGGCATCTCAATTGACCCGCCGGCCCGATGCCGTCACCATTGTCTATGCACCGCGAGAGGTCCCCTTTATGGCAGCAATGATCGGACTTGAATGTGTACGTGAGAATGTCCCCATGGCCGAGCGAACCTGGCTCGGTGTAGGTGGGGCTGCGCAGTATTATGCCGAGCCAACCACTGAAGATGAGCTGTTGGCCGTGATTCGCCGCGGCCGCGACGAAGGGCTGGCCGTGCGGCTATTGGGTGGCGGCTCGAAGGTGCTGGTTCGCGACGACGGCCTGGCTGGCATGGTGATTTCCCTGGCTCAGCCCTGCTTTGGCGCGGTGCGGATTGATCGCCGCCGGGTGACGGTTGGGGGAGGCGCGAAACTGGCGAGTGCGATCACCCTCACCGTGGGCGCGGGGCTGGCCGGGTTAGAGCCGCTGGTCGGAATTCCCGGCACCGTTGGTGGGGCACTGCATGGCAACGCCGGCACGCACGGCGGCGACATTGGCCAGTGGGCCGTGCGAGCGACTGTCGTAACACGGACGGGCGAGGTGCTCGAACGTGAACATCAGGACCTGGTGTTCGCATATCGACAGAGCAGCCTCGATGAGCTGGTAATATTGTCGGCCCAATTTGAGCTTGAGGAGGAAGATCCGAACGAGCTCACCAAGCGGATGCAGAAACAGTGGATCGTCAAGAAGGCAAATCTGCCGCTGGCCGATGAGAATACGAGCTGCATTTTCAAAAACCCTCGCGGCATGAGCGCCGGCATGCTCATCGATCAATCCGGCCTCAAGGGCGAACGGATCGGCGGCGTCGAGGTCAGCCAGCGGCATGCGAACTTCTTTGTCGCCCGGCCGGGGGCGACGGCGCGAGATGTTTTGCAGCTCATCGATGTTGTGCGGAACCGAGTGGCAGATCGAATGGGAGTCGAATTGGAGACGGAAATCGAGATTTGGTGAAGAATGCTGTCGCCAGTCGAAGGTGGGGCGAGCTCCGATAAGTTGGAGCGCGAGCTTATTTTCAATCGCAAAGACGCAAGCGTAGGGAAACGCTATGCAATAGTGCAACAGCAAGAAACGGATACTTCATGGGCGAGCGGACGAAACGCAGTTCGGGTAAGGGGGCGGATTCTTGGCAACAGCGCGTGCTATTTCGGCCTCGCATCTGGGCGGGGCTGCTTTTGCTGGCAGTGCTGGGGCTCGGTGGGCATCTTCTCTGGCGGCAGTACGGCGGGCGACTCGCCGGCAATCCGCGTTATCAATTGACGGCCGATTCGGTCGAGCTCACGCCGCCGCCGCCGTGGGTGAGGTCGGACATCAAGGCGGAAGTATTGCGGGACGCGGGACTCGTCGGCAACGTTTCAGTGCTCGACGATTGGGACCCGCTGGTCGAGCGAATCCGCGAGGCCTTCGAGTTTCACCCCTGGGTGGCGTCGGTGAAGCGGATCAGCCGCGGCACTGCCGAACCGGCTCGTCATCGAGTTGGCCTACCGCCGGCCGGTCGCGGCCGTCGAATCGATCGGGCAAGGTGGCGTTGCCCTGTCGCCGATCGACGCCTCCGCGGTGCGATTGCCGGAGGCCGACCTGACAGAGGACGAACTGCGCTCGCTGCCGAGGATTTCGATCGCGACGGGCCGGCCGCTGGTGGGCCACGCTTGGGACGACCCGCGCGTGGCGGGCGGCGTGCAATTGGCGGCCGCACTGACGGACGTGTGGCAACAATTGCGATTGGTTACGATTGTTCCGTCAGCGAATTTACTCGTTCAGGGAGACCTGCGGTTCTACTCGTATGACATCGTCACCAGCGGCGGGACGCACGTCGTGTGGGGTGTAGCGCCGGGCCAGGAGCAACTGGCGGGCGAATCGCCGCTTGTCGAGAAGCGCCGGCGGTTGATCGGTTTTGCCGCAGGCAGCGGCCGGCTGGACGCTATCGACGGTCCGGCCGCGGTAGACGTACGGAAGGAACTGATCGTAACCCCGCGGACGGCAAAGCGGGGTGGCACCGAAACGCGTTAATGCGGACGCCGCTTCGCCGCGCATGCCAGTGGGTGCCAGCAAGGGGGGCCAGCGTTGGCGTCGGCCCGTGATGTTTGACTTACTCGCTGGCCGGGTGGAATTGCTCGGCGGCAATTTGCTGCGCGGCCCGCTCCTGGTCGGCCCGGTTGAGTGCTTCGGCCAATTCTTCGCGGACAATCGCTAATTCAGGCGGCGCTTCGATGCCGAGCCGCACGCCGCCATGGCCGAGCTTGACGACCGTCACAGCGATTTGGTCGCCAATTAGAATTCGTTCGCCGACTTTTCGACTGAGAACCAGCACGTCCTTGGCCTCGCCACACGTGAGAATGCGTGGTACGGGGTCAAGTTACCCGCGCCCAGCTCGGATGGCAAGCCGGCGCGACGAAATACTCGGTTTCTTAACGCCGTACGCCGTTCGGAACGGCGCCGACTGGCGGCAAATAGTGTGGCGTAGCTTGGCCGACCGCCGGATAACCGCCCTGAAAGTATCCACCCGTCGCGACGCCTGACGTCGTCGACGGCAGGCCGGTTTGCGGCTGATAACTGGACGAACCGAGCGGCTGCTGCTGGACTGGCGGGGCGTAGGTCGATCGACCATAGCCATCGTTCCCCCGTGCCTCGCTGGGATAGCTCATTTGCGGCCCGAGTTGCGGCCCGGCTTGCGGAGATGCATACTGCGGCGGCCCCTGGGCCCCGGCCTGGGATGCCGCAGCCTGGTCGGCCGTGCCGACGGCCATTGGCGTTGGGGCACTTTCCATCGCCCCGGTTGCCACGGATTGCGGCTGTTCGGTTCCGGGCGGCACCGATTGACGACCGGCGGAGATTTGGGCGATCGCATAGCTGGCTTCTTGCAGGCCGGGATCGATTTCCAACGCGGCTCGGTAGTAACGCTCGGCTTCGCCGCTGCGGCCGCGAGCGACGAGCAGCTCGCCCATGTTGTATTGGACGATAGCCGGCGGGTGGACGGCCGAAAGGTGGGCCATCGCCCGCTGGTCTTGTCGCACTTCAACGCAGACGGTGGCGGCGTTGTTGCGGTAGCGGGCATTGCTGGGTTCAAGACGAACGGCTTGCTCGACGGCCGAAAGCGAAGCGTCCAGTTTGCCTTGTCGGGCGAGGCATAGACCCAGGTCATTCAACGCGCCGGCGTTTTTCGGATTCGCGGCGACCACCTGCTGATACAAGTTCTCGGCGACGGGGAGCTCGCCTGCGCGGTCCTCCATACGGGCCGCGGCGCGGAGAATCTCGGCATCGCCCGGCCAGGTGCGGAGCGACCGTTGGTATACCAACCTGGCGTGGAAGGTGTCGCCCCGCTGTTCGTACATTTGGGCCGTGGCGATGACCATCTCAGGCGAGGACGGAGCAGTCGGCGCGGACTGGGTTGTGGAATCGGCGTGGGGCGCCGGATGGGTCGCGCTCGTAACCTTCGGCTTGTCCGATTTGAAAGCCGTGACGACCGGATTGGACTTCACCGCCTGCGAGACGTAGGTCCACGGGCTCGTGACGAACGACGGCGACGTGCGCGACGAGGTGGCGGCCACGCGGTCGACGGGCGGCGTGCCCGTAGTATTCGTTGCGGCCGGAGATGCGGGGCGACTCGCCACGCTCATGACGGCCGGGCTGGCCCAAGCGGCGCTTACACCGATGCCGGCCGCAACAACGGCTGCCGCAAATGCTATCTGCGATTTGGTGCCCACGGCCAAGTCCTCCATGACTTTGGTGAGTGAGTAGGTCGGTAAGTGAGTAATTATTCGAAGTCGACGTGGCGACCGTCGTATCCGGCTGCGGTCAGGCGGCCGCCTTCGCCGATTGGTCAAACTCACTCGTTGATTACTGGCTTTGGCCGGTGCTGCTGCTGGCTCCGACCGGCGGCAGGACGGGTGTCGGTAGGCTCTCGTTGAAGCGCGTGTACGTGGCGTCGACGGCCGCTGCCGGGCGTCCTTCGGATACGATAAATGTATCGGACACCAGGGGCGTGCGGCCGTCGTTGGCGATCTGCGCCGCGTACTGCCGGGCTGCTTCGATGCGCTGCGCCGTGACGTTTGCCTCTAGCGAGCGCTCGACAAAAATTTGACGGCGTTCGGGCGGTTCTTGGGTCATGATCCAGTGGACCTTGAGCTCACCGGCCGTCGTCAACGTGTTCTTAGCTGGATCGAAGTGATGCGGCCCGAGCAAGTTTTGCCGTCGCCAGCCGTTATCGACCATCAGCGCGAACGGCTCGCGGACGGCGACGCGGTCGGGGCAAACGTAGGGCCAGGGCCAGACGGAGTTCACGCGATAGCCGCTGCGCACGTAGTGGACGGTTGTATCAATCCACACCGCCCACGCGCTCGTGGTGGTGCAAAGGGTGACGGCGACGGCGAGTGACGCAAGTATCGGGCGACGCATGGCCTGAGTACTCCTGGCAAAAAACGGTGGGGCGGATGGTAGTTGTTGTTTGCGAACGGGTTGCGTGGCGACGATGCCGCGGCTCAATCGCCGAGGGCGGGCAATCCAACTGAGCTTACTTACAGTCGCTACCTTCGACAGTATCGTCACCCATCTTTCCGCAACTGCGCTACTTTTGGCCGAACCGGCGCAAGCTGCCTAACCGGACCAATCGGAACGGCCCGCGGGTCGCCCGCAGTGCTAGCGCGGGCCTCGCAAAGAGTCGCAGTCCGGCGAATGCCCTTTTTCCAGTTCCCCATCGCCCAGCGTCCATAACATCAGCGACGGCATCGCCGCCCCGCTGCTGCCGTGTAGCGGCGCCCGCGAAACCTTCGGCTTCAACAATCCGCAAAACCGTCTAAACTGGCGGCATGTCCACCCTTGCCAGCGCAGAACGACGGAGCCCGCCGCGCATCGCCGTGATCGGGGGCGGCATCACGGGGCTCGCGGCAGCGCATCGGCTGGGTCAACTGTTAACCCGGGCGGAGATTTGCTTGTTCGAGTCCGCCAGCCGCTGGGGAGGCGTGCTGGAGACCATTGAGCGAGACGGCTTTCTCGTCGAACGGTCGGCCGACAATTTTCTCACCACGCGGCCGGCGGGAGTTGCTCTTTGCCGTCGGCTGGGAATGGCCGACGATCTGCTGCCGACCGATGAGTCTCGGCGGCGGGCCATGGTCGTTCGCCAGGGGCGGCTATTGCCCGTGCCGGCCGGCTTCTATTTGATGTCGCCGCGCTTGGCGTGGCCAGTGCTGACGTCGCCCATCTTGAGCGCGATCGGCAAGCTCCGGTTATTCGCCGAGCCGCTTGTGCCGCCGCGGCGACGCGTCGAGCGCGCAGCGAGCAACGACCATCAGCAAGCCAACAATCCATGTGACGATGAGTCGGTCGCCGATTTCGTGCGGCGGCGGTTGGGGCGCGAGGTATATGAACGACTGGTGCAACCGCTCGTGGCGGGCATCTATACCGCGGACGCCGAGAGATTGAGCATGGCCGCGACGATGCCGCAGTTTCTCGAGTACGAACGGCGGTATGGGAGCCTGTTGCGGGCGACTCTGGCGCGGGAAGCGGGAAACGAAGAGTGTCGATTGCGGAATGTGGATTTCGGATTGTGGAATGAAAAGTCGGGGGCCCCTAATCGCAGCGCCCAAAATCGCCCGGCGCTGGCACCAGCGGCGCTCGGTATGGAGCCTTTGTCGCGCCGCGCGGCGGAATGTCGAGCATCGTTACGGCACTGGCGGGACGCGTGCAGCAGCACACGGTGAGGTTGAATTCGCGCGTGAGCAGCGTGTACCCTTCGGCCGAGGGCCGGTGGCGACTTGATATTGACGAACGTGCCGCGGCCGAGCCGTTTGACGCGGTGATCGTCGCGCTGCCGGCGTTTGCCGCGGCGGCGACTCTCAACACAGTTGATCGGCAACTTGCGGACGAGCTCGGGGCCATTCCCCACGCGGGCTGCGCCGTCGTGAGCTGCGCCTTTCGGCGGGAACAAATCGGGCGGGCACTCGACAGCTTCGGCTTTGTCGTGCCCCAAATCGAGGGGCGCCGGATCGTGGCCGCGAGTTTTGCCAGCCAAAAGTTTCCGGGCCGGGCGCCTGTGGGGTGCGTGCTGGTCCGAGCGTTTGTCGGCGGCTCAATGCGACCCGAGCTAGTCGAACTGTCGGACGACGAGCTGCGGCGACTGGTGGTCGACGAACTGGGTGAGCTGCTGGCGATCACGGGCCTGCCGGAATGGATGGACATCGCGCGGTGGCCGCGATCGATGCCGCAGTACCTGGTCGGACACGTCGAGCGAGTCGAGCGCATCGAGCGGCTCGCGGCGCGATGGCCGACGATGGCGCTGGCAGGCAATGCCTATCATGGCGTCGGCGTGCCACAGTGCATTGCCAGCGGAGAAGCAGCGGCAGAACGCATGGCACTGTTGTTTCTCGACGTGTAGTTGCTCGCCAGGCGAGGGGAGACTCATCTCGCGGACCGAACGGAGCGTCTTCTCCATGCTATGCTTGGCGTCGCGGTCGGCCGCCTGAAGCTCGCGCGTCGGCTCCATTGCCGAGCCCAACCACCTGCGGACGGCGGGCCCCGCCCTTGGTTTGAAGATCGCGCAACCGCGATTCCTCTTTGTCGGCCGCAACTTTTTTCGCTGCGAAGACTTTCAGCGTGTTGCTTGCCTGGTCGATCTCGGCTTGAAACGGCCGGGGATCGAGTTCAAATAGCAAATCGCCCTTCTCAACGTACTGCCCGTCGCTAAAGGGCACTCCTTGGATGTGGCCACGGACGCGCGCACACCTCGACCGTCTTGTCGGCCGCCATCCAGCCATTGAATTTAGTCGCCCGCTGCAAGGGCTGCTACGACAGGCGGACCATGCCTGCTGCATCAGGCCGCGCCGTGGAACTTTACGTCCAGTCCATCGCCGAAGTAGTACTTGCGGGCCTCGGGATTCATGAGCACCTCCCGCGGCCGGCCGTGGCAGAGAACGCGGCCCTCGCGGATCACGTAGCTGCGGTCGGTGATCTCGAGCGTCTCGCGGACCTGATGGTCGGTGATCAAGACGCTGATGCCGCGATCGCGGAGGTCGCGGATGATGGCCTGGATGCTGTCGATCGTGACAGGGTCAATTCCGGTGAACGGCTCGTCAAGCAGGATAATCTGGGGATCGGAGACGAGGCAACGGGCGATCTCTAGCCGCCGTCGTTCGCCGCCCGAGAGTGAGATCGCGCGACTCTTCGCAGATGCGTGATGCCGAATTGTTCCATGAGTTGCTCGGCCCTGTGCAGGCGGACCTTACGGCTCATGCCGAGCATTTCCATCACGCCGAGCAAATTCTTGTGGACCGAGAGCTTACGGAAAACGCTGGATTCCTGGGCCAGGTAGCCCATGCCGCCCTCCTTCGCACGGCGAAACATGGGCCAGCTCGTGACGTCGTGGCCAGCCAGCGTGACCTGGCCCGCGTCGGCATCGATCATACCGCACGTGATGCGGAAAGAAGTCGTCTTGCCGGCCCCGTTGGGGCCCAACAGGCCGACGATCTCGCCGGGATGGACTTCAAAATCGACGCCGTCCACGACCCGCCGTCGGCCATAGGTCTTTACCAATCCGCTGGCATGCAAGAGCGCCATTTGATCGTCCTCCATGACGGGAAGCCAAGAAGTAAGGAACGCGGGTCAATTGCCGCGAGCCGGGCGAGGCGTATTCGGCCGGTTCCACGTCTGGCTCTCGACTCTTGCCTCTCAGCTCTTGGCTCCTATCTCACCAATCTCATATCGCGAAAGTTCGGCCAGGCAGGAATGCTTGTGAACGGGATCGTGTACGATGCGTGGGGCCAATACACACACACCGCCTTGCCAATAAGCAGCTTGCGTTCCAAATAAGCGCCGCCGGGGCGTCCCCGATTGCGCGACCCCTCCGTCCACAACCGGGCGTCGGAGCTTTCCGGGCTGTTGTCGCCCATGACGAAAAACTGATCGTGTCCCAAGGGAAAATCCACCGGCTTGCGGTTCGAAAAGATGTGCCAGGTAGATGGATCGACACGCAGCCGCGCAATTTCATCGGCGCTGAGGCCCGGATAATCGGAAATCGCAACGCCCCCTACCGCACGGTGCTGCGTTGCGCTGTCGGCGATGTAGTATATGTCGCGCCAGAGTTTCAGTCGCGTCACCGTGAGCTCGCTGTCGTGTGCCCAATGCCGGCCGGGGCGAGGTCGCCCGCATCCGAGTTGCTAGTCACCGGCATTAGCGGAACTGAGGCGAAGACCCGGGAAGCGTCGTAGACCGTCGCTTGATCAAAGGTCACGAGATCTGGCTCGGCGCGGAAATTGTCGGTGCGCCAGGACCGTTTTCCCGCCCAGAGGAGCAATTGGTCATCCACGTTGGCGAAGGCGACATGATATTTGCCGGGAGCCGAGAGGGGCGTCTGCCCCTGCGGGGCGAATGTCGCGATCCCGTCGATGCCGAGCTTAGCTTGGCCCGTGGCCAAATCGATGCGGCAGGTGAAATGTTTGCCTGCTTCGACTAGGTCCAAGAGTAGCTCTCCTTTGGCGTTTGTGATTTCCACGTCGGCATCAAGCGTCAGGTCGCCGACCCAGTGCATGCCAAGTTTGTACTGGTTCGGCCACAATTGATTGTCTCGCTCTGCCTCGCCGCGCTGCACGCGGGTGTTGTAAGCGTTGAAATCCATGACGAGCTGTGGCCGGATGTTGTTGATTTCAGCATCAGGGAATCTTGCGGCAACGCCGTCGGGGCTGTTTCGCCGCAACTCGTCCAACTCGTTCCAGACGTTGTCGTTGGCCACGGTGTGGTGATACCGCAGCCAGGCGTCGCCGCCTTGGGTGCGATCGACTGTGAACTTTTCGCGCACGTCCTTGCCTTCCACTTGGGCATCGGTGTGCCAGCCGTCGCCGCCGGCGGTCGGTTCGGCTTGCCAGCGGAGGGGCCAGCCGGCCGCATAGAGCTCGGCTGGGTCATAATCGGAATCGTGCACGAGCTGCCGCATGGCGAGCACTTTGTCGGGCGGCTTGCGGGCGATTTTGAAATCTTCGCCGTTCTTCGCGCTGGGCGGCCCGACCAGTAAATCGCCCTCGTACACGCGTAATGTTTCATCCGGCAGGCCGACCAGCCGCTTGATGTAGTTGACTTCGGCATCGCCAGGGAAGTGAAACACAATGACTTCGTAGCGTTTGGGATCGGTGACTGCGTACAGGTACTTATTAACCAGGATGCGATCGCCGTTGAAGGTGGGCTGATACGGGACATCACGTTCATCGGGGCGTCACCGCGGCCAAATCTGGCACCATCGGCATCGGATAGCGACAGATCGGACAGACGCCGGCGACGATTTGCAAGCCGCGCATGTTTTGCTGCAGTTGGCGGATGCGCTGTTCCATGTCGATGCGGGCGGCCGCGCAAATCACGGTTCTGCAACTGGGCCTGAATTCGGTCGATGTCCGCTTGATACTGTTCCGCTTCGTCCCCTTCTTCGCTGGCCGAGACGGTGAAGCGGTGGCCGCATTTGGGGCATTCGACGTCTTTGTGCCGGCCCATGAGCGTGGTCGCCATCGAGCCGGTCGGAATAACAAACGCTTCGGCCTCGAAGGTGCGAAATAGGAATGCCAGCACGAACGCGATGACGATCGATTCGACGGTTTCGCGGATAGCATACGATGGCGCAGCGTCGACAATTTCGGCAGGTTTTTTTGGCTGCTTTGGCGAGTGGTCGCGCTTGGCGGGAATCTTGGGCAATTTACTCATAGCGTCGTGCGGCTGGCCACTGAAGGGAGCAGTCCGTGTTAGTCTGGACGGGTAGTTGAATGAGCCCTGAATGGGGGCAGGCAGTTGTTCGTGCCGGCGGGGCGAATATAGCGAAAACGGCTGGCGGAGGCACTGCCCAGTTGTCGGGCGGGCGGCGATTCGCCAGCCAAGGCGCCGATATGGCAGCCGCCCTCCAAAGTGCTAGCGAACGCCCAAGGGCTTGCCCAACACCAGTTTAGCGTCGAGGCCCGCTTTGGGAACCCAACTGCGGCTGTCGTCGGAGACGGCTGCGTTGTCGCCGATCACAAAAAACTCTTCCGGGCCTAGAGTCCAACTGGCGGCGCGGCCGGGGGCAGCCGGGCCCGGCCAGGGGAAGTCGGCGGCGTCGCGGTCGTCGACAAGCTCGGGCCGGTCGCCTCGTCGGACGCGATACGCGATTCGCACGTCGGCGGGGACATCTGGTCCGTTGAGCGGATTGGGAATCCATTGGCCATCGATCGAGAGTTCGCCGCCCGCGAGCGTCACGGTTTCGCCAGGTAAGCCCACGATGCGCTTTACGCAAAATTGATCTGCGGAGCTGGGACAGCGAAATACGATGACTTCCCACCGCCGCGGTTGGCGAAGGACAAACGCGGTGCGGTCGATGATGACGCGCTGGCGGCCGCCGCCGTTCAGCGTGGGCGCCATCGAGTCCCCGGCGACAACCACCGGCACGATCAGCCCCATCAGCAGCCAAGTGTGGAGCACCAGCGCCGTGATCGCCAAACCGATCGCGAATTGAGTTGCTGTGCGGAGGGACGAGCCGTTCATCGGGACTTGCCGTTGATCGTCGCTGGTAAGGTCGCGCCAGGCCCAGTCGTCATTGTAATACTATTCAACGGGCAGCAGCGGGTCGCTAGCAGTCCGTTGAAAAAGTCGACGGGCTGCTGCATTGCCTGGATGCGATGACAAAACTGCGACCCAAGTCGCAGTTTTGCGAGCCGTGACGAGCTTTGCTCGGCACTTGGCGAGGTTGAAATACGCCACGACGGCGTTTTTCAACAGGCTGCCAAAGGTAGTGGATTCCACTACAATTATGTGAACCCCCAGTCTCGTCAGGGGGCTCCCGCTTAAGTCAGGAAGATTCCATGCCCCGGGTCGCCATTCGCATGAAGCTGCATCCGGGCCAGGAAGCCGAGTACGCGCACCGCCATAATCCGATTTGGCCGGAACTCAACGCCACGCTCAAAAAGCACGGCGTCCAATCCTACTCGATCTTCCTCGACCGCAACACGCTCGAGTTGTTCGGCTATCTGGAGATCGACGATCTGGAGAACTTTGCCAAAGTTGCCGAAACGGAAATCTGCCGACAATGGTGGGACTACATGGCGCCCTTAATGTCGGTAAATCCCGACAACTCGCCGGTCGTCGGCGAGCTGGAGGAAGTCTTTCATATTGAAGCTGCCAATTAGCCGGACCATCTTGGTCGGGAGTGCATGCGCAACACGACCAATTCGGACCAGGATGGTCGGCAATCTAATTCGGACCAGGATGGCCCGGCTGTTTCACTTGTGACGCTAGCGCTTGCGTTGGTGTCACAGATTAACAAACGGCGAATTGATTTGCTTTTTTTCCTGCACCGCCGCGTTTGCACATCGGCCTGCAGCGTGTAGTGTTGCGTAGAAGTATCTGGCCCGTCTGCCGCACGGCACGCGCATCGCCCCCGGGATGCCGCTGGATTCGCCGGTCGCGAATCTTCCTGCCTGTTGTCGCCCGTGGGCTGACGTTTGTATCGCAAGGAGACAGCTCCATGAAGAAGACCTTGATTGTTTTTGCGCTGGCCGGCATGACGGCCGGTGCAAGTGGTTGTTGTTGCTGCCGCGCACTGTTCCCACAAACGGCAGCTGTGGTCCCAGCGCCAGTGCCCGGGCCGGCCTGTCCGCCGCCCACCGCGTATGACCCGTGCAGCGTGCCCCCGGTGACGTATGCTCCCGCGCCGGCCGCCGGTTATGCGCCGGGCACCGCGGTGTACGCGCCGCCGCAGTGGTGAGCGGGAGTCCCCTTCTCCCTCCGGGAGAGGGTCGGGGTGAGGGTCTTTTCACAGAGTGAAGACCCTTACCTCGCCACGGCGAGTCGTCCGCTGCGACCTGCCCTCTCCACTGGAGAGGTCCAAATAGCCTCTGAGCCCGGCCGGGCGAAATCGCCGATTGTCGGGCTCAACATTCCCGCCGAATGCGGTAAGAACTGAATTGATTCTTTACCAGCCGTTGGGCGCGAATCGCAAAAGTTCGCCCGCTTGTTGGCTCAATTGAGCTGGAAGGATCGCGGTCTTTCCGGTGGCCGATGGACACGGCGGAGTCCGAGACCCTGCGCAGGCGTGGACATTCCAAGTGCGAGAACCGGGAGATCCCAACAGCCTCCGCTGCTAACGCAACGGAGCGGTCAGCGAGCGTCGACGACGGCACGGCTGACATGCACGCTGTGGGGAAGTCAGACGAACTCGTAGCACCGACGACGCAGGCGAACAAACTCGGGTGCGATTTCCGCGGGCGGAGTCTGTCGAGGAAAGGGGTTCGACCGAGGGAAACTTGCGGCTCACATGCATGGTTCGGACACAGTGCCGGTCAAATCATGTCGTCACGTAGGCCGGAAGTGCGCGAGATTCGATCTCGACGCTTGACCCAACGTAGAAGCCATATGAGGTAAACACTCATGTACGGATCTGGGCGGGGGGCGCTCAGCAATGACCGTCCCTACCGCGATAGTGTTTTCTGCACTTTTGACGCGGCCCGCGTCTCTCGCTTCTCATGCGCCGGGCGCCGCTGCCGGCTTGCCCGGCAGTGCTGATGTCCGGCCTCCGCCTAGCAGTTTGAACCCGCGCGATACCTAAACCGCAGGTTTCGTACGCCCGGCATTGCCTGCCATCCGATTGAAAACGTCCGGCCCAGCCTGACCTGCCGGCCGCCCAATCAAATCACCCCAAATCCACTTCCTCATCATCGCGGCCATTGACGTGCTAGTCATGTTGCCCGTAGGGAGGGGTGCTCTCGATCATCGAGCACCCTTTTTAGCCAGCTTTCGCGGACTGCACTTTGCCACGTCAAGACGTCTTTTCGGCCTGACGATTTCACCCTGGCCAAAAACTGTCAAGCGAATTCCACCATGCGCGTGCTCAGCGTTCGCATCCAACAGCTCGCTCCTCACTCGTCACCCCTCACCCCCGCCTGGCCAATTCCGCTCCTGGACATTTGAACAAATATCCACTATACTCGGCGCTCAGCACACTCCAGCCGCGGCTCTTTGAAATCTCGAACCACACACGTCGCGGTTTTACGCTCTCTCCGCTCCCGCTCCCGCTCCCGCTGCGCCGGCTGTCGCCCGCCCCGCAACCACAAGATTGGACGCCATTTCGCCTCACCCGCGAGAGCAATGTCCCACACCCGGGGCGTTATTCGAGCGCAACTTGCCCGAGCTCGGTCCGCAACCTGGGGCCGGCGAGTCGGTTACGAAAAATCGTCCGGCCGGATTTGCTCGCATATCGCCCCACGAAAAAAAGAAAATAACTTCGTGAGCCGCGAGGCGAAATTGGACCCACAACATGTGGTGCTTCGATCGGCCGGCCGGTTTCGGTCCGCGATCGACCGCCGATGCCGCTCTGCGCCCGCCGCCAAGAACGACTGACCGCTCACGCAAAAGTAGCAAGCGATTCGCGCAAACTAACCGTTCATTGACCAACAAATGGTCAACAATAGACGCTATGCCACCGCCTTTTGGCGGCCTCGCGCGCAGCGCCGCCCTGGTTGCTCCGCGAAATCCGCGCGGGGCGTGCGACAAATCGCCAACCTTTGGAGCCCAAATCGATGTTTGCGACAAAACTCGCCGCCCGCGCGGGTTTACGTTCGCACGGTCTCGCCGCGGTGGACCTTGAGATATTCCTCTTGAATCCAGCGATAGGTTTGCTCCATGCCATCTCGCAGGCGGATGCCGGGGGCCCAGCCGAGGAGCTTTTTGATAAGGGTGTTATCACTGTTGCGGCCGTTGACGCCTTTGGGGGCCTTAAGATTGTGCGTGTGCTTGAATTTCACGCCGGCAATCTCCTCGACCATGTCGTAGAGACCTTCAATCGTGGTCAACTCATCGGAGCCCAGGTTGAGCGGCTCGATGATGTCGCTGTGGGTAATTTTGAGAATGCCCTCGATGCAATCGTCGATGTACATGAAGCTGCGAGTTTGCTTGCCGTCGCCCCAGATCTCGATCGTGTCTTTGCCCGTCTCGATGGCATCGATCACCTTGCGGCAGGTTGCGGCCGGCGCCTTCTCGCGGCCGCCGTCCCAGGTGCCGTGCGGGCCGTAGACGTTGTGGAAGCGGGCCACGCGCGTCGCCAGGCCGAAGTCTTCGCGGAAGTGGCGGCACATCCGCTCGGAGAACAGCTTCTCCCACCCGTAACCGTCCTCGGGCATGGCCGGGTAGGCGTCGGCTTCTTTCAGTGGCACGACGTCTTCGCTCGTTTGCTTGTCGGCGTTGTAGACGCAGGCGCTCGACGCGTAGAAGTAGCGGTCGACTTTGGCATCGAGCGCGGCCTGCAGCAGGTGCGTGTTAATTAACACGCTCAGCATGCATAGCGCCTTGTTGTTTTCGATGAAGCCCATGCCGCCCATGTCGGCGGCCAGGTTGTAGATCTCGCTCGCGTCGCGGCAGGCGGCGCGGCAGGTATCGCGGAGCTTCATATCGGCCTGAATGTTTTCGACATCGTCGAAGTATTGGTACCAGTGCTCGAACGGCTTGACATCGATGCTGCGGATGTGGCGATGGCCCTGCTCGCGGAGCCGCGCGACGAGGTGTCCGCCAATAAATCCGCCGCCGCCCGTCACTAAGATGACTTTATCTTTCATGGTTTACTTAACTGCAGAGAGGCCGGAGCTAGCAGACGGCAAGTCGCGAGGCTCTGGTGAAACTCGCGGTCCAGAAAAGATAGCCCGGCAAGACTAGCTCAAGCGCCGGGTGGCGGAGCGCCAATCGTTAAAGTCGCTACGTCCGCTAGCAGTCTGAATTTTAGCACAGGCTGAGTGGGTCGCAACCAGGTGGCACCGCGGATGCGTAACGATTGACGCGGTTCATCGTCTTGCGCCGAGCGGGAATGCTCGCGCCTGCAACCTGAGGTGCTCGTAAAGGTCCCGATTCCTTGACGCCCGATTTCGACACAGGTAGGATAAATTGTATAGCTGGGACGGTCGGTGATCAGGTCTTTTCGTGCGCACTGGCGCGTGATCGCCCGACCAAAGTGCTCGAGGGACTGGGCCAAGACGGCGACTGCCGCGAGACGGGCCGTCGCAACTTGCGATCAGCTTTTGGGGCGTTGGGCCACAGACATCCAAGAGCACGGCGGTCAGGAGGTCGTCCGCGACTCTTTTTCGTAGCGCAGCGCCGCTCCAACCACGCGGTGGACATATTTTTTTCCTCCCTCGCATGTTCCTCCCGCAAGCCGAGCGGCATTCGGTGATAGCTGGCCGTTGATTTGGCCCTCCTTGAAGAGACCTACCGAGATGAGTCCACTCGACCTGGAAGACCAGAGCTTGCCACCTGAGAGCGATGCGCTGGACACGGAGGTTAGGCACGCGAGCAGCACTGCAACAGCGCTTGGCGGATCGGGGCCCAGGCCGGTGTTGAAGCCCAACTATCGCGAATTGGGCCAGTCGCGAACGATGCTGATCGAAGGGCCGCGCGGCGAGGACGGCGGAATAAATGTGGGCGAACGGCCCCGGATCGGCCGGCGGTATTTGTTGCAGCTCGCTCTGACGTCCATCCCGCTAATGATCTCCGACTTGGCGGTGTTGACATTCGGGATTTTCTTGTCACGAGCGATCGTACGGTATTTGAACATTGGCGCGGGCATGGACGTCTCGGCCTGCTTCCCCCCAATTGCGACCGGTTTTTTGATCATTGCAGCCGAGTTGGGACTGTATCCGGGCATTCGGCTGAGCCCAGTCGAGGAATTTCGCCGGTTATCCGCCGCGGTGACGGCGATGTTTGCGATGTGGACGGTGGGCTTGGCCATGTTGCCGCGGGGGATTACGAATCAACCGTTGTTTTTGGTCTTGGCGCTGCTATTTTGCGGTGTCGGTCTACCGGTGGCCCGCAGCTTGGCGCGGCGGACGTTGGCCGGTTGTTCGTGGTGGGGTTTTTCGGCGCTGGTGTGCGGCGACGACGCGGTCGCCGTGAAGCTATACCATTGGCTGGCGGCGAATCGGCGACTTGGCCTGCGGCCGGTCGGCGTGATTGCTGACCCCAGCGTTCTGGAGACCACCCCGGACGAACCGTGGTATGCCGGCCCGTGGGAGAGGGCCAGCGAAATCGCCCAAAATCGCGGCATTTACTGGGCGGTCGTCGTGCCGCCCGAAGGCGCCACGGCCAACATCGGATCGGCGATCACCGAGTATTTGATCGCAATTCCCCACATTCACGTCCTGTCGGAGTTGACCGGCCTGCCCGATCACTGGACCCGGCACGAACAAATCGACGGCCTGAGCGGCATTCATCTGCAGCAGAACATGTTGCTGCCCCTGCCGCGGATGATGAAGCGCGTGCTCGACATTGGCCTGACGGTGGTGGGAGGAATCCTGTTGCTGCCGGTATTGTTTTACATCGCCGTGGCGGTGAAGATGTCGTCGCGCGGGCCGGTGCTCTACTTCAGCCCGCGGATCGGCCGCAACGGACGCCGCTTCAAGATGTGGAAGTTCCGCTCGATGCTGATCAACGGCGATGCCGTGCTGGCCGAGTATTTTGAGGCCTATCCCGATCTGCGCGAGGAATATGAAACCACGCACAAGCTCAAGTGGGACCCGCGCATCACCCGTATCGGCCGCTTCATTCGCAAAACAAGCCTCGATGAATTGCCCCAATTGTGGAACGTGATCCGTGGCGACATGAGCCTCGTCGGGCCGCGGCCCATCTTGCTGGAGGAGGAAGTGCGCTACGGCGAGTATTATCCGCTATATACGATGGTCGCGCCGGGAATCACCGGGTTATGGCAAGTGTCGGGCCGCAGCAACACGAGCTACGACGAGCGATTGCAACTGGTGGCCTACTACGTCCGCAATTGGTCGCTGTGGCTGGACATCTATTTGCTGCTGAAAACGCTGCGGATCGTGATTTTTGGCCGGGGCGCCTATTAAGCCGGCGGCGAACGATCGACATGACGAGTTTCGTCGTTCATCCCTCGACATCTGCCGGCGCCGCGCCGGACGCCTCCGCTGAGACTGGCGCCACGGCGGCTGCGGGCGACGAGCGGCCCGGGTTGGCGATCGTTACCAATTGCCTGACGCCATACCGGAATCATCTGCATGAGCTGATTGCGGCCGGGATCCCCGAGCTAAAGCTGCACACGCTCGTGACGCATGGCGATGCCGATTTCACGTGGTCGTCGTCGCCGGCGCCGTCCACGATCAACGCAAAATACTTCGGGAAAAAAGGCGATTCGCCGCTGGCGGGGACATTTCATGCACCACTTGCCGAGTGGACAAAAGGGCGTCAACTCATCGATTACATTCACAAGAACAATGTTTGCGCCGTGATTTGCAACGGACATCGCTACCTGTCCTATTTGCGGCTAATTGGGCATTGTCACCGGGCCGGCATTCCGCTGTTTGTAAATAACGACAGCAATATCCGGAGCGAACGGCATTTGAATCCCGTGCAGGGCTGGCTTAAACGACGCGTCTACGCCTGGTGGCTGCGGCGGACGGCGGGTGTGATGCCGATGGGCCACTTGGGCGAACAGTTCTTTTTGAAGTACGGCGCCGACCGCCGGCGCTTTTACCGCGTGCCGTACACCCCCGATTACGATTCGTTCGCCCAAATAGACGTAGACGGATTGCAACGGTTTCGCGGGCGGTACGGGCTAGACGCACGTCGCCGAATTATTCTATTCAGCGGTCGCCTCGTGCCAGTGAAGCGCGTAGACTTGCTCATAGACGCTTTCGCACGCCTTGCGGCCCAGCGGCCAGAGTGGGATTTGCTGATCGTCGGCGATGGCCCTTTGACGGCTGAATTGCGTCGATCGGCCGAGGTGCTAGGCCCGCGTGTGAAGTGGACCGGCTTTTTGGAACAGAACGAGCTGCAGTTGGCCTACCACGCGGCCGACGTCCTGGCACTGCCGAGCGACCGCGAGCCGTGGGCCGTTGTCGTGCAAGAGGCGATGGCTGCCGGTCTGCCGGTGGTGGCGAGCGACGTCGTAGGCGCGGCCGAAGAGCTTGTCACCGATGGCCACGGCGGGCGGATCTTTGCTAAGGGCAATGTCGAGGCACTGTGGTTGGCATTGTTGGAAGTCACGGCGTCAGAGCAAATTGGCAGCTACAAAGAAGGGGCTCGCGAGGCGCTGGCGATGTGGTGCGCGAAGATTGACCCTGTGAGCGAAGTCCGCCGGGCGCTTGCGGACGCGGTCGTGCTAAAAGGCGATGACGGCGACGTTTGAACGTAATCTCAAATAACAATCGGTAACAGTGTCCAGGTGTAAGATCACCCCTGGCGACAAGGTCATGGAAAACTCCGGTCCGTTAGTTTGGTTTGGTTTGACCGTGATGCTCGTCTGCGGCCTGTTCACCGTGGTCCCTTATTTGCGGGGGAAAACCGATCTATTGACCGGCTGGAACGTGCTGCTCATGGGCATGGGCATGTGGACCGGTTTTGGCTGCCTGGAAGTGCGATACGGACTCTGGTCGTGGGAAAACTTGCAATGGTTTCAGCCCACATGGCAGGAAGTGCAGTGGTACATGGTGGTTACCACGGTGTTTCTCGCGTCACTCTTGGCATGTTACTACTATAACCCAATCGGCAAGGCGCTTGCGCCAGCGCCTGCACAAGTGGCCGCCGCTTAACGCCGCAACGTATTTCTTTGTGCTGACGTTTTGCGCCGGAGTGACGCTGGCTTCCTTCATAGTGCCCCGCACAAACTTCGTGGGCTTGGTGCTTTTTCAGTTGTCGCATAAGGCGGTGATTTTCGCCAGCGTTTTCAGTTTCTTTTTGTGGTATAAGGATCGCATCAACTTGGCGGCCCTCGCGCTCTTTATTGGGGTGTTTGTAGTCGCGGCGTTGTTCATAATGATCGAATCGTCAGGTCGCCGGCTGCTGCTGTCGCTGTTTCTTGGGCCGGTGTTGTGCGTCTATTGGATTCATGCCCGTCATTGGAAGACTCGCAACACCATCGCCGTGCTGTCAATGGCGGCGGCTGGCATCCTGCTCGTGAGCTTCGTCTATTCGTCGATGCGATTCTTTAACCGCGGCCCCGCGAAACAACAGCGGACGGTTAGCACCGTAGTCGCACAGTTAGAAGGATTGAGAACTCGCCAGGGACTGTTCCAGACGCTGCTGGCCAACAAACTGAACTACTTTTCGCAGAACAACGTGCATTACGCTTTGCTCACCAAGCGCTACGTCGACACCCATCAACTCGAGCCCGTACCACTTAACACGCTGCGCTTCGTGTTGGCCTATCCGATCCCACGCCGCGTGTGGGAGAACAAGCCGGAGACACTGGGCATAACCGTTGCGCACGATATGGCGCATCAGACCAGCACCAATTGGGGGCTCGGCCCGGCAGGTCACGCGGCGTATGAAGGTGGAATCCTGGCAATGATCCTGTACGCGCTGTTGGCGGCCATGGGAATTCGTTTAATGGACGATCCGCTCCGCCAGCAGCCCAATAATCCGTTTTTGATTTCGCTGCATGCGGCCGCCCTGCCGCACGTGGCCGGCTTTGCCCGCGGCGACTTTGGCATTATGACGAACGAAATAGCCGAGTGTTTTGTATTCGCGATCCTGCTGGCGTGGGCCTGCCGCCTGTTATTCGGCACGGAGCAAAGCAGCGCGCGCGGAAAGACGATCGCCCGTTCGATCTCGTATCGCTACCCGATTTCCAGCCCGACCATCGGACAGCGCGGGCGCGGCGTTGACCGGCAACGGCATCTCCTCCAGCAGCGGTGACCTCGCCGCACGTCGTCCCATGGCGTCATCTCCTGGCAACCAGACCCGTGGCGGCGAGGACCACATGCGAGTGTACGCAGTCGGCATCGTGCCGCCGCCGGTCACCGGCATGACGCTGGTTACGGAAAAGATCGTGCAGCAATTGCAGAGTACCGGGCCGCTCACTTTTTGGAACTGGTCGCCCGGCCATCAGCCGACGCGGGCCCGATTTCACACGATGCGCGTCCTGCACACGCTGGGCTGCGTGCTGCGGATGCTGGCCAATGGACGTGTGGCCGGGAATCGGCTCTACCTGCTGGCGAACTCTCGTTCCGGGCTGCTGTTGACAGTCGTGTTGGCAACCCTCGCGCGTCTCCTGGGCTATCGCCTATATCTTCACCACCACACCTACGGATACATCGACCGGCATAACGCGGCCATGGCTTGGGTCGTGCGGCAGATGCGATCCAACGGGGTCCACATTGTCCATTGTCCGCGGATGGTCGACGATTTTCGCCGCCAATATTCGGCGGCCCGCCGTTTCTTGACGATGTACCCCAGCGTTGTATCGTTGGAATGCGGCCAGCCACGATCTGCCCCGCGGGAGCCGTTTTGCCTGGGCGTGTTGAGCAATCTCACGTTGGACAAAGGGGTCGGCCTAGCCATTGAAACGCTTGCGCGCTGAGGTCGAGCGGGCAAAACGTCTGTTTGAAGCTGGCGGGGCCGATCCGCACTCGAGCCGCGAAGCAGTGGATCGACCGGGCACTGCGCGAGTATCCAGGCGTTGTTTTCTATGCAGGCTCCGTCTACGGCGCGGCCAAGACGGACTTTCTCAATAGCGTCGATGTCTTGCTATTTCCCACTCGCTACAAGGGCGAATCGTGGGGCATCGTGATCAACGAGGCGTTTGCGACCGGCGCGCCGGTGATCACGTTCAATCGCGGCTGCACGCAAACCGTGGTCGGTGAGGCCGCCGGCCTGGTCGTGCCGCGCGACGGCGATTATGTTGTTGAGGCCAGCCGGCAAGTTGCCGCCTGGATCGACCACGTCGACCAGTACCGCGATGCGTCGCAGGCCGCCGTCGAGTGCGCCAAGTACCTGTACGCCGAGAGCCAACGGCAATTGGCGCGATTCGCCGATCACATGTTTTCGCCCCTGACGACCGAACTCATCGCATGAGCATGTTGAATTCGCTGCAGCACCATCTCAGCAGCCGCTACGGTCTCGTGCGCAAGGCGGCCATCAGCATGCTGCGCGTGCCGAGGTGGCTGCACGGCCTGCGTGCGGCAGACGCCGATTACCAGTTTGCACCGCCGGTGCTCGCCGATTCGTTTCCCAAGAGCGGCACGCACCTGGTCAACCAAATCGTCGATGGCTTGCCACACTGCAGCAACTACGGTGCCTTTCTGGCCTCGATGACCAGCTCGTTTCAATTTCGCGAACGTTCGGCCGCAAGTGTCCACCGTTATATTCGCAGCATCGTGCCCAACGAGATCGTGCGCGCACATTTGTTCTACGATCCGCAATACGAGGCCCACTTGAAAAGGAAAAACGCCGTCCACTATTTTGTATATCGCGACCCGCGCGACGTCGTTGTATCCGAGGCGCACTATCTGCGAGAGATGAACCGCTGGCATCGACTCCACTCTCATTTCGCCGCGCTGGCGTCCATCGAAGAGGCGATCGCGCTTTTCGATCACCGGCTTCAATCCGCCGCTACCGGGTACGGAATATCCGAACATCGCCCAGCGCTTCGCCCGTTATGCGGGCTGGCTGAAGACGGGCGAGTGCCTGGCGATCCGATTTGAAGATTTGATGTCGAACAAACAATCGGCGATTATTCGCAGCATGGCGGAGTTTTACAGCGAGCATTGCCGGACGCCGATCGACGTCGACGCGTATGCCATGCAAATGGCCTCGCGCATCGCACCCCACAAGTCCCACACCTTCCGCAGTGGCAAGAAAGCGGGCTGGGCCCGCGAGTTTACGGCCGAGCACAGTCGCTTGTTCGACGAGATCGCCGGAGAGTTGCTGATCGATTTAGGGTACGAACCGAATCACGATTGGGCCACCGCGGCTGTTAGATAGCCATCTTGGTCGAGATTCAAAGTTAGCTCGATCATTTGGCTCGGAGATTCCACTGCGGCCCGACCATTAGCGGGGGATACGGCCACCTTTTCAATGACGCCGAACCAAGATGGTCCGGCGATATCGAAGCAATATCTCGACTTCCCTCTTCCTTGGGAAGAGGGTTTCAAAATGCATCACACTCGCGCATGAAATTGATCGTACACGATTACGTTGGTCACCCATTCCAGGTGCAATTGAGCCGCGAGTTGGCCGGCCGCGGACACCAGGTGCTGCATTTGTACAACGGCTCGTTCGTGACGCCGCGCGGCGAGCTCGAGCGCCGCGCCGACGATCCGACGGGATTCGACGTCCGCGGCATAACGCTTTCCGAAATTGTGCCGAAGATGAATTTCGTGCGGCGGTTCCGCGCGGAGCGGGAATACGCCCGGCGGCTGGCCAAAGCCTGTGATCGGTTTGGTCCTGAAGTGGTGATTTCGGCCAACACGCCGTCGCTCGCGCAGCACCGCCTGGCGAAATGGTGCCAGTCGAGCCGCATTCGGCTTGTCTCGTGGGTGCAGGACATGTACGGCCTGGCGGCGTATCGTTTGCTGAGCCGCAAAATGCCGGGCGTGGGCCACCTGGTCGGGCGCTACTTCATTGCGCTAGACAAGTGGTCGGCCCGGCACAGCCAGTCGATCGTCGTGATCACCGCCGATTTTCGCGATCTGCTCGTGGCCTGGGGCGTCAATCCGGACCGCATTCACGTGGTTCACAACTGGGCGCCGCTGGAACAGATTCCGCTGCGTCCGCGCGAGAACGACTGGTCGCGGAGCAACAATCTTGGACCCGGCATTCGCTTCATCTACTCAGGCACGTTGGCGATGAAACACAATCCGGCACTACTGTTGGAACTCGCCAAGCTAATCGATCGCAATGCTGCTGGCGAACTAGTCGTTATATCGGAGGGCGCCGGCGTCCAGTGGCTAGCCGAGCAAGCCGCCGCGTCGCAGCTTAAAACGCTGCGTTGTCTAAGATTTCAGCCGTTCAATGTATTTGCGGACGTGCTCGGCAGCGCAGACGTGCTGCTGGCAATCCTCGAAGCGGACGCCGGCGTGTTCAGCGTGCCGTCGAAGGTGCTCAGCTACCTCTGCGCCGGGCGGCCGCTGTTGTTGGCCGTGCCGAGTGAGAACCTCGCGGCGCGGATTGTCGTCGAGTGCGGTGCGGGGCTCGTCGTCGAGCCGAACGACATCGCCGGTTTCTGCCGCGCTGCCCAAGAATTAATCGCCTCGCCAGAAAGGCGACAGCAGCTAGCCGCCGCCGGCCGCGGCTATGCCGAAGCTCACTTCAACATTCAGCGGATCGGCGATGAGTTTGAGGCGATTCTGGGCGGTCGGTAGTTCTTTGCCCTCGTTCGATTGGTTATGCTAGAGGGACCTTGATGTCCTTCGACCGCGATGCCTGGGGCGCGGATGTCGGTCCACAACACTCTTCGGCTGGATGGGAGTCTCCGATGCCTTGCCTTTTCGTGAAGCCTGCGCTCACTGCTTTCGCCCTCGCCATTTTCCTCGCCATCGCAGTGCCGGCGCGGGCTCAGGAGAAAGACGACGAAAAGGACGCCGCCAAGCCGCCCGCGGCTGAAGGCGCCGCCCCTGAAGCGAAAAAGTCGGCGATCAAGCCCTACGACAAGGTAATCACGACGGAGGCCAAGTCGAAGAATGGCCTGTTCATGGTGCATCAGCTTGATAACAAGGTGTTTTACGAAATTCCCACCGGCGAGCTGGGCGCCGATATGTTGTGGGTCACGCAGTTGGCTGAGACGCAGGCCGGGTTCGGCCAGGCCGGCTCGCCGGTGCGCGACCGCGTCGTGCGGTGGGAGCTGCGCGACGAGACGGTGCTGCTGCGGGACGTGAAGTATACGCTGCGCGCGGAGGGAGACGACTACCTCAAAGGGGCCGTCGAGCGAACGTCGCTGGCGCCGATCATCCGTGCGTTTCCCGTCGTCGCCTGGGGCAAAGACAAGGCGCCGTTGATCGAGGTGACGTCGTTGTTCAAGTCGGACGTGGCCGAATTCAGCGCGAAGCGAACGCTGGACGCCGCCGGCCTCGACGAGAAGCGGACGTTTGTCGACGAAATCAAAGTCTTTCCAAAGAACGTTGAAACCAAGGTGCTGGCGACGTACACGCTTTCCGACCGCGAGCCGGCCGCCGGGGCGCGTCGCGGCGGGCCGCCGCGGCCGCGGCGTGATCCGTCGCAGGGCGGCGTCACCGTGATTTTGCACCATAGCATGGTCAAGCTGCCGGAAACGGCGATGAAGCCGCGAAAGTACGACAGTCGCGTCGGCTTCTTCGACGTGGAATTCGAAGATTACGGCGTCAAGGAGGATCGCCATCAAGTCGAGAACCTCCGCTACATTATTCGTTGGCGGCTCGAAAAAAAGGACCCCGACGCCGATTTCTCGGAGCCGGTCAAGCCGATCGTGTTTTATGTCGATCGCAGCGTGCCCGAGAAGTGGAAATCCTGGGTCAAGAAGGGCATCGAAAGCTGGCAGCCGGCGTTTGAGGCGGCGGGTTTCAAAAATGCAATTCTCGGCAAGCTCGCCCCGAACGAGCGCGAAGACCCCGACTGGGACGCCGAAGACGCCCGCATCTCCTCAATTCTATGGCTGCCTTCCACGACGGAGAACGCTTTCGGCCCGGAAGTGCACGATCCGCGGACCGGCGAAATCCTCGAGGCCGACGTCCGCGTGTACCACAACGTGCTGAAGCTGATCCGCGATTGGTATTTCGTGCAGGCGTCGCCGAATGACAATCGGGCCCAAAAGCTGCCCTTGCCCGACGAGCTGGTCGGCGAGCTGCTGGCCAGCGTGGTTGCCCACGAGGTTGGCCACTCGATCGGCTTTCCGCACAACATGAAGGCCTCGTCGTCGTACACCGTCGAACAGCTCCGCGATCCGGAGTTCACCAAGAAGTTCGGCACCGAGGCCTCGATTATGGACTACGGCCGCTTCAATTACGTCGCCCAGCCGGGCGACGGGGCGTCGCTGATTCCGATCGTCGGTCCTTACGATCACTTCGCCGTCGAGTGGGGCTATCGGCAGTTCAATAAGGACCAGGACGAAAAGGCGGAGCTCGCGAAGATCTTGAAGCGGCAGGTCGACAATCCGCAGTTGCGCTTCGGCGATCCGAACCCCGGCGAAGACCCATCGCAGCAGACCGAGGACCTGGGCAGCGACCCGATCGCCGCAACCGAGATGGGCCTCAAGAACATCGACCGCGTGGCCGGCTATCTGGTCGAGGCCACGTGCAAAGAGGGTGAGGACTACGAGCTGCTCGAGAACATGCACGGCCAACTGTTGGCCCAGCGGGCCCGCGAGCTGGGGCACGTGGCGAACGTCGTGGGCGGCGTCAATCGCGTCAATCTGTGGTACGGCGACGCGAAGACGATCTACACGCCCGTCGACGCGCCCCAACAGCGCAAGGCCGTGGCCTTCATCAACGAGCACGCCTTCCGCGTGACGCCGGACCTCATTGATCCGGCGATCATGCTGCGGCTGGAGGCCACCGGCGTTGCCGACCGCGTGCTCACCAGCCAGCGGAGCGTGCTGAATAGCCTGATCAACGACAACCGCATCAAACGGATGGCCGAGCAGTGCCAGCGCGACGGCGACAAGGACGACTATTCCCCGGCCGAGATGTTGGGCGACGTCCGAAAGGGAGTGTGGGGCGAGCTGGACAAGCCGCCGGTGAAGATCGACCTCTATCGCCGCAACTTGCAGCGGGCCCACGTGGAGCACTTGGCCACGCTCGTCGGCACCCAAAATCCGGCCTCCGATCTGCCGGCCCTGGCCCGGGCGGAGCTGGAGGCACTGGCGAAACAGATCGCGGCCGCGAAAGTCGATGACGATGCGGCCACCCGCGCACACCTGGCAGACATCAAAGCCCGGATCGAGATGGCGCTCGACCCGCGGGGGAGGCCGCGGGCGGCCGCCGTGGCGAGCCCGCCCCTGCCGATCAGCGATTTGCCGGAACAGGAATCGGACTTCTGAGCCATCGAAACAGGTGCCCGAGGCGTAAGCGAGGGGGGATTGCCTCACTTACGCTTCGGGTTGGTGGATGAGCACGGAATCGGGCGGCGCGAGCTTCCCGCCCGTCCGGTGTTGGGCGATTTGCATATCGCCTCACTAGCGGCACTAGGGCGAAGTTCGAAGGCGCCCGAAACTCGCGCCCCCTGTTTAAGGTGCCTTCGCCATTCCCACAAAGTAATCGAAGGTGTCCAAAACTCTCCCCACCGAGTTTTGGCCATCTTCACCCTGGTGGGGGGTAAAATCTGGAGGTTCCAATATGTTCCGGGGTGCGCAGGACGAGCGCACTGAGCAGGGGAAGCGGCACTGGCCTTGGTACGAATTTTCAAACAGCGACGGCTGGTTCTTTGCCGCGGATCAGTGTACTGGATATTTGTTCATACGTCAAGGTGTGGAATAAGCCAGTTGGGAAGTGGGGTGGAGTAGGGGAGTAGGGGCGATGTTATTTGCACAATGCGGAAGCCGGACTGTCGACCTCTTGGTTGCGAAAGGGCATCAGCCTGCGAGAAGGCAGGCGAAAAGGATTTGGGCGTCGCCTGGAGTGCACCGCGCTATCGCGATGAGATGACGGCAGCGGCGGTGGAATAGGACACGCCCACATGAGCGAGTTAGCAACCCGCACATTCGGCAATCGTAATTGTGACTAACAGACGCTTAGAAAAATTGGAACGCAATCCTGAGCCCAATCATGAAGCAGTATTGGAGCACTTAGCGGGTTCGCAGGAAACTGCCCCGCATTCAATCGTGCTTCAAAATGCGGTGCGGATCCAGTGCGAGCGGATAAGCCACGTCTTAACGCCTTGAGTAAGGAGCATGTAACAAATTAACGTCAAGACAAGCAGCGCCAGTAAAGGGGCGGCATCGCGGTGAATCCGAGATACGGTCCCAGCGACGATGTCGGAAGCAATACGCCAATCGTCATGATAACTGCCGTCGTCGCTATGAGCGGCCAAGAGGCGCGGCTTTGTAGGAAGGGAATTTTGCTGGTGCGTATGACATGAATGATCAATGTTTGAGTTAACAGACTTTCCACGAACCAGCCGGTCTGGAAGAGCGACGCTTTTTCGACGGCCCAGCAATTGAAAACGTACAACATCATGAAGTAGCTCGTGTAGTCGAAGACACTTGAACACGGTCCGATGAACACGATGAACTTGGTAATCGCTCCCATGTCCCACGGCCTCGGCTTGGCGATCTGGTCAGGGTCGACATCGTCTGTAGGAATTGCGGTCTGTGACACGTCGTACAGCAAATTATTCGTTAGGATCTGAATCGGCATCATGGCAGATACGGCACGAAGACGCTCGCCCCCAGCACGCTGAACATATTGCCGAAGTTGCTGCTCGCCCCCATGCGAATGTATTTGAGGATGTTGGCAAAGACCTTGCGGCCCTCCATCACACCCTCTTCCAACACCAGTAGGCTTTTTTCCAAGAGGATCATGTCGGCGGATTCCTTGGCGATATCGACGGCGCTGTCGACGCTGATCCCCACGTCGGTGGCCCGTAGAGCGGGGGCGTCATTAATGCCATCGCCCATGAAACCGACTGTGTGTCCCCGCGACTGGAGTGCCTGGATAATCCGTTGCTTGTCGGCTGGGGAGATGCGGGCGAACAGCGTGGCGTGTTCAGCTGCTTCGGCGAGCTGGCCGTCGTCCATCTGGTCCACTTCCATTCCGAGGACAACGCGATCGGTCGACAAACCGACCTCTCGATAAATCTTCCGGGCGACCAGGTCGTTATCGCCGGTGATGACTTTGACGCCGACGCCATGCTCTTGCAGCAATCGTATTGCCTCTGCCGCGGTTTCCTTCGGAGGGTCGAGAAACGCCACATAACCATTGAGGACCAAGTCGCACTCATCGGACTTCGTGTACGGGGTTCGTTCTTCGCCCGCTTGCTTTGGATCAACGTCTTTACTGGCAATAGCCAGCACGCGGAAGCCGTCACTGCTCAGTCGCTCGTACTCCTCTTGCAGCTCGACGATTAGCAGGTGTTCCATTGAGAACAAGCGGCCGTCGAGTTCAAAATTCTGGCAGCGCGGAAAAACTGCTTCGGGGGCGCCCTTGGTGATGATGCGATCCTTGCCTTCCGGCGTGCGGACGACGACACTCATCACCCGCCTCTGGAAATCGAATGGGACCTCATCGACCTTGGCATAGTCCGGGATGCTGGCGTGCTCATGGACTTCTCGGTGGTCAAGGATGGCTCGGTCAAGGACACTCTTCAGGCCGGTCTGAAAGTGGCTGTTGAGGTACGCCAGCGCCAAGACGCCGTCGTCTTCCTTCAGCACGACGTCGCATTGCCGTTCCAAGATCACGCGGTCCATCGTCAGCGTTCCCGTTTTATCGGTACAGAGGACATCCATTGCCCCGAGGTTCTGAATCGCATTGATGCGCTTGACGATAACCTTCTTGCGACTCATCGCCAGAGCCCCTTTTGACAAGCAGACGGTCACGATCATCGGCAGCATTTCTGGCGTCAGCCCGACCGCAATGGCCAGTGCAAAGAAGAACGCCTCGTGCCAGTCCGCTTTGGTGACCCAATTAATGGCAAACACCAACGGCACCATCACAGCCATGAACCGGAGCATCAGCCACGTGAATTGCGTCACGCCCCGATCGAAGGCGGTCGGTGGCGACTGCCCGGCCAGGGTTTCCGCAATGCTGCCCAGATAGGTATCGCGGCTGTAGCCACGACTACGGCCAGCGCTGTGCCGCTCTCGACGCTGGTTCCCAAAAATGCAATGTTGTCGAGTTCCAGGGGCGACTTGGCAGGAGTTCCTTTGTCGATTTCGAACTTCTCGACGGGAAACAATTCTCCGGTCAGCGGACCCTGTGTGACGAATAGGTCTCTCGCCGAGACAATGCGCACCTCTGCCGAGATCATGTCACCCGCAGCTAGTTTCACGACGTCGCCGGGAACGAGCTGAGACACAGCGAGCTCTCGCAACTCGCCATCTCGCATCACAGCAGCCGTCACGGAGACCATCGCCTTGAGTTTGGCGGCCGCGTGATCGGCGTTGGCTTCCTGGATCAGTCGAATACTTACGCCGAGTACAATCATCAGCGACATAACGACGGCAGACCGTAGATCTCCGGTGGCGACAGCAATCGTTGCCAATGCGGCCAACAGCAGCACTAGCGGATTGATAAACGCGTGCCACAGAAGTGTCCACACGCTCTTTCTTGCGTCCGCGGCCACGACATTCGGACCGTGTTCAGCCAATCGGTCTGCCGCCTGATCAGCCGTCAGGCCTGCCTTACCGCTGCCGAGACGCTCATAAACGGTGTCGGCGCTCGCGGATGCAATCTCGACGAGCAGCGGCGAAAAACTGATTGGGGTGGGACGCCGCTTCAACGCAGCGAAGAGCCCTTTGGGAAGCGAGATTGTCGAGGCATGTTTGCGCCGAGAATCAATCGCGTGAGGCATGGTTGATCGTCCCGTGGTCGTGGCGAAAGTGGCTGCTCGCCGAGTGATGCAGCCGTCATCGGCACCCCGATGGTTCCGATTTCCGGCGCAGCGGTCTCAGTCATGCTGTGACTGCAATCTGCGGTAAAAGCCCAGACGTCGTCAGCTGCCGTTCTGATTCTTGTCCGCTTTCCGAGCAAATTAAAGTGCGCGAATACCATCGACGCTGAGATTCGGCTGCTACCAAGAGTGCTAGGCGGCAATCCCAAACAATGCGCCAACCCCCGCTGTTAGTCCCATAGCCAGTGCACCCCAAAAGGCCACACGCGCCGCAGCCCTAAGGACGGGAGGCGCCGCCGCGCGGGCCGATACCCCGCCGAGCACCGCCAAAAACACCAAGGAAGTGCCCGCGACAAGAGGGACAATGGAATGTTCCGGTGAAATTACGACGGTTAACAGGGGCATGGCCGCGCCGACCGCAAATGTCCCCGCAGACGCCAACGCCGCTTGAACTGGTCGAGCGGTGTGCGCTGCGGAAATTCCCAGTTCGTCGCGCACATGTGCACCCAATGCGTCGTGGGCCATCAGCTGCACGACGACCTGCTTTGCAAGACGTTCATCGAGTCCACGCGCAGTGTAGATGGCCGCTAGTTCAGCCAGTTCGTTGTCAGTATCTGTGGCAAGTTCTCTTCGCTCTCGTTCTAGGTCTGCTTTCTCTGTGTCGGCTTGGGAGCTAACCGACACATATTCGCCAGCCGCCATCGACAGCGCCCCGGCAACCAAGCCAGCCACTCCAGCGACAATGATGTTGGCACGCGTGGATTCTGCGGCGGCGACGCCAACTATGAGGCTCGCCGTTGAAACGATGCCGTCGTTAGCACCCAAGACCGCGGCACGCAGCCAACCGATGCGTTCAGTGCGATGTTGTTCTTTATGGCGCAAATAAATGCCCCTAGGTGAGATAAAACGTCGTTCAAAGCTGTGGCGCATCATAAGGGCCGATAGTATTATGCGCAATGTCGAGGACAATGCCTATCGATTTCCCAATCGCGACGTGGCAGTTGCATCCCAGGGTGCTCGCGTAGGGAAATCCCACGCGCGCTTAGGCGAGCAGGGAAGCCGCAATTATGACCGAGACGTTTCAACAAGCCGTCTTGCCCGTTTGGGCTTGAGACTTTCCAAATAGCCAGCGTTTTCTCGGACTACGCACGCATGCCGGTGGCGTAAACGTACGAAATTCGGCCACGCGTTGCGTGCTCATGTCGAACCGACCTGGGGAACGAATGTGTGCAATTGATTCTCGCCGACGGGGAAAATCGCGGGCATAGCAGCGGCGATGTTGGCAAATCGGGCGAGGAACAGGGTGGCCGTAACCGTGAGTGACGTGGATGGGGCGAATGTACGGCATCCGGGCCGGACGGGACTGGGGGGTCGTGTAGGGCGCGGGTGAGGATTTGCGGCGATTTTGCTGAACGGGCTAGTGTTGGCGGCCGGCGCCGTTCTTGTCACATGAGTTTTGGTGCAAAATCCGGTTGGTCGCGAGCGGCGGAATGGCGCCCCCGCATGGCGGCTGTTTTTGCGCTGCGGGCGGAGTGTTTATCGCCTTCAGCCTGAGGCGCTCTGACCTTGTGATTAACCCAGGGTGGCGCTACTCGGCAAGCTCGGAGCGACCTCACCACGGCGAGTCTTCGGCCTGGGCAACGGTGTGAAACGCCTTTGGCGTTGAATTGAGTGACGAAAGAAATGCGGAATTGGGAGCCTGGGCTGGACGGTGGGATATGTGTGGCCGCGTGGCGGGAGGATCCATTGCTGGATTCGAGGAGGAACGTGCAAGACTAGTGCTCTGTCAACGCAGGTATTCGGGTTCGACAAATGAGCCGCTGGGCGCTAGCCCCCGGTTTTTACGGAACGAACGGTGGGCTAGCGCCCGACGGCTAATCCGAAAATCAAGGTTTGACAAAGCACTAGGGCCGGCAGGGCACTGCTGGCCACGCCAGCAGCGAATACCCCCTCGCCAGCCCTCCCCGCAAGGTGGAGGGAGCCAAACGAAAGAAAGGGAAATAAGAGGGGCCCATTGAAGACTGCGCCAAGTGAATTATGGCACGCTGTGCAGTCGCTACGCGAACAGATTGAGCTGCGAGCCGGCTGGGGCGCTGGCGAACAGTTGTGTAAGGTCGATCGAGCCGTCGGCGGCTTTGTTCGCGACGCGCGTTTTGCAAGGCCGAATTGAAATCTGTAGGGTCGACGCCGAGTTGTTTGAGGAGGGCGTCGATGCTGTCGTCCGACGCGGCTGAAGCATCGGAGGACGTGGACTGGGCGTGGTGGTGACGATGGTGGTGATGGCCGGCGGCGCGGAGCACTTGGGCGTCTTTATCGATGGCGGCGGTGTCTGCGCCGGCTTCTTTGAGCACTTCGTTGATCGCTTCGTGAATTGCCTTGGGGTCTCCGATGCCGTTGTTAGCTATGACGGTCGCTTCGACGGCCGATTCGATCTTGGCTTGCAAGTCGGCGAGGGCGGTGCCCGTGTATCCTTGCTTCTCTAACTCGGCGGTGAGAAATTCTTTCGGGTTCTGCAACGGCGTTTCGGCCCGATCGCCGACGTCGCTGGCGGCCGAGGTTGGATCAGAGCTGGACGGCTTCGACAGGTAATCGAAGAGGGTGTTAAGGCCGGAGCCGGACAAACCAGAAATGCCAGACACGGTTGTTCCTCGCACAGGTGGCGGCTGCGCCGTCGGCGATGGTTCGCGAGACGGCAATCGGCCGTGGAAGCGTCGTTTCCTATCGACGGAATTCGGCTCAATTATTGGCCAATCGCCATCAAACTTGAGCGCACGCCGCTAGTAGAGCACGGCTGGTGTTGACGGCATTGGCGTACGTGCCCGGCGACGAATTTTTTTTTCGCCGGGTGCTATCTGGAGCCAAGATTGGTCGGCCGTCGGCGAAATTCCTGATGGACGGCCTGTTTTGTGGGCCGGTGCCTGTTGGAAGGCTAACCCCCTCCCCAACCCCTCCCCACAAAGGGGAGGGGGACAAACCTTTGGTCCATCCGCTTCCCGCCGAGGGGGAGGGGACAATCGTTTGGCTTGCGAAGGGCAAAGGAAAGGTCGGGGGGCGGGAACGGCCGTTTCTGTTTCGTTTTGTACCAGCTTTGGGGCCGCCGCCGGGAGTTGAATTGCCAGCGTCGTCGCGAGTGCAGCCAGACGGGCCGTCCCCCGTGTTTTAGGAGCCTTTATCATGATCAAGAAGTTTTTGTTCGCCGGGGTGGGCCTCGCGCTAGCCGTCGGCATCCTGTTCGGCCGCAGTGCGGGCAGCTATGTGAAGACCGCCTACCGTCACATGACACACTCGGTCAGCGACAGCGTGCCGGTGGAGTTCCAGATCGAACGGGCCAAGCAGATGGTCGTCGACCTGGAGCCGGAGATCCGCAACTCAATGCATGTGATCGCCAAGGAAGAGGTGGCCCTGGAGCAGCTCAACAAGCAGGTTGACGGCGCCGAGGCCCAGGCCGCCAAGGACAAGGGCGACATCATGCGGCTGCAGACCGATCTTGGGCAGAATAAGGGCGTCTATCGCTACGCCAGTCGCACGTACACCGTCGGCGAAGTGAAGGACGATCTGGCCCGCCGTTTCAGTCGCTTTAAGGTGGCCGACGACACCTTGGCCAGCATGAAGCAGATGCGCGACGCCCGCGAGAAGAATCTCGACGCAGCCCGCCAGAAGCTGGCCGCGATGATCAACGCCCGGCGGAAGCTCGACATTGACATTCAAAACCTGGAAGCGAAGCGGAAATTGGTCGAGGTGGCCCAGGCTTCGAGCGACTACGTGTTTGACGACAGCCAGCTCGCCCGCGCCAAGGAGCTGATCACCGATATCCGCACAAAACTCGACGTCCAGGCCAAATTGGCCAACGCCGACGTCAATGTGCAGGCGGAAATTCCGCTCGACGACAGCACGCCGTCGGATATCACTGACCAGGTGGCCCAGTACTTCGGGCTCGGCGAGAAGGGCCAGCAGGTGGCGACGGTCAGTTATCAACAAGACGAAGAGTAACGGCGTCTTGCGCGGCTGGGGACGAGCTTAGCGAGCCTCCAGTTGCTATCCGCCGCACCGGCTGGGGGGCTCGCCATTCGCTCGTCCCCAGCCACCTCCAACCCACAGCGAATAGTCACGTTTCACGGATTGGTCTGATGTTTCCCACCTGGCGGCTGCAATTGCGAGAGGCACGATTGGCATGGCGAAGGGGCCGCGTCGATGAGGCGGGTACACTCCTCTCGGCGGCGCCGCTGTGCGACTTTCTGCCGGCGAAGGAGCTGGCCCGCGACGTGGCCGGCTCGATCGTCGAGCGGGCCCGGCAGCGGCTGGCCGGCGGCGATACGTCGGCCGGCTGGCACGACCTGGCAACGGCGGACCGGCTTGGCGCGGCCGGCGAAGCGACCGGCCAACTGCGGCAGCAGTACGTGGAACACGTGCTCGCCGAGGTGGTGGGATATTTGGCGGCCGACCAGCCGACGGCGGCCGTGGCGCGGCTGGATAAGCTCGATCGCCGCGGCGTCTCGAACGAAGCCGTCCGACGGATGCGGCAGATCGCCCAGGCGGTTGTCGAAAGCGACCAGCTTGCCGCACGGGGCCATTTCGCCGAAGCGGCCGCCGCCAGCACGCGGGCGGATGATCTCGTCCTCCAGCATCCAGCACAGATAAGTACAATGAAACAATTGCACGAGCGGTTGGCCGAGCGGACGCAGCGGCTGGAGCGAGATGGCGGCGAAATCCAGCGGCTGAGTGCCGAAATGCATGGTGCCTTGGCGAAGCAGGATTGGTCGGGCGTGCTGGCGGCGGCTGATGCGCTGCTCGCGGTCGCGCCGCAGCACTTGGCCGCCGGGCAGGCCCGGCGAAGGGCCTGGCAGGCCGTCGGGATGGAAGTGACGCTGCCCCACCAAGGGCGGCGGGCCGCACGGCCCGTTTCGATCGACGTGCGGCAGGCGGTGCTGGGCGTGCCGAAATCGACTCACGCCGCCGCGGCCGCCAGCGAGGACGACACCGTGACCGGAAAGAATCAGCCGCAGCGCGGATTGTTGTGGATCGACGCCGTGGGCGGGTTCCTGGTGTGCCTGGACGACGCGGTGGCGCTCGGCCAGCCGGCGGCGGGCGACACAGTCGCGGTGCCGATTTTGGCCGACCTGTCGCGGCGGCACGCGACGATTCGCCGCGAGGGAGGGGCGTATGTGCTGTCGCCAGTGCACAGCGTGAGCGTCGACGGGCAAAAGGTCGACGGGCCGTACGTGCTGGCCGACAATCAACTGATTCAACTGGGCGACAGCGTACGCCTGCGGTTCACCAAGCCGCACGCCTTGAGCGCCACCGCCCGGCTGGTGATAGAAAGCCATCATAAGACACAGCCATCGGCGGACGCGGTGCTGTTGATGGCCGATAGCATCGTGCTCGGTCCGCAGCGGCACGCGCATATCCGCTGCCGCGACTGGGAACACGACGTGGTCGTTTACCGTCAGAATAACAGTTTGTATTGCCGCGCCGAACGGCCGCTGGTGCTGGACGGCGAGGCCTGCCAGGGGGCGAGTGAACTGGCCCCCGGCGCGCGTGTGGAAGGAGAAGGCTTGGCATTTACGTGGGAAGCAATGTAGCAGGCACACTCCGTGTGCCGTAACAGCGCCTGTAGTTGCGCCCGATTGGAAGAAATGCTACGGCACACGGCGTGTGCCTGCTACAATACGCTAGAAAGAGAACGATTCCAGAGCCATGAATCTGCCTGACTCCCCAGTTGCCGAACTGTCGCGGCCCGCCGCGGCCATGAAATTCAGCTACCCCAGCGGTTCGCGCCCACTGGATGGGTACACGATCAAGCGCGGCGTGGGACGCGGCGGGTTCGGCGAAGTCTATTTCGCCACCAGCGACGCGGGCAAAGAGGTTGCCCTCAAGCTCATACGCCGGAACATGGACGTCGAGCTGCGTGGGGCCACGCAGTGCCTCAACTTGAAGCATCCGAATCTGATCGGCCTGTACGACATCCGCACGGACGAGATGGGCGATCAGTGGATCATCATGGAATACGTCTCGGGCGAGTCGCTCGAAGACGCCATCGAGCGGTACCCGCAGGGGATGCCAATCGATCAGGTGCTGTTTTGGATGCGCGGCCTGTGCGCAGGCGTTGGCTATTTGCATGATCACGGCATCGTGCACCGCGACCTGAAGCCGGGCAACATTTTTCTCGACGAAGGCACAGTCAAAATCGGCGATTACGGCCTGGCCAAGTTCATTTCGTGCAGCCGCCGCAGCGGCCAGACCGAAAGCGTCGGCACGGTGCACTACATGGCGCCGGAGATCGCCAACGGCCGCTATGGACGTGAAATTGACACCTACGCTTTGGGCGTCATCTTGTTCGAGATGCTGACCGGTACGGTACCGTTCGAGGGGGAAAGCGTGGGCGAAGTGCTGATGAAGCACCTCACCGCGGAGCCCGACCTGTCGCGGCTCGACGAGCCGTATCGCGATATTGTCCGCCGGGCCCTGACGAAAGACCCGGAGGTGAGACTAAAAAACGTGGGCGAATTGCTCGCGCTGATGCCCGGTGGAAGTAGCCCGAGTGACAACGCGGGCCTCGTTCACGACGATATTGTGCTCACACCCATTGACTCGCCGGCCGCAGGATCTCCTAGGGCGAATGCCCAGCCGTTTGGCGCGCGTCCGGCGCACAAGGGCAGCATGCAAGCCTGGCGGCCAGCGGTCCGATCGAAGAACCAATATGGAAATGGTTCCGCGAATCGTCGCCGGTTTTTCGTCGAGTTCGCAGTGCGGCCGATCACCAATCGCGGGCCCAGGAAGTCGGCCGGCTGTGGGCGATCTTGGCACTCGTACTGGTGGCGACCGCGATATTCGCGTCGCCGGCATTCGCCGTCATTCTGTTGGGCCTTGTCTGTTACGGTATATATTACACGATCTGGGCCCTGCTTATTCGGCCGGGTGTCGAGCGGCAAGCGGTGCGCAATCGCGACGCGGCCAGCCGCGACGCACGACATGCGAATGCCTCGCCGGCTGCAACGACGGGCCCGCCGAGTGTGCAAGCAGGTTACGTCGCGGCCAAGGACGTGCCGGTGCCCACCTCGGCCGCCGATCGCTACGCCCATAAGGTTCGCCGGCGGCGGATGCGGACCAACTGGCGCGAGCGTGTTCATCGCGACCTGGCAACGAAGCCCTTTCGCGACAAACTCCGCGAGCTCGTGGGTTCGATGTTGCTAGCGGCCATCTTCGCGATGTTGATTTCGCTCGCCGCCCCGGTCCTGGGCATCGGCGGCGCTCCCGTCTTTTTGTGGCTGGCAATCGTCGGCACGCTGGCCAGTTGGGCCGTGCTGGTGCCGGCCAAGTTCACCGAAGGGAAGCTAGAAGACCACGTGCCGATGCGTTTGGTGATGCTGCTGTTGGGCGGGCTCGTGGGCGCGGCCGCGTTTGGCGTGGGAGATGCACTCTTGGTGAATTTGCACCGTGGCGAAGAGCCGCTCGATGCCGGTTGGGGACTCATTTCGCACGAAATGCTCAATTGGCAACGGCCGCCAGGAGCCCACGAGTTGGTCGGCAACCCGACGTTTCCGGCCTACGTAGCGTTCTTTGCAACGCTGTTTTTGCTCGTGCGGTGGTGGCGGCAGGCCGAATTCACGCGAGCGACGAGGCTCAGTACGTGGTCGGTCGCCGGCTGCGTCGTCGCGGCCTGGCTGGTGCACCTGTTTTGGTGGTTCCCGCAGCCGGCCGGCATGATGGTCGCCGGCACGGTCGCGGCGGCCGTGCAACTAGCCAGCCCTTGGATGCCGCCCAGCCGTCGGCGGGCGGTGAGTGAGCAACTCGAACAGGGCATTGGGTAGCGGCCCGCTCTGGATCGATGAGAGTTTATAGAAATGGTTGCACCAATGGTGGGAATTAGCATGCTCGGCCTGTTGATCCTAGGGCTGCTCGGCGCGTTTTTCGTGGCGATCGCAATTAGCGCCCTGCGCTGCTGGCGTTGTTGGGTGCTGGAGTGCTGGGGCTCATCGTGCTGATGTTTCTTGTCCGTGCCACTATTCGGCCGGTTGCAACGCACGTCGAGGTTTCCGCACCCGGCGGCTCGTATTCGTTTGGTCCAACGGACCTTCCCTGGGCCCAGGCGCAAGCACACGCGGCCCCGCATTGGGCGTTCGGCAATTTGCTCCTGCTCCTGGCGCTGGTCGGGGGACTCGTGCTTCTCAGTTGGGCGTTGTCGGGCGGAAATCGCGGGCAGCATGATGCGGACGACGAACTCTGGCGTGACGAACGAACCCACCGGGGCTCGGCCGGGCGATGGGCGGTTGGCATTGTTTTTTGCCTCACTGTGATCGGGCTGTTTTGGGCCCGCACTGCTACGTCGGTGAAGATGGCGCGGGTACAATCGCAGGCCGCGGTCGAGGCCGAAGAGCACCACCGACTTGAACAAATCAAACGCCAGTCGGCAGAGCTCGGTACTCGTGCCAAACAAGCCGCAATCCAAACACGTCAGAATATCCAAGAAATCATGGACAACTTTGACAAGCCGCGGATCGAGCTGAATTCTACGACGGAAGCGCCGCCGCCCCCGGCGGCGGGTGACCAGCAGTTGAGCGCTGAAGAAGTCTACGATGCGACCGAAGGAGACGGGCCAACCGCGCGGCCGAGACGGAAAGCCAGCAATCGAAAACCGCGGGCGGGTCGACGATCGAGGCGCCAGGGGCCGACACTGGCCCCGCCCACGTCGAGCAAAACGCAAATGAGGCAAACGCCCCGGTAGAAAACACCCTGCCCGCGTCGCATGGCAGTCAAACGGGCGCGCCGAAACAACCCGCGGCGGCGTCCGCACCGGCGGCGGCCGCGAGTGACGTCAAGCCGCAGCCGAACATCTTGCGAATCCATTTCGACGAAAGCCGCCTCCGCGACCGAGGCCTGTCGTTTGGCCAGGCGGCCGCGGCATTTCTCAATCTCCGCCGCGATCGTAACGGCCCCATTCGAATCGACGACAGAAGAATGTGGATTGAGATCGATGCCACATCCGAGAACGCGGCCCAATTCGCCCAAATGCAAATTTCGGTCCCCAGCGTCGGCAGGAAGGTCCAGTTGAGCGAATTAACCGATGCCATCACGACGGCGGCGAGCTGGTCGGGCCACGCGCCGCCAAGCGGTCAGCGGCCCGAGTGGATCGATGAACCGGCGAGCCGGTCCGGCGACGTCTGGCGGCAGGTGGTCAGCACCGGCGAGTACTCGACCGCCCAAGAGTGCCGCCAGAAGGCCGACCAAATGCTGTCGGCCGCAACCTGGCTGCATTTGCAGAATCTTTTGGGTCGTGCCTTCGCCGTGGCAGAGCGGCCGGCCCTCCTTGGCGGCGATGACACAGAGAGCTCAGACGCATTGCTGCGGTACTGGCCGGGATCGCAATACGAGTTGCAACGAATGGGGATCGGCATCAACTTCATTCGACGCCAATTCGTGCCATCCGGTTCCGACGGCGAGTACTTGGAAACCGTCGAGCGGCAGATTGGTCCGATGAAGCGGCTGTTCACGCTGGTCGAGTTTACCGCACAGGACGACGCCGAGTTGAAGAACCGCTGGACTAGCTATCAGCAAGGTTTTCGTACCGAGGTCGTTAGTTCTGTTGCGGCACTCGTGCTGGCCGGCATCGGTCTGCTCTATGGCCTGCTCAAAATCGACACCTGGACCAAGGGATATTACTCTAAGCGATTGCTTCTGGGCGTTCCGGCTGCGATCATCGCCGCGATTGGCTTGGTTCTGATCTTTGTGGGCGCGTAACCAACGGGTGGGACCGCCGAGTCGTGGGGCAGATATTGCTGCCCGCTCGCGTGCCGTTTTGGCGTTCATCGAATTTACCTGTCACATCATCGATGCGTCACAGCCGAAGGTAACATCAATTCCAATCTCCACTGGCCGATACGAATGTCTGCCCCGCGCGGCCGGTCGGAAGGCATAGCACTTGCGGTAATTATCGACAATAATTGAACCGTACGTTTTAACTCGGTCCACTCATTGTCGCCGCCATGCCCGAGCCATCGCATCCAGACATGCTGCTGGTGAAGCAGATCCGCGCCGGCAAGCCGGACGCGTGGAGTACGCTGATCGCCAACTATGAAGGGCGGCTGTTGTCGTTCGTCGAAAGCCGGCTCCGCCGCCGGGCCGCGAGCGAAGATGTCGTCCAGGAAACGTTTATCGGTTTCCTCACGAGCCTGCCGAATTACGACACGCGGCGGCCGCTGGAGAGCTACCTGTTCTCGATTGCGGCCCACAAGCTGACTGATTATCTGCGGCGCGAGGGCCGCCGGCCGGCCCTGCCGTTTTCGTCCACCACCGCCAGCGACGGCGGCCAGTGGGAAATGGCCGGCAAGGCCCGCCCGGCCAGCAGCATCGCCCGCAGCGGCGAACGCCGCCAGCTCGAAGAAGAGGCGCTGTGCCAGGGGCTGGCCGAGCAAATCGAGCACTGGCGCACGAAGGGCGATTGGCAAAAAATCCAGTGCATGGAGTTGCTCTTCGTCCGCGGCGCGGCCAACAAAGACGTCGCCGAACTACTTGGCATCACCGAACAGCAGGTGGCCAATTTCAAGTTCGACTTTTTGGCTCGCCTGCGGACGCTGGTGAAGAAACAGCGCTTGAGTGAGGATGTGTTTCCGGAGTTGTATGAGGGAGAAGATGCTTGACGCTGGTTGCTGGATGCTGGATGGGGGCGCTAAATGATAACTCGTTCCCACGCTGTGCGTGGGGACGCAGGTTTTCGACGCTCTGCGTCGAGTGAGGTGGTTGCCAACAAGACTTGTCCATGAATGGCACGGGCCGCAGATCGGCCAGCATCGCGTTCCCACGCAGAGCGTGGGAACGAGACCGTTTACGCATATGCCTAACGACTTCACCAACGCCGAACTCGAAGCGTTTCTCGACGAGGCTTTGCCGTCGGCGCGGATGGCCGCGATTGAAGAGGCGCTCCGCGGCGGCGACGAACTGCAACAACGTCTCGCGGGCATCAATGGCCGTCGCGACGCCGGCGTCCATGCGCTGGGTGAGATCTGGCGGCGGCACCGCTTGAGCTGCCCGCCGCGCGAGCAACTGGGCAGTTATTTGATGGGCGTGCTATCGGCCGACGTGGCCGGCTACGTGAGGTTTCACGTCGAAACGATTGAGTGCCGTTATTGCACGGCGAACCTTGAAGATCTGCGCAATCAACAGGCGTCTGTCGAGGGGGAGATTGCGATCCGCCGGCGGCGATACTTTCAGTCGAGCGTGGGGCACCTGAGAGCCGAAGATTAGGGCCTCGATTGTCAGGGGGGAATTCTCGGACAGCCTGTAAGATTGGTTCCTGAGGGAATTTAATGGGTGAACCCGGTGCAAATTGCTAGGAGTTCCCGGCCTCAGTTCGGGCTCGACAGAGGGGCCGCCCCTCGCGCCTTTGCCCTCGCATCGGCCGGCAGCTAGGGTGACGGGCCGATGCGAGGGCGACGGCGGAGGGGCTCGCGAAACCTCTGGGAATGATTTGTTTTCGAGCACAACTGTTGTTCGCCCACTAAATTAAAGCAAGAGCTGTAAGAATAAATGGGCGAGCGATCGAAACGCCGCCACTTGAGGACGCCGAACGATGCGGTATTTGGTGCGAGCCAGAGTGAAACCCGGCCGCGAAGAGGCCCTGGTCGAGGCCATTGAGCGCGGCACCCTGGGCCAGGGCTCGGTTGCCTTCGGCGAATACGTCCGCAACATGCTGGCGGCCCGCCAGGCCGCCGATGGCACGGCTCGCTGGGTCGAAGTCTGTTATTGTCCCACGCCGCTCGAAGAGGAACGGCCTTACTGGGAGCAGTACCTGGAGTTGGTCCGGGTGCAGGATGCGCACGGGCGGCACAAATGCCGCGATGAAAACGGCAGCGAGCCGTGGGCCTGCGGCGATTGCGACTGCACGCGGCGGCTGGAGGAGCGGCTCGGCGGCTGCGGCCGGCCGTTTCTGGCGGAGCTGCGCACGAGCCTGCGGCCTCCGCCAAATCCATAGGACTTCGCGGCTTGATTGCAATTCTCGGGCAGCGAAACGATAATCGAGAGACTGTCCGGAAAGTGCCCGCGAGAGGGGGACAGTCCCCATTTTGCGGAGTAAATCATCGCGATGGACGTTCTCACCGGCAAAATGGGGACAGTCCCCAGCACCTTCCGGACAGCCCTGAGCGGAATCGCAGGTTGAAGTGTCGAGTTTTGCAAACGTCCATTTGCGGTTCGTGCGGCCTACGGCACCTTTCATTCCTACTATTGCGTGAGGAAGTCGACGATGAAGCAGCTCACCTGGCTCGGCTCGTTGATCTTCGTACTGGTCGCCGTGGCTGCGGCGCAGGCCCGTCTGTGGACTGATTCGACGGGCAAATACACGCTCGAGGCCGATCTGATCGGGTTCGATAACACCACGGTCGTTTTGCAGCGGGCCGATCACGAGCTGGGCGCCGTAGCGATCGACCGGCTGTCGAAGGAAGACCAGGAATATTTGAAGTCGCAAGCAGCCAGCGACGCCACGTCAAAAATGACGGGCAAGACGCAAATCTGGACGCTGGCGAACGGCCTGAAAGTGCCCGGCCGCATCGTGGATTATGGACGGAAGGATGTGACCTTGCAGCGGAAGCGTGGCAAGATTTACGTAAACGACCGGCTGTTCGACAATTTGCCGCCCATTTATCAGCGGATGGTGCCGCGCATTGTCAATCATTTCGAGCCGCTGGAAAATGTGGACAAGCAAGGTGTTGAGGATTGGCTCGTCCGGCAACACGGCGGGCCCAGGACGTTTACGCTCGAGGGCGTGATTCTTGAGCTGGAAAACGGCGATGAATACGGCGTGCCGTTTTTCTTTTTCTCGCAGGACGATTTGAAGGTGCTCCAGCCCGGCTGGGACGCCTGGCTCAAGGCCAACCAGGCCGAAGAGGATTCGCAAAACCGTGAAAAGCAATCGGTGATGCTACAAGCCGCCGCGGCCGCCCGCGCCCAAGATCAGCACGTCCAGCGGCAAGTGGCAATGATGCAGCTCACCTTTGGGGCTGTGGTGGCCGGCGTTACCTCGCTGTGGGAAGTCACGCTGTATCCGGCCCGTCCGGGCGTCGGGCCGCCGTTGTGGGTCGTTTTTCCGGGCGCAGCAGCGCCCAAGCCGCCGAGCAGGCGATGGCAGCGCATCCTGGATACTCGGTTGGCCCCGTTCGCAGGGTGAGCGATTGAGCGTTATTCTTTGGCCCATATTCCGATCACGGCTGGCGGATAGGCGCAGACGCGCCAGCCGGCGGCATCAGCGGCCAAGCCGGCTGGGTCCATCGCGCTGGGAGATGCCGTCAGCACACCAAAATCGAATCGCTCATCCGCCTCGACGACCAGCACGCTGCTGGCGGGCGCATGTTGCCTAACGCTGCCGAGCAGGTGGAACATCTCATCGCGACGGTCGACGAAAAAGTCGTACGGCGGCGAGCAGAAAACCAGCCAAGGAGAGTCACCAGTAGGGGTTCGAGGGTCGAGAGTCGAAGAGTCGTTTTCGCTCTTGACTTGCGGCTCTTGACTCTTGACTAAATCTCGCTTGGCCCACAGGAAGGCGCTCGTCACGAGCAACGTGACACAATCTTCCACCTCCAGCGTGCGGATGTTTTCTTCAACGATCCGCGCAGTCGGAACATGTTTTTCAATCAGCGTCGCAGATGCCGCTCCGCGGCTGATCGCCTCCAAACCGAGCGCGCCCGTGCCGGCGAATAAATCGATCGCATGGCGGCCAATGACGTCCGTGCTGATCAGGTTGAAAATCGCTTCCCGGACGCGGTGCTTCATCGGCCGCACGACGGGGTCGCCGTGATAGCGGAGGCGTCGCCCGCGAAATCGGCCGCCGATAATCCGCACGTCGGTATCTACGCCGGCCGCGTCAACGGACAAAGCGCCGCGGCGGGCAGGACGGGTTTTACGCTTGTGAGGCATGGCATTTCGGCGTCATCGAGCTGTAGTCAGGCGGGATGGCCCGACCAAACCGCCCTATGCTATCGTAACGGATGTAAGAGAGACGAAGAACGACCTGACAGCCGGGGTAACGGGAGAAATCGAATGTTTTGGGAACCAAAGCCGCTTCTGAGCGAGGCGCTCGCTTTGTTTGTGGCTGCGATCGCGGGAGCTTCCCTGCTGGGCCAGGTGCCCGCGCCGCCAGACACGGATGGTTCTGAAGGCACGGCGCCGGCCAGCCGCGATTCGACAGCGCCGACCGCTCACGTAGATGCTCGCCAAGCCGCGGACGCCTTTGAAAAGGCGTTCACCGACTACCGCGCCGTGATTCGACAAATCGAACAATTGCGCATCGAATACCAAACTACCGATGCGGCACGTCGCGAGAAGATCAACGCCGAGCTGGCCGGTTTGCTGGCCCAGGCGAAACCTCGGCTCGACACGATGACGAAGGCTGCCGAGTCGGACTACCGATCGGCGCCGAACGACGATCCCCGCGTCACCGAATTGCTGACCGACTTGGCCAAATACTACATCGTCGGCCAGCAAGTGGGGCCGGGCGAGCCACCGTCAAGCGACCCGGAAGGGCAGTATTACCCGATCGACGGCGGCGACCAGTATGAGCGCGGATTGCCGTTCGTCAAGCTCCTCGTGGACGGCGGCGCGAAGGACAATCGGCTGTACGTTTGGGGATTCTTGGCTGCGTTTGTCACGAACGACTACGATCTGGCGTCGGATTATTTTAAACAGGCCCAAGAATCCAAGGCGTTCGAGCAACTGCAGAAATCGGCCGCCGACACCGCGCACAATAAGGATGCCGGCCTCGATGGTGAGGTGTATCGGACGGCCATGACCTACGCCGAGTCGCTCGACAAATATCGCCAGCTTTGGGCGAAGGAGTCAGAGATTCGTGCCGCCGAAGCCCGGGCGGACGATTTGCCGCGCGTCAAACTGACGACGACCAAAGGCGACATCACGCTCGAACTGTTCGAAAATGAGGCTCCGCAAACGGTCGCGAATTTCATCACCCTGGTGAAGTCGGGCTTTTACGACGGCAGTCCGTTTCACCGCGTGCTGCCATTCTTCGTGGCCCAGGGCGGGGCCAAGTCCGACGACGGTGAGGGCGGGCCGGGTTACGCAATTCGCTGCGAGTGCTACACGCCCGAGTACCGCCACCATTTCCGCGGCTCACTCAGCATGGCCCATCGGGGTCGCGATACGGGTGGTTCGCAGTTCTTCTTGACGTTTGTACCCACAGGGCACCTTGACGGCAAACACACGGTGTTCGGTCGCGTCATCGATGGCTTCGACGTGCTGGGCTCGATTCAGCGGCGTTCGCCGCAGCAATCGGATCCACCCAAGCCGGACCGCATCGTCAAGGCGGTCGTCCTCCGCGACCGGGGGCACCCGTACACATTCGAGCGGCTGTCCGAGTAATTGTCCGAATGCTTGCTCTCTTGATGTTCTCCCAGGCTGAGGCGCGTATGTCCGGATTGATTCGATCACTTACACTGCTCGCTATGTTGGGAATGGTCGCAGTTGCGGGCAGCGTCCGTGGGCAAAGCCAGGTGCCGCCACTGCCCGAGCCGCTGGCCAGTTTCGGGGCGGCCGTCGCCGACGGCTGGCTGTATGTCTATGGCGGCCACACGGGCCAATCGCACGATCACTCGGCTGCGAACCTGTCGAAGCATTTTCGCCGGCTGAAGCTGTCGGAGCGAGGCGCGTGGGAAGAACTGCCGATGAAAGCGCCGCTGCAAGGGCTGGCGATGGTCGCCTACGGAGGAAAAGTTTACTGCGTCGGCGGCCTGAACGCCCACAATGCCACAACCACGGACGAAGCCGATCTGCATTCGATCGCGGATTTCGCCTGCTATGATCCGGTGACAAAAGAATGGACCGAACTGGCCCCGCTGCCGGCACCCGTTCTTCGCACGACGCGGTGGTAATTGGCGACAAGCTTTACGTCGTGGGCGGCTGGACACTGGCTGGAAAGGGCCGCGGCGATTGGATCGACGATGCGCTGGTGTTCGATTTCACCAAACCGCAAGCAGGTTGGCAAACGCTGCCGAAAGCGGATACGAAACGCCGAGCGCTGGCGGCTGGCGAGTGGCGCGGCAAGCTGGTCGCCATCGGCGGCATCGACGAGGACGGCGCGGTGATTGAGAAAGTATCGATCTTCAATCCGGCAGTGGGCGCATGGACCGCCGGTCCGCCCCTGCCGGATGGCGACCTGGCTGGTTTCGGTACAAGCGCTGGAATCTCGACGGCCGGCTCTATGTTAGCGGTCTGCCGGGCGTGCTCTATCGGCTAAGCGCTGACGGTACGATGTGGGACGACGTGGCTCGCCTGCAAACGCCACGGTTCTTTCATCGCCTGCTTCCCGCGCCGCGGCCCGATACTTTAATGGCCGTCAGCGGCGCTTCTGAAGACGGCCAGATAGCTGATATTGAGTTGCTCGACGTCCGCTCCACGCCTGGATCGACGGACGAATAAGCGATTGTCCAAAAAACCGTTCTTCTCCCTTGGGCAAGGGCCGGGCTGAGGGGTTTGCCCACACTGACGCGCTGAACCCGACGCTCCCGCGGCGCGCGGGCTGTACCAAATTTGTACGAGCACAAGGTCATTCAGCGGGTACGTCCGCTTTGACGGTTGGTACCGACGTGCGGCTGAGGCGATTGATCAGGTAACCCCAGAGAATCGGCAACAGCGATATGCCGACAATGCCCACGACGACAAGTTCAAAGTGCTCTTTCACGACCGGCATGTTGCCGAAGGCGTAGCCTGCCCCGATGCAGAGGCCGACCCAGACAAGCCCGCCGCCCACGTTGTACAGCGCGAACTTCGCGTAGGACATCGACCCGCAACCCGCGACAAACGGCACAAAGGTTCGCACAATCGGCACGAAGCGGCCCAACACAATCGCCTTGCCGCCGTGCCGCTCGAAGAACGCGTGGGCCTTCATCAGGTGGTTCCGGTTTAAGAGACGATGCCCAAAACTGGTCCGGTCCTGGGCCGTAAACACGCGCGGCCCAATGAAGTGTCCGACGGCGTAATTCACCGCGTCGCCGAGGATGGCTGCGGTCGCAATCAGCGGCGCAGCCAGCCGAATATCAAGGATCTCTCTGGCGGCCAACGCTCCCACGGTAAACAACAGCGAATCGCCGGGCAGAAAAGGTGTTATCACCAGCCCGGTTTCGGCAAAGATCACCAGAAAGAGGAATGCGTAAATCCAGGGCCCGTAGACGTCTCGCAACGAAGTCAAGTGGTCTCCGATGTGGAGAATAAAGTCGAGGATTTGATCCATGGAGGGGGGGTCCACCGGGCGACGTTGGGCTGCCCTAGATTCTAGCTGCCCGCCGGGTGCGGGGCGAGCAGCCGGTTGGCAGAGTGGCACGAACTCGCCAACAGGCCCGTCTTTACCGGGAAACGCTCGGATCTGCGCCTTGACAGCACGCGATTCTATCGTTATTCTACTATTCTGTTTTTGAATTCTGGATGATTCTCGTATTTATTTTTTTTATCCTTCCGGCAGCCGGAGTCCCCCGCATCCGCCAGGGCTGATCGCAGCCGGTTTGCGGGCGGTGCGCCGGAAGGGTGAAACTTTCGCTCAGCGTCCCCGGGCGGGGGTATTCCCCGGGGGTGCATTTTCCCCCACCGGCTTGTGGAGTTGCGGCCGTGCTCGAATTGTCGCGTCCATCCTATGCACATTCGTTTCCTCAAAATCTTCTGCGACATCATTGATCTAGCCAGTTTCTCTCGGGCGGCGGAGGCCAATGGCGTTTCCCAGTCGAACGTCAGCCAAGTCATGCATCAACTCGAAGAGCGGCTTGGCGTACGATTAATTGACCGCTCGAAGCGGCCCTTCGTTATCACGCCCGAGGGACAGCGGTTTTTGGAGGGCTCGCGGGTCATTGTGCAGCGTTACGACGACTTGGAGCGCGAGGTTCGCTCGCTGCACGAGGCCGTGGCGGCCCGCCTCACAGTCGCTTCGATTTATTCGGTTGGCCTCGCGCACATGAGCCGGTTCCTGCGCGCGTTCTTGGCGGCGAATCCGCAGGCCGACGTGCGGCTAGAGTATTTGCACCCCGATCGCGTCTACGAAGCGGTCGAGAGCGGCAGTGCCGACCTGGGGCTGGTGAGCTACCCCGAGCCGTCGCGCACGTTGGCGGCGATCGTGTGGAGAAGCGAGCCAATGGTGCTTGTGACGCATCCGCAACATCCGCTGGCCGGTCGCGAGGGGGTATCCCTGGTGGCGCTTCGCGATCAGCCGTTCGTGGCATTTCAAAGGGGGCTCAAGATCCGCGACGCCATCGACCGCGTGCTGGCTGAGCGGGGCGTGCGGGTCGAGATCGAACTGGAATTCGACAACATTGAGACCATCAAGCAGGCGATCGAGGTGGCGGCTGGCGTGAGTATTTTGCCGCAGCCCACAATCGAACGCGAGCTGGGGTCGGGCTCTCTCGCCATGCTGCCGCTGGCCGACGTTTCTCTGGCTCGTCCGCTGGGAATCATCCATCGGCGTGATCGAAAGTTGAGCGAAACGGCCGAGCGGTTTCTCGCCATGTTGCTAGCACCAAACACCGAGAACGTCGAAAGAGCACAATTCGCTCCAATCGAATCGGCCGCATTGACCAACGGCGCCGCGCGATCGCATGTACGGGAAAAAGCTGTGGTGTAACTTGCCGGCCGTTTTGGGGCCAAGCACTGGCCGAGTGGGAGGAATTCAGATGGCAACGCGCAACAAACAAAACTGGCCGCTCGTCTCGCGTCCCGAAAAGCAAGGCCTCTACGACCCGGCCTTGGAGCATGACGCCTGCGGCGTCGGCTTCGTGGCCCACATCAAGGGGAAGCGCAGCCATCAGATTTTGATCGACGCCGAGGAAGTGCTGCGCAACATGGATCACCGCGGCGCATGCGGCTGCGAACCGAACACGGGAGACGGGGCCGGCATCCTGACGGCGCTGCCGCACGAGTTTTTGCAGCGGGTCGTCCGCAAGGAGCTCGGCCAAGAGCTGCCGCCACCGGGTCAATTTGCCGCCGGCGTGGTGTTCTTGCCGCAGGACGAGGTCGAACGGGCGAAGTGCAAAGACGTCGTTGAGCAGCTCATCGCCGCAGCAGCACCAGCGACTGGTCGGCTGGCGGCCAGTGCCAACAGCCACCGAGACGGCCGACATTGGTCCATCCGCCCGGGCCTGCGAGCCGCACATCGAGCAGGTTGTCATCGCGGCCGGCCAGGGATTGTCGGGTGACGCCTTCGAGCGGCAGCTCTACTTGATCCGCAAGCAGGCCAGCCAAAAGCTGCGCGGCGATTCGTCAATGAAGCAGTGCAAACTGTTTTATATTTGCTCGCTGTCGACCAAGGTGATGATCTACAAGGGCATGCTGACGACCGATCAGCTCTTTAAGTATTTTCCGGACCTGGCCGCGCCCGATTACACCAGCCATCTGGCGATGGTTCATTCGCGGTTTTCCACGAACACCTTTCCCTCTTGGGACCGCGCAGCCGAATCGCTTCATGAGCCACAACGGCGAGATCAATACGCTCCACGGCAACATGAATTGGATGCATGCCCGCGAGGGTGTGCTGGCGAGCGACCTCTTCGGTAACGAGCTCACCAAGCTCTACCCGATTTCGGAGCCCGATTGCAGCGACTCGGGCACGTTCGACAACGTGCTCGAATTCCTGCTGCTGACCGGCCGCACGCTGCAGGAATCGGTGATGATGATGATTCCCGAAGCCTGGCAGAATCACGAAACGATGCCTGAAGGCAAGCGGGCGTTCTACGAGTACCACTCCTGCTTGATGGAGCCGTGGGACGGACCGGCGTCGATCGCCTTCACCGACGGCAAATACATCGGCGCGGTGCTCGATCGCAACGGGCTGCGGCCGTCGCGCTACTATCTTACGCACGACGATCGCGTGATCATGGCCAGCGAAGTGGGCGTCCTGCACGTCGAGCCGCAAAACGTGAAAGCCAAAGGCCGGCTGCAGCCGGGCCGCATGTTTCTCATTGATTTTGAGCAGGGACGGCTGATTCCGGACGATGAGCTCAAGAAAGACTTTTCCAACCGCCGTCCGTACGGCGAGTGGCTCAGCCGGCAACGGATCGACCTGAACGAGCTGGCCACCGACCGCGAGCCGCAGGGCTTCGATCAAAAAACGCTCGTCGAGCGGATGCAAGCCTTCGGCTATACGATCGAAACAATGCAATTCATGCTGCTGCCGATGGTCCGCCAGCTCCGCGATCCGGTCGGCTCGATGGGCAACGACGCCTGCCTAGCCTGTCTCAGCGACAAGCCGCGGATGCTATATGACTATTTCAAGCAGCTTTTCGCCCAGGTCACCAATCCGGCGATCGACTCGATTCGCGAAGAAGTGATCATGTCGCTGGAGTGCTACGTCGGGCCGGAAAGGAACCTGCTCGAAACAAGCGAGGAGCATGCCCATCGGCTGCGGGTCCCGCATCCGATTTTGTCCAACGAGCAACTAGCGGCCCTGAAGCACCTCGATTACCGCGGCTGGAAGACGAAAACGATCGACATCTGTTGGCCGCGCAGTGAAGGCAAGGCCGGCATGCTGAAGGCGCTCGACCGTGTCTGTGCCGCCGCCGAGCTGGCGATTGACAGCGGTTATTCGACGTTGATCCTCTCCGATCGCGGCATCAGCTCCCGACCAGGTACCGCTGCCGACGCTGCTGGCGGTCGGGGCCGTGCACCACCACTTGATTCGCCGCACGAAGCGCACGCGGATCGGCATCATCGTCGAGACCGGCGAGGCCCGCGAGGTACATCACCACTGCCTTTTGATCGGCTACGGCGCCGACGCGATCAATCCCTATCTGGCGTTCGAGTCGCTCTGGCACTCGCGGCGCGAAGGGCTCTTGCAACGGCCCGAAGGCGCGGACACGACGGACCAAGGTGGCGAAGGACACGAGCACCCGGCGGTCGAAGACAGCATCGACGACGAAGCTGAAAAGATCGATCCGCTCACCAAGGAAGACCACGACCTGGTCTACGCCTATCGCAAGAGCGTGGCCAAGGGGCTCCTCAAGGTGATGGCCAAGATGGGCATCTCGACGCTGCAGAGCTACAAGGGTGCGCAGATTTTCGAGGCGGTCGGGCTCCGCGACGACGTGATCGGCCGCTGCTTCACCGGCACGGCCAGCCGCATACAGGGCGTTGATTTCGACGTGTTGGCCGAAGAATCGTTGCGGCGGCACTCGATCGGCTATCCGCAACAGGGCGGCGATCGGCTACCAGTGCTGACCAACCCAGGCGAGTTCCACTGGCGGGCCGACGGCGAGCGCCACATGTGGGACCCGCCGGCGATCGCCGATCTCCAGCTCGCCGCCCGCAACAACAGCCGCGACGCCTACCAGCGCTTCGCCGAGCACGCCAACAGCGATGCCCGCACCCGCTGCGCTCTGCGCGGCCTCCTCAAGATCAAGCCCGGCGGCAACGGCGGACCGATTCCGCTCGACGAGGTCCAGCCGGCCAAGGAGATCGTCAAGCGATTCTGCACCGGCGCGATGTCGTTCGGCTCGATCTCGGCCGAGGCCCACGAAACGCTGGCCATTGCGATGAACCGCCTGGGCGGCAAGAGCAACACGGGCGAAGGGGGCGAAGACCCCGAGCGGTTCAAGCTGCTCGCCAACGGCGATTCGAAGCGCTCGGCCATCAAGCAAGTGGCCTCGGGCCGCTTCGGCGTCACCATTTGGTACCTGGCCAACGCCGACGAGCTGCAAATCAAAATCTCGCAAGGGGCGAAGCCCGGCGAAGGCGGCGAGCTGCCCGGCCGCAAAGTCGATGAAAACATCGCCCGCATTCGCTACTCGACGCCGGGGGTCGGCTTGATCAGCCCGCCGCCGCACCACGATATTTATTCGATCGAGGACCTGAAGCAACTCATCCACGACCTGAAAAACAGCAACCCCGCGGCCCGCGTTAGTGTCAAGCTCGTCTCGGAAGTGGGTGTCGGCACGATCGCGGCCGGCGTGGCCAAGGGCTTTGCGGATCATATCCTGATTTCTGGCGACACCGGCGGAACCGGCGCTTCGCCGCTGACCAGCATCAAGCACGCCGGCCTGCCCTGGGAGTTGGGAATCGCCGAGACGCATCAGACGCTGGTGCTGAACGACCTCCGCAGCCGCGTCGTTCTGCAGACTGACGGCGGCCTCAAGACGGGCCGCGACGTTGTGATCGCCGCGATCCTCGGCGCCGAGGAATTCGGCTTTGCGACGGCTCCGCTCGTCACCCTGGGCTGCATCATGATGCGCAAATGCCATCTCAACACGTGCCCGGTTGGCATTGCGACACAGGACCCGGTGCTGCGGAAAAAATTTGCCGGCGCAGCCGGAGCACGTCGTCAACTACCTGTTCCTCGTCGCCGAGGACGCGCGGCAGGTCATGGCTGACCTGGGCTTCCGCACGATTGACGAAATGGTCGGCCGCGTTGATTGCCTGGAGGCAAACGACGCGATCGCTCACTGGAAGGCGGATGGCCTCGACCTCACTCAGCTCCTGACGCCGATCAACAAGCCGCACGCGGGCGTGGGCACTTATTGCACCCGCAAGCAAGAGCACGGCCTGGAGTTTTCGCTCGATCGCACGAAGCTGCTCGACCTGGCGCGGCCGGCACTCGAAAGCGGCACGCCCGTCCGGCACGAGCTGCCGATCGTCAACACCAATCGCACGGTAGGCACGATCCTCAGCCACGAGATCGCCAAGAAATGGGGCGAATCCTTGCTGCCGGACGGCACGATCCATTTCAAGTTCCACGGCTCGGCCGGGCAGAGCTTCGGCGCGTTTCTGGCCGGCGGTGTCACGCTCGAGCTGGAAGGCGATGCAAACGACCATGTCGGCAAGGGCCTCTCCGGCGGCCGAGTGATCATCTATCCGCCCGCGGCTGCGAGCTTCGTGCCCGAGGACAACATCATCATTGGCAACGTGGCCCTGTATGGGGCCACCGCCGGCGAGGCGTTTTTCCGCGGCCGTGCGGCCGAGCGGTTCGCGGTCCGCAACAGCGGCGCCCGCGCGGTGATCGAAGGCGTCGGCGACCACGGCTGCGAATATATGACGGGGGGCCGGGCCGTGATCCTCGGCCCGACCGGCCGCAACTTCGCCGCCGGCATGAGCGGCGGCATCGCCTACGTGTGGGATCCACATGAGCAGTTCCTCGTGAACTGTAACATGGGGATGGTCGAGTTGGAAAAGGTAGACGCGGACGAGGACATCGCCGAACTCCGCGAGATGATCGAAAATCACCAGCGGTACACTGGCTCGACCGTCGCCGCTGGCGTCCTGGCTCGTTGGGACGAGGTGTTGCCGCAGTTCAAAAAGGTGATGCCGACCGATTATAAGCGGGTGCTGGAGGAACGGAGGAAGCGGGTTTTACAAACGGAGCCGGCGGCGGCGTGAAGCGTTGACGATTTTTCACGCAGAGACGCGGAGGCGCAGAGTTGAGTGATTGGTATCACGCACTGGTGGATTTAGAAGCGACGGCAGAAACTGCGCCGAACTGGCGAAAAAGGCAATTGATGCGCTAGTAAAACTTAAGCTAATTGAGCCAAAGCCAAACAGTGATTGCGTACTGGGAGGAGAAGGCCATCCCATGGGTCCCGCGGTTCAGGATCTCTACGAGAGAATTGAGCGGGAGGCGTGTTACTGGGAATTACGGACGAATGGCCTCGAGGTTACGGTTGGCCGATGGTTCAACATGTTTGGAACGACGGTGTTGGAATGGATCGCATGTCCGCATTGCAAATCGCGATTCAAACTTGAGGGTGATTTCTGCGACCGATTTGCAAAAGAAGTCGCGCATTGGATCGATGGAAGCGCGGTTTGGCCTGTTAAATGCGATAGGTGCAACACGCAAACGATCATTGAAAATTGGATCAGCAGACCTCATTTGGGGTTTTCGCTATTGACCTTCCAATTTTGGAATTGGCCACCACTTGATAGTAATTCCTGGCGAATCGACATCCCTAATTTGTTAAGCGACCCACTGGGACACCGATTGATCCAAACTTGGGGACGAGTTTAGCCAGTCAGGAGCAATAAATATGCTGATATGTTTTCTCTGCCTCTGCGTCTCCGCGTCTCTGCGTGAAAGTAGATGAATTAATCATTCTCACGCAGAGGCGCGGAGACGCAGAGGGAAGGCAGCTTAAATAGCGCTTTTCGAGGGGGGATTGCCATGAGTAATAATGACATCAGCGGTCAAATTGTAGATGCGGCGGTCAAGGTTCATAGCGTGTTGGGCCCGGGTTTGGTTGGAATCGGTGTACGAGGTTGCACTTGCGTACGAACTGACGAAACGAGGATTTAAGGTCGAGCGTCAGCGGCCCGTACCAATTGTTTACGAGGAAATCCGGTTCGACGAAGGGTTCCGCTTAGAAATAATCGTCGACGATACAGTCATTGTAGAAATCAAGTCCGTGGAAGAAGTGAAGCGGGTTCACAAGAAACAATTGCTCACGTACCTACGCCTGCCCGACAGACGCGTTGGCCTGTTGTTGAATTTCAACGTTGACTTGATGAAAGAAGGGATCAATCGCACCGCAAATAATATGCCAGAGGAACAAGCGTAAATGAATTCTTCTCTGCGTCTCTGCGTGAGATATTTAGGGTGTGGTCGGCGGAATTAGTTATGGGCAAACCAACTGGCTTTAAAGAATTCGAGCGGCAGCCGGTGCCGTATCGCGATCCGCTGGAACGGGCGGGGATTTCCTCGAAATCTTCACCCGCCGCGTCGAGGTCCAGCTCCGCACGCAGGGGCGCGGTGCATGGATTGCGGCGTGCCGTTTTGCCAGAGCGAATCGGGTTGCCCGATCGACAACATCATTCCTGAGTGGAACGACCTCGTGTACCAGGGCCGCTGGAGAGACGCCCTCGACCGGCTCCACAAGACGAACAACTTTCCCGAGTTCACCGGCCGCACCTGCCCCGCCCCCTGCGAGGGGGCCTGCGTGCTGGGCATCATCGAGCCGCCCGTCACGATCAAGAACATCGAAAACGCGATCATCGATCGCGGCTTTGCCGAAGGCTGGGTGACGCCCCAGCCGCCCAAGTCGCGGACCGGCAAACGCGTGGCCGTCGTCGGCAGCGGCCCTTCGGGCTTGGCCTGCGCGGCCCAGCTCAACAAGGCGGGCCACTCGGTCACCGTCTACGAGCGGGCCGATCGCATCGGCGGCCTGTTGATGTACGGCATTCCGAACATGAAACTCGACAAGGGCGTCGTCCAACGACGCATCGATCTGCTCGCCGCCGAGGGGGTAGAATTCGTCACGTGCGCCCATGTCGGCCAGCCGCAGGATTTTGCCAGCGGCCACATGACGCAAATTATGCAAGAGCGCGGCTGCAACGTGAGTTTCATCGATCCGAGTCAGCTCCTTGCCGAGTGTGACGCCGTCGTTCTCGCCACCGGCGCCACCAAGCCCTTCGACCCCACGGCCCGCTGCCCTGGCCGCGAGCTGGCGGGCATCCACTGGGCGATGGACTTCCTCACCCGCAACACCAAGAGCTTGCTCGACGATAATCTTGCGAGCGGCCACTTCTTATCCGCAAAGAATCTCGACGTGATCGTCATCGGCGGCGGCGACACCGGCGCCGATTGCATCGGCACGGCACTGCGCCACGGCTGCAAGAGCATCGCGAATTTCGAGCTGCTCGATCGCCCGCCCGAAGGCCGCGCCCGAACAACCCTTGGCCCGAGTGGCCGCGAATTTACCGACTTGATTATTCGCACGCCGAAGTGAAGGCCAAATTCGGCCACGACCCGCGCGAATACCACATTCTCACCAAAGAATTTGTCGACGACGGCCAGGGCCGGGTGAAAGGCATCAAGACGGTCGAGGTCGACTGGTCGAAACCGGCCGAAAAGGCGCCGTTCAGCGAAGTGGCCGGCAGCGAAAAAGTCTGGCCGGCGGGTTTGGTGCTACTCGCCACCGGCTTTCTGGGGCCGGAGCTCGACGTGGGGCAAGTGCTGGGCGTCGAGTCGCAGCGCCCGCGCGGCAATTGGGAAACGTTCAAGGCTGAACACGGCGCGTTCGCGACCAGCGTCCCCAAAGTGTTCGCCGCCGGCGATTGCCGCCGCGGCCAATCGCTCGTCGTCTGGGCAATCAACGAAGGCCGTGGCGCTGCCCGCGCCGTCGACAGGTTCCTGATGGGCGCTAGCACGCTGCCCGCCCCCGGCATTTCCCAAGGGATGTTGGCCGCTCAATAAAGCTTGCGTCGCCTCAATAAACTTGTTTACTGCTACTCGTCGCGTCTGATGACCCAGATTCGTACCGCTGCGCCATCGCGCTGTCGGGTAGGGCAAATTCCCACGCCATGCGTTGGATCGTCATCACGGCCGTGCTCATCGCAATCGCGGTTCTGTTGAACCTCGGGCTAATGGCGTATGCCCTGTACGCGTTATTGGCCGCGATTCTGCTCAGCCGCTTTCTTGCCGATCGCTGGTCGGGTCACCTCGTGGCCACTCGGCGCACGAGTCGCGAACGGGCGAAAATCGGCGACACGGTGGCCGTGGTCGTCGTGCTCGAGAACCGCTACTGGCTGCCGGTCCCGTGGCTCCTCATCGAAGACCTGTTGCCGCGGCGGGCACTCATTCACAACCCGCCCAATTTGCAAATCACCGGCCGGCGGCTGCAACTTGCTTCCTTTCGCGGCCGGGCGACGAAAACGATCACGTATCAACTCAAGTGCCACAACCGCGGGTACTTTCAGCTCGGCCCGCTGGTGGTCGAGACGGGCGACGTGTTCGGTCTCTATCGCCGCTATCGCGTATTGACCGAGCCGAGCTTTTTGCTCGTTTTCCCGGAAGTCGTTCCTTTGACTGGCTTCGACATCGCTTCCCGCCGGCCGATCGGCGAAGTGCGGATGACACACCGCCTGTTTGAAGACCCCACGCGCATTGCGGGCGTACGCAGGTATGAAGCAGGCGACTCGCTCAATCGCATTCATTGGCGGGCCACCGCCAGCACCGGCCTGTTGCACAGCAAGGTCTACGAGCCGTCGACCGTGGCCGGGGCCACGATCTTGCTGGACTTCCACGAAGCGTCGTACGACCCAAAGGACGAGCCGGTCCGCTCGGAACTGGCGGTAACCGCGGCCGCGTCGATCGCTGGAGCCATCGCCCAAACGGGCCAGCAAGTGGGCCTAGTCACCAATGGCCGCGATGCGGCCGACCGCATCCGCCGCGAAGGCTGGGCCCACGATCAGCTTCGCACCCGCCGCGAGGCGCAAGCGACCGGCATGTGCGACACGAGCAGCCGGCTGCAGCCGGTGATCGTCCCCACGCGCCGCAGCAGCCGCCAGTTGAACGCTATCCTGGAAACGCTCGCTCGCATCGAGAAAACAAGCGGCCTCAACGTTTCGCACCTGGTCCGCGAGACGGCCAGCCGGATGCCGGCGAGCGCCACGGTGATTGCAATATTGAGCCAGGTCACAACCGAAACGGCAATAGCGCTGGGCGGTTTGCGCCGCAAAGGGATGATGGTCACGGCCATTGTCAACGTGCATGAGTCGCTCGATTTCGCCCGCCACGCCGCGCCGCTGGCGGCCGAGCGGATTGAAGTGCGACACTTGCGAGAGCGCGCGGCGATTCCGGCGATTTGTTCGCGGTTGGTGTTGCGATAATTATAAGCACGTAACAAAGAGGATTTTGTCAAACTGAGAATGTTCGAAGCTGCGATTATTGTGATATTGGTACTTTTCATCTGGCTCTTTGAAGGTGGGGCACCGTGGATGCCGTCGCCGCTCGGAGGGCAACGAAAAGTAGATTTGACATTCCTATAATTGCGGTTTAGCGTTCGAACTCTTTTGATCGTTGTAACGCTGGTGGCTGTATTTCTTGGAATAGTGGTCGCCAGCCGGTAGATCGGCCGCTCAATGCCCAAACGCCTCCGCATGTCGAGTGCCGATTACGTGGCGATCGCCGTCAGCCCGGCGCTCGTCATGGCCCTGGTCGGCAGCCTCGTCTTGTTCATGATTGAAGTGCTGTACGTCGGCGACTATCCGGCGCGGCTCGTGTACGTCTTCGCATTATTTGTCTTCGCGACCGTGCTGATCGCCCGGCTGGCGATCGAATTCGGCAGCGAGCACGCGACGCTCTTTGCCGCGCCGCTCGGACTGCTTACATTGGTGGCACTTATCAAATTCGTCGAATTCCCCAGCCCATTCAGTCACCTCATCAACTTGGCCCTGATGGCCGCCGTCTGGTGGTGGGCCCACAAGCTCACCGTGAACTGCACGCTGATTGACGATGAAGAAGACGCGTCCGGCGAAGGCCTTCTGCAACACGTCGGCGTGGACTACGACGAATCGACAAGTGAAGTGGCTTCGGCGGCTGGTACGACACTGCAGGCAGCGACGAACGAGCTCGTCTCCGATGAATCACAACCGATCGACGCGGCCCCGCACTTGTGGCGGCGCTGGTTCGGTGCGCAAAGGCGATCGCATCCGCCCGGCCTGTGGGTGATCTACTTTTCGCTGCTCGCCCTGCCGACGTTCGGCCTCGGCCAGCACTGGATACCGCCCGCGGAAACCGGCCGCCGCCGCTATGCGTTTGCGCTTTTGGCCGTCTACGTCGCGGCCGCGCTGGCGCTACTCGTCATCACCAGCTTCCTCGGGCTGCGCCGCTACTTACGGCAGCGGCGCATCGAGATGCCGGCGCCGATGGCGGCCAACTGGGTTGGCGTTGGCGTCGTAGTAATTCTTCTGGTGATGCTGCTCGCCGCGCTTGTTCCGCGTCCTGGCGCCGAATATGCCATCTCACAAGTTCCCTGGCATGTTGGCTCGCCCACCGACCAGCAGGCGTCGCGCATAAGCGTCGGACCAGAGGGGACTCCCGACGATCAAAATGCCGGCCAAGCCGCTTCCGACAACACACCCCACGGCGAACAATCTGCCGAGGAAGCGAAAGGCAACCCGGCCGAGGCGGACCGTGGTGAGAAGACGACAGGCCACGACGAACCGCCGAACAATTCCCGTTCGCGGCAAGCGGACGGCCGGCCCGACGACAGCCGCGACGACAGCCGGAACACTCAAGACGGGAACAATTCGCAATCGAACGGCGGCGAAAGGTCGGCCGACCGACGGCGAACCAATGGCGAAGCGAAGACGGGCGATTCAAAAAACCAGCAGTCGACCGTCAAGGCGTCGCGAGATGCGGAGCTTCGTGCGGAACGACAATCTGAATCACACCCCGGCCAGGTCGCACCGACTCAACACGCCCCGACCGATCCGATCCGACAAATACAGCAAGCGCTTCCCAACCTGGTCGGCAGCATCGGCAACCTCTTAAAGATTCTGCTGTACGCGGTACTGGCCGCAATCGTTGCCGTGTTTGCATGGCGTTACCGTTTCCAAATCGCACAAGCAATTCGCGACATCGTACGGCAGCTGCGTGAGCTGTTGGCGCGAATCTTCGGCGGCCGACCGGCCGCGATCAGCACACCTGGGGAAGACCAATCCGGGGCGACGCTACAACGCCAGCGGCCCTTCGCCGAGTACCGCGATCCATTCGCCACCGGCGACGCCGCGCGGCTGCCGCCGGAAGAGCTGGTCCGCTACACATTCGAGGCCTTCGAAGCCTGGGCCCGCGACGGCGGCTGCCCGCGGTCGGCCGATCAAACGCCGGCCGAATTGGTCCGCGCCGCCGTGCCCCCGAAAATGGAACTGTTCGACGAAGCCCGCCGCATGCTGCGGCTATACAGCGAAGTGGCCTACGCGTCTGGCAGCGTCACACGCGAGACGACCGACGGCCTCCGCGAAATGTGGCGCCTGATGCGTTCGAAGCCGCGACCCGTTCCCGAGGCCGTCGCATCGTAAATGCACGACCGCCCGCGGCGGCCAGATATCATCCTCTGGAAGGCGGGCATATTTTCCTGAGGGCCGAAAATTTCCTTGCGAGAGCCAGGCCGCACCGGTATCATTTGTGCAAATTCGCTCCCTCGGACGTCGTCAATCACTTTGAGCGGTGGGAAAACCATGGAGCGAAAAATCAGGTTGATTGCATCAGCTCGAGCGTTGGCGCCGTTGGCACTGTCGGTGTTGTTAACGCTCGCGAGCAGCGCACAAGGCGGCATCACGTTTTATCGTGGCGGTAAAACGATTGGTTACGCGCAGACGTCCGATAGTCAGCCGACGACGCCGAGCGTGTTCTACGGCGGCTTCGACCTGTTTGCGGATAATCCGCTGGATTTGACGTCGGCCCGCGTTTTTTCCACCAGCCCGACGAATCCCAGCCCAGCCTCGCCGTTTGTCCTAACGCAGTACGCGCCGGGCGGCTGGATTTCGCAGCAAGCCTATTCGTCGCTCGCCGAGATGGACGCCTTTTTACCCAACGCCAACATCTACGGCGTCTTGATCGAAGGTGGCCTGTCGGGCACACGATTGGCGCTGTTGCCAGCGCCGGCCACGAATCTGTTTTCGCCCGAGGTGCCCTATTTCACGGCAAGTGCATTCACCAGTCTGAACGGCATGAATCCAGCAGCCCCGTTTCCACTTTCTTGGAACGGCTATACACCTCTTCCGGGAATCAATAATTCGCCGATTTTCATGAGTATCTCGCGCGTCTCCGACGGGCAATCCATGATCGGCACGACCGTGGACAATACCACGACGTCGTTTCTAATTCCCGCCAATACCCTGGCCCCCAACACACAATACACTGCGTCGCTCGGTTACAGCAGCCGCATTGTGGGCATTGACGCCGGCTTCATCGATGCCGATTCCACCTATAATTTCGATCGCAGCACCAATCTCTTGTTCACGACGGGGGCCGGCGGCGAAGCCTCGGGCAGCACGATTCCTGAACCGCGCGGAATGCAGCTGCCGCTTGTCGGCTTGCTCATGCTTTTGGCGGCGCTGCGCCTGCGGCCCCGACTTGCTGCCCGATTGTGCACGCTATTCGTCCTAGCGACGCTCGCGTCGTCGGCCCAAGCGGACGTCGATTTCTACCGGGTCGGCAAAACAATCGTCTACTCGCAAACCAGCAATAGTCCGCCGACAAACGTCATCAGTGTCTACGGCGGTGTCGACATGGCCACTCCGGCGCCGCTTGACTTCACCGCGGCCCGGGTGTTCTCCACGAAAACAATGCCGCCCAGCCCCGTCCCAGAATTTGTCCTGACCCAGTTCTCCCCCGGTTATTGGGGATCGTCGCAGTTGTATCCGTCCTTGGACGAAATGAACGCCAACCTGCCCCCGGGCGACACGTTTGGGTATTTGATCGAAGGCGGTACGCTCGGCTCGCAGTTGGCCCTGCTCCCGCTTCCAGCGACAAATCTATTTTCGCCAGACGTTCCCTATTTCGCCGGCAGCACATACAGCCAACTGAACGGATTGGATACGACGACTCCCTACACGATTCATTGGAACGGTTATACACCGGTCGCGGCCGTCACTGATTCGCCAATTTTCTTGGCGATTTATCGCGTCTCCGACGGGCAGAACGTCACCGGCACGGTCGCCAGCAATACGACGACTGCTTTCCAGATTCCGGCAAACACCTTACGCGCCCAACACGCATTACAAGGCGTCGCTCGATTACAGCAGCCGCCAGAACGCGGTCGACGCCGGCTTCTTTACCGCTGACTCCTCCGCACTATTTGATGTCGTGACTGAGCTTGAATTCACGACCGCGCCGTTCCTCGCGGGCGATTACAATCGCAACCACGTCGTCGACGCGGCCGACTACACCGTGTGGCGCAACACGCTGGGCCAAATGGGAGTGTCCGCCCACTCCGGCGCCGACGGCGATGGCGACGGCAACGTTACCGCGACGGATTACGGTGTTTGGAAGGCGAATTACGGCATGACCAGTACTGGCCTTGGTTCGTTCTCAGCGGCAGTTCCAGAACCAGCCACACCGACGCTCGCCTTTCTCACATTCCTCAGCGTTGTCGGTTCGGGGTCACTTCGCCCGTTTCGCCGCCTGCATTCTGCCGGCCTCCAACGCTAGCACTGCCTCGCGGCGCTAGCATAGCTGACCTTGTTCAATGCTCGGGCCTGCGGGTACGATCTCCGCCCCGGCCCGTCCGCGATCTACCGCCAGCCCTCCACGAGCAAGGAAGCCCCATTGATGAGCGACGAAGTGACGACCCTCGGCCAACTTGCGGTACTTGTCGGCGGACGGCTGCACGGCGATCCGGCAACGCCCATCGAGGGCGCTGCCCCTTTGGCCGACGTCTTAGCCGGCCAGATTACGCTGATCGATCAGCCGGAGCGCGCCGGCCAACTTGCGAAAACAGAGGCGGCCGCCGTCGTCCTGCCAGAGAAGATCGCATGCGATTGGCCGGCCGCGATTGTCGTGGCCGACCTGCACGCAGCCTTTATCAAAATCATCGATCACTTCCGCCCGCCACGCGCTAAGCGCAGCATCGGCGTCAGCCCGCGGGCGATTGTCAGCTCATCAGCCTGGATCGGCGCGAACGTCAACATTCACCCTGGCGCGACGATCGATGATGAGTGCGAAATTGGCGACGAATCGACCATCCTGCCCGGCGCTCACCTGATGCCCGGCTGCGTCGTCGGCCGCGAGGTGACGATCGGCCCGGGCGCCGTGCTTTACGAGAACACGATCGTCGGCGACCGTTCGATCATCCATGCCAACGTCGTCCTGGGCTGCCACGGTTTTGGCTATTCGCAAGTGGGCGGGCGTCACGTGCCGGCGGCCCAGCTCGGTTACGTGCGGATCGGCAGCGACGTCGAGATCGGGGCCAGCACCACGATCGACCGCGGCACGTATGGCGCGACTTCGATCGGCGACGGCACAAAGATCGATAACCTGGTGCAAATCGCCCACAACTGCCGCATCGGCCGGCACAATCTCGTTTGCCGCAGGTCGGCGTCGCCGGCAGCACGTCGACGGGCGATTACGTCGTCATGGGCGGCCAGGCCGGCATTCGAGATCACGTCCACATCGGCGCCGGCGCAATGCTCAGCGCGATGGCTGGCATTACGAACGACGTGCCCGATGGCGCGGTCATGATGGGCATTCCCGCTACGCCCGAGCGCGAACAGAAGCTCAAACAAGCGGCTCTGGCAAAGCTGCCCGAGATGCGCAAAGAATTCAAAGCGCTGCGGGCAAGTGTCGCCGAATTGGAAAAGCAAGCCAGCGGCAGCGTGCGCGGCAAGGGCCGATCGGAGCGCGCCGCGTAGCCCGAAAATGGTCCGTACGCAAAGGTGCAACGAAGAGTAAGCAAAACAGAGTGAAGGGATTGAGCTTTGTTGGACCGTGAGGAAAAACACGTTGGCCTGCTGGCAGCCTGGGGGCGGTTTCCCGTCATTGTGGCCGAGGCCTTGCGCCGCGAGAATTACCGTATCAGTTGCCTGGCCGTCGTCGATCATGCCGACCCGCGGCTGGCCGACCTGTGCGACGACATCTACTGGGTCGGCCTAGCCAAGCTGGGCGGTGCGATCCGCTTCTGGCGCCGCTGCGGCGTCCGCGACGCCACGATGGCTGGCAAGTTTCACAAGGTGCTGATGTATCAGCCGCGGATGTGGCTGCGGAATTCGCCCGACTGGGAATTTGTAAAGACGTTTTATCATTACTTCGTCACCAAGAGCCGCGATCGCAAAGACGATACGCTGCTCGGCGCGCTGGCCGGCGCCTTTGCCAATCACGGCATCACGTTTCACCCGGCCACCGATTACGCGCCGGAGCTCCTGGTGAAGTCGGGCCAACTCGCCGGCCGGCCGCCGTCGGCCTCGCAATTGAAAGACATTGAGTTCGGCTGGCACATCGCCAAGCAGCTCGGCGCGCTCGATATCGGCCAAAGCATCTGCGTGAAGGACCAGGCCGTGCTTGCGGTCGAGGCAATCGAAGGCACCGACGCCTGCATCCAGCGGGCCGGCCAACTTTGCCGCCAGGGCGGGTTCACCATCGTCAAAGTCGCCAAGCCGCAGCAGGACATGCGGTTCGACGTGCCGACCGTTGGCATCGGCACGCTGCAAACGATGGTCTCGGCCGGGGCCAAGGTGCTGGCCATCGAAGGGCGCCGCACGATCCTGCTCGACGACAATGATTTCCGCCGCTTCGCCACGCGGCACAAGCTGACGGTCGTCGCCCTCGCAGGCCACCCTGCGGCGGCCGCCGCCTAAGTGCCAAGGGTAGTCATTTCGCTCCGCGAATGTATGCCGCGAGCGAAGCGAGCCGAGGCCGTACCAGCCGCTGCGGCCGAGCGTGTTCGGGATTCTCGCAACATTCCGGCCAATTTGCCCAGTTCGCGCGATCAATCTATAGTTGCCGGGCGTAGCATGTACGTCCCGCCGCCTTGGAGCCGTCCCGGATGTCGCAGCAATTTGACGTGGCCGACGCAGCGCGCTATCGCGCCACGTCTAGCGGCGGCGGCGCCGGGCCGTCGTCCGCTAGTCGCGATCAGCGAGCCCATGCAGAGGCGAGCGGACATGCCGTGGCACGACACGGCGTGCTCTGGTGGCTGTTTCTCGCGGCTGGCTGGCTGACGGTGCTCGTCCTGCTCACGTTCGCCGTCCTGCGAGTTTTCGATCACGACGGCAGTTACTTCCTGATCTCGGTGAACGCGTTCACGCGGTACCTGTATTTGCCCGCCTATGCAGTTCTGGCTTGGGCCGCCTGGCAGCGCCGCTGGCTGCTGGCGGCCGCGTCGCTGGCGGTCGTCCTTGGCCATGTCACGTGGCTTGCGCCCGATTTTCTCCGCGACCGCCGCTTCGATGTGGCTGCTGCGAATGCACCAGCTTCGGCCGCGGCCCCGAGCGCCCACGACAAGAGCAAAACGATCCGCATTTTTTTCGCCAACGTTTGCGCCGACAATCCCGATCCAGGGGCCTTCCTTGAAGAGATTCCCAAATGGAATCCGGATCTCGTCGTGTTCGTGGAGTTTTACCATCACTGGCACAACGTGGTTTCGCTCCACCCGGCACTTCAGCCGTATCGATACGGCACAGGCCGTTCGATACCATGGGTGACCGAGGTCGGGTTGTTTTCCAAGCTGCCGATCTCGAAGCCGAAACAGCTCTGGACGGCCGGTCGCTTGAATCTGGCCGTCGACGTCGACGTCGACGGCGTGCCGCTGCGGCTGTTCGCGCTCCACTCGCCCCGGCCAATCGAATTGCCGATGCACGATTACAACCGCTTCTGGTCGACGACCATCCCGCAGGTTCTGGGCCAACCCGAGCCGGCCGTCGTCGTCGGCGACTTCAACGCCACGCAGTATTCGCAGGTCTACCAGACGCTGACCGCCGACCGCTTCCGTTCGGCCCACGCCGACCGCGGTCGCGGCTGGGCCACTACCTGGCCGAACGGCGAGGACCCGCTGCCGCCGATCCGCATCGACCAGGCGCTGCTTTCGCCCGGCGTCGAATGCCTCGACATCACCGAAGGCCGCGGGCTGGGCTCCGATCACAAGCCGCTGATTCTCGACGTGCGGCTGCGGCCCACGGCGGACGCCACGCAGCCAGCAAACGCTGCCAAATAAGCTCACTCTGGCGTCGAATTTGCGCCTGCGCCGGGGGTGCCAATTGAGCGGGCAATAGTCGCCGATTTGTGCGCCGCCCGGCCACGTCCACGCTTGTTTTCTCGAGCGACGTACGGTACTTGATGCGTCTATGCTACACTTCGGCAAGATTCTCATCCGCAGCTGGATCCATGACCGCCGGGGTCGATTGTAAGACCGGCCGCGTGAGCGAATCGACCAAAAAGAATGCGGCCGATTGACTCCTTTGCCCAGCAGGGCCAGTGCGATGGGTCGCAAAAATGGGCACCCAAAGTCTCTCCGCTTCGATTTGGGAATTGGTCGACATCCGGGTTTCTTCGAAGGTGTCCAAAATTCTCCCACTCAGTTTTGGCCACCTTCACCCTTTAGCGGGGTAAGAGCCCTGGGCCCGTCCGCGACAGCGTCGAAAGTCGGGTCGGCGATTGGGGCGGCGGGCGATGCGCATGCCGGCCGCAGATTGGCGACGGAACACCGGATCGGTTGTTTAAGAGCTGGCCCATTGGAACCCATCAGAGTAGCACGATTGTATACGCGTGTCTAGTACCTTTTTCGGCCAGGTGGAATTTTTTTGATGTGGGGCGACGGAGGGGTGATGCGGAAGAGTAGCTGAGAGACGGATGGGGCAATTTTACGCAAAGGAGCGGCTGTGAAAGACTCGCGGCGCGAAGAATATTGAAAGCTGGCTGTCGCCGTTTCGCGGATGACAGGAAATCCGCACGTGTGGACATGTTCGGCGACCGTTACGTCCTGGCACTGCATTCCGGGGCGAAAAAGGGGACAGTGAAAGCGCGGGGATAAACCGGCTTGGAGTTGGGAATGCAAGAGTCCTACGCAGAAGGTCCAGCCAACCACTGCGGCCTCGGACCGTACGCTGAGGACGGTAACGTCGTGGGTGTAGCATCGGCCAGAGGTACAGGCAGGCCAGCTATTGAGCTCCGAAATCAGCACTTCCCGTGTGCCGACCCTGTGGTGTCTGTGGGAAGGCAACACGCGGCGCCGCGCTATGGCAAGCGGTGACGCGGCACGGCGGAGTCGCAGAAGCGAGAGCATGTCTGGAAACTCCAAGCGCGAGAACCGGGAGATCCCGACAGCCTCCGATGGGATGCCGTCGGAGCGGTCCGCGAACGTCCAGGACGGCACGGCGGACATGGACGCTGCTGGGAAGTCAGACGAACTCGTAGTACCGACGACGCAGGCGAACAAACGCGGGTGCGATTCCCGCGGGCGGAGTCTGCCGAGGGAAGGGGTTCGACCAAGGGAAACTTGCCGCGGCGCGCATGGCCGGACACCGCGCCGGAAACACCATGCTGATGTGCCAGCGGAGGAGTGCGCGAGGCGATGTCTCGACGTTCGACCCAAGGTAGGAGCCGTATGAGGTAATTCTTCACGTACGGATCTGTGCGGGGGGCCGCCGGCAACGACGGTCCCTACCGCGATCAGCCGTCCTGACAATTGGAATCAATGCTTGCCAGATTGGAGCCGCGATCGGCTGCACGCTGGAATTCCCGCCGATTTGCCGACAAAGTGGATGTCCCCGCACTGCCAGATGTCCCCGCACTGCCAGATCGTTTGACCCCCAGCTTACCGCGATCGGTGGGATTTTTCCCGCTTTTTTTCCCCGCCCAGCGGCGACTTGGTTGTCGCGCCGTCCACCGACTGCCATCCCCAAGCGATGCCTGCGCTTCTGATCGTACTTCCGCAGCGCCCGCTTCCAGAATCGCCGCCAAATACCCAGGCGTGTCCACTCTTGGAAATAGCGATGAACGGTACTGGGGCTGCCAAATTGTGGGGGGAGTGCCTTCCACTGGCAGCCGGTGCGCAACAGATAAAGAATACCACTGGCGACGGTGCGGAGATTCCGCGGGGTCGCCCAACTTTCGAGCGTCGCGGATACTTCGGCAGCAAGGGCTCAAGCTGCTGCCAAAGGTTTTCGGGCATCCAAGCAAACTTGCCCTGCCAATCGCAGTGCATGTACACCTCCGTGCAAGCAAAGAAACGATTCGATGAGAAGCCATTCCTCACATCCTTCTACGCACGGAAACAACACCCGTTCACGTATTTTTGGGATAGGTCCTTAACGAAACGGCTGGAATTTGCGGTCCATTTTTTTTTCGCGACCCCGCTTGACACGCTATGGAACGCATGTACACTACCGCCATCGCGGCCGAGCCTCGCTGTTCACGCTCCCGTAGGGCCGCGGCCGATTCAGCCGCGCTTCCAGCCTCACGCCGAGCACGTCCCGCGGCCACACTGCGCGCCGCCCGCGCGGCAGTTCTTAAGCTGAAGCCGCCTTTTCCGCGCTGATTCAGGCGACTCTGTAGCAGGCACAAACAAGTTGCACGTAGAAATCCCCGCCGTGACGCATCAAAATGGTTAGGAGATCGGACGAAAGTGTGGTTGAAAACATGGAAAGAGAACAGAGGGCCGCACCGCGAGTGGGACGGTCCTTGAAAACGTGGTAGACCGTTGGCAGTTAGTTCTACTTCCAACCTCTCCACAAAAGGAATCTCGCCATGAAATTCGTCGGTGCGGACCTCCACAAAAAAAGTATCACGTTTTGTGTCGTCGAGCTAGTCGGCCGAGCCACCCAGGTCGTCGCGCGGAAGCGAATCCTCTGCAACCAAGTCAAAGAGATCGCGCAATTCCTGCGCTCCTGGGCGCTTGTCAGGTGACCGTGGAAGCCACGATCGGCTACGACTGGTTCGCGGCCCTGGCCGAGAAATACGCCCAGCGCGTTGTCATCGCGCATGCCGGAAAACTGCGGATCATTGCCGAGAGCACTGGGTGCCTTGGTTGGTGAGGCCCGAGCGAAGCGACAGCCGGGCGAGCGAGCGACCGCCGGCTCCGACGAAGGCACCCCTCCCGCCAAATGCCTGGAAATTCAAAGAAACGTAAGCCAACCGGTTGACACGAGTCTTTCCATAGATGTCCCCCGGGCTCGCCCCAAAGATGGGTGGCCCCCACGGCGTAAAATTTGGATTCCGGACGATCAGCGCGGTTGCGGCCGCAGCGCGGAATCTTTTGAACTTTTCTCGGCGCGGCGCAACCTCTTCTATGACAGCGCCGCCGCGGCCGGTCCTGCGACCTGTGGGCTGGCGAGGCTCTTCGACTAAGCTGAAGGGCGTCTGCCATCCCATACAAGTGACGAACTCCGGCCGATGAGCGACGAGCTCAACCAAGTTTACGAGCGGTTGTTGATTGCCCGCTGTCAGGCGGGCGATGCGGACGCGTTTACGGAAATCGTCGGGCGCTACCAGTCGCGCTTGAGTTACTACTTGCGAAAGACCTGCTGTCCGGAAGTCGGCGTTGATGACCTGCTGCAAGACGTCTGGTTGGACGTATTTCGTTCGCTGGACAAACTGCGCGATCCAATGCGTTTCCGGCTTGGGTTTATCGGATTGCGCGGGACCGCGCCTACCGAGAGCTGCGACGACTGCGACCGACAAAATCGTTCGAGACGGAACCCGAAACCGCGGCGCCCGAAATGGCAGACGAAGAGACATTTGCGGCCGACGACGCGCGGTTGGTGCACGAATGCCTCGATGAATTGACGCCGCCGCATCGCGAGGTTTTGGTGCTGCGATTTTTGGAGTCGATGAGTTACGAGGCGATTGCGGACGTTGTGGGCTGCGGCGTGGGTACAATCCGCTCGCGATTACATTACGCGAAACAGGCCCTGCGTGCGGCCATTGAAAGGAAACGAGAGCGATGAACGAAAAAGATTTGGGCGATGCCTTGTTGAAGTGGGACGCGCGTGGACAAATGCCGGAGGTCGACCCGCAGAAATTGGTCGCCAGAGTGCTGGCTCAGGATCGGCGGCGCGTGCGCTGGCTGGCGGGTGCGACGATCATCTTGTGGACTCTTTCGGCAGTGGGAATTCCGGCGTTTACCTGCTTTTTGGTTGTGTACATTTGGCCGGCATACGATGCACTGATGGAGGAAATCATTACGCATCGAAAAGGCATATCGCCGGAATTGTTGGTGGAGATTTCTCGCATCACGACGGCGGCCACGGCGCAAATGAGCATTATCTTGGCGTGTGGCTCGGTCACGGCGCTGTTGCTCGCGGCTGGAGCTACAATTTGGCTCGTATTCGCCACGCGACGGGCGACGCTGCGCGAGGTGAATGCGAACCTGGCGGAGGTTAGGGTCGCAACTGAAGCGGCTTGGGCCAGCGACGGTGTGAATTGAATCGCGATGACCCTCACCCCAGCCCTCTCCCGAAGGGAGAGGGAGTAATGCGAAGCCTTTATTCCGATTTCTCCAGCTCGCTCGCCGGGAGGACCAACGTGGATCAACGGGGACTACCAAACTTCAATCGGGCAGAAAAAGGGGATAAGTCCAATTACGGAGTACGTTTTCTTGGGATAACCACGGGGGCAGAAGATCGCCTGGTTCAATAATTGGACTTATCCCCTTTTCTGACACGTGCGGCGGGCGTCCTTCGTAGGCAGCACGTTTAGCGACACATTTTTCGTGAGGGCGTCGGGGGACATCTATGGAAAGACTCGTGTCAACCGGTTGGCTTACGTTTCTTTGAATTTCCAGGCATTTGGCGGGAGGGGTGCCTTCGTCGGAGCCGGCGGTCGCTCGCTCGCCCGGCTGTCGCTTCGCTCGGGCCTCACCAACCAAGGCACCCAGTGCTCTCGGCAATGATCCGCAGTTTTCCGGCATGCGCGATGACGACGCGCTGGGCGTAGTTTTCGGCCAGGGCCGCGAACCAGTCGTAGCCGATCGTGGCTTCCACGGTCACCTGAAGAGCGCCCAGGGAGCGCAGGAATTGCGCGATCTCTTTGACTTGGTTGCAGAGGATTCGCTTCCGCGCGACGACCTGGGTGGCTCGGCCGACTAGCTCGACGACACAAAACGTGATACTTTTTTTGTGGAGGTCCGCACCGACGAATTTCATGGCGAGATTCCTTTTGTGGAGAGGTTGGAAGTAGAACTAACTGCCAACGGTCTACCACGTTTTCAAGGACCGTCCCACTCGCGGTGCGGCCCTCTGTTCTCTTTCCATGTTTTCAGCCAACCATTCTGGCAATTGGAATCAATGCTTGCCAGATTGGAGCCGCGTTCGGCTGCACGCTGGAATTCCCGCCGATTCGCCGCCAATGCGGCTGTCCCCCATCGGCCACCCTAACTCGGCCGTCTCTCGCCAAAAGATGGGTGGCCCCACCGCGCAGTTTCGTCAAAATGCGGATGTCCCCGGTGGTCCCCCCGATGGTCCCCTAAGGCCCGACTTTGGCGGAGTCGGCCGGGCGAAGAAAGGCGAAGAAAATGGGACATCGAAAGCGCCGGGATAAACCGGCTTGGAGTTGACGAAGAAAAGGGGACATCACTGATATTGACGATTGCCGGGGCCGTGCTCTGGGCTATCGGTTATGCCGCGGACTGCTCGGGCCATCGAAGCCGGGTTAATCTACCATGCCCTCAATCGGGGCAATGGGCGGATGCGGCTGTTCCACAAGCCGGCCGACTACCTGGCTTTCGAGCGGGTGCTGGGCGAAGGGTTGCAGCGCTACCCGGTCGAGTTGTTGACGTACTCGATCATGCCCAACCACTGGCATCTGGTCGTGCGGCCGAAGACGAACGATGCCTTGGGGCGATGGCTAGGGTGGGTCGGCGTCACGCACGTGCGAAGACATCATGAGCACTACCATTCCCGCGGCGGCGGGCACCTCTATCAAGGGCGTTTCAAGAGCTTTCCGGTCTCCAGCGATGAGCACTTCTTGACGCTCTGTCGCTATGTCGAGGCGAACGCCCGCCGCGCAAAGCTGGTCGCCCGCGCCGAACAGTGGCAGTGGTGCGGATTGTGGCATCGCCAGCGTCAACCGCTCAGATTGCCGCTCGAAGAATGGCCGGTCCACCGTCCGGCCGACTGGTTGCGGCGGGTCAACCGCAACTTGCGGGGAGAGGCGCTCGCGCAACTCCGCGAGTGCGTCCAGCGTGGCCGCCCGCTGGGCGACCCCGCCTGGGTGCAAGCCACGGCCAAACGCCTCGACCTAGCCTTCACCCTGCGAGGCCCCGGCCGACCGAGGACCAACAATCAGTGATGTCCCCTTTTCTTTGCCTTTTCTTTGCCAAACTTGACTCGGGCAAACTTGACTCGGGCTTCCCGCGTGTCGTACCATTAAGGATAGGAAGAGGACCTGTGATGCAGGCAATGGACCAAAAACTACCTGAACCCCAAACCATTCCGCTCGAGCTTGGCGGAAAGTGGATTGCTTGGTCGTCGGACTGTCTTCGCATTGTCGCTCACGGCGACACTCTTGGCGAAGTCAAGGACGAAGCTAAGAGGGCTGGGGAAGAAGACCCCTGTTTTCAAAAGGCGCCCCGGCAGACGTTCGCATCGTCGGTATCGCTCGATGAGATTCAGCTACCTTCCGCAGCGAGTCAAAGCGACCCCGGCCGCTCCTGAACTCGACATTCTCTATCGACCGGTCATTGAAGGGGACGCAGCCTTGACGGTAATTGGGCAGTTTACCAACGGTGAAAAACCATCAATGCACCCATCTTGACGAAAAGTAGAATGTCCCCTGTTCGCTTTCACGGGCCAAAGGGTGCCACAAAAGTGCGAGCTTTGCTCGACACGGGAGCAGACGAAAATCCTACACACGGAAGCAGTGAAAAATGGCAGTGAGAAATTGGGGGGCAGTGACTTTCTTATTGGAACAATTGAAAAGCATATATCGCGAAAGATATGCAAAAATTTAAGCAATTCTGGATAGCATGGATGTGGTAAGATGATTGCCTCCGAGACTTGGCAAGTTACGCCCGTGTCTGACGAGAAGGGACGATTCATTCCGCTAGCGGAAAAATGTCCGTCTGGTATGGCAGCGTTGTAATCGACGTGTCGGACCAAGTTGAATCGTATTCTTTTCCGCTCATCGTCGGAGTCGTAAGCACCCAACTGGGTGTGCGTCTGGTTCTCGCAGGTGCGCGCGTGCAGATTCGCGAATTGCGATGTCACCTTCAAATTGGGACAAGCACATCGCCTGCATGAATGTCACAGTTTTCGCGCAGTTTCCCTTGCCAGTCCGCATAAGTTCGTCACGCTGAAATGTCTCGCGTGCGGACGTTGGTTGCTTGTTCTTTGTTGCATAGATATATTGATGCCAATGAGTTAGCAATTGTTCGTTCGCATCGCTCTATTCGGCAAAGGCGGCGCTAATGAACGACAACTCTGCAGCATTCCAATTTGCTGGCGTCATTTTTCAGATCCTAGCGATTGCGCACTTCGGGGGCACTTAGAGGTAAAGCAGGCATTCGGCCAAGGCGCGGTTGCCTACGAAGCGTTTAACTTTTCGGGTTTGACCAGTTTTTACATTGGCGAACTTGGAGATGAAATCGCCCTGGCGAACGGTCCGGGTAAAATCCGACTTGCAGAGATTGGGATGAGGAATCAAAGTGCTCTTGGAACCGGCGACATCGGGTTGCGTCTCTATCTGAACGACGGCGAAGTACGCGACCATAACGGCACCACGGCTTACACACCGAATACGCTGATATGGGAGAGTGCAATCACCAAGTTCGACATCCCGCCGGGTGTCGCTATTGCACGGTTTTCGATCCCCAACGTGCAAGTTCCTGAAAGTTTTACCTGGACTATCGACGTGTTCGATACGACGCTCTCCAGCCCACTCGCTTTGATGCACTTTGACGTAGCGTGGGTCACTTCAAAATCAGGTGATGTTTCGACGGTCATCACACTCAGCGGTACCTCTCGCAACGTTCGGTTAGTCGCTCGACATAGTGTCCGCAGACTGTTGTGAGCAGTCACGTTTGTGGTTCATTTGGGGGAGTTTCTGGGGCGCCGCTGATTGGTGGCATAGTTTTACGACCTGTAATCGTGAACAGACTGAGCCGGAAGGAGTAATGAACAGAAGAGAACGGAGGAAACCGATGTAGAATATTCTAACCCTTTTTTGTGCAACATGTTTGGCGGTGCGTCGCGTGTACCGTGTTAAACCCCGTTGGGTTTGAATTCTGTCTACTTCCCGGTGTCGCCGGAGTCCCGGCGACCGACTGGACTTTGAAATGCAACGCCTGCGGCGTAGGAAATGCCGAAATTATTCTTGAGCAAATCCTTAGGGGGGTGATGGATTGGGACGAGACGGATGACGGCCGTAACCACCCGCACGTTAAATTCAACACAGTCAAAGTTGGCGAGCCATCCCGAAGGCCAAATTGGGAGTTTCGACAAGCATTTCCTATTCCCAGCGCTGATCGCGAATAGCAATGCCATTCTTCAAATGCTAGAATCACATCGCCTGGATGAGTGACACGCTTCCCCGAACTCACGCGGCTGCCGGGAGGATAACGAAGGAGATGAGGAAACAGCTAGTAAGCGAATAAGCACAAAAGTGGATGTCCCCATTCGCATCTGTTGCCTTTGTGGATTGCCTTACATGTTTCAAACGCGGATGTCTGATCCTCCAAACCGACGTCATTTGGCGGGCCATTAATCACGAATCCGGTCAAATCTTAATTGGAGTTTCGATGTCAGAGCATTTACTTCTATCCAGCGTGACCAGCGGAGCCAATATCAATTCTCCCCCAAACTCGAGACGCCCGGAAAGGTCCCGCAGAACTAGCAGGCTTCGATTTATAGTCGAACGTATGAGTAAGTTTTGTAAGGAATACCGTCACGGATACCACGCGCATTATTTGTAATGGTGAACAACTTCGTTCGCCGCTCCGCGACTGCCGGGAGGATAAACAGGAGACTGAGGCCGTATAACAGCAGTAGCAAAATGCACAGAATCCAATGTCCCTGTACCTCTGTTGCCGGATTTGTTGCCATATCGTTTTCATCCTCCAAACCCTCGGGCCATGTTATCAAGCTATCTTTTCTTAATAGCGAAGAGTTGTGCAAGAATTCCCCGCAATGCTTGCATTTTGGTGCATCGGGATGAATCGGTTCAGCGAAAAACGGACATTTAATACGCGAGACGCCGACAGCCGGTCAAGCTCACGATCCTGCGATTTACGAAGGCGTTCGTTGACTTCTCGTTTTGGTTGTGGTTTGTTAGCGCTCGGCGATGTGATTTGACTCTGCTCAAGAAGCGTTTACATGAACGCATCGAAACCGTGTAGTGAGTAAGATGCTTAGCGGAGTTCTGCAATAGTTAAAGGCACCTGTACCAATTCACAGCAGCTTGGACATTTCACTGACCTGCTGCGGCGTAAGGAGCCTTAATGCGGCGGTTACAGTGCGAGCAACGGAATTGAAGTGCCACCCCGACATCTCCAGCGATAATACCAACGATACAATCGATATGAAAAGCGAAGCGTATTTATCATACCGTCGACAAACTTTATTTCAATAAATACGACCGGGCGGAGCTAGCCCCTTTCACCGAGGAAGATGGGTACTTCGATGGATGACGACCGCCACTCGCACTTGAATGGCGGTATCGTCGTCGCGTTCGACGTTGCAGGGCGCCCCAATGTGCGTCTCCTTCTAGTTCTTCGCTGGTTCCCCCGTGCCGATCCGCGAATTGCGATGTCACGCTTCAATATGCTGCAAACACATCGTCTGCATGGACGTCTCCATTTCCCACGATGGCTTGCAATTAAGTGTTGGTAGCCGGCCCATAGTCGGATAGAACCTGGATGACTTCTTTACGGGCGTTTTCCATTGTCATGCCAAAGTTCGTGAGCACCACTCCCCCAACGTCCTCTTGTTCGCGCAACATGCCACACTTTTTCAGCCACGCAATCTCATGCCGCACATTCTACCGCGCATGAAAAAAGCCCGCTACGAGGGAGGTTCGAAATGGGGAGATCACTGATATTGTGGAGGTGGATCACATTAGCCTTTGGGTGACGCGTCGACCGTGGCCGGCCGAGGGTCCGAAATCAGTGATGTGCCCTTTTGAGTGGTCGTGAAACCCCGTTGGGGTTTGAATTCGTCTCGTTCGGTCACCCAGGGTGCGCCCTTCGACAAGCTCAGGGCGACCCTGGGCTACGGGGTAAAACACCTTCGGTGTAAAAACGTCGGTACGACGATTGTCCTGACGTGCCCAAGGGCGTCAAGCGCGCCCTTGCAGGGCAAACGTTCGGATTTCGCGACCAGCACCCAGGGCTGCGTCTCGCCGAGGCGAGACTTCGCCTCTCCACGGCGAGTCTACGACCTGGGCTATCACAGCGCGCCCTTTCAGGGCGAATTCATCGCGGGCCTGATGCCGTCGCCCCATTCGCAAAGCTAGCGGATGCATAATCGCCGCAAGGGGGAGGGAGAACAAACAGGAAAGAACGGCAGCAGCCCGTCGAGGGGAGGGGAACCAATCCTGAATGTGAACGCGGCTCTGCAAGTGGGAGGGGACCAAACCTGAATGCAAATGTCGCCGCTGCGCGGCTATGTTTGAGAAAATTGTCCGCGGTCCGTGGGTTGGCACCCACGGCTAAGTGCTGGCGCCGCTGCGCGGCTGGTACGAGAATGCCTACGCCGAAGCGCTCACCCCATCTGGCCCCGCGTAGCCGTAGCGCTCGAAATAGGGCGCCCAGCGGCGGCGGACGCGGTCGGCCCATTCGGGGGCGATGGCGTGTTTGTTGGTGCGGTAGTCTCGCTTCTCGTGGAAGTAGCCCGCCACGGCCGGCTCGACTGTGGAGAAATCGCCGAGGTTGAGCTGTTGGTAGACCCGGCGCATCTGGCCGACCGGATCGGCGATGAGGTCTTCGTAGCGCACGTCCACGAGGTGGCCGGGCGGGACGAGGGCGCGGTCTTGTTCGAAGCGCTGGTACATCCGCACGAACGTATCGAGGATTTGTCCTTCGAGCCAGCTCATGTCGTTCGGCGTCTGCATTCCCTGGACCTGGCTGAGCGAGCGCCACAGCCGCATCGTGGAGGCGAACAGTACTAGCGGGTCGCGGACGATGTGGACGAACTTGGCGTCGGGAAAGACTTCCAGGACCGTTCGCACGCGGGCCGTGTGGGTGGGCGATTTGAGCACGATCCGGGCGTCGCGTTTGTCGGGGTCGCGATGGTTGACGAAGGCGACCCGCTGCACGAACTGGTGCCAGGTTCGTTTCCAGGCTTCGCGGTCGTGGCTCGGCAAGTCCACAAGGTCGAGGTATTCGTCGGCCACTGGGCCATGATTGGGAAACGCCCACACGAGATAAGGTGAAGGCACGCCGAGATTCACGAGGGCGAACTCGTCTTCTTGCGGCTTTTCCCAGCCGGTGGCCATGTTGTCCATCGGCCGCGTTTTGGGCAGCAGCCAGCGCGTCAGCGGGGCGACGTACGATTCGGTCCACTGAAAGTGGTTCGGGGCAAAGCACTCGTACGTGTTGGGGTAGGTATGGCGGGGGTCGAGGATCAACAGTTCGTGCAGCAGGGTGGTGCCGCTGCGCCAGTGGCCGAGGACGAACAGCGGGGCCTGGGCGATTTTCGTCGTTCGCACGCGGTGGCTGTACATCAGGCGGTCGAATGCGGTGGCGAAGCTGTTGAGCAGGGTGGAGAGGGTGATCGCCGCGGCCAGCGGCCAACGATCGGGCGAGATGGCGAAGCGGTTGCGGGCGATTAGGGGCAGCCAGGTATCGAGCCGCATGCCGTGCCAGAAGCGGGGGGCCCAGTAGGGGTACGGGGCCGGGGGCGCTTCGGCCGCGGGAACTGAAGCCGGTTTTTCTGCGGATTGGTGCATGTGCTACGACTCAAACAATTGCGTTCGCCCCATTGTAATCGGTGGCGGGGCAAGTCGGTGTAATTCTTTTGCTCGCAGGAGTTTGCGTCGGTAGTGACGGCATCTTGCCGTCGCGGCCGGTACGGAAGGAGCGCGTCAATCGGTGCAGCAGAAGCGGCTGGATGCAGCCTGTACGAGATTTTTCGGGAATATCTGATCAGGCCGCCAACGATTTGTTCGCGGAAAGCCACAACGGGGTTAGAATGCGGCTGGGCTGAGAGCCGCTGGCTTTTCAACGAGCTTATCGCAGAACCGTCTGCTGCCCGCAGAGGCCGAAGGGGTCAGTCCCCTTTTTCTCTGAGCAGAAAAAGGGGACAGACCCCGGGCCGAAACAGGGGGCCGCCCCCGGCCGAGAATGGCGACGGTCGCTGACGGTTTGAGCGGAAGGCTCGCTCAGCGGAACAGGCAAACGGGAGAGGCGAAGGGTGGCGCTTTCGCGGGCTGACTTTGTTGTCCTGATCGACGAACACGCCCCGGCACTGTATCGCATCGCTTACCGGCTGGTGGGCGATTGCCACGATGCCGAGGATGTCGTGCAGGAGACACTGCGCAGTGCGTGGAAGAGCCGGGAGCATTTTGAATTTGGCCGAGGTGAGCGAGCCTGGCTCGCCGCCATATTGCGTCGCCGGGTGATTGATCGCTGGCGGCGGGTCGGCCAAAGGTGGACGCTGCTGGGCGAGGGGACGCCGGACGTGGCTATCGCCGACGCCGACCCGAGCGCCAATGGCTACACCGACGAAATGCAACAGGCTCTCTCCCAACTCCCACCAGAATTGCGCGAATCCCTCCTATTGGTCGTGGTCGGTGGATTGACCCACCAGGAAGCGGCCGACAATTTAGGCGTTCCTTTGGGCACGGTGCTGTCGCGCGTCAGCCGGGCCCGCGAGCGCTTGCGAAAATACTTACGAGAATTGCAAACAGCGCATTGAAGCGGCAGGCGCCGCTGTCGGCGACGCTTTACGACCCCGCTGGCAATTGTCCATCATCCATTTGTCATTCCAGATATCGATGGCTGCCGGTATTATCCGGCGGTTGATCCATAGGGCCGATCCATTTTTTGTCTTACCTGTATACAATTTTTCAGCGCGATGGCCAGCGCGCGATATTCGCTGCAGGACTGATGTCATATGTTGCATTCCCACTCGAAGCCGGCCCCCTTTTTTCCGGAGGCGGCCGGACAGAACCCAGGCACTCACGCGGTGGTGCCGCCGCCGCTGGGCGGCGGCCCGAGCGACGCGGCCATCGACGCTGCGCTGTGTCGAGTGCCAATTCCGGACGGCATGTTGAGCCGCCTGGCCGCGATGGCCGAACAACTGGCTGCTGAGCCAAAGCGGAGTAATTGACGCCAACCGCACAACCGCACTCGTAGCGAGCTCGACGCCGGTGGAACGCTGCCGACGCGGGTGGCGACAGCGCCGCGAACCGCTAAAATGAGATAAGGGAAGGCGAATCGCAGTTCCGGCCGGGGCTGCGCTACCCGTTCTTTTCTCGGAGAATTGCGTTGAGCGGAACGAGAGGCATAGATCGCCTGACGATCTTGGTCGGCCCGACGATGTGCCCGCTGCTGGTCGCCGTGGTCGTCTGCGTATCGGTGATTGCGAGAGTGCCGGTTACGTGCACCTCGGAACAAGCGGGCGAATTTCTCAAAGCACTCCACGACCGCGGCCTGGATGAGCTTTCGCTCGACTATTTGGACCGGATGCGGACAAGTCCGCTTGCCGGCGACGATTTCCGCCGGCGGATTCCGTTGGAACAGGGCCTGGTGCTGCTTTCATTATCGCGCCGGGCGGCCGACGCGGCCGTCCGCAGCCAGCGGCTCGACGAGGCCCGCAAACAGCTCGAGGAATTCGCGGCCGCCAACCCGACCAGTGTCGAGGCGGCGGAGGCGGAAATTCAGATTGGAGGAGTCTTGGTCGAGCAAGGCCGCCAGGCGGCGGCAAGAGCCGCTCGGATATCCGCCGACGACACGGGCAAGGCACAGCGGGAACGGCTTCGCGAGGAAGGACGCCGCTACTTGACCGACGCGGGTGGCCAGTTCGAGCGGGTTGCGGCGTCGCTTTCCACCGATCTGCGTCAGCAACCGTTGGCGCCGGCGAGTGACGCCGAAGTCGCCACGGGCAATCGAAAAGAGCTACGGGCGCGGGTCGCCCAGGCGCAGTACCTGGCCGCGAATTCGAAGTTCGAAATTGCCCAGACGTTTGACGTCGATTCGAGCAAGTATCGCGAGCTGCACGAGGCGGCGGCGAAAGAACTGTCCGCGTTGTCGGACAAATACTCCAGTGCGTCGATCTGGGCCTATTTCGCCCGGCTGGACGAAGGGCGGTGTTACCAGGCTTTGGGGCAATATTCGCTGGCGTTGGGGTGCTTTCAGGACATTATTTCGCGGGCAGCGTCAGAGGCGTCGTTTCGTCCGTTGATTTCGCGCGCTGGCATATCAGGCGGAATGCCTTGTGGCGCAGAAGAAGTTTGACGCCGCGATCAGCGCCTGCCAGGAGTGGCTGGCAGCGGCAAGCGACGACGAGCAAAAGAAACCGGAATGGCTGGGCGTGCGATTTGAACTGGCCGAGGCGCTGCGTCGCAAAGGGGAAGCCCAAGCGGGAAACTCGGCGGAGGGCCGGCGGCTGCTGGGCGAGGCCCGCAATGCTTACCGCGAGGTGGCGTCGAAGCCGGGCGTGCATCAACCGGCGGCCCGCGTGTCATTTGTGGCGTTGCTCGGCGGCGAGGGCCAGGAGCGATCGAAGCCAAAGACATTTACGGAAGCCTTCGAGCGCGGCAAGGAGGCGCTTTCCTCGGCGAACGGCCTGAAACAAGCCATACCGACAGCGGAAAAGAACAATCCGGCGGCCGTGGCCGAATTGAAGTCGCAGGCGGAAACAGGATTGGAAGACGCCCGGCTTTATTTGCAGACGGCGCTTCGCGCTGGCGGATAGCGATACCAACATGGCCGAGCTGAACCAGGCGCGCTATTTCCTAAGTTGGCTCTATTGGGAGAAGGAAGATTACTACCGTGCGGCCGTGATGGGCGAGTTCCTGGCCCGCCATTATCCCGATCACCCGGCGGGAGCGGCGGCGGCGCGGATTGCCATGGCCTCGTTCGAGCGGCTGGAAGCGGAGGGACTGTCGTCGGGCCAGGAACGTGGCTCGGGGGATTTCGCGGCGCGGCACGCGGCGGACGTCGCCCAGTTCATTACGCGCCGCTGGCCCGACTCGCGCGAGGCCGAAGCGGCGGTCACGGTGCTGGTTCATTCCGCGATTCGCAGTGACCGCATCGACGACGCCCGCCGCCTGCTGGCGAACGTGCCGGCGGAGGCCCGGCCCCAGCTTGAGCTGCAACTCGGCGCCGCGATGTGGGCCCGATACAGCGAGCTGTTGCAGCGCGACGTGTCCGATCGGCCGTCGGACGCGGCGTTGCGAGAAATGAAAGATACTGCGACTGAGTATCTGGTGCATAGCATCGATGCGGTCCGGGCGGCTGGCCGTGCCGACGAATCGACGGCTATCGGCAGCATCTATCTGGCGCAGGCGCTGCTTGCCCAGAGTGATTTCGGCGGTGCGATCAAGGCACTCGAAGATGAGACGACAGGGCCGATCACGCTGATTGCGCACGGCGACGGGGCGGTTGCGCGGCCGGGACTGGCGATTCAAATCTACGAAACGGCATTGCGGGTGTATGTGGCGGCCACGCCGCCGCGCACGCAGAAGGTATTGGAAACGATGCAGCAGTTGGAAAAGGCGATCGAGGAACGCGGGGGCAGTTTGGACGACCAGTTGACGCGGGTGTACGTGAGTCTCGGCTTGCAGTTGCAGCAACAGATCGACCAACTGCGGGCCGCCGGGCGGGCCGAGGACGCCGATCGAGTTGCCGCGGCATTCGCTGAGTTCGTCGATCGGATCGTGTCCCGCAAAGAGGGCCTCAATTGGAATACGCGCCTGTGGCTGGCGCAGTCGTATTACCGCTTGGGAGCCGGGCCGAACGATTCGGTCGACGCGCCGCACGCGACCGAAGCGCAAATGAAGCGCCTCACCAAGTCGCGAGATTTATACCAAAGCCTGCTGAGCAGCGCCACGTCGGCGACTCCGCCGCCGAGCGAAGCTGCGGTCATCGCGGCCCGGTTTCAGCTTGGCGAATGTTTGCGCGAGATGGGGAAATACGGCGAAGCGCTCGACACATTCTCCGCCGTGCTCGAAGATCGCGAATCGACTCTGGCGGTGCAGCGGGCGGCGGCCTTGGCCTATCAGCAGCGGGGCCAGGTGGAGGGCGGGGAATGGTTCGAGCGGGCCATCTTTGGCGGCTACAAGTTGAAGACGAGCGGCGAAAACCGCGTTTGGGGCTGGTTAAAGATATCGCAGGTCGCCGACCGGGCTGCGCGCAGCGATTCCAAGTTCCGGGACTCATTTTTCGACGCTCGCGTGAATATTGCGAGGTGCCGATACCTGGCAGCGCTGCAACAGCAAGGCGACGCCCGACAGGAGTCGCTATCGCAAGCGAAGCAAAACATTCAATCGGTCGCCCTAGCCTACCCGGATTTGGGCGGCCCGCGCTGGCAGGCCGAGTTCGACGCACTGTCGAAGCAAGTTGAAGCCGCCGAAGCAGAACGCCCGATAGCCACGCAGCAGCAGAAGTAAGATGGAAGCGATTCTCGAAACGCCGACAGGCAAAGTTACGGCCGTTGCACAACGGCCGCCAAGGCGGACTACCAAAATTGCGCAAGCGGTGCGCACCGCTTGCGCCGATAAGCGGGCGAGCCAATGCGCGCGAATTCTGTTTGTCATGCTGGCCTTAACGTGTTCGCGCGTTTTTGCCCAAGAAGTCGTCGACCGCGTGCGTACGACCCTAGGGCCGGAGGTCGGCGAAATTACAAAGATGACGCCAGTGGCGCTCACAATTGCCAAAAAGTCTGGCAGCACGAGCCAAGTTTCCGTGAACGAGGTCCGCGACGTATCGTTTGACGGCGAGCCGTCTGACCTGGTGCAGATTCGTGCCAGGATGGATAGCGGCAACTTTGTCGAAGCCGCCGAGATGTTGGCCAAGGTCAAGCCAGCCGGTGTCCGCCGAGACTATGCGAAACAGGAGATCGAATTCTTGCAGGCAGAATGCGCCGCCAAGTTGGCGCTCGGCGGCCGCGGTACGATCAACGACGCCGGGCGGCTTCTCAATGCGTTTGTTCGCGATCATCCCCAAAATTTTCATTACTTCGAGGCGGTCAGCCTGATGGGCGATCTCCTGGCAGCCGATGGCCGGGTTGATCTGGCCCAGAAGCAATACAACGACCTCGCCGAGTCGCCGTGGCCAGAATACAAAATGCATGCAGCCGTGGCGATTGGGCGGGCGCTCAAAGCGCAAGGGAAGCATGATGAGGCGATCGCGCAGTTCGATATTGCGCTCGCGATAGCCGGGACTGACGCGAAATCTCAGCACGAAAAGCTTTCGGCCACACTCGGCAAAGCGATCAGCCTTTCGCAGACGGGCAAGCTCGAAGCTGCCGTCGACATGATTCAAAATGTAATCCAGCAATCCGACCCCGAGCAGAAGGAACTGCACGCCATCGCCTACAACGCGCTGGGTACGTGTTATCAAAAGGCTGGCCAAACGAAGGATGCTCTGCTGGCGTTTTTGCACGTCGATTTGCTGTACAACACTGTGCCGGAGGCCCACGCCGAAGCGCTGGCGAACCTCGCGCCGCTGTTTCGCGCGGTCGGCCAAGAGGCCCGGGCTCGCGAAGCGCGGCAAACGCTCGAGGAACGTTATCCAAACAGTCGCTGGGCGAAGTGAGCCGGCGAAATAGGACGCTCGCCGCCGCTGTCCGGCGCGACAACGTCGCCGCGCGCACGGGCGTGGCGAGGGCCGAGCTGCCGAGGACGATGGACGAAGTCGCCGGCTGGGCAGATATGTCGACGGATGGAGTGTGCCTGCTACCTTTTAGGCCCGTGGGTGAAATGTAGCGTGTACTTTCTTCAGCCGTGTATGGTCGACGTGAGTGTAGATCTGAGTCGTGGCGATGCTGGCGTGGCCAAGCATCTCTTGCACCTGCCGCAGGTCGGCGCCGCCGGCCAGGAGGTGCGTGGCGAAGCTGTGCCGCATCGAGTGCGGGCTCAACTCGGTCGAGCAGCCGCTGAACCTGGCGTAGAGCTTGATCAGTTCCCAGATTCGCTCGCGGCGCAGTTGGGCGCCGCGAGACGAAAGCAACACATAATCGGTCGGGCCGCCGGCAAGGCGCGCGGCCCGCTGCGTTAGCTTGGGACGCTCGTGTTCCAGGTAGACGCGGATCGAATCGACGGCGCGGCGGCCGAGCGGAATCATTCGCTGTTTGTCTCCTTTGCCGTGGCAACGGCAATAGCGGTCGTCGAGATGCACGTCGCGCATCAGTAAGGTCGAAAGCTCTGAAACGCGGCAGCCCGTGGCGTAAAGCATTTCGAGCATGGCCCGGTCGCGCCGCCACCAGGGTCGCGGCGGCCGAGGCGCGTCCAATAGCGCGTCAATTTCCGTGGCCGACAGGACGAGCGGCACGCGCTGCCAAAGTTTCTGCGTACCCAACAGCTCGGCCTGGTTGTCGGCGAGCGCGCCTTCCAATTGCAGGTAGCGGAAGAAAACTTTCAGCGACGTTACATGCCGGCTGATGGAGGCTGGGGCGAGACCGCGATCGGTGAGCCAACTTGGATACCCGGACAGGTTCGACACGGACAAGCCCTCGACGCGCCTGTCCCCCAGCCAGCCGAAGAATCGCGTCAGATCGCGCTCGTAAGCCCGCACCGTGTTTTCAGCCAAATGGCATTCGCTGCGCAAGTAACGGACAAACGCCTCGCACCAGCGGGCCGCCGTATCGGCCGCCGCTTCGCGCCGCGGTTTGATTTGTTTACGCTGTGTGGCCATCTGCTTTCGGCGCTTGACCGTGCTCGTTGCCCCTTAGACTATCGGCACGCCCGATCCACGAAGTGCGCAGTTTGCCTGCACGGCAAATTGCCGCCCGTGACGATTAGATAAATTGAAGCGTCCCGCTATGTCGTAGTGCTATACTCGATTATGCAGCGAATCGTTATTGACGAGCCGTATAAGTTTGTTCCACCGGTCTATTCCGACCTGTGGCCGACGATTCTGCGGCCATATTTGTCGCACTACCTGCGGAAGGGCTACGGTATTCACTCGGTCGAGTGCCGGCACGTTGAGCGACTCAAGGCGTCGTTCGACGTTGGCGACAGCATAGTGCTGGCGCCGAACCACTGCCGCATGGCCGACCCGCTGGTGCTTGGTGCGATGGCGCTGCGGGCCGGCTGCTATCTCTACGCGATGGCCAGTTGGCATGCATTTAACCACAGCCGTTTCCAGACGTTCATGATCCGCCGAATGGGTGCCTTCAGCGTGCTGCGCGAGGGAAACGACCGCCGGGCAGTCGATACGGCGATCGACATCGTGACTGCCCACAAGCGGCCGCTCATTTTGTTTCCGGAAGGGGCGGTCAGTCGCCACAATGACCAACTGGAAGAGCTGATGGACGGCCCGGCGTTCATCGCCCGGCAGGTGGCCAAGCGGATGGCCAAGAGCAGCGACAGGCGGCAGGTCGTGATTCTTCCCGTCGCCATTCGCTATTCGTTTAACGGCGACTTGGAGGAGACGCTGCGCCCCGTGCTCGGCGAATTCGAACAGAGGCTCACCTGGCAGCCGCAACACAGCATGCCGTTGATCGAGCGGATTAACCGAATCGGCAATGCGCTGTTGGCGCTGAAAGAAGTTGAATACTTCGGCGAGCCACGGACGGGCAATCCATTTGACCGGGCTGAGCGGCTGATCAACGAGATGCTGGCGAAAATGGAAGCGGATTGGAACATCAAGGAGGCCGGCGGCGGCGTGATTGCCCGGGTCAAGCGGCTGCGCACGGCCATCGTCTCCGGCATGATCGGCAGCCAGCTCGCGCCGCAAGAGCGGGAGCGTCGTTGGCGCGATCTGGCGGCGTGCTACTACGTGCAACAGATTTCGCATTACAAGCGGGATTATCTACACCGCAGCGGCAATTTTCCCGAGCGGGTAATTGAAACGGTCGAGCGATTCGAAGAGGATTTCACGGACAAGATGCCGACGTTCGGGCCGTTTCAGGCGGTTGTCGACGTCGGTGAAGCGATCCCCGTCGGACCGCATCGCGACCGCTCGAGCGCGGCGGACCCGATAATGGTCGAGGTCAAGCGGCAGCTCGAAACGATGATTGGCAACTTAGCGGCGGAACGCGCAGCTTCGCTGGGAATCGAGCTGCGCGGCTAAGTGGACCGGCGGAATGCTTTGGGTTGTAGGACGGACAACCCTGTCCGTCGTATGGCTTGTCGGCGGACAACATTGTCCGTCCGCCTCGCGGTCTGCTTACCGGTATGGCGTTGGCTTGCGTCCAGACGCGGCGCCGCTAGAATCAACAGAGACTCGCTGTCCGCGAATGCATCGCCGCGGGGCGAAATCGCTGCACCATTTTTCAGGTGGACACACTATGCCCATGCGCGTTACCCCCTTGTGCGAGCTGGCCGAAGGGCAAGAGGGGGAGTTCTTTGCCCTGCTTGCTGAAAAGCAGGAGTTGAAGACTCGCGACGGTAAGCCCTATTTTCGCGTCTCGTTCCGCGACGCGCGGCGCGAGGTCGGGTTTCCGATCTGGTCTGATTCGCCGCTGGCCGTGGAATGCCGTGAACGCTGGTCACCCGGTAGTTTTTACCGTCTGAAGGCCGTGCTGCGGCAAACCACTTACGGCCCGCAGCTCGATATTCGCAAGATTCGCCCGATCGAAGAGCGCGACCATGCGGATGGCTTTGACCCGCTCATGTGCCGGCCGACTTCGCGTTTCGAGCCGAGCGAGTTGTTCGCCGAGCTGTTGAATCTGGTCGAGTCGCGAATCGAGAACGTCAAATTGCGAACGCTGGTGATTGACATTTACGAACAGTTCCGCGAGCAACTGTTGCTACTGCCGGCCGCCAAATGGCATCATCACGCCTTCGTCAGCGGGTACCTGGAGCACGTGTTGAACGTGACGCGAACGGCTTGCCACCTGGCCGATAAATATGCCGAGCTGTACAACGATCTTGATCCGCCATTGAACAAGGACGTGATTGTCGCCGGGGCCGCACTGCACGACATCGGCAAAGTCCGCGAATTGACGGCCGGCCCGGCCGGGGCCGATTACACGCCGGCCGGCACATTGATCGGCCACATTCTGCAGGGCCGCGACATCGTCCGCGAGGCGGCCGCAGGGCGAACGCTCGATGCCGAGACGCTGCTGCGGCTGGAGCACGTGATCGTCGCGCATCAGCGGCTGCCTGAGTGGGGCGCCCCAAAGCCGCCGATGACGCCCGAAGCGTTGATCGTCCACTATGCGGACGACCTAGACGCCAAGCTGCAGATGATGATCGGCGCTATACGCGAAGACACGACGGAGGGGTCGTTCACGTCGAAAAAGAATCCGCTGGCGGTGCAAATCTATCGTGGCAGTAGCACATAGCCCGACCATCTTGGTCGGAATTGCAATTTGCTTAGATGCGCCCCAATGCCGCTCCCACGGGTATTCATTCCACAATTTGCACCATGCACCGTCCTGTGGCGAAGTCCTCCCACAAAACCCGTGCGCCGAAGCCCGGTTCTTGCAGGGGCAGCTCATACAAACCCGTGATTTCGTAACTGCCTGGTTTGTCGAACTTGAACCACTTGGTGACATCGACTTGTTTGCGAAACACGTCGCCCGGCTTCAATTCGCGGAAGCCGCCCAGGCCGCCAAAATTTGTCGGGTCACCTATGTCTGGAATCGGCTTACCGTAACCAGAGGAACCGAAGGCGATAAACTGAAACTGATTGTCGCGCGCGCCGCGCTGCTTGCCGCCCTCCACAAAGTGAACCGGCACCTGTCCAACATTCTCAACCGTCAACTCCAAGACGACCGGCCCGCCGATCTCAAAGCTTTCCTGGACCGGCTTCCACACGGCCGCCAACGCGTGTCCGGGATGCTTCCGCGGTTGTAGTTTGATTTTCGGGTCTTCAGAGGAATTAGTGGGTGAATAGCGGCGTAAGGCGGTTAGAGGGGCGACGTCGAGGCCCCTCAGGAATCTGAACAACAAAGCCTGGTTTGGCCAGTGCGAGGCAACGTCTATTGACGGGTCTACGGCTTCGTCGTCCTTTCATCCGTCGGGGCCATGCGCTGTGCCCGGGGGTGAGCCCCGACGGATGAAAGGACGACGAAGCCTGACGAACCTGCCCAGAAAGGGAAGTTTTTGCAACGATTGAGGAAGAAGTAGAAGTGCATCCTGCGTGATCTTCGGTTATGGATGGTTTATCACAACTGTCCAGCCAAAGGCACGCAGGATGCACTTGAAAACTATCCTCAATCGCGTCACCAATTACAAGTCGTTTGTGTTTGGAAAGATTACCTGGCAGGAGGATGCATTGACGCCGGCGGTTGACGTCGAGGTCCAACCTCGATCCAACGGGCGACCTGTTTGCTCGGGCTGCGGAAAACGACGCCCCGGATACGATACCATGCCGACACCGCGGCGGTTTGACTTCATTCCGCTGTGGGGCATAGCCGTCGTGTTCGTGTACTCGATGCGGCGGGTCGATTGCCCCGCCTGTGGAGTGAAGGTGGAGCGAGTTCCATGGGCCGAGGGGAAGAGCACGATGACGGTCGAATACGCGTGGTACTTGGCCAAGTGGGCGCGGCGGATGTCGTGGAAGGAAGTGTCCGAGGCGCTGCGTGTGAGCTGGGATCGCGTGTTTGCGGCGGTAAAACAAGCAGTGAACTGGGGTTTGGCGCGTCGGGATCTGGAATCCGTTGCTTCGATCGGCGTGGATGAAGTTCAGTGGCATCGGGGGCACAACTACCAAACGGTGGTGTATCAGATCGATGAAGACCAGAAACGGCTGCTGTGGATCGGCCCCGACCGAAAGGCAAAGACCTTGCTGCGGTTCTTCCGCTTTCTGGGCCAGGAGCGGACGGCACGGCTCGAGTTTATCTGCAGTGACATGTGGAAAGCGTACCTGAAGGTGATTGCCAAGAAGGCCTCCCACGCCGTACACATATTGGACCGGTTTCATGTCATGCAGCGGATGAACAAGGCCCTCGATGAAGTCCGAGCGGCCGAAGTCAAAGAGTTGAAACGAGATGGTTACGAACCTCACTTGCAAGGCGCCCGTTGGCTGCTCTTGAAGCGCCCCGAAAACCTCACCGAGAAGCAAACGATCAAACTTAACGAACTCCTGCAATACAACCTGAAGAGCGTTCGCAGTCATTTGATGAAGGAAGACTTTCAGCGATTCTGGGAATATTGGAGCCCCGGCTGGGCGGGCCGTTTCTTGGACCAATGGTGCACGCGCGCGATGCGCAGCAAGATCGAACCCATGAAGAAGGTGGCTCGCACACTGCGGGAACGACGGGAACTGATTCTGAATTGGTTTCGGGCCGAAGGACGCATATCTGCCGGAATCGTCGAGGGATTTAACAACAAACTCAAACTGATCACCAGAAAATCGTACGGCTTTCGGACCCAAGAAGCCTATGAAATCGCCTTGTATCATAATCTCGCCGCATTACCTGAAAGAGAATTCACCCACGAATTCCTCTGACGAGGCTGATTTTCAAGCTCGCCGCCACCTTTTCCGCATTCGCGTAGCCATGGATATCCGCGATTAAGTCGGTCTTTCCGGCCTGATCCGGCTCGGTGTTGCTCGAAACCATCTCACAGTCGCCGCTTACCACGATTGCCAGGCGGCCGGTCGGATCGAGCGGGCCGGCACCCTTCATTGTCACTCGAAACAAGTCGTTCTGATTGGAGAGGGACCACATCGTGACCTCTCCGAAGCGATCGGACAGCCGCGTTCCCAGCCGAATCTCGCCGCCGACCGTGCGCGCAATTCTCGTTCCCTCGCTGCCACCGTCGACCAACTTCGTTCCTTCGGCTTGGTCCGGCAAAACCCGATAGATGCCGTCGGGAACATCTGCCGCGAAACCAGCCGCCGGCAACAACACCACAACGGCATACAACCCCCAAGAAAGAATCTGACGAATCATCATATTTTCTCCGTGGTGGCAAGATTTCCCGTTTGACTGTGACGAATGTCACATCACAAAAGGTCCCTGCCAAACCCGAAGCGTCCCTCTTGGCCGCTATTCCGGTTGTGATTTTCGTGTCGCCCGGACGGCACGCGGGTGCCCCGCCAGATCTCGAATCGTATCGTCGAGTCTGAACCCGGCCTGTTCGCGAAGCAATTGCTCGACCCGGTCCGCAATCATCGGACTAACTTCAATCATCAACTTGCCGCCAGGCAAGAGTCGCTCTGCCGCTTGTTCCACGAGCGGCTCGATGACCGCCGTGCCTTGTTCACCCGCTTCGAGCGCAACGTGCGGCTCATAGTCGCGGACATCTTTTGGCAGGCTGGCCATTTCCGCCGTCGATACGTAAGGCGGATTGCTGACGATGGCGTCGAATCGCGTCGCGCTGGGCAGGGCGGCAAACAAATCGCTTTCGACGAAGTCAATGCGTCCGGCCACGCCGTGACGGTCGGCGTTCCGCCGCGCGATCACCAATGCGGCCGGGCTGATGTCGATCGCCGTCACGCGGGATCGCGGCACATACTTCGCCGCGCAGACGGCCAGGATGCCGCTGCCCGTGCCGACGTCGGCTACGCTGACGGGGGCTTGGGGCTTGGGGCTGCGGGCTGGGGTAGCTTCGCTTACTTCCCCAATCCCCAGACCCCAATCCCCAGCCCCTAGCTTTTTCACATAATCGAGCAGCGCAACCACCAGCAGTTCGGTTTCCGGCCGCGGAATCAGCACGTCCGGCGTGACCTCGAAATCGAGTGAATAGAATTCGCGGTGGCCGACGAGGTAGGCGACGGGCGTGCCGGCCGCCCGGCGGCGGACCAAATCGCGGAAGGCGGCCCGCGTCGCTTCGGGCGGCTGCTCGTCGAAGGCCACATACAGCTCGATTCGCTTGCAACCGCGTGCCGCGGCCAGCAGCACCTCGGCCTCCAGCCGCGGATTCTCAACACCTTGCCGCTCGAGATAATCCTTCGTCCACGACAACAAGCGACCAATCGTCCAAGGTTCGTCGGGCGTGGTCATGTTTACGATACTTCGAGCTAAAATTGAACCACGAAGACGCGGAGGACACGAAGAGTACGAAGAATAGAGTTTAATTGTTTTGACTTCCCGACTCGCGTGCTACGTCGAGCAATTCAAATCCCTGATTTCCCTTTGTGTGTGGTGGTTTAAGGAATTTCTCAATCCAACCCGCCCATTTGGTCGCGTAGTTGCTGTCGGTCGAAGTCGATCAGCGCGTCGGTCATCGGTTGCAGGTTGCCGGCAATGACCTGGTCGAGATTGTAGAGCGTCAGCCCAATGCGGTGATCGGTGATGCGATTCTGCGGGAAGTTGTACGTGCGAATCCGCTGGCTGCGGTCGCCGGAGCCGACCAGGCTTTTTCGTTCCGCCGCCCGCTTGGCTTGTTCGCGCTGTTGCTTGAAATCGTAAATTCGCGCGGCGAGCTCGCGGAGCGCCTTGTTCTTGTTCTTGAGCTGGCTCTTTTCGTCCTGGCATTGCACGACGATGCCGGTCTCAAAATGCGTCAGCCGCACGGCCGAGGCCGTCTTGTTGACGTGCTGGCCGCCGGGGCCGCTCGCGCAGAACGTATCCAGGCGATAGTCGTCGGGCTTCAGAGCGACTTCCACCTCTTCCGGCTCGGCTAGCACGGCCACCGTGGCCGCGGAGGTGTGGATTCGGCCTTGCGTCTCTGTTTCCGGCACGCGCTGTACGCGATGTCCGCCGCTCTCGTATTGCAGCTCGCGATAGACGCCCTCCCCTTCGATTCCCATCACGACGTCCTTAAAACCGCCTAGTTCGGTTGGGCTGTGGCTGAGAATCTCCGTCTTCCAGCCCTTTTCTTCGGCATGATGCCGATACATCTCGAACAGATCACGGGCGAAGAGGGCCGCCTCGTCGCCGCCGGTGCCGGCACGGATTTCCATGATGATTCGCGAACGATTGGCGTCCTCGCCGCCAACGGTGAGCTCCAGCAGGTCGTTCCACAGCTTCTCACGCTCGTCGCGCAGCGTGGGCAGTTCGTGCTCGGCGAGTTCGCGCAACTCTTCGTCGTCGCCGTCGATCATTTGCTGCGCCTCGAAAATCTGCTGGTTCAGCTCCTTGAACTTGCGGTATTTCTTCGCCAATTTGCCGAGCGAGCCGTGCTCGCGGGCGACAGCCGTGATGTGCGCAGGATTGGCCAGCACGTTGGGGTCGACGAGGTCGTTTTCCAACCGTTCGTAGCGGGCCAGTTTTTGATCCAACAAATCGCGCATAACGCATTGTCAGGCGAGCCTGTTCCTCGAGCGAATTCAATCTACGAGCGCCTATCTGAAAACCGTTCGGACAAAAAACAAGGGATGAGGGAGGGCAGGCGCAAGCGCCTGCGGTCCCTCATCCCTTAGGAATGGCCGCTCAGCTACTTTTTGCCGCGATTCAAACTGGCATAGCCAGCGGCGGCAAACTTGTTCTTGAACTTCTCAATGCGCCCCGCCGTGTCGACGAACTTCAATTTGCCGGTATAGAACGGATGGCAAACGCTGCAAATGTCGACCTTCAGCTCCTTCCGGGTGCTGCGCGTGGTGAAGCGGTTGCCGCAGCCGCAGCTCACCTGGGTTTCGAAATACTCTGGATGAATGCCGTCTTTCATCGGAACCTCGCCCGCTTTTTGGCCGTAAATCCGTATCAAATCGGAATCCTAAAGAATACGAAACTCTGGTCGGGCAGGCAAGGCCTGGAAGTGGGTCGGCCACGCCGCGGGCGGATCGGCCGGGTGGTCAGGTGGGCCGCTCGCGTAGCCAGTCGGCAATGAGCGTATCCAAAAGTAGCTGCGAGGCATGGTATGCCACCATCGGCAAGATCGCCAGCGCCCCAAACTTCGTGGCGAGAAACAGCCCTGCCATAATTGTTTTTTGACTGCCCGCGATGCCAACGGCAATGGTATCGGGCCGGCTCATTTGCAGCGCCCTTCCGGCACAGAGGCCGACCGTCAGCAGCGTGACATGAATCGCGATCACAGCCGCGATCAAAACGGCGATGTTGCGGAACGCCAGCACGCCGGCGTTGCCCACGTCGCTGATTCTTTCGCCGCAGCCGACGGCGCCAGCGAACACGAACGTGAGGATACCAAGTTGCGCCAGCGTGCTGAGCGTCACTTTGTGCCGGCTAGACCAGTCGCCCAACGGTTTCCATTGGCGAACGAGCTGCGCAATAAGAATGGGCACCACGAGCAGTAGCAATAACTGTTGCATCAACACTCCGTATTTAAGTTCGGCGCCGCTGGCCTGCGTGCCGATCAAGACGCGTAGCCAGGCGGGGACCACGAGAAAGCAGGCCAGGTTCGTGATCATCGTGACCAGAATCGAAACCGAATCGTTGCCGCCGGCGCGGCGCGTCCAGACGGTCGCCGCCGCCAGCGTACAAGGCACGACCGTGGCCACGACAATGCCGTCGGCCAGCTCCTGCGGCAATAGATGACCGGCCAGCCAGCCGAGCGGCGGCGCCAGGCCCAGGTTGATCGTCGCGGCCAGCCAGGCAGGGCCCGGGCGACGAATGGCCCGCCACATGGCGCTCGTTTCCATCGGCAGCGCCATCAGAAACATCACCGTGGCCACGACGGCGTCGCGGTTGATGTGATCGGCGACGCCCTGTGCCCTACGCCACCAGATCATACCGACCACCAAAACGGCAATCAAGGCAAGGAGAAACCAGCGCTGGCGAAGAAAGTGAAGCATGCGACGGGTATCGGAATGCAAACCGCCTATTGCAGCTTTGCTATGTGGTCCCGCGGAAAGATTTCGGCTGTAGGATGGACAATCCTGTCCGTCGTACGGCTTGTCGACGGACAGGATTGTCCATCCTTCCGCATATCGCATCGGCGGTTCTACTAAGATCGAACGGCAATCGGCAGCACGATATTCGCATTGAGGGAACAGCCCTAATGAACCTCTTGTTCTGCTTGCTTCAAGTGGCGCACCCGCAGCAAGCTGCCGGCGCACTGCGGAGACTGGTCGGATTCGTACAGCTCAATGGCTTGGTCGCGCTTGCCCTGTGCTTCGAGGGAGCGAGCGCGGTTGTACGTGGCGCCGGCCGCCCATTGCGAGCCGGCTTGATACAATTCGGGGTGGGCGAACCAATCCTCCGCCACATCGTAGTGCCGCAAGTCGAACAGCAGCAGGCCGACCCAATAGGCCGCGTCAGTCTGCAGGATTTGGGCGATCCGCTGCTTGTCCGGCGACGCCCACTCTGCGCTGTGGAGCGACGGCCGCACCTTCCGTGAATATAACGTGACGGCCTCAGCGTGGCTCGTCGTGGATTCTGCGCCCGGGTCGCGACGGGTGTCGGCATTTGGCCGCCGGCCTTGAAAATGAAGCACGCGGGCTTGCCAGAGCGTCGGCCGCCAGGCGAAGGGCTCGAAGGCCATCGCTTCCTGGAGACAGTCGCGTGAATTTCGATTCAATTGGTCGCGAAGCGTTGTAAACGGTACGTCCCACACGCGAACCGACGACACACCTGGCATGTCTTTGACGCGCTGGGCAATGCCGCCCGCATTTGCCGAGAGCACAACACGATTGTCGGCCGTCAATTTCCGCTCGAGTTGTTGCGCTGCTTGGGAAAGATCGAACTCGTCGGCCACGAGATTGGCAGTAACGTCTTCAAGCTGTGCGGCGGTAAGGGGGTACGGCGCGGCGGGCAGGACATCGAATTGGCGCAGGAGCGCATCATCGCCGCGCAATTGCGCGAGCGTGGCGACTTTGCCATCCGGGCTGCGGAACGGCAAGCCCAATCGAGCGTCGAACACGTACAGTTGGGCGTCGGAGACCAAGGCGGGCAACGCAAATGATTCGCCCAGCTTCGACGGGTCGCCTGCGTCCGCTGTTGGGCTGGCTGAGGCGGCGGTGGTGGGCGTCAGCAGTACGACGTCGAGCCCCTGTTGGCGGCATAAGAGAGCGAATACCCAGGCGCGTTGCCGGGCCGTGCCATGCCCGTACAGCAACGTCTGCCAAGGCCGATGGGCGGCGGCATTTTCATCGGCGTCCAGTTGGATATTCCGGACCGTCCAATCGAACAGCGATTGAGCTTTATCAAGATCGGCAAAATTGTCGCCTGCCGCCCAGCGCGAGATATCACGGAGCCAAACGGCTTCTTGGAGTAACCGTCCTTGATAGGGTTTGAATTCGCGGGCCGAGAGAGCCGCGTTCGAAATGCGCGGCGCCAAATGTTCGTCCTTCAGGAGCGAATTGTCGAGCGTCTTGATGAGCGGGTCGACCTGAAAGTCTTCGAGCGGCTTGCTTTGGCGCGACCATTGATTGAGCCGGTCGACGATGAGCGTGAGCGCCTTCTCGTCGGGACTCGGCTCCCAACCGAGCACCGGCAGACGACGATAACTATACTTCTTCAGCCGCTCGGAAATATCCACCATGCGATCGTCCGAGAGGCGCGAGATTTCGAGCTTCCTGGGTTCGTTTTCGGCTTCAGCCAATGACTCCTCGACGAGCAGTGAGTTCTCGTCAATGACCTGTGCCACGGTTAACTCGACCGGCAAAAAGCGGCCCATGCCGGCCATCGCGCTAGTTTGTTCGACGGTTTCGTCCGGGCGGATGTAGAATTTTACGATGTCGCCCGGGCGGATGCGGGCGTAACGGAAGCGGGCGTTTTTCGCGGGCACCACCAACAAATTGAAGGGGCTGTTCGGCACGGCGGGGTTTGCCGTGCAAACCGCGAGGATGTCGTCTTTATCGGTGCTCTTGCGCGAGTCGAGGACAATCGATGGCGTCGACAATTTCGTATCAACGGCCGAAGGCAAGTCGTTCAACTGGGCCACGGCCGCGGTCAACAAACTAGCGCCCTGCGAGGCCCGGAAGCTATTGATGCCTTGCCCGCCCGGTCTCGGCTGCGGCGGCCCACAGCCCAACAGGGAAACCGACAGGACCAACAGCGATCCGGCGAAGGATTTCAACACTACGCTCCACTGCGAGTTTGTAGAACACATCAGGTAAAGCAGCGAATGAACCGTGGTGACTCAAATTGAAGTCCCCTCCTTATTATTCCGCCTACCTCCTGCTTTGCCAACGCTGCAGAGTGATGCGAGTGCCGTGTTCGACGGCGGGGAAGGCCGGCTTCATCCGTGGACTCGCAGACTGGCAGAGTCCCCGCTGGTTCGAAATCATGTTCGCATTCAGCAATCGGCAGGCGTTTTGGCCCGGTTCCTGAGGGGGCAACGGCAGGGAGCCCGGCAGGGGCGGCTGCCGACCGGTGCGGCGAACCCCACGTTGCCGGACATGATCATTTTTCCCAGAGAGGCCTTCGACGATTATTCATGAGCGGCTGGGGGACGCGAGTTTAGCGACAACCTCCCGAATTTTTAACAGTCTGCGCAGCATGTCGCCAAATTGGTCGAGGGGGACCATGTTGGGCCCGTCGCTTGGCGAACGATCGGGATCGGGATGGGTTTCACAAAACAAGCCGTCGGCGCCGATTGCAATGGCCGCGCGTGCCAGCGGTTCGACCCAGGCGCGGTTTCCGCCGGTGGCTTCGCCGAGTCCACCCGGCTCTTGCACGCTGTGAGTCGCGTCGAATACGACCGGAACGCCCAGGGATTGCATTTCCGGAATCGCCCGCATGTCATTCACCAAGCGGCCGTAGCCGAAAAAGGTGCCCCGTTCACAGAGCAGCAGATTGGTGCAGCCGCCCGCAGCAAGCTTGTAAACGACGTGTCGCATGTCGGCGGGCGACATGAACTGGCCTTTTTTTACGTTAACCGCCCGCCCCGTCCGCGCCAGCGGCCGTCAGCAAGTCGGTCTGCCGGGCGAGAAATGCGGGGATCTGAATCAAGTCGCAAACTTCTCCCACGGCGGCAACTTGCGCCGATTCGTGCACGTCGGTGGTCACGGGCACCGCGAATTCGTGGGCGACGCGGCGCAGGACCCGCAGGCCTTCATCGCGTCCCAGCCCCCGAAACGAGTCGACACTGGTCCGGTTGGCTTTATCGAATGACGCCTTAAACACCAGTTGTACCGGTAAATCGCGGGTGGCCGCCATTAGTCGCTCGGCGATCAACAGCGTGAGCGATTCGCTCTCGATCACGCACGGCCCGGCGATGACGAGCAATTTCTGGCCCGCGCCGCATAGATAATCGCGAATTATCGCTGGGTTATTCAACATCGTGGAATTGGCAGGTCGTCATGTTCAACTCAGAACGTCCGGCAACTCAAATCCGAGTCGCGCCGCCGCCGAGCGCGGAATGAGTAACCGCAGGCGCCAGGCAGTACATCGACGTCCACCGGCAGCATGCCTGCGAAATCGCCGTCTAGCTGATAAGGGACTTCCGCATTCGGTTCGGCTTCGATACGAAATCTACGCTGCCGCACAAGCTGGAAATCACTAAGCGCGAGGTGACTGCCTTCCAGCACGTGCCCAAGGTACCGCAGGCTGCTAACCAGGGAGCCGCCTCGAACAGGCACACGTCGAGCAGCCCGTCGGCGCCGTCGGCGCGGGGTGCGATTTGCCAACCCAGCGCATAGAGCGGCAAGTTGAAACCAAACACCCAGCGACAAGCGAGCGATGTGCTCGCTTGGTCCGCGCTCGGGCTGCAATATATCTGCAACTGGGGATAATTGTAACTACGGATTGTGTCGAGGGTGGGTTTAAAATATGTCGCACGGGTGATGTTGCCGCTCCTTTTCTCGTGCAGGCGACGGATCACCTCGGCGTCGAATCCGGCACTTATCATGAGCAAGAAGAACTTACCGTTCGCCCGCCCAAGATCGAGCCGTACGACAACGCCTCGATCGATCGTTTCACGGACAGCGTGTCCCCGCAGGCGTTGGCCGATATAGCGCCCGAAGAGATTCTCGGTGCCCATGGGAACGGGCAAAATCGGCACTTCCAGCGGAGTGAGGTTGCGAACGCTGGAGACGGTGCCGTCGCCACCCAGGGCGACAACGGCTCGCAGTTCAGTCGCCTGGCAATTTGCCGTAAGTAACTGGAGTTGAGCCAAATCACTCGTCACAGCGACGTCGTAGCCAGCGTCGCGAAGAGCGGTGGTTATTTCGTTGACGCGCCTCCTCCTCCAAGGCGCCCTGCGCGGCGGTTGACGCACATTACGATACGGCGACTTGTCGCGGGGGGGATGTGGGAGAAGGGAATGCGACGAGCCGTTGTCTCAGGTTGAGATGTCGTTGTCATCCGTTTGCACGTCATGCCGGGGCCGCCGTCGGAAATCGACACAAGCCGAGCGCGGAACCGATTGTACCATAAAGCTTTGCGCCCTCGAATGGCGAGCGGCGTCTCAATTTGAAGCGCGCGGCGAGCGTGCCCGCCGCGGATGGGAGACTTGGCCCTGAGTGCATCAGTCTGCGACAGGGACGTCGACGGATGTGTCGTCTTTCGCCCTCGACCGAGGGGCGCGGCACGATCGGCTCACGGCGGAAGCGCCGGATTACGCGGTTGCGTTTGTCTCACACTAAAGCACTGTCGTCAAAGGGTTTGCGGCGCGGATAAATGCTGCATCAGCGGAGCAGGCCGGCTGTTTGGCATTCAAGCTGCGTTTTCAACGCGGCGGAAGTCGGTCTGTGGGAGTTCGAATCCCCAGTCGGCCGACCCCTTAATTTGCTGGCCCGCGGGGCCTCGAATGCATGTGGCATAGTGGTTGCCTTGCCCCTGACCACTGTGTCGAGTCAGCTGAGGTTGGCTCATTCGAGGCCCGCTTTTTTTGGCGGGTGGAAATCGTCGAGTCTCGGAGTGAGAGTTAGCAGCGTGTTGAAAAATGGGACAGGCATGGTCGGGCCTCATTTCTCGAAAATGAGACCCGACCCCATATCCTAATATCCTCGTCGATTGCAAGAAGCTACGCTGGCTGCGTAGGCTGCTGCTGACTTCCAACGCCGCCCTGCCTAGCGTGACCAGACAAACACGCCAAGCGCCGCGGCAGCGAGCGCTACGGAGATCAACAGCGATCGCAGACTGAACCGAAAGGGCCGACGAATCGCGTTGAGGTGCGAGGTGCACGTGTGCCGCGAGTGGCGAAGACTTTACAGTGGTACCGCCACCTTCGAACAGCCAAATCAAGATGATCAAAACGACAATGATCGCGGCTTCGATCATTTCTATTCGCGCCTGATTCGCAGGTTGAGCCGGAATTCAGATGCTTCGATTCTTCAATATCCGTGAAACCACGTAGACACTTCCGGCGACGACACCAGCAACGGCCAACCATGATAGGACATCAATAAGTGTGGACATGCTAGGCGGCCGTTACGTACTAGAAATGCATTCCGACGAAATCCCCTTTTACGAGCGGAATCGATCGACCATTCCTCTTTTGCCCTTACCATTGCATCGGGCCAAACGCTTGGATGCGAATTTCTGGTGTGGATGAAGTCGCTGCCAGGCCGTTCGCCGCTTCGACCTATTTGCGGCGTGACACCGCGGCCACGACCAGGGCAACGACGACGATCACGGCCGCGATGAGCAGGATGTCTCCGGTGCTCAGGCCAAACATGGCAGCTCCCTCACGACAGCAACTTGCCCGGCGCGTAAAATGCCGGCGGCGATTGCGGCCGGCAGAGCATTATCATTGTATCTCACTTCGGGGATGTCATGGGAACTGAATCCGTGCGGACGGCTCGGCAGCGGGGCTTCGATATCGCGATTGCCGCCCTGTTGGGCGGTCTCTTAGGCGGTGCGCTGGGCGTGGCCGCGATGTGGCTGGTCGTGCGCAACGTCCTGGTCGTCGACCGGCTCCAGGCGCGGTCAATCGTCGTCACGGGCGAGTTGGGAACGGTCGAAATCGCCGGCGACTCCGGAATTAGCCTCAACCGCAACGATTACGCCGCGGCCCTGCTCTGGTTCCACGCACCGGGCACCGGCAGCCCCGGCACCGGCGGCCCCGCCCTCTGGCTTACTGCCCCCGATAGCAACCAAGCCTTCCAGGCGACCCCATCCTCCCAAGCCACCGTCCCCCTGAAAATGGACGACGTGCATGGGATGTGAAAGCGGGAACCGCGCTTTTCGTTGCGCGTTTCGCCGCTTCGCTAGTTGTCGCGTAGAACGCCCTTTGCCAACCCCGTCCCCAGCACGACCAGGGCGATACCCACGATCAATTGCCCGAAGTAGCCGCCAATCGCACTCGCCGCCGCGGCCGCAATAAACCACAGGCCCATCACGCGGAGGGCCAGAGCAAAGGCATCTTTCGCGGACATGGGGACTCCTGATGAGGGGATATGGGTTCGGGTCCGGTCGGTCTTTTAACCAGCTTGCTTTCCGCGGCGCCTGTGCCGTGCCGTGGCCCAGACGCGGAGGTCTCTTGAAGAGTTGCGCAAGGGCGGCGGGCTGGTAGTGGGCGTTCAGGCCGCTGGGATTGGGCAGAACCCAAGCGAAGCTGCCGCCGAAAAGGTCCTTTTGCAAGCCCACGTGCGCGTCTTTGATGCGGGAGATGATGCGGTAGGGGCCGATGCCGACGAAGGCGACGACCGTCGGCCGCCAGCGTTTGACTTTCGCCGCCAGGCGCCGGCCGCCGGCGCGAAGTTCATCGTCCGTGAGCTCATCCGCCCGCGCGGTCGCCCGCTGGACGACATTGGTGATGCCGAATTTGCGCTCGAGCAGCAAGGCCCCTTCAAACGGCGAGAACAGCCGCGGAGTGAAGCCGCCATCGTACAGCGCCGGCCAAAATCGGTTGCCGGGGCGGCCGAAGTGGCGGCCGATGGCGGCCGTGTAAAGGCCCGGATTGATGCCGGCGAACAGGACGATGAGGTTGTCGGCCACCAGATCGGGAACGCGCTTGTCGCGCGCGGCGTGAACCTGGGCCTTGGTCGGTTTCCAGGGGATTGGCAATGTTTGAGCCATCATTCACCGCGAAATAAAGAAATACGCGAACCACGAAAAGAACAAGATTGTCGCGACGTGCCAGCCGAGTATTGCATTATATTGCCAGCCTCCCTTGGGATGAGTGGCCCGCCACCAGGAATCCAAAGCAACTTCCGATCGCAGCTCGCTGACAAGAATGAATACGATCAGCACCGGCATTGCCAGAATGGCCCAACGCGGATTGCCCGCTGCCGCCGTGCTGAGCGCCATTCCGCCAATGAGGCATACTGCGAAAACCCCGAACAGCCACAGATAGGATTTTCCGTGCTGAAGTAACATTGTGCTCGTGGTAATGGGCTTGGGCGCCCTAGCCGAGACGGAGGGGGAATAGGTCCAGGGCCGTTACTAAAGCTATCCGGGGATTACTGAAGCGCAGGAAACGCGCTTAGCCGCGTGTTTTGGCGTTCACACCTTAGCGAGAACAGGCCGACAAGCACTATGATCGAGCCAATTGCCCAGCCCAGAAGCGCGTATTCTCTTGGCGGTATTGCGCTCCGAAATACCCAGGCAAGGCCGTAGCCCGCCAAAATCGAAGCGACGCCAATCAGCCCGGCCTGCATCGCTTTCGCTCGTCCTATTTCACGGGGCCGAGCGATATTGCGGGCGATCGCCATCGTTCCAAGTGCGACCGCAAACATGAATGTTGCGACCAGCAAATCCTTGGTCGAGAACGTCCATCGTCTCAGATTTTTGGCGGGCATTTTTTTGGTTGGAACAAGCCGTGACCCTTTCAAAAATTTTACGCACGGACCAAATTTCGGTAGTGGGCCGTTAAGTGTGCGGGCACTCTTTCGCTGCCTAACGTTTGGGCGGTTGATTTTCGGCGCTCCGCTGCCGTTGGTGGTATACGACCCAGGCACCGCCAACAATCATAACTGGCGAAACCGCTAGTACGATCCACATTCGCTGCCGCGAGTCGTCACCCATGTTCGCATAATACATGCAGCCCATCCAAGCGACACGAGCGAAAAGAAGCGTCCCCGCAATAATCAACATCCAGCCGAAAGTACGCATTACAATTTTCCGCAAACCGCTTGCATCCTGCGGACGCTCTAGACTTCCGTCGTCAAATCGTGGGCCATCGCCGGGGTGTGGCCGTTCAAAGTCGCATGCTGGCGGCACTGCTTATAATAACAGAATAGCAGCTACAGTGTAGCAATTCGGCTAACCGTAAAAATCCTCATCCGACACGCCGTCGGCGGGCGTCAGCCTCAGTCGGCGCCGATTGGCCTTAATCGAGCGCCTTCGGCTTTTGATCGCCTGCGCTGTGGCACCTGGTGGTAATGCTTAGGCGTTGCCCAGCTACGACGCGGACGAGCAGCCGCTCTGAGCCTTTGCCGCGCCTCGTGTGCTCTTCGACGCCGTAGCGCCGCAGTCGTTTGACGAGCTCGTGGTAGGTTAGTTCTTTTCGGCCACGGCCGAAACTATACACCAGCGGGAGTTAGCTCGCGAACGTTCAAGAGATCGACGCTGGCGATCGGCGGCCGGGCCGGGCGATCGTTGTAGTCGCGCGATTCCGCGAACAGCTTCCCAAACTCGGCCGGGGCAGGGGAAAAGATCGACTGCACGTCGTCGTGCTCAAGGGCCGCTTCAATCTGCACGTTGGCGATATCGAAGAGATTTAGCAGGGCCTCGGGTGGCGTCTTGCCCTCGGCCGGCAGGTCCATCTCAAGGCAATGCGCGATCCACCACGCTTCTTCGCGGTAAATCAGCACACTGAGGCCCAGCCGAATTTGGTTCGCAGCTACCATATCGACAATACACAGGTCCTCTACATCGTATTCGGCGCGACCCGACTTTTAAATCATATCGCGCTGGCAATCTGCAACCAACAAATGCAGGCGACTGCGGGAGAATCAATCGACAACGGGAATTCATCCTCCAGCTGATTCCGGCTGATCGATCACCCCGCACACTTGTTCACAGACCACCTTAATGGCCCACTACCCCTATTGGCATGATGGTTGCATTAAGAAAACGCGTCGTCGCATGGACGGCCCAATCATGGCGTACCCGCGCTGGCGGGGCCGGAACAGATGAGAGGGGCCGGTCGGGCGAAGAGGCAATTGAGCACGTGAGAGGAAACGCTTAACAGAGAAGCACTTAGCGATTGCTGCACACCTCCCGCAGCGGTCGCCAAACTGAGCGTTTTCCGCACGTCTTAAGGCGAACCTGGGTCCCTAGCAGATTGGGCGACCCAGGTTCGCCTATCTTTTTGGGTGTTGCAAAATTGAACACTTGTTTCGATACGATACACTCTTTTGGGGCAAATAGGGAGGGAGCGAGGAGTTAGGAGCTAGTTGCTAGAGGGGCAAAGCATAATTCTTTTGGAATATTTTTTTAGGGCCGGATGGAGAAGAGTTGGGAGCCTGATCAGCGGCTCGGTCGGGAGACCGGCCGCAGCAGACCGGCCGGAACGTGGCGCGGTTATCGGCGACAGGCGGGGATACGGGTGAACAGAGAGCGGGTTGACAACACGTAATCATGGGAGGGCGAAGCTCCTGCTGAGCCTTTTTTGCGCGGCTAACGGCTCGGCAGGAGCCTCGCCCTCCCAAAATCGTTACGGACGCTCCAAGGCTCTCTCACCCCGGCCCCTCTTCCGGAGGGCGAGGGGAACAGGAATTGTAAATTCGCGTCCCCGCCTGGGTTTTTGTTAGAGTGAAGTGTGGGGAACAACGGATGGAGGTGTGCCAAGCGGTGAAGCGGCGGGATGCCGCTGGTACTTTGGTTCGATCGCGGGTTGTGCAATGAAGGGATGGCGGAAACTTGGGGCTGTGGGCCGCCCAGGTTTGAGGGTGGCGGCAATCGCGCTCGTTTCGTTTCTGCTGGTGCTCCCGTTCAAGACGCTCGATGCCGCGCTGGGCGGCGATGACTCGACGCCCGCCCCCGCTGCGGCCGTGCCTGAGGCGAACCCATCAGCCGATAGCGCAGCGGCAAAATCGGCCAAACAGTCGCGACCTGCTCCTGCCGCGTCGACTGTCCTGTCCAAGCCGGCCGACGACTTTGGCCTGTCGGAAGTCGCGCTCATCAACGCGGGCATTCGCCAGGGCTGGCAAGATCATCAGCTCGCCCCGTCGCGGGCGGCGAGCGACGGCGAGTGGTGCCGGCGCGTTTACCTCGACCTCATCGGCCGCGTACCGACCGTGGAGGAGCTAACGGCGTACACGTCCGAGCGCGAGCGCAACAAGCGGCAGAAGCTGGTGGACAAGCTGCTGGGCGAGCCGTATGCAAGTGAGTTCGTGCGGAACTGGTCGACGATCTGGTCGAACCTGCTGGTGGGCCGCACGGGGGGCAACGATCGCAACTCGCTGGTCAGCCGGCCGGGGCTGGCCCAGTACTTGAACGAATCGCTCGGCTACAACAAGCCGTATGACGAGATGGCCCGCGAGCTGATCACGGCCACGGGCAGCGTGCGGCCGGGCGACGACGATTTCAACGGGGCAGCGAATTTTTTGGTCGATAAGATGGCCGATGGCGGCATCCTGGCCACGGCCAAGACTTCGCAGATCTTTCTGGGCATGGCCGTGCAGTGCACGCAGTGCCATAACCACCCGTTCAACGAATTTCAGCAGAGCCAGTTCTGGGGGATGAACGCGTTCTTTCGGCAGACGCGGGTCGAGCGGCTGGAAGACCCCGCCGGGGGCCGGCAGCGGGCCGGGCGGTTGGTCGATCGCGACTTCCGCGGCGAGAGCGGCCGCGACCCGAACGACGCGGAGATCTATTACGAGAAGCGCAACGGCGAAATGAAGGTGGCCTACCCGGTGTTTGTCGACGGCACGTCGCTGGCCGACGTGTACGAGAAGCAGGGGAAAGATGCCACGTTTGGCAATCATGGGGCGGTGGCCGACGTCAATCGCCGGCAAGAGCTGGCAAAGCTGGCGGTGGCCTCGCGGGAGTTCGATCGGGCGATCGTCAATCGCCTGTGGGGGCACTTTTTCGGTTACGGATTCACGAAGCCGGTCGATGACATTGGCCCACACAACACGCCCTCGCACCCGCAGTTGCTCGACGGGCTGGGGCTGGCGTTTCGCGAGGGCGGCTTCGATTTGAAGAAGCTGATGCGATGGATCACACTCTCTGAGGCGTACGGCCTCAGCAGCCAGACGACTGCACGGAATCAATCGGACGACCCGGCCTTGGGCGTGCGGCCGATGCTCAGCCGATTCTATCTGCGGCAGATGGAGGCCGAGGAGCTGTACGAATCGCTGCTGGTGGCCACGGCGGCCGATGAAACGGCGAGCGTCGCGGAGCGGCAACAGACCAAAGACCGCTGGCTAGCCCAGTTCAACACGGCCTTCGGTACCGATGATAAGGCGGAGTCGACGACGTTCAACGGGACGATTCCGCAGGTGTTGGCACTGATGAATGGCGACCTGATGAAGCGGGCCACGGGAGACCAGCAGGGGAGCATGCTGTACCGCGTCGCCAGCGATATGAAGACGGATAACGCGGCCAAGATTCGCTACCTCTACCTGGCCGCGCTCGCCCGCACGCCGACACGGCAGGAGCTGGCCATCAGCAACGAGCTGCTCGTCGCCCGGCGGGGCAATGTCGGGCAGGCGCTGCAGGATATTTGGTGGGCGCTGCTGAATACGAATGAGTTTATTCTGGTGCATTAAGAAGAGCTGTTAGCTATTGGCCAGACAGCTTTTGGCTAACAGCTAATAGCTAATCGCTTTGGAGCTTTGCCATGTTCGAGTGCTGCACGCCTTCTGGCATGTCTCGCCGTCACTTTATGCGTCACCTGGCGGGCGCTTCGGCCTTGGCGTTGCCGGCTTTTGCACTGACGCGGACGCTGCGGGCCCATGCGCCGGAGCTGAGCCGGAACAACAAGTCGGCGATTCTCTTGTGGCTGGGGGGCGGGCCGCCGACGATCGACATGTGGGACCTCAAGCCGGGCACGCCGACCGGCGGGCCGCTGAAGCCGATCTCCACCGCCGGCGATTTGCAGATCTCCGAGCGGCTGCCGCTGTTGGCCCAGCAAATGAAGCACCTGGCGGTTGTCCGCTCGATGAGCACGCGCGAGGCTGATCACGACCGCGGCCGCTACTACATGCACACCGGCTTCGTGCCGAATCCGAATCTCGACTACCCCAGCTACGGCTCGGTGGTGGCCCACGAAATGGAAAGCAAGCTGCCACAGCTCGAGATTCCGCCGTTTGTGGCGATCGGCGGGGCCAGCGAAGGGCCCGGTTTTTTGGGAATGGCATACGCCCCGTTTCGCGTGGACGCGAACGGTCAGATTCGCGACGCCCAGATGGGCGTGCCCTGGCAGCGGATGGCCGACCGGATGAAGCTGCTGTCGGCCCTGGAGACGCGGTTCATCGACGAAAAGCGGGGATCGGCGGCCGAAGAGCACGCCAAGGTGATCGGCAAAACGCAAGAGATGCTGACCAGCAAGCAGCTCGAGGCGTTTCAGGTCCGCAGCGAGCCGCAGAACGTGCAAGAAAAGTACGGCAACACGAACTTCGGCCGCGGCTGTTTGATGGCCCGACGGCTGGTGGAGGTGGGCGTGCCGTTTGTCGAGGTTGACTTCGGCGGCTGGGACTTGCATCAGAATTGCTTCACGACGCTGGATACGAAGCTGCCCGAGCTGGACAAGGCGTTCAGCGCCCTGATGGAAGACCTATCGCAACGGGGACTGCTCGCCAGCACGGTAGTAATGTGCATGGGCGAGTTCGGCCGCACGCCGCGAATCAACGCCAACAGCGGGCGCGACCACTTCGCCCGGGCGTGGAGCGTGGTGCTGGGCGGGGCGGCAATTCGCGGCGGGCGGGCAATCGGCAAGACCAGCGCCGACGGCACCAGCGTCGAGAGCGAGGCCTACTCGTCCGAGGATTTGATGGCCACGGTTTGCCACGCCCTCGACATTTCGCTAAAAACAACGTTCACCACGCCCAGCGGCCGGCCAATCAAGATCGCCGGCGGCGGGCGGGTGATCAACGATCTGTTTGCTTAACGCGCCAGACCTGCTACCTGCGTTTCAAGTGCGCATCGCCAGCGGGGGCGGGGTATCGCCAACCGGCCGCACATGCTCACGAGACCGGCGGCACGCCCGCCATATTGGTACAAGGAAAATGACATGGGGAATGACCCTGATTCGGTCGTCACGCTTACTTCGGCCCCGAACGAGATGGTGGCCGGCCTGATTGTCGCTGCGCTGGAGCGGGAAGGCATTAAGGCTTCGATGGCCGGTACGTCGACGGCCGAGTTTCGCGTCGGCGCCCCGGAGGACGTCGAGGTCTACGTGCGGGCGGCCGACTTGGAGCGTGCCGAGCAGGTTCTCAAAGAGGCGCACTATGAGTTCGGTGAAGACGATGAGGAGGAGGGCGACGAGGAGTGACGCGGGCGCGGGTCGGAGATTGACCGGCAGTTCCGCGAGCAAAGCGTGTCCTCATGCGTCCGCTGCCGGACCTAACAGCCAGTTGAAAAACGCCATCGTGGCGTTTTTCAACCTCGCCAAGTGCCGAGCAAAGCTCGTCACGGCTCGCAAAACTGCGACTTCAGTCGCCGTTTTGGCAGCGCATCCATGCGATGCAGCAGCCCGTCGACTTTTTCAACGGGCTGCTAAGGGTGCCTGATCGGGACGGGCAATGCGCAGATCGTCGAGCCCGCCATTCACGACAGCTATTGGGGGGATGGCGGAGACGGCAGCGGCCAGAACAAGCTCGGGCAGATTCTAATGAGAGTGCGCGAAGAGATGCGGAATCAATAGCAAACGTGATTAGCACAATGATGAAATGGGCACGATGCGCGTTGAGCTGTTGGCGCAAACTGCCGAATTGCTCGGCCGGAGAGTCGTGGCGCAACTCGATCTCTCTATTTCCGGAGCGACGACTCGACTTCAATGAAAGTCAACCTAGCGCGAATCGGCGCAGGTATTCACAACTAGCGAACCGCACGCCGCCGCAGGAAGCCGCAACCTGTCAGTAGCCCCATCGCGGCCAGCACGATCGCCGTCGGCTCGGGCGTCTGTGAGAACGATTGGTCGATGATGGTGGCGCGGGCGAGCGAAATACTATCCTCGCCGGCCCTGGCAAGGATATCCTTCGAAACGAACAGCTTCTGCTGCGCCGGATCGAAGAACGTCGAGTCGAATAGCTTTTGTCCGCCCTGTCCGAAGGATGTCATGTAGGCGCTCATCGAATTGTTGAGGCCCAGGTAGGATTCATCCACGGTGAAGCTCGAGTTGTCGCCGACGCCGATGCCGACGCCGCCTAGAAACAGATGGGCATCGGAGATGCGGATTCCGCGACCGGCAGCCGCCGGATCGACCTGGACCTGGTAGCGAATGACTGCGTCGGAGGCATTCTTGTCGCCCGGCAGATCGAGAAAGGTGCCGTGGAAACTAATGCCCCAGTTGCCATCGGGATCCTTGAAGCCGAGCACGTTGACCAGGTCGGCGGTCGGCATGTCGCCAATCGGGTGATAATCGAAGCCGGTAAATCGCTTATCGCCGACGATGAGTCCCTCTGTCTCGCCCGAGACGAGATCGGCCAGCGACACGGAGGAGCTCGAGTTGACGCCATTGGTGGGCGTCAAATTGATAAGCGCCGCCTGGCCGCTCGTGGAGAGCCCGAGCACCGCGAGGGCGAAAACCAAACGAGCGACAATCGTCGAGTAGTTGCGTTGCGAAAGCATGATAAAATCCTTGTGTAGTCCCCTCACTGATCGCATTTCCCGCCTGCGGAAAGATGCGCGCGGAAGGCCGATGTGCAGTCGAAGTACCTAGTTGTCGTGTCCCCACCCCCGCATCTGGCCTTGCGCATCCCTGGGGGCAGACGCTGGCCGATCTGCAATCGATCGGTTCGCGCCGCAAGTTCGTCTTGTTCAATTCGTATATCAAGATTTGTTACCAGTCCGATCGCTTATTGCGCCGTTGATGGATGCCCCGTTTGGCGACCTCGTTCGAACGGCTGCGGCGGCCACGCATCTTGTGGCGCGTGCTATTTATTTTTTGGCGATACCGCGCGGGGCGGGCTGGTCCGCCGCGTTCGGCATCGTCGTCACCCGATCCAACTCCTTCGTAGTCAATGGGCGTCGTTGAGCTCATCGCTAATCCCTTTTCCTTGCTCGTCGTTCATCCCGCTCCGTGGAGGACACTGCGATCGGACACTGCTTCCGATCCGGTCGTTGTTCTGTCGTTGATGATTTCACCTTCGGCCGGGCGTGCTTATCCCTCCAGTCCACACAAGTGCCCTTCACGTTTGCTTGTCAAGCTTCCGGGACTGCCGTTCGATTGCCGAACCTTTCCAGCACGTGCCGGGCCTCGGCGCAGAGCAGGGCGATATCGCTTTCGCTGTCGACGCCCGGCAAATACATCCACACTCCCAGTTGCCGCGACCAGACCTCCCCGGTCGGGTCGTCGGGTTTGCCGCATACCGCCAGCAGCATCCGCCGCGCTGCCAATTGTTCGATCAGTTGCTTGAACGCCTTGATGTGCGTCGCCGGGGCCGACTGCAGGTCGACCAGCGCCAGTTGCACGCGTTGCCGGACCGTTTGCCGCAGGGCTTCTTCGGCCGTATTGCAAACAATCGTCGCCCAGTGCTCTTCGTGCGCGGCGCAGACCAATAGCTGCGTCCGCGCGCCGAGGCGGAAACGACCAGGCACGTTTCGAGTGCAGTCGGTACGTTTCGTCTCGCCTTGGTACGGCCCTTTGGCGACTCTAACAGTGCCGGCCAGCTCGATTGCACATCACTCATTGAAAACCGCCCATCACGACTTCGCGGGTTGTTGCTGCTAACCCCAAGTTGTCTCGATCAATGCCGTACGCGCTGGCCCCCTGCGGCCCGCAATTCTCCACTGCACAAAATCGCTTCGTTTTTTGCTGCAGCGAGTCTGTCCGCTGGGCTCGATCGCCCCGCCCCCTGCGGTTGGAGCTGCCGCTCCCCGCGTACCCCTTGCCCTTATTCTTGATTCGCGCTCGCGGAACCCACTGGTAGATGTCTCGCCGTCGTCCGCACGACGGCACAACCTGACGTCCAGCATCGGGTGCGCGAAGCATCCGCACTTACTGACTCTTTCCACTATTGCCGGGCGCGACCTGTTGGCACCGACCAAGCCGACCGCCAAGCGGCGCTCGGCCTACCGCTCGCACAAGGCAAAGAGGCAGAGCGGCGAGTGCTTACCAAGTGATCTTTCGGCGGCGGCGGCGATGCATGCCATTGAACGATTGTGCGCCTTGCCGCGCTGTCGCCCCATTGTCGGCCGCTGCCGCTTCTCGCTTCCCACGCGCTCAACCGAGCGGAAGCTATCGCTGCCGTACTCCAAATCCGTGGCTTCATACACGTGCTTATGGCTCATGATGCGTTCCTTTCGAACCAATACGAACCTAAAAACCCTACTACAACTTCGGAGGCGCGCAATCAGCGCGCACTTGCGATCGCACTATGCGAACGCGCTATAGTCCGCGGAACTGTTAGGCGAACACCGTGCCGAAGTCAGGACGTCGAACGATTTCGTGCCGCAAGAGTAAGCCGTGGCACGAGTTGCGGTCCGAAGCGAATTGCCGGCAGTTAATTGTCACTGCGGCCGGGCTACACTAGAGTGGTGAGCAAGATGCTGGCGGCACGACGCAAGTGCCTATCTGTCAGCGAGTTATGCCGAGTTTCACGTTTCCGGTGAATTGTCGCTGATTTGGGGAAAAAGCATCGGCCGTTTACGACGGTTCTAGGGTAAAGCGCGGGGGACCCGGTGCCCTTCGGCGCGGCGGAGAGGAAGCAAGGCAAGTGGACGCCGCGTGTCCCAAAGTGGGCTGGCTGGCCGAAGGACTTCGGCCGAGCGGAGGTTAGAGGCAAGCCGAAACGCGAGCAAGATTAGTTCTTTATCGCAGCAGGTGGGCGGCCTCGAGCGCGAAGTATGTCAGCACGCCGTCGGCCCCGGCGCGCTTGAAGGCGAGCAGGCTCTCGAGCATTGACTTGTGGCGATCGAGCCAGCCGTTGGCCGCCGCGGCCGTGAGCATCGCGTACTCGCCGCTGACCTGGTACGCGAAGGTTGGAAGGCCGAACGTATCCTTTACGCGGTGGACGACGTCGAGGTACGGCAGGCCCGGTTTGACCATCACCATGTCGGCTCCTTCGGCGACGTCGAGGGTCACTTCGCGAAGAGCTTCGTCGGCGTTGGCTGGGTCCATCTGATAGGTCCGCTTGTCGCCCCCAGCCAAATTGGTGGCCGAGCCAACAGCGTCGCGGAAGGGACCGTAGAACGCTGAGGCATACTTGGCCGCGTAGGCCATAATCGCGACGCGATCGAAGGCCGCCTCATCGAGGGCGCGCCGGATCGCCCCGACGCGGCCATCCATCATGTCGGACGGAGCGATGACGTCGCAGCCGGCCGTGGCCTGCACCAGCGCCTGTCGGCATAGGATGTCAAGCGTTTCGTCGTTCACCACGTATCCGTCTCGGAGCAGTCCGTCGTGACCGTGGCTGGTGTAGGGATCGAGTGCAACGTCGCAGATTACGCCGAGCGCGTCGCCGTGAGCCTGCTTGATGGCACGTACGGCGCGGCAAATGAGATTGTCGGGGTTTACGGCCTCGGCGGCGTCGGCCGATTTCTTGGCTGGGTCGGTGGCGGGGAAGAGGGCCACGGCGGGAATGCCAAGTTCGGCGGCCTGGCCGACCGCCTCGACGGCGAGGTCGATCGAAAGCCGCTCGACGCCTGGCATCGAGCCGACCGCCTCACGGCGGTTGGATCCCTCCTGAACAAACAGGGGCCAGATCAGGTCGCTTGTCGTTAAATGGTGTTCGGCAACGAGGCGGCGTGACCAATCGTGGCGCCGCAGCCGGCGGAGGCGCGTATCGGGAAAGCGGCCAACTTGGCTGAACGGAGGTAAAGATTCGGGCATCGGTTCTTTCCAAATGCAGTGGGCTGGGGCATTTGCGTGAATTCTGCGTTCCAACAAGGCGAGCCCGGCGGCTTACGCAGGACGCCGAACTTTCGCGCAACGGTTGGTCCCAAGCAAAACGGTCCGGCTGTGGCAACGGCTTCTGTCAATATACCTACGGGGCCGCTTCATTATCGGCGCCGACACTTCTAAAATCTATGGCGGAATTGGCAGTGCCGACGGCCCGGGGTGTCAGCCACCTGTCTCGTATTTCGATTCCGTATTTCGATTTTCAATTTCCAGCAATCATCGCATCGATGGCGGACCTCCCTCCTAAGATCTCGATCGGTCCCATTCATTTTACGTCGGTCGGCGTGCGGATCGCGGGCCGTCCTGAGCTCGACGCCTGGCGTGGACCGTTGCAGTTCGCCCTGTGGTGCCAGCGGGCCGGACCATGGTGGATCGGAGACCTCCTCAACGCCGGCGAAGACTGTTTTGGTGAATCTTTTTCGCAAATGTGCGAGGGAACGTTGTCGACCGAGATGCTCAACCGCTATGCCTCGGTCGCGCGGCGCGTGCCGATCGAAAACCGCCGGGCGAGCCTTTCGTGGTCTGCTCACGCGGCAGTGGCCCGGCTACCGCACGACCGGCAAAAACGCCTTTTGATCCAGGCCGAACGGGAAGGTTGGACGAGCGAGGAACTGCGGTTGAAGGCGCGGGAGGAGAAATGACGAATCGCCGGCTCGTCGAGTGCCGCTCCTCAATGAACCAATTCCCAAAGCACGAATAGGAGGACTAGCGTGATTGCCGCGACGGTCCAAACGACAATCCAACTGGTGCTCGACGATTTGTGGTGCGTCGTTACCGGCATCGCCGGAGTGGTCAAGCGGGTGGTGAGATTCGGCATTTGGGGGTGCGAGGCGGCGGCCAGGTCGGCGGCGATAGTTTCGGGAGGGCGGGCTTCGAGCTTCATCGGCCGGCCATGAAGGATATCGACCAGGGCGGCGCCGACTTCGGCGGCGCTCCGGGGGCGGTCGTCCGGCTTCTTAGCCAGGAGGCGGAGGACGAGGTCAGACAGTTCCTGCGGGCAGTCTTTGACGAGCAATTTGGGCGGCGTCGGCGGCTTCTGCAAGTGCTGCTGGAAGATTTCCATGAGAGTGTTCCCATCAAACGCCGGCAGACCGGCAAGCATCTCGAAAAGGATGCAACCGAGGGCGTAGAGGTCGGCCGCTCCGGTGAGCTGCGCGTCGCCGTAGATTTGCTCGGGCGGCATGTAGCGGGCCGTGCCCACGGTGTGGCCGTCCATCGTGATGCGAGTGTTGTTGACGTCGCGGGCCAGGCCGAAATCGCCCACCTTGACGTGCCCCTCGGCCGAGAGGAACAGGTTGGCCGGCTTCAGGTCGCGATGAATGACTCCCAGGCCGTGAGCGTATTCGAGGGCAGCGGCGACCTGTACGGCGCACTCGGCCGCCTCGCGCCAAGGGAGCTTCGAGCGCTTGAGGAGCACCTCTTTGAGCGTGCCGCAATCGACCAGTTCCATCGCGAAATAGATCTGATCGTCGGCCAGGCCGCAATCGTAGTGGCGGACGATGTTCGTATGGTTCAGCTTTTCTGCGACCGAGACTTCGCGGACGAAGCGCCGCTGCACTTCAGGCGTGCGGGCGATGTCGGCCTGTAGAAACTTGATGACGGCGGGCCGGCCGGTCGGCCGGTGCCGGGCCTGAAAGACGTTTCCGACGGTGCCGGCGGCCAGGAATTGCCCAACTTCGTACTCGCCGACTTCTTTGGGAACCACGACAGATGCTCCGCACAACTGCTTTTTCGCTCGTATCGTAGCAGGATACGCAAGAATTGGCGAGCGGCAGGAGTCGGGCTGGCAAGAGGGCGAATTCTGTTGAATAGCCGACAGCGGGCGGCGCGGAAGTCAGAATTCGATTGCTGGCAGCCTCCCGCGCTGTGTGGGGGGGCCGCCACACCCGGCAATCGAAACTCTTCTATCATTCAGGACGCGAGCGACCGATTGCGCCGGACGCGGCATTGAGGCAGCCGTCGTGGCCGGGCGGCCAGCACGATCGAACAAACGGCCACCAGCATGAGCGATCGCGGTTCCGGTATCTGGGCCCCCAGCGCCGTAAATGCGGCGGTGCCATTCGTCGCAATGTAGTCGGCCTTGAACAGGCGAAAATCGTTATAGTCGTTTTTGCCGTCGGCGTTCAAATCGCCCAGTCCGTAGGCCTCGGCCAGGCTGTAGGACGAAAGGTCCTGGTCGTGGTGGGCCTTGTAAATATTCCAGTCATCGGCGTCCAGAGAATTGTCGAAATCCAAATCGCTGCGCTTAAACTTCAGTCCGCCGTTCCCCGTGTAGCTTACTGTGGCCGGGATAATCGTCCCCCCGTCCAGCATCACACCGATAAACACGTCCTCTGTGGTTGAGGGGATCCAGCCGTCGGTCATGGAAAGCGTAATTTGCTGTCCGGGGCCAATCGTGCCCGCGTCGCCCATGGTCATTTCGCGCAGCTCGGCATGGCTACCGGCCGCCGAGGTCACTGTCCAAGCATTGTTGTTGTCGATCGTCCCGGTTCCATCGATATCGTAATGGCCGCTGATCGGCGTCAAGGCGGCCGCGTTGAGCGCGCCAAACTGCGATCCGATCGCCAGCGCCGTCAAGTCGACGCTGTTACCCCCCATGTTCGTCAGCGAAATGACGCCCGTGTCGCGACTGACTTCCACCTGCAAATTTGCGTCGACCGTCGGCACGACGCGAAAGATCTCACCTGTGCCCAGCGGCGGATAGGACGAAGTTCCGATCTTGACGATGTACAGGTTGCCGGCCAGATCCTCGCCGAATGAGGTAATGTAGGCGATGTCTGCTCCGCCGCCGATGCGATTCTCAAAATCGATCGTGTGATTCACCACGTCCGTCAAATTCGTGCCGTTATACGTCGCCGGGTCGGTGCTGGTGTCGAATTGGCCCGAATACACCTGGCCCAGGATGTGCTCGGCAAAGAAGTAACGGCCCTGCAGCTCCGTTACCGGTCCGCGATACAGATAACCGCCGACCACGGCATAGCCGCTGATCGACGAAGCGTGGGCCACGCTTTTGCCGGGATGCGGGTAATCGAAGATTGGATTTAAGTCGCCGGGTGAGCCAGCCCCGCCTGGGGGCGAGGGAACCGTCGCCACCGTACCTTCCCGCGAGGTCCAGCCGAAATCGAGCGGCGGCGCCGCCGGATTGGCAAATTGACTGGCCGGAATGTAATCCACTTCTTCGGCCCCGTTAAAGCCGACGTCGCCCAGATAGAAATCGCCCGTGGCGCTGTCGAATGCGGAGCGATATGGATTGCGCATGCCAAGCGCCACAATGCTGATCCCGGAGTGGGTCGCATCGCTGGCGGGGGTCGAAAAATCGGCCGTCAAATCGATGCGCATCAGTTTGCCGTTGACCGACGTGGGGCTTTCGATCAGCGCCGCGTTGAAGCCGCCTTCGTTCGCCTGCGTGCCGGTGTCGCCGGCCGTGACGAACAATTCATTGTTGTTTCCATTCGGGCGAAAATGGACCTGGTTGATCGTGTGCCAAACATGGACCGGGTGTTGATACTGCAAAATCCGGCGCTGGAACTGCGGTGCGCCGCCGACCACCCTGTACTCATCCAGCAAACTGGTGGCATTGTCCGTGCCGAGGACGTAGAACAGGCCGTTTGTCTGAAAATCGGGATGGAACGTCACCGACATGGCCCCACCGTCGTCGCGCAGCGTGCCGGGCACGTCGAGGAACGTGGTGAACGCGCCGGTCATCTGATCGTATTTGCGAATCCGCCCGTTCTGATTATTGCCGTCGCTGCGTTCCATGATGTAGAGCGACGCCGCGTCGCCGGGCGCCTGCGTGACATAGGTCGGCTGGTTGAGGCCGTTCAAGACGCGCTGCACCGTGTAATCGGCGCGGACCGCGTAAGTCACGAGCGCAGTGAACATTCCGACGATCGCAACACACGCCGCCTGCCTGCCCACCGTCGTTTGCATGCTCAGTCCCTCCTCAGTAGCTGTTCCAGGAACAGCGCCATCATAGATGAAATTGAGGCAGCAAGCAAATTGTACGGCGGTCGACCTACGGTTTCTGGGATAACAGCCGTTGCGCGGCGGCGACGGCCTGCCCGGTTCCCGCGATTTCCAGCACGTCGCCCTGATGCAGTCGCTCGCTGCCGGACGGCACTACAACGACGTCGCGGCCGCGCCGAATCGCCAACACCGTCGCGCCGGTCAGGCCGCGAAGGTTCGTTTCCGCTAGTGACTTGCCGACCACGGCTGCGCCCGACAAAAGTGCTACCGATGCGGGCGACCCCAGCCCGGCCAGCATCTGCTGGACCTGCTCCGGCCGTCCCGTGGCCACCGCCTGATGCCCCTTTTTCGCTTCGCGCGACAACATTTCGGCCAGCGCTTGTACGGCGGCTCGAGTGTGGCCTTGGAAATTTGTCGCCCCGCGCCAAAATCCTATGGCCAGCAGCGCCAGGACCAATAACAGCACGACTGCGCCCCGAAACGGCGGCAAGAACGGCTGCGTCACGGCCACCAGCGGCACGCCGACCAGCAACACGATCGCCAATTGCAAGGTGACGACCAGTAGCCGCCGCGGCGCGGCGGACAAATCAAGCTGCTTTCCGCCGGCGACCGGAAACACCCGGGTGGCCAATTCAAATCCGATGGAGCGGGCCGATCTTGTCAATCCAAACGCAAATGGCAACGAGAGCAGCGCCGCTCCGGCCACGACGGCCGGCCGCGTCCAGGCCGCCGGCGCTTTTAACTTCTGTTGCGCCAAAACAATAATCAGATCCAACTCAACGGACGCCCCGATGACGATCGCCGCCAATACGATCGCATCAACGGCCAGCCAGCGCACGCGTCCGCGCAATGGATTCGATTCACGTGCCGGATCGCCGGCCTTGAGCTGCGCCAGCCACGTGCCGTACAGCGCGGCAAACGTTTGCAGCGCCCGCGGCAGCTTGCGATCGACCCACGCGGCCGTGGGCCCGGCGGCGCGAATCAACCAAGGCGTAAGCAGCGTGGTAATGCTCGATACGGCAACGGCAAGCGAATACAACAACGGGTCGCTTGCGCCGGTCGCCACCCCCAACGCGGCGATGATAAACGAAAACTCACCGATCTGCGCCAGGCTCATGCCTGTTTTCAACGAGGTTTGAATGCTCTCTCCGGTGAGAAACGCTCCCAGCGTTACGGAAGCGACCTTGCCGACGACGACCAAAGCCAGAAACACTAGTACGACGAACCAGTTGGTTGCGATATCGCGGGGATCGATTAGCATGCCCACCGAAACAAAAAAGATCGCCGCAAAGATATCACGCACCGGCTGCACCAGGTGCTCCACCTCTTTTTCCACGCCCGATTCCGCCAGCAGGCTGCCGGCCAAAAATGATCCCAGCGCCACCGAATAACCGAATGCGGATGCCAACAGCGCAAAGCCGAATGCCAAACCGACGCTCGTGACCACGATCGTCTCGGTGCGGCCCAGCCGCACGATCGCCCGAATGAGCCGCGGCACCGTCAGCAGGCCGATGACGACCAACAGCGTCAGAAACGCCACCAGCCGGCCGCCCGTCCGCATCAGCTCGAGCGTGGTCAGCTCCGTCCCGTGCGACACGGCCGTCAATATCGTGATCAGCAAAATCGCGATCAAGTCTTCGACGATCAAGACGGCGAACACGATGTGCGTGAAGGCGTCTTTGATCGATTGCTCTTCAAACGCCTTGACAATAATCGTCGTGCTGGAAATCGCGATCACCGCCCCAGCGTAAACACTGGCGAGCCGCGACCAACCGAAGGCCTGGCCCGCCACATAGCCCAGCCACAACATCAGGCTACACTGCACGACGGCCACAAAACCCGCCGTCGCCCCCACGCGCAGCAGCTTGGAAAGGCTGAACTCAATGCCCAGGGAGAACATCAGCAGAATAACGCCCAGCTCGGCCAGGGTTTGCACCGTGGGGCGATCGGCGTGCAGCGGCACTGGCACGTTCGGCCCGACGATCATGCCGGCCAACAAGTAACCCAACACGACTGGCTGGCGAAAGCGGTGGAACAGCACCGTCGTCACCGCGGCCATGCACAACACCATAGCCAGTGTTTCAAGAATGGCGTGGGCGTCGTGCATAGACTGATGTGCCAGAATTGAGCTTGCCGGCCGACTGGCATAGAATCGAGTTCATGAACGGACTGGTTGTAGCAGAAGTTTCTCAAAACGTCGTCGTCTCTTGGCCGCCGCCGCGAGCCGCCTACATTCACGTCCCGTTCTGTCGTCATCGCTGCGGCTATTGCAACTTCACGCTCATCGCCGGCCGCGACGATCTCATCGACAGCTACTTGCGGGCGATTGACTTGGAACTATCCGGCTGTCTGGCTTTGGCAGCGTCACACGAAATCGACACGCTCTATCTGGGCGGCGGAACTCCAACCCACCTGTCGCCGGTCCAATTCCGCCAGTTGTCGGCCAGCGTGCTCCGCACGTTTCGGTTGGCTCGCGGTTATGAGTGGACGGTTGAAGCCAACCCAGCCGACGTCGATGAGACGATGATTGAAACGCTAGCGGCACTTGGCGTCAATCGACTCAGCCTCGGCGTCCAATCGTTTCGCAAAGAAAAACTGCGACTGCTTGAACGCGACCATTCCAGGGGGGACATCGAGCGGGCCGCGAAATTGGCTCGCCGCGCGGGGCTGCGAATGTCACTCGACTTGATGTTTGCCGCGCCGGGTGAAACGCTCGCTCAGTGGGCCGCCGAGATAGAGTCGGCGATTCAACTCGGTCCCGATCATGTGTCGACGTATGGCCTGACATTCGAACGGGGGTCCGCCTTTTGGGGTCGCCGCCTGCGCGGCGAGCTGGCCCAGCTCGACGAAGAACTGGAACGCGACATGTACGCGCTAGCGATCGAGGAGCTGGCCGCCGGCGGCTTCGTGCAATACGAGGTGGCGAATTTCGCCAAGCCGGGCCAGCGTTCACGGCACAACGAGACCTACTGGTCCGGCAACGGCTACTTCGCCGCCGGCCCCGGCGCCGCCCGCTATGTCGACGGTGTGCGGGAAATGAATCATCGCAGCACGACGACTTATATTCGCCGCTTGCTGGCCGGTCGATCGCCGGTCGCGGAACGGGAATGTCTCGACGACCGTGCGCGGGCCAAGGAATTGTTGATCTTCGGCCTCCGAAGAATTCAAGGCGTCCGGCGAACAGAATTCGCCGCGCAGGACGGGCTTTGAAATCGACGAAGTTGCCGGGCCCGCAGGGCAGCGATTTGTCGAACTGGGCCTGCTAATGGATACCGGCGAACACGTCCGCTTGTCGCGAGAGGGCTTATTCGTCAGCGACGCAATCTGGCCGGAACTGCTGTAGCGTTCTCGGTAAAGCGGGTAGCTCGGGTCCAGCACCGCGCTCACTGGGTAAGCGGGCCGTGGCTGGCGCCGAGCGGCACCTGCTTTCGCAGCCGAAAAAGACATCTCGACGGAGCCTGGCATGCCGCCTCATGGACGGCAGACGAGTTGCATCCTACAGCGGCGCCTTGGGCAGCTTCCGCGCAAAGGGGGGATCGTCCCGCGGCGGCAGCGGCTCATGACTCTCCTCCGCCCACATCCGCCGCTCCGTTTCGCTGGCGTAATATCGCAGCCAGACGTTGGGGTTGTCGTCGATATTCGCACAATCCCAATGCAGGAACGAGGTGCGCCGCTCGAGCAACTTCTCGTGCGACGGTAAGATATCGCGAAACACCAGTCCATAGAGCTGGTAGTCGCTGAGGTGGTCGGTGAAGTCGAGGACGATGTGCTTCTCGAACAGCTTCTCGACCGTTGCCCGCAAAACCAGCGCCAATTGTTGCTGATTCAGCCGATCGGGGTGGGGTAACACGAGCGGCGGATTGAACCAGCGATAGATCGGCAGCATCGGCGCCCGCTCCCACTCCAGCATCGATTCGAGAAACTCGTTCTCGCTGCGCATCGTCATGGAGGTCGGATTTACCCGGCCGATCGACTCGTCGAACAACGGCTCGAGCTCGTCGCGCAACTGCGCATTGCGAAGCAGGTGTTCCACTTCATCCGACTTCGACGACTCGGGAAGAAACATGGCGGTGTCAGATAGCTCGAATTGTCGCGTGCGACAAGGGGAATCAACAGAATGGCGACAAAAAAATTAAACCCCGCGGCAACGCCCTGCCCCAGGGAGAGCTGCGCTCTTGCGCACCTCTCCCCACGTTCCGCGGTTCTATTGATCACTGCCCAGCCGTCGCACCCCGGGGGCGCCCAACCATTGCCGTACCAGGCGGCCAGTACCTGACGCCGCGGTTCGCCTGCCGCGCAGTCATCAATCACTTCCTGAATCTCCACTTTAACAACGGCTGGCTACGGCTAGAAGCACATTGCGCGCGACGAGACGAGAGACTTTTTACGGCGGCAGGAATACGACCTGCAAACCTGGCAAGGTCCAGCAGAACAATCTGCGCAGTCGTTAAAGTCGTTGGGGGACCGCCGAGAAACTGCTCGAGTGCTCACAAAATTTCGCTGCCGCTGGCACAGACTGTGGTGCCGGCCCCCGGCGGACCGCGGCGGCCGGCGGGCCGCGGTCGCAGCCTTGCCGCCGCCGTGTTCTCAATCGCAGCCGGCCTCACACCTCGGATACCGGCGTGTTCCTGGTTACGAGCACTCGGTCGATCCGCTTGCCATCCATGTCGACTACTTCCAGATGCAGGCCGCTCCAATCGGCCGAGTCGCCGATCTTGGGGATGTCGCCCAACAGCTCCAGGATCAGTCCCGCCAAGGTGTTGTAACCGCGGCTTTCGCCGTTTTCCTCCTCGCGGATCTTAAGCCATTCCACCAGGTCCGCCATGCTCACGCCGCCGTCGACCAGCCAACTGCTTTCGTCCCGTTGGACGAACATCTGCTCCTCGTGCCGCCGGTGCTCGTCGCGCATTTCGCCGACAATTTCCTCGACCACGTCTTCCAGGGTCACCATGCCCTCCGTCCCGCCGTATTCATTGAGCACGATCGCCAGTTGGTTGTGTTTCTCTTGGAACAGCTCGAGCAATCGATCGAGCGTCATTGTCTCGGGTACGAACAGCGCCGGATGCAACATCTTCCGCAGCTCGATGGGCCAGCCCAGGTGCAAATGCCGCAGCAAGTCTTTGATGTGGACAAACCCCAGCACGTGGTCGAGGTCCTGTTCGTAGACCGGAAGCCGCGAAAAGCCGGCCATCGCCGCCGTGCCGAGAATTTCATCTTGCGGGGTCGCTACGTCCATCGCGTCCAAATCGATTCGCGGCCGCATGACGTCGCGCACGGTGCGGTCGCCCAGCCGCAGCGCGCCCAGGGCCAACTGTTGTTCCAGCGGCTCGACAACGCCCTCGGCCGTGCCGGCCGTGATCAAGTGCTCGATGTCGTCCAGAGAAACCGTCGGCTCGCCGCCTCTTTCCAAGCGCGCGAGCCAAAGCAATAAGTTGGTGGATTTGCCCAGGAGCCACACGATCGGCCGGCCGATTGCGGCAATGAAGTACATGATTGGTGCGGAAAGAATGGCGATGGTTTCCGCCCGGTGCAGCGCCACGCGTTTTGGCACCAGTTCTCCAATCACCAGCGACACGTAGGTGAAGCAGGCCACGAAGATCGCCAAGCCCATGCTTTCTGCGTGACGCTGCACGAACGGTACCGGCAGTTGGGAAATCCGCGTGCTCAGGTCCTTCACGATTTGCTGCCCGCCGTAGGCAGCTCCAAATGCGCCCACGAGCGTAATTCCAAACTGTGCCGTGGGCAAAAACCAATTTGGGTCGCCGGCTAATCTTAGCGCCCGCTTCGCCCCCCGGCTCCCTTCCGCGGCGCGTTGTTCCAGCCGACCGCGTCGGACGGCAATCAGCGACGTTTCAGCCGCGGCAAAGACGCCGTTGGCCAGAATCAGCACAAATATCAGCAGGATTTCCCAGAACATACTATGAATGCGTACCGGCTTGCAGGCGGCCGGCGAGTGCGCGCGCACTGGACGGCGAACGTCAACCAATCGCCGCTCCTTTAGATCGTTTCACCTTCGTCCGCCCCGCTAGAGCTCCAGGCCCATCTCACGCATCAAAAACTTCATGTCTTCCCAAGTGTCTTTTTTGGCGCCCGGGTTGCGCAGCAAGTAAGCCGGGTGATAAGTGCAAATCACCTTCGCACCGCGGTACGTGTGAACCCTGCCTCGCAGCTTGCCGATGGACAATGTCGCGCCCGAACAAGTTTTGCGCCGCCACAGTCCCCAGGCAGCAAATGAATTCCGGTGCGACGAACTCCAGTTGACGTTCCAAGAATCGCCGGCAGTTGGCCGCCTCGGTCGGCAGTGGATTGCGATTGTCAGGCGGCCGGCATTTCAGGATGTTGCAAATGTAAACGTCCTCGCGCTGCATTTTGCAGGCTTCGACGATCTTGTTCAGGAGCTGCCCGGCACGGCCGACAAATGGTTCGCCCTGGCGATCTTCGTCGGCGCCGGGCGCTTCGCCCAAAAAGCACAGCCGGGCGTGCGGGTTGCCCACCCCGAACACGGTCTGCGTGCGCGCGGATGCCAATTCGTCGCATCGCGTGCAGCGGGCCACTTCCTGCTGCAAGATTGCGAGCGTGGGGGCAGTTGACATCTCACGCGATGTCGATTCTGCGGAGCAGAAGGACGCGCCGTCTCCCACCGTCGGCCAGCCAGTCGCATTCTCTGCCGTGCGGACTGAGTTCCCGGCTGCCACTGGCGGAGGAATGGTCGTTTGCCGCGACTCGGCTAAATGCGCCAGGGGCTGTAGCTGGGAGGCTGGCTTCAGTGGATCGATCCGCCGATCGCTGCCGGCCGGCTCCTTCACCGGCTTGACCTTCGCTCTTTTTGTCACTCGTGACTTCGGCAACTCCAGCACGCCTGCCTGCTGCAGGCTCTCCAATCGGCCGGCCAGCACACGCCGCAACCGCTCGTTCCCGTTGGTCGACATCAAGGCTAGCTCCGCTGCCAGTCTACGTGGTCATGCCGCGCAGCACACCAGCATTTGCAAGGTAAATCGCGACTCACCCCGCCGCGGCGGGCAGTCGCAGTTCTTTCGTGGCAGGCCCAATCTACTCCGCCGCCGCCGCCTGGGCTATTATGGTTTGAGGAAAAATTGGGTGCCTGCATGAGTGTCCCGCAAGTTGTCATCGTCGGCCGGCCGAATGTCGGCAAAAGCAGCCTTTTGAATTGGCTGGCCGAGGTCCGCGTCGCCATTGTTGACGACCAGCCCGGCATCACGCGCGACCGAGTGACCCATCTCATGTGCCGCGACGAGCGCTTTTTCGAGCTGGTTGACACGGGCGGCATGGGCTTCGCGGACGTGGATAACCTGACCCGCCATATCGAGGAGCAGATCGGCCTGGCGATCGACTCGGCTGCGGTGATCCTGTTTGTCGTCGATGCCCGCGACGGCCTAGTGCCGGTCGACCAGGACATCGCCCGCCGCCTGCGAGCGCTCGACGTGCCGGTGCTGTGCGTGGCCAACAAGGCTGACGACGAGAAGTACGACACACAGGCTGACGAGTTTTACCGACTAGGCCTGGGCAAGCCGATCCGGGTCAGTACGCGGCAGCACCGCAACAAGGCGTTTCTGCTGAATCTGATCGTGGCCAAGCTGCCTCCGCCGCTGGAGTCGGAATCGGCCGACGGCGCGACCGAGCCCGACATGAAGCTGGCAATTGTCGGCCGCCGCAACGTCGGCAAGAGCACGTTCATCAATACGCTCGTCAGCGCGCCGCGCATGATCGTCAGCGAAGTGCCCGGCACGACGCGCGACAGCGTCGACGTCCGCTTCGAGCTTGACGGCCGTTCGTTCATCGCCATCGACACGCCCGGCATCCGCCGCGCCAAAAGCCGCAAGACCGACATCGATTTCTACAGCACCCACCGCGCCCAGCGCAGCATTCGCCGGGCCGACGTCGTCCTGTTGTTTTTCGATGCCACGCAGCGCATCAGCAAGGTCGATAAGCAACTTGCGGAATACATCGCCGACCAGTACAAGCCGTGCGTGTTCGTCGTGAACAAGTGGGACCAGCTCGTCGATACGATGCCGACCGGCAAATGGGTCCGTTATCTGAACGACGCCTTCGGGACGATGCGCTACGCCCCGATCGCGTTCGTCACGGGCCAAACGGGTAAGAACGTCAAGGCCCTGTTAAATCACGCTCAGATGCTGTTCAAAGAATCGCGGGCCCGCGTCTCGACCGGTCAACTAAACCGCATGCTGCGCGAGGCCGTTCGTCAGAACGCGCCGCCGCTCGCCAAGGGCCGTACGCCGAAACTCTACTATGCCACGCAAGTCGGCATTCAACCGCCGACGATCGTTATTTTCTCCAACGATCCGAAGCTGATCACCAAGCAGTATCAGCGCTACCTGCTCGGCAAATTTCGTGACGAGCTTAGCTTCGACGAAGTGCCGATCAAGCTCTATTTACGCAAGCGGCATGACGCAGACGAACGAGATGATGTCAACCTGCCCGTCGACGGAACGCCCGGCGTTGCGAGCGAAGCACAGCACCAAGCGGCAGCCAATGCGGACGCCTAGACTCGATTCGCCAGCGTACGACGTCCGACGCCTACGGTTTCGCTGCACCCGCTAGCGTCCCGCCGCCGCCTGAACCCCGGGCAATTCCGCGGTCGTCGCAAAAGTTGCCGCAGTGGCACGATCGTCTGCTAATCGACCTTGGTCGCGCGCCATCAACAGGCCCACTGCCCAGGCGGTGACGAAGCAAATCACTTCGCCATACGAAAACAACTTATGCCACTTCCAACGCATTGCTTCCCAGATTGCCAAACACTCCGTTTGGCGACGAAAGACATCCGCAAGATTCAGCGGCCGGCGCACGGTGACCGCAGCCCAGATTGCGGCATGGTTCAAAAGAACGATTACAACGGAAGAATCGATTAAGAACAAGTGCAGTTTCGAACCCCTCAACTGCCGAATCTCGACGGGCATTGCCTGCGGGAAGGCCGGATCGTTAAATTGGGAAGACTGGTGCGACCTGGCAAGAGCATTTCGCCTCGACCACCTGTTATCGTGCCGGAAGATTGCTACGATACAGGGCTACCCCACCGGCCACGTGGCGCACGTCAGTAGAAGCCAGTCTGGGGCCGAATCGGAACGCGCGGCCGAATTGGCGCCCCTTCCACGACCACGGCCCAAAATTGGCGGCGGAAGGTTTCCAACGGCTCAGCCCACGGTTCGCAATGGTATCCGGGCAGGTAAGCCCAGTTGGTTAGAGCGGTCGCCGCGGCGACAGGTCGCAGAAGGTAAAATCACAAATCCGGGCGCGTAGCTCAGTTGGTTAGAGCGCTTGCTTGACATGCAAGAGGTCGCAGATTCGAGTTCTGCCGCGCCCACTTATCTTTGTTTTTGGGCTTACTCAAGACGCTGGCGAAACTGTGGCGCTTGAGCGCAACACCGCCCTTCGACGCCAACCTCGCTCTCTTTCCGCTGGCGTGCTGCCATGGCTTGGCCTTTGGGCGATTGAATGCCGGCCGTCGGCTCGACCCTGGCTAATCTATTCGGCAAATGGGGCCTCGACGGGGGCGTTTCAGAAGCCCCTGGCGCCGCCACGTCCGACGGTATGTTAACCCCCAGAGCGACAGGCAGGCCAGCGGCGCCCCGGCAGGCTCGGGCACGGCTTGCTGAAAGCGCAATTCAAACGCTTTGAGGGACAGCATGTCATTAAGTAGTGGGCCGACGATGTCGATCTGAACGCTGCGCGTGGCAGAACGACAACCGCTCGAACTCCGATTCGCCGAACAAGGTCGGTACGTCACTCGGGTCATTGCTTTCGAAGATCGCGACGCTTCTGGAAAGGTAAGCTCCGAATTCTGGGTTGATGTCTTCATAAATGCGGACGACCGACTGAAGGTGCGATCGGAGATCAATCGATTGGATTTCCACCGAATGACCCGCAATGCTCGCAGTGCCGTCGACCGTCTGCACGTCAAAGGTGAACGCCAACTGCACCGCCGCCAGGTCGACGTGGTCGTTGGTCGTACCGAGCGCCCCGATGCTGGCAGTAAAGCCCATGCCGAGTCGCAGCGGATCGTTGCCCAACGGAAAGACGTCGATTTGATCCAAATTCGCCAGGCCTGCGCCGGTGATCTCCAGCGTTTCGAGCGACCAATTCGAAAACAGGTTATTTCCATCCGTGATCGATCCGCCTTGAAACAATGAAGCCAGCGAAGCGGCGCGGACGGTGGGCCCAAGCGTCGTCGCCAAGCTGATCGCGAGCAAGATTGCCCAGGGCGGATTTGCACTCATAAGCGTCTGTTGAATCGTCGAGCTGCCACCGGCGCCGCCGGCTGACAACTGCGGAAAGCCGAGGCAGTCCCGCTAGGTGCGATTTCTTCCATTACCTGTCTGATTCGACCGCCGCGTTTATCGTCCCGCTGCTTGGCCGCTGGGCCAGTGCGGCAGCGTACATGTCTTGCGATCGTCAGCCGCTTGACCGACGATTGCAGTCTAATTGATCTCGCAATGCTGTCAACAAACGAGCGCCTGTTGCCACGAGTCCAACCGCTCGTCACAATGCGAGTTGCACGATTGCCCAAAGTTTTTATTGCACTATTGGCCGCCTCTGCGCCGGCTCTGCTCCATGCCCGCCCCTCGCATCACCGTGCCGCAGTTCACGGCCTTGAAAACGGCCGCCAGCGAGCCCGGCCACGAGCGTCGCAAGATCACAATGGTCACGGCGTACGATTTCGCGCTGGCGCGGCTGGTCGACGCGTCCGGCGTGGAAGGCATTCTCGTGGGCGACACGCTGTCGATGGTCGTGCAGGGACATGAGAGCACGCTGCCGGTGACGCTCGACCAGATGATTTATCATGCCGAAATGGTGGGCCGTGCCGTCGAGCACGCGTTGGTGGTCGTCGATCTGCCGTTTCCTAGTTTTCACCTCGGCACCTACAAAGCGATCGAAAACGCCGGTCGCATTCTGAAGGAATCTCGCTGCCAGGCGGTCAAGTTGGAGGGGGGCGTCGAACAGGCCGAGACGATCGCCGCCCTGGTCGGTGCCGGCATTCCGGTGATGGGCCACATCGGGCTGCGCCCGCAAAGCATCCACACGCTCGGCGGTTACCGCGTGCAGCGGGATACCGAGCAAATCTTGGCCGACGCCCGCGCCGCCGAAGCGGCCGGCGCCTTCGCCATCGTCATCGAGTGCATCCCCCGCGATGCGGCCCGGGCCGTGACGGCCGAGCTTAAGGTTCCCACGATCGGCATCGGCGCAGGCCCCGATTGCGACGGCCAAGTACTCGTCCTTCCCGACTTGCTGGGCCTCACCAGCGGCTACCTGCCGCGGTTCGTCAAGCAATACTCCAACCTCAAGGACGACATCACTCGCGCCGTCACCCAGTTTCGCGACGAAGTCCGCACCGGCACGTTTCCGGCCGACGAGCATGGCTATGACTGAATCGCTGCCGCCCATTCGCGGTTTGATGTTGATTTCGATGGCATTGCCCGCGGCAATCACGGCTAGCAACCTGCTCTTGTTGAATCATGCTCCCAACAACTTCTTGCACTATGCATACTACCCCTGGATGATTCTTAGCATCGCCGTATTGAGCCACCTTGCGGGGCGATTGCTGAACCCTTTCTGGTTGAGTTGCGTCGTGTTTGTGTGGAGTCTCATGCTGCTCGATTTGCTTACTGTTATAGCCTGCGTCGGCGGGACGGTAGATCGAGAAATGGGTTTTGCGCTGGTCTCGGCCGAAGTTAGTTTGATCGCGCTCTGGTCCATCTTGGGCATTGGCAATTGGCAGCTTCGGTTGCCGGCAGCCCTGGTCACGCTGCCGCTCGTGAATATCCTCATGCATTCGCTCGAACAGTATTACCGGTTCAACTGGACAATTATTATAGCGTTCTGTGCCGCAGTGATGGCGATCTTATGCGGAGGGCTCCGTTCTTTTGGTTTTGCTATGATGTTGGAAATGTCCGTCGGCGTCGAGCGCCCAGCAACTGCGCCGCCGAAAAAGACCAGTTTGCAATTTGGCGTCAAGCACATGTTGATTTGGCTCACGGCTATGGGGCCACTGATACTGATTGCGCGAAGCTTGGACCTGCAATTCGAAGCGAATTTCGCCGTTGCCCTAGTCGGGCTCAGCGCGGCCACACTCAATCTCACCGCTATTTGGTCGGTGTTGGGCAGCGGCCCGGCGTGGCTGCGGCTCGCCAGTCTGATCGCGATTCCGCTAGGCATCGCGGCCGCACTGAACGCCTATTCGGCGCATCTAGCGTCGAGCCGAGGATCATATTGGTCCCCGTCTAATTCCAATAGCCTAACTTTCGCGACGATCGAAATGCACGGTCGCTGGTTCTCCTGGTGTCTGCCCGCCGCGGCGCTGCTCGCGGCTTTGCTCTTGTTTCTGCGAGCCCGGGGTTACCGCCTGATGCGGTTGGCGAAGACTCCAGCGCGGGCTACAATCGCCACGCCATGAGCAACAGCCAACTACGGGTCAATCTACGCTGCGATTGCGGCCGCTCGGTCGCCGCTCGCTCTCTCGATGCGGGAAGTCGATTACCCTGCTCTTGCGGTAAACTGGTTGACGTTCCTCTATTAAGCAAGCTGCGCCAACTCGCCGGCAAAGACACTTACATCACCAATCCGGCTGAAGCCATCCGCAAAATGTTACAAGACGGTGCCAGTCCGGCCGGCAGGGATTGCGTCGTCTGCGGGGCGAGTTCGGCGGTGCCTTATGCGTGTTGTGCTGCGTGCGAATCACGACAGCTAAAAGGCGGCAGCGGCCGCGAGGACAATGATATCGTTCGTCCGCTGCTCGCCGTGCTGAATTGGGTTCTATTCGGCTGGGTGATCGCGATCGTCGGACACACGCTGATATCGAGACGTCGTGGTCCGGCGGAGACGGAAACCGTCGGCCATGAAGTTCAAGTTGAATTCCCGCTGCCGGTGTGTGGTAGTTGTTCGGCCACAAGCGGCGGCGTAACCAATCCCAAGGTCGCCCGACGACTGATGGAGCTTGTTCCGCTCTACCAAGAGCTGCTGAGGTATTATCCCGACCTGAAGTTAAGCATTCAGCGCCCTCTTTAGCCTGGCCCAGGACCGCGGCGCCGTTGGAAATTCGACTTCCTCACGCGATCTTGCCGAAGGGGGGAGGCGATTTCGCACGCGGCATCGCTGCAATTGGCACACAATCTGCACGGCCGTTTTCTTGGCTCGATTCTGTCTCGGGTGGATATACGTCCAGAGGGAGGCTGGCGGTGCTGCCGGAATCTGTGATTTGCGACAAATGTGGCTGCTCTGCTCTCGTCCGCGGCTGCGGACGAATTGTCTTCGCCTGGCCGCCGGGCGACCAACCTGATGCGTGTTTGGACGTCATCATGGCTCGTCTATCGGTCGACTGCCCCGGCTGTGGAGTTCACACCCAGGATCATTACGCGCAAAGTCCGCCGCTCTCCTTGTCGCGGGCGACAAGCCACCGCTAGCTGCGGAGGAGGTTGTGGCCGCGCAGCGCGTCCGGGTCGTTTGGCCTGGATCGCGCATGCCGCTCTTAAGGTGTCGCGCACTGCCGGTAGCATTTATGGCATTCGGCAGCGAAATCTGGCCCCGGTACGGACAACTCGACGCCTCCGCAGTCCCTGTGCAATAATGTCGCGATGTCGCTCACTCTGCCGATACCCGCCACCGCGTTTGATCACGTGACGATCGTCTGTACTGACCTGGAGGCTACCAAGCGCTTCTACGTCGGTGTGCTCGGCATGCGCGAGGTGACCCGGCCCGCGTTCAGCTTTCCCGGCTGCTGGTTCCAGCTCGGCGGCGTGCAAATTCATGCCACGCAGGCCAGCCCGGAAGCGGGCCGGCCTGGCTGGACCCGAGAGGCGGGCACCGTCGTTGCCCGCGGCCATCACATCGCGTTTGCGGTCCAGGACGTTGCCCAGGCGCTCGAAATCGCTCAGGCCCACGGCGTCCGCATCGCCTCGCCGCTCCAGCGCCGCGCGGACGGCTACCGCCAGGCTTACATCGCCGACCCCGACGGGCACGTTGTTGAGTTAACGTCGCCGTAGCCTGCATCGCCTCGACGGTTCGTGTTTGTCCTAACTTCCTACTCGACTCCCAGCGATCACCCCCCGCAGCACGGATCCTCCAGTTGGCCGATTTTTTCCGCCCGCCGCTCATGGCGGCCGCCTTCGAATTCAGTTTTCAATCAGATGTCGACCAGCCGCTCGGTCGTCGGCGAGCTGAGCAGGTTGAGCGGCACTACGCACCGCTCCAGGTCAGGGCGGCTGGCCAGGTCGTAGCTCTTAAATCTCTTTCATTCGCCACGTTTCTCCGACGAAGCCCGGGCCGGCGATCGCTTTCCGTTTTCGCTTTTTGACCGTTTTGATCGACGACCGGTTGGGCCAGTGGCAGACACGGGTAGTGGTAGTTAAAATTAAGTTCTCGATTCACATACGCAGAGGAGTTCAGCTATGACCGCACTTGCCGATGCGCAAGAGACGAAGTCCGGCGCCTCGCCAGAAAAGAGATAAAGGCCCAGACCGGCCGGGCCGTAAAGAACTTGGCTCAATTCCGGCGTGAGATTGCGCGTCTCAAGCGTCAACAACGAGAGCAGGAAAAGCGGATTGCATTTCTTGAGAAACAGACGCACAAAGCAATCGTATCTCCACGCCGAAGCGAAATGAATGGCGATTCTCGTTTCTCGGCCAGATCCACCAAAGCTCAGCGTCGTCGCACCGGCCTGTCCGCCGCCGACTACGCAAAGTTGGTGGGAGTCTCACCCTTGACGATCTACAATTGGGAACAGGGCAAGACTCGACCCAGGCATGGGCAGTTGGCGGCGCTCGTCGGCATTCGTGGCCTCGGCAAGCGTGAGGCGCAGGCGAGGCTGGCTCTCATTGCCGGCGCACGATCCCCCGTGGGCAATTCTCGCGGGCGGCATAAAGGGAAAAGCGGTACGGCGGTCGGATAGAAACCGGGTGGACAGCCGAAGTCTCAGGTAGTCCACCAGCCACGAATTCCAAGTCCTCGAGCCGCGGGGGCGATAGCACGCAACTATCACCCTCCGCAGCACTCGTTCTCGAGCTGGCCGATCTTTCCCACGCGCCGCTCATGGCGGCCGCCTTCGAATTCCGTTTTCATCCAGATGTCGACCAGCCGCTCGGTCATCCGCGAGCTGAGCAGGTCGCCCGAGAGGCAGAGGACGTTGAGGTTGTTGTGGCGGCGGCTGAGCTCGGCCGTGACTTCGTCGACGCAGGCGGCGGCGCGGACGCCTTTGAACTTGTTGGCGGCGATGGCCATGCCGATGCCGGTGCCGCAGATGAGAATGCCCCGTTCGACCTCGCCGCTGCTCACCTTTTTGGCGACCAGGGCAGCGAAATCGGGGTAGTCGACGCTGGCGATGGTCGATGGGCCGTCGTCGATCACCTCGTGCCCGAGGGCCGTCAATTGCGCGATCACCTGTTCCTTCAGGTGAAACCCGCGATGATCACTGGCAATGGCAACTTTCATGATTCAGCCCCTAGGTTATGGTCCGTTCGTTTGCGTTGCGATGCCGGAAGAGACGCAAATTCAAGATTCAAAATGCTCAATGCAAAATGAAAACGGGGCACCCGAATTTTTCGTTTTGCCTTGACTGTTTTGCATTTGCTCATTTGTCTCCCGTCGTGCTAAGTGCGGCCTACGTGGGAATTCGCGGTGTTGTAAAGTTTGGACACTAGCCGTTTAGTTTGTCTCGTCCCCGGGGCAGCTCTTCCAAAATTCGCTTCGCGTGATGCCGAACGCCCGCAGTGATCTGTTCCGCGCATTGTCGATAGGCATTGAGCGTCAGGCCGATTGGATCGGGGACGTCGGTGTTGTCGGCCAGCAGCATCGCGGTCCGTTCGGCGGCCGACGGCCAGCGCTCGACGATCGCCCGCAGGTGACTGTGCGTCATTGTCAGGATGTAATCGGCGTGGCGGGCCAATTGCTCGGTGAACGGCTGGGCCTCGTGCCGCGACAGGTCGAGTCCCTGCTCGCGCATGACTTGCACCGCCTCGACGGCCGACGGGCAGCCGGGCGCGGCCGACAGGCCGGCCGAGGCGACCATCACGCCGCGCTCGTCCAGCCCATCAATTTTACATTTCAGGGCGTCGGCGAGCGCGTTTCGCATCAGCATTTCGGCCATTGGGCTGCGGCAGGTGTTGCCGGTGCAAATGAATACGACGAGTATGCTCGCCAGCCGGCGGAGAGTGGCTTCGGCCACCACGCCGGCCCGCAGCAGCTCGAAGCGGCCCGGATGGACGCGGACGACCGACGACGGCTGGCCATAGCGGCAGGGCCCTTCGTCGAGGACCAGCGCCAGGTCTGGGCCGAACGTGCGGACAATTTCGGCGGCGGTCGAGGCCTCGCGCTCGCCGCTTTTGTTGGCGCTGGTGAGCACGATCGGCCCGGCGAGCATCCGCAGCACGTCGAGCAGAGTTGAATTGGCGGCCACGCGGAGGCCCACGGTGCCGTTGGGCGATATGTACTGGCGGACGCGCGGCGGCAATTGCTCGGTGAGACCTTCGCGATGTTTGCTGTCGACCACCAGCGTGACAGGTCCGGGCCAGCAGCGGCGGGCCAGCCGCCGGGCGAGCGGAACCATGTCGGGCACGTAATCGAGCGCCTCTTCGGCGCTTTTGATCGCGAGGGTAAAGGGGCGCTGCCAGGCCGACCCTTCAGCTTGGCCAGCCGCTCGACCGCGTCGGGACGGCAGGCGCTGGCCCCCAGGCCGTAGACGGTTTCGGTCGGAAAGGCGACGATCCCCCCCTCGGCGAGCGCTTGGACGGCACGATGGACCACGTCCCGAGCGTCGTCGGACTTGCGAATGTCAATGACGATCGGCGGCATGTGCGAAGGGGAATGCGGAAGGAGCCGGGGAAAAGTCGACGTCGAAGAAATCAGAGGGCCGGCAATAAATGACCGGCGACATCGGGCGAATAGCCGGGAAACGGCGACTTCGTCGGCCAATCAAAACGTGACATACGGAAGGCTAGCCCTGTTTGCGGCTCCCTGCTCGACCCCCAATTTATATCGGCAGCGGCTCGGTTTGGTCAAGCGTTGTGGCCAGGTGCCGTGTCACGCAAAGCGTTGTCAAATCAAGACTTTTGACGCTCGCGAGGCCACGCACCCGTTGCAATCCGAGCAATTTACCGCGACATTGAAGTGGCTCCACTGTTCTTTCTCTTAGGCTGACGTTTTGGCAGTGCCACAATGGACGATTTGTCACCCCGCAGAGCATCCGCGTCGCCGCCCGCGCCAGATGCGGACGCGCGGCCGCTAATGAAATCGTTTATTGAACCGGAGGATGTTGCGCTCAAATCCTCTCCCTCTGGGAGCGGGCAGGTTGTGGGGGCCTCGCTCTCGGCTGGTTTACCCTCAGCTGAATTCTGTTCCAAAGGGAGAGGGGGAATCGCAGCGCACGTTCTCAGCCGGCGGCACTTGGGTCGCTGGGCGGCCGCTTCGCTGGCGGCGGTCGCGCTGGGTGGCTGTGACAAGCAATCACCCAGCCAGGGGCGGCTCGAAAAAGTTTGGGGCGAAGTGGGCCTTGGCAACGGCCGATTTAGCAAGCCGCGGGCGATCGCGATCGATAAAAACGATGAGCTTTATATCGTCGACATGACCGCCCGCATTCAGGTATTCGACACTGACGGCCGCTTCTTGCGAGGCTGGGAAACGCCCGTCCACGCGGCGGGCAAGCCGACTGGCCTGACGATCGACCAGGAGGGGAACCTGCTGGTGGCCGATACGCACTACTTCCGCATCCTCACGTACACGCCCGCTGGTGAGCTGCTGGCCGATCGGACGATTGGCGGCACGCTGGGGCAAGGGCAGGGCGAGTTTGGTTTTGTCACCGACTGCGTCCGCGACGCGGCCGGCAACTATTACGTCTCTGAGTACGGCGAGTGGGATCGCATCCAGAAGTTCTCGCCGGCGTGCGCGTTTATCTTACAATGGGGCGGTCATGGTAGTGAGCCGGGCCGTTTTCTGCGTCCCCAGCATCTGGAGTTCGACGCCCATGAGCAGCTCTGGGTCGCGGACGCCTGCAATCACCGCATCCAGGTGTTTGACAAGCAGGGCAAGCTGCTCGCAAAGTGGGGCGAAAGCGGCTCACAGCCAGGCCAGTTATATTACCCCTATTGTCTGATCCTCGACGGGAGGGGGCACGTTTTTGTCGTTGAGTATGGAAATAACCGCGTGCAGAAGCTCACGCTCGAAGGGCGATCCCTGGCGATCTGGGGTCGAGAAGGCCGCGGGCCGGGCGAATTATTTAATCCCTGGGCGATGGTGCTCGACAGCCAGGGGCGGATGCACGTGCTGGATAGCAACAATCACCGGGTGCAGAGAGTGGTGTTGTAAGTCGAACTGTTACGGGCGAAGAGGTCGTCGCGGCTTGCGTGGACCAAAACTGACGATGTCATCGTCAATTTGCAGAACACTTTCATGGTCAAATTAAATTGGAACACCACCGGGGCGCAGGTAGATCGCCACGCCGCCGCGCACGACCATCGCTCGAAGATCATAGATTTCAAAACGATTGCCCCCGACGAGTTCGACCGTAAATGGACGAAATGGCTTTCGATCCATTAACTCGTTCAGCAACTTATCAAAATGTGCTTCAGTCATATGGCAATTGTGGCATAGCATGCTCGTCTTCAACAGCCCTTGGTATTTGCTGCTGCTCGCCCTCGTGCCAGCGATGTGGTGGTTTAGCTTCCACAGCCTGTCCGGCCTGGGGCGGTGGCGGCGGCTGTTTGCGCTCGTTCTGCGGACGCTTGTCTTCGCATTGATCGTGGCCGCCCTGGCCGAGATGCAGTACGTCCGCACCAGCGACCGCCTGACGGTCATTTACTTGCTCGACCAGTCGCTGAGCATCCCGGAAGACCGCCGGGCGGCCATGATCCGCTACACGAACGCGTCGATCCGCGAGCAGCGCAACGATGAGCTTCGGGATCGGGCCGGCGTGATCGTGTTCGGCAAGAATGCGGAGGTCGAGCTGCCGCCGGTCGAATTCAGCCTGGAACTATCGACGCGAATTGAAAGCCTGCTCGACCCGGATTTCACTAACCTGGCCGGGGCCATGCAGCGTGCGATGTCGATGTTTCCGCACGACGCGGCGAAGCGGATCGTGCTTGTGAGCGACGGCAACCAGAACATCGGCGACGCGCTGGACGAAGCCCGTGCGATCGCGGACGCTGGCGTCAGCATCGACGTGCTGCCCGTGCCGCTTGAAGATCGCACTGAGGTCGCGGTGGAAAGCGTGGCCCTGCCGGTCGACGTTCGCCGCGATCAGCCATTTCAGATGCGGGTCGTGCTCAACAACGTGACGCCTGCGGGCCGAGCGGGCGGCAAAACCGTCGCCGGCCGCGTCCGCGTCGTTCGCAAGGCGGGCGACCGCGAAGTGACAATCGCGGACGGACCGGTGAGGCTCGAGCCGGGCAAGCACGTGATTCCGATCAACGAAACGATTACCCAGGCCGATTTTTACACCTACGAAGCCCGCTTCACGCCCGATAATCCGGCCGACGACCCGCTCGCACAGAACAACACGGCCACGGCGTTCACGCACGTCCGCGGCAAGGGGCAGGTGCTCGTCATCGAAGATTGGGAGCACGCCGGCGAGTTTGACTACTACATCGAGCGGCTTGCGAAACGAGGGCTTGGAAGTCACCCTCGAGCCGAGCAATCGCCTATTCTCGTCGCTGCCCGAGCTGCAGCGCTACGACTCGGTCGTGTTGGCCAACGTACCGCGCACCAGCGGCGAGCAAACCGGTGACGTCAGCAGCTTCTCGGATGCGCAAATCAAGATGCTTGTCCGCAACACGGAAGAGCTCGGCTGCGGACTGGTGATGATTGGCGGCGACCGCAGCTTCGGCGCCGGCGGTTGGACCAACACCGACCTGGAAAAGGCGATGCCAGTCGACTTCCAGATCAAGAGCAGCGAGATCGTACCGATCGGCGCCTTGATTTTGAACATGCACGCGAGTGAGATTCCGCAGGCCAACTATTGGCAAAAGGTGATCTGCCAGGAAGCGATCAAGGCGCTCGGCGCCCGCGACTACGCCGGTCTCACCTACTTCGGCGGCTCGGGCGACCTGTGGCTGTGGGGACAGTCGCAGGGCGGCCTGGTGCCGGTCGGTCCGAATCGCGCCGAAATGCTCCGCCGCATCGATCAGATGCAAATTGGCGACATGCCCGATTTCGATCCCGGTATGAAGCGGGCCGCGGCGGCATTCGCCAAGCTGCCGGACACCGCCGTAAAGCACATGGTGATGATTAGTGACGGCGACCCGGGCGACGCGCAGCCGAGCACCTACCAGGCCTTGAAGACGGGGAACGTCACTGTTTCGACGGTCGCCGTTGGATCGCACGGCCCCGCTGGCAGCCAGACGCTGCAGAAAATCGCCACTCAGCTCGGCGGCAAGTATTATGTCGTCAACAATGCGAACGCCCTGCCGAAGATTTTTCAGCGCGAGGCCCGTCGCGTGGCCCGGCCGTTGATGTACGAACCCAAGCCGCCTGTCAGTCCGCAAATCTTGCACGAGGATGAGATCGTGCAAGGATTGCCCAACAGCTTTCCGACGATCAGCGGGTTTGTGCTTACGAGCGTCAAAGAGAATTCGCTCGTTGACGTCGTATTGCGATCTCCGCTGCCCAATGACCCGGTCAATGCCACGATCCTCGCCACCTGGACGTACGGCCTAGGCAAAGCGGTGGCGTTCACGACCGATGCCGGCCAGCGGTGGGCGAATGACTGGACGGCCTGGGACTCGTACGACCGCTTCTTTACGCAGATGGTCCGCTGGTCGATGCGGCCCAGCGGCGACACGGGCAATTATTCGGTCGCGACGGAAGTGGTCGGCGGCAAGACACGGGTCGTCGTCACGGCGCTCGATAAGGACGAACAGTTCGTGAACGACCAGGCGATGACCGGCACCGTGCTGGGACCCGACATGGAATCGATTCCGATTACGATCGAGCAAGCTGCCCCGGGCCGCTACGTGGGCGAATTCGATTCGGCGGCGGCCGGCAGTTATATGATTATGGTCTCGCCCGGCCCCGGCCAGGCGATGATTCGCACCGGCGTGAACGTTGGCTATTCGCAGGAGTTTCGCGATCGCGAGACGAATCAGCCGCTGCTCGAGTCGCTGGCGCGGCTCGCAGCCCGCGGCGGCGAAATTGGCAAGCTATTACCACCGCTGGCCGACGTGCCCGAGAAGGACGCCGACAAGGTTTTGGCGCCGCAATTGGCCGTCGACCCGTTCCGGCACGACTTGCCCAAGGCTACGGCCAGCCAGGATATTTGGCACCTATTGGTGCTCGCCTGCGGCTGCGTGTTTTTGGCCGACGTATTCGTCCGCCGCGTACAGGTCAATTTCCTCTGGCTGTTTCCGATTTGGTCGCGATTTCTCGACCTCGCCCTCCGCCGCGAGCGGCAAGTCGCCGCGCCGGAGACAATGCAGCGCCTTCGCAGCCGCAAGGCCGAGGTCGATCGCTCGATCGAAAGCCGCCGCGCCGCCGCTCGCTTCGAGCCCGACACGGCCACGCCTGTCGACGTGCAGTCCCTCGACGCGGCCGCCACCAAGGCCAAGCGAGTGAAACCATCATCAACCCCAACCGGCCAGCCGCCCGCTGCCGAACCAAAGCCCGACGACTACACGTCTCGCCTGCTGAAAGCCAAGAAACAAGTTTGGAAAGACCGCAACGAAGACCGTGGGTTGGACCAGGACAAGTAACGGACCAACTATCAACCATCAACTAACCACCTGACACCCGACACATAATCCTCCCATGTCCATTGGCAAATCGATCGAACAGCGTGCGGCCCAGTTTGCTGAGCGTTACCAGGCCGTTTACAAGCAACTGGGCCGCGTCATCGTCGGGCACTCCGAAATCGTCCACGGCGTGCTGACCTGCCTCTTCGTCGGCGGCCATTGCCTGTTAGAAGGGGTGCCCGGACTGGGCAAAACGCTGCTGGTACGCACGCTTTCTCAGACGCTCAGCCTCGATTTCTCCCGCATCCAGTTCACGCCCGACCTGATGCCGGCCGACATCCTCGGTACGAACATCATCATCGAAGACGCCAGCGGCCATCGCCAGTTCCAGTTTCAAAAAGGCCCTATCTTCACGCAAATCCTGCTGGCGGACGAAATCAACCGGGCCACGCCGAAGACGCAGTCCGCCCTGCTCGAAGCGATGCAGGAACGCTCGGTCAGCATTTCGGGCCAGGTTTATCAGTTGAAGCCGCCCTTCTTCGTGATGGCGACGCAGAACCCGATCGAGCAGGAAGGGACCTACCCGCTGCCCGAGGCCCAGCTCGACCGCTTCTTCTTCAAGCTCGTCGTCGGTTACTCCAGCCGCGAAGAGCTGAACACGATCATCGAGCGAACCACGAAGGGCATCACCGTCCAGCCCGACAAGGTGATGGATGGGGCCGAGATCGTCGAGTGGCAGCAGCTGATTCGCGAAGTGATCGTGGCCCAGCACGTGCAAGATTACATCGCCCGCGTCACGCTGGCCACACACCCGCAGGGGCCTTTCGCCCCGCAGGCCGCCAACCAGTATCTGCGCTGGGGCAGCAGCCCCCGCGGCGCCCAGACGCTGACGCTGGCCGCCAAGGTCCGCGCGCTGCTCAGCGGCCGCTACAACGTCAGCTTCGAAGACGTCCGCCGCGCGTATTTGCCCGCGATGCGGCACCGCGTGATCCTGAATTTCGAGGCTGAAGCGGAAGGTATCGAACCGGACAATGTGCTGACCGAGATTTTGCAGAAGGTGCCTGAGAAGGCCGAGGATGCGAAAGTTGCGTAATGCGAACAAATGCAAAATGCAAAATGAGAAATGCAAAATGCAAAATTGGGAAGGCACCTCTTCATTTTTCATTTTGCATTGAACATTTTGCATCTTGCATTCTCTTCATCTGATTCTAGTTTTGATAATGTCGTATGCCGCTCGACCCAGCCGAACTTTTGCCGCCCGATCTCATGGCCCAGCTCGAACGGCTCGAGCTGGTCACGCGGAAGGTATTTCGCGGCCGGATGAAGGGCGAGCGCCGCAGCCGGCGGAAGGGACAGAGCGTCGAGTTTGCTGATTTTCGCGGCTACGTCGCTGGCGACGACCTGCGGACGCTCGATTGGAACCTCTTGGCTCGACTGGACAAACTGATCATCAAGCTGTTCCTCGAAGAGGAGGACCTCCACTTCTACACGCTCGTCGACGCCAGCGCGTCGATGGATTTCGGCACGCCCACCAAGCTTGAATACGCCAAGCAGCTCGCCGCCGCGCTCGGTTTCGTCGGCCTGGTGCGGACCGACCGCGTGCGGATCGAAACGCTCGGCACCAGTCTCCACCACCGCGGCCCCATTCTCCGCGGCCGCAAAAGCGTGTGGCGGATGCTCGACTTCGTGAACAGCATTCAGCCGGGCGAGACGGCCACGCTCGAACAGGGCGTCAAAAACTTTTGCCTCCGCAACACGGGGCGCGGCATCGCCGTCTTGATCAGCGACCTGATGGACAAAAACGGCTACGAGGCCGCCCTGCGCTACTTGATGGCCCGCCAGTTCGACGTCTACGTGATCCAGGTCCTTAGCCACGCCGAGATCGACCCGGACGTCAAAGGCGACCTGCGGCTGATTGATTGTGAAGACAGCGATGTCGCGGAGATCACCGTCAGCGCGCCGCTCATCGCCCGCTACAAGTCCACGCTGGCCGCCTTCGTCAGCGGGGCGCAGGAATTCTGCAACCGCCGCGGCATGAATTATTTGCTGGCCAACAATCAGACGCCGGTGAAAGATCTCATTGGGAGCTATTTGCGCAAACGGGGCTTAGTGAGGTGAGGGTCAAGGGTCAAGGGTCAAGGGCTGGAGGAGCAATTCGATATGTTCCGATTCGAAAAGCTGGAAGTTTGGGAGAAATCGATAGCGCTCGCCCAACGTGTCTACGAAGTCACCCGGCAGTTTCCGGACAATGAACGGTTTGGTTTGACCAGCCAAATGCGCCGTTCGGCGGTGTCCATCTTGTCAAACATTGCCGAAGGATGCGGCCGCACGTCGGACGTTGATTTCGCGCGGTTTCTGGAAATTGCGCATGGTTCATTGATGGAAGTGATTTCGCAGGCACGAATCGCTCACTTGCAAACGTTTTTGCCGCAGGATGACTACAGCGAACTGTATCGTCAGTCGGAACGGGTCGCCCGAATGCTCAGCGGACTGAGAGTGTCACTACTGCACCACTCAGGCCGACGCCAAATGGTTCCCACCCTCGACCCTTGACTCTCGACCCTCGACCATGCTCGACTTCTTCCACAACACGCTCTCCGGCTGGCAATGGGCCGCCCTCGCGGCGGTGCCGCCGGCGATTCTGGCGCTGTACTTCCTCAAGCTCCGCCGCCAGCCGCTGGAGGTGCCCAGCACGTATTTGTGGAAGAAGTCGATCGAAGACCTGCACGTCAACAGCCTTTGGCAGCGCCTGCGACAAAGCCTGCTCTTGTTCCTGCAACTGCTGCTGGTGGCCCTGGCGATGCTGGCCCTGCTGCGGCCCGGCTGGCAGGGCACCAGGCTGGAAGGAGAGCGGTTCATTTTCCTGGTCGACAATTCGGCCAGCATGTCGGCCACTGACGCGACGGACGCGAAAAACCGCTTGGAAGAAGCCAAGCAGCTCGTCGACGGGCTGATCGACCAGATGAACTCGAGCATGACGGCGATGATCGTCAGTTTCGCCGATACGCCGCAGGTCGTGCAGGAATTCACCGATAATCGCCGCCAGTTGCGCGAGCGGCTGGCCACCATCCAGCCGACCGACCGCGGCACCGATTTGCACGGCGCGCTCGACATGGCCGACGGCTTGGCGAACCCCGGCGCGTTTCGACCGGGCCGATGGGCGCCGATATCGAAATCGCCAAGGCCAGGCCGGCCACGCTCTACATCTTCAGCGACGGCCGCTTTGAAGACGTCAAAGGCTTCTCGCTCGGCAATCTCGCGCCGGTCTACGTGCCGATCGGTTCGCTGGACGCCAAGAACCTGGCCCTCACCACCTTCACCACGCGCCGCAGCGACGCTCATCCGGACGAGCAGCAGGCGTTCATCCAGGTGGCCAACTTTACCGACTCGCCGCAAACCGTGACCGTCGAAATGGAGCACGACGGGCGGCTCCTCGACGCCCGCGAAGTCTCGGTTCCCGCAGGCGACGTCAGCGGCGTCGTGTTTCCCCTGGCCGACGCACCGGCCGGCGCCTTGCACGCCCGCCTGAAATACAAACTCGACACGCCCGGCGGACGCGACGACCTGGCCCAGGACGACACGGCCTATGCCGCGCTGAACGACGCCAAGCCGGGCCGCGTGCTGTTCGTCACACCGGGCGACACGGCGCTAGAAATCGCGCTGGGCACGACGCGGGCCGCCCGCTTCGCCAACATCCAAGTGGCAAAGCCTGATATCCTGAGCACCGCCGATTACCAGCGCGATGCCGACTCCGGCGCGTATAATCTCATCATCTACGACCAATGCGTGCCGGCCTCGCTGCCGCGGTCGAATACGATTTTCGTCGGCCGCTTGCCGCCTGGCCCAGCCTGGCGAGGACGCGAAGCAACTGCCCAGGCCGAACTTGATAAGAACAGCGACGCGGCCAAAAGCGGAGAGAAGACGGGACAACCGCCCGCGGCCACGGCCGATGCTTCGCCCAAATATCAAATGATCGGCGGGCCGCAAATCCTGGATTGGGCCCGTTCGCATCCCCTCTTGGCCCAGGTCGAGCTAGGCAACGTGGCCATCGTCGACAGTCTGCTCATCGACCCGCCACAGGGCAGCACGGTCCTCATCGACTCGACGGCCGGTCCTATCGCGGCGGTCGCCCCACGCGACGCCTATCAAGACGTCGTGCTCGGCTTCGAAATTGTCGGCACCGACAAGGACGGCACAAACACGATCAACACCGATTGGCCCAAGCGTCTGAGCTTTCCCACCTTCTGGCTGAACGCTCTTGAATTTTTGGCCGGCGGTTCGGAAGATTCGCAGCTCGCGAGCGTGTCGCCGGGAAAGACGGTCGAGCTGCGCGTGCCGGGCAACGTCGAGCAATTGACGATTGTTGACCCCGTCAAGAAAGAATTCTCCGTCCGCCGCGAGGCCGAAGACTTGTTCCAATTCCACGATACCGACCCGCTCGGCGTCTACCTCGTTCGCCGTGGCGATCAGGTCATCGAGCGCTTCGCGGTGAACCTGTTCGATCGCCAGGAAAGCGATATCCGCCTGCGGCCCAGCCAGGATCCCGACTCGCCCACCGTGCGGCCGGCCGACATTCGCATTGGCCACGTCGACGTAGCGGCCACCGTCCACGAGACGCCGGCCCGGCAGGAGCTGTGGAAGCTGATTCTGGCGTGCGCCCTGGTTGTTTTGGTGTTTGAATGGTATATCTACAACCGTCGCGTATATTTGTAGGGCTACTTGGTTTGGTGAGCAGGTTAGTAAGTGAGTAGGTGAGTAAGTCGCGTGTGGGCGCGATATTTGCTCACGAATCGCCACCAAAAGCGTCTACTCACGAGTTACGCACTCAGTTGCTCAAGTACTCACCCCCATGCCCATCTCTAAATCGTCACCCCGTCGGCGTGCGAAGAAGCCCCGCGAGCGGGCTGCGAACGTCGTCAACCGCCTGGTCGAGAACGACCTGATTCGCCGCGTCAGCTTCGACGAGTACCGCTCGAAGATTCAGCATGTTTACGGCGGACCGAAAGGGGCGATGCTGGCCACGTGCAGCATGTTGTCGCTCCACATCCCGCTGGGGAAGCGGCTGTTTCGCACGCGGCGATTCGACCTGGGCGGCATGAAATCAATTCTGGACGTCGGCAGCGGGGCCGGGCAAATTATTCAACATCTGCTCGAATTTGCCGACGCGGACGCCGCGATCACCGGCATCGACCTGTCGCAGCCGATGCTTCGCCGGGCGCGGCGGCGGCTGAAGAGCGATCGCCCCCGGCTGATCGCCGCCGATCTCTCCGCCCTGCCGTTTGCCGACGCCTCGTTCGACGGCATCACCTGCGGCTATGTGCTGGAGCATTTGCCCGACCCGCGCGTCGGCCTGGCCGAGCTGGCCCGTGTCCTCATGTCGGGCGGACGGATGCTACTGCTAACGACCGAAGACAACTTCTCCGGCGCCTGGACGAGCCGCGTCTGGGCCTGCCGCACGTACAACCGCCGCGAGCTGAAAGCGATTTGCGAATCGCTCCACCTACGGTGGAAGAAGGAGCTGTGGTTCACCAAGGTGCACCGCGCGATCCGGGCCGGCGGGATTTGCGTGGAGATTGAGAAATCGTAGTTCGTAGGACGGACAACCGTATCGGTCCGTCAAAATGGATCAACCGCGGGGGGCGGGAACAATTTTGGGCGGACCGATCGGCACTCCCTTCGGACGGCCGCAATAGCAATTGTGGCGCAACTGGCGGTTCGTGAATTCGCACGCTCTCGGACGGACAGGATTGTCCGTCCCACCCCATCGTCCTCCAAGCCGTCTGATCCGGCTGCGGTCAGGGCGCGCTCGGGCCCGCCACCCTAGCCGTGGCGACAAGTTGATACTTTTGGCCGCGCGGCTGTTTGACGTCTTGTTGGCCACTGGACCTACGACTTGACCTCAATCCGCCGGCTCTTGCTTTCTTCGGTCTTGGGCAGCTTGAGCGTCAGCACGCCGTTGCGGTATGTCGCATCCACGTTTTCGGCATCGACGTCGGTCGGCAGCGTCATCGAGCGATAGAGTTCCTTGCGCTGCCAGCGCCGGCCGCCGTCCTGTTCGCTTTCGCCGCTCTCGCAGGCGCACAGCACAAGCTGGTTGCCGCTGATCTGGATGTCAAAGTCGTCCGGCTCGAAGCCGGGCGCCTCCGCCCGCACGACAATCTCGTCCTCGTTGTCTTCGACGTCGAAATCCCAGGCAAGGTTGGACTGCGGCCAGGCCGGCAATCCGCCGATGCCGCCTAGAAAGTCGTCAAATATCCGGTCGAATTCAGCCCGCAGCCGGCTCATCGGCGAACCGGCACGGTTCATGGCGCGCCCACCCGAATATGGGGCCATCGAGCGACCCCGTCTTTGCCCTTCTCGCCGAGATTGCTCATTCTGAGCTTGTTCTTTGTGAGCTTGTTCTTTTTCCTGTTGAGCTTTTGACATCGCTACGTCTCCTTGTCCAGTTCTCCAAACGAAGTTCATCAGCATGCACGCGGCCAGGCACACGCAGCCGCTCTCCCCCTCACGTAACAAGAAGGCCGCAAACCGCGCGCCGATTGACGACAGATGATTGCTCAGCGTCGCCTTGTCAGCACTGCGACATACTAGTGAATCGCCCCGGCCACCGCTTCGCCAAACCACAGCAGGATGACGGTGCTGAGTGCAGCGACGAGCAAGAATACCGGCAGCATTAATACCCCTGCATTCGCGGCATGCTGCGGATCGGCGCGGCGAACCTCGGCCACAGCGCGGCTGAAGACCGACAAGTAAACGGCCAGCGGGATGAACGGTAGAAACAGGGTCGACAATTTCATCCGTCCGCCGCTGCCTACTCTGGCTGACGAGCTTGACGCAAAAGACGGCCAATACGCCGATAATGATTGCTGCCCCGATCGCCACCGCGAATGCGGCAAAGAACAGCGGAATTCGATATAGGAATCGGACGAAATGCGTGGCCCCGACGAGGTATGGCCCCGACGAGGTAGGCGACTCCGAACAGAATTCCCAAAACTCGGTGTTGCAGTGCCGGTTGCCAAAGTGGCGACATGCCGCCAGTTTGGACTCAATCGGCGACCGCGTCCAGGCAAGGGGCCGGCAACAGCTCGAGAATGGCCACTTCCGGAGGGCAGTTGTAACGCAGCGGCGTCAGACTGCCGGTGCCGCGGCTGACGTGCATGACCGTGTCGCCCGCGCGAAACACGCCGCTCGCGTAACGCGTGCCTTGGCGACTGGGCGCGAGGAGCGGCCCCAGCAGCGGCAATCGCACCTGCCCGCCATGATTGTGCCCGGCCAGCATCAAGTCGTACTCCTGCGCCTGGGCCCAGGTAAATTGATCGGGTGAATGGGAAAGCAAGATTCGGAGCGTTGGGTATTCGGATGGGGAGTCGGGGGCGGGCGATTGGTTGCGATCGCCGATGCTAACGCTGCGGGCGCGATCGGGAGACCGGCCCGAACTGGAAGCTCGGCCCGAACCTGAAGCTCGGCCCGAACTGGGCGGCGCCGGACCGAACCAGGGCAACTCATTGCCGGCCAAGAGCACGGACTGGCGGCCACGCACCGCGACGTACAGTAGCTGGCCGCCCACGTGCACCAGGCCGCATTCGGCCAGCACCGCAAGCAGCGTCCGTTGGTCAACCTTTAGATCGTGATTGCCACGCACAAAATAGACGCCGCAGCGGGCCTGCAGCCGGCCCAGCGTGTCCGGAATCCAGTCGATGTAGGCATTGCGTTCGACCAGGTCGCCCGTCACGGCGACGAGATCGGGCTCGCAAGCGTTCACCCGCTCGACCACTTCGCGGAAGTAAGCGCGCAATGCGGCCGGACATGTGCAAATCGGTCAGGTGCGCGATCCGCAGGCCGGCCAGCTCCGCCGGCAGACGCGGCAACGTCAGCTTCTTTTCGTGCAGATGCACGTCAAGCGCTTGATTGCCTGGCAAATTCGCAAGCCAAGCCGTCAGGCCAGGCTGGGCCAACGGCTCGCTGGTTTGACTTTTCAGGTCAATGCGCGTCGTGTGATTCGACACAAGCGCACCCGCCGCTCGGGGTGAACCACGGTCCACAGCCAAGCCGCCGTGCCGATCACGCTAATCGCCGCACAGACGGCCAAATAAGCCCAGCTTGCCCGCAGCACGAGGCCCGCCGGCTGGCCCGCGGCGTCACTCAGCGCCTCCGCCCGTAGCACGGCCGTCAGTACCACGATCGGGATCGCCGTGACGGCGACCGCACAGACCGCGGTCAGGCCGTCCATTAGCATGCGGTTGATCGCGTACCCGTGCAGCCGATTGACGAGCGCCACCCACAAAATCGCGTGGCCAATCGCAGACAGAATCAGCACGGCATAGGGCATGGCGAACGTGACGTGAGGGCGCGGCGAGAACGGGTGTGGCGGTGCGGAGTGAGAGGCAGCCGTGCCCGTCCGTGGGCGCCCATCCGTGGGTGTCACCAAGATCTCACCCAGATTGAGTCAGGCAGGTCGCTGGGGCTGTCCATTGGCGCCGTCGCACAACTTGGCGCCGCGGCCGGTGACGATCATCTCGATCGTCTCCAGCAGTTGATCGAGACGGAATGGTTTGTAGAGCACGGCCGAAAGGCCCGCCTGCCGCGCCCGGACGATCGAATGCCCCGGATCGTAGCCGAAGCCGGTCATCAGGGCCATCGGGACGTTGCCCAAGACGCTCTTCAGCTTCAGCATCAAATCGTACCCCGACATGTCGGGCAGGCGGATGTCGGAGATGATCGCATCATAGCTTTGTCCCGACGCCAGGTTCCGCACCATGAACTGGGCCTCGGTGCCATCGTGGGCGGTCTCGACAATGCAGCGGTACCTCTCCAGGAGCGCATGGGCCGCGCTGCGGACACTGTCGTCCGCGTCGACCACCAACACGCGCTTGCCCACCAACGCGGGCCGCAGCTCGACGCGGGCCGCCGGCGGCGTCGCCTCGGTCGGGGCCATCGACTGGCCCACCTTCTGGATCACCTGCTTGATGTCGCGGGCGTTGCGCAGAATTTGGTGCAGCCGCTGGACGACGTCGGGCGCGTGGCCGATGTACCGCTCCATTACGTTGCAAGCGTCGTTCAAAATGTCATCGACCGGCAGGGCCACGGCGCTGTGAATGGCCTCGACGCTGGCGGCGGCGGTGGTCGCCTTTTCAGCGGCCAGCAGTTCCAGCGTATTTAGCGCGATGGCCACGTCGCGGGCAAAGATTTCCAAAAACTGCAAGTCGCTCTCGTTGAAGGCCCGCGCCTCCGGGCTTTCGACGTTCAGCGTGCCGGTCACGCGCTCGTGGAGCATGACGGGGACGGTCAGCGAGCTGCGGGCCCCTTTCGCGCCTTCCAGGTAGAGCGGGTCTTCGCTGGTGTCTTCGCACAGGTAGCTCTTGCCCGTGGCGGCGACGAAGCCGGTCACGCCGTTGCCGGTCGTTTCGGCCCGCAGCGCCCGCCCGGCCGCTTCCGACGTCATCCCCACCGCCAGTACAGGCAGCAAGCTGCCCGTGTGGTCGTCGAGCATGCGGATTTCGACCACGTCATAATGCAAAACATCCTGCGTGCAGTGCAGGATGTTCGATTTTAACAGGTCGATCCGCTCGTCGACGCTCATCTTGGCCACCTCGTCACACGTCAGGTCGGCTAACTCGATGCCGGCCTGATGGATGGCCGATAGCTTCTGCTGCTGCAGAACCTCGTCGGTGACGTCCCGCAGCGTGACGACCAGGTGCTGCGCCTCGCCGTTGCTTTCCACTACTGGCGCGGCGTGCACCCGCATATAGCGGTTTTGAAAACAACGCAGCGTCGAAGCGCTCGGCAGCCGCGTCGACAGCGCCGTGTGGAAGGGGCAGTAGTCGGGCCCCAGAATCTCCGGCGCACCCATCACGTTGTAGAAATTCGAGCCGACCACGTCCTCGCGGGCCGTCCATTCCCGCAGCCGACCGTTGCCCCACAAGATCTCATTCTTGCCGTTGAGCAATACCACCCCGTCGGGCATGCCTTGCAGGATGCGCTCGTTGCGGACGACTTGCGCGACGTCGATCACGTCCGCGAATTGATCGGCGTCGGCGTATACGCCGGCAAACTCGCCGCGAATCATCTGGTCGATCGCGCGGACCGGCGAAACGGCTTCGACAATTTCGACGTCGTCCCCGAGCCGCTCGCGGAGCGCGATCAGGTCGTCGTGGGATCCGCCCAGATACAGAATCTTCGGCGGTGCCAAGGCGCTTTCCTCCGCCAATGCGGGCCGGGCGCTCTGCGTTCGAATGGGGTCGTACACGTGCGAATATCCACGGTGTCTCGGGCGTACCAACCTACGTCGCCGCCCAGTCCACCGTCTACCGGGACTTGCTCGCTCGCCGGGAAGTCGCTTCCCTTGGAACTCATCAGAATTATAGGTGGCAGGTAAATCCTCAACAACCACTTCGGGGGGGCGGCCTCTGGACCTCCACACTTTACCTATCCCTCGCCATCGGCTAGCAGCGGCCTGCTCATCGATTCGCCCGGCCGATTTTCCCGGGATTCCGCTGGAAACGGCCAGCCCCGGCCCATCAGCATCGTCAGATTGCGTGCGTTCGCGCATGATCGCGCTCTGACGGCGTCGTTCTCGCACCCGCTGCTGCAACCGCGCTTGCCATGGCAGCTCTGCTGATCATAGCAGCCGAAACGGCCCAGCCCGACTGACCGTCGTAACCCGACCAGCGATCGATGCACTCGCGGCTTTCATGATGCCGGAAGGCGACGGCTGCCTCAGTTTGCCGAGCGGCAGTGACCTAGACTTTTTCGGAAAATCCGCGCTAGTGCAATACTCCTTCGCGTGGCAGCCAGAGTGCGCATGCGCAACCTTGCCTGCCGTCGCGCTGCGCCAGTTCGTCGCTGGATACCTTCACAATGGCTGGCAATTTACCTGATTTGTTCCACTTCGTACGACCCGCTTGCGAGAATCGCACCATGAAACACCTGGTATTAACGTCACGCCGCGCCCTCACCCAATTGGAATTCCTTTGCTGCTTGGTGGCCGTCTTCGGCGGCATCTGGCTGGGGGCCGTCTACTTCGGCGTCGACATGCGCCACGTCGCCCACACTGCGCTTACAGAAACCGAATTACTCGACAAGGTGCCGCCCGAGTGGCGGCCCCTGGGCCCGCAAGACGGCGTGACGCGCGAACAGCTCGTCGCCACCTTGCGCGAGGAGCTGGGCTCGTTAAAGACGGAAATTGCCACTCTGCATAGCGGTGAGGCTGCCCCGGCCGCTCCGGAACCGGGAACCGACGGTGCGCTCAAACTGAGCGGGACGTCGCAGCCGACGCAGGAGCAAACCCTCGCTTATTGGTCGCGGCTGAACGAAATCGCCCTCGGCGAAGCCGCCCTTCAGGCCGATGCCGAATCAGCGTCGGGCGACACGAACGCCGCCAAGGCATTCGCCATCAAAAGCCGCATCGGCCGCTTTGCTGCCAAGGCCGTGGAAGCGATTCCCGATTCCCAGGTAGATCCGGCTGTCTTGCAGTTCGGCCGCAACTTAAAGCAATGGTACGAAAACGGCGCCGATTTGTACGATAAGGCGGTTCAAATCTGGGAATCTTCGACAAACGACCTGGGTCGCGAACAACTGAATCAAGATTGGCGCCGCTCCGAGTTACAACGAAAGAACAAAGCGCAACTGCTCCGCGAAAAGGCGGTGAGCGTGCGACTGGCCATCAATCGCAAATATGGCCTGGAAGTGCCCGCCTTCGCGGACCTGAAGAATGCCCAAGAGAGCGGCAAAGAGATTCACCTGGCGCCCACCGAATAGCCGAGATTCGGCCGTCCTGGACCGCCGAGCGCTGGCCGAACGGGGGCAAAATGTCGCGGTCCGGGGAGGCAAACACGCCGGAAAACGTCGCGATTGCCAAGTTTGCTTTTCCCGAAAGCCGGGATTACGATGGACGGCTTGTTGGAACGCAGGATAAGGCGGAGGCCGGGGTGGAGTAAAACGCAGAAGTTGATGAAGTGGCCGGCGGCTGGCCGTAATCACTTCGGCCACGAGTTTGAGAGCGGAGCGGGCGCCTCGGCGCCGTCCACTCTCGCGGCCGATGGTGACCGGCGGCCGCAGGATTTCGAGATTGAACTTCATTTTGGGGAGATCGGGAAGATGCGAAGAAAGACGTTGCGAACGCTGAAGATTATCGTCGTCGGGCTGACTGTATTCCTGATGACGATTGATTCGGCCACCGCGTTCCATTTGTTTGGGGGCTTGCGAGGCGGCTTCCGTTCGTGCGGTTCTTGCGGTGGTCCAAGCTATTCCAGTTGCTGGGGTGGTTACACTTCGTGCAGCTCATGCAGCGGTTATAGCCAGGCCGTCTACTCGAGCGGCTGTGGCGGCTGTGGAAGTTGCGGCGGAGGCGGCGATTGCGGTGGCGGCTGCATTAGCTGTGGTTCCAGCGACGGCGGCGTCGTGATCGAATCATCGCCAAGCGTGATGCAAGCACCGCAGCCTCCGGCAGCGCCGCAACAGCCCGCCACTGTTAATAAGATGCCCGAAAACACCACAACCCCGTCGCTCCCCGACACGATGCAGCGGCCGGCCGGCGGCGACACCGAATCCTTGCCGCGGACAATGAACACCCAGCCGCCGGCGACTGTTCCCGGCCCGGCGGGTCAAGACCAGTTCCCGCCGGCCCGCAGCGCCACGACGCCGCCAGCGACTGGGACGGCAACGCAGCCCGATGCGTTCTCGGCGCCGTCAACGACGTCTCGAACGACAACGCCCCCAGCAACCACGCCCCCGGTCACGACGCCTTCGACGGCGACACCACCCAGCGGGTTTGAAGACCTCTTCGGACCGACGGGCGGCGCCACGCCGCCGGCTGCGAGTGGCTCGACAGCGCCGCCCGCCGGCGGCAATATGCCTGCGGCCGATGGCGCCTCCACGGCGCCCGCCGCCGGCGCAGCGGCGCCGGCCTCGGTACCACCAGCGGCGGGCGGCAGCACCTCTCCCGCGGGTGGCGGCGCCGAATCGAAATCGACTACGCCCGGTTTTGACGACTTATTCGGCCCGACGCCGAGCGGCAACGCGGGCGGCGCGAGCGCGACGCCGCCAGCCGGCGGCGCAAACACAACGCCCCCCGTCGGCGGCGCGGAGTCGACCGATCCGTTCGGCAAGTCGGCGGCCATCCTCCACGAAAACGGCGGCCTCGCCAGCGAAAACGATCGTGACTGGGTCGACAACACGGGCCATTACTCCACCCGTGCACGGCTCGTTGCCTTCCCCGAAGGCCACGTTCGCCTGCTCAAAGAGAACGGCCGCACGACCACGGTGCCGCTGGCCCGCTTGAGCCAGGCCGATTTGGAATTCGTCAACCGCCAGGCCAGCGACCAGCAAGCCCTGCAGATTGCCGAAGCGGAGCATCCAGAGGCGCCGGTCGGCACTCCGCTGGCGGCCAACTGATTCACAGGTTCGCTCAAACCCAAACGCCCGACGTTCGACGGGCTGGTCACCTCAGTGACCAGCCCGTTATGTAGACATCTTGAATCTGCTGATGGGCTGGCCGTGAGGTCGGTCGAACGAAGCCAGCAGCGACACTATACTTACGGCCGCATCGCCCGGTTACCATGAACGGTTGAGCGAGCTTCCATCTCGGTCGCCGCTTGCTTCTCGTCTGTCGGAACAGAACCGTGAGCGACAAACCTCGCACGTCAGTCGACGTCGCCGCCGTTGCCAAGCGGATCATCGCCAATGTTGAGCAGGTCGTCGTCGGCAAACGGCAGCAGATCGTTAAAGTGCTGGTGGGCTGGCTGTGCGAAGGGCACGTGCTCCTTGAGGACGTGCCCGGCGTGGCGAAGACGATGATGGCCCGCGCATTCGCCCGCAGCGTCGGGGGCACGTTCCGCCGCATCCAGTGCACGCCCGACCTGTTGCCGACCGATATCACCGGCGGCTCGATTTTCAACCAGAAGCTTTGCGAGTTCGAGTTTCGGCCGGGACCTGTTTTCGCGCAGCTCGTGCTTGTCGACGAAATCAACCGGGCTACGCCGCGCACTCAGGCGGCACTATTGGAAGCGATGGCCGAAAGCAGCGTGACGGCCGATGGCGTTACCCATCGCCTTGCGCCGCCGTTTCTGATCATCGCCACGCAGAACCCGATCGATCATGAAGGCACTTTCCCGCTGCCCGAGGCGCAACTCGACCGCTTCCTGATGAAGCTGTCGCTCGGCTATCCGTCGCTCGATGAAGAGGCCCAGATGCTCGATATGCTCAAACACGAGCACCCGCTCGAGAAGTTGCAGGCAGTCATCACGCCCGAGCAACTCGTCATTTGCCAGCGGGCTGTGCGAACTGTGCACATCGACGCCAAGGTCCGCCGCTACATCACCGAGATCGTGCACGCTACGCGTTCGCATCACGACCTGGCCCTGGGCGGCAGCCCGCGGGCGTCGATTGCCCTGTTCCGCTCGGCCCAGGCCGTGGCGGCCGTCCGCGGCCGGGGCTTTGTCGAGCCGGACGACGTCAAAAGCATCGTGCCGCCCGTCCTCGGCCACCGGCTCATCCTGCGGCCGGAAGCCCGCCTGCAAAACGTCAGCGTTGGCGAGATCGTCACCGACGTCTTGGATAATGTGAAAGTGCCACTCTTGGAAAGCCGCGGAGCGGCGACGACTTGAGTCGCCGCCCTAGTCATCTGCTTTATCTGCCGACAACAATTTCCAGGCCAGGCCGCGATGATTGCTGCTGCTGCTGTTGTTGTTGTTGCTCCTCGCGCGCGAACCCGGGCACCGCCGCCAGAGTCGAGCGGTTCAGGGAATTGTCATGCACCAGCACGCCGCACCGGCCTACGAAATACGTCGCAAAATCGGCGACCACCAGGTTATAGGTCGTTGCTTCGTCGGCCGTTGCAACGGCCAATAGCGACGATGGACTTTTTACCCCGTGCAGCAGCACGCCGTCGGTCAACTCTCTGGCCATCCGCCAACCCTTACCGGCCACCCAGAATGGATGGCCGACCGTGGCGGTGATCTGTTCCTCGTCGATCGTCAGCCGGACGACAGGGCTGGGCGGCCGAACCGTAGTACCGACAATCGGCTTATATGCCAACTCGCCGGTTTCCACATCTTGGGCAAGCACGAGGTCTCCCATTTTCAGTGATTCGATGGGCCGCAGCCCCGCCTTCGTCCAAATCGGCGTGCCGCGGGTGAAGCACTCGCAGCTTCTGCCGCCCGCGACGGTGACGGGTGTCGGCACAGAATAGCTGCGATCGTCATTATAAGCGTAGGAATAGACGGGCCTCTCTTGGGACGATTCGTAGCCATTGTAGTCTTTCCACCAGGTCCACCACTCGCTCGGCGAGCTGAAATCCTGGCCTGTCGTTTCGGCCAGGACCGGCCGGACCTTGCCGTTCCTGTTCTCGATAGTGGCGTTGGATTCCGCCACTTGCTGCTCGGTGCGATACGCCTGCTGGCCGAATTGATTGGTGAAATTGCGTACATTTCGCGCGATGCCCCGTTCCAGCCGGTTCTCCATTCTCGACAGTTGCAGCGGAGCGAGCATCTGGGAGCGTTCCGACCCGGCCAGCGCTTCTGCGCGGACGGCTGCCGCCAAACTGAGCGGCTGGCCTGCAGAGACCAGTCGGCGAACGGGCCTTGGCGATACAGCGCGTGTTGATAGTGCACGCTGCCGTTTGCATCGGTGGTCACGCTGAACCAGGAAACGACCGGCGCGGCCAAGCCGTCGAGCAAGAGCGGCACATAATCGTCCATCGAGCGAGCTTTCAAGCGTGCCACGGCTGCGTTACGCACAGTCGACACGGGGGACAGCACCGCATGTCGGACCAGTGACGCCGCGGCGGCGCGGCCCGGCATGTGATCAATTGCGTCGAATAGGGCGAGGCTAAGCATCCGGCAGCGGACGGCATCCGTATCGTTGCCGACATCGTGAAGCGTTGCCACCTCGACTGCCGGAATGACGTTCGCATCGTCAGTTGCGCGAACTTCTTCCAGCGCCTTCATCCGCGATTCCAGGTCGCCGGCGAGTTGCCGTTGCCAGCCAGCGACGCGCGTTTTGGCTTTGCGAACCACCGCTTCCGCCTGCCGGAATTCGGCGATTTGCTCGGGCGACATGAGCCAGCCGTTATGCCAACGAACGCCCAGCGCTCGCTGCGCTTCCGGTTGATTCGGATCAAGGGCCAGCACGCTCGCCCAATGAAATCGTGCTTCATCTGTCAGCCGATGATCGTCGCACCACCGCGCCAACGCCAGTTGCGCTTCCGGCTGGTCGCCAAATTCCGTTCGCAGTTCCTGGTACTGCTTCAGCCGCGGGTTCGAGAAAGCAGCTTGCTCGGCATCGTCGACCGTCCGCCACCGACCATCGACGATTACTTGGCCCATTTGCCAGTGGGCGTACTTGTTTTCAGGTTCGATCTGGATTGCGCCACGAAGGGCAGTCTGCCGGGCCGCATCGTCCCCGCGAATCTCCGCCGCCACGGCTGCGCTGACCAAGCGATCGGCCGTTGTTTCCGTGGCCGAGTCGGCGGCCGTGGCCGCTGCGGCAATAGCCAGCCCTAGCAACGTCAGCGCACCGATCGCCAGCGTGATGGCGAAATCTCTTGATCGAAGTCCAGCGAATTGAACTTCGATTTCCCTGGCCGCAGTTAACATGGTATCACTTCCTTTCGCGCCTGCACTTCGGCGGTGTGTGTACCGCGGCCTGCAGGCTGAGCCACCGCCGTCCTCGCCTCGGGGCTGCTGGACGCGTTCTATACAGATTTCCGATTTTGGCAGAAATATATTCCCAAAAGCAAGCGACCCGGCCAAAACCGCTATTTCCACGCGCGGCAGAGTCAGCCTGTTACGCCAGACAAATCGCGCCGATGAAGCGGACGACAGTTCGATAGGAATTACACATGCAGGCCATCACCCGCCTTCCTTCGCCGCGAATGAACGAATGCGAACTGTCCTTCGCCCCGCGGGTGCCGATCGACCTCCATTTGGCCCTGGGCCAGCACGCCGAGTATCGAGCCCTGCTCGAACGCTGCGGAGCCCAAGTGACCGTTCTCAGCGCCAGCCCGGCACTGCCAGACTGTGTCTTCGTCGAAGACACGGCCGTCGTCCTTGATGAAGTCGCCGTCATGGCCCGCCCCGGCGCCGAGAGCCGGCGGCCCGAAGTTGCGGACGTTGCCGAAGCACTCCGGCCCCACCGGCCCCTGGAGTGGATCCGGCCTCCCGGCACCCTGGACGGCGGCGACGTGCTCCGCGTCGGCCGCACTCTGCTCGTCGGGTTGTCGGCCCGCACCAACGGCGAGGGGGTCGCTGCGCTCGATGAAATAGCCGGCACCCACGGCTACCGCGTGTGGCCGATCGGGATTCTGGACTGCTTGCATCTGAAGTCAGCCTGCACGGCGCTCGACGACCGGACCCTGCTCGTCAACCCGCAATGGATCGAGCCCAACGCGCTTCGTCCGCTGGGCGAACGCTATCGCCTTGTTCCGATCCCGGTCGCCGAGCCTTTCGCGGCTGACATACTGCGGATCAGTTCCCGCATTTGCCTACCTGCTGTCTACTCGCAAACGGCTTACATGCTCTCCAAGCTGGGTTATGAGGTTCTCATGGTTGACCTGTCAGAGTTCGCAAAAGCCGAAGGGGGCGTGACCTGTCTGAGTGTCCTGTTTTGATCGCGGCGGGACCGGCGCCGGGTTGCGGCTCGAGGATGACTTTCCCGGGCCGAACGGACGCAATTGTCGCATTCTGATCCTGATCGCTCGGCGGCGCCCGCGATTTTCGTTGACCCGCAGTTCGCCGGCGTGCCGATTTTCATTGAGAGGCCCGCGTTGGACGTTTGCTAGCACGGGCGTTCTTATCTGCGTGCGCGGAGGGTATCGGTGATGGAGATTTCGACGACTCGCTTCGGCAACGTGACGATCGAAAAGTCGGACATGCTGACGTTCGCCGACGGTCTCATTGGCATGGAAGATTGCCGGCGCTGGGTGCTGTTGGCCGATTCCGAGAATTTGGCGATTGGCTGGCTACAGAGTCTCGATCGCCCGGAACTCGCCGTGGCGGTTGTCAGCCCTCGCCGCGTGGCGCCCGATTATCAGATCCGCGTCCCCCGTCGAGAAATCGAAGCCCTGGGGTTGGACAGTCCGAACGAACTGCAAGTCCTGGCGATCGTCAGCCAGACGGTAAACGGACTCGCGGTGAATCTGAAGGCGCCGCTCGTCATCCACGTCGACGAGCGGCTCGGCCGCCAGGTCATCGCCCGCGACGATCATCCCCTGCAGCAGGCACTGTGGCCGCTGCCGCGGATACTGAAAACGGCATAAGGCTGCGGGCGGCCGGGCTGTCAACTCAAACGAAGTGAATCGAGCTATGTTGGAACAGCCGTGCCGACTGTGCTGATTGCGCACGACGCCGTTCCCTTCTAGTCGAGCTACGCCGCGTCACACAACGCAGGATGTGAATAAACGCTACGTCTCGCCGAGTCCTAGAGTTTTTCCAGCCTCGGTTCCGATCAATCCCGTGGGTGAGCAACAGCGGCGGCTCGCCCGCGCAATCGCGAAAGCGGACGCAGCCCAGTGTCGCCGGACCAGCACGGTACGGCCAACTCAGAGCAAGTTGCGACAGCGGTGTTCGATCATGCTCGTACTTTCCCGGCAACGCGACGAAAGCATCATCATCGGCGATAATATCGTCGTCACCATCGTCGACGTGCGCGGTGACAAAGTACGTCTCGGCATCGAAGCGCCGCGTGAAGTTTCCGTGCACCGCCGCGAAGTCTACGAGGCGATCCAGCGCGAAAACCAACAAGCCGCGAAAATCCAGCCGGATGAAGCCCGGCGCATCCCCGATAATCCGCGCGAACGGAAATAGTCGGCGACGCACGGCGGCAGGCGACTCTTCGGCGCACTGATTCAGGGACTTTTGCAATCCGCGCTCCCAGTCGGAGAGGTGCAGCCGCTCGGCGCAGGTCGGCCGGCGAAATTCGTTCGGACAGCACTTATTGACTCGTTTTCAGTGGCTCTCTTCCTCCGCCGGCACGTTGCACAGGATGGGCCGACTTTAACGACGACCATTTCGCTCTGCCTCGCCAAAACCGAATTACCGCGTAAAGACGCGCAAATTATCGCGTCGATACCCTTACCTGGGTGCACTTGCGGCAGGGCCGGTGGTGGCGGCCAAAAACGGCACCGGCAGTTCTTGCGGGCAAAAGCGTGACCTAGGGTTGCTCAGGTTCATTCGCGTTGGTTTTGGCTTCGTGGAGGGCAGGTCCTCGAGACGACTCGCGAAGTGACGGACGGACTCGGCGTACAGTTTACGTACCTAGTATGAACCCGCACATCAATACGCAGGATTCATCTTACCCAACGCACAGGCCCAAGAGCGCCTCGGTCAGTATTACGTAGTATCACTGGCTCGCATGGGCATCAAAACACTCCCAAAGGGGAAAGACAATGACTCGGATTAACACAAACGTCAGTTCGTTGGTCGCACAAAACACGTTGGGCCGCACCAACGCCTCGCTGCAGCAAGCTCTTACGCGGCTGAGCACCGGCTTGCGGATCAATACGGGTAAAGACGACCCGGCCGGTTTGATCGCCAGCGAAAACCTCCGCAGCGACATCACCAGCATTAAAAAGGCAATCAGCAACACCGACCGTGCCAACCAGGTCATCGCGACGGCCGACAGCTCCCTCGGCCAGGTCAGCTCGCTGCTCAACGACATTCGCGGCCTGGTCACCGAATCGGCGAACACTGGCGCTTTGTCGGATGAGCAGATTGCGGCCAACCAGCTGCAGATCGACTCTTCGCTAACTGCACTCAACCGCATCGCCCAGACCACCGAGTTCCAGGGCCGCCGGTTGCTCGACGGCAGCCTCGATTTCCTGACCTCGGCCGGCACGAACTTCAGCCGCTTGTCGGACTTAAGCATTGATCAGGCAAATCTCGGCGCCACCGGCTCGAAGGCCGTCGCCATTACGATTTCAGCCGCCGCCACGAACGCTGAAGTTGACGTCACCAACATTCCGGCGGCCACGACCGCTACGAACGCCACGACGAGCGTTTCACTCACGAATAACGAGGCCCAGGCGCAGTTCCACTTCGACTTCCCCACGACGTCGGCGGCGGGCGTCACGGTAACTGCCCTCAACAATGGCGCGCGCAGGACGCCAGCGGCAATGGAATCACCGTGGTCCTAGTCGACACGAACGACGCCTCGACCAACGTCGCGTCGGTAACGTATGCCTCTAACACTTTGACGGTCAACGCCGACTTCACCGGCGGTGTTACGAATACGGAAGTCGCCACCGCGATTCAGGCCTTTAACGGCGGCGCCGACTTCTCGGCGGCCGCCACAGGGGCGGCCGCCACCGGCCTCGCCGCAGGCGATGCCAGCGCGGGCATCACACCGACGTACCTGGTAAACGGCCGCGACGCCGGTAGCACGACGTTTTCGGTGACCGCCGATACAGCCGGTACGGCTGCCAACGGCGTGACTGTGACGATCACCGAAGACAATACGATCGCCGCCAACTCGGTGACGGCGGCGATCGTGAGCGGCAACATCGACGTTCGCGTGAACGGCACCGTCACCAAGTCGGCGATTGTCAGCGCGATCAACGGCTTGGCCGGTTACACCGCGACGACGACGACCAGTTCCGGCGACACGAATTACGTCGATTCGTCCGACACGCCGCCGGGTGTCGCTACGCTCGGCGGTGGTAGCGGTTCCAGCGGTGGTCTCTCCGACAACGTCACGCTACAAATTGGCGGTGCCGATGGCGTGGAAATCTTCACCTTCCAGGCGGGCACGAGCATCAGTGCTCTGCAAGCTGCTATTTCTGCCTTCAGCGATTCGACCGGCGTCACGGCGACCGTGAACGGCACGACGTTGGAGTTGACCTCAACCGCTTACGGCTCCGATGCCTTTGTCGACGTCCGTGTGCTGAGCGAAAACTCCAGCGGTACCGTTACAACGGGCCTCGGTTCGACCAGCAGTCGTAGCGAAGGCAGCGACGTGGTTGCGACCGTCAATGGTATCTCGGCCTTAGGCAACGGCAACGAGCTTTCCCTGGCCACGTCCTCCCTCTCGTTGACCACCAGTGCCGAGGCTGGCTTCACCGGCACGATCAACTTCACAATCACTGGCGGCGGCGCGTTGTTCCAGTTGGGTCCGGACGTGGTCAGTAACCAGCAGGCCCGCTTCGGCATCACCAGCGTGAACACCTCGCTGCTCGGCGGCACCAGCGGAAAACTGTTCTCCCTCAAGAGCGGTGAAAGCGCCTCGCTGGCCAACGACCCGACAACGGCCGCTCGCATTGTGAACGACGCCATCAACAAGATCACCTCGCTGCGCGGCCGGTTGGGTTCGTTCCAACGGACAACGCTCGAGACGAACAAGAACGCCCTGGGCGACACCCTTGTGAACCTGACCGACGCGGAAAGCACGGTCCGCGACGCCGACTTCGCGGCCGAGACGGCCGCCCTCACCCGGGCCCAGATTCTCGTGCAATCCGGCACCACGGTGCTCGCGGTCGCTAACCAGAATCCGCAGAACGTGCTGGCGCTGTTGCGGTAAACTGGGAGCGAATTGATCATCGATTCCGCCGCACGATAGCGTCGGAGTGAATACTGAATCGAGCCGGTTCGGTTCCCAATGGACCGAGCCGGCTTTTTCGTTCGTCCTGGGCGGGGACCGGATGTTGAGCGAACCGCCTTGCGCGGTCGATATATTCGTTAGGGTCGCCGTGCGCACTTGCTGTCACTGCAGTCGCGCGACGTAGATTTGCAGGAAAGGCGCCCGCCCCCAGGCGAAACAAGCCACATGGCTCGCATCCAATCCAGCACCGGGCTGATCACCGGCATCCCCATCGAGGATACGGTGAACAAGCTGTTGGCCGTCGAGGGGCAGCCGCGAGACCTGCTCATCGCCCGCACGAAAACCCTCTCGTCCGAACAGTTGGCGATCAACAACCTGTCCTCGCTGATGTTGGCCTTCCAATTCGAAGCCAACAAGTTTTCCGCAACGTCGAATCTGTTTCAAACCAAGTCGGTCACATCGAGCGATCCAGACACGCTCCAGGCCGTGCTCACCGACGGCGGCAAACCGGCCGTGGGCCAGTATGCGTTTCGCGCCTGCAAACGGCCTCGGCGCAACAGCTCGTCAGCGACAGCTTTCAAAGTGTGGACGACCTGACCACCAATGGCACGCTCTCGATCGCCTTTGGCGGATTCGTCGATAAGGGCATTTCGCTCGACGAACTGAATGGCGGGGCAGGTGTGCGCCGCGGCCAGATTCGCATCACCGACCGCGCCGGCAACACAGCCGACGTCGACCTGCGGCTCGCCCGCACGGTGGACGACGTACTCAAGGCCATCAACAGCAATTCAACCGCACTCGTGACGGCCGATGCCGACGGCGACTCAATCCGCTTGATCGACAACTCGGGCGGAAGCGGCAATCTGAAAGCGCAGGAAATTGGCGGCGGAAAGACGGCCCTTGATCTTGGCCTCGCTTCGATTAACGTGGCCGCGTCCGAAGCCACGGGAAACGATGTGTTTCGACTGCATACGGCGACGAAGCTTTCCACGCTTAACGATGGCACCGGTGTCCCGTTGGCAAGCGGCAACAACCTGGGGGTTACCCTAGCCGACGGATCGACGCTCAACATCGACCTCGGCGCGGCGGCGACGCTGGGTGACGTGCTGAATGCGGCTCAATGCGGCCGACCCGGCGAAGCTGTCGGCGGCGATCGCCGCCGACGGCAATCGTTTGCAATTAACCGACCTGACCAGCGGTAGCGGCACGTTTGCCGTTTCGAGCGCGGGGACGACGGCGACCGCCGAAGCGCTGGGTCTCACCGCCACCGCCTCGGGCGACACGATCACGGGCAATCGACTGGTCAGCGGCCTGCGCGATACCCTCGTTTCGAGCCTGAAGGGCGGGAACGGCATTGGCACGCTGGGCTCGATCAACGTCACCAATCGCAACAACGTCACGTCCAGCGTGGATCTGTCGGCGGCCGAAACACTCGACGGCGTCGTCAACGCGATCAATTCTCAGGCCACCGGCGTCACGGCCGCCATCAACTCGGCCCGCAACGGCGTCATGCTGACCGATACGACGGGCGCCGCGGCGAGCAACTTGATCATTGCCGACGCCGACGCCAATGAAACCGCCACGAAACTCGGTATCGCCGCTGATAGCGCCGCGACGAGCGTCAACAGCGGGACGCTCGATCGCCGCGAGGTGGGCCCGGCGACGCTCCTCTCTTCGTTAAATCAAGGCGCCGGCGTTGACATCGGCGATATTCTGATCACTGATAGCAACGGCGTGACGAGCGCTATCGATTTAAACACGCCCGGCAACGAAGTCAAAACACTCGGCGACGTGATTGACCGCGTCAACGCGCTGACGACAGTCGACGTCGAAGCCCGCATCAACGACACGGGCGACGGCATCCTGCTGATCGATCACGCCGGCGGCGTCGGCACACTCAAAGTCGAGGATGTGAGCAACCACACGACGGCGGCCGACTTGCGGCTCTTGGGCATCGGCGTTTCGCAGGAAGTGGACGGCGTGCCGGCTCAAGTCATCGACGGCGCCTCACGTCTGAAAATCGATCTAAGCGATCTGGCCGACGAAGGGGCCACGATCTCGCTCTCGTCGTTAAACAACGGCAGCGGCGTGTCGCTCGGCTCATTTCGCATCACCGACCGGGCCGGCAATTCGGCCGTCGTTGTGCTCAACAAAACGGCCGGCACGTTTACGACCGTGGCCGACGTCTTAAACGCAATCAACACCACCGACATTGGCGTCGAAGCCCGCATCAACGACACCGGCAACGGCGTCTTGCTGTTCGACACGTCGAACGGCAGCGGCACGCTGAGCGTTGAGGACCTGGCCGGCGGAACGACGGCCGCCAATTTGGGCATCGACGGCAACGGCGTCTCGACCGTCGTCGACAGCGTCGCGACGCAGGCGATCAACGGCGCCGGCACGTTCACGCAATCGGCCGCCCAAGCAGGGTTAGACGCATTGGCCGCGCGGATCAACGCACTGGACGCGGGAATCTCTGCGAGCACAATCTACGACGGAACGGGATACCGGCTCGTGCTGGGCGTCGATAAAACGGCGCCGGTCATGAGATTTTGGTCGATGGCGCGGGCGTTGGCCTGGGATTCAGCCAGCTTAGCGAGCCCCGCGACGCATACGTCGAGTTCGGCGGCACACAGCCGGGGACCGGGCTGCTGGTTTCGTCGTCTGACAACAAGTTTACCACCATTGTGCCCGGCGTTGAGATCTCGGTGCAAAGCGCATCCGAAAAGACCGTCATCGTCAGCGTTTCAAAATCGCAAGACGCGGTGACGACCGCAGTCCAAGACCTAGTCGACGCCTTCAATTCAATTCGCGACAAGCTGGACGATACGACGTCGTTCAATGCGGACAACAACACGACGGGCATCCTATTCGGCACGACGGCGGCCCTGCGGGTCGAATCCGACCTGAACCACGTCCTCTCGGGCCGCTTCTTCGGCGTCGGCAAGTTCACATCGCTGGAGGCGGTTGGCCTCAGCTTTGACGACAAAGGCAAGTTGAACTTCAACGCGGCAAAGTTCGCCGATGCGTACGCCGATGACCCGGGCGCGGTCGAAAAGCTGTTCACCGATAGCACGTTCGGCCTGTCCGCCAAATTGAAGACGACGATCGACCAGCTTGCCGGCGACGACACTTCGCGTACTTTCGTCGCGGGCGAAGGCCCTGCAGGAAGTGATCACCGGCAATAACGACCGCGTAACATTCATGAATGACCGCCTCGACCGCGAGCGCGAACGCCTGCTGACGATGTTCGCCCAATTGGAATCAACGATCGCCGGCATGCAGCAGAACCTGACGGCACTCAACGGTCTGCAAATCGTGCCGCCCCTCACGAGCAGCTCTAGGTAAACTTCATGGTCAGCCAGACGTCCCACTACCTGGAATCTAAAGTGCTGACGGCCCCGCCGCAGCGCTTGCACCTGATGCTGATCGAGGGGGCGATCCGCTTCGGCCGGCAGGCGGAACAATCACTCGCCAGCGGCGACTCGCTGGCGGCATCCGCCCCGCTGATGCGGGCCATCGACATCGTTGGCGAGCTGTTGGCCGCCGTCCGCCAGCAGAAAAACGAACTGAATGCGCGCCTGACGGAGCTGTACTGGTTTCTGTTCCGCCGCTTTAGCGAGGCCAAGATTCATGCCGACGCGGCGAAGCTCGGTGAAGCGCTCCAGCTCTTGGAGTATGAACGCGAAACCTGGCAGCTCGCCTGCGAAAAGGCGGCGGAAGTCAATGCGAAGCGACCGTCGCAGTCAGAATCGCCTGGCGTCAAGACCGGCACTCGCCCCACGACACATTTGCAGCCGCCCTCGAGCAACTCGGGCGGTTTTTCGCTCGAGGCCTGACGACTCCTCAACAATGTCTACGCTCAACAAGTGAACCGGACGCAAGCGCGGGCCAGCCGCCGGGGGCAAAACGGGGTCAGAACTGATCAGAACTATTTCTTGGTTGCGGTGGGCTGTTTTCTGGGGCGGCCGCGGGGGCGGATCAGCAGATTCAGGCCGAGGCACCGCGCGGCTCGTACGAATACTTGACGTCCTCGGCGCTGTAGTCGGCAATGCCGCCAGTACCATCCGGCAGGAAATTCATCCCCTTGAGCAAATTCCGCGGGTTCCACGTGTAGCTGAAACCGTCGATCCGGTCGCCGCTCCGATGGTGGTGATCAATCTGCGTCACCCGCCCCGCCTTGTCGCATGAGGAAAGGGCCAGCACGATTCATTAAATGTTTCTGACCAGCTCTGACCTCTTATCTCCTTCGCGGGAACGCATTTGCCAAATATCAGGCGGCAGATGCAGAACAGGGCCAAAACTCCAGATGAGCCGAGCTGCCAACGCCGTCAGCATGCACGGCCCTTTACCATTCTCGTACGCCTCGGACCGAAAGGTCGGACAACCAGCAGGGCGCATAGGCTGGCCAAGGTAAGCGTGCCCGGCTCCGGTACCGGGTGGACGAGGAAGTCGACGTAGCCGGTCGTCGTCATGAAGACGGCGGGGGCAAAATCGGACGAACGGGCAACATTGAGAACTAGGCGATACGGTCCGGCGTCCAGCGATCCGAGCGGATAAAGATACTCATGCGGGCCATAGATGGTGTCGGTAGCGACATCCGAGTATAGGATTGACGCTTCGACGTTGATTTCGTGTGCATTGAGCACGTGCGATACCGACACATCTGCCAATTGAGGAAAATGCTGCAGCTCGGGCAGGGCCAGAACTAACGGCGTGCCGGCCCGCAGGAAGATCTCCGCGTGTGCGGGCGTCGCGGGCGTCGGGTCGGGAAAACTCTCTGGAAGCAAGTCGTGCGGCGGGAAGAAGTTCCACTTGCGGCCGATATCGTCGGCTTTCTGCGGGCGAATTTGAATTTGTCGACCGTCCGCGCCGTCGCTCGCGATATTGCCGAGGTCGATGTTCTCGAAAAGCGAGCCGACAAAAACTTGCGCGAAGGCGGACTGCGTCATCAAAACGCCGAGCAACGCAGCATGCGTCACCGCCGCAGGCATCATGGTTTGATCCGCCTGGTTCAATTATCTTGCTGATGGCAAGTCGGGATTGTGCAATGGCGGGCACGTCGCCTTGTAGCGAATCGCTCGGAACGCTCGTCCGCCGTCGGCACATATCGGTCGCATATTCCCTTCCCGGAATAGGGGGCCGCCAACTTTGCCGGCCTCTGGCTGTTTGTGGGAGGCGAATCGAGTAGGATGGATTGACTTACAAGCAGTCTAACCGATCGGCCGAGAGAAGGGAAACGTTTCCATTTTATGGTGCGGCCGCAACAAAATGGGATGGCCAGGGGCGGTTGCTAAACCGCTTTAAGCTGGGCGGGAGCTGTGTTGTGTGGCCGAGGGGGCACGTGTTCTGGCACATGCCGTGGGCGACGAGTAAAAAGCACTGAGGGTGGAAGTATGAGTCACCGGCGCATCGGCCATTATCGAGATCAAGCGGCGGCCGCGAGGAAGCGCGAAAACGTTCGCGGCGGATTCCCGACCAAGATGGCCGGGCTATTTGTGTTTCCCACCAAGATGGTCGGGCTATATACGGGGGGTGGCACGCCACGATGGATTCAGTTCCTAGCGCTGTGGGCGGCTGTAATTGTTCCGGCGCTGGCTCCGCCCGCGGCCCGGGCTGCGATCAAGCTTGATCTCCGCTACGACCGATCGGTCGCGCCTGTATCGTTTGCCGCGCGAGAGATTGAGCAAGCGGCGGCGGCGGCGAAGGACGACGCGGCGCTGGCCGTTGTCATTGAAGTTGAGCCGGCTGGCGAATTGGGCGAGCAGGGCTATCGCATTGAGCGGCCGGCGGCGGGCGAGATTCGCTTGATCGGTGGCGACGCCGTCGGAGCGATGTACGGCGGACTGGATGTGGCCGAGGCGATTCGCCAGCACAACCTGGCCGGCCTGCCGGCCGGGAAGCACACGCCTTACGTGGCCCAGCGGGGAATCAAGTTCAACATTCCGCTCGATCTGCGGACGCCGAGCTACTCGGATAATTCGGATGCGGCACAGGCCAACATTCCGGTGATGTGGGAGCGCGAGTTTTGGACTGCGTTTTTGGACGACATGGCTCGCCACCGCTACAACGTGCTGTCGCTGTGGTCGCTGCATCCGTTTCCCTCGCTGGTGAAGGTGCCCGAGTTTCCGGAAGTGGCGCTCGACGACGTATGGCGAACGCGCATCAAGCTAGATGATCGCTTTTCGGGGCTCGGCGTCGACATGGTCAAGCCGGCGATGCTCGCGGATCACGAAGTCGTCAAGAAGATCACGATCGATGAGAAGATCGAATTCTGGCGATGGGTGATGCAATACGCCAAGGACCGCGGCATCGACGTTTACTTCTTCACGTGGAACGTGTTTACTTGGGCGCGGAGGGCAAGCACGGCATCACCCGCAGCATGGACAACCCGATCACGATCGCGTACTTCCGGGCCAGCGTTCGCGAAATGGTGAAGACGTATCCTCTTCTGGCGGGTTTTGGCATCACGGCCGGCGAGGGGATGCCGCAGAACATGGATACGAAGGTCAAGGAACGCTGGCTGTGGCAGACGTACGGCGAGGGGGTGCGCGACGGCGTGAAGGACGCGACCGGGGCGGAGCGTGCGGATGATTCATCGGTTTCACTGGACGGCGCAAGGCGACATTCTGGACGCGTTCAAAGAATACCCGGGTCCGTTTGATTTCAGCTTCAAGTATTCGGTCGCCCACATGTATTCGATCCCCAATCCGCCGTTCATCGAGCCGCTCTTGGAGAACCTGGCGGCCGGCCGCAAGACGTGGCTGACGGTTCGGAACGACGATATCTACACGTTCCGCTTTGGCGATCCCGACTATATCCGCGAGTACGTCCAGCACATGCCGCCGGCCGACAAGCTGGGCGGGTTTTATATGGGGTCGGATGGCTACACTCCGGGCCGCGAATTCTTGGATCGCGAGCCGGCGGCCGGCCCGCGGCCGCTGGTGATCGACAAGCAGTGGTACAGCTACATGCTTATGGGCCGCCTGGCATACGACCCGACGCTGCCGGACGTTCACTTCGAGCGGGCGCTCGCGCGCGGTTTCCAGAGGCCGACGCGCATGGGTTGTTCCAGGCGCTGCAGAGTGCCTCGCAAACGATGCCCCTCATCACCCGTTTCTTTTGGGGCGATATCGATGTGAAATGGTTCCCGGAAGCCTGTCTCAGTCATCCCCGGCAACGTGGTTTTTACACAGTGCGGCATTTCATGGAGGGCGTTTCGATGCCGGGCTCGGGCGTGCTCGATGTCCGGCAGTGGCGGGCGAAGGTCACGGGGGGGCAGGCGAAGGACGGCGTCACGCCGCCGGAGATCGCCGATGCGCTCGAGAATGCGGCCGATAAAACATTCGCCGCGCTGGCGGCGCTCCGCACAAGAAGCAGTTTCCAAACCACCTCCGAAGAGGGACAGGCTCAGCCCGTTCCGCGAACTCCGCAAATTGAGCCAGCCTCCGGCGGTTTGGAAACTCCTGCCACCAAACCGGCCGACGCGGAACTTGCGAAGACGCTCGACGATTGCGAGGCGCTGGCCTGGCTGGCCCGCTACTATGCGGCGAAGATTCGCGGTGCGTACTCGCTGGCCCTGTTCGACTTGTCGTCCGACGGCAACGAGCGCGACGCCGCCGTGCAGCACCTCGAAGCGGCGCTCGCCAATTGGAGGCGTTACGCCGCCGTGCGGGACGGCCACTACGTACCCGCGCTTTACAACCGGCTCGGATACGTCGATATCACCGCGCTTACAGAAAAAGTCGCCGCCGACGTCGAAATGGCCCGGCAGTGGAAACCGGGCAGTGTGCGGGAGGCGCCTCGCGGATCCGAGACGGAGAAGGGGTTCAAGCTCTAGCCTTACCAGGTTGCTGCCGCCAGCCTGCTCAACACGTTGTGTCGGGGCGTTCATGCTGTCCACATTCGAGTGACGAGCGAGTAGCCAGTATTGTTCTTGATTCCGCCCGATTTTACGCAGGAGCACCGCGTGTCTGCCCAAAAGCAACGAATCCGCGTCGGCCATAGCCCGGATCCCGACGATGCCTTCATGTTTTATGCGCTCGCCGCCGGTAAGCTCGAGACGGCTGGTTACGAGTTTACGCACGAATTGGTCGATATCGAGACGCTCAACCGCCGCGCATTTTCGGCCGATCTGGAGTTGACGGCCGTCAGTTTGCACGCGTACGCATTCTTGCACGATAAGTACATCCTGTGCACGTGCGGGGCCAGCATGGGCGATGGCTACGGGCCGATGGTGGTCGCCCGCGAGCCAATTCCGATCGAGCGACTGGGAACGCGGACGATCGCGGTGCCTGGCAAGCTGACGAGCGCATTTCTGGCGCTGCGGCTGTTTCTTGAGCGCGATTTCGACTGCCTCGTTGTGCCGTTCGACAAAATCATTCCGGCGGTTTCGGCGGGTGGCTATGAAGGAACGGCGATCAACGCCGGACTGGTCATTCACGAGGGGCAGCTCACCTACGCCCAGGAGGAGTTGCAGTTGATCGTCGATCTCGGCCAATGGTGGAAAGCGCGGACGGCGCTGCCGCTGCCGCTGGGGGCGAACGCGATCCGCAAGGATTTGGGCGAAAAGACGATTCACGATGTCCAGCGATTCCTCAAGGCCAGCATTGGATACGGCCTGTCGCACCGCGGGCCGGCCCTGCAGCACGCCATGCAATTCGGGCGCGATTTGAACGCCCAGCAGGCCGACCGCTTTGTTGGGATGTACGTCAACGACTGGACGCTCGACTTCGGCCCCCGCGGCCGGCAGGCGGTGGCGGAATTCCTGCGCCAGGGCCACGCGGCCGGCGTACTGCCGCAATTGGTGGCGCCGGAGTTTGTGGCGTAGAATTAATTGGCGATCGTGGTCGGTGACCGGCGCGATGCCGATTACCCACTTCAGCCATCGGTGATCCACTATCAACTCACAATAATTTACGACTCACTGACAACTGTCCGTGCATGGCCGCCTGGCAATCCCAGCTCGATGCAGTAATTGACGGTCTCGCCGACCGGCTCGTGGCGCTGCGCCGACATTTGCACGCGCACCCGGAGCCGAGCGGCGCGGAGCTGCAGACCAGCTTGCTCATATATCAGCAGTTTTCTGAGATGGGCCTGCCGGTGCGGATGGGGCCGGAGGGGTGCGGCGTGATTGTCGACAGCCGCGAGTCGGCCGCGCGGCGGCGAATTGCCACGCGGGCCGATATCGACGCGCTGCGAATTCAAGATCAGAAGGATGTGCCCTATCGCAGCTCGGTGCCGGACGTGATGCATGCCTGCGGCCACGACGTCCACACGGCGACGGCTTTCGGCGCGCTGGTTGCGCTCGATCAGATGCAGCGCGAGCAGCAATTGCCGTGGCCGGTCACGTGGCGGGGCATCTTTCAACCGGCCGAGGAGACGAGTCGCGGGCGCGGGCGATGACCAATGCCGGCGTGCTGGACGGCGTGGCGGCGATTGTCAGTCTGCATGTCGATCCGACGCGGCCGGCTGGCGCGATCGGAGTGCGGACGGGCCCGTTTACCGCGAGTTGCGATATGCTGCGCGTCACGGTGCAGGGGCGCGGCAGCCATGCGGCCCGGCCGCACGAATCAAACGACCCAATCGCCGCCGCGGCCGAATTGATCAGCACGCTCTATCAATTCGTCCCCCGCGCGACGGACAGCCAAGACGCGGTCGTCGTGTCGTTCGGCCAGATTCATGGCGGGCAGAACGCGAATGTCATTCCGGAGCGCGTTGAGCTGCAGGGAACCCTCCGCACGCTCGATCCGCAAGTCCGCGAGCGGACGATTGCCCATATTCGTGCGCTGGCCGAGGGGATTGAAAAGGTCACCGGCACCCAGCTCGACGTTTGTTTTGAACGGGGCACTCCGGGAGTCTACAATGACGCAGATTTGACAGCACTCGTCACCGACGTGGCGCGCGATTTGCTTGGTGCAAGCAATGTTGTCAGCATGCCGCGGCCCAGTATGGGGAGCGAAGACTTCGCCGTTTATTTGGAGCACGTGCCCGGCTCAATGTTCCGGCTGGGCGCCGCCGGCCAGCGCTCGCCCTGGCCCGGCCTGCACACGCCGGCATTCGACGTGGACGAAGGCTGCATCGCGGTTGGCGCGAAAATACTAGCGCGAAGCGTTGTGGAGTGGTCACGAGAATAAGGTGCCCGCTTTCAGGTGGCAGATTATTGAACGTCGGACGCCCGAAACCGGACACCAGATACTTGATTAATATGGCCAAAATCAATTTCAACCGTAATGATAAGCCGACGGTGGGCGTCGAAATTGAGCTCGGACTGCTCGACGCCGACTCGATGGCTTTGGCGAGCGCCTTTGGCCTGTTCGAGCGCCCGGCTCGAAGCCGACGGCCATCAAGTCAACGAGAAGAGCAACTTCAAGCCCGAGTTGATGCAGTGCGTGCTTGAGATCAATACGGACGTTTGCACGACAATCGCCCACGCCGAACGCGACCTGGCGGGCAAGATATCAATCGTAGAAGCGGCCTGTGACGACCTGGGCCTGGCCCTGTGGTGGGGCGGCACCCACCCGTTTTCGTCGTGGGAAGACCAGCGAATCACGCCGGATGACCGCTACTTGCTGCTGGTGAACATTTTGCAGGAAATGGCCCGGCGGCTGGTGACCTTCGGCCTGCACGTGCACGTGGGGGTCGATTCGGGCGACAAGGCGGTGATGATTTGCGACCGCATCATGCGGCATTTGCCGACGCTATTGGCACTGAGCGTCAGCAGCCCCTATTGGGAAGGTCGGCAAACCGGCCTCCACTCGCACCGCTCCAAGATCATGGAAGGCCTGCCCACCGCCGGTCTGCCGACGCTAATGCGCAACTGGAGCGAATACGTGTGGCTGGTGAATCACATGATCGACACCGGCTTCATCAACTCGATTCGCGAAATTTGGTGGGACGTGCGGCCGCACCACAACTTCGGCACGGTCGAGGTTCGCGTCTGCGACATGCCCGGCAGCCTGGCCGATGCGTTGTCGATCGCCGCCCTAACTCAATGCCTGGTAAAAACGCTCTCGGACGAAATCGACAACGGCACGTACCAGCACGATTGCCACCCGATGATGGTGCAGCAAAACAAGTGGCGGGCGACGCGGTTTGGCAATCAGGCCAGCCTCGTTGATACGTTCACGTACGACGTGGCGTCGGTCGGGGAGACGGTCGATCGGCTGGTCGATCGGCTGAGCCTGGCGGCAGCCGAGCTCGATTGCGTGCATTATCTCGAACAATGCTTGCACATGGTGCAGGGCCCCAGCGCCGCCCAGCGGCAAATCGATCTGTTGACCCAGACGAGCGATCCGCGGGAAATGGTTCGGCGGCTCGTGGATGAGGCGCGGGTCAGCCCGCTTGCGGCGGCAGGGGAGGTGGAGCGCACCGATCCGTCGGCGGTCCGGCGCACGTAGCTGGGGGTGCTTTGAATTGCTGGCAGTTACTGGGCGAGGATTGCCGGAAAAGCCTCATTGGATTATCCTGCTTTCGAGGGGACGGACTGCGTCGCGGGACGTTCCCACTGCCTTTTTTGGAGAAATGACGATGTCTGTGATTTGCTGCCGGTCCCTCTCGTTCATCCTGGCCGCGCTGGCCGCAATTGCGTGGACGAGTACTGCGGTCGCCCAGCGTCGCACGACGGCCGTCGTCTCGCCTGAGCAAGTGTCGACGCTGCTCGAAGTGATGAAGTTGGGCGACACGGCTAAAGACGTCGATTTTCAACCGCTCAAGGGTGATGAGAAAGTCAAGCTGAGCGCGCTGACCAAGGAAAGCCCGGTTGTGCTGGTCGTGCTGCGCGGCTATCCCGGCTACCAATGCCCGCTGTGCACTCGCCAGGTGGCCGATTTGCGGGCCAGCGCGGAAGAGTTTGACAAGCTGGGCGCCCAGGTGGTGCTCGTCTATCCGGGCCCGGGGCCCATCGAAAACTTGAAGAAACTGGCGAATGAATTTCTGGGCGAGAAGGAGCTGCCCAAGCCATTTGTGATGATGGTCGATCCTGAATACTCGTTTACGAACTTGTACGAGCTGCGGTGGAACGCCGGCGCGGAAACGTCCTACCCGTCGACGTTCGTGCTGGACAAAAACCGGGTGGTGAGATTTCGCAAGATCAGCACCACGCACGGCGACCGGGCCGCGACCAAAGACATTCTGGCGGCGCTCAGCGAAATGAAGCAGGCGACGCCTCTTGTGGGCGCCCGAGAACGATAATCATGGCGACCGGATTCCAAATCCCCTGGCGGGCGCCCGCCGCAACGCGTCAAGGCATGCCTGGAAACTAGCTTCGGAGCTCAGAATTCAGAAACTCGGTCATGACGAGGTTTGATTGAAGAGGAAACTGAGCCGGGCGCGCCCTATTTCCATAGTGCTCTCCTGTGCATAGCTCTTCCAAGCACATTTTCGAGAAGTGCCGAAGCAACTGATGTTCGGTTCCTGAGTGACCTGGAACCGAAGATCCTACGAAGAACTATTATGGCAGGCGGCGCACGGCGGCAAGGCCGGTCAGCCCGATCAGCATCAAGATTCCGCTGGCAAGCTCGGGCACGGTGTGTTCTTCGGTGCCGTAGAACAGGTTGAGCTTGACAAAGCCGTAGCGGTAATCGTCCACCTGGTCGGCGGAGATGCCTAACTGGATTCGCATCGGGTTGCCGGCCGAGCCCAATGGCGAAGCCGGATTGCCAATGCCCATGACGAGCTGCGAGCCGGGTGGCGGAAACGGGCCGGCGAAGTTTTCCACGGTGATTCCCTTGAGAATCACCTCTTCATTGGCGGCGAGCGCGTCGGAATAAAAGACGCCGTCAAAACTCACCGGCAGCGGCAGGCCGGGATCCAACGTGTTGTTAAAAATATTGTTAAGCGCATTCAACGAACTGATGGTGATGATCACGTGCCGGGCCGGCATTCCGTTGAACGTATCAATGGCTTCCGTCAGGGTCGTAGTCAGGTTGTTGCCGGCCACGAGCGGCGCCGGCAAAGCGCTGTTATTCGCGGGCAGGCTACCGGTATTGTTGAACGGCAACTTCAAATCAACGTCGCTGAAATGGGCCTCCACGCCCGTCGTCGCACCGCTTTTGACGTGTCCGTCGTAGCGCATCGAGTCTACGATCAGGTTCGCAAGCGCCGGCGATGAAGCAGCAAATGCCAGTGCCACGGCGAGTATTGCTCGCTGGGAGCTAATCGACATCAAGCCAACGCGAAATCGACGCACGGTTGCGTTTATGGCCATGAAAATTGACCTCGTGGACACTAAAGAAGGCCTAGGTCACTCCGCACTGCTCGCGACCATGCCGCGAATCCATAGCAGCACCTGGGCGGCGTACTGGATGTTCGTTTATCGGTCGAAGCAAGCTGGCTTTCACTGGGCACGTCACGGGGTGTTCCGGGTATTGAAACTCAAGCCTTAATCTAAACTCGACCCGGTAGCTTGGCAAGACAAAAGCAGGCGGTTTTTCGTGAAATTTGCCCCATCTTGGGTGGGACCATGAGGATAAAAAGGGCTGGGTTTTCTCCCGCTAACGCCGCACCTTTCGCCGCCCGAAATGTGTCGTGCACCGAGTGCGCAAAATCGTCGCAGGCGTTCGGTAACGGCGGGGGAGCCCACCCCGCGGGGTGGCCGATGCAGGCTCGTTCAACGCCCAGGCTGTGTGACAATGCCCAAAAGCTCGATCTCGAAGATCAACATGCTGCCCGGTTCAATGGGAGGGCCGGGCGGATCCATGTTGTAGGCCAGCCGGGCGGGCACGAAGAGCTGCCACTTGTCACCGACGTGCATTTTTTGCAGCGCCTCGGTCCAGCCGGGAATTACGCGCCCCACAGGGAACTCCTGCGGCCCGCCGTGTCGCTGGGAACTGTCGAACTCGGTGCCATCCAGCAGTTGCCCGCGATAATTGCAACGCACCATGTCCGCGGCCGTGGGCGACGGGCCGTTGCCCTGCTGAACCACTTTGAATTGCAGACCACTGGGCGTCACTTGCACGCCATCGCGCTTTTTATTCTCGGCCAGGAATTGTTCCTCTTGCTGCTTGTTCTTGGCGGCCGCCGCTTGCTGGCGGGCATCGGCCTTGTTCTGCATGATTTGCGAGAACCGCTGCATCGCCGCCTCGAGCTCGTCGTCAGTCCATTTGGATTTGGCGTTTTGCAGCCCTTCGGTGATGCCGGCCACGAGCATTTGGATGTCCAAATCGACCTCGTTTGACCGCAGGTTTTCTCCGAATCCACGGCCGATTGAGTAGCTGACCTGCTGCCGGAAAAGGGCATCATTGGGATTCGCGCCGGGCTGGCCGGCACCCGGGAGCGTTTGCCCGGCGACGGGGACTCGGGTGGGCTGTCCGGTAGCAGGCTGCCCCCCGGTCGGCTGGGCGGGTACCGTCGATTGCGGCATGCGCTGCTGCGCGAGTCCTGGCGTGACGGATGCGATGCCAACCAGCATAGCCACGGGGCAATATAAGAACGAGGTACGCATACGAGCCTTTCGCAATAGATCGGTGTTGAATTAACGGAATGGAGCGCAACGCGCTTGGGCACTGAGCAGACTCCACTTTTTCGCCAAAACCGGCCCACTATGGGCTGACCCGCAATTGTATGCAAATCCGCCCAGCCCGCTATACTAGATAGCTGAGGGGGGCGTCGACGTTTCGACCGGTTGAAACGCTATGGACCGGCAAATTTTCGGCGCTTCTGAGCAAATCGCAGCGATATGGCATGAACGAGCGGAAAAAGGTTCCTGAAAGGCGGGCACATTTCCGCCGAGAAAGAATGTTTCCGTCGGGACGCCGTTTTGCGGCCGTTCGCGGCGGCTTTACGCTCATTGAACTGCTGATCGTGATTTCAATCGTGGCGATTCTAATCGCCTTGCTGCTGCCGGCGGTTCAGTCGGCCCGCGAGGCTGGGCGGCGCATCCAATGTGCGAACAATCTGAAGCAACTGGCAACGGCCGTGCAGAGCTACGAAGCCAAATACAAGGTGCTGCCCGCCGCGGGCACGTACGCCGATCCGAGCCAATCGCTGCATTACAGTGACTACAACTTCGACCGCGAATACACGTGGGTCGTTGACCTGCGCTCTGGGACGAACTTTAGCTGGGCCGTTCAAATCCTTCCCGAATTGGAAGAAACGAATCTATATGATCGCTTAAACGTGTCAATTCCGATCCTGCAAAATGACGCTGACGTGCTTGCTGAGCGCCCGCAGACGATGCTGTGCCCGAGCGACGATGCCGGGTCCCGATATTTTGAAACTAAGGACGAAGCGTCGGGGCAAGTGGTGCACTTGGCGAAAGGCAACTATGCGGCGTACGTGAATCCGTACCATGTCAATAGTTGGTTTTACACGGGCGCCATCAATCTGTTCCCACAGGCGATGTCACAAGTCACTGATGGATCAAGTCATACTATCTTGCTTTCCGAGGTGGGCACCAGAGACCACGTGCTGGACCAGCGCGGCGCCTGGGCCTTGCCTTGGTCGGGCGCAAGCTTAGTGGCTTATGACATGCATCCCGCGTCACCAGGTTCGCCTTACGGATGTGTGGCTTGGCAGTGCCATGCATTCCAGCCCTGGCCCCCAGAGATTCCCGGCCGCAATGCGGTTCCGACGTTCCATCCCTGGTGGGGAAGCGTCGGCTATACTCAGCGGCCGAACGGCCCGGAGCCAGATGTCCTGTACGAGTGTCCCGATTCGGCGTCGGCACAGTTTGAACGACTTCCCTGCGTCAGCCTTCGCGACGCCCATTACATGTCGGCCGCCGCGCGGAGCAATCATCCGGGCGGCGTGAACGTCGCGTTCCTGGATGGCCGCGTTACGTTCGTGCCGAACAACGTCGACGACGTTTCCATGGCGATCATGGTTTCGGCCAACGACCAGCTGCAACCGCCGGAGCCGCAGTAGCACGTCGTGCGATGGGTAATACGAAAGCGCCAGAGGTGGAAGCGGCGGTGCGGTCGTCCCCACTCATTCCCCTGGTAAAATTACGTCTCAAAGTTTGGATAAGCCATGTCGTTGTCCGCTAAGCGGCGGCGTGAATTTGCGTCGTCGATTTCCTATTCCGATCTGTCCGAGGGCCTGGACTATGGCCGACTCGGTCAGCACCTGGCATCGCTGGTGCTCGCAGTCGCGGGCGTCGCCGCGGTCGCGCTTGGCTTGGCCTGGCGGCAGATGTTTCCGGAATCGGCATATTGGGACCGCGCCCAGGCCGACGAATACGTCGCGGCCTCGCTGGCAATGAAGGCCGCGGCCGATAGCGACGCGCGGCGGCCTGGCCAGCCTGATCCGCCCGAATTGGTCGCCGCGCGCGAGCGGTGGGAGAAGATTCAGAACGCTCTGTCGAGTGCCCAAGCCGCCCGCACCCGCACGCCGATCTTAGTCGCCGTCACGGGCGTAATCCTCGCCGGCGCAGGCGCCGCCAACTATTTTCAAGGCCAGGCGGGCCGCAAGCGGCGACATCTTTAGCCGAACGCTCGCATTGAGCGGCCGCGTGTTTTGCCCTATATTGATGGGCTTGTAACGCGTTTTTGGCCCGTGTATTTAGCGGCTGATTCGGCCCATTTCGAGGCGCGCTCGGCGGTAGCGTCGACGCGTTCGGTTGCAGATCTTCTTCGCTTGACGCAAAGCCGTGATCCCTCCACCCTAAACCCCTTCAGAGTATCCCAGTGAGCAGTCATCTTATCGCCCCCCATGGGGGCACGTTGTGCGATTTGCAAGTTTCACCCGCCCGCGCCGCCGAGATCAAAGCCCAGTCGCGCGACTGGCCCTCGTGGGACCTCACCCCTCGCCAGTTGTGCGACCTGGAGCTCCTGTGCAACGGCGGCTTTTCGCCCTTGCGCGGTTTCATGCGGAAGGCCGATTACGAATCGGTCCGCGATAAAATGCGTCTGGCCGACGCCACGCTCTGGTCGATGCCGATCACGCTCGACGTCTCGGCCGAGTTCGCCGACAAGCTGAAACGGAACTCCAAGGTGGCGCTGCGCGACGCCGAGGGCGTGATGCTGGCCGTGATCTCGGTCGACGATGTTTGGCAGCCGGATCGCACAGCCGAGGCCGAGAAAGTATTTGGCACTGCGAGCACCGAGCACCCGGCCGTTAACTATTTGATGAATCAGAGCAAGCCGGTGTATATCGGCGGTACGGTCGAGTGCCTGCAATCGCCGGTGCACTACGATTACAAGTCGCACCGCCGCACGCCGGCCGAGCTGCGGGAAGAATTCGCCCGCCGCGGCTGGCGAAAGATCGTCGCCTTTCAGACGCGGAACCCGATGCACCGCGCGCACCACGAGCTGACGCTGCGGGCGGCCAAGGAAGAGGAAGCTAACCTGTTGATCCACCCGGTCGTCGGCATGACGAAGCCGGGCGACGTCGATCACTACACCCGCGTCCGCTGCTATCAGGCGCTGATGCCTCACTACCCGCAAAACACAGCGATGCTCTCGCTGTTGCCGCTGGCGATGCGGATGGGCGGGCCGCGCGAAGTGATTTGGCACGCCATCATTCGCAAGAACCACGGCTGCACGCACCTGGTGGTCGGCCGCGACCACGCCGGGCCGGGCAAGGACAAGAGCGGCAAGCCGTTCTATGGGCCGTACGAAGCCCAGGAAATGATGCGAAAGCACGAGCAAGAGCTGGGCGTGAAAATGGTCGACTTCAAGCAAATGGTGTTCGTGCCCGATGAAGACACCTATTATCCGGTCGACGAAGTGCCGCAAGGCAAGAAGACGCTCGACATCAGCGGCACCGAGCTCCGCGACCGGCTGGCCCGCGGCACCGAGATTCCTGCCTGGTTCTCGTTCCCAGAGGTGGTAAAAGAACTCCGCCGCAGCCACCCGGCCCGGGCCCGGCAGGGTTTCACCGTGTTCTTCACGGGTCTCTCCGGTTCAGGCAAAAGCACGATCGCGAACGTGCTGCTGTCGAAGCTCTTGGAGCTGGGCGGCCGGCCGATTACGCTGCTCGATGGCGACCTGGTGCGTAAGAACCTCTCCAGCGAGCTGGGTTTCTCGAAGGAGCACCGCGACATCAACATCCGCCGCATCGGGTTTGTCGCGGCCGAGATCACCAAGCACCGCGGCATCGCCGTTTGTGCGCCGATCGCGCCGTACGACAACATCCGCAAGGAAGTGCGGGCGGTAATCCAGCCGCACGGCGGCTTCATTCTCGTGCACGTCAACACGAGCGTCGAAGAGTGCGAGAAACGCGACCGCAAGGGTCTTTACGCTAAGGCCCGGGCGGGCATCATCAAAGAATTCACCGGCATCAGCGACCCCTACGACGTGCCGACCGACGCGGAAGTCGTCATCGACACGCTGCAATTGACGGCCGAGGAAGCGGCCCAGGAAATTTTCCTGCGGCTGGAGAAGGAGGGGTATATCGGGGCGGAGGAGTGAGCGTTGACAAAACCGTCGGCTAATAAAAATGCTGGCAAGCTCCAGTAGGTGGAGTAAAATGACAGCATGACCACGGAGCGATTTCAATCCGTCCTGCATCAATTTCCGTTTCGGCCATTTACAATCCATATGTCCGACGGTAGGGCAATTGAGGTGCCGCACCCCGACTTTGTAGCCCACGCGCCTACGAGCCGCACCGTGATCGTGGTTCATCCGAATGAGTATTTCAGCGTTCTTGATTTACTGCTGATGTCGGAGGTCGAAGTTCATACGGCGAACGGGAGTCATGTGTAGATGCAGATAGCCGTAGTTCGATCTTCCTATGGCGGACAACCTAATAGTTTTAGCATCTGACCCGGGCGACATGGGGGGCCTCGGGCAGATCCTCCTATGGGGGGCGGTCACTGTGGCCGCTTGGGTTGCTTCGCTGTTGTTCTCAGCAGTTTCAACCGCACGAGCCAGCCGGCCGACTAGATTGATTTTGGCCGGCATAGGCCTCGCGCTAGCTTCCTTCGTTTTGTTTGTTGGTCTATCCGGCGGCCGCCAAGGCGTGATGTTGTCACTAATGCAGGAAGGGCAAGTCTGGCCGGCGCTCTTTCCGGTACCGTTCGTTGCAGGAATGGTTGCATTTGCTTTCGCCATGAAAGGTGATGGATTGCGTTGGTGATGCTTTAGCGAACGATGACGAAGGTCAGACAACGGCAGTTGAGTCATGTCCTACGACGAAACGCTCGCCGACCGCATCCGCCCTCTCCTCGCTCGCCGCAAGCAGCTCACCGAAAAGAAAATGTTCGGTGGGCTGGGCTTCCTCCTCAACGGCAATATCTGCTGCGGCGCGTGGAAAGAGTTCTTGATTCTGCGCTTGGGAGACGACGCGGCCCGGCAGGTGCTCGCCGAGCCGCATGCCCGGCCGTTCGACATCACGGGCCGGGCGATGCGCGGCTGGGCGATGATCGAGCCAGCCGGTTGGCAGGATGAAGCGAAGTTGCGCCGCTGGGTGAAATGGGCGGCTGATTTTACGAGCGAGTTGCCGGCGAAATAGGGGAAATCCGCCGATCCAAATTCGCCCCGACGCGACGTCTACTTCGTTGCCGGCTGCTTTTCGCAATACGCGTTCACCACGTCCGTTAGCGCCCCATTCCGCAGGCCAACCTCTTTGGCTTCGGCCATTGCCTCTTCGGGCGTCAGTCCGTCGTGGCGGATGCGGTGGGCGTACCAGATCGCGCCCACGCGATTGCTCGTGCCGCAGTGCAGCAGGATGGGGCCGTTCGCTTCGTCGGCCAGTTCCTTGAGGGCCGCTTCAATTTGCGAATCACCCAGCGAATCGGCGCCGCGGAAGGGGATCGAGACGAATTTCATGCCGGCCGCTTCGACGGCCGCCTTCTCGTCCCAGTCGATTTCGCCGGGGGTCCGCAGGCTGATCACGGTGCGAATGCCGCGCTCGTGGAGATCCGGCATGTCGGCCGCGGCCGGCTGGCCGGCCAGGTAGTAGCGCCCGATCTGATGGGCCGGGCTGGCGGCGCCGATGTCGACTTTCTCGATCTGCTCGACGACCGCTTCAATCGGCGGGGAGGCAGGCATGTCGGCCATTTCTGGCGCGGCACCAGTTAACGGTGCCGGCGGGCTCGCTGGCGCGCTCGTTTGCGTCGGCGGGGCCGCCGAATGGCCGCAGCCGAAGCAGATGATGAGCGGCGAGCACCAAACGACTTCCAGCAGCAAAGCGAGGCGGCGGCGTCTCATGGCACTTTATCCTTTCAATGTTCTCGGATAAAAGAAATTGGCGAACGAGGAGTAAGTGCTCTCATCTTAACGGTGGTCGTTGGCCTTGCCAATGCACTGCTAGCACCATCCGTTGGCGCGGTGCGCGAGCTGCCATTGGGTCCGGCTGTTCCGTCCGCTAGACTCCGCTGCTTTTTTCGCGGCGCAGGAGCCTGGTGCATGGATTGCTTTCGGTTCGCGTCAGCTGTGTTCGCGGCGCTGGTCGCTGTGCACTGCTCAGCGATTTCTACGATTGCGTGGGCACAAGCCGTCGGGACGAGCGCGCCGGTCGCGCAATCTTCGTCGACGCAGCCCAAGCTGGCCCGCATCTGGTCGAACGAGCCGCCGCTGGTGCGACTGGCCCGTGATCACTTTAGTTCCGGCGCATTTACGGAAACCGACGCCAAGTTCTTCAGCGCCGTGGCCGCCAACGAATGGGCCGACTTCCGCCCTTCGCCCGACAAAACGTACGAAGCGGCCGAGCCGTCTTCGTGGAACGGCAGTGTCGAACTGCCGGCCGATCGCATCATCTGGCTCTGCACCGACCCCGACGCGGCAAAGCTCGTCCCCAGCCACGGCATTTGGCTCCGCGGCGTCGAGGTAACGGGCAAGGTCGATCTCTATCGAAACAACGTGCCGTTCTCGCTCACATTCTACGATTGCCTCCTCGACGACGGGCTGAACATCGCCCACGCGCAATTGCAAGAGCTCGACATGCGCAACTCCTGCTCGGCGGCGATCTCCGCCCGCGGCGTCCGCGTCGCCGAAAACGTCTACCTGGCGACCTCGGCCGTGCTCGGCGGGCTCGATTTTGTCGAAGCCCAGATCGGGGGCGACTTCGATTTCAACGGCGGCCTCGCCTTCCACGGCACGACGGCCGAAGCCGTGGACAAGCCAGGCGTGGCAATCGATCTCTACGACGCTAAGGTGGGCGGCGACATCAAGCTGAACGAAAAGTTCCGCGGCGTGGGCCAGGTGCGGCTGGTCGGCGCAGATTGGCCGCGGTTTCGATTGCACCGGTGGCAACTTCGCGGGCAATGGTCAAACGGCGATCGATGCCCGCCGCTGCCAGGTGGCCGGCAACGTTTCGTTCGAGGGCGAATTTCAAGCCAAGGGGGGCGTCGAGATCCGCCGTACGCGGATCGGCGGCGACTTCGACTGCGACGGCGGCCGCTTCATCGCCTGCGACGTGGATGCAATCAATGCCGACCTGGTCGACGTGGGCGGGCAGGTCCATCTGGGCGACGGCTTTCATGCCGAGGGCGAAGTCCGCCTGATCAACGCCACCGTGGCGGGCGACCTCGATTGCGACAACGGCGAATTCATCCACCCGGACGGCGACGCCCTCAGCCTCGACGGCGCGGAAATCGGCCGCAGCCTGCGCTGCGGCGCCGATCTCTCGGCGACAACGGACGACGGCGCCGACCCGAAAGGTTTTCTGGCCCGCGGCACGGTGCGGTTGTTTGGCACTAAGATTGAGCAAGACGTGCTCTGCGGCGGCGGCGAGTTCCGCACGCCGGCGGGGCTGGCGATTTTGGCCTGCAACGTGCGCGTAGGCAGCCGCGTCGTCCTCACCGGAATCGAAGCGGAAGGAACGGTGAATCTCGTCTCCGCACAGATCGAGCATGAGCTCGATTTCCGCGGCAGCAACTTCGACGCCGGCACTGCCCCCGGTCACGTCGCCCTCTCGTGCAATGGCATGGTCGTGCACGGCCACGTCTATTGCAATCGGCTCGACGGCGCGGGGCAAAGTTTTCCTTTCCAGGTGGAGGGCGAGTTCTCTGTCAAGTTCGCAACGATCGACATGCACTGGGACCTTACCGGCGCCCAGCTCACGAACGCGGGCGCCAATGCCCTCGACGCCCGCGACACGCACGTCGGCGGCTACGTAAACCTCGACAGCGTGCGCATCGACGGCATGGCGAATTTCTCACGGGCCAAGATCGATGGCATGTGGATTTTGCTCAACGTCGACGAGCCCGAACGCTTCGAGCTCGACCTGCGTTTCGCCCACATCTGGGTGATCAAAGACGAGCGACTGGCCGATTGGCCAACGGCCGGCCACCTGTATTTAGAAGGACTGGTGTACGACCATTTTGACGATTCCTCGCCACTCGACGTCGAAGACCGCATCGCCTGGCTGGCCCGGCAGTACGGAACGCCCGACGCCCATCTCCCCGCGCCGGCGGCGGCCAAGCCGCTGCCGCCCCCGGTCCCGGCCGCATCCGTTGTGCCGGCCGCGTATCAATCGGAGACTACCGCGGCGCCACCGGCCGGCGAGATGGAGCCCCAATCAACGCCGTCCGAATCGCCGCCGCCCCAATCACCGCCTTCCGAGTCGCCGCTGTCAGACAGAACGATGCCCGAAAACGTCAAAGCGCCCGCGGCCGACGACTCGCCCATCGCGCCCAAGGCATTCACCGCCCCGACCGCGCACGAAAGCTCGGATCTGGCCGACCGCGGCTACGTCACGCAGCCCTATACGCAGCTCTCCTCGGTCTATCGTGCGATCGGTCAGGATGAACAGGCCAACCGCGTCCTCGTGGCCCGGGCCGAGCGGCTGGGCGAGCTGTCGGCCCCGCTGTCGGCCCACGGCATCTGGTACCGCTACATCGGCCGGCTGATCGGCTATGGCTACGAGCCGTTCCGCGCCGTGCGGATCGGCATCGCGATCGTGCTGTTAGGGGCGGTCGTGTTCGCGATCGGCTATCGCCGCAACCTGATGGCCGAGACAAAACTGGCCGAGCAGGTCATCTCGCAGCAAGAAGAGCCGCGGCTAGTCTCCATCACTTACCCGCGCTTCAACCCGCTAGTCTATTCGCTGGACGTGTTCCTGCCGTTCGTCGACCTGCAGCAGCTTTGCTACTGGCTGCCGGGCGAAATTGCAGGCGGCCCCCGCAAGAGCCGCAACTGCCTGATGCACATTGGTCCCTGGACGCTGCGCTGGAGCGCGGTGCTGCGGGTCTATCTCTGGTTCCAAACCCTCGCCGGCTGGACGCTCACAACGCTGCTGGCCGCGGCCGTGACGGGGATTGTGAAGAGTTGAGGAGTCGTCGAGTAGTGGAATTGTAAACTAGGGAAGTAGTCGAGTGGGACCGACAGGCCCCCACTGCGGCGGGTTTTTGGCGTTCCATATCGTTTCGCGCCGTCCCACACTCGTCCCGCTCCGCCCCAGCTCAAAGGCAAATCGCACATCGAAACTTTCCATTCCCAATTCCTGGAAAACGATTTGCTGCCGGCTCTATAATGGCGGCTTGCGCGTCTGTTGAGTGCCAATTCAATTCGGAGGCGAGGCGATGACTAATTCAAATCGTGTGTCGCCGGTTTTGCTGGGGAGCTCGATCGGCTTACTGGCATTTATATTTCCCACGATCGCGCGAGCTCAACAGGCTGTCGATTTAACCGCGGCGAGGAGCAATGCGGTGGCGGCACCAAGTGAAACCAAAATGCCGCCTCCGCCGGCCGACTTCGACCACCGCCGCGCCGACGTCTCCCACGGCCGCGTCGAACGCGTCGAATTCGACTCCAAAATTGTCGGCGCCAAGCGGCCGGCCGTCGTTTACACGCCGCCCGGTTACTCCACCAACAACAACTACCCCGTGCTGTATCTGCTGCACGGCGTGGCCTTCGATGAAACCGGCTGGACGCAAACCGGCGCGGCCGACGTGATCCTCGACAACCTGTTTGCCGACCACAAGGCTGTGCCGATGATCGTCGTGATGCCCAACGGCCGGGCTTCGGCCGATGCGTCGCCGCAGCGCCGCGGGGCACGCGGCGGCGGCTCCCCCGACGTGTTTGCGAACTTCGAGAACGTCCTCCTCACAGAGCTCGTTCCCTACGTCGAGTCGCACTACGCGGTCGCCGCCGACCGCGAGCACCGCGCCCTGGCCGGCCAGTCGATGGGGGGCGGTCAAGCGCTCAACTTCGGCCTGGCACATCTCGACACGTTCGCCTGGGTCGCCGGCTTCTCGCCCGCACCGAACACAAAACCACCCGCCGAGCTAGTGCCCAACTCGGCCGAGGCAACCCGCCAGCTTGACCTCCTCTGGGTCTCCTGCGGCGATCGCGACGGGCTGATGAATGTCAGCCGCGGCCTTCACGATTACCTACAAGCCAACAACGTCCCCCACGTCTGGCACATTGGCTCTGGCGCCCACGATTTCTCCGTCTGGAAAAGCGACCTCTACCATTTTGCGCCGCTGCTGTTCCGCCGCTAGAGAAAGCGCGTCGTGTCTAAACGCGGCGCACCTTTTTCTCGCTGCAGCAACATCAAGCTCGGCCCGGGACTCGGTAGAGTCGGCGAGGCAAAAACACGTTACTCCCGACGCGTCCCGTCCCGATCAGGGCCGCGACAATCACCAAGCTCGGCGTCGCTGGTTCGGGCACCTCCGACAACGGTCCGCCTGCTGTGTGCATTCGCATATCGCTGGTGCCGGCGGCCCAACCGTAGTTCGCCTTCCAAAACGCGTAGTCTTCTTGGTCGACCAATCCTGGAGTCGCGGCCAGCGGGTTTTCACCCAAAAGCGAAAACGTTTCTCCCAAGTGATTTCGCCAGACGGTGTAATCGGCGGCGTCGACGCTGCCGTCGCCGTTGTAATCGCCGGGCTGGGCGGGAGGTGAAAGGAGAGTGAGCGTCGTGATCTCGCCGGAGAAGCCGTCGAGGATCGTGCTTTGCGAACAACAAAACTCGACGTTTCCCTCAAATCTGCGCTAGCGAAATCGGTCAGATTGAGCGCCGTGGGAGCCAGGTCAGAGTCGAATGCGGTTCCAGTGGGGTCCACCAAAGTCACCCGTCCGAAACCGAGTCCACAACCGTCGCTGAAGATACAGTTCGTGAATCCGAGAACGAAGCTGTCGCTGGTTTCATTGTGGACGGTCCAGCCCACCAGCAGATGACTCTCGAAGGACACCGATGCTACCGTGTACGAGAAGCGACCGGTGGCAGGCGGAAGAGGGACGCCAAACCTCAATGGGCCATTTCCATATAGACCAACGTTGGGGTCGGAGTCTTTGTCGCTGGAGAGCCAGATCGTACGTCAGCGTGCCGGAAAAGGGTTGGCCGACATCAACAAGGTTCGTGTCCGAATCATTAATAACGCCGGCAAATTCGTAGGTAACAAGTTGAGCCCGCACTGGCTCGGGATCGACAAGGGCAACCAGCACTACGACAAGACATTGGGCGGGAAGGACGACGCCAATCGCGGAGCGATGCCGGCAGCGTGTGGCGAAGGCGCCGACGACGAGTAGCGCCAACGAGGAGCCGATTCGTCGCTGGTTCGGGCACCTCCGACAGCGGTCCGCCTGCTGTGTGCATTCGCATATCGCTGGTGCCGGCGGCCCAACCGTAGTTCGCCTTCCAAAACGCGTAGTCTTCTTGGTCGACCAATCCTGGAGTCGCGGCCAGCGGGTTTTCACCCAAAAGCGAAAACGTTTCTCCCAAGTGATTTCGCCAGACGGTGTAATCGGCGGCATCGACTGCGCCGTCGTCGTTGTAATCGCCGGGCGAATTCGCGGTCGGTGCAAGCGACAGCGTATCGACGATCCCTTCGAAGAAACAGCACTGCTTTTGCGAGCCATCGGAGCCTCTAAACTCCGTCAGATTGAAGTCATCCAGATTCAACTCCGTCGGCAGCGAGTCCGACGAAAAGACGCTTTGCGACGAATCGTACAACCCGAGATATCCAAAGGTGTGCGGCGGCACCAACGAGGAACTGCCGAAGCCAAAGTTGTCGCTGGTGGCAGTGAACCCATCTTCGCCCGCGTTGTTGTTGAATACGTCGAAAGACAAAGTCCACTTTGCCGAGTGGCCCACGGAACCGACGGAATAGCTCATGCCGATTAGGCCTGTCGACGGCAAGAGGTTGGGAAAGTGGCCATAGCCGTAATGTCCCAAATCTGGGTCGGAATGCGTGTCGGGCGCGTCGCGGTCGAACGTGAAATGGCCGGCGAAACGGTCCCCCACGTGGACCGACGGCGAATCGGAATCGGTGATGACGCCGCCGAAGTTGTAGGTCACGATCGTCGCGGCGTGGTTGGATTCTGCAGCAATCGCGATAATACATAGGGCACATAAAAAGTTCCCTCGGCAGAATTGGAGCGACGAACACATAGTTCGCTTCCCTTACCGTCTGCAGCACAATGAAAAAGCCAATCGCCTCGGCGCGCAGACTGAGGCGCTCAGGCTGGCGACCAAGGCCGGTGAGGGTCATTCTTGGCGGCTGTCCTCACCGGCCGGTTTGTTAATTTGCTATTCGGATTTGTGCGTCGATTCGATTACCGACTTCTGCAACAATTCGTTGGCCTCACGATACAGCAACTGTGCGTGTAGCCAGTCATGCCAGTCATCGTTGAATGTTTGACCATTGTCGGTATCGGGCAGCTTAGCCGCGATGATGTGCCGCGCGTTCGCCAATGCGATCTTCGCTTCGTCGATTTGTCCCAGGCGGTACTGGGCCATTGCCAGGATTGAAAACGCCAACGCGTCGCGGTGGATTCCTTCGTTTGACGGCGCGGACTGAACGATCATGCGTGCTGCGGGACCAAACCGGCCGGCGCGGTAATCGACTAGCGCCTTTGTGACCTCGAACCAGTTATGTGCAGGATCAGCTTCCGTTTCGGTCACGGCCACATTTGCCAGCTCGATTACTTTTTGTGCTTCGCCACCAAAACCAGGCGCAATCGCGCAAGCCTTCGCCGTACGTTCGGCGAAGAGAATGTTTCGAGTTTCGCCGAAGTTCTCCAGCATCGCGCGACAGGCGCGGCGGTAGGACTCCAAATCATTTAAGTAGAAGGACAGCGTCGCCAATCGATATTGGCTCCACATGTCGCCAGGTGCGCGCTCGGCGGCTCCTGCGAAAGCCGACGCCGCCTTTTCCCACCGGCCGACGTAGGCATAAACGCTTCCCAAGGCGTAGTGTGAGTGATGTCTGTCGCCGCCGAGACGGATTGCCTCGGCGTAGGCTTCGGCAGCCCCGGAGTACTTCCCCTGCACCCGAAGCGCATCCGCCAGATCGTGGCGATGGCCGACGGCATTCGGTTCCAGCGCGCGGCCTGCCGAAATGCGGCCTCTGCCTCAGGAAACTGGCCGTTAGCCATAAATGCTTTCCCGACGCGAGTATGCAACCGGGCGTCGCCCAGATTCAGATCAATGATCGCGACGCGGAAACCCAGGGCGCAGTCCCACGCGATGTTGGGCTGCGCAGCGCCACGCGAGGCGGGCCGACTGCGGATCACATCGCCATTCCAAGCCCCTCCGTGAGTGACGCGGCGTTCGCCGGCGAACGCCGGGTGCCACTCCGCGCACATCTCCCACACGTTGCCGAGCATGTCATAGAGCCCGTACGCATTGGGGCGCTTTCCTCCCACCGGCTGCGGCTGCGAGCGCCGATTGACCGGTAAATTTGCGTGAATCCAGGCGACTGGAAGGACAGATTCAGGATTGTCATCCGTCCCATATCGCCCGGCCGTGCCCGCGCGGGCGGCCATTTCCCACTGCGCTTCCTCCGGCAGTGCGTACGTCAATCCCTCTTGCTCGCTCAGCCATTTGCAGAATGCCTCGGCATCATTGTGGCTCAGTTGCACAACCGGCTGATCGTCCGACACTTTCCACGCACCGGGCGTCTTCCAAATATGCGTCGGCCGCCGGACCCACTGGCCGCTTTCATCGGCCCAGCCGCCGTCGCCCGACCGCTCGCCGTCAGTCAGATACTGTGTCGCTTTGACGAACTGGCGAAACTGAGCAAGGGTGACTTCGCAGGCGCCCAGGTAGAACGGTTGCACAACGCGCGTGGTCCGCCGCGGCGTCTCGAAATCGAGTTCATGAACCTGCCACTCCAGCCAATTATTGACTCGCGCTGGCGCTTGAGGTCCGTTACGTCCTCGACGGAGCTTCCCATCGCGAACTCGCCCGGCGGGATCAAGCGGTGCTTCATGCCGATGGAATTGACGTACTCAACCGGTAGCTTGAGATGGTCGGCCCAAGCCTGCTGATACTGGCCAGCTCGCTCGGCGCCGAAAGGGGCGACGGCCGGCGGCGGCACGTCTTGAGGCCAATCGGGAAGGGGGCCGGCGTCGGCGCCGAGGCGCTCGCCGAGCGCTTGCTTCCAGCGCCATTCGCACCGTCTCTCGGCCGCCGCGCATAATTGTCACCAGTTCCTCGCGCAGCGGCTTGCCACCTTTCGATGCAACGAGCCGATAGGAGCCCGGCGCAAGCGAAGTTCTTCGATTCCCGCGCCTTGGATTTTGACGTCTTGGCCGTCGACCGCCACGCGCACTGCTGGATCGTCGGTCTCGATTACGAGCACTCCTTCGCCCACCACGATGCGGATCACGGTCGGCATCAAATGCGTGACTCCGGAGGCCTCGGTCAGACCCAATCCGGCGACCACCGCGCACAACGTGGCTGCCATGGCCAACCAGCGTCGCGGGAAACGTCGCGGCCGCGCTGCCTTGCTCGGCGGCACCGCGAAAGACATCGAGCCGCCCTGCTGCCGGTTGGCCAGCAGCTTTCCCAGCAATTCAGCCACTTCCTGTGCCGATTGGAACCGCTCCTCTGGCTGTTTCGCCAATAGCCGGTCGATGATTGTTACCAAGCTGCTGGGAATTTGAGCGTTCGTTTCACGAATGGGACGCGGCCGGTCGTCGCACACACGCCGGATGGCGTCGATCGTCGACTGGGCCGGAAACGGCGGCCGGCCCGTACACATTGCGTACAGGACACAGCCGAGGCTGAACAGATCGCTGCGCTCATCGAGCGGCAAACCCTGGGCTTGTTCTGGTGACATGTACTGCGGAGTGCCGGCCACTTCCCCGGTTCGCGTCAGGCCTACATCGTCTACGGCGCGGGCCAGACCGAAATCGGTGATCCGCACACGCTCGACGCCGTTTTCCAGAAGGACGTTGGCCGGCTTGACGTCGCGATGCACGAGCCCCTGCGCATGCGCAGCGGCCAGCGCCAAGGCGATCTGTTGACCGATCCGCAGAATTTCGACCAGCCCTAAATAGCCATTGCGGTTGATCTTTTCGTGCAGCGACTGGCCTTCGATGAACTCCATCACCAAATAAGGCTGGGGATCGTCTCCGACGGCATGGATCGTCACCACGTGCTGATGCACGACGGCAGCGGCCGCTTGCGCCTCGCGAAGAAAGCGCTTGCGGGCTAATAAATTCAAGGCAAGTTCCGGGACCAGCAATTTGATGGCGACGATGCGTTGAAGCTTGGAATCGCGGGCCTTCAGGACAACGCCCATTCCGCCGCGGCCGACCATCTCAATCACTTCGTACGAGCCGATGCGGCCAAGAGCGCCCGGAGTTGTGGAGGGCGCGAAAGACTCCACCACGATTTCATCCGCCGCCGATGCGCTACGGGGCTCGGAGGTCCCCGAATGATCTAGCGTCTCGGCCGGGTCAAACAACGGTGCTTCGAGAAAGCTGCGGGCCCCTTCGTGGGAGCGGAGCAGGCCCAGCACTTGGACTCGCAAATTGGTGTCACCGCCGCATGCAGTGTCGACAAACGCTTGACGCTCGGCATGCGTCGGCTTGTCGATCGCTGCGAGAAAGATTTCTTCCGCGTTCATCGATTCCCACCCCGCGTGGAGCGATTCACTTCTAGTGGTCAGTGCGACATCGGCAGCCCGCGCGCTCCAGGCGGCAGAGAAGTCTTTATGCCATCTGGGGCGGCGGGGGCGGTCGCTCGCCCGTCATTTCGTGGTGCAGCCAGGCACGGGCAAACGTCCAGTATCGAAACGCAGTAACCCGCGAGATATTCAGCGCTTCGGAGGCTTGATCGATCGTAAGGCCGCCGAAATAGCGCAGTGTGACCAATTGTGCTTTGAGCGGATCGTTCCGTCGGAGTTTTTCCAGCGCCTCATCGAGGTCGATCAGCTCCTCAGCCTGCATATGCGTTGGCAGCTCGGCCACATCCACGTCGACGCGCATGAAGCCGCCACCGTGCTTGAGCCGACTTTTTCGCCGTGCGTGCTCGATCAGAATCCTCCGCATGGCCTCGGCCGCGGCGGCGAAAAAATGCCCCCGGCTGTTCCATTGCGGACGCTCATCGGCGCCAATCAGGCGCAGATAGGCCTCGTGGACCAGCGCTGTTGGCTGGAGGGTGTGCCCCGGCCGCTCTTGTGCCAGGCGGTGGGCAGCCAACTGCTTCAGTTCGTCATAGACCAGCGGCAGCAGCTTTTCGCTGGCATTTGGGTCGCCAGCCTCGATCCGCGACAGGATCTGCGTGACGTCGCTCATGCCGCCGATTATACCGACCGCCCGGCCACAACCAAACGTGGAGCCGAAAAAATTTCTCTGTCACTCGTTTCTCTGCGTTTTCTGCGACCTCTTCTTTTCAATGAAACTGGCCCTGGCTATACTTTTTACTCCTTTCCTACCCTCTGCGTAGGAACCCGATTTTCATCGCACCGCGTCGAGTGATCCCGACTATCTCGCCGCTGCGAGCCGCCGTAGCGACTTGCTCCGGGCGACCGTATCCCGGGCCTGAATGGCCGCCGTGCGAAAGCCCGGGCCGCTGGCCGTGGAGAGGCAAAGCCGCGCGTCAGCGAGACGCTGCCCTGGGTTATCGCCCCCCACCTGGAATTCGTTAGCTCTGGAACGGCAAAATAACACTCGAAAGCCGCAAACGACCCTCAATGGTTCGGGTAGGGTTGAGTAGAGGTGCGAGACAACCATTCCTCAGCGATCACAACCGCGCAGCCGGCAACGAAAAAAAGCGAGTATCCGACTGACCGATTTTGCATACGGAACACATGTATAGTACCAGATATACTCATCCCTCGCCGGCCGCCAGCGTTCGGCGGCGACGCAGCGGGTCGAATTGGTGGAGCGGTGCGGAAGAGTTGCTGACCGGCAGAGCAGTGGCCGCCGACAGCACCGGGCCGTTGTCGCGCCGACCTGCGCTCGATGGATTCTCGCCTTTTGTAACAATTGTTATCGGAGTTCGTGCGGGCGTGATCAAAACTCCACGGGTTTTGTCACTCCAGTCTTCAGGCGAGCTTGGTTTTCACGGATCTTTTCGTTGGGTTCGCCTTCAAAACTCCCCAGTTTTGTCGTTTTGAATCGATTCTCGCTTTCGCGCACACAACCCGACTCCCACTGTTTTTCGCAAGCCGTACCGGCCCATCGCCCCGGCCAGTGGCTCTGCCGAGTTGGTTCGCCGGTTGCCAGGCGATTGGAAACCTGGCGCGGCACGACGCGCGCCGTCGCCCGTCGAACCTGCGCGCTTCCGCACACTCTGTCGCACAGTTCTTAATTTTTTTCAACTTTTATAAGTCAGAGGTTCTATCACTTCGTTGAGAAAAGGGGTATTCTGCGAGGAGTTTGCGGGCGACCCCCGTGATTGGGGGCCCAGCGGGCCCCTCTGGCGAGCCGCTAAGCGCAAAAAGGCCCGCTATTTGCTGGGCTACGCCCCCTGAAACCGCACGCCGTGACGTTCCTTGACCGCCCCCGCAAACGGGCTAGAATCGGCAGCACTGCTTGCCCAGACTTCGCAATCGTTAATTTTTGTCGCTAGCAGCGCATTCAATGCATTTTTGCGTGGATGCTCGCCGCGCAGCGTGACTAACCCCGAGTCGAAACGTGGTGGTAACAAAGGAGGATGTTTTGATGAACCGACGATTTTTAGCGCTGGTGCCTACCGTGGCGGTGCTTCTGGCCACGGTCGCCTCGCCAGCTTGGGCCTGCCGCAATTGCGGCTTCAACAGTTGCGGCGGCTGCAGCGGCGTGGCCGCGTCCAGCGGCTGCGGCAACTGCGTCACGCAGATGGTGCAAAAGACCATCTACGTGCCCCAGTACACGACGGAGATGCGCACGGTCAACCGGGTCTCCTATCAAACGCAGCAGCAAGAGCGCAAGGTGACGACGTATAATCGCGTGCCGATCACCGAAGAAAAGCAAATTACTTGCACGGTCATGGTGCCCGAGACCCGCACGCGCACCGTCAATTACACCGTCTGCAAGCCCGTGATGGAAACCCATACACAAACGTACAACGTCTGCGTGCCTTACACCGAGCAGGTCCAACAGACGTATACCGTCTGCGTGCCTGTCTACGAAGATAGGGTCGTCAACTACACGGTGATGCAAAACCAGCCGGAGCAAGTCCAGCAGACCTACACCGTTTGTGTCCCGCACGTGGAGGAAAAGACCGAGACCTACGCGGTTCAACAGCCGCAGTGGGAAGAACAGCAGCAAACGTACAACGTCTGCGTTCCATACACTGAGCAAGTTCAGGCGACACGCACCATTTGCAGGCGCGTTCCTGAAACGACGATGCGGACCGTCACCGTCTGCAGCGGGCATTGGGAATCCCAGACGCAAGAAGTTCCCTGCAACAGTTGCGGCGGCTGCAACAACTGCGGCTGCGACGCCTGCGGTGGCTGCGGCACGCGAACAGTCTGCCACCGGGTGTGGATGCCTGAGAACTACACCAAGGAAGTGCCCTGCACGACCTACAAGACCGTGACGGAAGAGGTGCCCTACACCTACAACGTCTGCAAGACCCGCAACGAACAGCGGACGCGCACGGTGAAGGTCTGCCATTACGTGCCTGTCGAAAAGACGCGGAACGTTCGCGTATGCAGTTACACGAACGAACAGCGCACCCGCACCGTGACCGTCAATAAGTGCGTGCCCGTTCAGATGCAGCGGACTGTGAAAGTCTGCAACTACCAAAACCAGGAGCAAACCCGAACGGTCAACGTCTGCCGCTACCGCACGGAAACGCGCTCGCGTGATGTGCAAGTGTGCCGCTACGTGAACGAGACGCAATCTCGCGAGGTGCAGTACACCGTCTGTGTGCCGCAGCAGAAGACACGTTCCGTCCATGTCACTCACTACGAGTGCCAACCGGAGGAAAAGACGGTGACGGTCAACGTCTGCGTGCCGGTCACCACGCAAGAGCAAGTGCCGGTGCGGGTTTGCCACATGGTCCAACAGACCGTTGATGTGCCCTCCTGCGGCGGTGGTTGCGGCAGTTGTGGTGGCGGTTGCGGCTGCAACTGAACATGCGGTTGACGCGATAAACCTTCGACATGAAATCTCAGGCCGGGCCCCGAATTCGAATCGAGGGCCCGGCCTTTTTGAGTTCATACGTTCATTTGTACAGCGAACCTGCGCTGCCAGCTTTGCTAGCGCCGTAGCAAACGGCTTGAGCGGCGAAGCGGGCTTCAGTATAAGTGCGGCCGTGATCCGGTCCAAGTGTTGTTCGTTGCCGAGCGTACACCTGTCGCCATGCCTTATTTCCTACTGCGCGCCGCCCTGTCACTCGTGCTGCGAGATCGCGCTGCGCCTCGCAATTCGGCTGGGCTTCCTGTTGGCGACTGCCTTCGCTTTTCTGTCGGCACGTGCCACGATTGCGCAGCCGCTGTTAGCCCCGCCGGGACCAAGCGAACCGCCGGCCGCGCCAGCCGCTCCGTCCGTTGCAGAGTTCGTGCCCCAGGCGCCGCTCGACGTGCCGGCCTCCGAGCGATCGCCTTACGCAGAACTGCTGCCGACTCCCGCGCAATTGGCTCCGACGGCAAGCAGTGAGGCACCATCTGCTGGTGACGATCAAGCGATGCTCACGGAAGTGCCGCCCAGCGGTGCGCCGCGCGTCGCCGTGCTCAGCATGGTGCCCTGGGAAACGAGCATCGAATTCGGCCTCAACGGCTCGAGCGGCACGAGCGATTCGATTAGCGTCCGCGCCGGCGGGCATGTGCTGCGGGATTCGCGATTCTCGAAGCTCGATCTCAAGACAACCTACAACCGCACCACCAGCGGCGGCGCAACCACACAAAACAACGCTCAGCTCGACGTGCGCAATGATTGGCTCCTCGACGAGACGTCGCCCTGGACGCTGTTCGCCACCGGCAATCTGTTCTACGACGAGTTTCAGGCGTTCGACGTGCAGACCAATGCCAACACCGGTATCGGCTACCGCTTCATCCACAATCCGGAACTCGAGCTGATTGGCCGCGTTGGCGGCGGCGCGTTGCGCGAGTTCGGCGGCCCCGACAACCGCTTGGTGCCGGAATCGTTGGTTGGCGTCGAGTTCACGCACCGCTTCACCGCGCGGCAGAAAGTTTCGGCCAAGTTCGATTACTATCCAGAGTGGGACGAGGTTGGCGAATACCGCCTGGTGAGCGAGGCGGGGTGGGAGATAGCCCTTGATCGCCCGTCGAACGTCAGCCTGAAGCTTGCGGCCAACGACCGCTACGACAGCACCCCCAGCGGCGCCGATCCACACCTTGTCAACTACTCAGTGCTGTTGTTGATCAAGCTGTAGGGCGTGACGAATACGGATTCAAACCGACGGCACGCGTCCTTCCAGCAGCGTTCCCGGCCGCGTCTCAGCTAGGCGACAGCTCAGCTAGTGGCCTGTCCACCGTTCGGTTACGATGAGAAAAGCAGGTTCGTCGGGTCCCGGCCAAAGTGGGCGGGCAAATTGCGAAGACTCGGGCCAGCCAGAGGAAAATGCCTGACGCCACGCCACAGACGCCCAAACACTCGCTCACGTCCCCCCTCGCCGAGCTGCAGACGACGCTCGAACGCGAAATTCCGATGTGTGCACAAATGGGAATTTGCGCCTCGGCCAGCGGCGCCGACGGTCTCGTGATGCGGCTGCCGCTCGACCCGAACCGCAATCATCAGCAAACAGCATTCGCGGGCAGCCTCAATGCGCTGTGCACGATCACCGGCTGGGGCACTGTCTTTTTGCTGCTGCGCGAACTGGCCCGCCAGGGAAGCATTGTCATCCGCCGCAGTACGATCCGCTACCACGAACCGGTCACCTCACCGGAAATCTTCGCTCACTGCCACCCGATTACGGCCGAGGCCCGGCAGTACTTTCTGGAGATGCTCGACGACAAGGGCCAGGCCAAGCTCGATCTGCTCGTGGAGATCGCCGGCGGCACCGGGCCGGCCGTGTCGTTTAACGGCTGTTACGTGGTGCTGCCGAACGGCAAGTAGGGGTTCGTTGGATTCTGCCGTTTGCGCGTCCACGAGTTATGTGGGCGGTCTGAGGCAATCGCCGCCTGTCATTTTGGCAACTCAAACTGCCCGACAAGGCTTCAATTGCCATTTTTGCGGCTGCCAATTTGACGAGGTGGCTGCGGCCGCCAGTGAGGTGCATTGATGCAAGCTCAATGTGGAAAACGTGTTGCGCTCATGATCAATCGTCGTACAAACATTTGAGTTGGAATGGCACATGGACTGCTTTTCAGAACTTCCGAAATGAGCCAGTTCCGCGGCGGTCACCGCCGCTTTCCAGTTCGGGACGACAATACTCTACTCTCGCACAACGTCGTTTTTTGCAAAGGAGAAATGGACCATGTCCAACACAATGCAGCGCAATCGGTTAGGCGGCTTATTGCCGACCAGCATGCCGGAGTTTGACACTTTGTTCAATCACTTCTTCCGGCCGGAGGAAGTCGCCACTTGGCGTGCGCCGGCTTCCATTTGGGAAGCGGACAACACATTCCACATTGAAGTCGACGCGCCCGGCGTCGCCAAGGAAGACGTCGAGTTGACATTCGACAAAGGGGCGCTCTCGATCACGCTGGAGCGCAATGCGCCGACTGGTGACCGCACCAATTGGCACAACGAGCGCGGCTACGGCAAACTTTCGCGAAGCGTGTCGCTGCCCGACTCGGTCAACCCCGAGACGATCACCGCCGAGTTGACCAATGGCGTGCTACACGTGACGATCAGCAAGCGCCGGAAGCGCAACCGAAGAAAATCGACGTCAAGGTTTCCTGAGCTGGTGGATCGTAGAATCGACGCTGCGAGTAGCGGGGCCGCGTACGCGCACGGCCCTCGTTATTCGCCTGTACCTGCCGGCCCGAGCTCACCTACTTACATGTCCGGGTGATCGGCGAGCCAGCGTTGCCAGTCGTCATGCCGGCCTAAGATCTCGAGCACGTCCTGGCACAGCTCCCGCGGCTGACAGCCGAGTCGCATAAAGATGTCGGTGGCCGCACTGGGGCGAGTCTCGCACAACGCTAACAGCAGATGCTCAGTACCCACAAACCTGTCACGCATCAAGTTCGCCTCTGAGACGCTGTTCTTATAGAGCTGGGCCAGGAAATTGTCGGTCGGCGATTCACGGCTGACTTCATCCCGCAAACACTTCTCGACCGTATCACTCTGGATTCCCAAATCGGCCAACACGTGTCCAGCAATGCCGCCCGGCTCGCGAATCATTGCCAAAAGCACATCGACGCTGTCGACAAAGCCTCGATGTGATTGCCGGGCCTGTGCGCGGGCCAGGGTGATGATGTTGCGGGCGCGGTCGGTGGCTTCTGGAAATTCCGGCGCCGGTGTCGGGGCGGGCGTGTCGGCTGAACCTTCCAGCTCGAGTTCGCCGTCGTCGATCGCCGGCGGCGTGTCGCCGCTGTGCCGATACATCAGCACATTTACCTGTTCGAGCGTCACCATGCCTTCGGCAACCATTGTGTCGAGCGTCGGCAGGAAACCTGCGATGGCATCGGCCCGGTCGACGATCTCGATCACCAGCGGCAAATCTTCCGAGAGCCGCAGAACTCTGACCGTGTGAATGCGGCTGCTGGCGCCAAAGCCCTCGACGCCGCGCAGCACCGTCGTGCCGGCCAGACCCGCCTCACGGGCGGCGCGCACGATCGCTTCATGGAGCGGGCGACCTTCCCAGCGATCGCTCTCTCCGATGAAAATCCGCAGCAACTGGCCTTGGCCTTCGATCTTCATGGTGCGATACCTCAGGTCGCAGTTTACCACGGCCGTGTGCCAGGGCCGTGTGCCATCGCGGTTGCAGAAGGGACGAACTTGTCCGTCCTACGGGCCTCGAAATTAGGGATCGAATTGTTCGTCCTTCGTCTAATCACATTCCGCGGTGCATCCTTGCGACTTTGTCGCCAGCCAGGTGACCTCTATTGCGGCGCGCCCGATTGCCGACCGGCCGGTACGTTCGCTACAGCCGTTACATCCTCCCACCCCGCTCTAGGACCAACCACTCCGCCCAGAATATGGAAGCCGTTCGTCCTTCCAAGATGCGGACCGTTATGATCTGCAGCGCGCGGCCGAATTCATTGGCATCCGCAATCAGGCTGCAGAAGGCACCGCGAATCGAACAGCCCGCGGCACGGACCGGCAGCGTACCGGCTGAGAAGCCCTTAAACCCACTGCGGCGCGTCGCGAGCCGGCCACGAACGCAGCGCTAAGCCGATACATTCACCGAGACCGGCCAACAGCACGTGACCGAAAACAGCTACTTGTCTCCCGTAAGCAACACTTGCCGTGATCCGAAAATTCTCATTTTATTGAGGCGGCGCAAAGTACCGATCTTATCTTAAGCAATAGCTAGAGCTAGTGTCCCCGAAGCGCGCGATACCCCCGTCGCGCGTCCCGGCCCTGAATTCGATCAGCGTTTATCCTCGCATCCGCGGGCCCGCCTGGCAAGGATACTGTCCCGCGGTGCGACGGGGGCGCGAGCCGGTCGCGCTTCGGGCAGGAGCGTATTAGAATGCAAGTGACTCGAAGAACTCAACGCTGGCCGTTTGTCATCGCGCTGGTCGGCCTTTTGTTGTTTTGCCTGACCGTGCCCCGTTATTGGCGCACGACGCAGGGCAATGAGGAAGCCGCGGTCGTCGACCGGCCCGGGAGCGGAGCTCTGACCCACCGCCGGTCGCGGCCCCACGACGCGGTCCTCGATTTGGCCGACCTCGTGGCCCAAGCCGACGCGGAAGAAGCGGCCGCCGCAAACGCGAGCGGCGATGCGACGGCAAGCGCCGCACCCAGCGCGCCAGCGGCTACAAGCCAGTCCGCGAAGGCAGCCTCCGGCGGGTCGTTGGCCGCCGGCCAGCCGTTGAAATCGGTCGATGACGATGAGATACTGGCCCGCTTGTCCATCGGGCTCGCGTCGGGTTCGGCAAGGTCTGACTATTCCATCTCGTATCCCGGCATGAGCTGGCCGTCGCCAAGCGACGTGATCCTGTCCAATCCGGACATCAGCCTAAACACAACATTGCCGGCCGCGACCACGCCGCTTGCCGCCGCTCCGCCGTTCGAACCCCTCGACATCCAGCCCCAACTGGCGAGCGTGTTTGAAAACCTCGGTCAGGCGGTAGTCCACTGCGCGCCAAAGACAACGATCGCGAGGATCGCTCTCTCCGCGATCGACAAGTTTCGCGCCGTTGACTTCGACTGGCCGGTGATCAGCGAATCGCCCGCCGTCGTTGCTTCTACGCCGGCGGAGCATCGTGAGGCCGGACCGAAAACAATCGAGGCAGCACCTGCCCTGGAGCTGCTGGCGGACGCGCCCGCGGCTGAGCCGACGGCACCGGCGGTCACCGCGACAATTTGGAGCCGCCCCGACCTGCTCTTGTCGCAGCTTGAGCGACTGGCGCTACAGCCGTTTGCCGCGCAATGGGCGAACGATACGCTGACGCAGTTGAAGACGCTCGCCGAAGGGCCGCGACGCGACGCCGGTCAAACGGCGGCCTTGCTTGACAGACTCGACAAGTCGGCCGAATCCGCCGTCCGACTGGCCGAACAGACAGACAACGAAGCGCTCTGCGTCGAGTTACTGCGGGCCCATTGGGCGCTCGAGCGCCGGCTCGATTGCTGGACGGCGATGCGCGACATTCGCTTGGCCGCGATAAGCGATACTCGGATCGCATCGCGCGGGCCGCTGGGACCCTTGTTTCGCGGCGCAGCGGACGCCTTGCCGTCGTCGAATCACCTCGAATCGCTCAGCGCCGGCCTGGAAGCTTACGAACAGACGCGCGATCCGGAACTCGGCCGCCACGTGGCCCTCGTCGAGCAACAACTACGATCCTCCAGCGACGATCTCGATCAGGCCCTGGCCGACGCCGTCGAAAACAATTACCGCAACGCGAACGTCCGCGTCGCCATTACGGCCGATTTGCTCAATCGCTTTGTTTCGCAGCAGCGAGCTGAAGCCCGGCCGGTACGCGAACGGATCGCTGGCACGCCCGTTCGCGGGCAAAGCGCGACGATGTCGTGGACGCGGGTCGAACTGCAGCCCACGATCGGCCGTTGGCAGCTTGCGCTGTACACCCAAGGGACCGTCGAATCCGACACGTCGTCCGTCGGCCGGGCTCAGGTCTTCACGCACGGTTCGACGCAATTCGTCGCCGAGACGCCGATCACGGTGGAAGCCGACGGCTCGGTGCACCTACAGCCCTCGTCGGTGGACGCCGAGAATTGCAGTCAACTGCTGGGAGTCTCGACGGGCCTCGACTGGATTCCGCTGGTGGGCGGCTTCGCTCGCCAAGAGGCGATCAATCAATACAAGCAAAAACGGCCGCAGGCGAAGGCCGAGGTCGAGTATAAAGTCGAGAACCGGACGATGGAGCGAGTTGACGCCCGAACCGGCGAGCTAGTCAATGACATCCGCCAACAGGTGGAGCAAAGCTTCACCAATCCGCTAGCGAAATACAGCGTCGAAATCACGCCGCTGGAGATGGCGACCACCACCCAGCGCTCAGTCGCCCGGCTGCGTGTGGCCGGCAAGGATCAACTGGCTGGCCACACGCCGCGGCCGCGGGCGCTCTCAGATAGCCTGGCCAGCTTGCAGGTGCACGAATCGGCCCTCACCAACGCGGCCGTTTCCTTAGAGCTCAACGCCGAGCGGCTGACCGCCGGGCAACTGCAAACGAAGCTGCGTGAGAAACTGCCGCGGCTGGCGCTCGAGCAGCCGCCGGAGGCGAAAGAAGACACGATCTTTCAATTCGCGGCGCAGGACGCGGTCCAGTTTCACATCAACGACGGGCGGCTGGAGCTGGCCATAGCGATCACCGAATTCGTACAGGAAGACCAGCACGTCCGCAACTTCATCGTGCACGCCTTTTACAAGCCAGTCGTCAGCGGTTTGACGGCCGAGTTGGTCCGCGACGGTGCGCTGGGAATTGAGGGCGTGCAGCGGCAAATCGGGGCAGGCGACCGCGCGCTCTTGTACAACGTGTTCAAAGTTGTGCTGGGCGAAGAACGCCGACTGCCCGTCTTCCGCCTCGAGAACCCGGACGATCCGCGCCTGGCCGGTCTGATGATTACTCAGCTCGTGCTGGAAGACGGCTGGCTGGGAGTGTCGGTCGGCCCGGTCACGAATGGGCGCGTGGCAGAGTGTCAGCGGTCGCTACGCTAAGAGCATTTGTAGGACGGACAATCTTGTCCGTCCACGATTCGAACAAGTGACAGGACGGATAGGATTGTCCATCCTATGTCACACGTCAATTATTCGAGCCGTTCATGGCGGCTCGTTGGATTGCTCGCCGCCACCAGCTCAAGAATCCGCGGCCGCTTTCACCGTTGCGCGAGATTGCCTGCGAGTTCAATTCCGCTTCCGCGGCCCGCCAATCTTCCGTGCCGTCGCCGGGCGGGCAGCCGCGGGCTTGCCACAGCTCGTAGGCCCTGCGGGCGATATCTTCCGTGGAAACAGTCGGTTCAGCCGTATTCATTGTGCATCCTCCCTTGCGAAACCCGCCATCACCTTGCCGATTGCAACCGTGTTTTCAGCGGCCATTCAAACCGATCGGGCTTCGCCGCGTCAAGAGAGGCTCGAATTCCAGCAAATGTGCGTGGGCCGCGGCAAAGCGACGCGGTTGCTAGTGGAAGCAAGGGGAGCCGTGGACGGACACGATTGTCCGTCCTGCTTAGATGTAGTTCAGCAGCGTCGTCTGCAGCAGCGTGGCCGCCGTCCGCAACGAGGCCTCAAAAGCATATTGGCGGGCCGTGAGGTTGGAGATTGCATCCACCAGGTCCACGTCCATGTCGTCCGATAAAGCGGATTTCAACTGGACGTTTTCGTCTTCCAAGCGGTGCTGAACGACCGTCAAGTTTTGCAGCCGGCTGCCAATGTCGGCGTTGGCAAACGTGATGCGGCTGGTGGCTGCGTCGAAGCGATCCAGCTCACGGCCGATCGCCGGCGGATCGCCCGACTCGAGTGCGGTGCGCAACCGCAGCAGCGAGTTAAAGATGCTATCGACCTCAATTGTGTGGCGGTCATCGCTTTTCAGCACGAAGTCGCCGTTGGCGTCGGGCGTGTTCGCTGTGGCCTGTGCTTGGCCGTCGGGAATGAATCCGAGCAATTCGGCGGCCTTGCTCCCCTCGGCAGTCTGGATCGTGAGCGCACCGGTCGTGACCGTGCTGGAGTCAACCAGCTCAATGCCGTTGCCCGTCGTCGCCAGCCGGGCCACCACAGCCGTCGTGCCCGTGTTGTTTGCTGCGTTGGTGTTGATCAGATCGATCACGTCCTGGACGGTCTTGGCCGTCGACAAATTGATTGAAAGCTGTGTCCCGTCGCGTGCCGTGATCAATAGATCGTTGTTCGCCGGGTCGTCGGCCGTTTCCACTCCGACACCGCGCTTGAACTCGGCCAACTGCGTGGCGCCGGTGTAGCTGCGGATGCCGAGCTGCGTGGCCGTCGTGCCGCCATTTTCGCCGATCGAGAGGTCGGCACCGCTCCAGCGCGAGCGGATGTTGAGTCCCGTGCCGGCTGCATTGATCTCGGCCTTCAGGCCCAAGTCAAGTCCGTTGACGAGGTTCAGCAGGTCCTCGACCGTCGTTGCCCCGCTGATGTCGAGTTTCACGCTCTGGCCGCCGTTGGTCAGGATCAAACCCGACGTGGAGTCGAGCGTCGTGCCGCCGCCGCCCGACGTCACGCTGGCGAAGCTGGCCACCGAAACCGGATTCACGCCCGCCTGGATGCTCGATGTGGCGTCGCGGTAATCGAGGGCGGCTCTGAATGTGCCTTCGGCCGAAATAGCCGCGGCCACCTGGGCTGCCGACGATACGCCGTCTTCGATCTGGACGGTGAGCGTGTTCGTGTTGCTGTCGTAGGTCGCTGCCTCGCTGCCGGCCGGCAGGCCCGATACGAAGTTCACGGTGACGCCGTTATAGGCGGCGCCGTTCTGGTTCGCCGTGAGCACCAGGTCGTTGTTCGGATCGGTCGAAATGACGCGGCCTTGGGCCTTCGTGCCCAAGAGGTCGGCCACGCGAGTTGATTTCGTCACGGCCGGGTCGAGGTCGCCTCCGGTGATCGTGCTCGCTGGCGACGTCGTGCCGGTAAAGATCCCTAGTTCATGAGCGCCGCGGCCTTGCGCGACTTCATCGATCGACACCGTGCCGGTGGCGGATCGGATCACCAGGCCTGTTCCCGTGACGTCGACCGCGACCTGCGCGCTGGTCGGCGCCGCCTCTTCGATGAGCCGCGCGACTTCGCCGATCGTCACGGCGCCCGACAGGTCGACGACGCTTGTCACGGCCGGATTGCCGCCGACGACCGTCCGGAGCGTGATCGCCGCGTTTTTGCCGATGCCGGCGCCCGCGTTGATGTTGCGCAGCAGCGTATCGGCGGAAAGATGCGGATTCAGGTCGGCCGTGCCCTCGACGGGCGTCGAGATGCCGCCGAACACGTCCGTGCCCGGCACGTTCGTTTCGAAGAGGCGGTTCAGATCGACGTAACTGCTGAGATCGCCGTCGTTGCCGTTGTATTCAACGAATTGGCCTTTGAAGGCGTACGGAGCCTGCACGGTGCGCGATCCGGAAAACAGATAGCGTCCTTGGGCCTTGGTGTTGGCGGTTTCCAGTAGGTCTTGCAGCGCGCCGTCGATCGCTTGGATGACCGCCTGCCGCTGTTCGTCGGTCGTGAGCGTGCCGGCCGTGCCGATCACTTCGCCCCGCAGCTCGGCCAAAGGGCCGGAGAGGGAGCTGAGCGCGTTGGCGGCCGAGTTCAAGTAAAAAGTGCTCGACTGAATATTCGTTTGAACCTGGCCCTTGCGGGCCAACAGCCGCTGCAAATTGATCGCCCGCAAGGCCGCCGACGCGTCGTCACTGGGGACTTGCAGCCGCTGACCGGTGCTGATCTGGTTTTGCAGATTGAACAAATCCAACTGGTCGTTGTGGATTTGGTCCGAGAGCCGCTGGCGAATGAATAAATCACCTACGCGCGTCGTCGGGATGGGAATGATACGGGCCATGGGAGTGGGAAGGTGTCAGGGGTCAGATAAAGGCGTAGGGTGGGTCGAAACTCGGCCTGACAAGGGGGCGCTTTGTCGGTGCGTCTCGCGGACTCGACGCACTCTACGTTTGTTGTAAACTCCGCGGAATTGTCTCACACCTGACACCTGATCAGAGCTTCACCAGCACATCCATCAACTCCGAAATCGTCTGAATGTAGCGGGCCGAAGCTTGATAGATCCGCTGGAGCGTGATCATCTTGACCGCTTCCTCATCCAGGCTCACGCCGCTGACCGATTGGGCCTGGCCGTCGAGCGTTCCTTCAAAGGTACGAAAGCCCTCGGCCACCGATTGGGCGGCAGCCGACCCTTGCGTGATTCCGTTGATCAGTTGGTTGTAAATGTCGGAGATCGACGCGCCGCCGGCCGAGTCGAGCGGCCGGTCCGCGAAGGCGGCCAGTTCCTGAGCATTGAGCGCGTCTTCGCCGATGCCATTGAGGCTGGCGGCAAAGCGCGACGCGTTGTCGATCCCGATCAAGTTGCCGTTCACGCCCAGCGTGCCGGCCGATGAGCCCGTGAAGAACGTATTTACACCCAGGGCTGCCAACAGGCCGCTGGTGTCATTGGCGAACGCGAAATCCGTATCCGTCGAATCGCTGGTCAGTTGCAGCGCGCCGGTCGAGGTGATCGTCGCGCTGAGCCCGTCGATCGCGTCCAAATCGGCGGCCAGGTCGCTGAGCGACGTGTCGTCGTCGATTCCATTCAAATCCACGCGGATCGTGTACGTCTTGGTGAGGTTGTCGCTCTTGTTGCGGATCAGCACGTCGACCGTGCCGTTGACGGGCGTGAACGGCAGTCCGGCCGCGTCCAGGGCCGAGCTGGGGTCTTGAATCGTCTCGGCGCTCGTCAGGCTGCTGAAACCGACCTGCCCCTGACCCTGGGAATACACCTTATTGAATTCAAACGCCAACGTGCTGGCGAAGTCGTCGAGCTTGTCGAGAAATCCGCCGATAATGCCGTCTCGCGAGGCATACAGGCCGGCGAGCTCGCCGGACGACGTTTCGAGCTCCGAATGAGTATCCGCGAATTGTATGACACCCAGCTCGTGCCCCTTCTCAGCCGAAGAATCAACTTCGACCTGGCGGCGTTGCCCTTCGAACACCAAAAAATCGCCGCCAACGGCAACCGAGAGGGCGCCGCTGGGCTGTTCCTCCACATGGATGCCGACCAGCTTGGCCAGTTCGTCGACGGCATTTTGCCGGCTGACGCGCAGGCTGCCGGCCGAGCTGGCCGTGGGGTCGCCCCCTTCGATCGATACGATTTGCAAATTCAGTCCGCGAATATTCTCGGCCAGCGAATTGATTTGATCGGAGAGCGCGGTCACCCGATCGTTGAGCTGCTCTTGAATGGTAATCGCATGGCTGTTGAGGTCGGATATCGTCCGAGCCAGCGTCACACCGTTGCCGACCGCCTGGGTCCGTGCCCCGGCGCTGCCGGGGTCGGTCAGCACTTCATGAATGGACTCAAAGAAGGACGTCATGCCCGTGCCGAGGTCGACCTCGCCGGACAGGGCGTTGACGAGCACTTCCAGATCGCGATAGGTTTTTTCCTGCGTCTCGGCCGCGGCCGTATCGCTGCGGGCGCCGACGAGCCGCTCTTGGACGAAGCGGTCGAGCTTTTGTACGATGCTGTCGACTTCGACGCCTAGGCCCAGAATCAGGTTGCCGACCTTCTGGACCGGGGCCGGCGCGTAAATCGCCTCTTGGCGGATGTAGCCCGGCGTGTTGGCGTTGGCGATGTTGTTGCCGACGACCTGCAGGCCGATTTGCATCGCCCGCAGCGTGTTGCCGCCCATCTGGATCGAGCCGAAGAGGGACATCGCTTATCAGTGGTGAGGACGAGTTTCGGCTGCGCCGACATACAATAGACAAGGAGACTAGGAGTAGGGAAGACAAGGAGATGAGAGAGCGAATCACCGACTCTCCCGGTTTGCTTGTCTCCCAGTCTCAATATCTTGGTTGCACCAAGCGCGTCGCAGGCGGCCGAGTGGTTTTGCGCCTGGAAACAGCATTGTGCGCGCTACACGGCCCGGTCGACCAGGCGCCGCCGCGGGTGTGCTCGGACCCATTTCCATATGTCGGCATAGGCTGCCCGCCGGTAGCAATAATCTCGATCATTTGCGAAAGATGTAAGAGCGTCCGCTGTACTAGCACCCAGTTCGTGAGGCACTGGTTTTGTAGGAAGCGTCCCCGCTCGGCCGCTTGGTCAATCGTCGACTGCATGCGCTGGCGGCTGTCGGCCGGCAGCGCCGACGCCAGCGAGCGGATGCTGTCGGCCGGCAAGCCGTCGGCCGCCGCCCGCCCCAAAAGTTGCTGTCGCTGCTGGTGACACGCGTTGAGGCGCTGGATGAGGGCCTGCTCGCGGTGGGCCGTCACTGCCAGGGCGGCGTGCTCGCCGCTGGCCAAAATCTCGCGCTTTTTGCCGAGCACGTCCAGCAATTCGCCTTGCACTTGGGCCAGGTCGGTCAGCAAATTTGCGATTTCCGCTTCCCAGGTGTCGTTCATACGCGGGCTGCTTCACGAGTGCTGTGATGGGATTGTTCCGGGCCGAGCTGGTAACTTCAATGGCTAATAAGTGCCCAAGGCGTATAGACGAATATCACCTGGAGCTCGATTACTTCCGATCGAGCGACAACTGCGGAAACTGGCGATGAAACAGTGGATCGGCGAAGCGGTCGGCCGCTGCTTTCGACATATGCTCGGCGAGCGTTTGGTTGAGTTGCCCGCGAAATACTTCTTCGCCGCGGCCGCCATCGAAGTAGGCCGGCTTACCGACGGTCGCCTGCATTGATTTGAGCATTTGGCCGTAAAACGTCTCACCGACGAATTGGGTGAATCGGTCATGCAGTTCGGCTATCTTTTCGGCGGGCGTCTTTTTGGCGTTGAACTGGGTCGCCAGGTCGGCGGAATTCCGCGTCAGCGAGTTTGCCGGAAGCGACGAAGGCGCCGCCGTGGAATGTATGCTGCTTGCATTCATGGCAACTACTCCTGCTTCAATCAATCAGTCGCTCACTCGCCTGCTCACTACAAGTCGTTTACTGATCAATAATCAACCTGCCGTGCAACTTGCCGTTTTGTTCGATGCCGCGGATGATCTCGATCATGTCGTCGGTCGGCACCTTGAGGGCGTTCAATTGATTCACGAGCTCTTGCAGCTTGGGCTGACTCGATTTGTCGGAATCGAGCGCCGCAAACGCCGGCGCTGCGGCCGCCTGCACGACGACGTTCTTGTGCGTGACGATGACATCGCCGATCTCCACGTCGCCGCTGATTACGATGCTGCCGGCCCGCGTGTTGACCACGACACGAGCCTCCGGCTCGGGCTCGAACACGTTCGTTTCCAATAGCTCAGCGGCGAAGCCGACCGGATCCTCCCGGTACGCATTGGGAATTCGCACCTTGATGGTCGAGGCATCGATCGCTTCGACGCTGGGCACGTCGGCTTCCGCATAGCGAATGCTCGATTTGTACTTGCGGTCGATTTCCTGTCGGATTTCATCGACCGTCTGAAAATTGGCGTGATTCTTGTCGAGGATTAGCGTGATGTAGCGGCCGTCCTTCGTGTCCAGGACAAACTTCGTCGGCACGTCGGCTTCCATGCGGCAGCCGCCCGGGATCACGGCCACCATCGGCTGGGCCGGATTGTCGATCGTCAAGGAACCTTGGCACAAGGCAAATACACGATGGTCCTGCGTGTTAGGCCCTTGCAGTGACGCGAATGCCAGCCGGCCGCCGGCGAGGCTCTTGCCGTTGATTGCGCTGACTTGGCAATCCAGTTCGTCACCGCGGCGGGCCCCGGTGGCCGGCACCGTAGCGGTGACCAGGACCAGAGCGGCGTTTTTCAGCTTGCGCAAGTCGTCGACGTTCGTCGCTTCGCCATTCATCGACAGCGGGTTGCCCAGAAGCTCCATCGAACGGGCAATTGCCCGCATCGTCAGTGGGTCGTTCGCCTCGCCGGTTCCGCTGAGCCCAACCACCAAGCCCAGGCCGTGCAACGTGTTTTCTTCCTGACCTTTGATGCGGCAAATATTCTTGAGGCGTGTAGAGGCAGTTGCCTGCGTACCCGCGATGACAATTATCATCACCGCCGTTAGGAAAACCCCAACCAGCATTTGCGCTCTCTTATATCTCATACGCATCACCCTCCCACGCTTCGCGGCTGCCCTCGGCACGCCTGAATTGCCTGTATCCGATCGCTAAAATGGCTTCCACTTGTCGTACCACTCGGTGAACCAGCCGCGCTTGACGCCGTCGTTGACAAAGCCACCGGCGCGCTTGTCGATCTGCAGATCGTCGATCGACTCGCTGCGAACGATGCGATCGGGGCCGATCGATTGCCGGCGGACGATGCCGGTCAGCGATAGTTGCCATTTGATGTCGTTGATGATGACTTCCCGATGGCCTTCGATCACCAGGTTGCCGTTAGGTTGGATGTCGACGATCTTGGCCGCCATTTTGAACGACAGCGAATCTTTCAGCTCCATATCCGACTGAGCCTTGTATTGGCTTTGCAGCGACCCGTTCACGCGCTGGTCGCCGTTGGATTGCGGCGAGGGAATCAGGTTTTTACCGTTGAAGTGCAGCCAATCGGACAGCACCGCGTTCAGGTTCATTGTCCGCTTCGTGTTTGCGTCTCCCTCGCTCAGCATCGAGCTCTTTTCGTCCACGAGCACGGTGATGATGTCGTACAGCTTCAATTCGCGCTGCTCGGCCTCGGGGGGCAGCTTACGAAAAATGAACGAGCTGTTTTCCAGCGTCGTTGTCGGTCCTTGCGTCACGACCGGTGGATTGGCCAGCAGGCTGCTGTCCTGCGCGAGACTTTCGCCGGCGCCACCCAGGAGACTGGTGATCGACAGAGCGATGCCGACGGAGCGGCAAATCGCACGCCGCGAATCACTAGCGGGCTTCGTCATGGTCGTTTCCGTTCTGCTGAGTCGAGTTGCGACTGGCGGTTCGTTCGCGCAGGAGATTCGCTTGCGGCGGCGCTGGAATCTGTTGCCGATAGCGGCGGAAGGCCGGCACTTCGCGCCGGACGTCGGCCGTCCGAGCGTCGGCGACGGTTTCGGCCGGCGACTCGCTCGGGCGTGCGGGAGCCAACACGGAAGCTTCTTTCCGCCCTATCACGCGAGCATCGTAACGCTGCTTGGTATCCTGCGATTCGACTTGCACCAGCTCGCCGCGGGTGCCATCTTGCCGGGCCAGGGCCGATGTGCGAACGCGGATGCCGCCCCCTTGGGCGACGACGGTAATGGTTTCACCTCGGTGGACCAACAGCGGGGCCGCTACCTGGTCGCTGTACACGATCTCGCCGGCCTGGATCGCGCGACCGGCCTCCATGCCGACGATGTCGTTGACGCTTGCAAATGGCGCCCGGCGACTTGTGGAGGATACCGCGTTGTCGACGGTTTGCACGTCCAGGTCCGCCGCGGTGAAGAGTGCGCTGCGCTCGATTGCATGCAGAGTCACGACGACCGGCTGCGACCGCGCCACATCGGCCATTAGTTGCAAATTCACGGGCCCGTCGGCCGTGTCGAGCGACAACACGAACCGCTGCTTGCCGGTCCAGGGAGCGATGCCGCCGTCGCAGGTGATCGGCGGCCGGGCCAAAGCCAGTGCGGCCCGCTGCCGATCGCCTAAGCTAAATGTCGCCTGCCAATCGTCGACCGTGCCGCCGCGGCTGGCCAAGTAGTTGATCAGTGCGCTGCGGACGAGCTCGTCAGTCGGAGTCGCCGCCGAGTTGCCGTCGATCACATCCGAACCGCTCACGCGGCCCTTCAACAACGCCGTGCGCCGATCCGACTTGTTATCGCGCGGCAACGTGGTTCCCGCCGCGGCTGCCGGCGTGTCGACGCGTTCGACGACCGGGATTGCCGGTTGGGACGCCTCCGACGACGTGACGCGGGGCTGAATCGCTACCTGTGCGGTGCCACTAAATCGCAGCCCGCTGACGTCTTCTCCGTGGGCGACCAACATGTCGAGCACTTCACGTTGCCGCAGGAAGCGCTGCGTTCCGGCGGCCGGAGCCGGCAGCAACGGCATCGCCGCCAGCCGCGCCGTGGTTGCGTCGTCCAAACCGCGAATCTCGGCCACGTTGCCCAGCCGCACGACCGAATCTCTCGGCTGAACTTGCGGCCGCAACACAATTTCGCCGGCCCGGGCCAGGGACCCTGAAATGATCATTAGTAAGCAACAGGACGCCCAGCCGGCCGAGTGGACGCAGTATGTGGACGTTTTCCGCTTCATCGTCTCTCGCCTTTCTCTCGTGCCCCCGCTCCGCGACTAAGCCCGCCGCAGATTGGCCACGATCTGCATCACCTGGTCGCCCGCTTGCACCACCTGCGAGTTCAGCTCAAACGCCCGCTGCGTTGTGATCAGATCGATCAGTTCCGTCACCGGCTCGACGTTGGAGGCTTCCAAAAAACCTTGCCGCACGGAGCCGAAACCTTGCTCGCCCGGCGGGCCGGTTTGCGGCGTGCCGGAGGCGTCCGTTTCCTGGTAGAGGTTGTCGCCCAGCTTCAACAGCCCGTCCGGGTTGACGAATTTTGCCAATTGCAGCGTGTCGAGCGTTTGCAGGTTCGGCGAATCCTGCGTGCGATATTGGATTTGCCCATCGGCCGTCACGACGACGTCGGTCGCTTCCGGCGGGATCGTAATGTTCGGTTCGAGCAAATACCCATTGTTGGCCGAGCCCAAAACCAGTTGGCCGTTCGCGTTCAGCCCAAAATTACCCGACCGCGTATAGAAGAAGCCGCCGCCGTTCGGGTCTTGCACTTGAAAAAAGCCGTCACCCTCAATCGCAAAATCGAGCTGGTTGCCGGTCGTCTCGAATGCGCCTTGCTTATGGTTGCTTTGAGTGCTCGACACCCGCGTGCCCAGGCCCACTTCAATGCCGGTGGACGTGCGATTGCCGTCGGCGTCTTCCGCGCCCGGCAAGCGGTATTGGCGATAAAAGATGTCTTCAAAATTGGCGCGGTCCTTCTTGAAGCCGGTCGTGTTGATGTTTGCCATGTTGTTGGCGATCACGTCCAGCTTCGTCTCCAGGGCTTCCATGCCCGTGGCCGCGGTGTAGAGGGTTTGAACGGTCATGGTGTGTCCTCGGTAGTAGGCACGCTCTGCGTGCCGTAACCATTTCCAGATTGTGCGATCATTTTCGAGGGCCGCTACGGCACACGGAGTGTGCCTGCTACACTACGCCTCCAGCACCCGGTTGATCAACGTCCCCAGCATCGCATCGTGGTTCTGGATCATCCTGGTGTTCGCCTCAAACGCACGCGTTGTTTCAATCATCGCCATCATCTGGCGGACCGGGTTCGCGCCCGACATTTCCAAATAGCCTTGCCGTACGTGGCGGTCGGGCAGGGCGACGGGCGTCAGATTGCCGGTCGGGCGGAATAGGTTGCTACCGACTTTTAAGAGAGAATTGGGCGATTCGGGCTGCGACAGGCCCAGTGCCGTCAACGAACCGCTCTGGGAAATAAAGCCGTCCGGCGTGATCGACCACGGCTGGCTGCGGTCGAGCGTGATTTCACTTCCGGCCTGGTCGAGCACCGGGCGATGATTGTTCTGTGTAACGAGATGTCCCTGCGAATCGAGCGTGAAGTTGCCGGCCCGCGTCAGGTACTCGTCGCCGTCGTCGCCGCGAACTTGGAAGAATCCATTGCCCGTGATCGCCAGGTCGAGCTCACCGCCCGTCTCTTTGAGCTGGCTGTTCGAAAAGTCGGTCGCGACGTCGATGATCTTGACGCCGCCGCCAATGTCGTTGATCGATTTGTCGCCGTCCTCAGCCTGTCCCTGCTGGATTGCTTCCGCAAAGCGGGCCTGAAACGTTGGCACGTCCTGCTTGAAGCCGACCGTGTCGACGTTCGCCAGGTTGTTGGCGATGACCTCCAGCCGCTGTGCCTGGGCGGCAGCCCCTTCGGCCGAAAGATACATTCCGTAAGGCATCGGCTGCCTCGCGCGGTTCGCAGGTGCGCCCCCCTGCGACGGGCGGCCCTATTGCAGCGCATGTGCCGAAGCGAGTGCTAGCGCGTCAGATTTCTGAAAGGGACGAATAGAACGCCCAAAAAATGAGCGCGTGCCAGTTACTTCGGAGCATCTTGCCAGCACGATGCGGCGCGCAATCGGCGAAAGCGGCCGATTGAGGTCGAACGCTGTCGGCAAGTTCTGCGCATCGGCGGCACTATGTAGCCGGACCATGTGGTCCGGAGACACTGGCCAACAGCGTCGCACCTCCGGACCAAAATGGTCCGGCTATATTGCCGCGTCAACCGTAACCCAGCTCGCGCAAATCACGTTCGGTCAGGCCGTGATGATGACCGTATTCGTGCAGAATCGTTTTGCGGATCTGCTTCTGTAGTTCGGCTACGTCAACGTCGCCGTCACGGCGGCGGGCCTGGCCCAGAATACCCTGGCGGAACAGGTGAATCACGTCCGACGGCACGCCCCACTGCTCGACGCTGCGGTGAATGAGCGGGATGCCCGTATACAGGCCACACAATTGCCCACGGTGCCGGACGCGCATCTTCCGCATCACTTGGTCCGACGGATAGTCTTCGACGACCATCGGTACGTCGTTCATGAGGTCCTTCACCTGCTGGGGCAGTTCTGCCAGCACCACTTCCAACTGTTCATCGAAGAAGTGACGAAGTTCGTCGTTCATGACGCATGCATCCAGAAAGCATTCAGAGCCACTCCCATTTGGGCTCGGTCGGGAGACCGGCCACAACAAGATGCCCTCCCCAAAGCTAAGCGAGTCACTCGAACATGATTCTCTATCGGCGACCGCGCGCGACCGCAATCAACCGCGCTGCTCCCTGCGACAGCAGCACCTCGGCCACTCGGGTGCCGAGAGCGGCCGCGTCGGCCGGATTGGCTGCATCGCGGGCGTCCAGCCGCTCTCTGCCGTCGGGACTGAGCACGACCGCCGTTAACATAAGCTGACCCGCAGCGACACGTCCCCAAGCCCCGACGGGCGCCAGGCAGCCGCCGCGGAGGTGGGCCAATAGCGCCCGTTCGGCCCCCACGGCCGCCCGCGTATTGGCATCGTCGAGCCGCGCGAGGTCGGCGCGGGTCGCGGCGTCATCGGCCCGGCATTCGATTCCCAGCGCACCTTGCCCGACGGCCGGCAACATCGTCGTCAGCGGCAAAACTTCCGTAATGCGCTCGGCGAGCCGCAACCGGCTCAATCCCGCTTGCGCGAGCACAAGCGCATCAAAGCTACCCTCAACCAGTTTTTGCAGCCGAGTATCGACGTTGCCACGCACTTCCGCCACTTGCAGGTCGGACCGCAAGTTGCGGAGCTGCGCTTGCCGGCGCAAGCTGCCGGTGCCAATCAATGCGCCGCGCGATAATTCGCCGAGCCTGACGCCCTCGCGAGAAACCAGCACGTCGTGGACGTCCTCACGGGGCGGCACTGCCGCCAGAATCAGGCCGGGAACGACATCGGTCGGCAAATCCTTCAGGCTGTGAACGGCGACGTCGACCTCACCGGACAACAGGGCCCGCTGAATCTCCTTGGTGAAGACACCCACCCCGCTGAACGAGCGAAGCGAGCTGTCCGCGTCGCGGTCACCCTGTGTGGCGATTTCGACGACGGCCACCTCGCGACCCGACTGCCTCAATTGCTCAGCGACCCACTCGGCTTGCCATTGGGCCAACTTGCTGCCGCGCGTGCCGATTCGCAGGGCTGTGCGTTGTGGCGGGACGTCAGGCATCGTTGCCTATTCCAGAGAGGGCGAGCGGCTCCTTATCGCCATAGGGCCTGGGGGTTGGCGCCCCCTCGGGCGGCGGCGGAACCACCACGCCGCAACTGACGACAAACTGCAGTGCCTGGTCAACACTGATGCTCAGGTCGTACGTCTCGCTTTTCTTTACGGTTACGGCAAAGCCCGTGAACGGCATGGGCGAGTGAGGCACGAAGGCCGAAACCATCGGCTCGTCGAACGTGTCGCGGAGGTCGTACATGGCTTCGCCGGTGACAAACCCGAGCGTCCAAATGCCTTTGCGCGGGTACTCAATGGCCACGACGCGGGTGTACTGAATCTCCGGCTCGGTGAACAGAAAATCGGTCACCTGTTTAATCGACGAGTAGACGTTTCGCACCAATGGCAAGCGGTTGATAATCCGCTCCAGCTGAGTCCAGAAAAACCGCCCCACGTCGACCGCCAGCAGCTTGCCGAGCAAGTACAATACAAGTAGGAATACACAGATAAATAGGGGCACCACGTAGCGCCGCGGCAGCCACTTGTGATCGACGTACCAGGTGTAAATGCCTTTGGCCGTCGTCGGCATGGGATTCTTGCCGAGCGTGTTCTCTGTGTATTCGTAGACGTGCCGCGGGACAAAATGGCCGTCGGCCGCGCAAATAATCCTGGTCGTCGATCGTGACCGGCGCGCCCGCGTTCTGAGGCACATCGGGTCCGGCGAAGGTCTTGATGTCGCCGAATTCTTCCACCAACAGCCACCGTGCGCCGTTTTCCAAGGGCTCTAGCAGGTACGTGTTCACGGTGCTGCCGACCCACAGAAAGATCACGATGGTCAGAAGGGGCGGCAGTAAGATCGCCAGGCCGCGTAACACGGCGCGGCGAAATGGATCAAGCGGCCGTCGCCGCTTGGGTGTACTGGGGGCGGTAGAATCCAAGGGCTTCATGGGTTTCTCTTTGCTGCCCCAAATTGTTGCCGAACCCGGCCGGCGGGCAAGGGCGTGCCCCCTGGCGGACCGCCCGTCAGGACGACGTTGCCGCCCGCGCGACGACGACCACGGTCACGCGTGCGGCGCCCGCCTGGCGCAGTACACGGGCCGCCTCGTTGGCCGTGGCGCCGCTCGTCATAATATCATCGACCAAAAGCAGATGGGCCTTTTCTATAGGATAGCCCGCCCGGGCGGTAAAGGCGCCCGGACATTGGCCTTGCGCTGGGCCGGCGATAAGCTGAACTGGGGCCGCGTGTTGCGGTCCCGCCGTAGCAGCCGCGGGGACAGGGGCACCCTCAATTGCCGAGCAAGCACCTCGGCCACCAGGGCTGCCGAATTCGTGCCGTGGGCCATCCGCCGCCGCCAATTTAGCGGCACCGGCACGATCATTTGAACACCCGCCGCACACAGTTGCGCCGCACAACATTGCCAGACGAGCCGCCCCATCGCCAGCGAAAGCCAATTCTGTTCGCCGTGTTTCATCTTCAGTACCAGCTCGCGCATCCGCCCCGAGTAGCGTCCGGCGGCAATTGCCGCCTGAAACCAGCACTTGTGGCCGCGACAGCGGACGCAGTCGGGCTGTCGTTTCCGTGCCCAGACAATCGCCGGACCGAGTTGTGGTTCGCTATCGTCCGCTCGATCTTGGGTGATCGGCAGCGGCGTCGCACAGCGCGGGCACGCGTGATCACCCAGCAGGCCGAACTCCCTGACGCAGGTTTCGCAAAAAGGCGCCGCGTCTGGCGCGAGTTCCAGGGCGCACCCGCAACTCGCGCAGGCCGGTGGAAACGCCAGATCGAGCGCCCCGCGCTGCAGTCTCCCGACCGCTCGCGACGCGCCGCCGAGAAGCTGCCCAATCAACTGCCTGCCACGGGGCGATGGAACTCGGTCGCTGCCGGCCATGGATCGCAAATGTGGGTCGTGGTGTCTGGGGACGCCGCCTGCGCCTGCTGAATAACGCTAGCAACGCGTGATTGTAGCCGAAACTTCGTAAGAGCACGACCAGACCCCATATTGACCCCACCAATTTGCCTGCGGTACGCTTCTGCGGAATCCGCGCCCGCTTATTTCCTCGTCGGCCCACTGCTCCGTGGCGCATCCCGCATCCCCTAACTCTCATCCCTTATTCCTTTCCATTAACCCTCGATCCTTTCACCATGCCGACGATCATCGACCGCTACATGCTGCGTCAGTTCGTTCAAGTGCTGGCGATCTGCTTTCTGAGCCTGGTCGGGCTGTACATCGTGGTCGATGCGTTCGGGCACCTCGACCACTTCGTCGATTTCGCGGACAAGCACGGCAACTTGCTCGGAACGCTGGCTGGCTACTACGCCTATCGTTCGGTGGCCTTCTTCGACAAGCTCAGCGGCGTCCTGACGCTGACCGCGGTGATGTTTACAGTCACCTGGATTCAACGGCACAACGAGATGACGGCCCTGCTCGCCGCCGGTGTGCCGCGGCTGCGCGTGCTGCGGCCGGTGCTCTTGGCCGCCATCGGCGTCAGCCTGCTGGCGGCCCTCAACCGTGAGCTGCTGATTCCCCACATCCGCCACGAGCTATCGCTCGACACGAAAAACCTCGGCGGCGAGGCGCAAGCGATCATGCAGGCTCGCCGCGATAGCCAGTCAAATATCTTGCTCAGCGGCCGGACAATCGTCTACGCCGAAAAGAAAATCATCGACCCCAGCTTCGCCCTGCCCCGCAACTGGAACGAATACGGCCGGCAACAACTCGTCGCCGGTGAAGCCCACTACCTGCCGGGCGACGAGAATCACCCCAGCGGCTATTTGATGCTTGACGTCAGCACCCCGAGATCGCTGTTGACCCACGCGACGCTCAAAATCGATGACAAGCCCGTGATCATTACGCCGCCCGACGCACCCTGGCTGAAACCAGACCAGGTGTTTGTCGTCAGCGACGTTTCGTTTGAGTTTCTGTCCGCCGGCACCACGTGGCGCGACTTTGCTTCCACGGGCGAACTGATCCGCCAGGTCCGCAACCCCAGCACCGAACTGGGCGCCGACATCCGCGTCGCAATTCACGGCCGCTTCCTGCAGCCAATCCTGGACACGACGCTCATCTTCCTCGGCCTGCCGTTGATCGTTTCGCGAACGAACCGCAACCCGTTCCTGGCCATCGGCCTCTGCCTTGGCATCGTCACCGTGTTCATGATCGTCGTGCTCGGTTGCCAGTCGCTCGGCTCGACCGGCTGGCTGCGTCCCACCCTGGCCGTCTGGCTGCCGCTGATGATCTTCGTGCCGATGGCCGTGGGAATGAGCGATTCGCTACGCGAATAGCACCGAAAAGATCGCGGAACCATCTTGGTCCCAGCCTGGTCTCCGTATTACCTCGTTCCCACGCTCCACCTGCCGCGGCAGGTAGTGCGCGGATCGAGGCGCCGTTCCCGACCAAGATGGTGGGGTTATATGGCCGCGACGATTCGGTCGCCGTCCAGCGATGCAGCAACCACCTCAACGAACCGACCTTCCTCAGCCGCCGACGCCGGCAGTTGCACCGTTGCATAACGGCATGACGTGCCCAGCCAGCCTGCGGGCTCGGCTTCACCACGGTGCCGGTACTTCGTTTCGGTAAGTACCTGCAGTCGCCGGCCGATCAGGCTGCGATAATACGCATCGCGAAGTTGGCATTCCACGCCGGCCAGCACTTCGGCACGCTCGCGTTTCACCTGCGGCGGCACCTGCCCGACCATTTCTGCCGCCGGCGTCCCGCGCCGCGGGCTGAACGGAAAGATATGAATTTGCGAAAAACCAACGGCGCGGCAGGCGGCGATCGTTTCCTGGAACTCCTCGTCCGTCTCGCCCGGAAAGCCCACAATGACATCGGTCGTAATCGCTGGCCGGTCCAGCCGCTCTTGAACCAGGCGGCAGCGATCAATGAATCGCCGGCTGCCCCACCGCCGCCGCATCCGCCGCAGCGCGCTGTCGCTGCCGCTTTGCATCGAGATGTGCAAATGGGGCGCGACCTTCTCGCCATGATCGGCCATCACGTCAATCAGCTCGCGCGTCACTTCGGTCGCTTCGATGCTGGACAGCCGCAGGCGAAACTCGCCGGGCAGCTCCGCGATCCGCCGCACCAGGTGCGACAGCCGCGTCCACTTGTGCTTCGGCAAGTGCCGGCTCCAATCGACGCCATAGTGCCCCAGGTGAATGCCGGTCAGAACGACTTCGCGGTAACCGTTGCCGACCAGCCGGCGAACCTCGTCCAGAATGTGCTCAATCGGCCGGCTGGCCAAATCCGGCCTCACGTATGGGATGATGCAAAAGCTGCACCGCAGCAGACAGCCGTCCTGCACTTTGACGTACGCCCGATGCCGCCGCCCAAAGCCGCTGATGCCGGTCGGCACATCCGTCACGCCGAAGCGGCCCAACAGGTCCGGCAGCTCACGCTTGTCGGTCACGACTTGCGAAACTCCGGGCAGCGCGGCCACTTCCGCCGGCGCCCGTGTTGCGTAGCAGCCCATCACGACGATCTTCGCCCCCGGATTCCGCCGGGCCAGCCGGCGAATCGCCTGCCGACTCTTGGCGTCCCCCTCGCTAGTCACCGTGCACGTGTTCACCACGCACAACTCGGCCGGCTCGCCATCGCCCGCGTCGCTGTAGCCAACCGACAACAACCCCTCGCGGACGTACTGCGTCTCGTATTGATTGACTTTACAGCCAAGCGTGATGGTGCGGAGCTTCATGGTGAATTGGGATCGCGAGTTTCGGCTTACGGATTTGTTAATGAATTCAATCCCGCAATCCGCAATTACGGCGCTTCCTCAATCGTCGCGTACATCGAACCTTGGCAGTTCTTCGTCAGGTCGTCCTTGCCGTACGCCAATATCTGGTCGCGTTTCAGCTCGGCGTGTTCTTTGGTTGTCGTCAGGACGATGACCTTGCCGTCCGCGTCCACCTTCACGGCCAATTCGTGGCTTTCGTCCTGCGTGTGGCCGAACAGCTCCCGCAGCATCCGCTCGACATACTCGAAAGAATGATCGTCGCTGTCCCACAGGACGACGTGGTACCGCGGGATGCGGCGCTCGTTCTTCTCTCGCTTCGGCTTGGTGGCCGGCACCATCGTGGCCGTGCCCGGCCCGTCGGCGAATGCCTGATCCCCTTTATCTTCCTCGGCGGCCATTTCGCACGTCCTCCGCTGCAGCAAACAAAAAAGGCCGGCATTTGGCCCCGGCGAAGCCCCTCTCGGCGCAACTTGCAGTGGTCTGGCCACCGCCCGCGCATTATATTAAACGCCCAACGGCACGGCCAGCGATGCGGCCCCTCGGCTACTTTCGGGTCGGTTTGCACTTAGTCCGAGCAATTGGTCGGGGATTCGCTTCACAGATCCTCAAACGAATACACGTTCGACTTGTTGCAGCGATGAAAGAAGTCAACCAGTACATCGAGTCCCACCGGCAGGCGTTTGTCGACGACTTGTGCGGCCTCTTGCGGATCGCCAGCGTCAGCGCCGATTCGCGGCAGCGGGGCGAGGTCCGCCGGGCTGCTGAGTGGGTATTCACGCAGTTTAAGCAGCTTGGCCTGGCCGCCGAACTGATCGAAACCACGGGCCATCCGCTCGTCTACGCCGAGTCGCCGCCGGTGCCCGGCATGCCGGTGGCCCTCGTCTACGGACATTATGACGTGCAGCCCCCCGAGCCGCTGGACGAGTGGATCTCGCCGCCGTTCGAACCGACAGTTCGCAACGGCAATCTTTACGCCCGCGGCGCGACTGACGACAAGGGCCAGATGCTGACGCACGTCAAAAGTGTCGAAGCGTGGCTGAAGTCGGGCCAGCGGCTGCCGCTGCAAGTGAAGTTTTTGATCGAGGGCGAAGAAGAAGTCGGCAGCGCCCATCTGCCGCAGTTCGTGAAAGATCAAACACAGAAGTTGGCCTGCGACTGCGTCATCGTCAGCGATTGCGCACAGTTCGGACCGGGCGTGCCAGCGATCACCTACGGCCTCCGCGGTCTGGCATATTATGAGCTGCGCCTCCGCGGCCCGAAACAGGATTTGCACTCTGGCACCTTCGGCGGCGGCGTCACGAACCCGGCCAACGCGCTGGCGACGATCCTCGCCGCACTCAAGGACGATCAGGGCCGCATCCAACTCCCGGGCTTTTACGACGACGTCCTGCCTCTTACCGACCGCGAGCGGGCTGAGTTCCGCGCACTGCCGTTTGATGAGGCCGAATTTAAGAAGCAGCTCGGCGTCGCCGGCGTCTCGGGCGAAGCCGGCTACACCACGCTCGAACGCCGCTGGGCCCGGCCCACCTGCGACGTCAACGGCCTCACCAGCGGCTACCAGGGCGAAGGGGCGAAGACCGTGCTGCCGGCCAAGGCCGGCGCGAAATTCAGTTTCCGCCTGGTGCCGAACCAAGATCCTGAAAAAGTTACCAAGTCGCTGCGGATATTCATCGAAGCGCGGCTGCCGCCAGGAATCCAAATGGAACTGATCGATTTTCACGGCGCGCCGGGCGTCGTCGTGCCGCTCGACAGCCCATTTATGAAGGCCGCCTCCGCGGCGATCGAGGGCGGCTTCGGCCGGGTGCCAGTCTTTGTTCGCGAAGGGGGTTCGATTCCAATCGTGAATTCCTTTGCCGAAGAGCTCGACGCCGACGTCCTGCTCCTCGGCTGGGGCCAGAACGACGACAACACCCACAGCCCCAACGAGAAGTTTTCCCTCGCCGATTACGACCGCGGCATCCGCGCCAGGCGCAACTCTGGCAGGAACTGGCCAAATTATCAACTCGCAACGCGAAGCAGAAATAGAGATGATGTAACCACTGAGGCACGGAGTTCACAGAGAATCGGGGCATGTCGATCTGCAATTTCTGACAGAATAATTACAACGACAGAATGATTGATAAGATGGGTAGCAGCAGCGCTCCATCAATAGTAATTATTCTGTCGTAGAAGTATTCTGTCAGATCTTTATTAGAGCAACGCCCAGTCGGGCTTGCATTCTCTGTGCCCTTCGTGTCTCCGTGGTTTAATCCAACTAGACACGAGGTGCAGGTCCCATGTTGGACAGACGATTCATTCTGGAAAATGCCGAGCTGGTTCAACAAAACTGCGATCGCCGCGGCGCGAAGGCCGACGTGGCCCGCTTTGTCGAGCTCGAATCGCAGCGCCGAAAGCTGCAGGCCGACGTCGAAGAGCAGTCGCGGCTGGCAAATGTGGTCGCCAAGTCGATCGGCCAGGCCAAGGACGATGCCGAACGCGAGGCCCGCAAAGGCGAGGGCCGCCGCATCCGCGAAAAGAAGGACCAGCTCCAGGCCGATATCGACCGCTTTGGCGCCGAGGCCAGCGCAATCCTCAACAGCCTGCCCAACCTTACGCATCCGGAAGCGCCGATCGGCGGCGAGGACGCCAGCAAAGAAATCCGCCGTGGCGCAATCGACGTGCGGCCGATGAAGTTTCCAGTCCTCGACCACGTCCAGCTCGCCGAGCAACACGACCTGATCGATATCGAAGGGGCCGCCCGCGTCGCCGGTCACGGCTTTTACTTCTTAAAGAACGAGGCCGTACTGCTGGAGCTGGCGCTCGAGCAGTTTGCGGTCGAGATGCTGGCTCGCGAACACTTCATCCCCATGATCACGCCCGACTTGGCCCGCGGCGACGTCCTGAAAGGCATCGGCTTCATTCCTCGCGGCCCCGAGACGCAGATCTACAGCATCGAAAACCACGATTTGAACCTCGTCGCCACGGCCGAAATCACCCTCGGCGGCCTCTACGCCGGCCAGGTCATCGACGCCGAAAAACTACCCATCAAGCTGTGCGGCATCAGCCATTGCTTCCGCACCGAAGCGGGCGCCGCTGGCCGCGCCTCGCGTGGCCTGTACCGCGTCCATCAATTCTCGAAGGTCGAAATGTTCGCCTTTACGACGCCCGAAGGGAGCGAGGACATGCACAATTATTTCCTCGATCTGGAGTGCGAAATCTTCGACAGCCTCGGCATCCCCTATCGAGTGCTCGATATCGCGACCGGTGACCTGGGCGGCCCCGCCTACCGCAAGTTCGACCTGGAGGCCTGGATGCCGGGCCGCGGCAGCGGCGGCGAGTGGGGCGAAGTCACGAGCGCCTCGAACTGCACCGATTATCAGGCCCGCCGCCTGGACATCCGCTTCAAAAACAAAAGTGAAAAAGGCACCCACCTCGTTCACACGCTCAACGGCACCGCCGTCGCGATCAGCCGCGCCCTGATCGCCATCCTGGAGAATTGCCAACAAGCCGACGGCAGCATCCTCGTGCCCCAGGTGCTGCAGAAGTGGGTGGGGAAAGAGCGGATCGGTGGCGGGGGGTGACTAAAACGCCGCCGCGCCCGCCTCGGCCACGGCGTGGTCCTGCTCGCCCGAACCGCCGCTGACGCCGATCGCGCCGACAATCTCGCCATTCTTCTTGAGCGGAATGCCGCCGGCGAAGATCATGATCCGGCCGCCATTCGAGGCATGAATGCCGAAGAACTGCCCGCCCGATTGCGAGTGCGCGGCCAGGTCCTTGGTAGCAATATCAAACGCCCGCGCCGTGTAGGCCTTCTTGATCGAAATATCGATGCTGCCCAGCCAGGCCTTGTCCATGCGGACATGGGCCACCAGGTTGCCACCGCCGTCGGCGACGGCAATGTTCATCGGTTGGCCAATTTCTGCGGACTTTCTCTCAGCCGCGGCAATCACGCGGCGGGCATCGTTGAGGGTCACCACGATCTACTCCAGGTCGTTTTTCGGGGTCATTGAGTGTGGACAAAGTAGGCCCCAATTTACCAGCAGTCGGCCGCAGGCTCAATTGACTCGCCCATCCTATTCGCACGATAGAGACCGTTGGAGATTAGGCCTGGTGCGACAAAAATGCTCGCAACCGACGCCACAAGTCCGGCCCCAATCGCGATAGCCGCACACACAACCGCTGGAAATTGTTCGAGTCCGCACAAGTCGAGTTGCGCGAAGACAGTATGTTTTCTGCTCGCTAGTTCGGGAGCGCCCGAGTCGATCCGGATTGTTGCCTCATAAGCACCGATCTCAAACGGAACTAGACTTGCTAACACAATACCTCGCGGATCGGCGACGTAGACGATCGTCGAGCCCTTAAACGCGGCGGACTCGATTTCGCGGCCATTGTCATCACGAATCGAAATTTTTCCCGCGAGACCCCTTACAAGCTGTTTGGCTTCGGCTTCGCTTGCCGGCAGTTCATCGACTTGTAGTCGAATTGATTCGCCGTGCGAAATACTGCAAGTCTGATGAAAAGGTACGGTGACTTCGCCCACTCGTGAAAAGTCTATTGGCGCCGACATCGGCCGTGCAACGAGCCACTCGTCAAACTCGTTATACCTATGCGCTGATTCGAGACTGCAATCAATTGCCAGGGCGGCGCTTGCCAACGCGACTCCTAAACCGAGACATCTCCCCACGGCAAGCGCTCTCATGCTGCAACTCTCGCCTTGACGAATGGCTTATCTCAGCCTGCTCCGTATTATAGTCATAGCCGCGATTTTCGGCATTAATGGTGTAATTCGACTCTGTCAAACCCTACTTCTTAGGCAATCCCTGCCCTAGGGTAAAGCCCTGACGGCTGCGGGACGATACGCAGTAATGACGTTTGAAGCGAGCGCCAGAGCATGGTGCCCTCTCGCGCGGTCGTCCTGCCGCGCGGCCGGCCCCCGTGCTCTCGCTCCACACTGTGTCTCCCGTCCCCCGTTACTTTAGGAGTCTCCCAAATGAACCATCGTCTTGTGTTGTCGACGCTCGCCCTGGGCGTCGCCGTCATCCTCGGCAGCGCCAACAGCGCCAATGCGTGCTGCGGCCTGTTCGGCGGCTTCGGCGGCTACGGCGGCTGTGGTTGTGAATCGAGCTGCGGCTGTGAGTCGAGCTGTGGTTGCGACACGGGCTGCGGCCCGCGTTGCCCGATCCTCGGCGGCTTGTGCGGAATGTTCCATCGCAATAGCTGCAGCGAATCGAGCTGCGGTTGCGAAGCGAGCTGCGGCTGCGAGGCCAGCTGCGCCGCTGCCCCCAGCTGTGGTTGCGAAGCGAGCTGCGATTGTGAGTCGAGCTGTGGCTGCGGTTCGAGTCGCGGCTGCGGCATGCATTGCCCGATTTTGGGCTGCCTGCGTGGCTTGTTCCGCCGCGGCTGCGGTTCAAGCTGCGGCTGCGAATCGAGCTGCGGTTGCGAGGCGAGCTGCGGCTGCCCGAGCTGTGGCTGCGGAGGTTAAGCCGTCCGATCCGTAAAGGGCCCTGGCCGGTAACTTTCCCCGCCGGGCCGCGAATTTGACGACTCCTGCCTCCCCCAAGGGGCAGGAGTCGTCGTTTTTGGGTCTCCTGGTGTGCAGTCCCAAGCCGCCCCCGCCTGGCCAAAATGGCCGCCACAAGGCACAAAAACGCTGGGAATAGCCGCCGCCATCAATTACGATAGTCTTACGAAGCGCGAGTTATCGTAATCGGAGGTAGCCATGCACCCCAGTCGTCGTTATTCCACCACTCGGTTCCCATTCGCCCGGCCTCGGGTTATGGTCGGTTGTGCCCTTTTGACCGTTTTGTCGTTCTGCTTTCTCGCTGTGGCCCAGCAGCCGACGAGGACCGTAGGCGCCGGCAGCAGCACGCAGTCGGGCCTGTCGGCGACGACGGTTGGCACGACGAGCGGTGCCAATAATGCCAACCCGGGCGGCGGCGCGAACGCCGATTTCGACACGCTCATCGACCTGATCATCTCGACCGTCGAACCCAACACTTGGACCGACAACGGCGGCACCGGCGACATTCGGCAGTTCTCTACCAACGGCGTGTTCGTCGACACAGCCGGCACGCTGCGGCTAAAAGACCGCGATTTCAAAAGTGGCTCCAGCGGCGCGTTGGCGATGATGCGTGGCACGGCCCCGCTGACGGCTCTCGCCCCCGGCGATCCGCGGCGCGCTTCGAAGCTGCGTTACATTTCTCTACCGCGGTTGGAGCGTGAAGTCTCACGTCGGCAAGCGGCCCACGAGAAGCTCGACGTCGCGATGCTCGCTCTGGCTGGACTCCAGCGAGTCGAGTACCTTTTTGTCTATCCCGAATCGGGCGACCTGGTCCTCGCCGGCCCGGCCGGCGATTGGCGCATCGACGCCGACGGACGCGTCCTGTCGGCCGCAAACGGCCAGCCAGTCGTCCGCTTCGACGATTTCCTGGTGCTGCTCCGTCGCAGTCTCTCCTCGCGCGACAGCTCCTTCGGCTGCTCCATCAATCCCCGGCAAGAAGCCCTCGCCAAAACGCAGGCCTATCTTGACCAGACGAGCAAGCAGCCGCTCGAGCCCGGGCAACGGCAAAGCTGGCTGGCCGCGCTCCGCGATTCGATGGGCAAGCAAGACATCGAAATTTTCGGCGTCGACCCCAAGAGCCGGCTGGCCAGCGTGCTCGTCGAGGCCGATTACCATATGAAACTCATCGGCATGGGCCTCGCCCCCGGCGTGCCCGGCGTGACAAGCTATCTCAATTCGATTGTGCTCAAGAACGGGCAGGCCCCGCCGGCGATGTCGGTCCTCCGCTGGTGGTTTACGCTAAATTACGATTCTATTCGCACCTCTCCCGCCGCCGACGCTTACGAGCTCGTGGGCCAGGGGGTTAAAGTCCTCAGCGAAAACGAAATGCTGGCCGCCCAAGGTCAGCGGGTTCACACGGGGCAGTCCGATCCGCTCAATAAGCTGTTCGCCGATCGATTTACCGCCCACTTCGCCGAGCTGGCCGACAAGTATCCGATCTACGCCGACCTGCGCAACGTGTTCGACCTGGCGATGGTCGTCGCCTTGATCGAAAATGACGGGCTCGCGAAGCGCGTCCATTGGCAGCCCAGCATCTTTACCAGCGCCGACAAGTTGCGGCTGCCCAATCACGAAGTGCCGCGCGAGGTGGAAACCGTCATCAATCACCGCGTGGTTAACGCGCGGACGGTGTTGGCCGGCGTCAGCGGCGGCGTGATGGTTTCCGCAAGCGAAACGCTGAAGAGCGGCCGCCGGCCCGACGTGGCCGGAAAGCTGGAGCAAACACGCAACGCGATGGCTGCCACGGAGCAGGCCGGCGCCTGGTGGTGGGACGCGGCGGAGTGATTTGCTCGGGCCACTGCGATGCGGTAGGCTTGAGGCATGAGCACCGCACGAAAACTCGACCGCATTTCCGTCGACGAATACCTCGCCGGCGAAGTTGAGTCCGAGGTAAAGCGTGAATACCTGGGCGGCTTCGTCTACGCGATGGCCGGCGGGCGGAATGTCCACAATCTGATTTCGACCAATCTCACCACGGCACTTGGAACGCGCCTGCGTGGCCAGTCGTGCCGCCCCTACAACTCGGATACGAAGATTCGCATTCAGCTCTCCTCGCAGACGCGCTTCTATTAGCCAGACGCGTCGGTCATCTGTCATCCAAATCCGCCGAGTGATACGTTCCAAGATCAGCCCGTCTTGGCTGCCGAAGTTCTGTCCAATCGCACACGGCGGATCGATGCAAGCGAAAAAAAGGATGCCTATCTGACGATTCCGACCCTAGACCTCTACCTGTTGATCGAACCGGAGTTTGCCGGCGTCACGGTGTATCGCCGCACAGAACAAGGCTTCGTGCTCGAAACCTATCGCGGCATCGATGCAGTCATCCCTCTGGCCGAGCTGGTAACGGAGTTGCCGCTCGCGGAAATCTACGACGGCGTCCAGTTCGCACCCGAGACGGACAACGAACAGCCCTAACCGATCGTCGCGCGGCGCCGCCAATTCAATACCGCGGAGTTTTCTTGCCGGCGCAATGGCACGAGCGCAACAAATCAAGCGATGCAAATGCTCATTTACTGGTCGATCGGCTGGTTTCAACCGTCGTAGTCGACTCGCACGTCCCCCAGGATCTCACGGAACTTCACCTTGGCCGAAAAACCGCACGGCCAGCAGTACTCAACGATGCCGCGGCCCAAGATACCGCAGCGGCTGGAAATCGACGGCGCCCCGCTGCAGCAGCCGGGAACGCACAGCGGTAATTCATACTGGCAACCGTTGGCCGGGTTACATACGATCATCACGACTTCCATCGAACCGCTGCAGGCATACATCCGCCGGGCGCCGCGGTCGGTGTCATATTTGATGCACGGCGCTGGGTGAACGACGGCGGCAGTCGTGCTCGACTGCCGTTGAGACGATTGAGCTGGTTGAACGGGTGTCGCTGGAACAGACTCGTCGATCACTGTTGGCTGCGCGGTTGGTATGACCGGTTGCGAGGGTGGCGGCAATGACGGCTTCAGAAAGCTGCTGTTCTTCTGAGGCGCCAGGAGTGAGGATTCCTGGGCATCCACTAATCCCGCACACCAGGAAACCGATGCCAAGGTAACGGCAAGTAGTGATATCGTAATCTTCCACATGATCACAGTTCTCCATCACAGGTTGCTGCCTGGCTGGTCCGTGCTGGGAGCGCACGTGCCAGGCTTTTATCGTGCGGCGTCATTTTACATAGGGCCCGGCGGCTGGGCTATGGGCTGAAGCTGGGCAATAACTGCGCCATTTTCCAGCTGTTTTTCAGCCGTCGCGTGGCCACGAACGAGTATTTTTTCGCTTCTCTCGGGCGCGGTCAGCCACTTTGGAGTGTGCCGTAACCGCTTATGCATTAGCAAGTTGCATCTACTCGGCTGCGGTCATTCGTCTTCCGGGCTAGCCGCCAACTTCGAACTCAATGTTGCCGAAGAGGTATTTTCGACCGATAATTGGGATTGAAGAGGTGCGACTCGGCGACGCAGTGCGGGTCGCGGCCGAGCGAGCGGCTCGACCGACACACCACCACCTTGTCCACCGCTCTTTGCCAATCTCTCTCGTGTGTGCAATCTGGCACGCGTCGGTTCTTAGTTCCTACGTCTGGCCGGTTGTGCGCATCGCGGCCCGTTTCATTCCGGCGTAACTGGCGCGCCGTCGGTCCCTGCCGACGCGCGTTATGACGCTGCGCGGTGTTCACTCCCCCCTGGCACAGATGTTGCGCCGACGCATTGACAAGGCCAGCCGCATTCATCCCGAGCGCGTTGCCGCACCCGCAGCCGTTAGCAGGCGCTCGGCGGGCCGGCCTGGAGAGACGCAATGATTTGCTGCAGGTAAGAAAACAAAAGTTTGCCATAGTTAGGGGCCATCCCCGAAATAGTATTGGCGACATCGATCGCCACCGGATACGACGGAAAGGATTCCACTTGTCCATGAAACAGGAGAACAAGTTTCGGCCCGGCGGCCGCACCATGTTGTGCATAGTGCACTGACGCAACGGCCGTCCGTGTCGAAGCGGACCAACATCCGGCACGATCGAAGTCGCTCACGAGGAGATATACGATGAGCGACGGACGGGACATCATCACTCTGCTTGCCCAACGGCAGGACTGCGAACAATTCCGCCGCAAGAACTGGGTCGGAACGTTCGCTGAGTACCTGGACATTGTCCGCGAGCGGCCGGTAGTCACGCGGACCGCCTATCAGCGGCTCTACGACATGATCTTGTCGTACGGCGTCGACATGCGGGAGGTCGGCCGCGAAAAGGAAACGCACTACCGCTTCTTCGATGATCCCGAGAACGACGGCAAAGACGCTGTCTACGGCCTCAATGGCCCGCTCAATCACCTCGTCAACGCCCTCAAAAGCGCGGCCGCCGGCTACGGCATCGAACGCCGCGTATTGCTCCTCCACGGTCCCGTGGGCAGCAGCAAGAGCACGATCGCCCGGCTCCTAAAAAAGGGGCTCGAACGGTACTCCTCCAGCGACGAAGGCGCTCTCTACACGCTGGGCTGGGTTGACGAAAAGGAGCCCGAGAACCAGGACGCCATTCATTGGTGCCCGATGAACGAAGAGCCGCTCCACCTGATTCCGGAGCGGTTCCGCGGCGACGTTGAAGCCAAGCTCAACGTCGGCCGCGGTGAGGACCAGGTCCGTGTTCGCATCGAGGGCGAGCTCGATCCGTTCTGCCGCTTCATGTATTACCAGCGGCTCAAAAAGTACGACGGCGATTGGACTCAAGTCATTCAGGACGTCCGCGTCAAGCGCGTCATCCTCAGCGAAAAAGATCGCGTCGGCATCGGCACCTTCCAGCCCAAGGATGAAAAGAATCAGGACGCGACCGAACTTACCGGCGACATTAACTATCGCAAAATCGCCGAATACGGCAGCGACAGTGATCCGCGGGCGTTCAACTTCGACGGCGAATTCAATATCGCCAACCGCGGCGTGATCGAGTTCGTCGAAGTGCTAAAGCTCGACGTCGCCTTCTTGTACGATCTCTTAGGCGCCAGCCAGGAGCATCGCATCAAACCGAAGAAGTTCGCCCAGACCGACATCGACGAGGTGATCATCGGCCACACCAACGAACCCGAATACCGCCGGCTGCAAAACAACGAGTTCATGGAAGCGCTCCGCGACCGCACGGTCAAGATCGATGTTCCCTACGTCACGAAGCTCGCCGACGAGCAGAAGATTTACGAAAAGGACTACAACAAGCGGACCGTGCGGGGAAAGCATATCGCCCCCCACACGATCGAAATGGCCGCAATGTGGGCGGTGCTCACTCGCTTGGAGGAGCCCAAGCACGCCGGTTTGACGCGGCTACAAAAGCTCAAGCTCTACAACGGCAAAACGCTTCCCGGCTTCACTGAGGAGAACATCAAGGAGCTCCGCGAACATGCCACGCAGGAAGGCATGATCGGTATCTCGCCCCGCTACGTGCAGGACAAGATCTCCAACGCTCTGGTCGCCCACCCGGAGGCTCAGAGCATCAACCCGTTCATGGTGCTCAACGAACTCGAGGCCGGCCTCAAGCATCACAGCCTGATCAACAGCGAGGAAACCAAGCAGGAGTATCGCGAGCTCTTAGGCGTGGTGAAAGAAGAGTACGAAAACATGGTCAAAAACGAAGTTCAGCGTGCAATTGCCGCCGATGAAGACGCCCTCAAGCGTCTGTGCGGCAACTACATCGACAACGTCAAGGCCTACACGCAGAAGGAAAAGGTGAAAAACCGCTTCACCGGCAAGAGCGAAGAGCCAGACGAGCGGCTGATGCGATCGATCGAGGAAAAGATCGACATTCCCGACAGCCGCAAGGACGACTTCCGCCGCGAAATCATGAATTACATCGGTGCCTTGTCGATCGACGGCAAGACGTTCGACTACAAGACGAACGAGCGATTGTACAAAGCACTCGAGTTGAAACTATTTGAGGACCAGAAGGATTCGATCAAACTGACGAGCCTGGTGTCGAACGTGGTCGACGCCGAGACGCAGCAGAAGATCGACGTGGTGAAGGGACGCTTGATTCGCGACTACGGCTACGATGAGGAGAGCGCTACCGACGTGTTGAATTATGTGGCCAGCATCTTCGCCCGCGGGGATGCCAAGGAAAGCAAGTAAGGGTGATTGGGTGTAGGGAGTGCCGCACGTCTGTAAGCACGGCGAAGACTGCAGTACGTTCAAGTTGTGCGGTGTTTAAACTAGTGCCGAGCCTCGTTCCGCCCGCGTAACGACCTTTGGCACAACGATTGCTGTACTCCTGACACGACTCACCCGGCTGGCAAGGAAGCCAACCCATGCACCAGGTGTGGAGAGCTTGCCGGCACCAGCCGCGTGTAGACGACAACTTTGACGGGGACCTCGGCCATCGACGACGGCGAGGTTGGTGCGATGGTGATGAAAATCGAGCGAGATACGCGCCGCTTTAAGCAAATTGTTCGCGGCCGTATCCGCAAAAACCTCCGCAAATACGTGACACACGGCGAAATGATCGGCCGCAGGGGTCGCGATCTCGTCAGCATTCCCGTCCCGCAGCTCGACATCCCGCGCTTCCGCTTCGGCGACAACGGCGCCGGCGGAGTAGGGCAAGGCGACGGCGAAGAAGGCCAGCCAATCGGCAAAGGGGGCAATCCCCAAGGCGGCGCCGGCCCGGCCGGCAGCGACCCCGGCGACGGCCACCTGCTCGAAGTCGACATCTCACTGGAAGAGCTGGCCGCGATTTTGGGCGAAGAACTCGAACTGCCTCGCATTCAGCCCAAGGGCCAGTCGACGATCATCGAAGAGAAATCCAAATACAACAGCATTCGTCAATCGGGCCCCGAGTCGCTGCGCCACTTCAAGCGCACCTACTTGCGGGCGCTGAAGCGGCAGATCGCCACTGGCGTGTACGAGCCGGCCGATCCCCGCGTCGTCCCAATCAAAGCCGATAAGCAGTACCGTTCGTGGCGGACGATCGAACACCCGCAGGTGAACGCGGCCGTCATTTACATGATGGACGTCTCCGGCTCGATGACCGACGAGCAAAAGCAGATCGTCCGCACCGAGGCCTTCTGGATCGACACCTGGCTTTCCAGCCAATACAACGGCATCGAAACGCGTTACATCATTCACGACGCCGTGGCCAAGGCCGTCGACGAGCACACCTTCTACCACACTCGCGAAAGCGGCGGCACGCGAATCAGCTCGGCCTACAAGGCCTGCGCCGCCCTGATCGACGAAGAATTTCCCCCGTCGGAATGGAACTTGTACTGCTTCCAGTTTTCCGACGGAGACAACTGGGGCGAAGACAACGAAGAAGCATTCAAGGTTTTGGGTGAACGTTTGCTGCCGATAGTGAATCTGTTTTGTTACGGGCAGGTCGAAAGCCCGTACGGCAGCGGCGAGTTCCTCGGTTACCTCCATGGCCGCTTCGGCGACCGCCACGAATCGCTGGTCCTGTCCGAAATCGAAGACAAAGACGGCATCTACGAATCGATCGAAAAGTTCCTCGGCAAAGGCAGATAGTTCAATACCGAACCACCTCAGGCGAAGATCATGAAAGGGGCACTCATGCAACCTTCCCAAAACAAGCTCAATACCTACCGCGTCCGCGTCGGCCACTGGGAATTCATCGTCCAGGCCCACTCGGCCGACGAAGCGATCGAGCTGGCGCGGAAGAACCTAAAAATCGAGCTGCCGCGCTTTTACGACATCATCCGCACGATGACCGCGTCCCGCTTCCAAGTCGAAGCCGCCGCGTAGAAAGTGTCTCGGTTTGAACCGCAAAGTCACGGAGGCCACCAAGAAAGCAAGAGCAGAGAGACCGAACACCAATGAACGCCAATAATCGCTAATAATGAAAAGAAGAATTGGGTCGATGCCGTGGCTCAACGGTTCCTCTGATTGATGTTATCGTATTAGTGCAAATTAGTGAGTATTAGTGTTTTATGTATTCGCCTCGTTTCTTTGTGTTATTCCTGTTCAAGTGAGATTTGAGAAATCATGGCCACCGCCGAAGTTCCTACCCTGCCGCCCGAGCTTGCCGCCGTTCAGAGCGAGGTGGAAGGCTATGCGCGCGGCTATGGCCTCGATTTCTATCCCACGATCTTCGAATACATCGACGCCGACCAGCTCAACGCCATCGCCGCCTACGGGGGCTTTCCGGTCCGCTATCCGCACTGGCGGTTCGGCATGGAGTACGAGCAGCCTCAGCAAGGGCTATCACTACGGCCTGCAAAAGATCTACGAGATGGTGATCAACAACGACCCGTGCTACGCCTACCTGATGAACAGCAACGGGCCGACCGATCAGAAGCTGGTGATGGCCCACGTCTACGGCCACTGCGACTTCTTCAAGAACAATTTCTGGTTCAGCCAGACCAACCGCAAGATGATGGACGAGATGGCCAACCACGGCAATCGCGTCCGCCGCTACATGGACGGTTCGGCGTCGAGGAGGTCGAGGAGTTCATCGACGCCTGCCTGAGCATCGAAGACCTGATCGACATCCACTCGCCGTTCATCCGCCGCCGCGACGACAAGAGCCGCTACGACTTCGCCGCCGACAAGAAGACGCCGGGGAAGAATCGGCCCGGCCCGTTTCCGGGCCAAGGACTACATGGATCGTTCATCAACCCGCCCGGCAAGCTGGCCGCCGAGGCCGCGCGAGCTCGAAGAAAAACGCCGCGAGCCGAAAGCCATTCCCGAGCGACCCGAGCGCGACGTGATGCTGTTCCTGCTGGAACACGCCCCGCTGAAGGCCTGGCAGGCCGACGTGCTCTCGATCATCCGCGACGAGGCCTACTACTTCGCCCCGCAGGGCCAGACGAAGATCATGAACGAAGGCTGGGCCAGCTACTGGCACTCGACGATCATGACCCGCCAGGGCCTGACCGCGGCCGACGTCATCAACTACTGCGATCACCACAGCGGCACGCTGGCCACCTCGCCCAGCGCGGCTCAACCCCTACAAGATGGGCATCGAGCTGTTCCGCGACATCGAAGACCGCTGGAACCGGGGCCGATTCGGCAAGGAATACGACGAGTGCGACGACTATCGCCGCCGCCGACGATTGGAACACCGACGCCGGCCTGGGCCGCGAGAAGATCTTCGAGGTCCGCACGGATCCACAACGACCTGACGTTCATCGACGAGTTCCTGACGCTCGATTTCTGCCGCGAGCACAAGATGTTCAAGTTCGGCTACAACCCCGAGCACGGAGTACTACGAAATCGAAAGCCGCGAGTTCCCCAAGGTCAAGCAGCAGCTCTTGGCCAGCCTGACCAACCTCGGCCGGCCGCACATCGCCGTTCGCGACGGCAACTACAAGAACCGCGGCGAGCTGTTTCTCGAACACACGTACACCGGCGTCGAGCTGCAGCTCGACTACGCCCGCGACACGCTGCAAAACTTGCAGCGGTTGTGGAACCGGCCGGTGCACATGGAAACCGTGCTCGAGGATACGCGCACGGTGTTGTCCTTCGATGGAACGCGACACGAAATCGAGAAGGGAGAACCGATTGCACTAGAGGAAGGGGCTCAATTATGACTCTCCAACACAAATTTGCACACGAACTGAACCAATTATCTAGTGGAGCGGCCGCTACGGTGGCGGCCTCCGACAGCGGCTGCGAGTTGCATTGCGATATTGTCGAGCGCGACACGCTTGCCGTTTCCTTTAATCGGCTTTCGCTGACGACCTCCGCGCTCCAGGGCGCCAAGGCCGAGCGTCTCCTGCGAATCGCTCAGTCGCTCTCCGGGCGGCTGACCTACCTGATGGAGCCGATCAGCCCGATCGAGATCGACCAAGACGCCTGCGTGGTGCAGATGCGCAGCAGTCCGCCCAGCGCGATGACGACGGCCGCTCCTACTACGAAATCGTCGTCCGCGCCGGCGGCCAAATCGCGCTCGCCCGCTACCGCAAAGAAAACGGCGCCACTCGCCAGCCAGTGCCCGCCCATGTCACGCGCGAAGTGCTGCTGCGGCTGGTGGGGGATTTTTGTGCTGTGCTCGCCTGAATAGTCTCAAGAAAGACAGAATACCGCCCGGAGAAAGCGATTGTGCCGCTCCGTCGCGGGCCTACAATGGCATCGCAGCAAAATTGGCCACGTACAAAGACAAGCTGAATCGCGACACGGCCTTGCGCCTGCTGGCGGGCAGCCGGCACTTCGAGGAGCGGGGCGCTGTCCACTAGACGGTGCACATTTTGACGCGCAACCTCAACGAGCTCGGCGTCGATTACGCGATTGCGGCGCTATGGCCATGTTCTTACACGGCTTCGGCCGATTTACGGAACAGCTCGAGTCCTCGTCACGCGCTGAGGGGCTCGCAAGAATTCATGATGCTCTGGAAGGGCGGGGCTACGCGAAACCCTTTGCGGTGAGCAAGAACTTGCGTAATGGACCGGTGTGAAAATCGGCTTTATGATCAGCGACGGCGCGGCGGTCTTAAACTTCGCTAGGAAGGCTTTCTCCGCCGTCTTCCCCCGCGCGGGCGGCCCCGCTGGCCGCCGCTGCCCACCGGCCGCCGCTGCGACCGCGTCTGCATGTTGCTGTCGACAATCATGCCGATCGCCTCGTCCCAGGAGGGGATGCTGCGATGTCCGGCCGTGCGGCTGCGCCACCCCGAGGTTGCCCCTTCGGCCGATACTTCTACCTCGTCCAAATCGCCCGCATCATCGGCTCCTTCCCCCGCGGTCATCCGGTCATCATCGGGCTCACCGGAACCAAATTCGTCGAACGCGTCGTCGAAGTCGTCCGCACCAGGCGTTTCCATCATTTCGCGATCGCGCCGCCCACCGTCGCGACGGCCTTCCTGCCGCTCTTCCGGCTTGCGGCCCCGTCCGCCCCGCCGCCGCCGCGAACGTCGCCGTTTTCGTTCCTCTGGCGTCCCCTCTGCGCCGGCTGACTCGCCGAACTCTGCTTCGTCCCGCTCGACACCCGGCTCCTCTCCGGCCTCCTCCGATTCGCCAAAACCCGCGTCGCGCGCGCCCTCGCTGCGCTGCGGGACCGATGTCCAATCCGAAAACTCTTCCCCGACCGACGTTGCTTCATCCAGCCCGTGCAGGGACTGACCCTCGAAGCCCGCTTGTGCTGCGTCGGCCGACTCTGCCGGCGGCGCCGCCGGTGCACCGAAAATCCGCTGCCACAAGCTCACGGCCGCTGGCTTCGGCGCCGCATCCTGAGTCGGTTGCTCGAGGCGCCGTTCGTCCTCATCGCGCAATTCTTGCTCAAAACGTTCAGTGATCGGCTCGTCTCTTTGCCGGCCACCGTCTCGTCTGCCGTGCGCTTCCGGCCGCGGCTCATTCTCTCGCTCGCCGCCGCGTTCCGCGCGTCGCCCGCCGCGGCCGCCGCGCCCTCCGCGCCCTCGTCGCCGACCACCGCGCTCGCCGCGATCCCGTTCGCCGCGATCTCGGTCATCGTGCGGCCGCTCCGGGCGCTCTCCTCGGTCCTCGCGTTCTCGCTCCCGGTGCTCGTGATGATCTTGGGACTCTTCATCGCGCGGGCGATCCTCTCGCTCCCGTGTTTCTTCGCGTTCCCCGGCCGTTTCTTCCTGCGGCTGCGGACGCCGCGAACCGCGTCCTCCACGATGCTCACCCTCATCACGCCGATCACGCCGCCCACCCCGCTCACGCCCGCCTCGGCCCTCGTATTGTTCGCGGCCCTCGTCCCGCGCACGCCCCTCCTGGCGCTCGCGGCCCTCGCTTCGTTCGTGCCGCTCACGTTCCGGGGGCTCTTCCGCCTCCTCGCGCTCGGGCTTCGCCGGCCGCGGCGGCAAGTGTCGCAGCACCTGCGTGCCTTCGCTCGATGCGGCCGGCGGAGCAAGCCTGGGCGGCGGCTCAGGCGCCGGCGGCAAGCCGAGTTCGCTCGCCAATTGATTCCAATCTGAAGCGGCACGCTTCGGCGCAGTTACGCGCGGCCGCACCGGTTCGGTCTCGGCCGCCGGCGGTTCCGGCGGCGCCGCCGGCTCGGCCCGCTCAATCTCGGCCGGTACCTCCGCACCCAACTCACGCGCCAACTCGTCCCATTTTGAACCGGCTTCCTGTTTTTCCATATTCGTTACACGTATGATTTGATGAAATCTCCGGCGTTGTAATTTCCCGCCGGCGCTGAGATGCTGATTGAACTAATCCCACAATATACGGCTTTTCTGCCACGTCGGAAAGCCATACCGCCCATTGTTTAGCTGTCCTCAAAGTAGCGAACAGCCACCCCGGCAGATACGTGTCCCTGCTATCTCGGTTAGCAAGCCCGGCGCCAGCTTCACGACCGATTCGGCATACCACCCCGCGCAGTTCGCCGATTGACCGTCCACAAATACTAGCATTCTCATGCCCCAGCCACCCACCAAAACAAGCCCAGCCACGTCCCACGATTTCGTCGAACAGGTCGAAATCAGCGGCCACATTATCGATAGCCTGATCCTGCCCAAGGTTCTCGATACGATCACGGCCGGCGGCGGCACGTTTGGCATCACCAGAATTTCGATCGGCCAGGGCCGTCACGACCCTAGTTACGCGGCCATCGAAGTCCGCGCCGCAACTCAAGAGGCCCTCGCTGAAATCCTGGCTCAAATCGCCGACCACGGCGCAGTCCCCCTGGCCAAGCGCGATTGCCGCCTCGAGCTTGCCGACATGGACGGCGCCTTCCCCGAAGGCTTCTATAGCACCACCAACCAGCGGACCGAAATCCGCCTCGCCGGCCACTGGATCGAAGTCGCCGATCAGGAAATGGACTGCGGCATCGTCGTCCAATATGCAGGGAACACGGGGCACGGAGCAGCGGGTGCAGAGCGTCCAGCATCCAGCAACGTGCAGTCGGCACCTGGCATCCAACCATCGGCAACGAGCATCGAGCCTCCAGCAACCAGCACCTCGTCCATTCCGCATTCCGCAGTCCGAAGTCCGCAATCCTCCTCCGCCCGCTGCATCCCCATGCTCGACGTCCGCCGCGGCATGCAGATCGTCACCGGCCACGCCGGCGTCCGCGTCCATCCCGTCGAGCGGGCCGCCGTCCGCAGCGACTTCACCTTCATGACCAGTGGCGTCTCGACCGAAAAGCCCAAGGGCGCCCTCAGTCCGCGAAATCGCCCGCGATCTCGTCGCCAATCGCCGCGCCGGCGGTAAAACGCTTGTCGTCGGCGGTCCGGCTATCGTCCACACCGGCAGCGGCCCCGCCCTCTGCCAACTCATCCGCGGAGGATTTGTTAACAAGCTCTTCGCCGGCAATGCCCTGGCCACGCACGACATCGAGCAATCTCTCTTCGGCACCAGCCTCGGCGTCCACCTCCACGACGCCAGCATCGCCGAGGCCGGCCACGAGCATCACCTGCGGGCGATCAACCGCATTCGTCGGGCGGGCTCGATTCGCGCCGCCGTCGATCAGTGCGTGCTCAAATCGGGCATCATGTTTGAGTGCGTCAAACACAACGTCGAGCTCCTGCTCGCCGGCAGCATCCGCGACGACGGCCCGCTGCCCGACGTGATTACCGACGCCCTCGAAGCCCAGCGCCGCATGCGGGCCGCCATCCGCGACGTCACCTACTGCCTGATGATCGCCACGATGCTCCACTCGGTCGCGGTCGGAAACCTGCTCCCGGCGTGGGTCAAAGTCATCTGCATCGACATCAACCCCAGCACCGTCATCAAACTAAGCGATCGCGGCAGCTTTCAGACCGTTGGCCTGGTGACCGACGTCGAGCCGTTCCTGCGGGCGCTCGTGCAAGAAGTCGAACTGTTGGGGAAATGATCAATGCAAAATGAACAATGCAAAACGATAAATGGTGAGTCCCTCGCTTCGTTTTGCATTTTGCATTGACCATTTTGCATTTTGCATTCGCATTGGAATCGACGATGCCAACTCCAAACAACTCCCAGCCCTCAGTCTCCTCTCCCCAGCGCCCAGCCACCAAGCCCCGCCTCCTGATGTGCCCGCCCGACCACTACGGGATCGAGTACGAAATCAACCCCTGGATGCACAAAGAGCGGCAGGCCGACCATGCGCTGGCCGTCGACCAGTGGAACGCGCTCCGCCGCCACATTGAGGCCGCTGGCGCACACGTCGAGCTACTGCAGCCAGTCCCCGGCCTCCCGGATCTCGTCTTCACCGCCAACGCGGCCATGATATACCAGCATAAGGCACTTCTCTCGCGATTCCGCTTCCGCGAGCGTCGAGGCGAATCACCCTACAATCGCCGCTGGTTCGAGGGGCACGGTTTCGCGGTGCTCGACGTTCCCGAGCACTTCAGGTTCGAAGGGGCCGGCGACGCCTTGTTCTGCGGCGACACCCTATTTGCCGCCTACCGGATGCGGAGCGACGCGGCCGGCCACCAGGCCATCGGCCGGCTGCTCGGCGTCCGCGTCATTCCCCTGGAGCTCATCGACACCCGCTACTACCACCTCGACACCTGCTTCTGCCCGCTCTCCCCGGTCGAAGCCATCTGGTACCCACCCGCCTTCGACACCTACGGCCAACAAGCCATCCGCGCCCACGTGCCTCTGCTCATTGCAGCAGCCCCGTCCGAGGCCGAACGCTTCGCATGCAACGCAGTCGTCATCGGCCGCAGCGTGATCACCAACACCGGCTGCAACCAACTCCATGTGGATTTAGCGCAACGAGGCTACACCCCAGTCGCCACCCCGCTCGACGAATTCGTCAAAGCGGGCGGCAGCGCAAAATGCCTCACCCTCCGCCTCGACGGCGAAGAAGCCGCCGCCTGGCGCAATGACGCGATGCCACAGATTCCTCCCTCTCCCGCTCGGAGAGGGCCGGGGTGAGGGGGTTCGGAGTTGTGCGCGAGTCTACCGACCCGTGTTGTGCGAGGGTCTCCCGACCCCGAACCGATTGTCGACCGCAGGTCTACCGTTCCACCACGGTCCCCTGAGACCTTCTGTCACCGACGTGGCACGGTCAGGAGACCGGCCACAACCAAGGCCGCGACCAACCTGTGGAGCAGACATTCCTGTCTGCCAGTCAAGGCCGACGAATGCCAGTCGGCACAGGACCGGCCCACGGGACAGCGGCTCACAATCGACGCGATCATGTGCGCTTCTCGCCAAGTTGTGAGAATCCGCTAATCCAGGTAATCGGCCACTTGCTAAATAGCTCCGCCGTTTCGGCGGGTTTTGCGCGATATCGAATTGCAAACTGTCCCACTACCCTAATCCCGCATTTATTGTTCCCTGCACAGCGCACCGCTATATTACAGCGTCAGGGGCATTCGCCTTGATCAAAGGATACGGGTAATGAAGATCAAATCCAGTTTCCTTTTCCACGTTCTGGCGGTGCTAAGCTGTCTCCTGGAGTGCCACAGCGCCGCCGCGGCCGAAATTATTTCAATTGTACCAGTGGACAATGGTGGAATTGACGATTCATCTGCCACACTTGTCGGTACGAAAACATTTGACATTCGAATCGCCACGCCTCACAACACGGAAAGTGGCGCCGAACAGATCTATTTGCAAACTGGCCCGGGACAAGTGTTTCAGCATCCATTGGGAAGCAATACTCCGCCAAATCCGCTGCTCTACGATTTGTTCCGACGCTGGAATTTGACACGTACATGGCGGCCGGCGTCCCAAATCCGTCGTTTTCACCGACGATAGCGGGCATGTCCCTAGATCTAGGAAGTCCCAATGCTATGTACAACAAACCGTCCGTTCCCATTTTCGACACAGCCACGTTGGATGCGACTTTTGGGCCACAAGCAGGTCAACACCCCCGAGACGCGTCGAACTACCTATCGGCCCGGATCACGCTGAATGCCAACGCGTCTGGCTTTTTGCGATATTCGATTGAATTTGGGGCGAGTCCCAGTATCATTGCGCAACTTGAATTACCCATTGTCAATGGGTCAATTGTCCCTGAACCAACGACGTTCGTCCTGGCCTCTCTTACCGCCTACGGAATCCTGGCGTTTTCAACTTCTTGCCACCGCAGACGGCGGAATTCGAGCGCAACTCCTAACTAGGAATGTAAGCCGGGAGACGGCAAGTCTCCGGTCCATTCACCTCCCGCCGTTGTGCCCGAGGTTTCGACCAGATGTTGTGCGCGGGTCGCCCAAGGCCGTTGTGCGCGCGTCTTCCGACCCCGCACTCAACAGCTGGTCTCACGCCCCGACGCGAGTCGTGAGGTTTTCGGTCTCCGGCGTTGTTGTGAACGGATCTCCTGCGAACGCCAGACGACTTCGGATACCTTCGTGGCCTGGTGGTGAACTCCTTCTGTGAGTGAAAATAACAATCCCGGAAATGTAACCTCCGGGAGAAGGAGTCACCACCTTTTCAACTAATCTCGGGACATGCTCTTTCTACAGTTCTTTGGGATAGCGCAGCTGGGCCGCATGGTACCCATGTCGTCATTCCCGGATAAATGAGGTCATCAGCGTGGCTCCAATCAGTCCGCCTTGATTACGAATGGTAGTGTTCATCCACCCGGGCGCGTTTTGTGTGAGGTGGCTTCCGACCGAACCACTCATGCCCGACCGCAGGTCGCCACTCCCAAGCATGGGCCGTGTGACCTTCGGTCACCTCGCAGTGGCACGGTCAGGTGACCGGCCACTACGAGGGTTATCCAGCTTCCAGCCTCCTACCCCCCTGCCGTCCACTCCCAAGGGGCCAGTCAGGCCGATCCCCCTGTGCGGAACGTGCCAACATATCGCAATTCGTTAGGTTCGCCGGCAAAACCCGCACAAATTCTTGACGCAATCGCATTCGCCAATGAGGATGAAGGTTGAGCTGCGTAGCCTGTGATTAAGCTCCTGTTGAAGTCGCATCAAGGGGAACGCTAATGATCGTTCGTTATTTGGCAAGTCACGCAATCGCGCTGACGCTTGTTTCCGTTGCCGCCACCGCCTGCCAGGCAACCATCATTCACCAGGTGTCCGGCCTTTCCTCCTCCAATGTGGCCGTGGACTTCGAAGCCCAGCTCTCTATCGTCGGCGACACGCTCATCGTCAAGCTGATCAACCAATCGACCGTTCACACGCAAAACCCGAGCGACGCGCTGTCGAGCTTCTACTTCGACATCGTCAACGGCAGCAACGTCCGTCCCACGCTGACGTATGCCAGCGCGACCGGCGATGTTTACCTGGGCGACAAGGATGGCCTCGACGCCTTAGTCGCGGCCAGCGCCAACCTGATCGCAGTCAATGCGAATGACGATACCTGGCAGTTCAAAACCATGAACCCGGCCGATACGCCGTTTCTAGGCTTCGGCATTGGCACGGTCGGCAACAGCAGCATTAGCCCCAACAACTTCAACGGCAACATCGTGGGCGGCTTAAGCTATTCGATCTACACCGGCGACGTGACCACCAACAACCTCAACGGTGCCCCGCTCGTGAAAGACATGGCCACCTTCACGTTCACCGGCCTGACTGGCTTTACCGAAGCCGACATCGCTGGGGACGTCGCCTTCGGCCTTGGCACGGCGCCCGATTCGTTTCTCACGACGCCCGAGCCGAGTGGGATGTTGCTGGCCACTCTGGGAATGCTCAGCCTGTCGAGCGGCATGGCTCGACGCAGAACGCTTCAAGCTTCGTAGGTCAGGCTCTGCCTGACATATGTTCGCCGGTGCGCGACGCCGTGTTGTGCGCCGGTCTCCCGACCCCGCACTTGCCCCCGACCGCAGGTCTCCCGCCCTGTCAGAGGGCCGTGAAACCTTCGGTCACCATACAGTGGCACGGTTCGGAGACCGGCCAATACGGTCACCGCTTCGACTGCACCTCCCGCTCATACCGCCGCAGTTCGTCGATCCACGCCGGCCCCACCGGCACTTCGCTCTTGAGGCAGTAATAATCCCACACGGCCCCAGCCGGCAGCGTTTTCACTTCCTCGATCATCGCCAGCCGGGCAGTGAAATCGCCGGCGTTCTCCAACTCCCGCAGTTGCTTTGTTGGTTCCAACAGCGCGAGCAGCAGCGACTTCAGCATCGCTCGGGTGCCAATCACCCAGGCGGCCACGCGGTTGATGCTGGCGTCGAAGAAGTCGAGGCCGATGTGCGTGCGATCGAGATAGTCGCCGCGGACCAGCTCCTGGCCGATCGCCTCCAGCTCGTCCGTCAGGATCACCACATGATCGCTGTCCCAGCGAATGCCGCGGCTGACGTGCAGCAGCATCCGCTCGATCCACGGAAAGATCGCCGAGAGCTTGTCGCTGATCACCTCGGTCGGATGGTAATGCCCGGCGTCGAGGCAGAGCAGCGTCTTCCGCGTGATTGCGTAGCCCAGATAGAACTCGTGCGAGCCGACAACGTAGCTCTCCGAGCCGATGCCGAACAGCTTGCTCTCGACCGAGTCGAGGTTGTAACGCCGATCGAGCTTCTCGGCGAAGATCGTATCCAGCGCCGCGATGAGGCGTTCGCGCGGGCCCCGTCGGTCGATCGTCACGTCTTTCATGCCGTCCGGAATCCAGACGTTCGTCACACAGGGCGTGCCCAGCGCCTGGCCAATGGCCGCGCCGATCCGCCGGCAGGCGATGCAGTGGTCGATCCAGAACTTGGCGATCGCCTTATCGGTGCTGGCGATCGTCCAGCCGTCGCCCGCCTTCACATGCGCGAAGCAGGTCGGGTTGAAATCCATCCCAACGCCGCGGCCCTTGGCCCACTCGATCCAGTTGGCAAAGTGAGCCGGCTCGATTGCGTCGCGATCGATCGTTCGTCCCCCTCCCCGTCCTGGGGAAGGGAGTTCCGCGTACGAGGCATGCAAGTTGAGCCGGTGCTTGCCCGGGATCAGCGCGAACGTCTCGTCCAAATCGGCCCGCAGCTCAGCCGGCGTCCGAGCCTTGCCGGGGTAGTTGCCCGTCACGGCCAGGCCGCCGCCCAATTCGCCAGTCGGGTTGTCAAACCCGGTGACATCGTCCCCTTGCCAACAGTGTAGCGAAATCGGCACCTTCGCCAGGCGCTTTATCGCGGCTTCAGTTTCAACGCCCAACTCGGCATAGCGCTCGCGGGCCGTTTCGTAGGCTCTTTTGATCGACGATTCGTTCCAAGACATTGCTTTGTCACCTTAGCTGATTATTTCGGCGAACTCGTAAGGCATCAGAAGTATAACCACAGACACACAGCGGGCACTGAGAAGATGAAGATGGAGCGTTAAGGTCAGAATGATTTGATGACAGAATAATTGTGAGTTGAGTGTAGAAAGCTGATTATTCTCTCGACAAATCATTCCATCCAATTTTCCCCTAAATCTTATCTTCTCCGTGCCCTCTGTGTCTCTGTGGTTAATAATTTCTTTTTGATTGGGTTTCAAGCGGCTGAATCGTCACCGGCCCCAAGAGGCCTGCCTCACGCACCGGCCAGCGGGACGCGTCGAGCGGGCGGTAATTGATGTCGACGATGTTGATGTCCTTGAAGATCTTCCACGGCACGCTGCGGCGGTCGAGGTCGCGAATCCGATTCGCCGCGACGTTCGTCACCTCGACCGCGAGCTTGTTGCCCGTCGGCTTCAAATCGGCCAACTCAACAGTGAACGGCGCCGTGATCAACGTGGCCACCGGCTTGCCGTTCAGCTCGACTTGCGCACTGTCGGCCACCTTCCCCAAATCGAGCAAACACCGTTTGCTGCCGGCCGGCGCGGCAAACGCTGTCGTGTACCGCGCCGTTCCGGCGAACCGCTCGCCTTCGGACCCCGCGAATTTTGTCCATGAAGCAGGCTCGTCGAGTTTCAATTCCGTGGGCAACTGCGGTCCCCCGGCGACAAAGGCTACCGTCCAGGGACCGTTAATCGTGGTCGCTTCGCCGCGCAATTCCGAGCAGCGCCAATGATTTGCGTTCGCCGGCGGTTCCGCGTGGAACGTCTTGATGAACACGGTTTGGCCGGGGGCCAGCTGCAATCGCAACTGCTGCTTGGCGGCGTTGGCCGGCTCCATTATTTTGACGTCGGCGGTGCCGGCTGTGCCGCTCAGGGGATCTAAAATGACGGCCGACTTCCAATCAACCGCCGGCCAGACCCAGTCGTCGAATTGTTTGTCGCTTTCGTTCTTGATCAGATACAGGCTCCCACCTTCCCATGAACGGCGCATCACGTTGAGCGGCCGATTCATGCGCAACCCGCGTTCCTCGCGATACATCGACGGGCCATTAGCATTTACCATACTGACAAAGAGCAATTTTGAAATAGCGGTGACGGATTCGGGGTTTTCGTTCGAAATCGGATCCTGCAACTTAAATCGCGCGGCTGTCGCTTTCCACTCGTCCGACTGCTCTGAACCAAGCCGCCCAGCGCACTGGCGGGTAACTCATCGCAAAACAAAAGTGTGGCGCCGGCTTCGGCAACGTCCGCCAGCTTCTTAAGCGTGGCCAGAGGAATTAGCTTCGCCGGCGGCACGACGAGGATTGCATAGCTGCCGCCCGGCGTTCGAATCTGGCCGTTCTCAAAGCGGCACTCGGCGATTTGGCGGTCGGAGATGTAATCGAACATGATGCCGGCCTTGTCAAACCATGCCGCGACTTTGCCAAACGGCGTGCCTAGCAACCACTCGTTCGCATTATGCACCCGCAGGTCCATCCGCAGCGCGCCAGTGGCATTTTGCCACTGGTCGTGAATCGGCCAATAGAGCAGCACGTCGTTATCCGGCTTGGTCGATTGCAGAATCGCCTGGCAGCGCGTGACGTACTCGTTCAGTGCCGGCAGGTCGCGCCAAATCGGGTTTTGCGGGTTGAGCTGCGTCGACGCATAGAACGACCAGCCCGGCCAGGCCGCGTCCGCGGGTGAATAGGCCGTGCCGTGGTAGATGACGTGGTTCACGCCGGAGAGCAGCAGGCGGTCGACCATCTCTTTGATTTCACCAAGCGTGACGTGGTAGTGCTCGTCCAGCCAAGTGGCCGTTTCGGCGGAGACCAGCGGCCGGCCCATGACGTGCGCAGCCGAAGAGGCGAACTTGAATACGAGCGGGTTACCGTCGCCGCCCACCAGCCGGCCGAAGCTTTCGGTTTCAGGGATGTCCACCGCGCCGTACAGGTCGAGCCAATTGGCCGGCGAACCGTGCGACTGATTGCGGGCCAACATGCCGTGGGCGTGCGACCACTCGGTCCAAGGTTTGATCAAGTTGTCGAGCACCAGGTCCGAAAGCGTCTCGCGATAGTCGTGTTTCACGCGGGCGATCGCATCTTCCGTCGGAATCGGCGGCCCGCTTGCCCCATCGTGATCGCAGTGCGACGTACCCGCCGCCTGCGGGAAGCACGTGCGGGCCGGCCGCACGTCTTCCGCCGCGTCCGCCACCCAAATTCGCCGCCAGCTCCGGCAAATGCTCCTGCAACCGATAGCCGCGCCGCTTCTCGAACTCGGCCAGGAACTCGTCGCACCAGTTGCCTTCGTACTCGAACGAATCGTGAAACTGCGCCCGAATCCCCTCCGCCGGCAGCTCGCCCAGCTTCGCGCCGAAGTAATCCAAGAAGTGATCGAGCGAACGTCGCGAGAAGGGGTTGATGTTTCTCCCCTCACCGCCCGGCGCGGGTCGCTTGACGTTGTCGCGCGACCACTCCTCGGACAGCGTATAAACGGCCCAGTTGCCCTCCGGCACTTGCCAAGAAAGCCGGCCATTGCCGCCAATCTTATCCGTCAACTCGACAATCTTGCCGCCTGGCCCGTAAGCAACGACCGCCTGCGGCCGCGTTCCGGCAAACTCACGCTGAAACGATCCGCCGCCCGCCGCCGTCTCGCTGCGTAACACCACCTGCCGGTTCCCATCCGCTTCGCTCACGCTCGGCCCGCCGGTCCGCCAGCCGGAGCCGGTCGGCAGATCGACGCCCATCCCCAGCCGCTTCGCCTCGCGCAGCGTATGCTCGACGGCCGCCTTCCACGAATCAGACAAATACGGCCGCTCGCGATCCTCCGCCCCTTTCACGCCATAGATCGAGGTGATTTCCACGCCGCCAATGCCGGCCGCCTTATACGTCTCCAAGAGCCGCGTGATGTTCGCCTCATCGACGGCCGAGCCCAGCCACCACCACCGCGTCCACGGCCGGGCCGTTTGCGTCACTTCGGGCCAGGCCAGCGGATCGGCCGGCTGCTGTGCCACTGCGATGCCCGCACTACTCACAACGACGAAGAATGCAATCGCAACAAAAGACGCTCGTGCCATTATGGTCGAAGCTCCGCCGGAGTGCTTTATTGACCCGCCAAGGCGCGGCTGCGATTATAACACGTGTTGCTGCAATCGGCCGCGTCGCCCGCGGGCATTTTCCGGCTCTCGACCCTCGACTCTTCCCATGCCCACCCCTCACGGATTCGTCGAACGCCTGGCCGAGCTCTCGCAGAGCGGCACGCCGTTTGTCTGCGTGACGATGGTCGAGGCCGTGGGCAGCACGCCGCAAGACGCCGGCAGCAAAATGCTCGTCACCGAGCAGGGCCTGGTGTTCGGCACGGTCGGCGGGGGGCGAGTCGAGGCGAAGTCGATTGAGGTCGCGAAACAGATGCTCGGCGTGGCGACGGGCGGCCCGCCTGTCGCAAAAAAGGCAGACGAGCCGCCTGCCTCTACATCCCTGCTTGTCGAATGGAACCTCAAGCGCGACGTCGGCATGACCTGCGGCGGCACCGTAAAGCTCTACTTCGAAACGTACAACCACGCCGTGTGGCGGATCGTCATCTTCGGGGCCGGCCACGTGGCCGCGGCCGTGGTCGAGTGTTTGCGTCAGCTCGAGTGCCACGTCACCTGCATCGATCCGCGGGCCGAGTGGATCGAGCGCATCCCCGACAATCCGCGGCTTCGAAAAGTTCGCCACGACGAGCCGCGCTCGCTCGTCGCCGAACTGCCGGACGATGCGTTTGTCATCTGCATGACGATGGGCCACGCCACCGATCGGCCGATCCTGGAAGAAATCTTCAAGCAGGGCCGCGCATTCCCGTTCCTGGGCGTGATCGGCAGCCGGGCCAAGCGGACCGTGCTGGTGAAGGAGCTCACGTCGGCCGGGATCGCGACCGAAGTCGCCGAGCAGTTTCACTGCCCGATTGGCATCGACATCGGCACGAACCAGCCGGGCGAGATCGCCGTGAGCGTCGTGGCGCAGCTCATTCAACAGCGGGACAAGATGCGACGGGAGGGCGACGCTCCTGCCAAGCCGAATGCCGGCGAGGCCAAGCTCGGCGGGAGCCTCGCCCTCCCGTGCATTCTCCTCCACACCCGCCGCTTCGACGTCGTCGAGCAAGCGGTCACGCGACCCGACGGTCGTACTGCGAGCGTTACGTATGTGAAACACCGCGGCTCGGTCGCGATCCTGCCGCTCGTTGACGACGAGCACATTTGCCTGATCAAAAGCCGCCGGCTCACGGTGAACGAAACACTCATCGAAGTCCCCGCCGGCACCCGCGAGCCGGACGAGCCGCCGCTGGAAACGGCCCGCCGCGAGCTGGCCGAGGAAACCGGATACCGCGCCGGCCAGCTCGAAGAGCTCGTCCGCTACTACCCCTCGCCCGGCGTGCTCAGCGAGATGATGCACATCTTCGTCGCCCGCGACCTCACGCCCGGCGAGCCGGCCCGCGAGGAGAATGAGGAGATTGAGAACCTCGTCGTCTCGTTCGACGAGGCGCTCGCGAAGATTCAGAGTGGTGAAATTCACGACGGCAAGACGATTGTGGCGCTGCTGGCGTGGGAGCAAAACAAACGCCGACGGCGTTTCACACCGTAGCCCAGGGTCGCAGGCGAGCAGCGGACCCTGGGTGAATTCAAAAGGATGTCGTCTACGCCGAAGGCGTTACACACTACGCCCAAGACTTCCGCAACAGCCGCTCTTCAATCTTATACGCGTGATGCAAATCATGCAGCGCAATGTGCCGCCACATGATGAACATGCCGTACTTGCCATACTCCTCATGCTCGGCCGTAATCGCCCACTCGGCCGGCGTTAGCTTCTCGCAGCCGCTCGACCAGCGCCGCCCGCTCGCGATCGAAGCGGTCCATCTCGGCGTCGAGGTCGAGCTTTAAGCGCGCGTCCGGGTCTCGTCCCGCGACGGCTCGTACGATTTGATCGCGACCCCCGGCTCCCGGAGCATGGCCTCCATCCGGGTCATCATGATCGGCTGCACGGCCGGCAAATGCACGGCATGCTCGTGGGCCGACCAAACGCCCGCCGCCGGCCGCCGTTTCCGCAGCTCCGGCGGCATCTCAAAAATCACCTGGCGCACCAGGGCCGGGCCGCGGGTGAGTTGGTCGAGGACTGCGGCAATATCAGTCTGTGATCGTTTCATTTGGGTATCCAGCGAATGCTTTTGTCATTCTCTCTGCAGACGCTCGCGTATCAGATTGGGCGTTCCATATTGCACATTAATTTTGCATTTCGGCAACGCTTCGCGGAGCTTTTTTATGCCCTCTTCCGAGATATTTGTATTGGTTAGGTGGAGATCCTTCAAGCCTTGCATTTGAGAAAGGCATGGCACGGCCGAATCGGATATTGTGCTATTAGATATTCGCAGAGACGTCAAGCTAGGAAGTTCTACCAAGTGATTAAGTCCATCCTCCGAGAATTCGCAGCTGTTCAACATCAGAACGGTCAATTCGTGCCTGGAGCCGATGTGCGCAAAGCCCGTCGCAGTGATGCTTGCCGAGGAGACCAATAGCATCTTAATATTTGGCATTTGATAAATACAAGTGAGCCCGCGGTCGCTGATGGGTTCACGCATAACAAATAAGGAGAGCCGCTCCAGTTCCGGCAGTAGCGGTAGGCGTGTCAAAGCATCGTTCGAAATTGGATCATTCAGATTTAGTTCCTTGACTTCGTTGAGCGGCGCTAGGATGTCGACACTAATATTTGCGTCCTTGGGTGATAGAATCGTCCTTCCGAGCGTAATGCTTACGATGTGGCTCCCGTGATACTTGCCGTATTTGCCGAGCATTTGTCGCATCCACGGTCCGCCTGTTGGTTGTTCTTCCGGAAATTCGGCCCGCGGCTGTCCAGGCCCCCTCATTAAAGAACTGAAGTCCCGTCCGCCAGGCGAGCGTTTGACAAATTCAACGAATCCGCCCCAGGCTTTAGATTTCTCAATTGCCTGATACCGGTCACGCTCGCGCTTTACGTACAAGCCCAGCGCAACACAGACGACCGTGACCATCAGAAAGAATGTCCGCAGGCTGTAGCGAAACCAGCGGCGGCGACCAGTTCGCGTTATGTTGCCAGCAGTCATGGGAATGAATGTAAGGTATGCTATTGTCTGGCTAATCGAGCAGCTTTTGTAAGCAATGTGATCGTACCTGTTGGTGGGGAATTGTGGCACGACTTTGCCAGATTTCTTTGTTCACGGTCCAAAAGTCGGCGAATCTTGGAATGGACGTCGCTCGAAGCATGCGGGGGATTGTAGGGCCGCGTTGAGGATGGGCCGGCCGTAATTCGCCAAAATAACGGCAATTGATCGAAAATTGTTGGAGGTTGTTGTCGAATTGTTGCCCAAGATTTTCGCGGCGAAGTTGAAGGTGTCCAAAACTCTCCCCACTGAGTTTTGGACATCTTCGATTTTCCTGTAGACTTATTGGTGGTGGTTGCGCGGAGCGTAAGCAGAAAAAGTGCGGCCAAATGGCAGCGGCGATTCTTGGTTGTCACAGAGTTATTGGTGCCTCGGATTGTAGCAAACGCGTATACTTTTGTACATGATTCTTTCGGCCACCTCGGTGTCGCCGCGGATGCGCGTATCTTGCCTCGCTGACGCTGCGGATTGGTGATGTGAGGTGGACCGATACCGTGTCGTTTCTTCTGCAAAGCTCTTAGTCGCCGGGTGTGTAGAGTCCGCGAGAAACACCAGATTCCTTGCGCGGCATCTCATAAATCACCTGCCGGACCAGGGCGGAGCCGCGGGTGAGCTGGTCAATTATAGGTGAAAATTCTCGTTGGCTGGGCACGTTCGGCCCTCCTTTTTGACAAGAGTTTGGTGCGACCACTTCACCTCAACTGTCCGAAGTCTGAATAAATTGTGCACTTTGGCGGCGCCGCTTGTAACTGCCTGATGCCGTCTTCCGTGACGTCCGTATCTTCGACCCACAACTTCTTCAGCCCACGGCACGCCGCCAGGTGCGCCAGGCCAGCGTCGGAGAAGGTGCTTTGTTCGAGGTTCAACGACGTAATTTGCTGCAAGCCGGCCAAGAGTTTCAGTCCCTCGTCCGATAATTTGCATCCGACAAGGTTGAGCGTTTCCAACCGATCACAAGCGGCGACGTGTCGCCAGGCCCGTCGCCCCAAAGCGGCCATACATCACCAGCAGCGACTCTAACTTCGGCATTCGGCGCAGGTAGGCGAGCCCGTCGTCGCTAATGCTTTTCGCGTCCATCAAGTTGAGATTTATCAACTCCGGCAAGTCGGGGAGGTGCGAACGCCGCGTCGTTCAGATCATCATCATCGTCCAGCGAAAGTTGTTTGATTTCCGTGAGCCGTCCAAAAATGGCCAGATCAAACTTGGCCTCCTTCGGCGCGAAAACGGTCCGGGCCAAGGTGACGCGAAACACGATACTGCCATAGTACTTGCCAAACATCCGCTGCTGCCACGCCTCGCCCTGCGGCTCCTGCTCCGGAAACACGGGCCGCGGCGAACCGGATCGAGAGGCCAGCATGAGAGCGTTCGTACGCTCGGATTCCTCACGTATGCTTATCGGCCGATCCGCAAAGTCGACAACCGCGCCCCAGCTTTTGAGCGTCTCTATGGCCACATGCCGATCGTGCTGCCTCTTGGCGTACAGCCCCGAGTGCAACGCAGACTGCGGTGACGAGCACGAAGAATGTCCGCAGGCTGTAGCGGAAACAACGGCGGCGGGTCGCGGGTGGCTGATCCATCGACATTTGGCCATTCTCCAGAGGAGAGTATGCGTGGAACGTCGTACGGCGCTGATCTCGCATCAGATTCCATACTCTGATTCGCAGCCAGCATGGCCATCAAAAGTCGAGGACAAATTGTACGATTTCGTTTCGTCCAAAGTAGATGATACCGTCCCACTCCACGGATTCCAGCGACTTGCAGCGCACGAGCGCACTTAGATCGCGGGTCGCGACGTTCACCCCGACGAATCGTAAGTGGTCGAGATGCGCAAGTCGCGTGAGCGGCTCGAGATTTTTGCTGGTGATGGAGCCGTGCAAGTGGATTCCTGTCAAATTCGCGATGCCGGCGATCGCCTCCAGGTCGCGATCATCAAGCTCGTAGCCCCACAGAGAAATAAATTTGAGCCTCGGCAGGCTTGCCAAATGACGAAAACCGTCGGGCGAAATCTTCCAGCCGTAGCTCGGGTACAACATTTCCAGCTTGCGCAATGGCTTGAGTTGTTCCAAGCCAGCGTCGGTGACCAGCGATGCATCGAATGACAGCACCCTGAGGTTAGCCATGCGGCCGATTTGCCGGAGGCCTGCATCGGTGACTTTCCCGCTGACGTCCAAATGTTCTAACTGCCGAAGTCGGGCGATCTGGGCAAGTTCCGCTTCTTCGGGAGTGAATCGAACGTCCAGAATTTCCAGGGCCGGCACCCGCTCGCCGAGCTGCGGCAATAGTTCGCGATGGTCGTCGCTCAACTGGACAGAGATGATGCGATTGAATTGCGTTAGGTTGTCCTGGCCGAACGCTCGCCGCAGCCAGGCCGGCCCTCGATACTCCACGCCGTTGGCATCAACCGTCATGAAGCGGACGAACGCTTGCTCCGCTTCGTGTTGTCGTAGGTGCCACATCCACCAACCCAGTCCCACGCAAGTGATCAGCATCACGCCGAGCAAGTCTGCCAGGTTGAATTGCCAGGCACGGCGGCGGCGCCGCCGCCACTCAAGTAGGATGGTGAGTGCCAGTACCACAAAAATAGCCACGCCGATGTCCGCGACCAGGGCCCATGATCGCCATTGGCCCCGCGGGTATTGATTCGGTTGTTGGTTCCAGGCGCCGGTGAAGGACCAACCGCGGGCCTCCAGCCACGGAACGCCCCGCGTCGGCCAGATCGGCGGCGTCGGTGCGGAGCGAATTATTCCGAGCGACTGCGGCGAGTATTGGCGCTGCAGAAATGTCCACGGCCAGCCGTGGTCGAAATTAAACCACGTCGTGTACGGTGGCGGTAAACCGAATCGAAAGGTGCTTGCCGAGCCTACGTGCTCCCCCGGTACCACAACGAGCACCAGCAGCGCCGCGACCGGAAGCACCATCACCCACGTCGAGCGATGCAATCGAAACCGGAGCGCAGCCGACACAACGCTTTGCGACTCGGTGGCCATGCCGTCAGTATAGCGTCCGTCGCAGCGATAACGCCAACGTTACTGTAGTTGCGGTGAACCAAGGGCCGGCCACGGCACGCGGAGCGTGCCTACTACAAGCCTGGGCCGGCCGCCGCTCCGCGGCTCGTCCTCCGGCTCTTGACTTTCGACTCTTAGCTATTGACGCGTCACTCTACCGTCACGCTCATTGCCAAGTTACGCGCTTGTCCACGACGCAGCCTCGCAGGATGGCGACGTTAACCGCGGATCGCAATCCCTGTTCGACCCAGTTCCAGAAAGGAGTGTGACCGAAAGTCTTCTACCATGGTGGGTATCAAGGGCACCATCAAATGCTCCAGTTCTTGATTGCTGATATTGCCGGTTACTACAAGCAGCAGTTTCGCAGGTTGACCGGAAAGTAAATGGGTATCGACGAAGTCGGCATCTTTGGTGGCAAATACCCGCTGGTCTCGATTCGCGATCTCGATGAGGTCTCGATCAGGAGTTCGGTTGCGTTGGGGTAAGTCGAGCGTATGAATCGCATCGCGGCCGGCGGCAGCGAACCAGCCCGCCATCCGCCGCGGCAATTGAGCGTCAATCAGCAGCTTCATGGTAACAGCGGCTGCAAGTGCTTCGTCTGGCTCAGTCGCGCGGCGTACGCCAGCACAGCGAGCAGATCGTCTCGCTCTAAGTCTTCGTAGTTCGCCAAGATTTCATCGATCGTCATGCCCGAGCTGAGTAGCTCCAGCAGCGTTTCAACGGGGTAGCGCAGTCCGCGAACGCAAGGTTTCCCATGGCAGATGTCGGGTCGATGGTGATTCGGGACAGAAGATTAGCCATATTAACTCTCCGGCCGAGGTGTCACTTGATCAAGTCTACACCAATGAATGCCGTCCGGCGAGCAAAACCACTCATTCTATCGCCACGCTCTTTGCCAAGTGCCGCGGCTTTCTTTCCTGCGAAAGGACATGTCGAAAACCGTCCTGCCGCCGCTTCGCGGCTCTCCGGCTCTTGACCCTCGACTCTCAGCTCTCGACTCTCGATCCGGTCACTCCACCGTCACACTCTTCGCCAAATTCCGCGGCTTGTCCACATCGCAGCCTCGTAGGATGGCGGCGTGGTACGCCAAGAGTTGCAGCGGCACGACCGTGACGATCGGCTGCAAGAATTCGGGCACACTGGGGACGCGGATGACATCGTCGGCCAGCTCGACGGCGTGCGAATCGTCTTTGTCGACGATGGCGATCACCGGTCCGCCGCGGGCTTTGATCTCTTCCATGTTGGCCAGCACCTTGTGATACACGCCGCCTTGCGGCACGATGAACACGCTGGGCGTGTGCTCGTCGACTAGGGCGATCGGTCCATGCTTCATTTCGGCGGCCGGGTAGCCTTCGGCATGGATGTAGCTGATTTCCTTCAGCTTCAGCGCCCCTTCCAGGGCGGTAGGATAGTTGAACTGCCGGCCCAGGTAGAGGAAGTTGTTGGCGGCCGAGTATTTCGCCGCGATCCGGCGGGCCTCGCTACTCGTGTCGAGGGCCTGTTCGACGTGGACGGGCAATGCGGCCAGCTCCTCGATAATCCGCAGGCCGGCCTCGTAGCTGAGGTGCCGCATCCGGCCGATGTACAGGGCCAACAGGGCCATCACCACGCACTGCGATGTATAGGCCTTGGTCGAGGCGACGCCGATCTCCGGCCCGGCGTGCAGGTAAATCCCGCCGTCGGCCTCGCGGGCGATCGTGCTGCCCACCACGTTGCAAATCGCCAGCGTCGGATGCCCCTTGCGCTTCATTTCGCGCAGCGCGGCCAGCGTGTCGATCGTCTCGCCGCTTTGCGTAATGGCGAAGAGCAGCGTGTTGTTGGCCATCGGCGGATTGCGATAGCGCAGCTCGCTGGCGTACTCGACTTCGACCGGCACCCGGGCGAAGGCCTCGATCATATACTCGCCCACCAGGGCCGAGTGGTAGCTCGTGCCGCAGGCGGTGAGCACGATGCGGTCCATCGAGCGAAGCTGTTGCGCCGAAAGGTTCAGGCCGCCGAACACGGCCGTCGCCGCGTCGCGATTCAGCCGGCCGCGCATGGCGGCCAGCACCGTTTCAGGCTGCTCAAAGATCTCTTTGAGCATGTAGTGCGGGAAGCTGGCCAGCTCGACGTGCGACGCCTCGAGGTCGAGATGCTTCACGGTCGGGTGAATTTCGCCCTGGTCGCGGTGAATGATGTTCACCGTCTTCTTGGTGACGACGGCCAGCTCGTTGTCGGCCAGGTAGACGATCTTATCGGTGCGGCCCACCAGTGGCGAGCCGTCGCTGGCGATATAGTGTTCGCCGTTGCCGATGCCGATCACCAGCGGGCTGCCCAGCCGGGCCGCGATGATTACGTCCGGCCAATCGCGAAAAACCATGGCCAGGCCATACGTGCCGCGGAGCTGCGCGAGGGCTGCCTGCACGGCGGCGACCAGCGGGCCGTACGGATCGGCCGAGCCATTACGCGGGGGCTGGACGTCCTCAAGCTCACTGGCGATGAGCTGGGCGACGACTTCGGTGTCGGTCGCCGATTTGAACGTGTAGCCGCGCTCGACGAGCCGTTCTTTGATCTCGCGAAAATTCTCGATCACGCCGTTATGGACGATTGCCACGACGTTGTCGCCGCCAATGTGCGGATGGGCGTTCTCGTCGGTGGCAGGGCCGTGGGTCGCCCAGCGGGTGTGGCCGAGCCCGACATTGCCGTAGACCGGCGCGGTCTTGAGCTTGGCGGCCAGGTCGTCGATGCGGCCGGCCGTTTTCGTGATATCGAACTGGTCTTCGTCGATCGTCACAACGCCGCTGGAATCGTAGCCACGGTATTCGAGGCGGCGCAGACCTTCGACCAAAAAGTCTGACGCTTGCTGGGGACCGATGTAACCGACAATGCCGCACATGGGCTGATGTTTCCTAAGGGGACGACTTCGCCTGTATGCTCTCGCATGCGTTTGGGACGGACTCCCGACGTTCCCCAAAATCGTGCGTTCGGGGCGGTCTCCCGACCGTTCCCCTAAACGCGTCGAGTCTACGGCGAGGAAGCGGCAGCGAGCCCACGTCCCCTCCGCCGAACACCGATTATACGCAGATTGTAGGCGGCTGGTGCGGCGACTACCAACCTCGGCGATTTCTGCGGCAATCCGACTGGGCGTGCCGCGGCGAACGTGCTGTCACCGCTTGCCCCTGCTGCAGTCAATCTACCCGGCACCGGCGGTATTCGCTATGAATCCAGTTCATGGATCAAACCCGACACATTTGAAAAACCGCGAAAATTATGGTCCGCCCGTCCCCAATCGCAGCCCCGCCCCGCAGCTTTGTCGTCATCCCCGCCCGCTTCGGCAGCACCCGCCTGCCCCGCAAGATGCTGCTGCGGCAGACCGGTAAGACGCTGCTGCAGCACACCTACGAGGCTGCCATTGCGGCGAAGCGGCCGGCCGGCGTGCTGGTGGCCACCGATCATGCCGAGATTGCCTGCGAGGTGGAGCGGTTTCGCGGCGAATTCATAATGACCAGCGTCGACTGTGCCAGTGGCACCGATCGCGTTGCCGAGGTCGCTCGCAAAATGCCGCGGGCTGATATCCTAGTAAATGTGCAGGGGGACGAGCCGGAAATGTCGCCCGACAACATCGACCGGGTGATCGAGCTCTTGGAGCAAAATCCGTCGATCCGCATGGTCACGCTGGCCGCGCCGCTGCCGTCGCCGGAGATGCTCAACAACCCGGCCTGCGTGAAAGTCGTGTTCGACCACCAGGGGCGAGCACTCTACTTCAGCCGTGCGGCAATCCCGTTCCTTCGCGACCTGCCGGTCGAGAATCTGCAAAACCCGCGGCCGTTCAACGAGCCGCCGGTGTTCTACCATCACCTGGGCATTTACGCCTACCGGCGCGAAGCGCTCTTGGAATTCGCGGCCCTGCCGCCGTCGTCACTGGAGAACGCCGAGAAGCTGGAGCAGTTGCGAGTGCTGCAGGCGGGCCAAGCGATTCTGGTCGGCGTCGTCCAGCACGCCTCCAGCGGCATCGACACCCCGGCGGATTACGCTGCGTTTGTAGCGCGGCGCAAGGCGGGATAAAATAATTGCGGATTGTGGATTGCGGATTAACACAAATTTGCATTCCGCAATCCACAATTGACTTGGTAAAATGCGTTGGTGACCGTTACCGCGCAAACTTTGGACTCAATTCGCCTCCCCCTGCTCATCACCGGCGTGGCCGGCGTCGCCGGCTATAACGCGCTCCATTACTTTCGCGAGCGCTATCCGGGCCAGGTCATTGCCATCCGCCAGGAAGACAACTGGCCCCTCACCGGTGAGGGCATCATCCCCTGCAACGCCGAAGACCACGGCCGGCTGCGGGCCCTGTTCGACGAGTACCGATTCCGTTCAGTGCTGAACTGCGCGGGCAACTGCGCCCTGCGGGCCTGCGAGCTCGATTCGCGCCTGGCTTGGCGGACAAACGTCGAGGGGCTCGTCAACCTGCTGTCGATCATCGTCGAGCGCGACGTGCGTTTGGTGCACTTATCGATTGATCTTGTCTTCTCTGTGCGCAATCATCAGCGAGTGCTTCCCAGCTCGCTGTTCCCAGCTCCGTGCTCCCTGCTCCCAGCTCCCTGCTTACTGATCCCTGCTCGCCGCCCCCTCCCTACACCGAATCGCACCCGACCGATCCCGTCACCGTCTACGGCAAGACGATGGTCGCCGCCGAGCAACTCATTCGCGATTGGATGCCCGCGGCGTGCATCCTTCGCATCAGTCTCCCGATGGGCGTCAGCGCGAGCGGCCACGCTGGGGCGATCGATTGGATTCAGTCGCGGTTTAAAAAGGGCCGCCCCGCCACGCTCTACTTCGACGAAATCCGCACGCCGGCCTACACCGATTGCCTCAACCGCCTTTACGAACGAGTCCTCGCCAGCGGCCTCGCCGGCCTCTACCACGCCGGCGGCCCGCGAGCGCTATCTCTGTATGAAATCGCCCAAATCGTCAATCGCGTCGGCGGCTACGATCCCGATCTCTTGATGGGTTCACCCCGAGTTGAAGCGGGACCGATTCCGCCCCGGGCCGGCAATGTAACGATGGATTCCAGGTCGCTCGCTGAAGCACTCGCCGCCGAAATTCTTCATGCTTGGCCCTTCGACGAGGCATTTGTCCCGACACACAACAAGTGGCACTACGAACGTCACGGCGAGCGCGGCTCGCGCGAATTGCTGGCCCGTATCCTGTATTGCAACCCACGGCGGGTAGCACGCGCACTAAGCTAGCCGCGCTTCGCGGCAGTCGGCGCTGCCGCCGGCGGATGGCGCCGCAACCGACCGGCTCGTTGCCGACGGATGTGCGGTCAGAAACGCGCCCATCCCTCGGCAATTCGTCCCCGCGTACCAGTCACATTGCATTTGCCACGATCGACACGCGGCAGCCCGAGCAGGTTCAACAGAAGCGCGGTTGCCACCAGGCAAGCAGCGCCGGGCTCCGGGACGTGATACAAGTAGGCCGCGCCAGTGCGCTGGTTGTCCAAGATGTCGCCAACAATCGCAACGTTGCCGGAGAGCGACGCTGAATAACCAAGCTGCGCTACCGGCCCCCGATGAATCGGCCGTCAGCTTGGCAATTTGGTGCCAGTTGCCGAGCGAATCTTCGCGAAACACATAAGTCCCACTCGAGCCGCCAAGCGAAAAGCTGCCGACCAGGACCGTATTTCCTGAAATCGACACCGACGCACCGAAGGACTGCCCCGCTCTGGCGTCGCTGGCCGTGATCTTCGCGATCTGGTTCCACGCGCCGGATGCGTCTTCGCGAAAGAGAAAGGCCGCGCCCGCTTGGTTATCGGCAAACGGGGCGCCGACGATGGCGGTGGCGCCGTCCAGGGATATGGAAGAGCCGTAGCTGGTCTGGCCACTCAGGCCGGTGGGGGTGAGCAAGGCGACTTGTTCCCAGACGTCCTGCCCCACATCCCGAAAGACGTACGCGACATCGGCGCCGATTTGGTCGGTCAACGAGCCGATCACCGCCGTGGAACCCTGAACGGCCACACTCGCGCCGAATTCGGCGCGACCGGCGCTGGCCGGGGCCGTAAGCCGGGCGATCTGCCGCCAGGTGCCGTCATCGCCCTCGTCGAACAAGTAGGCGGCCCCGCGAAAGTTGTTCTCGCTGTATGCGCCGACTCAGCGCCGTCGGGCCGTCGACCGCTACCGACCAGCCGAAATCGCTGCCCGAGACCGCGCCCAGCGGCGACAGGTTGGCGACCCGATCCCACTGCCCATGGGCTTGTTCTTGGAAGACGTAGGCCGCGCCGCCGCCGGGCGTCAGGGGTGCGCCGATCAGGGCGGTCGAACCGCTCAGGCTGGTCGACATGCCGAAGCCGTCTCGAGAGGGTGACGCCGGGCCGGAAAGGGCCGCAACATTCTCCCACTGGTCTTCGCCCACGTCTCGATAGACATAGGTCAAGCCGTTGAGATCCGGGCCGCGGGCCCCGATGAGACTCGTCTTGTGGTCGACCGACACGGAAACGCCAAAGATCGATACGTGAGCGTTGACTTCAGGCGTCAGTTTCGCGATCGTTTGAACGGGCGACGCTGCCAAGCAGACCGGGCGTGCTGCGATGGCCGTCGTCATGAACAGCAAATGAATGCAACTGTTGCGGCAAGGACGTCGAAATTTTCGCAAAGTCCTCATTGGCGTCCACCAGCGGCAACGAACTTTGGAGAGAGCCGAGGCCCGGACGGTTCGCATGCTCGTCGAAGGCCGGGCTACAGCTTTTTGTGGCAGCGCGCACTTGCTTTCCGCGCGGCAGACACAACGTCGGCTGATCCGCATTTGCTGCAGAAGTTGATTGTAAACCAACGCGGCGGGGCGAGCCACAAAATATGGGCCGCTTATTGCTCGGCAACCTGACCATTGCCAATTTGGCCGCTCGGAGCACGTCCGTTCGGTGCCGCATGGTGGTGCGCCGGTCGCGAGCTCAATTCGCTGCAGGGATCAGGCCAGACGAATCACCAGTGACACCACCGATTGCGCTGGAATCGTCACTCTCACTCGGCCGCCGTCCACCATGGCGCGGAGCGGGCCCGGGGAAACTTCGGCGGGCTTGGCGAATGAGTTGGCTGCCTGCCGATCGGCGTGCGTGAGCACGGTCCCGCGGGCCTCGGCCGCTGAGGCGCCTTCCAATTGCAAGCGGAGAGCGATCGGCGAATCCAGCGACGGGTTCGTCAGCGTCACGGTGAGCAGTTTCGCGTTTACCGATGCCGAGCCGTAGAGAGCCGGCATGGTCCGTTCACCTTCGTCGGCCGTGACGGTGCGGGCAGGGGCGTTCAGTTCGATCGGCACGTATTTGCCGTTCATGTGCGGGCGGTACATGTCGAAGACGTAGTAGACCGGCGTGCGGACGAACTTATCTTCATGGGCGAAAGAAGAGCGAGTGCAGGCAGTTGACCGTTTGGGCCACGTTGGCCATGTGGACCTTGTCGGCGTGGCGATTGAAGATGTCAAACGTGAGAGCGGTGTGCAGAGCGTCGCGGAGCGTGATCGGCTGACTGATCGTGAACGTGGACGTGAGCTCTTCGCCGGGCGGATACCAATTGCCCCACTCATCGACAATCAGCTTCGTGCGGTGCTGCGGGTCGGTTTGCCCGATGATTTCCCAGTGGTCGAGGATCACCCGCTCCATGTCGAGGCCCTTGAGCAGCACCGAATACCACTCGGGCGGCGGGAATTGGGCCGCCCTGAAGCGAGTCGCCCGAAAGTCGGTGTAGAAGTGGAGCGAATAGCCGTCGACCCGCGAGCGGCGGAGGCCTTTCATGTTTTCGAAGAAGCCGCGCGTCCAGGGGGTGTCGTGGCCGGGCTCGTGACCGCGCGGGCCGCAGGCGATGAGGTAGGGCTCGGTCTCGGTGGGAAATTGCGTGACGAACTGGCGATATTTCTGCGCGTATTCTTGCGGCGTCATGTCGCCGCCGCAGCCCCACGATTCGTTGCCGACGCCCCAATACTTGGCTTGGAACGGCGCGCGCTGGCCGTTTGCGGCCCGCTCGTCGGCGAGGCTCAGCGTGCCAGCGGGCGCGTTGCAGTAGTTAACCCAATCGTGGAATTCTTTGACCGTGCCCGAGCCGACGTTGCCGGCGAAGTAGGGCTCGGCCCCGATCTGCCGGCAGAGGTTCATGAATTCGTGCGTGCCGAACTGGTTCACCTCATAGCCGTAGAGGCCGTCGTCGCCGGTTCGTTGCCAAAAGTTGTACGTGCGGGGCCGCTTGTCGGGCGGGCCGATGCCGTCGCGCCAGTGGTAGCCATCGGCAAAACAGCCGCCCGGCCAGCGGAGGTTCGGCGCGGCGATGGCTTTCATGGCGTCAATAAATGCCTTGCGGATGCCGTCGACATTGGGAACCTTGGAATCGCGGCCGACCCAGACACCGTCGTACACCACGCCGCCCAGATGCTCGATGAAGTGGCCGTAGATGTGCGGGCTGATCGTCGCGCCGGCCTCGCCGGGGCGGAGCACGATCTCGGCCTCGGGCGCTGTTTGTGCCTCTGCAAGCCGCGGCCGCAACGACGTCATCGTGGCGGCGCCGGTGGCCGCAACGGTTTTTAGAAAGCCGCGACGGTTCATGTTGTGACCCTCTAGTGAAACTGCATCCGTATGACCAATCTGCGACCCGGTAAACTACGACCTTGCCGACGCACGTCCGCAAGCGGCCGCTTGCATATTCCTCAGTAGCTTGGCCAATGTCAATTATCTTTGACCCGGCAGAACCCGATTTGTTAGAATGAAGCAATTGACCGAAAGGAGCAACTTCAGGATGGCCACTGACCTCACGCCCCATCAAATCATCGCGTCGGCCTTGCGGTTGCCCCCCGCCGAGCGAGAACAGATTGTCGACGCTTTGCAAGAAAGCCTGATCGATGAAAGCATCGATCACGGTCCAGAGGAACCAGCCGACGAAGTTGCGGCTGCCTGGAGCGACGAACTCGCCCGCCGCGTCGCCGACATTGAATCGGGCTGCGTCCAGACGATTCCGTCGGAGGAAGCGGAAAGGATGATTCGTGGCGATGCCCGACCGCAATTTTGAATACCACGCCAAAGCGATTGCGGAGGCCTGGGAAGCCTATCACTGGTACACAGATCGCAGTGAAAGAGTTGCCGAAAACTTTTGGAATGAACTTCGGCAGGCGCAAAACCGTCGCGCAACATCCGCAGGCTTGGATGCCGTACTTTCACGGCACGCGATGTTATCCGCTGAAGCGATTCCCGTACGGATTAGTCTACGTTGAACGCGCGGATCGGATCATTGGGATCGCCGTAGCGCATTTCAAACTTCGTCCGGGCTATTGGCTCAAACGGCTTGCGGATTGATCTCATTGCGAGCGGAACCGAGAGCGTGTAACGAAACGGCCGGGTACTCTCCCGATTTTGCGGAGGCCGCCGGAGCAAAATGGGACTGTCCCCTTCCCTCAAATCGTTTTGTTACACGCTCTTATTTATAGCCGATGCTCCGCGAGACTTATCGCATATAAATCCAGCACGTGGCGAAGAAAACTCGCTTCTCGTTCAATGGGGTTCTGCACGTATCTGCTCAAGACCAAGTTACGAATTTGGTGTCCGAGTCCACTTTCGTACACTTCATCGAAGGCGTCGAGATAATCACTGCTCTCACGTGCGACATTGACCACCAATTGAAGGTCCGGCTGCATCGGTAGGAAGCGCGATACCTATGTTCTTGGTTGCTTTTTCTTGGCGGATTTTGCCGGGTGGCGTTTCGTCGTCGACTTCTTCTTAGCGGCCGGCGTGGCGGCCGCTTTGCGGCGGGTGGCTTTCTTTTTCGGCGGGCCCATCGCGGCCCGCGCGGCCAGAAGTTCGAGCGCTTCGGCGAATGTCAATTCTTCGGCCGACGAGCCCTTCGGGAGTGAGGCGTTCGTGGTGCCGTCGGTGACATAGGGACCGTAGCGGCCGTCGAGGAGTTGCACTTTTTCGCCGGTGACGGGCGAGGCGTCGAACACTTTGAGAGGTTCGCGTTTGGCGGCGGCCCGGCCCCGGCCTTGGGCCTTCGGTTGTGCCAAGAGCGCGACCGCCTGCTCCATTGTCACGTCGAGCGGCGAGAGATCGGCCGGCAGCGAGCGCGTTTCGCTGCCGCACTTGATGTACGGTCCGTAGCGGCCGTTCATGGCGATCACCGGCTCGTTCATTTGCGGATGCGTGCCCAAGGTGCGCGGCAGCGACAACAGCCGTAGCGCCAGCGGTAGGTCGACGTCTTCCGGCTTCATTCCTTTGAGCAGCGAGGCGTTTTGCGGTTTTTCTTCATCGTCGGGGGTGCCGCGCTGCACGTAGGGGCCGAAGCGGCCGACCTTGAGGAAAACCGGCTTTCCCGTTTCGGGGCACGTGCCGAGCGGCTCCTCGGCCTGCTTGGCCTGGTTCAGCAGAGCGAGCGCGGCCGCGAGCGTCACTTCATCGGGCGGCGTCTCATCGACCAGCGAGGCCGTGCGATCGCCCTGTTCGACGAACGGCGAATAGCGCCCGACGCGGACGTACACCGGTTCCTCGCCCTCTGGCGTGCCGATCCAGATGCGGCTGATGTCGCGGGCGTCGATCTCGGCGCCCTTATTTTCGAGCTGCGGCTTAAGGCCCGGAGCGCCGTTGCCGAAGTAGAACGACTTCAAATACTCGACGTATTCGCGTTCGCCGCGGCTAATCGCGTCCAGGTCGTCTTCCATTTGGGCGGTGAACTGGTAGTCGATTAAGCTCGCGAGGTGTTCTTCGAGCAGCTGCACGACGGAAAATGCGACCCAGGTCGGCACGAGCGCGCCGCCTTTCTTGAAGGCGTAATTGCGATTCTGGATCGTGTCGATGATCGAGGCATATGTGCTGGGCCGGCCGATGCCGCGCTCTTCGAGCGCCTTGGTCAGGGCCGCTTCGCTGTAACGGCTGGGCGGCTGCGTGGCGTGCTCCTTAGCCGTCATGCCAACACATTTGAGTGTTTCACCCTCGGCGACGGTGGGCAACACGATTTCTTGATCGGCCAGTTCGTCTTCGGGCACGTCGCTGCCCTCGACATACGCCCGCAAGTAGCCGGGGAAGTCGATCGTCTTGCCGCTGACGGTAAAAACACAGCCTTCGCCTTCGATCGTGATCGTGATCCGCTGTCCGCGGGCGTCGGCCATCTGGCTGGCGATCGTCCGCTTCCAGATCATGTCGAAGAGTTTGAATTCGTCGGCCGAGAGCGTGCCCGACAGGGCCTGCGGCAGCTCGAACGGGTGGCCGGCGGGGCGAATGGCCTCGTGTGCTTCTTGGGCGTTCTTAACCTTCGACTTGTAAACACGCGGCTCGGGCGACAGATAGTTGTTGCCATATTCTTCCGCCACCAGCCGACGGGCGTCGTCGACCGCCACTTGCGCCAAGTTCGTCGAGTCGGTACGCATGTAGGTGATGTGGCCGTTTTCGTACAGACTCTGCGCGATTTGCATTGTCCGCCGGGCCGTGTAGCCGAGCTTGCGATTGGCCTCCTGCTGCAGCGTGCTGGTGGTGAAGGGTGCGGATGGCCGCGACGTGTAGGGCTTCACCTCGACCTTGGCGACGCGGAATTGCCCGCTGCGAATCCGCTCAGCGAGTGACTGGGCGGCGGCGCCGTCGAGCAGCCGCAGCTCGCTGTTCTTGAGCTTGCCGGTCGACGAGTCAAAATCTCTGCCGGAGGGAATGCGCTGGCCGTCCACGGAGACCAGGGCTGCCTCGAGCCGTTCGCCGCTCAGTTTCGCAAACTGGCCAATTAGATCCCACCAGGCGGCCGAGACAAAGGCCATTCGCTCCCGCTCGCGTTCGACGATCAGCCGCACGGCCACGCTCTGGACGCGGCCGGCCGACAGCTTCGGCCGCACCTTGCGCCACAACAGCGGCGAGACTTCGTAGCCGTACAGACGATCGAGGATGCGGCGCGTTTCCTGGGCCCTGACCAGGCCGTCGTCGACATCGCGCGGAGACTGCAATGCCGTCTTGAATCGCCTCGCGCGTGATTTCATGGAACACCAACCGGTGGACAGGCACTTTGGGCTTCAGAACCTCCAACAGGTGCCAACTAATGGCCTCGCCCTCGCGGTCCTCGTCCGTCGCCAGATAGAGGGCGTCGGCCGACTTCAGATGGTCCTTCAGCAGCTTGATTTGCTTGCTCTTGCCCGGCGGAATGACATAGATCGGCGTGAAGTTGTCGTCGACATTGACGCCCAGGTTCGACCACGGCTCGCCTTTATACTGGGCCGGAATCTGGGCCGCGCCCTGCGGCAGGTCGCGGATGTGCCCGATGCTGGCCTCGACGGTGTAACCGCTGCCGAGGAATTTCCCGATCGTTCGCGCCTTGGCCGGCGACTCAACGATGACCAGGGCCTGCCCGGCACCTGATCGTTTCGGTTTGGACGATTTCGACTTGGCCATAAGTACTGCTATCGCTGAAATTGCGCAGCCCCCGAAACGCTGCGATACCTGTGAAAAATAGGACGTATTGAAGGAGCTTTTGACTTCTCACCTGTTCGAACCACAAAAGCACGATTTGACGGGCTGGGCAGGCGTACCATTGCGTCAACCGGCATAAACGGCTATTTCGTTACTTGCTTGGGGCGGCGATCGGCGGACGCGAGCGGTTGGCCCGGTTGGGGGTCTCCAGGTTCTGGAAAGCATACAACTGGCAGCGCGACACCGGGCAATTCTTCTCCAGGCGAGCCCGCGGGCAAGACCGGAGCTTGGCAATTGACGGCGTAAAGCGAGCGGCAACCGCGCCTGGGCGTGACCTCGCGCCGATGCGGCTGGGATTGCATTTACGTCAAAACGGCCTAGAATCACGGGCTTCCCTAGTTAAGCCGAGCCGTCAATGATTACTTGCGGCGGGGGCCGGGTGTCAAGATGGTAATTTGCGCCGCCCCCAATCGGGAGCAGGGCTGGACGGACCGGCGCCCACGGACGTAATTAATCGCCGGGTCTGCCTGCGCCGCCGTGCCTTCGATTTGCGCAGAGGACGGGCCCAGAGGGGCGATTCTCTGGCCCGAACTGTCCCAGTTGCCTATCCACTTTTCGCGAAGAATTTTTCCATGGCTAGCCCATTTCGTGTTTTCCGCCGGTACCAAAAGTCTCTTTTGATCGTGGCTGGCGTGATCTTGATTTTCGTGTTTGTATTGGACGATTCACTGCGGATGCTGCTGGGCGGCACGCGCGGCAACGGCGGGGGCGACAACTCCAATCAGCGGGCCGGCAACGCGGTGGCCGTCCGCTGGAACGGCGGCCGGCTGACGAACAGCGAGCTGGAGCAGTTGGTATTCCGACGGCGAGTCACAAATTCTTTTCAGCGGCAGATCTACGAAGCGGGCACGATGGTCGCGCAGCAAAACATGGTGGCGACCGGCATAGCGCCGCCGCCCTTTACGTTGCAACCGGCAATTGGGCCCGATCGCCTGGAAGAGGGCGTCGAAAGAGATGTCGTGCGGACGCGCATCTTCGCCGACGCGGCCCGGGCCGCCGGCATGCGAGTCTCCGACGAAGAAATCCGCCGTTACCTGTCCGAGCTGGGCCGGAACCACGTCCCACTGAGCGAAATGCAGGCCATGATTCGGCGCATCCAGTCGGGCTCGTCGGCAATCTCGTCCGAATTCATTTTCAACGCGATCCGCGAGGAGCTTTTGTCCCGCTACTATCGTAATAGCTTGGCCTTTGCCCTGTCCTCGGTCATGCCGCAACAGCAATGGGAAGACTGGCTGCAAGTCAACGATCGCGTCTCGATTGAGGCGGCCGGATTGCCGGCAGAATCATTCTTGGTCGACGTCAAAGCCCCAAGCGATGCCGAGCTGGCCGAGTATTATGATAAGTTTAAGGAGGTCGAGCCGCGTCCGGAACTGGTCGACGGCGTCGAGCTCCCTTCCCCCACTCCCGGCTTTCGGATTCCGCGGAAGATTGAGGTGCAGTACGTCCGCGCCGATTACAACAAGATTCTCGACAAACTGAAAAGTGAAGTCACGGACGAAGAGGTACAGGCATTTTACGACAAGAATAAGGATCCCTCGTACATCAAGCTGGACACGGACCTCTTTAACTCGGAGAAGATGCCCCAGAGCAAGCCGCAAACCGAAGCGGACGGAAACGAGACGCAAGGAGACGCCAAGCAGCCCGCGACTGCGGTCGAGGGGGCGAAATCGGAAGATCCCCGCCCAGGCGCCGAAGGCGAAATGCCCGCAGCAGACGCAGCGCCCGCCGGCGACAAGCGCGGGGACCCAGCCGGGGCGCCGCCGGCAGGCGGCGGTGAAACGCCCAGCAATGCGATGCCGGGAAAGGAAGCGGCCGCCGATAAGAGCGCGTCCACGTCCCACCCCCGCCGGAGCACCATTCGATTGGCCGCGTTTGAGCAGCCCGCAAGCCCGCAGGATGCGAACGCTGAGTCCGAACCGCCGAGCAGCGCAGCCACCCAGCCGGCAACCACCCAGCCGGCAGCCACATCGCCCGCTACCGCGGCACCAGCGGGCGCTCAAGGCGCTCTCCCGGCGACCTCACCATCCCCAACCGGCCAACCAGCCGCGGGTGATTCGGGCGCGGCGGCTGCATCGCCCGCCTCGAGCACCGACGCCGGCCGGTACAGTCAACCGCTGCCGCCGAAGAAGCCCGTCGAGTTTCTGCCACTGGACGATCAACTCCGTGACAAGATCCGCACTCAATTGGCCGCGGCGAAAGTCGACGAGCGACTGAACGAGCTGATCGCCCCGCTGGAGGCCAAGCTCAGCCAGCAATTTGGGGATTATTATCGAGCAGCCATCGACGCGCGGGAGCTAAAGCAGCCGCCGCCGCCTGAGCCCCGGGCGCTGGCTGACCTGTCGGCGCTGGCCGAGGAGAACAGTCTCGAATATCGGAAGGTCGGCCCCGCTTCTCAGCTCGAGGTGCGAGACGACAAGGTGCTGGGACAGCTCATTGACGTGGAACATTCGGGCATGCCGATGTTTTACACGCTGTTCAGCAAAGACGTCGATTTATACAAACCAATCGCCACGACCGACGCGGACCGAAACCGCTACATCCTCGTGAAGTCGGCCGAACGCGCCCGGCCGCGTGCCGCCGCTGGACGAGATTCGCGAAGAGGTGGTCAAGGCCTGGCGACTGGAAAAAGCGTCCGAAGCGGCGCTTCTTCGTGCAAAGGAGGATGCGAAACAGGCTCAGGAAGCTGGCGTTCCCCTGAAGGAGTACTTCGCCAACACGCCGACGGTTAAAGTCGTCCAGACCGACCAATTTGCCCGCCTGACGGGCGGCGACGTTTCCCCGGTCGGGGGACAACTTCGGCAACAGCCCTATCGTCTGAGCCAGCCCGACGACATTGTGGCCCCCGACGAGGACTTCATGAAAACGGTCTTCGATTTGGGCGACGGCCAGGTTGCGGCCGTGCTGAATCACGATCACACACTCGCGTACGTCGTCCGAGTGGTCGAGCATCAATACAATCCGGAGAAACTTCGCGAGCTCTACCTGGCCGAGGCATACGATTGGCTGGGCCAATCGCTGATGAACAACGAGCGCGCCCAGGCGGCGAACGCAGCCGTGGCCGGCGCGATGCTGGAGAAGTTCGGCTATCAAGAAGAGCGCCTGCTCGCGCCCCGGGCGGATAACGAGGAGTAGTCGTGCGCAAGCCCTTTTCGGGCGGCGAACTTTGCCTCTGTTTTCAGGCCGTGCCTTCAGCGCGTCAGCGGCTAAAGTATTGCCCCGACGCCCGTGGACGATAGGCTCAGTCCGGCGAATCCTAGTTCAAATGCCAAGTCGTGCGCCAGTCCCTGCGCAGGACGTTGTTTCACTGCCATCGGCGTCTTCCAAAGACCAGCGGTTGTGCATCGTCGCGTCGGCCGATCCCGCGAGCTTTCCGCCGCCCAACCAACTAAACAGCCACTCGCGGGGTGAAACTTGGGGTTGTTCTTCGCCGTGCTGCCTTGTGGAGTGCGACGGCGAAAGCTTCCCTGCATTGCCGCCACTCGTTGCCGGCCATTGTCCAGCGAAGAGTCTGCCCGGTTCAAGCCGGCTCGCGGGCGGAGGATCGGCGATGCCTTGTGGATTCGTATTGCCGGCGGCCAAGGCAAACGAGGCCGCCGCCGATTGGCTGCCGGAGGTGCGGCTGGCGGCGGCCGTGTATTGATAGACGCGATCTGTCCCGTTGTCGACGATCCAGATGTCGCTGACGTTTGTCGGATCGATCGTGATTCCGGTCGGCTTCGAGTTGGCGGCGGCGATCGTCCAGCTGCCGAGCAGGCTCCCGGCCACGGTGTACTTGAACATCTTGTCGGTGGTCGAATCATTCACAACCCACAACGAGGCCCCATCGGTCACGATATCCTTCGGGCTGGTATTCCCACTATTGAGGCTGAAGCTGCTGGCCGCATTCTGACTGCCGGAGAGTCGACTGGCCGCGCCGGCATACTTGTAGACCTTGTCGCTCTTGCTGTCGACGATCCACACGTCGGTGCCATTGGTGGCGATGCCCTCTGGTACAGCATTCGAGGCCAACGTGCCGGCCGTCCAAGAACCGAGCAAGCCGCCGCTGGTGTTGTAGACGAACACCTTGCGATTGGCGTCGACGACCCACACTTTGTCGCCGACCGCGGTGCTGGCCGCGCCGCGCGGGCGCTATTGCCGCTGTTGAGGACGTAGTTTTCGTTGGCCGCGCCGGATGTTTGATACTCGTACGTGCGATCGGCGGTCGCATCGTCCACCACGTAGAACTTCGTCGGCGGATAGTCGTCGTTCGTGATCGTGCCGAAGCCGCGATTCTTGCTGATCGTAACACCGGCAGTGGCATTGGCAAGCGTGACGTAAAACGCTTCGTCTTGTTCAATCGTTGTGTCACCAAAGATCGGCACGGAGATCGTCTTTGTTACCTGGCCGGCGGCAAACGACAACGTGCCGCTCACCGATTGGTAGTCGGCCGGCTGGGGGTTGACGAGCGAATTCTCGAACCAGGCCACCGTGTCGTTGATGCGCAGATTCGCCAGGATGTCAGAGTCGCCATCGCCGTCGATGTCGGCCGCAACGGCGGAATTCGCGCCGGACCAGATCGAGGAGACCACGTGCAGAGAAAAGTTTTCGGCGCCGTCGTTTTCATACCAGCCAAATCCGCTGTTCAGTGTTTGCGTGGAGTAGACGACATCCAAGTCACCGTCGTTATCGATGTCAGCCGCGGACACCGAAGTCGCGCTCAGGCGATCATTCGAAATCACGTGCTCGATGAAGTTTTGCGCACCGTCGTTTTCGTACCACATGATTTTCTTATTGGCGACGAGCGAACCGCAGGCGACAAGCAGGTCCCTATCTCCGTCGCCGTCGATATCGACGCCAGAAACGCCAATCACGTTATTCAGCGAAGTTGTAACGACGTGGCTGGTGAAGTTTCCGTGGCCGTCGTTTTCGTGCCAGGCGACCGTGTTGCCCAGGGTGCCGGAAATCACATCCTGGTCGCCGTCGCCATCAACGTCAGCGGAGGAAACCGAGTACGCATTGGCATAGGAGCTGGCAACGACTCGCTTTGTGAAACTCCCGTGGCCGTCGTTCTCATACCAGGAAACCGTGCCGTCGGCGGACGATGCCCCGATCACGTCCAGATCCGAGTCGCCGTCGAGGTCGGCCGCCGCAAGTGCGTGAGAATTGCTTGCGGGGTCAATCACATGGCGGGAAAAACTCTCGTGGCCGACATTCTCGTACCAAAGAATTGTTTTTGAAATAAGCTCGGATGCCAGGACATCAATGTCGCCGTCGCCGTCCAGGTCGGCCACATTGACGGTGTACGGACCAGTCGATGTCGTGGGCCCGCTTGCGGCCACCGCGATGGTATGGGATTGAAAGTTTCCGGCGCCGTCGTTTTCATACCAGGCAACTGTATTGTCGTAATACGAGGCCACGACCGCATCGATGTCGCCGTCGCCGTCGACGTCGGCCGCGACGGTCGACTGCGGGTCGTCGACGGTGGTGGAAATCGTGTGGCGTGTGAAGGTCGGCGTATTGCCGGTGGCCGCCGCAGTCGCCGTGTCGTTTGTCGTTGAGTAATCGACCGTGAATGCAGTGGATGCATCGCCCGTGCGCGTGACCGTGAACACGAGCTGACTCGTTCCCGTGTTTCCTTCGACGGCTGAAACGTCGTTGATTTGCAGGCTGGCCGGTGTGACTGCCAGCAGGGCTCGGCTCTCCAGGGTTTCGAAGCGAGCACTACGCCGTCGGCTCGAACTTGGGCGACGAGTACGACGATGGGAACGACCCGTGCCGGTAAGAAGGCTGGCGAACATTGCTTGGTTACTCCACGGTCGTGAACGGTGCGGCGTTGAGACTTCACGGGAATCCTTCGAGAATTGCGGCAAATCTAACGATGAAAAGCCGGCCGTCTCCGCTCTTTATGTCACCGTCCGCCGTGGCGGCCCGCCTGGCGACCCGCCAAAAAAAGCACGGCCAGCATACCCAGGGCCAGGCTACTTGGCTCGGGCGACGCAAAGCCGCTGATTTTCGCCACAAAAATCGAGTTATGGCCGTTCTTGGCGATGGATCCGCCAACAAACACATCCCCCAGCCGATTGACCGCTACGCTGTTGCCAAAGGTGTCGTCTGGAAATGTGTAACTTCCGGCGAGGCCGCCGGCGCCATCGTACTTCCAAATGTCATTGCCGGCGGCCAAATAAACGTTGCCTTGCTCGTCGGCTGCCAGTGCAATAGAGCCCGAGGCGCGTTCGGCATATGTCGTCCACTGAAAGTTTCCGGCCGCGTCATATTTTGTCATGAAGTTAACACGGTCGGACCCCACATCCGACCAGCCTGCGATAAACGCGTTCCCTTGTCCGTCAGCCGCAACTGCCGAGCTCCGCTCATTGGTGTCATCTGCCCCATATACTCGATCCCAGATTCGATTTCCGCTGGCATCGTACTTGCCCAGCAACGCGTCACCGCCGCTGATGCCGCTGTCATCGGCAACGTAGACCCTACCGGCCCCGTCGGCCGCCACGCCCGTAAAGCTCCAACCCAGGTCAAGACGTTTGTACCACTTGTCGTTGCCCGCGGAGTCGAACAGCTCCAGGAAAGTGTCATAGCGTTGAGAAGTTATCACCAGCCCACCGACAAAGACGTTGCCGAGGCCATCGGTGGAGATCGATTTTGGGGCTACGAACGGCTCCTCGTCGGGGGCTCCTACTTCGCGAATCCAGAGGATGTTACCATTGTCGTCGTACTTTACGAGGCCCAGGTGCGAACCGATGACCGTGCCAATCCCGTATAGATTGCCGGCGGCGTCGGCCGCCGGATAACCGACAACCTCGTCGTTGTAGGGAGCGCTGGTATGTCGAATCCATTCTTGATTGCCTGCGGAATCGTATTTCACAAGGAATCCATCAGTACCCTCGCTATTCGAAAAATCGAAGTTGACCGTTCCCGCTAAAAAGACGTTCCCCCGCTCGTCGGCAGTCATTCCGGAAAACAACGAAGACCCATGCGTACTGTCAAATTCGCGCAGCCAATCCACGGTCGCGGCCCGAACCGCAGGGCCACTCAGCAATACCGCGCAGCAGAAGACCATACCGGACGCGAAAACCGGAATTCGGCGTTCTATAGGTAGCTTGCACGGGCGCGGGCGGATTAGCATAGTGACGTCTCCTGGAATTGAAACCATGTGGACGCGGTGATCGCACAGGAGTCCTTCGAGGAAATCGGCCGAACTAACGAAAAAGCTTGGCCGTTTCAGTGTTAGCTGGTTTTTGTAACTGGTTAGTTCACAAGCTGTTGCAGCAAGTACACGCGGCCGCAAAAAAATGCCCCGTTAGATTTCGCCAGATTCTCGAAGGTTACTGCACAGCCTGTTAGATTCGTGGCCATGAGCGAAGCTGTGTCTGTCGCCCAACCCGACACCGACGAGCTGGTCCGCCGTGCCGGTGGCGGCGATGAGTCGGCTGTGCGCGTGCTGTTCGAGCGGCATCGTGGCCGGCTGTCGCAGATGGTCCGCGCACGGATGGACCCACGGATGCGCGGGCGGGTCGATCCGTCGGATGTCGTCCAAGAGGCGCTGGTTGCCGCCAGCGTGCGGATGCCGCGCTACGCAGCCGAGAAGCCGTTGCCGTTTTATCCCTGGCTGCGGCAAATTGCGTGGGAGAAGCTGGTCCATCTTCACGATCGTCACTTGCGGGCGGCTAAGCGGAGTGTCGCCCGTGAGCAATTTTTCCGGCCCGATATTTCGGACGAGTCAGCGATTGAATTGGCCCGGCGGCTCGTTGGCAATACCAGCAGCCCCAGCGCCGAGGCCGTGCGGAAAGAAATGCGCGATCGCGTGCGGCAGGTGTTAGAATCACTCTCCACGGAGGACCGCGAGGTGCTGCTCCAGCGCTATCTCGAACAAATGTCGTCCAAAGAAATCGGCGCGATCCTCGGCATCAGCGAGGCGGCCGTCAACATGCGTCACATGCGGGCGCTGGAACGCATGCGAAAAATACTGGCCGACGAAGATGATGGTGAGTAAAGCAGTTTCAAAACCGTCGGGGACTGTCCCAATTTTGCGGAGGCCGCCGGAGCAAAATGGGACTGTCCCCCTCTCTGAGACGGTTTTGAAATTGCCAGTAATAGGGGGAGTCAAAAATGCAGAGTGAAGTTGCTGAACCGATCGAAGCAAAAGCTAAAGGAGCTAACGCCGACCAATCGTTTGCCAATCTGCTCGACCGGATCACTCGCCACTTGGAACAACTCGGCGGCCTGGACATGGACGAGATCATCGCGGCGCATCCGCAATACGCCGATCGGTTGCGGCGTGTCCTGCCGGCGATGGCCGCAATGGCCAGTTGGGCCCGCGACCCCGCCTCTGGGGCGGCCAACACCGAAGAAGCGCCAACTCAATCGCCTGCGGCCGGCGTGCTGGGCGACTTCCGCATCATCGACGAGATCGGCCGCGGCGGCATGGGCGTCGTCTACGAAGCCGAGCAGATTTCATTGCGGCGGCGCGTCGCGCTGAAAACCTTGCCGTTCGCGGCCGTACTCGACAAGCGAAACTTGCAGCGCTTCAAAAACGAAGCCCTGGCGGCCGCCACGCTCGATCACCCGAACATCGTTTCGGTCTACGCCGTCGGCGAAGAGCGCGGCGTCCATTTTTTCGCCATGCAACTGATCCGCGGCCAGACGCTGGCGGAAGTCATCTCGCAACTCCGCAAAGAACGGCACGGCGAAACACTCCCTCTCCCTCCGGGAGAGGGCCGGGGTGAGGGCCCCTCATCCTGCCTTCTCCCAAAGGGAGAAGTTTCAACTAGAAACGAAGCCCAAACCATCGATTCGGCCGTCGCTTCCACGCCCGCGACGAAACGAATCGAGCAAGCCCGAATCAGCACGGTCGCCGGCTCGCGAAACGTCACGGAGCGTTACCGCTCAGCCGCCCGCCTCGGCATCCAAGCCGCCGAGGCCCTGCAGCACGCCCACGATGCAGGCGTACTCCACCGCGACATCAAGCCGGGAAACTTGATGCTCGACGCCGACGGACAGCTTTACATTACGGATTTCGGCCTGGCCCGCATGGAGACCGACGTCGGCATGACAATGACCGGCGACATCGTCGGCACGCTCCGCTACATGGCCCCGGAGCAAGCCCTGGCAAAGCGCGTAGTGATCGACCACCGGGCCGATGTGTATTCACTCGGTGCAACGCTTTACGAGCTGCTGACGCTGGAGCCAGCCTTCGGCCAGACCGACCGCTCGGAGCTACTCAAGCGGATCGCCTTCGAGGACCCGCGACCGCCACGAAAAATCGACCGCCGTATCCCGGCCGAATTGGAGACAATCGTCCTCAAGGCGATGACGAAGAGTCCCGACGAGCGATATCAAACGGCGCAGCGGTTGGCCGACGACTTGCGGGCCTATTTGGATAACCGGCCGATCAAGGCCAAGTCGCCTTCGATCATTGGTCGCGTCCGGAAGTGGTCGCGGCGACACAAGCCGCTCGTCACGTCGGCCGCGCTGTCGGCCGTGGCGCTTGGAATGATTTCCATGGGCGTACTTGCGTCCACCAACTTGGCAATCAAACGGGAGCGGAACGCCAAGGCAGCCGCTCTGACTGAGAAAGCAACCGCCTTGCAGGACCGTACGGCGGCGCATGGACCGCGCTGAGAAGAACCTGCAGATGGTGCTGGCGGTCATCGATCGTTCGGTCGAGGGCGTAGGCGATCAGGAGCTGGCCGGAATTCCGCAAATGGAGCGGCTGCGCAAGCGATTATTCGAAGACGCCATCACGTCCTATGAGAAACTGCGATCTGACAATCCGGCAGACCGCTGCTTTGCGTTTTGCCACGGCACGTTGCTACATTCGACTGGGAACAATTACGTTCGAATTTTCAAAGGTTGAGGAATCCAATGATCAGCACGACAAGGCGATCAAATTGCTCGAAGGGCTGCTGGCCGAGTATCCAGGCAACCAGGCGTATCGCTTTGAACTTGCAACAGCTCTAAAACAGAGAAGCTGGCGAGCCCCCGCCGGCAAATTGGAGTTCGCACGGCGTGCAGTTGATTTGTACCAAGGCTTGCTTGATGAAGACACGGCTAACGTCTCATTCCGTGAAGGTCTCATCGACGGACTACGCACGCAAATGGAAGGCCCCGATAGCGAAAACGAGCGGGCTCTAGTTCAGCGGCTGCGGCAACTCATAGATCCTCCGGAAATCAACAAACGCGTGCTGGCTTATGCGTATGTCAAATTCGCGGGTGTAGGCGCAAAAAATGGCGATCTTGAGGAAGCAGAGAAGAGTTGCCGTACAGCCGTCGAGTTGCTGCGCGAAGATCATGCGGAACATCCGACCGACCTGCGAACTCGTGAACACCTGTCACGCGAATCGAAAGCACTGGGGGACTTTCTCGTCCAGCGTGGCAACCGGGAACAAGCTGTGGCGGCATATGACGAAGCGTTTTGCGCGGGGAATGCTTTACGACGCGACTTTCCCGCAATGAGATTATTCCGCACCGAAACCGATGGAGTAGTGCGGGCTCTGATCGGGAACCTCTTGAAGCTTCAGCGGACCGATGAGGCCACGACAATTCTCAACGAATTGGCAATGCAGTACGCGCCAGACTACGTTTTTCGTGCCGGTCAATTTGAAAGACTGCGGCAGCCGGATAAGTCACAGCAAGATGTTGAGCGAGCTGTCATGCTGTGCGAGGCCGAGATCAAAGCCGACCCGACGGACGACGAAGCGTGGCAAACGCGTGGCGATTTACGCACCAGCCTGAAACAATTTGAACCGGCTCTGGAAGATTACTTACATGCTTGGCGGCTGAACCAAAACTCGACAGAGGGTTTTTTCAAATGTATTGATGCGTTCAAAGCATTAGGACAGGTCAAAGAGGCAAACAGTTTCTGCCAAGCGGCTTCCTGATACTGGGGCGGACTTGGCCGCCCTGCAGCAAGAGGTCGAAGTTATTGTGACAAAGGGCAATATACTGACGCGATCCGGCTGTATACGTTCATTCTTAGCTTCCAGCCGGAGAACATTGACTTGTTTGCGAGATCGCGGGTATTCCTATTCTTGTTCCCGGCAATTTGACAAAGCAATGGCGGACACTGATCAGGCCATTCGTCTGGCTCCAAACGACGCAAGCGTGGCGCAGGATCGTGGATATATCTATTACTAGGCTGGTCAGTTTGAAAAGGCCATTGAAGATTACAAGAAGTGCTACGACTTAAATCCGATCCGTCTGTACTGAACAATTTGGCCTGGATATTGGCCACCGCATCGAATGAGGCGCTTCGGGACGGCCAGCGCGCCGTCGAATTGGCGACGAAAGCGTGCGAACGACAGCAATATGGAATGCGGTCAGCGTCAACACACTGGCCGAGTCCTACGCCGAAACGGGCGACTTTCCATCCGCCATCGAGTGGATGAAAAAGGCGATTCAATTGACTACAGAAGAGGAATATCGCAAACAATTGAGCGCGGAGCTCGACAGCTTTCGCAACGGCAAGCCGTCGCGAATTCACCCCGCGACAACCAGCGAATGACCGCTCCAACCGCCGCGGCTTGAACGCGCTCACCGATAGCGGCGGACGTTCGCCACGCGGGCCAATAGAAAATGGCAGATAACCGGTTCCTCACAGCGAACAGCGAATCGCGAGATTTTTAGCCACCACCTTAGCAGAATGGGTGGCCAAATTCAACAAAATTCTGCTTTTCCCGCAGTCGGTTATTTTCGTTTTGAAAGCTGCAGTTTGCAGTTTACCCCGCCCATAGATGTCGAAGAGGGGAGGGGCGGAAGCGCGCATCTATGATATCTATGAGTAATTCCCGAGGAAAAATACGGTCTCTCGGGCGCCAAATTTGGCACGTGAAATCTATGGCCGGCCGACCAGGCATTTAGCGGGTTTCTCAACGACCACCATTGGCCAGTTTTGGTGCAAAGCCCAATGGTGGTATCGTGCCGGGAGCTAACCGCTCTCAATGATCGGTCCCCGCAGGCAACCCGTGTCGTCAGGCCGCAACTCCAACCCGTGGCCGGGTCGCCCGCTACCGCCGCGGCTTGAACACGCTCACCGACAACGGCGGCAACGTCAGCGTGAGCGACCCCGGCCGGCCCCAGGTCTCTTCTGGCAGCGCTTGCACTCCGCCGCCGTTGCCCAGGTCGCTGCCGCCGTAGAACGTCGAGTCGCTGTTTGACATCTCCTCGAACCAGCACGCCTCAGGCACGCCGATTTTGTAGTTCATCCGCGGCACCGGCGTAAAGTTGCAGCACACCAGCAGATAGTCCTGCGGATCCTTGGCCTTGCGCAGGAACGACAGAACGCTGTCCTGCCAGTTGTGGCAATCGATCCACTCGAACCCGGTCCACTCGAAGTCGACCTCGTGGAGCGATGGCTCGCGGCGGTAGAGGGCGTTCATGTCGGCCAAATACCGCTGAACCCCCTGGTGGCTTTGCCATTCGAGCAGGTGCCACTGCAGCGACTCGTTGCAGTTCCATTCGTTCCACTGGCCGAATTCGCCGCCCATGAATAGCAGCTTCTTGCCGGGGTGGGTCCACATGTAGCCGTACATCAGCCGCAGGTTGGCGAATTTCTGCCACAGGTCGCCCGGCATCTGGTCGAGCAGCGAGCCCTTGCCGTGCACCACTTCGTCGTGCGAGAGCGGCAGGCAGAAATTCTCGGTAAAGGCGTAGATCAGCGAGAACGTCAGCTCGTCGTGATGGAACTTGCGGTGAATCGGATCCTCGTGCATGTACCGCCGGGTGTCGTTCATCCAGCCCATGTTCCACTTCAGCGAAAAGCCCAGGCCGCCCAGGTACGTGGGCCGCGAGACGCCGGTCCAGGCGGTCGATTCTTCGGCGATCGTCAGCACGCCCGGGTATTGCAAATGACTCTCTTCGTTGAACTTCTTGAAGAAGTCGATCGCCTCGAGGTTCTCGCGGCCGCCAAAGCAGTTGGGGACCCATTCCCCTTCATTGCGGCTGTAGTCGAGGTATAGCATCGACGCGACCGCGTCCACGCGGAGTCCGTCGACGTGGTACTTATCGAGCCAGAACAGCGCGTTCGAGAGGAGGAAGTTTCGCACCTCGGTGCGGCTGTAGTTGAAGATCATCGTCCCCCAATCGGGGTGCTCACCCTTGCGGGGATCTTCGTGTTCGTACAGGGCCGTGCCGTCGAAGCGGCGCAGGCCGTGGTCGTCCTTGGGGAAGTGGGCCGGCACCCAGTCAATGATCACGCCGATGCCGCCTTGGTGGCAGACGTCGACGAAGTACATGAAATCTTGCGGCGTGCCATAGCGGCTTGTCACTGCGTAATAGCCGGTCGTTTGGTAGCCCCAGCTGCCCGTGAAGGGATGCTCGCTGACCGGCAGCAGTTGCACGTGCGTAAAGCCCAACTTCTGGCAATACTCGACGAGCTGATGGGCGATTTCGCGGTAGCTGAGCCAGCGGCCTGGGTTGCCAGGATCGCGCCGCCAACTGCCGAGGTGCAGTTCGTAGATCGCAATTGGCGCATCGAGCGCATTGTGTTGCGGACGCTTGTCAATCCATTCCGCGTCATTCCATTGATAGTCGCCCAGCTCGACGACGATGTTCGCCGTTCGCGGCGGCACTTCGGCTGCGAAGCCGTACGGGTCGCACTTTTCGACGACGTGCCCACCCCGATGCTTTACGGCGAATTTATAGAGCGCCCCGGCTTGAACGCCGGGAATGAACAATTCCCAAATGCCGCTGGGAACGATTTTCCGCATCGCATGGCCGCGGCCGTCCCAATAGTTAAACGAGCCGACGACGGCGACGCTCTCAGCATTTGGCGCCCAGACGGCGAAATTCACGCCCTGCACGCCGTCGATTGTCCGCAGATGCGACCCGAGCCGCTCGTAACTTCGCCAGTGCGTCCCTTCCCCCAGCAGATGCAGGTCGTAATGGGTCAACATCGGCGGAAAAGCGTAGGGGTCGTGCATAGTGAGTGTCTCGCCTGATTTGTAGGTCACGCGAAGTTGGTAGGGGGGAGCGGTGAGGATCGACGAGTTTGGGTCGCGATAGTGTAAGAGTTCGCCATTCTTTAATCCGCGTTCTTCAACAATCGCTTCGTACAGCCCGGCTGGGTGGATGCGGCGCATTGGTCGCGAGTCGCCCTGTGCCGCGTCGACTACCCATGCCCGTTGCGCTTCCGGCAGGTAGGCCCGCACCGCCAGGGCGCGTTCGCCACGCTGCTCGATCTCGTGCGGCCCGAGCACTTCGAACGGGTTCTCGTGATATCCGTGAACGAGCGGACCGATTGCGTCCAATGCGACCTGCGATTGCACGGCCAATTCTCCTTACCTTTTCCTTTTGCCGGCGGGTATCAAGTTCCGCCAGTCTACGCAGTCCACGTGACCGCTACTATTGTGTGCTCTCAAGCGGCCCGGGTAAACGCCGGCCGCCAAAACGCCGCGATTTGCTCCGCCAAGCCTTGCCACAGGCGATCAATGGCGCCCGCGCCGCCGCCAGCGAGACGCGCCTCGGTCGCCTGACCGCGGCCCTGCCGCCCGCGGCACAATCACCAGCGCGGGCCCCTCACCGATTGCCGCGGGCACGGCCACGGGCGCGGCAACTTCCACAGCGCTTAGCTCGCCGCAGGCAGCGGTTGGCGCACCCGCCCCAATTCCCACGGATCCTGCCGCCGATAGCCGTCCATCGCTGCGCCATTCGCAGCATTCCACGCAGTGGAACTCCAGCGCCCGGTCCACTCGCTGCCAAAGGTCCGAATCGCGGATCGGTACGAGCTGACCGAACCGCTCCCACCGCCAACGATGCTCGCGCCACTGCGACAGCCCGCGGCGAATGCCACGCAGAACATAGCGGCTGCCGGTAAGTAACGTGACATGCGACGGCTGGTCGAGCGCTCGAGGCCACGGACGACGGCCAAGAGTTCCAGCCGGCTGGTCGGCGAACCTGTTTCCGCGTCGGTGACGGCGAGACAGGCGTCGCTACCGACGGGCTGCAGCACGAACCGCCATTGGGCTGCGGCGGCCGATTCGGCGATCGCCGCGGAGAAGAGCAGAAAATGAGGGTCGGTGGCTCGCATCGGCGCCGAGTGGCGAATAGGGGGAGCGTGCCACGATCGGTAACCCGCCGTAGCGGTCCGCGATCGCGTTGCCGTCCGGCTCCGCCGTGGCAATTTCCTTCGGCATACATCCGATGCAAGCCAATCAGTTTCACTTCTCTGATCAGTTTTTCGTATCGGCATATAGCGCCGAGCATCTCCAATTTATCAAGCGCCAGGCGACAATGTTCTTCGACCGACGGTCCACGGAAGTTCCGCAAGGTACAAATACCGAACGGGGGCCGGATGTCAGATCGGATATACGACGCAGCGCGAGCTCGATCTGCCGCACTTGGCATGGTCGTGCAAATCCTCTTTCGCGGGACACCGAGCCCGAATAATCGGAATCGACCGTTTATTCAGTACTCCGACGAACGATCTGGTGGGGTTCCGATGACCTACCTTTCTCTAAGGCGATTTCTGGGAGAGACACATGCACTTCGGCCTGTACCTCTACCGCAAAGGTGTGATCAACGCCGAACAGTTGGTTCGGGCGCTCGAATTGCAGCTCAAGCGCGTCGTGCCGATCGGTCAATTGGCCCTGGAAGAGTGCGTGCTGTCTGCCCGCGAAGTGTTCAACGTACTGCAGGCGCAGCACAGTTGGCCGCACGAGCGATTTGGCGAGTTGGCAATTGAAATGGGCCTGATGAGCCGCGACGATCTGATGCGGCTGTTGCTTCTGCAATCCGATCGCCAGATGCCGCTCGACGAGATTCTCATGCGACAGGGCGTGCTTACGCAGGAACAGGTTGAGCGAGAGCTGGACGAATTCCGCCGGGTTCAACTGATGCCGACTCACGCCCGTGCCACGACGACGATTGTTCGGCCGCCGCATCACCGCTCGAAACACGCAACGGCGGCCGACACGCTGATTGCGATCTAATCAAGAGGCGCACGCCGACAGTGAAGTATTCACCCCTCACACGTGCCGAGTGCGGCGTTTGGCAACCGCCGCCTTACGGCGCGCTCCATTTGGCCATTGCCGCTTCCAGGCGCGCCGGCAAATCACTCAGCCGCTTGGCCTCTTCGGCCAGGTCGGGCCTGACGAAGATCCGCACGCATTTGACGTAATTGTCGAACTGCTCTTTGGCCAGTGTCCGCACGACCGGCGAAACCTGCCCCAGCGGGCGATAGACGTCCTGCTTCGGGTAAAATACCTCGACGTTAAACTCAACTTCCAGTTGCGTTGGCGGCGCGTCGATCAGGACGTCGCCCGAGCCCACTGCGCTTCTCGCGCCGACGCGAGTTCGTCTGCAAGTTGGCCGCTGGCCCCCACGAGAAACTCATACGGCCGGTGAGCCAGCTTCGCGTAGATGGCCGGCTCTTCCACAAAGCTGAACTGCGCCAATCGCTTATACAGCCGCCGCCGTGGACCGAAGATGCCGCCCAGCAGCTCGCGCGCGGGCCCGTTGCCCGCAGCTGCGACGAGCGCGTCGATCATCGGCCGCTCGCTCTGGGCGAATAATCGCTCCAAGTCGAGTTGCCGATAGAGCAGGAAAAACGCTCGTTGCAGCATCGCCGTCGCGCTGCGGACGGCATGATGCCAATAGACTTCGCTAAACATCACGTAGCGAGCAAAGACCATCATTTCGGCCGCGGTCTTGCCCTTCTCGGTGATCGCCAGACCGTCGCCCGCTTTGTTCAGGCACAGACTGGCGATCAGCCGGCGGCGATCGAAGTGCTGGCCGTACGGCACTCCGGCGTGCAAGCTGTCGCGGGCCAAGTAGTCGATTTTGTCGATGTCGATCGGGCCGGAGAGCACGCTGTGTAATATTCGTCGCTTGCGATCATCCACATCGCCGGCCAGCAAGTCGGCCACGTCTCTGGGCTCCAGTTGCCAATCGCTGCGCAGTAGCTCGGCGATTTCACCGGTCGCAATTGCCCGCCGGGCGAGGACTTCGTGTTTCGGTACTTCGGTTAGCTGCAAATCCTCGAGGGGGTGCCCGAATGGCCAATGGCCCACGTCGTGCAGAAGAGCGGCCGCCAAAAGCAGCTCGGCGTCTTGCGGCGCAACCGCCGCAGCGAAGCGCGGGTCGGCGGCTAGGCGGTCGAGATATTCGATCGCCGCCAGGTACACGCCCAGCGAGTGTTCTTGCCGCGAGTGATTTGCCGCCGGATAGACGAGGCTGACGAGCCCCAACTGGCTAATCTGAGCCAGTCGTCGGAAGGCCGGCGTATCGATCAGTCGCCGCACTCGCGGCGTGAGGGGCACGTCGACGCCCGGAGGAATCCGCACCATCCTTGCGCCGCGACGCCAAGCCGCCAGTTCCGGGATGTCGTGCAGCGTAGTCATGGACATTGAAAGGTATGCCTCAAAATGAACTGCGGTGCTCTGTTATTCGAAGCGCAGTCATGGCGAGGCTGGAATGAACAGAAGGGAACGGAGACAACGGAGCATGGCTTATATTTCGACCTTAGCTTCTCCGTTTGGTTTGTTTCCTTCGGCTATTCAAAAAACATCGAGGCGCCGTATCCAAAAATTGCCGAAGTAAAATGTACGCATTTCCTTATTAGGTGAGTGCGAGGTCAAGAGCGTATTGCTACATATTTCATACTCGGCTACTAACGCATTCACCCTGATCTCGTCACGTCACCAATCCTGGCAGCGCATGCATCCCCGCAACAAGCCGCAGCAGCACCGTGACGGCGAAATACATTCCGCAGTGAAAAAAGCCGCTGCCGGGCTCCAGATCGAAGGAGGCGTAGGCCGTCAGCGTGCCGACGCCCAGCACGGGCACCAGCAGCGTCGCCATTTGCCAGATTTCCAGGCCTTTCGCGAACGCCTCAGGGCCATAAAGCTGCCGGGCGATGAACCAATACACGCCCCACAACAGCGCGTATACCAATCCGCAGATGAGCGAACGAATGATCAGTGGCGTGCCTTGATACCCTTCGAGCTCGTCATCGCGGAGAAATGTGTAGCCGGCCCAGGCGATGGGCGGCCCCAGCGCGATCGCCCCGGCGATCTTGGCGATCATATTCGTCGAATCGGAGAATGATCCGCGCAGCACGAGGGCACCAAGGATCGTGAGCAATACAATCCCGGCGACTGCCGAAAAGACGAGCGGCTTGAATTTAGTGTCCTGTCGCTTGTACGTTTTCAATGCGTGCCGGCCGCCGACGCCGATCGCGCCCGCCTCAGAATGCTCCGGCGCGTGGATCACCACCTCTTCGCCGGGCTTGGGAATCGTGATCGTGGCCTTGCACTTGGGGCAGGGCCCTTGCTTGCCGGCGAATTTATCGCCCACCGTAAAACGAGTGAGGCAGCCCGGGCATGTAACGTTAATCGCCATGTTGCTTTTGAAAACAGACAAGGAGACAAGGAGAAAGGGAGACAAGGAGACGCTGCTCGCTGACCAAACTCCTTGTCTCCCTGTCTCCCAATCTCCTTGTCTTTGTTAGGGCCAAATTCGGGACTACATTTCCTTCAGCTCTTCTTCGTTGATCGCGTGGAATCCCTTCGATCGCAGCGTTTCGACGGCGATCTCTAGGTTGTCCACCATCAGCGCCACGGCTGGCCGGCCAGTTGATCGGAATAGCAGCGGGTAGACCTGGCTGATGTTGACCTCGGCCGCGAGTAGCGCGGTGCACACCTGCAATAGCGGCTGCGGAGTATCTGGCAATTCGACGCCGATCAAGTCGGATTCAACGATCGCCAGTCCCGCCCGCTCGAGAATCTCGCGGCCCGCTTCGGGGTCGCTTAATAGAAACCGCACCAGGGCGAATTCGGTGGAATCCGAGAGCGTCAGGGCCACGATCCGCACGTTGCTGCCCTCGAATCGTCGCACGACGTCCAGCAACTGCCCGACACGGTTTTCCAAAAACACCGTGAACTGGCGAATCGACGGGTAGTCTCGGCCGCGCATCACGGCGAATTCCGTCCCTGCACCCGCTCCCTCACCGATACTCATGGTAGGCTCCCTTGAAGGATGGTCCACGTCGGCGGCAAAGCGCGACCGAGTCCCGGCCGCGCGGCCGCGAAACTTCGACTTGCGGCCTCGGACACAGCACGTAACTATATACGATGGCACGTGTTTTGCAACTGTAGCCGGCGACCGGTTGGGTCGCGGCGATCACCCTTGTGCACCTGGCATCAACGACTCGGTATCCCATAACCCATGCTGCCCGATCACGAAATTGAGTTTCGCGTCCGCTACTACGAGACCGACGCCCAGGGTTTCGTCCATCACGCCAATTACTTCCAGTACTTCGAGCTGGCCCGCGTCGAGCAGCTATTGGCCCTGGGCCATGATTACGCCCAGCTCGAGCGCGACGGCGTGATCCTGGTGGTGAATAAGATCGCCTGCAAGTATCACCGGCCCTGCCGCTTCGGCGATACGCTGCGACTCGCCATTCGTACGGTCCGGGCCCGCGCCGCGAGGATCGATCACGAGTACCGATTGATGCGGGGCAATGAATTGTTGGCCGAGGCCGAGAGCACGCTGGCCTGCATCGATCGCGAGGGCCGAATCCAGCGGCTGCCAGATTTTCTTTTGTTGGGGCCGGCCGAATAGCGGCGGGCCTTCCGGGCCGCCCAAGTGTTTGCCCAGAGGACGTTCGGCATGGTTAGGTTCGATCGTGAGCGCATACATCGGGTCAATCTGTCCCCCCCTGTGTTCCGTGTTGCCCGCACAACCGTCACATGCCAAACCTTTGACGGGGAATGCAATTGCGATTAGCCTGAAAGTTCAGGACTGAATCGAGGCCCTTAGACTCTTCCCGTCAGGTTCCCGCATGCTCTTACGCTTCAAGATCGCGCTCGCGATGTGTGCTGCCCTCGTGGTTTGCTCGTCGGCGATGGCGCAAGTGGTTCGCTTTGAAACGACCGTGGGCGATTTCGACATGGTCCTCAACCCGACGAACAACCCGCTGCTCGCGGAGCATGTCGACAACCTGCTCCAGTACGTAGAAAACAACCGCTACAAGGCCAGTTGGATCAATCGCGCGGACACGGGCTTCGTGTTGCAGATGGGCGGCTTCTATGCCCACACCCGGCGGCCGCCGCCGACAATCGCCAGTGTGCGCTCGGTGCGCACGTTCGATCCGGTGCAAGGGGAACCGGCCTCGACGATCGACGGTTTGTCGAACACGGTCGGCACCGTATCGCTGGCCTTGCCGGGCGACGGCATGGGGGGTACCAACCAGGACGCCGGCACGAGCAGTTTCTTCGTCAACCTGACTAGCAATACGTTTCTCGACGCAGATTTCACCGTGTTCGCGGCGATTCCGGACATGACCGTGATCAATCAGATCATGGCCTTGTCGACGGTCGACCGCACGACGGATACCGAGTTCGGCGCCGGGCCAGGGAACCTGGCATTCACCGACGTGCCGGTGATGGACAACGGCCAGCAAGTGTTTATCACGCGGGCCTTCGTGATCGACGACCCGATGGCGGCTGCGCGGGCGATGTCGGCCGTCGCGCCAGTCGTGGCCCAATCGCTCACTGCGGCAGGCATGCAATTGCCATCGGCGCCGCTGTCGCTTGGTCCGTCAGGCGCCGTGCCCGAGCCGACCAGTTGCGGTCTATTGCTGGCCGGAGTGTGCAGCGCGCTATTTGCCGGCCGGCGTCGGCAACGCTGTTAATTGGCGATCAGATTGGGGAGCGCATTACGGCACCGTGGGCAGGGCCGGGGCCGAGCCCAGGTTCTGGAACGTACCCGAGCTGTCGACCGGATCGTTGTTCCGCGTATCGGTGACGATCGTCGCGTCGCGCTGGAAGATGCTGAAGATGGACGTACCGGTTTGCTCAACAAACAGCGTGCCCTGTCCCGCGGCCGTGTTGTTGTCCAGGTCGCCTGGCACGTCGCCGCCCAACAAGAGCCGCATCTGCGACGTGGCCGTGCCGCTCGAACGGACGGCCATGTCGTGTGCCGCCGCGGGCGACGAGAACGTGTTGCCCTGAATCGTGGCTTGGAACAGCGTCGCGCCTCGGCCGCTGATGTCGGCCCCCAGGGCGGTGCCGGTCGTATCGGTGAACGAGCTGTCTTCGACGAGCAACTTGATATCTTTCGACGTCGAGTCGAACGTGTCGATGAACAGGCCTTCGCCGTCGTTGGCGATGAAGTTGCTGCCGCCGCGGATCGTGACGTCGCCGTCCGTCGCGCCGTCGTGGAACTGCAGATCGAAGGCCCGGCCGACGCCGTCGGAATTGATGTCCGTATTCTGCACCAATAAGCCGAACGATCCGGCGCCGGTGACGTCCATTTTGACGTCGGCGTTCGTGATGTCACTGTTGGTGATTCGCATGGCGAAGTTTGAGGCGTCGTTATCGGCCGTGACGTCGATGCCGCGGCTCGCCGCGTTGTCGAGGTTCAGGTCGTCGATCGTGATATCCATGGCGGTGGCGCCAGCCGACGTGTGTGACACGTTGACGCCGTTGCCGCCGGTGGCGTCGACGACGCGGATGTGACGCAGATCGACATTTTGGACGTTGGTCAGCACGATGGCGTCACCGGTCGTCGTCAGCGAACCGCCGGAGTTTGCCGCCCCGCCGACGGTGCCGATTTGCACCTGGCCTCCGGCCTGCGTGGCTACGTTCTGCATCACGATGCCGTTGGTATTGCCGCTGGTGACGTTGACATGATCGAAGTTCGCGCTGGAACTGCTGACGGTCATGTTGTCGAGCTGCAGGCCGACGCCGTCGACGACGTCAATCGCATTGGTGCCGCCGGCCGTGAGCGTGACGCCGTTCTGCGCCGTGAGGCCGTCGTCCGTTACGTTGAGCACCATGTTCTGGATGTTCGTCGTAAAGGTCCCGCTGCCGCCGGCGCCGTCAATCAACACGCCGTTCTGCGTTTGGGTGTTGACGCTCAAGTGATTGAAGTTTGTGGACATCGCCGTCGCGTTCGTGTGTAAAATCTCAACGGCATCGGTGCCGGTTGTGTTGTTGGCGTTTTGTACCGTCACTCCGTTCAAATTGACGTTCGAATTCACGATCCGCACGCCCGAATCGGTCGTGCCGGTAATGATGCCGCCGGCGTCGACCGCGTTGCCCGTATCGCCGATTGTGATCGTGCCGGTGGTGTTGTTTGTCAGCAAAAGGCCGTGATCCGCGGCGCCCGTTGCGTTGACGCTCTCAAAATCGATCGCGCCGATCGTCATGCCTTCGATGTCGACGCCCCGCCCACCCGTCGTTACGACCTTATTGTTGAACCCGGTCACCGAGAGCGTGCCGCCGCCCGTGGCGACGAATCCGTTGCCGGTCGTCGTCGTGATGTCGAGCTGACCGATGCTGATCGAAGCGCCCGTGTTGCTCGTCATCGTGACGGCGTTATTCGTGCCCGTGTCCAGGTCGTGTGTCCCCAGCAAGTTGATCGTGCCGGCGGTATTGTTGGCGACCAGTATCCCTTCGTTATCGTCGACGGTCGCATTCGTGCCCGAGAAGCTTACGCTGCCGCCGGCAATGTTGTGCACGTGAATCGAGCGGCCCGTCGTGTCACCGGCGTTGGTGGCCGAGGCATTGGTGATGTCGCCGGCGTAGCTGATCGTGCCCTGGCCGCCGCTGACCTCGAAGTCGGTCCCGCCGAACTCCTTGATCAGCGTCGCCGAGTCGAAGTTGATCGTGGCGTTGCTGTTCGCGATCCGCACGCCTTGGCCGCCGGCCGACGCGTTGTTGCCGTCGATTTGCGCATTATTCACCTGAATCGTGCCAACATCGACGTCGTCGATGTTCAACCCGAAGGCAGTCTGGCTGTTCAGGTTTGTGTCGTTCACCGTCATTGTCAGGGCGCCGGTCGTGGCATTGCCGGTGACGTCGATGCCCGTGCCGCCGCCGTTGATTTCCAGATCGTTCAGGTTGACCGTCATCGGCGTGTTGGTTGACTTGTTGACGACGACGCCGGTCACGGCGCTCGTGTTATTGATCCGCAGGCCGCTGATCGTGGTGTTGGCCGAGTTTTCGACGACGATCGCGTCCGCGGTGCCGCCTTCGATCGTGCCGCTGTCGCCGGCCATGTCGCCGACCGTGCCGAACAGAATCGGTCCGCCCGTGTTGGTTTGCACGAGTATGGCCTCGGTTGCGGCTCCGCCCGCCGTCCGATTGACTTCACTGAAGTTGACGCCCGTGGGTGAAATCGTCATGCCGCTGACTTGGGCGATGCGGCCGGTCGTCGTCGTGATCTTGTTCGTTGTGTTGTCGGCCGTGAGCGTGCCGCCGCCGGTAGCGAGGAAGCCGCCGCCGGTGGTGGTCGTAATGTCGAGCAGGCCGCCGAAGTCGATCGTGGTCCCAGTGTTGTTCGTGAGCGTGACCGCGTCGTTGGCGGCAGTCATCAGCGTTAAGTCGCCCGTAAAGAGCGCGCTGCCGCCGACGTTATCATGAATAAACACGCCGCTCCCCCCGGTATCCATGACATCGCCGAGCAGCGTCACGTCGGCGCCCGTTTTCATGCGTTGGATTTCGACCGAGCGGCCCGTGTCGTTCGTGATGTCGGCGCTCATCGTCACCATGCCGGCAAACTCATTGGCCGCGCCACCGTCGATTTCGAACGCCGTGCCGTCAATGCTGTCGAACGTGTTGGTGGCATCGAATGTGAACGTGCCGGCCGAGTCGTTGAGCAAGGCCACGCCGGACAAAGTGCCATTCATCAGCGTGCTGTTGGTAGTGTTCAGCGTGCCATTGAACGTGTTGGCGCGAATGCCGCCGGCCAGGCCGGCCCCGCCGTCGTAATCGAGGTTGTCGACTGTCACGGCGATTTCCATCGCGATGCTGACCATGTCGACCGCGAAGCCCGTGTTCTGCTGAATGTTGGTGTCCATGACCACCAAGTCGCCCGAAATGTCGTTGAAATGCAGCACGCCGTCGGCCAGCGTACCGCCGCCCGAGCCGGCCGTTGTGTCGCCGTTCGTGTAGCTGCTGATCGTGGCCGTGTGCCCGTCGTGTGTATTCTGCAAGCGCACGCCGGCCCCGTTGCCGTTCGTGCTCGTCACGTTGGTAATGCTGATCGTTTCCTGCAGCGTAACGTTCGATGAGTTGACGTCGGTCGCTGTGAACGAGTCGATGTCGATGTCGTCGCCGCCGATATTGTCGAATGTGACGTTGTTGATCGACACGCTGCCGCGAACGACCTGCTCTGTCGTATTGCCGTCCTGGTCGAGGTCCATCGTGTCGGTCAGCGTAAACGGAGTAAAGGCGATGCCGTCGTCCGTTGTGTTCTTGATCGACAGGTCGTGGAGCGACGGAACACCCGCGCCGCCCGACCGCGGCGCGATGCCGCGGTCCGTAACACCTTGCCCGTCGATGTCTAGGTTGGCTACTTCGTTGGCGTCGGCGAGCGTGATCGCGTCGCCGGGGGCGGACAGAATCTGCGGCCGTGTTCCCGCCGGGCGCCCGGCGAGGTCTCGGGAATATCGATCGTTCCCTGTTCTTGAGTAACGACCGTGAAGACCATGTTGTTGCCTTCACCCAAGAAACGCTGGTTATCCTGTAAGACGGCCGCCTGGCCGACGAATTGACTTTCCGCGTGAGCTAGCACAATATCGTGAGTCTGGCTGTTGCCGAGGATATCGTCCAGACTATTGAGCGGATGCTCAAACGTGCCGTTGCCACCGGCCGGGGCGCTGCTGTCGACATGGACGACGCGGATGGGGTTGCCGTCGTTGCCGGTCAGCGGGATGCCGCCGCGGACGGTGCTCTTGCCGAGTGCTACGTAATCGTTGCGCATCACCGGCTCGCGGAGCCGGTCGAGAGTTCCGTCGCCAAATTCGCAGGCTGGGTGGAAATCGGTCCGCGTGCGGCCGACAAACCACACCAGCGAAAACGTGGCGTTCGTGTCAAAAATCTCGTCATGCGTAACGGCGATTTGCAGCAACACGTCCGGAACTGCATAGCCGCGCAAGCCGACGCGGTAGCCGATCGAATCGTCGTCGCTGTTGGCCAGAAAATAAGGGCCGGCGAACGCCCATGCGTCGCGCTGGGCGCCCAACCGACGGGCCGCCTCGAGCTCACCCGCGTAAAATGAAGTATCGACGAACGCCTGCGTAATTTCCGAAATGAAGTTGCCTTCGAAGTTCGTGTCGCCGGTCGGCTTGAATTCGCCCACCTGCCGCTGTTTGCCGACCGGAATGTAACTGTTTGCCCGCAAGTCCCACAACTCGCCGAGCGACTCGAATGAGACCCCGACTTGCGGGAAGAAATTGTCTTCTTTCGTGCTGGTGCCGTCCGCCCAGACGCTCCAACCGTTGACCCGCTCGTTGTCAATCGAATAGGGGGCGATCTGTAGCCAGCGGTAGCCGACGCCCAAGTTGAAGCCCACGCCTTGTTGATCGCTCAGCGTGACCTGGCCGTCGAAGAAGGCGATAGCGTCGTCGAAATTGGCGACCTGCATGGTGCCCAGGTCGAGATTGCCGACGTTGTGCTGCCCGTAGCTTTCGGTATTGAACCGCACTCGCAGCATCGTGCCTAAATCCTGCGAAAAGTAGCTCCCTTCGCCGTAGTTGGTCACGGGCGGGGCGGTGGAGCCGGCTTCATAAGGATCCATCCCCGGCATCGCCGCGCTGTCCTGGGCTGTCGCGGAGCGTTCCAGCGCGGCGACCATTACGATTGCAAACGCCAATGATGAAAAGTGCGCGCAGCGCGACGGCGCATTCTGGAACTCGAATTGCGGATTCATCCAACGGAGAGCCCGCAATCCACAATCCGCAATCCATATTCCGCAAGCAAAAGGCCAATGTGCCATGGATGAACTACTCCACGATCTTCGACGTCGCGCGCTATCGCGTAAGCCGTTCCTCGCCCGCCGGCAAACCAGGCAGTGGACGAGAAGCAGAACGCAGGCTTTCGTTCCGAACGATCCATCTCCGAGCGCAGCCGGAGTAGCGCCAAAGCGCTTCACCGTGCGCACGGAGCTGAGAAAAGTCGTTGAAAAGTGGTAGAAGAAAAGGCGTTCCCGCGGAGGGAAGCGGCCGGATAGTAGTGGGCGGGCGCGTGCCACACAAGGCCAGATTCCGGCCGGACCGCATTCTTAGTCGCCAGCAGTTCCTATGGCCGGGCCTCCGCGAGCAGCGGCGTGCGAGCAATTGCGAGACTGTCGACAGAAGGACGGACCACGGACAGGCGTTGGGTCAGTGCGCGCGGAATGCGATTTGCGGACCATTGGTGAAACCGTACTCAGGGTCGCGCTCGTGGCGGCCCCTATCCTTGCATCACATGACTAGGGGAGGAATCACTCATGCTTCGGGTGACCATCTTTCGCACTGGCATTGCTGGCTTTGCAGGCGCGGGTGTAGTGATGCTCTGCGTGGTGTCGGCAGCGGCTCTATCGTCGGCGCAGGAGCCCGACGATCTTGCGCTCCGCGCTGCCGTTGGGCAGGACCGCCCAACCTACACCGACAACTCGACTCAGGATGACGACCCGACAGACTGGTTCGACGGACATGATTTCGATCGTGCGCCGTACGAATACGATCCGTACGCGTACAGCGGATATTGGGGCAATGAACCGTACCCGTCCAGCTACGGTTACGATTAGTACGACTACGACGACTACTCGCGGGGCCCTTACGTATATCCGTTCGCATACCCTTTCCGCAGACGCAGCGGCTACTTCGACAACGATTACCCGTACCCATTGCGGTACGACGAATATCCGTACGAGTACAACGGCTATTACGGCTATTAAGGACTAAGTCGTTCAAGGGCCGCGCTATGTTTGCTCAGCCTGGGGAAACAGCGACCAGGCGGCTGCGAAGCTGAGTGTCGAACTTCGCTCCCCAATGATGCTGAAGTGCGCCGGCCAAAATTATTTTGAAAAGTTTTTCACCCCGTCACCCCATTTTTGAAGGAGGAACGCAATGCGTGTTTTAGCCACCCAGATGATTCTTTCTGCCACGCTGTTGTTACCAACCGCCGTCGCTTTCGGCCAGGAGCAATCGCAACAAGCGCAGCAAGCGGGCCAGCAGAGCAATCAGCAAACGCAGGCCCAGCGACGAGCGCAGCAACAGCGTCGCGCCCGTCAGCAACAACGGGCGAATCAGCAAGACAACCAGTCGTACAACAACGAAGAGTTCACGGACAACCAGTACGAGTACGACAAAGGCTCGCAGTCGCAGACCCAAGATGCCCGCGCTCAATACCGGGCGGGTTTGATCGCCGGTTACCTGATGGGATATTCGGACGGGCTTGACGATTACATTATCATCGTCGGCACGCCCAGCCAGTCGAGCAGCAGCAACGCCAGCAGCCAGATGAGCAGCCAAGATCAGCAGCAACTGCGGCAACAGTTGCGGCAGCGGGCCCGCACAGAATCGTCGTCTGGGTACAATTCGCAGGCGCAGGCGCAGTCGCAGCAACAGGACCAGCAGCTCAGCGGCGAGATTGTCGACATCAAGCAGACGACGCTGCGCAATGACAATCAGCAGCACACGTTGTTGATGATCGAGACTCCACAAGGGCGGCGGCGCATCGTGGACGCTGGGCCAGCTTCGCAACTCCAGCAATTTGACTTGCAGGAGGGCGACCAGGTTACGGCGCGGGGCCGCTACTTGACCACCCGCGACGGGGTCGCCGTGTTCAACGCTCGGCAGCTTCAATCGCAGGGCCAATCCGTGGCCATCCGTAGCGTAGACCAATCGAGCCAGCAGCGCCAGCGCTGATTGACTCGACACCACCGTCACTTTCAACAAGATCGGGCGGCGCTGAACGGCATTGCCGCTTAGCGCCGTCCTTTTTGTTTTGCTGGGGCGACGTCGGCTCGACCTGGGTCGGCGAACGGCTTTAGGGCTTTCGTGCCACCACACGATTAAAGTGCAACTGCACCTCGCCATCAACGACGCGCCGCACGCCTTCCACGAGGCAATGCGGTTCGTTTTCTTGCTGGCCGCGACGGATGATGTCTTCGCGGGCGGTGCCCGGAGGCACCAGGAACGTCGATTGATAAATAATCTGATTGCCGGCGTCCAGCTCCGGCACGATGAAGTGGCACGTCGCTCCGTATGTCAGCATTCGGCTGGAGTAAGCATCATGGTACGGCTGCATGCCGGGGAAGCTGGGCAGCAGGCCGTGGTGCAAATTGATGATCCGTCCGCCGGCGTATTTCCAGCAACTGGAGGGGGGCAGGATCCGCATGTAGCGGGCGAGAACGATGAAGTCGACTTCATGCTCGTCGCACAGCGTGATGAGCCGCTCGTCGTCGGGGGTGCCGGCCGCTTTGCCGGGCGATTCGCCGTCACCCCCGGCAATGCTGAACCAAGGCACGGCAAACTGCTCGGCGATGTGGCGGCACGCATTGCGATTGGCGATCATCAGGCTAGGCTCGGCCTTGATGTGGCCGGCGCGAATCGCGTTGAGCACGGCGAGCGCGGGCTCGGGTCGGTATGTCACGCAGATGGCCATTCGTGGGCGGCGGCCGACGATTTCCGGCGTCCAGGTGCGAATGGCCAGTTTGGTCCTTCGCGACACGGCCTCCATTTCTTCCCGCAGCTCGCCATAGCGCTCGGCTGCGAGCTCAATCCGCGTGAGCATGGAGAAAACGGATTCCTCATCATGGTCGAACATCTGAATCTCAGCGATGTTCGCACCCAGGCCGGTGACAGAGTGGACGATGGGGTCGGCCAGGCCGCGATTATCGGGTCCGACGGCAGTGATGACAACTTGCATTGCGAGTGCTGCGGGGGCTGAGCAGGAGGACTTCTGCGCCCCCAGGTGGACAGCGAATTGCAGACCCCTCGGCGCGCCTAACCCCAAGTCTAACGCAAATGGCCTAATTGCGCTACCCCGCGCGAGACAGCCGTTTGGGCGTGCCAGGCATGGGCCCGCATTGCCGCTCGCAGCCCTCACAATTGACACAGTCGGTCCAATACGCGGCCGGCTGGAGCCGAGAATTTGCCCCGAAACGGGGGCGACCTAAGTTTACAGCGGTAGGATTTCGGCGCACTGTCTCGTCATCTGCCCCCGAGTGTTCACTATGGCTGATTCAAGATTTCCATGTCCTAGTGGCGGAGCGGCCGTGGCTTCACGGAGTGCCGATGAAACTGATCGCTTGGACGCCCTGCTCGACCGCATTCAACAACTGACGGCAACGCAGTTGGGACCGCCCGGGCGAAAAATGGACGAGCCGCCGCCCCGGGTGGCGCCGCGTGAAGGAGCCTCTCGAGCCGCCGGGCAAAACGGACATTCCGATGCTTGGGCGCCGCTCGAGCCGGAGTCGATCGAAAGCGCCGGTCTCACCGACAGCGAAATCGAAGCGCTGATTCTCAAGATGCTCAACGGCCGCGCCGAGGCGACGGGCCGTTATTTGTCGGACCATCTCAAGCTGCCCTTCCGCTTGCTCGACCCGCTGATGCACAGGATGAAGCAGGATCGGCTGGTCGCCCACAAGGGCTCAGCTACGATGAACGACTATATCTATCAGCTGACGGACGTCGGCCGTGAGCGAGCAAAGAAGTTTGCCGAACACTGCACCTATTTTGGATCGGCACCCGTGCCGCTGGAAGCGTATATCGATAGCGTCAAACAGCAGACGCTGGCGCACCAGCACCCCAGCGAGGAGGACTTGCACCGCGCATTCGAAGATCTGCTCATCGACGAGCACATGCTGCGAAGGCTCGGGCCGGCGATCAACTCGGGGCGAGGTCTGTTTTTGTACGGCGCCCGGCAACGGGAAGACGAGCATTGCGGAGCGCATCACGAAGGCCTTTGGCCAACACATCTGGATTCCGCGGGCGATCGGCATCGACGGCGAGATTATGCGGTTGTTCGACCCGGCGATGCACGAAGAGGTGCCGCTGCCGGCCAACGAAGGGCTGCTCGACAATCGCAAGATCGACCAGCGCTGGATTCGCATCCGCCGGCCGACGATTGTCGTGGGCGGCGAGCTGACGATGGAGCAGCTGGAAGTAACGCTGAACAGCGTGACCAACGTCAGCGAGGCGCCGCTGCAGATGAAGAGCAACTGCGGCACCTTGGTGATCGACGACTTCGGCCGCCAGCGGATGACGACCGACCAACTCCTCAATCGCTGGATCGTGCCGCTGGAAAAGCGTTACGATTTCTTGAACCTGGCCAGCGGCAAGAAGATTCAAGTGCCATTCGACCAACTGATCGTCTTTTCGACGAACCTCGAACCGAAGGACCTGGTGGACGACGCGTTTCTGCGGCGTATTCCGTATAAGATCGAAATTGTGGACCCCGACGAGAGTACGTTCCGCAATTTACTGAAGATCATGGCGCCCAACCTAGGCGTCGAATACGACCAAGAGGCAGTCGAATACCTGATTTCGAAACACTACCAAGCGGTGGGCCGCCCGCTTCGTTGCTGCCAGCCGCGCGACCTTATTCTACAAATTCGCAATTACTGCCGCTATGCGAACAAGCCGGCGAAGATGACTGCCGAGAACTTTGACTTTGCGGTCGAAAATTACTTTGCGGTGATGTGACAAAGTCGAGAGCTTCAAGTCGGTCGTCGGGAGCCGGACGACCTTGAACGTCTGGCCCTTGACGCTCGACTTGCAGTGCTTGCCTATCCATGCGATCGCTCCACACCAAAACTCAATGGCAACTGCGGATCGTGTTTCCGGTAGGCTTGCAGTTCCTGGAATAAGAGGCTTGGCTGGATGTCGTTGTTGTGCTGGTACTTGCTGGAGTACTCTTCGATTTCGCCGGCGATCTCGTGATAGAAGATCTGGCAAATCGGTACGCCCGGGTAGATCCGCACGTGCTGCACGGCGAACATCTCCAGCGTCCAGTGGCCGGCGAAGCCCACGTCGCCGAAGCCGGCCGTCACGTGAACGAATAGCCCCAAACGACCGACCGACGAGCGGCCCTCGATCTGCGGCACCAGGTTGTGAGTCTCGGTCCGCTCGACCGTGCGGGCCAGGTACAGCTGATTCGGGGTGAGCACCAGGCCGTCGGGCGGAATTTCAATTCGCCGCACGCGATTGGCCTTGGCCATGTCGAGCGTCAGCTCTTCGTAGACCATCAGCTCATTGTGCAGCGTCAGGTTGTAACTGTTCGGATTGAGCTGCATGCGATCAAACGGCTCGATGACGATGTCAGTTCTCAATCGTTCGAGAATTGCTTTTCCGGAAAGTATCATTTTTGGTTGCTCGACGCTTGCTACTAAAACGTGCCAGGCAAATAGCCGCGATGCTACGCATCGCCGGCATCCCACTACGTCACCCCGACTTTCGGACAAAACTTGTTCATCGAACACTCAGGGCACTTCGGCTTGCGCACCGTGCAAATCTGCCGTCCGTGGTGGATCATCCGATGGGCGAACATGACCCACTCTTTCTGAGGTACAAGGCGCATTAAGTCTTCTTCGATCTTGGTCGCGTCGGTGTGCTTTGTCAGGCCCAGCCGTCGGCTGATGCGGGTGACGTGCGTATCGACGACGATGCCTGTGGCCAGTCCGTAGGCAGTGCCCAAAACGACATTGGCCGTTTTCCGGCCGACACCCGGCAGGCCGACCAGGCTGTCCAGGTCGCGTGGTACCCGGCCATCATGCTCTTCGACCAGCGTCTGACTGGCCGCCTTGACGTTTTTTGCCTTGTTGCGAAAAAAGCCGGTGCTCTGCACGGCTTTTTCCAGTGCGGCGATCGGGGCACAGGCCATCGCGGCCGCGTCCGGCCAACGGCGAAACAGCCCGGGCGTCACCATGTTCACCCGCTGGTCGGTGCACTGAGCCGAGAGAATCGTGGCCACCAAGAGTTGAAACGGCGTCTCATTTTCCAGCGCGCAGGTGACGGCAGGGTAGTCGGCTGCCAGATGCCTGATAACCTTTCGGGCCTGCGTTTTCAGCGCGCTGTCGGCGCCGTCGGTCTTTTCGGTCGGGCGTCTTTTGGTCGGGGGTTTCGCACGTAGCGCGGCGCGCGTGGCTTTGCGAATCATAGGCAACATCCTTGAACGCGGCGGCTACTGGCGAGGCGGATTCTTGCAGATCAACTGCCGAGGCCTCATACCGGCAGAGCATCGCTCCGCTCATTTTGGCCCGCTGGCAGCACCTGTCAAGCGAATCACGGCGTGGCGGGAATCGCCCGCGGAATCCCGGCAAATCTTGACCCGCCACCGCATCGGTCCTAGACTTACTCAGTCGGTTCTACTGCCGCGCGGAGGGATTCGGGCGGCAATCACCACTACTCTGTCGAGGGGAAGTAAACGATGAATCCAGCCGAATACCAGGCGAGTACTCCATACGCGACGCATGGATATTCAGTTGCTGACGCGCCTGTGGATGCCCGCCGTACGTTCATCCGCAAGACCTATACACATTTGGCCGCGGCGGTTTACGCTTTTGTGGCGATTGAGTATGTGCTCTTCGCGCTGCACGTTGACCAATGGATGCTCGGCATCCTAATGAGCTTCCGGTATTCATGGCTGCTAGTAATGTTGGGCTTTGTCATTGTCGGCAAGGTCGGCGATGCCTGGGCCCGCTCAAGTAGTTCGATCGGCAAGCAGTACGCCGGGCTTTTCTTGTACGTTGTTGCGGAAGCAATCATCTTCGTACCGATCCTGGCCATCGCTAAGGGAATGGCTATCAAATCGGCGCAGATTGGCGACGTCAACGTAGTCGCCGCCGCGGGCGTTACGACGCTGGTTATGTTTGCTGGACTCACCGCTTTCGTGCTGCTTACGAAGAAAGACTTTTCTTTCCTCGGCGGCATGTTGAACATTTGCATGTGGGGTGCACTTGCGTTAATTGTCGTGAGCATCCTGTTTGGCTTCAACCTCGGCATCTGGTTTAGCGCGCTGATGATCATTGCCGCTTGCGGCTACATCCTGTACTACACGTCGGCTGTCTTGCATCACTACGGGACCGATCAATATGTGGCTGCATCATTGACGTTGTTCGCGTCGGTTGCCTTGTTGTTTTGGTACGTGCTGCGAATCATGATGGAGTTGTCACGCCGAAATTAGGCAGGCTGAGTGCCGGTCGATTCTGTCGCCCGGGTTCGGTCGGTACCGCCGCTTCGTCAAGCGCGCCGACATTGAGAGTTCGCCATGCCCACCCAGGAAACCTACGATCCGCTTTATTTGCAGGGAGTGGCCAACTTTAACGCGTGCGAGTTCTTTGAGGCGCACGAGGTCTGGGAGGAGCTGTGGAAGAATTACAGTGGTGACCTACGGCTGTTTTACAAGGGGTTGATTCAGTCGGCCGTGGCCCTGCACCACTTTGGCAACGGCAATATCCGCGGCGCCCGCAAAGTGTATACGACGAGTCGCAATTATTTAGATGCCTACCGGCCCTGCTGCGAAGGTCTGGATGTCGATCGATTCCTCGCGCAACTTGACGCCTGCTTCGCCGCCGTCGCGGCCAGCAGCGAAGAATATCCTGACATTGAAATTGAGCCTGAGCTGATTCCAGAAATCGCGCTGAACCCGGCGGTCGAGTTGCCGCCGGTCGTCGTGGAAAGGTAATCGAATCATGAACCCTCCTGACGCAACCGACCTGGCGAACCTTGAATTTGACGCGAGCACTTTCAGCGGGACGGCCCGCTTGTTCCCGCTGCCGAATCTGGTGCTCTATCCGCACGTCATGCAGCCGCTGCACATCTTTGAAGAGCGGTATCGCGAAATGCTCGAAGACGCCCTGGCTGGCGACAAACTGATCGCGATGGCGCTGCTTGACCCGGGTTGGGAAGAAGACTACGACAGTCGGCCGCCAATCGGCGAGTATGCCTGCTTGGGGAAGGTGGTCGCCCAGCGGAGGCTGAGCGACGGCCGCTATAATTTGCTGCTCCTCGGCGTCGCGCGGGTGCGCATTGTCCGCGAGCTCGAGCCACTGCGTTCGTTCCGCCGAGCGAAGGTCGAACTGGTGGAGGATATTTACGACTTCGCTTCCGAGGAGGAGGCCGAGCAGGTGCAGCAAACGCTTATCGCCGCGTTTCGCAAACATCTGCCCTGCGCTTGTCAGATGCCGGAACAGCTCGAAGACCTGTTGTCGCAGCATTTATCACTCGGCCTGCTCACTGACCTGGCCGCCTATGCGCTGCCGCTCGATATTGCCGTCAAACGGCAGCTGCTCGCCGAGTCGCGAGTCTCGATCCGCGCCCAAACGCTGCTCGCCCAAATCGAAAGTGGCCGGCTTGCCAAGCCTGCGCCTGCCAATGCGGCTAGCTTTCCCCCTTCTTTCAGCTTGAATTAGCTGCCGGGGGGCTAGACATTCCGTCTGGAGCGGCCGGTATTGTCGTACGTGGGGCCAAGCGACGAGCGGATTGCCTTTGTGTTATTTTGTCTTTTTGGCAGACAAGAATGTCTGCCCCCACGAAACTCGATCATGCCCACCACCAACATCCACAGAAACGCACGGTCCGACGCGGGCAGCCTGGCCGGCGAGATATCTGACGGCGACGACCGGTCGGCGCCGCCGGAGGCAGCGCCGGTCGACACAGACCGCATCGAACGCGCAGTCCGCGAGATCCTCGCCGCCGTGGGCGAAGACCCGCAGCGCGAGGGCCTGCGCGAGACGCCGGGCCGCGTCGCTCGTATGTTTGCCGAGCTGTTCTCCGGCTTGCGGCAAGATCCGCGCGTCCATCTGCGCAAGTTTTTCAACGAGAAATACGACGAAATGGTGCTGGTGCGCGACATCTCGTTCAACAGCATGTGCGAACACCACCTGCTGCCGTTTTCGGGTGTCGCGCATGTGGGCTACATTCCCAATGGCAAAGTCGTCGGCCTCAGCAAGCTGGCCCGCGTCATCGAAGTGGTTTCTCATCGGCCGCAGGTGCAGGAGCGTATGACCGAAGAAATTGCCGACCTGTTGATCGAAGAGCTTGAAGTCAAAGGCGTGGCCGTCGTGATCGAGGCCGAGCATTCTTGCATGACTGTGCGCGGCGTCCGCAAGCCGGGCAGCGTCTGCGTTACCTCGGCGATGAAGGGCATATTTCGCAAGAATCTGTCGAGCCGCTCCGAAATTATGAATCTCATCTACGGGAACCGGAGATAGTGGGAAATGACGAATGACGAATGACCAATGACGAACAATTTACTGTCGATCCGTCATTCCTGTGTTGTTGGTTTCCCATGTCGCTACTTGCCCAGTTCCTGCTTCGCCTGGCGTTCGGCCTGGCCGTCGGCATGGCGATCACGTCGTCGCGGCAGGTGAGCAGCGGGTACTTTCGCAACCACTTATACGTTACGCTGGGCCTCGCGACACTGGCGGCCTTGGCGTTGGCGCATGTGTCAATGGCCGCTACGATCTGCTCGATTGTTGCCGCCGCATTGAGCTATGTCGGCACCGTGTGCTGGCTCTACGAAGCGCCGCGAGCGGGCAAAGCGGCACTCACGCTGGTGGCAACCGCCAGCCTGGCTGCGGCCTTGTTCGGCAGCGCGACTGGACAGACGCCGTCCGGCGACGCTGCCAGCCTGCTGTGTGCGGCGGCGGTCGCGACTTCGGGCCTCGTTCTGGGAGTCACCACGGCCGCGATGCTTCTCGGCCATTGGTACCTCAACTCGCCCGGCATGGAACTCGCGCCGCTGCGGCGGCTCTTGGCCGTTGCCGCCGTGGCCATCCTGTTGCAGGCTGTCGTCAGCGGAATCGGCTTGGTGGCCCAATGGAATGCGGGACAAAACGTGCCACTGCATTGGGTCGGGCTCCGCTGGTCGTTCGGCCTGGCGGGCGTACTGGCCCTGCTCGCGATGGCTTGGCAAACGCTGAAAATCCCGAACACACAAAGCGCCACAGGCATCCTCTACGTGGCTGTGATTGGCGTCTTTGTCGGCGAGCTGGCGGCGAGCCTACTGTCGGCCGAGTCGGCATTTCCTCTATAATGCATGATTCGTACTTCCAAACTTAGCTGAATTCGCAAGGCGACGGCATTGTGACTGAGTTCTCACGATTTCAGCCTCGTGAGACACGAGACCCAATGAACGCTACTTTTTCCTGTCCCGGTTGCCAACAATCCGTTCGCTCACCGCTGACGGCGGAAACGGCCGAATTGAAATGCCCTCATTGTGGGCAGCAGATCAAAGTACCGTCCGGCGCGATCGAAGGTGGGCACATTCACCGTTGCGTCGTGTGCCCCAGCAGCGAGCTGTTCTTGCGCAAGGACTTTCCGCAGCGGTTCGGCGTGGCGCTCGTTGTGCTAGGCTTTATCGGCAGCAGCATCGCCTGGGGCTACTACATTGTGTGGTTGTCATTCGCGATCCTGTTCGCGACCGCGCTCGTCGACCTGGGCCTGTACATCTTCATGGGCGAATCGCTGACGTGCTACCGCTGCCATGCCCAGTACCGCGGCTTTCGCGAAAATCCGTTTCACACTGGCTTTGATTTGGAAACCCACGAGCGCTACCGGCAAATGGCGGCGAGGATGAAAGCGGTGAATAAGTGAGCAGGTGAATACTTGAGTATGTTGCGAAACGAGGGCTAATACCTGCCCACTCACCGAACTGCTCAACTAGTCACGCGCCCCACACAATGTCTCCCGACCAACAGCGTATCGAGGAAGACCTTCGCGGGCTCGTCGCGGGCGACGTCCGTTGCGACGATCTCTTTACGCAGCTCTACGCCTGTGACGCGAGCATCTACGAGCTGCGACCGCTGGGAGTCGTGCGGCCACGGAGCGTGAAAGATGTCGTCGCCACTGTTCGCTACGCGGCCGAGAATCATCTGCCGATCCACGCCCGCGGCGCCGGCAGTGGCCTCGCCGGCGAATCGCTCGGACGCGGGCTCGTGCTCGATTTTTCGCGATATTTCCGCCGCATCGTTGCCGACGACGGCGACCGCGTCCGGGTCCAGCCAGGCGTGGTGTTGAGTTCGCTCAATCGCTATTTGGCGCGAACGGATCGGGTCTTTGGCCCCGACCCAGCGATGCGGCACGTCACGACGCTCGGCAGCGTCGTGGCGATCGACGCCGGAGGCAGTCACTGGCCCCGCTACGGCTCGGCCCGCAGCCACGTGGCCGAGCTGGAGATTGTCACGGCTGAGGGCCAAGTCCTGCGCGTCAGCCGTCACCCAATCGAAACAACAAAATCCGACACGAACGGGGTTGAAACAAACGTTCGCTCGGGCGACTCCCAAACTACGATGTCCAATCATCTCGGCGGGTCGCAATACACCATCGGTCATTTGGTCCAATCGGTTGCCGGCCTGGTCCAGCGCCATGCCACCCTCATCGCTGAGCATCGACCCCAGAGCCTCGTCAATCGCAGCGGCTACCGGCTGGATGACGTCGTCACGGACGGACAAGTTGACCTGGCCCGGCTGCTGACCGGCAGCGAGGGCACGCTGGCCCTGATCACCGAGGCGACCCTCAGGGTCGATTGCCGCCCGAACTACCGCGGCTGCGTCATGCTGCTGTTTGATAGTCTCGATAAAGCGGCCCGCATGGTGATCGAGTTGGCCCCGCTCGCGCCGGCGGCTTGCGACCTGATGGACCGCCGCCATCTCAACCTGGCCCGTGAGTCGGACATTCACTACGAGCTGCTTATACCTGGTGAGGCGGAGGCAATCCTGCTGGTCGAAGAGCACGCCGACAGCGCCGACGAGCTGCAGGCCAAGCTCAACGAGATCATCGATCTTGCTCAATACAAGACGGGCTTGGCCGCCGCGTCCCACGTGGCCGACGATGAGGCCAAGTTCAAACTGTTCTGGGGTTTGGCGAGGCGTTTTGTGCCAACGCTCTATCGCCTGCAGGGGACGACGCGGCCAATCCCAGGCATTGAAGACATCGCCGTGCCTCCCGCGGCGCTGCCTGTATTCCTGCGCCACTTGCAGGATACGCTCAAGCGGCTGCAGGTGACCGCCTCCGTCTTCGGCCACGCGGGGCACGGCCAATTGCATATTCGTCCGTTTCTCGACCTGGCGAACTCGGACGACGTGCGGACGCTGGAAACGCTCGCCGGCGAACTTTATGAAAAGGTTTGGCTGCTGCACGGCACGATGAGCGGGGAACATGGCGATGGCCTGAGCCGCACGCCGTTTTTGGCTCGTCAATACGGCCCGCTCGTCAACGTGTTTCGCGAATTGAAGCATGTTTTCGATCCACACGGCCTGTTGAACCCTGGCAAGATCGTGCCGCTGGTGCCAACGCGGATGACGCAGCACCTACGCGCTGTAAGCGTGGCCCACAATCCGAGCGAGACCCCAGCGCTTGTCAGTGACGCGCCAAGTGCTGGCTCGCCCGTCGCCAGCGTCGGCGCGCCCCCCCAGCGGCGTTTAACGGCGTAGCGCCGATCCAGCTCGAGCTCGCCTGGCGGCCTGAAGAAATCACACATGCGGCCCGCGTCTGCAACGGCTGCGGCGCCTGCCGCGCCACCAGCGACGTCCGCATGTGTCCGATCTTCCACCTCGCACCACGCGAAGAAGCGTCGCCGCGGGCGAAGGCGAACCTGGTTCGCGGCGTGCTAACCGGCCAATTGCCGCCCGACACGCTGGTTGCCGACGCCTGCAAGGAAGTCGCGGATCTGTGCGTCCATTGCCACATGTGCCGGCTGGAGTGCCCGGCGAACGTTGACATTCCCAAGTTGATGCTGGAGGCAAAGGCCGCATATGTTCGCACGAACGGGCAGCCCTTGTCAGACCGGCTTCTGATGCGGATCGACACGCTGGCTGCGCTGGCCGGCCGCCTGCCTGGTGTTGCCAATTGGGCTCTGGCGAACCCGCAAATCCGCTGGTTGCTGGAAAAAACCCTCGGCATCGCTCAGGGCCGTAAGCTGCCACGCCTCGCTCGGCGCAGCTTTTTGCGTCAAGCCGTAATGAGCCGCTGGCACCACCCTTCGCGTGCGGCCGGCGAGAAAGTCGTCTATTTCGTCGATACCTATGCCAACCATTTCGACACGCTGCTGGCCGGGGCGCTCGTCGCCGTTTTGCGGCACAACGGAGTGAGTGTCGTCGTACCGAGGCAACAGCGATACGCCGGGATGCCGATGATCTGTCAGGGCGCGCTCGATTCTGCCCGCGATGCGGCCTCGCGCAACGTGCCCATGTTGGCTGAATACGTCCGTCGCGGGTACACCGTCGTGGCCACCGAGCCCTCGGCGGCGCTTGCGCTCACGCACGAATATCCGATACTGCTCGACGATGACGAAGACGCACTGCTTGTGTCGCAGCACACCCACGAAGCATGTCACTATCTCTGGCAACTGCACAACCGAGGCGGCTTGAAACTCGACTTTCATTCGCAGCGCATTTCAGTCGGTTACCACGTGCCCTGCCACCAGCGGGCACTGGGCGTCGGCTCTCCGGCCGAGAACTTATTGCGGCTCGTGCCGGGAACTCGCATTCACCGCGTCGAACGCGGCTGCAGCGGCATGGCCGGCCTGTGGGGCTTTAAACGACAGAATTATCGGGCCAGCCTGCGAGCGGGCCTGGAACTGATCGACGCGATGCGCTCGGGCCCATTCCAATTCGGCATGACTGAGTGCAGCACGTGTAAGATCCAAATGGAGCATGGCACCCAAAAACCAACCCTACACCCCATCAAGCTGCTGGCGCTGGCCTACGGGCTGATGCCTGAGCTCAGCGCGGAGCTGCGGCCGCCCGGAAAGTCGGCGGTGACTCCATGACAGTGCGCGTAAAACTGTTTGCCGCCGCTCGCGAGCTGGCAGGGCGCGATGAACTGGCAATCGATGTGCCGCCTCGGGTGACGATCGCCGATCTTCGCCAGGCGCTTATCGGCCGATTCCCGCCGCTCGCCACAATTGCTTTGGTTTCCCTCTGGGCGATCGACACCGACTACGCGACCGATAGCGACGTGGTTCGCGAGCATTCGGAGGTGGCCATGATTCCGCCAGTCAGCGGCGGTTGAAGGGAAGACAGATACGCAATGCTCAGGCCAAACTTATCATCGTACAAGTACAGTATGGACGAGCTCGACGACCCCCGAGTGGCAAGGGTGGTATCGACTCACGCCGCTAGAGCGCTGGCGCGAGTCGAACAAGCTGTGGGCGTTTTATTTTAGTGTGGGAGGTTCGCTTGATCGCGAAGTGAGATTTGCAACGTCCTTTCGTTGCTCTCTTCCAGCCAGGTTCAATACCTGTTGATGCTTGGCCAGGCCTGCGCGTTTTCCGGCGCACCCAAGTCTAGCAAGAACCTCGACGTGACAAGTAGCTGACGCATCCGTGAACTGGAAAGACCGCGTGCAACAATGGCGCGCGCTGCAAGTCAATTAACGCCAAATCTCACTACGAATGGTCACTGATTTTGTAAATGGCGCTTTTGGCGGCGACGCGCCGCAGCAGTCGATCGCATTGTATCAGATGGCTGCCCGCGCACTGCTGGTCTATTTTCTCGGCGTGGGAATTGTTCGCTTGGGCAAAAGCCGAATGATCGGCCGCGTCACCGCGATGGACATGGTGCTAGCTGTGATTCTTGGCTCCGTGCTTGGCCGGGCAATCACTGGCGGCGCGGCACTTTCGTCGACGTTTGTCGCGTGTATCATGATGGTCGGCGCCCATTGGGTGCTTTCGCGCATTGCAATCTATTCTCACTCGTTTGGGAACCTTGTCAAAGGGCACTCCCGGCTGCTTGTCGAGGACGGCAAGATGCTGTTACCCGCGATGCGCCAGTCACATGTTTCTGAGCATGACCTGCTGGAAGCGATGCATCTCGAGGGCTTGGAAAGCCTGGACGAAGTCATGAAGGCGTTTAAAGAACGCAGCGGCGAAATTAGCATCATTCGCCGCTGAACCGTCGCTTCCTAGCCACTGTCTCTATTCCGGAGCTGCCGCTTTGGGCTACAATTATAGAGATAGAGTTTGAAGCGCCTTCCTTCCGACTCCACAGCCCTCGCAACTGATTGCCTGCGTCAACTTATGCCCGCACAACCTCGCACCATGTTCGAGAAAATCTGGGACCAGCACGTCGTCTACGACGAGCCGGGCCGCCAGACGATTTTGTACATTGACCTGCACCTCGTTCACGAAGTCACCAGTCCGCAGGCCTTCGAAAGCCTGCGGCTGGCCCGCCGGAAGGTCCGCCGGCCCGAACGGACGCTGTCGACGGTCGATCACAACGTCCCCACTACCGATCGCGGCTTGCCGATCGTCGACCCGATCTCAAAGCAGCAGATCGACACCCTCCGCAACAACTGCCGCGAATTCGGCATCACGCTCTACGACATCCACGACCCGCGACAGGGCATCGTCCACGTCATCGGTCCCGAGCAGGGCTACACCCAGCCCGGCATGACGATCGTCTGCGGCGACAGCCACACGTCGACGCACGGCGCCTTCGGCGCGCTCGCCTTCGGCATCGGCACGAGCGAAGTAGAGCACGTGCTCGCCACGCAGACGCTTCTGCAATCAAAGCCGAAGACGCTTGAGCTTCGGATCGACGGCCGGCTGCCGGGCGGTGTGACGGCGAAAGACACGATTTTGTACCTGATCGGCCAAATCACAACGAGCGGTGGGGTGGGCTATTGCGTTGAGTACACGGGCGACGTCATTCGCGGTTTCTCAATGGAGAATCGGATGACGGTCTGCAACATGTCAATCGAGGGTGGCGCCGCGCCGGGCTGATTGCGCCGGACGATACGACCTACCACTACCTCCGCGGCCGGCCTCATGCGCCGGGAGCCGAGTTTGACAAGGCGGTCGAGCGCTGGCGGAAGCTGCCGACTGACCCCGGCGCGAAGTACGACAAGTCGCTGGTCTTCGACGGCGCCGAGATCGAGCCGCAAGTTTCCTGGGGCACGAATCCTGGGCAAGTCGTATCGGTCGGCGGTCGTGTGCCGAAGCCAGCCGATTTTGGCGACATCAACGAGCAAAAGGCGGCCGCAAGCGCATTGGAATACATGGGGCTCGCTGGCGGTGAACGCATGGTCGACCTGAAGCTCGACCGCGTCTTCATCGGCTCGTGCACTAACGCTCGCATCGAAGATCTCCGCGCAGCGGCCGCAGCCGTAAACGGAAAAAGAGTGGCTGGCCACGTGAGTGCGATGGTCGTGCCGGGCAGCGGCCTGGTAAAAAAACAGGCGGAGAACGAAGGTCTCGACCGCGTTTTCAAAGACGCGGGCTTCGAATGGCGCGAGGCCGGCTGCAGCATGTGCCTGGCCATGAATCCCGACAAGCTCGAACCAGGCGAACGCTGCGCCTCGACCAGCAATCGCAACTTTGAAGGCCGCCAAGGCCGCGGCGGCCGCACGCATCTTGTATCGCCAGCGATGGCCGCGGCGGCGGCGTGTGCGGGGCATTTTGTGGATGTGCGGGAATCGAATTAATCCAAGGGCGCGCCTTCGTAGATTCCCCTGTCACCAGAGCCAAAAACCGAATTCACATGAAACCCTTCACCACGCACACCGGCCGCGTCGTTACGATGGACCGGGCCAATGTTGACACCGATCAGATCATCCCTAAGCAGTTCCTCAAGCGGATCGAGCGGACTGGTTTTGGCGAGTTTCTGTTTTGCGATTGGGCCCGCCATCTCGACGGCTCTGTGAATCCAGAATTCGAGCTAAATCGGCCGGCCGCCAAAGGCGGCAGCGTGCTGCTGACGCGGCGCAATTTTGGCTGCGGATCGAGCCGCGAGCACGCACCTTGGGCATTGGAGGATTACGGATTTCGCGTTGTCATCGCGCCTAGCTTTGCCGACATCTTCTACAACAACTGCTTCAAGAATGGCATGTTGCCGATCGTCCTCAGCGACGAGCAGGTGGAAGAGTTGTTTCGGCGGGCCGCCACCACGCCCGGCTATCGGTTGACGGCTGATCTGGAATCCTGCACGCTGTCCGACAATCAGGGCCTCTCGACTGCGTTCGAGCTAGAAGGCTTTCGCCGCCATTGCCTGCTGAACGGCCTGGATGACATCGGTCTCACGCTGGAACATGAAGCAACAATCGCCGCCTATGAACAGGCGCACGGAATTGCCGGCTAGAACCCACTCAAACGGACGAAAGGAATGATGATGCGAAACTGTGGGACACAGTTTGTCGTCGTCGCCATCGCACTGTCGCTGGTGCGGACAGCCGGGGCCCAAGATCCGAAAGCGGAAACGCTGCTCTCGGGTCTACGTCACCCAACCGGGGTGGCCGTTCGTCCCGGGCCCCCGGGCGGGCCCTACGAGATTTATGTATCGGAAAGTGGCGCCAGGCGCGTCGTCAAAGTCCGCAGCGATCTGCCGAACGATAGCCAGGCCGTCATTACTGACTTTCCGGAAGCCCTACCCCAAGCCGATCCACTGGGCGCCGGCAATCCTTTGGGGCTGCTATTTCTGACACGGGGTCTTTTGACCGTCGGCGGCAGCGGCAGGACGCCCTTGATACATTTGTTTGAAATCGGCGAGGCGGCCGAGCCGCTGGCCGCCAATCAAGCTAAGCAGCGTCTCGCGATACCACTTCCGGACAGCGTGACCGAAGAGCCGTACGGCAGCTGCATTGGCTTGTCTCGCTCTCGGCCCAACGACCAGGTGCCCGACTTGCTTTTAGTCGCCGTCGTCGGCGACCAACGCTACGCACAGCTCTGGGAATCACAGATTCGCGCCGGAACGCTTTCGGAGGCGAAACCAGTCACGGCCAAGCCAGAATCCAATCCCGAGCGGACGCCACTCGGCCTGGCCGTCGGCGAGCAAGGGTTTATCGTCGTCGCCGAGAAATCGGTCGATCCTGCAAGGCCCCCGTCGTTGGCGTTTCAGTCGCCCACGAGTGGAACGACCGTCATGCGTTTACCTCTGGAGCTGCAGGATGTGTTGGCGTTGGCCTACAGCCCGAAGTCCGGCAATCTCTACGCACTTGCCCTGTCGTTGGACAATCCGGACGAAGGAGGCGTTTATCGCATCGACGATGCCAGCCAACCCGGCCGCGCGGCATGCAAGGCAGTCCGCGTGCTCCCGCTGGGAAATCCAACGGCAGCGGCCTTCGGCCCTGACGGAACTTTATACGTCACCGCCTGGAACGACGCCGACGGCCATATAGACCAGGGCATTTTAGTGAAAATTACCGGCGAGCTGTGACAGCCCTCGCTGAATTGTCCGAATTCTCCTCTCTAGGTCGCGCCCTGCCATGTCCCGCCGCGAAAAAATCGAAGCCATGCTTGCCGATGACCCGGCGGAGACGTTCCTGCGCTACAGCCTGGCGATGGAACTCGACAAGGAAGGCAATTACGACGCGAGCCTCACCCAGTTTGCGAAACTAACTGCCGACAATCCACCCTACGTGCCGGCCTTCTTCATGGCCGGGCAGCTACTCGCGCGGCTGAACCGAATCGACGAAGCGCGCACCGAGTTGCAAAACGGCATCGAGGCGGCTATGGCGCAAGGCAACACGCACGCCGCCAGAGAAATGAGTGAATTCCTGGCGTCGCTACAATAGGCGAATACAGCCGGCTTCTACGAGGCCGGAGCCTCGATTGTGGCTGGTCATTTTAGGGTCGGTGCCGCAATCATTGGCGAGGCTGTAGTCCCCGTCTGCATGTTTTGAACCAGCGTACCACGTCTGGTATGCTGAATTGCCCCGCTTTTCGTTCAAGCCCATTTCTTGAAACGGCGATCTCGATGAACGCAGCCCGCGCAATTTTCGTTTTCTGTTTGGCGATTGCTTTGCCATTCGCTGGCGGTTCGCAACTCGCCACCGCCGACGAAGCAAACTTCGTTGTCGGCAAACTGATTGAGCTGAACGACAACGGCGCCTGGTCGTGGTTTATGGATGAGCGAGCGATCGTCGAGGACGGCAAATTGATGGTCAGCTCGGTCCGTGCCGTCCGCACGTTCAACTCGGGCCGCGACGACCCGAATTGGGGCAATGTCGAGCTGGCCGTGCACGACATCGCCGCCGGCACAACAACAACGCGTGTCCTCGATCGCCACTTCGAGCAGGACGACCACGATGGTGCCGCCTTCTTGGCCCTGCCGAGCGGCCGAATTCTGGCCGTCTATTCGCGGCACGCCGTGGAGCGCAAGGTCTTTTATCGTCTTTCGGCGCCTGGCAACCCGTTGGAGTGGGGACCCGTCAACGTCTTCGAAACGCCCGGTAAGGATAGCGCCCGTGTGACGGGCGACAACGTCACCTATTCGAACCTGTTTCGCCTCGCCTCCGGTCGCATCGTCAACATCTTTCGCGGCGTCGGCTATGATCCGAACGCCATGTATTCCGACGACGACGGCGAAACATGGCACTACGTCGGCCGGTTGATCCACGGCAAGGATGGCTACGGCCCGTATTTCAAGTACGCTTTCAACGGCAAAGACACGATCCACATTATCGCCACGGAAGACCACCCGCGCAATTTCGACAACAGCCTCTACCACGGCTATCTGCGCGACGGCGTGATTTACCATTCCGACGGCCGGCCCGTCGGCCAGCAGAGCGAAGAGCTCGACACGCCGATCCATTCCTGGGACCTGACGAAGATCTTCTCCGGCGATGCGGACAATGTGGCCTGGATGGCCGATGTCGAGCTGGACAAGGACGAGCGGCCCGTCGTCGTATTTACGGTGCAGAAAGACGGACGTGGCCTGCCGCGCGGGGAAGGGGGGTTCGACCACCGCTTCCACTACGCCCGCTGGGACGGCCGCCAGTGGCACGAGAACGAAATTGCCTACGCCGGCACCCGCCTCTACCCGTCCGAAGACGACTACACGGGCTTAGCCGCGCTCGACCCGAAAGACGCCAACACGATCTACATTTCCACGGATGCTGACCCGGTCAGCGGCCAGCCGCTCGTGAGTGCGGCCGACAACCGCCGCCACCGCGAACTGTTCCGCGGCACGACGACCGACCGCGGCGCCAGCTGGAAGTGGGAACCGATCACAGCCAACTCGGCGATGGACAACATTCGCCCGATCATTCCCCACTGGGACGATGCCCGCACGGTGCTGCTGTGGATGCGCGGCACGTACCGGGCGAACCACGGCGAATGGACGACGAAGGTGGTGGGGCTGATTTTGCCGCCGAAGTAAGTCACCTGCGTTTTCGCTGATTACCTTCGCGTCCCACAGGCACCCGAAACAGCGCAGCTCGAGCACGTCTCGCACCCACCGCGGCCTTTCACTTCTTCCGTCCCGCAGCCGGGGCCGCAGCCTTGGATTAGCGTTTCGGTGAACTTGCGAAACTGGACTTTGGTTTCATAGGCCTCGGCCAGCTCGGCGGTGAGCGTTTCGACGGCTGCTGGAACGCTACCCAAGAAGTAAAAGAACAAGCCCTGGCCGTCGAACAAGTGCTCGACGTCGACCAGCACCGCCGCCACGCCCTGTTTCGCGAGCAACGCGGCACAGGCCTCGTAGGCCGCCTGGCGATGCTTCTCCAGCCGGGCCACCAGCAGCTCATCTTCGACGGTCATGCCGCGGAGTAAATCGCCGTCGACCTCGGCCTGGCCGCTTTGCGAGTCGGCCGGCGGCGCGAGCACCTCGCCGATCTCCAGCCCGCGCCGCGTCCGCACGATCACGCGGCTGTGGCGCGGATAACGGACCGCGTCGACCGCCGCAAAGCGGCCGACCTGGCCCATCGCCCCGACGCGAACTAAGTGACTATGTGACATCGTTTGTAGCAGGTCGAAGCTCGGCCGCGGCGGACGCACTCCGGGCGGCGTGGCGGCAAAACGTTGGAACTCTGCGCTTGTGGGTGATTTGGCGGACGGCACACGGCATGTGCCTGCTACTTGAATTCTAGCTGATCAGGCGGGATTCAACGATCCGAACCGGGCGTGTATATTGATGCCAAAATCGCAGCATCTCTCGCAGAACAAAAAAGGCATCCGATGACGACCGCAACCGATCTTGATTCCGCTACCACCCAGGCCGCAGCTCGCGAAAAAGCCGTCGATTGGCAAGCCCTGGCCGACCGCGTCCTCGCCGGCGGCCAAATAACCCGCGACGAGGCACTGGCCGTGCTTGAATGCCCGGACGACGAACTGCTCGAACTGCTGGCCGCCGTCTATCGCGTCCGCCGCCGGTGCTTCGGCCGCCAGGTGCAGCTCTATTTCCTGATGAACGCCAAAAGCGGCCTGTGCCCGGAGGATTGTTCGTACTGCTCGCAATCGAAAATCTCGCTGGCCGATATTCCGGTCTACAACCTGCTCAGCCGCGAGAAGTTGCTCGACGGCGCCCGCACTGCGGCCGAGCAACAGGCCCGCACGTATTGCATCGTCATCTCGGCCCGCGGACCGAACGAGCGCGAGATGCGGGCCTTGACCACGATCGTGCCCGAGATCAAACAGCGCTACCACCTCAAGATCTGCGCATGCCTCGGGCTCTTGACGCCCGAACAAGCGCGACAACTGAAAGACTGCGGCGTCGACCGCGTCAATCACAACCTGAACACGAGCCAGTCGCACTACGGCGAGATCTGCACGACCCACACGTTCGCCGATCGGTTGGCCACGCTCCATGCCGTTCGCGACGCCGGCATGGAGATGTGCTCCGGCGGCATCATCGGCATGGGCGAACAGCGGCAGGACGTGGTCGACCTGGCGATTGCATTGCGCGACTTGGGCGTCGAATCGATTCCGGTCAATTTTCTCGAATCCGATCGACGGCACTCCGCTTGCGGGCCGGCGCGATCTCAATCCGCGCTATTGCCTCAAGGTGCTGGCCATGTTTCGCCTGGTGAACCCGGATCGCGAGCTACGAATCGCCGGCGGCCGCGAGCTGCACCTGGGCAACTTGCAGCCGCTGGGGCTGTATGCGGCCAACTCGATTTTCGTCGGCGACTATCTTACGACCAAAGGCCAGACGCCGGAGGCTGACTTTCAGATGATTCGCGAGATGGGCTTCGAGGTTGTCAAGAACGGCGAACGAAGCCAGTGTTGAATGAGTTTGCGGCAACAGGCGGGCCGCCCGCCGCTACGGTCTCGATTTGCTCACGCAGCTTTGCCACGCGGAGACGCGAGACGGTCCCGCATCGGTCGCCGACGCACGCCGACCCGCGAATGGCAATCACGTCGGCATGGCAATTGGTGACGATTGCAACGTCCGCCGACGACAGCGATCCGGCACAGGCGCAGATCAGGCCGGCGCCGTGTACTTGTGCGATGAACGCGGCGAGCTGGTCGCCCGGCCAAAGTTCGCACAAGGAACCGGCCGATTTGTTCCAGGTGTCGATCAGCACCGCCTGGCAGCCGAATTCGACGGCCACATCCAAGACGGATTGCGGCGGCGGCGCGGCGGCCGCCGGCCAGTCGGCGTACACAACCGCGGCAAATCGATGGCCTCCGCCGCACCGTTCCATCATCGTTTGCCAATCGGCAGCCCATGTGCGGCGCGTTGCGCATCCGGCGAGGCCGACTTTCGCGAGCGAGATTTGATCGAAGTCACTTAAAGAGCCCGACCATCTTGGCCGGGAATCCTGGGCAAGTTCTCCCAGCGCCGCCGTCACCGGGGCCCGTCCATCGACCGCGCGAACAACGTGCTCGATTGTCGCCGCGTCGGCCGCGCCCAACGCGCCGCGCGCCGGCTCCTTGACGTCAATCACATCGGCTCCGCCGGCAAGCGCCTCGCGGGCCTCGGCAGCACTGCGGACGCTTATCAGCAGCCCCGGCTGCCCCAGTTTCCGAATCTGGGAAACCGCGACATTCGCAAAATTCCTCGCGCTCACCCCTGAACCCTCGATGTTCAAACCTCAATCCTCAACTCCTCTTTGACTTCGCGCAGCCGCCGATTTAGTCGGCGGATCAGCTCGTCGTCGAGCGGCTCGCACCAGGTGCCGCGAATCGTGACGTAACCGCCAGACCATTGGCCGAGCGCCGGCTTTACGTCGCGGCCGGCCCAGTCGGTCGCCCGTTGCGACAACCTGGCGACGAGGTTGTACGTTCGCTGCTGCCCACCCATGCCGGCCGGCAAAGCGACTGGTCCCTGGCCGACGAAAAACGCCTCGACGACCTCGACGGGCGTGGCGATCGGCTCTCCCCGAACCAGGTAAAACAACACGCGGCCGTCTCGATAGCCGATTCGCGGCCGCCACAGTTGCCGCACGATGGCAAACCCGCCGAACAATCCCAAGGCGACCACGAGGCCTCCTAGCCACCGCCAAAACGTGGCCACGTGTGGCAGACCCAGCGCCAGCCACAGCCCGAGCACGATCGTCACTGCCAGCGGCACGCAACCGAACAGTATCGCCCGCCGATTGGGTCGCAGCCAAACTTCCCGCATCGTGGCCTCGTCAAACTTATTCAGCGACTGTCACTCGCCGACAGCATTTCACCACAAACGCGCAAGGACGACAAAGGGGGCTGCGAAGCGCGGCCGGCCGACATGGCGCCATCTGAGCTGAATTCTGTTCGCGATCGAGGTAGCCGCACGATCTTATTCGTGGCAAAATGCAGCGCTACTAGTGCAGGGGCCGATTATCGGACGGCCCGATCAAGTCGCACATCCAAACCCCCCAAACACATCTCACAGGACGACGCAGAGGTCGCAGACATGCCCGGCGAAGGCTGCCGCTTCAATTCCAACCGACCCGAATCGGTGCGGGCAAGTGAGCCGGTGCTCACGGAATCCTTTGAGGCAGCCATAGCAATTTAGATCGAGCGATTGTCTGCGCAGTTTGCGTCCTCCTGTCGATCGCACGCCGCGCCGCGCGGCGTGCCGCGTAACCTGACCCTGAGTGCCGCCCGTGCTGCACGAGACGATCATCTCTGCCTCGCAACTCGCCGAGTTTTGCCGCCGGCTGGCGAAAGCCGAACGGATCGGCATTGATACCGAGTTCGTGTCGGAAGATACGTACCGCCCCGAGCTGTGCCTGGTGCAAGTGGCGACGGAACAGGAGATGGCGGTCATTGATCCGTATCGCGCCGGCGACATGCAGCCTTTTTGGCGCACGCTGGCCGAGGGCAGCCATATTACGATCGCCCACGCGGCCCGCGAGGAGCTCAATTTTGCGCTGGCCGCCTGCGGGCGCCCGCTGGCGAGATTGTTCGACACGCAGATCGCTGCCGGCTTCTGCAGCACCGAATATCCGTCCTCCTACGGCGCCGTGGTGACAAAGTTTCTCGGAGCGCGGGCGGCGAAGGGAGAACAGCGCACCGACTGGCGCCGCCGGCCGCTTTCCGAGTCCCAAATCGATTACGCGCTGGAAGACGTGCGCTACTTGTTGCCGCTCTATGACCGGCTGCTCGTCCTGCTGGAGGCCGCCGGTCGCAGCAGTTGGCTGGCCGACGAAATGCAGTACTGGCTGCGCGAAGTGATGGAGGCCCGCGACCGTCCGCGGTGGCGCCGCGTCTCCGGCATTGGCAACCTGTCGCCCCGCAGCCTGGCCATCGTGCGCGAGCTGTGGACTTGGCGCGAGGCCGAAGCCGAGCGACGCGACCAGCCGCCGCGGCGCGTGCTCCGCGACGATTTGATCGTCGAGCTGGCCAAGCGCAAGAGCGACAACGCGGAGAAAATCCGCGCGATCCGCGGCATCGGCCAGCACGTGAAACGCGACAATATCCAACAAATTGTGGCTTGCATTCGCCGTGGGCTCAGCACGCCGCTCGATGATTTCGAGCGCGGCACGGTCCAGGCGATGCCCTCCCAACTCAACTTACTCGGCCAATTCCTGTCGCCCGCACTGACCAGCATCTGCCGCAGCGCGAACATTGCGACGAGCCTCGTGGGCACGGCGACCGACGTGCGCGACCTAATCGCTTATCGACTCGACTTCGGCAACGCCCAGCGAGAAGAACCGCCGATTCTGGCGGGCGGCTGGCGGGCCGAGCTCGTGGGCCACTTGATCGAACAGTTGCTGTGCGGCAAAAAATCGATTCGCATCGAGGATCCACTCAGTGAGCACCCGCTCGCCTTTGAGAGCACCTAGCAGCCAATCCTCGTCCTACCCCGTCGTCCAATTGCGCGGGCGGCCCGCCGCGTTTATTTCTTGCGGACTTGGAAAAACTCGGATCGGTCGGCGCCGTTCTGCGAATCGCAACTTCAATCACGTTAGAAGGCCGCCAGCTGCGGCGAATAACACAGAAATGACCCCGACGGGACTCGAACCCGTGTTACCGGCGTGAAAGGCCGGTGTCCTAGACCGCTAGACGACGGGGCCAACGCGCACAGTTCACGGCGACGGCGCGCTCGATTGCGAGCGTCCGCACCGCAGCCGGGCGGGTGGTCGAATTGCTGGTATAGAGTTACGACGATCGATCGTCAACCCGGGCGGCCCCGGCAGAACCCACAGCGAGCAGAGCGAGAGCAGACTCGGCAGTGAGCGAGAGGACAACGCGTGAGTCGCCGAAAGGAAGACGCAAGCAGAGAAATTGGCTGGCTCGTGCGAGCCGGGACGCGATTAGATGTTGGGAGCGTCCGTTTCTGCAACGGTCGGTTCCACAGAGTCCGGCTTTTGCTGGTTGCGGCGAATTGCCTCGTAGACCTCGTTGCGATGAACGGGGACCTCTTTAGGCGCTTCGACGCCGAGACGAACCTTATCGCCGCGGATCTCGACCACGACGATGGTAATATCATCGTTGATGATAATACTCTCGTTCTTTTTCCGTGACAGAACTAACATGCTCGATTCCTTCGTCGGAGGTCCGTCAGCTGGCCGGCCTGGCCTGTATAGCGGCGCGTGGGCCTTGGTCGCACCATGTCGTGCTCCGCCGGCCACATCCTCTACAATCTACAAGGCGCACGACGGGTACCGATCTCCTACATTTCACTCTACGTGGAGCCAGGCGCTAGTCAAGCAAAGGACACCGCCAGAGGGGGTGTTTTTGTATGATTTGTGGGACTTTGGCATGCGATTTGGCCCGCTTGACCGGGACCGTGACGGCTCGGGTCGAGCCGGCCGAGCAGCGGTGCCCATCGGCCCGCCTGGGCGCAAGTTGTTTTACGACTGATAGTTACGATTCTTTCGGTTTGCCAGCTTGTGCCCGATTACGCACATTTGTGGCCCGTTTGTGGGCTGCTGGGCGTAAGAATGACCGGGAGTTGACGAAATGGGTACGGATTGGAAGCTCCAGTTGCCCAGCGACCGAATATAGTTGACACTTTTTCGCAGCTTGGGCGCGGTGGTGCGACCCGTGCGTTTGCCCATTTCGGAGCGCCAATTGCACCCCAGCGGGAGTTGCTATTAGCACCTCGCAAGAGCGCCTCCCGCGAATTGCGAAGCTCTTCGGAAATGGCGACGGTAGCTCTCGACAACCGCCGGCGCTGGCCGTGTCCTATCCATCTGCCCGCTCGAGCGCCTATTAGCTCCGTGCGAAACTTGACACGACTTCAAAACTCATCTTGATGTTCGTGCGAAGCTTGCTGTGAAACTCGAATAGCAGTTGCGGCCGGCGAGCACGTGCCTATAATTGGCTTTTTTGGCGACCTCTGCAGCAAACGCGCGGAAGTTCGCGTCCGAGGGAACCTTGCTGCCCATCGGAATTCGAGTGTGGTGCGCCGCGGTTTGTCTCGCGTCGTAGGCAAGTCGCAGGTTCTTAATGATTAAGCGTGTCAAATCGGTCTGGCCCTGGCTGGGCAATGTGCTCGACGCCGTGTACACGGTCGGGCACGGCATGTGGGTTACGCTGCGCACCTGGATCAAGACGTATCAGCCCGAACGGAAGACGTTTACCGAGCACTTCGAGTATCCGGAGTTGCCGGTGCCGGTGGCGGCGCGTTACCGCGGCTTTCACCGCTTTGATCTAACGACCTGCATTGCGTGTGATCAGTGTGCGAAGGCCTGCCCCGTCGATTGCATTTACATCGGTAAAGAGCGCGTCGAGACGGGCAAAGGCTTCAAGATCACCGGCTATACGATTGATTACACGAAGTGCATGTTCTGCGCGTTATGTGTCGAGCCGTGTCCGGTCGATTGCATCTTCATGGGGGCGACACACGACATGAGCTGCTACAGCCGCGACGGCTGCATCGTCGATTTTTCGCGGCTGCCGCTGGACGTGGCCTGGGGCCGGGCGACGCTCAACCCGACCGCCGTGGCCGATTCGAAAGTAATTATTGAGCCCGTCCATGGCGGGCCGAACCAATAAGGAAGCTATGCTGTTAGCCATGCGCATTTAGCAATCGTGATGGGCTAACAGCTATGAGCTGACAACATTATCAATGGCAACACCCACCGCAATTGCCGCGTACGTCGCGCTGTTCGCCCTGACGGGTTTTCTGTTCCTATTTGGAAACTTGGTGCTTGGTTGGCTGGTGCGGCCGCGAGTGCCGAACGAGGAAAAGGCCGAGGTATACGAGTGCGGCGAGCCGACGATTGGCTCGAGCTTCGTGCAGTTCGACTTGCGATTCTACGTGGTGGCCTTGCTCTTCATCATTTTCGACGTTGAAGTGGCGTTTTTCTTTCCTTGGGCGGCCGTATTCGGCAAGACGACGCAATTGACGGCGCTTGCTCCGGCTGCGGCGGTTGAAGATGTCACGACTGGCTACGCGGCGGCAACGGTCGGCGTTCGACTCCAAGAATTGGGAATCCACGACGGCTCGGCCGTCGCAGCGGCGGACGCGGCCGGCTTGGCCGGGCCGGCGGAGTCGCTCGCCCTGACGTCGATCGCCGACATCGGCGTGTTTTTCGCCGTACTGCTCGTCGGTTTCGCGTACGTTTGGAAGCGCGGCGACTTGGATTGGGTGCGGGCGATGCAGCGGCCGAAGGTGCAGCCTATTCATCGCACGCCGCCGACACGGGCGGTGGAGCGGAGCCAATCGATTCTGTCGGCTTGAAACAAATCACAACAAAGTCGCGCTCGAGTGCGGGACGTCGCGCGACAACGAACAACGCCGCACGGCGTGGCGCGCCGTTAGGCGTTCGCGATTCTTCATTATCGATGGGGAGTTAACGGCAAATGTCGGGACCAGGACTCGTTGACCAGTTGAAAACCAAGTTCGGCGATTGGATCTCCGGCGCCAATTTGGAGAATATCGATCCCTGGATCGAAGTCGTGCCCCAAGGACTGCTGGAAGTCTGCCGCTATCTTCGCGACGAGCCGAGCCTGGCCTTCGATTATTTGAACTGCATCTCGGGCGTCGATTATCTGCACACCGACGAAAAGAAGGCAGCCAAAGCCGAATGGCAGCCGCACACGGAGGTCGTCTACCACCTGTACAGCATGCGGCACAAGCACAGCTTGGTGCTGAAAGTGATCTTGCCGCGATGGCGCGACGACGAACCGGGCGAGCTGCCAGAAGTGCCGAGCGTGTCCAACTTGTGGAGCACGGCCGATTGGCATGAGCGGGAGGTGTACGACCTGTCGGGCGTGTATTTCATAGGGCACCCGAATCTGCGCCGCATTTTGTGCCCGGATGATTGGGTTGGGCACCCGTTGCGGAAGGACTATGAGATGCCGCTGGAGTATCATGGGATAAGGGGGCGGTGAGCTCCAATTTCAGTCGAGTATTGCGGCGATGACTTGTTTACCGTTGAGGTCTCCAGCGATGTTGGCTTATGAGGCTGCATACTTTCAGGACGATGATGGCGTCCATGTAGAGGGGTTGGATTTTCCGGGAGTGCTATCTTACGGCAAGGACATCGCTGAGGCGCGCCAGATGATTCAATCTGCGTCGGATGTAGAAGTCGTGCCGCGAGAGGTTTCCGCATGAACTAACGCGGTTGCTGAAGCACCTTCGTCAGCTGGGGTGCCAATTGGCACGCGAAGGACGGCGGCACAGCATTTGGAACAATCCGGCCGTCAAATTGTCGATGGCCGTCCCTGAGCTAGCTGGCGAAAGTTAGGATACATGAGCACAACTGTCGAAGACCCCCGCATCATCGAAGTCGACGTTCGCACCGACGAGATGCTGGTGAACATGGGGCCGCAGCATCCCAGTACGCACGGCGTGCTACGGCTGGTGCTGCGGACCGACGGCGAGATCGTTTCGGAGGTGGTGCCGCACATCGGTTATTTGCACCGCTGCGCGGAAAAGATCGGGGAGAACCTGACGCCGCGGCAGTGGATTCCGTACACCGACCGCATGGACTACCTGGCCGGGATGAACATGAATCTCGGCTGGTCAATGTGCGTTGAAAAGCTGTTGGGCTACCGCGTGCCAGAGCGAGGCCGGCACTTGCGGGTACTGATCTGCGAGCTGGGGCGAATCGCCAGCCACCTGGTGGGCATGGGGGCCTACGGCCTCGACTTGGGGACGTTCAGCCCGTTCTTGTATGCGTTTCGCGAGCGGGAGAAAATTCTCGACTTGTTCGAGGCGGCCTGCGGCGCACGGTTGACCTATAGCTACATCACTCCGGGCGGGGCGACGGCGGATTTGCCCCGCGGATGGGTCAAGAAGTGCGAAGAGTTCCTCGATCAGTTCGTGCCGCTCATTGCGGAGTACCACACGCTGCTCACGACGAATTCGATCTTCGTGAAGCGGACGGCGGGCATTGGCGTGCTATCGCCCGAGATGGCGATCAGCTTTGGCACAAGCGGCCCTGTGCTGCGGGGGAGCGGCGTCGATCACGACCAGCGGCGCGACGGCGAAGAGATTTACACGTCGATGTACGACGGCTACGCGTTCGAAGTGATCTGCCAGCGGAACGGGCACTACCCGAACGACCATGAGTATCCGCCCGTGCCGCACGAAACCGTGCTGGGCGATTGTTGGCACCGCTTTTACGTGCGAATGCTCGAGGTCGTGCAGAGCGTCGACCTGTGCCGCCAGGCGATTGACCGCTACAGCACATCGACCGGCAGCCATGGCGAGCCGATCAAGCTGACGCAGAAGCTGCCCAAAGGCGAGTGCTATCTCGAGACGGAATGCCCGAAAGGGCAGATGGGCTTTTATTTGGTGAGTAGCGGCGACTCGATTCCGTGGCGGGTCCGGGCGCGGAGCAGCAGCTTCTGCAATTTGTCGGTCACGAACGCGCTTTGCCAAGGGTGCCTGATCGCCGACGTCCCGGCGATTGTAGGGTCACTGGATATTGTGATGGGGGAGATTGATCGATAAGTGATTATTTCGCTTGAAGGATCGCGGAAGATCGCAACCGGCCCTAGGCAAATCGTCGACAGTGTGCCATATTTCACCTTCTTAGGTGGGCCGCTCAAGTTCCGTGTGGGTAGGTAGTTACGAGCGGCCCTTCTCACGGGAAGTCAGTGCAGCAGTGGCCTTGTTATTTTCGCAATATATGTGGACCTGGCTGGCGTACGTGCTGGCTGCGCTGGTCCATGTGTTTTTGATCGTCAACCTGGTGGCGGTCGGGGCGCTGATATTCATTTGGCTTGAGCACAAGGTCTCTGGGCGGATCCAAGACCGGCTCGGGCCGACGCGAGTCGGCGGGCGGTTTGGTTGGCTGCAGACGCTGGCCGACGGCATCAAGCTACTTACGAAAGAAGACCTGATGCCCGGCGGAGCGGACGAGTTTCTCTTCAAGCTCGCTCCGTACATCAGCTTCTGCGCGTCATTGTCGGCGTTCATGGCCATTCCGTTCGCCGGCGGCGACTATCCGTTCGTTGCGCTGCATTTGAACGTGGCCGTGTTCTTCATTCTGGCCGTGCTGGGGCTGGAGGTGTTCGGCGTGATCCTGGCCGGGTATTCCTCGGCTTCAAAGTGGTCGCTGTTCGGAGCGATGCGCGAGGCCGCCCAGGTCGTGAGCTACGAAGTGCCGCTCGGCATGTGCGCGGTGGTACCGGTGCTGCTGGCGGGTTCGATGGACCTGGTGTTCATCGGTGACCGCCAGGCGGGCCTGTTTATGAGTTGGTACATCTTTCACGACCCGTTTACGTTTGTGACGTTTTGGGTCTATTTCACCTGCGCGACGGCGAGCGTTAATCGGGCGCCGTTCGATCTGGCTGAGGCCGAGAGCGAGCTGGTGGCCGGCTTTCATACGGAGTACTCCGGCCTGAGGTGGAGCTTTTTTTTCATGGCCGAGTACGGCTCGATGTTGGCCGTAAGTTTACTGGCATCGATATTGTTCCTCGGCGGCTGGCATGGCCCGCTGCCGGTGTCGCAGTGGCTCGGACTTACGTTTGAGCACGGCTTCTGGTGGGGCTTTGCCGGGAACGTATTGGGAACGCTGAACCTGCTGGCTAAGGGTTTTGCCGGCGTCACGGTCATGATGTGGGTCCGCTGGACGCTGCCGCGGCTGCGGATCGACCAAGTCATCGCAACGTGCCTGAAGTACTGCGTGCCGATTGCGGCAGTCGCGTTTTTGGGCGCCACGTTGTGGCAGTATGCCCTGCCCGATCGCACGTTTTTTGGTTTGGCGAGCCTGCCGCCACAGGCGGGGGACCTGGCGGAGCGGTGGGGGGCCGCGGCGCCAGCGGCGTCGGCTGCCCCCGCGGCAGCGGTGCCCCAATCCGATAAGCAAGTTCAAAGCCCGCCCACGACCGCTGGCACGCTGGCAGATAACTTTCCGGACGGGAATTAACCACGCCGATGGAACCGATCTACTGGCCGTCGTTTTTCTTCTTGCTGTTCGCGGCGGTTGCGTGCGCGTTCGCGGTCGCCGTGTTTCTGTCGCCGAACATTGTTCGAATGGCGTTTTACCTGGTGATGTCGCTGGCCGGCACCGCGGGCATGTTCTTTGTGGCCGGGGCCGATTTTGTCGGTTCGATGCAACTGTTGATTTACGTGGGCGGCACGCTGGTACTCCTCATTTTCGGCGTGATGCTGACCTCGCAAGATCGTTTCATCTCGATGAAGACGTCACGGTTCGATCTGACGGCCGGCCTGTTGGCCGGCGCGTGCATGCTGGTGCTCTTGGTGTGGGCGGCCTCCAGCGTCGAGGCCTGGCAAGGCATAAGTCGCCAGGCGGCCGAGAGCGTCGCCCTGCAGCCGACTGCGACGCCGGTCGGCATGGCGTTGCTTGGCGTCCGCGTCGATGGGGCAGGGCGGCCTGATCGCGCCGGCTACCTCTTGATATTTGAAATCATCTCAGTGCATTTGCTGGTCGTGCTCGTAGGGGCCGCGTACCTGGCGCGCGCAAAGCAGAAACGGAGCCTGGTGGTCGAATGACGTTGCCGCTTGCCAATTTGTTGACCGAGCCGGTCGGCACGTTCCATTTTTTGGTCGTGGGGGCCGTGCTGTTTGTGTGCGGCGCTGTGCATGGCCACGAAGCGAAACGCGCTGGGCGTCCTGATGGGGATCGAGCTGGTGCTCAACGGCGCGAATTTGAATTTCATCGCCTTCGGCAGCCCCTATCTGCGGGGCGACGCCAATTCGCTGGGCCTCGACGGGCAGCTCATGTCGCTGTTCGTGATCGTGCTGGCGGCAGCCGAGGCGGCGGTGGCCCTGGCGATCGCGCTGAATTTTTATAACAGTTTCAATTCGATCGATGTGGACCGAGCGGATCAGCTCCAGGGATAGTTGGGGAAGTGGAGCAGTGGAGTAGGGGAGTAGTAGAGGAGAAAGAGCGTCACGAGAGTCAGTAGCGAGCAGGTTTTGCTACTCCACTCCTCCACTACTCCCCCTTAGCAAGATTCCGACGTGCGTGATGGATAAACTGCCGACAATTTTGGCTTGGGCCTGGCTGCTACCGTTGGCGTCGTTTGCCGTGATTTGGATCGGCTATTCGGTGCCGCAACTGCTGGGTGTGCGCGTGCCGTACGAGAAGCAGAAGATTGGGGCGTACATTTCAATCTCGGCGATCGTGCTGGGGGCCGTGCTTAGCCTGTATGCGTTTTTCTTCATCTGGCTGCCGGCCCATCCGCTCACCGAACCGGGCGAGCATGCCGCCGCCGAACACACCGATGGGGCGGCCGCTGAAGGCGGGCAGGCGCACACGGTCGCCCAGAGCAATCCGCCGCCCGCTTACCAGGCCGGCAATTGGTACGACCTGGCCGTAATGGGCAAGCTGCGGCTGTCGATCGGCTATTACATCGACACGCTGACCGTGGCCATGTTTTGCGTGGTGACGATAATCGCCTCGTGCGTGCATATCTACGCCTTCGGCTACATGCACGATGAGCTCGCCGAATATGTCGACCATGAAGTGACGCTGGCCGACGGGCATCATTTGCACCGCCGCGGGCGGTTCCACCGCTTCTTTCAATATTTGTCGCTGTTCTCATTCAGCATGCTGGGCATTTGCATCGCCGGCAATCTGGCGATGGTGTTTGTGTTTTGGGAATTGGTCGGTATTTGCTCGTACTTTCTGATCGGCTTCTATATAGAGCGGAAGAGCGCCAGCACGGCGGCCAACAAGGCCTTTATCGTCAACCGCGTGGGCGACTTCGGCATGCTGATTGGCCTGATGGCGATCTGGTCGTCGCTGGGGACGTTTTATTTTGGCGACAAACAGGACGCCCAAGGTCAGGTGGTGAAGACCGAGGCCGGCGAGATCGCCGAGCCGGGCATCTTCAGCCTGCTGCACGAACAGACGAACGGCTACAAGCTCGTGCCGGCCGAGGGCATGGTGGCTTCTGCGGTGCGCGACCAGGTGGCCACTGCGGTCAAGGCGCTGGGGCCGAATGCAAACGCGGCGGCGATCGAAGGGGCCGTGACGGCGGCAGCCACCCAGAACCGGACGGCCGAAGGCAGCCGGGCCGGGCAGTGGCTGCTGTTCATCGCGGGCGTGGGAATCTTCTGCGGCTGCGTGGGGAAAAGTGCCCAGTTCCCGCTGCACGTGTGGTTGCCGGACGCGATGGAAGGGCCGACGCCGGTGTCGGCGCCGGTCCATTCGGCGACGATGGTCGCGGCCGGCGTCTTTCTCGTGGGACGCTGCTATCCGATCTTCTCGCCCGAGGCGCTGTTGGTCATCGCCATCATCGGCTGCGTCACGTTGTTCATGGCGGCGTCGATCGCGATCACGGCCGTCGATATCAAGCGGGTGCTGGCTTATTCGACGATTAGTCAGCTTGGTTACATGATGCTGGCGTTGGGACTCGGCGGCTGGGTGGCCGGGCTGTTCCATTTAATCACGCATGCATTTTTCAAGAGTCTCTTGTTCCTTTGCTCCGGCTCGGTGATTCACGCCGTGCATACGAACGACATGCGGCAGATGGGCGGGCTGCGGCACAAGATGCCGATCACCGCGTACGCGATGCTGGCCGGGTGTTTGGCCATTTCGGGCGTCGGCATTCCGTTTTTGTTCGGCTTCAGCGGGTTTCACTCGAAGGACCTGATCATTGAGCAGTCCTTCAGCTTCGCTTACAGCAATACCCAGATTCCTTACGCGTGGCTGTTTGTCGTCGTGCCGCTGGTCGGGGCACTGATGACGTCGTTCTACATGTTCCGCTTGTGGTACATGACGTTCGCCGGCAAGCCGCGCGATCATCACCGCTACGACCACGCCCATGAGTCGCCGCCGGTGATGTCGCGGGTGCTGGTGTTTCTAGCCGTATTTGCCGTGGGAATCGGCTGGTGGTTTCCAGCGGCTGCGCCGGGGGTGCTTTCCGGGCTGGGGGTAGAGAGTTTGCTCGAACACGGCAAGCCGGTCGGCATGCTCGGCGACAGGCCGGGCCAACTAATGACGCAACTGGTGGTTCCCGACGAGCTTGCCGCACATAACTGGGATGTGAAGCGCCCCGCCGGTATTTCCGCCATCCTGGTGGCCCTGGCCGGCATCGCCGGGGCGACGGTGGTGTATCTGTGGGAGATGATCAGCGCGGCGTCGCTGCGGCGCTGGTTGAGTTGGCTCTACCACCTGACGTGGAACAAGTGGTGGTTCGACGAACTGTATGACTTCGTTTTCGTCCAGCCGGTGCTGCAAATTGGCCGCTTTATCGCCTGGGTGCTCGACCGCGGCCTGATTGACGGCATCATCCACACCGTGGCCTACGTCGGCCGCGGATTGGCGCTCGTCGTGGCTGGAGTCGGAGACCGCTGGATCATTGACAACGCTGTGGACACGTTTGCGGAAAAAACGTGGGAGCTGGGACTCTCACTGCGATCGGTGCAGACCGGCCGCGTGCGACAATACGTGATGTTCATCGTCGTGGGGACGATCGTGCTGTTCCTTGTGGCGAGCCTGTGGTGGAAATATGCGGTGGCGGGGGGATAGTGGCTGGTCGATAGTTGTTGAGCGAGACGCCCGCCACGAACAACTATCCACTAACAACTATTCACCGATAATCTACTTGTTACGAAATACCGTGAATCGGTTACGAAACCATGTTCGATTTTTCCAATCCCGCCGTGTACCTGAGCTGGATCATCTTTCTGCCGGCCGTTGTGGCGCTGGTGATTGCGGTGCTGCCGCTGACGGGCGAGCGGGCCAAGCAAATTTCGCTGCTCGCGACGGCGGTCGTGTTCTTTCTGACACTGCACATGCTGTTTGGGCCGCATGGGCCGACATTCAAATCGGACACGGCCACGATGCAGAACCTGTTCTCGCTGCCGTGGATTCCGACGTTCGGCATTCGCTACCTGATGGGAGTCGACGGTATCAGCTTTCCGCTCGTGGCGCTGACGGCGTTTGTAAGTCTGTTGGCAATGGGCGCGAGCTGGCCGATCTCGAAGCACCAGAAGGCCTATTGCGTGCTGTTTCTCTTGCTCGAAACGGGGATGCTCGGCGTGTTTTGTGCGCTCGATTTCTTCCTGTTCTACGTGTTCTGGGAAGTGATGCTGCTGCCGATGTACTTCCTAATCGGCATCTGGGGCGGGCCGCGGAAAGAATACGCGGCCATCAAATTCTTCTTGTACACTTTGCTCGGCAGCGTACTGATGCTGATCGCCATTTTGATGCTGTACTTCAACAGCGATCTGCGGAAGCTGCCGACCACTCAATTAATCGCGACCGGCGTTGTCAGCTCGCAATTCGATGACGCGGCGCAGCAAGCTGCCGCGGACGTGATCCACAATGAGGCCCAGCCGCAGCACACGTTCAACATCCTGGCCATGCAGTGGATGGGGCAGAATACCGATTTGTTCACGACGCCCTCCTGGTATGACCTTTCGTTGCAGTGGTGGGCGTTTGTGCTCTTGTTCATTGGCTTTGCGATCAAAGTGCCCAGCGTGCCGCTGCACACTTGGTTGCCGGACGCGCACGTCGAGGCACCGACGCCGATTTCGATGATCCTGGCCGGCGTGCTGCTGAAGATGGGCGGCTACGGCATCATTCGCATTTGCTATCCGATCTGCCCGCAGGCTGGCTACGACTTGGCCTACGTCGTCTGCGGGATCGGCGCGTTCAGCATGGTCTACGGGGCGTTCGCAGCACTGGCACAGAGCGATTTCAAGCGGCTCGTAGCCTACAGCTCGGTGAGCCACATGGGGTATGTCGTGCTCGGTTTGGGCGTGTGGAGGCGCGGTCGCGGGCACCGGCTACAACTCCGATTACTGGAAGATGGGCATGAACGGGGCGATGTTCCAGATGATCGCCCACGGCATCAGCTCTGCCGGCATGTTCTTTATGGTGGGCGTGATCTACGACCGCGTGCATCACCGCAACCTGAACGAGTTCGGCGGGCTGTTCAACAAAATGCCCATTTACAGCGGGCTGGCGATTGGCATCTTTTTCGCCGGCCTGGGGCTGCCCGGCTTATGCGGCTTTATCGGCGAAGTGCTGGTCGTCCTGTCAGTGTGGGAATACAGCACGACGCTGGCGGTCATCGCCGCGGCCGTGGTGATTCTGACGGCTGGCTACATCCTGTGGGCCATCCAGCGGGTCTACCTGGGGGCAGAATACAAGGGGCCCCATGGCGAGGCGCTGGTGCCGATCACGCCGCGAGAGTTTTCCATCGCCGCGCCGCTGTTGGCACTCGCCATATTGTTCGGCGTCTATCCGAATGCCTTGTTGCGATACATGCAGAAGTCGGTCGACCAAACGGTGAACGAGCTGGCCGATTGGACGAAAGTGCAACATGACGGCTTAAAGACTGCCGCGACAGAGCCGCCGGCGAGCGCGCTGGTGAACGACTCGCAATGAAAGAGGATTTCACCACCAAGGACACAAAGGGCACGTAGAACGCCACGAAGGCCGGGAAAGTGGGCATTAGTTAGTTTGCACCAAGGAACATGCATTCGCCAGCGAGTACAACTCAGTTTTATGTTCTTCGTATTCTTCGTGCCGTTTGTGGTGAGAGTTTTCGTTTGAAATTTGGACGAAGCCGTGAATTTCACGACGCTAGTAAATGATCTGCTCTCCAACACGCTCCACGTGAGCGTACCGGCGTTTTGGCCGGAGCTGGCGATTTGCGCGACGATCGTCGTACTGCTCTTGGTGCGGCTGTTTCGGATCGGCGACCGGATCGATCCGTTTGTGTTCGCGCTGGCGGGCTCGATCGTTGCATTCTGGTACGCGCTGCCGATCGTGTCGGAAGGGCATTGGACGGGCGTCGAGCGGCAGGAACTCTTCACCGGCATGCTCGTCTACGATTCGATGACGGTCTACTTCCGGCTGTTCCTATTGGCGTTCACGATCTGGTTTATCGTGCTCGCACGCATGACCGGGTTGGCCGACCGGCAGGACGGGCAGGATTTTTATTCGCTCGTCTTGGGCTCGATCCTGGGCATGTGCCTGATGGCCTCGGCGAATCACCTGATGATCGTGTTTCTGGCGGTGGAAATGGCCAGCGTGCCCTCGTACGTGTTGGCCGGAATTATCAAGGGCCGGCGGCGAGCGAGCGAGGCCGCGCTGAAGTACGCCGTGTACGGCGCTGGAGCGGCCGGTGTCATGCTCTACGGCATCAGTCTTCTCGCCGGTCTGTTGGGCACGGCCCACTTGCCGACAATTGCCCAGCGGCTGGCGGCGATGGACATTCCGGCGAAGGTCGCCGGCGGTCAGGGCAGCGGCACGCTGATGGTGCTGGCCCTGGCGGCGCTGATGATTATGGTCGGCCTGGCGTTCAAGCTCTCGGCCGTGCCGTTCCATTTTTGGTGCCCGGACGTGTTCGAAGGCGCCTCGGCCGAGGTCGATGCGTTTCTCTCCGTGGCGTCCAAAGGCGCGGCGATGGCCCTGCTGGTGCGGCTCGCGCTCGGCGTAAGCACGCTCGCCGGAGGCGGCGACAAATCAACTGCCCAGGCTGTTCATCAAGTTCCCGCACGTACCGTGGCGCTTACGATCCAGGACGAGCCAGCTCAAAACGCACCAGCGTCAGATGCTGCCGCACAAAACGCACTTGCGCAAAGTGCCGCGACTCAAGACGCGGCCGCGCAGCCGGCGACGACTCGACCGCCCCTCCTATTCAACGAAGAAGCGGCGGTGATCGCCCAGCCGCTCGCCCCGGTCCGCACGTTCGTCGCCCAGATGCTGGCGGTAATCGCCGCCATCACTTGCACGTTCGGCAACCTCGTGGCCTACGGCCAGACGAACATCAAGCGGATGCTCGCCTATTCGACGATCGCCCACGCCGGCTACATGATGATGTCTGTAGCGGCGGCCGTGTATTTGAGCGGCCACAATTCGGAGAGCGCCCGCACTGCCGTGGCCGCACTGATGTTTTACCTGGCCGTCTACGTGTTCATGAATCTGGGCGCGTTCGCGATCGTGGCGTTCCTCCGTGGGGCGCTGGGGAGCGAGGACATCGCCGATTACGCCGGCCTCGTGCGTACGATGCCGCTGGTGGGGGTGGCCCTGACGACGATCATGGTCAGCCTGGTTGGCATTCCGCCGCTGGCCGGGTTCATGGGCAAGTTCTACATCTTTTGGGCCCTGGTCGACGCTCGTCACGGGCCGTGGATGATTGCCCTGTTGGTCATTGCTGGCCTCAACACGGCAATTTCACTGGTGTATTACTTACGGGTGGCGTGGACCGTATGCGTGGAACCGGCGCCGGCCAGCCGCGGTCCATTGTCGATTGGCATCCTACCGGCGCTGTACGTCCTGTTGGTCTCGGTGCCGGTCCTGGTGCTGGGCATTTATCCCACGCCGCTTTTGGATTGGGCCCGGGAAGCAAGCAAGCAATTGTTCCTGTAGAACCGTCTCCTTGTCTCTACCGCTCCTGGTCCCAGTCTTTCCGAGCCATGGCGAGCCCCGACACGATCAACGTCCTGAACCGCGTCCTGGCGATCCTGGAGTGCTCGTTCCCGCAGTATTTGCAGTGGGCTCGGCCGTACATTCCGCGCGGGCGGGAGAGTGAGATGAGGACGATTTGCGAGATTGTGGCCTGCCAGAATTCGCTGGCCGCGCGGGTCAGCGAAATGATCTTCGCCTCGGGCTCGCTCCCGGAGAAAGGCAAGTTTCCGGTCGAGTTCACCGACACGCACGACCTGTCGATAGACTATCTGATTCGCGAGGCGATCGGCTACCAACAGCAGGATATCGCCGACCTGGCCGAGTGCGCCGCGGCGCTGAACCTGGCCCCGGCACGCAAAGCCTGGCCGACGAGGCCCTGGGCATGGCTAAGGGGCACCTGGAAACGCTCCAGGAGCTGGCGACGCAGGCGAAGGCAGGCGCGGCGACAATCGTGCGACGCGGGGCGCCGGCGTATGATCATAATTAGCCTGGGCCGTGGGAGGCGAGGTCGGCTTGAGGGCCGCCGCCATGGGCGACGCACAATTGGCTGATTCAGACGGGGCATTTCAAGGCCGCCGGCAACTGGCGGTGCTTGCGATTTCGGCCGCCATTGGCGTGTTTAACGCCGCGAGCAGATGGTTTTTGCTCGACTCCGCTTCCGATTGGATCGAAACGATCGTCATCGGTGCCTGGGCAATGGAACCGCTGTTGTTTGCCGGCTGGACGGCGCTTGGTCCCGGATCGATTGTTACTCGGCTTCCGCTTGCCCTGGCGGGTTTTGCGTTCGATGTGGCCGCTCCTGGCCTTTACAGGCCAAACTTTGCGGATGTAGAGCGCCGCGAGTTCGTAAGCCTATTTGTAGCGGCGATGAGCCTGTTTGCCGCGGCGACCAGCCTGTTGTTGCTCGTGCGCTGGATTACCGGCTTGCGAATTGAGCAAAATCCTGGCCCGAAGTTGTATCTCGGAGTCCGGTTTGATACGAAGTACTTGCTAGTCCTGATGACGCTATGCGCAGTTACGATAGCAACGCTAAGCGGGCTGACGTTCGGGAAGCCTCGGCCGGCGTTAATTTCCTTTGGACCGGATTTCTACATTCGGATAGTCATCTACGGCAGCTTATATTGCTTCTTCGCGCTGTTGCCGGTATTGGCGGTGGCGATGTTCAGCCTGCGGCACAGTCCGTCGCGGCGGGCCGTCTGGTTCGTTTTGGTCGGATGGGCAATAAGCTTCGTGATTATGGCCGGAGTGTGGGTCGGGCTTATGCAAGAATGGGGTTGGGAAGCGATTGAGGCCGTCGGCTTGATCCAGCTCGGAGCTGCTGCAATGGCCATTCCCGCGGCGTTCGTGTTGCGGACAGCGGGATACAGACTGAGAAATCGACCTGACGGCCTCGTGGCTATGTGAGTATCTGCAGAGGGCTTCATGTATCCGTTGTTCGACACCCACGCCCATCTGGACCAGCCGGAATTCGACGTTGACCGGGCCGCCGTCGTAGCGCGAGCGCGGGAGGCGGGCGTCCAGCAGGTGATCGCGATCGGCACGACGGCCGAGACAAGCGAGATTTGCTTGCGACTGGCGGCCGAGTTTGAGGGCGTCTATGCGGCCGTGGGGCTGCAGCCGAATTACGTGGCCCAGGGGCAGCCGGGCGATTGGGAGCGGGTCGTGGCCCTCGCAAATTCGCCCGGCGTGGTGGCGATCGGCGAGACGGGGCTCGATCGATATTGGGATTTCACGCCCTTCGACCAGCAGCAGGATTATTTCGATCGGCACCTGCGGTTGTCGCAACAGACCGGTCTGCCGTTTGTCGTGCACATGCGCGATTGCGATGAGGACATTCTCATCATGCTCCGTGAGGCCCGCCAGCGGGGGCCGCTTACCGGCGTCATGCACTCGTTCACCGGCGGGCGGGCGATGATGGAGGAGTGCGTGGCGATGGGCCTTTACATCAGCTTCGCCGGAATGGTGACGTTTAAAAAGAACGACGAGTTGCGGGCGATCGCGGCGGCCGTGCCCGACGACTTGATCCTGGTGGAAACGGATAGTCCCTATCTATCGCCCGAGCCGGTGCGGAAGATCAAGCGAAACGAGCCAGCCCACGTGCGGCACACGGCGGCCCGCCTGGCGGAGGTGCGGGGCGTGACACTGGAGGTGCTTGCCGAGCAAACGACGGCCAACGCGCGGCGACTATTTCAGGTGCTATGAGCACTGCGGGACTGGTCACTTAAGTGACAAGTCATCTTTGACGCATGAAGCGCGATCGCCCGGCCCGCGTTATCGCTGGTACGAGCGATTCGTCGGCGGCGCGGGCCGACGGGCGAGCGGCGCGGGCGTCGCCATGCGCTGTGGCATTTGTTTGGCGACAGAACGCTGCGCGGTTGGCAGAGAATTTGGCCGTTGCGGGCGATTCACGGCATAGGCGCGGCTCGGCTGAGCCGCGCATGGCGCTGGCGTATTGCTTACGTAATCGCCGTCCGTTTCAACGTAGGGAACACCTTCGTCGAGGCCGCACGGGTGGGCGTAGGGTGCCCGGTAGTCGATGCAGCCGCCGGCCCAGTGGCCGAAGCGGTCACACGGTTCGCAGCACCGCGGCGGGTCGTTTGCCCATTCGCACCAATACAGCTCGCCGCAGCCGTTGCAGCCAAACAGGCAATCGCGCACCATCCGGCAGACGCAGCAGCCGCCGCGGCCGCAGTTGCCGGTGCTGCAGCCGCAGGAAGGTTCGCCGTCACACGTGGCACCGCAACCACAAGCAGAACCGCAACCACAGCCGCAACCTTGCTGGCAACTGTTGCCGTAAAAGTACGACGTGCAGCAGTGATCGTTCGTCATGCAGCCGTCACAGCCGCAGCCTTCCCAGACCAGGCCGCCATATTGCCGGCCACTCGAGCCGCAACCGCTGGCACAACCGCAAGAGACCTCGCAGCCGCAGTCGCCGCACGCATTTCCGCAGCGGCTGCCAAAGCAGGAATCGAGGCCGAGCAAGCGACACAGGGTAAGCTGTTGGCTGCGGGCCGGCGCGGCGACCCAGAGCGTCGCGGCAACGAGCGTGGCGGTGACGAGCAAGGCGTTACGCATTCGTGATTCCCCCCGGGAGAACAGCGCCAGGCGGCGGGCAGTTTGACGCGGCCGACCGCTGGCGGTGATCTGTATCATCGTCGAGGCGGCCGGCGCGCCTCTAGCAAAATCGTTGTAATCGGCAAAGTCGCCGCTAGCGGGTGAATCGCTGGCGGTGCCGGCGGCGAAGGGCAAATGGCGGGTGCGCTCGCCGAATGAAGACCTCCGGTCGCAGCAGGTGCGTCTCGCGCAGGACTCGACACCCTACAATCTCCCACAGGAACAAGGGAGCTACGGATTGCAGTTGTAGCAGCCGCGGTTGACGCAGCTATGGCAATTCGTCCAGTCGGCCAGGTAGCACCACTGGTCGCAGCACGAGAAGAGATTGTGGCCGGGACGGCGGGCGCAGTCCTCTGGGCAGCTATAGATGCAGCCGCTGGCCGAAACGGCCAGCGCCAGTGCGACGGCGAGACAACGTAATTTGACCAGCATGGCTGGGCCCCCGAATTCGCAGACGATTTTTAGACCTGCCGTTTGAGCGGTTTGCGATGCAGATATCGGCGGCCCGGGCCGCCGCTCCCATCGTGGTCGTATCATCGTCGGGGCCACTCGCGCAGGTCGAGCAAAATCGCTACAATTTGCCGGTGGCAGCGGTGACAGCGGTCGCTGAGGCCTCTCGTTCCGATGCCCTCGTTCCCACGCGCTGCGTGGGGACGCACATCGCGGTCGCTCCGCAGCCTGTCCGACGAATGAGCGAAGAAACGAGCAAGCAACACGAGTCACTCGACGCAAAGCGTCGATAATCGCGTTCCCACGCGCAGCGTGGGAACGACGTATCGTCCATTTGGCCAGTCAACATAAGGAGGCGGCATTCGCATCATGGAACGTTCCGCTAAGAAGTTTTTCAAGGACATGTTGGAAACGCCCAGCCCGTCCGGCTATGAGCAGCCGGTGCAGGAAATCGTGCGCAAATACGTGGCCGAGTTTGCCGACGAGGTGCGAACCGATCTGCACGGCAACGTGATCGCCGCAGCCAACGCCCGCGCGCCGCTGCGGGTGATGTTCGCCGGGCATGCCGATCAGATCGGGCTGATTGTCTCGCACATCAACGAGAACGGCTACATCTACACGAACACGATCGGCGGCTGGGACCCGCAGCAGCTCATCGGCCAGCGGATGACGATTTGGACGGCCGACGGCGCGGTGCCGGCCGTCATCGCCCGCAAGCCGATTCACTTGCTGAACGAGGAAGAGCGCAAGCAGGTCGTGAAGCAGAAGGAGCTGTGGCTGGACATTGGGGCCAAGGACCACGACGAAGCGGCGCAGGCGGTCGCGATTGGCGACGCCGTGACGCTCGAGCTGGGTTACCAAGAAATGCGAAACAACCTGGCGAATTCGCCCGGCATGGACAACAAGACGGGCCTGTGGGTGGCGATCGAGTCGCTGCGGCGGGCGGTGGGGCGGGGCGGCCTGAAAGTGGCCCTGTACGGCGTGGCGACCGTGCAAGAAGAGATCGGCCTCCGCGGCGCCACAACCAGTGCCTACGGCGTCAATCCACACGTGGGGGTAGCGATCGACGTGACGCATGCGACCGACTGCCCAACGATCGAGAAAACGCAAGAGGGAGACATTAAGCTCGGCGGCGGCCCGGTGATTTACCGCGGGCCGAACATGAACCCGCGGGTGGTCGAGCGGCTGAAGGCGGCCGGTGAAGCGGCCCAGATCACTTGCCAGTGGGGTGCTAGCGGCCGCGGCACGGGCACCGACGCCAACGCGATTCAGCTCGCCCGCGGCGGCGTGGCGGCCGGCTTGGTGAGCGTGCCGAATCGCTACATGCACAGCGCGGTCGAGATGATTTCGCTCGATGACATTGACCAGTGCGCCGATCTCTTGGCGGAGTTTGCCTTGGGAATCGAGGAAGACGCCGATTTTACGCCTCGATAGGAGCGCGCGAGCGGTCGATGCCGGGTGAGCACGGCCTCGGCGTCCCCGGCAATAATTTGCTTGAAGGGACGCCGCGACTGCGAGATGGCTAATCCATTTCACCAACGGCCGTCCTCAGCGCCGTTGTTGCTGCAATGAGCGCGGCTGCATCCCGATATCAGCTTGCGGGCGTGCCGTACTTGTGATGTTGCCGCCGTTCCCGTCGTTCGCGCCATTCCCGCTACGTGCGGCGTTCGATGCGGCGCTATCATTCCCAGCGGCCGTCGGAGTCGGCTGGCTGGAACTGTTGCGGTTGGCTTGGGCCGAGCGCTGCCCATTTGACTGGTTGGCAGACGACGACCGGGGAGGTATTGGCGGTTGAGGCGGGGTCAGGTTAGCTGCGTTCGAGACAGCCGTAGAGCAGCCGCAGTTGTCCACGTACGAACCAGCCTGCTGGGAGTAGCCCTGCTGAGAATAGCTCTGCTGCGACGGTTCGTAAGAGAAGCGGCGTTGGTCGTCGGGCGCCTGGGCGAGCTCGGCTGGTGCGCTTTCGGTGCTCATCACAGGCGCCGCGTTATTGTAGTTGCCGTAGTAGTAGTTCTGATCGGTTGTATAGTTGATGGAGTTCGAGCTAAGGTGCCGCCATGTGCCCGGATGAAGTCGAGCTTCGCCGGTGACGCCGCCGGCTGACTTTTGCGCCAGCGCCATCGAGGGGATGAGCATCAGAGCCACTGTCGCGGCGAGGTGCACGCGATTCCAGGAAGTCTTCATAGTTTCCGCCTTTCGTGTCGTCGAGTAATGAAACTGCGAGTGGCCGTGCGCTGCGATCGGCCGTTGGAAAGTTTGAGAAAACGTATTGCATAGCGTGTGCCATACTGCACAAAAGTAGCGTTGACGACGGATTGTCGCGATTTGATGCCGCTGATCGGCGGGAAGCATCAATTGGCTGCCTGCGCGACATGCAACGACGGATCAAGATCGTGCCGCCATGCGGACTCAAGTTCGGCCGCATTGCGGAAGCCATAGCAGCGGCTCGCGGAGAAATCGTAGCCTCGCTCGCGGCCTATTCTCACAAACTGGAGAAACGTGGGGGGATCCTTGCGCCGGACCAGAAAATCGGCGAGCGAAGCGGACTGGCCGTAGAACACTCCGAAGCGGCCGGCGGGCGGATAGCCGTTCATCTCAAAGAGCGTCGCGGAGGAAAAGAGGGCGTGTTGGCTGAGGGCCTGGCGAAGGTCGCTTCGGTGGTGCGCTTGTTTGGCCTCTGAATCAGACAGAATGGCGGCCCCTTCGTCCGCCCATGGAGGGAGCGGCCCCTCGACGAAACGGTCTCTCAGGATCACGTGGGTGAGCTCGTGCGGCAGAGCGTCGGGCTGCTCGCCGCCGACTTGAAGCAGGTCGAGCCGCCTTTGGGTGATTTTGCCATGGTCGGCGTGGACTATTGAGCAACCAACCGTATGCTCGCTGCCGGGGCCGATGGCGGCGATGTAGCGCTCTCTGGTGAAGTAGACCCTGATTTGGCAGCGAGGCGTCCAAGCAGCCAGCACATCGTCGCCGAGCCATTGTTCTGTCAGCTCGCGACGCAGGGTTTCTGCCTGATGAGCGACTGCGACGGCCGCTTCTTTGGACCGCTCTGACGACACTTCGAAGTTATCGTTGGTAAAAATGAACCAGCCATTTTGTTGGACCGGCCGATCGGCGGATTGGCGCCGCTGCGTGCTTGCGCGAAGCGACGTGGTCTGGCCAAGCGATTGGTGCGGCGCGGCGCAAGAGAAACGAGCAACGACGCGGCGATCGCCAGTAGCAAGCGGGGCTGCATGAGGCCGCCTTTGAGTCGAGCAACGAAGTTGCCGCGTAATGGCAAGGAGTGTGCCGGGTGCCACAGCAAGAATGTCGACGACGCCAAGGGCGATGTTGTAAGTCGCGCCAGGCAAACAACTTGCGTGGTCCATTGCAAAATGCCAGTGTGCAATAGAACGCTCTCGAATAGCGTATAGATGCCTGGAAAAGAGGCGTTCGCTGCATGTGTCGTTGGCGGACGACGGTTGCCGACAGATGGCTGTTGCGCTTCGCACGGTAAGATTTTGGCGATGTGCAATCGGCGCAATTCTCGGAAAGAACCATAGTTGGTAGTCTCGGGGGGAGCGGCCCGGATAGATTGGTAATCCCCGGAATAATGCCCTTTACGCGCTGACGGCTTCTCGCCACAATACGCCCCGCAAATTTGGCAGCCAGGCCCCGTGTGCGAGCTGCGGCGCGGTCGCGTATCAGGAGTGATCGCGAGCGAAAGTCCCTCGCACCTGGCAACGCCCACTCAGGTCACGGATGACCAATTACAGCAAGGAGTGCTGACGTGAGAATGCTCTTTTCCCCCGCGCAAGTTCTCGGCCGCGAGCGCATGGTGATGGCGACTGCCACGTTGGCGGCGCTGGCTGTGCTCGCCGGCCTATTGGTTTCTGGCTCCTCGATGCGAACCTACGGCCAAAGTGCGTATAGTGCAAACGCGTCGACGCACGGCATCGCGGTAGTCGACATCAGCTTTATATTCAAGAACCACGCTCGCTTCAAAGCCGCCATGGATGCCATGAAAAATGACATGGACAGCATTGAAGCGCAATTGAAAACCAGACGCGACCAGATCGCTCAGATCGAAGAGCAACGCAACAAGTTCAGCGTCGGCACCGACCAATACAAACAGCTTGACGAGCGGTTGGCGAAGGAAATGTCCGATTTCAACCTGGACATGACCAAGAAGCGAAAGGAATTCCTGGATCGCGAAGCGAAGGAATACTACAAGACCTACTTGGAAATCGTCGACGCCGTGAGCACGTATGCCAGAGCGCGGAATATCGGCATGGTGATTCGCTTCAACGGCGATCCGGTCGATCCGAACCGTCGCGAGGACGTGCTCCGCGAAATCAACAAGCCGGTCGTGTTTCAGAATCAGGTGGACATCACGCCGGACATCGTTCAGATGATCAACCGCGACACCATGACGGGCGGCGGGCAGACTCCGCCACGTCCGGCCGGCGCAGCAAATGGCGCCGACCAACGGTGGTGCACCGCAACCCTCCGTGGGGCAGCGCCCCATCGGCACTGGGTCGCAATTGCCGCCGCGCTAAGCTGTGTTGCCTACGCCTGTCGGTACAGACGACGGGATGAAACCCGCGCGTGAACCGCTGCGAACTATGCAGTGCGAATGTACTGCCGAGCAACCGCTTCGCTCGCTCACCACCATGACACGGCCCGGCCGCGGGAGTCGTGCGCGCAAGCCAAAGCCGTCCGCCACGGACGTTAACCGAGCTTGGAGTTTCCCCAACATGTCAGTTGCGCGTCGCCAACGCACGCTCGCCCGCCCCGCTTTCGTGACCGGGTTTGGTTACTTCAGCGGCCGTGACGTGCGCGTCGAATTCTGGCCAGCGGCGGAAAATTCGGGAATTTCGTTTGTGCGTCACGATGTGGGGCTCGGAGCACGAGTGCCGGCTGCGGCAGCGCTGCGAATCGACGCGCCCCGGCGGACTTCATTGGAACTCGGCAGCGTCCGCGTCGACATGGTTGAGCACGTCCTGGCGGCCCTGGCTGGGCTGGGCGTCGACAACTGCGAGGTTTGGGTCGACGCACAGGAAATGCCGGGGTGCGACGGCTCGGCCCGTGAGTTCGTCGAGGCCATCGACGCGGCCGGCATTATCGAGCAACGTCGAGCCGTGCGGCAGATCGTTGTGAGCCAGACGGTGCGCGTAGGCGGCAGCGATAGTTGGATTGCGGCCGGGCCGCCGCGCGGGGCCGGCCTTTCGATCGCGTTTGATCTCGATTTTGGCGCGGACAGCGTGATCGGCCGGCAGCGGTATGCGGTCGACGTGACGGCCCACACGTTTCGCCGCGAGCTGGCCGGCTGTCGCACATTCATTGAAGAGGAAATCGCCCAAGCGATGCGCGCAAGGGATCGGCCAGCGCGTCACGTCGCAGGACCTCTTGATCATTGGGCCGCATGGGCCGATCGACAACGAGCTGCGCTTTACCGACGAGTACGTGCGGCACAAAGTGCTCGACGTGGTGGGCGACTTGGCATTGACCGGGTGCGAGGTGATCGGGCACATCGTCGCCTACCGCAGCGGACACCAGTTGCACGCCGAACTGGCCAAGCGGCTGAGGCAGCAAATCGAAGGCGACGTTCCGGAGCTTGGAGTGAGCGAGTTGAAGCGCTGTGCGTAGGGCAGGGTTTCAGGTGTCAGGTGCCAGATTTTGGAGGCTTCTGACACCGGAAACCTGACACTTAATCGAAGGGTGTTTTTGCAATGGACGAACGGATATGACGACTCAAATTTCTCCGCAGGCCTGCGTTGATCCGCAGGCACAGTTGGATCACGACGTCGAAATCGGCCCGTTTTGTACCGTTGGGCCGCACGTGCGCATTCAGAGCGGCACGCGATTGGTCGGCTCGGTAACGATTTCCGGTCATGTGTCGATCGGCCGCGACAACGTCATTTACCCGCACGTGGCGATTGGCGGGGAGCCGCAGGACGTCAGTTATGCCGGTAGCGATACGCAGGTGATCATTGGCGACGGGAATACGATTCGCGAGGGCGTTACAATCAATCGCGGCAGCGAGAAGGAAGACGGAGTGACGTTGATCGGTCACCGAAACTTCCTGATGGCCTGCTGCCACGTAGCGCACGATTGCAAGCTGGGCGATCATATTATTATGGCCAACGGCTCGCTTCTGGGCGGCCACGTGCATGTCGACGATTACGCGTCGCTCTCGGGAGCGGTGGCAATCCACCATTACACGACAATTGGCAGTTACAGTTTCATTGGAGGGCTGAGCCGCGTGTTGCATGACGTGCCGCCGTTCATGCTCTGCGAGGGCGCGCCAGCCCGGCCCCGATGCATCAACATCGTGGCCTTGAAGCGGCATGAATTCTCGACCCACGTCATCGATTGCCTGGCCGAAGCCCACCGCTTGATCTACCGAGCCAAGGTCGGGCTGGATCCGGCCCGCGAAATTTTGCGAGGCAACGGTCAACTGGTGGTCCAGGTCAATCAGTTGTTGGCGTTCATCGAAGGGCAGCAAGAAGGGCGCCACGGTCGCGGCCGCGAGGCCAGGAGGGCGGCGTGACACCATTGCGCATTGCCGTGATTGGCGCCGGCCACCTCGGCCGGATTCATGCCCGGATTGCCGCCGAGTTGGACGAACTCGAGCTGGTCGCCGTTGCGGACCCGATGGAAGAGGCCCGCCGCAGTGTGGCGGACGAAGCGCACACTCGCGACGTTGCCGATTTTCGCGAGCTCATCGGCGAAATCGACGCGGCGATCGTGGCGACGCCGACTGCCACGCACCACGCGGTCGGCATGGAGCTCCTGGGGGGCGGTGTGCCGCTGCTCATCGAAAAACCGCTGGCTACCAATACGCCGGAAGCCACCGATCTCGTGTCGCTGGCACGGCGGCAGGGAATTGTGCTGCAAGTCGGACACGTGGAGCGCTTCAACCCGGCCCTAGCCAGCGTGGCGGCGGATGTGCGCGACCCGAAATTCATTGAGGCCACGCGGACGAGCGGCTACACGTTTCGTTCGACCGACATTGGCGTCGTGCTGGACCTCATGATCCACGATTTGGACATCGCCCTGTCGCTCGCCCGATCACAGGTCGTCGACGTGGAGGCGATGGGAATCTCGGTGCTCGGCGGGCATGAAGACTTGGCCACGGCCCGGTTGTCGTTCGCCAGCGGCTGCGTGGCCCAACTAACGGCATCGCGGGTGAGTTTCGAGCAGCAGCGGACGATGACGATTTTCACGTCGCGGTCATGCGCGAACATCAATTTTGCGACCCATGAGGCGACGATTGTGCGGCCGCGCGAGGATGTGCTTCGACGCGCATTCCGGGCGGAGCAACTGTCGGCGACGGAACGGACTTATTGGAAGGAGCACTTGTTCGACGAGCTGCTCGTGCGCGAGCGACACGAGCCGGCGGCGGTGAACGCGATTCAAGAGGAGCAGCGCGACTTCGTGGCGGCGGTGCGAGACGGGAAGACGCCTCGAGTCGAAGGGCCAGCCGGGCGTGACGCGATCGCCGTGGCAGAGATCGTCCTGCAGCGAATTGAAGAACACGCCTGGGATGGTGCGGCGGCCGGACGCCATGGAGCCTTCGCAATGCCGGCTCTGCCGATCGTCGCCGGTTCGATGGCGCCGCGGATCGAACGCGAATTGCGCCGGGCGGGGTGACGCGCTCACGCTACGCCAGATCGCGATCCTCGAACAAGATCAGCGCCAACAGCAACATCGCGGCGGAATAAAGCGCCAGTAAAGCAGTGCCCAGCCCAGGTAAACCCAGGGCACCGGCACTCCCCCGGCGACTGCTGCCTGAATATCGAAATGGTCGAGCACCGGAATGATCAGCGCCGACAGCTGGCCGATGAACGCCACGTACTCATTTTGCCCGGCCGACGATTGCACAATTGGGGGCATCAAGTGGCCGAGCACGTAAACTGCCGCGCAAATGATCAAGTTCGGCAGCATCGCCAATCGCGTCGAGACGGCTACGCTGATCGCAGTCAACACGCTCGCTTCCATGAACGCCAACGCCAACCCCGGCACTGTCCCAATCATTTCGGCATAACAAACCTGCCAGGTCGGGTCCGGGTTCGTCGTTTCACGCGCGTCGTAGACCACCTTGTACGAAACGGTCACCAACAGCAGCGAGCCCAATACAATAAATATCAACAACACCGGCCAGATGATGCCCAAATACTTGCCCAGCACAAACTGCCGGCGACTGATCGGCTTAGAAAGCACCGTTAGCGCGGTGCGGCCTTCGATCTCGTCTGCGACTGATACGCTGGCCGTCCATACGCCAATCGCAATCGCCAGTAGCATGATCGTTGTCAAGCCCGAGTGCTTGACGATTTTAACATCTTCGCCAAACGTGTTGTAAGGCAAGTAAATAAATAGCACCAGCAGGCAGGCGCCGAGCACGACCAACAGCAAGTAAAGCGGCTGGGAAATACACTCTTTGGTTGTCGCTAGGGCGATCGCCGCCAACCCTGGCTGCAGCCACTGCAGCAAAAGGTATACCAGGTAAGTTCCGACGACAGCCGCTGCCGTGATCGGGATGTCGTGGACCTCGGGCATTGGCACGTCGGTCTGAAAATCATACGTCAGCGTCGTCGGCAGGTCGCTGTCATTGGTGACGTAGAACTTTTCAACCATGCCATCAAAACCGCGGGGTTTCGTACCGCCAGGCCGCCATTCATACGTCTCGCGTCCTGCTAATTCGGCCAACGGCGCACTGAATGACTTGCCGGGCTCGGTCGAAATCAACAAGTCTTGCTGGCTGTCGAACGCGTACGACTGCAGCTCGTCGGCCAGGAAGTGGACTGCCACTTCCTTATCGACCGCGTGGGCCGGAATCTCGACCGCGCCGCGGACCGGACCCACGTAGGGAATGCGGCGAAGCGACTCGACGAGGGACGCCGTTTTTACGATTCCGGCCGCCGGAATTAGGACCGCCAACACAACGTACACCAGCACGATATACGAAATGTACTGCAGTACGCCCTCGCCGAGGCTGCGCAGGACGGCCGCGGCGCCGCGCCGCGAAACGAGCCACAATAGGCCGTAAAGGACGAGCAATAGGGCGGCGCCGCACGTGACGCCGACCGAAATCATCCAGACGGGTGTCAGCCACCAGCTTAGGTTACCGTACATACCGAGAAGGTTGCTTTAAAAAAGAGTGACTTCATTCCAACTGCGACGAAGAATTCGCCCCTACCGGCGACCGCGGTCGCCAGATCGCCTCGCTGCCCATCTTAATCCAAGGGCGCTCCGAGGGCAGTCGGCCGGCATCCACCCATTCAATGTAACCAGAAGTTACCCCGCCTGAAAACCGGCCTCACCAGCGGCGAATTTCAAATCGGGAAAACTCGCTCGCGGCAGCCGGCTGGACGTCGGTTTTCTCATCTCGAATGTGGCCGTCAAAAAACTCGCGGACTTCGCCGAGGAACCCGTCTAGCTCACGCGGCTTGCCGACCACGACGAGCTCGACGCGGCCGTCTGGCAGGTTGCGGACGTACCCGGCCACGTCGTGGCGGCGAGCGATTGTGTGGGACGTGTAGCGAAAGCCGACACCTTGGACTCGGCCGGAGTACAACACGGTTCTTCGCTCCAGCAGTTGCGAAACGTCGCGGTTCGCCATTCGACTCGAATTGTTAAGAAATGTTGCGCACGGAGGCCAAGCAGTCGCTCATCAGACTATACCGATTGCCCGCTAGCTGGGCCAGCCTTGACCATACCGCGGCAGTTCACTAACCTTCTCCAGCGATGGAGCGCAGCTTTCTCAGCCAATGGACCGCACGCGCCGCGCAGGAGCACCGCGTGTGCGTGGCTGCTTTGTTTCGCCAATTGCTGCGCAGGGCAAAGTTCCACTGACGTCGATCCAGCCGCGCCAGTGGACGGGGTGCTCGTACTTATCAATGGCGGAGTGATCCGCGGCAGCCTTACGCTGGCCGCTGGCCGGTGGTTGGTTCGAAACGACGAACGTGAAATAGATGTGCCCGCAAAGAGCGTTAAGCTGGCTTGCCGATCGCTCGATGAAGCCTACCATCTGCAGCGCAATCAAATCGCACGGCCAACGGCCGAGACCCACCTCGAGCTGGCCGACTGGTGTTTGCGATATGATCTTTATCGACAGGCGAAACAAGAAATTGCCGACGCCAGCGCCTTGGATCCAAGAAGTCCGCGATTGCAATTGCTGGCGGAACGGCTGACCGTTGCCACGCGCCCGCGGCCCGCGCCGCCGCAATCTCCGCCGTCGGCGGTTGAACCTGTTGCATCGGCCGCGCTATCGCCTGGAGTCGCCCAGCCAAATTCGGTTCGGCCCCTGACAATCTCAAGCGGCCGCCCGGTGCGCAGCAGCGCGCTGGCGAACGACGCCGAATCGCCCGACACGTCGTCGCTGCCGATCAACGATGCCGTAATCGAGCGGTTTACGCGCAAAGTTCAACCCGTGCTCGTGAACAATTGCACGACGGCTGGCTGTCACGAGCTCGGCGGAAAGCAAGCGTTTCAACTCGATCGGGCGCTGCTCTACGGCCTGTCGAATCACCAGACGACGATGCACAACTTGACGGCCACATTGGCGCTTGTCGACCGCGAGCGGCCCCAGCAAAGCTCGCTCGTCACCCTTCCCCGCTCAGCTCACGGAGGGTTGGATCGGCCCGTGTTCGCGGCGCATCAGGATCAGCTCGTCGTGCAACTGATGGACTGGGCCGAATTGGTCGCGCAGGCCTCTAAGCCGCCACTGCCCACAACCAGTGTAGCGGCCACGGAATCGGCGATGCCGACTGACGAAGCCCAGCCTCTCGTCGATGAAGCCGTAGCCCCGGCGAAATTCGAGACTCCAGCCCGTTTGTCGATGCGGCCCGCTGCGCCACGTCGCGGCGTGCAATTGCGACCGGCCTGGCGTCCCAGAGACGCTTTCGATGCAGAAATCTTCAATCGGCAATTTGCACACGCAACTAATTCGGCAAGCGCCCCGCCGAATTAGCGCTGCCGCTTTCAGGCATCGCGCTATCGTGCGGTGGCACGTTTGGCGCCGTTTCCGGAGCATACGAAACCGCCGCGGCATAGCCGCCACTTGCCGAGCCTGCACGCTGCGTCCAACCATGGCCGCAATCGCAGTTCGCCACCGGCGGCGAATAATCGTAACAGGAGCTGCAACTGCGACAGCCGGACGCCGCCAGGGCGCGGCTGCGACCAAAGCGGCCCACAAGAGAAGTGTTCGCTGCATTGCAAGCGTCCGTTTCTGCCCGAGGGAAAAGGAAAGCCGCGGATCGGCATCCAGACCATCGGCGGACCTCGGGAGAAACATTAGCCAAACCAGGCCGATGCTGGCGCCGCCGCTGCAATATTGCGTAGTCTCACGGTCTCGATGCGCACTACGCCGGCATCCTTGGTGTATCTCGTGCCTCGATGCATTTTTCCGATTTCCGACTCGAGCCGCCCTGCTTTTGAGCCCAGAACCGACTCTAGATTCGCAGCGCCGCGCAGAATGCGCGGGTCCACCAGCGTGTCGGCAATAAAGCGGGCGCCGTGGAAGCTGTGCTGGCGCGTGTGGCGGTTCGGCACGGCGACGGTAAAAGCGCCAGCAGCCACCGCGGCCGCACATCCGTTGCCGCTGTCTTCCAGGACAAGCATCGCCACGGGTGGCAACTCAAGTCGCTTGGCGGCGAGCCGGTATATCTCCGGATCGGGTTTGCCATGATGGATGCTTTCGGCCGTCAGCAGAAAGCGGAAACGCTGAATGAGGCCCAGTCGTGTAAGGACATCGGTGGCGTACGCTAACGTGCCGCTCGTGGCGATCGCGATCGGTTTGCCGGCCGTTTCGAGCTTCGCCAGTAGCTTGTGTACGCCGGGCATCGTCATGAGCCATTTGTCCATGAGTTCCAGCAGCACGTGTTGCACTTCAACGAGCATGTCCTCCAGCTTATCCGGGAGCGCGTGATAGTCGAGCATGATCTGGAAGGAATCGGCGACCGTGCGGCCCATCATTTGCGTGCGCAGCTCGCGGTCGTGCGGCTTGCCGCGGCGCCGCAGAATTTCGTCGACGGCCAATTCGTAAAGGTCCTCCGTGTTGGCGATCAGGCCATCGAGATCGAATACGACGGCGCGGAGTTCATCTTCAATGGCCTCACTCATTCGGGCACTCCCTTTGCCTGTGGTGATGGGATGGTAGATTGCCGGATTTGCTCAAGGGCGCCCGCCAATTCGGCCAAGATCACGGCCGTGGCACCCCAGATGTTATCGTCGCAATAGTTGATGCAGGGGGCGTGAAACACGAGTGGCCCGCGGCGAATCGTGGTGCGGCCAATCGCGCTCGGCTCGAACAACACGTCGAGTGGCAGCTCGACGACGCGTTCAACTTCGTAGAAGTCGGGTGCCCAGGAGGGCTCGCAATGCGCGATAGCGAGAAAGGGCGACACGACATAATTACTTGCGAACACGTAGCGGCTGGGCAGTTGACCCAGTAACTCGTAGCCCGCGGCGACGCCCAGCTCTTCCGCCAATTCCCGGCCGGCCGCCTGTGCCGGCGATTCATCGACTTCAACGCGTCCGCCTGGCAAACTAATCTGCCCGCCGTGGCGAACGAGCGTCCGCGGACGCTGCGTCAGCGGCAAATGCCAGCGTCCTCTACGCTGAAACAGCAAAATCATCACCGCGGCAGCACGGGCTGCCGCCGGGGCCGGGCCGTTGTGGCGCCCGTAGCTTAACTCGGGCGACATCCGGCGAGACAGCATGCCGACTGACCGGGAATCGAGTGTATTGCGACGAGCCCAGCACTCCGGCCAGTCTTTCGGGCAAGTTACTTAGCGTCGGAGCCATGTTCAGTGGTCGGTCCAGCGTCGTCAACTCGGTAAACGATGTACTCTTCATTCGCGTACTGAACGTTTGGGTACAAGACCGGCAGCCACAGCGGTTTGTTCCAGCCGCTGATGATGTACTTCGCGCCGTACTCGTGGGCCAGTTGCCGCACGCGCTGGGTGCCGATCGTCCCCAGCGACGGCGGAGGTGCAGATTCGTTGGCGCCGGTCCCTTCATAATAGATGTGATGGTACCGCCTGTGCCATTCGACAATCGAAGCCGCGTCTTGCGGCATGTCTTTGCGCGTCACGACCTCGGCCCGGCCAGTGCGCCACTTGAACGATTGGTTCAGCCGCGGCGTGAGAAACAAAGCGTCCGGTTCCGTGTGACCGACGACCCAATCGCAAACGTCGAGCCAAGCCGCGTAATCTTGCAGTTTGCGATCGGCGGGGGGCACCGGGTCCGCAAACCGCTGCCACGACCGGTCCAGCAGGTTCCACCCGCAAAAAGCGACCGCCACGGCCAGCCCCCAGGCGGCCCATGCCCGCCGCCAGTCGACGCCGGCTGCTATCAGTGCCGTAACAACCAGCGACACGGCCATAGGCGCGCCGAAATCTGTCATGCGAAACCAGTAAAAACGGAGAAGGCAAGCGGCGGTGTCTGGTGCGTTCGACAGCGCCAGTTCGATCACGAAACCGCAGACGGCGATCAATGCAGCGCTCCAGGCGAAGATAATGATCTGCCGCAATGCCTTGGCGTCCACCGGCGGCTGTCCGTCCGGCACATCCGCCGGTCGCAAGCTCGAAATAGCAAACCGAGAATTGGCGACCAGTGGACGACTGAGCAGCCACAGAGCAAGTAGCAGCAATGCGTGTTGTGACAGGCGCACGACGGTTTCCGAGTGGGGAAGCGTCAACAGCGCTAAGTGATGCGGCAGGCGATCGAAAACGTAGATGCGGCTGGCCTCCGTGACAACTTCTGCCGGTTGGCCCCACGTGAGCTGCAGCGCCGGTATCACGCCGAGAAGTGCAATGAATCCGCCACCAATCAAGCCGGGCAACACGCCGGCAATGCTCTGCCAATTCCCAATTGGCAATTTGCATTTTGCATTTTGCAATTCTCTTCCACTAGCAAGCAGCCACTGTCCGCCGCAAATGACTAGGCACCATCCGCCCACAACGGGGTGAAACGCAGCCGCGGCCCCCAAGAACAGCCAGAGGCGGTTCCAGCGATCGTCCACCAGCTCGCGCAGGGCGAGCACAACAAACACGTACGCAAAACATTTCGCCTCGACGCCGCCGACAACCCATTCACCGGCCAACTGCCAGTTGGCATTGAGCGTCACAAACAGTGCGGCCGACAACACCGACGCTAGCGGCCGCGGCACAAGGCGCCAACTCAACCGCTGCCACGCCCAGGCGAGCAGCGACCAGGCCACGAAACGCCCAACCCACGCCGTCGCCGGCAGCGACAGAAAACGCGTGACCCAACCGAACGTCCAAATAAAGACGAGCTGCGCGTCGGCCGATTCGAGGAACAAATCGCCGGCACACCAGGGAGGGTTCCAATAGTGCTTCAGCCGACAAAGATAGTGGGCCTCGTTGTCGTGCGGCGCAGTGCTCACCGCCCGCCGCCAAAAAAACGAGCAGGATCAACAGGATTTCGCACAGTTGCAGCGCGGCCGACATTCGCGGCAGCCGCGGCGCACCGGGTTGGCTGGACGAGTCCTTCATCATCAACTAACAATGGGGCCTTGCGGAGAGAACGATACATCAGCCTAATGCGCGCCGGTTCTCACGGCCAGCCGGCAAAGCTCTGGCGGCGCCATTGTAGTCGGCACGCTTCCCGTGCCGTAACGACCCCGTAGAAAAGCATTCATCCGCACATCAGTCGCGCCATGAGTCATGTGCTTGCGACGCGTGCTTGCCTCTACGTTCTGCGCACGATTATCATGTGGCGATGGCCAATTTGACGAATTCACCGGGAAAGACACTGCGGGCTGCGATCGCGACCGGCGCCATCCAAGTGCCAGGCGCCCCCAACTCGCTGGCTGGACGACTGATCGAAGAGATGGGCTTCGCGGCGATGTACGTCTCAGGTGCGGCAGTTTCGGCCGGCGTGCTGGCACTCCCAGACATCGGCTTGATGACCCTCACCGAATTGGCGGCCCAAGTGAGGTTGCTCACTGCTCGCGTGACTGTTCCGGTGGTCGTCGATGCGGACACGGGTTTCGGCGATACGGCCAACGTCGAGCGAACCGTGCTTGAGCTTGAGCGGGCCGGCGCCGCGGGGATCCAGTTGGAGGACCAGGAATTGCCGAAACGCTGCGGCCACCTGGCGGGCAAAACGCTCGTCGCCACGAGTGTCATGTGCGCGAAGCTGCGCACGGCCGTCAGTGCACGAACTGACGACGCGACAGTAATTATCGCCCGCACCGACGCACGCGCGGTGGAAGGCTTCGACGCGGCCATCACCAGGGCCAAAGCCTATTTGGCAGCGGGCGCCGATTGGGTTTTTCCAGAGGCCCTTACAACACGCGCAGAATTCGCGGCCTTTGCCAAGGAACTGGGCGCGGCATCGGCCGACGCCGGCGTGATTCTTGTCGCGAATATGACGGAGTTTGGCAAAAGCCCGCTGCTCGCATTCGACGACCTTGTGGCGCTTGGCTACCAAGTTGTAATCTACCCGGTTACGCTATTGCGCGTTGCCATGAAGGCGATGGAATCGACGTTGTCGTTGCTCGCCGCGGATGGCACGCAACGAGAACTGCTCGACCTGATGCAAACCAGAGAGGAGCTTTACGACTTATTGGATTACGACGTGAGCTAAGCTGGATGCGAGATGCTGCTTTTCACTCTCAACCCTCAACCCTCAACCCTCAACCCTTTTACCCTCGCCCTCGCATGTCCGACCCAATTTACAGCCCCGGCCTGGAAGGCGTCATTGCCGGCGAAACGGCAATCAGCACGGTCACCGGCGGCCTGCGCTATCGCGGATACGCCATTGAAGACTTGGCTCGCAACGGCACGTTCGAAGAAGTTGCATTTTTGCTGCTCTATGGCGAATTGCCCGGGGCAGAGCAGCTAGATGAGTTCCACAAGCGGTTGAAGGCGGCCGCCCAGGTGCCCCGGCCAATCATCGAAACGCTGCGTCACCTGCCGCCGGCAACCTCGCCAATGGACGTACTGCGGTCGGCGTGCAGCCTGTTGGGCCACTGGGACCCGGATGCCGGTGACAACAGCCATGTAGCGAACGTCCGCAAGGCCGAGCGGCTGTTGGCCCAATTGCCCGTAGTGATGGCGGCCCGGCATCGATTGAAGCAAGGGAAGGAGCCGGTGCCGGCCGAAAGTGGCCGTTCGCTGGCCTCGAATTGCCTGCACATGCTGTTTCGCGCCGATCCGTCGCCCCAGCATGTGAAGGCGCTCGACGTGACACTGATTCTTTATGCGGAGCATGAGTACAACGCCTCGACCTTCACGGCCCGCGTAATTGCCTCGACCTTGTCAGACATGCATTCAGCTATCGCCGGGGCGATTGGCGCCCTAAAAGGCCCGCTGCACGGCGGGGCCAACGAACGGGCGATGGAAGTCCTCAAGGCCGTCGGCAAAAAGCAGAATGCCGAAAAGTGGGTTCGCGATGCGCTTGCGCCAAAGAAAAAATCATGGGCTTCGGCCATCGCGTGTACAAAGAAGGGGATCCCCGGGCCGTCTATCTCAGGGAGCTTTGCCGAGCACTCGCAGCCGAAACCGGCAATGAAGAGCTGGAGTCGATCGCCGCAGTGCTTGAACGCGTTGTCTGGGAAGAAAAGAAACTGCCGCCAAATCTCGATTGGCCGGCGGCGCGGCTGTATCACTACCTCGGCCTGCCGATCGAGCTCTACACGCCGCTGTTCGTGCTCAGCCGCACGAGCGGCTGGTGCGCGCACGTGATCGAGCAGCATGACAACAACCGGCTGATCCGGCCGCGGGCCCGCTACATCGGGCCGGAACCGCGGCCGTGGAAGCCGTTGGCGGAGCGATGAACAAACACGTCGGAATTCGCGACGATCGCAGCAGCTTCGCGTCTAATCCGCATGGGAGCCTACACCTTACGCTAACTCCGCGATTGACCGAAAGTCGCCGCGCAGTGATCGATACAACTGCTGGTAGACCGGAAATGCGCGATTGTAGAACTGCCCTGTTTTCGCGATCGGCTTCAGCGAACCGGTGGTTTTCACCGTGGCGTCGCAGGCTTCGACGATATTCTTGAACTCGCCGGCCCCGACGGCCGCCAGCAGCGCGACGCCGTAGGCGGGGCCTTCGTCGGCCGCCATCGAGACCACCGTCTTGCCCAATACGTCGGCCTGCATCTGCCGCCAGAATTCACTTTTCGCGCCGCCGCCCGAGGCGCGAATCTGCTTCACATCGACGCCCTGCGCCTCAATGATCGATAGGCAGTCACGGAGCGAGTAAGTCACGCCTTCCAATAGAGCCCGCGCGAAGTGGCCGCGGCTGTGTCGTAGCGTCAGCCCGATGAAGGCCGCGCGAGCCAGCGGGTCAGCATGCGGCGTTCGCTCGCCGGCCAGGTAGGGCAGGAAGAACAGTCCCTCCGCCCCGGCCGGCGTCATTGCCGCTTCTTCCGTAAGAATGTCATATGGGTTGACTTTGCGCTTCTTGGCGACGGCCGAGAGCGTCTCACAAACAGCATGGCGAAACCATTGCAGTGACCCGCCCGCCGACAGCGTGACGCCCATCATGTGCCACTGGCCGCGCACCGCATGGCAGAACGTGTGCAGGCGTCCTTCGGGATCAACCTGCGGCCGTTCGCTGTGAACGAAAACGACGCCGCTGGTGCCGATCGACGTCGACAACCGGCCGCTCTTGACGATGCCGTTGCCCACCGCTCCGGCTGCGCAGTCGCCCGCGCCGCCGACGACCAAACACTCCGTCGACAGTCCAAGCGTCTGGGCCGCTTCGCGGTTTATCTTCCCAGTGACATCCTCCGATTCGCAACAGTTGGCGAACAAATCGGAGTCCAGTTCCAGCTTCGACAGCAGTTGCTTGGACCATTGCCGCTTGACGACGTCGAGCAACAACATTCCGCTGGCGTCGCTCACTTCGGTGGCGAATTCGCCTGTCAGTCGGCGGCGGATCTCGTCCTTCGGCAAAAGCACCTTGGCCAACTTGGCGAAATTCTTCGGCTCGTTGTTCCGCAGCCACAAGATTTTCGGCGCGGTGAAACCGGTCAGCGCCGGGTTCGCGACCATCTTGATCAGTGGCTTGCGGCCGCCGGCGCGGCGCTCGATTTCTTCACACTCGGCCGCGGTCCGCTGATCGTTCCACAACAGGGCCCGACGAATGACTTGCTGCTTCTTGTCGAGAAACACCGAGCCGTGCATCTGCCCCGAAAGGCCGATCGCCCTCACGTCGGCCGATTTCAGTTTGGCCGCCTTTACAACGGCCCGGACCGTTTTCACGGTGGCGTTCCACCAATCGTCCGGGTCTTGCTCACTCCACAGCGGTCTGGGATGGTAACAGGGGTACTCGGCCGAGGCCTGGGCAATGATCTTGCCGGCGGCGCTGATGGCCAGTGTCTTCGTGCCCGAGGTGCCGATATCGATGCCGAGATACACGCTCATTGTTGCTTGTGAGATTTCCTGTGTGGATGCTGGACGACAGTTTGCGGCGGCCAAATCGCCGAAGTAAGTGTCTCCGCGCCTGCCGAGCCGCGGTAATCGTGGTTGGCGCGGTCACCCTGGCCGGCTGCCCGAAAAATAACGAACCCGCGGCCCCGGCCGGCAAGGGCGATGCGCCCGCGACGCGCCGGACCAGTGTAGCATTGCGACTGACCGTCGTGAATGATGAGCGCTTGGCCGAGGCCGTCGGCCGGCTGCGGGGCGAATGGGCCGAACGCTTCGGCGGCACGCTTGCGACGCGGGCCGTCGCCTGGGACGAACTCGTGGCGGGCGAACCGGCCGATGCCGATGTGCTCGTCTTTGCCAGCCGCTATTTGGGCGAATTGTGCGAAAAGCAGTGGCTGAGGCCGGTCCGGGAAAACGTCCTGCAAAGCGACGCCTTCCGCGCGGCCGATATCTTTCCGCTCGTGCGCGAGCGGCTGTTGACTTATGACAAAAAAATCTTTGCCGTGCCGCTTGGTATCGATTTGCCCGTAATGTGCTATCGCAGCGACGCACTCGATCGCCAGCCGCCGCCACGATCGTGGAGCGAGTACTTGGCGTTGATTCGTGCCCACCAATCGACCCGCGACGGCAGCGCGTCGTCTCCTGCCTGGGAACCTGTCGGCAACTGGGGCGCCGTCTTGCTGCTTACCCGGGTCGCGAGTTATTTGTCACCGCGTCAGCAGTTCAATGCGCTGTTCGACTACGAGTCCATGAAGCCGGCGATCGCCGGGCCGGTGTTCGTGCGTGCGCTGCAGGAACTTCGCGACGCAACGAACGGAACGAACGTCGATCCGAAGGCGGCATCTGTTCCGGATCGCAACCTGCAAGACCCACGATCCGCTGCCTGGCATCTGGCTGGCGGCGACGCGCAGCTAATGGCAATTGGCCTGCCCCCTGCCGGCCGTCAAAGCATTTCCCCGCAGTCGAGCCAGCACCCGGGCGCCGCAGACTTGGACGACATTCGTTGGACGCATGCCCCTGGCGCGGACCAGGTGATCGAATCGTCGCAGGATTGGCGGCAACTGGAGCAGCCGCGTTACTCGCCATTGTTGGGCAGCGGCGATCGCCTGGCCGCCGTGACCTCGTCGACACGCAACGCCGCCTCCGCGTTTGAATTGCTCACCTGGCTGGCCGAGGCCGATGTCAGCTCTCAGTTTGCTCGCGCCGGCGGCGGCACAATGCCTGTGCGACCCTCTCTCGCAAAGGCGGCCGGGTGGTACGACGAAAAACTGACTGCACAAGAACGTGACGACCTTGCTGACGTGTTGCGCGATTCGCTAGCTGGCGAAGACTGCTTGGTCGTCCCGCGGATTCCCGGCGTCGACGAGTATATGGCGGCGCTTGGTAAAGCCGTGGAGGACGTCGTCATTGAACATGCCGAGCCGCAAGCGGCGCTCCGCAGGGCCGCGGGCACATGGGAGCTGATCACCGAAAAACGTGGCCGCGCCGCGCAGCGACAAGCCTTTTTGCGGCACCTGGGCATCGATGCGAAGTAGCAGGCACGCTCTGCGTGCTGCAAACCGGCCGCTGGATGATGCGCTCATTTGCGGGTTCCCATGCTGCGCAGAGCGTGCCGTCGATTGTCGTAGGCACACTCCGATCGGCTGAGCTCGCGGCCGAAGCTGTATGCTGTAGTCGGTCCCGAAAAAATGCGGTTTTTCTCTCCCCTCTGCTACTGCACGCGGAGCGTGTCTGCTACACCGGGGCCGCTTGTCAATGCGCGGCCAAATCGATAGGTTCGAGGTTGACGCTTTCTCGACCTGTTTTGGCTCGCCCATCATGCCTGCCGCACTGCCTGATTCTCAGCGAGTTGTTATCACTGGCGTCGGCCTGACGGCGCCGAATGGCAACAGTTTGACCGAGTTTCGCGACGCGCTGCTCAGCGGGCGGAGCGGCGTCCAGCCGTATGAGATCCGCTATGTGGGCAAGACGCTGGCCGGCGTGTGCAACTTCGACGAGCTGAAGTACCAGAAGAAGAAAGAAGTGCGCCGCGGTACGCGGGCCGGCAGCATCGGCATCTTCTGTGCCAATGAAGCGGTGGCCGACGCCGGCCTGGATTGGCCCAATGTCGATCACCAGCGCTTGGGAGTCTACATAGGCATTACTGAGCATGGCACGGTCGAGACCGAAAACGAAATCTACAACATCAAACAGTTCGACTACGACACAAGAGTCTGGACGCATCACCACAATCCACGCACCGTGGCCAACAATCCGGCCGGCGAGATCACGCTCAACATGGGCATCACCGGGCCGCACTATACGCTCGGTGCGGCCTGTGCGGCCGGCAACGCGGGGTTGATCCAAGGGGCACAGATGTTGCAGCTGGGCGAATGCGACGTTGCGCTCGCCGGCGGCGTCTCCGAGAGCATTCGCTCGTTCGGTATCTTCGCCGGTTTTGCCAGCCAGGGGGCCCTCGCAACGCATGATGATCCGACGAAGGCGTCACGGCCGTTCGATTTGGGTCGCAACGGCATCGTCGTCGCCGAAGGGGGCTGCGTGTACGTGCTCGAACGGTTCGACGATGCCAAAAGGCGCAGCGCGAAGATTTACGGCGAGCTGGTCGGTCACGCGATGAACAGCGACGCCAGCGATTTCGTCCTGCCGAATCCCACGGAGCAGGCCCGCTGCATGCAAATGGCCATTCAAAAGGCGCGGCTCGAGCCGGCGGACATCGACCTGGTCAACACACACGCTACGGCCACAACCAGCGGCGACATCCAGGAATGCATCGCCCTGCGGCAGGTGTTCGCCGGCGGCGCGCCAGCCGGCGATCAACAATACGAAGAGCTTCATCGGCCACGCGATGGGCGCAGCCGGGGCCCTGGAGCTGGCGGGCAATTTGCCGTCGCTGGCCGACGGCGTCTGTCATCCCACGATCAACCTCGACCGGCTGGATCCGGAGTGTAGTCTGCCGGGTCTGGTGATCAACGAGCCCCGGCAGCGGAAAACGTGCCGCTATATCCTCAACAATTCATTTGGTATGCTGGGGATCAACTCGGTCGTGATCGTCGGCAAGGTATAGATTGCTTTTGAACCACCAAGACACAAAGGACACGAAGGAATCACAGGGAGGAACGGTCGCACAAAAGGCGCACAAGTTTTCATCCAGGCAGTTATACAAATCTGTACTCAATCCAAATCCTTGCTTTTTTGTGATTTCACGCGCCTTTTCGCGGCTACTTGATCCCCAGCATCTGTTGTACTTGCTTCTTCGTGTTCTTCGTGCCTTAGTGGTTAATACCAGATTGGTTGAGAAGGAGAATCCGGCATGACACCGGCAGAAATAAGAGATGAAGTGCTCGACATTCTCAGCGACATTGCCCCGGACGAGGACCTGTCGCTGTTGGACGACAACGTCCGCTTTCGCGAGCAGCTCGAGCTCGACAGCATGGATTTTCTGGACATCGTGATGGAGCTCCGCAAGCGGCACCGCATCCAGGTGCCCGAGTCGGATTACATGCAACTGGCCAGCATGGCCAGCACGGTGGCGTATCTCGAGCCGCTCCTCAAAGACGTGGAAGGAGAAAAAGTTTGAAGGCAGGAGCAGGGAGCACGGAGCAGGGAGATGAGAATCACTCGATCTCTTCTTCATGCTCCGTGCTCCTCGCTCCCTGCTCCTATGTATGACACCATCATCATCGGCGCGGGCATGAGCGGCCTGGCCGCCGGCATTCGGTTGGCCTATTACGATCAGCGGGTCTGCATCCTGGAGCGGCACTCGACGATCGGCGGCCTGAACTCGTTCTATCGCCTGCGCGGCCGCGATTACGATGTCGGCCTGCACGCCGTGACGAACTACTCGCCAAAAGGGACTAAGACCGGCCCGCTCGCGCGGCTGTTGCGGCAGCTCCGGCTCCGTTGGGACGACTTTGCGATCGCCCCGCAACTGGGCTCCGAGATCGTCTTCCCCGGCGTGCGGCTGCGGTTCGATAACAATTTTGAAACGCTCCGCGAGGAAGTCGCCCGCGCGTTTCCCGGCCAGGCCGAGCGGCTTGAGAAGCTGGCCGGCGAGATCATCGAGTACGACGAGCTGAGCGAGACGCACGTCAATACGTCGGCCCGCGAGGTGGTCGGCTCGATCATCACCGAGCCGCTGCTCGTCGAAATGCTCCTCTGCCCGCTGATGTTCTACGGCTCGGCCCGCGAGCACGACATGGACTGGGGCCAGTTCTCGATCCTGTTCCGCAGCGTCTTCTTGGAGGGCCTCGGCCGGCCCGCAGCGGGCGTGCGGCTGATCCTCAAGCACCTCGTGCGCAGGTTTCGCGCCCTGGGGGGCGAGCTCAAGCTGCGGAGCGGCGTGAAGCGATTGGCGGTGGAAAACGGCCGGGTAAACCGAGTGATCCTCGAAGATAACCAAGAGCTCGAAGCACGCCATGTCATCTCGTCCGCCGGCTGGGGTGAAACCATGCGGCTGTGCGACGACGGCCAGCCAGTCGTCACCTCGCGGGGGAGCGGCCAACTGAGCTTCTGCGAGACGATCGCCACGCTCGACGTCCCGCCGGCCGAGCTGGGCCACCATCAAACGGTTACTTTTTTCAACGACTGCCACCAATTTCACTGGGCCCGGCCCGAAGAACTATGTGACGTGCGGAGCGGCGTTGTCTGTTCGCCCAACAATTTTGCCTACGACGAACCGCTTTCCGACAGCTCGGTGCGGGTGACGGTGCTGGCGAATTTCGACCGCTGGCGGTCCCTCGACGAGCCGACCTACCGCCTGGAAAAACTCCGCTGGTACGATCGCATCACCGAATCGGCCGTCCGCTTCGTGCCCGATTATCGCGGCCGAGTGATCGACACCGATATGTTCACACCAACGACGATCGTCCGTTTCACGGGCCACGACAACGGCGCCATCTACGGCTCGCCGGATAAGCACCTCGACGGCAAGACTCATTTGAAGAACCTCTTCATCTGCGGCACCGATCAGGGCCTGGTCGGCATCATCGGCGCGATCACCAGCGGCATCGGGATGGCCAATCGCCACTGTTTGAAGGGCTAACCCCAAGGTATACTGTTGTGATGATTCTAATAACAAATTGGGCGACTCAATGGAACCAAACGATCTGCAACAAATGCTCAAGCAATGCCCGCTGCTCATCCGAATGAACGACGGTCGCGAGTACTTTGTCGAAAAGCCTGAGTTCATCGTTGTGGCTGATTACACAGCGGCAATCCTAATCGACGACGAAGGGGTGAAGCGAAACGCCGTAATTACGTTGATGAATATTGCCTCGGTGCTTCCGAACGCCGCGCCGCCGAAGAAAAAACGTCGCCGAAAGACTTCTTAATTTGAGCGCGGTTCCATGCCTCGTCTACGCCCGCGATTCTCGCTGCGGAATCTGTTGCTGCTGACGACCAGCGTGGCCGTCGCGCTCGCCTTGCGGCAGACGCGGCAGCGGATCGGACCAATGCGGGCAGAAATCGCTCAACTTCGCACGGAACTTGGCTACCTGACGATTGAACACCCTGCCAAGATCCACGCGCTGCAAGTGCAAACGGGCGACCCGCTCACCTGGAGCTGGCGCGTCTATCTTCCGCCCGGCCGTACGTATCGTATTCGCTGTGCGTCCGGTTTTCTGCCCGATCAGCAGGGGCCCACGTTCAACGCCTGGCGCGCCTTGACGCAGCCGATGCGCGAAGCCGGCGCGGCGACGGACGCGATTCCGACGCTGCGCGAATTCTGGTTCGGCAAAGTCTGCGAACTGGGCCAGCCGGTGAACATTGGGCCTGCCGGCCTGAATGGGGAGATTACGCTCGAAGCACAGCTTGTCCAAGAGGCTGACGAGTGGCGATTGCAGCTGCAGCCGGGCGGCACTGCGCCGATTCACCAGCCGAACGGCGATTGGCTTTCCGACGGGCGCTCGCGGGGCGGCGGCAGTAGCGACGTGCCGTTTTCCGAGCAGACGGCGTATTCGGCCGGCGAGCGAATTGTTCTTCTGCACGTCCGCCGCCCAGTGATTAAAGAACGCCCCGGTTCGTGGTCGGCCACCAGCCCGACGGGTGATGCCGACAGCATCGTTTTGTGGCTCGAATCGGAACCGGCGACCCGGTAGGCTAAACACCAATGAGCGCTCGTCGCGCTGGAAGATTCATATGGATACAGGCGCCATCGAGGACCGGCCGCCGGACGCCTCGCGCTACCGTTGGTTGGGCCAGATCGTCACCGTCTTGTTGCTGGCCGCGGTTGCGGAGCTCGGCGTCTTGCTGGCAACGGCAGGTTGGCAGGCGGCCGCGCTCAGCAACCAATTGGCCAGTCTTCGCGCCGCAGCCGGCCATCTCGACGTTTACGACCGCAGCAAGGTGTACGCCGTGCGAATTAATTCGCGCAAGCCGAACGAATGGGCCTGGCGAATTTATCTGCCTGGCAATCACACGTACGTCATCTACAATTACCGTGGGCGGATGCCCGAGCTACAGGATCCGGTCGATCCCGACCGACAGCGGCAGACTTATTTCGGCACCGGAAGTCGGGGAGCAATCCAGTCAGGCGAATTCGTGCTCCGCTTTCGCGTCGAAGAGCGATCCGACAGGCAGTGGGAAACCAAGGTCATTACGCAGAGCGGCTTCGGAAGCGTGGCCGCCGCGCCGCACGGCACGTGGCTGGCCGATCGCGACTGGCGGGAATCGTCCGCGATTCCGGCCGCCGCACAGCGTGAGTTTTCCGCCGACGCCACGTTCGATTTGATCCGCTTGCGCAAGAATCCGCCGTTGATTCCAATGACCCCGAACGCCGAGCGGAAACGATCGTGCTGTGGATTTCGGGAGGTTCGACGGCCAATTGACGTTTGCCCGCTGCGGCACGCTCGGCATCTTCGAAACTGATGAGATCGGGGTCGATTACTGGACCACCAAAGACGCGCGCAGCAGCAACTGGCAGGGCACGATGACCACCGACGTGTTAGAACGGCAAATCGCTGCCACCCCAAGTGTACAGCCGAGCATCGAGGAGGACGATCAGGGGGGATCGTTATATACGCGATCCCAATAGGCGTCTGGCGTATTCTCATGCCTTTGCCGCACGACAAACGTCGCACAATCCGAATTTCGACGACAGTCGCGAATCAATCTACCCTTGACTGAGACGTTTTGAAATGTTTCACGTTTCGTCGTCCGATGACGAAAGCAAGCGCTTTCAACCCAAGGGGATTCATGCCTGACTTGAAAGGGGAGATGAAAAAGACAAAGATTGATTTATGCCCCGCGACTTTCTCGAACACGCCAAATCTCACTACGACGTCGTCGTCATCGGCAGCGGCCTGGCCGGGTTGACGGCGGCCAATATTCTTGCGCGGCAGGGCGCAGAGTCTTGCTGCTCGAGCAGCACTACAAGCTGGGCGGAATGGCCACTTGGTTCAAGCGGCCGGGCGGGCATATTTTTGATATCTCGCTGCACGGCTTTCCCTACGGCATGGTCAAAAGCTGCCGGCGGTATTGGACGCAGGAGATCGCCGATTCGATCGTCCAGCTCAAGCACATCCGCTTCGACAACCCGATGTTCTCGCTGACCACGTCGTTCAACCGCGACGACTTCACGCGACTCTTGACGGAGGACTTCAAGGTCGACCCAGCCGCGGTGAGCGCCTTCTTCGACACGGCCCGCGGTATGAATTTTTACGACGACCAGACGACCACCACTCGCGAAATGTTCGACCGCTTCTTCCCCGGCCGCGAGGACGTGATTCGCCTGCTGATGGAGCCGATCACCTACGCCAACGGCAGCACGCTGGAAGACCCGGCCATCAGCTACGGCATCGTGTTTTCAAACTTCATGGCGAAGGGCGTGTTCACGTTTGCAGGGGGCACCGACCGGCTGATCACGCTGATGGAAGCCGACCTGCGGAAGGGCGGCGTTGATATTTGCATCCGCTCGAACGTGTCGCGAATCGACTGCCGCGGCGGCCGCGTGCGCGGCGTCGAGGTGAACGGGCGGACGATCGCGTGCGACGCGGTCGTATCCAATTCGAACCTGAAGGCGACGATCTTCAACCTTATCGGCGAGGATTATTTCGACCGCACCTTCATCGAAGCTGCCCGCGCCGTCCGCCTCAACAATAGCAGCACGCAGGTTTACATGGCCCTCAAGGCGGACGAGCGGATCGAAGAATCGACAGGCGACCTCCTCTTCAGCTCGACGGCGCCGCTGTTCCGCACCGAGCTCCTTCTCAGCCGCGACATCACCAGCCGCACGTATTCGTTTTACTATCCGCGCACCCGCCCCGATGGCCGGCCGCGTTGCCTGATCGTGTCGAGCACGAACGCGAATTTCGAAGACTGGGCCAAGCTTTCACCGGAGGAATATGCAGCCAGCAAGCACGACCTGGTCGAAACGACGCTCGACGCGCTCGACAAATACGTACCGAACGTCCGGGCCCGCATCGACCACGCCGAGGCCTCGACGCCTGTGACGTTCCAGCACTACACGCAGCACGTGCAAGGGGCCAGCTTCGGCACGAAGTTCGAAGGCCTCGCCGTCAGCCGCGCGCTGCCGCAACAAATCACGGGCCTATACCACGCCGGCAGCGTCGGCATCATCATGAGCGGCTGGCTGGGGGCGATGAATTACGGCGTGATCGTGGCGAATGAGGTGGATAGCCAGTTGATGAATGGAGCTTCACGGTCAAATTCGGCCGTCGCGGCGGGTCAATGATTGGTGAAATGGCAGACGTCGAACTATTTTATGAACAACTCCCCTACGTCCACGGAAATCTGTTGGACTTGACCGACGATTGGCCGTCATGCCAGCTGTTTCTGGCGGCAACATTGGACCACGCCACGCAGAAAACGTCGATCGAATCGTATTCGATCTCGCAGCTGGCGACCATTGTTTGAAAATAGCGGTAGGACCTGAAGTTTATGACATGGTCCCAATACCAAACGAATTTCGCGTAGCCTACCTGCGAAGCATCCAGCGAATGGTATTAGGACGGCTCGGATATCTGTATTCTGTTCGTCTGCTCAAGCGACCATTTGAAAAAAATAATTGCGGGTTTATAACCATCGAGGTGCACGGGCACCGTTCCAAATGGAACGTTTGCTGTATGCGCGAATCCGTTTCTTTTGTGCGCGTGCAATGATTTAACGACGCAATGGCATTTTTCCATGTCCCTCGACGCCATCCATTCCGCCATCCCCCACCGCGAGCCGTTCCTGCTCGTCGATGAAATCGTCGAGCAATCGGACCGGCAGATCGTTTGCCGCAAGCGCTTCACGGGTGACGAGTTCTGGTATCGTGGCCACTATCCTGAGTTTCCGCTGACGCCAGGCGTGCTGTTGGTCGAGGCGGCCATGCAAGCGGGAGCGATATTGCTCGCCCGGCACATTCAAGAGGCGTCGGGCATGGTGCCGGTCGCGTCGCGGATCAACAATGTAAAATTCAAAGCCATGGTCCTGCCCGGCGACACGATTACGATGGAAGTTGACCTGGTCGAGCAAATGGCCGGGGCGTTCTTTTTGAACGCCAAGATCAAGGTCGGCGAAAAGACGGCAGCCACGTTCGACTTTGCATGCAAGATGGCGCGACCTCAATAGAAACTAAAGAAAGTTCACCACGGAGGCACAGGGAACACTGAGAAGAGTGTTCAGGAACACTATTCTACGCTAACAATCACTAATCGTACGAAATAAGGGGATCGCAATTTCAAAGCTCCCTATTGGTGTCGATTAGCGAAAATTAGTGTTCCCATTCTTTCCTCTTCCTTCGTGCCCTCTGTGACCTCTGTGGTGAAACGTTTCCTAACAAACGCTTCACCGCGATGTCTACCGATTTCCTCCAATTCGCCGGCAAGCGCGTGCTCGTGATGGGCGTCGCGAATAAGAAAAGCGTTGCCTGGCATATCGCCCGGGTGCTCGTCGAAGCCGGGGCCGAGGTTGTGTACAGCGTGCGCAGCGAAGACCGCCGTCAGCAATTGCGGCCGCTGGTTGGCGACGCCCAAGTTTTTGTGTGCGACGTCGAATTCGAAGATCAGATCGAGCGGCTGGCAGCAGATGTGGCGGCCCAACAACTCGTGCTCGACGGCCTCGTCCACTCGATTGCCTTCGCCGATTATGAAGATGGCGTTAAGCCTTTTCACGAGACGCCCAAGCGCTCTATGCTGCGGGCGTTTGACATCTCATGCTATTCGCTGGTGGCCGTGGCGAACGCGCTCGAAAAGCGCAAGCTGCTCGCGGCCGATGCGTCGGTGGTGACGATTTCCATTTCCACGACGCGAATGGCCAGCGAGAACTACGGCTTCATGGCCCCGATCAAGGCGGCTTTGGATTCGTCGCTGGTGTTTTTGGCGAAATCCTTCAGCCGTTTTTCGCAAGTGCGGTTCAACGCGGTCGCGCCCGGGCTGCTGAAGACGTCGGCGTCGGCCGGCATTCCGGGATACGTCGATTCCTACTTGTATGCGGAGCAAGCGACACTACGAAAGCAGGCGGTTCGAACGGAGGAAGTTGCGAACGTGGCGGCTTTCTTGCTGAGTCCGCGGTCGAGCGGCATCAACGCCCAGCAGATCGTCGTCGACGCCGGCATGAGCACGAACTACTTTCGACGCCGACTTGGTCCGCCGCTCGCCAGGGGGGCAGCCTTCGTAGGAGCGGGGTTCAGGCCTGCGGTAGTGGCCGGTTTAGACTGAGATTCGCTACCCACGAAAGGCAGACGAAAGCCGGCGCTAAGGCGAAAAATCTGCTGGCCGCACTCAACCAGCCGTGGTATCGTTAATTTAAGGCGCGACCGGCGCTTTCCTCGGCCGCCAGCGAGGCAATCGTACGGATTTGGAAATAGGCAAAACCGTTCGCTGGACCACAATCGTGGGTACAATCAGGGCAGGAAGCCGAGCATTGCCGCGACCTACCCGGGATAGGGTGGTGCGCAACTTGTCGCATTTGCAGGTTTAATTTGTGGAACCGATTTTCGCCGGCGCAGGTGGAATCCTACCCCAAACAGACCACACGCTGAGCGAAGCCTTATTGTCGTTTATGACCAAGGTAGCCGCCAACAAGCTGTTGGAACTTGTGCGGAAGAGCGAACTCGTGGACGAGGCGCGGCTGGTGTCGCTGCTCGATCGTATCTCGGCCGAACGCGGCGAGACCGTGTTGGAGGACGAGAATGAGTTGGCCGACCAGATGATTGCCGGAAACCTGATCACGCGGTGGCAAGCCGACAAGCTGCTCGCCGGCAAGCACAAAGGCTTCCGACTCGGAAAGTACAAGCTGCTTGGCCAAATCGGCAAGGGAGGCATGAGCAGCGTCTATCTGGCCGAGCACGAAATGATGAAGCGCCGCGTGGCGATCAAAGTGCTGCCGCAGAACCGTGTCGACGATTCATCTTACCTCGATCGCTTTCGCCTTGAGGCCCGCGCCGTCGCCCGCATGGACGACCCCAATATCGTCCGCGCCTACGACATCGATAACCAGGGCAATATCCACTACATCGTCATGGAGTACGTGGAAGGACAGGACTTGCATCAGCTCGTGGCGAGCCAAGGTCCGCTCGATTACGATACGGCGGCCGATTATATTGCCCAGGCGGCGAACGGCCTGCAGCACGCCCACGAAGTTGGGCTCGTCCACCGCGACATCAAGCCGGCGAACTTTCTCGTCGACCGCAACAGTACCGTCAAGCTGCTCGACCTGGGACTGGCGAAACTCACCGAGGACGACCAGACCTCGCTCACGATGGCGAACGAAGAAAACGTGCTTGGCACGGCCGACTACCTGGCGCCGGAACAAGCACTCAACAGTCACCAGGCGGACGCGCGATCGGATATTTACAGCCTGGGCTGCACGCTTTATTTCCTGTTGACTGGCGGTCCGCCGTTTCGCGAGGGTTCGATTTCTGAGCGGCTGCTAAAGCACCAGACGACCAAGCCGGAATCGATTTTCAAGTCGCGTCCCGATGCGCCACCTTCGCTCGTCGACATTTGCGATCGAATGATGTCGAAGAAGCCGGATGAACGCTATCAGTCCGCCGGCGAAGTTTCTGCGCTTGGCCGAGTGGCTCGCCGAGCGCGGCCGCAAGCTGGGTGGCGGCCGAATCGAAGCCGAAGAAACCGGTAGCGGTATTGGCAGCGGCATCTTTACTCGCTACGGCCTGGGAAAGTCACCGTCGTCCGTGCGCGCCGGCAGCAGTATCGGTGGCGCCAGTGGCACCGGCAGCGGCCGGGCCCTTTCCTCGCCCGAACGCGATACGAAGCGGATCGATCAGCAGGCCACCGGTCGCAGCGACGAGGACGAAGAGATCGGCCTGGCGCCGCTTGACGAAGAGGACGTCCTGGGCGTCGTGCAGCGGAAGTCGGCGTCAATACCGGAGTCGGCCGCGGAAGATGGCGATTCCGCCGCAGATCTGGCAACCACAAGCGACATCGTTGTCACCGGGCCCGGCGCCAGTAAATCACTCATCGAGGAAGAGCTGCACGATCCGGATCTTGACGAGATTCGCCGCCGTGTCTCTCAGCGGGCACAATTCAACCCGCTGCAACCGCCGGGCTACACGCCACCGCGTCAGGGAATTCCAGCCGCCGCTTGGGTGCTGATTGCCGTCGGCGGCGTCGCTGTCATCGGCCTACTACTTTGGCTTCTGCTGGGCGGCTAGCGAATTGTCCAGGGCCGATCTCGAACTAACGAATGGGGGCCGCTCGCCGCGTGCTGCAGCGGGCGTTCTGCCGGCGCTTTCTGCCACTCGACACCGAGCATCAGGCAATTAATGCCCGAGCCGATGCCGAGCATCGCGACGCGATCGCCGGCGCTTAATCGGCCCGCCTCGATGCCCAGGGCCATTGTAACCGGCAGGGCGACCGCCCCCGTATTGCCGAGCGTTTCCAGCGTGGCAAAATCAATCGCCGGATCAAGGCCAAGCGTTTGGAACAGCAGTTTTCGGTGCGCCACGCCCACCTGGTGGCAAAACGCTTGGCCGATATCGTCTGGTTCCCAGCCAGCGGCAGCCAGGAATCGCTGGAACGTTTCGGCCCCTGCCGCCACGCCCTGGCGCATCAGCGCTTCACTGTTGGTGTGCATCAACGCTGCCAGGCCGTGGCTTTGGCAGAGACCATGCTGGCTGGTGTCGCATTGCACCATGGCCGAAGCCAATCGATTCTGCGTTCGGCTGAGTGCGCGATCGCACAGCACAAATGCCGCACTAGCGGAGCCGATCGTCAGCGAGGCAACGTACGGCTTGATCGATTCGCGCGTGAGCGTCGTGTCGCCATTCAACAAATCGATTGTGTTCTCGACTAGTTCGCGGCCGCACTCGGTGCCCACAACCACGCCGGCACGAATTTGGCCCAGCTCGATCATGTTGGCGATTTGCACTGCGCCCGTCAGCAAACCGAGGCAAGCGTTCGAGACGTCGTAGATCATGCACTCGGCAGGCAGGCCCAGGCCGTGATGGACGCGGCAGGCCGTGGCTGGCTCGAGAAAATCGCGGCACACCGAACCATGCACGAGTGCGCCAAATTGCCGCGGGTCGATGCCGCTCGCCTCAATCGCCCGGCGGGCCGATTCAATGCTGATCGAGCTCGGCCGGGTGTGGGGCGGAAAAAATCGCCGCTCGCGGATGCCCGTCATCAATTCTAAGCGCCCTTCAGGCAGTCGCAGCCGCTGGTACAGAGCGGCCAGTCGGAGCTCAAGCTCGTCGGTCGTGATCACTTCCTCGGGCAACACGTAGCCAAAGGACTCGAGGCAGACGCGATGAAAATGCATTGGCGAGTATAGATGGTGTTGTAGATCCAGAAACTCGCTATCCAGCGATTGTGCCTACAATTAGCCGCCGGCAGCTTACCCTTAGCGCACACCCGCCGCATCGGGGCCGGCCACCGGTTGCAATAGTCTCAGAATATCGCCGAAGATAGGCTTGGTAAACGGGGCGACGGTCAGCCTTGTCAATGAGCCGCCTAATTCCACGTGATATGGCGGCAGACCCTGGTTCCACCCCTCGTGCCTTACATTTCGAATCTATGAGCTCCGACAATCACAATTTACAGCATCATATTCGCGCGACGAGCCGCCCGCTACGATGGATGGGCATTCTTTTTGCCCTCGCCGTGCCGACGCTGTTTACTTGGCTTTATTTCGTATTGGCGGCCGACCTGGCCGCTGGAGCTCAGCAGCAGATTTACCTGGCTGTTAAAGTCGTTCAGTTCGCATTTCCGCTCGTTTGGGTGCTGACCATCCTCCGAGAGCCTCTTTGGCAATACAGACCGAGGCTGCGTGGCGACGCAATTGGAATTGGCACTTTGTTCAGCGCGGCCGTCGTTGCCGCGGGTTGGCTGCTGTATTCGTTGGTCCTGCGCGATTCGCAACTCTTCGCAGACACGTCGCAATCGATCTCCGACAAACTGGCAACGTTCGGGATCGTTACACCGCGGAAATACGCCGCGCTGGGATTGTTTTATTCGCTCTGCCATTCGCTGCTGGAGGAATACTATTGGCGCTGGTTTGTCTTTGGGCACTTGCGTTTACTTACCCGCTTCTGGCCGGCGGCGATCGCCTCAGCCTTGTTTTTCGCCTGTCATCACGTGATTGTGCTGGCAGTGTATTTCGGCGCTACCTCGCCAATCACGTGGCTTTTCTCGGCGCGGTCGCGGTCGGCGGCCTGTTCTGGGCCTGGCTATACGAGCGAAGTCATTCGCTCGTCGGCCCCTGGCTGAGCCATTTGCTGATCGACGCGGGTATCTTCTGGATCGGCTACGACCTGGTACGAAACTTCCTGCGGTAGACCCGAATTTCAGGTCTTTTCCCCAGCATATTGTGCTAGCATTGCTCGCCTTCCCCAAGATGGCGTGCGGACTTGAAATCGCCCGACGGCTGGCTACACTCTAGCCTCAACTTGCATTCCCGCGTGGCCCGTGACGGGGCCGGTTACTAAAAGGGGAGTCTTCTTGGCCAAGCGATAAGGATGTCCGGCCGGATTGGCCGCCGAAATTGCCTCGGCGGACCACACCGACAGAATCGACGTCGGCCTACGGGTCACTTCGGTGGCAATACTCAATGGCACGTTCAATGAGGAACGGCCCGTTGCCGCCGCACGCGGAACGCGACCCGCATCCGCAATCTGTGGACAGCGGCGTAAGCTGTTGCTGCAGCGATTTTCGGTAACATCTTTTCCGCACGTCAGCATTGGCTGCCAGGCCCAGGACGGCTTCGCGACCCGCGTCTCGCACGACGCCCAGAAAGGGAGTGCTGCCATGTTGAAGCCAATGATTGGTCTGAATGCCGACTTTCTAAATGCCAGCGGCGACAAACCCGCGTTCACTTACGTCGCCGCCGGATACTACGATGCCTTGACAAAAGTCGGCGCCGTGCCAGTCATCATTCCCCCGCTCGAAGAAGACGACGACATCGGGCAGATTCTCGATCATTTGCACGGCGTGGTGTTTGTCGGCGGGGCCGACCTCGACCCACGCCGCGACGGCTGGATGCTCCACCCATCGATCCGCCCGCTCGCCGCACGACGGGAATCGTTCGATCGCCGGCTAATGCGGCTGGTCGCGCAGCGGAGGCTGCCAGTGTACGGCATCGGGGCGGGTATGCAGCTTCTCAATGTCGTACTGGGGGGCAACCTGCTCTTGCATATACCAGAGGACCGGCCGGCGGCGCTACCGCACCACGATCCGCTGGACCCGGCCCATCGGCATACGCTGGTGCTCACGCCGGGCTCGCTGATGGAGCGCGTCTATGGCGACGGCGAGCTACGGGTGAATAGCATGCACCACATGGCCGTGGACGAAGTCGCCTCGGGCTTCGAAGTGACGGCCAAGTGCCCGGACGGCATCGTCGAGGCGATCGAAAGCCGGATGCCGGACTGGATTGCCCTGGGGACCCAGTTCCACCCCGAGGCGGACACGGCCTCGGCGCTGGACTTGCGGATCTTTGAGGAGTTCGTCGACGCCGTGAAGGAGATGGCCGACGCGTTGCGGCTGGTTGCGTAACGGCTCTCGGCGGCGCGCCACCGAAGAAGCAGTTTAGAATCCTTCTTGTGCCACTCGAGTGCATGTTTGCCGCTTGCGGTTCAACGGAGCTGAACCGCAAGCGGCTGTTCTTTTTTACGTTCGTATTGGCGCGATTCTGCGCGCCTAGACGTGCCTGAACCGCGTCGATAACGAGTTTTGCACGCGGCACTTCCTGGACCAGCCACACCAACCGATTCATAACCTGTGGCTCGGGTTGCCTACGCAGCCTGCCTCCCGATCTTTGCGGATTTTTTCACAACGCGATGCAGCCAATGGAGCGGGTTCGGGCCTCAGCCAGATAGATCACTCGATACCAGCCTTTGTCGTCCATCTGCCGAAGCTCGACACACGTGGTCCAATTGATGCCATCGTTCTACTGTTTAGCGGGCGTTCTCCCAATTGAAGCCGTCGAATTCCTTATCGGGCTATTTGCTCTCGCGATTGGCAACGTGGCGCCGCAGCTCAGCCAGCTCCTTCTCAAATCCGCTGTTGAGGATCGGGAACCGGCACCAGGTCTTTGGGTCCAGGTTTTCGTCGTCGAGGTGGAACGACGGGGCGTAGCGTTCGCGTTTCCATTGATTGCGACACCACAGTTGGAAAAATCGCTCGACCCAGTTGGCAATTTGCTGCGTGCTGTGCTGCGGGAACTGCGGCCGGACGTTCTCGTAAACTGCGACTGGCAGTTGCCGGTCGCGGATGGCCGCGCGTTCAATCGCATCGAGTACGCGGTACGGCATCAGGTCGCCTTCGTCGGTCTGGTCGCTGCCAAGGGGGCGTAGCTCGGCCGTGGGCTGAAGTCGATTGACGACGGCCAGGGCGGGCAACGGACCAACGCCTTCCGGGCCGGTCGTTTCCATCCATTTCAGCCAGTCGAGCAGGAACGCCTTGTCGATGCCGGCAATCGGGGCCAGGCCGCCGCACGTGTCGCCGTCCATCGTGGCGTACCCAACCGCCGCCTCGCTACGGTTGCTCGTGGTGAGGAGCAGCCCGCCGCGGAGATTGGCCAAGAGCCAGACGCCGGGGCCGCGGGCGCGGGCCTGAATGTTCTGCAGGGCCAGGTCATCGCGCGTCCAATCAAGCTGGCGGCCGATCGCTTGCGAGACGGTGGCGACGTAGCCGTCGATAAGCTCGTCGACCCTCCAGTGGACGAATTCGGCGCCAATGGCTGCGGCGACGGTGCGCGCCGAGTCAAGCGTAAGGGGACCGCTGTTGCGGGTGGATTGGTAGACGCAGGTGAGAAGTTCGCGGACAAAAGCTTGAGCTGCTGCGTGCATCGCCGAGGGCGATGGACCGTCCCCTGGCCCTTCCCTGGAACGTAGGGGGAGGTTCAATGCGGCACCCAGCTTCAAGATCGTGTTATCTTCGCCCAGTTCGCGGATTGCGATTTGGACCATGAGGTGAACCAGCGTGGCGACGGCGGAGGAATCGGCGCCGCCGCTGAGAGAGACGACGAAGCCCCGGGCATGGCTCTTCCGCAAGTAGTCGAACAAGGCGAGGCTGACGGCTCGGGTGAATTCTTCCTGTTTTTGGTTGGGACCGGTTTCCCAGCGGGTGGTGGGAATCGGTAGCAATGAATCGGCGGCAGCCCGGCGCTGTTCAGCACCGCGGCTCTTTGACTGTGTGTGGTTGTCTGAGGTGCAGACTCCAGTGCGGACCGCAACCGCGCCGGTTGGTTCGCTGACTGCAGGGAAATCGAATTCGGCCGAGATCGTTGCATTGCCGTCGTTGCGCTCCGTCGGCAACACGTCGGGGACCGATTCGGCCCTTTGTCGGCGGGTGGCGTCGACGTCGACGACGGCGGTTGCCAAGAGCCAGTCGGCGAACGAAAACCGCGGGCCGCGAACGAGCATTTTGCCGCCGCTGGCGATCAGCGTGCCGCCGTCGTAGATCGCGCGGCCCGCTTCGTTGCCGAGCAGGTTGCAATAGGCATAGCTGACGCAGAACGCCCGCGAGCCTTCGAGCACAAATCGCTCGCGAATCTGCTGCTTGGCGAAGGCGAAGTGACTGGCGCTGGGATTGAGAATCACATCGGCGCCGCGCTCGGCCAGCCGGGCGCCGGTGCGGTCGGCAACCCAAGCGTCGCGGCAAATTTCCAGGCCGATCCGCACGCCGCCGCAGTCGAATAGGAGGTCCCCCAGCGGATATGCCTGGCCGGCAATTTCAATTTGGCCGATCGCCCCGGCGGACCAACGGCGGAACCAGCGGGGTTCATAATGGATGCCGTCGCCCGCCAGGTGCTGCTTGGCCACCAAGCCAACCAGGCGGCCATCGCAGGCGACCGCCGCGCAGTTGTAGACACCTCCCGCGTAAAAGGCCGGCAGGCCAAAGCAAGCCACGAGCCCTGCCGTCTCGGCAGCCAGCTCGGCAAGCAGTTCCAGGGCCGTCTGCTGGATGCCGGTCGAGAAGAACATGTCCTCGCAGCCGTAACCAGTGATACATAGCTCAGGGAGGCAGAGAATGCCGACACCGGCATCGCGGGCGGCCGCCAGGGCGGCGGAGATGTGCCGCTGGTTGGTGTTCCACTTCATCGGAGTCGTGTTGAGGGCGGTGGCGGCGAGGCAAAAGCGGGTCACGGGCGGGCCTTTTCTTGAGCAAATACGATCCGGGTACCTTCCGGCACAATTGTCAACTTCTGAGTGATCTCCGCACAGGGCCCGAAACCGTCGTTCCCTTGGTACAATGGGGACGTCACCTGGACGTCATTCGATAAATGCTGGCAGGGGCAACTTTGTTGGCAGCAGGAACTTAGGCGCGGTGGCGGGGTTAGAACCGATATGAAATACTACTCACACATATTACTCGCGATAATTGTTTGCGCCTTTTGTAGCCTGGCAGATTTGGGACTGTCCTCGTCGAAGGCATTTGCCCAGCGGGGCGGTCGCGGAGGCCGGGGTGGCCGGGGCGGTTTTCAGCAGGCGGTTCAAGGGGGCGAGGGGGGCGACCAGCAGGGAGGCGGGTTTGGCCAAGGCGGTGGTTTTGGCCAGGGCGGATTCGGCGGTCGTGGCGGCCGTGGAGGGCGTGGCGGCCGCGGCCGCGGCACGGACAACACCGTCGGCGAAAACGGCGGCGGGCCACAGTTCACGCGCGGCGGGCCGGGCGGAGCGGGTGGCAACGCAAATCCCCAAGATTTTGCCCAGACGATGTTCGATCGTCTCGATCAGAACAAAGACGGCATGCTCCAGGCCAGCGAACAGCGTGGGATTAGCCCGGATGCAGATGGCAATCACGACGGCGTCATCACTCTGAGCGAGTTGCAGACCAGCTTCGCCAGCGGTGGCGGGTTTGGAAGAGGTGGCCGCGGCTTTGGCCGGGGCGGACCGCGCGGAGAAGAGCAAACGGCCAGTGCAGCAGAAGAAGGCGATCAGCCGCAGGGACGGCGGGGTCGCGGCCGAGGGCGTGGCGGCGACGAGCAGGCCAATAACGCAGAAGACAGTGGGGCTCGCGGGCGACGCGGCGGAGGCGGTGAAGTCCCCCCACAGCGGCAAGTTGCCCAATTGAGGGCCGGTGGAGAATCAAAAGATTCTCAGCTCGCGAAGACCATCATGTCGGCGATGGAAGAGAAGTCGTACCGCTTCAAGCCGGCTCGAGAAACGCTGCCCAAAGACGTCCCCTCCTGGTTTACGGCCCTGTTGTCCCGCGATGCAAACCGCGACGGCCAGATCGACATGAGCGAGTATGCATCCGGGACTTGGACAGAGTCGAAGCTCCGCGAATTCACTCAGCGCGACAAGGACGGCGACGGAATCATCTCGATTGAAGACACCGTGACAAGCCGGTGAGCTCAGACCGCGGACTGCGGTACCTATTAATAGCTCGAGCGCAGCCGCAATTTTCGTATCGCGAAGAGGTCTGTCAACCGCTGCGGCGCCGACGCTGTAGCTTGATTGGCGATCGACCCGGCGAAATCGTCACACGCCCGTGCGACTGATCGAAAGCTCTTCTCGTGCGCGGGCGAGAGGGCCTGGTTCAGGGTTTTCCAGTTCGTAGACCTTCGCCGCGGCGCGTTGCCCAAGGAGTCGCCCCGTCTTCCGACGCGAGAGATAAGTCGCCCAGCGAGGCCCGCCACGGAACTGACCGGACGGAACGACGCGTCGCAACGGCAGCGGGCGACACTGCGATGCGCCGTGCGACTGCACCGGCGGGGCGTTCGCGGGGTAAAACTCCCACTTTCCCGGCCGGACGGGCACGGGGGTGCGATCCTTGCCCGGGGCAGCCATTAGCACGCTCAAATTCCGTTAATACGCGTAGGGGGTTCCGGTTTCAATTGCCGATTTCATAGATCGGGCTCAGCCACCACGGCCGCCACCGCCGCCGCCACGGCCACCCCCGCCGCCACCGCCGCCGCGGCCGCCACCGCCACCGCGAGCTCCGCCACCGCCGCCGCGGGCGCCGCCACCGCCACGGCCACCACCACCGCCGCCGAGCAAGGCGCCGAGCCCGCCGGCGCCAGCGTTGCCGCCACCACCACCGCCGCGAGCGCCACCGCCACCCCGCCCGCCGCCGCGATTGCCGAGCAGCGCCTGAACTTGCTGGAGTTGCTGGAGCTGTTGAAGCTGCTGATTCTGGTTATTGTTTTGCTGATTGTTGTTGTTGGTTTGCGTCGACGCGGCAATCGGATCGAGTGCGAGTTTGATGCTGGCCATCGATGCGGCCGAAATCGGATACACCTGGGTGACCTCTTTCGTGTCGAAACTGACGTCATCGAGCTCGGCGACCATGTTGGAGACCTTCTCGAACAGCGCGTCGGCGCCCCGGACGATCAATTGGTTGCTGCGGTTATCGGCGTAGATCGTCATCTTTGGTTGTTCCTGTCCGCCGCCCCCACCGGTGAGCTGGCGCAGGAAATCCTGGTTGCCACCGGAGCCGGCCACGCGATCGGCATAAAGCGCCCGGATCATGGATTCCATTTCGGACGCGGCCAGGTTGTAAACCTGAATTCGCCGCGGGTCAGGATCAGATTCGTCCTCGATCGGGCCCGCTTTTTGATCGATCACTTCGATGATCTGCTCGATCATGTCGAGATCAGACGGCTTGGCGCGGACGAGAACCGCGTTCTTGTCGACCAGTGGAACAATGTCGACGCCGGTCGACGAGAATCCGCCGCCCAGGATGCCCGTGATGGCATCGCCGGCGATGCCCGCCAGTTGCTGCACAAGCTGATCGGTGAGTGCCTGAGCGATATTTCCGCCTCCGCGGCCGCCGCGGCCACCGCCGCCACGGGCGCCAGCGGCGCCATTGCCGCCGTAGAGGGACGACAACACACCGGCCGCGTTCTCAGCCGTGGCGTATTGCAGATAGTAAACGGCGAATTCGCGTTCGGTCGAGGTCGAAGCCGGAGCGACGAGCGTCATCAGCCGCTCCAGATCGTCCAATGCGTTCAAATCTTCTGAAACGACAACCAAGCCGTTGGGTCCGGGCACGACCAAAACAGGCTTCTTCGTCGGCGACGTCGTTCCGTCGGCCGGTGTCGAACGCTGGAGTTGGGCCGAGGCGGGCGGCGTCGCCGAAGCGCCGATTTGCCCTTCGGCAGTAGTTGCCGTTTCGTCGGCAACAAACCGGACCGGCGCCTTGGCGGTTCCGTGCGTGGCAAGGCGCGTGCCGGCAGTCGGCTCGGTGCTCGTTTCCCGGTCGCTCGGGGCAGCAGCGGCCGGCTTCGGGGGGGCGTCGCCTTTGCCGGATTCGAACTTTTGAAAGATGCCGGGCGTCTGCTCACGGCCGCGATTGATTGCCGGCGGAACGCTATTTTGCGGCGAGGCAGGTGTCTGCAAGTCTTCCAGTCCGCCAATCGGCCGGCGGACCGGAATCCCGCGTGGCGGTGCGACGATGCGAATCCGGTCGCCCATATCTGGCATCAGCCGCTGGATTTGCCGAATCGCCGAAATAGCTGCCGATTGCGAGTATGGCAGGACGCGAATGCGTTCCTGAGCGGCCAGCCCTGACGTGTCCTGCGAGTTCTCACCCAGCCGGTTGAGCACCTCGTGAACCTGGTCGATTTGCGAGCGATTGCCGCGGACGATCAGCACCCGCTGCTGGGTATCGGCTTCGACCGTGACGCCGTTCGGATTCGGCGCATCGGCCGTGCCGGTCCCGCCGAATACGCTATTGACGATGTTGCGGGCATCACCGGGTCGAGCCGCGTCAGCGGCATGATTTCCACCGTGCGGGCGTCCTTCTGCATCATCTCGATGGTTTCTCGGATGCGGCCCTGTGCGGCCGGCGGAGCGACTGCTGAGATAGTGGCCGTCGCGGCATCGTCAACGAACGTTACGTTCGGATTGCCGCGGAACATCTCCTCCAGCACTTCGAGCACTTTTTTAGCGTCGAGGGAACCGAGCGAATAAATGTCCGTTTGGCGGGCCGTGTCCAGGCCGCTGTTGGGCACGTCGATGAGTCGGATCAGTTGCTCAACGCGGGCGGAACCTTCGGGCGTGCCCTGGAAAAGCAATACGTTGCCGACGGCCGAGCGTGTCAGCCGGACCGACGGAGGCGTGTTGGGCGGGTTTCCGTCGGGCGTAACATCCGAACCCTTCACGATACCGAGAGATTGCCGCAAGACGGGCAGGGCCGCGTCCGCCGAGATGTATTTCAAAGCGAATGGGCGAAAGCCGCCCGGACCGGGTTGATTGCCCGCATCGACGATCTTGCGAATGATCTTGTGCTTGACGACTAGCTCGGTGACTTGGATCTGCCGCGATTGCGGCAGCGTGACGACTTTCATTTTCGGGCCGAGCAGTTGCTTTACCTGTTCACCGGCCTGTTCTGCCGTCATGTTCCAAACCGGGTACAGCACCCGGACCAGTTCGTAATCGGCGTGCTGATCGAGCTCCTCGAGCGGCACGTCCGGGACGAGACTGGGCGCTACCTCGTTGGCGTCCACATCGACCAGGATCAGCATCGTGTCGTGCTTGACCAGCAGGTAACCCTTCGTCGTGTACAGCACGCGATTGATGACGTCGAGCACTCGGTCTCGGTGTAGCGGTGCTCATCGCTGAAGTTAAACGTGCCGGGAGGAGGCGAATCCATTGTCAGGGAAAGGTTCGCCTGCGCGGCGAATTTCTCCAGGACGGCCCGCCACGGCTGATGGTCGAAATTGAACATGAAGCGATGCGGATCGGCCGCCTGCTGGGCGACCGCTGCGGTCGTCTCGGGAGAAAGCGCCTTCGTGTCCCCCTCTGCCGGTGCGGCGGCTTCGCCTACCTTCTCGGCCACTTCGGCGACGGCCGCTGGCGTCGCGGCGTCCTGAGCCTCGCTGCGGGCCAAGGATGGTCCAAAACTGACGACGGCGGCAATGCCGGCACCCAACGCAAACCCCCTCATGCGGGTGGTTTGGCTGGGCACACAGCCGAATTTACGAGCAAGTGTGGAAACCATAGCCATAAGCGCGAACTCCGATCCTCTTCCTTCGGCGGCGAAACCCGGATGTTGGCCGCGCCGATGCAAAAAGGGCTTGTCTCAGTTCCGAAGCAACTTTCATCTTACTTGTGCCGTCGGTGGTTCTCCACCGAAAACGTCCGCGCTGCGGGGCAACAGCGACCCACGGCAAACCCCCCTCACAATTTGTCCGCTGCGGCAAAAACGGGGCAAAATCCGCCGTTCTGCCAAATTGGACTGCCCCCTCCGCAGCGTCGCTGGAGCGACGAGCAAAGTCGCCCTACATCACTATTTTTGAGGCGGCTTGCGAATCCGAACCACGTACCGACGCTGGCCCGGCGGAGAGCCTCATCCGGCAGGAAGCGCAAGCCGCCTTCGATCGTAGGGTATGGTGACTTTCACTTCCGCCAAGGCTCCTAACACCGCAAGCTGGCCGAAGGGCCGTAAAACTGCCGCGGAATGCGCCAAGGCGTCCCAAACTCGACAGAACCCCAATTATCAATTGGAGATTGAGAAGCCCCAACCCGTGCGCGGTCCCGGGCCGCGTCGGCGGTAATACGGCCTGGGTGGGCCAATGAAGTAGGGGTGACCGTAATACTCTTCCACGATGACCGGCGGCGGCTCGGGGGCGACGACAGTCACCGGCGTGGCCGCCGAGACCGCGGCCACCCGCGGCGTTTGCATCGCCTGGATCACGTCCGTCGTCACGCCGCGCTGGTGAAGATATATCACGTCGGGCGCCGTGACCGGCTGGGCCGTGCCCGAGCTGTTGACATAGTTGATGATCAATTGCGAGTCGACGCCGGCGTCTGTCATCGCGATGACTTCGTCCATCGTGGCGGCGCCTTGCGAAACGGGTCGCCCCATTTGCGCGGCGATTTCCGCTCGATTCTTGGCTTCGATATCATCCAGCGCGCCGCCCACGGCGCCGCCCGTCAGCGCGCCCACGCCGGCGCCGATAGCCGCTCCGGCGCCGGTGTGCCCAGTCGCGTGACCGATAAGTGCGCCGACCCCCGCCCCGCCCAGGCCGCCTAACAAGGCGCCCTTATCGGCATAGTAGGGTGACTTGCAACTCACCGTGGCCCACAGCAGGCAGGCGCATACAACCGCCAAGTACCACATCCTGCTTGGCATGGGCCGACTCCGTTCGCCTGGCGGCTGCTTGAATATCATTGGCACTAACGGCAGCGCGCTGCCGCCGCTTTTCTGTTTATCGTGAGCGGCTTCCGATTCTCGCCAGCGAAATGAGGCCGCAGATGGTCGCAATGGGCTAGCGGCCGGTCAAGATTCATGTTGCGGAATGACAGCAACGCTATCGCAGTTGCGTGCCGGCAATGCCGATTTGCCACGGTCCAGCGCTCGATCTTCGATAGTTATCGGCACACTAATACTGAGCGACCGCCGAGCCTATCCCAGATCCGTTTCGGAGTGGCGGACCTGCTCATTCTTCCTCGCGAAATCGCAGAAAACGCGACCGCCACTGACGGTTCTAAGATCGGCGATTACTTCTGTTCGAGCGGTGGTGAATGTTGTTCGAGCGGCTGCGGATTTTCGCTGCGCCGCCGTTGTTTTTGCTCTCTGGCGTCAGATCTCCGGGATGCCCGCTGCGCCATTTGCGCCACTTCGCGATCGCCCGATCGCGCTCGTCGAGCGAGGCGAAGGCCAGCGGGATCGGATTGGACGAGAGCTCGAAGTGGCCTTCCATTCCGCGGTAAAGGTAGTCGGCCGGACTTTGGCCGGTAAGCCGCACGAGCACGAGCAGAGCCACGTCGCGAATTTGCAAGTCGACGTTTCCTTGCGAGCCGCGACTTTGGTTGACGATCGTCGCCGGGTAGCATACCGTCGAGTCGTCAATCAGCTTTTCCAGACGGCCGACCTGCCCGTGGGCGCCGAGTTGGTCGGCAACGAACAGCGATCTCATTCGCAGTTCGGTGGTCGCATTCTGATATTCGTTCTCGGCAGTCGCGATTGACACGACCAGCGGGGCGGCACCTTTCAGTTGGTGCACGCTGGCCGGCACCAGCCGCGAACGCAGGCCGATTTCGCTGTTATTTCGGCAGCCCAGGATCCAGGCGGTCACTAGCCGCCGCATCGCGTCACGATGCGCGCCTCCCTGCAAGGCGTCCTGAATGGGCGTCCGAGAAATCAACTGCGACACGAGCACGACGGCGCGGTCCGAGATCTCACCCTCGGGCGCGCTGGCCGCCAGCACCATCGCTGCGCAACTGGCCAACGGGGGCGCAGCGGGTTGGCCCGTGGCGTCGAGCTGCGTCTGCAAAAGTTGCAGTAACCGCTCCTCCCAGGAAGCCCCGCGAGTCGCCGCACGGTCGCCGAAGACTTCCGCAAACAGCGCTGACTCGTTTCGCTGCATTTCGACGAACAGTGCCCGGGCCTTGGCGTCGCCGCCTACGCTACGCGCGGTAAAACTCCCAGCCAGGCAGCGTGAGTCCCGACTTCCCGTCGACGTCGGCGGCAAACGCGTCGAGCCGGCGACGGAACTCGCCAACGTCGATGAGCAAGACAATCCGCCGGGCCGCCGCTCGCAGTTCCGGATCGGGCCCGGCGGCGATTTCCGCCAGTCGACCGGCGCCGCCGCGCCCGCATTCACCAACTGGTCTGCCGCCTCGCGCCGGATCGCGAACGAATCGTTGCCCAGCTCTCTAATCCAGCCGTCAATGTGTTCGGGGTAAACTTCCGCGGTCGATGCGGCCGGCTGCGAATCGCCCGCCATCTGGGCCCACGCGCCGGACTGCACCCCCAACCCCACGCCGGCGATTGATATCGCACAACCGGCCATAAGCCGGGCGACGCTGCTCCGACAGGCGGCACGCCTGCCGGGGGGGCAAACGGCTATTCCCAGATAAGTGATGTCGCGGTCTCATCGATACGGCGTCCCGCTGCTAGTCGGCCGATCAACGCTTCCGGCCACGTAACCATATCCTACGGCACGCTGCGGACGCCGGCCACTCGCCAAGTGCCGCGCCATAAATGGCCGCCGCGCCGGTCTGGGCCAAGCCAGTGTACATATTTCGCTCCGCCAGACGAGTTCCGCTCGCCGAGTGAGCAAACGCAGCGACATATCCCAAGCTGGTCAGCCCGTCAAACGGCCCGATAGTGCGGCCAGAGCCGACTAAATGGCGGAAACAGAGCAAAAAATCCGGCGCTTGCTTGTGTTCGCCACAAGAGCAGAGTAGAATTCAACGGTACTCGGGATTTGTGGCCGCTTGCAGCCGAACTGCTAAAGAGCCAACGTCGCGGAAGGATTGGCGCTGTTCGAGAAGAATTTTATACTTCGTTCTGAAGTACTTTCCGCACGTCCTTTTTTGCACAACTTGGTTTTCGTGGGCCGCGAGTCGCCGAGCTATCGGAGTCCGCGGCGTTTTTGTTGCGCCGACGGCTCCCAGTCGAGTTATTCCTGAACGACAGCGGCGCGAGATGCCGCTGCGACAGCGGAGTCGCCAACCCATGAGTGCCACGCACATGTCTGATAGCTCGAAGCGCCCAGCAGCCGCCGAAAAGGCGCCCCACAATAAGCCGACGCCCGGCGAACTACCAGCCTCTCGGCAGCCGCCGCAGTTCTCCACGCTCAGCGTCCACGGTGGCGAAGCGCGGCAGAAACCAGGCGACTCGATCACCGACCCGATCTTCTGCGCGTCGACGTATACCTTTCCCAATACGCAGTCGGTCATCGACTACATCGAAGACCAGCAGCCACGCGAAGAGTATGGTCGCTACGGCAACCCGGGCGAGCGAGTCGCCGAGCGAAAGCTGGCCGTGCTCGAAGGGGGCGAAGCGGCCGTGCTCTATTCCAGCGGCATGGCGGCTATCGTCGGTCTGTTGCTGGCCAAGCTCAACGCGGGCGACGAAGTGGTTTTCTTCGACGAGTGTTATCACCGCAGCCGCGAGTTTTGCAACAAGCACCTGTCACGCTTTGGCGTAAAGACGGTGCAGGTGCCCGCCTGCGATTACGACGCAATGGAAAAGGCAATCACGCGGCGGACGAAGCTACTTATCAGCGAGTCGCCAACCAATCCGCACCTCAGCGTCGTCGACCTGGAGCGGTTCGCCGAAATCGGGCAGCGGCACGGCGTGGAAACACTGATCGACGCCACGCTGGCCACGCCCTTTAACCTGCGGCCGATCGCGGCCGGCATCGATTACGTGCTCCACAGCGTGACGAAATACCTCGCCGGCCACAATGACCTGCTGGCCGGCGTCGTAATTGGCACGACGCAGGCACTCGAGCCGGTGCGTAACCTGCGTGGCATCATGGGTGCCATCAACAGCCCGCAGAATTGTTACCTGCTGCTGCGCGGCCTCAAGACGTTCGAGCTGCGGATGCAGCGGCACAACGACAACGGCCAGCGCGTGGCGGAATTCTTGGCAAGCCATCCGCGCGTCGAAAAGGTGTACTATCCGGGGCTCAAGTCACATGCGTATCACGAAGTGGCCAAGAAGACAATGCGCGGCTACGGCGGGTTGGTCACGTTCCTCGTGAAAGACGCCGATTGGCGGGCCACGGCGAATATTGTCGACGCGGTAAAAATCCCCCGCATCGCGCCCAGCCTGGGGGGCGTCGAATCGCTGATTGAGCAACCGCTCGTGATGAGCTACTACCAGTGCACGCCGGAAGAACGGCGGACGTTCGGCATCGCCGACAACATGATTCGGCTGGCTTGCGGGATTGAGAACGCAGATGACCTGATTGCCGATTTGGCGCAGCGCTGGAAACGACGGCGTGACGATCGCTCGCATTCATGGCCGGTGGTATTCGCCGGCGACCGCTCAGATTTCGACGTCTGCCAGTGGGCCGCGCAATGGGCGGAGCATCGCATGATTACCTTCGGCGCGAAGTTTGCGTGGTTTTGCTGCGGCGTGGCTGCCGCAGTGGCGGTCGCCTGGGTTTCGGCCACGCTGAACTCGCACGGCTTCGCGCCGGTGGGCCTCGTGTCGCTGGGTGTGGGCATTGCGCTGGGGGCGGCCCTTTACGGGCTTGCCCGCTGGATAGGCGTCGCTTGTCGCCGCACGCTCTTCGTGGGGGCCGCCGTCGCGGCACTCATCGCGATCGTCGCCCAACACGTTTGGATATATGCAGGTTTTCGCCGTGGTTGGGAAAGTGCTCGGGCGAATAACGCCCAGATCGCCCTATTCCGTCCGGAAACACCCTGGACGCCGGGCGAATACCTGGCCCACGAAGTCGAGGCCGGCAGCGTCCCCTATTGGTGCCTCGACGCGGCCCTCGTCCTGGCCGCCACTCTGGTGTCACTGCGTCTGCTCATCGCCCATAATAAACTTTCCACGCAGGCGCCCTCTTCTTCTGACACCTGACACCTGACACCTGACAACTTCTTCCCCCCATGTCCATCATCGGCCTTGGTACTGACATCGTCGAATGCCTGCGGATCGCGCAGATGATCGAGCGGCACGGCGAACTATTCATTGCGCGCGTCTACACCGATCATGAGATCGAGTATTGTAAGGCCCGCAAAGCGTGGAACCAGCACTACGCGGGGCGCTGGGCGGCGAAGGAGGCGGTGCTGAAGGCACTGGGGACAGGCTGGCAACGCGGCATCAGTTGCGCGATATTGAGATTCGCAACGATCGGCACGGGGCGCCGCAAGTGGTCCTGCGCGGGGCGCTCACGAGGTATCGGAGCAAGCCGGAATTGAACGCGTTCATATCACCATCTCGCATTGTCGCTGCCACGCGGTGGCGTACGCGATTGCGGAGGGGCCGGGTGAGCAACCCTGATTGAACTCGCCATCGCTATGATCAATAGCGTTTGGCTTTCCACTTCATGCGCAAGTGCAGGACTGTGAATGCCACAGCCGCTTGAACGGTAAAGCACAATAGAATCCACTTTCCAATATCGTGCACTTCTGGTTCTGTCGTGTTGCAAATGATCGCGTAAATTGCGATTCCGACTGCTGGGGTAGCGGCCAGCAGAAAAACACCGTTCATCAGGCGAACACGGCCGCCTGAGATTCTCTCGCATATGACAAAGCCAAGGATGCACGGCAGCACAAACAGTGATACGAGCAAGCGAGCGCCCGAAAGTCTCCATTTCGGACAGAATTGCTTGCACGAAGGCAGTTACCATGACAGCCAACGCCGGCCAAAAGAATGCTCGGATGTTTGAACGCATCAGTGTGGTTGACGGTTGCGATGGTTGAGGGACGTCCATTCAACACTCATTTCGGCCGGCCGTTCGATCGCAGCCGCCGCGGCGATCACTTATGCCCACAACCAGTGGCAGGCGCTCTGGGTGTACGCGACGCAAGGCTTCCGCGCCATCGACAACAACCTCTCGGAGCGGATGATCCGCCCCTGCGCGATCGGCCGCAAGAACTACTTGTTCTTCGGCAGCGACGAAGGGGGCCGCGCGGCGGCCGTGCTCTACAGCCTGATGGCCAGCGCGAAAGTGAATCAGGTCGAGCCCTTCGCCTACGTCCGTGACCTGGTGGATACTTTCTCCAAGGAGTCGGCGCCCGACCTCACCCGGCTCTTGCCCAACCGCTGGCTCGCCACGCACCCCGAAACCCGCCGCAACTGGTCTCGCTGACCGGCCAGCAAAGCGGACGCCAGAGCTCTGCCGAGGGTGCCGTTCGTGGAACGGTTACGTCGTAGGTAGAGACCGTGTCGTGATCCAGCGCCGCCCCAAAAAATACCCGCTACTCAATCAACCACGACACGTCCTAACCCAACGGCTGGCCAAACAACGAGTTCCGGACAAATTTGATGCCATTCATCCCCGTCCCCTTTAGTTCGGCCTCGGCCAGCAGGAGTCACTCATCTTTCGGCCAGATGTCTTGAAGACTCGGCAAAGCTTGCTTCAATTCTGCACGGCCGGCGGGAGTGACTTTTGTGCCCATAATGCTCAACGAATTAAGGTCCCTCAGCCCACTAAGCTGCTTCAGACCATCGTCGGTTATTTGTGTATTGTTTAGGCCCAAGCGTTTCAGTTCCACAAGTCCACTAAGCTGCTTCAGACCAGCGTCGGTGACTTTCGTAGAATCGAGCATCAAAGTGTTCAATTGTACCAGCGGCTTGATGTGCTCCAAGCCGGCATCTGTGACTCGTGTGTGGTCGATCAGCAGACTGCGCAATTCAGTAAGCCCTTCGATGTGCTTCAGGCCGGCATCTGTAACTTGGGTAAACCCGAGTAACAGCACCTTCAATTCTGTAAGTCCTGCAATGCTTTTCAGGGCCTCATCGCCGATAGGGACCTCGCTGAAATTCACCGCAAAGATAGGCTTGCCGGGCGCATCGTCATCGAAGGTAACTTTGCCGCCCAGTTTGCGGATCTCGGCAGTCATAGCTGCCTGTTCTGCAGTCAGTGGATGAGCGGAAGAGGGTTCGTGGATTGTTAGCTCCACTTCCCGCTCTTGATCGGCCCGGCGAAACAATAACTTCAGCTTCCCACTGGGATCGACCTTTTCGCCCAGCATCCATTTGATTTCGGCCAAGGGTCGTCCAGCGACTGGTTCTCCGGCAACCAGTACAAGTTCGTCGTCGACAGAGATGCCTGCATCCTGCGCGGGGCTGTCCTTTTTAATCCAGTTAACGATCGTTTTTTCATTCTTTCTTAGCAGTCCGATGCCGGTGGATCGTACTTTGTCAGGTTTGTCGAACTCGGCTCCTATTGCCAGATAGATACGGTCATGAGGAATGTCAATCGTCACGTGAAATAGGCGGAGATAATCCAGACCGATTCGGCTTTCGGCGATACCGTCGCGTACGGGTACATCATACCTCTCGAAACGTCCAACTTTCATGTAAGCAACACTACCTCCACGCACCGAACGAGGCCCGGTGGCAATCACCGCCGGGATGTCTTCACCCGTGACGAGTCGTTTCTGATCCAAAAGTTTCGCGTACAGAGCGGAAGACAACAAAACCGTTCCGTCGTAACCCGTATCGACGATACATTGTTCATTGATGCCATCACCAAATTCAACGAGAACTGTAGGGAGCATGGCTTCATTATACGCAAGCTTTAGCGGTTCACCCCAATCTGCCTTCGGCACATTGAAGGTGAGCAAATCAGGATGCGGTGTGCATCGAAATCCATTTGCACAATATATGATTGGAACAGAGGCAATCCGACGATGCCGTGGATGTCACGCCCACTCGCTTTGCGCATGCTCGACAAATCGTAACATAGTGCGAGCGCATCTTTGTTGAGCGAAATCGAGCCAATGTGCGCATCAGGCGCTTTAATTTTCTCTGCACGGCTGAGCGAGCCATCTGGTAATGATATGGGTGTATTACCAACCGACGCGCCCAGTGTTTGACGGAGAGTTGTATCGAAAATGTACCCGCCAGTTCCAGAATCGACCACACAGAGGTGCTCGCTCGTGCCGATTGTAACCGGAACATAAATCCATTCCGGGTAGATCGTAATCGGGAACTCAGCGGAAACCCCGGCTGGTGCCGATGGCGCACCACATCCCAGGAGTGTGGGAAAAAGCAAAATACCCAGCAACAATATTTTCAATGCATGGCCGCGCACGAAAATCCTTTGAGGAATACTACAAGAGCACTTTGATGCGATAGACCTTGTCACGGACAATGGTCCTTTTGATGTTCATTAATAATATTCGATATCTCCTGCCATTCATCATACGCTTTCTGTATTTCTCTGTCCGTGGCATGCCCGTTTCCTTCTCCACGTCCAGGTAGTGCCTGTTTCGCCTTTGCTCCTGCTGCGACGTCATACAGGCCCTGTTCGGCCTCTAACGCTTCACAGAATGGTCCAAGAGGAGCCGGCGTCTTCAAGGCGTCCATAGTACCATCAATACGGTGTGGCAACATGGCCTCACCCCATTCTTTGGCAGGCGCTTCCGGTCCTCTGAACCAACCAAACCAACGCCACAGCCCGCTTGGGTCCACATACATCGTCGGCGCGTTGCCCATCGGCCGGTACAAATTCGACGGATCGCCCGCAAAGCCGATCGGGTCCTCGCTCAGCCAGCGGCCGATGCTTGGATCGTACCACCGGTTGAGGTTGTTTTGCAAACCGGTGGCCGCGTCGAACCAGCGGCCGGTGAAGGCGAACGCCTCGTCGATATAGCCGGTGCCGCTCGAGACGGGATCGCCGCCGGCATCGTAGTGGTCTTCGTCGGTGACCTTCCCAAACGCATCAAACGCCCGGTGCAGCCGCAGCGTGCCGTTGTTATCGACCATGTCCCGCACGCTGCCCAGGTTGTCGGTGAGGGCCCACAGCACCTCGCCGTCGGCGTCGCTGTCGCTCCAGTCCACCTGCTCATCGGCCAAGAGCTGATCCACCGCCGGCCCCCACAGGTAGCGGTGGCTGAGGTCGCCGGCGCCGACGTTGTTAAAATCGTCCCGGTCGAACTGCAGCGCGACCTGCCCCTGGTCGAGCACGAAAAACGTGTCGCTAAACGTGCTGCCCACGAAGGACGCCCGCCGCACGAGCTGGTTGAACGGGTCGTAAATGTAGATCACGGCCTGCGTCGAGCTGCTGCCGTAGGTGGCGTAGTCGGTCGCCGACAACAGCCGGTTGCGATAGTCCCACGTGTAATCGGTGACGTCGGTGTCGCCCGAACTGAGCGTCCAGCTCGTGTCGTTATCCTTGTAGCGGTGGATGAGGTTCCCCTCGGCGTCATATTCGTACGTGAACGTACCGTCGAAGGCGAGGCGGTTGTTCGCGCCGATGGTGAGCGACGTGCCACCGTTCACGTCGCGGTTGCCGTTGTCGTCATATTCGTAAGCTTCATCGTTGCTGCTGCCGGACCGATCGGCCCCCGTGACTTGTCCGCTGTCGTCGTACCCAAAGCTGGCGTCTTCGCTGTTGTACGCGCTGGGCAGGAAGTCGACGTCTGTGAGCCGATTGGCGTCGTCCCACGTGTAGCCGTAGCCGGCGATCGTTAAGGCGATACCATCATCGGCGAATTGACTCCCGTCCCCTTAAATTCTCCCGCCTTTCCCAATATCAGTGATGTCCACTTTTCTTGTCCACTTTTATGTAGTCGGGCCAGCTGTCGGCATCAGGTCCAATCAGAATGGAACCTCGCCAATATCTAGTACCGTAAATTGCCCGACCCGGCGTCTGTTTTGAGTAATTCGGGTAAAGTTTGTCCGGCCACTCTAGGACGCGAATGCTATTGTCCAGAACCACCTCATTGTTCAATTCGTTGGCAACTATGAATGGAAATACCCAGGTACCATTTGAAACAAATAGTTCGTTGGTTACTTTAATTAATATAGATTGCGAAAATGTACCATTCGCATAAAGAATCAAATCTTCGTGGACAAGGTCACAATCAAGCGTATATTTCCCAACTAACTCAGACGCTGAAACCGGGGCTTTCGGTTTACGGAAATAAAATGCACCAAGCACGAGAAGAATTAACGCTATGAAAATAGTCAGCTTAATTTTCATTGACGAAACTGCCTTAAAGCTTTATCGCTGCAATCGCAGACGGTTTTTGTCGATGGGCTCCGTCCACTGGAATGTTTGCTTAATCGTTCGGCATGGACCAGCGCTGCTCGATTTATTCGGAAGAACGGGTGGCTGAGGGACATCCACACAACACCCGCTTCGGCCGGCCGCTCGAGACCAGAGCGTGGGGCTAGTCCCCAGCCTGACAAATCCAGTGGCCGAATTCAAGCAAACTTAGCGGCAGCACAGTTTCCCCAATTCGCCCGCGATCGCGCTCGCTTTCTCTTAACACCCCGCCGCAACCAACGTCCTTTTGCTCCTTCTTCCCGCTCCCCGCTTCCCTGACTCCTGACTCCTGACTCTTGACCATTCCCACCCTGGCCGAAAACGCCACTATACAAACGAACAACAACCTGCTAACCTCACGAGTGCCCGTCGCTCTTTGACAACCGATCTGAATGCTTCCGTCGCAAAACCCGCGGCCAGCGCTCGCGACCCGCGCCCACAGCAACACGCAGCCAGCTATCGATTTTACCCCCCGGAAGGGTGAAGGTGTCCAAAACTCAATGGGAGAGTTTTGGCCACCTTCGCTGAAAACCCGATGGATCCCAGAGCCGTCGGCTCGCAGACCGGCCGTGGCAGGGACTGTCCCAATTTTGCGCAGGCCGCCGAAGCAAAATGGGACTGTCCCCTTCTCCGGGACGGTTTTGAATCTGCTTCTAGAGAAATGACGCTACTTCGGCACCGCCACGCCCAACTGATTGAACAAGAACGCATATTCATCGACTGTCTGCGCAATCCGCTCGTCCAGCGGCGTGTCGCCGCCGTGGCCGCCGGCGGAGGTCCGCAGCAGGATTGGCGCATTGCAGCTCGTGGCCGCCTGCAGTCGGGCGATCATCTTCCGCGATTGCATCGGTTCGACGCGGGGGTCGTTCGCGCCGGTCATCATCAGGATCGCCGGGTAGCAAGTTCCCATTTTCACGTGATGGTAGGGCGAATAGGCATACATTGCCTGGAACTGCTCAGCGTCTTTCACCGTGCCGAATTCGGTGATGTTGAACTCGCCGTTGGGCGAAAGCTCGGTCCGTAGCGAATCGTAGATGCCGACGTAAGAGACAACCGCCTTGACCAGCTCCGGATGCTGCGTGCAGGTGGCGCCCATGAGGAGGCCGCCGTTGCTGCCGCCGACGATGGCGAGGCGGTCGTGGTTGGTGTACTTGCGCTCGAGCATGTGCTGGCAGGCAGCGAAGAAATCGTCGAACACGTTCTGCTTGTGCGTGAGATTGCCGGCCAGGTGCCAGGCCTCGCCGAATTCGCCGCCGCCGCGGAGATTCGCCTCAGCGATTGCAAAGCCGGCGTCCATCAGCACGCGGTCGACCGCGCTGAAGCTGGGCGTGATGTTGACGCCATAGCCGCCGTAGCCGGTGACGATGCACGGGTTCGTGCTGTCCAGCTTGGTGCCCTTGCGAACGATGATGTTCACCGGCACGCGGGTGCCGTCTTGCGAGACGGCAAACTCGCGGACGACTTCGCAGTCGGCGTAGCTGACGGGCGACTTCGTCGCCAGGGCCGTCTTCGTCGTTTGGCCGCTGGCGGCGTGGAAGACGTACTTGGCGTCGGGCTGGAGGTACGACGAATTGCCGAATAGGAGGTTGTCACCGGTGAGCGGCTCCAGGTCGTAAACGCTGCTAAGTGGAAGCTGCTCGGGCTTGGCAAGCGGCTTGCCGGCGTGATCGAACGCACGGAGCTCGGAGGGGCCGCCGAGCTGGTAAATGACGTACAGCCGCTCGGGCGTAACGACGCTGGAGTGATCTTCCATGAAACTGGTGACGATCGCATCGTCGCCTTCGGGCACGATTGTGGTCGGCGCCTTCTGGCCGAAGTCGGCAATTGCAACGTGCTCAATCTTGCCGCGCGGGGCGTCGTGGCGCGAGATCAGGTAGAAGTCGTTTTGTTTGCCGAACTCGATTTGAATGATTCGCTCGTCGAACTTCGTCAACTGTTTCCAAGTGCCGCTGGGGTCGCGCAGGAAGTGGGCGAACTCGCCGCCGTCGCCGTTTTGAACCGTGGCCAGCACGCGGCCGGTGGGCTTGTCGACGTCGAGCTGGATCTCGGCGATCCGCGGCAGATCGCGGCCCATTTCGTAGCGGTCGTTGTTGGCCGGCGTGCCCAGGACGTGGTAATACACCTGTTGGTAAAATCCCAGATCGGCCTCGGGCTTTTCGCCCGGCCAGGGATGGCGTGTGTAGTAGAAACCTTTGCCCTCGGGCGTCCAAGCAAGGCTGCCGCCGGCGGTGCCGGAATTGGTGTGAGGCACGACTTCAAACACCTCGCGGCCGGTCTCTGTGTCGAAGATGTGCGTATCGCCCGCTTCGGTGCCGCCGACCGACATCGACACGGCCACGAACTTGCCGTCGGGCGACGCATGATACCAATCGATGGCCGTTGCGCCGGCCGGGTCGATTGTGTTCGGGTCGACAATCACGCGGCCATTATCGACGTCATCGAGCGACGACAGGACGATGATCATCGGCTGCTGTTTCGGCGGCTGGCTCTTCATGGCAAAGTAGTGGCCGCCGCGGAACTGGACGTTCCAATAGCTGGGCGACCGCTGCGACATGATCTCGGTGACGCGCTTCCGCAGCACGTCGACGCCGGGCAGCTTGTCGAGATAGCTGCGGGCGTACTCGTTTTGCCCGCTGCTCCAATCTTTGACCGACTCCGAGTTATCGTCTTCCAGCCAGCGATAGGGGTCGGTCACCGCGACGCCGTGATAGTTATCAACCACGGGCTGCTGCGGAGTAGCCGGCGGCTGGGCGAGTGCGCTCGTAAGCGGCGAGGTGAACATGGCGAGCATTGCGCCAGCGACAAATGGCAGACGTCGGCCTGTGGACTGCATTGGTCGGACTCCGGGTGTGGCGACTCAATTGTACGAAGCGGCGCAAGGAACGGGAGGGGCCGTCGTAGAAGACACGCTCCGCATGCCGTAGCAGCCCAGGCAAACGGCTTTCCGTACGATGGCCATTGGAACGCGGCATTCTGGCGCTGCTGCGGCACGCGCGGAGCGTGCGGCCTGCGCGATCTTGCCTCGACCCGAAAAATGTAGATAATCCAGGGCAGTTGAGGGGTAAATCCAGGTTTGCGGAGCGGGTCGATTCGGCGGCTGTTCGTGGTCCGCCCCAGGCGATTCGGCAGACCGTAAACCGCTTTTGGGAAACGAGCAATCTTATGCCACGCAACAAAACGTACGACAACGTCGCCCAGGCGATCGGCGAGACGCCGATGATTCGCCTGAATCGCGTAATTCCGCCCGGCGGCGCCACCGTGTTTGCCAAGTGCGAGTTTTTCCAGCCGCTCAACAGTGTGAAAGACCGTATCGGCGCCGCGATGATTGAAGCGGGCGAGCGGGACGGCAACGTCAAGAAAGACACCGTGATCGTCGAGCCGACGAGTGGCAACACAGGCATTGCGCTGGCCTTCGTGTGCGCGGCGAAGGGCTACAAGTTGATTCTCACCATGCCCGAATCGATGTCGGTCGAACGCCGGGCGCTGCTCCGATTCATGGGGGCCGAGCTCGTGTTGACGCCGGCCAGCGAAGGCATGAAAGGCGCGATTGCCAAGGCGACGGAGTTGGTCGAAAAGACGCCCAACGCCTGGATGCCGCAGCAGTTCGACAACCCGGCCAATCCGGCCATTCACGAGAAAACGACCGGCCCCGAGATTTGGGAAGACTCGGGCCACAAGATCGACGCAATCGTGGCCGGCGTCGGCACCGGCGGCACGATCACCGGCGTCGGCCGCTACATCAAGGCGGCCGGGCGGAACCCAAGCTTCAAGTGCATCGCCGTCGAGCCGGCCGATTCGGCCGTGATTTCGGGCGGCAAACCGGGGCCGCACAAGATTCAGGGCATTGGGGCCGGGTTCATTCCGAAGAATCTCGACACGTCACTGGTGGACGACGTTGTCACTGTGACGAATGAAGAGGCGTTCGCCTGGTCGCGGCGCCTGGCCAAGGAGGAAGGCATCGTCGGCGGCATCTCGAGCGGCGCGAATGTGTGCGCGGCGGCGAAGGTGGCGGCGCGGCCCGATTGGAAGGGCAAACGGATCTGCGTGATTATTCCGAGCCTCGGTGAGCGGTATTTGTCTACGCCGTTGTTTGAGGGGCTGACGGGCTAGTAAGCTGAGTCGCCAGCGGAACGCGAGGCGTTTTCGTGCATCACCGCGATTCGCGACGCCTAGGAATCGCGACCAGTGTCTAGCATCATGCCAGGATGGTGAAGCGATGCCGCGGCCTCGCGTTTCATTGCGCCTTTGTCTGCTGCTAGTGCTATTGTGCGCGGCGGTGTTGGGCTTCGTCCGCATTGCGTTTGTCGAGCCGTTTCGGCAGGAAGGCGCGCTCGCTGAGCGGATTAGGGCGCTGCAGGGCGACGTCACCTGCGTGCCGCGCAGCCCGGCCTGGTTTTGGCCACTGTATGGCGAGCTGGCTACGCAGCAGATCAACTCGATTGAATGCTACGCCGCTGGCGATCTCACCGAGTCCGATCTGGCCGAACTCGGCCGCCTGGAACAGCTCGAAGGACTGCTGTTGGCCGGCGCTCCGATTTCCGACCGCTTCGTTGGCCAACTGGGTGAACTCAAGCGGCTTAAATCGCTCGAGCTCCGCCAGTGCGCGATCACGAAGCCGCCGCCGCTCGAGCAAATGTCGCAGCTTGTTTCGCTCGACCTGTCGCAAACCAAGGTTGCCTCGTTGGATGTATCCGGCCTCGATCGGCTCGAGTATCTGAACTTGGCCGACACCCAAATTACAGATGACGTGGTGGCAAGGCTGGCGCCGCTGCCGCGGCTGAAGACGCTCGACCTGTCCGGTTCGCCAAGGTGGCGTGCCGTTTCGGACAAGGGTGTGCTGCAAATATCGCGAGAGAAATATCCTAAACTGACGCGCATCTATCTTTACTTCACCGGCGTGACCGAGGCCGGTCTTCGGCATCTTAAAGCCGAGTTTCCGCAGGCGGGCATTTACGTCCGGTCGAGCACCGGTGCGGTGCCGCCAGCAGCCGCGTCGCGGTAGGCCGGCGCGCGCAAAACTGGGTACAGCAGGGCTGAAAGCCGCCAAAATGGCCGAATTCCGGCGGTCTCCCGCCATTGGTTCCCGGCACACATTTCGCTACACTTCCGGGAAAGCAGTGCCTGTGCTTGCACCTCCTAGGGATGGGGCCGACCTCGAGATCGCGACATGCTGACTACCGCAGAGATGTCAACTGCCGCTTCGCGAACCCGGCCGCGATTGCCGAACTGGCTGCGCGTCAATGTACCGGCCGGGCCGCCGCTGGCGGTCTTGAATAGTACGCACCACACGATGGGTTCGCTCGGTCTCCACACCGTCTGCGAAGAGGCCCGCTGCCCGAACCTGAACGACTGCTGGTCGCGCGGCACGGCAACCTTCATGGTCGCCGGCAGTGAGTGCACCCGCGGCTGCCGCTTCTGCAGCGTGGAGACGGCCAAGAATCCGGCTCCGCCGGATCCGGCGGAACCGGCCAATCTGGCCGCAGCCGTTGAGCGGTTGAACCTGGCCCACGTGGTGATTACCGTCGTCAATCGCGATGACCTCGCCGACGGCGGGGCCGCCCACTATCGTCGGAGCGTCGAGGCGGTGCATGAGCGGCTGCCCGCAGTAACGATCGAACTATTGTGTAGCGACTTGCAAGGAAACGAGGCGGCGCTCGAACAACTATTAGCCGGCCTGCCGCTGGCTGTTTTTGCGCATAATGTCGAATGTGTGCCGCGGCTTGATGCGCTGGTGCGCGACCCGCGAGCCAACTTTGAACAAAGTTTGCGTGTGCTGCGCTACGCCAAGCAATTGCGGCCCGACATGCAAACCAAGAGCAGCATAATGGTCGGACTCGGCGAAACGGACGAAGAAGTGGTCGAGGCCATGGGCCGACTGCGCGCGGCGGACGTCGATATGCTCACGCTCGGACAATATTTGGCCCCAGGGCGACCGGGCGAGCGGTTTCTGCCCGTCGATCGCTTCGTGACGCCTGAGCAGTTCTTGGTCTGGGCCGACGCAGCGCGGGCGTGGGGCTTTCGTGCCGTGGCGTCCGGGCCGCTAGTGCGCAGCTCGTATCGCGCAGGAATGCTCCTGGAACAGGCGAATAAAAGTTTCGGCTGACTTAGCGAATCATGGACGGCTCGAAACAACTTGTCGGCAGGGCCCATCCGGCTGCTCGCAGCTCGGACGAGGCCTCGCTGCGCGACCCGCTGCCGATGGAGCTGCACGTGCCGGGACCGCCGAATCGACCAGGCGCTCAGCCACACTTTCACACCTGGCGCGAGCAGCCGGGCGACTTGCCTCGGCCGGATACGCTGGCGCCGTACGATGAACTCCGGCCGCACGCGGCAGGCTTGATCCGTGTGCTGGGCGACGACGACTTGCCGGCCGGCGCCTGGCAGCCGGCGCTCACGCCGCACGAGCTGCGTAGCGGCCTCGAAATGATGCTGCGGGCCCGCCAGCTCGATAACCGCATGATCGCCATGCAGCGGCAAGGGCGACTCTCGTTCTACGTCACGTCACGCGGCGAAGAGGCTTCGGCCGTCGCCGGCGCAATGCCTTTTGCCCAGTACGACTTGTTGTTTCCCAGCTATCGGCAGCCAGGCCTGTACATGGTCCGCGGCATGCCAGCGCTGGCGATCATCTGCCAGTGCATCGGCAATCGATTCGATAGCGCCAAGGGCCGGCAAATGCCGGTGCACTACAATTGGAAGGCTGGCAATGTGGTGTCGCTTTCGAGCCCGGTGGGGACCCAGTTTCCGCAGGCCGTCGGCGCGGCGATGGCGTTCGCCTATCGCGGCGAGCGGCAGGTGGTCGGCGCGTGGATCGGTGACGGCACGGCAGCCCAGGGTGATTTTCATTACGCGCTCAACTTCGCATCGGTCTATCGGCCACCCTGCCTGTTGCACGTGGTCGATAACCAGTGGGCGATCAGTACGCATCGCGACATTTCGACCGGCGGTGCCACATTCGCCAAACGGGCCGACGCATACCACTTGCCGGGGCTGCGCGTCGACGGCAATGATTTTCTCGCCGTATATGCGGCCGAGGCCTGGGCGACTGAGCGGGCCCGCCGCGGTGGCGGCACGACACTTATCGAACTGGTCACCTACCGCTGCGACGCCCACTCGACGAGTGACGATCCCGATCAATACCGTGCCGAGGGCGAAGCCCAGTGCTGGCCGGGCGGCGACCCGATCGAGCGGCTCAAACGGCACTTGATTCGACTGGGCGAGTGGACGGAGGCGGCCCACCGTGATTTGCAAGCCGCACTCGATGAGGAAGCGGCAGCTACATTCAATCAAGCTGAGAGCTACGGTTCGCTCGCCGCGGGTCACGGCCAGCCGATCGAGGCGCTGTTCAGCGACGTCTACGCCACGATGCCCGAGCATTTGAAAACGCAACTGATGGAGATGCGCAGCGTCACGGCAAAAGAGAACGAGCCCGCAGTCTTGCCGTTTGCCGAGAGCGGCAAACGGGCGGTCGGTTAGCATGCGATGGGAAATTGATCGGAGCCCCTCTCCCTTTGGGAGAGGGAGAAGTGAACATTTTCGCAGGGACGCCTACGAGCCATGCCCACCATGAACATGATTCAAGCGGTGCGTTCGGCCCTCGAGGTGATGCTCGAGCGGGATGAGAACATCTGCGTGTTCGGCGAGGACGTGGGCTATTTCGGCGGCGTCTTCCGGGCCACGCAGGGACTGCAGCAGCGGTTTGGCACGCGGCGGGTGTTCGATACGCCGCTGGCCGAGGGAGGCATTATCGGCATCGCAATCGGCATGGGAATTAATGGCCTGCGCCCGGTACCAGAGATTCAATTTGCCGATTACATGTTTCCGGCCTTCGACCAGATCACGAACGAGCTGGCCAAGCTGCGCTATCGTAGCGGTGGCGAGTGGACGGCTCCGGTGACGATCCGCGCACCGAGCGGCGGCGGGATTCGCGGCGGGCTGTTTCACAGTCAATCTCCCGAAGCCTACTACACCCACACGCCGGGCCTGTGCGTCGTCGTGCCGTCTAACCCGCACGACGCCAAGGGGCTTTTGGTCAGCAGCATCGAGAGCGACGACCCCGTCATTTTTTTCGAGCCGAAGCGGCTGTACCGCGGCGCGTTCGACGGCGATCCGGAGCACGTGCCGCCGTGGCGCGACCAGCCGACGGCCGACGTGCCGGACGGATACTTTCGCACGCCGCTGGGCAAGGCGGCAATCGTGCGGCCGGGCGATGACGTGACGATCGTCACGTGGGGCACGATGGTTCACATTGCGCGGGCGGCGATTGATGAAGCGCGGATTGACGCCGAGTTGATCGACGTGCGCACGCTCCTGCCGCTCGATTTGGCGACAATCACGACGAGCGTCGCGAAGACCGGCCGCTGCGTCGTCGTCCATGAAGCGCCACGGACCGGGGGCTTTGGCGCCGAAATCGTCGCGCTTGTCCAGCAACACTGTTTTTGGAGTTTGGAAGCGCCGGTCGCCCGCGTGACGGGCTGGGATACGCCCTTTCCGCACGCTCAGGAGTGGGAATATATGCCGACCCGCGAGCGGATTGTGCAGGCGGTGCGGGGGGTGATTGCGGCGTGAGACCGACTCTGGTTCCCGCGCTCCGTGGGCTCCGCGTGGGAACGCAGATTCTTGACGCTTTGCGTCGAGTGAACAGGAAATGAAGGCCGCAAAGCGGCCGGTGAGCAGTTCTCACCCATAGTGGGAACGAGAGTGTGAACACATGCAACATGTCATTTTCAAACTACCGGACCTGGGCGAGGGCGTCGTCGAGGCGGAGATCATTGCCTGGCACGTGCGGCCAGGGCAGGAGGTGCGCGTCGATCAACCGCTGTTGGACGTGATGACCGACAAGGCGACCGTCACGATTCCCAGCGGCGTTATCGGTCGCGTGCTGGAAACTCACGGCGCCGTGGGCCAAATCGTGGCCGTCGGCGCTGAGCTGGTGAGCTTTGACCCGCTGCCGCAAACGGCCGCCAAGCCGCCACTGCCGCAGCCTCTACCCGCGGCCAGCGATTCGCCGCGGGTGGTCGTGCAGGAATCGCCGGGCGATTCGCCGGCGACGGTGCCGCTGGTGCAACGCGCCACGAACGGTGCGGAGGTCGTGCGTTCGAATCAATCATCGCAGGCGAGCCCCGCCGTTCGCCGACGAGCCCGTGAATTGCAACTCGATCTCGACCTGGTGCCGGGCACAGGCCCCAACGGCCGCGTCACCCACGCCGACGTGGACGTGTTTCTCCGCAGCGAGCCCTCGCCGGGCACAGCGCGGCGGACCTACGGCTCGCACACGACCGAAGTGCCGATGGCCGGCATGCGGCGACGGATCGCCGAGAAGATGGTCGTCAGCAACACGCAGATACCCCATTTCACTTACGTCGAAGAGATCGACATTACAGAGCTGGAGTCGCTGCGCGAACATCTCAACGCCAGCCGCACCGACGGCCAGCCGAAGCTGACGTACCTGCCATTCATCATGCTGGCCGTGACGCGGGCCCTGGCCCGCTTTCCGCAGCTTAATGCCCATTATGATCATCACCGCGAGGTGATCACCCGTTACGAGGCCGTGCACCTAGGCGTGGCCACGCAAACCGAGCGCGGCCTGTGCGTGCCGGTCGTGCGGCACGCCGAGGCGATGGACCTCTGGCAGGCCGCCCGCGAGATGCGGCGGATCACCGACGCGGCCCGCAATCATACCATTTCGCGCGACGAGCTCGCCGGCTCAACGTTCACCGTGACCAGCCTCGGCCGGATGGGTGGCCTCGCCGCGACGCCGATCATCAACCACCCCGAGGTGGCGATCCTCGGCATCAACAAGGCGATCGACCGGCCGGTCGTTTACCAGGGCCAGATCGCCATCCGCCGGATCATGCACCTCTCAGGATCGTTCGACCACCGCGTGGTCGACGGCGCCGATGGGGCCGTCTTCATCCAGTGCATCAAAGATCAACTGGAGCACCCCGCGACGATTTTTATCTGACGCAGTTGTCCGCAAGTAACCGGAACGCGATTGTCGCGGAGGCACATCCTATGGCAAACGGTGATTCAATCGCATTCAAGGGGGCGATATCTAAGGACTTGTATTGGAAAGCAAATCAACTGAACTGGAAAAGGCACCGATGGCGGCAACTAATCGTAGTGGCTTTTCTACTACTGCTGGCCATCACACTGGCCGCAGTCGGCCGAATTGATACTGCAGTAATGTTTTTTGTTTGGGCAATTTGCGCAGCGCCGCTTATAGCGGTCTTGCGTCATCGAAAGATAAACCGCCTGTATAATGAGTCGCCATACATGCAGCGCCCACGACAGGGTATGATCCTGCCGGACAGGCTTCACGTTGAAACGTCCGAAGGGCAAAGCGATGTTGCTTGGAGCGATTTCGTCGACGTCGCAAAGAGCGGAGACTTGCCTCTGCTATATCGGGTCCCGATGATTTTCCAGATATTGGCCAAAGAATTCGTTGCTTCGGCGCAAGAGTGGCAACAGGCGCGGTCGTTTGTGGTATCGCATGTAAAGCACGAATAGTGCCGCCGTTCGGATTCTTCCAGCCGTGCGCAGGACGTCCCGCCAAGCACGGAATCGATCGGCTTCGACGGTTGTTCGCCCGAATTTGCACTCAAGATCGATTCACGCGCAGAAGCTTACTCGGAACGTCTTCTTCGCCTCGAATCGCATCGTCGGTGCGTTGAGCTAGCTGCGCAAAATCTGGATCAAATGTGCAAACACTCATTCCCGCATGCTCCGAATTCTGTCGGTGTAGGCGAATAAAATGCTTGCGATTCAAGGTGACAAGTGCACGATCGTCCTGAAGGGCATATTCAAGAACATCGGGGTCCGGCCAGGCTTGCTCGGCCTTGCCGGTTTCCGCCATAGTAACTACGTCGTGACCAAATCTACGAAGGTGTTCCACGACGGGCAGTGGGAAATTCTCGTTCGCGTAGAGTCGCGCCATGCTCAATTCGCTTCCTCGTTCTCACGAATCTGAGCATCGATCTCGTTCCGGTTCTTGTGAACATAATCCCAAGCATTGACGAGGTCCGCTGTACGCAGCGTCGGATAGGCTCGCAATAGTTCGGCTTCGCTAGTTCCCAAACGCCGTGCTTGTTCGAGCAACCACACCGGAATACGGGTGCGAACGATGCACGGCTCGCCGCCACAGGCGGCGGGGGTCTTTTCAATTCCCAGCATGGAGTCGCCGAGTTCGCGGGCGACCGCTTGTAGTAATTGCGCTTTTTCCGGCGACGACAAGCCCGCGACAAGCCGTTGCGTGTCTTCGAAATCGCTCATACACGCTATCGTAACCGGGCTGACTTGCGGCGACCATAGATTTTGATGTCCCCCTTGCCCGCACACGAATAATTGTCCAGGGCGCGGACAGGCCGCGCCGCCAAGCCGCAGGAGAATTGCTATGAGACAGCATTATTCGGATGGGGGCCAACTTCGCTTCGTTAATGAGCCGACTGATCCCGGAGGCACGCGAGCGGTCGGTCAAAGGTCATGCGCCGGGCCGTCCTGCAACTTCAGACGCCGACCTCCTCGACGCCTATTCCCAGGCCGTTGTCAACGTTGTGGAAACGGTCGCCCCGGCAGTGGTCAGCCTTTACGGCACGGAAGGCGACAGCCGCCGCGGGTCGGGGTCCGGCTTCATCGTAACGCCGGACGGCTATGCCATCACGAACAGTCACGTCGTCAATGATCGCGCGACGCTCTCAGCGGAAACGTACGACGGCGACCGCTTGCGAGCGGAGCTTATCGGCGACGATCCGGCGACGGACCTTGCCGTCATGCGGCTGGCGTCGAACGATTTGCCTTACGCCCACCTCGGCGACTCGGAAGCGCTACGTGTCGGGCAACTGGTGATCGCGATGGGTAATCCGCTGGGCCTGCAATCGACGGTGTCGACCGGCGTCGTCAGCGCCCTGGGCCGCTCGATGCGGGCTAAAGACGGGCGGCTGATTGAGAACGTCATTCAGCACGCGGCGCCGATCAACCCGGGCAACTCCGGCGGGCCGCTCGTCGATTCGCGGGGTCGGGTCGTCGGCATCAATACGGCGATTCTGGCGTTCTCGCAAGGCCTGGGCTTCGCGATTCCGTCCGGCACGGCCGAGTGGGTGCTCGGCGAAGTGCTGGCCCACGGCCACGTGCGGCGGCGGCAATTGGGTATAGCGGTGCAGGGGCGCACCTGCCGCGGACGCTGGTGCGAACGCTCGATTTGTTGGCCGACCAGGGCGTCGAGGTGCTGAACGTCAGCGAGGGAGGCGTGGCCGCCCGGGCCGGGGTCGAGCGCGGCGACGTGATTGTCGCCCTCTCGGGGCGGCTGGTGACGTCGCCCGATGACTTGCACCGACTCCTTATGAACCTGCCGGCCGATCAAGGCTTCGAGCTGACGGTTCTCCGTGGCGATCGTTTAGTTACGCTGCTTGTCCCCTCGGCCTGAAATTGTGCGAATGAAATCCCAGCCACCTGGCGGCTAGTTGCCACCGTTTGGCGACTCGGCGCGTTTGTGGTACTGCTCGCGAAACGTCTCGCGGGGCGGCGCCGGCAACTCGCGCTCTTTGCCCCACGGATTCCAGCGATTGTAGATGACAGAGCGCGGCGCGATTCGGAGCAGGCCCCGCGTAACGCCGCCAACGAAGCGATACAGCCAGGGCCGCTTCAGCACGGCTGCCGCAGCCTTCGCGCCGAACCGCTTCACCGGCGACACCAGCTTCCGCTCGGCCAAGTGACGGCGCATCACGAAGAGCTGCTGGTGCAGGTCGATCTTCACCGGGCAGATGTCGGTGCACGAGCCGCACAGGCTGCAAGCGAAAGGCAGCGACTTGTGCTCGTCGAAATTGCGGACCGTGTTGACGATCGAACCGATCGGCCCAGCCACGGTCACGCCGTAGCTGTGGCCGCCGCTACGCCGATAGACGGGACACGTGTTCAGGCACGCGCCGCAGCGGATGCAAGTAAGCGAACGGCGAAAGTCTTCGCTGGCGAGGATTTTCGAGCGGCCGTTGTCCAAGAGCACGATGTGCAGCTCGCAGCCCGGCCGCGGCCCGTGGAAGTGTGACGAATACGCCGTGATCGGCTGGCCGGTGGCCGACCGGGCTAAGAGTCGCAAGAACACGCCCAGGTGTTCCGCCTTCGGGATCAGCTTTTCGATACCCATGCAGGCGATGTGAACTGGCGGCAGCGACGTCCCCAGGTCCGCATTCCCCTCGTTGGTGCAGACGACAAAGCCGCCCGTCTCGGCGATGCCAAAATTCACCCCAGTGATGCCCGCGTGAGCCCCGAGAAACTTCTCCCGCAGCCGCGTGCGTGCGGCCCCGGTGAGATATGTGGGATCGGTCGCGCCTTTGGTCGTGCCCAGCCGGTCGTGAAACAGCTCGCCGACTTCCTCCTTTTTGATGTGAATCGCCGGCAACACAAAATGACTTGGCTTTTCGTGGCGGAGCTGGACGATCCATTCGCCAAGGTCCGTATCCGTCACCTCGATGCCGCGGGCTTCCAGGTACGGGTTCAGCCCACATTCTTCGGTTAGCATCGATTTGCTTTTGACGACCTGCTTCGCCCCGTGGCGGGCGAGAATGCCGTGGACGATCTCGTTGTGCTCGGCCGCATCGCGGGCCCAGTGAACGTTCGCCCCCAGCCGCGTCGCGTTCGCCTCAAATTGCTCCAGGTACTCGTCCAGCCGGCCAATCATGTGCCGCTTTATCTGGGCCGCCTTCTCGCGAAGTGTTTCCCACTCAGCCAGCGTGTGGGCCGCCTTGTCGCGCTTGTCGCGAATGAACCACAGGGCCGAATCATGCCAGTGGACGTGCTGGCGATCAGCGGCAAACACGGCGGCGGCGGTGGGGTGGTCCATAGACAAAACGCCAATCGTGTTGCGGCGGTCGAAGGAAAAATGAATGTTCAATGCAAAATGAACAATGCAAAATGCAAATTGAAAAGAAACCATCTCCGACTATTTTGCATTTTATTTATTCTTTTTTGCATTTCCTTTATTGTTGCCTCGGCGAATATCTCCGCCACGTGCATCACCCGGATCGCTTTCTTCTGCCGCCGAACGAGCCCCTCCAGGTGCATCAGACAGGACATATCGGTCGAGGTCAACACTTCCGTGCCCGCCTGCTCGTGGTCGGCGATGCGGTCGTCGCCCATGACGCAAGAGACAGCTTCTTCAGAAACTGAAAACAGCCCGCCAAACCCGCAGCACTCGTCGGGGCGCTCCAGCCGCGCGAATTCGATTCCCTCCAGCGACGCCAGGAGCTGCCGCGGCTTATCGGGGCCCGTGACCATCCGCTCGCTGTCCGCGGCCAAGCGCAGCTCGCGAAGGGCGTGGCAACTTTGATGCAAGCCGACACGATGCGGAAAGCGGCCGCTGAGGCCGTTTGCCTTCAGCACGTCCGTCAAAAACTCGCACAGCTCGTATGTCTTGTGGGCGACCGCATTGAGCCGGTCCGATGGCCCCAGGATCTGCTCGTAGTGGTGCCGCACCATCGCCACGCAACTGCCCGACGGGGCGACGACATAGTCGTACGGAGCGAAAATCGCCAGGAATCGCTCGGCGAGCGGCCGGGCGTCGTCGTGGCAGCCGACGTTGGCCATCGGCTGCCCGCAGCAGGTTTGCGCCTCGGGAAATTCTACGTCGACGTCGAATCGCTTCAGCACGTCAACCGTCGCCAGCCCCACCTGCGGATAAAACTGGTCAATGTAGCAGGGAATAAAGAGGCCGACGTGCATGGCAGATGCTGGATTCTGGATGCGATGCTCGATGCCGGATGCCGCGTGGAATTCGAGCTTCAAACCGGAGTCTCGACTCCCACCTTTGGCCGGCCCATCCACAACGGCGTGACGACGAACCACACGATCGTCGCGATGGTCATCCAGTACGACGATTCTTCCAGAGTCAGGTTCCGAAGGAAATAGTGGATCGGCGGCACGATCGTGCCCGCCAGTGCGCCCCAGGAAATGACTTGAAAGATGCGTCTCATGCCCGCGCCTTGCCGTACACGACGGCACTCAGGCCGATAAACAGCGCCGAAGCCAGGAACCAGCCCGGCAAGCCGACGAAAAAGATCTTGTCTTGCCCCGCATAAAACACGTAGCCCAGGCAGCAAGCCAGCGTGAGCAGCCAGGCCAGGCCGGCCGCGACGTTGAATTTGATCCCTGACCTCTCGGCAAACTTGTCTTGCAGGCCCAGTCGGCGCAGCAAGTAAAAGTCGACAAAAACCACAGCCCCCATCGGCATCAGCACCAGACCATACAGCGCCACAAACCCGAGCAGCTTCATGGCCACCGCCGGAAACATGCCGGCGACCGTCGCCAGCAGGCCTGTGGCGAACGTTACTTTCGCGCGAGACACGTTCGGCATGATTGCTTGAAACGCCAGGCCGGCGCGGTAAATCGTCGGGTTCGCCGTCGTCCAGCCGGCCAGTACGACGCACAACAGCCCGGCCAGGCCGCAGGCCTGGTACGCCATCGGACCGGGAAGCACGTCGTGGTTCGTCGGTTCACGATAAAGTTGCAGCGCGTACAATAGCGATGCCGAGATCCAAGCGATGTAATGGCCCAAATACATGCCCGACGCCGTGGCCAGGCCGTACCACGAATGCCGCGCGTAGCGGAAGATCGACAGGTCGCTCATGCCGATGTGCATCGCCATGTTGCAAAACCAGGCGAAGAACATCACGTGCCAAAACGTGAATTTCACCTGGCCGGGCAGCGGATCGCCCCCTTTCCAAATATATGTCGTCGCCAGGTTCCACAGGTCGCCGGCCGAGTGAACTTCAGTGCCGGTCTCATTCATGAAGTTGCGGAGGGCCACCAGGCCAAATCCGATGAACACCAGCGTCATCCAAGGGGCCGCGATGTTGGCCACCCGCGCGACAAACTTATAGCCGTACACGGCGACAATTGCGGTCAAGAGCCCCACGCACAGCGACGCGATCACCCAGCCGACGCTATTGGGGTAGACGTCGGTCAGGCTGGGCATCGGAAACTTGATCCACACGCCAACGGCCGTCGTGGAAACGGTAATCATCGCCCCGGCCAGAAAGCAAAACATCACGCCGTTGGCCAGGTTGTAGAGCGTCACCAGGCTGCGGCCGCAGATTTTTTCGAGCTGGTTGTACAGCGTCAGCCGGGCACGGGTGGCGATCGGCGCCGTGAGAAACGTCCAACTCAGGACGGCGAGGAAGTTGCCGACCAACAGGCCCAGCAATAGATCGCGGGCGCTGACGCCGGCCGCCACGAACATGGGCCCGATCATCAGCTCGGTGCCGGCTGTGTGTTCGCCGGCATACATGCCGATGAAGCTTTTGAATCCGAGTAGTGCCCGCTGCGGGACGGGCTCGCGTTCGAATTCGTCGACCGCTTCAGGATTGGAAAGAGTGTCGTCCGCCATAAGACTCGAATTCTGATCGAACTGCGCAATAATGTAAAGCGCGGGTGGCGTCTTCATCCGTAGTAGGCACGCTCCGCGTGCCGTAACGGAATTGCGAATTCGCTCTGTTTTGCCGGCCCGTTGCCGGCACGCACGGCGTGCCTACTTTCGGCCGCTATGCTGCATTGATTCGCGCCTCGCGGCGGCCTACGATGAGCGACATGGCAAGCGGTTATATCGCAATCGATCTGGGCGCCGAATCGGGCCGCGTCGTCGTCGGCGCGCTCACGGCGGGCCGACTGCGACTGGCCGAAGTGCATCGCTTCGCCCACCGCGCGGTCTGGATGCCCACGGGGCTGCACTGGGATATCACCGGCATTTGGCGCGAGATCGTGGCCGGACTGGGCCAGGCGGCGGCCTGGGCGAAAGAGAACGGCGTTATGCTGGTATCGGTCGGCGTCGATGCCTGGGGCGTCGATTGGGCGCTGGTCGACGGGGCGGGCGAGCTGGTTGGGTTGCCGCACGCCTACCGCGACCCGCGCGGCGGACCGGCCTGCGAGCGTGCCGTCGCAAAGTTGGGTGTGGAACGTCTCTACCAGACGACCGGCATCCAAATTATGTCAATCAACTCGTTGTTTACGCTATACGCCCACCACCTGGCCGATCCCGGCGCCCTGGCCGCAGCCGGGCGGCTGTTGTTCGTCCCCGATTTGTTCCACTACTGGCTGAGCGGCCGGTTGTCCACGGAAGCCACGATCGCCTCGACGAGTCAATTGGTCGACTGTCGAACGGGCGATTGGGCCCGCGAGCTGGTGACCGGCCTCGGGCTGCCGACCCGCCTGCTGGGGCCGATCACGCCCCCCGGCAGCGATATCGGGCCGCTGCGCGAGTCGCTCGCCGGCGAAACCGGTTTGCCCGCCGGTTTGCGCGTCGTCGCGCCGGCAGCGCACGATACGGCCAGCGCAATCGCCGCCGTGCCCGCGGTGGAAGGGACGAGTTGGTGTTACCTGTCGAGCGGCACCTGGTCGCTGCTGGGCGCCGAGCTCGACGCGCCGTGCTTAAGCGCCTCCGCCCAGGAGGCAATGTTCACGAATGAGCTGGGCGTGGCCGGTACGATTCGCTTCCTGAAAAACATCCCCGGCCTGTGGCTGGTGCAAGAATGCCGACGCGACCTGGCCCAGCGCGGCGAAGAGCTCGACTATGCCGGGTTGACCGCCCTTGCCGAATCGGCCGAGCCGTTTCGCACGCTGGTCGATCCGGCCCACTCGACCTTCCAGACGCCGGGCCACATGCTGGCGAAGATCGCCGGCTTCGCGCGCTCGACGGGCCAGCCGGCCCCGGAAACGCCGGGCCAATTCGTGCGCTGCTGCCTCGAGAGCGTGGCCCTTACCTATCGCGAGAAGCTCCAGTCGCTCGAGCAGATTCTCAGCCGGAGGTTCGACGTGCTCCACGTTGTGGGTGGCGGCGGCAAGAACCGCCTGCTATGCCAAATGACGGCCGATGCCACGGGGCGGCGCGTGATCGTCGGACCCTACGAGGCGACCGCCAGCGGCAATGCCCTGGTGCAGGCTATGGCGACGGGCGAGGTTCGCGATCTGGCACCGTTGCGCGAGATCGTAGCCCGTTCGAGTGACCTGACGGACTATGAAGCCACCTGCAGCACACCGTGGAACGATGTTGACGCCAAGTTTCGTACGATTGTGGCGGGTTGAAGTGCCTAGCCCACGCCCGCGGGAGCAGCGGGAGAGAACTCCTGCCGTATCGGATCTGCGACTGCATGAATTGCCCCTCGCCCTCGGCGGCACGCCCGCCGGACCGGGCAAAGCCAGACGGCGGCCGCAATTTCACCAGGTCGATCGCGGGTGGCGGTTCTTGGCTGGAACCACCTCCAATTTTATTCTGTGCACTAAATGCGCTCGAACGTTACGCTGAAAATGGAGGGGGAATCCAATCCAATATCCTCTCCCTCCGGGAGAGGGCAGGGTGAGGGGGTCTTTCCAACCGGCGTCTCTCCCGCACCCCAACGCTTTCCCAACTGAAATGGGAGTAATGGCCGGACCTGTCCTGGTCGCCCGCCGGGCACGCCCGCCTGCGCCCCTCGTAGCCCAATGCCTGTACCGCAATCGCCAAGCCAGCAAATTCTGTTGCGAATGTGCTTGCATTTAGTACGTGGGCCTATTAAAAATTAAGTGCTCACTGGTATTCGCTCCTGAGGCCGCACGGCCACTTGCCGGTCTCATCGGGCAGAGCTTCTTTAAGGTGGTGTGATTGGCCCACGACGACGCGTGTGGGGACTGGGCGCGCGGCCCTCAGCCGCGTCCTTTTCCGAATGATTCTCTTGGCTTGATCAAGGCGGACGAAAAGCATGGCAATTTGCCGGAAATCGCTCGGCGGGTGGCTTGTGGTCGTGGCGTGTGCTTGCCTGGGCTGCAGCGAAGAGGAAACCGGCCCGCCGACGGCGCACTTGCAAGGCGCCGTGACCATCAACGGCCAGCCGATCCCGGCGGATGCGGAAGCGAGCATCTCCTTCAATCCGGCCGCGCTTGGCGACGCGCGCCCTGCCTCCGGAGTAATTGCGGACGGCAAGTTTGACGTGAAGGATGCTCCCGTGGGCAAGGTGCGAGTGCTCTTCAACATTAGCCAATCGACGGGCAAAATGCATAGCGAGGCGGGACACGAAGCCATGGAATATAAGAGCCTGGTGCCGAAGTCCCTGTTGAATGGCCAGGAGATTGAAGTCAGCGGTGATAATCCAAAGTTGGACTTCGATTTGAAGTAGCTGGCAGGGTATCGATTACGCGATCAAAATCGACGCGTTCGTAACGCAAGTTCGTTAACGGCCAATTCCTTTCCGGGGCGGGAGCTTGTCATCCAAACCGGCGGGCGTCCCAGCGTAAAAGCGTTTTTGGAGAGTAGAACATGCAACGACAAATCGGTCGTAAATGGGGTTTTACGCTAGTCGAATTGCTGGTGGTGATCGCGATCATTGGCATTTTGATCGCCCTCTTGTTGCCCGCCATCCAGGCGGCCCGCGAAACTGCCCGGCGGAACTCGTGCGCCAACAACATCACGCAGCTCGGCAAGGCCATTCTCCAGTACGAAACCGCGAACAAAGGGATGCCGGCGATGGCATGGGCCTGGCCTGGAAAAAGGAACGGTCATCCTGGTGCCCGCTGGGACGACGATCACGGCTGGTATTCGTTGATTGCGCCCTACGTCGGTTTTGATGCCTTTGCAAGTTTGATTGACTATACGCAACACTGGTGCAATCCGGCAAACAACGCCGCCCGTAAACAAACCGACAAATTGAAACTACATGAATGTCCGTCCGATATCGGTCTACAGCGGACAGAATGGAACAAACCCGATTACGGTCGCACCTTCGGGAACTATGTCGTGAATGCCGGCAACCGGCGCTACGGCGGAGCGGAGGTTGACCCGTTATTTCGTGGCGCCCCCTTCGCCGGCGGCGAGGATCAACCAGTCGCTAAGATCATTGACGGGACCAGCAATACGCTGATGATGTCCGAGAATTGGGTTATTCGAGTTGACACGGAAAACCAAGATTGGCAAGGCACGTATTCCGACCACACGGTCACGCGTGGCGGCCAGATGTTCACCGGCATGTATACTCCCAATTCACGCACCAACCATGATGAGCTCGCCCAGTTTGGAATCTACGGCGGCATTGGGGCAATGCGTACGCAAGTGCGCTGGAGGGAGGCCGGCTTTACGCCCGATTTCTGGCCCGTGCCCACGTCGTCGGACGACCCCAAGCTGGCCATCATGACTGCCCGCAGCCGGCATCGGGGTGGCGTCAACGCCTCCCGCTGCGACGGCTCGGTTGGCTTCTATAGCGATGCCATCAAGTCGTCCATCTGGTCCGCCCTCACGAGCGCCGCTGGCGGGACAACTGAGGTCCAGTTGAACGGTGCGCAATGACCCCGCGGGATGGGCTTAAGCCGCAGCGAGAAAGGTGCTATACACGTTCGGTTCGGCCCGGTGCCTGTCTACGGCCGCAGCCACTTGACAAACTGCTCCGACGCCCGCCGCCCGTGAATCGGCGCTCATTCGGCGCCCTGCGCGGCTGAATGCGGACCTGGAAGCGGCCGTTTGCGCACGCCGCGTGATTGGCAGCAAGCCGCATGCCAACTTAAACGCCCAATTGCCGCAGCGCAATCGTCGAGCACGTAAATCCCCTTGCGAATGTGCTTGCTTTTCGTACGTAGGTCTATTAAAAATTAAATGCGCCAACTGCTAAACACTGCTGGGCCACATCCTTGTCCACTTATTGGTGTCACTAGGCGGTGTTTCTTCGATCTATTGAGTTCGGCTCACTACGATGGCCAATAAGGTCGGTCCCGCGGCCTTGAGCCGGCGTCCCCTTCGAATGATTCTCTTGGCTCCTTAGATAAACGGACGGAAAGCATGACAAATTGCCGGAGATCGCTCGGCTGGTGGATTGCGATTGCGATCGTGGTATTCGTTTGCACGGGTTGCAGCGAAAAGCAAGCCGGTCCCCCGACGGCGCACCTGCAGGGGACAGTGACCATCAACGGCAAACCGATCCCGGCGGATGCCGCCGGAACTATCATTTTCGATCCCGTGGTCGTTGGTGACGCGCGTCCGGCATCGTCGCCGATCAAGGACGGAAGATATGAGGTGGAGCAGGCTCCGCTTGGCAAAGTCCGGGCGATTATTCACATCACCCAGGAACTCGGGCCAGTCCCCGGCGGCGGGGATCGGCAAATGGTTGAATCCAAGAGTCTGGTGCCCGAGAACCTAAAGGACGGACAAGAAATTCAGGTCGACGGGGACAACGCGCACTTGGACTTTGATCTTAAATAGAGCGTTGCGAACCTGTGCCTAACGTGAAAATGCAATGGAGAGGAATTATGCAACGGCGGTTTGATTCTCGACTGGGTTTTACATTGGTCGAACTATTGGTGGTGATCGCGATCATCGGCATCCTGATCGCCTTGTTGCTGCCCGCCATTCAGGCCGCCCGCGAAACCGCACGGCGTAATTCTTGCGCTAACAATGTGGCGCAACTCGGCAAGGGAGTACTGCAATACGAGTCGACAAACAAAGGCTTTCCACCGATGGCGTATGCCTGGCCCGGAAAGAGGCCCGGTCATCCTGGTCCCCGCTGGGATGACGACCACGGGTGGTATTCCATGATTGGCCCTTATCTCGGCTATGATTCCTGGGCCGGCCAGATAGATTTTTCTCGACACTGGTGTGATCCTGCTAATGATCCGGCCCGCAAGGCCGCCTTGCTAATTAAGATTCATGAATGCCCGTCGGACGTCGGATTACAAAAGACAGAATGGGCCAAGAGTGACTACGGCCGCGTATTTGGCAACTACGTCGTAAATGCCGGCAATCAGCGTTACGGGCAGGAATTAGTGCAAGCAGGCGCCACGACAACCAATCCGCTGTTTTTGGGAGCGCCCTTTGTCGGCGGTGAGGACACGCCAACGTCTCGAATTTCCGATGGCACTAGCACTACTTTGATGATGTCCGAGATCTGGGCCGTTCCGTCGTTGGCGAACCAACCCAATCATCAAGGCACGATTGCCGATAACACGGTCACCCGGGGCGGCAATATTTTTACCACTTTGTATCCGCCAAATTCCTTAGTTCCGGACGAATTCGGCTGGGGTTGCTATGGCGTAATTGGACTGGCGGGAATGCAGGATCGCTTTCGTTTAGGAGCGCTGCCGTTGTCGGCTGTCCCCGTGGCGTTGACGGGCGCGGATGCTAATGACGGTAATCCGTTCAGGGCATTCCAGACGGCGCGGAGTAAACATAAGAACGGGGTCAACGCCTCTCGCTGCGACGGCTCGGTAAGCTTCTATAGCAATGGCATCAGTCTGGCCGTATGGCGGGCACTTTCGACGGCACGTGGAGGGCAAAGTGAGGTCCAGTTGAACGGCGCATCATTTTGATCCGTGGGACAGTCTCAGTTGAACGAATTCACCGGCTCCTGCCCCGGCCAGAACGTATCGCACCACACTTTGCGCCAGAATCAGGTGGCCGGCGTCGCCACCGAGGCGGCGTCGGGCAGACTCGACGGGTGCCGGTCGGCAGCGCGTAAATCGGGGACGAATAGACCGCGCCCACCGCAAAATAGGTCAGGCTTTATCTGAAGCACTCGGGCCGCACGAGTTCTTTGGGCAGCGAATACCGAACGCACCGCATGCACGCATGCCAATTCGGCGGTTAGTATTCCCCGCCCACATCCCGCTGCGCCGCGAACAGCTCGGCCCTGGCCCCTACGGCCCTAGCCATTTCGCAAACCACTCGATGGCCGCCGCGCGTGAGTCGGCGTTTACGCGGTGCCCCGTGTGTGGCTGAATGCGAACCAGGAAACGCTCGTTCGCTCCGGCCGCGTGATAGGCGGCTTCCGCCGCGTCGGTGCATCGCGTCAGCCCGGCCAGCGGCGTGCGGGCGTCGCTGTCGCCGTTGATAAGCATCAGGGGCCGCGGGGCGACTAGCGCCGCCATCGCCGGGCCGTCGAACTCGCCGTCGAGGCCGGGCGCCACGCGGCGATAAAACTCGTGCACGAATTCGCCGCCCGGCGCCGTTACGCCGGCTTCTTTTGCCGCCGCGTCAAACGCAGTTTGCACCGTTTCAATTCGCGATTGCCAGGCGCCATTGTCGGCTGCCCAGGCGAAGCTTTGCATGCCGATGCAGGGCACGGCCACGGCGATTCGCGGATCGACCGCGGCCGTGAGATACGTTTCCACGCCTCCCTTGGAGATGCCAACGAGGCCGATCCGCTTCGCGTCGACATCGTCGCGCGTTTCCAGGTAATCGACCAGCCGCATCACGTCCCACACCGTGTCGAAAAAGAACGGATGCTCACTTTGTTGGTCGGGGGAACCGTTTTCCCGCCACACGCGCAGAATCGCTTGCTCGTATTCGCGGCTTCCCCGGCCGGCCTTTGTCCGCTCGCCGTGGTACGGGCTGTCAATTGCCACAGCCACAAAGCCGCGCTTCGCCAGGGCCACCAGCAGCGACCGCTGATCCTCTTTGTAACCGCCGGTGCCGTGCAGCGCAATCACGGCCGGCTTGCGGGCGGCCGCTGCGCCTGGAGCCGCTTTCTCTTCGCCAGTTTTCTGTTTAACTAGAATCCCCGGCACGCGGCTGTTCGCATCGGCCGCATACGAAAAGTGAAACTCCTCAAGCGCAGCGTCTCGCGATTCACGCGCTGCCACTTCCGGCGCAAGGGCCACGCGCGGCCGCTCAATCAGCTTCAGGAAATCGCTCCGCGCATCGGCGGCATGTCCACGGCCCGCGCAGCAGAGAGCGAATAATAAGAAGAGCGACAGCCATCGGATTGCGTGGAGCCGGCAAGTTTTCGTGCGCATGAATTTTGGCAAGAAGCTGTTCGATAGATTTAAAACGTGCGTCCGAACGCTCATTCTAAAAAAAGGCCGCCGATTCTGCTATAGTCGGCGCCGGGCAGCGACGGAATCCGGACAGCCAGTGTAGCCGGCACGCTCTGCTTGGCGTAGCCGGATCGCGAAAACGCGAAGTCGTCGTAAGACGGCGGAATGAGGGGCTGCGCAAGGGCAGTCACGGCAGACGGAGTCGGCCTACGACAGCAGCAGGCACGCCCCGCGCTCCGTAGCCGGCGCGTGCAATCTGCCTGCTACGCGTACGTCCTCGCGCACGATATGCGCTTACGCCGCCTCCCCTTCCTCATCGCCATTCTGAAACTCGTGCAGCTTTTGATTGTACCGCGCGATCACGTCCTTGCGCCGCAGCATCCCCAACAGCCGCGTTGGTTCTTTGCGGTCGAGCACCGGCAGCTCGTCCAGGTTCAGGTCGGTGAATCGCTTCAGGGCCGTGTTCAGGTCGTCGTCCGGAAACACCGAGACGACCCGCGTGGTCATCACGTCGCGGGCGTTGGCGAGTTGCCATAGTTCGTCGTTATAAAGGTGGCTCCGTACGTCGTCGGTGGAAAAGATGCCGACGAACCGGCCCTTCTTGTCGACCACGGGAAAATAATGCTGGCGACTCTCGGCCACGAAGTGCACGATCTCTCGCAGCGGCATGCCCTGAAACACGGACGCCCGCTCCTTCCACGGCACGTCCTGCACGGTGATTCCCTCGAGAACGTCGACCAGGAAGTCACCGCGGTGCGCGGGCGAATCGAGGCGGGACGGTAACTGCTTGTGATAGAGCGTCCAGTTCTTGCAGAGCACGAAACACAGCATGGATACCCACAGCGAGGGCACTAACAAGCCGTAGTCGCCCGTCAGCTCGGTGACCATGACGATGGTCGAAATCGGCGCCCGGGCAGCCCCGGCAAAGAAGCCCGCCATGCCGACGATGGCGTAGATCGCGGGCTCCGGCACGAGCTGCGGCCAGTAGCGGTTAAATACTAGTCCGACGGCGGCCCCCGCACAGCCGCCGATCACCATCGAAGGACCGAACACGCCGCCCGATCCGCCCGAGCCGATGGTGGCCGACGTCGTCAAAATCTTGCCGATCGCGATGCACGCCAGGAGCCCGACGCCGAGCGTTTTCGGATTCGTCACCGCCACCTGCAGTGTGCCGTAACCGGTTCCCAGCACCGACATGGCGTGCGGATCATTCCACATCAGATACAGCGCCACACCCATCAAGCCGGCCGCGACGGCACCGACCACTGGCCGGATCATTAATGAGACTTTGGATTTCTTGCACGCGTTGTGGATGCCGTAAAAACACTTGATGTAAAACACGGCCACGGCCACCAATACGATGGCCAGCGCCGTAAACGGCCACAACTGCGACAGCGACGTCAACTGGTATTTCAACTTATCGCCGAAGAGCGGCAGAAAGCGGACCGCCGGCGGCAGCCAGAACGAAAAGATGCTGTAGGCGATCGTCGAGGCCACGGCGCAGGGCACGATGACGTCGGCTTCCAGATCGGCGTCACTATACAGGATTTCGGCGGCGAACAGGGCTCCGGCCATCGGCGCCGAAAGATCGCCCCGATCCCCGCGCCCATGCCCACAGCCAGCAGGATCCGCCGGTCGCGCGCGGGCAGGTGCAAGATGGTCGCCAGGTAGGAGCCGAACCCGGCGCCGATTTGCGCTATGGGCCCCTCGCGCCCGCCCGAGCCGCCGGTCCCGATCGTTACGGCCGACGCCAGCAGTTTGATGATCGGCACGATGGGCCGAATGTAGCCCCGCTTCATGTGGAACGCTTCAATCGCGGCATCGGTGCCGTGGCCCTCGGCTTCCGGCGCGAATTGGCCGACCAGCGTTCCCGAAACGAAGCCGCCGGCGGCCAAAACTGCGATGAGTTTCCATAGCGATAGAGAAGTGGTCGGCGGCTCGAGCAAGTGATGCTCACCCGCGGCGGCCGACGGGACATATCCGGCCACCTGCACCAGCGCCACCTGCCGGACGAGCTGCTCCGCCAAATCGAAGGCGATCGCGCCCAGGCCGGCCACAACTCCGACAAATGCCGCCAGCACCAGCCATTTGCCCGTTGTATGGAAACCAGCCAAGTATTTCAACATTGTAGCGAGCTTTCCTCCAGCGCGTCCCGCTGTTTCCAGGATAGGTCACGCAGAAATGAGCCGCCCGGTCCACGGGCCAATTTTGGGCCACGTTCAGTGAGCGTAGGCCGCTTGGAGATCGTCGTGACCGTGGGGCCTGGTATGCAGCTACCAGCGTACTGGCGAAGCGACGGCGCGTAAAGCGGAACGGATCCGCTGCCGGCAAGCGGCGAGTGACGCCTATTTTTCCGAGGGTTTTCGCGGATATACTGGTTACCATGCCTCAGCGGCAATTTACCGGCAGCGAGTGGCCAGGTGGCTGCATTCGCCCAGAATCCTGTCGGAGCCAATCAACGTTTGCGCGGGCGATCGACCGCGGCCGACATTTGTCACATTTTGGAGCGTGACCTCGGTCGCGGCCGTATGGAACTCACTCGTCCACCAAAAATCGGCAAACGGGCGCTCGTCACCGGCATTACGGGACAAGATGGCTCATACCTGGCCGAGCTGCTGATTTCCAAGGGGTACGAAGTTGTCGGCCTGATTCGCCGCTCGTCGTCGTTCAACACGGGCCGCATCGATCACCTCTACCAAGACCCGCACGAGCCGGACGTCCGTCTGCGCCTCGTGTACTCCGACTTGTCCGACGGCTCGGCGCTGAACCACATCATCCGCAGTGTGCGGCCCGACGAGGTGTACAACCTGGCAGCGCAGTCGCACGTCCGCGTCAGCTTCGACATTCCAGAGTACACGGCCGATGTGACCGGCATGGGTTGCATTCGTTTGCTGGAAGCGATTCGCGACGCAAATATTGACTGTCGCTTTTACCAGGCGTCGTCGTCGGAGATATATGGTGATGCACCCCATTCGCCCCAAACCGAGCGAACACCGCTCGATCCCCGCAGCCCCTACGGTTGCGCGAAGGCGATGGCTTATTTCGCGACGCGTAATTATCGCGCCGCCTACCGCATGTTCGCGGTGAACGGGATTCTTTTCAACCACGAATCGCCCCGTCGCGGCGAGACGTTTGTCACGCGAAAAATTACCCGTGGGGCCGGCCGCATTGCTGCAGGCTTGCAGGACTGTTTGTATCTCGGCAACCTCTCGGCTCGCCGCGACTGGGGCTTTGCCGGCGATTACGTGCAGGCTATGTGGTTGATGCTGCAGACCGAGCGGCCGGACGACTACGTGATCGCCACCGGCGAGACGCATTCGGTGCGAGAGTTCTGCGAATTGTCGTTTCAATTGGCCGGCATCCCGCTCGAATGGCGCGGCGCCGATTTGAACGAAGTGGGCCTCGACGGCGAGGGCCGGGTGCGCGTCCGGATCGATCCGCGGTATTTTCGCCCGGCCGAGGTCCAAGAGCTGCGCGGCGACGCTGGCCACGCCCGCCGGCAGCTCGGCTGGCGGCCGACCGTCTCGTTTGCCGAGTTGGTCGAGCTCATGGTCGAAGCCGACGTCGCACTGGCCAAGACGGAACGGGAGAATGGCCTGCCCGCTAGCAAAGAACAAGGCACTCACCGCGGGGAATAGCGCGGTCGATTCGTCGAGGGCGGGTCGTCGGTTCCGCCGGGCTGCGCCGGCCAGGTGAGATCGCCGTCATCCTCGTCGAGCGCATGGCCGAGGTCAATCCGATCCGGCAGGGCAATTGTCGGCGCCAGCGAGGTGCGCGGCACTTCGTTGGGCTGTGGGTTCTGGACTTTCAAGACACGCAGGCCGTCCGGACTTGTTGTTTGAGTATTTGCATTGCCAGTCAGCGGGGTCGTAGCGGACGGGTCGCGAATCTCCACCGGCGGCGTATCGTGGTTTCCGCCTACCCGCTGCAGCGCGACATACCCAAACACCAGCAGCACCGCCGTCAGCAAACTCAGGCCGAGACGCGCTTCGCTAACGCCTAAACTTCGTTTGGCACCCATCGCCGCGTGATCTCCCAGGAATGCTTTAAGTCAAGCGCTTGAATTGGATGATAACAACTGAAATCTCGTCAACCGCACAGCTACACGGGCCGTAGCGTTTTTCGCGCCCGTCAGGGGATCGGCTTCTTCTCGGCTACACGCAGCCGGGCGCTGCGGGACCGCGGATTGTCGGCCGCCTCTTGTTCGCTCGGCCGCACCGGCCGCCGCGTGACCACGGCCAACCGCGAATCGCCACGAAACGCTTCTTTGGTCAATCGATCCTCAAGTGAGTGAAAACTGATCACAGCCATTCGCCCCGCAGGCTTCAAACAGCCGGGCAAACGCCGCAACGCGACTTCCAGCCATTTCAACTCGTCATTCACGGCGATCCGTAGCGCCTGGAACGTGCGCGTGGCTGGATCGATCCGTTCGACCTGCGAAGGCGGCACGACGCACCGCACCAGCTCCGCCAGCTCGCTCGCCGAACGAATCGGCGCCTCTTCCCGCTGCTGCACGACGCGCCGAGCGATCTGCCGACTGAATCGCTCCTCTCCAAATTGATAAATCAAATTCGCCAGGTGTTCGGCACTGAGCCGCTGAAGCAGTTTCCAAGCCGGCTCTCCTCGCGACGGGTCGTAACGCAAATCGAGCAAACCGGTCGAGCGAAAACTGAAACCCCGTTCAGCATCGGCCAACTGGTCGCTCGACATTCCCAGGTCGAGCAAAATCCCGTCGACCGCTTCGATCGCCAGCCCGCCAAGAACTTCGGGGATATCGCTGTAATTTGCACATACCACATGGATCGGCAAGCCGCGCAGCGATTCGGCAGCCCGTTCAACGGCTTCTGGGTCGCGGTCGACCGCAATCACCGAGCCTGCCTGGCCTACCGCTTCTGCCAGCAGTCGGGCGTGTCCGCCGCCGCCCAGCGTGCCGTCCACTAGCACCGCGCCGGGCCGCGGCACAAGCGTTGCTAGCACTTCCTGGGCCAGTACCGGGACGTGTTGAGTCGGTCCATTCGTCATGGAGACGCGCAAGGGCGAAACATTTACAGAATTCAAGCGGCTTTGGCAATCACAATCGACGCGAATTGACGGGCTGGGTGCGCCAGATCCGATGGGATTCGCACAACTCAAGCCGGCGATTTCCGGGGAAACCCGGGGCGTCTGCCCGCCGGGGCCACCGCATTGTACCGGAAAGAGGCCCCACAGTGGCCGGAGCCGAATACGCGGGCCGGAGATAACAGCCGTAAACTGGCGGGTTGGCACGGCGTCGCCCCCCGCTCTCATCCGTGGCAGGCGGGGCTATGCGACGCCCGGTGGACGATGCTGGCGCTGTCGTTCCACCCTCCGCGGCTCGGCTGGGCATCCTGCCCCGAGCTCAACAGGGGACTTCTACCCGCCGAGTGACGCCGCCGGCCCAAATTGGGCCGGCGACCCCAATACGGTGGGGCTGCATCCTTGGAGGAGAGACTGTGACCGTCTAATCTCCAGTAAAAGCTCCCCGCGCGACGTGCCAGCGGATTGGCAACGCCGAGTACGTGCTGGACGCGGGCCCAGTGGCCGCGAGCATTTCTCAATCAACTGTCCTAAAAATACCGATTCGAGCAGGCCGGTCAACTGCGCATTTTTGGGCGGATTGGTTAGCGCTTGTTCAGGTCTCTGAAGTTATCCGTGGATGCGAATAATGGATCGCGCAATCGCGGCAAAAAAACTGTATTTTAAAAATAATCCTTCTTGATAGTGAACGGACGACCAGTTGGTTTTGGGCATTTTACTTCGACTACTGTTTCGGTGTTCGGGCAGATAAGCTTCCGATAGTCGGCCGGGCTCTCGACGGCCACGCGGCGAGGCGTAATACTCCGCGGCTGCCGGTTGTTGAATGGCTCGCCAAGCGAACGAAACAGGCCCCCACAATGACATCTACCGGGTATTGGCTCGATTACGAATTGCCGCGCCGGTTGATCGCCCAAGAGCCGCGTCCCCGCCGCAGCGATGCGCGGCTGATGCTTGTCGACCGCGGCCGGCAGGAAATCGAGCACCACCATGTCCGCGACCTGCCCCAGTTACTCAGGGCCGGAGATCGCATGGTGCTCAACGACACCAAAGTGATCCCGGCACAACTCGCGGGCTCCCGTCTGGCGACCAGCGGCCGCTGGCAGGGGCTGTACTTGCAAACGACGCCCGAAGGTCTGTGGCATGTCTTGTGCAAAACTCGCGGTCACTTGCACGCTGGCGAGGTGATCCAGCTTACCGACCGCGAAGGCCGTCTGGGGGCCCGCCTGGTGCTCGTCGAATCGGCGCCCGACGGCGGCTGGCTGGTCCGGCCAGATACCGACGAACCTACTCCGACGCTCCTCGAGCGGCTAGGGCGGGTGCCGCTGCCTCCCTATATCCGCGGCGGGCAAATGGTCGATGCCGATATTGCCAATTACCAGACCGTGTTTGCCCGCCGGCCCGGGGCCGTGGCCGCACCAACGGCCGGCCTGCATCTGACGGCCGAATTGATGCGCGGTTTGGCCCATGCTGGCGTCCAGGCGACGGCCGTGACGCTGCACGTCGGCCTGGGGACGTTTCGGCCAATCGAGGCCGAGCAGGTTGATTCGCATCGGATGCACGGCGAATGGGGGGAGATCACCGCTGCGGCCGCCGACGAGCTGAATCGAACCCAAGCCCAAGGGGGGCGGCTCGTTGCCGTCGGCACGACCGTCACGCGGCTGCTCGAGACGGCCGTTCGAGCGGTCGAAACCACCGAAACCCGAGAAAACTCCGACGACCGATCGGGGGCATCGGAACCGCCCGCCAGCATTTCAGCCTGGCAGGGACGAACCGAACTGTTCATTCGACCTCCGTGGAGATTCCGGACGATCGACGCCCTGATGACCAACTTTCATTTCCCGAGGACGACCTTGTTGCTGCTAGTGCAAGCATTCGCAGGCCGGGATTTGACGGCGGCAGCCTATGAGCAGGCAATTCGCGAGGAATATCGCTTTTACAGCTATGGCGACGCGATGCTGATTCTGTAGTTGCCGGGACCAAATAAAAAAACGGCTCTTCTCAAGGGGACTGGGGCAGGAAGTCCCGTTATGGCGAGAAGAGCCGCTATAGCTCAAACGGCATGCCGCTCAGGCTTGGCGAGCACGGAAGTAGAAACTGTCGAAACAGTCGGTGAGCAGTGACCGGTGCTTGTCACCTGCTGGATATTCAATCGGCTGGTTGCGAACTGGACTTGATCGGGCTCGTGAGATTCTTCACAAGCCAATCGCCTGTGCACGGGCCCCGCAAGGCAGCATCGAGATCGAGCGATCTGACCTGGTAAACCCAGACGATTCACCCAGCTGCGGCAAGCGTCTGGCGGATGCTGCGACCCGGCGGCGACGGCGGCGGCCAATCAGGGGCCAAGAAAAGCCACTCTCGGCTGTCGCCGTAGCCTGCGTTTTGTCGGGCTATGAACCCATGGCGCCGCTCAATTCGGCCGCGGACGTATCAAAGCTGTTGGCCGTCGCCACGGCCATCGAGTGGATCGATACCAGGCAGACGACGACGATCAATGCCAGCATAACGGCGTATTCGACCGCCGTCGGACCATTTTCCTCCCGCAGGAGCTTTCGCAAGAAGTCTCTCATGGTTGCACCTTCCTATGCGGGGAGATTTTGCTTCACGAAGCTCGTCCGGGGGTGGCGGACAAGCCCTTTATTCATTGAAAACATAGCTTACCCGCGCAGGAAAGCAATGGAAGCACATCAAGTGAGCGGGCGACCGCGCCGTGGAAGTGACAGTTTTAACGCTCGTAACAGATGCCCGGCCTGGAGTTGACCAGCAAGGGCCAGAGATTCACCCAACGCCGGCAGGTCAGTGCGCAACACTAGCCCCGACCGCAATAGCTACTGGCGCAGATTGCCCCTGAGTCGCTCCGCATCTCGCGTTACGCCTGGAAGGAGCTGCCGCAACCGCAAGACTTGACGGCGTTCGGATTATCGAACGTAAAGCCACGGCGTTCGATGCCATCGTAAAAGTCGACCGTCGTGCCATCTAGATATAGGGCGCTCTTCTTGTCGACGACGACCGGCACGCCGTGGTACTCAAAGCGCGAATCACTTGTTTCGTCGTACTTCTGATCAAAGCCGAGCGCATACGAGAAGCCGCTGCAACCGCCGCCGGTCACGCCCACCCGCAACACCGTGCCTGGTTCCAGCTTCTGATCGCCAATAATTCGCTTGACTTCGTTCGCGGCTTTTTCCGTCAATACAATCGCCATGATTTAATCATCTCCACAAATCGTGTCGCTCCGCGCGGCGGCCGTCCGCTTTCTCAGCGAATGGACGGCGGAGCTTCATCCTTAGAATTATAGCACGCCCAATTATACGCATCGTCCAGCGGTCAGCAAACTCCGCTGTTTCCGGCCCACACCGGGCAACTTAGCCCATTGCAGCCGCTGACGTTGCGCCGTCCTAGCCGAGCTGCCGCAGCTTGCGGACCGCAGTCACGACCAGCTCGGTCGCCGCGGCCACTTCTGCCTCCGTATTAAATCGCCCCAGGCCAAAACGCAGACTGCTGCGGGCCGCGTCGTCGCCGTATCCCAGCGCTCGCAGCACGTGGCTGGGCTCCGGATCGACCGACGTGCAAGCCGCCCCGCTGCTGACGGCAAGGTTGCCCATCGCCAAGAGCAGCGCCTCGCCGTCGACGTTCGCTAACGAGACGTTCAAGTTGCCGGGCAGCCGCAGCGGCATTCCGCCCGGGTAACGCTCGTCGAGGTCCGGGCCGCAGATCTCGATGTCGTCGAGCTGGGAGATCAACCCGGCGGCAAGTTGATCGCGGAGCAACGTTAGCCGCCCGGCTTCCGTTTCCATTTCGTCGAGGCATAGCTGCAGGGCCGTCGCGAAACCGACAATGCCGGGCACGTTCAGCGTGCCGCTGCGGCGGCCCTCTTGCTGACCTCCGCCGGCGATTTGCGGTTCCAGCCGCACGATTGGATCGCGGCGACGGGCGTAGAGCGCCCCCACCCCCTTCGGTCCGTAGATCTTGTGCGCGGTGAAGCTCATTAAGTCGACACTCAGCGCCGCCACGTCGACCGGAAGCTTGCCCACGGCCTGCGTGGCGTCGCAGTGGAGCAGCACGCCGCGCTGTTTGCAAATGGCGGCGATTTCGGCCAGCGGCTGAATAACGCCGATCTCATTGTTGGCCAGCATCACCGATACCAGGCACGTGTCGTCCCGCACCGCCTCGGCTACCTTTTGCGGATCAACAAGCCCGGCACACCGGCTGCCGCGCTGCTCGACCGGCAGCAACGTCACTTCAAAGCCGCGCCGCGCCTGCCGGGCCAGCGGATCCAGCACCGCCTTGTGCTCCGTCGCGATGCTGACAATGTGATCGCCGCGCCGCCGCTCGCGCTCGGCCACTCCGCGGATGGCGAGGTTGTTGCTTTCGGTGGCCCCGCTGGTGAAGACGATTTCTTTGGCGTCCGCGCCGATCGCAGCGGCGATGCTCGCTCGCGCCTTGTCGACCGCGTCGCGGGCCTCTTGGCCGAACTGGTGGACGCTGTGCGGATTGCCATACAGCTCTGCGAAGTACGGCAGCATAGCATGGACCACGCGCGGGTCGACCCGCGTCGTGGCGTGATTGTCCATGTAGATGGGGTGTTGTGCGGGCATCGGAGTCAAACCGCAAGCGGAAGTACGCGCCAGCCCGGTATTGTACTCAATTGCCGCCGCGACTTGCTCATTCCGTGCCGCTGTGAAATCTCGAGTCAACCGAAGAGCGCCCGCACCACGATTTGCGACCAAGTTTCGAACTGGTCCAGTATTGGCAGAATTTTGGCGACCGGCCGGAAACCGGCCTCGAGCACGTCGGCCTCGCGCCCCCGGACCCGTGGCTCGGCCACGTCGCATAGGTGAACGACGCCCAAATGGACTCGGCCGACCGGTGTTTGGTCGTCGTTGATCAGCCCGACGATCCGCTCATCGTAGGCCGTGTCGATCACCACCTCCTCCTCGAGCTCGCGGCGCATTCCCTCGCGGTAGACATGCTGCAAATGCCCGGCCGCCGAGTCGACGCTCGATATATGACCGCCCACGCCGACGCTCCGCTTGGCGTGCAGCCGCCGCTCACCCTGACCGCTGCCGCGCAGATACGAAAACACGTGGGCGAGGTTTTCATCGTCGAACCAGCGGAACAGGACGTAAGGAATGAGCTGCTTATAGCTGGGGTCCTCTTCCATTTGCCCGCGGGGCCGATAGGAGATATCGTTCCCTTCGAGTAGGCGCGGCAGATACTGGCCGACATCGGGCGAAAAGCCTTGGAAATGCCCCAGGCTATGAAAGACGGTTGTCGGGACGACGAGAACCTGTTCCTCAGCGACGATAGACACGATCCATCCTTTATGCGGAATTCCGATTTGGGCGTTTGACGATACAGGTCGTTTTATTGGCTGGTCGGCACATCGTCAATCCGCAGCTTCAGCTCGTCCGAGTTGCCCCGCAGCTCGGGCGCGTACATCGCCTGTCCGATCGTCGGCAACGCGCTGAACTTGCCGGGAATCTCGGCCCGCAGGCGGTAACTGACGCTGCTCTTGCCACGGGCCAGATGCTGGACGAAGAGCGTCACGCGCGTGTCGCGCAGTTCCATATAGGCGCCTAGCTCGTTTCCGTTGTAGCCGCTCGTGAGTGCGACCGGTTCGCAGCCGGCGGGCTTCATGTCTTCCAACATCACGTATTCGTAGTCGTTCTTCGAGTCGATCACCAGCTCGACCTCGACCAGGTCGCCGCTGGTAACTTCACCCAGATTGGGAATTTCCATGCGATCGTACTTCTCGACGCGCTGGTCGACAACCTGGCCGCGGCCGCCGGCGACCTCGACCGTTTTGTCGGCCGGCGTCAGCTTGTAGTAGTGCCGTTCGACCTTGAGATCCAGGCCCGCGTGTCGAATGTCGTCTTCGAGCGTGAAGTTCGTCAGGTAGCCATTCCAATAGAGGGGCCCCGTTCCGTTCTTGCGTAGTTCCACCGTATGTCGGCCCGGGTCCAGACCGTTGCCGGCCAGCACGAACGCGTCGTCAAACGAGAACAGCGTGTCGGTGTTGATCGCCACTTCTTGGCGCTTTTGGCCGTCGACCCAGACCTCGACCTTCAGGTCCGGCTTCATCTCGTCCGTGGCCTTCAAGTAATCGGCAAACGCTTCTACCACGAGCGCAGTGTCGCGCGTGCTGTTCCAATAATTGGCATGCTTACGATTGTTCACGAGATACTTCACCAGCCGCGGCGCCACTTCGCTCTTGGGGTCGGTGGCCACAAGCAGCTTAAGATAATACGCCTCGGCCTCGAATTCGCTGCCGTACCAATACCACCAACTGCCGCCCGGCAGGTTTAAGTAGGCCGTCTGATTCTCGCTGTCCTCGACGATGTACTGGCTGATGTTCCGCATCACTATGTCCAGCTTCTCGGAGTCGTTCTGCTTTTCCAGGGCGAGCCCGAATGTCGCGAGGCTATAGACTGAGAGCTTGGTGCGGTCGCGATAAAGGAAATCGCGCATCTTGTCGTTCTTGACGTCTTTTTCAATCAGCACCATGTAGATGAGCGCGTCGATATCGTCCGCGAATTGCTTGTGAGGCCGGTTGCGATCCATGGCCTGGCCGGCGTCGTTCGAGTTTTCGATCTGCCGGACTTGGTCGTCCTGATAATGCCGAAGCCAGTCGATGCCGCGCTCCAGCATGTTCGGCAGCAGGGCAACGTCGTTTTGTTTCGCAATCGTAAGGCCGTGGACGACGACGGCCGTCGTGTGAGGCGAGCTGTGCTCGTCAAAGCCGCTGAACCAGCCCCAGCCGCCGTCGGCCAGTTGCATCTCGGCAAGGCGATTGACGCCGGCCTTGACCATGTTGCCGAGCTCGGCCTCATCGAACACCGGGTTGCGGCCGCTCTGCTGCCAGCCCTTGGCCCGCTTGGCCGCGTCGCCCAGTTCCTGGGCGTTGAGGTTCGCCCGCTTATCGCGAATTGCCTTCAGGTTTAGGCCCAATCGCAGCAGTGTTTGCTGCGTGATGACGGCGGGCAGGAAGCGGTTGAGCGTCTGTTCGGTGCATCCATAAGGATAATCGGCCAGGTACGGCAGGGCGTCGACCATCGCCCCGGCCAATGTCGGCGAGTAGCGAACTTCGAGCCGCGTTTCCTCGGCACGTCGCTCTTGCGGCACGACGATTTCGAACTTGCCGAGCGAATCTTCAGGCCGCAGGACGCCGCTGAAACTGTCCATCTTAAGGAGACCGTGCACAAGCACGGGCAGCTTCATCTGCACGGCGTCCGATTCGGCCTCGGTCAGGGCCAACATCCGAATGGAAGCTTCACCTTCATGCAGCACTTTCACGCGCCAATCGACGCGGGCCTCGCCGCCGGCGGCGATCTCGACCGTTTGCTGCACGTCAGCCGGCAGCTCAAGCAAATTACCGCTCTGCTCCAAGCGAACTTGGACCTGCTTCGCCTCCGGCAAATAATTGTGAACGTTCGCCGTGAGGACCACTTCGTCGCGCTCGACGAAGAACCGCGGCGCCTGCATCCGCACGATAACGTTTTTGCGCGTGACGACCTCGGCCGAGCCTTCGCCGACGCGCGTGCCGTGGCCGAGCCCCCAGACGCGAATCTTCCACGTGGTGAGGTTCTGCGGCATGTCGAGATCGACCTGAGCCAGGCCGTCTTTGTCGGTTTCTAGGGCGGCGACCCACTTGGCCGTGTCGGCAAATTCGCTGCGAATCGTGGGTTGGACGAGCTCGGCCGGCAGCGCGCCCGCACCCGGGGCCTCTTTCATCGCCATGGGTGGCGCAGCCGCCGCGTCGGCCGCCATGGACATAGCTCGCAGAGGCGCCCCGCCGAGGCCCCGCCGGACGGAAACCCCTTCCAGGTTCTCCTTATATTGGTCAATTCCATCGATCCCCAGCGGCACGCCGCCAAACACGCCCAAGTCGTCCATCGACGGCTGGCCCGGCGCTACCAAATTGCTGAACAAGCGATCAAGGTTCGATTCCAGGTACGGCCGGTGATCGCGCTGCCACTTCCAAAAGAACGCCTTGATGCTTTCGACGTTTGAGCCCCCGGAGATGTACTCCACGCTCTTGTCGTAGATCGAGAGCACCGTCGAACCGACGAACGGTTTGTTGTCGGAATCCGTCAACTTGAGCTTCACCGTCGCCTTTTGGCCTGGCTGGTACTCTTTCGCCGACGGCTCGATCGCGACGTTGATGATCCGCTGCTCGGGCGGCACGGGGATTTCGCGGGTCTCGGTGTGGACTTTGCCGCCGGAGATCGTCACGGCCTCGACGTAAAAGTTCGGCATGTCCTTCTGGGCGACTTCCAACTCGACGACGGTGCTCTTGCCGGCCAGGTGCAGCACTTGCGGGGCCGGGTACACGCCGTTTACCGGCCGCACGAAGAGGAGCACCGTGGCGCCGACGCGGTTGGTATTGACTTGCAGCTCGACCTTGTCGCCCGGCTTGTATTCGCTTTTGTCCGTGATCAGTTCGATGTCGTTGAAGCGGAGGTCGCGACCATCGAAGCCGGCGCCAATAATCGTGAACAAGTAGCCGCCTTCGACCTGGTGCTCGGCTTTGTCCGTAACCACATAGGACAATCGATATTGGCCCGCTTCGGTCGCGCGGATTTGCAGCTCAGCCTGGCCGTCGGCGCCGGTGGGCAGGTCCCACGCGCCGACTTCGGTCTCGGACGGCGTGCGCTCGGGGGCCGGCCCGTAGGTGACTTTCAACAGCCGTAGCTTGCCGGTGCCTGGCACGGGCTTGCCGTCGATGCGCCGGGCAGTGAAGTTGGCCTTAATCGTGTCGCCGACGCGGTAGTAGCCGCGGTCGACCCAGGCGAACACCTCAAACGGCCTGCGGGCGACGAGCACTTCGCCCGTGCCGACGATTGTGCGCCGCGACGCGTCGACCACCTCCGCCTCAATCTGGTAGCGGTGGTCCTGATCGGGGTGCAGGGCCTTGGCGACGGACGTGTCGATCTCGACCGAAACGGTGCCGTCTTCGCCGATCGGCACCTCGCGCTCGGCGACGACTTCGGGCGGCGCGACCGCTTGCGGCCACCACCACGGATGCGGAGGCAGGCAGCCCCACCTAGCCCAGCCGGGATACCAGGCGTAATCGTAGCCGCTCCACCAATAGCCGGGACTATAGAGCCAGTCCCACGGCGCCGGCGGGAACCAGCGGGTTGTCCGTTCACTGCGCAGCACTTTGTACTTCACTGTGGCCTTGGTGACCGGAGAACCGAAATAGTACTTGGCCCGGATCGTGGCAGTGATCTTTTCACCCAGCATCACTGGCTCGGTCGGCGCGTCGACGATGACTTCATATTCCGGCTTCTTGTACTGCTCGACGCGAAACGTGCCGCCGCCGCGGTTGACGACGAACAATTGGTATTGGCCGAGTGTGGCCCCCTCGGGCAGATCAAACTTGCCGGCCAGCCCGCCGTAATTGTCGGCCGTCAGCGTTTCCGAATAGACCTTTTCACCCTTCGGGTTTTGAATCTCAATGGCGAACGACTGGTGCGCGAACTGCGAATCGTTGCTCAGGTCGTAGGCAGCTCGGCGAATCCAGAACTTGAATTGGACCGACTGACCGGGCCGGTAGACCGGGCGATCGGTGATCGCGAACGTTTTGACTTCGCTGTAAGCCATATCCTCGCCGCGGTTGCGCCATATGTTGTGGAAACCGAGATAGGCCAGGCGGCCTTCGGCAGTCGTTGCGATCGCGACCCACTGATATGGGTTCTGCCGTTCGTCGGGAACCGGTAGCATGGCGAGGCCGTCGGCGCTGCTGGCTGCGGCCGAGTTCTGCGTTTCGACCTGGAACCGCGGGCCGTTGCCGATTTGCCGCTGCCGGAAGCCGAAGAACTCAACGTTGGCATTGGCGATCGGCGTGCCGCTCACGGCGTCGGCGACGTAATACAGCGATTTGTCGGCCATCGGCTTGCGGACGATCGACGTGTCGGCCAGCCAGAGGACGATCTTAGACGTGTTGCCGTCGGCCACTTTCGCGGTGACCCAATAGGCGCCCGCCGTTTGTAGCGGGGTTGTGACGGTGATCCGTTTGTCGACGTGCTTTTCCGGCGGCTCGAGCTCGAGATTCCAGCGGGCGACTTCAGCGCCGATGTATTTGGCCCCGTTGGCTTGCAGCAGGCGGTAGCCGATCTCGGAGACGTTCGTCTGCTGCCAGTCGAGCTGCGGCGGATTCGATCTCAGATACGCTTTGACGTCGTCGAGCAGCTTACGAATGTCGATCGACTGGGCGGTGAAATCTACCTGTTTGGCGTTGCGAAAGCGGAACTCCACCGTTGCGCCCAGCCCGGCCGGCTGCATGCCGGCATTTTCGAAGCGGCCCCAATTGCCGACAATTTGCTCGAGACGTCGCTTGTCGCTGTTCCGCAGATTCTCGTCGGCTTCGCGCTCGATGGCTTCGCGCCAGTAATCGGCCGCACGCGGATATTGGCGGCGATTTTCGAAGACGCCCGCCAACTGACGAATGGCGTTCATGATCTGTGGCTTGGTGGTCGCCGTGGCCTCGCTCGCCATCGCCTGCTGAAACAGCTTGACGTGATTGTGCTCATCGGGCAGCTTGAATCGCTTGACGCCGGTGGCCAGGCGGGCAATCGTTTCGTCTTCGGCCAACGTGTCAAGCGCCAAATGCCCGTCGTGGCGGCAGGCGGCCCGTCCGCTGCTTCCGTGTCTGAGGCGTTGGATGCCCCGTCGGGCGCACCAGTCGTCGCCGCGTCTGCCATGACGGGCAGAAAAATGCCGTACTGCACGAGCGTCTCGACGCCGAACTGCGATCGCAAGAACTCCGCCCGGATCATTAGCTCATCGACCTTGCGATCCGGCGCCCACTCGACCATCCGCGCGAGCAGCCATCGCCAGCGCTCGCCGTCGCTCTTGGCGGCAGCCCAATTCGCCGGCACATTATGGAAGATTGGATTGCCGTCCCTGTCGACCGCTGCCCCTTGCGGCTGGCCGCCGAAGCGGCCCCACATCGGCCCCCAGCCCTCTTCGTAATCGGGCAGCTTGTCGAGATCGGTGAGCGATTGCAGCCGCCAGGCCTCGGGGCCCTGGGATGAATACGTCAGGGCGGCAGCGAATCGCTTGAGCATTGCGGCCGCTTCGCGCTTGTCGTTCGATCTTTCGGCCAACTGCATCGCCTGGGAGAACAATTGCAGGGCACGGACGCGATCGCGCTTCGTGGCGTGCACGACCTTGCCTTCGCCGCGCTGCGGCCCGCGATGGAACTCGCCGCCGATCAGATAGCCGCCATGCTGCACGTCGAGGTACGACTGGGCCACGGCGGCCAGGAGTCGCCAATCTTGCAGATGGGCTTTGACGGCTGCCTCGCGCAGGGCGTCTATCTCATCGACGCGATTCAATTGCTGCAGGCAGGCGATGGCAGTATCGAGCGCTTCCGGCGATACGGCCGAGTCGGTGCTCGGCCGCAGCAAAAGCTGACGCAGGCCGTCGTAGGCCTCGGCATAATTGCCGTCGTTGTTCAATTTCAGCAAACGGTCCAAATCGGTACGGTCGGCAACTTGTGCGAATAGGCCGCTTGCGGCCAGCAGCACGAGCGCCGCCGCAACGGCCGTCCATACGGTACGATGATATTGCGTAAGCGGAAGCCGCATGATTACCAACTCCATGAACCCAGTTGCCCCGCCAATTGCCGCATATTCCGCTACGCACCCACTGTTGTACGTCGAAAGCCGTGTTGAGGTCCACCGTGATGGGGCCGAGCGGGCCCGAAATCCGCTCGGTCGTTGGACGCAATCGGAGTGAGTCTGGCTCGTTCAATTCCTCTATATTCTGGGTCGCGCTTCGGCCCAGTTCCTATTCGACGTAGGGCGGCCCCGGTTGGTTTCCTACGCATTGACGTCGCAATCGAGCGGCGTTGCATTTCCGCAGCAATTTCGTGCCTGGCTGGATGCCAAAACACAACCCTGGCAATCCTGGCTTTCTGCGGTTTGGTCAGTTTTATTCCAATCGGGCAGCGGCACTGTCGGGGAAATCGGCCGCCCGCCGGACGTGGCGGCCCGGAGGGCCCCACGTCGGCACAAGCGCTGCAAGTTCGACCGGCTGGTCCGACCCCAAATTGCTTGGTCGGTGGTACAGGGGGATCCAATTCGATGTCGCTCACCGAGCGCGGAATCACTTTCCGGGGTTCAATCGTCGAAAGCCTCCATAGGCTGGTCGACGCGGCCGTCATTTGCCTGATTATCGGGCTATCGCTGCGGCACACTGATGGTACGGGCCGCACAGAGCTGCTCACCATCGCGGCCGCCACGATCCTGGTGCACCACGTTGCGGCCGAGCTGTCGGGCCTCTACCGAAGTTGGCGCGGCAGCCGTCTGCGACGCGAAGTCGCCTGTATTGTGTCGACGTGGTTGTATAGCGTGCCGGTACTGCTCGGCTGCGGCCTTGTGATGCAATACAACGCCCGCTTCAGCTATATGTCCAAACTCGTCTGGCTCGCCGCGACTCCGCTCGCGATGGCGGCATCGCGCATCATCCTCCGGAAGGTGCAGCAACGGCTGCGGGCGCGGGGATTCAACTCGCGAACCGTGGCGATTTGCGGCGTCAACGATTTGGGCGTGCAACTGGGCCGCAACATTGCTGCTTCGCCCGAGTTGGGACTGCAGTTGGCAGGTTACTTCGACGATCGACCTAGCCAACGGACGGCCGATTTGCCGGTTTATGTCGGCCCGCGAATTGGGGCCGTGGACCAGCTCATCGAGCGGGCCCGCCACGGACAGATCGACATCATTTACCTTACGTTTCCGATGCGGGCGGAAGAACGGATCCGCGACCTGCTGACCCGGCTGAGCGATACCACGGCCAGCGTCTACATCGTGCCCGACTTCTTCGTGTTCTCCCTATTGCACGCGCGCTGGACCAACGTCAACGGCCTGCCGGCGGTAAGCGTGTTCGAAAATCCGCTCTACGGCGTCGACGGCCTGCTGAAGCGGACGGCCGACGTGGTGCTCGGATCGCTGCTGCTGGCCGCGGCGGCACTGCCAATGTTGGTGATCGCCGCAGCGATCAAGCTCACCTCCCGCGGGCCGGTGTTCTTTCGGCAGCGGCGGTACGGCTTGGCCGGCCGCGAAATACGTGTCTGGAAGTTTCGCACCATGACCTGCTGCGACGACGGCCCGCAGGTGTCGCAGGCCACCCGCGACGACCGGCGCGTGACGCCGGTCGGCCGCTTTCTGCGGCGGACCTCGCTCGACGAGCTGCCGCAGTTGTTCAACGTCGTCGAAGGGAACATGTCGCTCGTCGGCCCGCGGCCCCACGCGACCGCCCACAACGAACACTACCGCGGCCAGATCGAGGGCTACATGCTGCGTCACAAGGTAAAGCCGGGCATCACCGGCCTGGCCCAGGTCAGCGGCTACCGCGGCGAGACCGAAACGCTCGAAAAAATGCAGCTCCGCGTGGCCTGCGATCACCAATACATCCGCGAATGGTCGCTGGCGATGGATCTGAAGATCCTCGCAAAGACGCTCGGGGTGGTGCTGACGGGGCAAAATGCCTATTGAGCGTGGACTACTGGAGTAATGTGAAAACACGGCTTGTATGGCGGTGCTGCTGTTGCACGACTGTTCTGCTGCCCTTGTGACTGTAACCTCGAAGACGATGCTCCCCGATCGCGGCTTTATGTAGAGCACTGGTACTACGCCACTACCGCTTTGTCGCCCTATTTAAAAATCACGCCCCCTTCGGCGTCGAAGTCGCGGGCCGTGAGGCCGGCATTGACCTTGAGATTCGTGTACCAGTAGCTCTCTTCCAACGGCGGCTGTTCGCCTTCCTGCCCCGGCCACATGTAGGCGTCGTAATAGATCGGCACGTGCAGCTCGTTGTCGAAGTAGATGCGGGCGATGTGCGAGCGGAAGTTTTGCCGCGGCACCGGGTGGGTGACTTGCACTAAGGTGGCCGGCCGTTTGTTCAGCTCGGCCTTGGGGTTCACGGCCACTTCGCTTTCGGTGTACTTCGTGTCGGACTGGAAGTGCTGAATCAACTCGGCGAGCAGGTTGCGGATACCGACGCGTGTGATCGGATACTTCTGCTCGCTCATCGCAGTCGTGCTCTGCGGGTCGAGGTTGATCTTGCCCGCAAAGCCCAACAGGCCCGCCTCGCGGACGATCAGGTCGTTCTGGTTCTGGCCGTCGACGAAGAGCACCTCGCGGCCGGTGTGTGGCTTGACGAACGACATGTAAACGCTGAATGGGCTGTTGCGGACCTTCAGGTCGATCGTCTGCGGATCGCCTAACTCGCCCTGCAAGCGCTCGCGCTTGACGAGGGTACAAGAGTAAGTGGGAATGTCGCGGTCGACGTGGTCGAGACAGGCCTTGCACACGCGGATGATCGGGGCCAGCGGATGTTCGCCCGGCTGTTGGGCGAAATCGAACGCAGCGGCGGGGGGGGCCGGCGAACTGGGCGCCGCCGCTTGGGCCTGCGGAGCGGCCGCGGTCTGCGTGGCTGCCGCAGAATCGTCGCGAGCGACGCGGTAGATCGAGTCGGAGAGCCGGGTTTGAGCACTTAGGCGAACGCCGACTATGCAAACGGCGGCCGCGGCAACTGTCGCAGTCCATGCGCTCGCCCGCCGCCCGCCAGTTCTTCCCAAATTTGTCATAATCAGTATTCCTAATCGAACCAGCCTGATCGAACGTTCGCCGATTCGGCCGAAAAGGACCAACTTCGTCCCGATTGACAGCCGCCCGACGCGGGCCGACAACGATTGAAGCTGCCGCCCTGCCGGGAAAAATATCCTAGACGACCCGCCTTTCCAGAGGAAGGGAGATTCAACGCGTGGCCGATCCCGCTCTAGAGGTAGCAAAGATCATTTCGATGCCGTTCGACGAAAATACGTATATCGCCTATTTCCCCGGCCGGCGTGATTGCATCGTGTTCGACCCCGGCCTCGAGCCGCGACTTGTGCTTGACTATTTGTCGGAGCACCAACTGACGCCGGCGGCCATCCTGTGTACGCACGGGCACTGCGATCACATTGCCGGCAACGCGGCCCTGAAAGCCCGCTGGCCGGCATGTCCGATTTTGATCGGCGCTGGCGACGCCCCCAAGCTGACCGACCCCGAGTTGAACCTGTCGGGCCCATTCGGGCTGCCGATGACGAGCCCGCCGGCCGACGATACGCTAAACGAGGGGGAACGCTTCTCGGCGGCCGGCGTGGAGCTGGCCGTGTTCGACGCGCCGGGCCACTCGATCGGCCACGTGGTTTTTCTCTGCCAGCAAACGACACCTTGGCGCGTATTCGGCGGCGACGTGCTGTTCCGCGGCAGCATCGGCCGGACCGATTTTCCCGACGGCGACTTCGCCGCGCTGCGGCGATCGATCGAAGAGAAGCTGTTCACGCTGCCGGACGATACGATCGTGCACCCGGGACACGGCGAAGACACTACCGTAGGACACGAGAAGCGAACGAACCCGTTCGTCGGGGAACCGGCCCGATACCCAACATAGGCCGACCATTTTGGTCGGGCCGGATCGGAAGCGGACGCAGGGTGGCTCGGTCGGGCGACCGGCCACAACCGCTGTGTGGGTGGCGGTCGGGAGACCCCGGCTGTTGAATAAGGCCTCGCAGATATTTTTTTTGTGGTGGGGCGTTATTCGGACGTAAGTTGTGGGGAGGTTTCTCTTAAGCGACTGGCTGCGTGCAAGTTGTGGCGTGTCGCGGGGCGACTTGCGTTGGAATAAGGCCCCGGGGTGGGGCGTTAAGCTCGGGGGTTGGGCGCACGGTGCTTGGAAATTGCGGCGGCCATCCGCAGCCGCTGGCGCGAGTCGCGAGCGCAGGCCACCTTACTGCGGCGTAAGGCTACGTTCGGTTGTCAAAGAGCCATCGGCACCCATGAGCGTAGCAGGTTTGTATACGCGTGTCCAGTACCTGTTTCGGCCAAGTGGAAGTTTTTTTGTGGGGTGGCGCGATGGGCGGATGATCGCTAGGACGGTTACCGAGGGCCGAGGCGGCGAGATCACGCCAATTTGTGTCTGTCTGAGACTGGCCCTGCAAACGGCTTAGCTAATATCGGCGATGCCGATGGAGACGGCATCGTTGATGCACTGGACGGCTTCAAAGTTTCCCCCGGGGCGGCTGACGACGCGGTCACGGCCGACATGCATTTCGTGCCGCTTACGGTCGAGGTGACGGGAGACTTCGATCGGACCACGGCAAGAGTCGTCGTCGCCTAACCCGTCCTTCGTACTGCGCGGAGAACCCAAACTACGATCTAGGCGGTGTCTCGACCCCCGCTCCCTCCGGGTCGCAGAACGGACGTGGCGGAAGAAGGCCAGTTGCCGCGGGCGACTCGCCGGGGCGAGCTGGAGCGCCTCGATATTTCGCAGTGTCCCCTCATCCCGGCCCTCTCCCAGGGGGAGAGGGAAAATCTTCAAGTGAGGGCTCGCGCCGGCCGACTGCCTTTCGCCCGGCCTCCAGCAGCTCGACAATCCGCTCCACGTCGTAGACACAGCCGCCCCAGGTGCCGCCGCCGGCTGCTTGGAGGGCGGCCCAGAGTCGGGTGTCGGCGGGGAGGGCGGGGTCGGGGGTGAGGTCGGGCGCGGGGGGCGGCGGGCGAGTTCTTGGCCGGCTTCTTCCGCGGAGAACGACTTGGCAGCGTCGCCGACGAGGTCGACCGAGCCGACGAGGCGGTTGCGGTCGATGACGATGCGAATCTGGTCGCCGTCGCGGACCTTGCCCAGCGGACCGCCGGCGAGCGCCTCGGGGCCGACGTGGCCGATGCAAGCGCCCGTGCTGACGCCGGAGAAGCGAGCATCGGTGACGACGGCGACGTCGCGGCCCCAAGAGAGGTGCTTGAGGGCGGAGGTGATCTGATAGGTTTCCTCCATCCCCGAGCCGAGCGGCCCGCGGGCGACCAGCACGATGACGTCGCCCGGCTCGATCGGCCGCTCACTTTGGCCCTTGATGGCCGCGATCGCCGCCCGCTCGGTCGTGAAGACGCGGGCCGGGCCCAGCTTGCGATAGACGCCGTCGGCGTCGGCGACACGGGGATCGATCGACGTGCTCTTGATGACGGAGCCTTCCGGGGCGAGGTTGCCCTGCGGGAAACAGACGGTGCTGGTCAGGCCGCGCTGGCGGGCGATTTCGGGCGCGAGGATCACTTCGTGGGGATCGACGCCGTCACGGGCCTGGAGCAATTCGCGGAGCCGCCTGCGGCGCTCGGAGTGTTCCCACCAGGCGAGATTTTCGCCCAGCGTGTGGCCGGTAACGGTCAGGGCGTCGAGCTCGAGGAGGCCGGCGTTGCGCAAGTGGAGCATGACTTCGGGCACGCCGCCCGCCAGATACATTTGCACGGTGACAAAGTTCTTTGGCCCGTTGGGCAACACATCGACGAACCGCGGCACCTGGCGATTGACAGCGCTCCAATCGTCGATGGTCGGCCGCGCGAGGCCGGCGGCAAAGGCGATGGCCGGAATGTGAAGGAGCAGGTTCGTGCTGCCGCCGCAGGCCGCATGGACGGCCATCGCGTTGTGCAGGGCGGCCTCGGTAAGAATGTCGTGGAGGCGAATGCCGCGCTGGACGAGGTTCCAGAGGGCCTTGCCGCTGCGAGCGGCCATGTCGAGCCAGATCGTCTGGCCGCTGGGGGCGAGGGCCGCATGGGGCAATGACATGCCGAGCGCCTCGCCGACGACCTGGGCCGTGGCGGCCGTGCCGAGGAATTGACAGCCGCCCCCGGGCGAAGCGCAAGCGGCGCAGCCCATCTCGGCGGCTTCGTCCAGCGAGATTTCGCCGTGGACGTAACGGGCGCCGATCGATTGGATTTTGCCCGCGTCTTCACCGGCCGTGGGGGGCAGCGTGACGCCGCCGGGGACCAGGACGGCGGGCAGCTCGCCCATACCGGCCAGGGCCAGCATCATCGCGGGGAGGCCCTTGTCGCAGGTCGCCACGCCCAGCACGCCGCGCCGCGTGGGGAGCGAACGGATCAGTCGCCGCAGGACGATGGCCGCGTCGTTGCGATAGGGAAGGCTATCCATCATGCCGGGCGTGCCCTGGGTGCGGCCGTCGCAGGGATCGCTGCAATAGGCGGCGAAGGGGACGCCGCCGAGCGTTTTAAGCGTGGCCGCGGCGGCCTGCATCAGCAGGCCGACTTCCCAATGGCCGGTGTGGTAGCCGAGGGCGATCGGCGTTCCGTCGGGGGCGCGGATGCCGCCCTGCGTGCTGAGCAGCAGAAACTGCGGGCCGAGCATCTCGGCCGGCTTCCAGCCCATGCCGGCGTTCTGCGAGAGGCCGAAGAGATCGCCGCTGGGCCAGGAGCGGAGCATTTCGTCGGTGAGGGGCAGCTTGCCGCGGGGGCCGGCGGCCTTGGTTTCAACGTCGAACAGGGTGGAATCGGTGGAGTCGAGCAGTTCGGGAAGCGATGCGGGCGAAGCGGAGGGCATGTGGGGCTCGGAACGGTGCGGAACAGCGAATGGCGAATTGCGGGCGAATTGCAGACTGAAACGAGACCGGGCGGCACGGTGGTCGCCCACGATCGATCGGTTACCAATGCGTCAACGACCCGTCCGGGCGGTGATAGGTTGGCCCTCTCGCTGGGGTGGTGAATTCCTCGACCAAGGTGAGCTGCGATTCGTCGACGGTTACGCCGAGGCCGGGCCGATCGTTGGGCCAGACCTTGCCGTTGCGGCATTCGAGGTATTCGGTCAAGTACTCGGGCTTTCTTTCGCCCAGGTTGTATTCCATCAGCACCTGGCCCGGAAATGCCATCAGCGTGTGCATGTGGGCTGCGGTCGGGATGGGGGCCGTGAAGTGGGGCACGATGCCGACCTTGTGAGTATCGCAGAGGGCCATGATTTTGAGCATCTCGGTGATGCCGCCGACGTTGGGGAGCGAGGCCCGGGCGAAATCGATGTCGCGGTCTTGCACGAGTGAGCTGAATTCGGCGCGCGTGCCCCACTCTTCGCCAGCGGCGAGGGGGACCGTCGTCAATTGACGAAGCTTGGGCAGTTGCGTGCGGAACTGTTCTTCGCGGAGCGGATCCTCGACGAGGAAGGGGCGAAATGGGGCGAGCAAGTTGCACAGTTCGATCGCTTCTTGGAAATCGAAGGACTGGTGGAGATCGATCATCCAGTTGCCGTCGGGCCCGACCCCCTCGCGGATTTGCTGGGCGGCCTCGGCAATCTGGCGGATGCGCGAGCGGGAATCGAAAATGCCGCCGCCCGGGCCGCCGCCGCGCCCGCCCCGTCGGCCGCCGGCGCCCCTCTCGCCGGCGCCCTGCGCGCGCTGCGCCTGCCCCGCGACCGCGGCTGCCGTCGCCGCTGGGGCGGACAGCCGAGTCGACCCGGAAGACGCGATAGCCGGCTGCCATGGCGGCGGCTGCACGATCCTTCAGCGTCATGCCCTGGGCCTGCACTCCCGGCGGCAGGCCGCCCGTGGCGTAGAGCTCGATGTGTTCGCGGGCTTTGCCGCCGAATAATTGGTAGAGAGGCGCGTCGAGCGCCTTGCCCTTGATGTCCCACAGCGCCAGGTCGATGCCGCCCAGTGCGTGGAGACGCTCTTTGCCGGGCGAATAGAAGCCGTCCATGTAGGCGGCCTGCCAGACCATTTCCGTGTCGAACGCATTCTTGCCAATAATGCTTCGGGCCAGGTTCCGCACCAGATCGGGCGAGCCGCCCTGCCCGACACCGGTGATGCCCGCGTCAGTGTCGACGAAGATCAGCATGTTGCTTTGCGCAAATGCCTGGGGGCCGTTCGGATTGTAATTCGGCGGATAATAGACACGGATCTTCGTGATCGTTGCCTGCCATTTGCTGGCGCCGCCGGCGGGCGGCGATTGCGTGGCGGACGGCCGCGGCGCCGTCGCGGGCTGTGTCGGGGCGTCTTGCCCGCGGGCCGGCAATGCCGAAATTGCCTGGGGGAAGAGTGTGGCGGCCGCGCCGGCCGTCAGCGACTTCGCGAACAATCGTCGGTCAAGCTTCATTGGATCCTCCCCTTGCATTCGCAAACGCGTTGTGTCTTGTACGAGTTCCGCCCGAGGAATGGCACGTGGAAATGGGATTGGCTGCCCGGCCTAGTGCGCGTGTTAACGACGTCGTCCAATCCGGACCGAGCTATCGCGCCTCGTCGGTCAGTCCGGGCCATTCGTCGGTTCGGAAGGGTGTTAGGGGCAGTTTGGCGCCGTCGTACACATTGCAGGCCGGGTTATCCGCCCAGGCGTAGCGGACGGCCACGGGGCTGGGCACTTTGTCGCTGGACACCGTGATTGTACCATCGCGGTTGAGCGTTGCGGCGGCCCAGACGAATTTCCGATCCTTGCCGGCGATGGCAAAGCCGCATGGGATTGGCGACGTGAGCGTCCGCAATCGGCCCGTGACGTGGTCGAAGGTGAGAATCACCTTATCGCCGTCGACCCGCATCGAACGATACGCCGGGCTTTGATACGCAATGTCGAAGCCGTAATCGCGGGCCAGGGCCCAGCGGGCGAGGCGCAGGCCAACGTCGCGCTTGTTAGGCGGGTGCAGGTTGGCGCCGTCGCCCAGGTCGATCGTGACCGCTTCGCCTGTGTTCGGCAATTTGGCCAGTGTCAGGGTTTGGGCCTCGCGCAATTCGGCCCATTCGCTATCGCTCGGCGCGGGCTTCTCGGCCTGATAATTGGGAAGCTGGACCCAGTAAAAGGGAAAGTCGCCTTGGCCCCATTCTTTTCGCCAGCTTTCGATCACGAGGGGAAACAGCTCGCGGTATTGATAGGCCCGGGGCGTGTTGCCTTCGCCCTGATACCAGAGCGCGCCGCGAATTCCGTAGCCTGTGTGCGAAGCAACGATGCCGTTGTAGGCGTTCGCGGGACGATCGTCGCCGTTGACGTCGGTTCGCAGTTGTCGGGCGTGGCGCTGCTCGTCGGGCGAGAGTTGCCCCTTGGCTTCCAATTCGGCTAGTTCCTTGGCGAAGGCGTCGTAGCGGGCGACAATCGGCAGGAGATTCTCTTTGCCGTCGAAGTAATTGCGCGGCACCCACGCTTCGGCCCGCGAACCGGCCCAGGAATTATTGACGAGGCCCACGGGCACGCCAAGCGACTCATGGATCTGCCGGGCGAAGAAGTATCCCACGGCCGTAAACGCGCGGACGCTTTGGGGCGTGCAAACAATCCAGCGCGCGTTCTGGTGAGACCAAATGGGTGTCTGCGAGCCGACATTGGGAAAATTGATCGTGCGAATTTCGGGTCGGTTGGCGGCCGCGGTTTCCAAATCGGAATCGTACGCGCCGCTCAACGAAAACTCCATGTTCGATTGGCCGGCGCAGATCCAGACCTCGCCGACCAAGACGTCGCTAATCGAAACTTCGCTCGCCTGGCCTTTCGCCACGAGCTTGCGCGGCTCGCCGGTTTCCAGGGGGGCCAGCGTCACTTGCCAGGCGCCATCGGCGCCGGCCGTGGCTGCGTGCGATTGATCACCGATCGAGACAACCACCTTTTCACCCGGGGACGCTTTGCCCCACACTCGGTTGGGCTGCCGCCGTTGCAAGATCATGTGATCGGAGAAGATGTTCGGCAGCGAGACGTCGGCAACGGCCGAGGAGCTCAGCAGGGCCGAGCTAAGGATCGCAGCGACGGCTAGGCTGACGTGGGACGGCGACAAACGGTGCATCATGACAATCCCCCGTAAATGAGATTTGGGAAGGCAAACGGTGAGGACGAGGCGAGGATGAAAACCTTTAACCATGTCTTGGGTCATTGGACGGATTCAGTTGGCCGGGCACGTTGTGATTCGCGAGGTACTTGATGACTTGCACTCGCTCGAGCGTCACCAGGCCCTCTTGCACCATTTCATCGATATGGGGCATCAACTGGTCGATTTTGTCCTTTCCGTCGACGATTTCGACGATGATCGGCAGGTCCTCGGAGAGGCGGAGAATCTTGGTCGTGTGAAGACGGCTGTGGGCGCCGAAGCCCATCGGGCCGCGGATCACGGTCGCGCCGCCCAGATGGAGCTCGCGCGCCTTGAGGACGATCGCTTCGTATAGCGGTGTACCGCGCCATCGATCGGACTCGCCGATGAAGATTCGCAGTAAATATCCGTCTTGGGGGATTTTCATGGTTACACTCCGAACCAGCGTTCTGCTAGTCGATATCCGAGCCACACGGCCGCAAAGCCGACCGCGCAGCTAGCGACCATATTCCCTGCGGCGAGACCAAATTCGCGGTCGTTGAGCAGGTTGAACGACTCCAGGCCGAAAGTGGAAAAGGTGGAGTAGCCGCCCAACACGCCGACGGTGAGTGCGACGCGGTATTCTTCGCGGATCAGGTGCGGGCCGGCGAAGAAGCCGGCAAGAAACCCGATGACAAAGCACGCGGTGATGTTTACCACCAGCGTGCCGACCGGGAAAACCGAGCCGGACAGGCGCTGAACCCAGCCTTGAATCGCGTAACGCAGGAGGGAACCCAGGGCGCCCCCAAGGGCGATGTACATCCATTTCGTCACGATGCACCTGATAGTGATACTGCTATCCAGAGATCTCGACGCGATCAATTATACGTGACGCCGAGCCCGTTCGCCCCGGAGGCGGCGAGGTTCGCGTCGTGTAGTCGCAGCGTGCCGCTGTAAAAACGCCCTCGGCCGGATGCCGTCTCGACGACAATGGCCCCGTCAGCGGCGATTTCGACGCACATGCCCTCGACCTGGCGGCCGTCCGTTTTGAGCGTCACGCGGCGGCCGCGGCAGATGTTAAGCCGTTGAAACGAGGCTTTCAGGTTGGCGCTGCCGGTTCGCAGTTGATCGGCGCGGGCGGCAATCGAGCGGAGCGTGCGGATCAAAACGTCCGACAAATTGTGCATTTTCCCGGTGACGTCGCACAGCGTGATGGCAGGCGGATCGAGGTACTCTGTGGCGTCGTGCCAGGAGTTATTCACATTGATGCCGATGCCGATGATCAGGCGGTCTTTGGCCGGGGCGCCGCCGCCGGGCGATTCGATGAGGATGCCTGCTAGTTTGTGGCCATTGAGATAGACGTCGTTGGGCCATTTGAAGGCGAGTTGCTGGGCTAGCGGCGGGGGGACTTGTGGTTCGGCACGCGTGTCTCTGGCGGTGGGTGGGATGCGGCTGGGCGCGATCGGGAGACCGGCCCGAACTTGGAAGTTCGTGGTTCAGGGCGTCGCAGAGGGCGACGGCGGCCGTGAGGGATAGGCGTGGCCAGCAGTCGGCGGCGATGCCGAGGGCCGCCGGCTCGACGAGCAAGCTGAAAGTGAGAGCACCTTCGGCGGACGACCAGGTGTTGCTACCTCTGCCACGGCCGGCCGTTTGGAGACGAGCGGCGATGAGGGCGGGCAGTTTCTCGGGGGGAAGGGTGCGAGCCAATTCGGCGGCGCGGTCGTTCGTCGAGCCAATCGCGTCGTGCAATTCGACGTGACGAACGAAGGTCGCGGCGAGAATTTGGCCGGCGTTGAGAAATGCGTTATCGCTCGTCATTGGCGAAACGGTGGGACCACGATCGAGGAGATCGGCGATTGCCGAACTTGTCGCTGTGCGCCGACCAAGAGAGTCGGCTTCTACGCTTTTCGACACAATGGTCGGGCAATGTAATTGAAACAATCGCGTCGTTAAATATGTGACAGGGAGCTGTCGGCTGGGAGGTGATGATCGATACTCGTGGGGCGGCGGACGTGGGACGAACCGTCGCCGGAGATGGTTTGCGGCGAGTTGGCGGGGAACTCGAGCGTGAAGTGGCTGCCCTGACCGGGCTTGCTTTCCACGCGGATCTTGCCGCCGTGTTCTTGCAATATTTTTTGACTGACGGGCAGGCCCAGGCCTGTGCCGCGACCTCCTTTGCGGGAAACGAACACGGCAAAGATCTTTTCCAGATCGTCCGGATTGATGCCGCTGCCATTGTCGATGACCTGGACTCGGGCCAGGCGCTCGTCGTGGCTGTATTGGGTGAGCACCTCGACGCGGCCATTGGGCATTTCGTGGCAGGCGTCAATGGCGTTGGTGACGACGTTCAGGATCGCCCGGTGCATGGCGTCGGGGTCGAAGAGCAGGGTGGGCATCGTCGGAGCGGGGAGCCAAACGAGCTCGACGCCTTCTTCGGCGGCCCGCGATTTCATCAGCTCGACGACGTCGGCCGCGAGCGAGTTGAGGTCTGCCGGCTCGGGCACCGGTTCGCGTTCTTTGCTGAAGGTGAGCATGTCCATGACCAGCGCCGAAATCCGCTCCTGGTTCTTTTCGACGATGCCCCAGCCCTTGCGGAGGACGGCGGCCGCCTTTTTGGCGGCGTCTGCGTCGACCGCCTCGCCGCCGAGGGCCTTGGACACCTCCTGCATGCCCATCTCGATGAGGTAGCTGCCGCCCCGGACGCCTTGCAGGATGTTCTTGATGTGATGCGAGAGGGAAGCGATCGTCTGGCCGATCGCGGCCAGCCGCTCGGCCTGCACCATCGCTTTGTAGTAGGAAGTGTCTTCGACCGCCAAGGCCGCCTGGTGGGCGATTGCGATCATCAATTTCAAGTGTTCCTGCGTGAACTTGTTGGCCGCGCCTTGTTGCAGCATTTGCTGCGGTGAGAGGCTGGTGTCGATGTAGATCGCGCCGACCATGCCATAGCGCCCTTGCATGGGGACGCAGATCGCCTCGCGGACGCCGAGCCGCAGAATGCTTTGGGCAGCGTCCCAGCGGTCGTCGTCGCGGGCGTTGCTCGTGAGCACGCCCTCGTTGCGATCGATCACGTAGTCGAGAATCGTCTGGCTGATTGTGATGCGGTCGTCGCTGGCCAGGCCGCGACGATGGCGCCGCACCTTCGGTGCGAGCAGACCGGTGTCGAATTCTTTGAGCATGATGCAGCCGCGGTCGGCGTCGACCCACTCGAAGATCATGTCCATAATGCGGGCCAAGAGCTCGTCGATATCGAGCGTGTGGCTGACGGCCAGGGCCGTACGATACATGAGCTGCAAGTTGCTGCGGGCGCGGGCGAGCCAGGGCGACGTTGTTTCGTCCTCCGACGGCGAGAGGATTTCGCTGCCGGCCGACTGGTGCATCGTATGGAGAATGCGCGAGGCGTCTTCTTCCGATTCGTCGTTGCGGTCGATGATGTTGATTTTGTCGGAAAGGTCTTCGACGCGGCCCTCGGTGACGCCGGTGTACAAAAGGAGCGTGCGGCCGAGCTGCAATTGGTCGCCGCTGGCGAGCTCGAATTCCTTCACGGCCCGGCCGTTGACGTAGGTGCCGTTGGAGCTGCCCAGGTCGCGGAGAATGTAGACGTCTCCGCGGCGATAGAGCTCGGCATGGTCGCGCGAAACTTCGGTATCGTGCAGTTGCACGGAATGATTCGGGCCGCGGCCAAGAGTGACCGTCGCTTCGTCGAGCCGATACCGCGTGCCCTGATCGCGGCCTTGAATCACGAACAGCGATGGCACGGGTAGAGTTCTCCGCGGAAGCTGGCCTAAAATTCGGCGGTGCGATCGATCGACCGTTGAACGAATTGTCCGTTAGATGAGTCGGCCGCGCCCCTGATGCAACGGCAAGTGACCCCATTGATTTTACGGATTGTCGGAACTGCTTGGTAGGGCCTCGGCAATAAACGGCTGCCGCGACACGATGATTCTTGGGAAAATGTGCGGAAAGCTACGTCTCCGAAACGCCTGGTCCGCTCGAATGGGCGACCAGGAAGTTACGCCGCAGTGGTTTTTCATCTTGACAGCAGCCGTGATGCCCGCAACTTGTCATCCCCCCTGTGGTGCGGTGGGTGCGGGAATCGAGCCCGGGCGGTCTGCGATGTTTTCTTCTTCGCCGTGAGCCGGAGATTCTTGGCGGCCGCTCGTCGTCGACAACGGAGAGCGAACGGCGCGGCGGCTGGCCTGTGGCGGGTCTTGGGGGCGGCGGCTTCGCGGTGCATGCCAATTCCTGGGAAATGAATGAACCCCCGATCGGCGGTTGGTCCATTCTTACCATTGAAGCGAGTTAGCGGTGAACGGTGGCCGATTCGACTGGCGATCGCTGAGATTTGTAGTCACCGGATTGGCGGAGAGCAATCGTCTTTCGGGGCACGTGTCAAAAGCTGGTGCGGCCCGCATACGGGCCTATAATGCAATTGCACTTGTCTATTGTTGAGTGCCAATCCCAGGGGCCGAGCATCCTGCTTTCCGACTGTGGCGCTGGCGAGCACGAACGGGCGCTGACAGTGCGCTGGCACGGATATCTCGCGAAACAAAGCTCTCTTTTCCGACGGTTCTTGTCTAATAGAATTCTTCTTTTTATATGAGGTGACCCATGTCACGCCGCTCTCGGTGCGCCTTTACGCTTGTGGAATTGCTCGCTGTGATTGGAATCATTGCGATCTTGATTGCGCTCTTGTTACCGGCCGTACAATCGGCCCGGGAAGCAGCGCGGCAGTCGATGTTGAAGAGTCAATACGCCAATGAGTTCGATCCAGAGGTGGGGCAGCTCGAGACCAAGGCGACGGCGCCGGCAGTGCCGCGAGCCCGGCTTGTTTCGCTCGTGGCAGACGTTACTTTGACGCCGCGGCTGAGCGTTGGAACGGTGACGCCGGACTCGATTTATGAGGCCCGCTTTGTCGGCAAGCTCGTGGCTGCGCGGCCCAGCGGCGCGGAGGGCGAATGTGAGATCGAGCTGCCGTTGCCGCCGCAGATCATTTCGCTCGCAGATTTATCGATCGCGATGGACGGTGGGCAAGTGAACGATCGCGTGACCCTGCGTGACGGAAAGCTAGTGTGGCGCGGCACGCTCCCGTCCGAGCCGACGACGCTCGACGTAACGTATTCGGCCGTGGGCAAGGGACTCTACGAGCTGTCGCAGACCTCCGGCGGCTTGCTCGATGAATACAAAGTCTCGTTGACGACGAAGGGTAGCGACGTGCGCCTGTTGGAGCTTTCGTTGCAGCCGACCAGCGTGGATCGCTCGGGCGGCAGCAGCACCTATCAATGGGATTACGCGCGGCTGCTGTTCGGCCAGCCGGTGCGCATCGACGTGCTGGGCATCGCGCCGATTGACCGGCTGGGCGGGCTGACGCGGCTGGGGCCGCTGAGCGTGGTGGCGTTCGGCCTGTTGCTGGGCCTGGTGGTGCAGGCCGCGGGCGTGCCGCGGTTCGACCGCTGGATGCTGCTATTGGTAATTGGGACGTTCGCGGGCGCTTACCCGCTGATGTATTTTGCCCAAGAGTACGTGACGCTTCTGCCGGCGATCGTGGGTTCCGGGGCGGTGGCGATCGCGATCATTGCAGTTCGCACAATTTCGCTGATGGGCTTCTGGCGGGCGACGTTTGGCATCGTGCTGCCGGCGATCGCCATCATGGCGATCACGCTAGCGGCTGCCACCTGGCCGCAACTGCAGGGCATGCTGCTGACCGCGGCAGGGCTGGGCCTGTTCATTGCCGCGATGACATTGATACCGCGGATCACTGAGCGGGGCAGTGGATTCTGGGGGATCACGAGCCGGCCGCGAATGACTCCGGCGACGTGAGACGAGCGACGTCTCGGAGACGAATCCACGAGTACACCATGGCGGGACGTGATGAGTTTGCCTTAGTGGGCGATGACGGACTCGAACCGCCGACCTACGCGGTGTAAACGCGCCGCTCTAACCAACTGAGCTAATCGCCCGGAAAAAAAGGTGTTAAGTGTCTGGTGTCAGGTATCTGGGAGCAAGGAGTTGAGGGTATCTTACTACGGACGGCGGGGTGCGGACAGCGGATTGCCGCTCCAGGAAACGCGATGTCGCGCGGGCGCCGCTGGGCCGTCATTAACGAACGGATGCAGCAGGAGCGATGGAGAACGATTCCTAGCGGGCGTCTTTGAGCGGGCCGGCGGGGAGTTGGCTGGCGCGGATGCGGTCTCCGAAGTTGGGGCCGCTCGGGATGGGGGGGTTGGCCGGATCGGCGAGGAGTTTTCGAACTCCCGGAGGGCGGACAAGATTTTTGCAGGTTATCGCGATCGGTGCGCGAGGTGAGGCGCCGGGCGAGTTCGCGGCCGTAGGCGTTGTGATTCTTATGGTTCTTGCAGCCTTGGTGGCAGGTATAGCACTTGCCGTGGCAGCGGACGATTTCGACAAAGGAGCGATCGGGGTGGTCGGCCAGTTAGTGATCGACGAATCCCTTTTGGAACTGCAACGTCGCGCGGGCCCGGGTGCAAGCAGCACCAGGAGGCCTGCCAACGCGGCGACGACCATAAGAACCCTCCAGCGGAAGTTGGGGAGCTCGCCAAACATGGCGGACAGCGGGCCGGTGCGAGGGGATTATGCAGGCGACCGTTGCATACCAATCGGAACACGCAGGAATAAAGCCCGGCCGAGTATTCGGCCGGGCTATGAGTGGTCTTGCGCCGGCCGAAATGGCCGGGCGTTTCCAACGACCGATCGAGATGGTCGGACTTAATAACGGCCGACGAAAATGGCCGGGCTATATAACGGCCGATCAAAATGGTCGGGCTGAATAAAGTTGCTGCGACTACTTCTTGTCGTTGCTTTGAGTGGGCTCTTTCTTGAGATCTTCCAGATTGCCGCCCGGCAGCTTGGCGGCTTTGACGCGGTCGAGAAAAGTCTCGCTCTTGTCGTCCTTGGGATCGACGTGCATGGCGAGGGCCTTCTTTAGGCCGTCGGCGATCTTTTCCTGATCTTTGGCGTCGCGGCGACGATTTAGCAACTTGGCGACCTCTTTGCCGAAGGGGTTGCGGTTCGCCCGCTTCGTGCCTTGATGGCACACGAAGCACTTGGCCTCCTTGGTGACCATGTCGGCATACTCTTTGTTCGGGTGATCGGCAATATAGTTTTTAACGAAGGCGTCATAGAACTGCTGAACGGCGGCGGCTGGGCGGACGCTAGTGAGTGACACCGCGATCGCGGCCAGCAGGAGCAAACAGAGTTTGCGCATGTGTGACTTCTCCCTGGGGGCGTGCAAAGAAAATAAAGCTGCAGCAGAGGCGTGCTGCCTGGCAGGACGCAGCCGCAGCGACAACGAGCAGCTAGCACCTGTGGCCGTCGCCGCCGCGGCAATCTCTCAAATAAAGCTGGGAAAAGTGTGGTTGTCAAGGACGGTAGGGGGCGGCAGGCGGCCAGAGGACGCAAAACTGGGTTTCGGAGAGGGGAGGCAGCACGATGCGCGGGCAATTGGTTCCCGATTGGCCGCTACGGCAGGAATAAATCGACAGCACTAAACAGGCACTCGACACTGCCTGGCCGATTGGGGACGGGTGGCAAGAGCGTTAGCGGCTGGCTAGGTCTGGTCCGCTTGGTCGGTATGCATCCACTTCATCAAGAGTGGGGACAGCGCGAAACAGACCAGCGCTGACAGTATCGCAACGACGGCAATTTGTCCAAAGACGTTGCCGTAAAGGTCGAGCGTCTGCTTGGGCACCGGGACGGCATCGGCGCGTTCCGCCACGTTGCTGACGCGCGTGAACTGGGCGATAATCGCGGCCAGGAATTGGGAGAACGACGTTGCCAAAAACCACATGCCCATCACCGTGCTGACGAGGAAGGCCGGTGACAACCGCGTGATCATCGCCAGCCCAACCGGCGAAAGGCAAAGCTCACCCGTCGTGTGCAACAGGTAGCCGATGAAGAGCCAGCTCAGCGCGACCATGCCGCGGTCGTCAGCGGTTTGTGCTCCGTACCAAAATGCGCCGAACCCCAATCCCAATTGCAGCAAGCCGAGGGCAAACTTGTAAGGAGTGCCCGGCTCGAGTCCTCGTTGACCGAGGAAGGTCCAGAGAGCGGTGAACACGAGACCAAAGATAAGGATGTACGCGGCGTTGATCGATTGAAACCAACTGGCCGGAATCTCATTGTTGCGGTCGGCGACGGCCATGCCGATGTTGTCGGGTGCGACGGTCCAATCGATGCCGAATTCCGGATTGTCTTGATGAGAGTTGCGGAGCTCGGTGAGCTTACTCATAGTGAAGTCTTGCTCGCCATTAGCATAGCCGAGTTGGGCCTGCGTGGGCTTGATGGTGAGCGTATCTCCAACATCGGCACTGGTGATCGCGCGAGTTTCGCCGACGACACGATTTACGTTGCGGTCGGTAAAGTTATTCAACGAACTGCCGGCTTGCTCGAAGAACGACCAGAAGAACATGGAGAAAAACGTTAGCACGAGCACCACGTACATCCGCTGGCGGGCGATGCGTTCGAGTTTGACGGTGTGCATTCCGATATAGACGAAGGCCACTAGACCAGAGAGCACGAGCACGAGTCCGGCGGGCTTGCTCGACTCATCGAGTACGACGGCCAGCACCGCGCCCACGGGGCCTGCTTGTTGTAGCTTCGCGATTTGCGATTCTGGAATGAGCGTAACCGCGCGGCCCTGATTGAGCGGTCCAAAGCCGGAAACCAGCAGGGCAAATACGGGGACGGACACGACGGCGGCGAGGTACGTCAGCCACTCGGCGGAGATTCCGGCGAACGGCCTGCGCAATAAGGCGTCGTCGGGCGGTGCACCGGCGGCCGCGGGGAGTGCGTCCTGCCACAGGGCCCGACAGGCGATTGCAGCGGCTATGAAGAGAGAAACCGCGATGAAATAGTTGATACCCAGCGAATACCAGTTCTTGGGGCGGTAATAGCAAAGCCCGTAGATAGCGGCGATGGCCGTTGCCGAAATCACCAGCGCAAGAAGCAATCGCGAAGGAATCGAAGCCTTGCGATGGTGGCCGCTCATGGAACGTAGTGCGACGAGCGCAGCAACGGCGACGCAGGCGAGAACGCTGTAGATCCAGTAATTGGGATGGGCTTGGAACAAGGCCGGGGAGTTGATCCGCTGCGGACCATCGAAAATGACGAAGGCGGCGATCAGCGTGACGGTCGCCATCGAGAGCTGACTGATGATCGACGGCGCGACAAACACGGCGACGCCCGTGAGCATGCCGATCGTGGCCAGGCCGAAGCCGCGGTGCCAGCCGTAGGTTTCGCCGATGTAGCCGCAAAGGAGGGGCGACATCGCGGCGCCGAGATTAACTCCCATGTAGAAGATGGTGAAGCCGCCGTCGCGCTTGCGGCTGCCGTGGGGGTAGAGCGAGCCGACCATCGTCGAGATGTTCGGTTTGAAAAACCCATTGCCCACGATCAGCAGCGCCAGCGCCGTGAAAAACGCGAACGATTTTTCGATCGTCATCATTAAATGGCCGGCGGCCATCAGTGAGCCACCCAGCACTACGGCTCGGCGCGGGCCGAGCAGGCGGTCGGCGATCATACCGCCGAAGAACGGCGTCATATAAACCAGTGCCGTGTATGCGCCGTACACGGCATAGGCCTGACTGTCGTTGTAGCTCAAGAAACCCTTGAGCATGTAGAACACTAAGAGTGCCCGCATGCCGTAGTAGGAAAATCGCTCCCACATTTCGGCGAAGAAGAGCGTGTATAGACCAACAGGGTGGCCGAGCAGCAGTTCATGCTGAACGGTCGAGTTGTCAGATTGGGCTACGGCGTTTGAGCTCATGATAGGCGGAGAATGCAAACGTGCGGGAAAACGTTACGCGGTCTTCTCCGCCGCTTCACGATAGCGTCCGCCCAATGCCTGTCAACGCCGAAAGGTTGCGGTCGGGTCGGCCCGGTGAGAAGTAGCGTCTAGCGGAACAACCAGGCGACGTCCAACTCGCATCCTGGGACGGCAATTGGAGCGACCGTGCCGCCTGAGCCAATACGATTTGCCACCCGATAGTTGCCGCCAAACGGATCGCGATGAACGATGATCGCTTGTCGTTGAATGTCGACGACCCAGTACTCTTGAATCGCCGACGCCGCATACAATCGGACCTTGGCGCCCAAATCGAGGCCCAACGATGATTGAGCCACTTCAATGATTAGCACCACGTCGCTCGGGGACGGATGTTCGCTCTGGTAATCATCGTCCCGATGACGGAGCAAGGCGACATCCGGCTCTGGCTCGGAGTGTTCCGCGGCAACAATTGGCAGCTGAATGCTGCAGTCGATATTGTCCGGAAGTCGTTTGGAAAAAAACTGTGTCAACCGGCGAACAATCGCGCTCTGAGTCGGCCCGATTGGCGACATCATGTAAATCTCTCCCTCAATCAACTCAAACCGAGCCTTGGGATCGAGAATTCCGGCCTCAGCCATCCGATGATAGGCCGCGCGCGAAAACAAAACCCGTCCATCGGCCGTCGGAGGCAGCAGCATCGGGCCAAGCTGAGGCGGCACGACGACTTCCATCGGAGTGTCGAAGTTTACGGGCAATGTCGTTGACATGTCCGTATTATAGCGACACCGCGAGAAAATCAAAAGCCGGCGGCACTCGTAGTAGGCACGCTCCGCGTGCCGAAACTGCGCGGCGAGAAACAGTATGTAGTCCTGCTGCTACGGTACGGCGGAGCGTGTACCTACTACAATTCGGCCTCTACCCCATGTGCTGCACGACGGCGTTGCCGAATTCGCTGCACTTCACTTCTTTCGCGCCGTTCAGCATGCGGGCGAAGTCGTAGGTGACCGTCTTGGCGGCGATCGCCCCTTCCATGCCGCGGATGATCAGGTCGGCCGCTTCGCTCCAGCCGAGGTGGCGGAGCATCATCTCACCAGAGAGGATCAGGCTGCCGGGGTTCACTTTGTCTTGGCCGGCGTATTTCGGGGCCGTACCGTGCGTGGCTTCGAAAATGGCGTGGCCGGTGACGTAGTTGATGTTCGCGCCGGGAGCGATGCCGATGCCGCCGACGCAGGCCGCCAGTGCGTCGCTGATGTAATCGCCGTTGAGGTTCGGCGTGGCCACGACGTCGTAGTCGGCCGGGCGGGTGAGGATCTGCTGCAGGAAGGCGTCGGCGATGACGTCTTTGATGACGAGGCCCGCACCGGGCTTGCCTTCGGGAATCTTGTGCCACGGGCCGCCATCGAGCGGTTGGGCGCCGAAGTAGTCGCGGGCGACCTGGTAGCCCCAGTCGCGAAACGCGCCTTCGGTGAACTTCATGATGTTGCCTTTGTGGACGAGCGTCACGCTCTGGCGCTTGTTTTGAATGGCGTATGAGATCGCGCTGTGGACGAGCCGCTCCGTGCCCAGCCGGCTGATCGGCTTGATGCCGACACCGACCTCGACCGGCATGTCGCGCTTCGGCGCGCCGATCGCTTCGAGCCGCTTCGACCATTCTTCGCTGCGCTGTTTGGTGCCGAAGCGAATTTTGGCCGCGTCTTTGGGGAACTCCTTCGCCAGGAAGTCGAGCACCCTCTGGGCTTCGGGCGTGCCGCCGGCGTATTCGATGCCGGCGTAGATGTCTTCAGTGTTCTCGCGGAAGATGACCATGTCGACCAGCTCGGGCTGGCAGACCGGGCTGGGGACGCCCTTAAAGTAGCGGACCGGACGCAGGCACACGAACAAATCGAGCAGTTGCCGCAGGGCAACGTTCAGCGAACGGATGCCGCCGCCGACCGGCGTCGTGAGGGGGCCCTTGATGCCGACGCGAAGGTCGCGAAACGCGGCCAAGGTCTCCTCCGGCAGCCAACTGGCCGTCGAATCGAACGACTTCTGGCCGGCCAGCACCTCGCACCAAACGATCTCGCGCTTGCCTTGGTACGCGCGGGCAACGGCCGCATCGAACACATGCCGGCTGGCCCGCCAAATATCGGGCCCGGTGCCGTCGCCTTCGATGTACGGAATGAGCGGCTGATTGGGGACGCTCAAGCGGCCCTGGTGATGGGTGATCGGCTGGCCGACAACGACGGTGGACATGGTTGAGAGACTCCGATAATTCGATCGAACTGCCACTCGACGGTGCGAGCTAAGCCGCGAGCATCCATTCGAAGTGCTCGCCAGGAATGACGATAATTTACGCAATTTCGGGTAGTTCGCCTAGTTGTGACTGTACGCCGAAGCGAGAATAATGTGAGCGGGATTTGCTGCGAATCACATGTCAAGGGTGGAGGTGTTGCGATGGGCGAAACTTTGGATCGGCGTTTCTTCTTGAAGTCGGCGGGCGCTGCGGTTGGCGTAGCGTCTATGCCTTGTTATGCCAAGGCCTTTTTCGCTGGGGCGCAGGCGGCAGCGGCGCACGGCGGGGCGGCTGCGAAGGAGCCGCTGTTCAAGATATCGCTGGCCGAGTGGTCGTTCCATCGCACGATCCAGCAGCAGAAGCTCGACAATCTCGATTTCCCCGCGCTCGCGAAGAAAGAGTTCGGCATCGAGTGCGTCGAATACGTCAATCAGTTCTTCATGGACAAGGGGAAGGACAAGGCGTATTGGGAGGAGCTCAAGAAGCGCTGCGACGACAACGGCGTGAAGAGCGGGCTGATCATGTGCGACGACCGCGTGCAGCTCGGCGACCCGGATCAGGCCCGACGCAAGCAGGCGGCCGAGGCCCACTTTCAGTGGGTCGAAATGGCGAAGTTTTTGGGCTGCCATTCGATCCGCGTCAACGCCCGCTCGCGGGGCAGCGATGAGGAGCAAGCGAAATTGATTTCCGACGGCCTGCGGCAGGTGTGCGAATTCGCCAAGCCGCTGACGATGAACGTCATCGTGGAGAATCACGGCGGCCTGTCATCGAACGCCGAGTGGTTGGTGGCCATGATCAAGAGCGTCGGCATGGACAATTGCGGCACGCTGCCCGACTTCGGCAACTTCACGATCGGCCAGGGCCAGGACTACGATCGCTACAAGGGCGTCGAGCAAATGATGCCGCTCGCCAAGGGGGTGAGCGCGAAGAGCTACGGCTTCGACGAGGAAGGAAACGAAACCAAAATCGACTATCGGCGGATGATGAAGATCGTGCTCGCGGCCGGCTATCATGGATATGTGGGCGTCGAGTGGGAAGGGAACGGCATCGACGAAATGGAAGGCGTGCGGCAGACTCAAAAGCTGCTGATGCGGCTGCGCGGCGAGTTGGCGAGTTGACGGAGCCACCCCCTCCCCTTGGGAGAGGGCAGGGTGAGGGCTGCTTGTAGCGATAAAGACCCTTGCCCTGGCCGTCTCCCAGGGGGAGAGGGAGAATATGACATCATTGGCAGCACGTGCGCCGGCCGACAAAATCGCTACAGGCGGCGAAGTTCCACTGGACGGCACGGTTGACGTGCGCCGATGAGATTGGACGAATGAAGTGCCGCTGCCCTGGCGGTGCCGCTTTTCCCGCATTCTTATCCAGTGATTGGGGGCGACGGGTTACGCTCGTTCGCTACGGGGGGATTTGTATGAGACTCTGTCTGCGCCGCTCGCGTTGCGCACTGGCCTGGGCTGTTTGCGCCGCTCTTTGCGTTTCGGCCACGTCCGGTAAGGCCCAGATTTACCGATCGGAAATTGGGCCGACTCCGCTGGACATGCCGACGAATTCCGACAGCGGCACGATCATCAGCGATGGCGGCGGCCCGTCGTTCATCGAGGATGGCGGCAGCGGGCCGGTTCCCTTTGGAAGCCCGTCGTCGAACGATACCGGCAGTTGCGGCAGTTACTACGATACGTGCGGCACGTCCGGCAATGGCGGCAGTTGCGGTGATTGTGGATCGTGTGACTGCGATTTGTCGTGCGGCTCGGATTGTCAGCGGGTGCCTGGAATGATCTTGTTCGGCGAGTACTTGTTCTTGCGGGTGAGCGACGCCGACCTGGCACACGCTCAGCAGCAGAACGGAATCGGCGGCGCGGGCACGGTGCCGTTCGGCGATATCGGCACGCTCGAGATCGAGAATCAGTCAGGCGTGCGACTGGGCGGCGGAATCGGCTGCGGCGATTGCTCGGGCGTGCTGTTCTCGTACACGTTCTTCGAGAGCGATTCGTTCAATTCGGTCGAGCCGCCGTTCATTCCGGGCGGCGGCGGCGCGGTCGGCTCGCTCGTGCATCATCCGGCGCTTTCGATCACGGCCTCGGTGGGCCCGGTCGACGCAGCCTATCAAATCGACATGCAATTGGCCGACGTGATGTTCACCAATCGTTTGGTCAGCGGCTGCGGTTATGCGATCAATTATTTGCTCGGGGCGCAGTATGGCCACATCGAGCAGGACTTTGCCCAGACAGGCAACTTCAGCGGCGGCACATCGGGGACCCTCGACACATTTACGGCGATCGACTTCGACGGCGGCGGCTTGAAGGCGGGCTTCGACAGCGAGCACTGCCTGTGCGGCGGCCTTACCGTTTACGGAAAAGCGACTGGCGCGCTGCTCGCCGGCGAATTCCGCAGCCAGTACGTCATGCTGAACTCGACAACCGAGCAGTTGTTGTGCTTGCCAATCGGCGCGATAACCGCGTGGTGACCCAGTTGGAGTACGAAGTCGGCCTGGCCTGGTTGAGCCGCAGCCAGCGCTGCCGCTACTCCATGGGCTATATGGTGTCGCAATGGGACAACATGGTGACGACGCCCGAGTTCATCGACGGCGTGAAGGCCAACAAGTACACGAATGTCGACGGCGAGCTATCGCTGAGCGGCTTGGTGAGCCGGGTGGAGGTGCGGTGGTAAGGCATCGCCGCTGCACAAAGGCTGCTCGATCGCGGCCTGGCCCGAGCTATTAGCAATCGCAATCCAACTTCGGCGCCACCATCGCCGGCCAGCTTTGGCCGGCGTTTTCTATTGGTACTCAAGAAAAACACTTGAGATTCTTCGCTTTGTCCGCATGTTCCTTAAGGCTAAAACTCGGCGGAATCTGCAAATACTTAATTGACCTCCCAGTTTACCTGCCTTAGCATGTGCGGTTGAAAGAATCCAACCGATTTTTTCCGCCGGAAGCAATGGATGCGGCGTTCGACGGCCGGCGAGTTCAAGCCAGTTGGGATGCGCGAGGACGAGCGATTCCCGGGCCACGCAATTCCGCACACTGGGAGTCTCATCGATGCGTCGCTCATTGCGCCGCCGCGCCGACAAAACTCGTTCCCGTACTGGCAACTCGCTCGGCGACCGGCGCAGTCGATCGCCGGAGCGAGGCTACACTTCTGCCGGCGGCCGTGTGCGCCGGCTGGCGTTTGAACCGCTGGAAGACCGTCAGTTGCTGGCGGTGTCAATACTCAACGGCGGCGGCATGGGCTATGTGGGAAACGGCGGCGGCGGTCCGCCGGATATTACCGGCGCCGCAGGGCCGAACAGTTATCTCGAAGTCTCCAACAGCAGGATCACGCTTTTCAACAAGGCCGACGGCAGCGTCATCGACACGAATGGAACCAACGATTTCTTTTACAACGCGGCGATTGGAAACCAGACGAAAATCTACACGCAGACCGTCAACATCGCCGCCAGTCCGACCGGCGCCACGGAGGCAGGCACGACCGTTACGATCACGACTACCACGCCCCATAGTTTCGCTGTCGGAGAGAAGGTGACGATTTCGGGCGTGGGCGTCGCCGGCTACAACGGCAGCTTCAACATCACGGCGACGACGGCGACGACCTTGACGTACACTGCCAGCTCGTCCAGTCTGGCAAATTCGGGCGGCGGCACGGTCAGCAACAGTTCCTGCGGAACGTGCGACTCGACCGGGATCTTCGACAACTTAATGGGTACGGATGGGCGGTTCATCATCGGCGACATCGACGTTGAAACGACAGGCCAGAATGTCGGTCAATACATCTTCGCCGTCTCCACTACCAGCAACCCGACGGCCTTCGATGCGACGAACTGGAGGTTTTACAGCGTGACCACTACGGAGGGCGCTCCCGGCGCCTCTTCTTGGTCCGACTATCCGGGCAACCCCGGCTTCAACGCCGACGTCTTCGTGGAGACGTTCAACATGATTGGGGCCGGTCCGACCGGCACCCAGGTGATTACCGTCAATGCCAGCGACCTCGCGGCCGGCAACCCGTTGGTCACCTCCGGCGCTGGGCAAAACGTCTTCAGCAGCGACGTCCCGGGCGGCGCTCAAAACTATCGGCCCACCGCCATGCAGGACGCGGCCCCTGGCGACCCGATGTGGCTGGTCCACAATCCCAATACTGGAAATAGCCTGGACGTGGTCAAGATGACGGGAGTCCTTTTGACCACGCCGACCTACGCCACCACGAGCCTGGCCCTGCCCGCAGCCAGCAACTTCATCGCTTCGGGCGGCATTAACGACCCGCTCAATCCAAACAACATTGCGGCAATCGATGGTGACGACGGCGATGAGGAAGAAGACGAAGACGATCCCCAGAACCCAGGCGGCGGCGGGGCGTTCGACCCTGGCGCTCGAATTCTCAATGCGGGAGAAAACAACAATGTCATTGTCGCCGCGCACACGGTCGCGGTCTCGGCCGGCCCAAACACGCTCGCGTCGGCCCAAGCGAATGACAAAAACGGCAATCCGCTGGGCGGCACAGGTTACACGGTCGGCGATATTTTAACGGTTAACGGCGGCACGTTTACCACCGCCGCCACGTTGCAAGTCGCCACGATCGGCACGGGTGGCCAGGTTGCCACGGTCACGGTTGCGAACCCAGGCAGCTATACGAGCCTGACAGGCGTGAACGGGGCGGTGAGCGGCGGCACTGGTGCCGGCGCTCGCTTTAGTTTGTTCTTCACCGGCGAGCTCGCCGCGCAGTGGTACGCGGTCGACGTGTCGTCCGGCACGCCCGCTTTTCAAAAGGTGGGCGGCGTCGACAACGTCGGCCGCATCAGCTTCGGCGCCAACACCTACACTTTCGAGCCCTCGGTCAACGTCAACTCCAACGGAGATATCGGCCTGGGCTTCATGGAATCGGATACCCTGGGCGGCGCTGCCAACAGTGCCACCGGCGGTTTCATCTCGACGTTTGTTACGGGACGACGGCCGACCGATCCTGCGGGCGTGATGCAGCCGATCGTGCTTGTTCCCGCCGGGACGGGCACCGCCAATATCAATAGCCGCGTCGGTGACTTCAGCGGCATGGCGATCGACCCTGTGAACGATACGTTCTGGCACGCCAACGAGTTTGGCGGCGGCGGGCCGATCGCCATCGCCAATTTTGCACTTTTCGAGTTCCCACCGGGAATCAGCGTCAGCAACGGCGTAATGTTGATCTGTGGCGACCTGGCCACCCCGAACCAGAACGATACGTTTCGATTGGAACGCAACGCCGCCGACCCGACGATGCTCGACATCTTCATCAACGCGCCAGCGCGTTGCCCACTTTTTCGTTCCCTATCGCGGGCCTGACGAAGATCGCTCTCTACGGCGGCGGCGGCAACAACACGCTGATCGTCGATAGCACCAACGGGCTGATCGACGTGGCGGAGGGGATCGACTGGAACGCGGCCGATGCTTGCCCCGGTACGGACATGGTGGCCGGCGAGGACGGCTTCAATCAAACCATCTTGCAGCAAACGGCCGGGGCCAACGCCCCGACGCTGACGAATGACGTGTACAGCGTCGGCCCCACGACGCCGGGCAATGGAATGTCGGTCGTGACCGACAGCAACGGCAACACGCAGATCGTGAACTTTTACGAAGTCGCACCCACGTTCGACAGTCTTCCCGCGGCGTCGTTGATCGTCAATGCAACGAACTCCGCTAACGCCATCAATTACGCCACCGGCAAGAACTCCTTCGCGAACTTCTTTGCCAATCCGCCCGTCCTCGATCCGAGCTGGGGCGAAGTCAGCATCGACGAGCATGAAGCCATCGAGTTCACGAACAAGACGGCGGTCACGATTAACGGCCGAGCAGGCCAGGATGATATTTTTGTCAATAACGGCTTCGTGCCGACCGGCCTGTCGACGCTCACCATGGACGGCGGCGACGCAAATGACGTGATTCGTTTGCAATCGTTGCCTGCCGCAGGGGCCGGCGGCACGTTTGTGAGTGCGACGGTGCTCGGCGGCGCGGGCGACGACCTGATTGACGCCTCGGCGATTGCCACGATTACCCAACTGACGCTGGTCGGGGGCGACGGAAATGACACGCTAGTTGCTGACAAGGGCGGCGACGGCGTCGGCGGGGTGGGAGCTGACACGTACGACGGCGGCGACGGCGACGACGTGCTGGTGATCCTGGGCACGAACTCGCGCGACTTGATTGACGTTTTTCAGAATGCGCCCGCCGTGTTCGATTACACGTTGTCGGTCGTCAACGGGCCGCTGGCTTCGCCCCCCTCTGCGACGACGGAATTAATTACGCCCCTCGGCGGCGCCGCCGGTTCGGCCGGCGCGTTGCCCTCGATCGAGCAGATCCGCATTGAGGCCCTGGCGGGCGACGACGTAATCCGCGTGGGCCACGCCGACGCGTACATTGCGGGCAACATTGCCGATCAGACGATCGCCGTCAACGTCGACGGCGGCTTGCCGAACACGAACGACCGGCTGGCAGTCCGCGATGACGGGCTGGGCGACCTGGTCATTCAGCGGCAGGGCTCGGACAATCGGAGCGGCTCGTTCACCGTTGGCGCGATGGCCCCAATTGAATACGAAGGGGTCGAGTTTGCCGAGGTAATCCCGCTGAATGCGATTACCGGCGGCACCGGCACGGACGGGCTGGGCCGGCTGGTGGTATTCAAAAACGACCAGTTTGAAAGCAACAATTCCTTGGCGACCGCGTGGTTTCTCGGCTCGGGCGTGACGCTCAACGCCGACCCGACGATCGATCCGGGCGGGTTCGATTTTCCGCCCACCGGGGCCGATCCGTTCGATTTGCCAGGCGACACCGACTTCTTCCGTTTTATCGCGCAGGAGACGGGCACGCTCGATTTTCAAATTTACTTCAGGCCGATCGCCACGCTCGCCAATGGGCGGGCCGGGCTGCCCGGCAGCGGCGAGCTGACCGTCACGGTGTTCGACGTCGACGGCAACCCGCTGGCCGGCATCGGCACGGGTAGCAATCTGCTCGACCCGTCGGGCGTGAAAATCGGCGAGCGAATCGCCATTCCGGTCGTTCGGAACCAAACGTATTTTCTGCGCGTCGAGGGCGAGTCGGCCGACGCGATCAATGTCTACAACTTCACCGCGATCAACATCGCCGCGCCGATTCCGCAACTCGTCGATCTGCAGGCCGCCAGCGACAGCGGCCGGCACAACAGCGACGACATCACCAAGATCACAACGCCCACGTTCGACATCATCCTCGACGACGACCGCGTCGACGAATTCATGAATCGCGACATGCTGCCCGACACGGTAAACGACGACGCCCCCACGGCCGGGTTCGATTACGGCGTCGAGGTGTTTAACAACGCAGTGTCGATCGGCTTTGCCTTCTTTACCGGCGTCGGCAACACTTGGCAATTCACGGCGACGGCCGGCGACCTCCACGAGGGGAGCAACAACTTCATCAGCGCCGCCGTGTGGATTCGCGATCCGGCCGATCCGGCGCAGCTCGGCCGCCACGAACTCTCGGTTCCACTGCAGGTGACGCTCGATACCATCACGCCGCCCGTCTCGTTCGGCCTGCCCACCGCCGCCAGCGCGACCGACGGCCTTGCTGCCGAGAGCGACACCGGTGTGACGACGATGCCCGCCACCTACGCCGACCGCGTCACGAGCGACACGACGCCCAAGCTGTGGGGCCGGGCCGAGGCCGACACGATCATTCGCGTGTACCTCGACCGCAACGCCGACGGCATCATCGACCTGGCGACCGATACCTTCCTGGGGCAGACGGTCGCCGTGCCCTACGACGGGAATGACGCCTACCCCGATGGTTACTGGGAACTGACGTCGGTGCTCGATCTGAATCAAATCGTCGGCCTGCCGAAGGACGGGCTGCGGCGACTGTTGGTGACGGCCGAGGACGTGGCCGGCAACCCGATGCCGATGAACAACATGATTGCCGATGGCGTCGACCAGCTGCAAATTTTCATCGATACGCAGGGCCCGCAGGTCACCGACGTCACGATCAACAATCTGACTACGGCCGAGTACAAGTTGTTCGACCCGAAGCCGACCACGAGCGGGCCGACGCCGCTGGTGACGAGCCTGGTGGTGCATGTGCGCGATTTGCCGAATCGGCTCGACCAGGTCGGAACGATCAACGACTTTTTGTATGAGGCGCTAAAGGCCGACATCGCCGGCACTCCCGGCAATTACGTGCTCGTGGGCGACCATGTCGGCACGATCGCGATACAGTCGATCACGGTGACGAACGACCCGCGGACAAACGGCAACCCGGCCACGGCCACGGTGCGGCTGACCTTTTTCGACGCGCTGCCCGACGATCGCTACACGCTGCGGGTCCGCGACAGCCTGGTCGACCCGGCGAACAACCAGCTCGACGGCGAATCGAACGCGGCCGAGCCGCAAGAGACGCCGACGCTGCCCAGCGGCGACGGCGTGCCGGGCGGCGATTTCGTCGCCCGCTTCACGATCGACAGCCGACCGGAGATTGGCAGCGTCGTTTCACAAGAAATCGACATCGACATCAACGGCAATTTTGTATGGGACCCGGCCAATGCCCAGATCGGCAACGACACGCACAACGTCGACTTAAATTTCGAGTTGCCGGCGTATCAAAACGGCGTGCCGATCTCCGGCAACCTCAGCCCGCACGACCTGGTGGTCGTCGGTCGCTTCACTCCGCGAAATGCCGAAGTGCTGCCAGTGCGTCTATTCGACCAACTAGCCTCGTACGGCAACTACAACGGCACATTCCGCTGGCTGATCGATTTCGACAGCGATGGTGCCGTCTACGGCAACGGCGACCCCGACGGAGTGAACGATTTGATCCAAAATCAAGGGCCAATCGCCGGCTTTGACATCGCGGGCGCGATTCCGGTCGCGGGCGACTTCGACCGCAACCCGGCCAACGGCGACGAGATCGGTCTCTACAACGCCGGCCAGTGGGCGATCGACACGAACCACAACTACATTATCGATCGCGTAATCGGTAGCAGCTTGCTGGGCGCGCCGATTGTCGGCGACTTCGACGGCAACGGCCACGATGATTTGGCCGTGTTCAACAACAACCAGTTCTTCTTCGATCTGACGTTTAACCCGCTCGTCGACAACTTCGCATCGAGCCAGGCGGTGCTGACGTGGGGTTTCCCCGGCGTGCTCGATCGGCCCATCGCAGCCGATATGGACCAGGACGGGATCGACGACATCGGCCTATGGGTGCCGGGGGACGGGGCGAGCGTGCCGCGCGAGACGGCCGGCTGGCGATTCCTGGTGTCAAATGACTTTTCGGCGCCCGGCGTGCCGGCAGTGCACACGCCCTTTACGATCGCCCGGCTGAATCACCCGTTTTCACCGGCGCCCTTCGGCCACGATATCTTCGCCGAGTTCGGCGATGAGCTGGCGCTGCCGATCGTCGGCAACTTCGATCCGCCGGCGGCGGCCGCGGCGGCTTCGCAGCCGTTGCCGGGCGACTACGACCAAAACGGAAGCGTTGAGCAAGCGGACTACAACGTGTGGAAGACGACTTTCGGATCGACGACCAACCTGTCGGCAGACGGCAACGGCGACGGCCGAGTCGATTCGGCCGATTACACGGTGTGGCGGAACCACTTGGGGCAACCGGCCGCCGCCGCCAGTGGCTCCTCACTATCGGAAGGCGCAACTCGAATGCAGAAAACGCTTTGCTGGCCGAACCCGTTTCGGCGCCGCAATTTGTATCGATGAACGAGACGGCCGCCTCAGCGCCGCTGGCCCTAACGGCCCCGGCCCCTAGCAACGATGGCCGCCTTGCGGCGGTGCCGTCGCCGGTGTCTGCCAGCGCCAGCGCCGACTCCGCATTGCGGGCGGCCTGGCAGCGCGGAGTATTTGCGGCCGGTCGCCCGCTGCCGGTTGGAGTGATGCACGCGCGAGTACCGGCGCCTCATTCCTGGTTGGAGCGAGCCGTGATGGCCGACCGCGTGTTTCACCTGTGGCAAGCCGACCGTATCGAGCAGGGCGAAAACGACTCTTCTTTCTCCGTGCCACGAGCGCGTATTGACGAGCCGTCGGCAACCAGTGCGGAGCTTGCCTCGGCGTTGAGCGTCGACACCGCTATGGACGATTATTTCGCCGATCGGCTACAAGCGATGCGGCCGATCAAGCTCGTCTAGACGCTTGTCGGCTAACGGCCGAGAGCCGACAGCCGACAGCCATTCACTAAGAGATTTCTGCTCGCACCAACCTAGCATAAACAGTGGCCGATTCCAACAAAACTCTGGCGAAGCCCCACTTCGCAATATCGGCCGCGAAATTCCAATTTTTCCCTCGGCCAACGGCCGCGCGGCGGCCCGGGCCGCCGCGGTGGGTTGGGTAATTGCGGCCGCACAGGGTTTTCTTAAGCGGGCTCAGCGGTCCCCCGTTTGGCGAAAAACGGCCGGACACTTTCCCCAATGGGACAAATAGGTCTGCCTACGATTTAGGCAGCGAGGGGCCGCCTGTTTCTTGGGCAGGGCCTGCTGCGAGATAGGCACGCTAGTGTTGCTAGCGTAAGTGCATGCACTGCAAGGAGATGCATGATTGCACTTGTCGCATTTAGAAAATGCTCCTACAAGCGGGGCCGAATTGTGGGCCTCTAGCCCTCCCGTTCCGCACGACCTGGAAGGAGACATTGCCGTGCTAACGCAATCGACGGAAAAGTACCAGCAAATCTTTCAATCTGCCCGCCAGCTCTACGAGTCTGAGCCGGATTGGGTGACGTTCTTCCGTGAAGTCCTGGGCGTGGACGGCGTGGTCCGCCGCACATTCACCCGGCTGGAGGAACTGACGGCGTTCGAAAAGAGTCCGGAGTTCGACCAGATCCAGAAGTGGCTGGTCAAACTCCGCGAGCAAAAGAACGCCACCGACACCGAAAGCGAGCCGACCCGGGTGATCACGGTCCGGCTGCCGAAGAGCATGCATGAATACTTGCGGACCGAGGCCCACGACCTGCGGACCAGCATGAACAAGCTCTGCATCTCGAAGCTGCTGCAGGTGATTGAGCAGGACCTGATTCCGACCGAGCGGACCGGCGGCAGCACGCCGGCCCGCAAGCCGCTCGCCACGGCCCAGCCGCTCGCGCCGCCCCACCACCAGCCGCACCAGCCGCAGCCAGCGGTGGGCGCCGGCTACGGCGGCAGCATCGGCAGCACGATGCCGTTCAAGAGCGCGGTTGGGTTCTAAAAGCCCGCAGCGTGCGGGGTCGGGAGACCCGCGCACAACCGGCCCGCAGCGGCAGCAAGGCAACCAGAGGCGAAAAACTCATCGCCCCGGCGAAATCGCCGGGGCGTTTTTTTGTTGCTGGATGCTGGAGGCTGGTTGCTGGATGCTGGGAAATTGCCAATTGCAAATTGAGCATTGGAAATTGGAGGGCACGGGGCAGGAGGGAGCAGGGGAGCAGGGGCAGGGAGAGTGCAGCCAGATTGGGCTGGGGGGTGCCTGGTTTTTGTACAGGCGTACAGATCTGGCCGGTGCGCGGTTTGGCAGCACTCGCGAAATTCCAAGAGAAAAATTTTCAGTTCGCGATGAATTATGCGAAGCAGCGCGCGATGAATTACGCGAAGTAGCCCTTGGGAAAGTTTAGTTGGAATCGGCCACGAAATATGCTAGGCTGGTGCGAGCAGAAAGCTCTTAGTGGTTGGCGGTTGGCTTTCAGCTTTCAGCTTTCGGCTTTCAGCTTTCAGCCAGAGAAGATTTTTGTTCGGCTGTTAGCTATTAGCTCTTAGCCAGACAAGCGGTTGGTCTTTTGCTCTCTCGTGATGGCTGCGCTGCCACTGGACCCAGGCAGAGCTGTCAGCCATCAGCTTTCGGCCGCCAGCCAGAAAAAAATCGATCATTGGCGGCGCAGGCTTTATGAGTCCACCGTCGCTCTGCTGCTCTTCGGCACTTCTGCGCGGCGCCGTGAAGTTTTCTAACCGCGCGAGAGAGCTGTTGGCCGTTAGCTAAACCAAGTTCGCTCTGCTGTTGGCTGTTAGCTGTTAGCCATTAGCTAGACTGCGGGTGATTTGCTCCGGCACGGGCGGCTTCGATGACAACATCAGCGAGCCGCAAATTCTGGATGACGGCGCGGTGCTGGCCATCGGCCGCAAGAACAACGTGAGCGGAATCCATCACTTCACCGCCCTGAGACAATCGACGCCCATTGTTGAAGCCGCGCCCTCGACGCAACTGAACGGCAAATTCGACGCGAACCGGTTCGGCACGCTGGCGTTCACCGTGCGGCGACGGGCGCGGTGAGTGGAATGGCGGCTGAAAGCAGTTATGCGCCGTTTGACAACCAATCAAAAAAAACTGGACGCTAGCGCGTGCCGGCGGATAATATCAGCCGCCGGGCGCTAGCCCCTGGTTTTGATGCGGCTGTGGGCGATTAGCTAGCGGACAGGGGGCAGCGGGGACAGTAAAACTTTGAGTTTTGCGCGAAAGGTGAGTACCGCGGCAGACATTCAAAATGTGGGTGTCCCCCGTTGCTCCCCTCCCCCGTTGCTCCCCTCTTCATCGCTGCGTTTGTGTCCGAGCCGACGAGTGTGTTGCTGGCGCTATCGGCGAGCGGCGGTGCTGAATGGAATGGTGGCGGTGGCTGGATACTGGAGGCAGGCTTTCCGCGACGGCGGATCTGCGACTGGATGCGAGTTGTAGCTCGGCCCGCGGTTCGGTTGATCTTTTCTCAACGGCGGCCAACGTTCTCGCCGCCGGGTAACTTTCTCGCCGGCAGCAGGTCAGGCTGGACTTGGCAATTCGATTAGTTATTAGAGTGGAATTTGGCGAAGAGGTTGCGCGAAGAAGCGCTCGAGCGCGCGATTTTTGTGGGCTGCTTACGAACGTTCGTCCGCAGTTTCATCGCCTTCCGAATCGAAGTGCGTGGCGGTTTGCGATTCGGCGTGTTCTTCGTCGTCGTCGAATCCGGGGAGAAGGTAACGGCTCTCTCCGCCGAGTGACTTTCGCCATTCCGCGGGCACGTCCAGCGCCCCCATCGCCCGCAACTGATCGACGCTAATCAATCCTCCGCTGAACTCTCCCCGTCGGCGTGCCGCCTCGAATTCGCGCCGCCACTCGGTGGGGTCGTAATTTGACGGCTCTCCCGGGGGATACCAGGCTTGCGTCTCCTCATCCCAGATAAAGTCGTCCGGGGTGGTCTTCAACCGAGGTGGTTCGCTGCTATTGGGAGAAATCGAAGGTTGGTCCTGCACAGATCGCCTCCAGCAGTTGCGCCTGGTCTGGCTCGCTTTGGACGAGCAGCGCCAGGACGTTCAGGACATTGAGCAGTTCGGTCGTATACTCGGCCAGCCAGTGGTCAGGCTGAATGTCGCCGAGCTTCGACGGCGGCCGGCGGTCGCCGATGATCGGCCGTTCCCTATTTTTCTTACGGTAGCTGAACAACCTGCGACCGCGAGTCGGATTCCATGCCGCGGCTAATTGTAATGCATAAGGCATTGGTACAGAAAGGGTTACCGCCTGTTTTCTGCTTCGACTACTACCAGCCCTCAGGCGATTATTTTACATTAGTTAACAAATAGATATATAACCTATTGACTTTGTAAAACTCTTGGCCGATAATCATGATGCCGGGATGGAAGCAGTTTTGCTGGGGAAGCGAGGCCGGTGATGGCAGAAAACGAATCGTTGGACTTGGGTGCTGCTTACGCACAGCGGTGGGACAAAGCATTTCAAGCAGTTCGCAAAGGCGAACCTTGCGACGAGGTGGCGGCCAAGGTCCGCAGAGCTCTTTACGGTGGTATCAACAAGGCACGGAAGCAGTTCCGTGAACAGGGCGATTCGCTTGCCGATTTTCTATCCGCCCGGGGTTCACGACCACAGCTTCGCCAGTTAGTTCGTAAGACGGAAGGCCATCAATACGCCCAACTCCTTGAATCATCTGCTCATACCAGCGGTCCCACGGTAGAAGACTGCGTGCATGGCTGGGTTGAAGCGATCCTCGATTGCGTAATCGAGCAGATCTGTCATCGAGTTGCGGGTACGGAGAACTGGCCCACGTTTTTTGACGTGAAGGAGTTCACGGACTCAGTTCGCCAAACTCTCGCCAGTGACGTTAACCGCATGGTTACGAAGCTCGCCGAAGACCCGAACTGCCGTTTGACGGCAAAACGTCGAGACGCAACGGGTGCATCGCACAATGGTCTTACCGAGGAATTGCTCGACACGTCCCTTCTCCGAGATCCTAAGTCATGATCCTTCAACGATTCCCTTTCTGCGTCTCGTTTTGGAGCGGGTCCGAGGACAACGCGGTTGATTTGATCGCAGGAAAACATTTTCGGTTTGATCTTGATACCCTAAACGCCTTTTGTTTTGAGGATCTTCCAGCGAGGCTCGTCGACTACTTGCGCATTGCTTCCTCAATCTATGTCGTGGATCGTCTCGTAAAGCGGCGTCCAAAATCAGGCATGAAGAAGCTGTCTCGGACTATCGGCCTGAAGATCGAAGTGCTAGATCGCGACTTTTGGAACAATTCCGCAGTGCGTGATGCCATCCATGAAGCAGTCGAATTTGTCAGCGGGGATTTTTGGGATGTTGAGTTTGTCACCGATCGCACTTCGTTTTACCGCTGTCGACGATTGTTGGCTAACGCGTACGAGGGTCAATCGCCATTGATTTGCCTTTACAGCGGCGGTCTCGATTCCGTCGCCGGGCTCGCGGCGCGGATCGCGCAATGCCCTGGCCGTCCGATGATTCCCGTCACTGTCTGGCACCAGCCACGTCAACGGCATCTTGTTCGAGGACAACTTGCGTCGTTTGGATCTCGCTTCAATGCGCGTATCGATTCGCTAGTTGTAAAGGTAGCTATGAAATGGTCCTCGAAGTGCGAAAGGAGTCGAGAAGAACGGAGCCAACGATGCCGTGCGTTCTTGTTTGCCACGCTTGGCGCTGTGGCCGCGATCATGCACGGCCAACAAGTCGTCGAGGTTTTCGAGTCTGGTATCGGAGCCATCAACTTGCCGCTGATGTCTGGGATGATCGGGGCAAAGACGACCAAGAGCGCTCATCCGAAGTTCTTGCGCCTCATGTCGCGTCTTAGCAGCCTGATATCTGGAAACGATGTCGAGTTTTGCCTGCCATTCCATGCTCATACCAAAGGAGAACTTGTCTGCAGCTTGAGGGGCAGCGGCTTGGAGCAACTCGCGAATATGTCGGCGTCGTGTATCCATTTTCCTCAACGTCATTGCAGGCAGAAGCAGTGCGGCATATGCCCAGCATGCATTTTCCGACGACAGGCATTGATGAGCGCGGGAGTGACCGAACCGGAGAACGCCTACGAATACGACTTCTTGGGGTCTGCAAGTGCCGCAAACAACATCTCATCCAAGCGGGTCGAGTTTCTCAAGGCGTTCTTGATGCAAGTGGCGTGGCTAAAGGATATCGAGAACGGCAGCCATCTCCCAGCACCTTTGGCCCGGCATCTCATCAGCACCGAAATCTTGGGGCGGGATCAATCGCAAGAAGACGTGATTGAACTGTTAACGCGCTATCGTAATGAATGGATGGCAGTCGCTTCGGAACACGCGCGGAAGGGTCATAACTGGGCAAGACTCCTCGCAAAGCACGAACCCAGGACGGAAGGAGCATCGCATGTCTCTGCATGAAGCCATTGATCCTCGCATTCTTGGGCAACGAATCGCCGAAGCTCGCAGAGCTCGCGGCAAGACGCAAGAAGAAGTCGCCGAGTTCCTGGAGTGCAGCCGGCCAACATACATCGCCATTGAGAAAGGGCGAGCGCGCTGCCAAGCCCGACGAGATCATCAAGCTGCGTCGTTTTTTGGTCGGAAGGTCCACGAACTGGTTCGGCCGACCGAGCCAGTCATTGACCTTCAGCCGCACCTTCGCGCCGCCGCCGAAAAGATGAAGGACCGGCGATGATGCCAGACCCTGGGTACCGCCATCGACGAACTTCAGCGACTCGCCGAAGACTACCGGGAGCTGGAAAGGTTGATGAATGCGCCCCTGCGCTGGAACTATCCGCCGGAGACTCAAATTGAATCCGCGGCATCGACGCCAGCTGAGTTGGCCGAAGCTGTTGCAGTCCAGGAGCGGCAGCGGCTCGGGCTGGGCGATCAGCCGGTGATCGAATCTCCGCAGCACGCTGGAATGGGATGTTGGGCTGCGCATCTTCTTACTGGGAACTTCCCTCGGCCATTGCCGGGATGTACGCGTACACGGCGGACCTTGGCTGCTGCATCCTCGTCAACCGCAAACATCCGCCCGAACGTCGTCGAGTCTCGATGCTCCACGAGTACGGCCATCTCATCGTGGACCGTTACAAGCCGGGCATCGACTACCTGATCGTGAAGGGCCGCAAGCCCGCCAACGAGCGCTTTGCCGAGTCGTTCGGGCTGAGCTTCCTGATGCCTGCAAGTTCGGTTCGCCAGCGATTCCACGACATCGTGACGACCACGGGCGATTTCAAGGGAGCCGATCTCTGCCGCACTGAGCCATTTTTACTTTGTCTCGCGTCGAGGCGATGGCCCTGCGTTTGGAGCAGCTAGGGCTGATCCAGCAGTGGCAGTTGGCAGATTCTCGAAGGAGTCGAAGTTCTCGCCGCGCGAGGCGGCGGAGATACTGAGCTTGCAGCCGCAGCCGATCAACGATGAACCATTCCCCGAACGGTACAAGTATCTCGCCATTGCCGCCTACGAGCGCGGAGAGATCGGTGACAGTGATCTCGCCTACTATCTGCGGTGCGATATTGTTCGCGCCCGTGAAATCGCAGCTATCACTTTGTCCAGCCGGGAAGTGGACGCCGCGGGTGAGCCGAGCGCTTGGCGGCTCGACTTTGCCAAATCGCTTTTGAGCGCTATTCCCTGATGGACAAGGACTCGTCATGCCGGATGCCGCAATCGACGCCTGTTGCCTCATTGACTTGCTGGCCTCGGGGGAAGCCGAGGCGATTCTCCGCTCCAGCGGCTTCACGTGGTAATTGCCCACGGCAGTACAGGCGGAGGTACAGTATCGCCGTCAACATGACCCAGAACACCCAGGGCAAACGAAAAACGTTCCCGTCGATTTGTCACCGATGACCGAATCCGGTGTTTTGACCGTTTGCAGTCCACAGACGCTGTCAGAACTCGACCTATTTACTCAGTATGCGAGGATATTCCGGTCGGACGGTGAAGCAATGTGTTTGGCTATCGCCGCGGAGCGAAAATGGATTGTGGCGACGGACGACCGACGCGCGATTCGGATAGCTCAGCAAGCGGGACTAGTCCTGGTGAGCTGTCCGCAACTTGTCAAAGCATGGGCTGATGCAACGTCACCAGATAAAGCGTCGCTTCGCCGCGTGCTACACAGTATTCAGGTGCTTGCACAATTCAAGCCGAATCCCACAATGCCGGATTTCAGATGGTGGATAGATCAGCTAGCCAGCACTGACCGTTGAAAAATCGACGATCGATCCGACCAGCTTGCCGTTTTGCCAGAGGCTGAACGAGTTGCCGTCGGTGTACAGCATGTTGGGAACGGAATGCAGCTTTTCCCACTGTTCCTTATCGTGTCCCTTGTAGCGGCGCAGGTCGGCACCTTTGCCGGGCGCTTTGACTTCCACGAAGCCGACGAGCACGTTGCGCATCGTAATCGCGTAATCAGGTCGAGTCTTGAGCTCAGAAAGCGGTGACTCGCCTACGGCCGCGACCCACGCGCAGTTTGAATCCGCAAAGTTCGGCGAGATCGGCGAAGAGCGCTTCCAGCGGGGCGCGAAGTTGGTCCTCGGGCTCGCCTGTGGCGCTGGGGTTGGAAAGCTTCGCCTTTGCATCGGCACCGAAACGAGAAATAGCCGTCTTAAGGTCAAGCATTCCGGAGTGCCCAATATTAAGCGTTCGCGACTCTAAATGGTAATTCAAACAGCATGTTATCGAACGAAACCCGTATCCGGACAACCGGATCCGGCGAGAACAAGCGGACGGGATTACGAGCGACGCCAATACTCAGAACGACGAGGAATACATCGTGACGTTGGTTGGCCAGGCTGTGCGTCTAAGCGTCGAGACGGTTAATACGGTAAATGCCCTATCAGAAGAAGTCTTGGGTAGAGCCCTTCGACGAGCTCAGAACCGGAGGGGTCGTTGTATCGCCACAGTTTTGCCCGCCGCGGCGGGGCGACTCGGCGACCGGGAGCTTGGGCAGAGAGCGGTAGAGCGGTAGAGCGGAAGAGCGGTAGAGCAGAAGCGCGGTAGTGGAGTAGAGCGGTAGAGCAGAAGAGCGGTAGAGCAGTAAAGCAAAAATGGAGCAAGAGAACCCCCCTCCCCTCTGCGGCGCGACGGACTACCGCGGGCAGCCTTTTTCCCTCGAATCCACCGTGGCCGCGGTCGGACTGGTGGGCGACGAGCGTGGAGCTCGGAATCAACGGATTTGCCTGCGAAGACGAGCCCGCGCGATGCCGCCAGCCCGCGCGGCGGGGGGCTGTTGTGGCGCGGCGGCCGGCCAAACAGCAAGCCAGGGAACGATTTGAGCGGCAAAGTCATTGGGGGGGCAGCGGGGACAGTAAAACTTTGAGTTTTGCGCGAAAGGTGAGTACCGCGGCAGAGACTCAAAATGTGGGTGTCCCCCGTTGCTCCAAAGAAAATAATTTTGTTGGAATCAGCCACAGGATATGGCAGGGTGGGCAGTGCATCTCCGAGCGTGGAAGGGAGTTGAGAGCGAGCTATTAGTTGTTTTACAGATGGCGACTGCTCTACGGCAGTACTGTTCTGCTTTTACTCTGCTATCCCTCGCGACTGCTCTTCGCTATTAGCGCGACGGCAGCTGCTCTTCTGCACGATCTGGCCGGGCGGCGACCCCATCCAAAGAGGCTGATCGCGGCGACGGCGACGATGGTAACGCTGTGCGGTTCGGGCACGGCGGTGAGGGTCACTTCGCCGGTCGCGTAGAGCTTCGACAAGATTCCACGTGTAAGGGCTGGAGACGAGTGAAATCGTGCCGCTGGGGGCGACGCCGGTCCAGTCGAACAGTTTGAACGTGCGGCCGACCTGGCTGGCGGGGTTGACATCGTCGGCAAAGGCAAGTTGCAACGTACCGCCGCGTGTCACCGGTATGCCGGCGGCGAAGGAGATCGTCGAATCCCAGGCGTCTGCTTCGAAGATCATCCGCAGGGTGCCGCCGGGGCCCATCGCGAAATGTTGATCGACGGTGATCGGGAAATGCGCGGCACAGCCGGGCGTTGAAAGGAGCCAACGTCGTCATCGCGGACGGACAGCCTTTGTCCAGCACCAGATCAAGACCGTCCACATGCCCATCGGGCCAAATAAGATTGTTGACAACGGCGCCAGCGGGATTGAGATTTCCAGCCCCACGGGTATCCGCGCCGGCCAGCATGGCGAGCCGGTCAGTGTTGCGCAGAGAAATTCAAATCGGTGAGGTTCGCCGGGCCAAAATTCACATCGGTTAGCCTGGCATAGGACAAATCCACCTTCGCGAAATTCGCATCGGTGAAGTTGACGCCGCTGAGATTGGCATAAAAGAAGCTCGCGCCCGTGAGGTTAGAGGCTGTGAAATCCGCGCCGATCACCGTTGCGGTAAATAAGTACGCATTCGTGAGGTTGGCCCCCCGCAAATTGGCATTCGTCAGCGTGGCTCCTTCGAAACCTGAATTGACGAGCGTATGGCCGGCGAAGTCGGCCCCCGTCAGGTCATTATACCCCAAGGATATTCCGGTCAAATCGCGGTCCAAGTAGCTGGCGGTGGAATAGAGTTGCTCGGGCGTAATCCTGGTTCGTTGAAAGTCCGCCCCGCGCACTTCGGCGCCGGTCAGGTTTGCCCCGGTCAGTGTGGCCACGCCCAAGTTTGCATTCGCGAGGTTTGCCTGAGTGAAGTTCGCATTCGTCAAATTGGCGCCACTGAGACTCGCGTTCGTGAGGTTCGCCCCGGTGAAATTCGCGTTGGTGAGCGTGGCGGAGTTGAGCGACGCGTCCGTAAGGTTCTGGCCAGATAGGTTTGCGGCAGTCAAGGTATTGTAGTCCAAGTTAATTCCGGTCAAATCGTGGGCCTGATAGCTGGCCGTGGTATAGAGTTGCGTGCGCGTGATCCCAGTTCCAGACGCAGTGGTGAAGTCGCCATATGTGCTGAAACTCGCGCCGCGCACGTCGGCGCCAGTCAGGACCGCCCCGGTCAGTGTGGCCCCGGACAAGGACGCATGGGCGACCGTTGCCTGGCTGAAATTCGCATTCGTCAGCGTCGCGCGATAGAGATCCCGCCCGCAAGGTTGGCTTGGCTGAAGTTCGCGTTGCTCAATGTGGAGGCCAAGAGCAAAGAATTCGAGAGGTTCTGACCAGCGAAGTTCCAACCGGTCAGGTTGTTGCCCTGTAAGTCGATGCCCTTCAGGTCATGAGCTTGGTAACTGGCCGTGGAAGCGAGTTGCGCGTAGGTCACGGTGGCGCCACCGGAAAACCAAGGACGTAAGTCGAAGTGCGCACGCGCACTTCGGCGCCCGTCAGGTGTGCCCCGTTGAGCGTGGCGTTTCCTAAGGCTGCATTCCTGAGATCGGCTTGGCTGAAATTCGCATTGGTCAGGTTCGCACCGCCCAAAGTAGCGCTCGTGAGGTTCGCCAGGGCGAAGTTCGCGTTGTTCAAGTTGGCGGAGTCGAGCCACGCATTTGTGAGGTTCTGACCGGCGAGATTTACCCCCGCAAGGTTGTTGTACGATAGTTTGATGCCGGTCAAATCGTGGGCCTGGTAACTGGCCGTGGAAGAGAGTTGAGCCACTGTGAGGCCGGTGCCGCCGTTGAAGCTATCCCGGAGGAAGAAAGCCCCGCGTACATCGGCCCCAGTTAGGTTCGCCCCGGTCAGCGTGGTGAAGCGAATGCCCACATTCGTGAGGTTCGCTTGACTTAGGTCCGCGTTCGTCAGATTGGCGTAATCACAGTACGCATTCGTAAGGTTCGCGCCGATCAGATATGCCATCGTTAGGTTGCGAGAATGCAGGTCGGCGCCTGGCACGGCGTTCACGCCGCTGCCGCCGGGAGTTAGCATCGTGCTATGCTGCTTCCCCTGACCCGGATCGGCCGGATTGATGTACTCCCATTGAAAAATATCGGCCCGGGCTGTTCCCGCGGTGGCCAACAGTGCGTAAGTTAGGCAGGGCAAAAGCGGTCGCCTCTTCATGGGAATTCTCCGCGGCGGTGATGCTATGTTCGCTGCTCTTTGGCTGGCGTGTGGGGAATCGTCAAGCTGGAAAGCCCGCCCGACGGCGAAGGGATGGTCTTCAGAACCACTCTCGACTCAAGTAGAAATGCCCCTTCTAGCGCGGAAACCCGCCATCAAATGACAGAAATTTCTTAAGCAAGTGCCTGGCGGCGATGGTTCCACGCGCTCCAGATTATTTTTCGAGCGGTTGGAGAGGCGCCCTTCCCACGCAGCGAGGGGGCAGCCAACGCCGGGAGTAACTCGTCGAAGGCCAAGTGTTTACGCCCGAAGCCGCCGGATGCCTTGGATCACAAACAAAATGAACCGTGACGGCACAATGGAAACGAAGTACGGTCAAGAAACCGCCAGGCGGGTCATTACTGTCCGCCTCGCGTGCTCGTGTCGCCGTAGTTAAAAAAGAGTCTCTGTAATGAGATGCGACTACCGCTGCGCTGCGGCGTCTGTCGACGGTACGGCCCGGTAAGACTGAGCAGTTCTGCTGCTTCGGCCCGGAAAAAGACTAGGTTCTCGTTCTTCGGCTCGGCGGTTGATCGAACGGCCGGCGGTTACTGGGCGTGCCGGCAGGATTGTCGCGACTATTTTCGTTTCTACAGTACAAACCCCGCTAACGATCAATTGTTCAATGTGTGGTCTCCATCTGGCGTCGACTTGTCATCAGGCGGCGGGCCGTTGGCCTTGCGGGCCGGGGAAGGCGGCTTCGCCTCGTTGGCAGCCGTTTCAAATTCATCGGCGAGCGCTGGCTCTTCAAGCTTTCGCGCCAGTTCTGCGATTGCGTGCATATGGTCGGTGTGCTTTCTCGCCTTGATGTCCGCGATATCTGTCTCTAGGGCCTTGAGAGTCGCAATAGCCTCTTGGACCATGCCAGAGACCCTTAGCGCGTCAATCAAGTTACGCACAGCCCAGAGGGTGTCTGTGTGTCCGGGGCCTAAGATGCGTCTGCGTACTTCCCATATCTCCTGGAATTCGCCGATTGCCTCGGGGTAGCGTTTTAGCACTATCAGGCAACAGGCAAAGTTGTATCTCGCGTAGAGCGTGTTCGTATCCGTGTCCCCGTTTACTTTTCGCGCCAGCTCTGCCGCTTCCTGTCCATAACGCAGAGCGTCGTCGATTTTGCCCCGCCACCGCAGAATCCAGCTCAGTTGACTTTCGATTTTTATTGTCGCGCGATGTTGCGGGCCCAAGTTGCGCAGCGCCGCCTCATATCCCGCCCGCGCAACTTCGAGATCACGTTGATCAGAAGGCCGCATCCTCATTAGCAACAAGGCGAGGCGATGGGCCGTGCCCACCGTATCCGCATCTCCGTCGCCAAGCACTCGGCGCTGAGTGGCCCATACTTCTTCGAGCAACGCCCGTCCCTCCTCAGTCCGGCCGGCCCGACTCAAGGTACGTCCAAAATAGCTGCGTTGCTTAAGCGTTTCGCGGGCCTCGTCGCCATACACTTGCCGGAGCGGCGCAACCCCTATTTCTCCAAGTTCTACGCCCTTGGAATATTGCTCGGTATTCGTGTAGCATCCGCTGAGGCGCAGGTAGAGCGTCGCCCATAGCGCGGCGTTGTTGGGAAATTTGCCGTCAATTCTTTTGGCGGCAATGTCGAGGGCTTCCAGCATGGTGAGGCCGGGACCGTGGTTGGTGAAGGGATCAGCCAGAGCGAACACCTCGTTGGCGAAGAAGTCGTTAACTTCCTCAGCCTCCTGGCGACTGCGGTCAGCTTCTTGGCGACTCTGTTCGGCCTTGATCAACGCGGCCTGTGAGAGCCGCGCCTCGCGAGAGGCAACGGCCGCGAAGTAGGAGATCGCACCCAGCCCAACCACAAGGGCAGCCAGGATCGTCCCACCCGCCATCACGCCTACTTTGTTGCGGCGGATGAATTTCTTCAACCGATACGTCCGCGTCGCCGGTCGGGCCTCGACTGGCTGATCGCTGAGGTACCGCTGTAGGTCGTCCGCCAATGCGCTGGCCGTCTGGTAGCGGCGCTTGCGGTCCTTCTCCAGGCAGCGCATGACGATCCAATCCAGCTCGCCGCGAACGATAGCGGCCAGCTTCCGCGGCTCGATCGCGCGTTGCGCCGCGACTGACGGCAACGTATCGTTCAGCGTGCCCAAGCGGGTGCTGGGCATCGGTGGCTCGACCTCGCGGATGATTCGCTGCATCTCCGCGAAGGCCTTCGAGCGCAGTTCCTTCGGGTCGAACGGCGGCGAGCCGGCCAGCAGCTCGTAGAGCAGCACGCCCAGCGAGTAAACGTCGCTGCGCGTGTCGATGTCCAGTCCTCCTTCGGCCTGCTCCGGGCTCATGTACGCCGGCGTGCCGACGAGTTGTTGGAATTCGGTGAACAGCGTTTTCTCGGTGAGGCGTGCCTGCATCGCTTTGGCGACGCCGAAGTCGATGACTTTCGCCGCGGGTCGGTCGTCTTGCATGCTCACCAACACGTTCGTCGGCTTGATGTCGCGGTGGATCAGGCCTTTTTGATGCGCGTGCTGCACGGCCTGGCAGACTTGCGCAAACAAGTCTAACCGCTTGGCGACGCTGAGGTTGTTCTTGTCGCAGTATTCGGTGATGGGCGTTCCCTTGACCAGCTCCATAACAAAAAACGGGCGGCCCGTTTCGGTGGCGCCGCCGTCCAGCACCTTGGCCACGTTGGGATGGTCCATCATGGCTAAGGCTTGCCGCTCAGCCTCGAAGCGGGCGACGACCTGACGGGTGTCCATTCCCAGCTTGATGATCTTGAGGGCGAGGAGTCGGCGGACGGGCTCCTGTTGCTCGGCCATGAATACCACGCCGAAGCCGCCCTCGCCAATCTGTTGCAGCAGCTTGTACCGGCCGATGAGTGCGCCGGGGGATTCGGCAATCGCAAGATCCTGGGTCGCCGGCGTCCATCGTCCGCCGAGAAAGCTGCCGGCTTCGCGGTGCGCCCGCAGCAATTCCTCGACGCGGTGCTGCAGCGCAGCGTCCCCATGGCAAGCCGCGTCCAGGTAGCGGGCGAGGTCTTCCGGAGATGCGCAATCGAGGGCACCCAAAAAGATTTCTTTGGCGTCGGCCTTGGCATCGCTCATAGAAACACGCTCAATCCAATTAGAAATGCCCCGTTCGGCGCAAAAACCCGCCAAGATTTTCCGGCGAATCCACCAATTCTAGCCGCGAGGCGCGCTTTCGTCGTGGCGCAGCCGGTCGTAGAGCCACGCCTGGGCGAACGCCCATTGCCGCTCGGCCGACCGCAGCGAGATCCCCAGCGCCGTGGCCACTTCTCGCTGAGTCAACCCGGCAAAGAACCGCAGTTTTACGACCTGGGCGGAGACCGAGTCCTCGCGCTCCAACTCGACCAGCGCTTCATCGAGCGCGATCAGGTCGTCCTCGTTCGTGTCCAACGAGATCTCAGCCAGTTCGAGATCGATGCGATGGAATTCCCCGCCACGCTTCAGCCGCTTCTTGTCCCGTGCCGCGTTGATCGTAATTCGCCGCATGGCCTCGGCGGCCGCGGCAAAAAAGTGCCAGCGATTGTCCCACTGTTGGCTCGACTCGCTGCCGACCAGCCGCAGGTAAGCCTCGTGCACCAGGGCCGTGGCCTGAAGCGTTTGCCCCGGCCTCTCCTGAGCGAGCCGGGCGGCAGCGAGCTTGCGTAGCTCGTCGTAGACCAGCGGAAGCAATTTGGCAGCCGCCTGCGACTCACCGCATTCAATGGCATCCAGTAGCTGCGTCACTTCGGACATGGACTACATGATAGTCTCGGTCCGGATCGCTTGGCCAATCCACGATGGTTCTTTCGGCGAGCGGTCGCTGCGAAACCGAGCAGGCCGGTCCCCAGCAGGATCATGGTGGCCGGCTCGGGGACGGAGGGCGGCAGCGGCACGGCGGAGGGAATCGCAGTTCCGCTGCCGGCCCCGAAGGATTGTCCCAAATGATTCCGCCAGACGGTGTAGTCGGCGGCGTTGACCTGGCCGTCGCCGTTGCCGTCGGCCGCTTGCAGGCCGGTCAAGCCGAAGCTCGTCTTCCAGAGCAGATAGTCCTCCGGCCCGACGGTGCCGTTGCCGTTAAAGTCGCCCGGTCCGCGCCGACCGAAGTGAGCGTGACCTCACCCGTGGTGGAAAGACTGAACAGATTCCAACTGTAAAGACTGGAAACTGCGAAGGCGCCGGTGGGATTCACGCCGGTCCAATCGAAGAGGTCAAACGTCCGGCCGACCTGGCCGGCGAGGTCCGTCCCGCTGGCGAAGGACAATTCCAACGTGCCGTCTCGTGTCACGGGAATGCCCGCGGCGAAGGAGATGGTTGAGTCCCAGGCATCGGCATCGAATTCTAATTTCAAGGTTCCGCCGGCGGCCGTCGCCAGGTGCTCGTCGACCGTAACGGGAATGGGTTCGATACCGTAATCTGGATAGCCGTCGTTGTCGCGTACGACCAGCAATTGGCCGGCGGCCAGGTCGAGACCATGGATGTGCCCATCGGGCTGGATGAAATTGGCGACCATGGCGGCCGTCGTGTCCATATTCATTGCGCCGCGGGCATCCGCGGCGGTGAGGTTGGCACCTGCGAAGGCCGTGCCGGCCAGTTGTGCGCCTTGAAGGTTGGCATGGCTTAAATCGGCGCCGGACAGGTCGGCGTAAAAGAAATCACTATTGGCGAGATTCTGCCCGGCCAGGTTCACGTTTTGCAGGGGGTGGTAGGTCAACTTGATTCCGGTCAGATCGCGGGCGGCGTAGCTAGCGGTGGAGTAGAGCTGCTCGGCCGTGATACCGGTTCCATTCGCCGGGTCCCACGGCTCGTAGTAGAAATTGGCGCCTCGCACGCTTGCGCCGGAGAGATTTGCGCCGGCGAGTTTTGCATAGCTCAAGTCGGCGCCGCTCAGATTGCTTTGACTCAAATTGGCGGCGGAGAAGTTTGCCCACTGCAGCCGCTTGCCAGCGAGGTTCACACCGCTAAGATTCGCGTTCGCGACGCCGATTCCATACAGATCATCCGATTGATAGCTGGCCGTGGAGTAAAGCTGAGCGGGCGTCACGTTTGTGCCTTGGAAGTTGGCATACGTGATACCTGCTCCGGTAAGCTGAGTGCCTTCGAGATTCGCGCCAGAAAGGTCTGCGGAATACATGGATGCGTTGGTGAGGTCGGCATGATTCAAATCGGCGCCAGCGAGGTTGGCGCCGTCGAAGCCCACGTACGAGAGGTTGAAACTGGCAAAGTCGGCGTTTGCCAAGTCGGCGCCCGCCAGGCCAATGCCGCTCAAATTATGTGTGGCATACGACGCCGTAGAAGCGAGCTGTGCTTGCGTGAGACCGGCATAGTTGAACTGGGCGCCTGGTATGACTGCGCCGGAAAGGTCAGCCCCGGTCAGGTTGGCGTTATAGAACTGTGCGTTGGTGAGATTGGCCTGGCTCAGGTTGCCGTCGGCGAGATTGGCAAAAGAGAAACTGGCGCCGGTCAGATTGATGCCGGCCAAGTTTGCAGCCGGTAATTCATTGCCGGAGAGGTCCGTGCCAGTGAGATCAAGGTTCGCATAGCTGGCCGTGGAATAAAGTTGGGCGGTCGAGATGCCGCCGGCGCCGAACGAGCGAGAAATGTTCGGCGCCTTGCACCTGGGCGCCCGTCAGGTCAGCGCCGGTCAGCGTGGCCGAGGAAAAATTCAGGCCGGCGAGGTTCGCCTGGCTGAGATTCGCGCCGGCGAGATCTGCAGAAGAAAACTGGGCGCCGGTGAGCGTGGCCTGGCGGAAGTCGACGTTCGTCAGGTTTGTGTAATTGAATATCGCATTCGTCAAGTTGGCGGCCATCAAGTTGGCGCCGCTCAGGTTGTTGTACGCGAAATTGCGGCCGGAGAGATCGGTCTGGCTCAAGTTGACGTTGGCGAGGCTCGTGGAGAAGACGACGCCCGTGAGCACGGTCTGGCTCAAATTGGCGCCGTTCAAATTGGTGACGTAAAAGGTGGCGTTGGTGAGGTCAGCCTGGCTGAGATTGGCGTTAGTCAAATTGGCGTAATCGAAAGAGACGGCGTTGAGATTTGCTTGGCTGAAATTTGCGTTTGTCAAGTTGGAAGCGTAGAAACCTGCGCCCGCCAGAATCTTGTTTGCAAAATTCGCATTGGTATAAGGGTGATTGCGCAGCACGATGCCCGTTAAATCGCCCTGCGTGTAGCTGGCGGTGGAGTAGATTTGGGGCAGCGAGATTCCAGAGAGGCTAGGGCCATCAAAGTAGAATTGGGCGCCGCGAATATCGGCGCCGTTGAAGTTCGCTCCGCCGACTTTGGCGTAGTAGAAGTCCGTGTTGCGGAGGTCGGCCTGGCTCAGGTTTGCGCTTCGCAAGTCGGTCGAATTAAAAGACGCGCCACTGGCGAGCACCTGAGTGAGCGTGGCGCCCCTTAGGTTTGCCCCGGAAAGCGATCCGTCGGGCACCGTCGCCTGAGTCAGATTCGCATTCATCAGATTCGCTGCATTGAAGTTTGCCCCGGTAAGATTAGCCTGGGTCAGAATGGCGTTTGACATTGCGGCGGATGACAGGTAGGCGCCGGTGAGGTTGGCCGACGCCAAGTTGGCGCCGGTCAGCGTGGCGCTTTGCAAGTTTGCGCCGGTGAGGTTTTGACCAGGGAGGTTGACTCCGGCGAGGTTGTTCGACGCTAACAAGATGCCGGTCAGGTCGTGATTGGCGTAGCTGGCGGTTGCAGACAACTGAGCGGCGGTAATGCCGCCAACGCCATTAAAAATATTTTTCGACAAGTTCGCGGAACGGACGTCGGCGCCAGTGAAGATCGCTCCGGTCAGGGTGGCGCCATAAAGACTGACATTCCGCAGATCGGTCAGGGTGAAATCGGCCGAGCTGAGGTTCGAATCTCCCAGGTTCGCGCCTGTTAATATGCTTTGGCTTAGATTTGCGTTTTGCAGCGCGGCAAATGACAGCTGCGCATTCGTGAGGTTTGCGCCGCTGAGGTTTGCGCCCGCCAGGTCGGCACCGTAGAAGTACGAGTTGGTGAGGTTGTAACCGGCCAGATTGATGCCGGCGAGTAAGTTACCTGCCAGGGCGATTCCCGACAAATCGTGTGCGGCGTAGCTGGCCGTCGATTGGAGCTGGGCCGCGGTAATGCCAGGGGCGCTGCCGTCGTAGGCGCACGATAAATCGGCGCCGCGAACTTCAGCATTGGTAAAATCAGCGCCGCCTAGCTGCGCGAGGAAAAAACCGGCGTTCGTAAGATTGGCGCCAGAGAGATTTGCGCCGAGCAAATCGGCGCTGAAAAACAAGGCGCCAGTGAGATTCTGGCCGGCCAGATTTGCGCCGGCCATTAGATTGTAATCCAAGCGAATGCCGGACAAATCGTGGTTCGCATAGCTCGCGGTGGAGACCAGTTGCGCCAACGTAATACCGCCGGCGCTGCCATCGGACGCGCGCCTAAAGTCGGCGCCCTGCACAAGACTGCCGCTCAGGTTTGCGCTGGCAGGGTTCGCATTTGCAAAGTTGGCGCTGGTGAGATTCGCGCTCGTAAAGTTTGCGCCAGCAACGTTGGAATTAGAGAAGTTGGCGCTCGTGAGATTCGCATTGCTCAGATTCGCGCCCGATAGCGTGGACCAGGCAAAACTGGCCTCGGTAAGATTCTGGCCCGCCAGATTAATACCCGGCAAATTGTGTGTGCCGAGGCCGATGCGGCTCAAATCGTGGGCCAGATAGCTAGCGGTGGAATAGAGCTGGGTAATGGTGAGGCCGGTTCCGTATTCAGGGTCGGGCGTGAAATTCGCGCCCCGCACTTCGGCGCCCGCCAGGTTGGTCCCGGTGAACGTGGCCTGGCGGAGATTGGCGTTCGTAAGATTCGCCTGGCCCAGATTGGCCGACGTGAAATTGGAGTAGGCCGCATATGCGCCTGTAAGATTGGCTTCGCTCAGGTCGGCGGACGTAAGATTGGAGAAATCGATCGAAGTTCCCGTGAGGTTAGTCTGGATCAGCGTGGCGCCCGACAAATCGCTGAGCGAGAAATGGGCCCCGCTGGAGTTCGATTGGCTGAGTTCGGCGTTGCTAAGGTTAAGGGAAAATGACGATACATTTCTTAAATCGGTACCGAACAGATAGGCGAACGACAGGTTGCCAACCAGGTACCCATTCGCGGGCTCCTGGCCGGCGCCATCGATGCAAAGCGTCGTGCTTTCCTGTTTGCCCTGGCTGGGGTCGAAGGGGTCGATGTATTCCCACTGAAAGATGTCGGCTTGGGCCGTGCCAAAGGAGATGGCGAGGCCGACTGTTAACAAAGCGGTGGCAAGCTTCATGACAGAATTCCGTATGCGAGCTGGAAATGGGCCAGATCAATCCACGACTCAATGCGACGCGGGCTGCGGAATTGTTTCAAGGAATCCAGAACTAGTTAATGGGTGGCACGCACTTGATGTGCGTGCCACTCATTACGATGAAGACTCTGCGAATGCCTTCCGATTGCGGGGCCGTTCATCGTTTTCTCCTTCTTGCGACAAGGGACAAGCCGCAGGTGGCCGCCGCGGCAAGCAGGATCGCACACGGCTCGGGCACGACTTGGAACGCGGCCACCATATTCCAGCCGTTGCCTTGGTTGTCGCGGAGGGTCCAGCGGAGCTCGTGGCTGCCCAAGGGGCCGGCGTTGGGGTCATTCGCCCAGGGCCACCAGACGGCTTGTGACGGCGCGCGGTGGCTGGCGCCGGTGAAGCCGACGTCGCCGGCGCGGGGGTTGAAATCCTGGTCTTGCAGCGTTTCGACCAGGGCGCCGTCCAGCCACATCTCGGCGTGGCTGTGCATTGGAAAGATGGAATTGGGGATGACGGGGCCGGAGGCAAAGTCGCGTGAGGAACCGGTGACGCCGGGGTTCGGCAGCATCATGTACATGAAAAAGACGCCGTTGGGGTCGTCTGTGATTGCGCTTTTGGGAAACACCTGCTGATTGACAAATCCGGCGGCGGCCGCGTTGGTGGAGAGTTCCTGGTCGTAGGGCCCGGCGTGGGGCGTGTAGGTTGCGGCCCCTGGGCCTTCCAGCGGCAGCATCAAGTCGAGCGTATGAAAAAATGCATCCGGGAACGGGTCGGCCGGGGCGGTGAAGAGTTGGAAATCGGCCGGTTTCCAGATTGGCGAGCCGACTTGGGTCAGGCCGATGGAGATTTCATCTGCCCGCGCTGCGCTGGGGGTGAGCGAAAATAGCACAGCTGTTGTGAGAAACAGATAAAGCAAGGCAGACCGGGGATGGACTGCATACACGGTGATGGGGTAAGTGCGAGTCATAAGAACGGCTCCTTGGTTAGGGTGGGGGGAGGAAAATTCGTTCGCCGTCGTTGGATCCGACCTCACAACGGCTCACCGCTACATGCGATGTAGGCGGCGGATTTGTCTCACGGTTATCCAGAAAGAAAAAGAATATGCACCACGAAGAGACAAAGGACACGAAGGTCGCTTCATCTGACAGTCGTGCCCGTAGCGCCGTTGCGATAAAGAATGTCGCTTTAAAGAGATACGATTACCGCTTCGCTTCGGCTTCTGTCGAAAGTTGCGGCCCGGTAATCCCTAGCAGTCCAGCGGCTTCGGCGCGGAAGCGGCGGAGATCCTCAATTTGGCGCTGGTTCAAGTCATTCTGGGGCTGGTTCTTGTCCATCGACCGTATGGATTTGTCGAACCACGTGCGGGCTTCGTCCTTTTGGCCAAGCTGCCAGTGGGCCATAGCCAGAAAGAACCAATCGATTGAGCTGCCGCCGCTGCTCAGCTCCATTGACTTCTCTAATGCGACGAGGGCCTGTTGCCATTGTCCTCGGCTGTAATGGGCCGCACCTAACGTGTTCCAAAATCTCGATTGCTCGGTGCAAGCTCGACCGCCTGGGCCGCAAGCTCGACGGCACGAGTCGGGTTGCGAAACTGCCGGTCCGGCGTCGTGGCAAAGGCCCACGCCAGATTATTCAGCAACATGGCATCATGTGAACCGAGTTCGAATGCCTTGTCGGCGGCGGGGATTCCCTCAGCCAAATTGCCCGCGGCAATCAAGAGGCGGCCGAAATTTGCATTCGCCGTGGCATTATTGGGCTGCCGGCGCAGCAGATCGCGGAGAATCCTTACGGCCTCGTTTGGCCTGCCGACATCTTTCAGGGCCGTGCCGATGTGGATGTAAATGGAACCATTATTTTCTGCGAAGGACGGAATCTTGTCGACTAATGCGAGTAGGCGGTCGGCCGACCGCTGGGCATCCTCGGCTTTGCCGAGGCCGTTCTGCACGTCGACCAGGACCTCATAAATTGGGGGTAATTCAAGGAAATAGGCTTCGTTATAGGCGCGATTGGCGATCGCAGCTTCATACTGGTTCGCCGCCTCGATCATGGCTTCTTCCGCCTCCGTCGCGCGACCTAGATGCAGGACCGCGTTGCCGAGCATGTAATAGCTGTAGGCACGGTGGTGGAAATATTCGTCGACATCCGGATGCTCAGTCACGAGCCGGTCGAAGATGGCATTGGCCTGGCGCAAAGCGCTCAGCTTCCGCGTATTTCTGCAGTCTCTGGCCGAGGACGGCGAGAGAACGATAACCCATCGCCGTTTCATACAGCAGCGGCGGGCTATTCTCACCATCGTGCAACAGAAGTTCGTAGTAAGCGACGGCGCGCTGCGCGAACTTATCACGGTAGGTTTTCGGCATTTCTGCCCATTCGCCGCTGCCCACGGCCACTTCAAACAGAACGGCATTCACGGTCGAGCGTGCCCGCAAGAAGTTATCTTCGGCCCTCTTTCGTTCGGCGGTGGCACGCTGGAGTGCTTGCTCTTTTTGCACAAGCGCGGCCGCCTTTTCATTTCGTTCCGCTTCCGCTCGGGCGCGCTGGGCGGCAATCAGTCGGTTACTAATGGCCAGGCCGGCAAGCAGGACAAATAACATGAGGATGGCAGCGGAAATTAAGAACAAGACTGCGCGATTTCGCCGCGCGAACTTTCGGAATCGATAGATTGCCGACGGCGGGCAGGCTTCGATCGCTTCGCCGTTCAGGTATCGGTCGAGATCACGTGCCAGGACGTTCGCCGATTCATAGCGACGGTTGCGGTCCTTGTCGACGCATTTCATTACGATCGAGTCGAGCTCACCGCGGACCATACCACTGAGCTTCTTGGGCTCCAAGCTGCGGTTGGCGGCGATTGAGGGGAGCGTGTCGCTCGAGCTGAGCCGAGTGCTGGGCTTGGGGGGCTCCTCCTCGCGAATGATCCGCAGCGCTTCGTCGAAGGCCGCGCTCCGCAAGCGCTGGCGGTCCAATGGCGTTTGGCCCGTCAGCAGCTCGTAGAGCAACACGCCCAGCGAGTAGATGTCGCTGCGGGTGTCGATATCGAGCTGATTGAAGCGGGCCTGCTCGGGGCTCATGTATTCAAACGTGCCGATGAGCTGTCCGAATTCAGTGAACATGGTGCGTTCGGTGAGTTTTTGCGCGGTGGCCTTGGCCACGCCGAAATCGATGACCCGTGGCACCGGCTTGCCGTCGTATTCGGCGACCAAAACATTCGACGGTTTGATGTCGCGGTGAATGATGCCTTTTTGGTGAGCGTGTTGCACGGCCTGGCAAACGGGCACCATCAGTTTCAGCCGCTCGCGTAACGACAGACGTTTTTCGTCACAGTACTTCGTGATGGGCACGCCCTTGACGAGGTCCATCACGAAGTAGGGCCGGCCGGTTTCCGTCGTGCCGGCATCGAGGACGCTGCGCGATATTAGGATGGTCCATCATGGCCAGGGCTTGCCGCTCGGCCTCGAAGCGGGCGATGACCTGCCTTGTATCCATGCCGGGCTTGATGATCTTCAGCGCAACCGTCCGCTGCACGGGCCGCGTTTGCTCGGCCATGAAAACGACACCCATGCCGCCTTCGCCGATTTGCTGGAGCAGTTTGTAGGGGCCGATGGACATGCCTGCGGATTCGACCAATGGCGTGTTTAGAGCCGTCTCGTTTGTCGCGTCGAAACGAGCGGCTGGCGCATCGAGCAGGCTGTCCGGCTCAGCGTGTGCCTTGAGGAGCGATTCCACTCGGCGGCGCAGATCATCATCGTCGGCCGTGGCCTGGTTGAGGAAAGCGGTCCGCTCGGCCGGGGGCCTCTCGAGGGCCGCCAGGAAGATCGATTTGATATCGTTTGGGTCGACCATTGCTGCTCATACGCGTTTTGGTCAGAAACCCCAATGACAATGCGATAAGTGGGGCGCTCGTGTCTCAAAGGATTTGAGCATTTTTTTACCCGCCACTTGCGGTGCTTTCGTCGGCCAGCTCGCAGCGGAGCCAGGCCCGCGCGTAATTCCAGTGTCGATAGGCGGTGGCCCGCGAGAAGCCCAGCGCATCGCCGGCTTGTTCCACCGAGAGGCCGGTGAAGACGCGAAGTTTCACGAGCTGCGCCGCGGGTGCGTCGTCGGTGGCTAACCTCGTCAGTGCATCGTCGAGCGCGAGGAGCTCGTCGGGCGGGTCGTCGACCGCGAGATTTTGTTCCAGCAGATCAATCCGCTGCCGTCCGCCACCGTATTTGATTCGTTTCTTGCGGCGGGCGTTTTCGATAAGGATGCGGTGCATGGCCTCGGCCGCTGCGGCAAAGAAATGGCGGCGGCCGTCCCACTGTAGTTCGCTGCCCGGCGACTCGGCCGCGCACAGACGCAGATAGGCTTCGTGTACCAGCGCGGCGGCGCCCAGCGTTTGGCCGGGCTTTTCTTGCGCGAGCCGGGCGGCGGCCAATTTGCGCAGCTCGTCGTAGACCAGCGGCAACAATTGTTGCGCGGCGCAGGGATCGCCCTGCTCGGCCGCCATCAGAATTCGGGTGACTTCCCCCACGACAGTCAGGATACCGCGCCGCGGGTTAAGAATCGCCTGGGGCCGAAAAAAAGATCCCCGCAGAGGGTGTAAGCCGGGTTTTGTGCCGGCCGGCGGCCGCTAGCGAGATTTGCCCACTTGCGTGGCCGAGCAAAAGTGAACCGCGCTAGCAACAAGATTCATGCTATACTGCGCGGTTTTTCAACATCCCACCCACGAACACCTTCTAAGCGACACAATTTATGCCAACGGAACAAGAACTTGAGACTCTTGCAAAACAGGCGTGGCCGCACGTCGACCGCGTTTCGGTCGATCGAATTGTGCCGGGGCGGCGAAAACCGAGTGAGTTCGAGCCCCTGGAGAGCGGTTTCACGCTGACTGCCTACGGCGCGGCCGGCGATATCGTGAAGCGGATCGCTGCCGCCACGCTCGATGCGATGCAGGGCAAGATCGAGCAGCAGGTAAGGAAGAAAAATAACGCAGGCGAGCCGAAGAACAGGAAAGTGGTAGTGGAGTAGAGCAGGAGAGCAGGAGAGCAGGAGAGCAGAAGTGGAGCAAGGGATCACCCCTCCCCTCTGCTGCGCGACGGACTACCACGGGCAGCCTTTTTCCCTCGAACCCACCGTGGCCGCGGTCGGACTGGTGGGCGACGAGCGTGGAGCTCGGAATCAGCGGAATTGCCTGCGAAGACGATACCGCGCGATGCCGCCAGCCCGCGCGGCGGGGGGGCTGTTGTTGCGCGGCGGCCGGCCAAACAGCAAGCCAGGGAACGATTTGAGCGGCAAAGTCATTGAAAGCCTCTCCCGGGGATGCTGTTTTCCCGTTTTCCCAATCGAAGCGGATTCTTCTTTCATTCCCCGCGGAACTCAGTAGACTGAACGGCCCTCACTACGTGTGGCGTCGAACGATCTGAAACTGAAAGAAGTGTGAAATGCACCATGAGCCTATCGCGGTACGACTCTCGAAGTTCTGCAATCTCTACGGCATAACGATGGCCGTTGCGTTGAGTTGTTCGGTGCAAAGCACATCGGCGGCCGATGTGACCTCCACCTGGAGCTCGGCGACGTCCGGCAATTGGGACGTCAACGCCAACTGGACAAACGTGCCGGCAGGGGGCGGTTTTCCGAATAACGGCAACGGCGGCGTGGCCACTTACGACGCCGTGATCAACGCGGCCGGTTCGCCGTACACCGTGACACTCGGTACAAGTATCACGCTCGAAGATTTAACATTGAACTCTGTCAATGCAACCGTGAGCCAGACGGCCGGCACGCTGACCACCAGCGGGGCCATCAATGTGAATTCCGGCACGTACAGCCTCGCGGGCGGCACGATTGCGGGCAGCACGGTCAACGCCACGGTGCCGATCGGCTTCAGCGGCCTGGGCAACGGGGTGCTGGCGGGCACGCTCAACGGAGTGGCGGTGAGCGGCGACCTGAACTTCCCCGACACGTTCTCGGACGGGCTGATCACGGGCGGCACGACGTTCACGACCGCGCACCTCTCGGGCATTCACGCCGAGATCGGCTTCGCGCCGAGTCAGACGCTCACGGGCACGATCCAGTTCGAGGGGGCCAATGCGGGCCTGCGCCTGGTGACGATGAGCTCGGCCGGGGCCTTCACGGTCGGCGCGACGGGCGTGATCAAGACAGTGGCCGGCCTGACCACGAGCGACCCCACCATCGGCGGCGGGGGCTTTCTCTACAACGGCGCCATGGCGCTGACCAACAATGGACTGATCTCCTCGCAGACGAGCGGCCGGACCATCACCGTCAAACCCGACACGCTTACCAACAGCGCCACGGGGACGTTGGAAGCCAAGAGCGGCGGCATCCTGACGATCGCGCCGACCGCCGCTTGGAGCAATGCGGGGACGATCAGCGTGAATGCGGGCACGGTGAACCTGGGCGGCACGTTCAACGCCACTGGCGGCATCGGCACGTGGAGCAATACGGGCGGCACGGTGAACGTCACCGGCACGGTCAACGTGGGCAGTGGCGCCAATACCCTCACGCTGAACAACGCTACCGGCTCATGGAACATGGCGGGCGGGGCGCTGAGCGGCGGCACACTCGCGTTTGCCAACAGTAAGACGCTGAACTTCACCGGGCTGGGCAACGGCGTGCTGTCGGGCACGCTCAACGGGGTGACGGTCAGTGGCGACCTGAACTTCGCCGACACGTTCTCGGACGGGCTGATCACGGGCGGCACGACGTTCACGACGGCGCACCTGTCGGGCATTCACGCCGAGATCGGCTTCGCGCCGAGTCAGACGCTCACGGGCACGATCCAGTTCGAGGGGGCCAATGCGGGCCTGCGCCTGGTGACGATGAGCTCGGCCGGGGCCTTCACGGTCGGCACGACGGGCGTGATCACGACAGTGGCCGGCCTGACCACGAGCGACCCCACCATCGGCGGCGGGGGCTTTCTCTACAACGGCGCCATGGCGCTGACCAACAATGGACTGATCTCCTCGCAGACGAGCGGCCGGACCATCACCGTCAAACCCGACACGCTCACCAACAGCGCCACGGGGACACTGGAAGCCAAGAGCGGCGGCATCCTGACGATCGCGCCGACGTCCACGTGGGCCAATGCGGGCACGATCAGCGTCAACGCGGCCACGGTGAACCTGGGCGGCACGTTCAACGCCACGGGCGGCATCGGCACGTGGAGCAATACGGGCGGCACGGTGAACGTCACCGGCACGATCACCAACACGGCCCACACCCTGACCCTCGACAACACGACCGGCTCGTGGAACATGGCGGGCGGCACGCTCAATGGCGGCACGCTGGCCTTCGCCAACAGCAAGACCCTGAACTTCAGCGGCCTGGGCCAAGGGGTGCTGTCGGGCACGCTCAACGGGGTGACGGTCAGTGGCGACCTGAACTTCGCCGACACGTTCTCGGACGGGCTGATCACGGGCGGCACGACGTTCACGACGGCGCACCTGTCGGGCATTCACGCCGAGATCGGCTTCGCGCCGAGTCAGACGCTCACGGGCACGATCCAGTTCGAGGGGGCCAATGCGGGCCTGCGCCTGGTGACGATGAGCTCGGCCGGGGCCTTCACGGTCGGCACGACGGGCGTGATCACGACAGTGGCCGGCCTGGCCACGAGCGACCCCACCATCGGCGGCGGGGGCTTTCTCTACAACGGCGCCATGGCGCTGACCAACAATGGACTGATCTCCTCGCAGACGAGCGGCCGGACCATCACCGTCAACCCGGCTACCAGCTTTGCCAACGGCGGCACGCTCGAGGCCATAAATGGCGGCAGTCTGTCGGTGCCGTTGGGTTACACGCAGACTGCCGGAATCACCCGGCTCAATGGTGGTGGCGCCATCTCGGCGATCGATCCGGTCATGATCACGACATTGCACTCGATCACTATTGCGGGCGGCCGGCTCGAAGGAAGTGGCACGATCTCGGCCAACGTGGCCAACTCCGGCACAATTTCGCCCGGCTTGTCGGCCGGCGCACTTTCTATTGCGGGCGATTTGACGCTCACCGGCAGTTCCACGCTGCAAATGGAGCTCGGCGGAACACGGCCGGGCGTTGACTACGATACGATCAGCGAGGCCGGCACGCTTCCGTTGAATCTTAGCGGCACGTTGAGTTTGACATTAATCAACGGCTATGTGCCCGCGCCCGCCGACACGCTCATCATCGCGATGTCGAATCAGCCGATCACAGGCGCGTTTTCCAATGTTGCAGGAGGTCACGTGCTGGCCACGGATGGTGTGACTTCGTTGGGCGTGCTAGTGATTGGCAATGTCGTAGTCGTGGCCAAGCTGCCGGGAGATTACAACGGTAACGGCAAAGTCGATGCGGCCGACTACACGGTGTGGCGCAACAAGCTCGGCAGCGGGGCTTTCACCAGAGCGCACTTCGATATTTGGAAAGCCAACTACGGCGCGACATCGCTGGGAAGCGGCGCGGCCGAATCGGCTGCCGTTCCAGAGCCGGCATCCGTGGGGCTGTTCGCGTTTGCCTGGGCGGCTGGCGTACTTAAAAGATCGCGGCGGCGAAAATAGAAGCGGTTTCAAGACGCACCGATGAAACGGAAAGCGGCTGCATGCCGGCCAATTGAATCACTCGGCCGGCGCTAGCCCCTCGCTCTGGAACTACTTGTCATCGACTCCAAAACGCAGATTGGCAGGTGGCGGCTTCGCGCCCGATTCGGCTGCCTAGATCCGAACGCTTGCGAAAAAGTCCCCGCAGAGGACCTGTAAGCCGGGTTCTGTGATCGGCCCTTGGCCTTACGTCATCGGCAGACGAGGGGGCCAGGCACATTTTTCGCTGAGCCGAAAAATGTGCCAGACCCCGGATGACGTAAGGCCGGGCCGAGCGATGGCCATTCCTCTACGACGGCGATTGCTCGCCGCCTCTAGCGGCCTACCCGGGAGTTGCTAGGCGCGCATGATTCACAGGCGATCGGCTGAGTAAGGGGTCAGTCCCCTTTTTCTCTGAGCCGAAAAAGGGGACAGACCCCGCGATGGCTTGTGAATCATGCGCGCCTAGCGAGCCGGACCAGCTCATGTCTCCCTGTTTGGCCTTGCACCGGGTGGGGTTTGCCGAGCCGGGCGAGTCACCTCGCCCGCTGGTGCGCTCTTACCGCACCGTTTCACCCTTACTGAGAAGCTGTTAGCTATTAGCTATTAGCTGTTAGCCAGAAGCGCAAAACAGTTCTTTCTGGCTTATGGCTAAATGCTAATAGCTAACAGCTCCCCAGCGGTTTACTTTCTGTTGCACTTTCCCTGGCCTCGCGGCCGGTGGACGTTATCCACCACCCTGTCCTATGGTGCCCGGACTTTCCTCCCGTCTGGTTCACGCGGAACCAAACCGGCGACCATCTGGCCCTCTGCGGGGATGATTCATTATATCGTCGCCGGGGAAGTCGCGATAATGGGCCGGCCTGGCTGCATGGTATAATTGCGGCGAGGAAAGCAGTCATTACAGGCGCCGTTAATTCCCAGATTGCACATGAACGGAGAACCGCTACTCACCAAGGTGGCTAAAATTATGGCCGAACATCGCCTGGAAGCGGTGATGGTCGGCAACGCCGCGGCGGCCTTGCGCGGCGCCGGTGACGACGCTCGATATCGACTTCATGTTCCGCAAGACGCCGCTGAACTTAAAGAAGCTTAAGGCGGTGGCGAAAAGTTTTGAGGCGGTGATCTTGCGTCCTTATTATCCAGTTTCGGAACTGTATCGCGTCGTGAACGACGAGCACGGATTGCAACTCGATTTTATGGCCAAGCTGACGGGCATTCGATCGTTTGAGGGAGTCCGTTCACGATCGACCAGCGTCGCCTTCGGGAATCATTCGTTGCTAATTGCTAGTCTTGATGACATCATTAAGAGTAAGCGGGCGACGGGCCGCGACCGTGACTTGGCTGTGCTTCCGATCCTGGAAAAGACTCTTCATGAACAAAAAGAACGCGAAAAAGGGTAAGCTAACGGCAGATGCGGCGCTTAAGGCGGAGAGCGAGCGGGCGCTGGTCGACCAAATCCGCCGGCTTCTGGCGCTGCCGATGAACAAGCGAACGCATTTCTTGCGCGTGCGGCGGCCGGGGGGCGGGTCGCATTTGTGAAAGGACAGCAGAGCGTATTTCAGGATTCGTAAGTATGGCGAAATCGGAGGCGACCGATTACACTTCTTTGACGCATCGTGTTAAGCTGAAATCTGCCGTCGCGGTGACAGGATCGGTGAAATGGCCCTGAGCTTTGAATGGGACGCAGAAAAAGGCGCATTCAAACAAGAGCAAACACAAGGTATCCTTTGAGGAAGCCAGCACCATATTTGCCGATCCTCTCTCGCGGACGATTTTTGATCCAGTGCATTCCGACGAGGAAGATCGGTTTATCATACTTGGTGAATCAAGTCAGCGACGACTGCTCGTGGTAGTCTTTACGGATCGTGAAGAGCGGATTCGAATTATCAGCGCCCGCGTGGCGACCAGACGCGAAAGGCAAGACTATGAAGAAGGCCGCTAAATCACGAGCAAAGGAAGAATTGTTGCCCGAATACGATTTCTCAACAGGGGTTCGCGGGAAGTATGCGAAGCGTTACGCGGAAGGCACAAACGTAGTTGTTTTGTCGCCCGATGTGGCCGCCGTATTTCCGGACGCAGATTCGGTAAACCGGGCTTTGCGGGGGCTCGTCGAAATCGCGCAAAAGAGTGCCAAAGTAGCGCGGAATTAAGGCCGAGTGCTGGTGGATCGCGAGCGGGCGCTGGTTGAGCAGATTCGCCGGCTCCTGGCGGTGCCGATGAACAAGCGAACGCATTTCTTGCGCACGAAGAACCCTGCGTCTATATCTCCAAAACCGTCCCGCAAATGGAGCAACTGAATGAGATTCCGTACAGGCCGTTGAGTGATTTTGAAGTGGTTGCACTAAGTAAATTAAAGGTCGATGAAGATGTCGTTATTGTGCGACACCCGAATCAAATCCAGATGCTCGGCTCGTTACGAGCTGCTAACGAATGCGTGAAATGCCATGAAGTGCCTCGCGGCACGTTGTTAGGTGCGTTTTCTTACGAGCTATCGCGATTGCCGCTGCGGGCGAAATAGATACTTTGCGAAAGCATTTTGAGAAAAACTTGATCGCAAAGATCAACTCTCCGGATTGTCGATCAGCGTTTGCAAACGTTCGGCCAGCTCGCCGGAAAATCGGCCGGGCCATGAGGCGTCAATGAGGCCGACCCCAATCATGTCTTGCAAATGGACGCGATCCTTGAGTCGATAGGAAGTCAGCTTCATCCGCACGAGTGGTTCGAGATCGACGATGTGGAATGGTCCGGTGTCGTCGATTTCGGTTACGTCCGGTGACGGTGCCAGGCTGTCGACGGTAACTTTTTCGCCGGCGAACACAACGTGGACAGCGTCGCGGGCTTTTGCATTTGGGCCGTCAAGGAACATGTCGATGCTCTTAACGTGACGAAAGAGGAAGCCCGCGGCGGCAAGGGCCGCTTTTGCCTCCGTCAGGTCTTTGCGACGGAGCAAGATGTCGACGTCTTGCGTATTGCGGACCGCAGCTTCATCGACGCGAGAGACCCAGGCGGCAACCGCATTGCCGCCGGCGACGGCATAGGGGACGTTTGCCTTTTCGAGAGCGGCGACGGCGCGGTCGAGTCGCTGGCGGACTTTCTCCACGGCGCGAATCATCCTTTCCCAGGAAACAGGGACATAGTGAGTTTTAGACACGGCAGCCGTTCGCAGTTGGAGGGAATCAACTCGCCGATCGATTATAGCATAATTGGGCATTGCCATTTCTTGCCCTGCCCCGTCCCTCGCCGCGCAAACTCCGCCAGCACCGCCGCTTTCACCGCCGGCTTGTCGAGGCACCAGCTGGGGCCGATGAAGTCGTCGGGCGGCGCGTCGCCGCCATGTCGCAGCTTATCCAAGAGCCTTTTTTTTCCTGGGTGAAAGTGGCACGAGGCGAACTTCGAGACGGCAGTCGAGGGCCTTCGCAATTCGCCGCAGCATGGACAGCGAATGGCCTTGATAATCGGCATCCTCCAATTGCGAAATGACTTGTTGGGTCGTGCCGGCCGCTTTCGCAATTTTTGCCTGCGTCAACCCGGCTGCCGTGCGTGCATCAAACAGCGCCTGCGCTACGTCGATTTGGTCATCAAACTGTGCATCCAAATCTTCTTCGCCCGGATTCGTTCCGAAATGTTTGTCAAGGATTCTAAGCGCGTCTCGAGTTTTCCGTGTCGCACGCGCCGTTGATTTCGCTTTGGCCATATCATCCCTCTTCCACAAAACAATTCTTGCCGGGATTCGTCTTGTATCGGGCCAAACGCTGCACAGCCAGCTCAATTTCGTGTGCGGGTACCAGTTGTTCCTTCGTGATGCCGTGAGAAACGAGAACCACGTCGTTGCCGACGAAACCGTATAGAATGCGATAGTTCACGCGCATATGTCGAATTCGCAATTCGTAAATCCCATCCCGAAGGTAGTCAGCAACTGGCCGCCGCAACTCGTTTCCGGACTGTGCAAGCCGAACCAAGTAATGACGGCACTTGCGGTACACTGTACGATTCCGCCGTTCAAGGGCTGAAAGCCAATCAAGAAGCGGTACGGAACCATCGTCGTCACGAAACAGCAGAACTTTCGTCGCTGGCACGCGGCCCTCTTACATGAATATTAGTGTATTATTCGGTGGGCGTCAACGTGGATCAAAAGGTTATTCTCAGATCCCTTGCGCAGCTCCCTGATAAGTTCCGCGCCGCGCAAACTCGGCCAGCACGGCCGCTTTCACCGCCGGCTTGTCGAGGCACCAGGTGGGACCAATAAAATAGTCGGGCGGGGCGTCGCCCGAGATGCGGTCGACGATCGTTGTCGGCGGCAAGAGCTCGATGAAGTCGACGAGCGTGTGGACGTAGTCGCCGCGGCTCATGAGCTGGACCTCGCCGCGGGCAACCTGGTCGGCCAGCGGCGTGTTTTTGACGCAGTAAAGGTTGTGGATTTTGATGGCGTCGACGCCCAAGCGGGCCACTTCGCGGGCCGTGGCCAGCATGTCGGCCTGCGATTCGCCGGGCAGGCCGAGCATCACGTGGACGCCGATCTCGAAGCCGCGGCCGCGGCTCCGCTCGATCGCGTCGACGGTGGCCTCGTGATGATGGCCGCGGTTCATCCAGTCGAGCGAGCGGTTGTGGATGGTTTGCAAGCCGTACTCGACAGCGACGTAGGGAGGCGCGGCTACATCGCCGCGCCGGCTTTGCCAGCCGCGGCCGGTAGAGTGCGCACCGCGGCTATTGCTCGTGGCGAAATCGCCGAGCAGGTCGAGCACGTCGTCGGGGACGCAATCGGGCCGGGTGCCCACCACGAGTCCAACGACTTGCGGGTGCGACAACGCCTCGTCGTAGAGCCGGCGGAGCTTGTCCACCGGGGCATACGTATTTGTGGCCGGCTGAAAGTACGCCAAAAAGTGATGGCAGTTGCGGTAGCGGAGCCGCATGCGGGCGATGCTCTGGTCAATCTGTCGGAGGATGCCGGCCCGCGGCAGACGCCGGTCCGCCACGGCGGGTCTTCGACTCGGGCTGAAGCTGCGATTGTCGCAGAAGGTGCAGCCGCCGGTGGCGACGGTGCCGTCGACGTTGGGGCAGGTAAAACCCGCGTCGATGCTGACCTTTTGCACCCGCACGCCGAACCGTTGGCGGAGGTGAAAACTGCTCGCAAAATAGGGCAGGCCCGCCTGTCGCCAGGCGGGCTGTGGGGCGGCTGCGGCGAGTGGCTTAGTTGACGGCAATGGAGTCGGTACGTAGAGTAAACTGAACCAGGCCCGCCCGATGCGCGGGCCTGTTTTGTAGCTGGATTATCCGCCTTTGCTTTGGCACTCACAAGTGAACGGCCTATGTATGGAGAGCTGATTCCTTTAGGAGGTGGGGACCCGATCCCGCTGCCCAACCTGCGCGCAAAAAAAGCAGTTGCTGATCGGCCGCCGCGAGAGCAGTTGCGATATTGTGCTGCGATTTGCCAATGTGTCTGCCCATCACTGCCAATTGTCGAACCAGGACGGCTATTGGTACGTGCGCGACCTGCAAAGCCGCAACGGCATCAAGGTGAATGATGCGCGTGTTTCCGACAAGCGGCTCGACCCGGGCGACGTGCTGGCCATTGCCAAGCATAAGTACCGCGTGGAGTACGACCCGGCTGAGTTGGGGGCGGTTGGTCCGCCGCCGGCGGATAACCAGTCACAAGAGATCATGCAGACTCCGCTGCTGTCGCGGGCCGGGCTGAACCACCGCGACGTAGTCCGGCAGAAATCGACCGATCAATTCGACCGCCGCCGTTACGACCCAACGAATATGAAGGCCGGGCAGATCAAGCTGCCGGACGAACCGGTGTAAAAGAGGGTCGAGGGTCGAAAGTCGAGAGCCAGAAAAGGTCGTCCGCGGTCTGCATAGCCCGGCCGTCTCGGCCGGGTTCCTCTGCGTTGAATGTTCAAACTGCCCGGCTGCCGATATTCCACGATTTGTCCGTGGTTGATTGTCCGTAGTCCGTGGTATTCTTTCCAACGGACCATGGGCTACGGATCACGGGCTTTTGTGTGTCGAAAAAGAAACGCAAACTACGGACCGATTTTCGCAAGAACCGCGAGGCGCGGCGCGCGACAAGCGTGTCGAGGGGCAATTGGCCGGCGACGACTCTGCGGCCAGCGACGCGGCGCGCACTGAGCGCGCGTCAGCGGCAAGGGCCGCATCTCACGCAAGCGGACCGTGGCCGGCGGCGAAATGGTCGAGGACGACTCCGGCCGACTTGTGCTCCCAGAGATCGACCGAGCCGTGTGCCGTTTGGGCCGCGTGCTCCGCGTGCAAGGATTGCACAGCACGGTCCGCGACGAGGCCGGCGCACTTTTTCAGTGTGCAACGCGCCGGCTCTTAAAGTCTCTGTTTACCGATCAGCGACACGTGGTGGCGGCCGGTGACGTGGTGTGGTTTCGGCCGGAAGGTGTTGTGCGCGGGTCTTCGGACCCCTCACAGTCCGTGGCTCGGTCAGGAGACCGGCCACAACAAGGCGTCATTGAGCGCGTCCAGCCGCGGCATGGCGTGGTCAGTCGCACGAGCCGCGGGCGGCAGCACGTGCTCGTAGCGAACGTCGATCAGGTGATCATCGTGACGAGCGCCGCCGAGCCGCGGCTGAAGCCGAATCTGATCGATCGGCTGCTCGTGACGGCCGAGAAGACCGAAATTCGTCCGGTGATTTGCCTCAACAAGATTGACCTGGTCGAGCCGGCCGGCCTGATGCCGCTGGTGGGGGTTTACTCCCAACTGGGCTACGAGGTGCTGATGGTGTCGGCCGAGACCGGCTTTGGGATCCAGCGGTTGCGGCGGCGGCTGACAGGCGACGCGAGTGTGGTGACCGGCCAAAGCGGGGTGGGAAAGTCTTCGCTGCTCAACGCGGTCGAGCCGGGGCTCGACCTGCGCGTGCAATCCGTGAGCGGTGAAACTCAGAAGGGACGGCACACGACGACCACGGCCGAATTGATCCCGCTTTCGTTTGGCGGCTATGTGGTGGATACACCCGGCATCCGACAATTTCAGCTATGGGACGTGATTCCTGAGGAAGTGGCTGGTTTCTTTCGTGAGCTACGGCCGTATGTCAGCCGCTGCCGCTTTCCCGATTGCACGCACACGCACGAGGACGACTGTGCCGTAAAGTACGCCGTCGCGGACGGCTGGATCGATGCGCGGCGATATGAGAGCTTCGTGCAGATCCAGGCTGGAGATCAAGGGTAGGCATCTCGCTCCGCGAGATGAACTCGCGGGCTGAAAGCTGTTGCTCGAAGATTCAGGCGCACCGCATCGCGATGCACGGTATCGGGCGAAAAGGCGGGCAGGCAGATGGCAACGTATTCGGCGCCTTCCGGGCCGGGCGTGCTGTAGCGGACCCATTCGTTGGGCTTGCAGACGACGGCCTGGCCGGCGGCGACCTCCAGCGTGCCGCCGTCGTACTCGATCGACAGCGCGCCCGCGAGGACGACGCTAATTTCGAGAAACTCAGGCCGCTGGCCTGGTTCGCTCCAGCCGCTGGGCGATTTCATACGAGCGACGCTCAGCCGCTCGGTCTGGGTGCTCAGGCGACCGATAAATTCTTCAATTTGCTTCGGCGGGCTGCCGGCGGCCATGAGCCGAAACGGCGTGCTGACGAGTTGGGGCATAGCGACGGTCCGGAATCCTTCAGTTCGAGAACAGGTCGACGATGTCAATTTCCAAACCTTGCGACAAGTAAGCCGTCTGTCGCCACGAAATCCGCTGAGACACCGGAGCGGCGAACTAGCGCCGCCCCGGTGCTCAGTCGTAAGCTTCATCGTGAGCGGCCGGCCGCGCGCGGTTGACCCAGAAACCGCATTGCACGGCCAGACAATTGCTCCAACCCAGGGAGGGTGGTCGCGCGCGAGATCCCGCAATCTGGCACGGACCGACGATGAAGCCTCAGCGTATTTCGTTCTACAGCGGGCAAATGTCGTGGAAAAGTCGGACAGGGATGAGTCGAGGACAAGATCGCTTGTGATAAGCTTGTAGTTCGTATTTGGTTGGATCTTACTTACCTGGCCCGTTCGGCCCGGTCACTTCAGTGAGCAGGGCGACGTGTGAGCGAGTTAACTTCGTGATTCGTCAGGCAGCTTGCTTGGATCGAGCCGCAGCGCTGCGCGGGCCATGCAGCAGGCTACGGATCACTTCGCGGTCCTGCCAGCGGGTGTGGGAACGGTCGGGCATGTACTCGCGCTCGCCCATGCCCGCGACGACGACGGTGTCGCCTACACGGGCCTCATGCAGGGCAAAGGCGATTGCCTCCAGGCGGTTGGCGATTACTCGGGCCGCCTGCGGGTTCACCAGGCCACGGCGAACGCTGGCCAGCATGCTGTGTGGTGTGTTTCCGACATCGCTGGCGCTGGTCAGGATGGGCAGGTCGGCCAGCGTGCCGGCGACGCGGCCCAGAGCGGCGAACTGCGGGGCGGCGACGTCCGGCATCTTGAGCGTCTTTGGCGAGTCGGTCTCCACGTAGCATTCGCTGGCCAGCGAATCGGCTAGGTTCGGGCCAAAGACGCAGATCAAGCGGCCGGTGGTCACCGGGCGAGCAGCCCGCAGACAGGCCTGCAGCGTGTCGGGCGAGTTGGCGGCGTCGACAAACGCAGCGAAAGGCTGCCCGCACATGACGCGTTCCATGCGGCCGGGAAGCTGTTTGACTGCTTCCAATCCACGGGCGATCTGCGTGAGCTCGATGCCGTACGTCAGGCATGTCGCCGCAGCGGCCAGGCAGTTGTAGACGTGGTGGTCGCCGATGATCGGCGTACGGACGCCGACCGATTCGTCACCGGCTGTGAGGACGAAAGTTTGCTCGTTGACTTGTTGTTCGACAATCTCGGCCGAGATTTCGGCTTGCTGCTTCAGACCGAAGGTCAGCACGGGCTGCGACAAATCGGAAAGGATTCGCGCCGAGCAAGGGTCGTCCGCATTCAGAATGACGGCCGCTTCGGGGCGAGTGAGGGCGACGATGCGTGTTTGGGCATCTCGGTAATTTTCGAGTGAGCCGTGCCATTGGATGTCGCCACGGCCGACATGCGAGATGCAGGCCGCGTCGAGCGTGACGCCGGCCAGCGCGGCCTGGCTGAGTTGCCGGCTCGAGGCCTCGACAATAGCGTGGGTTGCGCCGGAAACGATCATTTCGGCGAGCGAGCGGGCCAAGCGGGGCGGCGACAGGATTTGATTTCGAGTAAGAGCGGGCGCATCACCACCGCCGTCCCAATCGCCGAAAGAATCGAGCGTGGCGGCGGCGATGCCTGCTTCGCGGAATATGGCCAAGAGCAGGCGGGCGATCGTCGTCTTGCCGGCCGCGCCAGCGACGCCGATCACTCTCAATTGCCGCGATGGATTGCCCACCAGCGCTTGGCAGAGCCGGCCGTATGCGGCGCGGCTATCGGCCACCACGAATTGCGGCACATCGAACACCGGCAGGGGCCGTTCGCAGATGATCGCGGCGGCGCCGCGGCGGGCAGCTTCCGTGGCCTGGTCGTGGCCGTCGTCGTCGTCTTCGGTCACGGCGACAAAGACATCGCCGGGCCGGACATGTCGCCACTGGCTGGTGCAGCCGCGGGCCCGCACGTCTGCCGGGCCGAGAACCTGCGCAGCATCGGCGAGCAATTCGCGAAGCGAAGTTCCATCGGTTGGCGGTGCCTGATGCGTCACGCGAGGCCTCCTTGCCGAAGCGTGCGGCTGGAATGGATTCTGTCCGGTTGGCGGGAATCGGGCCGCGTCCGCGGTCGTCCCAGTCGGCAGGCGGGATGGTCGAAGATTTTCCAAGCGGCGTCAAGGCGGGTTTTGGCGTCGCTCTTTCCCCGCGGGTATAAATGATCTATACGGTGCTGGCACGCGCTGGGTGGAATGCGTTTTCGGCCGCAACGCCAATTGCGCGTCTCAAACAGACTTCGATACAAACGCTCGGAGCTGACTGGCAGGCGGCACTGTCTGCCCTATGGCGATGCAAGAAGATTTTGACATCCAGCGACTGGCCGATTACTTGCACATGATGCCGGCGGTGGTACTGAAGCTGGCCGAGCGCGGCAAGTTGCCCGGTCGGCGCGTCGGCGGCGAGTGGCGCTTCTCGGCGGCCGAGATTCATCATTGGCTCGAGGACCGCATCGGCCTCTCCGACGAAGATGAGCTAGTGCAAGTGGAAGGCGCACTGGATCGGGCGGGTGGAGCAGAGGAAGAGGAGATTTCAATTGCCGACTTGTTGCCGTTGGAGGCGGTCGAAGTGCCGCTCGACGCGCGGACCCGCGGCAGCGTGATCCATAGGATGGCGGAAGTGGCCGCGCACGCACCGGTTGTGGGACGCGAATAAGATGGCCGAGGCCGTGCGGGCCCGCGAGGAGATGCACTCGACGGCACTTGACAACGGCATCGCGCTGCTTCACCCGCGGCGGCCGATGGCGGGCATCTTGGCCGAGGCCGTGCTGGCGCTGGGCGTCACGCCGCGCGGCATTCCCTTTGGTAGCGGTGGCAGCTTGACTGATCTCTTTTTCTTGATTTGTTCCACGAGCGATCGCGAGCATCTGCGCATCTTGGCTCGGTTGAGCCGCGTTATTAACGATGCAGAGTTCTTATTCGCCATGCGCTCGGCGCCAGACGCAATTGCCTTGCGGGAATTAATTCGGGCGCGGGAAGCGGCGCTGCGAGGGAATGGAGGAAACTGATCCGATGGACCGTCCGTCTTCGAGTGGGACCGTCGCGCTCGTCGATGAGCCGAAACCAATGCGGCCGCCGGCAGTTCGGCTCGTGGGCCAAGTGGAGCATCCCGACTTTCGCGATGCCGTTGCGCTGCTGTGCGCGGAAGCGATCGTGGGCGCGGCGACGCGGGCGCCCGAGCTGATCGTGATACTACAGGAGCGGCCGGCCGCGATCGCGCAAAGCCTTGTCGAACGGCTGCGGCGTGAGTCGCCTCTGGCGGGAATCGTGGTCGTTGTCGGTAGTTGGTGCGAGGGCGAGCTGCGGACCGGGCGGCCGCTCGTGGGCCTGACGCGATTGTATTGGTATGAATTTCCCACCTGGTGGCGGACGCAGTTGCGGCGGTGGACGAACGGGTTGTGCCCGGAATGGGCCGCGACGGAGGAAGGCGGATCGCGAATTGCCGATTGCAAAATCGGGATCAAGAATCAAGCTGCTGGGGGCGCTGTTCTGCTGTGCGTGCGCGATTCGGACACGGCCGACGTGGTCGCGGACGTATTGCGCCGTGCTGGTTGGACCACTCTCTGGCAGCGGCCGGGGCGGCCGGCGGCGCAGACGCCCGGCATTACCGGTGGCATTTGGGACGGTGGACAACTCGATGAGCGGGAGGCTGAGGGCCTGGCGGAGTTCTGTCGGCGATTGCGTCGCGACCGGGCGCCGGTGATCGCGATGCTCGATTTTCCGCGCCGCGATCGGTGCGATCGGGCGATTGCAGTTGGGGCGGCGGCCGTGCTGGGCAAGCCGTGGAATAATCGCGACGTGGTAGAGGCGCTGCGCACTGGGTGCAACATTTCCAAACGCGTGCAGCAGCGACACGAACTGAGCAGGCGGCCTAACGCTTGTCTCGTTTGTTCATTTCGTCTCGTTCCAATGCTCGGCGCTTTTCTCGTTCCCACGCGGCGTGGTAACGAGAGGTGCGTGCTACATTTCGGCCACGTCGCTGCGGATGATTTCGCGTTTCCAGCCGGACTCGTGGATCGGCCAGGCGCGAGCCCGATCGAGGCCGGTCGTGGCGGGGTCGAGTTGCTCTTCGGCGGGCAGGCCGGTGATGTGCGCCGTTTGCCAAGCGTCGAGTTCTTGGGCCAGCAGCCGCGGCGGACGGCTTCCGACACTGGCTCGCCGCCACTTGACGTGGCCCTGGTCGCAGAGCGTGATCACCACGGGCGGCCGCATCTCGAGCATTCGCCGCGCGATTAGCTCGTGGCTGGCCGTCGCATAGATTGCTTTCAGGTCCATCAGGTCCCAATCGCAATCAGGGCCGTCGGCGGCAAACCAGCGGCGCGGCAGCAGCAGGCATTGAGCCAGGTCGTTCGCGACCCGTTCGCGGGCCTCGGGCGAGGTCAGGCGTGGCGGGACGCCGAGCCGAGCGAAGACGCGATGGGCGACGCTTTCACCGATTTCGTGGGCGACGGCCCACTGCCGCCGCTCGGGCCTCTCGGCCGGGCCCGTGATGATCGTGCCTTGGTGCCGGGCAGGAGCATGTGGACTGTGCTCGGCCAACTGGACGAAGCGGGCTCGGCAGGCGAGGTGGTCGTCGAAGGCGACCACCAGGCCCAGCCGCTGGGCGATAACCACAGCGTCGACCGGCGGCTCATCGACGGCCGTCTCCCAGAGGAGCCCGGCGGCGCAATCGTCGAGCGCGGTAGTCAATTCTTCCGCGGTAATATCAGCGAACATGATAGGAGTTCCCGAAAAGCGAAGTTTGTCGGCTGGATGGGAGGTATGTGTACCATTGTATAGTAAAGGCGGGATGGATCAATTGGTCGGCGCTGGAATTGTCGAGGAAACCGCAGCCAATTGGCGGTTTGCGCTCTCACCGCTAGAATCAGTAGTGCGGCGGCGCGCCCGGCACCATTGCTTGTGGTCGCCTGTCGCCGCGCCAAGTTGCCGCGTCGTTCCCTACCGGGTGGACAATTGATTGCTTAATTTCTTCCGCCCGCGCACGCGGGTTTTGCCATGCCTGTGAACTCGTTTACGAAACAACTGGAGCGCGGCGCGTCCAAGGGCGCTATGCCTTCGTCAGCCTTGGTTGCCCCAAGAACCTCGTCGACAGCGAGCGAATGTTGGGCTTGTTGCGGCTCGATGGGTACGAGCTGGTCGACGATCCGCAGGGGGCCGACTTTGCCGTGGTCAACACGTGCGGCTTTATCGAGGCGGCCAGGCAGGAGTCTTTCGCGGCCATCGATGAGATGCTCGAGCTGAAGCGGCGCGGCAAGCTGCGGGGCGTGATCGTCTCCGGCTGCTTGGCCGAGCGTCAGAAAGAGTCGTTGCTCGTGGACCGGCCCGAGATCGATCACCTGGTGGGCGTCTTCGGCCGCGAGGAAGTGACCAAGGTGGCCGACCGGCTCGTCGGCGGACTCACCGAGCAGCGGACCGTGTTTCACCCGGCGCCGACCCACCCGCTCCCGGATACGTCGCGGCTGCGGATCACGCCACGGCACTTTGCCTTTCTGAAGATCTCGGAAGGGTGTGATCGGCTGTGCACGTTTTGCGCAATTCCGCGGATGCGCGGAAAGCACTATTCAAAGCCGATCGAGCAGGTCGTGGCCGAGGCCCGCGAATTGGCGGCCGACGGCGTTCGCGAACTGGTGATCGTGGCGCAAGACACGACCTATTACGGCCTGGACCTGTACGGCGAGCCGCGGCTGCTCGAGTTGCTTCGGGAGCTGGAAAAGGTTGACGGGCTCGCATGGATCCGGCTGATGTATTTTTACCCGATGTACGTCTCGGATGTGCTCGTCGAAACGATCGCCCGCTCAGAACGGATCGTGCCCTATCTCGACATGCCGCTGCAGCACATCAGCGACCGCATGCTGCGGCGGATGCAGCGCCGCGTGAATCGCGAAGAGACGGAGGCGCTGCTGGCCAAATTGCGCAAGTCGATACCGAACCTGGTGCTGCGGACGACGTTCATTACAGGCTTTCCGGGCGAGACAGAGGCCGAATTCGACGAGTTGGGCGAATTCGTAGCGCAGCAGAAGTTCGAGCGAATGGGCGTATTTACGTATTCCTTCGAGCCCGATACGCCGGCCGCAAAGCTGCCTGAGCAAGTGCCCGAGGAAGTGAAAGAGGAACGTCGCGGGCGGTTGATGGCGGTGCAGCAAGGCGTGGCCTTCGCCTGGAACGAGGCGCAGATCGGTCGGCAGACGGACGTGATTATTGACGCGGCCGTGCCGGGAGAAAACAATGCCTGGGTGGGCCGCTCCCGTGCCGATGCGCCGGACGTGGACGGCGTGGTCTACGTGACGGGCGAGCGATTGAAGCCTGGCCAAATCGTGCCCTGTGAGATCGTGGCCCGCAGCGATTACGACCTGGTCGGCGTGGCTATCGGCGCGGCTCGGTAATGCAACTTTGACCTGGCGGAAGAGAACGAGTGTCGTCATGGCCGACATTTCCAGCTCCCCTTCGACGCCCGCCGTGAAGCCGATCGCGTCAGCGACGATCTGGAATGTGCCCAACCAGTTGACAGTCGCGCGGCTGGTGTTGTCGATCGTCTGCTTCATCTTTTTGATCTTCGAGAGCTATTGGATCGCGCTCGTTTTGTTCGCAATCGCAGCCGGGACCGATTGGGTCGACGGGTATTGGGCCCGGAAGTACGGGCAGATCACTCAGCTCGGCCGCATTTTGGATCCGTTTGCCGACAAGATCATCATCTGCGGGACGTTTATTTTTTTGGCGGCCGTGCCGCCGACGGTGACCCGGCAATCGGGATCGCATTCAGCGTCCGAAATATTCGCTTGGATGGCCGTGGTCGTGATGGGGCGAGAAATTCTGGTCACCGCCCTGCGGAGCTTTTTCGAGGAGCACGGCAGCGATTTTTCCGCCAAATGGCCCGGCAAGATTAAAATGATCATCCAGTGTGCGGCCGTCGCCGGCAGCCTCACGCGGTTGTCGTACTACCAGTACTCGCCGACGGGTGGCTGGGAGATCGAGCCGGCGGCGTGGTCGACTTGGCTGTTACGACTAACCGTGTGGGCGGCCGTCGTCAGCACGATTTACTCCGGCTGGGGCTACGTGCAAACGGCGCTGAAACTACTGCGCAGCTCGTAACTCGGCTCGTGACGCCTTTATCCGAAGCCTATTTCTTTCGCTGGGACACGTTCATAAGTAAGACGCATGCAGCCGCCGAACGATCCGCTGTTGGTGGCTTGCGTCCTGTCGATAGGGGTCACCAGTTTTGCCGCCTGGGGCCTGCTGCTGTTGCGGTGGCAGTTGCGTAGCAGGCTGTTGTCGTACGAGCCAAGGCGGCCCGTGCCCTGGGGGGTGGGTGGGGCGCTGCTGGCTTCCTTGTGGGTATTGAATTCGATCGCAATGCTGGCGTCCGAGAATCCCCAGGCCCGACCCGTCGAAGCCGAATCGCAACTGTCGACGCCACAGGCGGCGCAGGATGAGAGCGTGGCGGGACGCCCGGACGCGCCCGACACCAGCGAAGCGAAGGATACCCAGCCGACAGGTCACCAGGGCACCATCAGCCCCGCGGGGATTCTGGTTATGATCGCCTTTACGCTGTGATCACCGGCGCGGTGCTGTGGACGACTGCCGTGCTGACCCATGCCACGTGGTCCGATTTGGGGCTGCCGCTGTCGGCCGGCACGGCCGCCAAGGATGTGACTGTCGGTCTGCTGGCGTGCTTTGCCGCATTGCCGCCGGTTTATTTCGTCTTGGCGCTGGTCAGCCGAGCGCTAGGCGAACAGACGCATAACCCACTGATTGAAGCGCTGGAACAGAACGCCACGCCGGGGATGTTCCTGCTATCGATCGCGTTGGCGGTGGTCATCGCTCCGGTCTGTGAAGAGCTTACGTTTCGACTGCTTCTGCAGGGATGGCTGGAGAAGTGGGAAGACGCGTTGCGGCAGATTGACGGTAACAGCGAGTTGGCGCCCGCGACGACGGAAGTGGCGAAGGAACCTGAAGCGACGGACGACGAACATCCACAGCCGCATGGGGAACATCGCCGGCCGAGCGCGATGGCGGCGGGCAACTCGGCGCCGGTGCCCGGCTTTTGGGCCGAGCTGCCGCGGGGCTGGCTGGCGATCGGCGTCAGCTCGGCCATGTTCGCCGCGGCGCACCTGGGGCAAGGGGTGGCGCCGTTCGCCTTGTTCTTCCTGGCGATAGCGCTCGGCTACGTCTACCAGCGGACCCATCGGATCCTGCCCAGCATCGTGGCCCATGCGACCTTCAACATGTTGAACTTGATCGTGTTGTGGCTGGCGGTGCGGGGCGGGGCGCACTAGCCGGGCGGGCGGCCGAACATGGATCTTGCGTAAAAGCGGCTGACGCCGGCGAATTGACCACTGGGGCAGGCGCCGATGATTGAGCTCACCACGAGCGGGCAGGGTATCGCGCTATCGGTTTCGGTTCATACCTGTGCGCGGCGGAACGGCGTTCTCGGGGAGCGCGAGGGCATGCTGCGCGTGGCGGTCACCGCGGCGCCGAACAGGGCAAAGCAAATCGCGCCGTCGTGGAGGTGCTTAGCAGCTAGTTGACAAAGGCGACGGGCTGCAACATCGCATGGATGCAATATCACAAACTGCGACCCAAGGCGCAGTTTGCGAGCCGTAACGAGCTTTGCTCGGCACTCGGAGGGTGTTGAAGAATGCCACGACGACGCCTTTCAACGGAAGGTTAGGAGCTACGTCGCGTTATTGTCCGGCGGCGGAAACGCGTTGGCTCGAACGCCACTCGCCGGCCAGGTGTGCTGGAAGGTGGCGTTGCCGCGGATGTTGCCGTGAAAATCGGCATCGTGCCGCGGATCGGTGAAGCCCCACTGCTTTTTCAGCTCGATCAGCTCCTGCGTTTTCTCGGGCGAGAGATAATGAATGGGGCCGAGCTGGCGGGCCAGAATGAGAATGCGGCAGTAGGCGTCGAGGATCTCGGTCCACCAGTAGGCCCGCTCGACCGACTCGCCGTAGCTGACCGTGCCGTGATTGGCAAGGACGATGACGTTCGACTTGCGGACAAAGGGCAAGATCGTTTCGGCGAATTTCTTGCCGCCCGGCGTTTCGTAAGGAGCGATCGGCACTTCGCCGAGGAAAACTTCGACCTCGGGCAGTACGGCTTGGGGAATCGGCTCCCGCGCGATCGCAAAGGCCGTGGCATGGGGTGGATGACAGTGAACGACGCTCTGGACGTCGGGCCGGGCCTTCATGATCTCCAGATGCAGCATCACCTCGCTGGACCGCTTCTTCGCGCCGGCCAGTTGATTGCCCTTCATGTCAACGAGACAAATGTCGGCCGGTGTGAGGAAGCCTTTGCAGTGCAGCGTGGGCGTGCACAGGACCTCGGCCTCGTTCAGCCGGACGGAAATATTGCCGTCATTGGCGGCTGCGAAACCCCGCTGGTAGATTCGGCCGCCAATGTCGCAGATGGCTTGCTTTAGTTCTTGCAAGTCGAGCATGTCACTTTCACGGCGAAATGGAGATAATAAACGCAGAAATACGATAGAGACAGACAACAGAAACCGCTAATATTCGCTAATCTGCGCTAATTGAAAGCGCCACGTAGCTATGCGCACGTTCATGAGAGTCATTAGCGATCATTAGTGGCAATTAGCGGTTTCACCTTCATCTCCTTTGAGTCATTTCGATCAGCTTTTCCGTTCATTCGTGCGCAACATCTATCGTGGCACCTATTCTCCATTTTCGCAAAGAAATGCACGTGCCGCCAGTCGTCATCGATGTCGGCGGTGTGAATCTGCGATCGATCGCAATTCCCGAAGATTTAGCCCCCTGGCTTGCCATGCGCGAGCGGGCCGTCGCCGAATTGACGCCACCGGTTCGCAACTGGAAGCAGCGTGATTTCCGCGCCGAAATGTCGACCAGGCCCTGGTGGAGCGCCGAGCGGTCCTGGGTCGCCGTTTCGCCAGCCGCGGGCGAAGCGATCGTGGGCGCCGTGACGCTGGCGATTCGCGAGGGCGCCGCGGCTCGAGCAGCAGTCGTACACTGGCTGCTGGTCGATCCGGCCTGGCGACGGCGCGGTGTCGGGCGGGTGTTGATGTCGCACTTGGAACGCGCCGCCTGGGACGACGGCTGGCGCGAGGTGCAGCTCGAAACACACGCCGGCTGGTCGGCTGCCGTCGCGTTCTATCAGTCCATCGGATACGCGCTGCTGCGGCCCGCGGTGCGTTGAGGCTTGCGAATGGTCATGCGCCGGCCATCGAGTTTGACCCGGCCGGCCGCGAGCAGTTTCAGCACGTGCGGGTAAGCTTCCTTTTCAGCCTCGAACACGCGGCCGCCGAGCGTATCCGCCGTGTCGTCGTCGAACACCGGCACCGGCTGTTGCCAGATGATCGGTCCGCAGTCGTACTGGTTATCGACAAAATGGACGGTACAGCCCGTGACTTTCACACCCGCGTCCAGGACCGCCTGATGCACGCGATTGCCGTACATGCCGTGTCCACAAAAGGCGGGAATCAGCGCGGGGTGAATGTTGACGACGCGGCCGGCGAAATCGGCCGGCACCGGGGCCAGCTTCAAAAAGCCAGCCATGACCACATAATCAACGCCCGCTTCACGACAGGCCGAAAAGATCGCTTCGCCAAAGATTTGGTCGCCGTCCGCGCCGGCGGGAAAGTCGCCGCGGGAAATGATCTGGATTGGAATCCTCGCATCCTGGGCAAACTGCAGGCCGCCCGCGCTAAGCGTGTTCGAAATCACGAGGCGAATATCGACGGGCAGCTCGCCGGCGGCCGCCAGATCAATAAAATTCTTCAGCGTGCGGCCGCTGCCGGAGATGAGGACGGCGAGTTTGAGCGACGAAGGCATTCGGCGAATTGTCAGGCGAAGGCGAGTGGCCGGCTCAATAGACTTTCGTAACCGGCTGGTTCGGGTGGTCCGGATTTGGCACTAATCGCCGGTTCTTGCAGTCCGCCAACAGATCGAGCTTTTCCAGAATGGTCTGGCCGATTAATACTTCGTTGCCGAGCACGAGCGCCTCATCCGTAGTGCGCCGCCCATCGATTTCAAAAATGATGCCAGCCGTCAAGTCAACGCTCTCGGTTCGTCCGTCGGCATAGGCAGCGACTTCCTGGCCGACTGTTCGGACGCCCAGCTCTTTCAGCACGAACAGCGGGACGACGGACCGGACCGCCCCGGTATCAACCACCGCCTCGATTACTTTCGACCGCACCACGCCTGTCGACAACGAACCGGCTGCCTCGCGCTCGACATCGAAGGCGTTCGTTAAGCGAACATCGACGAGTACTTCGCCCATGTGATCTTGGTTTAAAAATATCTGCCGTTGCGGTTGGTGGGTGACAAGGCGAATCGTCATTGCCGCACCCTCAACTTAACCGTTACTCACGACCCGGACATAAAGCTGCAGGCTATTGCCTGCCAGCGTGACACTTATTGATTCTACCCCCGTAAGCGGCTCAAAGCCAATCTTCACCGCCAATGTCTCATGCTGAATGTAATCGCGGTATTCCAGGACCGCACGCTGCATTTCGCCCGAATCGGTAACGATGCCAACTTCAATTCGGTCCGTATACTCGCAGCCGATCTCCTTGCGGCGGTCCTGGATCAGCCGCACGATGTCGTGCGCCAGGCCCTCGGTGACGAGCTCCGGCGTCAGCTCCGTCGACAGCACCACGACCACGCCCTGGTCGTTGGCCGACGTCCAGCCGGGCTTCGGCCGGAGGCGAACTTCGACTTCCTCGCGGCTGAGCGCGATCGCCTGGCCGCCGATCGTCAGATCGATTTGGCCGTTGTCGCGAACATTGGCCAACAGATCGGCACCCGACTGCTCGGCCAGCCACTTCTTGACCTGCGGCAGCAACTTGCCCAGCCGCGGGCCGAGCAGCTTGAAATTCGGCACCACCTCGTGCTCGACGTAGAGCGATGGATCGTCGCTAGAACTCGAGATGCTTGACGTTCAGCTCCTTAGTGATCACGTCGGCGTGCTCGGCGAGCCAGCCTTGGTGTTTGGTGTCGGCCAGGATCACTTCGACCTTCGAGAGCGGCTGGCGAACCTTGAGCACCGGCGGCGTTGCGGGCGTTGAGGCCAAGCGAAGCAATGAGCCGCATGAGATTCATGCGCTCGGAAAGATCCTCATCGATGGCCGCCGCATCCGCCGAGGGGTAATCGCACAGATGTACGCTTTCCGCCGCTCCCTGCTCCCTGACTCCCTGCTCCCTGCTTCAGATTCTCCCACATCGTCTCGGCCAGAAACGGCACGAACGGGGCGACGAGCTTCGTCGTCGTCCGCAGGCATTCGTAAAGCGTCCAATAGGCGTCGAGCTTCTCTGGGGCCTGCTTATCGGCCATCCAAAACCGATCGCGGCTGCGGCGGACATACCAATTCGAGAGGGCATCGACGAATGCGGTGATGTGCTGGCAGGCCGTGTAATTATCGTACGCGTCCATCCGCTCGACGACGGCCGCGACCATTCGGTTCAACTCGCTGAGGATCCAGCGGTCCAGCTCGCTACGGTCTTTCACGGCCCGGAACGATTTGGCGCTTGCAAAAGCGGCAGCGTCCAGCTCCCTGACCCCGGACCTCTGGCCTCCGACCTCTTCTCCGGGATCAAACCCGTCAATGTTCGCATAGATCACGAAAAACGAATACACATTCCACAGCCGCAGCAAAAACTCCGGCACGCTGTCCTTGATCGCCTGCTCGTTGTAGCGAATGCTCGTCCACGGCGGCTGATTGGCGAAGAAATACCAACGCAGGGCGTCGGCCCCGTAGTTGTCGAAGATCTCGCCCGGCTCGCGGTAGTTCCGCTTGCTCTTCGACATCTTCTGCCCGTCCTCGCCCAGCATCAGGCCCAGGACGATGCAGTTGCGGTAGGGGTGGGGATACGGTCGAGGGTCGAGGGCCGAGGGTCCAGAGCCGGAAGACTCTGGCTCTCGACTCTCGACTCTCGACTCTCGACCAAATAGCAACGTGCTAATCGCAAGCAAGCTATAAAACCAGCCACGCGTCTGATCGATCGCTTCGCTGATGAAGTCGGCCGGGAACTGCTCGTGAAACTTCGCCGCCGCCGGCATCTCAGGATTGGCCCCCTCCCCCTTGCGGGGAGGGTTGGGGAGTGGGTTCTTTGTTCCCTCTCCCTCCGGGAGAGGGCCGGGGTGAGGGTCTTCCCCCCGATACCCCCACTGCGCAAACGGCATCGCGCCCGAGTCGTACCAGCAGTCGATCACTTCCGGCACGCGAACCATCCGCGCTCCCCGTGGCAAACGGCGAGTCGTAAGTGATCGCATCAATATAGGGCTTGTGGACCTTGAGATCGTCGGGCAACTCTGGATTGGCCGCCTTCGCCCGTACCCAGTACTCAGTACCAAGTACGCCCGGCTTGGCCAGCAGCTCGCCGAAACTGGCGACCGCCTCCATCCGGCCCGTCTGCCCGCACTTCCAGATCGGCAGCGGCGTCCCCCAATACCGCTCGCGCGAGAGGGCCCAGTCGACATTCGATTCCAGAAAATTGCCGAACCGGCCCGTTTTGATGTGCTCGGGCAGCCAGTTGATTTGGGAATTATTCTCCAACAGGGCGTCTTTGAAGGCCGTCGTGCGGATGAACCAGCTCTCGCGCGGGTACTGGATGAGCGGGTCCTCTTCGGCCCGCCAGCAGAACGGGTATTCGTGGACGTATTGCTCGCGATGATAGAGAACGCCACGCTCTTTCAGGTCGCGAATGATTTGCTTGTCGGCGTCCTTGACCCACTGGCCCTCGTAATCGGGCGCATCGGCGGTGAACTTGCCGTCGGGCCCGACGGCATTTAACAGCGGCGGACCTTCGCCATCGAGAAACTGCGAACGCTGCTCGACGAGCACATCGAAATCAATTTCGCCGAACGGCGGTGCTTGATGAACGACTCCAGTGCCGCTGTCGATTGTCACGAAATCAGCGGCAATGGTTCGCCAGCCAAGGTGAGCCCTGCCCCCAGTCTTGAGTCGGCCCGTTTTTTCACCGAGCGACTCGTAATAGTAATTGAAGGGGGGCAAATAGCGGCGGCCGACGAGATCACGGCCCTTAAGCGTTCGCTCAACCTTGAGTTCACGCTTTACCTTCTCACCGATCGCCTCGGCGAGCGCGGCGGCGACAATCACGCGCTGCGGCCTTCCATCGGTTTCATCGACAGCAATGACATAGTCCAAATCAGGGTGGACGACGGCAAATTGGTTCGCAGGCAGCGTCCAAGGCGTCGTGGTCCAGACGATGAGCGATGTGTCCGTCATCTCGCCCGCATCGTCCAGCAGCGGAAACTTCACATAGACGCTCGGGTCCGCCACCTGCCGATATCCCTGACCGACTTCGCCGGCCGAGAGGGCCGTCCCCCCTTGGGCCCACCACCAGACAATCTTGTGCCCCTGATACAACAGTCCGCGGTCGAACAGATTCTTGAGGCTCCACCAAACGCTTTCCACATAGTTTTGGTGATACGTGACATATGCATCATCGAGATCGACCCAAAAGCCCAGCCGCTCGGTCAGCCGACGCCACTCTTGCATGTACCGCCAGACGCTTTGTTGGGACTTCCAGATAAACTTCTCGACCCCGTACGCTTCAATCTCTTCCTTCGAGTGGATGCCCAGCTCTTTGCACACCTCGACCTCGACCGGCAGGCCGTGCGTGTCCCAGCCCGCTTTGCGCTCGCAGCGATAGCCGCGCATCGTGCGGTAGCGGGGGAAGAGGTCTTTGATGGCCCGCGTCAGGCAGTGGCCCGGGTGGGGCATGCCGTTGGCCGTCGGCGGGCCTTCGTAGAAGACGAACGGCGGCGCATCGGCCCGCTGCGCCAGCGACTTCTCGTAAATCTTCTGGTCGCGCCAAAACTCGCCGACAGCCAGCTCCTGGGCCGGGAAATGGACGTTGCTGTCGACGGGAGTAAACATCAAGTGACACTTTCTCGCAGTTGCCGTGCACCAAAGACAAGGAGACAAGGAGAGGGGGAGACAAGGAGAAGAATGGCGCCCAGGCCATCGTCTCACTGTCTCCTTGTCTCCTTGTCTCCCGATCGTATGCGTCAGTCTTCGTCCTCAAACTCGGCTTCGAACCCGTCGCCGTTCTCGGTGTTGCCGTGGGCATCGTCGGGCGGGAACTGGTCCGCGTCGCCGGGCAAGTCTTCGTCCCACTCTTCTTCGAAGTCGTCGTCAAACTCGTCGTCGAAGTCGTCGTCGTCGAAATCGTCGAACGGGTCGGTCGCCCCGGTCAGCCGGTCGTCGTGTGGCCGGCCCAACTGGCGCGACGGCTCGGCCTCGTGCTTTTCGGTGCTGGCTGGCTGGTCCACGGTCTCTTCGTCGTCAAACTCCATATTTGGCTCTCCCCGTTTTCCCTTGAAACGGTTTCAAAATTGCTTCAGTAGGGGAACAAGCACAATTTGCTCGGCGAACTGCTCGCGCGCCATTGCGGCGATGGTGCCCGGCCCGTCCCCAGCGGTTTTGAAACTGCTTCTAGTATACGCGCACCGGGCCGGTTCGGCTGGGCCCCAGGCTTCGTAAATACACGCTGCTGGCCCTCTTATGTCGGTTCGGCCGCCGTTTGTCAAGAATTGATGAACGGCCCAAGTGGCGACACCTTCGCGGCTGCGGCCGCTCCCACAACCGGGCGGTCACTTGCTATTATGTCCGGTGGATGCGAGCGGACTCTCTATGAGCACTGAATCCCACCCCCAACTCGACGTAATGGCCGTCGGCGCCCACCCGGACGATATCGAAATCGCCTGCGGCGGCACGCTTGCGCGGCTGGTCGACGCTGGCTATCGGGTGGGCGTCATCGATTTGACCGACGGCGAGCCGACGCCCCTTTCGCCCGGCCCCGACGTGCGACTGGCCGAGGCCAAGGCGGCCGGCGAGACGCTCGGCGTCCATCTGCGGACGCTATTGCACTTGCCCAATCGCCGGCTGTTCGATTCGTTCGAGGCCCGCGTCAAACTGGCGATCGAGTTTCGCAAGCACCGGCCGCGGCTGGTGATTGGTCTGGGCGACCGAACGCCGATGGCCTCGCCCGACCACTGGCAGGCGATGCAGATCACCGACGCGGCCGTGTTCTATTCGCGGCTGACGAAGTGGGACGACCAGTTCGCCCACCTGCCGCCGCACGTGATCGGCCGGCAGCTCTATTGCTACCTGGGCAACCCGCTGCCAACGGCGCCGGTGCCCGGCGGGCAGGTGATTGTCGACATTTCCGAGACCCTGGCCCGCAAAGTGGCGGCCATTCGCTGCTACAAGACGCAGTTTCCTCCCGAAAAGGAATACCTCTTCGACCGCGTGGACGCGGCCGACCGCTACCTGGGCCGCCTGGCCGGCGTGGCCGCGGCAGAGCTGCTGATCAGTGCGCGGCCGATTGTGGCGAATGACTTAATGAGCGCCGCTGTTTGCTTGACGCAATTCAGCCCCCGGTCAACGACCGGAGGCTAAATGGGCGACAAGTTTTCAACCGCGTCTCAGCGAATCCCGAATCTCTCGCAGCAGCACTATGTCTTCCGGCGGCGGCGGTGCTTCCGCCGGCGGCGTTTCGCCGCGCGACAGTCGCGATTCGGCCGCGTTGATCGCCTTGACGAGCATGAACACGGCCCAGGCCACGATCAGAAACGTGATGACGTTGTTGATGAAGTTGCCGTAGTTGAGCATCACGGCGCCGGGCTGACCGGCTTCTCCTTTGAGCGGAATCGACAAGTTCTTGAAATCGATGCCGCCGGTGACGACGCCGATCGGCGGCATGATGACATCGTCCACGAGCGATTTCACGACGGTGCCGAATGCGGCCCCGATGATGATGCCCACGGCCATGTCGATGACGTTGCCGCGCAGTGCGAACTTTTTGAATTCCTGAAGAACGCTCACGGTACAATCTCCTTCTTCAAGAGCAGAGAGTGGTGCGAAATCATTCTTAAGCTTTGTGGCAAACCAAAGGCAGAATGATTGGCGGGCAGAATGTTCTTCTTCTTAATCCGCCCGTGAATCATGCTGCCTTATTGTCATTGCATTGCGTCGTGGCGCCTGTGCGTGGGCCAATTCCTATGCGCATCGTCCAAGTCAAAGCCTGTGCCATTTGCGAAGCGCCGCGAGCATTGACTCAATATCGCTCGCCAGCGGCACTGCGAACGTCATCGGGCTGCCTGTTAGCGGATGCGCGATGGTGAGCCGCTGCGCGTGCAGCGCCTGGCGTGCCAAAATCACGGAGTTGCCACTGCCGCCGCCCCCCCGCTCATATTCGCTGTATCGCTCGCGCGGATCAATTCCCGTTCACTGATTTTCGGCCCGCCCGCCGTAGAGCCGATCGCATAGCACCGGATGGCCGGCGTGGGCCAGGTGGATGCGAATCTGATGCGTGCGGCCCGTCTTGGGCCGAGCCCGGACCAAAGCGAAACCGGCGAACCGCTCCACCACCTCCAAGTACGTTACAGCTGGCCGGCCACTTGCATCTTCGCGGCGAATTGCTTTCTTTTCGCGCTGCGTGGGGTGCGGGCCGATCGGCGCGTCGACGACGTCCTCGTCGCGATCGGGCACGCCGACAACAATGGCGAGATACTCCTTGGCTGCCGTACGAGCCTTAAATTGGCTGGCGAGCGCGTCGTGGGCCTGGTCGTTTTTCGCGACAACGATCACGCCGCTGGTGTCGCGATCGAGACGATGGACGATACCAGGCCGCGTCGGGCCGCCGCGCCCGCTGAGTTGGCCGAAGTGGTGGGCCAGGGCGCTCGCGAGCGTGCCTTCCCAATGGCCGCGGGCCGGGTGAACGATCATGCCGGCCGGCTTGTTGACGGCGACGATCAAATCGTCCTCGTACAGAATCGCCAGCGGTATCGCCTGCGGGGCGGGGCCCGCGCGGGGCACGTCGATCTGGAGGACCACGACCTCGCTTGCCGCCTTCAATCGGGTCGACGGCTTGGCCGGCAGGCCGTTGACGAGGACAAACTCAGCCTCAATCGCCCGTTGCAACGTGGCCCGGCTGAGCGCGGGATACTGATCGGCGAGAAACTGGTCGAGTCGGCGGCCGGCTGCGTCAGTCCCGATGGTGAAGTGACCGGCGTTGAATGGTTCTGCCACGGCTCGTTGAATGGCCGAGATTCGACGCCCCTGTCGGGAGCGCGGCCGCCACGGTTAGCTCAGCAACACGTTACTTATTTTCCGCGCCGGTCGTATTCGCATCGCTTCCCTTCGGCGACTCGCCGGCCGCTGGCGGCGCGGCCTGTTTGCTATCTTCCGCCTTCGCTTCGCCGTCCGTTTTGGCCGGTTCGCCGGACTTCATCGCGTCGCTGTTGGGGCCGCTCTGGGCGTTCGGCGTGGCCCCCTCGGTCGGACCGGCTGGCTCCTTCGGATCGGTCTCTTGACCACGCTCAGCCCCAGTCTTGGCGGCATCGCCTTGTTCATAGCGCTTCGACGATTCGTCGGCGTTCTTGCCCAGGTCGCCCAACCCCTTGAAGAGGTCTTCGATCTTCATTTGCGGCTTGGTTGGGTCGACGAGGCTGTCTGCGCCAGGCAATTTGAGGTCGTCGACGTCCAGGCCCGGCGTCTGCCCCGGCGTTCCCGCGCCCGATGGCAGCGTGAACCGCGGCGCGTCTGCCTTGGCCAGCCATGCGAGCGTCTGACGCGTCTTCTCGTCCTTTAGTTGTTCGGCCCGTTGCTTGGCAATCGCGGAAAACGCCCCGGTCACCTGTGCATACTCTTCGCGTGCTTTGTCAGGTTCATTCCGCATTTCGAAAACGCGAGCCAAGCCGAAATGCGCCCGGTCGACGAGCGGCTCGTCGCGGGAAGAGCTGATCACCGATCGATAAGCGCCGGCCGCATCGTCGAGCGCCTTGGTTGCAGCCGCCCGGTCTTGCAGAATGGTGCGACTGGCAATCCAGACTTGTCCGTCCGCCCAGGTGACGCGGGCCAAGGGCTGCATGTCGGTGTCGGCAAATTCTTCGGCTGTCTTGCCGAGCTGCGTTACCGAGCTGGAGTCCAACGTGCTGCTCACGACGTTGTCGAAGGAGTTCCATGCCTCTTGTTCGTGGCTGGACGACGTTTGATGCAGATACAGCCAACCGGCAAACAGCAACACCAAGGCCGTCAGCACGCCCACGATCGTCGATGTGTACGGGCGGGCCTTTTCCAGCCAGCGGTCGAGATGGATGGCAAGCCAATTGGTCTCAAGTTGGTGACGTTCGGCGGATTTCATCTGGGCCAGGCCCCGTGAACGAGTGTGCGAAGCGAAGTGGACTGCTGAACGTGATTACTTTTGTAGGACGGACAACCCTGTCCGTCCCACACTGCTTCCGAAATGACGGACAGGGTTGTCCGTCCCCCGGCCGAAATCGCGGTTCCACTTACGAGAATTGGCGATTAGATAAAGTGTAGGAGGTGCGGAAGATTGGAGTCAAGGGCGTCTGTTCAGCGGCGGCGGCGCTCGATAGGTTAGAGCGGCAGGTTGCGGACGAAAACTCGCTGGATCGCGAGCGCAACATTGAAGGAAGTGCCCCCAAGTTTTGTGGGATGCATGCCGATGACGTCTGCCGAATTGAATCCGGCCCAATGGGAAGTCGTGCGCACTAGCGGGGGACCGCTGCTCGTGCTGGCCGGCGCCGGCACCGGCAAAACGCGCGTCGTCACTTACCGCATCGCCGAGCTCATTCGCCGCGGCACCAGGCCACAGCGGATCCTGGCCGTCACGTTCACGAAAAAGGCGGCCGCCGAAATGCAGCAGCGGGCGAAGGAGCTGCTCAGCCGCGGGGCGAGCGGGCGCGGAGCGAGCCGGTCCGGACCCCTGCAGAGTGGACCACGCAGCAAGAGTGCTTCGCGGGGCGGCGCGGTCGACGCCCCTGAAATATCGACTTTCCACTCACTGTGCGTGCGCATATTGCGGCGGCACATCGAGAAACTGGGCTATCGCCCCAAGTTTGTCATTTGCGACCGCAACGAACAGGAGAGCCAAGCCCGCACGGCCCTGCGGGAGCTGCGGGCGCCAAATTCGGCCCTCGCGCCGGGCGACCTCTTGGCGATCGTCAGCCGTTGGAAAAACGCTTCGCTCCGTCCGGAGCAGGCCGAAACCCAAGCCGGCAGCGAACGCGAACAACTGGCCGCCGCCGCCTACCGCCGCTATCAGCAGAATCTCAAAAAGATCGGCGCCGTCGACTTCGACGATTTGCTCCTGCTCACCGAGGAGCTGTTAACGCGGCATCCGGTCGTTCGGAGGGCGGAGGCCGGGCGATTCGATCACGTGCTCGTCGACGAATACCAGGACACCAATCACAGCCAGTACCAGATCGTCAAAGCGCTCGCCGATGGGCATCGCAACTTGTGCGTCGTGGGCGACGACGATCAATCCATCTACGCCTGGCGCGGGCCGAGGTGACGCACATCCTGCGATTCGAGCACGATTGGCCCGAGGCGAAGGTCGTGCGACTCGAGGACAATTACCGTTCGACGGCCGCAATTTTGCATTGCGCCAATACACTGATTGCCTTCAATCGCCAGCGGCATGCCAAAACTCTGCGAGCGTACAACCAGGGGGGCGCCCGGCCCGGCATCATCCAGTGCCGCGACGAGACGGAAGAGGCCGAGCGCGTCGTCGGCGACATTCGGCGGCTGCTCGACGAGCGCCGCGGCGAGCCGAGCGACTTCGCCATCCTTTGCCGGACGAACGAACAGCCGCGGTCGTTCGAAACCGAGCTGCGGCGGGCGGACGTGCCGTACGTGCTGGTCGGCGGCATGTCGTTTTTTGATCGCAAAGAGGTGCGCGACATTCTCGCCTACCTTAAGGTGATCGACAATCCGCTCGACGAGCCGGCCCTGCGGCGGATCATCAATCAGCCGCCTCGGGGCATCGGCGACTCCGCCCAGAAGCGGCTGCTCGACGAAGCAACTCACCGCGGCTGCATCCTGTGGGAGGTGCTTGGCGACGCCTTGGTGATCGACGGCATCGACCCGAAGACCAACGACAACATTCGGCGATTTCGGACGGCAATCGAGGCGTTTCGCGCAGAAGCCGAGACCCTCGGCGTGGCGAAGTTGATCGAACACGTGCTCGAGCGCGTCGCCTATCGCGACTTGCTGGTGAAGTTGTACGCCGATCCAAGCGATCGCGAGAGCCGGCTGGCGGCGTTGGAAGAGATTTTGAACGCCGGGGCCTCGTACGAGAGGCAACGCGGAAACCCCTCCCCTAGCCCGTCCCCAAACGGGCGGGGGAAACGTGAGGCGTCGCTGTCTGGTTTTCTCGACGACTTGATGCTCCGCGAGCGCGACGACGGCGACGAAAAAGAGTCGCAACTGGCCCGCAACGCCGTGGCGCTGATGACGCTGCATAGTGCCAAGGGCTTGGAGTTTCCGCACGTTTACCTCGTCGGCATGGAAGAAGGCATTCTGCCCCACAAGCGGTCGCTCGAAATGGCAAACGACGCGGCCATCGACGAAGAGCGCCGGCTGTGCTACGTCGGCATCACGCGGGCCCGCGAGCACCTGACGCTGTCCTTCGCCTTGACGCGGCGGAAATGGGGCAAGCCGCGGAAGACGACGCCCAGCCGTTTTCTGTACGAGATGACGGGGCAGGCCGACAATTTCCCGCCGAAGGCAGCGGTAAACGAGCAGAGGGCGGCCAAGCCAAAGCGTTCTCGCCGCCCGCGGGCGGCGCGGTAGAATGGCAATGGGGCATTCGGCCAAGCGTCCGGCGACCGCCGATTGTATGTCTTGCTGATGGGAAATCGAGATCCGTCGTATAGAAGCATGAGCACCGTCGCCACTTTCTCGCTGGAGCAATACGAGCGCATGGCCGAGGCCGGCGCATTCGACGGCCGGCTGCAGCATCGCGTTGAATTCATTCGGGGGGAGATTCGCGAGATGTCGCCAATTGGCACGCATCATGATCAGGCTGTGAATGATCTGACCGATTTGAGCTACGAGGCATTCCTCGTGGCAGGTTGACGGTGCGAGTTCAGGCGACGCTTCGAATACCGGCGGCCAATAGTGCACCGCAACCAGATGTATTTTGGGTCACACGGAAGAAGTACACGCGCAAGCATCCCGAGCCGGAGGACGTGCACCTGTTGATCGAAGTCGCCGAGACATCGATCCGCGACCACCGCGGCGAAAGACGCGATCTGTACGCCGAGGCCGTGATCCCCGACTATTAGTTCGTGAATATCTTGAATCGCACGGTCGAAGTCTATCGGCAGCCGGATGGGCACGCGTACCAATGGTCGCAGGTTTTCGGCGTCGACGGAGTCATCTCTCCGCTCGCTCTGCCCGAAGCAGAACTAGACGTCGCCAGCCTGTTCCTGGAATAGGTCGTGATTTAACGGTCCACGATCGCCCGCCGCTGTCACTGCTAGCAGCGATTCACCGCAAGCTGAAGTTGCGACGATCGCCCGCCAGCAATTACACTCACCAGCCCTGTCACTTCCCATTGCGCAAGGAGGCGTCGATGGCCCAGCCGACATTGCGTCTCGTTCAGTCGAGCGACTTACATCTCGAGATGCCGCTCTACGGGCTGGCGGAAATTCCCGACCATCTGCGCGATTTGCTCGTCGAAGCGCCGTTCCAAGCGGCCGAGCACTTGTTCGAAGTGGCGCTCGCCGAAGACGTCGACGCCGTGCTCCTCGCGGGCGACGTCTTGAATGTCGACCGCGCCGGCCCGCCTGCCATCATGCTACTGCTCGAACAATTCGCGCGGCTGGGCGATCGCGGCATTCCGGTCTACTGGTCAGGCGGCGGCGTCGATTCGCCGGATGCCTGGCCGCGCAGCGTGCCGCTACCCGAGAACGTGCATTTGTTTCCAGTCGGCCGCGTGGAAACGCTCGACCTCGTGCGCGACGGTGAAACGATCGCTCGCGTGCAAGGCACCAGCTGCCACGAAGGGGGCGAAGTGGAGAGCCGCGGATTTCATCGCGACGCGCACGGCTTGTTTACGGTCGGCGTGTCCTACGGCACCCACGACTCGGCCGGCCACGAGGGCGATCGAGTGCATTACATGGCTTTGGGCGGTCGCCACCGCCATGAAACCGTCGATCGCGAACCGGGCATCGCCCACTATAGCGGCACGCCGCAAGGCCGCGGGCCGGCTGAAATCGGTCCGCACGGGTGCACGCTCGTCACGGTCGATGAGAGCCGAAAGGCCGCGACCAAATTCATCGCTACCGACGTGGTCCGCTGGACACACGAGTCGATGGAAGTCACCGCGACCACCCGCAGCGAGCAGCTCCGCGAGCGGATGGCCGACCGGCTAGAGAAACTGCAAGCGAAACAGCCCGGTGTGGATCACCTGGTTTGCTGGGAAGTTCGCGGCACGGGGCCGCTGGTAAATCGATTACGTCCCGGCGGGCTGGCCGACGAGCTCATGGTTGATCTGCGGCGACAGTTCGGCGAGCGACACCCGGCGGCTTGGAGCGTTTCGCTCACCTGCCGCGCACCGCTCAGCGTGCCGGCCGAGTGGTACGACCAGGAGACCGTGTTGGGCGATTTTTTGCGGCAGGTCCGCGAGTTCGAGCAGAGCGATGAGCTGTCGATCAATCTGCGGCAATTCCTGCCGGACGACCTGGGCCGCGACCCGCTCGCGGCCGTCGCGGACGTCAGCCGCGAAGAGCGCGGCGAGCTGCTATGTGCGGCCGCGAAACTGGGAATCGATTTGCTGACGCTGCCATTGGAGGAAGGGGACATCCCGCACGAGTAACTCTTCCATCTCGTTCCCACGCTCAGCGTGGGAACGAGGTACTCTCGACCCTCGACTTTCATGAAAATCACCGACATCAAAATCGACGGCTTCGGCGTCTGGCGCGACCTGTCGCTGCGCGGCATCTCGCCGGAGGTCACCGTTTTCTACGGGCCGAACGAGGCGGGCAAGTCGACGCTGATGCAGTTCCTGCGGTCGGTGCTGTACGGCGTGTCGCCGTCGCGACGCGAGCGCTATTTGCCGCCGCTGAAGGGCGGCCGGCCTGGCGGTTGGTTGAAGGTAATTGGCGATCACGGCCCGCTCACGATCAGCCGCTACGCCGACCGCGGACCGACCGATCTCGGCAAGGTCACGGTCACCACGGCCGAGGGCGAGGAGCAGGGCGACCGGCTTCTCCGCGAAGCGCTCGAGCACGTCGATGAGCCGACCTTCATCAACATCTTCGCCGTCGGCCTGCGCGAAGTGCAGGAGCTAGCCACGCTAAGCGACACGGCGGCCGCACAATGGCTGTATCGACTCACGTCGGGGCTCGACCGGATTTCGCTCTACGATGTCATCCACATGCTGGCCGGCACGCGGCAGCGGCTGTTGAATTCGGCCGAGCATCCGTCGGAGATTCGCGCGCTGACGGCTCGCCGCGAGCAACTGCACGGCGAGCTGGACGAGCTCGTCGCGAAAGGCCGCCGCTGGACCCAGGCGGCCGTCAAGCTGCGCGACCTCGCCGACGAAGTGGACCAACGTCAGGCCGCGGCCAAAGAGCTCACCGGCCGCGCGCGGCGCTTGGAGACGGCGATCAACGTCAAACCATTGTGGCTCAAGCGCGACAAAATCGACAACCAGCTCGAGCAATATCAAAACCTGCGGCCGCTGGAAGAGGGCACGCTGACGACCCTCGACGATCTGAACGAGCGAACCGAAGAACACCAGCGGCAGCGCGACATTCTCATCGGCCAGCGACAGCAGCTCCGTGACGAGGCCAAGCGGCTGGGCATCAACGACGTGCTGGTCAAGAACGGCCACCGGCTGGAAGCGCTCCTTGAGCAACAGGAATGGCTGCAAAGCCTGGAGCGCAAGGCGCGGGACCGCGGCGACGAGCTCGCCCACTTGGAAGCCCGGCTCGCCAGCGACAATGAGCGGCTAAGCCATGAATGGACCGGTGCAGGCAAGCTGCCGCCGCGAATCTCCACGGAGCTGGTCGATCAGCTCGCCCCGCAGGCCCGCGCGATCGAAGCGACCGAGCAACTGCTCGAATCGGCCAAGCAGGAGCTCGAACACCGCCGTGCCGGCGAGCACGAGTTCCGCACGCAGATCGATACGGCGATGACCAGCGGCGAGAAGCTGGGCCTGCCGAAAGACGTAGACGCAGCGGGCGACTTGGTCGCCGCGCTGCGGACCCGGCACCAGCTCGAGCATCGTTTGGACGCCGCCCGCCGGCAGGCCGACGATTTGCAGCGGCAGGGCACTGAGATGGTCGATGGCCAGGTGCTGCCAGTCGGCCTGTTCGTGTGGCTGTTAGGGATCGTTGCGCTAGGTGGCTTGGCCGTCGGTGTGTGGCTGCTATTGCCACCCTCGGTTCTCGGTTCGTACGGCAAGTACGCCGGCTGGTTCGCGGGAATTGGCGTTATCGGTGCTTTGCTTGCATTCTTTTTCAAGTGGGTCGTGGAAGACTCGGCGTCCGACCGCTTCGACGCCTGCCACCGGCAGTTGGAAACGGTGCTCCAGCAGATTAAACAGGCCGAGGTCGAGCGGAAGCAGCTCGATCGCGAAATGCCGATGGCCGAAGGTGCGGCCGCCCTGCGACTGGAACATGCCGAGCGGCACCTGGCCGAGCTCCAGCGTGTGCTGCCCATCGAAAGCCAGCACCGTGAAGCGGCCGAAGAGAGTACGGCGGCCGAGCGCCGCTTGCAACTAGCCGAAGAAAAGCACGCGGCCGCCCTTGCGAATTGGCGAGCCAAGCTGCGGGCCGTCGGCCTGCCGGAAGACGTCAGCCCGGCAAATCTCCACACGATGGCCGACCAATGCGAACGGCTGGCCGAGCTGGAATCGCGGATCGCCGCTCGCCGCGAAGATATTGAACGCCACCAGCGCGAGTACACGGCCGTTTCGCAGCGCATCTTCGCGCTGGCCGACGAAACCGGGCTGCGAATCGCGGCCGCCGGCCCTCCGGCGACAACAAAGGAAGTCGCCCGGTCGGCGCTAAGTGGCGACGAGAAACCGAAACAGAAGCCAACGGGGAATGGCGGACCGGCGAGCCGCCTGTCACCGCGCCCAATCGAACAACTCGACAAGCTGGCGGCCGAGTACCGCGAACAAACGCATCGCGTGGCCCAGCGGCAGGAGCTACGCGAGCGGGCCAAGGCGATCAAGATCGAGGCGCTGCGCCACGCCCGGGCGGCGAAGGCACTCGCGCAGCGGCGAGGCACGCTGTTTCAGAAGTGCGGCGTCGTAGACGAAAACGAGTTGCGGCAGCTCGCCGCGCGTCTCGACGAAGCCGACGCGCTGCGCAAGAAGCGCTCCGGCGTCACGCGCGAAATCGTCGCCGCCCTCGGCAAGCACGGCACCGAACAAGACTTCGCGCGGCTCCTCGCGCCGGAGTCGATCGGCCGGCTCGAACACGATTGGGAATCGCTTGCGGCAGAATCGGAAAAGCTCGACCGCGAACTCAAAGAGCGGCTCCAGCAGCGCGGCGCGCTCCTCGAGCAGCAGCGGACGCAGGCGGCCGACCGCTCGCTCGCCCGCAAGCAGTTGGAGCTCGATATGGTCGAAGAGCAGATCAAGCAGGCCGTTCACGCCTGGCGAGAACGAGCGGGCGTGAGCATGTTCCTAGAACGCATTCGCCACGATTACGAACAGCATCGCCAGCCGGAAACGCTCAAGGAGGCATCGGAGTATTTGCGTCAATTGACCAGCGGCAAATACACGCGGATCTGGACGCCGCTGGCGCACGACATTCTCTTTGTCGACACGGCCGAAGGCGAGTCGCTGCCGGTGCAAGTGCTCAGCCGGGGCACGCGCGAGCAGTTATTCGTCAGCCTGCGGCTGGCGCTGGTGGCCGCTTTCGCCCGCCGCGGCATCCATTTGCCGATGATTCTCGACGATGTGTTCGTGAATTTCGACGCCGGCCGCACTACAATCGCCGCTGCGGTGCTTCGTGATTTTGCTCGCCAGGGGCATCAACTGATTGTGTTCACCTGCCACGAGCACGTGTGGCGGATGTTCCAGGACGTGCACGTCGACGCGCGACGCTTGCCAAACCGTTTCGGAGAGACCAGCGACGAACCGGCAGCCGAGATCTTTGAACCCGTTGTCGAACCTGTCGTGGCACCAGTGCTCGAAGAAATCGAGGATCAGCCGCCGCCCGAACCGCCAAAGCCTGTGGTCGTCGACATCAAACAACCCGAAGCGCTGCCTGCGCCGCCAGTGGCCATCGCGAAAGAACCGCCGCCTGCGGTGGAAAAGAAACGGCCCCGGCCGGTCGTCGCCAAGCGCCGTCGGTCGAAGCCCCTTGAGGTCGAAATCGAGCAGGTGCTGCCGCAGGAACAGGCCGAGATTATCCAATACGCTGTTCCCGTCGGATCGCCGCGTCCACCACAGGTTGAAGTGGAATACTGGTGGCCGGCGGCCGCTGCGAGCGAAAAGTAAGGTGCGGGTTTGCGAAATGCGCTTTCGGGTGAGGGCCGGCCGATTCGCGGCATTGTTTCAATGGCCGTTACGGAACGCGGAAAGCGGGGAAGCTGCGCTGACCGCGTAGGGCTCTTGCCGGCGCGGCCAGCGAATGCAATAATAACGGACTCACCGGCGAACGCCGGCGATCTAGAAAACGCATCTACAAAACAGCATCTACAAGATATTTGACGCGGGGTGGAGCAGCCAGGTAGCTCGCGAGGCTCATAACCTCGAGGTCGCAGGTTCGAATCCTGTCCCCGCCATTTTTGAGTCGTATCAAGCAATCGAGACTACTCCCGAACCCCAGCATCGCTGGGGTTTTTTATGCGCGGCCGGATTGCTCTATTGAGTAATCCTTAGTGAGAGAGACGCCCAAAACGTTTCTTAATCGGCAGTTTGATGAGGCGTCTCACGCGTGAACGTGTTTCAGGACTGTTCACGCCGAGCGGTGTCGCCGAATCGACACGCCGACTACCACCAACAATACCAGGGCACTGGCAGACGGTTCTGGAACGGTGGAACCGGAGCCGCTGCCGGCGGTTTGGCCGAGATGTCAACAGCAGCACCGTCCACAGCTAGGTCGCGCGCATTTTCGGCCTCCAATTGCTGATGGTGCGTCCAGCACAAGCACAGACAAGGAAAACTCTGGCCGACATCGCTTACGATTTCATCGTTCTCATGGTTATCAAACCAACATTCACTGGCCGGAACCGACCGCCAGCGTTCCAATTCGCGAGGACCGTCGTGGCCCCGGTCAGTGCAGTGTTGTGTTAGGTGACATTCTCAATCGTTTCTCGAATGCGTTGCCATGAAAAGCAAAACGGTGGCCGCAGCGACCAGCGACACGATATTCAACCATGGCCGGTGAGCGAGGCCAACCACTAGCGAGTCGCGGCGCTACAGGCGCACTGGTCGCCGTCTGGCTTTTCGGCGTTGGGATTCTCCAAACAGGAGGGCGATAGCCAGCAGCGCCATGCTGCCGGGCTCGGGAATTAGGTTGGCGTCAATCAGCACAGTCCCGCTTTTCACGAAGTAGTCGCCACCGGTGCGATTGAGTCGTATGAAGAAAATCTCGTCATTTTGAATTTCGGCCAACACGTCGGTAAAGTTAGCGGGCGGCACGTAGTCCCCGACGACCACGGCTGTGTCCGCCGTCGAGCCATTGAGGCCCGCTTCGAATGTCGCCACAACCAGGTTCGATTCACCAATTGCATTCAAGCTGAACACGACGCTGCCGGCCTCGTTGTCCTGGTTGTCGTCATCGTCGTACACGTCGACGAAGACGCCAACGGAGTTCAACGATTCAATGTGCGCGGCATCTGGCACGGAAAAACGAAATCGCACGCTGTCTGGGTTGGGCTGCTGGTTGGCGACGTATATTGGCAGAGGTTGCTCGCCCCCGCCGGGCACAAAAGCGCCATCCAAGTTGACTGCGATCAACCCGGCCCAGCACGCCGGCGAAACGGCGACCACGGCCACGATACCTAGACTTTGAACGAATGCGCAGTACATGATGTATCCTTTGCGGAACTTCTCGAACCAGTTAGTCCTGAAGCAGGTTTACAAAACGGGGCCACCTGCCGCGCTCACGATGTCGTCGTATTTTCAGGCATCACCACCTAACTTTGGATGAACGTAGCAATTGAGTACAAGGTAGGTGTATTGCCTCCACCTCCGAATCACGTAAGCCGAGGATGCCAGCGGCGAGTGTCACGATGCTCGAAGGTTCGGAGGTGGTGTTGTGCCACAATGACAACCGGGGTCGCATTCGCACGCGTCCCTAGGAACATGGCGAACGCGAGCCATAGACCTGCCCAAACTCTGCGCAACATGTTGCCTCCTAACTACGATTTGGCATGCTCCAGGGTTGTAAATGCAATGTCCAGCGCCTCGCGGTGATTCTCCACGGCCTCCTCGCGTGAGTCGTTGATGAAGCGTGGGTTGCGCCGCTTTCCGACGGCTGCTGATCGAACCCGGCTGCGGAGGAGGGGACGAGCAGCAAGTCGTACCTTCGCGCGGTCATCACAAAGTCAGTGGTCGGCAGTGTATGGAGCCGCCGCAGCAAGGCCTTTCCTTGTGGGGTGAACTGCGGCAGCCACGAATGGTGCACGGCCAGCGCACTGTTACGTGCGTTCGTGCCCTGCGGTTCAATGCTGCCTCGCGCGTGAGGCTCCGCAGATTTGACACTCGCAGAGGCATGCTTCGCGGCCCCGACGGACTCCACCGATGCCGAAAGCTCTTGGTTTACGGCGAGCGCTGGGGCGATCGAACTGATCGTCCCGACTGCAGGCCGCGTCTGGCCGTAGTTCGCCTTCCACACGTCGTAGTCGTCGTGGTCGACGACGCCATTTCCACTGCCGTCAGCGCCGCTGAATGCGATTACATTGCTGCCAAGCGCATTGCGCCAGACGGTGTAGTCCGCGGCATTCACTGATCCGTCGCCGTCGTAGTCACCGGGCAGGGCTGGACTCGGCGGCGAGGGCGTCCACCAGAGGCCGTCATTGAACAAGGCCAGGACACCGTGCTCGCCAGAGAGGTAGTTATAGCCAGCGATTGCTACGTCCGTTCGGCCGGTACCGAATATCTCGCCGGTCCCGATCATTGTGGGCACGGTTTCGACGGAAAAGGTCTCCGCCAAGACGAAGCGGCCGTCCCCCAGGCCCAAGATCACATTCACGGTGGGCGGTGACTCGAAGTCGATAGCAGCGGCGGTGAAGACATCGAGCCGGTTGTCACCGTTGAAGTCGGCCACCGCCAACAACGGGGCTCCAGGGGTGGGTTGGATGCTCGTGCGAATCGGATCGCCGAACGTGCCGTTGCCGTGGCCGGGGCGGACAATCACTTCGTGGTAGTTGGAGCTGATCTTGTCGAGGATGCCATCGCTGGTGAAGTCGGCCACCAGCGGCGGCGGCGGCGCCCACACGATATGGGCATCGGGGTCTTCGGGAGGAGAGCTGATGGCGGAGGAAAAGCTGAGCAGACAGCGGTCTTCAAGCGGCTCAAAGCTTGGCCGACGAACCACGAGCCGATGATCGGTTCGTCGTCCCGTTCGCCGCGAATTTGAACGCTGGGAAAGTGATCCGAGCATCGCAGCGAATGCGACGCCGAAAAGAACTACCGTCGCCGGCTCGGGAACGCCGGCCGACAGCGGCGCGACGGAGGCACCCAGAGGGTACCCGGCCACGCCACTGCCGGCCCACTGGCCGAAGTGAGCTTTCCAGACGGTGTAATCGCCGGCGTCAATCCGATTGTTGCCATTGCCGTCGGCTGCCAGGTCGGGCCCTGATTGGCCAAGTGTGTTACGGTAGATTGTATAGTCGGCCGCGTCGACAAGGCCGTTATGGTTGTAATCGCCGGGTAATTCGGCGACAGGAAGCCATTCGATCGCGTAGTATTGCGCCTCACCCGACTTTTCGCGATACCAAACACGTGGCCACTGTCGTCGATGCTATAAGCCCTTGACCACCCAAAGGAATTCGGCAGCAGCAGGTGAAGATCGATTGCGGAAGCGGCGGTGCCACTCCACACGACCGCATGCTGCTCCCAGCTATCCATGATGCCGACGCCAACCTGTTTGCCGTTTCGCACGTCGTACGCAATCGAGTAATCAAACTCGGTCGGATTCAGGTCCACCGCAAAATGGGCGGTACCATTCCAGAGGAGCGCATGAGAGTGATCCGGGAACGTAGTCCCCGCCTGATCGGGACCCCATCCTTCACCGACCTGCTGCAATCCGTCGGTGGCGAGAGCTTCTGATTCGGTGATTCCCGGAAGGTTGGTCGGGTTCAGATCTACCGCCGAATTTGCGCTTCCGGTCCAGAGCAGAGCATGGTGCTCCCCGGTATAGCCCCAGCCGACTTGCTGACTACCACTGGTGTCGAAAGCATAAGAGTTTGCAAAGCAGCAGAGATTTGTGGGGCTTGGGCTGAGGTCGATGGGGTTCGCGGTGAGCCCGTTCCACAGCAGCGCGTGTGTGTAGCCGAATGTCTCGACCTCGCCCCACCCGACAAACTGTCCGTGGCCGCCGCCGATAAGTGCCGCGGAGTCAAACCCCTGCTTGCTCAACAACGACGCCGAGGCGGCGCTGCCGCTCCATGTGACCGGGGTAAAGATTCCTAACTGCCCGGTGACCGCATAGCCGAACTGGTGAATGCCGTTCGTGCCGACCACTCCCATGGCGTTGACCCCGTTGACGGTCAGGTCCTCCGCCAAGCCGTCCGGGTTCCAGAGCACCGCATGTGGCGTTGGGTTCGCTTCCGGGTCGGACTGCTCGTACGCGGCCCCCACGACCTGGCCGGCAGCAGCTGGTTGGCCGACAAAAGGAGTGTGAGAACCGAGCGCGGGACTCGCCTGATTCCAGCCGTCAAGAAATTGCAGCGGGTTAAGGCCGACCACCGTGTACTGGTCGGCGCGCCGACAGGCAGAAGGCAGCAAACGCCGCCGCGCATGCCGCCATGGCCAAAGCGCGGCACGATCCAGACGACGGCAGCCGTCATCGGACGCTGGCTGTTTAACTCATCGATATGCGCGGACACCGCCCTTCCTGGCGCGTGCGTCTGGAACATAGTTGCAACAGACAGTGGCCTTTCCGCCGAAGGCGCTGCTGGTTGTCGCCGTCCTCGGCGCCGCAGCCTCGAACGTTCCGATATCGCTCCGAACACAGCGACCGACCCCAGGCTGGCGAGAAATATCGTCGTCGGCTCAGGGACAGCCGTCGCTGGCACATGCATCAGGAACAGGCGCTCATACGCCGCCTCCCCTCCGGGACCGTCGGGGTCGAAAGTACCTCCGCCGCCAATCCACCCGGTATCGCTGATGCGGGTTGCACGGTTCAGCGTCCAGCCGCTGGCCGGGTCAATCAGCGTGTTGAGGTCCACGGGCAGGGCATCGAAGCCCCAGTAAACCGCGTTGGCTGCCAGCAACATGCCGGAGTCATACTTCTGGACCGAGCCGACAGCGATGCCTGCCACGTTGATGTCCTCGGTCGAGGTGTGCGTATAGCCCGGAAGGTTGCCCAACTCGGTCGCCGCCGTGCCCCAGGCGTCCCAGCGGACGGCGCGCTCGCCCAAGGCTGTACCAGACGCGTCGAATTTCGAGGCGACCCCGATGGCGGTGCCGGCGCTGTTGATGGCCGATGCACTGGCAGCCGTGCCTCCGCTCACATCGGTGCCCAAGTTCCCGAGCTCTGTTGCGGCCGTGCCGGAGGCGTTCCAGCGGACGGCGCGGATTCCCAGACTCAGCGCCGGCAGTGTCGTATTTGTTGGCCGCACCGACAGCGATACCCGCGTCGTTGACGGCGTCGGCGGAGGAGTAGGTGATGCCGCTCAAATCCGTGCCCAGGTGTCCGAGTTCGGTTGCGGCTGTGCCGCCAGGATTCCAGCGGACGGCGCGGTAGCCTAGTTGTGCACCCGATCCCGTGTACTTGTTGGCGTTCCCGACTGCGACGCCGGCGCTGTTGATGGCGTAGGCGGTGGCATAAGTCAGACCGCTGGAATCCGTGCCCAAGTGCCCCAGCTCAGTCACGGCCGTGCCCGAGGCATTCCAGCGGACGGCGCGAGCGCCCTTATAGTCACTAAAGCTACCGCCTTGCCCCAAAACCTTATACGCCGTCCCAACGGCGGTGCCGGCGTCGTTGATGGCGAACGCATCGCTGTAAAAGCGAATGTTGGTGGGGGGCCCCAACTGGCCCAACAACGTCGCGCCAGTATCGGAGGAATCCCAGCGGACTGCACGATCGCCGTTGTTAAAGGAGGTGGTAAGGTACAGGGGGGCAGAGCCAACAACGGCGCCGGCATTGTTGATGGCCGCCGGATGGATCTGGGCGAAGCCGCCGGTGTCGGTGCCAAGGTTTCCGAGTTCGAGCGCGGGGGCGCCAGAGCCGTCCCAACGGACGGCGCGGAATCCCAGAGGCGCGCCGGAACCGTCGTACCTGTAGGCCGAGCCGACGACGGTCCCGGAGTTGTTGACGCCTGTGACGTCGCTGCCCGAGACGGCGGTCCCGCCGGGGCCGGGTGAGAAGGTTGGCCCGCCGTGGACAGTGATGTATGCAGCCAACGCAGGCAGCGCTACCAACGCGACGGATAGGCTCCCGACAATCGCCAAAATCGGAGCAAGTTTCGTTCGCATGGTTCTTCTTTCACAGAGTGTGTAGCTGCCGAAGGCGCTGCCAGAATTGAGTGAAATCAGCGTAAAGGCGACGTTAAAAGTTGCGGTGAATCGATGCGCCGGGCGGCCCGGGCCGGAATAATTTGGAACGCGACCAACTCGAGATTGTCCCAGGTACTTTGCCGATGAACCGCGCACCGTTCGCGACCTGCTGGTACAGCGTGAGACGGCACGCCTGTCAAACCTCAGCAGGACAGCATTCTCCCGCTAACGAGATAAGCGAGAATGAACCGTCGACGGCACCGACATAGCTGTCGATCGGATCGCCCTCCCCGATGTCGCCGAGCCAGTCCGCGGCCGGATTGATCGGTGAATTTGGCTGCGTGCGGAAGGCTTCGATACGGCCATCAGGGTGTCGCGAATGGCCCACGACGCTTCCGGCTTCGTTGATGTCACTGGCAATGCTGACATCACCGAACGTCCCGACGTTCAGTAGCTTGTATTGCGGCGCCGCTGGACACGAAGATTGGAGCGCGAGGATAACAAGTCCGGCACATAGACCTGCCCAAACTCTGCGCCGCATGTGGCTGCCCCACTGTCGCGCAGCGCGCTCCAGGGTTGAAAATGCGATGTCCAATGCCTCGCGGCGATTCTCCACTGCTTCCTCGCTTGAGTCGTTGATCAAGCGTGAATTGAGCCCACGTTCCGAAGGCTGCGGATCGAGCTGGGCTGGGGCCGAGCGGACGGGCAGCAAGTTCTTCGCACGCGCTGTCATGCTGGACTCGGTGGTCGGCAGCGCGTGGGGCCGACTCATCGTGGCCTTTCCTTGCGAGATGAACTGCGGCAACTGCGAATCGAGTACGGCCAGCGCACTGTCTCGTGCGTTCGTGCCCGGCGGTTCGATGCTGCCTCGCTCGTCGGGCTCCGCCGGCTCAATACTCGTCGTCGCCTGCTCAGTTACTGCGACCGACTCCACTAACGCCCAAAGCTCCGGGGCGATGGCGGGCGCGGAGGCAACCAAACTGCCTAGCCCAACTGCGGGCCGCGTTTCGCCAAAGTGGGTCTTCCACACGCCGTAGTCGGCGGAGTTGATTTGGTCATCGTGATTGCCGTCGGCGGCGAGGCCGGGTCCGGATTGGCCAAGTGAGTTGCGCCACACAGTATAGTCGGCTGCATCGACCACACCGTTGCCGTTGTAGTCACCGGGTAGGGCTGGACCCGTCGCTGGCCAGTTGCCGTCGTTGAGCCGGACCGAGACGGAGTTGGACCAGGAGTTCGCCCACGCCATGTCCCAGCGGCCGTCGCCGTTGAAGTCGCCGAGTGTCGTGGGGCCCCCGCCAGCCGGGAACTGCGCGTCATCGTGGCCTTCGCCCGGTAGCAAGTTGTTGCCTACGAAGAGGTCCAGACTCCCGTCGCCGTTGAAGTCGCCCACAAAGCCACCCCAGCCTGCGTAGGCTCTGGCACCCTGGAAAGTGCCGTCGCCCTTGCCCAGCAGCACGTTTGCGCCGTCGCCGCGTGCGTTCGAAGTCACGAGGTCAATCTTGCCATCGCCGTTCAGGTCTGCGACGGCCACGGAGCCGGGATAACCGGCGGTGCCGAAGGACTGCGGAACCTGGAACGTGCCGTCGCCGTTGCTCAGCAGCACATCGACTGCGGCGTCATCGAGGTTGGCCAATGCCAGGTCTGCCTTGCCGTCCCGGTCGAAGTCGCCCACTGCGATAGAAGGGGCGTAGTCGCCGGAAAAAAAGTCGTTACTGCGGGCCGCAAAGGAACCGTTCCCGTCGCCCAGCAACACGGTGAGATCGCTTGCATTGTTCAGGCCAGCGCCCTTCACGGCCACGTCAAGGTTGCCGTCAGCGTTATGATCGCCCACGGCCACGGCTTGAGGGGTGCATCCGCCGGTGTAAATGTCCTGAAACCACTCGAAGCTGCCATCGCCGTTGCCCAAGAGCACAGTGATGGCGCCGTCCTCCGGCGCGTCTCCCGTCACCCCGGCCACGAGGTCGAGCTTGCCGTCGTCGTTGAAGTCGCCCACTGCAATGGAGTCGGGCCCCTCCCAAGTGGCGTAGTTTCGGGACGCCTGGAAGGTGCCGTCGCCGTTGCCCAGGAGGATGCTGATGTCGTTGCCGTAAAAGTTCGCCGTCGCAAGGTCGAGCCGGCCATCGTTGTTGAAGTCGCCGGTCATCACCGCCTGCGGATTCTGGCCGACGGGGAAACTCGTTGCCGGGCTGAAGCTGAGCAGGTAGCGATCTTCAAGTGGCTCGAAGCGCGGCCGGCGGATAGCGTGCGGATGAATTGCCCGACGTCGCGCGCAGCGCAATCGCAACTGGCTAAGAAATGAGCTGACGAACATTTCTCACCTCCACGTCAAGTCGCGCGAGTTTTCTTTATCGCAGCCCCTTGCCGCCGCCGGAACGCCAGACGGGCGCAAAGCCCCGACACCAGCGTGCTCGCGACGCGTCGGTACGGCGAGAGGCCGCACGCTGAGAAAAACTCCGCAGGACGGCAGCCGTCGCTAAAGAGATAAGCGCGAACGAACCTGCGAAAGCACCACCGCGATTGAGAATAGTCGCGATTCGGCGGGTTTAACGAGCCAACTGGGCACCGGCGCTCGGGCGGGGGCGCTGGCGAGATGCGCTGCGCATGTGTCGATTAAGGGTACGGACCCCACGAGCTGGGGCCTTGCAAGTTGCGAAGCGCGCAATCGATGAATCGTCCTAGTTAGAGTGCATTACCGGCTGGCCGGTTCGTCCAGGGGCCGGAATTCAGGGTGCTGCCCGCGGTACGCTCGCCAGCGCTCGAGCCACTCGGTGCGGGTCAAATTGACGATCGTCGATTCATTAACGCGGGAGTTGGCAAGCAATTCAACCCAGCGGAGCGCCTCGTCCGGCGAGCCGTTGTTGGCAACCTCGGTGAGCTTTTTGAGATCGACGACTGAATAGAGATCGCCGACGCCCGCAACTGCCGCCCAATTCCCATCCGATGCGATCTCCAAACCTGGTATCGCGCCGACTCCCGTCGCGCATACCGGTGAGACGGGATAGCCCGTTTTTGCTTCCCAAGCCTGCAGGCCAGCGGCGCTGGCGTTGATCGCGAAACGGCCGTCGGGTGTAAAGCGCACGTCCGTTAAGAAATCCTTCGAAGACATTGCACTGATCAGCTTTCCCGTGGAGACTTCCCACACACGGGTCTGCCAGTCGCGGCAGGCTGTGCCCACCAGCCGTCCATCAGGGCTGAAGGCGACCGTCAGTACCTGGCCTGGGTGTTCGATGGGTGGTCGTAGCTCGTCGCCCGTGGCGGCATCCAAGAAACGCAGGAACCCATCGTAGCTTCCGGTCGCGATGATTCGACCGTCGGGTGATTCGGCCAGCGACCAGCAGTCCTGCTGGTGCCGGACTGCCCAGCGGTGGCGGCCGGTGGCCCGGTCCCACGCCTCGACCACCTCTGAACCCCAGGTAAACAGGTTTTTTCCGTCGTGACTGAAACCAATCGTGCCGCGTCCTGATTTCCAGGGATATGTGCCCTGGGTATGGCGGGGCACCTGGCAGGTCAAATGCAGCAACCGGCTGCCACTGGTGGGATCGAACAGAAACGCCTCTCCATTCATGCAATGCACCGCGACCGCCATGCCATCGGGCGCGAAGCAGGTCCAAACCGGCTCCGAATCGAACGGGACGGGCTGGCAGACCAGCGACCCGGTCCGCCAATTCCAGATTCGCAGTTGCGCTCGCTCGCCGTGGATCCCCGTGACTGCGGCCATCAGCTCGGCGTCGGGCGAGAAGTCGGCTGCCACAAGATCGGCATTGAGCTCTAGAGCCTTGCCAACAGGCGTGCCGGTGGCCGTCTCGCGCCACCTGGATCCTGCGGACCGACGACGAACCGGTGGTATTACCGATCGGCGCCACATACTTTCCATCGGGTGAAAATCCCGCCCAACTGGATCGGCCACTAAAGGACGTTTTGCGGGTGGGCGAGTTGTCCGCCGGCAATCTCAACACCTGCGTCAGGCCCTGATGCAGAACCGCCATGTATTTTCCGTCGCTTGAGAAGGCGGGGTGTCCGCCTTGGCCCACAATCGGGAAGGCTCGAGATTCAATTTTGCCCCGTTGGATCCGGCGGACTTCGAGGTCGATGCCAGAGAAAGCGATGAAATTGCCCGTTGGACTAAACGCCAGGGAAAGCACGCTACCCGTTACTCGACTGGGCTGCCTTGTCTTCGTGTCGAAATTCACGCTATTTGCCGTTGCCAGGGCCAAAATCCTCCCGTCGGGTGACACCGCAATACCACGAAGATTGGGGAGCGGCACTTCGGAAATGGCCAATTCCGCTCCGGACGCCGTGTCATACCATTTGAGCGCGCCCTCCTGCTGCGGTGTGCCCAAATCGTGGATGGTGACGAGTTGACGACCCCCGTCCACGAAGACGGGAGGCCGCGTGAACCAATCGGTTGCTGCTCCCTTTAACCCTCGGTACCGGTGCGTCACCGGTCCGAGCACCTGCTGCAGCCGCGGCGGCGCGGGCCCATCCGACTCGACAGCGAATAAACGCGCCAAAGAATCATCATCGCTGGCGGTTACTAACTGCTGGCCCGTGGGGGAGAAGGCAATATGGACTATTTTTTCCGCATGCTCGACAATCGCCGGTTCCGCCGCACCGGACACCTTCCATACTAGCAGTTTCTTTCCGGTGGCGGCGGCCACGACTTTGCCGCTGGGGCTGGCGGCTACGCGCCTGACGGCGCCGCCGGCATCCCACTGATGAAGAACCTCTAGCTGCGGCATTGACGTCAGCACGACTTGGCCGCTTGAAGTTCCCAGGAGCACTTGCCCGTCCGGCGCCCACGCCGCGTCTCCCAGCGGGCCAAACTCGGCCAGCCGCGAGAGTGGCTGTTCGGTTGCCAGATCCCAAATCTGCGGCGGCATGTCGTCTGTCCCGAGGCGCTTGCAGGTCAGCAGATATTGGGAATTCTGCGGGTCGAATGTCAATTGGTCGCTGCTCTCGTCAGCCTGTTCCAGAGCGGCCACCGGCGTCCATTGGCTCCGCAGCCAGTTGTTCACGCGAATCAGATTGGCCTGGACACGCCGCGGATCGTCGCGTGAGGTGACGGCGGCATTGGCAAACCAAAGAGCAGCCCGGGCGTTGAGTGGGGTGCCGTCTTCGAGCCCGCGCGATGTGAAATTCTCCGCTAGTCGGAACGTCGCCCGAAGTTCCGCACTGACCGCCGCGTCTTTTGCTTGCCGCTCCTGCTCGGCTGCGTTTCTCTCACGTTCGGCCGCGGCCGTTGCCAGGGCGCACTGTTTTTCGGCCACTTCTCGCAGGCTGATTTGCTCGTATTCCGAGTGCGTCGCGCGAATGGCTTGCCACGTGCTGACCGCGGCGCCTACGCGCCACGATGCCGAGAATTGCCGCCGCGGTGGCGATTGCGCCTCGGTAGCGCCGCGTGAATTTCCGTAGTTTGTAGATCAGGGACGGGGGGCAGGCTTGCACCGGCTCGTCGTTGAGGTAGCGGTGTAGATCCTGTCCCAAATTATTGGCGGATTCATCGCGCCGGTTGCGGTCCTTTTCCAGGCACTTCATCACAATCCAATCAAGCTCCCCCGTAACCAGGCCGCTCAGCTTCTTCGGTTCCAGCCCGCGCTGCGCCGCGATGTTTGGCAGTTCCGCAACGGTGCTCAGCCGAGTACTTGGCTTGGGCGGCTCCTCCTCACGGATGACGCGCAGCACTTCCAGCAGCGCCGCCTCCTTCACGCGCTTGTGTTCCAGCGGCGTCGTTCCCGTCAGCAGCTCGTAGAGGAGCACGCCCAGCGAGTAGATGTCCGATCGCGTGTCCACGTCGAGCTGGTTCAGCTCGGCCTGCTCGGGGCTCATGTACTCCGGCGTGCCGATGACGTCTCCGAAGCCGGTGAACATCGTGAGGTTCGTCAGCGACTGTCCCGTCGCCTTGGCCACGCCGAAATCGATCACCTTCGGCACCGCCTTGCCGTCGTATTGCGCGATGAGGACGTTCGCCGGCTTGAGATCGCGATGGATGATCCCCTTCTGATGCGCGTGCTGCACGGCGTGGCACACGTGCACAAACAATTCGAGCCGATCGTGCGGCGTGAGACGACGCTCGTCGCAGTACTTCGTGATCGGGACGCCCTTGACGAGCTCCATCACGAAGTACGGCCGGCTGCTATCGGTCGTGCCGGCATCGAGCACGCGGGCAATATTCGGATGATCCATCATCGCCAGCGCTTGCCGCTCCGCCTCGAAGCGGGCGATCACCTGCCGCGAATCCATTCCCGGCTTGATGATTTTGAGTGCCACCGTGCGGCGGACCGGGTGGGATTGCTCAGCCATAAACACGACGCCCATGCCGCCTGCCCCGATTTGCTGCAACAGCTTATAAGGGCCAAGGACCGTGCCGGGGCCTTCTTGGACGCCCGAATGCAAGACCGTGCGGCCGGCATTGGTCGCGGATTCGCCGTTGCCACTGTCTGGCGCGGCCGATTGCAAAAAGCTTCCGGGGTGTTCGTGCGCCGCGAGCAAGATCTCCAGCCGCTGCCGTAGCGCCGTGTCACTGGCGCAGACTTCGTCAAGAAATGCGGACCGCTGGTCTGGCGGTTTTTCACGCGCCAGGTGAAAAAGCGTTTCTTCGTTCATTGACTGGTATTGCATATGAGGTGGCAGGGCGCGGAGCCGCTACTCACCTAAGCGAAATGCGGACCGAGAAAGCACCATTTTAGCAGCCGCGCCGCACTTCCGCCTGTAACCAGGCCCTGGCGTACGCCCAATACCGGTCGGCCGTGGTGGGCGAGATACCCAGCACGGCCGCCGCCTCTTCGCCGGTTAATCCCGCAAAATACCGCAGCTCGACGAGTCGCGCCTTGGCCGGGTCTTGACGAGCGAGTTTGTCGAGCGCTTCATCGAGCGCCAGCAAAACTTCGTCCGTCTCTGGCGCAGCAATGGAGTCAAGTGGCTGACGTCGTAAATCGCCACCGTGTTTGTGGGTCTTTTTCCGCCGAGCGGTATCAATAATGATCCGCCGCATGGCCGTTGCGGCCGCGGCAAAAAAGTGGATTCGATCCTTATAGGTCCGTGGCTGGTCATTCTCAGCTTGGCTGCCCACAAGGCGAAGATACGCCTCATGCACCAGCGCTGTGGGCTGCAGAGTTTGTCCGGGCTTCTCGTGGGCGAGCTTTTGCGACGCGAGTTTCCGCAGCTCATTGTAAACCAAGGGGAGTAGGCGGTCGGCCGCCTGCGAATCCCCTTGCTCAATTGCGGATAGAATTTGTGTGACGTCAGTCATGACGCCGATTCCTCTTTGGCAGCGTGGATACTTGGCACGTCTTATTAATCAACGCTAAAGAATAACAAAACTTGCAAGCCCGCAAAGGAGGTACTAGAATTCGCAAGTTTCGCCGAAGAGCGAAGTTACGAGGATCATCCGATTAAACTTAATACCTCGAGGTCGCAGGTTCAAATCCTGCCCGCGACTATTCCAAACCTCGTGGTTGCCGCTGCGGCCGCGAGGTTTGTTGCTGCGCGTCTTCTTCGGCCGGCTGGGGCAAGGCGGAAGCTGGCCAGTCCACATCAGGCGGCTCAGGATTCTCACCGAAGGGGCATCGGCGAGATTCCCTCCCGGCAGCGCAGGGCGAGATATCTCCCACCGCCACGGCCGCCGGACAAGGTTCCCGGCGGGGCGGCGCTGGTGCATTGAATAGCGGCCCCGTGCTATAATAGCGTATCTGCTCGTCACCTCTTCTCGTCTTGCGGAATATCCATCTTCAGGCGCGGCCCTTAGCATGCCGGCCATACTTCCATGACTGAGCGTAGAAAAACCAACTCCGAGGTTGTCGACGAGAATATTCGCCTGCGGGCCCAAGTGGCCCGGCTCGAGGATCGGTTGGACCATCTCGAAGAGCATGGCCCGGCCGCCAAAGCGCTGCAACAAGCCGAGGCCTACCACTCGGCCGTGCTCAGCGTGATGTCGGACGTCGTGCTGTTTACCGACGAAGTCGGGCGAATCACGTATGTCTCGCCCAATGCCCAGTTGATCTTCGGCTGTACCGACAAGGAGATTCTCAAGCAGGGCCGCATCGACTGGCTCTTACCGGCCCGATTATTCGACCCCGATACGCTCGAGCAGCGGGGCGAAATTGCCAACCTCGAATGCCAGATCCGCGACGTCGTCGGCAGAGCGCGGGACCTGCTCGTCACCGTGCGGCGAATTTCCATTCGTGGCAGCAGCGTGCTCTACGTCTGCCGCGACGTTTCGGAACGGAAGAAAATCGAATTGGATCTTGAGCTGCTGTCGATGACGCTCAATCGCAAAGTCGATGAGCGCACGAGGGAACTCCGGGAGAGCCGCGAGCGATACCGCCGCTATGTCGAGGGGTTGCGCGACGAGTACTTGTTCTACGCCACGAATCAAGAGGGTGTGATGACCTACGTCAGCCCGTCGGTGCACACAATCCTCGGGTATTCGCCCGATCAGATTGTCGGACGCAATTGGCGGGACTTCGTCGACCCCGATCACCCCCTGACCTCCAAGTTGGAAGAGTATGAACGTTTGCGACTGATGGGCTTGCCCACTCCTTCGCAGTTGATTGCTCCCGTCCGTCACGCCAACGGCGAAACGCGAAAGCTTGAGTTTACCGACACGCAGCGGCGCGATGCGGACGGCCAAGTCGAGTTCATCGAAGGGGTCTGCCGCGATGTGACGCGGCGGCTCGCCGATGAGGAAGTCTTAAAGCGGGCGCACGACGAGCTCGAACATCGTGTCCAGGAGCGAACGCAGGAGCTAAAGACCATGAATGATCGGCTCCGCGAAAGTGAACATCGCTATCGGTCCGTCGTCGAAGACCAGCTTGAGTTCATCGTCCGCTGGCGCGATGACGGCGTGCGAACCTTTGTCAACGAGTCGTACCGCCGCATTTGCGGCGAATCGCGCGAGGACCTGATCGGCGACAGCTTTTTTGCGAACATGTTTCCTGCTGAGCGAGAACAATTGCAACAACAATTACTGACGGTTTCGGCCGAATGCCCCGTCATCGTCGAAGAGCATCGCGTGACGATGCCCGACGGGCACATTGCCTGGCAGCATTGGCGGCACCGCGCGTTATTGGACAAAGACGGGCAAATCATTGAGTTCCAGTCCGTCGGCAGCGACATCACCGAGCAGCGCAAGCGCGAGGAGCACGCCGAAGACCGGAACAACGCACGAATTCAACTACAAGATTTGAGCGAACGAGAACGAGACGTCATGCACCACGTCGTCGCTGGCGACGCCAACAAGGTAATCGCCCGAAAACTCGGATTGAGCGTCAAGACGATCGAAAAGCATCGCAGCAGCCTCATGAAGAGGCTCCGCGTCCGCAGCGTTCCCGAGTTGGTGCGTCTACGCGCTCTTAGCCGAAGAGGCCGGAGTGGCTTAGCAGCCAGTTGAAAAAAGTGACGGGCTGCTGCATCGCATGGGCGCGATGCCAAAACTGCGATTGAAGTCGCAGTTTAGCGAGCCGTGACGAGCTTTGCTCGGCACTTGGCGAGGTTGAAAAATGTCACAATGGGTTCTTCAACGGGCGGTTCGAGTCGTAGCGGCTCTTCTCGTCCAGCAATTTGTTCGCCGGCCAAATCGGTTGCGCGTCATGGTCTCGTCTTGCTTTTGCGACGGTTTCTTTCGGTAGGGTTTGTCTCCAATTTTCTTCAGATTGCAAAAGGGATGCCCCGCTTGCTTTGCCAAAGGTTTGCCTCTGCGCTCGGGCAGAGGTAGGGGTAGATAGAGGGGGCAACGTTACAGAGCAACCGTACGTATGCAAGTGCCGACCGTAAGAGTCGTCGCCAGTGCGATCTTTGGGGTGCTTGCTACCGCGGTCAGGACCAAAGCCGTTCGTCGCCCGGCGAATCTTGGGTAAGCACGTGCGGCCAGGGGCGTTTTAGCCGTGCCAGTTTTTGAGTGTCAGTGCGGAATGGTCATGTCGGTCGCGAAGGGCCGAGTTCCGGGTAACTGCATCCGCTGCGGCAACGTCAATTTGACAGCCAGCGTCAGCAGGTTGTCGTACGGCGATTCGATCCGGTTGAACCGGTCCGCTGAGGCAACTGCTCCCCGGCGACGTGCCGCAGTCCGCGGAGGACAAATCCGCTCGATATTGCTTGCCAAAACGCAGATAGCAGCGGATACATGACGGGCCGAAGCTGGATTTTTTGCTATCGCGCGAGATCCGCCGATTTTCGCAATCGTTCGATTTGTGTTCTGTCTGCGCGTTTGCAAGCTCGGCGCCGGCCGAGTGCCGGCAGGGCCCCCGCGCCGACAGGCCGAAGGGGGTCGCTCGCCAAGTGTGTGGGTGACGCTCCTGGTTGGCCGCCCCCGTATAGGGTGGGGCAAATTTGAATGGCAATTTTCCGCCGGCCCGACGATTTTGCGGCAATCAGCTTCCCATGCAAGGGCTTTTGTGATCATACTGGAGGTGATGACAGTCGGTGGCAAGGCGCGCCGGCACGACTCGGATCGAGTCATCATCGTTCGCAGGCCAGGGCGAAGCCGGATCTAAGCCGGCAACTACAACTTTGATAGGCGGCAGAGAGGCAGGGCAATCTTCTCTTCCCGTGGCTTTTCGTTGCAGAACGACTTCAACAGGCGTCGTCACATGGAAATTCATGACAAGAATGGATACGAGTCCGCGCGCGCAGAGCAAATGCCCGTGCCCGCGGAGCAAAACGGGTCCACAACCTCTCACGATCCGGAAAGGCTTCAACAACTCGGCGCCGCGCGGCGCCGCCAAGGCCTCTCCGTCCGCTGCGTGGCCCAACGGTTGGGACGAACCGTTGCCGAGGTCCGAGCCCAAGAAGATGAGTCGGCCGACTTGCTTGTCTCCGATCTGTACCATTGGCAGTCGGCGACTCGACGTTCCTGTCGAGGAACTACTGTGCGAGCCGCAGGACGCTTTATCGCCGCGCGTGCTCAGCCGTGCCCGTCTGCTCCGTATCATGAAGACGGCCCTCGCGCTGCGGCGCCAAGCCCGCTCGGAAGCTGAGCGCCGCCTCGCCCGCTTGCTCGCCGATCAACTCCTCGAAATCATGCCCGAGCTGAAAGAAGTGTCCGCCTGGCCCACCGTCGGCCAACGCCGCACTGCGGAAGAATTGGGGCGAATCGCTGAGAACCCGATCTCCGACGATTGGGTGCATGAAGCCGGCTAATCCCTGCGCCGCCCAGGCTCTGGACCAGAGCGCTCTGTCGCTCATATTGAAGTAATCGCCCAGGATCGGCGCAGCGAAAGCGACGCCCCGCTCACTCCGCCGGCGCTTGCAGCGAGTCTTCCGTCGGGTAAGGAATCGAATCGCTGCGCAGTTCGCAAATCGCGTTATTCGCCGCCCGTTGCTCTGCTTCCTTCTTGCTCCGCCCCCAGGCGGGCGCAAACCGCTGCCGGCCGATTTGCGCCGCCATTTTGAAGCATTTGCTGTGATCGGGCCCTTTCTCGTCCATCAGGTGGTACGTCGGGGTCACGCCGTGTTCTCGCTGGGCGAATTGCTGCAGCAGCGACTTATAATTGCCTCCCAAGTCGCCGGCGGCCGCCGACTCAATCTCGGGCACGAAATATGCCAGCACAAACTCTTTCGCCGCCTCGTTTCCCCCATCCAGATAGATCGCCGCGATCAACGATTCGAGCACGTCGGATAAAACCGACGGCGGCACCGCCGGGTGTGTCGTCATGCCTTTGCCGAGCACCAAAAATTCCCGCAGGCCGAGCGCCTGGCTGATTTTCGCGCACGTTTGTCGACTGACGACGATCGACTTGAGCTTGGTTAGCTCGCCTTCCAACTGGTCAGAGAACTGACGATAGAGCTGCTCGCAAACGACACACCCCAAAATCGCGTCACCCAGAAACTCCAGCCGCTCATTCGATGACAAGCGATGGTCGGCCCCCGATGCGTGCGTCAACGCGGCCTCGAGCAGTCGCACATCCTGAAATTGGTAACCAATGCGTTCCTGGCAACGCTCCAAGCGGACGGCGTCGGTCGGATGGAACTGCGAAGATGCGATCTGCACCATGGCGACACCCAAGTTTGACGTCGAGCCGGGCGTCACCAGAAAACGCCTGCGGCGAACTCGACGAGCGGCGCCATGATTCGACGAGCCCTAGACGACCGCCCAAGGCGCGACGAGCCGTGCCGTGCTCATCTGACCCGTTTAAGCTACGATGCCAATGCGCAATTGTCAATGTGAGATCCAAGATCGGACCGCGGGCCGTTCCCATGTAGCTCGGCCGACTCGGCCGGGTTCCACGCCGTCCATTGTTCCAACCGGCCTCACCCAGCACGCAAAAGAGAAGAGCAGCAAGGCAACCGAAAAGCAGACAAGATCATCCTGCCTGTCCTCGTCCGTTCCACTCCGCTACTCCGCTACTCCACTCCTCCACCTTTCCACCGTCGCACTCTCGCTCTTCCGCTCACCCGCTCTCCCGCTCCGCCACGCCCCTGCTACAATCGACCCTCATGATTAACACACTCTACCTCCCAGAACTGCGGGAAATGCTCGAACTGGGCGACAACGAATCGCTCCAGGAATTCTGCACCGCCCTCCACCCGGCCCGCACGGCCGAGTTCATGGAAGGCCTCACGGCGGCCGAGGCGTGGGCCGTACTGCAGGCCGCCGATCCTCCCACCCGCGTCCAAATCGTCGGCTATCTCCAGCGCGAAAAGCAGATCGAGATCATCGAAACTTGCGACCCCCAGAGCGTCAGCCAACTGATCGCCGACATGCCGGCCGACGACCGCGTCGACCTCCTCAACGCCATCGACGAGGACGTCGCCCGCGAGCTCTTGCCGCTGATTCCCGCCGAGGCCCGCCGCGACATCCTCCGCCTGCAGTCCTACCCGGAAGGTACCGCGGGCGCCCTGATGACGACCCAAGTCGCCCGGCTACCCGAGTCGCTCACCGTCCGCGCGGCCCTCGAAGAGCTCAGCCGCATCGCCATGGAATTGGAGACGATCTACTACATTTACATCGTCGACAGCGACAATCACTTGCGCGGCTCGATTTCGGCCCGGCAGCTCGTTACCAACCTCAACAAGCCGAATTTGCCGATCACGGAACTGATGGAGCGGAACTTGGTCACCGTCGAGGTGACCGACGACCAGGAGTCGGTCGCCAAGAAGGTGGCCAATTTCGACTTCCTCGCCATCCCCGTCGTCGACCACGAACAGCACCTCGTCGGCATCATCACGCACGACGACATCATCGACGTCTTCCAGGAAGAGGCCACCGAAGACGCGCTGCGGATGGCCGCCGTCGCCCCGATGGTCGAAAACTATCTCGAGGTGCCGTTCAAAACGATCTGGCGCAAACGCAGCGCCTGGCTGGCTTGCCTGTTCGTCGCCGAGCTGTTCACGTTCACGGCGCTTCGCCCATTTCGAAGACGCGATCGCCACCGTCCTGGTGCTGAGCCTGTTCGTGCCCCTGTGCATCTCGACCGGCGGCAACTCCGGCTCGCAAGCGGCGACGCTCATCACCCGCGCGATGGCCGTCGGCCACATCGGCCCGCTGGAGTGGGCCAAAGTCCTCAAGCACGAGCTGCTGATGGGAATCGCCCTGGGCGTGACGCTCGGCGTGATCGGCTTCTTCCGCGGCCTGACCACGCCGCAAAGCCTTCTCGACAGCGTCGAGCATTTCCGTGACGCCGTCGAAATTCGCCTGCCTGCCGGAACCATCCTGACCTCGACCGATAACCTGGTCGACATCCCGGCCGGCGCCCAACTGGTCGGTTCCAAGACGGCCAAGCCGGCCGAAGTCACGATGCCCACCGGCGGCGCCTTGCAGCTTGTCCAGGACACGCCCGATTACGCCCTTTATCGCTTCCCAGCCGAGTCGAACATCCGCTTCCCGGCCAAGATCCGCTGGAGCCTGGCCTGGGTGATCGCCCAATCGGTCGCCGCCATCTGCCTCTGGGGTACCCTCGTCGGCTCGATGCTCCCGCTCCTCTTCCGCCGTCTCGGCTTCGACCCCGGCTACGCCTCCAGCCCGTTCGTCGCCACGTTCGTCGACGTGACGGGAATCATCATCTACTTCACGATCGCGCACATCTGGCTGCTTTAAGCGGGGCCTGCTTACACGCAGCCGCGGGCAAAACGCGCCGATTTTTGCACACGAATGTGGGACCCCCGGTGGAGCGCGTATTGAAATACGATTTGAACGGCCGCGCGGATTCCCGGCCAAGATGGCCGGGCTTTTTTGAATTCCGGCCGAGATGGCCGGGCGATGGAGAACTCACACGTCCAAGAGCGGGTGCCCCACATACATCTGCAGCACCTGGCTCTGCACCTTGATCGCCCGGATGAGGATCCAGATTTGATCCTGGTCAAACTGCTGCGGATCGGACGCGGCCAGCTCTTCGAGCTCCTGCGTCATCGCGGCATGCTGGTCGGTCGCCACTTGCAATTGCAATCCGGCCCGCTTCCACGCAGCCCCCAGGCGCGCGCATCTCGCAGCGACGCCAGGTCCTCGACCGAATTCGCCAAGAGCAGGCACAGCCGGGCCACGTCCTGCGGCGTTGCGTTCGGCTGCGTTTGCTCGATTCGCTGCGCAAGCTCAGTGCAAGTCATCACGTTCTGTTGGGGTTGGTTCACGGTCGCGGTGCAACGTGTCGCGTTGTCAAATCGTGGGGTGCTTCTGTCTGCCGTCATCAGGTCGATGGGGCGCCGCGGATGTCACGAACCGCAGGTTGCTGGCACGGGTCGTTGCTAAACAGTTTCAGCCCGCTGCGAATCGCGGTGTCGTTCGCAACTCAGGCTGGCCGCTGGCAATTTGCCGAGAAGGCTGCCCCGTCGTACGACCGGATCGGTCGTTTGCCCCTCCCTCCGTACCAAACTGTAGCTCACGGCTGTGCCAAGCAGGGCAAACCCGGGGCCGGTGCGACAAACCCTGCGGCCGCGGTGTAGCGGCCGGCACTTCCAACAATTCGCGAGACTGGCCTTTCCCTGACAAAGTCGGCATAATCAATAGTGTCCGAATGGCAATCCCGTTCGGCCGCCAAAGCGTGGAATTGCAACGATTGCAGGCATCGAAAGACGCGAGACGCATACCATGACGATTTGTCCAAAATGTGCCCGGTCGTTGGAGCTCTTGTCGGAACAGTCGCCGCCCGCAACCTGTCCCCACTGCCACGCCCGCCTCCGCGGAACTGCTTCGAGCGAGTGGGCGGACGTCGCTCGCGTCACGAACTTGGCCGAGGCCGGCTTCTTGTCCGACGAGTTGCACGGCCTCGACATCGAGGCCCGCGTTTATCAATGCGACGACTTCAGCGAGATGCGCGGCGGCTGGTCGACGACCTATTTGATCCGCGTGCCGGCCGGCGCGGCCCAACAAGCGGCCTCGCACATCCGCACCTACGCAGCCGACGCCGCGGCCGAAGATGAGCTGGCCGCCCGCGAGGTGCGTTTCACCCGCGAAGCGGGGCCGATCGACCCGGCCTACTGGCGGCCGGTGGCCGTCGTCGTGCTGGCCGGCGTGGCCAGCTTCGTGCTCGGCCGCCAAACGGCGCTGCCCGAGGCACACCGGCGGCTCCACAGCGATTCGCTCGCGACGGCCGTTGACCAGGTGGGCCAGCCCTTTTACACCGAGGCGTCGCCCGGTCGGCCGCGCTACCGGTTGTCGCTCGACAAGCCGAACCGAGTCTGGAATTTGGACCTCGATTTCAATGGCGACGGCGTGTACGACACGCGGCGCCAACTCGAATCAAGCGCCGCCGTGTGGTAGACTCCGCGTAGGCTAACACCGTTAGTGTTCGGTAGGGGGAGGCTCCTGCTGAACCGAAACTTGCGTTTGACGCAGGCTCGGCAGGAGCCTCGCCCTCCCAAGTCAAATTTCACCTTCCCATGCTGCGTGAGAATAACTTGGTACAACTTGGCGTCAACATCGATCACGTCGCCACGGTCCGCGAGGCCCGCAAGACGAACGAGCCCGACCCGGTGTGGGCGGCGACGCTGGCCGAGCTGGGCGGGGCCGATGCGATCACGATCCACTTGCGCGAAGATCGGCGGCACATTCAAGAGCGCGACCTCCGCATTTTGTCTCAATCGGTCGCGGTGCCGATGAACTTGGAGCTCGCCTGTGCCGACGACGTGCTCGCCATCGCCTGCGAAGTCAGGCCGTTCCAGGCCACGCTCGTGCCCGAACGGCGCGAGGAAGTCACGACCGAAGGCGGCCTGGACGTAGTTGGTGCAAAACTGAAAGTCGCCGCGGCCGTGCGGCGGCTCAAAGAGGCGGGCATTCAAGTGAGTTTGTTTTTAGATCCCGACGCGGCCCAGCTCGACGCGGGGGCGGAAGTCGGTGCGGACGCCATCGAGCTGCACACCGGCGCGTACGCTAACGCTACAGCCCGGCACGACAAGCGACGGGCGCCCGCCGATTTAGAAAAGCTGCACGTCGCCGGACGGCGCAGTGCTCAGCGCCGGCCTGATCTTGAACGCGGGCCACGGCCTGACCTATCGCAACGTCAAGCCGGTCGCCGCGATCGACGGCATGCACGAGCTGAACATCGGCCACAGCATCATCGCCCGGGCGATGATGGTCGGCCTGGAGCAGGCGGTACGCGACATGAAGCGGTTGATATCGTGACTTGGATGAGGGTCGTCACCCCCCACCACGCCGGATGGGAAGGGACCCGGGGGCGCTCCCAGGCAGGTGAACCATCCTGAGGATTGTGAAACCAGATGAACACGCTCGCTGCCGCACTTTGTGCACGCCTGTTGACTTCGCCTCTCCCAGCGATAGGATCGCGCAGGAGTGATTTACAGTTCTTCCACGCCTTGGAGGGCACGTCATGAACACTCGCAAGCTCATTAAAGGCCGGTCGCTGGCCGCCGTCGCAGCCGTCGTCCTGTTCACATTCTCGGCGAATGCGCAGCAAGCCGGTCCGCCGCAAACGCGCGTGGTCCCCGGCCAACCGAGCGCCGGCCAAGGTCCGACGCGATCGATCGGCGCTCAGCCCGGCGGCGACTCCGACGAGGCGCCGCTGCCCGAGCAGCAGCGGCAAGTTGGGCCGCACGCCGAGTCGGCCGGGCCCGGAGTCGCGTCTCGTTCGGCCGGCGGCGGTGCGGGCGGCTCCCGACAGACGATTCGCGTCGTGCCGCGGCCGCGGATCATTCCGCAGGGCCGCTGGCAGCTCGGCGTCTACTTTGATGACGCGCCAAAAGGGCTGCGAATTCGCCAAGTCGTACGCGGATCGGCCGCGTCGCGAATTGGTTTGGAAGAGGGCGATTACCTGCTTGACGTAATGGGCTACCCGGTCGGCTTTTACGGCAACTATTACTACTCACTCGAGGCGGTCGTAAATCGCGTGACGCCGCCCGACGGCTGGGTCAACATCCTCGTCTGGAACAAGCGGACCCAGGCCGAAGAAGCCATCTGGGTCCAACTCGACCGCCGCGGGGGCATCGTGCCGATGACGAATTCACGCAATAGTGCCCGGTGAACCGAGACCAATTATCCGTGAATTGCTAAACGTCACTCAGCGCATTATCGCCGTTTTGGGGCTGCGCAAAACGCACGCCAACTATACGTACTCCAGAATCATCGGCTGTCGAAATGCTGAATTACATTTCGTACCATACGTACAACTTGCGCGACGAAGTTCGGACAGGCACGAATCCGTTTACCGGGGAAGCCGTGCAGTTTCACTTGGATGCGGGGCTAAACGACACAGAGCGCAAAGCAGTGAAGGCTCTTCTTGACAGTAAGCATGCAAGCGGTCCGGATGAAGATGGGTTTTTTCATGTCCGTGTTTCCGACAGCGGCTTTGTTCGACTATGGGCAGGCGACCTCCAAGGCGATTCTCGGGATGTTGCATTCCAATTGCAATTTGAAAGCCCCGCCACTCCCGAAGTTTTGGACTTTGCCCGAGAAATTGCAATGCGAGGAAATATGTCAATTGGTTCAACGTTCGATCCAGACGTCGTAGCCCTAGTGAATCCGCCCAATGATCCAAGAATTCGCAAACGGTGGCCGACGGCACCGCATCTTCAGACTCAAATCGAATTCGACGATTGGGTTCGCGATCGTCTTGGTATTGAACTGGACAGTTCTCGGTAACAATCGCCCGCCCAATTGATGACCTAGTGTTACAGTGCCTCCGCGTGGATCCACGTTAGGAGCGGCAGCTAGCTGCGCGAGACATGATGCGGATGATTTCGCGATCTCGCCAAATCGTGGAAAGTAGTCGCTGGTTTGCTCACTTTGCTGGGCCGCCCTTGCGGGCGATTTCGAGCAGTGATTGGTCATCTGTGGGCGACATTCGCACTTCGATGTCGTCAAGGTCGACCTTGCCAGCCGTCGTCTCGGCAAACTCCGTGTGGCCAGCGACGTAGAGTACCGACTTGTTGAGCTCGATCGAGTCGAGTGACAGCCGCCGGCTGGGTGACTCGGCGCTGGCGATTTTGATCATGGCGACCGGCTGGTCGTCCTGCTGCGTCCACAGCACGGGCAGCCGCAGCTTGCGACAGGCGGCGGCGAGCTTGTCGGCCACCAGCGCCACGGGCAGCGGCAGTGTGCCGGCGTGGACGCTCAGCACGCGGACGCCCACTTCGCTGTCGTCGACGAGGAACACGGACGCATCGACCGAGATGACCGTATCGACACCGCCCTGCGAGGTGCGAAAGCCCACTGTCAGCACATCCGGGCTGATCGAGACGCGCGGCTCGCGGACGTCGCGGTCGACGTCGATGCCGAGCTCCGCGGAACGATCCGCGAGCTCACCGGCCAGCCAGCCGTTGATTTGCTCGCCGGTGAACAGGGCCCGCCAAGCACCGGTTTGGCGGGCGTCCGTGTAAAGGGCGGTGGCGCGGCTCTCCAGCTCCTGTTTGCCGCGCTCAAGCGTTGCGACGTCCAGAGCCAGGGCCTCGCGATAGAACGGCCGGACCTGCCGCGTCGCGTGGTAGGCCGCCCACAGCGCAAGCGAGACGAGAGTAGCGGTCGCCGCGAGAGCGACGGCCGCGATGCGGAGCGTGCGGCGCATGATGAGCTGTTCCGTGGTGTCGAGTGCCTCCCCATTGAAACTACGATGGGTCGACCCCGTCGTGTTCGCCGCATTTGGGCCGCAAATGGTACGCGTCGTTGGCGGCAGGGTCAACGTCGCTTGTGCGGGCCCCGTGCTATCGAAGCGGATCGTCTAAAAGCAAGCTGAATGCGGGCGATGCGGCCATGTGGCAGGAAGATGACACGACATTGACCGTTTGCCAGCTTCCACTAAAATGCTGCGTTCCCGCAGGTTGCGGCGTTCTGTAGCCAAGATAGCCGGACCATCCTGCTCGGGAGTGAAAGCCACATCGCCCGACCATTTTGGTCGGGAGTTACGGCAATGCCGCACGGCCGAGCCAAGATAGTTCGCCATATAACCGGCCGAGCCAAGATGGTTCGGCTATATAACCGACCGCATGAGCCAAGCTGTGACCCACGAATCGGTACCGACGACAAGCGGCGATTGGGAAACATCTCGCCGCGAAAAGCTGCAGAAGATCGCGGCCCTCGGGCTCGATCCGTGGGGCTCGCGGTTTGATGGTCACACGCCGATCGGCGGAATCCGGGCGCGTGCTGGCGAAATCACCTTTCACCGCGCGGACGAGCAGCAAGTGGCCCTGCCCGACCCCGACGCGGCCGGCGAGAAGCTTGATTTCCGCCAGTGGCTGGCCGATCAGGGGCCGGGCGAAATGGTGGGCCCGCGAGTGCGGGCTGCCGGGCGGATCGTCCTGCAGCGGCGGGCCGGCAAGTTGATCTTCATCGATATTCGTGACATGACGGGGCAGATCCAGCTCTTCATCGGCCAGCAGCAGGTCGGCGAGGATTGGGAGCTGGCCCAGCTACTCGACCTGGGTGACCTGCTGGGCGTTGACGGCCAGTTGCGCCGTACGAAAACGGGCGAGCTGTCGATCTTCGCCGAGAAGCTAACGATCCTGGGCAAAAGCCTGGCGGCGCCGCCGGAAAAGCATCACGGACTGACCGATCCTGAAATGCGGCAGCGGATGCGGTATCTCGACCTGGCCTACGGCGAAGGCGTGATGCAGCGGTTTTTGAATCGCACGCGCATCGTCCGCTCGATTCGCGACACGCTCGCTGGCCGCGGCTTTGTCGAAATCGAAGGGCCGACGCTCCACTCGATCGCCGGCGGGGCGGCCGCCCGGCCGTTCAAGACACACCACAACGCGCTCGGCATTGATCTCTACCTGCGGATCGCAGAAGAGCTGCACCTCAAGCGGCTCTTGGTGGGCGGCATGGAGCGGGTCTTCGAGGTCGGCCGCATTTATCGCAATGAGGGGATCAGCCCCAAGCACAATCCTGAATTCACCATGCTCGAGGCCTACCAGGCCTACGGCGACTATCGTTCTATGATGGAGCTGACCGAGGCCTGCATCGTCGACGCGATTCGGGCGACCGGCCAGCCACTCGTGCTGCCGTGGGGCGAGGCGACGATCGACTTCACGCCGCCGTTCGCGCGAGGAACTACGACGATTTGATCGCCGAGCACGCCGGCGTCGATCCGCAGGATGCGGCGGCGCTGACAAGGCTGGCACAATCGCTCGGCCTCGATACGGCCGGCAAGCATCCGGACGTCATCAAGAACGAAGTGTTTGAAGCAAGAGTTGAAGACGCGCTCGCGGGGCCGGTGTTCGTGCTGGATTACCCCGCCAGCATCTGCCCGCTGACGAAGCGGAAGGCCGATAACGCGGCCGTGGCCGAACGGTTTGAACTGTTCGTGCGAGGTATGGAACTGGCGAACGCGTACACGGAGCTAAACGACCCCGATTTGCAGGAAGAGCTGTTCAAAACGCAGCTCGGCGGGCTGTCGGAAGAAGAATCGATGGCCAAGATGGACCACGATTTTGTCCGATCGCTGCGCCACGGCATGCCGCCGGCCGGCGGCCTGGGGCTGGGGATCGACCGCCTGGTGATGCTGCTGACAAACTGCCAAACGATTCGCGACGTGATTCTGTTTCCGTTGCTGCGGCCGGAGGCTGAGAGCGGTGAGAGCTAAACTGCCAGCGACTCGAGTGACGGATTTGATGGACTGCTGAACTTTTCCCACGGATGGGACCATGTATAAATTCCTCCTCTGCTGGCGCTACTTCGCGCACCCGCTACATCGCCCTGGTCACGATCATCAGCGTGATGCTGGGCGTGGCCGCGATGATCGCCACCAATGCCGTGATGGGCGGGGCCAAGCAGCATCTGCAAGATCGGCTGCATGGCATCCTTTCCGACCTGGTCTTTTCCAGCCGGATGAGCGAGGGCATTCCCGACGCGGACGGCTGCATGGCGCAGATCAATCGCATCGCGGGCGAGTACATCGAAGGCATGTCGCCGACCGTGGCGCTGCCAGCGCTGTTGAGCTTTACGGTGGGCGGCCAATCGAGCGCCAAGCAAGTGATGATCGTCGGCATCGACGAAAACAGCTACGCCCGCGTCAGCGACATTGGCGACTTCCTGCAACATCCAGACAACCGCAAGCATCTCGATTTCCAGCTCAAGGAGTCGGGCTACGACGAGATCAACCATGAAGTGATCAATCCGTCGAAGGCCGTACGGCGGCCGCAATTGCCGTCGGCTGGCTGGGTGCGTCGCCGCAATCGGGCGGCATGCAGAAGTCTATCAGCACGCCGCAACCAGGCGGTGCGCCCGATCCATTTGCGGCCGACATCGCGGCCAGCATGAATGCGTTCGACCCAGCCCGCAGCATCAACACGGGGGCGGTTCTCGGAATCGACGTGGCGTCGTATCGCGCGCTCGACGGCACGAAGCAGTTTGTCGTGGTGCCGGGCGACGACGTCGAAATCAGCTTCGTCTCCGCCGGCCTGCCGCCGCGGATCCTCAGCTCCAGATTCACGGTCGTGGATTTCTACGAAAGCCGCTACCTGGAGTACGACTCGAGCTTCGTGTTCGTGCCGCTCCGCAAGTTGCAGGAGCTCCGCGGAATGATCGAACCGCAAACCGGCATCGCCAATTTCAATTCGATCCAGATTCGTGTGAAGCCGGGCGTTGACCTGAACATGGTCCGCGACCTGTTGCGGGAAAAATTTCCACCTCAGTATTTCGATATTGAAACATGGCGCGATCGACAAGGTCCGCTGCTGGCGGCCGTGCAGTTTGAAATGGGCATTCTCGACGTGCTGTTGTCGTTGATCATCGCGGTGGCCGGTTTTGGCATTCTGGCAATTTTCTTCATGATTGTCGTCGAAAAGACCCGCGACATCGGCATCTTGAAGGCGCTCGGCGCGTCGAACCGCGGCGTGATGGGCATCTTCCTGGGTTACGGGCTGAGCCTGGGCGTGGTCGGGGCCGGCGCCGGGTTGGTACTCGGCTTATTGATCGCCAATTACATCGGCGAGATCGCCGATTTCGTCGGGTATTGCCTGGGACACGAGGTGTTCGACCCCAGCGTATATGGATTTCACCAGATTCCAGCCATCGTCGAATGGTGGACGATCGGCTTCATTCTGCTCGGGGCCGTGTCAATCGCCGTGCTGGCCAGTATCCTGCCCGCGCGGCGGGCGGCACGGCTTCACCCGGTAGAGGCGCTGCGTTATGAGTGAATTTCGTTCCGTCTATTTGCCCACCGGGCCGGCCGGCCTGAACCTGGCGGACATGCAGCCGCCCGCGTCGGGCCGTCGTTATGCGGCCGCCACGATGGCGAGCGCGACGCCGCCCGCACCGTATGCTCCGCCCGCGCGTGAGCGATCGCCCCTCTACAGCCTGCCGGGTGCGGCCCCGGCACCCACGATAGATCACGCGCCGGGGCCGAACTGCTCTCAGCCCACTACGTTCGCAAATGTTATCGCAAGGGCCCGCTGGGGATCCCCGTGCTGCAGGGCGTCGAGCTGACGATTCACGAAGGCGAATTCGTCTCGATCATCGGCCCCAGCGGCTGCGGCAAAAGCACGCTGCTGCACGTGCTGGCTACGCTCGACGAGCCTGACTCAGGCGAGATCTGTTTTGAAGGCAATCGCATCGACAATCTGCCGGCCGCCGGCCGCGACATTTTGCGCAACCGCTACTTCGGCATGGTGTTCCAGTTCTATCACTTGCTGCCGGAGCTGACGATGCTGGAGAATGTGCTCGCGCCGGCGATGATTGGCAGCGGCCTGTTCGGCTACTGGAGCCAGCGGCGAAAGCTGCGCGTACGGGCGAAGCAGATGCTCGAACTGGTCGGCCTTGGGCATCGCCTGAAGCACAAGCCGCGCGAGCTATCGGGCGGCGAGATGCAGCGGACCGCGATTGCGCGAGCGCTGGTGGCCGGGCCGCGCGTGCTGTTGGCCGACGAGCCGACCGGCAATCTTGATAAGAAATCGGGCGACGAAATCATGTCGATCCTGCGTCGATTGAACCGCGAGCAGAACCTCACTATAGTGATGGTGACGCATGACGGGCGGATCGCCGCCGAGGCCGATCGCACCGTCACGCTGGTCGACGGCCGCGTCGTGGCGGCGTAAGAAGCGAATCCGCCAGCCGGGGTGCCGCGCGAACCGGCGGTGCGCCGGCTGCGTCTTCGCAAAAGGGCTATCGTTCAATCCATGGGCTCCGCCATGCCACGCCAAATCTATATCAACGGCAAACTGGTTCCCCCGGCGGAAGCCAAGGTCAGCATCTTCGATCACGGGTTTCTCTACGGCGACGGCGTCTTCGAAGGGCTACGGATTTATGGCGGCAAGGTATTTCGACTGGACGAGCACATCACGCGGCTGTTCGAATCGGCCCGGGCGATCTGGCTGGAGATTCCGGTTTCGTTCGAGGCGATGTGCCGAGCGGTGAACGACACGGTCCGGGCGAACGATCTCAGCGAGGGCTACGTCCGGCTCATCGTCACGCGCGGCACGGGCACGCTGGGTCTGGACGCCAATCTTTGCAAAGATCCCCAGGTGATCATCATCGCGGACACGATTGCGCTTTATCCGCAGGAGCTCTATCAATCGGGGCTGGAGATCGTCACGGCCAGCACGGTCCGCAATCACCCGGCGGCGCTGAACCCGCGGATCAAATCGCTGAACTATCTCAACAACATTCTGGCCAAGATCGAAGGGCTGAAGGCCGGCTGCATCGAAGTGCTGATGATGAACCACAAAGGAGAGGTGGCCGAGTGCAGCGGCGACAACATCTTTTTGGTGAAGAACGGCGAGCTCTTCACGCCGCCGCTCGACGCCGGCATCTTGGCGGGCATTACTCGCAAGGCGGTGATTGAGCTCGCCGAATCGGCCGGCATCGCCGTCCAAGAAGCGTCTCTCACGCGGCACGACGTGTACGTCGCTGATGAATGCTTTTTGACGGGCACGGCGGCCGAGGTGATCGCCGTCGTGAAGGTCGACAGTCGCGCGATTGGCAGCGGCAAGCCAGGGCCGCTGACGCAAGAACTCGAGCGGCGATTCAAAGAGTTGACACGCGCTTGAGATTAACGAGACAAGAAAACACACCATCTCCCACAGGAAGAGGGAGAAACGCAAAACTCGCACTTACTTCGCCGGCTGGGCCGCCCGCGTTGTCTTCTCGAAATCCTCGTTGCTCAATTCGCGGAAGCGAGTCAGCGACGTGCGGACATCGTCGATCTGGGCCATGTCTTCCTGGGAGAGGCGCCAGTTGAATTCATGCTCGGCCCGGAGCGGCTCTTTTTCGCCGGACAACGAAAGCTCGACCCTGCGCGGCACCACGCGGTGGCGGGACAGTGCCTCGTTGAGCTGTAGCCGGGGCTCGGGCGGCGGGCCGGCTGAGAGCATCGTGTTAAGCTGTGTGTACCAATGCAAGAACTCGCGATATTCGGCAACCGCTTCCGGGTGGCTGGCCGGATCAGTCTCGACGGTGTACGTCTCCAAATTACTGGCCAGCACGAGCTGCCCACTGTCGTCATCGTACGATTCCTTGAACTGCGGGTTGGCGGCAAACTTGAGCATGGGGTCATTTTGGCGACCAGCCCAGTCGCGGAGGTGCTCCATCAACCCGGTCAACTTCTCCGTCGACAGCTCGGTTTGAATCCGCTGCGGCGGATTGAGCAGAATGAATCGGCCCGGCTCGCGGGCCTCTTTTCGGAACACGGCAATCTGCGAGCCATCGGCCAGGAAATCGTAGACCGTGCCGTTCAAGAACAGCGTTGTCGTTTCGCTGACGAGCTTGGCTTTGTCGTCTTTGCCGCGGTAGATCTTGGTCGCGATGCGAAAGTCTTCCGCGCCGGCCAGCGAACTGGTGCAAAGCAGTGCGGCCAGGGCAACGACAGCATAACGTGTGTTTCGCAGCAGCGAGCGCATGGGTCCCTCCATCGGCAGACACGCGGATTGATAACTTTCAACCGCGAAGAATACGCAGGCCGGCCAACCGGGTAAAGAGCGGGAGCCGCGGAGCCGGATGCTAGCGGCGCCATGCGGCCGGTTTCACGATCCTTGCAGCAAGGACCGAATAGCTCTGGGCGCTCAACCGAAGTAATCCGGCTCGTTGCCACGGATCCATTTGATGTTGCAGCCGATGCTCGGCTTTTGCTGGTCGGACGGCTTTTTGCCGGCCAGCACGGCGTCGATGGCGGCGCCCAGGTCGCTGCTGGTGATCGGAATTCCGCTGTCGGGCCGGCTCGAGTCGAACTGGCCTCGATACACCAGCCGGCGATCTCTGTCGAACAGGTAAAAATCGGGTGTGCACGCCGCGCGGTAGGCCTTGGCCGCCGCTTGCGTCTCGTCGTAAAGGTACGGGAACTGATAGCCGCGCTGCTCGGCTTCCGCCACCATCTGCTCCGGTGAGTCGGCTGGCTGCGTGGCGACGTCATTCGAATTGATCGCGACCACGGCGACGCCTTTCGCCATGTAGCGGTCTGTGAATTCCGCGAGCGCATCGGCTAAATGCTTTACGTACGGACAGTGATTGCAAATAAACATGACAAGGAGCGCCGGCGCATCGTCGAAATTGCGCAGTGAGACGGTGCGGCCATCGACATTGACGAGCGAAAAATCTGGCGCGTGGGTGCCGAGGGGCAACATGGTGCTGGGGGTAAGTGCCATGGCGTTTTCTCCGGTGATTCGGCCCGTGCGTATTTCGGAACGGGACATGTCAGATCAAGCAGGTTGTAAAGTATCTCGCGTTCGCTTTCCGCCGGCAACGCCCCACGTGGCGACCCTCGTTGACAACCCCCTTGTCGAACCTATAATTTCTTGACGTGTCTGTTGAATTGGCAGATTACCGGCGTAGGCAACTGTGCGTGCGGCCTGGTCGCCATATTGGTGCGAGGAGAATTCCATGGGCGTCACCGAATTTGATGACAATAATTTTTCTCAAGAAGTTCTGGAGGCTGCCGGCCCAGTGCTGGTCGACTTTTGGGCGCCCTGGTGCGGGCCCTGCCGGCAGATCGCGCCGGTGGTCGAGCAACTGGCGACCGAGAACGCAGGCGCGATCAAGATCGGTAAGCTAAACGTCGATGACGCGCCGAACGCCGCCCAAAATTACGGCGTCAGCAGCATTCCCACGCTGATGTTGTTCAAGAACGGCGAGGTGGTGGACCGGTTTGTGGGAGTCCAGCCGAAGTCCCGCTTGCAAGAAGCGATCGATGGCGTGAAGGCATAAGTCGTCTGGCCTCTGCCAGCAGCGCTGGTGGCGCCGGCGGTTCAACGCGTATTCGCCCGGCGGGCCTGCGGAGCCACTCGGCCGCACGCCTGCCCGGTTGCTTTTGCGCCGCGCTATCGGCAACTGTCACGATTACAGAGTTCTCACTGGCGCTTATCTAGTCGCCCTCGTTTTCCACGCCGTCATTCTGCTATCGGCGTCTGCACAAACGGAGTGGAGTTTTCCTGCTACGCTGCCGATGGAGGTGAGCAAAGCTTTGCGGGTGCGCCATGCGGGGTGTGCGCGCGATGCAGGCGCACGATTGCTGGCAGTGAGGGCAACGGACAATGTCGAGCGAGCGTACTTCTTCCGGCCCAGCGGCTCAGTTGCCGCCGTCGATTCGCGTGGACGGTCCACACGGCGGACAGCGCGGCGAGCCGCGCGGCCGCAGAGTCTAGCGCGCTGCAACTCGTGTCCGCCGGGGATGTTGTCGAAGCAAGCCAAGGCGTGTCGGTCGATCAGTCGCTTGAACAAATCCGCACGCACGCGGTGCAGCTCGCCGACCGTCTGCAAGTTCAGCGGGGTGACGTCGATCGCCGCGAGAGCGATTTGGCTGCGCGAGAGGCCGACTTGGACGCGAAATGGCAAGGCGTGCGCGACTGGCTCGACGAACGGCAACAGGAATTGGTGCAACGCGCCGACGACGTGGCCACGAGGGAAGAGGACCTCAAGGAGCGCGAAGCGGCCGCCGAGGCGCGGGCCGTCGAATTGTTTCAAGTCCGCGAAGACGCGCTCGCCCAGCGAGAGCTGCGGCTTGTCGAGCGCGAATTGCGCGTCGAACAATGCGAGTCCGACCTCGACAAGCGAATGACAGATCTGGAAGAGGCCCGCGCGGACTGGCTGAAGCGCCACGACCTGTTGCAAGAGCGCGAGCTGGCGATCGAACAACGGCATCGTGACCTGGATCATCGCCAGGCGCTACTTTACCGCGACATCGAAGCGCTGAACTGCGGAAAAGGCCCGCGTCGGCGACCGCACTGCCGAGGCGGCCCAGCGAGAAGAGAACATCAACGCCTGGGAAGCGCGGTTGCAAGGCCAGGCGACGGAACTGGAGCGCCAGACGGAAATGCTCCGCGAGCGGGCCGGCGAGCTGGAATTGCAGCGAGCCGAGTTTCGCAAGGCGCTCTCGGAATTCGCCGCGCGCGAGGCAGAGATCGATGCGGCCGAGCGCCAGTTGGCGTTTCGTCAGCAGGAGATCGACGCCGCGCTGCGCCGATTCGAGCGGCTTGGGGTGACCGAGCAACGAATGCACGAGCTCGAAGAGGAAGCGCGCCGCTTTGCGGCTCGCTCGCGCTACCTGGACGAGGCCGAGGCCCAGTTGTCACTCCAAAAGTCGGAGCTGGATGATTTGGTGCGCCAACTGGAGGCGGACCGGCGGCAACTTGCCGAGCAAACCGAGCGCCAGACACGCTCGGCCGCGGCCGAACGGCAGCTCGTGCAAACCGAGCAGCGCGATCGTGAGCAAAAACTCGATCAGCGCGACGCTGAGCTCGACGCGCGGGCCGCAGCCCTCGAGCAAATGCAGTCCGAACTTCGCCAGACGCAGGCGCGAGGTGCTCGAGATGCGGTTGGCCACTGAGGAGATATGGGCGCAGCTCTCCGGGGCTTTGGCCCCGGCGAGCCTGGCGCGGTCGATCGCGCAAGTCCGCGGTAAACTGGGGGATCACTACCGCTTGACGCTGGACGAAATTGCGACGCGGTCGGAGCGGCTCGAGTCGGTCCGGCACGATTTGGCGGTCCAATTCGACGCCCTGGAAGAGCAGCGGCAGGAGTTGCACGGTTGGGCCGAGCGGCGTGTGGCCGACGTCGAATCGCAAGCCGCCCGACTCGTTGCTCGTGAGCAGGAGCTCGACCGCCAGCAGCAGCACTACGAGCAGCTCGAATCGCGCTGGCAAGTGGAGCGCAGAGAATACCAAGCGGAAGTCCGCCGCTTGTTGGCGACCATCCGCGAACTAGAGCTAGTAGAGATTAAGGCCGCGTAAGTCAGGGCTTTGTCGCTCAGGGCTGGGTTGCTGTACCCAGGGCGGTCCCGGCGACGTCCTGTTGGGGTTCGGCAGCTTCGTCCTTCTCACGTTCTTCGGATTCGTTTACCGCGTGATCGTTGGCCTTCTCCGGCTGGCGACTGTGGTCGGGGGCGGTACTGATGGCCTCGCTGCCGTCCGAAGTCGGTTTGCCGGTCCCGTATTGCCCGCTGAATTGCGCCAGTTGTCCGCGGCGAGCCGCTTCGTTTGCGTAGGCCATGCCGGCCTGAATCTCGTGGGACGTAAAATAGGGCGGACGCACGAAGTTGCGGACCGTTCCCTGCTTCTTGGCGGCCAATTCACTCCAGGGTATGTCGCTATTCAAGTTCCAGGCCGCGGCTTGCGCGGCGCCGTGTTGCAATTCGCCACGCCCGAGCGCTTTGACCAGCTCGATCACGGCCGGGCGATCGACCCATTGCTCAATCGGCATCAGGACGTAGGCTTTGGACGATGAGGGTTCGCGGAGGCCGTGGTCGAGGCAGACAACTTCGACGTCGAGCTTGGCCGTCTGCTCCGGGGGAATGCTAAAGATACCGCCGCCGCCACCGCCCCCGCCAAATCCACCGCCGCCAAATCCGCCCCCGCCAAATCCACCGCCACCAAACCCGCCGCCGAGCGATTGGTTGGCATTGTTGTTGTTGTTCCCGCCGCCCCCGTTCGTATTGCGGTTCCCGCCACCGTTACGCATGTTCTGGGCCAGGACCGGCACGCCGGCAAACGCCTCCGGCAATTGCACCGTCATTGGCTGCTTCGTCTTGTTGGTCAAGAGGATGCGCGCGTTGTGATCGCTTTTGGCAAGAAACTTCAGCTCCAATTTGCCGGCGTCGACCGCTCCGAACAAGTCCAGCGCATCGCCAGTGACGGAGTCCTTCGGCGCCGGATGGCTTTGCGCCGCGGGTCGATTGTTTGCGCCTACCGCCGTCACGGCGGCGGAAGAATCATCGCCACCCGCGGCGCAAATCGCACCGCCGAGCGAAAAAACGGTTGTCGCAGCTATGCCAGCAATCACGAGCCAAACGTGGCGGGGCATGATCAGTACTCCAGCTAATTCGAGTCTCATCCGCGCTAGTGCTCCGCGAAAGCGGATCCCTTTGTCTCCATTCCAACGTGTCGGCGGAGCGTTGCCCGGCAGGTGGACTGTCCGCCCAATCGCCGGACGGTCGATCGGCTGCGCATCCAACGAATAGGCTGCAACCGATTCGATCCAGCAGGATGAATGTATTCCAACCCACCTTCTAGCATATCCACCGCCGGACCGGAATCCAAGCAAAAAATGGCGTTTTGGCGGCGGCCAGGCCGCCCAATTCAACCGCGGTTGACGGAAGCGACCGCGATGTCGCACCGGCACCACCTGCCGGAAAAGCCACCGGCAGCGATCTGTGGGACTGGCCGGCCGGCTAGGCCGTTTCGTCGTCCGAGTCTCCCGTTTCCATGCCCAATTGGTGCATTTTGCGGTACAGGTTTGAGCGGTGGACGCCCAGGTTCTTGGCGGCCAGGCTGACGTTGCCGCGGGCCCGATCGATCGTCTGTTGGATGTAATGCCGCTGGAACTGGTGAGTGGCTTCGTTAAGCGAAAGGCCGGCCTCCACCAGCGAGGGGGCCGCCGCACTCGGCGACAGGATGAAGGCCAGGTCTTCGGCTTCGATCCGCTCGCCGGCCGACAGATAGGCGAGCCGTTCCATCAGGTTCCGCAGTTCGCGGACGTTGCCGGGCCAGGGGTGGCTGAAGAGCCGTTTGCGGGCGGCGGCCGAGAGCTTGGGCGTCCGGCGGCCGGCCCGCCGTGAGAACTGTTGCAGGAAATGGTCGGCAAGCAGCGAGATATCGTCGCCCCGATCGCGGAGCGGCGGCAGTTCGAGCGACACGACGTTCAGGCGAAAGTACAAGTCTTCGCGGAACTTTCGGGTACGCACCAAGTCGGCCAAGTCCTGGTTGGTCGCCGCCAGGACGCGGACGTCGGTGTAAATCGATTGGCTGCCGCCGACGCGGACGATCGTTTTGTCTTCCAGCACGCGCAACAGCTTTGCTTGGCCGGCCAGGCTCATGTCGCCGATTTCGTCCAGAAACAGCGTGCCGCCGGCGGCCGCCTCGAATTTGCCGGCCCGCGTTTCGCGGGCGTCGGTGAACGCGCCTTTTTCGTGTCCGAATAACTCGCTTTCAAGCAATGTCTCGGTGAGCGCCGCGCAGTTGACAGCAATGAACGGATGTTTGCGGCGGTGGCTGCCGAAGTGGATGGAGCGGGCGACCACTTCTTTGCCGGTGCCGTTTTCGCCCAGGATCAGTATTGCCAGGTCCGTGTCGGCAATCCGCCCGATCGTGGCCCGCAACGCCTGAATGGCCGGGCTGTCGCCGAACAAGAGTGCCTCTTGCGCGGCTTGCTCGATGAGTTGTTCGTGTCGCGAGACGAGCTCGGCGAACTGCTGCGTATTTACCAGCGCAACGGCGGCGTAGCCCGCGAGGTCTACCAGGCCGCGCTGGTCATCGGCAGTGAACGGCCCGCCGCGCTTGTTGAGCACTTCGAACGCGCCCAGCCGCTCGCCCCGCGGTGAAACGAGCGGCACACAGAGAATCGTCTCCGTGCGATAGCCGGTCTTGCGATCGACGGCGCGGTCGATTTCATCGGCCTCGCGCGGGCCGCTGACGCGCCGCGGCTCGCCGGTTTGAATCACCTGGCCGACAATGCCCGCGTCATCCGGCAGCCGCAGCTCGCCGCTGGGCATGCCGAGCGCCGGCCGGCCGACGATGGTTTTGTTCGCTTTATCCCACAGAAATATGCTGGCCCGGTCGGCGTCGAAGAACCGCGTGGCCGCCTCGGCCATCCGCACCAAGAGGGTCTCCATTTCGTTCGTCTGGTGCCACTCGTGGGTGATGTCGAGCACCGTTTCCAGCCGGCGGCTGCGGAGCGCCGATCGCTCGTTCCGTTGGGCGATGGCCATCGCGTCGGCCAGGCCGCGGGCGACATGGGCAAACAGCGCGGCCGGGCAACCACTGCGGACCAAAAGCACAAAAGCCGTTCCGCCCGAGCTCTCCACTCCCGTTTGGCTGATTCGCAACGGGGCGGCCTGCCACCCTTCGCGCGAAAGCGTGTCGTCCTGCTCCAGGACGTCCGCTGCCAGCTCCAGCGGTACTGAGGCCGCGGCGATTCCGCGGGCGGCGATGACGGTCCAATCGGGCGTTGTCGCCCTGGCGATTGCCGCCGCCTCGGCGCCAGTGGCCGTGACGACAAGGTCCAAGGCCGGCTCGATCAGCTCTTCCAGCTCGGCAGCTTCGCTGGACAGATGCAGCAGGTTCGTTACGATGTCTGGCATTCGAGGGCCGGACCGGCGTGGTCCGGGCTTTGTGGATGAGTGGCTAAACAGCCGTCCGGCCATGCTAGGCTTTCGCCTATTGTCGCGAATCAAGCGGCCGGATGTCAATTCTACGACAGGTTCGTGTTGCGCTTCCGCGACATCGCCAAGTTCTGAGGAGCCGGATTGATGGAACCCATTTTCGCCAACAAGCGCGGCCTGATTACAGGCGTTTTCAACAAGCAGTCGATCGCCTGGGCAATTGCCGACCGGATCTTGGAGGAAGGGGGCACCTGCGGGTTTTCGTACATGCCCGACAAGCCCGATGACGAGCGGAAAAAAAACTTGGGCCGGGTGCTCAAGTTAACCGAGGGCAACCCGAACTGCGCCTTCTTGCAGCCAATGGACGTCACGAACGATGAGCAAGTCGCCGAACTGATGCGGGTGGCCAAAGAGAAATTGGGCCGCCTCGATTTCTTGCTGCACTCGATCGCCTTTGCCCTGCCTGACGACTTGAAGCGTGACACGATCGAAACCAGCCGGGCCGGCTTCAAACTGGCGATGGAGATCAGCGCGTACAGTCTGATTGCACTGGCGCAAGAGGCGCAGCCGATTCTCAACGAAGGCGCCTCGATCTTGACGCTCACTTACTACGGCGGCGAGCGGCCGGTGCCCGGTTACAACGTGATGGGCATCTGCAAAGCGGCGCTCGATTCGATCGTGAAGTACCTGGCGTACGACCTGGGGCCAAAGGGCGTTCGCATCAACGCACTCAGCCCCGGGCCGCTGCAAACCGTGTCGGGCCGCGGCGCCGGCGTCGACGAAATGCTCGGCCTCTACGAATCGATGGCCCCGCTCGGCCGCAATGTGACCCACGAAGAGGCCGGCAAGTGCGGCGCGTTCCTGCTGTCAGATATGTCCTCCGGCATTACCGGCGAAATATTGCACCTCGACGGGGGGTACAACGTCATGGGCTCGCCGGGCCGGTTGCTCGACAAGATCAAAGCCGCGCAGGCGACGCAGGGAAAGTAACCGCTCATAATCGCTAATGGCCCGTAGTTTGGACGAAGAGAAAGAGCGCGTGGATAATCGCCTCGCTCAAATCAGCGGTCGTTAGCGCAAAATTCAGCGCTTCTCGTGTGCTAGCGGCGCTCCGGGGTTCGCCAAGAATCGGCCTTTGTCGCAGCGCTGGCGGCATGCTACAGTTTGCAAACTTTACAAACGGCGCGCGAGTTTGAACCCCGCCGCTCAGCCGTTCGTAGCCATAGAACTGAGGTTTTTTTCGCTGCCTGGATAGCCCGACGCAGGGCGACGCGAGAAACGGCGCCGAATCGGCCCGCAATTTGCCTTTGCCGCGGTTTGCTGAGTCGCCTCAGCCGCGCAGAAAAGCGCGTGACGTGCCACAAGGATGTACTGCACGCGTGCCATCACGAGCACGCATGCCGCAACGAGCACCAAGGAGAAGAGCATGGAAGCTCGCTTCGCCCGACGTCTATTTCTAATTCTCGGAATCTTATCCGTCAGCTCCTTTGCGTCCGCCGCGCCGCCGTCGCAACTGCGGGCGGCCGGCTACAAGACGACCAATTTCACCGTCTCCGCGCCGACGCCCGCGTTGGCCAAAGAAATCGGTGACACGGCCGAGATGTGGCGGAAGCAGTTGGCCATCGAGTGGATCGGCCAGGAGATGCCCTCCTGGTCGCAGCGTTGCCCGATTACGGCCCAAGTAGCGCCCAACCTGGGCGCGGGCGGAGCGACGAGCTTCGTGTTCGATCACGGCGAAGTATTCGACTGGAAGATGAACATTCAGGGTTCACGCGAGCGAATACTCGATTCTGTGTTGCCGCATGAAGTCACGCACACCATCTTTGCCTCGTACTTCCGCAAGCCGCTGCCCCGCTGGGCCGACGAAGGGGCTTGCACGACGGTCGAGCACCAAAGCGAAATCGCTAAGCAAGAGCGGATGCTGATCGATTTCCTGAAGCACGGCCGCGGCATCGCCTTCAGCCAGATGTTCGCCATGACCGAGTACCCCAGCGACGTGATGCCGCTCTATTCGCAAGGGCATTCGCTGTCGCAATGGCTGATTGAGAGCCGCGGGCGGAAGGAGTTTTTGGCGTTCGTAGGCGACGGCATGAACGACGAAAACTGGCCGCGGGCCGTCGAAGAGCATTACGGCTTCACGAATCTGTCCGCCCTGCAGGACGCCTGGCTGGAATGGGTGAAATCGGGCCGGCCGCACCTGACGCCGGAAACGTCGCTGATCACGCAGATGCTCAACGGCCAGCGTGGCAATGTGACGGCCGTGAGCGCGACGCCCGCGGTGGACGCCAAAGCGGCCCCCGCAGCGGTCGCCATCTACCGCGGCCAAAGCCCGGATGACATCACGCCGATTGGCGCCACCGCGCCTGCTTCCACCGCCGACGCGCCGCCGACGCGGTTCGCCAGCATCACCAGCGCCACGCCAATCGCGAACGAACTGCCGGCGACATCAACGATGGTGGCCGAGGGCGGCTCGATCTACGCCGACCGGGCCGTCCGCGCCGAACAAGAGCGCCGGCAATCAAATGATTCCTCATCCGCCGCGGCGATAGGCGGCGGCGCGAGCATCTACGACGCCTCCCGCGGCGGGGCCATGCTGCGACGATAAACGCATAGAGCCCACCATCTCGGTCGGAACGATTGATTCGCTGGGAACGAAAACGGGAAATAGAAACACAGCCGGGCCATTTGTTGCGTTCGCTGCCAACAGTCATCCGAAGTTGACCAGATCGGCAAGCGCCCAACGTATCTCACTTCTCAACTTTCGACGGCCGGCTTCAATAGTCCAATCAGGATCGCAATGATGGCGATCACGACCAACCCAGGCGGCCGGCCGTCGGCGTGGGCGAATCGTCCCGTGCTCTGTACAACGGTCCCGTCGCTGAACTGGACTGAATCGGCCCATTTGAAATGAATGGCGCTGTTGCGACAGCCATCCACGGCCTCCTCCGCCTCCCATTCCACTTGGCCGACGATTAGATCGCCGTTGGCGGCGGTGAACACCACGACGCCCGTGCCGGTCAGCGTTCCATCGGCGTTTGGGGTGAAGTCGACTTCGCCTTCCGCCGTAAACTTTCCCAAATGCGAGGCCGTTCCTGCTAGCGTGAAGGTGGAAGTATCCTCTTCGGAGAAATTGATCGTGCCCATCCAGTTCTGCAACTTGACCGGCGATTTGGCGAGCGCCGGATTGGCGCCGATGGCGACACTCAACAGACTAACCAGCACAACCTTCTTCATAGTGAACGCCCTGAAGCATTTCATCGCAGCACCTTGATTGCAGAGATTTGAACAGAATGGAAAACTGCCCCCGTCCTTTATCCGACGCAACTTATTTGGGTCGAGCCGGAAAGAGTTTCAGGCATAATCTTAACATCGTACCGTCCACTCGTGTCCAGCGTTTGCTGAACTCTTTTATGTCCTTTCGCCCGTTCGGGGGCCGCAAATCGGCGGTGGTCGCGGGGGCCATGGTTCAATCGGCGCTTTTGCCGGCGCAGCACCGTCATACGAGCCCGGGTGGCCTTCTCGATCGCCCATACAGAAGGTCAAGCTGCGCCGGGGTGACGGCCGGGGGACACCCATTTCTCGGCGCGCCCCGTGCACAAGCGCCGTGCCGTTCCCGCTCGTCGGCCGGCCTCAATAAAGTGCCCCGCTTAGGCAAACTCCACCTCGCCAACCTAAAACAGCCAACACGCCACCCAAAGCGTTGGGTGGCCCCGGCGCCCACCCAAAGCGTTGGCTGGCCCCGCGCCCGCCCGGCGCCCACCGGCCCCACCGGCGCCCAGGACAGCATGTCGAAAAACAATATTGGGTCGCCACCTGTGGGCTCGGGGCTACTTTGTGGCCTCCAGCGGCAACGACACCGACGAAGTGATCGCCGAGTACATCCGCGGCCAAAACGGGACGGAGCTGGACGGAGCCCATTCCTGGCGATGACAACTTTCAGATCACTCCCTCGTGAGCGAAGGACTTCCAGTCCAGTCCGTAGCTCACGAATCCCCGAACCTACCGGCTTCCAGCCGGTAGTAGTTCAGTTCTTAAATCCGTGGGGCGCCTGAGTGCCGAGGACGCACGCAAGATCGAGCAATCGGTCCGGCAGTAGTTGAAATTGACCTAGTCGCTGTCGATTGGACCCTTGCAATTCGTCCCAAGGGGCGGACGGGGGCCACCTTTCTCGCCCGGTTCTCGGTTCTCGCCCGAGGGCAAAGCTGGCCGTGTGCCCGCTGCGGAGGGATCGAGCGGATGCGGCCGTAAGGCCGGCCTACCAGTGGAGCAAATAGACTGGGGCCATCGCGCCTAGGGCCGCCAGCGCTTGCAGTACCAGGATCGGCACAGCCTGCCGTGGAAAGTCTGGCACCCAACGGACTGCGAAGAACAAGATGATCGGTACTTGTGCCGCCATGAGAAGCTGCCAGATGTGGGCTGCTGTTCCTTCATCGGCTTGCGGTGCGGGACCGTGCAAAGCCAGGAACCCAAGCACGATGGCGAGGGCGCCGATCGACATGACCACGGGAAGGAACGCGCTGGGATGCTTTAAAATGGTATACGGAGTCAAATGCAACCTCCGGTTTAGGCGTCAAGCAGTGCAGGTGAGTCGCCTAAAGAATCCATGTAAGCCGTGTGCTCTTGCACGACGGTGCGTCGTGCAAGAGTCTGGATGCTTGGACGTTCGTTCCATCCCCTGATTACAGGAGCACACGGCGATGATTACGATTCTGGGCTTGGACCTGGGTAAGTTCAAGAGTGTTTGCTGCGTTTACTAAAAGGCGACGGGCACCGCGCGGTTTGAAACGCGCGTCACGCTGGCCATGGAACTGCAGGAGCTCTTCGAGGCCGAGCGGCCAGACCTGGTCGTGTTTGAGGCCTCGACGCAGGCGGGGTGGGTGGCCGACTTATGCGCGGCTTGCGGCGTGAAGTACGCCGTGGCCAACGCCAACGGCGAGGCCTGGAAGCGAAAGCATGTGAAGCGTAAGACCGACCGGGTGTGCATGGTGTGCATGGGGACAACCACACTTTCGTCCGATCTCCTGACCATTCTAGTGCGTCACGGCGGGCAGTGCTATGCGGGGCGACTTATTGCGACTCCAACAACTTGGATGTCCCCCGGCCCTCCACGATCCGTGCAGGACGGTCATTGAAGTCGAGCTTTAAATTGCGATAGCAAATGATGCCAACAATTGTGAATATGGGAAATCCGATCATCATGAGGCACGATAGCAGGACGGCGCGTCGCCTCACGGTTAAGTCTTGCTTCGAGATTCGACGGCCTGTCATCACGTAACAAATCGCGATCCCGAGAATCGCTCCATTGAACGCGGACGCACCGGCGAGCACAAGTGGCGAATCTATTCGGTATCCAACAAGTGTGATGACAAGCGATCCGACACAAGTAATGACGATCGGCGTGTAGAGAACGACGCCGAACCAACCAACGATCTTGAATACGCGAGCAACGGAGCGAACCCGAACGATCGAAGATTCAATTACAAGATCGCCGACGGCCTGCGGTGAGGCATATGGGTTTTCTGTTCTCATTGTTTCAAGTTGGGGTTGATTCTTTCCGGCTGTGTGGCGTTCCTTGAAGCGGCGAACGTTCGAGCTAAGCTGCGGGGCGGACCACGCCAGTTATGCTCGTAATGACCAGGAACGATCGCTGCTATGTCCACGTCAAAAGGCGCGAAGGCCAGCCACGTCAGCTTCAGCGATTTGTTAGGCCCAGTTACGGCGAGGTTGCTAGTTTCTTGGGAGGACGTGCAGGCACACCAGACAACATTCCCTTAGCACTGATGTCTTCGTCGATATCGGGCCAATGCGCTCCCTCTCCATTACCGATGATCTCAAAGTTATTGCGCTGATCCGGTGTCGCGTCCGATAAACGCCAGGACCATGCGAGCGGGACGCTGATGGACGCCCGTCCACAAGCTCTGCGTTGATCGAATCCTCCGTGACATTCATCGCCAGAATGCGCGGTTCATTACTCACCACAGTATTCATCCCAGGCCTCCGAAATGCGATCCAGATTGTCGAGGATCATCTTTCTAATTCGGTTAAGTTCCTTCGCCGAGAATCCGTTGTTCGCGCCGAGGACGACCGGTTCCAGCCAAAACTTGCATGTCTTTCGTTCGCGACGCACATGGACGTGCTTTGGTTCGTTGCAGTCGAAGCTGTAAAAGAACAACCGGTACGGGCCCAGAATACCAGGAATTATTGGCATTCTAAACGAGCCTCGAACGCGAGAAGAACATTACAGAAATAATCCCATTGTACGCGACGAGAAGCGTCGATGCCACCCGCGACCGCTCGCCGTGTTGCGGTATTGTCCGATACAAGCTAGCCAGCGTACGATCACTCGCGACGATGTTCTTTCGGAAATGCAAACGCGAGCAACGGCGGGGCGCCTCGAAGCAGCCCAAGGCCGAACAGCAGTATCGGGCCTCCAACGATAATCATCCCACCAGCGTTTGCCGGGCCTCCAAGAACCAAATTCAGCAACGCCCAGAAAAGTATCGCGGCCGCGGCCAGGCAAACGATCAATCCAACGGTTCGGACGACAATGCCAAAGGTGTCGACTGGTTTCATTGAAAGCTCTCCTGATGGGCATAACGACCGAGGTAACTCGCCGCTCGCGAAGCGAGCGGTCGGGTTGACCCGATTTGTTAGGCCGAACCGACTTTCGCCGTGGGCACTTCAGCGGGAACATTGATCCGGCGGTCGCGCGGTTAGGCAGGGACGTAGGTCAACCTGATCACATCCTCGCCAATTCGATCAATACTCCTGAGGCGGAGCGGCGGCCGGGGTCCGGCGAAGTATGGTTTGCCGTGGCCAAGCACGACGGGGTGCAGGTAGATTCGATACTCATCGATCAGGCCAAGTTGGGTGAGGCCGTGCGCCAATTCCGGGCCAGCAACTTCGATCTCTCCATCGCGCTCGGCCTTCAAGTCGCGGATTGAGCCCTTAAGATCATTCTCAACCAGCCTGGCGTTGGGGCCGACCGACTTCAACGAGTGCGAGACGACCCATTTCGGTTGGTTCCGCCACGCCGCCGCAAAGGCGCGTTCCTCCGCACCCCACTCAGGATGATCGTCGTCCCAGTAGCGCATGATCTCATACATTGTGCGCCCGTAGACACTGCCCGTTTGCCCCTCAGCCTCCTCGATGAAGTGACGGAAGAGCCCAGGGCTTGGCGCGAACGCCATATGGTCGACGTAGCCGTCCAGGGATTGGTTCATTCCGAAGACGAGCCTAGCCATACGATACCACTCCCTTCATTGTGCGAAACATCCGCCCCGTTTATGGCATCGTTCATGACTGAGACGTTGCGAGTTGTGCGGCCTAACGACGGCGGTAACGGGGCCGCCGCCAGAAGTCTTTGAATTCAAAACCCGCGTCATCGGCGGCTCCCGTTCACCGCTTGGTTCGCCGACGTGGTAGTGTCACGCAACAGTTTGTATGCGTGCGAGGAATTCCTTGGAGCATCCCGATATCCAGAACTCGCCCTTGCGATGCTTCGTAATTGCGAGTGGCGAGTTGCCAATGAACAACGAAACGACAGCAACCAAGAACAGGATGAATACGGTAATTACGACAGCAATGTTGTCAATTGCAGCCGTAAAGGGCAACGCGAAAAACAAGAGGATCACAGCAATGACTTTGAAGACGCGGCGATTTCTGTATTTTTTCCGAATGTCAGGCGAGAGCCCGAACGAAATCGTGCAATGTTTGCGGACGATAAAATAGATCAGTATGAGCAATAAGCCGCTAAGAAGGATCAGCAATCCGACGATCGGCGGGCACCAGCTTAACCGTCGTTGCTGGATGTCCTGTGGCTGCACCGCTCTGTTTGTCTTTACGCAAAACGATGGAAGGGCAGTGCCGGAAGTTACAACAAGGTATTTGTCCTCAACGCGTACCTTCGTGGGCGGAAGCGCAGCGGATGGGGCCGCTGATGGAGCTTGGTACGGGTTTTGATCCATGTGCGTGTCTCTGCGAGTTGTAGTCGGCGAACGTTGCCTGCGCAGCCGCGAGCGGCGGGCCGAAGTGTACCGCGCTCGCGAGACGGGTCGCCCCGCCGCTCGTCGGCTGCAGCGGCGTGTTAGGTGCCGCGCCTGCGCAACGCCGTGCAGCAACTCGCCGAACTGCGCTACCGCAGGATCAATGTTGGGATCGCCAAGTCGCAGAATGTCGAGCAGCGGGTTCTGAGGTGAGTGCACTCTCCAGACTGGTTCAACGGCTCGACCAATTCGACCGACGACTCCATCGTCGTTCGGTGCGACGGCCAAACCCAGATGCGGCTTGTCGCCACCGATGCTCACCCAGAACCAGTAGACCGTCGTCGTGCCGGTGCCAGCCAGGACCGCCCGAATCGCACCGATCGCCTGAGCCGTCGGCCGCGATGCTGGCTTCCCGATTTCGATCGGTGTCGGCTCGGTGACCTCGTAACCGTGATCGCTGATCCGCTTGATCCGGGGGTCCATTTCGTGCACCTAACGACCAAGCTCAGCGACCGCCGCCGGAGTGCCGGTCGGCTGCAACAAGGCGCGGACAAATTACCGGAACCGTTCGACTGCCCAGCGGGGCGGCGGTCCGCTGCAAACGCCCTGGTTAGGCGGCTGGCTCTCGTTTGTCATCTTTGTGTTCTCCATCCGACAATGGCTTCCTCTGCTCCAGCATGACCAACAATCTGTGCATGGCGTAAAGATACATCGCTGGGAAGGCAACGCCGAAAAATAGGATGGGCCATGCTGCCCCAAGCAAGGCAAGCAGAACAAGCTCGCGACTATCCTGAAAGCCATCAATTTTTTGTAGCAGCCAATACGAAGCGAACAGTCCAAACGAAACGAAACAGATATGGATAAACACCCAGATGAAGACGCGCCACTTCGTCTTGGCCACCCACTCAGACCAACCAACTGGGTCGCTCCATATTGGTGTAATCCATTTCATAGCGATAAGCCGCCTAACGACCCAAGCTCAGCGACGGCGGCCACGAGGCGCTCGATTGCAACCGCGACAGTCCGCCGCCAGTTCAGCGGGCATGCATGTGTTAGGCGGCATCATTTGCGATACTCATCTCCCGTCAAGAATGTGCGAAGGACAGCTTCTTGCCGAGGTCAACACGCTGGACGGTGAATACGTATTATTTGTGCCCGGTATCTGCTCGCAGCCCACCACTTGGAATTCGGCATCTCTTTTCGCCTCCGTCGCGGTCAGACAGGCCGACCTGCCACAGCGAGATCGGCAGTAGTCCACGACTTGAGCAACTTGCCGCCGAGATGAAAAGTGAGCTCCACTTGCTTGTCTGGCGAAGTCGGCGTGTCCTTGTGTCGGGCCAGCACTGCCACTTTGCCTGCGATGGACTCCACCCCAGCACTACGACCGTGTTTGGAATACCAATCGTAGTGATCCACCAACTCAGTCACGGTCCCTCTTAACCAGATAGATGTCCGTAAAACCGGCAGAACCTGCGGTGTCCTGAGGAATACAGCGGGCGTAAAAAACGCCTGGATTCATCTGGCACCGCTGACTGCGACATACGTGGAACCGATCGCCTGCGTCTTTCGAGGAAAATGCTGATCGCAGACTGGTCAATGCGATCAAGGCAAAGAATCAGGACAACGGTGAGTATCTTCATGTTCATTTAGACGGCCTTCGCGACATGTGATGTTCCCGCTGCCGGCTAACAAGAATTCTACGGCGCAGCGCCGTATAGTGCTTGACAGGCAGACGTTATATGGTATACAGCCGTATATAACACGACCGCCGCCCTCCGTATCAACCCGGAACGCCTGTCATGACAACAGCTTATCGCTGGCCAGCGATTTCCGCAACCACTTGTGAAGGCGGCGCTGCGCCGTATAGTCCCCCGATTTCGTGCGATACACAGCAGGATTTGACTCGCGGAGGGCGGAAGCTCCTCGATCGATTTCGCGACAAAATGCGTGCATTGCACTACGCCTTGGCGACTGAGAAAGCCTACCGGCATTGGATACTTGAGTTCCTTTGCTTTCATCGCGCTGGCCGCGAGTGGAGACACCCGGCCACGCTGGGCAAGCTGGAAATCGAGGCCTTTCTCACCCACCTGGCGACCCAACGGAAAGTCTCGGCGAAGACGCAGAATCAGGCCTTCTCGGCCGTCCTGTTCCTGTACAAGCAGGTTCTCGGGATGGAGTTGCCACCGATTGACGCCCTCCGCGCCAAAGAGAGCCGTCGCTTACCCGTTGTTTTGTCGCGGCAGGAGGTTCAGCGCCTGATTGCACATGTTGAGGGATGCGGCGGGGTTTGCCGGTTAATGGTCGAACTGACGTATGGCGCGGGACTGCGGCTACTCGAATGCTGCCGGTTAAGAGTTAAGGACGTCGACTTCGACCGACGGCAGTTGACCGTGCGAGAGGGCAAGGGCGACAAGGATCGCAGCGCTCCACTCCCTGATCGATGCGCTCAGAACTTGCGAATTCAGATGGCGAGAGTCCGCACGCAGCACTCAGCGGACCTGGAGCGCGGTTTGGGGTACGCGGACTTGCCGTATGCGCTGCGCAGGAAATATCCCAACGCGGAGAGGGAGCTGGCATGGCAATATGTCTTCTTTTCGGGGAAGCTCTGCCGGGACCCCCGCTACCCGGAGGGGCCTTTGTACCGACATCATCTCCACGAGAGCGTGCTGCAACGCGCCGTAAAGCGGGCCGTAAATCAGGCCGGTCTGACGAAGCGAGCAACTTGTCACACACTCCGACACAGCTTCGCCACGCACCTTCTGGAGTCCGGCGCCGACATCCGGACCGTGCAAGAGTTGCTTGGCCACAAAGACGTTTCGACCACGATGATCTACACGCACGTGCTTCAACGAGGTGCGTGTGGGGTACGAAGCCCGCTGGACGCCTTGGCGGGGTGATTTTATGCCGAACCGGGGGGGTGCATTGGGGCCACGCATCTTGGCACGCTGGGGGCGGACTGGGGATACCCAACTCTCAGACCTCTTACCGGGAAGAGCCTCAGGCAGCCACAATTGCGCGATCTCAACGCCCCGCGCCGCCCCAACCATCCCAGCGATCACCCGTCCTGCTCCCCGCTCCCCTGCTCCCCGCTTCTCTGGCTCTTGACTCTCAACTCTTGACTCTCAACTCCTGACTCTTGACCCTTCCCACCCTGGCCGAAAACGCTACTATACAAACGAACAAAAACCTGCTAAGCTCAGCAGTGCCCGTCGCTCTTTGACAACCGATCTGAATGCTTCCGTCGCAAAACCCGCGGCCAGCGCTCGCGACGTGCGCCCACAGCAACACGCAGCCAGCGATCGATTTTACCCCCCCGGAAGAGTGAAGATGGCCAAAACTCAGTGGGGGAGTTTTGGACACCTTCGCTGAAACTTCGCATCGTTTGTTGGTCCGGCGATGCGGCCGGCAATAGAACCGGCGCTTACTCCAGCAGCATCCGCGTGATCTGATAAAACACCGGCGCGGCGAAGCAGATGGCGTCGATGCGGTCGAGCACGCCGCCATGGCCTTCCACCAGCGTGCCGTAATCGCGCACTCCGCGGTCGCGTTTGATGGCCGACATCGTCATCGCCCCGGCGAAGCCCATGATGGCGATCACCATCGACATGAAGGCCGCCTGCCAGATGTAGCGGTAGGGAGTCGCCCAAAAGAATGCCATGCCCACCAGGGCCGTGCTGGCCGAGCCGCCCACGAGGCCTTCCCAGGTGCGGGCGGCGTTGATCGTGGGGGCGATCACGTGCTGCCCGTAAAGCTGGCTCCAGATGAATTGGAACGCCTCGGAGAGCAGGGCCATTGTCACGAAGAAGAACAGCAGTCGCGCGTGTCCGCCTTCCTTGACGCCCGGCATGTAGAGCAAGGCTGGCGCAAAGCTGAGGCAGTACACGCAGATCAACAGGCCCGATTGAATCTTGGCGACCCGTTCCAGGAACCGCTTCGCGTCGCCGGCCAGGGCTACTCGGGCCGGAATGAACAAAAACGCGAACACGGGAATCAGGATGCTGTAGAAATCATATTTGTCGGCCGCGACCAGGATGAACTGCAGCGGCGTGAACAAAAAGAACATCCAGAACAGCGCCCGGTGATCGCCCAAACGCGTCGGCGTCAGCGTGATGAATTCGCGGAGGGCCCAGAAGCTCATCAAGCCGAACAAGAGCACCGTCCAGCCGGGCGGAAACAGAAACGCGATCGCCAAGAGCGAGCAAATAATCCACCACGCGCGGACGCGGCGGTTGAACGTGTCGACCGCGGCCGCGTTGAGGCCCAGATGGGGCTGACGCTTGACGACCTGGCCGACCACCGTCGCGACGGTGAGCAGCCCGACCACAACGCCCAACAGTGCCCAATCTTGACCATTCATCTATTCGACTTCCTTCAGCCGCAACACCGCCTGCCGGCGCGGGCCAGAAACTCGAGCTTCGATTCGCCGGCTTCCAGCCACATGGGTGGCCCGAACGTGATACACGACAGCAGCGGCACCGGTAGGAACTCGCCTCGCGGCAGGACGCGGTTCATGTTGTCGATGTACACGGGAACGAGCTCGAGATCGGGCCGTTTCTTGCCCAGATAGTATAGCCCGCTCTTGAATTCGCCGACGCCCTCGCCGCTGGAGCGGCCCCCTTCGGGGAAAATGATCAGCGAGTGGGTGCTGCCAATCTCCCGCAGCATGACGTCGACCGGGCTCTGGTGGACCTTGATCTCTTTGCGATCGACCAACAGGGCGTTGTACGTTTTGGCGAGCGAACGGCGGACGCGGCCGCGTTCCCAGTAGTCTTTTGCCGCGACGGGCCTCGTCAGCCGGCGGACTTCGTGGGGCAGGGCCGACCACACCAGGATCACGTCGAGGTGGCTGGTGTGATTGGCGAAATAGACGCGTTGGCAGGTGTCGGGCTGCGAATCGATCCAGCGCACGCTCGCCCCGCTCAGGAAGCGGGCCAGGGTCGTCAGTAGCAACTCGGTGAGCATGGGCGAACGGGAAGCGAATCGATCATGATACGTAGTTGGGCGTCAGTTGTCAGTGTTCCGGTCGCCGCTGTCAATTGTAGTCAGTTGAAGAGCCGGCACGCCTCGCGGCGCTCCGCTTTGCCGTTTAGCTCGCACCTTTTGGCGAAAGAGCCACTTAATCAAGCACTCGTATCCGCGGACCATTTGGTCGAGCGAGTAGCGCTCGATGACTCTTCGCCGGCCGGCGTCGCCCATGGCCTGGCGTTGCAGCGGCTTGTTGAGCAACTCGACAAGGTGTGGGACGAAGCGGCCGGCGTCGCCAGGCGGCACCAGACGGCCGCTGACGCGGTCTTCGACGACTTCGTAGATCGAACCGACGTTCGTTGCGACGACCGGCCGGCCGACGCTCATCGCTTCCAATATCGAAACCGGGTTGGCTTCGTTGTGCGACGTCAAAGCGAAGACGTCGCTCGCCGTGAGGATGCGCGGAATATCGTCCCGCGAGCCGAGGAAGTGCACGGCCGACTCTAAACCGCGCTCGCGGGCATTCAGTTCGAGCGCAGAACGGCACGGGCCGTCGCCGACGACGATAAATCGAGTCTCGGGCAATTCTCGCCGCACGCGCGACGCCACATCTAGAAACAACTCGTGATTCTTCTCCGGCCGCAGCGCGGCGACGATCGTGACGACTGGGGCCGTGGGCGCGATGCCCAGCTCGCGGCGGATCGCCTCAGCGTCCGGCACGGGCGCGAAACGCTCGGTGTCGACGCCGTTTGGTATGACGACGACGCGGCTGCGCGGAAATCGCTCCTGTTCAATTAAATGCCGGCCGTGCGCCGGCGCGACGGCCACGAAGGCATCGGTCAGCGGCGTCAGTAAACGATTCAGCCGGCCGACGCCGTCGGGCCAGCCCGTGCTGTGTAGGGCCGCGATGACGACCGGCACCTGGGCCCGCCGCGCGGCCAGGCGTCCCCAGAACATTTTGTCGCCCGCGCCGACGGTCACGATGGCGTCGATCTGCCGCTCGCGAAACAGGCGTGCAAGGCGCGGCAGGATGCGCAGGTCGTACTTGCCGGCCAGCAAACCGTGATGGACCGGGATCTCGCCGGCCAAGAGCTCGCCCAGCGGACCGGGCCATTTCAGACAGCACAACTCCGGCGCAGAGCGCCGCCGGTCGAGCCGGCGGATCAGGTTGACCGTCAGCATCTCGGCCCCGCCGATCGGCATGATCGTTTGCACGAACATCACGCGCAGCGGCGCGCGGACGTGGTAGTCGCAGACGACGTATAGTCCCTCGACATGTCACGGGCTCGAGCGCAGTCGACGGCAGTCGTTATCGCATCCATCTTGCGACCCCCCTTGAAGCGAAGTCGGCCGCACAGCGGCGGCATTGCTTAGCCGTGGGCGCGAGCCCACGGACCGAATTTCGAGTCACGCGGCTCGATCATCGAGTGTGTCACGCCTCCGTGGGCTGGCGCCCACGGCTGAGTGCTGCCGCCACTTCGTGGCTGGCACGATTGACGCTATGGCCGGCGCGATTTTTGCCGGCCTTTCCCAAGCGAAGTACAACGAAGTCATGCCACCTGTTCTTTACATCATCTACAAGTCTTCCAATCACTTTGCGTTCCGCATTCGACACCAGCGTCCGCGACCACGGCAACGCGGCCAGCAGGGCGACGAGCACGATTGCACTCAACAGCAGCCCGCCCGACAGGGCGGCAAGCGACAGGCTCAGCCACACGACTCCAAATTGGAGCTTCATCCCGTTGCGGTGGTTGAGGTAATACAAAACCGCGAGGGCTAGCCCGGTCGAGATCGTCGTCGATATCACAGCGCCGCGGAGGCCCCAGAGGGGAATCAACAGGAAGTTGAGCAGTGTATTGGCGACCAAGCCGCACGCCAGCGGAATCAGGCCCGTTTTCATGCGCTCGGCGCACCACAAATACGTCTGGGCGATCAGCACCAGGCCGTACCACGAGCAATAGGTGAGCGTGAAGGGGAGCACGGCCAAGCCGCCGTCGTAGCGACCCTGGAAGGCGACGTGAAACAGTAACGGGGCCACCCACAGCACGGCCACGCCGGCCGCCAGCGTTGCCAGGGCGGAAAACTTCAACACGATGTTGAGACGCTCGGCGACGCGCTCGCGGAGGCCGGCTTCCCAATCGTGGCTGAGGTACGGCAGCACGACGCCGGCCAGCAGATCGGCCAACGACAGGAACAACAGCGGCAATACGCGGCTGGCGTGATAATGACCGACTTGCACCAGCGCCTCGGCGCTTTCCAGGCCGCTGATATGGATCAACATATAGCGGTCGGTCACGGCGAATAGCTGGCACAGCATGTTGGTCAGCCAGACTAGCACGGCGAAGCGAACCAGGGGCGGCCAAAACTGGGCGTGCGGTGGGGCGTCGCCGGGCGGCGCGACCGCGGCCAGGTTGCGGGCATTCCACACCAGTGCAAAGCTAGCCGACACCATGCAGGCGGCGCCGTAGCCAACGACGATACTCTCGGCGCCGGTTCGCCAACAAATCAAGAGTCCGAGCGAAATGATGGCAAAAACGAGGCTTTGGCAGAAGTGCATCGTCGACACGATGCGAAATTTTCGCAACGCAGCAAACAGCGCCTCGAGAAAATGGTGCACGATGACAAATACTAAGCTCGCAATCAGCACAAGCACGAGTTGCTGCTGGTCTGAGCTACCGAACACCAATTCCGAGAATCGCTGCCGACAAACGAGCAGCAGCGCGACGGCCAGCGTAGTGAGAGCCGCCGTCCAAGCGGAAGCGCGTCGCAAAAAGGCCCGTAGCTGGCCGCGCTGACGGTATCGCTCCAAGTAACGACCAAACGAACCGGGCAACCCAATGACCACCAGCGGCGCGGCCAGCAGGAGGAAACTGTAGGCCATGTCCCAGGTGCCAAGCTCTTCCGGCGACAGCCAGCGGCAAAACAACACGCCGCGGCCGAAGCCGACCGTTCGCTGAATCAGGTTGGCCAGCAACAGCACGGCCACGCTGGCGGCCAGCGAATCGGGCCGAAAGCCTTGATCGGCAGACGAGGTTGAAGCGGGTATTTGTTGCATGTGTGTGAATAATTCGTCGGCGACGAGACTGCTCTTAGGACTTGTTTTCACGCTCCAGGTCGGAACGCGATGGCTCGGCGCTCTGCGGCGAGCGTGAAGGTGCAGACTCGGCGCAAAGCGTCGAACTGGCGCGTTCCCACGTTGACGATCCGCCGTGGCAGGCAGAGCGTGGGAACGAGCTGTCCGCACTCAGTTTGCGTGGATCCACGGTCAGCCAGTTCTTGAACCGAATCATCTCCGGATCGGCGTGAAAGCGACGGAGATGGAACGAATCGTCGCCGGGGAAGTTGTAGCCTCCGTATGCCGAACAGACGCCGGCGTAGCCAGCCTCGACGGCGACTTGGAATGCCTCGGCCGACATATGCTCTTTCTGGCCGAAGGGAAAGGCGAAGTAGCGGACTGGGCGTCCGATCATTTGTTCGAGCTCGCACTTGCTGCCCTGGATTTCATCGACCAGCTCTTCGATCGATTGGCAGTCGCCCAAGTTGACGTGATTTCGCGTGTGAGCGCCGAGCTCCACGCCCGCGGCCGCCAGCCGCCGCAACTGGTTGGGCGTATTGGGGACGAGCGGCTGTCCCGCGGCCACGTCGTGCGGAAAGGGCCGACCGCTGTCGATGAACTCGGTCGAGACAAAGTACGTGTAGGGGATGTCGTACTTGGCCAGAAACGGCAGGGCGAAGTGGAGGTTTTCGGTATATCCATCGTCGAACGTCAGGCAAACGGTGGGGCGGCTGTTTTGACCGGAAGCAATTCGGCGCTGTCCCTCGGCAAGGGGCACAATGTCGAATCGCCGCTGCAGCCAGCGAATCTGCCGGGCGAAGGCCCTCGTGGAGATGGTCCAGTCGTTTGGATGCTCGTCCGCCACGCGGTGATAGAACAGAATTCGCACCGGCGCGCTGCGATGAGCAGCGCGAACGCTGGCCTGCGCCAGCGTGCGGGCAGGGTCGCCCAGTAATAGGCGCCGAGCGCGGTTTGTTTCCAAGTGTTCATCACGGCAGCGTGCGGATGTAAACGGTTGGCGTATTTTTCGTTGTGCATCGTCCGGAGGACGCACCGAGCGGCGAACAACCGATCCCAGAACTGTCCCTCCCCCCGGGGAGATGGATTATGGGGAACAAACTATGTGGGCACTTCTCGGGAACACGAGTTGCCCGCGAGCTGTCGCCGTGTTCTTCGTACCCAATCTGTCATGCGACCGGTGGCCGTCAATACGTCTCCGCGGAAACGGGCCAGCCGGCGCGGGGGAGTGATGCGAACGTTCTTGGTCGCTTGTGGCGTTGCCCGCCAGTGGGCCTTGTACACTTCATCTCCGCGGAGGAAATCGACCGTACGGTGGCCCTCGCCGATGGCAGCGCGCATCCAGAGGATGTTCGACAGGCGGCCTGGTTCCTCAGCCAGTCGGTCGGGGTCGACACCCCCTTGATAAGCATAGGTCGTGTCGCCGCCGGCAAAGTGGTATTCGGCCGCCGCCGGCGAGCCGTCCAGCTCCAGCCAACTCAGCCGCAGGGCATCGCGGGTCAGCAGTCGGGCTGCTAAATCGCGATGGAAGTCATGAAAATGTCGCGAGGCAAAGCAACCGTGTTCGCCCAGGCTTTTGCGTCGCCGCTGGTGCAAATCAACCAAAATCGCCCAGGCCTCAGCGAGCTCCGCCGGCGATTGGACGCGATGCCAGACGGCACGATCGGATTCGAGCACTCGGCGTTCGAGCTGACGCAGTTGTTTGCGGTGCGATTTGGATATTGTCGCCAGGTATTCATCCCACGTCGGCGGTAACTCGACGGCCCAGGTGGCGACGGCATCCTGCTGCGTTACGCCGCAGCCGGACTGCGCCAGGTTATCGATCAAACAGTGAACGGCCGGGTCGTTTGTGTCGATGGCCGCCAGATCCAGGCGGTCCCAGGCGACGTGGTCTGCTGTGAGGGCCAAGGCGACCGCATGGCACGCGGCCTGCAGACGCTGTGGTGACGAGCAGACGACGGATAGATGATCAGTACACACTTCTCCCGTTCCGAGCCAACGGAGCACTTTGCCAGAGAGGACCGAACGCTCTAAATACCACGGAAAAACTGCTAACAGTCGTGGTTTTGGGGCATCGGAATCCGCAGCGCTGTTAACTACTGTGAGCGGGCTTTCCTCGTAGACGGCGAAAACATTGAGCATGCGAGAGGCCCCGAAGCGATCGGCCGCGTCGGCGGCGCCGTAGTGCTTCCACCAGGTGACGAGCCAATCCCAGGAACGAAACGGCACGTCCGCAGCCAATTCGTTCCAGGCGTGCTTGAGCGGATTCAGCTCTTCCAGCGTCGTCAACTGTCGGACAATCATTCGGACCTTTCGAAGGGGTGCTCATTCACGGCTCGGCGCCGCCTGTCGGGCCAGTCGTGGCTTCTGCCAGAGATTGCAAACTAAGTGCCTTACGACTGGGGCCGCATCCATTCGCCGCCAGCCAGCATGGAATGATCGTCGAGACCGTTACCAGACTCGGCCTGGAGGCTGTGGGAAAGCAATCCTCCGCGCATTGCGCTCGGAGCTGTACCGGTTGAATGGCTCGTGCGGATGAGGGTGTGGTGAGGCGAGATCGCGACGCGCTGTCTTTGCGAAACGCAGCCGGGGCCGACTGTGTGGGCGGGTCGGGCGTGGGTAAGCGACGCTGCCGACGAGACAAATGCCGTCTGGGTAAGGGGTTACTGCACTAGCCCACCGATGCGTCACCGGCCGCTGCTAGGGCCGGGCACAGACTTTGCCTCTCACGCCAGCCCGACGATGCCGGGCCGGCGTCGAGAGGCGACACAGCACCAGGAAACGACCTATGGACTCGACTCACCGCGAAGGTTTCCCCCACAACGGCACGGCCGACAAAGGGTCGGGTCATGCCAGCAGCGCCGCGCCGATTGGACGTGCCGCCGGTATCGGTTATTCGTGGAATTCGCCCGCCGACATCGGGCACATTCTCCGGTCGCACCTATGCCTGTGGCTTGTTCCGGCGGTCGCCTGCACCGTCCTGGCCGCCGGCTACGCATTGTTAGCGTCACGTGAGTGGCGGGCCGCACAGGCCCTCATCGTGCGGCCCGAGGCGGCCAGCGTTTCGGACGAACGGCTGGGCAAGTTCTCGGATCTTTCCGAAATGAAGACGCTCCAGGAGACTATCTTGGAGGTCGCTAAGAGCCAAGGTGTCCTCAAAGCCACGCTGGAAAAAATCGGCCCGCCGAGCAGCCGCAGCGCGGCCAACTGGCCGACCGCTCGGGACGTCGAAGAATTCCGCACGCACATTGATATGCGGCCGCCCGGCGGAGCCGAATTCGGCAAGACCGAGGTGTTCTATCTGTCAGTGCTGGACACGCATCGCTTGCGGGCGAGCGACATGCTGGCGGAACTTTGCAACCAGCTCGAACAACGAATGCAGGAGCTACGCGACCAGCGGGCCCAGAGTATGGTCGCTGAACTCCAGCGAACAGTCGAAATGGCTGAGCACGACCTGGCCGGCCGCACCGAGCAGCTTTCGCAGTTCGAAGCCCACATCGGCGCCGACCTGGTCGAGCTTCGCAACCTGAACGCCACGACCGGCGGGCAGGGCGAAGTGTCGCAAGAATTGCAGACGATTGAAGCCGAACGCCGGGCGAACGATTCGCAGCGACGGGAAAACCTGCGGCTGGTGGAACTGCTGAAACGAGCGCAGGACGACCCCACGCAACTACTCGCCACGCCGAGCAGCCTGTTGCAGTCGCAGCCGTCGCTGAGCCGGCTGAAAGATTCGCTGATCGATGCGAAAGTTCGTGTGGCCGGTTTGATCGGCACTCGCAGTGAGCAGCATCCGTTCGTGATTGCCGCCCGCGCATCGGAGAAGGAAATTCGCGACCAGTTGCATCAGGAGATTCAGGGGGCGATTGCCGGCCTCGATGTCACGCTGGAAATGAATGCCGACCGGGAACAATCACTCGTGGCGAAGCAGAAGGAAGCCCGCCAGCGGCTGAGCCGGCTGGCTGAGTCGAGGGCCGAATACGCGAACCTGGTCGTCGCGGCCGAGAATCACACGAAGCTCGTCGAAGCGGCCCGCAAGAACCTGGCCGACGCCCGCGCACGGCAAACTTCAGCCCACAGCGCGAGCATCATCGGCCGCATCGACGGCGTGGACGCCGGGATTCGGCCGGTCGGACCGGGGCGAGTGACGATTACCGCGTCCGGCGGCATTGCCGGGCTGTTGCTCGGATTCGGACTCGTGTTCTTGGCCGGCGTACCGGCCCCTGCTGTTGCTGGCGACCGCAGCTCAGCCGGTCTGCGGCGCTGGAACGAAGGCAGTTCTTTGGCCAGCGGTCGCAGACCAGAACAATTCGGTCTGCGCCCGAGCGTGTCGTTGGAAGATGCACTGCGCGAAGCCGAGTCGCCGATTCCGCGCGGCAACGATTGGTGAGAGCTGAGCTCGGAAAAGGCCGCTTGGCGAGGCGGCTTTCTGTACGACTGATACGCCGGTGGCGAGCTCGGCCGGAGTGAGGTGATCGAAACACTTCGATCGCGCAAGTTTTAGGGGGAGGGAATCGGATGGGATTGATCGCTGCGATCGTGGCCGTGGCGGCCCTCGTGTGGGGAGCGGCCCTCGCGCCGCGTGTGCCGCTGGTGGTTGGCGCGGCCGGCTTTGTGATTGTCGGCTACGTGTTCGGCTTCGACTTTTGGAATGCTCACGTCGGGCCCTTGCCGCTCACACTCGACCGGCTAGTGCTACTCGCCCTCGCGGCCGCGTTCGCGATTCAATGGCGGCAGCGACGACTGTCCCCACGTCCATTGACGCACTGCGATTGGTTGTTGGGAGGAATCATCATCTATTTGGCCGCAAGCGCGCTGGCCGCCGGCCCACCGGCCGTAGCTGGCGCCGCTTCCCCGTGGGGCCGCCTGGCAACCGCATTCGTCATTCCAGCCGTGCTCTATGCAATTGTGCGTCAGGCCCCGTTCTCGCAGCGCGGGTGGTTGGGGGTGCTTGTTTGTTTTGTCGGCCTGGGTGTCTACCTGGCGGTCACGGCGTTGTCGGAAGTGACCGGCCAATGGTCGCTTGTGTTTCCACATTTCATCGCCGATCCCAATCTGGGCATTCATTTCGGCCGGGCGCACGGTCCGGATTTGAATGCTGCCAGCCTTGGCATCTATCTCACCGCCTGCGGCTGTTGTGCCTGGTTCTTGCTGCGCGAGGTCGGCCCGCATTATCAAAAACTGGCTCTGGCGCTCGTCTTGCCGCTTGTCCTGATCGCCGTATATGCGACCTATACTCGTTCCACGTGGTTCGGGTTGGCAGCGGCGGTCCTGGTTATCGCTGCTTTCGAGACCCCGCGGCACTGGCGGCTGCCGGCGCTCGCCGGAACCGGATTAGTCGGCCTGTTTGTGATCGCCGTCTCTTGGAATCACCTCGTGGGGCTAAAGCGCGAAGGCACGGCCGCCGAGTCCGAGCATTCGGTCGACCAGCGCGAATCATTTACTTACGTTTCGTGGCAGATGTTCAAGGATCATCCGCTGTTGGGCGTCGGCTTCGGCCGGTTCTATGACCGCAAGTTGCCGTATCTGTCGGATCGCTCGCAGCCATTCGAGCTGGAATCGATTCGCCCGCTGCATCATCACAACACGTTCCTTGGCTTCCTGACAGAAACCGGATTGTTCGGACTGGCCGCCTATGTCGCGTTGCTAACGGCTTGGGGCCGACACGCCTGTCGGCTGGCGACGCTGGGGGCGTCCGCCGACCGGCGATCCGTGCGGGCGATTGGCGTCCTGATGTTGGCCCTGTTGGCCAACTATGTCTGTTCAGCCGTGTTTCACGATCTCACGCTCGTCCCGACGCAACACTGGCTGCTGTTCGTGTTCGCCGCAATGACGGTCAACATGGAGCAACAATCTTGCGGCCGGGCGGTGAAACGTGAGACGCGAAGGAAATCGTTTGCCGCCAACTCGCCAAATGCGATCGCCCCATCGAAGTGGTCGGGCCTCGGCGACGTGGTCAAGTTGTTCGGCATGAGCGTTTCACGCGTGACGATGCCCGAAGCCGTGCAGCAAGTTCTTGAATGGTGCCGAGCACCGCGTGGAACGACCTGCCGATACGTCGTGACGCCCAACCTCAACCACGCCGTGATGTTCCAGCATCGTGGCGATCTTCGAGCCGCGTATGCCGACGCATCGCTGACAGTCGCGGACGGCGCACCGCTCGTCATCGTTTCGCGCTGGCTGAGCGCCTTTCGCTCGAAGCTCTCCCTGCCCGAACGAGTCGCCGGCAGCGACCTGGTGCCAAAACTACTTGCCGCGAACGACCCCAGTCGGCCGCTGCGAGTGTTTCTGCTCGGCGCCGCCCCGGGCGTAGCCAAGGCTGCCGCGCGCCGCATTCAAGCAGAGCGACAGGGCGTTCACGTTGTCGCCACGTATTCGCCGCCGCCAGGCTTTGAGCACGACCCGCTGGAGAACTCGATCATACTAAAGGCGATTGCCGCCACGGAGCCCGACCTGCTCGTTATCGGCCTCGGCGCGCCGAAACAAGAGGTGTGGGTCCACCGCCAGCGCCGCGAATTGCGGGCCAAGGTCGCAATCTGTGCCGGTGCGACCATCGATTTTCTGGCCGGCGAGAAGCGCCGCGCTCCGAAATGGATGCGCCGCGCCGGCCTGGAGTGGGCCCACCGGATCTCGACCGAGCCGCGGCGCCTGACTGGCCGCTATCTCCGCGACGCCTGCCGCTTGCCGCAGCTCGTTTGGCGAGAAATGGCGTCGCCGCGCTGAGCGCTCAACCCAGAACCATTCTGAAAGGGGGACAGGCAAGTCTTGCTCTGCGGACTACGCAAGATGAGCCAGTCCCCGACGGTTCTGGGATAAACGCTGAGCCGGCAGGCTTCGCCTTGACTCGCCCGCCGCGGCGGCCGACGATTCTGTGCATGCAAAATGGCCATTTATTGATCGTTGCCGTTGACGGACTGCGAGCGTCCGCCCTGGGCGCCTACGGCAACACAACTTTTCCGACGCCGGCGCTCGATCGATTTGCCGCCCAGAGTGCACTATTGGACTTTTGCTTCGCGCCGTCTGTCGAGATGCCGGCGGTGTATCGCTCGCTGTGGCATTCCTCTCATCCGCTGCGGGAGTCCGGCTACGCCACCAACCGTCCATCGCTGCCGCGCTTGTTCGGCGAGCACGGCTATGACACAACGCTTGTGACCGATGACCAGTCTTTGCTGGAAATCCACGGCACCGCCAATTTTCATCAAGCGATTCTTACCCCGCCGTCGCTGCCGGACGTTTTTGCCGCGGCCAGCGAAGTCGTATCGCGGTTCGCCGCCGACGGCCGTCTTCGGCCCCAGCTTGTCTGGCTTCACGCCCGAGGTATGTACGGCCCGTGGCAAGCGCCCAGCGAGTGGCAAGAGTCGCTGCTGGACGAAGACGATCCGCCGCCGCTGGCTGTCAGTGAGCCACCGGACATCATTCTTAACGACAGCGACGATCCTGATCTGCCGTTTCGCTGCGCTTCGGCTTACGCGGCTGAGGTAATGCTGCTGGACCGATGTTGGAAAGAATTGATGGCCGTCGTGGACGACGGTCAAGCGAGTGAGTGGCTAGTGATGCTGCTCGGCGTCCGCGGATTTCCGCTGGGTGAGCACGCGCGGATCGGCGGCATCGATCGTCGGCTTTACAGCGAGCAATTGCACGTCCCGTGGCTCATGCGATTTCCCGACAACCGCGGGCGACTGTCGCGATACGATCGCCTGACGGCACATCTCGATCTGCTGCCGACGCTCTTGGCATGGCACGAACAGCGGTGCGCAGAGAGCAAGCAGCAGCGAGCGGCAGGCGAGACACCGGAAACGGACGGCTTTCGTGCGGCGGGGTACGATTTGGGTGACGGGCTCAATTTGCTCCACTTGCTTGACGGGCGGCAGCCGGCTTGGCGCGACGTGTTGTTGTCAGCGAGCGAATCGGCGGCCGGCCTCCGCACACCGGGCTGGACGCTGCGGGTCGACTTAGCAGCAGCGGCGGCCGAGCTGTTCGTGCGGCCCGACGACCGCTGGGAAGCCAATGACGTGGCTGCTCGTTGTCCAGAAATCGCGGCCGAACTCCGGGCGGCCGTAACTTCAATTTCCCTGCAAATACAGCAAGGCCATCCCATGCCGCTATCATTGCCTGCGGCGGCTGGCACCCCCCCGACTGAAATTGATTTGGGTTCACGCTTTGCCCGGCACCATCCTCGTCGATAGCGTGCCAGCACGATGCTAGCCGCTCTGGCTGAATTAACGCCGGATTCATACAATCCGCCGCTTTTGCTCGCGTCGGCAAAGTCTTGCAGCAGCTAGACTTAGCCGCGCGCCGACGTCTTCGAACCGAGCTGGCAGCAACTTGAGTCTCGCTGCTGCCTGCGCTCATTGACTACCAACGACAGCGATCACGCCATGGTCGGACACGGACGTCCGTCATCGTCGAGTTTGCGCGCAACTCGCGCGGGCGCTGCCGCTCTCACTGGCAGACTGCCGTGGGGTCGTTTCCAATTCGCTGCCGGGCGTGTGATTCTTGCGGCGGCAATCACTGCGTCGCTTGTTTTCGGGGCGGGAGGATTGTGTGCTCAAACTCAGCCGCCAGACAATTCGGCGGCACGCACGGTGCGCCTGCGGGTCGCCTGGGGCGGCGGCGATGAAGTCCAGCGATGGTCGGGCCAAGTCGCGCTCAGCGAGGGCACGTTCTCGAACATCCAGTTGCTCGGCATGGAGTTCGATTCGGCCAGTGGAATTTGGCAAGAAGGCAACGTAATTCACATCGACGCCCTGCGGCCGCATCGCTTTGACGGTTTTGACGTCACCGTGAATGCGGCCGACTCCGCCCGCCTCGTCGTAGAGCTCAATGCGGCCGGCCCGGGCCCGCCGCTGTCGCTCGACGTGCCGCTCGCCGAAGCGGCCCGACAACTGATTGAACGGCGATTGGACGACAAGCACAGTCAGCTACGAATCCAGCGTTCGCCAAATGATTTGCTGCATATCGAAACGGATCGCCGGTCGCTCATTTATTCACCCGCCGAACAATGCGACTTCAAATTGCGTCTGAGCGCATTCGATTTTACGCCCGGCGGCACGATCGACGTCGCGACTTCGCTCAGCAGGGCCCGAGGGGGCGAGGTGTTGTGGAGCGACCAGCAGCCGCGCGTGCCGCTGCCGACCAGCGGCGATTTTACTGCGGCCGTCTCCGTGCCGCTGCCGCGCGACGAGGGGGTCTACACGCTGCACTTGACACTCACCCATCCGCCGGGACTGCGCAGCCGTTTTCTGCCCATCGGCGGCGAGAAGCCTCTCGCCGAGCGCTCGTTCCAGGTGGTGGTCGTCGACGCGAACGCGAAGCAAAGCCCTTCGACCGCCGAAACAATCTGGAAGCCCGTGCTGGAAATCGACCCGGCCAACCCGCGCTGGTGGCAGTCGCTGCCGAGTTTTATCCAACGGTTGCCCGGCGTTCCCCGCGGTCCGCTAGGCAGCATCGCGGCCAAGGCGGTCGATTTGCCGACCGGCCGCTACATCGAGCTGCCGGCCTCGTCCACGCGCAGCGAGCCCCACTGGCAGGCATATCCTCTGCCGGTCGAGCGGATCGGCGAACCGCACCTCCTGGAAGTGGAATATCCTGCCGATGAGGAGCAACATTTCGGCCTAAGCATTGTCGAGCCGAACGCGGCCGGCCGCGTGGTGCCCATCGGGCGCGACTCGGGCGTCTACGTCGACGGCCTCGGCCGTGGGGAGCAGACCGAGCGCCACACCCACCGCGTGGTTTTTTGGCCGCGCACGAATTCGCCGCTGCTGTTGGTCACGAACATGCACCCCGCGGCCGCGGCGCACTACGGAGTGATTCGCGTCAAGCGCGCGTCGGGCCCACTTGCCGCCGCTGGTCAGCAGCCGCCCTGGCAGAACGCCCAGCGCCTGGTAACAGCCTACTTGGCGCGTCCTCTTGTGCCGGAAACTTTTGGCGCCAGCGAGGGTCTCGATACCCCGACGGGCCAAAGCGTCGACGACTATCAGACATTTTTCGAATCGGCCCAGCGCCTGGCCGCGTACCTGCCGTTCGCCGGCTACAACGGCGCCGTCGTCAGCGTACTGGCCGACGGCAGTGCGATCTACCCAAGCCGCTACGTGCAGTCGACGCCGCTCTACAACACGGGCCTCATGGTCGCGGGCGGCAACGACCTGCCGCCGGTCGACGCGCTGGAGCTGCTCCTGCGCCGCTTTGACGAACAAGGGCTCGCCCTGCTGCCTTCGTTGCAACTGGCCGCGCCGCTGCCGGCCCTCGAATTGCTGCGACGGCGTTCGAATCCACAGCAGTCCGGCATCGAATGGGTGGGGCCCGAAGGCCGCACCTGGCTGGAGAGCCAACAGAACGCCCGCGCCCTGGCGCCGTATTACAACCTGCTGAACGAAAGCGTACAACAATCCATGCTTGATGTGGCCGGCGAACTTGTGACACGATATGGGCAGCACGCGTCGCTGGCCGGGATCGCCGTCCAACTCTCCGGCGACGGCTACGGCGAGCTGCCGGGGCCGTCGTGGGGGCTCGATGATGCGACCGTCACGCAGTTCCAGCGCGATACGGGCGTCCGACTGGCGGTGCCCGAAGGACCGAATCGATTTGCGGTGCGGCGGGACGCGCTCCTCGGCCCATACGCCGACGCCTGGCGCGAGTGGCGGGCCGCCCGCGTGACGCAGTTCTACGCCCGGCTGGCCGCTCTCGTGCAAAATGGGGCGCCCCAGCGCCGCCTGCTGCTGACCACCGAGGAAATGTTCACCGCGACCCGCACGCAATCGCTCTTGCAGCCGAATGTGCTGGCTGGCGTTCGGCTCGATCGCTTGATGCTGGACCTCGGCATCGACCGCCAGCGGCTGGAAAAGATTCCCGGTGTCGTGTTCTGTCCGTCCCAGTATATCGAACCAATGCTGCCGCTGGTCGATCGCGCCATCGACCTCGAAATCAACGAGGCCACAGCCGCCGTTGTATGCCGAAAAATCGCCGCCCGAGGGCGTCGTCTTGTTTCATCGGCCGCTTCGCCAGCGATTGGCGTCATTCGATGAGAAGGGGCCATGGAAAAGCTCTACGTGGCTTGTGAGCCAGCCGGCGCCGGATGCATCTGTGGCGCGCCGCCGCTTCGCGTCGTTGTTGGCCCAAGGCGGGCCGGCGATTGTCGTTGACGGCGGCGAACTGCTTCCCCTAGGTCAGGAAGAGGCGACTCGGCACGTGCTGCGAGCCATTCAGTTGCTGCCGCCGGGGGCTAGTGCGTCTGCTCTCACGAGTCAGCCGGTTACCGTGAGGACGTACCAGTCGTCCGGCGATACGCTGCTTGTCGTTGTCAACGACAGCCCCTGGCGGACCGACGCCGAAATGACACTGGATGTGGCGGCCGACGCGCAAGTGGATCGCCTGGCCGCCGGACGAACATCGGGCTCACCCGACGATAAAGAGCCTCACTCGTTTTCGAGGGGCACACAAATCTGGGCCTTGCATTTGGACGCTTACGATGTGGAAACGATTCGGTTACGGCCCGGCGGTGTGCGGCGTATCGGATGTGAGCGCGAAGGTGAGCGAAGCCGCCCAAGACGAGCTGAAATCGCAAGTGACGGCCGTGACGGAACGCAACTTAAGGGCTCATCGCATCAGCAGCCGCTTGGCGAACGGCGGCTTTGAGCCGCTGGGCAGCAATCCGTTGGGCGGATGGCATTTTGCCAAAGGGCCCGGCCAAACGGCCGACCTCGACGCGACCAATCCGCACGGCGGCAAGACAAGCTTGTTCCTTTCCAGTGGCGGACAGTTCGCGACCGTCGAGAGCGAATTGATGCCCACGTCGCCAACCGGCCAGCTATTTCTCACCGCCTGGCTGCGCGGCGAAAATCTGTCGCCCAATACCGAGCTTCGCATGGTCCTTCAGACGGAGGGAGGCGAAACTTCTTATCGCAACTCGGCCGCCGTCGGCCCGCGGCAGGCGGGGCAGCCGCTCGGCAATCAGTGGCAGCACAACGGCTTTTGGGTGCAAGACCTGCCGCTCGATTCCCAGGGAAAAATGCGCGTCAAGTTCGAGCTGGACGGCGCCGGCGAGGTTTGGATTGACGACGTGGTGCTCTACGAGTTGCTATTTCCCTTCTCCGACCACGAATACGAGAATTCGACTGCCGAAAAGACGAAGCTCCTGCTGCTACGGAACGCATTGCAAACGAGCTTGGCTGACGGCCAAGTGGCAGCGTGCGCGCATCTATTGGATAATTACTGGTTGCGATTCTTGACGGCCTACACTCCCCGGGCCGAGTTGCAACCGGCCGTCGCGCAGCAAGCAACGGTAACCCAGCCTAACGCGGCCCCACCAGCGAAGCCGGCGGAACCGCCGGCCGAAACCAAAACCGGTTGGCGTCAACTGTGGCCCTGGCGATAAGCACGCAACCATAGTCGATCGCCGAACACAGTCTTCAATTTGCGATTTGCAGCTTGCAATTTGCATTTTGCGATCGACATGCCGCAGCGGCGCGGCTGGGGAGGCCGTGGCCAGCGGATTTGGTTCCTCGACCAGCGGATGCACGCCTGCTCCGTCGACTGCATACCATTTACGAGCACAGATCGCCACGCTCCCGGTTGCCGTACACCGCAGAAATCCGCCCGCACCTCGAGATGCTGCGGATGAAGCTGGGCATACTTGATAGCAAACTTCCGCATGTCGGGCAAGCACCGCTCGGGGCCGTAGACCTCTTCGGCCAGGCGGTAATGTTCGCGGATCACGTCCCGCTGCTCGTGCAGCGTCGGCGGGGCGGGGAGCGGCTGGCCGTCGGCTAAGGCGCGGGCCTGGGCGAAAATCCACGGGTTGCCGATCGCCCCGCGGGCGACCGTGACGCCGTCGACGCCACTGTAGGCGATCATGTCCAAACACGCCCGGGCGGTAAATAGATCTCCGCTGCCGAGGACGACGCGATCGCCCGCGTGCCGTTTCAACTCGCGCAAAAACTCCCATCGCGAAGGTCCGTTGTAGCGCTGTTGGACGGTTCGCCCATGTACCGTAATGGCCGCGACGCCGCGGGCGTACGCGCCGTCGAAGATCTCAAAAAACTTCGCGCGGCTGGCGGGCGAATCGTCGATCCCGCGGCGCATTTTCAGCGTCACGGGAATTTCGGGCGGCACGGCGTCGCGGACTCGACTGATGATTTCCAGTGCCACGCCTGGCTGGCTCAAATGAAAGCCGCCCCGGCAGCGGCCGAGCACCTTTTTCACCGGGCAGCCGAAGTTGATGTCGATGACGTCGAAGCCGTGTTCGACCAGCCGCTGGGCGGCCGGGGCGAATTGCTCCGGCTCGGCCCCCATCAACTGCCCGCCGGTCGGATGCTCGTCGTCGGCGATGATCATGAAGTGCCGGTTCTTGCGCCGCGGCTTCAGTTCCAGGATGAACTTGTCGAGCATCACCTCGCACAGCGTGTACGGCGCGCCGAGCCGACGGGCGATGAGTCGCATCGGCAGGTCGCTGTAGCCCGACAAGGCCGCTTGCACGACGGGAAAATCCAGCCACAGTGGGCCGATCGATAGTGGCTTTAGCGCTTGAGGCATGTGTCTCATTGTGCCGGCGACGAGTCGTCAGCGTCAATCGCGGTTCGAGTGTCGTCATCTCGCTTCGCGGGATGACTTCCGCTCGTGGAGCGCAGCGAACGACATTTCGTTTTCATGCGCCGGGCCGAATCCAGCCTGCAAAGCATGCTCGATTTCGGCGCTCACATCTCCGTCGGCCTCGACGCCACGCCGTTCAACAAGTGCCGTGCGTGCAGATGCTTCCCGATAGTTCCCCAGCGCCCATGCGCAAGCACCGCGAACCAGCGGCTCGGTGTCTTGCAGACCCTTCGCAAGTGCCGGCACGGCCCGCGGCGTCGGTCGATTTCCCAACACGATCGCCGCATTGCGCAACAGCCCACGACGCCGCGGCCGCCACAGTGGCGTGTGGCGAAAGCGAGCAAGAAACGCGGCGTCGTCCAAGTCGAACAGCGACGCCAAATCCAGCGGGTTGTTTTCAACTTGCGGGGCGAAGTCGGCTTCTTTGCTGGCAGGCACGTGCGAATTCCAAGGGCAAACGTCCTGACAAACGTCGCAGCCAAACACCCAGTCGCCGATGCCGCGGCGCAGTTCCACCGGCACGGCCTCACGCAACTCGATCGTCAAGTAACTGATGCACCGCGACGCATCAAGCACATGCGGCCGTGGAAACGCGCCGGTCGGGCACGCGTCGAGACACGCCCGGCAGGTACCGCAATGATCGGTTGCCTGCTGCGCGTCGTAGGCAAGTTCAACGTCGGTCAGTAACGCGGCCAGAAAGAACCAACTCCCCACGCTGCGGTTCAAGAGCAGCGTGTGCTTGCCGATCCAGCCGAGCCCGGCCAGTTGCGCGAGCTCTCGCTCCATGAGCGGCGCCGTATCGACTACGCCGCGGACCCGCGCCGCCGGCACGCGATCGATAAGGAATTGGCCCAGCCCATCGAGGCGGCTCCGAATCAGATCATGGTAGTCCGCCTTGCCCCAGGCATACCGCGACACTCGTCCTGTCCCCGGCGTGGTCGTCGCCGGATCAGCCGTCCGATAGTTCATCGCCAGCATCACAATGCTGCGGGCGCCGTACAGCACGTGGCCCGGGTCGCGGTAGGCCTCTCGCCGGCCGGCCAGGTAATGCATCTCGCCTGCGTAGCCGGCGGCCAGCCACTGGTCGAGTCGTTCACCGCCCGGCGGCGCAGCGGCAGGCGTCACACCCGACAGGGAAAATCCCAAATCGGCCGCCCGCCCCTTTAATTCGCCCGTAAGAGACTCTCGACCCATGCCGCCATTTTAGGCCCCCGGCAGGCCCGGCGGGAATCGAGTTGAAACCCCCGACGCCGGTAATTAGCCTGAAGATAGGTACAAATCTCCTTCGGCAGAATGACTCTTTGAGGAACGATGCGATGAAACGGCGAATCTTGCTCCTCGTGGCACTGGCCACGGCATTGTGCGTACTTCCCACCGATTTGCTTGCCGCCGGCGGCGGACGCGGTCGTGTCGGCATCCGCTCACGCGGGGGGCCGACTTTCACCGGCGGATTTGGCCTCGGCCGCGGCGTTGGCTTCGGCCTCAGTAACGGAATCGATGGCTATAGCGATATTTACGGATTGGCCGAGTTGTACCGCGAGCTCTACAACAATCTGCCCTACTTCTCGCTCCACCCGCCCGTTTATTACAGCTATCCGGTGCCGCGGACCTACGGCTACAGCCCATTCGCCTATCCGGGCGACGTCATGACCCCGGAGATCATCGAGCCGGTGCAGCCGGTCACGATCATCAATCCGCACGTGAAGAGCAATGCCGAGCCTGCAGCCAAGGCGGCTCAGGACAAAGCCGCCGCGGTGGCGCCGCAGATTCAGCCGTTGGTGATCTACAATCCGTTCGTGACGCCTCGAAACGTGGCCCAGGCCGAATAGCGATAGCAGCTCGCAGCCGCACTCGCTACTATTCATACCACTGCCCGCGCTGCCATCTGGCGGCGCGGGCGTTTTTATTTGCAGCGGGCAGGCTTTGCGCGCCGCGGCAGCGGCGTTGATTGGCGCTGCGCTGCCGCAGATGCGTCGACAGCACGCGAACCTTGGCGGCTGCAAGGTCTGCTGCCAAGGGTCGTTGGAATCGCTCTGGACACGCCGAGCCAAGCCGCTATGCTTGCTGTCCCGGCCGAGAGGCCGGTACTACTCACTCTTCCTTCTCATTTGATACGATTCACCGCGACGCATAGCGGAGTGTAACCGTACATCATCCGCTCGCAACAAGTTGCGCACGTCGGAAAGGAACCCGACGCATGGGACGGATTTATCCCAGCACGATTCCGGTGGTTGCGCTGGCTGCTGTTGTCAGTGTCAGCGCACTGTCCGGCTGCAAAGGCCAGCCGCTGGCGTTTACCAACCCGTTTTTGGTGCCCGACCGCGTTCCGCCGCCGGCGACGTGCACGCTCTTGCCCGGGCAGGCGGCGCCGTACTACCCGGGCGACCCATTGCCGACGATGCAAAGCGCGGCGGCGACTTCCGCGGGTGTCCAATCGCTCGCCGCCGTTTCACCCGGGAATTCGGTTGAGCGACCGGCCTCCGCGGCGCTCACAACCGCTTCACTGGTCGGCACCCTCGAGAGACCCGCACCAACGGCGGGCACTTCTGCCGCCAAGGAAGCACCGATCGCGTTGCCCAGCGACAACCAATCACTGCGTTTCGCAATGCCGGCGCCGATATCGCCGGCCGCCAGACCGACGCCCGCGCCGCAGCAGCCTGTGACCCTTGCTTCGTACAATCAGCCGGCCGGGCCGAATCGGCAAAGCCCACTCACGCAGCCAAGCCCCGCCGATTCGAGCGGCTTGTCCGCACATTCATCGCTCAGCCCGTGGAGAACGCCGCAGATCGCACGGCAAACTGTCGCCCCGATTCCGACGCAAACGCTAAACCTGGGACCTCCTCCAACAATCGTCGCGGGCGCACTCGCGGTCGCCCCGAGCCAGTTCGTCCCGGCGACGACTGCTGCAATCCCAGCATCGACGATGCCGGTCACGCTGCGGGCGGTTGCACCGCCTCCGATTGAAACCGTCGAATCGCCGTCGCCGCGAATTCGCTTGCCCGGCTATGTAGGAACCCCGCCGGCCGAAGTCGAGCCCGCGGCAGCTCAGTCAGCTTACGACCCTGGCAATCTCGCGCCGGCGACTTCAATCCAACCAGTGGCCGCCGGCCTCCAGACGGTTGCAGTCACGCCGCTTGCGGCCAACTTGTACCAGCCGTCGGTCTCCGCGGTCGCTTCCGGCGACGGTTTCCGCCCGCGCGGCAGCATGCGGTAGTGCAAGTGAGGCCCGTCTCGCTGCGGTAAACCGCGGCCGCCGTTTGCAAATATCACTTTACTTTTTGCAAATTCTTCGCGAATTGTGCTCGATAAAGCTGGTCGAGCTGGGAGACCAATTCGTTCGCCGTATATAGGCGACCGGTCGGTTTGTTCAGGTCGATGCCATTCTTCGAGTTAGCTGCCATACGCCCCATGTTTTGGCCGCCCGGAGTCGTAGCCATGTACTCGATCAACTTGTCGCCGTCTTTTTGACGGATCAAATCGCGAATCAGCCGCTCGCCTCCTGAGATGGTGCTCAGCCGCTCCAGCCGGCCGAAAGCGCCTGCGTGGCGACCAACACGACGCATAAACGACCGCCCCGCGGGCGTTGATGCCTCCTTAATCAGGAAAGATCCGTCTGCCAAAACACGCTTCAAAATTGCGTCGCGATTGGGCACATCCCAGCCGGCCCGTGCAACGGCGTCCAGGACGTCTCTCACTTGCGACTGGCAAATCAGATCTCCGTCTTGGTAGTTTTCGCGTCTCGCGATGGATTTGCCGATCGTCGACTGAACCACGGCGAAATCGGGCGTCGCCGGCGGCTCGACGACCGGCAGGGCAGAGCTGTTTTGGTCCACCGTTTGCACTGTTTCCTGTGCTTTCGCCAGGACGATGGCCATCGTCAAGAGGGCGGTCGCGCTCAGTGCCGCCAGCAGCGCCAACCGAAAACCGGCTGTGCGGTGAACCGACGCCTTCAAGAACCGGTCCTTATTCATGAGGGTGCACTCAACGGTCGCTGGCATGGCGGCGTTTCCCACGGTGCGCTTGGCATGTCAGGAAAAAACGGCCGATCCGGGCGGAAGAAAGTTTTGCGGAATCGCGCGGGCAGCGTAAGTGGTCCGCTAGCTTAAGTTTAGCATCCACATTAGTTATGCTTCGGCCAGTGAATGCCCACGCGATGATTGATTTCTGCACGAGCGCCCGCATATACTAGACCTCCCGACGGGAACGTGGGCTTTTCCAGGGCGGTAGGAGACTCAGCCATGCCACGCAACACGTACTACGTGCAGGAATGCCCCACTTGCGGACGAAATCTGCAGGTCCGCGTGGAATACTTGGGTAAGCTGGTGGAATGCAACCATTGCCGCGCTCGGTTCGAGGCCTGTGAACCGGGCTCGGCCGAATTTCTGGCCGCCGACTCCAGTCTGTCCCTGCTGGAGCGGGCTGAGCAACTCCTGCAATCCGCCAGCATGTCGATGCCCGCCGCGGCCGGCTACGGCGCAACGACGGACACCATTCCCGTTCGCCCGAAGTAACGGCGCGGCTTGCGAGTTCCGGTTAACTCTCGCTTGCGCTGTCACGAATGGGGCGCCCGGTCTCTCTTTGCGTGCGCAGCGCTGCTAAATCACCATAGAATTGCGGATATGTTTTCTCAACGCACCTGGGGTTCTTGATTCGCACCCCGCTCGCGCAAGCCTGCCAAAGAAAAGCTCATCGCCATGCGATGGTCGTTGTACGTCTCGACCGTCGCCGGCCGCACTTGTGCCGGCGGCTGAATTGTCAGCCCGTCCGCGCGCTCGATCACGGCGGCGCCAAGCTTGCGCAGCTCGGCGGCTAAGGCAGTGATGCGGTCGGTTTCCTTGTGACGGATGTGGGCCACGTTGCGGATCGTCGTCGTGCCGTCCGCAAACAGCGCCACCACGGCGAGTGTCTGCACGGTGTCGCTGATCGCATTCATGTCGACGTCTATTCCGTGCAGTGGTCGGCCGACAACGGTGATGAAATCGGCGCCGCGCCGTACTTCGCAACCCATCGCCGCGAGGCAATCGACGAAAGCGACGTCCCCCTGCAAACTCTCGCCGCTGAGCCCTTCAACCGCCACTTCGCCGCCGGTCACCGCCGCCGCGGCCCAAAAGTAGCTCGCCGCCGATGCGTCCGGTTCGATCGCGTACTCGCACGCAGAATAGACTTGCGGCGCGGGAATATTCAGGCGATCGGCCGATGTTGACGCGGGTGCATCGACGCCGAACGCCCGCATCACCGCCAGCGTCATATCGACATACGGCCGCGAGACGAGCGGCCCGACAATCGACAACTCCACCGGCGACGCCGCGCAGGGTGCGGCCATCAACAGACCGCTTAAGAACTGACTCGATACGTCGCCCCGAATCGTGGCGGCTCCGCCTGGCAGGCTGTTCGCATGCACGACGATCGGCGGGCACTGGTTGCCGTTTTCGCTGACCGCCCGGACGCCGAGTTGACCGAGCGCATCGAGCAGGTCGCCCATCGGCCGCTCGCGCATTCGGGCCACACCGTCGAGCCGGAACGCGCCGTGTCCCAACGCCACCATGGCGGCCAAGAATCGCATGGTCGTGCCGCTGTTGACGCAAAACAGCTCGGCCTCCATGGCCGGAATCTGGCCGCCCGCACCGCGAACTTGCAACGTATCGTCGCCCGCCCCCGCCGCTGCCGGCCGCAGGATTTCGATTCCGAGCTGACCGAGCGCCTCCCGCATCACTTGTGTATCTTCGCTCTCAAGCACGCCCCGGAGCGTCGACGTGCCGTCCGCCAGCGCAGCGCAGACCACGCGCCCGGTTCGTAATGCTCTTCGAGCCTGGTGGGCGAATCCGTCCGCGAACCGGCTGAGCGGCGACTTGAGTTTCCAGGAAATCGTTCATAGAACCGTGACCAGGGGCGTCTCGTCCGGTCGAATCGGCGCTGCGTGTGCAACCGAACATTGGTTATGCTAAACCGTAGTGACTGAACTGTAAATTACGCCTTACGCGATGGCGCAAAGACGGGCCGGAACCCCTATGCAGACAAGGTGCCTGCGGTGAACGCCGAGCAGCAGCGCGTTCCGAGGATAATTGGATGAACAGGATCAGAAACGAAAGAATTGGGGTGGGCGAATTCAAATCAACCTGTGGATCCTGTGGATCCTGTCAAAAGCAGCTTTGTTCTGATCTTGGTGTTCATCGTGGTTCATTTGCCTTTTTCTTTGCGTCTTGACGCCTTTGCGTGAGGCCATACTTTCGGGCAGCGCGGATCCGGCATGAAGAAGCTCAAGTCAGGCGGCGGCTGGCCTGCTGTTTGGTATACCTGGCGGAAGGCTCGTGAAGCGGGCGGCCTGGTCAAGCTCTGGCGGGCGATGCGCTCGAAGAACGCCTGCAAGACCTGCGCCCTCGGCATGGGCGGCCAGCGCGGGGGGATGGTCAACGAGCTGGGCCAGTTCCCCGAAGTCTGCAAGAAGAGCCTCCAGGCCATGGTTGCCGACATGCAAGGCGCCATCCGCGGCGATTTCTGGCAGCGCTACTCGCCGCGAGAGCTGAAGAAACTCTCCCCGCGCGAGCTCGAGGCCTGCGGGCGGCTGGTCGAGCCCGTCCGCTACTTGCGCTCCACCGGCCGCTACGAGCCAATCAGTTGGGATGCCGCGCTCGCCCGCATCGTCGATAGGCTCCGCGCCACGCCGCCCGACGAAACCTTCTGGTATTTCAGCGGCCGCAGCAGCAACGAGGCCGGCTTTCTGCTGCAATTGTTCGCGCGACTGTACGGCACGAACAACGTCAACAATTGCAGCTACTACTGCCACCAGGCCAGCGGCGTCGGCCTCGCTAGTGTGACCGGCAGCGGCACGGCCACGATCGAGCTGGCCGATTTGGAACAGGCCGACCTGGTTTTCGTTATCGGCGGCAACCCAGCCAGCAATCACCCCCGGCTGATGCGCACGTTGATGCAAGTCCGCCGCCGCGGCGGGCATGTGATCGTCGTCAACCCGATCGTCGAAACAGGCCTAGTGCGATTCAACGTACCCAGCGACGTCCGCAGCCTGCTGTTCGGCAGTGAAATCGCCAGCCTATATGTTCAGCCCCACATTGGCGGCGATTTAGCCCTGCTAACCGGCATCGCCAAACGCGTCGCCGAACGACACTTGCAAGACGCGGTGTTTCTATCCGACCATTGCACCGGCTGGCCGGAATTGAAAACTCGACTTCTCGAAACATCGTGGGATGAGATTGTCGCGAAATCGGGGGTCTCGCGCGACGAGATCGACAAGATAGTCGACTACTGCGCGGTCGCGAAAAACGTCGTTTTCACTTGGACAATGGGCATCACGCATCATGTCCATGGCGTCGAAAACGTGCAGGCGATCGCCAATCTGGCGCTATTGCTTGGCATGGTCGGCCGGCCCGGCTGTGGCCTGCTGCCGATTCGCGGCCACTCGAACGTGCAGGGCATGGGCTCGATCGGCGTGACGCCGAAACTCAAAGATGCCACATTTCAACGACTCGAAACCCACTTCGGAGTCCGCCTTCCGACCACGCCCGGCCGCGACACGTTGGCCTGCATCGAAGGGGCCGCGGCCGGCGAATTGAAAGTCGGCTTTTGCCTCGGCGGCAACTTGTACGGCTCGAACCCCGACGCCGAATTCGCCGCCAGCGCCCTCGCCAAGCTCGATCTCATCGTGTACCTCAGCACGACGCTCAACACGGGCCACGCTCACGGCCTGGCCGAAGAAACAATCATCCTGCCGGTGCTGCCCCGCGACGAAGAGCCGCAGGCGACGACGCAGGAGTCGATGTTCAACTTTGTCCGGCTCAGCGACGGCGGCCCGCCAAGGCACGCCGGCCCGCGCAGCGAAGTCGACGTGATCGCCTCAATCGCCCACCAGGTACTCAGTACTCAGCACTCAGCACCCATCGATTGGTCGTCCCTACGACGCACGGCGAACATCCGCCAGGCCATCGCCCACATCGTCCCCGGCTTTGAAAAGCTAGCCCACATCGATCGCACGCGCGAAGAATTTCAAATCGCAGGCCGCACGTTCCACCAGCCCCGCTTCGCCACACCCGACGGCCGCGCCCATTTGCACGTGCACCAGTTGCCCGAGCTGGCGGCCACCGGCCCCGACGAGCTGCGGCTGATGACCCTCCGCAGCGAGGGCCAATTCAATACGGTCGTCTACGAAGAAGAAGACCTCTACCGCGGCGTCGATCGCCGCGATGTTATCCTGCTGCACGTGGATGATCTTATCCGCCTGCGGCTCACCGACGGCGACCGCGTCACGGTCCGCGGCCCGGCCGGCGCGATGCCGAACATCCGCGCCACCGCGTTCAACAACATCAAGCCGGGCAACTCCGCGATGTACTACCCCGAGGCCAACACCCTCGTCAGCCGCACGGTGGACCCACAAAGCCGGACGCCGGCGTTTAAAAACGCGGTTGTGCGGATTGGGTGATAAAGCATGTCAGTGTCCGGTGCTGCGGCGCATTGCACCTAGTCAGGGAGGAAATCAGATGGCAAAAATCGCTTTGGTCATCACTATGAGCTGCCTCAGTTGGCTCGTGGCGAGCACCGCGGCGGCGGACGAGTTCGTGATTCGTGTGGAACGGTCCGGCTTCAACGCCGTGCCGAAAACGATCAACCAGCCAACCGAAGTGGTTGACTGTGCGCTGGAGCTCCAGTGCCGACCGGAAGAGCTAGCCTCCTGCAAGGTTCAATTCGGCAACGAAACGGTGACTTTAATCGCGACGCTTCACCGTGTGAACGCCACCAAGTTCAAAGTGGAGTTTCAAATCCGCGAAGCCCTTGATACGGGTGATGCGTATATTGATGTCACGGGAGGGCGCACCAAAAGAGTTGACAAAACCGACATGAAAAGCCAAGCCACCCTGCTATTGAGTCAAACGGTCGACGTGGGGGGCCTTCTGAGTGAAAAGACCGATGGTAAGGCAGTGCTCAAATCAAAGAGATTTTGGCGATTGAGCGTCCATTCGTATCAGCCGCCTCCGGACGAAGAGTGAATTGGTTCGTCGATCTCTCGCTGGAAAAACGAGTCGCTTGCAAACCGGCGCAGATCGCGTGCCATAGGGTGTTACCCACCGGTTGGTCACCGCGATATTCTCGTAGGACGGGGGCGCACCCGATGGTCCCTCAGGCGCGGCTTTTTCTCGGCGTACAATTAGTCGCCTCTCTCGCTTGCGGTTTAGCAGTTTTTCCCAAGCCAACGCTCGCACAATCGCGGGGCGAGGCGGACGCCGTCCCTGCACATTCGCCAAACGATGATCAAGCGGAACAAGGGCAAACACAAGAAAATGGGACATCACTGATTGTTGGTTCTCGCCTGGCCGGGGCCTCGCAGGATGAACTCTAGGTGGAGGCGTTTGGCCATGGCCTGAACCCCGGCGGGGTCGCCCAGCGGGCGGCCACGCTGGACGCACTCGCGCAGTTGGGCCAGCGCGTTGTGCGCAACTTGCGGTTGATCCGCCGCAACCACTCGGCCGGCCGGCTGGTGGAACAACCGCATCCGCCCCTTGCCCCGATGTGGAGGGACGGGGCCACCCACACATGGGCGCACCGTTGGGGTGCCGTGTGGTCTATTTTAGGGTGGCGCGGCGGGGAAGTGCTATGCGGGGCGATTTAGGAGGCCGGCCGCCGAGCGGTAAAGGCCGGCGCTCGTGCATGGGGGCGGGCGGTTTCGCGAGGGACGGGGCCACCCACACACGCGAGGGACGGCGCGAGGGACGGGGCCACCCACACATGGGTGCACCGTTGGGGTGCCGTGTGGTCTATTTTAGGGTGGCGCGGCGGGGGAGTACTATGCGGGGCGATTTAGGAGGCCGGCCGCCGAGCGGTAAAGGCCGGCGCTCGTGCATGGGGGCGCACGGTTTCGCTGCCAAAGTGAGTCAAGGCGTAGAAGAGCGGGTGGCTGGGCCTCGCCTAGGGAGCCATCAGCAGCGTTGCTCGCCCGCGATGCAATCGGCGGCCGCTTGGCGTCAACCGGTCCACGCTGTGCGGCGCCGGCCACGCGGTGAAACATTCGGCCGAAGCGCGTCACCAGCGGCAGCCAATTCGCGGCCGCGATGCCAGTGCGCTCCAACAGCGGCGGCAGATGGATCGGAATCGCTCCGCACTTGCCGCGGACGATCTGCCGCCCCGTCCAATCCACCACAGCCAGGTACTCTTCCAACGACAGGGGTAAAAACCCTTTGTCACTCGCGCGGCGGCCAGCTCCGCTCGGCTGCGGGCCGGGCGCCGTCGTCGCCTCCTGAAGCGGCACCGGCGCGAGCCACCCGTCGGGCCGTTGGCTTGGCTCAGGCTGTTTCGCGCGCCGCCCGAGCGACTCGATCCGCCGTCGCACGCTCGTAAAATCGCTTGTTTCCGGCGTGCGGGCCAGGCCGGCTCGAATCGGGTTCAGGTCCACATACACGGCGCAGGCCAGCAGGGCCGCCTCGTCGCACAGCCGCACCGCTTTAAACCGCCCCTGCCAAAATCGGCCGCTGACCTCGTCTTCTTGGTTGGCCCGCCGGGCGATCGGCTCGGCGATCATCCGCATCAGCCAACTGATGTCGCTGAGGCGAAGCGCGGATTTCAGCCAGCCGGGCCGGCACGCGGCGGATCGTATCCAGCTCGGCCTCGCTCGGCGCGGCCGGCTCGCCGGCCGGCGTCTTGCGCACGGGGCACAGCATCAACCACCGCCGGGCCACGTCCGCGTCGCTCCAAGTCGCCACCACATCGGGCCGATTCCGCAGCACGAGGTGAAAATGGTTCGACAGAATGGCGAAGCCCAGCACATCAATGCCAAACTGCCCAGCCAAAAACGCCAGCCGCTCTTCCAGCCACCGTTTGCGATGGTCGAAGTTGCGGCCGGTGAAGGCGATCATCGCCGCAGAGAAAACAGCGGCGCACGCAGCGATTCATGCAATGCACGACGGCCACCTCGGCCGGGTGGAACAGTTCAGCGCGGGCGAGACGAGCCATGGCAAAACCCTCACGGCGAGGAGCGGAACGGCGCTACGCAGCCGACGAAACGGCGGTGGCACTTCGCGGCCGGCCGCGGCTGAGTGTACACCCGTATCGTACCGTGTCAAGAGGGGCGGACGAAAATAATCAGAGCTGGAAAAACCGCGGTTTTCACCAAAGCGTGGCTGTCGCCCCGGGCTCCCGCCCCGATAGTGCAGGTTGTCGAAATTCGCTGATGTGGCCGCCCGGCTCACAAACAAATAGAAAGTTACCCGTGCCTGCTAATTGCCATGCTTCATATTTTGGATGAGGATCAATATTTAGGGAGTGTCCATCTGTGAATCCAACTGTGAGATGTCCGCCCGCTCGAATTTCAATTACATCTACTGAGCTATTAAAAAGCGGCAAAATGGGTGCAATTGAAGCGGTATCGCTGGGCATTATGCTTATCACGTCGCCCTCGTGCTGCAAGTAAAATTGGGTTTCAAGAATTAAACTGATCGCCGCTGACGCTTCAGTGATGTCGAGGCTAAGGCGAAAGTCAATGTGTAAATATGTCAGTTTTGCATCATCCAATTGGAGATGCCATCCGTCTTTTGTCTCCGTCAATTGCATAGCAATCCTCGTTATCGTCGCAGGCCGATCTATCGGGGATAACCTATAATTGGCCCGATATAATCCAGCGGTATGTGCGTGTCATCATTCGAGCCGGGATGGCCTGTCCATGGAACCAACGGCTGACCGAAGCTGTTATAATATCGGAACGGACAACGCGGACAACGGGGCCACCCACTTTGGTGGCACATAGTGCGTAAGTATCAGCAGACGGCGCCGCGGCTGGCCGCCTGGATGGAAGAGAACGTGCGTGAAAGCTTCGCCGTGTTCGCCCTGCCGCCGTCGCATCGCGTGCGGCTGCGGACAACCAACATGCTGGAACGCGTGAACAAGGAATTGAAACGGCGGACCCGCGTGGCAACCCTGTTCCCGAACGAGGCCTCGCTGCTAAGATTAGTAACCGCCGTGCTGATGGAACTCAGCGAAGAATGGGAGACCGGAAAACGTTACCTGACTTTCGAAACCAAGTAAGACCGCCCCAAGTCACTCAGGCACTTTTACAGAAGAATTGGGATGGTATCGTTTCACCCTAATAATTACGGTCGAATGGAAGGAATGCAACGGCGACCCCGGCGATTGGGAGAAGAAAACAGATACCTATAATTGTTTTCGGCGCGTCAACACCGCCAGGGGCAGTATAGAGTTTTGGAGTGCAGATGAACCACCAACTCTAAAAGATGTTCGACAATGTATTCAGGACGCAATTGACTTCGCTCCAAAGCATCAAACATTTGATATACAAAAGTAAAGGCCCGCTACGACCAATATGAGAAAGCTACTTCGATATATTCGTGTGCTTGCGAGCGTTTGTCATACGTTAGCGATCCTGATCGGATATTGCCTGATCGGGGGTGGCGCGGCCCTGTTAACTGGGTGCGAGAGTCATGATGCCGCTGCCAGAAAAGAACAATCGCAACTGCGCTATTAAAGCGTTGCAGGATTGGGTACAGGACATCGACTACTTGAATTTTGGTGGCAATTCGCCGGCACCTAAGCATGTGCTTCTGACTCGACCCGAAGACCTCACCGAAGAGGAACGCGCGGAGATGCGGCCGGGGGCGACAATCGCCCGCAAGTCCTACGAACACGTTCGATCGCAACTAAAGAGCATTAATGATTTTAGCAAACCATTTGGACCGCTATTAGTAGTGGTAAATTTGGATCCAACTAACCCGTTGCTGCTAAAGAAAGACATTCCAAAAGAACGCATCGAATTCCAATGGATTGAGTCCATTCCCCCACAAGTGAGCCGCGGTGACGGGCTTTTATCTAAAACTCTCGGAAGGAGAGACGGTCGACTTTCCCCACTCAATATTGATTACGGGCAGACACCAATTCGAATTGCCCCTCTTATGCAGTGTCTACCTTGCACAACGTGGCGTTGCGTATATGGGTTTGCGTGCTCACGAAACTGACTCGTTGGGCAAGTTTTCCGTAGAAGCCGACAGTACTCTTCTAGACCGATTGCGCAACATGCAGGATGGTGAATTTGAGATTGGCCTTATTCTAGCAAACGACGCACGTACCGACACCGTTCCGCTGGTGAACGGATTGAAATAGCACGTGAGTTCTGGTGCTTGAGGGACATCCAAACAACACCCGCTTCAGGCGACCGTTCGATCGCAGCGGCTGCCGCTCGAGAGAAAAGCGGGGGCAAGTCCCAGTCTGACAAATTCCCTGGCCGAAAACAACGAGATTCTTCTCTATCGCGCCTGGTAAATTCGATTGCGATATCTAAAATTTGCACTTGGCATCCCTGCTCCCCGCTCCCAGCAGTGGCCGAAAACTGCTACTGTACAAATGAACCAAATCGTGCTAGGCTCGTGGGCGCAAAACGTTCTTTGAAAATTCGCACCAGTGCACACACCCATCGAGCCCAGCCGTGCCGGCCGCCCTCAGCGTGTCGCCATTGTCAAACGGCGCTGCTATGCCACTAGTTCGCTAGCCATTTCGCCCCACGGGGACGAATAATGTCCCCACTCGGGGGCGGAATGAAAACGTAACCGCCTGCAGGCGTGCGACTTACGTCCCCATTTCGCCCCACCAAAATAAGAAAAAAAATCGGGAGCCCGATCCAAGTGAGGCGCCAATCCCCGCACAACTACATCTTGTGGTCTGGCCATTGGGGCCCATGGCGTTGCGGCCCCCTAACTTTCCGCCCGCCGCTTGGCCTATGCATAAACCTAAAGGGAAAACTGGCGTGAATTACCGCCCGTTCATCTCTGAGCCCGGGCCGCCGGCCGCCACGAGGTGGCGAACGACGTTGAACGTGGGAGAAAAGCCCTCACCCCGGCGTGTCCAAATACGGGTCCTGGCTCATCGCCCGCTGCATCTTTTGCCGCTCTTTTTCGTGATACAACAGTATCTTGCGGTCGCGGAAGTGCTTTCGCTCCACCTTCCGCTGGGCTTTGTAGAACAGCGATTCGAAACCGGAGATCGGGCCGCGGCCGGCCAGCGCCTGGCCTCGCTCTTCGTATTGCTTGGCCTTCTTTGGCCCATAGGCCGTGAGCAGGATTTCGTCGTCGAGCGCGAGGAATTGCCGGTACGTGCCGGGGTCGCCTTGCCGGCCGCAGCGGCCGATGAGCTGCCGGTCGATCCGCTGCGCCTCGTGCAACTCGGTGCACACGACGTGCAGGCCTCCCAGCTCGGCCACGCCCTCGCCCAGGCGAATATCCGTGCCGCGGCCGGCCATGTTCGTCGCGACGGTCACCTTGCCGCACTGCCCGGCCGCAGCCACGATATTCGCCTCTTCGACAACGTGCCGCGCGTTCAGCACAGCGTGCTCAACGCTGCGTGCCGCGAGCAACTGCGACAAGTGCTCGCTTTTGTCAATTGACCGCGTGCCGACCAATACCGGCCGGCCTCGCCCGTGTTGCGCCAAAATATCGTCGATGATGGCCTGCCATTTTTCATCGGCCGTGCCGAACACAAGCGTGGGCAGTTTTTCGCGGATCGGTGGGCGGTTGGTCGGCACCGGCACGACGCGGCATGTGTAGATCTTGTGGAGCTCGCCGGCGCTGGTGCTCGCCGTGCCGGTCATGCCTGCCAATCGGTCATAGCGCAGGAAGAAGTCCTGCACGGTGATCCGCGCGGCCTGGGAAGTCGCGAACGTGATTTTGACCCCTTCCTGCGCCTCGACCGCTTGGTGAATGCCGGCCCGCCACTTACGGCCCTCTCCAAGCCGGCCCGTGAATTCGTCGACGATCACGATCTCGCCGTCGCGCACGACATACTGCCGATCGAGAAACATTTCCCGGCCGACTTTCACCGCCCGCTCGACATGTTCATAAATCGTCGACAGCGGCATGCGATTCATCTCATCCGGCTTCGGCGATTCGCGGACGCGCCGCCGTCCGGCCAATGTCAGCTCGACCGACTTTTCCTTGTGATCGTAGGTATAATGTTCTTCTTCTTCGAATTCGGGTGCGACGCGGGCGGCCCAGCGGTAGGCTTCCGCCTCGGCCTCTTCATCTTCGCCTGGCGCGGCGCTGATAATCAGCGGCGTGCGGGCCTCGTCGATGAGGATGCTATCGGCTTCGTCGACGAGCATGAAGTGCAAGTCGCCTTGCACGGGCTCTTCGTGCCCGTGCCCGCCTGGCCCAGCATTGCGCCGAACAGGTCGCGCTGCCCCTCGCTGATCCGCCGCTTGAGCAGGCGGTCGCGAAGAAAATCGAAGCCCATCTCGTTCGCCGTGCCGTAGGTGACGTCACATTGATACTGTTTGCGCCGCTCCGGTTGCGGCATTTGGCTTTGAATGCAGCCGACCTTGAGACCCAGCGTTTCGTAGAGCGGCGCATCCAGTCGGCGTCGCGCTGGGCCAGGTAATCGTTGACCGTCGCCAAGTGAGCGCCCTTGCCTTCGAGTGCGGCCAAGTACAGCGGCAGGGTGGCGGTCAGGGTTTTGCCCTCGCCTGTCTGCATCTCGACGATCGAGTTGAAGTGCACAGCCGTGCCGCCCAGGAGCTGCACGTCGAAGTGCCGCATGCCCAGTTTGCGGCGGCCCGCCTCCCGGACCAGAGCAAACGCCTCTACGAGCAGCCGATTGAGCGTTTCCCCGCTGCGTGCGCGATATCGCAGCGAGAGGCTCATCTTCTTCAGATCGTAGTCGCTCTTTTCTTTCAGCGGCTCTTCCAGCCCGGCAATCCGGGCGACGTACGACCCCCACTGCGACAACTGGCGGCGCGTAGAACCGGGCCAAGGAAGGGGCACGGGTCCGGCGAAGCTGTTGAGCAAGGGCATAAATAAGTATCGCGACGATTGCACACTGCCGCATCCACATTGCAATATGCTCGACAATGCGGCAATTTGCAATCGAGCAGACACAGGGGGCAGGGTCCCAGTTTTGTAGCAGACGCCCCATTGCCTCCCGGAGCGGCCCTTCCATGGTGCGCAGATTTAAGTTTCGGCGGCGCCCGGTGCATGCCTGCGGCGTTGCCTGACCAAGCAGGAAGCTGCCGATGCGCGGCCGGGCCCTTACAAGACCTTGACGTCCGATATGACGACCGGCGTCTTTGGCGTCTGAACAAGGTCAGCGCTGTTGTCGCTCTTATCGATCGTCGGCGCTTGCGAGATTTCCTCGGCCACGTCCAGCCCTTCGATCACGTCTCCAAAAACGCAATAGCCGTATTCCGCGGGCGATTCGCCCGCGTGGTCGCGCTGCGGGGCATCTTCCAAATTGATGAAGAATTGGGAACTGCCACTATCGATGAGCGCACTGTCGCGGGCCATCGCGATCGTGCCGCGCAGGTTCTTGCGCTCCTGGCGGGCTTCGTTGCGAATCGTCGAGCTGGCAGGCTTCAGTTCGTAGTCGGCCGTGTAGCCGCCCCCTACTATCATTTTACCCGGCAGAACGTAATGGAAGATCACATTTTTGTAGAAGCCCTCGTTGACGTAATTCAGGAAATTGCGTACCGTGCCGGGTGCTTTTTCGGCATCCAGGCGCAGTTTGATGGCCCCAAGGTTCGTATTGATTTGTACGATGGGGTGCTGCAATTCGGATCGACTTGTGGGCGAGGCGCCGTTGGACGGCGCCGCGGTGCTTGCCAGTGCGCCGGCTTTTGTGTCCGCGCCGGAGTCTGTGCCGCGGCCGCAGCCCGCCGGACCGACGGCAAGAACCGCCAGGCACAGGTAATTCAAAGCCGCTCTTGCGGCGGTGAGCCCTGCCTTGGTTGGATGCGACAACATGTTGGTGGCCTCCCTCGGTGGTGATTCGCCTGCCGTGTTTTGCCCCCCAATGCACAAGACATCAATCATTGGTGGAACCGGCAATTGTTGCAACGGCGAAATGGCGTCACCGCATGCCGCCCAGGCCGGGTGCCGACTGCCGTGTCAAAACGTGATGGATTCCGTTTGGCCGAGTGTCCAGTTCCGGACGGTCGGTTCGGCCGATCGGCCACTCCCCGAATTTGCCGAGAGGCGACCAGCGGGCGGCTGTCCACCGGACATTTCGTGGCACACCCGGCCGATACCGTATACACTGAAGGGGGTTTAACAGCGCGGGCGACAGTGTCGATCGAGGCGGTGACGTTCGGCCCAGGCATTGCAATGCCAGCAGCGAACGTCGCCCTGCGGTCCACGCCACTGGTTGGAATGCAAGCATGGGAAACCGCATCTTCGTAGCCACGGTCATCCTGCTCTGGACGGCGACGATGTCTTGGCTGATGGTCGTCCGTATCCTGCCTCCCTTTTTTCAGGGCGAACCTCCGGCCCAGCTCGCCGGCCTAGAAGCCGAGCCGAACTGTTGGCAGATCGAGTTCAAAGGGCGCCGCGTCGGCTATGCGGTCAGCCAGGCCATTGCCGGCACGCTCGGCACGACCGAGGTGCACAGTCGCGTGCTGCTCGAAGGGGTTGATCTCCGTAAGCTTCTGCCCTTCCAATTGACTGGCCTTGGGCTAGGTGCGATTCACTTGGACTCCCGGTCGCGTTTGACCTTCGATTCGCTCGGCTCGTTGACGTCGTTTGAAATGAAATTCCAGTTGAACGACCTGCCGTTTGTGGTCCGGGTACAGGGGAGGGTAGAAGGGACCAATCTTAAGATTTCCTTCCAGTCGGGAGACACGTGGCACGAAGAGTCGTTCCCGGTACCGGAACGGGCCCTGGTAGTCAACGAGCTGTTTCCCGAGTCGAAGCTCCTCAATCTCACCGTTGGCCGCCGCTGGCAACAAGAGGTCTATAGCCCTTTCAAAACGTCGCTGGAAGTCGTTGAGGCCGAAGTCATCGACGAGAGCACGATCGAACACGGCGGCCAGCGTCAGCACGTGCACCGGATCGAGTATCGCAGCTTATCATCGGCGGGCGTCGCGGCCGACAACACGCTCAAGAGCGCCGTTTGGGTCGGCGACGATGGAACCGTGCTACGGCAGGAGCTGTATTTGCTAGGCACCACTTTGCGGTTCGAACGTTGCACCGAACCGCAGATGATCGGTATGGCAACAAACCTGCTCGACCTGAACACCTACGCCACCGTTCCGCCGCAACCCGTAGCACAGCAATGATCGATTTTGCGCGGTATCACGTTCATACGGCGATAGATTGGCGGTCGACAATTTGAATCTGCGCGTCGCGGCGGGCGAGCTTTACGCGCTGCTTGGCCACAATGGGGCTGGAAAGACGACCGCGATCAAAATGTTGGTCGGCCTGCTGCGGCCCAGCGCCGGCACAGTGCGAGTCGGCGGGTTCGACCTGGTCACACACCCGCGCGAGGCGGTCGCCCAAATCGGTTACGTGCCAGACGAGCCGTATCTTTACGACAAGCTCTCCGGGCGCGAAGTGATGCAGTTTGTCGCCCGGATGCACGGCATGGATTCGCGCGCCGCCGAAAATGCAATCGATCGCGAAGTCGCCCGCTTCGAGCTGGCCCCGTTCGTCGACGGCCTGACGGAAAGCTATTCCCACGGCATGAAGCAACGAGTCGTTTTTGCGGCCGCCCTACTCCATTCGCCCCGCTTGCTCGTCGTGGATGAGCCGATGGTCGGACTCGATCCGCACAGCATCCGCCTCGTGAAAGACCTCTTGCGGACCGAAGTGGCCGCCGGAATGTGTGTTTTTATGTCGACGCACACCCTTTCGGCGGCCGAACAAATGGCTCAACGAGTCGGCATCATGCACTATGGCAAAATGATTTATGATGGGACCGTCGCCGAATTGCGCCGCGAGCTCGGCGTCGCCGACGATTCGCTCGAATCGATGTATCTCGCCCTGATCGACCGCGGCGCGGCGGCCGGCGTGGCCGCGGAGAATGTCGGATGACTGCGTTCGCCCACAGCTCGGTGCTCGGCGAAGCGGCGTTGCCGTCCGATCTGGCACTTTCCACTCCAGCAACGTTGCCGAACCTGCCGACGGAAAATCGCGAGGCCTTTTTGCTGTGGCGGTTGCGACTTGATGTCGCGCGTTCTCAGCTCCGCCAGCTCTTGACCGGAGCCCGACTCCGGACGGCGCTCGTGGTCTGTCTGAGTTTGTTCTTCTGGGTCGGCCTGTTTCTGCTGTTTTACGAAGGTTTTGCCTTTGTCGTCGAACGCGTCGGCAAGCCGGGCAAAATGAATCACGCGGAAACCTTCCGCTTCGTCTTTCATCTCTTCTTCTTGTCGCTGAATTTGATGCTCGTCTTTTCCGCCGGCATCATTCTTTATACCGGTCTTTACCATTCTCCGGAAACCAAGTTTCTTTTGTCGTCGCCCGTCCGGGCCGAGCGCATCGTCCTTTATAAGTTTCAGGAGGCGGTGTTCTTCAGCAGTTGGGGATTCTTTTTGCTGGCCAGCCCAATCATGATCGCCTACGGGATCGTCGCTGGCGCGCCCTGGTACTATTATGCGCTGCTGTTGCCGCTGATCATCGCCTTCGTTTATATCCCGTGCAGCATCGGCGCAATCGCCTGTTTGCTGATCATCTACAAATTGCCCGGCCTGCGGCGGTTGATCGTCGGCGCCACGGCTCTCGTCGTCATCTTGGCAACTGTGCCTTCCATCTGGCAGACGATCCACGCGCCCCAGTCGGTTTTATTCGGGGCCAAGTGGCTTGACGAGACGATGCACCGATTTCGCTTCACCCAATCCGATTGGCTACCTAGCTCGTGGATCACCGCCGCCTTGCTCGAGGCAGCCCGGGCACCAGGGCTCGTTATCTCGACCAATCACGTCGCCGACCTGCCCGCATCCAAAAGCGCCATGTACTTGGCGCTGCTCGTGTCCAACGCGCTGATGCTGCATGTGTTGATGGTGTGGGCGTCGAAGCGTTGGTTCCGCGAAAGCTATTACGGCTTTGCCGCCCGCCCCGCGCCGCCCCGCGGGTTTCGCTTTGCGGTTCCAGATCTGGTCGTGAGCGTGCCCATACGCTTGTTTCCGGCGCCGGTCAGCCAATTGTTGCTGAAAGATTGGCGGCTTCTGCGCCGCGATCCGGCTCAATGGTCGCAGTTCCTGATCTTCTTCGGCCTGCTGGGGCTCTACTTTCTGAATATTGACCGCTTCAAAAGCCCGTCCAGCAACGTGAGCGCCGTCCTGTGGGTCAACATGGTCAGCTTCCTAAATCTGGCCGTGGTTGGGCTGATTCTGTCGACGTTCACGACGCGGTTCATCTACCCGATGATCAGCCTCGAGGGCCATTGCTTCTGGATTTTGGGCCTACTGCCCGTCGAGCGCAACACCATTCTGTGGAGCAAGTTCTGGTTCGCCGCCGCCGGTTCTTGGGTCCCCTGCTCGGTTCTCGTCCTGCTCAGCGATCTGATGTTGCACGTCGCGCCGCTCGTGATTTGGATGCACCAATTGACGTGCATTCTGCTGTGCTTCGGGTTGGCGGCCATCGCCGTGGGACTCGGCGCCATGATGCCCAATTTTCGCGAGACGTCCCCCTCGAAAATCGCCGCAGGCTTCGGCGGTACGCTCAATCTTGTCGTCAGCGCCCTCTACATCATGCTGATCGTCGTATTCACGGCGTTGCCCTGCCATTTCTACCTGCTGGCACTCTCAGGACGGGATGAACCTTGGAGCTCGTTCTTTCTCGATCCCGTCCGACTTCGCACCTGGCTTATCCTGGGCACCGCCGCCGCCGTCGCCACCGGCTTCGTCACGACGTTCGTCCTTCTCCGCCGCGGCCTGCACGCTTTTCGCCAGTTGGAATTTGTCTGAAAAATCGCGCGGAAGCGGGCGAAGCCCGCGGCCTGGTTCCAGCGGAATAGCGTCTCGCCCCGCCGATCGCTCGCCCCCAGCAATCGACCGGCCCTGCGCCGGGCAACGCACAAGAATAGAAGCGGAGAGGACAGGATTCGAACCTGCGGAAGGCCGTGAAGCCTTCACCGATTTAGCAAACCGGCGCTTTCGACCACTCAGCCACCTCTCCGGGGCGTGCCGTGGACACGTCCGCCAAGTATACCGCCCGCCGCAATTGCGGTAAAGCTGGAGATTAGGCGGACTTGCGCTTTGTCCGTTGCAAATTGCGCCGGCCGTAGGGTCATGCGACGATGGCTCGGCCCGATAACGAGATGTCGGAGTTTTCAACCCTCGCAGAGGAACCTGGGGCCGGTCGCTGTGTTGAAATCTAGAGAGCCAGATGGCGGGGCCGAGCGCTTGTCCGGCAGTCCCAGGAGATTTTCCCATGAACCGCTCTATTGCTCGCCATTGCTGCTCGCCCCAGTCTATCCACAGCCGACGCGCCGCGGGTTTCACGCTGATGGAAGTGCTGCTGGTGCTAGTGATTTTAGTTGTGCTGAGCGCGATTGCTGTGCCGACGTATCACGGCATTCTTGACATCAGCAAAAAGAGAGCGGCCCAGGTCCAAGTGCATTTAATTGACCAGGCAGTCGAGGTCTACAAGTTGAATTCGACACAGTTGCCGGGCGGCCTCATCGACTTGGTCCACTGCCCGGCCGATCCGAAAATGGCCCGCAATTGGGCCGGGCCGTATCTAAAACAAAGCAGCGCGCTCACCGACCCCTGGGAAGACCCCTACCAATACGACGCCCAGGGCACCCGGAACGTTGGCAGCTACGATATTTGGTCATACGGCCCCGATACGCAAGACGGCACGGCCGATGATATCGGCAATTGGGGCGGTTAATCTCTGGGGCGACTTCGGTGCTTAATCGTCATTCGGCGGCCAGCCAGTGCTCGGCCTCGTCGAGCTTCGTGTGGTCGAAGTACTTGATCTTCGCCGCCGTGAACGGCTTGCAGAAAGTCGCCATGCCTTCTTGCCACTTCGATTCGCCGACGAGCGCCAGACGCTCGATGTCACGCCAGTGCTTCATGTCAAATTTCAGGTCTTCCCACAAGGCGCCGGCCGTCCAACCGTGAAAATCGTGCAACTCCACGAGCATCCGCAGCTTGCCGTGCGTTTTGATCTGCTCGTCGACCGCCGGCACGAAGATCTCGTACGATTCCTTCGTCAGTTTGCCGCTGAGTTTTACGTGCATCATGTTGCCGGCCGCACTCACGTTGATGTTCTGGCTCATAATTCACTCCTTCACGTTGTTCGGGCGCTCGTCCGCAGCACGCTCTCACCCCAAAACACGATCTGCCCGCGATCAAATCTATGGCCTGCAACAACCGGCGTTTGCCGGTGCCACGGTCCCATCAACGGACGATAGCCTCTGCGGATGGGTCCGTCAACTCGCCGGACCCTCTCCGGGGACGAGCCGGGACCCGATGAACAGGGTCCGCTTAAAACACTTTGTGAAGGCGGCCTTCACACCGCTCTAAGCGGCCGGCTGCGATTCGATCCGCATGCAGTAGAACGATCGCCACACGAAAACGACGGCAGCCAGAAACAGCACGGCCGCGGCCAGCCATCTTGTGCCGCGGGAAAGTTCAATGGCCAGTTCAACGGCCAACAGGCCAAACAGCGTCGTGAACTTGATGATCGGGTTGAGCGCCACGCTCGACGTGTCCTTGAACGGATCGCCCACGGTGTCGCCGACGACCGTGGCGGCGTGCAGCGGCGTTCCTTTTTCGCGCAGGTTCACTTCGACGATCTTCTTCGCGTTGTCCCACGCCCCACCCGCGTTCGCCATAAAGATCGCCTGGTATAGGCCGAACAGCGCGATTGAAATCAAATAGCCAATGAAGAAATACTCATCGACGCAGGCGAACGCGAGGGTAATGAAGAACACGGCCAGGAAGATGTTAATCATGCCGCGCTGCGCATATTGAGTACAAATCGCCACGACTCGTTTGCTATCTTCCAGCGAGGCCTTGCCGGCGCCGCTGCCAAGTTTGATGTTGGCTTTGATGAATTCGACTGCGCGATACGCGCCCGTGATCACGGCTTGGGTCGATGCGCCAGTGAACCAAAAGATCACGGCGCCGCCTGTCACCAAGCCCAACAGGAAGGGCGGGTGGAGCATCGACAGCTTTGAAACCAGATCCGGAGCGAGGCCGTTGGTGATCATCATGATGATCGAAAACACCAGTGTCGTCGCGCCGACGACCGCCGTGCCGATCAGCACCGGTTTGGCCGTCGCCTTGAATGTATTGCCGGCTCCGTCGTTCTCTTCCAGATAACGTTTGCCCTTCTCAAAATCAGGCTCAAAACCGAATTCCTTCTGGATCTCTTGCTTCGCGCCGGGCATCGTCGCGATCGTCGACAATTCAAAGATCGACTGCGCGTTGTCGGCCACCGGGCCATAGGAATCGACCGCGATCGTCACCGGCCCCATCCCCAAAAATCCAAACGCCACGAGGCCGAACGCAAACACGGCCGGCGCGAGCATTAAATTGCCTAGGCCCGCCGTGCTGACGCCGTACGCAATCGCCATCAGAGCGACAATCGTCAGCCCCATCCAGAACGCACTGAAATTGCCTGCCGTGAGCCCCGATAGAATATTGAGCGACGCGCCGCCCTGACGCGACGCGGCCACGATTTCTCGGACATGGCCGGAATTGGTCGACGTAAAAGCCTTTACGAGCTCGGGAATGATTGCTCCGGCGAGCGTGCCGCAGGTGATGATCGTCGCCAGCTTCCACCACATGCTGCCGTCGCCCAGGTGTGGGATAAGCAAATACGACGACAGGTAAGTCAGCGCCACCGATACGAGCGACGTCAGCCACACCAGCGTCGTCAGCGGCAGCTCGAAATCGAAGTGCTCGGCGTTTTCATATTTCGACCGGGCGACCGCCTGGTTGATCGCGTACGAACCAACACTCGTGACGATCATCAGCACCCGCATCACGAAGATCCACACCAACAATTGCACCTGGATCGGTGCGGCTGCTGCCTGGGCGGTGGCCAGGGCCGCCGCTTGCTGCTCCGGGGTGGCAGTCGCCGGGTTGAAGCCCACCGGCATGTGCAACGGTGTAATCGCCAGCATAATGAACACGATCAAGGCCACGCCGGTCACGCCGTACGTCTCAAACCCGTCCGCCGTCGGCCCCACCGAGTCGCCCGCGTTGTCGCCCGTGCAGTCGGCAATCACGCCCGGGTTGCGGGCGTCGTCCTCTTCGATCGTGAAGACGATCTTCATCAGGTCGGCGCCGATGTCGGCGATCTTGGTAAAGATGCCGCCCGCGATCCGCAGCGCCGACGCGCCGAGCGATTCGCCGATGGCAAAACCGATGAAACACGCGCCGGCGTAGTCTCTTGGCACCCACAGCAAAATCCCCAACATGATCGACAGCTCAACGCTGATCAGCACGGTGCCGATGCTGATGCCGGCCTCGATCGGAATGGCATATACCGGATAAGGCTTGCCGGCCAGGCTGGCAAATGCCGCCCGCGAATTGGCAAATGTGTTAATGCGAATGCCAAACCAGGCCACACCGTAGCTGCCGGCGATGCCGATCAGGCTGAATAGCAAGATGATGCCGACAATGTGCCACTCATACCCCAGGAGAAAACGAAAGTAAACCAGCATTACGGTGCCGATGAACACCTCGAGCAGCAGCAGGAACTTGCCCTGATTCAATAGATACGTTTTGCACGTCCCGTAAATCAGCTCGGAGATGTCCCGCATCGACCTGTGGACCGGCAGGTTGCGCAGCCGCACAAACATCACGAGACCAAATAGCAGGCCCAAGATACTGACGACGAGGCCGCCCAACAGCATCGTGCGACCGCTGATGCCCAGGAACGTTTCCGAGCCGACGTCGGGCAGCACCAGGTTCGCTTCGCTAGCCAGCGCCGGCGCGGCCAGGAAGAGGCCCCCTAGCGTGAACACGCTCCGCAACAAAAACGATCGCATCATTCCTCCCAAAAGAAGCGCGGCAACCGTGAAAATGCGAGCCCGGAGTGCTGTTCCTCCCTGCTTCGCATGCACCGCCAAAAGGCAATCAGAAGTGGGCCGTCGATAGGACTTGGAAGTGTAGACCGCTAACTCAATATGTGTCAACCATACCCTGCCAGTACGCCCGTATGGTATTGACAGGTGGCCCGATTCGTCATTTCCGCCAAGCCTAAGGTCGATTTCCCCTGCATGATGCGGACAGCCCGCCCCCAGTGAATTCGACTCAAGTTGTGTCCAGTGTAACCGTGCTATGCCCGACCGCCAATTGCCCCAGCCAGCAACCCACGACCAGCGACTGATTGGCGTTGCGGTCCACCTGCTCGGCCGCCGTCAAGCAGGCATCCAGCGCGCGAAGTGCGGCTGCCGATCGACCGGACGAATCGTCGGCCCGCGCTGTATCTTTGAGCCTCTGCTCGCTGCTCCCCGGATCCGGATTCAATCGGCGACGATAAATATCCGCCGCGAAACTAATCACCGTCCGCAGCCGGTCGCGGCGAGCCGCGGCCTCGCTGCCGGCGGCCTGCACGAATTCGAGCACAGCTTTCTCCAGGGCTGCCGCGTCCCAAGCCGCTCGGTTGAGTCGCTCGGCAATCGCGCTGCGAAACTGCCACAGCTCCGGATCGGCCAGTTCGCCGGCGCGGGCGACGCTGCCCTCACTCGCCTCGGCGAGCTTGGCCGCCGTATCGGCGTCGGTTGCGATTCGTTGATCGAGCAGAATTTGAGACACGTCGTCAGGCGACAGCGGGCGGAAATTCACAAGCTGAGCGCGTGATCGAATCGTCGGCAGTTGCCGGCCCAGGCTTGTGCCGATCAAAATGACAAGCGAGTGGGGAGGAGGCTCCTCCAGCGTCTTCAGCAGACAGTTTGCACTGGGCAGATTGAAGTGGTCGGCGTCATCGATAATCGCCACCCGTCGCCCGCCCAGAAACGGCCGCAGCGCGATGCGATGGCACAGGCCTTCCTGGCTGCGGCGGTCCGCCTCGCCGACAAATTGCGCGATCGCCAGCTCGCTCTTACCCGGCAGTAGCCCGACGAGCTCCAAGTCCGGATGCGTTTCGGCGTCGAACAGGCGGCACGATTCGCAATGGCCACAGGGCTCGAGGGCCGCGATATCGGCTGCCGGGCAGAGCAGCGTTTTGGACAGCGCGATCGCGAACTGCCGTTTGCCGATCCCCGCCGGCCCGACGAACAAATACGTGCTGGCCAGCCGGCCGCTCGCGAGCGTGCGGCGAAACCGCTCGACCGCCTGGTCATGTCCTAGAATGCCTCGCCACATGCTTGATATCGTGCACAAATTCTCATTTTTGTTGCATCCAACTAGAAGAGTGTATATTGAAAATTGATCATAATCCAGGCCCCAGACGGCACCACGGTCCTACGATTCCGATGGTTTCCACGCCACAACAGAGGTTGAAATTCGCTTGTAGCGCCTGCGGCGCAAAGTATGAAGTACCGCTGAAGATGGCCGGCAAACAGACCACCTGCGCCAAGTGCGGCCAGCCGCTCCTAGTCCCGCGCGAGTCGTCTGGTAGCGTCGATCGCAAACTGGCGGTACCGCCCACCGAATACGTCCCGGTCGAGTGCCGCGTCTGCCAAACGCGCTATTACGGCCGGCCCGATCAAGTCGGGAGCGAGCTGAAGTGCCCCGATTGCGGCGCTCGCAACCTGCTCCGTCCGCCGCCCAAGCCTCGTCCGCAAAAGCAGCCCCCCGCGCTCGAAGGCGAACAATACGAAGTCTACGCCCTCGATGCCCAGCCGTTGCCGGCCGAGATCGCGGCCGCCCAGCCAAAGTATATCGCCGTTAAGTGCTCGTGCTGCGACACGCTGATGCACGCGACGCCGGAACAGGTCGGCCAGTCGATCCGCTGCCCCGATTGCGGCACCGAGCACCTCGTGCCGCCACCGCACGAGCGCACTCCTTTTGCTTTTCACAGTGACGCGCCCGATCTGGAGATCGATCCCTCGCTCGCTCCCGGCCCGCCGCCGCCCGTGATCCGGCCGCCCGTGCGGCGAATGCTCTACGAGGAGGAAGAAGAAGACGCCGCGCAAAAGCGGCCGCCAATGTGGGCGCCCGCGACAAGCGCGCGGCTGCTGCGATCGAGGCCTATGGAGGGTCCGCGACGCCGCCGTTTCCACTTTTGAGCGGCATCCTGCCCTTCCTGTTCACCACCGGCGTGCTGGTCCGCTGGCTTTCGCTAAGCGCGGGCTACGTGTTTACGGCCTACGCGCTGGCGGTGGCCCTCGCCACTTTCACCGGCGGCGAACTTATGACCATGGCCGCCATGTACTTCTGGGCCGCTGGCTCACTCGTCGGGGTGCTGTGCACCGCGGTTCTCGCCGGCTGTCTGAAAGCCGTCGTCACTGAATCTTCCTATGGGTCCGATGTGATCGAGAATTGGAACACGCACTACCTGCTCGATTGGTTTCCTGATCTTTTTTTCCTGCTGATATCAGCCTTCGCAGCCAGTCTGCCCGGTGCGCTGTTCGCCGTTCTCGCGCCAGATATTCTGGCGGTCAGGATCGCGCTTGTCGGCGGCTGCTTCCTGCTGGCCTTTCCAATCGTGTATCTTTCGCAACTGCACTGCGATTCAATCTTCGGATTTGTGTCACGGCAACTGTTGGCGACGTTCCCGCGTTTTCCGGGCACGTGGCTGCTGTTCTACATGCAAGCCGTCACCCTCGCGGCGGCGTGCATTGCGGTTGCCTACATTACCCCGGCGAATGTGGTCGTCCTCGTCACCGTTCCCCTGCTGGTGGCGGCATTCTTCGCGTACGCGCGGCTGTTGGGCCGCCTCGGTTGGCGATTCTCGGCGGCAACGACTGCGGCCGATTAAGCGGATGTTTACGAGAAATACCGCACCGCGTTCTGAAAGATTCGCAGCCCGTCGCCCGCCTCACGCCGTGGACCGCGCGTCCACCGTGGATGCTGCGTCGGCTCGATGAACCGCTCGGGATGAGGCATCAAGCCAAACACGCGGCCGCTGGCGTCGCAGATGCCGGCCACGTTGGCCATGGCACCGTTCGGGTTGGCAGGGTAGGGGACCCCGGGCGGGGGAATCAGACCAACAGGCTCGGAGGCCTGGTGAAAAGGAGAACTCTGCTCTCCCTGTCTTTTTGTCTCCGCTTCTCCTGGCCTTGCTTGATAGCGCACGACGAGAAGGCCCGCCGACTCCATCTGGGCAAGCACCGCTGCGTTATGCGTGACGAATCGCCCTTCGGCGTGGGCGACCGGCAACTCCATTTCCTTGATGCCAGTGAGAAACACGCAGTTTCCCGGCGTGATGGCCAGCCGCACCCAGCGGGCCTCGAAGTGGCCCGAGTCGTTGAAGGCCAGCGTCGCCGTCGGGCCGTGCTCGTCCGGAGCCGCCAGCAGACTCGTCTTCATCAGCACTTGAAACCCGTTGCATACGCCCAGAATCAACTTGCCGGCCGCGCGAAACTCATCCAGCGGTCCGGCCAGCCGGTGGCACAACTTGCTGCCAAAGATCCGCCCGGCCGACAGGTCATCGCCATAGCTGAACCCGCCCGGAACGCAAAAAATCTGAAATTCGGCCAGCCGCTCGGGCGCTTCGAGTAGCCGATTCACATGCCACTCATCGGCCACGCCGCCAGCGCACGTAAACGCGTGCGCGGTTTCCGCGTCGCAGTTCGTCCCAGGCGCTCTCAAAATCAAAACACGCGGCGCTGCCATGCTTTCATCTCCCCCTCGCTTTTAGGGAGGGGCCAGGGGAGGGTTCTCTCTCGAACGCTAATCACCACCGCAGCGGCGCCTGCCAAGCCTCTTTCAATTCTCCAATCGCCACATCAATCACGCGCGACTCCAGCCACTCGACGACCAGCCGCGGTTCGGCCGCCACTTCGCCGACACAACCATACGGAACGCCAGCCAACTCACGTTCAAACTCGGACCGGTCGGCCGGCGTCACCTCGCACACAAATCGGGTATTCGATTCACCGAACATTCGCACGGCCGGTTGGAGTGAATTGTCAACGTCCGCCGAGATCGGCGCCGATTCTAGTTGGATCCTAGCACCCAGCCAGCCCGCAAACGCCATCTCTGCTAGCGCCGCGGCCAGGCCCCCTTCGCTCAAATCGTGACACGCCCGCACCAGCCCCTCGGAAATCGCCTGATGCACGGCCGCGAAGGTCGCCTTCGCCCGGGCCGGATCGACGGTAGGTACTTGCCCGCCCGCGAGGCCATTCACCAAGGCAAAATGCGATCCGCCCATTTCGCTCTTCGTTTCGCCGACGACAAAAAGCAAATTGCCCGGCTCCTTGAGATCCATCGTCACACATGTCGCCACGTCGTCCACCTGGCCCAGCGCGCTGATAAGAAGCGTCGGAGGTATGGCAATCGATCTCTTCTGTCCGTTTTCGTCCTTAAAGCTGAATTCATTATTGAGACTGTCCTTGCCGCTGATAAACGGCGTGCCCAGGACGATCGAAACATCGTGGCAGGCCAACGCCGCACGCACGAGCGCACCCAATGTCTCCGGCCGCTCGCAGTCGCCCCAGCAGAAATTATCCAGAATTGCAATCCGCCGCGGATCGGCCCCGACCGCCACCGCGTTGCGAATCGCCTCATCGATCGCGCTCGCCGCCATGTGGTACGTGTCGAAATCGCCATACCGTGGATTCATGCCGCAACTGATCACCATACCGCGGCGCGAACCAGCCACCGGCCGAACCACGGCCGCATCGCTGGGCCCATCGTTCGCTGCACCCACCAGCGGCTTCACGACGCTCCCGCCCTGCACTTCATGATCGTACTGCCGGATGATCCATTCCTTGCTGGCGACGTTGGGCGAGCCAAGAATTGCGAGCAAGTCGGCCGTGTAGTCGCTCTTTTGTGGCACTGAAAGTGGTCGAGACTCGCTCGGCTTGTATTCAGCCCGCCGCACCACCAGCGGCCGGCCCTTATGCAAAAACTTCATGTCCAGGTCGGCCACCTGATTGTCTTGGTAGCTAAGCCGCAAGCGGCCCGTCGGCACGAAGCGACCGAGCACAGTCGCCTCGACGTCTTCTGAGGCACACAATTCGTTCAGCGACGGCCAACGATCCTCCGGCACGGCGAGCACCATCCGTTCCTGCGCCTCAGAGATCCAAATCTCGGTGTACGACAGGCCCTCGTACTTCAGCGGTGCCTTTTCCAGTTGCACGGCCGCGCCGATCTTTTCGCCCATCTCGCCGACGGCGCTGCTGAACCCGCCCGCTCCGCAATCGGTCACCGCCGTGTACAAGCCGCGGTCGCGGGCAGCCAAGAGCATGTCGAGCACCTTCTTCTCCTCAACGGCGTTGCCGATCTGCACTGCCCCGCCCGAAACATGCTCGCTCTGACTCGTCAATTCGGCACTACTAAACGTGGCCCCATGAATGCCGTCCCGCCCCGTGCGGCCGCCAATCGCGACGATCAAATCGCCCGGCCGGGCCTGTTTGTGCGACTTGTCGCGCGGGATCAAACCAACCGTTCCGCAGAACACGAGCGGATTGCCCAGATAACGCTCGTCAAAGTACACGGCCCCGTTGACGGTCGGAATCCCCATTCGGTTGCCATAGTCCCGCACCCCCTCGACCACGCCCCGCATCACCCGCCGCGGATGCAAAACGCCCGGCGGCAAAGCAGCACCCAATGTAGCAGGCACACTCCGTGTGCCGTCGCCGGCCTCCTGAGGGAACTCAAACTGAAGCCTCGCGACGTCACCAAGTTGCCGATTGCGAATTGACGCGACACTTGCAGCGATGGAAAACAGCCACTCAGCAAATTCTCCTTTCGGTAAGTACCGCTTGCGGGCTCGGTAGGCTCGAAGAAACACTTGCTGAGCAAGATCCTCAGCTTGACCGAGCTCGAATCCGCTTCGCGTTAGTTTCTCCAATACTGGCTGCTGGTACCGTGACACCAAGCAACTGAATGCCGTGCCATCATCTTCGGCGACTTGAAGCATCAACTCTACGTCAGTGCAGTTTTGGTACTTATTTGTCGGAAGTGCAGATTGCTTGCTGAGAACCGCCTCGCGGATGCGGCACTTCAGCTCTTCGTTAGCCGGATCATCGTGTCGAGGGTCAAGGGACTCCGGCTCTCGACTCTTGACTCTTGACTCTTGACTCGTCACCGGCGCAAAACAAAACACATCCGTGTTCGCCACCGGCTTCGCCCCCAGCCCCGTTCCCAGAATGTCGCGAATCACGCCCCCCAGGCCTGTATTCGCGCCGCCGTAGGGCTCCAGGGCCGACGGATGATTGTGCGTCTCGACTTTGAACGCCAGATTGAACTCCTCGTCAAACCGCACGATGCCGGCATTGTCCTCAAACACGCTGACGCACCAATCGTCGCTGCCCAATTGTTTGCGAATCGTCTGCGTGGCCGCAAAGATTGTTTCCCGCAGCATATTGTCGAACTGCCGCTCCCCCTTTTCGTCGCGATACGCAATCCGCCCGGCCAGCGTCTTGTGGCTGCAGTGTTCGCTCCACGTCTGGGCGATCGTTTCCAGCTCGACGTCGGTTGGGTCGCGACCCAGTTCGCGAAAGTACTGCCGAATCGTCTGCATCTCGGGCGGCTGCAAGTAGAGCTGCCCCTCGCGGCTCAGCCGCACCAGCACATCGTCGCCAAGCTCACGTATCGGCACCGTCCGCAGCTCAAAATGATAGGGCCGGCCCAGCTCGAGCCGGTCGAGTTGGAGCGGCCCGAACACGAGCTTTTCAATCGCGTCGTTCGCAAGCAGTTTGGTGCCAATCGCCTGCACCTCGGCCTCGCTCACCCCGGCGAACCAATACTTTCGAATCGTCGAAGCCGCCTGCAGCGTGACGCCAATTTCCCCGGCGGCGGCAACTGCGGTCTCCGCGACTGGGTCCATCACGCCCGGCTTCAGCAATACCGTGACGCTATGCGTCTTCGCAACTTGCGGCCCTCGACCGTCGACCCTTGACCCTTGACTCAGACTCAACTCCGCATCGCCGACGCGCCCAATCAACGCCCGTTCCACGACGACGTCGGCAAGCAAATCGTTCGCCAAACGCTCAATTTGCTCGCGCGTGAGACCCTCGCCTTGCACCAAGAAACCATGCGCCGTCGCTACGCGCACGTCCGCCGCCAGATTCAACTCACGGGCTGCCACGGCGATGCGGTCGCCCGCGCGGTCGGGCTGGCCTTCGGCCGGATGAATGTCAATCTCCCAAAGCATCGCGGGCACGTTTGGTGTTGATCGCCTGTTGCAGAATGGCGCACAGTTGCCGGTTGTCCGAGTTTTCCAGCGCATCGCGCAGTTGCGTTGTTTTGGCCAGGAAGCGACCGAGCGCCAGAAGCACATGTTCGCGGTTAGCGACAAAGATCGGCTCCCACAGGTTCGCGTCTCCCGCGGCCACCCGCGTTGTATCTCGCCAACCGCTCGCCGCCAAGGGGAGCAAATCTTCAGGCGTGGCCGCAGCCAGCGCGGCCGCGATTAAATGCGGCAGATGGCTCGTCGCCGCAAGTGCCCGGTCATGTTCGGCGGGCGACATCGTCACCACCCGGGCCCCCAGGCTTTGCCAGAATCCGCTAATTTCCAAAACGGCCGCCGGCCGCGTGGTCGCCGTCGGCGTGACGACGACGATTCGATTTTCGAATAGATCGGACCGCGCATGTTCGGACCCGCCGCGATGATCGCCGGCCAGCGGATGACTGCCCACAAACGGCGAACCGGTCCGCCGGCTCGACAGCCCCGCATCGATTGTCGCGACGATCGCTTCCTTGGTGCTGCCGGCGTCGGTGATGAGTGCGTTCGGCCGACAGGCCGCGGCCGCTTGCAGCACGAGCTCCGTGATCGTGTCGACCGGCGAGCAAACGACGATCAACTCGGCCGCAGCGACTCCTTCGGCCAGGTCGGTCGTGCCGCGATCGATCGCCCCGACCGATCGCCCGCCATTGAGACTGCTCTCGCGCCGGCCGATGCCGACGACTTGTCGGGCCAGTTTCCGCTCGCGCACGGCCAAGCCGATCGATCCTCCGATCAATCCTACGCCGACAATGGCAATCGAATCGTAAGCGGCCACGGGGGCATTGTAGAAAGTCGAGAGCTAAGAGTCGAGAGTCAGGAGCCAGAGGAGCAACTCGAAAGCAATCCGACTTTCTGGCTCTCGATTCTCCGCTCTTGACTACTTCAGTGGCGCCAGCCCCTCAATCACTAGCGTCGACACCCGATTTGGCGCCGCCAGCTCCACGACGCGAATCAAATGATTGTCCGTATCGGCAACCAACAGCTTGTCGCCCGCGGCGGCCAGTCCGCCCGGCTCGTTGAACGTCGCCGTTGCTCCGTCCCCGTCGTCGTGACCCGCCTTTCCCGTGCCCGCGATCGTCTGGCACTTCCGCGCGGCTACGTCCACCATTTTGATTTTGTTGTTGTACGTGTCGGCAACGTATAGCTTCCCCTTGTACCAGGCGACGCCCAGCGGATGTTGCAGCCGCACCGCCTCGGCTGCGCCGTCCTTGTCGCCGAAGTCGAACAGCGTCCCGCCCGTCGGCCCGACGACCGATGCGGCCTCGCCCGCCGCATCGAAAGGCACGCTGCGGATGATGCTCCCTTCGCTGTCGGCCACGAACATCTGCTTGCCGTCCGACGCCAGCCCGCTCGGTTGGGCGAAGGATGCAAAGCCCGATTCGTATGGCACGCGCGGCAACAACTGCCCATCAGTGATCGCCTCGCGGCCGTTGCCAGCGTACGGCCCGATTTTGCTCTCGTCCAGCGGCATTCGCCACAGTTGGTGCGTTCCGGCCATCGCCACGAAAAGTGCGTTGTCGTGGACCAGCACGTCCCACGGCGTTGAAATCGCTGTTTCGGTCGGTTTTGAGCGCGATTTTGCCCCCGCCTGCTGCCGCTGCAAGAAATCGCCGCCTGCGTCCGGCCACGCACTTCCCGGATCGCCGGTGCCGGCGATCGTCGTCACCGTTTTGTTCGCCAGGTCTGCTTTTCGCAGCAAGTGGTTTTCGGAATCCGCGACGTAGAGCGTTTCGCCGACGAGGGCAGCACCCTGTGGATGATGAAAGGTCGCTTTGTCGAACGCGCCGTCGTCGCTGCCGATCGCGCCCGCGCCGATCACCGTTTTCATTTTCCCGTCGAGGCTGCAAACCACAATGCGATTGTGATTGCTATCGGTAATGAACAACCGCCCGCCCGCTTCGTCGGCCAGCACCTTGCCGGGGAAACGCAGCGGCATGGCCGCCAATTTTTCATCCGCGAGCACCTGCAGCCGCGGCGCCGGTTTCAGCAATCCTTTGCCTCGATAATAGGTCAGGCCCTTGTCGAGCAGCGGCTGGATATCGTCAAACGTCCGCTCGCCGCTGGCCGCCCACACCACGTCGCCGGCCGGATCGATCAGCACGAGCGTCGGCCAACTGCGGGCGCCGAATTTATTCCAAATCCGCATCTCGGCGTCGTTCACCACGGCGTGCTCGATCTCATACCGCGCAATTGCCTCGCGAATATTCTGGCTGTCCTGTTCGCCGTCGAACTTCGCCGAATGCACGCCAATCACGACTAGCTCATTCGGATATGCATGCTCCAGTTGCTTCAGCTCCGGCAATACGTGCATACAATTGATGCAACAGTAGGTCCAGAAATCGAGCAACACGAAACGGCCGCGGAGCGACTCCAGCTTCACCGGCTCGGCCGTATTGACCCACTCGACGCCGCCGTCCAGATCCGGCGCGGGAATGCGCCTGGCAAATGGATTGTCGTCGTCGCTGGCTGCCGTTTCTTGTTGGCCGGCGGCAAACCACGGAGAAGCCTTCTGGCCCAACAGCCAGACGCCAATTAAAAACAGCGCAACAATCGCAAGAACGCGCGCTCGGCCGGACCTACTTGTGTTGACGGTGCTCATGCCCCAATGATATCCGTACCGCGGCGAGAAAACCAGCTAGTGCAGGCCCTTCGATCCGTTCGACAGAGCTCACGGCCGAAGCCGCGAGCGGCAAAGCATTTCGCGGAGCGAAAGGGCGAACACTACTTCTTCCCGCCGTTCATCGCCGGGAACATCTCGTTGATCATCGTGATCGCGGCCGGGCCGACCAGCACGATGAAAATGGCCGGGAAGATGAACAGCACCAGCGGGAAGATCAGCTTGACGGCCGTTTTGGCCGCCTTTTCTTCGGCCATTTGCCGGCGCCGCACGCGCATCGAGTCGCTCTGTACGCGCAGTGCCTGGGCCACGCTCGAGCCGAACTTGTCGGCCTGGATTAAGATGGCGGCCAGCGCTTTCAAATCGTCGACGCCGGTCCGTGCGCCCAGTTCATGCAGCACCTCATTCCGCGAGCGGCCCATCTGCAACTGCAAATTGCTCAGCCCGAACTCTTCGGCGATCACTGTGTACGTCTTCTTCATCTCTTCGCTGACTTTCCGCATCGCCTGGTCCAGGCCCAGGCCCGCCTCGACGCATACGACCATCAAGTCCAGCGCGTCGGGCAACCCGAAGAAGATGTTTTGCTGACGCGAGCGCTTCACAAACCACAGCACGACGTCCGGCAGGTAAAACAGTACGCCGGCGATAGCGACGGTGTACATCAACGCTTCGCTCGTAGCGCCCTTTGTGAACAGCATCGAGCCCCCGCCCGCGACGAAACCCAGCACCAGGCAGATTGCCTTGAGCCCCAGGAAGATGCTGGGCGAAGTCTCGCCGCGGAAGCCAGCGTAATTCAGCTTGGCCCGCAGTTTGCCGACGTCCGCCTCGCTCTTCGGCTGCAAGTGCTTCGACAGCTTCGGCGAAGCTTTTTCAAGTAGCTTCGTCATGCCGTCGGCGCGTTTCGTCACGCCGCGCGCGTTGTCCCGCTCGCCGCGGCGACGCAGCGGGTCGCGAATATCCTCCAGCCGCTGCTCGGCCCGCGGCTTCCCGCGCGATAAAAGTTCCAACAACATCCACGCGCCGACGGCCACCGCGCCGAAACTGGCGATCTTGACCAACAGCTCGTTACTTATGATGGCGGCAAATGTTAAAAACATGTCCAAGCTCGTCTATTATCTATTGCGGAATTCGGATTGCCGATTGCGGATTCAAATGGGGATTGGACTCTTCTGCAATCCGCAATCCCAATTCCGCGAACCGAAATCACTAGACTCGTATCGTCACAATCTTGCGAATCAAAATGGCGCCTAAGAGCTGTGACACGATGCCGCCCACGAGCATCTTCTTGCCCAGGTCGTCGGTGAACAGCAGCATCAAGTAATCCGGGTTCATGCGATACACAACGGCAAACAGCACGGGTGGCAAGGCCAAAAGCACGATGCCCGACAACCGGCCTTCGCCCGTCAGCGCCTGCACTTGGCCCCAAATCTGAAACCGCTCGCGAATCAGGTGTCCGATCTTATCCAAGATCTCCGCCAGGTCGCCGCCCGTCTGCCGCTGCAGAATGATGGCGGTCGCGAAAAACTTCAGGTCGAGGTTCGGCACACGCGTTGTCATGTCCTCCAATGCCTGTTCCATCGGCTTGCCGAGGTTCTGCTCCTCGAACGTCCGGTGGAACTCGGTACTGATCGGGTCCGACATTTCCTGCGCCACCAGGCTGAAGCCGGCAGCCAGGCTATGCCCGGCCCTGAGCGCCCGCGCGATCAGCTCGAGTGCCTGCGTCAACTGCGACGCGAATTTCTTTAGTCGCTTCTTGCGCTTCATGAGCAGCCACAGAATCGGTAGCACGCCCAGAAACAGCGCCATCAGCGGCGCCAGCGTGACGCTCAAGCCGGCCACGCTCGGCAGCAGCAGGCCAAACGCCGCCAAGCCGCCGCAGATCATGCAAAACGTCGGCACCGTCATGGCCACGTTCGCTTGTTCAAACAACAGGCGGAGGTTTAAATAGCGCGAGACGAATTGTTCGAGGCTGCCCGCGCCTTCGGCGCGCATCGTGCTGAGCAGCTCGGTCATCTGGGCCGCTTCCGACTGGCCCCGCGACTTCTTGTTGCCGGTGAGCACGGAGAGCCGCTCTTCAACTTCCGCTTCGCGGTCGCCGCGCAACATGAAGGCCACTCCACCAACGAGTGCGGCAACTCCAATAAACGCGGCAGCGTAAATAATGATTGGTGACATAGGAATTCAGTGTCAGGTGTCAAGTGTCAAGTGTCAGGGTTCAGGTGCGACCAGTGTCAAATTCATTCTTTCTGACACCTGATACCCGACACCCGACACCTTTCGTTAGTCTCTCAACATGGTTCGTTCACGGAACGCGCTCGACGGCAGCCGCACGCCGCTGGCTTCCAGCCGTGACATGAACGTCGGCCGGATGCCGGTCGCCAGGAAGTGACCGACGGCCCGGCCCCGTTCGTCGACGCCTTCCTGCACGTACTTGAAAATGTCCTGCATCACGATCGTGTCCTGCTCCATGCCCACGATCTCCGTGATGTGGGTCACCTTACGCGGACCGCCTTGCAAACGGTTCGCCTGCACGATCAGATCCACGGCGTTCGCAATCTGCTGCCGCATCGCCTTGGCCGGCATTTCAAAGCCGGCCATCAAAATCATCGTCTCGAGTCGGGCAATCGCGTCGCGCGGCGTATTGGCGTGGCAGGTCGTCAGCGATCCTTCGTGGCCTGTGTTCATGGCTTGCAGCATGTCCAGCGTCTCGGCCCCGCGGCACTCGCCGATGATGATCCGGTCGGGCCGCATACGCAGACTGTTCCGCACCAGGTCGGTGGCCTTGATCTGGCCCTTGCCTTCAATATTGGGCGGCCGCGTCTCGAGCCGCACGACGTGGTCCTGCTGCAGTTGCAATTCGGCCGCGTCTTCGATTGTCACGATCCGATCTTCAAAGGAAATGAAGCTCGACAGCGTGTTAAGCAGCGTCGTCTTACCAGAGCCGGTGCCGCCCGAGATGATAATGTTCAGCTTGGCCTTCATGGCACCTTCCAAGAGCATCACCATCTCCGGCGTGAGGCTCTTGTAGTTGAGGAGGTCTTCCAGCTTTAGCGGGTTTGATCCGAATCGTCGAATCGTCACGCACGGCCCGTCCAGGGCCAAGGGCGGAATGATTGCGTTCACGCGCGAACCGTCCGGCAAGCGGGCATCGACCATCGGGCAGACTTCGTCGACTCGCCGCCCGACTTTCGACACGATCCGGTCGATGATCTGCATCAGGTGCTTGTCGTCGCGGAACTGCACCTGCGTCAGCTCCAGCGTGCCGCTCCGCTCGACATAGACGTGCTTCGGCCCGTTGATCATGATTTCACTGATCGACGGCTCCTTAAGCAGCATCTCTAAGGGCCCGAGACCAAATGTCTCGTCCAGTACCTCCTCGATCAGCCGGTCGCGCTCCGAGCGATTGAGGAACGTGTCTTCGGTGTCGCACAAGTGCTCGACGACGAGCCGAATCTCGCGACGCAGCACGTCGCCTTCCAGCTCGCCGACGCGCGACAGATCGAGCTTGTCGACCAGCTTGGTGTGAATCCGCCGTTTGATATTCTCAAACTCGGCCTCTTTGTCCTTCTGAGACAGCGCAACAGGTGCATTCGAGAGTTTCGTCATGGCGTGGCGTTCCTATCCGCGCGGATGGGAAAACGATTCCGGATTGTGGAGCACGAGCGCCTTGTCACCGCCCAAAACGGCCCAAGCACCCGCTAAAAAAGATAGGTCATTCGCAGAGGCCAGGCACGGCCATCGCGAAGCTGATTCGGAGGCCGCAGCGAGTCCGAACGAATGCACGGGTCGTAACAGTTGTAGGTGTGCCAAGAGGCGGCGTGACAGGCTGGCGCCAATTCAGCCAGGTCCCTTCAGCCTCGGAGAATCGAAGATCCTGCGGCCCGCCCAGGCGGCCGCTCTCTGCGCAGCTGCATTCACTGCCGGCAATCGGCATTGACTTCAGTGGCAATCTTTCCTAAACGTTCTTCCGCGACCCCGCCCCCACTAGCCGCCCTGGTTGGCAAGCGAGCAGCGTCAAACCATTTTACAACACAAACACCAGCGGCTCATGGAACAGGACCCGACCATGACAAACAGTTTCTCGCCTCCCCGCATTTGCATCGTCGCCAACGAATTGCCCCACCTGTTCCGCAACGGCGGAATCGGCACGCACAACTGGCTGCTGGCCGAAGCGCTCGCGGCCGACGGCTGGATCGTTCACGTCCTGTATTGCGGCGAAGTTCAGGACGTAGCCCAGCTAACTCATTGCCGACGGCTGTGGAACGCCAAAGGCATCGCGCTGTCGCATATCGAAGAGTTCGCCAGCCTGGCCGGCGACGGCGTCGGGGGCGGCGTGACCGGCTGGTTTGATCAGCGGAGCATCCACGTCCAACGCGCCCTGCAGCAACTCCACGAGTTTCATCGATTGGATTTGATTGAGTTCGCCGAATGGGCCGGCTTCGGCCTGCGCACGATCCAAGCTCGCAAGATGGGCATCGGGTTCGCCGATGCTCGCATCATTTGCCGCGTTCACTCTTCGAGCCAATGGTGCCGCGACGGCAACCGGGTTTGGCTCGAAAACACGGAAGAGCTGATCCGCGACTACTTCGAGCGCTATTCCTTCGAAAACGCCGATTACCAGCTCTCCCCGTCCCAGTACATGCTCGACTACGCAAAGGGCATCGGCTGGCGTGTTCGCGAAGACGCCCGCGTCGTGCGCAATTGCAATCCAAAATCGACTCCGGACGTACGTCGACAACAACCGTCGACGCCCGAACTTGTTTTTTTCGGCCGGTTGGAATCTCGCAAAGGCCTGAAACTTTTTCTCGAAGTGGTCCGCACCTTGCCCAACGAGATTGCAATTACGTTCCTGGGGAAAGAATCGATCGCCGAAGGAGTTCCGGCTGGCAAGCTAATCGCAAAAATGATGGGCGATCGCCCCTATACCGTGCATTCCGATTTCGACCGCGAACAAGCGCTCGAATACCTGAGCGAGTCTGGCGCGTGGCCGTCATGCCGTCACTGATCGAGAATTTTCCCTTCACCGTGCTGGAGTGTGCCACGAGCGGCATTCCGTTTTTGGCGGCCAACGTCGGCGGGATTCCCGAAATCGTCGCCGACCCGGACTTGCAGGAAGCGATCCTATTCGCCCCCAAAGCAAATGCTCTGCGACAGCAAATCGATCGCTACTTCGCTACCGACCTCGCCGCGCGCGATTGGTATGTGCGACGAATGCATGAAATCACCAATTCCGAACGCGGTGATGCGGCCATTTGCCAGGCCTACCGCGATTTACTGGCTCCGACCTACGGCCTGCGAGCGGCCGGCGCTACAATCGCAATGAAATCACGAGTTGAAAATCGATCGGCGGCTATCAGCAAATCAAATCGTCCGCTCGTGAGCGTCGTCGTTCCGTACTACAACATGGGCGAATTCTTGCCGGAAGCCCTGGCTTCCGTCGCCGCGCAAAGCTACGCCCCCGTCGAAGTCATTGTGGTGAACGACGGATCAACCGACCCCTTGGCCTTACAAGTCTGGGACGAAATGCAGGCCCAGTATCCGCAGTATCGATTTGTAACCCAACACAACCAGGGCCTGGGCGCCGCCCGGAATACCGGCTTGGCCCTCGCCAGCGGCGAGTACTTCTTGCCGATGGATGCGGACAATGTGGCCCGGCCCGAAATGCTTTCGCACTTCGTCGCGGCCCTGGAGTGCAATCCGGATTTAGCCGTCGCCACCTGCTTTTTCTTGGCGTTCGAGGAGACGGCCGACATCGAGGCGGGCAAGTTCGTGTACGCCTATCGTCCCTGCGGAGGGCCGTATGTTGCGGCCGCGATGCGCAACGTCTACGGCGATGCCAATGCCATGTTTCGCACGTCGGCTCTGCGCGCCGTCGGCGGCTTTGAAACAGACAAGCACACCACGTGCGAAGATTGGGAAGTGTATGTGAAGCTGGCCCGCCAGGGTTTTCGAATCGACGTCGTTCCCGATTACCTGTTCTATTACCGCCACCGCACAACCAGTCTCCTGCGCACGACCGATTCGATTATGAATCGACGGCGGGTGTTGCGACAGTTTTTCTCGCCCGCGCAATTGCCCGAAGCCGAGCAAATCGAGCTCTGGACGGCGCTGGCCAGCTTCGACGAGCGGCACCAAGCAACCCAGACCGAGATGTACGCGAAGCAAGAGGAATTACGCCATGCGTACGCCAATCACGCCGCGAAAGAACAAGAACTGGCGGCCGCTTTGGCCAGCTTCGACGAGGAACGGCAGTGGATGCAAAAGCAACTGGTGAAGGCCAATCGATTTGGCTCCGACGTCCGCCGCCTGGTGCGCGGCGGAAAGAGTATTCTCCGCAAGGCTCCCTATTATGCGACGGTTTCCGGCAAACTGAAGCAATTTAAACGGCGCCCGGTTTAAACTCGGCGGGCTGAAAGGCAAGCGTGTTGATGGCGGACCGCGGGCAGTTTGCGCCAGCGACTGGAGCTGGATAAGGCAGTTTGCGGGCGATTCGGTGCACCGACACTCGAAAACCAGAAACAAGAAACGGACGAAATATGTATCTTACGATTCCAACGCTGTTTCGGCATAAGCGCAGGTCACAGCAGGTCCGAGTCATACCCGCCGCTACGAAGAAAGGTATTGGCTCAAATCCACCCGGCCACTCCGCGGCCGCGCCGTGCGCGAAGACATTGGACGAGCTGCGCAACGACCTGCGCCCGCCCTCGACGCCTTCGGCCAGCGCTATTTTGAATTTGGCGACGTCGTTCACGACGACGCTCTCGTCCACTGCCAGTTGATCGGCAACAGGCATCGCGCGATCGAAACGCTGCCCAAAGGCGGCATTGTGGCGGAGGTCGGCACGCAGACGGGGCAGTTTGCCGATCACATCTACGAAGTTGCACAACCAAAGCGTCTGCATTTATTCGATCTCAGCCTGGAGTGGTTCGACAAGAATTTACTCGTCGAGCCAATTCAACAGGGCATCGTCCAATTCCACATAGGAGATTCCCCCTCCAAACTGGGCGAATTCCCGGATGAGCATTTTGATTGGCTCTATATTGATGGCGACCACTCCTACGGCGGAGTCACTAAGGACATCGCCCAGGCCGTTCGCACCGTGAAACGCGACGGCGTGCTCGTATTCAATGACTATACGGTGTGGAGCCCCCTTGAGGTATGCAATTACGGCGTCCTCAAGGCCGTGAACGAACTGGTCAACGGCGGCGAGTGGGAATTCCTGTATCTCGCATTGCATCCCTGGGGCTATCACGATGTCGCCCTGCACCGACGGTAAGACCGGCCTTCAAGGCAATTCCTGCCGTCCGAGTCGCAATTCCTTCCCGTGTCGGGTGACTTTCCCACGCCCCGGTGCCACTAGCGCCGAGATTAGTACTGGCAGTCGCTTGCAGAAGGTCATCAACGGCCCTACAAGGAAATTCTAGAAAACCGCGAAGAGCAACGGCATGCCGTGTGCAATTCCGAATTTGGGGAATTCGCGACACACTTGCCCCCCTCAACGAAAAAGTCGCGGCATAGATCGCGAACAATTGCCCCCTTCGTTGGCAGGCAACGTTTCGCAGCGCGTTATTCCTTCGCCGCCGCCGCGCTGCTCCGCACCGGCCAGATATTCAGCCAGCTCCGCGATTTGGCCGCGTTTTCGCCGTCGGCCTCGCCAAGCTTGCCGCTCAGCGCGAGAGCCAATTGACTGATTGACTGCGTGATCGCCGCCTTCGGCGCCTGTTGAATGAGCGGGATCCCGTTGTTGCGAACCTCGACCATCACGCGGTAGTCGTTCGGCACTTGCCAATAGACGTCGCGGCCTATCGTTTCCTTGGCCTTCTTCAGGCTGATCTGTCCCGTGTCGATGCCGGCCCGGTTGACGACGATCCGCACGCGGTCCTCGAATTTCGCCGACTCCTTGAACGAAGTCAGCAGCCGCACGACGTTCCGCAGGCACGGCAGATCGAGCTGCGTAACGAGCAGGACAATGTCGGCCTCGTTGAGCGCCAGCATGTCGAGCGCGGCAAAGCTCTTCGACGTGTCAATAATCACGTGCGAAAACGACGCCTTCAAGAGGCCCAACACGCGCGCCAGCTCGTCCGTTGTGATCGTGCGGGCGTCTTCCATCCGCACCGGACGCGGCAGCAGGTACATGCCGGTGTCGTGCTTCGTCAGCGACCGCTTGAGCAATGTCAAATCCAGCCGCCCGATGTTCTGGGCCACGTCCGAGAGCGTGTATTCCGGAATCGTGTCCAGAAACACGTCCGCATCCCCCAGGCACAGATCGAGGTCGACCAGCACGACCGAGTTATCCGAATCGGACGCCAGCGCGCATCCCAGGTTTACGGCCAGGCTCGTCGTGCCGACGCCGCCCGTAGCACCGGTTACGGCAATCATCGTGCAGCCGCGGGAGACTGAGCTCGAGCCGTGCAGTCGCGAAACGCGCTGCAGGGCGGCCGCCAGGTCTTCCTGCTTCAGCGGTTGCGGCAGGAACTCCTTGGCCCCAGCCCGCATCGTCTTCAAGATCAGGTTGCCGTCGGTCGAACCGCTGAGGGCCAGGACCGTGCACTTGGGCGCCGACTTGGACAGGCTGGCGATCAGTTGCAGTGCTTTTTCCGGGTTCGAATCGATCGCGATAAAACCCACTTCCGGATTTGTCTGACCGACGACGTCCTCGAAGAACTCATACCGCGAGCACTCCGCTTCGAGCCAGATCGTTTCCAGGCTCAAGAGGGTGGACTTCAGCGCGTCGCGGGCTGAGTCTTTCGGATCGACAATGGCGACTCGGAGCACGCTTCCCATGAATCAGTCAGCAGGTTCGTCCAGGTTGGGCAGGCACATCGGAACTCGACGTCCACTCGACAATTCTTGCCGTGTGGCGCTCAGGTTCCCAGGGGATGATTAACTAAACGTAGCTCACACGTTAGTCGGCGTAACCCACTGGACCAATCAGGCCCGATCGACCGGGGGTCGTGGCCGGCCGATTGCCTGTCGCTTGCGGATTATTCGGGCTGGGCGCGGCGTTCCGCAGGTACAACGGCTGGTAGGCCGGGCTGTAGGGCCGAGTCGACGCCGCCGGCTGCTGCCCCCCCGTGAGGGCGGCTGCCGGGGAACGCTGGGCAATTGCCGGCACCCCCCGAGTCAAGCGGCTGCTCTCATCTGCCGGTGGCTGCGCAGCGCCGCTATCTTGGCCACTCGGCAGCGGCAGGTCCACGGGCGCGTTTTGAATCGACGGCATGTTTTGCGGTGGCGCCCCGGCCCTGTTTGCCGGCGACTGCGCCGGCAGGGGGGCGTTAGCTGGGGGCATTCCACCCAAAGAACCGTAGCTCGCGCTGTCATAACCCGTGCCGCCCGGCAGGTTCACATTGCCAATCGGCATCGGGGCCGGATTGCAGTTGCAATCGGTCACTCCGCCGCACTGCTCGCCGCAGGCGAGCGGGCCAGAGGTCGGGTTGCAGTACGCCGGTACTTCCACATGTCCGGCGCAGTAGAGGTCCTTGTTGCCAGGCGAAGTCGTTTCCAGGCCGGGCCCGCCGCATGGAACCTGGCATGGATCCAAAGGATCGACGAACTCAGGCGTCACCATGATCAGCAGCTCGATTTCTTCGATGTCACTGTGGGTTCTGCGGAATGGCACCCCCAGAATTGGCAGGTCGGACAGATAGGGTACGCCTGTGTTTGTGGTGAATGTGCGCTCCTGGACTAGGCCGGCCAGAGCAAACGTCTGGCCCGCCTTCAATTCAACCGCGGTGTCGACTTGGCGGACCCGGAACCCCGGAACCCGGGTATCACCCACATCAATACCGGCCGCGTCATCGAGGTCGCTGATCCGGGGCCGCACTTCCAGGCGAATATTGCCGTTGCCCAAAACGATAGGCAAAAAATCGATCTGAGTTCCAAACGGCTTGTAGTCGATGCTGGTCGTGCCCAAACTCTGCGGGATGAGAATCGGCACCTCGCCGCCGACGTTGAACTGCGACGGACGTCCACTCACGGCGACCAGGTTCGGCTCAGCCAGCGTCTTTACCACGTCCCGTTTTTGCAAAAAGTCGATGAATCCGAAGAACGAGTTATTGCCATTTACAATGCCGAATTGGAAAGTGCCCAGATTGTTGATGACGCCCGTGCCGTCCACGTTAGGCGTGCTCGTACCGGCGGAGCCGCCGCCTTGCTCCACTTGAGAAATCAGGCCGCTCACGCTGGAGACGACACCGACCCCATTGGAAAACTGGGCCCAGTCTACGCCCAGGTTGCGAAGCTTGGTCCGGTTGACTTCCATCACTTTCACCTTCAGCAGCACCTGCTGCACGCCGCCTACGTTGATGTTCGTGATGACCTTCGGCGCGTAATCTTCCGCCAGCAGCCTGATTTGACTGACCTCCGTCGGATTATCGACGAAGCCCTTCAGCACCAGGCTTTCGCTGTAGCGATAGACCTTGATCGAGGAGTGCGGGAACTGCGTCGCCAGGGCCACCTCCAGCTCGCGGGCGTCGCCGTAAATCATTACGTCGACGGTGTGGATGGTCCCTTCTTCGTCCCACAAGTTGACCTGCGTGACGCCGGCCTTCTTGGCCGAGATTTGCACTTGCGTCGCCGATAGTGGTGTCACGGCCAACAGCTCGGGATTGTTCACCTGCACCCGCGGGATCGGCTTGTCGAGCGTCAGAATGCGGCTCGTATTCGTGGTCAGCTCGAGCTTATCGCTCAAGTCGCTGATCTTCCGCACGATGTTCGGCGGCTGATAGGTCGGCAACTGCGCACTCGCCGGCTGGGCCACCATCAATGCGGTCGCGACTGCGAAGACAGTAGTCCGAGCGAGGGCCGAACGGCGCGCGGCGCGGGGCGGCGCGAAGTGTTTATCGTACATCCTTGTACTTCCTCAAGTGTGCGACGGCACCGCCGTGCCGTGAGATCTGGGTCGTATAGCGGGCCACGGCACTCCTTGCCGTGGGTTGGGTCTTTAAAGCAATCCCACCACTGCCTCACACGGGGGAAGCGAGCGTTGGGGTGCGCGTTCATCGTTCGGCCGCCGCCCGGCACGATCGGATCTGGGCGGCCGCGCGGAAAGCGAATGGTCGGTCGATACAAAGGTCAGTTCGGGTCAAAGTCGATCGGAAAGTCTTCCGTTGTCTCCGGCGATTCCTTGGCGCTGGCGCCACCCGCTGCGCCCGTCGTCACGCCGCTCGTGAGCGATGAACCGAGCGAAGGGCCCGTGTGGGATGCACTTACCGCATCGCGGATCGGCCGGCCGGTAAGCCGGTCGAACGCCACCAGCCGCACGGCTTCACGCTCGATGACTTCCATCGTAAAGGGCGGTTCCGGCTTTGGCTCGGCATGTTCCACGACCGTCGCCAGCGAGCCGCTGTCTGCCTTCGGCTCGCCCGCGCTATCTTCTCGGCCTTGTTCTTTCTTGCGATTGTTGCCCGGATCGCCCGTATTGAAAATGTCGTCTGGTGTGTATACGGCAACGTCGCCGAGCGATTCGTCGTCCGGATTGCGTGGAATCAGGCTCACCACGCCCAGGTTCTCAGCCAGCGTCAACCGGGTGGCTTGCTCTGGCGTGAGCATCAAAGAGACCGTCTTGGCAACCGTCTTTTCGTCGCCGCCATCGGGCGAGCCTGCACCGTCGCGTCAACCGCGAACACGCGAATGTTCTGCAGTATCACCTTCGATTGCGCTTGCGCGATGCCATTGCGAGCGTCGGCTTTCACGAACAACTGCACGTCCACGCGGTCGCCGGGCCCCAACAGGCCCGCCGCGCTCTTTTCCGCATCGACGGCGATCGTCTTCAGCCGCATGCCGGCCGTAATCGAGCGGATCGGGTCAGCCATTTGACCGGGAGCGAGCAACTTGCCGTCGAGGATCGGCTCGCCTTCAAAGATGGTCGCCCGCGGCCGGCGGCCTTCCAGCTCTTTCAAATCGGCGATCGCCCCGTGTGGCACCCGGTCTTTGGGCCACTCTTGCAGCGAGAGCATTTCTGCGTCGATCGGGTCGCCCAGGTTGATGTTGTGCTTGGCGACGTAGATGGGCACCGTTTCCAGCATGCTCGCCGGCCGTTTGTTATGCTCCATCATTTGGCTGATGCCAATCGATGCCACCAGGCCGCAGCCCAGCGCAAGCGCAAGCAACATTAGCGATTTCGGTCGCATGATTTCCCCCTTCGGTCCTGCGGCACGCTCCAACAGCACGTTCAGCCGACTCGTTGAGCGGGCTTGGCCGACACTCGTCGAGTCCCGGACTTTTGTCGCTGCCGCTAGCGCACGCAGTACCTTGTCGGTTTCTTCGGCAAGTTCCTCATATCCGGTTTACGTAATTCGCCAGCTACAACCATGTAATTGGCGGGGCGCCACTTGCGCCAGCAATGCATGTATCGTCACTTCGATATCTACGCTCTGCTCGATCTCGTCCCGCGCAAAGCGTGGGAAACAAGTTCGAACGAGTACTATCGTTACAGCAACATTCCAGCGAACAGAAAGTAAGCGATCGTCCCGATCGCGATCGGAATGCCATACGGCAAAAGCATCATCGTGCTCTTCCGCTCGGCCGCGATCTCCGAGAGCTTCTCCGGGTCTTTCACCGTCAGTATCTCATTGCAAATCAGCCAGAACTGACCCTGATGCTTCCGCCAGCCGCGGCGGCCGAGCACCATCAGCACGGCAATCAGGCCGCCCACGATGGCCGATACGGCAAACGCGTATAGCGTCACAGTGCCCCACACCCAGGCGCCGATGCCCGCCAGCAGCTTGACGTCTCCGGCCCCCATTCCGCCGATCGCGTAGGCCGGCATCAGCAGCCCCAAGCCCACCGCCGTGCCGATCAAGCTATACACCAGGCCTTCCCAGCCGGCGTACGGCGAAAACGCCGCGCTATACACCCAGCCCGACACGATCATTGGGAAGGTAATCCAATTCGGCACCTTAAGCTTCAGCCCGTCAATGACGGCTGCCACGACGAGCGTCAACGATACAAACCAGATTGGCCAATTCTCAGTCAGCCCGCGCAAGCACCTGATCATCGAACATGTTGTGACCCTAATCATCCTGTAGAAAATGTCCACTACGCTTTCGGTTAACCGCGCAGCGCGAGCAAGTAAGTCAATACGACGCCCACGGCAGTGCAAAAATAGCACACCATTCCCAGCGCCGATGACAGCATTTCATGAGAAAGCATGTGATATCGCACCCCTTCGTTCCAAAGTGCAGAGTTTCTATCGCAAGCCTAGGTCAAGAAACGCGAGGAGCAAGGAGCTCCCCGCTCTCTGCTCCACAAAAAAACCCCTCGGCGGAAGCTCCGCCGAGGGGTGCAGGTTACAAAGTAGCCAGTAGGGTATTGGCCGGTCTTAGGCGACGGATCAGCTGCCGCCCAGTTCCGTGGCGACGCTCTCGAATGTCGTGTTCGCATTCGTTCCAATCGAACGAATGGCGGTCAAGCACACGATCACGATGAGCGCCAACATAACGGCGTACTCAACCGCGGTCGGACCGTCTTCCGAGGCGAGGAAACGTTGCACTTTCAGAGCGAGATTCTTCATAGCATCCTCCGATTCTCGGGTTTGGCCCACAAGGACCAGCACCCTACAGGTTGACGGGAGCCGTTAAAGGTAAGGTTAATTGCTCCCGATATCAGGCCTGCGACAACGGCCGAAACTCTGCACAGAGCTCGGTGGAGCCTGCATTTCGTTGTCGCTTGGCCGAACACACTACGCCAACTACCGCGAAATCAACCTCGTTCTGGCCCGGATTTCCATCCGCATGCCGCCGCGAAGCGTTAAATCGCCTCGGAACGACAACTGCCAAACATCCCTTCGGCAACCAGGCTGCCGGAGAAATAGATCATCCGGCCCTTGGCTTTGCGCCCCGGCCTTGCGACCGGTTTGCCCTTTCGAGGATGATGACGCCGCAGGCCCTTTCTCCGCGGCTACTACCCTTCGCCCAGCATCGTCTGGGGGTGACCTAGAACGGTCTGGAGAAGAGAAGCATTCGCGTGGCTCGCACACCCGCAGGTGTGTTTCGCCCAGGGGCCGACGTTTGCACGTCATGCCTCCGAACAAACCCTATGTCAATCCGGTTCGATGTCAAACGCACGACTTGAAAGATTCCAAAAAGTTTCCGTTGGTGCCAGCAAGCCGCCCGCTAGCAACGATTCTGCCGTTTGTAACGCCCGGTCGTGGTCTTTGATCGGCGCAAGCGTTTGGATTGGTCGAAATCAACATACGGGAGCATACGCCGGACGACCAAGCCCGACCAATTTCGTCGGTTCCAGAAGCCCGACCATCTTGGTCGGCACACGGGCCGATGCCCTAACTACGTGGGCAATCCCTGCCGGAAACCACCCATCTCGCCGTTTCAACCATACCTATATATGGAAGCCGCGAACTGGCAGCACGAACTGTGCGAGTCGCTCGCCGATCGCATACCGGCCGGTTATGCCGAACATGCCGAGCCGGCCGCCGAACCCACCGCCCTCGTCGGCCTTGCCCTGGCCGCCCACGCGCGGTTTGACGCGGCGACCCGCGCCGCCCGCTGGCTCGCCGACAACCAGCATCATAGCGGCGCCCTCGGCGTCACGCCGGCGCGGCCGACTCCTTGCTGGCCGACGAGCTGGGCTGTTCTGTTGTGGACCGCCATCGATCGCCACGCCGTAGAGCGGCAGTTCACCCAATGCACTGAGCGTGCAACCCACTGGACGCTATGCCAGCGCGGCGAAACGCTGCCGCGATCTCCCGTGTTCGGGCACGATTCCACGCTGGTCGGCTGGTCCTGGGCCGCCACCACGCATTCATGGATCGAGCCTACCGCCCTGAGCGTGCTGGCGCTCAAGGCCGTCGGAGAAGGGGAGCACCCCCGCACGCGAGAGGGCCTGCGGTTGCTCGTCGATCGTTTGCTGCCAAACGGCGGCTGCAACTACGGCAATACCACCGTCCTCGGCCAGACACTGCTTGCGCATATTCAACCAACCGGCCTGGCAATGCTGGCCCTCGCCGGTGAAGAAATCGACGATCCTCGAATTGAGAAGTCACGCGGTTACCTGGAGCGTGAATTGTCGCCGGACACCGCCACCGCGTCATTGTGCTACGGCCTCCTCGGCCTCACGGCGCACGATCGCCGCCCCGCAGCCAGTGACGCCTGGCTGCAACACGCCTACCGGCACGTCGAGCAACTAGGCGAAAACCCATACAGACGGGCTCTCATCGGCCTAGCCGCCGCCGATACCAACTCGTTGCTAAACGCACATGCGACCAATTTGGCGATTGACGCAAAGGTCGCGAACGTGCGGTGACACGAGCTCATTGAACGGCAAAGATCAAGGTGAGTGGGACGGACGTGAAGAAATGAATGACAGAGCCGTTTTCTAGAAAACAGGGAAATGATTTGATCGAATGGATTTACAGGCAAGATGCGATCACGCTTGGGAGATCAAAACATCCCCGTCTTGCATATCCTGTATATCCTGTCAAGAAGACAACGTTGAAGTCCTTTGTACCCGTTGCGGGAGAATGAATTCCCGGTGCGTCTTATTATAGTTTCTGTATGTCCCTAATCCGTCGAACATGCACTCATGCTAAACGGCAATCCTGACGACTTCGCCGCCCCGCGTGTCGACCGCCGCACTTGGCTCATCACGGGCGGTGCCGCGGCGGCCGCGGCCGTCGCCGCGCCGCTGTTGCGCAACGCGCTCCGTCCCCGTGCCAGTGTCTTCATCGCTCGTAACCAGCGCTATAGCCACTCGCTGGCCACGACGATTCGCGACGGTCTCGTCGCCACTGGTTCACGCCCCGAGCTGTTCCGCGGCAAACGTGTGCTGCTCAAGCCCAACATGGTCGAGCCGTCGCGGGCGATTCCACACATGACGACCCACCCAGCCGTCGTTGTCGCGGCTGCTGAAGTGTTTCGCGATTGGAGCGCTGACGTGACGGTCGGCGAAGCTCCCGGCCACGTGCGCAACACGGAAATGGCGCTTCTCGAATCGGGCATTGCAGCCGCCGTCGCCGATGCCCGCGTTCGCTTCGCCGATCTGAATTACGAAGAAGCTGGCTGGCAGCCCAATCGCGGCCGTCGCAGTTCGCTCGACGGATTCTGGTTTCCGCGCAGCGTTGTCGACGCCGATTTTGTCGTCTCGATGCCGAAGATGAAAACACATCACTGGATGGGCGTGACGGCCGGCATGAAGAATCTCTACGGCGTGCTCCCTGGCCTAAGCTACGGCTGGCCGAAGAACGTGCTGCACCACAACGGCATCCCCGAAACGGTCTACGACATCAATGCCTCGCTTCCCAATCTATTAACGATTGTCGACGGCATCGACTGCATGGAAGGGGACGGACCGATCCTGGGCAGCTTGAAAAGGATGGGGCTGTTGGTGATCGGCGGCAATTTGCCCGCCGTCGATGCGACGATCGCACGCATCATGGGCCTGGTGCCAGAAAGAATTCCCTATTTGGCGCTGGCGGCCGACCGACTGGGTCCGCTGCAAGAATCGCGCATCACTCAGCGCGGCGAAGACTCGCGCGCGGTGGCAAGCCCGTTCAAGATTCTCGACCAGCCACACTTGCGGCGCCTGCAGGCGCACGAAAAAGGACCGTTGGTGACGTGAGGCACGCGCTTGCTCACATCACCAGCGGCCCTTTGATTTTGGCCGATGCTTACCTAGCGGCCACGCCGCGAAACGAGCCCCATCACGCTGATGGCCAGGCCCAGCAGGACGACTGTTGCGGGCTCTGGAATGTCTCCGCCGGGACCCGGTACGATCCCAATTTGGAACCTCTTCTTGGCGATGAAAGCGATGCTTTGCGCTTCGCTCAGAGACGCCAGCGAGTTGTTGATTACGACGTCAATCTTTGTGGCCCCGAACTTCGCCGGATTGCCATTCGGCAGAATCATCGGCGGCACCACAATTGAGGTGCCCAGCGACCAAGGTTGAACCATCCCCGGATTGGCAACCAAATTGAACCCGACCGATGCGTTCGAAGGAGACAGCACAATCGGGGCCACGGGAATGCCGTCGATTTGGGTGACCGATGCGTGAATGATCGCGCCGGCGACAACCGACGTCGCTGTCGTGCCCACACCTAGCAGATGAAAATCACCGCCCTCGGACAAGTTCAGGCCATTGATCCCAAAACCCCCGTTCGGCCCCACTTGGCTCATGACGGTGAAGTTCAGTTGGCCGTCGGTCAGGTCCAAGCTGCCGCCCGATGCGGAAGAGGTAAATGTCGGGTCCTTGAAGTTAAGACCGACGGAAAACGGAGTCGGCGGGCCATAGAGCGGCACCGGATCGGTGCCCGACGATTCTTGAACGTCGAGAAACGTCACTCCAGGCGGTACCGGCCCGAAATTGCCGTAGCTGATCGAAGCCGCCTGGGCCGCGATGCTCGAAAACAATGTTGTCAATCCAAGGATCGTACCCAACAAAAGCTGGGATCGGATCGCGCGCGTGCATCTCATGGGAACTTGCTCCTTCGCTGTCGCGAAATGGAAACGAGTGGCTCGTCTGGGTGTCTAAGTTGGTATGCGAAACGGGGCCGAATCAAAACTTGGAACAAATCGACCGACGTATTCGTGTCAGAGTACGAATACCAGCGCTAGGGAGAGAATTCATCGCCGCCTCCAGAACGTAACTTCGCGCCGCACGCTAGCAATCCAGAACATGCCTGCCGACGCTTCGATTTCAACGGATAAAGATCTTACCAACTACAGGTTTGAATACTCTCTTCCGGCCGCTGCATTGCGGCCGGCGCAGGTCCGCACTTTTGACCTGCCCCCTCACTATAACCAGTACTTTTCCGGCTTTCCAGCACTTTTTTCAAAATTTCATGAAAATTGCTATGAGCCGCCGACCCGGCTGCCATCCACGGCCCCCCTGGGCCGCCCAAAAAGGGCCATTCTGTGGCATTTTTCCGGGATTTTGGGCCGGTAACGTCCGGTAAAGTGGAGGATACCGGGCTCGAACCGGTGACCTTCAGACTGCCAGCCTGACGCTCTCCCAACTGAGCTAATCCCCCAAAATCTCGGCAAGCCGCCGCATCCCGGGTCTGCCAATTCGGCATGCCCGGCTCGCGACAGCTAAGTTATTATAGGCCTCGCCGGTCCAGCTTGAACAGCGCAGCCTATCCGCCGTGAATTTGTCTGTCAACGGTCGCGCGCCGTCGTCTGCCTCTCGCCTTTCCTTTGCCCCGATCGCCAGGTCGATGGAAGCTCAACGCTCCTTACGTAGTCTCCTGTTGATTCTCGGCAAGGTCTCGTTGGCCGCTGGTATTCTCGCATTCCTCATCTATAGCGCGCACAAACAAGAGCGCTTCGCAGAACTGGTCGAGGGTCACAAGAACTGGACATGGCTGTTCGTGGGGTTCCTTTGCGCCTTTGTTTCCGTCGCTTTAAGCTTTATTCGTTGGCGTTTGCTTGTCGTTGCGCTGGGAATTGAATTCAGCGTGGCCGACGCCCTGCGGCTCGGATCGATGGGCTACGCCCTGAACTTTGTCTCGCCGGGAAACTTGGGTGGCGATTTGATCAAGGCCGTCTTTTTGGCCCGCGGGAATCCGGGGCGTCGCACCGAGGCGGTTGCCACGGTCGCGATTGACCGCCTGATGGGGCTGGGGGCGATGCTCGTGCTGGCCAGCATCGGCATCGTCACGTCGGGATTGTTGTACACGGACAGCGCCGCGCTGAAGTCGCTCTGCTGGGCTATTCTAGCGGCCGCCGCGTGTGGACTCGTGATCGCCGGCTCACTCATCTTCCTGCGTCCATTGACCGGCGGTCACATGATCGCTCGCGCCCGCACTATTCCCCTGGTGGGTTCAACGGCGGCGCGGCTGCTGGCCGCGAATCGAACCTACCGCGACCAAAAGCCGTTGTTGGCCCGGGCGGCGCTATTGAGCCTGGTTGTCGATTTGCTCTACGTCGTATCTTTTTACCTCGTCGCTCAGGGGCTTCCTTTCAAGACGCCGACGCTGCAGCAGCACCTGATCATCGTGCCGGTCGCCACCCTGGCAGGGGCAATACCCGGTCCGCCCGGAGGGTTGGGAACCCTCGAAGGTGCAACGGAAGTACTCTACCGCTCTATGCCCGGCGTCGAAGACGGCGTTGGCACAATCGTCACCCTGGCCTACCGTCTGACGACCGTCGTGGTCGCCGCGATCGGACTGGTGTTTTATATTCTGTACCGAGCGGAAGTCCGGGACGTGATCGCCGCGGAAGAACAAACGCGAGCGTAGGAAATAAGACTAGGGATTCGCCCCGCGGTGAATACGACCGCACGGGCCGCCGCTTATTGCTCGCCAACGATTGGCCGCGCTATCCGATCAGCCGTTGGACGCTGTCGATCAGTCGGTCCATCGGAAATGGCTTGCGGATGTAGTCGTCCACACCCAGCATTTCGGCATAAGCCTTGTGCCGGCTGCCTTCGTTGGCGGTGATCATGATCACCCGCAGCGGCGTCTCGCGCGTGCGGCGCATCTTTTCCAGCACCAAAAAACCGCTTCGTTTGGGCATCATCATGTCCAGGATGACCAGGTCCGGGTTTTCCCGCTCGCTGAGCGCCAGACCCTGATTGCCGTCGCGTGCGATCAGCACGTTATACCCCTTCGCCTCCAGCGCCAGTCGCAGCGACTCGATGATCTCTGCGTCGTCGTCCACAAGTAGAATTCGCTTGCCGTCCTTGGAGTTATCTTTGAGCATGAGTTGTGCTACGATTTGGTGCGAATTTGAGTAGGTCAGTGCGTGATAATGTGAGCAGGTGCATCTGTGTCCCCGCGAACGGCGACCTCCTTACCTACCCACATAAACACTTACTCCCCTACGCACCCTTGTATCCGACTTGGCCCTTATTTTCAACTCGCACCTTCGACGATGGCCCATTCCGTTTCGCAGAAGACGCCAAAACCGCCCAAGAACCCGCCGCTGCCCATTGTTTCGGCGCCCACGCTGCCGTACCAGCCGAGCGATCCGGCGATTTATCGCCCTGGCATTGCGCTGGTGGGCTGCGGCGGAATTACCAAATGGCACCTGCAGGCGTACCGGCGTGCCCGGTATCGCGTGGTCGCGCTGTTCGACGTCGACCGCAGCCGCGCCCGGCAGCGACGTGACGAGTTCTATCCCCAGGCCGCTGTCATCGACAGCTACGCCGAGCTGCTGCAGCGCGACGACGTCGAAATCGTCGACATTACGACGCACCCTCCTGAGCGCCCGCCGTTGATCGAGGCTGCGCTGCGGGCGGGCAAGCATGTGCTCAGCCAGAAGCCGTTCGTGCTTGACCTCGACGTCGGCGAACAGCTCGCCGACCTGGCCGAAGAGCTAGGCGTGCGACTGGCCGTCAACCAGAATGGCCGCTGGGCGCCCCACTGGAGCTACTGCCGCGAAGCGGCCCGCGCGGGCCTGCTGGGCACGATCGACTCGGTCCATTGCGACGTCCATTGGGATCATAGCTGGGTCAAAGGCACCCCGTTCGAGCATGTGTATCATTTGATACTTTATGATTTCGCAATTCACTGGTTCGATTTTCTCACCACACTGACCGGAGCCGCCGGCTGGGGACTGGCGCCGAGACGACAAAGTCCGGGGCCAACGAGCAGCCGGTTGTCACCTCGCCGCGCCGCGTGTACGCCACGCTTGCCCGCTCAGCGACGCAAATCGTCATGCCGCCGCTGCTCGCGCAAACCGTCGTCGAGTTCGACACAGCTCAGGCGTCGCTCATATTCAACGCGCACACCAAGCACGGCCGCATCGACCGGACGCTGATCGTCGGCAGCGACGGGATGATCAAGAGCGAAGGCCCCACGACCGAGCTGCAGCGCATCGAGCTGACGACGGCCGCCGGCATCGCCCGCCCGCGGCTCAAGGGCGCCTGGTTCCCCGACGGCTTTCACGGCACGATGGGCGAACTGATGTGCGCGATCGAAGAACATCGCGAGCCGACCAACAGCGCCCGCAACAACCTCCGCAGCTTGGCCCTCTGCTTCGCCGCCGTCGCCAGCGCCGAACGGGGCGAACCAGTCGTGCCCGGTACGGTGCGGAAGCTGCCGAGTTCGGTACGTCAATAGTGGGCCGCTCGAAGAAGGGCAGCGCAGCGTCCAGTTCTGCCTCCGCTGCTGGCAAATCGTTTGTACAATGGATTGGCAGCCCCCGACGGTGCCATTATTCCGCAATCTGTAATCTGTAATCTGCAATTTCCGCGATGCACTTCCGCCTGCTCAGCTTCAACATCCACAAAGGCATCGGCGGCGTCGACCGCAAGTACGACCTGGCCCGCGTCGTTGACACCATCAGTTTCTACGAGCCGGACGTCGTGCTATTGCAAGAAGTCGACGAAGGCGTGCCGCGGTCGCGCCACCATCGCCAGGCCGAGCTGTTGGCCGACGCGATCCAATTGCCTCACATCGCCTATCAGCCCAACGTTCGCCTGCGCGTTGGCCACTATGGCAACGCCATCCTCAGCCGCTTCCCGCTGCATGAGGCGATCGACGTCGATCTCACGCTGCGGCCGAAAAAGTGCCGCGGCGCGCTCCTCACTCGCCTCAGCGTGCCGGTCGGCGAGCACACGAAGACAATTGTCCTGGCGAACGTCCATTTGGGCCTGTCGGGATTCGAACGTCAGATCCAGATGCGGCGGCTGCTGGCCAACGGCTACCTCGGTCCGCTTCGCCGGCGGACGCCGCTGGTGATTGCGGGCGACTACAACGACGTGTGGGGCACGCTCGGCCGCCGCGTGCTGGATCGGGCCGGCTTTTCGCCCGCCAGCGGCAAGATTCGCACTTTTCCGGCGGCCATGCCCCTCCGCTCGCTCGATCGAGTATTCTATCGTGGCGACCTGCGTCCGCTGCGCGCGTTTGCCGGCCATACGGATTCGGCCCGCCGGGCCAGCGATCATTTGCCGTTGATTGTGGAATTTGAGTTCACCCGGAAGTAGAAGTGGTCGTTGGTCGTTGGTCGCTGGTCGCTGGTCGCTGGTCATTTTTCCATGCCGCTCCTTTCCCAACTTGATTTGCTTCATCCTGGCTGGCAGGCCGCGACCATCATCGTGCATGCGCTAATTCAACTGGGCATTGCCATCCGAGTCGTGATGCGCCGCCGGCCGACCGGCGAGACGCTGGCCTGGGTGATGGTCGTGTTTGCGGTGCCGTTTCTGGGATTCATCTTGTATTTGATGCTGGGCGAGCTGCGACTGGGCCGCCGCCGCGAACGCCGCTTCATCGAGCTGGTGCAACCAATACAGCGCTGGCTGGCTGGCATCCCGGAACGCGCCCAGGCTGATCGCACCAACCTGGCCGACGAATACCAGCCGCTCGCTAAGCTCTGCGAGCTATCGGGCGGCGTGCCGACGCTGGTCGGCAACTGCGTGGAACTGCTCGACGACTGGCAGGTAGTGTTCCGGCGGCTGTTGGCGGATATCGAGTCAGCCCAGTCGACCTGCCACCTTGAGTTCTATATTTGGAACAACGGCGGTGAGGCCGATTTGGTGGCCGAGGCGCTCATCCGTGCCGCCGGCCGCGGCGTCAAGTGCCGCGTCCTGGTCGATGCGATCGGCAGCAGACCGTTTCTGAAGAGCGCTGCTGTCGATCGTCTTCGGGCAGCAAATATCGAGGTCCGCGGCGCGTTGCCAGGCGGTCTCTTGCGGATGCCGTTCGTCCGTTTCGATCTTCGCCTGCATCGCAAGATCGTCGTGATCGACGGCCGCGTCGCCTACACGGGCAGCCTCAACCTGGTCGATCCGCGCTACTTCAAAAAGAACGCCGGCGTCGGGCAGTGGGTCGATGCGATGGTGCGCATCCAAGGTCCCGCCGTTGAAGCACTGCAGATTACGTTCCTGGCGGATTGGTACGTGGAATCGAACGACCAGCTCGAAACGCTGCAAAAAACGGGCGACGCCCTTCCGCAATCGCCGTGCGGCGAGACGGCTGTGCAAGTCGTGCCGTCCGGGCCCGGCCTGCGGCGCAACGCCGTCGAACAAGTGCTGCTGACGGCGATCTATTCGGCCCACGACGAGTTGGTGCTGACAACGCCATATTTCTTGCCCAGTGAGTCGCTGGGGATGGCGCTCATCGCGGCCGCCCGCCGTGGGGTGAAGGTCCTGGTGCTGCTGCCGCGGCGCGTCGATTCGCTGCTGGTGCGCTATGCCAGCGCGACGTTCATCGGCGAACTGCTCGAAGCGGGCGTCCGCATCGTCCTGTTCAGCGACGGCTTGCTGCATACCAAGAGCGTGTCCGTGGACAACAGCTACTGCCTGTTCGGCTCGGTGAATCTCGACCCGCGCAGCCTGCGGCTGAATTTTGAGATCTTGCTTGCCGTCTACGATCGAAGCTTTGCAGAACAGCTCCGTGCGCTGCAGCAAAGCTACATTGACCGCTCGCTGCTGATGGACCTCGCTACGTTTCGGGCGCGGCCGTGGCCCAAGCAAGTGGCCGAGAACTTTGCCCGGCTGGTGGGGCCGTTGCTGTGATCGACTACTCAGGGCCTCTACCCGCCCAACAGCGGCGCAAAGAACTGCTTCGCCGTCGCGTCTGCACCTCGCATGTCGATTACATGCTGACCCAGGCCGAACTGCGCTAGCACGAACCTGCCGAAGGCGAATTGTCCGATCGCAACCTGTCCCGTCGTGAATTGGCCTAGTCCGAAAATTGCCCCAAGCGCCAACTGGCCCACGCAGACCGCCCCGGTTGCTGCCTGCCCCAGCCCAAACGCCAAGCCAATCGCCAATTGGCCGACCGCGATGACGCCCAGCGACGCTTGTCCGATGGCGATGATTCCCCACGCCAGCCGTCCGATCGCGATTACGCCGTGGGCCACGATCCGCTTGCCCGTCTCGGGGCACTTGCCGTAGGTGTAGTGCACCAGCGGCAATTCACCGCACCTGGCATGCGAAGTGAATTCAGCAAACCGCTGACCGTTTTCATAGACAAACCGCCGCCAAACACCCCAGTCCGTCTGTTCGATGAAGTAATCCACAGGCTCGAACATCATGTTGCGCGGCGGGCTGGCCATACTCATGGCGTCCTCGGTGCGACGCGAGTTCCGGTCGAGATCAGCGTTGTTTCGCCAAGTCCGATCCATTGCATATTCACCAATTCGTGGGCAATGTAGAAGAATTGGGCTGTTCGCACGGCTTTGTTGAAAATGCCTTTCAGGCGTACGGCCGGGCCGTATATAATCACGGGCAATCTACGCCCGCCGCTTTGTCGAACTATCTGACGGAACAACCAGCCGGGCCGTGGGTTTTAAGTCGAGCAGGGCAAACACTCGATGTCGTGGCTTCGATCCGTGGCGACGGAGCCGCCCAGTCGTCGGTGTATCGTAAACCATCTATTCTCTCGCCCGCGATAGGAATCGTCGCATGAACGCCAAGTTCTATCTCCCCGCCGCAATTTGCCCATTGCTATCAATCGTCCTGGTTTGCCAGCTCGCCGGGGCCCAGTCACGGGTGATTAAGCTGGAGGGTCCTCCCGTTCCAATGAGCGAATCGCCGAACAAGATGGAGCGCATGGCGATCCACGTCATCTCGTCGAAGACAGGCGAACCGCTGGAAGGCGTACAGTTGATATTCACCGGCCGCGTCGGCGTCCGCAACGCCGCCCGTACGCTCAAGACGAATGCCGAAGGCAAGGCCGAGTTTGTCTGGTCCAGCGGCTTGGCCGTCCAGAACCTGCGGTTTTCGACCAAGAGAGCCGGCTACGCGCTCACCTACTACACCTGGCCGTCCACTCAGGGGGAACTGGAGATACCCACAGAGCTGGAGGTCAAGCTCGAGCCAGCCACGAAGATCGGCGGCATAGTGCAGGATGAGAACAAGCAGCCGATTGACGGGCGCAGATTCGCATCGGCATATTCAACACTTGGCCGCCGAATTATCGCGCCTTGTTCACCGCAGCCACGCTGCTCTCCGACAAGCAAGGGCACTGGCAGTTCGATGAGGCGCCGTCCGATCTCTCGCGGATGAACGTCAGCGTAACGCATCCTGATTTTACCACACAAAGCATTCGCCTGGTGGCTGGCACGGACAACGTGTTTACATTGCGGCAAGGACCGTCGCTGCGTGGTTCGGTCGTCGACAAAGATGGCAAACCCGTGCCTTTCGCCAGCGTAATCTTGGGAAACAGCCGCGTAAGCAGCCGCCGCTCCCAGGCTACGACCGATGCGCAGGGATTATTTGAATTGAAGAACACCACATCTGCTATAACTTCAACTAATCCATATGGTACAACGGGCATAACCTATCTGACGGTGATGGCCGAGGGCTATGCGCCGCAGGCGCAGCAGGTAACTGTCTCGGAGGAGAGCAGTGAGCCGCTGCGGATCACGCTCGAGCCGGGCCACGTGCTGAAGGGCCGCGTCGTTGATAAGGACGGCAAACCGATTGCCGGCGCGACGGTCGCCGCCGAGACGTGGCGCGGAATGCCGCTGCTCGATACCCGCCTGACGAGCGGCGCCGACGGGCGCTTCGAGTGGAAAACAGCGCCGGCCGACCCGGTCGAGTACGGCATCCTGGCCACGGGCTACATGTCTGCCCGCGGGCAGGCTTTGCCGGCCGACGGCGAAGAGCACGTGGTGACGATGCATCCCCCGCTGACGATCAGCGGGACCGTTACCGACGCCGCCAGTGGCGAGCCGGTCAAGCGTTTCAGCCTGCAGCGCGGCCAGCGACTGGGCGACGAGCGAAACTATTGGTATCAGGGCGACAACGCCGCTTATTCCGACGGCAAGTTTACGTTCACGTTCGACAGTCCGAATGAAGGCTGGCTGCTCCGCGCTGCCGCAGACGGATATCTGCCGGCCGATTCGCGGGTATTCACGTCGTCGGAGGGCAGCATCAATTACGATTTCAAGCTGAAAGCGGGCCAGGGCCCGTCCGGCATCGTGCTGCTGCCCAGCGGCGAGCCGGCGGTCGGAGCGGAAATCGCCCTCTGGAGGCAGAACACGTATATCTCGATCCAGAATGGCAGCTTCGGGCCGCGCGACGGCGATACCGTGATTGTCACGACCGACAAGGAGGGCCGGTTTGCCCTTCAACCGCAGAGCGAGACCGATCCGTTCCTGCTGGTCGTGCTGCACGACGCCGGGTTCGCGGACGTCACGAACGACGAGCTGGCGGGAAAGGACCACATTCAGTTGACCGCATGGGGGCAACTCGAGGGGCAGACGCTGGTTGGCGCCAAACCAGATTCGGGCGCCCTTGTCACCTACAGTCCGCAGCGTGAATACTCCCCCCAGCGCGAATCCAATCAGAACAATCTGCGGCGCAACTTTTACTATTACAATTACCAGGCTGCGGCGGATGCCGAAGGGCGCTTCCGGTTTGAGCGCGTCATGCCGGGCAAAGGCCAAGTGGCGCGGATGACGGTGACGCAATTCGCCCAATACACAACCCACACGCCCGGCTGGAATTCGACGGTCGAAATCAAGCCCGGCGAGACAACTAAGGTGAAACTCGGCGGCATCGGCCGTCCGGTGACCGGCAAGTTGAAAACCGATCGAGAGCCAGAATCGCCGATCAACTGGACCCAAAACCAGCCGGCGTTGATCATGCCGCGCCGAGCGCGGCCGTCGATCCTGGGATCGATCTTCGGCCAGGGCCAGCAGGGGGAAGCGTCTGTGGATCCGAACACGCGGTTCGTCGCCCCGATTGACGAAACCGGCAAGTTTACGATTCCGGATGTGCCGGCGGGCGAATATACGCTCAGCGTGGATGTGAATGAGCCGCCGTCCGCCAACGGTATGCGAAACACAATCGGCCGGGCGGACTTCGAATTCACCGTGCCGGCCATGGATGGGGGCCGCAGCGACGAGCCGCTCGACTTGGGCGTGATCACCGCTAAGCTGCATCCGGTGCTCGAAGCGGGCGCCGCAGCGCCGGCCGTTGCGATCCCAAGCGCCGACGGCAAGACGATCAACACGGCCGAGCTTCGCGGCAAGCTGGTGTTGATTTCGTTCGTCGCCGCCGATCGGGGCGACGGCATGACCGGCTTGGAGCCGCTCCGGCGCTTGAACGAGCAGTTTGGCAACGACTCCAATTTCGTGATGATCACCGTCTGGTGCGGTTACGACCCGGCCACCGCCCGGCAAGTGGCCGACCGCTACGGCCTGAAGGGCCTGCACGGGGCCGTGTCTCACGTGCAGACAGCCGTTCCGCAGGCGTTCATGGTCCGCACGCTGCCGACCACGTACCTCATCGGCGCGGACGGGAAAGTGATTTCCCGCAACGCGAAAGAGGAAGAGCTGAAAAAATCGATCGATTCATTCTTGAGCCTGGGCGAGCTGTACTTTCCCACCCGGGCGGAGAAATAGCGAAACGCGTGCGATCCGGCGCCGCGCGGCGGTGGTGGCACTCGCCCGGCCGGGCGAGGTAGAATGGCGGGCATGCGAATTGCCATCGGATCGGATCACGCCGGCTACGACTATAAAGAGCGGATCAAGGCGCACCTGGCCGCGGCTGGGCACGAGGTGCAGGATTTCGGCACCGACTCGCCCGAGCCCTGCGATTATCCGCTGTTCATTCGGCCGGTGGCGCTGGCCGTGGCCCGCGGCGAGTGCGAACGCGGCATCGTGCTGGGCGGCTCGGGGAACGGCGAAGCGATCGTGGCCAACCGGGTGCCGGGAGTGCGCTGCGGCCTGGCGTGGAATGAGCAGTCGGCACGGCTGTCGCGGGCACATAACAATGCCAACGTGCTCTCGCTTGGTGAGCGGATGGTGACGGCCGAAGCGGCGTTGGCGATTGTCGACATCTGGTTTTCGACACCGTTCGACGGGGGCCGGCACCAGCGGCGAATTGACCTGATCGATGATCCGCCGGCTTAGCATGCTGCTGGCCGGAGCCGAAAACGGGCCGCTTCTTTGCGCGGAAATGGCCCTGCCGCAACGGCGGCGGCGGCAGCTTTCGCGGCGGCGCGAACCACCAAGCCGCACGGGTCGTAATGTCGTCACAGAGCGTTCATCTTCTCGACTCGGCTTTGTCGAAGTTTTTGCTCTCGTAGAGGCAGCGCCTTTGCTCCTGGCGCGACGATTGCACCTTGCGTCCAGCATGGCAGCGGCGATTCTACGTAGTCTTTGTCATTGTGGAACAGATTTCGAACATTTTCGAACCAGACAGGAGGAATAACTACTATGAATGGTTCAACCTATGGAAAGCCGCGACGATTGTTGGCGGGCGTGTTCGCGTTCGCCGCGTCGCTGCTTGTGTTGTCCGCCACGCTGACGTGGTTGTCGGGCGGCAATGTTGGTGTCACTTCTGCCAACGGGCAGACGTTGCAAGAGAAGCCGGCCGCGGCGGTCGACCTCTCGAAAGGTTTTCGCGACGTGGCGCAGTTGATTCGCCCGTCGGTCGTCAGCATCGATTCGATCAAGCATTTTCAGACGACGGGCTCCGACTCGAACACGATGCGCCATTTTCAACAGGGTGAGATTCCCGAAGAGCTGCGGCAGTTCTTCGGCAACGACGACGCCTTCGGCCGCTTCTTCGATTTTCAAATGCCGCAGCAGCCGCGCGAGCAGCGGGGCCTGGGCTCGGGCGTGATCGTGCGTGAAGACGGTTACATTCTGACCAACAATCACGTCGTGGGCGACTCGGACGAAGTCGACGTCCGGCTCTCGAACGGCAAGAAGTATCAAGCCAAGATCATCGGTACCGACAAGGCGACCGACCTGGCCGTGCTGAAGATCGACGCCAACGGCCTCTCGGCCGCCAAGCTGGGTAGCAGCGGCGACGTGCAAGTAGGCGATTGGGTGCTGGCGATCGGCAGCCCGTTCGGCTTGAACCAGACGGTGACGGCTGGCATCATCAGCGCCAAGAGCCGCTCGGACATGGGCATCACCGACTACGAAGATTTTCTGCAAACCGATGCGGCGATCAACCCCGGCAACAGCGGCGGCCCGCTGGTCACGCTCAAGGGCGAAGTGATCGGCATCAACACGGCGATCGCCTCGCGGAGCGGCGGTTACATGGGCGTCGGCTTTGCGATTCCCAGCGACATGGCCAAGAACGTGATGGACAGCATCATCAAGAACGGCCACGTCACGCGGGGCTTCATGGGCGCGATGATTCAGGACTTGAACGGCGACCTGGCCAAATCGTTCAATTACGATTCGACTGACGGCGTCTTGATCGGCGACGTGGTGAAAGGCGGGCCGTCGGACAAGGCCGGCCTGCAATCGGGCGACATCGTGACGAAGTTCGACGGGCAGGCCGTGAAGAGCGCGAATGAGCTGCGGAACGCCGTGGCCCGCACCGACCCTGGCAAAAGCGCGACGCTCGACGTCGTCCGCGACGGCAAGAAGCTGACGCTGGACATCAGTGTCGGCAAGCTCAGCCAGAAGGAAATGGCCGCGGTCCCCGGCGCGACGGAAGGCGAAAGCCAAGCGACGCACCACTTGGGGCTTACGCTTGAGACGCTGACGCCGGACCGGGCCCAGGAGTTGGGCATCGAGGACGCGGAGCATGGCGTCTTGGTGACGCGCGTTGATCCAGGTTCCGAGGCCTACGACCTGGGCCTGCGAGCAGGCGACGTGATCGTCTCAGCCAATGGCAAGACACTGAGCGATGCAGACGCTTTTGAGAAAGCGGTCACCGAGAAAACGCTGAAGAGCGGCGTGCGTTTGCAGATCTTGCGCGACGGCGCGCGGCGGTTTGCGTTCCTTCGAAGCGAATAGCAGACGCCTTGTCAACTTGCGAGAGCACCAGAGGCTAGCGCGTGCAGGCTGAATGAATCGGCCTTGCCGCGCTAGCCTCTGGCATTGATGTGGAAGGTTTACAGGGTGGATATGGGGATGGACGACAAATTCAGTTGAGGAGCAAGAGAAGGAAGGGAACCACGAATGAGCACTAATATTCGCTAATGAAGACTGCGCTGCGATTGAACGCGGGCGGAGCTGTCAGTCGTCAGCTTTCAGCGATCAGCCAGACGGGATTTCTCTGGCTGAAAGCTAACGGCTGATAGCTGATAGCCAAAGTGGTTGCGAGCTCGAACATGTGCCAACGCCGGAAAAAACGAGGAACTTGGAACTGCTGAAATTAGCGTCTATTAGCGGTCTGATCTTATCGCCATTGATTGGTGCCTTATGAATTGGTCGTGGAAAGTCGGGCGGCTGGCTGGAATCAGCGTCTTTATGCACTGGACGTTTTTGATTCTGGTGGCCTGGATCTTTGGCCTGTACATCGTCCAGGGGCAAGGCGCCTCGGGCGCGGTGACAGGCGTGGCGCTGGTGCTCGCGCTGTTTGTGTGCGTGGTGCTGCACGAGCTGGGGCACGCCCTGACGGCGCGGCGATTCGGCGTTGCGACGCGTGACATCGTCCTGCTGCCGATCGGCGGCGTCGCCCGCCTCGAGCGAATGCCCGATGAGCCCCTACAGGAGCTGGCCGTGGCAGTCGCCGGGCCGATCGTCAGCATCGCGATCGCGGCCGTGCTGGCGGGGGTTCTGCTGGCGGTCGGCGGCCCCGCCGCGCTCGTCGTGCCGCAAGCGGGCATCTCGTTCGTGCAAAACCTGTGCTGGGCCAACGTGTTTTTGGTCGTGTTTAACTTGATTCCCGCCTTTCCGATGGACGGCGGGCGGATGCTGCGGGCGGTGCTGGCCACGCAGACGTCGTACTCGCGGGCGACGCACATCGCGGCCGCGCTGGGGCAACTGTTGGCGATCGGCTTCGCCTTTGCCGGTTTGTTTTGGATCCATAACCCGTTCCTCTTGTTCATCGCCTTGTTCGTGTACTTCGGCGCGGCGGGCGAAGCCCGGATGGCCGACGTGAAGACCCTCTTGCGAAACGTGCCCGTGCGTGACGCGATGATCACGAAGTTCACCGCGTTTAGCCCGCACGCGCCGTTGCAAGCGGCGATCGACGAGCTCCTCGCCGCTTGGCAGACCGATTTCCCGATCGTCGAGAACGGCACCTACCGCGGCATGCTCCGCCGCAGCGACATCGGGCCGGCGCTGGAACAGCATGGGGCGAACATCCCCGTCGGCGAGCTGATGGACACTACCTGCCCGCGGGTGGGCGAGAACGACCTGCTCGAACCGATCATGGAAACAATGGAACAGGGAAACTGCTCGGCGCTGCCGGTGCTGCGCGACGGCCAATTGGTTGGGTTGCTCACGAAAGAAAACCTGGCCGAGCTGATGATGGTCCGCGGGGCGGCCCGCGGCGCGAACCGAACGGTCGCGCGCGGGCGGATTGCCCCGGCCGGGTGATTTGCGCTCGGGTTTCCGTGCGGCCGGCCCGCGACCAGCGGTCACGGCTTTATGCGGACCCGCTGCTTACATCTCCGCGTGACGAAAGACTTGCGGCCCCAAGCATTCGCTACTCCCCACTGACCAGCATCCTATATCAGGCCAATGGCCGCGTGGATGGACCGCGGGCGGAAGCGAACGGAGTGGGTGACAAATGCCAGCGGTATCTGGCCGAGGCGGGCAGGTTTTGAGAACGCTAATTTATACTGATAAATATAAATACGAATGGACAGGAGCAGACAACGTGCCACCAGTGTATTTACATTATTCGTGTTCGATTAGCGTTGACTAGTGTTCTCGACTTTGTTCTTTTCAGTTCGAGAGGCGGTTACAACACCCGCTTCGGCCGACGCTGCATCGCAGCCGCCGCAGCTCGATCGAGAGAAGAGCCTGGGGCTAGTCCCCAGTCTGACAAATTCCGTGGCCAAATTCAAGTACATTCATCGCACGCGCCATTCACCCAATTCGCCCGCGATCCTCCGCCGCTTTCTCTTGACACCCCGCCGCAACTCCCCGCTCCCCCTGACTCTTGACTCTTCCCACCCTGGCAGAAAACACTACTATACAAACGAACAAAAACCTGCTAACCTCACCAGTGCCCGTCGCTCATTGGCAACCAATCTTAATGCTTCTCCGCAAACCTGCGGCCAGCGCTCGCGGTGCGCGCTGAGCTAGCCGGCCGTCGAAACCACAATTCCCAACCTCGTTCCTACCCACCCCCCCCAAAAGAAATCACTGAGGCGATATTCTAATGAAGCCTACGCTGCAAATGATCCATTGTTATCTGGCTGACGGCTGAAAGCTGATGGCTGACAGCTTTGCCTGGGTTCAATGGCAGCGCAGCCTTCATCAAGTGAGGCGAAAATCTCCGCACAACTACATCTTGTGGTCTCATGCAGGGCCGTCTTAAGGGGCCACTTGGCTCTTTCCCACCCGATTGAAGGTGGCCAAAACTCGCTCGTGGAGTTTTGGACACGTTCGAACCACATGGGCGAGATCAAAACCGAACGCCTTTCAGGCGACTGATGCGAAAGTAGATTGTGCGGGGCCGGCAATCTTTCGCGCCGGAGGGAAAATGAATTGACGTGCGATTATTTGGGGGCAGGCGCGTCCAACGACGCAAACGAGGCACGGCGGTTTGCGGCGGCCAAGTATTGCTTGCCCGGTGTCCAACCCTTGCATGCGCGGCGGGCAATTTCGTCGCGCTCCTGCGACCTTGGTTCGATTACAAGTGCGAATGGACGGCGCCGGTCTGGAGACTTGGCGGGCTGTGCGGTCTCGCTCACATGCGACGAATAACGAGCGTTGAGGCAGGCAGATTTGCTGCACGGAAGCGCATAGGATGATCGCGGAGGATGCGCAGCTTCCCCGCTGCGCGGTCGATTGTGGCTGCGGGCTCAAACCGCTAAACTAGAAGCAATTCGCAGACAAAGCGCGAAGAAATCGACGCAAATAGTATTGATTGCCGCGTCGTGGTAGACGCCAAGGACACCTGGTTCGCCTGCGACTGTTCCGCGGCGCGGCTGCGACCTTCCCTCACGACATTGAGACATCGATTGCCAGGAGAAGTCCTATGCCTACCGAAACGCAATTACTTATGAAGCACGTCGCCGGCGGCGGCACTTCGAATCGTGATTGGTGGCCGAACCAGTTGAAGCTGGAGCTGCTGGCCCAGCATTCGGCGAAGTCGAACCCGATGGGCAAGGATTTTGATTATGCCAAGGAGTTCAAAAGCCTCGATTTCGCCGCGCTGAAGAGGGACCTGGCCGCGCTGATGACCGACTCGCAAGAGTGGTGGCCAGCCGATTTTGGGCATTATGGGCCGCTGTTTATCCGTATGGCGTGGCACAGTGCGGGGACATACCGCACGGGCGACGGCCGCGGCGGCGGCGGGCGGGGGCAGCAGCGGTTCGCGCCGCTCAATAGCTGGCCGGACAACGTGAGCCTCGACAAGGCGCGGCGGCTGTTGTGGCCGATCAAGCAGAAGTATGGCCGGAAGATTTCGTGGGCTGACCTGATGATTTTGACGGGCAACGTCGCGCTCGAAACGATGGGCTTCAAGACGTTCGGTTTCGGCGGCGGGCGCGAGGACGTGTGGGAGCCGGACATGGACGTGTATTGGGGCGCGGAGAAGACGTGGCTGGGGGGCGATATTCGCTACGCGCATGGATCGGAGGGGGTTGAGAAGGGCAAGAATACGGCCGTGCTCGTGTCGGACGATACGGCAGACGGCGACATGCACACGCGCCGGCTGGAGAATCCGTTGGCCGCGGTGCAGATGGGGCTGATTTACGTGAACCCGGAAGGGCCGGACGGGAATCCCGATCCGCTGGCAGCGGCGCATGACATTCGCGAGACGTTCAAGCGTATGGCGATGAACGACGAAGAGACGGTGGCGCTGATCGCCGGCGGGCACACGTTCGGCAAGACGCACGGGGCCGGCCCGGCGACGGACGTGGGGCCCGATCCGGAAGCGGCCGGCCTCGAGTTGATGGGCCTGGGCTGGAAGAGCCGCTACAAGAGCGGCGCTGGCGGCGACACGATCACCAGCGGCCTGGAGGTCACGTGGACCCAGACGCCGACGAAGTGGAGCAACAACTTTTTCGAGAACCTGTTCGGACACGAGTGGGAGCTGACCAAAAGCCCGGCCGGGGCGCAGCAGTGGGTGGCGAAGGGGGCCCAGGCGACGATCCCCGATCCGTTCGACAAGTCTAAGAAGCGGTTGCCGACGATGTTGACGACTGACTTGTCGCTGCGATTCGACCCGACGTATGAGAAGATTTCGCGGCGGTTTATGGAGCATCCGGAGGAACTGGCCGACGCGTTCGCGCGGGCGTGGTTCAAGCTGACGCATCGCGACATGGGTCCGCGGGCGCGGTACCTGGGTCCGGAGGTTCCGAAAGAGGAGTTGATTTGGCAGGACCCGATTCCGGCCGTGAATCATCCGTTGGCGGATGCAAAGGACATTGCCGCGCTGAAGAGCAAGATTTTGGCGTCGGGCCTGCCGGTGTCGCAACTGGTGGCCACGGCCTGGGCGTCGGCCTCGACGTTCCGCGGTTCCGACAAGCGGGGCGGCGCGAACGGGGCCCGGATCCGCCTGGCCCCGCAGAAGGATTGGGAAGCGAATCAGCCGCGGCAACTGGCGGAAGTGCTGCGGACGCTGGAGGGCATTCAGGCCGATTTCAATAAATCGGCGAGCGGCGGCAAGAAGATTTCGCTGGCTGACCTGATCGTGCTGGCCGGTTGTGCGGCCGTCGAGCAGGCGGCGAAGAACGCCGGGCAGGCGGTGACCGTGCCCTTCGCCGGGGCGGATGGACGCCTCGCAGGAGCGGACCGACGTGGAGGCGTTTGACGTGCTAGAACCGATTGCCGATGGATTCCGCAATTACCTCCAGCGCAAGTACAGCATTTCGGCCGAGGCCCTCTTGGTCGACAAGGCGCAACTTTTGACGCTGACGGCGCCCGAGATGACCGTGTTGGTGGGGGGCATGCGGGTCTTGAATTCGAACGCCGACAAATCGCGGCACGGTGTGTTCACGAAGCGGCCCGAGGCGCTGACAAACGATTTCTTTGTAAACCTGCTTGATATGTGCACGGAGTGGAAGGCGACGTCGAAAGAGGCGGACCTATTCGAGGGCCGCGATCGCAAGACGGGTGAAGTGAAGTGGACGGCGACGCGGGTGGACTTGGTGTTTGGGGCGAACTCGCAATTGCGGTCGGTGTCTGAGGTTTACGGCAGCGCGGACGGCCAGGAGAAGTTCGTGCGCGACTTCGTGGCGGCGTGGAACAAGGTGATGAATCTGGATCGGTTTGACTTGGTCGAGAAGTGATCGCGACGAGCTACGGTACGGCGAATCCGCGACTGCACGTCATGTAGACGACAATCGGTCGGCTGCGGTCACCCCTCAGCCCCGTCGAGGGGAGGGGGAAAAGCCTGTCGGCGCGCGGGAATTGCCAACATAAGCTGGAGTTGCCGACGCGGATTGACGTTGACGTGATGCGTTTACTTTTGCCAGTACCAGGCCGCTGTCTTTTCGGCGGGCACAGCCGGGCGGGCGGTGGCCAGGTCTTTGGCGATTTCGGTGCGATCGGCCACTTGCCAGGGGAAGATTTGGACGCCGCCGGAGACGGTGACGACCCAGTTGCGGCCGGCTTTGACGAAGCTGGCCGCGGAGGGGACCGTCCGCGGGGCCGGGAATTCGGCCAGCGGTACGTCCTGCCGGAGACGAGGGATTTCAAGTCCCGAGCGTTCCAGCAGCCGTTCTTTGGAAATGAGTGCCGTGATGACAGCCAGGTCCATTACGTTGCGGAGCTCGCCGAAGGCGGAATCTTCGTGGGCGAGCTGGTCGAACTTTGCAGTGAAGTTTTCCGCCCACTTCTGGGCGAGGGGATCGATCTTGCCGGTCCGCTCGATAGCGCCGGCGGCGAGGAACTGTTCTTCGTTCATGCATTTGACGCCCTGGCCGCTCAGCTCCCAAGCGAGGCCGGCCTCGTCGCGGCGGATGGGATCGTAATTTGGCGCGAGCCACCAGCGCGGCATGAGATTGTTCGTCGCGCTGCGGCGAGAGGCCATCAGGTCGAGGAAGCTGGGCATGCCGCTCACGGGGGCCGGCTCGAAATCCATCGCCAGTCGCTTCATGCGGAAATCGGCGGCGACGATGACGCGGGCGAGGTGGCTGGTGGCCGGGATGCCGGTGACGGTGATCGCCTGGTTGCCGGCGGCCTGTTCCATGGCCCGGCCGACGGCCTCGGGCGGCGCGTTGACCGAGCGCTGGATCTCCGCGTTGACTTGCTGCATCCGCTGGAGGCCTTCGGGCGTGGGGTCGATCGAGCAACTGATGCCGCTGACATTGGAGCTTTTTGCAACGCGAAGGGCGACGATCAGGTCATCGAGCGTCAGCGTGGGGCGGCCGGACGATTTGCCGACGACGCTTCCGAGCGCGTTGGCGCGCCAGCCTTCGGCGGGGCCGGCGAGCACGATGTCTTTTTGATCGGGATAAATCAGCACGTAGCGAATGCGCTGGAGGCCGGCGAGGAAGCGGACCGCATCGGGCAGCGGCTGGCCGGCATCGAGCGCCTTGGCCGCTTCGCTTTCGAGATTTCGGAGCGAAACGAAGCGCACGTCGACAGACTTGTCGAGATCGCCGGGTACTGGGGCGAGTCCTTGTTGCCAGGCGGTTTGCAGCTCGCGGAAATCGCCGGTGGTGGGCGAGCTGATGACACCGTCGACGTCGACCTTCACACCGCCGACCGCGCTGCTGCGAACGAGTTGAGCTTGGACTGGCTGGCCGAAATGGAGGATCGCGACGGTGAGGATCGCCGGAATCACGAATCGTAGGAATTGCCGCACTGGACAGGACATTTGGTGGTTCTCCGCAGGGGGACCGGCCGCTTGCCGGGCCGGCACTTTCCAGTCATTCAGGATAGTCGCTAAATCTAGTGGTTTCAACAGTTTTAGGAATTATTGATCTGGGCGTCATTCATCCACCGTTTCGTCCAACCGTCCGCGGCCGGATTCTATTCTACTGGTCGGCCTCGGCCCTGGGGCACGGTCGCCAAGGTGGGGATTGCGATTTTGGGGGTGACGGGACGCGACGGGGGGCGTTTGGAGTGACTCCGAACCGAGATGGTTCGGCTATATTCGAGGTGGAGGGCGTGCGCGGTCGGGGAGACCGGCTCGAACCGCGAGGCCGGGCAACTTGCCTGAACGTAATTGTTTTGTCGTAAAGCTTGCCGGCGCGGCGAGTTCGGCGCGAACCGACTTGAATCGCGCTGTGCATGGTGAATAAGTTAGTAATAGGGGGCGGTGCGCCCGGGTTTGGTTGCTTCATGATCGCCGCCCGCTGGGCCCGGTCGCCGGCGGGTTGCCTATGGATGGACCGCGGGTCGCGTCCGGCCATGGACCTGGCGGTGGAACGTGGGTGCACGTACCGACGGGCGTTCGGCGCGGCGGCAGTCGGCACGTTGATATTGGTATTCGATGACGGCCTATCTCGTTATTCGCGAAGGTTCGAAGTGGACGGACGTCTTTCGTCTGGTCGATGGCGAATCGGTCACCGTGGGCCGGGCGCCGACGAATTCGATCGTCGTGAAAGACGAGCGCTGCAGCCGGAACCATGCCGAGGTATTTCAGTCGCAGGGGAAATGGACGCTGCGCAACCTCGACAGCCGCAACGGCACGCTGGTCGACGGGCAGCGGATCCGCAGCGACTACCTGTTGCAGGCGGGGGACATCGTGCGAATCGGCAATTCGCACCTGGCGTACGTCAACGATTTGTCGCAAGCGTTTCCGGATTCGCAGACGCTGTTGCGGACGGCACAGGACGTGGGCGTCTCTCCGCTGACGGAAGGGGAGCGCGACGCGGATGACGAGAGCGTGCTCGAGACATACGAGCCGACAACGATCACGCATCGGCGCCTGCAAAGCCGGTTTCTCGAGCCGCCCGAGGAAAAGAGCGATGACGACATCGCACTGCCGAAGGTGGGACGGGCGGCGGCGAACTTGTGCCGACTGGCGTTCGAGCTGGCCAAGGCGACGGACGTCGTGACGCTGGCGAACGTGGCGCTGGACGGGCTGTTCGACGGGACGCAAGTGGACGCGGGCGCGGTGCTGCTGGCCAGCCGCCGGCCCACCGCCAAATCGGGCGGTGACAATCTGGAAGTGGTGGCCTCGCGGAGCGATTCGCCGCACCGATATCACCGAGTGTCGACGTTCTTGTCGTCGACGGTGATGCGGGACGGGCAGGCGGTGCTGGCCCGCAACGTGATGGACGACAGCCAGCTCGGCAGCCGCGACAGCAAGGGCGAAATCTTGGCGACCAGCGTGATTTGCGCGCCGATTCGCCGCGCGGGCAAGGTGCTAGGGGTGATTCACCTATACGCGACCGACTCGGCGCGGACGACTGATCCGGACGATCTGGAGTTCACGCTGGCCGTGGCGGACACGGTCGCGGTGGCGCTGGAGAATCTCTCCCGGCAACAAGAGCTGGCGGAGAACTTGAACCAGATTCGCGATGAAAACGTGCAGTTGCGCGAGCGGCTGCGCGTGGAGAGCGAGATTGTGGGTTCCAGCGAGCCGATGCGGCACGTCGAGCAAGAGATCGCGCGGGCCGCGCCGAGCCGGGCGACGGTGCTGATTCGGGGCGAGAGCGGCGTGGGGAAAGAGCTAGTGGCACGGGCCGTCCATTTTTCGAGTCCGCGGAAGAAAGGGCCGTTCGTGTGCCTCAATTGCGCGGCGCTGTCGGAAACGTTGCTCGAGAGCGAGCTGTTCGGCCACGAGAAGGGGGCGTTCACCGGGGCGACTGAGCGGAAAATCGGCAAGTTCGAGGCGGCCGACAAAGGCACGCTGATGTTGGATGAAATCGGCGAGATGAATGCCAAGACGCAAGCCAAGTTTTTGCGGGTGCTGGAGGGGCACCCTTTCGAGCGGGTCGGGGGGAGCGAGGCAATCAAGGTGGACGTGCGGGTGATTGCGGCCACAAATCGCGATTTGGAAAAGGACGTGGCGGAAGGGAACTTCCGCCGTGATCTATATTTCCGGCTGCACGTGCTGGAGATCGTCGTGCCGGCGCTGCGGAAGCGGCCGGAGGACATTCCCGAGCTGGCCGAGTACTTTCTGCACCGGTTCATCACCGAGACCGGCAGCAAGATCAAAGGGTTCACCCCACGGGCGATGGAAGAGATGCTGCGTTATCGCTGGCCTGGGAACGTGCGCGAGCTGAAGAACGTGATCGAGCGGGCGGTGGTGCTGGCGCGGGGCCAGTATATCGATCACGACGATCTGGTGCTCTCGGCGCTGCGGACGGTGGGAGACTCGGAAGCGGGGCTGGTGGACGGGCGGATTGCCTCCAGCGAACCGGCTTCGCTGGCGGAAGTCGAGCGGCGACACATTCTGGAGACGCTGCGGGCGACGGGGTGGAACAAGAGCCGGGCGGCCACGATTTTGGGCATCGAGCGGTCGACGCTGGACCGCAAGATACGGCGGTACGAGTTGATCGAAGGCCGCTCGGGGAGCGACTGACCCGGGGGATTCGGTCGCCGGACAAGTCCCAAATTGGTGTGTCGCGCCGCGATCTGACACGCCTCCTTCAGGTGCGTGATTTCGCAGGCCATCAAAGTCGGCGTAGCCGTAAAACTTTTCGCAGGCCTGATTGCTTGCGCAGGACGCGTGGGTTACTATCAAGGATTGAATGGGACGCCGGGATAAGGCGCCGGGAGACGGCGCTGGGAGCAGGGGTTCTTGCGGAGATTTGAGGCAGCACCGACGTCCGCGCGGCGCCCATCTGGGGGGCCGCGGCGACAATCGCTTGACGACGCACCACTTGAGGGAGCCGCCGCCGATGTTCCGCCTGCCATTGCCGCGCGCTAAGCCGCGGCGTACGCCCGTACCCGGCCGTTCGCGCCGCCTGGCGGTCGAGCCGCTCGAAGACCGCCGGCTCTTGGCCGTCGTTACGGTGACGAACACCAGCGACGAAGCGGACGGCGACTTGACCGACATTCCGTCTCTGATTGCCAACCCGGGCACTGACGGGTCGATCTCGCTGCGGGAGGCGATCCTGGCCGCCAATCATTCGGTGAACAGCGGCGGGCCGGATGAGATTCACTTTGCGATTCCGGCGCAGGGAGTGCAGAAAATCATGCCCAACGGCTTCGGTATCGGCAGCGGTTTGCCGGCGATTACCGATCCGGTCGTGTTAGACGGTTTCACCCAAGGTAGCGCAACGGCTAACTCGAATCCGATCTCAGAGGCCATCAACGCCACGCCGCTTGTCGAGCTCGACGGCACGTTCACGTTCATGCCCGACCCGGGGCTGGTGATCGGCAAGAACGTCATACAGGATGGCTCGGGCAGCACGATTCGAGGGCTGATCATCCGGAATTTCAGCAGCCACGGGATATTGATCGATCAGACCAATAACAACGTCCTTGTGGGGAACTTCATTGGGACGGACCCCGGCGGCACGACGAGCGCGGGCAACGCCGGATCGGGCGTTTATGTATTGTCCGGCTCGAATAATCGCATTGGCGGGACCGACGCGGCCGACCGTAACTTAATTTCCAGCAACAACGAGTATGGAATCGTATTTGACAGCGAGTCCGACGGCAATCAGGTGCTGGGGAATTTCATCGGCACGACGGCCGGCGGCGACGCGGCGCTGGGTAACTTGCTAAGCGGCGTGCTCGTCCGCGACGGATCCAGCGACAACGTAATCGGTGGCAATACGCCGGACGCCAGGAACCTCATATCGGCCAACGGCGAGGCCGGCATTGAGATTCTCAACCCGCTGAGCAACGGCAACCAGATACAAGGGAATTTCATCGGCACGGCGGTCGACGGCAGCGGCGATTTGGGCAATAGTTCCGACGGCATCGTGATTTACGACGAAGCGTCGAACAATCTCATCGGGGGCACGGCCGACGGCGCCGGCAACACGATCGCCTATAACAGCGATGGCGTCTCGGTGCTGAATCTGGGTACGCTGGGCAACGCGATTCGCCGCAACTCGATTTTCAGCAACGACGATCTGGCCATCGATCTGAGTGACGACGGCGTGACGGCCAACGACCTGGCGCCGACGCCGGACGCGGACGAAGGGCCAAACCGGCTGCAAAACTTCCCAGTGCTGGTGGGCCCGGCGACGCGGCTAGGCGATTCGATCGCGCTGGGGTATCGGGTGGATTCGGCGACGGGAAATTCCGCCTATCCGCTCACGGTCGAATTTTTTGTCGCCGACAGCTCCAGCCCGGCGGAAGGCCAGGCATATTTTGCGACCGATACGTACCTCGACACGGAAGCGGGTACGGTGAAGTCAGTGGTATTGCCGGCGCCGGCGGCGTTCACCGGTGCGCGGATTGTGGCCACGGCGACGGACGCGGCTGGCAACACCTCGGAGTTTTCGCTGCCGATCGTCATTTCCGCGCCGGTAAATCTGGGATCGGAGCCGACGGTGATTCGGGAGGATTCGGTCACGGGGGGGACGATCGATTTCTTCCAATACCGGGCCCATTCGACGGGCAAGCTGGTCGTCCGCATCGATTTCATTCATGCCTTTGGCGATCTGGATTTGGAGGTCCGCGACAAGTTTGGCAATTTGATCGCGGTTTCGATGAGTTCGTCGCCGACGAATGATTTTGAAGAGATCATCGTGCCGGTCGTCGCGCAGCAGCAGTACTTTATCGGCGTGTTCGGCAACGGGCTGAACGCGGAGATACCGACCGCTTATTCGCTGGAGCTGGAAAACTTTCCGGCCCCGGTGCCGACGGCGGTGCACTTGGACCCGGCGAGCGACACGGGACGCCTTAACAACGACAACCGCACGGGCGACAACACGCCGACGTTTTTCATTCAGGACGACGTGCTGAATTTTGTGGACACGAACGGGACCGGCCTGTTCGAAGACCCGGACGATGTGATGATCGCCAGTCCGGACGCGATCGACGCGTTGACGCCCGCTGAAGCGGGTTCGCCGGGGGCGGCCGTCGAGGTGACGCTCATCAACACGTCGATTCCGACGCTGGCCCCGATTGTCGGTTTGGCTCAGCCGCTGTCGGCCGCGTTTCCGACAACATACGTTTTCACCCCGAGCTTGCCGCTGCCGGACGGCGTGTATTTTGTGACGGCGGCGACCCGGATTTGGGATGGTCAAGGGGACGTGACGGGGCAGCCGGCGCCGGCGACGGGGCGCTCAGACATGTCGCCGCCGCTGTGGTTCACGATCGACACGATGAAGCCGAACGTCGTCTTTGGCGAGGAAGCGGTCGCCAACGACGGCCTGGACCCGGCGAGCGATACGGGCGTGCCGAGCCAGCCCACGACAATCGTCGACCGGATCACGAGCGACTCGACGCCGACGCTGTGGGGCACGGCCGAGGCGAACGCGACGGTGCGGGCATACGTGCGCGACGCGATGGGCGCCCGGGTGCTCGTGGGGGAGACGGTCGCCACGCCGTTTGGCGGGAATGATCCTAACGCGGCGGGGCGCTGGACGCTTACGTCCCAGATCGACCTGAACGATCCGCTGTTGGGCTTTTCGGGGCTGGACGGCGTGCGGCAGTTCGAAGTCGAGGCAGAGGACGTGGCCGGCAACGTGAGCGCTGGGGCCGTGTTCAAATCAGTCTCGGGCCTGCCGATTCCGGACGACGGGGCGGCCCATGAGTTCACGTTTAACGTGAGTGGCCTGGCGGGAACGATCAGCGATCTCAACGTATCGCTGAACATTTTGCATGCGTACGATTCCGACCTAGCGGCGACGCTGATCAGTCCGCAGGGAACGGCGGTGCCGCTGTTCACGAATGTGGGTTTGGGCGGCGTGAATTTCATCAATACCACGTTCGACGACGAAGCGGCGACGGTGATTGGCGCCGGCTTCCCGCCTTACAGCGGCAGCTTTCAGCCGGAAGGCTTGCTGTCGGCGTTTGACGGCGAAGAGCCGAACGGCACGTGGACGCTGCGAATCACCGATAGCGTGGCGGCAGACGAGGGGACGTTGCTCGATTGGACGCTCTGCTTTCAGCAGACGCTGGCGACTTTCATCGATACGCAGGGACCTAGGGTTGCCGGGGTGTCTGATGGCCTTTCGGGGACGAGCCTCGTCGACAAGCCGCAATTAACGTCTCCCTCGCCGGCGGTCAGTCAGATCAAAATCAGCTTTGTCGACGGGCCGCCGCGCAATGCTGAGTTTTTGCCCTATCCGGCGGTGAACCAGATTCAGGCCCAGACCCCCGGCAATTATCGGCTGGTAGGAGACCATGTCGGCGTGGTGCCGATTGTCAGCGTGCTTTTTGCCGACAACACGGTGGCCGGCATGCCGGGCATGACCGACGTGACGCTGGTGCTCGGTTCGGCGCTGCCGGACGATCACTATACGCTGACGGTGCTGGACAACCTGCGCGACAACGCGGGCAACCGGCTGGACGGTGAGTACTTCGGCAGCCCAGCGCCGTTTCCCACCGGCGACGGCGTGCCGGGCGGAGATTTTGTCACACAGTTCACGATCGACGCGGCGCCGGAGCTGGGCGTGTGGGCGGCCGGCACGGTGCTGATCGACGCCAACGGCAATCTCCATGATGACGGCGGCTTTGCCGGCGGCGATTTGGCCTTCACGCTGGGCTTTTCGAGTGACTACATCATCGCGGGCAACTTTGCCAACCCGGCCGCAGACGGCGCGGCGATGGCCGACGGGTGGGATAAGCTGGCCGCCTACGGCCGGATCGGGAACCAGTTCCGCTGGATGGTCGACTTCACCAACGATGGCGTGCCGGACGCCGCGTTCAACGATGCGAACTTGAACGGCATTCCGCTGGCCGGCAACTTCGACGGCAACGCGACCAACGGCGTCGAGGTCGGGCTGCTGGTCGGCCAGACGTGGTACTTCGACACCGATCATGACTTTACTGTCGGCGACAACGCGGCGGTCTTCGCGCAGTATCAGGGCTTTCCGTTCGCCGGCGATTTCGACGGCGACGGCGACGTAGACGTCGGCACGTACATTGCCAGCCAATCGGGCGGCAACCTGTTTTCGATCGACATCAACACGGCTGGGGTGGGCAGTCCGATTCAAATCGACGGCATGGCCGATTACACATTTCGCGTCGGGCTGGCGGGCCTCGGTGCGCCAGCCGGGTTCTATGGTTTCCCGGGCGTACGCGAGCGGCCGGTGGCGGCCGACATGAACGGCGACGGGGTGGACGACATTGGCCTGTGGGCACCGGACGGCACGGCGCTGGTGCCGGGCGACCTGGGCGAGTGGTTCTTTCTCGTTTCGAATAACGACCCGGCGACGCCGGCCATTGAAAACACGGTCCTCGACCGCATTAGCGGCGGGTTCGTGTCGTTCACGCCGACGCCGTTCGGCCAGGATATTTACGCCCAGTATGGGAACAGCTTTGCGCTGCCGGTGGTGGGCAACTTCGATCCGCCTCCGAAGGCGATTGCGGCGCCGGCGGCTGCGGTGCCGAGCGTGGCCAGTTCGGCGGCGGCGAGCACGGGTTCGCCCGAGGTGGCGGCAACGGCGCCGACTCCACCGGCCGGCGAGACGAGCAATGTCAGCGTCAACGAATCAATCGCCCATGTGGCAATTGCCGCGATGACCAGCCAGCCGACTGCGCCGGCGACGCCGACCGAGACGGCGGCAGCTGCAACTGCGTCGCCGCTGCCGACTTCGGCCGTGCTTCAGCAGACCAGCACGTCGGGCACCTCGTCGAAAGTGGCCCGAAACAAGTCGAACCGAAACGTGGCGAGCGCGGCGACCATCGGCCAAACTACCGTGCCGCCGGTCACGGCGGGCACGACAACGGCAGCGTCCAAGTCGACTGATTCGACGGCGAAAGCGGTCACCGCGTCCGCCGGCGCGACGCCGGCCGCTGCTGCGGCAACCGCCTCGGTGACCCCAGTGGTAACCGCCGTCGTTCAGGTGGTGTCGCAGACGCCGCCGGCGAACGTCGTTGCGCCCATTGCCCTGGTCGTTGCCCCGCCGCCAATCGCGGACGCTGCCGCGAAAAACGCAGCGCGGGTTCCGGACGTCATTACTGCAACGTCCACGATTCCTGTGCCGACAACGGCGGCTGCAAGCTCCGCGAAGATGTCGAAGAAGGCGGCGGCCACGGCGGTCGCTACCAAGGTGGCGACGACGGTTGTGCCAAAGATCGTGTCGGCGCCGGCGCAGACGATCGTGGCGACGAGCAAGGCGGCTGCGAAGACGTCAACGGCCGTTGTGCAGCCGCAAGTTGCTCAGGCGGCGGCGGTCGCGGCGGCCAGTTCACCGGTGTCTGCCGCCAGCAAGATGAGCAAGGCGACAGTGACGAACCCGGCCGCGCCGGCCACGCTCGCGCGGGCGGCAATTGTCGATGCAATTCTCACACCGCCGACAGCCGTTACGTCATCGAAAGCCGCGAGCAAAGCCGCTCTCATGGCGAAAGCGGCGTCCGACGCAGCGAACGCCTATCGCGCCGCAGTGGATGATGTATTCTATTCATTTTAGCGGCCGTGATGGTCGCTTTTCGCCGACGGTCGCCGAACCCTCCCCTGGCCCCTCCCTAAAACGGAGGGGAAGGCGGGGCCGTTTCTAAAGAATGGCTGACGATACGGTCACGCTCAGTTCGTCGAATGCCGAATTGAGGCCGTCGAAGGCCGTGAGCCGCAGCACATAGGTGCCCGTTGTGCTAAACTGAGCAGTCGTGTCGAGACTTGTCGGGCTGGCGATCGTCACCGAGCCGGGGCCGGAAACTTTGCTCCAGGTCGTCGTCAGCGCGTTCAGCAGGCCGTCGTCTGTGGCCCAGCCGTGGAGCGCGACGGGCGTGCCGAATTTGACGACGAGATCCGGCCCTGCGCTGACGAGGGACGCTTCGTTGCCGGCGCCAAACGCGGCGAAGGCGGCGCCGGCCGCGGCGGGAGACGTGTAATCGATGATCAGCTTGGGCCGGTCGACGGCGCGGGCCGTTTGGCTGGAGAGAACGTCGAAGCGGTTGGACTGAGAATAATCTTGGATGATCACACCATGGTTCGCCACGGCGTCGTTCACCCAGGCCTGCACGGCGGCCACGCCCGCGTCGTTCAGATCGATGCGATAGACTCCGGTGCTGCTGGCTGCGATCGTGCCGAGCGAGGCGGCGGCGTGGTCGGCCGCGCCGCTGGCGCCGGCCGTCGACCAGCTATGGTTTGCGGCATATTGACGCCAGGTGGCCGACAGCTCGTCCCAGGCCTGGTTGAGGGCATAGACATTGTACCTTTCGGACGACGAGTTGGAGACGTTCAGCTCGATCGCGGCGGAAACAATGATGCTGCCGGTCGGAATCGCGGAAACATCCCATTGAAACAGCGCGGCCTTGTCGGGGCTGCCGTCGACGGTCAGCGTGCTCGCATCGCCGTAGTTCGTTTTCGTGCTTTTCGAGCTGATGTAGGTGTCTTGCGTGCCGGCGTAGGTGACCGAGGGGAAGAGGCCGTTCTGGAAGGCGATTTCCGACGGCGTATCGCCGCTGCTGGGCGGTTCTGGATCCGAAGTCGGATCGGGAATTGGAGCCTGGACCGGCTCGCTGACCGTGACGATTAGCTCGTCAAACCGGACAAGCTCGCCATCACTGGCCGTGAGACGCAGGCCGTATGCCCCAGCTTGGCTAAACGTGGCCGTGGTTTCCGTCGCGGTCACATCGGCGAACGTCACGGTACCTGGGCCTGACGTTTTGGTCCATGTTGTGGCGAGGGCGATCAGTAGTCCGTCGTCACTTGCCGATCCGTGCAGGGCGGCAGGATTGCCGAGCGTCACGGCAAGATCGGGGCCGGCGCTCACAGCTGGAGCAGTGTTTTCGGGGCTAGTGGCCGGCAAAGGAGTTGAGGTCGAGCCGGGCGGCGTGTAATCAATCAGCAGCTTGGGCCGCTGCGAGGCGTTCGATGTTTCGCTGGAGCGGGCGTCGAAGCGGTTCGAGACGGAGTAGTCTTGAATGATCACGCCGAAGTTGGCCGCCGGGTTGTTGACCCAGGCCTCGACGGCGGCGATGCCGGCTGCGTTGAGCGTGATTCGATAGGTGCCCGTGTTGCTGGCGGAAATCGAGCCCAGCGAGGCGGAGCCGCGATCGGCCGAACCGCTGGCGCCGGCGGTGGACCAATTCTGGCCGGCGGCAAATTGCTGCCAGGTGGCCGATAGCTCATCCCAAGCGCGGTTGAGCGCATACACCTGGTAGGTGTCGGTGGCCGCGTTGGAGATGTTCAGCTCAATCACCGCGGACGTGACCGTGCTGCCGGCGGGAATCGCGGAGACGTCCCATTTGAAGAGGGCCGCCTTGTCGGGGCTGCCGTCGACGGTCAGTGTCGATGAGCTGCCGTAATTGGTCTTCGAGCTGCCGGAATTGATGTAAGTATCGTGGGTCCCGGCGTAGGTGACCGAGGGGAACAGGCCATCTTGGAAGGAGATGGACGTTGGCGTGCCGCCGGGCGGCTCGGGATCGGGAATCGGCGAGCTGACGGTGACCGTCAGCTCGTCAAACCGGACGAACTCGCCGTCGCTCGCCGTTAGCCGCAGGACATACGTGCCGGCCTGGCTAAAGCTGGCGGTGGTGTCGAGCGCGGAGGCGTTTCCAAATGTTACGTTGCCGGGGCCGGAGGTTTTACTCCAGGTCGTCGCAAGCGCGCTTAAGAGCCCGTCGTCGTTGGCCGAACCGTGTAATGAGGCTGGGTTGCCGAAGGTGATCGCAAGATCGGCGCCGGCGTTGACCGACGGCGCGGTATTCACTGGCCCGGGGTTGGGCGGCGTCGTCGAGCCGGGCGGCGTGTAATCAATCAGCAGCTTGGGCCGCTGCGAGGCGTTCGATGTTTCGCTGGAGCGGGCGTCGAAGCGGTTCGAGACGGAGTAGTCTTGAATGATCACGCCGAAGTTGGCCGCCGGGTTGTTGACCCAGGCCTCGACGGCGGCGATGCCGGCTGCGTTGAGCGTGATTCGATAGGTGCCCGTGTTGCTGGCGGAAATCGAGCCCAGCGAGGCGGAGCCGCGATCGGCCGAACCGCTGGCGCCGGCGGTGGACCAATTCTGGCCGGCGGCAAATTGCTGCCAGGTGGCCGATAGCTCATCCCAAGCGCGGTTGAGCGCATACACCTGGTAGGTGTCGGTGGCCGCGTTGGAGATGTTCAGCTCAATCACCGCGGACGTGACCGTGCTGCCGGCGGGAATCGCGGAGACGTCCCATTTGAAGAGGGCCGCCTTGTCGGGGCTGCCGTCGACGGTCAGTGTCGATGAGCTGCCGTAATTGGTCTTCGAGCTGCCGGAATTGATGTAAGTATCGTGGGTCCCGGCGTAGGTGACCGAGGGGAACAGGCCATCTTGGAAGGCGATGGAGGTCGGCGTGCCGCCAATTGGGTCCGGACTGGGATCGGAATCGGGAACCGGCGCGTTGGCCGTGACTGTCATTTCGTCGAAGCCGCTGAGCTGCCCGTCGCTGGCGGTGAGCCGCAGCACATAGGTGCCAGCCAGGCCGAAGGTGGCCGTGGTGTCGACCGCCGTGGCGTTGCCAAAAGTGACATTGCCGGGGCCGGAGATTTTGGACCAGGTATACGTGAGGGCCGGCGGTGCGGGGAGGCCGTCATCGGTGACCGTGCCATCGAGCATGGCCGACGTGCCGAGGGTGACGGTGCGATCCGGTCCGGCGTTTACCACGGGCGCTTTGTTCAGTGAAATAGTATTGAAGCTGAACAGCGCGCCTTTTGTGCTGCTGCTGCTGCCGCCGGCGAGGACAGCGACCTGACCGGTGAAGTTTTGCTTGGTGCTGGTGACGTTATTGACTGTGCCGGCGATGAGCGTTTGCCGGCCGCCGAATTGAATCGTGCCGAGGGGCGATTCCTTAAAGACGATGTTTCCGCCCGATTCGCTGGTGGTGTAGGCGACAATTAGGCGGCCGGCCGCCTCGTTCACGAGCACGATCGGTCGGGTGCCGCTGGTGTCGACCTGATACAAGTCGTCCCAGGTGCCGTTGGGCCGGCGGACCAAGAGCGCCATTTTCGGGTAGCCCGATTTGTCGTAGCTGGTCTTTACGGCCGCGTAGAGCGTGCCGTCGGACGTGACAGCGACGTTCAAGTGGTCGTCGGCCATGCCGCCGCCGACCTTCAGAGCCGATTGGCTGGCGGGCACTTCATCGTCTAGCCAGACGTTTGCCGCCGTGCCGTCGACGTGGACGCGGAAGCCGAAGCGGTCGGTGCTTTGATCGGACCAGAGGACGCCGATTTTGCCGCCCGGCATCGCGGTAATCACCGAGATGTCGTCCGAATTGATGCCGGAGGCAATGGTGATTGGATCGCTCCAGGTACTGTAGTTGCCGTCGCTGTAGCGGACCTCGATCGTGCTAGTGACGTCGGAGGCGACCCACATGCGGCCGATGGAATCGATGTCGACCGTCGCGGCTTCGGCGCTGCTGGGGAGGCCAAGGGACACCAGCGTGGGACGCTGCGACCACATCTGATAGCCGATCGAGCCGCCGACGTATTCAAGCGAGGCCAACTGCGTGTTGCTGGCGTCGTACAACAGCGCGTGGGCGACATTGCCGGCGACTTTCACGTCGGCATGGAACGCATTGTCGGTGGTGATGCGGTACGTGGGCGTCCAGCTCGTACCGTCCAATCGCCAGACCCATGTGCCATCGCTCTTGGGCATCACGGACCACCACTGGCCGGCGTATTCCCAAGTTTTGGACTCGGGCTTCTCGCCCGTGTTTTCCGAAACGCTCATGTTGGCGAGCGAGACGACGGCCAAGAGCTGGCGGGATTCGAGCGGTTCGTACGACAGCTTGCGGCCGCCGGAGAAGCGACGTTTCGGCGGCCGGCAAGAGTGGGGGGCCTGGGAGGTGAGGTTTTCGAGGGCCTGGCGGAGGGGGATTAGCGGGTTGTTCATGGTGGGCAAAGCTTTCGCCGCCAAAGAGCAGCAGGAGGCGCCCGCGGCCGCGGGTGCCGACGGGAGGCTGTCAAAAAAGAGTGACCGGGTAGAATTTTCATGTTAGTTAGAATGGATAACTGTCAAGTTGAGTAGTAGTTTGCAGCGATTGAGGTGAATACAAAGTCCGCGATGGCTGCAAAAACGGCGGTGGCAGATCAAAACCACCCCGGATGTTGCATTTTTTCAACGCCTGAGGAGGACTTGTAGGCGGCAAAAGCAGCGTATTTCAGCGTCTTTCAGCGGCTTGCGGCGCTATCTGGCGGCGGAAGAGCGTGGCTTGGCTGTCAGCCGACGGTGGTGAACGGGCGCCGACGGCGGATCCTGATGACGGTGCTGCATCGACGAGAATCGGGTGCCGCGGCGAGCGTCTGAGGTTTTGCGAGTTCCGCTACGCGGCGCAATCTCGCGTAACAGCGCTTTAATCGAAGAGGGTTCGCTCGACGTCGATGCAACGTGGGTCGTCGTTGGCGACGCGATTGACGTGGGTGCTGACCGGCTCGGCGACCAGTTCGTCTTCGCCGCAGGGTGCGAGGAGGTGGGCGAGCGGGGCGTGGTCGTTCACGCTCGAGTCCAGCCATAGGGCATAGTCATTCCGGGCAACAATCACGGGCATTCGATCGTGAAGACCGCTCAGACGTTGGTTCGCTGAGGTGGTCACGATCGAGCAGCTATCAATCGAAGGCAGCGGGCCGGACTTGCCAGCCCCGTGGGAATAGATAGCGTCCGTTGGCGCAGTCCAAGTTTCCCACAGGCCCGCGAAAGCAAATGGGGCGTTGTCGGGCCGGTGGATGTAGTAGGGCTGCTTCTTGCCGCGGGGGGTGGCGGGCTGCTGCCATTCGTAGAAGCCGTCGGCCGGAATCAGGCATCGGCGGCGGCGATACGCGGCGCGAAACGTGGGTTTGTCGGCGAGCGTTTCACTGCGCGCATTGATCTGCGGCGGGCCGCCGGCGGGCTCTTTCGACCAGGCTGGAATGAGGCCCCAGCGCATCAGCGCGGCAGTGCGGTGGCCGTCCGCCGGATCAGCACGGATGACGACAATCTCTTGCGTGGGCGCGATATTGTAGCGCGGCTCGAAGAGGGCGAGCTGCGCGGGGCCGCGGACGTCGAGATCGAAGTGCTCGATAAGCACGGCGGCGGGAGTGCGAAGTGTGAAGCGGCCGCACATGAGAGAGAGGCAGGTTGCAGGTATCAGACTTCGGGGGCTGGATGCGGGATGTAGGTCAATTCGTCTTTTCAAAGTTGGCTCGACAGATCTACTCCAGTACTCCACTACGCCACTTCTACTCCACTACCTGCCTCCCACTTGCACCGCGATCCATTTCAAATACGCGGCGCCGCCCGCGACGATCGGCGTAGCGATCAGCTCCGGCACTTCGTATGGGTGGAGCTCGCTCAACAGCTTTTCGATCCCGGGCAATTGATTCAGGCCCGTCTTGGCGATGCAGAGCCATTCTTCAGCCGTCTCCAATTGGCCCTGCCAGCGGAAGGTGCTCTGGATCGGTCCCCCGATCTGGCGCAGGCGGCCAGGCGCCGCGAGACGAGTTCGGTGGCGATTCGCTCGGCGTCTTCGCGGGTGCCGGTCGTTGTCGAGATTTGAACAAAGTCGGTCATACGGCTATTGTTATACACTTTGTATTGTTAAGTGTCAGGAGTTTGGTGTCAGTGAAGGAGTCATCATCGATGTCGCGGGGGTTGGTCGATGTGCGCGGTACGTTGTGGCCCATGTTGCGGCTGACGGCGCCCGTGTTTGCCGAGCAGGTGTTGCAATTGCTCGTCGGCCTGACCGACCTATGGCTGACCGGCAACGTGCTGGTGGGCCCGCATCTGGTCGCCTACGTGGCCGCGATGACGCTGATGATCTACGTTCTGTGGCTGGTGGGGAACCTGTTTGGCATTGTGGCGATTGGCTCGACGGCGATGATCGCCCGCTTCGTCGGGGCCGGCAATCGCGAGCTGGCGAATCGCGTCATGAATCAATCGATCACGACGGGCCTCTTCTGGTCGGCCGTGCTGGTGGCGGTGTTGCTGCCGCTGGCAAAACAGATTCCGCTCTTGATGGGACTCGACGGCGTCGCGGCCGAGGCGGCGGCCAGATATTTGCAAATTGAGTTTGCAGTGTTGCCGGCCGTGATGTTCGAGCGCGTCGGCATCGCGTGCCTGCGCGGTGCCGGCGACATGGTGAGCGGGCTAGTGGTGATGACAATCGTAAATGCGATCAACATGCTGATCAGCTACGCGCTGGCAATCGGGCTGGGGCCCCTGCCGCAACTCGGCTGGACCGGCATCGCACTGGGCACGGCGATCGGTCACCTCTGCGGGACGACCATTATCACGACGCTACTTGTGTGTGGGCGGGCCGGGTTTCATTTGCGGCCGGCGGCGATGCGCCCTGATTGGGCGCTCATCGGGCGGCTGTTGCGGATTGGCGTGCCAGGGGGCGTCGATGTCATTCTGGTCAGCCTGTGTCACCTGGCGTATTTGCGGGTTGTGCTCGCGCTGGGCGACGTGGCGGCCGCGGCGCATGGCGTGGCGATCCAGGTCGAGGCGCTGGGCTATATGCCGGGCGGGGCGTTTCAGATTTCGGCCGCGACGCTGGCGGGGCAGTATTTGGGCGCCCGCGACCTGGTGCGGGCCCGGCGGAGCGCGGTGTTGGCGTGCCTGGTGGCGAGCGGCGTGATGTCGGTGGCCGGCCTGTTTTTCTACTTGGCGGCGACGCCGCTGGCGTCGCTCTTCATGCAGGACCAGCAGCATGATGTGATCGCCCTGGCGGCGCGGTTGCTCCACATCATTGCGTTCGCGATGGTGCCCTTGGCACTGATGATGGTCCTGGTCGGGGCACTGCGGGGGGCGGGAGATACGCGCTGGCCGCTGGTGCTGAACCTGCTCTCGGTGACGCTGGTGCGGGTGCCGCTGGCAATTTACTTGTCTCGGAGCGAGATCACGCTGCCAGTGGTCGGCACATTCGCCGGGGCCGGCCTGGGCGTGGTGGGGGCCTGGTACGGAGCCACGGCCGACATCGTCCTGCGGGCAATTTTGCTGGCAGCCCGCTTTCGACATGATGCCTGGCAGAAGATTGAGGTGTAGGGGGTGTGGCCCAGTCAGCGTCAATCGTCTGTTGATGACCCGGACTTAGTTAGTCGGCAGACCCTGCGCGTACCATAAGTTCATGCCGCCGGCCACGGAGGCGACGTTGGTGTAGCCCATTCGCAGGAGGCTTTCGGCGGCCAGGGCGGAGCGGTGGCCGGCGCCGCAGATCAAAAGCAGCGGGGTGTGGACGTCGGGGACGGCGTGTTCGATGGCGAGCTCCAGGATGCCACGGCTGAGGTGGACCGCGCCCGCGGCGGCGCCGGCGGCTACTTCTTCGGTCTCGCGGACGTCGATCAGGATGGCGCCGGCGTCTTGCAGTTGTTTGGCTTCAAGTGGGGTGACTTCGCGGATTTGGCGCCTGGCCTGGTCGATGAGTTGGTGGTAGCGGGAGTTTGGGGACATGGATTGTTGAAGACAAGATCGTGTGGCGGGGCACCCTCACCCCGGCCCTCTCCCGGAGGGAGAGGGGGACAGCCGTTTGAGCGTTGTTACCACGTAGGGTGATTCCTTCTCGAACTCCGGGTAGTGGGTGCCGTTTCCTTCGTTGTCGATGACTTCGATGAAGTAGACCAGATCCCAGGCGGGGTCAATTTCGTCGGCGGGAATGACCGCCCGAAAGGTGTCGCTATCGCCGATCCGCTGCATGGCGAGCGTTAGGTAGTTTTTGGTTTGGTTCAACGCGCGGTAGCGGAGGTTGACAGATTTGACGCCGGAGGGCGCTGTGATGACGGCCGCGATCGGGAGCGGGTTGCCGGCAACCATGCTGTTGATCTTGCGGTGCGAGACGGCCGCGCGCGCGGCGTCGTCGGTGAGCGGCTGGTATCTCGGGGACTGGCGGAGGGGCGTGCCGTTGGCGGCCGAGGCGCGGCGGTCAATGAGGGCCTTGAGTTCGGTCTCCATGGCGGGCAGCTCGTCACGCCAGTGGCCGCAGAGGTTGTTGCGGCGGGCGCCCATCATCATGTCGGCGGCGTAGAAATCGCCGGCGGCGGCAACGATTTGCCGCCAGGCTTCGATCGCACTGCGTTCGCCGGCGATGGCGTCGTCGAGGGCGGCCGGATCACGGGTCAGCTCGTACAGGCGGTAATTGACGGCGGCCGGGATGCGGCGGCTGTGGTAGAGGGCCAGGTTGGCGAGGATTTTCAGATCGACGATCGTCGAATCGAACTCATTGTTGCGGTGCTCGCCAATTTGGTGCTCGGCGTCCGCGACGAGACGGAGAATTTCGTCGGACGTCTGCTGGAACCAGTGGCTGGTTTCGGGCGGGCGAATTTTTGCCGTTTCGCCGCCATTGAGAAGCTGGCGAGCCTCTTCATCGAAGCTGGCGAAAAGCTCAGTGTCGCTGCCCTGCGACTGGGAGAAGCGGAGCAGGCTGCCGAGGTGCTGCTTCTCGGGCCAGGCAATCGTCATGGGGAAGTCGCGGTAGTTGTAGTCGGCGGCGACGATGCGGGGCAGGACCCAACTGGCGCGGTGGAGCGCCTGCCCGACGAGCGGGCCGGCGGCCGGGCCAAAACGCTTGACGAATGGGCGGTCGAACACGTCGGCGGGGGTGTGGGTATTATACCCCATTCTTCCGAACGTCTGGTAGAAGTGCCAGTAGCGCTCGAATTCGTAAACGTAGTACTGATGAGGCGGATTGAGCAGGGCGAAGGGGGGCGTGTCGTGCGTTTGGCCTTCCATTTTGGTAATGAGGGGCTCGTTGACCTCGAAGCCGTCGCCGTCCCAGAGGGTGCTGCTTTCGGCGAAGCGGCGGGCGTATTCGGGGTCGCCCCAGAGGAGGACGCGTTCGGTGCCGCCGTTGAACATGCGGTAGTTCAGCGAATACTGCTTCGGGTAGCGGAGCAGGTCGGCGTAGCCGTGGCGGCGGTTGGCCTGGTCTTGGACATTGACGTGCGTGGGGTGAAAGGGCAGGCCCATTTGTTCCATCCAGAACTTCGTGGCGATGCGGAAGTTGATGCCCGAGTGGACGGCCGACTGGATTACCGAATCGGGCAGGTCCTTGGCCCGCAGCTCATAGCGGAGATCGGGCCGCTGGTCTTTCAACATCGCGAAGACGTCGCGCCAGAAGCCTTCGGTCTCGCTGCGGGTGATGCCCGATTCCCAGTGCATGCGGAACTGGAGCATGTCGACCTGGGGGACGCGGCGAATGAATTCGGCCAGGGCCGCTTTGGTGTAGGGAACGAGATTTTCCGTTGTGATGCCGTCGACCAGGTTCGGCGTCGGCTTGCCGACCGCTTCCTGGCGCCGGGGACGCCGCCGGCCTGCACGCCGCCGCGGTAGATGTGGTCCCAGATGCCGATCGTAAAGTTGAGGCCGTGGGCGTGGGCCTGATCGATGAGGCGATTCAGGGCGGCGAGGTTCTTGGCTTGTTCCTCCGGTGTGATGCCGATCAATTTCACCTGGGGGAAATCGGGCATGTCGAAGAAATACGGGTAACAGGGGGCGAGGAAACCGCCATTTTCGTAGCCGAAGATGAGAACGAAGCCATTGAAGCGATTGGCGCGAGCATGTCGAAGTAGCGATCCCAATAGGCGGGATCATAGAATCGCTGCTCCCAGTACTGGCGCTGAAAGGTGTACGTCGAGACGGCGCGGCTGCTCGCGGAGGGCTGTTCGGTTGCTTCCCGGAGGTCGGAAAGCGGATGCGCGGCGTCGCTGCCGTCGCCGATGTGGTCGGCCGCGTCGAGCAGGGCGTACATCAGTCCGCGGTCGTCGCCGCCGGCGATGCGCCAGCTTGTTCCGTTTGCAGCATCGAGCTTGGTAATGGAGAGCGATTCGGGGGGGTGACCGGGGTCGATGGCGACCAGGAGCGCCGCCGGACGCGGGAATTGCGGCGCTGCTGCCGGCCGTCTTGTTGAATGCAATGCCCTTGGCTTTGAGAGCCAGTTCAAGTTGGGCCTCGCCGTAGGTGGCGGCGGGACCTAAGTTGGCGGGCAGGATAACGGAAACGGTAGCGGGGCTGGACGATTGAGCGCGAGCGCGAGCGGCGACGATGAGGATGGCAGCGACGGAGATGCACTGGAGCGGGTGCGCGAGTCGAGGTGACATGTGCGAGGCCCTTGTGTGGCGGCTGATAAGGAATCGCCACCGGCGCAGCAACGAAATTACTGGTCACTCGCCCGTGGGAATTGAGTGGCCCCATTGTAACGGCGGGGAGGGCGGGTCGTCGAATGCCGACAAGAATTGTCAATTGTCGTCGTAGGCGGCGGGCACTGCTCGACGGGCCGTGGAGCGATCGGGCGGGTGGGGCAGCCACGGCTTTAAGACGCGGGCCTTGGCGTCGGCGTCGCCGAGGAACAGTTCGCTCCCAGGTCCTTGGCCGATGAGGGTTTGGTAACCGAGCAGGAGCTGGCTGTCGCTGGCGAGTCCCGTTTCACGGTAGTATCGCATCTCGGCGAGCGCCTCGAAGGGGGTTTTCCTCTTTGGAGGAAGCGAGAACGCCGAGGCGGCCCACGACGTGCCGCGGCTCGATTTGCTTGGGCAGCGGCTCGGGGGAGAGCTGTTCGGTGAGAAAGTCGGCCAGCTTATCGCGGGCGACGGCGACGGGGTTATTGGCGAGCGGGTCGGTCTTGGCTTTTTCAATTTGGGCGCTATCGATGCGCGGCAGCTCGAGCAGTGTTTCTTTGCGCAACACATCGATGAGCTGGACTTGGGCCGAATAGTTGTTGCCGGCTTCGTGCCAGTCGACGAAGACAAGCACATCGACGCCTTCGCGCTGGGCGGCCTGACGCAAGACGCCTTCTCGCGCGGCGGCGAGGAAGTAGACGCCCGGCGCGAGCGGTCCGCCGGGGGCGACGTCGAGCGGCGAGGCGCGGCGCCGCGCGGTGCGAACGGCGGACCGGCCCCGCGCCGGAGCCGAGCCGGCTGCGGGATTGGCGTGTGCCGAGATAATTTGCACCAACTCATCGCCGACCTTATCGGTGACGGTCGTCCAGACTTGGGGCTTGCCCCGGCCGGCGGAGCTTGAAGACGCGGCCTTATTCACTTCACTTGCGCGTGGACCGCTGTACTGGAGGCCGACGCCGAAGCGGACAAATGGTGTGGGCCGTCGCAAGGCGGGCACCCATTGGTATTCGTCGGACCAGCCACTTCCCGGCGGGCTGACCAGTGCGGCGGCGAATGTCCACAATCCGGCCTCATGTTCGTTGCCCAGTAGCTTCTCGGTGTCTGCGTTTTCGCGATATTCCCCGGCCAGCGACATGAGCGTGGCGTTGACAGAGGATTGGGACGAGTGGGGGCTGGCCGCGGGGGCTGCTGAAGCGCTGGCGCCACCAGATGCCGCAGCGCCGGCAGCGACGGAAGATGCTGGTTGAGTAGGCGGGAAGAGGGGTTTGTCGATACTGCCGGACTGGAAGCTTTCGCCGCCATCAAAAGTATACATTGCGCGGAGGGCGCGGTCGTTTGCAGTCGTGAGAACGCGTCCCACCTCGCCGTTGCTCCAAATAAGGAAGAAGGAACCGCCGCGCAGCGTGCCCAGCCCTGCTAGGGGTGCATCGATTTTCAGATCGAAATCGCGCGGCTCGGTCCAGGTCACTGCCAACGGGTCGTCGACTTCCAAAATCGCGACGGTGTTCTCGGGGCCGTCCTCAATCGTCGTTTCCATTGCCTGATGGCCGAGAGCAAAGTAAGTATTCGGACTCACCGGCACGACGTAGTTGGTGCGTGTGTCGAACCGCTCGGGCGACTGATAGACGGCGGGGATTTTGGCAATCAGCGGTTGGTTGTGTCGACTGTTCCAGGGCTCATCAAGATGGAACTCAGCGTAGAGTTCCTTGTATCCCAGATACGGCAGCAGCTCCACTCGCCAACTGAGCAGGCGGCGGTGGGAGCGGTCGGTGATGGCCTGGGCGGGATACAATTGTTTTTGGGTCACGTAGGCTTTCCAGGCTTCGCCGATGCGGGTCATGTTGTCGACAGTCTTATGGGCGCGCGTGTCGGCATCCAGGGGCGTGGCGGGGGGCGACTGGGTGTCGGAAATCGTCTTGGTTTCGGCTGCCGGAGGCGCGTCGGCGGGGGGTGGGCTGCTTGCCGTGGCCGCTGTCGCTACTGGCGATTTGCTCGTTTGGGCGGCGGGGGCCGGGGGCTTTGTTTGATGGGCAGCCGTGCCAACTGCCGTATTGGGCGCAGAACGTTTTGTATCGGCGGGCGGCTTTGTCGCCGGGCGCCTTGCTTGGCGGCGACCGGCGGCGCGGCGTCTACGTCCTTGGTACGGTGAATGGCCACTCGCTTCATGTCCTTTTGACTGAAGCCCCCGCAGCCGCCAAATAGGAACGGCGTTGCCACGGTAATTACGACCAAGGCATGGATGAAAAAGCGGTGTCCACGTGACGAAATTATTTGCCAGGACATAAGTCCACCTTTTGCCGGCGTTGATTTCCTGCCCTTACCGTATCCGGTTACAGCATCGAGTTTTGTTCGTCCGTCACATCGCGGGCCGCAGCGACCTGTGACCATTCGCGCAGCAACCCAAATTGATCGGCGCCGCCGCCGGCCAGGTAGATCCGTACGATTTGTGACGAAACGGCCCTTTCGTAGGCCGCGATCGCGCGGCGCACCTCGGCGGTAATTCCGCTGATCGACGAAGCGAGCGCCCGATCGACGGCTGCCATCGGCTGGTTGCCGGGCCACTTGTGGCGCAATTGCTGCGCCTGTTGCCAGGTCACGCCGAAGGCCTCGACGAGCGGCCGATTGAACGAGCGGACGCCGCGATGCACGGTGCGGAACCAGGGGCCTTTCGCGGGCGAGACGGCTACGATGTTGGTGGCAGTGTCGCCCACTTCGATTAGTGCAATGGACTCATTTGCCTGCAACTGGGCAATCTGATCGGCATGACAGTGCAACAGGACGTTGAGCAGGGCCACGCAATCGCTTTGCAGAGAGCAGGAGCGGGCGGCGCGTTGATCCAAGGCGCTGGCGCGGAGGGCGGCCTGCGATTTCTTGGCGGCCACGACCAGGATGCGATGTTCAGCCGGCGGATCGCCGCCGGCGAGCGGCCGCCAGATGAGAGAGGCGGAGACGACTTCGTCCGGCGGCAGCGGAATCTGGTTGCCGATTTCGAAGGCGACGGCAACCTTGAGTTTCGTCGCGCTCATCGACGGCAGCCCGAAGAATCGGCCCAGGGTCTGCGGGCCCGGCAGGCCGACGACGATCCGCTCGTCGCCCGGGGCGAGTTCGGCACGAAACCGTTCGAAGGCGGGCGCCAATTGCAGCTGAAAATCGGGCGCATCGGCAGCCGACCCGGTCTGCGGCGGCGCTTCATACGTGATCACCCCAGAGCGATCGACGGTGACGACGTCGCCTGAGCGAACGAGCCGGACGAATTTCAAGCCGCTGGCGCCGAAATCGAGTCCCCAGGCGGCCGCCGGGCGTCGCCGCAGTTTGTCGGCGACGGCGCGCCGCCAGGGGCGCGACTCCCGCCACTCAAACGGCAGATCGAGCTGCGCGACGCCGAGGCCGGCCAGCGCCAGGCCAGCGCCGACGAGATGCCGCCGCAAGTGTTTCGTCCAATTGGCAGTCTGGGGGTCGGAGGAGTCCCAGTGAATCTTGGCCAGGTTCGACACGGGCTCGACGGGCGCTCCGAGCGCGGTGCGGCGCCGGCTTGCGGCGCAACCCAGGGCACGTACGCGTGGCCGCCGCGATTTTCGGCGCGCGACAGCCGGTTGGCGATTTCCAGCTCGATTTTCGCGGCGCTCTTGTCCTTGGGCTGCAGCTTCACCAAGCGCGCTGCAATGCTCCGCAACGTGTCGTCGGCATAGGGCGTTCGTTTGAGCTGCCGCATGATCCACACGCGTTCTTCAATCGCCGAGAGGAGCTTGCGATCATTCTCATCGGTGACGGGCGGCATTTCGTCCAGCAGCCCGCCGGCCGAGTCGTAGTCGTTGCGAGCGATCGCATCACGGGCTTCGGCCAATAGCTGTTTGCCGAGCACCGCGTCGCGCTTCTGCTTGCGTTCGCGGAGCACGAGGCAGACGCGGCGGACATCGTCGGCGTGGGGTTCGAGCTCCGCGAGGCGCTCGGCGTGAGGCAGGCCGTTCTCTGGATGAGAGTTTTTCAAGGCCTTGGCGAGGGCTTCGCGGTGCTTCTTGATTTCGGCGAGGGGCCGCTCGATCTCCGCCATGAGGGCCCGCGTGGCTTGGTCGCGCAGCGACGATGGAACGCGCTCCAATACGGCGTAGGCGGCGGCATACTTGCGCTCCTCGTGAAGCCGACGGGCCTCTGCCGCCATTTCGCCTCGGTGGGCCAGGGCATGCTCGCGCTTGGATGCGAGCTCGGTGCGGCGGCGGCGGACCTGATCAAACCGGGACGTCAACTGGGAGTGTGTCTTTTCCACCACGTCGGCCAGGGCATCAACGGCTTCCAGCAATTTGCCCTCGCGCTCCAACGAAGCGGCGAATGCCAGTTTGTCGTCGACGAGCTGCTGGGCCGCGGCGAGCTGGCGATGGAGATCGCTTCCGCAGCGGTGCAGAACTGTTCGGTGACGCTATTGAGCATCTCGCAATCGAGGCAGGGCTCCCAGAGTCGGGCACCACAGCCACCACAAAAGGAGCGCGAGAGGGGCGCCGGCTTGCCGCACTTCGCGCACAAACCGAAGACACCGGCGCTGACGCCAGCGGGTGCTGAGGAGGCGTTCATGGAATCTGGCATGGCAGGGAAGGCAAGGACGAGCCCCGGTGGCGTGCCGACGATCGCTGAACCGCCTAATGCGGGGTTCGCGAATCTCCGGCACGTGGAGGACCTCCGTCAGTCATCGGACCGCATTCATCACGACAAACGAGACCCCCAACTCGAGTTTTTTGATGCGTGGGTGATCAAAGGCGATGGTCAATTTACCCCGCGACTGTCCGACGTAGGCCGCGGCAATGTCGCTGGGGGGGATGTGGACGTGCAGCCGATAGATCCCGGGACCGCCGGCGTCGGGGTAGGGCTCCAATTGGGCTTCGATCTCCGATGGATTCGCGACGACTTTTTCAATTTGCAGTTTTGGATCGGAGTCGTTCACTCGCACGGTGAACACGCCGTCGTAGCCGGTGCGGGAGTTGATGGTGCCCGCCTGAATCGTGCCGAGAGTTGTCAGGCCTTCACCGTAGACGGCAAGGCGGCTACTTACGCTGCCATAAATGGGCAGCTCCCGTACAAGCGGCTGCGCGGCCGGGTCGTAGGAGTTGTCGTTCTTGGCGTCGCCGACCATCGGGACGGCGGTCAACTGCAGCTTCTCGTTCAAGTTTCCCGAGGGTAGGTCCGATGGGAGCTCGACGGTGATTCGCCAGCCGGATTTCATTTTGTATTTGTTCAATTCGCCTGGGTCCAATGGCGTCAGCGAGAAGCGGATGTCGGGGCGCGACGGGTGGACGTCAAGTGTAAAGTTTTGCCAGGCGGGGGAAACAACTATCGTTTCCAAATGGCATTCTTCGCCGGGCTGCAATGTGCGGGCAGCGAGCACGGGCGGCTCGGCCATCAAGAGCACCCGGGGATTGCCGCGGAGCTCAAATTCGATGGCCGGGCGAGACGGATCGTTGGTGGAGATTGTGGCAAATTGAGCGAAGCCGTTTTGCGGCGACTGTGCGTCCCAATTGACGATGACGTGGCCGGTCCTGCCCGGCAATAGTGTGTGGGGATCAATACGTAGCGACAATAGGGGAGAGGTCGTGCCGGCGCTGGATAATTGCAGCGGCGCATCGCCCAGGTTTTGAATCGGAAACTTGTATTCGTAAGTACTGTTGGGCTGGACGATGCCGAAATCGTGGCGCATCGAATCCACGGCGACCTTGGGAAGCTTTCCCTGCGGAGCGGGTTCGAAGGCGGCCTTAAGACGCGGGTCGATGCTGGGCGACGGATAGGCCGCGACGTAGTTATTATGGCGGGTAATCACTACAAAAGCCGTAAAGACGGACAGCGTCGCGATCATACAAACAAACATGCGTAAGCGATGCATTGACGACTGCCTCAGCTATGGGCGAACGGTAAGCTGGTGAGCGAATTGATGAACGAATTGCTGCCGTAAAACGTAAATGCCCGCTGCGCGGGCCGACGTTGCAAAAACGCGGCCCGCGCAGAGGGACGGGGGAGGTTTACACATGCGTCGGCCGACCCACCGAAGTGAGACGACGCGACACGGCTCAGTTGGCCTCGAACTTCGAGTGCTTGCTCAAGTTTCGGAGAAAGATACCGGAAAAGATATCTTTCGGCTCTAGTTCGACCGTGCCATCGCGATAGCCGATTTCGGCGTAGTCAGCGTCGGTGAGGGCGGGATCGACCGGGAAGCCCGGATTGAGAAAGCCGTCGCCGTTCTTGTCGTAGAACTCAACGACGCTACCGTCGACCATCAGGATGTTGCAGCTACCGAACTTGCCGCCACCGTGGACGCACATCCAGTCGCGGGTGTCCTGCAGGTAGACGCCAGTCCCGTTCGGATCCGTACTATCGGGCGCGTACTTACAGCGGTGATCCGTGGGGTCGGACGTTTCGCAATTCAATTGTGGGGTCAAATCGGGGTCGTTTCCGATGTATTCGAGCCGCGTTCCATTCCAAAACGTGGGACCGTCGTTGAACGCTTCGACCAACTGTTCGCCCTGCTTCGCGAAGATGACACTGTCTCCAACTTTACTGCTGGGCTGATAGGGATCGGGCGTTGTGCCGTCGAGCAACGTTGGGCCATAGGAGATCGTTTTGGCGAGCAGCGCTTCATCGATATCGCCGGGTGCTGCGTCCCCCAAGAGCGGAATCTTGGAGGTAACGATGACGCCGCTTTCCACATCGCGCCGACTGAGCGGGCCACTCGTTGTGCTGAGCCCCTTCATGCCCTGATTGTTGGAAGTCACGAGGCCAAGAATTCGCACGGGCGGGCCCGGATCAAACGTGAACAGCGGCGCTGAACGAACGAAGTACCAACTGGCGGCATAGTTCGTATTGATACCTTTGTCGAGAAATGCCCGGGCGATGAGTGCGGCCCGCAAGTCGGAAAGCGCCGAGGAGCCCCCGAACACAGCCCCATCGCCGCCTGAAAGGCCGTTCCAATTGTCCTTGCCGGCGACACCTTCCAACAATCGCGCAGGCTGGGGCCGCCGTCTTTGGCGTTGCTCGTGTCGGAGCCGAGCAGGTCGTTCAGCTTCTCCGGGCCGTGCAACGGGTTCGATGGGCAAAGCATCTTGCCCGGATTGGCGGCGGAAAGGTTGACCAGGTCGGCGGCCCAGCCATACAGCTCGTAGGCGCCGTCGCGGCGGTAGTCTTGGGCGCCGCTGCATAGCTTTTCATTCGGGTCGTGATCGGCCCGGATGTGGAAGCCGATGCCCATCTGGCGAAGATTGTTCTTGCAGGTGGCGTTGCGCGAGGCTTCGCGGGCCCGCGAAATCGCCGGCAAGAGCAAGGCGATCAAGACGCCGATGATCGCAATCACCACCAGCAGCTCGATCAGGGTGAAGCCGCCGAACTTGCGGCGGCTACGTTGGTCGAATCTCATTTCGATTCTCCTTGGAACGAAAAACACGAACTCGAAAAAACGGTAACAAATCGATCGGTACGAGGCAGGCGTTCCCACCGTCTGCCGTGGCGGCCGCGCCATGCGCGGCCGCGGCCGGTTCAGCGCTTTCGGATGTCGGCCGGTCCGGGGCCACGGCCTGGTATTGCTATGGTGCTTGGTCCTCCATGGGGTTGAGCTGCGAAACTAGGGGTGAATATACCTATTCGTCCTTCGTTCATAATCTCGTTCCCACGCTCTGCGTGGGAAGAGTTACAAAGGAGCAAATACATTAACTCTTTCATCTGGCTTCGTTACCAGGCGGCAGTTTGTTGGCGGGGCCCCCTCACCCCGGCCCTCTCCCAGGGGGAGAGGGAGCAAAACTAATTGCGGAGCGTCCATTTGCTGAATAGCACCTTGGCGTCCGCCTCAACCTTGTCGTCGGCAAAGCCGGTTTCGCTCGAGGTGGGAAAGCCGTTGTTCAACTGGCCGTCTTTGTTGGTGTCGTAAAGTGTTTGAACGCTGCCGTCGGCCATCAACAGGTTGACGCCATCGCGGTGAACGGGTGAGAAAACCCGATAGTCCTGCAGAACCTTTTTATCCCACACTTCCCACCAGCCGCCCGGTCCGTTGCGGGGCTTGCCGGCGCCGAACGAGGGCGGTTCGAGCGACGGCGACATGACTTGCACCGGACCGCGCATGAACGGCGCGGCGAGCAGCGCGTGCTCGTCGAGGTTGCCAACTTGCATCTTGAGGGTGTCGGTCATGGCCCCGTCGCCCAAGAGCGGGATCGTGTTCGAGGGGACCTGGGACGAATCGATGACACTCAGACGCAAGGGGCCTTTGGTCGAGGCGACGGCCAGGTGATTGGCCGGGCAACTAGCGTTTTTCGATTTGAAGTTACCGCTATCGTCGAGCATGGGGCCCGTGCGGACGAGAATCCAACTGGCCGTGTAGTTGGTGTTGAAGAACTTGTCGAGGACGCTCGTCTCGACGACTGCGCGGCGCTCTTCGCTGAGGGCGCGAGCATCTGCTCGATGATTTGGCGGCACGGATTGATGACGACCGTGCCGTCGGGCTGGGTCCGCGGTGGCGGCCCGGCATGGTCGACGCACGTGTCGAACGTGGCGGGGTCGGTCGCCAGCAGATCGTTGAGCGTGAGTGAGCCCTGGACAGGATTGGCGCGGCACAGCATGCTGCCGACGGGCATGCCTTGCTTGACGAGGTCGGCAACCCAGCCGACGTCGGTGACGGCGCCGTCGCGGCGCCAGTCGAAGGCGCCGCTGCACAATTCGCCCTTGTTGCGCTCAGCCCGGGCCAACAGGCCGATGCCGATTTGCCGCAGATTGCTGGCGCACTCGGTGCGGCGGCTCGCCTCGCGAGCGAGTTGCACGGCAGGCAGCAGCAGGGCCACGAGCACGCCGATGATCGAGATGACGACGAGCAACTCGACGAGGGTAAACGCCGCCCAATCCTGTTGGCGGCCGCGCTGGGGAGCTGTCCGTGCTCGCGCACACTTCCTTGCAATCAAAAGGATCAAAGTCATTTCGGCCTTTTTACGAGCCACGCGATCCGGTCGCCGAACCGGGCGCATCGAAGACCTCCCACGAACCTCCGGCGAACTCTGTTTCGTGGGAGTGAGTATCGCAGGCGATTGTGAAGAAGAAACGATAAGACCGTTAAGAATCGCGCACGGTTGTGTTAAGATCGCGCGACTCGCGGGGCGACAACGGCAGCTTGTGCAAGCTGGGCAGAATCTTGCGGGCCCCAAACGAGCACGCCTGCGTCGTTCACTATTCAGCCGATGGGCGGATAGCTTGCATGAGCGCGGACCGGAACGATTCGAATGCATCCGGCGAGAAGAGCACGAAGCGCACCACTCGAAGCGCCTGAGCATCCGGCAGCGCCCGCAGGAATTCGGCAGCGGCAGTTGTTCACGTCGACGGAGACAGGCGAGGCATTCATTGGCTCACGATTTTGCGGTCAAAGCTGCACACAGGACGGCAGGAGACGGCGTGGCCGTAGCGGGTGCAATGGGATGGCAAGCTTCCCATTCGAAAGTAAATAACTTACAATCGATGACCGACACTTGCGCTGGCTGCGGTTCACGATGGGCGGGTGGCCGAATTCCTATCGGCCTACGCCTCTGGACTAAAGCCGGCCCCGCGCGCGGGTTTCGAGCTTGGCAGGGCGATTTGGAATGTAGGACGACGGTCGGCAATTGCGGCCGCCAGGTCCGCGTTCAATTTCGTTTACGACCGTCCCTGTTGGCGTAGGAGCCCCATCATGCGAACAGCCATTCGGGTACTTGTGCTGTGGTGCTTGGCGAATGGAATCTGGGCGCGGCCTGTTGTCGGCCAAAGTGCCGATACCGTGGCCCCGGCCGGAAACCAGGCGGATCAATCAGCGGTAGCTTCCGAGACGACCGCGGCGCAAGCTGCGGCGACCTCGGCCCTGCTCGACGCCATGCGGCGCGAGCCGCCGCCTCACCCGATGTTGGGCCTGGGCTGCGCCGGCATTTGCCACGGTGGACCTCGCCGACAAGCCGGTCGACCTGAAAGAGCACTTGGGCAAGGATGTCATGATGCTCGACTTTTTTGCGACCTGGTGTGCGCCGTGCGTGGCCGCGCTGCCCGAGGTGAGCGGCGTGGCGAAAAAATATGCCGACCGCGGGCTGGTGTTTTATGCCGTGAACGTCGGCGAAGACGCGGCCACGGTGAAGCAGTTCTTGGAATCGAAGGGACTCGACGTACCGGTGGCGATGGACGGCTCGACCACCGCGGCTGAACAGTATGGCGTGCGGGGAATTCCGCAGACGGTGTTAATCGGAAAAGACGGAACGGTGCAGGCGGTCCACATTGGGTTCAGCCCGACGATCGCGGCCGATTTGTCGCGCGACGTCGAAGAACTGTTGGCCGGCAAGGATTTGGCGGCGGCGACGCTGGAGCGGGCGCGGCAGCAGCGCGATCAGATCGACTCGGCGGGCGGCGTGAAGCGAATTTGGACGGTGCCCGGCCAATGGAGCGGCGTGGCGGTGAGCGGCCCAGCGGGTTTGGTGGCGGCCGTTTCGACGGGCAAGAACGCGGTGCGGCTGGACGTGGAGGGCAGAACGCAGGGTGAATTCGCGATTGCCAAAGGTGGGCGCGTGCGGCTGGCCCGTCTGGTGGGCGACGCGACACCGGATCTCATAGTTTTCCAGGCGCTGGGCGCCAGCGTGAAAGCCTACAGCGCGGCAGGGGATGCGTTGTGGGAGTACCCTGGCGGCGAGGGGGTGAACGACGTTTGTGTGGCCGACCTCGACGGTGACGGCGTGGATGAAGTGATCATCGGCTATAACGGCGACACGGGGCTACACGTCGTGGATGCGCACGGGAGGTTGCTGTGGAAGTCGGCCGACTTGAAGAATGTGTGGAATGTGACGGCGGGCGACTTTAACAACGACCAATCGATCGAGGTCGTGGCGACCAGCGGGCACGGGACGCTGCACGCGTTGGGCGCAGACGGCCGGAAGCTGGGCGAGGTCGAGGTTCCGCTGTATGCTAAAATGGTGCGGATGACGAGCGGGGGCGAGGGGAACGCGGCCAACGCGATCGTTTGCGGGTCGGGGCCGGGCGGCGGCATTATGGCAGGGGTGAATTCGAACGGCGACAAGCAGTGGGGCCTGCTCTTGCCGCGGGTGCCGCTGAATTACGTCGATGACCTGTCGGTCGCGGCTGGGCGGCCCTGGGCGGCGGTGGCGATGCGGGGCGGGGTGATTCAGGTGGTCGATCTGGAGCTGGGCCGGATTATCGCTCACGTCGAGGAAGCGGCGATGCGGCCGCAGGTGAGCTGGTTGCCGCGGGAGGGGAAATCGCCGCTATTGGTGGTGGCAACGGGGAAGGAATTGGATGCGTTCGAGGTGCTGGGGGAGAAGGGGGAGTAGCAGCGCGAATCGCGATTGTTTGGCCGCGTCGCGTAGGAACGAGCACAAAGGGGAGATCGCTTATTGCAGGGCGATTGCGCGGGCCAGCGGCTGAAGGACGCTGTCGACGACGTGCATGTCGACGACTTCACGACAGAGCTGGCCGAGGCGGTCGATGATTTCGACAAAATTCGTGCCGGCCCCGAGGCTGCCGTACTGGCGGGCGGTGACGTAGACACTCACCTGCTCGTCCTGGAATTCGCCGGTGCGGATTTGATAGGCATTGGTGCGCGTCTCGACGTTGACGCGAACCTGGGTCCGGCAGTCGTCGTCGAGCGCGATCGTGATCGCCGGCTCGTTGCTGATGAACGTAGCGCCCGGCATATTGGCCAAAGGCTCGTACGCCGGGCAGATGCCGAGCGCTTCGGCGATGAGCTGGTTCTGATTGCCGCGGTAAGTGAAGTCGAAGCCCATCATCAGGTCGATCGCTTCGCAATCGAGCCGGCTGAGCGAGAGGCCGTATGGCGCGAGTTCGAGCGCGTAGCGATGCTGATCGAGGGCAGCCTCGAACGAGGCCGGATTAACATAGCCCGAGCAGACGCGTCGCGGCTCGACCGAGCACCAGCGATAGCTGCCGTTTTCTTTGTCGGCCTCAAGCACATAGTCGCCTTTGTCGCGGGCGTAGAAATTGCGCATCTCGGGAAACTTGCTCTGCATCTGCTCGAAGTAGTGCAGGATTGTTTCCCGGCTGCCGGAGAGCTCCATCTCGGTGCTGAGGTTCATGCTCACGTAATAGTCGTCTGCCAAAGCGTGATATGACGTCATCGGTTGGTGATCCTTCCTGTGGCGGGACTTACGAGGCGGGAGAATGACAACGGTGACCCGTGTGTGAATTCTGCGCGGCATCGTGCTGATTGTGCGAATCATTCGGCGATCGTCATTCGTCGAGACCCAGCGGTCATTCCGTCTGGTCACCTTTCAGTATAGAATGGCAGCGAACGGGCTGTCAAAGCAATGGCAAACATAGATCGAGAAGGAGCGAGGAAATGATGCAGACGGCGTGCCTGAGTGAACGAAAGTCAAGGGCGACATGGCGAGTGATGCGCAGCGCGATCGGGAGGGGCGACGTCCAGCCGCGGAAGCGGGAATCATGTTTGGCACTGAGCTCGGCTGGATCGCCGTCGCCAGCCGTGGCGAGGTGCTCACGGCAGTGGTATTTGGCTACCCCTCCCGCGAGCGGGCAGAACGCGTGCTGGCAGATCGCTGCGGTGGACAATTCGACACCAGGGGCGGGTCCCGGTGGCTCGGCCACGTGGCTGAATTGCTCACCGCGTACGCGGCAAGTGAAGAGGTCGGCTTCAGCGGTATCACGGTGGATGACGAGCACCTGACGCCCTTTGGGCGACGAGTTGTCGGGGTGTGCCGCAGCATCGCCCGCGGCCAGGTACGGTCGTACGGCGAGCTGGCGGCAGCTTGCGGCGCAGCGCGCAGCGCGCGCGGTCGGCACCGTGATGGCAAAGAATCGCTACCCGATCGTTGTGCCCTGCCATCGCGTCGTGGGTGCGGCGGGCTCGTTGGGTGGATACTCGGCGCCGGACGGTTTGGCGATGAAGCGGCGGCTATTGGCAATGGAGGGGTACTCAATCGAAACACAACGACACGATTAGCCCAGTAGAGGCTCGAAGCCGATTCACGATGCAGCGCCCTATGACCCTCCGCCGCCAGATGATTGTGCTGATCGTGGGGCCGGCGCTGGTGATTTACTTGGTTATCCTGGGCCTGTCGGCCGTCGGGCAGTATCGGCAGTCGAAGCACGAAGTCGAGCAGGCGATGACGCGGCTGGCCGTGAGCTATTCGTCACGTGTCGATGGATACCTGCGTGAGGCGTCGCGGGTGGCGACGACGGCGGCGCACTTCTTCGAGTCGGGCGTGCCAGTGCCCGACGATACGGTCTACACGCTCTTGGAAGACAACGTGCGGCAGTCGCCGCTGGTGTACGGTTCGTGCCTGGCGTTCGAGCCGGGGACGCGGCGGCCGGGGGACGAGCTGTTCGCCCCATACGTGTGCCGCGACGGGGTTGAGCTGCGGCGGATGAACATCGATCGCAGCGTGTACGACTGGTATCGCGACCCGGCCTACACGTGGTACTCCGAACCGCGGAAGCTCGATCGCGGCGTGTGGAGCGAGCCCTATTTCGACAAAGGGGCCGGCAACATTCTGATGACGACCTACTCGGCGCCGTTTCATGTGGCCGGCGGCAAGACTCCCTCTCTCCCGCTGGGCGAGGGCCGGGGTGAGGGCGCCGAAGCTGTCGGCAGCGGCTTTGGAGGCGTGTGCACGGTCGATATCGATCTCCCGCGACTCCGCGACACAGTCGGCCGCGAGATCGACGAGGATCTCGATTTCGTCATCGTCTCGGCCGACGGCCGCTACGTGTTTCACCCAGACGCGTCGCGGATCTTGCAGCGGACAATGTTCGACTATCTCGCAGAGGCGGGGCGCGGTGCGTTGATACCGCTTGCCAAAGAGTGGACGACCGAGCGGGCCGGCGCTGCGTGGATCGACGGCTGGGAGAGCGACCAGCCGCTGGGTGTGTTCCACGCGCCGATTTCCTCGACGGGTTGGACGTTTGTGGCCCGCGTGCCGGCCGACCGCGTGCTGGCCGACGTGCGGCGGCGGACGCTGACGAATGTCGGCGCGCTGGCCGCGACGCTGCTCTTGCTGTGCGGGGCGATCTATTTCGTGGCCGGGCGGATCGCGGCCCCGATCACAGCCTTGGAAAAGGGCGTGACCAAAGTCAGCGGCGGCGATTTGGACGCTCGTATTGAAGAAACTGCGCCGACCGTCGAGATTCGCAACCTGGCCGGCAGCTTTAACCGGATGACGGCCGACCTGCGCAACATGGTCGACCGGCTGGCCGTGGAAAAGACCGAGCGGCAACAAATCGAGCACGACCTGGACATTGCGAGGCGGATTCAGCGCGGCCTGCTGCCGACGGCGAAGCCGGACCTGGCCGACTACGAGATCGCCGGCTGGAGCCGCGCAGCCAACGCGACCGGCGGCGACTATTACGATTGGCAGCAACTGCCGGACGGGCGAACGCTGGTCTCGCTGGCCGACGTTTCGGGGCACGGCGTGGGGCCGGCCCTCGTGGCGGCCGTGTGCCGGGCCTATGCGCGGGCGAGCGTCGCGGCCAACGAGCGTGAGCTCGACCGCATCATCAATCGGCTGAACGATTTACTCGTCGGCGATATGCCCGAGGGGCGGTTCGTGACGTTCGTCGGCGTACTGATCGACCACGAGCGGCACCGGGCGCAGATGATATCGGCCGGGCACGGGCCGCTGTTTCGCTGCCTCGACTCGGGAGGCGAGCTAATCGAATCGGTGCCGGACGGCCTACCGCTCGGGCTTTTGGAAGACGGCGGCTATGAATCGGGGGTGGAATTCGAGCTCGCTCCGGGCGACTTCGTCCTACTGGTGACCGACGGCCTGTTCGAGTGGACGAACGCGGCCAACGAGCCGTACGGCCTCGATCGGCTGCGGGAGTCGATTCGCAAGCTAGCCGCCGCGCCCGTCGACGAAATGATTGACGGGCTGTACCGGGCGGCGCAGGAGTTCGCGGCCGGCGCCGACCAGGGCGATGATGTTTCGATTGTCGTGGTGCGGCGGCGGTGACCGCCACGCTATTCTCCAAACACCAGTTTCACAAACCGCCGCAGTAGCGTGTTGGCCTGCGGCGTTTCCTGGCAGGCGGCTACGAATTGTTCGAACGTGAGGCCGACCATCCGTTCGACGTAATGGGGATAAGCGCGGACGCGCTCGAGCATGGCGGCGCGGGTCAGCTCGGGGTGGAACTGCGTGCAATAGATGGGGCGATCAACGAAGCGGTAGGCCTGTTCGGGCACTTTCTGGCTGGAAGCGAGCAGGACGGCGCCTTTAGGCAGTTGAATGACGTGGTCTTGGTGGCCGGCTTGGGCGGTAAACGTGCTGGGGAACTGACAGAAGAGCGGATCGGCGCGGCCGGCGGCGGTCAGCTCAAGCTCGATCGTACCGAGCTCGGCGCGGGGCAAGTCGTGGATGCAGCGCCCGCCCAGGGCGCGGGCCATCGCTTGAAAACCCCAGCACGAGGCGAACGTCGGCTTGGCGATCCGGTGGATCTCGCGAAGGGCGTCGAACGAACGCTGAAGCCAATCGTGCCGCGCCAGTTTTCCGACCGTCGCGGGTCGTGTCATCGGCCGGGCCAGCAGACTCGGTGCGATTGCGGCCGAAGTTGAAATGTGCCGGCGGGTTCTCGGCGGCGGAGTAGTGTCCGCTGCCGCCGAGGAGGACAATGTCGGCCCATTTGAGGCGTTCGGCTGTCGGAACGTCACTGAGGAAATCGACGACGTCGATGGCGGACGCCTCACATTCCAGCGCTTTGGCGAAACAGTCTACCTCCTGGCGGCGCATCGCATCATTCGAGTTGCGCGTTTGCAGCAGGAGGTAACGAAGCTTGGGCATGGGGTTCGTTTCGAAAAGGAACAGGAGGACGCAGAGAGCGAAAACAAAGGAAAAATTGCAAAATGATAAATGAAAACTGACAGAGCTCGGTCGATAGCACTAGTTCATGTCTGCGCTCTTTGCGATCTGCTGATCACTTATTTTGTCGCCTGGTCAATCGCGGCCGATAGGCTGTTCATCAGAAAATCGAGCTCGTCGAGCGAGATGGCCAGGGGCGGCAGGACGTAGAGCACGTCGGCCAGCGGACGGAGCCAGACGCCTTGGGCAAGAGCCCGCTTGCAGACCTGCCAGCCGATCCGCCGGCTGGGCGGGAAGGGTTCGCCGGTCGATTTGTCGGGTGCCAGCTCCAAGGCGCCGATCAGGCCGCGCTGTCGAGTGCGGATGACGTGGGGATGCTCGGCCAGATTGCAGAGATGCTGGCTCAGGCGTGCGATCTTGGGCTGCAGCTTTTCGAGCGTGCATTCTTCATCGAAAACGTCGAGCGTCGCGAGTGCGGCGGCCGCGGCCAGCGGGTTGCCGCTGTAGGTGTGGCCGTGGTGGAGCGTGCGGCCGGCGAGCGGATCGCCGAGAAACGCGTTGTAGATTTCGTCGTGGGTGATCGTCGCCGACAGGGGCAAGTAGCCACCGGTGAGGCCCTTGCCGAGGCAGAGGAAATCGGGCACGACGTCTTCTTGTTCGCAGGCAAACATCGTGCCCGTACGGCCGCAGCCGACGGCGATTTCGTCGGCGATCAAGAGGACGTTGTGCTTCTTCGTCAACTCGCGGACGCCGCGCAAGTAGCCAGGCGGATGCATGACCATGCCCGCGGCGCACTGGACGAGGGGCTCGAGGATAAAGGCGGCGGCTTCGTGGTGATGATTCTCGAGCAGGGCTTCAATGCAAGCCAGTGCTGGGAGGTGGGAGCTGGGGGCTAGGGGCTGAAAGGAAACATGAGATTTCACAGTCCCCAGTCTCCAGTCCCCAGCCCCTTCCGTGGGCAGCGGTGCCCGAAATACGTCAAACAACAGGGGCTCGAACAGCGCGTGGAACCGCGGAATGCCGCCGACGCTGGCGGCACCGATCGTGTCGCCATGGTAGGCCTCGCTGAGGGCAATAAACTTCGTCTTCGCCGGTTGGGGGTGTTCGCATTGACGCCAGTATTGGAAGGACATCTTGAGGGCCACCTCGACGGCGGACGAACCGTCGCTGGCGAAGAAGACGCGCGACAGGTTGCCCGGCGCAAGGTCGGCGAGGCGCTTGGCAAGGCGGGCCGTCGTGTCGCAGCCCATGCCGAGGGCCGTCGAGTGGGCGACGCGATCGAGCTGCCGGCGAATCGCGGCGTCGATCCGCGGGTGGCGATGGCCGTGGACGTTCGACCACATGCTGCTGGCGCCGTCGAGATAGCGGTGGCCGTCGATATCGATCAGCCAGCAGCCCTCGGCCCGCTCGATGACGAGCGGCTCGTAGCCGGCCATTTGGGTGAAGGCGTGCCAGTGGTGGCGGCGATCCCAGGCAAAAAGTTCTTCGCGCGTTGGGGGCATGGTTGGCAACGTCGAGTGCCCGCCCGCTGAAGCGGACCTCGCCGTGTCGAGAAAGTTACCAGGAAACGCGGACTGGGGCACCAGCCTTGACGCCGAGCATGACGGACGCGTTGTCTTCGACGATCGCAAGTTCCAATTTGCCGCCCGAGCCGACGAGGGCCACCAGCGTCATCGGCGGCTGGTCACTGTACGTTTTGAAGATGCCTTGCGTTACGTGCTCGTCGCAAGTGACGCTGACCGATTCGTCGGTCGGCACGCCCTTGAGCATTTCGCGGGTGATGTTGGTGACCAGATTGCCGAACGAGTCGACTTCGATGACCTCGCCGTCGATGCGGTTTGCCACTCTCTGTACCTCCGGCCAGGGGAGTTCGGTGAGACGCTCCAACGGGCGGCCCAGTTCCTCCGGAGCAAGACCCAAGCTGAGCCGCGCGGCGACCGGGGCCATGATGTCGCGCCCGTGGAACGTGTGCGACACGTCCTGGAGCCAGAACCGCGGCTGGTCGACGCCGATTATCTTAGTCGGTCGCTGGCGCGCGGCCAACCGCCCCAAGAGCCCATTGTCGGGCGCGATGAATTGCTGCAAGCCGATGCGAGCATAGACGATCGAGCGAGCCGTTCCGACGCCGGGATCGACAACAACGAGGTGAATTGAGTTCTGCGGAAAAAACGGGGCGACTTCGGCCAGGGCGATGGCGCCGCGCGAATATTCTGCGGCGGCACGGCGTGCGAGAGGTCGACCAGCCGCACGCGCGGATTGATCGAAAGAATGACGCCCTTCATTGCGGCGACGTAGCGACTCCCCTCGCCGAAATCGGTGAGCAGGGTGATGATCGGCGGAGGGGCAGGGTCGTCGGGCATTCGTCACCGCGCCGTAGAATGTTCAATGCAAAATACTCGATGCAAAATGATTAATGTCGGCCGTGCGTAATGTCCGGGTGATTCAATATTGAATCGACCGAAGGCGATCCGATTTCAAACGCCAAAGGCGTTTCACACCGTTGCCCAGGGTCGCCACGCAGTGGCGCACCTTGGGTAACGGACGACCATAATATGGTTACACCGAAGGCGTTACACGACATACGGAGGCGATAGCGACACGTACGGCGCCGATTGTTAAACCCCGTTGGGGTTTGAATGTTTCGCGGATGCTGACCCAGGGTGCGCCGCTGGGCGGCGACCCTTGGCTTTGGAGTTGAACCGCTTCGCGGGTGACAATCGAGTTGGGCAATCGTTAACTATTGCATCCTTTGGATCAGCTCTAAGCACAGCTGCCGAACACGATTTGGATCGACGTTTGAATTGAGTTTCTTTGCCTGACCGATCAATGCTCCCACTGCCTTCGCGCTGCCAGCCAAAACGTCTGCAACGGTTTGCGGATTTGATTCCAATAAGCGCGTGCACATTTCGACGAGCTCGGATTCGTCGACTTTGTGGATCCCCAATCCAAGTGCAATGTCTTCAGCGCTCGTGGAAGCGTTTATCTCGATTGGAAATGTGAATTCCAACTCGGAAACCCGGGACTTTGTCTCAAGCACCTGCAAAGCTTGACTTCGCGTGAGTTCATTCGCTTGCACTTTTAGGATTAGCGAAGCAAAAAACTCTGGCGTAACTCCTCGTGTCACTGCTAGTTCGTCGATCGTAAGGTTCTTCTCGTTGAGTATGCGCAGGACATCTTGGGTGACCCAATTTGAAGCCAGTTTTGTGCTACCCACGATGTTCGCCGTTTCAAAGAAGTAGTGGACCAGGGCGCGACCCTGGTTTACCAGCACGTCGGCATCGTAGGTCGAGAGCGCGTGGTCGGTTTCCAGGCGCTTGCGGATTGCGGCCGGAAGTTCGCCAAGGCTGGCGCGGAGGGCGTCGACTTCAGCGGACGCGACTGTGACGGGCACGAGGTCGGGGTCGGGGAAGTAGCGGTAGTCGCTCGATTCTTCTTTGTGGCGCTGGCCGCGCGTGACGCCGGCCGCGTCGTCCCAGCCGCGGGTTTGCTTAGGGACCTCGCCCAGTTTTTGGTGCGTTTCTTGCCAGACGTTGAATTGGCGGTGAGCTTCGTAATCGAGCGCGCGTTCCACCGCGCGGAAGCTGTTCATGTTTTTGATTTCGACGATGGGCGTGGCAACAAACTCCGGCTCGGGGGACTGTTCCCTGAAGTGATCAGTCCGAAGCGATGCGTCGGGCGCGTCCTTCGTTGCGAAATGCAGATTGACATTGGCATCAACGCGCAGGCTGCCTTCCTGCATGTTGCAATCGGAGACGCCGATATACGTGAGCAAGAGCTTCAGCTCGTTGAGAAAGGCCTTGGCCTCGGCCGAACTGCGGAGGTCGGGCTCGGTGACAATCTCGAGCAGCGGCGTGCCCGTGCGGTTGAGGTCGATCAGGCTGTCGGCCTTGCCGGCGATTTCGTCGTGCAGGCTTTTTCCGGCGTCTTCTTCCAGATGGGCGCGGCGGATGCGAATCCGCTTTGTTTTAAAGCGATCCTTGGGATCGCTGATCTCGAGGAAGCCGTGTTGCGACATCGGCAGGTCGTACTGGCTGATTTGGTAGCCCTTGGGCAGGTCGGGGTAGTAATACTGCTTGCGGTCCCACTTCGTGAATGGCGGAATTTCGCAATCGAGCGCGACGGCCGTTTTCAACGCGAGTTGAAATGCGTTACGGTTCATGACCGGTAACGAGCCCGGCAAGCCAATGCAGACCGGGCAGGTCTGTGTATTCGGCTCGGCGCCGAATTCTGTGCTGCAACCGCAAAAGAGCTTGGTCGCCGTGGCAAGCTGCACGTGAACTTCCAGGCCGATAATGGTGGTGTACGGGGAGGTCATACTAACGATTCAACACGGTCTGCCGCAGAAACAATTTTCAATGCAAAATGAGAAATGCAAAATGAAAAATGAGGATCGGAGATTTCATTTTTCATTGTACATTGAAAATTTTGCATTTTGCATTCAGTCCGTGCGAGACGATCTAACTATTGTCAGAGCTCTCGTGCCATTTTGTGCCAGTCGGTGGCTTGTTCAAACATGCGTGCGGCGCGGAGGAGGCGTTCTTCTTCCAGCGGCGGCGCCTGCAGTTGCATGCCGATGGGAAGCTCGCCTTGCATTTGGCCGCAGGGGAGGCTGATGCCGGGCAGGCCGACAAGGTTCGTGCTGACGGTGTACAGGTCGAGCAGGTAGCTGGCGAGGGGGTCGCCCGCATGTTCGCCCAGTATATGCGGCGGTCCGGCCGTGATCGGGCTGGCGATGATGTCGACCTGGCCGAAGGCTTGGTCGAAATCGTTGCGGATCAAGCGGCGGACTTTGAGCGCCTTTAAGTAATAGGCGTCGTAGTAGCCGGCGCTGAGGGCGTAGGTGCCGAGCATGATGCGGTGCTTGACTTCGGGGCCGAAGGCCTCGGAGCGCGAGCGGCGGTACATGCGGACAAGGGCGCTGTCGATGTCGTCGCGTTCACTGGCGTCGCGTTCGGCGGCGAGCGCGGCGAGCATATCTTTTTCGTTGGTGCGATAGCCATAGTGAGCGCCGTCGTAGCGGGCCAGGTTGCTGGAGGCTTCGCTGCAGGCGATGACGTAATAGGTGGCCACGGCATATTTGCTGTGAGGGAGCGACACTTCGTGAATAGTTGCGCCGAGTGATTCGTAGGTTTTTAGCGCGGCGCGGACGGCCGCTTCAATTTCGGAGTTGAGCCCCGGGCCGTAGTGTTCGCGGGCCCAGCCGATGCGCAGGCCCTGGACGGGTTGGTTGACGGTTTGCGAGTATCGAGGGACAGACGCGTCGATCGACGTCGCGTCACACGGATCATGGCCGGCGATCGATTCGAGCAAAATCGCGATGTCTTCTACGCTGGCGGCCAGCGGGCCGACCTGGTCGAGGCTACTGGCGAAGGCGACCAGGCCGTAGCGGCTGACACGGCCATAGGTCGGCTTCATGCCAACGACGCCGCACAAGCCGGCCGGTTGGCGGATCGAGCCGCCCGTGTCGGTGCCGATCGCAAGGGGGGCCATCCGCGCGGCGACGGCCGCGGCGGCGCCGCCGCTGGAGCCGCCGGGCGTGCGCTGGAGGTCCCAGGGGTTTCGCGTTTTTTGGAAGGCGGAGTTTTCGGTGGCGCCGCCCATAGCGAATTCGTCCATATTCGTGCGGCCGAGGAACACGGCGTCGGCCTCGCGCAATCGGCGGATGACGGTGGCGTCGTAGGGCGGGCGAAAATTCTCCAGCATCCGCGAAGCGCACGTCGTCCGTTCGCCGCGCATGCAGAGGATGTCTTTGACCGCGATCGGCAGGCCGGCGAGTGCGCCGACTGGCTTGCCGGCAGCGCGGCGAGTGTCGATGTCGTGCGCCTGCTCAAGGGCGCAATCGGCCGTAACTCGTAGAAACGCCCCGACCTTGTCATCGACGGCGGCGATGCGATCGAGGTAGGCCTGGGTGAGCTCGACGGAGGAAATTTCGCCGGCGTTCAACTGACGCAGCCGGTTGGTCGCAGTTAGGTCCAACAAAGTCATCGCTGGGCGGACACCCGAAAGGGGACGGAGCAATGAGATTCGGAATCGGGATTATAGATTGACCGCTCGGTCGGCAATCCGCAATCCGCAATCAAACTTTCAATCGCCGAGGACGGCGGGGACCAGATAGCCGCGGCCGTCGTGATGGGGCGCATTGGCGAGGGCCTCCTTGCGCGGCAAGCTGGGACACAGCACATCGTCGCGGAATATGTTCGCCAGCTCCATCGCGTGGGCCATCGGCTCAACTCCTTCGGTGTCGGCCGCGGCCAGTTGGTCGACAAAATCGACGATGCGGCCGAGCTCCGCGGTCATTCTTTCGGCTTCGGCGTCACTCAGCTGCAAGCGGGCGAGAAGCGCCGACCTTTTCGATTTCTTGGCGGGAGATGCTCATGCCGGACGTTAGATGCCCAGTTGCTTCTCTGATATTCGCGGCCATAGGCCGGAAGCCAACGTCTGGCCTATTTTTCTGGCCTATTCCTTCTTGTCGGCCACTTTGGCCGGAGCGTGGGGCACCTTGAACGGTGCGGCGCGGACGATTTTCGTCACCGCTCCGCTGCGCAGGCATTGGGTGCAGACTTGCATGGCTTTGTGCGTGCCGTTGGCGGTCGTCACTTTGACGCGCTGCAAGTTCGGCCGGAACTTGCGCCGCGAAATGCCGGTGACTTTGGTGCCGACGCCGCCCAGGTACTTCTGCTTGCCCCGGATCCTCACGGTGTTGCCCAATTGGGGGCCTTTGCCGCATACTTCACACTGCCGAGCCATGGTAAACCTCGTCTTTGGTCGAACCGACCTGCACGGGTCGGGCTTGAGCTCGAGTTTTCATCGAATTTCGAAGTATAGCCGAGAGGTGGCCGCCGGCCAAGATGGCCGGTTAATAGCAGAATCGTTGACTTTCGATCATTTGGGTCACGTGCCGTGGCTTGTGATTGCTCGCAGGGGCGGCTGCGGCCGACGGAGTCTGCGTGCTACTTTGCATCGCCGAGCAGAACCAGGATTTCGTCGGTCACCAGGCCGTTGGTGCCGACGGCCTCGTGGGAATGGACCGTGCGCTGGCCGTGCCAGTCGGTAAAGCGGCCGCCGGCCTCTTCAATAACGGGCAGGAGGGCGGCCGTGTCCCAGAGGTTCATTTCGGGGTCGATCATGACTTCGGCCCGGCCGGTTGCGACCAGCAGGTAGCCGTACCCGTCGCCCCAGGTGCGGGTGAGACGGGCGGTGCGCTGGATTTGCAAGTACGCCTCCAGTGCGTCGGGCGAGCGCGTCTTTGAGAAGGACGCCACGTCTGTTGTCAGGACGAGTGCATCCCCTAGTCGCTCGATGCGCGAAACTGATGCGGCCCGCGAGGACGAGTTTGCGTGGGAAATGTACGAGCAGCCGCATCCGGTTGCGGCGTAGACAGTTTCGCCGGTCGCCGGCGCATGGATGATGCCGATCGTTGGGCGATCACCAGTGAGCACGCCGATGAGGGTCGTGAAAAGCGGTACTCCGTGGATGAACGATTTCGTGCCGTCGATCGGGTCGAGAACCCATTGGTAATCGCTCGTACCGGCCGACGAGCCAAATTCTTCACCGAGGATTGCGTCGCCCGGGAACCGCTCGGTGATTCGGTCGCGGAGCAGAGTTTCCGCGGCGCGGTCGGCTGCAGTGACCGGCGAGTCATCGCTTTTCAGCTCGATTGCCAGATTGGGTTGGCGAAAGTAGCCAAGGGTTGTCGCGCCGGCTTCCTGGGCGATTTTTACCGCCCATTCGAGGCGTTCGGCGATCGGATCATCGTTGGAGCGGGCCATGAGGGTTCAAGCTATCAGGTTGGGGCGACAGGGCAAACGGGAGGTGAGGTTGGGCGGCACGGTCAGGAGATCGGTCGCGACAACCGGCCGGCATGGTCGGGCGACCGGCCGCGACGGCTTCGGTAGACCCGCCACAACCAGCTAATCCGAAAGCGGCGTCGCGATGGTGGGCGGTCCGATTTTCCCGGCGATACTGGCGATCTTGTTGATTTCAGTGTCCGCCGCTAGGCTTCTCTCCGCAAATTACTGCCTGATAATCGGTTATTGGCGACGGCGGCAATTTTGAGGTGCGAAAACCCGAGCCGCCCGCGAAGCGGCTGATCGCCGCTGTAAACACTGAACTGAGCGGGATTTAGCTTGAATTGGGATGCGGCTTCTTTAGAATGGAAACTAGAGCCGCCGCATTCCTCGTCGGGCCAGCCCAAGTGCTGGCAAGGAGGAAATCATGCGACGGATAGTTGTTGGTGCGGTCTCGGCCGCCGGCTTGGTGATCGCCGTGCTCGCTGGCACAGGTTGGACGGACCCAGGGTACAATATACCCGGACCGGTAGCGACTGGTGTCGTGCTCGAGCAGGAAGGCCGGGGGCTGATCACACACCTGAGCGGGGTCGACGGCCAGCCGCTGGTGCTGACGGTGATTGATCCACGGGCGCAATGGATCGGGGTCTATCACATTGACCGCTCGAGCGGCTCGCTGACGCTGAAAAGCGCCCGCAAGATAAGCTGGGATTTGGATCTGGTTGATTACAACACCGGTAAGCCGTTACCGCAAGAAATACGCAGCGGGCTGCCACGTTGAGAAGCTCGGAACGGGTAGCAGGGAGCGCGGAGTGATCCGGCACTGCACCTGTCTGTGGCTCTCTGGCATGGAGACCTCGCTGCCGGAGTGAGGTCTCGATGGCACAGAAGTTTAGCAGTCTGGATGAAGCGGCCCAGCAGTTGGGTATCTCAAAGGACCGGCTCTCGCAGCTACGCGAAGCCGGCAAGGTCCGTGGGTATCGCGACGGCGCGAGTTGGAAATTCCGCAGTGAGGACATTGAGAGGCTCGTCGCGGAGGGCGTGCCGACGCTTGATCCGCCGAGCGACATCGACTTGGGGAGCGGCTTGAACTTGGACAGCGATTTGTCGCTCGATTTAAGCGACAGCGGCGTTTCCATGCCGACCGAGCCGAGTGGAATCGACCTGTCGGGAGCGGTAGATGAGAAACTTCCCGCGCCAGGCGCGAGCGACGTGAATCTCGAGATCGACGAGCCGACCGTGCCGGCGCTCGCGGGCGAAGACGATTCGGACGAGGTGTTGGCGATCGATAAGGACGACGAGCTGCTCGACCTGAGCGATTCGATTCTGCTGAGCGAAAACGAACTGGGCGCGACGGGAAATCGGCCGCCCAGCACGATCATCGGCAAGGCGGAGCTCGATCCCGACCTGGACCTGGCGCTGCAGAGCAGCAGCTCGGCGCCGGTGCAGAGCGATGTCCGGCTGGCCACGACGTCGGACGTGCTGGCCGGAAGCGACGATGACGCGCTCGAATTGGAGCCCAGCTCGTCGGACAATTTCCAAGGCCTGGCCGAGGTCGACGTCGACCTGGAGGCTGAGTCCAGCCGAATTCTCACGGCAGGCGAATCGGAAAAAGCCAAGGACGCGCTCCGCGGGGCTGCCAAGGCGGTGCCGGCGGCTGACTCGAGCGAGTTGGAATTGGCGACGAGCAGCAGCATCACCGTCCAGCCTGGTTCGGACGTCGGCTTGGACAGCGGAGTGAGCGAAGGCAAAGGGAGCAGCTTGACCGGCTTGTCGGCGCTCGATCTGGAAGACGACGAGGACGTGCTCGGCGAAGGGAGCGATATTACGCTGTCGAGCGAAAGCAGCGGCATCAACATTATTTCGCCCTCGGACAGCGGCCTGGCACTGGATGAAGTCGCGCTCAGCTCGGCATCGATGAGCTCGCCGCTTGATCTGGGTGCGGGGGACGAAGAAGTCGACCTCGAGCCGCTCGAGTTGAGTGATGACGACATGGAGGGGGAAGAGCCGTTCCAATTGACGCCGCTGGGCGAGGCGGAAGACGAAGAAAAAGACAGCTCGCAGGTCATTGCGCTCGATGAAGTCTCGGAAGAGGAGTCGGCCGGCGTCGTGTTTCAGCCGTCCGGCGGCGAAGTGGGCGTAATGGGGGAGGATTTCGGCGCCGTCGGCCTTTCGCCCGGAGCAGTGCCGGTGGCGGCCACGGCCGATGATACGGCGATCAGCGGCGTAGTGTTCGCGCTACTGAGCTGCAGTCTGGTGCTGCTCTTGGTGTGTGGCATGATGATGTTCGACCTGGTGCGGAACGTCTGGAGCTGGAACGAAGTGACGCCCGTCAACAGCGCGCTGATGGACGTATTAACGCCGATGCTTTAGGCAGCGCTGCGGCGGGGTGAGCAGGAGCCATTCAAATACGCGGCCGGGCCGCTGATTGGCGACCGCTTGGCGGAAGTTGCGCCGAAACGGCCCAGCCGTGAAGGCTGTCTGCGGCGGCTCTGATTTGACCGCAACGCGGCCGACTTCGCAAAGACAGTCGTATTTGTCGGCCGACGAGCCCATTTGGGCCGGAACAAATCGACAGTTGGCCCAGCCGGTTTCCGCGTTACCGTGGAGCGACCGAAAGGCTATAATTCTGGGCAACGGCTCGGCAGGATGCCCGGCCCTCCTTCCGCGGCCCTGGTGCTGTGGCCGCTTGGATCGCCCCCCATCGCGACGTTCGACGTTCGGTTTTTCTTATGAGCAGGACTTCACCGCGCATTCGCGTTTTCGTTCTCTTGGTTCCTGGCGTTCTCAGCTGCGCCGGTTGCGGATCGAAGGACCAGATTCGAACGTACACCGTCCCGAAGGAATTGGCCGGGCCGCGAGCGGCGGTGACGGACGTCGCGGACTCGGGCGAGCCGACCGATCGCATGGTCGCAGCGGTCGTGCCGGACGGGGGCCAGGCGTGGGTGTACAAGGTGACCGGGCCAATTGCGGCCGTCGACGCCCATGCCGACGAAGTAATCAAGTTCGTGGCCAGCGTGCCACCGGCTGGCGGTGCCGCGCTGCCCACGTGGAAGTTGCCCGACGGCTGGACGCAAGAGCCCGGGATGAACAGTTTTCGATTGATGACGATCAGGATTCCGGCGGACGACAAACCGCTGGAATTGACGCTCAACCAAGTGCCGTGGGACGGCACGCCCGCCCAGGTTTTGCAGAACGTGAACCGATGGCGCGGCCAATTGAAGTTGCCGGAGACAACGGCCGCCGGTCTGGCGAACGACGTCCGTGAAGTGCAGGGCGCCAGCGGCACGGTCACGATTGTCGACTTGCATGGCCGCGCGGGCGGCTCGGGAACGATGCCGCCTTTTGCCGGCGGAGCGGGCGGCGGGCCTTTCAGCGGGGGCGCGGCGTCCGGCCAGTTGCCAGCAGGACATCCGCCAGTCGACGGCGGTGCGGCCCAGGCGGGCGCCGGCGTGATGTCGCCGCATGGTGGGCCGGTCGTGGCGGTGGACAGCGGATTGAAGTTCGACAAACCCGATTCGTGGCAGTCGCTGCCGCCGAGCCAGTTCTTGAAGCTGGGTTTCCAAGTGGTGGACGGGTCAAAGACGGCGAAGGTGTCCGTCTCCGAGTTCAGCGCAAGTTCCGCGCCGCTAATCGCCGATCCGCTGGAAAACATCAATCGCTGGCGGAGCGAAGTGGGCCTGCCGCCGTTGGGCCCCGACGCTGTGGACAAAGCAGTCGAACCGATCGAAATCGACGGACACGCGGCTCGGTACGTGGCGTTGATCCCCGAGGGCAGCGAAGCGGACACGTCCGCCGACGCGCGGGGCACCTTGGGGGCGATGGTCAAGATCGGCGACGCGGTGTGGTTCTTCAAAATTAGCGGCAACCCGGCATTGGTGGCCGCCAAGCAGGACGAGTTCAAGGCGTTTTTGACATCGGTAAAGTTCGCGGCGGGCGAAAAAGGCCTCCGGTAATAAGTAGAACCCTCCCCTAGCCCGTCCCGACGACGGACGGGAAATCAATCATGGCAACGGGCGAAATAGTACGGCCGAAATCGGGCATATTGGGTGAACGAGCCGCGACGGCGCATCATACGAACGTACGGGACGTCGCGACGAGCGTCTTGACGGCCCTGGCGTCGCTGCGACTGACGGTGGTGTTGTTTGCGCTGTCGATTGTGCTGGTGTTCTTCGGCACACTTGCGCAGAAGGATTCCGACGTATTCCAGGTGCTGCACAGCTATTTCCGTGTGCTCGTTGCGCACATTGAATTGCGGACGATCGAGCGGCTGGTGCAAATCTTCAATCGCAACGTGCAGTGGAATCTGCGCGGCACGTTCCCGTTTCCTGGCGGCAGCATGATCGGCCTGGCGCTGCTGGTGAATTTGCTGGCCGCCCACGCGGTGCGCTTCAAGATCGCTGCGCGTGGCCAGCGCTTGTGGATTGGGCTGGGCCTGCTCGCGATCGGCATTGCAGCGGTGGGGACGGCCATTGCCAGCGGGATGAACAACACGATCGAAAGTGAACTGTCGCCGACGTTTTGCAATTTTCTGTGGCAGGCCTTTCGCGGGCTGCTGGTCGTCGTGGCCCTGGTGGGGGCCAACGCGCTGCGGCTGGTGTACGGGCGCATTCGGCCAGCTGAATGGTGCATGTTTCTGGCCGCAGAAATAGTCGTCGCCGGACTCGCACTATTGCTCTTACTGCGGCCCGGCCTGCGGTTGGACGACTCGGGCTTGCGGCTGTTGTGGCAGTTTTTCAAGGGGGCCGGCGCGGGTTTGGTTTTACTGGCGGGCGGCATTCTGGTGTTTCGCAAACGGGCCGGTATCGTTTTGATTCACGGCGGCGTGCTCTTGATCATGCTCGGCGAAGTGTGGACCGCGTTTCATGCGCAAGAATCGCAGGTGGCGATCCCCGAAGGGGGCACGACAAATTATTCCGAGACGTATCGTGAGTTCGAATTGGCGGTGATCGACCATAGCGATGCGGCGACCGATCGGGTGACCGTGATCCCGACATCGCTGCTGTCAGACAACGTCGGCCAGACAAGGCCGATTGACGATCCAAACTTGCCGTTTGCGATCGAAGTGTCATTGTGGCTGCCCACTGCGCAGTTGACGACCGCCCGGGAAGGGCTGCCTAATCCAGCGACAGCGGGCATCGGTCAGCAAGGCGTAGCGGTTCCAGCGGCGTCGACGAGCGAGAATCCCGCTTTGCCGGCCGCCTACGTCGACTTAATCGACAAGAAAGCCGGGAAATCGCTGGGAACGTATTTAACCGCCGCTCAACTGCCAACGAACCAAGCGGTCGAAGTTGACGGCAAAACGTACGAGATCACGCTGCGGCCTAAGAGATTTTATTGGCCGTTCACACTGTCGTTGATCGATTTCCGGTTCGACCGATATACGGGCACCAACAAGCCCAAGAATTATTCATCACTCGTCGAACTGCGCGACCCGGGGCGGCAGATCGACCGGGACGTCAAGATTTGGATGAACAACCCTCTGCGCTACGCCGGGTACACGGCTTATCAGGCTGACTTCGATCACATGACCGAGAAGTCGACCACCTTGAATGTGGTTGCCAACTCGACCTGGATGACGCCCTACGTCGGCTGCATGGTGGTGGCAATTGGGCTGGTGTTCCATTTTGGCAGCATGTTGTATCGCTTTGTGCGTCGGCAAGCGGAAGTGGCGGACACGATGCCGGAGCTCAACCGCGTACGGACTCTGACCCCCGGCAAGCGAGGCTCGCGGCTCGTGGAGCAGGAAATTGCCGAGCCAGCGATCGGCAAGTGGTTCCCGGCATTCGTGGTAGCGTTCTTTGCCGTGTACTTGGTGTCCAAGATGCCAATGCCTGAGTCGCAGCCGAATGAAATGCAAATCTACGAGTTTGCCAAGTTGCCCGTGTCATACGAAGGGCGGATCAAGCCCTATGATTCGCTGGCGATCAATACGCTGCAATTTTTGTCCGGGCGGCAGGAGCTCGCCCTGATCGATACCCAGGGAAAGGTGGAGGAAAAGAAGCCGGCGATCCGTTGGTTGTTGGATGTGATCTCCGGCCGAGAGGAATCTGACGACTACCCGATCTTTCGAATTGAGAACATCGATTTGATCCAGACGCTCGGCCTGGAACCGCGGCCAGGCTCTTGGCGTTATTCGTGGAACGAGATCATGCGCAAGAAAGCGCTGGTCGATCCGCCCGCTGCGAGCGCTGGTGCGGCTAAGGCGCAACCGCAGGCTGAAGCAATATCGGAGCTGCAGCGCCAAACGGCCCTTGCCGAGGCCGTAAAGGACGAGGAACGCTCGTTGTTTCAAAACAAGGTGCTGCAACTGGCGACGAAAAAACAAACCTATGACGCAATCGTTTACTCATTCCGTTCGCCGCCGCTGTCATCGGACAAAGACTCCTTTGCAGATAGTGTGGCGGTTACGCAGCGATTAATTGGCATGCTCACTGATGCACAAGCGCCCTGTTCGGTGCCGCCGACCCAGGCCAGCACTTCTTGGTCGACGCTGTTGGCTGCCGAATTCGAAGGCCTCCAGGCGGCGCCGAGGGACGGCCGGTCAATCCGGCGACGGTCGCTCTGGGCAACATCCTCTCGGCATACGCTCGTGGCGACGCGACGACTTTCAACCAGCAGCTCGTCGAGTATCGCCGCCTTCTGGCCGGCTACGACTCGACGCTGGCGGCTGACGCCGGGCGGCTCAAGGCTGAAGGCGTGAAGGGGGCGGAGATTTATTCCCAGGGCAAGAGCCAATTCGAAGTCTTTTTCAATCACTTCAGCCCGTTTTATTATTGCGCCGTGCTGTACTTGGCGGCCTTCATTCTGGCGTCGCTCTCGTGGCTGGGCTGGACCGACCCGTTGCGGCGCAGTTCAAACTGGTTGTTATGGTTCACCTTTGCCGTGCATACGCTGGCCCTAATCGGGCGAATTTATATTTCCGGGCGGCCGCCCGTGACCAACCTCTACTCTGCGGCCGTGTTTATCGGTTGGGGCGCCGTGCTGTTGGGCCTGGTGCTGGAATCGAGCTATCGATTGGGCTTAGGGAATATCGTGGCCGCCGTGGGCGGTTTCTTGACGCTGCTGGTGGCGCATTTCTTGTCACTTGACGGCGATACGCTGATCGTGATGACGGCTGTTCTCGATACGCAGTTCTGGCTGGCGACCCATGTGGTTTGCATTACGCTGGGCTACGCGACGACGTACGTGGCCGGCCTGTTTGGCGTTTTGTACGTGCTGTTGGTGCACGTCTTTCCGGTGCTCAAGGACGCCGAACGCCGCGAATTAACGCGAATGATGTACGGCACGCTGTGCTTCGCGATCATGTTCAGCTTCATTGGCACGGTGCTTGGCGGCCTATGGGGCGATGACTCCTGGGGCCGCTTCTGGGGCTGGGATCCAAAGGAAAACGGGGCTCTGATCATCGTGCTGTACAACGCCATCGGGCTGCACGCGCGGTGGGGCGGCGTGGTGAAGGCCCGGGGCCTGGCGTTGTTGACGATCGGCGGCAACATCGTCGTGACGTGGTCGTATTTCGGCGTCAATGAGTTGGGCGCGGGCCTGCACTCCTACGGCGCATCGGAGACGAGCACCGCGATGTGGTTGTTGATTTTCGCCGCGTCTCAGTTGGCATTGATCGCGGTAGGAGCGATGCCGCGGCGGTGGTTTAAGTGGTTGACGCCGGCGCGACTGCGCGCGACGACTTAGCGGCCCGATTTGCACGGCAGCACCGTTTGCACGTTGTCGAACTGGCTCAGTTCGGCGGGTTCGATCGCCCACGCGCAGGTTCCCGACTGAGAAGGCCGGGCTATCGGACGTAATGACTTGCCGTCACGCCGTGCGGAGGGCCGTCTCCAAGCGGCGGATCGCTTCTTCGACGTTGCAAGGCGTATCGCCGAGACCGATCTCGGCCCGTGTGGTGATCAGCTTTTCGACGCGGCGGTGGGCGGAGATGGCCGTGCTGTGGCTGCGGCGGCCGAAGAATTCGCCGATCTCGCTCCAGGGGGCGCGCGTATATTTCGCGCCAGCCACATGGCGAGCATCCGCGGTTCGGTTTGCGAGCGGCCCTTGCGATCGGAACGAAGCGTGGAGGCCTCGACATGGAACACCTTGCATACGGCTTGTTCGACGTCGGCCAGCCGCACCGATCGGGTCGATTGCCGCACGAGGTCGGCGATGGCCGATTCGGCCAGCTCGCGGGTGATCGGCCGCTGCCAGGCCATGCTGACCGCTTGCAGGCGATGGAGCGCGCCGCGCAGCTCGCGGGCGCCCGCAGTGATTTGCGTGGCGACGAGAGCGAGCACGCCGTCGTCCACGCTCAGATTCATTTCGCCAGAGAGGCGGCGCAAAATGGCGATCCGCGTGGCGAATTCGGGCGGCGCGATTTCGCAAAACAGGCCGCCGGCGAGCCGCGACGCCAGTTCCGGCCCCAGGCCGCGGAGGCCGGCCAGGTTGCGGTCGCTGGCAAACACTAGTTGCCGGCCGGCCGCGACGAGCGTGTCGATCGTGTGATGCAGCTCTTCGATCGTCCGCTGTTTGCCGACAAAGAATTGCAGATCGTCGATAAGGAGCAGATCGGCCCCGCGGCATTTTTGACGGAAGCTGGGCAGGCCGCTGCCGCGGAGCGCTTCGACGAAGCTGGTCGTGAATTGTTCGGCCGTCAAGTAGACGGCCAGCGAGCGCGAGCGGTGTCGGCGATTTTCGGTTTGAATGGCCCGCAGCAGGTGCGTCTTGCCGACGCCAGTGGGGCCGCAGAACAAGATTGGCGAGGCTTGTTGCAGGCCCTGGGCCGTCAGCTCGGCGGAACGAAACGCGTATTGATTGCTGGGACCGACGGTGAATTGGGTGAGCGTGGGGGCGGCGGGGCGGCGAGGTGCATCAGGCGAAGAAATGGCGGCCCGCTCCGCAATTGATTTCGGTTTTTGGATTGCGGATTGCGGAGCGGGGGAAGGCTGTCGGCTATCCGCTGGCGGCTGTCGGCCGCTGGGCGCGGTAGACTGCGAGGCCGAGTTAAAAACGGTCGATTGCCGATCGTCCAGCTCGGGCTCGACGACAAAATCTAATGTGACCGCACGGCCGGCGACGACGGCCGCGCACGATGCCAATTCGCCGGCCAGGTTGCGACGCAGCCAGTCGCGGACGAACGAATTGGCGGCGCGCACCACGAGGTTCCCGGCTTCGACCGACATTCGAGCCTGCGAAGTGAGCCACAGCTCGAAGCGTTCCGCTCCGATCCGGGACACAAGTTCATTGCGCAGCGCCGTTACGAAACGGGCATCTTCCATGACCACTTCCTGGTAACTCCATCGGCGCACACCCCGAGCGCAGCGCGCCGTCGTCATGGCGACGCGTGTGCAACGACTGTGACCGTTGCAGCGGCTTGGGAGGTTTAGCGCGAACAGGAGAAAAGGTCGGCCGCCATCTTTCTTACGACCTGCGGCGTTGCCTTGAATGGTAGTTGCACGGATCCCACGCAATCGTCGTTTGTAATCCGACGATCATCCGAGCCGCCGATTCTACGACTGCTAGCAGCCGTGTCAAAGGGGTCGCGCGGCGGCTGCGCGAAAAAGATTTTGAAGATCGTTGTGGCATGCGCGCTAAGTTTTGAATCTGACGACTTTACAGCGCGAGGGCCACCGGGAAAAAATTTTTTTCGCGCGGCAAACAGCCGTGGAAAAATTGTCTGGCCGGATCGAATTGAACGTCTTGGCGCGGCCGGCATGCTCCAGGTGCCGCAGAAATCGCCGAATATCGGTCGCGCCAGTTCAACGCGCCGCGAATTGCCGAACTTTACTGACGTAACTTCGGTGAAAACCGCAGAAATACGCTCCGGCGGTCCCACGTTTCAAAATGGGTAGTGCGGTAAACGGCCAGGGCCGGCAGATTCGTGGCGTCGACTGCCGAGACCAGCCGTTCGGCCTCGGCGCTTTTTGCCACCCATTGGGCGTAGCGCACGATTTGCCCGCCCCAGCCGCGCCCGCGCCTCGGGCACCAGTCCCACGTAAATGAGCTCCATGTGCTGCGATGCGCGGTATTCTGCCAGCAGCAGCACGCCGATGTCGGAGTTGTCTTCGCGAGCGCTGACCTCGCGAACGATAAACCAATTCGACGCCTTGGAATTACCTGTGGCCAGATAGCCGTCAATCACGTCGTCGATGTTCCGCTCAAAGCCGAGGCCGACGCAATCGAGCGTGGCTTCGTAGGTTCTCTCAATGATGTCCGCCAGCTGCGCTCGTTCGGCCGCTTTGTAGCTCGTGAATTGCAATTGCGGTGATTCGGGCTGGTTATCGGGAAATCGCTCCCGTTCGCATGTTAAATACACAAGATCAGTGAGATAGCGAAAGCCGGCTGATTCGAGCAGGGGTGCCTCCGGCGCATCAAACGTCGGGAGCAGAGCTTGGGTCATTGCGACGCCGGCCGTGTCAGCGCCGCGACGGCGGCGGTCGCTAAGTCTTGTGCGACCGTCGCGGCGTGGTCGATGTTGTCGAGGCGCGGTGGCCAGAAGACAGCCGAATTGCCGGGCTGAGATTGTCCCCAGACGGCGCCGCACAGTCGCTCGCCCGTTACGCGCCACGAAGAGGCAGCGGGGCGCTTGGCCGTTCTCGCGCCATTGGCGAAGCGCTTGTCCCCCGATTTCTCGGCGCTGGCTCGGCGCGAGTTCACAGAGTGCGAGGGCGATCGCGTCGGCGCGAAGCTCAGGCGGGCAGGGAACGACGACGGTCGTTGGCGGCATTTGCGCCAGGATAGCCTGTAACCGCTGGGCCGACTATCCTGATCGAGAGTACGCGGCCACGACATCTTAGCGAAGCCGTCGCAACTCAGATGCGGCGACGGGCGGAATTTGCAGCGACGGCCCCTGCGGAGGCAGAACCCGTTTCGAGCCGGGCCGCGCGAGCTCCAGCGTAATCTCGAAGCTCCCGTGCGGCGAGGTATTCCAAATCACGGGCTCTGGCCGGGCTCGCAACTCGCTTTGAACGCCGTCACTGACGGTCACCTGGTAAAGCTCCTCGCCGGCCGGCGCGGTGGCCGGTTTGAACTTGTAATTGCGCACGAGGAAGTTGGCCAACCGCGCCGCGTCGCCGGTGCGGCCGCAAAATGCGATGTGCTGCAATTGGTCCTGCACATCGAACCAGTAGGTGAGCGAGCCAGCGAGGTCGGCGACGTCAGTGCCCGTCACGAGCGGCACGCGGACGCCGAAGAACTCGGCGTCGGCCAAGCCAGTCGACTTGCGGGCCCAGTGGCTGTAGACCCACTCCTTCGTAATGTCGAACCGCAGCACTTGTTCGAGCTGCAGGTGCTGCGTGTTTGCGTTCCGGGTGGAAGGCTGTGCCACACCGCCGTATGCCGGCCCGTAGGTCGCCGCGCCGGGCCTTGTAACGAACAGGTTCGGCTGACCCGGCGCCGTGAGTGGAGGCAACGCCATTCCGCCGCCCGGAGCGCCAAATGATGAATAGGGCGAGGCGTCTTTTTTCGCGCCGGCCGGTCGGTGCGACATCACGTAGGGCACGCCTACTGCCACGCCGAGGGCCGTTGCTATGATAAGTGGTCGCGACGACATGCTTCCATCCACTGGTTGGCTAACCCCCCATCTTCGTCATCGGCGTTTCAGGCGCCGCCAGATTGCTCCCCTCGGCGGAAACCATGACAAAGCTGACCGCTTGTAACGAACTTGCCGATTACCAATGGCTGACCGGCGCGGAGGCGGCGGCGATCGTGGCCGAAGTGGCGGCCGACATGGCCGCAGGCTCGGCGCCGCTGCACCGCTTGGTCGAACGGTTGCGGCGGACGCTGCCTGCCGGGAGGGCCCATTTAGTTATTGAGCTGGTCGAATTGCGGCGGCGAGCGGCGGAAAAGTTTGCTGCGGCCGAGCGGATGTTTTTCACGCGAGTCGGACTCGAACAGGCGACGGACGAGTGGGTGGCTGCGGAAAAAAGCGGCGCGGTTTTCAGATTACGAGCGGGTCGCCGACTTGTGCTGTGGGCTGGGCGGCGATTTGTTGGCGCTCGCGTCGCAGTCCGACGTCACGGCCGTCGATCGCGACCCGATCTCATTGCATTTGGCGGCCGCGAATGTTCGTACCGTGCTGTCGGCCGGCGGACCATCGCGAGCGCAGTTGGCAAGCAGCAGACGTTCAATTGATTGATTTGACCGAGGTAGCTGCGTGGCACATCGATCCCGACCGCCGGCCGACTGGGCCGCGGACCACGTCGCTCGAGTGGAGCAGTCCTAGTTTGGATATCATCGAGCGAATGCTCGTCGTCAACGAAAACGCGGCGATTAAGCTCGCCCCGGCGAGTCGAGTGCCGGATGCTTGGTCTGCCACATGCGAACGCGAGTGGATCAGCCGCGGCGGCGAGTGCCGGCAGCAGGTCGTGTGGCATGGCGGGCTGGCACGATCACCCGGGCTGCGGCGGGCGACCGTTTTGCGGACGCCGGCATCGACTTCGGGCGAGCCTCGTTCGCCACCGCGAACGATCGTCGGCGAGGCCAACCAATCGGCGCCGATCGCGGCGGCGGTCCAGCAGTATGTGTTTGATGTCGATGCGGCTGTGCTCGCCGCCCACTTAAAGGGCGCGCTGGCGGCGGAACACGGCTTGCAGTTGCTGGCCGGTGGCGCCTCGTATCTCACGGGGGCGTCGCCGATTGTCGTCGATGAGGCGCTTACGTGTTTTGAAGTGGACGACGTTCTGCCGCTGCGCGTGCCGGCCGTCGCCCGCTATCTATCGGCGCGCGGCGTCGGCCGGTTGGAGATCAAGAAGCGCGGCGTCGACGTCGATCCCGAGCGGCTGCGACGCGAATTCAAGCTGCGCGGCGATCATGAGGCGACGCTGCTGATTTCGCCCGTCGGCGATCGCCCGGCGGCAATCGTTGCGTCGCGCTTGCGTAACCGCGCTGATTCGCCGGGAAACGAACCGTCCGCATCGTAGCAGGCAGGCTCCGCGTGCCGCAGCGGCCCTTGGTCGCAGCGTCTTTTTCGCAAGGGCTGTTACGGCTCGCGGAGCGTGCCTACTACATTGGGCCGCCGCTTGTTACAATCCTGACTCAGTAGTACCAAGTTATCAGTTTTCTTCCGCAGTTCGGGGGCTTCTCGATCTCAAGGCGACCCATCAGCCGTCAGCCAGACTGGATTTCTCAGGCTGAAAGCTGACGGCTGATAGCTGATAGCCAAAGTGGTTGCGAGCTCGAACATGTGCCAACGCCGGAGAAAACGAGGAACTTGGAACTACTGTGACTCGGATTTTACCCCGCATTGAACGAGTTCGTTTGCCACCGATTCTTATACAGGAACACTTATGAACGACGCAAAGAAAATCGCCGTCATCGGCGGTGACGGAACAGGGCCTGAGGTGGCGGCTGAGGGGGTGAAGGTGCTCCAGGCCGTCGCCAAGTTGGAAAGCATCAAGTTCGAGCTGACCCATCTCGATTGGGGCGGCGACCGCTATCTAAAGACGGGCGAGGCTCTGCCGACCGACGGCCTCAATCAGTTGCGGCGATTCGATGCGGTGCTCTTGGGTGCGGTCGGGCATCCCGACGTCGCGCCCGGCATCCTGGAGCGGAAGTTGCTGCTCGACGTCCGGTTCGGCCTCGACCAGTACATTAACCTGCGGCCGGTGAAGTTGTTTCCCGGTGTCGAAACGCCGCTCAAGGACAAAGGGCCGGACGACATCGATTTCATCGTCGTCCGCGAGAACACCGAGGACCTCTACTGCGGGGCCGGCGGCTTCATGCACAAAGGCACGCCACACGAGGTTGCCACGCAAATGGCAATCTACACCCGCCGCGGCTGCGAGCGGGCGATCCGCTACGCCTTCGAACTGACCCGCAGGCGGAATAACCCCAAAGGCAAAAAGCTGACGCTGGTCGCCAAGACAAACGTGCTCACGATCGGCCACGACCTGTGGTGGCGGACGTTCAAAGACGTGGCCGAGGAGTATCCGGACGTGACGCCCGACTACAACCACGTCGACGCCTGCTGCATGTGGCTCATCAAAAACCCGGAGTACTACGACGTGATCGTGACGACGAACATGTTCGGCGACATCATCACCGACCTGTCGGGCATGATCCAAGGCGGGATGGGCGTCGCCGCCGGCGGCAACATCAACCCCGAGCCGGGCGGCACGAGCATGTTCGAACCAATGGGCGGCAGCGCGCCGAAATACACGGGCACGGGCAAGATCAACCCGATCGCCACGATCAACGCAGTAAGCATGCTCCTGGACCAACTCGGCTACGAGAAGGCGGCGGCCCGCGTAATGCAAGCCATCATGCACGTCACGGGCACGAAGATGAAAAGCCAGGCTGCGGGGAAGATGGGGTTTTCGACCGGCGAGGTGGGGGATTTGGTGGTGGGGGCGTTGTGAGGAACCTCCATGAATGCCGCACTTGACGACGCGACCCGCAACGATGTTATCGCAGAAATGCGAAAATGGCGCTTTGATAACATGCGTTCCGCTATCGTCCATCTAGCGTATGCAGTGCCGGAGGGAGAACGATTCACCGACCACGATTGCACAATGGTGCTTGACACGCTTGAATGTGACACCTTGATGGTCTCGAACAAGGTAGAAGAACTACGCTTAAATGGTGTGCTGCTTCGTAAGTTCGACGCGAGTCTATCGACACTTGTCTACTACATGGAACGTCGAGCCCGCGAGACGTATAGCAATGATCTAAAGAAACACGAACGTCATCCTGAGCCTGAGAAAAGAGACGTTTCGGAGCAGCTTAAGGAACTTGCCGCGGAAGTCACTGATGCCCAAGAAGCCAGCTTCCTCGATGAGACGCTTAAATGCCTAAGGATATCAAATCAGATCGGCAGGGGATGAGGAAATTGTAGATGAAGATAAGATAGTGGGTTAACGTTAAGAGTGGGTGTGTAGAATGGGTGAAAAGCGTGGGTTTGTGGAGGGGCTGTTAACGAAACGGATGTGAGAACGTATGAACGTGGTGCGGTGAGCGTAAAGTACTTGTGAGACACAGATGCTGCGTACGGGTGGGGGGCGTGAACGGGGATAGATCGAAGCGTGTTCGCAGCAGACGTTGGTCGTGAGCGTTGGCACCGTAATCGCGACGCAGAGGAAGCCGCGGGCGTCAGTCAATACCGATCGTTTGACCAGCTTACGCGATCGGTGGGATTTTTCCGCTTTTTTCCGCAGCGGCGACTTGGTTGTCGCTCCACCGACTGCATCGCAAGCGATACCGCGTTTCTGATCGTACTTCGCAGCCCCGCTTCCAGAATCGCCGCCAAATACCCAGGCGTGTCCACTCTTGGAAATAGCGATGAACCGTACTGGGGCTGCCAAATTGTGGGGGGAGTGCCTTCCACTGGCAGCCAGTGCGCAACAGATAAAGAATACCACTGGCGACGGCGCAGATTTCGCAGGGGTCGCCCAACTTTCGAGCGTCGCGGATACTTCGGCAGCAAGGGCTCAAGCTGCTGCCAAAGGTTTTCGGGCATCCAAGCAAACTTGCCCTGCCAATCGCAGTGCATGTACACCTCCGTGCAAGCAAAGAAACGATTCGATGAGAAGCCATTCCTCACATCCTTCTACGCACGGAAACAACACCCGTTCACGTATTTTGGGATAGGTCCTAAGTGCCAACGCGCCCCGTGCTGCAATCGTGTTAGGGTGGAATCTGGCCTACCATCATGTGCGGTCGTGGATACTGTCTCGCCATACGCTGGATTTCAACAAGGAACTGACGTCGAGATCTCGTTCGAAGACCAAGACGTACGATCCAGTGTCATCTCACGACGTTTTCCCAGATGGCGAATGGTTTGTCTTGGATGTCTGTCGTGCGGCAGGATTTCTAGACGGCCACAGATTTGGCATTTTGGAGGGCGCGCTCAAGAAACGAAATCGTTACGCGCACCCGAGTCCGGCCAAGGCCAGTGGTCCTGAAGCGACAGGCTACGTTGCCGAGCTATTGAAAAATGTGTTGGTCGACCCCTATTTCAATTGAACATCGCTCCGCATACGCTAGCCGCACAGCGGCGAAATCGCTTAGCCGTGGGCGTCAGCCCGCGGAAAGCGTCACACCAATCGTCCAAGCCGCGCAGCGGCGGCAGCGCTTAGCCGTGGGCGCGAGCCCACGGAAAGCAATGCGGTAAATTCTCGCAGCCGCGCAGCGGCGACAGAGTATTCGCGACACTCGACGGGGCTCTGTCGCCGCTGCGCGGCTTTGTCGTTATATTGCGATTACTGTCCGGGGGCTTTCGCCCCCGGCTAAGCGCATTTCGCCGCTTCGCGGCTGTTTCAGGGGGACTTAACAATGGCAGGAACGTTTACGAAGCTCTACTATCACATCGTGTTCAGCACGAAGCATAGGCGGCCGCTGATAACGCCGGAGATCGAAGGCGATCTACACAAGTATATCGGTGGCATTATTCGAGGCATCGATGGCTCGTGCGTTGAAATCAACGGCATGATGGACCATTTGCACATCCTGGCCATATTGGCGCCGAAGATTGCCGTCTCGGACGCGCTACGCGATATCAAGGCAAACTCATCGAAATGGGTTCACGAATCAACGGCCGATTTTGGTGGCTTTGGTTGGCAAGACGGTTTTTCGGCGTTCTCGGTCAGCAAGTCGCAGGTTGATCCGGTCCAAGCGTATATCCGAGATCAAAAGGCCCATCATCGACAAATGGATTACAAGGCTGAGTTACTCGGCTTGCTGGCCAAACACGAAGTCGAATATGACCAGCGCTATATCTGGGATTGATGTCGCCGCGAAGCGGCGAAAACGCTTAGCCGAAGATGTAAACCCACGGAAAGTAATGCGACAAGCTCGGTAGCCGCGCAGCGGCGACAGAGATTTTGCGATTACGTGGCACGTCTGTCGCCGCTGCGCGGCTTAGTCGTTATATTGCGCTATCGGTCCGGGGGATTTCGCCCCCGGCTAAGCCCTTTCGCCGCTGCGCGGCTAACTCGAGGATGCAACGTGGATCCGACCGATTGCGGCCAAGAGCCTCGGCAATCGGCGCGCGATCGGCCCCTCCACTCTGCCAGATTTTGTGGCTGATTTCAACGAAGATATTCTTTAGCCGCCTTCGTTTTTTTGATTGCAAATCCTGCAAAGTCTGCTTGGCGCTCGGCCGAGCCGGCCCGGATACACAACTTTTCTCCGGCTCTTGACTCTCGGCTCTCGGCTCTTGACGTTTTCCATTGGCTGAAACGCCTATTGCACAAACGTACACAACCTGCTAGGCTCACGGGGGCAAGATCGTTCCTTGGCAACTCAACGCACCTTCCGCCATGCCCGCGCTCACGGTGCGCAGCGGACGGCCTCAGCGCGTAGCACGTACGTCAGGCTGTGCCTGGCAATTGTTTTCCGCACAAATTGTCAGGCCCAGATTGATCTGCGTTCGCTTTCCGTAGACCACAAGTGCCACCCCAATTCGCCCCACGCCAGGTGAATAATGTCCCACTCGCGGGGCGAAACGAAAGCGTAACACCGTGCCGACGTGCGACTTACGTCTGCATTTCGCCCCCCCGAAAAAAATAAAAAAATTCGTGCGGCGATAGCACGTGAGGCGAATTGCTCCGCGGGGACCCTTACAAGCGGGGATCTGACTGCTTTCTGGGGAGAGTGCGAATCGGCAAATCGCCGAACGCGTCCGCCTCTATTCTGCGCCGCCCGTCGCCCCGCTGGTGAGCGGCAAACGCCCTTGCCGCGCCCGCGCATCGGTCAGGCGTTCTTCTTTCGTGGCCCGGTAGGGCAACTGGTGGAACCAGTGGAGCAAGCCGGCGGCCAAGAGGGCGCAGAGGGCGACGATGTACCAGGGGTAGAGGGCCTGGTCGGCGCTCGTGGCCTGCTGCGAAGCGGCGATCATCAGGCCGTTGTACGTCGCGTGGAACAGGATGCAGGGGATCAGGCTGCCGGTTTGCACGGCCAGGTAGCCGAGCACCAATCCGACGGCCGTCGCCGCCAGCGATTGCTGGATTACTGAGTGGCTGAAGCCGAAGAACACGGCGGTGAGGCCGATCGCCCACCATTTGTTGCCCAGGTGCCGCAGGCCGGAGAGGACGAAGCCGCGGAAGGCGAACTCTTCGCAGATTGCGGGCAGCACGGCCATCAGCAGCAGGATCGACCACAGCGACGGGGCCTTCTTAACCATGTCGGCAATGCCAGCCAGCGAATCGCCCTGCAGCGGATAGAGCTGGACGATCCAGGCGACGAGCTGCTGGCCGACGGGGTGGAGCATAGCGGCGAGCAGCACGGCCGCGACACACGCCGAGAACCGTGGCCGGCGATCGAGCAGCAACGTTTTCAGCGGCCGGTTGGTGAACATGAGCGCCAGTAACAGGGCCGGCAGGGCGATGCACACGACGCTGCTGATGACCACCACGAGCACCAGAAAATCGAAACCGGGCGAATCCGGAACGTGAGCGGAGATGGCCAGCCGGACGAAAAACTGGATTACGAACAAGATCGCCACGCCGAAGACGGCTTCGGCGAGCGAGGGCGTTGGCTGGCGATCGCGAACCAGGTGGATCGCCCAGCGGCGGAGATCGAAGCGTTCGCTTTCGCGGAACAGCACGGTCTCTTGGTTGAATTGGTAAATGGCCCAGCGAATGGCCAGGTGGCAGCAGGCGACGGTCACCAGGCTGACGGGCACGATGTACTTCAGCACTTCGGCATAATTACCTTGGACGAGGCTGCGCATCACGAGCACGACGCCAGTGACCGGAATCAGGCTGTTGCCCAGGCTCAGCTCGGCGCCCGGCGCCATCGGCAGCATCATCAGTGGCATCATCACCATCAGCAGCGGCATCAGGTAATACTGGCCTTCCTTCGTGCTGCGGGCGAAGGCGGCACTTGCCAGGCACAGGGCGCTGAATAGGGCGGACATCGGCACCAGCGCCACCAAGAGCCACAGCGCCGCGGCCAGGGGCGGCGTGTCGAGGCTGGTCGACAAGTCGCCCAGCGGCAGCGCTCGCAGTTGAGCAATCACGTAGCGAGCGGTGAAGCCGAGGCTGGCGAGGTTCAATAGCGCAGTGGCAGCGCTAAACGTCATCACGGTAAGCAGTTTGCCCCACACGATTTCGCCGCGCAGGGCCGGGCTGGAGAGGAGCGTTTCCAGCGTGCCGCGTTCCTTCTCGCCCGCGCACAGGTCGACCGCCGGGTAGAACGCGCCGGTGAGGGCCCAAATGAACAACACGAACGGCAGGATTTTGGACCACAGCCGGCCCTGCTGTTCCGACGGGGGCGCGATGTCGTGCGGCCGCAGGTCGAAGGGTCGGGCAATGCTGGCCGGCACGCGGCTGGCCAGCAAGTTTTCGTGCACTATCTGCGACTTCCAACTATTGAGGATCTGCTCGACCACGGCGCCCGCCACACGCGATTTTTCGCGAGCCGAGTTGTAGAGCAGCTCGGGCTGGGGAATATCGCCGATCAACGAGGGCCGCGCGCGGCCGTCGGCAGCGATGTTTTGAGCGGCCGGTTGAACCGCCTCGCGGAGCTCGGCCAATCGCTTGCCGAAATCGGGTGGGAAATGAATGACGACTTCGGCAGTTCCAGCTTCTAATTGTGTATGGGCGGCTTCGAGATCGGGAGTATCCGCTTTGTGCGGGTTCGGGATGATCAGGATACGCGCGGCGTCGGCTGGGTCATCGAACAGTTCGGCGGCGAAATGATCGCCGTCAATCAATTGGGGCAAAGCATGATCGGCGGCAAACTGCCCGCTATCGACGACGATGACCCGCGGCTCGGCGGTGCGCAGAAACTGCGAGAGCTGAAAGACACTCATCCCCAACAGCGGGTACAACAAGAGCGGCAACACGGCGATCATGAACAGCGTCCGCCGATCGCGGAGCTGGTCGCGAATCTCGCGAGCGTAAATTAGACGTATGTTGCGCCAGTTCATCTTGAAGCGAGACGTTACCGTTTTAGTCGGTTGGCCATCGAGTGCACAGAACTTAACCGCGAAGGGACGCTAACCAGCCCTAATGAATCAGGATTAAGCTTTGCTCGTACAGGGGATTAGCGCTTATTAGTGCAGGATAGCGGTTTGGATTCTCCTACTTTTTGTCGCTCTAGACAGGCTTGTGCACCGTCGTGCGTCGTGGATTTTCGAAGGCAGTCGCTGCTTCCATTTGCTGCCGTTTGATCAATTGGAAGAATAGTTCTTCCAGATCCCGTTCCGCATGTTGGTCGCGGAGCTCTTCGAGTGTGCCTTCGGCTAGGATGCGTCCGCGGTGCATGATGGCGATGCGGTCGCAAAGGCGCTCGGCCTCGCGAAGGATATGGGTCGAGAACACGATGCATTTGCCTTGGTCGCGGAGCTCGGCCACGGTGTCGAGCAGTGCCCGGGCGACCAGCACGTCGAGGCCGGTCGTGGCTTCGTCGAATATCAGCACGGGTGGATCGTGGACGATCGCTCGCGCAATCGACACTTTTTGTTTCATCCCGGTGGACATCTTCGCGCCGAGCAGGTCGCGGATTTCTTGCATCTGCAGCCGGTCGAATAAGAGCTCCATCCGCTCGCGGAGATCTTCGTCGCCCATGCCGTAGAGCCGGCCGAAGTACTCGACCATTTCCCAGGCCGTCATGCGGTCGTAGACTGCCGTGTTGGCCGAGATGAAGCCGATCTGATGGCGGACGAGCTCGGGCTGAGTGACGCAATCGAAGCCGCAGATCGTGGCCGTTCCGTGGGTCGGCTGCAGCACGGTGCTGAGGATTCGCAGGGCTGTCGTTTTGCCGGCCCCGTTTGGTCCCAACAGGCCGTAAACTTGGCCGGCGGCGGCCGAAAAACTGACATTATCGAGCGCAACCACGCAGCCCCGAGTCAGGTCGCTGTAAAACTTGCTGAGGGACCGTGCTTCAATCATCACCGAACGCCCGTGAAAAAGTACGCACCGCGGAACCCCCGCGCGCAGTCTCGGGGCGCTCGCCGGCCGTGGATAGCCCAGTATAGAAGCTTAGCTTACGGGAGGAGGGCGGGAAACCCGTCGAAAGACCGGCCGACGGGCGAGTGCTCGTCACCGATGTAGATTGCCGGGCCAAGCGGCGATTTGGAAAAGCAACGACGCGACTAGGGAAGTTTTTTCCCCGCGTTAAAGACGGCGGAAACATCAACCTCCAGGCCATCGAGAAAAACCGACGTGGCCTGTTGCCCGGGCACGAACTCGCCATGAATTCGATATTGCTTGCCTTTCAGAATCAACACGGTGATCCGTTCTGTTTGTGGATCGACGATCCAGTATTCGGGGATTTTCAATTGGGCGTAGTCTGCCCGTTTGTCCTGATAGTCGCGTTTGTGCGATTCGGGGCCCGGACTGACAATTTCTATTACTATGCCAGCCGACTGCACGAAATTGTCGGTTGCCTTCACTTGCTGTTCGATTGGCACGAATAGGACATCAGGTTCGCGAAACGTCTTATGGCGAATATGAACCGGCATGGGTGCTATTGTGACTTTGCCAAGTCGGCGACCGCGGACAAAAGCTCGTAAGACGTCGGCCAGATGCAAGACGATATCTTGATGCAGAAATGTAGGCATGGGTAAGACGTCCAGTCTTCCGTCAATTAACTCCACGAGTCGCTTGGTATCGAGCGCTAGGTAGTCGTTTTCGCTCCAGTCCCCTTGGCTCGGAAACAGCAATGCTACTTCCCAGGCAGGTTGCGGATCACTACCGGATGTCGTCGAATTAGGAACGATGGCCATAGCCGTTGCTCGCAAATGGACGTCTAATATGACTTCAGTATCGTCCGATCGCGAAGAGGGGTCAAGGTTTCGCTACGCGGTGCTATCGCCGCGGACGACGGACAGCGACACAACGGGCAAAACGGGCATTTGATCGCTGGCAATCGTGGCGGCACTGCCGTTCGATTTGGTTGTACGCGTGCGAACCTCAGCGTAAAGCTGGCGGTTCGCCTCGATTGCCCGCGCTTTGTGCGCTGGGTCCAGGAGTTGATAGTGAACATTGCGCTGCCGCGGTGTGAAGCCGAGCTCGGTGATCGCGCCCGGATTTCATCGAGCGACAAGTGATGCACCGTGCCCGCTTCGGCGACCACATTTTCTTCGATCATCAGGCTGCCCATGTCGTTCGCGCCGTAGAGCAGGGCGAGCTGGCCGATCTTCAGGCCCTGCGTGACCCAGCTTGATTGAATGTTGGCGAAGTTGTCGAGATACAGCCGCGCGACTGCGTTCGTTTTGAGATACTCAAACGCACCCGCCGGCGCGATATGGGCCATGCCGGTATGGTCGGGCTGAAACGTCCAGCAGATGAAGGTCGTAAAGCCGCCCGTTTCGTCCTGCAATTGGCGGAGCCGCTCCAGGTGCATGATCCGCTCGGCGAGCGTCTCGACGTGGCCGAACATCATCGTGGCGCTGCTGCGGCCGCCCAACTCGTGCCAGACGCGGTTGACGTTGAGCCAGTCGTCGGTGAGCACCTTGCCGCGGGTAATCTCGCGGCGGACGCGATCGACGAGAATTTCCGCCCCGCCGCCCGGCAGGCTCCCCAGGCCAGCTTTATGCAAGCGCTCAAGCACGTTCCGCAGCGGCAGCTTAGAGACTTTCGTGAAGTGATAAATCTCGGGCGGGCTGAACGCGTGAATATTGATCTGCGGGAAGCATGAGCGAATGTCGCCGAGCAGCGCTTCATACCACTCGAGCTGGAAGTCGGGATGAAGGCCGCCTTGCATCAGGATCTGATCGCCGCCGAGCTCGATCGTTTCGGCGATCTTTTGATACAGCTCGGCGCGATGGAGAACGTACCCTTCGGGCGATTTCGGACGACGGTAGAAGGCGCAAAAATCGCAAACGGCCGTGCATACGTTGGTGTAGTTGATGTTGCGGTCAATGTTGTAGGTGCGGTACGCCTCAGAGTGCAGACGGCGGGTTACTGCATCGGCGGCGCGGCCAATCGCGGCTAGGTCGGACGATTCGAGAAGCGCCAGCCCTTCGGCGGGCGAGAGGCGCTCGCCGGTGACGGCCTTGTCGAGAATGTCGCTGTTATTTTTGAGTGCAACCATCGGAGAAGCAATTCTCGAACGTCAGTTCGCGCCCGGCGGGCGCAAGCGGTGCTCGACGCACAAAGCGTGAAAATGAAGCAGGCCGGCGCTCTGGGGGGCCGAGCGTGAAATGTAGGTTTTCTCGAAAGTAGCGTGTTGCCACGTCGATGCCGATGCCGAGCGGCGGCGCTTCGGCGGCGGCGATTTCGTCAAGGTGCAAGACGCCGCGGTCGCGGGTTGCCGCTCGCGCTGCTGCGACAGGCCCACTATCATTGTCGCGCCGCGCCGTCCAGGTAGCAAAGACAAGCGGCAGGCCGGTCCAGTTGCACCAGGTTTCGCCGAGGTCCCAACTCTCAGCGAAATTACTGGTGACCACCGACGGAGGAATCAGCGCCGCTGGCCGCAAGTTTTGACGGCCTTTGGCTTCTCGTTCCTTCGCGATGGCACGGTCGCCGATGAGGAGAACGGCATCGGCCGAGGTGCTGGCGGCGCCCGAGCCGATGGGAAGCGGCTCCCAACTGGGCCGCACACCGCACAACTCGGCGAGTAGGATTTGCGTCAGCGCGGCGCTGGTCCGCGAGCCCTCGTCGAGGGCAACCGTGCGGACATTTTTCGGCGGCACGCGGAAATGAAGTTTCACGCTGAGCACGGGGCCACGGCAGGCCACGCAGGCGTCGGAGACAATCACGTAGCCGGGCCCGCGAAATAATTCGACCGAGGGGATCAAAGCCACATCAAGCCGGCCGGCGGCCAGCGAATCGGCCAGCCGGCTGGGCAGGTCGAACAGCAACTGCGAGTTGGGGGCCAGCTCCGGCAGGCCGTAGACGAGCGGCTTGGAATTCAGATAGTTGACGGCACCAATTCTCATGTAGGACAAACCGGCGAGGCGCTGTGAGATTAACGGGCAAAGTATAAACCTATTGCCGCCTTCAGAACAGCCGCTTAACAGCGGCGACGAGCAGCGCCGCAGCGCCCACGGCCACAATCGCCCACCACAAGAAACGCGGCCAGCGGCGACTCGACGTCGCTTCGGGCGGGGCGGCCTGGGGGACCGGCGAGTGGACCGACGGCGAGAGATGCGGCAGCGTGTCTTGCGTCGAACTGGTGAGCGAGACGGTGCCTTGCGAGATTTGGCTGGGGCTATCCACTTGGCCCGGGCTAGTTTCAGCTTCGTCGAGCACGATTGCGGCCGTTTCGTCAAGTGCGGGCGGCGTCTGCGGCGGGCGTGCTGGACGGACGTGGACGCTGGACGACGTCGGCGTCGCGCCGGCCAGATTCTTCGTGGCGTCCGCATCGCACCAGGGGCGGAGCAGCTCGATCACCGCGGCCGCGGTCGGCGTCCGCTTGTCCGGGTTTTTGTCCATCATCGCCGCGATGGCGTCACAGAATTCTTCCGGCAAGTCGGGATTGAAATGGAGCGGGTTGAGGGGTGTTTCCTGCAAGTGGCGGCGAATCTTGTCGGCCGTGTTGCCGCCAGGGAACGGCACTTTGCCCGTGACGGCGTAGTACAGCGTGCAGCCGAGGGAATAGATGTCGCTGACCGGCAGCACTTTTTCCGGCTGGCGAATCGCCTCTGGCGCCAGGTAGTCGGCCGTGCCGACAAGCGACTGCTTCTTGCCCGCCGGGCGCGGTTCGAGATCGTCCATTAAAAACCACGAGAGGCCGAGGTCAGTGATCTTGGTGCGTCCGTCGGGCGTGACCAGCAGGTTGCCCGGCTTCACGTCGCGGTGCACTAGCCCGCGTCGGTGGGCATATTGCAGCGCTTCGCCCGCCTGCGAGACGATCGTGGCGGCGATTGCGAAGGGCAGCGGCCCGTTGCGGCGCACGAGGCGGCGGAGATCGGTGCCGGGCACGTACTCAGTGACAAAGAAGAAAGTATCGCCTTCGAAATCGGCGTACGAGATGCGCACCAAGTTGGGGTGATCGAGCTGGGCCTGGGCGCGAATTTCGCGTTGAAACGCCGCGATGGCCTCGGGCGTGCTTTTTGTTTTCGGCAACACTTTAATCGCCTCGACGCGGCCGAGCAGCTTGTGTTCCGCCTTGAACACGTGACCCATTCCCCCCTGGCCGATCGTGTTGACGATGCGATAAGGACCAAGCGTAAATTTCGTGCGGCCCTCTTTGAGTTGCTCGACTTGCCAGCGATTCAAGTAACCCAGCTCGACGAGGCGCTGGCCGAGTTGGTCGTCCGAGATTCGGGCAGGCGTAGAATCGGGTATTGGTGAGGGTGCGAAATGGATCTGTCCGCTGGCACTTCCTTCGACGTTGTTCCCTGTCTCGTTCTCATGCGGTTTCGCCGCCAGGCTCGCCAAAGCGTCTTCAAGCTGCTGCGGAGACAACAGTCCGCTCGCCAATGCAGACTTGCGAAAAACGGATTGAGACGTGTCGACGGTCATGAACAGCGATGCCGCGCGAAATGAACGGGGCGAAGGAGACCTCAACTATTCTATTCCAAATTTAACTTGGCCACCGGCGATGCGCCAAGCGCTGCAGGGGCGCCGCGGCACGCCGCAACTCCCCGGCACGCTCGCTAGCCGATATCGACAAACTTCGACCAGGACGGCGGCAAAGGGGCTTGGATCACAATCGGCTCTTTTCGCACGGGGTGCTGGACCACGAGCCGCTGCGAGTGGAGCGCGATGCCGACAGGGAACGCCATCCGCGCCCATACTTACGGTCGCCGACGATAGGAAAACCGGCATCGGCCAATTGTACGCGGATCTGGTGCTTGCGTCCGGTCAACAAACGAATTTGTAACAGCGACGTGCGCGTTCCGGGCCGGACACGCGGGGCGGTAGGCTGAGCGTCTTCGCCCAGCATGCGATAGCTTAACTCGGCACGCTGGGCGCCGGGCGCATTGGCGGCGCAGACGTGCATCCGCCGATGCCGCTCGTCTTTGCGCAGATGGTGATAAAGCTCCCCGGCTGATGGTTCGACGCGCCCTGCGACAAGGGCCCAGTAGATTTTCTCGACGTGGCGCTCGCGAAACTGCTCGGTCAACCGGCTCGCCGCTTTCGATGTTCGCGCAAGCAGCACGACGCCCGTCACCGGCGCATCTAATCGACTGACGACTCCCAGGTAGACATTGCCCGGCTTACGGTACTTTTGACGTACGTATTCCTTGGCCTCGGCAAGCACCGTCGGCCGCCCGGCGACGACGCCCATCGTCGGCAGCATGGCCGGCTTGTTGACGGCCAGCAAATGGTTGTCTTCGTAGAGGACGTCGAACACGAGTCGGAAACCAATGGATGCCGGTTCGGCCGGAAGAGGCCGCTTGCCGGCCGGTTTTTTGTTAGGCAGCAGCCCAACTATGTTCGCCGCGACGCGTTGCGCCCGCAAGCGTTGCCTTGTTTCGGGCGTAATCGCCGGCGATAATTGCTTGGTCTGCGGCCTTAGCGACCAATGGAATGGTCGATCAAACATCAACCGAATACTACGACGGGCGAAAAAAGGGAGCTGCCATGGGAAACACGTTACGAGTGATCAAACTTGCGATCGTTCTCCTGTGCTTTGCCGTGGCGTTGGGAGGTTCTCCGGTCCGGGCGGAGGGACTGCTCGACAAGGTGCCACGGGATTCGGCCGGGTTCGTCTACCTGCGGAACCTGAAGGCGGTAGACGACAAGCTCTTCGCGATAGTGGCGCCATCCCTCGGAACCCTCGGCAGTATTCCGATTGTGATTACACCGGGCGTGGTCTTGCAGGTGGTCGTCGGAAAAGACGTGGCACTCGATACGAACGGCGACGTTTTAATCGTCGCCGCCGGCAGCGATCAGCCGCTCGATCGCGCGCATATCTACGCCTGGTTGCCGGTCGCCGATTACGGGCGATTCGTTCAGGCGCTGGGGGGCAAGGCCGATGAGCCGATTACGGTCGTCACGATCTCAGGCGAAGACGTCCTGTGCGCCGATGACGGCCGCTGGGCGGTCGTCGTCGACCCGACGCAACGCAAACAGCTCGAAGCGCTTCTGACCGGCGAGCCGCAGCTGCCGGAGCTGGTGGCGGCAAACGGCCAGTGGTTGAACGCACAGGATGTTTCGGCGGCCGTTTTTCCCACTGCAGCCACGCGCGCGGCCTTGGGTAATTGGCTGAAAGCGGACGTTCCCCAGGCGGACGTGCCGGCCTTCGACGAATTGTTCGGTCCGGCACGCAGCCAGAACGGCGATGCGCCTGCGGGAGAACTTTTTTCGCAACTGCGTCGTGCGCTGCAACGCTTCTTGTTGGACTCGCCCCAGCTTTCGGCGCTGGCACTGGACGCAGACGCCGCGATGCTGGGCGTTCGCGTCGATGCGGCGGGCAATGCCCTGGCCGGCCTGCGAATGTCTTCGCAAAAACCGAGCTGGGCCCAAGTGGCCGCGACCGCTTTGCAGCCGCCTTCAGGTGCTGCAGCTTCACTGCCCGACTTGCACCCCAGCGGCGAATTCACGGTCAGCGCTTCTGGTTTCTTGCCCAAGACGCTGCTTGTGGCTGTCGTTGATTCGGCGCTGCGAAATGCAGTTACCGGGGAACGCAGCGAGCCGCGCCCACCGCGGCTCGATCCGCAAGCGGTCGAACGTTTTATTCGGACCGGCGGGGCGGCGGCCCAGGAAGTGCTGGGCGTCGGCCTCGCCCATGCGCCGGGCGGCCCCGAGGTGGGTGTTTACACGAATCAGTTCGCAGTGGTCCGCGTAAAGTCGGCCGACATCTTTAGCGAGCGATTTGCTGCGGCGATGCAGGCTTGGAATGAAGTCAGTCAGAAGGCCACGCCGCCGACCCGGGTCGATTTCCAGTCGGAGAATGTCACGCTCGCCGGCCGCCGGGGCACGCGTTACTCGCTCGACGTGGCCGCCAGCGTCGGCGGCGACGATTCTCCGGATCTGCGCCGCTCGCTGGAACGAATGTTCGGGTCCGATCGCAAGTTGAATCTGTTCGTCGTGCCGTTCGATCCAAGTACCGTGCTCGTTGCAGAAGCGACGGCCGAGCAAACCACGGCAAAGCTGAACGAGCTCGGTGGCGGCGGCCCCGCCAACTGGGAAGCTCCCAACGTGCGAGAAACGAACCGCCTGCTTCCGCGAGGGGCCACATGGCGGCTGTTCGTGAGCCTGGGTGGCTACACGAAGTGGCGCAGGCAGGAGCTCATGGCGATGGCGGGCGACGATGTATTCGGATTACCGACGAGCGGTTTCCCCGCGGCGCCGCCGCTGGGGCTCGCCGGCGGATTTACTGACGGTGCGCTGTGGATCGACGCGGCCGTGCCGGCGGCGACGATTCGCGCGGCGGGTGAGTATTTCCGTAAGCAGCAATAGTTCAACCGCCGTCGGTTCGGCCGCGCGCGTTTTGCGTCTGGCAAAACCGATTTAGGGCGCCTCCGCTGGTGCATCGATGGAAGAGATTTCGCGATGGGTATGAAGCTACCCAAATTCAGTGTGTGCCGGATGCTATGTGCCGTGGCGCTTGTCGCCGTTGGTCTCACCATTTTGGCAGTATCGGGCGGTAGCATGTCGCTGTTCATTTTTGAGTGTGCGGCAATTGGAGCGAGTTTTGGCGGCGCCGTAGGCATGATTGCGGGTCGGTCGCGATTTTGTACGCTAATTGGGATTGGACTTTGGCTGGTCTTCGGACTGGTCGCCGTGCTGACATAAGCGACAAAAAAGGTCACTTGAGAAGGTCCGGTACAACGAATGTCATGTGCTGAACGTAGTGCCGCCGCGGCAGAATTCCACCGGGGCTGCTTGCCGTTTTATCACCGGGCTGTCACTTCGCCGCGCAGCCAAACTCGCGACACGCGCTGGCTTGACTGAAGCAGGGCGGCGAGCAGATCGCTCGCCGTAGCACGGCCGCCAACTTCGGGCAGCGGCACGGCGACAAAATTCGCCAGTTTCCCCGGCTTCAAGCTCCCCAATTCGGTACCCCACCCAAGCGCTTCGGCCCCGTTGAGCGTGCCCATCCGCAGAATGTCATTCGGCGCGACGTGCGGATGCGTGCGGGCGACATGGCGCATCTCGGCGAGCAGGTCGAGATCGGGATTTGAAGCTCGGCTGTCGGTGCCGAGCGCCACGTGAACGCCGGCGGCCAGTAAATCAGCCAGCGGATAGGGCGAATGCTGAAAGTACGCGTGCGTGCGGGGACAGTACACGAGCGACATGCGATCGGCGTGGGCGGCGAGAAATTCGGATTCATCGGCGTCCAAATAGTTGCCGTGAATCACCAGTGAGCGTGGTGCAATGGCCAGTCGCTGCAAATAATCGAGCGGCCGGCTGCCGAGTGGAATCGCGCTGGCATCCCACATACTCCGCTCTTCAAGCAGCTCTTGAAATGGTCCGCGGCCGCTCGTCAGCAGCTCGAGCTCTTCGCGGCTTTCGGCCAGATGCATGGCCAGCGGAAATCGCCGCTCAACTGCCCGCGTGACGAGCCGTTCCAGCAGGGCCGGTGAAACCGTATACGGCGCGTGCGGGCTGAGGCCCGCCCGAGCAGTTGGAGAATTCCGCTCAAAGACATCGATTCGCTCCAGGAGTGCGTTCCATGCGGATTCTGCCCGAGCGCGAGAGAAGCCGATGACTTCGAGAAACGGCTGGCAGGCCGCGGCGCCTTGCGCAGATCGCCAAGGGTCGCTATTGAAGCCGGGCGGAATGCTGGATACGTCGGATACAATATCGCCGACCCCCCCCACGCCTGCAACAATGCTGTCTTTGTATCCGGCCGCGACGGATTCGGCCGGCGACGCCTGGCGTGAACCACGCTCGGCGATCACGAGCCGAATCCAATCAACAAGCCGCACCCCCGGCCGGCCTAGCGGCCGCCGCAAATGGCTGAATTCCAAATGGGTGTGCGTGTTGACAAAGGCCGGCAACAGAGCCACGTCGCCGAGGTCAACCCGTGACGCCGCGTCCGACGTGCGGCCAACTGCTGCGATTCGCGGCCCCTCGATCGTGACGACGCCGTGCTCAATCGGCGGCTGGTCGATGAGCAATACGACACGAGCTTGCAGTGAGAAAGGCATCGCCTGGTGGGAAAGTGCAAAATGCTCGTGAAGATCGCTACGCCCCGCCGCCGCTGTTTATCTTTTTACGGCGGCAGGCTTTCATTTGCGAGTAGGCCTGCACTGTGACCAGGCAGCCAACCAGCAGTAATGCCACTGGTCCGTACGGATTGCCAGCGGCCGCAAGGGGATCAAATTGGCCCTAAAAACCGGTCCTGCCGCCGGCGGCCGACGGTGGTATAATAGATGGGTACTTAGCTCGCTCGATTCGGGTATCGGGGAATGTCGAAAATAGGCCCAACAACGCGATTTGGCTGGGGGGCCACCTGGGTGGCGGCCGTGGCGCTGGTATTTGCACCCGCTGGGGCCGATCGTCTTTGTGCGGCGCCGTTAAATTGCGCACGACCGCGCAGCATAGCTGCTGCCCAGCGGCGGGCGGGCATGAGTGCAAATGCGCTGCCCGCGCCGCTTCGCGGGCGGCTTCGAATCAGCGGCTGAATACGGCGGTTTGCCACTGCAATGTGCCCGCCGACCCTATGCCTGCGACGCCACCCGCTCCGCCGCACGCGCAGTCGTCCGATTGGGCCGTCGTCGCTTCCGCCCCGTTGGCGGTTGCGGTCTCGGCTGATCAGCAGCGCATTCAGATTTGCGCCGAGCGAATCATTTGTCAGCCGATTCGGTTGAGCGCTGCATTCTGTTATCGCGTTTTGTGATTTGATTCACACTTCTACCGTACCCTTGCGCGGATTGTGCGGTTAGGCACAGTTGACTTGCCCATTTTTTGGGGCCGCCGGACCGCCAAATCCTGCGAGCCGTTCGCGCCGCAGCAATTGTGCCGGCGGGCATTTTGGCGAACAATTGCGCCCATGCGTCTTGCTTTCTGCATCTTGTTCATTTAGTGAAACACTTTACGCAAAGGAGTAGAACCATGTCGAAACGATCAAACTTGCTTGTCCGGTCGGCGGTTGCCGTGTTGATCGCCGCAATAGTTGGCTGCGGCTCGAAGCCGGCCTCCGAACAGCAGGCCGTCCAGCAGCCGGCTTCGCCCGCTACTGGCCAAGCGGCCACGGGCGCAAAGGCGTCTGAGTCTCTTGACGGCCTGATGGAACTATCGCCCGAAGACCGCGCTGGCCATTAAACAGAAGGTGTGCCCCGTGAGCGGCGAGGAGCTGGGCGGCGCGATGGGCAAGCCGATCAAAATCGATCTAAAGGGCCATCCAGTGTTCATTTGCTGCCCGAGCTGCAAAGACGAGCTGGAGCGAGAGGCCGACAAATACCTGGCCAAGCTTGGCATTGCGACCGACACCGAGCCGGCCGCAAAGGAAGCCGAGCCGGCCGCGAAATGAGACGTGTGAGGTGACTCATGTCCGCGATCCACGAGACGCCTGACTCGCGCACAGCGCGTGGCAGGGTTTCAAGTTCGCCGTGCGGGCGGTCGAGATCCGCCTGCGATTCATTGCGGTGCTCGTCGGCATCGGCCTGGTGATCGGCGGCTGGGACACGATCCGCAACTATTGGGACAAATTTACGCGGCCGGCAGCAAGTCAGGAAGACCTGCTGCCGGCCGATGAGGAGTTCTTCTGCTCAATGCATCCCAACGTGACCCGCGATCGCTATGATCCGGGGCACGCCATTCCTCATTGCCCGATCTGCGGCATGCCCCTCTCGCGGCACGCCAAGCCAAAGCCGGGCGAGCTGCCCCCGGGCGTCCTCAGCCGCGTACAGATTTCACCCTACCGCATCTACCAGGCCGGCATCGAGACCTCGGAGATCGCCCGCCGGCCATTGACGCGCGATCTGAGACTAGTGGGCTTTGTGGCGATCGATGAAAGCCGCCTCTCGCGGCTGGTCGTGCGCGTCAGCGGCTATGTCGAGAAGCTGTACGTGAATCAGTCGTTCACAATGGTCGAACAAGGCGAACCGCTGGCGGAAATCTACAGCCCACAGTTGTACTCGACGGCCGAAGAGCTGCTGATCGCCAAACGAAGCGGCAACGCTCAGCTAATCGACCTGACGCGCAAGAAGCTGACGCTCTTGGGCATCGCCGACGAAGAGATTGACGCCATGTTCCGTTCGGGCGAAGCCCAGTCGCGGGTCACGATCCGCGCACCGCGCGGCGGCCACATATTTCGCAAGAACGTGATCGAAGGCGACAAGGTCGAGGCCGGGCAGATGCTGTTCGAGGTGGCCGACCTGTCGTCGATTTGGATCGAAGGCGAAGTATTCGAGAAAGACGCTCTTTCGGTCCAATCGGGCGAGGCAGTCGACGCCACGGTCGACGGCCTGCCGGGCCGCGTGTTTGCCGGCCACGTCGCGCTCGTGCATCCGCACTTCGAAACGGCGACCCGCACGTTGCGGATTCGCTGCGAGATCGAAAACCCGAACCACGAGCTGCTGCCCGGTATGTTCGCCACGCTGAAGCTCAGGGAGCCAATCGCCGAGATGGAGCCGTTCCGCGAGCAGGCCGCCAACCAAAATGGCGTGCTCGCCGTGCCGGAACTTTCCGTGATCGACACCGGCGAGCGGACGGTGGTGTACATCCAGCGCCAGCCGGACACGTTCGACGGGGTCGAAGTGAAGCTGGGGCCAAAGGCGGAAGGATTCTACTCGGTAATCGACGGCCTCAAGGCAGGCGACCGCGTGGCCACGGTCGGCGCTTTTCTGGTCGATGCCGAAACGCGGCTAAATCCCGGCGCGGCGGCGTCTTACTTCGGCGCAAGCGGCAGTCCGGCAGCGGAGAAAGCAAGCAACGAGCATAAATAAGGTTCCGGTGACAGGGAAGAACTCGTCCGCTTCTGACACTGACACCTGACACCTGACACCTTCTAATCCATGATCGAACGCATCATCGAGTATTCGATCCGCAATCCGCTGCTGGTGATTCTCGTCGCCTGCATCGTGGCCGGGGCCGGTGTGTGGGCCGTCGTCCACACGCCGATCGATGCAATTCCAGACCTGTCGGAAAACCAGGTCATCGTGTTCGCCGATTGGCCGGGCCGCAGCCCGCAAGAGGTCGAAGACCAGGTCACGTATCCGCTGTCGTCGAACTTGCAGGGCCTGGCAGGCGTGAAGGCCGTGCGGGCCACCAGCGAATTCGGCTTCTCGATGGTGAACATCATCTTCGAGGACAACATCGGCTTCTACTTCGCCCGCGAACGGGTGCTGGAAAAGCTGTCGATCGCCACGACGTTCCTGCCCGCAGGCGTCGTTCCCTATCTCGCGCCGGATGCGACGGCCCTGGGTCAAATTTTTTGGTACACGGTCGAAGGCGGCGGCCTCGACGCCGGCCGGCTGCGGGCGATTCAGGATTGGTACGTGCGGTACCAATTGCAAAGCGTGGCCGGCGTGGCCGAGGTGGCGTCGGTCGGCGGCTTTCCGATCGAGTATCAGATCGACGTCGATCCGAACAAGCTGCGGGCGTACGGCGTCACGCTGGGCGAAGTATTCACCGCCGTGGGCAAGTCGAACTCCTCGGTCGGCGGGCGGATCGTGCAGAAGAGCAACTCCGAGTATCTCGTCCGCAGCCTGGGGTGGATCACCTCGCTCGATGATGTCCGCAAGATCGTCATCAAATCGCAGGCCGGCACGCCCGTCTACGTCGACAGCGTGGCCAGCGTGCAATTCGGCTCGGCGATGCGGCGGGCCAGCCTCGAAAAGAACGGCAACGAGGCGGTCGGCGGCGTCGTGCTGATGCGCTACGGAGAAAACCCTCTCGAAGTGACACAGCGGATCAAGGAGAAGATTGACCAACTGGCACCCGGCCTGCCGCCGGGCGTGCGGATCGTGCCATTTTACGACCGCACGGCCCTGATTGAGCGGGCGATCCACACCGTGACCGGCACGCTGCGGGAAGAGATGATCGTGGCCAGCATCGTCATTCTGCTCGTGCTGTGGCACGTCCGCAGCGCGATCGTCGTCTGCATCACGTTGCCCTTGGCCGTGCTGATCGCATTCATCTTCATGCGCTTCGCGGGCGTTCCGTCCAACATCATGTCGCTGTCGGGCATTGCGATCTCGATCGGTGTCTTGGTTGATTCGTCAATCGTGATGGTCGAGAACGCCACGCACCATCTGTACGAGCACTTCGGCAACAATAAAATCGCGGGCGACACACGCCCGATCGTGCTGCCGGCCGTGCGGATGGTGGGCCGGCCGATCTTTTTCGCCGTGATGATCATGGTGATCAGCTTCATCCCGGTGTTCGCGCTTTCCGGCATAGAAGGCCGCATGTTCCATCCGCTGGCCTGGACGAAGACGTTCGCGATGGTGGGCGTGTCAATCTTGGCCATTACGCTGGTGCCGGCCCTGATCCCGATTTTCATCCGCGGCCGGCTGCACAGCGAACAGGATAGCTGGCTGGTGCGGAGCGTGATCGAAGTCTATAAGCCGGTGCTGCGGTACCTGCTCGACCACGCCTGGCCGATCGTGCTGGTGACGGGGCTGGTATTTGTCGTCGGCTTTGCGTTGGCGGGCTGGAGCCTATTTGGCATCCAAGAGTTCTTTTTCCTGCTGTTTTTCGCCGTATCGCTCGTTGGCTGCGTGTGGGCCGCATATGTGGACCAACCGGGTGTAGGCCGCTGGGTTCGTATGTTTGGTTCACTCTCGCTCCTGTTGGTTGTTGCTTTGTTTGCAGACGGTCAGATGAAGAAGGTCGGTGGCGAGTTCATGCCGCCGCTCAATGAAGGCACAATCCTCGACATGCCGGTCACGATTCCGCGGGCGTCGATCACCGAGGTGGCCGACGATTTGAAGACGCGCGATGCGATGCTGCGGTCGTTCCCCGAGGTGTCGCTGGTGGTCGGCAAGGCTGGCCGGGCCGAGACGCCAACCGACCCGGCCCCGCCCGACATGATCGAAACGGTTGTCAACTTGCGGCCGCACGAGCTGTGGCCAAAGCGGTCACTGCGCTACGCCGACGCCCGGCGTCAGACCGACGAAATTCTCGCTGCCATCGAACAGCGTGGCTGGTGGACGACACTCACCGACAGCCAACGGACAGAACTCGCAGAAACCGCGACGATGCACGCCCTGGATGGATTCGACCGCGAGATGCGGAACATGGCGCTGGAAGATTACACAAGTTTCGAGCAGGACTTGGCGAAGCAATTTGGCGAAGGCAAGGCGTCGGATTCAAGCACGGCGCAGCGCGATGAACTGTGGTCCGCAAATGTCCACGAATTTAACTGGAAACTGTTCGACAGCGCCGTGCCGGCCTACACCTGGTTGGCGATTGAAGGCCTGCGCGACAAAGCGGCCGAGTGGAAACTGGGCGGCGAGAACGTGTCGCACCCCGATTGGCTGACGCTTGCGACTGAAATGCAGGCCCCGTTTGGCAAACGCCTCTTTCTTTGGCAGAAGACGAAGGACGAACTGCTCAAGGAAATGAATACGGTCGTTAGCCTGCCCGGTTGGGGCAACATTTGGACGCAGCCGATCATTAACCGGGTCGATATGCTGGCGACCGGCGTGCGGACGATGATTGGCGTCAAAGTGTACGGCAGTGACCTCGACGAAATTCAGCGAATCTCCGACCAAATTGCCGAGGTACTCAAAAAAGTCCGCGGTGCGGCCGACGTCGTGCCCGATCAATCAATCGGCGAAGGGTACCTCGAAATCACGATCGACCGCGAGCGGGCGGCCCGCTTTGGCGTCAACGTTGGCGACGTGCAGGACGTAATCGAAGTCGCCCTGGGCGGTAAGCCCGTTACAACGACCGTCGAGGGCCGCGAGCGGTTCCCCGTGCGGATTCGCTACGCCCGCGCGTTTCGCGAGGACGAGGAATCGGTGCGAAACCTGCTCGTGAGCGTGGCCGCGCCGATGAAGTTGGCGTCCGCCATGGGCGAAGAAGCGGCCGTGGCCGAACCGAACGGCGGGCAGCCCGTGGATAAGAAAGCCACCACCACGGGAATGGCCGCGCAGTCGACGTCGCCCACCAATCCATTCCCCAACGACACGACGCAGATTCCGCTCGGCCAGATCGCCGACGTGAGAATCGTCAAGGGCCCGTCGATGATCAAGAGCGAGAACGGTCTGTTGCGGGCGTATGTCCAACTGAACGTACGCGATCGCGACGTGGTCGGCTTTGTCGAAGAAGCTCAGGCTGCCGTCAAAAAGGCAGTCAAACTGCCGGCCGGCATGTACCTGGAATGGAGCGGCCAATTCGAACACCAGGTGCGGGCCAAGCGCACGCTGACCGTCATTCTGCCGATTGTGTTCGTGACGATTTTCCTATTGCTCTACGTCACCTACAACGACATCGTCGACGCCACGCTGATGATGCTGGCCGTGCCGGGCGCCGTGGCCGGCGGCGTGCTTTTCCAGTATTTGTTCGGTTTCAATTTCAGCGTGGCGGTGTGGGTCGGCTTCATCGCCTGCTTCGGTCTGGCGACGCAGACGGGCGTCGTGATGCTGATCTACTTGCGCGAGGCGGTCGAAAGCCGCGGCGGTTTGGAAAAGCTCTCGCTGGCCGGGTTGAAGCAGGCCGTCCTCGACGGGGCCGTCCACCGCCTGCGGCCGAAGCTGCTCACCGAAGGGACGATCATCATCGGCCTCGCGCCCATGCTGTGGGCCACCGGCACCGGCAGCGAAATCATGCGGCCGATGGCGGCCCCGGTGCTGGGCGGCATTCTCGTCGCCGATGAGGTAATCGATCTATTATTGCCCGTGCTGTTTTATCACGTCCGCGCATGGCGCTGGCGGCGGCTGCACCCGGAAGCGGAAGAGGCCCAAGCGGAGAATTGGCACTCGATTGCGCAGCCAGTAGTGCGGGCAACAGCTTAACGTAATGCGCCTCGTTCCCACGCTCGTACACCTCGTTCTCACGCTCTGCGTGGCAACGAGTTTGAATACGCCAACCACGACGTGAGTGGGAGATTTACTTGGCCGCGCTCGGTTTAGTCGCCGCCACCGCGCGGCCCATCGCCGATAAGTACGAATCCAACGGCGCCTCGTCCAGCCCGCGCAGCCCGGCGACGATCAATTCCGCGTTCAGCTGCGAGCCCTCCCGGCTGGGATGCGTATGCTCGTCGGGGAAGAACGGCGCGACCGCCGCCTGGCCCATCGCGTCGTAACGGTCGGCGATAATCGTGTGGGCGTCGACGAACAGGCACTTTTCGGCCGCGGCCACTTGGGCCGCCCACACCGGATATGTCTGCGGGCGGATCACTTTGCCGTCGCGCCAATCGTTCCGCACGATGTGTGAGAGGATGATCGGCGTGGCCCCTTTGGCCCGCGTGTCGGCCACGAACTTGCGGAAGTACCAGCCGTAGGTGTGAACGACCTCCATTTTGCCACTAGGCAGCGTCACCTCTTGCGACTCGTCTCCAATGCCGCGCAGCGAGCCACGGGCCGGCGGCCGATCGATCGGTCCGCCGTCGTTATGGCCAAACTGCACCAGCACGAAGTCGCCCGGCTTTAGATTTCCTACGACCCGGTCCCATAGCCCTTCGCTGACGAACGTGCGACTGCTGCGGCCGCCGCGCAGCGGTTCTCGATCTTCATCTTTGCGGGGTCGAAGAATTGTTGGAGATGGCTGGCCCAACCGCGCTCCGCGCCGTTATTGGCCGTGGAATCTCCGCAGACCCACAGCGTGGGGACGCGGTCCGACTGTTCCGCACGCTCCTGCGCCACCAGAATTTGTGCCGAAATTGGTGTCGCCAAAAGAATCGTGAGCAGAGCGATCGACGAGCGGTAGCGCTTCTTCATCGTGTAATGCCCTAGTAAAAGTGTGACTCACGCAAGGGCGCAAAGAATACCTAAAGTCAGAATTATTTTCGGGCAGAATGATGAATACAAAATCATTCTGCCCGATAATCATTCTGACATTTCCCTGTCTTCATTGCGTCTTTGCGCTTTTGCGTGAGGATTTCTCCGACAAAGCAAACTCGACGAGCGCTCATTTTGCCTTGCGCTTAATCGCCCGCTGCATGGCGGCGCCCATGTCGGCCGGGCTCTGGGCGACTTCGATTCCGGCCGCTTCCAGGGCGGCGATCTTTTCGGCCGCTGTGCCTTTGCCGCCGGCAATGATCGCCCCGGCGTGGCCCATGCGTTTGCCCTTTGGCGCGGTGCGGCCGGCGATGAACGCGGCCACCGGCTTGGAGACGTGCTCTTTCACGTACGCGGCCGCCTCTTCCTCGGCGGTGCCGCCGATCTCGCCCATCATCAGAATCGCCTCAGTCTGCGAGTCGGCCTCGTACATTTTCAAAAGGTCGATGAACGATGTGCCGACGATCGGGTCGCCGCCCAGGCCGACGCACGTCGACTGACCCAGGCCCAGGTTCGACAACTGCCACACGGCTTCGTACGTGAGCGTCCCGCTGCGGCTCATCACGCCGACCGGTCCCTTCTTGTGGATATACCCGGGCATGATGCCGATCTTGCATTCTTCCGGGGTGATAACGCCTGGGCAATTCGGGCCAACGAGGTGAACGTCCGACTTCGCATCGCGCACGGCCACTTCGAGTTTCTTCAAGCGGTCGTAGACGCGAACCATGTCGAGCACCGGCACGCCTTCGGTAATTGCGACGACGACGCGGCAGCCGGCGTCGAAGGCCTCCAGGATCGCGTCGCCCGTAAAGCCGGCCGGCACGAAGATCATCGACGCGTCCGCGCCGGTTTTTTCGACGGCTTCATACACAGTGTCGAACACCGGCACGCCAAGCGCGGTCTGGCCGCCTTTGCCAGGCGTCACGCCGGCCACGAGCTTCGTGCCGTACTCGAGGCAGTTCTTCGAATGAAACTCGCCCGCCTTGCCGGTGATGCCCTGGCAAACGACGCGGGTGGATTTGTTGATCAATATGCTCATGGTCCAATCCGGGAAAAATTGAACCACAGAGTGCACAGAGTACGCAGAGTAAGGAATATTCAATGCAAAATGCTAAACGCAAAATGAAAAATGATTGCAGTAGCCCGTCATTTTGCATTTATCATTGAACGTTTTGCATTTTGCATTCCCTCGATTTCTCTTTGAACTCTGTGCCCTCTGTGGTGAATAATTCGGTATCTACTATCGAACCGCCGCCACTACCTTGTTCGCCGCGTCCGTCAGGTCCTTCGCCGAGATGATATCCACCCCGCTCTCGGCCAGAATCTTGCGGCCCTGCTCAACCTCGGTCCCCTCCAACCGCACCACCAGCGGCACGTTAAAGCCGACCTGCCGATAAGCCTCGACGATTGCCGTGGCGATCGTCGTGCACCGCATGATGCCGCCGAAGATGTTCACCAGCACCGCCTGCACGTTTTTATCGCCCAGCAGGATCCGGAAGGCCTCGGTCACTTGCTCGGTGTTCGCCCCGCCGCCGACGTCGAGGAAGTTGGCCGGCTCGCCGCCGTGCAGCTTCACCAAGTCCATCGTGCTCATCGCCAGGCCGGCCCCGTTCACCAGGCAGCCGATGTTGCCGTCGAGCTGCACGTAGGAGAGGCCGGCCGCGCCGGCCCGCAGCTCGTTCGGGTCTTCTTCGCTCGTGTCGCGAAGCTGCTCCAGGTGCGGATGGCGGAACAGGGCGTTGTCGTCGAAGCTCATCTTCGCGTCGAGCGCCAGCAGCTCGCCGCTCTTGGTGACCACAAGCGGGTTGATCTCAGCCAGGCTGCAATCGAGCTCGACGAACAGCCGGCAGAGCGACCGCATGAATTTGTCGGCCGCGCGGACACTTGCGCCGGTTAGTTCCAGTTTCGCCGCCAGCTTGCGAACCTGGTACGGCTGCAGGCCGGCATCGGGATAAAATGGCTCTTTGAAGATCTTCTCGGGCGTCTTGGCGGCAACGTCTTCAATGTTCATGCCGCCGGCGCTACTGGCCATCAGCACGGGCAGGGCCGCGGCGCGATCGATCACGATGCCCAGGTACAATTCACGTGCGATGTCGCAACCGGCTTCGATCAGCACGCGCCGCACGGTTTGGCCGGCCGGGCCGGTTTGAATGGTCACCAGCTCGTGCCCCAGCAGCCGGCCGGCTACGGCGGACGCTTCGGCCGCGCTGCGGACCAGCTCGACGCCGTGCTGCTTCGGGTTGTCCTTGATCGTCCCTTTGCCGCGGCCACCGGCGTGAATCTGCGCTTTGACGACCGCCAGCGGGCCGCCCAGCTCTTCGAACGCGGCCGCTGCTTCGTCGGACGAGGTGGCCACGACGCCCGGCGGCACGGCGACGCCGGCCTCGCGCAGTAATTGCTTGGCTTGATACTCGTGTATTTTCATGTGTTGGATGCTGGGTGCTGGACACTGGACGCTGGACACTCGGCTCGCATTGCTGAACTTCCATGTTTTAGTCAATCGGCTCGCGTTTGACGAGGCCGCGCGGCGGCGAAAATTGCCAGGATGAGCGTGTCGACGACCGCAAAGCGATTGATTGCGGTGAGGGCGATCCAACAAGTCGCTAAGGAGTTAAATGTGAGCATGCCGACAGTAGGAAAGTGGCGGCCGCGATTCATGGCTCGGCGTCTGGACGGCCTGGTGGACGAACCACGCCCTGGTCCCCCGCGCCGACGTCACAAGAGGAAGCGTGATTGAAAACGGTCAACAACAACACCGACATCAGGAGTTCATCAAATTTCTGGAGCTGATTGACCAGCAGATTCCCGAAATGCCCTGGGTCGAAATTCACCTCGTGACGGACAATTACGCGACGCACAAAACGCCGAAGGTCCAGCGCTGGCTGGCTCGTCGCCCGCGGTATCACATCCATTTCACGCCATCCAGCGCTTCGTGGCTCAATCAAGTGCAACGATTCTTCGCCGAAATCACCGAGAAGCGTATTCGTCGCGGCGCTTTTCGTAGCGTCAAGGCGCTCCGCACGGCGATCGTACAATACCGCGACCGCCACAACGGAAAGGCCAAGCCGTTCGTCTGGACAGCCGACGGCAAATTGGTCCTCACACTGGTCCGCAGCTTTCCGCGGGCGACCTCGAGTTGGAACATCCCCGTAGGGCACGGCCGACCGACCGAATGCTGTTTGCGAACCGGACTTTCCGAAGATTGCAGTACCTCCCGCAACCATCCCGAAAAACTCATCGCCGATCCTCACTTCCGCCTGCAAATAGTTGCCGCCAGCGGATTGCAGGCGTCCAATGCCAAGGCCGTGGGAGCATCTCAATTCGATATGCTCCAGGTATCGTGGCAAGGCATTCGATGGCCGTTGCACATCTCAGGACCTGAACGCGTCGAATCGTGACGATCCGTCGCAATTGTTGTCCTCAATGCCCGCCCCCATTTCCGCCCTCCTGGTCGTTTTATGCCCGACAACTCGCACTAGCCCGGGACGTTGTGCGTACTAAATCGGAGCCGGTTTTCGACGCGCAACGATTGGGATATACGGGCAATGCACGGAATAATTTGAATACGATGAGTAGTATGTATAGTAAATATGGGTAGTCTGTGTATTAACTAGCCGTTCGTAGTCGACGCCGTCGCAATGCTCATTTTTCCTGTTGGCTTCCGTTTTCCGGCGAGTTTTTTGATATTTCTGGCGTCGTCCTAGTTTCCGCGCTGCCGCGTCGCGAGTAGAACGCGGGGGAGCTACCAGCGTCGAGAGAGCTTTCTTTCAGCACGAAAACCACGTAGATTGACGTTTATCTGCATTCCTCCCCAACTATGTAATCGACCCATGTCTGCAGGCCTCTCAGCGTCGCTACGCGAGTTCTTTGATCTTTCCTGGGACGGCATTGCGTTTGTCGCCCCTGCGCCTGGCGGCTCGTCTTCGCCAATGCAACGTTGGCGCAATGGATCGGTGGTCCCGTCCGCGAGCCGGCGATCGAAGACGTTCTGCGGGGCATTAGCCCAAAGCAATTGCGCAATAAGCTCAAGCGTGTTTGGCACGGCGAAGTGGAGAACTCCGTGGTAGCAGCCGGTCACATTGAGCCGCTGGACGGCGGTCCCAAGATTACCGTCGAGGCGCGCCTCGTGAGCGTTGGCCGAGGTGACGAGCGAATAGTGGGCGTGGTAATTCGCCGAACGGACCTGCACGTAGAAAACGGATTCGCCAGCAGGCGCGATCCACTCACTGGGCTGGCCGATCGATCGGCGCTGGTCACGCGGCTGACAACGCTGCTCAAAGGCGACCGCTCCGCAGATCGGCGTTTCGCCGTGCTGTTTATCGACCTCGACTACTTCAAGCAGGTCAATGACCAGTTCGGCCATTTGGTGGGTGATCGGGCGCTGAGCGAGGTGGCGCAGCGCCTGGTGCAGTGCGTCCGTGGCGGCGACGAAGTATTTCGCTACGGCGGCGATGAGTTTGTCGTGCTTGTGGAAAACTCGTTTGGCGACGACCATGTTGAACCGGTGGTTGCCCGGATTCACCAGTGGCTGTCCCAGCCGGTCTCCATCCGCGGTGAGGACGTGCAGCTATCGGCGAGCATTGGCGTAGCCGACGTCACGTCGCGCCATCTCGTCCCCGAAGATGTGCTCGCGGATGCCGACCGCGCCATGTACGCGGCCAAACGGCTGGCGACAATTTCGCACGCTCGCTAACCCCTACGCGCCGCTAGGCATCCGGCTTCTGACAGACGTGTAGGGCAGTTGGCCGCGCGAAAGTTGAGGTGCGCTCAGCGCCGGCGCCGCCCGCAAGTGGCTACGCCCGTCAGGCCAAGCAACAGCAGCAGTGCTGCGGCCGGCTCTGGCACCGGTGTATACATCACGGCAAAAATACGGTTGGAGGCGCCGGAAATTGCGCCGGGAATCGGCGCCCCGGTATTCGGGTCGCGGGTGTTCGGGCTGTTGGAGGCAATGCCGCCGAAGATATATCCCAACAGAGTCGGCTGCGTGATCTCGTCTAGCTTGAATACGCCGTTGTCGTAGGTCGGGACGCCCTCGGCCGGGAAAAACTCGGCGTTTGCCCCGAATCGCAGCCGCATGTTGTTTTGGTCTAAGATTGTCGGATATTCGCCGATCCAATGCTGGCTAAATTGTCCGCTGGAATCGATGACGACCGACGTGATGTCATTGATAAATGGAAAGGCCGGGTCGTTGATCACGGTCTGCGTATCGGTGTCGAGGGTCTGGTAGCTGATGCCGCCGAACAGGATCTCGTGCATCGAGCCGGTCGCTTCCGAGAACAAGCCGAGCTTGGCGGAATGGTAACCGTTGAAGCCCTGCTTAAACGTGTCCGGCGCGTTGGGGTCGGCCATGCTGGGCGTTCCGGTGTCGTCAATTTCCACCGGCACGGTCCACACGCCGTCCGAGGTCGTAAACACGCCGGATAGCACGACCAGGCCTTCCCCGAGGCCGCTGCCCGTGTCCGGCTTAATCACCGGGACGACGTTCAGGTCGCGGCGGCGATATTTCGATTCATCTTTGGGGCTCGGGTCGGCCGTTAGGTTTGCGACCGACAGGTTCACGCCGTCGTCCAGGATGTCGAAGCTGCGGACCTGGCTCGTGTACTGTCCGTTGGACCCGGGCGTGTAGTTGCCCGGGAAATTTTGGCCGAATACGAGTTGTGTGCGGCCGTTGATTTCATACATCGCGCCGCCGGTCACCGTGAACTGCGTGTTGGTGATTTGCCGAATTGCGTTGTCGTCCATCGGCGTATCGTTGACGACCCAGTCCAGCATGCTGGGCAAGTCGAACGCGGTCAACTTGTTCCAGGTGCCATTTGTCGTGCCGGCAACAATTCCGTAGCCACCCGTGACGTACAGCCGGTCGCCTTTCTGGTAAAACTGCGTGTTGCCAGGCGTGAGCGAGAGGAGTTCGCTCGCGGTCACATTCGCGGACGCCTCGGTCAACGAGCGGTGCCAGCTCTGCTTGGCCACTGGGTCGATCACCCACACGTCTTGGTTTTGGTACTGAGACGGAAAGTTGTTTGCCGCCACCTGGTCGAAACCGTGCAAGCCATTTGTCCGGCCGGCAAAAACGATCCACTTGCCGTCAACTTGGGCCGCGTTGTACGAATGCAGCGTCGGCAAGGCCTCCGCTCCGAAATCGTACGGCTGCACCGAGATCGAATACGGCAGGCTGCTGTGAAGTTGGATCGGCGTGATGTCGGCCGTTTGATTATCGGCCCGGACGGCCGTCGCCGCGAGCATCGCGACGCAGCAAGAGCTTAACCGGAAGGCGTTCGAGCGACGCAATTTGAGCGCGTTCATCATGGGGGTCGTTCCGAAACGTGAAATTGTGCCTAGCCATCTGCTCAACGACTTATTCGTGGGCGTCGCCGGGCAGCGCCGAGCAACGTCGCCAGCACGCCGATTGCCAGTAACCCGGCCGTTGCCGGTTCCGGCGTCACGACAAAATCGAGCTGCATCGTCACATTGCCGTTGAATTCCTGGACCCAAAAGGTATATGGCCCACCCGTCAGCGGCGGGGTGAAGTGCCCTTGGGCGATACTGTCATCCAGGCCCGTGTAGTCGTAGTCGCCTACCAGCAGGTCGTCTCCCACCGCCATGCCGTCGAACTCTTTGTCCGGGCCGATGTGAGCATAGCCCAGGCAATCAGTAAGGCATGCAAATGGGTCGTTGACTGGATCAAACGTCATCGTCGCGCCCTGCTGCAGGGCGATGAACGACGCGCCGCTGTCGCCGGCGAAAGACGCTAGATACAAATGGGCGAGCGCCCCGCCGGGCGGCAACTCGATCCGGAAAAGATCGACGTCCACGTCCCCGGTGTCCTCCAACCGCGTATTTAGCACGATCGAGCTGGTGCCGACCGGCAGCGCCAAGGGCGTCGGATTCAGGTGGTCGTTGGATAGGTCGGGATCGACGGTGTCATCATAGATGACGTCCGCCCGCGCACCGGCGGACGCAACCAATAGTAACAGCAAACTCCCAATCGCTGCATAGCTCAGCACGCGACGATACATACGGCACCTTGCTTTCCGAATTGTGGGCACGTGGCCACGGTAAAAACGAAGAAAAAAACGGTCCGCTCGAGCGCGAGCGGCCGTCTCTGCTCCGGTAACTGCGTTTTGCTATTCAATGAATAGCCGCGACGGCCTGTTTGGGCCGGCGACGTTCATTGGCCTCTTCCAACTCGAGATAGGTCTCGCGGCCCCTCTGTTTGGGCCGCGGTGCCATCGGTTGCCCCTGCCAGGGGCGGGGGCGGCGGGCGGATGCCTCTACGATGCTGCCAGTCTAGTCGGGCACGGCGAAAGTGTCAACATTTTGGCCGATTTTCAGCCAGTTCAGGCGAGGCCCCTTCGCCGAGCCGCGCTGACCGCATTGAGCAAATAGGGTCGAGCTGTCAGTACGCTTTTCTGGTGACCGCATAACGCGCTTCTTGTGATCAAATTGCAAAAAAGTCCTGGCTCGTCGTTTCGCTTTCGGATGCGCCAATATAAAGCGGAATTTATCCAGCCCTCACGTCGTTTTTAGCAACTTCTGCTAGACTGGCGGCCGATGTGCGACTAGCCGCGCGGCACGGTGCGGCTACGCAATCACTGAGCTCACTCGAACGCGGAGGACGTATGAAGGTTTCAATAAATCGATTCTTCTTGGCGGCCATTGCCAGCCAGATCGCGGTCGCCGGGCTGCTCGCCGCGGACGAAGAGCAAATCAAGTCCGACCAGCTCCCAAAAGCTGTGGCTGATGCGGTGAACGCCAGGTTTCGAGGCCTGGAATTCACAACCATCACGAAAGAAACAGAGGCCGATGGCCGCGTTATTTACGACATCGAGCTAACGCAGCAGGGCCGGAAATTCGAGACGGACGTCATGCAAGACGGCACACTGCTGGAGGTCGAGAAGGAGGTTTCGCAACAGGATTGGCCGAAGGCGCTGCCAGCCACGGTCGAAGGCAAGTTCCCGAAGGCCACGATCAAAGAAGTGTTGGAAGTCGATCTGGTGAAAGACAAAAAGGAGGTCCCCGACCATCTCGAAGTGACCGTCGAGACGGCTGAGAAGAAGAGCGAAGAGATCCTGACGTCACTGGATGGAGGGAAAGTCGTGGAGGAAGATAGCGCCGCCAGCGACGGTGCGGCCCAGTGGCGCGACAAATTCAACGTCGACAAGGCCAATCTCGTCAATGTCGGCCGGAACCCGTATTTCATCCTCGAGCCGGGGTATGCATTGCTTCTCAAAGGCGAGGGCGCCAGTCTTACGATCAAAGTCCTCGACGAAACGAAGCTGGTTGACGGCGTGCAGACGCGGATTGTCGAGGAGCGTGAAGAAAAGAACGGTCAGCCGATCGAAATCTCGCGGAACTACTTCGCCATCGACAAGAAAACGCTCGATCTTTATTACTTCGGCGAGGAAGTCGACATGTACCAGGGCGGCAAGGTTACGGGCCACGAAGGCTCTTGGCTGGCCGGCGTCGACGGCGCGAAGTTCGGCCTGATGATGCCCGGCAAGCCCAAGGCCGGGGACAAATACTATCAGGAAATGGCCCCGAACAAAGCGATGGATCGTGCAGAAATTGTGTCGGTTGATGTAGAATTCAAAACGCCGGCTGGGACCTTTAAGAATTGCGTCAAAACTCGCGACACCAGCGCGATTGAAGCGGACGTATCCGAAAAGATATTTGCGCCCGGCGTCGGCCAGGTGAAAGACGACGAGTTTCAACTGGCGGAAATCGTGAAACCCGCGGCGGCGAAATGATGTGCCGCCAATAAGTGCGCCGCATGGGATTCCGCATTCTCGTGATCGAAGACGATGCTGCGATTGCCGATTTTTTGACGCGTGGATTGCGCGAGGAGGGTTTTAACGTCGTTCATGCGTCCGATGGTCAGCAAGGGCGGTTCCGGCTGAAGCACGAAACTTGGGACGTCGTGCTGCTCGATTGGTGGCTGCCGGGCACAGATGGAGTGACGCTACTCCGCGAATTTCGCGGCGCCGGCGGCGGGGCACTCGTGTTGATGCTGACGGCGCGCGATGCCGTCTCCGATCGCGTGGCGGGCCTGGATAGCGGCGCGGATGACTACCTGTGCAAGCCGTTTGCCTTCGAAGAGTTGCTCGCGCGGGTGCGGTCGCTCCTGCGGCGGCAGGACGAGCGCGGTGACGCATCGCTGAAAGCCCATGACGTCAGCGTCAATTTGGCGACGCATCAGGCCACGCGCGGGCAAGCGCCTTGATTTGACAAGCAAGGAGCAATCGCTGCTGACGTTCTTTCTGCGGCATCCGGGCCAGGTGCTGAGCCGGAGCCGGATTTACGAGCAGGTGTGGGACGAGCGGTACGACGGGCTTTCCAATACGCTCGAGGTTCACATTATGGAACTGCGAAAGAAGTTGGAGAAACATGGCACGCGATTGATTTGCACGGTGCGTGGCCGAGGTTATGTGTTTGGCAAGCCGCCGGCCGAGTAATCGCGGGGCCGATCCTGTTCCGAGCAGATTCAATTGAATGTGAAGCTAACGACTCGAATTTCGTTGTTTTTCCTGGTAGCTCTGGCGGCCGTCTTGGGCGGCATGTCGTGCTCGATCTATCTGCTCGTCCGAAGCCAGCTGATGCGGCAGCTCGACGAGTTTTCGCAATCAGCTTTGGATACACTGACCGCAGCAGTTGATTTTGAGGCCGATGGGCTGGAATGGGAATCGAACGTCCGCCGACTGACGTTTGCTCAGGCGCCCGGTGGCGGGCAGCTTGCTTGGGCGATCTACGCCCCGGACGGCCAACGCTTGGATGGCACGCAGGAGGCTGTCGTTGGATTTGAACCGCCAAACGGCCAACCGGCGGCTCTGCACGCCGCGGCCCAAGACGGAAACACTTGGCGGGTCGCTCGCCGGCAACTGCGGGCCGATTGGACTGCGGTCTCTCCGTCGTTGAATCTTCCGCCGGAAGACGAAGTTGCAAAACGATGGCCGACGCTGACGTTAGCGGTCGGCGTATCGACGGATCGGGCACTAGCGTCGCTCAGGCCCCTGGCGATGTGGCTGGCGGTGATTGCGACTGGAATCTGGATGCTGGCGGCGATCGGCGGACGGTGGATTTCTCGTCGTGCGCTGCAGCCGATGACCCGAATGGCGCAGGCGGCTGGCAGCATTTCTGCGCTCGATCTCCAGCGGCGGCTGCCGCCGTCGGGCACGAACGACGAACTCGACGAGCTCGGCACGACGTTCAACGCGAGCTGCTCGATCGACTGCAGATTTCGTTCGAAAAGCAATCGCGATTTGCCTCCCAGGCCTCACACCAATTGCGCACGCCGCTGGCCGCGATCATTGGTCAATTGGACGTTGCGCTGCGACGTGAGCGGACGGCGGACGAATATCGAGAAGCGCTCGCCGCGGCTCGAAAGCAGGCCGGGCAATTGGCCCGCATCGTCGAGATGCTGCTGTTCTTGACGCGTGCGGACGCGGACGCCTCATCGCCGGCGCTTGCGCGAGTTGAATTGCGCGGCTGGCTGGTGGTGCACCTGCAAGCTTGGGAGCAACACGCAAGAGGCAGCGACATTCGCAGCGATGCCCGCTCGGATGATGCGCTGTGGGTCAACGTTCACGCCGAAATGCTGGGACAGGCGCTCGACAATTTGCTCGACAACGCCTGCAAATACAGCCAGCCGGGGTCCGTTGTCGCTGTCTCGCTGAAACGAAACGGCGACGTTGTCGAGTTGGCCGTCGCAGACGAAGGAATCGGTCTGTCAGAGGAGGAGCTGCCGCATCTGGGCGAGGCGTTCTTTCGTTCGCCCAGAGCCCGTGAGCACGGCGCGGGGGGCGTGGGGCTGGGCCTGGCGATCGTGTGCCGAATATTGACCGCCCTGGACGGCCAACTGCGGGTGGAAAGGCGCCCGGCGCGGGAAGCCGATTTGTCATCGTTCTCCTTAACGCGGCCTGATAGTTTGTCAGTCGAGATTTGATGCGACGCTGAACTTGCAAAAGTTCAGAACCGTTCAAAAAGACTGGATTCTTGCGAATTCAGCTACGTCAATTCATCGTGAACCGACCACGAGCTGCCGGTTGAAATACTCAACAGGCGGCTTGATCGCTTGGAAGTGATCTCAAATGAACGACGTACGTCGTTGTTTTGCGAGCCGCGAACAACTCTGCTGCGAGCTTGACGAGGTTGAAAAACACCACGGTCGCGTTTTTCAACAGGCAGCTACTTCGACTGTTTGATGTGTCTTGACGTGATCTAAGTCTTTTTGTAATAGCACCTTCCGTTGGGCATGGAATGACAATGCTTTAGGGAAGGAGCGAACGCATGGATGCGAATAATTATGAGCAACGCAAGCAGCAATTGTTGGCTGAATGCACGGTCGCCCCGCAGGTCTTTGACGGCGTGATGCAGCGGCTGGAGCGATTTATGGAACCGTTCGTCGAAAACCTGGTCCGCAAAGAACAAGCCGATCATGCGCACACGATTGTGGGGGGTCTGCTCTCGGATTTGGAGAACAAGAATACCGAGTCGATCGCTTACCGCTTTGGCCAGGAGCGGATGCCTTTGCAATGGTTCGTGGGCATGTCCGATTGGGCGGACGAACCTTTGCGCGAAGAGTTGGTTCGTCAAATCGGCCAGCAACTGGGCCGCGACGACGGCGTCCTGGTCTTCGATCCGTCGGCCTTTCCCAAATCGGGCAAGGAGTCCGTCGGTGTGGCCCGTCAGTGGTGCGGTCGGCTGGGAAAGGTCGACAACTGCCAAGTCGCCGTCTACATGGGTTATGTCTCGGCGAAAGAACACGCCTTGGTCGATATGCGGCTGTTTATGCCCAAGGAGTGGACGCAGGACCGGCAGCGGCGCGAGAAGGCCGGCGTCCCCCAGGAGGTGCGCTATCGCACGCGACATCAACTGTGCTTGGAATTGCTGGACCAACACGGTGACAAGCTGCCCCACAGTTGGATCACCGGCGACGACGAATTGGGGCGTCCGTACACGTTTCGCCGCCGTTTGGACGACCGCCGTGAGCGTTATCTGTTGGCAGTTCCGTCGAACACCACGATCCGCGACTTGGAAACCGAGGAACCATCCTATCGCGGTTCTGGCCGTCCGCCGAAGCGTCCCTGGCAGCGCGTCGACCAGTGGGCCAACTCGCTGCCGAAACGCGCCTGGACCAAGGTGGACGTCCGCGACGGCTCCAAGGGACCGCTGTTGATCGAGGTCGTCAAGCGGCGCGTCGTAGGGCGTAATCACCGGCGTCAGGAAGGCCATCCGGAAGTGCTGGTCGTGATTCGTTATCGTGATCGCGAGAACCGGCGCGTGGTCAAGACGGATTATTATTTGTCGAATGCCTCGGCGGACGTGGAGCTGACTGAGTTTGCCCGCGTCGCTAAGGCGGAACATCGAATCGAGGAATGCCTGCAGGCGCCAAAAGCGAAGCCGGTCTGGCCGACTACGAGGTTCGCAACTGGAAAGGCTGGCAGCATCACCAAACGCTCTCTCTGATCGCCGCTTGGTTCCTGGTGGTCGAAACCCGGCGGGGGAAAAAAATGGACGCCTTCGATTACCGTCCCACAAGTCCGCGCAGCATCTCCGAAATCCTACGACGTATCCGCGGATGCGCTACACCGTCTCGCATCCGACACGAATGCCAACAACGTCTGGTACGCAACGAACTAGCCCGCTTGTACCATTGGAAGCGGCGTAACTTGTTAGCACCACTAAACATAAACAAACGACAGATCTAAAACAGTCGAACTACGAAAGGATGCGGATAGAGGTCTGGAATTAAACCCGATCCCATTTCTCAATACGTCAGGCCGAGCTGCAGCAGCAACGAGTCGCCCAGGTTCATGTCGTCGCCGTCGCTGGCCAGCTTGATTTGGCGATTGAAGACGTAACCGATTTCCGCCCGGCTCGACAGGCCGCCGATGACCTTGTGTTGCAGCCCGAAGAGCAGCCGCCAGTCGCGCGAAGCGAGCGTGTCTGGCGTGCCGTCGCGCTGTTCGAAGGCCCAGATCTGGTTGCCAAAATCGCCCGCCACGTAGAACCAATACTCGTCCTGACCGGGCGCGGGCGACATCGACAACCGCCAGGAAGCCTTTGGCGTGGGAAACACGGCCTGGTACTCGACGTCGTCGTTGGGTTTGTAGTCGAAGCCGGCGACCGGCACGACCTTCGACCAGCCGCCGTCGAGATAGGTCATGCCCAAAATCCATTTCCACTCGGGCGACGACTCAAAAATCGCCAGCGCGCGGCCGTTGATGCGAAAGGCGTCACTCGAATCGAAGCTATGGTCGTCCGCATAGAAGCCCGGCGTGACGGCGAAATCGACGATCCACTGGTCGCCGAGCCGGCGAAAATGATGAAAATCAATCGACACATCGTTCAGCCGCGGCGGCAGATCGAGATCGGCCGGGCGATCGAGAAAATGGAGCGTGTACGCCGGCGTGATGACGATCGGCGTTTCGCGGGTGAAAAAGGGCAGGCCGAACACGACGTCGGATTCGAGGTCGGTCCATCCCAGGCTGTCGCTTTGGAACTGCGGTATCCAGGTGGCGTTGAAATTAATTTTTTGAAAGACGCCGCTTCGAGTTCCGGGCGGCAAGCAGGGACTTCGCGGCCGTGCCATCCGCGCGGCAATACCTGGATAGAGGCGGTTGCGTTGCGAACCCCGTGCTCGGCGGCGGGCCTCCCGGATAGACGCCGCCGCTCGGGCAGAGAGTTCGGCGTTGCAGGAGTCCGCGGCCGGATACGGTCGGCCAGGCCGCGGACTGGCCGAGTTGCGCCCGGCACCGCCAGCGGCGTGAGTGGGACTGGCCCCGGCATCGTGTACGACCGGCACCGGTTGGGCCGGGATGACCGTTTGGTACGGCACGGGTCGGAGATAATGTAGCCGCCGCGGCCCGGCAGCCGGCGTGGCCGGCGCAAGCGTGGCCATACGGAGATTGTGCCGACGGCAGCGCTCGCACACGCCAGGCAGGCCAGGGCCAAGATCGTCCGCCGCGTACCCATCGTGCGTTTGCGCCCGTCTTGGGGTGTTAACGGGCAAGGCCCACAGTGAACGTCGGACCGAAAAAGCCGATGTCGTTGCTGCTCAGGCCGGTCGGGAAGCCCCACTCCCAGATTTGGCCCTCCAAGTAGGCGCCGCCAAACAGCCGCGCGCCGCTGGCCAGGCTCCGCGAGTATTCAAAGCCGATCTGCGCCTCCCACGATTGGATCGAGTCTTCGAAATTGATGCCGTGGGGCAGCCCGCTGATGGCGACTCCCGTGCCGCTCGTCGCGAAGCTCGACTTCGAGTCGCCGAACAGAAACGACGTCCGCAGCGTCATCAAAAACGCGAGCCCGTCCAGATAGAACACGGGTCGCGCGGCCGGAAAACGCAATCGTCGGCCCCACGCCCGAAAAATCTGATTTGGCCACCAAATTGCCGTCGAAATCGGACGAGACGACGCCCTGGTTGATCGTGCCGACGATGTGCCCGTTCAGGTCATAGTCGATTTTTGCATACCGCACGCCGCCCGCAACTTGGAAATCCCAATTGTGAAATTCACCGTCCTGCGTCGCTTCGAGATCGATCACGTTAAATCTTAAATCGCTGCCCAGGCTAAGCGCCAGGCTATCTGCCGGCGCGATACCGTCGAGATCGACGGCGTCTCCGACCGGCAGGTCCTCGATGTTAAAGCTACCGGCCCCCGAATGGTCGTACCACCACCACCGCCCGCGGATGCCGAAGCCGGCCGCGCCTTTGTAGCCGGCCCAGACGCGGGGAGAGAACTCGAAGTCAAAGTCCGGCTGGAAGTCAAACGAATCGATCGCGATGGGGGCCGCCGAGTCCAGGGTGATCGTGCTTGCCGGCAGCGATAACGCACCCGTGCGGGCCTCCAGCACAGTCCCTTCAAAGCCCGCATAAAACCCGCCCCAACTATCGGGCAACGAGGGAAAGGAAATCGGCGGAGGCGCCGGGGCCGTGGCGTAGGGGACCGCCGTCGGCGGCGGCGCGGGCGTGGTCACGTATTGAGCCGGTTGCGCATAGGGATCGAACGGGGCCGCAGGCGGCAGCGCCGGCGGATAGATCGCTGGCGGCGCGACGACGGTGCCCTGCGACGTGTAGGGCAGAGCAGAAGGCGGCGGCTGATAGCCGGGCGCAACCGGCGACGGAATTCGCACGTCCTGGGCCGGCAAGCGCAGCGCCTGGCCGGCGACCAGCAGCAACCCCAACAGACAGAAAAGTTCACGGCGCATTTCGCGGCCCCAAGCGGTAGACGAGCCCCAGCGATCGCTTTGCGTCCGCTCTGCCCGTCATTGCGTCACTGCAACTCGCATCAAGCGATTCGCGCAGAGCATCCGCCGGGGCGAGTAAGTACCAATGGGCCGTGCTTGGGTCAACGGCAGTCAGAAGGCCCACCGCTAGCAAAGCAGGCACAACCGGACATCGCGACGACTCGCCGATAAGATGCAGACTATTCCCAGCGAAATTCCGCACTGGCCGACCTCAGGCCGCGCCACATCCCGCCGAGTCGCACCAAGCCTGTCCGTTCGCTGCCGCTGGCATCGGCCAGGGTGACTGTGAGTACTCGCCGCGCTTTCTCACGATGAATGGGAATCGCGTCCGTTCGACCGTTGGAGCTGCGAATCGCAAAGCCCGAAACCCATTTTCCACTGCGCGGCGAAATAGCGACTCTCGTTCGCGAACGCGGTCCATCCGGTGCAAACATACGGCACACGCAACCGCCAACGCGAATACGGTAGCAGCCATAATGCTCGACAACATGGGTTCCCCTTTTCAAAATGGTCCTGGGGGCGGTTTTGCAGCCGCCTAGCGACACGGCTAATATACTTGAAGCAGTTTCAAAACCACCGGGGACTGGCTCAATTTCCGCAGTCCGCGGGGCAAATTGTGCCAGTCCCCTTCTGAAGTCGTTTTGAAACTGCTTCTAGTCGCGTTCCGCTCGAATATCACTCATTGTGCGGAGATCAACCGATCCACCTCCGCCTTCAGCCGCGGCAAAATCGCCTCATACGGAAACTGCCCCAAGCGTCTCGCCGCCGCGCTTGAGGTTCACGTAGTTCGGCCCGCACCACAGGCCCAGGTCGGCGTCGTCCGTTTCGCCCGGGCCGTTCACGCGGCAGCCCATCACGGCGATCGTGATCTTGTGCTCGCGGGCGTACTCGGTCATCCGTTTGACGTCTTCGGCCAGCTCGACGAACGCCTGGTTCTCGACCCGCGAGCAGCTCGGGCAACTGATGATGTTCAGCGTCGACAGACCGTAATCGACGACCGACCGCACGCGGCCGAGCGAGATGTCGGCCAGAATCTGCCGCCCGGCTGCAATCTCTTCTGGTTTGCGGTCGTTCGGCACGGTGAGTGAGACGCGAATCGTGTCGCCGATGCCGCGGCTGATGAGCTGCTCGAACGCGATCCGCGTCTTGATGATGCCGTCCGGCGGCAGACCGGCCTCCGTCACTCCCAAATGGAGCGGTACGTCCGGCCGGGCCTCGGCAAAGCGGCGATTGACCTCGATCACTTCCCGCGGGTCGGAGTCCTTCAAGGACACGCAGTAACGTGTGAACCCCAGCTCATCGAGCAGCCGGCAATGCTCGAGTGCGCTGTCGAGCATCGGCGAGAGCTTGTCGCTCGCGTCGTATTTGGCCCGTTTGTCGGGGTCGACGCTGCCGCAGTTGACGCCGATCCGCATCGCGCAGTCGTTGTCGCGGGCGACGCCGACCAGGTACGCCACCTTTTCCTGCCAAGGCTTCGTCCGCTCGTGGTGATACAGATGGCCCGGGTTGTAGCGGAGCTTGTCGACATGCGGGGCGATCCGCTCGGCCAGGCGGTAGTTTTCCTGCAGGTCGACGACCAGGTTGGCCTTTGTCTGCCGCCGAATCTCGGCCACCGCTTCGGCCTCGGCCGGGTTATCAACGGCAATCCGCACGACGTCGGCCCCGGCCGCGGAGAGTGCATTCACCTGGGCCACCGTTGCGTCAATGTCGCGCGTCGGCGTGGCCGTCATGCTCTGCACGGCGATCGGCTGGCCGGCGCCGATCGTGACGGTGCCGATGCGAACAGAGCGGGTTGGATTGCGATCGATCTTCATTTCAAGTCCGGACCAAGATGATCCGGCTAGTTATTCCCAAAGTAATGACCCAATCCGCACGATCGTCGCCCCTTCGCGAATCGCGACTTCAAAATCGCCGCTCATCCCCATCGAGAGTTCATTAAATCGGATACCGTTCGGCGTGCGTGCATTTTAATTTGTCTCTCAGCTCCCGCAGCGTCGCGAAGTTGCGCCCGCGCCCTCCTCGCCTCCTTCCAGCGCCGCCATCGTCATAAGTCCGCAGACGGCAGCGTCCCCATATTGTGGCGCCTTCGCCAGCAGCGGTTCTACTTCCTCCGGCGCCAGCCCATGCTTCGCCGCCTCGCCCGACGTGTTCACCTCTAATAATACCTTCACGGGCGGCCTCCGGTTTGCCTCTTCGCTTCCAACTTGAGTCGCCTTGGCCTCCTCGTCAATCGCCGCCAACAACCGCTCGCTATCCACACTGTGAATCATGCTCACCAGTGGCAGCGTCCGCCGCACCTTGTTCCGCTGCAAATGCCCGACGAGATGCCACTGAACGGGCATCCCCGTCGGCCTGATCACCTCACTGACCAGGTCCACCTTCTGCCACAATTCCTGGGGGCGACTCTCCCCCAATTCAAAACAACCCGCCTCGACCAGTTCCGCCGCCTCGCGGCCCCACGTACTTCGTTACGCCCACCAGCATGACCTCCTCCGCCCGCCGCCCAGCCGCCTCAGCGGCCCGAGCGATCCGCTCGCGAACGTGGCGAAGATTGTCGGCTATGGACATCGGATAAGATGGGAAATGAAGAATGACAAATTTCAAAGTAAGTCAAACGAGTGGTGGATGACTTGTGGCCGATAGCATTCAAAAACCACAGCCGTTCCCACGGCTGGGTGACGGCTTGTATCAATCACACTCGCATGGGCGACTACGAACTGCCGCCTTATTTGAACACATTCGTCATTCGTCTATCGCCATTTTAGCATGCTTCGATCTCGATCCACTCGTCCGACTTGCCCATTGCGTGGATGCGGCAGGCGTAGAATTCGCCGGCGATGTTTTGGCCTAAGAGCGTGCGGTTGCCGGCCGGTGCGAGCGAGCGATAGAACAGCCACTGGGCAGTGCTGCATTGGCGCGAAAGCCGACCGCCACGTCGCGGGCGACCGCCTCAAGCGCCTCCCCAACGGTGAGTTGCCGCCAGGTGCGGTCCTTCTTGGCCCGCCGCGAATCAAGATCAATCAGTAGTGGGCAATACATTGCGCGGCCGTTTGCCTGTTGTGACAATCCAAGCGCTTCGTCGACCGGTTCGAGCCGACCCCCGCGAGGATCGCTCCGCCATTCGGACAGAGCTAGCGGCAGCATAGCCGCCCGTAACTTGCCACTCGCCAGCACACCATCGCGAGTTTCTTCTTCCGGCTGCCAGGTCATCCCCGGCCCGATCGGCAATCGGGTGGAATGCGTCAGTTCGTGCGGCGTTCCGTCGGCCGAAATGACAACGTCGGCCAGGTACAGCACGCGGTCGGTCCGCGACAAAAGCACCTGCCGCTCCAGCCGCAGGCCATGCGACAATTCCGTGCACAGCTCCAAATAGTCGCACTTGTCGTCGGTCTGCCAGCAGGCCTGCTCCCATTCGCCGCGGAAGCGGACCGGCTCGCCGTCGCACGTCGTTTGGCTACTCCACAGCCCGGCCAACAGCCGCTTTCGGCCGACCGCCAATTCGATCCGCATCGGCTCATCGGCGTAGTTGAGTGCCAGCCGCACCGCCGAGCGCTTCCAGTCGGTGGCGAGCACCGCGACGCCGGCCCACTCCGATTCGAGCGACACGTCCGGCAGGTCGCGCTTGTGAATGCGCAGTTGTTTCGGCAGCACGCCTTTCGGCAACAGGGCATCTGCCGCCGCGCAGTCGGCCCTGTCGCCGACCAGTTGCAACGCCATGCGATACAAACCGGCTGGCCAAGCGGCCTTCGATTTCGACGGCGCCTGCTTCGCCGGCTCGCCCAACATGAATTGCCCGTCCAGCCCCGTCAGCCGAACGGCGTGCCGCACCAGCCACTGGTATTGAACCTCGGCTTCGCGCGACCAACAGCCGCGCTTGAGGCGCTCGCCCATCCAGCGGCACCGCGTCCACGACGCCCACAGCGGGCCTAGCACCGGTAGCAGTCGGCCGTGCAGCATGCCCTGGCCGTCGGTCCACTCGACGAGCGCTTCGCTCAGCGCCGCGCGAGCTGCGCTGCGCAAGCAGTGGATTGACTCCAATTCCGGAAACAAGTAACTCAGCGCCAGCGGCAGCTCGCCGGCGAGCAATTGCTGGCGGAGCAGCTCGCGCGGATTGCCGTCGCGGTCGACTGACATCAGGGCGGCATCGCCGGCCAGCGACCGCAGCCGCTCGGTCAGGTCCCACCATAGATCTGGCGTCGCCGACGCGGCGGCCGCGGGCAGGGCGTAGGCCGCGGCGAGCGCGAACCACGCTGGGGCTTCGTCGGGCTGGCCGACATTCGATAGCAACTCATAGATCGCCGGCAGCGTGAAATCCGAAGCGGCAAAGTCTTCGTCCACCACCCACCACAGCGGCGGACGCTTGCCCGCAAGAAACGGCGGTTTCACCGGCCGCTTGCGGCGTGCCAGGTGTTTCTGCCAGCCTGTCCAATGGGTGCGCGCGTCGCCGCCGCATGCGTCCACGAGTCGCCGCGGCGCAGAGCGGTGCCACAGCGGTCGACTATTCGTGTCCGCTTGGATATCGGTCGGATGGGTAACGATGGCCATTTCGGATTGACTTCAGTTACCGTAACGAAAATGCTTGATTGGCGGCCTGCAGCGGTTGATGCAGATTCGCTCGGGCTGGCGCTCGTCGCCAGCGACGACCGATCTATGCCCATGCGCAAAAGCACCGATTGGACGGCCGCGCCGCGAGCCGGTATCTTACGGAGTGGAGCGACACGCGTCGAGGGGCTCGCCGAAGGTAGTCGTTGCAGAACGCGGTCGCAAGCAGGGCGACACGCTGTGTCAAAGGAGTCGTACCGTGTCTATTTTCGATGTTCGGCCAGCTACTGCCGCCGTCGTCTTAACAATTCTGTTGTTCGTTTCGTCCTGCACTCGCTCAGAAAACAAACCAGACAAAGCTGCGACTTCCCAAGCGGGCGCGTTGGCGAGCAAGACGTCTGCCGGTTCCGATTCCCAGCTAGTAGAGCACTCAAAGCTGATAGCGACGGCAACCGACGATGAGGTGGCCTCGAAACCTTCGGCCGCCACCGTCGCTGCTCCAACCAACATAGCGACTTCGCAAGAACCGACTCGCGAAACGGAAGACGTGGCGATCGAGCAGCCCCGCCCCAAGCCTCGACCCAAGCTGCCGCCGCCCGAGGGAGCCCAGCGGCTCTCGCCCGCCTTCGACGTCTGGATCGATCCCAAACAGGGCGTCGTCATCATTGATGGCGAAATCTCGCTTCGCGAAGGCATGCTCGAAATGTTCGCCTGTACCCGCGGAACCAAAGAGCATGAGTCCGTCGTCTCGGCGAACACACAGGCGTATCTCGTCCACGCCGGGCTGCTGGGCCTCGGCGCCGAGCCGGGCCACCCGGTCGTGTTTCAACCTGATTTTCAGCCGCCGTCTGGCCCCGAAATTGAAATCACTGTCCACTGGCGCGACGAAAATGGCAAAGAGCAGTCGGCCCGCGCACAAGACATGATCGAAGACACCCGCACCAGAAAGGCAATGACATACCCCTTCGTCTTCGCCGGCAGCCTGTTTTACAAAGACCCCGAAACGGGCAAGCAGTTCTACATGGCAGAGAGCGGCGACTTCATCTGCGTTTCGAATTTCTCGACGGCCATGCTCGATATCCCGGTGAAAAGCTCGCAGCAGAATGATTCACTCGAATTCGTGGCCTTCACCGAACACATTCCGCCCCTAGGCACGCCCGTGCAGATGATTCTCAAGCCGAAGCTGAAGCCCGACGAAAAGAGCGCCAAAGAAGATGGAGCGAAAGCAGAGGAAGCAAAAGCGGAAAAGAAGTCGGCGAAAGACTGAAATCGCGGGCCCACATCACGTTTTCTCGTTACGACGCAGAAGGTGGGGAACGAGACGTTGGGAACGCTATTCTTGGCTAATACAGATGGTAGGACGACCGACTTCTGATTGATGGAGATCAGCGATGATTAGTGTTCTCACCCTCTTCATTCTTTCCCAGCGCCGAACTCACTCCGTCTTCACATTATAGCAATAAAGCAAATCCTGATCGCGCAAATAGAGTTTGCCGCCGGAGACGACCGGATGGGTCCAAATCCGGCCGTTCTGTTTGCGAATCTTGGTTTGCGGGCTCAGCTCAAACCGGCTGATTTCCTTCCAGCCCTCCCGCGACGGCTCGACCAGGGCCACGTCGGCGTCGGCTTCGCCGTCGCTCTCGCTCAGGCAGTACAACCGGCCGTCGGCAAATGTGATCGCCCCTTTGCCGAAAGTCGAATCCCGTTCCCGCCACATCCGTTTGCCGGTGCTCGCGTCCATGCAGATCCAGCCGACGTCGTCGCAATGACCGTAGAGGTAGTCGCCCACCTTAATCACGCCGCCATGATGGTTCTTGAGCACTTGGTTCTCGAAGACCTTGGTGGCCGTATTGTCCGCACCGATCTCAACCAGCATGCACTGGGCGCTATAACCCGACGTGGCAAACACGTGATTGTCCCAGGCGATTGGCGTGGGAATGCAGGCCACGTCGCCGTTGAAATCGACCTGCCACAGCACCTTGCCGCTCTCCACGTCCAGGCCCACCAGCCGCGTCGTGAGCAATTGCACGTACTGCGGCTGGCCGTGAAACTCGTGGCGAATGACCGAAGCGTAATGGGCGACGTCGTCGAGTTCTTTCGTTTGCCACAGCAATTCGCCCGTGTTCTTGTCCAGCGCCGCAATCGAGCCCTGCTTGCCGCCGGGCGTACAAACCACGCGGTCTCCGTCCATCAGCACTGATTCGGCGTAGCCCCATTTCGGCACGGTGCCCCCCAGATCCTGCATCGATTTCTTCCACACGATGTGCCCGTCGCTCGCCCCCGCGCAAACCAACGCGCCGGCGCCGCTCAAGGCATAGACGTTGCCGCCGGACACCGTCGGCGTCCCCGCGAGCCGTCGCTCCAGTCGTTTTTCAGAGTTTCCCCCAGTGCGGCGTGCCAGATTTCCGTCCCCTGGTTCGCGTCGAGGCAGAGCAAATAATCCACCCCGTTGCGCCCCCCCAAAACATAAAGCCGCCCATCGACAATCGCCGGCCCGCCAAAGCCGACGCCGCAGTCCGTGTTCATCCACAAGCGCCGCGGTCCGCCGGCTGGCCACGATTTGAGGAGCCCCGTTTCACTCGATTTGTTATCGCGATTTGGCCCCTGCCACTGCGGCCAATTCTCCGCGTTGGCGCAAAGGGACGCGGACTCCGCCAATAGGAAACCGAGCGCAATTGCAATTCCGACGAAGTCATGAACGGAGTATCTGGTCATCACAAAACTCAAGCGAGAAAGGGTCAACGGCCCGCAGGCCAAGCACAGCAAGTCAGCGGCGACCGCTGAAAGTATGTAAGTATAGGCCGCCGAATGAAGAAATGCATTCTATTAGCCGTGTTGGCTCTCGCCTAGTCACTGTCGGCGCCGCCCGCTACACTTGCCAGAATGAAAGTACTTGTCGGCGTTGATGGCTCGTCAAACTCGCTCGCTGCGGTGGAATTTGTCGGCCGTGCGCTTTCCTCCGAGCGCGATGAGATCGTCCTCTTCTACGCCGCGCCCGAGATCTCGTTCGGCGGCGAAGAGCATCTCGACCCGGCCGTCCAGGAGAGGGCCCGCAGCGCCCTCAGCCGGGCCGTGTTCGATGAAGCGCTCGCCCGCCTCGATCCAGCCTGGCAAAAGCAAGCGGAAGCCGTTGAAGTTGCCGGCTCCCCAAGCTCCGCGATCTTGGCCGCCGCCGACGAGCGCCAGGTCGATCTTGTCGCCGTCGGCTTTCGCGGCACCAGCTTGCTCGAACGCTTCATGCTCGGCAGCGTCAGCCGGGCCGTCGTCGAATCGGCCCACGTGCCGGTGCTGGTCGTCAAGAGCGAGCCGGTCGACGACGGCGGTCACGTGGAAAGACCCGCCGAGCAAACCCTCGAAAAGCCGGCCGGCACGGGCGACCAGCTACTCCGCCTGCTCGTGGCCTATGACGGTCCTGTGATCGGCGAGCGCATCGCCGCGCTCTTGAACCGCGTCGAGTGGCCCTCATTCACTGAGGGCGGTGTGATGACGGTCGTGCAGCCCATGTTTCTCACCCAGTTGCCCGATTGGCTCCGCCACCAGCAAAAGCGCGACCCCGACGTCGCCGCCATGGCCCAGGCTTGGCAACTCGAGCACGAGCAAAACGTGGCCGCGGCGCGGGTTGAACTCGTGGCCTTTCAAGCCAAGTTGCCCGCCGCGTTTCGCAAGCTGCCGCCGCTGGTCGTCGAGGGCCGGCCCGCCGATCAACTGCTGGCCACGCTCAATCAAAAGCAGCACGACCTGGTCGTCGTCGGCAGCCGCGGCCGCGGCAATGTCGCTCGCTTGCTGCTTGGCAGCACGTCAGCCGAAGTGCTGACGCGGTCGCCCTGCTCGGTGCTGATCGTGCGGTGAGAGCTAACCATTCAGCAGGCTAAAGAGAATTCACTCTAGTGAGGCGGCCGAGCAAGCGCGCCGACGTAATATCTCGCCCCTCGCCCGTCAATCCTTCTTCACTTCGAAGCGCTCGTCCAGCCGGCCGCATCGCGGTGGGCCTGTTCCCAAGTAATTACGCGGACGCGGACCTCATCGCTCGGCGTGCCGGACGGGCGTTGGTAGACGGCCGTGTGAATCGGGGCCGGGCTGCGCATCGCCGCTCGGTCGCGAGTGTCGAATAGTTTGGGCGCCTCGAAATACGACGCGCCGTTATTAGTATTGTCCTCGGATTTCCCTTCCCGCTTGGCGGCGTCTTCCAAGACTTTGTCGTAGGGCTCCTGGCCGCTGTTCTCGGTCGCTGCTCCGCCTGTCTGCGTCGCGCCTTGCGTGCCCTCCACCGGCTTCTGGGCACGCGTTTCGGGAATATTGGCGCCGCTGGGCACGCTGGGCGCCACATTCGAACTGCCGTACGTACTCGGGGACGCGCTGGCCGCCGGCGTCGGCTCGCTCATCGGCTGCGTCGCTGTGCAATTCGAGCAGGTGCCCGACATGGTGTACCCGGTTTGCGAAACCACCGGCGCGCTGCAGTCGCTGCACGTGCCGCACGACGAGCAGCTCGAACACGACGAGCAGCTTGAACACGCCGGCTGCAATGTCACTTGTTGCACGCCGCAGGTCGAACACGGCGCGTAGCCGGCCGAGTAGGCCGAACATGTCGAGCAACCGCTCGCGGCCGGAGCGTAACTGGCTGAGTACGAAACGGGATAGCCGGCCGAATACGTCACCGGGTACGAAGCAACGTACGTCGTTCGCCCGCCCCGCAGCCAGGCCCTAGTGCGATCAATCCAGTACCCTGGATACCAACCCGTGCGAGCGACGGTCGGGGCGTAATATGTTTGATACGAGGTCGCCGGTGCGTAATACGCGGTCGTCGGCGCATAATACGCGGTCGTCGGCGCATAATAGGCCGTCGTGGGCGCATAATTCGCAGAGTACGTCGGGGCGTAATACGTTTGATAAGCGCTGGGGGCGTAATAAGTCTGATACCACTGCGCTTGAGCATCGGCGGCCCAAAAGGTAACGGCGACGCAAACGGACGCTGCGGCAGCGAGGCGCTTCCACATCGAAAACATGTTAGACCCTTTCAAACGAAAGTGCGGGACAAGAAGGAGCCTACTTCTGGTGTAACCGGAGCGGACGCGGAACGCAACAATCGGCCTGCCGCTCGCGGCAAAATGGCAGACATTTCAGGCTGGGCAATCCGTGCCGATTGGAAAAGCAGCTACGGCAACGTCAACCTGGCGAGCGCGCTCCCCCCACGCTCACATCAGCAATAGTCAAACCACAGCCAGCAAGGAATGCACGTCCCTTGGCACGCCAGGCTGCGGTCAATTGTACGTCGCCTCCCGCACGGAGGCCGACTCGATGACGAGAATCAACAGGCGGCCCGCATGTTGCCAGATGGCAACGTGGCTGTGGCGTGGCGGAATCGAGAGCCGCCTGCCGGCTGGCAATTTCGAGGCGAAACTTGCCGCCACGCCCTGCCGCCCGTCTGCATTACGCGACAGAGACGGTCGCCGTTCGCGCCGCCCGGCTAAGCCGCTCGTGGCGGTCGTACAAGTCGAACAGAATCTCCCGCACGTTGCTACCATGGCGCGCAAAGCTGGCAGCCACGTCCGCTGGTGCAACGGCAGTCAATGCGGTCGAACTTAGCTCGGCCACGATTTGCTCGACTGTTTTCCAGTCCGGCGCCAGTTCGATCAGCGTGGGCAGCCCGCAAGAGAAGTGCGAAGTCACCAGCAGACCAACTTTACTGCGCCGACAGAGGCGCTTCATTCGCCAGCGTGCGAAGAGGCTTCTTTGCTCAAAGCCGTCATCGATGTGGATACAACGTCCAGTCCGTTCCAATAGCGGCCGCAGCGTGGCCAGCAGCGTTGATTTTCCGCTCCCGTGCGGCCCGAGAATCTGACCGCACCAGCCTTGCGCCGCCAACTGCGCTACGAGCCGTTCAGCACTTTGGCCGTCTGGAAAGTGAAAGGGGATTGCTCCCGGCCGAGTCCAGCACGTAGCGAACGGATTGCTATGACGCGAAGGTATCATGTGCCTGGCATGGATCAACTTCTGGCTCTAGTTATAGACGCTGAACCGTTCTCTTCCGGTTCCGGGTTCTCGTCTCTCAGCTCTTGACTTGCCGTCGCCGCCGGCACGCTCCCCAGCCGAAACGGCATCTCCGTCAGCGATTCTTGCCCGTGGGGCAAGGTCAAGCGCAGCCGCACGCACCAGCAGACCTTAACGATTTGACCGTCGTAGCTCCAGGGACTGGCCGGCAGCGCCGTTGCAAACCGCCGCGGCACCCGCAGGTCGAGCGGCCGACCCGGCTCGTCCACCAGTCGCTCAAAGTAATGCACGGAAAAATCTTCCTCGCCCGTTCCCGAAGTGTACCACAACACCGAAAGCTCGGCCGCCCGCACGCCCCACGGCTTCGATCCGTCAACCATGAACCGCCCAGACAGGCGATCGCCCGGGCGATACACCCGCGTCGGCTCATCGAGCGTCAGTTTGACGGTGGGGGAGGTCATGGGAGAATAATGGAGAAGTGGTGGAGGAAAGTCGTGAGCTGGAGGGCAGTCAGGCCGGCTACTCGCTCACCCACTCACCTGTTCACATTATCGGATACACGTACACCGGAAATCGCCGCTCGATGTCGCCCCAGCGGGCCAGGCGGCCGCGAACCACCAGGCACCACTGGACCGCATTGTGCGTCGCGATGAACGAGTGCATCGCCGCGGCCGGCACCGTAAAGGAAAACGGTGTTTCAAACGGCTGGCCATACGCGATGTCGAATTTACGCTGACTGAACAGGATGTCGCGGTGCACCCGCGCGGTCGCCCGCCGCGTGTCGGTCCCCTGCCGATAAACGGCCTGCTCCTCGCACACCAATTGTACCTGCAGCCAGCGGACGTGCAGCCGCCCGGTCTGCGATAAAAAGCCCTCGTACTTGCCGCCCCCGTAAAGCGGATGCTGCGACACCTCGATCAGCGTCGTGCCCACGACCGTCGTCATCAGCAGTTGGCGTCCTCGCGCGAACAGCGTCCAAGCGCCGGCCATCACGAACGGGACGATCAGCCATGTGAGCAGCCAATTCGGACGCCCCTCCACGTGCGAGCGAATCACCTGGACGACAAATAGCGCCACGAGCGAGTTCCACGCCAGGCACACAAGGGCCATCGTGGCCGACACCCAGCCGCTAGCCGCATCCGCGGGCAGCCGATACTCCAATCGCACGCCCGGGCTGTCGATCACGGCGTCGATCGGCGGGACGGTCGGCAGCTCCGGCCGCTCCGGCCGGCGTCGCCCGGTGGGAATTTCCCAGTCGCTCGCCAACTGGGCCACGGCTGCCCGGCGCTCGACACTCGCCGTACTGCTCCACACCAGCACCACAAGCCCGCCGCCGCCGTACACAATCAGAGCGGTCGGAATCACCAGCGCCAACCATGGCCACCAGCCGTAGCTGACGTCCTTCGCCAACAGCAAGTGCGAAATGAGCCAGTAGAGAAAATACGAGCCGATGCTCAAGAGGACGAGGTCGAGCACGGCCTCGCCCAGCATGCCCTGCCAGCGCGCGCTGGTGCTGCGCGAGCCCCGCTTCTTGACAAACAGTCGCCAGCGCAGCGGCATCGTGCGACCTTCAGAGTTCGGAGGTTCGCTGTCCGATTGACCGCAGCGTGCGGTCAGTCCGCACTTAGCTTAGCCACCGCCGTGGTCGATCCGCAACTGATCTCAGCCGGCGGCAATGGGCCGGTTAACAGCCTGTTGAAAAAAATCGATCGGCTGCTGCATCGCATGAATGCCATGCCAAAAGTGCGACGAAAGTCGCAGTGCTGCGAGCCGGGACGAGCTTCGATCGGCACTTGGCGAGGTTGAAAAACGCCACGACAGTGTTTTTCAACAGACCATTACGTGCCGTCCTCTCGCTCGCTCCGCTCGGCTGAGCTCAAGGTCGAAGCTGCGCGATGAACGTCCGCTCGCGGACGAGCGACCTGCTTCGTTCGCGCAGGCGGACCGACGCCCCGGCCGCAGCTCAATTGGCCGCGCTGCCGACCGCCTCCGGCTGCCGCCCCGGCCGATAAAAGCCGACGCGCTCCAGCGCCTTGTACACTTCTTCAAGCGTCTTCTCGCCGAAGTTCGAAATGCTCAACAGGTCATCGCGCGTGCAGTGCAGCAGGTCGTTCACCGTGAACACTCCGCGTTCTTCCAAGCAGTTGGTCGTACGCACGGCCAAGCCGATCTCGGCCGTACTCATTTCCAACTTGTCCTTCAGGTGTTCCGATTTTTCGTAAGCGCGATTGAGTGGGACGCGGGTCATGGCGGGCTCCCTCCCAAAAATGCAACCGGCGAATCTAAAGAGTTTTCGCCGCTGCTCCCTGGCGGGGACGCAGGCGCTCGTCCCGACCTTTAATAAGCTGCCACCTTGGCGCGCCTCGCTCGAAGGCGAGAGTATAGCAACTCGCGAATGGGCGTGGGAACTACTTTGCGCGAAAAAATCTCTTCGCCCCGCCCTCCGCTGCTAGCATGACCCTTGCCCCTACCAGGCTCCGTACGGAAAGATAGATGGAAGACAGAAGGCCAGTTCGCTGGCGGACTCGGCCCGCCGCACGTGGCACACAGTTTTACTTCAACCGACGGATCGCCGCTTGAACCACCTCCTCGATTCCCTCACCGAACCCCAGCGCCAGGCCGTCCTCCACCGCGACGGGCCCCTCCTGATCCTCGCCGGCCCCGGCAGCGGCAAGACCCGCGTCATCACCCACCGCATCGCCCATCTGCTCGAAAGCGGCGTCCCCGCCTCGCAAATCCTGGCCCTCACGTTCACCAACAAGGCCGCTGACGAAATGCTGCGCCGCGTGGCCCAGCTCGCACCCGGCCAACGGGTCTGGCTCAGCACGTTCCACCGCTTCGGCGCCAAGCTCCTCCGACAATATGCCCAGCACGTCGGCCTGGAGCCCAACTTCACGATCTACGACAACAGCGACCAGCGGCAGACCGTCAAGCGCGTCATCGAAACACAGAACATCAACACCTACAACTTTACGCCCGAGCGGCTGGCGGAGGCCATCAGCGCCGCTAAGAACAAGCTCATCCCGGCCGAGAACTTCGAGCCCAAATCTGGCAGCACGCTCAGCCACGTCCTGGCCCAGGTCTACCCGGCCTATCAACAGCGGCTATTGGCCTCGTCGGCCGTCGATTTCGACGATTTGCTGCTCCACGTCGCCCAGCTTCTGTTCCATCGCGCCGAAATCCGCGCCGAGCTCGACGAGCGCTTCCGCTACGTGATGGTCGACGAATATCAGGACACCAACCGCGCAGTACGTCATCCTCCGCGCGCTGTCGAGCGATTACCCCAATCTGGCCGTCACCGGCGATCCCGATCAATCGATCTACGGCTGGCGCGGCGCCGATCTGAACAACATCCTCGAATTCGAGCACGACTACCCGAACGTTCGCATTGTTCGCCTCGAGCGCAACTATCGCAGCACCAAGCGCATCTTGCGGATCGCCGACCAGCTCATCACCCACAACGTCCGCCGCAAGCACAAGGCCCTGTGGACCGAAAACGACGAAGGCCAGCCGGTGCGGCTGGTCCTCTACGCGAACCAAGATCACGAAGCGGCCGCGATTGTCGAGCAAATCAAGTCCGCCGTTACCGCTGGCCGCCGCACACCGAGCGACTTCGCGGTCTTCTATCGGGTGAACGCCCTCTCCCGCGTGCTGGAAAAGTCGTTCCGCGCCGCCGGCGTGCCGTTTCAGATCGTCCGCGGCCAGGAGTTCTACGCCCGCAAGGAAATCAAGGATGTGCTTGCCTACTGCCAGCTCGTCAACAATCCCCGCGACGACATGGCCTTCGAGCGCACGGTCAACACGCCCCCCCGCGGTATCGGCCGCAAAACGGTCGAGCGGCTGAGCGAGCAGGCCTACCGCATCGGCATCCCGCTGCTCGAGGCGGCCCGCGAGATCTCCAGCTCGCACGCATTGCGTGCAAACGAGGTCGGCCTCTCGAAAGCCGCCGCGGCCAAGGTTGGCGCCTTCGTCCAGATCATCGACCGCATCGCCGAGGTGGTCCACGGCGACGTCGAGGAGATCATCGGGACGGTGCTGGATGCGTCGGGCTACCGCTTCTCCCTCGCCGCCAGCGACGACGAGCAGGACCAGAACCGCCTCGCCAACATCGAAGAACTCCTCACCGACGCCCGCCAGTTCGACGAAGAGTTCCCCGGCGGCGGCCGGCTCGAAGCATATCTAGAGCGGACCTGGCTGGTGAACGAAACCGACAACTGGGACACCGACACCGACAAAGTCACGCTGATGACGCTCCACGCCGCCAAGGGGCTCGAGTTCCCGGTCGTGTTTATCATCGCAGTCGAAGACGGCGTGCTCCCGCACGAGCGCGTTGGCCGCCACCCCGACGAGCTGGAAGAAGAGCGCCGCCTGGCCTTCGTCGGCCTGACCCGCGCCAAAGACGAGCTGCAGCTCTCCTACGCGATCACCCGCGACTTCCGCGGCCAGCGCCGCCACACGATCCCCAGCTCGTTCCTGATGGAAATGCCCCGAGAGGAGCTCGACCTCGTCGACGCCGCTACCGAGTACATCGCCCACCACCAGCCGCCCACCCACGGTGACGCTTGGGAGGACGACACGGGCGACGACAGCTGGGCCTTTGAGCCCGGCGATGAATTATCGGGTTCCACTGCTGGCTCGTCCAGCAGTGCCTCCGCTCGGCCCTCGCCTTGCAGGCTCGATCTCGAACAAGTCTCGGTCGAAGCCAAGCACAACGGCGGCAAGTCGACGTTCAACATCGCTGCCGCCTCGATCACCACGGCCGCCAATCTCACCAACGAATCGGCTGCCTCCCAGCTCCCTCGCATCGCACCCGACGCCTTCAAACAAGGCCAAACCGTCCTCCACCCCGAATACGGCCCGGGCAAAATCATCGCCCTCTCCGGCCTCGGTAAAAACCGCCGGGCCACGATCCAGTTCGCCACCGTCGGCCAAAAGAATATCATCCTGGCCCACAGCACGGTCCGGCCGGCGCGATAGTCAAGTTAACTTCAGTCGACTTACTCAAGGGCCAACACGCTCACATTAATCGATCGCGCAGTGTATTATGAAGCGATCTCGCGAAAACAATGTCTGAACTAATTCAACCCTAGACCGTGCGATACCGCCTTCGTCACATGATGCTTGGATTGACGGTCGCGGGCATCATGCTTGCGATCCTTTCGAACTGGAAAAGCTTCTCTCTTGCTTTATTTCCAATCCGCGATGGAGAAATCTGCGGGCTGGGGCGGGTTGTAGAGTCTGGCAAAGACGACACTGTTTTCGAGATCCAATGCGCTTCGAATGTTCGTGCCGCGTTTGTAAACCCGACGACGGAGGCCGCGGTTGAACTTACACTTGCGCCACCTTTGAATGAGCGCCTCGACCATCGTTTCGGGCTCGCGGGTAACCGCCGCGTACAATTACGAATTAGCCGCGTGGAAGATGGCGTCTCGGTTCAAGACATCATCTCGCGAAGCGAAATGTGTATGGTCAGCGCAGATATTCATCAAATATCACCGGGTGCTGCCACGAAGATATTCATTGGCAATGGAGCGTGGACGAGATTTGTCGTAGCCAAGGTGCAAATACGCGGCTCTGACCGACAAAACTCAATCATGGAAGTCCCGATCGACGTCCAATTGTGGCGATCAGACTCAGCGCAATGACCGATAAGATTAGGGACGGGAATCTCAAGTATCAATGTCTGAATCTTTGATCGACGGCTCGCTCGCTGCCCGAGTGGCAAGGTAATCAGCAGGTGGCAGAATCAGAACGCCGCTTATCGATTGATTGAAAAATGGCCCGAAATGCCGCTTATCACCTGTCAACAAATGTGTGGCCGACGCCTGCACGGCAGCCATTAGGATGGGGATGTCCTTCGTCGGCAGCGAAAAGCTCGTGAGCGTCTCCAGGTGCAGAGACGTTTCATCGACTATGGCTAGTTTGTCGAGCAGTCGGCCCAGACGCTCGCGCTCGGCATCCGTGTTAAGGTTTCTGGCAGCTTCGTCCGCCGCGAAGGCCGATGTCACCAGCTCGATGTCGGCCAGTTGCCACAACCGCAAGAGGCCGCACCGCTCCCGGTACGCAGCCGAAAACAGGACATTGGCGTCCAGAAAAACTCGATCCACAGTGGTTAACTTTTCGGCTTTTGGCGCGTGATTTTATCCGGGTCCAGCCCCATCCGGCGCACTTCATCGCATGCCGCTGCATAGTCGGCCGCGTCCACTGCGTTTGACAGCAAGAACTCGGCCTTACGCTCCAGGCTATAGACCTCAGCGTTTTCGCTCACGGGACGAATGACGATTACTCCTTTGCGGGCTTCCAGCGTGACGATTGAGCCGGCGTCAATGCCGGTCAGGTGCCGCACCGATTGCGGAATCGGCACGTCGCCGTCGCTTCCCACAGATACAGTCTCGACAGTGGCCATAGTATGCTGTCAATTCAATGGGTCAAACATTGAACGAACCACGAATAATCTAAGTCTAACCGGTAATCTACGAATTGGCCAATCAGGTCAGCCGGCCTCGGTAAAAACCGCCGGGCCACGATCCAGTTCGCCACCGCCGGCCAAAAGAAAATCATCCTGGCCCACAGCACGGTCCGGCCGGCCGCTCATTAGAAACGCTAAATCCGCGGAAAAACCGATCATTCGGGCTTTCCCCGCCACTGCGACGCTAGCATTTTGCCCGTCGCGGGCTAGACTCTAGGCGCAGGCAGTGATGCACAGAATTCCACACCCCGCGCTGAGGAGCCCTCCCATGTCCGCCGATTCCCTGTCTCCCGTCGCCGCGTTCCGCCACGAACTCGAATCTCTCCGCGACCAATGGTGGTGTTTTCTCATCCTGGGCATTGCCCTGGTGCTGCTCGGGGCGACGGCCATTGGGTCGTCGTTCGCCGCGGGCGTGGTCGCGGTGGCCATGTTCGGTTTCCTGCTGCTGGCTGGCGGCGTAATTCAAATCATCAGCTCGTTTTGGGCCGGCAAGTGGAGCGGCATGGTCGTGCACCTCTTGGTTGGCGTGTTGTACTGCGTAGTCGGCCTCATGATCGTCGACGCGCCGGTTGAGAATCTGCTGCTGCTGACGAAGCTGATCGCTATCTTCCTGATCGTCAGCGGCATTTTCCGCATCGTGGTTGCGCTGGTCCAGCGTTTTCCCGAGTGGGGCTGGGTGCTGCTCAACGGCGGCATCACGCTGCTCTTGGGTCTCTTGATCAACCGCCAATGGCCGGCCTCGGCCACTTGGGTAATCGGCCTGTTCGTGGGGATCGAAATGATTTTCAACGGCTGGGCCTGGATCATGCTCGCCCTCGGCCTGCGGCGGATCGGCAAGACGGCGTAGCCGACTGCCTCGATCGAGCCAGCCCCGATGCAGCTCCGGCGGTGACGTTCCGGCGGATTCAACTGGCACGTTCGTCCACAGCTCCTCTTATGACCTGTTGGCGTCCTGTTGGCGGCGACGATCTGACGCAAGCCAAGCGCAATCCGACCTCTCCGATTCGCGACAATCGGCAGATTCTACTCAAGACTCAAAGCAGAATCTGGCCGCTGATTGAATGTCAGCTCTGCTTTTCCAGCCTATTTTGCCCGCCATAAACGGCTTCGGCCATGTTCGGCCATCGGTCGATACAAATTGCTGGTCTCAGGTTAAGCCGCCGACCAATTGCCACGCTTGCATCCTTAGCGGGCGCAGTCTAAAATGCTGGCTCCCCTGAGGCTTGCGTCGCGCCGTCCTCCCTCGCGCGAGGTTCCGCGCTCACCCTGTAATTCCAGCCGCCAACCCGGTGGGGGTTTCCCAGATGCGGTACGCGTCCCTGACGCCTTGCTCTGTCCTGCTGGCCCTCTTTGTCAGCCCCGCACTTTTGTTTGCTCAAAGCCAAGAAGTCGCATCGACGGCCAACCCGTCGACACAGCCGCGCGCCGCCCAGCACTACTCGGAAGACGTCAAGCCGCTGCTTACAACCTATTGCTACGAATGCCACGGTAACGGCTCGAGCGAAGGCAATCGGGCCTTCGACGAGTTGGAGGCCAAGGGGCAATTGTTCGGCGATCAAAAGCTCTGGTCGCTCGTCCTGAAGAATTTGCGCACCGGGGTCATGCCACCAGAAGGCAATGAACGGCCCTCGGCCGCGCAAATCGCCAAAATCGCCGGCTGGGTCAACCGCGACGTGTTTCAGATCGACCCGGCCCATCCCGATCCGGGCCGCATCGTGCTGCGGCGGTTGAACCGCGTTGAATATCAAAACACGATTCGCGATCTGTTGGGCTACGACTACGACGTCCTGCTCCACTTTCCGCCGGACGACACCGGCTACGGCTTTGATACGATCGGCGAAGTCCTGACCGTTTCGCCCATGCTGACCGAAAAGTACCTGCAGGCGGCCGAGAGCATTGTCGACGCCGCCGTGCCCCAAGCCTCGCGGCAGCCGGCCCAGACAGATTTTCGCGGCCGAGACTTTGTCAATGTGGCCGGGGAAGTACCCGCCGAAGAACCACAGCAGGAGATGCCCGCTCGAGGCGGCCGCGGCGCACGCGGAGGCCGCGGCAACGCCCGCACCGGCCCCCTCACCGGCCAGGAGGTCCGTTTCGAAGACACAGCCGATCTCGAGGCGACCTACAAAGCACCCCGCGACGGCCACTACGATCTCGACATGGAGCTCCGCGTCGACGGACAATTCGAATACAATCCGCTCCGGTCGCACGTCCGTTTCTTTTTCGACGGCGAGGAGCTTGTCGACCGCATCTTTGATTATCGCGACGGCGAGTCGTACTTCTACCATTTTGCCAAAGAGCTGCCGGCCGGCGACCACAAAATGCGGTTCGAAGTCCGCCCGCTCGAGCCGGCGCCCGATTCGCCGGTCGGCCGGCCCGACGTATTTATCCGCTTTAAGGTGATCAACGTTCGCATGAGCGGCCCGACCGAGCGCGATCAATGGGTCAAGCCGCCCAATTTCGATCGCATTTACTCTCGAGAACTGCCGCCGGAGTCGGACGACGAGCGATTTGCATACGCCAAGGAAGTGCTCGGCAAATTCGCCACGCGGGCCTTCCGCCGCCCCGTAAACGACCGTACGGTCGAGCTGCTCGCCCAAGTCGCCGCCACCGAGTATCACAAGCCGGAAAAGACCTTCGAACAAGGGATCGCCCGGGCGATGATTGCGATTCTCGCCTCGCCCCGCTTCCTCTATCGCGTGGAAGAATTGGCCGATACTCCGGCCACGACGTCGGCATCCCAGCCGGCCGACGACGCGGCCGGTTCGGCCGCAGCCGACCCGTTTCCGCTGATTGACGACTATGCCCTAGCCTCGCGTCTGTCCTATTTCCTTTGGTCGACGATGCCGGACGACAAACTGTTTGAACTCGCTGCCAAGGGCGAGTTGCGGGCCCATCTCGACGAGCAAATCGACCGCATGATCGCCGACCCCCGTAGCAAGAATTTTGTCGACAACTTCGCCGGCCAGTGGCTCCGCGCCCGCGACGTGGCCCACGTCCGTATCGATGCAGCGGCCGTCGCCAATGGCGATCTGCCGCCCAGCGAAGTGCCCGAAACTCCGGCGTTTCCCCGGCAATTCAACCTGGCCCAAAACGCCGACCCAGCCCAAAACCAGGCCGGCAACCAGGATGCGGCTCAGGTTCAGGACCAAGTCCAACCAGGTCCAGCCCTGGCAGCAAACCAGGAGCCAGCCCAGGGCCCCGCCCAAACTGCCGGCACCGACGCAGTCCTCGACGCCGCCCGGGTGGCAGCCCAAGCGGCACCCCAGGCCGATGCCGGCAATCGCGCCGGCAGGCGCGGTCGCGGCGCCGGCCAACTCGCCCAGAATGGCCGTGGTCGCGGCCGCGGCCGTGGTCGCGGCCAAGGTCTTGGCTTCCGCCGCGGTGGGCCGACCTTCGACGCCGATCTTCGCAACGCGATGCAGCAGGAAACCGAGATGCAGTTCGACTACATCCTGCACAGCGACCGCAGCCTGCTCGAACTACTCGATTGCGATTACGCATTTCTCAACCAGAAACTGGCAGAACATTACAAAATCGACGGCGTGACCGGCCCGGAGATGCGGCTGGTGAAGCTGCCCCCCGACAGCCCCCGCGGCGGCGTGCTTACGCAGGGCACGATGCTGACGATCACCTCGAACCCCGACCGCACGTCGCCCGTGAAGCGCGGCCTGTTCATTCTCGATAACATCCTGGGTACGCCGCCGCCTCCGCCGCCGCCGAACGTGCCCGACTTGAATGATTCAAATGACAAATTCAAAGGCAAAACGCCGACGCTCCGCCAAGTGCTCGAGGCACATCGAGAGCAGGCGCGATGCGCGAATTGTCATGCCCGCATGGACCCGCTCGGCCTGGCTCTCGAGAACTTCAACGCCATGGGCGTCTGGCGCGACAAAGAAAAGGGCGAGCCGATCAATCCAGCCGGCCGGTTGATCAGCGGGGAATCGTTCGAAAACATTAAGGAGATGAAGCGGGTCCTGAAGGAGAACAAGAAGCGCGACTTCTATTACTGCGTCACCGAGAAATTGATGACCTACGCCTTGGGCCGCGGGGTTGAATACACCGACTCCCAGACGGTCGACCAGATCGTCGATGAGTTGGACAAACAGGACGGTAAGTTCTCCGTTCTGCTGAAGGGACTGCTAAAATCACCGCAATTTGAGCGGCAACGCCGGCCGAACTTGCCCGCCGTGGCCGCCAACCCCGTGCCCGCATCGGCCGAACCGCCACAACCTTAAGACGGAGACGGACATGTCCCGCTACCGCTACACCGACCCCCGCCAACAAGCCGCACGGCACGATGCGCTCAGCCGCCGCAACTTTCTCCGCGGCCTGGGGGCGCCGCCGTGGCCTTGCCCGTGTTTCCTTCGCTGCTGCCGCGCGTTGCCCGGGCGGCCGTCGCCGAGCCGTGCGGGCCCCGCTCCGCATGGCGTATTTCATGATCCCCAATGGCGTCGTCCAGACGAATTGGTGGCCCACCGGCGGCGGCCGCGATTTTTCGCTCGCCAAAACAATGGAACCGCTCGAGCCGTTCCGCCAGCACATCCAAATCATCGCCGGCCTCGACCACGAAAACGCCACGCCCGGCCCCGATGGCGCCGGCGACCACGCCCGCGCCGGCGCGACCTATCTCACCGGCATGCGGGCCCGCAAAACGGCCGGCGCCGATATCCATTGCGGCATCTCCGTCGATCAGGTGGCCGCCCAGGCGGTCGGCCACCTGACTCGCTTCCCGTCGATCGAGCTCACCTGCGACGAAATTCACAACTCCGGCAGTTGCGACAGCGGCTATGCCTGCGCTTATCAGTACAACCTATCCTGGTCGTCCGCGACGACGCCGCTGACGCCCGAACCCAACCCGCGGCTGGCCTTCGAGCGCCTCTTCGGCACCGGCGAGCACGGCGAGCGAACGGCCGCTCTCGCCCGCGTTCGCGACACTCAGAAATCGGTGCTCGACTTCGTGCTCGATGACTGCGCGTTCGCTCGAGAACCAGCTCGGCGCAGGCGATCGCCGCAAATTGGACGAATACTTGACCGGCATCCGCGCAGTCGAGCGTCGAATTCACGATGCGGCTTCGATCCCCGACCCGGTCTACCCCACTCCGCCCGGCGCCCCGGAAGAAGTCGGCCAGCGGTGGGACCTGATGTACGACCTGATGCTGCTGGCCTTTCAGACCGATCAGACCCGCATCGCCACGCTGCTGTTGGCCAACGACGGCAGCAACATTCCCTACCCGCAACTCGACATCAAAGAAGGCCACCACTGGCTGACGCACAACCTGCGCGTGCAGGACATGCTCGAAAAAACCAAGCTGATCGAGCAGTACTACATGCAGCATTTCGCCGGCTTCATCAAAAAGCTGGCTGAAACCGAGGACAGCGACGGCCGGCCCATGATCGAAAACGTGATGATGCTTTACGGCGCCGCCATTGCCGACGGCAATCGTCATACGCACCGCAACCTGCCGGCCCTGCTCGTCGGCGGCGGAGGCGGCAAGCTCAACCCGGGCCGCTATGTCGAGGCCCCCCAAGGCACGCCAATGTCGAACTTGTTCGTCACGATGCTCGATCGCATGGACATCCATGTCGACCGCTTCGGCGACTCCAGCGGCCGGTTTGACGATATCTAAGTTGAGCCCCGCCTTGGCCTATATCAGAAGGACGGACAACCCTGCCCGTCCCGCCGCTGGCCGTTTGCCATCCGCCCGTCCCGCCGGCCGTCGGCTGGCCTGGCTGACATGTCTTCAGCCGGTGACCGTTTCCACCGGTCCGCCTCCATTCCGAGGGCAAGAAGCTGCTCCGCCCCGGAGTCAACGGCCCGGCGGGACCAATCGGCTTCAAGCCCCTGTCCCCCCACCGCCGCGCGTTTGTCATAACCTCAACAGCCTGCCAGGGTTGCGCTAGTATTGGGACGCACTCGACGTCGCTGACAAGACAGGATATATGAAGCGAGAAGAAAAAATGGGACGAATGTAAATGTAATTTGCACAAAAACGTTGACTGACCGGGCAGCTCCAGGCATAATCGTGGGTGGCTCACGCATGGGTTCGGAGCGCAATGAGCCAATTTGCCGTTCGTGTCGGAACAGCTACAAATGAAAATGCACCTGTTGCTCGCGGCCGTGGTCCTCGCGGCCGGCATCTCGGCCGTGTCGCCCGTTCAGGCCTCCGTCCAGTTTGCGACGTCCGGCAGCCAAGTCGCTCTGTACAACGGCCCCGGCGGAAACGGCGGCATCTTCTACGTCGACGTTTATGGGGTCGCTTCCACGTTCGACGTCTTCAACACCACGTACAATGGCGCCGCGACAACGTACGATTTCCCCACCTTTTGCGTGGAAATCAGCGAGCACATCAATCTCAGCAACAGCACAACGCAGTACATTTACACGGTCGCCAATGACGTCCCAATAACTTTTACCACGTCCGCCAGCAATAAAACCCTCGGCTCATTCGCCGCTTGGTTGTACACCAAGTTCCTCGAGCCCGTGCTGACGGGCGGGGCCGGGCTGACGGGGCTAACGGGTTTCAGCAGTTGGGATTCCGGCGACGCCAACGCCGTTCAGTACGGCATTTGGAAAAGCATGGGCTGGGATACGACTCAAATTCTCAACAACCTCGGTTCCTACGACGGCACGTTCCTCACCAGTCTGATGACGGCCTATTCGCTGGACATGTCGTGGACCGCCGGCCTCGGACTTGGATCGCTTGATTCCAATTGGAACAATGGAACGACCGTAGGAAACGTGCGCATCCTGAACCTGATCGGCCCGGGAGATACGACAACGCCCCGGCAAGATCAGCTAGTCTGGTCGCCGCCGCCGCCGACGCAAAACGAGCCCACCCCGGAGCCGGTCAGCGTCTTCGTTTGGTCGATGCTGACCCTTTGCGTGAGCTCGGCTGGCCGTCGCCGCCGCGGCTAACGTCGCCGCCCGCCGGCGACCATCTCGGGCAGCACGAGGCGAAAGGTCGTTTGCACGACCTGCTCGCTTGTGGCCTGCACTTTCCCGCAGTGGGCCTCGACCAGCTCCGTCACGATCGCCAGGCCCAGTCCGTGACTGTGCTCTTCGGGCCGATTCCCGACTTGTGGGACGGATACTACGTCGTCCGCAGGGAGTAGATTACAATTTGTCGCTCGACTGTTGTCTTGGATCTGCCGCGAGCGAGTGCGAATGTAGTCCCAAAATGCCGGACATTTGGCCAGTGCTAGGTAAGTTTCCCGCCCCCCTCCAGCGGCCCGCTGTCGCGCCGCTGGGAACCGCCGGCGGCATGAGCGGGGCGCTGTTTTGGCGGATCACGACCCCCGAGCGGGTTTTCGTCCTCCGCCGCTGGCCGCGCGAACATCCGCCCGTCGAGCGGTTGCGGTTCATCCACGCCGTTCTGCGTCACGCGTTGAATCGCAACTGCCCGTTCCTGCCCGTTCCGCAAGCGGCCACAACCGGCGAAACGTTTGTCGACTTCGCGGGCCATCTGTGGGAGCTGACGCCTTGGATGCCCGGCATTGCCGATTACGAGCTCGGGCCGAGCCCGGCCAAGCTGGCCGCCGCAATGCACGCGCTGGCTGATATTCACGCCGCCACCGCGACGTTCAACGGCCCGGTCGCGTCGCGAGCAGCCGCCGAAGCCAACGCGATCCAAAGACGAGCGTCCGTTCTTCGCGAACTGCAAGATCGCGATTTCGCGCCCATCGCCTCCGCGGTCGAGGACTCCATTTGGCCGCAACTGGCGCCGCTTGCTCGCCAGTTCCTGAGCCAGCTACCGAAGGTGGCGCCGGCCGCTTTCGCGCGGCTCGAACCAATCACGCGACTTGAGTGGCCGACCCAGCCCTGCCTCCGCGACATCTGGCACGATCACGTCCTCTTCACCGGCGACCGCGTGACCGGCATCGTCGATTTCGGCGCGGTCGATTTCGACACGCCCGCCACCGACGTGGCCCGCCTCCTCGGCAGCCTCGTGGGCGACGACCAAATCGGCTGGCAGCACGGGCTCGCTGCCTACGCAGAAAAACGGCAACTTTCTGTCGACGAAGTGCGCGCGGTCACCGCCCTCGACGCAGCCGGCACGCTGCTGGCCGGCTGCAATTGGATTCGCTGGATCTACGTCGACAAGCGACAGTTCGACAATCCGACGCAGGTCACCTCGAGATTCGCGCGGCTCGTCGAGCGGGCGAAGAGCATCCTATCGCCATAGCCGTTACGCCAGCTTCATCGGCATGCTGCGAATCCGCTGCCCGGTGATCTGGAACACGGCGTTCGCCACTGCCGGCGCGAGCGCAATGATCGGCGTTTCGCCCGCCCCGGCCGACGGCAAATCGGGCCGGTTCACGAGGCGGATGTCCATCGTCGGCACGTCTTTGAAGTGCGGCACCCGGTATTGCCGGAACGACGCGTTCTCGATCACGCCATCCTTAAACTTCATTTCCTCAGAGAGGGCCGGTCCGATCGACATCGTGATCGCCCCTTCCACCTGGTTCCGCAGGTTGTCAGGGTTCACAATCGCGCCGCACTCGAACGCCTCGCAGATGTGCAGGACCTTGATCTCCTTCGTATCCGGGTCGACGCTCGCCTCAACGCACGCGGCCACGTACGAGCCCTTATCGATGCTGCACGACAGTCCGACGCCCGTGTTCGGCTTGCGGTTCTTGACGCGATCTTTCCAACGGAAGGAGCGTGCCGCTTCCTCAAGCACCGGCTTCAATCGCGGGTCCTCGAGATGGGCCAGCCGGAACTCAAGCGGATCGGCCTCGGCCAGCGCCGCCAGCTCGTCCATGAACGACTCACGGGCGAACGTGTTTGCCGTCGCCGCCAGGCCGCGGTACGACGAGTGCCGCAGCGGCGGCTGCGGCACGTTGACCGTCTGCGAACGCTTGTTGGCGATCGCATAGGGGCACTCCATCGAGGCATTGCCCGAGTTGATATTGAGGTGCCACCAAGAGGTAAGCCGGTTCTGCGAATCGAGCGAGGCCGCGCAATCGATCACCCCGGCCGGCCGAAACGCCGCCCAAGTGAATTCTTCCTCCCGCGTCCAGCGGAGCATCACCGGCTTGCCGGCCGCTTTGGCGATGCGGGCGGCCTCGACCGCCGCCTCGCCTGTGTGCTTCCCGCCGTAGCCGCTGCCAAAGTCGGGCACAATCACTCGCACCTCGCCCACTGCCGAGCCGAACGCCCGCTGCAATTCGCCCTGCACACCGAACGGGTTCTGCGTCCCGGTCCACACGCTGAGCTTATTGCCTTCCCAATTGGCCAGGGCCACTCGCGGCTCCAGCGGCGCGTGCTGCACGTACGCAACTGTGTACGTTTGCTTCAGCGATTTCGGCGAGGCCGCGACCGCGTCGGCGAACGGATTCTCCGGCACGCGGGCGTTCTTGCGCAGGTAATCGTACAGCTCATCGCTCGACGGATGTGGCGGATTGTCCCACTCGGCCGTCTTGGCGATGGCCTCAATCGCTTTACCCGCCTGAAACGAAGTCGGCGCAGCTACGCCGACGAAGCCCCCGTCCCGCACCGCGACCACGCCCGTCAGCTGCTGGCTGGGCCCTAGGTCCGCCGCTTTCAACGATCCCAAATACGTCGGCGCCCGCAGCACCTTGCCGTAGAGCATGCCGGGTAACGTCATATCAGACGGGTACTGGTGTTTACCCGTCACCTTGTCGCGAGCAGACGGGGCGGCCTGCGGCTTACCCATCGTCGACCAATCGGCCGTCGGCGTGACCGGCGAATTGGCGGGCGGCTGTCCGCCGAATTTCTTGGCAAACTCGTCGTCCTTCGTCAAATCGGCGAATGAAATCGACTCCTTCGAGCCCTTGCGTTGCAAACGCCCTTCGCCGATCGTCACCTCGTCCGGCTCGACGCCCCACTTGGCAGATGCGTAATCGACCAAAAGCCGCCGCACAGCCGCGGCCGCTTGCCGAACCGCCGGCACGGTCCGTGGCGTCGTGCCGCTGCCCGCCGTGATGCCGTCATTCGGCACCAGGCTCGTATCGGCCAGCACCATCCGCACGCTACTCACCGGCACGCGCAGCTCTTCGGCCGCGACCTGGGCCAGCTCGCCCCGCGCTCCTTGTCCACAATCGACTTTCCCAGACAGCACGGTGATCGTGCCGTCTTCGCCTAAATGAATCCGCGCCGAAAGCGCCACCGGCGGCCCACCGAAAAACCCGCCGCCGCCCCGCCGCCCGCCGCCCCGCCCCCGCTGCTGCCGTTGCTGCCCCAGCGCCAACGCGCCGACGACCGTAATCATCACCCCCGCGCCCAGCATCTGCACAAAGCTGCGGCGGTCGATCGCAAAATGAAACTCGACCGGCTCCTGCATCTCGGTGTACAGCGCATCGATATCGACCGCCTCGTAATCGACCGAAGTGTCCACGCCGCCGGCATGCGATACGTCAGCGAACGCCTCGCGCAACTCCACCAACTCGCCCGCCTCCCTCCGGCTCTCGACGCTCGACTCTCCAGCCTCAACCTTCTTCTGCCTCTCGACTCTCGACTCTTGACTCTTGACTGCCTTCATCACGGCTGCCCTCCTTTCGCCTTGGCCGCCTGCTCGACGGCTGCGATGATCCGCACGTACGTGCCGCAGCGGCAGACGTTCGTCTGCATCCAGTCGCGAATCTCCGCCTCGCTCGGCTGGGGTTTGGCATCCAAAAGTGCGACCGCATTCATCACCATGCCGGCCGTGCAGAAGCCGCACTGCAGCGACCCCTCGTCGAGAAATGCCTGTTGCACCGGGTGCAGCTTTTCGCCGGTGCTGATGCCTTCAATCGTCGTCACTTCGCGACCATTGGCCGTCGCCACGCGCGTCGAACAAGAAAACGCCGGCCGGCCGTTCACCAGCACCATGCACGCGCCGCACTGCCGCTCGCCGCAGCCGAACTTGGCACCGTGCAGTTGCCAATCTTCGCGAAGCACATCCAGAAGCGGCCGATCGGGATCGGTCGTCACGCTCCGCTTTTCGCCGTTGATGGTAATGGTGAAGCTCTGATCCATAGGGGAATCCTCCGTCTGTCGCCATTGACCGTCTCAGCACGCCCTTATTGTGCCAAACCACGGCGTGAAAGTCCAACCAAGCAATCCCGCAACGTTCCGACAGATCCCACTTAGCAGCGGGCCTCGGCCCGCCCGCCACGCTGCCACCGCGAACAAACCGACCCATTTTGTCGTACAATCCTTGACAGTGTTGTCATCTTGTATATATCCCATGAGGCCTTCTATGAGTTTAATGGATCAGTCGACAGGGTCCGCAATGGAGCCGTTTCGATCTGGACCGGCGGTACACGACCGACCGGCTCTGGCCCATCCATGCCCCCCTGCCGACGCCCCCGTTTTGGCCGATTTCTCACGTTGGCCCGGCTCTGTTCGGAAGCTAGAATCCGTTCTTGCGCAACTAATCTGTTAATCCAGCCGTCGCTCGCAGCGGTTTTGGGCTGACTAGCGAGTCCCGCACTTTGCAACCAGTTTCCTGCATGAACCACGAACGACACCGACGGCTTTCCAGCCGCCATCGGATCGCAGTCGCCGCATTGCTTTTGGCCGCCGGGGCGATTGCCCCGCACGCGGCCCGGGCCCAATTCTCCAGCCAGCCCGGCGGCCGCTTCAGCATCGTCGGAGCCTTCGACGATTCGGCAAATGCCGAGCCCGCCACGGTCACGGCCCAATTCGCGCCCGCCACATCCGACCGCCCTGCGCTCCTCGTCATCACCGCCCGCATCGAGCCCGGCTGGCACACCTACTCCCTCACCCAGCCCCGCGGCAAGACGGGCGGCCCGCAGGCCACCAAGATCAAACTGAACGCTTCCCCGCAATACCAGCTTCTCGCGCCGTTCAGCGCCAATCCCGCGCCCATTCGCGCATCGATCAAGAGGCCTGGATCGGCCTCGAACTGCAGGAGCATGAGGGCGAAGTCACGTGGTTCGCTCCGGTGCAAATCGCTGCCGGCGTCGATCCGGCCAAGCTCGAAATCGATGGCCTCGTCGACATGCAGGTCTGCAAAGAACAGTGCGTCCCGCAAAAAGTTAAATTTGCGGCCCGTGCTGCAACCAGCGCTGCGGCCGCCAAGGCGAACGAACTGTTTGCGCTCGACAACAAGCTCCGCGAAATCAATCCGCCGGCCCCGCTCGACCCGGCCACCTCCACCAAAGGCAGCTTCCAAGCTGACGGCTCGGTCGTAAAAATCACGGGCCGCCTCGAACCGGCCGACGCCAAGCCAGGCGACCGCGTCCACGTTTCGCTTACCGCCACGCCGGCCCGCGGCTGGCACGTCTACGCTCTGTCCGCCCGCGATGATCAGCCCGGCAGTAAGCCCACCCTGATCGGCCTCGACGGCCTGTGGGGCCTCGCCGCCTGGCCACCCGAAACGACCGACCCGATCACCACCGACGACAGCGTCAAAGACTTTCCCCCGATGCATTACCATCAGGGCCCGGTGACCTGGACAATCGACGTCGACATTCCGGCCGACGCCGAGCCGGGCGCCTATCCTCTCACCGGCGCCATTGCGTATCAAGCCTGCGAATTCCGGCCCGACGGCCTCGGCACGTGTGAAATTCCCAAGGGGGCCCGCTTCACGGTCAGCTTGAACGTCGGCGATAATGTCGGACCCGCCGCCGCTGCCGACAGCGGCCAATTCACCTTCACACCCGTTAGCTACAAAGCTGCCTCGGCCGTCGGCACCGCTGGGCCGACATCCTCGACGCCCAGCCCGCCAAGCCCCAGCGCTCGGCCGCAGTCCAACTGCCGTCGCCCGAACAAATCGCCGGCTCGCCCGGCACCGACACCTACGACCCAGAGGTGCCAAACATCGCCGCCGAAAACCCCTACAACCTCTCCCGCATCCAAATCCAGGAGCAAGAGGGCAGTGTATGGCGCTACGTGGCCCTGGCCTTTGTCGGCGGCCTGATCCTCAACCTGATGCCCTGCGTCCTGCCGGTGATCGGTCTGAAGGTAATGAGCTTCGTCGAACAAGCCGGCAAGAGCCGGGCCCATGCGCTCGCCCTCAACGGCTGGTACGCGCTGGGCATTGTTTCCGTGTTCCTCCTGCTGGGCGTCCTCGCCGCGACGCTCGGCCTGCAATGGGGCGGCCAGTTCAGCAGCACTGCGTTCAACGTCACCATGGCGGCCGTCGTATTTGCGATGGCCCTGAGCCTGCTCGGCGTGTGGGAAGTTCCCATCCCCGGGTTCTTTGGCAGCGGCGCCGTGCACCATGCGGCCGCCAAGGAGGGACCAACGGGCGCGTTTCTCAAGGGCGTCGTCACGACTATTTTGGCCACGCCCTGCGGCGCACCCTACATGGCCCCCGCCATTGCCTGGGCTGTCGGCGAGCCGCCGCAGATCACGCTCACGGTCTTCGCCAGCGTGGGATTAGGTATGGCCAGCCCCTACCTGTTGGTCGGCCTGTTTCCCGAACTGCTCCGCTTTCTGCCGAGACCAGGTCGCTGGATGGAAACCTTCAAGCAGGTCACCGGCTTCATCCTGCTCGCCACCGTGGTCTACATCCTGAGCTTTGTCGAGGCGTCCGCCGTCGTCCCGACGCTCCTCTTGCTCGTCGGCATTGGCATGGCCTGCTGGTTGTTCGCGCGAACGCCCGTCTATGCCGAGCAGCGCGAGCGGCTACGAGCCTGGACCGTCGCCGGCCTGCTCGTGGTCGTGTTTGCGATGGTGTCGTTCGGTTGGCTTTATCCGAGCCTAAAGACCGAAATGCAAGAGGGCTGGCAGCCGTTTTCGTTGGCCAGCCTGCAGCGAATCACGGTCGACCAGGGCCGCACCGCGGTCGTCGATTTCTCAGCCGAGTGGTGCGCCACCTGCAAGTTCCTGGAACGAACCGTCTTGCACACAGCCCCCGTCGATAAAGCAATCGACCAGGCAGGCGCTGTCCGCCTTTATGCCGACTTCACCCACTACCCGCCCGAAATTGCCGACACGATCAAATACCTCAAAAGCAACGGAGTGCCGGTCATCGCCATCTTCCCCGGCGATCGCCCCTACCAGCCTATCGTCTTCGCGGGCGGCTACAAACAATCGGACATCATCGCGGCGCTGGCCAGCACCAGGCAGCGCTCTGCCCCGGCCACCAACCGCACTTCAGACCTCGGCGAGGTAACAGCCGCCGTCGCCCAGTAGTGTAGCTAGTCCGGTGTCGCCCGTTCGCTCGGCCAGCGGCCATCTCCGTCACCCGCCGGGAGAGGGCAGGGTGAGTCCGTTTCTTGCCCCATCCCGCTCCACCACTTTACTAGTCCATTGCGCTACCGCTGGTGAAGACAGTGAGTTTCCGGCGCCATCCCGTCCCAGACCCTCTCCCGGTGGGGCGAACGCTTCTCACACCCGCTGCCCAGCGTGCACCCCCTCCGCAAATTCCTCGACCGCCTTCGCGCAAAACGCCTTCAAATCATCCGGCTTGCGGCTCGTCACGAGCCCTTCGTCCACCACCACTTCCTTGTCGACCCACGTCGCGCCCGCGTTCTCGATGTCAGTCTTCAGGCTCGGCCACGACGTCACGGTCCGCCCCTCCAGAACGTCCGCCTCGACCAGCATCCACGGCCCATGGCAAATCGCCGCCACCGGCTTCTGCTGCTCAAAGAACCCGCGCACGAAATCGACCGCGTCGCGGTTCATCCGCAGCTTGTCGGGGTTCGCCACGCCGCCCGGCAGCACGAGTCCGTCGTACTGCTCGGCGCCCACGTCGATCACCTCCCGGTCGATCTCGAACTGGTCCGCCTTTTCGTCATGATTCATCGCCTGCAGCCGGCCGCCCGCAATTGACACTAGTTCCGTCACCGCCCCCGCCTCCTCAATCGCCCGCCGCGGCTCGGTCAATTCGACCTGCTCGACGCCGTCGGTCGCCAAAATTGCGATTCGTTTCCCTTGGATGTTGTACTCAGCCATGGCTGTTTCTCCTTGGTAGTTCGCCCGCGCGTCACGCGTGAGCATGATTGAATCGTTTGCTTGCTCGCGTCCCCGGCAAACTACAGGTGCAACCCACGTTCCGAATCGCACCGCCATTTTGCCGTTCAAGTGCAACATCGAACAACCCATAGCCACCGATCCGCGGGGCCGACTAGCTCCGCCAGTGCGTTTGCAGTCCTGGCCTTGCGGTTCGACATGCTGGCTCAGGTTTCATCGTCCGGAATAACTGCCAACAAAGCAGCGATGAAGCGATTGGCGATGGTCCTTGGATGAGTTCTCCTCACCGGCGCACTATGCGTACGGTTGCTAAGCGAGGCAGTCCGCGACGGCTGGTACGAACTCCACGTGAAAATTGCTCCCGAATTGATGCCGGGCGCGACCAGAAATTCCTATCTCGGCGTCCACAACAAAACGGAGGCAGACGCCGTGCTCGCCAACGTTGAGAACGAACTGCCTTTCATAGAAAGCCAGCCGAACCCGGATTCGTTCGACGTAAACATCGGCTTCAGCTTCCGCGCCTCGTATCTTTTCGGCAAGAGGAAAGACACGCAGGAGTTTTCGCACTTGATCGCTGTCCTCGGCCGCCCCGACGGCTCGCGCGACATCTATCTCGTGCCCGTGCCCGATCGCCGGCAATCAAAACAAATCGTCATCGATCCGCAAACCCTCGTCCTGGGCGAAGACGGCAAGTGACATTCCGTTTCCCAAGCGCGATCGCGCACGCCGTCTACGCACTTCAACGCTGCCCAATACGAAGCCACCAAAGAGTTTGCATTAAGGTTTCTGAGTGTCCCGCAGGCACTCGGAGCCGCCGCTATCGCGCGATCGACCTCGCCACCATCGCAACTAACCTCTTCGGCGCACCAATTGCAATCTCCTTGGGGCCGGCTATGCTGCATTTGCGTTTTACGCGGTCTTTGTGGCAGGGGCGATTCGAACCGTGGGCGAGTCCGCACACCCAAGTGCGGCCTTCGCCCAATTGGCAACCGTGAGGTCTCGAAAGGAGCTGTGTCATGAACGCATCCGTGAGGAAGTGGATGTTGAGCACGATGGCTTGTGCTATTGCTCGCCGCAAGCCGGCGCGCCACGCATCGGCCTTCGTGGCCGCCGTGGCTATTATGCTGGCCTTCGCGCCCGGCTCGGCGCGAGCCGCCGTCCTCGGCTTTTTGGGTAACTTCGACGTCACCAACGACACCGGCAAGCCTTGTTACGGCTTTGAAATCGACCTGGAAGGCATCCACATGGACGACGTCACCGACGTCTTCGGCGGCCCCGGCCGCGGCTTCCCCACCGGCCGCGGGTTCGATCCCAACACGGCCGTCGAGCGCTACGGCGCCCCCACCATCACCGAGTACAACAACGGCGGCGTCTTTGGCACCAAGGTCGTCTACAGCGCCATCTACGATAACGCGACGATGACATTCGACTACAACACCCCCAGCGGCAACGTCGTCACCCCCGGCGACAATTGCTGGACCGGCGGCGGCATTGGCTATGGCCCCGGCACCTCCTGCGATCACTTTGGCGTCGGCACCCGCATCAATCCCACCAACACGACCTATAGCTGGCTGCAAGAAACGTCGCCCGGCTCGGGTGTCCTGACCAGCGCCAGCGGTGTCGTGCAGTTGCCCGCTCCCAAGTGGGAAGTCGTCCCCGACCCGGTTCAGCCGCAAGCGCCACCGATGGTGATCGCCCGCATCGAGGCGCCGGAACCCGACGCGTTCGATTTCGGCGATGCCTTATGGGTGAAGGTCTTCACGACCGAGGTCGAACATGAAGTGGAATTGGAAGATCTTGTGGGCAACGGCCCCCTTGCGCAGGACGCCCAAACTGAAATTGAGTGGCAACTGCTGCAAAAGGAAAAGGGCAATCCGGATTCGGGAATGCTCGAAGGCGGCAACGTGAACCCGGTCGGCGGGAACGCCGAGTCGGTCTTCCGCCGCTACGAGTTCTACGCCTTCAGCGGCACGTACGGCTCCGATCATGAGGCCAGGTTCGACCCCGGGTTTGGCGATTCCAACCCCGGCCCGGGCGACGTCGGGGCCTACCTGGGCTCCCAAAACGCGGCGGCGAACCTGGTCCCCGAACCCCTGGCGGTCGTTCTCCTGCTGACAGCTCTAATCGGATTGTCAGGACCGTTGTACCGACGCGGCCATGCCTAGAATCGGCCACGGCAACCGTGCGCCCTCGGGAGCTGAATAACTGTAAGGGCCGCGCGCAAACTGACCGGCGACCGCTGCGATAGGCAGTGTAGTCGTCTCGCTCCGCGAGAGCCGATCCGTCTCGCGAAACGAGACGGCGTCCAAGCGTCGAATGACGCAACTCGCCTACCGCCGCGTCTGCATAGATTGCGGCTGCTGCACCCGGGCCTGCGTCCGCGGCTTCAGCCGGTGCAGCGCGGCCACTGTCTGGCCCGGCGGCGGCACGACGAAAACCTTCGGGTCATCGATCACCCACTGCGTGCTCCACGTCCGGCCGTTGTCCCAGTTGGCCACGTTGAAGAAGAAGTTGTTGAACTGCTTGCAGCGGCTGCCGTACGGATAGCTTGACATCAAGTAGTCGTCGGCCGTGAGGTCTTCCACCCCAGCGTGAGCGTAGTAGTGCACCTGCCCGTCCGCCGTGAACGACATGCCGAACGTCCACCAGCCCGGCTCGATGATGTCCAGGCTGCGGACGTCGTACCCGCGCTGATTCGCCCGGACCGTGATCTTCGCGCAATCGACCATGCCGTTTTCCGTCTTCATCCGCTCGAGGAGCAGGAACATGCCGGGCCAATACGGTTCGTTCGGCCCGTCCTTGCCCGAGCCGATGCAATCGGCCCGCATGCCCAACGAGGGGCCGTAGCGATGCTCCCATTGGTCGAAGGGCGGCACGTACACGCGCACCGTGCAGCTCGGCTGCCAGGAGACCGGGATCGCCCCGCCCAGGCGTTTGTTGAACATCATGAGGAGATCGTCCTGGCCCTGTTCGTTCGACGGTCTGCCCGGGATGCCCGAAATTTTCGTGGCCAAGAGGAGCGACGCGGTGCTCCCCTCGATGCCGCCCTCTGGCGTAAGCACGCGGCGAACGATGTCGGGCGTGCCGCGCTTGGCCCCTTCGTTCCACAGACCGTTGGAGGAGATGCCGCCCAGGACCCCGCTGGTCTGTCGTCCTGCTCGTAGCTGCTTTTGGGCAGGCGCAGGTTGTAGCTCCAGTTGCCGTCCTCGAAGTCGTCGGAGCAGTCGGCCATGAACTCGCCGGTGCCCGGCACCAGCGGCCCAGCGCCCCAGACGGCGCGGTTGGGAATTGCGAACAAGCAAGCTGCCAGCACTGGCAGCACCGAGATGCGAATGGAGCGCTGCATAGAACTTCCTTCCGTGGAATACCATTTCAAGCTGTGGGAGGCGTCTCCGACCGACGATTTCGCGCTGCCAGCGAAGAAACTCGCGCATTGCATCGCGCGTGCGGCGATGAAAGTCCTCCCTACAAATATCTTCGACACTGTGGCGGCCGCGCATCAGCCCTTACTCGCCGCGCAGCTGGCAGCGATCGCTGCCAGCACACACGTCGCAAGTGTCGGCCGCGCCGGCCGCGTGGGCCAGGCAATGCTCGATCCGCTCGCGCATGACCTCGGCCATCAGCGGGTGCAGCCCAAACGGCGCGGTGACCAGGTAGCGGACGCCGGGGTGCGAACGGGCCGCCTCGGCCGCCAGCCGTGAAATGTCTTCACTCCAGTGCCGGCCGGGCAACAGGAAATATGGAAACACGACGACAGTCCGCGCTCTGCGCGCAACGCAGCGGGCGAACGCGACGGCGATCGTCGGCTCGGCCAATTCCATGTGGGCCGGCTCGACGATTGGAAAGCCGGTCGCTTTCACGAAGTGATCCACGACGTCGAGCAGCATGGCGTTGCTCTCTTCTCGGCGCGAGCCGTGATCGACGAGGATCACGCCCAGCGGAGAGGACGTTGACGAGAAATCATCATCTTGGAGTGCCATGTCATTTCCGTCGCATTCCAAATCCAGGCCGGCGCGACTGATGCCGCACGACGATAATTCGAAGCGTGTCCGGGTCCGGCATACGATAGTAGACGGCGTATGGAAAGCGATCTAGCAGATAACGATGAATGCCAGGCCGCACGTGTTCGAACGCCGTCGATTCGCGGCGATGGCCGCCACGGCAGAGTCCACTTCACCGAGAAACGCTTGATCAAGCCCCGGACGCTCATTGTAGTAATACTCTGCCGCCTTACGCAGGTCGCGTTGCGCGAGCGGAATGATTTCAACGTTCATGGAAGCGCGTCCCGAATCTCGCGCATTGCTTGATCATAGGATATTGGCGTACTGACACCAGAGGATATGTCCGCCTCTCGCCGTTCAATCTCGGCGAACAGTTCGTTGTCCTCGCTCGGCGCACCGACGCTCAGCCAAAGTTGCTCGGCAAGCACCACACGCTGCTCTGGCGGCAGGGCCAACGCTAGAGACATCACATTATCAAGGGTTGGCAGCATCGGTATCCTCCAGGGAACAGAAAGTGACGTGTCAAACCCATTTTATCCCATTTTGTACCTGTCGACAACTTGCAATGTTACTTCGTCGGCCGCACCGATTTCAGCGGCCCCACCGTCACCGTCGACACGCGCGACAGCGGATACTTCTTCAGCACGGCGTGCACGTCGTCGAGCGTGACCGCATCGAGCGACGCCAAATCATCGGCCACCGCGCGATACTCCCGCCGCTGCAGCCAGTTGCCGCCCACATTGAACAGCCGGCTCCGCGGCCGCTCACTGGAAAGCACGACTCGGGCCTTCACCTTATTCTTCGCCTGCTGCAACTCGTCCGCCGTGACGCCACGGGCCTCGACCTCTTCGTAAATCGCTCGCAAATGCGCCAGGTTCTCTTCGGCCAATTCCGGTTCACAAGCCAGCCAGGTGTAGTACATGCCCACGCCCTGGTATTCATAGTGACCGAGGCTCGCGCTCTCGGCCAGGCCCGATTCGGCCAGCTCCCAATACATGCGGCTGCCCGAGTCGTCGCCGACCACGGTCGCCAGTAGCTTGGCCGCGTAGCGGTCGTCATCTTCCGAGGCCGGCGCGTCGGCCAGTTGCAGCACGTACTGCTGCGTAGCCGCTGGGCGGTGCACGACCTCGAACGCCAGCTTCGACGCCGGCCGCGGCACGAGTCGCGGCGCCGCTTGCGCCTGCCAATTGTCGCAGAGCGATTCCACTTGCCTTACTAGCGCCTCGAAATCGACCTTGCCCGCACCGGCGACAAACACGTTGCCCGCGCTGTAGCGCGACACGAAGTAGCGTCGCATCGCGTCCACCGGCAAATCGCTGATGCTCCTGCTCGTGCCCAGCACGCTCCGCGCGATCGGATGACCGGCCAGGTGCAGCTCTTTGATTCGATCGTCCATCCCAAAGGGCGGCTGATCGAGATACATCTGGATCTCTTCCAAGATCACCTTTTTCTCAGTGTCGAAGTCCTCGTCGCGCAGGCTCGGCCGCAGGATGTCCGCCAGGATCTCGACGCACGCCCCCTGATACTCGGGCAGCACCGACGCGTAATATGCGGTGCACTCTTCGCTCGTGAACGCGTTGTGGTGCGCGCCGATCTCGTCGAATTCGCGATTCACGTCGTCGGCCGAGCGGCGCGGCGTGCCCTTGAAGCACATGTGCTCGAGGAAATGACTTACGCCGGCCACGTCGTCCGTCTCGTCGCGCGAGCCGGTGCGCACGAAGAACGCCAGGCTCGTCGAGTGAGCATCGCCGTTCGCCTCGGCGACGACTTCCAAACCATTATCCAAGCGGTGGCTGAGAAACTCCAACCGGCACCTCCCATTTCAGCGGCTGAATCAACAGAATTCAGCCCACGCCCGAAATCTCGCTTGCTTCAGCTACGTTCCAACCGGCACTTCCAAGGGCTCGGGCCCCAATGTCACGACCAGCAGGTCTTGCGGCGGGTTCTGCGTGAGGAACGCATTGATGCTCTCGGCCGACAACGCGTCCACGATGCGTCCGACTTCATCCAAAGTCCGCACCCGGCCGAGGTGGTACCAATCGCGGGCGATCGCCCCACTGCGGGCCGAGGTCGATTCCTGCTGCATGATCAGCGAGCTCTTGATGCGGGCCTTAAGCCGATCGAGTTCGGCTTGTTCAATGCCCGCCCCCAGCCGACGCAACTCACCGATCGTGACGTCCAGCGTTTCCTGGGCCCGCTCGGCCGTCGTGCCCGCGTAACACAGCACACTTGCTCGTTCGCGCTGCGTGTGGAGCGAGGCGTGCACCGTGTAACAAAGGCCGCGTTTCTCGCGGACCTCGGTGAACAACCGCGAGCTGGAACCGCTCGACAACACGCCGACCGCCGCCCAGGCCTGGAAGTAATCGGGATGTTTGTAGGGAATCGTCGGGTACGCCACGCCGATGTGAGATTGGCCCGATTCAAACGGAATATGATGGCCGAGCAGCTTGCCGTTCGTGCCCAGCAGCGGGCCCACTTCATTCGCCTGCCAGTCGCCGAACAACTGCTCGACGCGCTCGACCAATTGCGACCAATCGAAATTGCCCGCCACTCCGAGAATCGCGCCGTTGGGCCGATAATTCTGAGCGTGAAAATGCCGCACGTCGTCGATCGTCATCGCTTCGATGCCTTGCTCATCGCCATGACTAGATCGCCCCCACGGATCGGGATATTGCCGCCGCCGCAGCTCGATCATCAGCTTATGGCTCGGTTCGTCGTCAATCCCGCGCAGTTCCTGCAGGCACACATTCCGGCCGGCCTCGAGCTGGTCGGCTGGCAAATGCGGCCGGCGGAGCAGGTCGGCGAACAACTCAAGCGCAGGCGGCAGATTCTCACTCAGCGTCGCGCCGCTAAAATTGGCCTGGGCCACGCCGACCGATTCGCCCCGCTCGACGCCCAAGTTCTCCAGCGCCGAAATCCAGGCCCGGCTGTCGCGCGAACCAGCCCCGCGGAGCATCATCTCGCCCGTAAGCGAGGCCAACCCCTGCCGGCCGGCCGGATCGTACGCGCAGCCGCCCGGCAGCAAAAAGTTGAACGCGGCCGACTCGAACGACGGCGTCGGCTCGCCGACGAGCACCATTCCATTGGCCAGAGTATGAGAAAGTATTTCTGCGGTCACGCGTGCAGCTTACATGTTCAACTTCTGATCGACAACCCAAACCCAAAGCCCACCGCCGATATGCGGTCATTTGGCCCGCGCGGAGGCAAAGTTCGGGTTCTGCGGATTGACGTCCGCCAGGCGCTGCTGTGGCAGCAGAACGAGATCCATATCTTCCATCGGAATTGCGCCGAACAAAACCTCGTCCCCCATGACCAGCGCGCCCACGAACGCTTTTCGGTTCTTAAACTGAACCTCAATTGGGCCCACGTATGGGATCATGCGGCGCGAGCCATCGGCAAGCGTGATTTCTTTCTTCGATTGCTCGTCCAAATCAAGCTGTACGCGGACGTGCTCCGGGATCACCAGGAAGACAGCGCCCGTGTCAACCAGGGCATCGGCTTGAAACGGCTCGATTTCCGGTCGCTTCGGATTGGAAAGGCGAAGCGCCACTGTGATCAGTCCCATCTTGCAAGGCCCTGGCGATTGACGCGCTCAACGTATTCTCTATCTCTGTGGCGGACCATACCAACTGTGCCGAGCGCGCCGCCTCACGAATACGCCATCTCCACCGCTTTATAGAGCGTCTTCGTGCGGCGGAAGCCGAGCCGTTTGTAGAGCAAGACGGCCCGCTCGTTTTGCGCGGTCACTTCCAGATACGCCCGCGGCAAACCCGCGTGCTGAAACCCGGCCAGCGCCGCTAGGATCAGGGCGCTGCCCAGGCCGCGGCCGCGATGCGGCGGGGTGATGCCCACGTTCTGGATGCTGCCGTGCTTGTGCGAGACGCGAATTCCTTGGATCGTCCCGCAGGCTTCGACACGCCCGTCGCCGCGGGCTGCATAGCCGGCAAGCCAGGTCGCCTCGGGCAGAAAACCCTCCCGCTGGCTGATCTCTTCCATCAACCGATAGCAACCCACGAGCTCGCCCAGACACGTAAACAACTCGGAATCGATCTCGTGACGAAAGCTCTGATACTTGGCCTCGGCATGGTCACCCAAGCGGTCCTCGCGCCAAGCCAACAGCCGATAGCCGGGCGGCAACGGCCCCGGCTCGAACCGGCAGCCGCCCAGGTCGATCTCCATCCGATACCGCTTAAAATAGCTGACGCTCATCGAATGCCTCGACTGCCGAAACCGCGGCCCCACATCGCCCGAAAAGCAACCGCCCGGGCCCCATTCGTACTTCCTAAATCTACCGCCGACAATGGGAAACGTCAATTAAATACGCCCGTGCGTCACCGCCTGAAAACAAGGCCCGACATGTGCGTGGTTCGTCGCTCCGCCAGCTACCTCTTCACCAGCGAGCCGCGGCGGATAGCGTCGTTGCGGCCGACGAACGGGGCCAACCCGAAAGTAGTACCGAAAGACAGCTTGCCGGCGATCCGACCCACGCCGTGGCTGGCGCCGTTGCCGTTAGAATAGAATACCCCAGCACGTCGATGCCGAATTGCCCAGCCAAAAACGCCAGCCGCTCTTCCAGCCACCGTTTGCGATGGTCGAAGTTGCGGCCGGTGAAGGGATCATCGCCGCAGAGAAAACAGCGGCGCACGCAGCGATTGACGCAATGCACGACGGCCACCTCGGTCGGGTGGAACAACTCAGCACGGGCGAGACGAGCCATGGCAAAACCCTCACGGCGAGAAGCGGAACGGCGCTGCGCAGCCGACGAAACGGCGGTGGCACTTCGAGGCCGGCCGCGGCTGAGTGTACACCCGTATCGTACCATGTCAAAAGGGGCGGACGAAAATAACCAGAGCTGGAAAAACCGCGGTTTTCACCAAAACGTGGCTGTCCCGGGCTCCCGCCCGATGTAGTCGACCGTGTTCGTCAGCGTGTCGTCGGTCCTCGTCGACGTATTGTTGCCGGTGTACGTCTTGACCTCGGTTAAGCGATTCCGATGGTCCCAGGTGTATACCGTGCGATCGTGGGTCGTCTTGTTCTCTCGCAGCGTGGGGTCCCCTCGGCGTCGTACGTGTGTTTACATTAAAAAGGTTCCTGACACCTTTTCCCCGCCCATATAGGGGCCATTACTTTACTGTTATTATCTTGCATCAAAGACCGCAGCCAAATCTCCTATGACATAGATTAAGACAGATAACAGAATCACCAACGACCAACGTTGCTTCCATCCAAAGTAAGAAGCAGAAAATCCCACTATTGCGGCTAAAAGACTCAAACAGGTCGTGACTGGCATTTTGGAACGAAACGAGATGATCGCTTGGTACGTCAACCATGCACCAAAGAGTGCAAAGCCCCATGTCACTAGGTTCACGACGGCGTTTTTCATGGGGGGTACGGTTATCGGTCCATGCGAGTTATTCTCGTTACTTCAATATAGAACGCAACTTCTCAAGGTCTTCTTCGGATAGGTTTTGCGGATCAAGTCTCGGTGGACGTGGTCTAAAAAAAGGAGAAAAGGGGACATCACTGATATTGCTGTGGTGTGATCACCTCTTCCGTTACCTCTGCAGCCTCTACTGCGGCCTGCCGACGATCCGAAATCAGTGATGTCCCCTTTTCTTCTCGTGATGTCCCCTTTTCTTCTCTTACTACAACCTTCTTTTTCGTAAGTTGACAGACCGGGGAAAAATGCGGCCGTTCGAGTCCACGTCATATACGTAGTCATACACGTCTCCTCGCTTCGTATAGATAACTAACGTCACTAGCCTTTTGTCATCACCGATGGACTTTGATTCATACACAACATTTCGCCAGTCAGTCGCCGATTGCCACGTTTTGATTATATCGTTTAACTTCGAAATATATGTGTTTTCGCGCTCGCTCGGAGGGAAAGCAGTCAACATATTGCTTGGGACTCTCACTTCATTATCGTGATCCGCAAATACCGAAATCACATTTTGATCGAGCTCATCTAACGAAACCAGTACAGCTCGTCGAACGGAAATATTGCCGATTGGATTGTTATTGTCGACTCGTGTGTTTGAATTGTCTGTTGGAAATAAGATTACATAAAAACTAGACGCATCAACAGGTTGGCCAGCTTGCTGATTCCAGATCACAGTTGACCCCGTGGACGCAAAGGGACGAAGGTGTAATACTGCGCCGAAAATTACGGCAAGAACTAAAAGTGTCGTGAAAATTATCTTCCGACGTCTAACCTGTACCATTGAGTATTTATCACTATTCATTGACTTTGATGAATGATCTCCAGATTGCATGCTGCCAGTCAGCTAGCGGCGATCTCTATTTCGATCGCGACGGTCGCGACGATCTCGATTGTTTCCGGGCGGTGCCACAGAGCTTGGTGGAGTTCCACCAGATGGCGGCGAATTCGAGCCATCGTCACACGGGATTCCGAATAACTTTTCAAGCGTGATTTTGCCACTCAACAAATCTCTGGCTGCTTTGATCGCATTAAGTTCGTTTTGTTGGCCGTACCGCCCGAAGTCAATATCCACATTTGGATCTTGAATTCCATCCTTGATTATCCAGATTGGTTTGCCAATTCTGTAAATAGTGCCGGGGTCCTGACCTTTTAACAGCCAACCTCCTAAGCCTGGTGCATTTCCATAATGAGCATTGAGCAGCGTTAACATCCAATCGACATCTACATTGCCGTAACACGGCGTGTCGATCTCCAAGTTTTGAAGTTTGCCACTCCATCCCCAAGTTGGGTCATAGTTTTCGACAAAATCTTCGAGGTTTGGTTCCTTACCCAAAAAATGCTTTTCGTCTCGTAATCTACGTAACGCATCACGGATCGCGTCTCGTTTTGCTTCGTCGTTGGGCCATTGTTTCCTTTTTTCCAGCCCGCTGGGGTCCGTAAACACCGTCGGCGCGTTGCCCATCGGCCGATACACATTCGACGGGTCCCCCGCAAAGCCGATTGGGTCCTCGCTCAGCCAGCGGCCGATGCTTGGATCGTACCACCGGTTGAGGTTGTTTTGCAAACCGCTCTGCTTGTCGAACCACCGGCCGGTGAAGGCGAACGCCTCGTCGATATAGCCGGTGCCGCTCGAGACGGGATCGCCGCCGGCATCGTAGTGGTCTTCGTCGGTGACCTTCCCAAACTCGTCAAACGCCCGGTGGGGGGCGTCGGGGGACAGCCACGTTTTAGCGAAAACGGCTGGAATTTGTGGTCCATTTTTCTCGCGACCCGCTTGACACGCTATGGAACGCGTGTACACTACCAGCATCGCGGCCCTTTTCGGGCCAGCAGCGATTATTCGTTTGATTACGCCGGTGTAGCGGCCCAGCGATTTCCGCGTACCACGGCCGGGGGGGTAGACAATTGCATCTTTGGAACATGAGTGGGGTGTTTCCCACTGGAAGCAGCGTCGGAGCATGAGCCGACGGCATAGTTAATTGACAATTTGAGTTTGCTGCGCATCGAGCGGCCCTCCGCGCGCAGCTTCGCCGCAACGGCCGCAAGCTGACCTTTACGTACGACCGGCTGAATCGCCAGACGGCCGAGAAGTGGTTTGCGGACGAGGCGGACGCGACGGCGGACAACACGATTTCGTTCGGGTACGACCTGGCCGGGCGGCTGTGGGTCGCGGCCGACTCGAATTCTTATCACACGATCGGCCGCGACAATCTGGACCGCGTCACCTACGAGTACGAGACGATCGCGGGGATGCCGATCGAGGCCACGTTCACGAGCCAGTTCGACAAGAACGGCAATCGCCGGGAACTGGCAACCAGCCTGTACAACGGCGACGACGAGTCGACGACGAACGATTTCAAGAACACGTACACGTACGACGCCTTGAACCGGCTCTCGGACATCGTGCAGCAGGCCGTGGGCGGGTACGGGGCGAACAGCGTGGCCGCGAAGCACGTCCATTTCGCCTACGACCTGGCCAGCCAGCTCGATTCGATCACGCGGTACGCGTCGACGGGGACGACCGGCGCGGTGGCGTATTCGGATTACACGTTCGACGCGGCTGGGCGGGTGACGCAGATCGACCATCACCAGGGGTCGTCGGGCAGCGGGGACCGGATTGACGGGTACGATCTGGTGTGGAACTCGCGGAATCTGTTGGAGCAGTTCAATTTCATTCCCACCGCGTATGCGGGCGAGTCGGCCACGTATGCGTATGATCCGCGCGGGCAGCTTGTCGGCGCCACGTACTCCCGCAGACCGATGAAGCGTACGACTTCGACGCCAATGGCAATCGGGAGGCGGTCACCAATGACGGCAATCCCAGCGGCGTGACGTATGAGACCGGGGATGACAACCGGCTGACGACCGACGGCGCGTACGCGTATCAATATGATGCTGAGGGTAATCGCACCAGGCGGTATGTCGATGAGGACGAGAGCGGCGACTACAGCGCGGGTGATACGGACGTCACCGAATACGCCTGGGACCACCGCAACCGCTTGACGACCGTCACGCACTACGCGTCGTTCGGCGACGACTCGGATTTGGTCGTCCACTACACGTACGATGCCTTCAATCAGCTCATTTCCAGAAGTGTGGACACGGACGGCGACACGGGCTCGGCCCTGACGGTCGATTCGTTCTACTTCTGGGAGAACGGCCAGATTGTCCTTGAGTTCGACGACGACCTGGCTTACGAGCACGGGACGCTGAACATGAGCGACCTGGGGCACCGCTACCTGTGGGGCCCGGCGGTGGATGAGCTGCTGGCCGACGAGAATGCGAGCACGAATGTGATCACCTGGCCGCTGCCGGATCATCTTGGTACGATTCGCGATTGGGTCAACAATTCAGGCACGAACCTCGACCACGTCGAATACGACACATCCGGCCGCCGCATCGACACGGCGGCGATTGATGAAGTGTTCGGCCGAGCGGGTCTCTTCCACGACAAGTACACCGGAAATGACTACGCCCGCAATCGCTGGCTCGACCCAGAGACCGGTCGCTGGCTAAGCCAAGACCCGATCGGCTTCAACGGCGGCAGCTTCAGCCTATACGTTTACGCTGGAAATGCGACGACTGTGGCGACGGACCCAAGCGGATTGGAGGAAGTCGACTATCGCTATCTACCCCAGCCTGACCGAGGTAGGTGGACGGGCAAAGCTGGAGATTCAACATTTATTTTTAAAGATCCGAACCTGCCGAACATAAAATACAGCAACGGCGTTCCCGATCTATCTGCGTACGTGTACAACAATGGCGGACAATGCGGAACCGTTACCATCAAGTTTTCGAGTGACCTGTCAAAAAGCGATGATGCCCGAAGAGCCGCAGATGTAGCCGCGGCAGAAGCAAAAATGAAGCAGATAAATCCAAACTGGGTCAAACAGAAAGATTATGTTTGGCATCACCAGTATGTGAACCCTGCAACTGGGGAAGGGCAAATGGTGCTGGTAAGGAAAGAGATTCACGCAGCTGCGAGTCATGAGGGCGCCTTCTCTTTTTGGGGAAAGTATCTTTTGGCTAAAGAAGGTAAAGATGTTCAAAAGCTAAGCAAATTCCGTAAAGCTCTCAAAGGCTTGGGTGTAATTGGTAAGATTGCAAAGCATGCAGCGGCACCTCTCACACTTATCTGTGCAGCGAGTACGGCAATTAACGGATACGCGCAAGGCGAACGAGGATGTCCCTCTCTTAGTTGAAATAGGTGGATGACTCCTAGCGGTGATTGTCAGGCGAGTTTGGGTTGTTTGTCAATGATGGTTGGAGCGTGAAGTCGATCGAGGGCTGCCAGGAGCTGCGGCAGGTATTTGTAGCCCTTGATGCGGTTGAAGCGTCGTTCGGCATCCAATAGTCCGGCCGCACACCACCGCTCGCGCATGTCGCCGTCACGCCAACGCTTCACGCGGCGTGTCACACTTTCGGCCACGCTGAACGCACTCTCGATGGGGTTGGTCGTCGAGAGTGTCTGGCGGAGCAGTTCCGGAACACTCAATCGGACCACGGTCAGCGTTTCATCGAGACCTTCTTCAAGACTGGCGGCCGCGGCCGGGCTGATCTTCCGCAGCCACTTCACCGTGGCCACCAGCAGCGTACGAGCCTGCGTGGCGTTCGTTTCATGGTAGGCTGCATTCAGCCGCTGGCGCAGTTCTTCATGATGCTGGTCGGGCAAGTGGGCTTCGACGTTTCGCCGCTTATGCACCTGGCAGCGTTGAATCACGGCGAACTTGCCCCACACGCGGACGACCGCCGCCCGCAGCGCTTTGGCGCCGTCCAGCACGAACAGCGTCGGCACATCGGTGGGCACGCCACGCTCGCGCAACTCTTCCAACAGGGAAGTGACGACGGTCGCATTCTCCGTCGCTCCTTGCCGCAGGCCCAAGAGACGTTTCTCTCCCGTGGTCGTAATTCCCAGGGCCACGACCATCATTTCGCCCGCATACGGCTGGGCGTCGATGAAGATCACGGCGAACCGCTCACCCTCGAAACGCCGCTCGGCCAGCCGCGCCACTTCCTGGGCCGAGGCCCGCACGAAACCGCGGCTGACGCTCGACTTCTTCATGCCAAAGCCGGCCTGGGCCGCGTGAACCACCCGCTCGTAACGACGCGTCGAAACGCCGTTGACCAGGTGCTCCAGGGCTGATTGCGGCATCGCCTCGGGCGACTGCAAGAGCGTGTAACGCTCCAGCTCCGCTTCGCCACGGCCGTCCGTGTAACGCACCCGCGGCTTCTCGACCGACACCTTCTGGCCGGCGATCGTGATGAAGCCGCTCTGATGGCCGAAGCGGGTCTGGCTGCGGTCGGGCACACGCTCATGCCGCTGGCCACAACGCTGGGTAACTTCGTCTTCCAGCAGGCACTGGGCCACTTTCAGCCCCATCTCCACGGCGAACGATGAGAGCGCCTCGCGAGTCATCTCGACCAGCGCTTCGACATTTAGCGGCAATTGCACTTCGCGGGACGCCGCCAAGGCCTGCGCTTCGATCCGCCGCGGCCGACCTCCCTTTCTCCGGCCGTCGGAGCTAGTTGACTTGCGAACACGAGACGATTTCGGATAGCTTCGTGACATGGTGGTGAACTCCTTCTGTGAGTGAAAATGACATTCCCGGAATGTAACCTCCGGGTGAAGGAGTCACCACCTTTTCAACTAAACTCGGGACATCCTCAGGCGAACTTCCGGGGGCGACACAAGCGCTCTGACGCGACTTGGTCTTTGCAGATGAAGTTGAAACCTATGTCTTTCCGATTGTCCGCGCCCGGCGATGCCATCGGTAATAGTTTACGGCTAAACGAACAGGGAAATCGCGACCGGGCGCAAGGCCGTTTCGAAGGTCTACCTGGCTATGAAAAGTAATGTTAATCCGCGTGAGCGACGGTATTGGCGCGGTAATATTGTCGTACAACGTTTAACCGAAAAGGACTTGTTTTAGACGGACTAAATATGTGACCGACAATTGTAGATCGTATTATGACGTAATTGCAAATTTCTCGTTGATTTGATCGATGTTGCATAGGATCTATTCATAGGATGGGTGCGGATAGATCAGCTCGCTAAGTCTTTTTGGCGGAACCTTTGAAGTCGAATCGTAAGTAGATTTATGGTAAAACCTGTCTTGCAAGATTCACACGATCCGTTGATAGATGTTGACTTGGCACGATTCGAGCGAAGTATCGGTGCGCGACTTCCAGAGCAGTATCGTGCGTTTCTGCTCGAAACAAATGGCGGCTGGTTTCCGCATCAAGTCGTTTTTGTTTCACCCGGTGTGGATTTTCGCACAGATTGTCTAGCAGTAGCAGAATTATATGGGTTGTCAAAAGACGCCGACTCGCTAGATGACCTCTCGGGGACGTATCGCGTAGTGCATCAGCAATTGCCAGAGGGATTTATACCCATTGCCAACGATGGAGTTGGGAATCAAATCTGTATTGTTGCGTCAGACCGTGACTTTGGAGCGATTTGGCTATGGGATCATGAATCTGGTTTCAGCAATCAGTGGCCACCAACAAACTCAAGAAGAATTGCTGAAACGTTCGATAAATTCTTCGACAATCTCCGTTTCTACCCCAGCCACCAGTGGGAAGAATCAAGTCCCGCGTTTCTTGCAGCGGAACAGGGCGATGTGGAAACTCTCGAACGACTGCTGAATCGTGGTCTCGCCCTCGAAGCGCAAAATGAACGCGACCAAACTCTACTGATTTGCGCTTCTCGCAACTGCCAATCGCATTTAGTCGCAATGCTAGTTCAGCGCGGAGCGGACATCGCCGCACGTGATATGTTTGGACGTACAGCATTGCATTATGCGTCTCTGGAAAGTGTCAAATTGCTAGTTGCGGGAGGCGCAGATTTGGAGGCGAAGGACGAAGATGGGAATACGCCGTTGTTGATAGATGTGCCGCATCGCATGAGAGAGGCGCTCTACTTGATACAAGTGGGTGCCGACCCAAATGCAATTAACAATCTTGGATATCGTCCTCTTTCAAATTGTAATGGTTGGGGAACGGAGAAACTTCGTACCGCACTTATTCGCGCTGGTGCAGATGAGTCGCTTGCCGAACACAACGCTCCAGATGTCGAACTTCGATTGCTTCCGGGCCAAGCGTTCGAGGATGAAGACGGATCTGTTGATTTAACATAAGTGTGTAAAGTCTCAATGAGATCCGGTAGCGGCGACGACAATCAAATCACGGCCGATGGGACTTACACGTACGATTACGACGATGAAGGCAATATCACCAAGTGAACGAAGACAAGCGACTCCTCGTACACCGAATACGCCTGGGATCATCGCAATCGGCTGGTGAAGGCGACCAACAAGAACAGCTCGAATGTCGAGCAGTCGCGGGTGGAATACACGTACGACGCGAACGACGACCTCATCACGCGGAAGGTGTTTTACAGCGGGAGTGGGACGCCGACCGAGTCGCAGATTTTCGTTTATGAAAACGGGTAGATGGTCTTGCAGTTCGACAAAGGCCCGTACGACGTTACCGAAAACCTGGTGATCTCTAACCTCACTCATCGGTACTTATGGGGTCCGGCAGTCGATCAACTCTTGGCCGATGAAACGGTCTACTGGACGCCGCCGGTTATCGAAGAAGAAGTGGAAGTGGCGCCGGGCTACTTCACCACCTCGGCCCTGGATTGGGCGCTCGGCGATCACCAGGGCACGATTCATGACTGGGTGAATAACTCTGCAGCGCTGGTCGACCACGCCATCTTCGACGCCTACGGCCGGCAGATCGATTCGCAGGTGAAGCCGTTCAACTTCCAGGGCACCTACCGGGATTCGTTCACCGGCTTAGAGCGCCACGACAAGCGCTGGTACAACCCGGAAATCGGCCGCTGGATGAGCCGCGATTGGATTCCGGATGATTATAGTAATATGTACCGGGGGATGGGGAACGCAGTGTCGGTGTATACGGACCCAAGCGGGCTGGAGTGGTACTACCCTTGGACTTGGTTCAACGGTTGGTATAGTAAAGAAAAAGGGGACAAAGAGTGGAATAAAGGAGAGAACGAAGAACGCGCGGTTGTTCAAAAGCTTAACAAGATTCTTGGAACAAGTTGCACGAGTATGAGCGGCTTTACGCCAGCAGAGCGGGGTCAAATTGCGGGAGCCCGGGGGACAGCCACGTTTTAACGAAAACGGCTGGAATTTGCGGTCCATTTTTTCTCGCGACCCGCTTGACACGCTATAGAACGCGTGTGCACTACCGGCATCGCGCCCGTTTTGGGCCAGCAGCGACTATTCGTTTGATTACGCCGGCAGAGTGAGCGAGATCGATCAGCGTGTGGGCAGCACACCGGGCAGCGGGACGCAGATTGATGGCTTCGGCTACACGTGGAACTCCCGCAATCTGCTCACGGCGATGGATTTCCTGCCGGACGGGACGGGCGGCCTGCCCGACTACAGTGCTGAGGACGTGACGTACGCCTACGACCCGCGCGGGCAGCTTGTCGGCGCCACGTACTCCGCGCAGACCGATGAAGCGTACGACTTCGACGCCAATGGCAATCGGGAGGCGGTCACCAATGACGGCAATCCCAGCGGCGTGACGTATGAGACCGGGGATGACAACCGGCTGACGACCGACGGCGCGTACGCGTATCAATATGATGCGGAGGGTAATCGCACCAGGCGGTATGTCGATGAGGACGAGAGCGGCGACTACAGCGCGGGTGATACGGACGTCACCGAATACGCCTGGGACCACCGCAACCGGCTGACGACGGTCACGCACTACGCGTCGTTCGGCGACGACTCGGATTTGGTCGTCCACTACACGTACGACGCCTTCAACCAGCTCATCAGCCGAAGCGTGGACACGGACGGGGAGACGGGCAGCGCGTACACGGTCGATTCGTTCTACTACTGGGAGAACGGCCAGATCGTCTTGGAGTTCGATGACGACCTGGCCTACGAGCACGGCACGCTGAACATGAGCGACCTGGGCCACCGCTACTTGTGGGGCCCGGCGGTGGACGAGCTGCTGGCCGACGAGAATGCGACCACGAATGTCATCACCTGGCCGCTGCCGGATCACCTGGGGACGATTCGGGACTGGGTCAACAATTCAGGCACGAACCTCGACCACGTCGAATACGACACGTCCGGCCGCCGCATCGACACGGCGGCGATTGATGAAGTGTTCGGCCGAGCGGGTCTCTTCCACGACAAGTACACCGGAAATGACTACGCCCGCAATCGCTGGCTCGACCCGGACACCGGTCGCTGGCTAAGCCAAGACCCCATCGGCTTCCACGGCGGCAGCTTCAGTTTGTACGTATACGCAGGCAACGCGGCGACGGTGGCGACGGACCCAAGCGGGTTGCGGGAATGGCTGTTCCCATGGGAGGGCGGGTGGACGTGGGGTGGTACGTTGGACTTGTGGTTGCACACGACACCAGCCGGACATCTTCGCGGCATGTATACTACGGACACGGAGGAAAACAAAAATTCGGCCGCTGCTCGAAAAGGTGCTGGAGAATCCTATACGTGCAACGCACGGGCGGCACACGAGGCACTCAATGGAGTTGGAAGTGCTGCGCCGGGCGCGGGTGCGCTTGCACATGGCGTTGAGCAAACGCTCACGATCCTTGAAGGAAAAGAGCATGACCAGATAATGGCGGGTGGGCAACCGCTTCCGCCGAACCCGCTGTTGCCACCACAATTACAGCCGAATCCGGGAAATCCGGCCGGACCGCCCATCGCTGGCAATCCAGGTTTGCCACAACTGGGCCCCGGAGGTCCCGCGCCGCCGCCGGCCGGTCCAGCGCAACCGCCAAATCCCGGGATTGTCGGGATTGGCCAGTGGGGGCCGGGATTAATCGGCGTAGCGGCAATAATTGAGCGGTTAATTCAACAACAAACCCATCAGCACCACATCTTTCCGCAGGAGTTCCGACATGATTTTGAGGACTGTCTGGGAATTCCTATTGACGACTTTACAATTCCTTTACCCGCATGGAAGCATTGGGATATTCACCCCGCGTGGAACGACGATTGGGACCTCTGGCTTGCCGAACATCCGAATGCAACCGCTTGGGACGCAGCCGAATATGCGGCAGAATTGATTTACGAATATGGATTGGAAGAATATGTACCCAAAGCGCCGTTTGGTGAGTGACTCCGTTATGCAAGTTAGGAGACGTGACAATGGCTGCTGATCGATTGGTTCCAATGTCGTTCGAAGAAGATGATGAGGAGTTTCTTTCACCTCAAGAAACTATTCGACGCCTTCGCAACGAATTTAAAACTGTCGAAATCGACAAGCAAACGGCCCGAAAAATGGTGGAGGAACGGATTAAGGACATTCGTCGTCAAATGGATGCGGGCACGATCCTTGGCTTGAGAATGAGGCACGGCTGGAGCGACTCTGTTCGGATATTGATGAAGCATACTTCGTCGTTTTTACGGATGACCCAAACACAAGAACAGCATATCTCTCGACTGTAGTGATGCCAAGCGAACCATTGTTTTTCGGATATGAGTCAAGCGAACATCAGTTGCAATCGCGCCCGTTATTAAAACGAGCCGCTGCGGCTCTTGGCTACGATATTGAGAAGTAGATATGCGTGAGCGTCTGGCTAATAGCTCAGTGAATTGTCAGCGTCGTTGAACCGGTTCATCGATTTCCATGTGCCACGCTTGGGCGGTAGAACTGAAGGCATTTTGATGAAGGGTTGGGGTGCCCGCGAACGGAAACCGCGTCATATCATGCCCTGACGGGATCGTTCTTTGACAATTTAAGTCTGCTGCGCGTCGAGCGGCCCTCTTTGCGCAGCGTGGTGTGCGCCGCAGGTAATCCACATTTGCGCAGATGAAGTGAAGTTATCATTTGCGCGAATCCGTGAACATCTTCGCCTACGACCTGGCGGGGCAGCTCGATTCGATCACGCGGTATGCCTCGACGGGGACGACCGGCGCGGTGGCGTATTCGGATTACACGTTCGACGCGGCTGGGCGGGTGACGCAGATCGACCATCACCAGGGGTCGTCGGGCAGCGGGGACCGGATTGACGGGTATGATCTGGTGTGGGCGCGGAAAAGGTGGCAGCCACCAAAAATGGGTAGGTTAGGAAGCCACGGGGACAAATCTGTGCTCCCTGCTCTCCGTTCCCTGCCGCTCTTCTGGCTCTTGACTTTCAACTCTTGACTCTTGACAATTCCCACCCTGGCCGAAAACGCTACTATACAAACGAACACAAACCTGCTAACCTCAGCAGTGCCCGTCGCTCTTTGGCAACCAATCGAATGCATCCGTCGCAAAACCCGCGGCCAGCGCTCGCGACGGCGCCCACAGCAGCACGCAGCCACCTATCAATTTCACCCCCCGGAAGGGTGAAGACGGCCAAAACTCGGTGGGGGAGTTTTGGACACCTTCGATAGGATTCGGGAACACGCAACATCGTTTCCCGGCCAGCCGGGCAGCCGGGCAACTCGTTGCCACAATCTCCAACCGAGTTTCGCGCCACCGCCGAGCGAATCTCGCCTCACCGGGGCGAAATGCCGCTCCTCGCGCCTCACCCCACCTGCCGAACGACGTGTCAGCAAACACGTTTGCACAAACCTACTGAGGCGAAATCAATGGGCTTTCGCCTCACCCCCCCAAAAAAACATCAAGTGGGCCGATATGGGGGGAGGCGTGCCTTCGTCGCAGCCGGCCGTTGCTCTCTCTCGCCCCGCTGTGGGTGAGTGGCGGTCGAGCGCTGGGACTCGGACGCTTATTTTCCGCGCATGTACAGCCGCTCTTGACATCGCGAGCGAACCGGGTAAAAATTTTGATTAATCAAAAACTCGCGCCGGGGGTCGAGTTAGGATCGATAACGGTGCGCCCAGCGGCGATGTTTCCTCACCCCAGTCGTCTCTCCGGGGAAGAGGGAGTAATGGGATTAGAGCCAACTCACCGATGAACCCTGCCATTCCCTTCAATCCGTCACCTTCAACCGGCCCGAATGCTCAAAGTGGTGCTATGGCGGCCGAATCGCATGGGCATCGTTCGCTGGAGGGGCTGCACGGCACGATCGACGTGCCAGAGCATGGCGTTGGCTTCTGGCGTAATTGGCGGGCGTTTGTCGGGCCGGCGCTACTTGTCAGCGTCGGTTATATGGATCCGGGCAATTGGGGCACCGACCTCGAGGGCGGCGCCAAATATAAGTACGATTTGCTGTGGGTCGTCGCGTCGGCCAGCTTCATGGCGATTTTCCTGCAAGTGCTAGCGGCGCGCCTGGGCGTAGTCACGGGCAAAGATTTGGCGCAGGCCTGCCGCGATTGGTACCCCAAGTGGGCCCGCTGGCCGCAATGGATTTTGTGCGAAATCGCGATTTGCGCGTGCGACCTGGCCGAGGTGCTGGGGAGCGCGGTCGCAATCAATTTGCTGTTCCACATTCCGCTGTTTTGGGCGGTGCTGATCACGGCGGCAGATGTATTCCTGCTGTTGGCCCTGCAGCGCTACGGGATGCGAACGATCGAGGCGATGGTGCTGGTGCTGGTGGCCACGATCGGCGGCTGCTACTTCATTGAAATCTTCATCATCCCCCAGACGATCCCCGATTTCGCCGAAATGGGCCGCGCGATACTGCGGCCCGGCTTTCGCCACGCGGGCATGGCCTACGTGGCGATTGGCATCATCGGCGCGACCGTAATGCCGCATAACTCTGTATTTGCACTCGGCGCTGGTACAAAGCCGCAAGCTGCAAAAAGACGAGCGCTCGATTCGGACGGCGATTCGCTACAACACGCTCGATTCGGTCGTGGCACTGCTGATCGCCTTTCTGGTAAATGCGGCGATCCTCGTCCTGGCGGCGATGGTGTTCTTCAACAAAACAAGCGTTGAAGTGCCGGGCGGCGGCGTCGTTCAATTCAACGATAACTCCGACTGGATTCGCGTGGCATATTTGACGCTGGCCCCGTTGATGGGGACGGCGGCGGCCAGCATCTTGTTTGCGGTGGCCCTCTTGGCAAGTGGACAGAGCAGCACGATCACGGGCACTCTGGCCGGGCAAGTGGTGATGGAAGGCTTCATGCACTGGAAGCTTTCGCCCTGGGTGCGGCGGGTGATCACGCGGGGCCTGGCGATATTGCCGGCCATTTTCGTGATTGGAATTCGCGGCGAGGGGAGCGTGAACGACCTCCTCACGCTCAGCCAGGTTGTGCTGGCGTTGCAATTGCCGCTGGCGATGTTTCCGCTGCTGCATTTCACCAGCATGCGGAAATACATGGGCCCCTGGAAGAGTGGCTGGATCTTGCTGGCTTTTGGTTGGACGAGCGCGATCTTGATCACGGCGATGGACATTTATGGGCTGCCGGAGTCGCTGCAGGAAGCCTGGCAGATTATGATTGGCGGGTCCTATTGATTCTTGACTTGTTTGACAAATGTGACGAGCGGCTGATTGGCTGATTCATACCGACGCCATGTGGTCGGTCATGCAATGATCAAGAAGTGGAACCGCGAAACGATTTCGGTTGTAGGACGGACAATCCTGTCCGTCGAATGGCATGTCGACGGACAAGATTGTCCGCCCTACCGCATACGGCAATTCGGCGGTCTACTTAGTTGTCGGGTGTCAGCTCTGAGAGGCAGCGGTGGAATTCATGGGGCGGGCGCTGCCGCGCGGGACGGGGCCCCCCGGGCTTGAGCAGCAGTTAATCTGAGCGACCAGTGGTCCGAGGATCATTCCGGAGAGTTCGTGATGTATCACACCATCCTCCTCACACTCGGCAATTCGCCGGCCGACCGGCCGATTATCGATCACATCAAAGAGCTGGCCCAGATCATGCACAGCCACGTCGTGCTGCTGCACGTGGCGACCGGCCCGGCCGCTCAATATCACCAGGAGGATACGGCCGGCAAGGAGGTGGGCGAATCGCAGGCCTACCTGGATCGCATCAAGAGCGAATTCGAGGCGGCCGGCATCGGCGCGACGGCCGAGCTCGCCTGGGGTGACCCAACTAGCGAAATCGTCAAATGGGTTGACCAAAAAGGCTGCGACCTGGTCGCTATGGGCACGCACGGCCACAAGCTGCTGGCCGATCTTATCTTGGGCGCGACGGCGAGTCGGGTGCAGCACAACATCAGCGTGCCGGTGCTGCTGTTGCGGGCGCGGTAAGCTGTCCCTCACTTGGCAATTAGCGATCGCAGCGTTTTCAAATTAGTCATGTCGAGGTCCTTACCCTTTTCCTCGCCCTTGGGCGTCTCGAGATACATGGGCACCTGGCGAAAGCGGCGATCGTTGAGCAGGAATCGAAAGGGCTCTTTGCCGAGCTGGCCGCGGCCGATGTGGGCGTGGCGGTCGACCCTCGAACCGAGGGGCTTTTGGCTGTCGTTGAGGTGGAACGCGCGGACCTGTGATAAGCCCACCGTTTTATCGAAGGCACGCATCGTTGCCTTGTAGTCTTGCGGCGTGCCGAGCGGGTAGCCGGCCGCGAAGATGTGGCACGTATCCACGCACACGCCGAGCCGGTCGGGATCGCGGGCGCCGTCGATCATGGTCGCCAACTGCTCGAAGCGGCAGCCCAGGCAGGAGCCTTGGCCGGCCGTTGTTTCCAACAGGCACTTCGCTCGAATTCCGCGCGTTTGCCGATGCATTTCGTCGAGGGCCCGCACGACGGCGGCAATGCCCGCCGCTTCGCTGCTCGTGGTGAATGCGCCGGGATGCGTCACGACGTAGGGGATCCCCAGCCGGTCGGCGCGGCACATTTCGACGACGAACGCGTCGAGCGATTTCTTCCACAAGGCCGTGTCGGGCGTGGCCAGGTTGATGAGATAGGATGTGTGGGCCAGCGGGTGTGTGATCTGTTGCTCTTTTAGGGCCGCCTGAAACAGCAACGCGTCGTCGTCGGTCAGCTCTCTGGCCCGCCACTGGTTGTTGTTCTTCGTGAAGAGCTGGACGCAATCGCAGCCGAGGCGGCGGGCGGTTTCCACGGCCTTGTAGTAGCCGCCTGCGATCGATTCATGGGCGCCGAGAATTGCCATGCCGCATATCGTAACTCGGCGCGGCCGCAGTTGCGAGTGAACCGAGCGGGCAATTTCCGGCGATTCACTCGCCGTCGACGGCCAACCGAGCGAGGCCGATTTACCGCAGTGGCCCTAGCGGCAGAAGTCGGTTATGCTACCGAGCCTGCCGTGCGAACGTGGAATAAGTTTGACCATTCATGCGGCGCCGTCGCGATGAGGCCCGGACGATACGCTGGTACAACGACCGATTCTTTCCCGCTCGCCTGACTTCGCCATGAAGATGATCTTTGCCGTGATTCAGCCGATGAAGCTCGGCGCCGTGCAGCAGTGCTGGCCCGCTTGGACGTTACGCGGATGACCGTTTGCGACGCGATGGGCTACGCTCGACAGCGCGGCCAGATCGAGACATATCGCGGCCACGAATATAAGACCAATCTGCTGCGCAAGATCGCGCTGGAAATCGCCGTCAACGATGATTTTCTCGACCGTACGACCGAATGCCTGGAAGAGGTAGCCCGCACGAGCGACGAAGGCCACATCGGCGACGGCAAGATCTTCGTCGTCCCGATGGAGCAGGCGATTCAAATCAGCGACGGGTATCGCGGCAAGGGGGCGATCTAAGCACTGGGCGGGCGAGGCTCGCTGCCGAGCGGCCTCGGTTCTCCGACGGCTCCAACACCCCAAGATGTTGTGGTGCCCGGGTTTCGCCTCACTTCCATTTCGCCCCACTAATTTTTTTTCTTTTTTTCGCGGGGATATTATTCGGACGCACCTCGCACTGGGCTTGCCGCAAGTGCCCGGCTGGGTGCGAGTTACGGCGTGGCATGCGGCAAGTTGCGGTCGAATTTCGCCCCGGGGGGTGGGACATTATTCGACGCCCGTGGTGCGAAACGGTCGTGGACTTGTGGTCGGTCGCCAGTTGACCGTTGTTGGCAACATCGGTGCATACCGTGAGCGCGAGCCAGAACATGGCGGAGCTGGTGACTGAGTTTTCAAAGAACGATTAGAATCCGCGAGGATAGCAGATTTGTGATCTTTTGTCCAGTAGATGTTTTTTGGCCACTTGGAAGAGGGATTAACCACCGAGACACAGAGTACACGGAGAAGAGTGGATGGGAGAGTGACTTGCCTGTTGTTTGGGCAGGGGTGCTTATGTTTTGTACAGGCGTATAGTTAATGTAGGCCGCTGGCCGAGGGAAGCATTTGGATTTTGGAATGGTTATTACCGAGGGCGATAGAGAAAAAAGTTGTTGGAATCAGCCACGGAAGATGTTAGCTTGGGACGAGCTGCGCGCTTAGGTGCTGGGGGGAAGGTGTTAGCTATTAGGCTTTAGCTGTTAGCCAGAGATGGGCCGGGTCGACTTGGGCAGAAGCACGGGCCAACGATCGGTCGGGCGTCCGCCGCGGCGAATCTTTGATCAGGGGGAACGATCGGCTCGGCCGCGGATCAGGCTTGGTCTCCAAACAAATCAGACGGCGGAAGCTGGGGGTTCGAGGCTTCCACCGAGCTTTTACCGTGCGCGCGCGATCGGCTCGGCAGGAGCCTCGCCCTCCCTTTTGAGCCGAAGCCGAGGGTGGAGATTGCTCGCGGAAGCAGTCAACGATTCTCACGCAGAGGCGCAGAGAATTCGGGGTGGTCCTGCGTGGACGACGCCTGTTCAGTATCAGACTGGCGTCCTTTGCAATCCTCCTGCGCTTCTGCGTCACTGCGTGAGGCAATCTTCCCGCCCGAGAGTCGTTTGGCAGACGAATTGAAGACGGATGAAGCAAAAGTGGCTGTCCACCAGCAGGTATTTGCAATCTACAGCAGCAAGCAATACACTGGTGAGAGTCCGACGCGAACTCAGAAGGCAGGTGCCATCAATGCGAAATCCACTACCCATTATAGCTCTGCTCGTTTTTGCGACGCAGTCGGAATTCGTGAGCGCGAGCGTCGCTGTATATCCGGATATGCCACACGATCGGTGGGACGTTATCCCCTTCGGAGAGCGCTCAGGCGATGGCCGTTACCAACAAATATATTTCGCGCTCAATGTTCGCAGACTCAATAGGCATCGAGGGGATCGCCTTCAGTTTGCTTGTTCCCCAAGTCTTCACCGCGGATGTAGAAATCCGACTTGGTTATACGACGAAAGAGGTAAGTGGAATGTCGTTACCTCTAGATGATAACGTTACAAGTCCTCTGACGACGGTTTTTGTCGACCATAACTTTTCGCAACTGGTGACATCGGGTAGCGAATCGTTTGGTCTGCAATTTTTATTGCCTTCGACGCCCTTTATGTATGATCCAGCGTCAGGTCAGAATCTGCTGCTTGACCTAATTATCGGCGGCAAATCCGCACCTCCCGGTATCATCGAACAGGGAGCATCGATGGTACCCTCAGTCCCAACGACACTGACCGGAAGAGCGTATGACATGACCGGGTTTACTGGAGTCAATCCGTGGGGTGCTCGAACGGAATTCATATTTGAGTCGCAGTCTCAGTCGGTCCCGGAGCCCATGAGTTTCGTGACTTGGACACTAATTTTTGCTTTAGCAACTTTTGATAGATACCATCGGGGACAGTCACGATAAACGCCGCGCTCCCCATAGCTGAACGCAGTTGATTGGCGGGTGGGGGGCGGTAGGATGGGGCAGTATGGGCCTCCCCTACGAACTAGGTCAATCTCTCCGCCGCTGGTGGCTGGCTGGCGCAATTTCTTTTGTTTCCGGGCTGGCTATGTTTGGGCTCGGCTTCTGGGTGTCGGCGGCGCGGGATGCAGAGCGCCGAAGCCGAATTAATGAGGCTAAATGACAGTGCCATTAATGAACTATTCGATGCACAGGAACAAAATCAACGACTGCTTCCCGAATCCACCGATAGCGTCCCTCGCATGTTCTTTAGAAATGCGACGTGGGATTCGATAAGGGCTACGGTCGAGAAACGCTACACAGCGAAAGAGTCGGAAGAAACCCTTGATGACTTCTATCGCTTCACGGTGTCAGGCGGCATTTTGGTCGATGTGTCCGGCCCGCGAACAAAAGTGAATCGCGTCAAAATTAGCTTTGACGATCCGCAGCGTGGCGCGGAAGTTGTGGCGCGATTGCGCGGCCACTACTAGCGCGCTTGAATCCATCGCGGATTTTATTGCGATTGCGTCGCCGATTACAAAAGATGGGGAGACATCGATCGCCATTGGCACGGCGAACGCCGTTGTAGAAGTGCGAAAAAAGCAACTGTCGCAGGATGCTGGCATCACGCACGATATCGTGGTCGTCGTTTACCCAAGGCCGCTAATCAAAAAGCCCCGCAAATGATCGCCCCGCGCCGATTCGTCGATGTTGTCTCGCTGCTACTCTTGTATTCGCGCCTTTTCGGGCGAATAACGGGGTCGGTCTCATTCTCAGCGTAGAACCTGAAGGTGCGAGTGTTCGTTTTGTACGCTGGTCGTTGTCGCGGCGGCCGGGGGATGATATTGACGAGAAATGAAAGCGCGCAGCTGCGAAGATCACCCCTCCCTCGCCACGGCGAGTCCCAAGGAACCCGGACCCGTTCGACTGAGCTCACGACAGGCCTCGCCGTCGAGGGGAGGGAGAAATCCAGAGACCGGAATGCGCTCGGCGGCGGATGCGATGACGGGGAGTGCGTGTCGCCGCGCTCGGGCTGTTTCGCCTTTCGACGAGTTCAGGGCCCTGCGGGAGACATTTTTTTTTGGGCTCGTAATCCAGGGGTTGTCACCCTTGGTTACATGCTGTCGCCGCTGCGCGGCTGGGAAGCGAACTGCCTCAAAACCGTAGCGCCACGGACAGGGCCGTTCGGGCGCCGACCGTCCGATCACGGCCCCGTCTTTAGCCGCAGGATCGTAAACGAATATGGCGGGAACGTACGGCGGAACGAGGCGGACGCGTTGGCGATCGTTTCTTCCTTGGGCGCGACTTTTTGCGGCTCGGCTAGGGTGTTGACGTCTTTGGGATCGCCGGCGAGCACGATCGCGGTCCCGTTCGGTTCGACGCGGCCGACGCCGCGGACGTTGATCGGGTATCGGCGGCCACCTTGCCGGCGTTGACCACTTTGACGAACACGGTGCGATCGGCCTTGTCGTAGGTGGCCGTCGCGTAGACGGCCGTCGGCGTCGGCTGCGGCTCGTAGGTGATGTCGGTGACGAGCTTGCCGTCGACGAAGCCGCGGGCGCGTCGCCCGTCACCTCGAGCCGCAGGTCGTACCAGCGGCCGGTCTCGACGGTGAAATCACTGCTGTCGCCGTACGGGCCGCGGGCGCCTTCCTCGGCCGCCTCGGTCCGCGTAACCGTGTTGTCCCAGCCGCCGATGTTCCACCACTGTAGGTTGTCGCCGTCTGCCGCGTGACAGATCACGATGAACCCTTCGCGTCCGCCGAGCTTGCGGGCACGCAGGCGGATGGTGTAGTCGGTCCAGCTCGGGTCGCCGATGATCGCCCACGTCTCGGCGTCCATCTGCGCCGGCACGATGCGACTGTCCCGAACACGCGCCAGTCGCCGCCGGTGAATTCCCAGCCCTTGACGTCTGACCGGGATCGGCCGTGAGCAGCGTGCGGCCGTCGGCGCCGTGACGGAGAAGTCGCTATACTCGACCTGTGTATGCCACGACCCGACACCAATGCGGCCCTGCGGTGCTTCTGCGCGGGCGGCGTCAGCTCGGCACGTCGAGCTTGGTCGCGAGCACGACGTCGCCCTTGTTCTGGGCGAGCATCACCTGCGCGTAGTAGCTCGGCGAGCCGAAGCTGCGCAGCGCGTCGTACCCGATGAGGTTGTGTTCCATTGCCACGCCTCGGGATAGCCCTTCGCCGCGTCGGCGGGGCTCACATTGAAGAACAGCGGCGCGTAGCACTCCATCACCACCGCGTCCGAGTTCTTTTCCAGGCCCATCACGAACGCGGCGTCGGCCAGGCGGCGTTGAGGGTGGGCGTCGGCCGGCCTTCCTGGGTGGCCCACTCGCCCACGAACGTCAGGGTCCCGTCCCGCTGCCGCCCGTTCCAGCCGCCGCCGTCGAAGGTCAGCGGCGGCGACCGCGGCGGTCGGCGGGTCGTACATCGTGGCCATCCGCATGAGCTGCACTGGCGCTGCGGTAGAAGTGGTCGTCGTAGAGGTCGGGCTTGAAGCTCTTCACCGGCGCGGAGGCGATGATCTTCAGGTGCGGGTACTGCTCGCGGATCGCCCGGGCCATCTGCGTGAACCGGCCGTCGTAGCTGCCCGAGCGGTCGAACCAGTCCTCGTTGCCGATCTCGACGTAGTGCAGCGGGAACGGCTCGGGGAACCCGTCGGCCGCGCGCTTCTTGCCCCAGGTCGCTGTCGGCCGGGCCGCTGACGTACTCGATCTCCTCGAGCGCCTCCTGGGTGTAGAGAGCCATCTCCGGGCTGCCGGCCTTGAAGTGGTCGCCGTTCAGCACGTATCCGGCGAACAGGCCCAGCACCGGCTCGGCGCCGAGCTGCTTGCACCAGAGCAGGTATTCCGGCAGGCCGAACCCGTCGGACGACCGGTAACCCCAGGGCGCCATGTGCCCCGGCCGCTGGTCGGCCGGGCCGATCATCTGCTTCCAGTTGAACCGGTCGGCGAACCGGCTCCCTTCGAGGTAGTTGCCGCCGGGGAGGCGGATGAACTTCGGCCGCAGCTCGGCCAGCAGCTTCATCAGGTCCGGGCCGCAGGCCGTTCGGCGTGTCCTGGTACGTCGGCGGGAAGAGCGAGACGAGGCTGAACGTGACGCTGCCCGTGCCGCTCGCCGACAGGACGAACCGCGCCTTGGCCGTGGTCGGTGCGTCGTGCGCGGTCTTGAGCGTGACCGTGTATTTCTTCCACGCGCCGGTGATCGGGCGGCGTTTCGCCCTTGGCGACGGTGACGTTCCCGTCATCGGTGCGGAGCGAGGCCGTCACCGGGCCGGCGAACCCGCCGCCTCCTTTGGCGTAGAAGCTCGCGGTGTAGGTCGTGTCGGGCCGCACCGGGATGCCCCAGTAGCCGTCATTCGCCACGCCGGATTCGTCCCCGGCGAGGTCGAGCTTGAGGCTGACCGGCAGGGCGGCGTTCACCGGGTCGGTCCTGTCGGTCGTCGCCTTGCCGGGGCCGACGACCGACCAGTGGATCGGCACCCCGCCCCCGCGCGACCCCGGGCCACGCCGCCGGGGCGGGCCCGGGCGTCCGCCGGCTGGCGCGGCGGCGGGTCCTGGAACGTGCGGTTCTGGATCAGCTCGGCGAACAGCCCGCCGTCGTAGCTGTGGTTGATCTCCTCGGTCATCAGCCCGAAGAACCCGCCGGGATGGCCACGCCGGGCTTGCCGGCGTCGACGTCCAGCGTGGCTGACAGCTGGGCGGGAGCAAAGCGAGCGGGCGTTCGTCCAGACGATGGCGATCGTGACAAATGAGACCAGTTTACGAAAGGGTGTGCACTTCATCATTAGTTCCTGGCATCGTGGGAAGATTGGGTGGGGTTTTCAGTGAACTTTCGCGGCGAGTTCGCGAGGCGCACGAATGAGCAAGATGGAGCTAACCGATCCAGACCCACGATTCTACACAGACCGGCGTTGGATTGCGAACAGGCGGCGTTGCCGCGGGTTAGGAACACTCACAAGACCGTGGTACCCGGGCCGATAGCTCGCGAGGCGAGCACGCTTCCGCCCGGCGCTGCGTAACACTGCTCGCCCCATTCGCGGCAGAAACTGCTGTGATCGCGGCCAGCGTTTCATCGACGACATTCTTCGAA
>CAVTXL010000003.1:0-1340618 GCA_963738665.1 uncultured Planctomycetota bacterium
CACGCAACTGGCCAGTATGCCGCGGCGTCGCACAGCGTGCAATGGTCTTGAGGACGCTGGCGGCACATAAATTGCTTGCAATCAGGCAATCGCGAGACACGTTCCAGGACGAGGGTTTCTTGTGAAGCGGTTTTTCAAGCGATATTTCTGGGAGTTGCCCCGCCGGGCCGTGCAAAACTGGGCCGCCGACGATGCGTCGCTGATGGCCGCGGCGGTGGCGTACTCCCTGCGCGATTTCGTTGTTTCCGCTGTTGATGGTGCTGATTTCGGCCGTCGGATTCATCTTGCAGTGGACCGAATATGGCCAGCATGCGGAGCAGCGAATCATCGCGGCGGCGTCGAACCAGGTGTCGCCGGCGGCCGGCGATCAGTTGCAGAGCGTTCTGGGGGCGGTACGTGAAAACGCCGTGACCGGCGGTCCCCTCGGTATCGTGTTGCTATTGGCTGCGGTGGTTGCCCTGTTCGTTCAGTTCGACGCCGCGTTCGACAACATCTGGAAGACCGAGTCGCGCAGCGCTAAAACGCCTCTGGGGAAAACTCAAGCAATTGGTATTCGTGCGGCTAATGGCATTTCTGTTGCTGTTGTGCGTCGGCGGATTTGTGATGGCGACATTCATCGTGGGTCTTGTGTGGAACGGCGTCGATACCTACGCCTCCGGCGTGACACCCCTTTGGCAGGCGGTTAGTTCCTGGCTGCGGCCGGCACTGAACTTGGCGATCAATATCGTCGCCGTCACGCTGATCTATCGCTACTTGCCGAAGGCTGAGGTGAAGTGGGGCCACGCTCTGGGGGGCGCGATTGTCGCCGGCGTCGGCTGGGAGATCGGCCGGCAGGTGTTGTCATCGTATGTGATCGGACAAAAATATTCGAGCACTATGGAGTGATTGGTTCGTTTCTGGCAGTCATGCTCTGGTGCTATTATGCGACGGCCGTGCTGTTTCTCGGGGCGGAGTACGCGGAGGCGGCCGGACAAGACCGCGTTGAGGCAAAGCCGCCAAACGTCGGCAAAGACGCACAAACTCGCGAGTAATACGCCCGGATAGGTCCACCCGGGGCGAGGCGGGATGTGCCTCGCCGCGCATTGTTGCTTGAGCGATCGGCTTTACCCGGCAACATCCGTGGCGATTGCACTAGCTATCGCTCACTAGCGTTCACCCCATTCTTCAATTCAGTCTTTGAGCGGACCTCGAACAAGGCCAGCAGAAGAACCTGTTTCATTCCGTAAGCACGCCAGCGCGATGTGGATGTGTTGATAGGGGACCTCACCGTTCAGGGCGTCGAAGATCGGGCGGAGAAGTTCCGTACCGACCTGGCCGGCGGCCGCGGACCCGCTCGAAAACGTGCATGTCGAGCCAGTGGGACGGGTCGGCAATTGATTCTTCATCGATGAAGTCGACGAGATATTGGGCGACGGTCGACTTTGACCCAGCCGGTAAGTTGCTGGACTTCCTCGGCGCTCTTGCCCTCGGCGAACAGTTGGAACGCGAGGTTCTTCGTGGCGCTGGTCGTGCCGCCGGCGGTGCGAGTTGATTTGGGTCGTGGGGGGATCGCGGCGCTGCGGCGGAACGGCGTTTTGCGATAGCCCCTCACGCTCACAATACGCGGCAATTTCCTGCAATAGATCGTGGCCGTATTGGGCCGCCTTCTTCGCCCCGATGCCGTGGATGCCCAGGAGAGAGTCGCGCGTCGACGGCCGCACGCGGGCCAGGTCGCGAAGCGTCGCATCGCCGAACACGACGAACGGCGGCACTCCCCGCGTTCTCGGCTTGCCCGCGGCGAACGCGCGACCCTCGAACAGACCGCGATCGACGCCTTCCCAGGAATCGAGGTCGACGCCGACTGCTTGCGCGTCTTGGTGGGCGGCCTGAGAAGCCGCGGCACCGCTCCGCCCGCAGCGCCCGCGCTCCTCCGCCGTCAGCCGCACACCTGAACTCGCCGAATTTCTCCAGGAAGTTCTGACTCACGAGCTGGTCGATCCAGCCGCGGATAGCCTGCTTGTCGTGCTCGCGGAGCAGGCTCCAGGTGCTGAGCTGGTTGTGGCCGCGGTCGAGGATTCGCTGTTCGTGCGAACCCACCAGAACCTGCGCCTGTATTGTCCCCGAAGCCCTCATTCAGCCGGGCGACGCAGGAGAGGATTTTTTGCGAGAGAACGGCGCATCGGCGACGACTTCCACCTCGGCCAGGCAAACGTCGCACGCACCGCAGTTCTCGCTCGGCAGCTCCTGACCGAAGTAGCGGACGATCGCCTGGTGGCGGCACGCGACGCCGATGCAGTAATTCTCGATGCCCGCGAGCACCGTCATGGCGATTTCGTATGCTTGCGGCGGCAGCTCGCTCTGCAGCTTCCGCCAGGTTTGGAAGTCAGAGCCCGTATACAGCAGCCAGCACTCGGCCGCTAAACCGTCGCGGCCGGCCCGGCCGCTCTCCTGCTGATAACTCTCCAGCGATTTCGGCGCGGCCGCGTGAATCACATAGCGGACGTCCGACTTATCGATGCCCATGCCGAAGGCGACTGTGGCCACGACGATTTTCGCGCGATCATTGATGAACGCGTCCTGGTTGGCGTGCCGCTGCTCGTCGCTCAAGCCGGCGTGATACGGCAGGGCTGCGTGGCCAAGCTCAGTGAGAACGGCGGCGATTTCTTCGGTATCGGCGCGGCGAATGCAGTAGACAATGCCGGAGTCATTCGGGTGGCGTTCGATGACCTCCCGGAGCTGGCTGACAAGGTCTCCCCGACGCTGCACTCGATAGACAAGGTTCGGGCGATCGAACGAACCGACCAGGACGGCCGGATCGACCAGGCCCAGCTCGCGGGCAATGTCGCCGCGAACGTGCTCGGTGGCCGTGGCCGTGTAGGCGTGCAAAGCGGCGTGCGGGAACCGTTCCTTGAGCTGCCGCAGCATGCGATACTCGGGGCGGAAGTCGTGGCCCCACTCGCTGATGCAGTGGGCCTCGTCGATCGCGAAGAACGAGACAGGCACGCTGCTAAGAAAATCGAGCGTCCGCTCGCGTCATCAACCGCTCGGGCGACATGTAGAGCAGCTTCAGCCGGCCGGCGCGGATTTCATTCACAACGCGGCGTTTTTCCTCGGGCGATTGGGAGCTGTTGACGCAGGCGGCCGGGGCGCCGCAGATCAGACCAGCGCGTCGACCTGGTCCTTCATCAACGAGATCAGCGGCGAGACGACCACGGCCAGGCCAGGCATCGCCAGGGCCGGGGCCTGAAAGCAGAGCGACTTCCCGCCGCCGGTGGGCAGGACAACAAGCGAATCTCGGCCGGCGACGACCGCCTGCATCGCCTTCCGCCTGCAGCGGGCGGAAGCTGTCGTAGCCCCAATACTGGCGGAGGATGGGGAGGAGGGAATCCATACGTGTGGCCGACACCATTACGAACAGACGGATTGAACCGCCAAAAGCCGCCAAGGGTACCGAGATAGCCATATTACAGAAACGGACGGAAACGCGAAACTGACCGAATTGAAGTGCCACAGTGGAGCGAGGACGTGCGAATTTCGCCTCACGTAAATCTTTTATTTTTTTCGCGAGGCCTTATGCGACGCATTTCGCCTCGGCGCGCGCCCGTGGCAAGTGCTTTGGTGGCAGTGTTTGCGGAAGGCTGGTGAGGCGAAATGCAAAGAGTTTTTGCCTCGGCGGGCAGGCAAGACCCCCCGAAGGTGAGGCGTTTTCCCTGCCGATGAACTCGGCTCGGGCAGCATGGTCACGGAAAATGCGTGGCGCAGCTTCCGCGCAGGCCCGCGCGTGCGGATAAATCGTCAATCGTGAGTTGCCAAAGAACAGAATCGGGATTCGGCGATCACTATAGCAGATTCGTATACGGGTGTATAGAAGTCACTTTTTGGCCACCTAGCGGGGGCGTTTTTGCGGGAACGAGAGTGCGCAGCGCGAGGCAATCGGCGGAGGTTTGAGCGGGCGGTCGGTAAGGTTAAGGATGTGGCGCCGGGGAAGCTTATTCGGGTAAACTGATTTAGCGATGTCGGTCGTTTGCTAAATCATTTTGGCCGGAAAACGCGACATACGAACGCATTCCCCTTTTTTCGAAGTTGACATTGTAGGAATCGAAGGAGTCTTCGCCTTCGAAGCGATGGGCAATTGCGCGCCAAGTCAATCGCCAATCGTTTGAGTTGTACAAATTCCGAGCCAATATGCGTTCGTCGGGGAAGGCTGGATTAAAAGTGCCAATCTCCATTGGCTGCAACTCGGCTAAGTCGAAACCATCGTCACGTAGTGCGCGGCCGGTGAGTTCAATCGCGACTTCTTCGGTCATTTCTTGGTTGTCCAGGTAGACGTGCTCTCGCGAAAACACGTTCGGGACGCCTAAGGTGCTTGCGGACAAAGAACTAGGCAAAAAATGCGATGACGGCCAAGCCGAAGATGCATGCCAAAGGTGTGAACGTCCTTTTCATCTTGCGTCGGTGTGTGAAGTCCCTCACCCCCCGGCCCTTCTCCCGGTGGGAGCGGGGTGCTAATGACACTAACGTTCGTATTTCCAGTTGCGTGACTTGCCTTCGGCGAGCCATTCGATGGCCTGGGCGAGACGCTTGGTGCGGGTTTCTTCGCGTTTTGCTTCCGGTGATCCACTCGACATACTCGCGCTTGATGGCTGAGGCTGAAGTTTTGGAACGTGGCCTTGGCTTATTAGTTGCGACCGAGGGCGGCCGGTAGATCGGCTGGAACGCGGAGCGGCCGATTTCGCTTTCTTGTTCGGCGTGCGTGGCGCTTTCACGCCGCTGGCGTTGAGCTGGGCCGCTTGATTGATCAGCCTCGTGAGGACCGTTTTCGACGGCAGATCTTTGACGCGGTGATGCGGCCCAGGTTGCCCATGGCCTTTTCGCCCGTTTCGTACGGTTTGGTGGCGCCTGCATCTCTTGCTGCCAGAAGCCAAAGGTGCAGTGCTGCTTGAAGGCGGCCAGGCCGCAGAGGATGCCGTGGTAGGTGAAGCTGGGCATGCCCCATTTGGTTGTTTCCACGACGTCGGGCCGGGCGACGTGGATTGTTTTTCGCAGGTGCGCGAGGATCGGCTGCGCAAAGGGGCGCTCTTGGCGATGTAGGCATCGATGCGGGGGTCGGTTGTGGGCATACGCCGGGATTGTCGGCTGATTGGATCGCCGCATCCAGTAGCCACAATGAATTGACGAGCGGCGATGGAGGAGGGAGTATTAAGAGGGTTCAGGCGGCCATTCAGCGCGCGGCAGGGCGGGCCGCGCAGAGGCAGGCGAGCGGACAATCGCCCGATCCGGCGCGAGCGAGCGGCACGGCGGAGCCTCGCGAGGCGGTTGGGTGGGAAGCTCTTCCAGTTGGGAGAAGTACATCATGCGCCACGTGACGCTTGTGATTCGCGATTTGCAGCGGGAAATGCAGGCCGTTCGGGACGAACATTTCGCGCGGTGTGCGGCCGCGGCGCTGGCCGCCGAGCCGGAGACGATTGCGGAGCTGGACCGCGCGATGGACCGGTATCTCGTTCCCAGCGTGCGCGGCGAGCGGAGAAGTTTCGAGGGGTTTTTGACCGGTGCCGGCGGGGAGCGGTCTGACGAGGAGCCGCGGAGCGAGGGCGTTTTGATCCTCGATCTGCCGGGGCGGCTCGTCGTCAGCGACTTTCTGTTTGCCGAGGAGGACGCGGGCCAGCCGGCGGAGGCCGGTGGCGACAGGCCGGATGAGGCGCCGCATGAGCCGCTGGCTGACGTATTTGATGATGCGATGGACACGTCGTCGAACGAGGCGGACCAGGGCGATTCGTTTGTGGCGGATTATCCGGAGACGTACGCCGACACGCCCGTGCGGCTGAGCGGCGACTGGATCGAGAGTGACCACGTCACTAGTTGGCGCGAGTTGGCAGAGACACGTCGTCGAGAGCGAGCGGCCAGTCCGCCCCTCGACGCGCGAGCGATATTATACGGGCGGCCGCTCGTGGAGTTCATCGCCCGCCAGTGCTGGGAGGCATTTCGCGGCCGCCCGGCGCCGCGCCGGGTCGATGCGGATGATGAAGCAAGCGACGCAGTCAGTTGGCGACTTTTACCCGAGGAAGAGGAAGAAAGCAATTTGGTCCGGCAGATCCACATTCGCTGGATCCTGACTTCGCGCGACGACCTGCGGGGACAATCGCCGCGCGACGTCATGCTGCGCCGTCACGATGCGATCAGTTGGGATTTGCACGATCGCTCGATGCAATGGTCGCACGAAGGCCGCTGCCCGCGCGGCCTGGACACGGAGACGGCCGCCTATCGCTTTGCCGGCTTCGGCACGCACGAGCTGGTGACATATTACGACCTGGTGCGGCACCTGCTGTGGTCGTGCCGCGATGCGGTCGCGGAACAAGGAGAAACGGTCGCGGCCACGGCGCTGACGGCCGGCGATTTTGCCGCGGCGAAGTGCGAATGGCTTCAAGAGCTGCGCGATGAGTGGCTCGACTTGCCGAATCCGGAATTTCAGGGCGCACGCCGCGGAGCATCATCCAGCACGAGCGGGCCCGCATTCCCGAGGGCGGCAGCGGGGCCGACGCGGTGATCGATTGCGATTGTCCGCTGTGCCAGATGCAGGCGGAAATGCCGGGGCCAGTGTTCTGGGGCCTGGACGGCTCGGGGATGGATGACGACTTCGCGTTCTCATTTCATCGCACGCTCGAAGAATGGGAGGCAGAACAGCGCGAGTACGAGGAATTCAATCGTAAGTTTGCCGCTCGCGACCAGGAGCGGAAGCGGCTTGGCGTCGAGTACCGGGAAGAAGGACCGGGCGACAGAAATTCCGTGTGGACGCGGAGCTACTCGGACGAGGCGCCTGGCCAATCGCCGATGCTGCGGCTGTTCGGTCTGGGCACGCACCTGTCGGAATTGATCGTCGATCTTAAAGAGCCGCACCGCGGCGGCGAATTGCCGGCCGAGTGTCGCGAGCTGATCGACCAGCTCAGCCGCGATTTCGGCAACTTGCGCGAAGTGGCGGGCGCCTGCGCGGCCGAGCCGTCGGAAACGTTTTGGGCGCCGGTGGTCGAGCGTTTTTGTGAGACGCTGGAGGCGGTAGCCGCCGGCCGGCCGGCACTGGAAGCGAAATGCGGCGATTTTCAGCGTCAGTTGCAACAATTTCTCGATCGGCCCGGCGGCGTGGACGACGCGGCGAGCGCCGAGTGGGACGACGACTTGCCGTTCTGAGCGAGGCGCGGCCATTAGGAGGGCGCCAGTTGAGGGGGGCGGCCCGCCGCCAAGTACGCATCACTTCGGCGGCGCTTCGGCGGCTTGGGGACCGAGCGCTTCGTCGATGACCCGTTTGACCTCGTCGGAGACGTCGATCTCTTGCGGCTGATCGGGGATTTCGGCTTTATCGGCTGCGGCCTTGGCTTCCGCGAGAAACGCCCGCAGCTCATCGTCGGTGACTTGCTGCCGCACTTGCCAATGTCCGTTTGGTCCTCGATCGGCGATGTGCTGCATCATTGTGTCCAACGAAGCTTCGGGTATTTTTTTGTCGAACACCCCGCGCCAGGCCCGTCGCAAGGTTTGCCGCCCCGCGGTCTTTTCTTCCTCGCTGAGGCCGGACTTGTCGAGATACTGCTTCTCCAACCCGCTCGCAACCAGCATCGAGATCAACGGTGACTCGACGAGACCTTGCATAAGCTTGGTGAATTGCTCAGACGTCATCGTGCCATTGCGAACGGCCTGCATCGCGCGGTCGACCTGTGCTTTGACATCAATCTTTTCTTGCGGTGGAAGTTGCGAATTGTCGATCGCACTATTGAATAATGCAGTACCCAAGCGCGTTCCCCAGGCGCGCCAGGTGAACGCCAGCACGAGCGCGATCACGACCACCAGCACAACGATCACTACCGCCGCGATCAGGCAGCCCTTCAGGCAGCCCGAGGCCTTGCTTTTCGGTTCGACCGCAGCGCCGAATTGGTCCACGTTCGAGTCGTAACCGGGAGCGGTTGCCATAGGTGCCCCTTTCGTGGAACGGATGTTACGGAGACGACTGCTGCACCGCTGGGCTCGCCGTCGCGCCGGCCACCTGCATCAGATAATCGTCAGATAATAGGAGATGCGGTCGAAGATGGGAAGCGGAGCACGTGGAACGACTTGCCCTGCGGCGATCTTCGCCGCGGAGCGGCTCATATTGGAAGGAAAAACGCAACTGCCGCGACGATACCGCCAAGGAGCGCCGAAAGGGCCAGGATGTTGACCGCGGTTCGGCGGTCCTGGCGGCGATATTCGGCCTGTTCGACCGCGTCGGTTTGCCCGACCGTTGGTCCGAAATTGAATACGCCGCCGAGGCCGAACTTCGCGCAGAAGTGCCATGTGGCCTGCAGGAAGCCGGTCGCCGAGGCGGCCGCGGGAACAAAGGTGACAAGCCGCCAGGCCGGTGCGGCGCCAAAAGCGGCCAGCGCGGCCCACAGCACGGCCGTCACGGCGAGGCCGGCCCAGCCGAGGGCGCGGCGGAGGCGAACCTCGGCCGGGCCAATGTTACAGACGCCGGGAATGTATTCGTTGGGCGTGGACATCGTACGCAGGCGCGTGGTTGAATAGGTCGATTTCGCAGCCGAGCCCGACCCGCGGGGAGCAAACGAGACAGGCAGGAATCGGTTGAATTGTCGCCCGTCGCGCAAGTATTATGGCAATGTCTCAGTCACTTCGTATACTCGAATCAGGAAAGGCGGACAGGCGATGAATCGGCGAGTGGTGACGCGTAGTTTACAGAATAAGGTGTGCCCCGGCGCCGGCAGCTTGGTCGGCCGCTCGCTGTTCATCTGTTGCGCACTCTCAATGGCGATTCCCGTTGCCCGTGAAGAGGTCTCGGCCCAAGGAGTGGCGCCTGCATCGCCGCGGACGCGGACGCTGCTCAACGAGGACTGGCGGTTTACGCAAGGCGACCCGGCCGGTAGCACGACGCGTTTGCAGTACGACGCGCGACCGGTGGGCGCGGCCGGCGGGGAGCGCCCGCGCCAGCGCAAGAGCCGGCGCCGGCGGGTGGCTATGCGAAGGCCTGGATTCTGCCGAGCGGCAATGCGTTTCGCGTCGACGCAAGTGCTCATGCAAAGCGGCCTGAGGGAAACTTGGGCGATGATGTGGCCTATACGAAGGCCGCCTTTGACGACAGCACGTGGCGAAAACTCGACTTACCGCACGATTACGCGATTGAGGGGCCGTTCAGCGCGACGGGCGGCGGCGGTATGGGGCGTTTGCCATCAGCAGGGATCGTCTGGTATCGCAAGGAGTTTGACCTGCCGCCGGCCGGCGGCGAGCGGTCACTGTTTCTCGACATGGACGGGGCCATGTCGTACAGCGAGGTGTGGCTCAACGGCCGGTTTGTCGGCGGCTGGCCGTACGGCTATGCATCGTTTCGCTTGAACTTGACGCCTTTTGTCAATCGCGGCGGCCGCAACGTGCTGGCGATTCGGCTCGACAACCCGCCCAATTCGTCGCGGTGGTATCCGGGCGGCGGCATTTATCGCCACGTGTGGCTCGTAGAGACAGCGCCGGTGCACGTCGGCCAATGGGGCACGTACCTTACCACGCCGGAGGTGTCGCCAGGATCGGCGAGCGTCGTGCTCAAGGTGACGGTCGACAACGATTCCAAGCAACAGGCGGACGTAGCCGTGTCGACCGAGTTGTTCGAGATCGACGTCGACGACCACCGCGTGGGCGGGGCCGTGGCGACGATTGCGCCGGTGAATTTGACGATCGGGGCCGGTAAGAATGGCGCCGTTGAAACCAAGGGAATGATCGCCAACCCAAAACTGTGGGGCACGGGCGGAAATCAGAAGCCGAATCGTTACGTGGCCGTGACGACGGTGCGGCGAGACGGCAACGTGGTGGACGAGTATGAAACGCCGTTCGGCGTGCGGACGCTGAAGTTCGACCCGAATGCGGGGTTCTTTCTGAACGGCGAGCACCTCAAGCTCAACGGCGTGTGCGACCATCACGACCTGGGGGCGCTGGGCTCGGCGGTGAACTATCGCGGCCTCGAGCGGCAGCTGGAAATCTTGGCCGACATGGGTTGCAATGCGATTCGCACCAGCCACAACCCGCCGGCGCCGGAGCTCTTGGAATTGGCCGACAAAATGGGGTTTTTGGTGATGGACGAGGCGTTTGACTGTTGGGTCCGCCAGAAGACGCCGCTCGACTATCACTTGCTGTACCCCGATTGGCATGAGGCCGACCTGCGGGCGCTGTTACGGCGCGACCGGAATCACCCGTGCGTAATTCTGTGGAGCATCGGCAATGAAGTCGGCGAACAGACGGCCGGTGCGGCCGGGGCGGCGATCGCCAAGGAGCTGACCGAGATCTGTCATGAAGAAGATTCGACGCGGCCGACGATCAGCGCCATGAACAGCACGCCGGCGGGGAGCCCGTTTACGGGACCGATCGATACGGTGGGCTTGAATTATCAGGGAACCGGCATTTTTGGCCGCCCCGGACAATACGGGCCGTTTCATGAAAACTTTCCAGACAAATTCATTGTGGGCTCCGAAACGACATCCGCGCTCAGCAGCCGCGGCGTTTACACCTTTCCGGTGAGCGACGTGGGCGTGCCGGCTTCGGCGCGGGCGGGCGAAGAGGTGGACAATCGCCAAGTCAGCTCGTACGACATGTATAGTGCGCCGTGGTCGTACATTCCCGATAAAGAATTCGCCGCGCAGGACCGGCAGCCGTTTGTCGGCGGCGAGTTCGTGTGGACCGGCTTTGACTACTTGGGCGAGCCGACGCCGTTCGACCGCTCACGAAGCTCTTACTTCGGCATCATCGACCTGGCCGGCTTCAAGAAAGACCGCTTCTACATCTATCAGGCCTACTGGCGGCCCGATCACCCAATGGCCCACATCCTGCCTCACTGGACTTGGCCGGAACGCGCAGGACAAGTGACGCCGGTGCACGTTTACACCTCCGGCGACGAGGCTGAGCTGTTCTTGAACGGCAAATCGCTGGGACGAAAAAAGAAGGGCCAGTTCGAGTACCGGCTGCGGTGGGACGATGTGGTGTACGAGCCGGGCGAGCTGCGCGTGGTGGCGTACAAGGAGGGCAAAGAGTGGGCGACCGAAGTGATGAAGACGGCCAGCGAGGCGGCGCAGCTCGTGCTCACGCCGGATCGGGCGCAAATCGCCAAGGACGGCCGCGATCTATCGTACGTGACGCTGATGGTGGCCGACGCCGAGGGCCGGATGGCGCCTCGGGCGATGAACGACGTTCATTTCGAAGTGAGTGGGCCGGGCGAACTCGTGGCCACCGACAACGGCGACCCGACCGACATGCGGGAGCTGCCGGCGCACGACCGCAAGGCATTCAACGGACTGGCGCTGGTGATCGTGCGGGCCAAGCGCGGCGAGACTGGGGCGATCACGTTGACGGCGACGGCGGAGGGCTTGCGGGAAGGGCGTGCGGTCATTACTGCGAAATGATCATTCACTGAAAGAAGTTTCAAAACCACCGGGGACTGGCTCAAAACTTGGATTTGATCTTGCTTCCACGCGGTGCGCGGTTTGCACGTTCCGCTTTGCGCGCGCGGAGCGTGCCTGCTACAGTGGCGCCGGGATTTCTCGCCGGTTGAAGACGATGGCGCCCACGACGTAGCAGGCCAGGCCGATGCCCAGCAGCACGAGCTGATGGCCGCCCAGGCCCAGGCCGACAATCGCGTTGTCTTGATATTCCCAAAACGTACAGGCCTCCTCGGGATGGGCCACCATCGTTTGCGGATTGTAGGTGTGGAAGAAGGAGAAGTACTCGAGCCACTGCCACTCGTCGCTGATTCGGCTGGCGATCACGAGCAACATCGAAAAGGCGTACCAGACGCCGAGAATTCCGATCGTACGCCAGCGCTGACCGTCGAAAGAAGAGGCCAGCGCCGCCATGCCGCCGAGGGCGAACAGCAGCCCGAACAGATTGACCGTCGCCGGTAAATAGAGCGACGCGGAGACGGGCTCGGGGAGCGTGACGGTGGCCAGGCCGGCGGCGATGCTGGACCAGACGGCGACAGCCAAGAGCGGCGCTGCCGGCGGTCGTCACCAGGGCCTGCGTGAGGTAAATCGTCGTGCGGCGGACGGGCTGGGCGAGCAGCATCTCCATCGTGCCGCGGCCGATTTCGCCGCTGACGCAATCGGAACCGCGGGTGAAAGCCCACACCGGGGCGCCGAAAATAACCAGCGGGTGGGCGAAGATCGCGGCCACGCGCCCGCCGGCGGTGGCCAACTGGCTGAACGACATGCCGCTGATGCGTTCCCATTGTTTCGGAAGCGCGTTCGACAAGAACTGGCTGAAGGCCGGCAGGCTGATCTTGCTGGTCGCCCAAACGTAGAGCCAGGGAAACACGGCCCACAGCACGAACACCGCGACGAACAGCCAGCGGGCGTCGCGAAACGCTTTGAACACCAGGGCGCGTATCATGCAGCGGCGACCTCCGCCGGATGGTACTGTTCGTACACAGCGGCCAGGCCGATCGGCTCGACGTGCACGTCGGCCAAGGGAAGCGTAGCGAGCCAGCCCAAGAGCGGCGCAAGCTCGCCCGGGGCGTCGATCGTGACCTCTTGCTCCGCTCGATGCGAGATCGAAAGTTGCGAGGCGATCGCCTCGGGCGGCGGCGGTAGGGCGCCCGCCAACCGCGCTCGGATGCGGTGGCCGCGGCGGACGGCTGACATCTGTTCGTCATGCACTAGCCGCCCCTCGCGCAGGACGACCACGCGATCGCACGTTTGTTCGACTTCCGAGAGGACGTGCGACGAAAAGAGGACGGTTCGGCCGGCGGCGCGGGCCTCGCGGATCAGCGCCATCACCGCCCCCCGCACGGTCGGGTCAAGGTTCGAGGTCGGCTCATCGAGCACCAACAGCGGCACGTCGGCCGCGAGCACGGCCGCCAGTGCGAGCTTCTGCCGCATGCCGGTCGACATCTGCGAGACGCGGCGCGATAGATCGAGACCGAGGCGGTCGGCAAGCTGCGTGCCCCGTCTGTTATCAGCGGAATTCCGGAGGCGAGCGAAGAACGCCAGCAGTTCGTGCCCGCGCAAATTGCGAGCGAGGCGGACGTCACCGGGCAAGTATGACACGCCAGCGTGGACGGCCACGCTCTCGCGAAACGCTTCTCGCCCCGCAATCGTGGCCCGGCCGCGGGTGGGCTTCATAAAACCCATCAAGAGGCGAAGCAGAGTCGTCTTGCCCGAGCCGTTCGGCCCCAACAGCCCGCAGACTTCGCCCGCGGCGACGCTCAGATTGCAATCGACCAGCGCGGCGACGCGGCCGTAGTCTTTCGTGAGCGCGTGGGTTTCAAGTATTGGCGAACGTGAATCCATGCTGGCCGATGCCTGTTTTTGTGCCGGACAATTGCTGCGAACGAACAATTCTCGCGATAGGCGGGCCGAAAGGCAATCCGGGGATGGCGGCCGAGCAGGAGCTTGTGCACGGAAAGAGCCTCGGCCCCGCACTGCCAAGCACCGCCGGAATCGCCGCTTACACCCGTGCGCCAGCAATGCGGGCAGGGGCCGAACATTCCAAGTCGACGTAGAAAAGTAAGACCCTGGCCTTGCACGACGAGCGCTCGGTCACAGCCAATCCAATCGGCTTTACGCAAGCGCGGTTCATCACGCCTGCGTGAGCGAGAGGATGTTTCCGTCGCGGTCCTTAAACCAGGCGACTTGAGCGCCGTCGGGCGCTCGCCAGATGCCCAACTCGTCTTGCGCAAGGCCGGGGAATCGCTCGAACTCTACGCCCGCGGCGACGAGCTCGCGAATCTTAGACTTGACGTCGGCCACATGCCAGCCGAGGACGGTGAACGGCTGCGGCTGATAATTCGGCACATTGGCGACGTTCGTGACGCGAAGCGTGGCGCCGTTGGCGTCGAACACGACGGCGAACGGATCTTCGCTGACGAACTTGAGCCCGAGCGCGTGCTCGTAAAACTGGCGCGCACGGGCCGGGTCGCGCGTGGGGACAAACGCGACCAACGCTGAATCGTCGTGCATTGCGGCTTCCTTGGTAAACGTCGCGCGATGGTGAGTGTTAGGAGTTGCCGATAATCGCTATGCAGAAGTAATACGCGCCGGCCACGGTAATGCCGGCCGAGCCGACGCGCTCAAATGCGGTCGACAGGCGGGCCTCGGCCGCCGAGTCGGGCGCGTGCGGCGGGCCACCTTCAGCAGCGCGAACAACGGCAACACGACGAGCTGGTGCCCGGCTTCCAGGCCCAGGCTAAAGGCGACGATGGCCAGCAGCATCGCGCCGGTTTGCATCTCGCGCATCGCGTCAAGCAGGCCGCCGGCGAAGCCCAGGCCGTGAAACAGGCCGAAGAAAAAGGCGGCGGCCAGGCGGGACCAGCCTTGGGCGCGGCTCGGCCAGAGCAGATTCTGCAGCGCGACGAAGACGATGCTGCCAGCGATGCACGGCTCGACGATCGACCCCGGCACGTGGACTACGTTCAGCGCGGCAAGCGTCATCGTCATCGTGTGGGCCAGCGTGAATGCCGTGACAACCTTGATCAAATCCCACAACGTCGTCGCGGCGAGCACGAGCGCGGCGACGAACAGTAGGTGATCGTACCCGGTAAGGATGTGGTGCACGCCCTGGTAGAAAAACGCCTTGAAAAGTGATCCACTACCCGAGCCGTTGCGTTGGCTGGTTACCAACGTGGAATTCGTCGCACCCGGAAGATTGTTGCCGCCGTCTTGGCTGAGCGTGTAGTCCAACTCGTACGTCGATTGCTTGAAGTTGCGATCTTGAGCCACAATGCGAACGACCGGATCGAGCGGCACGAGGCAATTGACCAGGTAAACTGAGATCGCCGGCAAGTGCCTGTTCTCGAATGACAGTCGGCGACTCCCGCCGCCCGGCGGGACGTCGACCTCAAAATAAATCGCAATGTCGCCGATCCCTTCCCGCATTTCGTCGAGCGTTGGGAACATAAATGATCGCCGACGCAGGGGCAGTTGCCGGCCGTCGAGCGAGACGGTGAGGTCTCGCTCAACATGCTCGATGTAAGTGCGCTGCTCGCCTTCCGAAATGGCGCCGTCGCGGTTCGCGTCGATGGCCGCCAACACCTGGCCGAACACCTGTGTACCCGGCGTGAGGCTCAAGCTGAAGGAAATGTGGTCGCGATCGACGCTGAACATCGCCGCCTGCAGATATTCATCGAGTCGATGGGCGCTCGCGATTGACGGAACCAGCCCGACCGCGACGGCCACTACAATAGGGATCAGTCCCCCTCCCCTGGAAGGGAAGTGGATCGATGAGGGGTGATCGCTTCCTGAACGCCGCGAACCTTCCTCTTGCCCCACCCTAATCGGGAGGAAAATCTTTGCAGCAGCACTGTACGCGCTCATGGCTTCCACCACGTCTTGCCGTAATCGTTCGTTGGGTCGCGGTAGATTGTGTGGACGTGATTACCCGGGTCGCCGCCCAGACGCTGCGGAGCGTATTCGATGAACACGGTCGGGCCTTGAACGCGGAAGTACGCGGCCGCGGCCTGTTCGGTGGGGCCGCTCCAGGCGAACCATGTCTGGGCGATGTTCTTTTTCAGCTCATCCATTTTCGCCTGGGCGTCGGCCTCATTCATGATGCCAGTCCACTCGCTAGCCAGGTCCAAGAGCATCTCGCGCTGTTTCTCGCTGAGATCGGCGCCCTTGATGCCTTCCGGCTGAATCGTCTCGCCGTCGTGCCCCGGGCCAAGGACTAGATCGCGAATCTGAAATCCGAGTATCGCCTGCTTCCGCTGCGCTTCGTCGAACGAGCTGACGAGGGCGAATGCCTTATCGGCCTCGCGGCCGAGCGGCCGGACCGTTTTGCCCTCGATCTCGTACCGCGACGGCTGGGCCCCCGTGTGGCTGGGGGCGATCGTCCCATGCTCGCCGGCAAGCGTGATGTTGAGGCCCAGGTGATGGCCGCCGAATTGCACCATCCACGGCTCGCCGTTCGACGGTTGGCCGAGGAACGAAATGTAGTAGTTGTCGCGACCGAACTGACTCCCGCCGCCACCACGTCCGCCGGGACCACGACGACCGGGCCCCCCGCGATCTGCCCCGCCGCGCCCGCCGCGCCCGCCGCCTTGCGTGCTGAGAATATCATCGCCGTCGACGATCTCGAGCACCTTTTCGTAGCCCATCGGGCTCAGCGCCGCCGCCAGCACGGCCAGGGCCGCCTTGCGCTGCGGCTGGGTGAGATCGCCCATCCGCAGACCGGCTCGGGGCACCGCCCCGATCGGCAGGTTTGACCACCGTTTCCGCTGCGCCTCGTCGTGAAAATCAAATACCACCTTGGCCCGCTGAGTCTCATCGAGCGAGCCGAGAAACTTCTTCGCCGCCGACACAGTGTCGTCAGTCGAATCGCCCGCGGTTGACCTTTGTGCGTGCGCAGCCGGGGGGAATAGGGCAATGATGAGAGCCAGCGCCCATACCCGAAATATCCTAGGACGACGCATAGGTTGATCCTCCAAACAAGCCCCAGGAAAAGCGTTTCGGGCGCCGGGCGACTACCGTACCAGACCGAACGCTGATGTTCGCGACATTGCAACAACAACTCGGCCGCTGATTATGAGAGCGAAGCGGCCGCCGCAAGTCAAGAAACCGGCGGCTGCAAAATAAATGCGGCCCGCCTAAATAGGTATCCGAGAGGCTTGCCTCGCCGACCCTGCGGCTCCCGTGTCGCCGCGTTATACTGGATGCTTCCCAATCCCATTTGGCGAATACGGTACAACCATGCGCAGCACGCCAAGTTCCGCGACACTTTTCTGGAGCACGTCGACGGTCTTAATTCTGCTGCTCGGCCAAATGGCCGCTGCCCAGCAAGCCGACGACAAGATCGACGTCTACCGCCAATACGCGCTCGCCCATCCAGGCGACGTCCAAGCCGGCGAACAGCTATTCTTAAGGGACAAGAAGCTCGTCTGCACGAATTGCCATCGCATCACCGGCGCCGAAAAGAGCGGCCCGAACCTCGACGGCATCGCCGACAAGTTCAAGCGGCCCGACCTTATCGAGCAAATCCTTCGGCCCAGCCTGTCGATCAAACCCGGTTACGAGCAAACGATTGTCACGACCAAGAACGGGCGCACGGTCATCGGCCGCCTCAGCCGGCGACAAAAATCGAACCTCCGCGTGATGAACGCCGACGGCCGCGAGATCGACATCGTCGGCGATAACGTCGAGGAGATCCGCGAATCGCCTATCTCCTTCATGCCCGACAACGTGGTCCTGTCGATCACCACACAGCAGTTCGCCGATCTGATCGCCTACCTGGGAACGCTCCATTCTAAAATCACGACCGGCTTTCGCGGGCCGAACGAGCCGGTCGAGGTGACGCGGATCAAGCAGCCGATTCACTTCGAATCGCTCGAGGGGCCCGAAATGAAGTTTGCCAATCCCGTGTGGTGTAACGACTTCCCCGGCGCGGCCGGCCAAATGGTCGTCTTGGAACATCAAGAGGCCAAGGCCTGGCGACTCGTGCCCAGCCAGGCGGGCATGCAACGCGAGCTGTTCGTCGACCTCACGGGCCAGGTCAAGTACGGCGGCAATTGGGGATTGATGTGCATCGCGTTCCATCCGCAATTCCAAACGAACCGCCGCTACTTCCTCGAGCACGAGGCCGAAGAGGACGGCGTCGTCCGCACGACCGTCGTCGAGCGGCAAGCGACTGAAGATCTGCTGCACGACGCGGGCACACCATCGCGGCGGCTCTACGCCGTCGAGCAGCCGGCCTTTAACCACAACGGCGGCTGCCTCGCCTTCGGGCCGGATGGCATGCTCTACATCGGCTTCGGCGACGGCGGCTTCCAGAACGACCCCAACGGCAACGGCCAAAACATGCACATCGCCCACAGTAAGATGCTGCGGATCGACGTCGATCACCGCGACCCAGGCCTGCCCTACGCGATTCCGCCCGACAATCCATTTCTCGAAGCGCACAAAGACGATCCCGGCGTGCTCCCCGAAATCTGGGCCCTCGGCCTCCGCGAACCGTGGCGATACAGCTTCGACATGAAGACGGGCAATCTCTGGGTCGGCGACGTCGGTCAGGACAAATTCGAGCAGGTGGTGATCGTGCGAAAGGGCGAAAACTACGGCTGGAATGTGTACGAAGGCTTCGCTCCGTTCTCCGATGCCAATCGCCGGCCGGGCGAAAAATATTCCTTTCCGATCTACTCGTATCCGCACAGCTTCGGCGTCTCGGTCACTGGAGGCTACGTCTATCGCGGCAGCCGCGCGCCCAGCTTCGACGGCATTTACATCTTCGGCGACTACGAGACCCGGCGCGTGTGGGGGCTGAAGGAAGAGGACGGTAAGTTTGTCGCCGTCCGCGAACTGGGCGAGTGCCCAGGCCACATTGTTTCGTTCGGCGTGGATGATCAGGGCGAGATCTACGTCGTGGCGTACGAGGGGTTAATCTACCATGTGGATTTGGCGGGGAGCGTGTTTGAGTGAGGGTGCGTCGATTCGGTCGGCCCAATTGCTGTAAAATTTGCTTGCCGAAATGTCTCCCACCCCACGAACTGTCTGGACCGTCGGCCATTCAACTCGCACGATCGACGCCTTCTGTGAAATTCTCACGCAGCACGAGATCAACACGCTCGTCGATGTCCGTCATTTCCCCGGCTCGCGGCGGCTGCCTCATTTCAACAAAACCGCGCTCAGCGAATCGCTGGCCGCGGCCGGCATTGGTTACGAGCACCTCGTCGAGCTTGGAGGCCGCCGGCCGGCGCGGCCCGATTCGCACAACCTGGCCTGGCGAAACGTCTCGTTTCGCGGCTACGCCGACTACATGGAAACCGAGCCGTTTCGCGAAGGGGTGAATCGACTGCTCGAAATCGCCCGCCGCGGCCGCACGGCCATCATGTGCAGCGAAGCCGTTTGGTGGCGCTGCCACCGCTCGATGATCGCCGATTATCTGAAGGCCCAGGGCGTCAACGTCATTCACATTCTCGACAGGAAGAAAACGCAAGAGCACCCCTACACGTCCGCGGCGCGGATTGTGAATGGGGAGCTGAGTTACCAAGGGATTCACGGAAGTTGAAACCGTACCAAATCGCTTGCTAATCACCTCCCACTCGGTACCGGCTCGCCGAGCGAGCCTGGTGGAAACGCCAGATGCGTCACGTCGACCGGCTTGATGATGTCCGGCCCGCCGCTGGGGCTCGGCGCGAACGCCATCTTGCTGAGGCATGTTTCGCGGATGAACCCGTTGCCGCCCGGCACGGCGTGGCGGTGGTAGACGATATACCAGTCGTCGGTGCCCGGCACGTTGACCACCGAATGGTGGCCGGTGCCGACGACCAGCCCCGCCTTGCTCAGGATCACGCGGTTTTCGGCCACTTCAATCGGCCCCAGCGGCGACTTCGCCGTGCCGTAGGCCACGCGGTAATTGTCAGAACGGGCGTCGTCCTCGCTCCACATGAAGTAGTACGTGCCTTTGCGCTTCAGCACAAAGATGCCTTCGCGGAACGCGGCCCCATTGCCGCGGACCGGCATCTGCTCGGCCGGCCCGTCGAGCGAGATCATGTCCTTGTTCAGCTTGGCCACGTACAAGTTGCCGTTGCCAAAGTACAAATAGGCCTGCGGCTCGCTGGCGGCCGGTGCGCCGGACGCCGGTGCGCCGGGGGCCGGCACGTCGTCGACAAACGGGCACGGGTCGATCATCTGGCCGCGATACGTGCCCTTCACGATGAGCGGCTTGCCCAACGCGTCTTTGAACGGCCCCGTCGGCGAATCGGCGACGGCCACGCCGATGTTCGTGTCGCCGCAGAAGTAATCGTAAACCTTCCCATCGCGGGCGATGACGCCCGGCGCCCAGGCCCGAATCTTGGCCCAGGAGACGTCCTGCCGCCCCGTCGCCTGGCCGGCCAGGTCGATGATCACACCCTCATCCTGCCAATGGATCAGATCCTTCGACGACCAGACGTTGAACTCCGTCGTGGCCCAGTTTTCCTTGTCGACCGTGGGGTAGATGTAATAGGTATCGCCGATGACGACGGCGTGCGGATCGGCTGTGAATTTATCGCTGATGACCGGCGGCGGGACGCCTTCAGGGAAAGTTTTCGCTGGCGCGTCGCCGTGGGGCTGGCGGGCCGGGTTTGGCTGGGCCAGCGCGGCGGCGGCAGAGGTAAGCAGGGTAATGGCAAGTATGGTCGATTGAATGTGTTTCATCTTCGTATCCCCGAGTTGCGGGCGGTTTGGTCGCAGCCGGAATTGTCATCGATTTGATGACCAGTGTCACGCACCAAAAGCAAGGACTGGCCGGGCGCAGCTTTGCACACAAAGTCATGTGGGAGGCGTCTGGGACGCCGATTCGGTGCTGGGAAACACAAAAGTGTTGTGTGGTTGGCAACGCGAAAATCTCGGTCAGCGACCGCTCCCACAGACTTGCGGTGCAAGCTGGCCGGCCGCATCGTTTCCGACAACCTTAAGATGTGGTGTTAATATCCCTTCACGTGTTCGAAGGTGTCCAAAATTCCCCGACTGAGTTTTGGCCACCTTCGAATTTTCTGGCGGAAAATTGAAACCCAGCGCGCAACATGAGCTCAGGAAGCTCATGGAAGTGAGTGCGACGGTCGATGTGAGTTTTCAAAGAGCCGCGGCAGGAGCGTGCCGAGAGCGGATTATAGTGGATATTTGTTCAGAAGTCGATGGGCGAATTGGCCGGGGCGAGTCGCGGCTGGTAATTTGCGGTCGCGGAGGAAATTGGTAGGGGATTGATCCTTTTCGGCGATACAAAGGTGGCGCATTTTCGCCTCGAGAAACGTTCTTGCCGTTTTTTAATTCCCATCATCCGCCGCTTTAAGCGACCGTCGTAGCGGCCCACAGTAGGCCCGGAAACAGCGATCCGGCTCCCATTTTCGGTCCATGGCTGGTGGTGAAGTTCGGACAGAGGTGTGGTAAACTCGACTAGTTATTTCACCGCAAGAATGCGATGTCAACGGAGAAATCCATGAATCACTTTCTTATTCTTACTTCCAACTTGGTGCCAATTGCCTACATTGGCCTCTTTTCAGCAGTATATGGTGCTTTCGAGCAAGACACCGTAAAGCTCGCCGTTCCGGACGCTATGGCGCAAAAGGCGATGACGGAAATCGTGCGTGACACGTATGGGGAGGATTTCAATACGCGCACGTAGCACAGAACAAAAAATCGCTGTAGCACATAAACTGCTAGATCAAGGGGTGGCGACGACCGACGACACAACGGGGCGCTTCGTGCTGTTGCAGATGGCGGCCGATATGGCGGCAGCTAATGGAGATATTGATACCGCATGGCGAGCAATTGAGCAGACACAGTCGGAATTTCAAGTTGACGGGCTGGCTCTGAAAGTGCAAGCGATGAGCACTGCCGTCGATGGTGTGCGTAATCGAGAGTTACAATTGTTGCTACTACGGAAAATCGATGAGTTACTCGGAAAGGCATTGGCTGAGGATCGTTTCGATTTGGCAAAGCGAATTGCTGAGTTAAACCTGGCCGCAGCGCGCAATCTTCGTGAACCCTCAATCATTCGTCAGGCAAATTCCGTGGTAAGCGAAGTTGAAATTATTGAAAGGGAGCATGTTGCCGTGCAGGGTGCGGTCGGTACGCTTAATAAATCACCGGCAGATGCGAATGCAAATTTGGCAGTAGGACGATTCAATTGCTTTTTGAAAGGTGACTGGGATTCTGGACTTCCAATGTTGGCGCTTTCGAACGACGTACTCCTAAAATCGCTGGCTGAGAAAGAACTTGCAGCGCCGAGTGACGTGAGCGAGCAACTGAATATTGCCGACGAATGGTGGACCTTGGGGCAAGGCGAAACTGGGCGGTCAAAACAAAACATCCTTCTGCACTCGAAGTTGTGGTACGAGCAAGCCGTTCCCAATCTCTCGGGATTGAACAAAGCGCGAGTACAGAAAAGGCTCACGGAACTAGACTCTTTGAATCCTTCCAAAGTCAAGCTATCGCCCGGCACGGTTGTCGCGTTTGACTTCGAAAGGAGCTCATTGATCAGGCGCAATGGAAAGCTCACCTTGCGAGATTTGAGCGGTCAAGGTGGTGACGGCGAGATAGTGACTGGGGCAATTGTTGAAGGTGTGCATGGCAACGCGATCCGCTTCCAAGGTGATGGGTACATAAAATTCTCTGACAAAAACCTTCCAAAGGGAGATGCGCCGCGATCCATATTGTTTTGGGTGAAGATCGATAAGCTCGTAACTGCGCCAGTGCCGTTCGTCTATGGGATTCATGAAGAAGGGGATGCAACCTACGTGATTATTCATACGAATGACAACGAACAATTACGTTCATCGAGAGTAAGCGTTGGGAATCCGGGCGGAAGAGGCGAGCTCGCGGGCAAGACAATTGTAACGGACCGGAAATGGCATCACATCGCACTAGTGTATGACGGAAATGGCAGCGTGCAACTATTTGTCGACGGACGACTCGATCTAGCCTTTAGCCGACATTATCGCACGAGCACACCGGGCGATGCCTACATTGGCAGCTTCCAGTCCGTCGCAAACAACTGGCTAGTCGGTGAAATAGACGACTTCACAATCTTCGATCGTGCAATTTCCGCGGACGAGATCAAACGGATTAAGGATGTCGGTCTGTTCTCGAAATGAGCAGTACAATGGGTTCCGACTTGGCGGAACCCATCATTTGTAGTGATTTGTCCCAGAGTGATGGGTTGCCCCTTTGCGGATAACCATCCTACGATTTGCTGACGACCACGTAGTAATAATCCGTATCCGCCCCAAACTCGTCCTTTGTTTGTGACGTCTTCAGCGTTTGCCATTCGCTTGTCGTCGGCGTGATCGTTTGCCAGGCGCCCGCTTTGCCCACGCGGACCGGCATCGCGAAATCCTTTTTGTCGGCTTGCCAGCGATACTGAACCGTGCCGCCGGCTTCGTCGGAACGCCAAACTGAGCTTATCCCATTTCTCAGCACTCACGGCCGCGGGACGCCGAGTTCGTCGCAGATTGTTCGGGCGGTTGTTTCTTTGATTTCCCGATGCCGTGGTACAGCCGCGCTTCGTCCGTTATTTGGATTGCGATAGATGGTGTGGCGGCCGCCTTCGCGATCGAACGCGCATCCGTGCTTTTCGAGGTAGCGGATGAAGTCGCGGCGTTTCATCAGACTGTGACGTCGACGGAAACGGTTTCCCAGACAGCGCCAACGGGCGCGCCTTTCGCGGCATTCTCGCGGTACGACTGCAACAGCAATTCGACCGCTTCTTGGATCATTTCGCGGGCTTCACCCATATCGCGCCCCTGCGTGACAGCCCCTGGCAGCTCAGGCACCTGGGCCATGATCCATCCGTCTTCGATGGGCGTGTAGACAACCGAGTATTCGCGCTTCATGATCGCCTCCTCTGCATGCAATATACCTTAAACGGGGAAGTACGTCTGGCCCCGACGTAAGCGCAAACGTCAATTTTCTGATTCGGGAGCAAGGCAAGGGCTTGGGAGGCACTGCTGGTCGAGCCAGCAGTGGCACCCGACGGTGCGATTACGTTTTGCTCACGATTACGTAGTAATAATCCGTATCCGCACCAAACTCCTCCTTCGTCAGCTCGGTCTTCATCGTCTGCCATTCGCCCGTCGACGGCGTGATCGTTTGCCAGGCGTCCTTTTTGCCGACGCGGATCGGCATCGCGAAATCTTTTTCGTCGGCCTGCCAGCGGTACTGCACCATGCCGGCCGCTTCGTCGAACTTCAGCTCCAGCACGGGGACGGCTGCGTGGCGGAGGTATTGGTTGAAGATGGGGGTGAGGTTGAGGCCCGTTTGCTCGTTGTAAAACTGGTTGATGTCTTCCGTCATGGTGTTGTGATATTTGAACTTCTGGAACAGGTCGTGCAGGAGCTGTTTGTATTTGGCGTCATCGTTGATCACGCTGCGGACCGTGTTCAGGAACAGGGCGCCCTTTTTGTACTGGTCGCCGGGCGGGGTGCTGTAGACGCCGCGCTCGCTGATAATCGGCTGCCGATTGCCGACGCCGTTTTTGCCTTGGTTGAGATAGCGGATACCCTCGTCCTTGCCCCAGTGGTATTCGACGTAGAGCGATTCCATGTAATTCGCCCAACCTTCGTGAATCCACATGTCGCTGCGGTCGGCGGCCGTGACGGCGTTGGCGAACCACTCGTGCGCGCTTTCATGAATGATGATGAAGTCGAACTTCAGGCCGGCGCCTTGGCCGCGGCCGACGTAGCCGTTCGCAAAGCCGTTGCCGTAGGTGACCGCGCTTTGGTGTTCCATGCCGGTGTAGGGGACGTGCACCAGCTTGTAGCCGTCGCGAATGAACGGATACTCGCCGAACCAGCTCTCGTAGGCTTCGATCATGCCGCGGGCCTGCACCCACTGGGCTTTGGCCTTGTCGAGGTCTTCGGGCAGGACGTAGTAGTCCATTGTGAGGTCGCCCAGTTGGTCATCGAAGTGGACGTAGTTGGCAATGTTCACCGAGACGCCGTAGGCATTGATCGGGTAGGAGACGTGCCAATCCCAGCGGGTAAAGCCGTCGCCCAGGTCGGTTTTGCCTTGGAAGCGGCCGTTGGAGACGTCCATCAGGCCGTTGGGGCAGGCGACGCTGATGTCCATGTTCTCGACTTCGTCGCGCCACTGGTCTTTGCAGGGCCACCACATCGAGGCGCCTTCTTCTTCGCAGGCGGTAAATATCCAGGGCCGGCCGGCCGGGTCCTCCTGAAAGACCATGCCGCCGAAGCGGCCGATGGGCGTGGGGGCGCCGGAATAATAGAAGTCAATCGAGTAGGTCTCACCTTTTTTGAGTGCGTTTGGGAAATCGATGAAGACCGAGTCGGCCTCGCGCTCGTATTTCAATTCGGTATCGCCGAGGAGGATCTTGTCGACTTTCAGGATGTCGCGGAGGTCGATTTGAATCCGCGTGCCGTCGGCGAGCATCTTGAAGCGGATCGTGTTCTTGCCGGAGATGGTTTTCTTTTCGGGATCGACGCGGATGTTGAGATGGTAGTAGAGCAAATCATTGTTGGCCCGCTCGGGTCCGTAAGGACCGCGGAGGAGCTTGCTTTCCTCGGATGCGACGGCATTGCGCGGCCCGCGGCGCTGACCGCGGCCGCGGCCGCGGTCCTGGTTCGCTGCGCGTTGGCCTTCGGATTGGTTCGAGTCGGCCGCGGTGCCGCGGCCGCGCCGGGCGGCCTCCGGCTGCGCATCTTGAGCGGTCGCGGCAATGCGGCCGGTTGCCGCCAGGGCCAACAGACACGTAAAGCGAACGAATTGTATGCGGTGGGAAATGGTGCGCATGGAGTCTCCCGTCATAAATGTGTTGCCGCCTTTACCGATAATAAGCGCTAGGCTGAACCGTTGCAAAGGATGTCGGAGGTTGCGAAGGTGGTTGGCGTCGGCGCATGGCCACGTCGCAAGTGCCGAGGGCCTCGCGATTGCCTATAATTGGAACGCGCCGGCTGGCCCCCGTCAGGTTGGTGGAGGGAATGGCGGGCGCAGCGATGATCCTGATGTTGAATTTGAGCAAGTACGAATAGAGGGACAAATGGACATCAAGCGAGCGGGCACGCGTCCGATAAACCCCGGTCCGGCCGAGTGGTTTACCGGCGCGGTGCGAGTCGAGCGGCTAATCAATGCGCCCGAGCCGGCACGGGTGGCTGGTGCGAGCGTTACCTTTGAGCCCGGCGCTCGCACGGCGTGGCATACGCATCCCCTGGGCCAGACGCTCATCGTGACAAGCGGCTGCGGATGGGTGCAGCGGTGGGGCGGGGCCGTTGACGAGGTTCGGCCCGGCGACGTGGTCTGGTTTTCGCCCGGCGAAAAGCACTGGCACGGCGCTACGGCCACGGCCGGCATGACACACATCGCCATTCAAGAGAAGCTGGACGGCAAGGCAGTCGAGTGGCTGGAGAAGGTCAGCGACCAGCGGTATCGTGGGTGAGAATCTGTGAATCTTCTGCTCGGGAAAATGACCGTGCGAACGCGCCGCTTTGGATGTAAACACTCGCACAACGGCCCACGTCCGCTCGAAGTGAGAGGGTGCTTACCAGCGGCAGCCGCCGCCGAGTGTAAAACCGAAGAAGCCGACGTCGCCGCCGGTTGAGTCGGCCTTGCCCGCGTCGCTCCAGAATTGAGCCTCGACCGCGGCCGTAAAAAACGGCTGCCAGGGGTTGCAGACGGAATTGTCGGCCTGCCAGCCGACGCCGGCTTGGGCCTCGAAGATGGTTAGCGTACCGGAGTTGCGACCGTCGCGGTTCACCAGAACTATATTCAAGGGATCGGTCGCGTCGCCGCCGCCGAGGTGCCACTTGTGATCGCCGAACAACACTGAACCGCGGCCGCGGGCGAACAGGCACGTCTGACAGTTTACGAATTCAGCCGCAGTCAACGAAACGGTCGGCCCCACGCCGCGCATCCAGTGGTTGTAATTCGTCAGGCTCTGCAGCGAGCCGCTCGAGTTGCGAATCTGAGAATAGTACGATTGTTCGGTGGAGCCGTACCGCACGCCCAGGCTGGCGTCGGTCGACCAAGAGTCGCCTTCGGCGTGCCGGGTGAATTCGAAATCGAACGTGTAGGCGTTCAGGCTCGAAGCGGCGACCAATATGTCCGTCGTCGAGTCGGGCGCAATCTCAAAACCGTTGATCGCGCGGCTGGTGATCGCGTCGCCCGATTCGAGCGGTGCGAAGACGCGGTCGGGGTCGTGGTCGAATTGCCACCAGGTGATGCGCCAGCCGGAGCCGTCGCACTGTTCGTAGCCGAACCACAGCCGCGGCGAGAGTTCCTGGTCGTAATCGAACTCTTGCTGTCCGCTGCCGCCGTCGGCCGCGTCGAACGCCCGATTGTTGTGGATCTCGGGCCGCAAGAAGGTAAGCTCGATGCCGGTCGGCCAGCGAACTGTTGGCCCGTGACCCCAGGGCCCGCAGCACTGCTGGCCGCAGTCGCCCTCGGGAGCGCACGATTGCGGCTCAATTCCAGCGGCAGCGAGCGAGTAATCGGCCGGCACGAGCGGGCCGAATCGCTCGTTCAAGGCAGATTGCGACTGCGCTTGCCACTCGTTCAGCACGTCTTGCCCACGGGCGCTGGCGCAGCGAACAGCAGGCCTGCAGCGAATGCAAGCATCGCAAAACGCATCGCGTCGCGCGATGTGCGACCCATTGCTAGTGCCCCCCGGCCAAGATGAGACGTCAAGACGAGTACGACGGCGCGCTCACTGGTCGCACGACCGTCTTTGGAGAGATCGGCAAGTTGCCGAAGATAATCCAGATATTCCGGCTGGGCGTAGCGCCGGAGCGGGCACTTCTCCCGCGCGCATTGGCAGCACGCCGCAACGCTGTCGGCCCGACTACTGTCTCACAGCCGCTGCAAATCGCTCCCGCCGCGCGGCGACCCATTGCCGGTAACCAGCCGGGTCGACCCAGGCAGCGGCGCCCTCTTTCTCCGCCCGCGCGCTTGGCGTCAAAGCCGTCGTCGGCGTTGTGGGGCGTTAGCCAGACGTCGGGCGTCAGCGCAGCGAGAACCCGAAACGTGCGGCGGTAATTGTCGGCGATCCCAGGGTACGACGGGTTTTCGCCGCCGACGCGGTAGCCCGGATTGATGCCCGTGCCGTCCGGGAAGACGACCGTGTAAGTCTTGCCGCCGTCAGTCACCTTTGTGAGGTAGCTGGCCGAGCCCCTGGTGTGTCCGGGCGTGAGGAAGACCGTAACCGAGAGGTCGCCGAGCTTGATCTCCTGTTGGTCGTGCAAGACAACGTCGACTTTCGCTGGCTCGAACGCGAATTCTTTGACTTCGCCATATTGAAAATCGAGTGCGCCCCCCGATTCAAAAAGCTCTACCTCCTCCCGTAGCATGGCGACTTGGGCCCCGGTCGCGTTTTTCAGATAGGCGTGTCCGCCCACGTGATCGACATGGGCGTGGCCGGTGAGAATGAGCTTGACATCCTCCGGCCGAAAACCGAGCTTCTTAATCGACTCCTCGATGAGCGGCCCCGAGCCGGGCATACCGGTGTACAGCAGGACGTGCCCATCCGCGCCGGTGATCAAAAAAGCGCCCAGGCCCTTGGTGCCGACGAAATAAATCGGACCCACGATTTTCACCGGCTCGGCCGGCTCGTCCCATTTCAGGCGCTGGCGCGACGAAGTGAGGAACAGTACGGGGTCCGTTGCCAACCGATCTGGCGCGGGTTGAGCGACTCGCGGTGTTGGACGCTCGTTCGGCTGGTCTTGGGCGACAGCACCTCGCGCCGCAAGGGCCAGACCAACGAGCATGGTGGAAGTTGGCAGTCGAAATCGTCTGGACATTTGCCGCCTCGTAAGAGAGTCACGTTTTTGACACAGGCAGAACATTGCCTCCGATGATGCACGCACCAGTTTACAGGATTCGCCATATTTAGGCCTAGCACGGGCTAGCTGCGATGGCCTGACTTCCAAGCCCGGCAAACCGTTGCCAACATTGCGGTTTCGCCGGCGGACGAAAAGGACGTCGAGGCACTTGTCGTTCGGTCATACTGACCGAATCACCAGCAATCGCACTTCAGTCATACTCTCAATCGCCCAGCGAATCCCTTCTCGTCCCAGACCGCTCTCCTTTACGCCGCCGTAGGGCATGTGGTCAACGCGCCACGATGGCACTTCGTTGATCATTACGCCCCCGACGTCCAGCTCGTCCCAGGCCCGCTGAATCCGGCCGATGTCGCGCGTGAAGACGCCCGCTTGCAGGCCGTACTTGCTGGCATTGACGGCCGCCAGGGCGTCGTCGAATTCGCTGTACCGTTCCAACATGGTCACAGGGCCGAAGATTTCTTCACACGAAGCTTCCGCGTTGCGCGGCACGTCTTCCAGCACGGCCGGCTCGACCATGTTGCCTTTTCTGTCACCACCGCACAACAGCTTCGCACCACGCTTCACGGCGTCGCGAATGGCTCGCCCGATCCGCTGGGCGTCGACCTCAGAAATGATCGGTCCGACGAAGGTAGCTTCGTCGCGCGGGTCGCCGACCTTGAGTTGCCGCACGGCCGCGGCGAACTTGTCGCGAAACGCCTCGTACACGGCCTCTTGTACGTAGATTCGCTGTACGCTGATGCAGCTTTGGCCCGATTGGTAGTAACCGCCGAAGACGCAGCGGGCAACTGCGTCGGCCAGGTCGGCGTCGCGCTCAATGACGACGGCCGCATTGCCGCCCAGCTCCAGCGTGACGTGCTTCTTCGCGGCCCGCTCGCGGAGCTTCCAACCGACCTCCGGCGAGCCGGTGAAGCTGAGTTTCTTGATTCGCTCGTCGTTGACCAGTGCGCCCGCGTCGCGCGACTTCATCGGCAGAATCGAAAACGCGCCGGGCGGCAGATCGGTCTCCGCCAGCATCTCACCCAACAGAAGCGCGCCGATCGGTGTGGCCGACGCCGGCTTCAGCACGAACGGGCAGCCACAGGCCAGCGCCGGCGCGATCTTGTGGGCGACCAGGTTGAGCGGAAAGTTCCAGGGCGTGATGAATGCGCAAGCTCCGACCGGCACGCGCTTCCAAGCCCCGCGATAGCCAGCCGATCGCTCCGAGATATCGAGCGGCAGGACTTCGCCGTAGATTCGCGTCGCTTCCTCGGAGCCCATTTCCAGCGTATCGATCAGCCGCGTCACCTCGCCGCGAGCGAACTTGATCGGCTTGCCCGCCTCAACCACGAGCGCCTCGGCCAGCTCGTCGGCCCGCTGCCGGCAGCGTTCAACCAACTGGGCAAGCACAGCCTTTCGCTGCCATGCGGCCATCCGACGCATCGGCGCCGCTGCATCGGCCGCCGCCGCGATCGCCCCATCGAGCGCGGCCGCGTCAGCCAGCGCCACCCGCGTCGCAACGTTGCCGCGAAATTTGTCAACGACGTCCAAATCGGCATTCGGCTGCTGGGGACGGTTGGCGACATAATATGGATAATGTTCTTTGAGCATACCATTTGCTCCCGCGGATCAACGCTTCTTGGGCCTCACGCAAAGGCGCCCAGGTGCAATGAAGGCAAGCTCCTCCCAAGGCATGGCACGAGAAATATATTCTCGAACAGATGCAGAACACCAATAACCACCAATCAACACTAATAGGACATGACTCGCGCCGCCCAAACCCTGGGCGTAACGACTCTTGCATTCAATTGGTGTTTATTAGCGTATATTAGTGTTCCTACCCCTTCTTCGAAACCTTCCTGCCTTCGTGGTCCAAAACAATCCTGCTTCGCGCCTTGACGTGAGGTTCTTCTCTGACTAAATCCGTCCCGCAATTTGCCCCAGCCGCTTCGTCAACAGTAGATTCTCTCGATAATCGATCGGCACTACGACAAGCGACGGACCGCGATGCGCGAGGCCGCGGTCAATCGCCGAACGCAGTTCGCGCGAGCGATGAACCATCTCGCACTGCCAGCCGAACGACTCGGCCAGCTTTGACCAATCGGGGTTGCCAAACGTCATATCAACGTGTCGGCCGAACTCGGTTTGCTGCTTCCAGGAGATCAAACCGAAATCGCGATCCTCCCAAACCATCACGGTGACGTTCGAATTGAGCCGGCGGGCCGTTTCCATTTCTTGCACATTCATTAAAAAATCGCCGTCCCCCGCGACAACAAAGATCTGCCGGTCCGGATGCACCAGGTGGGCCGCAATCGCCCCCGGCAGCGGCATCCCCATCGCGCAGAAACCGTTGGAAATGAGGCACGTGTTCGGCTCGTGGCAATGGAAGTACCGCCCGACCCACATTTTGTGCGCCCCCACGCCGCACAACAAAATATCGCGCGGCCCCAGCTCCTGCCGCACGTCCCACAGCGCTTTTTGCGGCCGAATCGTCCCTTCGGTATCGTCCTCGCGGTAGACGGCGAACTCTTCCAAGAGGTTCAGCCGCGTTCGCTCTTGCAGCGAAAAATCGAAAGCCGGCAGGCCCGCGCAGTCCACGCGCGCGGTCAGCAGCTCCAACGTGTGAGCGATGTCGCCGATCAGTTCTACTTGCGGATGATAGTGCGCATCGATTTCGGCCGGCGTGAAGTCGATGTGAATGATCGGCTTGTCGCGATCGGTGTTCCACAGCCGCGGCGGGTACTCGGCCATGTCGTAGCCGACGGTGATGATCAAATCGCACGCGGCCAGGTAGCACGTCAACTGGTCGCGCTGTTGCAGACCGATCGTAAACAGGCAATAATCGGCGTCCATGTCGACACAGCCCTTGGCCATGAACGTGCTTGTCGCGCCAATGCCGGTCCGCTCGCAGAACCGCCGCAGCTCACAACTGGCGCGGCGGCGAATCGTGCCGTTGCCCGCGATGATTACCGGCCGCTGCGATCGCTGCAAAACCTCACACGCCTGATCGAGCGCCGTATCATCCGGCCGCGGCCGGCGAAAACGGATCGGCGAAATTGGCTCGGTAGTGGCCTCTTCCGCGGCGACGTCTTCGGGCAGCTCAATGTGGACCGCGCCGGGCTTTTCCGTGCGGCAAACGCGCACCGCTTTGCGCACGATTTCCGGAATCTCGTCCGGGTGTTCGACCGAGGTCGACCACTTCGTGAGCGGACGGAACATGGACACGACGTCGATAATCTGGTGACTCTCTTTGTGCTGGCTCTGCACGTCGCCTTGGCCGGTGACGACCAGCATCGGCGAGCGGTCCATCGTTGCGTTGGCGACGCCCGTGACGAGATTCGTCGCGCCCGGGCCGAGCGTGCCCAGCGCTACGGCCGGATTGCCCGTCAAGCGGCCGTAGACGTCGGCCATGAACGCGGCCCCTAGCTCGTGCCGAGTAAGAATGAAGCGAATGCTCTGGGAGGCTTCCAGCGAAAACAGAAAGTCGGCGTTTTCCTCGCCTGGCACGCCGAACACGTACTCAAGCCGCTCCTCTTCCAGACACCGCACAAATAAATCGGAAGCCTTCATCGCGGTCCTCAACCAGCATTGTACCGCTCCGGCCGCGGGCGGCGAATGGCGTGCGAATCGCGCAACTGCCGCAGCAATTAGCAGGCACGCTCCGCTTGCCATAGCGGAAGTGCAAAACGGCGCTCTTTCCCGAGTTCGGCTACGGCACGCGGAGCGTGCCTGCTACAAATGGGGCCTTTTTCCAGCCAGCGGCGTCAAATCTGCCGACTGGACGACGGCCTGCCGCGGCGTCAAAATAGTGGCTTCCTACGGGCGGCCGCCGGGGGTGCCGCTCTCTCACCCCACCTTGAAAGGAGGACTTGCATGTGCCGTCACGCCTCGAGAATCGCAGTCGCCGTCGTCCTGGGAATCCTCTGCCTGGCCGTCTTCGGCCGCTCCATTCTCCCGACCGGCCAAAGTGAAGCAGCAGCCCAGCAGCCGGCCCGTAGCGGCGACACGAAGAACATGCCCGGCATGCAGGGCATGCCCGGCATGAATATGCAGGCCGGCAACATGGCGGCGAAAGAAGTCACCAAGGCCGTCTGCGTGCTGCATCCGCTGGGCGATAGCAAAGTGATGGGAAAAGTCACCTTTACGAAGATGGCCGATGGCGTGCACATCGAGGCCGAGCTGACGGGCCTGACGCCCGGCGAACACGGCTTCCACATTCATGAATGGGGTGATTGCTCATCCGCCGACGGAACGAGCACGGGCGGCCACTTCAACCCGACCGGCGCCCCGCACGCCGGCCCGACCGTCATGCCGCGGCACGAAGGTGACTTCGGCAACGTCATGGCCGACGCCTCGGGTAAGGCCACGCTTCACTTGATGGATAAGATGGTCGAATTCAGCGGCCCGAACTCGGTCATCGGCCGCGGTATGATCGTGCATGCCGGAAAGGACGACCTCACGACCCAGCCTTCGGGCAACGCCGGCGGCCGCGTGGCCTGCGGCGTGATCGGCATCGCCAACCCGGCCCCGCCGGCGGCGGCTGGATCGAAGTAGTCAGAAATCCCATCGACCGATCACCAAGATCCACGGCTAGCAGGCCAAGGACTGAACTCTGCTGCCGGTGCATCGCTGCCGCGGCGCATTTATATTAAGGGGCCTCGATGCCTGGCATCGGGGCCCTTTCATTTGTTCGCCGCGCAGAAATTCGAAAGGCAATGATGCCGCTCGGATAACCGAATGCAAACCACAATGTTGGGGCAATCGAAACGTCGCGTGCCGCCTACGAACCGCTGTGCATTGAACGCCAACGAAAGACCGCAAACACGCTAACCAAGTTGTCGTCGGGATGGACCTCAAACAGCACCGCCAGGGGCAACTCGACAAAGACGCGAGTTCCATCGTCCCGCGACTCGCCAGCGTTCACCGCGTCGCCCCCTAACACTTCGTCAATCGTGTCGGCGGCGTCCACGACCGCTTGCCGATCGTGCGAATCCGTCCACAGGTGAATCAGCTCGTCCTGGGCGGAGGGGAGATAAACCACCGTCCATTTCATCGGCCCGGCACTCTGCCAGACGTCCTCAAGTGAGCAACCGCCGGTTTCGCGCGCCCAACAATCTCTTCGTTCGAGAGCGGCACTTTCAGGGCCCGTAAAGAATGCGTCGATACTCGTTCTCGGGAAGATATCGCCCCCTAATCCGGCCGTCGGGCCCACACAATTCAATGGGCTCGCCCATGCCCCGGAGTTTGTGCTGCAACGTGCGATCAATTTGTACTTGTGTCATGCTCTGCGCTCGTGTGACAGCCCCATACGGCGCCGTCTAAGGCGCTTTACCTTCAATCAACTTATACCCTGACGGCGCGATTTTGCCAGCAGAGCTCGCGGGTTCAGCGCCCTACTCATGCCGCAGCGCTTCGATCGGGTCGAGGCTCGCCGCCCGCGACGCCGGGTAGACGCCGAACACCACGCCCACGAACACCGAGATCGCGAACGCCAGCGGAATCGACCAGGGGATCAGAATCGGGTGGATGTTGCGGATCAAGTCGGGCAGCACGTTCCACTGGGCGGCGAAAAACTTCGACATGCCGGCGCGGGCCAGCAAGGTCAGCGGCCCGCACAGAAAGCCGCCCAGGATTCCCAGCGTGCCGCCCACGACCGAGAGCACGACGCACTCCGTGAGAAACTGTCGCGTGATGTCGCGGCGCTTCGCGCCCAGCGCGCGGCGAATACCAATCTCCCGCGTCCGCTCGACAACCGTGGCCAACATGATGTTCATAATGCCGATGCCGCCCACCACGAGCGAAATCGCTGCAATCAACCCGAGAAAGAGAATGAACATTAATCGCGTCGTGCGGGCCTGCTGCAATAGCTCGAGCGGCACCGTGACGGCAAAATCGGGCAGTGTATGGGAGTAGGCGATCGTGTTTTTGACGACGTCGGCCGTCTTCATCACTTGATCTTGATCGCGGACGCGAATCGTGACCTGGCTCAGCTCGTACACGTCGCGCTGGAATTGGCCCGGCTTGGCGACGATGATCATATCCCCCATGCGACGCCACATCGTCGTAATGGGGATATATATGTCGCGGTCGAATTCTTCCGCGGCGAACGAGCCGCCGACGCCGGCCGTGGGGGCCCGCGACTTCGTCACGCCGACCACCTCGTAAAACTCGTCCCCGATGCGGACCGAATCGCCGACCGGCTCGCCGTAGGGAAACAACCGCTGGGCCGTTTCGGCCGCCAACACGCAATAGTTGCGCTCCTCGTCCAGATCGGTATCGGTGATGAAGCGGCCGTGATCGAGCGCTAGCCGGGCCACGTCCATGTACTCGGGCGTGCTGCCCACCAGCCGGCCCTCCATCCGCCGACGCTCATTCTGAAAAGGTGACGGCACGACGCGGATCGGAATCGCCATGTCGATCGTCGGAATTGTCTCGAGTAGAAGCAGATAGTCATCGCGCGTCAGTCCGTAGCCGGCGTCCTGTGCGTCCTCGCTCGACGGCTTCACCGTTCGCACAATAATATTCTGAGCGCCGAGGCTGGCGATCTGCTCCTGGGCCGCCCGCCCGATCCCCTCGCCGATCGCCAAAAGCCAGATCACGCTCGATACGCCAATGAAAATACCCAGCACCGTCAGCGACGACCGCAGCGGATGCATCCACAAGTTGCGGAACGCAAGCTGAAACGTGCGAAGCCAAATGTTGGACATAGCGATACAACGGCGTGAGGATGCTGGACGCTGGATTACTCCGTCCCGCCTCAATTCCTGAATCGATCATCCGAAACAATATGCCCGTCCCTGAGCACGATTGACCGCTTGGTGCGCTGGGCTACGTCCGGTTCGTGCGTGACCATAATGATCGTGCGGCCCTCGTCATTCAGGCGCTCGAGCAGTCCGAGAATCTCGCCCGTCGTGGCCGAATCGAGATTGCCGGTTGGCTCGTCGGCCAAGATAAATTCCGGGTCGTTCACCAGACTGCGGGCGATGGCCACGCGCTGTTGCTGGCCGCCGGAAAGCTGCGTGGGGCGGTGGCCGAGCCGCTGGCTCAGGCCCACCATTTCGGCCAGTTCGATGCACCGCCGCCGCGAGCTGCCGCCGATGCGGTGACTGTAATACAGCGGCACCTCGATGTTTTCGACGACCGTCAATGCCGATAGCAAATTGTACGATTGAAAGATGAAGCCGATCCGCGTCGAGCGGATTTCGGCAAGCTGGTCGTCGTTCATCTGTGAAACGTCGACGTCGCTCAGCATATAGCGGCCGGTGGAGAGGCGATCGAGGCAACCGAGCACGTTGAGAAGCGTGCTCTTCCCGGAGCCGCTCGGCCCCATGATCGAAATATAGTCCCCTTCGGGGACGTCGAACGACACGCCGCGGAGGGCGTGGACCGTCTCGCCGCTCAGCACGTAGTCCTTGCGAAGGTCGGTCACCTGAACGGCGAACCTCATTCGGAGGCTCCCGCCGTGGGCTGCGGCGATTCGTTTTCGGCAGTTGCCGGCATCGGTGCGCCGCGCCGCGGACCGCCCGCGCCGCGTCCCCGACCTCCGCGGCCAGCACGCTGCGGCCCGCCCGAGCCATCCTGCGTTGATTCTTCACTGCCCGGGGGAGCTTGCGGCCCACGCTGCACCGCCCGCTGCTTCTCTTGCGCCGATAGCTCGGGCAGCTTCACCTGGCTCACCACGCTGCGCGGATCGAGCGCGATGCGGTCGCCTTCCTCAAGGCCGCTTTCTACGACGAACGTCTTGTCGTTCGTCGGCCCGGGCTTCAGCTTGCGGGCTTCCCAGCCTCCGTCGTCATAGGCGAAGCAGTACATCGAATCGCCGTGGGCGTAAATCGATTGCACCGGAACTTGCACCACGTTGGGCAAGCGCTCGCACTGGATTGTCACCGCCGCCGTCAGGCCGGCCTTCAGCTCGGCCACGGTCTGGTCGACGCTGACGTAGGCGACATATTCCTTAATGTTGGCCCGCCGCCAGCCGTTCGGCTCGGGGTATTGATTGACCTTTTGCACGGTGCCGCGCAGAACGCGGTCGCCGATGCCGACCGGCATGATCGTGGCCGGCATGCCAGGCTTGACGTACTGTACCAGCGCTTCGTTGATCAGCAGCTTGGCCTGCATCGAGTCGGCGTTCGGCAGCAGAATGATCGTTTGCCGTTCACGGATCATCGCCCCTTCTTCGACGATGAATTCCTGGTCGCCGCGGCGATTCTCTTCGTGAGCGTATTTCACGACGCCCGCCTGCGGGGCGACGATCGTACACTTGGCAATCTGATCTTCAATATCCTTGAGCCGAGCCGCCTCCAGCTCATAGCTGTTCTGCGCTGAATCCCACTTGGCTTTGGCGATTTCCGTCGTGCCCTGAAGCGTCGTCATCATCTTCGGCTTCGTGAAATCGTCCAGTACGTGCAGTTTCGTCTTGGCGGCGTCCAGGTCCTTGTTGGCCTTTTCGACCGCGAAGTGATCGGCCTCGAGCTGGTTCTCGTTCACGTAGCCCTTCTGGGCCAGCTTTTGGCTATACGTGTAATATTCCTTCGCCCGATTGAGATTCTCTTCCGCGACAAACACCTCTCCCTCGATCGTTTGACGTTCTTGCAGGTAGGTGCCGTCCTCATATTCGCGCTCTGCGATGCGGGCCGTTTCATAATTGCTGTGGGCCTCGATCTCGGCGGCGCGGGCCGTGTTGACGGCGATCTTTTGCAGGGTCGCTTCCTCTTGCAGCGCCGACGAATCGAGCTCGACCAGAAAATCGCCCGACTTCACCGCCGTGCCTTCCGGGACGATTCTCAGAATCGCGACGCCGGTCGTGTTCCTCGACTTGACCAACGAGCGGACCTCCGTGACATCGAAGGCTTCAATCTCGCCGCGCTCGGTGACCGCCAATTGGAACTCGCCCCGCTTGACCGTGTGGAGAATGGCGTCGACCGCGTCCGCCTGCGGGTGATTCTTGTTCCACCAATAAATACCGCCGCCAGCCGCGACCACGAGTGCAACAAGAAACGACAGCCCTACCAATGCTGTCGATCCGCGGCGAACGGAAACCAAGGAGGCCGCGACCCTGTGGGATGTCGACGCGCTTCGCTGTGCCCTGTCAACGCTTCGCCACCGTCGCTGCATCGATAACCTCTCCACTACGCAGGCCAAACAAAAAATACGAAGAAACCTTGACCGGTGCCGACCTATCGGCCGGATACCACGCATTACGATGGCCGGGTTGCTATCGTTCGCTGCGACAGGACGAAAATCGCAAGACCGACCCGCGCTCCCGCAAAAGCGCCTGATTATAGCCTGTTTTTCGCCCACTGTCATCCGCTGGCACCGTCCAGTCATGCCTGAAATTTGTCCCCCCGCATGTTCCGTTCAGCAGATTACGGCGGGCTGAGTCGACCCTGGTTCACGGGCCATCCGAGCGCATGGGTCGGCACTGCCAATTTACCTCGCGACGTCGGCGGTAAAAGCGAGGGAACGCTGCCCGGGCCGCAGTGAGATCAGTTTCCATCCGCCCCCAGGGCCGGCAGCCGCCGAATGGGTTCGCCCGTCGTTTGCAACCGCACCTCCGGCGGCAGAACCAGGTCGTCTCGCAGCCGCAGCGTCGAACGGAGGGTCGCATCCGTCGGCGCCCCGGCCGACGGTCCAGAGCCTTCGCCTCCCGTTGCGGGAGTGGGAACCAAGCTCGGACCAGTGTCCGGCGACGGGCCCCCTTGGCCCCCCTCCAGGGGAGCGGGCAGCACCGGTTGTCCGCCTGGCTGGAAGTCGATCGACTGCGAATTATCGGGCAGCGTCGGGCCATTGGCCGCGGCCAGCCCGGCGCAGAAATCTGGCAGCTCGCACGCCGGTGTCGTCGGCGGCAGGTTTTCCAAAAACGTCTTCAGCGGCGTGCGATGCTCGACGCGCAGCCCATTCGGATCGAGCTCCATCACGCCCAGGTCGAAATCGAGCTGCAACCGCTGCACCTCGTGATCGACCCACACGCTCAAAAAATCGTTCTGCACATTGAGCAAATCAATCTGGGCGTTCACCAGGTCGCGGGCCACGGTGCTGCTGAATTGCGTGCCCGGCTGCGCCGCTTGCCCCGGCGCCGCCGGCGTCGTCGGCCGCGCCGGTTCCGACAGCCGCAGCCGCGTCAGATCGACCTGCGAAATGGCCACCTGGACCGCCGCCCGCCGCAATTCAAAGTTCAAATCGTCCACCCGCATCTGCCGTAGCGTTCCGCGAACGTCGCGGTAAATGCGGTCGCGAAACTGATAGTAGCTCCGCCGCGCTTGTTGGTATTCAATCAGCGATTGCCGGTACGTGTTGCGCTCAGACACGCGCGTCAACGGCGCGTCAAACTCGGCCCCGACACTCAGGCGGCCGTTCGTCGACCGCAGCCGGAACGGATTGTCTCCCACGTTGCCAATATCGCCGCTAAACACCAGATTCACGTCGCTCTCCAGGTCGTTGGCGTTGAAGGCGATCAACCGCCAGGAATCGACCAGCGAGGCCCGGGCGTTCATCCAATCGGCCCGGTAGTGGCTGGCGATGCAGAAGCCCTCTTCCGGCGTCAAGTCAACCGGCTCAAACGTGATCGCATCTAGCCGCGCCCGGGCCTGCAGCAACGACATCTCAAGCAATTCACCCGATAGCTGCGAGAGGCTGCTTGTGAGTTGGGCGCGACGCTGGTCGAAAGAGAGGTTGGTTGCATTCGACAGCTCATCAAGTCGCGCCCAAGCCGCTCGCAGCCGCGTTTCGAGTGCCGCCAGGTCCGCTCGCAGCGAAGCGGCTCGCTGGTTCAATAGTTCGGAGCTGAACAAGTTCGGATCCAAATTGGCATCGCTCACCTCCGCGCGTTGGGCCAGTCGCGCCAGCGTCTCGTGACGCTGCGGCAACGCCTGCTCCAGGCTCAATAGGTCCTGCTGGGCGACGGCGAACTGCTCTTCCGACGCCTTGCGCAGGCTGCCGATTTCCGCCATGAGTTGCCCGATCTGCTCGCCTGTGAGCGGGGCCCCACCCGTTGTGCCCGGCGGCGGGCTGGATCCAGGTTCAGCGGTCTGTCCCGGACGCGCCGCTTCACTTCCCGCCCGCAGCACCGCTAACACGTCGGTCACGCGCAGCTCCACTTCCGACAGCTCAGGGTCGAGCAGGCTGAAATGGTCGAGCAGCGGGTCGGTCACGCGCAACGGCAGATTCGCCGGCAGGCCGTACTGTACTTTGAACGTGTCCAGATTGTCTTGATACTGCGTCTGGGCGTTGAGCAACTGGCTCTGCGCGTTGTACAGCGCTTGCCGCGCCAGGTCGACCTGAAACCGGTCGATGCGGCCTGCCTCGTAAGCCGCTTGCAGTTGTTCCACGCTGTCTTGCAGGCCCGCGATGTTCGCATACTGATTGCGTATCACCTGCGCACTTTGCAGCAGGCCGATGTACCCGCCGCGCCTCTGCGCCCGCCCCGCCGGTGAAGCCGGCCGCCTGGTTTTGCTGATTCTGGTTTTGTCCGCCAACCTGCCCGAAGCCGCCGCTGCCAACGCCGCTGAAACCTTCCAGACCGCTGCCGCCAAACACGCCGCCACGCCGCTGCGGACCTTGCCCAGGCGATTGCCCCGTCACCACGTTCAGGTAAAACCCACCGCGATACCGCTCCATCTGCCGCACGTTCGACAGCAGCGCACGCTCAGATATCGTCAGACGCTCGAGCACCCGCTGCCGCCCACCGGCCCGCAGCAGCGGCTGCACAAGGTTGAAATCGATCAGCGTATTGCTGGTGTAATTGTCCGGCCCCGCAAATTGCCACATCAGTGAGTTGGCAAGGCCCACGACCAGCTCGCCGCCGGTTGCGGTAAGTTTTTCCGCACGCCAGCGATTGCCGGCCCGCGACGGCTGCACTTCGAGCAAGCTTGACGATTTGCCGCCCGCCGCCTCTCGTCCCGCGGACGTGTAAAAAATCGACGAACCACCAAAAAACTGCGTGTCGAACCGGAACCGCTCGAACGACACATCGAGGCCGGCCAGGTAAAGCGTCTCGAGATTCTGCTGGTAGGCCGGCGATTCCAAAAGCGCGAGTTGCACTGCGCCCGGCAAATCGAGCACGACGTTGCCTTCGCTATCGCGCGGCAGGTACTGCTCCCAAGTGGGGTTCTCCGAGTAAGGCGTTTGTCCCGAATGCTTCCAGCAGGGCGAGCCCGGCTTGCAATCGACGCACTCCATAAAGCGGTGGGAAGTCGGGTCATCCGGCGGCATCGGCGGGCAATCGGGATTGTCGCCGTCGTACATCCGCGACCGCGGATCGACGTTGATGCGAAACTCACCCGGCGCCATGCCGGCCGCGATCGACTTGTTGTCGAGGATGCAATTGACCTCCTCATCCGCCTGCCGCCGGTAATGCGCGCGGCTGCAGCCGCCGGCGACAATCGCCGCCAGCAAGATCCACACGGTTGTCGTCCAAATCAATCGCCGCATTTGCAAAGTTGAAAAGTAACCGCGTCCGCCAAACCGCTGGGGACCGTACGCGCAGAACCACCGCCATTCGCGGCAGTGCTAGCGACGCCCTCGTGAGTCGCACGGACGAGGCACAACAGGGATAAGACTTACGACAAGCGGAAGCTCGCCCGCAAAACGCGCAAACTCCCCCACCGGCAAAGTACGTTTGCCACCCCCATTTTCGGACTTCAAACGGGGCAAACTTGAAAAACTCTGCCGCCCCAAAAGGTGCCAGCCACCTAATTTGGGAAGTCTGGCAAAAAATGGCTTGGCCTCGCCCGGCCACACGAGGCCGACCCTGACGCCGACCTCACCTCGCAACGCTCCGCGGCCGGCCGCGCGGCCGGAGCGTGGATTCGATGTCGAGCGTCTTGGCGGTGGCGGCCATCCAATCGGGGTCACCGTACGGCCTGCCCCGCTGGATGCAATGCCGCAGCGCCGCCAGCTCCGCCTCGCTTTGCGCCTGGTTCACCCGGGCCGCCCAGTTGCGCGGCCGCGGCAACGGCCAGGCGGTACGAAGCGGCCCCAATGGCCCTTGGGAAGATCGCCCCAGGCTCGACCACGGCCAGCGTTCGGCCCGGGTCACCAAATTCGCGCACCGCGGATTGCGCTCCACATAACGGACCACATGATAGAAGTACTCGCCCGTTTCCACGGGGAACGATTTGAAGCGCCCCTGGTAGAGATGCCCGTACCCCACCTCGCGGTGGTGCCGCTTCCAGCGCTTGACATGCGTGTTGGTGAGCTGCTGCAAAAACGCAGACAGCTCGCCGTCGCGCTCCGGCCACAGGACGAAGTGCCAATGATTCGGCATTACGCAATAGGCGCAGATCCGCATTGGGCGCAGCCGCAGCGTTTCGGCCAACACGCTTTCAAACGCCAAGTAATCGGCGTCTTTGTTGAACAGCAACCGCCGGCCAACGGCCCGGTTGAGCACATGAAACACCATCCCGCCCGGCAGATAACGGCTTGGTCGCGGCATGCGATCCAGGCTAGCCGTCCTTGCAGATATTGTCAAAGCCCCAGGACCGTGGTCCATTTGGCGCCATAACGTGAGTCCCCGACCTTGACTATAGGTGAATTGGTGGCTGCCACCTTTTCCGGGCCCACCTTTTCCGGGCCTAAAAATACGATAAATGTCGGCAGCCATTTCGTCGTGGCTCTATTGCCTCTCTCGCTCGTCAATAGAGGAACAAGACCAATAAGAAAGGTCGGAGCATTCGAGATTTCCTTGTGATCATGTTGATTGCTCATTAAAATAATAGCCGCTTCGATTAATAGCTACGCTCGGACACCGTGTATCGACCACCATGAAGCGGGCTTCGGTTGAAACGATGTTTTTCGCGGCCTTTGCTTTGGCCGTTTTTGCGGTATTTGCAGACCGCACGCCGGCCGCGATCCTGTCATGGGATGGAACGGGTACCGACTGGAACGCGGCGAGCTCCTGGTCCACCGATCAGACGGCCACAACTCCCGACCCCGCCGCGCCGCCGGGCGCTAACGATATTGCAGACTTCAACATCACCACGGTCAACACTCCGCAAACTGTCAACTTGAACGCGCCCCAATCCGCCGCCGGGCTTCTCGTCGACAGCACGGGCAGCCTCGTGATCCAGACCGGCAGCGAAACAAACACACTTTCGCTTGGGTTCGGCGGCATCGCCCTATTTGCTCCCGCCGGTGCCGTCACCATCACAGCGCCGGTCAGCCTCGTCGCCAATCAAGACTGGGCGAACGACTCCGCGAATTTGTTGAACGTTAGCAGTTCCGTTAACCTCGGCGCAAACACGCTCAATCTAGTCGGCCAGGGCAACATCACACTCGGCGGCGTCCTGAGCGGCAGCGGCGGATTACGTACGAATGGGATTGGAACGTTCACGCTCACCCTCAATGGGCCAAGCACCTACACCGGCACCACGAATATTACGAACGGCACGGTCGTAGTGGGCAACGCCTCCGCACTGGGCTCTGTCGCCGGCGGCACCGTTGTTTCCAATGACGGTACGCTCGACCTCGCCGGGCAATCAGTCGGAGCCGAGCCGCTGACGCTCAGCGGCACCGGCGTTGGCGGTGACGGCGCGCTCATCAACTCCAGCGCCACCGCCGCGAGCATTTCGGGCAACGTTACGCGGGCTGGCGACACCACGGTCGGCAGCGGCAACATCACACTCAGCGGCGGGTTCACGGCCTCAACCTATGTACTGACTAAGATCGGCACCGGGACGCTCACGCTCAGCGGGAGCACCGACAACGTCGGTCTCGGCGCAGCCGTTAGCGCCGGCACCCTGGTCCTGGCTAAAACGAGCAGCGGTGCACCAAATCATGTACATGCCATAGGCGGCTTCGGTTTGACCGTCAATGGCGGCACGGCTCAACTCGCCGGCACCGGCGGTGATCAGATATTCGACGGCGCCAGCGTCACCGTCACGAGCGGTACGCTCGATACCAACGGCCAAAACGAGACGATGGCAACGCTATACCTCCAGGGCACCGGCATCTTTGGCGCCGGCGCGCTGGTTAACACACAGACCGTGTCGGTGATTACGCCCCTAAGCGGAACTGTGCTGACCGGCAATACGACCATCGGCACCCCCAGTCTCTTCTCGTTCCTGCAGCTCAATAACACCATTAGCGGCAACTTCGCAATTACGAAAGTTGGCGATGGGACCTTGTACTTACCCGGAACCAACACATTCAGCGGCGGCCTGTTCATTCAAAGCGGACAGCTCCAGATTGCGACGATTAACGACGCCGGCACGAACGGTCCCCTGGGCAACAATACCAGCGTCACTCTGGGTTCCAACGGGCAGATCGCCACGCTTGCCTACTCGGGCGCGAGCGCCGCGTCGAATATGTCGTTCATTCTGCCGACGGCGGCGACTGGTGAATTCTACGTATCCGGCAGCGGCGTCAATCTTACTCTCAACGGCACGATCAGCGGCGGAGGGACCCTTCGTGTCCCCGTCGGCACGATCACACTCGGCGCGAGCAACTCCTTCACCGGCGGCCTCATTATCGCCAACGGCGAAGTGCGCATTGCCAATCCCGGCGCACTCAATACGGGTGCTCCCAACGCGGTCACGTTCACCGACTCCATCGGCCCAATCAGTGCGGGCAAGCTAATTCTGCAAGGCAACGACGTTACGGTCAGCGGACTCTCGACCAACGGCTCCGGCAGCAGCGTTCAGGATGTCGTCGAAGGCTCGGGGACGCTCACGATCGATAACGCCACGGATAACTCCTTCGCCGGCATTCTGCGATTTCTTTCAATCACAAAGACCGGCGCGGGCACCCTCACGTTGAGTGGAACTTCCGACAATGTCGCCATCGCCGCAGCCGTAAACGGCGGCAAACTAGTTCTGGCTAAAACGAGCAGCGGTTCGCCAAATGATGTCCATGCCGTCGGCGGCGGAGGTTTGACCGTCAACGGGGGCACGGCTCTACTCGCCGGCACCGGCGACGATCAGATCTACGATTTCGCCAGCGTCAGCGTCACGAGCGGAGCGTTCGATATGAACGGCCGGGACGAAACCGTCTATGAACTCAGCGTCCAGGGAACTGGAATCGCAAGCGCCGGCGCTCTGGTGAACAGCAGCGCAAACGCGGCGACTCTCACTGGCACCGTTACTCTCAATGCCCCAACCTCTATCGGGGGCACCGGCGACATTACGCTTAGCGGAAGCGTCATTGACAACTACATCGGTGGTGTCGGCAGTCTCTTGACTAAAGTTGGCAATAACACGCTCACTCTAAGTGGCGCAACCGACAACACGAATCTCCACGTTGCCGTCAACAGTGGCACGCTTGTCCTTGCCAAGATGAACACAAGCGGTAACGCGCTTGCGATCGGCTTTGGAGGTCTGTCCGCCAACGGTGGCACTGCTCAACTCGACGGCACCGGTAACGATCAGATCTGGGACCAGACATTCGTCTCCGTAACGAGTGGGGCGTTCGATACGAATGGACGCAACGAAACCATTTCGACGCTGAGTCTTCAGGGAACCGGCATCAGCGGCGTCGGTGCGCTCGTGAACACAGCTGCCGCTCCCTCGACAATCATGCCAACAAACGGGACCACTCTGACCGGCAACACAACGATCGGTGTCAGCCAAAGCAGCGGAAGTCTCACGCTCAATAATGCCATCAGCGGAAACTTCGCGCTTACCAAAGTCGGCTCCGGTACCCTGCAGCTCTCGGGCAACAGCACTTTCAGCGGCGGCTTCAATCTCAACCAAGGCAAACTGCTGGTTAAAAGTTCCTCCGCGCTGGCGCCGGCCCAATGACGATCGCCAGCACCGGTACGCTCGGCATCGAGATCAGCGGCGCTGCCAACTCTTCCCAGTACGATCATGTCACCATACTTGGCCAGTTGTTGCTCGGCGGCACTCTCAACGTGGTACTGGCGGGTGGATTCGCTCCTTCGGCCGGCAACTCGTTCGATATCCTGGACTGGGGCAGCATCACCGGCACATTCTCGTCGATTGAATTGCCCACACTCTCCGGTGGTCTCCAGTGGAACACGTCCCAGCTCTATACGACAGGCACTCTCTCTGTGACCGCCAGTCTTCCTGGCGACTACAACCAAAACGGCGTCGTTGACGCCGCCGACTACACCCTGTGGCGCAATCACTTGGGCCAAAACTTCACGCTCCTGAACGAAAATCCGGCCGCCGCGACGCCCGGAGTCGTCGATGCCGAAGACTATGCCTTCTGGAAATCCCACTACGGCGAATCCGCCGACAGTGGTTCGGGTGGAAATGCGACGGCTACCGTTCCCGAGCCGATGACCTTGCTGCTGCTGATATTTGCGGCGATGGGCCCGTGTCTCCGGCGCTGCCGGGCCCCAAAATAAGTTTCAGCAACTTATCAACGCGGTACGGAAAAGGTGACAGCCACCTTTCCGTGTCCGCCTTTCCGTTTGCTCAGCACATCGCCCTGTTTTGCAGGCTCACGGCGCGCTATTCCCAATGCAATACAAATGCGTCCCCGTGCGGATGAAGAGCTGGCTGCCCGCGGCCACCGGCGAGCTGAGCGTGTAGCTGCCGTCGAGCTCGTTTTTGGCCAGCTCCTTATATTCGGGGCCGGCGGCCAGCACGACCGTTTCGCCGTTTTCGTTGAGGATGTACAGCTTGCCGTCCGCCAAGAGGGGCGAGGCGCTCGTCGGCCCAGCGCCCGAGCGCCGCGGGCCCCACACCGCTTCGCCGCTGGTGATGTCAACGCACGAAACCAGCCCCTGGTCTTCGACCAGGTAGACATACTTGCCGTCGGAGGTGGGCGTGGGCACGTCGGGTCCCCCGTTTTTGGTCCACTGCCAGATGACGGGCACTTCCGTTGGGCCGCTCGGCTTCAGCGCCAAGAGGGGCGTCTTTCGCGTCGGCGCGATGATCGTGTCGCCCACCACCACGGGCGACGAGATAATGCGGTAGTCGCGGGCCTTGTTCGGATTTAGGCCCGGCGTCCGCCACAGCTCGGCGCCCGTGTTTGGATCGTGGCCAGTGACGTAATCGCCCCCGCTGATGACGATCTGCACCCGGCCGCCCGCTTTCAAGAGAGCCGGTGTCGTATACGCATCGGGTGATTCACTCGGCGCATCGGTCGGCCGGATCACGCGCCACAACGGGTTGCCGGTCGCCGCGTCGAAGGCCACGATGTACGCCGGCTCGCGACGCTTGTTGCCCTGCAGCACCTGGACGATCAACTTGCCCTCGTAGAGCAGCGGCGACGAGGCATATCCCCAGTTGATGTCGAATTGGCCGTAATCGTCTTGCAGTTTGCGCTTCCAGATTTCGTGGCCATCCATGTCGAGCGCGGCCACGGCGCCGTTGCCGCTGACGACCCACACGTGCTTGCCGTCGGTGACCGGCGACGGGCTGGTCGCATTGCCCTTGTTCCGCAGTTGATTGCCTTCGTCGAGCTCGTACCGCCAGAGCTCGTGGCCGTCTTTCCGCGACAGGCACAAGATGAAGAGCGTCTGCCCGCCCGGGTCGCGGCCGCCGCGGCCAAAGCCGCCGCGACGTCCTCCGGGGCCGCCGGGACCTCCCGGTCCACGCCGCTGCGGCCCTGGCTGGGCAAATGCGTTGCCGCCGAGGCGCGGCCGGCTGGCGCTCGGCTGGGGTGACGAGGCGGGGGCTGCCGCGGCCGACTTGGAAGGCGACGTGATAAAGATGCGATCGCCCCAGATGATGGGCGTGCCCCCGCTCCAGGCGGGCAGCTCGGTCTTCCAAACGATGTTTTGCTCCAGGCTCCAGGTCGTCGGCAACCCGGTGCTCGACGAGGTGCCATCGGCGCTCGGCCCGCGCAGTGCGGCCAGTTATCCTCCGCTTGCACCACGACAGACAAACTCACAACGAGGCCCAGTCCAAAACCGAAAATCGTTCGCCGCATCATGAGTAAGTTCTCCCGTAGCGGGTGAGGTTTCAGCTTGATCGATCGATACGCGTTCGCCGGCTCGAAAATACCAGATATAAGTCGCGGCGGCAACAAAACGAAAACACCACGGGGACCTTGCGGAACCCCGTGGTGTGTGGGTGACATTCTCGCGGCCGACAGTGTGGACGCGAGGCCTAAACGCGATGGCTGGCTCAGTTTCCGCCGGCGCCGCCAGCGCCGCCGCCAAAGCCGCCGCCACCGCCACGGCCGCCACGACCACCGCGGCCACCGCCGCCGCCACGGCCGAAGCCGCCGCCGCGACGCAGCGAAGTGATCAACTCTTCCGGCGCCTGCTGGGCCTTCAGGAGCGCTTCCCAAGCCGACTTCTGGTCGGCCGTCAGCACGTCCAGGTAGGGCTTGTCCCGTTCGGTCTGAGCCGCTGCGATCTCTTCGGGGGTCTGATCTTGTCCACGACGACCGGCGCCGCGCTGCGGCATAATTCCGGCCAACTTGGTCTTCTGGTCGTCGGTGATCTTGAGGTACTTCTGCATCTGCGCGTCCGCAATGGCAGGCCCGCCCGCCGACTGGGCCAACAGACTCAAGACGCTCTTGTTCTGGGCATCATCCAGTGCTTCGGCAACTTTGGCGCCGGCGTCGCCATTCAACTTCGCCATGTCCGCCAAGGTCGTGTCGCTAAAGCCGCCTTGCAGCAAATCTTGCCGATCGGTCGTCAATTTCTCATTGATCGCCGTGATCTTCGCCTTTTGATCGTCCGTCGCTTTGATCAGGGTTTGTACCTCAGCATTCGAAGCAACCGCAGCGTACGAAGCACCGCCGCCGCCACGGCCGAAACCACGCTGACCGCGGCCACGACCCTGGCCGCCGCCGCCGCCGCCAAAACCACCACCGCCTGGCTGCGCGTCCGCTAGCGGAGCGCAGAGCGCGACGATCGCCAGCACGGCAATCGCCATCGAAACTCTACCTACAAATCGAGACATAATTGGATCCTTTCTGCTTCCGACACGAAGTTTGGAAAGACAACTCAGCCGAACAAACAAATATGGCACAAAGCCCCGGATGCTGGTAGCTCCGGCAAGCGAAAAGAGGCCCGCAAAATTAGGCACTGACGAAACGTGGCTAGTCGCTCTCGAGCTGACCGCGCCCGCAGGCCTACTGCCAAGCCACCCCCCTCTAAGGTGGGGGTGACCCTATGTGACACCAGAGGCCTCCCGCGCTGGTTTAAACGCGACGTTCCCGGCAAGGTTTCGAGGAAAACTTTGAGTTTTTGTAATAGTTTAGCAGGTTGAAGCGTTCCGCGCTGAAAGGGCATCGTGCAGGCAGCCCAGGGCGTAACCCTAAGTCGCAGTCTAACCGACCATTTTCGCATCCGAAGCCCAGGTATTCAGCCTGGGCTGTCGCACGTGTGCCGTTTCAGGGCGTGAAAACGATCAACTTCAATCCGCGCTAAACTTTACGAGTTTTTCATGGCGAAGCGCCCGGCGGCGGCTTGTGCGACACGATGGCAGGCTCCTGCGCCCTTGATCGCGAGTGAGCCTCGTTGCTAAGTGGACCTGTGGAATGATTTCGGTTGCAGGACGGACAATCCTGTCCGACATTTGGGCTTGTCGACAGACAGAATTGTCCGTGCGACCAGGCTGTTGAAAAACGCCGTCGTGGCCTTTCTCAACCTCGCCAAGTGCCGCGCAACGCTCGTCGCGGCTCGCAAAACTACGACCTCAGTCGCAGTTTTGGCATCGCATCTATGCGATGCAGCCGCCCGTCGACTTTTTCAACGGGCCGCTACCACCTATTGCATTCGGCGGTTTTTCTTAGTGACGCGGGGCGGTTTTGCCACCCGCTCGCCGCGCGACAAGATGTCGCTGCAACCGGCAATGCGGTCAAGCTGCCGGCTTCCCATGAAGTGGCCGTGGCCTGTCACTCATCCGCGGCAAGCGGGTGAAGCGGCCGAGGTTTTGCGACTACTTTATCCCGGACGGATCGCGAAAGCGGTAGCCGACGCCGCGGACGGTTTCGACCAGCACGGCATGGGCGACCAACTTTTTGCGGAGGGCCCGGATATGGACGTCGATCGTCCGCTCCAAGACCAGTGAATCGCCGCCCAGCGCCGCATCGATCAGTTCCGACCGCGAAAACACCCGGCCCGGCTGCCGCACCAGCGCTTCCAGCAGGCTAAACTCGCTCGGCGTCAGATCGAGCTGCCGCTCGTCGACCGTCACCCGGTGGCGATCGCGGTCGACCATGACGCCTTGGCTGACCAGCACGTTGCCGTTGTTCGCGCTGCCGTCGCGCCGCCGCAAGAGGGCTCGAATTCGCTCCAGCAGCACCTTCACGCTGAACGGCTTGGCGACATAATCGTCGGTTCCGACCGAGAAGCCGACCACCTCGTCGGTCTCTTCGCTCTTGGCTGTGAGCATCAACACGAGAATATTGCGCGTGACCGGATCGGCCCGTAGTCGGCGGCAAATCTCCAGCCCGTCGACCATGGGGAGCATCAGGTCGAGCAAGATCAGATCGGGCGACGCAATTTGGCTTGCCGCAGGCCGTCCTGGCCGTCGTTGGCCACGAGGGTCTGATAACCGTCCTGCTTCAGGTTGTAATCGAGCACGTCGGCAAGCGACCGATCGTCTTCGACAATCAGGATTTGAGCTTTTGTCATAGATGGACCGGGGTGCACAGCTCAGCGAACGCCTGGGTCGGTGAGCCGATTGAGAGGTGAGTCACTAAATAAGCGGGCAAGTTATGATGGGGCCCGGCGCGGCGCCGTACTGACTCACTCATTCACGGCTTCGACGGGTGCAAATTTTCCAAATGGTGCCGGGCGATTTCCCCTTCCACCAGGTAAATCACGTCTTCGGCGATGTTGGTCGCACAGTCGGCGATCCGCTCGACGTGCCGCGTGACCGAAAAGAAATGCAGAGCCGCCTCCACCAAGTCCGACCGCGTGCGCATCGTTTCCAGCATCTCGTCGATGATCTGCCGGTTGAATTCATCCACCTCGTCGTCGCGGCGGCAGACCTCGCGGGCGGCCTCGACGTCGAGGTCGACGAAGGCATCCAACGCGTCGTGCACCATATCCGACGCCCGCACGAACATCCGCTCCAGCCGCGGCGGAATCTCGAAATCCGGATATTCGGCGAGGTCGATCGTTCGCTCGGCAATGTTCACCGTTAAATCGGCAATCCGTTCCAGTTCGGTGTTGATTTTCAGCACGGTGGCCGTCCGGCGCAGATCGACGGCCACCGGCTGATGCAGCGCCAGTATCTTCAGGCATTCCTCTTCGATCCGCACTTCTCGCATGTTGATATCGACCTCGGCCGCCGCGACTTCGCGGGCGACGTCCGGGCGGCGCTCCACCAGAGCGCGGCACGACTTGGCGATCATCAACTCGACGCGGGATGACTGAGCGAGAATCTCCCGCTCGAGCGCTTCCAAATCTCGTTCTAAGTGTTTGGACATGGTTGCAAAGGGACGAAATGACAAATGGCGAATGACGAATGACGAATGGGAGCCCTGTGCCGTTCGTCATTCGGAATGCGTCATTCGAGCTTCGCTGTTACCCAAACCGCCCCGTGATGTAGTCTTCCGTCTGCTTGCGGGCCGGATTGGTGAACAGCTCGTTGGTCGAGCCGACCTCGATCAGCTCGCCCTGGTAGAAAAACGCGGTTTGATCGGAAACGCGGGCCGCCTGTTGCATATTATGCGTCACGATCACGATCGTGTACTTGTCGCGCAGCTCGAAGATCAAGTCTTCTATCCGGGCGGTCGAGGCCGGATCGAGCGCCGACGCCGGCTCGTCCATGAGCAGCACTTCGGGGTTGGTCGCTAGCGCCCGGGCAATGCACAACCGCTGCTGCTGTCCGCCGGAAAGCTGCAAGGCAGAATCGTTTAAGCGCTCATTAACTTCGTCCCAGAGGGCGGCCCGAACCAGCGATCTCTCCACGATTTCATAGAGCACGGCCTTGCCGCGAATGCCGGCCACACGCGGACCATAGGCCACGTTTTCGAAGATCGATTTTGGAAACGGGTTCGACTTCTGAAAAACCATTCCGACCCGCTTCCGCAGCTCGACTACATCCACCCGCGGCCCGAGGATGCTCCGCTCATCGAGTAGGACCTCGCCCTCGATCCGCGTGTCGTCGATCAGGTCGTTCATGCGGTTGAGGCAACGCAAGAACGTGCTCTTCCCGCAGCCGGAAGGGCCGATGAACGCCGTCACGCAATTCTGCGGAATCACCAGCGAGACGTCGGAGAGGGCCTGTTTCCCGCCATACCAGAAGTTCAGGTTCTGCACCACGAGCTTCGACGTCCGACGAGCGATCTCGTCGGCCGTGCGCATCGGGCGATCTCGGGCGATGGGCGTGGGTCGCACGTGTATGGTCGGTCGAGCGGTGGTTGTCTCTTGCATAAAGCTGGCACTCTATTTACCGCTTCGGCAAGTCCCTGGGAAGGACGCCCAAGCCTTTCCGAAAATCTCTTCACGATTCACATTCGGTCCAGTTCACGCCCGGCGGCCCGTCACATTCAGGCCGATCGGTCGCGCCGCAGATGATGCACGGTGAATCGCAATGCTAAATTCAACACAAATACCAGACCGATGAGGATCAATAGCCCGGCCCAGGCCACGTTCTGCTGCTCTTTGTAAGGCCCTCTCGAGTATTCAAACGCTTGCACCGTCAGCGACGGAAACGGTTGCGACGGATCAAGCGTCAAAAGCCGCGAGCCAAGGGCCGTGAACAACAACGGCGCCGTCTCGCCCGCCACACGGGCGATCGCCAGCATAATGCCCGTGATGATGCTGCCGCTGGCGGCCGGCACCACGACGTGCAAAATCGTTCGCCCCTTCGTCGCCCCCAACGCGATCGACGCTTCGCGGTAACTGTTCGGCACCAACCGCAACATCTCTTCGGTCGTGCGGGCGACGATCGGCGCCATGATGAACGCCAGCGCGGCCGCGCCGGCATACCCATTGTAGTGCCCAATCGGCACGACCAAGAGCTCATAACCCAAAATGCCAACCACGATCGACGGCACGCCGGTCAGCACGTCCGCCACGAATCGCACCGGCGCGGCCAGCCGCGAATTGGCCGAGTACTCGGATAAATAAACTCCCGCAAACATGCCAAACGGGATGCCGACCGCGCTGGCCAACGCAATCAAAATCCCAGTGCCCACCAGCGCGTTTTTGAGGCCGCCGGGCGAACCCTCCATGCCCGGCGGGATCGGCAACTCGCTCACGACGCTCCAGCTCAAATAGTTAAAGCCCTTGACCAGCAAATACAGCGTGATCAGGACCAGGATCGCCAAAATCGCGAGCGTGAACGCCGCGCACAACACCTTCATGCAGGCCGACTGAATCGTGGCGAAGCGGCGATACCACGAGCGATCGAGGCCGGCGGGTTGGAATGCCGTGGATGACATGCAATTTGGCAGGCGGCTGGTTCGTGCGATTCGGGGAATTCACTAGTGGGCGGCTGCCGTCCGCGATTGGCCGCCGACGACAAGCCAGCGCGCAATGATGTTGAACAACAGCGACATCAAGAGCAAAATCAGCGCGACTTCCGTCAGCGCCGCCCGGTGCAAGTCGCCGGTCGCCTCGGCAAATTCATTGGCCAGCAGGCTCGACATCGTTTGCGCGGCGCGAACGGCGAGGCACTGACCTGATTGTTGTTGCCGATCACCATGGTGATGGCCATCGTTTCGCCGGCCGCCCGGGCCAGCCCCAGCATCACCGCGCCAAACAATGCGGAACGCGAAAAGTGCAACATCTCTTTCGCGCTTTGCCACCAGGTCGCCCCGAGGGCCAGCGTTCCCTCGATTTGGGCCCGAGGCACGGTCTTCAGGACGTCTCGGGCGATTGCCGTGATGATCGGCAGGATCATAATCGCCAGCACCAGCCCGCCGCAAAACATGTCGCGGCCCGTAAGGGGAATCTCGCGGACGATGGTTTCGCCGCCCTGATTGATCGTTTCGCTGAAGAGCAGCCGGCCCACTCCGGGAATCCAACCCAAGGCATTGCGAATGACTGGCTCTCCGTGCGCTTGCAGAAATGGCGCCAAGACGAACAGCCCCCACATGCCATAGGCAATCGACGGAATCGCCGCTAAGAACTCAATCAAAAACGACATCGGCGCCGCCAGCCACCGTGGAGACAATCGCACTAAAAACAGCGCCGCTCCGAAACTCAGCGGCACCGCAAACAACAGCGCCAATATCGAGCTGACCGCCGTGCCGTAAATGCACGGCAGTGCGCCGAACATCGGCGGAACCGTTTCCATCACCAGCTCGCCGTCTTTGATGATGACGTGCCCGTCGGCGTCCTTGGCCGGTATCGTAAGCTCATTCGACCGCCACTGGCTGGTGACCAAGAACTTCCAGCCGAATGTGTGAATGCTGGGCCAGGCCGCCAACGCCAGCACGCCCAGCAGTACAGCCATCATCATGAGAATGCCCGCTGCCCCCAACCGCGAACATACGGAAATAATCGGGTCGGTCGGGCCTCGCCAGCGGCGGGCGGCCGTCCATGCGGGAACTTCCGGCGACGGTGCGCCGACACTACTCGCGGTGACTTGACTAATGGACGACATCGTAGTTCCAAGCTGGCCCGACTGGCGCACTGGAGGTGTACCTACCAGCTTTCTCTTTCCCCCCCGCCCACCGGGTCGAAGACCGGCCAGGGCAGAAGAACGCCGGGCGAATGCAAACTCCCCGAAAGCAATCCTTTGCCACTACCCTCGCCCACGGGGCAAGCGTTTCGAAACGAATACCTACTGCTTTCCGGCCGGCGAACCGATCCGCAGGGCCTGCCCCTTGTACGTCAGCGATTTCAGCGCCGCCTCGACCTTGGCCTGCACGTCCTTCGCCAGCGGAGCGTAGTCCAACTGCGCCGCGTGCTTTTGGCCCTCATGCGTTGCCCACCACAAGAAGTCGGCGAGGTCTTGGGCCGAATCCTTGTTGGGCACGTTGTTCAAATCTTTGTAAACAATCAAGTACGTGAACGAGGCAATCGGGTATGCCCCGGCACCAGGCTGGTTCCAAATATCGGCCGCCAAGATTTCGCCCTTCATCGAACCCGCAGCCCCGGCGCCGGCCATCGACACTGAATCGGGCGACGCTTTCAGAAACTTGCCCTCCTTGTTCTGAACCAGGCCGTAGGTAAGCTGGTTGCTGTCGGCATAGTTTTGTTCGACGTAGCCGATGCCGCCGACCGTCTGGGCGACGACCGCCGTCACGCCTTCGTTCCCCTTACCGCCCTGCCCCCCCGGCCAGCTCACTTGCTTGGCCATCCCGACCGTCGTCTTAAACGCTTCGGACTGCGTTGCCAGGTAATTGGTGAAGATAAAGGTCGTGCCCGAGCCGTCCGTCCGAAAGACCGGCGTGATCGGCTGATTTGGCAATTGCACATTCGGGTTCAACTTGGCGATCGCCGGGTCATTCCAACTTACAATTCGACGGAGATAAATGTTCGCCAGCACTTCGCCGGTAAAATTCAGCGGCGAGCGGATCCCAGCCAGGTTGTACGTTGGCACGACGCCGCCGGCGCACGACGGGATTTCGAGGATCTTTTCGGCGCCCCCGATCGCGGTCAGCTCCGACTTCGTCAACGGCGCGTCGGAGCCGGCGAAATGCACCGTTTTGTTGGTGATGTCGCGAATCCCGCCGCCAGAGCCGATCGATTGATAATCAATCAAGACCGTCGGCCGAATCGATTGATAGACCGTTACCCACTGCTTATAAAGCGGCGCCGGAAACGTGGCTCCGGAGCCCTGCAGCCGCGTCTGGGCCATTGCCTCGCTGGATGAAACCGGCCACGAAAAAATGCATGTTGTGACGACAATTGCGAAAATGCCTGCGGTTCGCATTCGCTAACCCTTTCGTTTCAAATCCTTGGCCGTGGCCAGTTAAAACGAGCGCCGGCGCCGGTTCGGTCAACGACCAGTGCAGCGCCTAACGCTCAGCCAGACCGGCCCTCTCAAGCGACCTGAGACGCGGACGGCCCAATCCAGGAAAAGTCGAGGCGGGTGGCCGCAGAATTAAAACTTTGCGCGAAATACGACCGCCAGCCTTGTCGCCGATCAGCCTAGGGCGGGAATGTGAAGAATGTGTGAAGAAAACGTGAATTGGATGCCATTCAACCGAGGCCTGCGGTTTTAGGCCAGTCCGGCAAGTTGCAGCTCGACGATAAATGTGCTCCCCCTGCCCGGCTCGCTCTCCACGCCGACTTTTCCCCCGAATGATTGGGCGAGGTGCTTCACGATCGACAGCCCCAGGCCCGTGCCGCCCAGCTCCCTCGACCGGGCTTTGTCCACCCGGTAGAATCGCTCAAACACCCGGCGACTGTCTTCTTCGCCAATGCCGATCCCCGTGTCGGCAACCTCGATCTTCCCGACGCCGTCGGCAAGTCGCCACTGCAACGACACGGTGCCCCCTTCCGGCGTGTACTTGATCGCATTATCCACCAGGTTATCGAGAATCTCGCGCAGCCCTTCGTGCTCGGCCCGGACGCGGCAAGCGGGCGACGCGTCTGCCACATACAATTGGATGCGTTTCGCATCCGCCGCCTGTCGATGAGCTTCGATACAGGCAGTCGCCACCTGCGCGACGTCGACCGGCCCGATGTCGAACGTTTGCTGTCCCGATTCGATCCGGGCCAGTGACAGCATGTCGATGATCAAATGGTGTAGCCGGTCGGATTGCTCCTCGATGCGAGTCAAAAAACGCTGCGTGGCCTCGGGGTCGGCCAGCGCACCGTTGCGCAGCGTCTCGGCATAGGCCTTGATCGAAGTAAGGGGCGTCTTCAGCTCGTGCGAAACATTGGCGATAAAATCCCGCCGCAACGATTCCAGCCGGCGCAGTTCCGTCGTGTTGTGCATCACGAGCACCGCGCCCGGGCACGGGTCGCCGGCCAGCGGCGTCACGTGGATATCGGCGGTGAGCTTGTCCGTCCCTTCCCGTGCCATCTCCAGCCGCTGCGGGAGTCGCGTCGTCAGCGCCGCGCTGACGGCTTGGTCGAGTGCGTGGCTGCGAACGACCTCCAACAGCGGCCGCCCGTCGGCCGCAGTCGGGCGAAAATCGAACAGCCGCCCAGCCGCCTTGTTCGCCAGCACGATCCGCTGCCGCGCATCGACCGCAATCACCCCTTCGATCATGCCGCCCAGGACCGTCGAATGCCGTTCGTGACTCTGCGCCAATTGCGTCATCCGTACTTGCAAGTCGGCGCTGATGCGGTTAAGCGTGTTGGCCAGTGCGCCCAGTTCGTCCTGACTTGGAACGTACACGCGGTGCTGATAATCGCCGGCCGCGATTGCCGCGGCCACCTTCACCAGCGAACCCATGGGGCTGACGAGCCAACGAATGACCCAATATGCCACCAGCGTTAGCGCGCCGAACAGCGCGATGACGACGCTCCAGATCCAACGCCGGCCCGCGACAACTTGCGCTTCCACGCTGGCCACGTCCAGCGCCGAGCGGACGAAACCTGCCGACTGGTCCCCCACGTCGGCCCGCAACGCGAAATAGCGATAGGGCTCGCGCAGCGTCGGGCTCGGCCGTTGCGAGGCCCCTTCGCCCTGCAGCCGCGCTTGCTCGATTTCCGGGCGGCCCGCGTGGTTTTCCATTTCCGCGACCGCGGCCGCCGATTCCTTTTCAGAATCGGCCAGCACCTGACCCTCTAGGTCCACCAGCGTCAGCCGCGTGCCGGTCGCCTTGCCGAGCTGGCGGATCGCGCTCTGCAGTTCGTCGCTCGCGCCGGCGGCGAATTGATGCTTCATTTCGCCGCTGACCAGTACGGCCGCGTCGCGCAGCCGCTTATCGACCTGTTCCATCAGCCGCTGCTGCTGCCAATTGGAAAAGACGCTTCCAAAAACCACGGCGGCCAACAAATTGACGCCGGCCAGCACCAGAAACAGCTTCCAAAACAGCCGCGACACTCGCACGACCCTCTAGCAATCGCCCGCCGTGCCGACGCAAGTGCTGCGTCACTCGCCACCAGGCAGTCCGCTGGCGACCGATCCCCAAAACGGCAATAAGAAAGGCGCCGCTCGAAACACTCGAGCCGCGCCTGATTGTATGCTCACGAGCGCCGGCAATCTATGCCGACCCGTCCCGTCGTATGTCGCTTCGACTGCCACCCACGGTTGGTGTGCACGGTCGGCCGACGCAAAATTACCCGGCCGGCCTTGGCTACGCGCCGGCGCCGGCCCGCCCCTGTGCCGCCGCTGGCGAAACAGCGACCGCCTGCCCGATCAGGCCCCACCGCTGCGCCACGCTCACCAGGAACGTCAAGCCAATTACACCCGACAATACCAGCAGCGAGATAATCAGCCCGAATGGGTGAAACTGCACGATGATCTCCCGGCCGCCCGTGCACCAATCCAGAAAGTTACCAACAAACGTGCGGGTGCTTTGCAGCCAGCCCAGCCCCAGCATGGCCAGGTAGTACTCGATCCCCACCACGCCAAAAATGCAAAACGTGACGAACCAGTGAAAGCCGATCACCCGCCATCGCGCCAGGCTGCTTTTGCCGCGCGTCATCTGATACAGCTCGAGGAAGGGCATGAACCCCACCAGGATGAAATAAAAGAACCCGCTCACGCCGGTTCCAGGAAGGCCAGCCGTCATGACGATTAGTGTCCTTTCTCGTAAACGTTAAATCGCTTGCGCAGCACCCACTCGTTCCACACCGCCAAAAAGGTAAACATCGCGTTCACAATCCGCAGCACCATGAAGCTCGGCAGGCTGGCAATCGCCTGCCAGGTCTCGCCGCGCTTGTAAGCCGTGTATATGACCGGCACCGCCAGTCCTGGCACGTCAATAAAATACCCCAGCCACAACAGCGGGTTCCAAAACAGCGCCAGGATCGGTAGCAGGAACAGGTAGACGAACGAGGCGAAGACAGAATCCATCACCGCCACGGCCACCATATTTCGCAACAGCGGCAGCTTCAGAATGCCCCGCCAGTGAAGCTCCACGTTTTGCACAAACCCGCGCGTCCACCGCTTGAGCTGCTTGCTCATGAAGTTGTAGTCGTGCGGCTCGATCGGATAACTGATCGCCTCCGGCACAAAGCGGACCTTGTGCCCCGCCTCGTAGAAGCTCCACGTCAGGTCCATGTCCTCGGTCAGCGTCCGCGTGTTCCAGCAGCCGTTTTCCTTCAGCAGCTTCGTGCGGTAGACGCTAAAGCAGCCCGACGAAATGAACGGCTTTTCGTAATAGTCTTGAATCTGCTTGTAATAAGTGAACGAGAACAGGTACTCAATGTACCGCCCTCGCTCCCAAACGGTTTTCACAAACCGCGGCAACACGAAGCCGCACGCGGCCGCGACCTTTGGGTCCTCCATCGCCGCCATGATCTTTTCGATGGCGTCCGGCGCGAGCACCGTGTCGGCGTCGATCGCCATCGTGAATTCGCTCTCGACTTGCGTCATCGCAAAGTTCTGCGCACCCGCCTTCGAACCCGTGTTCTTCGGCGGCCGCACGACCGTCACGCCCAGGCGGCGGGCGATCTCGCCCGTGTCGTCGGTCGAGTAATCGTCGATCACGATGACGTGATCGATCTTGCGAGTTTGGTTCAGCAGGCTCTTTACCGTATCCGCAATGCTGGCCGCTTCGTTGTAGGCCGGCACGACCACCGTCAGCTTGCCGTCGCTGTACTTCGGCGCTGGGGCTGGCGTTGCCGCCGGCGCAACGGCCGGGGGGGGAATAACTCGTGTTAGTACTCTTGGCGGATCCAGCAGCATCGTGCCGGCGGCCATAGTATCGTCTCCGTTGACAGATACATAGGGATCACTTGTGTGTAGCATTTCAGACAGCGCTCGCTTAACAAAGGGTGCTGACAGAGCCCCCAACAGCTATCAGGCGACGTCTCCCCCGCCGTCCCAATCGTCCGGAAATGTGATATCTAGGCCCGCGTCCTTAGGCCGCCCGGTTCACATTGCTATAGAGAGAGTAATTCAGGGCGTTGCGAGGGGGTCAGTAAAGAGAAATTATTTTAGGACGCAGGTTCGATTCTAGCTTTGCCAAATGGGGCCGTCAACGTCCTCCAAACGGGCGAAAACGGCTTGTTTTGCATGCGTCAAACTGACCTACAATCCTCGTCCTGCAGCATTCTTACGTACTATCGGGGGCGAACGTTCGCAGGGTGAATCTCCCCCCTCAAAATTTTTTGTGCCCGCCGCGCTTGCCAGGCACCTTCGCTATCTACGGAACCGATGGCACGCACCTAGGCGAGCGCGCACGGCACGCCCGGCGCCGGCGGTGCAGCCTGCCTAGTCGGAAAAGACGGCGTCCGCGCGCTAGTCGCGGTCACGCTGGCCCGCTTCCGTCCGCCGCTGTTTCGCCGGCGGAAGCGTCCGGCCCGACTGTCGATGCAGCCCGCACGAACGCGTGCTGTCACGCCGTTCCGCTTGATGCGATTCGAAGATAGCACGTGTTTCCCTAGGCAGCACTAGCTGGCCTGCGCACGCTTCCAACTCGGCGAATTCCTGGCGCACCGGCTGGCGCGATTCCACGCGCGAGAAAAGTTTCTCCACCCGTTCGGGTGCCACCAGTCGCCGCTCGAGCAGCTCGCGGGCCGACGCAGCCAGCGGTGTATACAGCCGCGGCTCGACGCTCGGCGCAGCTCACTGAGCGGCGACTCGCGGTCGACGAGGTCGCGCAGCCGGTCGGTCATCGCCAAAACTTCAAACGCCGCGACGCGCCCGCTCTCGACGTCGTCGTGACCGGCCGGACCCTCTCCCGGACTGCCGTTGCGCGACACACTCGGCCGATACACCGCGCCTTCGTATCCGGCCGGCAACACTCCCAGCGCTGCTAGCCGCTCATACACGGCGTCGCCACGGTCGACCGGCGCCGCCACTCCCGGCGCAGCCGCGGCAACAATTGCTGCGAAATCACTCCCCGCAGCGCATCGGCCAGCAGGTAGGGCTTCACTTGCAGTTGCCGCAGCCGGGCGATCGTTTCAAACGCCGAATGCGTGTGCAGCGACGACAGCACCAGGTGCCCTGTCGTCGCCGCCTCCAGAGCGATCGCCGCCGATTCCGCGTCACGAATCTCGCCGACCAGAATCACATCCGGGTCCTGCCGCAACACGGCCCGCATGAACGTGGCAAACGTCAGCCCGACCTCGCGGTTGACTTGCACCTGCGTCGCAAACGGCAGGTTGTATTCGATCGGGTCTTCGATCGTGACAATGTTGATTTCCTGGTCGCTTCGCCAGATCGAATTGAGCCCGGCGTAGAGAGTCGTCGTCTTGCCGCAACCAGTCGGGCCGGTGACCAGCACCAGCCCCGAGGGCGAATCGAAGATGTCGGCCACCAGCCGCGCCAGCCCCGGTTGCACGATCAAGTTCTCCAGCCGCTCGAACTGCGGGTTCGGGGTAATCAGCCGCAGCACTGCCTTTTCGCCCCCCAGGCAGGGAATCGTCGAAACGCGGATTTCAAACCGTGCGTCGTCCGCCGTGAGCGTAAAGCTGCCGTCCTGCGGCACGTGCGTGCGGGTGATATCGAGCTCGGCCAGTACCTTGATCTGCGAGACCAGTTGCCGCAGATCGTGCGGCGAAACGCTCATTTGCACCGCCGTCATCCGCCCGTCGATACGCACCCGCACGGCCCCGGCCGGCACGCCCGGCTCCAGGTGAACGTCGCTCGCGCACTGGCGAATCGCCCGCGACAGAATCGCCGCCAGCTGCGTGGTGTCGCCCGCGCCTCCGAGCGGGACCGGCTCGCCCGATGGATTCGTGCTCACCAGCCGCTCGAACGGCCGCTCGTCACTGCGCCGCGCGCGGTCCTCGCCCAAATATCGAGCGGCGTACGCGTCGAAGTCGCTCTCGCTCACTGCCACCCACTGCACGTCATACGAACGCAGCGCGCTGGCCACAAACCGCCGCGCGTCGGCGTTCGTGGGGTCGACCATCGCGACTTTAATCTCCAGCCCCTGCTTTTCAACGACCAGGCACTGGCAGGCCCGGCAGAGCCGCGGCGGCAACAGCGGAATCGCCGACTCCAAGTCGGTGAAGCGATCCAATTGCACGTATGGCACCGAGCCCAGCCGGTCGAACGTCTGCAGCACGTAGTGTGCGAGCGACTGGCAAATCCGCCGCGCGAAATCTGGTTGGGAGCGAAATAACCGATCGAAATGTTCCTTCGCCAGGCACAGCACCAACCCGGGCGTCACCACGCGAAATTTCACCCGCGGCGGCTGGCCAGAAACAGCGCCAGGTCGCCGAAGTAATCGCCCGGATACAGCCGCGCCAATTCCGCTTCGACGTCCACATGCGCTTGATGCAGCAAAATCTGATATTCCCCCTGCACGGCGATGAACAGCTCGTGAGCCGCTCCATCGGGCAAAATCTCGTGCCCCGCTTCATAACTGCGGCACTGAATTACGTCAGCCAGCGCGCCCAGTTGCTCGTCCGTGCTCTCATGGAACAAAGGCACGGTGCGGAGAAACTTGATCACGTGTTCGCGCTCGATGCTCATGTCAGGCCCGCTTGGGAAAAGAAATTGCCCGAATTCCGCCCGGATTGCTGGCTGCCGAACACGCAACCCGGAAGCCGTCCTGTTGTAGATTGCCGATTGGTGGGCCAATTGAACAGCCCCTGCGCTCGCTTAACACGATCTAAACAAACGCTCCCGGCAATTTGCAGCGGCTGGCGCCGGCGGACCAATGAGGTTGACTGCTCGCGCGACTGGTGCCGGCTGCTGGGCCGACAAGCGGCTGTCGACGACGGGTAGTGGGAGTGATTTGCGCGGATTCAGTGTGGTTCGCTCGCTCCGCGAGCGAAAATCATCTCGCGGAGCGAAATGACTGTACTCCAACGACCCCACTACGCTGATGACGGAAGTCGTTGAATTTGTCGGCCATTTGTGGTATTTATCACGGCAACTCGTGCCCGCTTCAGCGTTGCCCTGGCTGTTCCCGGCGACACCACTTCCGCTCGTTCTCCAATCTCCAGGAGCTATTCATGCGCCCCTTTCTCCGACGGTCACTGTGGTCGGCACCGCTCATCGCGCTCGGCCTGCAACTGTCGACTGCCCAGCTTTTCTCCCAGTCGCCTGCCGCCAAGACGACGACCACCGGCGCCGTTCCGGCGACCGAACCCAAGCGAATTGTCGTCTACGACGACCTTCGCTACCGCACTGGCGACAGCAAAGCCTGGACGCTCGACCTGGCCATGCCTGAGAACTTCGGCGACGACCGGCACCCGGTCCTGGTGATCGTCCACGGCGGCGGTTGGCGGGCCGGCACGAAGCGCGATCGCCCCTTCCGCGCCATGCTCACCGAGTTCGCCCTCAAAGGCTACGTAACGATGTCGGTCGAGTACCGCCTCACCGGCGAAGCCCCCTTCCCCGCCTGCATCGAAGACTGCAAGTGCGCCATCCGCTGGCTCCGCGCATGCCGACCAGTACCACGCAGACACGAACCGCGTCGCCGCCTTCGGCCACTCGGCCGGCGCCCATCTTGTCCTGATGCTCGCCATGTGCCCCAAGGAAGCCGGCCTCGAAGGCGACGGCGGCTGGGATGAATACTCCAGCAGCATCACGGCCGTCATCGGCGGATCGACGCCCACCGTCGTGAATGCCCGCCTCGGCGGCGAAAACGCCGAAAAGTACTCGCCCCTCACCTACGTCCGCAAAGATCTGCCGCCGATGCTCTTGATCCAAGGCCTGGCCGACACCACCGTCCGCCCGGAAACGGTCGACGCCTTTGTCGAAAAGCTCAAGGCCACCGGCTTCGACGACCTGACCTACGTCAAAATCGAAGGCGCCCCGCACAGCGTCGCCTACGAGCAATTCATGGACCGCAGCATGCGGGCGATCAACGAGTTTCTCCAGCGGACACTGAAGACCAACTAATCGCCACGAATGCAATATCGCATTCCCGAGCTAGGGCGCTCTTTCCTGGAGCTCCGAAGGAGCGCAATGCGACAGCCCAGGGCGCCATCGGAAATAGAATCGCTAACCGTGAAAGAGAGCGATACCTGTAACGCGGGCCAAGTGCGACCCCACACTCGCCCGCGAGCTCTTCGGTACACCGGCCATCGGTGCCTCGAAAGCACCAGCGAGCGGCGATCGTCCCATTCTCTAGCACCGCGAGTTCTCCGCCTACTATTTCTCTTTTTCCGACGTGCTCCTGTCTGCCTTCCCCAACAACGGTAGCATCAGCTTGACGCGAATCTGGTAGCCCGCCTGGTTGGGGTGAATGCGGTCCTCGACCCAGATGTCCTCGCGCGGCTGGCCGTCGGCCGTTAGCATCGCGCTCCACAGGTCGACGAAGAACAAATTCTTCTGCGTCGCGATGTAATCCTGCACCAGTTTGTTCGCGGCCCGGCGGCGGTCCGCTTCGCTCCAGCGGGCCGGGCTCGGCGTCGTGCTCGAAAAGACAATCGGCACGTCGGGCAAAGACTGGCGGACCTTGGCCACGAACGTCTTGAAATCGGCGAGCAGGCGCTGCGGACTCTTCCCGCCGTGGATGTCGTTCCCGCCCACGTGCAACACAATCAGCCGCGGTTTGTACGGCATGACAAGCCGATCCGCGAACTCGATCAGGTCGGAGAGTTGGAACGAATCGATGCCGCGATTCACGATCGTAAAGCCAGGCAAATCCTCCGAAAGTGTCTTCCAGCGAAAGAACTGTGAATCGCCCGCCAGCAAGATCGCCCCCGGGGGTGGCGGATCGGCCTTGTCCGCCGCCTCATACGCCTGCACGTTCTTCTCAAACCGACTTGCGGACGGCGGCGCTTGGCCGCGAGCGACCTCGCCGAAAACGAATGCACTAAGGATCAGAAATTGACAGCCCCAAAAGGCGATCCTGCCTAACAATTGCGATTGCATGGCGAATCCTGTGAATTCCTCTCTTGTGATTTCACGCTGGCCCAAGCACGAGCACCGAGCCTGCTACTCCCGCACGGAAGCGTCCCTCCGTCGTTTGTGATTATCGCCCGGCCGCATGCCCGGAACAAGCCGAGCGAGCAAGGTGCCGGCAATCAGTGGCGTGCGAAGCCCAGAGCGACGCCGCCTCCAGTGCCTCAACCGAGCAAGGTCGCAAGATCGGCGTCGCCTGAAGTTTGCCCCTGCAATTCCAACGGTTCTCGCCGGTCGCCCCATCCGTTAGAATAACCCGCGTGTCCTCCACGCGAGGACGACCTCCGATTGGACGAGGACCTGCGTATGCTTTCCCGCACTTGTTTTGCTGCATTTGGCGTTATCGTCGTGGCCGCCGCAATGACCCTGGCCCAACAACCCGCCACTCAAATCATGGATCAAAAAATGGACTCGAAGACCGCCGCCACAAAACTGCCCCACGTCTATTTCGACGTCACCGCCGATGGCCAGAAGTTGGGCCGCATCGTGATGGAGCTTCGCTCAGACGTCGTCCCCAAAACGGCCGAAAACTTCCGCGAGCTCTGCACCGGTGAAAAAGGCTTCGGCTACAAGGGCAGCCCATTCCACCGCGTGATCCCCGGCTTCATGTGCCAGGGGGGCGATTTCACGAAGGGCAACGGCACCGGCGGCAAGAGTATCTACGGCGAAAAGTTTCCGGATGAAAACTTCCAGCTCAAACACACCGGCCCCGGCATCCTCAGCATGGCCAACGCCGGCCCGAATACGAACGGCTCGCAGTTCTTCCTCTGCACCGCCAAGACCGAATGGCTGGACGGCAAGCACGTTGTCTTCGGCAAGGTCGTCGAAGGGATGGACGTCGTCAAAAAGATCGAATCCTACGGCTCATCGCCCGAAGGCAAGACTCGCGCCAAAATCGTGATCGCCGACTGCGGCGAGCTGAAAGACTACCAGCCAGCCGGGAAATAGCGCACTGAGCGCCAGTGTATGATCTCGTCCCCACGCTTGATCTCGTTCCCACGCTCTGAGTGGCGACGCGATTCTCGACGCTCTGCGTCGAGTGAGACGTGCGCGTGCGCCGCACATGCTGCCGGATCGGCCTCTCCCGATCTGTTTGTCCTCACTCCGCTTCCGAAAGCTCCACCGGCGCATCAATCACTCGGTGGCACACCACCCCCATCGCCGCGCCGAGCAGAGGCCCGGCGATGTAAATCCAAACGTCTCCCAGGCTGCCGCTCAGCACGGCCGGCGCCAGCGACCGCGCCGGGTTCATCGAGGCGCCGCAGATCGGCCCGGCGAACAGCGCTTCCATCCCAATCACGCCGCCGATCGCCACGCCCGCCAACAGGCCCGTCTCTTTGGGCCCCGCCACAACGCTCAGAATCACGAACATCAAGATCGCCGTCAGCACCCCTTCCAACACAAAGCTCTGCAAGGCCGGCCCGGCCGGATGCGTCGCCCCCAGCGTCGGGTGCGTAAACATCATCCACACGAGACCGCTGGCGGCCACCGCGCCGGCAACTTGCGCGGCAACGTAGGGTGCGACGAAGCGGCCCGGCAATCGGCCCGACAGCCAGAAGCCAAATGTCACCGCCGGGTTGATATGCGCGCCAGACACGTGCCCGACTGCATAAATCATCGCCATCACGACAAGGCCGAACGTGAGCGCAATGCCGACGTGCGTCACTTGCCCGCCCGATAAGTCGTTGATGACAATCGCCCCCGTGCCGGCGAACACCAGGCAGAACGTTCCAACGGCTTCCGCCGCGTACTGCTTCATTGTGTTTCCGCCAGCCACTGCCTGATTTTCGCCTCAATCTGGTCCCGCACCGTCCGGAATTTGTTCAGCGTAGCCGCTTCGTCTCCCACGAAAGCGGCCGGATCATCGAACGGCCAGAACATGCGATTCATCACCCCGGGAAACACCCGCGGGCATTTCTCGTTGGCGCCGTCACACACAATGATCAAGTGTCGCACCGCCAGCCGGCCCAGATACTCGCTCACGTTCTTGGGCCGCTGCCGGCCGATGTCGATCCCCGCTTCCTCCATCACGCGAACGGCCAGCGGGTGAACCCGCACAGCCGGCTCGGTCCCCGCGCTCAGGGCCTGAAACTGCTCGCCCGCAAGCTGCCGCAGAAAGCCCTCCGCCATCTGGCTGCGGCAGGAATTGCCCGTACATAGAAACAACACGCTTGGCTTGTTTTCCATATCAACAGCAGCGCGGCCTCAGCCGCGCGTTGTCCTTCGCAAGTTGTGGAACGTCGTGGAAGCAACAGGCCAGACAATCGATCAGCTTGTGCTGAAACTGGGTCTGCGGAGCGGCCAGCTTGTAGTGAATCCACAGCCCGTCGCGGCGCGATTCGACCAGGCCCGCCTTTTTCAGATAACCCAAATGCCGCGACGCCGTCGGCTGCCGAATCCGCAGCGTGTTTACGATATCGCAAACGCACAACTCGCCCCGCAACAGCAAATTGAGAATGCGCAGCCGCGTCGGATCGGAGATTGCCCGAAACATGCGGTCGACGGGATGGATGACTGCCCGTTTCATATATTCAGGTTACTGAATATACGCGCGGCCGAATATAGCGTCAAGCCCGAAACGAAAAATGTCTCGACCCCGACGTCGCAGCATCGCCGCTGCGGGTTACTTCGTTCCCACGCTCTGCGTGGGGACGCGATTCCCGACGCTCTGCGTCGAGTGAGACACGCCCCTCTCCATGGGCTGCCCCTCGGCCAACGCGGCGGTTTTGCATTTTGTTCCCCGAAAGTTACACTGAGCAGTAGTCGCTTCGCGCCGACGGTTCGCTCCGTCCGACAGCCGGTCAGGACGATTCACTATGGCCATCACCCAGGCAGTTCCCTTGCTCAGAGTCGCCGACGTCGCCCGCTCGCTAGCCTGGTATGGCGGTGCGCTCGGCTTCGCCGGCGATCCGTTTCCCGAGTCGCCGCCCTACGAGTTTGCGATCCTGCGGCACGGGCCGGTCGAAATCATGCTCCGCTGCGGCCAGCCGCCGGCCCGCCAGGCGCCCCGCCCGTACGATTGGGACGTTTACCTCCGGCTCGCGACCGACCGCTTCCGCGAAGTCTACGCCGCCTTCAGCGCCCGCGACATCGTCACCCGCCGCCTGGAGCAGATGCCCTACGGCCTGGCCGAGTTCGAAATCACCGACCCAGACGGCTACGTGCTGTGCCTCAGCCAGGAGCTGGCAGATGTGAGCGATTTGCCAAAACCTGCCGGCTGACAAAAAGGGGCGAGAGTAAAGGAACAACCCGGACTTATTTAACTGTTTAGCGGATTGAAGTTAATAGTATTGACGCCCTGAAAGGGCAGGCGTGCGGCGGCCCAGGCTGAAGGCCTGAGTTGCGGCGGCAACAATGGTCCGTTAGCCCTGTAAGGGCGTCATGAACGACGCCGCATTGAAAACGAACATGCCGCCCCTTCACAACTCACGGATGTGTTGTGGACTGCGACCCAGGGTTGCGCCCTGGGCTGCCACATTACGCCCTTTCAGAGCGGATCACTGCAAGGCAGATCAAACGTGGCTGACACCTTCTCCGCGGCTGTCGCTCAATGGCTTCTTTTCTGCCGATGCAAGAAAGGTCCTCAGCCTATTGGATATTTTTCTCGTTCTGTAAAAGAGACGCGGCGTAGGCAGTTTCCAAAGTATTGCGCGAGGAAGCTCTCACCCGTCGGCTCCTCGCCGTCAGCACCTACCCGTCAAGATTGAACTCCGCAAGTAGCGCGTGCTGCACGGCCAAGATTCGTCGGAAAACCACTCGAAAATACACGAAAATCAACGAATTCGACGCATTGTGAATCGGCTTGTAGGACGGGCAATCCTGTCCATCGTTTAACTTGTCGACGGACAAGATGTTCCGTCCTACTGCATACTGCATTCGGCGGTTCCACTTAGCGTATAATTGCGGGACAAACCCGTCGAACTCCCTGGCGCACAAGGAATCCTGACATGCGTCGTATTACACGCTTCTCGGCTGCACCCCAGGCCATTCGGTGGTCGGTCTTTGCCGCACTGGCGTTTTCCTTAACGCCACACTGCGATTCGTCCGCCCAGCAGCCGGCGCAGCCGTCCGCGCAGCAGCCCCGTCGCGGCGATGCTCGGGGCGCCACGTCCACCACGCCCCGCCGCGGTCAGCGCGGTCAGCGCCGCACCGCGCTCGGCGGCGTGCCGCTCTCCGAACAGGATGACGTCGTCAAGTCGCTCGTCGCCCGCCTCGAATTGGAAAGCTACAAGCGGCTCCTCAAGGGCCTGGCCGAGTTCGGCGAACGGCGGCAAGGCACGGACGAAAACGTGCGGGCCCTGAAGTGGATCGAACAGCAGCTCACCGGCTGGGGTTACAAAGTTGAACACCTCAAATACGAATATCGCGGCGAGCCGCGCGACGAGCTCTACGCCACCAAGCTCGGCAGCGATTCGCCCGGCGAGATGTACATCTTGGGCGCCCACGTCGACGGCATCGGCGGCGGCCAGGCCGTGGATGGTGACGCCTCCGGGGCGGCGGTTGTGCTGGAAATCGCCCGCGTCCTCGCCCGGCCAGAGGTTCACACCGGGCGCAGCATCCGCTTCTGCCTGTGGAACAACGAAGAGACGGGGCTTCAAGGCGCGCGGGCGTACGTCGAATCGCGGCTCGAGCTGCAAGGCCGCGAAGATCCGCCCGGCTCGGGCCAATATCCAGAGCCCACATGGCTGGGCATGATCCAGCTCGATATGCTGCTGTTCGATCATGGGAATCCCGTGCAGCCAGATCAAGCCGCCAATGCCGACGTGGACGTCGAATACCAGCTCAACTCGACCAAAGCGTTCGATTCCGCCATGCTCGGCCTGGCGCTGCTCAACGCGAATCGCAAGTTCGCCAGCGACTACCCGGCGGTGCTCAGCAACGCGATGAGCAATACCGATTCCGCGCCATTTCAGAATTTGACGGCCGCGATCAGCGTCCGCGAAAACCGCCGCCTCTACGAAATCGGACGTGGCTCGAACCCCCACTGGCACAAAGCGACCGACTTGTTTACGACATACGCCGACGCCGACTTCAAGCTCGGGTTCAACGCCGCCCAGACCACGCTCGCCGCAGTCGCCACGCTGGCCGAGGTCGAAAATGTCACGGAACAAGAACCACAGCCAGCCAAGTAAGCGCGGATGGGCAAGAGTTATGCATCGAGGCCGACCATTTTACTCGGGAATAAACGTGCGCAATTCCAAGCTTGACCCATCTTTGTTCAAATACTGGTTATGCAAGGCGACTGATTGGCGTCACTTCCCACCCCGCAACACTTCCAACACGTACGACCATGGCCAAACCAATCACCGTGAACCTGCCTCATAAGCTCGGCCGGGCCGAAGCCCGCCGCCGCATCGAAGACGGGTTCGGCAAGATGCGTTCGCAGTTCGGCGGCGGAATGGGTGCGATGTTCAGTTTCCAGGAGAATTGGGAGGGCGATCGCCTCCTGTTTGAAGGGGGCGGGCTCGGCCAGAAAATCTCCGGCCGCCTTGATGTGCGCGATGATTCGGTTGAAATTCAAGTCGATCTGCCCGAAATGTTGGCCGCCATCGCCGACCGCATTACCGGCACGCTCAAACAAGAAGGCCAAAAGCTATTGGAGAAGAAGTAGTCTTTTGTCGCAGTGCGCCGGTTTTAGCCTGCGGAGTCCCCGACGAACGACGGCCTGACAGGCCGCAGCAGGACGGCATAGGCTGAACTTCGACCGGCCAGTCGCCGCCATCGGGGCCTGGCCTAACCTCATTCAATGAAGGCGCCGTGAAAGCGGCAAACGGACGTAGATCGAAAGGCCAAGCCGATGAACACTCGAAACTACGCGTTGAGATTCATGTTGACCCGCGTGCTGCTGATTTCACTTTGCGCGGCCGGCACACTCTGCGCCCAGCAAGTCGCCGACCGCGCGGCCCTCGCGCAGGCCGCCGAGACGACGGCGGCGGAGAACGCCACGGACGCCGGTCAGGCACTGCCGCCGACCGACTTACAGAGAATCATTGCCGCCGGGCGCGATCACAACCAGTCGATGGCCCTGCTCGATTATCTCACCAATCGCATCGGCCCACGGCTCACCGGTTCCGACGGTTGCCAGACGGCGTGCGAGTGGACGCGTGACAAGTTCACGGAATTCGGCCTGAAGGACGCCCATTTAGAAAAGTGGGCCGATTGGCCGGTCGGCTTCAATCGCGGCCCGTGGTTCGCCGAAATGCTGACGCCCCAGCGAACGTCGCTCGAAATTGAAACCGATGCCTGGACCGCCGGCACGAAAGGCCAGCAGCGCGGCCCGGCGGTCATGGCGCCTACGAACGACGAGGAGCTGGAGGCAATCAAGGACACGTTGGCTGGGGCCTGGATATTGAGTACGCCGGCGCCAGCCGGCCGCGGCGGACGGGGGCGGAACTCGATCAGCGAGGCCGAAGGCCAGCGCGGCGGCGGACCGCGGCTGGAAGCGCAAGCCGCACAGAGTGGCTCTGCGAACAATAATACGAACAGCACGCCACGGCCGGAGCCCTCTGCTGAGCAGCCCGGTGAAGGCCGGCGTGGTGCACGGCGGGCCGGGCGCGGTCGCGGCACGTTTATCGATCCATTCCGCCAGAAACTGCAAGCAGCCTACCAGGAAGCCGGCATCTTGGGCACGATCACGCGCCGCGCCAGCGACATTCTCGTGACCGCCGGCCGCCGCCCGACTTCCGCCGATTTCATGGATAACCTGCCGGCGACTCCGCAGATCAACATGGCCGCCTCGAGCTTCGACGCGGTCACGAAGCATCTGGAGGCCGGCGAAGACGTGACGCTCGAGTTTGACATTCGCAACTTTTTCAAGAAGGGGCCGATCCCGATCTACAACGTCGTGGCCGAAATTCGGGGCAGCGAGAAGCCGGATGAGTACGTCATCGTGGGTGGCCATATCGATTCGTGGGACGGCGCCACCGGCGCGACCGACAACGGCACCGGCGTGGCCAGCACGATGGAGGCCGCCCGCATCCTGATGGCCGCCGGCGTCCATCCGAAGCGGACGATTCGCTTCATGTTGTGGAGCGGCGAGGAGCAAGGCCTATTGGGCTCGCGGGCCTATGTTACCGCCCATAAAGACCTGATGCCAAAGGTCTCCGGCGTGCTGGTACATGACTTAGGGACGCAGTACTTGTCGAGCGTCAGCGGCTTGTCCTATCAATTGGCCGACCTGAACGAAGTGTTCGGCCCCGTTAAGACGCTGAATCCCCGGTTCCCCTTCAAGGTCCGCACGACGGACGACCTGACCAGCCTGGGAAGCGACCACCGCTCGTTCGTCTCGGCGGGCGTGCCGGCCTACTTTTGGGGTCAATCGGGCGACGGCTTCAACTACTGGGATTCGCACCACTCACAATACGACACGTTTGACAAGGCCGTGCCCGAGTACGAGGAACACAACTCGATCGTGGTGGCGATTGCGGCGTTTAATATCGCCAATCTAGATCACATGCTGGCGCGGGAGCCGGCGGAAGCGGCCAAGCATTGAATCGAGCATTCAACGCCGAACCTCTGAAGGTAATTGGGTTTATGTCCTGGCGAGCCGAGTCACGACCAATAAACTGCTGCGTTCGAGGAAGGGGGTGGCAATGTGGCGTACCACCCATCCCATCGTGCGAGCCGTTCTGCGTCGCCTCATCTTCTCATCTTATCGGTGGCGTTTTTTCTGTTGACGGCAGATTCTCCGTTGGTAGGATGGCACCTGTTCGTTCATTCTCTGATCCGACACTTATTGGTGCCAGAACGTGTGGCAATTGACAGCGGAGCTACTGATGAACTGGAAGCTATCTTCATTCCTGTTTGTGTCGCTGCTGTGCCTCACGCCCTCCGTTCATGCGTCCATCAGCGTCGGAGTCTCTGGGCCAGGCAGCCTGGTAAGCACGTACGAAGGCGTGGTGGTGTTTCCGCAGATCGCGTTCGCCGATCAAGGAACCATTACTACGTGGAACGTCAGTGGCTTCGCTCCCGTGATCAAGACGGTTGACTATTCCCTTGCCGATCTTGATTTCACCGGAGCTTTCAATTCCGGGTTCCGCTGGGCAGAAACCTTGACCAATACAAGCGCGACGCCTTGGAGTCACTTTGTGATCAGTCTGATTGACGCGGCTGCAACGGCGAGCGGCGACGGCAATTTTCTGAACACCGGCATTGCTGCGGCCGAGGTGCCCGGTTTTGCCGCGATCGTCGGCAATAGCATCACCGTTCTGTCAAATCTGGGGACTCCGTTGCCCGTCACCGGTTGGGAAATGAACCTCTCAGCCGACATGCGGACCATCACGATGGATTTCCCCACCCCGGTTTTGCCCGGCCAGAGCGTGCAAGTGCATGTGCCGATTGTCAACCTTGGGGCCGGCGCTGGCACGTTTGTCTTATCACAGCAGGCGACCGGAGTTCCAGAACCTGGCACGTTCTTGGTCTGGTCATTGCTTGTGACGACCATTGTTTTGCCGATCGGCACGCGATTGCGGCATTCCCGCAACGCGGCCGTTTAGTGGCAATCTTCCATCCGTTGCCGGAATCACTGCTCGTCAATCGGTGCTCAGCCGGACATGCGTGTCGTTGTGCGGCGAAGTTGAGATCCGCTGTTTTGGCCTTGCGGCGCTGACTGTCCTGGTGAGCCGGATTGCGGAGTCTGTTGTGGCATCGACAGCGGCCCCTTAAGTTGCGACTCTTCCGGAAGTTGCGGCGTTTCGCCCAACTCCGGCAGCATCGATTGAGCCTGCTCGACCGTTTGCGGATAGGGCCCGCGGCCGACAACTGGGGCTTGCGAGGAAGCGTAGTTGAGCGGATGGGGAGCCAGCCGGCGTGACTCGAGCTCGGCCGCGTCGTGATAGGCCTTGTCGGGCCAGGGGCCTTCCGCCAAGTAGACACCGTCCTGGGCCAGCAGCGTGCCCTTGACGAACTCGACGTTCTTCGTGGCGACGGCATAGCGAGCCCGGTTGTGGGCGTATTCGGCCGCGGTGTCGGCCGCGCGACGCTGGGCCTCGAGCAGCAGGTCCAGCGCAACGTTTTCGCCGGACGCTTCCTTCGCCTTGTAGGCCGCCAGTTGGTCGCGGCTGGCCAGCACGCGGTTGTAATTCGTTTGCAGGACGGAGTAGGCGCGGTCCATTTCGGCGATCGCGTCGGCCGCTTCGTGAATGACCTCGCGCTGCTGGTCTTGCAGCACGGCCCGCTCGCGGGCGAGCACGAGCTCCGAGTTGCGCTCGGCGGCGTGGGCCTGGCGGAAGCCGATCGGCATCGACAGCTCAAAGCCGAGCTGCCATTCCTGGAAGTCGCCACTCGTCAGGTCGCTGTAGGCGCTGTTGAAGCGGGGCAGCGGCGGGTCGTTGATGTTGAACAGATCGTCACCGAAGCCGCGCCAGCGGTAGCGGGCGACGCCGTCAAGCTGCGGCAGGAGGGCGTTTTTGCTGGCGACGAGCTCCAGCTCGCGGCGGCGGATGATCTGCTTCTGCCGGCGCAGCTCGCTGCGGCGGTCGACGGCGTCTTGCTTGACCTGCTCCCAATCGAAGTTGATCTTGGCGATGACCGGTTCGTCGCTTGGCCGCATCAGGCGCCCGTCACTAGGTGGTAAGCCCATCAAGAGCCGCAAGCGGCGCTCGGCCATCAGGACGCCCCCGGTCGTGCGGAAGGAACCGCCGGGCAAGCCGTTCCAGTTGCGCGTCATCTCGACTGGCTCGCCGGAGAGGGCGTTCTCGACGTCCTGCTGGAAGCGGTAAAACTGCTCGCGGGCCTGGGCCTCTTTTTCCGCCTCGCCGCCGACGCGGTCGACCTGGTTGAGCGAATAGATTTTGCGCCAGGTATCGAGCGCCTCGTCGCGGGCTGCGATGCGGGAATCGAGCGCGCGGTAGCCGGCGTACAGGTCCCAGTAGGCGTTTTCGACGTTGCTTACCAAATCGCGGACGGCCGTTTCGAATTCCGAGAGGGCGACGTCGGTGTTGATTCGGGCGACGAGCACCCCGTCGTAGACGCCTGGCTCGTTGTTCGGCCCGGCAATGCGGTTGAACCGTGTGCCGGCGCCTTTGAGCACCGGCTGGCGAATCTCGGCCTCGACGTTGGTGTTCCAAGCGCTGGCAAACGCGTTGCCGGGGGCGTTGTTCGCGTCGTAATCGACGTTGTGACGAATAGTGAACTGCGAGCCGGTGGCGGCCCGTTTGGTGATTGCCGCCTGGAAGACGCCGGCGTCCTGGCTTAAGAGCCGTGTGCCGCCGCCGAAAAACTCGTTGTTCAGGGCCCGGTCGTTCTTTTCCCAGAAGGTGCTGGTCAGGAACTGGGCGTCGAATTGGGAGAGGGCCGCCTCGACGCCGAACCGCGGATCAGTTTCCACGACGGCTGGATCAAGGGCGGTGCGCGTGGAGCCGGGTGCGCGCACCACGGCGCCGCCCAGGTCGCGGAGCACGCGCGAGTTGGTGAGCGAGATCTGAATCGCATCTTGGAGGGAGAGGTCCCAATACTCAGGCGTGCCTTGGGTATCGATCGTCCACGGCTGGGGCGCAGCGACCGAGGCGTCGGTCCCGGCGAGCGTGGCGTCAGACTCGGCCGGATATTCGATTTGTGTAGCCGTCTCGTACCATCCTGTGGACGCGGCGCCGGGCCCGCTGCCCCATTGGCAGCCGGCGAGCGCGACCGCGACCGCCGCGGCGGCGACAAGCAAGCTCAAGGATCTGACCATGCAGTTCATGCGATGTGCCAGAGGCGTTCGCCCTGTGGGGGACGAGCCGATGTGCGTGAGCAGCGATGAGTTATCGCTGCGCAGCACGACTGCGCCTGTTGGAATAGTGTGTCCCCCCTTGCAAATGGACAGATGAGTGGCGGGACAGTAGCGAGCGACGGAGAAGTCGTACAGGCCAACTTTCCACGCGATGCCGTGGCGGCATAACCTGCTGGCGACGCAGTCACGATGGTCGCCAGCCCCGGCTATGTGGATCCGCGGAATGATTTCGGTTGTAAGACGGACAATCCTGTCCGTCGTATGGCTCGTCGACGGACAGGTTTGACCATCCTACCGCACACTGCATTCGGCGGTTCCACAGTTAGCTTGGCGGCGGTCGTAACGGGATCCAGGGGTACGGGTGACGGGTGACGGGTGGGTATAGCGGAATCGTCGCATCGGTGAAACATCTGACCGTCGATTCGGCGGCGCCCGCCGATTGTCCCAAGGTCTGGAGCAAGCGATATGGCCCTGACAGCTAGCCGCCGCCGTGCCCGCAATGCCGCTAACTTCGTTACAAACGGACTCGGCACAGGGCAATGCTGATACTGCCTCGGCCGGCCCGTGCCAGCGGCGGGCCAGGTTCGCGGAACTGGATATACTGAAATTATATGGCTACGCCCTTCCCCACGACCGAGCTGCCGCCCAACACCGCCGCCTGGCACGAATTGGAAGACGCATTCGCCGCACTGGGCCGGTTGGTTCGCTCGCCGGCGACTCCCGCTGAATTTTATCGCGAGCTGCTGGATCAAAGCGTGCGCGCATTGTCGGCGGTCGGCGGCGCGGTGTGGCTGCGCGGCGATCGCGGCGGGTTTCAACTAATCGCTCAAAACGGGTGGCCTCTCGCCGCGGCAGCGGCCCACATGCGGCAGGCCCACGAGGCATTGCTGGCGAGCGTGGCCGAGCAGGCCGAAATGGATAGCGTCGCGGCCCATTCGATCGGGCACGCGGGCGATGACGGCGGCCCGAGCGGGTGTGTTTTGATTGCCGCCCCGGTACAACGTTTGAGAGACAACGCGAATGGCCAAGTCGCAAATGCGTCAAACGTGGAGCCGCCACCGGCGACGGTCGCGATCATCGAGATTCTGGAGCGGCCCGACGCGGGACCTGGCGCCCATCGCGGCCACGAGCAGTTTCTTAGGGCGGTCTGCGAGCTGGCGGCCGATTACCACGCGTTTCGCGAGCTGGGACAACTACGCGAGAATGAGACCTATCGCGAAGCGCTGCTGCGGCTGGGCCGCTCCGTGCATCGCGACCTGGGACTTGCGGAAACGGCCTATGCCGTCGCCAATGACGGCCGGAGTGTGGTCGGCTGCGATCGACTGAGCGTACTGCTTTCGACGAGCGGCGGGCGATGTCGCTTGCTGGCCACAAGCGGTGCGCAGCGAGTCGAGCGGCGGAGCAGCGCGGCGCGGCACTTAGAAACACTGGCGCATGCCGCGGCCCGCACCGGCGACGCGGCATATTATGACGACGGCGAGAGCGACTCGCTGCCGCAGATCGCCGAGGCCCTCGAGCAGCACGCGGAGTCGTCGCAGGCGCGACAAATCGCGGCAATCCCGCTGCGACCACTCGCCGATATAGCGCTCGATGACGAACCGCATACAAAAATCCAAAAGTCTTGGGGCGTCCAGACGTTTGTTCTGATCGCCGAGCAGTTCGCAGTGCACCCCGGCGATTTGGAGCGCCAGCGATTGATGGAAGTCGCGGATATGTGCGCGACCGCTCTGATCAACGCGCTCGAAGTCGACCAGATTCCGTTCGGCGGGCTGGTGCGGCCGCTGGGCGTGGTCCGGCAGCGGTTCGTACGCGCACTGGCCGCGGTATGCGGCGGCGGCCGTTGCGTTTGCGGCCGCGGTCGCGGCGCTTGCGATCATGCCGGCGGATTTCAATATCGAAGCGACGGGAACCTTGCAGCCGGTCGTGCAGAGGGCGGCCTTCGCGCCGCGCAATGGCCTGGTCGAAGAAGTGCTCGTCAAGCATGGCGATGACGTCGAGCTAGGGCAGCCGCTAGTGCGGCTCCGCGATCCGGCGCTCGAACTCGAGCTGAAACGCGTCAGCGGCGAGCGAGACACGACCCAGCGGCAAATCGACGCCGTGCGGGCGACGAAAACGGGCCGCGATGTCCGCGACGCGAGCCCGACAGAAACGTATCGGCTGTCGGCGGAAGAGCGCGAGCTCGATCAACGGCTGACGAACTTGCGCCGCGAACTGGAATTGTTGGAGAAGCAGCGCGACGAGCTCGTAGTGACGAGCCCCATCGCCGGCCGCGTGCTGACGTGGGACGTGGCCGGCCGCTTGCTGGCGCGGCCGGCGGCCCGCGGCGAAGTGCTGGTAAAGGTGGCTGACGTATCGGCTGATTGGCAACTGGAACTCGAAGTGCCCGACAATCGCATCGGCTATGTGCTGGAAGCCCAGCAGATTTCGGGGGAACATCTGCCGGTGCGGTTTCGGTTGAGCTCCGAGGACCGCGAGTCGCCGGCGACGGCCGGCCACGTGGCGGAAGTGTGCCGCACGGCCGATGTGATGGACAAGCCCGGTTCCGCTCCGACGCCGACGGTACGCGTCAATGTTGCGCTGGATGCAAAGGAATTGGGCGTCACGGCTCACAGCGAGCTACGGCCCGGTGTTTCGGCGCGGGCACAAATCGAGTGTGGCCGGCGGTGCATCGGCTACGTCTGGCTGCACGACGTTTGGGACGCGGCCTGGGGCTGGGTGAAATTTTGAAATGGCGCCGGTTGAATTGAACGGCGTAGGCACGACGGATACGAAGAGAATCGCCCGAATGCGGGATCAACATGAAAAAGAATCTATACATTGTGAGTCTAGTGGCTTTGTGGTTTGTCACAGCAAAGTCCGCGACGGCCTTTGATGGCGCGGCGCCGATCGAAGTGGAGTCGGTCGTGCTGCGGCTGTTCGCCGAGGCGGAAGTGCCGGCGCAAGAGGCGGGACTGGTTACGAGTGTCGCCGTGCGCGAGGGCCAGCGCGTCAAACAGGGCGAGCTGCTCGCCCAAATCGACGACGAAGTAGCCCAATTGGCGGCCGCGGCGGCGCAGTTGCAGTACGAAATCGCCGCGGCGAAGGCCACGAACGACGTACGGATTCGCTACGCCCAGAAGGCGCTGGAAGTGTCCGAGGCCGAGCTGCGGCGCTCGACCGAATCGGTCGAGCGATTTCCCAAGAGCGTCTCGGAATCGCAGCTCGACGTCGAGCGGCTGACGGTTCAGAAGAACCGTTTGGAACTCGAGCAAGCGGTGCACGAGCAGGAGGAAGCCGAGCTGGAGATGAAATCAAAGGACCACGAGCGAACGGCGGCCAAGTCGCAGGTCGCGCGGCGGCGAATAGTCGCGCCGTTCGACGGCGTCGTCGTGCAGGTCCGCGTGCGGCAAGGCGAGTGGGCCGAGCCGGGGCAGCAGGCACTGCGGATGGTGAACGTCGATCGATTGAAGGCGGAAGGCTTTGTGCCGGGCGAAACGCGCAACGGCCGCTCTAGCCGGCCGGCCGGCGACGCTGATGGTTGACGAGGGTGAAAAGAAGTCGTCGTTCGCCGGGCAGATCGTGTTTGTCAGCCCGGAGGTCGATCCGATCACCGGGCAGGTGCGGGTGTGGGCCGAGATCGATAATAAAGACAGCCGACTGCGGCCGGGACAGCCAGCGAAGATGGTGGTGGGGGGGCCGTCGGCCGTGGCCAAGGGCGAGTAGCCGATCGCCCAAAGCAACTGGTTGCCAGCTTTGCGAGTTGTGCCGATCGGGTGATCCTTGTTGCGATTCAAATACTCATAAGTCGGTGCTCCGTTCGGGTTCACATTCAGTACTCAGTACCGAGTCGTGGGTACTGGGTCGTTCGATCTGAAAGCTGAAACGGTTGCAAACCGGTCCGTCCTGTCATTCATGTCCAAACCCCTCGCCGCCATCGATCGCCCCCTCGCGCTGCGGCTGCGGCCCGATTTAGTGGCTGCGCCAGTCGAGATGGGTAGGATGACGACTTGGATCGTGAAGGATCCGACCACGCTGGAGCATTTTCAGTTCAGCTCGGAAGAGTACGTACTCTTCGAGCTATTGCGGCATCCTGTAAGCATCCGCGAGCTCGAGGCGCGAATTCGGCCGACGGTTTCCGCCGCAGACGATTACGCCCGAAGCGGCATGGGATTTCGTGCGCCGGCTGCACGAAGAAGGGCTGCTGATGAGCGACGCGGCCGGCCAGGGCCGGGAATTGCTGGACAGGATGCGGCGCGAACGAACCCGCCGCTGGGCGCTGGCGCCGCTGCAGTTTCTGGCAATCCGTTTTCGCGGCTTCGATCCGGACGCGCTACTGACGGCCGTCCATGAACGCTGTCGCTGGTTGTTTTCGCCGCTTGTTTTCTTGTTCGCGCTGGCGATTGCCGTGTTTGCGGGGTCGCTCGTCATCGGCCACTACGCAGAATTTCGCAGCCGCCTGCCCGAATTGAGCGCGCTGACAGACGCGCGGAATCTCGTTTGGCTCGTACTCACGATCAGTTGCGTCAAGGTGCTGCACGAACTGGGCCATGCGCTGGCTTGCAAACACTTTGGCGGCGAAGTTCGCGAGCTGGGGTTCATGTTGCTGGCGTTCTCGCCCTGCCTTTATTGCGACGTCAGCGACAGTTGGCGGCTCTCCAGCAAGCGGCGGCGGATCGCGATTTCGGCCGCCGGAATGGCGGTCGAACTGGTGCTGGCCTCGCTGGCCACGATCGTGTGGTGGTATGCCGAGCCGGGTGTGGTTCAGCTCATCGCGCTCAACGTCATGGTGGTCGCGTCGGTCGGCACGCTGCTGGTGAACGGCAATCCGCTGATGCGCTACGACGGTTACTACATCCTTTCCGACCTGGTGGGAACGCCCAACTTGTGGCAGCGCTCGCGCGATGTGCTGCACAAGCTGGCGGCGCGGTGGATCATGGGAGAGGCGGCCGACGACGATCCCCTCGTGCCGGCCCGACACCGGGCGTGGCTGGCTGCGTACGCAGTGGCTTCAAAGGTGTACATCACGTTCGTCTGCGTGGCGATCGTCTGGGCGCTGGTGGTATTTCTGTATCCGCACCAATTGCAGAACGTGGCGTATCTGGCGGGGTGCGTAGTGCTCGGCGGGGCGCTGTATTCGCCTCTCAGGACCGCCGGCCACCATTTGCGCCACCCAGCGCGGCGGGCCGAATTGCGCAAGGGGCGGCTCTCGATTGTCGCCGCGGTGGCCGCGGCTGTGTTCATCGTAATTCTGTCTTGGCCCGTGAACTACCACGTCCGGCGCCGCTGGTGCTGCTGCCAGCCCGCGCCGAGCGCGTCTACGCGAAAATCGACGGTAAGCTTGCGACCGCTGCACCCGCTGGCAAACACGTCTTCGCCGGCCAACCCGTCGCCTCACTAGCAAACGATTCGGTCGAAGTGGAACTGGCTCGCCTCGAAGGGGAGCGTACGTTGCAGCAACTGCGGGTCGATCATCTCAGCCGGCTGCGCGGCGTCGACCCAGAGGCCAACGCAAAGCTGCCGACCGCGCAAGCGGCATTGGCGGATCTCGCCCAGCGACTGGCCGAGCGCCGCCGCGATGCCGCAAGGTTGACGCTCGTGGCGCCTGTGGAGGGCGTCATAATTCCAGTACCCCGGTCCGAGCCAAGCCAGGAAAAGAACGGCAAGCTGCCGCAGTGGTCGGGCGCGCTCCTCGACGCAGCGAACTGCGGCGCCTGGGTCGAGCCGGGCACTCTAGTTTGCCTCGTCGGCGACCCGGCAGAAATGATGGCTGTGCTGCTGGTCGAAGACACCGATGCCTCGCGTTTGCGGCCCGGCCAGACGGTGCGGCTGCGACTGGACGAACGGCCGGGCGAAGTGCTCGCAGGCGAGGTGCTGGAAGTCGCGGCGTGGGACGCGCGGGACGAATCGAGCGAAGCGGCGCCGGGCGGCGACCTGGCGCCGCTGCTGGCCGGCCTGGTGCCGCCCGGCGACGCGCGGTCGCACTATCAGGTGCGTGTGCGGATCAACTCGCAGGAATTGCCCCTGGTGGTCGGCGGGCGCGGGACGGCCAAAGTTGCCACCGAGCGCGTGACATTTGCGCGACGGTTGTTGCGCATGCTGGGCCAAACTTTTCGCCTGCCGATTTGACGTTTGCAGAACTGCGCACTCCGTGGTCACTAACGCGACCACTCCGTGATCGGAACGTACAGCAACGAGTGACGCGTGCTTATGGTCGCGTTCATTGTTCGAGCCGCGCGCGGCGAGTTGCCCGCACCTTATGGGATCATGAAGATGAAGCCGGTGAGTGCGCCGGCTTCGCTGATGCCGCCGCGAGCGCTGCAGGGCGGCAAGTGGTACCTCCAGGGAGGGCAACTGCCGGGGCGATAGTGGCCGAGCGCATACTGGCACTCGAACGGGCAGTGGGCGCCGATGCAGTAGGGCAAAGCCGGCACGGTGGCAAAAAAATGTGCCGCTGAGTAGGCCGATTGCAGGCACGTGCAGCAGCCATAGCCGTAACGCTCGAGATTGATCTCTTCGAAGTAGAGCGGCTGATGCGCGAAGCAGGTGGCATCCCAGTTGTATACCTGTTGTGGCCAGAGCCGATCGGCAGCCAGCGGGCCAATCGTGGCGTTGAGCTGCTGCCAACAATCGGCGGCCAGGTTGTGTGGCAATTCGCCCTGCGGCAGTTGGATGTTGATCGTGAGCTCGGTGATCGGTCGTTCGTCTGGCACGCCGCAGCCGACGGTCGCCACAGCCGGCATTTGGGCGGCGCCGACGGAGGGCAGCCGGGCCGGCGGCGGAATTGTCTCGGCCTGGTAAGGCACGTACGCGGCGGCAGCGGCGACCTGCTTGCCCGGCAACGTGACGGCTGGCCCGGTGCTTGCGGTTGCGGTTGGCGACGTCGAAATCAACGTGCCGGTCGAAGGGCCGGCCGAAATCTGCACGGTAGCGGCTGGCGGGCTGGGCTGCTTGATTCGGAATCTGGTGACGGTCGGGTCGTCGAACGGATCGCTCGTCGTCATCACGGGCGAGCCGGACCAGGCGTCCTCTTTGAAGGGATCAAAGCCGTCGGCACGGGCGCTTGCCGTGGCGAGCGATAAGACTTGCGCTAACGCGAACAGGACGAGGAGGCGCCGACCGAAGCGGATCGAGGGCGTATTGAACCAGTCTTTGGGCAAGGGTTCGGGCGAGGACGCATCGCTGCATGCCGGCCCCCCCTCTCCTCGCCGCGGCTTGTCGCCCGGGGCGACCTGCCCTCTGGCGTAGGACGAGGTTGTCAAAGCGGTTTCTGCAGCTTCGTAACGCGGGTGCAATGTGCGCTTGCCGAAACCCAATACGATTGCTGGAAACATGCGTGCGGCCCCAGAAGCTATTGAGGGAGGAATCTGCCCGGAACGGCCGGCCGGTTGGCGGCGCGGTTCGGCCACCTGCCGGCGATCTTGGTTTTCGGCCGGCCGGCATCAGTTTCTTCAGATTAACCGTTACAGTCGCCCTAACTTCACTGAACCGGTCGCCGGGAGGGGAAGGCGGCAATGCTGCCAGCACGGGCCCAAACTCGACGTAAATCTCGCAGAACTTCCAAGATACGTCGCTGCAGAATGTTTGACATCCCGGCAATACGCTCGTGATAATGGGGAGATGCGCCGTGCGCATGGAGGCGGCCCAACAATCTTTTCTATCGCCCCCACCCCCATCGCCAACCGCTATGAACTGGAACTGGTTCCGCCGGCCCGCGCCCGAGCGGCGCCGTGGCAAGAGCACTCAGCGTCGTGCGCGTTCGGCCCTATTGGGGGTGCGACGGCTTGAGCGGCGGCGCGTGTTGGATGCCTCGCTCGCTTCGATCACCAGCCTGACGCTGCCGCCCGTCATCTCGGAAGGCGATCTGCCCGCCTCGGCGACGGCCAACGGGCTGGGCACGATCTTCTTCGATTGGTCGCTGAAGCAAGACGGAGCCGAGATCGACTCGGCCCATCAGTCAGCCCTCGCCGGTCAGCAGGTGAATGCCAACCTCACACTTCCCGACGACAACCAGGACCTGAGCCACGCGTATACGCTGGAGTTGAAGGTATCGGACGCGGCCCAGACGTTTGACGTGGAAACCAGAACGCTCGACGTGATGAACGTCGCGCCGACGGTGGAGCTGAGCGGCAATTCGAGCGTCGATGAAGGCTCGCCCTATTCGCTCACGATCGCGCCAATTGTCGATCCGGGGGCGGACACCGTCACGCAGTATTCCATCGACTGGGGTGACGGCAACGTGGAGCCGTTTACGGCAGCGGAGGTGGATGTATTCGGCCGCGTCGTGACTCACACCTTCGCTGACGGGGTGTCGAATCCGACGATTAAGATCGGGTTGACCGACGAAGACGGCGTCTACGCCGACGTGGACACCCTGGCCCTCACGGTCAACAACGTGGCTCCAACGGTCGAGCTAAGCGGCAATGCGAGCGCGGAAGTGAGTACGTCGTACAACCTGATGGTGGGGCCGGTTGTCGATCCGGGCGCAGACACCGTCAGCCAGTACACGGTGCATTGGGGCGACGGCCAAGACAGCGCGTTCACTGCGGCCGCGTTGGATGCAGCAGGCCGCGTCGTGTCGCACACGTATTCATCGGGTCCGGTGCAGCGGACCATTTCGATCGACCTCGTCGACGAAGATGGCAGCTACGTCAACGTCGATGCACTGAATCTGAACGTCGTCCTGCCGCCGGTAACGATCACGGACGTCCAGGTGCCGCCGGTCATTCACGAAGGCGATTTACTCGGCGTGACGGCGACGGCCGACGGCTTTGGCACGTTGTTTTTCGATTGGTCGCTCAAAGACAACGGCGTCGAGATCAACTCGTTCCATGAGATGGTACCGTCGGGCCAGCCGAAGACGTCATCATTCAATTTCACCGTGCCGGATGACAACCAGGACATGCACTCGATTGTCGTCGAGCTGAAAGTGACCGACTCGGCCCAATCGGCCGACTTCCTGTCTCAGCCGCTCGACGTGCTGAACGTGGCGCCGACGGTGAAGATCACCGGCAATTCGAGCGTCAACGCCGGCACGTCCTACGAGTTAGCCGTGGGCTCGGTCGTTGACCCGGGAACGGACACGGTTAGCCAGTACACGGTGCACTGGGGCGACGGCCAGACCAGCGTGCTTACCGCCCAGCAGCTTGATGACGCCGGGCGAATCGTAACTCATACGTATACAACCGGGCCATCGCAACAGACGATTTCGATCGACCTGGCTGACGAAGACGGCACCTATCTGAACGTCGATTCGCTCCTCCTCAACGTGCTGGTGCAGCCGGCAACAATCACGGACATCCAGATACCGCCCGTCATTCACGAAGGTGATTCGCTGGGCGCGACCGCGACGGCCGACGGCTTCGGTACGCTCTTCTTTGACTGGTCGCTCAAAGACAACGGCGTCGAGATCGATTCGTTCCACGATGTCGTCATGGTGGGCCAACCAAAGACGTCGACATTCAATTTCACCGTGCCGGACGACAACGAGGACATGCATTCGATCGTCGTCGAGCTGAAGGTGACTGACTCGGCCCAGACGTCGGACTTCGAGTCGCGATCGCTAACGGTTTTGAACGTCGCGCCGACGCTCCTACTCAGCGGCAACGCAAACGTTGACGAAGGCTCACTCTATTCGCTGATGGTTGGGCCGGTGGTTGATCCGGGCACAGACACGGTCAGCCAGTACCTGGTGCACTGGGGCGATGGCCAATCGGATGTGTATACGGCTGCCGAGGTGGACGGGGCTGGACGAATCGTCACGCATACGTACGCCGACGGTCCGTCCAGTCCGACGATCACAATCGACCTTACGGACGAAGACGGCGCGTATTTGGCCGTCGATTCGCTCGATGTCACGGTCAATAACGTCGCTCCTGTCGTCGAACTGAGCGGTGACGCAACCGTCGATGAAGGTTCGCTATATTCGCTCACGATTGGGCCGGCAGTCGATCCGGGAGCGGACACGGTCAGCCAGTACACCGTCCACTGGGGCGATGGCGAAACGAACGTATATACAGCCGCAGAGGTGAATCTAGCCGGGCGTGTGGTTACCCACACCTATCCGGACGGCCCGGCGAATCCGACGATCACGATCGATCTCACCGACGAAGACGGCGCGTACTTGGCGGTTGATTCGCTCGACGTCACCGTGAATAACGTCGCGCCGATTGTCGAGCTACGCGGCAACGCGAGCGTCGATGAAGGCGCGACGTATTCGCTGACAATCGGCCCCCTGGTCGATCCGGGCGCAGACACGGTAACTCAATACGCCATTCACTGGGGCGACGGCGCGACGCAAACGTTCTCGGCGGCCGAAATTGACGGCTTGGGCCGAATGGTTTCGCATACGTACGCCGACGGGCCGTCCAGCCCGACGATTACGGTTGACCTTGCGGACGAAGATGGCACGTACTTGGCTGTTGATTCGCTGGAAGTCACTGTGAATAACGTCGCGCCCATTGTCGCGCTAAGCGGCAACACGAGCGTCGACGAAGGCTCGCTCTACTCGCTCACGATCGGGCCCGTAATCGATCCGGGCACGGACACGGTCACTCAGTACGCGGTCCACTGGGGCGACGGCCAGACGGATGTGTATTCGGCCGCGGAGGTCGATGGCGCCGGGCGAGTCGTCACGCATACTTATGCCGACGGGCCCTCCAATCCGACGATCACGATCGATCTCTTGGACGAGGATGGCACGTACCCGGCAGTCGACTCGCTCGATGTTATTGTCAACAACGTCGCGCCCGTCGTCGTTCTCAGCGGCAACGCAAGCGTCGATGAAGGCTCTTTCTATTCGCTCACCATTGGGCCGGTACTTGATCCTGGCGCCGACACGGTCGCTCAGTACACGATCCACTGGGGCGACGGTCAGACGGATGTGTATTCGGCCGCTGAAGTCGATGGGGCCGGACGGATTGTGACGCATACCTACGCCGACGGACCGTCCAGCCCGACGATTACGATCGACTTGACGGACGAAGATGGCACGTATTTGGAAGTGGATTCACTTGACGTTACCGTAAATAACGTCGCGCCGATCGTTGTGCTGAGCGGCAACGCGAGCGTCGACGAAGGCTCGCTCTATTCGCTCACGATCGGACCCGTGGTCGATCCGGGAACTGACACCATCGCCCAGTACACGGTGCACTGGGGCGACGGACAAACGAACGTCTATTCGGCTGCGGAGGTGGACGAGGCCGGCCGCGTCGTCACGCATACCTACGCCGACGGGCCGTCCACTCCGATGATTAAGATCGACCTGGTCGATGAAGACGGCGCGTACCTTGAGGTTGACGCGCTGACTGTGGCGGTGAACAACGTCCTGCCCGGCTTGAGCGTCGTCGACCTGCAGACGGTCGATGAGGGGTCGCTGCTAACGCTGACCAATCTTGGCTCGATCACTGATCCTGGTTTTGCCGACCCGCAGAATCCCAGCGGCGCGACGGCCGAAACGTTTACCTACTACATTGATTGGAACGACGGGACGGCCGCCGTCACGGGTAGCGCCACGATCGATCAGCTTGGCTCGGTCGGTATCGACACGGCCGCGTCGTTCGACGGCTCGCATATTTTTGCCGATAACGGCACGTACAAGGTCGTCGTCCGCGTGGCCGACGATGACATGTCGGCCAATTTCACAGGCGGCGAGAAGGATGTCGACTTCATCGAGATGACGTTTACGGTCGTCGTCAACAACGTCGATCCCGTGCTGACGGGCCTCGACACGCCCCCGATCGTTAATGAGGGCGAGGCGTTTGTCCTATCGAACCTGGGGAGTGAGGGCACGAAGAATCTGGGCATCGGCCTCTCTGACCCGGGCTTCGACAATCCGGCCAATGCCGGCAACGCATCCAACGGCGGCGAATTCGAAGAGACGTTCACCGGAATGTCGATCGACTGGGGCGACGGCTCGGCCGTGACGGCAGTTAATGTCGTCAACCGCGTGAGCGGCAGCGAAGGCGTGCTGACGACGGCCCAATTCGACCATGTCGCCCATACGTACGCCGACAACGGCGTCTACACAGTCTCCGTGACATTTAGCGATGACGACGGCGAGCCGGTCACGCGGACCTTCACGATTGAGGTGAAAAACGTCGCGCCGACGCTCACGCTCACCAGCGAGTCATTCGTCATCAATGAAGGTGACACGCTCTCGCTACCGAATCTTGGTTCATTTACCGATCCGGGCTTCAACAACCCGAACAACCCGCTTAGCCAGCCGGGCGGCAGCCAAGAGACGTTTACCTACTCGATTGACTGGGGCGACGGCACTGCGGTCGAAAAGCTGCAACTGCCGTCGACAACGATGAATGGTGCGCCTGGGCTACTGACTTCCGGCACGCTCGTCGACAGCCATCTCTACGCCGACAATGACGCCGACAACATCTACACGATCACGGTCACGCTCACGGATGACGATGGCGGCAGCGACACGAAATCATTTCAGATCACCGTTCACAACGTGAATCCAACGCTCCAGCCGGTCGCGGCGACGGACGTCGAGTCGTCCGGCAAGACGACGCTGCAAATGTCGTTCTCCGACCCCGGGGCCGACACGTTCCAAATCTTGATCGACTGGGGCGACAAGCCCGATCTGCCGCCCGAGCAGCGGTTTGTCGTCGAGACGGTGCACGCCGGGCCGACGCCGGCCAGCTTTACGCTGGTTCACGTTTACACGGGGCCGCCAGATCCGCTCCACCCGACCGCCGACATTACGATCCGGGTGAAAGTGTTCGATGATGATGCGATTGTCGAGGGAGTGGTGCAGCCGGGCATCAGCAATTTGGAATCGGTGACGATTTCCAACCCGGGCATCAACACGAATATGGTGGCAATCGATACGACGCCCGATGTGCCGCGTCTGTCGCCGGCGCCTCCGGCGGCGACCGGTGTCTTCATCCCGCCGCAAGCGGCAGCCACGCAGGCAACCCAAGTGTCGCAGATCAACGCTGCCAGCGGCGAAACGACAGGCGCGACCGACCGCTACCTACGCTTGTGCGTCATCCAGCCCGACGGCCGGCCATCGAAATGCTTCCGCATCAAGGATGAAGCGCTGTATGATCTGCGTGGTTTCTTTGCGACGCTGCCCGACAATCGCTACCAGGTGTTTGTCGTGCGGACGGAAAGTAATTCGCAGCGGCTGGTGATCGAGGTCAACGTCCGCCGGGGGCAGTTGGTCGACCCGACCGACGAGACGGAAGGCACACGCGACCGGCCGCCAACCAGCGAGGCGCCCGTTGGCGGCGCGGGCAACAACGTGGTTCCGCTCGAGCAAAACCCCTTGCTCCAACAGGGGCCGGAACCTGCGGGAGCGGTGAACGGGCCGTTGGCGCCGATTCCCGACTCGAATCGCAGCGCGGGTCCTTTGGAACGTGCGCCGGTCGACGGCCATCCGCTAACTGCGGCAGAGATGAACTCATCACAAACAGAAGGTGCCTGCGCCAGCGTCGCGGCGATGGGCATCGTGGCCTGGTCGAAGCGCGTCGACGCGGCACTGGCCACGGCCGACGAAAGGGCATGGCAACGCCTTCGTCGGGCCGCACGCTTGGGACGACTTCTTCAACGGGCGTAACGAAGAATTGCGGGCGAACTTGTCATGAATATTTGTCACGCATGTCAACGCGAATTGACTGAAGAGTCGATCGCCGCGCGGCGGTGTCCGCACTGTGGCGCCGTCGTTCGGCCGATCTCCAAACGGACCATTGAGGATCGCAGCTCGCCGATCGCGATGCGCTCGGGCGATGAAGAATCGATCGAGCAAACGTACGAAATTGGCAAGCCCAGCGACCCGAACCGGAAAAATCCGACGGTGCCCGACCGCTCCGACATGACGCTCGATTTCTCGGTGCCGCCGCCCGAGCTTGGCGACGCCGCCGGCACACCCGGCGATTCGGGCGATCGTCCCACGCGGCGCTCGACGCAAACGCTCGAGCGAGACGCGACGATCGATTACGACTCGACATCAGCCGAAGTTGCGCACCTCGATTCTCAGTGGCGCGGCACGATTGAAAAGGACGCCCGCACCGGCCAGACGATTCGCCAGCGGGAAACGATTGGCGGGCACCGCTCGTCGCTGCCAGTGAAGTCGCGCGACGTCGCGCGAGCGGAAGAAGAATGGCAGCGCCCCGCCGTCCACGCTGGCCGAAGTGCCCGACTACGAGCTGCTGGAGATCATCGGCGAGGGGGGCATGGGCGTCGTTTACGCCGCCCACCAGTCGTCGATCGCCCGCACCGTCGCCGTGAAGATGCTCAAGCCGTCGGCCAAGATTCGCGAAGAGCAGCGCGACAAGTTTATTTCCGAGGCGGTCGTCACGGGCGAGCTCGACCATCCGAACATCGTACCGATTTACGACCTGGGCGCAAATGACCAAGGCGCGCTGTTCTACTCGATGAAGCGCGTCCGCGGCACACCCTGGGACAAGGTGCTGAACCAGAAGCAGATCGATGAAAACCTGAGCATCTTGATGCGGGTGGCCGACGCCGTGGCGTTTGCCCACGCCGGGGGGGTGATTCACCGCGACCTGAAGCCGGAAAATGTAATGCTCGGCGACTATGGTGAGGTGCTGGTGATGGACTGGGGCCTGGCCCGCATCACGAGCGCGTTTGCCAATATCGGCTCGGTCTATCAAGCCGACAATTTGGGCGGCACGCCGGCCTACATGGCGCCCGAGATGGCCCGCGGGCCGGTCGAGAACATCAACACGACGAGCGATGTTTATCTGCTGGGCGCCATCTTGTACGAAATCATCGGCGGCCGGCCGCCCCATTCGGGCCGCGACGTGATGCAGTGCCTGATGGCCGCGTCACAGAATCGCATCGATCCCATTCGCTACGACGGCGAATTGAAAAACATCGCTCTCCAGGCGATGGCCACTGAGCAGAAGGACCGTTATCAAACGGTCAAAGAATTTCAAGCTGCCATCCGAGTTTATCAATCGCATTCTGAAAGCCTCGTGCTCACGGCGCACGCGAACCAGAATCTGCAGAAAGTGCGCGAGACGCAGGATTATTCCTTGTTTGCGCGGGCGCTGTACGGCTGCCAAGAGCGCTGACGCTGTGGAGCGAAAACAATCGGGCCCGCACGCTGCTCGGCGTGACCCAACTCGAATACGCACGCACCGCGTTTGACAAAGGCGACCTCGATCTGGCCGCCTCGCTGCTCGACACGAACGTGCTCGAGCAGCGGGAACTGCTTGCCCGCATCGACATCGCTCGCGCCGAGCGCGAAGCGCGCCCGGCGACTGCGGCGGGCCAAGCAGGCCGTGATGGGGCTCGTGGCCACGGTGCTGGCCGTCATATCGATCGCGTCCTTCTTTATCTGGCATGCACGAAACGAAGCGGTAGCGCAACGCGATATCGCAGTCGACGCCAAAGAAAAAGAGGCCACTGCCAAAAAAGACGCGGTCGAGCAGCGCGACGTGGCCAAGGCAGCCCAGGTCCAAGAGGCGGTCGCGCGACAAGACGCGGTCAAGCAGCGCGACGCGGCCGAGGAAGCCCAAAAACAAGAGGCCGCAGCCCGCGAAGTCGCTCAGCAGGAGGAGGCCAAAGCGGTCGCCGCAAAGCAGGCCGAAGAATACGAAGCCTACGTCGCCCGTATCGGGTTGGCTGCCGCCAAGATCAACGATAACGCATTCGACTTCGCCGCCGACCTGTTGGCCCAAAGCGTGCCGACAGCGGCGAATCAGCGCGACCTGCGCAATTGGGAGTGGGGCCGGCTAAAGCACCTGACGGAGCTCAGCGCGAGCTGTGTTCGCGGCGGCCGGGCCGGTGGACGGCGTCGCCTTTTCGCCGGACGGCAAGAGCGTGGCAAGCGCCGATCGCGGCGGCAAAGTGACCGTCCGTGACGTGGCCAGCGGTCAGGTTCGTTTTCAGATTCCGCACGGCCAATACGTTTCGAGCGTCGCCTATTCGCCGGACGGCCGCCTGCTCGCCAGCGGCAGCAGCGATCGGACAATCAAACTGATCGACGCGGCGACCGGCAACGTGCAGGCGACAATCGGCGGCCCGGACGGCCACACCGACGGCGTGCTTTGCCTCAGCTTTTCCCGCGACGGCAAACTTCTGGCCAGTGGCTCCTACGACAACACGGCACGAATTTGGGACGTGGCCGCTGGCAAGGTGCTGCAGGTGCTCCGTGGCCACAGTTGGTGGGTGTGGTCGGCCCAGTTCTCGCCGGATGGCAACCGACTGGTAACGGCTAGCCAGGACGGCAAGGCGATCGTGTGGGAGAAAGTAGCAAGTATTCGCCGCCGGCAGCGCGAGGCCGAAATGAATGCGGGCGCTCACTCGGCGGTCCCGCAGTTGCCGGCCGATACGGCGCCGGACGATTACGTCCAAATCACGGAATTCACGGCCCATCAGGGCGCCGTCTACGCGGCCGCATTTTCGCCCGATGGCAAGCTCATCGCCACCGGCGGATACGATAAGCTTGTGATGATCTGGAATCCGGATCAAATAAGGCCGGTCGACATCGAGGAGCAGGTTGCTGGGAAGGCGGAGGCGCCGCAGAATTATCTGCGTCTGAGCGGTCACGAGGGCCCGGTGCGGAGCGTGCAGTTTTCGCCTAGCGGGAAGCTTGTCGCCAGCGGCAGTGAAGACAACACGATTCGCCTGTGGGATGCCGTAACGGGCGAATCGACGAAAACTCTGCGCGGGCACGGCGGCGGCGTCTTCGCTGGCGTCTTTTCGCCCGACGGCAATTGGATCGCCTCCGGCAGCCACGACGAGCACGTCCGCTTGTGGGACGTGCAGGGCTATCAAGAGGTGCGCGTCCTGCACGCGACCGTGTTCCGCGGTCATTACGATGCGATTCTCTCGGCCCGCTTCTCGAAGGACGGCAACGAAATTGTCACAGCCAGCCGCGACCGCACGGCGATGCTGTGGGACGCCAAGACGGGCGCGCGGCTGCGGCGATTTGAAGAAGGGCATGACTTTTTGGCTACGAGCGCGGCATTCTTTGCCGACGGCCGGCGGCTGGCCACCGGCGCCGGCGACAACTCAGTCCGCATCTGGGACCTCACCACCGGCACGCAGACGATGATGTTCACGCCGACCGGCCGCATCGGCGCCGTCGCGGTGTCACCGGCCGGCGACTGGCTGGCCACCGGCAGCCCGGGCACGGAACTGCGGATCTGGGACGTGGCCTCCGGCCAACTGCTAGCGTCGCTCGCAGGCCACGCGGCCGAAGTATCGGCGATCGCTGTTTCGCCCGACGGCGAACTGATTGCCAGCGGCGACGATCACGGCCGCGTGCGGTTGTGGCAGCACTTGGGCGGCAGCCAATGGAAGTTCGCCCGCGAATTGCGCGGCCACACGCGTTCCATTTCGGCGGTGGAATTCCTCCCGGACGGGCGTCGCATTGTCACGGCCAGCGGCGATCATACGTGCGGTCAGTGGGACGTCGCTACCGGCGAGGAACTGCGGTCGCTGGTGCTTAAACATCCCGACTGGATTTCGGCGCTCGACGTGTCGTCCGACGGTGCGCAGGCCCTGACAACCTGCGACGACGGCAAAGCGCGTTTGTGGCGGCTGGCCGATGCGACGTTGCTGGCCGAGCTACCCGCGCCGGAAGAAGTGTTTACGTCGATTGGCTTCGCGCCCGACGGGAAACGAGCCGTCGTCGTGTCGTCGGCCGATAAGACGGTCGGCGTTTGGGACCTGCCCGCGCAGCGGGGGCGGGTTGCCGGCGCGGCGGCCGGAGCAAACGGGCAGATTCTCGCGGCGATGCAGCCGAATCGCGACGTCGAGAGCCAAGTCGCGTCGTCCGCGCTGCGGCCGCTGCTCGATTTCAAGAAGATCGGCGGCCTCGTGTGGTCGGCCCAATTCGCGCCGGACGGCAACAGCCTGCTGACGGTGGGCGGTAACGACGCCCAGCTCTGGGACGTGCAAACGGGACGCTCGATCGTACGACTGAGCCCGCACGGCGCGGTCGCCTCGGCCGATATTTCCCCCGACGGCCGTCTCGTCGTCACGGGGAGCTGGGACCACTCAGCGAAGTTGTGGGACGCCGCAACCGGCAAAGCGATTCGCAAGCTGGAAGGTGGACACGCGAACTACATCAACTCGGTCGAGTTCTCCGCCGACGGGCATGAGCTCCTCACGGCCAGCGATGACGGCACGGCCCGGCTGTGGAACGTCGACGCCGGGCGGCCGCTGGACACCGTTTTTCGCGGTCACACCGGGCGCGTCTTCTCGGCAACCTACTCGCCCGACGGCCGCCGCGTGCTGACGACCAGCGGCGACAAAACCGCCCGCATCTGGGATCGCGCAACGGGCCAACCGCAATTGACGCTCTCGGGCCACGCCTGGGGGGTGCTGTGCGGCAGCTTCTCGCCCGACGGGGCCCGGGTCATCACCGGCAGCGAAGACAACACAGCCCACATCTGGGACGCTCGCACCGGCGAGTCGCTGCTCGCTCTCGGAGGCCACACCGGGGCGATTACCGCAGTCGCCTTCTCGCCGGACGGAAGGCGCGTGCTGACCGGCAGCCGCGACAATTCGGCGAAACTCTGGGACGCGATCACCGGCAAAGAGATCTTGTCGCTCCCCGGCCACACCGAAGAAGTGACCGCTGTCAGCTTCTCGCCCGATGGCCGCAACGTGCTCACGGCCAGCCGCGACAACACGGCCATCATCTGGCTGGCCGACGATTGGACGCAGTGATTCTGCAAGCTGCTTGCGCGCCGCAAGCAAATCTCTGCCAGCATAGCTGCGCGCTTCCAGTTGGTCGTCCCCCTGAACCTCATCTTCTTAAGAGTTCGCGCAGCATTGCCCGATAGCCGTTAAAGAGACTAAGGCCCGCTGTCGCGTCGGCAGACCGAACTGCCGGAATTGCGACCGTTGCTGGGGCCGCGGCTTGCAGCGGAGCGACTGGGCGCGGTGCTGCAACGAAACCGCGCCACGACGCGAACTCATTGCCAAGGAAGGCGGCGACCGCGTGACGACTGCAAAACCATTTCACATGCGCGGCGCTGATCGGCCCGACGAGCCGGACCAGCAGTGGACCGACCTCATGTTCGGCCCCGACCCGGCTGCAACCACGACGGAGAAACCGTCGCGGCAGACGCCGCCGCTGTTGGCCCGCATACCCGACGTTTCCGAGGAACTGCCCGGGCGGCCGCAGAACGTTTTCGTCGCCAGGGGGCCAGAGGCCGTCCGCGTCGACCCGCCCGCCCCGCGCGTGCCCACAACTCGCCACAGTGAAGCCGACCGGGCTCGCCTTTGCGACGTGGCCGTCACACTACGTCCGAGCCCGACGCCAAGCGCGCGCCGCTTCAAGCCCCGGCCGTTGCCGAAGCGGCTCGACGTCCTGCCGTCTGGCAACCCGTTCGAATTCCCGCGCGAGGGCTTGCCTGACCGTTTTGCCCCGGCCGTGCGCTTCTTGCTCTTGTTCGTGCTGTTCACGGCCGCGGGCACTTCCGTGCTGATGATGGGCCAATCCAAGGAAATGCCGCCGGACCGCCTGAATCGTCCGATGGCGACTCTGGAGGGCGCTGTCGGCGTTCCGACTGCGGCCGAGCCCGCCTCCAGAAACCGGCCGACGCTTGAATCGCTGGTCCCGGCGGAATCAGCTACAACGGCCACATCGCCCTCCGCCTCCACAAGCTTGATCGAAGCTACTCCGGCCCCAGCCCGCACGGAAGCGAAATTGATCCCAGAAAACGAGCGGCCCGCGACGGATCTGGCCAGCGATTGGCCGAGCAAGATGCCGAACTCGCAACGCAATTCCGACGAAACGTTCTCTCGATCGCCGTACCCGACGACCAACTTCGAGCCGGTCCGAATGCCGACGGCCGCCGACGGCCCGCTGCCTCAAGTCCGCACTATTGACGCGCCTGCGGCGGTCGCCGCCAGGCCAGACCTCGATCGACTTCGATCGCCCCGCTAACACATCCCCCCGCACGACCATGAACACGAACCAGGCATTTATCAAGGCCTATCGCCAGGATGGGCCCCAATCGCCGTCGCCAGCCCACCTGGGCCAATCAAACTCCGCCATGCCGCCAAGCTCCACGGTGGCCGTGGGCGCCGGCCGCGCGACGAGTTTCGCCGCCCGAGATGCGCTTGCCGCCACGGTCGCCTATGTCTCACCTGCGGAGGCCGTAGAAACAGAATTCGACGGCGAGTTATTAATGTCGCAGACGACCGAGCTGATCAACCGGTCGTTTTCTCCCTACGCGCCGGACATTTTCCCGACGCCATTGGCGAACACATCTCCGCAGGCGCAGCGCCGTCGATCCACCCGCCCACTTCGCTCAAACGGCCGCTGTCCGCGTTTATAAACCGGGCGGCGGCGCCCGAGCTCAATACGATCGCAGCGCTGCTGCCCGGAACCACGATTGCCACGTTTCGCTGGCCGGCCGTGTGCCGGAGCTTGCTCAGCCGCCACGGGCAAATCTTCGATCGCGTCGCCGACTCGCTGTTGGAGCTAGCTGACGACGCTCAGGTACTGATCGGTATGTTGGGTACGTTCCGAGGCGTCGGTTGTACGACAATCACCCTGTGTCTGGCGGCGCGGCTGGCGAGCCGCGGCCAACGGGTAGCCGTCATCGACGGACATTTTCCGGCGCCGGGGCTCGCCCCGTGTCTGGACGCCGAACCGACGGCCTGGTGGCAGGACGTACTGGAGCGCGGGGCCGCGCTCGGCGATGCGTTGGTTCGCGCCGAGGACGACGAACTGGACCTATTGCCGCTCAATCCTTATTCGCGGAGCACGCCCCCCAAGTTGCAACTGTTGGCCACGGCGAATGCCCTGCGAGATGCTTACGACTTCGCCTTGGTCGACTTGGGCACGTTTTTCGACCCGGCTTCGCAGCCAATCGCTTTAGATTTGGTGCGGCACATGCGGATCGCCGCCGCGGTGGCTGTGGTGAGTCCCGCTGCGCAGGACCCGCGCGATCTGGAGACCATCGCCCAGCGACTCGCCGACTGCGGCTGCCGGTTGTGTGGCACGATGGAGAACCGCTCGCTGCGCTAGGGCGCGGGCATCGCCGCCGGCCGCACGAAACAGTTTGCTGTGCTCAGCCGGCGACGCGTTGCTTCGCGGCGAGAGGCGCGCCGATCGCCTTCCTTTGACTGGTACTTTTCAATGTATTTGGACTACTGGCAGCTTCACGCAAAACCGTTTGAGCCGCATGCGGAAGGCGGCGCGTATTTTCGTTGCGAGTCGAACGAAGGCCCGCTGCTCAAACTGCGCTACGCGATCGAGAATCGCCGCGGCGCGGTCGTGCTCGCGGGGCCGGCGGGCGTCGGCAAGACGATGCTCGCGCAGCTTCTGCTCGACGAACTGGCGAACGCCTTCAGCCCGCGGTTGAGCATTGTGTTCCCTCAAATGTCGAGCCGCGATCTGTTGGTCTATTTGGCCGGCGTTCTTGCGCGCACCCACGGCGAACCGCTCCGGCACACGATCGAAGAAAGCGTGCGGCGGATCGAAACGTTCCTGGTTCACAACGCCCAACAAGGCCGGCACGCCGTAATCGTCGTTGACGAGGCGCATCTGTTGGAGGATTGCGGCGCGCTCGAAACGCTGCGGCTGCTACTCAATTTCGAGTTCAGCGGGCGGCCCACGTTATCGCTGGTCTTGGTGGGGCAACCAAATTTGATTTCGGCCGTCGGCCGCCTGCCCAGTCTGGACGAGCGACTCTCGGCGAAGGCCCAGTTGCGGGCGTACACAGCGGATGAAACGGCCGCCTACGTGCGGCATCGCCTGGCCGCGGCGGGAGCGGGCCGCGAGATTTTCACAGCCGACGCCGTCGAGGCGCTCCACTACCTGGGCCACGGCCTACCGCGGCAGATCAACCGTTTGGGCGACCTGGCCCTACTCGTCGGTTTTGCCGACCGCCTGCCACGAATTGGCCCGCAAGAAATCGAAGCCATCAGCGAAGAGCTGGTCGCCGTCGGCGCGGAAACAGCTATTTGAGCGGCAGCCGAAATTGTACTGCCGAGCACGTACATAGCCCCGCCATCTTGGTCGGCACATAGACCGACTTGGTCGGCACGCAGCCCGACAGTCTTGGACGGGCACATGCGTGACCGACCGCTTTCTTCGCACGCACAAAGCACGCCGACCCACGACAATCGCCGGCAGCAACAGCATTGTGAGTCGCATAGATATCGGTTCGGGCACGGCCAGCTCGGCGATCGTGCCGCCGCCGTTGGACTGGCCGTAGTGGCTCTTCCACACGCCGTAGTCCTCAGTTGTCACTTCGCCCGGCGACGTGTCGTTTGGCAGGAACACGGACAGTCCGAGATTGTTCCTCCACACGGTGTAGTCGGCCGCATTGACAACGTGATCGCCGTTGTAATCGCCCGGCAAAACGGCGACCGTGCCGGGTGAAACGCCCGGGCTGCCGACGTCTTGCCCGGGATTGTCGAGCACCTGGCGAATGATCGGCGCGGCGGTCACGCCGGCCAGGCCGCCGTCGGTCCCGGAGCGGGTCCAGCTTGCGCCGAGGGCCTGGTTCGCGGTGAAAGAATTCCAATAGATCGAGCTGCGGCCGTCGTCGGTCGGCCAGCCGGCGGCGGCGCTGTTGTCGTAGGTCACCGCGACGATTGCATTATTATGCGTGCGGCCAGTGCCCGTCGTCGGCTCCGATTGATAGGCGGACAGGCTCGGCCAAAGAGCGATCGTATCGCCCGTATTGTTCAGCACGGGCCAATTCGTGACCGGGATGAAGTTGATGCTGCTACCCCAGGCCGTCTGCATTTCGGCGACGGTCAACTCGCTCGCGTTGAACAGCACGCCGACTTGCCCGTTGCCGAGAATGCCCGCTGCCACGTTGGCAGCCGACAGGTCGCTGCCCGAGTTGTCGTCGAACACATACTTTGTGCTGGCAAAATTAATCGCTATGCCCGAGTTGTTCAGAACCTCGACCCATTCGAAGTCCGATTCCGAAAAACCCTGGCTCACAGCCGGGCTGGCCGGGTCGTACATGATCTCGGTGATTCGCAGCCCCGACGGCAACAGGCCGGCCGGCAGCACCCCGGGGTTGCCGCGATCGAGGCTGCTGTTGATTTGCGTGGCAGGGAACGACGTCGCATTGCTTTTGTGCGCACCGCCCACGCCGACTTCGCTTACTTCCCACATGCCGCCGTCAGTCACACTACCGCTGCCAGTCCAGGCAATCGTGGGCCCGCCCGCGCCGCTGACGCCGGGAAATCCGTTGGCCGTGGCGATGTCGAGATCGAAGACCGACTTGCTCCAGTTCGGCTCCGAGTTGGCGTCGACGAAGTAGTCGGCGTGGCTCGACCACAAGCCGATCCGTTCGCCGCCGGAATTGTTGAGCGACGGAAACGTGCTGGTCGGGATGAGCGTAATGCCGCCGCCCCAGGCATCGGCAAACCGCTGGGCCGCCGTCGCGCCCAGCGCCGTCGAAGGATAGATCACGGCCGTCCCGCCCGCCGGCACCGTCGTGTTGCCCAGCATCGAGCTGATATTCGCCGCCCCATACCGCGACGCCCGATCGCCCAGCACCCAGCCGTTGAGATTCACGGCCGACGCGCCCGTGTTCTTCACTTCGACCCACTCCCAGACGTCTTCGTCACCGGCCGGATTGAACATGATCTCGGTGATGACGACCTGGCGCGGGCCGGCTGGTTACATACCACACTCGAAGATAGTAGTGCAGCAAAAACGCAAGAACGGCGAGCCAGGGTTTTGCAAAAAAGCGGATGCATCAGTCAGGCTGCCTATAGACTCTCGGTTTTCAGTGTTAATCCCTCATCGGAGGAATTGACCGCCCATTATGCCGCGACACCAGACGGATTTTCAAGCAAAAAGGCAAAGCATGTTTTGAAATATCTTCATTCAGTGGCTCCAAGTTATCAGTTTTTCCGCAGTTCGGCGGGCTTCTCGATAGCAAGGCCAGCCATCAGGCGTCAGCTATCAGGCGCTAGCCAGACTGGATTTCTCTGGCTGAAAGCTGACGGCTGATAGCTGATAGCCAAAGTGGTTGCGAGCTCGAACATGTGCCAACGCCGGAGAAAACGAGGAACTTGGAACTACTGTCATTTCCTGAGGCGGAAACCAGCAAAAGTCGATGAGCAGCTCTCGCAAACCTGAAATCGTCCCCGCTTGGCAGGGCAACGGGCATCCCAGTGTAGTCATCTCGCTCCGCGAGATGGTTTCCGCTCGCGGAGCGAGCGGAATACACTTACCTCCGCCGCAGACGCATCCTAAGCGTACGACAGTTCCGGCAGGTCCGAATCCACAGCAGACACGAATACGCTATGTACTTCCGGAACGCCGTCCACAATGATGACGATTTCAGCGTGACCCGATCGCACAAATTCCTTGTTCCGCAGAATGATGCTATCCGGCCCAATATGCGATACGGGAACCTTTTTGCCGTCGACCAGCAGGTAAATTTCAACCTCTGATGAATACCCGCCATCTGGCCAATTCATACCCATGTCACAACTCGATCTCAAAACGAGGGCAGCGGACTACACGGAAACACGAGGAATTCTAATCGTGGGTCGCCTCGGCGGCGGCAACGACGGCACGGTTTGGCAGACCGATCGTAAAACGGCACTCAAATGTTTTCAATATCAGAAGAATTATCGCATGGAACTCGGAGCGTATCAACGACTGCGGATGCATCGGGTTACCAAAATCCGCGAGTTGGCAGTGCCTCGGTTGATTGATGCCGACGACGACCGACTTGTCGTTGAGATGACGATCGTAACTCCGCCCTGCTTGATCGACTTTGGCAAGTCGTATCTCGACTCAGAGCCGGACCACTCTCCAGAAGTCTGGGCCGATTACCATCGCGAGCAACGAGAGATTTGGGAAGAACGGAACGCCGAAGTGCAGGCTGTACTGCGAAAGCTGCAGCAATACGGCATTTACTACCGGGATGCCAAGCCGAAGAACATCATGTTTTGACTGCATTCAAGTGGCCGAAGGAACGAAATGGACATCACCTCGCTCTTCGTTGGTGCCATTCTCAGCGCTGTCTGGGTCTCGGCCGTTTTCTTTGTTGGGGCGACAGAGCGACCGCGAGTGAGATTCAGCCTCTGGGGTTTGGTCTTGGTACTCACTTGGGCGTCTCTTTTGATGGGCGTAACTGCCGTCCTTTTTCGAGCTAAAAGGTAGCTGTCAGCACGAGCGCTTTTGCGCGACCTCGCAGCCGTTCAACGGTTGCCGACCCAATTGAGACTCCTGTTTTCAGCGGAGGCTCGGCGGTAAACTAAGGACATGCCGCCCGACGACCTGAAATTGGCCACAGCGACGCTCGATATCGACCGCCGGCGGCGGTGCGGCTTTCCCGAGGTGATCTTTGGCGAAGGCAAATCGGCCGCTACGCTCCGCGAAATTATCGCCGCACTGGTCGAGCGCAGCGAAGACGTTTTGATAACTCGGGTGATGCCGCCAGTCGCTGCCGAGATTCAACAAACGTTCGCTTCGGCCCGCTACAACGAACTCGGCCGCACGCTGCGCGTAACTCCAACCATTTCGCATTCCGCAATCCGCATTCCGCATTCCGAAATCGCCGTCCGGCCCCACGTGGCCGTCATCACGGCCGGCACCAGCGACTTGCCCGTGGCCGAAGAGGCCCGCGAGACGCTGGATTGGATGGGCGTGCGGGTGACGATGATTCACGACGTGGGCGTGGCCGGGCCGCACCGCTTGCCGGCACGGCTGGCCGAATTCGAGTCGGCCGACGCGATTGTCGTCGTGGCCGGCATGGAGGAGCGCGCTGCCCAGCGTCGTGGGCGGCTACGTGGCCTGCCCGGTGATCGCCGTGCCGACGAGCGTGGGCTACGGGGCCAACTTCGGCGGCCTCTCAGCCCTGCTCTCGATGCTCAACAGTTGCGCCGCAACGTGGCCGTCGTCAACATCGACGCCGGCTTCAAAGCCGCCTACCTGGCCGGCCTGATCGCCACCCGCTGCCACTCAAATTCCCCGACAGCTGACACCTGACACTCGACACCTTCTCCTCCTGACACCTGACACCTTCTTCTCCCATGCCCCTCGAAGACGTCACCGCCACCCCCCTGCCCCGCTTGCCGGCCCGAGAGGCCGACAGCCACAAAGGCGATTACGGCCGGGCGCTGCTCGTCGGCGGCTCGCGAAACATGAGCGGCGCAATTGCATTGGCCGCAATGGCAACACTGCGCAGCGGCGCGGGGCTTGTCACCGTCGCGGTGCCGCGATCGATCCAAGGCGTTGTGGCCGGCATCAACCCGTGCTACATGACACGCGGTTTGGCGGATGATGACGGACACTTTTCCCGCGACGCATGGAATGCGTCGCTCGGACAGGAAATTGCTCCGACGGCTGCCGCGGTCGGCCCCGGCATTGGGCGGACCGATGCCGTGATGGAGTTTGTCCGCTTCATTTTCCAAGCAGGCGATGTGCCGGCCGTGTTCGATGCCGACGCACTCTTTGCACTTGCGGTTGGCGACTTCGATCTTTCGAAGCGTGCGGCGGCCCGCGTTCTTACGCCCCATCCGGGAGAGTTCGCCCGCCTCTCTAAGCAACCTTACCAACGAAACAACCGGTGGAAGATCGCTGGCGATTTCGTCCAGCAATACTCGTCAAGCAACGGTTACCCGCTGGTCCTCGTCCTGAAAGGCCACGACACCGTCATCACCGACGGCCAGCGCTACGCGATCAATCACACCGGCAACCCCGGCATGGCCACCGGCGGCACCGGCGACGTGCTGACCGGCGTGATCACGGCCCTGCTCTGCCAGGGCCTGTCGCCGTTCGACGCGGCGCGGCTCGGCGTACATGTGCATGGCCTGGCAGGTGACCTGGCGGCAGCCGATTTGGGCCAAGTGTCGCTCATCGCCAGTGATGTGGTTGAGTATTTGCCAAAGGCGTTTCGGGCATTGGGAGAGAACGGCAAAGACGCAAGCGTATAGTATCGTTGCGATCCAGCATCCTCGCATCCTGCTCTGCATCCTGCACCCCTCAGCATGCACATCATCCGCCACTCGACGACTTGCCCACCGCTGCCCGCGGCGGCGCCGTATCGATCGGCAACTTCGACGGCGTCCACCTGGGCCACGTGGCGATCGTGCGGCGGCTGTTGGAGCGGGCGGGCGAAGTGCAGGGACCGGCGATCGTGTTCACTTTCGATCCCCATCCGGTGCGCCTGTTGCGGCCCGAGCAGTGCCCGCCGCCGCTGACCTGGACCGAACGCAAGGCCGAGCTGCTGGCCCGGCTGGGGGTCGATTGGCTGGTGGCCTACCCGACGGACGAGGCGTTGTTGCGATTGTCGGCCGATCAGTTCTTCGAGCGCATTCGTTTGCGAGTCGCTCGCCGCGCGGGCCATCGTGGAAGGGCCGAATTTTTATTTCGGCCACAATCGCGAGGGAACGATCGAGCGGCTCGGCGCGATGGCCGCAGCTGCAAAGATCACGCTCGACGTGGTGCCGCCGGTGGAAATCGACGGGCAGCTCGTTTCCAGTTCGCGGGTTCGCGATCTTGATTCGCGAAGGCGATGTCGAGGCGGCTGGCCGGCTGCTCGGCGTGCCGTATCGCATCCGCGGCATGGTGACGCACGGGGCTGGCCGCGGGGCGAAGCTCGGGTTCCCTACGGCGAATCTCGATGCCGATCGACACGCTGCTGCCGGCGCAGGGTGTGTACGCCGGCCGCGGCTGGGCGGGCGGCGCGAACTGGCCGGCGGCGATTCACCTGGGCCCGAGCCCGACGTTCGGCGACGCCGTCGTGCGGGCCGAGGTCCACCTCATCGCCCAGGAGGAACCGCTTTACGGCCAGCCGCTGGAGGTTGACTTTCTGGCGCGATTGCGGGACATTCGGGCGTTCGACTCGCCTGAAGCGCTGGTCAGGCAGCTCGAACAAGACGTTGCCCGCGTAATGCACGTCGCAAGCGACGCCGCTAAGTGACCTTTTCGAGCGCAACTCTCAACACTCGCTCTCAGTTTTCAACACGACTCAATGCCCATTGACTGGAAACCGTTCGTCGAGATCGTCGCAAGCGCGAAATCGTTCGTGCTCACCAGCCACATGCGGCCGGATTGCGACGCGCTCGGCAGCGAGCGCGGGCTGGCGGCGGCATTGCGGTCGTTGGGAAAACAAGTGCAGATCGTCAACGGCGACGGCGTCCCGCCCCACATCGGGTTTATCGATCCGCAACATGAAGTGCAGGTGCTGGGCCGCGACGTGGCTGCCGGCGAGTTGGCATGCGACGTTCACATCGTCGTCGATACGAGTGCCTGGGGCCAGCTCGGCCCGATGGCCGATGTCCTGCGGGCGACTAAGGCACGAAAGGTCGTCATCGATCACCACGCCAGCGAAGACGACATAGGCGCCACGGTCTTCAAAGACGTCACGTCCGAATCGACCGGGCGACTGATCTTGGAAGCGGCCGACGCGCTGGGCGCCAAAGTCACGCCGGAGATGGCGAGCGCCCTGTTCGCAGCGATCGCGACCGACACCGGTTGGTTTCGCTTCGCGTCGGTCACCGCAGCGACGCTAACGGCCGCGGCCCGCCTGGTCGCCGCCGGCACCAAGCCCAACGAAGTCTTTGCCGAACTTTACGAGCAGAACAGCCTGCCGCGGCTACTGCTGCAGGGTCGGATTCTGCAGCAGGTAAAATCGCACCTCGGCGGCCGGCTGCTGTCGACCGCCATTACGCAGGCCGACGTCAACGCAGTCGGCGCCGAGCCGACCGACACGGAAGACGTCATCAACCGCTTGTTGAGCGTCGCCGGCGTCGAGGCAGCCATACTGTTTCTTGAATTTGGACCGCGGGAGACGAAAGTCAGCCTGCGCAGTCGCTCGTCGCTCGACGTCTGCCAGGTGGCTGAGCAATTTCGCGGCGGCGGCCATCGCGCGGCCTCGGGCGTGCGATATCCGGGGCCAATGGCCGAAGCCGAACCGGCAATTCTCAGTGCTGTGGAAGCGGCCATGTCGAAGAGCTACGCGCCGCGCGTTTGTCGCCGAACGGGTAGTCGCGCCCGCATCCCGTCGTTACGATGTCGTGATGGACAATTCAGCAACGAAACGGGCAGAATCGCTTTCGATCGAGCGCCGGCCGTTCTTGGTGCGATTTCTGGCGATGCTCACGTCGGTGCTGGCGATTATTGCGCCGTTTGCCGCAGCTTGGGGAGTTGCGGTTGATCCGCTCGTCCGCCGCAAGCGATCAGCATCTGCCGGCACGTCAACGCCCAGCGTTGAGTTCATTCGCGTCGCGCCGCTCGACGCGCTGCCGGCCGACGGCACACCGCGGCTGTTCGTGCTCACGGCCGACGAAAACGATGCGTGGACGCGCGTCAAGAACCAGCGAATCGGCACGGCCTTTCTCGCTCGCAACGACTCTGGCGGCGCACCGCACGTTACTGCACTAAGCTCGATATGCCCGCATTTGGGCTGCGCGGTCAATTTCAACGCGGCGGAGAAAGAGTTCGTCTGCCCGTGCCACGAGGCGTCGTTCGCAATGGATGGCGCTCGAGTATCCGGGCCCAGCAAACGCGGCCTGGATGAGCTGGCGGTCGAGCTGCGGCCGGCGGCGAACGATTCGACCGACGTCTACGTGTCGTACGTGAGGTTTCGCCCGGGGATCGAGGAAAGGACCTCCATCTCATGAGCCGCCTGCTGGATTGGCTGGACGACCGCACAGGTTGCCGCGCCGTCGCGCAGGGCGCTGCTCTACGAAAACATTCCGGGCGGGCCGCGCTGGCGCTATGCCTGGGGGCACGCGCTGGCATTCATGTTTTTCCTCGAGGTGGTGACGGGGCTGGCCCTAGGAATGGCCTACAGCCCCGGCCGCAATTCGGCCTGGGAGAGCGTCTATTTCATTCAGCACGAAATGACGGCCGGCTGGCTCGTACGCGGCGTGCATCATTTCGCGTCGCACGTGATGATAGCGCTCCTCGCCGCTCACTTCCTGCAAATCATCCTCTATCGTGCGTATCGGGCCCCGCGGGAAGTGAACTACTGGCTGGGCCTCGGGATGGGCGTGCTGATCCTGAAGATCGCGCTCACCGGCTATTGGCTGCCGGCCGACCAGCGGGCCTATGCGTCGATTCAGGTGTCGATCAATCTCATACGATCAATTCCCTTCGTTGGCGAATCGGTCGCGCGGTTGGTGCTCGGCGGGGCCGAATTCGGCAATCAGACGCTGACGCGTGCGTTTTCGCTTCACGCGGGCTTGTTTCCGTCAATGCTGGCCGTGCTGTTTGCGATCCACTACGCGCTGTTCCGCCGCACGGGTCGACTGACGCCGCAATGGTCCGACTCAAACGCGAGGGCGAACGGCCCGAGAACAACAACTTATTGGCCCGACCAATGGCTGCGCAACGTGGCGATGTGTTTAGCCGCCGTCGCGGTAACGTTCGCGGCGGCCTACTTCTTCCGGCCCAACGACGCGGCCACGATCGGGGCCGGCCTCGGCGCACCGGCGGATGCGACTGAGAATTCCGCGGCCGCCCGCCCGGAAGCGTACTTTTTGTTTCTCTATCAGTTGCTGAAGTACCTGGAGACTTTTCCAACCGTCGTCGGCGCACTGCTTGTGCCCACGGGCGTGTTCGTGCTGCTGGCGCTGATGCCGGCCTGGGGAGGCTCGAAGATCGGGCACGCGTTTAACGTCGTTTGCGCGATTCTGCTTATCGGCGGCATCGTCGTCTTGACGGGCGTGGCGCTGCGGTACGACTTGAACGGCAAAACGGCCGCTTCGCAGGAATACATCGCCGCCGTGAACGCAGCCAAAGACAAAGCCCGCCGGGCCGTCGAGCTGGCCGGGTCGCCGAGCGGCATCCCGCCCGAAGGCGCGCTAGCGATGGTGCGGCACGATCCCAAGCTGCAGGGACCGGCGCTCTTCCGGCAGCATTGCGCGGCGTGTCACAGCCATTTTGATCCGAACGGGAACGATGTGGCGCTACAACGGATCGTCGCCGATCCGCCGTCGGCCGCCAACTTGTGGCGCTTCGGCAGCCGCGAGTGGGTCTCCGGCATCTTGAACCCTGAGACCATCGCCGGGCCCCATTTCTTCGGCAAAACAAAATTCGCCGACGAGGAGATGGTCCGCTGGGTGAAGGAAAACATTGGTGAAAAGTTCGGCGAGCTGGAAGGCGACGAGCTGGCTGCATTTCGCCGCAAAGTGGAAGACGTGACATACGCCCTGTCGGCCGAGGCACATTTGACCTACCGGCAAGCGGCGAACGCCGAAGACGTGGAGGCTCGAATCGAGGCGGGGCGCAAAGCAATCGTCGACGACTTCATCTGCATCGATTGCCATAGGTTCCGCAATGACGGCGGCCTCGGCGAGGCGCCGGACCTGACTGGCTACGCCTCGCGCGAGTGGCTCACCGGCATCATCAGCGACCCCACCCACATCCGTTTCTACCCCGACACGAACGATCGCATGCCGGCCTTCGCCCCCAGCGGTGAGGGCGCCGCGCCAGCACGGCTATCGCCCGAGGAGCTTGACCAGCTCGTCTCTTGGCTGCGGCACGAGTGGTACGAGCCAAAGTAGGCCTCTCGCATCGCGAGAGGCATCCAGCTCGCGAAGCGAAATGACTGCACGCGTTCAATCTTGCCGGACCGCTACAGTTTCTCACCCACAAATGCCGATTTGAGCCAGTGGCCGCTTCGCGCACCGCGGAACAGAGTGCGCGAATCGGCCGCTAGCTTTCGCTTCGCACGAAACGGAAGTCCGAGATTCGCCAATGTGGTGCCACAACTGCCAGCAGGACATGCCGGGCTTCGCCCACGCCACCAGCGGACGAATTGTGTGCTCGCGCTGCCATCAGCCAATGCGCATGAAAAAGGCGACGCACGCGGTCGGCATCTCGGACGGCGGCATCGCACTCGATGAGGCGGCCACGGCCGCGGCGTGCGGCGGACCCCCCAAGTTCGACAACTGGCAAATGCGTGCCCGGTCGCGAATGCTCAGCCGCGAGCTGCATCGCCCGGCCGCGGGCCCCGTGCGGCCCTTCGAGCAAACGCCGACCGACCCGCGCCGCTTCGATCCGCCAGTTGACTTATTGGACGACGGGCCGCGTGACGGCACATACGCCGATTCTGACTCCGCCGAATCGCATCGCTCCGCCGGCGGCCAACTTCTCAGTTGGCTAATCGTGATCGTCGGCCTGTTGGCCTTGTGCACCGGCCTGGCTGGCATCGTCTGGTCGCTAACGTCGCAGCAGACCGAATACTGGAATCTTGCCCTCAGCCTGACCCTCGCCGGCCAAGGCACGCTCATCTTTGGCCTGGTGCTCGTCGTCTGGCGCTTGTGGCGCAGCAGCCGCTACGCGACCGACAAATTGCAGGATGTGCATTCGCGGCTGGCGCAATTGCAACGCGACGCCTATGAGTCCCGTATTCAACGTAGCGGTTCCTCGGCATTTCAGGCAAATGCCGCAGGCGTGCCAAACCGTCGCTTCGCTTTCTATTGACCGCTGCGCCGCCAATGGGCCGCAGGGTGCCAACGGAAGCCCGGATTCGGCGGAAAACACGTTGCGTCAGGGTGCATTATCCGCGCAGCAGTCAATAAGATGCGCGCCAGCTAAGCTTCAACGCGTTTCGCAATCTCCTCTACCAGATCCGCGCTCTTCACGCGCCGCTGCTCAAGCGTATCCCGGTCGCGGACCGTCACCGTACCGTCGACGAGCGTCTGCCCGTCGACCGTGATGCAGAACGGCGTGCCTGCCTCGTCCTGGCGGCGATAGCGGCGGCCGACGGCGCCCTTCTCGTCGTAAAAAACATTGAACCGCTTCTTGAGCGCAGTATAGATTTCCTTCGCCGCCTCAGGCATGCCGTCCTTCTTCACGAGCGGAAATACGGCCGCCTTCACCGGCGCAATCCGCGGGTGAAACTTCATCACCGTCCGCGTTTGCATGTCCCCCTTGTCATCCGGCGCCTGGTCTTCATGATAGGCCTCGCACAAAAACGCCAGCGTGGCCCGGTCGGCGCCGGCCGAGGGCTCGATGACGTGCGGAATGAAGCGTTCGTTCGTCACGTCGTCGCGGTACGACAGGTCGCGGCCGCTCCCTTTGTAGAGCGCCTTGCCGTCCGGCCCCAGCTCGACCGTGAGCGGATTCGTCTGCGGGTCGAGCTTGCCTTCCATGTGGCTGCGGAGGTCGAAATCGCCCCGATGAGCGATCCCCTCCAGCTCGCCAAACTCGCCCGCGGCCAAAAACGGAAACGCGTATTCAATATCGCCGGTTCCCGTCGAATAGTGGCTCAGCTCATCTTGGGTCGTGATCGCGCAGCCGCAGGCGATCGCCAGCCAGCCCCAGCGACTTGTACCAAGCCATCCGTTTGTCGCGCCAAAACTCGTACCACTTCCGCGACGTGCTGGGATGGCAGAAGAACTCGATCTCCATTTGCTCAAACTCGCGCGAGCGAAACGTGAAATTTCGCGGCGTGATCTCGTTGCGAAAGCTTTTGCCGACCTGGGCAATGCCGAACGGAATCTTCACCCGCGTGCTGTCGAGCACGTTCGCGAAGTTGACAAAAATGCCCTGCGCCGTCTCAGGTCGCAGAAAGGCAGCGTCTTCCTCGGTTCCCATCGCCCCGACGATCGTCTTGAACATCAGGTTGAATTCACGCGGCGGCGTGAGCGTGCCCAGCTCGTTCGCGTCCGGGGCCAGCACCTGCGCAAGATCGCCGACTTTCTCCAGCGAGATCGTGCCCCCCTCCCATCTGATTTCATCCGCGTCCTTGGCCCGCACTTTGAACAGCTTCTGCGCTCGCTGCTGGATATCTTCCTCCTCGTTCTCAGCCATCGTGGCAACGAACACCTTCTGGCCCCGACATTCAGCCCAGCGGCCACGCACCTGGTCGTACCGGTAGCGTTTTTTCGTCTGCCGGCAGTCGACCATCATGTCGCAAAACAGATCGAAGTGCCCACTCACCTTCCACACCTGCGGGTGCATGATGATGCTACAGTCAAGCCCGACCATTTCGTAAGTTGACGGCGCACCGACGGGCTTCACCAGCTCGTTGTGGCCGGCGACCATGTCGCGCCACCAGGCCTCTTTGATATTCCGCTTCAGCTCGACGCCCAAGGGGCCATAATCCCAGAAGCCGTTCAGCCCGCCGTAGATTTCGCTCGACTGAAACAAAAACCCCCGCCGCCGGCAGAGGGAAACTAGTTTATCCATGTCCATGATGTGGCTCTCTTACGTCGCTTCATCAAGGCAAGAGTATAACCACAGAGACACAGAGGACACCGAGAAGAAAGACAAAGAGACAGTATAAGTATGGGACAGAATAATTGAATTTAGTGCCTATCCCAGAACCGTCGGGGACTGTCCCAATTTTTCCGAGTCCGCGAGGAAAAATGGGACTGTCCCCCTCTCTGAGACGGTTCTGGGATAGGCTTTTAAAGGTTAGCTCCCCTATGCGTACACCAAACCAATCTCCCAATCATTCTGTCGTAAAAATAATCCTGTTAAAATCTCCTGTAATCTGGTTTCTCCGTGCCCTCTGTGTCTCTGTGGTTAATCTTGCCTTGTTTGAGTTTGTATCGCTGTACCTTCAGACGCGCGGCCATTTTACCGCCATGCTCCGACCAGCGTCTACCGCGAACATTTCCCTCTATGCTGGGCGAATGCGCCAACTGTCGACGTCAAGTTCCGGCACCACCTCGAGCCGGTCAATTTGGGCGCAGTCCGCCAGATCACTCTCCAAACCGATCCCGACCAAATTGCGCCCGCCCGGCGTGTCGCGAAGTTGTCTCGCCAATTCCTCTGACAATGGGCACTGGTTGTGCTTCGACCGGGACACGACCAGGCCCCATTGAGCGCCCGCCTCTGCCGCGGAACCGCCCAACTGAAAGTCGCCCCCAGCCGAATCGCGCAGGCGGCCGACCAGCGCGCCGGCCGCCATGATGTCTTCACCAGTCACCTCGCCGTCGGTGCCGGCACAGAGGATGTCAATCCGCGGCTCATCTTTTAACGACGCCGCCACGGCCGACAGGTTCACCGCAGCACCGACCAGCACGCGCCTGGCCTGTCGCGCCGATCCATCGCCCGCGTACCGTTGGTCGTGGTAATGAACACGCGCCGGCCGCCGACCGCCTCGCGCGTGTATTCAGCCGGCGAGTTGCCCAGGTCGAAGCCTGGGATTTTTCCGCCGCGACGCTCCCCGCCAAGCACGATATCACCCCGCCGCAGTTCCGCCGCGGCTGCTGCCAGCGCTGCGTCCACCTCCAGAAACGGGACCACCTCGCGGGCGCCCGAGGCCAGCGCCTGGCAGATCGTCGTCGACGCCCGCAACAGATCGATCACCACCACTGCGCTGTCCGCCAGCTCCTCCTCGCTGACATGCGACGGCAAGGTGTGTACATTCAATTGTCGCGACGCCATAATCCGCTCCCGCCCTGACGGTTATTGTTGCCGAAACGTTTCGCTTGGAATAGCCTGCTCTTCTTTGACACCTGACACCCGACACCTGACACCTTCCTCCTCCCCGTGCCCGTCGATAAATCGCCCGAACGCGTTCGCCAGATGTTTGGCAATGTCGCTGCGCGGTACGATTTCTTAAACCACCTCCTCTCGGGCGGCATCGATGTGTGGTGGCGGCGTCAAACGGTGCGCTTAGTGCCACCGCAAGGGCCGTTGCCGATTCTCGACGTTTGCACCGGCACGGGCGACCTGGCACTGGCCTACGATCGCGCAACCGGCGGCCAGACGCCGATCGTCGCCGCCGACTTCTGCCACGAGATGCTCGTCCTCGGCCGCGAAAAGGCCCGCCGGGCCGGTGCCAGCGGCCGCATCACGTTCATCGAGGCCGATGCCCAGTCGCTGCCGGTTCCCTCGGATGCATTCCAAATCGTCTGCGTCGCCTTCGGCCTCCGCAACGTGGCTGACACCGACCGCGGACTGACCGAGATGGCCCGCGCCTGCGCACCGGGCGGCCGCGTGGCCGTGCTCGAATTCTCAACGCCGACCGGGCAGCCGATGAAGTCGCTCTACGGCTGGTATTTTCGCCACGTGCTGCCGCGCATCGGCCGACTTGTGTCGCGGCAATCGGGCGATGCCTACACCTATCTGCCCTCCAGCGTCGGCGAGTTTCCCCAAGGCGAAGTGCTCGCCGCCCGCATGCGCACGGCCGGCCTCACCGACGTCCGCTGCTACCCGCTCACCTTCGGCGTGGCTACACTGTATGTGGGTAGGAAAGCTGTCAGCTCTCAGCCTTCAGCTTGCAGCCAAACACCCTCTTAAAATTCTGGCTGACGGCCGACGTCTGACGGCTGACGGCTGAAAGCTTCGCCATGAACCTTCCAATAGTCGTTGGCATCACCGGGGCGAGCGGCGCGATCTACGCCGTGCGCTTGTTAGAAACGCTGCTCGCCGCGGGGCGCGACGTGCACCTTTCGATCAGCGCCTCGGCCCGAGATGTATTGCAACAAGAGCTTTCAATCGACATCGACCTGCTAAACTTCAACGCATCTCGCTTGCGTCTTCGCAGCTCGAATTCCCCCTCCCGTGAGGGTGGGGCTAGGGAAGGGTATCAACCAAGCAAGCTCCACTACCACCACTGGCAAGACTACCTCGCCCCGATCGCCAGCGGCTCCTTCCTCACCGCCGGCATGGTAGTTTGCCCCACAAGCGGCGCTTCGCTCAGTGCCGTCGCTAGCGGAGCGGCGAGCAACCTCATCCTGCGGGCGGCCGAAACCCACCTCAAGGAGCGCCGCAAGCTGATCCTCGTCCCCCGCGAAACGCCCCTCTCGCTCGTGCACATCGACAACATGCGCCGCGCCACCGAGGCCGGGGCCGTCATCCTGCCCGCCTCCCCCGGCTTCTACCACGGCGAAAAAACGGTCGCTGAGCTGGTCGACTTCGTCGTGGCCCGCATTTGCGACCAGCTCGGCGTCGAACACAATCTCTCGCGTCGCTGGGGAAGTTAGAGCGTTCTCACAAAACAGGGAGGGCGAGGCTCCTGCCGAGCCGCAAACCGCGTAAAACAATGGCTCAGCAGGGGCGTCGCCCTCCCACGATCGGGTTTTGTCGGTTCATTCTTTGAACTTATCCCAGAACCGTCGGGGACTGGCTCATGTTGCGCAGTCCGCGGAGCAAAATGTGCCTGTCCTTGCCTGTCCCCTTTTCTGCGGACGGTTCTGGGATAAGCTCTTAGTTAATTCACCACAGAGGCCACGGAGTACCCAGAGGATATTCGAACCACAAAGTCACGAAGGACGAATACTATTTTGACAGGATTAGCAGCGTTTACCGGATGGAGTTGAAACTGCAGTTTGTTTATGTCTTTTACCGTGTCGATCCTGTTGTTCCCGTCAAAGTTTTACAGTGTATCCTTCGCTTCCTTAGTGCCTTGTGGTTCAAAACTCGCCATCGCGACAACCTAAAGTGGCCGAAAATTCGAATGTACAAAAGTATACAAATCTGCTATAAGCGCCGGGGGTAAAATCGACTTTCAAAATCGCGCGTCCAACCATTGTCACCCGGTCATTGAGCGCAGTCTCACGCTGCGCCACTACCCGTCAAAACTGTCCGCGGGAAAATCGAAGATGTCCAAAATTCGGTGGGGGAGTTTTGGCCATCTTCGATGTTCCTCGAAGTTTTTTGCCTGCCGCCAGCGGAGAAAACAGCCGCGCCAAACTCGGCGGGGAAAGTCCGGACCTCTGTTCGTACCGGCCTGCCCGCTGCAGGGAAATATTTTTTCGCGCCATGGTGACCCATACCACCCGCTGCGGCGGCCCTGAGGCAATCACCTTAAAGTGCTCAAAACAGTTCGCCACTTCCTGGAAATGATCCGCTTCAGCCACACGCTGTTCGCGCTGCCGTTCGCGCTCTTGGCGGCGGTGATGGCTTGGAAAGCGACGTGTTTGCAATCGTCTTTTTACAATCGTGTCGCGGAAGCAGACAAAGCGATGCGTGACGCAACACCCCCGTTATTGCTCACTCGTCCGGACGGCGGCGAAATCAAGTTTCAGATTGGCGGCGATCTTCTCGATCCGGCAACTACTTTTCATTGGCGACAATTGGTTGGCCTCCTCCTGTGCATGGCCGCTGCACGCAGCTTTGCCATGTCGTTCAATCGCCTGGCCGATCGGCGCCTTGATGCGGCGAATCCGCGAACGGCTGGGCGACATTTGCCGGCCGGCATTCTCAATGTGGGCCAGGTAACGCTGTTTGCCGTTGTGTGCGCCGCGTCATTTATCGCCGGCACGCTGTTATTTCTGCCCAATTGGTTGCCGCTGGCGTTATCGATTCCCGTGCTCGCCTTCCTGGCCGGTTACAGTTACGCCAAACGGTTCACCTCCGTCGCGCACGTCTGGCTCGGCGCCGCACTTGGTTTGTCGCCCGTCGCGGCCTGGATTGCCATTCGCGGTGAATACGTGATCGCCAATCCGGCCGACTTTCTGCCGGCAGTCATCCTCGGCGCCGCTGTGCTCACCTGGGTCGCCGGGTTCGATATGATTTATGCGTGTCAAGATTACGACGTCGACCGGCAGGCCAAGCTGCACAGCATTCCAGTGAAATTCGGCATCGCCCGCGCATTGCGATTGGCCGCCGCGTGCCACTTGCTGACGATCGTGCTGCTGGCCTGCCTGCCGCTTGTGTATCCACCCTTCGGCTGGATCTACGGGGCCGGCGTGGCCGCCGTTGCCGCGCTTCTCATCTACGAACACCTGCTAGTACGGCCCGATGATCTTTCCCGCGTAAATGCTGCTTTTTTTAACGTAAATGCCGTTATCAGCCTGGGCCTGTTTGCAGTTGGAACTATAGACCTTCTTGTAGGACATGGGTGATACTAACAGCTGGCACTCAACTCCCGACTCTCAACCCTCAACCCTTTTATGCTCCGCACCTCCAGCCCCATCCTGAAACCCATCCGCGAAAAGGTCGAAGCGGGCGAGCGGCTGTCGCTCGACGACGGCCTCGTCCTCGAACGCCCCGACGTGCCGCTCCCCGAAGTCGGCGAGCTGGCGAACCTCGTTCGCGAGCGCAAAAACGGCAACGCGGCCTACTACAACATCAACACGCATCTGAATCCGACCAACGTCTGCGTTTACCGCTGCACGTTCTGCGCGTTCCGCTCCGACCTCCGCGACCCGAAGGGCTACTGGATGAATGACGAGCAGGTGCTCGCCCGCGGAGCGGAGGCCGTCGCCAATGGCTGCACCGAGATGCACATCGTCGGCGGCTTGCATCACCAGGCCAAGTACGACTGGTATCTCGACATCATCCGCACCCTGCACGAGGCCTATCCCGAGCTCCACCTGAAGGCCTGGACGCCGGTCGAGATCGATTGGTTTTGCCGGCTGGCCAAGAAATCGGTCCGCGGCGTGCTGGAAGACATGGTCGAGGCCGGCCTGGGCAGCCTCCCCGGCGGCGGGGCCGAGATCTTTCACCCCGAGGTCCGTAACCAGATCTGCGAGCACAAGGCCGACGCCCGGCGGTGGTTCGAAGTCCATCGCACGGCCCACGAGCTGGGCCTTCGCTCGAACTCGACGATGCTCTACGGCCACATCGAGCAGGCGTATCATCGCATCGATCACCTCATTCGCCTCCGCGAGCTGCAAGACGAGACGGGCGGCTTCCAGACGTTCATCCCGCTGGCGTTTCACCCCGATAACACGGGCCTGTCGCACATCAAGAAGCCATCCAGCCTGATGGACCTCCGCGTGATGGCCGTCAGCCGGCTGATGCTCGACAACGTGCCTCACATCAAGGCCTATTGGATCATGCTCGGCATTGGCACGGCCCAGGTGGCGCTCGCCTACGGCGCGGACGACATCGACGGCACGGTGCGCCACGAGCTGATCTACCATGATGCCGGCGCCACCACGCCCGAAATCATGTCCGTCGAAGCAATCCGCCGCCTGATCATTGAGGCGGGCCGCGAACCAGTCGAACGCGATACGCTGTATCGCCGCATCGAACGTGATGGCCAGCGGTGGCAGGTTGGCGCGGCGATCACGGCAGCGATTTGAGGGGCGAACGAGTACCGCGATCGGTAGCACGGCCGAGCGATTTGCTGGCACTCTTGCCGCGCTGCTTCAACGTTGACCGATTCGGCCGCGCTCGTTAAGGTTTCCCCTCACGGCTGCCACTGCTAGCGGGGCGGGAATTGATGAACGGGAGCCAGATGCCAATGCGGGACGTGCGATGCGCCGGCCTCATCGTCGCGGTGCTCGTTTGCGCGACGGCGCGAGCCGACGAGCCTGCGCCGACAGTTTGGCCCTCCGCGCCGCTCAACACCGACGAGCCGCTGCGCGACCCGACGGCCGGGCCAAATGACGACTGGCTCGCCCAATACGTCGAAGATGTAAAACCCGCGGCCGAAACAGACGCCAAACCGGGCGCGCCGGCGGCGAGCGAAGCCGCCGACTTGCCGGAAGGCGTTGTCTATCTGGATGAAAATGGCCCGCCCAGCGGTTACACCTTCAGCTACAACGCCGTGGCCAGCAACTTGACGTGGCTCCCCGGCGGCGACGACCAATTCGGCTGGTTCAGCTACGAGTCGTTCGCCAACATGGACATGGGCTCGACGACGCGGCTGGTGCTGACCGGCTTTGGTGTGCACTTTCTCGATGGCCCATTGCAAACGGATATGCCCGCGCGGTTGTTCGATTTCACACTGGGCGCACAGGACCGCCGCCGGATTCGCCCAAACATCGGCTACGACATCGCCTTCCACGTCGGCGTGTTCAGCGATTTTGAAGGCAGCGCCCGCAAAGGCGTCCGCTTCCCCGGCCATGCCGTTACCTTTTGGCGGCTGAGCCCTCAGTGGGAGATGCTCGTGGGCCTCGACTACCTCGACCGCGACGACATCAGTCTGTTGCCGGTGGCCGGCTTCATCTGGCGGCCGACCGACTATCTAAAACTGGAAACCGTCTTTCCGCGGCCCCGGTTCGCCGTGCGGGTGATGGACACCGAGCAGTGGCTTTATGTGGCCGGCGAGTTGGGTGGCGGCACTTGGGCGATCGAGCGGGGCGATCGCACGAACGACAACGCCACGTACCGCGATCTGCGGCTGCTCCTTGGCTGGGAGTCGGCCACAACCGAGCACCTCACCAGTGCATTTGAAATCGGCTACGTTTTTGTGCGCGACCTGAGCTACCGCTCGGGCGACGGCGATTACGATCCGCCGGACGGCTTTCTGCTGCGTTTGACGGGCCGCTACTGACCTGCTACTACCCAAAGTTTGCCCGCCGCGTGTGAGCACAACCGCAAAACGTGCTACAATAATCGAGCGTGCGTCAGCTGCCTGCTTATCACCCCGCCTTCTCTTCATGCCCACTGCCACCCGTCTACGTCCGACCGTCCTGGCCGTGCGTCAGCATCTGGCAGAGGAGCGCAAGGCCCTGCGCGAGCAACACGACCGCGGACTTGAAGGAAGCCGCGTCTGTGCCCGCTTCACCGCGTTGGTCGACACCGCGATGGGGCGGCTGTACGACGGCTTCCTGGACGAGCTGCCGACTGGTGATGCGAGCGCGATTCGTGAGCGCGTTGCCCTCGTGGCCCATGGCGGCTATGGCCGGCGGCAACAGGCGCCCTATTCCGACGTCGACCTGATGATTCTCTACGAGGGCAAGCCGGACGAGCTGATTAAGCAGCTCGCATCGCGGCTGACGCAGGATATCTCGGACCTCAACGTCGCCTTAGGCCATAGCCTGCGGATGCCCGCTGAGGCAGTGGAGCGGGCTCGCGGCGACGCGGTAATCGGCACGTCGCTGGTCGAGTCGCGGCTGGTGTTGGGCAACCAAGCTGTGTACGACAAGTTTCGTGAGTCGATGGACGCGCTCATTGTGCGTCGCAGCGCCGCGCTGGCCCGCGCGTTTATCGCCGAGCGCCGCAAAGAGCGTCTGCAGTACGGCGAGACGGTTTACCTGCTGGAGCCGAACGTCAAGCGCTCCCGGGGCGGCCTCCGCGATATTCACCTCTTGCGCTGGCTGTGGCGCATCAAAAGCGGCGAGGCCGATCCCGACCGGCTGCACGACATGGGCCTGCTGTCGAAGTTCGATTACCGCCGGCTCGTTTCAGCGCAAAACTTCCTGCTGCGGGTGCGGAACGAGATGCACTTCCACGCCGGCGAGCCGAGCGACGGCCTCGGACGGGCCGAACAGTTGCGGCTGGCCGATTATTTGCAGTACCGCGGCAAGCAGGGGATGCGGCCGGTCGAGCAATTCATGCGCGACTACTTCCACCACACGAACCATGTCTGGCACTTGGCCCACCGGCTCAGCGAGTCGATGCAGCCGCCGTCGCGGATGACCCGCGTGCTGGAACCGGTGCTCGCCCGGAAAACAGACGACGACTACCTCGTCGGCCGGCAGGAAGTGAGCGCCACGCCGCGGGCTATCGCCCGCCTCTCCCAACACGTGGCGGAAGTGCTCCGGCTGGTCGATCTGGCCCGTACTGAGGGCAAGCGGATCGCCCAGGACACATGGAACTACGTCTACCGCACGGCCCCACAGTATTCAAGCGAGCCGAGCGCGGTCGTAAATGTGGCGTTTTTGAAGCTGCTGGCTGATCCAAATCGGCTAGGCGAAGCGCTCCGCCGGCTGCACGAGCTGGGCGTGCTGGAGAAGATCATCCCCGCCTTTGCCCACGCCCGCAGTCTGCTGCAATTCAACCAGTACCACAAGTATACGGTGGACGAGCACTGCATTCGCGCCGTGGAAGAGGCGACGCAGTTTCTCGACCGCCCAGACGCGGTGGGCGAAGTTTATCGACAATTGCCGAACAAGGCGATCTTGCACTTGGCCCTGCTCGTACACGATTTGGGCAAAGGTTTTGAAGAAGACCACAGCGAAGTCGGCCGGCGCATTGCGCAGGAAGTGGCCCAGCGATTGGCGTTGCCGGCCGGCGAGGCCGCGACGCTGGCGTTCTTGGTCCACAAACACTTGCTAATGTCGCACCTGGCGCTAAAGTACGACACGTCGCAGCCGCAACTGGTGGCCAAGTTTGTCGAAGACGTCGGCGCACAAACGAACTTGGATCTGATGTACCTCGTGACGTGCGCCGACCTGGCGGGGGTGGGGCCGGGCGTGCTCAATAATTGGAAGGTCGAAGTCCTCTCGGAATTCTATTTCGGGGCGTCGCGCCGCATGGCGACGGCCGGCAGCCCGCCGACCGAGACGACCCGTGACGCCCAACGACAGCGTGTCTGGCAATTGCTCACGCCTACCGAGCAAGCCGTTCCTTGGTACACCTCGCAACTCGAAGTGCTTCCTGATGCGTACATGGAGCGCCGGCCTGCCACCGCTGTCGCGGAGACGCTGCGCCGCCTGCATCAGCTCGCGCCACGAACTGGTGTCGCCTGGGCCAATTACCAATGGGAAACCGATACCATTGAATTCGTGGCAGGAATCGATCAAGGGGTCGGGCGGGCCATCTTCTCTAGCATGGCCGGGCGCTGACGGGGCAGCGAATGCAGATTCTATCTGCCGAGACGAACACGCTGACGGACGGGATGCTGTTATTGCGTTACGTCGCCCACGAACCAGAATGCCCGGGCGAGCCCTCGCGTGAGCGGTTGGCTCAAACCGTCGCCGCGCTCGTGGCTTCGATCGACAGCGACGCCCCGCCCAAGTTTCCCAAGATTCTGGGACGCGAACAGCACGCGGCCGGCGCCGCGCTCAGCGAGCTGCCGAACATTGTCCGCATCAACCAAGATCTCTCCGACGAGTGCCTGGTAGCTGAAGTCTTTACGATCGACCGCCGCGGGCTGCTCTATCAGCTGGCCCGCGCTTTGCACGACGCCGGGCTACTGATTCGTTTCGCCAAAATCGGCACCCATTTGGATCAGGTCGTCGACGTCTTCTACGTGACGGAACGCGACGGCCAAAAGCCTGGGGATAACGAGCGCTTGGACCAAATCCGCGGGGCGCTCGAGGCGGTGATCCGCTCGCAAGTTTGACGATTCGCTTGGGCTCGGACGGCACCACTGTCCGATCGAGAGTCGACCGGCCGTGCCGCCCCGACTCTCGGCCGCGACTTTTTTTGGCCCCTCCCCCGCCGCCCGGCCGATAACAATAGGTGGCCCATTCGGTCGGCCGAAAATTTGACCCGCCTGCAAAGTGCAAGGTAAAATTGAGAGGTCAACAAGCGTCGCACTGTGGCGCTTGCGACGAAAGTCGACCCTTGCCGCCCCAGGCTGGCGGGCAGCGGTTCACCGCAAGCTCGCCCAGCGGACGTCGGACAACCGCGACAAACCACGTGGTTCTTGCTTCCCAAATCGCACGACCAAGAGGCAACGAAACAATGGCTCCGGATCGAAGAGGTCAATCGCTCCGGCGATTCTTCGCCGGGCTTACCGAGTTCGCCTTCCAGACCCGCCTCGGGGTGGCCGATCCTCCACTGGTCGATTACCTGGCCGAGCTGCTCGCGCGATTTGTTCGCTCCGACGATCTCTACCCCGTGCGCTCGCTCCGCGGCCAGCGGCTGGTGCAAGTGACCGACATGTTGGCCGAGGCGCAGCACCGCCAGGGCCCGGCCCGCCGCCAGGTCCATCGCCACATCGGCGACTTCACGCTATTCTGGACCGGCGTGTATCCGGAAGTGGTCGACTGCCTCCGTCGCGGCAGCAAAGACGCGTTGATTGATTATCAGCAGCAAGGCAAACGGGCCTACTGGATCGCCAGCACGATCCCTGTCGAGCCGGCGATCGAAAAAGAAGCCGCCGAGCCCGACGTGCTGGCCCGCTTGAGCGAACAATTCGAACTCTGCGTCTACGGCCTGGGCGAGGTGCGGCGGCAGTGGGAGCAAAGCGGCGACGCGGATGCGCCGCTGCTGTTGGGGTAGACTGCCCCAGTGCCAAGAGTGCAATTCTGCAATGACAAGGGGAACTTCTAGTATGCCTGCGATTACCCTCGATTCGCACATTGAAATAACGCCCGACACATGCGGCGGCAAGCCGCGAATTGCCGGCCACCGCATTCGTGTAGAGGACGTGGTCATCTGGCACGATCGCATGGGGCATTCGGCCGATGAAATCATTGCCCGTTATCCCCAACTGACTCTTGCCGACGTGTACGCGGCGCTCGCCTACTACCACGATCATCGTGAGCAGATTGATGCTCAGATGGCGGCAGGGGGAAAGCTGGTCGACGAAATGCGCCGCCAATATCCGTCCAAGATCAACGCCAGAAACGGCGCGACTTAATGATCGAACGGATTCGTTTTCATCTTGATGAGAATGTCGATCCAGCTGTGGCGGAGGGCTTGCGTCGCCGCGGCGCCGATGTAACGACCAGTCAGGAAGCCGGCCTGCTACAATCATCAGATGCACAACAGTTGGCATTTGCTCTCGCCGAATCACGCACCATCGTTACACACGATGAAGACTTTTTGGCCGTCGCTAGCCAGGGAGCGCCGCACGCAGGTAGCGCCTACTGCCATCAAGAGTTCCGCTCGATCGGACAGATCATCGCCGGCCTGATGCTGATTCGTGATTGTCTGTCGCCGGAAGAGATGAGGAATCACGTTGAGTTTCTTTAGGCTTGATCGCGGCCTAAATGCCATTGGCTTAATCGCCGTCAGTTGAATGGCGGGTTGCAAATCAAACGCGCCATCGTATCCACATAGGACTTGGCTTCTACTTCCAAAGCTTGGTGAAAATTTGCGTGCGCGAAAGAGTTACGGTCGTCCAACAATCGCTCAAACCCGCGATAGGTCTTAGCAGTGAAGGTTGCCAGCGCCCCGGGGGCATCGCGACAGACTTGCAACACGAATGCGTCTGACTCAAAAAGAAATCTTCGTATCGTCCAATTGAGCGGGGGCCGCCGCGATGATTTGCAGTACGCTGCTGTAATAATGAGTTAAAGTCATTAAGTCGTTGCGAGTCAGAGAACAACCACCATCGGATTAGATCAATGCACAGATTCCAAGCTGACACGATCGCCGGCCGATAAAGGCGGGCTCGCAGGCATAGTTCAGCGTCCCCTCGTAGTGCTTCCTGGTGAGGCTCTAACGTGCGTCCCCATTGTTGACTAAACGACACGATACTTGCCGAGACATTTGCGTCACTTTCGACAAATGTTCGCTCATTCGCTTCTTCGTATAAACGCGTGGCAATTGGATGCGCAAGAGACGCGAGTTGCGAACCCGCGATTGGCATAATCATTCCAACGTGGTTATTTGGAATCGCAACTCCCGCCAGCGAATCGGCGAGCCGGCGTGTTGATCGCAGTCTTGTGCGCTCCAAAAGTGTGAAGAAATTTCCAACTTCCTTCACGTACAATTCCGCCCTGTATACCTGCGGATTCTGGATGGCATGAAGGCATTCCCCAAGCATTACGAAGTCGGATGCTAAATTTGAAGTACTCATACAATTGCACGAGTGATTGTGCTTCGCCGTTCATTGATGGCGCGAAACTAACGGCACCGCGGTCGATCAAGTAACCAGCCCCTTCGTTACCATCATGAAGACGTCCTCGAGCGTCGGCTCTTTTTCGGCGAAGCTCACCAGGCCGCACTCGGCCAGCACGAGCTGGCGCAGCAAGTGCTGAACGTCGGCCTCTCCCCCCTCCAGCTCGACAATGCAGCTCCGAGTGTCGACCTGCACGTTGCGCACTTTCGGGTCGCTGCGGATCAGGCTCACGCCCTCGTCCAGTTTGCCGGCGAACCGGATATCCAGTTGTCGATTGCGCCGGATCTGGCGGTAGACCACGTTGATCGGCCCGTGCAACAACAGCTGGCCGCGCTCGATGATGCCGATCGACGTGCAGCAATCGGCGAGCTCCGTCAAAATATGGCTGGAGATGAGGATCGTCTTGCCCATCTGCCGCAGCTCTTTGAGCAGGGCTTTCACTTCCAGCCGGGCCCGCGGATCCAGGCCGCTCGAAGGCTCGTCCAGGATCAGCACCGGCGGATCGTGTACGAGCGTTTTGGCCAGGCACAGCCGCTGCTTCATGCCCCGCGACAGGCCGTTGACGAAGTCGTCGCGCTTATGCGTTAAGTCGAGCAACTCCAACACGTCGCCGATGATCGCTTTCCGTTTCGCCCGGGGTATCTGGTATGCCACGGCGAAAAAGTCCAAAAACTCCCATACCTTCATGCCGTCGTACACGCCGAAATTATCCGGCATGTAGCCGACGCTCTTGCGGACAGCGATCGGGTCTTTCGTCACGCTGTGGCCGTTCACCGTCCCTTCGCCGCCGGTCGCCCGCAGCAGCGTGGCCAGGAAACGAATCGTCGTGCTCTTGCCGGCGCCGTTGGGACCGATGAAGCCGAACATCTCGCCCGCGTCGATCTTGAGATTCAGATTCGAGACGGCCACGAAATCGCCGTACACTTTGGTAAAGTTGCGAAGTTCGATCACGGGAGGGTTGAGCGTTGAGAGTTGAGAGCTGAGAACGAGGCGCATCGGGCAGGTGTGCGGAAACCGGCGAATCGCGCGGGCACTTTCATTCTTCGTTGATAATCTTCACGTCTTGCCGCGTGTTGACGTCGTGCCGAGGAACCGACGGCGCGGCATATTCCAAATGGGCCAGCACCAGCGTCCCGGTGCGCAGTTGCGAGGCCGACGGCCTCACCGTCTCGCCGGCGAGCGGCTCTGCGAGCCGGGCGATCAGCCGCGTTTCACCGTCGTCGATGTAGGCGGCATCATAGGCCAGCTTCAACAGCGGTTCCAAATTGAGCTGAGGCCCTGCCGAGCGCTGCCGTTCCTCCGACCGCTCCACCTGAAACGGCGCACGCTGATCCGGCAACTCGGGAAACCGGGCGGGGTCGGAAATCGACGCCGATTGGCCGGGACTCAACTCGCCTACCCACACACCGTGCACCGTGTCGCCCTTCTTCCGCAGGAGACCCACCGTGCGCAAATGCAGCTGCGAGCGGTTTTCGATCTGCCAGCCGCCCGTGGCCGTCGATTTTCCCAACCGGATTGGCCCGTCGAGACCGAACATCTGCTCGCTGTGGACAAAGCTCGTCGAATTCGACAAGATCGGCAGCCCGCTCATGCGGACGCCTTCCGCACGCCGCTCAAAAGTGATCGTGCGATCCTGGCCGCGCGACGCGTTGGCGGCATCGCTGGGAAACGGGATCGCCAGCGCCGTCTGGCTGTCGAACGCGAGGTCATAGGTGGTCGAAAGCGACGTGTAAAGTCGCCGTGTATCGCGCCAGATGAGCCCGCGGATGATCGGGCTGCAATTCCAGAATGCCGATCTCCGTCTGGGACCGCACAAAACCGATGTCCAGCTGCGCCCGCTGGACGACAACATACGTGCCGGCGATCGCGATCAGCGGGGCCGCGATCCAGGCCCACTCGACGCGACCCAGCATCCGAAACACGGCCCAGTTAACCGGCACCAGCACGAACAAATACGCAGCCAGGCAGCCCACGACAAACGCCCGGTTCGGTACGTCGACGCCAGCCGCCTCGCGGAGCGCGCCGCGAGCGGCACTCGCCGTTGCGTTGAAATCATTCCAAGCGCCGATACCGCCTGCATTCGCCGGCGGCTGGTATTCCGCCGGGCCGGTCGGTGGGACGTTTCCACCGTAATTTGGTGGTAGCCCTCGGCCACCGTACACAGTCATGCCGGCATTGCCGAGCGAGCCATCCGCTGGCCGCACAAAGTGGTAACTGGTGTCCACTCCTTCGTCACGGATGAAGTAACGAAGACGCGTGTTCAGCCGCGCGTCGAGTCGCCGGTCTTTCAGCGACGGCTCTGCCGACGCATCCCACAGCAGCGACGCATTGCCGTCACTTACCTGAAAATACCGCCGTGGCGGCCGGCGTAGCAGGCACGCGTTGAACCAGCTTTCAAAGCCAGATTTCCAGTTGACCAGTTCTCGCTCCGAGAGCTGCATCGCCGAGACGACGATCCGCCCGCGGCCCACCTTACGCTCGATTAATAACCCGCCGGTTAATTCGAATAGGGTCTTGTCGGACGCGGCCGCCGGCACGAGCGTAATGCCGGACCAAGGCGCGACGGGCTCGAGCGGCCGACCCGGATTGAGCCGCGTCGAGATCATCCAATTGTCACTAAAGGTGCGGAGGTCCGACGTTGCGATTTCGTGTGGGCCCCCGCTCTTGGCAGGCAGGTACGGTTCGAGGAACGAGCCTTTGAGGAGGTCGAGCGAATCCGGGCCGTTGATAATCAACTGCCCGCCCCAATGAAGCCAATCAATCAGCGCTGCTTCCTGTTCGGGTGTGAAGGGCTCTGGATCGACCTCATCCCACAGGACGTACGCGATCGAGGTCCACATCAAGGGATTGTCGGGCAGCGGCACATCGCGTTCCAACGGCAATAGATCAACGACGTATTGCCTGTCTTCCGGCCGATCCCACCTCATAAAATCCTCGCCGCCCGGCTCGCCGTTGTAAGGTGTCTTGACGGAATCGAGCGTCTTGATCAGCGCGTATCGGTCTGGCTCCTTGGCTAGCACGACAAAATGATATTGATGCGGCAGCATGGGCTGCAACTGGGTTCGGCGTTCGCGCGGATAACCGAGCCCGCCTTCGTCAAAACTAGTTGAAAGCCAGATCTTTTCGCTCCCCACAGGAACAAAGAACGTGCTGTCAACAAACTTCTTCGTTCCTTTGGCCAGCGCGGCGGGCCGCGTCGATTGCAGCCGGAACGGCGTATTCGGAATCGGAATGACGACCGTGTTCTCCTCGACGTCGGTCTGCGTCCGGCCGATGAAGTCGCGCTCGCGTGCTTCCATCTGCTGCGACGCGACCGCCCAATGCCCCGGTTTGACGAACTGGTCGACGATGCTGCTTTCGTTGGGCAATACCGCCGGGAACGAAACCTTTGGGTCTTCCTGCTGCTGCTTCTCTTTTTCCTTTTTTTCTTTTTCCTTCGCCTCCTTCTTTTCCTGTTCCTCACGCTTGGCGGCGTCTTGGGCCGATTCGCTGGCGCAACCGCGAATGCCGCCAAACAACACGACGCCAAACAACAAAAGCAATACCGCGGCCGCCGCAATCGTCTTCCAGCCGAGCGGCTTGTGCTCGTGGTCGTCGTCATCTGCCAATTCGTCGTCGGAATTCTCGACCATACGTTGCATTCTACCGCATTCGTTGCGGTCCGGACTACGTGCCGCGTTGGCACTGCCCCGCCGTCTATTTCGTTGTCGGCTCGCCTTTTATGATGTACGCTGGCTAGCCCTGTCCCGGCGCGACGACCAAGCGATGGACTAAACCATGAACACCTCACTCCGCGACCGAGTTTTGGCGATTGTCTACGCCCTCACGATCTTCGGCAGCGCGTTCTTGCTGTTCCAAATTCAACCACTAGTCAGCAAACACATCTTGCCGTGGTTCGGCGGCACGCCCGCCGTCTGGACCACCTGCATGTTGTTCTTTCAAATGTTGCTGTTCGCCGGCTACGCCTACGCCCATGCCAGCCAGGCCTGGCTGCGGCCACGCCAGCAAGCGGCCGTGCATTTGTCTATCTTGCTTCTTGCCGCGGCCCTCGTATTGCTGCGGGTGCTGCCCGGCCCAGGCTGGAAGCCCACCGAAACGTATCACCCGGTTTGGCAGATATTGTTGCTGCTGGTCCTCACGATCGGCATGCCCTACTTCGTTCTCGCTACCACCGGCCCCCTCATCCAGGCCTGGTTCGCGCGGTCGTTTCCCGGCCGTTCCCCCTATCGCCTGTACGCCCTCTCGAACGGCGGTTCGCTCCTGGCCCTATTGAGCTACCCCATCCTATTCGAACGCTGGTTCGATTTATCGCGCCAGGCCACCTTGTGGGCCGCGGGATTTGTCGCATTCGTTTTACTCTGCGGCTACGCAGCCGTTCGACTGCGGGCCAGCACGCTGGACAATCAGGACGACGTCGCAGCGGCCAACCCGCCGACGCCGGCTCTGCCGACGCCGGCCCGGGAAAAAGCCACATCTCCCAAGGATTTCGGTACTCCGAGTAGCCCCCGCGATGTGGTTCGCGAATCCAAGAAACCAAGCCTCTTCCAGTGCGCCGTTTGGCTGATCCTACCCGGATTCGCGTCGGTCGTCTTGTTGGCAACGACAAACCATGTCTGCGCCGACGTCGCCGTGGTTCCTTATTTGTGGATCATTCCGCTTTCGCTCTATCTGATCACGTTTATCATCGCCTTCGACCAGCCGTTCTGGTATCGGCCCATCGCTACGGTAGTTTTCACGCTGGTAACGATCTACGGCGTGGGGCTGGTCCATAAGCAAGGATTCATTGACCCGGTCAGCGTGTTTGATGGACCTTCGTTTCGCTGGATCCGCGCGACGCTGGAGGATTGGAAACTTCTCGACTCGACCGCCCTCTCTCAGACAATCGACGTCACCTTTCTCGGTTTTCTCACGCTGAACTTTGCGGCCATGTTCGGTATCTGCATGCTCTGCCACGGCGAACTGGCGCGAAGGAAACCCGATCCGAAACACTTGACGCTGTACTACTTGATGATTGCCGCCGGCGGAGCGCTGGGCGGCATTGCCGTGACGATCGTCGCGCCGCTCGTATTCAACACGTACTTCGAGTGGGAAGCGTCTGTTTTTCTCGGGAGCTTACTCGCAATTGGCGTCGCACTACGGGTCATTATCGACGCTGCCTTCAGCGATTCCGACTGGTCAATTGCGGCACGTGTGGCCCTGCTGTTGCCGTTGACGTTGGCAATTGCCTTGCCGGCAACCATTGAAACCATCGATCTACATACGTTTCTAGAACCGTCGAGTGATGGAGTAAAGCTCGCCGTTCGCAATTTCTTCGGGGCGCTTACGGTACGCGAACGGGACCCGGGCGACCTTCAAAACGCCATGCTCGTGCTGCGGCACGGAGCGATCACGCACGGCTCCCAGTTCACCGACCCCAGCCGGCGCGGTACCGCGACCACGTACTACGGCGCGCCGACCGGTGTCGGCCGCACACTCGAGTATTTTCGCACTGCCGACCTGCCCGCCGGCATGCAAGTCGGGGCCGTCGGCCTCGGCACCGGCACGCTGGCAGCCTACGTCGGCAATGGCGACGCCATCACGTTCTACGAGATCAATCCCGCCGTCATCGCCATCACCGAGCCGGGCCACTGGTTTACTTACTTGCAGGACGCCAAACAGCGCGGCGCCAAGTACGAGATCAAGCTGGGCGACGCCCGGCTGACGCTCGAGCGCGAGATCGCCGCCGGCGACCCGCCCCGCTACCATGTGTTGGTGATCGATGCCTTCAGCGGCGATGCGATTCCGGCCCATCTGCTAACCGCAGAAGCGTTCGATGTCTATGTCCAGCATTTGGCGAAACCCGATACCGACGGCGCTTACGGGGCCCTCGCCGTCCACATCAGCAATCGCTATCTCGACCTCGACCCGCTCGTCCGCGGCGCAGCCGAGCGATTCAATTTGCTGTCCGCCCGGCTCGAAAACAATTCCGAGCCAAGTGAAAACTTGTCCTCGTCGACCTGGATCATCCTCTCGCGCAACGAGCGACTGATCGGAGCCCTGCGACCTCACGCTTCCACGCTCGAAAAACCGCGTCCGCCAATCCTGTGGACCGACCAGTGGAGCAATTTGTTCGACGTACTGAAGTGACGAGCACGCCGCGACAAATCCATGTAACGTCTCGCTCTCACGCTCTGCGGCCAGCGAGACGAGCATTCGACGCCGGGCGTCGAATTGGGCTTTTTCCGATGATATCGCGGGACGACGTCAACGTGCCAAAAAACTCCCTATCGGCGTCGCACTCCATACCGCAAAATAACGGCCGCGGTCGCGGTCGCGATCGCCATCGCCGCCACGTACACCAACGAAATCGCGGCCAGGCGGTCGTCCATGCCGTAGTGCAATAGCTGGAAGACGTGAACGGCAATTCCGGACGGGCCCGGCGGCATGACCAGCACTGTGGCCGGCAGCTCGCCGCAGGCAATCACGAACCCGACTAGCCACGCACCGACGAGCGTCAGCCAGCGCTGCGGCAATGCGATTCGCAGCAGGCGGCCCCACCAGCCGGCGCCGTCGACGGCCGCCGCCTCAAGCACCGCTTGCGAAACACTCGACAAGGCGGCCCAGGCCAGCAACGTGACGAGCGGCAGCGCTCGAACGGTCTGCACCAGCCACGGCGCAAAGTGCGAATCGTACAGCGGGGCCAAGAAGGCCAATGGCGAACCGGGCGGCCGGTTCAATAAACGGATTACGCCAATCCCCAACAGTGGGCCGGGCACCGTCAAGCAGCCAGCGATCAAAAACAACCGCAACAGCGGCGGCCGGCGGGCCGTCCGCAAGCTCCACGCCAGCGGCACGCCCACCGCAAGGGCCGCCGTGGCGGCCGCCGCTCCGATCGCCGCCGACAACTCAAAATCCGCCTGGTAAACTCCGGGCGCGCTTCGAAACGCGCCTGAGCACTTGCATGGCCGACCAACTGCGCATGCGGACGCCCTCTGCCTGCGTCACTTCCAGCCCCGCCTTGTACAGCATGTTTCCCAAGGGCACTCCGGCCACAACCAACAGGGTGCACGACAAAAACGCTGCGGCGCCCCAGCGGCTGGCACCCATTCGCCACAGCCACCGCTGCCGCAGCGACGGCTGGCCCATCTCCGAAATCCAGCCGCGGGCTACGACCAGCGCCACGACCGCCAGGAGCGTGCTTAACAAGAGGCCGATCCATAGCCCAGCAGCCGTAAACGGAGGACTATCTCTTTCCGAAGTCGATTGGGAAGCGTTCCCCACAGCCGAAGCGTTTGCCGTCGAACGTGCACTTTCATCCGCTGGAACGCCATCCACCGAATTGAACGCCCCTAGCACGCCCTGCGTGTAAACTTCTTCCGCGAACGTGCGCACCTGAAAGAAATCGGTTACCGAAATCTCAATGCTGACGACAATGGCCACCCACACGGCCGCTACGGCCGCAGCGGGCGCTGCCCGGCGGAACGTTACGTGCCAGAGCACTCCCAGGTTCGTTGTGACGAGTGAAGCCTCTTCTTCAAGCTCGGTTTCGACCGAGCGCAACCCGGCAGCCACGATCAGCGCAACCCAGGGCACAGCCGCCAGCCCGTGCACCCAGACCGCAGCCCGCCAGCCACTCAGCAACGGCGCATGGGCCAAATGGGGATTTGTCGATAGCGTGTACCATCCCTGGATGCCAAAGCCGGCATCCCAGGCCCCGGTGAACAAAAAGAGCGGCACCAGCAGCATTCCGGCCAACAAAGCAGTGGCAACGCCGCGTCCGGGGAAGTCAGTCTTCACCAGGAGGATCGCGGCCAGCGTCCCCAGCGGCATCGCAATCAGGTTGGCAGCAATCGCCAGCCAGGCTGTGTTGAGCCATAGCCGGCCCACTCGGGGCTCGCAGAGCCCCAGTGCCAGGGCGACCAGAATCGTGATCCCCGCTAGCCCAAAATTCTTCGCCGAGCGTAAACCGATACCGAGCATGGCGTTCAGTTTAGACCGATCGCGTAAAAGCGGCAAAGTGGGTCGAATCGCTCATCTGGCAGCGGGGAACCACGGCCGGCGTCAGGGCGTCTATCTACACTGCTGCAAAGTTTTCGGGGTGACCGCCAGAAACCGGCCGGTCGAGTCCCGGCTGACTTTTATTGCTTCGACGGGGCCCTTGTGATAGAGTGTAGGCAAGGGAATCGGAGCGGGCGGAGAAGAAGATGACGCGGAGTCTCGCTGCGAGCCCTTCTCAGGAAGGCGAAGCGCATTGCGCGTTAGAAATTTCGTATTCGCACGCCCATGTCCCTGGTCCGCGGCTCAAGAAGTGGCCGCGGCTGAACGATCGGTGCCGCCGCCACCGTTGTGAAACTGTGGCGGTCTCGCTCCTACCCATTGGCAGCGTGTGGTGGTCTGAGCGCAGGTAATGCGCTGGCTGCCGCCAAGGACCAATGGACGTCGTTCCCCGCCTGATGGACCGCACCGGATTGAAGTTGAGGCAGAGGGCCGCAGCCACTCGCCATCGCGCGAGGCGACAAGCGGCATGACGGCAGTTTTTTCCTGTCGAGTGCGGAAGCGGTCGTTTGACCACCGAGCGGCCAGCTGCGCCTGCGACAGCGGGAGATTCGCACTGCGGTGTGGTTGGGGGAGGCTGGCCTACCATGGGAATCCGGGTTGAGTGCCCCAACGGTCACGTCTTCAAGGTCAAAGACAAGTACGCTGGCAAGAAGGGCCTGTGCCCCCATTGCAAGGGACAAGTACAAGTTCTCGTGCCGGACACGGTGTCGGCCGATTTGGTCGACGTGCTGCAAATGGAGGCGATCCAGCGCCGTCAATCACATCTTCCACAATCCCTCCCCAGCGAGGCGGAAGAGCTGGACGAACCGCACGATCTTTCCGCGACCGGCCCGAGCGCCAGCAGCGGCAGCCTCTTGGGATCGAGCGTGATCCGCCACAACATTCGCTGCAAATGTGGCGAGCACGTGCCGATGTGGTACGCGCGCTGTCCGGCCTGCGGAGCCTACATGGAGCATTGAACGCCGCGGCTTACAACGCCGATTCCGCCGGGATGTTGGCGTTGGCCACGACCCAGTCGTGATAGCAGCGCAGCAAGTTCGACCGGCTGAGCACCCCGACCGGCCGCCCCTCTTCGACAATTACCACGCGGCGCAGCGAGACCCGCGAAAAGAAATGGCGAATTCTTTCCAGCGGCGTATCCTGCGGAAATGAGATCACAGTCGTGTTCATCACTGAGCGGACCGGCTCGTCCCACTTCTCACGCGACGGCTGCAGCTCGACCAGGTCTTTTTCAGAAATAATGCCGACGAGCCGGCCTCCGTCGTCGACGATCGGCAGCGAGTTGACGCTCAAATCGAGCAGCAATTGCGCAGCCGAGAGAATCATATCCGAGTCGCGCAGGCAGCGGATCGGCGACGTCATGTAATCGCCGGCAAGCGACTCGACGAACGGCCCCATTTCAATATCGTCGAAGCGATGCAGCCCGACGCTGTCGTCGATGGCCGAATAGGCAGTCACTTTGTTCCGACCGCGTTGCTTCGAAACGAGCATTGCCTCGTCAGCCTGGTCCAGCAATTGTCGCGCATATCGCTGGTCCGGCCTGCTTTGCGCGACACCAATGCTGACTGTTACTTGAATCGGTCCGCGGTGGGTGGGCACCGTTGCCACGCTGACGGCCTTGCGCGTACGATCCGCCCACAGCATTGCCGCGCCTTCGCTCGTGGCCGGCAGCAACACGCAAAACTCTTCGCCGCCAAAGCGGCTCAAAATGTCGTGCCCCCGAGTCTGATCACGAATCAATTCCGCCACGCTGACCAGCGTCTCGTCGCCGATGGCGTGGCCGTACGTATCGTTAATCCGCTTAAACAAGTCAACGTCGAGTACCGCACAACAAAACGGCGTCTTCGAGCGCGTTGCCCGACTCCACTCGCGATCGAGGCAGTCTTGCAGCCCCAACCGGTTATAGACTCGCGTCAACGGGTCGATTCGCGTTTCCTCTTCCAAATGCTTCGCACCTTCGCGGAGTGCCGTTTCCGCACGCTTGCGATGAATGGCGAACGTGAGCGAACGCACCAGATGCCGGTCGTCAAACAAGTCTTTCGTCAAGAAGTCCTGAGCGCGGCTTTCATTGCGTCCAGCGCCATGATGTCATCGTTGTTCGCAGTGTGGACGACGATTGGCAAGTGCTCGTGCGCGCTTTGTAGGCGATTGAGCGTCTCCAGGCCGTCGCTGCCGTGCAGCCCCAAATCCAGCAACACGGCGTCCGCCGTTCGGTCCGCCAAAAATGCCAAGGCCGCGGCCAGGCTGGTTACGTGGTCGATCACGAACGGCAGCACCGATCGCCCCAGCGATTTACGCAGGAGCTTCACGCTGGACAGATCGTCGTCCACCAGCAAGACACGGATATCCGAATCGTTCGTCAATGCTTAAGACCTCATGCGAAAAGGCAGCTTTACTGGAAAGCGGTCTTGCGCCGCAAACTCTCCTGGTCGCCGTCCCCGCGCACCTGCGGCGACGATCGCCGAAAACTTACACGGCCGCCGGCACCCCAGGATGTCGATGTGTCGGCCAGCACTTCGCGCAACTCATCAATTCTCAACGGCTTTAAGGGAAAACCCGTTGGCCCCAGGGCCTTACGGTTTGCGTTCCAGCGATTTGCCGCGAACGCCCGTAATGACGATCACCGGGATTTGACACGTGGCTGGGCTCTCCTTCAATCGCCGTAGCGCTGTTCGCCACGATCACGCGGCATCCGAGCTGACTGCAGCGGTGAGTCAGCAAACCTACCAAATCAGCGTCGTCGTCGGCAATAACGATTGTCGAGCCTGCACGTGGGTGCAGTCGGAACTTTGCAATTGAACGATAGCAATTGAGGACCGGAAAACTTTTGCGTTAACTCTGGTTTAATTAGCGACTTATGACGAACAATTGTTGGGTGACCGCGCTGGCGCAATCAAGTCTGCGCGAGAAGAGTTCGTCCCTCAACCCCTCGCGATTGCCCAGATTTGCAGAAATCGAGTTGCAAACCGTTTGTTCGCGACTCAAAGTCTGAATCGCCGACGAACGGTGCGCAAACGCAAGCTGCCCCCACTGCAATCAGGACCAGTCCGCGCTAATTCCGGCATAGACGCCCAGGTGGGCCGTTTGCTACACTCCGCCCGCGTTTTTTGGCTGCTGACCTCTCGCTCCCTGGTGCACACCGGTACCATGTGCATTTCCCGGTCGGCCCATCGCTTTCGGTGTAACTGGATGACCCATTCGGCAACAGGATGCGCGCTTTTCGCCTTCGCTCTGCTGGCGTCCTCCGTCGGCTGCCGCAGCATGGCCTGGCCCGACATGTGGCCCTTTCCGCAACACGAATTAACGACCTACCACGCCCCGGCGATGCGGATCGACGCCGTCAACGAATATGCGGCCCGAGCAACGGGTGCAGATACGCCCGAACAGCGCCAGCTTGCCGATGAGCTCGCCCGCCAAATCCAGATCGAAACCGACCCTCTCGTTCGCAAGGCGATCGTCCGGAGTATTTCTGAATTTCGAACCCCGATGACCCAGCAAGTGCTCGAAGCGGGCCTGGCCGATGAGGATGCCGCCGTGCGGCTCGCATGCTGCAAAGCGCTCGCCGTCCACGGCGGCCCCCCGAGCATCGCCCCGCTCGCCCAAACGCTGCAGAGCGACAAGGACCTCGATGTCCGCATGGCAGCGGCCGAAGCGCTCGGCCAGTTCAAGACGCCCGAATCCATGCAGGCCCTCACTGTGGCCCTCGACGATCGCGACCCTGCGCTTCAATACATGGGCGTACAATCAATGAAATCGATCTCCGGCAAAGATTACGGCGGCGATATCCAGGCCTGGCGGCAAGTCGCTGCCGGACAAACGCCACCCGCTCCCAAGCCGCCGTCGCTCGCCCAGCGCATTCGCAGCGTCTCGCCGTTCTGAGCGATCCCCTGTGCCGGCTGCGATTCACTCGTAGTTTGTTGCGTTTGTTGCGCATTTGAAACCAGTGCCGAATTTCTGGATTCTGCTTTGCCCCCCGGCATGCTTTGGCAAAATCCACTTGGCCGTCAAAGTTTAACCCGCCTTTCTACCTGATCGGGGAAACTGGCAAACTCGCGACCCGGCTGAATTCCTGCCAGCATTGGCCCGATATCAGCTTCATGGGCCTGGCGACCGCGCTAGCGGACGCCAACGTCCTGACAATGCCGCCCGATTCGACTTCTCGCCGCGCCCGATTGTGCGACGCCGTCGCTTGGAGCGAACCGAGGCCTTGCCGCCCTGTCGTCGCAAACTTACAACCGCCGAAGATCCAACCCAGCTTTGCGAATCCAAGCCCCACAACTCGATCGTTTGCCGGCGCCCTCGGCATGGCAACAATTGGTTGCCCTGCTGGGTTGCTCTGCGCTACTGGTTTTCCTCGTTGGGAAGCACGCGCCCGGCGCCGAACAAGGCACTACTACTTCCTGGACGGTCGACACACCCGCGATCGGCTTCTCCCAGCCGCAGCCAGCCGGTCCGCAGTTGCGAATCGTGCTCGACCAGCTACTGAAGTTGCAGCAGCGGACGGCGGTCGACCACACGAAACTCCAACCAGTCGCGCCTGATCAACACGCGCCAGCGGTCGAACTTCGCACAGCCACGACTTTGGGTTTACCGATCGTCGTGGCCGGCTCAGCAACCGCACCCGCCGCCACCGAATCAGCTGCCGCCACGCCGACGCCGCTTCCCAGTAACGAGCCACTCCCCGTTTTGGTGCCAGGCAGCGATGAACCGCCGCAAACCGGCGCGGTACCAGCGCTGGCGTCCGAGACGCCGATCGACGAGGCGTTCGACGTCGCGACGGAAGCCGCCGATGCACCGCATCGCCCCGCTAACCGCCAGCCTGAAGTCGCCGCGACGGCGCCGACACAGAAAGAAACCGAGGCGCAGCAGTCGCCAGTCGCTGCGGCGGATGTCGGTCCGGAGGCCCCGCCCGCTGCATCGCCGTCCCCGCCGCTGACGCCGCAACTGATCGCACTCCGCAACCGCGTCCGCAGTGTGCTGCGTGGCTACTACCAAAAGCCCCTCAACAGCCAGGACAACGACCCCTGGGAAGTGATGCACGGCGTGCTAGCCTACGGCGTGCAAAGCCACCTCCGCCAGGGCAGCGACCACGGCAGCTTTATCACGGCAATCGGCTGGCTCTGCTACAACCGCCCCTGTAAAGGGCAAACGCTGCTGTACGTCACACCAGAGGGCGAACTACGGGCCAAGCAAGGCGTTGGCCTGCAGGGCCACATGGGCCAATTGCTGGCCATGCTGGCCCAGAGCCACGTCTCGCCCGACTATCCAATTCTCATCGGCAACCACCAATTCACCGTGCGCGATTTGATTGAGGTCGAGAAGAAGACCTGTTACCCGAAAACCGAGTTGACGTTCAAGTTGATCGCACTTTCGCACTACATCGACATCGACGAGACGTGGGTCAACGATCAGGGGCTCGAGTGGGACATTCCCCGCTTGGTTCACGAGGAGCTCGACCAGCCAATCCGCGGGTCGGCCTGCGGCGGCACCCATCGCCTCTCAGGACTGAGCCTGGCCGTAAGGGCCCGGAAAAAGAGCGGCGAACCCTTGGATGGCGAATTCGCGCGGGCAGCACAGTTCGTGAAGGACTATCAGAACTATGCCTTCCGCTTGCAGAATCGCGATGGCAGCCTGAGCACCAAATGGTTCCAGGGCCCCGGCGACGAGGCGGACATCGATCGCCGCGTGAAAACGACCGGCCATATTTTGGAATGGCTCATCTACTCCCTCAGCGACGACGAGCTCCGCGATCAGCGGACGATCCGCAGCGTGACTTACCTGGCCAACCTGCTGTATTCGAATTACGACCATGAATGGGAGGTTGGGCCCATCTGTCACGCCACGCACGCGCTGCTGCTTTATGACGAGCGTGTGTTTCAGGCCTTTGACGCAGCCCCTCCGAACATGGCCGGCGGCAACGGCGCTGCGGTCCCGAGCGGCTCTCGCGGCAGCCCGCGTCGGCGCTAGCCGGGTCGTTGATTGCTCGCCGCCCGAGCGAACGCGGCATCAAATCATGCCAAGCGCCCGTCTTATCGCCAAGATTCGGTCGCCGGAAGTCGCGAGGCGATTGAAGAGAACCGCGCCGTCCACTAAATTGCGCGGGTCCCATGTGACGGTCCGACGCCCCACTTGCTCCCGCTGGCCCGTGCTATGCCCGCTCCGCGAAAATCCAACGAACAATTGTTGGCCTTCTGCGAGCTGGCGTCCAAGCTGGCCACGACGCACGACGCCGACGCGATGCTGTTTTTAATGGAGCGGCCCGCCGACTGGGCCCGCCTCCGCGAGGCCACCGGCGAGCACACCGTCCTGTTGGCCGGCGATACCGAGGAAACCCTGGCCGGCGCAGCCGAAGACGAATTCGACACCATCCTGCTCAATATGCCGGCCGAAAGCCCGGTCTACGAACGTCTGACCCAGGCCCTGCTCGAAGCCGTCGCCGAGGAATTGTTGCCGCCCGGGGCGAGCGTCGTGGCCGTCTATAGCGGTTTCGAGCCGAACGTCATCGACTCGTTGAGCATCATCCGGCTCGGCGAGCACTTGGGGCAATTGACTGTTCGCGACTTGCGACAGCTTAAAACTCGGATCCCACTCGATACGCTCAAGACGGTCGTCGATTTGGCCGTCGATATCGGCCGTGAAGGACGCGAGGGCAAGCCGGTCGGTACGCTGCTGGTGGTGGGCGATCACCGCAAAGTCTTGACCTTTTGCCGGCCGATGGGCTTCGATCCCTTGCGCGGGTACAGCCGCACCGAGCGGTCGCTGAGCGACGCCAAGGTCCGCGAGGGAATCAAGGAGATCGCCCAGCTCGACGGGGCGTTCATCGTCTCGTCGGACGGCACGGTTGTGGCCGGCGCCCAGCAAATCGCCGCCCCACGCGCCGCCGACATTGCCCTCCCCAAGGGTTTCGGCGCTCGGCACTGGGCCGCTGCCGACATCACCCGTGCGTCGACGGCCATCGCCATCTGCGTCAGCGAATCGACCGGCACCGTCAGGCTGTTCCAGAACGGCGAAGTCAAGCTCCGCATCGAGCCCTTCCGCCGCCCCATGAAATGGCGCGGCTTCGATGACGAAGCGCCGACGACGGAGTGAATCCATTGCCGAACCATCTTGGTTCGCTGAGTTGGCGCTAACTTCCGACGCGGCGAAACCCCGACCAAGTTCGCCGGGCCGCGCGCGGCTAACCAATCGCGGCCAGCAATGCGCTCACGTAGTTGCCCACGTCGGCCAGCACCGTCTCGCGCCGTTTGTCGGCGGCCGCCGCGATGCGGCGGACGATCGCCGAGCCGACGATCAGGCCGTCGGCGACCGGCGCGAGCAGCTTCACGTGTTCCGGCGTGCTGATGCCGAAGCCGATGCAGATCGGCAGCGGCGTTTGCGTTCGCAACCAGCCGACGTTGTCGACCAGTTCCGGGGGCAACTCCGTCCGTTCGCCCGTGATGCCGGCCACGGATACGTAGTACAAGAATCCCGTCGAAGTTTCGGCGATGCAAATCTGCCGCTCGCGGGGCGTCGTCGGTGTCACGAGTTGAATCAAACTGACCCCGCGTTGGCCGCAGATTTTGGCCAGGTCAGCCGATTCCTCGACGGGCAAATCCGGCACGATCAATCCGGCCAACCCGCGGGACGCAATGTCGTCGACGTACTTCTCCAAACCGTGCCGATAAACGATCGCATAGCTGACCATCGTCACTAAGGGCGCGGCCACCTGCGGCGCAACGTCGCCCAGCATCTGCAAGATCGCGTCGAGCTTGATCTTGTGCGCCAGGGCCCGCGTGTAGCTGGCCTGGATCACGGGCCCGTCGGCAATCGGGTCGCTGTAGGGAATGCCGACCTCGCACAAATGGCAGCCGCGGCCGACAAGCTCCTTGATTACTGCGGCCGTAAAGGAGAGGTCCGGATCGCCCGCCGTGACAAAGGGCATCAGTGCTTTGCGGTTTTCGCGGCGAAGCTGGGTGAATAGATTGTCAATGGCGGGCATGACTTTGGTGTATCTCCCGGCTATACTTCAGACATACAAGCTCGTTTGATCCTATGAGGCTCGTCATGACAGCGAACCAAATCATCGAATTAATGAACGGTTCGCCGTTATCTCCCCTTGAGATTCATTTGAGCGCCGGCGCCCGCATCCGAGTCGAACATCCATACGAAATTGCAACTAAGCCGAATAGTGCAATTTGCGTGGTGCACGACGGCGAGGTCGCACGATTCATATCGTTTCGCAACATCACAGAGGTCATCACGACCGTGAACGGCTCGCAGGCAAATTCGCCGTAGAGCTTTTCGGAAACAGTTAAATAGTGCGACGCCTGAGCCATCTTCGCAGCCGATTCGCCAACGGAGAGCCTTGGTGCGATTCACTGATCCGCTTTCTCGGACAGCTCATCGATTCGCAGCGAAACGTCAGTTTTTGTCCTTCTTCTGGCCGTTGATTAGCGCCAACGATATGGCAACGAGCAAGCCGACGCCTACCGCCAGAACGACCAATTCACCTGCACCGATACCGAACATAATTCGCTCCGATCATTGGTTGCGCCAGGCCGCGTTCACACGCTGCGACTGCATTTGACACGGCGAAATACTTCGTACTTTCAGGCAGAAGCGCCCCTCAACCGGGCAATCTCCGCCGCATCCTTATCGCCCCGCCCCGACAAACACACCACAATCGCAAAATCTTGCGGCTTGCCGCGGGCCAGTTCCATCGCCTTCGCGATCGCATGCGAGCTTTCCAGCGCCGGCAGAATGCCCTCGCTGCGAGCCAGTGCGTCGAACGCAGACAGCGCTTCCTGGTCGCTCGCACTCGTGTAACTGACTCGGCCGCTGTCCTTCCAATAACTGTGCTCGGGCCCCACGCCCGGGTAATCGAGGCCGGCCGACAGCGAGTGCACGTCGCAGGTTTGGCCATCTTCGTCTTGCATCACATAGCTATAGCTGCCGTGCAACACGCCCGGCTGTCCGTAGCTGAGCGGGGCCGCGTGGTCGCCCGGTTTCGCGCTGCGGCCGCCCGCTTCGACGCCCACCAGCTCGACCTCGTGGTATTCGACGAACGGGTAAAACATCCCGGCCGCGTTGCTGCCGCCGCCCACGCACGCTACGACCTGGTCCGGCAGCCGGCCCAGTTGCGCGCGGCATTGTTCAATCGTCTCGCGGCCGATCACCGCTTGAAAGTCGCGGACGATCCGCGGGAACGGGTGCGGACCCACGACCGAGCCCAAAATGTAATGTGTCGTCTCGACGCTCGACATCCAATCCCGCATCGCTTCGTTGATCGCATCGCGCAGCGTCCGCGAGCCGCTCGTCACGGGCCGCACCTCGGCGCCCAGCATCTTCATGCTCGTCACGTTCGGCGCCTGGCGGCGAATGTCCTCTTCGCCCATATAAACGACGCACGTCAAACCGAAGTGAGCGCAGGCCGTCGCCGTGGCCACGCCGTGCTGCCCGGCCCCCGTTTCGGCAATCACCCGCCGCTTCTTCATTCGCAAGGTCAAGAGCGCCTGACCCAGCGTGTTGTTGATCTTATGAGCGCCCGTGTGATTCAAGTCCTCGCGCTTCAGCCAAATCTGCGCGCCGCCACACTGCTCAGTCAGCCGCTTCGCAAAATAGAGTGGCGAGGGCCGACCGACGTAATTCTTAAGTAAATCGGCCAGTTCACTCTGAAACGCCGCGTCCCGCTGGGCCTTGTCATATTCAACCACCAACTCGTCGAGCGCACGCACCAGCGTCTCGGGCACGTACCGCCCGCCAAACGCTCCGAACCGGCCCGTCGCGTCGGGAACTTGCGTCGTCGCTTCGCTGCCAATAACCTTTAACATCGCTGCAATTTACTCCCACCATCGATTCTCGGCTGGATGAAGCTTGTGATCAAGTCCGGAAAACTCATCCCGTGATGTCCGCGTGGTGAATCATTATGCCTGAACTGCCTGAAGTTGAAACGATGCGACGGGGCATCTTGGGTGTTGTCGGTTCGCGCATTCGAGACGTCGAGCGGGTCAGCAGCCCCCGCAAACCGATTGCCGTCACGCCGCGGATCGACCACTTCCGCCGCCGCGCGGTCGGCCGGTTGATTGCCGCAGTCGACCGTCTTGGCAAGCGCGTCGTGGTGCGGCTCGATTCGACCGACGCCATCGTGCTCGAGCCGCGGATGACCGGCCTGGTGCTGGTGGCCGACCCACCCACCCGCGAGCATTTGCGCTTTCGCTGTCAACTCGCGGGCGTCAAAATCGGCCAGCCAAACGAACTGCTCTATTGGGACCGCCGCGGCCTGGGCAGTGTTCGCCTGTTTTCGGCCGATGAATTACAGATGGCATTTGGCCCGGCCAAATTGGGGCCCGATGCACTCGCGATGACGGCCCAGTTGTTCCGCCAACAGCTAAGCGCAAGCCGCCGGGGCATCAAACCCGCCCTGCTCGATCAGCGCACCGTCGCCGGCATCGGCAACTTGTACGCGTCGGAAATCTTGCACCTGGCCGCGATCCACCCGGCCGCGCATTGCGATCGTTTGACGCGCAAACAGTGGCAAGCCGTCGCCGACGCGACCCAGGCTGTGCTCGAAACGGCCATCCGTTATGAAGGCTCCACGCTCGGCGACGGCACCTATCGCAACGTGCTCAACCAAACGGGCGGCTATCAAAGCCATCACCGCGTGTACGATCGCGCGGGCCAGCCCTGCCCGCGGTGCGGTAGCGGCACGCTCGTCAAGCGGATCGTGCAGGCGCAGCGGGCGACGTTCTTCTGCGCGGGTTGCCAGCGGCGTTAAGAGATCGTTAGGCAAAACCGCTGCGGCCGGGAGCTTCCTTCAGTCTGAGCCTTAGGGCGGAAGACAGCCGAACGGAGCGCGACGATTAGCGGGCAGTGTAGTCCGCTCGCTCCGCGAGCGGATTTCATCTGGCGAAGCGAGATGACTACACTATACCAAGCGGGATGCCAATATCACACACGTGCACGGTCCCGGTGTACGGCCCCGCCGCCGGCTTCGTGAAACCGATTTTAATCGCCCCAAACGTGCACGTATGATCGGCGCGGACGGTGTGCTGCGCCGGCTGGCCCGTATCGCAATCGAGACCGCTGGGCACGTCGACAGCTAGCGCTCGCGTCTGGGCAGTTCGCCCGTTGATCCAATCAATCGCCCCGTCAAGCGGTGCCCGCGGCTCGCCCCGAGCCCCGGTGCCGAGCAAGGCGTCGACCAGCCACTCGGCGCCCGCGGCCTCGGCATCCAATCGCGACGGCAGTTCCTGAGGATCAGCGCCAGATAGATCGACAACGGCCGCGCCGCACTTTTGCAGGATCGCAAAATTGGCCGCGGCGTCGCCCCCTAGCTCGCCCGGTGGGAACAGCAGGATCGTTGGGCAAGCGTGGCCGCGAATTGCCAAGTGCCGCGCGATGACGAACCCATCGCCGGCGTTGTTGCCCTTGCCGCACACGACAACCACCGGCCCCCGCACTCCAAGCCGCTCCAGCAGGTCGACGCAGCCGCGGCCGGCGTTTTCCATCAGCACGAGGCCGGTCATGCCTAGTTCCTCGATCGCCCGGCGATCGAGGTCGCGGGACTGCTGGCGGGTGAGGACCGGACGGGTCATGCGACGCGACTTCTGCGAATCGTCGACTGTCTCGCAATCGACCCCCGCCGTCCATAAGCGAAGCATCCAGCCAGTCCAAGCAAGAATGCAAAACTTCCGCTGGGCTCAGGCACGACGTTCGCCTCGGCCACGATCACGAAATGTCCATAATAGGAATGCGTTAGCGTATAGCCGACGGCATCGGTATAGCGAAGCTCGACCCGATCGATCGACGTGAGTTGATAACGCCCGCCGGCGGGAGGGGCGGGAATGGGCAGGGCGCTGCCGGTCACCTCCGCTTTCGGATCGCCGCAGTCCAGGCAAATGGAAGCCAGGTAACTCCAATCACCCACACCCTGCGCCATGTCCAGCATAGCAGATTCCAAAGGCGCCCAATCCGTGGTAACCCACTCATCGACGAAAGGCGAGAAGCTGATCAATTTGAAGTAGCCGTACTGGGAAGCGTTGTCCGGTGTCAGCAGCCACGTTGTTGCGACCGGCGGACCAGGCGGAAAAGCATTTCCCGGGCGCAGCCGGAACATGCCTTCCAGGGGAGTCACACATGATGGGGATGCGTCACGGTCGGAGCAATAGAGATCGAAGGTCCATGTATGCGACTCCGTCGCGCCGCCAGCTGTTCGCATCAACGTAAACTCGGGAAACGGCGTCACGCTAGCGGAAACTAATTCGGCGCGGCTGGCGCCCAGATCAATTTCGACCGTATCGGCCCGCACGACGCTACCCATCACCGCCACAAGCAACACTATTCTTGTCATCAACCCCTCGCATCGCAACAGTTCGTTAGGTGTAATATGCGGTGGCGACGGAGCTATGTCAACTTTTTCGTCCCGATAGCTCGCCGAACGAGAACGTGGCACCGTAGCGACGGCAACTCCAGAACCTGCGCTCTGCGCTGGATGCATCAAACAAGCCTCCCAGCTGTGCGGTTGCGGCTATCGCGGATCACCACTCGTACGTCGTCTCATCGATCTTCACAACCACCGTCCCCTCTAGCGCCAAATACGGTGCGATTCGCTTGCCGTAGCGCTCGGCCAGGGCGAAATACTCGTCGCTGAAGCGGTCGATCTTCTTCGCGCCCGTCTCCTCGGCCTCGCTCACGGTCGAATCCACTAATTCAGCGCCGCGCTGGAAGAATGTCTTCGCGCCGATCTGGCGAATGTTTGCGGCGACCACCTCGGCGTCCTTCGCCGCGTCGTAGTACCGCACGTTGCCGCCGAACATGCCGCCGCCCGAGGCCGGCGCGGTGACCGGGCCGTTCGGCTGCGCTGCCTCCGCCGCCAAAACCGCCGCGGCCGGCAAGGCCGCCGCCCATGGGTCGTCCCGCTGCTTCGCCGAACTGATCGGCCGATCGCAACTCCGATTTCGCCAGCCGCTGCCGGAAACCTTCCTCGCCGGCGACGGCATCAAGCTGCATTGCGCTGCGCGACGCCGACTCGTGCGTCATCGATAGATCGCGGAAGTTCGAATTCTCGTCCGCCAAAAACGACGTGTACGGCGTCAGGATGCCGTGCTCGGTCGCCAAAGCGACCAGCTCGTTGATCAACTCTTGGTTGCGCCCATTCAAATCCAGCTCGTCGATGATTTCGCCCACGCGCCGGGTGGCCCACAGCTTGGCCACGAACGAATTCGAATCGTCGTCGCTCTTGCGTTTGAACTCGGCCGGGAAGTCGAACGACTTTTCGCCGCCGCCGAGCTTGCCGCGGAGCGTCACCTTGCCGGTGCCGCCCGCACGGTAGCGGCCGACAACGACGGCCTGGTCGCCGCCGAACAGGTCGAACTTGCCCTTGGGGTAAACGCGGCTGACGCTCTGCTCCGCGCCGCCGGCCCCTTCGATATCGATCGCCAGGGCCACGTCCGTCATTACCGGGGCGCTGATCTTGCGATACAGCGCACTGACCGAGGCCTCGATGTTCTCCTTCGGCCGCACGTATTGCGTCAGACCAAAATTCGAACGCGACAGCCGGTCCAGCAGCCGGCTGTTGACGTCGTAGCCGACGCCGAAGGCGAACACGTGGGCCCGCGTGCGGTTCAGCTCTTCGGTGTGCTTGACGATCGCCGATTCGCCCGTCTCACCGGTCGTAGGCAGACCGTCGGTCAGGAACAGCACATAGGTCGGCCGGCTGTCGTCGGTGAGCATGCTCAGCGCACGTTTCAGGGCGCCGTCGATGTCGGTGCTGCCGCCCGCATACAAACCGTCGGCGAAGCCGATGGCCGCGGCGCGGGTGTCGTCGTTGAATTTTTCCAGCTCCGGGCGAAACGACTGGATCTCGCTGTCGTAGGCAATGATGTTGAACGTGTCGCCCTCGCGCAGGTTGTTGAGCACGAACTTTAGCGCCCCGCGGGCTTGCTCGATTTTTTCGCCGCTCATGCTGCCCGAGCGATCGACCACGAACAGCACCGTCTTCGGCGCCGGCTTCTCTTCAGCCGCTTTGATCTCGGGACTGGCCAGCAGCAAGAAATATCCGTCCTCAGCGTCCTGCGGGCGATAGCTGACGACGCTGGCCGCGACCGCCTCGTTGCCGTTGTCGAAGAACAGACGGAAATCTTCGGCCGGCACAGTATCGTGGGCCTCGTACGTCACAACGGCGTGCTTCGAATCGGGCCGCTCGGTCTTGATGCCGTGCGACGCCGAGTAGACGTTCAGAATCGGCGCCTTCGATTCGATCGCGACGCGGAAGCTCAGCTTCTCCAGCGGCTTCGACGTGTACTTGGCCGTGCTGAGCGGGAACATGAAGTCGGACAAGCCAAAGCTCTTGCGCAGCAGTTGCGAATAGCGCAGCGTTACCATGCGCTTCGCCCCCGGCGGAATCGGGAACACGCTCGTTTGAAACATCCCGTTGCCGACCCACTCCAACAAGGCCGGGTCGCGATTCTTTCGCACAATCTCTTCATATCGCCGCCGTGCGTCGTCTTTCGAAAGCAGCTTGGCATCATATTCTTTGCCGTCCACCATCAACGTCAGCCGGTCGATCGCCCCATCGTACGGCAGCGGAAACATGAAGCAGACTTCCATCGTCGTGCTGCCCGTGTTCTCGAATGTCTGCGAGACCTGCACGCGGGCAACCTGGTCTTCGATGTTCGCGTTGACGCTCAGTTCGTCGATGCGATAACTGCTCGGCGGCTGCGGAATCGGCCGCGGCGGAATTGGCCGCGGCGGCCAAATGATGATCGGTCGCGGTAGCGGCGCGGGGCGATCGACGCGGATGTCGACCAACACGCCCTGGGCAGCGGCCGGCGACGATATTAGGGCCGCTGCGAAGGCGGCGAAGAACAGGGCAATTGCTCCCGCCGCGCGCCTCCATGTGCAATTCGTCCAATTCGTATTTCGGAAATCGCTCATGATGACTCTGCTCCGAATGAGACGCGAAGTCGGTTCAGCGTCGGGCGAACCTGACATTTTGACGGGAAAGTGCCGTCATCCCCCACGTGTTTGGACGCTGGCTGTTGAGATTAAGTTTCGCACCCATACGTTCAGAATCTGCCTTGAGCGGAACCTGAGCCCACCAGCAAAGGGGCACAGCAAAACTCGCCGGAAAAGCACCCAATCTGCGCAATCTGCCAGTTTCGTGGCCTGTTAAAGCTATTATGATTCCGGCTGTATTCACTCTTGCCGCACAAGCGTCGAATCGAGAAGATGCCGCCCGGGTCGCGCCCGTTGGCATGCGCGCGCTGCCCGGCGCTGCCCAGCGCAGCACCGGCCCAGCCGCGGCATCCATGCCGCGTCTGTTCCGTGAGAGGACGGACGCCTCGTTCGCGATCCTTGCGAATCCATCTTCCGATGGGCACCAGCAGTGCCGGCTCGCACGGCGGCCGTCCGTCGGCAGAGGGCAATGTAGTTGGCACTCTTCGGGTGCCGAAAGGGTCTCTTGGGTCGCACCATAATTTAACTGCGGCTACGGTACGCGGAGCGTGCCTGCTACCCAGCACAACATTCGATGCACCGCGGTCCAATTATTCTGGTTGTCTTGGTACTGCCGGTCTGGCTCGTGTTCTTCGGCTGCAAACCATGGGCACCTCAGCAACTTGCGCCGCCGGCCCCCCCCGTGGTAGTGCAGCCCGTACCGACGAATGGGACGGGCCCCTCTGCCCTGGCGCCATCGCCGCTGCTCATCGATCAAGGCCCGGGACTTGCGCCGATTTATCCGCCCCAGTCGACGGCCGTTCCGGTGCCCAGCCAGACGCCCGGGTCGATCTTTGGGCCGCCGCTGGTTTCTCCGGCGGCGCCCGCCGGGTCGCTGGCGGATATCGCCCCCGGCGGCGCGGTCTCACCGCAGTTCGGCTTGCCACCGGGGCCCGAAGCGCTCGCAGCCGTGCCCAGCTCAATCACGGTTCCAGTCACGAACGACGAATGGGCCTGGGACCAGATTACCGACGTCGTCAGCGATTACTTTACAATTACCGGCGAGCAGCCGGCCCGCCGTGGTGAAGTCGCGATGGAGGGCCGCATCGATACGGCCCCGCAAGACGGTGCGACCTGGCTCGAACCGCAGCGTAAGGATTCCGTCGGCCGTTTCAATCGATGGGAGAGTACCTTCCAGACGATTCGACGGAGGGCCACGGTCCGAGTAATCCCGGTCGGTCCGAATTACACGGTCGAAGTCACCGTGCAGAAGGAATTGGAGGATTTACCTCATCCCGAGCGGGCGACTGCCGGCGCCGCGATGTTTCGCAACGATACGTCGCTCAACTCGGAGCGACCCGACCACGCCGAAAGCGTCAGCCGCACGCACGCCTCGCCGCGGTGGATCGATCGGGGCCGCGACCCGCCCTTGGAACAACGGATGCTGAGCGAGATGCACGCCCGACTGACCGGGGCAGCGACGGCCAGTTCACCCCTTTATGCGCCGTTTTAACGCGAACTCGGCAGGACGGACAGGATGCTCCGTCCTAGGGCATGTTCGAGGCCGCGGCTCGGCTTAACGGCACGCCTAAGTTGAGAACTGGCATGATGAGCGTGGATTGTTTGGGCGGCGCCGCCGGCAGTTTCAACGTGAATGACGTGCCGACGCCGACGCTGCTTTCCACGCGAATCCGTCCCTGGTGGGCTTCAATGATTTCGCGACACATCGAGAGGCCCACGCCAGTGCCTCCTTTGCCGCTGGCATCCGGGCCCTGCTTTGTTGTGTAGAAGCGATCGAATATCCGCGGCAATCGGTCGGCGGGGATGCCGGTGCCGGTGTCACGCACGGTAAGATCGACTGTGCCGGCAGCCGCGTCGGGGGCAATGCGAATCGTGATCCGCCCGCCACTGGGCATGGCCTGCCGCGCATTGGTGAGCAAATTCAGCACGACTTGCTGGATCTCGCCGGCCGCCACCAGCGCCGGCGGCGATGGCACGAATTCGACCTCCACGAGGACGCGATGTTTTTGCATCTCGCGCTCCAAGAGGGCTAGCGAGCCTTCCACAAGCATTGCCAAGTTGGTCGGCGGCGCGTTCGTTGTTGCGGCTGCGGGCGAGGCCGAGCACGCTGTTGGTGATTTTTTCGGCCCGGCCGGCCGCGGCCAGAATCTTCGTCAGGGCTTTGTCTCGAGATGCTTCGTCCTTGTGACGTAAGCCGAGCTTTGAGTAATTGATGATCGTGGTCAGGACGTTGTTGAACTCATGGCAGGTGGTACTGACCAGCTCGCCAAGGGCCGCCATCTTGCGAGCCTGTCGCAGCTCTTGTTCCGCCAGTTCCAGCTTGCGTTCAGGCGTCAGGGCGTCGTCAGTCATTGATTTCCCGCTAGCAAAAGTTGGGCGGCAAAGTCAGCCGCGGCGGGGCCAAGTCGAGCAAACTGCGCCGATCGCCCCGAGCCGCCGGATTGCCGAATAGATAACCCTTAACTCTTTATGGTTCAGTAATTTACGGCGTTTTGTGTTATCGTCGAATCCGACTGGCCGACTAAAACATAGCAGAGTAGAATCCGCGATCTACGAAAGTCGAGAGCCGCCGGCTGAGAGCCGGAAAGTTGGCTTCTTCCGCCAGCACTGCGGTGGACGGTACACCTCGCCGCCCGTCGCGTCGCGGTTCAGTTCTCGGCCACATGGAGATTGTGAATGCACACGGTTGAAGTTTTGGACGAAGCGCTCGAAGTGGCGCGCCGCTTGGGATATGAAGTGCGGCAAGATTGGCTGGGGGGCAACGGCGGCGGGCATTGCCTGGTCCGCGGCCGCAAGTGGCTCTTGCTCGATGTGGCCCAAACCGTCGACGAGCAGTTAACTGTCGTCGCCGACGCGCTCCGTGGCGAAGCGGGCGCCGCAAAAGTGGTCATCTCGCCCGAGTTGGGCCGCCGTTTGAATTCTCGCCAGGCAGCCTAGTCACGAGCGTCAGTGTGCGCATAAGCGTGGCCAGCATCCGCGTGTGGCCCGTATAATCGTGAGCGCTTAATGGCGATAGACTTGATGTTCGGCGATATACTGCGCTACGGCGGAGGGCACCAGTTTATCGATCGGCAAACCCGCAGCCACTCGCCGGCGAATCTCCGTGCTGCTGATCTCATGCGCCAGCATCGCCACCAAGATTGGCGGTCGCTCGGGCGGGCATAAGGCCGCCACTGCCGCGAGATCTGGCTCGCGCTCGCCCGCGCGGCGGACGACCAGCGGCGTTGCCAGCCGAAAAACTTCGGCCGGCTCCTTCCAATGCGCCATGTCCTCCAGTGCATCGGCGCCGATTAAGAAATACAGCTCATCATCCGGCCGCTCACTGCGAATCGTCCGCAGGGTATCGACCGTGTAACTGACGCCGCCGCGGTCGATTTCGATCGGACTCGCTCGCCAATGCGGCTCGCGCCAGTGCCAGGCACAACATGGCGAGCCGCTGCCGACCGTTCGCCCGCGGTCCATGCTGCTTCAGGGGCTGCACGGCGGCCGGCACGAACCATATCTCATCGAGCGCCGCTTGCGACCGGCACGCCCGCGCAAGCGCCAAGTGCCCGTTGTGCAGGGGGTCAAAGCTGCCGCCATAGATCCCAATTCGCATGAAACGCTCGCTCGTCGTCTAGCAGGCCAGGCCGTGTCAATCCCGCATTTCGGGGCGAAAAACAAGCGCCGAACGATCCAGCCTAATTCCCTATAATCTAAACCAGAAGCTGACCCAGGATAATGCATTCGTCGTAAGCGCGCATCAAGGATGCCGGCCCAGCAATCACTTTTCGATACCGATCCCGCGCCGTGGGAAGTCGACGCTGCCGCCGAACGGCTCGTGGCGACCGTCGTGCTCGCCGGCAGCCCGCTGGGTGAGTTCGACTACGCGGTGCCCGATGAACTGCTGAGCCCGGATCGAACAGGGCGACTGCTCGAGCCGGGACGCCGGGTGCGCGTCCCCTTGGGCCGCGGCAATCGCAATGTGATCGGTTACTGCGTCGCCCTCGGCAATAAGCCAACCGCCGGCCGGCAGCTTAAGCCGGTCACTGCCGTGCTCGATCGCCGCCCCCTGCTCTCCGCGGCGATGCTGCGGCTGACGCGGTGGATGGCCGATTACTATCTGTGCCCCTGGGGCCAGGCGCTGGACGCCGTGGTGCCGGCCGGCGTGCGGCATGAGGCGGGGACGCGAGATGTGACGTTGCTCGCAGTATCGGCGGACGTTTCCAGCCGGCTCGACGAACTTAAGCTGCCGTCCAAACAGGCCGATGCGCTGCGTGTGCTAGCGGCCAGCGGGCAACCGCTATCAGCCCCACAGCTCGCCGCACGCGCCGGCTGTACACAGGGGCCTATTCACGCACTTCGCAAGAAAGGCCTGATTGAAGCCAGCGTTGAGCGAATTTCGACGGGAAGCCTCAGCCTGCCAAAGCACGACCGCGCAGCGGCGCTCGAGCTGAACCCGGACCAGTTCCGCGCCCTGGCCACGATTCGCGATGCCCTATATGCGGCTCGGCATCGCACAATCCTCGTGCATGGCGTGACGGGCAGCGGCAAGACGGAAGTTTACATCCGCGCAATCGAAGAGGTCGTCCGCTTTGGGCGACAGGCGATTCTGCTGGTACCGGAAATCAGCCTGACGCCGCAAACCGTTAGCCGCTTCCGCGCCCGCTTCGACCGCGTCGCCGTGCTTCACAGCCACCTGAGCGACCCCGAGCGTCATGAGCACTGGCAGCGGATCGCCCGCGGCGATGTCGAGGTGGTCGTCGGCGCTCGCAGCGCGATATTCGCGCCGACGCCTCATCTCGGTCTCGTCGTCCTCGACGAAGAGCACGAGGCGACGTTCAAACAACAGATCGCACCGCGCTACCACGCCCGCGACGTGGCCCTGCGGCGGGCAGCCGATCAGAACGTGCCGCTCGTGCTAGCGAGCGCGACGCCGTCGCTGGAAAGCTGGCACCGAGCCCAGCGGGGCGAATATCTGCTCGTGGAAATGCCCCGCCGCGTGCTGTCGCTGCCGCTGCCGGGCGTGCGGACGATTGATCTGCGCGACGAGATTCATAGCAAGAGTGCTCATGGCGCAATAAGCCGGCCGCTCTGGCGCGCAATGGAGGCCGCGCTCCGCGAGGGCGGCCAGATCATCTTGCTATTGAACCGTCGCGGGTTTTCCACCCACATCCAGTGCCCGGCCTGCGGCTTCGCGCTCAAGTGCCAGGCCTGCGATTTGGCGATGACCTTTCACCGCCAGGACAACACGGCCATTTGTCATTACTGCGATGCGCACGCCCCGGCGCCAACGACCTGCCCCGAGTGCAAATTCGCCGGCCTGCGCTACGCCGGCCTGGGCACACAAAAACTCGAGGCCGAGGTGCGGGCCCGTTTTCCCAACGCGCCGTGCCTCAGAATGGACGCCGACAGCATGCGCCGCCGCGGCAGCCACGAGCAGGCGCTCACCGCGTTTCGTGAAGGCCGGGTGAAGATTCTGCTCGGCACGCAAATGATCGCCAAGGGGCTCGACTTCCCCAACGTCACGCTGGTCGGCGTGGTGAATGCCGACACGGCCCTCCACCTGCCCGATTTCCGCGCGGCCGAGCGCACGTTTCAGCTTGTCACTCAAGTCGCCGGCCGCACCGGCCGCGGGCCGCGCGGCGGTCACGTGCTGGTGCAAACACTTAGCCCCGATGCGCCGGCCATCCAGGCCGCCGTGCGTCACGACTACGCCGCCTTCGCCAGCCAGGAGCTGCCGCTTCGCGAAGCGCTCGGCTATCCGCCGTTTGGCGCACTGCTGCGAATCGTAATCCGCGGCCCGCAACAGCGGAGCTTGCACGACGCCGCGGTCGAATTCAGCAAGCGGCTGCGCGACAGCGCAACGGGCGACGGGCCCGCGGTGCGCATCCTGGGACCCGCGCCCGCCCCGATCACCAAACTACGCGGCGATTATCGCTATCAAATTCAGTTGCAGGCCGCGGATGGCGCGCGGCTCCGCGAGATCGTTCAGCATGCCGCGGCCCAGTTTAAGCCTCCCAAGGAGATCCAGTGGATTGCCGACGTCGACCCTTTGGACATGATGTGAGGGGGGATATGGACGAATGTGAAGTGTCGAATGTCGATGTCGAATAGAAGTAACTCGGGGCCTGGCTGCCGCGTTCGGAGATGTATCATATTGCGGCGGCGGAGCTGAATCCTTATGTCGAAGCTTACCCCACTTTCGGCGTCTGGGGGTGCACATCGATCAAGGGCGGCAGGGGGCAGCCCAATAGGTCGCAGACGCCGCGGAGCAACTCGGCCTCGGTGGCGTTGACCTGGCCGTCGGCGCAAATGGCCGCGGCGCAGGCGTCGACCAGTCGGCGGCGGTGCTGCGGGGCGACTTGGACGAGTTGCTGGAGCGCGTCGTTCAGCTTCCGCAGGCCGCTCCCTTCCGGCGGCCGCATTTGCACTGCTACCTCGGGCACGATTTTCGCCGCCGCATCGAACGCCGCCTCATCTGCCCCCTGGCTGGCCCGGGCGACCGCCGAGAGCAGCACGCTCACCGGCTCGCCCAGCCGCTGTAGCCCATAAAACATAGTCTGCGGCTCTCGGACCGGCTCGAACTGCAGCCGCAGGTGGCGCAGCAGCATCTGGTGGAGTACCCACTCAAACAGGCTGATGCGGTGATCGGCATGCACGAGCGCGTCGAAGCAATTGCGAAATTGCTTGTATTGCGTGGGGCTGAGTGAGCGCAGCGCCGACAGCGACATATCGACCAACGGCAGCCGGGCGCGGACGTTGAGGCGATTGACGAACGTCACCAGCCGCAGCGTCAGCTCAAACACGTTCGCCTCCGCCTTTTCGCGCAGCGCTTGCAGTTGGTTGGCACGGACGTCGGCGTCGCGGTCGAGCAGCATGGCGTAGATCAGGGCTCGGGCGCCGTAGCCGTCGCGGGCGGCGCTCGTGATTTCGGTCGGCAGAGAGGCGATCAGGCTGGCGATGTACTGGCGATGTGCGGTTGTCGGGTTGGCGACCTGGTCGGCGGCCCGCGAGACGACCGCGATCGGTGGCCGCTCTTTGAGTTCGCGCATGCCGGCCGCGACGAGGCCCGCGGCGTCGCCAGTGGCCAGGTCGGCGACCATATCTTCGGCCGTCGGCGGCGGATACGTGCCGTCCCACTCGGGATCGATGCGGTGGATCCTTTGGACCAGCGGCGGGTGCGTCGCAAACAAACCGGTGAAGCCTTCCCACACGCCCTGTGAAAAATACATGTGGCTGGCCTCAGCGGCGGCCGGGGCGACAAGCCGCGAGCCGACGATCGCGGCGCCGATCCGCTTCAAAGCGCCGGCGATGCCCCCCGGATTGCGCGTGAATTGGACGGCCGAGGCGTCGGCGAGGAACTCGCGCTGCCGCGAAACGGCCGCCTTGATCAGGTTGCCGAAAAACGACCCGAGCGAGCCAAGGATCAAAAGCGCCAATCCGACCGCAAACAGGTACAACACGCCATTCGAGGCGCGGCGCGAATCGGAGCGGTACCGTCCGCCGTCGCCACTGTAGTAGGCGATGCGGAGCAGCATTTTTCCGACCAGGCCGAACAGCAGGATGCCGTGCAACACGCCAATCAGCCGCAGGTTGAGCCGCATGTCGCCGTTGAGGATGTGGCTGAACTCGTGGGCGATGACGCCTTGCAACTCGTCGCGCGAAAGCTGTTCGGCGCAGCCGCGAGTCACAGCGACCACCGCGTCGCTCGGCGAGGAGCCGGCCGCAAAGGCGTTGATGCCGCGTTCCTGGCCGAGCAAAAACACGGGCGGCACCGGCACCCCGGAGGCCAGAGCCATTTCCTCGACGACGTTGAGCACCCGCCGTTCGGTCGGGTCCTCGGAGTTCGGATAGACGCGCCGCCCGCCGAGTCGCTCGGCGACGGCTGTGCCGCCGGCCGAGAGCTCGAGCATCTTGAAGAGGCTGCCGCCAACGATCAACACGAGCGCGCCGCCGCCGGCCAACAGTGGCAGGCGCCACTGGTCCGCGTTGCCTTCGTCGTACCACTCGCGCTCGGCTTGAATGCCCTGCCGATACTCGCGGCGATACGTTACAGCGACCGCCGTGGCGGCCACGGTGGCCCCGACGATGGCCACGACCGCCAGCACAAACATCGCGACGAGCCACGATGTGTTGCGGCGCGCGACGGCTTGGCGCTGGAAGAAGTCAGTGGCCATGGCATACGGGGAAATTGCAAAATGCAAATTGTAAAATGAAGAGGCCCTTGCCAATTTGCAATTTGCACTTTGCAATCTATTTTCTTTACGAAAACGACACCTTCGGCGCCTCGGCGATCTGGGCGTCGTCGAAATCGAGCAGCTCGGCGTCGTGGGTGTGGCCGAGCATGTTTGCGAAGACAATCGGCGGGAAGCTCTGGCGGTAGGTGTTGTACTGCATCACCGCGTCGTTGTAGGCCTGGCGGGCGAAGGCGACCTTGTTTTCGGTCGACGTGATCTCCTCGGTGAGCTGGGCCATGTTCTGGTTGGCCTTGAGGTCGGGATAGGCTTCGGAGAGGGCAAACAGGCGGCCTAGCGCGCCGGTCAGGCCCGATTCGGCCGAGGCCAGGGCCTGCATGGCCGCGGGGTCGCCCGGGTTGGCGGCGGCGCGATTGAGGCCGCTGACGGCCTGGTTGCGCGCCTGGATGACGGCCTCGAGCGTGCCGCGCTCGTGGGCCATGTAGCCCTTCACCGTTTCGACCAGGTTGGGGATCAGGTCGTAGCGGCGCTTGAGCTGGACTTCGATCTGCGAAAACGCGTTCTGAAAGCGATTCCGCAGGGCCACAAGCTTGTTGTAAATCCCGGCGCCGAACATCACAGCGAACAGCACAATACCGACGAAGACGAGTATGGCGATCCACATGGCGATTCCCCCAATAGGACGGCGGCGGCGGGTGGAAAGTTGCTGGCCGCGCAAGGCGCGGCCGCTAACTACGGTATTTTTATTCGTTGGTGGCGGTGCGATCTTGGCTGGTAGGACGGACAATCTGGTCGGTCCGCCGGCCGACGACGAACAGGATTGTCCGTCCTACGGCTTGTACGTCATTCCTCCGGCGCCCTGGCCCGTTCAATGTATTCACCGGTGCGGGTGTCGATCCGCAGGTAGTCGCCGGTGTTGATAAAGGCCGGAGCACCGATTTCGGCCCCCGTCTCCAGCTTCACCGGTTTCTGCACGTTTGTAGCCGTGTTGCCGCGGGCGGCCGGCTCGGCGTACTCGACCTTCAGGATCACATGATTCGGCGGCGTGACGGCGATTGGGTTGTTGTTATACACCATCAAAATGCATTCCAGGCCGTCCTTGAGAAACTTCCAGGCGTCGCCGACCTGGTCCAATGTCAATTCATATTGCTCGTAAGAATTAACGTTCATGAAGACGAACATGTCCTGCTGGCGGTAGAGGAATTGGGCCGTAAACTCGCTGACGTCGGCCGCTTCAAGCGTCTGGCCGGCGCGGTAGGTGCGGTCGACGACGGTGCCGCGCACCAGGTTCTTCAATTTGCACTCGTAGAGGGCGTTGCCCTTACCCGGCTTGCGGAAATTCATTTCCACCATCAGGTAGGGCACACCGTCAATTTGCACCTTGAGGCCCTTACGAAAATCGCTGGTGTTGTACGTGGTCACGTTCGGTTCTTCCTGGATCGCTTTCGGAATTGAGTTCAATGTGCTAGGAATGGGGTGCCGTTCTATAGCCGACTCGATTCGGGTCGGTTGGGACGGCGTCTGTCGATTAATTCAATTAAATCCTCGCGTTGCGAAGCCGGCCCAGAGGGCCGGGCCATGTAGCAAAAACAAGATGACCATTCTATCCATGCCGCCGCCGGCTGTCCGCGCCAGATTGCCCGTGCCAAGATATGCGTCCTGGCAGGCGGCGATGAAAGACGCCGTCCGCGAGCCAGACGAACTGTGCCGTTTGCTCGACCTGCCGGCCGAAATGGCGGCCACAGCGCGGCGGGCCGGCCGCCCGTTTCCGCTGTTCGTGCCACGCGGATTCTTAGCGCGGATTCGGCCGGCCGACCCATCCGACCCGCTGCTGCGGCAGGTGCTGCCCCTCGGCGATGAATTGAACTCTGTGCCCGGCTTCACGATTGATCCAGTCAGTGATGCGGGCGCGCTGCAGCAGCCGGGACTATTACATAAGTACGAGGGTCGTGTGTTATTGGTGACGACGGGCGCGTGCGCGGTGAACTGTCGTTATTGTTTTCGCCGTCACTATCCGTATGATGAATCTCCGCGTTCAGTCGACCAGTGGCGGCCCGCGCTCGGCGAGATCGCAGCCGATTCGTCGATTCATGAAGTGATCTTAAGCGGCGGCGATCCGCTCACGCTCGCCGACCACGTGCTGGCCGAGTTGGTAGAGAAGATCGCGGAAGTCCCGCACGTCCGCCGATTGCGCGTCCATACTCGACTGCCGATTGCGATTCCCGAGCGCGTGACCGGTTCACTGATCGCTTGGCTGCGCGGCACGCGGCTCGTGCCGGTTGTCGTCGTGCATTCAAATCATGCCAATGAACTGGACGGCCACGTCGCGGCGGCGCTCGCCAAGCTGGCCGAGGCAGGCATCGTGCTGTTGAACCAAGCCGTGCTGCTGGCGGGCGTCAATGACACTGTCGAAGCCCAGGCCGCCCTTTGCGAGCGCCTCGTCGACCTGCGGGTCTTGCCGTATTATCTGCATCAGCTCGACCGAGTGGCGGGGGCCGCGCATTTTGACGTGCCGATCGAAGTTGGACTGGAAATCATGGATCAATTGTCGTCGCGGCTGCCAGGCTACGCCGTGCCGCGGTACGTTAAGGACGTCGTTGGCGCGGCACATAAGGTCGAGATTGGTTAATGTTTTTCACGCAGAGGCGCAGAGGCGAAAGACGAATTCTCCGCGTCTTTGCGTGAGTCCGGTTATTGCGGGCCGACTTTCAACTCGGGAATTTGACTTGATCAGCATCTACGATTCGACGGCGATCGCTCGCCTGCGGGCCGAACTAAAGTTCGAGCCGCGCCGGCTCCGCGCGCTGCGGACGGCGTTTTTCAAGAAATGCCTGGGCGCAGCGGCCGCGCTCGACGAATTGCCGGCAGATGTGCGCGATGAATTTCGCCGGCGCGTCGAGTTTCATCCGCTCGAACTCGCCGAGGCCCACAACTCGCAGCTCGACGGGGCGACCAAGCTCGTCCTGCGAACACAGGCGGGGCTACTCGTTGAATCGGTGCTGATGCGGACCGGCACCGGCCGGGTATCGCTTTGCGTGTCGTCGCAGGTCGGCTGCGCGGCCGCTTGCCGTTTTGCGCGACGGGGCAGATGGGCATTGCGCGGAACCTGACGGCCGCCGAGATTCTCGACCAGGTCGTGCTCGCCGGCGAACGGATCGCCCGCGAAGGGGGGCGAATTCGCAATATCGTCTTCATGGGGATGGGCGAGCCGCTTCACAACGAGCCGGTGGTTTACGCGGCGGTTGGCTGCTTGCTCGCGCCGGAGCTGTTTCATCACTCGCCAGGGCGGATCCTGATTTCGACGGTCGGCATTCCGGACGCGATGATCCGCTGCGGGCGGCGATTTCCGGGCGTCCGTTTGGCCCTCAGCCTGCACAGCGTGCGTCCGGAGGTGCGCGAGCGCCTGATTCCACTCGCCAGCCGATATTCGCTCGACGGCTTGCGAGCAGCGGTGACGCGGGTGAACGAGATTCAACAAAACACGCTGATGATCGAGTATCTGATGTTGGCCGGCGTCAACGACGCGTCCAGCGACGCCCACGAGCTGGCGGCCTGGCTGCGTGGGCTGGATGTACACGTGAATCTGATCCCGTATAATAGGATTTCGTCCGCGCCGGAGCTCGTGACGACGGAGCGGCCGGGGCGGGACGCATTTGCCGCGATTCTTCGCGAGGCCGGTTTTGTGACGACGATTCGGTATTCGCTGGGGGCCGATATCGCGGCCGCCTGCGGCCAGCTTGTGAAAGCAGAGAACCGGGCGATCGCTCGGCTTCAGGCGGTAAATTTGTAGTGTCAGGCGTCGGCAATCTTCAAACAACCGTGTCCGCTGACGAACAACTCCGCCGCGAAATCGATCAGCTTGGCCGGCTCTTTGGCGAGGTGATTCGTCATTTTGCGGGCGAGGCTTCGTTTGCCTTGATCGAAGAGATTCGCCAAACGGCGCGGCTCGCCGCCGACGGCGACGCTGCCGCCGCCGAACGCCTCATGGCCCGGCTCAGTACCCTCTCCATCGAGGAGCTGCGAATCGTGGTCCGAGCGTTCAGTACGTTTCTCGAGCTGGCGAACCTGGCCGAGGACCGGCAGCGAGTGCGGACGCTGCGGCGGCGCGAACGGGAGTCGCATCCACGGCCCCAGCGCGAGTCGATCGGCGACGCGATTCACGGACTGCGCGGGCGAGGATTGTCGGCAAAGCAAGTCGAGTCGCTTCTCGCGCGGATTCAGGTGGAGCTGGTGTTCACCGCCCACCCGACCGAGGCCAAGCGAAAATCGGTGCGGTCAAAAGTGCGGGCGATTCGCAGCCTGTTGAGCGCACTAGATTCGGACTCGCTCTTGCCAAAGGAAGAAGAATCTCTGCGGGCGCAGCTCCGCGGCGAGTTGGGCATGCTCTGGCAAACCGATTTCATTCGGCCGTCGCGGCCGACCGTGGAATTGGAGGTGCAACGCGGCTTGTCCTTTCAACCCGTGCTGCTCGCCACCGTGCCAAAGATTTACGGCGCCTTGCGAGCGGCCTTGGCGGCCGAGTTCCCGCAGGCGCACGTGGCGGTGCCTCGGTTGCTCTCGTTTGGCTCCTGGATCGGCGGCGATCGCGACGGCAATCCGTTCGTGACACCCGACATCACATCGCAGACGTGTAAATGGCTGCGCGCAGCGGCGATCGAGTCGCACCTTGCCATGCGGCGCGAGCTCGCCGATTCCCTCAGCGTCTCGCGGCGGCAATCGCCCGCGTGCCTGCGGCTTGAGGAGCGGATCGAAGCGGCTTGCCGCCGCTGGCCGCAACTGTCCGCGGAAGTCGCGACCCACGGCCTTTTCGAGACCTACCGCCGCTGGCTGCGGGTGATTCATTGGCGGCTCGAGCGGACGGCCGAAGTCGCCCTGAGCGGGCCGCGCCCGTCGGCTGTTATGCGTCGGCCGACGAGCTGGCCCACGACGTGGTGGAGATTTACGAAACGCTCGTAGCTAGCGGGCATGCGGACGCGGCGGGCGGCGAAATCGAAACGTGGCTGGACCAAATTCGCGTGTTCGGTTTTCACACGGCCTGCCTCGACGTGCGGCAGCACTCGTCCGTCTACCGCAGTGTGATGGCCGAGCTCTGGCGGCAATCGGGTTCGATCGGCGAGCAGCCTCTGACGGAACTCGGGCGACAGCGCCTCTTGAGCGAGTCGCTGTCCCGCGCCAGTCAGATCGCCCTCGGCGAGCTGAGCTCCCAAGCGGCCGAAACGCTGGAGCTGTTTCGCACGCTGCGACGAATCGCGCGCGCCTTCGGCATGGCGGCGCTGGGCGGTCACGTCATCAGCATGACGCACCAGCCGAGTGATGTCCTTACGGTACTGTGGTTGTGGAAGTGGTCGGAACAGACCGACGGCGGCCACCCGCAAGACGCCGAGTTGCGGCTGCCGATAGTGCCACTGTTTGAAACGATCGGCGACTTGCGCCGAGCGCCGGAGATTTTGAGCGCCGCACTCGACATTCCCGCCTATCGCGACTGGCTGCGCAGCCAAGGCGACCGACTCACGGTGATGATCGGCTATTCCGATAGCACCAAGGACGGCGGCTACCTGGCCGCCTGCTGGCGGTTACACTGCGCCAGCGGGAACTACACGATGTGGCCCAGGCGAGGGGCGTGAGCTTGACGTTCTTTCACGGGCGCGGCGGCTCGCTGGGGCGCGGCGGCGGCCCGACGGCGCGGGCCATTATGTCGCTGCCGGTCGGCGCCTTCGACGGCCATATGCGGCTCACCGAGCAGGGCGAGATTCTGGCCGAGCGATACGACGACCCGCAGATCGCGTACCGGCACTTGGAACAAGTCCTGTGGTCGGCGTTGATGGGCGCGTCCCGAGCGGACGGCGAACTGCCCGGCACCTGGCCACAAGCGATGGAGCGGTTGGCGGAGACCTCGTACGGTGCGTATCGCAAGCTCGTCGAGCATCCGGCCTTCGGATCGTTCTTTCAGCTCGTGACGCCGATCAACGAGATCGAAAGCCTGAAGATTGCCTCGCGCCGGCGCGAAGAGGGGCCAGCGAATCGCTCGACGACTTGCGGGCGATTCCCTGGGTCTTCGCCTGGACGCAGTGTCGCTGCCTCATTCCGGCCTGGTACGGCTTAGGCACGGCCGTGGATGAGTTCGGTCGTAGCTCCTCCACGGCTATGGATGAGATTCGGCGGATGTATCACGAGTGGCTGTTCTTTCGGGCCACGATCGACAACGCCTTGCTGGCAGTCGCCAAATCGAACCGTAGCGTATTCCGCCGGTACGTCGCGCTGTCGGACGAAGACAGCGATTTTCGCGAGGTATTGGCGCTGATCGAATCTGAATGGCAGCGGACGGAGGACAGCTTGCGAGCGATTACCGGCCACGCCGAGCTGCTCGACGACGTGCCCTGGCTGAAGCGATCGATCAAAGTTCGCAACGGGTACGTCGACCCGCTGAACTTGATTCAGGCCGAGTTACAGCACCGGGCGCGGCAAGCGGCCGGCGGCACGGCCGACGATTTGCTGCGTCTCAAGCAGCTCACGCTCAAGGGGATCGCCGCCGGAATGCGGACGACCGGGTAGTGCGACCGGCGGGCTCGCCTGTAAACTGTTGAAGTCCCCCTTGTCGTACCAAGCAAGTTCCGGTTCTATCCATGCAACACATTATCGCCGGCGTCCGCAAGTTTCAGCAAAATGTGTTCCCGCGCTATCGCGAGCTGTTTGGCCGGCTGGCCAGCGGCCAGTCGCCCGATGCGCTGGTGATCACGTGCAGCGATTCGCGGGTTGATTCGAAGCTGTTGACGCAGGCCGAGCCGGGGCAACTGTTCGAGTTGCGGAACGCGGGCAACATCGTGCCGGCCTATGGCGAATTCGTCGGCGGCGTGACGGCGACGATCGAGTTCGCCATGGTGGCGCTGCGGATTCCGAACATCATCATCTGCGGCCATTCGGAGTGCGGGGCGATGGCCGGCCTGCTGGCGCCGGCGACGATCGAGCACATGCCGGACGTGCGGAAATGGCTGAAGTATGCCGCGCCCGTGCGCAAAGCGCTCGCCAACGCGGGCGCGCTCGATGGGCCGGATGCGCTGACGCGGGCGATCGAGGCCAACATCATCGTGCAGTTGGACCACCTGCAAACTCACCCCAGCGTGGCGGCGGCGATTGCCGAAGGGCGACTCGCCCTGCACGGCTGGCTGTATGACATCGCCAGCGGCGGCGTGCGGCGATACGACGATACATGGCGGGAGTTTGTGCCGCTGTAGAGAATCTGTTGCTCGCCTCCGCAGTCAATCGTCAGATGCCGCGTGAAGCCCCACCAGATTGACGTTCCACTTCGGCTGATGGCGGCGGACGAGCTCTTCCTTGAAGGCGGCGCGATATTCTTCGCCGGGCAGCTCGTCGCCCGAGATGAGGGATACGTGCGCGATCTGATCGTTAAGCGAGTCGCACGCTTCATGCCGTGAGAGCCGCCGGCCGAGGTCGGGCGACGCGCCGATGTAAAGCGGTTCTTTATCCGCATCGCGCAGCAAGTAAATGCCAGGCTGGCCGTCGAGCCGCGCAGCGGAGGCGGCTCCACGCCTGGAATCGCGAAAAATCGCGCTTTGCGAAGACGAAGTGATACTGTTTGACGTCGCGGACCAGCTCGCGGCTGGCCTTGCGCAACGCAAGGCGGCCCAGCGGTAATAGGCCGGCTCGAAGCCGGGGGCGAACCGCTTAGCGGCGCGATCGAAATAGGCGGCCTTGGCCGGGTCGCAGAAGATTTCGTCGAGCGACGGGCCGGCGAACTTGTCGCTCGTCTGCCGCCAGGCGATTTCGGCGGCGAACTCGTAGGCGCCTATCTCGGCCGCTTCGACGTGCCGCTTTACGCAGCTCGCCGCGCTTGGGGATCGCGCCTTGCTTACGTAGCCGCAACAGCTCGCGATTCCAATCGACCGGCCCGCCGATGAGGCCGGCCTCGCGGCAGGCCGCGTGAAACGCGTCTTGCAGTGAGGGACACGCGAGGAGCCAATCGACGGACTGGCCGTTGTGGGAAGCGAAAAAGGCATCGATGATGGCGCTGGCGACGGCGTCGCGGAGAGAGACTGTTTTCGACGGCGGCGCCGGCACTTGGGTAGAAGCCGCGATGTTACGCGTTGTCGGTACAAGCTGGCGATGCGTAGCATCGCGGCTTTTTTCCGCGTCTAGCTTTCGTCCGTTCGCAGTGCTGGGGGCGCTGGCAATCGGGTCGGCTGCGCCGTCCAAAGCTTCCCCTTCGTGAACCGCACCCAGCCGCTCAGTCGCCGCGCGGACGTATTCTTCCGACAGCTCACAGCCGAGCCACTGCCGGCCGAGCTTTTTCGCGACCGCGAGCGTCGTGCCGCTGCCGGCAAACGGATCGAGCACGACGTCGCCCGGGCTGCTGCTGGTTCGAATGATGCGGCCCAAGAGCTGTTCCGGCATTTGGCAGCCGTGAAAACCTTGGCGCTCTTTGAACGTGCCGGCGACGCGGGCGTAATACCACGTGTCGTCGGTCGGTTGAAAACCATCAGTGAGGTCTTGCGGCCGCAGGATCCACGTGTCGTCGGGCAGGCGGCCGATCGGGTTGGCCCGCTTATCGGCGTACACCAGCGCGCGGGCAGAAGGGACGCGGACTTGCGGATCTTCGGCGTTGAACCTGAAGTTGTTTTCATCCTTCACGAAATGAAACAGGTGAACGTGTGAGCGCGAGAATTGCGCGAGCAGTTCACACCGAACGTGTAATACCATATCACCCAACTGCGCGTGAAAAAGCCGACCTGGTGTTCGGCGGCGACCTTCAACTCGGCCGCGTATTCGTCCCCGATTGCCAGCCAGAACGTGCCGCCCGGCTTCAGCACGCGGTGGACCTCTGCGATCCAGGCGCGGCTCCAGGCAATGTATTCTTCGTCGTCCTGGCGGTCGTGGTAGGCGTCGTAATCGTAGCCGATGTTGAACGGCGGATCGGCAAAGACCAGATCGATCGTCCCCGGCTGGAGCTCTTGCATCAGGTCGATGCAGTCGCCTTGATGAATGCGGCCGAGCTCGAGACCTTGGCGCGGGATGAGTTCCGTCTGAATCGTTGCCTCGACCGTCATGGCGCCTGCCTTAGGAGAGAGGTCGCGGGAAAAGATGGACGCAAAAGCTCAATATGGTACAACAAACAGCGAGCCGCAAGCGGTTGTGGCGGTTTATCGTTGTTGGAATTGTTGGGGGACACCCAGAGATGAAGTTTGCCATCTGCAATGAGCCGTTCGGCGATCGGCCGGCGGCCGACACTTTTTCCACAATCGCTAAACTCGGCTATGCAGGCTTGGAAGTCGCGCCGTTTACGCTGCTGCCGGGCAGCGAGCCGTTCGATGTGCGTCGCGTTCCGGCGGAGCGGATCGTGGCATTTCGCGACGCGGCTGAGGCGGCCGGACTGGAAATCATCGGCCTGCATTGGCTGTTGGCGAAGACTGAGGGCCTCTATCTGACGAGCCCGGACCCGAACGTGCGACGGCACACGGCGGAGTATTTATCGGCGCTGGTCGAGCTGTGTGCCGATCTGGGCGGGCGGGTAATGGTGATCGGCTCGCCGCGGCAGCGAAACCTGTTGCCGGGGGTGTCTTATGAGGACGCCGAAGCGTATGCCGTGGAAGTGCTGCACGGGGTGATGCCGGCCTGCCGGCAGTACGATGTGACGCTCGCGCTCGAGCCGCTCGGGCCGGCGGAGGGCAACTTTTTGTTGACGGCGGAGGCCGGGATTCGCTTGGCGAAGCTCGTTGCGTCGCCTCATTGCCGGCTCCAGTTGGACGTGAAGGCGATGTCCAGCGAAGGGCGGCCGATCGAGGAAATCATTCGCGCCAGCCGCGAGTGGCTTGTCCACTTTCACGCCAATGACCCGAACCAACTCGGCCCGGGCATGGGCGACGTCGACTATCGGCCGATTCTCGCCACTTTGAAAGAAATCGAATACGCCGGCTGGGTGTCGGTCGAGCCGCTTAAGTACGAGCCCAGCGCAGGAGGAAATCGCGCGGCGGAGCATTGAGTACCTGCGGAAAGTAGCTGTGACCAGCAGCTAACGGCCGTTGGTCACGACGCCCTTGTGTCGAATCGACCAAATGGTGACTAGTCGGTCATCCTCGCTTACCGAGAACTCCGCGATGATCGGGCCAATAATAAGCTGTCTCATCCAATTGCCGGCCGCGGTGCCCTTTGATTCGGCGTTCGAACGCAGCTCCTGATCTAAGCTGTTGGCTGCTTCGGCCACCGCGCCGATCAGGCGCACTCAGCCACAAGCGAGTCAACTCGTCTTCAACGTGTGGCCCCAATGCGACCGTATAACGCGTCATTCCGGCGCCAGCGAGCGCAATCGCACCAGAACCTCTGCTAGTGTGACGCGCGTTCCATCATCCTCTGCCATGCGGCGTTGCAGCTCGGCCACATGTTCATCGGTCATCCCGATTGGTCCATGGTATTCGACCGGGGTAAGATGCGCGAGGGGAAAGCCGTGGGAATTAACAATCACCGCATTCGGACCGGCTTCCACGATGGCTCGTGCTAAATCATCGCTGACGGCAATTTGGACCATCTTTAAGTCTCACTGGATGACGCAAAGCACTCACTGGCCCAATTGACATTCTAACGCGCTCAATTTAGTAAGCAAATCACGTCTGGCGTTACGCACTCGCCGCCCGCAGCTCGGCCAGGTGCTGGGCCGAGCCGATGAGCCGGTCCCAGTTGTCTTGAATGTATTCGGGCGGGCCGCCGATTTGGGCGACGACGACGGCCACGTTTTCCGTCGGCACCATCTCGATCGCGTCCCACGGGCAAACCGTCAACTCGTATGGGTTCGTCTTCTTCTGCGGAATGTGAACGCACACTTCGCAGCCGACGCACCGCTCCAGGTCGATTTCGCACCACTGCTGCGTGCCCTTGATGATGCCGCGGTCGATTGTCTTCAGCTCGATGCAATCGACCGGGCAGACCTCGAGACACGACTCGCAGCCGGTGCAATTGTCGGCGTTGATGACGGCGAGCTCTTTGGGAACTTTTTTGCGCGGACCTTCTTTGGCCATGGAAGGTGTCGAGTGCTGAGGGTCAAGGGTCGCGAGCGAAAGGCGATTTGGCATCGCGACTTTAGTTCGTGAAAACTGTCACAATCTTAGTGTACAACCGGCCCGCGGCCAAGGCGGTCTTTAATGATGCCTTGAATTCGAGCGGAGCAGTCAAATTCGACCCGGGATCGACTCATGTTGTATCAAATCGTCCAGCGTCTGCCGCCGGCGGATCAAGTGCGGCTGGCCGTCTTCGATGAGCACCTCTGCCACGAGGGGCTTCGAGTTGTAGTTGCTGGCCATCACGTAGCCATAGGCGCCGGCGTAGCCGATGACGAGGTAATCGCCGACGCTGGCCCCGGGCAGGGCCCGGCGGGTGACCAGGCCGCCTGCTTCCTGCGTGAAAATATCACCCGATTCGCACAACGGGCCGCCAACGACAACCTCACGCAGGGCCGCGGCGCCGACCGGCCGCCCGCCGGCGGCCGGGCAAATGGCCATGGGGTGATATGCCCCGTACAGAATGGGACGGGCCAGGTTGTTGAAGCCGGCGTCGACGAGGTAAAACTCGTTTTCGCCGGTTGTCTTTATGGCGCGAATTTCGCTGATCAGGTAGCCGCTCTCGGCCACAAGGTAGCGGCCCGGCTCGATCTCGAGCGAAACCGGGTGGCCGAACTGCGTGGCCAGTCGCTGGCGTGTATCGTTCCACAGCTTGTAGTAAGCGGGCACGTCGATTATCTGCTGTCCTTCGCGGTAGTCGACCGACAGGCCGCCGCCGGCGCTGATCGATTCGATCGATGGACCGACCGTTTTGGCGGCCCGTTCCAATGCCCCGCACACCTGGCTGAGGTGCTCCATGTCGCTGCCCGAGCCGATGTGCATGTGCAGGCCGGAGACCGCGAGTTGGTACCTGGCCGCGCCGCTAAGCAATCGTCCAGTTGCTCGTGCCAGATGCCGTGCTTCGAGTGGCTGCCGCCGGTGTTTGTCTTTCGGCTGTGTCCGTGGCCGAAGCCCGGATTGACGCGGAGCGTGATCGGCCTGGGCGGCAGACCGGCCGCGGCCAGCCGCTGCCCATACTGGTCGATCATGTCCGGCGAGCCGCAGTTGACGTGGATGTCGTGCGCGACGACTAATTCCAGTGATTCGCGATCGAAGATGTCCGCCGTGTAGACAATCTGCGGTGGAAAACGTTGTTGCCCAGCGTCGTAGCCGGCGGCCGTCGCCCGGTGGATTTCGCCGGCACTCACCGCGTCGATCAGCCCGCCGTGGCGGCGGACCAAATCGACGATGGCGATGTTCGAACAGGCCTTTTGGGCGAAGCGAATCACATCGAACGGCGCCAATTCAGCGAGGCGGGCGGTGATACTGGACGCGTCGTAGACGTAGAGCGGAGTACCGTAGCGGCTGGCCAACTCGGTGATCGGTTGGGCGGCGATTTCGGTGAGGAGAAGCGGGAATGCAGTGGAAGCGGTGGAAGCGGGCATATCAGGCGGCTGCGCATGGGTACAAGTGCTGAGACTCAGTACAGAGTACCGAGAAGCGTAGACGCTTGAAAAGGCGCAAGGCGCAGAGCGCCGCGACGTGCGACGTTCCAGCCGATTGAAGTTACCGAACAATTTCCGCTGCGCACTGCTGGACGGGCTGAGGCGCCTAGCGGGCATTCAATTGGGCCATGATGGCCGCCTGGGCGAGCGCTCGCAGAGCGCCCTCTTCCGCCTCAAAATGGTAGCGGGCACCGTTTTCGATGATCTGAACCAGTAAACGCACGTGGTCCCGGCCTTGGGAATCTGCTTTGAGCGTCGCGGCGATGCCTTGCAACATCGGGGCCATGTCATCGCTGGCGTTCATGGCGACTAGTTCCATGATGGGGGCGAGTGAAAAGGCGATCTCGAAGGGCGGCACTTTCTTGTTCGCGTCGGCTTTCGAAGCGTCAATCGCCTGATGGACCGTGGCTAGGTTGTCGCGGCCGACGGCAAAATAAACAGCTTCGGGCCCGGTGCCCACCGCGATGTCGAGCGTGTCGCCGACCATCCGCCGGAAGCTGGCGTCGGCCTCTTGGGGCAACGGCATTTTCAGCGTGTGGAATTTGACATCGCCTTGTTCGGCGGAATCCCACGCGACGCCGGTGTAGCCGGGCGTCGAGGCTTTGGCTGCCGCGTCGAGCTTCTTGAGACCCTCAACCACCTTGGCTGGCTGCTTGACGCGCGTGCCGGCGACGAAGGTCAACGCCTCGGGCACAACTGCAAAAATGCGCCGCCGTCGAGCTTGCCGGTCTCAGCGGTAGAGATCATGGCGTCCATGAAGTCATCGGCGGCCAGCTTGACGGCATCCCGCACGCCAGCCGGCACGTTTCCGTCCTTTTCCAGCGCTGCGTATAACTGTTGCCGCATCGTGTTGGCGCTGGCGCGCATCTGGGCGGCGACGTCATTGGCCGCCGTCGGCTCGATTTGCTGTGAAAACGTCATCGTGGCGGCCGCGTCCGAGCGGTAAAAGCCGCCAAATGCCGTCGTAGGCTCGCCCGCGATGGCCATTTGCTTGGCCAGTTCCGTGCCGGGACGGGCTTGCACGTCGACGTCGTAGTAGGACTTCTGCTGCTTGGCGTCGATTGCAAAGCCGACTGTCAGCTTGTCGGCTTCCTCGAAAAACTGCTTCAACTGTTGGATGTTCGCCTGGGCCGCCTGGCGGCGGAGCGCGAATTGTTCCTCGCTTTCATTCGGCTGCTGCTTGAGCGACTGCTCCAATCCGCCCTGCATCGCGGACATGGCAATGCCTCTGTACATTTCAGGCACGTCTGCGATGTTGATCCGAACGGCAAGATCATAGTTCGTCACGAGGGCCGTGAGGTCCGCCTGCAAGGTTGTCGGAATGTGCTCGAAGGCGTCCGGCGATTGACCAAACAGTAACCACCCGCCTTGGGATTTGATAAAGAGCGGCATCCCATTGGGCAGCGTTACATCGCGCAATCCGTTGCCGCGGTCGTTCAGAGGAAGTCCCCGGGCGGCAATTGCGCCCAACAAATCGTCCGCATTTGTGACCGGGATGGCCCCCAGCGGAACGAAAGCCGCCCCATTGGTCTGCAGCACGACCCCCCAGGGCTTCGCCTTGTCGACGGCTGCCAGGCCCTTGTCGCCGACCGCTTGCAGCACCTGCGCCTGGACGACCTGGTCCATTCCGGGCATTCCCGCAAGCGAACCAATGAACGAGACGTCGCCTAAGAGGCGCTGATAGCTATTGAACGCAACCACGGCCACCGTCTTCATTTCGCCGCCGGCGGGCATGCCGACGCCGGGTTGGCCGCCAACTTGCGGCGGCGGCGAACAGGCGGTGCCGCCCACAACGAGTCCCAGCACGGCCAGCAGGGCGGCGCAGCCATACCACTTGCGACGAATGACAGAGCGGGTGTTCACGGGTCCATCTCCCTTGCATTTCGAATCGTTCCGCGGAACTCAAGGGTCCGCGGAGTGTGCTACGGTAAACGGGCGGAATGCGTTACGTTCATCGAAAGGTCGCCAAAGCTGCCGGACAATTGTCGCAACGCCCCCTAAGTATACAACCCACGCAGTCAGTGGATTCACCGGCCGCCTCAGTTTATTGCATGGCCAATGCGTCGATGCAAATAGGCGCCCCTCTCGGCACGGCAAGCGGAAAAATGTCGTCGAACGACCGCGCCAAATGCGGCTACCGCTCACGGTAGACAATCCGGCCCTTCGTCAGATCGTAAGGGGAAAGTTCGACGCGGACGCGGTCCCCCGGTACAATGCGAATAAAGTGTTTGCGCATGCGTCCGGCCACGTGAGCCATGACAATGTGTCCGCCTTCAATCTCTACGCGGAAACGCGTATTGGCGAGGGCCTGGGTCACCACGCCCTCAACCTCCAGAGCTTCTTCCTTTTGTTTCGCCATAAGCAACCCGTTTCGCGACCACTGTCTCTGTCCGCCGCTGCCAGACACCAAGGCTGCCCGGAACCTCGGTAATCTCGTAATCTTAGCACTTGGAACCTGCCTTGGTCCAGTACGCGATGTCTATCAGCAATGCCGCCCGATGGCCTTTAACCATAGGACAGTCGACGACGGCGTTTGTGCCGGGTTGCGGGTCGGCGGCCGGCCGGCCGGCGCTGGGCCGGGCGTTTTGGATGCCGGAACAAAAGAGCGGCAGATTCTAGGGGTTAGGGGGATTGAAACGGCCAGAGGCGCCGGGGGCCGGCAATCGCATTGGCCCTAAAAGTAGCTCGGCGGTTATCTTGAAGAATGGGTCCTTGCGGTACATTTAACTAATCGTGGCTTGCTGGTTGCGGCGTTGCGGTCGAGAGACTTGGCAACGGCCGTTGCTGGCCTGTCGATCCGTCCGAACTGTGCCAGCGGTCGAAAAAGTAACTTGAGCACGTCCGAATACTCGGAGAGCCCATCGTCGCAGCGTTCCACGTCGGTGGATCCTGGTGAAGTCGAACGCGCTAAGCGCGAGATTCAGGGTCTCTTGCAAGAAATTGCCGAGCTGTCGCGGAGCACGGCCGAACCGGCCGCGTTCTATGACGCGATTCTTAACAAAGTAGTCGCGGCGCTGGCCGCGCCGGGCGGCGCCGTGTGGACCGTATCGGAATCCGGCGCCCTGCAACTAACCTATCAAATCAATCTGCGTCAAACGGGCCTCTATGAGAATCAGATTGGCCAGACCCAGCATGGCCGATTGCTGGGGCAGGTTCTCAAGGGCACTGAGGGCGGCGCTGCATCGCGCCTCACTCCGGCACCGGCCAGGCGACCGACGCCGACGACGAAGCGGCCGCGAACCCGACCGATTTTCTGCTCGTGCTGGCCCCGGTGCTCAACGACCAGGGTCCCCAGGGCGTGGTCGAAGTTTTTCAGCGGCCGGGGGCCCGCGTGGCCACGCAGCGCGGTTACTTGCGTTTTCTGCTCCAGGTCTGCGAGTTCGCCGGCGAGTTTTTGAAGTTTCGCCGGTTGAGCCACCTCTCGGAGAAGCAAACGCTGTGGGAGCAGCTCGAAACATTCACCCGCACGGTTCACGAGAAGCTCGACACGCGGCTGACGGCCTACACGATCGCCAATGAGGGACGACGCCTGATCGGCTGCGACCGCGTCAGCGTCGCGATCTGCCGCGGCAGCCGCTGTCCGATTGAAGCGGTGAGCGGCCAGGACACATTCGACAAGCGATCGAACGTTACCGTGCTGTTGGGAAAACTTGCGGCCGCGGTCACGAAAACGGGCGAAGACGTTTGGTACGCCGGCGATACCGCCGACATGGCCCCGCAAGTGGAAGCCGCCCTGGATGCTTATGTCGACGAATCGCACACCAAGGCGATGGCGATTTTGCCCCTGACCGAACCGCAAGAAGTCGAAGAGGGAATTGGCGAAAAGACGGAGCGTGTGGCCCCGCGAGTGATCGGCGCGCTCGTCGTCGAGCAGATGGTCGACAGCCGCACGCCCGAGGGCTTTTTGCAGCGTGTGGAAGTCGTACGGAGTCACAGTGCCACGGCCCTGACGAACACGCTGGAATACGAAGGCCTGTTCCTGTTGCCGGTCTGGCGATTCCTAGGGAAAAGTACCCACTGGTTCCGCGGCGAGGCGTTGCCGAAGACGGCGGCCATTTCGGCGGCGATTGTTGTATTGCTCTCCGTGCTCTGCTTTTTTCCGATTAATTTCACACTGGAAGGCGACGCCCGCCTTCGGCCCAGCGTGCGGCAAAACGTATTCGCCGGCCTGGACGACGCGACGATCAAGGAAGTCAGAGTGGAAGACGGGCAGACGGTCCACAAGGGCGACGTCCTCGTCGTGATGGACAGCCCGGCCCTGCGCAAAGAACAAAGCGAAACGGATGGCAATCTCCTGCAAGCAATGGCCAGAAGCCAAGCGATTGATCGCGAACTGCAGAGTCACGAATTGTCGGACTCGGAACGAGGCGCAAAACTTACCGAGCGGTCTGAACTGCTGCCGCGCATTACCTCGCTCCAGTCACAAAAGGCGTTGATCGACGAGAAAGCGGAGCTGCTCAAGGTTCGTAGCCCCATGGACGGACAAGTGATTTCCTGGCAAGTGAAACGGAACTTGCTGAACCGGCCCGTCAACCGGCAACAGATTCTGATGGAAATTGACGACCCGACCAGCGACTGGGAGTTGGAAGTCTTTATGCCCGAGTCGCGCATGGGGCACGTCCAGCAGCAGATCGAAAAGGAATCGAAGGCCGGTACCAAACCAAACGTGACATTTTACCTGGCCCAAAGCCCGGGCGAAAAACTGGCCGGCAAGCTAGAGCGGCCCGATCTGAGCGCCGAGGCCACGAGCGAAAAAGGCAACACCGTGCGGCTGTTGGTTTCGTTCGACCAACAGGCGTTTCGCGAGACGATCAAAGAACCCAAAGTCAATTCCACGGCGAAAGCCAAAGTGTACTGCGGCAAGAAGCCGATCGGTTATGTGTACTTGCACGACCTGGTCGATTTCATTCGGGCCAAGATTCTGTTTCGTTTATAGTTCGCTGATTGCGAGTTGGTTCACGAGTTTGTGTGACCGCTAGCGTTTTCGCGGAGGCTCCTTCATGTTTCGTTTGCGTCCTCATCGTTGCCTAATCATCGGTCTGTTCATCGGCAACGGTGTACTGTCAAACGCCGCGATTGAGGCCCAGGACGTAAAGCTCGCGTCCTGCATCGCCACGCCGGAAGATGAAGCCAAAATCCCGGCCGAAGAGGCGGGCGTCTTGAGCCGCTTGACCGTCAAGGAAGGTTCGCTCGTCGCCGAGGGAACCTTGATGGGCAACATCGACGACCGGCAAGCCTTGTTGCAGCGCGACGCCGCCCTGGCGGGCTGGAAGTCCGCATACGAACGGTATAAAAGCGAAGTTGAAGTGAAGTACGCGCAAAAGAACGCTGAAGTGGCCCAAGCTGCGTATGAAAAGATGGTTGAAGCGAACAAGACGACGAAGAGTGCCTTTTCCGAAATCGAATTGCGCAAAGCGAAGCTGGAATGGGACACGGCGCTTTTGCAAATCGAAAAGGCGACGAAGGACCGCGAGATTGCCTTGCTCGATTCCGGCGCCAAGAAGGCCGAATACGACTTAGGCGAAGTGGGCATCAAACACCGCGCCATCGTCGCGCCCTTCAACGGCGTCGTGGTTAAGCTCGAGCGCAACCAAAGCGAGTGGGTGAGCCCGGGCGACACGATCCTCCGCCTAATGCGCCTGGAAGTGATGCGCGTCGAAGGTCGGGTATTGCAGAGCAAGTACGACCCCCAGGAACTGTACGACTGCGAAGTCACCGTCGAAGTTCCGCTGGCCCACGATCGCACGGAAAGCTTTCCGGGGCGTGTGGCGCTCGTGAGCCCGCTGCTCGAAGGCACGGGCACGCAACTGTCGTACATGGTGCGGGCTGAAGTCCAGAATCGCGTCGTTGCAGGTCAATACCTGCTGCGGCCCTACTCGCAGCCGACGATGACGATCCACCTGGGCACGGCCCGGTCGGGCGGGCCGGCCGTCGGGTTGCGCGATACCGACAAGCAATAACATTTCACGTGCTCGGTTTGTCGACCGCTTGCGGGTTAGCTCCTGGGCTACGCAGGGATCCGCGTGCGGTAATTGTGTCGAAATAGATCAGCTCCTCCATGGCGACTCTTGCCGAAAGCCTTGTCTCGAGTTCCTCGCGAAAGCTGCCGATTCGTGTGCGGCCCGACCTGCGCGCCCGGCGGCATCGCTACCAGGGCCGCGTCTATTGGGTGGTCAAAGATCCGGTGGGCCTGCAGTATTACCGCTTTGAGGAAGAGGAGTTCGCGATCCTGCAAATGCTGGACGGCGAATCGAGCTTGGACGAGATCGCTGAGCGATTTGAGCGCGAGTTTCCGCCGCAGACGATTCGCACCGAGGAGCTGCAGCAGTTCATCGGCATGCTCCACTCCAGCGGACTTGTGATCACCGACGCGGCCGGACAGGGCTATCAACTCAAGAAGCGCCGCGACGAGCGCAAGAAGAAAGAGCTGCTGGCGACTTTCGCGAATATTCTTTCGCTGCGGTTCAAGGGGGTCGACCCGGAGCGGTTTTTCAATTTCATTTATCCGTACATCCGCCGGTTCTTCACCATGCCGGCAATGATCGGTTGCATTACGATCGCGCTGGCGGCACTGACGCTCGTGATCGTGAATTTCGCCGTGTTTCAGTCGCGGCTGCCCGGGTTTCACGAGTTCTTCAAGGTGCAAAATTGGTGTGCGCTGGGGCTGACGCTTTGCGTCACCAAGGTTCTGCACGAATTCGGCCACGGCCTGTCGTGCAAGCATTTTGGCGGCGAGTGCCACGAGATCGGCGTGATGTTTTTAGTGCTGACGCCCTGCCTGTACTGCAACGTCTCGGACTCCTGGATGCTGCCCAACCGCTGGCACCGGGCGGCCATCGGCGCGGCCGGCATGTATGTCGAGTTAGTGCTGGCGTCGATTGCCACGTTCGTCTGGTGGTGGGCCGATCCAAACACCGCCGTGGCCAACTATGCGCTCAACGTTATGTTCATCTGCTCGGTCAGCACCGTGATGTTCAACGCCAATCCGCTGTTGCGGTACGACGGCTACTACATCCTCAGTGACGTCCTGGAGATTCCCAACCTGCGGCAGAAGGCGTCGACGATTCTCAGCCGCAAGTTTGGCAAGTGGTGTCTGGGCTTGGAGGAGCCGGAGGATCCCTTCCTGCCGAAGCGGAAGCAATGGTTGTTTGCGGCGTACACCATCGCGGCCGCCATTTATCGTTGGGTGGTCGTACTTTCTATTCTATACTTCTTAAACAAGGTGTTTGAACCGTATGGGCTAAAGGTGGTGGGCCAATTGATCGCTCTCGGCGCGATTTACGGACTCTTGGTGCAGCCGTTCGTGCAGCTTTACAAATATTTCAAGGTGCCGGGGCGGCTGGCCAAAATCGAGCGCCCGCGGTTGTGGGCGACGCTGGCGGTGATCGCGGCCCTGCTGGCGATCGTTTTCGCCTGGCCGCTGCCCTCGCACATCTTCTGCCCGCTCGAGGTGCAATCGCGCGGGGCCGAGCCGGTCTACGTTGAGGAAGAGGGCATTTTGGAAGAGGTGTTCGTGAAGCAGGGTCAGCACGTAGTCGACGGGCAGCCGCTGGCACGGCTGCGCAGCGTGCAAACTGAGATCCGCATCACCGAAATGAGCGGCCGTTGCGACGAGCTGGAGGCGCGGCTGGGCAGCCTGTTACGCGAGAGTTACCGGGACCCGAGTATTAGCACGCAAATCGAACAGACGACCGAGGCCTTGGACAGCAGCCGCGCACAGCTCGAGCAGTTGGATCAACAGAAGAAGCTGCTGACGCTGGTCGCGCCGTGCGACGGCACTGTGATGCCGCCGCCGCAGACGCCGAGTCGACCGACCGACGAGGCCGAACTGCGGGTCTGGTCAGGCTCGCCGCTGGAGCCCGAGAACCTGGGCGCGACGCTGGCGGTGACGACCAAGTTCTGTGAAGTCGGCGACGCGGGCCGGCTCGAAGCGCGGCTGGTGATTGACCAGAATGACGTCGAGTTCGTTGAAGTCGGCCAGAGTGTGGCGATGATGATGGACCAGTCGGCCGGGTTCGTCTACTACAGCCAAATTGAGAAAAAATCGCAGGAAGACCTGAAGGTCAGCCCGACGCACTTGGCGAGCACAAACAAAGGGCCGCTGGTGACCCAAATGACGGCAACCGGGGTGCCGCGGCCGCAGAACACGGTGTTCGACGCGCTCGTGCCGCTACCGGAGCAAGACCCGCACGGCCTTTTGCGAGTGGGGTTGGTCGGCCGGGCGAAGATCACGACGGGTCCGCGGACGATTTGGGAACGTTTCATGCGCTATCTGTCGCGGACGTTCAACTTTCAGTTGTAAGCTACTGGCTTTCCGCAAGGCGCGCGCGGGGCCTGTGTGTGCTGCCCGAAGGGCGAAATGCAGCGGTGGATGCATTGCCAGCATGCCCCGCCGGCGCGGCCTAGGACGCTTCGGCCGATGTGCCTAGAATCCGCCGCATGAAAAAGGTGCATGCATGGCTACTCGGATGGGCTGGTGTTCGGTGGTCGCAAGTCGCTTGCGCCCGCGGCGGTAAGATTCGCCGGCGGTTAGCCGCCGCGCTGGTCCTGCTGATCGCGGCGATCGCTCTCTTGCCGACGCTTGTCGCAAAGACCCCGCTTTGCAGTACGCTCGTCGCCAAATTCGCGCCGGCTGGTCTGCGGATCGCCATGGGCGAAGTGTCGCTGGGCTGGTTCACCGCCCCGACTGTGTCGAAGCTCGAAGTTTACGATGCGGCTGGCGAGAAGCTCTTGGAAGTGGAGCGGATTCGTCTTGACCATTCGCTGTTGTCGCTGATCACCAATTCGCGCGACATTGGGCTGGTGGAGATCGCGCGGCCAACGCTGTATATTGCGCTCCGCGGCGATGGCAGCAATCTCGAGGACGCCCTGCGACCGCTTGTGGATAAGCTAAGCGGCAAACAAGGCGAAGACTCCGCAGCAGCGCCGGCGGCGAGCGGGGCGGCGATCACGCTGCGCGTGACCGACGGCAAGGTGCTGGCGGAAGACACTGTGGCCGGGCAGCACTGGCGACTGCACGACCTCAACCTGCAACTCGCACCGTCGGGCCGCGGCGGCGGGTCGAGTCAGTTTTCGCTCGTGGGCCAGCTTGAGGAAGGCGACGCGCCGACGGCGCCGAGCGATTCGGGTCGCTTTGCAATCGGGTTGGCGCCCGTGGCAGGCGCCGACGCGCAAGCGCGGCGACTGACGGTGCAGGTGAATGCCCTGCCGTTGGCCGCTTGCGGGCCCTGGCTGCGGCAGCACGCGGCGGGCGCCGAGCTGGGCGGCACGCTTTCTGGGCAAGGGACGGCGACTTGGACTGCCTCGCCATCGTCGGCCAATCTGCTTCCTGCCGACTTGCAAACGGCTGGTCAGCTCTGGATCGATCGCCTGGATATGGCCGGGGCCGCGTTGACCGGTGATCGAATTCGGCTAGCCCGCGTCGAACTGCCGTGGCGATTGAGCTCAGCCGTCAACGTGCAGGGTGAGCGGAACCTGGTAATCGAAGACCTGCAACTGCGGAGCGAGTTGGCCCGCTTGGCCGTGCGGGGGACGATCGACGCGGCCGCGGCCCGGCCCGACGTCGAGGCCCGCGGCACGGTCGACGTGGCCCGCCTGGCAGCGATGCTGCCGCACGTGCTGCGGATTCGCGCCGGAACGACACTGACCAGCGGTACGATCGAGCTTGCCGTGCACGAGCAGCCCGCGGTCGGCGGACAGCAGCTTTCGGGCTCATTGCGGACCGTGCAATTGGCGGGCACGAGCGGCAGCCGTGCCGTACGATGGGATGCGCCGGTCAGCGCCAACTTCGCCGTGCGTCGCACGACCAATACGCTCTTGGTTGATTCACTCCAGTGCAGCTCGGAATTCTTGACGATTGACGGCTCGGGCGATGCCGATCGCATTACAGCCAGCGCCCGTTTCGACCTCGACCGTCTGGCCGGCCAACTGGGGCAATTCATCGACATGAGCGATATGGAACTGGCGGGCACGGGCACGGCCCGCGCGGAATGGCAACTCGATGGCGGCATGAAGTTTTCGACGACAGTCAGCGGCGACCTGTCGCAATTGCGGGTTGGTCTGGGCGCTGGTTCGCTTTGGGCCGAGCCGCAACTCGCCCTGCACGGCACGGCCCGCGGCACGCTGGACGCGGCCACGCGCTCGCTGGTGCGGGTCGATGAGGCGGCGGTGAAGATCGAGGCGCAGGGAGATTTGCTCGATGCGCGGCTGGCCGGGCCGGTGGACGTTGCCGCGACTGGCTCAAACGGCGCGAATTCGTCATCTGCGAGACCGAGCGGCAACCAGGTCGTCGCTTGGCCCGTCACGGTGCGGGTTGTGGGCGGCGTCGGGCGCTGGCTCGCGCGGCTGCGCCCGTGGGTCGATGCGGGCGGGTGGCAAGTCGACGGGCGCAGCGAGTTGACGGCCAATGTTCGGTTGGCGGGAAACTCGGTGAGCGCGACGGATGCGAAGGTCGAGATCACGGATCTGCGGGCGGCGAGCGCCGATTGGGTGATCAACGAGCCGCGGGTCGTGCTATCCGGCGACGCCCGTTGGGAAGGGGCGAGCGGGCGCTGGCGGCCGACGATGCGCAGCTTGTCACGAGTACGGTTTCGCTCGCGGTGAAGGGGCTGCGGTATGGTCCGACGGGCGGTGCGCCGCAGCTAGCCGGTGTGGCGGCATTTCGCGCGGACGTGATGCGGTTGGCAGCGATGCGGGCCGTTGCGGATCGAAATCGCCCTCTGTCGGTCCCCTCATACGTGCCTTCGGGACAGGTTAGCGGCAATGTGAAGTTTTCCAATCAGTCCGGGAGAACAGTCGCCGAGCTGGTCGTCAACGGCGAGAAGCTGGCGGTAACCCAAGTCCAGACCGGCGGCGGCGGACGGCCGCCCGGCCTGCCGACCGTTTGGCAAGAGCCCAAGCTCACGGTCCGGGCGACAGCGACATACGATCAGGCGGCCGATCGGCTGACGCTTACCGACACCCAGATTGAATCGAACACGCTCGCGGCCGCGATTGCCGGACGGGTGGACAAGCTTTCGACGGCGGCCGAGACCAACATCAACGGAACGTTGAACTACGACCTGGCCCAGCTCACGCCGCTGCTGCAGCCGTTCTTGGGCGGTGGCATTCAACTGAGTGGCCGCGAACAGGCGCGGTTCGCTGTCGCCGGCAAGTTAGCTGGCGACGCGAATGCCGTTTCGGCCGTCCCCGCCGCCTTGTCCCTCAACTCTCAACCCTCAACGCTCAACTCTGCCAGTTGGGCGCGGCGATTGCAAGCTCGCGTCGAGCTGCCCTGGTCCGGTGCGAGTGTTTACGGCCTGCCGATCGGCAGCGGCCGGCTATCGGCCGCGCTTAGCGATGGAATGATCCGCGTCGATCCGCTGGCCCTGGCCGTTAGCGAAGGCCGGTTGACGGCCGCGCCGCAGGTGAAGCTCGATCCGCCGCCGCTGGAGGTGACGCTGCCGGAGGGCCCGCTATTGTCGAACGTTCGAATCACGACTGAAGTGAGCGAGGCGATGCTCAAATACATCGCGCCGGTGCTGGCCGGGGCGACGCAGAGCGAAGGGCAGTTCTCGCTGCTACTGGCCGGGGCCCGGCTGCCCTTGGCCGACGCGAAGCAGGCCGACGTCGCAGGACAACTAACCGTGCACTCGGTGCGTGTCGTGCCCGGTCCGATGGCAAAGGAGTGGATCGGCCTGGTGCAGCAGATCGAAACGCTGGTGAAGCAGGGGGCGAATCCGCTCGGCCCGGTCGCCGCGGCGACCTCGCCCTCGAACCCGCGCCCCATAACGCTTGTTTCGATCCGCGATCAGCCGGTGAAGTTCCGCGTGATGAACGGCCGCGTGTATCATGAAAGCATGGAGTTTCAGGTGGAGGACGTCGTGCTCCGTTCGAGTGGCTCGGTTGGCTTTGACGAAACGATTCAGCTCACCCTTACCGTGCCGATCCAGGACCGCTGGATCGAGAAGCAGCGGCTGTTGGCCGGCCTCAAGGGGCAGTCGCTACAGGTCCCGATTACGGGCACACTCACGCGGCCGCAAATGGACAAAAACGCCCTGGCCAGCCTGTCGAGCCAACTTTTGCAAGGTGCGGCCGGGCAGGCGGTCGGCAACGAGCTGAACCGGGCGTCGATAAACTGTTTAAGCCGCGGTGACTACGCCCGATTGCTGATTCGCGTGCGAACCGGACATCCTCGTTTCGCTTTCATTGCCCGCAGCTCCCGTTTATAATGGGCGTCTCGGCGGAACCTGCCCCACGCTTGCCCCCCTGGCCCTATCTGGCCGAACAGAGAGGACGTGCGATGAAGACTACCTGGCCGGTGCTCGGATTGTGTCTTTGCTTGGTTTTCTGTTCGCTGACCCAGGCCCAGCTCTTGCCGCCCGGCGCAACGGCGCAACTGCTCGACGGCAATTTCAAGTTCACCGAGAGCCCGCTCTACGACGGCAACGGCGGGGTTTATTTCAGCGATCTGTGGCCGTCGAACAATCAAGCAGCGGCGCCCAGCCGGTTGTATCGCTACGAGATTGCCACCGATACGTCGACGATCGTCGATGCAAATTCCGGTTCGGCGAACGGAACGATCATGGACTCGATGGGGCGAATGCTTTCGGCCGACCGCGACCGGCGGCAGATTTCGCGGCGCTCGGTGGCGGACGTGAGCGTTGTGGAAACGGTGCTGGCTGACAAATACATGGGGACGGCATTCAACGGCCCGAACGACTTGGCGATGGACGCGGCCGGCGGCATCTACTTCACCGATCCGGACTACGAAAACCGCCATGCGTTGACCGACGCGTTTTACTATCTCAGCCCGACTGGGACGTTGACGCAATTGCGGACGTTCACGTTAAGTTCGAATCGGCGGCCGAACGGCATCGTCCTGTCGCCCGACGGCCTGACTCTCTATGTCGCGATCGAAACGGGCAAACACATCATGGCGTACGACGTGGCGGCGGACGGCTCGATCTCGAACGACCACGAGTTTGGGCGAACCGATATCACGATTGGCGGGACGCACATCAATCCGCCGGTGGGGCCGGACGGGCTGACGATCGACGCGGCCGGCAACGTGTACGCGGCGGCGCAGAACGCCGTCTTCGCCTGGAACCCGGCCGGAGTGCGGTTGTTCGACTTGGCCGTGGCTGAGGACCCGACGAACGTCGACATCGGCGGCCCCAACGGGCGGACGCTCTTTATCGCGGCCGGCAAATCGCTGTACAGCACGGAATTGAACGTGCCGACGCCGCAAAACGGCGACTACAACGGTGATGGCACGGTCGATGCGGCCGATTACACCGTGTGGCGAAACACGCTGGGCGGGACGGCGAACCTGTCGGCCGATGGGAATGGCAACCGGGTGATTGACGCGGGGGATTACGAGGAGTGGAAGAGCAAATTTGGGACGGTGCTGGGGAGCGGGGCGAGTAATGGCAATCTGGCCGTCCCGGAGCCGGGGGTGTTGCCGCTTCTCATTGCTGCCGTGTGTTGCATAGCCGGGGGACGGCGGAAGCGCCAACCTGGGTAGTTTCTAGCGCGGTCTGGACGCGCAGCGGCGTAAGCGGGCAGCTCAATCAAGCTTGAAGTGCGGGTTATAGATTAGGCCGATGATGTTGCCGAACGGGTCGAGGACCGAGGCGACCTTGATCCCTTCGCCGACGTCGGCAACGGCGCTGTGTTCTTTCGCGCCGATCGCGACGAGCCGCTCGACCTCGGCCTCGATGTCCTCCACGCCCCAATAGGCGACGACGCCTTCGCTTTGCGGCGAGACGTTTTTGACGCTCGGATTGAGGCCCAGCTCGTAGCCGCCGACGTTGAAGCCGACGTAGTAGGGCTGGTCGTAATAGGGCGTGCCGCCGAGCGCTTTCGTGTACCAGTCTTTGGCTTGGTTGATATCGCTGACGCCGTAGATGACGGTGCGGAGGCCCTGGAGCATAGGTTGTATCCTTGAGTTGTAGTCTAGCGACAGCGTCTAGCGGTCGGAACCGCAGAGGAGCAAGTGAGGCCGAAACTGCTAACGACGATCATAGAAAATAATTGGCGTCGAGCTTGAAATGCCGGCTAAGAATGCGGATGTGCGTCTTGCTGAGTTGCCTGCGGCCGAGCAAGATCTGGCTGGCCAGACCGCTATTTCCCAGCAATCGACCGAGGTCGGCAGTGCTCAGGCGGGCTTCGTTTAAGAGAGCTTTGAGACGATCGAGCGGTAAACCTTCTTTCGGTTCTGGGCAATGAGCCGTCTCAAAGGCCTCGACCAAATCGGTAAGCACTTCGAGATAGTCGAGTTCGTCTTTATTGAGGTCATTTTCACCGCGAACGGCCAGTTGTTCTAACATGGTAGTCGCGGCGACAAATTCGCGCTTCGTGCGGATGGGACGAAGAGGAAATCGGCGGATCAATTCCAGATAATGATCGTCGTCACGGTTTTGGCGTGCGCGCGATTGGGACTTTACTGTGCTCATAATTGATCCTTCCATTTATCGCGACTGTATTCAGCGTGCGTCATTACGCGTAGCGTATAAATCACCTGCCGGTTGTAATGAATCGCGGTTACCAAACGGTATTTGTTTCCTGCCACATTGAATACGGTGACAGGTTTTCCGCTGGCTACAATCACCATATCGGCGTGCGGAAAGGAAACTCGCACGTCAGCCAGTTGCATCCATTGAGCGCGACGAGCGATTCGATACCAACGATCGAGCGGTTCGGCCGCATCGGAGTGCAAGCGGCCGAACTCGACCAGCATGGTTCGACGGATAATCCGCATATACCATACATTATGTATGGTATCGGGCCGTTTGTCAAGGTAATTGAACCAAAAGTGTCACAAGGAATACTATTTCCGTGAACCTGACTCGGTAGAAACACTGCACTTTTGCCGACTGATTCGTTTGGGCCTTAGAATCGATGCAATTTCCAGCTCCGATTTTTCCGGACCCTCTTCCCCCGCCGCGCACATTTATATGGGTATGACGGCGCTCGAAGCATCACCGCCGCAAGAGGAGGCACGGCCCGTGGATTGGGCCGGGCTGGTTCGCCGGCATCAGGCGACCGTGTGGCGGTACGTGCGTTATTTGGGCGCCGATCGGGCTGAGGCGGACGACCTGACTCAAGAGACGTTTTTGGCCGTGGCCCGGGCCAACTTTGTCGCGCGCGACGAGCGGCAGACGGCCGGCTACCTGCGAACGGCGGCCCGCAACCAACTGTTAGCCCTGCGTCGGCGGCAGAATCGCGAGATTTGCACCGTCCAGTTGGAAGCGGCCGACAGCGTCTGGGCTGCCGCCGTCGACGGCGGCGGCGGCCTGGACGATTATCTCGAGGCCTTGCGGGCCTGCGTCGACGGGCTGGAGGGCCGCGCGCGTCAGGTGATCGATCTGCACTACCGCGTGGGGGCCAGCCGCGGGGCGATCGCCACGCAACTGGCGATGCAGCCGGACGGCGTGAAGACGTTGTTGCGGAGGACGCGAGACGTGCTGCGGGCGTGCGTCGAGCGGAAGTTGCGGCGCGAGTGAAAGTGGGGCAACGAATATAGTTTGTGAGTGATTTAACACAGCGACACGTGGGTCCGCACAAGTCCAACGCCGAAGGCGTTGCACTCCAAAGCCCAGGCTCGCTGCGCAGCGGCGCAGCCTGGGTAACGATTGAATGACAAGGAGTTACACCGAAGGTGTTGCACATCGTGACAATCGGTCAGGTGTAACTCCTTCGGAGAAACCGATCATGCGACGAATGTTACCCAGGGTGCGCCCCTCGCAAGCTCGGGTCGACCCTGGGCTTTTGAGTTCAACCGCTTCGCGGTTGTCGCTCGTTTGGTATACGAGCCGCCGCAGTGGCTGAATCACTTCTAGTCAGGACCTAAACGAATACGTTGACGGAAAAGACCGACGCGCAGGTACTTCTAGCGGAGCCTAACATGAACGCGAATGCTGAGAATCACGAACCAACCGGCACGGACGAAATGCACGACCGACTGCTGGACCGGGGCTTGGCCGAGATCGTCGGTGGCGAGGCGCCGCCCGATTTGAGCGGGCTGATCTTGGCCGAAAAACGCACGAATTTGCCGGCCGTGGCCGCGGCCGAAGCAGTCGCCGACGGCGGCCGCTGGGGGCGGCGGTTTTGGGTGACCGCGGCCGTGGCGGCGACGCTGCTGGTGGGCACCGGGGCGCTGCTGTGGCCCGCGGTGCGAAGCGCGCGAGAATCGGCACGTAATCTTGCACCGATATCGGAGCGAGCAGTTGCGCAGAGTGTGGCCACGGAAAGTCATGGTAACGGGCGCGGCCGCGGGGGGCAGCCGACGCGTGGCGAAAGCGCGGATTTTGATTCACTCATTGACCAGATCAATTCGACCGTTCAACCGGAGACATGGCGGAAGGGCGGCGAAAAGCACGCAGGACAGGATTTGAAAGTTGTGATTTCGCAGAGCCAGAGCATGCACGATTCCGGGCAGGCGTCCGGCAAGCCGGACGAGGCGGCAGCCGCATTGCCGGTCGGTCGTCCGCCGCGAACTGTGTCTGAGTTTCGTCCGTCTGCGTCTACCGATGGCGCGCTCCCGCCGGCCGTGGTAAACAATGGCAGCGCCGATGCCAGCTTCGAAGCGTGGTATACCACGCCACCGATGGAAGGGAATCGTGTGACCGGGATATCGGCCGAAGATGCCAAGAAAGTGAAGACCGGACTTGGTCCCATTGCTGTTCAACCGCCTGGGCCACCAGGACCTCACGAAGCGCAAATCGCCGATCCGACGGCCGCGACATGGAACGAACACATTCGCAAGGATCGGTACGCCTCGGACGATCTGCAGATAACGGTCCGGCCAGGAACAAACGTTAATAAGCCGGATTCAGCTGAATCGGTGCTGCGGCCCGACAAAACCACCGACCTTGGCACGGGCCCCGGTCTCCCTGGTGATCAGTACGTGCGGATTGTCGAAAACCCGTTCATCAAGGCCGAGGGCGGGGCGGCCGTGTCGACTTTCTCGATCGACGTCGATACGGCTTCGTACACGAACGTGCGGCGGTTTTTGCTTAAGGAAAACACGCTGCCGCCGCCGGATGCGGTGCGGATCGAGGAGCTGGTGAATTACTTCAAGTACGATTATGCTCCGCCGAAAATCGTCGACGGCGAGGATAAGGCCGGTCCACCAGCGCCGTTCGCCGCTCACCTGGAGGTCGCCGGCTGCCCGTGGGCGCCCGAGCATCGCCTGGTGCGGATTGGCATCAAGGGGTTTGAGATGGACCGCCATGAGCGGCCCAAGTCGAACCTGGTGTTCTTGGTAGACGTGTCGGGCTCGATGAGCGAGCCCTCGAAGCTGCCCCTCGTGATCGACGGCTTGAAGGAGCTGACTCGTGAGCTGGGCGAGAACGACCGCGTGGCGATTGTCGTGTACGCCCAGCAGGAGGGCCTGGTGCTGCCAAGCACGCGGGGCAACGAGCAGGCTGCCATCCTGGCGTCGCTGAGCCTGCTGCGCTCGGGCGGCTCGACGGCCGGCGGGGCCGGCATTCAGCTGGCCTACCAGGCGGCCCAGGATAATTTCATTCAGGGGGGCACGAATCGCGTGATCTTGTGCACGGACGGCGATTTCAACGTCGGCGTCACCAGCACAGCCGAGCTGGAGCGGATGGTCGAACAGAAGGCCAAGGACACGGGCGTGTTCCTGTCGGTGCTCGGCTTCGGCCGCGGGAACCTCAACGACCAGATGATGGAAGCCGTGGCCGATCATGGCAACGGCAACTATCACTATGTGGATAGCCTGCGCGAGGCCCGGCGGGTGTTCGTCGAGGAAATGAGCGGCACGCTGGTGACGATCGCCAAGGACGTGAAGATCCAGGTCGAGTTCAATCCGCGGCAGGTGGCCGGCTATCGCCTCTTGGGCTATGAGAACCGCATGCTGCGGACGGAAGACTTCAACGACGACAAGAAGGACGCGGGCGAGATCGGGGCCGGGCACACGGTGACGGCGCTTGTACGAGGTGGTGCCGGCGGGAAAGCCGGTCGAGGTGGCGCCGATGGATGAGCTGAAGTATCAGCAGCCGCTTGCGACCACAACTTCAGCAGATAGCGGCGACAGCAAGTCGGCCGCGGTCGCCGACAAACAGGCCGCCGACATGCGCCGCGAGCTCTTGACGCTGAAGATGAAGTACAAGCGGCCGGAGGCCGACAAGAGCGAAGAGGCCCTGTCATGGTCATTGACGGACGACGGCAAGACGTTTGGCGCGGCGTCGACGGATTTTCAATTTGCCTCGGCCGTGGTCGGTTTTGGGATGCTGCTGCGAGATTCGCAGTACAAGGGCAATCTCACCTACGCGGCCGACGTGGAACTGGCGCAAGGAGCGCTCGGCAGCGACGAGCAGGGCTATCGCCGTGAACTGGTGGAGATGATTCGCAAGGCGAAGGAATTGCGGGGCAAGTAGGCGTAAACCTACCTCAGGCAATTTTGTGCGACGCTTAAGATACGTTCACTTCGCGAACAAGAACCTTTCGCAGAGCGAAATGGCTGCTTAGCCCCGGCCGCCTATCGCCCGCCGAAATGCCGTGTAAACCAGGGCGCCATAGCGACCAGCATGAAGGCCAGGATCGAGGTCGGTTCCGGGTTGGCAGATGCGCCCGGGTCGGTCGATGCGTCGACGACCGTCACGCGCAGGCCGTCGAAGTCGTTCTTTTCGATTCGGACGCTGGAGCCGGCTTCCGACTCGGCGTGCAAGTCGTTCAGCAACTCGATCGAAATTCGCGTGGCGCCCAAAGCAAACGAGAGCCCGTTGTTTTGCAGAATCTGATCGAAGTTGAACGATTGCCCGCCGGACCAAGTTTCCGGCATGCTCATCGACCCGTCGGTTGCCAATTGCCATAGTCCGCCCACGATCGATAGATCAATGGGGACCGTGATCGGGGCAATCGCACTCCCATCGACCTCGAGAACCTGCAGCGTGCCCGACGCGGTCACTCGGCCGAACGTCGCGTCGGTGCCGGTGCCAACAACGCGCAGCGAGCCTAGCTCCGCGAGGCTTAGCGACGTGATCGAGCGGCCGCTGTGCGCCTGCACGAAGAACGACAACTGAGAGCTAGTGTCATCCATTTCCGACCCCATCGTCACCGAGTCAAATAGGGCCGGGTTAAAAACCATCGAATCACCACTGACGACCGGTGCGCCGTAGAGCGGTTCCGGATCGGTGGTCGACGACTCGGTCACTTGTTCGAACGAAACGTTTGCGCCGTTGGGAAGGCCGGAGTAGGTGATCGACGCGTGGCAAGTGGCGACGGCGCCGAATTGGCACGCGAAGGCCGCGGTAGCGATCGAAGCCACCGCCCCAATCTGCCGCGCGAGCCGAAATCCGGTGCGACAGCACGCAGGCCGCACTGGGTGACCAATCCGGGAATCCATAAAAGTATCCGCTTCTCTCCGTCCGCAACCATCCTGCCAAGTTGCGGAGCCTTCGCGGCAATTGCGCGAACGGGTAACCTGACGACCTGCCAGAGCAGAGAGCATCTGCCGACAGGCCTACGCTGACCCAATTATTAAGACTATTTGAAAAAACCAGACTCCGCAAGGCAATAGCACGAAAGTCCTGGGAATTCTGCTCCGCCGGGGTCGTAAATCGACCAGTGGGATAAAATGACGGTGGACGGCGATTGGGCGAGTAATTCCATAAGCGATTTCGGGCCTTGATTTTAGATCGCCTCAACGCCAGCCGTATGTAGATTACGTGGACTACCCAGTCCAACTCATCCAACGTCTGCCAGCTCAAGCGCCCGTCCGTAGCGGACGAGCATTTGACGTCGCAGACGGGCATTTTCGGGTTTGGCCAGGCCCGGATCGAGGGCAAAGAGCCGTTTGGCCTGCTCCCGCGCCTCGTGCAGCAGGGCCTTGTCGCGACGCAGGTCGGCGATTCGCAGTGGCGGCAGGCCGTGCTGCTGGGTCCCGAACAGGTCGCCCGGCCCGCGAAGCTGGAAATCGAGCTCCGCCAGCTCAAAGCCATCGGGCGTTTTGGCAAAGGCGTCGAGCCGCTCGCGGGCCTGTTCGGCTAATTCGCTACCAACCAAAACGCCGCAGAAACCAGCGTGAATGCCCCGCCCGACGCGGCCGCGGAGCTGGTGCAGTTGGGCTAGCCCGAACCGCTCGGCCGAATCAATCACGATGACGCTGGCGTTGGGGACGTCGACGCCGACCTCGATGACGCTGGTGGAAACCAGCACCTGGGCGCGGCCGGCGCGAAAATCGGCCATGGCGACTTCTTTCTCGCCGGGCGACATGCGGCCGTGGATCGCTCCCACGCGGAAGGCGGCCAACTCACCATTGGTGAGGCGCTCAAAGGCATCTGCCACGCTCGCGGCCGCGACGATTTCGGATTCATCAACCAGCGGCGCGACGACATAGGCCTGCCGGCCGGCGCGGAGCTTTCCGCGGACAAAATGCCACCAGCGGGCCTGGTTTTCGGGCTCGACGAGGTAGGTCCGCACTTCCTGCCGGCCGGGCGGCATTTCCCTCAGCGTAGTGACATCGAGATCGCCGAAGAGGGTCATGCTGATCGTCCGCGGGATGGGAGTCGCTGTCATCACGAGGTAGTGGGGCGAATTCTCGCCCTGCCGCAATGCGGCCCGTTGGCGGACGCCGAACTTGTGCTGCTCGTCGATCACGACCAGGCCCAGCCTGGCAAAGCGAACGTCGTTCTGAACCACTGCGTGGGTGCCGATCACCAGATCGACGCGGCCGGCTGTGATGTCGGCCAGCGCCGCTTCGCGTTGCTTTTGGTTGAGCGAGCCGGTCAGCAGCACGTGGCGGACGCGGCTGGCCCGGAGCAAATCGGCCAGTGTGTCGGCATGTTGCTGGGCGAGGATTTCGGTCGGCGCCATCAGGGCGGCCTGGTGACCGGCCGCGACGCAAACGAGCATCGCGTAGACGGCCACGACTGTTTTGCCGCTGCCGACGTCGCCTTGCAGCAAGCGGTTCATGGGCGTTTCGGCGGCCAGGTCGGCGGCGATCTCGCTGACCGCGGCCCGCTGGCCGGGGGTCCACTCGAACGGAAACAGACGCTGGATGCGAGCGTCAATGTCGGCCGTGGCAACCAGCCGCGGCGCGCGGAAGCCGACTTGCTGTTGGTGGCGGCGCGCGACGACGGCCAATTGCAGAATGAATAGCTCCTGGAAAATGAAGCGCCGCTGGGCCCGGGCGAGTAGCTCGGCGTCGGGCGGCTCGTGCATGGCGGGGAGGGCTTCGCAGATTGGCATCAGGTCGAATTCGCCGAGCAGCGCGTCGGGAAAGACTTCCTCCAAGATATTGCCGAATTGAGTGACGGCGCCGGAGACCATTTTCCGCAATTGATACTGGTTCAGCCCTTCGGTGAGCGGATACACGGGCAACAGCCGCATCTCGGGCTGGTCCTGGTCGCCGTCAAGCCAGGTGACGCGGGGGTGGGCCATCTCCCAGCGATTGCCGGCCATGCGGGGCTTGGCCGACAACAGGACCTGTTGTCCCTCGCGAAAGCGCTCGCGCATGAACGGCTGATTGAACCAGAGTGCGCAGATAATCGTTGCCATCGCGAACGAGAAGGCCGACGACGCTCTTGCCAAAGCCGCTGGAGCGGGAGTCGATTTCGACGACCTGGCCGCGGATTGTTTGAACGTGGGTGTCTTCGAGGTCGGCGACGGCGCGAAGGTCGCTGAGGTCCTGGTAATCGCGCGGGAAGAGAAAGATCAGGTCGGCGGCAGTGTGGACGTCGAGCCGGGCCAAGAGGGCGGCCCGCTGCGGGCCGACGCCGTGCACGAACTGGACCGGCGTGGCCAGCAGTTCGGCGGGCGAGGACTCGCGCGGCGCCGGTGAATGTGGTTCGCGGACGTGCTGTGGCGGAGCGGCCATGCAAGAATTGTAGCAGGCACGTTCCGCATGCCGTAGCTCGCCCAGATACAACGACGGCGTCAGTAAGAGCTGCTCATGGCATGTGGAGGAGGCCTATTACAAATACTGCTGGTAGGCCGCCACGGCCAGCTCGTCGACGCGGTCGTTTTCAGGGTGGCCGCTGTGGCCGGCGACGCGGGTGTATGTCACTCGGTGGCGGGCGATCAGGGCGTCCAGCTCGCGCCACAGCTCTTCGTTGGCGATCGAGGCCCAGCGCTTACCTTCGCGGCGTCGCCAGCCATTGGCTTTCCATTTGGGCAGCCACTCGCTGATCCCTTTGCCGACATAGACGCTGTCGGTGAACAGCTCGACGTGGCTCTTGCTTTTGAGGGCCTCCAGGCCGCGCACGACCGCTTTGAGCTCCATGCGGTTGTTGGTCGTATCGCGCTCACCGCCCGCTTGCTCCAGCTCTTTGCCAGACGCGGGGTGACGCAAGATGAACGCCCAGCCGCCAGGGCCAGGATTGCCGCTACAGGCGCCGTCGGTGAAGAGATGAACGGAGGGTAGGGAGTCGAGCGTCAAGAGCTGAGAATTGAGAGTCAAGAGCCGGAAATTGGGTGAAGCGCTGTTGAGACCCGGACGGCGGATTCTCTTCTATCGATCCGTAATCCGCAATTCGAAATCCGCATTGGGCCGTTAAAGTGAACCGATTCCTCGGGTCGCCAACTCTGGCTCTCGACTCTCAGCTCGCAGCTCTTGACTACCGACGCGGGCGGAGCGGGTAAGGGCGTCCAGGTCGTCGCGGATGTGGGAGTCAAGCCGCGGCACTTCTTCCAGCCGCCACGGCAGGCGAACGGTGAACGTGCTGCCCTTGCCGAGTTCACTTTCGAGTGAGACGTCGCCGCCGAGGAGGCGGCACAGCTCGCGAACGATCGACAGACCCAGCCCGGTGCCCGAGTATTCGCGGGTCATCGCGTCGCCGTCGGGCTGCGCGCCGCCGGCCTGGCGAAATTTTTCGAACACGAGCTGCTGGTCGTCCGGGCTGATGCCAATGCCCGTATCAGTGACGGTCAATTTCAGATCGCCCTGGGGATCGCACTCGGCGGAGATGGAAATTCGCCCGCCGTCGGGCGTGAATTTGATGGCGTTCGAGAGTAGGTTGTTCAGGATCTGCTGGACTTTGGCCTGGTCTTGCCGCAGCGGGGGCAGGCCGCTGGAGATATTGTGGTCGATTTCGAGGTTTTTCTTTTCGGCCAGGGGCCGGGCCATGTCGCATTGGGCGGAAACGAGCGCGCCGATGCGGAACTCGCTGAGGCGAACCTCCATTTTGCCGCTTTCCATTTTGGCCAGGTCGAGAATGTCGTTGATCATTTCCAACAGCATGGCGCCAGAGCGCTGGATGTTGCCCACGTAGCGTTTTTGCTTATCGTCCAGGGCGTCGATGCCGCTGAGCACTTCGCTAAAGCCGAGAATGCTGTTCAGCGGCGTCCGCAGCTCATGGCTGACCGTCGCGAGGAAGTCGCTCTTCAGGCGGTTCATTTCGTACAACCGCATATTGGCCTGGGCCAGGTCGTCGAGGCGGTCGTCGAGTTCGCCGTTGACGTTGCGGAGCTCGCTTTGTTGGCTGAGGAGTTGCCGCAACATGCGGTTGAAGGCAGCGGCGAGCTCCTCGAATTCGTCGCCCGTGTGGATGGCGGCGCGCTGGTCGACGTCGCCCTCACGAACGGCATTGGCAACGTCGCGGAGGTGCTTCACCGGTTTGACGATGACGTAGCGAACCACGGCCCACAAGAGGAACATCGACACGCAACCGACGACGATCGCCGCCGTCCAAAGATAGGCGCGATTCTTGGCGACTTCGCCATCGGTCGGACCGTGGTCGGTCGTCACGCGAATTACCGCCATCAAGTCGCCGACCTTCAAATTCAGGCGCGGAATGCGGCCCAGGGCCAGGCTGTGACAATTGATGCAGGACGCTTCCGCCCGCATCGGCTGGTAATACTGGTAATAGCGCGTGTCGCCCTGCTGAATGTAGCGATCGAAATAGGGCCCGGCGGAAGCGCGTTCGGCCGCAGTTTTCGGTGCGTCTTCGGCCGCTGCCTCGACGGGCTGGGCCGGCTGCGTCCATTCGGCCAACAGCGCCCGCTCGTCGTCGTCCGGCGGAATGTACCCGTCCGGCAATTGGGTGGCGTCCAAGGGAAAGAGGACGTCCCACTGAAACTTGCGGCCGTACTTCTTGCTTTGCTCGACGAGGTCGCGATAGAAATCTTTATTGTAGGTTTCGTTCGCCGGCTGAGCTGCTGAGCCGCTCGTACCGTGGTTGTCGACATTGCCTTCCATGCCGGATCCGAGGTGCTCGAAATGCACTTCCAGCCAGCCCGTGCGGACGAGCTCGGGGCCGAAGAACATGCGGTTCAAATCTTCCACAATGAGGTCGGTTCGCTGCCCATACCACGAAAAGCTGAGCGTCAGCAAGACGACCAGCGAGATGCCGAACCACCAGCGGCATTTGCGCTCGAGGCTGGTCTCACCCAGCACGCGTTTGAACGTTCGGTAGGACATGCGATCAGAAGCAGGTGAAGGAGGTCATGTGATCTGTCTGCCTCGATTGTAGGTTCCGCGGATGAAAAGGTCCAAGTGCAGAAAGCACCGGTCGGGAGTGGGGAGCTCGGAGCGGGGATCCGATGGCCGGCTGGAAAACTGCGATCCAGTGCGAAATTCAGCAGCAATCTCGGCCGATCGCTCTCTGGTCCGCGTCGCGTTCTAGAATGCCGCTTTGGCAAATTCAACCAGATGCGCTAGCCCTTGCATCACCCTGGGAATTGCCGAGCTATTTTCACGGCGTCCCCGGGGGACGATGATGCGGGTAACGATGAGTTCAACGCGAACGCGTCTTTAATAGTCATCGATTCGGTCCGCCTGGAAGTCTTTGCATGAGTTCACCCACCAACGAATTTCTGCCGAGCTCTGCGTGGTCTGCGCTCGAATTGCGGGCAGCGCTCTACGGCGGCTGCGAGGATTCTTTTCCGAGCACGGCTTTCTGGAAGTCGAAACACCCTTGCTGGCGAACGAGGTGATTCCGGAACTGCACATCGAGCCCATTCACACGGCTGACGGCGCCTTTCTGCAGGCCTCGCCCGAGCTGCAAATGAAACGGCTGTTGGCTGCGGAGCGTAAGAGCATCTACCAGGTGACGAGATCGTTCCGCGCCGGCGAGCGTGGGCGGTTCCACAATCCCGAGTTCACGATTGTCGAATGGTACCGCCCAGGCGACGATCTCGCGGCGGGCATGGACCTGCTCGACGATCTAATGCAATCGCTGCTCGGCACGCCGCGCACCGTCCACACAACATACGCCGAGGCTTTCCGGCACCACGCCGGCCTTTGCCCCCATACGGCCTCTCTCGAAGCTTTAACAGCAGCGGCCAGGGGGCCAAACTCGCCCTCGTCGATACTCTGGGGAGGGGCCAGCCAAGCGGCCGATCGTGCCGGCGCCTGCATCGCATACGACCGCGACGAACTTCTCAACCTGCTCCTCGCCACGCGCATCGAGCCGCAGCTCGGCCACGACCGGCCAGAAATCATCTACCATTACCCGGCCAGCCAGGCGTCGCTGGCCAAAATAGCACATTCGCCGGCGGGCTATGATGTGGCCGAGCGCTTCGAGCTCTACTATCGCGGCGTCGAACTGGCCAATGGCTTTCACGAGCTGGCCGACGCCGGCGAGCTCCGCCGCCGCTTCAGCGAAGTGAACGCAGCCCGAGTGGCAGAGGGGCGCCCTGCCCTGCCCCTGCCAGAGAGTTTATTGACGGCCATGGCGCACGGCCTGCCCGCATCGGCTGGCGTGGCACTCGGTTTCGATCGGCTGGCAATGCTGGCGGCGGGAGCCGATTCGATTGCCGCGGTGATGCCTTATCTGTCGATTTAACGTATGATTGAGACGTTCGGAAGGTCGTCGCAGGCGTTGTTTGCGCGGTGCCGACGGGAGCAGCGACCGCCGAGGAAGCCGTCTCCGGCGACTTGGTGAGAATGGTCATGGACAACGCTAACAAATTCTTGGAGAGGATTGAAAACGCGAGGATGTGGGCCTATTTCCACAAGGATTGGCTTTTGGCAATCCGATCAGGGTTGCGAGCGGCGCTGCCAGCGGAATATCATCTTTTTATCGAATCCGAAGCAGTCCTTATATCGCCAACTGAAGGAGCCGCGGCAGTTGCGTGGCTGCCGGATGTCGCGATCGGCCGGCAGGAGCGGACAGGCCCGCAATTAAAGTCTCAGGCGACTACGCGCGGCACGGCGGCAATTGTGGAAGCGGAGGAATCGTGCGAGATTGAAACTCACTATTCGTTGATGATTCGTCGCGCGCCGGAGAATCGGGTCGTGGCCGTGCTAGAGCTGCTTTCGCCGTCGAATAAAGGGTTGGGAAATCGCTTCGACGAGGAAAAGCATCTTCGCAAGCGTGCCTCATTGCTGGATGCAGGCGTTCAACTCATGGAGGTCGACGCCCTTCTCAAGGGTCATCGCAACCTGCCCAGCCTGCTGCAGGGAAAGCTGGTAGATTTCCCGCGTGTCGCTTGGACGGCGTTCCAGGAAGACGGCCGGCGAGTTTTTCGCGGCTGGGGTTGGGCCGACGCCGACGAACTGCCAAGCATTCGTTGGTCGATCGACCGCGACGCAGAGGCGGATGTGAATTTTTCAATGACTTTCTGGGAAGCCGTCGAATTCAATCGCTGGGGCGATTTGATCGAGTCCGCCGAACGTCGGGGCACGGGAGATCGGTCGCGTTCTGACTGACCGCCAATGCTGCGATTTTGAAACGCATTCTACGTTGATCTCGTTCGCCTCGTGCAGGGATTCAGGACAACACCGTCCGCACCAAGAAAGTCGTCGGTTCGAGGACGCTGCCCACACGAAGCCGACGTCGGCGAAATCAGGATCATTTCTCCCGATCAGGACTGCCATCGATTGCGACTGGCGCCATTGCCGGGGATCAAACCTGCCTTTCATACCGCTGTCGAATCAGTTCAAACAGCTTCTGCCGGCTCTCTTGGGCCGAGACATGTTCGGCCCGCTGCAAACCGTCCGCCCGGGCCGCCAAATCTTGATCGTGCATGACATCGCGGAACCACCGGCCGTAGTCGCCGTTTCGCAAATGAAATAGCCATGTATTGTCATCGACGCCTTCGGCCAATTGGATGAAGATGCGCAAGTTTTGTGCGGCCAGTTTCAGGTTACCTTCGGGCCCGCGAAAATAAAATCGCAGCGTCGCGTCCATGTCGCCGTCGTAGTACGTGTGGCGATGTCGGTGGTGATCGCCTTTGGGCGGAATGCGACGAATCCACTGCGGCTGACCTAGGTTCCGCCACCAGGCCAGGGCTCGATGTTCCTGCCTGTCGGCCGGAGGCGCAAGTTCAGGCGCTCTCTCGCCAAGAACCTGGCAGTATTGCCGCAGCGTCTTCGCCGGCTCGTCGCCGATGGCCACAATCAGGTCGATGGCGGCGAGCAAGAACCTGGGCAGGCGTTCGGGAAAGGCCGAAATGAACATCATGCCGCCGAGTTCTTCGACATTGAGTTGCTCCGCCGGCTGCCATTTGGCGGGAAGGGGATAGTGGGCTTCGTCAACGACGATCCAATGGGGCCGGCCGGTGCGGCTGCGATATTCCAACAGCGAGCGCAGCAGTTTGTCGAATAGTGGCGGCTGCTCCGATGTCTCGCTGCCAAACAGGGTGACGACGCAGCTCTCCTCGGGCCGATCGAGAACGTGCAGCACCTCCTCGACGGCGGGCGGCTTTTCGCGCGTGCCGAGCACGATCGCGTCGTCGAAGGTTTGGTAATCTCCCTCGGGGTCGACGATGCAGGTTTGATAGCGAAGCTCTGCCAATTGAGCCAACATCGTCAGCGCGAACTTGGATTTTCCGCCCGCCGGAGTGCCGATCACCAGCACGCGAGTTCCCTGGGCAGGTACGCGAAAATCGCGCCCATCGAGGTCGTAGCCCAGCAGCACGCCCCGCTCGGGACGGACCCGAAACTCGCGCAAGTCGTCGGCCAACATTCGATCGATGACCTCAATCACGCCCGAGCCGCGGGCCCCCACGGTGACCCAGTCGGCGCGGTGCTTGACCGTTGCCAGAGCGTTGTCGACGGCGACGCCTACGTCGCAAAGTCGGAGGAAGGCCTCGTCGTTTTCGGCGTCGCCAATGCCGACCGCGTTGTGAGCGCTAATTCCCAAGCAAGTCAGCGCCTGTTTGAGGCCGGTCGCCTTGTTGACGCCTGTGGGCAATATCATCACCGCGCCTTTGTTGAAGATTATCTGCAGCTCGAGCTGCATGTCGCGAATCGTGTCAAGCGTCACTTTTTCGTGCGGCGTCCAGGTGGCGACGACCACCCGGCCGATTTCCAGCTCGGGCACGCCCCGTTCGGCCAGCCGGCCGAGGAACTCGGGCGGCGGCGGCTCAGCGAGCGCTCGCTGTTCGCCGGTGTCCGGATCAAACAGCAGAGCGCCGTTCTCCGCGACGACCAGATCGCAGATGTTGATTAGGGGAAACGCGGCCAAGAGCGGTTCCAGGCAGCGGCCGGTAACCAGGATCAGGTTGCGGCCCGACTCTTTGAGCCGTCGGAGACCGCTCAAGGTCGCTTCGTCGACGTGGCCGTCGCGGGCCAGCGTGCCATCGTAATCGACGGCCAAGGCATGATAGTGCATATCGGCTCACTTGCCTCGCGGTCAATCGGTGGGCCCGGCGACGTCCGCGCTGGGGGCGGATCGAATTGGCCTGTGCGCACTCGTTTCAGTTTTGAGCCGTCGGCCGTGACCCCCCCTGTAGACTGGTAATCGGCCGAGCCGGAAATCGCAACTGATTTCGCAGGGATGCGGTCGCGGGAGAAAAATCGAACACTCGCGACATCAGCTACGACCGACTCCCGGGCTGACACACCGCTCATTCCGTTTCCAAAGCCGGAGTCACGTTGTTCAGCGGGCCGGCGCCGCCGTGGGCGGCTTTTCGCTTGAGCCGGCGCCACGGGCCGGTCGGCCGGGAAGGAAGCGATTGCAGCCGCCGTTGCCCGCAATGCGCAATTGAAACGGCTGAAGCTTTTCCTCGATACAAAAGCCGACCGTTAGGTGCGACTTCTTGGCCCCCGGCTCGATTTGCCACCATTTGCAGTCGATGCACAGCCCCCATTGTTCAGCTTTGGCCATGTTAACGTTCCTTAGTGAAGAGTTTGCGGCTCGCATTCCTCCAGCGCAGGCCGGAATTAGCTCACTCTTTGGCGGCAGCAAACCTTATGCCGGACCTCAACCTATCGGTCGAGGCAAGAGCAATCCGGTGTCTCGAACCAACGGCGGTTGCGGGCCGAGTCAAAACCGTCCAGCATGAAGCCAAGTGAGCCAATTTGGCCTGGTTACGTCGGCAAGCTGACGAATTCAAGTGAGCTAAGTGGTCGCTGCATCGGGCGGCCACAATCGGGCGCTTATCGAAGCTTCGCGCACTCCATGTGCCGAAAGCAGGTCACGAGGTGGTCGTTCACCATCCCCACGGCCTGCATGTGGGCGTAGACGATCGTGCTGCCGACGAATTTGAACCCCCGCTGCTTGAGATCCTTGCTGAGCGCGTCAGACTCTTTTGAAGTGGCCGGCATTTTCTGCATGTGCTCGATGCGGTTCTGGATCGCTCGGCCGTCGACGAATTGCCAAATGTATTTGTCGAATGTGCCGAACTCTTCCTGCACGATGAGAAACTGCCGGGCGTTATTGATCGCGGCGTTCACCTTCAGCTTGTTGCGGATGATGCCGGGATCGGCCAGTAGCTGTGCGACTTTTTTGGCACCGAAGCGGACCACTTCCTGAGGATCGAATTCGGCAAACGCCCGGCGATAATTCTCACGCTTCCGCAACACGGTCGCCCAGCTCAACCCGGCCTGCGCACTTTCCAACGTCAAGAATTCAAACTGCTTCTGGTCGTGGTGTACGGGCACGCCCCACTCCTGGTCGTGGTAGGCGATCATCAGCTCGTCGCTGGTGCCGCTCCAGCCACAGCGCTGTTTTTCGTTTTGTGCCATGCTTTGCTTTTCGGTCAGCGACCTTTTTTGACAAAATCGATTGAGGCCGTACGAGGCTCTGAAGCGACCCGCTCGAACATTTGGAAGACATGCCGAAAGTCGTTCTGGGCGTCGGCATCATGCACCTCGCTCTGGCGAAGCTGCCAGGCCGTCCAATCGATTTCGGGAAAAAACGCATCGCCGTCAATTTCTGCCTCAACGCGCGTTAAATAGATCGCGTCGGCAAGGGGCAGTCCGCAGCGAAAGATGTCCGAACCGCCGATGATAAACACTTCAACTTCGCCGGCCGCTTTGGCAAGCTCCACGGCCGCATCGACATTCCGAACCACCGCGACATCGTCAAATTCGGAACGGTAATGGGGGTCCCTAGAAACCACCATCATCCGCCGCCCGGCCAGTGGCCGGCCGATCGATTCCCACGTCTTGCGACCCATCACGATCGCGTGCCCCATCGTCAGCCGCTTGAAGCGGCGCAAATCCGCGGCCAGATGCCACGGCAGCTTCCCGCCGCGGCCGATGACGCCATTCTCCGCGACCGCCACTATGATAGAAATTCTCACGGCGGTGACTGGTCCGTTTCAAATTGAACCACGAAGGCAGGAAGAACACCAAGGAAACGAATTCCTAGCCACAACAAGGCACGAAAAGTCGCAACAGATGCCCATGATACTGCCACCGTATAACAACCCTGTTTATCTTTTCGGGCTCCTTCCTGGCCATTGCGTTTTGTCGTTGATGCCATTGGTGGTTCCATTTGTCGGTGGGGCTCCTGTGTGAATCCGCCTCACACCGCAATCGGCGCCGCAATATGCGGATGCGGATTGTAGTGCTCCAAATGGAAGTGCTCGTAATCAAATCTGAAGATCGATCGCACCGTTGGATCGATCCGCATCGTCGGCAGCGGCCGCGGCTCGCGCGACAGCTGCAGCCGGGCCTGCTCCAGATGATTATCGTACAAGTGGGCATCGCCGAAGGTGTGCACGAAATCACCCGGCCGGTGCCCAGTCACCTGGGCCATCATCATGGTGAGCAGGGCATACGACGCGATGTTGAACGGCACGCCGAGAAAAACATCTGCACTGCGCTGATAAAGCTGGCACGACAGCCGCCGCTCGCCGTCGGCGTCTTCGGTCGAATAGAACTGAAACAACAGGTGGCAGGGCGGCAGGGCCATCCGCGGCAGGTCGGCGACGTTCCAGGCGTTGACGATCAGCCGCCGTGAATCTGGTTGCGTGCTGATCTGCTCGACCACCTCGCTGATTTGATCGATTGTCTCGCCGCCTGGCCCAGCCCACGCCCGCCATTGGTGGCCATACACCGGCCCAAGCTCGCCGCGTTCGTCGGCCCACTCATCCCAAATCCGCACGCCATTCTTGTTCAGGTAGCCGATGTTTGTTTCGCCGCGCAAGAACCACAAGAGTTCGTAGATGATCGACTTCAGATGGAGCTTCTTCGTCGTCACTAGCGGAAAGCCGTCGGCCAGATTGAACCGCATCTGGTGCCCGAACACGCTCCGCGTGCCGGTGCCGGTGCGATCGGCCTTTGGAACGCCGTCGTCGAGAATGCGCTGTAGGAGGTTGAGGTACGGTCGCATTCACGCATTGTATCGCATCGCCGCGCCCGACCAAGATGGTCGGGCTATATCGCCGAACCATTTTGGTTCGGAGAGACGCCCTATTTTTGCTTCGCCATCAGCTCCTCGACGAGGTTCGCCAAGAGCCGGGGGTCGTCCTGTTTCCGCAGGTGGGCGATCCGCTCCGGCGGCAGGCCCATCTTTTCGAGCACGGCCACGATGTACTTCCACTGCCGCTCGCGGCCCTTGCCTTCCGCTAAGTACAGCTCCGTAACCAGCTCGCTCAGCCGCTGCAGCGAAATCGCGTCGCGATTATCGTAGTAGTTCTTAATGATCTTTTGCTGGTGCTTGGAATAATTCTTTTCCATGTTCGGGAACGCTCTCGAAAGCCACCGATGATGCAGGATTCTCGTACACGACACCGCCGCGGTGCCTAGCACCGCGGCTTCTACCCACCTTTTCGCCTGCCTATTCTTTAGTTAAATTGAGTGTTATACGACGCCAATATATCACACCGCTTACGGTCTATCGACAAATGCCGCTCGTCAAGTTCATTAAGGAAAACAAGGAAATCGAGGTCCCGCTTGGCGCTAACCTTCGCAAGGAGGCGATCAAAGCCGGCATCAACGTCCATCAAGGCGTCAACGGCATCGGCGCCACAGTCAACAAATTCGTCAATTGCCACGGCTTCTCGCTGTGCGGCACGTGCCGCGTGCGCATCTTGAAAGGCATGCAAAACACCAGCCCGATGGGCATGCTCGAGAAGGCCCGCTTTTACAATCCGCTCCCCGACCCGTTCCCCAGCATGGCCTTTATTGGCAACGAGGATACGATGCGCCTTGCTTGCCAAGCGAAAGTGCTCGGCGATATCGAAGTCGAAACTGGTCCTGAGGTCAATCTGTTTGGCGAAAACTTCTTCAGCTAACGGTGGGGCCATCGGCTATTGGCCGTCGCCAGAAGCTGGAGGCGCTCCTTCGCGGGCCGATCGTCGGTAGCCGACAGTCCCCATGAAACAAATCATCGCCATCGTAAAGCCCTTTCTGGTCGAGCGCATCCTCGACGCGCTCCGCCGCGCCCCGCTCGAAGCCGTGAGCGTGGCCGAGGTCAAAGGGATGAGCAAGCAAAAGAGCTATCTCGACCGCTACGCCGACTCGGAATACGCGCAGACGTTTTTGCCGAAGGTCGAAATCACCCTTTGGGTAGATGACCTCAGGGCCGAAGACGTCGCCCGCAAGATTGTCGAAGTCGCCCGCACCGGCCGCATGGGCGACGGAAAGATCTTTATCCTACCGGCGCAGCCGTACGAGGCTGTGATCGATCTGGCGAAGCAGTGATCGTTCGCGCACGCTGCTGCCAGCAGTGCAAAATGAAGATCGGGAGCGGCAGCTCATTTTGCATTTTGCATTGGCTCGCGTTTTTCTATCTCAGCCGAGTTCTTGCGGCAGGGCTACGCCCGCTGGGCCTCATCAAAGATGCGATTGAATCGCCGACGATTTTCTCGAAAGTACTGCTCGGCTTCGCCGACCAGCTCCTGCGGCTGGTAGTTCAAGAGGTACGCCAGCTTAGCCAATTCACGTTGACTGTCGGGCAGCTCGTGCCGACCCGTGGCGTCCATCAGCCGAATGCGGGCCTCGATGCTGCGTTGGAAGCGGTAGCTGCGGGCGAGGTACCGCGCGTCGTCGGCCGGCAGATAGCCGACCTGCTCCAGCGCATCGATTGCGTCCAGCGTTCCCGGCGTGCGGATCGACGCGTCTTTTTCCCCGTGCCGCAATTGCAGCATCTGCACAATGAACTCAGTATCAACCGTGCCGCCGGGCCCGCGCTTGAGATTCCGCGGCGAGGCGTTTTCCTCAAGCCGGAGACGCATCTGCCGAATCTGGGCGGCAAATTCGGGCCGCCAGGGCGTGCCGTATGCCGCGGCGGCAACGATTGCCATCGCCGGTCGCCCGGCCCGCGCCGAGCCGTGCACCATCCGTGCCTTGCAGAGCATTTGCCGCTCCCATAGTTGCGCCCCGCCTTCGGCGAAGTAGCGCGCGAAGCCGTCGAACGACACGGCCAGCGCACCGCTTCGGCCGGTGGGACGCAGCCGCGCGTCGACCTCATACAGCCGCCCGTGCGGCCCCAGATTGCTCGCGACACGAATCAGCCGCTGGCCAAATTCACTATAGAAGTGGCTGTTGGTCGTGCCGCCGTGGGGGTCTCCGTGGGCGTGGCCGTTGCGGTTGGCGCGGGTCGTCTGGCCGCCGGCTTCGTAGAGAAAGATCAAGTCCAAATCGCTGTGATAATTCGGCTCTCGGCCGCCCAGTTTCCCCAGGGCCAACACGACCGGCTCCGAGCGATCCCCTTCCTGCGGCGCCCACCCTTCCCACATTGCGCGCGTGGATTCGCTGGCCATCTCCTCGTCACTCGGCCGCAAAATCGTCGGCGTGCCGAACTTATCCACCAGCTTCTGATATTCACGAAAGGCAATTTGATCGAGACAGGCCTCGGCAACGTCAGCCAGGGCGGCGTGCGTGGAGCGGATATCATCTTTTCCCAATACGTCGCGGACGCCTACCCGCAGATGTTGCGCGTTCTTGAAGCTGTGCAAGATCGGCGCGATGTCCTCCGCGCCACGGCACAAATCGGCCAGCATCTCTTCGAGCATTGCCAGCGTCGGCAAGTTCTCGACCAGGAGGCTGTCGACCAGCTCGTCAATCATGCCCGGGTTACTGGTCAGAATGCCGGCCAGGTAGGGGCAAGCCGCACACAACCGCACGTACAATTCGAGCGACGGCCGATTGCTGCTCAAGAGCTCCCATAGGGCCGCCTTGCCGCCCAGCGAGTCGCTCACCCGGCTCAGGTTCACCAGCGTCGTATCGGGCTCCGGCGTGGTCGCGATCGCTGACAACAGCCGCGGAGCAATCGCCGCCAAAAAATGCCGGCACCGTCGCGTAGACAAGAAGCGGATTTTCTCCGTCGCCAAGGCCATCAAGTTCTGGTACGCGGCCGGCACGTCTTCAAACGGGTAACGGCCAAGCACGGCCTCGATCCGTTCCGGCGAGGGGGCCGGGTCGTTCACTAGGTCGACCTCCGGCTCCGATCCCCCGTCACCAGGAAAAGCATCGTGGAGCAAGTGATCGAGAATCTTGCGATTCACCTCGGTACGCTGGGCGTAGTCGTGCTCGAAAGCCTCGCGGGCCGCGTCCAAATCGACTGCCGGATGCTGTGACCCGTCCGCCTTGGCCTGCCGCGAAGCAATAAAGCCCATTCGCACGGCCAGCCGGGCCAGCTCCTCGCGATCGGCCGGCAGCATGTGCGTCTGTAGATCGAACATGATCTGCAAACGATGCTCGAGCTTCCGCAAGAAGCTGTAATTATCTTCCAGGAGGGTCCGCTCCTGGTGCGTCAAACAGCCGGCCTGCTCCAGCCGGGCAATCGCCTCCAGGGTGTTGCCGGTGCGAATCTCGGGCAGCGAGCCGCCGTTGAGAAGCTGCAAGAACTGGATCACGAACTCGATATCGCGAATACCGCCGCGGCCCGTCTTGACGTTTCGCCGGTCGACGCCGTCGCTCTCCGCTCGGCGATCGATCCGCCGCTTGAGCGACTTGATGCCCGCGATGTCGGTCAGACTCAGATAACGGCGATATATCCAGGGCTCCAGCCGGGCCAAAAGCTCGTGGCCCAGTTCGCGGTCGCCGGCAATTGGCCGGGCCTTCACAAACGCCTGCCGCTCCCAAGTGCGGCCCTTCACGTCGTAATATGAAAGCGTATTCTCAAAGCTCATGCACAACGGGCCGAGCGAGCCCTCCGGCCGCAACCGCATGTCGACGCGATAGGTCGTCCCCAGCTCGGTCGGCTCGGTCATCAGCCGCAGCATTTCCTTGCCCAGTCGCTCGAAGAATTCCTGATTGCTGACCGTGCGCCGCGCGTCGGTCTGGCCGTCTTCTTCGTAGACGAACATCAAGTCGATGTCGCTCGAATAATTCAGCTCAACGCCGCCCAGTTTGCCCAGGGCCAGCACGACGAATCGGCTCTGCCGCCCGTCGGCCCGAATTGGCCGCCCGTATTGCTGCTCGACGTGTTGCATGGCGAACACGAGAGCCGCTTCGACGATCGCGTCGGCCAGATACGAAATCTGCCGGGCGATCGTCGCCACCGGCTGGCCGCGGACGATGTCGCCGTAGGCGATTCGCAGCGTTTCGCGCCGCTTGAATCGCCGCAACGACGCCAGAACTTCTGCCTGTTTGCCAAGCGCGCACACCTCGCGGACCAGCTCATCCACTCAGCGCCTGTCGCGAGACCGGCTCCCCCTCGGTCATCCGCAACAGGTCGTAGGCCCCGCTGTCAACGACCAGCAAATCGCTCAAGTATTGGCTGTTCGAAAAGATTTGCAGTAACTGGGCAAGCGCGGCGCGATCGCGTTCGAAAAGCGCCGCGGCGGCCATGGGATTGCGGGCCGCGGCGATAAACCGCTCGAGGTTGTTCATGGCCATGTCGGGGTCGGCCAGCGAGGGCGCGGCCTCAGCGAACTGGTCGGCGATTTGCGACAGCAGATCGAGCGTGACGCCGCGGACGGCCATCCGCGTTAAGTTCGCATGGGCGGCCGGCGGATCGGCCACACGCAGCGAGCGCAGCCACGGTTCGGCGGTTTGCGGATCATCCAGGCAGGTACGAAGGCGGTCGATATCGATCATGGCGACAGTAAGTTGCCGACCGGCCCCGAACGCCGCGGGGCCCGTTCATGGGTGACTGCGAACGCCTGGAACGGTCGTTCATTGTAGCAGATTCAGTCGACGACAACTATCCGCTGATTTGCAAGTTCAATCGACTCGCTCGGTTGCCTCGCCGGGCTACGGAACGTGCGTAATTTGCTGTGCGGGCAACGCGGCGAGCGCAGTGAGCAACGCTGGCTTCAACGGCCGAATACCATCGATATCGTTGGTTGGGGCGTTCAGAATCACAACGGCAATTGGTAAATCCCGAAGGATCTGCTCAAATCGAATTAAGCGTTGAAATCTTTCGTCAAAAGAGCATCGAACCTCCGTCCGCCGCCCGCGCCAGCAGTTCACCATTTTCGATGCCGGCCCACCCCCTATACGCCGCGGCAAAACAATCGTGGCCAGGTATCTCGTGGCGAAGCTGATGCGGAAGGTTTTCGTCAAGCAACAGCTTCATATGGAGGCGCAATCAGCGATGGCTATTGCCTTGGCGCTCTCGAGGAGTTGCACGACTTGCGAGCGCTGGACGGTTGGAAACTGCTCAAGAAAATAATCGACGCTGCAACCCTGCTCGAGGTAATCGAAAAGCGATTCTATGGGAACGCGCGTCCCGGCAAAAACTGGCATGCCGCCCAGAACTGCCGGATTGACGCTTATAACGGTGCTCATGCTGCAATTATACCACGCCCGGACTTGTCAGCGCAAACACCTCCGGACCGACGTGTCGCGTCATCACTTCGCCGAAGAGCGTGTGGGCGTTGGCGTCATAAATCGTCACGCGTAAGAACTGGCCGATCTGTCGCCGGTTGCCGTCGAAGACGACGATCCGATCGCAGTGCGTGCGGCCGGTCAGTTGCTGCTGTTCACTGGGCTGCGAGCCGTTGCTACTAATCTTTTCTGCTGCCTTGCTTGGCCCCTCGGCGAGGACTGTCACCTGCCGGCCGAGAAACGCCTGGTTATCGGCCTCGCTGATTTCGTTCTGCAGCGCGAGCAGCTCGTTGTTTCGCCGCCGCTTGACCTCTTCCGGCACGTCGTCGGGATATAGGTCGGTTCCTTTCGTGCCCGGCCGCTCGCTGTACTTGAAGATGAAGCTGTTCTTGAACCGCGACTCGGCCACGAGTTCCATCGTCTGCCGAAAATCATCCTCGGTCTCGCCGCAAAAGCCGACGATGAAATCGCTCGTCACGGCCACGCCCGCAATCCACTCCCGCGTGCGGGCGAGCATTTCGCGATATTCTTCAACTGTATAGCCGCGCTTCATCCGGGCTAACATGGCATTCGAGCCGCTTTGCACCGGTACGTGCAGGTATTTGCTCACCTTCGGCAAGTCTCGGACGGCCGCAAGCAGGTCATTCGTCATGTCCTTGGGATAATTCGTGACGAACTTAATCCGCTCAATGCCGTCGATCTCGGAGAGGGCGGCCAGCAAATCGGCCAGCAGCCAGGTTCGGTCCCCCTCGCGAAACTTGTAGCTGTTCACCGTCTGGCCAAGGAGCGTGACCTCGCGGCAGCCCTCGCCCGCCAATTGCCTCGCCTCAGCCCATATTGCCGCCGGCGGCCGGCTTTGCTCGGGGCCACGGACGCTGGGCACGATGCAGTAGGTGCAAAACTTATCGCAGCCGATCATGATCCGCACATACGCCTGATACGGCGTGGGCCGCATCGCCGGGTCGCGCAGTGGATCGAAACTTTCGTGGCTTCGCTCGATCGCCTCGCGGCTGCCCTCCTTGCGGCCGAGGCTGACCTCTATCCGTTGCGACCGCTGTCCCCGTTCCGCCCGCAGCTCACGCACGAGCGTCGGCACCTGGTGCAACTGCCCCGGCCCCACGACCAGATCGACGTACGGCGCCCGCTTGAAGATCAAGCCCTGATCTTTCTGGGCCATGCAGCCCAAGACACCGATCACCTTGTCGGGATGTTCGCGCTTGAGAATCTTCAGCCGGCCCAGCGCGCTATAGATCTTGTCTTCCGCATGCTGCCGCACACTGCACGTGTTGAACAGGATCGTATCGGCCTCGCCAATCCGCGCGGTCAACTCGTAGCCGTCCTTGCGCAGGCTGGCGACCACCAACTCGCTATCGAGCTCATTCATCTGGCAGCCGACGGTTTCGATGTAGAGCTTCATAGGGAATAACAAAGATAGGAAGACAGGCAGACAGGAAGTCCCTCAACTATGCTCTCCTTGTCTACTTCTCACGCCGCCCCGCGGCCCTTTTCTTCCGGCGCCGCCGGCCGTTTCTTCGCCCGTTTGCGATAATCGGCGAGTTGCTGCCGGACGCTGGCGACGACTTCATCCTGACGCCGGCGCATCATCCGCACAAGCGTCATCACCGCGACGTACGCGCCGATCGCCAGCAGTACAAAATCCGACCCGGTCATCCATTCCATTGGAGGGCTCCCATCCTGGCCACGATGCTGGATTCCATGATACCGCGCCGCTCGGCCATATCGCGAGGCCAGTGCACTCAGCTCGCACCGTTCGGCTAAGCTCACGGCCCAAGCCGCGAGCGAAAAACCATTTCGCGGATCGAAATGGCTACACTGCCGGCCCGAAGCGATCGCCCACGTTCACGCGATTGCCCCGCAAGAACTCGGTGGCCGACATCGAGCGTTTGCCGGACGGCTGCAACTCGCCGATTTCGAGCGGCGTGTCGGCAGTTGCCACAACCAATCGATTCTCCGCTTCCAGCACCGCGCCAGGTGCGGCAGCAGCCTCGTCGGTTGCGCCGGTGAGCAGAACGACGCGGTCGATATTCAGCCGCACCGGCTCGCCGCCTTGGCGGTGCCAGCAGGTGTAAGCCCGCGGCCAGGGACGCAGCGCTCGTACTTGGTTTTTGATCGCCAAGGCCGGCTGCGACCAGTCGATGGCGCCCTCCTCTTTCGTCAGCCGCGGCGCTTTGGACGCTTGCTGGTTGTCTTGCTCGACTGGCCGGGCGGTTCCGGCGGCCAGTTGCGTCACGACTTCGAGCACCAGTTCCGCGCCCATATTCGCCAGCCGCGCTTCGAGCTGGCCGGCGTCCTCGTCCGGGTCGATCGGCGTCCGCTGCTGTCCGAGGCAGGGCCCGGCATCCAGGCCGGGCGTCATTAGAATCACGCTGTTGCCAGTCTCCAATTCGCCGTTCAAGATCGCTCGCTGCACCGGCGCAGCGCCGCGAAACTTGGGCAAAAGCGAACCGTGCAAATTGATGCCGCGCAGCCGCGCCGCGGCCAGCGTGGCCGACTGCAGGATTTCGCCGTAATCGCAAACAACCAGCAAATCCGTGCTGAGCGCCGTAAATCGAGCCTGCGCCTCCGGAGTGTTCACGCTATTTGGCAGCCAGACCTCAAGCCCCAAAGATTCCGCCGCCTGATGCAGCGGGCTCCCCGAGTGCTGCCGTCCCTTGGGCGGGCGCGTTACAACGAGCAGCACTTCATGTTCGCTCGCCGCCAAAATTTCGAGCGTCGGCACCGCAAACGGCCCGGTCCCCAACATCACCAGTCGCATGTAGCTTTCACCTATGTAGCCCGACTGTCCCCGCCGAGCCTGCCTGGACTTGCCCTGCCGCACTGCCGAACCAAGATGGTTCGGCTATATAATATTGCAAGATGGATCGGCTCTATATTAGAAGACGGTTCGGGTATATGCTCTATGTCCGCAGCAGCTCCAGCTCGGTCAGCCGCGCCGCCATCGCCCCCTCATCGGGCAACTCGCCCGTCTCACGCCGGCTGCGGTAGTTCAACTCAAATTCCTCGAGCTTGTCGCGAATCGCCGCCAATTGCGCGGGCCCCAGCCGATCGATAAACAATTTGCCGTCGAGGTGATCGGTCTCGTGCTGAATGACGCGGGCCATCAGGCCATCGATTTCACCTTCAACCTCGTTGCCGGCCAGATCATAGGCCTGCACAAAGATCTTTTCGTTGCGGGTCACCGGCGCATACACGCTGGGGATGCTCAAACAGCCCTCTTCATCCTCGACTTGGCCGCGCCCGCGGCTGAGGACCGGGTTGATGAACACGTGCTCGGCCTCCTCTTCTCGCTTGCCAGATGGATTGGCGATGAACAGCCGATAGGGCAGATCAACCTGGTTCGCCGCCAGACCGATCCCCTCGTGGCTGTACATCAGCTCAAACATTTCCGCCACAATCCGCTTCAATTCAGCGTCGACCCGCTTCAGCGGCCGCGACGGGTGGCGGAGCGTCGGATGGGGATATTGGATAATCTCGAGACTCAAGGGTCGCCCTGGCAAACGGGGTTCGATTTCACAGTGAGGAAGCTGAATTATAGGAAGCCGCGCTCAGGAAACGAAGGCTTGATTCGTTGCACAATCCGCAGACGCCATGCCCAGTTGCCAGCGTGCCAGCGGCCGCGGCGGCGAATCACGTTGACTCATCCGAAAATCGGCGCTGAGAATTGCGCTGGGGGCACTTGTCGCCTACAGTCCGTTGCCGAATGCCAGGCCCATCGCTTACCAGTCCGGTTGGGCCGTGATGACAAACTCCTTGTCCACTTCCGCTCCTCCCGCCGCCACTGGCGGGCTCTGGCGCCGCGCCTGGGCCGCTTCGCTCTTGTTTCATTTGACCGCCACGATCCTGCTGGGCGTGGCCGTCCACCAAATGCCGCGCGGCGGCGACTTCGGCGGCGGCAGCATCGAACTGGAGCTGGACGCTTCCGGCGACGACGGATCGAGCGACGGCCTCGCGGCGGCCGATAATCGTCTCGAGCCCCTCAACAACGACCCGCAGTTCGATGCCGCGGCGGCATCGCCACGATCCCCGCTGATTCAACCACCCCCATTGCCGCCGCGCAGCTTCCCGATTGGCAACCCATCACGGCCCCCGCCGTGGCGGCTGTCGACAGCACGGCGCCGCCGGTCGCACCAAGCAATAGCGGCGGCGGCAATGTTCGCGGCGGCACGCGCGCGGCGCTGACGGCCGACATCGCCGCCGCGTCTCGCTCGCTCGAACCGCCTGCCGCCGGTCTGCGGCGTGGCGGGCGATCCAGCGGCTATGGCGGCGCGAGCAGCTCGACGGTCGACGTCTTCGGCGTCAAAGGCAGCGGCACGCGGTTCGTCTACTTGTTCGACCGCTCCACCAGCATGGAGGGCGCGCCCCTCGCCGCGGCCAAACAGCAACTTCTCAAAAGCCTGAGCGCTCTGAAAAGCGTCAACCAGTTTCAAATCATCTTCTTCAACTGGCAGCCCTACCCGATCGATATCACCGGCCAAGGCCGCATGGCGTTTGCCGACGATCGCAACAAACGGATGGCCGCCAGCCTGATCGGCAACGTCACGGCCGAGGAGGGCACCGACCGCTATACGGCCCTGAAGAGGGCGATCGACTTTCAACCGGACGTGATCTTCTTCCTCACCGACGCCGACGACGCAATGCCGCCCAGTGAAGTCGCCGAGATTGCTCGCGCGAATGAGGGAACCCAGGCCGCGATCTGCGTCATCGAATTTGGCCGCGATCCCTCGCCGCCGCGCGATAACTTCCTGAGGCAGCTCGCGCGAAAGCGGCGGCCAATACGGGTATGTCAATACGTCGTTGCTCGGCCGTTAAATCGCACTACCACGGCCCGCGGACGTAATACACGCCAAATTGCGTCGTGTCGCTGGGCCACATCGGCGTCCGCCGCCAACCGCCGCCGAAAGCGCCGGGACCCGGATAGTTTCGCTGCGCCTGATGATCGAGATGAGACAGCCGCGAGCTGCTCACGCCCCAGCCCCAGTTCGTCTGCATGTTGGCCGTTGGTGGGACGACCAGCGCCACCGGCTGGCCATACGCCTGGTTTGCGTAGCGCCCGTTCCAGTTGTAGCACTGCGCGATACACCGGGAACATGTAGCCGCAGTCGCAGCACACGCAGCCGCCGCAATCGCCACACACGCAGTCGCTGCAGATGCAATCATATCCACACAGCTCGCCGCAAATGCCTTCCGCCCGCACGGTCGCGGTGCGGGCGACCATCGCCGCGACGGCCAGCGCCGCGCTGATGATGCAAGTCTTGCAATGCCGGTTCATATTCGCAATCGTCTCCGTACTTTAGGTGTCAGGTGTCGCGTATCCGTTGTCGGAAAGAGTGGAGCAGTGGAGGAGTAGAGTAGCTGAATTGCGTTGCAACGAAAGATTGTGGTCTACTCCTCTGCTCCACTACGCCACTATTCCACGTCTGCCCCCACCGCTATTCCTGACACCTGATACTTCGATTCTATTTACACGACTTTATCCAGGCAGGTCCCTCTCGCCCTTAGAACCTCAACCCCGGATAGAAGAAATCATTCTCAACTGGCAAAATGCTGAACGTCCGCGGGTAGTGCAAATCGAAGCACCAGTTGTTCCACCGCAAGCCGCCAGTGCCGTAGCGAACATTGGTCCGCGTCCAACCGGCACCAGGGTTGTAGGTGTAGTACGAGCGCTCGTGCCGGTACAACATTTCGTGCGGCATGAAGGGCTGGTAGGTCACCCACGTCCAGCCCACATTCGGCGGCACGGGCCGGGGCGACGGATAGATTCCGGCCGCGGTCGCGTTGTCGCACGGCCCCGGCTGCGCGTAATAGTTGTAGAACAGGTCTTTCTGTTGCTGATAACTGATCCGCCGCTTGCCGTCCCAGCCATTCTTGACCGGCCAATCGGCATGGGCCGAACGGATGCCGATTTCGCCGATCAGGCCGGCGACCACTAAGATCGCGACGCTTCGAAGCAGGCTGTGTCGCATCGATATTCCCCTTGTTCAGAAGCATGGAGCACGCAGTGTCGACGTCTCGCTCCGCGAGACGAATCATCTCGCGGAGCGAGATGATTACACTCCCTGCTCCACGCATGGTTGGCAGGTTCTAACAATGATGTCGGCCGGCGCTTGTCGTGCGGGTGAATCTTTGTGTAGCGGATATGCCAGACGCATGCGTTCTGCGGCCGTGCCGCGTGAAAATGCGCCTGGGTCGGAGGCCGAAAAACAGCTATAATCCGTAGAACCGTTACAGCTTTACATCAATAGTTTTTCCGCGTCGTGTACTGGGAGGCAACTCGATTGGCCGTCATGCGAAAGAAGTCGACGTTGAAGAAGAAACGCTCCGCAAGTGTCGCTGGTGCAAACGGCAGAGCGCTACTCCGCACGCGTCTGGAGCGGAGCGGAAACCCAATCGGCGGTTGCGACATCGCGATGGAAATGCGCCCCCAGACTCCGCCCCGCCGGAAGACTCCTCCGCGCCCGAATCGCCCGTCGCTCCCGAGCGCTTTACCATCGATGACGCCCAGCAGCCCCGCCGCCGGGCCACAGCCCAGTCGATGGCCGCCAAGCAGCGCGACATTTCCGTCAGCGAGTTCTTTGCCAAAAACCGCCACCTGCTGGGCTTCGACAATCCGCGCAAGGCGCTCCTGACCACGGTCAAAGAAGCGGTCGACAACTCGCTCGACGCCTGCGAAGAGGCCGGCATTCTGCCCGAGATTTGGGTCCACATCGAAGCGACCGGCGCCGACCGCTACAAAGTCGGCGTGCAAGACAACGGACCCGGCATCGTCAAAAAACAAATCCCGCTGATCTTCGGCAAACTGCTCTACGGCTCGAAGTTTCACCGCCTCCGCCAAAGCCGCGGCCAGCAAGGCATCGGCATCAGCGCGGCCGGCATGTACGGCGTGCAAACGACCGGCAAGCCCGTGAAGATCATCTCCAAGGTGGAAGCCAAGAAGCCGGCCCATTACTACGAAATCCAGATCGACACGAAAAGGAACGAGCCGCAAATCCTCAACGGCAAAGGCGAGGGCGTCGATATTTCGCCCGGCGAAAAAGGGGCCGCCGCCATTGCTAAGCATGGCATCGAGTGGGTCGCTGCGCCGCACGGCACGCGTGTCTCGATCGAGCTGGCGGCCAAGTTCGTCCGCGGCCGCGGCAGCGTCGACGAGTATCTGCAGCAGACGGCCATCGCCAATCCCCACATCACTCTCCACTACATCGATCCTGACGGCAACCAGCGCGAATACGCCCGCTCGGCCAAAGTCTTGCCGCCGGAGCCAACCGAAATCAAGCCCCACCCCTACGGCGTCGAATTGGGCCGATTGATTACGCTCCTGCACGAAGCGACCCCCACGTCGTCGATCGCCCAGTTCCTGACCACAACGTTTTCGCGCGTCTCCTCCGGCATCGCCCGCAAGATCTGCCACACGGCGAAGATCTCGTCCCGAGCCACGACCCGCCGCATCGGCCGCAAAGAGGCGGAAGCCCTGTTTGAAGCGATTCAGGCCACGCGGATCGCGCCGCCGGCCACTGATTGCATCTCGCCCATCGGCGAAGAGCTGATCCTCAAAGGGCTGCACCAGGTCGTGCCCGGCGAATTCTACGCCGCCGCCACGCGGCCGCCGGCCGTCTATCGCGGCAACCCGTTCCAGATCGAAGTCGGCATCGCCTACGGCGGGCACGCGGCCACGCAGCACGTCAACAAAGAGCTGCTGCGCGACCTGATCGAAGAGAGCGACGCCCGCACGATCCGCCAGTTTTTGATCCACACGTTCAACGGCCTGGGCGGTGACGCGGCCGATCGCATCATCAAAGAATCGGCCTCGGCACGCGGCAATCGCCGAATAGTTTGAAGCCGAAGGACGTCGAACAAGCTGCTCGCCGCGATGAAAGACGTCAACGTCTCCGAGGGCCAGACGATGGAGGTCCTCCGTTACGCCAACCGCGTGCCGCTGCAGTTTCAGCCCGTAGCCTGCGCGATCACCCAGACGGTGCTCGGCACGAATTGGCGGAGCTACGGCCTCTCGCAATCGCGCGGCGGCTGCCCAAGGGCCCGGTCACCGTGATGGTGCACGTGGCCAGCGTGTGGGTGCCGTTCACCAGTGAATCGAAGGAAGCGATCGCCGCCTACCCTGAGATTCAAAAGGAGCTGCGGCTGGCCCTGCAAGCGGTCGGCCGCAAGCTGGGCATGTACGTCCGCCGCCGGCTGAAGGTAAAGCAGCAAGGCGAGACGCCGGCAAGATCTTTCTGCGCTACCTGGGCGAAGTGGCCACGGCCGTCAGCGATATCAACCACGTCGACCGCGGCGCAGCTCTACGAGCAACTCCTCAGCGTTGCAAAAAAGCGCACGGCCGACGCCGACATGAAACTCGACGACCGCGGCCGCCCCGTCGAAGAAGCCGAGCTCGCCGCCGACGCGGCCGTGCTCATCGTCGATCCGCTCGAAGCGGCTGCGGCGATTAATCAAGCGCCGGTCCCACCGCCTGCTGACGCCACAGCCGAATAAACAACTTCAACACGCTCATAGCCTTTGAGCGGTATAATAAAACGAAACGAAATTACGATGGCGAGCGTGTTACCAAAACAAGGGGACGCACAGTTGGAAGTGATGCACCAACTATACCGAGAGGGCAGAGCGCAACACGCCATGGCACCGCAGGTTATTTATCGTGATAGCCGGTGTGCGTACGCCGGTTGCCACCAGAATCTCCAAGCCATCGATTTCCGATTGGACGCCTTCGGCCGCGCAGTACATGATCCACTCGTTCGCGCCTGGTGGGACGACGTCGGCTTCACCGGCCGCTGCCCCGGCTGGCATGGGTGGATTCACTTCACCATCCGCGGCAAGCTCGCGATTAGCGAGGACGACGCGCAAAATCTGCCGCAGCTCCCGCCAAACTGGGCTGACGAAGCAGTGATTCTTTGAAAAGCACCGACCAGGCCGGTGTCCTCCCATTCGGATTTCACACGCCGTGCTAGCACTGGTTCGTCTTGCCCAATTTAACGAACCACTCTAATCTCTGTGCGCGAAACGTGCTGCGTTGTCAGGCGTCGGAGAACGCTATTCGTTCGTAGTTATATGTAGCAACGTTTCCTTGCTCGCTGTATTCCCGACGCACACTGTCACGCCGGCCGCCCATAAAATGTTCCACATCCAATCCACCGTCCGCATCGGCATTAGCGCGCTCTGCGCTTGCTCCGCCTCTGCTTTCGCCCAAGCCCAAATCGTCCCGCCGCCCGCTGCCATTCAACCCGTTGTAGCGCAGCCCGGCCCCGTACCCGTCCAACCGGTCGTCGTAACCTCCCAGGCCGAGCCGATTGTCATCGATGCCACCAACGTCGTCGCCCAATCGATGAACATGCCCGGCGGCGGCATTCCGCGTAGCTTACTGGCCGACGCGTCGGCCGTGGCCATCATTCCGAACATGGTTCGCGGCGCCTTCGTCGTCGGCATTCAGCACGGCCGCGGCGTGCTGCTGTTGCGCGACGCGCAGAACGGCTGGCAACCGCCGCGAATGATCCAGATCAACGGCGGCAGCATCGGCTATCAGATCGGAGTCCAATCGACCGACCTCGTGCTCATCTTCCGCACGCCGCAGAGCGTGCAGAACCTCTTGACGCGGACGATTAAAATAGGCGTCGACGCCTCGGCCGCCGCCGGCCCCGTCGGCCGCAACGCCTCGGCCGCGACCGACCTGCCCCTCCGCGCGGAAATCCTGTCTTACTCTCGCTCGCACGGCGCAGTTCGTCGGCGTCTCGATCGACGGCTCGTCGATCTCGCTTGACCCGGCCACCGAGGCAGGCTACTACACCCAGTCCGGGGCGATTCCACCCTCGGCCGCGCAATTGATTCAAACTGTCACTGCCTATGCCAGCGCCGAGCCGGCCGCTGCCGTACCCGCTGGCCAAGTGGTGCCGCCGCCTGGCGCGACCATCGCCGCCGCGCCGCCGGCTCAGGCGAACGAAATCGAAACCACTCGACAACAGCTCGACGCCGCCTCGCGGCAACTGGCCGTCATTCTCGACGACAACTGGAAGCGCTACCTGGCCCTGCCGCCGGAAGTGTATGTGCCCAATCAGCCGCCGCTCGCGCAGAACATCCAGATCGCGCTGGCCCGCTACGACGACGTCGCCCGCCGCCCCGAATACGCGGCCCTCTACACGCGGCCCGAGTTTCGAGAAACCCTGCGGCTGCTGCAGCGATTGGGCGAGTTGCTGCAAGGGCAATCGCCAGCTCTGCAACTACCTCCGCCGCCGACGACGGCGGCGGGGCGGTAGGGCACGCCGAGGCAGCTCCCCGCCCCCCTGTGGTGTTTGGTCATCTGCTTTTTTGCAGGATGAGCGACGGCGAAGAATCGAAGGTGTCCAAAACTCCCCCACCGAGTTTTGGCCGTCTTCACCCTTCCGGGGGGGTAAAATCGATAGCTGGCTGCGTGTTGCTGTGGGCGCGGGTCGCGAGCGCTGGCCGCGGGTTTTGCGACGGAAGCATTCAGATCGGTTGCCAAAGAGCGACGGGCACTGCTGAGCTTAGCAGGGTTGTGTTCCTTTGTATAGTAGCGTTTTCGGCCAGGGTGAGGAGAGTCAAGAGTCAGGAGTTGAGAGTCAAGAGCCAGAGAAGCAGGGAGCAGGGAGGAGGGAGGAGGAGCAACAATTTGTTGGCTGCGGCGGGGTGTCAAGAGAAAGCGGCGGGTGTTGGAACGGCCTGACGAGCTTAAAAGAACAAGGTCGAGAACACTAAGCAACCCTAATCGATCACGAACAGGGTTAATACGCCTATCGCCACGCCACGCCCTCGACCCCCCAGTTCTGCTCCCGTTTCGCTCAGCGCGCGTTGCTCACTCTAAAGCAGCCGACACGGCGCCCCCGACTGTGCGCCTAAAGTGTGGGTGGCCCCGTTGTGTCGTTGTTGTTTTTGCCAAGCGATGCTGCATGAAATCGGGACGCTTTTGACGGGGTCAATCGCGGCCACTACTTTTAGCGAACATTGATGGCTCGTGCGTGAGGGTCGGCACCATATGGGCGTCGACCCTCATTTGCTAAATTGTGGGATTGAACTGAACGAGCCCCGGCAAGCTTCAACGATGCTGCTCACCATTTCAACTACTCACGAACCCGCTACGGACCTCGGCTATTTGCTGCACAAGCATCCGGGGAAGTGCCAATCGTTTGACCTGAGTTTTGGCAAAGCCCACGTGTTCTATCCGGAGGCAAGCGAGATACGCTGTACAGCTTGCCTGTTGCTCGACGTGGACCCAGTAGGGCTGGTTCGTGGCAAGGGCGACTGGCAACAAGGGCTACTCGACCAGTACGTCAATGACCGTCCCTTCGTCGCGTCGTCCCTGATGAGTGTCGCAATATCACAGGTCTTCGGTTCGGCACTGGCGGGTCGGTCGAAGGAACGGGCGGGAATGGTCGATAAGCCGATTCCGCTTTCGGCTCGCATCGACGTGCTACCGGTACGTGGCGGGGCTGAAATGCTTCAACGGGTGTTCGAGCCATTGGGCTACACCATCCAGGCAACGCGGCATCCGCTTGACGAACAATTTCCCGATTGGGGCGAAGGTCCGTATTTCGCGGTGCAACTGGAGCAGACCACCACGGTCGCTCGGCTATTGCAGCATCTGTATGTGCTCATTCCAGTTTTTGATGGGAAGAAGCACTACTACATTGGTCAGGACGAAGTCGAGAAGTTGCTTTCCAAGGGCGAGACATGGCTGTCAGAGCATCCCGAGCGGGAGTTCATCACGCAACGATACCTGACCAAGAGACAAAGTCTTATCCGCCAGGCGTTGGCTCGGTTGGTGGAAGGGGAATCCATTGAGACTGATGAAGACGAGACGGATGGAGATTCGGCCTTGTCGGAGCGTTCTGAACGAGAACTATCTCTGCATGAGCAGCGGCTTGGGGCGGTGCTCGCGGTAATTCGCTCGACGGGAGCGAAACGAGTTGTCGACCTGGGCTGCGGCGAGGGAAAGCTGCTTCGCGAATTGCTTGCCGACCAGCAGTTCACGGAGATTCTCGGCATGGACGTATCTGTCCGGTCGCTGGAAATTGCTCATCGGCGACTGAAACTCGACAGAATGCCGGAACGGCAGCGGGAGCGAATTCGACTCATCCATGGGGCACTTACCTACCGCGACGAGAGGCTAATAAACTTTGATGCCGCCGCGATTGTCGAAGTTATCGAGCACCTTGACGTACCCAGGCTGAAGGCTTTCGAGCGAGTCGTGTTCGAGCATGCCCGGCCACGTACCGTCGTATTGACGACACCAAACCGTGAATACAACGTCGTGTGGGAGTCGCTCCCCGCTGGCGAGATGCGACATAGCGACCACCGTTTTGAATGGTCAAGGAAAGAGTTTGAGGAGTGGGCACGTGGAATTGCGGAACGATTCGGGTACTCGACTCGCTTCCTTCCGATTGGGCCAGAGGAACCGGAAGTTGGTCCACCGTCGCAAATGGCAGTCTTCACTCACATTTAATTGACTTGAATGGCTAGTCTTTCAATTCCCAACTTGTCGCTCGTTGTGCTCATCGGTCCCAGTGGGTCTGGCAAGAGCACGTTTGCCCGCAAGCACTTTCTGCCAACGGAGGTGCTTTCGAGTGACTATTGCCGTGGGTTGGTCAGCGATGACGAGAATAGTCAAGCGGCGACCAACGATGCGTTTGAAGTGCTGCACTACATCGCAGCAAAGCGACTGGCAACCGGTCGATTGACCGTCGTCGACGCGACGAATGTGCAGCAAGAATCTCGGCAGCCGCTCGTGACGCTCGCCCGAAAATATCACGTTCTGCCAGTCGCCATCGTCTTTAACCTACCGGAGGATATTTGTCAGGAGAGGAATCGCGACCGTGCAGACCGAGACTTTGGGCCGCATGTAATTCGTCAGCAACGCTCGCAACTGCGGCGGTCCATGAAGGCACTGAAGCGGGAAGGTTTTCGTCATGTATTTGTCTTGGAGTCGCCGAATGAGGTCGATTCAACTTCGATTGAGCGGACTCCTCTTTGGAACGACAAGCGGCACGAGCACGGCCCGTTCGACTTTATTGGTGACGTGCATGGCTGCTGTGAGGAACTGGAAGAACTTCTCGTCACACTTGGATATGAGGGCGGTCGACTCGACAACGCTGGCCCTGGCTGGTCGATCTTGACCTATGCCCATCCAGAAGGCCGCAAGGCCGTTTTTGTCGGCGACCTTGTGGACCGAGGTCCTCGCATTGTTGATTCGCTGAGCCTCGTTCGGAATATGGTTGCAGCAGGGGCAGCCCTCTGCGTTCCGGGTAACCACGATATGAAGCTGCTCAGGAAGCTACGCGGGAAGGACGTCCAAATATCGCACGGTTTGGCCAATTCGCTCGCGGAAATCGACGCGATTGATGAGGCAGTGAGAGGAGCGTTCGTCAAGGAACTGTCAGAGTTTCTCGATGGGCTCGTCAGCCACTATGTCTTGGATGGTGGTCGAGTTGTGGTTGCACACGCCGGGATGAAAGCGTCGATGCAGGGTCGTGGTTCAGGGATGGTGAGAGACTTTGCTCTCTACGGAGAAACTACTGGCGAGACCGATGAGTTCGGGTTACCAGTTCGCTTCAATTGGGCAGCGGAATACCGGGGCGACGCGGTAGTCATCTATGGTCATACGCCGGTCCCGATGCCGGATTGGCTTAACAAGACAATCAACATTGATACGGGATGCGTGTTTGGCGGTTCGCTGACGGCACTTCGTTACCCGGAACTTGACTTGGTCTCTGTGAAGGCGAAGCAAACCTATTGTGAGCCGGTCCGACCGTTTCTGACGGAAGGACAGAAATCGCCGTCCGTGTCGACGCAGCATGAACATGATGACCTACTGGACCTTGCTGACGTAACCGGCAAGCGAATCATTTCCACGCGATTGCGTCATAACGTCACAATTCGTGAGGAGAACGGCACGGCGGCGTTAGAGGTTATGAGTCGGTTCGCTGTGAATCCGAAGTGGCTTGTCTACCTGCCCCCGACAATGTTGCCATCGGAAACAAGTGCGAAGGACGGCTACCTAGAGCATCCTGAAGAAGCTTTTGCATACTTTCGTAGCCAAGGAGTGCCGCAGGTTGTGTGCGAGGTGAAGCACATGGGTTCACGTGCAGTCGTTGTTGCCTGCCGTGATGTGGAAGCTGCGACTAAGCGATTCGGTGTTGAGGGTGAAACTGGCGTCATCACGACCCGAACAGGTCGCCGTTTCTTCAACGATATTGAAGTGGAGACGGCGATACTCGGTCGTATTCGAGATGCGTTGACTGCCGCGAAGTTTTGGGAAGAGTTCAGCACTGATTGGGTCGTTTTAGACTGCGAGCTGATGCCTTGGTCGGCGAAGGCTCAAGAATTGCTCAAGTCGCAGTACGCGGCGGTTGGCTCAGCCGCCAATGCGGCTCTCCCCTCCGTGCTTGATGCCTTGTCACAAGCGAGTAGTCGCCTGAATGGCGAAGAGTCCGATTTGATTAAAGGCCTGACGGAGAATTTCAGTCGCCAAGCTGAGTCGGCCCGACGATTCGTCGATGCCTATCGCAACTATTGTTGGACGGTCGAATCCATTGACGATTACAAACTCGCTCCGTTCCATATTCTGGCGACCGAAAATCATGTCCACGTTCAGCGGAATCACGAGTGGCATATGCAAACGCTCGCAGCAATCTGCTCGCATGATTCGCAATTGCTGCTCGCAACGCCATTTCGAATCGTCGACGTGACTAACTTGGACGAAGTTGGCGACGCGACTCGGTGGTGGACCGAGTTGACTGGCAAGGGCGGGGAAGGAATGGTCGTTAAGCCGCTCGACTTCATTGCCAAAGGCAAAAGGGGCCTGTTGCAACCTGCTGTAAAATGCCGAGGCCGTGAGTACCTTCGCATCATTTACGGTCCGGATTATACAAGCGACGCCAATCTTGCCCGATTACGGAATCGCGGGCTGGGGGCGAAGCGTTCGCTTGCACTCAGAGAATTTGCTCTAGGCATTGAGGCCTTGGAGCGATTCGTCCGTCGCGAGCCGCTTCGGCGCGTCCATGAGTGCGTCTTCGGCGTGCTTGCACTTGAGAGTGAGCCAGTCGACCCGCGTCTTTAGGACAATGTAAGGGAGGCCCGATGGTGCATGGGTGGCCTCAAGAAACCGTACTAGGCGCGGAAGAACCGTTTTGCTCGTGGAGGTAGGTGTGAACCTGGTCGGCCAGCTTCGCGAGACGGGGCAAGTCTCCCGAGAAGCAAGCTTCAAAACCGCCTGCGGAGAGGGGGGCGATCCCATTTTTCCTCGCGGACTCGGAAAAATTGGGACAGTCCCCGGCGGTTTTGGGGAACCTTTCCACTGCTCTCCATCCTTGTAGAGGGGCGGTGAACTGGACCTTGCGAGGGGCGTCATCACCGTTGTCGCAGACGGCGGCTTTGATGCGTCCAATCCGAACTTGATGGATGGGCTTGTTGTTTTCGGGCAAGAAAAGGGACGCGACGTGATGTCCCGTTTTCTTGGCGGGAAGCGACGTAGAAAAGTAGCGTGCCCTGGCTAACTCTGCGGTACCACCGCTCTTTTGTTCTACTGCTCTCTCCCCTACTCTTCTTCCTCCTTCACCTTGGCCTTGGCGACGATCTGCTGCTGCACGTTCGGCGGCACGACGTCGTAGTGAGAGAACTCCATTGTGTAGCTCCCCTGCCCGCCCGTCATGGACGAGAGGGTGCGGGCGTAGGTCATCACTTCGGCCAGCGGCGCCTTGGCCTCGACGGTCGTCAAACCGCCGCCGGCCGAATCCATGCCGACCATCTGACCGCGGCGGCCCGAGAGGTCGCTGGAGACGTCGCCGACGTTGCCGGCGGGCACGGTGATCGCCAGCTTGACGATCGGCTCCAAGAGACTCGGCCGGGCCTCTTTGAACACCTTGGAAAACGCCTGCCGGGCGGCGATGCGAAACGCCGTTTCGTTCGAATCGACCGGATGGTCTTTGCCGAAGTAGACCTCGACGCAGATGTTTTGCACGGGGTAGCCGGCGACGACGCCGCTGGTCATTTTTTCCAGAAAGCCTTTTTCGATGGCCGGAATGAAGTTGCCAGGAATCGTGCCGCCGACGACCGTATCAACAAACAGGAAGTTGTGCTTGGGGTGATAGTGCATATGCTTCAACTGTGGAAAGCGTGCCTTAGTGGCGTAATCATCGGGTTCGGTCCCTTCGGGGAACGGATACATTCGCAGGTGCACTTCGCCGAATTGGCCCGAGCCGCCGGATTGCTTTTTGTGGCGGTAGCTGCCGTCGCCGTTGGCCTGGATCGTCTCGCGATAGGGAATCTTCGGCTCGTGAACCTCTACCTCGACCTTGTCGCGGCGCTTGAGCCGCTCGCGAATCAATAGCAAGTGAAGCTCACTCATGCCAGTGAGGACCATCTCCTTGGTTTCCTGGTCGTGCTCGACGTGGATCGTGCTGTCCTCTTCGGTGATCTTGTGGAGGGCGCCGGAGAGCTTGGTTTCGTCGCCGCGGGCTTTGGGGGCCACGGCCAGGCCGACCATCGGCGTCGGGAACTTGATCGGCGGCAGCTCGATCTCGCCCAGCGTTATGCCGGTGTGGAGTTCTTCGTTTTTGGCGATGGCGACGATCTCGCCGGCGATGGCTTCATCGACCGGCGAAGTTTTATCGGCCTGCACGACAAGGAGCGGGCCGATCTTGATGCCTTTCCGCGCCGGGCGAGGATATTACCGAATCCTTCTTGAGCGTTCCCGAATAGACACGGATGTAGCTCAGCCGCTGCACGAACGGGTCGATCCGCGTCTTGAAGACTTGCGCGGCCAGCGGCGCGGCCGGGTCGGCCTTGAGCGTAACTTCGTCGCCGTCCTTTTTGGCCGTGCGGGAGACGAACGACGGCGGTAGCGATGCCTGGGCGAGGACGGCGAGCAGCTCGTCGACGCCGACACCCATCTTCATCGAGACGCAGACGATGGGCGTAATGGTGCCCTGCTTGACGGCCTCGGCCGTGAGGCGGGCGACGTCTTCTTTCGTCGGCATTTCGCCTTCGAAGTATTTTTCCATCATCGCCTCGTCGGCCTCGATGATCGACTCGAGCACCGAATCGTGGAGGCTGGCAGGGTCGATCAACGCGCCGGCCGTGTTGCTGGGCACGTCGAGCGTGCTCGCCACGCCCTTCAGGTCGTGCCCCTGGCCGAGCGGCACGTTGAACAGCACGCACTGTGAGCCAAAGACCTCTTTGATCGTATCGACGAGGCCTTCGAAATTGATGTTGTCGGTGTCGAGCTTGGTGATGACGATGATTCGCCCCAGGCCGGCGTCGCCGGCCTCTTGCCAGACGCGGCGGGTGTTCACCTTGATGCCAGCGTGGGCGTCAATCGCGATCAGCGCGGTTTCCACCGCTCGCAGCGCGCCAATTGTCTGGCCGATCAGGTCGGGATAGCCGGGCGTGTCGATCACGTTGAAGTGCTTGCCGGCGTGTTCAAAGTGGACGATCGAGGCCTCGACCGAATGCTTGTGGTGCTTTTCTTCTTCGTCGAAATCGCAGATGCTCGTGCCGGCATCCACGCTCGGCTGGCCGCTGACGGCGCCTGTTGTGACGAGCAACTGGTCGACGAGCGTCGTCTTGCCTGATGAGCCGTGCCCGCAGACCGCGATGTTGCGAATGTCGTCGACTTTCTTCGCCATGTTGACTCCTAGGGAAAAGAGCAGGAGTGGAGAAGGGAAGGAGTGGAGTAGGAAGCGTATTGCTTCGTCCTGCTCTAACCACCCGCCGCGCCAGCGCCTGCTCAACTAATTATCGATTATCGGCCCTACTTCCCTACACTCCTGCTCCCCCGCCACCGGCCGCGCAGAGCGCATCGGCCAAATTGATCGTTCCCTCGTACAGCGCGCGGCCGATGATGCACCCGGCCAGGCCGGCTTCTGCAAGGCGGGCCACGTCCTCGATGGTCGTCACGCCGCCGGATGCAATCACCGGTACCGAAACGGCGGCTTGCATTTCGGCCATTGCGGCGACATTGGGCCCGCGCATCATGCCGTCGGTGGCGATGTCGGTGTAAATGATGCCGGCCAGCGGCTCGTCGGCAAACTGCCCGGCCAGGTCGGTGGCCGCCACGTCGCTTGTATTCTGCCAGCCGTCTGTGGCGGCCCGGCCGTCGCGGGCGTCGATCCCCAGCACCAGCTTGCCTGGAAAGCGGCGACAGGCGGCGCGAAAGCCATCGGGATTCGTGATGGCAGACGTGCCGATTACCAGCCGCGACAGGCCGAAGCCGAGCAGCTCTTCGACTGATTGCTCATCGCGAATGCCTCCTCCCAACTCGCATTCAATGTCGACCGCGGCCAAAATCTCTTGCACGCTGGGTAGGTTGACCGGCAGGCCTTCGCGGGCCCCTTCCAGATCGACGATGTGCAGATGGCGAGCACCGGCGGCGGCAAATTGCCGGGCGACGGCGGCCGGGTCGTCGGCAAACACTGTTTCCTGCTCGTAATCGCCCTGCCGCAGCCGAACGCATTTCCCGCCCCGCAGATCAATGGCCGGCCAGACTTGCATGGACGCACGTTCCGAAAAAAGCCGCTAAATCGCTCCGCTGCTCGAAGCGCAGGGAAACTTAAAATATGCCAGATTGGCAGGCGAATGACAAGGGTCGGCAGTGTAGACCTCCGCTCTGCTTGAGCCCGGCATTTCGCGGAGCGAAATGACTACACTAACTCGGCAAAGTTCCTCAGCAGCCGCAGGCCGGCCTGCTGGCTCTTCTCGGGATGGAATTGCACGGCGAACAGGTTGCCGCGACAGATGCCGGCACAGAATGGCCGGCCGTATTCTGTTTCAAGTGCGACCGCCGACGCGTCGCGTGGCGCAACGTAATACGAATGGACGAAATAGAAATACTCGCCATCATCAATGCCGTCGAAGATCGCCGCGCGACGACGGAAAGCGACCTGGTTCCAACCCATGTGGGGCACCTTAAATTGGGCCGGCAACTCGAAACGCACCACCTTGCCGGGGAGGATGCCAAGCCCTTCGTACTGGCCGTCTTCGTAGCTCGTGTCAAACAGAAGCTGTAGGCCGAGACAGACGCCTAGAAAAGGTTTGCCGCTGTCAACGGCTGCGCGGATCGGTTCGACCAGCCGCCGCTCGCGGAGGGCGGCGATCGCGTCGCGAAACGCACCCACGCCGGGCAAGATTAACCGATCGGCGCACTGCAACTCGGCGGCGTCGCTGGTGATGATGGCGGAATGGCCGACATGCTCGAGCGCCTTTTGGACGCTCCGCAAGTTGCCCATGCCGTAATCGATGATGGCGATCATGGGCGCGGAAGCTCAATGCTCGATGCTGGATGCTAGTTATCCAGTATCCAGTATCGAGCGCCGAACATCCAGTGCCCGCTTAACGCCGCAGCGTCTCTGGGTAGACCACCACCTCAATCCGTCGGTTGCGGGCGCGGCCGGCCTCGGTGGCATTTGAGACAATCGGGTGGCTGCCGCCGTGGCCGACGATAAAGAGCTGCTTTGGCGACAGTCCGCCCGAGCGGGAGAGCGCGTCGTAGACGGCCATGGCCTGGGCCACGGCCAGGTGCTGGTCGGTTGGGAACTGGGGCGTGGCGGGCGGGCTGCCGTCGGTGTGGCCTTCGATGCCGATCAATTGCTGCGGGTAATTCTGCACGAGGTCTGCCGTCACCGTGCGGAGCAGCGCGTCGGAACCCGGCTTGAGCTGGGAGGTGCCGAAATTGAAAAGCTGGTCGCCGGGCAGCTCGATGCGGATGACGTCGCCGTCCTGCCGGACATTCACGCCCGGCATGTTGGCGATCGACAAGTTGCGGAGCAAGCTGTTGTTTGCGTGAATCTCAGCTTGACTGCGGACCTGCATTGAGGCGGTCATTGCTGTGGTCCGCGAGCGGAGTTGATCGTTCTCGGCCTGAGTGCTGGCCAGCCGGTCGGTCGTATCGCGGAGTTGGACCTGCGTGGCTTGAATTTGCTCCTGCAGCAGTTGCGCCTGCTGCCGCGACTGGGCCAGCATTGCGGAAAGTTCCTGGTTGTCGCGATCGAGGCCCGACGCCCGCTGTTGATACTGCTGATTTTGTTGGGCGAGCGCCTGCTGCTGTTGGGGCGTAATCGAGATCGCCGTCGGCGGCTGGTTCGCGGCGACCATCTGCCGGTTGCAACCTGCGGCCGCGAGCGCCGACAATAGGAGCGTGATTGTAGAGCAAGTTCGAAGGCGGGCAGCGTGGTGCACGGCGACGAGTCCTGTCGCGTGGATAATTAGGCAACGTTGCCAGGGTGCGGTGAAGAGGCGGAAAGGTAGCAACAGTGGCAGGCGGGAACAAGGCCGCTTGCACGCTCGCAATGAGGACTAAGGAAGCGGCGCGGCAGCACAGAGGCGCCAGCAATGCTTGCGGTTTAGCCGGCGAACCCCATGGCCACCTTCACTGCGGGACGACAATTGCCGGATAGTCGCCGTAAAACCGGCGAATATAATTGCGATGCCAGCGCTCGGGCTTATGAGGTTCCCAGCCGAGGCGTGCCAGCAGCCGGTCGGTGATCCGCAGGTTGGCGGCATCGCAGACGATGGCGTCGGTGCGTTTCAAGTCCGCGATCGCGTCGAGTACGGTCAGGGCAGATCGAAACGTGCGGTAGCTTGTCCGCTCCGTCGAAACGATGTATTTGAGCGCCAAAAAGTTCGGTTGTGTGCGGGGCTGATTGTAATATAACAGGCAGCGGTCGTATTTGCCGCGGGCGTGGTAACAAAACGCCAGCGGCCAAAGCTCGGCGAGCGAAAACAACTTCGGCCAGGGCCGCAAGTGGATCGCCAGCAGCCGGCCTGCTTCCATTTCGATGAGGCCGTAGCGCCCCGCCCGGAGAGTCTCGCGGCCGCTCGTAAAATCGTGCACGGTTTCAAACCAGCCGGTCATATTGCTGTACCAATTGCTCGGCCTTGCTCGCCCCATCAATCAATAGAACTATAGCTCACGCGATTCGTCCCGAAACAGCGCTGACTTGATGATCCTCCAGCCGGCCAGCATCGCCCCCAACATGGCTAAGCAGATGACGAACACCGCGGGCACGAGCGCCGGAAGGGCGAAGACTTGCTGAGTCGATCGCCAGATCGTGGCCCAATTGACGATCGTCACGACGGCGCCGACGCTGAGATACGGCACGAACGGTAGTACATTGTCGCGGCGGAGGATCCACTGCACCACGCCGATGAGGACGGCCGCAAAGGGCGACAGAAAAAACGTGAACAGGCAGGCCTGCCAGCCGAGAAACGTGCCGATCATCATCATTAGTGTGACGTCGCCAAAGCCCATCGCCTCGCGCCGCAGCGCGGCCGAGCCAACTAAACGCACCGACCAGACCAGGCCGCCACCGCCGGCGAGTCCGACAAGCGACGTGACGAGTCCGCACCAGGCCGGCTCGCCGGCCAGTGGCCAGAGCCGCGCGGTTAGCCAGGTGACGGCGATCCAGGCCAGGCCGCCGAGCACAAACCACCCAAGCGGCGGACGGCGGAACTCATGCGCGACACGAGCCCAAATCAATTTCAAAGCGAACGCTGTTCCGCGCCGGCCACGCCAGATGCGCGGCACGAGGGCGAAACACCACATTAAATAAATTGCCAGCGCGATCACCAGCGAATGCCAGCCGCGCGGATCGGCCCACGCCGGCGGCCAGGCGGTGGGCGAATACGGGGTCACAGGCTCGAGCCACATCGGATCGTCCCCGATGCCGCGAGCCGGGCGCCGGCACGGTTCATTCAGCGCCGCGCCGACGATAGGCGGTGCCACCCGCTCGGCCGCAACCGGCAAGAGCGATAGCGGAGCGAGGGTCGCGAGCATCAGCCCCAGCACCGTGCCGGGCACCGTGATTTCGTCCGGCACGATCTTTTCATCGATGTCGATGATCGACGCGGCCAGCATAAAGCCGATGACGAGCACATGGGCGAAGAACTCGCAGTAGAGGGGCCATGCCGGAACGATCACGCCGAGCGGCGCTTGCCCCCGAACCAAGCCCGACTGCAGCACTTCCCACCAAAAGAGCCAAGCCAAACCGGCGCCGAGGAATAACTCCAGCAGCAGCGGCCGCACCCAAAAAGCGCGGCCGTGCATGGCCACTTCGCGGCGGAGACGCAGCCAGCCGAGGATGGGAGTACGATCGGCCCAAGAAATAGCGCCGCCGCCAAAAATCGAGCGTGACCAGGGCGAAATCGGCCGCGGCGTCCAGGCGAACGAATAGATAGCCCAGTTCACCAACGAGCCGAACAGCGTTCCGCCCGCAAAGAGGAGCACCAGTTGCATCGCCGGGGGAATCATACACTCATCCTTGAAGCGACGCTTGGTGTTGCGGTCGTTTTAAACTCTGGCCAATCGGTAGGCGATCTCGCGAGCGATTTCGCCAACCGTCTTGCCTTCTGTATCAATTTCCAGTGTCGAACACTGGCGGTAGTTGGGCGTCCGCTCGCGGAGCAGCGTTTCGATTTCCTGCCGACCGCCGATGGGGGTCAGGTTCGGCCGCCGGGCGGCCGACGTCGGGTCTCCCAACATCCGCTGGTAAATGGTATCGACCGACGCGGTGAGCCAGATTACCGGCCCGGCCGCCCGAACGACTCGGCGGTTCTCCTCGCGGCCCAAGGTGCCGCCTCCCAAGGCGAACACGGTCCGTGGCCGACGGCACATTTCTGCCAGGATTCGAGCTTCCAAGTCGCGAAACGCCGTGTCGCCATCGTCGGCAAAGACTGCAGCGATGCTCTTGCCGGCAGCGGCCTCGATCTTGTCATCGAGGTCGTCCCAGGCGTAGCCCAAGAGCCCAGACAACTCGCGCGCAATGCTTGTCTTACCCGTGCAGCGGTAGCCGACGAGAACGATCGAGGCAGCGGGACGGTCCATCAAAAAATCCTAAATTTCGGATTTCGGACTGGAACGAATTCTCCATTTTTTGCAATTCGCATTCCGAAGTCCGCAATTGCCTAATATCTCACCGGCCCAATTGCCCGCTTCAGCGTTTCGCGCATCACCGATTCCGGCGCTTCTTTGCCCGTAAAAAGCCAGAACTGCAGCGTGGCCTGGCGAATGAACATGTCGACTCCGGAGACGATCCGGCAGCCGTGCGAGCGGGCTTCCTTGATTAGCAGCGTCGATTCGGGATTGTATACCGTGTCGAACACGACCATCGACGGCTTAAGGTGCGACTTGTGGAAGGGCGATTCATCGACATTCGGATGCATGCCGACCGGCGTGCAGTTGACGATCACTTCGGTGTCGGGCACGTGACGTGCCGGCCAATCGACGGCCCGGGCGTCGAACGCGTCGGCCAGATGGGTGGCGCGCGAGCGGGTGCGGCTGGCGATCGTGGTCTTGGCGCCGCGGCGCTGCAGGCCGTACATGATCGCCCGGGCGACGCCGCCGGCGCCGAGCACCATCACGCGCTTGTCCTTCAGCGGGCTGGGGACGCTGCCGGCCGCGCCCAGCGCCCCTTCCAGGCAGTCCATGGCCGCCTTGTAGTCCGTATTGAAGCCGATGACGTCCTGGCCCTTGAACTGCACCGTGTTGACGGCGCCAATGCCCTTCACCGCCGGGTCGACCTTGGTGAGGAATTTGGCGATCGCCTCTTTGTGGGGAATCGTCACGCTCAGGCCGCGCACCCCGAGCGGCCTGGCATCCTCGATGAACGAACCCAGCGTGTCGAATGGAACTCGAAATGGCACGTACACGGCGTTGATGTTGAGCTGCCTTGAACGCCGCGTTGTGAATCTGCGGGCTCAGACTATGGCCGATCGGGTCGGCGACCACGCCGAAGACGCTCGGTCTCCGGGCCGATGCTCTCGTACCGGTAGACGTCCACCATTTGTTCGTAGCTGAGTTGCCCCGGCGCCAGCGCCCGCTCGTGGTGGAAGGTCGCATAGGTGAACGGTGCGCCGAACTTGGCCGCCATGATGCGCGACGGCGTGCCGATATCGCCCATGCACATGCCGATCGTCGGCTGCTCGCTTTCCTGCATCGTTTCCAACATTCGCAAGTTATCGTGCGGATGGTTGGCCATCGTCGCGATCTTGACAATGTCGGCGTCGAACGCGGCCAGCCGGGAGTGCAGCTCGCGCAGGTTTTCGGGGGTATTGCGAAAACTGTGGTAGCTGATGATCCGCTTGGTCTTGCCGAATCGTGGAATCTGCCCGGCGATGTCTTCCTCCAAATCGACGTACTCAACGCCGTTGGCGATCGCCTCGCGGAGCATCATTAGTCGCGTTTCTTCGCTGCCCGTATATTTTCCGCCATCCTGTTCACGGCGGACGGTGACGATCGTCGGGCAGGGGCGATCCTTGAGGAGCCGCTGAATGTTCACCCGCGAGCTGATGTAATCGAGGCGCAGCTCGACCAGCCTGGCCCCTTGTTCGACCAGGTGCCGATGTTCGGCCAGCATGTGCTTGTGGCGGCTACGCCCAATACTCACGCAGATCATAGAGGGATACTGGATGCTAGATGCTGGATTCTCGAGGGGAATTGCCGCGGTGCTGCACACCGCCGGACGCGCTGCGCATTTCAATATTCTCCCTCAAAAGTGCCCGCCAATCAAATCCGCTGGAACTGCCGATCCAGCTCTTCGCGGGTAAACACCAGAGCGGTGGGCCGGCCGTGCGGGCAGTGATGGGTGTCCTGGGCCAAGTGCCGCTGGGCCAACAGAGCGTCGATCTCCTCGGGCGAAAGCCGATCGCCGAACTTGATGGCCGCCTTGCAGGCGATCATGTGCAAAAGATCATCGAGCAAATCGCGCGGTTCGGGGGCCCTGCCGCCGGCGAGCAGTTGTTCGACCAGTTCCCGGAGCACCTCGGACGGGCTCATGTTGGCCAGCATGGCCGGATAACTGGAGACGAGGACCGTCTCGCCGCCGAACGGCTGCACTTCGACCCCCAGCCGGCCGAGCAGGTCGGCCTGCTCCAGCGCGGCCACGGCCTCGGCCGCCGACAGGTCGACGGGCTCGGGCACGAGGAGCTTTTGCGATTCGACGGCCCCGGAGAGCACGCGCTCGCGGAGTTGTTCGTACAGAGATCGCGCTCGTGCAGGGCATGCTGGTCGATCACTTCGATGCCGGCGCTGGTCTCGACGACGAGGTAGCGGTTGTGAACTTGCAGCGCGTTGCGCGACGATGCGTCCGACTCGCCGTAACGATGTTCGATCGTGCGGTTCCGTCAGGGTCGGCGCCGAGCTTTCGACCGATTTAGCAGTGGGCATTGGCGGTCGACGTCGATCGTCGAAGGGCTTAAACTGGGGCACGTCGAAGCGATGCAATCGCAGCGACTGGTCGCCGGCGGCGCCGCCGCGCCGCCCGCTAGCGAACCGTTATCTTCACGGCCGGGTGCCGCCAGCGGCGACGATTCGGCGAACGATTGCGAGTTCAACTGCCCGAGCTGCTGCTTGGCCCAATCGACGAGCTGGCTGCGGACCTCGGTGCGACACTTCGGTTTCATCTTCTGAGTGCGTCCGCATTGCCACGGGCGGTCGCGCCGCGAGCGTGCAGGTCGGTCGTCAAAAACTTGGTCCGCAGCGTGCCCAACAGCTGGCTGTACAGCCGGCCGGCGTCTTGAAAGCGGACTTCCTGCTTGGTGGGATGGACGTTCACGTCGACCAGCGTCGGCCGGCATGTCGAGCCGCAGGAAGCAGATCGGCTGCCTGCCCGTGAGCATCAGGCCGCGATAGGCCTCGCACAGCGGCGTGCTGCAGCGAGCGGTCGCGAATCGCCCGGCCGTTGAGGAACAGGTACTGCAGCCGGGCGTGCGAACGGCTGTGCATCGGGTTGGCCACGTAGCCGGCCAGCCGCACGTCGTCGGTTTGGCTCTCGACCCAGATCAAATCGTCGGCCAGCTCGCGGCCGAAGAACGTGGCGATGCGGTGGCGAAGGTCGCTCGATCGGCGGCAGATCGTGCAGCGGCTTGCCGTTGTGCGTGAGCGTGAAATGAATCTCGGGATGGGCCAGGGCCAGGCGCGTGAGCGCTTCGATCGAGTGTCCGGTTTCGGTCTGGGCGGTTCGCAGGAATTTGTGCCGGACGGGCGTGTTGAAGAACAGGTTCCGCACTTCGATCGTCGTGCCGATCGGGCAGCCGGCCGGCGCCACGGCGCGGGCCGCACCGCCGATGACTTCGATCTCGGCCCCGCTGGCGGCATCGGCTGTGCGGCTGCGAATCAGCAGTCGGCTCACTTCGGCGATCGACGCCAGCGCCTCGCCGCGAAAGCCGAGCGTGGCGACGGAGAACAGATCGTCGGCCGAGGCGATCTTGCTGGTGGCATGGCTGGCCACGGCCAGCGGCAGCTCGTCGGCGGCGATGCCGCAGCCGTTGTCGACGATGCGGACCAGCTCGCTGCCCCCTTGTTCGAGCGCGACGTCGATCCGCGTAGCGCCGGCGTCGACGGCGTTCTCCAGCAGCTCCTTCACCACGCTCGCCGGCCGCTCGATCACCTCGCCGGCGGCGATCTTGTTGACGACGCTCGGCGGCAGTTGGTGGATTGTGGGCATGATGCGGCCATCCACGCTTAAGTGCGAAGAAAAGAATTGCAAAATGCAAAATGCAAATTGCAAATTGTGAATTGCGAAGAGCGACGGGCGCGGTTCTTTTTCAATTTGAGATTTGCAATTTGCAATTTGCAACTTGCAATTTCTACCTTCGACTTCATGACAGCCCATACTCCTTAATCTTCCGGTACAGCGTTCGCTCGCCGATGCCCAGCATGTTGGCCGCTTCGTCGCGGTTGCCGCCGGTGACTTTGAGCGTCTCGCCGATGAAGAGGGCCTCGAGCTCAGAGAGCGATTTGCCAACCAGCTCGTGCAGGCCATCTTGTCCGGCCGGTGCGGCGCCCGCATCGCCACCGGCGGGGGCCAGCTCGGCAGGCAGGTCGTCGAGGTCGAGCACTTCGTCGAAGTCGACCACGACCATGCTTTCGATCACGTTCCGCAACTGCCGCACGTTGCCCGGCCAGTCGTAGGCGAGCAGACGCCGCCGGGCCGCCGTCGAGATGCCGCGGATCGTCTTGTGATGCCGCTTCGTGTGCTCCTTAAAAAAATAATCGATCAAGAGCGGAATGTCCTCGCGCCGCTCAGCCAGCCGCGGCAGGTTGATCGTGACGACCTTGAGGCGATGATAAAGGTCTTCGCGAAACGTGCCGTCGCGCGATCGCGGCTTCGAGGTCGCGATTGGTGGCCGACAGGATCCGCACGTCGACTTGCACCGGCTCGTTCGTGCCGACGCGAGTGATTTCGCCGCTTTCGAGCACGCGCAGCAGCTTGATCTGCGTGGCGATCGGCATGTCGCCCACTTCGTCCAGAAACAGCGTGCCGCCGTTGGCGTATTCGAATTTGCCTTGGCGGTCGGCGGACGCGTCGGTGAACGCGCCGCGGATGTGGCCGAACAGCTCGCTCTCCAAGATGTTCTCGCTCAGGGCGGCGCAGTTGAGCGGGACGAACGGCCGCTTTTTGCGCGGGCTGTTTTGGTGAATCGCCTTGGCCACCAGCTCTTTGCCGGTGCCGGTTTCACCCTGGATCAGCACGCTGGCGTCGGTTGGGGCGATCCGTTGCAGCCGGGCGATGATGTCGTGCATTTGCCGGCTGTTGCCGATCACGCCCTCGAAGCCGAACCGCTCATCGAGCCGGCGGTGGAGCTCGGCGTTGGCCCGCCGCAAATATTGACTGCGGGCCGCGTTTTCGACAACCGCCCGCAACTGCTTTAAATCGAGCGGCTTGAGTAGATAATTGAACGCGCCGCGCTGCATCGCCTCGACGGCTGACTCGATCGTGCCGTGGCCGGTGACGAGGATCACCTCGGCGTCCGGCTGCAGCTCTTTGCACTTGGCCAGCACCTCAAGGCCGCCGATGTCGGGCATCTTCAAGTCGGTGATGATGATTTCGTACGTCGCCCGCTCAAGCTCGCGCGATTGCTTCGCGGCCCCCCGTGGCCACGTGGCAGACAAACCCCACGCTGCGGAGGCTGTCGGCCATTGCCTCGGCGTGGGCCTGGTCGTTATCGATCACCAGCACCTGAATGGGCGGCCCGGCGCTGGCGGTGGTCGCAGGTTTTGGCGGCATGACGTGATGATACGACCCGCTGGCGCAAGCGAAAAGGGGTCGCGTCGTCGCCGATGGCGTCACGTCGGTGCAGAACAAAGAGTTGACTTGTCGTATAGGACGGACAACGCCGTCCGTCCTATCGATCGTAGATGGACAAGCCCGTCCATCAAGTTGTCGCGGACAGACAGAATTGTCCGTTCTACAAGCGTCGATGAGCAAGTCCCGCTTGTTATCGCTTGATCCGCGCCGAGCCGCCGCCGGCCACGTGCAGCAGCTCGTCGAGCGTGATCTGGCTCGTGTCGCCGCGCGTGCTCATCAGCAAAGCGCCGTGCGCGACGCCCAGATCGACGCACTCCTGCGGCGACTTGCCCGTCAGGTACGCGTAAATACAGCCCGAAGCGAAGCCGTCGCCGCCGCCGACGCGGTCTTCAATCTCGGCCCCTTCGTACGATGGCCCGTCATAGAACGTCCCCTCATGCCACAAGATGGCCGACCAGTCGTTCACCGTGGCGCTCTTCACGCCGCGTAGCGTCGTGCCGACCGCCTTGATGTTGGGATAATCCTTGACGACGCGATTGACCATCTTCTTGAACGCGGACGAGTCAAGTTCTCCTTTCTCGACGTCCACGCCCTCGGCTTCATAGCCGAGCACTTTTTCAAAATCTTCCTCGTTGCCGATCAGGCAGTCGATCATCGGCACGAGCGGCTTGGTCGCGGCGATCGCTTCTTTGCTCGACCACAGCTTGGAGCGAAAGTTGAGATCGTAGCTGACGACCGTGCCCGCTTCATGGGCAGCCGCAATCGCCTCGGCCACCACTTGCCGCGTGGTTTCCGATAGCGCTGAAAAGATGCCGCCCGTGTGCAGCCACCGCACACCCTGCTTGTCGAAGAGCGTCTTCCAATCGACTTCGCCCGGCTGGATGCCGGCCGTCGCCGAGTGGCCGCGGTCGTAGAGCGTCACCGAGCCGCGCCGCCCGTGGCCGACTTCCGTGAAGTTGAGACCGATGCGGTCGCGCTTGCCGACGCCGTCGTACTTCCGCATCACGGCCTGGCTGACGTCCATGCCGGCTGAGCGGGCGTGATTGGCGATGATCCGCCCCATCGGCGAAGTGTTCAGCCCGCCGACCCAACCGGTCCGCAGACCCAGCCGCGCCAGCGCGTAGGCCGCGTTGTACTCGCCTCCGCCGACCCACACCTCCAGTGCCGGCGCGAACTCGATTCGCCCATGCCCGGCCGGCGACAAGCGGATCATGCACTCGCCGAGCGCAACGAGATCGAACCGACATTCGCCCGCCGCTTTAATCTTCAATGCCATCGATCGCTTACTCCCGCGCGGCCGCCACGCCACGCCTTCATGCGTTTGATTCTTCGAATGTTTGCTTCGCGTCAAGCGCTCTGTTATAGCGGCGGCGTCGACGTGAAGCTATGAGCGGCCGCGGTCTCGCTGCATTGGGCTCGCGATAGGAGTGCAGCCCGCTCCCTCGGCAAGCGGGATACCGACTCGCGGAGCGAGATGACTACACTGGGCCGCCGGCCTTCCAACGCGGCCCCGCGCCGACTAGAATCAACCGACGGCCGCCACGAGCGGCCACACACGCCGGAGTGGCGGAATTGGCAGACGCGCTGGACTCAAAATCCAGTGACCGCAAGGTCGTGGAGGTTCAAGTCCTCTCTCCGGTACTGGCTCGAAACCGACAAATGCAATGCAGCTGCGCGTAGGCCGGTTGTCGACGCGCTGGAATTGGCTTATTCGGCATCGGATGAATCAGGGTTGGGGGCGGAATTTTTCACCGTCAGCACGGGGCATTTCGCCTCGCGCACCACTCTTTCCGCCACACCGCCCATCAGCAGTTGAAAGACGGCGCTGTGGCCGTGCGTGCCCATGACGATCAGGTTGGCCTGCCCTTTCTCCGCGAGCTGCAAAATTTCCTCGGCCGGGTTGCCCCGCAGGTAAACGTGGCGGTATGGGACCTTCGGCGAGGTTGGCACGACGCGAGAGAGCTGCTGGCGAATCTCGTCGCGGGCGTGCGCCGGTTCTGGGACGTATCCGTGGCCGGCGAAGCCTGAGCCGAGTCCCTCGATATAGGCCGCCGGCAGCTCGTCGACATGGACGAAAACCAGCTCGGCTCCAAAGTCCGCGGCCAAAGCGGAAGCGCAGGCGATCGAGATCTGGCTGCAGTCGGAGAAATCGGTCGGGCATAGAATCCGCTTTACGTTGATCATGTTCAATCTCAACAACGGGTGTCCTTCACCTGCGGAACGTAATGAAATCAGCAGGCCGCCTTAATCCACAATTCGAGTGATCCGCCGCGTCTCGCGATCTTGGAGATTGTCTCGAAACCCTCTCCTCCTTGGGAAAGACCAGCGAGAGGGTGCTCCGCTTACTGGCGGTTCACCCTCACCCCAGTCCTCTCCCAATAGGAAAGGGAGTTTTAAGTCTCAACGAGCCACGTAAACCAGTCCCAGTATCCCCGCCGAGAGCACGAAAATCAACGCGGCGTCGGGCTCAAGCATGAGCACGCGTTTTTCCACGCGATAAAGCTGTCCCAAAATGACGACCGACGTGACGAGGATCACGCCAAAGCACGTGATCGCATGCGTCGGGCTGACCGCCGACAGCAGCGGGCCGCGATAGGCCGCGTCCATCGCCACGACAATCAGCATGTTAAACGCGTTGCTGCCGAAGACGTTGCCGATCGCCAGGTCGGCGGCCCCCATTCGCAAGGCGACGATGGTTGAGACCAGCTCGGGAAGGGAAGTGGACAAGGCGACCAGCGTCGTGCCGACGAATGTGCCGCCCAGCCCCGACAGCTCGGCGATGCGATCGGCCGAGTGGGCCAACAGCGGCGCAGCGATTACGATGCAAGCCGCCGCGGCGGCAAATACACCGCCTGCCCTCCACAAGGACGGCCTGGCCGCAGCATCGTAGTCTTTCCCGCCATGCCCTGGCTCGGCCTCGTGCAGGCTGATTTGCTGGTCATAATAAACCATACGAATACCCAGGGCATAGGCAAGCACGATAGCCAGCGATCCCCAGCTAAAACCCGCGAAGCCGGCCGGCTGCATCTTGGTCTCGAATAAGATGAACAGGCCGACCGTCCCCAACAGCGAGATCGAAAGCACTCCGGAAAGCGCGTGTGCAGCCGCCAGGCGCGAGAGCAGCCTTCCGCGCGTTTTTTGCGCCAGATCGGCCACGGCCAGAATGATGAGATTCATCAAGCAACTGCCCGTGAGGTCGCCAACGCCCAGATCGGGCACTCCCATGCGGGCGGCACTCAAATCGACAGACAGCTCCGGCAGCGAGGTGGCGCCGGCGAGCAGAATGCTGCCGACCAAGAGTCGCCCAAGCTGCGTAATCTCCGCAATCGCATCGGCCGCGCGGGCGAGCACCGTGCCGGCGACAATGATGATCGCGGCGGCAACGACGAATTGTAGAATCGCACTCGTCATGGCACGGCGTTCGCGAGGGTAGCGGATCGAAGCGTGCCGTATTCTAAGCGAGGGCGGAGGTGGATCTCAAGTTCGCCGCCCGTCACTCGCGCAGCCAATCCGTGCGGAGTTGCCGGAGCACGGCTTCGGTCATCGCGGTCGTGCTGGTCATGGCATCGATGTGACAGACCGGCGCGCCGAGTGGATCGGGCTCTTCGAGTTCTTGTTGACGCGCAAAGAACTCCGGCAGAGATTCGGACAGCGCACCACCACTCTGCGCGGGCCTCAATACGTTCGCGGGCGACTTCTTCGGTCGAGTGGCACTGGACGACAAGCGGGATGGCGCGTCCGCCACCGGCCAGCGCAGGCGCGGTCGCCCGGCTGGCGGTTGTTAGAAACGTGCCGTCGACGATCACGGACCGGCCCGTTTCGATGAGCGCACCGGCGCGACGGAGCAGTTCATCGTACACGCGGGCGCGGCGCTCCGGCTCGTAATTCGCCTCGCCGTAGCCGGCCGGCGAATCGCTCTTGCCAAACAATTCACGGCGAATTGCATCGGTCTCGAACCGTTCGATGCCCAGCGTCTCGGCGAGCCGCGTCGCCAGGGTCGTCTTGCCCGTCCCGGAGAGGCCGCGGACCACAAGCAGCACGGGCAAGCCGATTTGCTTGCGGTACTCATCGGCCAACCGGAGATACTCCGCGGCCGAAGCGATCGCGGCCGCGCGCGGCGCGTCGGCCAATTGAACAGCTCGCAGAGCGGCTACCTTCGCCCGTACACAAGCCCGGTAGCTTTTGTAGTAGGCTGTCAGGCGCTCTGGGCAGCGGTCGTCCGCGTCCGCCCGATAGCGAGCGATGATGGCCTGGCCCACATTGGTAGCACCTAAGCGATCGCACTCCATCGCCAGAAAGCAAAGCTCGTCCATCACGTCGAGTTGCCGAAATTCGGCGTTGAACTCGATGCAGTCAATGATCGTCGGGTGGGGAGCAAAATAGATGTGCTCGGGCCGCAGATCGCCGTGCCCTTCTACGATCCGCCCATCCAGCACGCGGTGGTCGAACGCATCGCGCGCCAACTGCAACAGTAGGAGTTGTGCTTCGTGGGTGCGGTGGACAACCTCTCGATCGAGGTCGCTCTCGCTCTTCAAAAGTGCAGCCCGATTTTCCTGGACGTATCGTTCGAGCCGCTGCTGATAATCACCGGTCCGCATCATCAGCGGCGGCAATTGAGTGTAGAACTGCGAGAGAAGCTCCGCGATTTGATCCACCTGCTCGCGCACCAACTGCCTTGATTCAATCAGCCGGTCGAGTGACCGCTGCTGCGGCAGGCGTCGCATTTTGACGAGCCAATCCACCGCGACACCGCTGCCGGCCAGAGCCAAATGGCGATTGTGCCGCACGATTGGCACGACGCCTAAATACACGTGGCGGGCCAACCGGCGATTCAGGCGCACCTCTTCGTCGCAGGCCTGGCGCCGCCGCTGGGGCGTGCTGAAATCAAGGAAATCGAACCGCACTGGCTTTTTCAACTTGTAGGCATGTCGATCGGTAAGAAAAACCCAGGAAATATGGGTCTCGACACACTCCACGCCGCTTGCCTCGCCGTCGTAGCTGGCCGGGTCGCTCAGCATCTCGACGATTCGCAGGCTCTCGTCGATCGCGCGCTCGTCCACCGAACGGCGTTGTTTGACATTGGACATGGCGGTCGTTCCCCGGTCGGACGCAGACGAATTCGCCACAATACAAAATCGCATGCCGCCCCTTGGACAGCGGAAGCCCTATGTGCAGTGCGATCGTTACGCGGTGACTCGCAATCGCTGTCGTAGCTTGGGTGATGACCCAAGTTATTGAGTGCTTATCCTCAAACGATAGCAGCAATCGCTGCGCCAATCGATCGCCCATTCCTTCCCGAGACTCTCACTCCGCTCTCACTCTGCAACCGCGGACATAATGGTCGATTCGGCGGGCGCGGGCTGCTGCGCGTGACGAATTTGGGAGGCGGCGAAGCCTGTTGCCAAATCGTCCAGGTGCTGTCGCATAGAGTTCCACCAGCCGATCGTCTCCACGCCCGAGCGTGCGAGGATGCACATCGCGTCGATCTTTTCCAGCGTGGCTATCTCGGCGGCGAAGCCCTGTTGCAGCTCGTAATCGGGCGGACGGGTGTTCTGGTCACAACGGCAAAGATTGTCGATGTCGCGAAACCGCGCATCGACAATCGCAGCGAAGCGGGCCGCTGTATCTTGCACCTCGGCCTGCGAGCGGTGACGGCCGTAGAGCGCTGCTCGAAACTCCGCGAACGCGCGCGCTAACAGGGCACAATCGTCAAGCCAGGTCTGAGCGCTGTCGACTTCCACAGTACACCTCAAATCCATCCATTGTTTGCGGCCGATCTCTCCAATTCGCGAGCACCACGCCACAAGCGCACGAGCGCCGGTTTCGTCACGATCTAAAGCAAGTACCGTGCCATGCCGGCCAGCGTGCCGGCCCGTGCGCTGTATTACGATTGAAGCGGCAGCCAGCGAGCAAAGTGGCACCTTTGATGGCAGGCAGAAGCGTGCCCCCGCGGCCACAATGTGCGGATCCGCGCAGTGCCGCTGTGCTTGGGGCGTCTTGCCTGGTAGCTTGACGGGACATAGGTTTGGCGTGAATTCCAGGGGTTTTGCTCAGTGCGACCTTGCTTGGCGGGTTGGCACCTAAATTGCACGACTAGCCTGTTCGCAAGTTCGCGCGCCATCCTCTGATCTTTCTCTCGGATCCCAACTCGACGCATTCTCGCTTCGACTGCATTCTTACGATGAATAAACCACCGGCTGATAAGCGCGTCGATCTCTTGCTCGTCGACGACGACGACGAGCTCCGCAACGGACTGGTCGAGTACTTTCGCCACTTGGGATACGCGGCCGAAGGCGCCGCCAACGGCGAACAGGCCTTGCCGCTACTCCGCGAGCGGGCTTACCAGGTGGCTGTCTTCGACTTTGCCATGCCAGGCATGAGCGGCGTGGAGCTACTGCGACAGATCAGATCGGAAAATAACGAGACGGAAATCATTCTGCTGACCGGCCAGGGTTCGATAGAAACGGCCGTCGACGCCATGAAGCTCGGCGCGTTCGATTTTTTGACCAAGCCGGTGCGGACCAAGTCGCTGGAAGCAATCGTCCATCGAGCCGCCGAAGCGAACGCACTGCGGAGTGAGAACGAGCGGCTCAAGGCGCTGGTCGAGCGGACGACGCAGCAGTTTGAAATGGTCGGTGACTCAACGGCGATGCAGAAGGTGCGTCGGCTGATCACGCGCGTCGCCCCGAGCGATAACCCAATCTTGATTCAAGGCGAGAGCGGCACCGGCAAGGAGCTGGTCGCCCGCGGGCTCCACCTGGCCAGCAGCCGGGCCGATAAGCCGCTCGTGGTGATCAACTGCGCTGCGCTGCCAGAGCAACTGCTGGAGAGCGAACTATTCGGCCACGAGAAGGGGGCGTTCACCGGGGCCAACAGCTCGAAGCCCGGCCTGTTCGAAGTAGCCGAGGGGGGCACTTTGTTCATCGACGAAATTGGCGAACTGGCGCCGGCATTGCAGCCGAAGCTGCTTCGCGTGCTGGAAGACGGCTCGCTCCGCCGCGTCGGCTCGCTGAAGGAACGCCGGGTCGACGTGCGGATCATCGCGGCCAGCAATCGCGACCTGCAAAAGGAATTGGCCGAGGGCCGCTTCCGCGAAGACTTGTATTACCGCATCAACGTGATGACGATTTACCTGCCGCCGCTCCGCGAACGGGGCGACGACGTGAATTTGCTGGCCGACCACTTTTGTGGCCCAGCCTGGGAATTGGAACCCGAGGCTCGTCAAGCGATTGTCAGCTATCATTGGCCGGGGAACGTGCGGCAATTGATCAACGCGATCGAGCGGGCCAAAATGCTGGCTGACGACGAAGTGCTGAAAAAAGAGCATTTGCCGCCTGAGGTCACCTACGCCCAGCACACCAAGGCCATCGAGCACGACGACGCCGGTCTCGACGGCAATCTGGCCTCACTCACTCGGGCCCACGTCGTGCAAACGCTGCGACGGGAGAAGGGCAACAAGCTGCGGTCGGCGAAGGCGCTGGGCGTCACACGCCGCAGCCTCTATCGCCTGCTGGAGAAATACCAGATCGAAACGGCGGAAATCGCCGAAGCGTAAATCGTGCGCCGGTAAGAGGCGAGCGCAAAATCATGCAGACGCTTGGCGGGGGACGAGCCCAGCACGCCCTCGCACACGCCAGCGGCGACCGCGCATCTAAGGGGCTGAAGGCTGCGCAACTCGCCCAAGCACTTTTTGAACAGGAGGCCGCAAATGAAGCAGAGACGGTGATCGGGAATTCGTTGATAATCGCCGGAGACAAGCGGACTATTTTGGCGGGGCGGAATGACGACTTCTCCGTGTTCTCTGCATCCTTCTGTTGACGAAACTCAGTTGAGGCCGAGGCCGCTCGCGCACTGCTCGGTCGTAGCCGCTATGGCCAGCACTTCAGCACGAACACGGGGCAGTGGGCCAATCGCACCACGCGTTCGGCGACCGAGCCGATCAAGAGCCGCTTCCAGCCGCGGCGTCCGTGCGAGGAGATGACGATCAGGTCGGCCTTCACGTCTTCGGCATATTTCGCGATCTCCGTGCCTGGGTCGCCGTAGGCAACGTGGACATGGACGCCGCGATACTTGGCGTCCTTGAGCTGTTCGTGGATCGCTTCTTTGGCCTTCTCAACCTCGGCTTCCAGTTCGAAGACGACCGAGAACTCAGTGCAATGGCGGGCGATTCGTGCAGCACGTGGATCGCGTGAACCAACTTCGCCTCGTCGGCCATATGCAGCACCTCGTCCAGCGCGCGAATCGAATGGGGTGACAGATCGATCGGGACCAGGATTCTTTTGTTGTTGAACCAACTCATTGTCTCACCTCGGCTGGGCTCTGCTCTCAGAATGCGGGGACCAGCGGCGCCGTCCCCGCTAGCTTCGAAGTTTCAAGTGCAACTGCCGCGCCAATTTGGCGGCGGCGAAAAGGCGGGGCTTTTTCCGGTCGGGTGGCGGAACGGTGGCATCGCAATGTGCGACTCCGCTCAAGTGTGGGCGAGGCAGAGCGCCAGTTCCGGCCCTTGGCTCCAGCGCGCGTGAAAGCCGCGCGGATTCTGCCGGTGTTAGCTTGCATCATAGCGTCTCTCGAGGTAGAGGCGTCGCGGATCGGTACCGATTGTCCATCCGCTTGGCGTGCGTGCCTCTGTGAGCGCTTGGCGGGTTCGCTGGTGGCATGGCGTTTGCCCCTCAATTTGTGTTGAGGTTGCGCGGTGAGGGTTTGTCGTCGCGGGCGTCTCAACATTTTTCCAGGTGCCGCGACTGGGCACCCCGTGACGCGCAAGTTACTGCCGGAAGGATGGTTTGATATGGAACGGTTACAGGTTAGCGACTTCGATCGCCTGTGGACTGCGGACCCATCCACCTGCGTATCGATCTATTTTACGACAACGCCCGGCGGGCCCGGGGCCCAAGGCAACCGGACGCGGCTGAAGAACGCCCTAAAGGTGGCCGAGACGCAGTTGGCGGACACCGATCTGCCGGCCGCGGCGGCCGGGCAACTGCTGGAGCCGGCCTGCCGGCTGGTTGACGACGACTCGTTCTGGCTGCGATGCCAGCATGGCTTCGCCCTGTGGCTCTCAGCAGAAACGCAGTCCATGTATTTATCGTCGGCCGTATTTCGGGAATCCGTTTCCGTCGGCCCGCACTTCCGCGTCCGTCCACTGGTGTCCGTTATGGAAGCGGCCAAGGCGGCCTGTGTGCTGACGCTGAGCCAAGATGCGGTCCGCCTTTTTGCGCCAGCGGGAACGAATGCGAAGAGCTCGACGTGCCCGATTTGCCAAAAAACCTGCACGACGCGCTCAACATCACCTCGGTCGATCGGGGCGCCCAATTCCATTCCGTCGGTAAAAGCCGCGACAAGAAACAGACGACCGTGTTTCACGCCCAGGGCGCCGGCCACGACACCGAGAAGCAAGACCTCCGCCAATATTGTCGGCAAATCGCCGACGCGGTGAACCGGTACCTGAAGTCGTCAGACGAGCCCCTGATTTTGGCCTGTGTCGAATTCCTCGTGCCTCTTTATCAGGAGTCGAACGAGTACTCCCATCTGCTCCCCGATTTCATTGCCGGAAACCCGGACCGGCTCAGCGCCAGCAAGTGGCGGAGCTGGCGCGGCCAATTCTGGACGCGCAGCATGCCGCACAGGTCGCGGACGACCTCGGCCGGTTCGAATCGCTCGGCGGCACCCCGCGTGCGGCGACCGATACGGCCCAGATTGTCGAAGCTGCCGAGGAAGGCAGCATCTCCGAACTATTCTTCGACAGCGGCCGTCAAGCCTGGGGACGCTATGAAGAAACCCAGAGGATCGTCGACGCCCACGACGTGGCTGCGCCCGGCGATGTGGATTTAATTGAGCTGGCTGTCGCGGCGACGCTCCGCCATCGGGGCGTGGTTCGTGTGGTGACGGGCGATCAACTGCCGTCGCCGCTGCCGATGGCTGCGATCTTACGCAAGGTGCCCGCCACCGTGGAGAGATGATCGTCGACAAAGCTCGGACGGTGCTCAACCAGTTACGGCGGAACAACATGGCGCCCGTCTGACTCGCCAACGGCCGTGAGTTGCCGTGCAAACGCAAGCACGGATACCAACAAAGGGCAGCAAAAATGCCCCACGTCTCCTCGAAGGAGGCGCGGGGCCTTTCGCCGCGTTGCAGCCGCCCCACGCCGCGGGCGGTTGCTACGCCTGGCGAACTTCAACTCTTTACGGCGATCTTTTTCGACTTCGCGTCTTCGGTCTTGGGCAGCGTGATCGTCAGCACGCCCTCGTGATACTCGGCGGCGACTTCGTCCTCTACCACCTTCGCAGGCAGCGTGATCGAGCGGGAGAAACTGCCATAGCGGCGTTCGACGCGATGGTACAGCTTGCCCTTCTTCTCCTGCTCTTCTTTGCGCTCGCCGCCAACGGTCAGCAAGTTGCCGTTGAGCTGAATGTCGATGTCCTTGGCGGTCATGCCAGGCACATCGAGCTTCACTTCTACGGCTTTGTCGGTTTCGCTGACGTCGAGGCTCGGCACAGCGGCGTTGAGAGTCAAACCGTCAAAGCCTGTTTCCCACATCCGCGACACCGCGTCCTCGATTTCGTCAAGAAAGCCGGCCCGCGGCCCGGCGCGGCGGAGACCGCCGCGCTTGGGTGCAAGTGTTCCGAACATCTTCCTCCTCCTTTCGCAAACATTGCGTCTCGAAATGGTTATATCAGGACCCACAGTGAAGTTTGGCTCAACCCTAGCCGGGCTCCCGCCGCGTGATCGGCGCCACGAGCGGTTCTTCCAAGCGGCGGAAATCGGCAAACTTCATGCAGATTGCTTCTTGATGCGTATTGCCCTCGAAGACGATCTCCTCGTTTTCAGCCAGACTAAGGTCGGCGATCGTCCGCATTGCGTACCGCGAACCAAATGGCGGCAGAATCCCATATTCGCAATCGGGGCAATGCTCGGTCACTTCCTGCTTTTTTGCCACTCGCAACTTTGTGCCACCCAGTAACTTGGCAGCCCGATCCAGATCCAGTTTTTTGTGCGAGGGCAGCACGGCCACGATGTAGTGGCTACCGCCGTTCGCCCTAAGAAGGATCGTCTTGGCCACCGCCTTGCCGGGGACGTGTAACTCATGGGCCATCCGCTCAGAACTGAACGCGGCATTGTGCGGCATGCGCCTAAAGGTGAACTTTTGCTTTTCAAGGAAATCGGGAATGTTCATGGCAAGTTCCTTACGTGGAAAAGTGCCTGCGCGACGCCTGTCGACTCAGCAGTACATCCGCCGCCGACAAGCATCTGCAAACGTTGTACCGCGGCAATATTGTGATTTGCCTCAAATTCTCGGCATAATTCGCGTCGTATCCAATCGACGAGCGCAGTGCGCGGCCCACTGAGCGATTTCGACCACGCGTTCGGCTATCGCCAACAGAACCCAGTTGGCAGAAGTCGCAGACGATCATCCGCCCGCGTTTTCGCCGCGCCGCGGAATGGCCCAAGGCACATTGTTTGCTCCGCTGGGGGTCTGATGAACGCAATAGCGATGGAATATCGTCCAGTGGAAGGAGCTGACGCATCGTCGCCCCCCGATGCCTCGAAGCGCGCTCACGCAGTCGGCGTGGACGAAATTTGCGGCGCGCTGCGGACCGACGCAGTGAGTGGCCTGGCGATCGATGAGGTGCCCGTCCGCCGCGCTCGCTTCGGTTGGAATCGGCTGGCGGAGCCACCCGCCGTGTCGCGGTGGCGAAAGCTTGTCGGGCAGTTCACCGAGCCGATCGTCCTGATCCTGATCGCGGCCGCCGTCGTGGCCGCGCTCTTGGGCGAATGGCTCGACACAACCGCAATCCTGTCGATCGTCCTGTTGAACGGCATCATCGGCTTCTTCCAGGAGGAGCGGGCGCAACGCGAATTGGCGGCGCTGCGCAAGCGTTCTGAGTACTCCGCCACCGTCACTCGCGGCGGCCGAAAAGAGGTCGTGCCCGCCGATCAACTCGTGCCCGGCGACTTGATTGAGCTCGAGGCCGGCGACCACGTCCCCGCCGATTGTCGACTGGTGGAAAGCTTTGGTTTCGCCGCCGACGAGGCGGCGCTGACCGGGGAGTCGACGCCTGTGCAGAAGAACAGCCAGCCCATTCTGGCGCAACGACTCCGCTGGCCGACAGAACTAACATGTCCTACTTGGGCACGGTCGCCGTCGCCGGCAGGGCGCATGGCCGTTGTCGTCGCCACAAGCATGCGCACCGAACTCGGGCGGATCGCCGATCTGCTGCAAAGACAACCGCCGGAGCCCACGCCGCTGCAAAAGCGGCTGGCCGAGCTGGGCGGCAAACTGCTCATCGTGGTTTTGCTCATCACCGGCGTTATTTTCGCCCTGCAAGTGATTCGCGGCGGTGCGCTGCTGGATGTATTTCTCATCTCCGTCAGCCTGGCCGTAGCCGCCATCCCAGAAGGGCTACCTGCCCTGGTTACGCTGGTGCTCGCTGTCGGCCTCCGCCGACTGGTCACCCGCAACGCGCTCATCCGCAGACTGCCCAGCGTGGAAACGCTCGGTTGCGTCACGGTGATCTGCTCCGACAAAACCGGCACGCTGACCCGCAACGAAATGACCGTGGAATGGGTCGCGGTGGGCAACGCTCAATTCGCCGTCACCGGGGCCGGCTACTCGCCGCACGGCGACTTCATTCTGGCGGGCGGCGAGAGTCGTCCCGCAAGCGACATTGACTTGCGCGGCGCTCCAAGCTGGCGTCTATTGCAATCGCGCCCGCTTGGTGTCCGACGAGTATGCTCAGACGTGGCGGATCATCGGCGATCCTACGGAAGGCGCGCTGCTGGTGGCGGCTCGCAAAGCGGGAATTCAGCTCGACCGGCCGGTCCGCATTGTCCACGAAATTCCCTTCGAGGCTGAGCGCAAGCTGATGTCGGTCGTAGTGCAGGGCGAGGGCGATTCGCCGGTGATGTATGTGAAGGGCGCGCCCGAGGTCAGTTCTCGACCGCTGCGCGGCCGAGTTAGTTGACGGCGCGTTGCGCCCGCTGGACCAAGCACGGCGCCGGCAGCTCGGTCAGCAGTGCGCGGAAAGGGCCGGCGAAGCTTTCCGCGTGCTGGCGATTGCCACGAAGACCGCGTCGCAGCCGCCCGCCGACGTGACAGAAACGGACCTCACGTTGCTCGGCCTGGTCGGGATGAAGGATCCACCTCGTGACGAAGCTCGCGAAGCCGTCCGGCGCTCGTTTTTGGCCGGCATTCGCCCCGTGATGATCACTGGCGACCATCCGGCCACGGCGCTGGCTATCGCCCGCGAACTGGACATTGCCCGGGCGGGCGACACAGTTGTTACCGGCGCCCAAATCGACGGGCTCGACGATGACGGACTCGCGCGGCGCTCTCGAAACTGCTGTATTCGCCCGCGTCACGGCCGAGCACAAGCTGCGTATTGTCGACGCACTGCGCAGGCAAAACCAGGTTGTCGCGATGACCGGCGACGGCATTAACGACGCGGCGGCGGTGAAGAAGGCTGACATCGGGATTGCCATGGGATTGACGGGCACCGACGTCACACAGGAAGCCGCCGACATGGTGTTGGTCGACGACAACTTTGCCTCGATCGTCAACGCAATCGAAGAGGGCCGCACGATCTACGACAACATCCAGAAGTTCATACACTACCTGCTAAGCACCAATGCGGGCGAAGTGCTGTTGTTGCTGGTCGCCTCGCTTGCCGGCTGGCCGCTACCGCTGACGGCCATCCAGATTCTGTGGATCAACCTAGTCACCGACGGCCTGCCCGCGCTGGCGCTGGGCGTGGAGCCGCCGGAGCCCGACATTATGCGCCGTCCGCCGCGGCCGGCCGCAAAGCCGGTGATCACCCGCCGTCATGCCGGCGCAATCTTGCTGCACGGACTATTGATCGCCGGCGCAGGTGCTGCCGCTTTTTTGCTGATCGGCCACCAAGCGGGCGCAACAATTGAGCACATTCGCACGGCCACGTTCTGCACGGTTGCCTTGGCACAGCTCTTTTTTGCCGTGGCCTGCCGCAGCCCTCGGCGGACCATGCCGGAATTGGGACTCTTCTCGAACCGTTACCTGATGGGGGCGATTGCCGGATCGGTGCTGTTGCAGGTCGGAACAGTGACCATTCCGGGACTGCGCAGTGTTTTTGGCGTCGATGAATTTCCGGCGTGGAATTGGGGGCTCATCTTCGCCATCTCGCTTGTCCCGGTCACGATCGTCGAAGTCGTGAAACTGATCCGCGCCGGGCGGGCGGTCCGCCCGCACCAGAATACGGATGCCGCAGTTCGGACGTGAGGAAGTCGTTCCGCCGTATGTGCTTTGAACCGCTGGCGTTGTGCGAGTTCGCACACCTTTTTGAATTCATTGTGGTAGCGCAGCAGCGCGGCCCCCGCCCCGCGATGGCTTGTGGCACAGAAAACGTGTCGATTAAATTCGATTTGTCGTCTGTGCTTCCCGGTGTGGAGCCGGGTACCTCTCTGGCACGCACTTTGCCATATAGACTATCAATACCTCATGTAATCTCATTGGCTGGAGTAGATACCGGTGGGCAAGACGTCGAAAAAGCCGCCGCATCGCGATGCCGTCATTTTCCATCCACCGTGGGAGAGCGATGTCGCCCAAACTATGCCGCCCGTGCCGCTACGGCCGTGGAAAGAACACGGCCACAACACGCTGCGCTACGCGCTGGTCGGGCTGCTGCTGGGCGGCATTGCCGGCTGCACGAGCCTGTTGGCGAATATCATCGGCAGCGTGCTGTGGCCGTCGCTCACGGGCGAGCCACAGCACCCGTTGCGACTAATTCAGGTGTACCTGACGTTCCCGCTTGGCGAAAAGGCGCTGCAGCTCGAGAGCGGCGCCGTGCTGGCAGTTGGGTGCCTGCTCTATTTGGCCACCGGCATGTTGTACGGCACGCTGTTTCAACTCGTGTTGTCCTACTTGTTCCCGCGGGCCCGCTTCACCGCACGAATCGCCATTTGCTGCGTGTTGGCAGTCGCCATTTGGGCCCTGAACTTTTACGCCGTGCTCGTCTGGCTGCAGCCCAAGTTGCTGGGTGGCAGTTGGATTGTCGAATTGATACCAGCCTGGGTCTCCGCGGCGACGCATCTCGTGTTCGGCGCGACGATGGCCATACTTTACCCGCTGGGAAAACACGACCAGCCGCCGGCAGGCCAGCGCAGTCGTTGAATTCGCGGGCCGACAATCCCCGGCCGCTCGATTGCAGGTCGCCGAGTCAGGCGAGAGCTTCCGGGCCAGGGGACTCTCGGATCAGGCCGCTACTGAAACAATGCGGTCTAGCATTGCCCCGCGGGAACCGGTTGATTCGTCTCTGGCATGCGGCCGGGCCGCGACAGCCACCAGAGGATTGCCATGCCGGCGATCGCGCTGACCAGCGAGCCGGTCAGGATGCCGATTTTGGCTGCGTCGAGAGCGTCTCCTTCCAGCGCGATCCCGGCTATGAAGAGGGCCATCGTAAAGCCGATGCCGGCCAGACAGCCCGCCCCGATCATCATTCCCCAACTCGTCTCGTCTGGGAGCCGGGCCAGCCCCAACTTTACCGCCAGCCAGCTCGTCGCGATGATGCCCAGCGGCTTGCCGAACACCAAGCCAATCATTACCGCAGCCGCCAACCGTGTCGTCAGTTGCTCGGCGCTGATGGCGACTCCGGCATTGGCTAGAGCAAAGGCCGGCAGAATTCCAAAGCTAACCCACGGGTGCAACTTGGCCTCCAGGTATTCCAGCGGCGAGATCGCTTCACGGGTAACGTGGCGCAGCAGCTCCACTTCCTGGGGACGGTCGGGCATGGCGACGTCGTCTTCGGTGCGGAGGACTTCTCTCGCCCGCTCCAGGAACTGTTTGAAGAGATCCTCGCTGACATAGCTGCGGGCAGGCGTCATCAGGCCGAGCACGACGCCGGCGATCGTGGCATGGACTCCCGACTCATAGCAGGCGAACCAAACAACTGCTCCCAACAGCCAATAGGCGTGGATACTGCGAACGCCGATACGTGCGCAAACATACACGACCGCAATCAATAGGGCACAGACTGCCAGCCAGGAAAGGCTGATACCGCTGGCATAGCCTAAAGCGATCACGAGAATCGCCCCAATATCGTCGGCAATTGCCAATGACAGCAACATGACGCGCAAGCTTTGGGGTAAGCGCTTCCCCAAAACCGCCATGCACCCGACGACGAAGGCAATGTCGGTAGCCATGGGAATTCCCCAGCCATGCTCGGCGGGCTGGCCCGATTCGAGAGCGAGATACAAGGCGGCTGGTGCGATCATGCCGCCGGCCGCGGCGGCGATCGGAAGCGCAGCACGCCGCACGTCACGCAGTTCTCCCAGGACCAATTCGCGTTTTACTTCCAATCCAACCACAAAAAAAAGATGGCCATGAGCCCATCGTTGAGCAAATGCACGAGCGAGTGCTCGAATCGAAACCCACCGACCCGGATCTCGACCGGTGTCTTCCAAAAGGCAAAGAATTGCGCAGCGGCCGGTGAATTGGCGAGCGCCAGCGCCGCGATCGAAGCCGCCAGCAGCACCAGGCCACTCGCCGCCTCGATGTGCATGAACTGCACGACAGGCGTGACCACGCGGTCGATGGGTTCCTTGGGCAGCATGGGTCGCTCGGCCGACGTATGCATGTTTCCTGAGCTCGCATGAATCACGTTCAACAATCGCAGCAGTTGGCCGTATTACGCGCCAGGCGATCAACTCTCGGCCGAAATGTCGATCAGATTGCCGATCAGCCAGAATACCAAGCCCGTGGTGAGCGCTGCAACCGAGTAACTCCGCAAGTCCGATCGCGTCGTTTCCTCACCGTAAGAATTTTGCGGATCGAGCCGGCGGGCGACGATCATCGCCGCCAACACCGCCAAAAAGGCCAGGCTCGACGGCGCAAACCAGCCGCCCACGCGCTGCGTCAAGCTACCAAACAACAAAAACAAAACCGCCGGCCCGACGGCCATCCAAAACAGCCTCGCCAGTAACTGAAATCCAGAGGAATGGCCCGTGTTCATCGTGCTGCCCTCGCACACCCAATAGATCGCGGACGTGCGAAAACGCACGCCGCAGAAACCAAAGCAGACCGCAGCGGCAAGAAAGGCCGCAGCTTAAAGGCCGCCGGCGCAAGAAGCGAACAGCACCAAATACAGGGCTTGCTCAAAAAACAGATTAGACTCAAACGACCAGCGCATCGGCACGCCCTACTGAAAAAGGGTCCATTAAATATACGTTAACGATCGGCGCGGGCAATCGCAGCTACTATCTCGGCAAGGAATGGTTTCTTGAAGTCATGATCTCCAGCGGGTATAGGCCACGACACGAGATTCCACTGGCCACCGGCGCATGATTCGCTCTATCATTGCGTGGAACGATTGCGGCCGTCGGCGCGGTTGTCCGCGATACGCAGCTCAAATCAAACATTTGCATCCAATACATGCCACGCCAAAGTCTCAACAAGATTTTTCGCCCCCGCAGTGTCGCCCTCGTCGGCGCCAGCGGCAAAGAGAATTCCGTCGGGCGAGTGGTGCTTGAAAACCTCAAAGCGGCCGAGTTCCCCGGCCCCATTTACCCGATTAACCCCAAGTACGAGTCGCTGCTTGGCCTCGCCTGCTATCCCTCGCTCGCCCAGTTGCCGGCTACGCCGGACCTGGCGATCATTGCCACGCCGGCGGCCAGTGTGCCGCAAGTCGTCCGTGAATGTGGTCAACGTGACGTCAACGGAATGATCATTCTGTCGGCTGGCTTTCGCGAGATTGGCCCGTCGGGCCAGGCCGTCGAGGCCAAGCTGCGCGACGCCATCGGCACATTCCCCAAACTTTCTGTCATCGGCCCGAATTGCCTCGGCCTTATGTCGCCGGTCAGCAAGCTCAATGCCAGCTTCGCGGCGGCCATGCCGAAGAGCGGCCGCATCGCGCTGATTTCTCAATCCGGCGCGCTATGCACGTCGCTGCTCGATTGGTCGCTGCATCAAAACGTCGGCTTTTCGCACTTTGTGTCGATCGGCAACGCCCTTGACGTCAAAGTTGGCGACTTAATCGACTACTTGGCCGAAGATCCCCACACCGACTCGATCGTGCTGTACATCGAGTCGCTCGTCGAGTCGCGCCGCTTCATGTCGGCCGCGCGGGCATTTACCCGGTCGAAGCCAATTGTCGTATACAAGGCGGGTCGCTTCGCTAAGTCGGCCCAGGCCGCCGCGTCTCATACCGGGGCCATGGCTGGCGTGGACGCCGTGTACGACGCCGCCTTTCGCCGCGCCGGCATTGTGCGTGTGTTCGACTCGGTCGACATGTTCGATTGCGCTGAACTCCTGGCCCGGCAGCGCGTTCCCCAAGGGCCCCGCTTGGGGATCATCACCAACGCGGGGGGACCGGCCGTGATGGCGACCGACGCTTTGCTCGACCGAAACGGCGAGCTGGCTGAGTTGTCGCCCGAAACGAAATCGGCGCTTGACGCGTTGTTGCCCCCCTTCTGGTCGCATAACAATCCGGTCGACATCCTGGGCGACGCCGGCCCCGACCGCTTTGGGCAAACGCTCGACATTGTTGCGCGCGACGCAAAGATCGACGCCGTGCTCGTGATTCTGTCTCCCCAGGCGATGACCGACCCCACGCGAACCGCCGAGGAGATCGTCCGCGCCGCGGCCCACACGCGTAAGCCCGTCCTGGCCGCTTGGATGGGCGGCGAAACTGTTGAGGCCGGGCGAACCGCCCTCGAACAGGCTGGCATTGCCACGTACCACTTCCCCGAGCAGGCGATTCGCGCCTTCAGCAATCTGGTCGAATACAAACGTAACCGTGAGCTGCTCTACGAAACTCCCAGCTACATTCCAATCGAAGACTCGGCCGAGCGCAAGCGCGGCCACGCGCAGCTCGGCGAACGATTGGCGCTGGGTGAAACTGCCTTAACGGAACTCGAATCCAAGGAACTGTTCGCCGCGTACGGCATTGCGACCACGCTGCCGGTGCTGGCGACGTCCGCAAACGAGGCCGTCGATATCGCCCACCGCCTGAATTTCCCGGTGGTGATGAAAATCGCCTCGCCGCAGATCTTGCACAAGACCGAGGTGCAAGGCGTCGTGCTTAACGTGGTCGGCGACCAAGACGTGCAGACCGCTTTCGCAGGCCTGACCGAGCGCGCCCACCGTTTACGGCCCGATGCGCGGGTTGATGGGGTTACGGTGCAGCGCATGCTGACTTCGCCCGCTGGCGTCGAGCTGATCGTCGGTGCGCGCAAAGATCCCGTCTTTGGCGCCGTGATGATGATCGGCACTGGCGGCACGTTTGCCGAAATCGTGGCCGACAGGGCGCTCGAACTGCCCCCGCTCAACGAGCGCCTGGCGCGGCGAATGATCCAGTCGCTGCGCATCTATCCGCTGCTCAACGGTTACCGTGGCCGCCCTCCAGTCGACGTCTCGAAACTGGTAGAAACGTTGATGCGCCTGTCCTGCATGATCGCCGATAACCCGGCCATCACCGAGTTCGACATCAATCCCCTCCTTGTAACGCAGCACGAGGTGACGGCTCTCGACGGCCGCGTCATTCTCGACCCGGCCGCTCCCGGCGCGCAAGAACCGGATTACTCGCACCTGGCGATCCGGCCCTATCCCGAGCAGTACGTCCGCCGCGCCGCCCTGCCCGACGGCACGCCGCTGGTGCTGCGGCCCATCCGCCCCGAGGACGAGCCCCAGTGGCATGAGCTGCTCGCCCGCTGCTCGCAGCGGACCATATGGCTGCGGTTCCGCTACTTGTTCAAGGAAACGACTCACGAAATGGCAACCCGCTTCTGCTTCATTGATTACGACCGCACGATGGCCATCGTCGCGGAAACAAGCGATGACGCGGGCCGCCGTTTGATCGGCGTGGGCCGCTTGGTTGCCGACGCCGACCGCCGCCAGGCCGAGTATGCAGTGCTCGTCGACGACGCCTGGCAGGGCCGCGGCCTGGGCACACTGCTAACGAACTTCTGCCTGGAAATCTGCCGCACATGGAGGGTGGAGCGGGTGATCGCGGAAACGACGGCCGACAACGCCAGCATGCAACGTATTCTCCGACGGCAGCAATTCGCTCAAGAAGCGTCGTCCGGTCAGGATTTGCTGTATCGTAAGGAACTCAGCACCGCGACCTGACGACCGGTGGCCAGGTGTAATGAGAGCGCGGGACAGACTGGTAATATTGCGATCATGCCGGCGCATCTGGGGCGTACATTTGGCGTCCACGTCGCGGTGGCCGTGCGATCAGAGGGGCAGTGCGCAAAAAACGGGCACAACCGCAAATCGCGCGGCGTGCCCCTGGTTTCTATTCGGCGTTCCAGCGCCTTCCGAGATTTCTGTGAACTAGCGGAAAAGAACTCTCGTTGGCCGGGCGACGACAACCGTTCGCTCGGCGGGGCGACTTCCATTCATTGTGGGCCCCTGATCGCGCAATGCCGAGGCGCCGCCTCCTGGCTGGCCGGGTGGTGACGGTTGCGCCGGCGGCTGCAGATCGGATTGGTTGCCGCTAGTGTTACTGTTGTTACCGTTCGTCCCGGCCGGCGCGGCTGGCGCCTGCGGGGCGACCATCGTTCCGTCCTGATTGCCGCCGACGGTCCCACCGCAGCCGCAATCACTGACCATGCCACCGCACGAATCGCACGTGCTGCTGCTGCCGCAACTGCCACAGTCGCTATAGCTGCCTCCAGAGCTACCCCAACTCCCGCTGCTGCCGCTGCTGCCGCCGCGCCAACGCGAGAAAAAGCCGCCGAAGCTGCCGTGCGAGCCGCCGCCGCCGAACAATCCGCCGCCGCCGCTGCTGCCGCAGCTGCCGCCTCGGCCAAACCAAGCCTGTGCGTCATCGGCGCTCGACAAGCCGAATACCAACGCGGCGCAAATCGCGCCCAGGAGCGTCCAGTTCTTCATCATCACGATGCCCTCCGAATCAAGGAACGGAAACAAATAACGTGCGAAAGCGATCAAACGACGGCAGGCAGCCGGTACATCAAGCTGCTGCTCACTACGCGATTACTCACCTGCTCACCCAACAAACAGACGACCGCCACGTTGGCCCCTTCCCTGGCGAAGGCGATCGCCCGCGGCCGGTCCTATGCCGCTGTGATTTCGGCTGCGCATTGGCTGTGCCGCGGCTTTGGGCCGCCGCGGATGTCCCGTTGGCCAGGCGGTGGGGAGTTCAAATGTCTAACCTTCCCGCATGGGCAGCGGACTGGCACCAGCCTCGGCCAGGATCCCGGCCGCCCGCGCCAACGACCGCTGCGCGCTCGGCCCCGTGTCCTCAGCGGCCACCAGGATGCGACCCTCGATCACGGCCTGCTGGTAATAATCGGCCAGTTCTTTTTCCACACCGCGCGACACCATCGCGCCGATGAATCCACCCGCCACGCCGCCGGCGGCGGCGGCCAGGGGGCCGACCACCAGTATTGCCAAACCACCTGTCGCTACGGCGGTCACTACGGCCGTCAGACCACCCACTACGCGCCAATCGCACCGCCGGCCGCCGCCGTAATGGGGCTGAGGGTGCCAGCCGGTTCCTGGTGCTCATATTTGCGAAAGTAACGCTCTTTCGTCTCGTCCGAGCAGACTACGGTGATCTGATCGACCGTAAAGCCTGCCTTCAGCAACCCGGCGACGGCGCGGTCGGCGCTCTCAACGCTATCGAAGATACCGACCTCGATTGGGCGTTCGGCCGTTGAACTTGTGGCCATGTCGGCTCCTGGAAGAATCTGCGTGACGATATGTTGGACAACGGCGACGCTTGTATTGATAAATTGGCGCGAGTAGCGCGCAAGAAATTCGCAGGGCGTTTCGTTCGTCTCGTTTCTGTCGATCTAGACTGGGGCGGCGGCGAAGAGCCGCGCTGGTGACGATAACTTCTCGGCACATTCCATGCCGCTTGCGGGTGCCGACAGTCTGTCACCCTTAGTGCCTGGCGCCGCTAATGCCGACATGGCCGAAATGCCACAAGCATCAGATCGCAAACATTACAACAGCAATGTTCAGCCCGGCCATGTGCCGGACCAAGCGCGTCCCGTCGCGCCGACTGCCGCAACGCCTGCTTAGGGGCGCATGCTTTGTCGCGCCTAGCGGAGAATCAAACTGCCGGCATGCAAGTTGCACATTAGGCCGAATATCGATCATTGATTGCTCCCCATCGACCATGGCAAATTTTCATCGGCGCGTAAAGAGATACGATCGCCGGTTGATGCGACAGCAATCATGCCGGTTCGGCAGAAGCCAATCCCTCGCCGCAGCGCGGCCGCGCCGGCACCAGGACAAAGGATAACGCAAGGAGTCAGGACAATGAACGATGCCTACGAAAAAGCGATGTACACGAAAGTCCGCGCCCGCGACGTGCGTCGTCGCTGGTCGCCTGATGAGCGTCTGCGGCGCAAAGGTTTACCCCCCGACACGCCCTGGACACTCTTCCGAGCACTGCTGGCTCCGCCTCAGAACGGGGAACGAGCTGGATTCGATAGCCCACGAGCGCATCGGAGCCTGAGCGCCAGATAGCCCCAGCGAGTGAACCACCCGGGGCGAACGGGCGCAGTTGCCTCAGCAAGTGATATCGAGAAAATTTCTTGGCTTGGCGAATTCGAGTTCGCGTCCCTATCAGTCGCGCGGTAAAATAACTGGTGACGATGCGCCGACAGCGTTGGGCACTCGCCGTTTGCGATCGCCACCAACACGTGCTCGATCTGTTGAGGCGTCGAGATGCAAGACGAACGGGCCGCCTTAGAACCAGTGCTTGATATCCACAGTGCGCTCGCCCGCCTCGACGGCGATGAGCAGTTATTGGTCGATTTAATGGGCTTCCTGCTGGAGGATGCACCTCGGCTACTCGGGCAACTGCGGGACGCCGCGGATTGTAACGATGTGGGCCGAGTGAAGTTGGCGGCACATTCGTTAAAAGGCCTCATTGCCGGCTGCGGGGGGGTCCGGGCTGCCGAGGCGGCGAAGTGTGTAGAACAAGCTGCCCTGCCGGGCGGCCTCGCTCGTATTCACGAGCCGATCCAGCGGTTGGCGGCAGAACTTGACCTACTGCAGGGAAAAGTGCAGCGTTATCTGGCATAGACTCCCTCGGTGGGAAGAATCGGCCTGGCCCGCGAATACGGATTCGCGGCGCTCGGGGCCAATCGCATCTAAACTTCACACGGCTCGCCATCGATCTGCACCAGCGTGTCGATCGATACGTTCAGCGAGCGGACTTTGCTCCGCAGGCAGCCGCGGGTGATCCCCAACATCCGGGCAGCCTTCGACTGATTTCCGTCGCACAGGCTGAGCACGCGGGTGACGAGGTAGCGCTCCATAAATTCGAGCGCCTCGGCGTACAGATTTCGCGAGCCAAGGTTGATCCGGCCTTCGATGTACTGCCGGAGATCTTCGCCGCTGCCGGTAGCCGCCAATTCGGGTTCGTCTCGCCCAGGCGCGAATCATCTCGGGTAAGAATTCAGGGATAATCACCGAGCCGACGGAACGCAGCAGCGTCTGCTTCAGCACATTTTGCAGTTCGCGGACGTTGCCCGCCCACGAGTAATTTACGAGCAGTTCCAGCGCCTCGGGCGAGATGCCTTGCACGTCTTTTCCCAGCTCGTCGCTGTAGATCGCCAAATAGCGTTCTAGTCAGGGCCACGATATCGTCGCGCCGCTCGCGCAGCGGTGCGAGCTGAATCGTGAAGCCGCTCAAGCGGTAATACAAATCGGAGCGAAAATCGCCGGCCGTGACCATTTCCTCGAGGTTCCGATTCGTGGCGGCGATGACGCGAACATCAGTCTTGATCGTCGTGTTGCCGCCGACGCGCTCAAACTCCTGCGATTGCAATACCCGCAGCACTTTGCTTTGCACCAGTGGCGACATATCGCCGATTTCGTCGAGGAACAGCGTTCCGCCCGAGCATTGCTCGAATTTGCCGATCCGCTTCTGATCGGCCCCCGTGAACGCCCCCTTTTCGTGGCCGAACAGCTCGCTCTCCAAGAGCGCATCGGGAATGGCCGCGCAGTTCACCGCCAGGAATGGACCCTTGCGCGCGCGGACCAAACTGATACACGGCCCGGGCGACCAGCTCCTTCCCCGTTCCGCTCTCGCCGCGAATCAACACCGTGACATCTTGCGGAGCGACGCGGCCGACGGCTTTGTAGACTTCCTGCATCTGTGGGCTGCGGCCAACGAGGCTGTCGCCGGCGTCTGCGGCCGAGTGGCCATTGATGCGATCCGCGTCGTCACCCGGCACCGCGACCGGCGTGCTGTTCAAACGCCGAATCTCGAGGGCCTGCCGCACCAAGCTGCGAATTTTGGCCACGTCGAGCGGCTTCAGCAAATAATCGAACGCGCCCCGCGTCATGGCCCTGATCGCCATTTCGCTGCTGTCAAGCGATGTAATGAAAATCACCGGCAGCTTGGCGTCGCGCTCACGAATTTCGTCAAATACGTCCAGCCCGGAGACCTGGGGCAGCAGCACATCCAGCAGCACCGCGTCGGGCTGCGTCTCTGCGAGCTGCCGCAAGCCCTCTTCCGCCGTCGCGCCGGTCGCGACTTCCACGTCAGTCCCCTCAAACACCTTGCCGATCAGATGCCGCACCGATCGGTCGTCGTCTATGATTAGGATGCGGGCCATCGCCGAACCTCCCTTGTGAGAACTACGCAGCGCGCGCAGACCCAAATATAACGTCGCAGTCGAATGTCGCGGCATCGCCCGCTCGATCGCGCGAAACGACGCAGCTAATCGACTCGCCCCCTCACTTCTTGCAAATTACTTACGCTCTTCTTTTATAGAGCCGCCAATTCAAATTGTCGACGATCGGCCGCCCTCTCAGCACTCCGGATTCGAAAAGCTCAGTTGCCGCCCGTCCGTAGAATTCCTATCGTCGACATTCCTTAACACAAACTGCCAGCCAGACCGTCACGCTTCTACAACAACTAGTCTATACGACCGGCCGTGCCCACAGTTCACTCAGCAGGACTTAGGCCGCCGCCCCAGTTGAACAGATTTCAGCTAGCCTGTCATTGCCAGCGCAAATCTGGAAGCCGTCGCCCGTCGGCCTCCTCAGGTTTGTATGCACGCGCCTTGTTATTATCCGTCTCCGTCCTCCAGCCGGCAGAATAGTTCCTGCATCACATTGATATCGACGGGTTTCACCAGGTGACAATCAAAGCGAGCACGGCCTGCATTGCGTTCAATTTCATGCTGATTGTAGCCTGTCATCGCGACCAACATGGGAGTCGCGTCGCCAAGCTCCTGGCGTGTGCGCTGGGCCACCTCGTAGCCGTCCATCCCCGGCAGGCCGATGTCGAGGAACACCACCTGCGGCGAGTACTCTTTGATTGCTAGCAGCGCGTCGTTCCCGTCCGTGGCAGCGTGAACTTCATGCCCCAGCCGCTTGAGCAGCGCGACCGTCACATGCAGCAGCGCCGGCTGGTCTTCGACCACGAGCACGCGCCGCCGCTTGGCGACCTTGATTCGTTGAGTCGGTGGGCGGCTGGGAATGACCGCCGGCTCGATGTCGACGGCCGGCAGCCAAACGGCGAATTCCGCACCGCGGCCGATGCCCTCGCTCGCTGCCCACACGTGCCCACCGTGCAAATCCGTAAGACCTTTCACAATCGTGAGCCCGATGCCCAACCCTCCTTCCGAGCGGTGCAACGAGCGATTGGCCTGTGAAAACAGATCGAACACGTGCGGCAAGAGATCGGGGCCGATGCCAATGCCCGTGTCTTTGACGCGATACACCGCCTCTTCGCCGTCGCGGGCGACCGTGAACGAGATCTGCCCGCCCGGGTCGGTGTACTTCGACGCGTTTACCAACAGGTTCGAGAGAATCTGTTCCAATCGGAACGGGTCCGCCTCGAAGTAGATCGGCTTGACGGGCACGTTCAAGTGCAACGTCTGGCTTCTCGACGTGAACAGGGCGCTGTTCGCCTCCGCCACGCGGGCCACGACGTCGCCGCCGCAGACGACCGTTTTTTGCAGTTGCACGCGGCCGCTGGTGATCCGCGACACATCCAGCAAATCATCCACCAGCCGTTTCATCAGCGACGCTTGCTGGCGGATGATTTCCAGCGTCTCTTTAAAATTGGGGTCGGTCGGCGAGAGCAGCCGCGTCAGCTCGCCGGCGTTGGTGATCGCCGCCAGCGGGTTGCGCAGCTCGTGCCCCAGCATCGCCAAAAACTCGTCCTTTCGGCGTTCGCCTTCGCGAATTGTTTGGTACAGTTGCGCGTTGTCGAGCGCCGTGGCAGCGCGGCCGGCCAAATCCTCGACGAGCGCGATGTCTGAAGGCCCAAACCGCCGCCGCGTTCCCCGTCGGCAGCAAATCATCGCCCCCAGACGCAGATTCCGCGCGATCAGAGGCACGATAGCCGCGCTGCCCCACTTCTTCTTGCGCAAGGTTCGGCGCCGTGCGCACCGAATCCGTCGGCACCACTCGCGCATGACATGTTTCGATCGTCTCCCGTACGGTCTTGGCCAACGGCGGATCGACCATTTGCACCCGCGCATGCGAGCCAGTCTGCGATTTGCGCTCCTTCCGCTGCTCTTCCACTGTGGCAAACCAGAGATCGCCGTTGTTGTCGCACAAGAGCAGCTGGCAAGCGTCCGCCAGCGCCGGCACGCGCGCACGATGGAGACTCATCAACGTCGCGTCGAAATCGAGCGAATGAGAAAGCAAACGGCTGGCTTCGGCCAGTAAGGCCGAGCGCCGCATCGCCTTTTCGGCCAATTGCCGAGCCGTCTGCTCGCGCGTCAGCTGCAACCGCTGTCTGGCCTGCTGCTGCATCGTTTCCGTCCGCTGATACAGGTCGACGTAGGCGCATACCTTCGTGCGCATCACGTTGGCATCCCACGGCGCGGCCATCGTGTCGACAAACGGCAAATCGTTCGCCGCGAGTGACTCTCCTTTCCGACCGCTCAAGAACAGAATTGGCGTGTTCTCCAATCGTTTGCGGCGGCGAATTCGCTCGACCGTTTCCGCCGCCGTTTTCGTCCCCATGTCCGCCGCCAGCAGGATCACCGCAAAATCGCCCCCCGCCAGCTTACGCAGCGCTTCACTCCCTGAGCTGGCGCTTACCACCTTTTGCCCCAAGCCATGTAGATTTAACTCGATTTCTTCGAGTTGCGCAGGAACATCGGCTACGATCAAAATGTTCGCCTGTTCGTGGGCGCTCATGGCTTCCGCCGCGCGGCCGTCCTGGCCGGAGTCCGGTCGCTGTTTCACTCGTGCCTGACGTTCCACTACTTCACCACGGTTGCCAAGAGACTGCGACCTGACCCACCATAATCCGATTCTGTTACGAGAATTCCCGCGCACCGAATCGGATTTCCAGCCATAGCCCCGCCCCTACCTTCCATCATAACTGCCATGGAATGGTCGCCAGAATATCGCCTGCCATAACTAGGGGCGGTAAACCGTCGTCCCCCTGCTTTGGGGGGGTACTTCGCGGCCGCAATCCGATCAGCCTGGCCGCATAGCAACCAGCCCGCCCTAAAGCCACAACACCCCTATCGCGTCGCCGCCCGCGACCCCATAGCCCCGCGGTTTCCCAGCGGCTTGTCGCCGCAACGCGTGCTAACATTCCAAGCACTTAGCGTACCGCTTCATGGCGCCCTATCCGGTTCTAGCAGGAATTGGTTAATGCCAAAGACGGCCTGAGGTTTGCACCATATCGACTTTGATTGGCGAATCAAGACTGCAGCCCGGCGGACGGCCGCCAAATTCGTGAAGCTACTCCGGAACGAACGAGAGGCAGCGCGATGTATTCTCAAAATCCCGACGGTGATTTACGCGATGCGCTCGATGCGTTCGAGACCAGCCTGGATCTCCCCGTCGTGGCGGGCGAACTCGACACTTGGTGCGAGCAGGTCCAGGCCGCTTGGAATGTGGCCGATCCGCAGCTTCACCGGCACCTGACCCAGTTGCACCCACGACAATTGCGCGAAATCGTCGAAGCTGATGCAGCCCTGGCAAGCGAAGTCGATAAACTCGAGCACGAGGGGGAAGCCTTGGAACGCGATCGCTCCGCGATTGGGCGGCTCGTCGAGGAACTGGCCGCAGTGGCGCCACGGGTTGAGCCGGACGAACGCAAATTCGCCGACCAGACACAACGCCTCATGCAACTCGGCGTCGCATTCGTGGCCCGCATCAAAAAGCAACAAGTGGCGATCGAAGCCTGGTACCAGGAAGCGTTCAATCGCGACCATGGCGTCGTCGACTGACGGGCTCGCCCGTGAACATGGGGCCCATATTCCGACGAACTCGTCGAATGGACACTGGGGGCTGGGCCGCCGAGTCAAGTCGCGGAACCAAGATTCGCTGCCAGCGGCAGTTGCTTTTCCCACTAGAAAGCAGACATGCCAGCGATTCGCTTAGCCACTTGCCTGGCCTTTTGAGTCGATCCGTGCAATAGCGCAGTGTCTGGCGTTGAATTTTCAGGCGGATGCAATCGTAGCGCAACGTCGTAGCTTAAGCTAAGGCGGCCCAGAAGGTCCCGGTGGGACATTGACTTGGCAGGCCGCCTGCCACGCAGCCACGTGCGCGGCGCAACCGCATTCGCATTACCGAGGCTAGCGGAGCGAAAGACGGTGAAACTTCGGCCGCGGCACACGAGGTCGCTTGGCCGACGGAAACTGGGTCCGGCTGGAGATTGGCGATGCCTCCCTCACGCCGGCTGCGTGCCGTGTGGGATGTCCTTCAGTCGCACCACGTCCCACGCCAAGCCGACCTTTTCCATCAGCCAGATCATGTAGTACGTGATGTCGATTTCCCACCATCGGTGGCCTTGACTGGCAACCCGCTGGTAGGCGTGGTGATTGTTGTGCCAGCCCTCGCCGAAGGCCAAGAGGCCAACCCACCACAGGTTGCGGCTGTCGTCGGTCGTGTTATAGCGGCGGCTGCCCCACAAGTGCGTGGCCGAATTGACAAACCACGTCACGTGCAGCACGTACACCATCCGCACGCCCAGGCCCCAGAAGACGAGCGAGAGACCATACCACCAGCCGCCCAGCCCAATCGCCGTGCCGAAGTAGCCGATCAGAAACAGCACGACGCCTAGCGCCAAGTGGGACGGCAGGAACAAGTAATGCAGTACCAACATCACCTTGTCTTTCAAGATGTCCGGCGCGTATTTCTTGACCAGATCCTTGTGCCACTTCTGGCCGAAGTTCGGCATGAACCACAGCATGTGCGACCACCACTTGCCGTCGCGCGGCGAATGGGGATCGCCATGCTTGTCGCTATATACGTGGTGCTTGCGATGATTGGCCACCCACGTCAACGCCGAGCCCTCGCCCGACAGCCCGCCCAAAAACGCGAGCAGCCAACGGATCGGCCGGTATGTCTTGAAGCTGCCGTGTGTCAGGCAGCGATGGTAACCCATGCACACGCCGCCAGCCCCGGTGAGTAAGATCAATACAGCCGCCGCCACGAGACCCTGCCAACTGAAAAAGAAGGGAGCGACGAGCGCCAACACGTGCACCAGGGCGATCCAAACTACGACCGGCCAATCGACGCCACCTTTCCAGTGATCGCGCGGATTGCCGTTCGGTCGTTCTTTCGTGCTCGCATCCTTCGTCGCCGCACCGACCGCAGCTTGGCTGCTTGCCAAGCCATTTTCATGCGACATGTTCTGGCCCCGGCGTCCACGCGACTTCGCCCCGCGACGCGATTGCTTTTTGATTTCCGGCATATTGACTATTGCCCCAGCTTTGTTTGTTTGCTCAGTTTCCGGCAAATTCATCTGCGTTCTCGGTTGTCCGGTTGGATATTGGGTCGTTGCGGCGAAAACTGCGGTCCGCCCGACTGACAGCCCGCGTTAGTTGAGACAAAGTATCAACACTATGTCCGCCCGCAAAATCATAGACGGATTCCACTCAATCGGCTACCCCAATGAGCGCACTGCCAGCATTTTTTTCCACCGCTATGGATAATTCCGCTCGGCCATCGCTATGCAATTCGCTTGAAACCCCGATCAGAGGCGACCGGCCGTGGAATTGCGCTCGATTCTCGCAGCGTCCGGAGCCGGCCCGCGGCCCGGCTCGGTCCCCGCCCGGAATGTACGGGCATTGATTGCACCGCGCGAAACCAGAAACTCGACCGCGCCCTGGCGATGCGTTTGGAGAACGGCCGCGCCGGCCGCCTCATAACTACGGACCGATGGCGACACGTCCGCCGCACCTCCGCTCACGACAACCCACTCGGGCGCGCTCCAAGCGGCAAAGCCGGGCGGGTCGCTCCGCGCGCTGCCGTGATGTGGAGCAAGCAGCACATCACAATCGAGCGCCCGCTCGGCCGTCAGCTCCTCCATGCCCGGCGATTCCAAATCGCCGGGCAGCAGGATGCGGCGCCCCTCGTATTCAATCACTAAAGTGACGCTATTGGCGTTGTCATTGCCTAGCGTACCCAATCGCGGCGGGTGAAGCACTTCGACGTTCACCTCAGTCCCCAGCCGCAGCCGGTCGCCGGCCCATATTTGCCGCACCGGCACGTCCGCCCGCTGGATTGCCTCGCGTCACGCGCCCGGCCCATCCGCCGCCACACGCACGTTTGAATTGCCGTCCGCTCGCGGTTTAGCTCCTCCTGCCCCAGACGATTCCGCAAATCCACACTCCCGAAACATCACCGGCGACATGTAGATCGTGCCGATGCGAAATCGTGCCAACAAACCAGGCACGGCGTTGTAATGATCCGTATCGGCGTGCGACAACACGAGGCCGTCGATCCGCAGCAGGCCCCGCTCCCACAAGTACGATGACACTGTGCGTGTCGCCAGCTCGGGCGCGCCGAGCGAGCCTGCGTCATATAGCAGCGTCTCGCCACCCGGGCCCTCGACCAAAACGCACGTGCCGTGTCCCACGGCGATGAACGAGCAGCGCAAGTCATGTCGCGAAAGCGCATGACCGATCGCCGGCACACAGCCCGCGGCAATCCACCCGCATGCCGCCGCTGCTTGCCAGCGCAATCGCACCGAGCCTGGACCTTTCGCCATCAGGACGACAAGCCCCGCATAAAAGCCGACAATCCACCAGGCCGCCGGCGCAGTCGACCAGAAGTGCCCCGCCGGCAGCGTCTCTGCCCAGTGCACCACACCGTCCAGCGCGGCAAGCGAAGCGGCGCATAGGGCACCCAACATTGCCGCGAGCGGCGGTACAATCAACCCCGCCAGCAGCATCAAAAACCCGCTCCACATCGCCACCCAAATGATCAACCAGATCGCCGGACTGATCAGCAGCGTCACCGGCGTGACAACGTGAAACCGCGCCAGCACCAGCGGCAAGGCGCTCACCCAGACGACCATTGTCGTCAAAAGCAGCCATGCATTCCACCGCCACACGAGCGACAATTGTCGTACCAACCACGGCCGCGCGGCCGCAATTAGCTGGTCCAAACGATCCGGCGGATGGCGGCGGCGAAATTCAATCCGCCAGTCATTGATCCAGATCAGCGCCGCGACAGCCAGAAAGCTAAGCTGCGGTCCGGCCCGAAACACGTCGGCCGGATTGAACACAAGCACTACTATCGCCGCGGCGGCCAGTGCGTTGTATCCGAACGTACGCCGGCCGGTCCACGCGGCTATGCACCACAGCACGGCCAGCACTCCCGCGCGCACGATCGGCGCCTGCCAGCCGGCCAGCAGTGTATATCCGGTCACCACCACGACAATGATCGCAAGGGCAATTTGCCGGCGAATCCACCCAAAGCGGAGCGCCAAATGAAGTCCGACTGCCAGGATCGCGACATTCATGCCCGAAACCACCAGCAGATGCACGGTCCCGGTCACAAGATACGTGTTCGTCTCCTCGTCCGTCAGCCCGCTGCGATCGCCAAGGAGAATTGCGGACGCCAGGGCCGCGCACTCCATGCCCACATTGCGTTGAATGATGCGTCTTGCCGCGCCGCGCAGCGATTCGAGTGCGGCCAGCGGGCGCCATCGGGCACCTGTCTTTGTGATTGTCACGGCTGCGGGAGAGCCGCTGCGAACCGCGACCAGCCGCTGGTCGCCGCGTGCGTATTCGGCGAAGTCAAACTCGCCCGGGTTGAGCGGCGGCGAGGTGTGCGCCAATTGTCCAAACACGCGCAGTCGATCGCCGGGCCGAATATCGCCCAAACGCCCGTCGACAACGAGCAGGCAGTTGCCAGCGGCCGCCCGCCACGCGGCGCCGTCGCGAATCGCCATGGCTCGCACGTCAAGTCGCGTCCGCTCCACCGATGGAAGCGCCCGCAGCGGCGTCGGCAGGTTGGCCGGCAGCAGTTCGGCTGCGCCGACTGCGATCGCGTCAAGACAGGCTGGCCCGGATTCCAAGCCGGCGTAACGCGCAATCTCATCGCGCGCGAACAGGTCCCAACAACTGTCGTGCCAGGCGGCCGCGGTGAATGACACGGCAGCCAGCAAAAGCGTCACGGCGAATGCGGGACTGCGCCGCTGCATCCGATGCCAGACGAAAATGCACACTCCGGCGAGCAGCCACCAAAGCGCGAACAGCGCGCCGGCCGGCAACCAACCGTCGCCGGCCGGATGCGGGTAGCGCCCGAACAGATCGCGGCCATATCGATCAAGGACAATACCGCCCACTGACGCCACCAGCAGCGTCACGAATGGCCTGTACTTAGCCGCCTCGCGTGGGCCGGGCCCACGCCGGGGAACAACGGCGCTCGCCAATGTGCGCAGCTTCGACGGCAGCTCTAGGCGTATTGCCTTCATGCGGCGGATTATACCCGGCCGGGCCGACCCTACAAACCGGCGCCCAGGCCCGCAAACGCCAGATCGAACGGTTCGATCTCGCCGTTCCACGCGTCGCCTTCCGCCGGGATGCTCGTCGCCTCCTCAATATTGGCGGCCGAGCCGGTGGATGCGCCTGCCAAGGAGTCTGCCAGCCAGGCCAACAGCGCCTCGTCGTTGGAACGGCCAACCGATTGCTTCTGGGGGACGCCGACCGACGCGCGGGCGGTTTCCGCGCCGTCGCCGCTGTCGATCAAGGCGTTTTCCAAGAAATCCGCCGGCAAACCAGCCGATCCCGATTTCGCAGTGCTAATCGCTGTCAACTCCTCAGCGTTCTCCGGCGAGTTGGCGGCTAGCGAGAGCGCCCCAGGGCGGCCCCGCCCGCCGCGCCGCCCATCGCCAACGTTTCGCCATAGTGCGCCCGCCACACGCCGTGATCGAGCTTGTCGACCGCCCCGTCGCGATTGCCGTCCGCTCGCTTGTCGACCGGCGAGCCGACCGTGTTGCGCCACACTGTGTAATCGGCCGCATTCACGACGCCGTCGAAGTTGTAGTCTCCGGCGAGCGGGCTCGGTTGCACTTCGACGGCCCCGACGTCGATACGGGCGATTGTCAGGCCGGTCGCGTTGTAGACGCGCGTGAATCCTGTGCCCCGCTGATCAAGCGCCGGGGTGGTGCCGCTGCCGGAGTTCGCGAAGGGGTCACCGGCGTCAATCGCCGGGCTACCCACGTCCGGGCTGGCGGTCAGCAGTGTATAGCCGCTGTGAAGGATCGGTCCGTCATTCGCAGCCAAGGACGACAACATTGCATTCAGCGGCGCGGCCAACGTGCCTGACTGGTTGCCGCCGTTGTCCGTCAGCGAAAGCCCGGGGCTGTCGCTGATGCCGATGATGCTGTACCTGGCCGCAAACGGCCCGACGGCGTCGTCGCCGACCGCAGCTCCATGAATGTTGTTCGCCAAAATCGTATGATCGAGCACCACCGGGCTGCCCCCTGGCAAGACATAGACGATGCCGCCGCCAACGCCGCCGTTCGAGCCGTCAAAGTCGGCCCAATTGTTAGCCAGCGTGCTGTGATGCAGTTCGAAAGGCAACGCGGAATAAATGCCGCCGCCTGAGCCGTTCGCCCGGTTGCCCATGATGGTAACCTGCGTCAACTGCGACTGTCCGTTTTGCAGATACACGCCGGCGCCGGCGCCGGTGGCCGTGTTATTGGCAAACGTGCTCGCCCGCAGCGTTGCGACGGTATCGGCATGAATACCGCCGCCGTCGACGGCGGCGTTGCCGTAGAGCAAGCTATCCTCGACTGTCACAAAACCACTCGCTTTAATGCCTCCGCCGTTGCCGTTGGAATGATTATTGACGATGGCACTATTAGTCACGACAAGCGGCCCAATGCTCGCGATGCCCGCGCCGTCGAGCGTCGCCGTGTTGCTGATCACCGTGCTGTCGATCACGAGAAATGAACTGTTCGTCGGAACATTGGAAAAGATTCCCCCGCCGCGGGCCGAGACGCTGCTGAGAATTTGATTGTTGCTGACGGTCGTGCGGACGATTTGATAAGTGCCGTTGGCGGTTGGGTGCACGTGGATTCCGGCGCCCGCGCTCGACGACACGTTGTTGCTGACGTCGCTGTCAAATATAGATAGCGGGCCCGTCGCGCCGACGCCGCCGCCGCCTTGGGCCGAGTTCCCGCGGATGACCATGTTTCGCAGCGTGAGATTCTCGGACGAATCGATCGCGCCGCCAAAGCCGCCGATGTCGGCTCCAGTTAGCGTCAATCCTTCCATCGTCACAGCAGCGAAAGTGGCCAGATTGTCGGTGATAAGAAAGATCCGATGGCCGTCGCGGTTGTTGACGTTCGGCGTCGGGTCGTTCACCGAGGCGTCGATCGTGAGCAGATCCGCGCCGGGACCGGAAATCGTCAGCGCCTTGCCGATCGTGATCGCCGACGGCACCGTCAAGTTGAGCGTCGCCGGCCCGCCCGCCGTGAGCGCCGGATCGAAATTGATCGTTTCCCCAGGCGGGGCAAGTGCGATCGCGTCGCGGAGCGATATATCGCCGTCCACGATGCTGCCGTCCGCCTCATCCGCCAATGTATTGACGGTGATGGCCAACAGCCGTCGCGCTTCCAGCGGCTCGATCCGCAGCGACCTGCGATGCGCCGCCGTCATTCGTCCGTGCGTTGTTGCTCTTGCCCGCTGACCACGACCAAGTAACCGCCCCAAAAAAGACATGGACCAGTCCTCAACTCATAGATGCCAATCAACGCACAGCCGTCGGAATGCGGCCGGCCACCGTCTTCGTGTAATTGTTTATTGTAACCTGGCGCAAGAATTGAGCCACCTAATTGGGCCGGCGGTCGCTTGCTGGCCGGCGATTCTCAGCAGAATTTGGCTTCGCAGGCGCAAAAACGCGAGCACGTTTTCCGCCCAGCCGGCGCGTATCAATCGTTCGTTGCAACCGCAATTGGCAGCCCGCGTCGCGAACTGCAGCATCCGCACAAGCGTAATCAAAACCGGAGCGGCGCGGCCACATGCGCTGACCCTCGCCTTGGGGCGGCCTTCACTTGGTGCTATACTTCTGCCCGCGCCGACGCCGCGGCCGGCCGAGCGGGTTTGCGGCCGCCCACCGCGCATGCCGACTTCCTACTCAATCTCGAATCCCTTCGACGGAGCGATAGCATGTTGAAACGTGCCCTGGTTACATTCTCCGAACTGACCCTTTGGTTGCTCTTGTTAGCCGTGCTCTTCAGCGGCTGTTCCCAGTCCGAAGCAACGTCGTCCGCAGCAGGCAGCTCGTCGAGCGACTCGAAAGGTAATTCGCGGAGCAGCCCGGCACTTTCTGATCGCGGTTCGACCAGCTCGCCAAGCTCGCCGGGCAGCGTGGCATTCGACACGACGAAAATTGCGGCTGGCGGATCGGCGAGCGAACCGGCCAGCACCGCCTCGGCCGCTGCCCGCGTCGCGAGCGCCAAGCTCATCCCCCGCGACGTCCTGTTCGGCAATCCGCAGAAGGCCGCGGCCCGCATCAGCCCCGACGGCAAGTGGCTCAGCTTCATGGTACCGGTCGACGGCGTGCTGAACGTTCTCGTCGCGCCGGTTGCCGACGTCAGCCAGGCGAAAGTCGTGACGCACGAGAAAGTTCGCCCCGTTCCGGGCTACCGCTGGGCCTTTGACTCGAAGCACATCCTCTACGTCCAAGACGTCGGCGGCAATGAGAATTTTCACCTCTATGCCACCAATGTCGAAACGGCCGAAACGAAGGATCTCACCCCGATCGACGGCGTGCGGGCCGAGATCCAGGAAACCAGCCACAAGTTTCCCGCTGAGGTCCTGGTAGGACTCAACGATCGCGATCGTCGTTACCACGACATCTGGCGGATCAACATCGACACGGGCCAGCGCCAGCTCGTTCAAAAAAATGAAGGCGTCAACGGCTATCTAACGGACGACGACTTCAACGTTCGCATGGCCATCGATTTTACGCCGGATGCCGGCCAGGTCTGGCTCGTTCCGGAAGGCGAAGGCGACCAGCGGAAGTGGACGAAGTTTGCCGAGTTCGGCCCCGAAGACGCAATGTCGAGCGGGCCGGCCGGCTTCGACAAAAGCGGCCAGGTGCTGTACTACGAAGACAGCCGCAACCGCAACACGGCCGGCCTGTTTTCGATGGACCTGAAAACCCGCCAGCCGAACCTCATCGCCGACGACCCGCGTTGCGACGTCGGTAGCGTCGTCGCCCAGCCGATCGAGAAAACCATCCAGGCCGTCTCGTTCACCTACGCCCGCGAAGAGTGGAAAATTCTCGACCCAGCCGTCCAGGCCGACTTCGACTATTTGAAGAAAGTCCAGGACGGCGAGTTCATCATCACCAGCCGCACCCTCGACGACAGCCAGTGGACCGTGGCCTACATTCGCGACAACGGCCCGGTCGAGTTCTACCGCTACCTCCGCCAGCCAGAGCGAAAGGCGATTCACCTCTTCAATTCGCGCGACGACCTGAAAGATTATCCGCTCGTCAAGATGCACGATGTCGTGATCAAAAGCCGCGACGGTCTCAACCTTGTCAGTTATCTTTCGTTGCCGCCCGGCAGCGACCCCGACGGTGACGGCAAGCCCAACCAGCCGGTGCCGCTGGTGCTCGACGTGCACGGCGGCCCCTGGGCTCGCGACGATTGGGGCTTCAACTCCGATCACCAGTGGTTGGCCAATCGCGGCTACGCCGTGCTCAGCGTGAACTACCGCGGCTCGACCGGCTTCGGCAAGAATTTCGTCAACGCGGCCGACGGCGAGTGGTCGGGAAAAATGCACGACGACCTGATCGACGCCGTCCACTGGGCCATCGATCAGAAGATCGCGATTGGTGATAAGGTCGCCATCATGGGCGGCAGCTACGGCGGCTACGCCACGCTCGTCGGCCTGACGTATACGCCGGACGTGTTCGCCTGCGGCGTCGACATCGTCGGTCCCTCGAGCCTCGTCACACTCTTGCAAAACGTGCCTGAGTATTGGTACCCGTTCATGCCCGTCATGAAACGCAAAGTGGGCGACGTCGATACCGAGGAAGGCCGGGCCGCGCTGCTCAAGCGGTCGCCGTTGACGCTCGTCGACAAAATCACCAGGCCGCTCCTCATCGGCCAGGGCGCCGAACGACCCGCGCGTCAAACGGCACGAGGCCGACCAGATCGTGGCCGCGATGCAAGAGAAACACATCCCAGTGACGTACGTCCTCTACCCCGATGAAGGCCACGGTTTCCACCGGCCCGAGAACGACAAGTCGTTCAACGCCGTGACCGAAGCCTTTCTCGAGAAACAACTCGGCGGCCGGGCCCAGCCGATCGGCAATGATTTTCAAGGCGCGAGCATCACCGTGCCTGCCGGCGCTAACAACGTGCCCGGCCTCGAGCAGGCGCTCACAGAGCACCAACCGCCGGCCGGCGGCGCCGGCGAAAAAATAGAGAATTAAGATTGCCGGACAGGCCAGTTCACACGAGCGCCCGCTCGACGTCTGCCACAAAATAGCGACTGCCTTTTTTGACGACGCGGTGCCCCTCGGCCGCCAGCCGCGCCCGCAGGTTCTTGATGCCGCCCGGGTACTTCGGATTCAGCTCGCCGCCCGCCTTGAGCGTTCGCCAGTACGGAGTCACGCGATTTCCGCCCGGCCGCTTCGTCTTCATCGGCCGCATGCGCCGCGATCCAGGCGAAGATGCCGGTCGTGATCGGGCAGGCGATCGTCACACCATGCCTGGCGGCCAGCCTCTTGCGAATGCCGTCGATCGTCGTCAGCTTCCCGTTCTTCACGCGCTTCATTTCCGCGTCGACCTCCAGCGGGGCCGGGATCACCATCGTGCCCTCTCCCCATCGCTTCGACAGCCTCCCCTCAATCTTGCCCGTCTTCGGCAAGTCCTTGCTGTCGGCCAGCTTGTCCTTCCACGATTTCTTTCTAATGGCTCTTGTCTTTTCGGTCGTCATCGTACATACCCCCGCAACTATTCCCGTGGTTCGTACCCCAAATTCGGCGCCAGCCAGCGTTCGACCTCGGCCACGCTCATGCCCTTGCGCCGGGCGTAATCCTCGACCTGGTCCTTCGTCAGCCGGTCAACCGCAAAGTAGCGCGCCTGCGGGTGGGCGAAGTACAGTCCGCACACGCTCGCCGCTGGGTGCATCGCGTAGTGTTCCGTGAGCGAGATGCCGGTCGCCGCCGTAACGTCTAAGAGCTCGAACAGCGCTTTCTTCTCCGTATGGTCCGGCTGGGCCGGATAGCCGGGCGCCGGGCGGATGCCGCGATACTTTTCGTCGATCAGTTCTGCACTCGTGAATCTCTCGTCGCGCCCGTAGCCCCAATCGCGGCGGGCCTGGGCGTGCAGGAATTCGGCGAACGCTTCTGCCAGCCGGTCCGCCAGCGCCTTCGTCATAATCGAGTTGTAATCGTCATGCTCGCGATCAAATTGCGCGGCCAGCTCGTCGCAACCGATGCCGGCGGTCACCGCAAACGCGCCGATAAAATCCCCCCGGCCGCTTCCAACCGGCGCAACAAAATCGGCCAGCGAGTAAAACGCGTCTTGCCCGCGGCGCTCCCACTGCTGACGCAGCGCGTGGAAGCGACACCGCTCGGTACTGCGGCTCTCGTCTGCGTACACAATGATGTCGTCGCCGTCGCTCGCCGCCGGCCAAAAGCCGTACACGCCGCGGGCCCTGAGCAATCCCTCGTCGGCCACCCGCTCGTACAACCGCTCGACGTCGTCAAACAACTTCTGCGCCGTCTCGCCCACGGCTGGATCGTCAAAGATTCTGGGAAACTTCCCCTTCAACTCCCAAGTCAGAAAGAACGGCGACCAATCGATATGCGCGTGCAGATCGCGCGGCGTGACGTGGGTCACCCTCCGCGCCCCAAGGAATGCGGGCCGCGGGATGTCGGCCGCGGCCCAGTCGGTTTTGTACCGCCGCGCGAGTGCCTCCGAATACGGCACGAGCGTCGCCTCCTGGCGCTTCTCGTGCGAGGCCACGAGTTGCTGTTGCAGTTTGCGATTCTCCTCGGCAAAGGTCGGCCGGACTTCGGGATTGATCAATTTTTCGACTACGCCCACCGACCGCGACGCATCCAGCACGTGGATCACTTCGTTCGCGTAGGCCGGCGCAATCTTCACCGCCGTGTGCTTGGCGCTCGTCGTCGCCCCGCCGATCAATAGCGGCAGGCCGAATTCGCCCCGCTTCATCTCGCGGGCCACATGTGCCATCTCATCCAGGCTCGGCGTAATCAAGCCCGACAGGCCGATGATGTCCACCTGCTCGTCGCGGGCCCGCTGCAAAATCGTCTCGCACGGCACCATCACGCCCAGGTCGATCACCTGAAAATTGTTGCAGCCGAGCACCACGCCTACGATGTTCTTGCCGATGTCGTGCACGTCCCCCTTTACGGTGGCGAGGAGCACCTTGGCCCGCGCCGCGGCACCGCGCCGCTCTTGGCCTTTTCGGCCTCCATGAACGGCGTCAAATAGGCGACCGCCTTCTTCATCACGCGAGCGCTCTTCACCACCTGGGGCAAAAACATCTTCCCGGCGCCGAACAGGTCGCCCACCACGCTCATCCCATCCATCAGCGGCCCTTCAATAATCGACAGGCCGCTCGGATACTTCTGCCGCGCCTCTTCCGTATCGGCCTCGACGTACTTGTCGATCCCCTTGAGCAGCGCATGCTTGAGCCGTTCTGCGACCGGCCCGGCCCGCCACGCCTCGTCGACCGCCGCGGCCGCCCCGCCCTGCCCTTTGATCGTCTCGGCGACGCTGACTAGCCGCTCGGTCGCGTCGGGCCGCCGATTGAACAGCACGTCCTCGACCAGCTCCTTCAGCTTCGGCTCGATCTCTTCGTAAACCGCGAGTTGCCCCGCGTTGACGATTCCCATGTCCAGGCCGGCTTGGATGGCGTGATACAAAAACGCCGCGTGCATCGCCTCGCGCACCCGATCGTTGCCGCGGAACGAGAACGAAATATTCGATACCCCGCCCGAAATGTGCGTGCCAGGGCACGCAGCCTTGATGCGGCCGATCGACTGGATGAAGTTCACCGCGTAGTTGTTGTGCTCTTCGATGCCGGTGGCCACGGTCAGAATATTCGGATCGAAGATGATGTCCTCGGCCGCGAAACCGACCTGCTGCGTTAATAGATCGTAGGCACGCCGACAAATCCGCACTTTGTCGTCGACCTCGACGGCCTGGCCGAGTTCATCGAACGCCATCACGACGACGGCCGTGCCATACCGGCCGCAAAGCTTCGCTCGCCGAACGAATTCGGCCTCGCCGTCCTTCAGGCTGATCGAGTTGACAATGGCCTTGCCCTGTTGCGTCTTGAGGCCCGCTTCGATGACCGACCATTTGCTGCTGTCGACCATCGTTGGCACGGCGGCCACATCATTCTCGCCGGCGATGAGCCGCAAGAACTTCGTCATCACGGCCTCGCCGTCGAGCAAGGCCTCGTCCATGTTGACGTCGATCACATTCGCGCCGCCAGCCACCTGCCCAGCGGCCACCTCCACTGCTGCCTCGTACTTCTCTTCCTTGATTAGCTTCGCAAATTTCCGCGAACCGGTGACATTCGTACGCTCGCCGATCATCAGGAAGTTGCTGTCGGGCCGCAGCGTGAATGGCCGGGTGCCGCTCAAACGCATATACGGCGCGACTGCGGTCTGGCGATGCGGTTTGCACTTCCTTACGACCTCGGCGATTGCCCGAATGTGATCGGGCGCGGTCCCGCAACACCCGCCGAGGATGTTGACCCAGCCGCGCTCGGCGAACTCGCCGACAAGGCGGGCCATTTCGTCCGGCCCAAGGTCGTACTGACCAAATTCGTTTGGCAGGCCCGCGTTTGGATGGCAACTAATCCATCGCGGTGACACTTCTTGCAGCCGCTCTAAATGGGGCCGCATCAGTTCGGGACCCAGGCGCAATTCATGCCGACCGAAAGCATGGGAAAATGGGCGACCGAGTTCCAAAATGCTTCCACATCCTGTCCGGAGACGAAAGTCGCACCGCCTTTGTCGAACGTGCTGGAGATCATCACCGGCACGCGGACTCGCTTTTCATCGAAGTATTCTGAAATTGCGAAGAGGCAAGCCTTGAGGTTAAGGGTGTCGATCACCGTTTCCGGCAACAGAATGTCGACGCCCGCCTCGACTAACGCCGCCACTTGCTGGTAATACGAGCCGACCATTTCGTCGAAGGTCACGCCGCGATAGCTGGCGTCTTCGACTCGCGTGCTAATGGCCGTTTGTTTCGTCGTCGGACCAATAGAGCCGGCGACAAACCGCGGCCGGTCGGGCTCACGTTCCATGAATTCGTCCCGCGCCTGGCAACCGCAGGCGACGGCCGCCGTGTTAATTTCGCCTATCAATTCCAGCGGCAGCCCAAACTCCTCCATGCCGACGGGACTGGCGCCGAACGTATTCGTTTCGACGATGTCGGCGCCTGCCGCGTAATACCGGCGATGGATCTCCGTGACCGCATCCGGGTGCGTCAGGCAAAGAATGTCCGCAAAGTTTTTCAAGTCCTTCGGATGGTCGGCAAATCGCTCGCCGCGGACCGCCTTTTCATCCAACCCCAGCGCCTGGATCTGGGTGCCCATCGCCCCGTCGAGGATGAGAATCCGCTCCCTCAAGAGCGATTCGAGGAGGTCGGTTTTGTCGATGACAGCGTGAGACATAGGGCAATGGGATTCGTGTCGGAGTTAGGCTTTGAGGGCCAAGACACAGAATAAAGATTACGGGTTCCTCTTGTATGTTTCCTCGGCAGCGGCGGTGCAATGCGGGATTGCAACTTTCGCCCGCTCGCATAGGTCCCGCGCGGCGTCAAACAGACTCATTCCGTGAACTTTCGCCCATAAGCCACATTGGTTCCCAGCTACGCCGCAACTAAAGCAACGAAACGCGATCTGTGCCGAATTCACTGAAAACGACCGGCGATAGGGCGACTGGGAACGATGAGCAGGGCACGGCCCTCGAAGCTGCGGCCCTGCGTGGCCGACCGGTACGAACTTTAGCAGCTCCAGGACGGAAGACATCGAAACTGCGTCCCGGACAGCTGCAAAATCGATTCCGGCCATCGAGCCCCCCATGAACAGAGAAGAGCAAACCGTATTCGCCCATTATATCCAACGAATCCTGAGCGAAAACGGGCGTTTCCATATGCGCCTGGCGCTGGTACATTACCCGGCTTTCATTGACTGCCACCCTATAATTGCTGGTACCATCCGAAATCTGCCAAACTGCCCCATGCGCCGCCCCGATATCCGTAACGTTGCCATCATCGCCCACGTCGACCACGGGAAGACTACGCTGGTGGATTGCCTGCTGCGCCAAAGCGGTGAGTTCCGGGCCAGCCAACTCGTCGGCGATTGCATCCTCGACTCGAACGACCTAGAACGCGAGCGCGGCATCACCATCCTGGCCAAAAACTGCGCCATCCACTACCAGGGGGTGAAGATCAACATCATCGACACGCCCGGTCACGCCGATTTCGGCGGCGAGGTCGAACGCGTCCTCCGCATGGCCGACGGCGCCTTGGTGCTGGTCGACGCGGCCGAGGGGCCGATGCCGCAAACACGTTACGTCCTCTCCAAGGCCCTCGAGTGCAGGCTCCAGCCGGTCGTCGTGATCAACAAGATCGACCGCCCTGACGCCCGCGCACACGAAGTGTCCGGCGAGGCCTTCGATCTATTGATGGAACTGGGCGCCGAACATCTTGACGATTTCCCCCACATCTTCGCCACCAGCAAACTCGGCTACGCCACGCGCGACCCAGCCGTGCCCGGCGACTCGATGCAGCCGCTGTTCGACTTGATCCTCTCCGCCATCCCCGGCCCGGAGATCGACCCCGACGCGCCGCTGCAGATGCTGGTCACCAATCTCGACTGGTCCGATTACGTCGGCCGCATTGCGATCGGCCGCATTTATTCGGGCACGATCAAACCGGGGCAGCAAGTCGCCTTGATGCAGGCCAACGACCAGCAGTCGCTGGCCAAAGTGAGCGAGGTCCATCTCTTTGACAAACTGGGCCGCGCACGCAGTCGCAGAGGCCACCGCCGGCGACATCACGGCCCTGGTCGGTCTGGAAGAGGTTGCCATTGGCGACACGGTCAGCGATCCGAGCGACCGCCGTGCCCTGCCCCGTGTTACGGTCGACGAGCCGACGATTTCGATGGTCTTCGGCATCAACACTTCGCCGTTCGCCGGCCGCGAAGGCAAATACGTCACCGGCCAGCACCTTTCAGCCCGTTTGAAACGCGAACTGGAACGCAACGTCGCCCTCCGCGTCGAGCCGGCCGATTCGGGCGATGCGTTCCAAGTCTTCGGCCGCGGCGTACTGCATCTCTCGGTGCTCATCGAAACGATGCGCCGCGAAGGCTATGAGCTGTCGATCGGCAAGCCGCACGTCGTCCTCCACCGCCACGGCGGCGTGGTCGAAGAGCCGTTCGAGAGCCTCGTCGTCGAAGTGCCCAGCAACAAGCTCGGCCCGGTGATGGAGCTGGTCGGCGCCCGCCGGGGTCAGTTGGTCGAAATGACAGCTCACGACACCTATACCTACGTTGTGTTCTCGATTCCAGCCCGGGGCCTGATCGGTCTGCGAACGCGGCTGCTGAACGCCACGCAGGGGACGGCGGTGATCCATCATCGCTTCGAGGCGTACCGCCCAATCGAGGGTGAAATCCCCGAGCGACCAGAATGGCGTACTCATTTCGATGGTCGTCGGCCGCGCAAATGCCTACGCCCTCGACACGCTGCAAGAGCGGAGCGAGCCGTTTGTTGCCCCGGGCGACGAGGTCTACGAAGGCATGATCGTCGGCGAAAACGCCCGCAACGAAGACATGTCGGTCAACCCGACGAAAGAAAAGAAACTCACCAACATGCGGGCCACCGGCACCGACAAGAACATTCTGCTCAAGCCGCCGCGCTTGATGTCGCTGGAAGAAGCCCTTGAATACATTGAGGAAGACGAGCTCGTCGAGGTCACGCCTTCCCAGATCCGACTCCGCAAACGAGTCCTCAAAGAAATCGACCGAAAACGCCAATCCCGCCGCGCCGCCTCAGTCGCGGTCAGTTGATACGTAGGGCGGACAATCCTGTCCGCCCGTCGAGTGCGCTGTCACAGCCAAATACTCGGGTCGAATCAATCCGCCGCAGGGCGATAGCCCGCGATTATTTCCGCGTCAACCGGAGTCTTGCGCCTCGCGGCAAATCCAATTATTCAGGTTTGGCAGAGCAGTCGCCATTCGCTACGACAACAGCCGCCGCAGCCCGGCTGCGCCTGCGAACTGGCAATCGCCATTGACCGAAACTACAATGGCCGTCGAAACGTAACGCGAATTGAGCCGCGCAGCGGCTTCGACCTAGCTTCCGCGGTCCGTTGTCTCACCGTCTACTCCAAGGTGAATGACATGCAAGTTACACGAGCTCATCGTCGGCCGATGGTTGCTTTGGTGGCTCTCACAACCGCTGAAATCGTTCTCGGCGCCGCCGCGCTCTGCAGCGCGCAATCCACGACCGGCTCACCCCAAGTCGCACCCCAAGGCGTATGGAAGGGCGCCAGCCTGCCTCCCTTCAGACCGACCGAAGCACAAATCGCCTCTTATCGCGGCGCCCAAGGTGGCGGCCGCGGCCGCGGCGCCGCCGGTAGTGCGAACATGGGCGCGTACGTCCTGACGATCGAGCCTCACTGGTTCGCCAATAACACCAAGATGTGGTACCGCAACGATTACAGTGACGACGTCAAGCACTTTGTCCTCGTCGATGCCGAGCGCGGCACCCGCACGCCCGCCTTCAATCACGCCAAGCTGGCCGCGGCCCTCTCGGAAGCCGCCGGCACCGACTTCCTCGAAAACCACCTGCCCTTCGACGAGATCGATTTCAACGCCGACGCGACCAAGCTCAGCTTTACCGCCGCCGGCGGCCGCTGGTCCTGCGATCTGGCCTCGTACCAAGTCACTCGTACCGGCGACGCACCCCGCGGCGAAGGCGAGCGCGGCGGAGCACGCGGCCTGCGCGGACGCGGTCGCGGCGCCGGGGGCGGCTTTGGCCGCGGCCAGCGCGTCGGCGAAGAGATCACGCCCGAAACCACCAACGAAGGCACCAACCTGGCTTATGATCCGCAGTCGAGCCGCGAGGCCGGAGTCCGCGGCATTCAAATGGACCTCTACGAAGACGCCGCCTCGCCCGACGGCAAGTGGACCGCCTCGATCAAAGACTACAATATCGTCCTCCGCGGGCCAGGCGGCAGCGAAACTAAGATCAGCGACGCCGGCGAAAAGGGCGACAGCTTCGGCCGTATGAGCTGGTCGCCCGATTCGAAATACCTCGTCGCCTCGCGGATCGTGAAGGCCGAGCCGAAAAACGTCCTCTTGATGCGGTCGCGCCCGCCAGGTGAAGGCCGCACGGAGCTGATCAGCACGCCCTATCCGTTGCCCGGCGACCCCTACACCACCTACGAGTTGTGGGTGTTCGACGCCGCCGCCAAAAAGGTCGTCAAAGTCGATGCCGAAAAGATCGACTTCTATGGTGATCCAGCCATCCGCTGGCGGGCCGACAATCAGCATTTCGTGTATCACAAGACCGATCGCGGCCACGGCCGCTTCCGCATCTTCGACGTCGATGCCCGCACGGGCAAAGTCCGCACACTGTTCGACGATCGTCCCAAGACGTTCGTCAGCACGACGTACAATTCGTTCATTTATTACACCAAGGGCAACGCCGAAGTCATTTACGCCTGCGAGCGCGACGGCTGGAAGCACCTCTATTTAATCAACGCCGAATCGGGCGACGTCAAGCAAATCACCAAGGGCGAGTGGATCGTCCGCGACGTCGACCGCGTCGACGAAGACAAGCGGCAAATCTGGTTCCGCGCCGGCGGACTCTATCCGGATCAGGACCCGTACCTCGTCCACTTTTGCCACGTCAACTTCGACGGCACCGGCATGACGAAGCTCACCGAGGGCAACGGCACCCACACGGTGCAATATTCGCCCGACCGCAAGTTTATCGTCGACACCTACTCGCGCGTCGACTTGCCGCCGGTCCACGAGCTCCGCCGCGTCGAGGACGGCAAGCTCGTCACCAGGCTCGACTCGGCCGACATCACCGAGCTCGAGTCGAACGGCTTGAAGCTGCCGGAGGTGTTCGTCGCCAAGGGCCGCGACGGCAAGACCGACATCTGGGGCGTCATCGAGCGGCCCAACGACCTCGACCCGACAAAGCGTTACCCGGTGATCGAGTACATCTACGCCGGCCCGCACGACTCGTACGTCCGCAAGTCGTTCAGCCCGCGGCCGCAGTGGAGCTCGCTGACCGACCTGGGCTTCATCGTCATCCAGATGGACGGCATGGGCACGGCCAACCGCTCGAAGGCCTTCCACGACGTCTGCTGGCAGGACCTGGCCGACAGCGGCTTTCCCGACCGCATCCTCTGGCACAAGGCGGCCGCGGCCAAGTACCCGTACTACGACATCAGCCGCGTCGGCATCTTCGGCACCTGCGCCGGCGGCCAAAATTCCGTCGCTGCCCTACTTTTCCATCCTGAGTTCTACAAAGTGGCCGTCTCGGCCTCTGGCTGTCACGACAACCGCATGGACAAGGCCAGTTGGAACGAGCAGTGGATGGGCTACCCGGTCGGCCCGCAATACGCCAAATGCTCGAACATCGAGCACGCCGGCCAACTGCAAGGCAAGCTGATGCTGATCGAGGGCGAGCTTGATCGCAATGTGCCGGTCGAAACGACGTTCCAACTAATCGCGGCCCTGGAGCGGGCCGGCAAAGACTACGAGTTCGTGTTCGTCCCCGGCGGCGGCCACGGGCCCAACAATGCCTACGTCCAACGCCGCCGGATCGATTTCTTTGTCGAGAATTTGCACGGGGTGAAGCCGCCCGATCGGAACGCCGCCGAGTAGACCCGGCCGTGCCCGACGAAGGAATGCGTAAATTGCGGCCGCGGTACGCGGCCAGCATGCTGGGTCGGGCGGATCGCGGAAGGCAAGATGTTGTCGTCCACCGGTTTCGCCTCACTCAGTAGTTCCAAGTGATCAGTTTTTCCGCAGTTCGGCGGGCTTCTCGATCGCATGGCGAGCCATCAGCCGTCAGCCAGACTGGATTTTATCTGGCTGAAAGCTGACGGCTGATAGCCAAAGTGGTTACGAGCTCGAACATGTGCCAACGCCGGAGAAAACGAGGAACTTGGAACTACTGTCACTTGATTTCGCTAGGCCAAAGTCTTTTTTTCTTTTTTTGGTGGGGCGAAATGGGGACGTAAGTTGCACGCCCGTACGCTGTTACGTTTTCATTTCGCCCCCCCGGTGGGGACATTATTCAATCCCGGGGGGCGAAATGGCTAGCGAACTTGTGGCATAGCAGCGCTGTTTGACAATGGCGACACACCGAGAGCGGCCGGCACGGCTGGGCTCGATGGGTGTGTGCACCGATGCGAGTTTTCAAAGAACGCTTTGCCCCACGAGCCTAGCACGATTTGGTTCATTTGTACAGTAGCAGTTTTCGGCCACTGCTGGGAGCGGGGAGCAGGGATGCCAAGTGCAAATTTTAGATATCGCAATCGAATTTACCAGGCTCGATAGAGAAGAATCGCGTTGTTTTCGGCCACTGAATTTGTCAGACTGGGACTTGCCCCCCGCTTTTCTCTCGAGCGGCAGCCGCTGCGATCGAACGGTCGCCTGAAGCAGGTGTTGTTTGGATGTCCCTCAACCACCTCCCTCCCTCAACCACCTCCCTCAACCACACGCTCAACGACGCGCGCTAAGAGATGGGCGTTAAAAGATGGGCGGCCCCCACGCCCCCCTCGCGCGTCCCGGGTCTTTCCATAGATGTCCCCCTCGCGCCCTCGAACTTGTTAGAGCGCCGGTTAACAGGAGTTGCGCTCTAACTTGTCTCGCGCGCGAGCGCAGTGAAAGCGTCGGTCCAAAACTAGGGTCAATCCGAAGGCCGCCAACGCGACCGCTACCCAACTGGCCGGCTCGGGCACTGCCTCCGTCGCCGCCCCGCTCCCCGCCCCTTCCCCGTAGTGCTGCTTCCAAAAGTTGTAATCCATCCGGTCGATCACGTGGTCGGGCACGCCGTCCGGCCCGGTGCCGTCGGCACGAAAGTCGTTTGCCGAGCCGACCGTGTTCCGCCACACCGTGTAATCGGCCGCATCCACCCGGCCGTTGCCGTTGTAGTCGCCGGATAGCGTGGTTTCGCCGACCAGGTAATAAGCGAACGCCACGCCGGTGTAGAAGATCGGGGCGGGAAACGTCGCGGGCAGCGGCGAGTTGAACGTGTGGGCGATATAGGCCACCTGCGCACTGTCGTCGTAGGAAATGTCGACAGGCGTTTCCACGGCGTCGTATACCGCCATGAACCAGTAATCGCCGGCCGGGATGGTGGGCGTGGTCAGCAGCGGCGTCTCAAGTTGGGTTTCAATATACACTTCAAACAAACCGGTTTCGGCGACGAGCGTGTCGGGCGCCCCGCCGGCATCGGTGTAGATGCCAACTTTGGCGTTAGTAATAGCAGATCCGAAGATGATACCCGCCTTCTGGAGCACGATCGGCTGAGTCACCGTGTACTTCGAGCCGATCAGGTAGTTCGGCAAAGTACTCTCCCACCAATATGGTTCGGAGAATGCACCGTCGCTTCCGTCGTTTCCGTAGTGCACTATCGCCGCGGGGCACCTGGCCGCGAATCCGCACAGGACGACAACGACGACCATTGTCTGAAGTGGTATAGCGAATAGAGACAGCAGCACCACCAGAGTTGCACAACGTTTTAAGCATATTTCCTGATCTCCTCAAAAGTCATCGCGGGCCGCAGAGGCAGCGCGATGAGTATGACCTTAACTTTGTGACTGCACACCCAGTCGGGGGCGAGTCGGACAGGTGACGCTGGTTGCCTCCGATGGCGCCGCGGCCGAAACAGGAGGGTGCCGCCGAAGCCCAACAGCGCCAGCGACGACGGCTCGGGAATGACGGCGACAAAGGCTTCCTGATTGCCGTTGTGAATGCCCTGGCCGACGATCGTTTTGCCGTCGGCGCTGATGGCCTGTGCAAAGTCGAGAGACGTCCACCCACTGGCAGCGGGGTCGACGCCGTTGGCAACCAGCACGTCCCACAGCCGCTGCATGCCGCCTGCGCTCGTCCAAAGGAAGGCTTCGTTGCTTGGGGTGGCAGCGTAACCTACAACGGTCGAGCCGTCGCCACTTACGCCCTTGGCGTAGTTGCTGAAGTCGCCGCCCGGCAGGTCCCCCAGACCGACCATGCCGGAGGCATCCGTCCAGCGGAAGGCTTTGTAGATAACGCCACTGTCGGAGGAAAACCCACGGTAACCGACGACGACCGATCCATCACCGCTGACGCCGGTGGCGCTGCCGTCGCCAAGGCCGACCATACCGGAGCTCGATGTCCAGCGGTAAGCTTCTTGACCTAAGGCGCCAAAACGACCGACAATGGTCGAGCCATCGGCGCTGACCGCCAGGGCTGTGCTCCAGAAGCCGATGTCCGGCAGTTGGCCCAATCCTACCATGCCGCCGCTCTGCGTCCAGCGGAAAGCCTCAAGGAACGCAGTTGCCGTCGAGTCCTGGCCGACGACGACGCCGCCGTCACCGCTGACGCCGAAAGCGGTGCTTTGGAAGTTGCCGCCTGGCAGTTCGCCCAAACCGACCATGCCGGAAGCAGCCGTCCAACGGAAGGCTTCTTGGCCAGAGGCGGAACTGCTGTCGCCGACGATCACCGAGCCGTCGCCGCTGATGCCCCGGGCGACGCTCAGGACGCTGCCGCCCGGCAGGTCGCCCAGGCCGACCATGCCGTCGCCCCTCGTCCAGCGAAAGGCTTCGGGGTCGGGGCCGGATCCGGAATAACCGTAGCCGACGACGGTTGAGCCGTCGCCGCTGACGCCGAGAGCGGCGCTCTTGAAATCGCCGCCGGGCAGGTTGCCCAGCGCGATGAGACTGGCGGCAAAGGCAGGCGAAGCGGCGGATACAGTCAACAGCACCGCCAGAAGAGTACAACGATTTGACCACTTAAACCACATAAGAAAACCTCGTCGCAAGTCGCCAAAAGCCGCAAACACGATCGGACCCGGCAGGTCTCTAACGATGAAATGCGCAGAGCGGCAAAGGCGAGACAGGCGGGAGGGGCAATTCGCCTGGATTTGCTCCGTTTTGTGGAGTTCTCAGCGCGTAAGTCAGGCGAAAGTGGAGCCGTGTGCTGAGGAGGAAGCTTGAAGTTCCGTCGTCCGCAGCCGAATTTACTTGGACCTGTTTCTATTTGTCGGTTGACGGCGGCGAGGAAGGGGTCTGAGGGCTCGAATTGGTTTTTCCGTCAGACGGTGATGCTACGTTGGGTGATGACCCAGGTTTGGAGATACCTAGTGCGGCCGCCGCTTCCCTTTGGAGCGGTCGGTAGATCAGCCAGTCAACCCAACCTGCGCCGAGCTGATCAGTGCGTTGGGGAAGAGTTCATGCATATTGCCCACTGCTGTGTCGTAAGCGGCTCGAGCTTCTTGCGTATTGCCCAGCTGATACAGCGCCATTGCTTCTACCATCAGGTTTTGGGCGGCCCAGTGCTTTCGATCGGTCAGCTCACGGCTTTTGCGACACCAGTTGAGCGCGCCCTGCCAATCGCCGGCTCGATAGGCCGCCAAGCCGCGCTCACGTCGTGCCAGCGCCTTGAGCGACACGTCGGCGCCGGTTTCACCCGCTGCAAGGGCTGCTTCTGCCAAACGTTGGAGCGTATCCAGCTCTCCGACGGGCGAGTTCGAAATCAGGCAAACTTGCACGGTCCGGCGCTGGGCGATCGGATCCTTCGAGTCAGCAAATCGTTCAAGCATTTCTCGACAAACTGCTTCATAGCCGTCTCGATCCTCCATTGCCAAGCGTAAAAAGGCCAGACGCAGCGCAGAGCCGTTGTCGTCCGGCAATGAGAGTACAACTGCTGCGTATTGCCGTTCAGCTTCGGCAAATCGCCCTTCTTGTGCGTTTTGATCGCCGACGACCGGTACGCCCCTGGCCTCAATTGCCGCGTTGAGTCGTTTAAAGTCTTCGCGATCGCGAAATTCGCCGAAGTCCTGGGCTTTCCTCATCTCCACGATGCGGGCGTGAACTGCTGCGACGGCTTTCGGATCCACTTCGACAGCCTTTTGGAAGGCCTCGAAGGACTCACCCAACTTTTTCTGGTCATAGAGAACTTGGCCGAGACTGAAGTACCCGTAAACAAGTTCCGGGTCGAGTTCAATGGACTTCCGGAGGGCGAGGACGGCCTCGTCAAGCTTCTTCTGTTCGCGCAGGGCCTCGCCAATGGCCCAGTGGCCAAAGGCAAACGTCGGTTCGACTTCGACGGCTTTGCGGTAGGCGTCCAGCTCCTCGTCCGGCTTTTTCTGTCGACTGAGGGCGTCGCCGAGATTAATGAATGTGCCGGCGCCTGGCTTGATTTCGATCGACCTGCGGAAGGCGTGGATGGCTTCGTCCAGCTTACCCTGCTCCCTTAGGACACGGCCGAGGCCGTCGTAAGCCCTAGCGTCTGTCGCATGAACCTCGATGGCCTCGCGAAATACGGCCATGGCCTCATCCAGCTTCCCCTGCTGGAGCAGGAGGTTGCCCAGTTGGTTTCTGGAGTCGTTGTTGATTCTCGGATCGGCTTGGATGGCCTTGCGGTAGGCGTCGATGGCCTCGTCAAACTTCCCATCTTCGCGCAAATACCCGGCAAGTGTGGAGTAATGAACGCTCGCGTTCTTCGGCTCGAGCTCAACCGCATGAAGTGCACCTTCAGTACCAAGCGCTGTGGCAGCGTTCGCCTCGTCCACCTTCCCCTGGTCGCGCAGGACACGGCCGAGGTCGAATTGGAGGGTATAGCGATTCGGGAGGAGCTTGATGGCTTTGCGGAAGACGGCAACCGCTTCGTCCAGCTTGCCCTGGTCACCAAGGGCTCTGCCGAGACTGGAGTAGGCGCTTGCGTCAGCCGGGTTTAGCTCGATGACCTTGCGGAACTCCGCAATCGCTTCGTCCAGCCTCTTCTGGTAGAGCAGGGTTCCGCCGAGGTTGTAATGCGCGGTGTACGAATTTGGACGAAGCGACACCGCGGCGGTATAGAATCGGACCGCCCCTTCGTAGTCATATTGGTTGCGCAGTGCGAGGGCCAGATTGAAATTGAGGTGGTAATCTTCCGGGTGGATTTGCTGCGCGTCCCGCAGAATTCGTAGGCCATACTCCTGCAGCTCGGCATCCTGGAGGCCGTAGAAGAGAATGACAAGCGTCAACGGGCGGTATGCGCGGCACATCGATTGACTCGGCCAGACGCCGCAGCTCGTCCCGCGACTCCGGGCTGGGCTGGAAGTACAAAGTTCGTACTCGGCCTCGTAGCGGGTCCGGATCGATGCCACGCGCGACTTCCAGCAGTCGTTGCGAGCCCGCGACATTATCCAAGGCTGTTCGCACGATATTCCAATCGTCCAGCGCCTCGGCCAGGGGGATTGTGAGAGCCGGACGGGATCTGAGCCGGTCGATCGATCTCTCGACCTCCCATTCATCGACGTCCACGCCATAGTCGCGGAAGGCTCGGGCAAATTCCTCGTCTAATTCGGTCCAGTCAACCGCCATCGCCCGCTGCATGTGGATTTGCTCCAGCCGGTCGAGAAATTCGAGGTCCCGGAGCTGCGCGGATGCGCTGCGAGGTTTCTAAGTCGGTCTCGCTGCCGGTCACGACCGCGTCGGCTCGTCGCGCCGCGACGAGGGCCTCCGGCCACTTCTGCTGGCCTTCCAGTTGCGCGAACCTCGGTCAGGATGAGCTCGACTTGCCCGACGACCTTCGCGTGACGGACCGTGCGGTCGCGCATCGCCCAACCGAAGCTCCCCAACGTAAACAGCACTGCCAAGCTAATGATCGACGCCGTCGTAAGCATCGCCTTGTTCCGCAGGATGAACTTGCGCAGCTTGTAACTCGTCGACGGCGGACAGGCCTCGACCGGTTCATCGTGCAAGTAACGCTCGATGTCGCGCGCCAGTCCGCTGGCTGACTCGTAACGGCGGGTGCGATCCTTTTCCAGCGCCTTCATGACGATCCAGTCCAACTCGCCGCGCACGAGCTTCGTGAGTCTGGCAGGCTCCATTTGTCGCTGCGCCGAGATGGACGGCAGTGCGATCCTTCGACTCGCTTAGCCGCGTGCTGGGAGCGGGTGGCTCCTCTTCGCGGATAATTCGGAAGATCTCATCGTGGGTCGCTTTCTTGAACCGTTCCTTGTCGAATGGCGTGGTGCCGGTCAAGAGTTCGTACAGCAAGACGCCCAATGAGTAGACGTCGCTGCGGGTATCGATATCCAAGCGAACTCTGCCCGGCCTGCTCCGGCGACATGTAAAGCGGCGTGCCCAAGAGCTGCGCGAATTCCGTGAAATAGCGTCTTGTCCGTCAGATCCTGTCCCAACGCTTTCGCAACGCCGAAATCGATTACTTTCACCACCGGCGTCGAGTCGTGCATCGTCCACCAGTACATTCGTCGGCTTGATGTCGCGGTGAATAATGCCCTTCTGGTGCGCGTGCTGAACGGCATGGCAGACCTGGGCGAACAGTTCGAGCCGCTGCTGCGGCGTAAATTGATTGCGATCGCAAAACTCCGTGATCGGCTCGCCTTTGATCAACTCCATGACGAAGTATGGCCGGCCCGAGTCGGTGGCGCCGGCGTCGAACACCTTAGCGATGTTCGGATGATCCATAATTGCCAGAGCCTGCCGTTCCGCCTCAAACCGCGCCAACACCTGGCGGCTGTCCATCCCTGGCTTCACGACCTTGAGCGCGACTTTGCGGCGGACCGGGTGCTGCTGCTCAGCCATATAGACGACACCGAAGCCGCCTTCGCCGATCCGCTCCAGCAGCTTGTAGCGGCCGATCGTCGCGCCAACACGCTCGGTCGGCGGCGCTAAATCCACAGTCGCACCCGGACCAGGCTGTTCCATCGCAATCATGGCCGGAAAAAGTTCGCGAATCCGTTCCGCGAATTCCGGGTGCTTGGCAGCGTACTCATCCACGGTCGGCTCTTCGCCTGCGCGGTAGCGGCGCAGGTAGTCATCCGCGAGCTCCAGCAGCAACTCGTCTCCGGGTTGCGTCGCAACGTCGGGAGTGGATTCGCTCATGGTCGCAGCCCCGTAAGCCCTCCGGGTAACTCGGACAGGATTTCTCTGAGCCGAGCGAGCGCGCGTAGGTAGCGCTTCCCGGCAGCTCGCTCCTCGATTCCTACAACCCGCGCGGCTTCAGCATTCGTGAGCTGCTCGAAGTGCCTGAGCATGAGAACCTCCCGATCCGTGGCATCCATTCTATCTAATGCTTCGGCAAGCCGTGTCCTGGCTTCCCCTCTCACAGCCGCGGCGCTCGGACTGGTAAGATGGCCGGACAGGTGCAACCACAGTGCCTCGGCCGTATCATCCCAGTTCTGCGGCGCCGCGAGCGGCCGGTCGCGGTTCGCGTCACGCATGTGCGTGCCAAGGTGATGGCGGTGCAACTCGAACAACTTGTTGCTGACTATCTTCCGAAGCCAGAGGAATAGTGGCATTTCCGGGCGCGGAAGAAATCCGCTCGGTGCGCCGAGGCCTGAGCAAACGCCTCCTGCACGACATCCGCCGCGTCGATCCTTCCCCGCAGCCGCGGGTCCATGCGGAACGCAACCATCCGTATCAGCCGTTCTTGCTCGGCGGTAAGCAGCGATCCCCACGCCGCCCCGTCGCCCGCCGTGGCTTGGGCGAGCAACTGCTCGGTCTTCAGTGGTTCGTCGCTAATGCCGCACATCTTCTCTCCTAAATGCGCGCGGGGCGGAGGAAGAGACAGAGAATTCTTCAATAGACAACGGGTTCAGCCCTGAGACCCTGCGGTTCGCTTAAGTCTGGGGATTTTACCGCGCCAAGGACGCTTGCGGGGATGTGGTACCGGCGACGACTGATTCGCCGTGGGGGCCACCCATCTTTGGCGAAAAACGGCCGGATTTGGCGGCTAAATATTTTTCCCCGCCCGCTTGACACGCACGGGTGCCAATGCTGGCTTGGCCCAGCAGTGTCTTTTGGCCGCCACTTTGCCGGCTACGGCTTAGTTGATCCGCATCACTACGTTCGAACACGGTGGGCGTAACATTTCGGGGTTGCCGTTTCGGGACGCAGGCGGCAAGGCAAGGGCCGAAGAGCACTGCCGGGCTGAGCCGGCAGTGGCACCCGGCGTGCCACAGCCGACGGGTGGGCCAGGCTGTGGACTAACAACCATCCATCGAGAATGACTTCTACGTCGTCAGGCACAGCCTGACCTACCTACTGTTCTTTTGGTCGTAACTCATAAAACGCCACTTGGTAGGACGCAACTTTGTCGCCGAACGTGTCGGGTATTTTGATGATGCAACTTCCAGATCGAATGCTTTTGCCTGAGCCTAGAGAGGAAGCCTTGCCTGCGTAAACGAAACTCGCGTTGCCGACTAAGTTGTCATCCTTGTCGAAAAAAGAGACGTAATAGGCAAATCCCAGGGCCTTATCGCCTGTATTCAAGAACTCTCCATTGGCGATAATCGCCAGGGAACCTGCGAAATCCGTCAGTTTGAAATCGCACTTCCCGGTAACATCTGAGCCGAACTCAATATGTTTGCTGACCGTCTTTCCACCCTTATCGTAAGCTAACGTGCACGGTCCTTTTATCGTCTCCGCTATTGAAGGGCCCACAGTCACGGATAGACTGATGACTACTGCGAGAAGTTGCTTATTCACGCCTCGTATTGGTATGGTCACTGTAGTTTCCTCCTGCATGCTGTTGGATGAAGAATTCCCAGCAGCCGCGATTGTCAAACTATACCTGATCCAGCGCAAACTCGTCGTTGGCTGATCGGCCTGTGCTCTGGGATCGTCAGGCGCAGCCTGACCTACGACAATTCCAGCTTCATCAAAAACTCATCCAGCGATTTCTGCGCCGTTGCGATCTGCTGATCCAGCTCCTTGGCCTGGCCGCGGAGCCGCTCGACCTGGCTTTCCTGGTCGGTGAATTTCTTGATGTACAGGTTGTACAGATCGGTGTTGTGGTCGAGCGCCTGCATGTTCTGGCGGATGCGGGCCTGTTCCTGGTCGATCGTGGCAATCTCTTGCGTGACTTGCCCCTTGCGCATGTTCAGATCGGCGATCTCGGCCTTGCGGCGGATGACTTCGCGGAGTGCGTCCTTCACCGATTCGCTGATCACCTTTTCGCTGAGAAACATCTGAATCGCGTTGTCGTTCAGATTGTTCACCGCGATGTTCTGCCGCTGCGTGCGCTCCTCACTGATCGCCAGGTCCGCCGCCTTGCCCGGCTCGGCCTTGACGGCGAAGCGGTACAGGTCGCGGGTCTTTTCGGTCGGCTCCTTGGCGCGAGCAGTGTCCAACTTGTGTCGATCGGGTATTCGATGAGCACGGTCTTCGGGCTGCGGCCCGAATTTTTGATTACGTACTTCTGCGCGGGCCAGCTTGTACTCGGTTTGCAGTATGCCCTTGATGAGCTTCGCGCTGACCAATTGCTGCGGCCGGTTGTCGCTCGTCGGGGCGACTTCCACGTCCAGATCGAGCGCGTACGACAAAAGCCGCTCGCTGCCGGGCGGCAGATCGGGAATCTTGGCGTCGCCCGCGTAGACGCCGCCGTCGAACACGGTCATCGGCCCTTGCATCAAATGGAGCTTCGATGAATTCTTCAGCCGCACGCCGTTGAGCGGGTGTTTCGGCTGCACGCCCGGGTTGTAGATTGATAACTTTTCGCCTTCGACCGCTTCATTGATGATCGGCAGCATGGCCGACCGCTGGCGAGCGAGCGTGACCGGGTTCTTGATGTCGTACTTGAACAGCTCACCGACGTCGCCGCCTTGGGCCGCGGCCAACGCCCGTCGTTCAAAGAACATACTATCCTGCAAGCCGAGTTGTTCCTGTCCCTGCTGCAATTCGCCGGCATAGGCATCGCTCACCAGGCCGTTGCCGCCGAAACCGCCACCGCCGAGGCCACCGCCGCCGCCCCGAGCGCCACCTCGCCCGCGTCCACCGGCCCTGGCCAGCGATCCATTATTCGCGACGGGCCCTGCGGTTGGAGCACTCATCGCCACGGCAGCTTTGGCCTTTTCATCCGCCGCCTCAAACAACCGCCGGCTGTCGGCCAAATCCTGCCCATACACCTGCGGCCGCAAGCTGGCGTACATCTCCATCTGCTCCAGCGGCCGCGACGCATAGAGCGGCGAGTACAAATCCATCACGAACGAAATCGGCCGCCCGCTCACCAGGCTCAGGTTGACGTCGGTCCAGTCTTCGTCGCTCGTGTTCTCGACAATCGCCCAGCCTTGCAGAAACGGCTTTTCCTTTTCGTCCAGCACCAGCCGGTAGCTCGTTTTCCAGACGGGCGATTCCTGAATGTATCCCACGCGAACTTTTCGTTCGCCCTGGCCCAGGAAATTGAGCGTCACGGTCTTCTTGTCGGTCGAGTGGGCCGTGGCCAGCACGGTCAGCGCTTGGCGAAACTCGGCGTCGAGGTCCTTGTTCACGAGCTTGATCCGCCCGACCGAATCGAGCGGAATCCGCCGCAGGCCTTCGTCGGTCAGCAGCGTGAGCAGCTCGACGTCGATCGTTTCCTCGCCGCCGCCCGGCGTCGATCGCACCTGCTTCTGCGTCTCGACGCCGACGATCGTCCCGGTGATGGCCGACGGCGCGTTGATTTCGACCTTCTCGCCGCGAACTTGCGACAAGAGTTGCCCGAGCGTCGGGTTCGTCGTCAAATCAATCGCGAAGGTCCGAAGCGTCTTGGTGATGGGGTCACGCGAGCCGTAGCTGACGGTCGAAATCTGCCCGCCGCCCAGGTCCTCGAGGACCATGCTCTTCAAGAGGTCGTTGACGTCCTCGACTGGGAACTTCAAATCGACCGACGCATTGCCGGTCACCGATCCCTCGTGTTGAAAATATCCGACCCCGCTCGAGAACAGCACGACCTTCTTCACCGGCACCTTGGCCGCCTCGGGCTTTTCTGCTTGCGCATCGGCCGGCCTGGCGACGGCGCCGACGAACAACAACGTGGCGGCCAACGTCAGCCAGCGGCCAATGCGGCAGGACTTGAACGAACAAGAGTCTGAGAGCAATCGACGCAACATGGCCATCCGCCTCCAAAAAGCAGGATAAAAACATCGGCCCGTGGCCCCCCCAAACGGGCAGCCCCGGTATTCTACCTTTTGGACGCGCAGCCGGGTTGAAAGTTCCAGCCCCGAGAAAACACCGGGATTTTGCGTTCAAGTCCCCACGTCACAGATCCGCCATGGCGGGCTCTGCGTGGTGAACGAGCAACCGCGTGAGCGAGTTCGCTTCTAAATCGCCTCTCCGCCCCGCTCGCCCGTTCGAATGCGGATGCAATCGTCCAGTGGCAGCACGAAGATCTTGCCATCGCCGATTTCGCCCGTCGGTCCGCTGCGGCCGCCTCTGATGATGGCGTTGATGGTCGGTTCGACGAAGTGGTCGTTCACCGCGATCATCAACTGCACCTTCCGCAGCAGGTTGATCGTGATTTCGTGGCCGCGGTAGACCTCGGTCTGGCCCTTCTGCCGGCCGAAGCCCTGGCAGTCCATGATCGTCAGCCGCACAACCTCGGCCTCGGACAGGGCGGCTTTGACGTCTTCCAGCTTGCTCGGCTGAATGATGGCGATAATGAGCTTCATTGCGAATGCGGGTTGCGAATGCGGATTGTGGATTGCCGACGGTGCAACCCCTGAGGTTCCCATCCTAAATCCTCAATCCGAAATCCGAAATCCCCAATCGGAAATCGCCAGGACACCCCCGGCCCGGGCGAATGTGGCGGACACCCACCCAGGCCAAGGGGCATCCTTCTGGCTGCGGTGGATTTCGTGGGGCCCCTTCGCAGGCCCGCCCAGGCATTCCGTTCGTTTCAGGGCTTCTCAAGAAAGAATGCCCGGCTCGGCGCTCCCAGGCGGAAAAGAGCGCCCAAGCCTTTGAGGGCATTCGGTTGTGTTGATGCGGGCCTCGCTTACGTCGCTTGGCCTCGCCTTTCCTACTTCGCACACTTCGCAGACTTGTGTGCCGAATTCGGAAGCCTCTAAAAGCAAGGGCCGTGCCGAATCGTGCGGGGCGTCAAAAAAAGTCGCCGACTGTACCGTAAGGCTATAGAAATACGCTAGTTAGAGCTTCGTTTGAGAGGACGAAAACCGACTCGGCAGGCGTCCATGGCTTCGGCAGATGCCTGTCTACTGTGCATCGGTATCCGCTTCTTTGTGCATGCTTCGTTGCTTCGGCCCCGGCGCCGTCGTCTTGCACAGCATTCGCCTCTTTCGATGGCTGGTGTGCCGGCTCCATATTGTTGAGCGACGCCAAACAAAAAACCGGAGACCGGCGTGAACCGGCCCCCGGTTGGGAGGGCAAACGAAACTTGGAACCACGAGCGGAGCAAAGCTACGACCGGTTCGGCCTGTCGCCGGCTTGCTCCGATTCCCCTTTGCAAATCATTAGAACGTCAACACGGCATCAATCCCAAAGAACACTTGGTTGTAATCCTGCGTGGCGGCGCCTTCGTTGGTGAAGTCGTAGCGAATCTCCGGCCGAACCACCAGGTTTGCGTTGGCATGGTAGTTCAAGCCGCCCGTCAGGTCTTGGAACGAATCACTGAAGCCCGTCACGTTGTTGCTCTTCCACCATTCAAAGCGGGTCCCGGCGCTCCAGCAATCATTCAGCTTGTAAAACAGGTAGTTTGTCGCGCCGTAATCTTCGTTATGGAAATTTGGGTCCGCGAACGTTCCGTCGGTGTGCACGTAATCGCTCTGCAATACCCACGTCAGCCGATCCGAGAGCTCGCTGACCAGCACAATGTGCTGCGTGTAGCCTGATTGGTTGCCTGAGCGCCAGCCAAGGTCGCCGACGGTCGTGATGAACGTCAGCGTCGACTTTTCGCTCAGCTTGCGGGCAAAGCCGCCCAGAAAGATGTTGCCCCCGCCGAACTGGTCGAAGCCGGTGTCCCAGCCGAGCGTCCATCCGCCGTACCACGTCATGCAATCGCTGGCTTTGTAGGAAGCCAAGAATCCCGTGTGCGTGAAGGGCTCGCTGTTGAACTGTGTCAGTGTGTGGCTGTAAAAGAAATTGCCCGTGGCCGGCACCACTTCATAACCGGCCGGCGTCCAGAAATGGCCGATTTTGACCGACAGGTCGCCGCGGGCCACCTCAACGTACGCCTGGGGCATCGCCCAGCCGTAGGGGCCGTTATCGAACGAGGCGTCCCAGGCGCCGCGGTTCGGCCCATCGAGCGCACGCGGATTGCCGAACGCCTGAGCATATTGGGCATCGAGGCCGTACATGATGTCAAAGCGGTAGCCATAGTCGGTCGAGCAGTTCTCGCTGTCGGCCTTCTTTTCAACCCACAGCCAAACCTGGTCAAAGTTCAGATGATCGGGAAAATCGCGGAAGGCCAGGCCGTCGTCGGGCGAGAGCGACAGGCGTTCGTTGTTGTTGTAATAGCCTGCTTCGATCCAGCCGCCGTAGGCGGGTGAATCGCAGCAGGGAGTCAGGCAACTTTGTAGGGTCCAGGCGTCGTCCCGTGCGCAATCGCCGCCGAACACGTCGCCGAGCGACCAACCGTTCGAGCAGCAAAACGGTGAGCAACCAGAGTCAGGACCCGAATCGCACGAGCCGCAAGCGGCCGGCGTCGTCATGTCCCCCAGTACCGCCGGCTCGCGAACCGTCGGCGCCACCGACACAGGCGCCGGGGTCGTCGGCTGCGGCACCGGCGGCACGGCACCTGGCTGGGCCGCCGCCTGGCCGGCGGCGGGTGCCACTAATTCGGGTTGAGCCAATGTGGTGCTCGACCGCGCCGGCGTGGCAGCCAGGCTGCAGAACGCCAAGGCAGTACAAACAGAGAATAAGCGTGTCATGACAGTGTGTGCTCCAGGGCCTCTGGGAAGGATCGTACGGGGAGGGCGCCGCGCGCACTGCGCGGCCGGTGAAGCCCGGCAAATTGCGGCCGGGATGTTGGAGGGATGGATCGGTGGGAAGTCGGGCGGGGTGAATCGCAACGCACTCGCGACGGTCGGGGGCACTGCGGCTTCGTTGATGCTATCGGCCAAGGGCGCGGCCCGGCATGATAGCAAGCTAGCAGCGCAAACAAATAGAAGACCGCTACGCGCGAGGAAGTAGCGATCGCGCAAAAACGGGCGCTAGGCCGCGTCTCATAACTCTCCCTCTCCCGCTACTCTCTCCCTCTCCCGCTGGAAGAGGGCCGAGGTGAGGGATTTCGTCGAATACTCACGCGCCCTCACCCTGCCCTCTTCCGCCACGGCCGACCTTCGGGTGGGAGGGAGAGGCGTTTGAGGGACAGCCCAGTTCGTCATTGCCCTGTGATCTCGTCAAACAGCGCGTCGACAAAATCATCCGGTGAAAACGGCGTCAAATCCTCCGCCTTTTCACCGACGCCGACAAATTTCACCGGCAGGCCGACCTGCTGCCGAATCGCGACGACGACGCCCCCCTTGGCGGTGCCGTCGAGCTTGGCGAGCACGATGCCGGTGCAGTTGACCGATTCCGTAAACTTGTTCGCCTGGCTGATGCCGTTCTGGCCGGTCGTGGCGTCGAGCACGAGGAGCACCTCGTGCGGCGCCGCCGGAAGTTGCTTGCGGATCGAGTCCTGAATCTTCGTTAGCTCGGCCATCAGGTTCTTCTGCGTCTGCAGGCGGCCGGCCGTGTCGACGATGCACACGTCGACGCCCTGCTTAATCGCCTCTTCGACCGCGCGATAGGCCACGCTGGCCGGGTGGGCGTTCGGTTCCCCCTTCACGATTGGCACGCCGAGGCGTTCACTCCAGATCGTGAGCTGCTCGACCGCCGCCGCCCGAAACGTGTCACCCGCGCCGAGCAGCACGCTCTTTCCCTGCGATTGAAACAGCCTGGCCAGCTTGGCGATCGTTGTCGTCTTGCCGCTGCCGTTCACGCCGCAGACCATGATCACCGTCGGCCCGGAATCGGCGAACCTGATCGGCGTGATTTCCTGTTTCATCAACTCCTTGAGCTTCTTTTTCCACGTCTCGACGACCGCGTCGAGCTTGACGACGCGGCCGCGAAAATTGGCGGCCGTCTCCTTGATGATCGCATCGGCCCCGTCGTAGCCCATGTCGGTCTTGAACAGGATCGCCCGCATCTCCTCGAGAAACGGCTCGTCGATGAGCCGCCCGGCGTCTTCGCCCTTGAACAGATCGCGGACGTCGGTCTTGAGCAGCCGCCCGGTCTTGGTGAGGCCTTGCTTGAGTTTGTCGAACAGTCCCATAGTAAAGTCACAGAGGTCCGAGCGGAGTCCGGAGAATTGTTGCGCGGCGCGTCAACCTGCGACCGCCGACAGCGGCGCCGGGTTCACCGCCTTCCCGCCAGCCGTTGGGCGGCGATCTTTGCGCGTGCCGCTGGGGGGCCCCATTGGTGGTGCAAAAGTTGCGCGATTGTGCGCGCGGCATCCGGCAAATCCGCTGCTTTTTGCAGGTCCAACGCCGTTGACGTGCGCAATACGTGTTGAATTCATTGCAATTGTTCATGACTTTTCAGAGATTGTTTTCGGCCGGCGCGCGTTTGATTTTCGACTTGGAGCGCGGGCAGCCGAGCCGCTCGGCGAAAGCGCCGCGCAGCGGCGAGGGTTGAACCTCGCGGCCCGCCCATGCTACCAGATGGGGTGGCCGATTTCTAGCTGCGCGACCGACGGCCGCGTAGCATACGCTTCCCATCTCTCGCTTCCGCCGCGGCGATAATCGTGAACCTGGTTTGCCGAGAGGAGTCTCACGTACATGCGGCACGAGTCGCCGGCCATCCGCCGTTACCGTGCGGGCGAAAATCGCCAGCTGTGGCGAATCTATTTTGACGCCACCTGGCAGTGCATCGTGCGCGATGATCATCTGACTGCGGTCCCCGAATTCGAGAGCCTCTTTTCTTAGGTCGAGGTTCTCCGACGGGGGGTGACGCCGCAAGGCTATTAACTTTCGCCGCTTCGCGACCGGGCAAGTCTTCGTTGGGTCTCTCGCTCACCTGCTGCGTATCGGAAAATGGCGGTCGGGAAGCCCCCGGGGAGCTTTACTTTTCTGACGGGTTATGGCCGATTACAATAGGGAACGCAGGCGCGCGCCTTCGCCAATCCGTGGCCGCGGAAGACCTTGTTATGAGCACTCGCGAACTGATTGACCGGGAATTGGACGTTTTGCCCGAGCCTTTGCAGCTCGCTGTTTACGATTTCGTACTCTCGATAAGGACGAAGTCGAGCGGCGATTCATTCAACGGCCTGTTGGCAAGCGAAGCGGTGCTGGCGCGAGATTGGGACACTCCAGAAGAGGACGCGGTGTGGCAAAACCTGTAGCGGGTGACGTCATTGTCCTGCCATTTCCGCAGACGAATCTGCTGCCGGGCAAACGGCGGCCGGCTTTGGTGGTCGTCGCTCTGCCGGGCGATGACCTAATTCTTTGTCAGATCACGAGCCAAGCTCATCGCGATTCCTATTCGGTTTCACTGGACGCGATCGATTTTCAGTCCGGTCGACTTTCCGTCGCCAGCAACATTCGGCCGAACCGCCTGTTTACGGTAGAACAATCAGTAATTCTCTACTCGGCGGGACGACTCACCAACGCAAAGCTGGATGAGACATTGGCGAAGCTTCGCCAACTGTTTTCGTGATGCACCTGGCCTGATTCCATATCGCCCCGTGTTCCAATGTGCTCCGACAATCCGCCGTTACGTTGCGGGCGAAGAGCGCCATCTGTGGCGGATCTATTTTGACGCCACCTGGCAGTGCATCGTGCGCGATTATCATCCAGAGCTGTGCGAGCGGTGGGCCCCGCACGACAAGGATATGAGCGAGTGGGCCGTGCGCATCGCCGCCAAGAATCCGTTTGTGGCCGAGGTCGACGGGCGGGCGGTCGCGTTCGCGGAGCTCGAGCCCGACGGCCACATCGACTTCTTCTACTGCTTGCCCCGATGGCAAGGGCGCGGGATCGGCAAGGCGCTGCTTGTGCGACTCGAAGAGGAAGCCCGCCTCATCGGCTTGTCGCGGCTGTTCGCCGAGGTGAGCGTCACGGCCCTGGGGTTCTTTTTGGCCCAAGGGTTTCAGGTCCTGGAAGAACGTCAGAACGTGATTCAGGGCCATTCGGCTCGGAACTTCATCATGGAGAAACTGCTTGAAGGACGTGAGACGTCGTCCTTGTAAAGATCGACGGCCCGTGAACGTGCTGTTCCCGGTAATTGCGGGCCGAAACCTAGCAGCAAACGGGAATGGCCGATGTCGTGAACTGATCTCGGGCCGGAATGCTTTGACGGCAAGGGTTTAGATCAATTACTGCCGAGATCGTCCGAAACGTGAGGCCCGCAAGAAAAAATTGAAATGTGCTGCAATTCCCTTGGATTTACGGTGTCCTTGTGTCATACTGGTGGGACAACATTGAGGGTGCCGTTTAAGTGCACCTGCATCTGGGAGTGAGTCCGATGAAGGTTGGAAGTGGTTTGGCCTGGCCGTGCCGCCTGCCCGTCGTATGTTTGTGCGCATGCAGCTGGCTTTCTTTGTGGGCGGGGGATTCCGCGCAGGCGAGCATTTCGACTATTACTCTGACTAACTACGGCGACGATGATTTGCACGTCGAAGTTACGATCGACGACAATACGGCTGGCTTGCTTTCGTTCGTCGTAAAGATTCTACCAACCAGCGACATGCCAAATACGGGTGACCTGTTCGGTGTGTTCCTTGAGTTCGACCCGCATCCGACACTCGCTGCAAGTGATTTTGACGGCGACGACATCACTGCCGTCGATTTTGATAAGATCAAGGTCGGCGGCAACAACTTGAGCGGACCGATTAAGAATCTTGTAGGCGGTACGTTTGACGTGGTACTGACGCTGCTGGAAGCTGGCTCCAGTTCCGGCCTTTTGACCATGACCTCGTTCATAATGGACGACCACGGCGGTGGAATCAAGATCGACGACCTGGTCGGCGTAGGCGTTCGGGCGCAAACAGTTGGACCGCCACCCAATGGCGGCGGTGGCAGTTCGAAGTTGTACGAGCTGTACTCATCGATGCCGCCGCCGATCGAGGACTCTCACAGCCCCGAACCGGCTTCCGCGCTTGTCTGGCTCTGTTTGTCGGCCCTAATTGCCAGCGAAGGGCGCGTCGTCCGCCGTGCCCAGGCCGCCTAGCTGCCTGTCGAAAAACGCCATCGTGGCGTTTGCAACCTCGCCATGCTCGCAGAATAACGGACTTGCGTCGTTTTTTGAGATCGCATCCTGCGATCACGCAGCCTGTTGAGTAATTCAACCGGCTGCTAATCCACGGTCCGTCTGAGAGTGACCAGTGAATGGAGAGGTGCCAATCGTGGCGCCTCTTTCTTTATGCGGCCGACGCCGTCAAACTGATGTCGTGGCAAAGAATCGCGAGAACAGGCCGCGTGCGATAATAACCGCGAGCGCCGGCATATTGCTTTATCACCACAGCGGCAACGCAATACGTGTCTTACTTGCCCATCCGGGCGGCCCCTATTTTGCTAACAAAGACGGCGGCGCCTGGAGCATCCCCAAAGGGCTCGTCGGCGCGGGTGAAGATTTGGCGGCGGCCGCGCTGCGCGAATTCAAAGAAGAAGTCGGCTGGCGTCCCTCCGGCGAGCTTGTGCCGCTGGGCGAGGTCACGCTCCGCTCGGGAAAACGCGTCACCGCGTTTGCCCTGCGCACCACCGACGACGAAGCGCAGCTCACGGCCCAGTTTCAGCCAGGCACATTTACGATGGAGTGGCCGCCCCGCTCCGGCCAAACAGCCCAGTTCCCTGAGATCGACCGCATCGCTTTTTTTTCACTCGACGAGGCCCGTGAGAAGATCAACGCCGGGCAACTGCCGCTGCTCGCGCGCCTGGCCGCGATTGGCAACAAATAATCGACGACGCGCCGGCCACGGCGACCGACGCGCCACGAGCGCTTGACGCCGCTTTGAGCGGTTGGCTAACCTGCTCGCTCGCGTCGGCCGTTTGCCGCGTGGCCGCGAACTCGGCGAGCGCCGCCTCGATTTGCGCGTTCAGCTCATCCAACTGGCGGATTAACTGGTCGTGGCGAGTGTCGAGATAAGCGAGCGCCTCGCGGGGGGACAATGTCGGTCTAGACATGGCGAGGCGCTGGCTGGGTGGGAGATTATATATGGCGGGAAGCAACCGGCCGCCACGGCCGGCGCCGATGCTTTCATCGGCGGACCAATCCCAGCGGCACTAGCCGCCCAGTGGCGAATCCGCCGACGCTGGCATACTAAGCTGTTAAGATTTCCCGAACGGACCAGTCATCCGGCCGCGCCCGTAAGACCTCAACGCCAAACGGCGTAAAGACGGTCGGCTGTGACGGATGCACCGGCTTTGTCAGGCCCCTGTGGACGCCGGGCCGCCACACTTGCTAAAATAGTCCATTCCCAATAGGTGGTCGCCGTTCCGCGCGGCCGCCAACTGCCATCGGTTGCCAGACCATTTTCAAACATCCAGGAGGACGTGTGGTAAAGCTTACGTTACGTGACAAGGAAACGGCCCAAGAGGCCGTCCGCCGTTTTCGCAAGCTGGTCGAGCGGAGCGGCATCAAGAAAGAAATGCGGGTCCGCGAATTCTACGAAAAGCCCAGCGAAATCAAACGCCGCGCCCGTCTGCGTGCAGAGCGCCGCTCGCGCCGCGATCGCACCCTCGGCCCGTCGATGTAAGATCCGGCCACAGTCACACCCTGGCCGATTGATCTACTTCGCACGCTATCAGCCGCCACGCGCTAGCGTACCGGTGCGCAAAAAAAAGGGCCGATCCTACCCGCGTAAGATCGGCCCTGCGGAGACGTTGCGAACATTCTTTGGCTCGGCCCGCTCGCCGGCCCGGTGGATTGGGTGAATTTAGCGATCGGCTATCGGCTTTTGGCCAGACGAACTTTGCCCTTGCAGGAATATCTGGCCGCTGACCGCCGACAACTCAGCGTGAGTGGCGCGGTCAGGAGACCGGCGACAACGGCGCGACTGGCCACAACTAAGTGAACCCGCCGAAAGATTTCGGTTGTAGGACGGACAATCCTGTCCGTCCTATGGCTTGCCGACGGACAATCCTGTCCGTCCTACGGCATATTGCATTCGGCGGTCCTACTTCGAGTCCCTAGAACGCCACCTCCAGTCGCGCGAAGAACCCGTCGAAAGCCAGAATGTTCGCGTCGTCATAGCTGGTTTCCATCAGCGTCGGGAAATTGAACTGGTCGCGGAATCCGAGGTCGTGCCAGGCGCTGAACAGGTAGCCGCCTGTCAACGTCGCACAGGAGGTGACCTGGCCAGTCAAACCGGTTTCGATCTCCGTAACGGGAATGACGTGGCGGCAGCGGATCGATTGAATATTCTCGATGTCGGGCGTGCTGCCGCCATTGACGACGCGGTCGCTGACCAGGCTTAAGTGGCCCAAGAGGAGCGAGATATCGCCCTTCATATAAACGCTGACCATGCTGTCGCAGAAGTAGCGCCGGCCTTCGAGGCCGACTCGCGGGCCGCCGCCGCGAAAGTTCATCATGGCGCGGGCGTCGGTCGCGACGGCGCCATCGACATCCGTGGCGACATAGGCACGGTTCCAATCGGCATCGGCGAAGCGGAAGCCGCCCGACCAGGTGAGTTCCCACAGTGGACAGCCGCAACCGCCGCAGCCGCAACTCGCGCCGCACGCATCGCCGCAGTCGCCGCAGGCGTTGCCGCACGTTTGCGTGCAGAGGGGAATCTTTTTGGCGAATTCCACGTCGTAGGTCTTTACGTTCACGTTGGCGAAGACGTTCGTCTGCCCGCCCGGCGGCGGTGCCGCTTCATACGGCACAAAGCTGCCTTCCGGAGCGATATCGGACGCATCACTCGACAGCTTGGTGAACATGAAGCGGATCTGGTCGCCGCAGCCACACAACTGGTAGCCGCCGCCAAAGCGATAGGACGAAGCATAGTCGAAATCGAGCTGATGAAACGTGTCGATGCCCAGGTTCTGGTCGTCGGTGTTCTGATCCAGGTATGAGACGGCTTCGCTGAAGCTGGCCCGGACATACAGGTAGTCTGCCGTCAGAAAAAACTGGCCGCCGGAGGGGCCACACAATCCGCCGCAGAGGTTCATGCCCGGCGGGCAGAAGCAACTGCAATTGCCGCCCGATTTGCCGCACGAAGGACAGTAGCCGCTATCGCAGCCGCCGTAGCCGTCCCAGCGTCGGCATAGCCACCGTCGGCATAGCCACCGTCGGCATAGCCACCGTCGGCATAGCCCCCCTCCATGACGTATTCACCGCCCATCGGAAACGGCTCGGCGTTGCCGCTCATTGCGGCATCCGGCGTCGGAGAGACGCTGCCTGTGCTGGTGCCGGCCGAGGCGGGCATTTGGGCCGGTGTCGGACCGGGCTGGTAAAATGCGGCCGGCCCGACCCGACGAGCCGGGGCCACAGACTGAGCGCGTCCGACGCGGTTCACGTTGCCAAACTGAGCTTCGGCCGCTTGCTGCCAAACAGAAGCAACGACAGCGCACGCTAGCGTCGCCGCCGCGCAAACACGACGAGTCATCCTTTGTCCCCCCTCCAAAACGGTTGCGGCCGGGCCGAGCTGACGGCCGGACTCGAACCTCGCTCGCCGCGGCCAAAGCCTGGTCCGCAGCGCGATAATCACTCCCATCATCGGCCCCGCTACAACCGTTACTTTGCTGATTTTCGGCATAATCGGTACAAGCGGTACAAGCAGCAAAGTTTGCCACCTTGGCAGCATGCACTCCTCCGTTTCTCGCAATGCCCAGCGTGAGAATGGCCGGCGCCGTGCGCTTCGATTGCGACTGCCAGGCGTAGGTGGGCGTTGTCCATAAACTCTCCCTCTCCCACGGAGAGAGGGTTTTGTGGGCAAAGCGGGCGTAGGTGCGGGACTGCTCCCGAACGAGGAGAGAATCAAGTCGAACAAAGCGGGCCCGCCAAACTGCCTGTTGAAGAACGCCAGCGTGGCGCTTCTCAACCTCGCCAGGCTCGCAGCAAAGCTGCTCGCGGCTGGCAAAAATATCGACGTACGTCGTTAGTTCGAAATCGCATTCATGCGATCAGGCAGGCGATGAGTATTTCGACAGGGGTGCTAGCTCTTCTTCTTGCGGCCGCCTTTTTTGCGTCCGCCTTTGGCGGATTTCTTCCGTCCGTCCGCCTTTTTTTTGCGGCTGGCGGCGGCGGCCTTGCCCCCCTTGCGGCCGCCCTTTTTCAGCGGGCCCTTATTCGTTTTCCGGCCCCGGCCGCTGCCCGACTTTTTGCCTCCGCCGCTCGATTTGTTCACGGTGGCCCAAGCGCGACTTTCTGCTTCGTTTTCGCTCACGCCGCGCTCTTCGTAGCCCTCCTCAATGTGTTCGGCTTGTCGTTTTTGCTTGTCTGTGTACTTCGCCTTGGAACCGCGGGGCATGATTTGCCCTCCTAGTTTGGTGGGTGACCGAACATGTGTGTGCCTGATAAAAGCAACGGACGCTTCCGCGTTTGTCCTGTCATCGATCCGGGCAATGCATCAACTGGGTCGGGGCAAAATGCCCGGACGTCCCCTCTTGCCGCCGAAGGTGCGGAAAGGCGACCGTCAACGGGTTACGACATGCCAGGGCAACCTGACGCACCTGATCTTCGTGCGGAGGCGTCCGCTGCGGTGAGTCGGTGACCATCGTGAGCGAATGTCGTTCGCGGCGCGCTCTTTGGCGAAGCCGATACTTTGTGCGAACCACCTGCTGTCGAGTTTCCCGTACCCACGGGGCACGGGGCCGCTCGAGTTCCAGCCGCTTCGTCTTCTGTTCGCGCCGTGTATGATGCGTGGAGTCAGCCATTGCCGTCGCGCCGGAACCGGGGCCACCAACAACCGGGCGATTGCAAAGCAAATCGCGGGCCGAACGCAGGCGGCGGAGATCGCCTGGCGGCACGGCGGCACGATACTTGCCCGTCGGGCGAATGCGGGGGCAGCTCGCCGGAGGGTACGCCCGATGAAACAACAGATGGCGCGACGAACTTCCCAACCGGCCAGGACGGCGGCCGAGTTTCTGCCGAAGCGACTGAACTTGAAGTCGCTACGCGAGGCTGCCGCAGGCTGCCGCGGCTGCGATCTCTATAGGAAGGCGACGCAGACGGTATTCGGAGAGGGGCCGCGTCGCGCGCGGATGATTCTGGTCGGCGAGATGGCGGGCGATGAAGAAGACCGCGAGGGGAAGCCATTCGTCGGGCCGGCCGGCCGGCTGCTCGACCGGGCACTGGCGGACGCGGGCGTCTCGCGGAATAAAGTTTACGTCACGAACGCCGTGAAGCATTTTCGCTGGGAGCCGCGCGGCAAGCGGCGGCTTCACAAGAAGCCGAGCGCCCGGCAGATTGAGGCCTGCCAGCCCTGGCTGCAGGCTGAGCTTCTTGTGATTCAGCCGCCGGTGATTGTCTGCCTCGGCGCGACGGCGGCCCAAGCGCTGCTGGGCCGCGATTTTCGCATTACGAAAGATCGCGGCCGCTTCATCAAATCGGACCAGTTCGAGTGGCCCGCCGAATTGATGGCGACCCATCACCCCTCGGCCGTGCTGCGAGCCCCGGACGACGAGGACCGACGGCGAAAGCGGCTGGAATTGGCAGACGATCTTCGTCATGCCTCGGAGCACGTCGCGGCCGCCGCGCACGGCTGATGCACAACTTGAGAACGATTGTGGTGATGGACGCGCAAAAGCACGGTCCCACCAGGTGTCGCATGACGAACTACCAACTGAATGGCGCCCCGCAACCGACGGAACTGGCTCGGGCTGCGCGGCTCCGCTATGTCTCCGACGAGGAGCCTGGCTACGCCCGCAAGCGCAACGGCCACGGATTTGTCTATCTCAACATCCGAGGAAAGCGATTGAGCAGCCAGCGACATTTGGCGCGGATTGAGAAACTTGCGATACCGCCCGCCTGGCAGGAGGTGTGGATCTGCGCCTGTGCCAACGGCCACTTGCAGGCAACCGGCCGCGACGACCGAAAGCGTAAGCAATACATCTACCACGAGCGGTGGCGGGAAGCGTCACAACGGGCCAAGTTCTGGCGGCTGGCTCAATTTGGCCGGCTGCTGCCCAAGCTGCGGAGTGCACTGTTTCGCGCTTTGCGGGGCCGAACGTTATCGCGTCCTCGCGTGCTGGCGGCGATGGTGGCGCTCTTGGACGCGACCTCGATCCGCGTCGGGAATGAAGAATATGTCAAAGAGAACGGCTCCTATGGACTCGCCACGCTGCGCGATCGCCACGTGACGGTCGGCAAGAAGCAGCTCACAATCTGCTTTCGCGGCAAGGCGGGCCTGCGGCGGGAGGTGATTGTCAGCGACAATCGGCTCGCGCAACTGTTGGTTGATTGCCGCAACGTGCCGGGGCCGCGGCTCTTTCAATATGTGGACGAGTCGGGCCGGCGCCACTCTGCCACGGCGGCCGACGTCAACGCGTTCTTGCATGAGCTTACGGGGCAGTCGTTTACGGCCAAAGACTTCCGCACGTGGAAGGCCTCCTCGCTGGTTGCCGAACACCTCTATCGCCAGCCGCCGGTTGAGTCGCTCGGCCGCCGCAAACGGATCATTCGCGAGGCCGTCAAGGCGGCCGCCGCTGAACTGGGCAATACGCCGACGGTCTGCCGCAAGTACTACATCCATCCCTGGCTCATCGAGGCGTATGAGCAAAACCTGTTTCCCCACTTCTTTGGGCGGTTCAAGCCGCGGCCGGGGCCGGCCGTGCGGGCGGACGAGCAGATCCTGATGCGGTTTCTCAACAAGTGCGACGATGAGCCGGGCGCGATTGCGTGGAACTTGTTGGCCAGCAGTTGAGCGGGGCGGGCGGCCGACACAGCCGCGACCAACATTGGCGTCGTTTTGGCATACCGCTTGCAGTCTAGTTTCCGGCCGCGGCGCGGGCATTTCACACTCCTTGTCCCCGCGCTATTAACTGGAGGCAAGCACCATGACTCGCCCTGTCTGGAAAGGTCATATCTCGTTCGGCTTGGTTAATGTGCCGGTCATCTTATATCCAGCCGAGCGACGGCAGGACATCAGCTTCCATCTGATCGACAGCCGCAACTCGGCCCGCGTCCGTTACGAGCGGATCAATGAAGAAACGGGCGAGGAAGTGACTTGGGACAAGATCGTCAAAGGTTACGAGTACGACGATCACAACTATGTGCTCTTGAGCGAAGATGAGCTGGAGCGGGCGTCGGTCGAAATGACGCGCACGATCGAAATCGAAGAGTTCGTGGACCTGGCCGACATCGATATTCGCTACTTCGACCGGCCATATTTGCTGGTGCCCGACAAGAAGGGCGAGAAGGGTTACGTGCTGCTCAGGGAAGCGATCGCCGCGTCCGGCAAGGCGGGGATCGCGACGGTGGTCATTCGTGCGCGGCAGTATCTGGCAGCGCTGATGGCGAACGGCGATGCGCTAGTGCTCGAGCTGCTGCGCTATGCGCAGGAGCTGCGCGACCTCGATGAGTTCGAATTCCCGAGCGGCGACCTCCGCCACTTCAAAGTCAGCAAGAAAGAGATTGACCTGGCACAGCAGCTCATCGGCGGGATGACGGCCAAGAAGTGGAACCCCGCAATTCCACGACGAGTACCGCGACGAGCTGATGAAAATGATCGAAAAGAAGATCAAGAGCGGCCAGACCGAGGCCATCGAGATGGAAGAAGAAGAGCCGGAGGAAGAGCCGCAGACGATCGACTTTATGGATGTGCTGAAGCAAAGCGTCGCTAGCGCGGGCAAGGGCCACGGCAAGAAGCGTCCGGCGAGCCGCCGCAAGGCGCCCGCGCGGCGGCGCAAGGCGGCGAAGCGGCGGGCAGGGTGAGGCAATAGTAGGTGAGTAAGTAATACAGTCGGCTTAGGACGGCACCCAACACGGCCGCCCCATTCCTTCATACGACGAGAAACTCACGCAGAGGCGCGGAGACGCGGAGCAGAGGAATTTTCTTTGCTTGGCTCTGCGGGCTGAACGCCTCTGCGCGAAACGTCTGCTGCCTGCAACTGTGGACAGCACCAACACAATGAGCCTCAAAGAATACAAGAAGAAGCGCAATTTCCGGCGGACGCCGGAGCCGGCGGGCAACGGCGCCGCCGTGCCGGGGCGGCAGTTCGTCATTCAAAAACACGCCGCCAGCCGGCTGCATTACGACTTCCGCTTGGAGCTCGATAAAACGCTCAAAAGCTGGGCCGTGCCGAAGGGCCCCAGCCTCGACCCGGGCGTAAAGTCGCTCGCCGTGCATGTGGAAGATCACCCGCTCGACTACGCGTCGTTCGAAGGCGTCATTCCCGAGGGCGAATACGGCGGCGGCACCGTAATGGTATGGGACCGCGGCACGTGGGAACCCGGAGGGCAGTCCGCTCAAAGATTACAAGCGCGGCAAGCTCACGTTCCAACTGCGCGGCGACAAGCTCCACGGCGGCTGGTCGCTGGTGCGAATGGGCGGCAAGGCGGGCGACGACGGCAAGAATTGGCTCCTCATCAAGCAAAAGGACAACGACGCCCGCCCGGGCGAAGACCACAAGTTGCTCGCGCGGAAAGCCAATAGCGTTCTCACCGGCCGCAGCATGGACCAGATCGCCGAGGATGCCGATCGCGTCTGGTCGTCGGGTGAAAACGGCAAAGCGGCCAAAGCCGCCGTAAAATCGAAAACTAAGGCCAAGGCGAAGCAGGGCGGAACGAAGGGGCCATCGCCGGCGCACGGTACGAACAAGAAACCGAAATCGAGCCGCCGGGGCGAAGCGTCGATGTCGAAAGCGGCTGCAATCGCGGCGAAAGACGTGGCCCAGCTCGACGACGCACGCCGAGCGAAGCAGCCAACGACGATGAAGCCGCAGCTCGCCCTACTGGCGGACACAGTGCCCACAGGCGAGACGTGGCTGCACGAGTTGAAGTTCGACGGCTATCGGATGCTGGCCTTCATCGAGGACGGCAAGGTGCGGCTCGTCACGCGGAACGGCAACGACTGGTCGAAGAAGTTCCCCACGATCGTCGAAGCACTGCAAGTGGCCCCGGTCAAGCTAGCGATCCTCGACGGCGAAATCGTCTCGCTCGACAAGAAGGGCCTGTCGAACTTCCAGCAGTTGCAGAATCTGCTCAAGCGGGGCGACGACGAGGACCTCGTTTACTATGTGTTCGACCTACCTCATTGTCAGGGCTATGACCTGCGGAAGACGCCGCTGGGCGAACGGAAAGAGCTGCTCGCACGCCTGGTGCGGACCGGCTTTCCGCAAAGCAGCGGACCGGTGCGATTTAGCGATCACATCGCCGGCAGCGGCCAAAGTGTACTCGACCACGCATGCCAGTTGGGCATGGAAGGCATCGTGTGCAAAAGGGCCGACAGCCGCTACGTCGAGATGCGTTCGTCAAGCTGGCTAAAGGTGAAATGCTTGAAGCGGCAGGAGTTCGTGATCGGCGGCTATACGAAGCCGACCGGCTCGCGCGTGGGTTTCGGTGCGCTGTTACTGGGCTATTACGAACGGGGCAAGCTGCATTACTGCGGCAAGGTAGGCACCGGATTCACGAATGATTCGCTCCGGGAGCTGAAGGCCGAGCTGAGCCAGCGGCAGACCGATTTGCCGCCGTTCGAGAATCCGCCCACCGGCAGCGAGCGGCGGGGCGTGACGTGGGTCAAGCCGGAACTGGTGGGCGAAGTGGCCTTCACCGAGTGGACGGGCGACGGCCAGTTGCGACATCCGTCGTTTCAGGGGCTGCGCGAAGACAAATCACCAAAGAAGGTGGTGCGTGAGGAGCCGGGCAAGCCCCCAGCGGGAGAAGAAGTGGCGACAAACGGTCGAGCGGCGGGGGCGAAGGCGGGGGTGAAAATGCGAAAGCGTAAGCGAGGTGGGAACCCCAAGGGCAAGGGTGGGGCTCACGGCAACGGCGACAAGGGCAAACCTGGTAGTGACGCGGTAACAATTTCGGGCGTGACGATCACGCATCCCGATCGCGTTCTCTATTCCAAGCAAGGCATCACCAAGGGCGAGCTGGCCGCGTATTACGAGGCGGTCGCCGAGCATGTTCTGCCACATGTCGTCGGCCGGCCGCTGACGCTGGTGCGTTGTCCGCAGGGCAGCGGCGGGCCCTGCTTTTACCAAAAGCACGTCACCGAGTCGATGCCCGATACTGTCCACGGAGTGTCGATCCGGGAGAAGGGAAAAAGCTCCCAGTACGTTGTCGTCGACGACCTGGTCGGCCTCATTGCATTGGTTCAGCTTGGTGTGCTGGAGTTCCATCCTTGGCCGGCGACGGCGAAAGAGCTTGAGAAGCCCGACCGCATTGTGTTTGATCTGGACCCGGGACCGGGCGTAGGGTGGAAACGCGTCATCGAGGCCGCCCGCGAGGTTCGTGCCGAGCTCGACCGGCGCGGCCTGGAATCGTTCGTGCGCACCTCCGGCGGCAAGGGGCTGCACGTCGTCGTGCCGATCGAGCCGCGCAGCTCGTGGGATGAGGTGAAAGCCTTTGCCAAGGACGTGACGATGACGCTCTCGGATCGCGCGCCCAACGAGTACGTGGCCGTGATGACCAAGTCGAAGCGCCCCGGCAAGATCTTCATCGATTACCTCCGCAACGGCCGCGGTGCGACGGCGATCGCCTCCTATTCGACCCGGGCGCGGGAAGGGGCAACCGTGTCGATGCCGCTGACTTGGGCCGAGCTGGGCCGCACAAAGGCGGCCGATCAATTCAACATCACGAACACGCTGCGACGCTTGAAGACACGCAAAGCCGACCCGTGGAAAGGGTTTTTCAAACTTCGGCAGTCGCTGTGAGCCAGTCAAAAACGGACCAGCGCGCGAGAATGGACCTCACCAACAAAATCGCCTGGATTACCGGCGGCGGATCGGGCATCGGCCGGGCGACCGCCCTGCGGTTCGCCCAGGCCGGGGCGAAGGTCGCGATCCTCGGACGCGCGGCCGACGAGCTACAGGAGGTCGCCAATCGGATCGACAAGCAAGGCGGACAATCGCTCGTTTTAGCGGCCGACATCAGCGTGCCGGCCGATATCGACCGGGCTGCGCGACATCATAGCCCGCTGGGGGCAGCTTGACGTGGTGATCGCCAATGCCGGGATCAATGGCGTATGGGCCCCGCTCGAAGAGCTGGCGCCCGACGAGTGGGACCAGACGATGGCCGTCAACTTACGCGGAACATTTCTTACGCTAAAGTACGCCATTCGCCACATGAAAATCCGCGGTGGCGCGATTGTAATCACCTCGTCGGTCAACGGCACGCGCACCTTCAGTACGGCGGGAGCAACGGCCTACGCCTGCACAAAGGCGGCCCAAGTGGCACTGGCAAAGATGGCGGCGCTCGAGTTGGCCCAGCACAAGATTCGCGTCAACGTGGTCTGCCCAGGCGTAATCAGCACTCCGATTCTCGATAAGGCCGAGGAGCGGCATCTCGACAAGGCCCGCGTGCCGGTCGACTTTCCGGCCGGCGACGTGCCGCTCACCGGTGGCGATCCTGGCTCGGCCGAGCAAGTGGCCGACCTGATGCTATTCCTCGCATCGGACGCTTCGAGCCATATCACGGGGAGCGAAGTCTGGATCGACGGCGGGGAATCGCTGCTGCATTGAGTGATCCGGCTAAAGCAATCCCCGCATCCAGCCGTGCGCGGAAAGTCGCGGCGCAGGCAAGCCTGCGTAGCCAGCGAAGTCTGGGCGCGAGGGAGGTGTTTTCCGAGCAGGATGGCGGCGCGCCCTTCGGAGCATAGCGGGGCCGATGTCGCCCACGCGATTTCAGTCGCTTCTGGTTGACTTGCATCCAGCCCGGTCAGCGTGGCGCACCTGACACGACGAATCGTCCTGAGTGCGACAAATCGCCGCGAAACGTGTGCAGCATTGACGCTGACTGAAGGGCGTTTTCCAGACGGCAATCGCGAACGTGGCGAGATTGGCGCATTGGCACAGTGGTTGCATCTTTCCCACGAAGTTGGAACACGTCTCACCGCATTTGCTCGCGGTTGAAAAAAGCATCATCGTGACACCGCCCTGGTGCGGTAGAAAGGTAGGCCTCTCATGTTAGGTTGGGCACTTACATTTTTGGTGATTGCGGTCCTGGCCCTGTTGCTCGGTGCGGGCGGGGTCGCTGGTCTGTCGATGAACATTGCCTGGATCTTGTTCGTGGTGTTCATGGTGTTATTCCTGGTGAGCCTAGTGGCGCCCCGGATGCGGCCGCCGGTAGCTTAGGCTAATTCAACACGGATTCACGGCGGCGACGGGGACTCCTGTTCGCCGCCACCAAAAAAGCGCGTGGTCCCTTGCGGGCGGCGCGCTTTTTTTTCGCTTTTTAGACCATTGATTAAGGGGGCCGCGAGGCTGCTCCGCGAAACCGCGGCGACGGCGCAAGTCGGTGCGATTACTGGAGTTTCAAGGTTCAGCGGGACTGCTGGACAGTGAAGTGGCCAGTCCTTTGGAGCGGGACTTGAGCACGGTGAGCGTTGCAAAATTATTGCGAGAATTGTTGTATCTCTGGACCGGCGAATCTATGATGGCGTCTTTTCATTAGCCGCGCACGGCCGGCGGCCGGGCGCCACCGCTTGTTTGGGGAATGACGCCCATGCTCAATCGCATTCGCCCCCGCTGGCGTCGGCCGCTCGGCCGGCGACTTTCGTTCGAGGCCCTCGAGCCGCGGCAGTTGTTGACGACGTTTTTCGTCGATCGCTTGAGTGACTTGCCGGTCTCTGGGCCGGGTGACGCCCCTGGCACACTGCGGCAGGCGGTCTACGACGCGAACCAGACGGCCGGGCCGGACGCGATTGAATTCACGGCCGGATTGAGTGGCACGATTCACTTGTCCGTCGTGGGGGATTTGTCGGATGGCGCTCGGCGCTGGCAATTGCGTCGCCGATTACGATCCGCGGCAATGCGGAGGGAATTACAATTGGTCGCGATAGCAATGTGACCACGCGACTCTTTTTGGTCGAGGCAACCGGCGACCTGACTCTGGAATCGATCACGCTCGCCGGCGGGTTGGCTCAAGGCGCGGCGGGCGAAGTCGGGCGTGGCGGCGCGGTGCTGGTTTCAGCGGGCGGGCGGCTGGAGCTGGTCGCCAGCACGTTGGTCGACAACGTGGCCCGCGGCGGCAGCGGGATGACGGGCCGCGGCGGCGCGATCTATGCTGACAGCAGCTCGCTTGTCGTGACGAATTCGACGCTCTCGGACAACGGCGTCGAGAACAGCATCGGCGAGCCGGCCGGCTTTGGCGGATCGATCTACAGCCTCAACGGCACAATGGAGATCTATTCAAGCACGGTTGTCGACGGCTTGGGTACAACCGGTTACGGCGCCTATCTCTTAGCCGATGGGGCGACAGCCACGGCGGTGATTCGCAATACGGTCATCAGCCAGGTCGATTCGCCGACGATAGGCTTTGACTTAGTGTTGACGTATGATCATGAAGGGATTGTGCAAGTCGCGGGCGGCAACAACCTGATCGGCACGCTGAACGACTTCAAGGAAATCTCGCTCGTCATCGGCAATGATCCGCCGCCGCTGTTGGGGCCGCTCGCGAACAACGGTGGGCCGACCCTGACTCGTGTGCCTCTCGAGGGGAGCCCCGTCATTGACGCCGGAGATCCGACGGCCGCCGCTGGGATGGACGGCGTCCCACTGGCCGACCAGCGCGGCCTGCCCTTTAGCCGCGTGGCGGACGGCGGGGCGGGCGGGGATGTGATCGACATCGGAGCCGTGGAGGTCCAAGCCGAGCCGGCCGGGCCGTCGCTGCCGGGCGACTACAATGGCGACCACACGGTGAACGCGGCCGACTACACCGTTTGGCGGAACTCGCTGGGCGCGGAAGTCGCCAAGTACGCAGGCGCCGACGGCGACGGCAGCGGCCAAGTCGACGCCGGCGACTATATGACTTGGAGGTCGTACTATGGGAACAGCGAGCCGCAAGGGGCGACCCAGGCGGTGACGATCAGGGCCGCGAATGCTGCTGTAGCAGTAGTCGAGGAGGGCTCTGGGGAGGACGTGGCAGGGGTCAAAGCCCCTGCTGGCGGCGCGGCGGCGGCAAGCGGCTTCCGAGGCCTCTCGGCCCTGGTCGCCTGGCAGGAAGCGATGATCCGGCCCGCTACGGCGGGCCGGGATTTAGCCGATTTATCGAGCAGTTCGCGCGGCGCGGCGGACGTAGATTCAGCGCGCGAATTGACGCTGCTGAGGTCCCTGCTTGATGAGCGGTGTGGAATGGCAGCCGGCAATAAGGCGGCTGGTGACGTCGCACATGCGGCGCCGGACGGCGACGTTTCTCACACCGTAGATGGATGGCACGAGCTGTGGTCAACCTGGCCTCTGCGCCGGCTGGCGACCCTACCGAGCTGACTCGCGCGGCGACTCGCTGGGCGGACGCTTCACTCGCTACAGGCACTCACCTCGCTACGCCCGCGCGCCGTTTGTTAAGAAGTTGCTGAATTGGGGAAAATCGGTCTTTACTTGACTGGGGGTGATTGTAGAATTTGCCAGCACGAAGTATTCTCGAAGTTGGCGAGCTTAAATCGCCGATGTTGTGGTGAGAACTTTCCACAGAGGTTGACGGACACCAAACCCGGCCGCTCGGCCTCTTCTTAACAGGTCACGGAAGTGAATTTTGCTCTAACGATCGGCATGTTGAAGCTGCGTCGCCGCCTGCATGCGGCCCGCCCCTCGCGGCGGCCGATGTTGGACTGGCTGACGCTCCACGTGCCGACCGCGCCCTGCCTGATGGGCTGGCGCGAGCGGATTCGTCGTTGAGTTGCCCTCTTTGGACTCTCGCCTTTTGGTTCGCGAGCTAAACCGCAAGCGATGCCCTCGGGCGTGAATCGAGTCCAGTCTGACTGTGGTCGCACGATTCGTTCGGTTCGAACGGCGGCCTTTCTGGTTTGGCTTATTTGGTCGAAGCGGAGTGCAAAGATTGCATGGCTGCGACGAACACATTAGGCCCGGCGAAGCACAAGCTGAATTGCTGATTCGGCCCGTCGGGACCGGTGTGCAGCCCCCAATTTCCAGCTCCAAAACCGCTTTCTTGCTTGGAAATTACGCTTAATTTAGGAGTTGCGCCTGAAATGAAAGTTGCATCCCAACAACTCACGATTCGTCACTTGCTCTCGGGGTCGTCGCCGCTCGCCAATTTGCGCGAGGCGGCCGACCTGGCCTTTGGTGGCGACGCCTCGCCGCTCCGCGTAGCCGTGACCGGCAAGAGCCGCGGCGGCCATTTGTGCGAGATTGAAGCCGTCGAGCCGAAGATTTACGGCTCCGGCGATGAAGAAGCCAATGTGTTCGACTTCCGGCCCCGCCGGCACGCCCGGACCAACGCCTTCAACGCCGTGATGTTGATTCCGACCGGCGTCGACTGCGCGATCGGCGGCCATGCGGGCGATGCCACGCCGGCGGCCCGGCTGCTGGCCTCGGTGTGCGACAACCTCGTGCTCCACCCGAACGTCGTCAACGCCTCGGACGTCAACGAGCAGACCGAGAACTGCTTGTATGTTGAGGGAAGCCTGATCTGCCGCCTCTTGATGGGAACGGTCGGTCTGCGGAAGATTCGCCAAAACCGCGTGTTGCTCGTCACCGAAGACCGTCCCGAGGCGCCGAACGTCGTCGAACAGACGATCAACTGCGCCGAGGGGGCCCGGGCCACGCTCGGCATGGACATCAGCGACGTGGTGGTACTCGAGCGGGAGCTGTTCATGCAGACCGGCGTCTCCGACTCGGGCCGCGTGACGGGCCGCATCGAGCGGCTGAGCCATCTGGTCGACCTGCTGCGCGAAAAACGCGGCTCGTACGACGCGGTGGCCTTGGCCACGCGGATCACGCCCCACATCGACACGGTCGAGCTGCACCGGTCGTACTTCGGCCAGGGCGGCCCGAACCCATGGGGCGGCGTCGAGGCAATCCTGACCCACCTGCTCTCGACCGTACTCGACGTGCCGACGGCCCACGCGCCGACGATGAGCAGCGAGGCGCTGCGCACCGAGCGGTGGGGCGTGGTCGAGCCACGGAAGGCGGCCGAGGTCATCTCGACGACCTACTTGTTTTGCGTGCTGAAGGGGCTCAACCGGGCGCCGCAGGTCGTGGTGCGGCCGACCGGCGTGTACGATCCGTCGATCCTTTCGGCCGAAGACGTTTCCGCGCTCGTCATTCCCGACGGTTGCGTTGGCGTGCCGACGCTGGCCGCGGTCGAGCAAGGCATCCCGGTTGTGGCCGTGAAGAGCAACACGAACCTGATGAAGAACGACCTCAAGGCGCTGCCGTTCCGCGAGGGCCAGTTGCACTACGCCGCGAACTATTACGAAGCGGCCGGCATCTTGGCGGCGATGAAGGCGGGCGTGGCCCCGGCGGCGATCGCGCGGCCGATGCAGCCGCTGCGGATCGTGCGAGCGGCGGCCCCGGCGGAGTCGAAAGGGCATGCCACGAATGGCCATGCCACCAACGGCCATGCCACCAACGGCCACACGAATGGCCAGGCCACGAACGGCCGACGCAAGAAGTCCACCGCGGATGCTGCGACGACGAACGGCCACGCAAATCTGGTTGAGGTAGGTGGCGAGTGACGACGAGCGTTGACCACGAGCGGGCGCCGCTCTGGGATACGCTAACGCGGTATGCACAGAGCGGCATTTACGCGTTTCACACTCCGGGCCACAAGGGCGGTGCGTTCGCGCCGCCTGAGCTCGCCGAGATGATCGGCGCGCGCGGCCTCGCGCTCGATTTGCCGTCGATGACGGCCACGGATAACACGTTCCACCCGACCGGCTGCGTTCGCGATGCGCAGCAACTGGCGAGCGATTTGTTCGGGGCGGGTGCGACGTTTTTCCTGTCGGCAGGCTCGACGCTGGGCGTGGCGGCGGCGCTCGTGGCGACCGTTCGGCCCGGGGAAACGATTGCGCTCCCGCGGAACATTCACCGCTCGGTCGTGGCTGCGCTAGTGCTCTGCGGCGGCGTGCCGCGGTTCGTGCCGCACGGCGTGCTGCCGGAGTGCGGCGCGACTAGTGTGACACCGGCGGCGCTGGCCGAGTCGCTCGATCGCGAGCCGAAGCCGGTCGCGGCGCTCGTGACGCGGCCGAGCTATTACGGCCTGGCGCGCGAACTCGGCGAGTTGGTCGCGGTGTGCCGCGTCCGGCGCGTGCCGCTGATTGTCGATGAAGCGCATGGAGCGCACTTGCACTTTCTGCCGGCGGGCGAGCCGCCGTCGGCGATGGCGTCGGGGGCTGACATTGCGATCCAGAGTTGTCACAAGACCCTCGGTTCGCTAGTCGGCTCGGCGCAATCGCACGTGGGTCGCGGGTCGCTTGTCGAACCGGCGCAGATTCAAGAGTCGTTAAACTTCCTGCAGACCACCAGCCCCAACCTCTTGATGCTCGCTTCGCTCGACGTGATGCGACGCTGGCTGTGGCGCGAGGGGCGACAGATGTTTGCGGATGCTGTGCAGAACGCGCGGCGGCTGGCGGATGAGATTGGGGCGTTGCCGGGCCTGAGCGTGTTCACTCCCGACGGCGATCCGCGCTTGGCCGATCATCGTCGCGACCCGTTGAGATTGGTCGTCAACGTAAGCGGGACCGGCTGGACGGGCTATGAAGTGGAACGATACTTGCGAACGGAGTACCAGGTCGAAGACGAATTGGCCGACTGGTTCAACGTCGTGTACGTCCTCAGCCCGGGTGACGACGCGGCGGCCCAGCAACGTTTGGTCGCCGGTCTGCGTGCGATCAGCGGCGCACCGAAACGCGCTTCTGCGGAGCGGCCCGACGCGGCGATCGGCAAATCGCCCTTGCACGAATTATTGCAGCCACCGATCCCACCACTGGCGATGCGACCGCGCGACGCGGCGCTCGCGCCGAAAACAACGATTTCGTTGGACGAGGCCGCTGGCCGAGTCAGTGGCGAAATGGTTATGTTTTATCCGCCCGGCATTCCGTTGGTGATGCCGGGCGAGGAAATCACCCAGACGACGATTGACGTCTGCCGGCAGCTCCTCGCCGCCGGCGGGCATCTTTATGCCAGTGACCCGTCGCTGGAAACGGTGCGAGTCGTGAAATGACGAGACCCAAGTGAATTCAAGGGCCGTCCTTAAACTTAGAGCTTATTCCATTACGCCCTCTCCCCTTGGGAGAGGGTTGGGGTGAGGGAACATCGCCGGAAGGCAAGATACCTCACCCTGCCCTCTCCCATAGGGAGAGGGTTCTGGCACAGGTGCTTAGGCATTGGAACTTCGTTATTGATCGAGGACACGCGCAAATGTCTCAAATGTCCCTTGTTGATCGGCCGGCGGTCGACGCGGCCGTCGGTCTGCCGCTGCCGTGGTACTTCGACCAGGATTATTTGGAACTTGAGCGACGAAGGCTGTTTGCCGAGGGGCCGAGGTTCGCTGGGGCCGCGTCGCTCGTAGCGGAGAGCGGAAACTACGTCGCCTTGGGAGGTCAGAATGCGGGCCAGTTGCTCGTCCGCCACAACGGCCGCCCACAGCTTGTGTCGAACGTCTGCCGCCATCGGCAAGCGCAGATGCTGAGCGGAACAGGCCGCGCCAAGCACATCGTCTGCCCGGTCCACAATTGGGCCTACGATCTCGACGGCCGGCAGATCGCCGCGCCCCACTTCGACGCGAATCCGTGCCTCGACTTGGAGCGCACCGAGCTCGTCGATTGGAACGGGTTGTTGTTTGCCGGTCCGCGCGACGTCCGGCACGAGCTGGCGCCGCTGGCGAGCTGGACGGAACTGACGGCGGAAAACTACGTGCTGGAACGAGTGGACGAAGAGGAGCACGACCTGAATTGGAAGGTGTTCCTGGAGATCTATCTCGAAGACTATCACATTGGCGCCGTGCATCCCGGCTTTCGCGCATTTGTCGATACCGACGACATCCGCCGCGCGCTTCAGGCCCTGGGCGGCGAGCGGTTCTTTTGCGAGCAGGTAAACGTCCGCTGGCCTCCGCCGGCTGTGGCCGGCTCGCCGCTGTTTGCCGAGTATCAGAGGATTTTGCTGGACATGCTGGCTGGCCGGCGGCCGCCGTTTGCGGCGATCTGGCTGTGCCTGTTCTCGGGGCAGCTCGTCGAGTGGTATCCATTCTCGGTGGTCGTCACGACATACCAGCCGCTGTCGCCGATGCGGACGCGTCTGCGTTCGGAGTACTACTTCGACCGGCAGATTGCCGAGACGCGGCGCGATTACGTCGAGACCGGCCTGGCCGTGCTCGACGAGGTGACGGCCGAAGACCATGGGGCGGCCGAGCTGCTGCAGCAAGGCCGGCAGGCCCTGTGGGCCCGCGGCGACGACTTGCAGGGGCCGTACCAACTGCCCATGGAACAGGGCCTTAAGCGGTTCCACGATTGCCTGCGCGGGCTGGCCAGCGACGCAATGTAAAGGCTGGGCAGTTTGCTGTAGTAGGCAGACTCCGTCTGCCGTAACCGTCCTTCCGCTCGGCGCCGCCTCACCTCCCGGCAGCGTTCTCCATTTCTGGATCGACCTGGCTGCGGCACGCGGAGCGTGCCGGCTACAGACCTGCCGAGCGACTTTTGCAATTGCAATTTGCGTATGGAGGGCCAACAATCTAAGAGGGCACGGGAAGGATTGCGCAGGCAGATTCGCCGCCGTCGGCGGGCCGGCATTCGTGTCTGCCGGAGGGCAGGAAGGTCTGCTCTGCGAAGCTGCCACTGGCAGACACGTATGTCTGCCCCGCAAACAAGATATGAAGCTGCGCGTCGGCGTTGTTGGCCTGGGACAGGCGTGGGAGTCGCGTCACGCGCCGCGCTGCGGGCGTTGGGTGATCGGTTCGAGGTGCGCGCCGTTTGTGATCCGGTCGCCCACCGCGCGGCGGAAATCGCCCAGCGCTGGCCGGCGCGGACGAGCGACGGCTTTCGCGCCTTGGCGTTTAGCCCGGACATCGACGCGGTGCTGCTGCTCTCGGCTCGTTGGTACGGTGCGTTGCCGATCCTGGCGGCGTGCGATGCGGGCAAGGCGATCTACTGCTCGGCCGCGCTCGATTTGGACACACACGAGGCGGATGAAGTCCGCCGCCGAGTGCGGGCAGCCGGCGTGGCCTTCATGGCCGAGTTTCCTTGCCGCTTGGCACCGGCCACCTTGCGGCTGAAGGAATTGATGGCGACGCGACTCGGCCAGCCGCGGCTATTGTTCTGCAATCGGCGCTCGACCTCGAAGGGAGATAACGGTCGCTCGTTCTACAGCACCGACATGCGGCAGCTCATCGAGATGGTTGATTGGTGCCGCGACGTGGTCGGGTCAGAGGCGTCGAGCGTCGTCGGCGCGTCGCACACGTCGTCCACGCTGGGGGCGGCCGGCCGGCACGAATCGCCGCCGAAGGATTACCTGGTGATGACGCTCGATTTTTCGCCGCCGGGCGAAGTGGGGAGCGGGCCGGTGGCCCAGATCGCCTGCGGCAGCTACGTTTCGCCCGAGTGGCGAGAGGCGGCCTCGTTCCGCCGCCCGGCCGATCTGCAAGTTGTCTGCGAGCGGGGCGTCGCGTTTCTCGACCTGCCCCACACGCTGGTCTGGTTCGACGAGGCGGGCCAGCACTCGGAGCTGCTCGACAACGACCGGCCCGTCGGCGAGCAAATGCTACTCCATTTCCACCGCCTCGTGGGCAGCCTCGTGCTGAAGATCTCCAGCCTGGAAGACGCCTACCGGGCGCTGGCGATCGTCAACAAAGCGCAGGAGAGCTACGCCAAGGGCTGCCGGTTGACGCTGGAGTAAATACCAACTCTGACTCGGTGATGCTATAATTCAAGTATTATGAAATTGGACTACCGAAACGTGGAAAAAGACCCTGCCCGATGTGGTGGTCAACCAGTGATCGCCAATACGCGAGTTCGCGTTGCCACAGTCTTGGCCTGTTATCGCCAGGGGATGGGAGTCGAAGAAATCGTTCAGCAATATGCCCACTTGAAGCCAGCAGACGTTCATGACGCTTTGGCTTACGCGTACGATCATCTCGACGAGATCGAATCTAACTTGGCTGCGGATGACGAAGCGACAGTAAAGGGGTGCCATGGGCAATCTGACGGGCGATGACTAGCATTCGATTCTTCACGGATGAGGATATCTATGGTGCAATTGCCGTCGCCCTCCGCCGGGCAGCCTTCGACGCAGTTTCGACACCGGATGTCGGCCGATTGAGCGAATCGGACGAATCGCAGCTTCGCTGGGCGGCCAGCCAGGGCCGCGTCCTTGTTACATTTAATGTTGCGCACTTCGCCCGATTGCACAACGAATGGCTGCGGCGCGGACGTCATCATGCGGGCATCTTCGTTTCGCACCAGCGGCCAATTGGCGATATGCTGCGCCGCCTAATGCACCTGGCTAACATGCGCGACGCCGACTCAATGTGCGACCGCCTAGAGTACCTCGGTGACTGGTGACTGCTTGTCGGCTGGCAGGGCACCAGTCAAACGGGTGCGCACGAGGAATCAAATGCCGCGAGACTCATCTCAGTTGCGCAATGCTGCGCGAGAACTGCTCTGAATTCGGACATTCCATCGATTTGGCGGCAGCGTTGACCTTGCCCACGGCCACAGCTAAAATCATGGCCATTTCCAGCACGATCAAACTCCGCCGGTCCGCCGCCGTCATGCCCAAGCCCGACCAAGTTGTTGCCCAGCTCTCCATCAACACCATTCGCACGTTGGCGATGGACGCCGTCGAGGCGGCCAAGAGCGGCCATCCGGGGACGCCGATGGCCCTGGCACCGGTGACGTACCAGCTTTGGTCGCAGCACTTGCGGTATGATCCGGCCGGGCCGCTGTGGCCCAACCGGGATCGGTATGTGTTGTCGTGTGGGCACGCGTCGATGCTGTTGTACTCGATGATTCACTTAGCCGGCGTACGGCATGTGAACAGCCAGGGGGAGGTGACCGGCGAGCCGTCGTTGTCGCTCGAGGAGATCAAGAACTTTCGCCAGTGGGGCAGCCGGACGCCGGGCCATCCGGAGTATGGCGGCGCGGCGGGCGTCGATACGGGGCACGCCACGGGCGTGGAAACGACGACCGGGCCGCTGGGCCAAGGCTGCGGCAACAGCGTCGGTATGGCGATCGCTGGCCGCTGGCTGGCGGCGCGCTACAATCGGCCCGGTTTCGAGTTGTTCAATTATCGCGTATGGACGCAGTGCAGCGACGGTGACCTGATGGAAGGCGTCGGCTGCGAGGCGGCCTCGCTGGCCGGCCATCTGAAGCTAGGCAACCTGTGCTGGATTTACGACGACAACCACATCACGATCGAGGGCGCGACGCGGCTGGCCTTCAGCGAGAATGTGGGCGTGCGATTTGAGGGCCTGGGCTGGAACGTGCTGAGGGTCGACGATGCCAATGACCTGGCGACGATCGAAGACGCGCTGAACAAAGCCGCCAAACACACAGCCGGGCCGACGATCATCATTCTCAAAAGCATCATTGGCTACGGCGCGCCGAAGAAGGCGGGCACGTCCAAGGCCCACGGCGAGGCGATCGGACCCGAGGAAGTCGCCGGCGCCAAGGCGGCCTACGGCTGGCCGACCGACGCCAAGTTTTTGGTGCCCCCCGAGGTGCCTGCCCACTTTCAGGCCACGCTGGGCAAGCGTGGCAAGGAGCTGCACGACGAATGGAGGGCGCTGTTCGCTCGCTATGAAAAGGAACACCCGGCCGAAGCGGCCGAGCTAAAGCTGATGCAGTCGCGCGGCCTGCCCAAGGGCTGGCAAGGCGCGCTGCCGAAGTTCGAGGCCGACGCGAAGGGAATGGCCTCGCGCGTTTCCGGCGGCAAGGCGCTCAACGCGTTCGCGAAAAAGATTCCGTGGCTGTTGGGCGGATCGGCCGATCTGGCCCCGTCGACCAAGACGCTGCTCGAGTTTGACGAAGCCAGGGGCGACTTTTCGGCCGAGAACCCGGCCGGCCGCAACTTGCATTACGGCGTCCGCGAGCATGCGATGGCTGCGGCGGTGAACGGCATGGCGCTGTGCGGTTTGCGGCCTTACGGGGCGACGTTCTTTGTATTTACCGATTACATGCGGCCGTCGCTGCGGCTGAGCGCGATCATGGGCCTGCCGACGGTCATGGTGTTGACGCACGATTCGATCGGCGTCGGCGAAGATGGGCCGACCCATCAGCCGATCGAGCACCTGGCCGCCTGCCGGGCGATTCCGAACATCATCGTGCTGCGGCCGGGCGACGCCAACGAAACGGCCGTCGCGTGGCGCGTTGCCCTCGAACAATCCCGGCACCCGGTGATGCTCATTCTGACGCGGCAGAATCTGCCGACGTTCGATCGCGACGTCTATGCACCTGCCGAAGGCGTCGCCAGGGGCGGTTACATCATGACCGACGCGGCCGATAAGAAGCCAGAGGTAATTTTGATGTCCACCGGCAGCGAAGTGCAGCTCATCGTGAAGGCGCACGAGAAGCTGAAGAAAGAAGGGATTAAGAGCCGCCTCGTCAGCTTGCCGTCGTTTGAAATCTTCGACGCCCAGCCAGTCGCGTATCGCGACCAGGTGCTGCCGCCGGCCGTCACGGCTCGCATCGGCGTGGAAGCCGGCATTCGCCAGTGCTGGGATAAGTATCTTGGCACTCACGGCGCGTTTGTCGGGCTGGATGGCTACGGCGCATCGGCGCCGTATGAAGAGGTCTACGCGCACCGCGGGCTGACGGTGGAGGCGATCGTGGCTGCGGCCCGCGAGCTGCGGGCAAAGTAAGATAATCGTGGCGTTCGCCGGTGCGTCGGGAATCGCGCTCTTTCAGAGCCAACCGCGCGGTTTGCTACTTATCCAGCGCGTTGTTCTGGGCCCTCACACCGCGCTCCTTCGGAGCTGAGAACTGTCGATTCACGCGGCCGAAGCACAAGTTCGCCGGCGCGAATTAGTTTCTGCCAACTTACGCGCGATGCGTTTCCGCCGGCCCAGGTGCAGTGCGAAATCGACGAGGCCTGGCGTCAGCCGCTTCAGCGTGCAGAGCAATCGTGCCGATGGCTCGACGACGACCAGCCGGCGATTGCGGCGGATCGCGCGGATCGTGGCTTTGGCTACGCGTTCGGGGGTCGTGGTGAAGATGCGGGGCGGAATCTTATGCTGCTTGGCCGTGGGCGGCAGCGGGGCTGATGTGAAGAGATTGGTGCGCACAAAGCCGGGGCAGAGCGCCGTCACGCCGAGGCCGTAGCGGCCGTACTCGGCTCGTAGGGCGTCGCTCAAGCCGACCAAGCCGAACTTGGTCGTGCAGTACGCGGCGAGCTTCGGCATGCCGACCAGGCCGAACATGCTGCAAACGTTGACGATGTGGGCCTCGGGCCGTTCCAAGAGCGACGGCAAGAGTTCGCGCGTGAACTGAACCTGCGCGTAGAGGTTCACGCGGAGCACCCGGTCCCAATGCTCGGCCGACATTTCATTCGTGCGGCCGTAGTAAGTGATGCCGGCGTTGTTGATGAGAATATCGGCGCCGCCCCAGCGGGTCAGCAGTTCGGTGACGGCGGCCGAGACTTCATCGGAGCTCCCAATGTCGCACTGCCGGCCGAACACTTCGATGCCGAACTTGCTCGCATCGGAAACGGTTTTCGACAGGCCGACGTGATCGACGTCGACAAGAAACAAGTCGACGCCCAGTTCGGCCAGATGTAGCGCGATCGCCCGACCAATGCCCGAGGCCACACCGGTCACCAGAGCTTTTTTTCCCCGAATATGGCGCATCGTTGACACCGGTGAACAGACAAGGAGACAAGGAGTGGTGGAGACAAGAAGAAAGCGCTCCGGTCGCTCGCTCCTGGTCTCCTCGTCCCCTTGTCTCCGTGTCTTTACAAGAAATTACGCGGCCTTCCGCACGCTGGTCGCCTGCGGGATCGGCTGGCCGGGCGGAATCACGCCCCGGAACTCCCCCGTCGCCAAAGCTTCCGGCGATACGGCGCGGCTGAGGCGCAGCCGGTCTTCGCCGCGAAGGACGGCAACGCCCCATTGGTCGAGGTTGTACTTGCCGCCGTTGTACACACTGCGATACGACTTCTTGTTCGTGTAAGCCGGCACGTGGGCCGGAATCACACGCATGTTGAACGCGAGCCGGTGATGGTCGGTCGTGTTTGGCCCCGAGCCGTGAATGCAGCGCTCGGTGAAGATGATGAACTGTCCGGCCTTCACCGGCAAGAGTACGCAATCTTCTTCTTCTTCCTTAAAATCGAGCGTGTAGGCCGCGTTGTAGAAGCCTTCTTCACCGCCGAACTTGATCGTCCGCACGCGATCGTGGCAGCCGCGGGCGAACCGCAAGCAGCCGCGCTCCGGCGTGGCGTCGTCGATCGCCACCCAGACCGTGATCTGAAAGATTTCGCTCCGGTCGGGCGGAAAGATGCCCGGGTCCTGGTAATCTTCCACCATAAAGGTGCTGGCCTGGTGCCACTGAATGGCCGGTGAATGGGGGCCCTTGTAGAAATACTGCGATCGCCAGACGAGCAAGTCGGGGCCTAGGATTTGGGCCACTCGCTCGGTGATCGCCGGGCATTTCATGTAGTTCCACAGCCGCGGCGATTCGAAGTGCCGATCGCGGGGCGTGACCCAGCCGTAGGTCTTGGACTTCGTGTTTTCCAGCGCGAGCACCTCGCGCTTGAAGTCCATCATTTCGTCGTGGCTGAAAGCGTCGAACGGGCCCAGAAAGCCTTGTTCGTAGAACTTGCGGATTTCCTTTTCGCCGACCTGATACTCGGGCGCCACTTGGGCCTTCGGCTTGAACGACGTGGGCATCTTGAAGTAGCAGGGCTGATCGATGTAGGCCCGCGTGAAGCCCGATTTGATCAGCATCCAAAACATTTCATTAGTCCAGTTGTTGCACACCGCCTTGAAATCGCGCGGCAGAATGGCCCGCGGCAGGTGGAGCGACTTATAGGCCCACAACACGCAGGTTCCGGCCATCAGCAACAGGCGTTGCCACAGGGGCCGCACTTTGGGACTCATGTTCATGACGAGTTCTCACATCTGGGTAAAATGAACGAGTGCTGTGAATTCTTTGGTCCGGCGACCGCGGGCGCTGCTGCGGCGGCAGGTCGTCCAGCGCCAGCAGGCCTGGCCGTCAAAAACGGGCAGATCGTAGCGATCGTAGCGATTCGAGCACAAGACAGAAATTCAGACGCGGGCGATGCAGCGTTGCGCTGCCGTCAGGCCGCTAGCGTTGCTGCCAGGCACTCCCAAAACCAAGGTGAGCAGCGTACATTGGAGGGAGGGGTAGCGGATCGAGGGACGTGAAACTCGACGGTCGTGGCGCCGGAGCTAAGAGTCGCCGATCAGCGCGCGTCGTTGGAAGCATCTGCGGAAAGCTGGGCAAATGACAATTGGCTTGGTGTCAAACCGCCGCTCGGCGCGTCGCAACCGGTGCTGGGCACCTCCGTGCTGTGGGCCGTTCGCGTGCTGGCATGGATTGCATTCGGACTGACCTCCTATCTGGCACTGAAATCCATCGGTCACGGTGTGTCCTCGAGTTGCATCACCGGCAGCGCCGATTGCGAAGCCGTGCAGTCGAGCAGTTGGTCGGTGTGGCTGGGCGTGCCGGTGGCCGTGCTAGGGCTCGGCTGCTATTCGTCGCTGGCGGGGCTGAGCGTGGCGGCGGGCGCGATCAATCCGCGGGCCGGACGCTGGATCAGCACGGGTCTGGTGATGCTTTCGTTGCTGGCCGCATTGAGCGGCCTGTGGTTTACGGGCTTGCAATTCTTCGCGCTGGGAAAGATCTGCGTCGAGTGCATGGCCGTTCACGTGTGTGGCATCAGCATCGCGGCCTTGGTTGTGTGGTCAACGCTCAAAATGGCGCCGGCGCCGACATGGTCGCGCGGCAATGCGGCGAGCTTGCTGGCCCTGCGGGCGGCGATTCCGGGTGCGCCGGTCGCGGCGGCGACGCGGTCCACAGCGGGCGGCCCGATGCCGGCCGCGGCTCTTTCGGCCGGGGATTGGTCGCGATCGCAGTCGCGTCCCCGGTATTCACTGGCCGTGGGCGGCGCTCTGGCGCTCGTGTCATTGCTAGCAGGCGGGCAAGTTCTTTTTCCGGCCAGCGGCTCGACGAGCGAACGCGTAGCGCTCGCCAATCCAATTCAAATGGACGCGACGGGCGAAACTTCGTTTCATTCGCCGGGCGGGGACTCGACCGGCAAACAGGTCCATGTGGCCAACAAGATTTCGACAGAAGCTGAGACGAGCGGAGAGGCGTTGCCGAACGGACCGCCCGTTGACGTTGTGAAGGACGAAAAGGCTGAATCCGGAGAATCGGCGGCGAAAGCGGCCGAAGCTTCGCCGCCCAAGTCGCGGATCGTGAAGTTTCTTGACGATAGTCTTTCGATTGACGTTTATCGACATCCGGTGCTCGGCTCGCGAGAGTCGCCGCACTTCGTCATTGAGTTTGTCTCCTACGATTGCCCCCACTGCCACGAGACACATCGCATCATGCGGCAGGCGTTGGAACGTTATGGCGACCAGGTCGCGGTAATTGTGCTGGTGATGCCGATGGAGATGGAATGCAACACGAACGTGACCAGCGCCGCCAACTCAATCGTCGGCGCTTGTTTGACGGCCAGGATGGCGTTGGGCGTTTCAACGCTCGATTCTGGAAAGTTCGAGCATTTTCATGATTGGCTAATGGCGCCGCCGAAAACCCCCCCTTCGCCTGCAGCCGCAATGCAAAAGGCGTACAACACGGTCGGCCGCGAGCGCATCTTGTCATTCAGCAAACAGGATTTCCAGGAGCAAATCGATCAGAACATCGAACTGTATAATTCGATCGAAAAAAGTCGCAGAGTCGACGCCAAGAAGGGGGGCCTGCCGCTGATCGTCGTCGGCAATCTCGTACAGTCTGGCACGCCGGCCAACGCCGAAAAGTTCATTCAATCTTGGGAAGCAGAGCTTGGCGTCAAGCCGTCCGCAACGGACGGATCGCTCGGTTTGTAACCGCCCGCGGCCAGCTTTTTGCCGAAAAACGCCCATACCGCGTTTCCGCACGCCAGTGCGCCGCGACGTAGAATAAGAAAAGTCGCGGCAGTCGCCGCCGCCGAGGCTGCGAATTCCGACTGCGGATCGAGCCGCACATCCAAAACTTCGCCGATTTGAGGGCGTTTGCATGTTCATTTCGCTTCAATCAACGCCGGCGGGGCGCTTTTTCCGCGCCGTTTTCGCGGCGTTGCTGTTCGTCGGCTTGACTAGCCGGTCGGCCCGCACAGAAACATGGGCCGAGCGGCTGGGCTTTCCCTCCGGGGCCAAGGTGCTCATTCTCCACGCCCAGGAGATGGGGCTGTGCTACGAAACCAACGCCGCGGCGGCGCGACTGATGGAGAGCGGCGCGGTGCGGTGCGGTGCGGCGATTCCGCCGGCACCCTGGTTCGCCGACGTGGCCCGCTGGAGCACCGAACACCCCACCGCCGACGTGGGCCTGGAGCTCACAATCAACAGTGAAATTCCCAATTATCGCTGGCGACCCGTCGCCAGCGACAACCTGGTCGCGACGCTGCTCGACCCCGCTCGTTTCATGTGGCCGTTGCCGACGCAGACGATGGTCAACGCCCAGGCGGATGACGTCGAACAGGAACTGTTGGCCCAGATCAACTACGCCCGTTCAATCGGCCTGCAGCCGACGCATTTAACCACGCATCTGGGGTCGCTGGTAACGCGGCCCGACCTGATCGAGGTCTACTTGCGTGTGGCGCGGCAGCAATGGATACCGGCCATGGCCGTCGAGTTGACACCAGAGCAAGTCGAGCGTTTCCGCCGCGATGGCTATCCACTTCCGGACGACATCATCGCCCTGCTAGCAAGCTACCCGTTGCCGAAGGTTGACGATTTGCGCCGCGTTGCGCCGGCCGAAAGCTACGACGCGAAAAAGCAGGCGTTTCTTACGATGCTGCACGATCTGCCGCCCGGCATTACGCAGATCGCCGTTTTCCCGGCCGTTGAATCGGACTCGGTAAAGCGAATTCTGCCCGACTGGCAACAGCGCGTCTGGGACAACCAACTAATGAGCGACGACGCGGTCCGCAAAGCGCTTCAGCGCGGACGGCGTGATCGTCACCGATTGGCGCAAGCTGATGCGACGCTTCGAAGGGCAGCCGGCGGCGCCGAAGGCCGCTTCTTCGGCGGCGGCAGGCCGATAACTGGGGGCCCGATGAAAAGAGCAGCCGACAATTTTGCTTTTGTGGTGATTGCCAGCGCGGCCGCTTCGATCGTCGTGGCGGCAACCGCGACCGCCCAAGTGCCGAACAGCTACGGCTCGTATTATACGCAGAACTTCGCTAAGACGGGCGGTGGGCTGGGAACGGACAGCGCCAACCGGTATCTGTACGACAAGTATTTTTATCAGCGGCCGACCGTCAGCCCATACCTGAACTTGGGGCGGTCCGGCACGAACTCAGCGACGAGTTATCAATCCTACGTAAGGCCGGAGCTGGAACGCCGCGAAGCGAACGCCACCGCCAGCCGGGCATACGTCCAGCAGCGCAAACTGGAAGGGCGCATCGGCGAGACGCGTCTGCCCGGCGCGGGCTTCTCCGGTGGCACGATCAACAACGCCCTCTTAAAGCCGGCGCCGAAGGTCAGCTCCACGCCGTCCGCGTATTACAACCATTGGTACGGCGGGTGGAATAAGTAGCAGGTCAAGAGCTGAGAGTTGAGAATCAAGAGCCCAAGGACTCGGTTGAAGGCCCGAATGTCCGCACCGACGTCGGCGAGTCATCAAGCGAATTGCTTTACGCGCCTCGAGTGGCACGAGCTGTTGGAAGCTGCCCGAGCGGAGGCCAGCCAGGTCGACGGTGACGTATTTGAAGCCCAACCGCTTCAGTTCGGCCACGATCGCGTCGCGCGTTTCGGCAGCACAAAGCGTTGCGATCTCGGTGGCGGGGACTTCGATGCGGGCCAGGTCGTCGCCGTGATAGCGCACCCGAAGTTCGCGCAAACCCAGCGACCGCAACATCTGTTCGGCGGCGTCGATCATCGCCAGCCGCTGGGGTGTCACTTGCTGGCCGTAGGCGATACGACTCGACAGACAGGGCGTGGCGGGCTTGTCGGCCACGGGCAGCCTCCACGCTTCGGCCAGGGCACGGACTGCGGCCTTGGTAATGCCGCACTCGGCGAGGGGGCTGCGGACGGCGTGCTCGTTCGCGGCTTTTAGGCCAGGCCGAAAATCGCTGAGGTCGTCCGCATTCACGCCGTTTACTAGCACGGTGATGCCGAGGTCGTCAGCCACCACCCGCAATCGTTCGTAGAGCTCCGTTTTGCAGTGGTAACAGCGGTCGGGCTGATTGGCGGCATAGTCGGCGCGTGACAATTCGTGCGTCTTGATCACCAAATGTCGAATGCCAATCAGGGCGGCTAAAGAGCGGGCCTCGTCGAGCTCGCCAGTCGCGAGCGCATCGCTTTCGGCGGTGACCGCCAGGGCGGCTTCGCCCAGCGCAAGTTGCGCCGCCTTGCTCACAACGGCGCTGTCGACACCGCCCGAATAGGCAACTGCACAACTGCCGTACGCGCCGAGCGTGTCGAGCAGGCGGTCGCGTTTGGCCGCCAGGTCATTGGGAAGAGTTTTCATGATGGCCCTTGTCCGGACGCCGGTCGGCGGCGTCGGTTACAATTCGCCGCTGCGGCTGCGGTTTTCCAATTTATCGCGCAGCACGGCCGCGTCTTCGTACGCGCTCTTCGATGATGGCCTGCTTGAGTTGCTCGCGGAGCACCGCCGCACGATCGGCGATTTTCGGTTCGGCCGCGGCCGCATCGGCGACAGTCGCTTGGTCGGGCAGCGCCCGCTGCGACAAGATTTCGTTTTTCCATTGCTGCAGGAACCGGAGCTCGCCGACTTGGGCCGCTCGCTCCGACTGGTTGTATTCTTCCAAAAACCGCTCGATGCCGCGAATGCCCGCATCCAGCACGCCGGCCGCGGCATCCCATTGCTCGAGTTCCACCAGCGGCGTCGCCACCGCCCGGGCGTGCATCATTGTCACGTAGGGCCGCCATTGATCGAACTGCATTTTGTCGCGATCGTCGCGGGCGTGCTCGCGGACGAAGGCAAACAGCCGCAGATTGCGGAGCGTGTCGCGGCACACAGCTCGTAGCGCTGCAAATGCCAGAAACTGATGTAGCGATGATAGTACTGCACGCCCTCGCGCTGCAGCTCGGCGCAATCTTCCGGTTCCAGCAAGTAGGGTTTGCCGTCGGGGTTGGCAGCGTCGTGGTCCATTTGACGCTTCTGGTGATATTCGAGCCACGAGTCGCATTCGTGAATTCGCCGGCCGTCGGGACGCCCGTCGATTTCCATTTGGAGGATCCCCAGATCGAGACGGAGCTGGATTTTCCGCCCGCCATCGTCGCCGTCGATCAGGCGGACGTTGATTTCGTCGGGCCGGTACGGCCAGCCTTGCAGAATTGGGTCGATATCGGCGGACAAGTCTCGATAATCCTGGGAGTTGTTGTGTTGCACGTCGGGTGGCGATCGCATGGCAATTATTCGCGTCCGGCGCCGTAAGAAAGCCGGTCGCCAGGGTAATGTGCGGCACCGCGCGGGCTGCCCCCGCAGGCTGTCCCGTTATCAGCTTCGGCGGCGGCCGCTCTCGAAACGTAGAAAAGTTGGGAAAGCTGGCAAAGGTGAAGTCCGTAGGGCGGACAATCGTGTCCGCCCTGGCGGCAATGCCACCGATGGGAATGTCAAAGTAACGGCTGATGACCCGACGGACAGGAGTTTCCGTCCCACGCTCATAAATCGAACGACGGACACGATTGCCCGTCCTACGACCTAGCAAAGCGCTTATGGCCGCGCCCTGCGGCTCAGGTTCCTGGTTCGCGGACAACTGCTTCGAGCACTTTGGTGTTCCGTTCAACCGCCAAGATGATCGTCCGCTGCTCGACACCGTCGGGCGAGCTTGCTACCACCGGCAGCACTTGCCGCCGCTCGGGCAGCGACATCCGCACGGTAAAGCTGCCATCGGGCCGCAATGGCACTGGCTCGCCCTGCATGGTCACGTGGGCGTGCGGGTGAGTCACGCCGTAGACGAGCAGCTCGGCGTCGACGGCGAAGGGCATCTCCTTCGTGTCTTCGAAGCCGCGGGAGGCCCCGCCGCCATAGCGCATGCGCATTGGCGTTCCCATCGGCCGCTGCAGGCGCTCTTCGAGCAGCTCTTGCAGCTCAAGGCTGGTGCCTTGGGGCATGTAGCCGCCGCTCATCGCGAAGATGCGGTCGGCATTGTCGTCGACATCGACCCAGTTTTCATCGACTGAGTCGCTCGTGCCGGCCGGCGGCGTGCTGACCGTGTTGCTGCGGGCGAGACAATAGAACTTGCTGCCGCTGCCCAAATAGCCGATTTCCATGCGGAACTGGCAGGGCGGGTTTTGCACATCAACGTACCAGTGCCGCACGCCGCCGTGGATGACGATCTCTCGATCGAGCGCGGCCGAACCGTCGCTCGCCACGCGAAACACCCGCAGCAACGGCCGGGTGCCGTGCCAATGCTGGCCCAGTGCCGACTGGGCACGTTCGACGCTGCGGGCGGCGATTTCCCAATAGGCGTGCAGCCAATAGGGGTCGCGGACCATGATTACGAGGCGGTCTTGCTGTTCAGCACGGTCGGCCGAGCGGTTGGAATGGGAATTGAGGAGCCGGCCGGCATCGAGCTTGGCCTGCAGTTCGCGAAGCCGCTCGCGGGTGGCCGCCCGGGCGGCGGAGGCACCGTCTTCATTGGCCGCTTCTCGCAACGTCTCTTCGAGCCGGCGGCGTCCGTAGCGGCTGCGCTGCTTGTTTTTGGCCTGTTTAACTAGCGCTCGGACGAGCTCGTCCTTACGCATCGAATGCCAACCGGCGACGCCCTCGGTTTTGGCCATTTGGGCGAGGTCCTTGCAAGTGCAATTGCGCAACGTGGCTGCCGTCATATCGGAAAGGCTCCACATGGGTTGGCCCGCGCACAGCGGCTGTTCGCCACAAGTTGAAAAGACCAAACGAGTTCGCTCAATCCTTGGCGTCGCCCAACCGGCCTTCCCCACCGGCTACAAACCCTTCGGCTCCATTTCCCGCAGACCCGCGAAAACCAGCCGGACCCCTTCGTTTATCATAGTCGAAATTGGCGATTTTCGCAAAGATTTTCCTTCGGCGCATTTTCCGCGTTTTCGGCGGGAATTCGGGGACTCGACTCCTGACTCGAACCACTCGAACAAACCAATGAATTTGTGCTCGACGGCGGAGTTTGTTGACGCTCCATCCACCGGAGTCGGCGATGGGCACGCTTAGTTGCGCGTTCAAACAAGGGGACAGATACGCTTCCGGCAACGGAAACTCGCGACATTTTTCACGGCGGACCGCCGGCCAGTCCTCTTTTTCAACAAGCCGTCAAAAACTTGAGGGCTGACGTAACGCGACGTCGGGTCGCCGGCGGGCAGCGCTTTTCACGCGCGGCAAGAGATTGTGAAAAAAAGCACAAATTCGGTCGGCAAGCCCGTTGACATCGCGTCGCGGCGTGGACTAAATTGGCCGGCCGGTAGCAGTTACGGAGCGCGACGGCCGGCCGCTGCGGTTCTGGCGCACGGTGTGCGCAAGTGCCTACCAGCCGCCACTTTGTGACCGGTAAGGTAGGCGCAACTCCAGTTCATCCTTTGTGCAAGGGGCGGGCGCATCTTACGGTGGCAGAGCCCTCGGACGATCGGTCATCGGCGGGGGTCGCGTACCAATGGGCGTGGCGGATCATTGCCGTATCGCTGGAGATGGTCTTGCCCGGCATTGGCGGCTACTGGATTGATCAGCAACTTGGCACGCAGGTGTTGTTCATGTTGTTGGGGTTCGCCCTGGGCGGTACGGCCGCGACTTTTCACCTGATTTCATTGACACGTTCTGATAAGAAGCCCCCAGCCGATGAATGACGACTTGCGTCCGCCCGCTGCCAGGAATCTGCTGCCACCGGTTCTACTTTTAACCGGCGTGACGCTCGTGGTTGCGCTGGCGCTGCTGCCGTTTGCCGTCAATCAGAGTGAACCCGGTGGTGTCGGCGGTTTGTCGATCGCAGCCGCCATTTGCTTGTTGGGTGGGACCCTCGCCGAGCTGGCCGCTTGGTCGCTGTCAAAAGTAACAGCGCCGCTCGTGGTCATGCTCTGCGGCATGGCAATTCGGATGGTGCCCGCACTGGCGGTGTGTGTTTATCTAGCGGCGAGCGGGCATGGGGGTCGCGAAAACTTGCCGTTCGTAGGCTATTTGCTCGTCTTTTATCTGTCGACGCTGGCGCTGGAAACGTACCTGAACGTCAAACGCGTGTCGAAGTGGCTTCCCAATCAAGACACAAGCGTCCGCTGAGCCCGTCGCCATGGCAGAACACGAAGCCAAGAATCCGCTGGACCCCAACGAGCTCTTCAGCCACGTCGAAGACTCGACGGAGTTTCATTTTCCGCGGATATTTAGTCCCCCGAACGGCCACGTAAAAATCCCGCAGCCGTTCGAGCGGTCCGAGCCCGTATTCGCGGTTCATACGGGTAAACCGGTCATCGACAACATGATCAAGCCGCTCGATTTCCAGATCACCAAATTCATGGTGATTGAACTGGCGGTGGCGCTCATCATGTGTGCGTTCTTTATCGGTTTAGGGCAGGCGCTCAAGGGGGGCGCGATTGCGCGCGGCCGGTTCCGCAACATGCTGGAAGCGATGCTGATGTACTTTCGAGATAGCGTCGCCCGCCCTTGCATCGGTCATCACGACGCCGACCGGTTCGTCCCTTTTTTATGGACCGTTTTCTTCTTCGTATTGGGCTGCAATTTGTTCGGCATCCTGCCGTGGTTTGGCTCGCCAACCGGTTCCTTGGCTGTCACGGGGGCGCTGGCGTTCACGACCTTCCTGATCGTCATCGGCTCGGGGATGCAGAAGTTGGGAGCTATTGGTTTCTGGAAAGCCCAAATCCCGCAGATGGACCTCTCACCGGGGCTCAGATTCCTTCTGGTCCCGATGATTTTCGTGATCGAGATTTTCGGCCTGCTGGTGAAGCACGGCGTGCTGGCAGTTCGGTTGCTCGCCAACATGATGGGCGGCCACGTGGTGCTCGCGGTGATCCTGGCATTTATCGGCGCCAGCGCCACGTCGTTGTTGCTGTGGGTTCCGGTCACGGCGCTTAGCGTCATGGGCGCTATCGCCTTGAGCATGCTCGAACTTTTTGTTGCCTTTTTGCAGGCCTATATTTTCACATTTTTGTCGGCGCTTTTTATCGGCATGGCCGTTCATCCACACTAGATATTCGGTACGCGGGCCGTTGCAGGCCGACTCGCTCGCTCGTATTCAAGTCGCACATTTGCAGTCAAATTCAATCTAAGGAGAACAAAACTGTGGCAAACTTAGCTCGACTGGTATTGATGGTCGGTGTCGTCCTTCTGGTCTTCGCCGCGCCGGCGATGGCCCAGGGTGCAACCGCTGCTCCGGGCCCAATGAACTTGGGCGCCGCCGTGGGCGCGGGCCTCGTGATTCTCGGCGCCGGCCTGGGTATCGGCCGCATCGGCGGCCAGGCCGTGGAAGGTATGTCGCGTCAGCCAGAAGCGGCCGGCAGCATTCAAACGGCGATGATCATTTCGGCCGCCTTGATCGAAGGTGCCACGTTCTTCGCCCTGATCGTTTGTATGTTGTTCAACACGCCGCGGTGATGGGCGGTCTTCAAAGATTCAGGTGCCCGAATGTCTTTACGAGTTGTTGCACTAGCTGCCGTCGTGTCAGCCGCTGCGCTGCTGTTTGTCCGTGTCAGCGCGGCTACGCCGCCGATCCAAACGGCCGAGACAAAGAGTGCGGCGGAAAAGACTGACGCGGAGAAACTTGCGCCCGGTGCGGGCGAGGAATCGGCAAAGGACCACGCCGCCGCCGCTGAAGAGCCGAACCCGTTGGCCTTCGACCCGGACCTGGCGATTTTCACGGCGATCGTGTTCCTGCTGCTCCTGGCCATCCTGAGCAAGTTCGCCTGGCCGCAGATTTCGTCGGCACTGCTGGAGCGCGAAAACAAGATCACCGCCCAGCTCGCAGCCGCCAAGGCCAAGCACGAGGATGCGAAGCGTCTCTTAACCGAGCACGAGGCCAAGCTCGCCGCGGCGGCGGGCGAGGTGCGAGCGCTATTGGAAGAAGCTCGGCGCGACGCCGAGGCGACCAAGGCCCGCATCGTGGCCGAGGCCCGCAAGGCCGGCGAGGAAGAAAAGGACCGAGCGCTATTGGAGATTAAGCGGGCGAAGGACGGGGCCGTGCAGGAGCTCGCCACGGCGAGCGCCAACGTGGCGATCGACCTGGCCCGGCGCGTGGTTCAGGAGAAAATCACGCCCGAGGAGCACGCCAAAGTCGTCCGCGACGCGCTCAGCCGCCTGGCTGCGGCAAATCCCAGCGAGAATTGATCCATGGCCGGCCAGCGCGAACCTGTAAAGCACGAAACGGTGATGGACGTCACCGAGGAGCAGGTTGCGCGAGTATATGCCAAGGCCCTGCTCGGCGCCGCGAACAAGGCGGGCAATCCAGCGGCCGTCGTCGATGAAATGCAGTCGCTGGCCGAGGATGTGCTCGCGAAGTTTCCCGCCCTGGTCGAGTTGCTGCGGTCGTCGCTGGTCTCCGAGGAAAACAAAGAGCAAATCGTGGATCGCATCTTTGGCTCGCGGGCGTCGACGACGGTGCTGAATTTCGTCAAAGTAGTCGCGCGGCACGGCCGGCTGCAATTGCTGCGGCCGATCGCCCGCTCGCTCCAGAAGCTCTACGGCGAGCAGCTTGGTCAGACGGAAGTGCAAATTCGCGTGGCCAGTCCGCTCGACGACGACTTGCGAGGCGAAATACTGGAGATGGCCCGCAATGCGCTGCGGACCGAACCGGTGCTGCAGATTAGCGTCGACCCCTCGCTCGTGGCCGGAATCATCGTGCGGATCGGCGACCGCGTGTTCGACGGCTCCGTGGCCACGCGGCTGAACGACTTGCGAAAAACGATCGTCGACCGCACGGTCGAACGCATTGAAACCCGCCCGGAGACGTTTTTGCTGTAGCGGGTCCCTGAGGGCTCGGCTGAAGTACCGGCGGCCAACGGCCGCGGCTATATACTTGAATGGAACGAGCGCGGCCAGAGGCCGCGGCTATCTATTTTGTTAGGCACGGCCGCGGTCATCAGCCGCGGCTACCATCGAGATTCAATCATGAAATTCAAAGCCGACGAGATCGCTTCCGTCATTCAGCAGGAAATCGAGCAGTTCTCGGCCCAGATCGACGTCCGCGAAGTCGGCCGCGTGCTCGAAGTCGGCGACGGCATCGCCCGCGTCTACGGCCTCTCCGGCGTGATGGCCGGCGAGATGGTCGAGTTCCCCAACGGCACGATCGGCCTGGCCTTCAACCTCGAAGAGAACTCCGTCGGCGTGATCATCCTCGGCGACTACCTGGAGATCACCGAAGGGGACGAGGTCAAAAGCACCGGCCGGCTGCTTGAGCGTGCCGGTGGGCGACGCGCGTGATCGGCCGCGTGGTCGATCCGCTGGGCAATCCGCTCGACGGCAAGGGCCCGATCGTCACCACCGAGCGCCGCGCCGGTCGAAATCATCGCCCCCGGCGTGGCCGAGCGGCAGCCGGTGCGCGAGCCGCTGCAGACCGGCATCAAGGCCATCGACGCGATGACGCCGATCGGCCGCGGCCAGCGCGAGCTGATCATCGGCGACCGCAAGACCGGCAAGACGGCCATCGGCATCGACGCGATCATCAACCAGCGCGACTCGGGCGTGAAGTGCTTCTACGTCGCGATCGGCCAGAAGGAATCGACCGTGGCCGGCGTCATCGAGAAGCTTCGCGAGCACGGCGCGATGGACTACACGACGGTCATCGTCTCCGGCGCCAGCGCCCCGGCCCCGCTGCAATACGTCGCCCCCTACGCCGGCACGGCGATGGCCGAGTACTTCATGTACAGCGGCGAGCCACGCGCTGATCGTTTACGACGACTTGTCAGCAAGCAGGCCGCGGCCTATCGGCAGTTGTCGCTGCTGATGCGGCGTCCGCCGGGCCGCGAGGCCTATCCGGGCGACGTGTTTTACTGCCACAGCCGGCTGCTGGAGCGGTCGGCCAAGCTGTCGCGACGAGCTGGGCGGCGGCTCGCTCACGTCGCTGCCGATCATCGAAACGCTGGAAGGCGAAGTCTCGGCCTACATTCCGACGAACGTGATTTCGATCACCGACGGGCAGATTTATCTGCAGCCCGACTTGTTCTTCGCCGGCGTGCGGCCGGCCATGAACGTGGGCATTTCGGTGTCGCGCGTCGGCGGTGCCGCTCAGATCAAGGCCATGAAGAAGGTGGCCGGCGGTTTGCGGCTCGACCTGGCCGCGTTCCGCGAACTGGAGGCATTCGCCCAGTTGGGCACCGACCTCGACGCGGCCACGCAGTCGCGCCTCGACCGCGGCTACCGCATGGTCGAAATCCTCAAGCAGGGCCAGTACGAGCCGATGAACGTGATCGACCAGGTGCTGATCATCTACGCCGGCACGCGCGGCCACCTGGACAAGATCCCCATCGGCGACGTGCAGGAGTGGGAAAAGCAGTTCCTGACGTTCATGCGCGACCAGAAGCCCGAGATTTGGGAGGCGCTCGCCGACAAGAAGGACCTCAGCGAAGACCTGACGAAACAGCTCGAAGCGGCGATTAAAGAGTTCCAAGGCCAGTTCGCCGCGGCTGGAACCGATCAAAAAAAAGGAATGAGTGAAGCGAAAGATCGTGAAGCCGTCGCGGTTTGAACAGAAAATGCAAATGCAAAATGCAAAATACTAAATGCAAAATGACAAATGGTGAGGCAACTCGTCATTTTGCATTTTGCATTGAACATTTTCATCGTTATTTGAATTGTAAGCCGGACTTTTAGTATCAGAATCCCTCATGGCCAATCCTCGCGCCCTCGACAAACGCCGCAGGTCGATCCGCAACATCCGCAAGATCACGCGGACGATGGAGTTGATCGCCACTGCGCGGTTCAAGAAGGCCATGGACCGGGCTTCGGCCGCCACGGCCTACACCAAGCGCATGACGCAGCTGGTGGCCGACCTGATGGCCAGCGGCCTGGAGGTCAGCCACCCGCTGCTCGAAGTGCACGACTCGGTGCGGAATGTGACGCTGCTGGTGCTCACGGCCAACCGCGGCCTGTGCGGCGGCTACAACGGCAATTGCCAGCGGGCTGGCTACCAGCGGTGGCTCACGCTGGAAAAGGAAGTGCCGGGCCGTCGGCTGGAGATTTCCGGCAAGCGCGGCATCTCGGCCTTCAAGTTCCGCGGCATCAAGGCCGACGCCACCTACACGCACTTCGAAGACAAGCCCACGTTCGACGAGGTCGAGGTGCTGGCCAACCGCTACCTCGACGAGTACGTCACCGGCAAGCTCGACCGGCTGGACGTCGTCTACACGAGGTTCGAGAGCCTGTCGCGCCAGGCCGTTCGGTCGAAACGCTGCTGCCGCTGGCGCAATTGGCAGTGACGGTGGGGCCGCGTCGGGCACGGGCAAAGCCAGCGGCAACCACGGGGCTGGCCCGAATGGTGGCGCACCGACCGGCCGGCAGCAGTCTACGAGTTTCTGCCCTCGGCCGAGAGCATTCTGGAAGAGGTCGTGCCGACCAGCTTCAAGGTCAAGCTGTTCAAGTGCTTCCTCGACGCGGCCGTCAGCGAGCAGATCGCCCGCATGGTGGCCATGAAAGCGGCCACCGAAAACGCCGACGACCTGATCCAGCGCCTGAGCCGGCAATACAACCGCGCCCGCCAGAGCCGCATCACGTCCGAGATCATGGACGTGATCGGCGGCGTCGAGGCGTTGAGTTAGAAAAGCTGTCAGCTTTCAGCCGTCAGCTTTCAGCCAGACAACTGTATTTATCTGACACCCGACACCCGACACCTGACACCTACGAAATGGCCACCGCAACTGCCCAAAACATCGGCCGCATCACGCAGATCATCGGCTCGACGTTCGACGTCGAGTTCGATGCGGACGCACCTGCCGGCGATCTACAACGCCGTCAAGATCGTCTCCGAGCACAAGGGCGTGAAGATCAACCTCACCGGCGAGGTGCAGCAGCACCTGGGCGGCGGCCGCGTCCGCTGCGTCGCCCTGGGCAGCACCGACGGCCTGGTCCGCGGGCAGGACTGCCTCGACACCGGCGAGCCCGTCAAGGTGCCGGTCGGCAAGGCCACGCTCGGCCGCGTGTTCAACCTGATGGGCGAGCCGATCGACGGCCGCGGGCCGGTCGAGGCCGACGAGTACTGGCCCATCCACCGCGATCCGCCCGTGCTGCGCGACCTGTCGACCAAGACCGAACTGTTCGAAACCGGCATCAAGGTGATCGACCTGCTGACGCCGTTCGTCCGCGGCGGCAAGGCCGGCCTGTTCGGCGGGGCCGGCCTGGGCAAGACGGTGATCCTCACCGAGCTGATCGCCCGCATCGCCAGCGCCCACGGCGGCTACTCGGTGTTCGCCGGCGTCGGCGAGCGGACCCGCGAAGGGCACCGACCTGTGGCTGGAAATGCAGGAAGCCAAGATCGGCGACACCGGCCGCAGCGTCATCGAGCAGACCTGCATGGTCTTCGGCCAGATGAACGAGCCGCCCGGCGCCCGCCTCCGCGTGGCCCTCTCGGCCCTGACGATGGCCGAATACTTCCGCGACACGACCGGCGCCGACACGCTGCTGTTCATCGACAACATCTTCCGCTTCTCGCAGGCCGGCAGCGAGGTCTCGGCCCTGCTGGGCCGCATGCCCTCGGCCGTGGGTTACCAGCCGACGCTGGCCACCGAGATGGGCGCCCTGCAGGAGCGGATCGCCTCGACCAACAAGGGGGCCATCACCTCGGTGCAGGCCGTGTACGTGCCGGCCGACGACCCGACCGACCCGGCCCCGGCCACGGCCTTCGGCCAGCTCGACGCGTTCATTTACCTGGAGCGCTCGATTTCGCGAAAAGGGCATTTACCCGGCCGTCGATCCGCTGGCCTCCTCCAGCCGCATTCTCGATCCGCAGTACGTCGGCGAGCGGCACTACGCCGTCGCCCGCCGCGTGCAGACGATCCTGCAGCGCTACCGCGAGCTGCAAGACATCATCGCCATCCTCGGCGTCGACGAGCTGAGCGAGGAGGACAAGCTGGTCGTGCATCGCGCCCGCCGCATCGAGCGGTTCCTGTCGCAGCCGTTCCTCGTGGCCGAGGTGTTCACCGGCAAGCCGGGCGAAATCACGCCGCTGGCCGACACGATCCGCAGCTTCGAGGAAATCTGCGACGGCAAGTGGGACCACCTGCCCGAAGACGCCTTCATGTACGTCGGCCCGATCGAGCAGGCCGAAGCGGCGTGGAAAAAATCACAGAAGAAATAGATTGTTTAACCGCGACGCAACGGCGAGTCCGCGAGCCGTCGCGGAGTCGCGTCCCCTCACAAAGCCCATGGCCGATCACGCAACAACTGCAAGCGCCGTCCATTGCATCATCGTCACGCCGGAAGCCACGGTGCTCGACACGCGGGCCGACTTCGTCGCCTTGCCGCTGTTCGACGGCGAGTGCGGCATCCTACCCGGCCGCAGCCCGCTGATCGGCCGGCTGGGCTATGGCGAGCTGCGGATCCGCCGCGGCGGCGAAAACCAGCGCTACTATGTCGACGGCGGCTTCGTGCAAGTGGCCGACAACGTCGTCTCGGTCCTTTCGAATCGCGCCGTCCCCGCGGCCAAGCTCGATGCGGCCGCCGCCAGCGAGCAACTCAGCACCGCCCTCTCCCGCCCCGCCGCCGGCCAGGCCGAGCTCGCCATCCGCGACCGCCTCATCACCCAAGCCCGCGGCCAGCTCCGCGTGGCGGGGAAGTAGCAGGCACGCTCCGCGTGCCGTAGCCGCAGCGCGAACAATCGTTCTATGCCGCGTAGCTCCGGCTAGAATTACCCATGCAATTCTTCGCTGTTACGGCACACGAAGCGTGCCTACTACACCTGCGGCCAGCTTCGCGTGGCGGCCAGTTAGCGGGTCATATTCTTTTTTGCAGCAAGCTCGCCGCTGAAGCTGCATCAGCATTTCGAACGTTCAATGCAGCGCGTCGACGCGCGATTCTTAGGCTTGTCGGGGCTCGTAATCTCTCGTGAATGCCAAGACCCCATACAGTTGCAGCGGCGCATTCTGGCTGACGCCGCGGCCGATGCAATCTGCCACACTCGCCCAATCCCTATTACCGGAACCGCAAATCGGGCTCGTTGGATGAAGACTCGCGGTGTGCGGCACGATGAAGCGCGGTAGTGTTGGGGTAAAGGCCTGAAGTACCTGCATTCGCGTGGCAGAACTTATCGCCATTCCGCTCTTCCTTTTTTGTGAGGCATTCCCAATGTACCATCGGCCAAGAGTTTGTTGCGCAATGGTTTTGATTGTAACTGCCGCGACACTAGTGGAATCAAACGGAACTGTCCTTGCACAATCAGCTCAGTCAGCCGCGAATGGATCGGCATATCAAGAGTTCTATAGCAAGGTTGAGAAAATTGTGCAGGAAGCCGGACAGGTGGCGGCGAGCCGAATCGAGAAGCAGGATATCCAAGTAGTTAAGTTCTACTTGTCGAAGCTACGCAGTTCGATCAATATTGCGGATTGGGGGCATGCAGACCAAATCATTCAACAATTGATACGCTTGCCAGCGCTCAAGAGAAGCTATGATGTCGCGTTGAATTCAAAGCGGCGTTTAGCAGATCGACAACGTGCGGACGAAGAAAGGCGGCACAAAGAAGAAATGGCCATTCGTCAGGCCGAGATGCGTCAACGACAGATGATGCACAACGCGGAAATGCAACGGCAGCAGCAAATTCTGAACGCGCTCAGGCAATTGGGGGTTAATTGAGAACGCGCGGTTTCAATCGCACGGAAGCACGAATTTCCTGCGCCCAGACACGTTCGTGAAGCCGCATTGACAGTCGGCTTCACTTGGGCGGAGATGGCGATAGAATGTTCATGCCTACGAATGAACTACCATTCAAGTCGGGCGAACGCCTCTGATGTCCACTCCCCTCGCCCAGCACAATTTCGCCGATGGCGGCCTCGACGCGGCCGTGGCCTTTTTTCGCCGCACCCGCGATGAGCTGCGGATGCTGCGGATGGTCCGGGTCGCGACCGACTGGGTGCAGCTCTACGACATCAACGGCGACTATTTCGAGCTGACCGGCCTCGGCTACCCCGACGCCGACATCATTCCCGTGCTAAAGTCGTTCGACACGCCGTTCAACCCGGACACGATCCACAACCCCATCGCCGCCGACTACAAAGAATTCAAAACGGGCCGCCGCTATCCCTGGGCGGCCGACCGGGTGATGTAAGTCTCCCTCAGGCCCCGTTGCCTGCGGCGACGGTGCGCCAGACGCAAACGGGTGGATTTTCAGCGGAAAAACAACGTATGTTTGCCCAGACGCGCCATGATACGTTAACATCTAACATCCGCCCGCTGGCTGATTCCGCCGCGTGCTAGAATGATGCGCATTTCGGTTGTAGCCGTGGCGCAGCGACGCCCTATCCAGGAGATTGAATCATGCACTGCGCACGTTCGCCTGTTCGCGCTCGTCGCCACGCTCGCGGTTGCCCCGCTGCTGCGGGCCGAGGACGCGTACTATTCACTGTCGCTCGAGAAGCTCACGATCACCGACGGGCAAATGCCGCACCCGGGCACCGCGGCCCAGCGGGGCGGAAACGGGGCGCAGCGGCAGCGTTTGCAGCCACGGGCGGTCGTCGACGGCGTGGGCGAAGCCTTCGTCAATCCGCTGATGGTGTGGCAACCGCCGCCGGAAGGGATGCGGCTAAGCGTCCGTGCGCCGGCTGGCAAGGACGTGACCGGCCTGTTGTTCATGCCGAATGCCGACTGGACTGGCATGGTGCGTCTGAAGTTCAAGATTCCGACGGGATTGAGCGAGCCGGCCGCCCGCCAGGCCTTTCACGTCGATAAAATCGCGCACTACGAGCGTCTCATCGATGCGGGCGTGCCGGGCGCCGCATGGTTCCGACACGAGATTCGCGCCGAACAGATTGCTTCCGGCGAGAAAGTTGACGACAACACACAGATCGGTCCACGTCCGGTATCGTCGAATGAACTGCTCGATTCCTTCGCCTTGTTCACCGGCGGCCGGGCCATCAGCGAGAATATCCAGCTCGATCGCTTGTTACCGCCGGTGCGCGGCGCGGAGCTCGTCGACGTCGAGACAATTGAAGGCATCACCGTGCCGGAGATCGACTGGACTAAGCTCACCGAAGGCCTAAGCCCTGAGGTCGATCCGCTGGCCGCCTTGATTCCCGCCGACCAACACGCAGTCTTCTTTGCCAATTTCAACGCCTTCACGCGTGTGGCCGACGAGGCCCGCAGAAACGGCACGCCCGTATTGCGGCTGGCCGAGCCCCAGGCCACGGACGCTAAGACGCTGGAGCGATACGAGCAACAGTTGTGCCTGTCACTCACTGGCGTCGCCCGGCTCATCGGGCCCGGCCTGGTTCGCAGCGTCGCGCTGACCGGCTCCGACGCCAACTTTCGCACCGGCACCGATCTCGCGATCTTGTTCGACACGACGCAGCCCGACGTGCTCGAACGACTGCTACTGGCCCAGGTCGCGCTGGCCACCGCCAACAACAAAGAGGTGGAGCGGGCGCCCGGAGAAATCAACGGCCTAAGGTACGAAGGGTCACGTTCGCCGCATCGTGAAGTCTCTTGCTACATCGCCAAGCTTGATCGCGCCGTCGTGGTCGCGAATTCCCTGTATCAGCTCGAGCGGCTGGCCGCGGTGACGGGTGGCAAGACGCCTGCCCTGGCCGGCCTGCCCGAATACAAGTTCTTTCGCGATCGCTATCGCCGCGGCGACCAGGACGAAACGGCCCTGGTCTTTCTGAGCGACGCGACGATTCGCCGCTGGTGCGGCCCGCGCTGGCGAATCGCCAGCTCGCGTCAACTGCGTGACCTGGCCGTCGTCACAGAGCTGACCGCCACCTACATGGACGCACTCGCCAAGAATAACGTGCAGCCGGGGCCGATTCACACCGATCTGCCGTTTGCCAGCGCTGGCCAAATCACGCTCACGCAGCGCGGAGTGGCCTCGTCCACGATAGGCGCGCTCGAGTTTTTAACGCCGATCGCTGAAATGCACGTCGACAAAGTCACTCGTGCCGAAGCGGAGGCCTACGACCAGTGGCGGCGCGGCTATCAAAGAAATTGGCGGTGGGCGTTCGATCCGATTGCCCTGCGGCTCAGCGTCAGCGACGAAAAGCTGGCGGCCGACCTCAGCGTGATGCCGCTCATCTGGGGCAGCGACTATCGCGAAATGGTCGCCGTGACGCAAGGGGCCGAAATCAAGCCGGGCGCCGGCGACCCGCACGACGACGTCGCCCACTTTGTGATGTCGTTTAACGCGAAATCGCCGACGGTTCGCGAAGCCAGCAACTTCGCGTCCACGATGGCGCCCGGCATTGGCGTCGAGCCATTGAGCTGGATCGGCCAATCGATTGCCATTTATGCTGATGACGATCCGGCCTGGGCTGAGCTGGCAAAAGTCGCCCCGGAGAAGTGGGAGACTGATTTTCCGTCGCTCGCAGCCAAGCTGCCGATCGCCATTTGGTTTGAAGTCGGCAGTCCGCTGAAGGCGACCGCATTCATGACTGCGGCGCGGGCCTTTATCGAACAGACGGCGCCGGGAATGGCCCATTGGGAAGCGCTTTCATACAAAGACAAACCATATGTCAAGGTTTCGGCTTCGGAAGAGGCCGGCGGCAACGCGGCAGAGCTGCGCAACTTGGCCGTGTATTACACGTTGTCAGGCGATTCACTTACTTTGTCGCTCAGCGAAAACGTAATCCAGCGAGCGCTCGACCGGCGCATTGCGCGGGAGCAAAACGCCGGCGGCGCGCCGGCGGCAGCAACCGCCTGGCTCGGCCAGAACGTCGCCGCCCGTGCCGACCGCAAACTGCTGGACGTCATTTCCGCAGTCACACGCGATCGGGTGGAGCAAGCCATGCAAGCCCTGGCCTGGGGTAATCTGCCGATTCTCAACGAGTGGAATGCGCCAGTATCCCGATCGTGACCCGGTCGAAGTCGAGGAGCAAGTTTGGAAGATTCGGCTGGTTTGCCCGGGCGGCGGAAAATACGTCTGGAACGATCGGTGGCAGACGATGGAGTCGACCGTTTACGGCCACCCCGGTCAACCCAAAATAGGCCCCGCGGCGCCGCTGCCGCTGATGGATCTCAATCGAGGCGAATTCGGCCTCACGTTCGAAGACCAAGGGCTGCGGGCCAAAGCAGGGTTGAACCGCCGGCCGCAGGGGGGCGAGGCGGAGAAGCGGTAGGGGCCGCATATCGGCGCAGTTGACGCACCGCGTCCGTTTTGTCCTCGTTGTCTTGCCTTACTCTTTGCGGTGCAAAAACTTATCCAGAATGCCGTTCACAAACTGGGCCGATTGGCCGCTGCCGTAGCGTTTGGCCAGCTCGACCGCTTCGTTGATGGCGGCCCGGTCGGGCGTGTCGGTGTAGAGGATCTCGAAGGTGCCCAGGCGGAGCACGTTGCGGTCGGTGGCGGCCATGCGTCCGATGCTCCAGTTGTCGGCAGTTTTCGAGAGCAGGGCGTCGAGCTCCTGCTGATTGCGGCGGACGCCCTGAATCAGCGACAGGCAGAACTCTTCCAGGTCGGCGCGTTGAGGCGGCCCGCGATGAACCGCTTGGTGTCGTCCAGCGAGTGCGCGGATTCACATCATCCTCGAAGAGGAGTTGCAGGGCAACTTCACGGGCACGACTTCTGCGCGACATGGGCAATTGTAGTAGGCACACTCCGTGTGCCGTAACATAGTTCTCGGTATCGTTATGCCTCGAATACGTCCAGTTGTGATTCGTGCGGGTACACCAGGCTGCTGCGGCACACGGAGTGTGCCTACTACATCACGGCAAACTCTTGAGCAACCCGACCATCTGAATCGCGGCCGCGGCACACTCGGAACCTTTGTTCCCCACGCTGCCGCCGGCCCGCTGCAGGGCCTGTTCCATCGTTTCACACGTGAGTACGCCGAACAACACGGGAATGTTCTCGGCCAGTGCAAGTTGGCTGATCGCCTGGCTGACCGCCCGGTTGATGTGCCGGTCGTGCGTCGTCTCGCCGCGAATCACGGCCCCCAGGCAAAGCACCGCACCGTAGCGCCGCGAAACGGCCATCCGCTTCGCCACCAGCGGAATTTCCCACGCGCCGGGCACCCAGGCCACGTCGATCGAATCGTCGGCCACGCTGTGCTTCTTAAACGTCTCCAGCGCCCCGTCCAACAATCGCCGCGTCACCGCTTCGTTCCACCGCGATACGACGATCCCGAAGCGGTCGTGCTGGGAGACATTCGACGGGGAGATAATGTTGGGCATGGGATGCATATAGCCCGACCATTTTGGTCGGGTGCGCCGCGTCCCGACCAAAATGGTCGGGCTATGTGTCACTCCTTCACGCTCATCAAAAATTCCGCATTCGACTTCGTCTTCCGCAGCCGGCCGGTGAGCAGCTCCATCGCGTCCGGCCCGTTCATTTCATTGATCGCCCGGCGCAACAGGCACACGCGGCGATATTCTTCCGGGTCCATCAGCATCTCTTCCTTCCGCGTGCCGCTGCGGCCGATGTCGATCGACGGCCAGACGCGGCGATCGACCAGCCGGCGATCGAGCACGATCTCCTGGTTGCCGGTGCCTTTGAATTCCTCGAAGATCACTTCGTCCATCTTGCTGCCCGTGTCCACCAGCGCCGTGGCCACGATTGTCAGCGAGCCGCCCCCTTCGACCTGCCGGGCCGAGCCGAAGAACCGCTTCGGCCGCTGCATCGCGTTGGCATCGATGCCGCCCGAAAGGATTTTGCCCGAGTGAGGGCACTCGGCGTTCCAGGCCCGGGCCAGCCGCGTGATCGAATCGAGAAAGATGATCACGTCCTTGCCATATTCGACCATCCGCTTGGCCTTCTCGATCACCATTTCAGAGACTTGCACGTGCCGGGCCGAGGTTTCGTCGAACGTCGAGCTGATCACCTCGCAATTCGGCCCTTTGATCTGCCGCTCCATGTCGGTCACTTCCTCGGGCCGCTCGTCGATCAGCAGCATGATCACATAGGCTCCCGGGTAGTTCGCCAGCACGGCCTTGGCCATCTTCTGCAGCAGGATCGTCTTGCCGGCCCGCGGCGGACTGACGATCAGACCGCGCTGCCCGAAGCCGATCGGCACGATCATGTCGACCACCCGCATCTCGATTTCGTCGGCCGTCGTCTCCATGACGATCCGTGTCTTGGGATGCACGGGCGTCAGATCGTCGAAGAAGATTTTTTTCGCGAGCAGGTTCGGATCGTCGCCGTTAATTCCCTCCACCCGGAGCAAGGCAAAGTAACGCTCGTTCTCCTTGGGCGGCCGAATCGTGCCGGCCACCGTGTTGCCGTTCCGCAGGCCGAAGCGGCGAATCTGGCTGGGCGAGACGTAGATGTCGTCTGGGCAAGAGAGGTAGTGGTAGTCGGGGCTGCGGAGAAAGCCAAATCCGTCCGGCAGAATCTCCAGCGTCCCTTCGCCAAACATCAGCCCCTTGAGCTTCACCCGCGATTTGAGGATGCGGAAGATGAGCTCCGGCTTCTTCAGGCCACTGACGTCGGGAATCTGTTCGGCCTCGGCCGTAGCGATGAGCTGCTGCACGGTCATTCGCTGCAGCTCGGCAATGTGGATGTTGCGATCGGTGACGTCATCCTTGGCGATGGCTGCGCCGATGCGGCGGACGCGCTCGGCCGCCTTGTCGAGCTCTTCGGCCAGCGAGAGGGGTTCTTCGCGGTCGAGCTCGGCCAAGAACTGCCGATCGATCAGGTCTTCGCCGTTTTGCTCGTTGCGAGCGCGGCGGCGATGCATGGGCGCGGGCGCGAATGCCGCGAATCGCGGTTGATTTGTTCCGACATCGAATTGTTCGCTCCTGGAAGAGACGAGAGCGTGGGCGCACGACCGCGCCCGGTAGGGAGGGGGGAATCTCAAACAGATGGGTGTTCCGTAGGCCGGCAACGAACGGCCAGCCCCGCGAGGGTGCATCTGTTCCCCATTATTGCATAAAGTCGGCATAAATGGAAAGGCGAAACTAACCGATCTGCGGTAAATGAAGAAATGAAGAACTTTGGCAAGGGCCGGCCCGTGCCAGCTTTGCGGTGGGACAAAGTAGCGTGGACTGCTACCGCCCAAAAGAAGCGGGCCCAGTTGCTGTTTGGCAATCTAGGCAGCCACGTATTTCTGCCAGAATTCGCCCACGGCATGATGAAGCTCGGTTTCGGACCCATCGTTGGCGATCACGACGTCGGCCCGCCGGCGTTTTTCTTCCACCGGCCATTGGGCGGCTTCCCGTGCGGAGAATTGCTCTTCAGTCCAGCCGCGATGCTTCCGCGCTCGCTCCAGCCGGGTAGCCCGCGGGGCGTCGACAAACACGACGAGGTCGCAAACGTCGTTCCAGCCGGCTTCGAACAATAGCGCGGCATCGAGCACGGCCACCGTGACCCCCTTGGCAGCCAGGGCGTCGCGGCCCGATTCGAGCCCCGCACGAATCTGCGGGTGAAGCAGGGATTCGAGAAACTTGCGGTCGGCGTCGCCAGCTTCGTCCGGCCTAAAGACTCGTTTCGCAACCGCTTTCCGATCGACGTTGCCATCACTCGCAAAGACTTCTGGCCCCCAGCGGCGGCGTAGCGACTCTTGAACAGCGGGGTCTTCCGCCAACGCATGGTGGCCAATCTGGTCGGCGTCCAGCACCTCGGCTCCCAGCTCGCGCAGCATCTCGGCCACGCGGCTCTTGCCGCTGCCAATACCGCCCACCAGGCCGATCGTTAAAAAAGGGGATAAGTCCAATTATGAGCGCTCTTTCTTGGGCCGGCCGCGCGGCCGGAACGTCGCTTCGAGTCCCAGTCGCTTGGCCGTACGCCGCTGCCAGGCTTCCGAGCCGTACGGTCGTCCGCGGAGCACCGACATCCGCAGCGCGTTGAGTTCTGCCTCGGTTTCCGCCCGGTTGACCAGTGCGGTCCAGGCGCGTGGTCGCGGCAGGGGCCAGTCGCCCAGCAGCGGATAGTCTTCACCCACGCTGCGTTGCCGCCGTTGCCACAGGCTTCCCCAGGGCCAGTCCTCGGCCCGGGCCACCAACTTGGCCCGCAGCGCATTGCGCTCCACGTATCGGCACACGGCATAGAAATGCTCGTCGCCTTCGACCGGGAACGATTTGTACGTCCCCTGATACAAATGACCTTCACCCACACTCTGCCGGAACAACCGCCAACGGCGGACATGCGTCGTCGTTACGGCCTGCAGGAAGGCACTAGTTCATCGTCTCGCCGGGGCCACAGAACCAGGTGCCAGTGATTGGGCATCAGGCAATAGGCCAAGATCCGCGTCGGCTGCCGCTTCTGTTGCCGCTGTTTCTCTTGCGCATCGCGCAGCACCCGCAGAAAGCCCAGGTAGTCGGCGTCCGCGGCGAATATCTCGTCTCGGTTGTTCGCCCGGTTGAGCACATGGAACACCATGCCGCCGGGAGCAATGCGAGCAGTTCTGGGCATAACCAACAACCTACCCGCCGCCGCCGCCACGGTCAATATTTGGACTTATCCCGTTTTCGCCGCCCTCCTAAATCGCCCCGCATAGCACTTCCCCGCCGCGCCACCCTAAAATAGCCCTCACGGCACCCCAACGGTGCGCCCAATGTGTGGGTGGCCCCGTCGCCCGTCGCGAAAAGGGATCAGGCGAGTTCAAGCCCGGCAAATCAACATTCAGCCACAGCCGATCCTCGAGTTGCTCTATCCCAAGGCGGCAAATCGTAACTGGGTCGCGGCGTGGCCGCGATGCGTGTTCTTTACGAAGCAACCTCTTGGCAATACTTAACCAACGATCGAACATGACTTCCCCCTTTCCACTCACGATTTAGTGACACGAACAACTGCGCGTCACGTCTGATTCGCAGAACGAAACGCGAACCGGCGGTTTCGCACATGCACGTGCAACCTTATGAACACTAAACAGAGTGCAATTCCAACTCCCAGTTGCGAGAAGGTTGGTTCCGGCACAACCACAAATGGGCCCACGATGCCCCCGACTTCGACTAAGCCAACCCCTTCGAGTGGGGTAAAGTGGAGCGTCAAACCTCTACCGGTAAACGCGTTCCAGATAGCCACGTCTCCAGAAAGATCGTTCGGCGTCAGCAACGGCGATTCGACTCCCAGTTCCAGAAACGGCCGCCATTTGACCGAATCGGCACCCGGGACGGTTCCCGGATTGCATGGTGCCTCATTGTTGGAAAACGAGCACGTCACGCTCATGAAATCAAAGAATTCCAACGGCGGGCGTGGTGACGCTTGGTGTATGGCGGTCCTGATCTCAAAAGTTGGCGACTCGAGTACAACCCCTCCAACGTCGATCCGTAGGCCTAATTCCTGCATCCCAAGATGCCCCAGCGGCGATGGTTCAAAAGTAAATCGTCCGTGGATCGTGTCGCCGAGGGCGACCGGAAAAGGAATATCGAAATCGCTGAATGGCGAACGGAAGATGCGTGACACCTGCGGCATGAAAAGCAAGCGTAATCGGCGCGGCCTTCAGTAGCGTGCCACCGAGGAATGTGGCAAAAATCACAATCAAAACAATAGACCACCGGCGAAATCGGCGAGTGTTGACACATCGTCCCTGATGAGCGTTGTCATAGAGTCGTCTCCTTTGCACGGAATGTACCAGAATCGCCCAAAATGCTCAATGCTTGAGCGTCATTCGCGGCCCGTGCCGAAATCGCGATTGCATCGTTCTTGAGCGTGAAAAGGGGATAAGTCCAATTACTGGACCCAATAATTGGACTTATCCCCTTTTCCGTCCTGCCGGACTTCGAGAGGTTCATAGCGCAGCCCTCGCCCAAGTCCGGGCTTCAGGAACTTGCTGCGTCGCGCATGGCGTTTGAATCCGAGCTTCGATACGAAACGATTCCAATGGGCAAACAGCTTGCGCATGACATCCCTCCCTGTCTTATTACTGCTTATAGTTTGGCGCAGACTTATTGGGGGGCGGAGTGAGAAAATCGAAACGGAAAAATGACGATTACCGCCAGAACGAGCAACAGGAGCGCCGCTTGGCTCTGGTACAACGCTGGCGATACGAAAGCCCGAGCGTGAAAAGGGGATAAGTCCAATTACTGGACCAAATAATTGGACTTATCCCCTTTCCGTCCCGAAAAATGAAATGGCCTAACGACGGCTACGGCTGGTAATTCGCAACGGGACAACTGTGATTAAAACCAAAATCAGAAGAAATACAGTGTTGGGCTCTGGTACCACGCTCGCGATGCGAAAGCCAACACTGGGGGACGGTCCGATTGGATCCCCGCCAAGACGGAAACTCACGGACAACGTTCCTTCGGTCGCCGCCCACATGTCTCCACGTAATCCTCGATTTTCGAGTGGATTACTATTCACAAGATCAAGCGCCGTTTCATCCCATTCCGCCGCATTCCCGCCCTGCGCCATCGTCCCGTACGGGCTGAGCCCGCCGGCCTGTATTATGTTCGCCGGACCGGCGAATGTATCTTGCAGAAACACGGCCGAGTTCGGGGCTGTGCCGCTGGCGACCGGGATCAAGCCCCCATTCGTGCCGGTGGGGTAATCGTAGTAGACGCCATTAACCGGATCATAGAACGCGGCCTTATACCATTCGTTCATGCTCGGCAGGAAGTAATACGCGTCCTTGTTGCGGAACAGATTGTTCGCGTCGTAGCCTGGGTCGCCCGGCTGCCAGAGTTGGAACGTGTTGTTGGCGTCGAACTTGTACGCCGGCATGTGCCCGGTGCTAATGTTCAGATAGTTCACGAACCGGGCCGCGTCGAACCAGCTCACACCCGTCGCCGGCTTATCCGGCCCGTTCCCGCCGTAAAGTGTCATGTCGGCCAGCGAGAGGTTTAGCGGCGCGGCGTCCGCCGCCGATTGGGCATTGGCCTTCTCCACCATCGACCGGCTGATCTCATACTTGCCGATCCGATACTCATACCCGACGCTACCCGCCGGCTTCGGAAACCCCGTGTTGTCGGCCGGATTCCCCGGGTTGCCGACCGTGACGAAGTCGATGTCAAACTGATTCCCCCCGCTGCCGAACGTATCGGCCTGGGCGGTTGCAAGAAGGGCGGAAGATGCCAGGGCGGCCAGCAGTGTGGCCGGAAAGAAAGCTCGCCTCATGAGACACCTCCAAACTGGTCCGTATGTCTATGTACAATGGGGGGGCGCGGGATGTGCAAGCCCCCTGGCGTCCATTTTAGCTAAATTCTCCACCGCTGTATCTTCTCTGCGGCAGAAGCCCCAAGTTGTGAGGCGGCCGGCGACAAAAGGCTGTCATGGGCTGAGACGTCAGCGACGCGGCGGCGGATCTTCACAGTGGCGATCGCTCGGCGGGCCGAACACGTTAATTTGCCGCGCGTCGGGCGCGAGCAGGCTGAACAGCATGCGAACGAGCGTTGACTTGCCGGCCCCGCTTTTCGCCACTAGGGGCGAAGACATCGAGTTCCCTGCCGGAGGCGCCGCCATGGCTTCTCTCGCCCGCGCTGAATTGTTTCACCCGGGCGAGGTGGCCGTCGTGCATGGGACGGAAAAAAGGGGATAAGTCCAATTATGGAACTGCGCACATCCGGGAAGATAAGGGGAAGATAAGGGGATAAGCCCCATTTCCCCGCCTGTGGCACCCGCGAGGACAACGGGGCCACCCCTCTGGCCGCACAGTTGGGGCGCCGTGCTGACTGTTTTAGGGGGGAGCAGCGGGGCCAAACGAAATACGAGCCGAGCTGGGTGGCGAGCGCGTGGCGTGTCGTCAGTGGATAAACCTTATTCGTGTTCGATCAGCGTCGATTCGTGTTCTCAACTTTGTTCCTTTCAGTTCGTCAGGCGGCCACAACACCCGCCGCTTTCTCTGGGCACCCCGCCGCAGCCAACAAATCTGTGCCCCCTGCCCCCTGCCCCCTGCCCCCTGCCCCCGCCCCCCGCTCCCGCTCCCGCTCCCTGCCCCCCGCTCCCTGCCGCTCTTCTGGCTCTTGACTCTTGACCCTTCTCAGCCTGGCCGAAAAGGATACTGGACAAAGGTATACAACACTGCTACCCTGCTAGGATCAGGCGCCCCAGCTCTTTGGCAACCGATCTGAATGCTGCCGTCGCAAAACCTGCGGCCGGCGCTCGCGACGCGCGCCCACAGCAGCACGCAGCCAGCTATCGATTTTACCCCCCGGAAGGGTGAAGATGGCCAAAACTCGGTGGGGGAGTTTTGGACACCTTCGACGAAACCCGCTAAACCCTTCGATTCCCAAATCGAAGCAGAGAGACCTTGGGCGCCTACAAAGCTCCGGCGGAAGCAGCGCGGGCTTCATTCGATAAGCGCTTACTCCGGCTTCTTATGCTTGTTCTACCCCCCACGGCTCACACTCCGCCCAGTTGTCGCCCCATTTCACGTCGATCACCAGCGGCACCCGCAGCGGCAATACCGAGCGCATCTCGTGTGACACGAGCGTGGCCAGCCGGTCGATTTCGGCCTCTGGCGATTCGAACACCAGTTCGTCGTGAATCTGCAGGATCATCTTCGCCGCGAATGATTCCTCCCGCAGTCGCCGGTGAATGGCTAGCATCGCCAGTTTGATCAAGTCGGCGGCCGAGCCTTGGATCACCGAATTGACGGCCGTCCGCTCGGGCAAGTTCAGCGGCCGGCGGCTGGGGTGTTCTGTGCCAAGCGACAATTGGTCGGGCGGCCGCACGCCTTGGATGGCCCGCCGCCGTCCCAGGATTGTCGACACGTAGCCGTCGCGGCGGCAGTCGTCGAGCGTCCGCAACATGAACTGGGCCACGCCGCGGTAGGTCGCGAAATAGCCGTCGATGAACTGGGCCGCTTCCTCCTGCGAAATACCCAGCCCCTTCGCCAGCCCGAACGGGCTTTGGCCGTAGATGACGCCAAAGTTTACGGCCTTCGCGCTCCGCCGCTGGGCGGGCGTCACTTCGGCCAGCGGCACGCTGAAGACCTGTGAGGCGACGAGCGAATGGATGTCGTCTTCGCGGGCGAAGGCCGCGGCGAGGGCGGCATCTTCCGAGCAGTGAGCGAGCACCCGCAGCTCGATCTGCGAGTAATCGGCCGCCAGCAGTTTCCAACCTGGCGGCCCGGCGACGAAGGCCGAACGAATTTCGCGTCCCTCATCGGTGCGAATCGGAATGTTCTGGAGGTTGGGGTCATTCGAGCTCAGCCGGCCCGTCGCGGCCACCACCTGGTTGAACGACGTGTGGACGCGGCCCGTTTCGGGGTGGATCATCGTCGGCAAGGCGTCAACGTACGTGTTTTTCAGTTTCGCATACTGGCGGTACTCGACGATTTTGGCCGGCAGGGCGTGAGACTCGGCCAGTTGTTCGAGCACGTCTGCGTCGGTGCTCGCGCCGGTCTTCGTTTTTTTGACGACCGGCAGTCCCAGCTCCTGAAACAGCACCTGAGCGAGTTGCTTGGGTGAGGCGATGTTCAGCGGATGGCCGGCCAGTTCTTCGATCTCTTGCTCTAGCTTCGCCAGCCGCTCGCCGTAGCGGGCGCTTAGCTCAGCCAGCCGCGCGGGATCGATCCGCACGCCGGTGAATTCCATCTCGGCCAACACTTCGACGAGCGGGACCTCCACCGTCTCGTTCAACAGGGCCAGGCCCATCTCGGCGAGCTTCGCGGCCAGGATCGGCTGCATCCGCAGCGGAATATCGGCATCCTCGGCCGCATAGGTGGCCACCTGGGCCACCGGCACCTCGTCCATTCGTTTCTGCTGCCGGCCTTTGCCGATCAGTTCGGTGATCTTGATCGTCGTGTGATTCAGGTATCGCTTGGCCAGCTCATCGAGATTGTGGCTGCGGCCGCCGGCGTCGATCAAGTAATTGGCCAGCATCGTGTCGAACGCCGTGCCGGCCAATTGCACGCCCGCGCCGCGAAGCACGATTATGTCGTATTTAATGTTCTGGCCCAGCTTGCGAATCGCCGGATTTTCTAGCACCGGCCGCAACGCTTCCAGCGTTTCTGCCGGGTCGAGCACGCGCTCGTCGGCCGGCCCGCGGACCGGCACGTAGTACGCCTCGCCCGGTTTGTAGGCGAACGAGAGGCCTACAATTTCGGCGCACCGCGGGCTGACGTCCGTCGTTTCGGTATCGACGCTGATGAGCGATTGCTGGGCGAGCGCCGCGACCAGCTCGGCCAGCTTCTCGGCCGTGTTGACCAGGTGGTACTTTTCGTAGTCGACGGCAACCGGCGGTGGCGGCGCACGCGCCCGCCAACTTCGCTGCTCGCTCGGCCAGCGTGCGGAAGCCGAAATCGGCAAACAATTCGGCCAGCCGCTCGCGGTCCAGGCCGCCGACGCGGCTGGCGTCCCAATCGGGCGCGATTGGCACGAAGCGATCGAGCCGAACCAGCTCGCGCGAGAGCAAGGCCACCTCTTTGCTTGCGGCTAGCGTCTTGCCCTTTGCGCCGGGCACCTCGGCGGCATGTTCGAGCAAATTGTCCAGCACGCCGTAGGTTTCCAAGAGTGACTGGGCCGTCTTCGGGCCGATGCCGGCCACACCAGGCACGTTATCGACCTTGTCGCCGACCAAGGCCTGGAAATCGACGACCTGATCGGGACCGATGCCCCAGTCGGCTCGCAGCGCGGCCGCGTCGAAGACCTGGTCCTTGCGAATGTTGTAAACGGCCACGCGGTCGGTGATCAGCTGACGGCAATCTTTGTCGCCGCTGACGATGTAACAATTCGCGCCCGCCTCGTCACACAAACGGGCGATTGTCGCCAGCACGTCGTCGGCCTCAAATCGTTGGCAAGAGAGAATCGGAATGCCGAGCGCTTCGAGGACTGCTTCGATCTTGGGAATCTGGGTGGCCAGCTCGTCCGGCATCTCGCCGCGCTCGGCTTTGTAGTCGTCAAAAATTTCGTCGCGAAACGTCGGGCCGGAAAGATCGAAGGCGCAAATCGAGCGCGTCGGGCTGCTTCTTCTCGATGAGGTCGAGCATATCGCGAACGAAGCCGAACACGGCCCCGACGGGCTCGCCGCGCGGACTGGTCATCTCCGGCAGCGCGTGAAATACCTGAAAGATGAGCGAGTGGGCATCGACCGCGTAGACGCGCCACCCGGCAATCGATGGCGGGGCCGCACCCACGGGCGCACATTCGGCCTGCCGGCGAGGCTGCTTCAGCGGGCGGGCGGGTGGCGTCGTGGCGGCAGCGTCGCCTGCTGGCAGGCCCTCGCTGCCGGTCGATTCCGGTTCCATTCCGGGAAGAGTCGCTTGTGCATTTCGCCGAGGCATCGTCTTGCGTACCTGCCAAGCCCTGAGGTTGTAACCGTCATAATCAGTTCGGTCGGGCGACCGACGGGTCCCCCGTGGTCATCGTATCGCGTTCGTTGACATGCGGTAATCCCCTGAATATGCTGAACTTAGGACAATTCCGCCCTCCGGCGACCGGGCTCGGCCGGCCTGTCGGCGCACCGCCAAGCTGCGGTGCGAGGAACGATCACTTCGCCCACTCTCATGCTGGGCAAAATCGCACGCCGTTCCCTGCGCGGATCGGCCCAACGTCGATAAGAGGCATGCCATGGCGGCACGGCAAGATCAAACACTCGTCATCTTTAACATCGTCTGCATTGTGTTCGCACTCGGCTTCGCCGTGGCGACGTTCTTCGGCTTTCGGGGAATGAGTGAAAAGAAGCAGCAATTGGAAGCTGCCAACAAGCAACTCAGTGACACGCAAACCAATCTGCGAAATGCCCAGGAGGAGAACGGCACGATCCGCTTACAGATGGGCTTCAAGGCAGAAGACAACTCGGCCGACATCAAGACGGCTTTCGACGCGGACATGAAGACCTACGCCCCGGGCCAAACGGAAGGCGCCAGTTATCGTCAGACGCTGGCCGATTTGTACAAGCAGAGCCGAGCCACGGAAGCTAGCGAGGCCGAATCGAAGCGGCAATACGCCGAGCTGGATGCCCGCTTCAAGGCGCTCGAGCAAGAAAAGGAACAGCAAATCAAAGCGGCCGAGAAGGCGCACGATGATGCCCAGGCCGCTGCCGCAACAGAGCGCAACACCTTCGCCGCCGACCGCGCCCGCATGGACCAGCTCCGTACCGAACTGATCGCTCAGGTCGATCAGCAAAAGGCCGGCTACGAAGCGCAGCTCGCCGACCGCGACACCAAGATCAAAAATCTGGAATCGCAAGTGTCCACGCAGACGCGGACCATTGAAGACCTCAAGAATCGGCTGAAGCCGCCGGTGGGCAGCTTCGAAGTCGCCGATGGGCGGATTACGTGGGTCAACCAGGGCGGCTCGGTATGGCTCGATTTGGGCTCGGCCGACGCGCTTCGCCCGTTGGTGACCTTTAGCGTCTACGACGCCGACGTCCGCGACACGTCGAAGAGCGACCCGAAAGGGACGATCGAGGTGACGACGATCATGAGCGATCACCAGGCCGAGGCCCGCATCACCTCCGACGATCCGAAGAATCCCATTCTCCGCGGCGACGGCGTCTACAGCCCGGCCTGGCATCGAGGCAAGCAATTGCACTTCGCCCTAACGGGCGTCATCGACGTCGACGGCGACGGGCAGAGCGACCTGCAACTGGTCCGTAATCTCGTTGGCCTCAATGATGGCGTTGTGGATGCGTATCTGACCGACGACGGCACCGTCGAAGGCTCGATGTCGGTCAACACACGCTATCTGGTGGTCGGCAAAGTGCCGGAGGGAATCTTGCGCTCAAAACAGCTCGACGGCTGGACGGCGATGAACAAAGAGGCTACCGGTTACGGTATTCCCACGATCACGCTGGATCAGTTCCTCGACCAGATGGGTTATCGGCCCGACGCCCGCGCGGTCCGGCTCGGCGCCGGCGGCACGGCCCGCGATTTTCCGGCCCAGTCGTCCGCCGACGAAGCCGCGGCGGGCACGTCGCGGGTGCCGCCGCAGTTCCGACCGCGGACGCCGCCGGTGACGGCGCCGACCGCGGCGCATTAAACGGCGATTGAACGATCGCACCGCAATAGCGTTCGACCGACGCAAGGAGTTCTGCTATGTCTGCTGCGCGGCCTGCCACCGCCGTCTTGGAGCAAGAGTTTCTGCCAATCCGCGCCAAGATATTGGAAATTGCCGCGGCGCTCGATCGACTTGATCGCGCCGAAGGTTCCCTAGAAGCCGACAAGCGCAAAGCACAAATCCGCGCCGCCATTGAAGCGCTGCTCCAGTCCGAAGACGACCGGGCCGAACAGGTGCAATTAATCTTCAGCCGCCACTATGATGACGACTGGCAGAAGAAGTTTGGGTTGTAACTTAGTGGAGTAGTGGAGTAGAGCAGTAGTGGAGTAGCAATAGTCTTCACGTCTGCCGTGCTCCAAGTCCCTCCTCCACTCCTCCACTCCTCCACTCCTCCACTCCTCCACTAGCTTGCTATGTACTACATCGACCCCCACATCCACATGGTGTCGCGGACGACGGACGACTACGAGACGCTGGCCAAGATGGGCTGCGTCGCCGTGAGCGAGCCAGCCTTTTGGGCGGGCTACGATCGCGGCAGCGTGGACGGATTTCGCGATTATTTCGAGCAGCTTACCGTATTCGAGCCCAAGCGCTCCGCCTGGTACAACATCCAGCACTTCACCTGGCTGTGCATCAACGCCAAAGAGGCCGAGAACGTCGCCCTCGCCCGCCAGGTGATCGCGATGATCCCCGAATTCATCAAGCGGCCGGGCGTGCTGGGCATCGGCGAGATCGGCCTCAATAAGAACACCAAGAACGAGGTCACCGTGTTCCTGGAACACGTCGACCTGGCCGCTCGGCTGGACGAGCAGATTCTCATTCACACGCCCCACTTGGAAGACAAATTCCAGGGGACGAAGATGATCCTCGACATGCTCACCGATGACAGCCGCCTGACGCGCGACCGCGTGCTGGTCGATCACACCGAGGAGCACACAGTTCGCCACGTGCTGGAGGAAGGCTTCTGGGCCGGCATGACGCTCTACCCGGTCAGCAAATGCACGCCGCAACGGGCGGCCGATATCGTCGAACTCTACGGGCCTGAGCGGCTGCTCGTGAACTCAGCCGGCGACTGGGGCCCCTCCAAACCGACGGCCGTCCCCGATTTCATCCTCGAAATGCGCAAGCGCGGCCACCCGGATAGCCTCATCCGCCGCGTCGTCTACGAAAACCCGCTCACCTTCTTCGGCCAAAGCCGCGGCTTTGTGTTCACGCCGCCGGATGTGGCCGAGCCGGCGGTAGTTTGATCGCTATTTGTTTCGTACGGTTTGCGGCGTAGAAGTGCCAGAGGTTAATTCGTAAAATAGCGAGCAAACGCCAACGATGAAATTCTTTGTCAGCATCGACCGCGATGAAGATGGAGTCTGGATCGTCGAGTGCCCATCGATTCCTGGTTGCGTAAGTCAAGGAACGTCCAAGGACGAGGCGCTGGCTAACATTCGCGACGCCATTCGGTTGTGCCTCTAGGTGCGTGCCGAGCGGGGCCTGCCGCTCACGATCGAGACGCAGCAGGTAGAGTTAACCACCTAATTCCCCGGTTGCCCGTGTCGAGCGGTCGCGACGTGGTCCGCGTATTTGACTCGTTCCAGTGGTACGTTGTCCGCCAAAGCAGCAGCCACATCATTATGGTCAAACATGGCGAAATCGCCACGCTCTCAGTGCCGGATCACCGGGAAGTGGCTCGTGGAACGCTTCGAAGCTTGATTCGGACAGCGGGGTTGACGGTGGATGAATTCGTGGCAGCGATTAATTGAATGTCATCCGCTTAGCAAGCTTCGGCCAGGGCCGCGGGTTTGTCTTCTCGCCGCCGGACGTGGCCGAGCCGGTGACGGTGAAATCAATAATATGAAACCGTGGCAGCAAGCTTTTGTAATTCCGCTTGCCGCACTCTGGTTCGTGTGCACGTCAAGTTGCTACGCGCTGTTGTGGCGTCCGAGCCCCAATGTTTCTTGGTCAGCAACTTCCCCTGACGGTCGATACGTTTTTGCAAACGTGTCGCAGCTTTCAATTGAGAAACAGTTAGAAGAATGGAACGGACCGCATGTCAATTCAGACGAGCTTGAGCAGACGATTCGTGGCGTTCAAGGCCGTTTTCCAGTTACTGGAATGTATGTCAACGACGGTTCGAGCACGCCCATATGGACCACGCAACTACCCGTTTACCGCGGCAAACCAAGTTCGGATGGAAAACGGTTGGTTGCTTGGGGCGAAGGAGCGGGCAGTTCCACAAGTTTCGACTTAATCAATGTTTACGAAGCAAACGGAGCATTTTGGGAAATTAGCAAGGAGGAAGTTGTCCCACTGGCGGAGACGGTCCTGCGACGTCTGCTCGGTCCCGTTTGGGAGTCGTACGATTCAATCAAGATCATTCCGGCTGGAGACCGTGTCACAATTGGCACAGATTGCGGTGACGTATTCGACGTTTCTCTCGTTGATCGGAAAGTCCTCAAACGTCATACGCTTCCTAACACCTTGCGAATTGTCATTGATAGTTGGCGGGGGAGAGCGGTCATCCTGGCGCTTGCCGTCATATTATTTGTAGTTGTGTGGCAGTTTCGATCTTGGAGGCGTCAATCTCGAACTTCGGATTAGTTGCCGCCAATTGCGCCAACGATGTCACAGAAACTCGAACCGATTGACCATTCCCTCGGCGGACGTGAGCGCGACAAGCTCCGCAATCTGGCGGATCTTCTCACCGATCGGGTATCGCTGCGCCGGAATTAGATGATTCCGAAGTGGTGCATGCGTGATTGTAGGCAATCTCGGTGCAGTCGCGCGAAGTCGTTACGCGTAAATCAGCCGACCACGCGGCTCCGGAATCGGACGGCCCAGCTCGCGCGCCGTATCGATCCACTCGCTGATCACGACTTCGACGTTGGTCAATGCTTCTTGATAAGTAGCGCCGTCCGCAGCGCAACCGGGCAACTCGGGTACTTCCGCTATAAAGGCTTGATCTTCCTTGCTCCAATAAAGAATGATTTCGTATCGCAGGTCCGGCATTGTCGTGCTCCCGTCAGCGGCTTTAAGCCTCGCGTTCCCCGCTCAAATGATAAGTCAGAATCACATTACGAACTTGTTTGACTTGATAGGGCTTCGCTTGGCCTTTCCGTGGCTGAACGTTCAGAATCTCAGGGATATCGTCACGGGTAAAAATATGATGGTCGCCTCGAATGCGCTCTTGAAAGCCGAAATGAAGAAGCAGGCCGCAAAGATCGCCAAAACTGATACTCGCATCCGCAGCGCCGCCTAGTACCCGCTCCAGCGTTTTTTCGGGCTTGCTCACTCTATAAGCTTAGCTCATTCGAATTGGGATTAGCAACAATGATTGGAACACTACACCGCCGCCACTTCAAACTGCCGCAGCACGATGTTCGCGATTTCCGTGTCGGCCAGCGACCCGCCCAAAAAGACGCCCGGTTCGGAAGTGAGCAGAACGCCTTTTTGAGCCGCGGATACGGCAGGCGCGCCGTGGGAACCTTTCACCAGCTTGGCGTCCAGCGGAATGCATTTCTTTTTCGGGTCGAAGAACAGCTCGACCGGGTCGTAGCCCGGCTTGCGGTGGATGTCGACCGTGCGTGCGAAGGCGGGCGCGCGGGCGTCGTCGAGCCACCAATAGTAGGCCTGCCAGCTTTTCGGATCGGAGACAAGCACGACGTCGCCCGCGCGGGGATGGTCGAGACCGTACTTGGCGAGGCCGTCGCGGGTGAGCACTTCCGCGATGCCCGACTCCTTTGCGAACAGCTTGGCAACTTTGCTGATCGTGGCCGCCTCGGCGCCGCTGACGAATACGTGCGAGAACTGGTGGTCGGCGAGTGCCCAGGCCTTGCTGCCGGCCAGGTCGAGATGTTCGCCGTCTTCGGCCTCGATGATCGACAGCAACTTCGCCTCGCGCAGAACTCGATTCGGATAAACGACGTGGTTGACCGGCACGATCGCGTACTCGCTCGCCACCAACCAGAGCGGCGGTTCGTTGTATACCTTTTCGAGGCCGGCGACGAGCTTGGCAATTTCGCCGTCTAGCTCTCCAAGGGCCTTGGCCGCCTCCTTGCTGTCGGGGCCTGCCTTTTGGGCCGCGTAGTCGAGATGGGGCAAATAGATGTAGAAGAAGTTTGGCCGATACCGTTCGGCCGCCAGGATTGCCGAAGCTGCGATCCAGGCCGTGCTCTGAATGCCGGCCATGGGACCCCAAAAATGTTGCAGCGGAAAATGGCCGATCTTGTGCTCAAGTTCGCCGTACATCATGTCAGGCCGGGTGTAGCACCAGAGGCCCTCGCTGCCATCTGGATTGTGGATCGGCGCCGGCGTGCAAATATAGTCAGCCCCGCAACCTTTGCTGTGCAGCGGGAACCAGACGGCCGAGGTGATCGACCGGTCGTGATCGTGCAGGATGTCCCAAATCTGCGGCCGCTCCACGCAGTCGTTCCAGGCGGTCCACATCTCGACCCGCGACTGGTCGCGCCAATAGAAGCCGTTCGCGATGACGCCATGCTCGCGCGGCAGCTTGCCGGTGGTCATGTTGGCCTGCACCGGGCAGGTGACGGCGGGAAAGCTCGGCACGAGCGTCGCATAACCGCCGCCGGTGGCCAGCCGCCCCAGGCTCGGCATGGACGACAAATCGCGCTCGCGGAGCCCGGGAATCGACAGCAGAACGACGTTTCGCGGCATGAGGAGTTCCGGCGTTAGGTGACAATAAAGGGATTGCAAAATGCAAAATAAAAAATGCTAAATGATAAACGATGGCAGTTCATTTTGCGTTTATCATCGAACCTTTTGCATTTTGCGTTTTTTCGCGAGCCTCAGCGGCCAGCCGGGCTTTGGTTCAACATCGGCATCAAGAATTCAAACGCTCGGCGAGCGGCGGCCAGCCCCAGGTGGCTGTGCCGGCTCAGCTCGACGCCCATTAAACCATCATATCCGATCTCGTCGAGAGCGGCGATGATGGGCGGAAAATCGATTTCCCCCTCGCCAAACATCAGGTGCTCGTGGACTCCGGCGCGCATGTCCTCGATGTGGACATTTGCCAACCGGTTGGCCCAGCGGCGAAGTTGACGAGCGATGGGCAATTCGCCCTGACAATGCAGGTGGCCGACGTCGATCGTCAGCCGGAAGCGATCAAGGTTCGCCCGCCGCGTAGCCAGCTCTTCGACGAGGTCTGCGTAGCGCGTCATCGTATCGATGAACATGCCCGGCTCCGGTTCGAACGCTAGCGTCACGCCGCGGCGCTCGGCGTGGTCGAGCACCTCGACAAGGCCAGCCGCCAGCCGGTCCATCGCCTCGCGGTCCCCTGCCCCATCGCGAACGGTCCCCGACCACAGCGAAACGCAGTCCGACCGGAGCGCGGCCGCGATGCCGATCGCCCGGCGCAAAAAATCGACCCGCCCCGCCCGGCCCTCCGGATCGGCCGTGACGAGCGTCGGCTCGTGCTTCACTTTGGTGTCGAGCAGGAAGCGGGCGCCGGTTTCGATGACCGAGCGGAAGCGATGCTGCTCGAGCGCGGCGGCTGTTTGCGCCAGCTCTTCGTCCAATCGCTTGCCGTACGGATTGAGCAGAGGCGAGTCGAGCGTCAGGGCGATGCCGCGGTAACCAATAGCAGCCAGAAGCTCGATTGCTTGCACGGCATTATGGCTGCTCAAGCCGTTCGTGTTGTAGCTGACGATCATGGCAGCGGGTTCCGGACGCAAGAGACTGCGCACTTCACGTACTCAGCATCGCGCCGACAAAGCTCTCGCCGGCATTTCCATCCTAACGGCGGATCAGCGTTGCGGTACCACCAAGAGCGAATGTTCGCCTGGCTCGATCGCCGGCTCGACGGCCGAAGCCGGGCGGACCGCTTCGTCCCGCTGCAGGGTCGAAGAAACGGTGGCGTCCATTGCCGTCCAACCGTCGGTTCCGTCGGCAAAGGTCTGCGTGCCCGCGGGCACGGACCGCGATTGGCGATTTGTCGGCGGCGCGGTCGCGGACGAGCGGGTCGCCGTGGCCGTGGCTTCGCGCTTGATGAGCATGCCAATCAAGCGGGCGGATTCGAGCGGGCCGGGTGCGGCCAGTTCGACATAGCGCGAGATGCGGCGATTGTAATCGCGCGCGATTTGCACGAAAGCCCGCCGCTGCAGGGCGAGCAATTCGAGCCGCGCCAGAATGGTCGCCTCATCGGCCGTCGCGCGAGATGAAGACACCGTGGCTAGCCAGTCTTCGGAACGGGTGACGGCCGCACAGGCGTCTTGCAATTCCGAATAACGGAGCGGGATTAACTGGGCCAGTTCATCGGCCTCAGTCGACGAGCGGCCGGCAAAGACTTGCTCGTGCCGCGTTTGATAGCTGCCGCAGTGGGGTGGGCTGACTGGCAGCGGCAAACCGTCAGTTCCGCGGCCAGTCAGGCTGGCCAGTCGCAACTGCGATGCCCGCGCGCCGCGCTCGGCCGTACCGACTGCGCACTGCGAGGTCTTTTTCCACCTGGTTGAGCGTCGGGCTGTTCCCCGGAAACACTTGTCGCAAGTTGCGCATCTCCTGCTGTTCACGGAGGCCGAGAAAGTAGTCGGCCACGCTCGAGCAGAGATCCCAATATGCCTCGATGCGATCGCTCTGCTCAGTGCGCGAACTGGCGCCGGCGACGACGTCGTCAAGCGTCACCCACTGGCCGCCGAGCCGCGCGTCGCTCCGCGGCGCGATCATCGCCCGCATCATTCCGACTGGCTTCAATCGCGGTTCGTTGGGAGACTCGCTGGTCGCTGACTGCGCCGGAGCACTCGAGCTTCGCAATGCGCCGGGAGCGTAGACGGTTCCTGCGGGGCTCGATCCAAACGGCGAAATAGGATTCGTGGCGGCGCCTTGCGTTCGCGGTGGAGCGGCGCCGCCGCCGATCGGGCTGATATCAGGCGGCGGCGACGACGCCGCCGAAGTCGCGTTGCCGGTGCCACTGGGGAAAATGCCCTCGCTGCGGCCAGCGGTCGGGGGCGGAGCCATGGGCGAAACGCCGCTAGGCGGTCCGCCTGGTGATTGCCCGCCGGACGGCTGCTCGCCGTAGCCGCCGCCCAGCAGCGCACTAATTCCGCTCGGCTGGCTCGGCGCCGCCGACCCATCGGCCGGAGCACTCGAATACCGCGCGCTTCCGTCCGCTTGCACCGCTACCGCCACGGTGACCAACAATGTGAACAGCGACATAGATAGGCCTCCTTGCCACGTCCATGTGATCAAGTCTTGCGCCAACGGCGCGAGTTCAGATTGGGTTGCGAGCGGCTAACTTGCCCTGCCAATGGTCATTGGACTAATGATAGCGGACGCCTTAATCCAATTCCTCCAGCCACACGCGGAATTCGTTTTCATACTCGCTGGCCAGGTCGCCGCGCACCAGCGTCCGCTGGAACTCGGCCAGCCCTTCGCTGCCGGTGTCAGCCTGCTCGGCCGTCGCGTAGCGCAGCATCGGGATCGGGCGCCGTCAGCCGGCGGCAAATTGTCATTAACAGGTCGCTGTGGGTGACTTCGGTCGGCAACAATTTGTGCAATCGCTGTGGCAGTGTCCGCTTGGCCTCCAGCAGCTTACTAAACTCGCCGATGCCGGCAAACAGCGGCCGGCCCGCCAATAGCTCGACGAGCACATAGCCCAAGCTGGCCAGGTCGGATCGCGGCGAAACTTCTTCGCGATCGAGTACTTCCGGGGCCGCATACTGCGGCGTACACGTCTTTTGCTGCGGCATGTTGTTCAAATCCATGGCCGAGCCGATGTCGATGATTTTCGCGTTGCCGGTCCGCTTGACCATGACATTCGAGGGCTTAATATCGCCGTGCACGATTTCTTCACGATGCAGTGCGGCCAGCGCCCCCAGGCATTCGCGCATGATGGATACGGCCATGCCCGGCTTCAACCGCGTGCGGCTGTGGCCCGGCGTGGCGATCACGTTGTTAATGTATTCCCAGCGCCGGTTCGCGACGCGGCCCCGCGTGCGTTCTAGCAAGGCCGGCGCCAGCAACGCGTCGAGATCGTAGCCGTCGACCCACTCCATCTCCAAGATGCGGATCCGCCGCCGCTCGATGAAGTTTTGGACGTCCAGCAAGTTGTCGTGTTGAATCGTGGCCACACGCGAGCTGACCCGGGCCATCCGCTCCATTGCCTCGCGATAGGCCCGTTCGTCGTCGTACCGTTCGGGCGAGAAGAATTTCAGGGCGACTGGCAGGGTAAAGTTATCGGCGCCGCGTCGCTCGCTCAGGTAAACGACTCCCTGTCCGCCGTGTCCCAATTGACGCCGCAGCCGCAAGTGCTCGGTCCAGCCGAGCTTGGGCTGCCTTAGCAGCCGGGCATAGTGGTCGTAAAGGTCGTCGATCCGGGGCTCGGTGGGGTGGCCGTTCCAGGTCACTGTCCGAGTACCGAGCAATACAGTGGTACTCATGCTCTTGAGGTCGCTCTGGGTGCTTTCGAAGGTGTCCGTTCCCGCTCGGCCAGGAAGTCGAGCTTCCCAAATCTTAGGCATGTTTTGCATCGCGCGCCTAGGTGATTGTCTCCGGCCGACCCAGCGATAGGCGGACGTTATTCGAGAAAATTGGTCTTTTTCTGCAATTTTTCTCGACCCCTCGTCGTCCCCAAGCGGGCCCGGTCGTGAGCGCCTAGCGGCCACTTCTCTCCAGCAACGCCGACCGGGTGGGGAAAACCCTTACCCCCAGAATTGGTAGGATAGGGCGACGCGGGTTTTCTTTTTTTCGTCAAGCCGCCACAATGACTTTGCCAATTAGGGCAACCGTATCGCGCAACATTCTAGCTGCCCGACGAATTCCAAGGAGTGGGCTGAGGTCGGCGGCCGCGTGTTGCGGCGAACGTAGGACGACAGTTTTGCAACTTGGTCATTCTCGACCCGAATCGTCTGAACGGCGCCGCCTTGGGGAAGTCACAACTCATCTAAGTGGCAATCGCGGATAGCGCGTGAACAGACAGGGAAGTTGAGTTGCGCTCGTTCCAATTGGAACGCGGCGTGACTCACAGCGAGTCATTTTGCGAATATGCCAATCGCAACGCCAGTTGGCGGCTCTGCGTCGTGACACAACACGCGCGGGCTGCGAACTCGGTGGGCCAGCAGGGCACTTCATTCGGTTTTCACAGGAACGGCATCTCGTGGACCACGACGGCTGCTCCGTTTGGCCGCGACCTTTTCACACCGACTAGGTTCTTGCCCTGAGGGGACTTGAATCAAAAGGAGCATGAGACAATGTTGGGCGGAGTCTGGCGCACGGTTTTCGGCGCACTCAAGTTACTGCGGCGCGACGTCAACGACCGGAAACAGAAGTCTGCGAATCAGTCGCCATGCATTGAGATTCTGGAAGACCGCAGGCTGTTGGCCGTAAGTCACGTGGCGTACAACGCCAGCACCTCAACCATTTCGATCGGCGGCACCGCCGGCGCCGACAGCGTCCTCGTGTCGACCGTCTCACCCGGCACGATTCAAGTTCGCTTCGAATCGAGCGAAGGCGTCGAATCGATGACCTATGCAGCGTCGGGCGTGCTGTCGATCTTCATGCTGGGATACGACGGGGACGACCGCTTCGAGAATCAGACCAGCGTGGCGACCCAAGTGAATGGCGGACTTGGCAACGACACGTTGATTGGCGGTTCGGGCACCGACGTCTTGAATGGCAATGAGGGCAACGACGTCATTTACGGGATGGGCGGCAATGATACGCTCATCGGCGAATCCGGCAACGACAAGTTGTTCGGGGGCAACGGCAATGACGTCTTGTACGGCGGCGACGGCGACGACCAACTGCACGGCGAAGCGGGCAATGACTCGTTGTGGGGTCACGGCGGCAACGACATGCTCTTTGGCGAAGACGGCAATGACGACTTCTTTGGCGGGGACGGCAATGACCAGCTCGACGGTGGAACCGGTGACGACCAACTCAACGGCAATGCGGGCGACGACATCATCTGGGGCCAGTCCGGAAGGGATACCTTGCTAGGAGAGATCGGCAACGACACGTTGTACGGCGGCGACCTTGACGATGTGCTGTACGGTGGCGAGGGCAATGATGTGCTGTGGGGCGGGCTGGGCAACGACCAACTATGGGGGCACGGTGGCAGTGATTCCCTGTCCGGCGACGCGGGAGACGACCAAATCTACGGCGGCGACGGCAGCGATACGATCGATGGCGGCGACGGCAACGATCAACTGAACGGCAATGCCGGAAACGACATTCTGCGGGGCGGGGCCGGCCAAGATACGCTGCTGGGTGAGGACGGAAACGATTCGCTCGCGGGCGGTGACGGCGACGACCTGCTTTACGGAGGCGATGGCAACGATCAATTGGAAGGCGGCCTGGGCAACGACCAGTTGTGGGGCCACGGCGGCAGTGATTATTTGTCGGGCGACGCGGGCAATGACCAGCTTGACGGGGGCGACGACAACGATTACATGTTCGGCGGTGACGGCGCCGACTACTTGATTGGGGGCCTGGGAGACGACAGCCTCTCAGGGAATGCCGGTGCGGACTCGCTAATCGGCGAGGCCGGAAACGACCGGCTTTTCGGCGGTGACGATAACGACCTGCTCTACGGCGGTGACGGTAGTGATGTTATTTGGGGCGGACTGGGCAACGACCAACTGTGGGGCAACGACGGAGATGATTTTCTATCGGGCGACGCCGGTGACGACCAGCTTTACGGTGGCGAAGGCGGCGACTTTCTCGACGGCGGCGACGGCAACGATCAATTGAACGGCAATGCCGGAAACGACATTCTGCGGGGCGGGGCCGGCCAAGATACGCTGCTGGGTGAGAACGGAAACGATTCGCTCGCGGGCGGTGACGGCGACGATCTGCTTTACGGAGGCGATGGCAACGATCAATTGGAAGGCGGCCTGGGCAACGACCAGTTGTGGGGCCATGGCGGCGCTGACTACTTGTCCGGCGACGCGGGCGATGACCAGCTCGACGGCGGCGACGACAGCGATCACATGTTCGGTGGCGACGGCAACGACTACTTGGTCGGAGGCCAGGGAGACGACAGTCTCTCAGGGAATGCCGGTGTGGATTCGCTACTCGGCGAGGCCGGAAACGATCGGCTCAACGGCGGCGAGGGCGACGACTTGCTATATGGCGGCGATGGCAACGACGTGATGTGGGGCGGCGTGGGCAATGACCAGCTATGGGGTCACAGCGGCAACGACTTGCTACTCGGCGACGACGATGATGACCAGCTTTTTGGCGGCGACGGCAATGACATTGTCTACGGCGGGGCCGGCAATGACCTGCTGAATGGCAATTTAGGTGACGATCAGCTCTACGGCGGATTCGGCATCGATCGCGTGGTCGGTGAATCGGGCAACGACGTACTGCTCGGCGGCGCCGGAGACGACTCTCTCGATGGCGGCGGCGGTTCGGACGTGCTGATCGGGAACGAGGGGAAGGATTCGCTGGACGGCAATCTCGGCGATGACCTGTTGATCGGCGGGTCCACCTCGTACGATCGATACGTCGGCCTGCTGAGTCTCTTGTCGCAGCGGTGGTCGTCCGCTCCGTCCTACTCGGCGCGAATTCAAGCGATACAAGACGAGGCGTTTGCGGCCCACCTGGAAGCAGCGGAAACAGTCTTTGACGATCAAGTTGCGGACACGGTAAAAGGCAATGAGGGCAACGACTGGTTCTTTCTTACCGGCGTGATGCCGATCTACACGCCGTTGCCTTACGAACCAGACTTGAATGCTCCGGGCGCCCCGCATTTGCACCCGGAAGACGTCATCATTCATGAGCTACCCGAAGCGGCAGGCTATTTGGAAGGTTTCGAACTGATCGATTCGTTGGACAAATTCGTGGACATCGGGGCCACGGAGACAATCACGTCAAGCATTCCCCATGCTTCTGATTTGCTAAAGCAAAAGGAACATCTGGCGCTTTTCCAGTTGGTACGTTATGATCAGGTCACCAACATCGCCGTGAACAACGGCGCATGGTCGAGCGCGTCAACATGGCAAAACGGGGTCGTTCCGGCGCCGGCGCTCACGTGCTGATTCCGATCGGCGTCCGGGTAACCGTCGATTCGCTGGTTGCCACCCGCATTGGCACCATTCGCGTGGACGGCACGCTGGCCTTCGCGACCAATGCCAATTCCGAGCTGCGCGTCGACACGGTGATCGTCGCCGGCAGCGGCTTGTTCGAGATGGGCACGGCTCAGACTCCGATCCAGGCCGGCGTCCGCGCCCGCCTGTTGATCACGGATAACGGCCCGATCGACCGCAGTCTGGGACCCGTACGGCATCAGCCGCGGACTCATCAGCCATGGGGCGGTTTCAATTTACGGGCGCAAGTCTCCTCCTTCCACGCGATCAACGGAGCAGTGCGCACGGGCGCAACAACATTGAACTTGGCGACCGTGCCCACCGGTTGGAAGGTGGGCGATTCGATCGTCATCGCGGCCACCGTGGCTGATCCGACTCAAAACGAGACCCGCACGATCAAGGCCCTTTCCGGCTCCACGGTGACGCTCGACGCTCCACTGAGTTACGACCATCTCACGCTCGACTCGGTGTCCGGTCTGCAAGTCCACGTCGCCAATCTCACGCGCAACGCGGTGATTGAATCGGAGACGACGGTGATTGAGCGCCGCGGGCACGTGATGTTTATGCACACGCGCGACGTGAACGTGTACTACGGCGGTTTCTACAAGTTGGGCCGCACAAATAAGCTGATTCCGATCAACGACCCGAAGGTCGATGCCAATTGGCAACTGGTGCCCGGCACGGGAACGAATCCCCGGGCACGGTACGCGGTTCACTTCCATCGCACCGGCTCGGTCGATGACGGTCATCCGTCGATGGTTGTGGGCAGCGCCGTCGTCGACAGCCCGGGCTGGGGCTATGTCAATCACAGCAGCTACGTGAACATGATCGACAACGTGGCCTACGACGTGGACGGGGCCGCATTCACGACGGAAGTGGGCGACGAAATCGGCAGCTTTGTCCACAACATTGCAATCGGGTCCAGCGGTTCTGGTGAACTCACGGAATCTCGTCTGGCGATCTCCGACTTCGGCCATCAGGGGGACGGCTTCTGGTTCCAGGGCGCCGGTATCACGGTGACCGACAACGTCGCGGCGGGCAACACCGGCCACGCCTTTATTTACTTCACGCGCGGGCTGCACGACGGCGGGATTACGCGCTATTTCCTTTCCTCCAACTTGACCGACCCATCCATCGCGGGCGGCTCGCCGAATATCGATATTTCATTCGTGCCAATTAAGCAATTTACGCGAAATGTGGGCTACGCGTCCGGAGTCGGCCTCTCGGTCGAGTACAACTTGCGTGACGCACCCATTCGCAGCTAAGCTACCTGTCGGATTCCACCTTCTGGAACAATACCTGGGGCGGCGATTTGGCCTACGCGCAACACATAGTCCTGCAAAACGTGCGCTACGTTCATGCGATCGACGACGTTCCGCAGACGGGCATACTCTCCAATGCAGTCACCAGTGATATCACCTACAACGATCTGACGGTGATCGGTTACCTGTGGGGCATCGTCTTGCCCTCGGCCGGAACTTCGACGGTCAATCGTGGTTATTACGACAACCAGGAGGACTTTTTGGTCTACACCGGGGTGGGCAGCGGCCGCCGAATTACTTTCAATGGCCCCATCGTTTTCGGCAATTCGGCAGGCGGCGCCAGCTTCAACTGTTGATGATGCCGAATTTTAACCTGGTTGGTTCCTACCCCAGTTACGCCCTAAATAAGGACTTTGTCATCCTCAATTACGGCCCCTACGTCAATCAGCGCGTATATTACACATTGCAGGCGCCGCAGGGGTGCCTTTCCCGAGCCAGATTGGCGATATCAAAAGCAGTTATATCGGATTGACCAACCAGCAATTGTGGAACCAATTCGGCGTAGCGCTCGGGGGCGAACTCGCACCGCTTAACGCGACGCCGCAGCCCGGCATTTACGGACTGGTGGCGCCCAAGGCGTAATTGCAGCCAGTGTTGCGACCAGCAAATTCATTTTTCGCCTCTTCGGCAGAATTTGTGGGTTGTTTTGTCGGATGGAAGCCGGTTTCGTTCCAGGAATCACGAGGGAAACAGGTGTTTCGGGGCATCATTAATTCGGCGCTCGCTTCGCTTGGGTCGCCTGCCGTGGTTTTTTTCCGCAAGGTTCGCCGAAGCCCCTTCCGCCTTCGCCGTCGCATCGCCCTCACAAACACTGGGGTGATGCGACGGTGAAGGTGGAAGGTGCGCCCCCTTTTGTCGAGCCCGAGCGAAGCTTACTCCCGTCCCCAATCACCCACAAATTCCGCGGAGGACCCCATTTTTCTTGTCTGGCTAATCTAAGCGAAGTGGACCCGCGGAATGATTTCGGTTGTAGGACGGACAATCCTGTCGGTCATATGGCTTTTCGACGGACAGGATTGTCCGTCCTACCGCAGATTGCGTTCGGCGGCTCCACTTATTTGCCGCTGTTATCGCCCCTCGGACCTGTTCGTGGTAGATGCAAAAGCCGCTATCAAAGTAGTAGCGGCGGCGACGTGTGTTACTGCCGATTGAGTCCCGGCGCATGGCGCGATGCGGAGGAACTTGGCCGCTCTGCTGGGGCATTTACGATTTTGTTTGCAGAATGTCCCGAGGAGTGAGCGTCACCTCGCAACCGCCGCGCCCGGTATTCCGTGATTCCAGTATCCCGTGAGTAGAGTAATCGAAAGTCGCCGCCGTTCCCCCAACGCGTCTGCATAATTAGGCCGCAATCGAACAAGAGGATGATATGAAAAGGTGGTCGCACTGGTTCGGCCAATTCGCCAAGTCGGCCGCCCGCTACTCGGGCCATCCGATATCGTTTGGACTGGCGATGGCGCTGCTTGTCGTTTGGCTAATCACCGGGCCCATCTTCCAGTTCAACGACACTTGGCAACTTGTCATCAACACGGCCACGACCATCGTCACCTTTCTGATGGTGTTCTTAATTCAGAACACGCAAAACCGCGACACTGGTGCGATGCAGACCAAGCTGGACGAATTAATCCGGGCCATCGAGGGCGCTCACAACGTGCTGCTCGACCTGGAGGAACTCGACGAACGAGAAATCGAACAGATTCGCAAGAACTATCGCCTGCTGGCCGCTAAGGCCCGGCTCGAAGTTGCCAAGGGCATGGCCGACACCGATCGCGCCGCCGTGGAAGAGGCAACGCAGGACGTCGAGGCGGCCGAAGCCGCACTCAACCTGTTGCAGGAGGCAAAACAGCGCTAAGGGGGCCACCAAAATCGCGACCAGCCGCGGGCACTCAGCCGGCCGCTGATCGCGATAGTTGTGACGACACGTTGGTGGCCTACGCGGAAATGCGCGCTCACCAACCAACGTATGTCCTTGTTCCAACCGGCCCGTACGACACGGTGGTTGGAACATAACCCCAATACGGCGACTGCGGAATCAATACGACCGGCGGCGCGAGGTAGTTCGCCGTCACGGCAACTGGTACGGCCGCCGTCGTTACTACGACTCGCGGCCGGAACACCGGCAAAATCGGACGCACGACCGTCGTGCGATAGGCATACGGCCCGACAACGACACGCCTGCCGTGGGCTTCGGCCCGCGAGGCATGGAAAGCAAACGCGAATAGAGCGACAGCAGCCAGCGCTAAACAAAACTTTTTCATGGCAAATCTCCCGAGCCTGTCAGTGAATCGACCGACGTACAAAAGCAAGCGACGTGCCAACCGTGACACGGAGCGGCCACCCCGGTTATCCCGAAGATTTTACACTCTCTTCGTGGCCGCGTCCGCCGGGCGTCGTCCCACTCCGAGACAATTGTCTCAGATTAAGGACAGCTATCAACCAAGCTGGGCTCGCTGTAAATGTTCGTTTTCGTCCAACTTCGTCCGCATCTCGACGCTAGCGCGGCCGCGGCCAGCAGAATCAGGACGATACTCGCAGGCTCTGGGACTACGCCCTGGGCGCCGGCCGGGCCCGGGCCGAAACTGGTCCCCAAATGGTTCCGCCACACCGTGTAGTCGGCTGCCTCAACGAGGCCGTCACCATTGCCGTCCCCCGGTGCAAACCGGTCCACGGCCAGCCCGTACTGAAGTTTCCACACTTCGTAGTCGGCCGGCGTTACAGAATCATCGTGATTGTAATCGCCGGGCAAGAAGGCGGCCCGGTTCATATCGGGAGCGGCCGACAACATTTCGTTGTAGTCGACTCCGTAGTTGAACACCAACAAAAACGGCGCCGACGCCGCATACTGGGCCGACGTCAGCTGAGCGAACATTGCATACGCGCCGGCCGGCGGCGCCGGGTCCGCATCCAATGCGTACGCCAGCAGGCTGTGGGTGTGATAACCCGTGTATCCCGCGACCGGGTCGGCCAACAGCAGCGGCGGCGGCTGCGGGCCGTCCGGGGTGATCGTGATCGAGCTCGCCTGGCGGGCCAACCAACGAAACTGCGCGAAGTCGCCGGCGGGCGTTACCCGCTCGCTCGCCGGATTCCAGTACCATAGCCACCGCGCCGCCCCGTCCGCGTCCGGCGCCGGACGCGGCAGTACTTCGATCGATAAACTGCTGGTGTCGGCCATGCCATAGATGTCGAAGCCCGGAATCTCCCACAGCGTTTGCAATCCCAGGCCGGGCACGTCCATCGTGCCGAGTGGATCGCCGTCCTCATTCGTTTCGACGTACATTTCGGCGGCAAAGCCGTCGCCGCTGTTGTGGCCCTGGCTCACGACCAACTGGTTAGCTGCCACTTCCACGTGAATTGGCGTGCCGTGCCCGCGGGCGTCTCGCGCGGCCGCCGCGCTGAGTAACGCGACAATCGCCCAAAGTCTTAGTTTCATATCACAAGGTCTCGATTCTTCAATTTAAGTCCGGGTCTACTCAGGTTTGGCAAAATTTACGTTTTGGTCGATCCACTGGCCGATCTGCGCCGCCGTGATCACATCCACGTGGCCGTCAGCGTAGAGGTACTGGGCCGTGCCGGCGTGCCGGTCGGGTTGGATGTCGCTCTTCACAGCCGATTCGACCAGGCCCCAGCTCTGGTTCAATTCCGAAAACCATTGCGAAGCGTGGGCATGATCGTACCGTGGCTCCGCCGCCCGCTTGTTCGCGCCTTCCATGACGACGATCGTCCGCGTCGTGGCCGCGAGCTGGCTCATCTTGCGCACGGCTCCGGGCACGTCATCCGCCGCCAGGAAATCATTAATCACATAGCTGGACGCCCGCGCCTTCAATCGCTCATCAGCCAGCGGGTCTTCGGAGCAAATCCGGATTGCGTCGACGTTTTCCAAATAGGGCGCCAGCGTATAAATCCACGAACGCTCCGGGCCGCTGTGGTACCATTCGGGAAATTCGCTCTTGTTCGCGTCGCAATACTGCTGCACCGCCAGGCCGATCTGCCGCAGGTTGCTCTTGCAATCGGTTGCCGCGGGCGGTCGCCCGCGCAGCCTGCACCGCCGGCAACAGCAGTGCCGACGAGCGCCGCGATGATCGCGATGACGACCAGCAGCTCGACCAGCGTCATGCCGCGTTGTGCGACTCGCATCGCACTACCTCCTCTCCCGAAGTCGCAACGGCATCGCGAAGATCAGGCACGAGGCTACAGATGCCAGCGGAAGTGATAATGGCTCAGGCACCACTTGCACGAGTCCCGGTGCCACGTGCAAGCTCGCGACGGCCGCGGACAGCTCGGCCCCGCCGGCATTCTTGTGAAGCACGAAATTGAGCGCGTCGGACGGGCCGACGCCGCTTTGCGTGGTCGAAACCTGCATTGTGAATAAATAAACGCCGTCCGCCGGCGCGACTGCGGGCGACACGCCGTCTCCCAGAAAGGCGTAACGAAACGAACCGTGTACGCCCGCGCCATCCGATCCGTAACCATCCGCCACGGCGGCCAGCAGCACGCTGTCGAACGGGCCGGCGTCGCTCGTGATCGCGAAATTCTCCGGCGGCGTGTCGATGTTTTCGTTGGAACCGCGAAACGCCTTGAGCTGCGTGTCGCCGGCGTCAACAAAGGCCGCACTTGCCCCGTCCCAGCGCTTCAACCCGTCCAAGAAGCCGAGCGAAATCGCGCTTCCCGCGGCAAAATCTTGCGGCCCGCCGTCGGCCAAGTCCGAGCCATAGGCCAAGCCGGGCCCCGACGGATATAGCAGCGTCGACGTAAGCGGGCTGATCGCGCCGCTCGGCCGCGCATACCACACGCCGCTTGTCGGTAACACCGGCATCACGTACACCGATTTCGGCGGCGACGGGGCCGTATAGGGGGCTTCCAAAAACAACTCATGCGTGACAATCTGGCCGCCCGCCTGCGTGATCTGAATCTGTGGCCCGTGGGCCCAGCAAGCCAGCGATGCGGTGCAGGCCCAGCCCGCGGTCGCAATTGTAGAAATGATGCGCATCAAGAATTGCTCCTCGAAGAGATGAACTGGTGTTCGCGCCGGCACGGTCAGACGCCCACATTCCTGCGGTTGAGGATGCAGCGCACCGGTCAACGATCGGTGCTGCCGACGGGCGCAGCGCGAAAACAGAATGACAGACAAGAGGTGGTCGCCTACGCGACTCCGGCACGCGGCGGCGGCACCGGCGGCGGATAAGCTAGTGAACACGCGCCTAAAACTTGGAGTGGCCCCACGAGGCCGCAAAGGTCAAGCGGCTGCGAATGCCGGCTGAGCGGCGGCGGGGTAACGGCAATTGAGACCAGCCACTCGAGGCCATGCCCGTGGCACGCCAGCGCACGAACGGCGATCACGGCGTTGCTGTTGGCCTCAGCTTGTTTCGTATCAGTGTCAGTTGGCGACAAGACGTCGTCAATCAACCGCGCGGCAATCGAAAGCGGTGGAACACCTTCGGCGGCTGACTTGGACGACTCACAGCAAGTATGGTTCGCGGCGCAACAACTTGCATTTCGGGCCGGCTTATTCGCCGCCGCCAGGAGCGCGGCCGGCGGCTCGACGCCATGGGCCCGTGCCCAGGCCAATCGTTCGGCCAACGTATGGCAGCAACAGCTCGACCAGCAATGTTCAGCGTCTATGCAACCGCACTTGCTGTACATACAAGGAAAGGGCAGCGACAGATCTTTCGCTACGCGGACGGGCAATGGCAATGGCACCCCGCTCGCCACGAACAGATACTGGCCAGCCAATAGCCACACGACGACGGGAAACCCCATTCGTCGTAAGTAGCGTCGGTAGCAGGAAAAGTTCATGAGACCGGCAAAGTGAAACGCAGAAGCGTGACACCCCCAGTGTACCGCTCGTCGCGCCTCGCAACAATCGACGGCTGGCTCCCTGCCTGCGTCACCTCGTCACGTTCGGCAATTGGCTCAAGATGCTCACCGCCCGTTCGACAAGTCCGCGGATTTCGTCAAACTTGCCGGCCGCCAACAATTCCCGCGGCGCCAGCCACGAGCCGCCGCAGGCGACGACCATCGGCAACCGCAAATACTCGGGCAACTTCTCGGGCGTGATGCCGCCGGTCGGCACGAAGCGGACGTCTGGGTAGGGGCCGGCGAGCGCCTTGATCGCGGCCGGCCCGCCCAGTGTTTCGGCCGGAAAGAACTTGAGCGTCATCGCGCCCAGCGACATGGCCTGTTCGATTTCCGACGGCGTCGCCACGCCCGGCAACATCGGTACGCCGCGCAGCAGCACATGCTCGACCACGGCCGGGTTCGTCCCCGGCGCGACCAAAAACTTTGCCCCGGCGCCAATTGCCCGGTCGGCCTGCTCTGTCGTCAACACCGTGCCCGCGCCAACCAGCAAATCGCCTCGCTTGGCGAGCGCCTTGATCGCCGCCTCAGCCTCGGCGGTGCGAAACGTGATCTCCGCGACCGGCAGCCCGCCGGCCACGAGGGCATCACCAAATCCGCCTGCATGCTCGGCCCGGTCCATCACGACCATCGGGATCAGCCGGTGCTGCGCCAGTTGGGCAAATATGTCGCTCATGTCACCAACCTGTTCATTGATGATATTGCACGCAAGCCGTCCACTCGCACGCCAAACGCAGTTGTACTACGAAGCTCGTAATGTTGCCAGTAACAGCCAGTCCACCTAGAATTTCGGGAGGAACGCTACCCAACGGAGGGGCGCAAGACTCAATGTCCCTCTCTTGTCCGAGGAAGTGCTGTGGTCGCAATTGAATCATCGAGTTCAAACTGCGCCGAACATCCGGAGATGCTCGGCCGGGAATGTCACGTTGCCAATCGCATGCGACGACGCGTCGCTCGTCGGCGTCGTCTACGCGGTCGATCGGCGGAAGGCTCTCGCATTGTTGCCCACTGATCTCGTGGAGCCGCTCGTCACCGTCGGCCGTGCCCTGGCGCTGGTCGTCGCATTCGACTACCGCCAAACCGGCATCGGCCCCTACGGCGAGCTGGGCCTTGCGATCCTCGCCAAGTGCCGTGGGGTGAAAACGTCGGCCGTGATGGCGATTACGAAGCCCGCCTCGGTCCGCCGGGCCGGCTGGTTCGTCGTGAACCTGCCGGTGACGACCGAGCTGGCCCTGGCCGCCGGCGTCGAGATTTATGGCTACCCGAAATACCTGAGCCGCATCACGAGCCAGTTTGCACCGTCCTACGCCCACGTTGTGCTCAATCACGAGTTGGAAATCGACAGCCGTGGCTGGCGGCCGATCGCCTGGCCGGCCCAGCCGATCGTCACGCTGACGCAATTCGACGACCGCATTCTGCGAACGCAAATCGAGCCGAACTACAACTTGTCGTACGGCGGCCCTTGGAGCACATCGCTCCGCATTATCGGCGACGGCCCTTGCGCCACGACGGCAAATCAACTCGGGCTACATTGCTGCCGGCCCCTGGTCACCTTTCGCACCGACCACATGCGCTCGTCGCTGCCAGCCGGTGAACTCCTGGGTGAGCCGGGCAAATAGCAGGCAAGCCCATATTTCAACACGCATCCGGCTGAAATGCTCTGCTTTCCTTTCAGCCATCCACTTACGTCTGCGCAGCAGATGGCTGGTGAATTTTGCGAGCTACAGCCGCCGTAATGTCAGGCCGCCGTCGACGTGGATTACATTCCCCGTCGCGTAACTCAGCTCCCCTCGGGCCAGCATCGCCACCGCCCGGCCGACGTCTTCCGGTGTACCCCAGCGGCGCTCGACGGTAAGCCCTTCCTCGATCAGCCCGTCGTACTTTTCCACGACCGGCGCCGTCATGTCGGTGCGAATGATGCCCGGCCGCACTTCGTACACGGCGATCCCATATTCGGCCAGCCTAATGGCCCACAACTGGGTCGCCATCGCCAACCCCGCTTTGCTGATGCAGTAGTCGCCACGATCGACGGACGCTTCGGTCGCGCTGACGCTCGACACGTTGACGACGATACCAGAAAAGGCGGCATCTGCCGCCCGCTGCTGAATCATCCAGCGGGCCACCAGTTGTGTGAGAAAACACGGACCCTTGAGATTGACCCGCATCAGCCGCACGAAGCTCTCTTCGGTCGCGTCGAGCAAATCGGCACGGCTCGTCGGCGCGACGCCCGCGTTGTTCACTAACACGTCGAGCCGGCCGAACCGCTGCCGCACGGCGTCAACGATCGCCCGCCGGTCGTCGGCAGACGAGACGTCGCCACGGCAGTAAATCGCGGCAGCCCCGAGCGTTTTCAGCGTTTGCAAAATGCCGGGCACCTGATCGGCCGCGCGCACGCCATTGATGGCCACGTCGAAGCCGCTCGCGGCCAGCGCCTCGGCAATGCCACGCCCAATCCCGCGCGACCCACCGGTCACCAGTGCCACTCGTTTCGTCTGGTCAGCCACGGTCAGCCCACTCCACTACTCCGCTCCTTCCCTGCTCCACTGCTGCTCGTTCCCTTACACCGGCGGCCCGAAAAACGTGTAATACGGCTCATCTTTCGCCAACCGCTGAATATAGAGCGCCAGCTCCCGCGCGTGGTAATCGCCCCACATCGAGGCTTCGCCGCAGGGGATGTTCCGCTCCGGCGGCACGTAATCCCAGCCCTTCGGGCGGTGATAGACCGAGTGGAGAATCAGCCCCTCGTGCCGCGGGTCGACCGACAAGTATTGCTGGTCGAATAACGTGCTTGCCACCGTGAGCCCTGCCTGCACACACCGGCTACCCGCTTCCACCTGCGCCGGTGCTGCACCAAACAGCGCCCAGGCGCAGAGCGCCTGCGCCGCAATCGTCGCGGCCGAGCTGTCGACCGGCTCGCGGTCGTTCAGCGGATCGGCTGGCCGATCCAAGTAATCGCCCAAAAGCGCGAGGCCGGGGGCGCCGGTGTCCCAATAGGGCACTCCGCAGCTCGGCGTCTGGTGAATGTAATAATCGCACGTCGCCCGGGCCGCCTGCAAGAACACGCCCTCGACTTTCTCGCGCCCGCCGACCGATTCCAAATCGGTGTCCGACCGCGTCGCGAGCCACTCGATCTGTTCGGCGAAGCCCAGCATCGCCCAGGCGAGCCCCCGCGTCCAGGTGCTAAAGGGTGAATATCCCTGCTGGGTCGACGGGCAGCGATAGGCGCCGTTGTTCACATTGAAGATCGACTCATGCGCCGTCCGTCCGGCCACATCGTATGCGTCGCGGCCTTCGCCATAATACACGTTGTGGCGAGCTGTGTTCGTCGCGTGCTCGACCAGGCGCGAGAGCAGGTTCGCCCGCACGTCTGCCTCGACGCACAGTTCGTGCCCCAATTGGTGCGCAAGGGCCAGCGCGCGGCACGAGCGAATTGTATCGACAAACAGCGACTGGGGCCCATTGAACGAATAGATGTACCCGCTGCCGTCGCTTGTCTGCGACCACCGCGCCGCCTGTACCGCACCGCTCACCGACAAGGCCAACTCGCAAAATCGCCGCTGCCACTCCCGCTCGGGGATGCGGCCCTCGTTCATCAGCCGCAATAGCGCGCCGTACGTGCTAACGTTGTTGAAGCCGTGATCGTGCACGCCCGTGTTCGTCAGATGGGGCGCCATCACGGCCACGGTCCGCGACAGGCCGAGCTCTAAAAATCGCTCTTCGTCGGTCGCGTCAAACTGCAAGAGGGCGGAGCCAAACTGAAACCCCTGGGTCCACTCGGTCCACGCCCGCGAACTGTAATGCCCCTGCACCGTAATCACCGGCGAGGCCGACCCGGCCGGCAGCCGCCGCTCGATTGCGTCAATGCATTCGCCCGACCGCTGCCAGAATCGCGCTAGCGGCGGCAACAGGTCGGCGGGAGTCAGGTTGGATTTGATGTCAATCACGTCGCGCCCGAAGTAAACCAGAAACGCGGCCCTGCGATTCGCGAAATAATGCATCGACGAAAGATGCAACAACAGCCTCCATTCTATTCTCCCCGAATTCGCACCGGCACCGGCAGATCGATCGTGATTTGCGTCCCTCGCCCCTGCTCGCTCTGCACGGTGATCCGCCCGCCGTGCCCGGCGATGATCTTCTGCGTCGTCGGCAGGCCGAGACCGGAGCCGCCCGGCTTGGTCGAGAAAAACGCCTCGAACATCTTCGACGCCGTGTGTTCGTCCATCCCCACGCCATTATCAATCAAGTACACGGCCACGGTGTCGCCCTGCGAAGCTGTTCGCACCACGAGCTGACCTCCCTCCGGCATGGCCTGCTTCGCGTTCAAGACGAGATTCAAGAGGGCCCGGCGAAACGACTCGCGGTCCAGCAGCACGCGCGGCAGGTCTGGATCGAAATAGCGGACGATCTCGATTCCCGCCTCGGCCGCTTCCGGGGCGAAGAACTCGAGCACGTCCTCGATCTGTTGGTTCAGGTCGCTCGGCTCGAGCTGCAGCCGGCGGACCTTGGCGTAGTTCAGAAAGTCGTCGAGCAAAAGTTGCAGCCGCCCGCACTCGCGCCGCACTACCTCGACCCGCTTCAGCGCCCGCCGCTGGGATGGAGTCTGCGGCTCGCCGATATCTTCCGCGAGCAGCTCCATGTTGAGCCGAATCGTCGACAGCGGATTCTTGATCTCATGCGCGAGGCTCCCTGCCAGGCGGGCGATTTCGGTGTACTGATCCAGAAGCCGCTCGACGGTGGCGGACGTTTCGTCGGCGGCAGTTGCAACTCCGTCACTTTTCATTTTGCAATTTGCAATTTGCAATTTGCATTTTGCAATCTCTGCTTTAGCCTCACGGCGCGCCGTTCCCCGCCCCGGCTGAGGCCAGCTCGCGCATCGCAGCCCGGCGGCTGAGCTTGACGCGGTCCTGCTCGTCAACGGCGATCACTTTGACCATCATCACGTCTCCCACGCGGCATACGTCGCCCACGCTCGAGACGTACTCGTCCGCCAGCTCGCTGATGTGGCACAGCCCGTCCTTGCCCGGCAAGATCTCGACGAACGCGCCGAAATCCTTGACGCTCGTAACCGTCCCCTCGTAGATCCGGCCGACCTGCACGCTGGCCGTCATCGCTTCGATCCGTGCCAGGGCATGCTTCACCGAGGCCTCGTCCGCCCCGGCGATCGTCACTGTGCCGTCTTCCTCGACGTCGATCGTAACGCCCTCGTCCTCTTGAATGCCGCGGATCGTCTTGCCACCCGGGCCGATGAGCAATCCGATCTTCTCCGGATCGATCTTGGTCCGCGCCAATCGCGGCGCTGGGCGAAGTCTCCGACCGCGGCCGCGGAATCGCCGACAGCATCGACCGCAAGATCTCGATCCGCGCTTCGCGCGATTGAGCGAGCGTCGCCTTTACGATCTCTTCGCTGATGCCGTCAATCTTCAAATCGAGCTGAATGCCGGTGATGCCGTTCTGCGTCCCGGCGATCTTGAAATCCATGTCGCCGTAATGGTCCTCGTCGCCGATGATGTCGGTGAGCAGGACCCACTTCTCGCCATCCTTCACCAGGCCAGTCGAGATGCCGGCCACCGGGTTCGTGATTGGCACCCCGGCCGCCATCAGCCCCAAGGTCGCCGCGCACACGCTCGCCATCGAGCTCGAGCCGTTCGACTCCAGAATGTCGGAAATCACGCGAATCGTGTAGGGAAACTCGTCGTGTGCCGGCAGCACCGGATTGACGCTTCGCTCGGCCAGCATGCCGTGGCCGATCTCACGCCGGCCTGGCCCGCGAATCGGCCGCACCTCGCCCACCGAAAACGAGGGGAAGTTGTAATCGAGCATGAACCGCTTCGAATATTCCTCGAACAGCCCGTCGACCCGCTGCTCGTCGCGGCCGGTGCCCAGCGTCACGGTCACCAGTGCCTGCGTCTCGCCGCGCTGGAACAGGGCCGATCCATGCACCCGCGGCAGCAAGTCGACTTCGCACTGAATGTCACGCAGCGCCTTGTTATCGCGCCCGTCCGACCGCGTGCCGCTGAGGATTAAATCGCGGACCACGCGCTGCTCCAGGTCGTGCCACACGCTCGAAAACCGCTCTGGCGACGGTACCTCGGCGCCCACATGCGGCGTCTCCGGAATTACTTCCGCCAGCGCCGCCTGCTTCACAACGCCCACCGCCTCGGCCCGGGCCTGTTTCCCCTCCGTCCTCTTGGCGTCTTTCAACCGGTCATAATAGGCGTTCTTCAGCCGGTCATGCAAACCGTCGTCCGGCGGCGGCGTGAACTCCATTTTCGGCTGGCCGGCCTTCTCGATCAGCTCCTGCTGCAGATCGCACAGCTCGCGCACCAAGCGATGCGCTTCCACTAGTGCATCGAACATCACATCCTCGGGCAGTTCGCGTGAGAACCCCTCAATCATGAGCAGCGCGTCTCGCGTTCCCGAAACAATCAAATCCAGCTCGCTCACTTCCAGCTCGTCGTGCGTGGGGAACGGCACAAATTGCCCATCCAACAAGCCCAGGCGCACCGAGGCCAATGGTCCATTGAACGGCAGCGGCGAAATGCCCAAGGCCGCCGCGGCCCCGTTCATCGCCAGCACGTCGCCGTCGGTCTGCCGGTCGCTTGCCAGCACGAAGTTCTGAATCTGCACTTCGTCGTTGTAGCCGGCCGCAAACATCGGCCGGATCGGCCGATCGATGAGCCGGGCCGTGAGCGTCTCTTTCGTCGTCGGCCGGCCTTCACGCTTCAAGAAGCCACCCGGGAATTTGCCCGCCGCGGCATGCCGCTCGCGATAATCGCACGTCAGCGGAAAATAGTCGATGCCCGCCCGAGCCGGCCCGCTGGCCACGGCGCTGAGGGTCACCGTCTCACCATATTGAACTGTGCAACAACCGGCCGCTTGCTTGGCCAGTGCGCCAGTCTCGATTCGAAATACACCTTTCCCAATACGCCGTTCAACAATGATTCGCTTCAACGTTCCTTTTCCTTCCTTCGTTACGATGGTTCGATCGCAAACAGGAAGGAGCCGGCCGACAGAAGGCCCGACAGACAGCAGAGGTCGGCGAAGACCGAGCGACGAGATTGAGCTTCGAGCGGCAAACGGAGCAACAGCTCCGGCTCCAGCCAATCTCTCGCTTACTTCCGGATTTCCAGACGTCGCAACAGGTCGAGATACGACTCGGGATTCGTTCGCTTGACGTAATCCAACAACCGGCGGCGCCGGCTGACCATCCCCAACAGGCCCCGCCGACTAGAGTAGTCTTTGGAGTGCAACTTGAGGTGCTCGGTCATTTGGGCGATGCGACTGGTGAGAAGCGCTGATTTGAACTTCGGGCGAGCCCGAGTCGGACTCGTCGCGACCAAAACCCTTTTTCAACTCTTTTGTGCGCTCTTTCGTAAGTGGCATAGCCGTTCCCGTGAATGGTCTCTCCTGATGCGTAAAGCCCCAGCGCGGACACATCGTCCACGCGCTGCTCCCTCGCCGCTGCTAGTGCTACAGCCTAAAACCAACTCCTAACGTTACGATGGCAGCCGCCCAGAGCTGTTGGGGTCGGTCCCCGTTTTCTGCTTGCAGAAAAGAAGGACGGACCCCCGGCTGCCCTGGACAGCCCGCTACCTTGACACAACTCAAAACAACATAGACCCTTTAGTGTACCCGTCTCTCGCCGCGACGCAACGGCAAATTTCTGGCCAAAAAACGGCTCTCGCTCCACTGCCCTCCGCTCCTCATTCATTGCTCGCCGCCCGACGAAACGCCGAGTCGCGGGATCAGTACCTGGGGCGAGCTCGGACTAAATAGATTCCGAGAGTCCACTTCGCATCGCCCCCTCCACCGCCTGCCGATCGCCCCAGGCTGAAAGCGTTGGCTAATCTGGGAGTATGTGAAGAAAAGCAGTCTTAACGGATGCCCACGCCATCGAAACTGCCGGCCGGCGACCGCGATCCGAAGCTGCCCCCAAAGAAAATGCAGCCCGCCGAAGCGGGCTGCTCGTTCAACGCTGCACGTCCTGGTGTCCTTACCGATTCCACTTGCCACGTCGCATCGCTACCGCGGCTCGCTGGACGTCGCGTTGCCTTGGTTGCTGCGCGGCCGTGATGCCGTTCGCGTCTGGTCAGCCAATTGTTCTGCCTTGGCCAGGTGCTGCTCGACCTTTGGTTGCGCTTCTTGCACAATTTGCTGCAACTGACCCGAGGTGTGATCTTTCAGTACCTCGAGCGCCGCCGCCATTTGCATGTGGCAAGCAATCTCGGCATTCAGAAAGCAGCGATCGAAGTTTTCACCTTGCTCTTTCTGAAGTTTTTCTTTCAGCGATTGCGCCACCTGCTCGTCGATCTTCTGACCAACGGCAGCCACTTGATGCAGGGCCGAACTTGGCTCGCCCGCTTCACCGGCCTGGGCGCCGGTGCCCGGGCGCGATATGCCAGCCTGGCCGTTGGCCTGCGGGGTGTTGGGGGAGTTACCAAAGCTCGTTCGCTGCTCCTGGGGTTGTCGACCGGACTGCGATCCCGCGAGCGGCTGCAGTTTTTGTATCAATTGCTGGTGTTCTTCAATCATTTGCTGAGCGTATTGCTTGACCTGCGGATCTTGCGCTTGCTGCGCGGCCAATTGGCTGATTTCCACCTCGTTGTGATTCTTCGTGAGCAAGCACTCGGCAAAGAATTGATTGACGTCTTGCTGATAGGCACCGCGACTGGTCGCCTGGCCCGGTTGATTCATCCCCGTGGTCGGGCGCTGGATCGTTTGCGGCCGGCCAGATTGTCCTGGCTGAACGGTCTGCGCCACGGCGACGTAGGCCGCCAGCGCGCACGACAAACCGATGGCCAGCCCTGCCGCACTGGTCTTGGTGGAACACGACATAGCTTCACTCCTTTTTTCCTAATTGTGAACTACGAAACGAGAAACGACGACATGTCGCTCTTTCGATTTCGCCACAGGAGGAGCAAATGAAATACCGCGCACCGCGAGGGTACCGACTGTTTGGCGTTGAATCGTGTTTTTACCCCCTATCGGGCTTGCGTCATTGCGTCAGGCAGGGCGCGAGCAGCATCGCTTTGCGTGCAATTCCCCGCCTTACAACTTCGCCACACCAGCTCAAGAATTAAATCTTCATTGGGCGGGTGCATCTTTCCCTTAACAGCGCGACCGACAACGGGGGCGAGCCTCCGCTGGTCCCGAAACAACCACTCTGGCCGCGGTTGAGCTAGCACCCGCGTCTCCGGCGATCTCCGCTCCGTTGCGGGCAAGCTCCTAGTCGTTTTTGGTTTAGTGAGCGTTTCGGCGGAAAATGAGAGGTTTGGGACAAGCAGGGCCACGGCAAGTTGCTCCATCCGTGAGATTGAATGCGATTGGCACACCAGTTGCTTAGCAATCCCAATCTTGTCAGTCGCAGCTGGTTTTGCTCCCAAAGCAAATCAACGGCGGCGGCCTCGCGGAACGCCCACGGCTTCTCCCGTCGTCTCGAGAATCCACTGTTTCGCCGGCCGTCGCCTTTTTTATTGGTTCCCTACCTTGTGGGTTTACAAATCGGTCCCTTGGTCGGCGGGGCGCATGGCCGCGCGCAGCGAGTAGGACTCGCCGCGCGTCAGTATCACTAAGCCGACAACTCCGCGGTACCAGGGCGCGGCATAAAGTGGTCTGTTGGCCGGATCGAACAAGCGAGCGATGCCTGCGTGGTCGACCATTCCATCGAAATCGACCAGACGATCTCTACGGGTGGTCGTTGGTGCGTCACATTGTCTGTTTAACGGCCACCCTCTGCGGTACGTTCGCCTGGTCGAGCTGCCGGCCGATGCGAAAAGGCCGGACGGTTACCAACTCGGACACTTATGGTCATGCTGGTACGGGGTTTGCGGCGTTCCTATGCCAGCGGAATATGCCGAGCCGGCGAGCCGGCAGGAGGTGCCTTGTTTCCATCCCAAGGATCATTAGTCATGTTTGCAAAACCGAAAATCCTAGTCATTCAGGAGCCCGCCAGCGACGGGGAATCGCTGCGGGGACTACTCGATAGCGCCCACTATCAGGCCATAATTACTGAAAATGCGGACGACGGACTGGCGTACGTCGAATCGCCGATCGACATGGTGCTGAGTGGCGTCAGTCTTGACGACCCGCGGGGACGCGAACTCCTCGACCGCTGGAAAACGCAGCGTCCTGAGGTTCCGTTTGTACTACTGCGACGCGGGCTGGACCACGAGGCAATTCTGCGCGGCAAGGAACAGGGAGCGACGGGCATGATCTCGCTGTCGGCCGACAATAGTGAAATCAGGGCGCAAATGGACAAGTGGCTGATCAACTACCGGTCCAACCAAACGGACCACAACCAAGGCCGGCTGCCTTTGCGCAGCGAACCGCAACGTGCTGATTTCGCGGCCATCCGCATTCCGCCTGGAACGACCTTAGAGCAGTTGGAACGCGCCGCGGTCGAGCAATCGTTGGAACAGCACCAGGGAAATCGCACCCACGCGGCCAAGGAGCTGGGTATTTCCGTCCGTACGCTCCAACGAAAACTGAAGGCGTGGGGCGAATCGCGGGAGGGCCGGAGCGATGGGGCGCCGCAAAAACGTGAGCCAATGCTGCGGAACGACCAGCCCCGCGAGTGGAACGGCAACCCGGCCGCCCCGCGGCAATCGCCGGCGCGGTCGCGACTGGCGACGGTCTAGAGTCGGCCGGCTGGGCCGCGGAGCTTAGCTACCCAAGCGGCTGGCGGTAAGCGGGAAAGCGTGCCGCTAGGCGACTGAGCCGCTCGCGATTCAAAGCAGCGCTGGCGGACGGCGCCTTGATGATCGTCTCGCGCAAGCGTCGATGGCGCACCGATGGCCCGTTCTCCGGCGGCGGCGGCGATGCCTTTCGCTTTTTTCGGGGTGTGGTGTTTAGACGCCGGAACCCCCTTGTCCTCCGTGCGGGCGACTTTCTTGAAGGCCCAGTACTTCCGAGTTCGTTTTGCCCTCGAAATCGCCGCAACAGCCGGGTGGATTTGGTCGAGGCGCTACTGGCAATTAACCGCTGGGGCAAGCCACCCAGTTGGTGGGAGCAAGATTGGTGGCATGGGGTGATTGCACCACGACTCGCGGAGCGTGTCTCGCTCCCAAATTCTATCCAAGCTCGATCTGAGGGCCTCACCCGAAGGCCACCGAGCGGTCGATTTGCGTGGCCGACCGGCGCAGCGCGACAATTCGGTGTCCAAAGGTGGTCCGACAAGTCGACGGCGCACCCGTTTCCCATCGGAAGGGTCGGCATGAGTGCCGTCCGTGCTTTCATTGTGTTTTTCCCACCTTCCTTGAGGTGCCGCGTCGTCACGTCGATTTGTCCCGTCAGGCCCGGCACGAGGTTTGCGATTAGGCAGCACGGTAGACTTGCAACATTTGGCGACAATCGTAAACGAGCTGTATGCAACCATCGCGCGGAACGGCGCTCGGTTGTTCTTTTCGAATCGGGTGTTGTGCGTTCGCACGGCGCACGCGCCCTCCCCTTCACTGGTAAAAGGAGAGTATGCCATGCGAGCGATCATTGCACTTGTCAGCGCCGTGTTTTTGTGGGCGGCGCTTGTGAACCCCACTTTCGCCCAACGCGGCGGCGGAGGCAATGGTTCCTCCGGCTCAGCCGCTAGTGCCGGCGCCGGAGCTTCCAGCGGCGGTCAGCAGAGCGGCGCTGCTTCAATGAAGAGCGGGACCTCTGGTCAGGCCGGATCGATGAACTCGGGCACGGCCGGCCAAGCTGGTTCAATGAAATCCGGGACTACCGGCCAAACTGGTTCGATGCAAAGCGGGTCCGACGCCCAGTTGGGTGCAGCCGCTCGCAGCAGTCAAGGCACCAGCAGCCAACTGCCGACTGCTGGCCGAGGTCAAACAGCGACCGGTACGACCCCAGCAACGACCGGGCAGGCCGGCGCGAATATCACCGGAAGCCAGCAACAATCGCTGAACAACCTGAACGCTCGCAATGGCGAGTTTCAAAACCAACAGCAATTGAATTCGCAGCAAGCCGGCCGCGACCGCGACGTCCGCAATGGTCTGGGCCAGGATACGAACTTCAATCGCGACAATCAGGGCGGCTTGAACAACGACCGTCGTTTTGCGCAGCAGAACTTCCGCTGGGACGACCATCCGGATTTCCGCGATCGTTTGCGCAGCCGCAACTTTCCGCTAGACGACTGGCGGGTCGTGTTCAACAACGGCCGCTACTGGTATTGGACCCCGTCCAATTCGTGGGTCTATTGGAATAACGGCCGCTGGCTCGATTACGGCGTTGGGCTGGGAATTGCCGGACAGATTATATTCCCTTACGATCTGCCACACGACAATTGGCGGATTGTCTACCAGAACGGTCAACCCTGGTATTGGGCCCCCGGCGATTATTGGCTCTATTATGACAATGGCAATTGGGTGCGCTACGATCAGCAGAATTACGGCGGCAATGCGGTCGCCGATTATCCGCCCGGATATCCACAACAAGACTGGCGGATCGTCGTTCAGAACGGCGTTCGCTGGTACTGGACGCCGGACAATACCTGGCTCGTGCTGCGTAACAACCAGTGGTCGCCATTCCAAGGCGACCGGATCGGCCGCAGAGAGAGCGTCGGCTATCGCGGACTGGACAATCGGCAGTTCGACGGGCAGCAGGGCGAACGCACCAACGTGGACACCATGCAAAACACGAATGGCAGCCTGAACCAGGGCGAAACGTTCCGCTCGGGCGAACGGACTGGTACGAACGAACAGGGCCAGCCCGGTATCTCGAGCGAGCAAAACTTCCGGAACGGCGAGGCGGGTCAAACCACGCCTACGCTTGGCAACGGGCAGCCGACGCAGAACGGCCAGCCGGGGGCTGCCGCTGGAGCAGCCGGGCAGGGACAAGCTTCCGGACAGGCCGGCAGCACCACTCCGCCGGCGACTCCGCCAACTCCGAGTGGAAGCGGAAACGCCCAGGGCAACGCGGGAAGCGCGGCGAGCGGACAGCCGAGCGGCGCGGCCGGTCCGCAGCCCTCTGCCGGCGCATCGGCCAGTGGCAGCGCCAGCCGGTAGAAATGCAAATCGCCTGCGACGACGTTATTCTCCTGTTTGGAAATGAATTTTGTCGTCCGCAGTCGAATGTACAAGTCAAACCCGACACACGTCCGGAAATACACCGGATGTACACCCGACGTGGGGCGACCAAGAGCGCCCCGCGTCCTTTTTTTTGCAAAAGCGGGCGACTGCTACTATGATTTGCGTGTTGTCAATTCTAGGCTCCGCTCTTCGCCGGCAATTTTGCCTCGGCGTCTAGCATCGCTTGCTTGGCAGTCGCGAGTCGCTCTTCTTGCCTCTGGTAGGCCTGCACCTCGGGTTTGGAGTGGAACGCTTCCTCCAATCGCTTCGCCTCCGGCGTGCCGGGCGTGTTCATGTTTTTCATCACCGCGCCTACCTTCGTGGCGCCGGTGAAAAGGGCCTTCGACTGTTCGGCCACTGCTCCCTCGCCGGCCACCAGGTTGTTGATCGTGGCGTTGATGTCGCCCTGATTATCCTCGTTGGCTTCCTTCGCCTTTTCGTTGAGTCCAGAGAGCGTCTGCTGCAATCCTTCGAGAGCTGCCGACTGGGCCTCGTCGGGTGTCACCCCGGTCAGCTCCTTGCAGACTTCGATCGCCGCCGCCTGGCGGGCCGCGTCGAAGGCTGGCCGCAGCGCGTCGAGGCGGGCCTGCTCTTCATTCATTTGCTTCACGGCGGCGTCAAAATCCTCCTGGGCCGACGGCGCCACGGGGCAGCCCGCAAACGTCACGAGACCAAGGCAAACCAGCGATAAGCATAACGGCAACCGTGAACCGCGCAACTTGTTGGCGCTTGTCCTTGAAGTTTGGCATCGGCGAAACATGATTTGTATCCTCTGTTCATGCGTTCCAAAGAAACGGTATCTGATGCTCGCCCCTCCGCTCAGGGCCCGCTGCCCTGCTCGGCCGGCGACGGGCCAATGCAGTACAGATTTCGCTCGCCCCGAATAAACAAGTTCTTGCCGACGACGGCCATCGAGGCCTTGCACTTCTCGTTAAGCTTGTTGCGGGTGATTTCCTTGTATTCCGCGCCGGGTTCGATGATCGTCGTTTCGCCGTCCGCCTCGGCCAGCAAATATATCCGCCCCTCGGCGTAGACGGGCGACGCCGAGAACTTGCCGCCGATTCGCTCGCGCCACACGACCTTGCCGGTCTTCGCGTCGTAGCAGTGGGCAACTCCCAGTTCGGTAAACGTGTACAAGTACGGTGCAATGTACATCGGCGAAGCGAGCATGGGCACGCCTTCGGTCTGCTCCCACACGATATTTGTCTCGGTGACGTCGCCGTGCCCGCCCGGCCGGACCGCCCGAATCGTCGGCGCGTCGAAGCCGGAGCAACTATAAATCAACGAATCTCCCAGAACGACGGAGGGCGCTACCCCCTGCCCCAGGCTGCGAATCGTCCAGATCAATTCGCCGTTTTCCGGGTTGAAGCCCTGAATCACGTCGCCCGCTCCGCTGATCAGCTCCCGCACGCCGCCCACTGTGAGAAAAGTCGGTGTTACGTGGGCCACGCGCGACAAGCCGCGCTTGCCGCGCCAGCGAACCTCGCCGGTCGTTTTATCCAGCGCCAACACGACCGCCCCATCCCAAGGCATCTTATAGCCGCCTTCTGGGTGGGTGCCGTCATAGGGCATGATCAGGAGCGAATCACTCAGCACCGGCGAAGCGCCGAGCCCGTGCTCGCTTCGGAAAACGATCTCATGATTCTCCCACCGCACGTTGCCCGCGTAATCGAGGGCCGCGATGCCGCCGCCACTGAATACGGTGTAAACGAGCGTGCCGTCGGTCACGGGTGTCGGCGTCGCGAACGAGTTATCGGGCCGCCGCGGGCCTGGGTTCTGTTCGAAGACTTGCTTGTCCCACAGCAGTCGCCCGCTCTTGCGATCCACGCAAATCACGTGGCAAAACTTGCCACGCTCGGTCGTCGACGTCATAAAAATGTGGTCGCCGTACACAATCGGCGACGACCAGCCGTCGCCCGGGATCTCCGTTTTCCAGGCGATGTTTTCCGTGTCGCTCCAATGGAGCGGCAGGCCGGTCGCGGTCGAATCGCCCTGCCCAGTCGGGCCGCGGAAGCGGGGCCAGTTTTCCTCCGCCGGCGCACGCAGTGTATGTGTCAGCAAAAGACAAGTCGCCAGTAGCGTCCATCTCGTTCTGTTATGCATTGTGCCTTTCCTTGGAAATGATTCGTGTGCTGAGGAGACTGGGGGAGTTACCGCTCTACTGCAAACGTTGTCGTCGCCGTCGCATTCGCGTTGCTCTCGCTCGTAGCCTTCACCGTCACCGTCGCGGTCGGGGCCGAGCCCGGATTCACGAATACCGGAATCGAAATCGACTGGCCGAACTTCGCAGTGGCCAGCAGGTTTTGCAAATGGGCCGTCCAGCCGGCGCCTTCGGCCGACACGCTGAGACGATAGACGTCGCTATCCAAATAGGGCCGCGTGTCCTGGAGGTGGAGCTGGGGATCGATCTCGGCCGAGGTGCCGGTGTTCGTCAGAGTGACTTGATACGTCGAGAACGCGCCGCCGGCCGCGGGGCTCGCCAGGCTGACGGCCCGTTGCTGCGGCCCGGCGCCTTCCAGCGACCGTACGCCGAGCGTGTAGGTGCGAATTCCCTGAACGTCCCTTTCCAGGTCAATTACGTAGAAGTGCAGACCATTCGCCTTATCGACGTATTCGAACTGGCTGCCCGAATCGAGGCCGGCGTGGAACAGCGCGTCATTCAATTGCCGGTAGTCGGCAATCGTCCGCATCACGGCGTCGCCGTTGGGGCGGTGGAAGTCGACGCGGTTCATGTCTTCAGGATGGGCGTCGATTACCCAGTTGAAATAGAGCGTGCGCGGCCCGCCGCCGCGACCACGCCGACCGCCGCGACCACCACGCGCGAGTCCGCCACCGCGCCGCGCACCGCCGCCACGCCGGCCAGCGCCACGCTCGCCGCCCGGAGTTGTCGCATCTACTTGCCCCGTTGCGTTGGCGGCCGGTTGAGCCGCCGCCTGCTCGCCGCGCGTGGCTGCTGCGCCGCGTTCGCCTTCGCCGACACCTGCCGGCTCGCCGCCACGCTCGCCATCTGCTTGCGCACCTTCGCCTCGCGCTCCGTCGCCGCCCGCTGCGCCGCGTTCGCCCGCGCCGTCACCGGCACCCGGCTCGCCGTCCGCTGGCGCACCGCGCCGGCCACGCGCGCCGCGTCCGCCGCCGCGGCCACCCTCTCCGGTGATCCGGCCGCTGACGGCCACCGCCAGCGCGTCGCGATCGCCCAGTTGTCCGGTGTTCATCGCGATCAATACGCCGCTATCGGGCGAATAGGAGTCGTACCCCGTCCGCTGGACGACTTCCATCGAATAGTAGTTATACCCTACTCCGCCGTAGAGCGGTGTCGTGTTCGCGTCCTGCGCCGGCGTGCGGTCGCCCGACACCCCATCAAGCGCGACGGCAATGCCGGCCAGCTTGCCGCGGCCCGGGTCGATGTTCCGCGGAATCACCTTTGCCACCACCAGCCCTGTCTTCGCCAGGTCTTCGCGCTTCAACCGCACGACGTTCGTGGGGTAGATGAAACCGAACTTCATCTGCTGGCTGAGCATCACGCCGGCCGGCATCGAGCCCCCTTGTTGCACAGGAATCTGCCAGCGATTGTGCGGCCCGCCCGGCCCGTTGAACGAGCCGCGGTCCATGATGTCCCACGGCCCCGAGCCAACGCGGTGATACGGCTGTTGGTACGGATTATTGTTGTTGTCGCCGATGGCGAATGCCGCGTGCGAAATCTCGTGCCGAATCGCGCCCGACGATTCGCCCGTGATGATCGACGAGTTGGCCCACAGATAGGAACCGGCCTTCCAGCTCGTCCAATCGATGTAGCGGGTGCCGCTCCAGCGGGGCTGCGCCGGATCGGGGTTGCCCCATTCGGGCGGAATGTCGTCTTTGGTCTGGAACTTCATCTCGCCGAATTCCTGCCAGACGCAGGTCTCGTCGTAGCCCGCGTAGATCCGCAGCACTAGGTTGTAGCTGTCTGCTTTATCGCCGGCGTCCTTCCGCCACAGCGGGTCGAGTTCAGCCTGCAAGCTCGGCGCGCGGGGGCCACCGCCGCGCCCTCCGCGGCCGCGACGATCGCCTCCAGCAGCGTCTCCGGCGCCACGTTCGCCCTGCTCTACGCCGGCCCCGCGCTCGCCGTCTTGTGCCTGATTGGCGAGAATCGCTGCGGCCGCTTGCTGGCCGCCGTCATCCTGCTTCGCCGATTCGTCTTGCTTCGCGCCGTCATTTTGCTTGGCGGCGTCCGCCTGCTTTGCGCCGTCGTCGGTTTGACTACCGCGAGCACCACCCGAAGCCGCCGCGGTGCGCTGCTCGTTGCCGGCTCGTTGCGCCCGGCCCCCCGCCACGCCGCCGCCAAAACCGCGCTCGCCGTTCACGGTGTCGTTGTACTCGATCATCTTGTGGGGCATGCGGTAGGGCCCATAGGCGTCAAATTGCACGCCGTACCGGCCGTGCGAGAGCTCCTTCCAATATTCATCCACGGTATGGAAATGATTCAATTCCTGTGCCTTCGCCCAAAAGTCGAGATAAAACTGCGCGACCTGTTCGCGCGGAATGGGATCAATCTGCGGATTGCCGAACAGGTCACTCCGCTTCGGCAATGTGACGACGAACGGCTGGTCCGCGAAATCGGCCACGACCAAGGCGATCTTGATCACCTTCTCGGCCTTGTGCTTTTCGTCGGTCCAGTTAACGCCCGGAATCGGCTTGTAGTCGTACCAGGTCATGTCGTCCTGGTCCTGCACCTGCTGCGGATCGATCGGGGCGGGCTTGCCGGCCGGCGATTGGCCGAGCGCTTGCGGCAGCAGCCCGACGAATGTCAGGCCGGCGGCCAAGCTGCCGAACAACAAGACTCTGAAACGTCGCCGATTGCTTCTGATTGCGTGCCGGTGAGGGATCATAGGTACTATGCTCAGCGATTTTCGTGGGCACATCGATGGATCATCATTGGAGCGTGTGTTCGTCGCCACATGGGAAACTAACGGCAAAACGGCGCGAATGACTGCCACTAGCAGCACTGCACAAATACTCTTGCGGGAGCCTTCTCTGACCGCGACAGCGCGCTGCAAACGGCATGGATTACGTTATGCGGCGCCGAATCGGCGCCGGAGACGCCACCCACTAGAAATTCTGTGCGACGGCGCAACCAGTCCATTTTGACCCTGATGGGTCGGCATTGTCCAGCAGCAGTCGGCAGAAACGACCGTATTGCACGGGCGCAATCTCACTTTGCCGCGATTTCAGCGAGCCAAATGCCATCCAACTGCTCTTGCACCGCGGTTTCCAGCGCCCGCGTGAGGTTCGGCACGTCGGCCTTGTCCTTGCGCGAGCCGTCGACCGCGATCGGCTCGCCGAACGAGACGATCGCTCGCCGGCGGCCGCGGATCGAAGCCGAGAACACGCCCAGCACGTCCTCTTCGAATTTGTCGAGCGTCTCGGCCATGCGTTCGAGCGTCGGCCGCTCGGCGACGTAGTCGCCCGGGTAGCTGAACAGTTGCACGACCAGGAACAGGTCGTCGAGGTCGTGCTCGAGCGGTCGGCGGGCCGGGTCGCCCGCGGCGAGGTCGGCGAGTTTTTTGAGGGCCAGGCCGCGGAGCGCCTTAACCCGCTCGGGGATTGAGTCGATTTGGTGCTTGCCGCCAAACCGCATTTCGATCGTGTTCAGGATGTGTTGCGCCAGGGCAGTCGTTCGCTTAGGCAGCGGCCCGGCCGACGTGCGGCCGATGTGCTCCAGCTCCTTGAGCGCCATCGCACCTTCGGCGAAGCGGTAGATCCGCTTGTCGAGCGGCAGATCGGGCCGCGGCCGCCAGAAGATCTCTTGTTCGAGGCGGTCCATCAGCTCAACCAGCCGCGGCGTGACGTCCTCCATATATTGGTATTTGATGCCGCACGGCACGCAGGCGATTGGCTTCTTCCCCTTCGCGCGGCCGATAGCGCGATCGCGGCCGCCCCTTGGCGAAACGGCGTCACCCGCTCGTTGATGTGATACACTTCGCCTTCGGGAAACACGACCAGCGGATGCTGCCCCTGCTCCAGCACATCGGTCGCCTGGCGAAACGCCTTCAGGTCGGTCCCCTCGCGATCGATACTGAAGCAGCCATGGTGCTGCAGCATCCGCCTGCCGATGGGCCCAAGCTGCTGAAACACCTGCCATGCGGTAAGGAAGTAGAACGGCCGTCGCACCTCGTCCGACACGTGATACATGATGAATGGATCGGCGTGCCCCGAATGATTGGGCGTGATCATCACACCTTGCCCCGCACCAGCCGCCGTCCGCAAGTGATCCATCCCGCGGAGCTCGATCTCCACCAGCTTCTGATCGCGCACTTGCCGACGTCGCCGAAGCGGCCGCCAAACGCGAATCCACCACGGGCTGAGCTTTGGCCCCCACCACCGCGGCGGAAGTTGTTGGACGTAGCGGTTCATGATTTCAGCCGCATTAGACGTACGTGCCGCCAGCGGGAAAAGGGCCGGTGGGGAAGACAACAGGCGGCCAGGATAGCAGCCTCACGCTCATCCGAGGATAAGAGGGCCTTGAGACTCGACAAAGCTGATGGTGTTTTGGATTAGATCGGAAACGGCGAGTCTGTGATCGCCGTCTCTAAGAGCTTCTCGATCTCTGCGGCACCGTCTTCCCAGACGAGCCCGGCGAGCCGCGCAAGTCTTCCCGCTTGAACCGATCGTAATTCGCCCGCACCAAACGACGGAAGTCAACTGCGTCTTGTTCCCTTTTTGTCTCTGTCGCGATATGCCGAGATCATGGCCGCGTATTTCGAGACGATGGCCGCTTCCACTTTTGGCAGCCGATGTTTGGTCTGGTCATCGACGACAACGTACTCGTTCATATTCAATTCTTGGAACGGGGCATATGGGGCCATTAAGTTGACGACTTGCTTCGGGTGGCCCTTGGCATCCAGATCGGCGAGATCGCCGAAACGAATGACCTGCGAGAACGTGCGGACGGACAAATTGGGCCAGTGCCTGGCAATGGCCTTCTTTGCCTTCTGTCGCTCGCGATGCCAAACCATCACGTCCACATCCTGCATCGCCCGCGGCTCGGGCATGTAGCCCAGGTAGCCGTGCGGGGTCCATCAGGACCCACGATTTCACTCCAGCCGCGTTGAGCACGTCGATCACGTCTTGCGGTTTAATATCCATGGCGCCCTTTCGATGCAGGCGGCGGAATTCGCTCGTCAGCCAGGTGCTTTTGCGAATCGAATACGCATGGCCGGCGGGGCCGACTGGGTTGCCGAAATCGGCGCCCTAAAACCCGGCAGCCCGCTCGGCCGCCTCGACCGCGCGGCTGCGGTGCTCGATATGCTCTGGTGAGTAAAATCCAGCATTGCCCGCAGCAGCAGGACTGGGGTCAAGATTCGAGGCGGACTCCATCGCGGCGCGTTCCCGTAGACTTGGTCCGAGAGCGGTGTGCGAACGCCATTCGATATTATACCGCGTAATGAGGAGGGCCGGCTATATCAATCGCTCAATTCTTGTCGCCGGCTCGGCGGCCGATCTATAATGGCGGCACATTCTCGTTGATCTCAACTTTAACGCATTCCAATCAGACACAGAAAGCCCGCTATGCAGCCAATCGTCGCCGTCGCGTTGCTGAGCATTGTCTTGCAATCACCCAATGGACGGAATGAAATTGCCGTCAACATCGACCCGAACACGGGCGTGGTTACCTACCGCGTTTCGCGCGACGGCCTGCCGGTGATCAGCCCGACGCCGATTTCGATCACGGTTGACGGCGTGCGCCGGCCGGGCAAGGGGCCCGTGAATGTGACCGAGGCCAAGCACGACGACATCGTCGAGCCGATTGTGCCGACGATTGCCTCCAAGTTCCGCGATCAATTCATTGAGCGAAATCTGCAATTCGCCGACGGCGCGACGCTCGAACTGCGGGCCTATGACGACGGCGTCGCCTTTCGCTGGACGCTCGCCGGTGATGCCGCTTCTGCGAACGGGGCGGGCGGTGACAATCACAAGGTCAATGACGAACAGCTCACCTTCCAATTCGCGAAGGATTTCAACATCTACTTTCCCCAGCCGTCGGGGCCCAAATTCTTCTCCCACCAGGAACCGAAATACGACAAGTCGCCGATCTCGAAGACGGCCGGCAAGGCGACTGCGTGCACACCGGCGCTGGTCGAGCTCGTCGGCGGGCAGTACTTGTTGATCACCGACGTCAACGTCGTCGGCTACCCCGGCATGTGGTTGGACGGTACGGACTCGACCACGATCAAGGCCGCGTTTCCCCATTACCCAGCCGAGACGCGCTGCGAGAACGCGACGTCGAGGTCACGCAGTACACCAATTACCTGGCCCAAGGAAAACTAACGACGATGCCCTGGCGAGCCTTCGTGCTGACCGACGCACCCGGCCTGTTGCGAACGACAATGCTCTACAACCTGGCCACGCCCAGCACAGGCACCAAGGCCGACTGGGCGTGGCTCAAACCAGGCAAGGTGGCCTGGGACTGGTGGAACGCCAACAACATTTACGACTTGGGCATTGAGTACGGCGTCAACCAGGCCACGTACAAAGCGTACATCGATTTCGCCTCGGCCAACAAATTGGAATACGTGATTCTCGACGAGGGCTGGAGTGAAGCCGGGCCGGCGAATCTATTGAAGGTAGTGCCGGCGCTCAACATTGCCGAGCTGTCGGAATATGCGAAATCGAAGAACGTCGACCTCATTCTGTGGGCGACGGCGGCCGCGCTGGAGGCAAATTTCGATGCCGCGTTTGAGCAGGCCGCGAAATGGAACGTCAAAGGTTTCAAAGTCGATTTCATGCAACGCGACGACCAGGCGATGATGGATCTTCAATACCGCATCGCCAAGGAAGCGGCCAAGTGTCACATGCTCATCGATTTCCACGGCGGCAGCAAGCCGGCCGGCCTGTTGCGGACCTGGCCCAACGTTATATCGACAGAATCAGTTCTGGGCATGGAGCACAGCAAGTGGAGTCGCGACGCCAACCCCGACCTGGTGATGTTGCAGACGTTCATCCGCATGGTGGTCGGACCGATGGATTACACGCCCGGCGCGATGGTCAACCGCAGCCGCGAAACTTTCCAGTCGAACTTCAACGCCCCGATGAGCCAGGGAACGCGTTGCCATCAATTAGGCATGTACGTGGTTTTCCTGAGCCCGCTACAGATGCTGGCCGACACGCCGAGCAACTACCGCAAGAACCCGGGCAGCATGGTCTTTCTGCGGGAGGTGCCGACCACGTGGGATGAAACGCGCGTGCTCGCAGCCAAAGTCGGCGAAACGGCCGTTGTCGCCCGGCGGCATGGCGACGAGTGGTACATCGGCGGCCTGACGAATTGGCAGCCCCGAGAAGTCACCGCTAAGCTCGACTTCCTCGGCCCCGGCCGGTACCGGATGACAAGCTGGCGCGACGGCACCGAGAATGAAGGGGGCGACGTGGCGGGCGTGGCCACGGCCGTCGACGCCAATTCAACGGTCGAAATTAAGATGGCGGGCGGTGGTGGCTTTGCCGCCGTCATTCGAGCTGGCGAGTGACTTAAGCGATTTCTGACCGCCATTTTTTGAAAGTGGCAATCGCGGGATTAGAATGACAGGCAACGGCGCCGCCTCCATCCTTGGTCGACATCTACCTGATTTGATTTAGAGGTTATGCCAATGTTCCGCCAAATTGTACACCAACTGTTTCGTGCGGCCGCTAGCTTTTCGCCACCCGCAATCGGTCGTCACTGGTTTCTTTGGATGGCCTTGTTCGCATCAATATTGCCTGCCAGCGTGGCCTGCGGTCAAGTGCTCGGCTTTGTTGACGATTTCTCGTCAGCCGGCACCAGCGGCTGGACGTCCAATAATTCCAACACGAATCCCGGCACGGGTGGGGTTGGCGGTGCTGGCGACGGTTACCTGAATATCGCCCAGTTGGATTTCGTCTTCAATTTTGGCACCCACAACGACGGCCCCAATTACGCCGGTGATTGGGCCGCCGCCGGAATCACGCGCGTGTCCTTCTACCTGAACGACGTGGACACTGATGACAATTTCTCCTTCCACTTCCTCGTGACCGGAGACGAATCGAATCCAAACGGCGAAAGCACTTGGCTGTACAACCCGGGTTTTGACCCACCGAACAACAGCTGGCAAAAGTATTCGGCGGATCTCACTAGTGATGCCAACTGGACGCGTACTGCGCGGTACCGCCTCCTTCGCGGACGTGCTGACCGAGGTTTCCGACGCCCATTTCCGCCACGATGAACCCCCCTTCTTCACGTCACCCGACTCGATCAGCGGAGATATTGGGATCGACAACATAGCTTTGGCCCCGGAACCCGGCACATTGACGCTGCTGGCGGTTTTCGGCTGGCTTGTTTGCATTCGCCGCCGGTCATCGACCCGCTAAATATTGCATCCGCCGTGCGTCGCCTTTAGAATGGGGGGCACTGAACCGGCCGGCGCGGACCACTTCGCGACTGGCCGCTTCTGGTTGCCGATTCGGAGTCGCGGATGCCCGGCACGAAGCAGTTACTTGCGGCGGTTGCTTTATCGGTCGTTTCGCTCTTTGCCCCAATCGTGGGCACGGCGCGGTCCGACGATGCGGCGGCACATTTGATCTACCCGAACGGCGTGGCCATTGCGAATGACGGGGTGCTTGTCATTTCCGATATTGGAAATCATTGCCTGTTCCGCTGCGATTCGGAAGGTCATTTGTCGGTAATCGCCGGCACGGGCCGGGCCGGATTCTCGGGCGACGGCGGGCCGGCCGACGGAGCGACCCTCAACGCGCCAATGGACGTGTTGGTGATGAAAGACGGATCGATCGTGATCGCCGATACGTACAATCACCGCATTCGGCGAATCACCCCGTCCGGCCGCATCAACACGGTCGCCGGCAACGGCAAAAGCGCTTACGAGGGCGACGGTGGGCCGGCGGTCGAAGCTTCGCTGCAATTGCCGCAGGGGATCGCCGTCGATAGCCGCGGCAACTTGTATATTGCAGATTCGTTCAATCACGTGGTTCGCTGCGTCGATACGGAGGGTGTGATCACGACGTTCGCCGGCTCCGAGCCGGGCCTGGCCGGCGACGGCGGCCCGGCCACGAAAGCGCAGCTCAATATGCCGCTGGCTGTGGCCGTCGACGCCGACGACCGACTATATCTATGTGACGCCAGCAACAGCCGCATCCGCCGGGTGAGTGCTGATGGCTCGATCGAAACCGTGATGGGGAGTGGCGGCGGGGCCGGCACAGGCGGCGCGGGCTTTGCCGGTGATGGCGGCGCGCCTGCGCGGGCCAAGCTGTTCGCCCCGACCGCGATCACGTTCGATGGCGACGGCAACTGGCTTATCGCCGACAGTGGCAATAACCGCATCCGCGCCGTGCGTAAAGACGTGGTTACAACATTGGCCGGCAACGGTAAGCCCGGCTTTGCCGGCGATGACGGCCCGGCCATTGCGGCGATGCTCAAGGCGCCGCAGAAGGTGGCGGTCGCGAAGGACGGCGTCGTTTATTTCGCCGATCGCGCCAATCACCGCGTTCGGCGGATCAATACCGACGGCACCATCACGACGCTGGTGGGCGACAGGAGCCCCGACGTGTCCGTCCATGTCATGAGCAATTGAACGAAATGAGATTAGCGAGCCAAAAACCATGATTACGTCAACTCGCACTCAACGGACGGTGGCAACGGTCGGATTAATGGTCGCCATCTGTTGCATTCCCCGCCCGCTTGCTGCACAAGAGACAGCAACGGCGATGCCACAATCGCAGCTCGACAAAGAGCATGCGGCGGTGAGCGCGGACGATCCCGATCAAGTGGCCAGCGAGACGACCGAGAGCGTGGCCCGCAAACTGCCGCATCTGGGCACGCTCGAGGCGGCAAACGCAACCCTCGTCGAGCGCAACTTGATCGACCAACATCTGTTCGGCGCGATGCGTCGTGACGACATTCCCCACGCTACATTGTCGAATGATCACGAGTTCCTCCGCCGCATTTATCTCGACTTCACCGGCCGCATCCCGACGCTCGATCAATTGACGAAATTTATCAACGACAAATCGCCCGACAAGCGCGACCGCGTGATCGATGAGCTGCTCGCCAGCGACGCTTGGGTGGACAACTGGGGATATTGGTACGGCGACCTGTTTCGCAATTGCGCGAATCGCATCGGCAATGCGTCGACAAAGCATTTCGACGCCTGGTTTCGCCAGTGTTTGCAAGAGGACCGGCCGTACAACGAGATCGTCACGGAAATGCTGACCGCCGAGGCGCCGAACTCGGCCTGGCTGCCCGATGCGGCCCCGGCTGCGTTTCTGGCCCGCTGGCACGTGCCGGCGGAGACAATGTATTCCAATCGTTACGAGGACACTGCGGACGAAATCATCGTCCAATCCTCGCGCGTGTTTTTGGGCATCAACTACCAGTGCATTTCCTGCCACGGGGGCACGGGCTTTCTGGAAAAGGTCGATTTGGGACTGGTGCCCAAAAAGCGATCTGACCTCTGGTCGACGGCGGCGTTCTTCGGACAGATGCGGATCCGCATCACTCCCTATCAAGACCGCTTCTCAATCACCGAGGACGGCACCGGTTATGACGCGGGCGCGGCCAGCTCGGTCCGGTTATCGCGCGATGGCAACGGCACGGTCGCACCGGTTTTCATTTTGACGGGCGAAAAGGGCGATCCCGATCGGCCGCTGCGGCCGCAGTTCGCTCAGATGCTGACGACCAATCCCCAATTCGCACGGGCGACGGTGAACCTGATCTGGAAGCAATTCTTCGGCCTGGGAATCGTCGAGCCGGTCGACGGCTTCGACATGGCCCGACAGGACCCGAACAACCCGCCGCCGGCGCCGTGGACGATCCAGCCGCGGAACCCCGAGCTGCTCAACGCGCTGGCGAAGGACTTCGCCGACAACGGTTTTCACTTGAAGCACTTAATGCGGACGATCGCTCAGTCGAGCGCCTACCAATTATCGTCCCGATTCGACGGCCCGTGGCGGGCGAGCTATGCGCCGTATTTCGCTCGCCATTTCGTCCGCGTGCTCACGGCCGAACAGATGCACGACTCGATCGCCGAGGCGACGCAGGTCTACGGCAACTACCAACAGCGCGACATGCTTTACAACACGCGGAAGGGCAGCATCCGCTTCGTTACCGAAACGGAGACGCCGGAAAACATCAACAACGGCGACGCCAAACTGCTGCTCCGCACGTTCGGTCAGGCGAATCGGGAGCAGTCCGATCGCCGCTCGGAGGGCTCAATTCTCGAAGCGCTGACGCTGATGAACAGCCCGTTCGTCAACAAGCGCGTCGAAGCCGCGGGCGGCAGCCGCGTCGAGCAGCTCGTTAATTCGGAGAAGTCCAGCGGCGAGATTGTCGACGAGCTGTATTTGGCCACGTTGTCGCGGCCGCCGCTGCCAGACGAAAAGAAGCTGGCCGTTTCTTGGCTGGACGAGGACCGCACACAGGGGGCCGAGGATTTGCACTGGACGCTACTCAACAAGCTAGATTTTGTGTTTAACTATTGACAGTTTTGCCGTAGAAAGCGCCGCGCTCTCGCAGATGGATAGGTAGGTCACGATGAAAAGCTCTCGATCAATTGGCCTCAGCCTGACGCGTCGTCGGCTGTTGCAGGTGGGCGGCGTCAGCCTGGTGGGCGGGTTCTTGAATTCATTTCGGCCCGCCAACGTTTGGGCCGGCGACAGTGTCGCCCCAAAGGGCACCGCCCGCAACGTGGTATTCGTCAACATCGAGGGGGGCATGAGCCAGGTGGATACGCTCGATGCCAAGGAAGGGAGCTGGACGCCCGATTATTTCGACATTCGCCCCTGCGGTAACGGGCTCAAGATTCCGTTCGGCATCATGCCGAACCTGCCGAAGATCGTCGACAAGATCACGGTCGTCCGCTCGCTCGCCGCCTGGGACGCGGTCCACGGCCGGGCCCAGTACTACATTCAAACGGGCCATCCGTTGAATCTGGCGTTGGCCAAGGAAGTGCCGGCGATCGGGGCGGTCGTTTGCCATGAGCTGGCCCGCGAGCGGAAGGAGAGCGATTCTCTGCCGCCGTTCATCTCGATGAACATGGCGGGCAACCAGGCCGGCGCGATTAATAATGGCTTCCTCTCGGCCGAGTTTGGACCACTCGGCCTGTCGATCGACAAGGGTCCGCCCGATTTGGCCCCGCGTGAAGGTACTGAGAAAACACTCCGTCGCCGCTGGGGACGGCTCGACGAGCTCGACCGCACGCTGCGCACCGGCCAGGGCGGCTTCGACCGTGCGCTGGCCGACTACTACGAGTACTACCGCGGCGCGTGGCGAATCGTGAACGACCCGCGCGTGCCCGAGATTTTCAAGATCGCGCCGGAAGACACGGAACGATACGGCAAAAGCGCGATCGGCAATTCGCTCGTGCTCGCCCGCAACCTGCTGCGCAAATGCCGGCACGCGGTTTGTCTTCGCGAATCATCCCGGCTGGGACCATCACGGCGACATCTACAAAGAGAACACCCGCAACCATCCAGTGCTAATTCGCGAACTCGATAGCGCATTCGGCAGCCTGATCGAGGACTTGAGCGTACTGCCGGCGAGCCGCGAGCCCGGCAAAACGCTGCTCGATGAGACGCTCGTCGTGTGCATGAGCGAGTTCGGCCGCACGCCTGGGCCAATCAGCGAAACTCGCAAAGGCCGCGAGCATCACATCCACATTCACAGCGGCATGTTCGCCGGCGGCGGAGTCGCCCGGGGCGGCGTAATTGGCAAGAGCGACGAAATCGGCGGGCAGGTCGACGAACCGGGCTGGTCAGGTGGCCGCGCAATTTACATGGAGGACGTCGCCTGCACGATCTATTCGGCGTTGGGCATCGATTGGACAAAACGAATCGCCGATACGCCTTCGGGCCGGCCCTATCACTACGTCGAACCGGCATCCGGGACGTCCTACATGGATTTTCAGCCCATTAGCGAACTTTTTGGCTAACAGCCGTTTCGCACCAGCGGTCTCACGGCAACTTGTTGCGAAACCCGGTGAAACGCGTATCAATTCGCCAGAATTCGCGGTCCCTCCAATTCCTTCCCATCGCAGCCATTTGGGCTACAATAAAATAACGGGACGGCGAAAGGCTATCCGTTGGGCATTGGTAGGGGAATTCACGCGATGAAATCAAAGCACAGCAGCGAATTTGAGCGCATCGCCACCGACGATGCAGCGCCGGGCCTAATCGCAGAATTCTGGGATTTCGTCCGTCACAATAAGAAGTGGTGGCTTGTGCCAGTCTTCATCGCCCTGCTCGCGGCGGGCGCGCTTCTATTCCTCGCTTCGACCGGTGTGGCGCCATTTATCTACCCCTTCTTCTAGCGGACTGGTCGCTTGGCCGCCCCTGAAATGGCGTGCTACATTGGGTGCTCGGACGCTGCCCGTGCGAACTGGGCTGCGTCGGGGTAACTCTCCGTATCTCACCGGTTCTTGTCTACGCATACCGCTTCGGAACTTTCATGGGCATCGCAGCCGAAAACGCGCCGCAAAACGCGCTTCACATTCGACGTCGGTCCAGCCTACGCCGGCTGCCAGAAGCGATAAGGCGCCGAAGAACCGGCTGCCGATGCTGTTGTTCGTTCTGGGTGTGCTGGTCGCAGCCTGGCTGGGGCTGGCCTTCTATCGTCGATTAAGCAGACTAACGCCCCTCGCACGGCCGACGGTAGAGATTTCCGCGCGAGACTTGACTGGTAAATCCGGGGCGTCCAGTCCACTCTTTGAGCGTTTGTCCGCGTCACAAACCGGAATTGATTTCACCTGCCAAATCGAGGAACAAGACGCGCGACGCTACCTCTATGAAACCGGCTTTTCGGGCGGCGGCGTGGCGATCGGAGACTTCGACAACGACGGCCGGCCCGACGTATTCTTGGTGAGCGGACCGGGCTTGAACCGGCTCTATCGACAGGTCGCCGATTTTCGCTTTGAGGATGTGACTGAAAAGGCAGGTGTCGGCGGCGGCGACGCCTGGGGGGCGGGCGCCGCAATGGCCGACGTCAACAACGACGGCCGTCTCGATATTTATGTCTGCAATTACGATTCGCCGAATCAACTGTTCATCAACCAGGGCGACGGCACGTTCGTCAACGAGGCTTACGACTACGGGCTGGCAGTGGCCGATGCCAGCCTGATGGCCGCGTTTGCCGATTATGACCTCGACGGCGACCTCGACATGTACTTGCTCACCAACCGCTACGTGCCGCCCAATGGCAGGCCGGCGACGCCGCCGCTGACGATCGTCGACGGACGGCCCGCGATTTTGCCCGAGTATCGGAAATACTATGACTTCACCGTGGGCAATTTCCTTGACGACCGCGCCGGCCGCTCCGACGCGCTGTTTCGCAACAATGGCGACGGTACGTTCACCGACGTTTCGGAACAAGCGGGCCTGTGGGGGCGTTTCCACGGCCTGTCGGCGACCTGGTTCGACTACAACGAGGACGGCTATCCTGACATATATATCGCGAATGATTTCAACGGACCCGATCAACTATTTCGCAACGACGGTAACGGCACGTTTGCGGACGCCAGAGAAACTGCGCTGCCGCACATGCCTTGGTTCTCGATGGGCAGCGACGCGGCCGACGTGAATAACGACGGGCACATCGACATCCTGGTAGCCGACATGGCCCGCACTGCGCACCTGGCCCGTATGACCTCATCCGTTCCGGTTCGCGACGAACACATCCTTGGCGCCTACCGCCCTGACCAGACGATGTGGAATGCGTTGTTCCTGAATTTCGGTGTCGATCACTTCCAAGAGGTGGCCCACCTGGCCGGCCTCGACAGCACCAATTGGACCTGGGCCGTCAAGCTGGCCGATTTCGACAACGATGGGCGGGTGGACGCGTTCTTCACGAACGGATTCACGCGCGATTTTGCCGACGCCGACCAGGTCGTCACACCGCAAATGGAAATCGGCCACACCGTGTGGGATGCCGGCCAGGGCTTTGTGACGCTCCGCGAACAGAATCTGGCCTTTCGAAATTTAGGCGACGTCCGTTTTCAGGACGTCAGTCACCATTGGGGGCTGGATGCCACGGGCATCAGCATGTCGGCCGCTTATGCCGACATCGACCGCGACGGCGACTTGGACCTGATCGTCTCGAATCTAAACGAACCGGTTGCCGTTTACCGCAACAACGCGTCGACCGGGCACAGCCTGCTCGTGCGCTTGGAAGGCGGGCGCAGCAATCGTTTTGGTCTGGGCGCACTGCTACGCGCAAAGACGCAGGCCGGCGAGCAGGTCCGCTGGTTGTCGCCGATGACCGGTTATAATTCGACGAACGAGCCCCTCGTTCATTTTGGTCTGGGAAATGAAACCAAGGTCGCCGAGCTCACGGTCGATTGGCCCAGCGGGCAGCGCCAGGTATTTCGCGACTTGAAGGCCGACACGCTATTCACGATTGCCGAGCCGGACCGCCCGCTGCCTGCGCGGACGCCGCGCCGCAAAACGCCCTCGTGGTTCGCCAGAAGCCCGGCGCTGGTCGAGGCTGCGCATCGTGAGCGAGCTTTCAACGAGCTGCAGCAGCAACCTCTGCTGCCGCATAAATTCTCGCAGCTCGGCCCCGGCCAGGCCTGGGCCGATATCGACGGCGACGGCGATGACGACCTGTACCTTGGCGGTGCCGCCGGATCAGCGGGCACGTTGTGGCTCAACCAAGGCAACGACCGCTTCGCCCCACTGCCGTCCGATGCCCTCTCTGCGGACCTAGAGTGCGAAGACATGGGCGCAGTTTGGCTCGATGCCGATGGCGACGGCGACCTCGATCTGTACGTCGTCAGCGGCGGCGTTGAAGCGGGCGACGATAACCGCTTGCTGCGCGATCGTCTCTATTGGAACGATGGTCACGGACTATTGACGAAAGCAGCGGCCGATGAGTTGCCGCCCTTAGAAGACAGCGGCGGACCCGTGTGCGCCGCCGATTTCGACCGCGACGGCGACCTCGACCTGTTCGTCGGCGGCCGCGTCGTGCCGGGCCGGTATCCGGCCACGCCCGCCAGCCGTTTGCTGCGTAACGAGGGCGGCAAGTTCGTAGACGTAACCGAATCGATCGCTCCTCAGCTGTTGCGCACGGGCCTCGTGACGAGTGCACTGTGGTCCGATGCCGACAACGACGGCTGGCCCGACCTCGTCGTTGCCCACGAATGGGGGCCGATCAAGCTGTATCACAACGACGCGGGCCGCCTTGCTGATCAAACGGAAGCAGCCGGTCTCAGTCGATTCGTCGGTTGGTGGAACGGCATCACCGGCCGAGACGTGGACAACGATGGCGATATCGACTATGTGGCCACGAACTTCGGACTGAATTCAAAATACCACGCGACGGCCGCGGCGCCGTTCCAAATGTATTATGGCGATTTTTCGGGCCTTGGCCGGCCCTACACCGTTGAAACCGAAATGGAAAATGGCACGCTTTACCCCATGCGCGACCGCTTCAGTGTATCGCGCGACAATCCTTTGTTGACATCGCGATATCGCACCGAAGCGGCCTACGGCAAGGCAACGCTCGCCGACGTCTATGGCGACGACCTGAATCAGGCGCAAGTCTTCACGGTGAACACGCTCGAATCGGGCGTCTTCGTCAACGACGGCCTCGGCCACTTCGAGTTTCGGCCGCTGCCCCGGATGGCCCAGGCATCGGCCGGCTACGGCGTCGCGCTGGCCGATTACGACGCCGACGGCAACGTCGACCTGTACCTCGTCGGCAACGACCACAGCCGCTTGCCGCCGAACGACCGCATCGACGGCGGCCTTAGCCTGCTGCTCCGCGGCGACGGCCACGGCAATTTCACGCCCGTGCCGCCCGACGACAGCGGCCTCGTTGTGCCTGGCGACGCGAAAAGCCTCGCCCTCACCGACTTCAACGGCGACGGCTGGCCGGACGTGGTGATCGGCGTCAACGATGCCCCGATGATGGCGTTCGAAAACCGGTCGTCGAAGCGCGGGCATCCGTTTCGCGTTCGACTTCGCGGAACGTCGCCGAACCCTACGGCAGTAGGCGCGCGGGTGCGGATGCACCTCGACGACGGATCGACGCAGACAGCCGAGCTTTTTGCGGGCGACAGCTATTTGGCGCAATCAAGCGCAGAACTTTCGTTCGCCGTGCCAAGTGGACGGCAAGTTGCCAAGGTCGAAGTTCGTTGGCCGGGCGGCCAGACGTCGACTGCGACGGCCGAGCTGGGCCAGCCGGTGATGACTATTGCCGAACCACGGTGAGCGGCCCGCTTCGCAGGCCGAGTCAAGGCCGCCCTTCCGCCGCCGAATTTGGAGGACCGGTTCGGAAACCAGTCGCGCCGGCGGCCGATTGCAATTCCATCACGGCGCCCGAAAATCCCACCGCCCTTTATCGCTCTTGGGGTCAAACTTCGCCAGCGTCGGCGTGCTGCCGCCGATGGCCGTCAGGGCCAGCGAGTCCTGGGATCCGGGTACCTCTTTCGACATGATGCGGTAGGTGCCGTCGGTCAACTGGTCGATCCGCCATAGTTGCTCCGGCGCCGGTGAAGGCGGGAACCGCCACCACTTCGCGACCGGCCGTGGCCGCTAGCGCTCGCTCGGTACCGGCGATTTGGATCTTGAAATAGGGCGAGCCCGGATAGCCGCCCGCGTCGGCAACGGGCGTGATCGTCCACTTCTGATGAGCGCCGACCATGTAATCACCCAACCGCGCGTCGAGGTTCCCCTCCGGCCAGGTCTTCGAAACTTCGGCCACGTCCGGCAGGGCGATCGGTGTCACAGGTCCGCCCCGCCCGCGGCCGCCAAAACCGCCGCCGCCACGTCCACCCCGTCGGCCGCCGCCGATCGGCGCGCCGTCCACCGCCAGCTCCAGCGCGAAGCCGCTCCGCTGCGATTGGATCTCGTACGTGCCTGCCTTGAAGTTATCGCCCCCCACCGGCCAGCCGTCTTTCCAGAGCAGCGGGCGAATGTCGAGCACGCTGCGGCCGCCGCGGTCGAGGTCGGCTTCGTAATGGCACGAGAATTTTTGCACGCCATCGCCCAAATCGAGCAGGCCAAAGTGGCCCAGGCCGATGAAGCGTCCGCTGGCGGCCGCCACCATCTTGCCGCCGCCCCGCAGCATGTCGACCCCCATGTTATCGAGATATGGGCCCGTCACTTTCCGACTGCGGCCGACCACGATGTTATACGTCGAGCTGGCCCCGGAACAGCACGTACCGTGATCGCCCAGCAGGTAATACCAACCGTCGCGATAGATCAAGTCGGTCGCTTCACAGTCGATCGCGATGTTGATCGGCTCGTTGCCCTCCATGCGCTTGCCCGTTTTGGGATCGAGCTCCACTAGCCGGATAAAGCCGAAGAACGTGCCGTAAGTGCACCACAGCCGGCCGTCGGTCGGATCGAGCATGAGCGACGGATCGATCGCGTCGCAGTCGTCATTGCCGCTGGAGGAGGCGACGACGTTGTTGTCTTTGAATTCGAAAGCGGGCGACTGCGGGTCGAGCGTGCTGGTCCACATGACGTGGATCGAGCCGGCATGACCACCGTTCAGTCCGCCGCCCGTCGAGGAGTAGGCGACGCAATAGCGATCGCCGATGCGGAGCACATCCGGCGCCGCCCCCCTGCCCGGCCGCTCGGCCCCGCCCCGCCACGTCCAACCGTCGTCGGAAATTAGTCCGCCGCCGCCCGTGCCGAATGTGTAATACTTTCCGTCGCAGAATGTGACGGTGGATGGGTCGTGGATATACGGCTCGCCGTCCACCGCGACGCACGGACGCGTCTGCGCGAGAGCGAATAAGAACGAAACTGCGACTGCCGCCAGAATCTGATATCTCATAAAACCTCCGCCAGCGAAGCGATCAATAAAATATTGAGAAGATCGAGTTGCATTAAAATGGATCACAGCCTACGAGACGCAGCGTAACCGCGAGCCGGAACCGCTCCTACTGGCCCCGGATCGGGCGACCATTTCATTTCTCGGCATGCCCAGGTCCACCATAAGCTCCTTCACCGGTTCACCTTGCTCATCGATAAACCGCGCCAGAAATCACTCATCCCGGGGCCGTTGATGACCGCCCCGTGAATCACGTTTGATCCCTTCTTCAACGTGAGCCGCTTCGAGACCATATCGTCCATCACCATCCGTCGGTCCCCGAACAAATCAACGACCTCCTGGCCGTTCAGCCACCACATCGACGCCGAATTGGAACCGACGGCCAGACGAACGTCTTTCATCTCCCGAGGCACGTCGACGACCGTCACGGCCAGAAACATCACGCCGTAGACCGGCTTCCCCAGTCCGGAGGCGAAGCGAAACAGCTTGACGTTAAAATTCGTGGAGTCGACGGCGTGCCACTTGAGCTTTTCGCCGGCCACGGTCATTTCATCGCCGTCGTGGGGAACCGCGGTGAACTGATCGGGAAAACTCTGGGCCTTGATCGTGTCGCGCACGAACCCGCTCGTGAACCCGGCGTTGCTGCGAATCGGCTGCTTGATCGGCTCGAGCAGCAGCCACCGCACGAGAAAACCGTCGGCGTGCGGCGCCTTCGGGCCCGCTGTGGCCGACGTGAAGTACGGCGCGAGGCTGTGTGCCGCCCCGCCAGCCGCGGCGTCTTGTGCAGCCTCACCCGGCGCCTCCGCGCGCAGCACCACCAGGCGCGACGCACGTAAAATGTATTACGCAGAGCGCCGAAATAGCGCCCGCAAGCGAAACGATTTTTCCGAACGTGGTCATGGAGCACCTAGACAGAGTTTCAAACAATCGAGCACCGAATGAATGCCGCTTTCGGCCGAACGTGGCCACGAGTCGCTCGCGGCGGTAATGAAGTCGCTGCGAAAGTCGCAGGCGGGGATAACTTCGAGATAAACGCCCCGGCGCACTACTTCCCCAGTCGTCAATTATTTCAACCTCGCATGGCGCTGTAAAGCAATTCCGATAAAAAATCGGCCAGAACGTGCCTGCAGCCGCTGGCTTCGGGTCATGCCCAAACTGCCTGCTTGGAAAAGGAAATCCAAGACCGTGAAAGCTTTCGCACTCGGAGATTCAGTGTGAGAGGCAACGGCAAATCGGCTGCCGCTGATGAAACGTGTCCGAATACTGAGGAGCACCGCGACCATTGAATGACCGTCACGCGCTTCGCGTCCGCCGGCGACGGGTTCCGAAACCGTGATCCATTACAACGGCCACGGCGCGAATCAGCTCCGTTGCGGCGGCTGCCGGCGGCGATACTCCGCCCCTTGGTTCATCTTCGACGTTTTCCCCGGCCAGGCGTCCACTGCGTCCGCAGTGGACCAAGTTGGCCCCCCAAAAGGCCCCGGGCATACGCCAGCCGCTCGGGCGGGATGGCGATTGGGCCTATCGCCTGCGGCGCAGGTACAAGGCCATGCCGCCGCAGACAAGCAATAGCAGCGTTGCCGGTTCCGGCACGGCGGCCAAACGTTGAGCAAGCTCCTCGTCGCTGACACCCTCGGGGCGATCGAGCAAGTGCCAGTGCACCCTGTTCGTCATCGATTGACCCGCCTGCAGCGACTTGGCGCCGGACAAGATTTCGAGCTCCACGTATTCACCACCGGTCGCTTGCGCGCTGTAAATCTCGGTATTCGCGCTGTCGGGGAACAGTCCTTGGGAGTCGAAATCCGTTCGTTGCAGGAAGACGTCATTCGCGTAGACGGCCGCCGCCCAGTTGCCATACATGCCCAGCTTCTGCATGTCCGCACTCACCGGCTGACCCGGACCATGGCCGCGGTTGTTGAAACGTAGCGCCGTATTCGAGTTGAGGTTCGTCACCAGCGAAGTCGGATTGGTGTTGTTCAACGTGACAAACGTCGGCATGATCGGGCGGTCCGGACTCACATCGGCGAGCGTGTACAGAGGCTCCACCACCGACGTGTCGCTCCAGATCAGCACCGGGAATTGCTGCACACGGGTGGGCAGCAACTTGCGTTCAAACGTGTTGGTGATGAGCACCTCGGTGCCATTGGGCTTGAGCTCAAAGCGACGCTCGGCGACCAATCCCAGCAGCGGCCCCTGCGGCGACCTGATCGTCACGTGCGAAGCGTCTTGATCGACCACCGTCCAATTCGGGCCGTCCATTTCATTGAGCGGCGGCCACGTGCCGCCAAAGCCGCGGATGCCGCCCCATTGATTCTGTTGAGCCGGCCACAGCATATCGCCGCCGTAGGCCTGGTATCCAGCGACGTCCGCCTTCGCGTTGGTAAGCACGCTCGAATCCGTGAGCCGCAGAATATTGGGACCTCCCACGCGCCCAAAATCCACCGCCCGCCCGACGCTGGGGTTGATCGTCAGGCGGATCTCGCCATTGGTGATGGTGATCGGCCCTTGGGGCTGAGCAATTGCGACGGAGACAGAGACGCCCCAGGTGAGAAATGCAAGCGCAAAAAAGCCAGCGATGCGAAAACAGGACATGGAAAGCCCCCCATACACAGAGTTGAAGTTACACGGTGCGGAAGCCGCAGAGCGCAACTGGGCGCGAGCAGGTCCCAATAATCTAGCAGGCCGGCCAGGTCGCTGGTAGCTCCTACCGAGAGGACGGCGCCCGAGCCGGCGCCGCTCACACGCACAGCTCCTATCGTCAACGGCGGGGAGAAAGTGATTGGACGCCAGCTTCGCGCGATTTCAGCACTCTGGCGGTTACCCGTAAGTGACTCTACCCAAACGGCTTGCGCCCTTACGAGTTGTTAAGCCCCAGCCTCCGGGCAGCCGGCCGGCACAGATGAAGGCCACGGTGCCGGCATTGGAGCCTCGGCAGCAAAGCTTCGATACGGACCGGAAGTGGGGCGCCGCATTCACGGTTGATTCGATCTTTTCTGGGAGAATTGCCAGCTCGTTTGTTACGGCATTGAACCCTATTGATCCTTGGCCAAGTTTGGCGAATGTAACGAGCGACAGTTTGGCTGATTTCATAGCGACACCGTTCGGTCGGACATGCAAGGATCAATAGAATATCGCCGCAGTAATTTTTTTGGGTCTTCAGAGGAATTAGTGGGTGAATAGCGGCGTAAGGCGGTTAGAGGGGCGACGTCGAGGCCCCTCAGGAATCTGAACAACAAAGCCTGGTTTGGCCAGTGCGAGGCAACGTCTATTGACGGGTCTACGGCTTCGTCGTCCTTTCATCCGTCGGGGCCATGCACTGCGCCCGGGGGTGAGCCCCGACGGATGAAAGGACGACGAAGCCTGACGAACCTGCCCAGAAAGGGAAGTTTTTGCAACGATTGAGGAAGAAGTAGAAGTGCATCCTGCGTGATCTTCGGTTATGGATGGTTTATCACAACTGTCCAGCCAAAGGCACGCAGGATGCACTTGAAAACTATCCTCAATCGCGTCACCAATTACAAGTCGTTTGTGTTTGGAAAGATTACCTGGCAGGAGGATGCATTGACGCCGGCGGTTGACGTCGAGGTCCAACCTCGATCCAACGGGCGACCTGTTTGCTCGGGCTGCGGAAAACGACGCCCCGGATACGATACCATGCCGACACCGCGGCGGTTTGACTTCATTCCGCTGTGGGGCATAGCCGTCGTGTTCGTGTACTCGATGCGGCGGGTCGATTGCCCCGCCTGTGGAGTGAAGGTGGAGCGAGTTCCATGGGCCGAGGGGAAGAGCACGATGACGGTCGAATACGCGTGGTACTTGGCCAAGTGGGCGCGGCGGATGTCGTGGAAGGAAGTGTCCGAGGCGCTGCGTGTGAGCTGGGATCGCGTGTTTGCGGCGGTAAAACAAGCAGTGAACTGGGGTTTGGCGCGTCGGGATCTGGAATCCGTTGCTTCGATCGGCGTGGATGAAGTTCAGTGGCATCGGGGGCACAACTACCAAACGGTGGTGTATCAGATCGATGAAGACCAGAAACGGCTGCTGTGGATCGGCCCCGACCGAAAGGCAAAGACCTTGCTGCGGTTCTTCCGCTTTCTGGGCCAGGAGCGGACGGCACGGCTCGAGTTTATCTGCAGTGACATGTGGAAAGCGTACCTGAAGGTGATTGCCAAGAAGGCCTCCCACGCCGTACACATATTGGACCGGTTTCATGTCATGCAGCGGATGAACAAGGCCCTCGATGAAGTCCGAGCGGCCGAAGTCAAAGAGTTGAAACGAGATGGTTACGAACCTCACTTGCAAGGCGCCCGTTGGCTGCTCTTGAAAGCGCCCGAAAACCTCACCGAGAAGCAAACGATCAAACTTAACGAACTCCTGCAATACAACCTGAAGAGCGTTCGCAGTCATTTGATGAAGGAAGACTTTCAGCGATTCTGGGAATATTGGAGCCCCGGCTGGGCGGGCCGTTTCTTGGACCAATGGTGCACGCGCGCCATGCGCAGCAAGATCGAACCCATGAAGAAGGTGGCTCGCACACTGCGGGAACGACGGGAACTGATTCTGAATTGGTTTCGGGCCGAAGGACGCATATCTGCCGGAATCGTCGAGGGATTTAACAACAAACTCAAACTGATCACCAGAAAATCGTACGGCTTTCGGACCCAAGAAGCCTATGAAATCGCCTTGTATCATAATCTCGCCGCATTACCTGAAAGAGAATTCACCCACGAATTCCTCTGACGAGGCATTTTTTTTTGGGGTGGGGCGAAAGGGGCGGCACTTCGCTCCGGTGAGGCGAGATTCGCTCGGCGGTGGCGCGAAACTCGGTTGGAGATTGTGCAACGAGTTGCCCGGCTGCCCGGCTGGCGGCTCGCGGGGAAACGATGTTGCGTGTTCCCGAATCCTATCGAAGGTGTCCAAAACTCCCCCACCGAGTTTTGGCCGTCTTCACCCTTCCGGGGGGTAAAATCGATAGGTGGCTGCGTGCTGCTGTGGGCGCGGGTCGCGAGCGCTGGCCGCGGGTTTTGCGACGGATGAATTCAGATCGGTTGCCAAAGAGCGACGGGCACTCGTGAGCTTAGCAGGGTTGTGTTCGTCTGTATAGTAGCGTTTTCGGCCAGGGTGGGAAGAGTCAAGAGTCAAGGGCTGGGGGGTCAAGAGCCAGAAGAGCGGCAGGGGGCAGGGGGGCAGGGAGCGGAGAGCAGGGAGCACAGATTTGTCCCCGTGGCTTCCTAACCTACCCATTTTTGGTGGCTGCCACCTTTTCCGCGCCCAGATACTCCTGATCACCGGGCGAGGTGGTCGCAATCAGCCGATTCGTGCCGGCGGCCAGCGTCCAGCTCGTCGGCGCGAGCCGATCCCCCGACAGGTCGCCGCTGCCGATTTCCGTGTAGTCGGCGGCGGTGGCGCTATGCGCATGGAACGCGGCGGGGAACCAGAGGCTCGTCGCCATGAAAAAAACAATTCGTCGCGGCAACGTTGGAAGTCGGCTCATACTTCTCACAATATTCGATTGCCGTCATGTTCTCAAGAATTCAGAGAAACGAGCGGCCCGCGCAGCGATTGATCGAGTGCACGACGGCCACCTCGGCCGGGTGGAACAACTCAGCGCGGGCGAGACGAGCCATGGCAAAACCCTCACGGCGAGGAGCGGAACGCCGCTACGCAGCCGACGAAACGGCGGTGGCACCTCGAGGCCGGCCGCGGCTGAGTGTACACCCGTATCGTACCGTGTCAAGAGGGGCGGACGAAAATAATCAGGGCTGGAAAAACCGCGGTTTTCACCAAAGCGTGGCTGTCCCCCGGGCTCCAACCGGCTGGTGACCGTCTTCGACTACGCCACCTATGGGGGCAGCGCAACGCAGGCCGTGATCTACATTTACGACCCGTTTGGCCAGCTGGTAGAGCGGGGATCCTTCGACGGCAGCGCGCTGAGCAGTACAATTTCCATATTCGACCAGGGGCAGGTCGTGCTCCAGTTCGATCGGGACGATTTCAACGATGCCACGGCCGGCGACCTCAGCCACCGTTACCTGTGGGGGCAAGCCGTCGATCAGCTCTTGGCCGATGAGCAGGTCGATTGGGGCGATTCGGACGCTGACGGCGAGGTGCTGTGGGCGCTTACGGACAATCTGGGCAGCGTCCGCGACCTGGTCGATAGCGCCGGCACGCTGCGGTTACACCGGGCGTTTGACGAGTTTGGCAAGGTCATGGGTGAAAGCCACTATAATGCGGGCGGCACGAGCGTCACCAGCGGCCAAACCGGCTACGTCGATGAAGCGTTTGCGTTTACCGGCCGCTGGTTCGACGCGGCCACCGGTTTGCAGAACAACCTCAACCGGTGGTACGATCCAAGCATCGGCCGCTGGCTGAGCGAGGACCCGATCGGCCTGGCCGCCGGCGACGAGAACCCCTACCGCTACGTCGGCAACATGCCGACGGAGTTCAGCGACCCGCGCGGCCTCCAGCCGGGAGGACCAGCGCCTGGGCCACGCGACCCGGCGCCGGCGGCGACACGCCGTCGCTGATGCCGGGCGGTCAAAAGTACAGAATCAAAGCCTCATGGGGTGCCGCTTCTGCCGGTGGCACGTATGTTGCACCGACTGGTCCGCAGACACCGCCGCCACGCCGGACGCAGTGCAACGTCGACAAGCCCGGCTATAATGGCTTTTGGGATTCCTTGGGCGACAGTTGGCATTCGATGCAAGACGGCTGGACAGGTATCATCCTAGACCTTTGGGGCTATGATGGGGAAGCCAATCGATACTATTACAAAGCGAGAAAAGCTGGTCCCTATGGGCAGACGGAGGATTCCGATGGGTTGTACTACTACGGAACGCGAGGAGCAATGGCCGGTGCGTACGCTGCTGGTGGCGCGGCTGCCGCCGTTGGCGTGACGGAAGTAATTTGCCTCGGAAACGAATCAGTCCTCGAGTTCAACGTACTTTCCGATGGAAACGTATTTAAGGTAATAAGCCGACCTGGACAATGGGGCTTCCGAGTTGATCCGGCGCATCATGGAAAGCCGTGGGGGCATACTCATGTGTGGAATTGGTGACAATGAAAAACTTTTCTCAGCCATCGTTTAGTCAAGGCGAACTTGAACTGCGTTGCGAAGTCAACGAAGTCGCAATCTATGCCACTCAGTCTGGATTGTCGAAGCTAGCCGAACTATGCGCCGCACTTGCACAAAAAAAGGTTTTCGAGAGCGAACACATTCATTTGGAAGATTACGAATTGTTAACTCCGAAGTCGTTGAAGGGAGTGATCGCGGTATTTGAGTCACATTGAAAGGATAGCATCGGGAGAATTTAAGGGGACGGGAGTGAATGGCATGAACTTAAGCGTTAAGTGCCGAGGGGTTCTCAGGTTAATCGCGCGTAGCATCGCGTGTGGTGGTGTCTTGGTTCACCGTGAACAGGAGTTTGAACCGTTCGCCGTTAGCGAGTTGAAACGTGGCATCCTGCCGAAGAGTCACGGCGTCGTGCCGTGAAGGTTTATCGCTTTCGTGCCAATCCCGAAGAGGAAGACGGGCGGCGACACGTTTTATGCCAACCGCCTGCTCTTCGGTCTTGGCCCCTAGGTCGGTGCTCGGGTCGGTCCTCACCGTTGCCCTATCCTCCGCCCAGGCCGTTTTGCTTTGTAGCTTGTCGTCGTTCATCAAGCAACTCTCCCCGGCGAGTCTGCGACTCGCTTTCGCACGGCTTTGCGTCGCTCACGGGCTTGTTCGAGCTTGCGATCACGCTCGGCGAAGATTACCGTCTCCAATCCGGCCAGTTTGTCCGCCGGGGTGATGTAACCGATCGCACTGTGCAACCGCACTTGGTTGTAATGATCAACGTAGGGGGAGCCGGGGCCATCCACATAGGGGGAGCCGGGGGCCATCCACACGTTTCCAAAAACCCCGGCTTTTCCAGTTCTGATTTTTTCTCGGCAGCCCCTTGACACAATACGGTACAGGTGTATACTCCTGGCCATCGCGGCGCATTGCGGCCGATTTCGTCGGGACGCACAACGGGGATAAGCCCCATTATCAGATCATAATTGGACTTACCCCCTTTTCCTCGCCTGCTAGCGATACTTGCGGCCACCGAAATAGCAAACGGGCGCATCATTGACTGTTCGTGGGGCGGCCAGTGCCCGAATAGGGTTCATACCTTATATGCCCACGAGCTGCCTTCGGTTGCTGGCAACTCTGTGACTTTTCGTGGGGCGTTGGGGCCACCCATCGTTTAGGGAGAGAGGGCCGGAATTGCCAGCTAAATTTTATTCTTCGCTTTATTGACACGCGTGAGACGCCTGTACACTGCGGCCATCGCCGTTGATTTGACCGCGTTCCCGCCGATGGCCCGCTGGAGGCGTTGGCAAGAACCAATGCGGGGATCGCGCCTTGCCGCGGGCTGCTACGGCAGACGGAGTCTGCCTGCTACTTTGCGCAGGCGTCGGGGACATCCGCGTTTGACACACCAATTGGGCTGGATTGTGGTGTGTCTGGCGGACTCGACACACCCTGCGACTACGACTGCGACCGCGAGTTTTACAGAAAAACGCTACTGCCCACATCGCGGCCCTCTCCCAAGGCGAGAGGGGAGTAATGGGATAATCGCTTCGTTTCGTTGTGGTTCCGTCTTTTTGCCGAGAAGCTACAATTAAGGGGAACTTACGAATCATCACTTTTGCCAGCTTTCCGTGCATCAACTTTCATTCTTGCTGATCGCTGCATTGCTCGTATTGGACGGCCTGGGCGGGCAGCTCATCGTCCTGGCTCAGCCGGCGAACGCACCTGCCGCTAGGCAGTCGATCGACGAGGCCAAACTCCGCGCCGCCGGCATTCGCGTCCTCACCAGTCAGCACCTGATTCTTTACACCGACCTGCCCTCCGACCCCGAGGTCGATCGCCTGCCGGCCGTGTTCGACCAGGCCGTGCCCCAGTGGGCGAAGTATTTTGAAATCGACCCGGCCAAGACGCGTGACTGGCAGGCCACCGGCTGCCTCATCAAAGATCGCAAGCGGTTTGAACAACTCGGCCTGATGCCGCGCGGCAGCGCCGCGGATTTCGTGAACGGCATTTCGCACAACGATCACCTCTGGATCGACGAACAACCGACCGCGTACTACCGCCGTCATCTGCTGCTGCATGAAGGCACGCACGTCTTTATGACCACGTTCGTCGGCGGCTGCGGCCCTGGCTGGTACATGGAGGGCATGGCTGAGCTGTTGGCGACGCACCGGCTAGACGACGCGGGGCGGCTGACGCTGCGGATCATGCCGGCCGACCGTGATGAGGTCGCCATGCTGGGCCGCATCAAGCTCATTCGCGACGCGGTGGCCGCCGGCCGGCCGCTCGATCTGCCCCAGGTAATGTTGATCGACAATCGCAAGATTCTGGAAAACGAGGCCTACGCCTGGAGCTGGGCCGCCGCCTCGCTGCTCGATTCCGAGCCGCGCTATCGCGACCGCTTCCGCGGGCTGACGAAATATGTTCGCGACGTGCGCTTCAATGAGTTTTTTCGCCGCGATTTCGACGCCGATTGGTCTGACCTGAACGCCGAGTGGGCCGCGTTCGTCGCCACGCTCGATCACGGTTACGACTTTGAGCGGATGGCCATCGAGTTCCGCCGCGGCGAGCGGCTGGCCGCCGGCCGGCCAGCCGCCGCAACCATCCGCGCCGATCGTGGTTGGCAAGGGAGCGGCGTCTGGCTCGCGGCCGGGCAAGAATATAAGCTCACGGCCGCCGGCCGATTTCAAATAGCCGAAGAGAAAGGCGACGACGGCCGAGCGCAAGCGTGGCCGTGCGAGCCGGGTGGCGTGACGATCGAATATTATGACGGCCAGCCGCTCGGCAGGCTGCTGGGCGCGATCGATAATCGCGACGGCCCGGCCGCGGGTGAAGGCCTCGCCCACCCGTTCCCGGTTGGCCTCGGCACGACAATTCGCCCCCCGGCGAGCGGCACGCTCTATCTGCGCGTCAACGACTCGGCCGGCCGCCTCGACGACAATCGCGGCACGCTCACGTCGACGATCGAAGCAAAATAGCCGGACCAACTTGGTCCGCAATCGGCGTTGCGCCGAATTGCATCGCTCCCGACCTAGATGGTCGGGCTATGTGCTTACTTCGTCGCGCGGGAATGCGCCGGTTGACACGCTACCCGAGTGCACAAACAATGGCATGATCCGTTAATTGGGTAGCAAGTTTGCAGGGCCCAGTACCCAGTACCGAGTACTTAGTACCCAGTACCAAGTACTCGGAACTTCGTGCCCAGCATCCCACATCCAACAGACCGGCGCTGCCTGCCGCGGCAGGTAAACTGCGCATCGCGGCTTTTTCCCGACCGCTGGCAAACACTGCATGACGAATTTCATTGAGCAAAACGACCCGGCCATCTGGCAAGCGATCGCCAGTGAGGTCGAGCGCCAAGCGGATGGCCTGGAGATGATCGCCAGCGAAAACTATACCAGCCCGGCCATCATGCAGGCCGCCGGCAGCGTGCTGACGAACAAGTACGCCGAGGGCTACCCCGGCCGGCGCGACTATGGCGGCTGCCAATTCGTCGACGTCATCGAGCAGCTCGCGATCGATCGTGCCAAGCAGTTGTTCGGGGCCGAGTTTGCCAATGTCCAGCCGCACAGCGGCTCGCAGGCCAACACGGCCATTTATTTGGCGGCGCTTGAACCGGGCGACACTGTGCTCGGCCTCGACCTGGCCCATGGGGGGCACCTCACGCACGGGATGAAGCTCAACATTTCCGGCATGCTGTATCACTTCATCAGCTACGGTGTGACGCGCGATACGAATCGCCTCGACTTCGACCAGATCGCGCGCCTAGCGCAAGAGCATAAGCCCAAGTTGATCGTCGCCGGCGCCAGCGCCTATCCCCGCGAGATCCCACACGAAAAGTTCGCCCAGATCGCCCGCGACTCGGGCATAAGCTGATGGTCGATATGGCTCACTATGCGGGTCTCGTGGCCGCCGGCCTACACGACAACCCGGTGCCGGTCGCCGATTTCGTCACTACGACGACCCATAAAACGCTTCGCGGCCCGCGCGCCGGCCTGTGTCTGGCCAAAGATGAGTATGGCAAGACGATCAACAGCCGGGTCTTTCCGGGCATTCAAGGCGGGCCGCTGATGCACATCATCGCCGGCAAGGCGATCTGCTTTGCGGAAGCCCTGCGGCCTGAGTTCAAACGATACGCCGCCCAAATCATTGAAAACGCGAAGGAACTCGCGGACGCGCTGCTCGCCGGCGGCCTGCGACTGGTCAGCGGCGGCACCGATAACCATTTGCTGTTGGTCGACGTCACGCCCCTGGGGCTGGGCGGCAAGTTGGCCGAAGTGGCGCTCGGCCGCTGCGAGATCACCGTCAACAAGAACATGATTCCATTTGATGAGCGCAAGCCGGTCGACCCGTCGGGCATCCGCGTCGGCACGCCGGCCCTTACGACCCGCGGCATGGGCAGGGCCGAGATGCGCACGATCGCGAAGTGGATGCTTGAAGCGCTCCGCGGGCCGGATGATCAAAAGACGCACGATCGTATTCGCGGCGAGGTAACGGCGCTGTGCAACCAATTTCCGGTTCCCGCGGCGTCGCTCGTCGAATGACCAAGGAATACAACATGCAACATGTTCAATGCAAAATGAAAAATGGAGTGCCGCCCTCTTCATTTTGCATTACTCGATTTGCGTTTTGCATTTAACATTTCCTTCCCTGCCAAAGATGCCTACATCACCAGAACGCAGCCGCATCCTTATCGCCGACGACAACGAGGCCAACGTCGAGCTGCTCGAGGCCTATCTGGCCGGTCTCGACGTCGACACGGCCGTCGCCAAGGACGGCCAGGACACGCTCGACAGAGTCGCTTCGTTCAAGCCGCACGTCATCCTGCTCGACGTGATGATGCCCAAGCTCAGCGGCTTTGAGGTCTGCAAGAAGCTCAAGGCCGACGCGGCCACCAGCCGCATCATGGTGCTGATGGTGACCGCCCTCAACGAGCTAGGCGACATCGAGCGCGCCGTGCAGGCCGGCACCGACGATTTTCTATCCAAGCCGGTCAACAAGGCCGAGCTACTGAAGCGCGTCGACAACATGCTCAAGCTTCGCCACGTCACCGACGAGGTCCAACGCCTTCGCCAATACATCGAAAGCATGGAAGCCCGCACCTGATCGGAGTGTCACTCGCCGGGGTGCCATTGGCGCTGCCTGGCTCCGCCAGTGGGTGTTGCCGCCGTGTCCTAACACGCAGGATCAGGATTGAAGTTGGATGGTTATGGCGGCAGGCACGCTCGCCGTGGAGATTGGTGGCCGCAGCAGTTGTGCGACGCTCTGCGTCGAATTCCCGCAGCCGGCCCGTCACCGCTGTCACCTGCCCAATCACGCCAGTTGTCGGCCGGTGAAGTCCCTGAAAAGGCCGCAACTCCCGCCCTGGCGCCATTTCCTCTGTCTCGGGCCGACGCTTTGCGGTATCCTTTACTAGTGCGTCGTCTGCCGCATCCGGGTGCCCTATGCGCAATTTGAAGCGATCCAACGTCCCCGTCACTTGCGCCTTGTTCATTGCCATTTCCGCGGCGGCGGTATTCGCCGGCGATGAAAAGGCCCCTGCCACTTCCCAACCGGTCGCAACTTCGCCAACGACCGCGGCCGAACAAGCCTCCGCGTCAAAAGCCCAAATCCAATCGCTGATCCACGACTTGGGCAGCCCACAATACACCACGCGCCGCGCCGCCGCAAATGATCTCCGCCGGATTGGCGCCGACGCATTTGACGCGCTCTTCGCGGCCACCGACGACGCCGATCCGGAAGTCGCCGCCAGTGCCAGCTATTTGCTCCGCCAGATCAACGTCCGCTGGACGCAAAACGACGATTCGGCCACGGTCCGCCGCATGATGCGCTCGTACGGCGACCTGCCCGACGACGCCCGCATCCGCCTCGTGGCCGACATCTCGAAGCTGGCTAATCGCGACGGCCTAGCCGCTCTTTGCCGCATCGTCCGCTACGATCGCTCCCCGCTGATCTCCCGCGCCGCGGCGCTGGCCGTCATACGGCCCGACGTCCCCGACGTCCGCCACACGCCTGTCGACCAGGCGACGATCGATCGCGAGTTGGGTGACAGCGGCCGGGCCACCGCCACGTGGATTCGCCAATTCCAGGCCCAGCTCCGCGACCCGGCCGCCTCGATCGGCCCGTGGCAACGCATCATCGACGAAGAAGCGGCCCGCCTCGCGCAACGCCGACGAAACCAAGCCCGAGATTCAAGTCGGCCTGCTCTGGAACCTGGCCGAAATCTACCGCGGGCTCAACGACCGCCCGGCCCTGCTGCAGACCGTCGATCGCATCGTCAATCTCGAAACGAACGATCCGGAGCGCGTTGCCGGCGAAATCCTGGACTGGCTCGTCGACGAGAAGTCTTGGGACGCGGTCGATGACCTCTTGGCAAAGCATGAAGACCGCTTCACCAAGACCAAGCGCGCGACTCTATGGGGCCGCCCTCGCCCGCCAACAGCAGGGCCGCAAAGAACTTGCCGAGCAGCTCGCAGAACAGGCCGCGCGGCTCGATCCGCAATCCACGTTCGACAGCTACTCTGCCGCCAAAGATCTGGAAATCCACGGCCAATATGATTGGGCGGTGCGGGAATACCAGCGGACCGTTGACAAGCAGCCGATGGCCTCGTACGAGGCGATCCTCGCGCGCATCTCGCTGGCCGGTATGCGGCACGACTACCAGGACGACAAGGAAGCGGCCGACGTGCTGGAACCGCTGGTGAAATCGCTCCGCTCCGATGCCAACCTCGCCCGCCAATACAGCGAAGTGGCCGGCTTCATGCTGCGCAATTACGACTCCAATCTCCCCGATCGCGACAGCCTTTCGTCTCAATTTCATTTTTACCGCGCCTGCCAATACGCTGCCGAGAAGAACTGGCCGAAGCAGCGCGACGAGTTGAAGGAAGCGATTCGGCTCGACGGGTCCGACGCCGACGTGCTGATCGCCATGTTCTGCGCGCCGAGCTCGACACGCCCGAGGACGACCGCAAGTGGCGGGCCGACGTCAGCAAGAAGATCGCGAACCTGGCCCGCGTCTTCCAGCAGCAAATCGATGCCTCGCCCAACGAATCCCACGCCTATAACCAGTGGGCCTGGCTCATCAGCAACACCGAGGGCGACTACCAGAAGGCGGTCGAATACTCGAAAAAGTCGCTCGAGCTGAACGATATGGGCGAGTCGGCCGAGGCCAGCTTCCTCGACACGCTCGGCCGCTGCTACTATGCCGTCGGCGACTACGAACACGCCGTCAATTGCGATGCGCCAGGCGGTCGACAAGGTGAAGCACCTCCAAGTGATGCGCCGCCAACTGGAACTATTCGAGAAAGCGCTAACGGAATCGCAATCGGGCGGCAAGTCCGACCAGTAATTGGATTGCAAATTGCCTCGTTCCCACGCTGAGCGTGGGAACGAGTGCTTTGCGTTTTGCAATCTCTGTCACTTCCAAGCGATCGCTGATGAAATCTGCCAAAATCTCCACAACAACCGTCGCCTACTTCGACCAAGGGCGCGGTGCTCCTCTGCTCCTCGTCCACGGCTTCCCGCTCGATCACACGATGTGGGACGCGCAAATTCCCGCCCTCGTGAAAACCCGCCGCGTCATCGCGCCAGATCTCCGCGGCTTCGGCCGCTCGCCGCTCGGCCACGCCGATCCCAAAACCGGCATCACCATGGAACAGTACGCCGACGACCTGGCCGAGCTGCTCGACGCTCTCGACGTCACCGAGCCAATCATCTACGCCGGCTTTTCGATGGGGGGCTACATCGGCTGGCAGTTCGTGCGAAAATACGCGAGCCGACTGCGGGCGCTGATCCTCTGCGACACGCGCGCAGCGGCCGACAATGACGAAGGCCGCGCCGGCCGCCTGAAAATGGCCGACCACATCGCCGAGTGGGGCAGCGCCGCGCCGCGGAAATCATGGCGCCGCGGCTGTTTGCGCGGGGGACAATCGAAACGCGGCCGGAAGCGGTCGCCGCCACGCGACAGGTCATCGAGCGTACGCCGCCGGCTGCGATCGCCGCCGCCCAGCGGGGCATGGCCGCCCGGCCTGACATGACCAGCCTGCTCCCCATGATCCAACTGCCGACGCTGGTCCTGGTCGGCGAATTGGACGCGATCAGCACCCGCGACGAGATGCAGTCGATTGCCGCCGCCCTGCCCAATGCAACGTTTGCCCACATCCCCGACGCCGGCCACATGACGACAGTGGAGAATCCGACGGCGGTGAATGAATCACTGCAAGAATTCCTTCGAATGGCTGACGGCTGACGGCTGATAGCCTCGTTCTCACTTCCCCGGCAGCGTGAACACCGATTGGCTCTTCACGATCGCGTAATCGTCGGGAAACGTGTGAAACGCGCTCACCTTGAACGTGCGATTGCGCGATTCCAGGTTCACATAGCTGATCGCGCCCAGGCCCAACCGGCCGTTCGATTCGAAGCAGTGCAAGAGACCCTCGCTGGTGGCCGTGTCGGAGAGCTCCTTCTGGTACGCCCAAAACGTCTCTCGTTCGACCGGCTCCAATGAAAAAGAGACTTCGTAAGTGATGCCGCCGCGGCACTCCAGCCGGTCGGTGCACGTCCCCTTCAGCTTGTGCGACATCAGCCGCCGTCGCTGCGGCAGCGGGTGATGGGCGCTGGCGGCCACCTCGGTGAGCGTCATTCCGTCGTATTGCCAAGTAATGACGTGGCCGGCGTTCGTGATTTGCACGGTGGCCAGGTAACCGCCCCGCTCGATCTGCCGCGTCCGCTGCACCTCGAACAGCTCCGGATGCAGGGACCGGCCATATAGCTGGAAGACAAGCTCTGCGATGCGGGGGCGAACGGATAACACGTGAAAGGATTTCCCAACAAAGAAGACAAGTGAACGACGGCCCAAAAACAGGAACCACGGATTTCACGGATTCCACGGAAAAGGTTTCGTGAAACCCAGTCCGTGCAATCCGTGCCATCCGTGGTTAGTTTTCTCTGACGCCGCCTATTATACTCCGCGTCGAAATCTGCAACAAAGACCGTTTTGCAAATACATTTTTTTGTGCCAAATTCAGACTTGACTTTTATGCATTCACCAGTCTCAAGAATTGAAAATGAGGCATCCAGCATCCAGCATCCAATTCACCACGATCAACAGTCAACCATCCACCATCCATTATCCCAATGTCCCCCCTCCTCGACGCCTATGAACTTCTGCTCGCCCACTTCGGCCTTCAACACTGGTGGCCGGGCGATTCGCCGTTTGAGATCATCGTCGGCGCCGTCCTCGTGCAGAACACGTCCTGGAAGAACGTCGAGCGGGCGATCGACAATATTAGAGAAGCGGGCCTCCTCTCGGCGCGAGCCCTCTACGATCTGCCGCCCGCCGAGCTCGCCGAGCTGATCCGCCCGGCCGGGTACTTTCAAGTGAAATCCAAACGCCTCCGCCACCTTGTCGCGTTCATCCTCACAAGGTACGGCGGCTCGCTCGACGCGATGTTCGCCACCAGCCTGCCCACGCTTCGCGAAGAGCTGCTTGCGGTCCACGGCATCGGCCCCGAAACGGCCGACGCGATTTTGCTCTACGCCGGCGGGCTCGCCACGTTTGTCGTCGACACCTACGCCCACCGCGTGCTCGCCCGCCACGGCTGGATCGACTACACGGCCGGCTACGACGAGATCAAAGACTACTTCGAAAATGCGCTCCCCGCAGACGCGCCCCTCTTTAACGAATTTCACGCCCTCCTCGTCCGCGTCGGCAAGGAATTCTGCCGCCGCACCGCGCCGAAGTGCGAAATGTGCCCGCTCAAAGATATGCTGCCGCCCGGCGGAATCGTGGAACCGGTTTAAGCAAACAATTCACCACGGAGACGCAGAGGGCACGGAGAAAACAAATCGTCAGAGAAGCGATAGAATCATTGAACGACAGAATGATTATTGCAGACGCGCGATCCACGGCATCGCGCCCTTCAATCATTCTGTCGTCAAATCATTCTGTCGTAACACAATCGTATCAGTCTTTTCCGTGTCCTCCGTGTCTCCGTGATGACAAACCGCTTGTGACCGCTTTAACATCCACCGCGTGTACAGCCCACCCAGGAACAACAGCACGCCGAGCGCAAGCCAGGCCGCCGGAATCCATCGTCGACCAAAGGTGTCCGGGTCCGTCACGAACAGGCTGGCAACGACAATGTACGTCAGCATGATAAACGGCAACCCGCCATAATAAGCCAGCGGCACGACCAGCCCCACGAATGCCATCCGATGCCACCCCGTCGCAACGCCCGCCTTTGACAAAGCCCGCGTCGCGGTGAACCATATCACTGTCGCCATGATCCACGTCACGGCTACAAAAAACCAATAACCCGTGCGAGTCTGTTCGTCCTTCGGAATCCGATAGGCGAACGCCAGCGGGATCTGAAAGATCACGAACATACAGAGAAAGTCGGCAATCGAGTACCGCACGGGCGCCTGCTGCGCTTGGGCCGCTCGATCGACGGGCCGCAAAACCCACACGCCTAGCCCATACACCGCGCCAATAAACGCTGCCGCTCCGGCCAAAACAGCGATACCTTCCATCGCTTAGCTCCCAATTCTCCCTCGCCCAGAGGGAGAGGGTTCTGACGTACGCTGTAACTTCCATTCTATCTTTGTCTCCCAATCGCACGATGACCAACCTCTTCTCCGCCGCTGAAGAACAGAACCGCCGCCAGGCCATGCCGCTGGCCGCCCGGATGCGGCCGACATCGCTCGCCGAATTCGTCGGCCAGCAGCACTTTCTCGGCGAAGGACAGCTCCTGTGGCGGATGTTGCAATCGCGCCGCCTGGGCTCGGTGATTTTCTACGGCCCGCCCGGCACCGGCAAGACGACGCTGGCCCGCCTGCTCGCCAGCGAAACGGCCAGCCGCTTTCGGCAACTCAGCGCGGTCACCAGCGGCGTGAAAGACGTGCGCGAGATTCTGGACGAGGCCCGGCACGAAGTCGCCGCCGGCGGGCCGCCCACACTGCTGATGATTGATGAGATCCACCGCTTTAATCGGGCCCAGCAGGACGCCTTATTGCCCGACGTCGAGGAAGGCACAGTCATCCTCGTCGGCCTGACCACGGCCAACCCCTTCTTTGCCGTCAACGACGCGCTGGTCAGCCGCAGCCGCGTTTTCGAATTTCAGCCCCTCTCGGTCGACGACATCCAAACGCTCGTCCGCCGCGCGCTGGCCGACACCGACCGCGGCCTCGGCCAATACCACCCAATCATCGACGACGACGCGCTCCAGTTCCTGGCCGACGTCTCCGACGGCGACGCCCGCCGCGCGCTGGGCGCGTTGGAAGTTGCTGTGATGTCGTCAACCGAAACGACCCCTTCCTCACAGGGAGAGGCCAGGGGAGCGTCTTCTTCCCCTCCCTTGAAAGGAGGGGCGAGGGGAGGGATTCCTTCTTCCGAGTCAAAAGTCCACCTTACGCGCGACCTTATCGCCGACGCCGTTCAGCGCAAAGCCATCCGCTACGACCCCACGGGCGACGACCACTACGACGCGGCCAGCGCGCTCATCAAGAGCATCCGCGGCAGCGACCCGGACGCCGGCATTTATTGGCTGGCCCGCATGCTCGAAGGGGGCGAAGACGTCCGATTCCTCTGCCGCCGCCTGGTGATCCTCGCCAGCGAAGACATCGGCAATGCCGACCCGCACGCCCTGCCCTTGGCCGTGGCCGCCATGCAGGCCTGCGAGTTCGTCGGCCTGCCCGAATGCCAACTCACGCTGGCCCAGGCGGTTACCTACTTGGCCTGCGCCCCAAAATCCAACGCCGCCACGGTCGCCATCAGCGAAGCCCGCACCGATATCCGCGAAAGCCGCCTCCTCCCCGTCCCCCGCCATCTCCAGGATTCGCATTACGCGGGCGCGAAAGCGCCTCGGCCACGGCCAAGGCTACGAGTATGCCCACGACGCCGAAGGCGGCGTGGCCGCGCAAGATTACCTCGGCGTCGAACGCGAATATTATCGACCGACGGAGCGGGGGTTTGAGAAGGAGTTGGCCGAACGACTGGAGCTGATTCGCTCAAAGCTGCGTGGCGCAGATGAACCTGAGTAGGATTGATCGCCTGTATGAGCAATGAGCGGCGGAACAACTCGCACTGGGTCCGGAGGCTGATTGCGCTCTCGGTTGGCGTTCTGCTAATACCAATTGTTCTCTTGCTCGTGATCCCTTTCGTATTGCTACGGCTTTTTATCGGAATCGTACTTAACGTTTTGGTTTGGATTCGTTGGTGCGTTTACGGAAAGGATATTCTGTTTGTCTGTTCTGATAGCCCAATTTGGCAAGATTACGTCGCGAACCAAATCATTCCGCGTATACAAACCAGGTCAATAATTCTAAACTGGTCAGAAGGGCGGCATTGGATCACAGCATTCTCGCTGGAAGCCACCGGCGGCCGGCCCAATCGCTTCGTGCTCGTCGGCATGTGGTTGATCTTCGGGTCAACGGGTCTGTCTTCGCTGTACTGGATACGCACCGCCGCGACCGAGCTAGTCAGCCGCCGCGCCCATTTGCCCAATCCGACGCCGCTCGCCGGCAGCCCGCGTCAAGCGACCGGCGATTTGTTCCTCGAGCTGGTCGTTATGGTTGCTTACTTCCTGTTAATTGCCATGGTACTGTGGCGCTCCACGTTGCGCTCTGTCGCAATCCGCGGCCGGCCACGCAGCGACTCCGAATAAACGCCCGCTGCCCTTGATTTAACGGCGGCTTCTGCGTCTCCTGCTGCGTTTTCCGGCAAAGTTCGGTTGCTTAACTCCTCACTTCCCGCGAGTGGTGAACCAACCTGCCGGTGTTTATAATCCACAGGACCGGTGCCCGCGCGGGCTGTCCGGCCCGATCCTTACTGGGATCACGTACGTAAGCAAAGTATCTCTCTCCGCGGCCCCAATTGTCGTTTCGGCCCGTCCTGTGGCCGCCGTCTCGACCTGTCGCGAGCAAAATCCAGAATCACGGATCCAATCCAGGAGCCTACCATGCGCGTTGCGCTTTCCTCACTATCCACCCGTTTCCAGAGCGCTTGCGCGCTGTGGCTGATCGCCGCCATCGCTTCTATGGCCGCCGCCCAGCAACCGGCGACCATGTCCGCCCAGCGCGGCCCCGCCTTGCAGTCCCCAGCCGCGGCCACCACGCCGCAATCTCGGCCGTCGGCCACGCCGGCAGCCCCCGCCGCTCAACCCGCCGAGAAGTCCGCCGAGCCCGCCATCGTCGTTCCGCCCAAGCCGCCGATCATCCATTCACTCTCGTTCCCCGAACCGGCCACCCACGTGATCCTCGTTAAGTCGGCCATTCCCACCGATGGCCGAGAGTCGATCGAGTTGATGATGAGTGTCTGGTCGCCCGGCTTCTATAAAGTCGAGAATTATGCCGCCAAAGTCAAAAACTTTGCCGTTCAAACTCCACTCGGTGAACCGCTGACGTTTGAAAAGACGGCTGACAATCGCTGGCGAATCAACAATCCGCAGCATGAGCCGGTCGTCGCCGTTTCTTATCGCCTCGATTGCGTGCCTGATTCGCCCTCGGCCGGCCGCGAGCTTAACCATGACTATGCCGGCGGGGTGTCGCACAGCGCCGTCAACCGCGAATATGCCGTCATCTGCGGCGGCCCGACCTATATGACCCTCGTCGACGATCTCGACCGGCCGCACGAAGTCCGCCTTAACATGCCCCCGCAGTGGACCAAGTCGGCTACCGGCCTCGCCCTTGCCCCGGATAGCTACGCCCATCACTACTGGGCCAAGAACTTCGACACGCTGATCGATTCGCCGATCGCACTCGGCAACCTCTCAATCCACGACTTCCAGGTCGACGGCAGCCGGCACCACCTGGTCGATATCGGCGACGCGGCCGACTTCCTCAACTGGGACGGCGGCAAGCAAATTGTCGACCTGCAGAAAATGGTCCAGGAAACCCGGAACTTCTGGGGCTTCTTGCCCTTTAGTGACTATTACTTCCTGAACAAAATCACGGGCACCCGCGGCGGCGGACTCGAACACCTTAACTCCACGCTCATCCACACCACTCCGCCGCGCCGCCCAAGCGAATCCCGCGAAACACATCTTCGCTGGCTCAACTTTGTCGCCCACGAGTACTTCCACGCGTTCAACGTCAAGCGCCTGCGGCCGATCGAACTCGGCCCCTTTGATTATGAACACGCCCGCAAGACGAGCGGCCTGTGGGTGGCGGAAGGTCTCACGAACTATTTCAACAGCCTGATCGTCGTGCGCGCCGGCCTTTGCACGACCGATGAGTACCTGGCGAATCTTTCCGGCCACATCGGCAAAGTTCAAAGGTCACCCGGCCGACTGGTCCAGTCGCTGGCCGCCTCGTCTCTCGAAACCTGGAGCGGCGACGGCTTCGGCGGCAGTCGCGACCAGTCGGTCGACTATTACGAAAAAGGCCCGGTCGTCGGCTTGCTGCTGGACGCCAAAATCCGCCGCGCCACCGACAACAAAAAGAGCCTCGATGATGTGATGCGCCTGGCCTACTCGCGCTACTCCGGCGCCAAGGGCTACACCGAACAAGAGTTTCTCGATACGGCCCAGGAAGTCGCCGGCATTAGCCTGAAAGAGTTCTTCGATAAGAACCTGTTCTCCACCGACGAGCTCGACTACACCGAAGCCCTCGATTGGCTCGGCCTCCGCTTCGCACCGTCCGAAAGCGAGCAGCCGAGCTGGAAATTGGAAGTGCTCCCGGAGTCCACCGAGGACCAAAAGGCGCACCTTGCGTCGTATCTGGCGCCGTCCAAGGCGCCCGTCGAAGTCATGGCCAAGAAGGAAGAGCCAAAAGCAGCACCGGCACCGGCGACCGTCGCAAAGGCGGACGAGGCGGCCAAGCCGGGAGAGGCGGCCAAGACTACCGAACCCCCCAAGGCGGCCCCCCTCATCGACGGCGTGGGCGGCGTGTTCATCTTCTCGAACGACCCGGCCCGGCTTGCCCAGTGGTACGAGAAGAGCCTCGGCCTCGAAACGACTAAGCAGCCCGACGGGGCGTTTGTCCTCGCCTTCAACTATCGCAAGGACGACAATCCGAATGAGAAAACCAAGACCGTCTGGGCGGTCCTCCCCGCGACCGACGGCCGGGCCGAAGGGCCAAACCAGTTCCAGGTCAATTACCGCGTCCCTGATATGGGCAAAATGGTGAGCCACCTGCGGGCGGGCGGTGTTGAAATCGAAAAGGCCCAGAACTATCCTTGGGGGCGGTTCGTTTGGCTCCGCGACCCGGACGGCAACCGCGTCGAGCTCTTTCAACCGTTGGATCAATAGCCGGCCGGCGTCTCCTCATTGCGCGCGCCAATCGACCGTGACATTTGCCGAACCGTCGGCCTGGTCACTTCCGTCGACAGCACCCTTGCACCCAGGGTCCTAATTCGGGTCATACCATCACTCTTCAGGAGTCAACCCCATGAAGCGCGCGCTCGGGATTCCAGTTTCAGCACCGATCATTCTTCTGTCGATCGTCCTCACCGTCACGTTCGGGCAAATCGGTCCGCCGGCAAACGCAGAGGAGCCCGAGCTGCTGGAGTTGACCGGAGATCTCGGCGTCCACGACCCCGTCCTGACCAAGGACGGCGACACCTACTACATTTTCTACACCGGCGGCGCACGCGGCGGCGGTCGGCGCGGCGGGCGCCGCGGCGGACGCGGCGATAACGCAGTCGCGGGCGAGGCAGCGCAGCCCAATCGTGGCGGCGCTCAGGCTGACGTCGCGCCAACACCAACCGCCACAACACCGTCCCCGGCGACTCCCGCCCCGACCACGCCGCCCGCCCAGCCAACCACGACCGGCCCGATGGGGTCGATCAACATGCTCACTTCCCCCGATATGAAGACCTGGACCCGCGCCGGCTTCGCCCTGCCGCGTCTGCCCGATTGGACCCGCGATATCCCCAACCGCAACAACCCAAATGACGCTTGGGCGCCCGATATCTCGTACTTCAACAACATGTATCATCTCTACTATTCGATCTCGTCCTTCGGCCGCAACGACTCGGCCATCGGCCAGGCCCTGAACGTGACGCTCGATCCGAAATCGCCCGAGTACAAGTGGGAAGACGGCGGCCTCGTGATCGAGTCCGAGCGGGGCCGCGACGATTTTAACTGCATCGATCCGAACATTGTCGTCGAAGACGACAACAACGTCTGGATCTGCTGGGGCAGCTTCTGGGGCGGCATCATGATGCGCCGCATCGACGCCAAGAGCGGCCGCCTGTCGTCGTCCGACACCACGCTCTACAAGCTGGCCCGCCGCGCTCCGGCGCCCAAGTTGCCGAAGCAGCTGAACAGGGTCCGCCGCAGCGCAACCCGATCGAAGGCGCCTTCATCATCCAGCACGATGATTATTGGTACTTGTTCGTCTCCTGGGACTTCTGCTGCCGCGGCGCGAATAGCGATTACAAGGTCGCCGTCGGCCGCTCGAAAACAGTCACCGGCCCATACCTCGACAAGGAGGGTAAAGACATGGAGCAAGGGGGCGGCCTGTTGATCCTCGACACCCACACCGACAACTGGCACGGCGCCGGGCACCCCGGCTTCTACAGCGAGAACGGCACCGACTATATGGCCGTCCACGCCTACCGCGCCACGGGCCGCGGCGGCTCGCAACTGTTCATCTCCACCGTCGCCTGGGGGGACGGCTGGCCCAAGGTGGCGCGGCTGCCATAGAATTCACAAGTCGCCTGAATTTGCGGCCATAGATACCGAGGGTAGAATCATGCGCATGTCGCTCGATGAATGCCTGCATTCTGGATTCATCTCTGCTGCGCTTGATACTGGCGAAAACATACTGGTCTTTCGTCCCGAGGTGCGCACGCGTGTTCGGTGCCAACGACGCGCTTATTTATGACGCATTGGTCGTTGTAAGCTGATGCGGGGTGCGGATCGTTGCTAAAGCCGAACGCCGAACGCCCGATTTCGCTCAGATCGACAAAATAGAGAGCCTGGGCGACATAGGCCAACGTCGCTCCTCCCCGTCTGCCATAGCACGAGGCGGCCCGGCTGCCTATGATTCGCGGCCCATCCCAGCGCCCTGCGCCTTTGGCAATCTTCTCGCTGGCGATGAAGGCCTTCGCGTCATGGAGGACGATCGATGAATTCTATTCGACCGATCATCACGATCACGATCCTGGCCGCCGTGGCCTGGTTCCTCTATCTGAAAATCAATCAGGGCGGCGCTACGCCCCGGGCCGGAGCCGAGCGACGCAACGCAAACGCTCGCGCCGACGATTCCGCCGCTGGAAATGTCGCCGTCTGCCCCTGCGAAATCGCCAACTTCGGACACGCCCTCCGTCGCCGGCGCCGCTTCGCAGCGTCCCGCCGGCGACAGCGGCAACAGCCCGAACCCCAGCGAAACCACCAAGCCGATATCCGCAGAGAACAGCCCAGCGATGCCTGCGTTGCCGGAGCTCCCTACTCTGTCGGAATCCGGCAACGGCAGCGACACGAAGACGATTGCGAATTCGTCTCCGGGGCGTTACGCCGCAGATCCTGCCCTGCCCAGTGCCAGCAAGCTGCAGCCCGATCCGGCGCAGCTCCGGCCGCAGTTAACTTGGCGTCCGACGACGCTGGCAACGTGCCGGCCGTCGGTCCCATCAACTCGGGCGCCGCGACGGAGCCACCAACGACCACTCCGCCGGCGCCGGCCGCCGCGGCCACGACATCCCCCACGTCGTCCACGTCCACGACAGCGACTTCAACCGACGGCGAGCGCGACATGGCCTCGCAAAGCGCCATGGATGCGATGGGGCTGACGTCCCAGGTCGGGGACATGCTGCCCGCAACCGAGAATTCCCCGCCGACGGCGCAGCCGCTGGCCGTCGATCGGTATGGAATGCCGGCCGGCAATTCGTCCGCCACCGTTGCGACTTCAACTGCCGCTACGACCGCGCCGCGCCATCCACCGCCAGCGCCGCAACCGCGCCCGCCGGCCAGTCGTTCGCCGCGGCCTGGCCGGCCATTCAGGCGGCCCTCGACGGCGGGGAGTTGGCCAAAGCACACCAGATTCTTTCACCCTGGTTCGGCGATCCCTCGCTGACTCCGGCGGAAAGCCAACGCGTCGACACGCTTCTCAGCCAGTTGGCCGGCTCGGTGATATATTCGACCGAGCACCGCCTCGAGCCGCCCTATACCGTCCAAGCTGGCGAAACGCTGGAAACCATCGCCAAGCAGCACGACGTGCCTTGGCAACTGTTGGCAAAAATCAACGGCATCGCTGCCCCTGACCAGGTGCGACCCGGCCAGCAGCTTAAGGTGCTCCGCGGTCCCTTCGGCGCGATGGTCGACCTGCGCCGCAATCAACTCGCCCTCTCGGTCGACGGCCGCTATGCCGGGCGTTTCCCGGTTAGTGCAGCACCGGGCGCAAATATTCCGGCAGGCGAATGGATCGTCTCAGACAAGCCGGCCACACCGGCCTCCAGCCCGTCTGTTTATGCGTCACCGGGCGCGGCAACCCCCGCGCAGTCGCCCGCAGTTTCGCGCTCGATTGTGCTCCGCAGCCCGGCCGGCGACAGGGCACACCAAGGAATGGCCGTTCGCATCGCCGCTGCCGATTCGACAATCACGCCGATCATGCCCGGCGACTCGCGGTCGGCTGCGGGAACGAATTCGTCCTATTTCGTCAAGGTCTCGCCGCGCGACGCCGAAGAACTAGCCGACATTCTGTCGATTGGTTCTCGCGTGGTGATCCAGCGATGAGCATCGCGGACGTGCGGCGGTTGTCAGTAGTTCGTGATTCGATGTAGATTGGTTCACTTGATTCTGGTGGCCGCCGCAGGGCGGTCCTTGGCGAACTCTGACCGGCGAACATCCCATGTACGACGCGGCCGCGCTTCAGCGTTTGATCTCGGACAAAGCCCTCAAGTTCGGCGACTTCACGCTCGCCTCCGGCCGCCGGTCGCAGTTCTATCTCGATTGCCGCCTGGTCACGCTCGATTCGGCCGGCGCCGCCCTGATCGCAGAAGGCATGCTCGACCTGTTGTCGGCCGACATGCCCGCCCTGGTCGGCGGCATGGCGATCGGCGCCGATCCGATCACGGCGGCCATCGTCACGCTGGCCGGCCTCCGCAACATCCCGCTCCGCGGCGTGATGGTTCGCAAAGAGGTTAAACAACATGGCACTGGCAAATTCGTGGAAGGGCCCTTCGCGACCGGCGAGTCGATCGCCATCGTCGAAGACTCGGTCACCACTGGCGGGTCGAGCCTGCTGGCCATCGAACGCTGCGAAGCGGTCGGTCTGAATGTGACGCGCGTGCTCGCGATCGTCGACCGCCTGGAAGGGGCCGCGAAGCGTTCGCATCACGCGGCTACGAACTGACGTCCCTGTTCACCGTCCGCGACTTCGGTATCGAGCCGACGGCCGATAGCCACTAGACGGCAGCCCATAGCATAGCGACAGCCAATAGCCGGCAGCCTTCGATGGAAACCACACTCCACCGCCAACTGAAGGAGCTCTATCTGACCGACGGCGCCGTCGCGGAACATCGCGTCGGCCGCTACCGCATCGATGTCGCGCGGCCCAAGGAGCTGGTGGAGATTCAGCTCGCCTCGCTGTCGGCCATTCGCGACAAGATCGCCGCGCTGGTAAAAACACATCGGGTACGGCTAGTGAAGCCAATCGTCGCCCGCAAGGTGCTCGTGAAGCTCGGCCGGGCCGGCGGCCGCGTCGTCCAGCGCCGTCAAAGCCCTGAAGCGCGGCCGGCTTGTCGACCTGTTCGACGAGCTGGTCCACTTCACGCGTGTCTACCCGCATCGCCAGTTGGTGCTGGAAGTGCCGCTGATCGAAATCGAAGAATGGCGTTACCCGGGCCACGGCCGCCGCCGCTGGCGACGACCGGGCGACCACCAAATCGAGGATCAGCGGCTCGTCGCGGTGCTCGAAGTTCACGAATTCCGCCGGGCGAGCGAGCTCTGCCGCTTGCTGCCGCGCCGGCTGCCCAATCCGTTTCATACCGGCCACATTGCCCGAGGACTGGGCGTCGAGCGGTGGATCGCCCAGCGCATGGCCTACTGCCTGCGCGAAATGGGTGCGGTGAAAATGGTCGGCAAGCATCGCGGCGCCTGGCTTTACGCAGCGCCTCCACAAAGCGAGCGGCATAATGCCTCTCGTGATACGTATTTTGAGTCGGACGGGACACGTCATTGACCAGTCCCCGTGCGATAATGAATCCGCCGGGCTTGTCCGAACTATCCCGGCCCCTTAATCTGCTAAGTCATGGGCGACGAAGTTCAAATCACTGTTAAGCGCTCGCCGCTGCGGCGGCTGACGGGCATTCAGGTCGTCGGCACCGGTAGTTTTCTGCCGGATAATGTCGTCACCAACGACATGCTCGCCTCCCTCGGCTGCGATGCCGAATGGATCGTCCAGCGGACCGGCATCCGCGAGCGCCGCCACGCGCCGCCCGAGATGTCGACCAGCGACATGGCCGTGGCCGCCGGTCAGCGCTGTCTCGAAGCGGCGGGCGTCGATCGCGGCGAGATCGATCTCGTCGTGCTGGGCACCCTCTCTCCCGATTATCTGTTGCCCGCAACGGCAACCACCGTACAGGATCAGCTCGGCCTCAACTGCGCCGCGATGGACCTCTCCGCGGCCTGCGCCGGGTTTCTTTACGCATTGGTCACCGGCGTGCCAGTTCATCGCCGCCGGCACGAGCAAATACGCGCTGGTGATCGGCGCCGACACGAACAGTCGCGTGATGAATCCTGAAGACAAGAAAACCTATCCGCTGTTTGGCGACGGCGCGGCGCTGTGCTGCTGGCGAAGGGCAGCGCTGAGCAGGGACTCGCTGAGTTACACGCTCGGCGCCGACGGCGCGGGCACCGAGCTGTTGATTCGGCCCGCGGGCGGCTCGCGGATGCCGCTGGCCTTGTCGTGCCCGACCAGCCCGGAGTGGTTCGTCAAAATGGACGGCCGGCCGGTGTTCAAATGGGCCGTGCGGTTGCTCGAAGATTCCACACGGCAGGTGCTGTCCGCGGTCGGCTTCGATACGGCCGACGTCGACGTCTGGCTCTTGCACCAGGCCAACATTCGCATTCTCGACGCCGCGATCGACGCCCTCGGCATCAATCGCGCCAAAGTCGTCACCCATCTCGATCGTTATGGAAACACATCAGCCGGCAGCGTGCCGATCGCGCTTGACGAATCGCTCCGCGCCGGCCGCTTCGACCGCGGCGACCTGCTCCTCATGAGCGGCTTCGGCGGCGGCCTCTCGTGGGGCACGGCCCTGGTGCGGTGGTGAGCTCATTGGATATCCATTTAGCCCCCGGCAATTCGCCGGGGGCTAATTTTGTTGAAAAAGGTCATACGTTGATGCCCAAAACCAAAAAACTTCCCCCCCGCCGCGACGTCAAACCGGCCGACACGTGGGACCTGTCGAGCCTGTTCAAGAACGACGCCGAGTGGGAGAAGGCGTTCAAGAAATGGGAACGCGAAATCCCCAAGTACGCGCAGTTCCGCGGCACGCTCGGCGATGGCCCGACTGCACTGGCCAAGTGCCTGGCGTTTGACAGCGATTTCGAACGGGCCGGCGAGCGGCTGGGCAGCTACGCCCATTTGAAGACGGCCGAGGATATGGCCAACAGCGATTATCAGCGGATGATCGGCCGCTACGATCACGCCGTCACTCACGCGGCCGAGGCGGCCAGTTTCATCCGGCCCGAGATTCTCGCCCTGCCGGCTAAGAAGCTCAAGGAATACCTGGCCGCCAAGCCGCTGGACCGCTTCCGGCTGACACTTGAACGATTGATAAGGTATAAACCTCATACACTGAGCCCGGCCGAAGAAAAGCTCTTGGCGATGCAGCACGAGATGGCCGACGCTGCCGATCGCGTATTTCGCCAATTGACGGATGCCGACTTCAAATTCGGCCTGTGCAAAAACGAGAAGGGCGAGAACGTCGAGCTCTCTCACGCGTCGTTTTCCAGTTTCTTGCGCTCGCCCAGCCGCGACCGTGCGGCGAAATGCCTTCGAACAATACTTCTCCCAATATCAGGCGCACGAAAACGCGCTGGCCGCCGCATACTCCAGCTCCGTGCAAAAAGACGTCTACTACGCCCGCGCCCGCAATTACCCCAGCGCCCGCGAGGCCTCGCTGTTTCAGGACAACGTGCCGGTGGCCGTGTACGACAGCTTGATCGACGCCGTCCGCGCGAAGCTGCCCGCCGTCTACAAATATCTCGAGCTGCGCCGCAAGAAGATGAAGCTCCGCGACATTCGCCACTACGACACCTACGTGCCGATTCTCAGCGAGCTCGATACGCAGCACACGTGGGACCAGGCCGTCCGCGCGGTGCTGACTTCGCTCGAGCCACTCGGCGACGAATACGGCCGCGTGCTGGCCGAGGGCCTGGGCGGTCGCTGGTGCGACCGATACCCGAACCAGGGCAAACGCAGCGGCGCGTTCAGCAGCGGCAGCTACGACGGCTGGCCCTACATTTTGATGAACTACCAGCCCGACGTGCTCGACCATGTGTTCACCCTGACGCACGAAGCGGGCCACTCGATGCACACTTATTTCTCGGCCAGGCATCAGCCGTTCGAGCATTACAATTACACTATTTTCGTGGCCGAGGTGGCCAGCACGTTCAACGAGCAGCTTTTGAGCCGGCACTTGATGCAGAAGGCCAAGAGCGACAAAGAGCGGGCCTACCTCATCAACCGCGAAATCGATGCGATCCGGGGCACAATCATCCGCCAGACGATGTTCGCCGAGTTCGAAAAGAATTCGCACGAAATGGTCGAAGCGGGCGAACCGCTGACGGTGGAATGCGTCAAGGACGTGTACGCCCAATTGCTGGAGGCCTACTTCGGGCCGGATTTCAAGATCGACGAACAGCTCAAGCTGGAAGGCCTCCGCATCCCGCATTTTTATCACGCGTTTTACGTCTACAAGTATGCGACCGGCCTCTCTGCGGCGATCGCCCTGAGCGAGCGCGTCACCAACGGCGGCCAGCGCGAGCTCGACGATTATCTCTCGTTCCTCAAGGGCGGCTCCTCAAAATGGCCGCTCGACTTACTCAAAGACGCCGGCGTCGACATGACGAAGCCGACGCCGGTGAAGACGGCGCTTAACTATTTCGAGCGGCTGGTGGAAGAACTGGATGAGCTCTTGTGATGTGGATTACCGGCTCGACAGCCGGGCGAATAGCAGTGAACAAAGAACCGGCGATTCGCCCGCACAACGTGCAGGCGTAAATGGCACGAAGCGGGACAACTCACGTGAGCAGCAATGCGCCCGTTCTGGCTTCGTTGGCAACTAACGAGTAAGATACCATGTGAGTGTCCGACTTCCGCTAATTGATTTGGAGAAGCATCATGCCGTCGCCGGTTCCCGGAATGAACCCTTACCTTGAGCAGCCGGACGTTTGGCATGATTTTCATCAAAGATTCGTGCCGAGAATCGCCGAATCGCTGGCGACGCCGATTCGCCCAGGCTATATCACCAAGGTCGACGAACACGTATATATTCACGAACTGCCTGGCGATGAACGAATGTTGCTTGGTCGACCGGACATTGCGGTCGCGCATTCTGGCCAACGACAGGCGAACACGGCGGTTGTTCACGCCGTCGATGCGCCAGCATTTGGAGTCATTCCGCTGGGCATCGACGCCGTCCACGAATCGTTCATTGAAATCCGCGACCGCGAGACGCGTGAGGTCGTCACCGTGATCGAGCTGCTGAGCCCAACCAACAAAACACCCGGCGCCGATCGCGAGCAATACGTCGGCAAGCGAATAGCAATCCTTGCCTGCAACACGCATCTCGTGGAGATCGATCTCGTGCGCGGCGGCGAGCGGATGCCGGTGCACGACTTGCCCGCCTGCGATTACGTCGTCCTGGTCAGCCGCAGTTACGAGCGGCCTCGCGTCGAGCTCTGGCCGTTCACGCTGCGCGAGCCTCTGCCGTTAATTCCAGTTCCGCTGCGCATGGGCGACCGCGACGCCACGCTCGATTTGGGAAGGCTGTTCCAAGAACAATTCGATGCCGCCGGGTACGAAGATTACGTCTATCGCAACTCGCCCCAGCCGCCGCTTGGCCGATCGGACGCCGAATGGACGTCACAACAAATCGCGCCGATTGGCAGATGACTCTTGCGATCGGCGTTTTGTTGTTGTACTTGAATTCGTGGCACCAGCTATAATTCTAAAAGGCGTCGTTCCGCAATGCAGTACGTCCGCATTATTTGGGACGATGATGAGAATCCCGATGGCAACGTGCAGCACATCGCAGAGCATGGCTTGACCATTGAAGACATCGAGCATGTGCTGCAGAATACCAGCGAAGAGAATACCAGCCGCAGCACAGGGAGACCGTGTTGTTTTGGCTACACGCCAGGCGGCGATTATATTATTGTCGTGTTCGAACTTATCGACGACGATTCGATTTATCCAGTGACGGCTTATGAAGTGCCAGAGGCGTAGGACGGCAAGTAATGGAAAAAAGAAAAATTACCGAACGCGTTCGTTCATCCGGTCCGCAAACGGCTGATGAGCGTCGGCGGCTACAGGACATCCGCGATAGTATTACAGACGAGTTTCCGCCCCTAGAGCCTCCGCGACTTCAGCCGGTGGCCACCGGCGTTGGCTTTCAGATTCGGACCGCCCGTGAATCACAAGGCTTGACGTGGAACGCACTCGCCGCCAAGGCCGGACTGAAAAGTGATAACGTTGTTCGCGACATTGAATACGGACGCGAAGTAACGCTATCGAACATCGAAGCAGTCGCAGCTGCGCTGGGGCTGAGGTTGGAACTTGTGGAACAGGCTGGGTGACCTGCTGCGACGCGATCTTACCCGCCTTCGCGTTCGCTCGATTGCCCCTAAATGGATCATCTTAATTCGCCCTCCTTCGCAAACTTCGTTGCGGTTTCTCGTGATCGCGGCGCCGGGCGCGTGATGATCGCGGTGACGATCACGCCCATCACCAGGCCAACCAGCGACACGCCGATCAGAAGCCAGGGCGCATTCTGCTTGTCGTACTCCTCCAGTCCGTGGCTGAGGTTCATGCCGAAGATCGCCGTCAGCGTGGCGATCGGAAAGAACAGGGCCACCAGCACGTTCAGCCGGTGCGCGGCCGCGGTCATTTGCCGGCTGCTCTCGGCCTGCAGCTCGGCCTGACGGGCGATGGCGAAATCGAGGCCGTTCTTGGCGTCGTCGTACAGCAGCTCGGCCCGGCGTGCGATTTCGTAGGCCTCGTCGCGGGCAACGATAAGTGGCCGCTCGCCGGGCAGCGCCTCGCGGGCCTTTTGCACTACCGCAAGCAGGTTTCGCGCAGCCCGCGAGAGCGGCGTTAGTTGATCGAGCAGCTCGAAGTACTCACCGCGGTTTGGGCCGCTTCCTCGCGATGTTCGAGCGATTCCATCATTGCGCGATATTCGGCCAAGTGCTCCGTGAGCGACGACGTCCGCTCGGCCCGCGGCGCCCCTTTCCAAGCGCCGCCCGGATCGCGCCAGTAGAACCGCCCGCGGCGGCCCGCTTCATCGGCGCCCGGCGGCGCATGCAGCACCAAGAGCACGTGCCCGTCGGCCTGCATCAGGCGTTGCCGCCCGGCCCTGTCGCCGAGCCGCTCGCGAAAAACATTCGGCACGCTCCAATCACTGGGCAGTAAAGGAGTCTTGGAATTCATAGGCGACCTCCTGTTTTGACACTTGCAATTCGTCGCCCCCAGAGCAATGTTGGTGCGCTCTTGGCACGCGAAATCGCGCGTGGATGGAAGCCAATCTTAACGCCGGCGCCGCGAATAGCAATCGGCGGCCTTAACGGCGGGAACAGCCGATCCGAAATCAATCGCACGCGGGACTGGCGTGCACCGACGCGCGGCCGGCTAACGTGATATCCACAGAAACACCGTACCCGCTTCGTCGGTGCGAAGCTGACAGCCGAGCCGCGCTGCGCGAGCACGCGTTCGAGCAGACGCATGTAAGAAATCTGCGAGTGCTCGACTTTGATTTTGATCTCGGCCGGCCGAATGCCGGCGGCCGCGAGATACGAATGGTCGACGAAATACGGCAGTTTCAATCGCGGGCCGATCGCATCGATTGATTCGGCAAGTGTATAGCCGTCGATCTCCGCATTGATGCGATTGAACATCGATGGGGCTGTCGCCCCAGGGGCCGTTTCGGGTTGCCAGCCAACGGGCCAGTTCTTTTGATGGATATCACTGATCTTTCCCGCGTGATCGTCCTCCGTGGCGACAGGCGGCCCGCCTGTCGGGCGAACGGCAGACGAGCCGCCTGCCGCCACGCGATACACGACGGGTTGTCCGCGGATTTTCTCCGGGCGGAACGCCAATCCAAAATTGCGCAGCTGCATCGCCAGGGCCGTGCCGGCCGACAGGCCCTTCAACTCGTCCGGAGACTCCGCAGCCTGCCGCAGCACGCTGTCGGCCGCCGGATCGATTACCACGCGCTGCTTGAATTTGGCCTGCAGACGGTCGACCACATCGTTCGGGCGCTGACCCTTCGTTTCAAAATCTACCGGTTGGGAAAGATCGGCCAGCACGGCTTTCATTTCCTGTTCGGTCAGACCAAACAGGCCTTGGGGCGCCGTCAGCCGCTCGTTGCCGTCGGCCGAGAGGCGGGCGAAGTAGTCCTTGAGCCTGTTGCTGTCGCTGCGCGTAAACGATTCGCCCGGAAGCTGAAGCCGTTCGCGGGAGGTCAGCACGCCGACAACATGGTACTGCGGCCGCTCGGCCGAGCCGCGATTGACCACCGCCGGGGCATCGCCCGGCCGCTGGCCGCGGATTTGCACGTTTTCGATTCCAAGCTGCGTGAGGAGTTGCAGCCACTGTTGTGGCGCGGTAATTTGCAAGCCGCTTTCGGTGACGATCTCGAGCTCAATCGTCGGCGCGGCCGCGGCGCCGTTCGCGCCGGCCAAGATCAGCAATAGGCGCAGGCGTACGGGGGCATTTTTCGTCGCATAACGCAATTAGGGTCTTCAGAGGAATTAGTGGGTGAATAGCGGCGTAAGGCGGTTAGAGGGGCGACGTCGAGGCCCCTCAGGAATCTGAACAACAAAGCCTGGTTTGGCCAGTGCGAGGCAACGTCTATTGACGGGTCTACGGCTTCGTCGTCCTTTCATCCGTCGGGGCCATGCGCTGTGCCCGGGGGTGAGCCCCGACGGATGAAAGGACGACGAAGCCTGACGAACCTGCCCAGAAAGGGAAGTTTTTGCAACGATTGAGGAAGAAGTAGAAGTGCATCCTGCGTGATCTTCGGTTATGGATGGTTTATCACAACTGTCCAGCCAAAGGCACGCAGGATGCACTTGAAAACTATCCTCAATCGCGTCACCAATTACAAGTCGTTTGTGTTTGGAAAGATTACCTGGCAGGAGGATGCATTGACGCCGGCGGTTGACGTCGAGGTCCAACCTCGATCCAACGGGCGACCTGTTTGCTCGGGCTGCGGAAAACGACGCCCCGGATACGATACCATGCCGACACCGCGGCGGTTTGACTTCATTCCGCTGTGGGGCATAGCCGTCGTGTTCGTGTACTCGATGCGGCGGGTCGATTGCCCCGCCTGTGGAGTGAAGGTGGAGCGAGTTCCATGGGCCGAGGGGAAGAGCACGATGACGGTCGAATACGCGTGGTACTTGGCCAAGTGGGCGCGGCGGATGTCGTGGAAGGAAGTGTCCGAGGCGCTGCGTGTGAGCTGGGATCGCGTGTTTGCGGCGGTAAAACAAGCAGTGAACTGGGGTTTGGCGCGTCGGGATCTGGAATCCGTTGCTTCGATCGGCGTGGATGAAGTTCAGTGGCATCGGGGGCACAACTACCAAACGGTGGTGTATCAGATCGATGAAGACCAGAAACGGCTGCTGTGGATCGGCCCCGACCGAAAGGCAAAGACCTTGCTGCGGTTCTTCCGCTTTCTGGGCCAGGAGCGGACGGCACGGCTCGAGTTTATCTGCAGTGACATGTGGAAAGCGTACCTGAAGGTGATTGCCAAGAAGGCCTCCCACGCCGTACACATATTGGACCGGTTTCATGTCATGCAGCGGATGAACAAGGCCCTCGATGAAGTCCGAGCGGCCGAAGTCAAAGAGTTGAAACGAGATGGTTACGAACCTCACTTGCAAGGCGCCCGTTGGCTGCTCTTGAAGCGCCCCGAAAACCTCACCGAGAAGCAAACGATCAAACTTAACGAACTCCTGCAATACAACCTGAAGAGCGTTCGCAGTCATTTGATGAAGGAAGACTTTCAGCGATTCTGGGAATATTGGAGCCCCGGCTGGGCGGGCCGTTTCTTGGACCAATGGTGCACGCGCGCCATGCGCAGCAAGATCGAACCCATGAAGAAGGTGGCTCGCACACTGCGGGAACGACGGGAACTGATTCTGAATTGGTTTCGGGCCGAAGGACGCATATCTGCCGGAATCGTCGAGGGATTTAACAACAAACTCAAACTGATCACCAGAAAATCGTACGGCTTTCGGACCCAAGAAGCCTATGAAATCGCCTTGTATCATAATCTCGCCGCATTACCTGAAAGAGAATTCACCCACGAATTCCTCTGACGAGGCCGCAATTATAGCACTCACTCGGAGAAATCAGTCCATGCCACGTTTAGTGACACTCTTTACCGGTCAATGGGCCGATTTGACGTTGGAAGACATGTGCCGCAAGGCGAGTGATTTCGGCTACCAGGGCCTGGAGCTGGCCTGCTGGGGCGATCACTTCGAGGTGCAAAAGGCGGTCGACGATCCGAACTACGTGGCCGGGCGACGCGACCTGTTGGATCGCTACGATTTGCAGTGCCAGGCGATCAGCACGCACCTGGTCGGCCAGGCCGTGTGCGATCGGATCGACGAGCGGCACAAGGCCATCTTGCCGCCGTACGTGTGGGGCGACGGCGACCCGGCCGGCGTCAATCGCCGCGCGGCCGAAGACGTAAAGAACACGGCCCGCGCCGCCCAGCAGTTGGGCATCGGCGTCGTGAACGGTTTTACCGGTTCGAGCATTTGGCCGCTGTTGTATTCGTTTCCGCCGGTGCCCGAGTCGATGGTCGAAGCGGGCCTTCGCCAATTTGCCGAGCGGTGGAACCCGATCCTCGACGTGTTCGGCGAATGCGGTGTGCGATTCGCCCTCGAGGTGCATCCGACAGAAATCGCGTTCGATATCGTCACCGCCCGCCGGGCCCTCGACGCCATCGACAACCGCGAAGAATTCGGCTTCAATTTCGACCCCAGCCATTTGCACTGGCAGGGTGTTGACCCTGTCGAGTTCCTGCGCGAGTTTTCCGACCGCATCTATCACGTACACGTGAAGGACGCGATCGTCACGCTCAACGGCAAAAGCGGCATCTTGAGCAGCCACTTAAATTTCGGCGACCCGCGCCGCGGCTGGGACTTCCGCTCGCCGGGCCGGGGCGGGGTGAACTTCGAGGAGATCATCCGCGCGCTGAACCAGATCGGCTACGACGGGCCCCTCTCAGTCGAGTGGGAAGACTGCGGCATGAACCGCGAGCACGGCGCCCGCGAAGCGTGCGAATTCGTCAAGCGGCTCGATTTTGAGCCCAGCGGCGCGGCGTTCGACGCGGCGTTTGCGGAGCAGTAATTACGGGCCCGCCGTTTGCTTCGTGTGGTACAATAGTAAGAGAATGTTGCTGAACGTCGGACGTACCACTTCTGATGTTGAATTTGCTGCGCATTGTCTCATTTCGCTGCCTTTATGGTGCCGCGGTCTGGCTGGCACTCATGATGGGAGCGCGCGCGGAAGTTCCCGCACAAAATCCAGCGACAACCGCCGAACTGCAGCAAGCGCATCAGCGACTTCTCGAAACATTCACCCGACACCTGGCACAAATGCCGCTGGCGATTGCACGCAGCGCGTGGCCACCGCAGCCTGCGAGCGGATCGATATTATTTGTTCCGACCGATCAATATACGGTCGGTGGTTCGGATCCGCAGTCAAGCTACGAGCTCAAGCAGCTACAGCAGCAGTTCGCCGATGCGTTGTTCTCTTTAGCCAAGCAGGCCGCCGAGGTCGGTGAGCTTTCGCTGGCCTTTCAATGGGCAACCGATACGCTGCGAAACAATCCGGATCATGCCGAAGCGCACCGGGTATTGGGGTATGAACCGCGCGACGGCAAGTGGCTCACCGCGTATGGCGTGCAGATGTTTGACGCCAAGGAATCGCGGGTGTGGCACCCGCAATTCGGCTGGATCTCGGTCGGCGATGCGCCGCGCTATGAGCAGGGCGAGCGGCTCGTGAACGGCCGCTGGGTCTCGACCGAGGAGGATGCGGCGCGGCATACGTCGATCGCCAGCGGCTGGGTATTGCGGACTGATCATTTCCTGGTGCGGACCAACGTCAGCCTCGAGGCGGCCGCCGAGCTGGCTGGGCGGCTGGAGCGGTTGCACCAGATCTGGCGGCAGCTCTTCGCCGGCTTCTACATGACCGATCGCGAGGTCCGCGACCTGTTTGCCGGCAAGCGGCCGCCGCGGATGCTGACGCAGCCGATGCGGGTCTACTACTATCGCAACAAGGATGAGTACGCGGCGGCGCTGGTGAAGCGTCAGCCGCGAATTGCGGAAACGCTCGGTATCTATTTCGATGCCGACAAGGAATCGCATTTTTATGCCGGCGCGGACGACAATGCCGGCACGCTCAACCACGAGGCCGTGCATCAGATGTTTCAGGAAACGCGGCCGGCCACCCGGCGGCTGGGTGCGATCGCCAATTTCTGGGTTGTCGAGGGCGTGGCCACGTACTTCGAAACGCTGCGCGAACACGCGGGCAACGCGGGCGGTCGCTACTATACGATCGGCGAGGCCGACGCGGGCCGGTTGCCGGCCGCTCGCGAACGGCTGCTAAAGGACGGCTGTTATGTGCCGCTGGCAGAGCTGGTTGCGCTCGGCAAAGACGACTTGCAACGGCGGGCCGATCTGGCGCCGCTCTACAGCGAGTGTGCCGGGCTGGCCACCTTTTTGATGGACGCCGACGACAGGCGCTACCGCGAAGCGCTCGTGCGTTACTTGAACGACGTGTACGCCGGTCGCGACAACGCCGGATCACTCGCCAAACAGGCGGGCGAAAGTTACGCCGAACTGGACGCCGCTTATCGCCAGTACATGGAGAGCTTGCCGTAGCGCGGGCGGGCGGTATGGTAGGTGTGAGTAGGTGGTCAGTAGTTCGCTTGGTCACATACTCACTTATCGACCTGATCACTTTCCGACGAACATCGTCCCACGGTGGCTATAGCTCAGTTGGATAGAGCGCCAGATTGTGGCTCTGGAGGTCAAGGGTTCGAGCCCCTTTAGCCACCCGTTCGCATTGCGAGACCACCCGCCGGGAAAGCGCCCTGCGGGTGGTTTTTTGCTGCGCTTGCGAGGCATTGCAATCGATGGGTTGAACTTTGCAAAATTCGGCCTATAATTGCAAACCTTCCTCCGAGGATTGCAATCGCTCTAAGCAATGAATCGCCAACAGTTTACGAAAGACTCCCCCGGCGAACTTGCCGCCATCGATCTGCCGGCGGGTAGCGACTGGGCGTTTGTACCGCACAAGCTGCCCCCCAAATGGACCTTCCCCGCACACGTATGGCCATTGCTAGCCACGGCCAAGGAAGCCCTCGGAACGCTGAATGGAATTGGCCAAACTCTGCCCGACCCGCTGCTTCTGCTTCGGCCGCTGCAGAATCGGGAAGCCATCTCATCGTCCAGCATCGAGGGAACGCACGTCACACCTCAACAATTGCTTTTGTATGAGCTCGATCCGCCAACCGAGGGTTCTGCGGACGATCGCGTTTCCAACCAGCGCGAGGTATCGAATTATAATCGAGCGCTGCGTCACGGATGCGAGCTACTGAGCGAATTGCCTTTGTGCGGACGATTGATACGTGAAATGCACGGCATTCTAATGCGCGATGTTCGGGGCGGCTACAAATCGCCCGGATCCTATCGAAGTTGCCAAGTTCAAATTGGTTCTCATGCGCGATTCGTTCCACCGCCGCCAGAGACGGCGCGGACATGCATGGACGAATTGGAAAAATATGTGAATGCCGACGACGAACAGTTCGATCCGCTGGTGCGCTGCTTTCTCGTTCACTATCAATTTGAAGCAATTCATCCTTTTGCGGACAGCAACGGACGAGTGGGGCGCGCTCTACTCGCTCTGATGATCTACAAGTGGCTCGGCCATTCGTTGCCTTGGCTCTACATGAGCGCGTACTATGAGCAGTACCGCGATGAGTACATTGCCGGGCTCTTCGATATTAGCACAAAAGGGCAATGGTCGAAGTGGATAGAATTCTGCTTGCGGGGCGTCGTGGTTCAAGCGACCGATTCGATCCGCCGCTGCCGCAAGTTCAACGACCTTCGTGCTGAATACCACAAGAGAGTGGACACGCCGACACCGCGTACGCATGGGCAAATCGAATCGCTTTTTCGCAGCCCTTTGGTTACGATTCCTTCCATCAGCCAACAATGCAACGTCAGCTACCATACGGCCCAGACGGATATCGAACGACTTGCCAGCGTCGAGATTTTGCACGAACTGCCGGAAGTATACCCGCGCACTTTCGTCGCAATTGAGATTATGAAAATCTCCTATGAACCGACGGGCGGAGACACGTATTTTCCTCCCATACAGTGATTACCCGATGCCCGACCTCGATCAACTCGGCTCGTTCTACCTCGGCCGGCGGCACGATCTGGCCGCCGGCAAGACGCTGGCCGAGCCGGTGCTGTATGACAGCAAGGACTTGACGACCCACGCGGTCTGCGTCGGCATGACCGGCAGCGGCAAGACGGGGCTCTGCCTGGCGCTGCTGGAAGAGGCGGCCCTCGACGGCGTGCCGGCGATTGCGATCGACCCCAAGGGCGATTTGGGCAACTTGCTGTTGGCGTTTCCCAATTTGCTGGCGAGCGACTTCCGGCCCTGGATCGACGAAAGCGAAGCGGCCCGCAAGCAGCAGTCGCCCGATGAGTTCGCCGCCGCCCAGGCCAGCTTGTGGCGCGATGGATTGGCGAAGTGGGACGAAGGCCCCGAGCGGATTCGCCGCTATTGCGATGCGACCGAGCGAATCATTTACACGCCCGGTTCGAGCGCGGGCATTCCCATCACGGTACTCGATTCATTTCGCGCGCCGCCGCCCGAACTGGTCGCCGATAGCGAAGCGTTCGCCGAGCGGATTTCGTCGGCGGTGAGCGGCCTATTGGGGATGATGGGAATCGATGCCGATCCGATTCGCAGCCGCGAGCACATCTTTCTCTCGAACGTGCTCGACACGGCGTGGCGCGGCGGCCGCGACCTCAACCTGCCGCAGTTAATGCACCAAATTCAGCGGCCGTCGCTTGACAGGGTCGGTGCGGTCGATGTGGAAACTTTCTTCCCAGCCGCCGAACGGTCAAAGCTGGCGATGAGCCTGAACAATCTGCTGGCGTCGCCTTCGTTCGCCGGCTGGCTTGCAGGCGAGCCGCTCGACATCCCGCGAATGCTTTACACGCCAGAAGGCAAGCCGCGGCTGGCGATCGTCTCGATTGCTCACCTCGACGACGCCCAGCGGATGTTTTTCGTGACGCTGCTGCTCAATGAAATCCTGGCCTGGGTCCGCACGCAGCCGGGCGCGAGCAGCTTGCGAGCAATTTTGTACATGGACGAGGTGTTTGGATATTTTCCACCCACCGCGAACCCGCCCTCGAAGCGGCCGATGTTGACGCTGTTAAAGCAAGCCCGCGCGTTCGGCTTGGGCTGCATGCTGGCGACGCAGAACCCGGTCGATCTCGATTACAAGGGTCTGTCGAACGCCGGTACGTGGTTTCTCGGCCGGCTGCAGACCGAGCGCGATAAGGCGCGCGTGATTGACGGCCTGGAAGGCGCATCGGCCCAGAGCGGGGCGAAGTTTAACCGGCAGGCGATGGAGGCGACGCTGGCGGCGCTGGGCAGCCGCGTGTTTTTGATGAATAACGTGCACGACGATGCGCCGGTTGTGTTTCACACGCGGTGGGCGATGAGCTACCTGTGCGGGCCGCTGCGCGCGAGCAGATCAAGCGGCTGATGGATCCGCTGCGGGGCAAGTTTGCGCAAGCGACTACGCCGCAAGACAAGACGAGCGCGGCCAGCGGATCGAGTTCCGGCCCGGCGTCATCTGCACTCGGCACGGCCACGGCGGCCGCGAGCGCCCGGCCGATGGTGCCGGCGGCGATTCGCGAGCAGTTTGCCGCCATTGTGGAGCGCGTGCCTGCCGGCTACGCGTTGGAATATCGGCCGGCCCTCGTCGGCCGGGGCAAAGTGCATTTCGTCCAAGCGGCAAGTAACATCGAACAGTGGCGCGAAGAACGGTTGATCGCAACACTGCACAACGGCTCGCCCGATGACGTCTGGGCCGGCGCGGAACTGGCCCAAGACGACCTGGAAACTGGGGACGCACCAGATGAAAGGGTTCGCTTCGCCGAACTGCCGGGCGAGCTGGCCCGTGAAAAGAGTTACGCGATTTTCACGCGCCAATTGAAAGAACATCTTTACAGGGAGTCGTCGCTCAAGCTGTGGCAGTGCGCGGCGCTCGATCAAACATCGCAAGTCGACGAAACGAACGATGCGTTTCGCGTGCGCGTTGCGCCGCTGGCCACCCAGAAGTTGGCCAGTGAACGTGAGAAACTCAACGGGCAGTATGCGGGAAAGCTGGCGCGCCTCGAGGCGGCGCTCGAGCGTCGACAGGTTTCGCTGCGGACACAGCGTTTGCAGTTCTGGTCGAAGCTGACCGGTGTCGTCTGGGTCGCGGTCGACACGGTGCTGAGGGCGACCGGACGTGGCAAGCTGGGCCGGTCGCGCTCAGCGGAAGTCGTCATTCGCCAGGCGGCCACCGAACGGGGCCAGCAGCAGTCCGCACAACTGGGCGTCGAGCAAGCCCGGCAGGAAAAGCAGCGTCTCGAAGATGAGCTGCAGAGCAAATTGCAAGCGCTCGAAGCCCAGTACGCCCCCGGCGCGTTGTCGATCGAGCCGTTGCAGCTTTCCCCGCGCAAGGGCGACATCGACGTCGACGAGGTGTCGCTCTTGTGGCTGCCATGGCGCGTTGACGCCGCCGGCCGGGCTGAGGCGGTATATTGAAGTGCGAACGGCGATCTCAGTTTTGCTGGGCGATTGAGTCCGTGGCGACAACGGCCGCGGTACGCCAGGTTTGTAAGGAGTGATTGGCCATGACAGAACGCGAACGCTGGGTGGTATACCCATTGTTGTTTCTGGTGCTCGGGGCCAGCCTGCGCGACAGGGTTGGTTCGTCGACCTCTTGGAAGTCGATACAGTGCGAGGAACTGCGAATCGTCGACCCAGATTCGACCGAAGTTCCGCGACCGCGAATTCTCGTGGAACTTGGCCATACGAACGACGATTCGTCGGAATCTGAGATCGGCTATTTGCACGTGGCAGGCGCAGCTAGAATTGACGGTCCAATGACAGTACAAGGAGAGGAAGTCGGGGCGATGTCGTCGCAGCTTTTCAACGGGTTGCTGCGCCGTCTGCGGCAATCCAGCGTGCAACCACCTAGGCCGCAAGAAGATTCGCCGCCGCGAACGATCGGGCCCGAGGGAGGTTAGTACCGGCCGCGCGGCGGCTTGTTTGACGGTGCCCGCGAAGCACGGTTTTTCCGGCGCCGGTCGGTCGGCTGCTGCGGACGGTGAAAGAGTTGAAAGAATTGGTTGTTCGCGATTCCGTCGCGGCCGCGCAGCTTGCCCGCTACCCTGGCCGCAACGGCCGCATTCGGTTACGATTCTGGGAGTGCGGGGCAACAGGCACCGGAAAAGTATTGGGAGCGAACGATGAGCGACTGGACCAAAAATCGGGCCGGGCTAGTGGCGGCTGGAGTGGTGTTGGGGCTGGTCATTGGTTTGAACATTCAAGGCTTGTGGCCGAGCGTGCCGCTGCACGCCACGGCGACGCACGGGCTCGACAAATTCGCGATCGCCACGGGCCTGGTCGACAACGGCGTCGAGGCGCTGTACTTTCTCGATTTTCTGACAGGCGACATGCGGGCGGCCGTGATCAACCCGAAAACGGGCAAGTTCAACTCGTTCTACACGCGAAACATCGCAGCCGATTTCGGCGGCGCCGGCCGCTCGACCGGCTACTTGATGGTCACGGGCTATGCGGACATGCCACGGGGAGCGAATAATTTTCAGTTCGCCAGCAGCATTGTCTACGTGGCCGACGTGACGACCGGCAACGTGGCCGCGTACACGATTCCCTGGAATTCGACGTTGCAGGCAGCGGGCCGCACCCAATGGGGAGAGTTCCAGCCGCTCGATGTGAAGCAGTTCCGCACGGCCTTTGTGCGCGATGAATCGCAGCGGTAAGCGGCGCGTCATGAAGATCATCGTCAACGGCAGTCCGCGGTTAGTCGAGGAAGGCGCAACCGTCGCCCAGTTGGTGGAATCACTAGGGGTGACGGCGCCACACGTGGCCGTCGAAATCAATCTCGAGGTCGTACCGCGGGCCGCACACCGCGAGACAGTGTTGAGAGAGGGAGACCAATTGGAAATTGTGACGCTGGTGGGCGGGGGTTGAGTTGCCGAAAGAATGAATGAATGTTTAACGCAAAATGAAACATGCAAAATGAACAATGGAGAATAATAAAACTCATATTGTATTTTGCCTTGAACAATTTGCATTTTGCATATGATTGAACCAGGAATAGGCATTTCATGTCCTTGATCGACACAAGCACCGACGCGTTGCAACTCGGTACGCACGCGTTCACGAGCCGGTTGATCGTGGGCACGGGCAAGTACCGAGACCATGCAACGATGGGCGAGGCGCTTGCGCGGAGCGGCGCCGAGTGCATCACAGTGGCCGTACGGCGCGAGCGGCTGGTCGACGCGGCCGGCAACAATTTGCTCGACTTCGTCGACACCAGCCGCTACACGCTGTTGCCGAACACGGCGGGCTGCTTCAATGCCGACGACGCGGTGCGCGTGGCCCGGCTGGGTCGCGAGTTGTTGTTGGGCTTGGAGAACCCCGGCGCCGACTGGGTAAAGCTCGAAGTGCTGGCGGATAAGCGGACGCTGTTGCCCGATCCGATCGCCACGCTCGAGGCGACCGAGCGGCTGGTGGCCGACGGCTTTCAAGTGCTGTGCTATTCAACGGACGACCCGGTCGTCGCGCGGCGATTGAAAAACGCTGGGGCGACGAGCGTGATGCCGGCCGGCAGCCCGATTGGTTCGGGCCAGGGCGTCCTCAATCCGAACAACATTCGCATCTGCTTGGAATACCTCAAAGAGGACGATGCGGACTATCCGGTGATTGTCGACGCCGGCGTGGGCACGGCGAGCGACGTGACGTTCGCCATGGAGCTGGGCGTCGACGGCGTGCTACTCAACACGGGCATCGCCCACGCCAAGGACCCGCTGCGCATGGCCGACGCGATGCGGCACGCCACCGAAGCAGGCCGGCTGGCCTACCTGGCGGGCCGCATCCCCAAGCGGCTGTATGCCACGGCAAGCAGCCCGGAGGAGGGGGTGATTACTTCTCGGCCGTGATACGCCCCAACAACAGTGTGGCGATGAGCGTTGGCTCAATCGGTGAGGACGGCTGGACTCACATTGAAGTGCTTTGCCAGTGTCTTGATGTGGTTCTTACTTAACTCGCGGTCGCCGTTGAGGATTTTGGGGCCAAGGGATCGGTCGCCCAGCAGCCGACCGACGTCGGACGCATTCATGCCTCGATCGCTCATCAAATAGCGGAGCACGGCCAAGGCATTTTTCCCCTTTGGCGAAACGCCTTCCGTCTCGTCTTCGTACCGCTCGACGAGTATTGTCAGCGTGTCCAAATACTTGAGTTGCCCGACGCTTGGTTTGGGCAATGAAGTAAGTTTGTTGACCAGGTTCATAGCGTTTTCGTACGCAACCTCATCATGGATCGCGGCCGGCGGACGGGCGCGCACGAGCGACTCGAAGTCGCCCGGAATCGTTGACAGTTTTAGATCAGTCCGAGGCATATCTTCCCCATTCTTCAAGTTTTGTTGTACTCTTTCATCCAAGATGAGTGGTTGACTTGGCAAGCGTTAGACCGCTCGCCTGTAATTGAAATTGATTGTCCTCAATCGACAGGCGAGCCGAGTGTCGCTACGTTGACGGTATGACAACTACCGTCGCCGATATTCTTGGCCCGAGCGGCCGCATTGCGCGGCGACTGGTGAACTACGAATCGCGGCCGCAGCAGTTGGCGATGGCCGAGGCCGTGGGGCAAGCCATTGCCGGCAAAAGGCACTTGGTGGTCGAGGCGGGAACCGGCGTTGGAAAGAGCTTTGCCTACCTGGTGCCGGCGATTTTAGCAGCGACCGCCGGGCAGGTTGAGCAGGATTCTGTGGCCGGGCCGCAACGACGGTCAAATGCAGATGAACGTGACAAAGACGATGCGCCGCCGGCGCCGAAGATTGTCATCTCGACGCATACGATCAGCCTGCAGGAGCAGCTTATCCACAAAGATTTGCCGCTCCTCAACGCCGTGATCCCCCGCGAGTTTTCGGCCGTGCTAGTGAAGGGGCGGCGCAACTACATCAGCTTGCGGCGCCTCGATTTGGCGCTTGCCCGCAGCCAAAGCCTGTTCAACGACGACCAATCGCTCGACCAATTGCGGAAGCTTAACAAGTGGTCGAAGAGCACCGCCGATGGCTCGTTAAGCGATCTTTCATTTCAGCCGCTGGCCGGCGTGTGGGACGAAGTGGCCAGCGACAGCGGCAACTGCCTGGGCCGCCGCTGCCCGACGTACAACAAGTGCTTCTATTACAAGGATCGCCGCCGGGTGCAGAACGCGCAGATTCTGGTCGTCAATCACGCGCTCTTGTTCAGCGACATCGCTCTGCGGCGGGCCGGCGTGAGCTTGCTGCCCGATTACAACGTCGTGATTTTCGACGAGGCCCACACGGTCGAGGCCGTGGCCAGCGATCACCTGGGGATTAACGTGACCAGCGGCGCGGTCGAGTACACGCTCAACAAGTTGTACAACGACCGCACGCAGAAGGGGCTGTTGGTATTTCACAACTTGCGAAAGGAGCAGCAGCAGGTCGACGTCTGCCGACACGAGGCCGACGTGTTCTTCGGCGACCTGTGGGACTGGCGCAGGCGATTCCCCCTCCCTCACAGGGAGGGGCCAGGGGAGGGTTTTCCAACGGGACAACAGGCGAACAAGCCGTTGCGCGTATCAGAGCCGGCGATCGTCGCCAATCGGCTGAGTGCGCAGTTGCAACTGCTGGCGGAGCAGCTCCAATCGGCCGGCAAAAAACGCAAGGAGGAAACCGACCAGCAGGATTTCATCGCTGCGCACGATCGCTTGCTCGCGCTCGCCGGCGAGATTGAAGCTTGGAGAACTCAATCGCAAACTGGGACCGTCTATTGGCTGGAAACGTATGAGAGCAAGCGCGGCCGGCCGCGCGTGACGCTGGCCGCGGCGCCGATCGACGTCGGCCCGGCGATGCGCGAGCAGTTGTTCGACCGGGTGCCGAGCGTGATTCTGACGAGCGCAACGCTGTCGGTGGGGCGGCCGGCCCCAAGCCGGGGCATGACTGGGGTCAGTACATCGTCAGATAACTTCCAGTTCTTCAAGTCGCGGATTGGACTCACGCAGTGCACCGAGCTGCAAGTCGGCAGTCCATTCAATTATCGTGAGCAGGTCGAGCTGGTTACGCTCGGCGACATGCCCGATCCGTCGTCGCCGGCCGCACGCGGTGACTACGAAAAGCGCTGTATCGCGGCGATCCAAGAATACGCGGGCCGCACGGATGGCCACACGTTTGTGCTGTTCACGAGCTACGACTTGCTGCGGCGCGTGGCGGCCGGCTTGCTACGGTGGCTAACGTCGTGCAATCTGCGGCTGCTTTCGCAGGCCGACGGCACGCCGCGGACGCAGATGGTCGAGCAGTTTCGCGCCGATCCGCGGGCCGTACTCCTGGGCACCGATAGTTTCTGGCAAGGAGTTGACGTGCCGGGCGACGCCCTGCAAACGGTGATCATCGCCAAGCTGCCGTTCGCCGTGCCCGATCATCCGCTCCTTGCCGCCCGTTTGGAAGGAATCCGCGCCGCCGGCGGCAATCCGTTTCGCGACTACCAGTTGCCCGAGGCGATCATCAAGTTCAAACAAGGCTTCGGCCGCTTGATTCGCACCAAAACCGACCGCGGCACGGTCGTGTGCCTCGACCCGCGGATTGTGACGAAGCCGTATGGAAGGATGTTTCTGGATGCGCTGCCGGAATGCGGGAGTGGAGTCGTTGCCAAGTGAGTTGCACCGCGATTCGAATTGGATGATCGATCCAATGCCGCACCGACGATGAGACCTGACGAAACTCAGCGCTTACTCGACGAGCAATTGGCGTATTACCAGGCGCGGGCTGGCGAGTACGACCAGTGGTGGCTGCGCGAGGGGCGTTACGATCGCGGGCCAGAACCCAACGCGCGGTGGTTCGCCGAGAGCGGCGAGGTATGTGCGGCGGTGAAACGATTTCGGCCAGCCGGGCGCGTCTTGGAATTGGCATGCGGGACCGGCATCTGGACTGAGCTACTTGCGCAGTACGCGACGTTCTTGACGGCCGTCGACGGCTCCGAGGAAATGTTAGTGATCAACGCCAAGCGCTTGCGAGCGGCGAACGTTCGCTACATCGCGGCCAACTTGTTCGACTGGGAGCCCGCCGACGAGTACAACGTGGTGTTTTTCGCATTCTGGCTGTCGCACGTGCCGAGCGAACGGTTCGCGGCGTTTTGGGAGCTGGTGCGTCGCTGCCTAGCGCCGCACGGGCACGTGTTCTTTGTCGACTCGCGCCGTGAGCCGACGTCGACGGCCACCAATCATGTACTACCGGCAGCCCCTGCAGCGACAACGCTCACGCGGCGGCTGAACGACGGTCGCGAGTTTGAGATTTACAAAGTGTTTTACGAGCCAGAAGAATTAGCGACACGGCTGGCGACAATGGGCTGGCGCTTTGAAATCGCGGTGACGGGTCGGTATTTTCTCTACGGATATGGCGAATTGGCCAGCCCATTGCCGACGAAATAGGCGCAAGGCCAGGCCGCAATTCATCCGATAGTATTGGGCAAGCCCGGGCCGGCTTCGGCACGCGGAGCATGCCTGCTACTAACGGCCCGTTGACCACCCCCTGCCCCGTACTTAAACTGAATGATTCAGCGGGATTTCGATTGATTTCCGGAACAGCCGTTGGCAAATCTTTCCCAGGGGCCGCCGCGCGAGTTGTGCGGCTTCACCATGCTGGCCAAGCGTGTGATACCTTGTTTGGACGTCGACCGCGGGCGGGTGGTGAAGGGGACGAACTTCGTCAACCTGCGCGACGCGGGCGATCCCGTCCAGGTGGCCGCGCGGTACGAGGCCGAGGGGGCGGACGAGCTGGTGTTTTTGGACATCACGGCCAGCCACGAAGGGCGTGATATCATGCTCGACGTGGTGCGGCGGACGGCCGACGAGGTCTTCATGCCGCTCACCGTGGGGGGCGGAATCCGAACCCTGGAAGACATCCGGGCGCTGCTCCTCGCGGGTTCCGATAAGGTGTCGATTAACTCGGCGGCGGTTAAGGACCCGGAGTTTGTCCGGGCGGCCGCGCGGCGGTTCGGCAGCCAGTGCATCGTGGTGAACATCGACCCGAAGCGCACGTATGCGGCGGGCCGCGAGACGTGGGAAGTACACATCAACGGCGGGCGCGTGCCGACCGGCCTCGAGGCCGTGCCCTGGGCCCGCGAGGTGGAGCGGCTGGGGGCCGGCGAGATCGTGCTCACCAGCATGGATGCCGACGGCACGAAGGGTGGGTACGATTTAGAAATCACGGCCGCGGTAAGCGAGGCGGTGGGCGTGCCGGTGGTGGCCAGCGGCGGGGCCGGCAGACCGGAGCATTTGGCCGACGCGATTACGCTGGGCAAAGCGGATGCGGCCCTGGCGGCCAGCATTTTTCACTTTGGCGAATTTACGATTGAAGAGACGAAACGGGTGATGGCCGAGCGGGGCATACCCGTGCGGCTACAGCATCATGCGGAGCATCGCAAGGGCCTGGTCACTTAATTGACCACTCCCTTGCGATTGATACTAGACAAATATGGGCACCCGAGACGACGCCTTCAAGAGCAGCTTTATCCAGGCCAAGCAGGAGCTGGAGGTGGACAAGCTGTTTCGCGCTTGCGTCAAGCTGAGCGGCAGCGATTTGCATTTAAAGGTCGACAAGCCGCCGATGGTGCGGGTGGACGGCTCGCTGCGGCCGCTGAATCGCGAGCCGATCGACGACGAGGAAATGGTGCGCTTGTGCTTTCCGCTGATGAACGAACGGAGCCGCAAGATTTTCGAGCGCGACGGCGGGGCCGACTTCGCCCACACGCTGAACGTGGAGGGCACGAACTGGCGGTTCCGCGTGAACATCTTGCAGCAGTTGGGGCACATCGGCCTGGTGGCCCGGCGGGTGAATAGCTGGATTCCGGATTTCAGCGGGCTGAACCTGCCGCCGTCGATCGAGAAGCTCTGCTCGTATGATCAGGGGATGGTGCTCCTGGCCGGCGTGACAGGCTCGGGCAAGAGCACAACCATCGCCTCAATGCTGAACTGGATCAACCAGCGCTACCGTAAGCACATCCTGACGCTCGAAGACCCGATTGAATTCGTGTTCAGCGAAGACAAGTGCCTGATCAACCAGCGCGAAATCGGTTTGGACGTCGTCGATTTTGGGATCGGCATGAAGCACGCCGTCCGCGAAGACCCGGACGTAATGCTGGTCGGCGAAATGCGCGACAAGGAAACGTTCATGACGGCGATTCACGCGGCCGAGACAGGGCATCTCGTGTTCGGGACGATCCACGCCTCGAGCGCCGCGACGACGATCGGGCGGATTCTCGATTTGTTTCCCACGGAAATGCACTCGGCCCTGCGAAGCGCGATCGCCTTCAACATGCGGGGCATCATTGCGCAGAAGCTGCTCAAGAGCATCAAGCCGGGCGTGGGCCGGGTGCCGACGGTCGAAATCATGGTCTTCAACGCCAACGTGCGGAAGGCCATTTTGGAAGAAAACGACGAGAAACTGCCCGACATCATTCGCATCGGCAAGCACGATGGGATGCAGGATTTTACGATGAGCCTCAAGCAGCTCGTCGATGAGGACTTGATCGACCGCGAGGTGGCGATGGAAGTGGCGCCCAATCGGGAAGCACTGAAGATGGCCCTCAAGGGCATAGAGGTCAAAGACCCGGGTATTATCTGATGCGGCGCGCGGTTGTTATTTTGCTGCTGGTGTGGGTGGCCTGGGCGGTGGCGATACCGGTGGCGGAATCGCTGGCTCAGGGCGCCGGGGCCGGGCTGACGATGGACAAGTGGAATGACGCGCACTCGGTCGCGCGGTACACAAAGCCGACGGTCTTCTGGCTCAAGCTGCTAATGATCTTCTTGGTCTACCTGGTGTGGGTGAAATCGGCCGACTGGGTGAACCGGGATTCACAGATCTACAACATCGGCTACGGCAAGTGGAACCCGATCATCTTCTTTCCAGTGCTGGCGGTGCTGCTCTTGCTGGTGTTTCCTTATCTGCCAATGTTGCATAGTTTCGTCCTGGCCGCGGTTGCCTTGCCTCTGGTGTACCTGGCGACGTTTGCGCCGTACGTGCTGGTGCGCAACAAGGCGGTGCAAATGCACGAGAAGGTGTTCACCCCGGATTGGTTCCGCTTCGAGATCGCCCGCTTGGGCAACAAGGTGGGATTGAAGATCGACGCCGAACGAAAGGCAGAATACGAAAAGGGCGCTGCGGTCGACCTCCTGGCGCTGGGCGCAGCCGAGGAGCGCGACAACCAGGCGAATCTGATCACGGCGCGGCAGTCGCCCGGCTACCTGCTGGTTAAGGAATTGATCGCGGACATGGCCGGGCGGCGCGGCGACCGGGTGGTGCTCGACTACACGCAGCAGGGCGTTTCTGCCAAGTATCTGATCGACGGCGTGTGGCATAACGGCGAGACCCGCGAGCGGGAAAGCGGCGACATCATGCTGGCCGTGATGAAGACCCTCGCCAACCTGAACATGAGCGAACGCCGCAAGAAGCAAGAGGGCAAGTTCGGCGCGAAGTACGAAGGCCACAATTACCTGTGCCCGATCACCAGCCAAGGTGTGCAGACGGGCGAGCGCGTGGTGCTGTCATTGTTGGGTGGGCAGCAGCGCTCGTTCACGTCGTACGAGGACCTGGGCATGCGGCCGAAGCTGGCCGAACAGTGGTCGACGATCATGGCCAGTGACAAGGGCCTGGTAATTCTGTCGGCGATGCCCGAAGGAGGCCTGACGACACTAACCGACATTTCGCTCGGTGAAACCGACCGTCTGTTGCGCGACTTCTTTTCCATCGAGCCGCTTTCGCACCGGGAGCGCGAGATCGAAAACATTGAGGTCACGACGTATGACGACAAGGCGGGCGAGACGCCGGCCACGATCTTGCCGAAACTGATCCGCAAGTATCCAAATGTGTACGTGCTTCGTGATTTCAGCGATCCGGAAGCCGCCAAACTGCTACTGCGCGAGATAGACGAAGACCGGCTTGTCGTCACGTCCGTCCACGCCAAGGAGGCCGCGGAGGTGCTGCTGCGGATGTTGCAGATGAACGTGCCGGCCAAGGAGTTCAGCGCCAAAGTGACGGCCGTATTGTGCGAGCGGCTGGTCCGCAAGCTGTGCGATAGCTGCAAGGTGGCCTATGCGCCGACGCCCGACTTGTTGAAGCGGCTGGGGATTCCGGCGGGCAAGGTCGAGGCGTTGTATCGGGTGCCCAAGCCCGAGGAAATCGAAAAACCGTGCCCGCAGTGTGCGGGCGTCGGCTTCATCGGCCGAATTGGCATGTTCGAGCTGCTGGTGGCGGACGACAAGGTCCGTGAAGTGCTGCGGAAAGCGCCGCAACTGGAGCTACTGCGCAAGGCGGCCCGGGCCGCCGGGATGCGGACGTTTCAAGAAGAGGGGCTGTTGTTGGTGGCCAAGGGAGTGACATCACTGACGGAATTGCAGCGGGTGCTGAAACAGTAACCCGTGAATTCGACACCTGACATCTGACACCTGACATCTTATGTACTGGGCGATATTTGGCATCTTGTTTTTCGCCGGCATCGCGATGACGGTGCGCGAAGGCTTGTGGAGCAATTCGCTCCTGCTGGTCAATCTGTTGATTAGCGGGCTGGCCGCGTTTTCGTTCTATTCACCGCTGACGGCCTGGCTCGACGAGATGCTCGGCGGCGAATACACCTACGTTTTGGATTTTGTGTTGGTGTGGGGTTTGTTCGTCGTGGCGATGGTGTTGTGCCGCGTGCTAACGCGGATGGCGTCTGCGACGCGGCTGCGGTTCAAGTACCCGATCGATCCCATCGGCGGTCCGCTGATGGGGATTTGCGCCGCTTGGGTGCTGGCCTCGTTTACGATGGCGACGATGCACATGGCGCCGATGCCGAAGGACGCGTTTGGCGGCAGGCTCGTGTACGAGAATGTCAGCGACGTACAGACAACATCGTTCCTTGGAGTGCCCGATCTGGGCTGGCTGAGGTTTGTGCAACGAGTTTCCAAGGCGACTGGTTTCGGGTCGGCAAGCGGGCCGCAGTTTTCAGCGCAGGACTTCGTCGCGACCTACATGGCGCATCGCGAGAAGCTGGCCAAAGCGAATGCGCCTTGGTTGCGCGTAAATCGCTGAGACGGCGGACGGCGGCGCGGTCGCAAGTAACCGGCGGGAAGGCCCGCGGCGAGACGAGTTCCGGGCGCGCCACGTGAGAGCGAAGGCCACGGTGAACGAGGATCCAGAAAATCGAACACGGCAAGTCGTGGCGGAGTCTGCCGGCTTCGAAGCGCGTGAGCTGGCGAAGTATCAAACAGTCAGCGGCTCGGCGGTCACCGCCCTGATATTGGGCGTGGCGTCGCCCATTTGCTATTTGGGTTCGATCTTGCTGGTCGTGCCGTTGGCCGCGGCCGCGGCCGCGGCGATCGCATTTCGCCGAATCTCGGCCAGCGACGGCGCGCTCATCGGCCGGCCGGCGGCGACACTTGGGTTGCTGCTGGCGATCGCGAGCGGCACGTCGTTGTTCGGATTTGAAGCGACCCAAAAAGCTTTGCGTGTGGGCCAAGCCAGGCAGCGGGGGCGACAATGGATTGAGCTGATGTTGCAAGGAAAGCAGCGGCAGGCCTACCGCTTGGCGTGCGGCGCCGATCCGCCCGACCCCTCCGCACCGCCGGCCGAAGGCCCGCCAGTCGACGCGTTCAAGACTTTCCTGGGGCAGCCGGCGGCAAAAGAGTTGCTGGCGGCCGGGGCCGACGCCGAGGTGCAAGGCGGCGATGTCAACTTCTATCTCGCCCTTCGGAGGGGCGAATTTCACGTTCAACTGCTCTATACCATCACGCCGCGCGGTTCCGGCGCCGCCGGCTCGCTGGATCGGACGCCATTCGTCGTTCAGTTGTTCTTGAGCCGCACGCGATATACGGGCGATGCGCTGGCCAACTGGTACCTTTCCAAAGCTGAGTTAGTGGATGAATCGAACGCCGAGGCCGGCCCCTGACCGGCGATCGTCCCAATCGCTTTTGGAAGCTTCGCCGCCGCAGGCCCGCTGCCGCAACGGACCGCTTGGCCGGTGAACAACGGACGCTGCAGTTGCTTGGCGGGCATGCCATTCACTAAGATACGCCTGAGCGTGGCATTCGCTACCGCAACAAATCGCCAAGGGCATCCCGGAATTGACTGTTCGAACGTCGGCACTCGCCAGTCTCGGGTGCGGATGAGAACTAGACATTGAACCCCGGGCTAGTGGCCGGCCGCTGATGTGACGACGCGAATCCCGGGACGCTCCCCAACACCTTCTTACCTTTTCTCGAAGATGACGAGCGAAAACGAGCGTGAGACGTCCGCGCATTGGCGGCCGCTGGGGGCGGTGGAACGACGCGTGCTCGGCGTGCTCGTCGAGAAGGCCAAGACGACGCCTGAGAACTATCCGCTTTCGCTGAACGCGCTGCGGACCGCTTGCAATCAAAAAAATAATCGCGCTCCGCAGATGCAGCTCGAAGAATCGCAGGTGGAAGATGCGCTCGACGCCTTGCGCAAGGCGGGGGCGGTGCTGCTGGTGCAGGGCGAGAGCCGTGTCGACCGGTTTCGTCATTTAGCATACGAGTGGCTGGGCGTTGATAAGGTCGAGTTGGCCGTCATGGCTGAGCTTTTGCTGCGCGGCGCAGACCCTGGGTGAGCTGCGCGGGCGGGCGGCGCGGATGGAGCCGATCAAAGATTTGAGCGAGCTGCAGCCGGTCTTGGCTGCGCTGGAAGCGAAGCAACTCGTAGCGTATTTGACGCCGCCGGGCCGCGGGAGCATCGTAACGCACACGTTGTATCTCGATCAAGAAATGGAGAAGGTGCGGCGCGAGGCGAAGGCGCACGCGGCGGCCGATTCGCCGGATGACGGTGGGCCACCGCGTCCTGAGGCGGCGCCCAGCGGCAGGACGTATGATCGTCCGCGCGGCGCCGCCAATCCGGCCCATAGCGCGAGCGGCGGCGGGAACGAATTGCGGCAACTCCGCGAAGAACTCGCCGACTTGAGGCGCGAGTTCGAAGCAGCGCGTGTCGAATGGGAGGCTACCGCGGCCCAGCTTCGCGAGCAACTGGGAGAATTGCATCGGCAGCTTGGTATTTGAGTGGAGGCGTGGAGTTGTGCCCCAGCGAGCGCACTGACAGTCGACATTCGTCAGCTCAACGCATTCCCTACGCCCCTACCCCCTACCCTCCTACTCCCCTACCCTCCTACTCCCCTAGCGAGACCGCCAGCTTGGACGGGCCGACCCCATCATGCCGAATTGCAGGTCCAACCGCTTTCATCCAGCGGCACTTGCTGTGGCTGCTCTTGGCGTGCTATGGCCTGGCGATGATTTGGCCCAGCGCCGGCCTGGCGATGCGGGGCTGGAAGTGGGACGTGGCCGCGCTGAACGGCCAAATTACTTTTCAGTTGCTGTTGTTGGCTTGGATGCTGTTTTGCGCCGCGGTGACGACCGACATTCGCGAAATTCGCTGGGTGTTCGGTCGACCGCTGGTGTTGTTGATCGGTGTAGCAGGCGTGTGGGCGGGGCCGGCGCTGTTGGTGATCTTGGCCGGTTGGCTGGCGCCGGGAATCACGGCGAACAAGTCAGCGGCCGGCCTAATGCTCGGCCTGTCGCTCGTCGCGACGATGCCTGTGGCGAACTCGTCGGTAGGCTGGGTGCAGAACGCGCGTGGCAATCTGGCCTTGGGGTTGGGGCTGGTGGTCATGAGCATTTCGCTGAGCCCGTGGATCACGCCGCGACTCTTGGCTGCATTTGGCAAAACGTTGTCGCCCGCCGCGCAGGCCGAGTGCGAGCGGCTGATGGGCAACTATTCGGGGTGGTTCTTCGTCGTGTGGGTCGTCTTGCCGACCGCGATTGGGTTTGCGATGCGATGGGTTATCACACCAGGGCGAGTTGCGGCGGCGGCCGGTTGGCTGGCGATCTTGTCGGCGGCGGCCCTGCTGCTCTTGAATTACATCAGCGCGTCGCTCGCCCTGCCGAAGGCCAGTCAGTCGTCACCGCTGGTGCTGATGACGGCGGCGACGCTCGCGGTGGCGCTGGGCGCTGTGGGCATGGCCCTCGGCTGGACCCTCGCCTGGGCGCTGCGCCTGCCGAGCGAAACGCGTTCGCCGCTGTTGTTCGGATTGAGCATGAAGAATACGGGCCTGGCACTCGTGCTGGCGGACGCGATCGTCGCCGACCGGCAATACGTCGTGCTGCTGATCGTACTGGCCACCCTGGCCCAGCACGTACTGGCCGGCGGGGTACAGTGGCTACAAATGCGGCGCGGCTAACTCGTAAGCTCGAGGCCCGCCAACGAACAATCGCCCAAGCGTTGCCTGGCAGCGGCAACGAGCCGCCGTTGACTCAGCGGTCGACCGGCTCCTGCACGAGCACCAGCCACTGCGTGTCGAAAATCTCGCCGTCGCCGCGGCGCTCGACGACCGGCCGCACCGCGCCCCAAAACCGCCGTCCGCCGGTCACGGCCGGATCGCTGAATTCGCCCAAGGCCTTGGCGGTTTGGAGCGTGTCGTCGTCCGGCTCCGCAAATAGGTCGTTGATCCGGGCCATAAGCTCCGGGCTAACCCAGGTCGGCGATTGCTCGCGGCGGATCGGGTCGCGTCCCTGATGGTGCAAGATCAAGCCGCGGCGGGGCGGCCTCGCGAGGGACGATTCGCGGCGATCGATCAGAACGACTTCGTGCTTTTGGGGCAACTCTTCGACAATCACCTTGAATTCCGCGACGTCGACGGACATTGCCAATACGCCCTCGACGCGGCGATCGGCGCCGCCCCGGCCGTTTTCGATCGGAACAGAAAACGCCACCTTCAGCTCGCCGGTCGTCGTGCTCGGATAGACGGCCGACAGATGGGGTTGTTTGATCGGTTCCAGTCCGGGCGTATCTTCGGCGAGGTCGGCACCCTGGCCGTGAAAGTAGTCGCGATAGGAGTAGTTTTCACCTTGGCTCTTGCGGCTGGTCGGGCTGCGAGCGACTTGAATGCCGCGGGCGTTGTTGATGAACCAGCTTTCGCTGGGCATCTGTGGATCGGAATCGGACTTGTAGCGGGCGATCAAATTCTGCAGCCACTCCGTCGCTTCGGGATCGTCGGGTTTGGCGTTGACCGCGACCACTTTTTGCTGGACCTCTTCGTCGGCGGCCAGCCGGGTGAGCGCGGCAAACCGCCGATTGACCTGTTCGATGATGCGGCTGGAGGCATAGTTGGCGGCCGTTTTCAGGCTGTCGATGCGGGCCTCGCGGGCCTGTTCTTGGGACTCACGGGCTCGCTCTTGCGACTGACGATTGCCCGTCGCCAGCAGGGCCAGCCAGCCGAGGGCAGCGACGGCGGCGAAGAGCGCCGCCGTTTTGACTGACTGGCGGACGACGCGACCGGCGAGGGGCGGCCACGATTTTGAGAGACTCCAACCGGCAGGCTTGTGTCCCCGCCGGGTATCGGACTGGGCCGATTTGGCGACTTGCGTTTCGCCACTGGCAATGCCCTGAGTAAGGTCATGCTGCAGTCGTTTCGTGGCCTGCCGAATCAAGAGAGCCAACTGATTTTTTTCGGCCAGCGGAGCGAGGGCGGCAGCGACCTCGGCCGGATCGGTGTAGCGGTCGGCGGGGTCCTTAGCCGTCATTTTCTGCAGCACTTCCCACAATTGGCGCGGCAGCGGCTCGCCGCCTTCGATGGGGGGCAGCCTCTCGCGCTCGTGGGCCTTCTCGGGCCGCAGATCGGACTCCCAAAACGGCGGCCGGCCTGCGAGCAAGTGATAGAGCGTGCAGCCGAGGCTGTAGATGTCAGCCCGAATGTCAACGCTCGTCGTCTTCCACTGCTCGGGCGACATGTACATGGCCGTGCCCATCGCGCGGTTGTCCATCATCGTCAGCCGCTGCTGATCGTCGCCCACGAGCAGGGCCAGGCCGAGATCCAGAATCTTAACGACGGCTTGTTCGCTCTCAACCGGCGCCGGCGTGACGCTGCTGCCGCCGAAGTCGCTCGTGGACAGGACGGTCAGCATCAAGTTCGACGGCTTCACGTCGCGGTGGACCATGCCATGCTGATGGATGTACGCTAGTCCGCGGGCGGCTTGGCGGGCGATTTCGCAGGCGTCAGCGACGGGCAGCGGGCCGTTGTCGGCGACGAGCGCATCGGCGCCGATGCCATCAATGTACTCCATCACCAGATAATGGACGGCGTCGGTCGGCGCCGAAGAATCGATGGCGACGACGATGTTGGGATGCTCAAGCGCGCCGACGGCTTTGATCTCTTGATAGAAGCGGCGGATCACTTCGCGGTGGCCGCTGTCGACGAAATGCTGCCGAATGACTTTCACCGCCCGCATCCGGCCGAACTGGACGTGCCGAGCACGGTAGACATCGCCCATGCCGCCGCTGCCGAGGCGCTGCTCGAGCTCATAGTTGCCGAGGCGAATCGGCGAGACGTCACTCGGCGTTTTCACCGCGGCGTCGGACGCCGCCCGATTTTGCAATTGCAGGCCGGGCGCTGGCGTGCGGGAATCTTCGGCAGGCGCCCAACCTGCCTCCCCGCGGTACTCGGTGATGCCCATCGTGGCCGGCAGCACCGTCCATTGTCGCGACAACGTATCGCGCGGCTGGGGACGCATCGTGCGCGGGCCGCGGTCGTCGTAGACCAGCTCGTAGACGTCCACCTTGCCGATGCCTTTCAGATCGCGCTGACCGTGGGAGTGAAACGAGACCCCGTCCATGCCGGCGTCTTCGAGTATGGCGACCACGCTCCGCGATACGAGTATCTGGCCGCCAGTGGCGTAGTCACAAAGGCGGGCCGCGTAGTCGATCGGCTTGCCCACAAAATTGTTCGGATCGTGCGGATCGATCTGCGGGATGCCGAGATGGACGCTGATCCGCACCTGGACCTCGCCGCCCGCCGGCCCGCGGATCGGTTCGTCGCGGTGCGACTCTTGGATGCCGACCGCCCAGCGGGCCGCGTGAATCGTGTCGGCGAAGACAAGGAAGTGCCCGTCGCCGGCGGTCGATACGACGCGCCCCCCCAGCTCCTCTAGCTGCCGCTCGATTCGCGCACGATGGGGCCGCAAGACGAACTCGATGAACGCCTGATCGCGCTCGGCATTGCTATGGCCGGGCATTTGCCGCTTTAAATCCACCGAGCCCACGACGTCGGTGAACAGGAATGTTTTAAGCTCAGCCATGACAACGAGCCGGGCGGCCGCAGCGCGACGTGCCGAGAAGAGTCAAAGAATCAAACAAGACGCAGGCAAACAGGCGTGGCCGCCCAATTCAGCCCTGCTACAATCTTCCGTCCCGTAGGTTACGTGTCAAAGGGGCCGATGGTTGAGACGCACCGCGCCGCATGCATGCTCCGTGCGACGGCGAATACAGCCGAACACAATCGAGCGTGCCGGCCTGTGCGCCAGTAAACGCAGGCAAAAAAACAAAGCCCGCCCCGCCACCGACGGCAGGACGGGCTAAATGTGCTCGATCATAAAAAATGGACCGGGGTTGAATGACCTGCGCGGCCACGTGGACGGCGTTCGGGCGGGTTTCGCCAGCGTCTTGCAGCCAAGCCCCAACGGGGCGGAGGCGATCGATGCAGCCGCGCCCGTGGCCCGGTGATCGATGACGCCAAGTCGGTCGGCACAGACCGGCAAAATGCCGCGGGATGCTCGCCCCGGGCCCGCGCCGACAAGCAAATAGAGGACTGCGGATAGGGCCAAGAAACCGTCGGTGACTCCTCCTTTCGGAAGCGGGGACTGTAAAGGTTTGAACGTACGTCTTGTCGACACCCCATCTTTATCAAAATGGCGACCGCTCGGTCAAATGAACATCCGGCAATTTTCGCGGCGAAGCCAAGATTTTTTGTCGTCCCCTGCGCGTTGTAGCAGTGGGGAAAAGTTTTCAACCGCGGCGTCGCCTTGGCGAGCCAGTTGACCGTTTTCTGTGCCGACAGATTGCCGTTTGGCGGGGCGTGGGGTGGTGTGCGCCCGGCGGCCCCGCATTCCGCTCGCTCCGCGAGCGGAAGACCCATTTCGCAGAGCGAAATGACTACGCTCGATTGCCCCCTGACCGGCGCGGAAATTTTGTTGCGGCGACGGTGAACTCTGGTAAACTGGATGTATTGTGGCGACGCTGCGGCCGCTGGTGGGCCGCGGCAAACCGGAGCAGAATTCGCCAGCGCGTGCTGCCAGAGGCCAATTTCAGGGGTTATCGTGCCCTCTGCACGCGTGACGAGGCGGCAACCAGCGCCGCGCCGACCGCTTTTCCTGAGTATTCCGTCGGAGCCTTTCCCCCATGCGGCCGTCCCCCTTGAAACTGTCCCCCTTGAAACTGCATCGATCGGCGTGCATCGCGATTGCGACCTCGCTCGGCGTGCTGACCGCGCTGGCCGCGCCGGCCTGGGCAATCGACGTGAGCCTGAATCTGGTGTATGCCAACCCGGCCGACCCGCAATCGGGCGGCACCTGGGAAGTCGTGGCGAAGAGCGGCGGCCAAGGGATTGCCGGCCTGAACCTGTGGTTTGACGGGATATTATCGGCCCAGTCGACGGCGCCGCGCGGTACGGTCAACGGCTCGAATGACGCCGGTTTTGGCATTTTTCAAACGTCGCTTTCCAGCGGCCACCTCAACGCCGCCCTCGGCCAGGCGCCGCTGCCGCCGGGGACCAATGAGCAATCGATGTTTTACGGCGTCGGCACGTTGCAAAACGGTGCGCCGAACTATGATGGAAAGCCGCTCACGTCGATCTCGATCGGGCCGCACTTTTCCTCGCTCTCGGGCGTGTCGAATGTGCCTTGGGCCGCCACGCCGGACGTATTTGGCGATGCGACCTGGAACAGTGCAGCCAAATTGCTGGCGGGCTCGTTTGGCACCGGGGCGACACCTGCTTTCTTTTCTGGTCCCGGCCAATCCAATAGCGGCACTATCTTGTCGAGCCTCGGCACCTCGACAACTTCGGGCTCGATCACAAGCGACTCGATCAACGCGATCGTGCGCTCGAATCTGATCGCGACGACGGCCGACGCCGACTACAACGGCGACGGTATCGTCAACGCCGCCGACTACACCGTGTGGCGAAATATGCTTGGTCAAACCGGAACGAACCTGGCCGCCGACGGGGCTGGTCCGGGCGGCCCCGGTGTGCCAGATGGCCTGGTGGATCGGCTGGATTACGACTTTTGGAAGGCCAGTTTTGGGCAAACAGTGCCAGGCAGCGGCAGCGGGATCGGGGCGGGCGTCGCCGCGGTGCCGGAGGCGAGCAGCTTGGCGTATGTGATTTTGGCAAGCATTTTTGCAATTTGGCGGGGACGAAATCGCCAATAACTGGTCGCGAAACGCGCGCGAGGGAGCCAGTTTTTTTCGTCGGCTGATAGTGGCCGGCCTTGCGGGCTGGGTTTTTTGCCGTGTTTTTTGCAGCTTTTGGGACTTGTACGAAAAAAGCGACTTTAGAGGTAGAAACTGCTTGACAGCCCGGAAAAGGGGGAACATAATGCCCCAAGGTAGCGCGGTCGTGTCTACACGTACCGATTTAGTTGACGTTTCCGTTTACCTAGATTGTGTCTGTTCGCAAGGGGATTTTTGGAATTCTTTTCTGCCGCGTGCTTGGTTCGCACGGGCGGGCTCGTGTTCCTGAGTGACTCTGATCTAAATAAGTTCTCATAGAGGGTGGAGAAACACTGATGTCCTGGAAGAGCTTACTATCCGCGGGATTTGCTGCGTGCTTTTTGTCAACGTCGGTTTGGGCGGCGCCTTCGATCGTGGCCGTACCCAGCCAGACCGTGAATGCCAGTGGGAACCGGGAGTGGACAATTCGCGTCATTCCAGATGCGACCGCTGGCGGACTGCCCAGCTCACTCGCGGTCGAGCTGCCGTTCACCCACACGGCCGGCGCGTTGACCAGGCCAGTTGGCATCGTCGACAATGCCGCGACCCAGACAAATTCGTCGCAGGCCAACGACACGGCAGCTAAGAACGATAGCTGGTACTACAACGAAACGGTCAAGGGATCGGGCACCATCCTGTGGAACACCACCGATCCCGCGAATGTGGCGGATACGACGCAGAACACGGGTTTTAATCCCTTCACCACCTCGGTGACTGAAGGCTTGACGACGCAGGGCGGAGTGAATGCGTTTGCAGCTCTGGGCAGCACGATCTTTCCCACGGGTACGACAAGCGTCGATACGCTGCACCTGGTTACGACCAGCGGCGGTGGCATTCTGCACCTGGGGGCCGCCGTGGTTGGCCAAAAGGACCCGGCCGGTCCGCTGTCCATCAATTACAGCATTCCTGCCCAGGACTTCTATGTCACGGCGGATTACGACGGCGACGGCAAGGTCGGTCCGGCCGACTTGAGCTTGCTGTTGTTCGCGTTCGGCAAGAACTACACGACCCAGCCGGCCTGGGACGGCAATAAGCCAGTCGCGGCGAGCGGCATCGTCGGACCGGCCGATCTCTCGAATTTGTTGTTCAATTTCAACGCGGGCGTTGGTTTCGGTGCGGGCAGCGGTTCAAGCGTCCCTGAGCCGACAAGCGCTCTGCTGGTCGTGGTGGGAGGAATTTTGGCCTTGGCCGGCCGCCGATCGCGTCGCAGCTAGGCCTGAGGAAACAGTGGAAAGGACCTGACTGAACCAGTGAAAACGATTGACTTCGCACGAGGGATGGTTTAGTTTAAGAATCTAGAAGGAACGGATGTAATTCCTTTTTCAAATCAACAGTTTTATCACTTAGCTTTAATACGGGGTAAGACACTTTATGAAGCGGCACATCACAAGTTTGGCGGTAGCGTTAGTCGCGACAGGCATGTTTGCGGCATTGGCCCAGGCCGGCACGATTAAGTCGGTCATTGTTCCGAATGACGCAGGAGGGACGGCATTAAACTGGGAAGGTTACAAACGACATTCTGATCGATGCCGGTGCCGAACGAACAAATCGGTGCCATCCAGATCTATGCGAACATCACCGATAGCGGATCGTTTTATCAGGAACGCTTCGGTGGTAACACTTCGCCCAATCCGGCATTTTTGCATTGGCGTTCCCTGCGGTGGCCTTTGATACGTTTGTGGCGTCCGGGACTCCGATTAACGATCATATCCCCACGATCGCTGGCGCATTCGGCCGATTTGGGCAGCCCGGGTACCGGTGGTCCCGTCGTGTTCACCAACAAGACGATCGACATCACCTTCGGGCCGGAAGCTGGCCAAAATACGCTGGGAGCTCAAAACTTCCTGGTCGGCCGGTTCACAATTGGGTCGACTGGCACGTTTAAGATCGACGTTGAGTTTTCTGGCGGTGGCCCCCATGCGAACATGAGTGGCATGATTCAGGACGGCCAGATCATCCTGGGCGGGATTCCGGAACCGGCCAGCCTGTCGCTCTGCAGTTTGGCCCTGTTCGGCATGGTCGGCTTCGTCCGTCGCCGCCGCAGCTAGTTGAAGTACAGTATTGGCTTGCCCGCGCCTGATGGAGGATGGGGGCGGCAGCACGATCGCTTTGTGATTGAAACTGAACAAGGGCCTTGGGAAACCAAGGCCCTTTGTTTTTGCTCCCAATGCTCAAGCAGCCACAAGGTGGGCTGTGGAAGAGTTTCTGGCCTGCGGCAAGAGTGCCGATTCTGCGTGGCAGGTTGGGTCTGCCGGGGGAGCTTGAAAGGCCGTATTTGACGGTGGTAGCTGCTCGATAACGAGAGTTGTGTCTGAGCCTGGGTCGCGGTGTGCGCCCAGGTCGCGCGGGCGGCGGGCCGATTCACGCTGTTTCACCGCCAGTATTCGGCGACTTTCGTGATGGGAATGCGGCAAGTTTTCAGGGTTGGACGAACCGGCGAGCCCGGCAGGCGGGGCCGCTGGGGCTGGTGGCTGGTGCTGGCGCTGGTGTCGCTCGCGGCATTGGCCCGCGTGGCGCAATTGGCCGGCGGTGGGAGCGATGAGCCCGCCCTGGCGCGGCCGGAAGCGGCTGCGCTGTCCGGCCCGCCCTCGATTGAAAGCCCGCGACCTGCGGTTGGGCCCGCGGCCAACCTCGAGCTGGACGCCGCGGCCCGCGACGCGGAGCTGGCTCAGCTGTACGCGGCCTGCCCGCTGTCGGCGGTCGTCGATTTTCGGACGGTTGCCACTTCGCCCGAAAAGGCCGTCGCCCTGCTGCCCCCATTTCCACCCGACGGCTGAGCGCGTGGCGGAGGCCTTCGTGGACTCAACGGGCGCCCGGCCGCGCAAGGGGCAGTGGTTGATTGACCCGATTGAATGGTTCACGCCGGAGGAAAGGGCCCGTGGAGAGAGTGGCGGGCAGGAGCCGAGCGACGAAGCGCCGGCCGGGACAAACCCGGCGGGGACGACAACGAATCGAGAGCCGTCAACGTCGTCACCGTCGCCGACGCAGCCGCCTAAAGCGCAGGCGGCGATCGAGCCACAACGGCCACCAGGTTCGGCGGCAAACGGCGCTGCGACGCCTGGGCCGATGTTTGCGGCACCGCAATTGCCAAGCGGAAGCGCGGCGCCGCCGACGAACGGGCCGGAGACAATGCAGGCAACCGGGTCGCAACCCGCGCCCGAGCAGCCGGCGCCGAGCGAGCAGCGCCGGCTCTGTTTGGGCCACCAGCGACGCAACTGCCGACCGCGATGCCGGCGACTACTGTGCCGCCCACCACACCGCCAGCGACTACATTGCCGTCGAGTCCGCAACCGTTCGAAGCCGGACCTGCGTTCGCCGCGCCACGGCTGCCGGCGGCGACAACTCAGCCCGCGAATCCGCCCGTCTCAACCGCACCGACGGATGCGGCACCGTTTCAGGCGCCGCCCCGTCCGCCAACGTCGATCGCCGTCGAGCCGCCCACGAATGTGGCCCAGGAGGGCGTCGATCCGCACCTGGCCCTGTACGCTCGCAATGCATACCCGTCGGCCCGTGAATGCGCGAAGTGCCATGAGGACATTTATCACGACTGGAGCATCTCGGCGCACGCCTACGCGACGGTGTCGCCGATGTTTCACAAGTTCGAGCAGAAGCTGAACGACATTTCGCAGGGAACGGTCGGCTACTTCTGCGTGCGGTGCCATGCGCCGGTCGCGACCGACCTGTGCGTCAGCCGCGACGAGCCGATTTGGAACTTGCCCGAGGTGGCTCGCGAGGGCGTCACGTGCGTGGCCTGCCATCGCGTGCAGTATGTGTACGGCAAGAGCAATGGCGAGCGGCGGATTGAAGAGGGGCCGCTCACGGCGCCGGTATTTGGCGGCATTGGCGGGGCGGGCGTGGCCGAGCTGATTCGCCGCAAGGACGAATTCAAGGTCAAGACTTCGCCGGATGAGAAGGGGCCCGGACAGGAGATCCACGTCGACGGCATCTACTTCCAACCGCTCACCAAGAGCGAGTTCTGCACGCCATGCCACCAGGTGGCGGTCGATCCGGGCATCAAGCTCGAGGTGGTGTGGGAGCAGTATCGGGCGTCGCCGGCGTGCAAAAAGGGCATTTCGTGCCAGGATTGCCACATGGGCCGCGTGCCGGGGCTGCCGTTGGGCTACAACGTCGGGCCGCTGGCCAAGCTGGCGGACAAGACGGTGAACGACCAGCGGAAGCGATCGAACCACGTGTTCTATGGGCCGAACTATTCGATTGCGCACCCTGGGGTGTTTCCGTTGCATCTGAAGGCCAGCCGCTGGACCATGCAGCAATGGCTGGCGTTCGATTGGCGGGCCGGCTGGGGGACGGACGCCTTTGAGCAGCGCGTGGCGGCGCTGCCGAAGGGGAGCGTGGTGTTTCCCGCGTGCTGGGCCGAGTCGGACGACCGGCGGGATGCGCGGGAGATCATCGAGGAAAACTTAAAGCAGCTCGACCGCAAACGGGAGCTGCGGACGCAGATTATGGAGAACGGTTCTTGCGTGAAGGGACCGTTTATCGAGTCGGCGCCGGCATGCGGCAAAGACATCAACTTTCACTATGTTGTGACCAACACGAACGAGGGGCACAACTTGCTCACCGCGTCGCTCGGGCGCAGCCGCAGTTGTGGGCGAATGTTGTCTTGATCGGGCCGAGCGGCGAGCGGCTGTGGGAGACCGGATACACCGATTGCTACGGCGACCTGGCGAACATCCATTCGGTCGAGGTCCGCAACGGCCGGCTGCCGTTCGATTCGCAATTATTCAACCTGCAGACGATGTTTTTGATCACCGGCGCGAAGGGGACGGACCGCGAGTTCTATGTTCCGGTGAACGTGGATATCGACCAGTTGCCGTTCATTCGGCCGGGAGTGCAGCCGATCAGCGTGATCAATCATCCGCCGTTCATACGCATGGAGAGCCAATCGCTGGCGCCTTTGGGCTTGCGCGAGGCGCGGTTCTGCATTCCGGGCGAGCTTGTGAAGCAGCCGGGCCGCTATCGGCTCAGCTTCCGCATGCGCAGCCGGGCGGAGCCCATGTACCTCATGCGGTTCTGCGATGCGACGGTGGAAATGCAGCGGGCGATGAACGAGTGGATGATCGATTTGCACCAGCAGAGCGTGGAGTTTGACGTGCGGTAGGCGTCGAAGGGCGATCGGAGCCGCTTGGCGCCGCGCTGGGGAGCTCGCTGGCGCTGGTTGCCAAGCGCCTCGGTGGCAGCGGGCTCGCGGTAGAAGAAGATTTGGACAAAGCCGATAACGTCATGCAGCGCATGAAACCCTCCCCTGGCCCTTCCTTGGAGGGAGAGGGATCTCGGCGCAATCGCTTTCGACATTGATGTCACGATTTCTCTCACATCGCGATGTTTGGACGCTGGCGGTGGCGATGTCCGCTGCGCTCGCGGTGGAAGGCGGCGTGCGCGTTGCGGCTGCGGCGGGCGATGCAGGGACGCACGCCATAGCTGCGGATGCGACACCCACATTGGTTTCGGGAGTGCCGCAAGCGGCCGCATCGGTCTATCCGTCGGAGGAGTGGTCGCCCTACCCTTCGGAGCCGTGGGCCCCGCATTTGTCGGAGCCGTGGGCGCCTCGGCCGTCGGCGCCATGGAGCCCGCGACTGGCGCGAGAGCCGAGCGCGGTCGAGCTGCAGCAGCATTTGTTGCCGCGCTTCGGACGATATTCGTCCCCCCTCGCGGCGGCGGCCGGCAGAGCAACGGCCGTCGGCCTGGCTGGGGTTCAAACGCCGGCGGCGAACGTCCCGCAGCCTCAAACCAAGCCTTCGAGCGATGCGTCCATCTTTGCGCCGCCTGTACGTACCAGTTTCCAAGTGCGCGACGAAGGCGTCGTCGGCGACGCCATGAGCCGCGAAGTGGGGCCCTGTTTGGCCACGTACAGCAACGGCGACTTTTCGCCCGACCAGTTCTTCGACCAGTGCCCCTACGAAGCCTGCCCGGAGCAGAGCATTTACGGCGGCAAGTATCTGAACCCGACGCAGCGGCCGCTGGTGGAGCTGGGCATGCCGCTGTATTTGGGTGGTCCGGTGCCGCCGCCGTCGCTCGATTGCGGCGTGACGAACCCGTCGGTGCCGCGGTTCTATCTATACGGTGATTACCGAGCGGCCGCCGCGTACAACGACCAGGGCACCCGCGATTTCGGCGTGCTGGCGAACCGGATCAATCTGGAGTGGGAGCTGGGGCTGACCGCAACCGAGCGGATCCACATGTCGACGGGTCCGTTCCAGGACGGCAACGATTTCATGCGGGTCGAGTTTGGCGACGGCCGCGGCCGCTTCCACGACGAGCTCGACTTCTTCGACCCAGACACCGACGCCCTCTTCTTTGAAGGCGACATGGGTTACATCCTGGGCGGCTGGGGCGGCCATTACGCGGCGATTGACGCGCCATTTACAGTGGGGTTGATCCCCCTGCTCTTTCAAAACGGCGTGTGGATGGAGGACGCGATCGTCGGGGCGGCCGCGACGATACCGGCCCGCAACAGCCCGTGGCTCGATTGGTCGAACTTTGATGTCACGTTTTTCGCGGGCGTCGATCAGGTGACGAGTCCGGCGTTCGCGGCCAGCAACGCGGCGGCTAACGTGTTCGGCGCGACGACGTTCATCGAGGCCTATCACGGCTACGTGGAAGTGGGGTACGCGTTTCTTGACGATACGACGGAGCTCGGCCGCAGTTATCACAACGTAGGCATTTCGTATACGCGGCGATACCTGAACCTGGTGTCGAACTCGGTGCGGCTGATCGTCAACACCGGGCAGGACCTGCCGGAGAGCGAGCGAACGGCCAATGGCGAGCTGGTGCTCGTCGAGAACTCATTCCTGACGCCGTGGCCGTATAACGTTATTCCGTACGTGAACTTTTTCGCCGGGTTTGGCGATCCGCAATCGGTCGCCCGGGCCGGGGCGGCCGGCGGCGTGCTGCGGAACGAGGGCATCTTGTTCGAGTCGGACAATCTCACTGGCTACCCGACGCTCGATGCCACGGCCAACGACACGTACGGGGCGGCGTTTGGCATCGATCTGTTGTCGCCCGGTTTTACGCAGCAGTTGATGGTCGAAGGCGCCGTGCTGCAGACGATCGGCGACTCACCAACTCGGAACGCGCCCGGCGATGAGTATGGCGTCGGCGTGCGGTACCAGGTGCCGATTTCCAACGCGACGCTGCTGCGGTTCGACGTGATGCACGGCTGGATCGACGGGGCAGATGACATCAGCGGGGCGCGGGCTGAGTATCGGTGGAAGTTTTAAGGAGGCGTATTGGGTGAGGGTTGAGGGGACAGGAATTAGAAAACATCACGTAACGAAGACTGCGCTGCAAATGATCTGTCTGTTTTCTGGCTGCTAGCTGAAAGCTGATGGCTGACAGCCCCGCCTGCGTTCATGGCAGCGCAGCCTTCATCAGCGCCACGAAGGGTCGCAGTTGGACGTGGTAGTTGTGGCACGATTGGCAGTGGTCCCCGGCGGCGCGGGCGGTGTGGCAGGCGGCGCACTGTTGTTTCGAGACGGGTTTGAATTCGGAGGCGTAACCCGTCGGCCGCAGTGATGTGTAGGCGGCCGAGGTGTCGGCCTGCTGGTTGATAGAGTGGCACGACGTGCAATCAGCCAGCTCGCGTAGCAAGAGGTGCGGGCCGTGGTTGAACTTCGTGAACGGCCGCGGCCCAGCGGAGCGGTCGGTGGCTCGCCAGTGGATGGTGCGTTCACCCGTTGATGACTCTTCCAGGCTGTGGCACGAAGCGCAAAGGCCGGGCGCCGTGGGATTGCTCAGCTCGTTGAGCGCGGCGGCGGCGATCGGCGACTGCTTATCGCTGGAAATGGACGCCAGTTCGCTGAGCCACCTGGTGAGCACGGGATCGGCGTGGCCAGTCGGTTGGTAACGAATCGACAGTGTGGCACTGTCGTAGTACCAGGTGCCGGTCGACGGTTTCGGCGGCTGCTGATTCCGACGCGGATGTGCTATCTACTTGTGGCAGCCAGCCGCGGGCCGCGGATTGAATCGTATCGGCAGAGAGGCCGGCAAAAAGGTTGCGAGTGCTTGCGTCAGTCAGATTCGCCGCCGAGAGCAATCGTCAGACGCTTGATAGCTGCGGCGGGCCCTCCCTCATTCAATTCGGAAACGAGTTTTTTGATGGCGGCCGCTAGTTCGGCGGAGGCGGCCAATTGATCTTTGTCGCTCGCGTCGATGTCGAGGAATTCAAAATCAGCGCCGAGTTTTTCGATCGCCCGCGCGGCGGCCGGGTCGGCGGCGAGCAGCAGCTTCATCGCGGCCGGCAGCCGGCCGTCGAAGTCGCCCGTCGCGGCCTGCGGCCAGGGGCCAATATCGTGGCCGGCGGCGCAGAGCGCCGACGTCGAGCGTGGGGACAATGAGCATCGGCACGCCACGGTCCGTGCTGGTGGCGATCTTTTCGTCGTGACACGCGGCGCACGTCGCTTCGTAACTGGCGGTGAGCTGCGTCGCGCCGGTGCGATCCTGCTGATGGCACTTGCGACACTCGAACGATTGCTTCTTTTCGGGGAAATGCTTGGCCAAATGGGAGGCGTGATTGAAGATGATCGGCGTGCGGCGGACGTAAGGCCAATCGCCGAAATCCGGGTGGTCGGTGGCGAAGCTTTCGTAGCGCTGCCGGTGACACGTTTGGCACGCGGCATCATCGATCGCCGTGAGATCGAACGCGGCCCCGTGGTGTTCGCGGTGGCAAGCGGCGCAGGTGATTGTAGAAATGGGGGCGCCAGAGAGAGTGAGTTGCGAAGAGAAGGGTGAATTTGCTTTGTCTCCAGGTCTCCTTGCCTCCCCGCCGCGGCGGACCTGCGACTTGTCTCCTTGTCTAATCTGGGCGAGGAGCGCAGCGGGCACGTTGTGGGCTTGATAGGCAAGTCGCTCTTCAATCGTGCCGGCGTGGCACTTCATACAGAGCTGCGATTGCTTTGGCTCATCGCCGTGCGGCGTGACAAGCGAAGCAGTCCAAGCGATGGCGCCTTTCTCCGCGGCCGCGTGGCAGGCGGCGCATTGGGGCGGTGTGCCGGGGCGGCGTAGCAACTGGGCGTGCTGCGTGGTCAATGGTCCAGGGGCGATGACCAAATCGCGCCAATCGGCGCTGAGCATCAGAATGAGGGCCGCGGCGGTCGCGACAACGCAGGCGGCGACAAAGCGGCCGCGCTTTGCCCGGAGCGAGCGGACGGGCGTGCAATGGGGCACGCAGCCGCAGACGCCGTCGTGCATGGGGCCTTCTTCGCAGGGCCCCCCGCAGACGGCGGCGCGGTTGCAGCGCCAGCGGTCGCCGTCGCGGATGGGAACACATTCGGACAGGGCTGGGCAGCGGCCGCGGGCATTTGGCCCCAGTGCGCAAGCGTGGCCTGCCGCAGCCAGTCCGCAGACCCAGGGCTGGTTCGGGCGGTCGTAATCCGGCCTGTTATGTTCGAGCGGCGGCGGCCTCACGTGGCACCTCCGCAAAACGCGAGGGCCAAGAGGCCGTGAACGAGCGCGAGCAGCACCAGGCTATAAGTCAGCGCGATGTGAACGAACAGCCACATTTTCAAGAGCCGCTGCCGCGCTTCGTGGAAGTCGAGGTCATCCTTGCGGCGGACCAGCGCGAATAGCTCTTCGCAAGGTGCTTGCTCCTGGTCGGCCAGGTAGCGGCGCACGTCTTGCATTTCGCGGAGCAGCATTTTACGCCAGGCGCTCGTCGGGCGGAGCTGGTACCACAACCGCCGCGGGCGGGCGAAAAAGTCGTAGAGGTGGCTGGTGTAAAAGTCGGCCAGGGTCGTTGCGCCCGAGGCCGATACGGCGGCGAGGGCCGCGGAATCGGCCTGCCGCCACACGGCACGGCGAAGCGCGGGAATCCGTTCAAAAATCACCTCTTGGCCAACGCGGGCGAGCTGGCGCAGAATCTTGCGCGTGAAGTAAAGGCCGATCAGCCCGCTGGCGACGGTGAGTAGGTAAAAGAAGGCCAGCGTCGTCTCGAGGACGCCGTTGGGGATTGCGATCCCAGCATGCAGTGCGAAGACCGCCAGTGTCGCCAGGCCGACGTAGATGTGCCACTGGAGCCAGGCCGCCGAGCTGCCGATCGGCAAGAAGGCGAGGCGCTTGCGGACGTTGTATAGGGCGAGGAAGCCGATCGCGCCCAGCAGCAGGTAGCCGGTCGCGAACGCCGAATGGCCGAGGGCCTGGTCCGTCGTGCGGGCCCAGAACCACACAGCGGCTACGGCGAGCAGCGTAAGGAGTGTGTTGCGGACGCGGCGGCGGGTGAAGCGAGGCATTTGGTGGCGATTGGCAATCAAGTTCTCTTGAAGCGGAGCGTCGAGCGACCTTTTCCCGCGCAGAGCGTGGGAACGAGGTCTTTTCACGTTGAAGGCTGTGGTTTACCTCCCTAGCCAATTGGCCAGGGAGGTTCTGTCGGACAGGTCAATCCGCACCAGGGCGTCGTGGGGACAGGCGTGTTGGCAAGCCGGGCCTGTGAGCTGGCCGGTGCAAAAGTCGCACTTGGTGGCTTTGACGATCGGCTGCTTGGTCGTTTCGTCAATGTAGAACCCGCCGGCCGGCTCGCGGATGGCGGCCATGTGAATCGCCTCGTACGGGCAACTGTTCGCGCAGGTCGCGCAGCCAATGCAAGTGCGATCGTTGATCCGCACCGTGCCAGTGTCAGCGTCGCGGCCAATCGCGCCGGTGGGGCAGCCGATCATGCACACGGGGTCGATGCAGTGCATGCAGGCGTGGGCGACCTGCAGGTTGCCATACTTTGGCCCCTCGCGGACAAAGCGGGGATTGTTGTCGTGCGTAGCGGCGCACGCCCGCACGCAATCGTCGCAGCGAGTGCAGCGATCGAGGTTGATGAGCATCGTCTCGGTGCCGTTGAGCAAGCGGTGATCGGCGAAATACTCGAGTGTGGAGGAATCGAGAAGGTTTTCCGTTTGCGGATCGACTTCGGCTAGCTCAGTCGCCCCGTGGAATGTGGAATGCAACTCTTCGCGCGTGCCAACCGCAGCCCCAACTTGCATTTTGCAATTTGGGATTATGTCATTCACTACCGTTTGCGCCGGAATACGTAGGATGTCGACGTAGCCAACAGCCCGCAGCGAGTGCTGCCAAGGCTGCGGCTCGTGCCCGTCGTGGGCCGCTGCGAATTCCTTCCAGCCGAAAACCTGGCCTTTGCCGAGGTAGGCGACCGTCAAATGTCCGTGGCCGTGGCGGCGGCTTTGGCGGGCAAAGCCGGAGCGGATCAGGACGAGATCGGTGGGTGTTTCGCCCTCGGCCGCGATGAGGGGCTCGGCGGCGATTTCGGCTGCGGGGTCGGTGCGCCGCTGGGGGCCGAAATCGCTGTACCAATCGAAGTTGCCGTAGGATTCAAAGATCGTGGCGCGGGCAACGCGGTCAAGTGCATCGGCCGGCAACTCGTGCAGTAGCGGCGTTTGACGCAGGTGGACGCGGAGGCTGTTTTCGCGATACAGGGCCTCGATATGTTCGCGAATAGCCGGCGTACGGCGCATCAGGTCGCGAAGCCCCTGCCAGCGGACTTCGAGCAGCGAAGTCTCGGAATCGGCGAACACGGTGGCCGTGCGCGGCGTCCGCGCGAGGGCCGCCAGCTCGCCGAAGAATTCACCGGCGGCGAGCTGGACCGTGCCGGTGGATTCCAGCAGCCGCGGCACATCTTGCAGAAAGACGCGTGTGCCATCGGGTGCGTCCCGCAGGCCGAGGTCGCCGTCGGCTGGCGAGCCGGCCGCGGCCTGGATGTGGCGGACTTCCGGCAGTTCGGCATTGCGCCACAGTTGCGCACACGCATCCCACCAAGAGCGTCGCGGCGGTTCGCTGCGGCCGAGTAGCTGGGGGTCTAGTCGCGCGAGCACGACCCGCACGGTGCCCGCGAGGATCAGAAACGCGCTGTGGCCGTAATCACCTTCGCGGACGATCAGGTCGCCCGGCTCGAATTGCGCGATCCGCGCGTCGCCACGCAGGATGCCGCGCAAGGGCAGCGACGGTGGAAAGGCGGCCGCGTCGATGCCGCGGAAGGGCTCGATCGCCAAGAGCCGATCGACGTCGGCCTCCGACATGCCGTCGTCGAAAGGCACGTCCCAACGTTTGGGCCGGGCAATGGCGATCTCGAGTTCGGGCATGGTGGTGACAGGGCGGAGGGATTCACCTAGTTCTTGTACTGTTCGGGCCGCGGCAGGAATTGGTCGACGGCAGTGAGTTTCTCGCCGTCGGCCTGGTCGGCGAACTCGTAGGCGGTTTTGGCGATCGTGTCGGCGGCCGCGACGAGGGCGGCCTTGTTGTTGAGGCGGAGTTCGACGGTCGCGACGGCGTCGAGCGCGGGTTGCAGAAGCGGCTCGTGGATGAGGTTTTGGATTTCGTGCAAGCGCATCTTCATGCGGGCGGCGCCTGGGCACTGGTGATGCCAAAGATCGCTTTCTCGGTCGCGGCGCTCGTGGCGCGGAGGCTGTATTCCAGGTCGGCCAGCACGCCCACGACGTACAGCACGCGGAGCTGAGCGGGCGTGGACTGGCCGTTCGTGCCGCCGCCGGTTCGCAAATAGTTGTGCCGCACAAGGCCTTGCGACCAGGCGACGAGCTCGAATGTTTGGCTGCCGGCCACGTGGCCGCCGACGTTCACCAGTCGCTCGTTCGGCACGGTGTGGCAGTTGTAGCACTGCTTGGCGATGAGATACACGTTGTGCGGGTTGTTCATGCCGTGGGCGACGCTTTGCTCCATCCGCTGGCGGCGATGCTCGGGCGATTCCAGCTCCTTTTTGGCGTTTGCGCCGCCAAAATCGGCGTGGATCGCGATCCACTCTTGCGCCCCGCCGTGGCACGATTCGCACGAAACGCCGGCCACCACACGCGCGCGGCCGTCTTGCGCCTGCGACGTGTAGTGACACTGGAGGCAGGTGTCGTTGCGCTTAATCGAAGGCAGCCCAAGGCGGTCGGCAATCTGCTTGGCCTCCGGTTTGCGATGGAGCGAATCAAATGTTGCGAAGTGGGGCGTCCGCATCCACTGCTGCACTTCTTTGTCGTGACATTTCCGCATTGATCGGCGCCGACGATCTTGGTCGGGTCGTGCGTCGGCGGGCCGAAGGCGGCTTTTTGGGCGAGGGCGGGGCACGCCGATAGAAGTGCGACGCCTAACGCAGTCATCAAAGATAGAACTGTCTCACGCAGACGCACAGAGGCGCAGAGGGGAACTCTCATGCTGTTATGGCTTCGTAGTGTGTGATCGCCGGTTGACATGCATGCGAATTCCAGCACGAAAGCTTTCTTGCTAATTCCTCTGCGACTTCGCATCTCTGCGCGAAACAAATTCAGGCATCTAAAATCAGCTCGCCGTCGGGGACGGTTAGGCACGTGAGGCAATGGCCGGCAGGGACGGTGATGCCGGAGCGTTTGAGTTGGGCCACTCTACCGCTGCGGACCGTGGTCAGGCATTCGCCGCAACTGCCCGCCCGGCAGCCGGAGGGAAGCTCGAGCCCGGCTGCCTCGCCGAATTCGAGCAGCGAAGCGAACGTGCCATCCCAGGTAAGTGTGCGATCGCTGCGTGCGAAGCGGACGGCGCAGGAGGCGGACGCCCCGGCGGCGAAAGCCGGCGAGCGAACGCGATTGACGCTCGCCGGGCCGAAGGCCTCGAAGTTCACGTGAGATTCGGGGACGCCCCAGTCCCACAGGGCTGGCACGAGCGTTTCCATCATCTGGCTGGGGCCGCAGACGTAGAAGCGGAAGTTGTTCGACGGCAAAATTGCTCGCACGCGCTCGATTGTCATGCGGCCGAGATGATTGAAGTCGCGGTAGAGCGCGTCACTTTTGCGGGCGCCGAATAGCTGACGTGCAGTTGCAGTTGCGAATGCTCCGCCGCGAGGCGAGCAAGGCGATCTTTGAACGGGTGATCGCGGCCGCTGTGAAACCCGAACAGGGCGTAGACGGCACGTCTGGGTGCCACCTGGACCAGCCAATCGAGCATGCTCACCAGCGGAGTGACGCCGATGCCCGCGCCGATGAGGACGAGCGGCTTGGTGTCGAGCGGATCGATGTAGAACGTGCCGGCCGGTGCACGGACATCAAGGACGTCGCCGACCTTGACCATCTCGTGAAAGTGGCTGCTGCCGCGGCCGGCTGGCGCCTCCGGCCGATCCTCAGGCGGGCCAATACGCTTGATCGTGCAGCGGTAGAAATCTTCGCGCGGCCGGTCGGAAAGCGAATAGCAGCGGACCAGTGGCCTGTCACTGCCGGCGATTGGCAGACGAAACGTTAGATATTGGCCGGGGAAAAAGTGGGCCAGTGGGCGGTTGTCGACCGGCGTGAGGTAGAACGATTTGACATCGTGCGCTTCGTCGACAATCGCGGCCACGCGAAGCGGCCGCCAGCCTTCCCAATCGGGGACGGCCTGCTCCGCGCGGGCGCGGCGGGCGGCTGCCTCGACGCGGCGGCAGAACTCGGCCCGCTGATTGGCGAGGCGGCGGCTCGTGTGCCGGCGGTTCTGAAGTGTTCGCACCGCTAGCACGAGGCTCTCGAGCGTGACCCAGCCGAGGCCGAGCAAGCCCAGTGCGAGGCCGATCGTTTGCGACGTAAGTTCCATCCGTGGACCGCGTAAAGTGTAACTTGGCGGGCGGATTATTCCGAAATCGCCGTCTGGTGTCCAGAACACTGCTGCTAGCATTTGCAGGCGGCAGCGGTGCGGCCGGTTGCGCGGACGGATGGGCCGGACGGGCCAAGCTACCGGACGGCTGGGGACGCCCGCCTGCGTTTCGTAACCTAGCTTGGTGTATGGAGATACGTGCACTCACCCACCGAGCAGCAGGCGAAAAATGACCCGCTCGCAATTCGACGTTTTGACCGTCCCCGAGATCTTGGACAAAGCACTGGCCCGCGGGTTGCCGGAGGAACCGCTGGACGACCTGCTGCAGGTCAGCCGGCGGATGTTCGGCCTGCGGCGTGAGGCGACGTTGTTGTTTGCCGATCTGCGCAGATTTGCCGATCTGTCCGCCCCGCTTGCGCACGAAGAGGTGTACGAGCTGTTGGGCCACGTGATGGATTGCCTGACGACTGAAGTGCTGGCGCAAGACGGGCAGGTGATTGATTACTTCGGCGACGGCCTGGCGGCGATGTGGAACGCACCGGAAGATCAGGCCGACCACGCGACGCGGGCCTGTCAGACGGCCTTAGCGATGATTGAACTGCTGCCGGATGTCGCGGCTGACTGGAAGGGGCTGTTGCAGCGAGGCGAATTGCGGCTGGGGATCGGAATCCACACGGGCATTGTGCAAGTCGGCAACTCAGGCAGCCGGCGGCTGAAGAAGTATGGGCCGCGCGGCGCGACCGTGCACGTCGCGAGCCGCGTCGAAGCGGTGACGAAGATCATCGGCCTGCCGCTGGTGCTGAGCGGGGCCACCACATCGCGGCTGCCGGAAAGCATCCGGACGTATCGCATTTGTTGTGCCGAGTTGCCTGGAGTAGATCACCCGCTCGATTTGTTTGGCGCGTTGCCGGCTCAAACTGAGGCGGCCCAGAATGCGGCCGTCGAAGCTTACCAGCGCGGGCTGGCTTTATTCGAGCAAGGCGATTTGGAATCGGCGAAACTCGCACTGGCCACGATTGCCGAGAGCCGCATTCTGCCGACGCGATTCTTGTTGCAGCAAGTCGAACAGCAGCTTGGGCAGAAGTATCGCCGGCGAAGTGGCGACAAGCCGGTGAGCCGCAGCGCGGGCGTGATTCGGATTGATGTGAAGTAGCGGAGCGGACGAAGAGAAGCTCCCTCGCCCCGGTCCTCTCCCAACGGGAGAGGAGGACGGGTCGCATCTCGCTTTACTGCTCGCGCGCCATCGCGAGATAGAGCTCGTAGCGGGCTTTCATTTCCGGCAGGCTGTCGCCGCCAAATTTGTCGACCATGGCGCAGGCCACTTCGAAGGCGACAACGTTTTCAACGATCACACTGGCCGCCGGGACGGCGCAGACGTCGCTGCGTTCGTAGCTGGCCTCCTGCTTTTCTTTCGTTTGCAGGTTGATCGATTCGAGCGGCCGAGCCAGCGTGCTGATTGGCTTTTTGGCGGCACGGACAATGAGGGGCTGGCCATTGGTCATGCCGGCCTCGAGGCCGCCGGCGTTGTTCGTCGGGCGGACGAAGCCGAGGCTCGGCGAGTTGCGCTGGGCCGCGTCGTATTGAATGGGGTCGTGAACTTGTGAGCCGCGGCGGCGGGCCGCTTCAAAACCGAGACCGATCTCGACGCCTTTGATCGCCTGAATCGCCATCACCGCCTGCCCCAACCGGCCGTCGAGCTTGCGATCCCACTGGGCGTGGGTGCCGAGGCCGAACGGCAGGCCGTCGACGCGGACTTCAAGGATGCCGCCAAGGGTGTCGCCGTCTTTGCCGGCCGCGTCGATCGCCGCTTTGATTGCTTCGTCGCGATCGAGATTCAATCCGTAGACGGCGCTGGAGTCGCGAATCGCGCGAAGCTCTTCGAGCGGCGCATTGACGGGTTCGATGCGCTCGCCGCCGAGCTCGACGACGTAGCCGAAAGCGGTGATGCCGAAGTGGGCCAAGAGCTGCTTGGCAAGCGCACCGGCGGCGACGCGGACGGCTGTTTCGCGGGCACTGGCGCGTTCGAGCACGCCGCGGATCGACCCCAGGTATTTCATCGCGCCGGTCAGATCGCCGTGGCCGGGGCGCGGGCGGGGCAAATCGTCGAGGCGATCGAGCTTCGCGTCGCGGTTGGGCACTTCGAGCGCGATCGGGCTGCCGAGCGTGACCCCCCGCCACACGCCGGCCAGGACGTTGACGGCGTCAGTCTCAATGCGCTGCCGCCCGCCGCGTCCGTAGCCGCCCTGACGGCGGCGGAGCTCGACGTTGATCGGAGCGACGTCGACCGTCACGCCGGCGGGAAAGCCGTCAATGAGGGCGAGCAGCGTTTTGCCGTGAGATTCACCGGCGGTCCAGTAGCGAAGCATGGGAATGGCCGTTTTGGTGTATGCAATGCTAACCCATCACTATTCTACCACGATACACTCAAGTGACACTACGCAACCTTTGGCAACCGGTTGCGTACGATAACTGTACCTATGCGGCTGGCACTGATTACGGATGTGACACGCGAATGGCGTCTGGAGAAACAACCACAATCGCACCCTTCACGCCCTCGAGCTTCAACTCGGCAAGTAAGTACTGAGCGAGTCGAAGGTAACCAGCCCGAGATTCCCTGGCCAACCTGAACAGCACAACGCCATAATGAGAACCGGGCGGATACTTCAGTGCGTTTGCAAAACCTTTGTCAGCCGTCGCGAGCATCCTCTGCTCATGCTGAATTCTCGCCCACCGTTCGTCGTCGGGGAAACCGGAATATCCCTGTGAATAAGCCGTCGCGGCATCGTGGCCGGCAGCATGAAATAATTCCGCAATGTCGTTGGGAAGGTCCTCATCCAATTTGACGGGGACAGGCATGAACTACTCAATCGATCAGAGGGATCATTTCAAATCGGTTAACGGCTTCCGCAGCGTACAACAACGCCGCTTGAATGTCTTCGCGGTGCAGCTGCGGATAGCTGGCGAGGATTTGCTCCCACGTGTCGCCTTCCGCAACGCTGCCCACGATTACACTTACTGGTATACGCGTGCCACGTATGCACGCGTCGCCGTGGTGCACGGCCGGATCGGATTTAATGCGCTGATGCCACTCGACGTTATGAGCCGCGTCTTTTCCTCCGACATTGTGTCAATTACATCATGGCATTGGCCACTATTCACGCTTACACATCTCACAGTGCACTCAACTCGACGGGCTACTTCCACGCAAACGTCTCGCCCGTCAGCTTTTCAAACGCTTCGATATACTTGGCCCGCGTCTTGGCCACCACTTCGGCCGGCAGCTCTGGCGGCGTGCTGTTTTTGTCCCAGCCACTCTGAATGAGCCAGTCGCGGACGAACTGCTTGTCGTACGAGGGCTGGCCGCGGCCGGGCTGGTAGGCCTCGGCCGGCCAGAAGCGGCTGCTGTCGGGCGTCATCACTTCGTCAATCAAGATCAACTCGTCATCGACCAGGCCGAACTCGAACTTCGTGTCGGCGATGATGATGCCGCGGCTGGCGGCGTGCTTGGCGCCGCGGGTGTAAAGTTCGATGCTCCGCTCGGCGAGTTGCTTGGCCAGCTCCGGGCCGACGCGTTTGCAGACTTCGTCGAACGAAATGTTCTCATCATGTTCGCCGATTTCGGCCTTGGTGGCCGGCGTAAAGATCGGCGCCGGCAGCTTGCTGCTCTCTTTCAGGCCTGAAGGAAGCGAGATGCCGCAGACGTGGCCGGTCGCTTGATATTCCTTCCAGCCGGAACCGGAAAGATAGCCGCGGACGACGCACTCGATCGGCACGACCTCGGTCTTGCGGACGAGCATCGAGCGGCCGGCGAGGGGCGCGCGATCGATTTTCTGGGGCAGATCAAAATCGTGGACGTCACACGAGAGCAAGTGATTGGGAACTTTGAGATAGTCGAACCAGAAGCGGCTGAGCTGCGTGAGCACGCGGCCCTTGTCGGGGATGCCGGTGGGCAGTACCCAATCGAAGGCACTGATGCGGTCGGTGCTCACCAACAGCAATTGATCGCCCAAGTCGTAGATGTCACGCACCTTGCCCTGCCGGCGGGGCAGCGAGGCAAGGGAAGTTTCCGTCAACGTTGAGGTCATCGTGAGCTCCTCGAAAAGTCGGATTCCGGGTCGCCGATTACAGAATCGAGAATCGCCGCCAATACACTTGCGACTACGAGTATACAGCGCTACGGGGCCGGTTCGCTATGGTTGTTGATGGCCCAATTCGCGAGTAAAATCAACCAGATTGTCAGTGCGCGTTGTTGGACGGCAGCCGCTCTTCATTCCGCATTCTGAATTCGACAACCCGCAATCGCGTGGACGTGCCGCTATGGGCTTGATGCGATTTTTGGTCCTCGATCGAGATCGCATTCCGGCCGGCGGCCTGGACCACGTCTACGTGTGCGGCCTGGATGAGCTGCCGTATTTCACGCGGGCCTATTTCAGCGGCAGCCAACTCGTCGTCGAGCGGAACGAAAGCGATTCGGGCCGCGTGCATATCCCTTGGCACGTGGCGGACGACCAGACGCAGCTGGTCTCAACGTCGACGCTTATGGAGCGGGACCGGCCGTACCTGCTGGAAGTCGAAATCGCCCGCGGCATGGCCAACCTGTTGCGAAACCAGCTCGCCCAATGGGAGTTGATGGGGCTGGCCGTCTCGACGGAGTTGCGCGGCCAAGTGCTTGAGGCGACGAGCGACTTCGCTCGGGCGGCCACGATGCAAAACGATCATCGGGCGGCCGCCGATTGGGCGGCGCGGTCGCTGGCGGTCACTCGGCTGGCGATGAATGCGCTAGCGAACGAGTACGTACGGCAAACATTCGAGCTGCGAAAATCGCAGCCGCGGCCGACCGTGACATGGCTGGGTGTGCAGTTGGGCGAGCAATTGCCGCCCCCGGAAATTGCCAAGCAGGTGCCGGACGTATTCAACATGGCTTGCGTGCCGTTCACTTGGCGGCGGATCGAGGCGGTCGAGGGTCGTCGCAATTGGACCGCCGCCGATGCGGCCGTCAATTGGGCCCGAGGTGCGGGCTTGAAGGTTACCGGCGGGCCGATCTTGGAACTCGACGACCGCGGGCTGCCCGACTGGGCATACCTGTGGGAGGGGGACATCGATAGCCTGCGGGGCTTTATGCTCGACCATGCGCGGGCGGTCGTGCAGCGGTACCGGAGCCGGATTCACTTGTGGCAAGTGGCTGCTCGCATGACGCGCGGCCGTGCGCTGGAGCTCGATGAAGAAGCGCGGCTGCAGATCACCGCCCGGGCGATTTCGGCCGTGCGAGAGCTCGATCCGACGACTCCGCTGGTCGTGACGTTCGATCAACCCTGGGCCGAGTATTTGGCCAACGAGCAATTGGATTTGTCCGCGCTGCATTTTGCCGATGCACTGGTGTGCGCGGATTTGGGCCTGTCCGGCGTGGGGCTGGAACTGAACGTGGGCTACGATCCGGGCGGCTCGATGCACCGCGGTCCGCTTGCGTTCAGTCGCCTGATTGACACTTGGAGCCTGTTGGAATTGCCGGTGTTCGTCGCTGTCATGCTGCCAAGTGCGGGCACGAGCGACCCGCAGGCGTCAGGCAAATCGCAAGTCTTTGGCGGCGGCAACGAAACGGTATCTCCCGAGCGCCAAAGCGAATGGATCGAGCGCTACATCCCGCTGTTGTTATCCAAGAGCCAGGTGCAAGTAGTCGTGTGGAACCAGTTGTGCGACGCCCTGCCCCATTTTTATCCTCACGGCGGACTATTCGACGCGAGCAACCAGCCGAAGCCGGGGCTGGCAACGCTGCGGAAGATCCGCGAGAAGTACGTGGGAGGGAAATAAGACAAGCAGACGGGGAGATGGCGAGGCATATTCGCCCGCTCTGCTGCTCTGGCGTTCGTCTGTTCTCCCTTCCGCTACCTGGGCAGCACGGCGAACTCGCCCGTGCCCAACACGGCCGCAGCGCGGGATGCGTGGTTCATCAGCGTCGTGTCGGCCTGGCTGCAGGCGAGTGCCTCTTCGCATTCGGGCGAGAGACCACAGATGCGCAGTGCGCCGCCGCAGTCGGCGAGGTGGCTTTGCAACTCGACGAGCTGGTCTGTCCACGCCTGGGGCATTTCATCGAGTTCATCAAGTTCGACGACCAACCGATAGATAAAGTGCCGGGACGCAATCGACCACAGCTCCCCAGACAAGTGCGGCACGACTCTTGGCAATTTCTTTTTCGTTCGCAGCTTGACGAAGAGCCAGTTCGGTCCGCGATCCACTTGCAATTCGAGGCCATCCACTTCGTGAATTGCCATGGCAACACTCCGTGTTGAAACCCCCGGCGCGAATGCGCCGGAAAAGGATGTTGTCCTTCGGCCTGCACGAGTTGCTCCTGGCGAAAACGCGCGGCCGACCGCCTGTGGCCTCCAGTCTATGCCTGCCGGTACGACCGTCGCAATGCGATTTTGATGAATAATCGGCGAACGCTAGCAGATCCGGCGTTGTGCCGGAGCGTGCGGCGATTGAGGCGACATCCTGAGGCTTATTCCGCGAGCGAGACAGCGGTGCGGACGGGCGCGATCGAATGCCTCCGCCTGCCGGCCAAAATGGCCGGGCTAGTTATCGCTTAGCATTTCGCGGATTTTATCCTTGGCAATTTGGAGGGCGTCGGGAAGCTTTGCCGGATTCTTTCCACCGGCCTGCGCGAGATCGGGCCGGCCGCCGCCGCCACCGCCGACGGCAGTGGCAACCGGCCGAATCCACTCGCCAGCGCTTAGCTTGCGCGATTGCAAGTCCTTACTGATGCCAGCGACGAGCGTCACTTTGTCATCGCCGTGACGGCTGGCGAGGAGGACTGCGGAAGCCTGGGTTTTCGCGCGGACCTGGTCAATGAGCTGCCGCATCAAGTTGGGTTCGACGCCAGGCAGCTCGGCGACCACTACGGTCACATCGCCGACTTGCTCCGCCCCCTCGAGCAGGTGCTCACCCGTGAGTGGCCCGGCCGATTCACGCTCGCGGAGCTGGCGCTCCATCGCCGAAATGTCGCTTTTGAGCGAGGCGAGACGGCGCGGCGCATCGAGCGGCGCGACCGACAGCAGCCGGCCCGTCTCGGCCAAAGCGTGCTTGATCGCTGCATAGTTCAGTTGCCTAGCTGCGCTGCGTTTGGTCTTAGTTGTTGGCGGCGGCGATGTGCCGCCGCTGGCCAGTTGCTTTTTCAACTCGCGGCCGTGGGCGACCAGCTCGGCGGCCGCAGTCGGAATGTCCGGCACGGCCACCTCCAATAGCTTGGCGGCCTCTTCGAGGGCGGCTGTTGTTTGGGCGACGTGTTCGGCCGCTTTCGTGCCGGTCAGAGCGGTGATCCGCCGCGTGCCGGCCGAGACGCTTTCTTCGGCCAGAATCTTGAACAGCCCGATTTCGCTGGTGTTGTCCAGATGCGTGCCGCCGCACAGCTCCTTGCTGAATTCGCCCATCGACACCATGCGGACCAGGTCGGGATACTTTTCGCCGAAAAGCATCATCGCGCCTTGCGTGCGGGCCTCGGCCAGCGGCAGCGTCTGCCACTTCGACCGGCTCGCCGGCCGCGACGCGGGCCTTCACTTCGCCGCCGATCGCGGCGAGTTGCTCGGCGTGACCGGGCTGAGGTTCGTAAAGTCGAACCGCAGCCAGTCGTCGTCGACCTTCGAGCCCTGCTGCTGGGCATGCGTGCCGAGGTGTTTTTGCAGCGCGTAGTGCAGAATGTGCGTGGCCGAGTGGGCCCGGCGGATGCCGGCGCGGCGCGCGGCGTCGACCACGGCCGTGACTTTGGCGCCCTCGCACATCGTGCCCTTCGTGCAGGTGGCCGACGTGCAGGACGAAGCCGCCTTCTTTCTGCGTGTCGGTACGTCGAATTCGAAATCCGTCGCCGACGAGCTCGCCCGTGTCGCCGACCTGGCCGCCGCTTTCGCCGTAGAATGGCGTGCGATCGAGCACGACGCGCGACTTGTGCTCGTGGCCGATCTCGTCGATCTTGTCGCAAAGGTGATCGCTGGGCGGCTCGCCGGCGACGATGCCCATCACCGTCGCTTCCGCTGCGGTCGTTTCGTAGCCGAGGAACTCGGTCGTGTGCAGCGCCCGCTTGAGCGCATCGATCGGCCCGTGCGAACAGCATCACCGTGTGCTGCACTTTGCCCGAGAGCTCGCCGTGCTCCTCCATCGCCTGGTCGAAAGCCTTCCCAATCGAACGCCAGGTTGTGCTCGGCGGCCAGCGTTTCGAACAGTTCGGGCGGAAAGCCGTGGGTCGTGTACAGCTCGGCCGCCTCGGCGCCGCTCGACCGCGACGCGATTGTCGCGGCTTCATCTCGTCGAAGATACGCTCGATCCGATTCCAGGCCGGCGTCGATCGTGCAGAAGAAGTTGCTTCCTCCTTCTCGATCACGCCGCCGACGCGCGTCGACGGTTTCGCTCAGTTCGGGATAGGGCCGCTTCATCATGTCGGCCACAGCCGGCACCAGCTTATGCAGAAACGGCTCGCGCACGCCCATCTGATGGCCGTCGAGCACAGCCCGGCGGAGCAGCCGCTTGATGACGTACTTTTCCTTGTTCGGGCCCGGATAGACGTTTTCGTGGATGGCGAACGTGCAGGCCCGCACGTGGTCGGCGATGCGCCGCAGCCGGCGGCCGTTTTCGCTGTCGGATCGTACTTCACGCCGCAGACTTCGGCCGCGGCCTCGACGATCGGCCGCAGGATGTCGATGTGGAAGTTGGTCTCGACGCCTTGCAGCACCGCGGCCGTGCGCTCCAGGCCCATGCCGGTGTCGATGTTCTTGCTGGGCAGCGGCCGGAGGTTGTCGGGCGGATCGCCGACGCGGTTGAACTGCGTGAAGACGAGGTTCCAGATTTCGACGGCTTTGCCCTGTCGGGGTGATAAGTAGATTTCGCTGCACGGTCCGCAGACGCCGTCGGGCCCCTGGCTGGGGGCGCTGGCCGGCCAGAAGTTTTCGTCTTCGTCCCAGCCGCTCGATCCGCTCGGGCGGCAGCTTGATGTCGTCTGGCCCAGATGTCGGCCGCCTCGTCGTCGTCAGTGTAGACGGTGACGGTGAGCCGCTCCGGTTCGAGGCCGAGCCATTTCTTGTCGGTAAGAAACTCCCAGGCCCAGTTGATCGCTTCGCGCTTGAAATAGTCGCCGAAGCTGAAGTTGCCCAGCATCTCGAAGAACGTGTGGTGATACGCCGTGCGGCCCACGTTGTCGATGTCGCCGGTGCGCAGGCATTTCTGGCAGGTGGTGGCCCGCGTGAACTCGAGCTTGCACCTTGCCGAGGAAGTGGTCCTTGAACTGGTTCATGCCGGCCGGCGTGAACAGCACCGAGGGGTCCCAGCGGGGCACCAGCACGTCGCTGGGGCGGCGGACGCAGCCTTTGGACTCGAAGAAGGCCAGATACTTTTCGCGGAGTTCGTCGGTTTTCATCAAACGAAGGTGTTGGGTGTCGGGAAGAAGAGGAAGCCGTCCTTCCTGAGGGCGAAATCCGCGGTGCGCAGTTTACCGGCCGTGGCGGGCACCGCCGGCCTGTGATGAAATATACCGCGATTGAGCAAAACGCGGCAGACCGCCGCGGAAGCGGTATATATAGCTCGCTCGCTCCGCGAGCGGGCATTTCGCCAAGCGAAACGACGAGAAGCAGTTTCAAAACCGTCGGGGACTGTCCCGATTTTGCGGAGGCCGCCGGAGCAAAATGGGACTGTCCCCCTCTCCGAGACGGTTTTGAAACTGCTTCTACCCTAGCGGCAACGAGAGGGACACCGTGGCGCCGCCGTCGTTCGCCGGTGCAATCTCGAGCCGGCCGCCGAGTTGGCGGGCCAGGCGCGTGCAGAGGGCCAGGCCCAGCCCGACGCCGGGGGCCGTTTCGGCCGATTCCTCCGCGCTTTTGGCAAACGGGCGAATGCGGCCGAAGCGCCGCCCGCGCGGCATCCCGGGGCCGTGGTCGCGAACCTTGAATTCCAACCACGCCGCCGCAGCGCTCGGCTGCCACGTGGATGCGGCCGTCGGCGGCCGAGCGGGCGTACTTGGCCGCGTTGTCGACCAGGTTGAACAGGATCTGCTCGACGACGTTGGCGTCGGTCGTCAGCGGCAGGTCGCCCGCGTCGTCGGCGAGCGAGATTTCGCATTGCATGCCCGCGTGCTGGGCGCGGGCAGCCAATCGCGGGCCGATCCGCTCCAACAGCGAGGCCGCGGTGATGCGGTCGGTCGCGCTGGGCCGCCGGCCGCGTTCCAGTCGGGCGTAGGAGAGAACGTTTTCGACGAGGTGCGTCAAGCGCTCGGCCTCGCGCTGGAGGGTGTGCAGATACTCTTGGCGGCGGCCTGCGTCGGGCACCATGCCGCGGGCCAACATCTCGGAATACATGCGGAACGTGGTCAGCGGCGTGCGCAGCTCGTGCGTGACGGAGGAGACAAACGCGGCGCGGCGCTCGGAGAGGGTCATCACACCCGCCAACAAGGCGGCCGCAGCGAAGGCGGCCAGGCCCAGGGCGCCCCACCCGATCCACAGCGCCCAGCGGAGCGTGGGGCTGAGCGCCGGGTCGGCCGCGGAGGCGACGTTCATCACCAGGCGGACCGGCAGGCCGGCCAGCATCCGGCCGGGGTCGACGTCCGCCGAATCAAGCACCGGCACGAGATCGGCGCCACGGATCAGATCGGTCGTTTCGGCCAAGAGCCGCGTCTTGAGCTTCGGCCAATCGAGCCAGCAGCCTTGGATGACCGTTCGCTTGTCTTCTTCGACGCGCCGCGCCAGCAGCAGCCGATCGCCGACCCACATCGGGCGGCTGACGCCGACTTCGACTTTGGCCTGCTCGGGCGGAACCATCATCTGTTGAAAACCATTGTTGCTACTGAATTGCTGCTGTTCATACATGCCTTGCTGGGCGACGGATTGAATCCGCCGTACGCGGGTTTCGTAGTCGGCGTTGCGGGCCGTCTGTTGGGCGAGCGTGCCCTTGCCTTTGACCACGGGCGGCGGTTCGGCTTGCTGGTTGTTGTTGCCGCGCGACTCATTCTCGTTCGGGTCAGGCGGTAGATTGACGGAATTGCCCTCGAAATAGTTGAGCCCGCGGTTCAATTCGTTGACGCGCTCAACCGATTCGGCACTCGCTAGCGCGCGGCTGTTGTAGCCGACGTCGGCCAGCGAGGGGAGCGAGGCGCTCGGCAGCTCGGCGGCCAGCTTTTGCACGTCGACGGCTGCGGCCAGCTCTTTCAATCGCGTGGCGCGGTTCGACAACGCCTGCTTGGTAACGCCGTTCGATTCCGCCTGCGGTTCCATTTCCTTGGCGGGCACTTGGGGCGAACGCCAGCGGCCGTCGAGAGTCGCTTCGAAATTGCATATGACGTAGGGAGGCGGCTCGATAAACAACGGCGAGGGAAGCGGCATCGACGCGGCCTGTTGGGCGGGCTGCTGCTGCGGGGCCTGCTGTAAAGATCCGGGCAGGTTTGGTTGCTGGTCAAGTTGCCGCTGTTGGTTGAGACCAATTGCCGGGCCGAATGCGTCGGCGGCGAGAAAGGCGGCGCGGTACTCGGAGGGTGGGCGAATCACCTCAGCGGCAATGATGGGCGCCAGCTCCGTGTCCATCCGCCACAGAGCGAGGCTGGCGTGCTGCTCGAGCGCGGCGTCGGCCTCGGCCGCGCGGCGGCGCTCATCCGTGTCGAGCGCTTGCCGCGTGAGCCAGAGCATCGCCCCGGCGGCGCCGCCGACGCAGAGGAGGAACACGAGCCAGACTTGCCAGGGGTGTTTCAAGGAAGAGGGTTGAGGGTTGAGGGTTGAGGGTTGAGGGTTGAGAAAGGTGTCGGGTATCTGGGAATTCGAGTCACGCTTGTCGTTTAGCTTCTGCGCGGGCCAGCATGTAGCCTTTGCCGCGGACGGTGAGCAGCACTTGCGACTCGTCGCCTGTGTCGCGGAGTTTTTCGCGGAGGCGGGCGACGTGCATATCAATCGTGCGCGTGGCGGCCCCGCGGGCGTCGATTTGCCAGACGTTCGCGAGCAGCTCTTCGCGGGCGATCGCCCGGCCGGCGTGCTGGGCCAGGTAGCGAAGCAATGTGAGCTCGCGGTCCGAGAGCTCTTCGCGCATCCCGTCGTCGAATTGGACCTCGCAGCGGGCGAAATCGATGCGGCCGCCGGTGATCGGCCACTCCTCGACATCGCTCGGCCGCGCCGGCGTGCGGCGAAGCACGGCCTCGATGCGGGCCAACAGCTCATCGACGCTGAACGGCTTGACCACATAATCGTCGGCCCCCAGCCGCAAGCCGCTGACGCGGTCGCGCTCTTCGCCGCGGGCGCTGAGGATGATCACCGGCAGCGTCGGCCGAATGTTGCGAACTTCGCGAAGAATGTCGAGGCCGCTCGCGCCCGGCAGGACCATGTCGAGCAGGAGCAAATCGTATTCGCGCGTGACGGCTGCCCGGCAACCGTCGTTGCCGTCGGCCGCTTCGATTACGTCGTACCCGGCGAACGCAAGCACGTCGACGATGCCGCGGCGGATGGCGGGGTCGTCTTCAATCGTGAGAATGCGGCTGTGGGGCATGGGGGGCGAGGATGCAAGCAAACGGGATGCGTCCGCGTCGCTGGCGAAATTGAGAGTTTTCCGACCGCTACGCCACTCAATTCTACCGCGCGTCTTGACGTGCGTCGTCAAGCTTCCGGACCAAGATGGTCCCGCTATGTAATGTGAGGGGGCCGGATTCGTCGCCAAACGGACCCGCTTGTCGACGACCTCCGGCCCCCTTCGCAGGGCTTTCGCATTCGTTCATCTCGCGACCAGCGGTTGCGGCTTTATGGTTTATTCGTTGCGGCCGGCGCAGTTGCCACGACTTGGCCGTTGTTTTCCAGGGCGGTGTAAACGTCGCTGGGGGCCAAGCCAAGCCAGGGGTCGCTCGAAGGCGTCAGGAACAGTTCCGCGTAGACCCACTCGTTGAGCTTGTCGACGTCGGTCGTATGTGGATCGGCCGCGGCGAATTGCTCATGGATGCGGCGATGCAGCAGGTATTCGTTGCGAACCGTGTCGAGCGCGATCGAATCTTCAAACTGTCGAACCACGCGGAGCATCGGGTCTTCGACCGCCCACTTTGTCACGGCGAGCGCCCCGGCCGCGGCCGCCTTGGGGAACTCAGCCCGCATCATCGCGATGCTGGCCGCATCCAACTGAACATCCTCGCGGTGTAGCGCTGCGACTGCCTTCCACACGTCGTCGTCCATTCCGCGCTCGATCCACGTGCCGCCCAAGTTCGCAAACCGCAACATGGGAGCTTCGGCCCGGGTCTTGCCAACGGCGCGTTGTGCAGCGGCGACCGCCTTCGGCGCCGGCCCTGCCGCGGGCACGGTCTGGCCAGCTAAGCGTGCGGACTCGATCGCGCCGGTAATCCGGGACGCCACGACGTCCGCTTGCGCTGCGCCCAGCCGCTGGAGGTCGAGGTCCCAGTCGCGCAGCGACTTCGCCAGTTGCGTTTGATGAAAGGCCTGCAGCATCGCGGCACGTTCAGCCGCGTTTGCCGTTTTGTAAGTGCTGTAGAGATTGGCAGCTTCCCATGCCCATTGTCGGAAGGCGACAGGACTATACAAACCGGGCAGCACGTCGAGCGGCGTGCCGTCGCTCGCGAGAACGTAGTGCGCACTGTTGCCGGTCAGCGTCCGCTCGAGCTTGCGGCCGTCGCCGAAATCGATCGTCACCTTGGGCACCGGCCGCACGCTTTGCCAGTGGAGCACGAAGTTGACGCGCAGAAAGTCGCTGATCTCCTTGTTCGAGTAGAGCGACGTGCGAAAGAAGCGGCTGTTCGCGCAGCTAAACTCGTCCGTCAGCTTGCCCAGCATCCGCAGGCTGAGGATCGGCCGGCCGGTCCGCTGAGACTCGGCCTTGGCCTGCTCGAGATCGGTAAACCAAAACAGCCGCGAGACGGTGCAACTGCGCTGGCCGCCAATCTGGTCGATCGCGTCGCGCCACGCCGTTCGCTGAGGGGCGAGCGTTTCGTTTAAGCGCGTGAGCAAAGCTCGTTCCTCTGGCGAAGAGCTCGGAGTTGTCGCTAGTTCATTGAGGCGGTTCGAGTTTTCATTGAGTTGTGAGTCGATACGGTCGAGGGCCGCCAGCGCTTCGTCGAGACCGGCCGGGCCGCGCTCACGCAGTTGCGTGATTTCAGACTCGGATGGCGAGGCGTTCGAGCCGGCTGGGATTGGCTCCGCTGCGACTACACTTGCCAGCGGCATGAAGGCGACCAGCAATAGGAAAGCGCGTCGGATTGGCATTGGAATTCTCCCTCTGCGTTAACGAGCCAGGACGAAGCACGCGTGTCGGCGAAGGCCCCTGGCGTCAGACGGCCGCCGCTGCCCTTGGATTTTACGCCGATTTGAGAGCCCCGCCGGTAACGGGTTTGTAACGACCGGGGCCGGCCGGATCGATCTTCCGCGACAATGCGCGGAACGGGCCGGCTCTGGTGCGGCAGGCGAATGCGGCCAAATTGCTTGCGGCCGAGCACGGGGCGACTATAATAAAAACGGGCTTGATTCGGGCCGGTTTTCCGTTCCGCAGCACTCTTTCTTCGCGCCAGTGCCGCTGATTTCGCCTTCGTGAACCCACACCGTGCGACCAACAGCCGTGCAAGCTGTGCGGCCAGTCGAGTTTTCATGCCTGGCATTCTTATGGGTCGCTTCGCGTTGAGATGGCGGGGACGTGCGCTCGGGCTGTGCGCAGCCGTCGTGCTGTCGTTGCAGTGCACGACCGGCGGGTGGGCCCAAGACACCGACTGCGAAACGCCGGGCGGCATTTGCTCGGGCGACGGAAGCGGGCCTTATTTGACGCCGATCCCGGCGGATGATCCCAATTCGGCGAACCAATACCTGCTGCAAGGTGGGCAAATGGCCGCAGTCCGGCGGCCTGGGAATTCGCCGATCACGCTCACGTACAGTTATCAGAACATGTTCGACGGCGCGATCAAAACGCCCAACGGGCAACCCTTGCCCGCGAACGTGATCCGGCAATCGATTGAAGATGCGCTGCGCCTGTGGGCGAACGTGGCGCCGATCCGCTATGTCGAGGTGCCGGATGACGGGCTAAGCTACGGCAGCTCGACTCACTACGGTCAAATTCGCTTCCGGCACCTGTATCTCAACGGGCCAGACCCGCTCGTCGGCGACCCGATCGCCAAGGCCCAGGCCTATTTTCCCTATTCGAGCGATCCCTACGCGGGCGACGTCGAGTTCGACGACTCCGACCCGTGGCAAGTGGCAGGCACGCTGCATGAGCCCGACATCTTCGGCGCCGCCACGCACGAGCTGGGGCACACGCTGGGGCTCGGCCACACGCTCGTCGAAGACGCCGTGATGTACTGGATCTTCCGCCGCTTCGACGGCCCGGGGAGCGGCTACTTGCGGCCGGTGGATATCAACGGCGTGCGGGCGATCTACGGCACGGGCGTGGGCAGCGTGACACCGCTCGGCGTGCCCGAGCCGGCGACGCTGCTGCTTGCGGCGGTCGCCGCGGCCGGCTGGCTGGCCGGGGGCCGGCGGCGGCGCGGCTGAATTTGCAATCCGGCAGAATTTGCAGCCCGGCGGAGCAGCTTGAAGGCCGGTCCGCAACCCTTCGATTCGGCGCACGACCGTCAGCGGCCGGTCACGCAGTCGAAAAGTGCCGGGGACTGTCCCCATTTTGCCCGCGAGGATGGCCGTCGCGTTGATTCTCTCCGCAAAATGGGGACTGTCCCCCTGTCGTTGGCACTTTCCGGACAGTCTCTAAGTTTTCCCGGGCGGTGGGAACCACCAGCGCTGCAGCTTCCGAACGGTAGCAACGCACCAGCGAGGCCACGTACCGATGGAGTTGCACCATCAGCGGGCCGACCAATTCCTCGCTGTCGCGCATGACCACCGGTTCCGCCAGGATTTCGAGCAGCGCCGCTTTGGCGGGCTGATCGAGCTGCTCGTATCCTTGCCGGTGCAATTCTCGGACCCGCTCGTCGACCAGCGGCCGCAAAGGTTCGATCAGATCGTCCGCCAGACAAAACGCGTTGCTGCGATTGTGATGATGAATTCCCAGGCTGGGCAACAAGCCGGCAGCCACGATCGCCCGCGCGATTGCCGCCCGGACGACGGCGTACCCGTAGTTGAGGAAACTGTTCAGCCCCGGCGCCTCCGCGTCGCGGCGAAACTCTTCCTGCCACAGCCAGTTGGCCCAATACACGCGCGCGGCCTGGGCTTCGACATTTTGCGGGTCGCCCGATCGCACGTTTTTCGCCAGGGCCAGCAACTTCTTGCGGGCCGGCTGGTCGATTTCGAGGTTGCGGGCCTGGGCGCGGATTTTCGCGACGACCAGTTGCCGCCACAACTGTTTGAGCATTGGTTTGCCGACGTTCAGCTGGTCATTCAACCGCCAGACGAGCTGCGAATGATCGGCCATTGGCAATAGAATTGCGGCCGGTAGGTGATCGCGTCCGCAGATCACGACGACGGCGTCGCTTTCGGCCAGTTTTGCCAGTGCGGCGTGGGTGTAGGTGGTCTGCGGATGATCGACCATCACGACGCCGATGTCTTCACAGGGGACGGAGCCGATGGTCTGCCCGTCGCGTTTGAGGATGAGCTGCTCATCGCGGACCGACAGATGTGCCGGCTCGCGGCTGATTTCGAGAGTGCGCTTGATCACGGGAGAAACCTCCACGGAGCTGCGTGGGAAGACCCTCCGTGGAAGATGACCGACTTGCCGCGACCTTTATTGTAATTGGCCGTCGTCCGTCGAAAAGAGTCGGCGAAATGGGGCCATTTGCAAGTGAACCGTCCTACGCGCCGACTCTTTTCGACGTACGACGAGGTTTGTGCTACGATCATTCCACGCCATCCAAAGCCGGTTGCGGATTGGCCGCGGGCAGAGATTGGTTACACTCGCCTTGGTAAAACGCCAGCCCGCCGAACTGTTGCGGATTGGCCGCGGGCAGAGATTGGTTACACTCGAAGTAAGCGTGTGGTTGTAGCGTTTGACGTTGCGGATTGGCCGCGGGCAGAGATTGGTTACACTGATAAGCGGTTCGGCTGTTCGCCCGATGGGGTTGCGGATTGGCCGCGGGCAGAGATTGGTTACACTTGCGGCTGGCGAACGTGATCAGCGTGCGATTCAGTTGCGGATTGGCCGCGGGCAGAGATTGGTTACACTGACGCATGACGCATGACCAGTCGCGATCCAGTTGCGGATTGGCCGCGGGCAGAGATTGGTTACACTGCCGAACAGCCGGAGTCGCTAGGACGCATCATGTTGCGGATTGGCCGCGGGCAGAGATTGGTTACACTCGGTCAGATGCGTGACGCAGCGACTGCATGCAGTTGCGGATTGGCCGCGGGCAGAGATTGGTTACACTGCCGACTGATCATCGAACCGCGTATCCATCGTTGCGGATTGGCCGCGGGCAGAGATTGGTTACACTCGTCGGAGTCACGTCGACATCGACCGATAGTTGCGGATTGGCCGCGGGCAGAGATTGGTTACACTCGCAGCGATCGCACGACTCCAGCGTACTGCAGGTTGCGGATTGGCCGCGGGCAGAGATTGGTTACACTACGGTGCTCGGACTGCAATCCGACTCCGTTGCGGATTGGCCGCGGGCAGAGATTGGTTACACTGCACACGGACTTCGCGATGCGCGCACTGCACTGTTGCGGATTGGCCGCGGGCAGAGATTGGTTACACTGACAGCGCACACGGACTGCCGACTGCGCTGTCGTTGCGGATTGGCCGCGGGCAGAGATTGGTTACACTGTCGGCGACGGATCGCATCGACGTCAAGACTGTTGCGGATTGGCCGCGGGCAGAGATTGGTTACACTCGACGCGCAGCCGACACCGTCGCATTGCGTCTGTTGCGGATTGGCCGCGGGCAGAGATTGGTTACACTCGTGCCGGTGCATCGTCCGCAGCTCAGGCTGGTTGCGGATTGGCCGCGGGCAGAGATTGGTTACACTTCGCGGCCAGTCGTCTGCGAGCCACAATCTGTTGCGGATTGGCCGCGGGCAGAGATTGGTTACACTGCACTGCATTCGATGACGTCGGTGCTCACGGTTGCGGATTGGCCGCGGGCAGAGATTGGTTACACTACGAGCCGAATTGCGATGCAATGCGGTCGTTGCGGATTGGCCGCGGGCAGAGATTGGTTACACTACGGACTTGACGATGACCTGGATCGCCTGCTGTTGCGGATTGGCCGCGGGCAGAGATTGGTTACACTGCTGCGGACTCGTCGATAACACAGCCGACTACGTTGCGGATTGGCCGCGGGCAGAGATTGGTTACACTTACGTCGGCAGTCACGACTGCGCACGTGCTCGTTGCGGATTGGCCGCGGGCAGAGATTGGTTACACTGTACAGCCGTGAGCTCGACAGCGCACTGTCACGTTGCGGATTGGCCGCGGGCAGAGATTGGTTACACTACTCGATTGGACGCCTGGTCATGCCAGTCTCCATAGCTGTTGCGGATTGGCCGCGGGCAGAGATTGGTTACACTGATCGCCACTGGCAACACTGAGCATCGTTCGGTTGCGGATTGGCCGCGGGCAGAGATTGGTTACACTAGACGCCGGGTCACACCGAACCACGACCAGTTGCGGATTGGCCGCGGGCAGAGATTGGTTACACTAGCCAGCGTCGCGACAGAAGCGGTACGCTCGTTGCGGATTGGCCGCGGGCAGAGATTGGTTACACTGCGTGCACGATGCGAGCGCTGAGCAGCATCGGTTGCGGATTGGCCGCGGGCAGAGATTGGTTACACTCCGCAGCCAGTGATCGCAAGCCACGTCGCCGGTTGCGGATTGGCCGCGGGCAGAGATTGGTTACACTCCGTTCGCGCCTAAGCCCAAGCTGCAGCTTAACTTGAGGAGGAATCGAAACTAAAAAAGCGTCATTTGACACGGTGCCGGCTCCGGGGCCCTGCGAAGTTTTCCCCAAAAAACTTCCATCCGCTCGAATTGTTTGTCGGTGATCGTAATCACCCGCACCTCCCCATCCGGCGGCAGGTGGCGCTCAACCCGCGCCACGTGGACCTCCGCATTCTCCTTGCTGGGACAATGCCGAGCATACACGGAGTACTGCATCTGCGTAAACCCGTCACGCAATAGGGCCTTGCGGAACAGCGTGTATTCCCGCCGCGCTTTCTTCGTGTCGGTCGGCAGGTCGAACATCGCCAACACCCACATACACCGGTATCCATTGATGAACATCGAATCGCCCACTAGCGGCGGCGACACTCCGTCCGTGCGCGAATACAATGGCGACTTCCGGGCTACCGTACTCTAGTGTAATTGCGCAATTACCTCCTTCCAGCGTCTTGGCAATTAATCGTTCGCCCAGCGAATACGGCCAAGCGCATCGACGATCACTTTTTTCGCCCCACTTTCCTGCATCCTTTTGGGAGACAGGTAGAGATTAGCCTTATTAACCGCCTCAGTGTCTCGCGCGTCTGTGTGCAGTTTGTAGTACACCCGCTTGCTGCGCTGATCCATTTTGCGGACGACACACAACTGAACTTCACCGCCGTCGCCAACCATTTCAAACATTTCGCCTGCGGAAAGGGACATCACGAAACGTTTGCCGTCTGGGGGCGTGCGATCGACCGGCGACTTGCCGCGCGCGCCCGGCATGCCGCGTCCCACATTGTCACAACGTCTGCCGACCATTGCTCGGAATCGCCTTCGCCCTCAGCCCAATAAATGATGTGGTGGTTGTTGCCTGGCTTTACGTACTGAAAACTACATTCCTTCGACACACGGCGGAATGTCTCGCTTTCCTCAAGCATTCTCACTTTCTTGATTGGCACACCGGACTTCATGTGCGGACGATTGTCGCCCTTGAACGCGTCTGTCGGATACGCCTTTTTGCCGCCCGGATCCACTCCCTGCTTTTGCAAGTGTTCTGCAAGAGTTGCGCGATTGCGCGATCACGCACCTTTTCCAAGTGTTTGCGATTCTTGATTTCCGTCACGTCCTTTCGACGGACAAAGGTGGTGGCGTCTTCGACCCACTCTCGCACCCAATGCCTACCCTCCGTTTGGGCAGAATCAGCTTCCTTTTGCGTTGCGCCGTAAATCGTGGCTTCGTGCAAAGCCCCCGAAATTCGCCGCTGGCTGCGGTGTGAAACGTTCACTCCTAGTACGGCCATGCGAGCATCATTGAGGAATCCAGGCCATGGGGGCGGCATATTTTCGCCCCGCGCGTTAGCTAACGCGTGCAGTCTTGCATGATCGGTCAACGCAATCACGATCGCATCAATCGCGTGGTGGCGGTGATCGGCTCGATTCTTTCTTCCCTTTTTTTCCGGGTCGAGGATATTATTCAGTCCCCACCAGTGTCGTAAATCCTTCGTCATTCCGCCGCGCGGGCAAACAATTGTCACGCCCAGACACTCGAGGTATTCCTTAACACAACGCGCAATGTACGTCGTGTCACGGAGTTGACGTTCGACAAAATCATTCAATTCAACGTCCAATTGCTGGAGCTTTTGCCGTTTGCCGTACTCAAGCCGCCGGGCTAACTGCAGCATGCGTTCATATCGCGACCGGTCGCTGCTTTCGAGCCATTCGCGAGCGGTGCAATCCTTCTTTTCATGATTGCACTTGCGGTGGCAGACAACGCGATTTCCCATTGAATCATCCAGGCTTCGCCAGCGAGGAAGAATATGATCAATGTCGAATTCTTCAGTAAATAGCTTTGTGGGGCTTATCTTGCCCCCACAGTAGATACAATCGCCGCGTTGATCTTCCCACAGCAGGTACCGGTTGATGTTCGCACGGCTCGGCGGCAGCCCAAATTCTCCGACTAGTCGTTCGGCGATTTCTTCGCGGTGCCGCGCACGGTTCGCGTTGTCAATGCGAATCTGTTGCCTCTCCTCGGCTGATTTCTTCGCTTCCCGCGCAAGCTCGATGTGGATGCGGTCGGGCAACCCGAATTCGCGAATAATTGAGTTCACAACCTTGCGCACTTCAATCATCGCCTGCCGCACGATCGGATTGGGCAAATCCGGCGCTCGTGGAAGACTGTTTTGCGGATTCACCACTCGTTGGTCAGGGCGAAGTAACCTGCCGCATGCAAAGCGCTGTTCGATCTGTCGTCGGCGATCAACATTAAGCCGCGCCGCAAGTGCGGAACTAGACGTTGGATCGCCTCACGACAGAATCCCATATAATTTTCGGGCAAATGCACAGCGGCAGCGCGGATTGCTTCTTCTTCCGTTAGTCCGCATTCTCCGACCAACCTGCGGACAGCGACGTCGTCTTGAGTTTCGATCAAACAAATGCTGATTACGTTGTCTTTTACGTCGTCGGACAGCTTTCGCCAGCGTTTTCCAACTCCGTTCTTGCTGGACATGGCGGAATCCGTTTCGTGGCCCTTCAACTTATCCCTACCGCCACGCTCGGTATTGAACGTCATGTCCTCGCTGAAGCCGAGCTTTGATCGCAAAGTATCAAACGACTGCTGTTTCGTCTCCATCAATGCTTCGACGACGATTCCGCGTTCGTCCTGGGTGAGAAAACGTTGTCCTTTGTCATGGTCCAGCACCTTCAGATTGTTAACTTCCTGCAAAATCCGGAATTCTTGCTCCGCGATCCGCTTTCGGGCAACGTCGCCGGCGGCAACGCCTTTCCGGCTGTGATTCGTCGGTCAGGTCACACTGACCGACGACCGATTTCGGCCAATACATTCGTCGCTGATAGAATATTAGCCCATGCAACCCGAATTGTTGAAGCGGAGACGTACCGTGGCGACGCGGGACGCGATCGGCTGGGAACTCTTGGTACCCCACCCCGCCATACTTTAGTTCACTTGTGAGTAGCTCCGGATGGTACTCGCATTGCTTCTCCCAAATCGCATCGAACTCGTCTTCATACATGCGGCGGCGCGTGTGTCGATGCCGAACACGATCTTCGTCGCGGCTGGTTCGATGATCGAATCTGGAATCAAGAAACGCCAAGTATTCGCCAAGCGTTTGCCCGCGCATATTGAGCGTTTCTTGAAGCTCGCCGATTTCCAACAGCATCCCTTTCGCGTCGCGAGCCTTGTCGGTCTTTCGATTCGACAGAAAACCGCGCCGCGTCGCGAATTGAAGAAGCACGCGACCGAGCTCCTCCTTTTCGAGCTTTCGCTTTAGCGCGTCAGCGCGTAACACAAAAGTACGTGAATTAGCATCGCCATGAATCACACGATTAAGTTCCTCCGGGTCGAGGGGCAGCAGCCCAACACGTTGAAGTGCCTCCCGCACTAGCCGTTTCCGGCGAGCTCGTCGGCGGATCTGTCGCCGCTGGCCACGCGACTCGCGACGCACTTGGCTTTTGGACTGCTCCCCACCCTGCTGATCTCGGTCCACGCCTTCGGGAAAAATGCGAGTCAATGCTACTCGAATTCTTTGCCCGTCGATGAGTGCCGTTCCGATCGAGGTTGGCCCAACATCTAGCCCCAGAATGCGCATGTTGTCACCGCCATTCACTAGCCCTAAAATCGAAGAAAAGCACGCGCCCCGGCTCGCAGGCTACCATTTGGAATACTGGCCCTGCGTCCGAGGCGAGCGACAGAGGCCGTTTCCGTTTGGTGTGACGGGGGCGGCCTCTTGCCTTTGATAGCTAGTCACGGTAGCATGCGCGACATCCTGTTGCAAGTATCCCCAAGTGGATTTGTTTTATAGAACCGTATTGCTAATTTGGACCATTACTGGCACAGCACCTAAGTGCACTTAGGTGCTGTGCAGAATACAGCGACTTGACAACATCACTTTGTTCGCATTACAATAGAGTCGTCTTTGCACTTAGGTGCTGGCAGTTGCGGATTGGCCGCGGGCTGAGATTGGTTACACTGCCCCGCCGACGGTACGATAACATTGACCAGTGTTCCTGCTGTAAAAATGCGATCCACCGTGCGGCGAGGCATTTGATGAGCGAAGCAGCCATCCGGCTACACATTGAGCCCCTGGATGAAGGCGGCTACCTAGGCACCAGTCCCGACGTGCCGGGCCTGGTTGTCGAGGGTCGCAGTCTGGTCGAGGTGGCTGAGCTGGCCCAGCACCTGACGCGGACCATCGTTGAGACGTATTTGGATCACGGCGATTCCTTGCCCCGCCAAGGCACTCAGTATCGCTGGACCAATTGACTTGACCATCCCCGTGGGCGTTCGCTGATGGGCCGGCTGGTTGGTTCAAGTACCGCGAGTTGGCCCGCAAGTTGCGGTCCTTCGGCTTCGCCTACGAGCGGCAGGGAAAAGGCTCGCACGAAGTGTGGCGGCACGCGGAATCTGCCTCGTGATGCTCGTTCCGCACCACTCCAAGGACATGCCGGAAGGCACGCTCCGCGCGATCCTGCGAGAAGCTCAGATTGATGTCGACGATTTTCTCAAGGCCTAACCACGGCAGGCGATTGACAACGCCTGCCGTGGCGACTAAGTTTATGCACGTGTAACCAATCTCTGCCCGCGAGCTCTTTTCGTAACAAGAAGAAGAATTCGCAGGCAACGCTCCACGGAGCGACCGGCCGCAATGCGTCACGGCAGGGCGGCCCTTTTTTTCCCCATCGGCTGCCTAGTGTTTTTTGACTCTACGCTAAACCGCCGAATGAGTGCCTGGTCCGCGGTAAGACGCTCAGAAGCTCGAAGAGGCGATCACCCGACCGCAACCGCCCAGCACACCTCTCCAACGGACGCCTACGACCGAATGCTAGCGCCTGAAAGCTGATAGCTGCCGGCTGAGAGCGAACCGGCGGGGGCGGCCAATTCTTGGGCACGTTTCATGCTTAGTGATTTTGCACTATCGCGTTGAGTGCCAGACGCGCATTGAGGCAATCAAGAAAGCCCTCGCGGCGAATGATCCCTTCATCTTCTGGCTGAGGCCTGACGCCTGAAAGCTGATGCCTGAAAGCCGATCAAAAATCGTCTCTAGCTAACAGCTAACAGCTAACAGCTAAAGCTAACAGCTAAATAGCCAAAAGCTATCCCACTCCCACCCTACCATATTCAGTGGCCGAATCGAAGCATATTTTGGATAAGCCACGTTCACCCGTTTCCCAGAAAGATCCCCGCCGTTTTCTCTTGAATCCGCCCCACCCAAACCACCCTCTGCCGGCCTCCCGTTCCAACCGCCGCGCCGGCCCATCCTGAACAACTGGCCATTTCCCCGCCTTGAAATCGGCCACCCGTTGTGCTACAATGCGTTCCCATCATTGCACCCTCTGCCCAAGCACTCTTCGACGATCCGCCTAAAACCAGGCCGCGCCGCCTGCCCGCGGCCATGCTGAAAACACGTTGAAAAGCTCACGGCTCGTCTTCAAACTCATCAGCTTCGATCGGCATCGCAATCCATAGAATGATGTACACGATCGTGCCCGGGAAGGCGGCCGAGAGGACCGAGAGGAGGATGTAGAGAATTCGGACCGTGTCCGAGTTCCAGCCGAGCCAACGGGCGATGCCGCCGCAGACGCCGGCGATCCAGGCGTCGTCCGGGTTGCGAGCAAGGTGGCCTTCGGGCATCTGACGTGTTCTCCTGTGACGGTGGGACGGTTCGATTGCCAGCCGCTCATCGCCAAGCGATTTTCCGCCTCGTTGGCGACTGCCGCGCAATGGCTATTCGCTCGTTGTCTGACAGTATTGTTTCCCGGCGCGATTCTGGGAACAGTCCGCGGCCGGACAGTCGGGCATTTTGTTGCGGCGGGCAGGCAGGGCGGTTTTCGGGGGATAACTGGCATATTGTTTGCTAGTTCTGCCAATCCGACGGATTCCGACCGCATTTGGGCTTACGCCGAATCGGCGGTCGCGATCGATCGGTGCGACAGGTTGGCCACGGCCCGGGCCGGGGCCGAACGACCGGCTCGGTCGGAGACCGGCCACAACAAGACCGGCCACAACATCTCGGTCGGAGATTGGCCACAACTTATGCAAGCTCGGCTGGATTGTTTCGGATTGACAGACCGGGGCCGGCAGCGGCCCTCAAATCAGGACCACTTTCTGGTGGCCGATCTGAACAAATCGATGCGCGTCCACGCGACGAGCCTCGGCTTGGACCACCAGACGCGGATTTACGGCGGTTCGCAGGGGAAGCTGCTGGTCGTGGCCGACGGCATGGGGGGCGAGGCCGAGGGAGAACGGGCGAGCACGCTGGCGGTTGACCAATTGATGACGTACATGCTCAACAGCCTGTCGTGGTGCTTTCGGCTGGAAGAAGACTCCGAGGACAATTTTGAGGAGCACTTGAAAGATGCGATGCGGTCATGTCAAGAGAGTTTGCAGGCGGTGGCCAGCGCGGCCGGAAATGAAAAGCATGGGGACCACGATGACGCTGGCCTACATCGTGTGGCCGCGGGCGTTTGTCGTGCACGTGGGGGACAGCCGCTGCTATTTGCTGCGCGACAACCGATTGGAGCAAGTGACGATGGACCACACAATGGCGACGATTCTCGCCCAGAGCGGCAAGATGGACCGAACCGAGGCCCGCCAGACGCCCATGGGGCACGCGCGTATGGAACGCGATCGGCGGCCGCAACAGCGAGCTGAGCGTCAACGTGTATCGGTTGTCGCTGAAGGCCCAGGACGAGCTGCTGCTGTGCACCGACGGGCTGCACGACATGATTCCTGACGACAAGCTGGCGGTCATCCTGAACGCCAACGCAACGGCCGAAGGAGCGTGCCGCAACCTGGTCGAGGCGGCGAACACCGCCGGCGGGAACGATAACATCACAGTGATCGTGGCAAAGCTCTTGGCGCTCAAGTGGATCGGCCGGCGGCATTTGTCGAGGCCGAGGTGCCGCTGGAACAATTGACGATGAAGAAGCTCGACGACGTGAGCGCGGCCGAGACGACGGTGAATTTGCCGAAGGTGGGGCGATGAGCAAGCTTGGGTCGCGCCCTTCCCAGCGAACCGACGTCGACAACAGGTCGAACGGGCACGCCTGCCCGTGTCGAGTCACTGCCCTTCCACGGGATCCACTGGATCAAGCAGTACGTGGCATTTTTCGTCGAGTGTTTGCGCAAGGTCGAGTAGTTGGGTTGCCGCCAGGTAGTCGGCCTGGAGGGCTCGCAGTTGTGCATCGCCGAGCGGGATCAGCTTCTTGAGCTGGTCGAGGCGGGCGCGAGCGGCGTTGTCTTGGGCGGGCGAGCGGCGCTGGGCCGACTTGATGTAGTCGCTGAGATTCTGTTGTTCTAACCGGAGGGCGGCCAACGCGGCAGTTGCTTGTTCGCCGGCCTGCGTGGCCTGACGCTTGGCCGCTTCCATGGTGCGGAGCGTGAACGGCAGCTTCTTGCCGGCGTCGTTGGTGATTGTGGCTTCGAGATTGACGCGCCGCCGGCCGTTGGCGAGGTTTTCCCATGAGACGTCGATGACAATGTCATGCGGCACTTTGATCGTGATCGACTCGGGTTTAATCTCGTACGCCGCGTCGCAGCCTTCGAGATCGGTGATTTGCAGTGGCTTGGCCGACGGCTCGAACGATTGCTGCTGGCGGTTGCGCGACAGGTCGAGGTCGATGGCGGCGGCGGAGCGCAGCTTGGGTTTCGCGACGGCAAGGGGATTCGCAACGCTGCCCGCCGGCGAGGGAGGTTCGGTTGCAGACTGCGGGCTTGGCAAACGAGCCGGAGCGAACGGTGTTTCGGAGTCGTTCTCGTCGGCCAATAGAGTCCCAGGATTGCGTCGTGTGGTGTTTGAACGGCGCGGCGTCGTCTTGGCCGAAGCTGATGAGCGGCGAGCGGCGGTCGAGCTGGGCTGCGGCGCTAGCGATGCTGTGGATTGGGCAAGTGACGTTGACTCTTCCGCTGATTCGCTTTCCGCGGCCGCTGGCTGGTGATCGTGCCAAAGGCGAAGCATCCGTAGCCGGCCAGGATGCCGATCGCGCCGGAGCTCAGCAAGAAGAAGATGGATCCAAGCGTGGAAGAACGACGCCGCATCGATTGGCCTCCCGTTGGAAATAGTGTAAACATGGGCCTACGGCGTTGCAATCGAAGGCGGAAGCCAGCCGATGGAAAGCTGGCGATTGCAGCGGCCACTGCGCTTACGTGTGCGGCCGCGAATGCGATCAGACGTCAACGATAAGGCGGTTGATCGTAAATTGGTTGACGACCTGGTACGCCACGTCGATTGTCTGGCCGGGCTGATAGGGCCCCGGCATCTGGGAAAGCCGGCCGCGCTTGAAGCGGCGGCCGCTTACGTGGAGCGGGAGCTCGCCGGGGCGGGCTACGCGCCCGTACGACAGCGGTATGACATCAAGGGGCAAGAGGTCGCGAACATTGCGGCCGAGTTGCCGGGCGGGCGGCGGATAGGTGAAATTGTCGTTGTCGGCGCGCATTACGATTCGCTCGACGTGACGCCGGGGGCGGACGATAACGCGTCGGCGGTGGCCGTTTTGATCGAGGCGGGCGCATGGTGCGAAACTGGCAGCCGGCGCGGACGATTCGCTTTGTCGCCTTCGCTTGTGAGGAAAAGCCCTATCACGAAACGTTTGATATGGGGAGCCAGGTGTACGCCCGACGGTGTCGCCAGCAGGGCGAGCGGATTGCGGGCATGTTGTGCCTGGAAATGGTCGGCTATTTCGTGACCGAGCGCGGCAGCCAGCGGGTGCCGGAGACGATTCCGCGCGGCTGCACGGGCTGTTTCCAAAGCGGGGCAATTTCTTGGCGGCCGTGGGAAACCTGCGTTCGTGGCGACTGTGTTGGCAATTCCGCCGCGGCTTCAAACGGGCGGTCCGGTTCCCGCTGTTCTCGATCGTGCTGCCTGAGACGGTACGCGAAATTCGCCGCTCGGACAACAGCTCGTTCTGGGACCAGGGCTATCCGGCTCTGATGCTGACGGACACGAGCTTTCTAAGGAACCCGCATTATCATCTGGCCAGCGACACGCCGGAGACGCTCGATTATGAGCGGATGGCTGCCGTTACACAGGGAGTAGCGGGGGCAATTCGCCACCTCGGCCGTCGGGCTCGCTGAAAGCGGCCATTCGGACGCTACCGCAACAATCGCGGAACATTCTCGGCCAAGATGGCCGGGCTATGTAACGGAATGCGCAAGGCGTGCAAAAGTCGGGCCTTGCCCGCGCCGGCCTCGTTGGGAAACAATACGGGATTCTCGATTTGCCGACCCCTTATGCTCCTCTGAGGCCCGTTGCCATGGACGCGAAGAGTTCCAGTATTCTCGGCGATAAGTTCATCACCACCGGCCTCACGTTTGACGACGTGCTGCTGGCCCCGCGGTACAGCGAGGTGGTGCCGGCCGAGGTGGACGTGCGGACGCAGCTCACGGCGCGAATCGCGATGCACGTGCCCATTCTCAGCTCGCCGATGGACACCGTGACCGAGAGCGCGATGGCGATCGCCCTATCGCAGGAGGGCGGCCTGGGCGTCATTCATAAGAACATGTCCGTCGAACGGCAGACCGAGGAGGTCGACAAAGTCAAGCGGTCGGCCAACGGCATCATCGTCGACCCCGTGACGCTGCCGCCCGATGCCAGCATTGCTACCGCGCGGGCCACGATGGAGCAGGCCAAGGTCTCGGGCATTCCGATCGTGAAGAACGGAAGGCTCGTGGGCATCCTGACAAGGCGCGACCTGCGTTTTCTCGAAGATAATGACGTGCCCATTGCCGGCGTGATGACCAAGGACCAGCTTGTGACAGCACAGGGGACTGTAACGCTTGAGCAAGCTGAGAAGATTTTGATGGCGAAAAAGGTCGAGAAACTTTTGCTGGTTGACGAAACTTACAGACTGACCGGCCTGATCACAATCAAAGACATCGACATGATGCGCCGTTTCCCCCAGGCGGCCAAGGATCGCCAAGGGCGCTGCGGGTGGGGGCGGCCGTCGGTGTGTTTGATTTTGACCGGGCGGCGAGCCTGATCGGAAAAGACGTTGATTTTCTCGTCGTGGATAGTGCGCACGGCCATTCGGCGAACATTATCGCGACGGTGCGCGAGATCAAAAAACGCTGGGACATCGACGTCGTGGCGGGCAACGTCGCGACGAGTGAGGGGGCGCGTGATTTGATCGCCGCCGGGGCGGACGCGGTGAAAGTCGGCATCGGGCCCGGATCGATCTGCACGACGCGGGTGATTTCGGGCGTGGGCGTGCCGCAGGTGACGGCGATATTCGAGGCAGCCGCGGCGGCCAAAGGAACCAAAACTACGATCATTGCCGACGGCGGCATTCGCTATTCGGGAGATATCACCAAGGCGATCGCCGCTGGGGCGAACGCAGTGATGATCGGCGGGTTGCTCGCAGGCCTCGATGAAAGCCCGGGCGAGCGGGTGTTGTATCAAGGACGAACATACAAGGCGTATCGCGGCATGGGCTCGCTGGGCGCGATGGTCCACGGCAGCAGCGAGCGATATCGCCAGCGGACAGGAAACCAAAAACGCGAAACTGGTGCCCGAAGGGGTCGAGGGCCGCGTGCCCTACAAGGGACAACTGAGCCCGTTTTTGTATCAGCTTGTGGGCGGGCTGCGGGCCGGCATGGGCTACTGCGGCGCGAAGACGATCGATGAGTTACGCCAGGAAGCACGATTCATACAAACCACCGCGGCCAGTGTGCGGGAGAATCACCCCCATGACATTTTCATTACGCAGGAAGCACCGAATTACTCGGCAGAGTTTTCGATTGGGGAGGATTGATCAGGGTCGAGAGGCGAGAGGCGAGAGGCGAGAGCCGGACGGCGGCTCGACTGAACTCGCCAACGTCGAGTGGGGTGAACTAATTATTCTTGTCGCGGTCGTTGTATTTCCGCTGGCAATCAGCGGACGAGCATCTGCCGCCGAACTGCAGTGGCGACGGGGGCGAACCCCGGCGGCCAGCGCCGTGGCCGAATCGAACTTGAAGTTTCATCGCGATTCGGCGGTCCGGCTGGCGACCGCCGATGGCGCACTTGGCGATAGCTATTCGGGCAGCGGACCTGGCCTGTCGAGCCCGGCCCTTTCGCCCGGCCAGGCAACGCTGCGGAGCATTATCGTCAATCGTGAAGATGCGAGCGAGACGGTGCGATCTGCCCAGCTTCCCCAGCCGACGGGCACCACCGCCCCGGCCGGCGGCGCCGCGGCGCAAGGTGGCACTGACCTGTCCCCACAAAGTTCGCCGGGCCGGTACGGCCAGCCGCCCGAAGCGCCGCGCGGCGCGGCGACGCCCGATTTGGGGCGCCAGCCAGGTGCGGAGCCGTTGGAGTTTCCGAATCAGGATTTGACGCAGCCGGCTACTCAGCCGACGATTCCGCCGGATAGGGTGTTGACTCCACGAACGGACGAGGGCCCGGCTGGCGTCCAAGAAATCACCCCCCAGAACGACAATTCGGAAGCAGAGCGGACGCAGGGCGTATGCGCCGATCAACTCAACGAGCTGAGGACAAGCACGCTGGCGAGCGTGAGTTTGGACATTCGCGTCCACGGCACGGCCGGTCACGACTTTCCGTATGAGTGCTCGGTGGAAGAAGGCGGATCGCACGAGGGCCGCAATTGGGACGGGACGACCTATTTGTGGAAGGCTTCGGCGGTGTGCCATAAGCCGCTATACTTTGAGAACGGCAAATGGAGCGTTACGGCCATTCGTGCGGGCCCTGCTGGGACCCGATCGTGGCCGGCCCCACTTCTTTACGCGACTGCCGGTGCTGCCCTACTGCATGGGGTTAACACCTCCGAACGAGTGCATCTACGCCCTGGGCCACTATCGCCCCGGGAGCTGCACCCGCGGCTGCTCGACCCGGTGCCGCTGCACTGGCGTGCGGCGCTGGCTGAGGCCGGAGGCGTAGTGGGGACGGCGGCGATTTTGCCGTAGGTCAGGCTCTGCCTGACAATGGCAACCGCGGACTCTGTCAGGCGGCTAGGTCAGGCTCTGCCTAACAACTATTTGACGGTTTCCATTGCGAAGGTCGATCGTCAGGCAGAGCCTGACCTACTTGAGTCAAGGCGTAGCCTGACAATTTCGGCCAAGCGACGGGATTTGTTCATGCCGTCCGTTCATTCTGTCAGGCGGAGCCTGACCTGCTTTGTTGCGGTCCGTGTCGGGCGTGATAGAATGGGCGAAGGCCGCTTCGCCCCAGAGTGCCGTCACCCCGGCAACGCCCGCCACCGATGAGACGTCCGCACTCAGCCGAATTTCGTCAGGCACAGCCTTACCTACGGGCAGGCCAACGCGGCCGTTTCGGTGGGCACGAGCGCCGGCTGCGGTTTGAGCCGCTCGAAGACCGACGGATGCTCTCGGGCACGGTCGGCAGCACCTTTGCCCAGGTGGGCCGCATCACAGGCGAGGAAGTAACCCTTCTGACGGCCGATAACACGGGCCACTTTTCCATCTACTACCATCCCAACGACGAGCTGGGGTACGTTGATCCGGAAACGGGCGACCTGCTGACCGCCGATTACCTGCCCAACACCTCGACCGTGCTGGTGCTCACGGCCGTGCCCAGCGGCAACCTGAGCCAATTGGTGGGCTCCCAATATAGCAACGGCCAGCCGATCGCAGCCGACGGCGGCAACACCGTCTATCATCGCGACGGCTCGATCATGCGTTCGGGCGGCGTGTGGACCTATGATGCGGGCGCCACGCTCGAAACGGGCGGCAACTGGTTCTGGTCCAACGGCGCGCCGATGGCGGCCGGCGCCGCCTTCCAGTATCCCAATGGCGCCAACCTGTTCAGCGGCGGATCGCTGTTCTATGAGGGCGGCGGCACGTTCGCAGATAGCGCCAACGCGCTGTTTTATCCGGCGCTCAGCCGCTGCGGAACGGGACGGGCGATTATTTCTACGCGGCCGGCGGATCACTGCTGGAGGCGAGCACGATTCGCTACGCGAATGGCGTCGTCATGGCCGACAGCAGCGGCAACGTCTACAACGACGCGGGGACGCTCTCGTTCACGCCGTTCTTTCGCGACGTAAACATCGGCAACAACGAGTACTCCACCCACGTTGAAAATGGCCGGTCCGACACGATCGTAGCCATCGAGAACGACGTCGGCGCCGATGTCTGCACGTTTGTCTCGAGCGTTCAAATCGTCTATCAGGCGCTGCCGCCCGCTCCGATCGACATCGTGGTGAGCGCGCCCGCCGCTGGGTCGCTGCACTTCAGTTGGACGAGCGGCGGCGGCTCGACGGCCGGGTATCGCGTGTCGGTGGCAATGGGCGTTTCGCCGCCCGGCGATCCGGCGGCCGGCAGCGATACGACCGACAGTTTTTACGACGTGACGGCCCTGGCGGCGGGCGAGAAGGTGTCGATCCGCGTATGGGCCAACGACGGCGCCGGCCAATTATCGCCCGGCCTTTTCGCGACCGGCACGGCCGGCAGCCTCGAGCAGCCGCCACAAACGCAATTCTTGATCGCCAGTGCGCTCTCCAATACCTTCGCGCAGGTGTACGACAGCTTCGATAAAAATATTATTTTTACCGTTGATAAAAATAACTTTTCTTTCGTTTTTGCTTACGTGAATGGTCTTGGCTACGTCAATATCGACAATGGCGATCGCATGCAATGCCGAGCTTACCAAGCGCCGTGGACAACGCTTTCCGCGCCCGAAGTGATCGATTGCGACTCTATCGGTAATATTTCGTCGATTCCCACCGGATCGCAATATCCTAACGGAACGGTAACGCGCAGTGGAAGCACCTATTATTATGATAATGGCGCTGTCCTTCGCTCCGGCAGTAATACCTGGTTCTATTCTGACGGCTCGCTCATGAAAAACGCTAGCACGACCTATTGGCAGGGCGGGGTGGTAGCTATGCGCTCGGGGACTGCGAGTAAGTATAAGAACAATGCTACGTTGAAATCAGGTACGAATATATTCTATGAAAATGGAGCCACTTTTATAAACTCAACGCTTGCCGACCTTTCCGAACGGATCTGCATATTAAAAAACAATGCGGGAAATCTCTTTTACGAAAATGGCCTCTCCCGCTATTCCAGCAACACGTTCCGCTACCTCAATGGATCGACGACCATGATTGATTCCTCCGGTAATCCGTTTTTCTCTTCGGGCAGCTCGGCATCGGTTCCCTTTTCCGATATCGGGATTCAGCCAACCTCTTTGAATTACACCGCCCTCAACGTCGATAAAATCGCGCACTATCAGACCTCCATAATCGGCACCTCCGCCGTCTTCATGCTCGGCGGCTCGGTAGATTACTCCGTTGCGAATGGCGACTACAACCACGATCACACAGTCAACGCGGCGGATTATACGGTGTGGCGGAATGCGCTGGGCCAGACAGGCCTGGTGGCCTACAGCGGGGCCGACGGCAACGGCGACGGGATGATTACGCGATTGGATTTTGATGTGTGGAAGCTGCACTATGGCCAGACCGTGCCGGCCGGCGGCGCCGCGCTGGTTGACGCGTTGATCGACTTCTCGCACGAATCGTCTCCCTCTCTCATGGTAGCCGCCGGCGCGTCGACCGGCGGCGATGAGACCCCTCCACAAACCACTGCAACTCGCGCGAGCGAACCGGTTGGCGGCTTGCCCATGACGACGGTAACCGACGAGGCAGTGCTCGCGTCGCTAAGTATCGGGCAAGCTTCCTTCATACAACGACCGAGTCTCAACCCGTTCGGCGCTCGGTGGGAGAGAGGACAGGGTCGACCATGGGAGATGCCCTCGCGCGACACGGCCCTGGTGGCGTCGGAAGAGGCGCGCATGGTGTGTCCTGAACGTCTCGGGCGACCTACGTTGGCCCCCGACACCAACGACAATTCGAGCGATTCCAGCGCCAAAACGCGGGCCGCAGTTGGGATGCGGCGTTTGAAGAGTTGGCCGCGCTCGCCTAGGGATGCGGGGCGGACCGGCGACACCCGACGTGCAAACTCTCAAACCTTTTGCAGGGCCAGCCTCAGACAGGCACAATGGGGCGTAATCCCGCCGCTCCGGCCCGCAGTACCGTTCCAGCAATCACCCGGCCGTCGCCACCTCAAAACAAATCTCCGCCTGGCCGAAATTATACTGGACAAAGGTATACTACACTGCTAGAATCAGGCGTGCCAGCGGCTCTCTTTCAACCGATCGAATGCTTCCGTCGCAAATCTGTGGCGCTTCGCGAATCGCGACGGCCGTCAAGCCGCCGGCCCGCGGCATTTGCGCAGCCCCGATTGAAGGTGGCCAAAACTCAGTGGGGGAATTTTGGACACCTTCGACGGGCGCCGGCCTGGCGGCCGTTCGTTAAATCTTGATGAAGGAACGTCGGGCATTGACACAAATGCTGATATACTCAGCGCAAGCTTTGGGGCGTTCTCGCAAATCGGGAGATCGGGGCAATGTTCGATTGGGGCGCTTGGCGTGCGCTTTTGTCGCAGTGCGACAGCAGAGGCGCTAGGCGTTCGTCCCTTGCCCGCGATCCCTTTCGCGGCCGGCCGCTGGGGTTTCAGCCGCTGGAAGAGCGGCTGCTGCTGGCCTGGCAGACCGTGTTCAGCGACGGTTTTGAGGGGGCGTTTCCAGGGACGGCTTGGGTGGCGAGCGGCAGCCCGAGTTGGGGCAAGACGAGCTTTGACGCGCACACGGGTAGCGCCAGCATCTATAGCGTGGGCAGCTCGGTCGCGCCGCCGGGGCCCTATCCGAATAACGTCAACGCTTGGGTGGAATATGGTCCGTTTATTTTGACGGGCGCGACGGCGGCCACGCTGGGGTTTTGGTACCGCAACGCGTCGAACGCGGTCGGCGACGAATTTATGTGGGGTGCTTCGACCGATCACGTGAATTACTACGGCGGCCAGGTGAGCGGCGACGAGAGCACCTGGCGGAGCGAGTCGCTGGATTTGACCAGCGTGCCGACGCTGGGAAACCTGGCCGGCGCCGGGCAGGTGTGGATTGCGTTTGCGTTTCAATCGGACGCCAGCGGCGGCGACGTCGGCGCATTCGTGGACGACGTCGTGCTCACGACATTGGCGGCGGCCGACGCTCAGGGCGGGAACGCAGCGTCGGCCACTTCGGTGGCGATGAATTCCACGGCGGTCGGCGCGATCGAAACGGCGCACGACGGCGATTGGTTCCGCTTCGCGGCCGTGGCCGGGAAAGAATACGTCTTCACCACGCTCGACGGCGGGTTGGGCGACTCGTTTTTGCGGCTCATCGACACGAACGGCACGACGCAACTGCGTGACGACGACGACAACGGGCCGGGAAACATGTCGCAGATTGTCTGGACCGCGCCGGCGAGCGATACGTATTACTTGGAGGTCAGCGGGTACGGCGGGGCTGTCGGCGGGTACAGTCTCGAAATTGCCGAGAAAGCGCCGGTGCCCGACGATCACGGCAACAGCGCGGCAAGCGCCACGCAAGTGTCGGTCAACGTCAGTACGGCGGGCGTCATCGAGACGGTCGGTGACCGCGACTGGTTTCGCTTCGACGCCGCGGGGGGCGGGCAATACGTGATCGAAACCAGCAACAACGGGCTGGGGGATTCACTGCTGCGCTTGCTCGACACGAACGGCACGTCGCAACTCGCCTTCAACGACGACGGCGGCGTGGGCAACATGTCGAAGATCACTTGGACCGCGCCGGCGAGCGGCTCGTATTTTGTCGAGGTTAGTGGATACGGCCAGGCGATCGGTGGGTACCACGTGCAGATATCTGGGCCGCCCGCGACGGGGCCGCCCAGCTTGCCGGGGGATTACAACCGGGACCACGTCGTCAACGCGGCCGATTACACCGTGTGGCGGAACTCGTCGGGGCAGACGGGGCTGCTATTTTATAGCGGGGCCGACGGGAATGGCGACGGTCAAATCACGGCCGCAGATTACGAGCTGTGGAAAAATCATTTCGGCCAGGCCGAGCCGGGGGCCGGAGCGGCCGCGCTGGAACCACCTGGAGGGGCGAGCAACTCCGCGGACGGGCCAGGCTGGGTGCCACGCGCGAAGTCGGCGGACGCGCCGGTTTTGAACCCGCTCGGACAATCGTCGCAACGGGCCGCGGCCTTCGCGCGGGAGTCGACTTCCGCCGCGGCCGCGGCGTGGCGTGAACTATTCGCTAGCGCGCCTGGCTATGTTAAGGAAGTCAAGAAGCTCGCTGTTGCGACGCAAGCCGAGAGTCGGGATGAAGAGGCGGCCCGCGATGCGGCTCTGCTGCTATGGTTGAATGGTCAACCGCTGGCGGAAGGCGTGCGAAACGATCAGGGCGCCGCTTTGCTGCCCGTTCGGCGAGCGAGTGACGAAGCAGCCATGTTTCGACCCGACTATCTGGACGCGGCGATCGGCACGTTGGCGGCGCCTGGCAAGCGACTCTAACCGCTGGATGGGCCGGCCCCGAACACGGGCAGAGAGACAATCGGCGGCCAAATCCTCTTCCGCCCGACAGTAGCAGCCTGCGTGCCACGGGGAACCTCGACGCCCAACCGATGGACGCGGCGTGCCTGCTTTGCTGTGATTTGGCCGCTACCCGCGGCGGCGGGCCGGGTCGCCCCAGAGCGCGGGAGGCGGCCCGTCCGCTGTGAGGCAGTCGATTGTTTCAGGAAATGCCGAGATTTTCCTTGATCTGGCCTTCAGCGGAGTTTTATAATAGGGTGCCTTTCTCAATTAGTTACCGGACGGGGAAGTATCCATGAGGCGCGACAGGCAGAGATGGGGGCGTTCTCGTTCCTTGGCAGCGCGAAAGCGGTGGGCCAAGGGTGAGCGGAGTGGCGAAAAGCGGCGACTGGCCTTCGAACACTTAGAGCCGCGGCAGATGCTGGCGGCGTTCGACGTGCTGGTCTTTTCGAAGACGGCCGAATTTCAGCACGATTCGATTGACGAGGGGGTGGCGGCAATCGAGGCGCTCGGGGCGGCGCACAATTTCTCGGTAACGTACACGGAAGACGCTGCGCAATTCACGGAGGCGAATCTGGCGCAATACGAAGCGGTCGTATTCTTGCTGACGACGGGCGACGTGCTCGATGACACGCAGCAAGTGGCGTTTGAGCACTATATCGAGGCGGGCGGCGGCTACGTGGGCGTGCACTCGGCGGCCGACACCGAGCACTCGTGGGCCTGGTACGGCAACCTGGTCGGCGCTTTCTATACGAGCCATTCGAACGTGGTACAGGCGACGATCGAAGTGGCCGACCATGTGAACCCGTCGACGGCCGGGCTGCCGGACCGCTGGGTGCGGACGGACGAGTGGTTCAATTACTCGATCAATCCGCGGGGCAACGTGCAGGTGCTGGCGACTGTCGACGAGTCGACCTACACGGGCGGCACGATGGGATTCGATCACCCCATTAGCTGGTACCACTATTTCGACGGGGGCCGGTCGTGGTACACGGGCCTGGGACACACGGAGAGCTCTTACAGCGAGCCGCTGTTTCTGGACCATTTGTTGGGTGGGATTCAATTCGCGGCCGGGCAGGCCCCGGCAGATCTGGGCGCTTCGGTGAACGCGAACTGGCATAAGACAGATCTGGCGACGGGGCTGAGCAATCCGGTCGCGATGTCGATCGCGCCGACGGGTGAGGTTTACTTCATTCAGTTCGGCGGGGCGGTGAAGATTTACAATCCGGCGACGAACATGACGACGACCGCGGGCACGGTGCCCGTGTACAACGAAGGCGAAGACGGGATGCTGGCGATCGCGCTGGACCCGAATTTTGCGGAGAACGGCTGGGTCTATTTGTACTTTTCGCCGGCGGCGCCGGGCGTGGGAAATCGATTGTCGCGGTTCACGATCACCGGCGGCGTGCTGGACTTGAATTCGGAGATTGAATTGCTGACCGTTGGGACCGATCGCACAGCCGATTCGATGACGCATTCTGGCGGGTCGTTGGCGTTTGGTCCGGATGGGCTACTGTACCTTTCCACTGGTGACGACACGAATCCGTTCCAATCGAATGGGTACGATCCGATCGATGAGCGGGCGGGCCGCTCGGATTTCGATGCCCAGCGGTCGGCGGGCAACACGCAGGATTTGCGAGGCAAGATTTTGCGGATCCGGCCCGAGGCGGACGGCACGTACAGCATCCCGGATGGAAACTTATTTCCGAGCGACGGGTCGGTGGGTCGGCCGGAGATTTACGTTATGGGGGATCGCAACCCGTACCGGATTTCGATCGACCCGGTGACCGGGTGGTTGTACTGGGGTGAAGTGGGGCCGGACGCCGGCGGCAATTCGGCAACGCGGGGACCGCAAGGCTACGACGAAATCAACCAGGCCCGCGAGGCGGGCTTCTATGGTTGGCCGTATTTCATCGCGGACAACAAGGCGTACCGTGATTACAATTTCGCGACCGGCGTTTCCGGGCCCGCCTTCAACCCGGCGGCGCCGGTGAACGATTCGCCGAACAATACGGGGGCCGTGAATCTGCCGCCGGCCAAGGGGGCGTTCATCTGGTATCCCTATTCCAACAGCACCGAATTCCCGGAATTGAACGGCGGATCGGGGCGGACGGCGATGGCGGGGCCGGTCTACCACTTCGATCCGGCTGTCGATTCGTCCGTCAAGCTGCCCGAGTACTTGGATGGCGCGCTGATCATCTACGAGTGGTCGCGCAACAAGTTCTGGGAAGTTCAGATGGATGACGACGGGCAAATCTTGAAAATCAACCAGATTTTCGTCGGGCTTTCGTTCGTGCGGCCGATCGAGGCCGAGTTAGGACCCGATGGGGCCCTGTACGTGATCGAATGGGGGACGAACTTCGGCGGCGGCAACGCCAACGCCAAGCTGGTGCGGATCGAGTTTACCGGCAATTTGCCCACGTTGCTGGGCGACTACAACGGCGATCACAGCGTGAACGCGGCCGATTACACGGTGTGGCGGAATTCGCTCGGGCAGACGGGGCTGACGCCCTTCAGCGGCGCCGATGCCAACGGCGACGGGAAGGTGACAATGTCGGATTATAACATCTGGAAAACGCACTATGGCGAAACGGTGCCAAGCGCAGGGGCGGGGGCGGGCGCATTGAATCAGAGCGCGGCGAGCGCCGGCGACGGCGGACTTGCGCAGAGCGTGGCCGTCAGCGGCGGCGACGCAGCAGTAGCGGCGGTGGTCGCGGAAGGCGCTGTGTCGGCGCAGCAAGAGGTCTCGTCTGGGCCGCTGAGCACAGGCCGCGATTTGTCCGCGGCGATTGCGTCCGTCTCGTTCGATCTGCCAGCGATTTGGCACCACGGTGGCGTGGCAGTGCGACGAACGGTGACTCCTGCCCCCTCCCATGGGGAGAGGTTGATCGCGGCGCGTGATGCGGCCCTGCTCTTGTGGCTGGACTCACGGGGGACAAGCCGGCCGGCGGCCGAAGATCATCCGCTCGCTTCCGACGACAGCGGTGAGGGCAGCGACGTCGATCATGCCTGCGAAATTGGGGCCTGGGACGAGATGTTCTCGAAGACGGCCGTCCGGCTGTGAGGCAATGGACGCAACGCTTCTCGGGTCGCGTTTCCACGCCGTGCCGCTGCGGCGGATGTGGGACGTGGGATCGACTAATTCCTCTTGCGGAGCCGGATGTCTGCTATCGATAGCCGTCCATGCCGAGGCGCAATTTGAGCTCTTCGAACTCGTGAATGAAGCGTTCACTTGTGGAGTGGACGTGCTCGGCTTCAGTGATGAAGCGCATGTCTTCGCGGCAAGCGAGGCCGCCGCCGGTGAGAACGCCTTCGTAGGGCGCAAGGTCGCTGCCGTAAACGATCAGCAGCTTGTGCTCGTCGAGCTGCACTTCGTGCGGCAGGGCCGGGTTGAGGACCGCGATGCCGGTGCAGCCGTCGTTGGTGAGTAGATCTTCGAAATCCCAGAGGGTGCTTTCGAGAATCGGCATGTCGATGTATTCGCGGTAAAGATCGGTGTGGCCGCGATTTGAGCTGCCATGGCTGGTCTCGAGAACGACGTCGACGACGTCGCCGAGGGGTTGGATTAAGGAGATAAAGGTGTCGATGAGGCGCTTTTTGGTGACGGAAGCCATCAGGACGGGGACATTGGAGCGGCTTTGTTCGTCGCGGTAGACGTCGTGGCGGAAGCCGGCGGTGGGAACGACTTCAAGGTTGTAGGCCGGACGGACGGCATTGCTGAGCTCGAAATTGCCGTACTTCGAGACGCGGAGGTGCGATTCGAGCTCCTCTTCGGAGAGCTGCGCGAAGCTGCCGGTGGCGCGCCTGCGGAGCGGCCGGGCCGCTCGGGCGGGCGGATTCGCCCGTGGGCGTCGGGAGCGCGCATTCATCAAACACGTTCGTAAAAAACTTCTTCAGGAACCCCATCGCGGAATCTCGCGGCTGATGCAATCGGTGTAAATTCGGGACGGTCGAGGAATCCCTGGGGAGGTGGGTGAGCCGGGAAATGCCGGCCCGATGGTCCGCGTCCGCGGACGTGGGTCGCCGAATGGGCGGCGGCCTGAAGTAAGTTACGTTACGGGCACGGGCTCGGCAGGCAGGGCGAGGCTGGCGCACTGGAAACGGGTGCGCGGAGAAGGCACAAACGGCATCACCGGACCAGGCGTCAGTGGTCGATGCGAAGACGCCAGCGAGAGGCTGCGGGGCGTAGAAAAAATGCGACAGGGCGCTGTGAAGCAACCCCAGCCTATTGAGGCTGGCTGAAGGTGGGGGGCTGCCAGTCGGGCTGGCAGCGGAGCAGCGCCATGACGGCCATCGAGGTGCCGTATTGCTGGTGGTAGTTGTAGAACGGGTAATCCCACCAACTGCCGTCCTTTTCCTGCAAAGGCAGGAGGATGTGGGCCAGGTAGTCTTGGAAGTGCTTCCGCCGCTCGGCCGGGAGCTGGTCGATGCAGAGAGCGGCGTGCCAATGGCCGTAGTAATAGAAGTAGCCGGAGACGCTGAAGAAGGACTCGTGGGCGATCGGTTTTTTGCGGGCGATGCTGAGCCAGCCGTTGCGGGCATAGAGGCGATCGAGCCAGGTTTCCATCACCTCGTCGGTGACGTGCTTGTCGCCCCAGAGGCGGAGAGCCAGGTTGCAGGCTTGCGAGCGGCCGAGGCTGGAGGCGGGCCGGTTGATGTCCATCATCGGCACGTCATCCAGGTATTCACCGTAAGCGTAGCTGAAATCGGGCTTTTGCTGGCGATGGAGTGCGGTGATCGCTTTATCGATTAACACCTGCGGGAACTCGACGCCGATGCTTTTCGCTTCGTCAAGGGCGATCAGGCCGGTGGCGGTGCAGAAGCTGAAGGAGGCGTCAAAACGGAGGTCGTCGTATTCGCCGATGAGGAAATCGTAGTAGGCCCAGCCGCCGGAGCCGAAGGCGTTTTTCTGGAGCATGTCGGCCTGGTGGCGGGCGAGGTCGACGTATTTTTTTTGGAGCTCGGCGTTGCCGGCAGCGCGGTGATAGAGGCGGACGAGCGCTTGGATGGCATAGGCGTGACCCCAGACGTTGTAGACGGCGTCGAGATTCGCTCGGCGGAGGCTGGGAAGATGCTCGGTGAGCCATTTTTCACCGCGATCAATGGAGGCGGCAACGGGCGGGCGCTCTTTCGCCGGGAGTTTCGGTTCGGCTTCGACGAGGGTCATCAGGCCGAGGGACGTGGTGGCGACGCGAAACGCCTCGTGGGCGCCCGGCGGCGGAGCATAGATGTTGTAGGCCTTCGTTTTTTCGGGGCTGCCCCAGGCGCCGTCGGGACGCTGGTCGGCGAGCAGGAATCTGACGCCGCGGCGAATGGCGGCGTCGATTTCGGCCCGGGCCGGCGGGGTGATGGGTTCGGGCTTGGGTCCCGTCGTGGCGAGGGGCGAAACGGGGCGATTCTCGTAGTCGACGACTTGCTTGTGGACCTGGGCTGCCGCGGCGGCCGGATCGGGTTTGCGTTTTGTTTCTTTTTCGGCCGGCACATCGTCGGCGCGTGCCAAGAGCGCTACGACGAGCACCAGGGCGAGGACCGCCCAGATGCGAGGCATGCAAGATGTGCCCTCTGGGGGCATTGGTTGAATCCTTCGTGAGCTTTGTCGAACGCGCCCCTCGCGGGAGCGGGAATGTTGGAACGGAATAGGAGCTGAACCGCAAGCGGTGAACCGCGACTCATCAAGGTTGACGTGGCGGATTCTCGTTATTCTTCGTCGCTGGATTTTTCCTCGGACTTGTCGCTCGAGCTACTGGCGGCGGATTTTTCGCCGCTTCCGCCTTCGCTGTCGAGCGAGATGACGTCGTTCTTCTTCAGGCCTTTGACGATTTCGATGTTCGAGCCGCTCGATTTGCCCGTGGTCACGTTGCGCCGCTCGGGCTTGGCGTCTTCGTCATCTGGATCGACGAGCCAGACGTATTTGACGTTCTCATCGTCCTCGTCGGTGTGGACCGCGGTTTTCGGGACTTGCAAGGCATCGGCCTTGTCGTAGATGGTGATCCGCGTTTTGCAGGTCATGCCGGCGACGATCCAAGCGGGGACTTCTTCGGAGTCGATCGCAAGCTCGACGGCGAAGCGACCGGCGCCCGTTGGAACGGACGAGACCTTGGCGACTTTGCCGTCGAGCCGCTGGCTGCCGTCAGCCGGGGGCTGGATCTTGATCTTCTGACCGGCCTCGACGTCGGGCCGCTTGGCTTCGTCGACGTTGGCGGCGACGTAGAGCGGCCGCTCGTCGATGACGGTCATCATCACGGTGCCGGCCGAGACGTTGTTGTGGGGCTTAAGCCGATTGAGCAGGGCGGCCATGTCGCTCCACCGCCCGTCGACGCACTGGCCGTAATAGACGACGCCGTCGGCGGGCGACTTGATTTCCATCAGGTCGCGGTCCTTAAGAAGCTTCGTGTGTCGCTCGAGCGAACGGGTGCGGGCCTCTTTGCGTTGTTCGAGCTCGTAGCGGGCGCGGCTGACGTCGACGGAATTGGCCAATTTGGCCCGGGCCAGTGCCATTTCGGCCGTCTCGAGCGATTGCTTGATTTGGACATCAAGCCGCGGCAGGAGAATGTCCATTACTTCCTCGCGGTTTGTCTTGGAGGCCTTGAGACTGAAATCGGCGAAATCGACCTGGGTGCGTTGGCGTTTGAGGATAAACTCTTCGGTATCCTCGGTGAGGTCGTCGGCCTTGTACATCTTTTCGAGTTGGTCGAGTTCTTCCTTTTCGTAGTCGAGGTTGAACTGCGGCTTGCTTGACCCGGTACTCGTATTGTTTGACGATCAGCGGGCGGTCGATTTCGTTGTAACGATCGTAGTCTTGCTTGGTTTCGCGATTGGAGCGTTCGGCGTTTTCCAGATTCAGAGAGAGGGTGCGCTCCTGGCGGGGCAATTCTTCTTCGGCTCGAACGATTGCCAATTCGTTGAGCTTTTGTTCCAGGTCCAAATCGTCGAGTGCCTGGTTGATGCGCTCGTCGTCGAATTTTACGAGGACTTGGCCTTTGTGGACTTTGGCGCCGTGCTCGACGACGTCTTTGATTTCGTAGGTGGACCAGGTCTCGGGGCGGAGCGCGACTTCCTGCATGTTGCGGGCGACGAAGATGCCGTCGAGCGGGACTTCGACCTTGAGGCGCTTGGGCTCGACTTTGAGCGTCTTGCGTTTTTTGGCGGGCTGCTTGCTGGACTTGCCGTCGGATTTTTCCTGTTTGCCGGCGGCCTTCTCGTCGGATTTGGCTGCCGTTTTCTCGTCGCCCTTATCGGCGGATTTGTCCGCGGACTTATCTTCTTTTGCGTCGGCCTGCTTTTCTTCGCTCTTTTCTTCGCTCTTTTCTTCGCTCTTTTCTTCGCTCTTTTCTTCGTCGTCCTCATCGGCGGACGAATCGGCGGAATCCTGAGATTCTTCAGCGACTTCTTCTCCGTCGGCAGTCGCCTCCATTTCCTCGCCTTCATCGTCGCCGTCGCCGTAATCGCGGATCGTGGGCACGGGCCGGGCGGTGGCCGGCGGAGCGGCGTCGAAACGGAACAGGTCTGGCTCGGTCGGACGAGCCAGGGCGGCGGGCAGGGTCGCCACAATCACCAACATGAGTATTCCGAACAGCAGTTCTGCACCGATGCGTCGCGTCATATGAGTCGTCTCCTCCAATTTGGGCATCTGTTATTTTCGCTCGTTCGGCGGTAGATTGCAATGTAGGCGGGGGACGGAACGAGGGAACAATAGGGAACATGTCCGGCGATTGTGGGTCGTGGTCGGACGAGTTGACAAAGCCGGCCAAGGCTGTGAACGGCGGCACGCGTCAGGACCGGTTTCATCGGCACGATCGTTTCGGCTGGCGATGGCGGGCGGTGGTGAACTTTAGTTTGCTCGTCCGGGCGTATTTACTTCGACGGATAGGTCCCGGGGAGCGGTTCCGAGCGTAATCTACGATGCCGCGCGGCCGGCTGCCGGCCGGCCAGGGTTCAGGGCCCTGGGACTCGCAAACTAATTCCTTGCAGTGGACAGATGGACCGCGGATAACGGCCAAATGAGGGCCGCTGAAGATGCCAAAGATTTACACGCGGACGGGGGATGAGGGCGAGACGGGCCTTGTGGGCGCGGCCGCGTGCGGAAGGACGGGTCGCGCATCGAAGCGATTGGGGCGGTAGACGAGTTGAATGCGGCGGTGGGGATGGTCCGCGCGGAGGTGGCGCGCGGGGGCGCGGCGCCGGCCGAATTGGATCCATTGCTCGCGCGGCTGCAGCATCAGTTATTCGATTTGGGGGCGGAGCTGGCCACGCCCGAGCCGCGGTCCGGGCGGACGCCGATCGTCGATGCGGACGTGGCAGCGCTCGAGGCGGCGATTGATGCGGCGGAAAGCCGGCTGGCGCCGCTGCGCGAATTTATCTTGCCGGGCGGGGCTCCGGCTGCGGCGGCGCTGCACGTGGGGCGGGGCACGTGCCGGCGGGCTGAGCGGCGGCTGGTGGCGCTCGCGGCCGAAGCGCCGGTGCGCGGCGAACTGCTCCGCTATCTGAACCGGTTGAGCGACTTGCTGTTCGTGCTGGCGCGAGACGCGAATCGGGCGCATCGGGTGGCGGATGTGACTTGGGAGCCGAGTGAACGACCCGTTGGCAGTTGACGTCGGCCGCAAGCGAAGCGGCGCAGACGCGTGCGAACGGCCGCCGTAGAATTACGGCGCGAGCAAGTTTTTTCTAGAGGCGGTTTCAAAACCACCTCGCAAGGGGGACAAGCACCATTTGCTGCTCGGACTGCGCAGATTGAGCCAGTCCCCGCCACGGCCGGTCTTCGACCCGGCGATTTTGACACTGCTTCGAGAGCGTGTGCCCGCATTGAGTCTTGATCTGGTAGTTGTTGGAAATGATCGAGTGACATCATGGCCAAGAAAATTGCCCGCCGCCGCAAGGGCGGCGAGGACGGAAAGAAGCCGACGGCGGTGCTGACGCCGCGGGACAAGAAAACGATGGGGAGCATCGTGGGGCTAGCCGACCGGGTGGTCGACTCGGCCGAGAAGCGGCGGGACCCGCACGTGGATATTCCGTCGCGGACGCTGTCGAACGTGTATTACAGCCCGCGGAAGAGAATCCTCGAGATGGGGAAGGCGACGAACCGGCGGCAACTGTTTGACTTGGCGCAGGCGAAGGCGTACATGCGGACGATGCTCGTCGCGAAGGGGTGCAAGCAGTTGATCGACGCTGGTAAAACAACCAGCTTGCGAAGCCTATTCTATTCGTTGAAGGGAGACATTGAGGGAACGAATGAAACCACCTTTGACGATCAAGCAGAGTGTGATCCGATCGTTGAAGACGTTGAGGTGTTGCTAGACGCGATCCGAGAGGAACTACACATTTTCGCAGAGAATAAGGGGTCAATGGTCGGAAACATCACGCTCACTGATCGCGGGGATGAAATAAATTGTAGACGCATGGGATCCGGTGGTTACTCGATTCCATCCATTGTCGAGCCGGAAATCATCGAGTTGGACCCAAAAAAGTGTGAAGCACAATTTGTATTACACGTTGAAAAGGGAACCGTTTGGCAGCGATTTAATGAAGACAAGTTCTGGAAAACTCACAATTGCATCCTCACTCATGGCGGCGGACAACCACCGAGGGGCGTCAGAAGATTGCTTCATCGACTGAACAATGAGTTGAAACTGCCAGTTTATTGCGTAATGGACAATGATCCTTGGGGGTACTACATCTATAGCGTCTTAAAGCAGGGATCGATCAACCTGGCGTTTGAGTCCCTACGAATGGCGATACCAGACGCAAAGTATCTTGGATTGAGGAGTGTCGATTTTGAGCGATGTAAGCTTCCCAACAGCGTCAAGATTACGCTGTCTGAAAACGATAAGAAGCGCGCTCGTCAAGTCGCCAAATACCCGTGGTTCGCAAAGAAGCGGGAGTGGCAGCGGGAGATCGAGAAGATGCTCAAAAACGATTTCAAGCTGGAAGTCGAGTCGCTCATTTCGAAGGACATCAGCTACGTGACGGAAGAATACGTGCCGGCGCGGTTGGCCGATCAGGATTGGTTGGATTGACGGTCAGCTTTTCATGGATAAGCTAGACCGCAGGCGGAATGGACAAAACGTTTCGGCCAACCTTTGGTGAGCAGCGACCTGAATGGACCATTCTGCGAATCAACACTCTAGCAATCCGTGGCTGGTACCGGCCGCAATTCTTTTGCTCGCAATCGCTTATTCGGCGGCCGCGTTTCTAGGCTGGCCGCAGCGGGGGACGGAGATCATCGTCGGCGGGCAGCACGCGGCGGCTGAAGGGGAAGGAGTCGGGGCGGCGGGTGAGGCGCCTCCGCGGCTGGTCGCCCCGCCCTTTTGGACGGTGCTTCCCTTTGCGATGCTTCTCGCGGCGATTGCCATCTTGCCGCTCGTGCCGGGCGCCAATCACTGGTGGGATTCGAACTTAAACCGGTTCAAGGTGGCGGGCGGGCTGGCGCTGGTGACGCTGGCGTACTTTGCCTTCTTGCACCGCTCGGCGATCGAGGGGCATTTTCCGGCGCATCACCAGGTCGAACATGTGGAACGAGGCGTGCAGACGGGGCTGGTGGGGGCGATCGTCGAAAATGCGATTTTGCAGGAGTATGTGCCGTTCATCGTGCTTTTGTTTAGTTTGTACACGATCAGCGGCGGGATTCGGATCACGGGCGACCTGGAGGCGCGGCCGCTGACGAACGCGACCTTTATGGCGATCGGCGCGCTCTTGGCCAGTTTCATCGGCACGACGGGGGCGGCGATGCTTTTGATTCGGCCGCTCTTGGAAACGAACCGCGAGCGGAAGCACGTGGCGCACACGGTGGTAATTTTTATATTCATCGTGTGCAACTGCGGCGGCTGCCTGCTGCCGATTGGCGATCCGCCCTTGTTTTTAGGCTATTTAGAAGGCGTGCCGTTTTTGTGGACGCTGCGGCTGTGGCGGGAGTGGCTGTTCGTGAACGGCCTCTTATTGGCGATTTATTTGGCGCTGGATGGGTTGTGGTTTCATCGCAAAGAGGCGCCGAGCGATATCCAGCGCGACATCACGCAGATTCGCCGGCTGGAGATTCGTGGCTGGCGATTGAATGTGCCTCTTTTGGTCGGTGTGGTCCTGGCGGTGGCGTTGTTGGACCCCAGCAAGCCGGTGCCGGGGACCGCTTGGCATCCGTGGATATACCTGCGCGAGCTAGTGCAGTTGTGTCTGGTGGCCGCCTCGCTGGTGTTCGACCGCGAAAAGGTGCACGAAGCAAATTCATTCAATTACGCGGCGATTATCGAAGTGGCGGCGCTGTTTGTGGGGATTTTCATCACGATGCAGCCGGCGCTGCAGATTTTGGGGATCAAGGGGAGCGAACTGGGACTGAGCACGCCGCCCCACTTTTTTTGGGCGAGTGGCAGCCTGTCGAGCGTGCTCGATAACGCACCGACGTACCTGGTGTTTTTCAAGACGGCCCAGTCGATGCCGGCAGCGGACGGTACGCCGCTGGTTGCGAACGTGGACGCGCACATTCTGGCCGCGATCAGCCTGGGGGCCGTGTTTATGGGGGCGATGACCTACATCGGCAACGGCCCGAACTTTATGGTGCGAGCGATCGCGGAGAAATCGGGCGTGAGAATGCCGAGTTTCTTTGGCTACATGGTCTATAGTTGCCTGATTCTGCTTCCTCTGTTCGCACTTACGGTGTGGCAATTCTTGCGGTAGTTCGCCGAACAGGGGGCCGGGCGCGCCGTCCGTACCGGCTTGGATCAGAGCGCACATTGTTGGCAGCGAGTGCTTGCAAATTGGTCGATCGCGGACAGCAAGAGTCATCTCGCCGAAGCGAAATGGCCTAAAATACGGCAAATCGTGCAATTCTGGCGGGAAAGTAACTTCGGCACGCCGCTTGCTACTCCATCCAATTCGCAAGCTCCAATCGCCCGTTTGGGCGAGGGCTGATCTTATTTTGGACGACTTCCGTGCGGTCTTTTTCTGCTTCATTTTCTGTGTGGGGCTGCGCCCCGTTGGCGTTCGTCGCGGCTTGGCTGGCGACGTGCGGAGCGGCCGATGGCAGGTCCATGACCTTGCCCCAGCAGGCGGCCCAGTCGGCGACGTTTTGCGGCGCGAGCTATCTGGTAAGGCAGGCTACTGAACGGCCATTCTCGGAGATTCCGGCTGAACCGGCGGTTGACGAAGACGACCCTGCAACCAGCGACGTTTCGGAGCCGGTGAATCCGGCGAAGATCCCGACGCCCGCTGTGACGACCTATCACGGCGGTCCGCGGTCGGAGCGATTTGGACGGGTTCACTCGAACCTGACATCTGCTGACCCATCGCCCGATCACTTGATCGAGCTTCCAGGCACGCCGCCGCCGGCGATTCTCGCTTAGCTCGTTTTGCGACTTTTCGACCCAGTTGCCCCGAGTGTGCGGCGCAGCGGCGTGGCCGCACCGAAGAATCTGGTCGGAGCTCAAGTTCGATAGCCGCAAAGGCCAGGGATGCCACCTGACGGGCGGCACCGTTGGCGTCTTTTCGTTGCGAAACTTGTGCGCCTCGGACGCAAGCCGATCTCCGTCGCTCGTGTGGAACGCGCATCACCATCGTGCAAAACGTCGTCCGCGGTGCGGACGGTTATTTCAGCGCGCCTGACGTGTAGGGCGCGATTACCATCCTTCTGTTGGGGAGATCCATTTATGACTGGTTCGATTGCGCAAAGACGATTGTGGCCGAGGTGGCTGGCCTTTTTAGCGGTCACTGCCTTGGCCGTGGGAATCTTCGAGCACATTGCCGCGGCGCAAGAGCCCGCGACCGCGCCGGCCGCCGAGCCGGCAACGACTCCGCCAGCAGACGCCGACGCGCCGGCAGCACTGACGATTGACCCGAATGGGGGCAACACAGGCGGGATTGCGGACGTGCCGGTGAAAGACGCCGCGAAAGGGTTGACGCTGGACGACGTGGCCGACCGCGTCGGCAAGAACCGGATTTCGATCAACCTGGTGTGGACGCTGATCACGGGCTTTTTGGTGATGTTCATGCAGGCTGGTTTCGCGATGGTGGAAACTGGCCTGACGCGGGCCAAGAACGCTTCGCACACGATGGCGATGAACTTCATGATTTATCCGCTGGGCATGCTGGGCTTCTACGTGTGCGGGTTTGCCTTCATGTTCGGCGGTGTGGGGGGTGCTTCGGCGCTGGGCGCCGGGCCGAATGCGCTCGACGCGATGTGGTCGATCACGATCGGCGACAAGACGTTCGACATCCTGGGCCTGAAGGGCTTTTTCCTGGGCCCGAGCGTGTACGACGTCGGTATTTTCACCCTGTTCTTGTTCCAGATGGTGTTCATGGATACGACGGCCACGATTCCGACCGGCGGGGCGGCCGAGCGGTGGAAGTTTTCGGCGTTCATGCTGTACGGCTGTGCGTCGGGCACGATTTTGTACCCGGTGTACGGCAACTGGGTGTGGGGCGGCGGCTGGCTCTCGGACTTGGGCACGAACTTTGGCCTGGGGCACGGCACGGTCGATTTCGCCGGCTCGTCGGTGGTGCATTATCAGGGCGGACTACTCGCGCTGATTGCGGCGTGGTTCGTGGGGCCGCGGTTGGGCAAGTACAACAAGGACGGCAGCGTGAATGTGATTCCGCCGCACAACGTGCCGATGGCGATCATCGGGACGTTCATCCTGGCCTTCGGCTGGTTTGGGTTTAATCCGGGTTCGACGCTGGCCGGCACGGATTTGCGGATCAGCGTCGTGGCGGTGAATACGATGCTGGCCTCGGCGACGGGCGCGATGTCGACGGTGCTGTGGATCTGGAAAGTGCGCGGCAACAAGCCCGATCCCACGATGGCCTGCAACGGCATGCTGGCCGGCCTGGTGGCGATCACCGCGCCGTGTGCTTTTGTCAACTCGATATCGGCCTGTATCATCGGCATTGTGGCCGGCATTCTGGTGGTCGAGTCGGTGTTCTTTTTCGAGCGAAAGATGAAGATCGACGACCCGGTGGGCGCGATTTCGGTGCATGGAACGTGCGGCGCCTGGGGTGTGCTGTCGATCGGCATATTTGCGGACGGTACGTACGGTGATGGGCTCAATGGTGTGGCCGGCGGCGTCACCGGCATATTGCATGGCGGCGGCGTTTCGCAGCTCATCGCGCAGGCGACTGGGGTGGTGGCCTGCACCGTGTATTTGGGCATCGCCGGGTGCCTGGTTTTCGCCGTGATCGACAAGCTGGTTGGCAACCGCGTTTCGGAGCAAACCGAGATCGAGGGCCTGGATTTGCCGGAGATGGGTGTGCCGGCCTATTGCGGTATCACCCTGGACAAGGCATCTGAGTCTCCACATTCCCACTAAACTGACGCGGGCCGGGCGGCGGCGATGCCGCCGCCCGGCACTGCTCCGCCAATATTATTCTGAGGAATCAACGCCATGAAGAAAATTGAAGCGATCGTCCGCCATTTCAAGCTGGAGGACGTGAAGAACGCCCTGATCGAAAAGGGGATTACGGGCATGACCATCGTCGAGGTCCGCGGTTTCGGGCGGCAGAAGGGCCACACCGAGATGTACCGCGGCACCGAGTACCGAGTCGATTTCGTGCCCAAAGTAAAAGTCGAGGTGGCCGTGGACGACAACAAGCTGCAGACGGCGCTGGATGCGATCGTCAAGGCGGCCCAGACGGGCCAGGTCGGCGACGGCAAGATCTTCGTTTCCGACCTCACGGAGACGGTGCGGATTCGCACCGGCGAAACGGGGCATGACGCCCTGTGAGTGAGAGCGCATCCTAGACCCGTCTCCCGCCGGTGGACGACAGGTGAGGGGCCTTGCCTAGCGACGATTCTCCCTCACCCCGGCCCTCTCCCGGAGGGAGAGGGAGATCGAACGGAAGTCGGGGGGCCACGGGGCGGAGCCTTCTAATGGCGAGTCTTTCTCGCTAAAGGCGCACGGCCGCCCCGTGGTACCCCCGCCTTCCCTTGCCTTTTCTCAAGACGAAAGACTTAAGCTGAGTTTCGGCTAGGCGGCGCGTCGCCATTGCGGCACGACCACGAGCCGCCTAATCCTTGGGCAGCGGCGGCACACGCGGCGGGCAATTCTGCGGGCTTCGAAACGCCCTGCGGCGGCGGCGGTTGTTAATTTCTGCGGAAAAAGTTGATCGCAGAGATTTTTTTGCCGTTGCGCACGCGATTTGCATTCGCCCCCTGCGGCGAGCATACCGTGCGCCTGATGCTTCGGCATCACTCCGATTATCTGGCAGCCTAGGAGCCCTGAGGGATGGGTTGCGATGGCGATATGCCATGACGCAGAGGATCGGAGTGTCGAAACGAACGACCGAGGGTCGTCTGCGACTCGGGGTGCGCGTCCACCGCACTTAACGTAAGCGCCGCACCGTTGCGCAGGTCGTTCATCCTTCTGTTGGGAGGTCTTCCGAATGCAATATCTCAATGCCTGGTATCGGATGCGGTCGGGGCCGACCGCGACCCTGTTGCTAATGGGGGTACTTGCCCTGATCATCGCATTCGCGCAGCGGGCCAGCGCCCAAGAGCCGGCCGCGACGGAGAAGCAGGAGACGCCGGCGGCGACTACGGAAACGCCAGCCGCCACGGATACTGCGGCGCCGGCCGGCGACACGCCCGCGCCGTCGGATCAGGCCGCGGCAGAGCCGGAAGGCTTGAACAAGACGCCGAAGGCCACCTCGTTCGCACTCGACACGGTGTGGGTGTTGGTCACGGCGTTTTTAGTCATGTGGATGCAGGCCGGTTTTGCCCTGGTGGAAACTGGCCTCACGCGAGCGAAGAACGCGGTGAATATCTGCATGAAAAACTTGCTGGACTTTTGCTTCGGCACGATGACGTTTTGGATCGCCGGCTTTTCGATCATGTTCGGCGACGGCGGCACCGCCAATAAGTTCTGGGGCGGTATCAAGGGCGCATTTCTGGCCGGGAGCGACGGCGCATTCCCGGGCATCGCCTGGGCACTGGTTCCGCTGGATGCCAAGTTCTTCTTCCAGTTGGTATTCGCCGCAACGACGGCCACGATCGTCTCGGGGGCGATGGCCGAGCGGACGAAGTTTGTCTCGTACATGATTTATAGCGCGATTGTATCGCTGTGTATTTACCCGGTGTCGGGCCACTGGATTTGGGGCGGCGGCTGGCTGTCGACGATGGAGACGCCGTTCTTCGATTTTGCCGGTTCCACCGTGGTGCACAGTTGCGGGGGATGGCTGTCGCTCATTGGGGCGTTCATTCTAGGCCCGCGGCTGGGCAAGTTCGATTCGAACGGCAATCCCAAGGCCATTCCGGGCCATAACCTGGTGCTGGTAACGCTGGGTGTGTTCATTCTGTGGTTGGGTTGGTTCGGGTTTAATCCGGGCAGCACGATGGCAGCCGACGCCCTGAATATTGCCAAGATCACTGTCAACACCAACGCGGCAGCGGCGATTGCTTGCATCGCGGCTCTGTTCACGGCTCGAGCGATGTTTGGTAAGTGGGAAGCGACGATGGCTCTCAACGGGGCGCTGGCCGGTCTGGTAGCGATCACCTGCCCGTGCGCTTGGGTACCCACCTGGGCCTCGGTAATCATCGGTGCGGTCGCTGGCGTCCTCGTTGTGTTGTCCGTCGTGGGCATTGAAAAGTTATTGAAAGTTGACGATCCGGTAGGCGCCATTTCGGTTCACGGCGTTTGCGGCGCCTGGGGAACGTTGTCGCTCGGGCTTTTCTCCGACGGCAGTTTACCAAAGCTGGGATTGTTGATGGGTGGCAATGCCAATCAGTTCATCTCACAACTGACTGGCATTGTCGCCGTATTCGCGTGGGCGATTGCCACCGGGGCCGTGCTGTTCTTTGTGCTGAAGAACACGATTGGTCTGCGTGTCTCGGCCGAGGAAGAGCAGGAAGGCCTGGATTACGGCGAGCACGGCAATGAGGCGTATCACGGATTCGTCCTGGTCAGCACGCCGGAGGGTTGATGGAAAACTGCAACCATCGCTCTGACGTACGCTGCACATAACCGATGAATCATGGGAGCCAGATATGAAAAAGATTGAAGCGATCGTCCGCCACTTCAAGCTGGAGGACGTGAAGAACGCCCTGATTGAAAAGGGAATTACGGGCATGACCATCGTCGAGGTCCGCGGTTTCGGGCGGCAGAAGGGCCACACCGAGATGTACCGCGGCACCGAGTACCGAGTCGATTTCGTGCCCAAAGTAAAAGTCGAGGTGGCCGTGGACGACAACAAGCTGCAGACGGTGCTGGATGCGATCGTCAAGGCGGCCCAGACGGGCCAGGTCGGCGACGGCAAGATCTTCGTTTCCGACCTCACGGAGACGGTGCGGATTCGCACCGGCGAAACGGGGCATGATGCGCTGTAAGCGAATTGCCGGAAGACTCTAATGATTGGGTCCGCGCAGAGCGAGGGGTTCTCATTGCGAGAAATCCCTCACCCCGGCCCTCTTCCGGAGGGAGAGGGAGTTTTAAGGGAAGGCAGGGGGCCACGGGGCGGTGCCTATTCATGCGAGTCTTGCTCGCAAAGCGCACGGCCGCCCCGTGGCACCCCTGCCCTTCCCATTTAATCGACAAATCTTTCCGTGAGATGGAGCAGCGGGTCGTGCGGCGGCGCACGACCCGCTTTCGTTGAGCGCGAGTCCACGATTTTCTGAAATCTGGGCGACCGCGGACTATCGAGGGGAACCGGCCAGCGGTATGATTCTTCTGTTTTCGCACCGCCTGTGCAAGCGGTGCGGCAGACCGAATCAACCGTGCGCCTGACAGCTTCGGCACTGCGACTTTTATTCGTCCGCCCGCGTTGCCCGACCAATCCCCGGCAAGAGAGCTCGGCTTTCGCCGGTTCGTCGCGCAGAAGAAAGTAGACGAACTCTGACGGTGCCGTGCGCCGGCGAAATTGCGCAGCCCTGGCGGTCGCGATCCGGCGCGGCACCGACGGGCGCTATTCAACCATTTGCAAGCGGAGGTTTCGAGATGGGACGTGTTTACCAGTGGCGGCGAACGAGGGGGTGGCTGGTCGCAGCGGCGGTGGCAACCGTGTTGTTGGCTGGCCAAAGCGTTGCGAATTGCTATGCCCAGGAGGGCGGCCCGGTGGTGGGCGCGGTGCCGGCAGCGGATGCGCTAACGACGCTGAAGACCGACGTCAAGGTCTGGGTCGACACGATGTGGGTGCTGATCACGGCGATGCTGGTGTTCTTCATGAATCTGGGCTTCGGCTGCGTCGAATCCGGTTTCTGCCGGGCGAAGAATTGTGTGAACATTCTGTCGAAGAATTTTATTGTATTCGCGGTGACGTCGTTGTTCTTTTGGCTGCTCGGATTTGGGCTGATGTTCGGCAATGGTACGCAGTGGATCGGCCAGAGCGGGTTGTGGATTTTGGGGGGTGCCGACAATAGCCCGGCAACGGCAGCCGCTTATACGGGCGACTACAACGCGATCAATTGGACCGGCGTACCGCTCGAAGCGAAGTTCTTTTTTCAACTTGTGTTTGCCGGAACGGCGGCCACGATCGTTTCGGGCGCTGTCGCCGAACGGATCAAGTACGTTTCGTTCATTGTGTTTAGTGCTTTGATGGCGATTGTGATTTATCCGGTGGTCGGCCACTGGATCTGGGGCGGCGGCGTTTTGCAGTCGTCCGGTTTTCTCGATTTCGCCGGTTCGACGCAGGTACACTCGATCGGAGGCTGGGCGGCGCTGGTGGGCGTGTATATGCTGGGCCCGCGGCTTGGCAAATACGGCGAGGACGGCAAGCCGCAGGCGATTCCCGGGCATAACATGACGGCGGCGACGATTGGCTGCTTGATCCTGTGGCTGGGCTGGTTCGGATTCAACCCGGGCAGCACGATGGCGGCCGACCCGACGGCGATTTCGCATATTTGCGTGACGACGAACACGGCGGCCGCTTTGGCGACGCTGACCGCGACGGCGACGGCGTGGATTCTGCTGGGCAAGCCCGATTTGGGGATGACGCTCAACGGCTGCCTGGCCGGATTGGTGGCGATCACCGCGCCATGTGCCTGGGTGAGCGCAACTTCGGCTGCGATCATTGGCGGAATTGCGGGCGTCCTGGTCGTATTGTCGGTGCAATTCTTTGACCGCATCAAGGCGGACGACCCGGTGGGGGCCACAAGTGTGCATTTGGCCAATGGAGTGTTTGGCACGCTGTGCGTGGGGCTATTCACTGAAGAGCGGTACTTGTCGGCGGCTGGACTGCCGTCGAAGGGCGGCTTGTTTTTCGGCGGCGGCACCGATCAGTTGTTGGCACAGTTGAAGGGGATCGCATATACGGGCGTGTACGTGGTTGTGGCTTCGGTGGTTTGCTGGGGAATCATCAAGGCGGTGCTCGGCATGCGGGTTTCACCGGAAGAGGAGCGCGAGGGCCTCGATCATGGCGAACATGGCAACGAGGCGTATCACGGCTTTGTGATGTCCGTGGAAAGCATGTGAACGGATCCGCGTCGAAAGGCGCGACTGAGGTGACAAATTGAGGCGCCGGTGCGCCTGGGCTGCTGGCGCCGGCCTGCCTCTTACACAGAACATAAACGTAGTTGGAGGGAATGCCATGAAAAAAATCGAAGCGATCGTCCGCCATTTCAAATTGGAGGACGTGAAGAACGCGCTGATCGAGAAGGGCGTCTCGGGCATGACGATCACGGAAGTCCGCGGCTTCGGGCGGCAGAAGGGCCACACCGAAATGTACCGCGGGACGGAGTATCGAGTCGATTTCGTGCCGAAGGTGAAGGTCGAGGTGGTCATCGACGAAGCGAAGCTGCAGACGACGCTGGAGACGATTGTCAAAAGCGCGCAGACGGGGCAAATTGGCGACGGCAAGATTTTTGTCTCGTCGCTGGAAGATTGCGTCCGCATTCGGACGGGCGAGACCGGGCAGGACGCGATCTCGTGAGTCGCTCGCCGCTGCTTGGCGTGGTATAACCGTGTCAGATTCACGTTCCCCCGGCCAGGGCGGGAACGACATCTGGCGACGCTGAGCGGGGGAGCGAGGATGAATCGCGATGCGCTGGCAAGCGTTCTTAAGTGGTGTATCGATCGTGGCGCTGAGCGGACTTCCCGTAGCGGCTGGGCCGTTCAGCAGCTTGATTGTATTCGGCGACAGCCTCTCGGACGTGGGAAACATTGACTACGTCACGCCGAGTCTCTTCAAATACCCAGGTAAATATTACTATCAGGGGCGTTTCTCGAACGGGCCCGTGTGGGTGGAGGGGTTGTCCGCCGGGCTGGGATTGCCGCCGCTCACGCGGAGCACGGCGGGCGGGAATGATTTTGCGTATGGCGGCGCACAGACGTCGGGCACGAGCGGCCTCGACGGCTTCTTTATCAGCGACGTGGACGAGCAGGTGACGCAGTTTTTGTCGGACCGCACGGTCGACGCCAATTCGCTGTTTCTCGTGTTCGCGGGCGCCAACGACTTGGACAACGGGCAGATGAACGTCAACGTGCCCGTGAATCAGTTGGCCACGCAAATCGGCAAGTTGATTGCGGCCGGCGCGCGGCAGTTCTTGGTGCCGAATCTGCCGCTATTGGGGCTGACGCCGAAGTACAACACGAGCGCGGCGACGGCCAACCAGTGGAGCGCGCTTTCGCAGGGCATCAACACGGCCCTGGAAGCAATGCTGGACAACTTGGAGGCTGGTAATCCGTCGCTGTCGATCCATCGACTGGACGTGGCGAGCTTGATCGGCCAGGCAGTGGCCCACCCGGCGGCGTTCGGCTTGACGAACGTTTCTCAATCGGCGGCGCCGGGTTTGGAGCCGGGCACCAGTTCGTACAACACGAACTTGATCGCCGCGCAGCCGAACGAATATTTGTTTTGGGACAATCTGCATCCGACCGCGGCGGTGCACTCGATATTGGCCGCGCAGACGGTGGATTTGTTGCTGAAGCTGCCGGGCGACTATAACGGCGACGGCACCGTGAACGCAGCCGATTACACGGTGTGGCGAAACACGCTCGCAAGCGTCGGGCCGGGGCCGGCGGCCGATGGAGATCGGGATGGGATCGTGGATCGCGATGATTACAGGATTTGGAAAGGACACTTTGGCGAGGCGGGCGGTTCGGGAGCGTTGGCGTGGCCGAAATCAGTGCCAGAGCAGGATGCCGCTGTGTATGCGATATACGCAGTGTTGTTCGGAGTCGTCCATTTGCGTTGTCGTGTCCACGCGCCTATGCGATAATAGTCTGAGAGCCATCGGTACCTTCAGAGCAAAGCGCAATGTCGACGACCAGCGACTGGACCATCTTTCCGCCGCCGAAACTGCCGCGCGATTGGTCGCTGGCCGATCTGCGCGAACATTTGGGCGGCGTCCCAATCAGCCGCATTCGGCTCTTCCCATCTCCGGGCACTGCGACCGAGGAAGATCTGCTCAACATTGAAGATCACGAGGATTGCATCTGCGAGCTAGTCGACGGCACGTTGGTGGAGAAGACGATGGCAACCTACGAATCGGTTCTGGCTTTTGTGTTGGGCCATCTGATCCACGCATACTTGGAGAAGAATCCTTGCGGCATCGTCGCGGGTCCGGATGGCACTTTGCGAATCCTGCCGACGAAGATTCGAGCACCGGACGTGTCGTTCATTTCGTGGGATCGGTTTCCCGGCGGCAAACTACCTGAGGACCGCATCTACCGAATCGCGCCCGACCTGGCCGTTGAAATCATCTCGAAGGGCAATACGAAGGCGGAGATGGACCTGAAGTTGCGGGAGTATTTCGAGGCCGGCGTTCGATTGGTGTGGTATATCGATCCCCAGTCGCGCATGCGCAAGTCTTTACCGCCGTCGACCAGGAAACCACCATCGACGAATACGGAACGCTCCGTGGCCAAGATGTGCTGCCCGGTTTTGAAGTTCGCTTGGGCGAGCTCTTTGAACGGGTGGAGCGGCAGCAAGGTAGAATCTGATCCTGAGCCGCCGTCTGAAAACAAGTGCCGAGAGAAGCGCATAACTATTCCGGCTACTCCAGTCCCTGCGCCGACGGGCGGAATTTCGATGCCCGTTTTGCGCGTCACGCTGAGATTGGGCAGAAAGCGCGGCTCGAGCAGGAAGTGAACGCCGACGTTGTTCTTTGAGGCGTCGACATGGGCGCCCAGCGTGGCCACGAGCGATTCGCCGATGCGACTGAAGGAAAAAGCCTGGCCGATGTTGCCATCGTTGGCGAAGTCGACGCTGGTGCTGGCCGAGCCGATCCACTTGGGGCTCATCCGGTAGTTGAGCGTGGCACCGACGATGTCACCCTGGATTGGCCCGTTGATCGTGCGATAGCCGACATACAAGTTGCCGCGGGCCGGGCGATTGATAATCATGCCGATCGAGGCGGTGTGCAGGCCGTCGCCGAAGAAGTCGGCCGCGCCGTCCGAAAGGACCGTGAAGCGATCACCCAAGTGCCAGCGGAAATCGTAATCCGCGAGGCCGATGGCCGTGCCGAAGTTATCGCGATTGGCGTCTGGGAACCAGCTGGCGTTTGTGTCGAATGTGATCCAGTCGACGATGTGCTGGGCGCCGGCCGGGCCGCGCTTGGTTTGCAGACGGTTGCGCATGCCGAGGCGGACGGCGGTGAGGTCGTCGACCATTTCGGTCGAGGGGGAGGTGACCCAGCCTTGCAGGCCAGAGCGGATGGCGTAAAAGCGGGGGTCGAATTTGGGATCAATAAACGACGCTCCGCCGCCGCCCAAGTAATAGGGCGTGAGCCCCCCGGCGAACGGCGCAAAGAACAGCCGGCGGCGAATTTCTTCGATCGAATCGTCGTCGAGCTGATCGTAGAGGGGAAACTGGTCGAAGTTGCGGTTGGCGTCGGCGTAAGAGATTTCGGCGTCGAAGACGACTTTGTGGGCCAGGCCGTTGAGGTTAAAGAGGGCATCGTGGACGGTCGGATCGACAGTCCAAAAGGGGATGCTGGCCCGCAGGCCGGCTTGGTAATAGGCGCGCTGGATGTCGTTGCCGTTGATGTCGCTGCCCCAGTCGGCCAGCTCGCCCAAGGCGTAGGGCACGACCTTGAACGGGGCGAAGTCGAGCGGAAAATCGAGTTCTTGCCGCGTGACGAACCGCTCGCCGGCAGCCTCGGTCGGCGTGGCCACGCCAAGCTCGTGCTCCCACGGCAAGAGCGACCACATCGAGGCGAGCTGCGGATTGGTGGGCTGGCTGGCAATGCCGATGTTGGCGTAGGCCGCTTGTGAGTGTTCAAACCAGGTTAGGTTGTCGCCGAAAAGCGATTGGCCGAGCCAGTAGTGATCGGCCCGCGGCAGCCATTGGGTTTGCGTGAAGAAGTCGTTGATGCGGGCGTTGGCCTCCAGCGAGATTTCACGGTTGTTGTCAATGCGCTTGAGGCGAACGCCGGTGATTTCGTCTTTGTTGTTGTCCCACTCGTTTTCGTAATACTCTTCGAGGAACGTGCGATCGCTGACCAGGCCGACTTCGGCCTGGGCGGTCCAGCCGCCGAGCAGGCCGCCGACGACGTGTTGGCGATGATTCCAAAACGCGCGGCCGCGGAAGTTGGCGTCGGGATTGATCGCGCGGCGGTCGCGGCCGAGGTTGTCGAGGCCGTCGTCGCTGATCGCCCACAGGTCGACCAGGCCCGTGGTTGGACCAACGACGCCGAAGAAGTCGTCGCGGTCGTACTTCACGTCGCTGCCGTAGCCGAGGCCACGTTGGCTGAGGTAATCGAGGTCGAATGTCCAGTCGACGCCCGCCGGCCGCTCGAGGCCGCAAAGTTGGAACGCGTCGAGCGACAAGAGCGTTTGGAAGCCGAAGACGGAATCGTTGCGGATGCGAATGTTGTCGATGTAGTAGGACGATTTTTCGAGATCGGTGCGGATCGTGGGCCAGTAGAAGACCGGGACGCCGCCGACGTAGAGTAAATTGTTCTGGCTCTCGACCGTCTGCTGGTGCTGGGTGGTCTGCTGCAGTGTGCTGGGGTTGACGACCGGCAGGCCGGAGTAGGGTTCGAAGGCGGGGCGCGCGAGGTCTTCGAAGGTGATCGTATCGGAAGACAAGTTGTAGGTCGGTTCTTCGAGACGGCTGGTGGTGACGAGTGCGTCGTGGGCGACGAAGTGGTTGTTATCGAGCTGGCGGACGCTGGCGGCCTTGAGGCGAACGAGGCCTTGGATGGAACCCGGGCCGGATTGCGGCGCAGGCGTGTAGATGTCGGCGTCGAGGATCTGGCCGCGGCGGTTGCGGACGTCGTAGTACATGCGCTCGGCGTAGATGGTGCGATCGCCTTGGCGAAAGACGATGTTGCCTTCCAGGTAGATCTCGACCGGGGCGTCGGCCAGTGCGGAGGATTGGCCGAGGCCGGCCAGGTCGACGCCCCAGATGACGGCGCGGTCGGTTTCGATATCGACGTCGCCGATGGGGCCGAGTGCCCCGCTGAGCTTTTCGGACAGTCCCTCGGCGGTGAGGCCCTGGATGAGCACTTTGAGGCCGCCGTTGACGACGTACACTGTTTCGCCGGTGGCGGTTTTATCGCCGGTGAACTGCGGATAGATGCCGGCGTAGCGATTGTCGAATTGAATGCTCTGCAAACGAAAGCGCGGATTGGCGTCGGCGGCCGGGGCTGGGGCCGGCACGGTCGTGGGGAACGGGGAGGGGATTGTCTCGAACTGCGGCGGCGCGGCGAACTGGGCCGGCTGGAGGGCGGGGTCGGTGATGGGGAGGCGGGTGACGACGGGGGCGGGCTCGGTTTGGGCGAGAAGGAAATTGCAAAATGCAAATTGCAAAATGCAAATTGTGATCATGTTTAACCGCGACGCGCAGCTGAGCGAGATCTGAGCGCACTCGCAGTGCGCGGTGTGCGCACGGCAGAAGTGTGGCGACGGCGAACGTCGCCCTGGCGTCGAGTTCGGTAGCCAGCGGAGGATCAGTTGGGCGTCCTTGCCACGTGAATAGTGCGCAACTCGTGTTGCGCAGCCGCTCTGCGCGGCGCCAACCATACGCCTGGTCGCAAAACCAAGTGCGGCCGGCGATTACGAAAAGTCCGGCAAAAAATGTGGCGGATTATAAGTATGGGCGGCGCTAGTGGTCAAGCGGCGTTCGTGGTGCTAGCGGCCTTCGCAAGTCGAAGCGGCCAAAGCAGTTGCAACGCGTTCATTTCCCTCAGCGACGTGCTGCAGCTATGGACTCGCCGGTTTAGCCGCAAACTTGCGCTCGGCCACCCACTGGGCGAAGCGGTCGAGCCAGAGGTGGACGGGGATCGGCTCGTCGCTGGGTTGAATGCCGAAGCCGTGGCCGCCGGAGCTGAAGATGTGGAGCTCGGCGTTGACGCCCGCTTTGTGAAAGCGGAGGTACATTTCGGCGAGACCTTCCGAGATGCGCGGGTTGTCGTCGTAGGCGCAGGCGAGGAAAGCGGGCGGTGAGTTCTTGTCGACGACGACGGTATCGGCCGCGCCGGGATAGATGAGGGCCTGGAAAGCGGGCTTCGAATTGAGGCGGTCGATGGGGTCGGCGGCGTTTGCGTCGCCGGCTTCGTACTTCATGGCAGCGAGGGCGGCGATTTGCCCACCAGCGGAAAAGCCCATGATACCGACGGCGGCGGGCTCGACGCGCCACTCAGTGGCCCGGCTGCGGATGGTGCGGATCGCGGCGCTGGGCATCGGCGAGCGATTCCTTGTCGCGTTTGTACTTTGCTCCGCTGTCAGGCGTTGAGCCGCTCTCGAGGCGGTACTTGAGGACAAAGGCGGCAATGCCGTGATCGGCCAACCACTGGCCGACGAAATAGCCTTCGTGGCTGATCGCCAGGACGCTGTGCCCGCCGCCGGGTGCAACCACTACGGCGGCGCCGGTGGCCTTCTCCGCCGCCGGCAGATAGGGCGTGATCGACGGCTGGTGAACGTTCGAGACGCCGATGAAATGGATCTCGCCAAAGACGCGGGCGGTGACGATTTCCTTTTGCTCGAGAACACTCTCGGAGCCAGGCGCTCCGCCCGGCCAGAGGACGATGGGAGCGGGGTGATCGGGTTCCGTCGCGGGCGGGTTGTTGTTTTGCTGGGCGAACAAGTGTTGTGCTAAGAAGGTCGCGATCGCAACAACCGCGAGCGATATTGAGATTCGGAAGCAGCTAATCATGGCGAATGCTCCTGAAGCGAAGAGGTTTGGACAGAACCGGCTTTTGATTTGGCGAATATAGCAGGGCGATTCTGGCAAAGCGAGCGGCCGCTTTGGGGGAGCCGTTTTCCGACAGTGCCGTTTGCTCAAGCGAATTGGCAATTGTGTCAGGCATCCGGTTTGCCATATGGCGCGCGGTGAAGCGGGATGTTTGCGCAGGTGCTGTTGGGGTGTGCGGTGCGCGTGGGGGGCGGAGCTCTTTTGCAGGGGCTGTTGGGGCACGCGGAGCGAGGAGAGCTGGGGACGTTTTTGCAGGGGCTGTTACGTCACGCGGAGCGTGCCCACTACATTTTCTTGGAGTAGCGCGGCGGTTGAGGTTGAGGCGGGGGGCGTCTTTGCGGATGTCGCCGCGGCGATTCTGGAACAAGGTCTGGTCCGAATTATGCACAAACCATCGGCTGCGACGAAGTTTGAGATTAATCAGGGCTAGCTCGCATTTACCGCACACGTTTTCTACAATGAACTGCTCGCACTTGGGCGACGGCCGCAAGGTAGCGGCTGGATGCGGAGAATTGGCCAGGCCAGTCACGGCACTCGGGCGCTGCGCGCAGATATTGTCACGATGCTGTCGTAAACTTGGGGGGAAACGTCGCGGGAATGCTGGAACGGCGAAACCAACGGGGGCTGCACAAATATTGAACCAGGCGCAGGACTTTTCCGTCATCCGCCCTGGTTTTTGAGCTGATTCGATTGCAGCTACCGTGCGCAGGCGTCCTTTGCGCGACTGCATGTGGTACGATATCGAGTTCGTGGAGATTTCCAGATTAAGACTCAATTTGAAGACGTGAAGGTGCATCAGCCGTGATCTGTATAATGAATGCTCAAAAACAATTGGGTTGGATCGGCTTCTTGGTTTGTGCCGTGGCCCTGACCGTTGGATCCACGGACGTAACCTGCGGAGAAGTACTTGCTCTGCCGATCGCCGAAGGCGGCTTTCAGCCGGTGACCGTTTCGAGCCCCGACGGAAAGCTCGGCGTGGAAGTGATGACGGATGCTGCGGGGCAACTGACATGGACGTTCCAGCGGGAGGGAAAAACGATCCTGGCGGCCGCTCCGCTGGGGCTGACCGTGGACGAACACGATCTTGGCAAATCAGTCACGGCGCGGCGAACTGCGCACCCGCACGATTGATGAGCGCTACGCCACCTGGGGTAACCACTCGGTTGCCCACAACCACTGCAACGAGGTTGTGATCCCGGTGGAGACTGCGGACGGAATGAAGTACGAGCTGGACGTGCGGGCCTTCGACGACGGAGCGGCTGTGCGCACGCGTGTGCCGCTGGACGACACGCAGCACACGATTGCGGGGGAAGCGACGTCGTGGGCCCTGCCGGCGGGTGGCGCGGGCCTGGTGGGCTCGCTACGACAGCGGTTACGAGCGGCCGGGCTCCGCGGGCGCGTTGGAATCCATCCCAGCCCGCACGGCGCTGTCGCCCCCTGCGACATTTCAAGTCGGCGATCATCTTTACGTCTCCCTTACCGAGGCGAATAATGACTGCTTCCCGGACATGGGGCTCGAGCGCAACGGCGACTTGTTGAAGGCCGTCTTTCCGCCTTCCGCGAGAGGCTGGTCTCATCAGGGCCCGATCGTAACGCCGTGGCGCGTGGCGATCGTCGCGGACGGGCTCAACGCGCTGGTGAATAGCGATATCGTGACGAACCTCTGCCCGCCGCCTTCGGCCGAATTGGCCAACGCCGACTGGATCAAGCCGGGCCGCTCGCTGTGGGAGTGGTGGGCGATCGGCGCCCCGAAGTTGAACGACCAGGAGCAGTGGATCGACGCGGCGAAGCAGCTTGGTTTTGAGTATTATCTGATCGACGAGGGCTGGCGAAGTTGGTGCGCCCCAGAGAAAGATCAGTGGCAGTGCCTCAAGGAAGTGATCGACTATGCCAAGTCGCAAGGCGTGGGCAGCTTGGTATGGGTGAATTCCAACGAGATGCGGACCGACACGGCTCGCCGCGCTTATCTTGAAAGGGTGGCGGCTCTGGGCGCTGTCGGCATTAAGATCGACTTTGTCCCCGCCTGTACGGCCGAGATTACCCGCTGGTATGAAGGCGCGCTGCGCGACACGGCGGAACTCCACCTGCTTTGCAACTTCCACGGCGCCGTCAAACCGACAGGCCGTCGGCGCACCTGGCCGCACGAGCTGAGTCGCGAGGCAGTGCGCGGCCACGAGTACCACATGACGCGCTATCGCCGCGTGCAGGCCGCCGACCACGACGAAACGGTGCTTTTTACGCGCTTCCTGGCCGGTCCGGCGGATTACACGCCGACAGCGTTCGATCGCCGCGAGATGGTCGGCTACACTTGGGCTCACTTGCTGGCCCAGGCGGTCGACATGACCTCGCCGTTGCTCCACTTCGCCGGAAGTTACGAAGACTTTATCGGCAATCCGTCTGAAGATTTGCTGCGCCATCTGCCCTCGACGTGGGACGAAACGATCGTGCTGCCGGGCAGCGAGATCGGCAAAACGGTAGCGTTCGCCCGGCGGCGCGGAGAGGAGTGGTACATCGGCGCTCTGAACGGACAGGAGGAGTGCACCCTTGCGATCAATTTGGCGTTTTTGGGCGATGGCAAATGGCAGGCTGAAGTCTTTGGCGACGAACCGGAGAATCCGGCTACTTTCAAACAATCAACGCAGCCGGTCACAGCGAAAGATGAATTGACCCTACCGATGAGCCAACGAGGCGGGGCTGTGGTTTGGATTCGAAAGCACAAGTCGTGACGGCACCAGGCGCAATGGACTGGATCGGGTGTGGCCTCTACCCGACCGGGCCTGTTTCGAGTCGTTTGACTAAACCGGCCGTGCTGGTGGGATCTTCGGGGCTGATTGAAATAGAACGAACAGCCGGCCGAACAGTCGCGCCCGGGCAACAATAGCTGCCGGGAGCCGATTTGGCATTCGAATCGGCGAGTTGGTCGTGGGAGGCGATGGGATGACAAAGGGGATTCTGATTTTGGGGTTTGTCGCGTTTTGCTGTTTCACGGCGATAGCGGCCAAGGGGCAGGAGACGTCCAGCATTGAGGCCACTAACGGCGACTTGGACGCACGGTGGCGGAACAAAACGCTGTCGCCCGACGTGCGTGCCCGGGACCTGTTGCCGCGGCTGACGCTGGAAGAAAAGATTTCGCTCTTGCACGCCGACGGCACTTTCAGCACAGCCGGCCTGCCGCGGTTCGGCATTGGCAAGCTGTGGATGTCGGACGGGCCGAACGGCGTCCGGGAGGAGATTCTGCCGACCGGTTGGAACGTAGCGAACCGCGACGACGATTTTGCCACGGCCATGCCCGCATCGATTGGCCTCGCCGCGTCGTTCGACCCGGAACTGGCGGAGGCATACGGCCGCGTCATCGGCCAAGAGGCTCGCATGCGGGGCAAGAACATCATGCTTTGCCCCGGTCTGAACATCATGCGGACTCCGCTTTGCGGTCGTAACTCGGAGTACTTCGGCGAAGACCCCTACCTGGCCGGTCGGATGGCCGTGGGGTTTATCAACGGTCTGCAGCAGAACGGCGTGGCGGCGTGCGCCAAACATTATGCCCTGAATAATCAGGAGACCAATCGCAACAGCGTCAATGTGCATGTCGATGAGCGGACGATGCGCGAGATATATCTGCCGGCGTTCAAGGCGGCCGTCACCGAGCGCACGTGTGGTCGATCATGACGGCGTATAACCGCGTGAACGGGCAATTCTGTTCGGAGAACGATTTCTTGCTCAACCAGGTCCTCAAGCAGGACTGGGGCTTCATGGGCCTGGTGTTGACCGACTGGGGGGGCTGCCATTCGACCGTCGATGCGGCCAACCATGGCCTCGACCTGGAGATGGGTTCGAACGTGACCGGCAACCACAACAACGATTTTCTCGCGGCGCCGCTGTTGCGGCTGGTGAGCGAAGCCACTTCGCCGGTGCCGATGTCGCGGATCGACGACATGGTGCTGCGCAACCTGCGGGTAATGGCCGCGACCGGTTTGTTGGACCGGCCGGCCGAGCTGACGGCCGAGCAGCAGGAAGAGATGTCACTGCTCAGCCCGGCCCACCTGCGGGCGGCGCGGGAGGTGGTCGCATCGGCGTGCGTGCTGCTGAAGAACGCAGGCGGCCTGCTCCCGCTCGACGCTGCCAAGCTCAAGACGATTGCCGTGATCGGCGACAATGCGCAGGCATCGTTCTCACACGACGGGATGTCGGCGGCCATCAAGACCCGCGGCGAGATCAGCCCGCTGGAGGGGATTCGCACCCGTGCAGGAAGTGGCATGACCGTCAACTTCGCCCAAGGCTATGCTCGCGGCGGCGGGCGTGGTCGGCGGGGACGCCGGGGAGGCGCTGCGGAGGCCGCGCCTTCGGCTGTGGCCAATTCGTTGCTTGACGAGGCCGTCGGCGCCGCGAAAGGGGCCGACGTGACCATCTTGTTCGCCGGGCTGTATCGGGCCCAGGATCAGGAAGCGGCGGACCGTCCGAGCTTCGAACTGCCTGCGGGCCAGGCGGAACTGATCGAGGCGGTATGCGCGGCCAATCCACAGACGATCGTCGTCCTCACCGGCGGCAGCCCGTCGTCGGTCGAGCCGTGGCTGGAGAAGTGCGGCGCCCTCATGATGTATTGGTACGGCGGCACGCAAGGGGGCGAGGGGTTGGCACGACTGTTGTTCGGCGACGTCAATCCGGCCGGCCACCTGCCTTGCACTTGGCCCAGGCAACTGGCCGACTCGCCAGCCCATCAGGCCGATGACCCCCATCTCTACCCGGGCACGGTCGGCGCTGGCGGTGCGAGTAGTCGCCGTGGGCGCGGCGGCGGCCGCGGTTTGACGGCCGATGCGGGGCCGCAGGAGACGTACGCGGAAGGTCTGTTTGTCGGCTACCGGTGGTACGACGCGAAAAACATCGGTCCGCAATTCCCGTTTGGATTTGGATTGTCGTACACGGGGTTCGAATTCGCGGCTGGCGAAGACCTTGTCGTTGCCGCCGCGAACGATGACACGGGCGGCTACGACGTCGAGTGCGTCGTCACGAACGTCGGCCCGCGTGAAGGCGCGACGGTCGTGCAGGCGTACGTTGGCCAAGCGAAGCCGACGGTCGAGCGGCCGCCGCAGGAGCTCAAAGGCTTTCAAAGAGTCGTCTTGAAGCCGGGCGAGGGAAAACAAATTCGATTGCACCTGCCGCCGATGGCGTTTACACACTACGATGTCGAGCGGCATGCCTGGGTTGCGGAGGCGGGGGATTACACAATCGCCGTGGGCGATTCGTCGCGGAATACGCCGGTGAAGGGCAAGGTCAGGATTGGTCGGCCGCTTGTTATTCAGGAGGGCTCGTAGGCTAATCCTGGCGTTTTTTGCCGCATTGGATCGACTAGGCTGAGATCGAGAAGGAGTCAACGAGCTTTCGCGAGGGTCGGCGGCCAGGGGCCGGGAAGCCCGGCTGGGCAGGCCGCCAGCGACACCCGACGTCGAGCCGGTGAATCCGGCCGCTTACAAGCAAATCACGCAGCCAATCACCCTTAAAGAAGAATTGACGTTATGGACGGGCCGACGGGGCGGGCCCGTTGTGTGGATACGATAAAATGCATCCCGATCGCCGGCGGGGCGGTCGGGCAAGTATACTTACCTGCAAAGCCGGCTGGCCGCGTTCGGGATGGAATGCGCCGCTCGATCGAGTCGGTTGAATGCTGAAGTTCTGACGAGCAAAGGATCGGAAGCAATGGGGAACTCAATCTTTGGGAAGATGGTACGTGCCGCGACGGTCTGGGTGATCGCAGCCGCGGCAGTCGCTTCGTCGGCATGGGGGCAGAACACGCCGCCGGCCGGTGGCGCGGATACGCTGGGCGCGTATCCGGGCGGACCGGGTGGCCGCGACGTGCCTATTGCGCCGCCGCCACGACCGGAGCCGTTGCCATCGTTCTACGATCCTGCGCTGCCAATGCAAAAGCGCGTGGCTGATCTTGTTTCGCGATTGAGTCTTGAGGAGAAAGTCGCCCTGATGCAAATGGCGTCGCCGGCCATCCCGCGGCTGGGTATCGCGCCCTACCACTGGTGGACCGAAGCGCTGCACGGCATGACGCACGATACGGCGACTGTCTTTCCCCAGGCGATCGGCCTAGCTGCCACTTGGGATACCGACCTGCACCTGCGGGTGGCCATTGCGATCAGCACCGAAGGCCGGGCAAAAAACGTCGAATACCGCGCCAACAACATCTTCAATGCGATGACCGGGCTGGACTTCTGGTCTCCCAACATCAATATTTTTCGCGACCCGCGCTGGGGCCGCGGCCAGGAAACGTATGGTGAAGATCCCTATTTGTCTGGGCGTTTTGCGATTGCATTCGTCCAAGGGATCCAGGGGGATGACCCGGTATATTTTCGGGCCATCGCGACGCCGAAGCACTTTGCCGTCCACAGCGGCCCGGAGGCGGTTCGCGAGCAGTTCAACGCGGCGGTGACCGATCAGGACCTGTACACGACTTACCTGCCGCAGTTTGAAGCGGCCGTCAAGGAAGGCCACGCCGATTCGATCATGTCCTCGTACAACGCGCTCGACGGCGTGCCGAATTCCGGCAACAAGCGGCTGCTGACAGACATCCTTCGCCACCAGTGGGGCTTTGGCGGCTATGTCGTGTCTGACGTCGATTCGGTTGCCGACATTTATCGACAGAATCGCCACGCGTACGTTCCGACTGCCGTGGAAGCGTCGGCACTGGCCGTGAAATCGGGCAATGAGCTCAACAGCGGCACGACCTACGGCGGCGGCCGCGGCGGTGGGCCGAGCAGCCTCGCCCAGGCCGTCGAGCGTGGGCTGATCGCGGAGAAGGAAGTCGATCTCGCGGTCGGCCGATTGATGGAAGCGCGTTTTCGGATTGGCGAGTTCGATCCGCCAGGATACGCGGGCAACCCCTACAACAAGATTACGAAGGAGATGTACAACACGCCGGCACATCATGAGCTGGCGCTGGCGGCAGCCCGCGAATCCATCGTGCTTTTGAAAAATGTCAACCAAACGCTGCCGCTGAAATCGAGCATCGGCGCGGTTGCCGTATTAGGACCGAATGCCAACGCCATCGCCATGCAGTATGGCAACTACAACGGCCGCGCGACTGCCGAGCATCAGCTCACGATTCTCAAGGGCATCGAGCAAGCGATCGGGGCGGACCACGTACTCACGCCGGCGGACCTGCAATTGCCGTTGACCGGCAATATCGCGCTCGCGGAACTGGTGAAGCCGGAGTATCTCTACACAGACGCCGGCAAGTCTGAGCACGGGCTCACGGTCTCTTATGCCACTGATGAAGCTGGGCTGGCGCAGCCGGCTCACCGCGAAGTCTCGGAGATGGGCACCGTGACAATGCCCGGCGCCGGCAGCGGCGTCGCGTTCGACCCAGCCCTCGTGGTGAAAATGGTCGGTGTCCTGGTTCCGCCGTCCAGTGGCGAGTATCAATTGGGGGCCAAGGGCCGCGATGCTTTCCGTCTAGCGATTGACGGCAAGGTAGTGCTGGACGAAATGCGCGGCGGCGGGCTACGCGTCGTGGGGGCGCCCATCCATCTGGAAAAAGACAAAGCTTACGAGCTGGTCGTGGAGTTCACGCATTCGCCAAATTCCGGCGGCGTCGGACGGGGTGGCCGGGGCGGACGCGGCGGCTTCGGTGGACGCGGGGGCGGCGCGGCTCGTGGCGGTGCTGCCGGCCCGCAGGGTGCGGGAGATGGTCGGCCGACCGCCATTGTCTTCCAGCCGGATGGCGCCGGACCGGCGCGAGGCGGCGGCCGGGGCGGACGAGGTGGCCGGGGCGGCCGCGGCGGTTTCGGCCGAGGAGGCGGAACGTTTGGAGCCTCTTCAACCGCGCCCGGCGTGACGGCAGACCCCTCCGCCGATGCAACCACCGACCCGCTCTTGCAGCTCGCCTGGACTCTTCCAACTGCCGACGGCCTGCCGGCGAATACGGCCGGACAAAGCCTCTATGGCGAAGCCATCAATCTCGCAAAGAAAGCCGATGCCGTGATACTGGTCGTCGGGATCGACGGATCGCAGGAAGGCGAAAACCGCGACCGCAGCAGCATTGAGCTGCCCGCCGTGCAGGAAGGACTGGTCCGCGCCGTCACGCTGGCCGCGGGCACCAAGCCTGTCGTCGTCGTGAACTGTTCAGGCAGCCCGGTGGCCATGACGTGGGCTGCCGAAAACGTGCCCGCCATTGTCCAGGCTTGGTATCCGGGGCAGCGCGGCGACGCGGTCGCGGACGTGCTCGTTGGCAGATACAACCCGGCCGGCCGTCTGCCGGTGACGTTCTATCGAGCCACGGCCGACCTGCCCGAGTTTACCGACTACCGAATGGTCGACCGAACGTACCGTTACAACACCAAGCCGGTCCTCTACCCGTTCGGCCACGGGCTATCCTACACTACCTTCGCGTACTCGAGCCTGTCGGCGCCGGCCAAGTCAGGCACCGGCGACGACGTTAAGGTTTCCGTCACGGTCAAGAATACCGGCGCAGTTGACGGCGACGACGTCGTGCAGCTATACGTCAATCGTGACGTCCCCGCGATTGCCCCGGCCACGCTGCCGGACGTTTCGGCGATGACCGACGACCAAGCGACCCTCGCCGCCACGCCGCGCAAAACGCTGGTCGGCTTTGCCCGGGTGCCGCTGAAGGCGGGCGCGAGCAAGAGTGTCACTTTTACGGTGACAACGCAGCAGTTATCCCTCGTCGTCGGCAAAGATGGCAAACGCGAGGTGCGGCCGTGTGATTTGGAGCTTCAAGTCGGCGGCAGCTCTGCCGAGGGGCCCGGTACACTAACGCAAATGCTGACATTGGAAGGGCCTGCGAAAGCGCCCGAGTATCATTTTGTCGCACCGGTGGTGCGATGAGAAGAGCGCTGCCTCGCTTGTCGAGCCCAGCGCCGCAGCAAATTTGGAATTGAAAACGCTCGTAAGCATGAGAGTTGACTGGGGGTAATTGGAGAAATCCGTCGCTGCGATCGCGGCGCCGCCGGGCGCGATTCGTCCAAATCATTGAGCATAGAACATAGCATTCGTGAACGAACTTGAATCACGACTGATTGAGAGAACTGAGAATACAAAAACAGTTAACGCTTTATGAGCAGATTTCAGTTTCGCGCGTTGATCACTGGAGCGATGGTGCTTTTCGTCGCTGCCGTTTGCGTCGCGGTTGCACCGGAGAAGGATTTATATGAGGCAGCAGAATCGGCTGAACTCCTCGGGGGGGCATCCAAGGTGGCTGACGATGCGGCCTTGGGAGGGCACTCGGTCGGTTTGGCCGAGCCTGGGCAGGGCATCAAGTTCGCCGGCCTACCGGCTGCCGGCAAATTGGCAATTCGCTATGCGTCGCTGAGAGTAGGGACGATCAGCGTTGCGGTCAACGATCAACCGGCGCGCAAGGTGAACGTTCATTCATCCGGGGCGCTCACCCGTTCGTTTCTGCACGCAATCATTGAGCTGGCGATTCCCGCCGACGCCACGCTGACGATCAGCCTGGCGATGAACGATGTGCCGGTGAGCATTGACCGGATAGCTGTCGGCGACGGAGACCTGGGATTGCCGCCGGATATTTGGAACCTGCCCTCGTTGCCGGTGGCGGCCGGTCCTTATGCGGCCGACTGGAAGGAGATAAGCCAACTTTACGCTGTGCCGGAGTGGTGGCGTGATGCGAAGTTTGGCGCCTGGGCGCACTGGGACCCGCAGTCCATGCCCGAGCAGGGGGACTGGTATGCGCGGGGCATGTATCTGCAAGGCAATCGGCAATATGATTACAACCTCGAACACTTCGGGCATCCGTCGGAGTACGGCTACAAGGACATCTGCCGCAATTGGGTGATTGACCGCTGGAACCCTGATGAGTTGATGGATTTGTACATTGAAATGGGAGCGCGGTACTTCATGGCGATGGGCGTTCACCACGACAACTTCGATTGCTGGGATTCGGCGTACCAGCCGTGGAACTCGGTGAAAGTGGGCCCGAAGGTGGATATCGTCGGCACTTGGGAAAAATCGGCGCGCCGGCACGGTCTGCGTTTCGGCATCGGTTTTCATAATACTCCGGGTCGCACCTGGGGGCAGTTCATGCCAGTGCGTTACACCAGCGACAAAACGGGGCCCAAGAAAGGCGTGCCTTACGATGCGCTGCAAACGATTCTGGATGGAAAGGGAAAATGGTGGGAGGGTAAAGACCCAGTGGACCTTTATGGGCCGGTTCACACCAGCAGCGATCCGTTGCATTCGCCCTTTGCCAACCAGTTCATGTGGCGGGTGGACGACGCGATCACCAAGTATCATCCGGACGTGATCTATTTCGACGAGCACGCGGGCGATTCGCAAGTGGACCTCGGCGTCCGCATGGGCCTGGGTTTTCTCGCTCCGCCGCTGATTGCGAACTACTACAACAAGTCGCTGCAATGGAACCAGGGAAAGATGGAAGTGGTGGTTAATCTGAAGGGCGTGGGAGGTCGCTACAACAGTTTCCAAAACAGCCCGCAACTCCTGCCGTTGGTAGACCATTCTCTGGTCAAAAGTACAGAAGCGATCATCGAGCCGGAGATCATGGCGTATCCGTTCCAGACCGAGACGAGCATTGCCGACTGGCATTACCGCACCGGGCAACGATATCGGGATGCCGCGAGCATTGTCCGGTCGTTGATGCAGAACGTCTCGCGCAACGGAACGATGTTGCTGAACCTGACCCAGCACGGACGGGGCGATCTCGACCCGGAAGTCGTCCAGATCAGTAAAGACGTCGGCGCGTGGCTCAAGGTGAACGGCGAGGCCGTTTACGCCTCCCGCCCGTTTGAAGTTTCCGGCGAGCGTTCGGTGTGTTACACGCGCAACAAGGGCAACGTCTATGCCGAATTATTGGATTGGAACGGCGAACCGACAAAGCTCAGGGCTCTGCGCACCGGCGGGGGGACGTTGGGCAAAGTGTCCAAAGTCGAACTGCTCGGTTCCGATCTTGCGCTCACGTTTACTCAAGACGAACAGGGGCTGACTGTGACGCCCGGTGGACCGGCGCCACCGCTGCCGGGGATCACCAATCAAACGCTGGCATCCAGGTGCCGCGTTTTGCGCATCACCCACGACAAGGGCTGGATCAATGACGACGACCCGGGCGTCGTGGCGGTTGGATGGATTCGGCACTGCAATCTGGGCACGGGCGATTTCAACAATGATCTCACCATTAGCGAAGCGCCCGGCGATGTCTGGAGTTGTTCGTTCATCGGCAGCAGCGTCACGGTCGTCGCCCCAAAAGAAGTGGGCGCCGGCCAGATCGAGATTAGAATTGACGGCGAAAGCCGTGCGACGGCGGATTTGTCCAACGGGGACGCGCCAGGCCCAACAGGCGGTATGTGAAGTGACCGGGCTGACGCCGGCCTCTCACATCATTCGTATTATCAATCGCGGGCCTGGTCCCGTGGCTGTGGACGCCCTAGTCGTCCGCTAGCAACACGGGCGAGCCACCGCTCCACGCCGGCTGTGCGAGACTTGAATCGTGCCGACGTGCAAGGTGCTGTGCTGGCCTGCGGACGGCGCAATAGAAAGCCGTCGTGCGGCGGCGAAACTCAAGCCAGCCCGTAACCGGGCCGGCCACGGCATTTGTTATCAATACACCTCTTTCACGCGCGAGATTCTAAAATGATAAAGCAAGTCACCCATTTGCGGTTCGCGTCGATCGTAGCGCTGTTTTTGGCGGGACTAACCGTTCCCAATCGAGCGGCCATTGCCGAAGACGAATTCTGCGGCACATGTGGACCGCAAGTGAGCGTCAGCGGCACCTTTTCCCATCGCCGCGACAACGGGCGTGCGAACATCGAAGGGGCGGGCGACAACGCGGCCAAATACCGCGAAGACGTCAGCGGCCAGGAGTTTACCGTCAACATTGCGACCTTACCGGTGGGAAAGTACACGATCACGATCGGCGCGGCGGAGACGACCGCCGCCGCGGCCGGCGAACGCGTGTTTAGCATCACGGCGGGCGATACGACGCTGGCCAAAGATTTCGACATCGTTGCGAAGGCGGGCGGGGCCCGGAAAGTGGCGACCGTTAGCGGCGTTGTGGAGCATGCCGACGATGCCCTGCGTGGGCCGCTCAAAATTTCCTTCGCGGCGAGCAAAGGCGCCGCCAAATTCAACACGATCGAGGTCAAAAACGCCGCAGGCGAAATGGTCGTTTCGTTCAGCGCCTCGGAACTGGCCGACGCGTTTTCGGCGTCGGCCGCCCGCGTGCCGGACGTGGCGGCAGCTCCAATCTGGCGCGATCCGGCGAAACCGCTCGATGCGCGAATCGACGATTTGATCCGCCGCATGTCGCTGGCGGAAAAAGTTGCGCAGTTGAAGAACGCCGCGCCCGCCATTGCGCGGCTGGGCCTGCCCTCGTACGACTACTGGAATGAGGCCTTGCACGGCGTCGCCAACAACGGCGTGGCCACTGTTTTTCCGGAACCAGTCGGGGGCGCTGCCTGTTGGAACCCTGAATTGTTTCACCAGCAAGGAACGGTCATCGGCGTCGAAGGCCGCGCGAAACACAACGACTACGCCACAACGCACAACGGTGACTCCAAGTGGTGGGCCGGCATGACCTTCTGGACGCCGAATATAAACATCTTCCGCGATCCGCGCTGGGGCCGCGGCCAGGAAACGTACGGAGAAGACCCTTATCTCACCAGCGAAATCGGCATTGAGTTCGTCAAGGGCATTCAGGGGGACGATCCCAATTACATGCTGGCGATGGCCTGCGCGAAGCATTACGCCGTACACAGCGGTCCCGAGGGGGATCGGCACCGCTTCGACGCGAAAGTCTCAGACCGCGACTTGTACGAAACGTATCTGCCGCAGTTTGAACGGGTTGTACGCGAGGGGCACGTCGCCGGGGTGATGAGCGCCTACAACGCGGTCGACGGCGTTCCATGCAGCGCCAGCACGCTGTTGCTCGACGACTTGCTCCGTACGAAGTGGGGCTTCGAAGGTTACGTCGTCTCCGACTGCGGCGCGATTCGCGATATTTGGGGTAATCGCCAGCATCACTATGTCAACTCTGCCGAAGAGGCCGCTGCGGCCGCAGTCAAGGCCGGCTGCAATCTCTGTTGTGGCGGCGACTACGATGCCTTGGTGCGTGCCGCACAGAATGGGCTCGTGACGGAAAAGGACATCGACAAAGCACTCCACTACACGCTGTGGACCCGCTTTCGCCTCGGCCTGTTCGATCCAGCCGACAAGGTTCCCTATGCGAAATACACCATCAAGGACAACGACACGCCCGAACATCGCCAGGTCTCCTTAGAACTTGCCCGGCAATCGATGGTGCTCTTGAAGAACGACGGCATTCTGCCGCTCGACCGGGCAAAGTTTAAGAAGATCGCCGTCATCGGCCCCAACAGCGATTCGAAATCGATGCTGGTGGGCAATTATCATGGCAGCGCATCGCGCCCGGTTTCGATTCTCAGCGGCATCAAGCAATTTGCCGGACCCAATATTGAAATCACTCATGCCTTGGGCACGCCGGTTACGGCCGATCGCCGCACGGCGCCCTACAGCGGCCAGGACAACACGACCAATCGTCCCTTGGACGAATTGAATGCGGAAGCCCTTAAAATCGCACGCGAGGCCGATTTGGTTATCTACGTCGGCGGCATTACGTCCGGGCAAGAGGGGGAAAGTTTCGACCGCAGCGCCATCGAACTGCCTGAAGTGCAGGAAAAGTTTATCCAAGCACTGCATGAGGTCGGCAAGCCGATCGTGATGGTAAATTGCAGCGGCTCGGCCGTCGCGCTCACCTGGGAAGACGAGCACCTGCCCGCGATTCTGCAAGCCTGGTATCCGGGCGGCGACGGTGGACGGGCCGTCGCCGAAGTGCTCTTCGGCGAGGTGAATCCGTCCGGTCATTTACCGGTAACGTTTTACCGGGCGACGTCGGACCTGCCAGCCTTCGACGATTACTCGATGGCCAACCGCACCTATCGCTACTTCAATGGCAAGCCGCTGTACGCGTTCGGTCACGGCTTGAGCTACACAAGTTTTGATTATGCGGGGGGGAAATTGAATTCAAGCCGCATCACGCCCGACGGCAAGGTGCAGGTGACGTTTACCGTCAAAAATACCGGCCAGCGGGATGGCGACGACGTAGCGCAGCTTTACTTTCGACATGTGAATTCCGCAGCGCCGCAGCCCAAGCAATCTCTTTGCGGCTTCCACCGGGTAAGCCTGAAGAGCGGCGAATCCGCAGAGGTCACGATCGAAGTACCTGCCGAACGACTGCGGTACTGGAGCGAAGAACAAAAGCAATATGTCGTGGAGCCGGGCGACTACGAGTTCCTCGTCGGCGCCGCCTCCGATGACATCCGGCTTAAGTTGCCACTAACGATCGCCGCCCAATAAAGTGCACGAGGCGTGCATGGATGCGTTGTCCCTTCTCGTCGCAGCAACAAAACAAGCAGCCGGTTGCGTCGGCCCCTCGGTCGCTATTGCTTGACGACGGCGGGCACGGCCGGAGGCTGCGCCGTCTTTGCGACGCGGATGACTACCTCAGCCTCGTTTAGGCCGGCGGCCTTAGCGCGCAGGACGAGGTGGCCCGAGCCGCCGCGCTGACTCTCAACGATAACCTGGGCCAGGCCGTTGAAGAGGCGGCGCATGTTGCCCTTATCCGGCTCATGAGATGTTGGATCGCCGTTGCCCACGCCGATCATCACGCCCGGCCCGCTGATTTCAAACTCAACCGGCAAGTTGGCCGTCGGGACGGCACGTCCGTCGCCGTCGAGAGCCTCCACGGTGACAGGTAGCGCATCGCGACCATCGCCGTCCAAAGTCATGCGATCTGGTATAAGCCGCAGCGCGACCGGTTCGCCCGTCGTTTCGACCGAATAGCGAGCAACTTCCTTGCCCCCTCGCTTGGCGACTGCTTCGAGCTTTCCCGCCGCATAGGGTACTTGCCATTCGACCATCATCACCGGGTCCACAGGCTTCTCCTCAAGCAGTTTGCCGTTCAGCGAGAGGGCCACCGTTTCGGCATTGGTGAGTGCCATCACTTTGATTGGTGTGCCTTCTTTGCCAGCCCAGTTCCAATGCGGTACAAGAGTCAGCACGGGGCGGTCGTGAATCCACAAAGCCTGGCGGACGTAAAACGCCGTCTTGGGAAATCCGCACAGATCAAGGCAGCCGAAATAAGAGCTCACGGACGGCCAATTGAACGGCGTCGGCTCTCCGCGGTAATCGAAGCCCGTCCAAAGAAAGCCTCCTGCAAAGGTCGGCTGGCGCTCGATCACTTGCCACGCCAGACGATTGTTCACCGTCCAGCCGCGAATGATGTCGTCGTACGCATTTAGCACGTTCTTCGACCAGTCGGTCACGTAGGCCCCGCGGGTCATGACTTGGGAACCCTCTTCCGTGCTGACGATCGGTTTGTTGGGATAGGCGGCTCGAATCCGCTCATATTTGTCGACCTGGTAATTGATGCCGACTACGTCCACCGCCTGGGCCGCGTTTTCTGGGTTCGCCGTGTCTCCACGCAATTGCCCCCCGTTCTGTGCCGCCGTGGTAGGACGCGTGGCATCGAGCTGCTCGACCAGCGCATCCAGGCGGCGGCTCATCTCCATTCCCAGCGCGTTGCCCTGCACGCCGTTCTCCTCGTTGAACAAGCACCACAAGATCACGCTAGGGTGGTTCCGGTCGCGACGCACGAGCCATTCGAGCTGATTGAGGTTTTCTGCCGAGGTGTCCAAGTGCCGGTTCTCATCCATCACCAGCATCCCCAGGCGGTCGCAGACGTCGAGAAGCTCTTTGGCCGGGGGATTGTGGCGCACCGAATAGCGTTCGCGCCATCTCTTTTAGCTTGCGAATGCGAAATTCCCACAGAGAATCGGGCACGGCGACGCCCACGCCGGCGTGGTCCTGATGATTGCAGACGCCTTGCAGCACAAGTCGCTGCTCGTTGAGTAAGAATCCTTGCTCCTGATCAAAGCGAAGCATGCGAAACCCGCATTTGGTCGTGACGGCGTCAACGGGCAGATTGTTATTGAGCACGGTCGTGCGGACTTCATAAAGAATCGGTTCGTCCACAGACCAAATGCGTGGCGACTCGACGGGCAGCGATAAGGTCTCGACCTGTTGCTCGAAAGCGGCTAGGTCGACCGGCGGCGTATTCGCCCGGGCGATATCTTTTCCAGATGGGTCGATGACGGAAACTGTCAACAACGCCGAGGTCGCGCGGTAACCTGAATTACGCAGCGTCGCTTCAACGGGTATAGTCCAATGCCCATCTGGCGAGCGGACGGGGTTAGCATAAATGCCGTCCGTGACGATATGCACTGGGTTGCGCTTCACCAGCCAAGTATGGCGATAGATGCCGGCCCCCTCATACCACCAGCCTTCCATCGCTTTGGCGTCCACCCGCACGGCGATCGTGTTGATATCGTTTCCGTAGCGTGCCATGCTTGTAATATCAATGTAGAACGACGCGTAGCCGTTCCAATTGTGATGCACCGGCATGCCGTTGAACCAAACGGTACAATGGGTGGAAACGCCGTCAAATTGGAGTTCGATATGCTTGCCACGATCGGATTCGTTCAATTCGAATTGGCGTCGATACCAGGCGATGCCGCGCCGCCGATATCCCTGATTTCGGTTTGCCTCCTGATCGAACGGCCCTTCGACGACCCAGTCGTGCGGCAGATCGAGCTCTCTCCAAGATTTGTCGTCGTAATTGGGCGCTGCGGCGCCCCACGCGCCCCCTGCCTTCGCGCCCCCTTCGGCCTCATCCCGGTTAGGTCGAAAGTCGGTCGGAGGAATGTCGCCCAGGTGGAATCGCCATCCCTGGTCGAGCGACAGCGTCTCGCGCAGCCCGAGCGAATGCGCGTCGTCATTCTCTTGACCAGCGGCGGTCAGCGTTGCCCCCCCAAGAAGTATTGCCGCTATGATTTTCGAAAGCCGCAACCCCGCCATCAGCGAAGTTCTCATAGAACCCTCGCAAGAGAATTTGCAATCCACGCGGCCGGCGCAAAACCTCAATTAGTTTCCGCCACTTTCGCCTTCCGCGGGCAATACGCTGATTTCCGCAGCCGTTGCGCCGCCTCCCGTGACAACCCGCAAGGCCGTAAAGCGTATGTACCGAGCCGTCACAGGCTCGAAATTCACCTCTTGAGCCGTAGGGTTGTTTCGGATGTTACCGAAGCGGCCGTCGTTTATTTTGGTCGTCCACGATTGTCCGTCCAGGCTCGTTTCGATACGGTAAACACTGATTACGCCAAACGGGTTTCGATCCTGACGCGGCAAATAACAAAAGCCGGCGATGTCCAGTTCGCGTCGCATATCGATGGTCAACGAATGCGGCCCCGCGGAGTCATCGCTTTGCCAGAATGTCGATGGGTCGGCATCGATCGCGTTCGCGGCACTGCCGTTCGCGTCGCCAGTTTCCTGGCCGTCCGCTGTCACAACAGTCCAGCCGGTTGGCGCGAAGCCGGAGAACCACTTCGTGGCCATCATGCCCACGCGTCCGTCCGGGGCCACACTGGCAGCGTTCAGCACGCCGCCGCGTGGCAGAGCGACAGGAGAACGGTAAACGGCCGACGTTCGGGTCGGCGCCGAGCCGTCCGTGGTGTAGACCACCGTAAGGCCCTTCGGATCGCTGATCTTCACCAGGCCGTCGGCGCTTTGTTCAGAAATGGCGGGCGGTGAAACGATTTCGGCCTGCTTGAAAAGCCCAATGCCGGCGATCGTTGGCTCGGTGCGCGAACCGGTGATGCGGATTCGGAGCCGGTCGCTTGTCACTGGAGACCGCAAGCGAATGAGCCTTTTAAATCCTACCGTAGTCAGCTCGTCGGCGGTGATTGCCGCATTCCACCCGCGGCCATCCCAAGTGTCGAGGGCGAACGACTCGATGCGTTGACCACGATGATCCACCGCCTCTTGCAACGACACGACATCAAACGTGGCGGGCGCCGGCAGCTTCAGAACGAGCTCGCCGGTGCTGTGCCCCGGCGCTGCCTCCCACCAGGTGTCGAGTTTCCCATCGAGAGCCAAGGACGCGCCTTTGGCGTCGATCGACGAGTCGGCCGTGAGGCTGCCGCCGCCGGTCAGATTTTTAGCAAACGTATCACGGACAACTTGGGCCATCAATCGCAGATGCGCGAGCTGGTCGTCCGGAATCAGGCCGCGCGAGTCCGGCGACAGGTTCAACAGCCAGATTCCGTTGCGGCCTACGGACTGATAGTAAATGTCGACGAGCTCCGCGGCCGTTCGCGAGGGCTTCTTCGGCGCCCAGAACCAACCATGGAGAATGGGCACGTTGACCTCGGCCGGATACCACCAAAGATACGTGCCAGATTTCAGCCTGGCTCGGCTGCCCAAGTCTCTCTGCGTCATATCGGGCCAATTGAACTCCGCGGGCGGCTTCGGTAAGGGGATGACGCTCCACTCGGTCGGGCGGCCCACTCCGCCTTCGTTGCCAACCCAGCGTCCATCCGGCCCTTTGCCGAATATGATCGCCTGCGGCTGCAAGTTACGAATCAAATCGTACCAGGCGGCATAGTCGTACGTTTCCGGAACGCTTCGATCCGGATTCGCGCCGTCGAACCAGACTTCGTTGATCGGTCCATACTCGGTCAGCAATTCGTAAAGCTGGTTGAGAAAATACCGATTATAGTCGTTTACCTCGTAGGTGTAACTTTGAAAACCTGGGGGTGGCGTGCGTCCTTTCGACGGATCCGACTTGAAGGTGGTCGGATCGGTCGGAATCATCGACCGCAGCTTCGGGCTTCTGTTTCCATAATAGCCGTCTGGGTTTTTGGGATTGGTGCGCAACTGGTACAGGTCGGCCGGCGAAAGATAAACGCCCAGCTTAATGCCGTGCTTTTGGGCTGCGTCGGCCACTTGCCGGATCACGTCTCCTTTCCCATCGCGCCACGGGCTGGCCGCGACGGAGTGCTCTTCATATCGTGTGGGCCACAGGCAGAAACCGTCATGGTGCTTACACACTGGTACGATCATTTTGCCGCCGGCTTCCTTGACAGCGAGCACCCATTGCTCGGCATCGAGCTCCTGCGGATTGAATATCGACGGATCTTCCTGCCCGTTGCCCCACTCGACGTGCCGAAACGTGTTCGGACCAAAATGGATGAAGAACGTCCGCTCCATCCGAAACCAATCCGTCTGGTTCTGGCGCGGCAAAACCTTGGCCGCTTTTTCGATGATCTCCGCCTCGGAGTCGTTGTTTGCGATCTCTTGCAACGTAGCGTACGGAATTGTTGGTTCCTTTGCGTCCGCCGAAGTGGAGCTGACAGACTGGGAACGGGCAACCGTGCATAAACTTAGCACTATGCCGAGGGTGAAGCTGTATTTCATACGTTGCGTTTTGAGAAAACTCTCGCGTCGGTTTGTTGTGTTTCTATTGTTCATCGCCGCTTTGAAACCCGTGCCGTGCGACCCCCGATTTGAACTGCTAGTCGCAAATCGCTATTCAATATAGCAGGTTTTGCTGGCGCGGAACCATTGCAAAGCCGCATTTGGATCCCGAGTCATCCGGAGCTGACGTTGGCAAACGTCGCGTCGCGGAGCGGGCCAAATGGGAGGCCGGAGACATCCCAGCAAGAACTGGTGCGGCACGCGGTGCGTGGAGAGCTGGGGGACGTTTTCGCAGGGGCTGTTGCGGCACACGGAGCGTGCCTACTACTGGTTCAGCGTGTAGAGCAGCACGTTCAGGCCGATGCGGGCGGCGTCTTCGCGGATGTAGCCGCGGCAACCGACTGCTTCGTGGCTTTCCAGCGCACAGCTGATGTCAAACGGAGAGAAGATGACGGCCCAGCGGCCGTCGATTTGGATGCCTTCGAGCTGGGGTTCGGCGGGGCGGGTGCGGGCGGCGACGGGCTGGTTGGCCGCCGCGGGTTGCGGGTCGCGGAGCGTGACGTGTCGAATGTCGAAGCCCCCGAAGTTGGTAGTGAAGAGCGCGTCGTTCGCCGGGATGCGGGCCAGCGTGCGGCCGGGCATTGCGTCGGCGAGTTCGCGGCGAAAGGCTTTCGTGAAGGCGTCGCTCGCGCAGATGGCGTCGGCCAAAAGCGTGCCGCCGCGCTCCAGGTATTCGCGGATGCGCGTGCGCTCCTCGGGCGTGAGGCGGAAGTCTTGCCGGCCGTGCATGAAGGCGAGTGGGTAATTGAAGAGATTCTTGTCGGAAATGTTGATCATCTCCGGCGCCGCTCGGACGCGGAGCTGCAGCTCGCCTTGCGACGCTGTGCGGAGCAGGTTGATGAGGGCGCCGGGCGCATCGTTGCAGCCGCCGCCGTGGCGGAGCTTGGCAATTTCGATGACGCCGCGGCTCGATTTTGTGCCGGCCGCGTCGTCGGCCGGTGGCGTGATGAAGCTTTGTTCCTTGCCCTTGGGCTCGCGATTGGTGGCGTAGGTGAGGACGTTGATGCCAATCGCCAGGGCGGCGGCGATGTGGTCGGTGACGGGCCTGGGGAAATGATCCCACTGGCCGGGCTGGGCCAGCTCCCAGTAGCAGGAGAGATCGACGTCGGAATAGACGACGCAGGTGCGGCAGCCGTAATCGACGCCCCATAGCCGGCCGGCGTAGGGTGAATCTGGGCGGACGATTTCTTCCATTCGCCAGAGGGGATGACCGGGCGGGATGAGGGCGAGCTGGTATTCGGGCTCGGGAAAGACGGCGGCCATCAGTTTGCGGAAGCCGGTGTCGAATGATTTGGGGTCGCTGCAACAGGCCTCGGCGAACAGGAAGCCGCCGCGATCGAGGTAGTCGCGGATTTTTTGGGCGTGGTCCATGAGCTGCGGCAGGCGGCTGCCGCTGACGTAGAGGACGGGCGCTTGCAGCAGATCTTCGACGCTGGCCGTGGCGGGGTCCATGATTTGCCAGGTGAGGCCGAGCTTCCACTTCTCTTCGGTGTAGGCGGTGAGGTTGGCGGCGTCGCGGCGGTGCTGGTTCCAGTCGTCTCCGTCTCCGTACTTAAGCTTGGCGACGACGATCGGGCGGCGGCCTTTGGAGAGGAACAACAGGGCCAGAGCGGTGCTGATGTTTTCATCGGTTTCGGCATGCCAACTGTGTTTCCAGAAATGGGAGAAGGGGTCCTGCTGGTGGACGAGGAAATCGGCGCCTTCGCGATACCAATCGTGATCGCCGATGAAGCGGCGGGCGGTGAGGCGGCCGGCGCGTTCGAGGCCGTAGAGATAATAGAAGATGACGTTCTGGCCGGCGCCGGCAGGGCGCGGGTTACGACTGACCGAGAATCGCTGGGCGAGCCACTCGATCGCACGTTCCAGCTTTTCATCGGGCGCATGCGGGCGGCAGCAGACGACGTGGTCGCCTTCGACGGCGGCGTCACCCGATTCGAGTGCGGCCGTGGTGATGGCGAGTCCGCCGATGCCGGCGCAGGTCATGCTGCCGTCGCCCGGGTCGCCCGGATGGTAGCCCCAGGAGCCGTCGCCGTTTTGCGTGCGGCGCCAGTAGTCATTGGCCAGCACCCAGGTTTCATGCTTCACGATCACGCCGACCCGCTGGGCGTCGTAGAGGGCGAGCACGGCGAACTGCGAGTTGCTGTTGTCGCTGCCCAGGCCCGGATAAGACCAGCCACCTTTGGTGACGTCGAGACGGGACTGGCGCTCTTCGAGAAAGCGGACGTTGCGGCCGATGAGAAGGAGGTCCTTTTTGGGTTCGGCCGCGCAGAGGACCATTGTTTGCAGCGAGACGGTGTAGGTTTTTTCGAATTGTTGGCGGCGGAGATAGTCGAGCGCGCGGCGGACGGCGGGGTCGTCTGGACCGAGGCCGGCGTCGAGCAGCGCGAGGGTGCAGAGGGCGGTGACGCCGCCTGGGTAGCCGGGGAAATCTGGCCAATTGCCGCGGGGTCCTTGCTGGGATTTCAGATAACCGACGCCACGATCGATGGCTGCGAGGACCTGGGCGGCGTCGACAGGTCCTTCGCGCGGCCTTTGCGCGGCGGCGAAGCTGGCCGTTAGAATCGACACAATCGTCGCGGACGCGATCCAGGCGCGCGGTCGAAATAGTCTCATGGAACAACCTTGGCGACGGGTCCGGCGGGTGGTCCGTAAGTAGTTTACGTTTCTAGAGTTGCCGCGGCAAAGGGGTGGCGGGGCGAACGATTGTCCGCGTTGGAAGGCACCGATAGAATGCGTTCGGAACTGGGTGGGAATTTTATTCGGTGAACTTGTTTTGGCAGGCGGTTGAATGGTCACTGAAGTGACCAGTCCGTAGAGGACGTTCAAAGCACGAAACTGGCAGGGAATCGACCATTGAGTAGTACCACAACGAAGACGCGTAATCTGGGTGATGTTCTGCAGGAGTTTCGGCAGCATCGGGTGCTGATGCAGCGCGAGTTGCAGAAGGTGATCGTCGGACAGGACGGCGTGATCGAGCAGATTTTCGCGGCCATTTTTACGCGCGGCCATTGTCTCTTAGTGGGCGTGCCCGGCTTGGCGAAGACGCTCATCGTCAGCACGCTGGCGCGAATTCTGGATCTGCAGTTCAAGCGGATTCAGTTCACGCCCGATTTGATGCCCTCGGACATCACGGGCACCAACGTGCTGGAAGAAGACGAGAACGGGCGGCGGTCGTTTCGCTTCGTCGAAGGGCCGATCTTCACGAACATCTTGCTCGCGGACGAAATCAACCGCACGCCGCCCAAGACGCAGGCTGCGCTACTCCAGGCGATGCAGGAGCGCGAGGTGACGGCGGGGCAATCGACTTATCAATTGCCCGATCCGTTCTTGACGATCGCCACGCAGAATCCGATCGAGCAGGAAGGGACGTACCCGCTGCCCGAGGCGCAGCTCGACCGCTTCATGTTCAACATCAAGGTCGATTACCCGTCGGCGGATGAAGAAGAGCGGATTTTGGCCGCGACGACGCGGCACGACCGGCCGGAAGTGAGCAAGGTGCTCTCGGAGCGGGCGATTTTGAATTTGCAGAAGCTGGTGATGTCGGTGGCGGTGAGCGAGCACATCATCAAGTACGTAGCGACGCTGGTGCGGGCGACGCGGCCGAAGGATGCGACGGCGCCGAAATTCGTGAAGGATTTTGTGGATTGGGGGGCCGGGCCGCGGGCCGGGCAGTTTTTGATTCACGGCGGCAAGGCGGTCGCGGCGATGGACGGCCGGTTCAGCGTGGCGATCGACGACGTGCAGCAGCGTGGCCGAGCCGGTGCTGCGGCATCGCATCAGCACGAATTTTCAGGCACAGGCTGAGGGGTACACAACGGAGGATCTGATCCAGCGGCTGCTGAAAGAGATTCCGGTGCCGGAAATACCAAAATTTGTTGGGTGAGAGGGCAGGATGCAGGGCGCAGGAATCGATTCCACGACACGTGCGAGTTCTCTCCCTGCCCCCTGCTTTCTGTTCCCTGCTCCCTGCTCCCTTCCCACCCATGTCCACCGTTGAAAAATACTTGAAGCCGGAGGTGATCCGGCAGATTTCGCGGCTGGATTTGCGGGCGCAGTTTATCGTGAAAGGGTTTTTGCATGGGATGCACGCCAGCCCGTTTCACGGCTTCTCGGTAGAATTCAGCGAACACCGCAAGTACACGCCGGGGGACGACCCGCACGATATCGACTGGCTGGTGTACGCCAAGACCGACAAGTACTACGTCAAGAAGTTTGAAGCCGAGACGAACATTACCGGCTATCTGGCGATGGATGTAAGCCAATCGATGGCCTACACGTATCGGCAGGAGCTGACGAAGTTTGACTATTCGATCTGCCTGGCGGCGGCGCTGTGTTACCTGATGATTTTGCAGAACGACCCGGTGGGGGTCGTGACGTTTGCCAAGGAGATCAACAACTTTTTGCCGCCCAAGAGCAAGCGGCAGCAGATCGGCAACATCTTGTCGCTGCTCTCGAAGTTGCAGCCGGCCGGCGAGACCGACGTCGGGCGAAGCCTCAGCCAACTGGCCGCGATGCTGAAGCATTCGAGTTTGGTGATGGTGTTCAGCGATTTACTGGCCGAGCCGGAGCCGATCATCTCGGCCCTGCGGCAACTGCGGCATGGCGGGAATGATGTGATCTTGTTTCACGTGCTGGACGAGGCCGAGGTCGAGTTTCCGTTCAACGGGCTTGTCGAGTTGGAAGACCCGGAGACGCGGACGAAGCTGGAGGTGGACGCGGACAGTTACCGGCGCGATTATTTGCAGGAGATCGAGGGCTTCCGTGAGCAATATCGGCGGGAATGTTTTCAGAGCGGCATCGATTATGTGGCGCTCGATACGAGCATGCCGTTTGATCGGGCGCTGACGGAGTATTTGGTGATGCGGCAATCGCGAGCGTAAACGGGCTGAAGTTGCAGCTTATCCCTCCGTTGACTGCGAGAAAGTGAATGTTCAATGCAAAATGTTCAGTGCAAAACGAAAATGAAGGCACCTGAATTGCATTTTGCATTTGCCATTGAACGTTTTGCATTTTGCATTTCTTATTGATCGAATTGGATTGGCCAATCAACAGGTTTAGCGGCTGATGGGTTTTGTCACACCGGCACTTCTGGGCGGGGCTCTCTTGATCGGCGTGCCAATTGTGCTGCACCTGATCATGAAGCGCGAGGTGCAGCAGCTCATGTTTCCGGCGCTGCGATTTGTCCAGCGGCGGCGATCGCTGAATCAGCACCGGCTGCGGCTGCGGCATTTGTTGCTGCTGGCGCTGAGGTGCGCGATCATCGCGTTATTGGCAATGGCGGTGGCGCGGCCGACCTTGCGCGGCGCCGGCGGCGCGGCGGGCAAGGAGGGTGGGCCGATCGCGACCGTGCTGCTCTTCGACAATTCGCTGCGGATGCAGTATCAGCACGAGAACCAGACACGGCTGGAGCGCGCGAAGGAGCTCGGGAAGTGGCTGGTCCAGCAATTGCCGAACGATAAGCCGGTGACGGTGATTGATCGCGCGGGCGCCAGCGGGGGCAGTCGATCGATCGCGACGCGGCCGAGCTGCGGATAGAGCGGCTGGAGCTGAGTGCGGTGGTGCGGACGCCGGAGGAAGCGCTGCGCGATGCGACTGACTGGCTGCGGCAGCAGCGCGATTATCGCGGCGAGATATACGTATTCACTGATTTGGCGTCCGAGGCCTGGCCCGACGATTTGCTGGCGAGCACGGCGAAGCGGCTCGACGAGCTGCCGGGCACGAACGTGTATGTGGTCGACGTGGGAGCGGAGCGGCCGCAGAATTTGGGAATCGCGCCGCTGCGATTATCGACCCAGCAGCTTGGGCCGGGCGGGCTGTTGCAAATTGACGCGAATTTGCTGCACGCGGGCGAGGCAGGCGCGCAGACGTCGGACGGCGCAAAGGAGGGGGCCGACGAGGGTGGTACAGAGACCACCGTCGAGTTGTATCTCACGTCCAAAAACGGCGGCGCCGAGAAGCGTGGGCAGCAGGTAGTGTCGCCGACGGCCGAGGGACCGTCGCCGGTCGAGTTCTCGCTGAGCGGCCTGGAGCTCGGAACGCATCAGGGCTATTTACGGATCGTCGGCAGCGATCCCCTGCCCTGCGACGACGTGCGCTACTTCACGGTGGATGTACGACCGCCGAGTCATATTCTGCTTTTGGGACAAGCGGGGACGGACACGGTGTTTCTGCGCGAGGCGCTGGCGCCGTCGGCGGCATCGGGAGCGGTGCCGCCAAAGTTTGTTTGCGAAGAGCGGGGATTCGATCAACTTACGAGTGCGGACCTGGCGAAATTCGACGCGATTTGCCTGGCCGACCCGCCGCCGCTGCCGGCCGCGGCCTGGCAGGCGCTGGCGCGGTACGTGGAGGGGGGCGGCGGGCTGGGCGTGTTTTTGGGGCGCCGCGCCGGCCGCGATGAGATGAATGCGAGCGCGCCGCAGCAACTGCTGCCGGCCGAGCTCAAGTGGGTTTCGCGCGACGCGACGTACCTGCGGCCGGTGGCGGTCGAGCACCCGGCGCTGGCCGATTTGCGGGGCCTAGTCGACATCGCGCCGTGGTCGGAGTTTCCCGTATTTCAATATTGGGAACTGGAGCCGGGCGCGGGAGGGCGCGTATGTCGTCGCGAGCTATGCGAATGGGAAGCCGGCGCTTGTGGAGCGGCATGTGGGCCGGGGACGCGTCTTGATGATGACGACGAGCGTTTCCGATCCGGCCTACGGCGATCCATGGAATCTGCTCGCGACTGGGCCCGAGCCGTGGCCGTTTTTGGCGCTCACGAGCAGCATCGCTGAGTACTTGGCCGGAACGAGCGAGGAACAATTGAACTACTTGGCTGGCCAAACGGCGACATTGCGACCGGCGGCCGGTGAAGAAGTCACTAGTTACGTGCTCGAGGTGCCGGGTTCGGGCGCGGTTCGGACGGTGACGGGCGCAACGGCGCCGGGCGAGAATGGTTTGACAATTGCCACGACCGAGGCGCTCGGCAACTACCGCGTGCTGGCCGGCGGCGAACAGGCAAGGCTGGACAGGGGTTTCAGCATCAATTGCGGCCTGCAGATGAGCGAGCTGGCGCGGACGACGCCGGAACACGTCGCGGCCGCGCTGGGAAAGGATCGCGTGCGGTTTGCACGGACGCGCGAGGAGATTGAAGTCCGCGTCGGTCAGGGGCGCGTCGGCCGGGAGCTGTTTCCGGCGCTGATTCTGGCCGTCGTGCTGGTGTTAGCGGGCGAGCAGATCTTGGCGAATCGCTTTTATGAAGGGGAGTCGAGAGCTGAGCGTCGAGAATCAAAGGCCGGAAGCGGTGCGCTGGCGCTCAAGACGTAGGCTTTGTTCGAACCACCCTCTTCTTCCGGGAGAGGGCCGGGGTGAGGGTGTGCTGCCGCATATCGAGGCCACCTCACCCTGCCCTCTCTCGCAGGGGGAGAGGGTGTTGAGGCAAAGCCCAACTCTGGCCCTTCACTCTTAGTTCTTGGTGCTCGACCTATACGATGACCGAGTTGCGGTTTCAACCTGTGGCGAGTTGGCCGGTGATCGCCCTGCTGGCGGCGATTCTCATCGGGCTGCTATGGGTGCGCCCGCGATTCGTGCGGCTAACGGGTTGGCAATGGGCGGTGCTGGTAGGGCTGCGGCTGGCGGTCGTGCTGCTGATGCTGGTGGCGCTGGTGCGGCCGATGCTGGTGTACACGAAGACCGAACCGGTGCGGGCGTCGCTGGTGCTGCTCGTGGATGGGTCGCGGAGCATGCAAGTCGCGGATTCGTTGGGCGACCGCTCGCGATGGACGGCCGTGCAGACGCTACTGAAGTCGTCGCAAGGCGACTTGGCCAAGCTGGCCGAGAAGTGGGACGTGAAGGTGTACGAGTTCGACTTCGACACGCACAAGCTCGACTTCAAGGACGGACGCGTGGGATTGGCCGCCGCGCCCGAGGGCGAGCAATCGGCGATTGGGGCCGCGATCGATGACGTGCTGGGGCGCGAAACCAGCGGCCGCGTGCTGGGGGTGATGTTGTTGTCGGACGGAGCGCAGCGGGCAACGGCCCCGCGCGATTTGTTGCCGCAAGTGGCCGTGCGCCGATTGGCGGCCGACAACATTCCGCTCTATACGTTCACGTTCGGCAAATCGGGCGGGAGCGAGCGGACCGACCTCGCGATCAGCGATCTCGTGACGAAAGAAACGATATTCTCCGAAACGCCGACCGACGTCCGCGGCACGGTGACCGCGCAGGGCTACGCGAATCAGCCGGCACGAGTGCAACTGCTGTGGGAAGGGGCGGAGGGCATGCAGGCGGTCGATACGCGGCAGATCGACACAGGCGTCGAAGGGGCAGGCGCGCCGGTCTCATTGCAGTACACGCCGAAGGCGGCGGGTGAATATAAAGTGACGCTCCGTGTTGAACCGCGCGAAGGGGAGCTCGTGACGACCAACAACGAGGTCAGCACGTTTGTCACCGTGCGGGCCGGGGGGATCAATGTGCTGTACCTGGTGGGGGCGACGAGGATCGGCGGCGAGCCGGGGCCGGAGCAGCGTTTTGTTCGCTCGGCGCTGGCGCGTTCGCCGGACATTGTCGTCGAGCGGCAGCTCGTGAACTACAAGCCGATGGGGCTGGACCTGCGGAATGAAATTCAGAGCGGCAAGTATGACGTCATTCTGATCGACGACGTCGATTCCCAGGGACTGAGCGCGGCGTCGTGGCAGGCGATTGCCGAGCGTGTGCGGCGGGGTACGGGCTTGATGATGATGGGCGGGTACCACAGTTTCGGACCGGGCGGATTTCGCGATAACCCGCTCGCCGACGTGTTGCCGCTCGATATTGGGCCGCGCAGAATCAGCGGTTCGGCGACCCGGTGCGGGCGGACGTGCAGATCACCGAGCCGGTGAAGATGGTGCCGGCGGCGCCGGTCGGCGTGCGGCACCCGATCATGCAAATTGAGGGGTCTGGGGTCAGGGGTCAGGGGGCGGGGGGAAGCTCGCTCGAAGCGATTTGGAATTTGTTGCCACCGCTGGACGGGGCGAATCGGTTCGCACACAGCGAGCTAAAACCGAACGCCAGCGTGCTGGCCGAGGCAAACGATGCCGAGCGACATCCGTTGTTGGTCGCGGGCCAATCCGGCAGCGGCCGGACGCTGGCATTTGCCGGGGATACGACATGGCACTGGCAGATGGAGGGCTTTGGGGACGCCCATCGGCGGTTCTGGCGGCAGTGCATCTTGTGGCTGGCCAAGCAAGACGAGCAGACCGAGGGACGGGTGTGGATTCGCCTGGCCGGGCGGCGCGTGCAGCGCGGCACGCGCGTCGATTTCAACGTCGGGACCGAGACGGCGGAGCATGAGCCGGTCGCGGGGTGCGGTTTGAAGTCAGCGTGCAAACGCCGGAGGGAAAGAATGTGGAAGTGCCGGCGGTGCGGGTTTCGCCGGCGCGAGATTCGAAAGATGGCGCGAGTTCGAACGATGCTGGCGGAAACGCGTCCACGTGGGGGGCCACGTTTCGGGACACGGCCGCGGCGGGCGATTATCGGATCGTCGTCACGGCCCGCGAGGGGAACAACGTGCTGGGAAAGGCCGAGGCGCGGTTCTTGGTGCCGCAACAAGATTTGGAACTAGACCGCCCCGCGGCCGAGCCAACGCTGATGGCCCAACTGGCCGACATGACCAAGCCAGCCGGCGGAGCGGCGCTGGCAGCCGAAGAACTGCCCGGTTTGCTCAAACGCTTGGCGGCGCAGCCGCCGGAGGTCAAGGAAGAGGTGATCAAGAAGGTGACCTACTGGGACACCTGGCCGTTTTTCTTGATGTTCGTAGGGCTCTTAGGGACGGAGTGGTATTTGAGGAAGCGGTGGGGGATGGTGTAAGAAATACGTCGCTCAGGCTAGGGATGGGCCAGGCGCTCGAGACGATCACGAATCTCAATGTCTAGGTTTTCAACCAAACCCAGCTTCGCGTGGTAGCGGTACCCAGAATGGGAGCGACCGGCTGCCTCTAAGGCGATACGCGCAAACTGTCCCGCGGCTTCCAATTGTCCTTCATCGGCTGCCATGAATGACTGAATTGCCGCCAGTTGAAACTGCTCAATCGGAAATGTTGCGAGATGTGATTTGCCCCAATCTAGAAACTGGCGAGCTTCCGGATAAAGATGTCGCATCGTGCGTACAACGACGAGCCAAGGAAAAGCCAACCAAACGTTGGTTCGTATTCCAGGACATTTCAGTTCGGCCGCGAGAGAAGCGCGGTATTCATCCAACGCGTCATCGAAATTGTTGAGGGCAAGGTGACATTCGGCCATTTGCAGGTGCGCGTGCGGCATTTGCGACTTCTCTGCAAATTCGTCAAAAAGCCGTTTCAACAATTCCATTGCGGGGCAAACTTCGCCCGCTTGCACAAGATAAAAAGCTTGGATTCGGAGATATTGGGCCTTGTGAAATTGGCCTCGACTTCGAAATAGTCGCTGAAAGAACTCCGAACGGTCTTGCTCGGTCCAGGTCGTGCGACGATACCATTGTTCACGCGACATAGGCAACGTTCCGGTCTATGGAGTGTGCGCCGTCCACGTCCAGTGTCGGTCGGAGTTCATTTGGACAGATTCCGGAGCATAGCCGAATTCGGCGACCAACTCGCGGATTTCGTCGAGCGTCAGCGCGGCCCGCAGCGAATCGGCAAGAAGCTTTTGTTGGTAGGCTGTCGCGCCGGCCGCATAGGTCGCTATAAGGTGCTGGACTCGCGCTTCGTCGCTGGGGCGGCAGAGGTCGCGGTGGAATAACAGGCCGCCCGGCGCTGTGACGCGGATCGCTTCGGCGACGACCTGCCGCGGCTGGGCGATGTGGTGGAGGATGCTGTTGCTGATGGTGGCGTCGAACGTGGCATCCGAGAAGGGGGGCTGTTTGGCGTCGGCGAGGAGCAATTCAACACGGCTAGTTAACGCTTTGGAAGAACCCTCCCCTGGCCCCTTCCTGGGAGCGAGGGGGAATTCGCGGGCGACGTTTTTTTGCGCTATGGGCCAGCATGTGCTGGGCGGCGTCTATGGCGGTGACGTGGATGTTCGCCGCGCGGCGGCACAGTTCGATGGGGATCTGGGCAGTGCCGGCCCCTAAGTCGAGGACGCGGATGATTGGTCGCTGAAGCGACCAGTCCAAATGGGTGTCGAGCGCGGTCAGGAAGTCGGTGACGAATACCGCGTTGACCGCGGCGTGGTCCATCGTGTCGTACTCTCGCGCGTCCTCGGCGGTGTCCATCAGTTCGGGTTCGAGAGTGCGTAGTAACATTTGCTTGAATCCGATTCGAACCGCAAATGAACGCTAATCTGCGCTAATGTGATCAGAAGGCCTGATTGTGTTCATTAGCGTCAATCAGCGTTCATTAGCGGTTGCGAACTTCAGCATTTTTAAGGTCGGATGATTATCTTCCCCGCCAGCGTTCCTGCTTTGCCGATCGTGTTTTCTTCTTGCAGGCGGTGGGCCGCGGCCGTCTGGTCGAGGGGCAGGACGCGATCGATGCGCGGTGTTAGTTTGCCCTCGCTGAGCCAGCGGTTGATGTCGGCGGCGGCGCTGCGCTGTTCGTCGGGCGTGGCGTTGAACATCGCAAAGCCGTAAAGGCGGCAGCCTTTGACGTAGAACGGACCGACTGGGAACGGCGGGCGGGCGTCGCGGCCGGCCATCAGGATCATCCGGCCCCGCGGGGCGAGCAGCTCGATCGTCCGATCGAAGTTGGGCTCGCGAAGCGTTTCCCACCAGACATTGAGGCCGCCCGGCGCGAATTGTTTGACGCTCGCCGCAACGTCCTCGGTCTTGTAATTGACGGCCAAGTCGGCACCGAGCGCGCGGCACGCTTTCACTTTCTCGTCGCTGCCAGCCGTCGTGAAAACGCGCGCGCCGAGCGCCTTGGCCATTTGCACGACCATCGAGCCGACGCCGCCCGTGCCGCCGTTGACGAACAGCGTTTCGCCCGGCTGCAATTGAGCGTCGCGAACCAGGCCCAGGTGCGCGGTGATTCCCGTAACACCGCAGGCGGCGGCAGCTTCGTCACTCACGCCGGCGGGAATCGGATAGAGAAACGACTCGTCCACGGCCGCGTATTCGGCAAACGTGCCCTGCCGGCCGAGCAGGCCTTGGCTCGAGCCCCAAACGCGGTCGCCCGGCTTGAATCGCTGCGCAGCGGGCCCGATTGCTTCCACCACGCCGGCCAGGTCGCAGCCGACGACAAACGGCCGCGGCAACTCCATTTTCACCAGCCCGCTGCGGATGTAAGTATCGATCGGGTTGAGGGCCGCGGCCGTAACGCGGACCAGCACCTGGCTTTCGGCGGGCGTGGGCTGGGGCAAATCGCCGACGATGATGTTCTCAGGCGGGCCGGGCTCGTTGATGTAGGCGGCTTTCATTGCGTGTCTCCTGTTACGATTGTCCGCATTCGTTTTAGCGGTTGTGGACGGGAGTGCAATGGAGCGGTTCGTCGCGGCGACCTATAATTGGGTGAATTGTCGAATTGGATAACATTGATCACCCGTGAGGAAACGGGCGGAGCAAGTTCCGCTGCCCACCGGCCCGCCGGGGGAATAACGCAGTTCTCTACGATACGATTCTTCACGTCCGTTGCCCGCTACGATGCGCGAATCACGCACAACCACTGGAATTCTGATCGTCGTGCTGTTGGCGGTGATTGGCTATTTGCTCGTAACGCTGCCTGGGAAGCTACTGGAGGGTTTTGCGCGGGCGAAAGAAGTCGCGCCCTGGGCCAGTTATGTTTATTTGGCGGTGGTCGGCGCAGGGCGCTGATTCTTTCGGGGATCACGATCACCATTCTCCTGCGGATCCGGCGGGCGACGCGGCAGAAGTCGGCTGAGCGGGCGCGGCGGAATATGAGCCCCAGCGAGATGAGCGCCGCCCAGAAGTCGCGGGAGCTGGCCGACAATCTGGCCACCAGCAAGGCGTTTGCCGAGGGAGAGCAAGTTTCACCTGCGATGCGGGCCGAGGTGCAGGCGGCGCTCGATGAGCTGGAGGCAAAGCGGGAGTCGAAGCAGCTCGAGATCGTGGCGTTCGGGACGATCTCGAGCGGCAAATCTTCACTGCTGAACGCCCTGGCCGGCCGGGCGGCGTTTCGCACCAACGTGGTCGGCGGCACGACCGTTTCGCGGAGCGAGATCACCTGGCCGGGCGCCGGCGACGATCGCGTCGTCTTGATCGATACGCCGGGGCTGGCCGAGGTCCGGGGCGAATCGCGGGCGGCTGCGGCGGCCGAAGCGGCCAAGAATGCCGACTTGGTGCTGTTCGTCGTTGATGGGCCGCTGAAGTCGTATGAGCATGAGTTGATCGACGCGCTGGCGGCGATGGAGAAGCGAATCGTCGTCTGTTTGAACAAAGAAGATTGGTACGACGCGGGCGATCGCGATGAGCTCGTCAAGCAACTAGCGGAGCAGGTGCGGCCGGCGGTGAGTGTGGCGGACGTCGTGGCCGTGCGATCGCGGCCGGCGTCGCGGCGGCGGGTACGGGTGCTTTCGGACGGCAGCGAACAGATGGAAGAAGTAGCGGTCGAGCCGGATATTGAACCGTTGGCACGGCGCATGCTCACAATCGTCCAGCGTGACGGGCGCGAGCTGCTGTTGGCCAACTTGCTGCTGCAATCGCGCGGGCTGGTCGATGAGGCGAAAGAGCGCGTGCTGGCAACGCTCGACGCGCGGGCGGACGAGCTGGTCAGCAAATATATGTGGGCGGCCGGAGGCGTGGCTGCGATGAATCCGATTCCGCTGCTGGATTTGGCTGGCGGCAGCGCGATCACCGTGAAGATGGTGCTCGACCTGGCGGCGATTTACAAGCAGCCAGTTGACGCGGACGCGATCGTGCAACTGTTGGGTCAGTTGGGCAAGAACCTGGTGGCGATGGTCGGTGCGACGGCGGCTTCGCCGGCGCTGGCGGCCGGGGTGGCGTCGATTTTGAAAACGGTGCCCGGCATCGGCACGATCGCGGGGGGCGTGATCCAGGGGCTGGTGCAGGCGGTCGTCACGCGGTGGATCGGCCGTGTTTTTTGTGAATACTTCCGCAACGAGATGCAAGCGCCGCCAGACGGCATTGCCGAGCTCGCGCGACGGAAATGGGAAGAAGTGACGCGGCCGGAGCAGCTCCGCAAGTTGATTCAGATCGGCCGCGAACGTCTGTCAAAGAGAGACGCGAAGTAGTTTTATGATGCCCGAATGGTCGTATGATGATTGGCCGGAGGAGATTCCGGTTCCGGCAACACCCGCGAAGGTTGATTCGCCGGCCACGAGCAATGCGCTGCGGCCGGCGCGCGATGTTCACTACGACGCGGCACTGGCCAGCGTGCGGCAGGCGATCAACGACTTTCGCGGCTGCAGCTCGGAGGAGCGCGAGGCGCTGTCGCGCGAGCTCGATCAACTGCAGGGGATGGCGGACAAGCTGGAATCGGGGCGGGTCGAGATCGTCGTGTTTGGCGAAATCAGCACGGGCAAGAGCGCGCTGATCAATGCACTGGTGGGCGAGGCGGTGACGGACGTCAACGTCCGCGGCGGCTGGACGAAGGATATTTGGAACGTCGGCTGGATAGGGGCCGGCTATTGCGTGCCGGGATTCGCCGAGTCGCAAGTGGTGCTGATCGATACGCCGGGCTTGAATGAAGTCGACGGTGCTCAGCGGGCAGAGATGGCGCGGGAAGCGGCGCAGCGTGCCGACCTGGTGCTGTTTGTCACCGATTCGGATTTGAACGAGGTGGAGTATTCGTCCCTGGTCGAGCTGGCAGCAAGCCACAAGCCGATTCTGCTGGTACTGAACAAGGCCGATCTATATTCACCGCAGGAGCTGGCCGAACTGGTGGCGCTGTTCCGAGGGACGCGGCTGGCTGGCATTGTCGATCCGGAAAACGTCCTCACGACGAGAGCCAAGCCGCGGCAGGTGGAATACTTTATCGAGACGCCCGATGGCCGCACGCGCAGCGAATGGCGGCAGCAGCCGACCGACGTCGAAGCGCTGCGCGAGCGGATTCTCGACGTGCTGGCGGCCGAAGGCAAGGCGCTGGTGGCGCTGAACGCGGCCATGTACGCGGCCGATCGCAGCGATCGAATGGGCGCACTGCGGGTGCGGATGCGGAACGAGAAGGCGACTGCCACGATCTGGAGTTATGCCGTGATGAAGTCGCTGGCCGTGGCGCTCAATCCATATCCGGTGGCCGACGTGCTGGGGGGCACGGCCGTGGACGTGACCATGGTGGCCACCTTGGGCAAGGTGTACGGAATCCCGATCACGACGGCCAACGCCCGCGAGCTGGTGACATCAATCGTCCAAGCGGCGGGCTTGGTATTAGGAGCCGAATGGCTGGTTCACGTCGCGGCGTCGCTCTTCAAGGGGTTGACGCTCGGGCTGGGGACGGTGGCGACGGCCCTGCCACAGGGGGCGGCGGCTGGATTTGGCTCGTATGTGGTGGGCCAGGCTGCGCGGTACTACTTCGAACACGGGGCCAGTTGGGGCCAACAAGGGCCGAAGCGGGTGGTGACGCGGATTCTGGAGAACACCGACAAGCAGTCGGTGCTCGAGCGACTGAAGGATGAGATTCGCAAGAAGATTTCTCTGAACCGCTACGCGGCAAAGTAGCGCCGGGAGTGCGACTGTGTGCGATTGCGTTCCGCACGAGCTTTTGTTTTTGGCCGACGTGCTCTGCGATCCGCCTCATCACTACGCCGAGCTTTGGCTCGACCGTGCAGCTCGACTCGATGGCCAGACGGCGACGCAGGCGGCCGCAGCTAGGGCAATCCCGGCGGGAACGAGCAAAAGCAATTTCACGAACTGACTGCGTTGGAGTTGTTGCTGCTCCTTCTCGGGCAGCCGATAGGAATAGACCTGGAAACCATTTTCCAGTTGAGCGTGGTTGTCGATCCACCACTTCCAAGCGGCGGCAGGTGTAACTTCGTCGAGCTGCGCGGCGAGCCTCTTCTGCATCGCCGCCGTATCGAAAGCAGGCGGTCTGGGTTCATTGAGATGCAACCACAGGCTCGCCGACGCCGGCACGGCCGCAGCAATCAGCAAGGCGGCGACGACGCCGTAGCGCGGCCGCCAATCGCGGCGGGGGGAGGCAGAATCAAATTCGTCGAGAGGCAACTCGCGAAGACGGCGCAAGGGCGGTACGTCGAGCGGCCTCCCGCAGCGGCAGACAACCTGTCCGCCGGCCTGACCTAACTCAACCGGTACCGCTTGGCCGCAGTTGCAGGACAATAAGTAGCGGGGCATGACCGGTCTCACAACTATTGGCCGCAGCGCATACGCCGCAACTCATTGTTTTGCAAAGAGATGCGTCGACGCGTGACCCGCACGACGGGCGCCGGCGCGAGTGCTTGAATCGCAGCCAGCAAGGGTAGCGCCATTCCTATCGTAGCGATTTTTCGGCCTTTGGCTATGGACTGGATTGTAGCAGTGCTTAGAATTGAGAGGCTCAATCATTTCAATTAGCCTTTGCCACGGTGGGCCGGCAGTGGCTAGGCGGGGGCAAGTTGGAATGTTCATGGACGCGGCGCCACGGGGGGAACAGCGTGAAACGATTCCGCGCTGGGCGGGCTGTGTTTCTGCGAACGGGGTCGTCGAGTTTTCTCGACGGGGGGCTGGGCAATATGATGCGAGTCCGTCAATTGTTGGACGCGTCACAGTCTCTCACCGTCGAACCGCCGCACGTGCCGGTCGAAACTTTCACGCGCGCTATCGGTTTACCTTTAGATTGCACGGGAATCCGTCTCTCACGTGCCGGCAGGCAAGTTGAACGGACAGGCTAGCAGAATTCGTTTTCGGCCGAGCGCTGACCCGACGCGGTTGTGTTCGGCCGTGGGTAAACATTTCGATCAGGTAAGCGTTACCGCCTGACGTTGAAGTTCTCCTTCGCGTAATTTTTTACCAAATGCGCAAAACATTGAGACGTCCGGCGGGTGGGTGTTAGAATTAGTTGTCATTCGCCAATTCCGGCAATTTCACCGTGAGGTCGGTTCGTCTCGCGCCGCAGCTTTACGGCCTGTTGATTCCAGTGCTTGTCCGGTATCTGTGCGTCTCGCAGGGGGCCGACCTACCAAGGCGCCTGCACCCAGTTGCTAACACAGCACGTCGAACGATGAAGGCGAAATTGGATAATCGTCCAAATAATGCGTGACCTCCTCACGGTTTATTTTTGATCGCTCACGGACACCCAACCATTTGGTAGGAGTGCAAAAGTTGTACGAATCTCTATTGGATCATGATCTCGAGGATGATGCGACAGATGTCAACGACGTGGTCAGCGACCTGGACGAAAAGGTCTTGGACGCCGAAACCGACGACGCCGACGCCTTAAACGGGCGGGGAGACGAGCAGGACGGGGCCGAAAGCGGCGAAGGGCAGGATCTGGACGCCGAGGGCCTGCTTGAAGTTGGTGATACGGAATCCTGGTCGGATGATCCCGTGCGGATGTACCTCACCCAGATGGGTGAGATTCCGCTCTTGACGCGGAAGGAAGAAATCTGCCTGGCCCGGAGGATCGAAATCACCCGGGCGGCTTTCCGCCGCAAGCTTTTGTGCTGCGATTATGTGATCCGCAGCGCGGCCAAGGTGCTGCACCGCGTGTACCGCGGCGAATTGCCGTTCGACCGCACGGTGCAAGTTTCGGTGACCGATCGACTGGAAAAAGACCAGATTCTGGGCCGGTTACCGCATAACCTCTCGACGCTCGATCGACTCCTTGAGCGGAACGCCGAGGATTATCGCATCGCCAGCAGCAAGAGCGGTCGCCTTTCCGATCGAAAGGCCGCTTGGAAGCGGCTCAGCCGGCGGCGGTGCCGGGCTGTGTTGTTGGTCGAGGAGCTCGGTCTGCGGACGGGGCGCATTGAGCCGATGATCGGACAGCTTGAGCAGTTCAGTCAGCGGATCGATTTTCTAAAGTCGCAGCTCGACCAGATGAAGGCCGAGAAGCGGCCAGCCGCTGAGCGTAAGCCGCTATTGGTCGAGTACCGCAACATCTTGCGGGCGCTGCAAGAGACGCCCACCAGCCTGCGGAATCGCATCCTCGCGATCAAGGGCGTGTACAGCGAATACCAGCGGGCCAAGCGCGGCCTTTCCGAAGGCAACCTGCGGCTGGTGGTGTCGATCGCCAAGAAATATCGCAACCGCGGCCTCTCTTTCCTCGATTTGATCCAGGAAGGCAACGCCGGCCTGATGCGGGCGGTGGACAAGTTCGAGTATCGCCGCGGCTTCAAGTTCTGCACGTACGCCACCTGGTGGATTCGCCAGGCGATCACCCGCGCCGTGGCCGACCAGAGCCGCACGATCCGCATTCCGGTCCACATGGTGGAAACGATGAGCCGCGTGCGGAACGTCTCGCGGCAGCTCTTGCAGCGGCTGGGCCGCGAGCCCTCGATCGAAGAGACGGCCCGGGCCGCCGATTGCACGATCGAAGAGGCCCGCCGCGTGCTGGCGATGAGCCGCTACCCGATCAGCCTCGACCGGCCGGTCGGCAACAGTGAAGACAGCCATTTTGGCGATCTTCTGCCCGATTCGGGCGCAGAGAGCCCAGCGATCGGCGCCGGCCATGAGATGCTCCGCGGCCAAATCTCGAAGGTCCTCAAAACGCTCAGCTATCGCGAGCGCGAGATCATCAAGCTCCGCTACGGCCTGGGCGACGGTTACAGCTACACGCTGGAGGAAGTCGGCCACATCTTCAAGGTCACCCGCGAGCGGATTCGCCAGATCGAGGCCAAGGCAGTTCGCAAACTGCAGCAACCCAGCCGCAGCGCGGAGCTGATTGGGTTTTTGGATTGACGCGTAGGTCAGGCTGTGCCTGACAATTTTGACGGCTGACGGCATTAAACGATCATGAGATAATTCGTCAGGCATAGCCTGACCTACCATTCACGGCGGCTCGTCCGCTTCTACCAAACCGGCCGCACGGCAATGTGCGGCCGGTTTTTTTGTTGTCCGAGGGGCGTACCAAAATCTTCGCCAGGAGCCCTTGACGTTACTTTTTAGTTACGTTATAAATAAGTCACGCAATGACGGCTGGCGAAGCCTCGACGCTGCATTTGCCCAGACCGCCGCGAGCTCCGGCCGAGTCAGTGGCACACGAACCAGTTTACGGACACTTTTTCCAACCAATCGGAGTCACCCAGATGACACTCGACGATCTCAAACTCGACATCACGCAGGAAATCGAAATCAAGGCCGCCCCCGGCGACTGCTATCGGAGCATGCTCGAGCAACTGTCGAACATGCGGCCCAACCCGGAGGCAGACTCGATGCGGCTGGTGCTCGGAGAGTGGCCGGGCGGCCGCTGGTTTCGCGATTTGGGCAATAGCCAGGGACATTTGTGGGGCTTCGTGCAAGTGATCAAGCCGCCCACGCTGCTGGAGATTACTGGGCCGATGTTCATGTCGTACCCGGCGGCCGGTCATTTGCAATTGCGACTCGCGCCGATTGCCGGCGGTACGCTCATCACGCTGCGGCACCGCGTGCTGGGCCTCATTGACGAACAACATCGCCAAGGCGTCGACGAAGGCTGGCGGCAGATTCTTGAGCAAATCAAACAAGGGGCGGAAGGCAAACGATGACGCCCGAACTGGATCAAATCTGGAAGGCGCTGGCCGACGAAACGCGGCGGGCGATTCTCGACTTTCTGCGTAGCGGCCCGCGGCCGACGACGGAAATCGTCGAGCAGTTTCCCGATTTGTCACGGTTTGCCGTGATGAAGCACTTGGATGTGCTGCGGCAAGCGGCGCTCGTGGTCACGCACGAAGAGGGCCGGCGTCGGATCAACGCACTGAACTCCGTGCCGATCCGCATAATTTATGAGCGCTGGGTGAGCAAGTTTGAGGGCGACTGGGCGAGCACGCTGTTGCGCGTGAAGGAGGCTGCGGAGCGTTCGGCGAAGGCGGATGCGTCGCCACCCCGTGTTGAAAAGAAGAATGGCGGAGATCGTAAGCAGCGGCGCCGCCGGAAGGCTGCGAACTTGCCCGGCAGTGCCAAGAGCCAGGAGTGAATCGGTCCCGCAGTCCAAAGGGGATGAAATGGTCCTCAGCCCCCTTCAGCCCCGCTTGTTTTGAGGCCATAATACGCCCCAACCGCGCTTCAACGCGGCCAAACGATATTCTGCTCGCCGCGGCGAATCTCGTATACTTTCGGTGTGGCCTCCGGCTGCTTCCTCGTCCGTAGCTGGGGTTCGCCACGGTTGCATCTTTTGGGGACGTGCGTCCAATGCCGTTCGGCCGCAGCAAAGCTGCTCGCTCGCCGCTGGCGTCCGCCGGGTATTTGATGCTGTTTGCGCTGCCGTTTGCGGCGGTCGGCATTGGAGTGACCGGTTACGAAGCGTGGACGCTGTGGAAGATTCACGCCATGCAGTCATGGGTGGAAGTGCCGACAACTCTCACGAAAGTTGACATCGACAGCGACGACGATTCAGACCAGGTGATTGCCGAATACGCCTATGACTTTCAGGGCCGCAAGTATTCAAGCGACCGCGTGGCCGTCTTTGGCGGCGGCGATAATATCGGCAGCTTTCAGCGCGACGCCTACCGCGAGCTGAAATGGCACTTCGACCAGAAGCGGCCGTTTCGTTGTTATGTGAATCCGGCCAAGCCGGACGAGGCGGTGCTCTACCGGCAGTTGCGGCCGGAGATGCTGGTGTTCTTCACGCTGTTCGCGACGACGTTCGGCAGCGCGGGACTGGCGCTGCTTAGTGGGATCGGTGCTTGTTGCACGGGAAGAATCGCGGAATCGGAACCCGGACGCGCCGCCGGATGAGCCGTGGCTGGCCCGCAACGATTGGGCCAGCGGCCGGCCGCCCGACACCGGTGGAACGAGCGGGTTGGCCGCAAAGCTGCTCGGCCTGGTCACCGTGTATTGGTTCATCGCGTCCGGGCCGCTGCTCGTGACCCTGCCGGCGATATTCCGCCAACCTGGGGGATTCTCGAAATGGGTGGCGCTGGCGTATCCAGCAATCGGAGTGCTGCTCGCCGTCGTGTTCGCGCGACAGATCGCGCGGCGGTGGAAATTTGGCCCGTCGGTGTTTGAGATGGCGAACGTGCCAGGCGTAATTGGCGGCCAGTTGGCGGGCGTGGTGCGAATTGGGCGGTACGTCGACGCGGCCGACGGGTTTCGCCTGAAACTGAGCTGCGTCGAGAAGCGGCAGAACCGCAACAGCGACAATGAAACGAAAGTGCTGTGGACCGACGAGCGGATGGTAACCGAGCCGATGAGCGACGCCGCGGCCGATGTGACAGCCGTGCCGGTGCTGTTTGCGATTCCTTTCGACTTGCCGGAAAGCTCGCTACCGAAGGACGAGCGGCAGGTCGAATGGAAGCTGGAGGTGACGGCCGCGGTGCCGGGCGTCAATTACCAGTCGAGTTTTGAGCTGCCGGTGTTTAAAACGCCCGAGAGCCGGCAGGATTTTTCGCTCGACGCGGACCTGGCCGACGACTATGGAGCGGCGCCCAGCTCGGACATCGTACTGCGGCAGGCGGGAATCCGCAAAGAGCCGCTGCCGGGCGGCGGCGTGCGGCTGGTGTTTCCGGCGGCGCGGCAATGGGGCGTAGCGCTGGGCTTGACCGCGTTCGCGACTGTGTGGGGCGGGGCGATTTGGGTGATGCTCGCCAAGGGAGCACCGATCTTCTTCCCAATTATATTCGGCCTGTTTGAGTTTTTGATGGTGGGCTCCGCCCTCGATTTGTGGCTGTATCGCAGCGAGATCGAGGCTTCCCTGAGTGGCATCCAGTTTCGTGGCGGCTGGTTTGGTTTCGGTCGCGAGCGAATGTATACGCCGGAAGAAATCGCCACCATTCAGACGGCCGAGCAGACGTCGTCCAGCAACAGTGTCTCAACGAATATCGTGATCGTCGACACAAAGGGCCGGCGACGAAGAATTGCGAAAGGCATTTCGAGCAAGCTGGTCGAGCGGGCGGTGCTCGACGAACTAAATCGAGCACTTGGCCGCAACTCCCACGCGACGGCCGTGGCCGCAGATGGCGCAGATGAGACCAGATCACTTTTGGATGCGTCGAGCTGACGTTTCAATCACTCATCCGCGGCAATCTGCGAAATCTGCGGCAACTCCTGGTTGTTACCGCGGGCTGAAGCGATACAACCCGGCGCCGTGGGGCTTGATCGTGGCGGCGAAGCTGTCCGTGAACTGGCCGAGGTCTTCGCCCGCCCATAGGTCGCGGACGTGGCACGCGGCCGGTAGACCGAGCTCGGCGAAAGTTGCCTTAAGCTCTTTGTCTTCCGGCGGCGAGTTGGTGGCAGCCGGAGTGGGCGGCGCCTGCGACGGCCACGGCGGCCGCGCTGCGGTTGCGGCCCGGCGTTGAAAAACGCAACGTACTTGTCGGGCGAGTCGGGCACGTCGGCCACCCAGGCAATCAGGCCGTCGCGATTGAACAGCTCGTGGCCGCCCGTGCAGTGCTGATTAACGGCCAGCACTTCGTCGTTGGTGATCAATTTGAGCGTGAACTCGTCGTTCGACGGCAAGTCGCCGCCGAACATTAGAGGCGAGCGGAACATGGCCCAAAGGGTCATCACGGTGAGCTGTTCATCGTGCGTGAAGCCACTCATGCGTTCCGGGCCGCGCTCGGGGCGAACGATTTTGCCGAATGGGAGCATGTCGGCATCGGGCCAGTGGCCGGGGCCGGTGAACGGGGCCCAGTTTTTCGTGCGCACGAATTGCTCATAGAGGGCGGGCCAGTTGTCCCAAAAGTCGTCGGAGATCCGCCACAGATTGGCATGCGTCTGGGCGTGTTCGGCCTCGTCGATGGGCGTCGCGCCGGGCGACATGCTGAGCACGATCGGCCGGCCAGTGGCGTCAATGGCCTTGCGAATCAATTCGATCTCGTCCTTGTGGTACGGCCGCGAGAGGTCGTCGATCTTGATGTAATCGATGCCCCAATCGGCGTAGAGCTGCATCACCGAGTTGTAATACGCCTGGGCGCCGGGCCGGTCGGCTTCGACGGTATAATTGTCGCGGAGCCACGGGCACTGTTGGCGGCGGCTAAAAATGTCGGCGGCGGTGACGCCTTGGGCGCCGAGAATCGGCGTCTTTTCGCTGACGGCCTTCACCGGCACGCCGCGCATCAGGTGGATGCCGAACTTGAGGCCCTTCTCGTGAATGTAATCGGCCAGCGGCTTGAAGCCTTTGCCCCCGGCGGCCGAGGGGAAGCGATTGACGGCCGGCGTGTAGCGGCCGTGCTCATCCATCGTAAAGCGAGGATCGGTCTGGTTGTAGCCGCCCGGCTTGTCGTTTTCGACGTACCAGCGGATATCGACGACGATGTATTGCCAGCCGTGCGACTTGAGGTGCTCGGCCATGTAGTCGGCGTTGGCCTTGACCTCGGCCTCGACGACGGTCGGGCCGTAGCAATCCCAGCTATTCCAGCCCATAGGCGGCGTGGGGGCCCAGGAGAGGAATGGGGGCTGCTCGGTGTCAGGAACACTCTGGGCGCATGCCGGGTGCGCGCTGAGACAAAATCCCAGCAGCACCGGCAGCAGCACATGAATACAAGAGTATTTCGCGCAGAGACGCGGAGGCGCAGAGAAATCGAAATAAGACATGCCTCGGTATCGCATTCTCTCAAGCAAGCAAACGACTCCCAACATAAATTAATTTCCTCCGCGTCTCTGCGTCTCTGCGTGAGAATTGTTTTCATGCACTGAAGCTTAGTGTAGCCATTTCGACGCGACGAAACAATTTTTTTCGCGGCGGGGCTTTACACGTTGCTCTTGGGCCACTAGATTGAGCCACGTTCGACGTGCGTTGGTGGTCGGCAGCCCTTAGTTTTGGCTGCCGACGAACAGGGAACCCGGTGCAATTCCGGGACGGCCCCGCCGCTGTAATCGAGCATAAATAGCCCAACCATTTTGGTCGGGCAGACGCGAAGCAATCTCGTTTGCCATTGCCCCCGCGGCCCTGTCACTGAAATGATCAGGCCCACAGAGTGGGGCGAGAAGGCGCTGTTTCGCGACAAGCTCGAGAGTCAGAAGACCTACCAACGCCTGGCATGCGGAATCGGCTGCGAGGGCGGCCGCCGTGAGCGTTGCTTTTTCGAGGATCGCGACTGCGGCGGCGCGTTGTGTCGCGCCGAACCCGCCAGCGAATTGCTATGCGACAAGGCCGTCCCTCGTGCGCGGCTGCGCCCGCCGAAGCACCGCGTTTTTTGGGGGTGCCACTGCCGGCTCGTCCAGCAGTATTCGTCGGTCCTCGCCTCGCTGTGCAACACATCAGCGCTGTTGACTCAAGGTTTCACGAGCAAGGTAAAGGCAAGCGTGGCACTGCTAACGAGTTAGCAGTGGCACCGGTGGGCACTAACAGAGCCGGTGGCGCCATTCGTCGTATTGGCGTCACGCTTATTGAAGTCCTGGTAGTCGTGACGATCATCGGCATTTTGCTCGCCGTGACTCTGCCCGCGCTGCAGTCTGCTCGCGAGGCGGCCCGGCGGGTCGATTGCCAGCACCGGCTCCGCCAACTCGGCATTGCCGCGTCGCAGCACATTGAGCGCGAAGGCGCGCTGCCAGTCGGCTGCATCGGTTGCAAACTGACGCTGCCGCCCGCCGGCGGACCCCCTGCCCCGCAGCGATTCATCTCGTGGAACGTGCAGTTGCTGCCGTTTTTGGAGCAAGCCGCGCTGTGGGACGCGTTCGACTTTTCGCTGCCCTCCTATCGGCCAGAGAACAAATCGGTGGCCGGGACAGTTGTCGACGTGTTTCTCTGCCCGAGCACTGTGGAAACGGCGCTGCGACAGCCGCGCGGCCTGTGGCAGGGGGCGGCCTTCACTGATTTTGCCGGCATTTATGGCATCGAGGGCGAGGGTCGCACGGCGATCGATCCGGCCGCGGCCCAGTGGCTCCGCGACGATTCGCTGGGCGTGATGCTCTACGAGCTGCCGGTCGCGCCGCGGGAGATTGTCGACGGCCTGACGCATACCGCCTGCATCGCCGAGACGATGCTCCGCCGGCAGACCGAATCGGAGTGGATCAACGGCCATAATGTGTTCGCCCAGGAAGACCACACGCGGGTCAACCAGGCCAGCGGCATCGGCAACGACATCGGCGGGCCGCATCCGGGCGGGGCCTCGCTGGTGTTCTGCGATGCGCATGTGGAATTCGTCGCGGAATCGATTGACGAGCGCGTGCTCTTGGCGCTGCTCACCAAGGCGGGAGGGGAACCGTGAAACGAGGGGGCGAGGACGCAGGGGGCGGCGGACAGGGAGCAGAGAAGTCCGAGGGAAAGGCTTGCTAAATGCAAACTGCAAAATGCAAATTGAGAATTGTCTTTGTTTGCGTATTCGCGTTTTTCGGATCCTATCGCGCCTCAGCGGATCCGTTTGCGTTCGACGATATTGAGTTTTGGATCGGCGCCGGGGTGAACCGTGCGGCACTCGTGATTGATTGGCAGGATGGCAGTGATGCCCCGCCGGCGCTCGTATGGGGTTATCGCTGGAATGGAGCGGCGACGGGAGCGAAAATGCTGCTGGACGTCGTGACGGCCGACGAGCGGCTGTTTGCCAAATTCGGCGGCACCGAGAGTAACCCGGTCGCCGTTTATGGTCTCGGTTACGACGCGGACGGTGACCGGCAGTTCGGCATCGACGACGGCACGATCTTCGACTCGGCCGGCGTCGCCGTTACCGAGCCGGCCGACCTGGCCACGGCGACCGACAGCGGCGACTACTACGCCGAGGGGTGGTACACCGGGTTTTGGCATTATGGCACTGCGCCGACGGATCCTTTTGACGGCGGGACGTGGCTCGACACGCCGCTCGGCATGGCCGGCCGGCAACTGACCGACGGCGCGTGGGATGGCTGGACTTTTACGCCGGCGTTCAACTTCGAGGCCTTCGCCACTAAGCCGCAGGCGGCCCCATCGCCGTTTCCGTTGGGCGACTACGACCACAGTGGCGACGTTGACGCGAACGACTACACGCGTTGGAAAGCGTTGTACGGCTCGACGAGCGATCTATCGGCCGACGGCAATTATGACGGCATCGTCAACGCGGCCGATTATACGGTTTGGCGAAACCGCTATGACAGGTCGACAGGCGGTTCGATCGCTCCACTCGGCGCCGTACCAGAGCCCACAACCGCTTCGTTCGCAGGTGTCTTGTTTTTCACCATCACGTTTTATTTCAGGCGAACCGCTAATAAACGCTTATGGGAACATCTTGTTAGCGAATCGCCCGTTAGCGGTTCGTTCGTTGCTGGAAAGGAGACTGAGCCAATGACACGTTCACAACTATGCTGCCTGCTATTCGGTTGCAATGTGTTACTGTTCGGCACGCCGGCTGTCGCGCAATTTGCCGCCGAAGTGGTATTATTTGACGCCGGTACGACGCCGGCGTCCGGTTTCACTTCCGCCCTTTCGGCGTTAGGTTCGCCAGAGCGTTTCACCGGCGAAGGAGTCTTTCCTGGCGTCGTCTCGCCGTTCAGTCCGCCGTTTTTGAAGAGCGAGATCGTGTCGATTGGCGAGGCGGGCGAGTTGACTCTGCGGCTCTCCAACTATGCGATTCCGCAAGTTGGCGGCCCCGAGATCGGCGTCTTCTCCAATTTTGGCCTGGCCGACGCCAATTATCCCCACGGTGAGGCCGGTTCACCGGCCGGCGGCTTTGGTCCGCCCGACAGTGCGATGGTCGAAGTCAGCGAAAACGGCCTCGATTGGGCCAGTCTTGGCACGTTCGCGTTCGACATTCCGACCAATGGCTACACTGACCTAACCGACCCGTACGCGGCCTCGCCGGGCAGCGTGCCGAGCGATTTCCAGCAGCCGTTCACGGGCAGCCTCGCCGACTTCGACGGCTTGAAATACGTCGACGCCGGGGCAGACATGCGCGACCTGTTGGCCGGCAGCGGCGGCGGGAAATGGCTCGATATTTCGGCGAGCGGGTTGGCGAAGGTCGGCTACATGCGATTCTCGGTGCCCGACGACATGCTCGCGACTACGAAGTTAAATTTCGAACTCGACGCCGTGGCAATTTCGCACGCGGCGCTGGGCGGGGCGACGGTGCCGGAGCCGGGGGCGGTCATTATGGCGCCGCTGACAGTGTTTCTTCTTGCGCAGCGTCGCAAACGGTCTTGGAACTAGTTGATGGAAGTATCGGCCCCAATTCCAGCCAAGCAACTAGAACAATTGCTTGAACTAAGTGAAACTTTTCCCAGCCAAATCGCGGGTCAAACTGCCACACGGCGAGCATTTCAGATATGCGTGCGACGACAAATGCCCCGGCCAGACATGCACCCAACCTTAGAATCCAATGCCAAGGACGATTGCAGGTCCTTACAACAACCACTAGAAGAACGAAGCAGGACAATGCGAGACTCATCGTTGCCGACATGGCATCTCGCAGTATTTCATTGCGAACAAACATCGTTAATAACAGCGATGCCATTGTCAACAGTCCCAGTAAATTCGCTACCGAGAACCTCCAGCCACGCCTAGCTTCCGATGGAGTGAGGTTTCCAACCAGCCGGGGTAGTCGTAGAAGCCACAAACCAATGGAATCCACGATTGCAAAAGTCCAAAAGAACCCGATGACAGCGATGAAGGCTTGAACAATATTCTCCTCCGGAGGATCGGGGCCGCGCAACGTCCGAAAACAAACCGGCACTGCCACTAGCCCACCAATCAATGGGGCGAGCCAGCGCCATTCAATCTGTGGTCGGCACAACATGGCCCACGCCGATAACACGCCAATTTGCGCTATTGCGAGGCTTACCAGCAATGTGCCTGACTCTACGCTAAACTCCATGGCGTAGCATTGTGCGTATGCTGCTGCATCGGCGGCGATCGTAGCGGCAAATAGCAGTCCAATGATGATCGACGAGCGCTTGTGCATGACGCGACCATCGCAAATTGGGGAAGCAATCCGTCGGCAACAACCGCGTAGCGGTTCAACACCGTAGCCCGGGGTCGCCGCGCAGCGGCGGCACCCTGGGTTAGATTCCCGATCCATTCAAACCCCAACGGGGTTTCACATTGTCGGCGAGACGACGATGGAACGTCATCGCCTCGATTGTGTGTAACACCTTCGGCGTAAACAGGAATCGGACATCTGTACCCAGGGTGCCCCCTTCGACAAGCTCAGGACGACCCTGGGCTCTGCTGTTTAACGCCTGCGGCGTATATTCACGGCCATCTCGCATGTCATTGAACTCTGGCGTTGCGTCTCGCCGTGCCTATTGTCAGAATAATCGCTCCGCCGGTGCGCGGCGAGCCGAGCTCGCCCGCTAAAGGGCCGTAAATGCATTCACCGTTTGACTTTCCACCGTGACCAGTGCCACGCTCAGAGAACGTTGCTGCCTGATTGCGAACCCGGTGGCGGGCAACCCGACGCATTACATGATCGAGCAGGCCTTTGCCAATCGCGGGCTCGATTGGCGTTTCATGACGTTCGAGGTCGAGCCGGAGCAGCTTGGCGACGCGATGGCGGCCAAACGCTCACCGGCGACAACACCGAGCGGGATGTGCGTTGGTTGTCACGCCTGACTGCGCCTTCTGGGCAGTGCGAATTCGCGGCTTTTGAGGCCACTGAAGCGATTCCCCGCGTCGATGTAGGATCACTGTTTCGTGTCGATTTCGCATGTGTGACTGTTTGCGGATTGCTCAATCCGACTTGCGCCGCCGCTTGGCGCGGCGGTTCTTCGTCTGCCGGCGTTCGTTGCTTTTGCGACGTTCCTCCGTTGGCACCTCGCGCAGGTCGCGGGTCGATTCGATCGCGCCGAGCGGCCCCAGGTCTTCGCCGCGGCGGCCGCTGCTGCGCTGGTCTTCGCCGCGGCGATCGTCGTCGGCTTCCCGTTTCTCGATCAAGGATTCCAGTTCTTGTGGAACTTGCAACCGCTTGCCCATTTCGTGGCCCCTTCCAATTGACGACGTAGCGTGTGGGTGACTATTGTCCGTCGTTGATAAACGCTGGGTTCTGTCCGGTTCCGTTTTCAAAGTTGTGCGGCGCGGCGAACTCGTTCGACAAAAATCCGCCGGTCGGCGAGCCCAGCGGCAGCTCTTCCTCCGTCGGGCAGACGCTGGGGTCGAAGTGCTGGATCGGCAGCGGATCGGGCGGCACCAGGTACGACTGGGCGGCGGCCGTCGAGATGTCTTCCGCGCAGATGCCTGGCCGCTGCGGAACCAGCGGCACCGAAACTCGGCGACCGTCCGGCAACACGGGGTCCCACGGCCGCGCGTTGCGATGCAGTGGTCCGTGCCACAGCGGCACGCCGGTTTTGACCAGGTTGCCCTGCTCGTAGGCGTCGTACACGCAATCGTAGGGCTGGATGTGGGGCACGATCGCGACAATGATTTCCGACCGCTTCTTGGTTACCGCCGATCGGCGGAACAAGAAGCCGATGCGTTTCAAGTTCCCCAGGTAAGGGATTTTCGATTGGTCGGTCTGGTCCAGCTCGTTGATGAGCCCGCCAATGACCATGCCTTCGTTGTCGTTCAGCATCACGTCGGTCTGCAGCGTCGTCTTTGAAATATTGGGGGGCAGGCCGTCCGCGCCTTCGCCATCCGGGGTGGAAACCTCCGGCACAACGTGGAGCAGCACGCGATGATCGCGTGTGATTCGCGGGACGATGTGCAGAATGACGCCAGCCTCGACGGAACCGGCCCCTTGCTGACTGCTGGTCTCGGTGGTCGTGATTTGCTTGTAATAAAGGGTCTTCCCGACCTGGATGTGCGCCTCTTGGTCATTGAGGACTAATAGTTTGGGCGAGCCCAGCGTTTTCGCGTCTTTGGTCGTTTGCAGCAATTCCACGACCGCCGCCAGATCGTTGCTCGCCAGGGTGGCGAGCATCGCCGGGGGAGTCGGCGGAGTGACCGGCGTAACGGAATGGCTCGGTAACGGAACGGCCGCGCTGGGAACGCTCAGAATGTTGGCTCTCGCGCCGGCCACCCGAAAAAGGGCGTCAAAATTAACGCCGCACCGAGTCGTGTCATCCAAATCGATTTGCAGCACGTGCGCTTCGATCAACACCTGACGCGGCGGTTGGTCAATTTGCGCGATATAATCCGCGATCCTGCGCCAGCGATTCGGGCATGTCCTCGACGACGATCCGCTCTTGCGTCAGCTTATTGTTGGTGGGGCTGCTGGGGGCGACGGTCACCTTGCCGATGGGCGAAATCAAGGTTTCCACGACCTCCTTGATCTGCGCGGCAGACGCGAAATCGAGGTCGAAAACTTGGATTTGTCGTCCCTGCACCTCAGCCGGCAAATTGCCCGCATTGGTCATCGACGTGACCAGGATGATGCTGTTCCGGCGAACCCACGTATAGTTGGCGACCGACAGCACGGCCGTCAGCGCCTCTTCGACCGGCACATCGTGCAGCGTAATTGAGATCACGGCGTCGATATCGTTTGAGGCCACGATGTTCAGATGCTGCGACTGCGCCAATAGGGCTACTACTTTGCTCAGCGATTCGTCGCGGACGACGAGCGTCTTGATGACGCCGACCTCCGCGTCGTACTCGATTCCGGCGGTGCGCCGCCGGTCAAGGGCAACTTTCCTTCGATGCGCTGGTCCGGGCCGCTAGCCGGCCCGGGCGGCGCGTTGGCCGGCGGTCCAACGGTCGGCCGCTCGACTTCCGCCGGCCCACCGGGAACATTTTCAAACAACTGGCTCAGCGACGATTGCGCGCGAACCAAGTGGGGCTGCCCGGCGAACAGCGTTCCGGCCGCGGCTAGCGCCAGCAGCAAACTGCGCAGCGGACGCTGCGCGACCAGGCACTACCCCCGCTTCGCGAGCACTCGCCGTCCACACGTTGTTGTTCCGCCGGACGCATCAATCCAACTTCCTTTCCACAATGACGCCGTCGGGATCGATTGCTTTGACCGTGAACCCGTCGATGTCGTCTCCCACGTGGATGGTGCGCTCGCCGACGATCGCCGCCGCCTGCTTCCGGCCGTCGATAATAACACGGACGCCGCGCTGCTTGAGCTCGTCGAGCTTCGACTGAATTTCCGCGACGGTCTTCGTTCGCTGCTGTTCGTTTTCCTCGTTGTCAACGGCGACAATCGCGCCTTCGACGGCGCCGGCCCGGCCCACCGCCGGCGTGGGCGGCTGCGGGAAGGCGGCCGGAAGTGCAAACGGATCGTACCGCACGACTTGGGCCAGTTCGGGCTTCTTCCAGGCCGGCCGATCGGTCGCCTCCAAGAGCCACTCTTTCGAAGCAGTCGGCGCCAGCTCTTCTTTTGCCGATGCGCTCTTGGGCGGCTGGCCGGCACGGTGCGGGCTTGCGCCAGTTGTGGCGAGCGGTGGTGCGTCGTCGCCGGACGGACGGCCAAATTGGACGTACAACACGGCTGCCAAAACGGCGGCCAGGACGCCGACTGTCGCCAGTTTTTTCCACGTTGCGCCTGCCTTACCCGGTGTGTTCGATGCGTCAGCCACGTTTCACCTCCGGCGTCTTCTTGGTGTCATTGCCGCCCAGGCCAAAGTAAATGATCAGCGTCGCGTTCATGGGATACTCGGGCGAATTGCCGGTCGAGCTCAGCGTGAGGTTCTGCAGCTTCGACAGCCGGGCGATGCCCGACAGCCGGTCGAGGAACGTGCAAATGCTCTGGTACGTCCCCTTGCCGGCAAGCGTCACCTCCAATTGCGTGTAGCCGGTTTTTTCTTGCGCCTTTCCCGGCTCAAAGCTTTTGATGGTCAGATTTTCCTCACTCGCGATCCGGCTGACTTCTTCCAGGAATTGGCCAGAGGCGGCCTCGTCGGGTACGCGCTCGACAACTTTTGCTATTTTTGCCTTCACGGCCGCCAGCCGCTCTGAGATCTTTACGTGCTGTTCATGGATCGCGGCAGAATTCTCAATCGACAAGCTCAGCTCGTCGATTTTATCAATCGTTCGTTCCGTATCGCGAATGATCGGCGCATGCAGCAACGAATAACTCACCGTCACGCAAACGACCAACAGCAAGACGCCTGTGTAATGCAGGATCCGCGCGAAGCGTCGTGACTGTGCGTCTAATATTTCCGGCCACATACGTCGTACCTGTCAACTTCGAGCGCGAAACAGAGCCGGCTGCAAGACGATCGGAGCACCGCAGGCTGCCTGCGCCCACTAAAATTCACACCTCACTTCGTACTCTCGCAGTGCGCCTTCGTCGTCGCTTTGCTCCTTCGATTTCACCAAAAACGTGCGGGCGAAAAACCCCGATTCCGCCAATCCCGTGACCAGCCTGGCCACGGACGGGTTGTCGAGCGACAGGCCGCTCACGGTGAGACCGCGCCCGGACCCGGCCGGGTCGCCGACTTTCCCGGCGGCGGGCGGCTGCTGCAACCCGGTGACCTCGAGCTTCGTCACGCGCAGCTTTCCATTGGTGCCGACGCCGATGTCGCTCAATAAGCCCATCAACGACAGCGCGGGACGTTGATATTCAAGCTCGGCCGCTACCCGGTCCAAATGCTGTAGTTCGTCCAATTCTCGCCGCATGCCGACTAACTGCTTCAACATGATTTGCGTCGGTGCGTGCTCGCGTGACAGCAGTTCCAGACGCTGGTGTATGGCCCGGTTTTCGTCCATGTCCGTCCAGCGCACGGCCGCGCCGACGGACAGCACAACGCCCAATACAGCCGCCCACTGCGTGACGCGCCGTCGCACGATAAGCTGGCGTTGGTAAACGGCAGGCAACAAGTTAATAGAAGTCTTCATGTCGTCCTCCAGGCCAATGCCGAAAGGGCAGCCGCACCGGCAAACACCGCCGAACGATTTCCGGCCTCGCACGACGGCAGCTCAACGTCGTGCGACAAACTCCAGACGTTCACCGGCAACTGCAGTTTGTCGGCCAGCCAGGTCCCGAAGTTTGGCAGCGAGGCGCCGCCCCCCAGCAGCCAGACCCCGGCCGGCTGCAAATGGCGCCTCTGCGTCTCCAAAAACTGCAATGTCTTGCGTGCCTGTCGGCACAGGTTGTCGAGCGTGCTTTCGATCGCTGCGCCAATCGTCGCTTGTGCAGCACGATCGCCCGCTGGATGTTCCGCCGACGGGGTCGGCATAATTCCATGCACATCAGCCAAGTGCTGGGCCACATCCAGCGTGACGTCAAACCGCCGGGCAATCGCATCCAGCGCGCGGCCGAAACCGCAGTCGGCCGTGCGCCGCGTGTACCACGGCCGATTGTCGCCTACCACACAGAACGTTGTGTTCCAGAAGCCCCAATCGATTGCCAGGGCCCGCCGCCCGCTCGCCAGGCCCGCCAGCGAAACGGCCCGCGCCATCGCAAGCGGCGTGCCGTCGACTACCCAGCAATCCAATCCGGCCTGGCCGCAATCGCGCGACAATTGAGCCAACCAAGGCCGCGCGATCGCCAGCATGTTCACGTTGAAACTGTCGTTCGCCTTCTCTTGGGCCGTCTCCAGTTCCCAAAAATCAAACTCCATGGCCACGTTCTGCTCTTCCCACTCTGCGGCCAACTCATTGGCGATGATCGACCGCCGTTCGGCGTTCTCACCCGGCGGCACCGACAGCCCCCTCAATTGGCATACATTCATGGGCAGTGCGCACACGGCGTTGCGGCCGGCAAATCGACCGCATTGCCGGGCAGCGCGAATCTCAACCGCCGACGAGACCGGCTGATCCAAACCCAGCCGATCGTGCCCTGGCCACGACGCGGGCCGTTGGAGCACGGCGGCGCGATGCAGGCGCACTGCCCCGCCGGGGCCGTCGCGGGCAACTTGTGCCAGCTTCACGGCGCGGGTTCCCACGTCGACGCCGATCCAACCTAGTCGTCGCGATGCCATCGTAATCGTTAGCTCTTCCGTTGTGCCCTGACTGCAAGATTCAAGACGGTCAGTTGGCAGCCGCCTGTGCTGCCGGCTTTCGCGCCACTGCTGGGCGATGATTTCAATTTTCGTCAACCGTGCATCCATTTGATGCAGCGTCGCGGCGATGTCTTTAAGCACGGGCAACGATTGCTGGGCCGCACTCTGGTAGCTCTGCGCAGGTGCTCCGTCGTTCACGTCGCCGCGCGCCGCGCCGGGCGGCAACGCCGCGCCGGCCAGCATGCCGGCCCCGACAAGCAACGCGCACGTCGCGGTGCGCCTCAAACGGCGCGCGTCAGCCAATCCTGCAACTTGCCTGGCCGTTTGCAGTTCATGTTTCACCTCACTGGAATCTGGTTACTTTGCCATCGTCGACAGGTCGAACATCGGGAACATCACGGACATGACGATCGTCGCCACGATGACGCCCATAAACACGATGATCAGCGGCTCCAAGACCGTGGCCAACTCGCGGAGTTTTGTCTCACCCTCTTCTTCGTAGTACTCTCCCATCAGTTCCGTGACAGTGCCGAGCGTCCCGGTGCGCTCCGCGGTGAGCACCATTTCCGCCGCCACGGACGGCACGAACCCCGCGTTGATCAGTGAGCTGGCCAGGCCGCGGCCATTGAGAATCGCCTCTTCCAGCTCGACGAACAGTTGCTGGTAAAGCGAGTTCTTGACGGCGTTGCGGGTGAGCCGGATTCCTTCCAAGAGCGGAACGCCGCTTTCGATCATGAGTCCCAACAAGCGAAAGCTGCGTCCGACGTAGAACGACCGCGTAATGTCGCGAATCACGACCAGGTTCAGCAGCAACGCGTCCCACCAGCGTCGTCCGGCCTGCGCTACGGCGCGAGGCAACCAGGCCGACCAGCCCGCCAATCCCGACCGATAGCCAAATCGCCACGTGATTGCGGAGGAGGTTCGACATACCGACCACCGCCTTGGTCACGACCGGCAGGGCGATGTTGTGCTCGGCGAAGATGTCGACAAACTTCGGCAATACGAATGTCACCAATCCCATCACCACGAGCGACGAAATGCTGGCTAGCAGTACCGGATATGCCAATAGCGTGCGGATCGTCGTTCGAATGCGAATTTCGCTGCGCTGAAATTGCGCCAAACGGCTTAATACCTCGGGCAGCTTGCCGGCCGCTTCCCCCGCGGCAACGCTCGCCACGTATGCCCCGCCGAATATGCCCGCCTGTGCATTCATCGCGTCCGAAATACTCTTGCCGCCCGTCACGTCACGATGAATTTGCGTCAGCACGCTGCGTAAGGTCGCGCTGCGGCACTGGTGGGCCAGCGACTCGAAGGCCGATGCCAGGTCGACGCCTGAGCGCGTCATAATCGCCAGTTGCGTAGTCACGCTCAAAAGGTCGCGCCGCGAAAGGTTCGAACGCTCGCGGGCCCCCATCAACGAACGCCATCCCGCATTTCCCGCCTTCTTGCGGACGTCGATGGGGAACAACTTCTGCTCGCGCAGCGCCTTCTTCACCGCCGCGATATCGGCAGCCGTCATGTGGCCCGACTGGATTTCGCCGGCCGTCGTCTTGGCTGTGTAGGTGAATTGCATGGGTTGAGAGTCGAGAGCGGAGAGCCAAGAGTTTAGGGCCGCAATACTCTGGCTCTTGACTCTCAACTCGTGACTTGTTCTTACTCGAAATATGCGACCCGCATGACTTCTTCCAAACTCGTGTGTTCCTTCTCGGCCAGGCGCACGCCTTGCTCGAGGAGCGTCTTGCCGCCGGAGCTCTGGTAACAATCGCGAATCTCGTCCGTGCCGGCACCCGCCGATATCAACGCCCGCAGCTCGCGATCGACGACCATCACTTCGTAGATGCCCGTCCGGCCGACGAAGCCAGTGTCGTGGCACTTGGCGCACCCTTCACCGCGAATAAAACTGCGGCGCCGGTCGCCCTGATAGTGAATCGTTTCCAACAGCTCGGCCGAAGCGTAGACGAACGCCTTGCAGGCCGGACACACGGTCCGCACGAGCCGCTGGGCAATCACGCCGACCAGCGCAGCGGCGATCTTGAACGGTTCGACGCCCATGTCGGCCAGCCGGTGAATGGCCCCGGCGCGAATCGTTCGTATGCAGAGTGCTCAGCACGAGGTGCCCCGTGAGCGCGGCCTGCACTGCAATTTGCGCCGTCGCGACGTCGCGGATTTCCCCGATCATGATGATGTCCGGGTCTTGTCGCAAAATTGAACGCAGCGCCGAGCTAAACGAGAGCTGCCGCGATTCGTCCACCTGAATCTGATTTACCAGCTCCACCTGGTATTCGACCGGGTCTTCGACCGAGACCACGTTGCGATGCACCGACTTGATCAGTTCCAGCGCCGAATACAGCGTCGTCGTCTTGCCGCTGCCGGTCGGCCCCGTCACGAGCATCAGGCCGTACGGCTTCGCCAAGAGCTGCTTGACGCGTTTCAGCATGTCCGGCGGAAAACCCAGCAGGTCCAGGCTGAATGTCAGGTTCTCTTTGTCCAAGATGCGCAACACGATTTTCTCGCCCAGCACGGTCGGCAGCGTCGACACGCGGAAATCGACCTCACGCCCCTCGACCGTCACTTGGAATCGCCCGTCTTGCGGCCGATGGTGCTCGGCAATGTCCATTTTGCCCATCACCTTGATGCGCGAAACAGCGCCGGGTGCATGTCGCGCCGCGGCCGCAGCGCTTCATACATTTGACCGTCGACTCGAAACCGCACGATCGAGAATTTACGACTCGGCTCGATATGAATGTCGCTCGCCCCGGCTCGAATCGCCTGCACGAGCAGGTAGTTCACCAGGTTGATGATCGGGCTGCCGTCGACCATCGACTCGACGTTCGTCAGGTCGACCTCGGCCGCGTCGGCCTGCAACAGCACGGTCGATTCGTCGATGTCGGCCGTGACCGTATCGACTTCGAAACCTTCCTCGTAGCAGCGCGGCAGCGTCCGCTGAATGCTGCTGCGAAACGCAAACACCGGCCGCACCCTGAGCTGCGTCACCCGCTCGATCTCGTCGATTTGCTCGAGGTTTTGCGGATCGGCCATTGCCACGCAGAGCGTGTCACGAACTTTGAACAGCGCCAGTGCGTCCAGCATCTCGGCGATCCGTTTGGGCATTAGTCGCACGGCCACCGGGTCGATCATGCCGTCGCGGAGCCGCGTGGCGGGCACGCCCAGATGGTTTTCGATGAAGGGCAAGATCGCGTCTTCCTGGACCATGCCCATCTCGACGAGCACTTCGCCCAGCCGCAAGCCTTTTTGGGATCCGGCGGCCAGCGCTTGGTCCAACTGCTCCGGTGTAATGATGTCGGCGCCGACGAGCTGCTGGCCGAGCGTCGCCCGCCCTGGACGGATTAGCGGCGAAGCGCTCGCTTCGACGCGCGGCGCAACGACAGCCGCCACGCCAGCCGGATCGGCGGCGCGCGGGTCGCGTTCAGTGGTTGCCGTCGCGCTCATAGCACAAAGCTCCGCACGGCGCTGCCCGTATCGGAAAAGGTCTCAAACCGCGCGCGACGCCGGTCGCCTTCAACACTTCTTGGAACAACGTGCCAGGGTTGGCCAACTTCAGTGCCCCGCCCAACCGCTGGTATTCCTCTTGGGTATCGAGCAGCAGCTCCAAACCCGAGCTGTCCACCACCGCGACACCCTGCAAGTCGAGCACCACGTGCGGCTGTCCGTGCTCGGGACGGCGGGCCAGTACGACCGCCAGCGCCGGCACCTGGTCGCCGGCGATCCGCTCGCCGCCGCCAATCACGTCCACCGCGCCCTGTCGCTTCCTTTCAAACATGCTCGGTACTCGCTATTCGATGCTGGACGCTCGGCGCCTCGCACTGGCGCTGCCGTGCTACATGGAGCACCGTGCGCCGAGCATCGAGCATCGTTGCTACCCCCTCGGGAGCGTCAAACAAAATGTACTGCCCTTGTCCAATACGCTCTCGACGGTGATCCGGCCGCCGTGCAACCGGGCCACCTCTTGCGCCAGCGCCAGGCCCAGACCCGTGCCGGTTTCTTGCTGCACGCGCGGGTCGCTGCTGCGAAAGAATTTGTCAAACACCTTGGTCAGCTCGTCTTCTGCAATGCCCACGCCGGTGTCTTCGACGCTGACCTCGATCTGCTGATCGGTGACGTTGACGCGAAACGTCACCCGACCGCGCGCGGCGTGTACTTCACCGCGTTGCCCAGCAGATTCACGAGCAGCGTCGCGATTTTGTCCTTGTCCAGCTCCGGTTCCGGCAGCTTCTCCGGCAGCACGACTTCCAGCGCCAATTCCTTCTCGGCTACTTGCGGTCGCACTTTGTTGAGGACCTCATTCAACATGCGGCCCAGGTCCGTGACTTGCTTATTGAGCGACAGCGATCCCAGCTCCATGCTGCTGACGCTCAACAAATCGTCGACAAACCGGGCCAGCCGCGTGGCCTCGGAATTGATCGTATTCAAGAACTGTTTTTGCTGTTCGACGTCGATCATGTCGGCCAGCGCCAACGTCTCGGCGTAGGCCTTGATGTTAGCCAGCGGCGTTCGCAGCTCGTGCGTGGCCGTGTCGACGAACTGGTCCCGCATCTCCTCGGCCAGTTTTTGCTGCGTCACATCGCGTACGCTCCAGACGTGCGTGTCGTGCTTTTCGCTTCCTACAATGCAGATCGGGTGGCGGGCCACACGGATGACCCGCAACTGGCCGTTTTCCTCGCGGGTTAGTTCGGTCACGACCGACCGATCCCGGTTGTCGTCGACCAAGAGCGGATCGGCCTGAGGCAGCGACCATTCACTCTTCAACTGATCCGTCATTCTCGGCGTGGTTTTCTCGGCGTCGGCGTCGGCAAGTCGGCTCGCCTCGCGCAGCCCCAACAGCACGCCCATTGGCAAGTTCGCATACGTCAACCGTCCCTCGCCGTCGCTGGTCGCCACACCATCGGGAATGCTGTTCAGCACGGCGTCGAGCCGGCTCCGCCGCGCCTCTTGCCGGGACTGGCGAATCTGATCGCTCAGCGAATCGGCGTGGGGCGACGTTAAGCCGTTCTGAATAAAGCGATTCCATCCAATCGCAGCCGCCCCGACGCTCGTAACCTCGTGGAGCGCGCAGCTTTGCACCGAGGGGCTCATCGCCACCTCGACAAGCTGGCCTTCAATTTCGGCAAATGGCTGCGTCAACCGGACCAGGACGATCGCCCCCATCAGCAGGCAGGCCGCCGGGCCGACAAAAGCCAGCGGCGCCATTTGCAACCCGGTTCGCGCGTAACTCCAGATCGTCGGCTTGGGCAGCCCCAGCCGCAGCGACCCCAGCTTCGTGCCGCCGGCCGCCAGTGGCGACCGGAATTCGTGAATCATTGTCCCGCCTGAGCTTACGTACTCGACGCGGGTTACGTCGCCCCAGCGGTCCGTAATTCCGCCCCGGTCGACGACCGGTTGGCCAACGAGGTCCTTGCGCGAGTGCGCAGCAAACTTGCCGTCGGGCGCGGCGAGGGCGCAGTAGGCTGCTCGGCTGGAGGCGCAAATTTCCTCCACTGCGCGCTGCAGGCCTTTGTCTTGATCGCGGAGATAGCTCAGGGCCGCTGTATCGGCACCTTTGCTCAAATTGCGCAGTGCCGCCCCCTCGGAAAGATCTTCGGTTACGACGTGCGCTACATAGACCGCGCCCACCCCCAGCCAGACCAGCGCCGCGGCCCCAAAAAATAGATAATAAGCCGCCACTTTGCGGGGGAAACGTATTTGCGGCACTTTGGCAAACATTCGGCTTCCCTTCCCTCGATCCGGGCGCTCCGTGCCCTCCGCTGCCGTTCGGACGCTGGCGTCAGCGCCGCGATTCCGCCCATTTACGACCGGCAGCCGGCCGCCAGGCATTCCTCGATGCAAGCAACTAACTCACTCGGGCTGAATGGTTTTGGCAGGGCCATCGACACGCCCGGTTGTTGCTGCAACTTCGGCAGGTCGATTTCCATACACTTCGCGGTCAGCAAGATGAACGGCGTCTTTCCGTAGGCCGGCAACTGGCGGATGTACTCGCACAACTGAATGCCCGTCATCATGGGCATCTGCTGGTCGGAGAGCACGAGGTCAAATTGGCCTTTGCGCAACAGGTCCAGCGCCGCCCGGCCGTTGTTGGCGCTGGTCACGTCAAACCCGGCGCGGACCAGGTTGAAACAAATAACGCCCGACAACGCCGCGTTATCCTCGACAACCAGTATCTTTGCCTTGTGTTCCATCATCGTTGCCGCCTACTTACCAAACATGGCCCAAAGCAGTGCCGTGGCCGGCCGGCATTTCGGCGCAATCCCTCAAAACATGCTTATCGGCTTCCTGCGACCCGATCTTTGCTACAATCGAAAAACTTAACCCAAGCCGCAGCAAACACGCAGTGTTTCCATTTTGTTGACTCGCCTCAGATAACGGATTTTGTTCGCGTAATCTCTGGGCTGGCTGCTGCTAGCAGTCTATAGCTCGTCGTAGTTCACAGTCGGATCGCTCTTGGTCGGCGTCGCCGAATTAATGATGAACTGGCCGCTGCCATAGCAGTATTGCCACGACTCGGTGCCGTCCAAGCCCGAGATCGCACTCGTCCCGGACGTCATTTTGACGTCATCGTTGTTGCCATACGCCTCGCACTTCGGAAAGCCGCCGCGGAGGTAGTTCGCCAAATTCAGTTTGAGCGTGTCCGGATCGCCATCGGCGCCCGGCAGCGCACCACCATGCTCGGCCGCGTAACGTTCCACGGCATCCCGCACGACGGCCAACGTTTGCTTCACGCCGTTGTCGGTCGCGCGTGCGGACGTGTTCAGCAGCTTCGGCGCCGCCACGGCCGCCAAAATGCCGAGGATCATCACCACGACCACCAGTTCCACTAACGTAAAACCTTTCATCTTGCGCATTGGAATTCTCCCGACCGTTCTCTTCCAAATGGCTTTGTGCTCTGATTCTCGCCGGTCACGCCAACGTGTCGAGCGAGTTACGAAGCCCACCGCCGTGTCCAGGGGCATTCACGAGAATTGACCCATACGATCCCCGGCGCCGGCGTCACCGGCAGGAACCGTGTTTACTTCCACAGCAAGATTAGCCCGCAAATTGCGCCAAGCGGCTGTTTAAAAAAACTTTGACCAGCGAGCAAAGTCGCCGAGGGAGGATTGACGCCAAATGCACTTGGCGCGGGTTATTCCGCAGGTCAGGTCCCGCGCGTCTCGCTCGGCATTCATTTGCGGGCCAGCGGAACATTCGGACCAGGCGCAAAATTCGCTCTCTTCCAGCTAATTGGTCTGTCCAACTTCTCTCGGTTGTCTCGCCCATTGCCACAGACGGTACAAATCGACCGCGCTGCCAGCGCCGGACGTCGCGGTCCGTTGATGCGACGCAGGGGCTATGTTTGCAAGGGCGAAAGATTTCACCCAGGCAACTCTCCGTTTTGTATATGCGCGGTCCGGCAAACACACAGCCGCCGATCGAGATCGTGTCCGTTCGAACGCGTCCTGGGCGGCGGTCGGTGCGGCCTGACGCTCACGGCGCGTTCACGTTCGTCGAGCTGGCCGTCGTCGTCCTGTTGATGGGCATCTTCGCGGCCGTCGCGATTCCTACTTATTTGAACTCGCTTGTTTTCTATCGCATAGAAGCAGCCGGACGCCGCGTACAGGCCGACCTGGAACTTGTCGAGCAGGCGGCTCGCGTCGCGAGTGCCGCGCAAACGCTCACGTTTACCGGCTCGACGTACACCGCCGGCGCCGGCGTTGCTGGACTGAACAACCCGACTGGTTTGTATTCCGTCGATCTGGCCGCCGCGCCTTACCAGGTCAGCAGTGTTACGGCAAACTTCGGCGGCGCACAGTTTGTTGCCTTCGACGGCTTTGGCGCGCCGAACTCCGGCGGCACGGTCGTTTTGACGGCGCCCCACTATCAGTGCACGATCACTCTCGACGCCGCGACCGGGATGGTCTCGCTCTCGCGCATCTATGCCGGAGGACGAGCCGCCGAGTGACCGGCCACGCAAAGCGCCTCAGTTTCCATGCCACAAAATGTTACCATTCACCGCAAGCGTTCGCTCGGTCACACGTTGATCGAGCTGGTCACCGCCATGGTGGCCAGCGCAGTCCTGCTGGCCGGGCTGGGTTCGGTAATGCTGATTGGGCGGCGCATCGCCTACACGCCGACCACGGCCGCCCATCGACTTGAAGCCGCTAAACTGCTCAACCAGCTTGCCGGCGACCTCCGCACAGCCACGCTAATCATTGAGCAGTCGCCGTTCGTGCTCGATTTCGTGGTCGCCGATCGCAACTCCGACGGCGTCGCCGAACGCATACGCTATCAATGGTCGGGCACCGCCGGCGCGCCGCTCACCCGTGCGGTCAACGGCGGAGCGCCACTGAACGTTCTCGACTCGGTACAAGAGTTTCTTGTCACCCCAATCACGCAGTCAAAATCAACGACGCTCAAAACGAACGTCGATTCGTCCGAAGTACTCTTGACGAGTAACGCGACCATATCGTCGGGATCCAATCGCGACATCGCATCGACCACTCCGCTATCCCAGCAAGTGAATCCGGCCGCGTTCGCGGCGGCGCCGGCCAATGCAACCGCCTGGAACGCGACACGGGCCGAATTCTATGGCCGTCAGCGCGACAACATCAACTTCTACGTTCAGCTCTGTCGCTCGGGCGACCCCAATAATGGTCCGACGAGCAACGTCGTCGCCCAATCGATTGTGCCGGGCAGCTCGATTACGAGCGGTTTCGGCTGGAACTCGGCCGTTTTCACGTCGCCGGCACGTGGTCTCGCGCTGTACCGCAAGTTCGATCTCGTTTTCGCCAGCGCAGCGGGCGGCAACGCGGCGCGCCTGCTCGTGACCGACGGCGCGGGCTCGGGCGGCGTGCTCGAATCGAGCGACGGCGGCGCCACCTGGTCGTACACGACCGATCGGCAAACGTACTATCGCCTATTTGGCACCTACACCACGCCGGGCGCAAGCTACGACGTCACACGAACCTATGTCCGTCAAGTTCGCCTATTGCTGCGCTCGGGCGGCGACACCAGCGCTCACATCGATACGGGCGTCCCGCTCGACAACTTGCCAGAGCTCCTTTCCAATTACTGGCGGCTCGACTTCGACAACAATCCGACCAACCTCGACGCCGACGCCGACGGCGTGCTCGATTGGGCCAAGACAGGCACCCCCTTCGTCGCCGGCGATCTTTCAGCCGGCATCTGGACCGCAACCGGCACGCTGGAAACCCGCCCGCTGAACGACTTCATTCGCGTGACGACGGTCGACGTCAGTTGCCGCAACACATCGCTGGGCGGTAATGGCGCGGTCGTCCGCATCAACGCGGACCGGCAAAGCGGCCTGTTCGCGCCCGTCTTCACCTACCTCCAACTGCAGGCTGACGGTACGCAAACCCTGTCGCTCTACGGCAGCAATTCCAGTTCCAACGTCCTGCTGTTCTCGCGCCCCAGGCTGCCGAACGCATTGACTCGCATTCGCCTGACGATCGATCCCGCGAATAATATCGTGAACCTGCAAATCAACGGCGAGGACCAGGGCACCTTCACCTATCCAACCTTCGCCCCCTCTGCCAACGACGGTTACGTCACGATCTACGCAGATACCGGCTCCGCGCAATTTGACTATGCCGAAGTGCGACGTGGCGGCCCCGTAGCGGATGGAGCGCCCAATGCCTGCCGATTATTCGCGAACTTGCTCGGCCACACCGGCCGACCGCCGCCAGCGCCGCGCTATGACGCTGATTGAGGTCGTCGCCTCGACAATGATCGTCGGCCTGATGACCGTCGCCGCGATCGACGGGCTGGGCGCAGTCACGCGCTCATCCGAGTCGCTCGGCAATCGTGCGATCGCACTTGGCCTGGCGGACGATCTCGTGGCCGAGATCCTCCCGCTTCCCTACAGCGACCCCAACGATACGCCCACATTCGGCACCGAACCGGGCGAATCGGCCGCCGGGCCCCGCTCCACATTCGACGACGTCGACGACTTCAACGGCTGGAACGAGTCGCCGCCCCTCGCCCGGGACGGCAGCGTAATCCCTAACCGCACCAATTGGCGCCGCCGCGTCCAGGTCACCCGCGTCATTCCCGCGAATCTCACCCAAGCCACCTCCGGAAACACCGACCTAGGCGCCAAGCTAATCCACGTTACGGTCGAGTACAAAAACCAGGTCCTGGCCGATCAATTCGCCGTGCGATCTGACAATTGAGCAGCGAACGGCCTGGCTTCGCTGGCAAGTGGAAACTCACAACGACCCACTCATTTTTCATTTTGCATTGAACATTTTGCCTTTTGCATTTCCATTAGTTAGAGAATGATTGCCTTCCACCCAATTCGTCAGCGCACCGGGGCCGTTTACATCGCCGTCCTCGGCACCGCGCTAGTAATATCTACCTTGGCCATGTCGGCACTCTTGCTGCAGCGGATACAGAACCGCCAGTTGGCCTCGACGGCCGACATGCGGCAGGCCCAATTGAACGCCGAAGCGGCCGTGGACGTGGCCTTGCTGGCCATCAAGCAAGATAAAAGCTGGCGCACGACGTACACCAACGGCAACTGGTTCTCAAACCGCTCCACCGGCACCGGCACATGCGCGGTGGACGTCGTCGATCCGATTGACGCCAACCTGGCGGACGACCCCGCCGAGCCCGTCGTCATCACCGGGGTCGGTACCAGCGGCCGCGCCACACAGCGCATCAAGCTCACCGTCGATTCCTGGAATTCGCCCCTCAGTTGCCTCCGCTCGGGCATCGCGGCCGGCAATTTGATCGATATGTCGGGCGACGTGCTTCGCTCGTCCGGGCCGATTTCCGCCAGCCAGGTCTCCGCAAGCTCATCGACGATCTACGGCGACGTTACAGCTACGACCGTTAGCGGCTCAACGTTCGTCGACAGCACGTCGCAAGTCACAGCCAATAAATTGCCCGAGCTGCCCGACTGGTCGACCGTTTTCAATTACTACCGCACCAGCGGCACACAGATCAACATCAACGATCTGCCCAGCGTCACGCCTAACCTCGGCCGCAACACGGGCATCGAGAGCGGCACGACCTATTGGTCCGGCTCGCCCGTCTATTCCACCCTGGGAAGCTGCACGATTACGCAGTCCACCGCGTTCCAGCGCGGCGGGGCCAATAGCCTGCAAGTATCAGCCCGAGACTATTGGTATTCCGGCCCAGTTCAATACATCGACACCGTCGTCAAAGCGAGCACCAATACTACGTCGAAGCATGGGTCTACCAGAACAACGCGCTCGCCCGCAATTTCTGGGTCAGTCTGTACGTCAAAGGTTCCGGCAACTCGACCCCGCTGTTCGATACCGGGCCGGCAACCACCGTGCCCGTGGGATTGGTCAACGTCGGCTGGACCAAAGTTTCGGGCACACTGACTGCCCCAGGCTGGAGCGGGAATCTGGAGTACGCGTTTGTCAAGGTGGCCGGCGCCGACGTCAACAACACCGGCAGCTTCTTCGTCGACGACCTGGTCGTCCGCGAAAGCACCACCGGCCGCTTCATCTACCGTCAGGTCCTAAGCCCGAACTTCAATCCCTTCGGCACCGGTACGACCAATGCGCAAGGTATTTATTGGATCGACTGCGGCGGCAACCGCCTGGTGATCGAACGCTCGCGGATCTTAGGCACGCTCCTGGTCGTCAATCCGGGCGCAATTCGTGCGTCAGCGACGGGCCGATCGTCTGGTCGCCCGCGGTGGCCGGCTACCCGGCCCTGCTTGTCGATGCCGATACGGCCGCCAACGCCAATTTTTCCATCCGCGCCACCAGCCGCGCGCTGAACGAAAAGAACAACGGCGTCAACTACAACCCGGCCACCGCGCCCCACAGTGAGCTCGGCGCCGACAACGACACGAGCGACATCTACCGCTCTGAGATTGATGGCCTCGTCGCCGTCCGCAACGACCTGACGTTCCAAAACACGCCCCTCATCCGCGGCCAGGTGATCGTCGGGCACGACCTGTCGAATTCCAGCGGAACGTTCGAAGTCGAGTACCAGCCCGACTCGCTGCTCAACCCACCGCCCGGTTTTCTCGGGCCCTTCACGTATTCCCGCCGTCCGGGATCGGCCGCGAAGGCCGTGCTGCCGTAGCGTAGTAGTCACACTCCCGTGTGCCGTAACTGCCCCAGAGAAAGACGAGGCACGCGAATACGGCCGGCGTCCCTATTCGACACTTCGGCTACGGCACACGGGGCGTGCCTGCTACAATGCTCCCCATGCACCGACGGCCCCTGTTGGACATGCTCGCCCGCTACCGTTGCGCCTTCGCCGGCGAGGCCGACACTGTCGATCGCATCGTTGCGCTCGTCCGCCAACACGCCAATTGCTTCGACCGCGCCTGCCGACCCGGCCACATCACCGGCTCGGCTTGGATCCTATCGCCCGATCACCGCCACTGTCTGTTGACCCACCACACAAAGCTTAATCGCTGGCTACAGCTTGGCGGGCACGCCGACGGTCAGACGAACGTCGAGCAAGTCGCCCTGCGCAAAGCGCGAGAAGAGTCGGGCATGACGAATTTTGAACTCGTCATCGTCGACGGCGCCCTGCTGCCTCTCGACGTTGATGTCCACGTGATCCCGCGGCGCACCGATGACGCCGGTTGCGTTTTCGAAGACGCCCACGAGCACCACGACATCCGTTTTCTGCTCGTGGCCGGGCCGGGCCAACAGATTCTCGCCAGCTGCGAGTCGCACGAGGTCGCCTGGTTCTCGACGGAAGAGGTCCTGCGCGTGACCGATGAAGAAAGCGTCCTGCGGATGCTTTACAAATCGCTGGCCCTGCTCCACTAATCACAACGCCCCCCATGCCCGGGCTTGTCGACGGCAACCGCGTGAAGGCAAGTTCGCGGCCGAGCTGCAGAACGGCCGCCCGCGCACGTCGGCGAAACGCGCCTTCGGCTTTGCCGCCGTCGAAGAGCACCGCGCGCCGGTGCCGGTGCGCGCGAATGAAAGAGACACAATCGTTGGCCGCTTCCCGGCCGCAGGCCGCCGGCCACTCGCCAGCGATTTACCCGGCGGCCAATCTGGCCGCCCCTCGCACACAAGGTGACATAATGTTAAGCTATTCACCAGCGCTCGCGGCGTTGCGATCCGTGACGAAGATGAACTCGAAAAAAGGACTCCCGCACCGTGGCCACCGTCCTCGCCCCCATCAAACCTCGTCGCAAAGACGTCCCCACCGACAAGTGCCTGTGCGAATTCTGCACGGCCAAGTGCTGCCGCTACTTTGCCCTGCCGATCGAAACGCCGGAAACCTTTGAAGACTTCGAATACATCCGCTGGTTCTTATTACACGATCGGGCGACCGTCTTCAAGGAAGACGATGACTGGTATCTGCTCGTCCACACCGAGTGCCGCCATCTGCAGGCCGACTATCGCTGCGGCATCTACGACACGCGCCCAAAATCTGCCGCGAGTACTCGACGAAAGATTGCGAATTCGAAGACGACTGGACCTACGACTTTTATCTCGAAACGTCCGAGCAAGTCGGCGAATACATGGAAGCCGTGCTGCAACAAAAAGGGCAGTCGATCCGAAGCTCAAAACCGCCACTGTTGCCGATTATCTCTTGATCCTGGATGCTGGTTTTCGAGTTGCCAACATCCAGCATCGAGTTTCCAGCATCGAGCAACCCAGAATTCAGCTCATGTCCGCCCCTCCCATCCAACCTCGCACACTGAAGGGCTTTCGGGACTATCTGCCCGAAATGATGCTGCCACGCGAGCGGATCATGGACATTGCTCGCCGCGTGTTTCGCTCCTACGGCTTCGCCCCGATCGACACGCCGGCCCTGGAGTATCTCGACATCCTGCTCGGCAAAGGGGGCGCCGAGACCGACAAGCAGCTCTACCGTTTCCAAGATCACGGCGGCCGCGAGGTCGGCCTGCGGTTCGACCTCACCGTGCCGCTGGCCCGCTTCGCCGCTCAGCACATCCATGAGCTCGGCACGCCCTTCAAGCGCTATCACATCGCCCCCGTCTGGCGTGGTGAAAACACCCAGCGCCGGCCGCTTTCGCGAGTTCATGCAGTGCGACTTCGACACGATCGGCACCCGCTCCGTGGCCGCCGACGTCGAAACGGTCCTCGTCGTCCACGACCTGCTCCGTGCAATCGGCATCGAGCGGTTCACGATTCACATCAATAATCGAATGGTGCTCATCGGCCTCTTGGAATCGCTCGGCCTCTTGGAAAAGTCAATCGCCGTCCTGCGGGCTATCGACAAGCTCGCCAAGGTCGGGCCGCAGCGCGTGATCGAAGAGATCGAGCGACAAGCGGGCCGCGCCGGCCGACAAGGCCGCGCGGGTCGTCGAACTGGTCAGCATCCAAGGCACCACGCAGCAGTTGCTTGCTCAAATGGCCGCGCTGCTCCACGACAGCGAGCGGGGCCGACAAGGGGCCGACCGCTTACGGAACTGATGGCAGCTGTCGCGGCGGCCGGTGTTCCGCCAGAGCGAGCTCAGCTTGATGTCTCTATCGCCCGCGGCCTCGACTATTACACAGGCACTGTCCTGGAAACCACACTCGCTGATTTGCCCGCCATCGGCAGCGTCTCCAGCGGCGGCCGCTACGACAACCTGGCCGAACTCTACACGAAGCAAGAGCTGCCCGGCATCGGCGCCTCGCTCGGCCTCGACCGCCTGCTCGCCGCTATGGAAGAGCTCAAGATGATCGAGCCGATCCACACGCCGGCCCAAGTCCTCATCACCTTCTTCGACCCCACGCGCCTCGCAGACTACCTCAAACTTGCCGCCGTCTTGCGCACGGCCGCCCTGAACGTCGAGCTCTACCCCGAGCCCGTCAAGCTCGGCAAACAACTTCAATACGCCGACCGCAAAGGCTTCCGCGTCGCCCTCATCGCGGGCGAACAAGAATTCGCCGCCGGCGAGTGCCAAATCAAAAACCTCGCCAGCGGCGAAAGCACCACGGCCTCGCTGGCGAACGAAGCGGCCGCCGTGATCGACGAAATTCGGCACCTAACGAAGTGACTTTGGGTTCCTCTTCTCCGTCCAAGCTCGGATTCAAACAGCAGCACCTCTGGCCAACGGTCGTTTTCGCCCTGCTCGCGGCCGTAAAGACAGGCTGTCTCCGCTGCCTGGTGCCGGTTAGAATCTCGGTTGCTCCGAAATTCCACCCGGGCCACAGCGGCCCCGGCCGCGTAGATCAAGCGATTGCGAAACATTTCAGGGCAACTAGAAATGGACGCCGCGTGTGAGCGTCTCGTAAGCGGTCAGGATCGGCAGTCTTTGAGAAGGCTTCAACGTGAGAGAACTGCCGTACTGGAGAGGATCATCTCCGTCATTTGGTGAGGGGCAGCGACCATCGATTCCGGCCCAACCGTAGCAGAGAAGAGGAACCTGTAAGCCCACCTGCTCCCATGGCCAATCGCGACAACCATTACGAAGCGGCTTTCGAGGCGTACGTCCGCACTCGCCGCTGGCCGTATATCGCGGTCGACGAAGCTCGCCGCAGCCTGGTGGCTGACGGATCGCTGAAGAGCCTCGACTTCATCGTCTCGCCACCCGGACGCGAAAACTGGCTCGTCGACATCAAGGGCCGCCGCTTTCCGTCGGGCAATGAGCAGAAGCAATACTGGAAGAACTGGTCCACGCGCGACGATCTCCGCAGCCTCGCCGCCTGGCAATCCCACTTTGGCCCCAACTTCTGTCCACTCTTGGTGTTTGCTTTTCACTTGGTCGGCGGCCGTTCACCGCTGCCGCGTGATCAGCTTTTCGAATTCCGCGGTGCCCACTATGGATTTGTCGGGGTAAGATTGGCCGATTACGTGCCCCACGCCCGGCCACTATCCGACAGTTGGGACACGGTCGCCATGCCCGCGGCCCACTTTCGCCGGGTCGCCCGCCCCGTCGATTTCATCTTCGCCGCTAGGACGTCGGTCGATCGGCCCGCTTCCCTTCCCATTGATTGTCAGCCCCTGCCCGCCAGCTTACAATGAGAAGCGTAAGGCGATTTTCAACGCCAAGTGCAACGCACTTGAGCGGCGCGCTAAGCTCAGCAGAATCAGAAAGCCATGCTCGCGACAGCTTCCTATATTTTGGCAGATGCCAATACCGTCCCCGCCGCCTGGGGCCTGATCCTCTTCAGCATCGTATTGGGCGCCATGGTTTCGCTAACGCCCAGCCGCCGCACGACCGACTTCAAGCGGCCTCAAGATTGAATCTTCTAACTACGAACCAACGGGCGATTGATCCACTGAGTCGCATGGCACGGCGTTGATTAGGCGCTGACCCCAGCACCGTCGAGACCGGCCGGCCAACATCTTCGCGATGGTTGAGCTCAGTGTGTGGAGCGAAATGTGCTCGTCCCCTTCTGTCGGGGAAAAAAATCAACCGGTCGGCCGCAGACAAACCTGGGCCGACCGGTCTTTATCTCTGTTGCATGGCCGGTCGACGAGTTGCGTCAACTGGTCCGACGCTACATCGTCGGCGGCGGCGTGGCGGGCGTGGTGGCTGGCCCCTTGGCCGTGCGGCGGCGGCCACGCTTTTTGGGCGACTTCTTCGCCGTCCCCTTCGCGGCTCGCTTCTTCGGCGATTTCTTGGCCGTCTTCTTCTTGGCCGTCTTCTTCTTCGGCGAACGCGTGCCGGCCTTCTTTGCTGTCGAACGTTTCTTGGTTGCCATCTCGTGTGGCTCCTTCCGATTCAGCGCCCGCATTATTCTTGGTCTATCCCCTGGGCGCAAGAAGCGGGGAGAGACTTCCACATTACGAAAGCTATTCGCGGCCGTTTCCGGCCGGTTTGTATTTCGATTGGCAAACCCGATTTCGTGACTCGCAGGGTACTCACTCGTACCACAGCGGCGCGCATTGAACCAAGTTCGCGCATGGCGCGTCAAGATGAGTCGGCAAAAAATCGGTATGCGCCGCCGAGATTTCCGCGCGAGTTTGAATGACAAAAGAGGTCTTCAATGCACTGATTTGAGCGACTAACCGGTCACACAAAATTGGTCGCCGCGCGGTGGCAAAGTCCTCACCCCTGTGCGGCCGCCCACTCGCGAAGCAGCGAGAATTGCCGAGAAAAATCGTGGTCTGCGAGCCCGATCGGACGTTTGAAGAAGCTGCCCAAGTGGACCAAAACGCCCGTCGCGCCCTGCCGCGCCGAGAGCTCGATGAACCGCACCAAATCGAGCACCAAGGGTGCCGCGAGCAGCGAGTCGCACCCCTGCCAAGTAAATTGCAAAACCATTGGCGTGCCCATGAAGCCGCGGAAGTGAATATGGTCCCAGGCCGTCTTCCAGTCGCCCAGGCTGCGGATGTACTCGATCGACACCAGCGATTGCGGTTCGTAGCCCACGATCTCCCGCAAGAGCTGGTCCTTGCCCTTGATTTTAGCCTGCTTGTTGACCGGGTCGGCCAGGGCCTGGCCGTCCATGTTACCCAAGATGTTGTGCCCGACCCAGCTCATGATTTCGAGGTTGCGGGCGACGAACATTGGGGCGAGCACGCTCTTGAGCAGCGTCTCCCCCGTCTTGCCGTCCTGCCCTGCATGGCAGGTGCCGCGCTTTACGGCCAGCTCCTGAATGGCCGGCGCCGACGCGCCGAGCGATGGCGTGAAATTCAGATAAGGCATGCCCAAATCGAGGGCCGCAATCGCGTATAAGGAACTCGCCGGCAGCGAATTGGGCGATGCGTCTTCCAAGAGGCGGCCCAGATTCGTCCCACCGCTCAGGCAACTGGCGATGATCGCCGGCCGGTTCGGTCGACGCCAGGTTTACCACGATCACGCGTTCCAGTTCATTCTCTTGCTGAAACTCGCGCAGGTCCTTTTGTAGGCGACGAATGGCCTGTTGGGCCGTCTCATTCGCCGCACTGTCCGGTCGCACTGCCGGCCAGGCCGGCAATCGTCGCGCCGCAGTTGATCAGGCTGCCCACGCGGATGCGGCGATCGATGGCCGCCAAGATCGTCGCGGCAGGCTTCGATCACGGCCGGATCGAGCACACGGCTTTCGCGCCACAACCGCTGCAAAGAATCATGCAGCGTGCTGTTGCGGATCTCATGCCCGCCTATCACGAGCGCATCCCAGGGAACGAAATCGAGCTTCGCGAATTCGGGCAGAGCGCTCACCAGACCAATCGTGCTCGTGAACTGCTTTTTGAGCGCACTGCAACGCCCAGTGCTACCGTCGCTGCGACACCGCCGCGCACGCCAATAAACCACAAGCCGATACGCCGTTGCGACATGGCAGGAAGAAGTTCCGAGGGGGGGAGGGGCGAATCGCCAACCGAACGTCTCGGACGCCTCTTAAGACCGAGAATTATCAGCCGTGCCCACGGCGGCCGGATTTCGCGAGTCGGCACTCAGCACACCTTGGATGCGAACCGCCCTGAACCTATCATTGTCCCATGCGTCGCGCCCGCTCGTCAAGCAGTTCGTGGGACAGACATTCCTGTCTGCCAGAGATACGCCTCACGACGGTCAGCACTCAGAATGGGCATTCAAAAACCCGGCAGAATCGATACAAACGGCCGATTTCGAACGCGGACAAAACTCTTTGGTTTTCGACCGTGATTCACTCATGAAAGAGAACGACATACCTCATGTTTGAGCAAATCAAGCTGGCCCCCAAAGACCCGATTTTAGGCCTCACGGAAACGTTTCGCGAAGACCCGCGGCCCGGCAAGATCAACCTGGCCGTCGGCGTCTATCAGGATGCCACGGGCAAAACGCCGATTTTGGAATCGGTTCGCCGGGCCAGCCGGCAAGTGATCGAACGACAGAGCACCAAGAGCTATTTGCCAATCCCCGGCTCGCCCGCGTTCGCGGCCGCCGTCGGGCGAATCCTGTTCGGCGACGTCCCACGAAGTGGTCACGAGCGGCCGCTCTGCCACCTCGCATACGCCGGGCGGCACCGGCGCTCTGCGCGTGGCGGCCGATTTTGTCCACCAGCAGTTCCCCAAGGCCACCGTCTGGTTGACCGACCCAACCTGGCCCAACCATCCGCAGATTTTCGCCGCGGCTGGCGTGCCCACGAAGCCATTTCCATATTTTGACGCGCCCGAGAACAGCCTGAATTGGGATGCTGCCCTGGCCGCCATCGAAACGATGCCCGCCGGCGATGTGATCCTGCTCCACGCCTGCTGCCACAATCCGACCGGTATCGACCCTACCCCCGCCCAATGGACAAAGCTGGCCGACGCCGTCCACGGGCGAGGTCTCTTGCCGCTGTTGGACTTCGCCTATCAGGGCTTCGCCGACGGCATTGAACAAGATGCCCTAGGTTTGCGCGCTTTCTGCCGGCCGAAAGCTGAGCTGCTCGTGTGCAGCTCGTTTTCGAAGAACTTCGGACTGTACAACGAACGCGTCGGGGCGCTCACGGTCGTGGCCACCGACAGGGCGACTGCCGATATCGCCCAGAGCCAAATCAAAGTCTGCATCCGCGCGAACTATTCGAACCCGCCTGCCCACGGCGAAGAGCTGGTGACCACCGTGCTGGGCGACCCGGAGCTGACAAGGTTGTGGGAGCAGGAAGTCGGCCAGATGCGCGACCGCATCAACGGCATGCGCGAGCTGTTGGTAAAAACGCTGAAGGCCAAGGGCGTGCCAGGCGACTATTCGTTCATCACCCGGCAGCGCGGCATGTTCTCTTACTCCGGTCTCAAGAAGGACCAAGTGGACGCGCTCCGCGAAAAGCACGCGATCTACATCGTCGGCTCCGGCCGCATCAACGTCGCCGGCATCACGCCCGACAACTGCGACCGGCTGTGTGCGGCGATTGCGGCAGTCCTGGCGGCGAGGTAAGATGTATTGCGATGATTCAACATGTCAATGCTATCTATGACCAGGGGGTCCTCCGCCCCCTCGCGCCACTTGATCTAAAAGACAATGAAGTGGTCGTTCTTACGGTGGAGAATGCGCCCGTCCCGGCCAATGCGGTAGAACCGACGCTCCTTGAAATACTCGACGAAGTTGGCCTCGTTGGCTGCATCCATGACGCTCCTTCGGACTTGAGCTCCAATCCGAAATTCTTAGCGGGTTTGGGAAGAAGTGGCGAATAACGGTGTGCTGATTGATACCGGGCCTTTGGTGGCACCTCTTAGCAAGCAGCGACCAGTATCATTCGATATGCCGCACCGAGGCCAACACACTTCACGGGCCATTTTATACTTGCTGGCCAGTAATTACGGAAACTGCTTATTTGCTGCGAGATCGCAAAGACGAAGTCCAAAGGCTTCTTGAAAGAGTGAAATCGTCAAAGATCCGCCTGCTCCAAGTAGACGCCGCTGATATCGGCGATATTTCTCAAATTCTTACGCGATACGCGGATCAGCGGTTTGACTTGGCCGATGCCGTGTTGATGCACTTGGCGGACCGCGAAGCGTTCAAAACTGTGTTCACGACCGACCAGCGGCACTTCTCCGTCTATCGTACGCAGCTGGGGCAACCGTTATCTTTGGTACCGGCGCTATCGTAAGCGACTGATCCATGCCTCCCCTCATCTGCTGCCAATCCGTCGGCTATCACCAGCAAGGCACCGATATCCTGGCCGACATCAATTGGCAGCTTGAGGCAGGCCAGCACTGGGCCGTGTTGGGGCCCAATGGCTCTGGTAAGACGACGTTATTGCGGATCGCCTGCGGTTACTTGTGGCCGACCAGCGGCCGCGTCCTGCGGCTGGGCCGCGAGTTAATTGATCTCAGTGAGCTGCGGCGGAGCATCGGTTGGATTTCGTCCGACCTGGCGGCCCGCGTGCCGGCGCGAGACACCGGCCTGGAAACCGTCGTCAGCGGCCGCTATGCCCAAATTGGACTGAAGCGTTTCGAGGTCGGCGGGCCCAGCGAGGCCGACTTTGCCGACGCGGCCCGCGAGCTGGCCCTGCTCGACTGCAGCCAACTTGCCGACAAGCATTTCGGTGTCCTCTCGCAAGGCGAGCGCCAACAAGTGCTCATGGCCCGAGCCCGCATGGCTCGGCCGATGCTGCTGGTGCTCGATGAGCCGTGCGCCGGGATGGACCCGGGCGTTCGCGAGCGATTTCTGGCCTGGCTTGATGCGCGGCGCGCGCCGCCGATGCGAACTCGCCGACCGTAGTTCTCGTCACGCATCACGTCGAGGAAATCGTCCCCGGCATTCAAAACACGCTGATCTTGCGCGCCGGCCGCGTCCACCGCGCCGGCCCCACGCATGATGTGGTAACACGTGAGACTATCGAAGTCGTGTACCGCACGCGGCTTTGTCGCATCGAGCAAAGCGGCGGCCGGCTGTGGCCGATCTGGGACGGTTCGACCATATAGCCCGACCATCTTGGTCGGGATGCACGAAACATAGCCCGACCGTCTCGGTCGGGATTTATCCGCGCAGCGTGACCAAAGACAACACACGCCGGAACTTCCACCGCCTCAGCTGCGTCCAACCCTCGCCGCCCGCGCCTTCACCTCGCCGCGGAATGCTAATTTATTAGCAGACCCCGATTGACGCCCGGTTTTCAAGTGCTAAAATCTTAGCAATCGAGCGCCGCCATCCGCCTGCCGCCCCCTGTGCCCCCTGCACCCGCGAGGCCACCGGCCATGCCCAAAAAAACCTTCCCCGATCTCAGCCGCCGCGAGCGGCAAATCATGGACGTCGTCTACCAGCGCGGCCAGGCCAGCGTCGCTGACGTGGTCGAAAACCTTTCCGACCCACCCAGCTACTCAGCCGTCCGGGCGCTGATGAACATCCTTGTCGACAAGGCAGTGCTCAAAGTCGATCGCGATAGCCCGCGGTACGTCTATCGCCCCACCCGCTCGCCCCGCCACGTCGGCCGCTCCCGCATCAAGCAGATCGTGCGGACGTTCTTCGACGGCTCGGTCGAAAGGGCCGTGGCCGCCCTGATCGAAACGCACGATACTCAACTCACTCCCGCCGAACTGGAACGCTTGCAAGCGCTCGTCGAACAGGCCCGCGAGAAAGGAAAAAAACCATGAACCATTTCCTTTCATTCGTCGACGACCGCTTGCTCGTCGTTCTGTGGGACGCCACCCTCAAAAGCACGCTGCTACTCGCCCTGGCCGGCGCCGCCGCTTTAGCGGCCAGGCGCGCCTCGGCCGCTGCCCGCCACATGATTTTCAGCGCTGCCCTGTTCGGCACGCTCCTTCTGCCCGCGCTTTCGCTGCTGCTGCCCGAATGGCGCGTCCCTTGGATCCCCCAATGGCTCGCCGCTCAGGCACTTTTTGTGAACGACAGCCAATCGCCGATTGAATCCGTCCCATTTGAACGGCCAGCGCCGGCACTCAGCGAAAAATCGGCCGCGCCGGACATGCCGCGGACAGAGGCACAGCCTCGTCCAGTTCGGGTCGCAACCGCTCGAAGCAATGAATTCGCGAACAGCGCCGTCGTTCAGTCCACGGAATCAAAGCCAATCCGCGACGCCCAGCGGAGTCTGGTGCAAATCTTCGCGGCCGTCTGGTTTGCCGGCCTGCTTCTCTCGCTTTCACCACTCACCGTCGGCACGTTTCTGTTGGCGCGACTAACGCGTCGCAGCACAAAACATGAAAATGCCGCCTGGAATTCTCTGGCAGCCGGCCTAAGTGCCCAGCTCGGCTTAACTCGCCCCGCGGCGCTGCGTACCAACGACCGCATCCGTTCGCCACTCACCTGGGGCGCATGGCGGCCGATCATTCTCTTGCCGAGCTCCGTCGACAATTGGTCGGCGGAGCGCCGCCGCATTGTTTTGCTTCACGAGCTGGCCCACGTTAAACGCTTCGACTGGCTCACGCAATCATTGGCATACATCGCGTGTTCGATTTACTGGTTCAACCCACTCGCCTGGTGGGCCGCCCACCGCATGCGCATCGAACGCGAAGGCGCCTGCGATGACGCCGTCCTCGCCGCCGGATCGCGCCCGGCCGATTATGCCGACGAACTACTCAAGCTCGCAACACTGATGCTTTCACCCTCTCCCGGAGGGAGAGGGAGTTCTCTCGTCGATTGGGCTGCCGTCCCCATGGCCCGCCGTTCGACGCTCGAAGGCCGCCTGCTGGCCATCCTCGACGGCACGCGGAACCGGGCCGCCCTCACCCGCGCCGTGCTGGCCGCCACCGTCATCGTGCTCATTTCCGTCGCCATTCCCATCGCCATGATGCGTGCGGCCCCCCAAAAGTCCAATGTCTCCTCGTCGACTACGGGAGGCGAAGCATCCGATCCAATTCCAGAATCATCGCCGCATTTCGAACTCTTGGCTGTCGAACGTTTTAGCGAGACTTCCACGGATTTCTGGGCTCCAGACGGTACTGAAATTCCCTCAAACGTCGCGCGAGTGTTGACACGAATTTCCAAATCGGCGCCGCCGACTCTCTCCAGCAACGGTAGTGTCTTCGTTCTCAACATTTTGGTCCGACGTATGCCGTCATTAGATCAACAAAACCCACGTCACTGGATCTTCGAAGTCAACGGCGGCGCCCGTGAACCAGAGTTACTCACCTTTGAGTCAGTGAGTGAACTGAATGGAAAGCTAATTCGCTTCGTCGCCAATAACATCCCACTAAACCAACGAACGTTAACTGCCCGCTGCGGCTTTTCGCTGGCAGACACCGATCAAGTTGCTGAGTTTCGAAATCTTGCGCTGCGACCCAAAGAGTCCACGTCGACGGACGTTGAGCCCCCGTTTGAGACTATAGAAAAGCAATCGAAAACTAGTCGCAAATTTGTCCTCGTCGTCGCCGGCCCCGGCGCGCTCACCTTCGAAGGCCAATCGACTACGTGGGAGCAACTCCCCGATTTACTCGCCAAGGTTCCCGATCGCGCCCACACCGTGCTCGAACTCGCCGTTTCGTCCGACGATTTCACGATGGGACAACTCAACGAGCTGCAAGGCCGCGCCCAGCCGCTCGCCAAACAGTTCGGCTTCGAGTACCTCAGCTTCGTGGGCATACACCAACTCGGCGCCAAAAGCGCATCGTCGGCCGCCCCGCCGCCGCTGCCCCCCGAATCTCAGTCCTCGCACCCAATCCCAAATGAAAACAATATTCCGTGGGGCGAACCAATTGGAGGCCAGTCCGTCCGGCTGCACGGCCAGCAAACGTGGCAGCTCGGCCAGGCGATTCGGCTGAGCTTCGATATCCGCAATCAATCAGAGCGGGAAACGATTCCCTTGGCCTCGCAATATCTCAGCCACCTCGACGTCAACGGCAAAGTCTATCAGTGGCATGTCCCGCTCATGGTGTCAGGCGGCCCGCTCGCGTCCGGCGAAATGCGCAAGGACGTGCCGGTCGATTTACCGGGCGAATGGGTCGATCTCGAAGGCAAGACGCGTCTTCAACTGCCCGTCGGAAAGTACGTCGTCCGGCTGCTCGTGCCCTCCGGCATCTTCGAAGGTACGCCGCCCCAGTCCGTCTACATCCGCAGCAATCCATTCTTGGTTCAAGTAATTGATCGCGCCGCGTCCTCAACCGACTCCTCGGACAACCTTCGCCAGCGCATCGAAAGGCTGATCCAGGGCGCACCGGTTTCAAGTAAGTACCCCGAGATCGCCATCTTCGAGCAAGTCGCCGGCACCCCGGGCGAATACCGTATCCGCGCCGATGTCGCTCGCCGCACTGTCCTTCCCGACGGCGGCCCGCTGTCGTTCGTGCCGCTCGGCGTCGTCTACTATCAAACAGACCAAAACCGCTTCTATATCCAATGGGACGGCATGGGCGCCAGCACCCTCCACTACTACGGCCCCTTCGCCGGCGACCCCGCCGACGTGCTCGGCTTTCCCGTGCCCAAGCCGGCCGGTGAACCGCCCGATACCACGTATGAAGAGCGGGCCTTCGCAAACGCTCCTTGGGGTGAAGCGGTCCAGGGCGTTTCCGCCCGGCTCCGCGCCGATATCGGCACGCCTACCGCCGAGGTCTTTTGGGCTGGCAGCATCTTCGCCCCAGTGCGGAGCCCGGGCATGCCAATCTGGACGCCCAACGACGTGCCCGAGCTGTGGCTTTGGATACGCAATTCGGGCACGCGCGACTGGGACGTGCCGGCGCCGCAGTTCACGGGCGAGCTGGAGTTCGACGGCAAGTGGTACACCATTCGCGAAATTGGCAGTCAGATCGGCGCTTCCCGGCTGCAGCCCGGCACGAGTTCGCTCGGGCACATCGAGGTGCTTCTAAGTAAGCAGTGGCTGGCGAAAGAAGGCGATACCCAGCTTCCCTTGACCGTCGGCCGGCATACCGTCCGCTTTGCCTTCACCGTGGAGGCCCGTAACGGCCAGGAACCCAAGTCCATTCGGATTGTCACCAACGCCGTTACACTGCCCATTGTGGGGCCCGCTCCAGGCGCAGAGCAGCTTGCTGCGATTCGACGGGGCGAACCAATCAATGGCGTCTCCATCCAGCTCAAGCAAGTCGTCGACATCATACCCGCCGGCAATCCGGCTTCGCCTGCACCGCTGATGTTCTCCGTCCGCAATCAGGGAACGCTCGAGCTGTCCGTCGGCGTGGCCCAGGTCCTCGGAGAACTCGAGGTCGACAACCAGTGGTACAAGTGGACCGGCCCGATCGGCGCCCGCAGCGGATACTTTCCACCCGGTAAAGAGTACAGCGACATGCCAATCACGTTCAGCGCCGAATGGCGCTCGAAAGAAGGTGACGCTGAGCTCCACCTGGATGCCGGAAAACACACCATTCGCTTCGCCACGTCGATCCTGCCCGCCCGCCCCCTCGCGGTCCCGGCCGAGCCCGGCAGCCCGCAACCGTTCCGCGTCAAGTCGAACGCCCTCGAAATCAAAGTCACCGAACCGAACTCTGGCCCCCATTTGCCCTGGGGCCCCGCCAACGGCGGCCTGCAAATTGCCGCGCACATGGCCAAGGCCAACTGGTCGGCAAACGAAACGCCGCAGCTGGTCGTCAGCCTGAAGAACGACAGCGGCAAGACCCTGAATTATCTCGGCAGGTCGGCCGCCGAGTGTCGCGTCAAGATCGACGGCAAGTGGTTTGGCAACTCCAAGCTGCTCGAAATCGGCGCAAAGTTGCAGGACCTCGCCTCGGGCCAAATCGCACTTAACGCCATCACCGTTCTCCTCGACGGCGACCAGTGGGCCGAAGTGAACGACCCGCGCGACTGGCCCCTGGTCGGCGGCCAGGGCCGCGGCGAAAAGCTCACGCTCACACCAGGCAAACACACCGTAACAGTGATGTTTCAATCCGTCGACCGGCCGAATTCACCTGATGATTCCATAACCCCACAAAGCAACTCGCTTGAATTTACGATCGAGCCGCCGACCGGCGACAAATAACAGCCGCGCTCAAGGCAACCGCCCAGATAGCCTCTATGCAGGCTAATTGCGCGTCAATTGTTTCCTTGGTGGTTCCCTTTTTCTATGCGAGCGTCGGCCGGTTTTGGCGGCCTGGCCCATTGGGGGTTTGGGGGAAGGCTGCCCTATCCGATCACGAGCGGCGATGCGGCCCAGGGCTAACTCGAGCGCACTGTCCCGCCGGATGCAGGTGATTCGATTGATACTGCACAAGCCGCCCGCGAGCCCCTTCCGTTTTCACCGTCGCGTCGGCCTTCACCAGATACGCGGCCCATGCGACGGCGAAGATCGAAGCGCCATCGCCACCGGCAAACCCTGTCACGTAACCCGTTGCTCGGCCATGTCGGCCGCCCCACTGCAGGCCTCGATCGCCACTCTCACGGGACGCCCGTGCCGCGTCGCCAGCCGCGCTGCGGCCGCCCCTCGTTGGGAACCGATCGATTGAACAGGCTCCGGCCGTCGCCGTCCAACACGCATACTTGCACCGCATCCTGGTGATAATCAGCGCCTACGAGAACCGGGATGCTGCGGCACCTCCCCACTTGATCTGTAATTGCAAGCAGCCCCACGAGCAGGTCAGGCTGTGCCTGACAACTGCACGCCCTGGAAGAAGTCAGGCATAGCCTGACCTACGGGTGCCGTCGACTTTTACAGAAGAAGTGGGAAGGTATCTATGCTGCAAATGCTCGTTGCTCCTCGCAGGGCTTTGGGTTACCACACTCGTAGTAAACCCTAGTGCAACGAGCCTTCATATCAATCCGACCATCTTGGTCGGAATGCCGGCCGAATTTGCACGACGTACGTTCCGGACCAAGACGCTCCGGCTATTTGCTCGCGATCAGCCCTTCATCGCCTCCCAAAACTAGGCCGACTGTTAAAAATGTGCTATCTTCCCAAGGGGGCGCAATCATTCGCAGCCACAGGTACGTGCCTTGAACATCCTGTTTGCCACGACCGAAGCAGTGCCGTTCTGCAAAACGGGCGGACTGGGCGACGTATGTGGCAGCCTGCCCTTGGCGCTCGAGCGATTGGGTCATCGTCCCGTGGTCGTGCTGCCGGCGTTTCGGCAGGCCCTGGCCGCCGGCCGGCCCATCGAATCGACCGGAGTTTCCTTCGAAGTGCCGATCGGCCGCAAAATGGTGAAGGGCACGTTCTTGAAGAGCAGCCTGCCCGGCGGCCGCGTGCCGGTTTACCTCGTCAAGCAGGACGAGTACTTCGACCGCCCCGAACTGTACCGCACCGACGGCCGCGACTACCAGGACAACTGCGAGCGATTCGTGTTCTTCTGCCGGGCCGCTCTGGAGGCGATCACGCACCTGCACCTCGAGACGGAGCTCGTCCACTGCCACGATTGGCCGACCGGATTAATCCCCGCCTATTTGAAAACCGAACTCGCCGGCGTGCCCCCGTTTGACGGCCTGGCCAGCCTATTCACCATCCACAACATTGCCTACCAGGGCAATTTCTGGCACTGGGACATGGAGCTGACCGGCATCGATTGGAAGTATTTCAACTGGCGGCAGATGGAATTCTTCGGCAACCTGAGCTTCATGAAGACCGGCTTGGCCTTTGCCGATACGCTCAGCACGGTCAGCCCGCGCTATGGCAGGAGATCCAGTCAAACCCCCTTGGCTGCGGAATGGAGGGAATCCTGCAGCACCGCCGCAACGACTTGTTCGGCATCATTAACGGCGTCGATTACGACGTCTGGAATCCCGAAACCGATCCCCACCTAGGGGGCCACAATTACACGAGCGATTCGTTCCTCGCCGGCAAGCAGGCTTCGAAGGCGGCCCTGCAACAGGAAATGGGCCTGCCGACCATCGCCGACCGCCCCCTGGTCGCCATGATCGGCCGGTTGGTCGATCAAAAGGGTTTCGACCTGGTGGCTAAGGTGATCACCCAATGGGCCGACTCCGCCGACATCCAGTGGGTGCTGCTTGGCACCGGCGAGCCGCATTACCACCAATTGCTGACGGACCTCGCCCAAAGGCATCCGGAAAAAGTCGCCGTCCAGCTCGCGTTCTCCGATTCGCTCGCCCACCGCATCGAGGCCGGGGCAGACATCTTCCTAATGCCCAGCCGCTTCGAGCCGAGCGGCCTGAACCAACTCTACAGCCTGAAATACGGCACGGTGCCTGTCGTGCACGCAACCGGCGGCCTGGCCGATACGATCACCAATCTCACCGAGCAAACGCTCGCCGCAGGCCGCGCCAACGGCTTCAGCTTCGACGACTACACGGTCGCGGCACTTGCGGCCACGCTCGAACGGGCCTGCCAAATCTTTACCCAACCGTCCATCTGGCGACAGCTCGTCCGCACTGGCATGGCCCAAGACTGGTCTTGGGCGCGAAGTGCCGCCCAATACATCCGCCTCTACAAAAACACGCTCGTCCGGATCCACCACGCCGTCGGCAGCTAAATCGTTCGACGACGTTGGTCGGTAAATAGCCCGACCATGGTCGATAAATAACCCGACCATCTTGGTCGGCTCGATGCGCAGCCCCCGCTTCCGGCCAACCCAATCCGCCACGTATGATCGCGAGTCATGCCCGAACTGCGCACAGATTGGCTCAGCGGCCGCACGGTGCTGGTCGCTAAGAACCGCGCCCAGCGGCCCAACGATTTCGCGTCCAGCGATCACGGCGGCCAGTCACTTTCCGCCGGCGACCCTCGATCGTCTTCGCCGTCATCGTTACCGCACTGCCCCTTCTGCCCCGGCAACGAATCCCTCACGCCCCCCGCCGTCCTCACACAGCTAGATGAACAGGGCGACTGGCGACTCCGCGTCATCCCCAATAAATACCCGGCCCTGACGCCGGAGCCGGGCGCCGCTTCGCTGGGCCCGCATGCCGAGCCTGCGCTCGGGGCCCATGAAGTCGTTGTCGAATCGTCCCGCCACGTCGATCGTTTATCTTCCCTTTCCGCGGACGAGCTGCGGGGTGTACTCACCGCCTACGCCGAGCGACTCCGCCATTGGCAAGCCGACGGCCGCTTTCGCTTTGGCCTCGTCTTCAAGAACCAGGGGGCGCCGGCCGGCGCCTCGCTCGTTCATCTGCACAGCCAACTCGTCGCGCTGCCCAGCGTTCCAGCAATGGTCCAGCGCGAACTGGAGCGGGCCGCCCGCGAGTTTGTCGCCGGCGGACACTGCCCCTATTGCCGCCTGATCCGTGAAGAAATGGCCCAGGGCTCGCGGATCGTCTGCCAGTCCGATGGCCTGGTCGCCTTCTGCCCGTTTGCCAGTCTGCAGCCGCTCGAAGTGTGGCTCCTGCCGACGACGCACCAGCCCTGGTTCGAGCAAGCGGCCGAACCAGCACAACTCGCTCGTCTCGCGCCCGTTCTGCATTCGGTCGTTTGCAAGCTGGAATCCCTCCTGCCAACGGCGTCTTACAACATGCTGCTGCGGACCTCGCCTTGGTCACAAGCGAACGGGGCCGCCTGCCACTGGCGAATCGAATTCTTGCCGCGCGTCACGCCGCTGGCCGGATTGGAGCTGGCGACCGGCGTCCACATCAATCCGCTACCGCCCGAACAGGCCGCCGTGCGCTTAAGAAATGCCTGATCTGCCTTGCGGCTGGCAGGCGTCGTGAGCCAACCGAGCGAGCGCCTCGCGCACTATCCCCGCCAGCCCGCACGAACGTCATCGTGTCGCCTTCGTTCACGGCCGCTTCAAATCGTGCCGATTTCGTAAACTGCGGCGCTTGGCGAAAGCCTCCCGGTGGCGTCCCCTTTGCAAGACGTTGCACCGGCCGATTCGAGCGATCATGCCGAATGGTCCGCATAGACGGATAATCGTGCCATACGCTAGGATCGAAGTTTCAACTGGGAAACGCCTCGGCGCCAGGCAAAGCCGCAGGATGACACGGCGACAAGTTCTCTCTGCAGGATCAATTTATGACTTCTCCGCTCGCCCTGGTACTGGTGTTTCACAACCATCAGCCAGTCGGCAATTTTGACGGCGTCTTTGAGCAGGCCTACCTCGACAGTTATCGGCCCTTCCTCGACGTGTTCGAGCCCTATTCCGAGCTGTCGATCGCCCTGCACACCAGCGGCCCCTTGATGGAATGGCTGGTCGAGCGCCACCCGGAATACATCGAGCGGCTTGCGCGGCTCGTCGCGGCCGGCCGCGTCGAAATCGTCGGCGGCGCGTTCTACGAACCGATCCTGACGATGATCCCGCCCCGCGACCGCATCGGCCAAATCACGCGCTATGCCGCTTGGCTCTCGACCCGCTTCAACACCACCGTTCGCGGCATGTGGATGCCCGAACGCGTCTGGGAGCAACCCCTCGCCAGCAACCTGGCCGACGCCGGCGTGCGTTACACGCTGCTCGACGATTTCCACTTCAAGAACGCCGGCCTCGACGAGCACCAGCTCCACGGTTATTACATCACCGAGGACGACGGCCGCATCGTTGCGGTGTTTCCCGGCAGCGAACGCCTGCGTTACCTGATTCCCTTCCATGAGCCGCAGGAAACGATCGATTACCTGACCGAAGTGGCCAATCGCCAGCCCGGCGCGATCGCTGTCTTCGGCGACGACGGCGAAAAATTTGGCAGTTGGCCCGGCACCAGGCAGCACGTCTACGACAACGGATGGCTCCGCCGCTTCTTCGACACGCTCGTGGCCAATCGCGATTGGCTACGCACGGCCACACCCAGCGCCGTGCTCGATGAGGCGCCCCCCGCGGGCAAAATCTACATTCCCGAAGGCAGCTACCGCGAAATGACCGAGTGGGCCCTGCCGACGCCGCGCCTGGTCGAGTTCGACCACCTCCGCCACAAGTGGGAAGCCGAAGGCCGTTGGCAGGAAGTGATGCCGTTCATCCGCGGCGGTTACTGGCGAAACTTCAAAGTGAAGTACCCCGAAACGAACGAAATGTACTCCCGTATGCAGCTCGTCAGCCGACGGCTCGACGACGCCGTGAAAGGCGGACTGGGTGGCCCGCTCGTCGACCAGGCCCACACCGAGCTCTACCGTGGCCAGTGCAACTGCGGATATTGGCACGGCGCCTTCGGCGGCGCCTACCTGCCCCACTTACGCAACGCCATCTATCACCACCTCATCGCGGCCGACAACCTGCTCGACGAGGCCCAAGGCCGCGGCCTGGCCGACGGCGACAAGCGCTGGGTCGAGTTGGGCATCGCCGATTACAACTTCGATGGCCGGCCGGAAGTCCGCCTGGCCACCAATCGGCTCGTCGCCTTCGCCGCGCCAGGGCAAGGCGGCCACTTATACGAGCTCGACGTCCGCCCCATTTGCCACAACTTCCTGGCCACGCTTACCCGCCGCCCCGAGGCCTATCACGAGAAGGTCCGCGCCGGTGAACAGGCCGGTGGCGAAGTGGCAAGCATTCACGATCGCGTCGTCTTCAAGCAGCAAGGTCTCGACCAGCGGCTGCAATACGACAGCTATCGCCGCCAGAGCCTCATCGACCATTTCTATCCGCTTGAGGCCACGCTCGCCGCGACCGAAGCGGGCGAGACGCCCGAGTGGGGTGATTTTGTCACCGGACTCTTCGAGGCCAAGCTCCGCCGCAATCCGGGCCGCATGCAAGTGCAGCTCGTGCGGGACGGCCACGTGGGCGAGCACCCCGTGCGCGTCACCAAAGGCATTACGCTCGAAGCAGGCGAGCAGACGCTGGAAGTGACCTATCTGGTCGAAGGCCTGCCCCGCGGCGAGACGTTCCACTTCGCCGTCGAATGGAACTTCGCCGGCCTGCCCAGCGGCCTCGCGGATCGCTACTTCCGCGACCCCCGCGGCGCCTCACTAGGCGAGCTGGGCACGCGTCTCGATTTACACGATGTCGACTCGCTCAGCCTGGTGGACGAATGGCTCTGCGTCGGCGTCGATCTCCGCAGCGACCGGGCGATGCACATCTGGACCTACCCGATCGAAACCGTGAGCCAATCGGAGGGCGGCTTCGAGCTCGTTCACCAGTCGGTCGTCGTATTGCCCCATTGGTACATCACCGCCGGTGCCGACGGCCGCTGGAGCATGACGATGACGCTGGCCATTGACACCGCGGCCGCCGAGAAACGGCCCAGTGTGGCCGAGGTCATTGCAACGGCGTGAGGCGCGAGAAGTCTTGCAAAAGACCCGCAACTAGGGCCGTTGATCCCTCACGCGTCACTCGATTCCTACTCGTACTCTATCGAGGCCCGCTCGGCCAAATCCCACCAATCGACCTCGCGATCGAACCCGCCGCCATGTTCGACGGCCGCCACCACTGGCGCAACGCATCGCACCGCTAGTTCATCGCGATTGCTGGCCGTGCTCGGGTCGTCGGGCCGCTGCCGCGGCGAGTTGAGCACGATGCCGGACACGCCGAGGCCGTCGCGAAACGTGCTCGCGGCGATTAGCGTCTGCAGCGTCGCGTTGATTGTGCCCAATTCGTTCGCGGCGACGACTACCAGCGGATACCCGAACTCGGCCGCCAGATCGGCGTTGTAATCCTCCTCGCTCACCGGTGACATCAATCCGCCCACCCCTTCCACCAGCACCAAGTTGCTCGACTCGCGCCAGAACCTGAGGCCCGACCGCAGCAATTCGCGATCGATCTCGCGCCCCTCCGCCTGCGCGGCCAAATGAGGCGCCAGCGGCGCGGCATACACCTGCGGACAAACCTGCGCGAGCGTTCCCGGCCGGCCCGCCGCTTCCCACAAGACGACCGCATCGTCGGAGACTAGCCGTCCCTCGCGCAGCTCGCAACCACTCGCCGCCGGCTTGTAGACGCCGACCCGCTTGCCCGCCGCGCGTAGCGACTTGGCGATGAGCGCAGCGACATACGTCTTACCAACGCTGGTGCCGGTCCCAGTGATGAACAATCCACGCACCATTCAATCGTTATAAATCAACGAAAACAGATTTCGCCACAGAGACACAGAGTGCACAGAGAAGAAACTTAGAGCGAAGATGTCAGCTATGCTTCGATCGAGCGCCAAAATATCCAGTACATCAGCTCATTCATGTCAGTCGCACACCAGATTAATGACGCGACGCAAAGATTTCCAGCAACACAAAACAGATAACCATCCTGGAGCACACCGTCATTTTGTCGGCAAATCCTCCAACCGTCTTCTCAGCGACTTCCGTGTCTCGGCGGTTGATTCCCTCTTCGGCAAGCCGAGCACGGGTTCAAATCCCCAAAAACTCCTCCGCCGCCTCCCGCATCGCGGCCACCTCCGGGGCGTCGTCGGTCCAGGCGCGCAAAGCGGACGCGGTTTGCTCCACGTACAGGTCCAGCCCCTCGATGACCCGGCAGCCGCGCTCGGCCGCCTGACGCGTCAGCCACGTTCGCGCCGTATTGTAGGCGACGTCAGTCACGACGAGATGCGAACGTAGCGAAGTCGGATCAATCGGCAACTCGGCCTCCGGGTCTTCCGAGCTGAGCGACGTGGCGTTGACCAGCAGCGCGATCTCGGCATCGATCGGCAGCGGCCCGCTAGGCCACGGCGCGTACTTCGCCGCCACCGGCGATTGCGATTGGATCGACTCCACAAGCCGCTGCCCGTGTGCTTCGCTTCGGTTGACAACTGCAATCGCCCCAACGCCCGCCTCCACCAAGGCCGCCGCGATCGCTCGCGCCAGTCGCCCGGCCCCGACGATCATCGCCGACACGCCCATCGGGTTTACATACGGCCGCATGAGGTCGATGAGCGCCGCCCCCTCGGTGTTGTCGCCGGTGAGCTCTTGGCCGCTGACGTTGATCGCATTCACCGAGCCACACCGCCGGGCCCGCTCGCTGAGTCCGTCCAAAAACTCGACGACCGATTCCTGAAACGGCTCGGCAACCTTCACACCGCGAAACCCCAGCGCCCGAATCCCGCGAATCGCGTCGCCAAGTTGGGCCGGCTCGACCTCGAACGTCATGAACCGCCAATCCAGCCCGCGATTGGCGAACGCCTGCTCGATCATGTAATGGGTCGGATTCCCCGCCACCGGGTTGGCAATCAGACAGCAGCGTTCAATAAGCGTGGAGCCGGACACGGCGAAAACAAACGTGCGAAAAGAACGGCGGAAACGAACGTCATCACGCCAATGGACGAGCGAGCGGGATCGCCGCGCCTTGGCGAGCGATTATTTTGACAATAGGCGATCCGGAACGCAACGGCAAGCCATTGAACAACGCGGGCCGCTGCTGACCGCAACGGCAACAACACACCGCGGACGGCGTACACGAGTCTGGCGGAATCATTGCCGGGCGGAACATTTCCGGGCATCTTTCGTGGGGAAATAGTTCTTGTCCGAAATCCTTCTGCCCAGCTTGCGATGTGCTCTCGGCGACCTCCCGTTCCACCCAATTGTTGCGGCCGTGCCGCGCCGAACGTTTTTAGGTCCGCCGTTACCCGCCTCCTTCTCCAAATGCGATATTCCAATGATCGCGACTGAATCGTTCGGCCACGAGCTCGCTCACGCGCGTTCTGGGCCAGCCGGTGAGCGACGCGACGGCGGGAAACGCGGCCGCAACGGCTCGCGTCAGCTCGTCGCGCGTGAGGGGCAAATTCACTACAAAGTCGGCGTGAGCGCGCCGCGCGATAGGCAGGCTGGCGCGGCGGCGCGGCGAGACACGTGCTGACCAGTGACAGGTCGAAGTCGTAGAGCAGCGTGCCATGATATAGCAAATGGCTGCGCTTGGCCCGCAGACTGTTGCCAGAGAATTTGAGAGCGGCGGTCGGCGACCGGCCGCGCAGCACAAGGTCGCTCGTACCGGCGCACGAGACATCGGCAACCAGCGGACGCAGCGCGGCGGCCAGACGCCCCAACACCCATGCGTGCGCGGGTGATGTCTCGCAGGGCTGGCCGCGATTGATAGCTCAGAACCACGGCATACATCAGGCAGCCGGGTCCGGCGACGACCGCCGCCCCGCCACTGGAGCGTCGCAGAATGGGAATTGCCAATTCGGCACAGCGCTGCGCGTGCACCTCCTCATTCACGCGCGACGAGCGGCCGACGACGACAATTGGTTGCGGCGATTCCCAGACGCGGACGAACTCCCATTCGGGGTTTTCATCCTCAGCCCAGTCGAGCAGAGCCTCGTCGAGAGCCAGGTTTTCCGCCGGCGTTGTCAGCGTAAGATCGATGCTGCGCATCTCGGTGTTGTCGCACAGCGGCCGGCCCGGTGGCAAGATCAAGGAAGTCCTTCGGGCGCTTTGAGGATGAGGTAGCGGAGTTAACGGACGGGATAGCCTCTGTCAATTTGGTCTACTCCGTTGGCTGGCTTATGCTTTTCCTAGCGAGCCATTTCGTCTTGTCAGGGATGCATCGGCCGCTAACTGGTTGGCAATTTCAGTACGGATTGCCCGCCAGAGGGCCTGCCCGTTGACGATGCCAGCCGCCGCATGGGAAACTGAACGGTTCTTTACTACTTGCCATTCCCGCGGCGGCGCCTCGCGCTGTGGCCATTTCGCACTCAATTGATGTCCGACTCACAGTTGACTTCCAACGATCTTTCGGCTTCTGAATCGCCGCAGCGACCCCTCCAGGGAGAAGATCTGCTGCCGCCGGTCGAACCCCCTAGCGGCACGTTTATCGTGCAATTGTTCGTCGTGCCGGCGGTAATTGTGCTGTTAATCGTGGCGGTGTGGCTGGCGGTCAGTTGGCTCGTTCATCGCACGCGGCCCGACGATCTGATCAAGGGCCTGCAGGGCTCGGGCGTCGCGCGGTGGCAGCGGGCCAGCGAACTAGCCGACATCTTGCGCAACAAGCGGTATGCGGCGTTCAAGCGCGACGCCAACGCGGCCCAGACGCTGGCCGCCGTTTTGAAACGCGAAATCGAGGCCTCGGGCTCAGCCGGCGGCATGGAGGAAAAGGAGGTCATGCTGCGGTTCTTCTTGTGCCGCGCGTAGGCGAATTCGAAGTCCACGAGGGGTTGCAGGAATTACAATTGGCGGCTGAAACCAATCGCGATCCGGCCGAACAACTAGTCCGCCGCGGCGCGGTTCAAGCCATCGCGATGCGGATTTACAACTTGCGCGAGTTGGGAATGGACGTGGAGCCGGACGAGGCGGCGGCCGACGCCACACTGCTGCGGCTTTCGCAAGACCCAGATCCGATTATCCGCTCCGAGACGGCCTTCGCCATGGGCCGCATCGCCACGCCGACGTGCGTCGCGCGTTTGGAAGTTCTTGTCGATGACCCGTATGCCGACACGCGCTACAACGCGGCCGTGGCACTTGCCCACCTGGGCAATGCCAAGGGAGTGAAGACACTGGCAGAAATGCTCGAGCCGGCGCCGCTGGCGAGTGTCGAGGAGGAGCCGGAGCTGCAACTTTCGGCGCGGCTTGCGAAACGGGCGACCATCGTACACAACGCGCTCGAAGCGACGCTCACATTGGCGCAGAAGAATCCGCAGGCCGACTTAGCGCCGATTATCGATTCGCTGCGCCAGCTTGCCAGCGCAGATGAACAGACGCTGGCCGAGGCGATGATTTCCGTGGGAGCGGTGTCCGATGCCCGGCGGACTCTGGAATTGCTGGGAAAGACCACTACTGCGACGGGCGAAGCCGAGGCGGGCGGCGTCGAAAAGTCGGTTCGCTAACTTCTCGCTGCAAGCATCTCGACGCACGTGCCAGCGTCGCTTCTTGTAAAACTGTGCCGGTTGTGCGGCCTGCGTTAGGGAGCATGTTTAATTTTTCGCAACAACGGCCGGCGGCGCCGTTGCTTTCCGGCAACGTGTCGGCAGAGAATGATTATGACTTGAGAAATTCTTCGCACTCGTAACTTGTTGCCGGGTGCGAGGTTGATCTTGTGATAGCGTGGAAACCGGGGAACCAGGGCGTTTGCCCGCCTGCCATCTATCCGCCAGATTTATTAAGGGAGGATGTCGCGCGACACGGCTGTCGCTCGGTGGAGAGCGGCACGGATGCTCACAAGGGTCTCATCTTTATTGCTGAGAGCATCGGGTCATGAAAAACTATCTTTGCGTGGCGCCGCCCTACTGGCGTCGAGCGTTTGTTCTTTCACTGCCTCCACGTCGCGTGCGCAGTGTTGTGAAACGGCCTATCGGCTGGTGTGCCAGACGGTGTACGAAAACCGGCAGGTCACGTGCTATCACAACGAATGCGAAACGGTTTACGAGCCGCAAGAGATCTCGCGGCAAGTGCCCGTATGGGAGACCCAGGCCCGCGAGCGGCGCTTCAAGGTGTTGCGGCCCGTGACAGAAACATCGATGCGCGAAGAGCGGTTCACCGTCATGAAACCGGTGTGCGAGACGGTGATGCGCGACGCCAGCTACAACGTCGTCCGCAACATCACCGAGACGGCCGAGCGGGAGGAGCGCTACCTGGTTTCGCGCCCGTATGGGAAACCTCCCAGCGCGAAGAACGCTACCTCGTTCAGCGGCCCGTCTGCGAAACGGTTCAGCAGCAGCGCTGCCGCACCGTGATGCGGCCGGTGACGAGCACCTACGCGCAATACGTCGATGAAGGCGGTTACGTCGACCAGGTGTCGTGCGCTCCCGGCGCGGTCGTGCCGCAACTGGCCTACAATCCGGGCGTGCGGACGATCGACCCGCTGACCGGGCTGAATGTGCCGCTGCAACGGCCTTCCTATGCCTGGACGGCGGTCCAAGCGCCGCCGCAGCAAGTGGTCACCCGCGTCTGGCAGCCGCGCGTCGTGGCGAAGCCGGTGTCGGTCGTGCACTACGTGCCCGAGCAAGTCACCGAGACCGTACCCGTGCAAGTGACGCGGATGGTGACGGAAGAGCAAGTCCGCCAGGTGCCGGTGCAGGTTTGCAAGATCATCCAAGAAGAACAGGTCCGCAAAGTCCCCTACACGACATGTCGGCAGGTGGTCGAGCGGGTTGAGCGTCAGGTTCCCGTGCAAGTGACGCGAATGGTTGCCGAAGAGCAAGTTCGCCAGGTGCCGGTGACGACTTGCCGCGTGGTCGAGGAAGAACACGTCGAGCCCTACCAGGTGCAAGTCTGCAAGTGGGTGTGCGAAAAGCAAACCGTTCAGGTGCCGCGCGTCGTGATGAAGCAGGTGCCCGTGACGTACACTTATCGCGTGCCGCGCACCGTGACGGTTCGCATGCCGGTCGAAGAGCCGTGTTCGGCCTGCGGCGGTTGATCGTAGTAGGCAGGCGCTGCTTGCCGCACGGCCGCTCGGAAATGTGTCACCCTTGGGCACCTCAGCCACACGCGCTCGGAGCGGTGCCTGCTCCAAACGCGGACCGTGCCTGTTACAGATTGCGCCCGCACCCCACGATTTCACCGCGTTGACAGGCGTCGTGCCGCGGGCGAGACTATTTCCTTCGCTCGCTTGTTCAGTTGACAGTTCCCCAACGACCAGCGGTTGACGGTGAAGGCTCCCCACTCGCACACGTCTGAGAGTTCGCTGGCCGGCCGGCGGGTTTCGATCGCCGGCCGCCTGGCTAGCATGTCGCGCCGCGACGCCGAAGCATTAATCCGCCAGCGCGGCGGAATGGTTGCCGAGCGAACGGATGCGGCGCACTGGGTTGTCGTCGGCGACGAAGCGGGCGACACTGGCCGCGCAGTCGCCGTTAAGGAGCGCTTCGACGAGCCGACCCGGTCTGCACTCGCCCGCGGCGACGCCGAACTGGTTTGCGAATCCGATTTCTGGAGCCGCCTGGGACTGCTCGACGCGGACCTAAGCATCGCCCATCTATACACGCCGGCCATGCTGGCCGGACTGGTCCGCGCCCGATCACCGCGATTCGCCAGTGGCGCCGTCTGGGCGCGCTCGTGGCCAAGCGCGAGGTGCGGCGGCTACCCTACTTCGATTTTGAAGAAGTTTGCGTCGCCCGCAAGCTCGCGGCACTCCTTGCGGCCGGCTGCTCGCTGGCCACGATCAAGCGCAAATTGGGCGAGCTCGCGCGGCTGCTGCCAAACGTTTCGCGGCCGCTGGCCGACCCCGACGTAGTTGTCGATGGGCGCTGCTTGTATGTGCGGCGCGGCGACGGCCTGGCCGAGCCGAGTGGGCAATTGCTCATCGATTTTTCCGGGCCCGCCGCGGCAGCCGCGGAAGCGGCCGTTGAAGCAGATTCGATCGCCGTGCCTTTCGTGCGTATATCGTCGCCGTTGAAAAACCTTGCGCGCGGACAGCATGCCGTTCCGGCTGGCGCGAGCGAAGAATTGCGGTCGCTGGCGGCGGAATTGGAGGAGAGCGGCCGCAGCGATCAGGCGATTGAGGTCTATCGAGCAATCTTGGTGTCGGGCGAAGACACGGCCGAAGATCACTTCGCGCTCGCGGAGTTGCTCTACCGCGCGGGCGACTTGTCGGCGGCCCGCGAGCGCTATTACGTGGCGATTGAGCTGGATGAGGACTATGTCGAGGCGCGAGCGAACCTGGGCTGCGTGCTGGCAGAGCTGGGTGATGCGGAATTGGCCGAGGCCGCGTTTCGCGGGGCGCTGGAATGTCACCCCGATTATGCAGACGCGCATTACCAGTTGGCGCGGTTGCTGGACGGATTGGGGCAGGCAGGCGAGGCGGCTGCCCATTGGCGGCAATTTGTTCGGCTCGCGCCGACAAGCCCCTGGTCGGATGAAGCGCAGGATCGCATCGCCGGGCTGACACACGAGTGACCGGCCGGCCACGAGGCGCTCCCGGCTGAATCAGTCAACGTTTGGCCGGGCCGAAGTGCCCCAGTTTGGCAGCGTAGCCGCAATTGGCAGTTGCAAAACTTTGCAGAGAGCGTATTCTGCGCAGTTGCAGTGGGCCGTTTCGATGGCGTTTCGGACCGGTGACTCAGGCGGCATCGGCGGAGTTTCTCGAAGCGACCCCGGATTTCGTTCGCAATGGGCGAATTGCTGTTTCCATTGAAGCGTGTCGACCCCACGAGCTGGGCCTACTTGGCCTCGCTGCTGGTGATTGCGCTGTACTTCAAGTTCAATCGCTTCTGGAGCGTGCGCAATCTCGATTTGGTCGGTCTGATCTTGTTGGCCCCGCCGCTGTTGCTGATCAATTTTGGCGTCGTTCAGCGCAGGATTCGACGAGCGTGCCTCGCTGGTCGAGCACATCGGCTACATCTGGCTGTTTGTCGTCAGCGGGCTGTTTATGTTGCGGCTCCTGCTGGACGCGACCATGGTCCGCCGGCCGCTGCTCGAGCCGAATCTGACTGCCGGCGGATTGATGTTTTTAGGCCTCTCGCTATTCGGTTTCGTTGTCACGAACATCACCGTCGGCTCGCCCGACCGGGCGAGCCTATCGGCGTCGCAGCGGGCGGCTGGTCCGCGCGACGGCGCGGCCGACGAGGAAGAGTCGAAATCGTTATTAGCCCACGGGCCCGGTTTTCCGCTGCTGTATTCGCTGCCGTATATTTCCACGCAATCGCTGTTGGAAAAAGAACGGAGCGGGCCGCCGCCCGTCGCCGATGCGGCCACCCGGCCCGCCGACGAGCGTCCGCCGGAACCACCCGGCGATTCACCCAATTCCATCGACCCGGCACCGGTGGGAGAACAGCCGCAGGCAATTGGGCTGATGAATGTTGTGACGGCCCGTGTCGTGGCTATTGTGTCGCAACTGGCGATTATCATCGGCATGGTGCTGATCGGCATGCGGCATTTCGACAACGTGAAAACGGGCGTCGCCGCCGCGACGTTGTATTTACTGCTTCCCTACACGGCGATGTGGGCTGGCAACAGCACACACGTGCTGCCCGGCGCGCTTTTGGTGTGGGCGGTCGTGATGTATCGCCGGCCGCTGGTGTCCGGTTCGCTCGTCGGCCTCGCTTGCGGCGCGATTTGCTTTCCGCTGTTTCTGCTGCCGCTCTGGAGCAGCTTCTATTGGCGGCGCGGTTTATGGCGGTTTCTGATTGGCACCCTCGTGATGCTGGGCCTGATGATCGCACTGCTGGCCCTTGCATCCGCCGACGTGGCCGAATTCTGGGAAAGACTGCGACAGATGTTCAACGTGCGTTTACCGCTGGCCCCGATTCCCGGCGCCATCAATGGCGCCTGGAAATTCTGGAACCCCGTCTACCGCGTGCCGATTCTGGTCGGCTTTGCCGCGCTGAGCCTGAGCCTGGCGCTGTGGCCGGCACAAAAGAATCTGGGGACGCTGCTCGCCTACTCGGCGGCCGTGATGCTCGGCACCCAGTTCTGGGACGCCCACACCGGCGGCCTGGCGATGGCTTGGTACTTGCCCCTCTTGGTGCTCACGATCTTCCGGCCGAACTTGGAAGACCGATTAGCCCAGGCCGTGGTGAAGTAGACACGGCGACCGGGAGAAAGCCCCCGGTGCCCACACAAGACGATTCAACAACGCAACGACGCGCCCGCACGCAGTCTCAGTCTCCCTGTCCTTCCTACAGGTCGCGCCGCAAGTCCACATGCCGCGCCTTCGCCTGAGCCCGCAGCCAATCGCGCCAGGCATCCTGGTCGTACTCAAAGCCGGCGATTTGCGTTAGTTGCAACAGGGCGGTGCGGACGTCCGCGTTGCGGACCTGGCGCGTCACGTACTTCGGCCCGCCGCCCATGCTCATGCCGCTGTTGCCGCCCGACATCGAGACCGACATGCTGCCGCCGTCGCTGACCTTTTCCTTGTGCGTCGTTACGAGCACATCGATCAGCGGCCCGATCGCGGCCGGATCGCGGATCAGACCCAGTGCGGTTGCCGCGCGGTTGACGAGCACGTTGTCCGAGGTTCGCAGCGCAGTCAAATAGGGCGCGGCAAGTCCGCGGCGATGCGACGCGAGCAGATAATCGAGGCACTGCCGTCGGATTTCCTCGTTGTCGTTGTAGAGCGAATAGCTGACCAGCGCGTTGACCGCCGCCGGTGAATCGAGCCGCGACAGCACTTCCAGCCACATCTGCTGCACGGCCGGATCGCTCTCGCGATTGAGCACAGCGACGATCGCTTCTGCCGCTTGCGGATCATGGATGGCCGCGATCTTTTGGCGGGCCTCTTCGGCGCGGTCCGCCCGCCGACCGGTGAGCCAGCCGCGCCACATGTTCAAGTCTTTGCGCCAATCGACTTGCGTGTCCTTGGTCTGCTTCTGCTTTTCCAACAGCTCGACCTGCTGGCGGGTCATGTACTGCCCGTCGTATTTCACCATGCCGCGGGCGGCCATCACATCGTCGCGGGTGACCCACTGGTCGCCCTGCTTGCGGAAGCCAAGCAGCGAGCGGGCTTCGGCGTGATTGGGGTCGAGCTCGAGGATCCGCGTGAGGTGCTGCTGGGCCTCGTCGCGCAACTTGTGGCTGCGGCACCACTCGTAAAGCTTCCAGTGGGCCTCGACCGTATCGGGCGAATCCTTGGCCAGCGCTGCGTATTGCTTTTCGCCGGCCGTCGCGGCGTCGATCCGCTCGACTTGCGAGCGATCGAGCGTCATCCGACCGGCCGACGTATCGATGACGTACTGCTTGTCGTCGCTCGCCGCGTCATTGAGCGTGCCTTCAATTCGGCCGCCGTTGGAGAGCACAACTACGTCGGCCCGCCAGCGCAATCGCCCAGCCACGCAGCCAGCAGCGTGAACGCGACCAGCGAGCAAAGGTAGGATTGGAGACGCTGCATACGAGACGGCGGGTGCCAGGTGGATGCGATGCGGGACGACATGTTCTATTATACTGGTTTCCCGGCCCGTCGGTCGCCGCGATTTTTCCCAATAATCTCAGCCGGATTCATCGCCATGAGCCAATCCACCACCGAGCACCGCTGCCAGTCGCCGAAAACGGTCCGCTGCGCCGTCATTACCGTCAGCGACACACGCACGCTGGAAACCGACCGCGGCGGGCAGTTGATCGTCGAGCTGCTCACCGCGGCCGGGCACTCGATCACCGCCCGCCAGATCGTCCGAGACGAGCCGCGGTCGATCGCCCCGTTGGTCCGCAGCCTGGCGACCCCAGACGCGACCGACGCGATCCTCATCACCGGCGGCACCGGCATCGCCGCCCGCGACCAGACGTACGAAACGGTGAGCGGCCTGTTGTCCAAGACTCTGCCCGGCTGGGGCGAACTGTTCCGCATGCTCAGCTACGCCGACATCGGCCCGGCGGCGATGCTCAGCCGCGCCGTCGGCGGCGTCCTCAACAGCGTGATCGTCCTGACGATGCCCGGCTCGGTGGCCGCCGTGCGGCTGGCGATGGAAAAACTCATCGTGCCGGAGATCGGGCATTTGGTGTTTGAGGCGCGGAAATAGGCGGCTCCGCGCAAATTCGCAGATGTGCCCCAGTGATTGGATTCCTCGCCCTGAAAGGGCCTAATGCGAACGCCCAAGGCAACGCCTTGGGTAACCAGGTCATCGAGAATCTGCAAGTCCTGCAAGGGCGGGATACTCGTTGCGACTCCCTTCAAATCGCAGAAGAACACAAATGTCACAATCGCTATCGAACGTACTGCTCCACATCGTCTTCGGCACCAAGCATCGCCAACCGTGGCTCGTTGTCGACATCGATGAGGAGCTCAGAAAATACATCGGCGGCATCTGCCGCGACCTCGGCTGCCCGGCGCACAAGATCGGCTGTGCCGACGACCACATTCACATCTCCTGCTCCCTATCGCGGACGTTGGCCATTGCCAAGCTGATTGAGGAAATTAAAACAGGCTCGTCAAAATGGATGAAAACCAACGGCCCGGACTTTGCCGATTTCGCCTGGCAAAACGGCTACGGCGCGTTTTCGATCGGCCAATCGCAATTGATCGATTTGAAGCGCGATATTGCCAACCAGCGCGACCATCATCGTCGCGTGACATTCCAAGATGAGTTCCGCCAGTTGCTCGTGAAGTATGAGATTGAATTCGATGAGCGCTACGTGTGGGATTAGGCGGCGACGTGTATGCCGCCCTTTCAGGGCTTGAGATGTGTCCGGGCGCCGACAACCCAGGGCGATGCCCTGGGCTACCGCACCGCGGCCTTTCAGGCCTCTCAGACACAATGCGACCAGGACGTGACGGGGGCGGAACGCCATCGCCCTGAAAGGGCAGAATGCGACAGCCCAGGGCAACGCCCTGGGTAGTAGTAGTAGATCGTCTGCACGTTTTTTGCTAGCCCTGTACGGGAGCGATTATCGAGGCGTCGCGCGGGCAATATTGCCCTCGCTGCCGGAGACGTAGTTGCGATTTCCAGTTCATGGCAACTTTAACAATAACATCGCAATGCGTAACTGGCCGGCGCCGATTTGTGCCAGCTTGCTATCGTGTCGGCGCCACTCCGGTTTTCGCGGCCGTCACAATTGGCATGCTTTCTCCTCATCCGCCGCCCCGAAAAATGCCGACTTGCGCAACGCGGGAGTACTGGCGCATGGCGCGATGATTGATGAGCCGCTCGCGCTCGTCCGTTTTGCTTCACCACATGCCCAGGGAGGGGCCTGTGAAACGCAAGCATTCGATTGCCTTGTTGCTGACGACGCTGCTGGGCAGCGGATGGTTTGTGGCCGATGGGCCCGGGGTGCGGCTGTTGCGGCAAGTGCTGCGTGACGTGGTCGCCGTTCAGCAGCAAAGCCCCAGCGGCGGGCTTGGGGGCGGCTGGGGCCAAAGCAGCGGGCCGTCGCAATTCCCCAGCGGCAGTGGCAGCCAATTTGGACAATCTGCCGGCCCGCCTGCACAACAATACGGTGGCGCTGCGTCCACGCCGTACGTTGGCAGCCCTAACCTCTACCCACAGAACCCGTACCCACAAAACCAATACCCACAAAATCAATCCGGCCCGTCGCTGCCTGCCATCACTGCCAGCTACCGCGGCCAAGCCGGGCCGAACGCACCCCCCACACCGCTTGAGGGGGGGCCGACGATTCGCATTGCGACGTTCAACATTCAAGTATTCGGTGACGCGAAGGCGTCGAAGCCGTACGTCATGTCCACGCTGGCCGCCATCGTGCAGAACTTTCATGTGGTGGCAATCCAGGAGATCCGCACTCAGGACGATTACTTTATCGACAACTTCCTGCGGAACTACGTCAACCGCGACGGCCGGCAGTATAGCCGCGTCGTAGGGCCGCGGCTCGGCCGCACGCGGAGCACCGAGCAATATGCGTTTCTCTACGACACGGCCGCGATCGAGCTGAACCCCAGCAGCGTCTACACGGTGAACGACCCGGACGATTTGCTCCATCGTGAGCCGCTCGTGGCGCAGTTTCGCACCCGCGCGCCGCCGAACCAGGCGTTCACCTTCACGTTGATCGACATCCACACCGATCCGGACGAGACGGCCAGCGAGCTGGACACGCTAGGGCAAGTGTATCAGGTCGTGCAGCGGACAGCCGCGGGCGAAGACGACATCATTTTGCTTGGCGATTTGAACGTGGATGATCAGCACCTGGGGGCCCTGGGCCGGGTGCAAAACGTGCGGCCGATCGTCCGCGGGGTGCCGACGATGGCGACTATGACGACGCAGAACGACAACATCATCTTGAACCAGTTGGCGACGACGGAGTTCACCGGCCGCTGGGGCGTGTTCGACGTCGGGCGGATGTTCAACTTATCGCAGGAGCAGGTGCTGCAGGTCTCCGATCACCTGCCGGTGTGGGCCGAGTTCAGCGCGTACGAAGCGCCGGCGCCAGGCCGCGTAGCCGAACGGCCGTTTGAATATCGTGCGCAGTAGTTGTCGTCTATCGGCGTGCCTCGCCAACCGCGTTCTGGATTTCTAGCATAACTTTAATACCCCATCCATGCGTCCTATCGCAACAATCAAAAAAAGCAATCAGGCCGCCAACACTAATAATGGATAAACACGTGCGCTGGTTCGCGGCCTGGGCGGCAAACGGCTGCTTTCAGCCGGGGTGGAACACCCCTTCGCAGTGTTGTATTATGTATGGCGTGATCGCCCCTGTATGCGGCCGTGGCCGCAAGCTCGCAAGCCGGTTCTCTTCGGCCAGGCGCGGCAGCAGATCGCACGCTTCCGATTTTTTTGCTTGAAATCGGTCACCCGTTCTGCTAGATTGCTTTCAACACTCAGGCGGTATCTAGCGGGGGTCGCAAGCGACTATCCAAAGAGCCCGAGGTTGGACCATTCGGTCCGGCCTCGGGCTTTTTTTGTTGGTCGCTCGCTACCGCTCGCGCGACAGGAGAAGAAACAGAGCGATGGGGGCAGCCGAATCGACACGTTTTGTCTCGCTGGCCGATGCGCGGCGATCGATCTGCGACGGCGATTTATTGCTGTTTCGCCGGCGGAGCTTGATTTCGATCGCCGGGCGGGGCGTGCATTCGCATGCGGCCAAGGCGGCCTGGTGGGGCGATGAGCTGTTTTGTCTGGAGGTCCGCGAGTGGCATGGCGGACGGGCCGTCACTCTTGAAAGCCAGGTCCGCCGGCGGCCCGGCTCAATCGATCTTTACCGCACAAACCCGGAAAACCGGTGGCCGGAGTACGACCCGGCGCGATCGACCATGTTGATGCGGCGCCTGGCCGGCTGCGATTACGGTTACGCCGGCGTGCTGGTCGCCGCGATGCTCCACCTGCCGCTGGTGCGGATGGCGGTGCGGGCGGATGTCGAAGACGGCGCGACCCGTCGCCGGCCGCCGTTTTGCAGCCAGGCCTGCGCGATGGTCGACCGCCTGGGCGGCGGCGTCGACCCCGTGCCCCACCTGGCTGACCGGCTGACCGAGCCGGCCGATTTGGCGCGAAGTCCATTTTACAAGTACGAGCTGACACTAGTGCTGTGATGAGAAGAGCCGAGGTTGAGAGATGAAAGTCAAGAGTCAAGAGCTGAGAGTCAGGAGCCGGAAAACATGGCAACGTGCGCTGGTTCTAGTGGCATCGCTGCTTTGCGCCGCAGGCGTGCGCGGGCAGTGCTATATCGATCCAATCAGCGGGCAGCGGGTGTGCCCGCTCAATCAGCAGCAATTTTATGTGCCGGCCCGTCCGGCTGTTGACACTCGACTCTTGACTCTCGACTCTGCCGCCTTCTGCCGCATTACGGTCGGCGATGGCACGGCTGGCAGCGGCACGCTCATTTCGCGAAGTGCCAAGGCCGGCCTCGTCTTGACGTGCTCGCATCTGTTCGACACGTCGACGGCGAACATCGTCGTTGCGTTTCCGAATGGCCAGCGACTGGCGGGTTACATCGTCGAGCGCGATCGGGCGAACGATTTGACGGCGCTGGTGATCGCGCGGCCGGATGTGGCACCGATTGCGGTCGCCGAGGGCGACGCGGCGGGAACTGTTGCGGCGTGCGGCTTTGGGCCGAACGGCCAATTTCGCGCGGTGAGCGGCACCGTGGTCGGTCAGGCGACGGCGGCCAGAGCGAGCAGCCCGTCGCTGGTGATGAGCGGCGCCGTGCGGCCGGGCGACAGCGGCGGCGGCGTGCTGAACGCGGCCGGGCGGCTGGTGGGCGTGATCTGGGGCCAGCGCGACGGCATGACCTACGCCACGTGCGGCCGGCCACTGCGAGCGCTGGTCGATCGCGTGCTGGGCAGGCAGCCGGGAGCAGGGAGCACGGAGGGGGGAGCAGGAGCCGCCCAGCCGGGAGCGGGGAGCACGGATAGAGGAGTGAATACACCAACTTCAAATCAATCACCTCAGATGGACTGGCCGACTTGGGCCACTGATATCGAGGAGCGGATTCGAGCGCTCGATGCTGCCAAGCAAGACAAGGGCGACTACTTGCAGCGGGGCGACTTGCCGGATACGTCGCAGTTCGCCCGCCGCGACGAGCTCGACGGCGGACTGGCCAGCGTGCAGGGACGGTTTGATTCAATTCTGCACAGCGTGGAAGTGGTGCGGCAACGGGTCGACGGCGTGTCGCTCGGCCAGGGCGGTTTCTTCAGCGGCCTGTCGATTGGCAAGCTGCTCGTCGGTGCGCTCGGCTTGAGTGGCCCGCTGGCGGCGGCCGTGATGGTCGCGGGCGGGCTCATCGGCCTGCGGCGGGGCCAGCGCGGTGCGATGTCAAATCGCCGGCCGGCCGCGGCCGAGGTTCGACCTGTGGCCGTGGATTCGCCGCCGCCGCCGCAACAAAGCGTGCCAGAAACGCATTACGTATCGTACGAAACCGATTCGTTCGCCAAAGCCCACCAATGGGCCTGCGAACAAGTCGCCCGGAAATATCCCGGCGCAACCGAACTACTGCACGCCCAAGACTCACTGATAAAGCAACACTTGGCCGCAAGAAAATAACTGGCACCTGACACCTAACCCAAGGGAGCACACTCATGCCTGTCACCAACACCGATGCCGTGCTGCACTACGACGTGGGCGAATTTGGCCAGGCCGGCTATGCCGTGCCGAACTGGTCGGACGACGTGGGCAGCCTCAACCCGCAGATTCTCGACTGGACGTACCTCGTCGGGCGCAATTTGTTTCACATCATGCACCATGAGGACGCCGACCTGCGGATTCCGCCGTCGATCAATACGGTGAAGCGAATCCACAAGCTGTACCTGCGGGCGGCCAACATCCTGGCCGGCCGCGCCGTGCCGCCCGGCGTAAACAACATGGAAGTGATCCATGCCCGGCCGGGCGGCGAGGTGTTTCGCGTTTTCCCGGTGCCGTTTTTCCTGGTGCGGAATCCGTTCATGCGCCGCTGGGCGGAGCTGATTTTGATGTCGCTGGCCGAGGCGATGCAGCACACCGAGAACCGCAAGAGCTTGGAAATCTCGACAATGTTCGCCGGGCAGGTGGGCCAATACATCAAGCGCGTGTACACGAACATGGCGATCGAGCTGTTCGGCAAGGCGCGCGAAGTGGCCGACGCCGAGGGCTTCGCTTTGACCGACGCCGATTTCACCGCCTACAATCCGGCCGACTTTTTCACGCAGACCGAAATGATCGATAGCGTGCCGCGGCTGGATCGCGTGTTTACGGAAGATCGGCTGGCCGTGCTGGCCGAGGGGCTGCCGGTTACCGAGCTGCCCGAGCTGCAGCCGTGGCCGACGAATTTGACGTCGTATTACGCGGCCACGCGAACGGACGCCACGATTGGCGGCGGGACGAGCGCGGCGGCAAGTAGTGGTGGGTCCACGGCAGCGCCGGTGATTCCGCCGCCGCCGGGGCCGTGAGAGAAGAAGGTGTCAGGTGTCGGGTGTCGGGCGTGAGGGAAGAAAACCGTAAACCCTGTTGCGGCCCGGCACCTAACTTCCTGACACCTGAAAGCTGACGCTTATCTTCCGTCTGACATCTGACATCTGACATCTGACACCTGACACGTGACACCTAATCGATGGACTGGCCAGTAGCAACGTTGTTGTTGGGAACGCTCGCGACGGTCGCCGTCGCGGTGCTTCGCCTACTGCCGCGGCGGGCTGGCGAGATCGGCAACGGGCGCATTTATGCGCGGGCGACCGACATGGCCGAGATTCGGCGCGATTGGCGTCGCTGGAGCAGGCGCATCACGTGCTGAGGGCCGAGATCCGCGCGGACATGAAGGAGCTGCAAGGCGGCGATTCGAGAAGTGCTTCAGCAGAATGGTTAAAAGCGTTCGCAAAACAGGCTGGGAGGGCGAAGCTCCTGGTGAGCCGTGGCGGCCAAATGTTCGGCTCAGCGGGAGCCTCGCCCTCTCGGATGACTAATGACGGACTCAAGAAGATGCGTGACGACCAACGAGAGACGCGGGTATCGAAGATGCGCACGGCTCGGCGGGAGCCTGGCCCTCGCGCGGCGAGAACGGTGCCGGAGATTTATGAAGTGGTGATTGAGTGCCGCCACGAGGCGGAGCAGCGGGCGGTGTACGAAAGGATGTGCGGGGAGGGGTTTCGGTGCCGCGTGATGACGTTGTAAGCAATGGGATAGTTGTTAGTGGATAGTGGATAGCTGTAATTAATTTCAGATCAAACAACTATCAACTAACGACTATCGATGAACTACATCCAACATGTACGTAACCAGCTAGAGCCATGCCTAACATCGAAGTAACAGTCACTTGTCCGATTGAAGATTCGTTTCGCGTGCAGCAGGTGGCGGGGATGTTTGACCTGCCACGGGCGGCGCAGTCGACGGAACGTTTTGAAGTCGACGTGCCCAGCATACGCGAGAATTGGCAAATTGGATTGATTGTGGGGCCATCGGGGAGCGGCAAAAGCACGGTGGCCAGCCGGGCGTTTGGTGACCGGATCTATGCGGGGGCTGCCTGGCCAAGCAGGCGCGCGGTGGTGGACTCGTTTGAGGATCTTTCTATCCGACAGGTGATCGAGCTGTTTACGGCTGTTGGCTTCAACTCGCCGCCGTCGTGGCTTAAGCCGTATGAGGTGTTGAGTGGTGGGGAGCGATTTCGGTGTGATTTGGCGCGGGCGTTGGCAGGAGCGAGGAGTGAGGAGCGAGGAGCGAGTGGTCGAAACTCGATCCTCAATCCTAGATCCTCGCCGCTCGTTGTCTTCGATGAATTCACGAGCGTGGTCGATCGCACCGTGGCCAAAGTGTGTTCGGCGGCGATTGCCAAGGGGATTCGCCGGGGGAGCGTTCCGTGCCGCTTCGTGGCGGTGACGTGTCACTACGACGTGGCGGATTGGCTGGAACCGGATTGGGTGGTGGATATGTCAACGTGCGAGCTCACACGGAGGAGTCTTTTATGGGCAAACCCGCGCTGGCGACGACCGCCGATCGAGTTGGAAATCCACCGCTGCGACCTGGCAGCGTGGCAGTTGTTTAAGCGTCATCACTATCTGAGCGGAGAACTCCCGCCGGGGGTGCGTTGTTATTTGACGACGTGGGAGGGCAATCCGGTGAATTTCTGCGCCACGGCGGCGGTGATTGGCAAGCGGAATCATCGCCGATTTGCGCGGATCGTGACGCTGCCGGATTTCCAGGGGATTGGGATCGGCATGCGGGCGGTGGCTGCGATTGCCGAGCTGCACCGTGCGGAGGGTCATCGCATCAACGTCACGAGCAGCCATCCGGCGCTGGTGAGGCACTGCGAGCGGTCGCCGCTGTGGCGACTGGTGCGACTGAGGAAATGGGTCCGGCCGCAGAGCAGCAGGAACTTTCCCAAGTACCGCGCGCGCGCCGGCCGGTGGTTTCGTTTGAATATCGGGGGATGAACGGTGTCCAGAATGGGGAAAAGGGATCGGAACAGGCGGAAAGTGCGACGGGCACGAACGAGTCGGCGGGCGGCTGAGACTGATTCGAGTTTCGCCAATATTGAGCGCGGCGAAGAGGTTTGCCCCGAGGCGGAGAGCAAAGGTGGCGAGCCGCTGGGTACACTCGCGTGGGGAGACAAGTATTTAAAGGAGCATTTTGCACACGCTTCGTCGGCGATGCACGAATGGCTCGGTGAGCAACTGGACAGCTTTCGTAACGAGCGCGGCGTGAAGATCAACGTGATTGGTCCGCGGGGGAGCGCGAAATCGACCCTCGTCACATTCTGCTACGTGCTGCAGGCGGCTGTGAATGACCTTGAGCCGTACATTTGGATCGTGTCGGATACGAGCGACCAGGCCAAGTTGCACTTGGACAACCTGCGGGTCGAGCTCGATGAGAACAAGGAGCTGAAGAAGGGCTACGCGGCGGCAATAGGCCGGGGCCGGCATTGGCGATCGGCAGTGCTGCAACTTCCCAACGGCGTGACGATTGAATCGTTCGGCGCAGGCCAGGGATTGCGGGGTCGTCGTCGGAGGGCGAAGCGGCCGACGTTGATCATATGCGACGACTTGCAGAACGATAGCCACATGGCGTCGGCTGCGCTGCGCGAAGCATCGCGCCGCTGGTTTCATGGAACGCTGATGAACGTCGGGACTCCGACAACGAACGTGGTCAACCTGGCGACGGCGCTGCACCGCGAAGCGCTGGCCCTGGAACTGACGCGGACGGCCGGTTGGACATCGCAAATATTCGCGGCAATTCGGCAATGGCCCGACAACATGCAGATTTGGGACGAATGGGAAAAGATTTACTGCGACGTCGACAACGCGGACGCACGGCGGGCGGCGCGGGAGTTTTACGAGGGCCATCGCGCGGAGATGGACGAAGGCGCGTCCGTGCTGTGGCCGGAGGTCGAGGATCTTTACACGCTGATGCGGATGCGGGCGGAAATTGGACGCACGGCGTTCGACCGCGAAAAGCAAGGCTTGCCGCTGAACCCGGAGATGTGCGAATGGCCGGAGGAGTATTTCGACGAGCACATCTGGTTCGACGCCTGGCCGAGCACGTTTGTGGTTCGCACGATCGCGCTCGATCCGAGCAAGGGACGCGACGCGGGGCGGGGCGATTTTTCGGCCTATGTTGTGTTGGGAATCGACTCGAAGGGCGTTCACTACGCGGAGGCGGATATGGTGCGCCGCCCCACGCCGCAGATGGTGGCGGACGGCGCGGCGTTGTGTCTGCGAATCCGCCCAAATGCTTTCGGCATCGAAGCCAATCAGTATCAAGAGCTGTTATGCGGCGAGTTTGAGGCCGAGTTTGCCCGTCAGCGGATTACGCACATTGTGCCGGCGGCGATTCACAACCACGTGAATAAGTTGGTGCGGATTCGGCGATTGGGCCCGCTCTTGGCACAACGAAAGCTGCGATTTTTGCGAGCGTCGCCGTCGACGCGGATGCTGGTGGATCAATTGCGTGATTTCCCTGTGGGCGCACGACGACGGGCCGGATGCGCTCGAAATGGCGCTTCGCCTGGCGGAGGAAATTTTGTGTGGGCGGAACCTGAGCGACGGCCTGGGAAACCGGTTGCCGGTGGGTTGAATATAGCCGGGACTTAAGTCCGTGCCACACAGGGGCGCCAGAGACGTTGCGGCCTTTCAGGCCACCAGATCGCTTGCTCAATGGGGAAATAATATGGCGATTGAAACCAAAAATTATGCAACGAGCGGCGTCGAGCGGCGGTTGCTCGAAGTGTTCGACGTTTTGTGGGACGACTTTGTCGACCCGCGCGAAGCGTATGCAGGAGACGACGGCTGGTGGCGCCGGTCGGCGGCGGCGTGTCGACGTTTCGTAGCGGCGGCGGGCCTCTGACCGAGCAGCAACTGGCCGAGCTGCGCGGCCAGTGCCGCGCTCTGGCCGCGACGAACGAGTTTGCCATCAACGGCCACGAGAACCGCATCAGCTACATCGTCGGCGCCGGGCACAGCTACCGCGCGACGGTATGCAAGGGCATGGACGCGCCGGCCGAGTCGGCGCTGGCCGTGCAAAAAGTGCTCGATCGGTTCCAAGAGGAGAACCGCTGGCAACAGCGGCAGCAGGAGATCGTCCGCCGGCTGGACCGCGACGGCGAAGCGTTCTTGCGGTTCTTTGTCGACGATGACGGGTTAACGCGGGTGCGCTTCATCGAGCCGGACCAGGTCGCCACGCCGGCCGCGCTCGCCGGCGACCCGGCGGCCAGCTTCGGCATTCAGACCGAGGCCGACGACGTGGAAACCGTGTTGGGCTATTACGTCGACGGCGAGTTCGTCGACGCCGGCGACGTGCAGCACCGCCAGGCGAACGTCGACGTCAACGTCAAGCGCGGGCTGCCGCTGTACTCGCCGGTGCGGAAGAATCTGCGGCGGGCCGAGAAGCTGCTGCGCAACATGAGCGTCGTGGCCGAGATCCAATCGGCCATCGCGCTGATCCGCAAGCACCGGGGCGTCAGCCGCAGCGGCGTCGAGCAGTTTGTCGCCGACGCGGACCGACGTCACCGTGACCGGTACGTCGACGGCCCGGACGCGGCGATTTCCGCCAATACGGCCCCGGCACGATTCTCGACGCGCCGGCCGGGCTGGAATACGACTTTCCGACGCGGGGCCTCGACGCGGCAGCTTCGTCACCGTGCTGCAGGCCGAGCTGCGGGCGATCGCCAGCCGGCTGGTGATGCCCGAGTTCATGTTCACCTCCGACGCGTCGAACGCGAACTACGCCTCGACGATGGTGGCCGAAGGGCCGGCGATGAAGATGTTCGAGCGGCTGCAGGCCAGCCAGATCGAGCACGACCTGGCGGTGATGTGGCGCGTGGTCGACAGCGCGATCGCGGCCGGCCAACTGCCGGCGAGCGTGCGCGAGGTGTGCAACATTCAAATCGTGCCGCCGTCGCTGCACGTCCGCGACCAGCTGCGGCAAACGCAGGTCGACCGCATCGCGTTCGAGAGCGGCGTCCTCTCGCCGCAGACGTGGAGCCAGCACCTGGGGCTGGACTACGACCAGGAGCAGAAGAACTTGGCGCTGCATCGCCAGGGCAGTCAGCCTGCTTAAACACGACGCCGCGGAGCGCGCCTGGCGGCCGAAGTGATCAAGTGGCCGAAAACGTATCTGTACATATAGTCAGTAATGTGGTATACTCACGCCATGACTCAAGCAATTGCCGCAACAGTGCCGCAGGCGGATAAACTCGAACAAGCGGAGTCGGCCCTGGCGCAGCTCATTGCCGACGCCGCGCAGCGCGGGTTTTACGGCACGGCCGGCATGACCCTCTCGCATCCAAGACGGCCCGATCCAGCACATCCGCCTGGCGATGGAGAGGATGATCAAATAGGTGTCAGGTGTCGGGTGTCGAGTGTCAGGGAAATGCAGCCGATGCCTAACACCTGACACCTGAGAACTGACACCTGAGACCTGACACTTGAGACCAGTTATTCGGTATCGCACCGAGGTCGCCGCGGCGGCTATCGGGTCGAGCCCAGCGGGAAATCCGAGGATTTCCGGTTGGGCTTTTTTATTTGCAGCAACAGGGGAAACGCATGTCAGAACTACTGCAAGAATTTGTCGACTCGACGAGCGAGCGGCTGCGGGTCGATCGGGCGGCGGGCGTGATTCGCGGCGTGAAGCTGCTGGGCCTGGAGTCGCGCAACGGACGCCGCTATCGCGAAGCGGCGTTGGCCGAAGCGGTCGGGCTGTACGAAGGCGCGAAGGTCAACATCAATCACCCGAAGGGGAGCCCACTGTCGCCGCGCGATTATCAGGACCGCTTGGGCGTCGTCCGCGGCGTGGAGTTCCGGGCGGGCGAGGGGCTGTTTGGCGACTTGCATTTCAATCCGAAGCACGCCCTGTCGGAGCAGCTTGTGTGGGACGCCGAGACACGCGCCGCAAAACGTCGGCCTGTCGCACAACGTGCTGGCCCGCACCTCGCGCAGCGGCGATGAGACGGTCGTCGAAGCGATCACGAAGGTGCAGAGCATCGACCTGGTCGCCGACCCGGCCACGACTGCGGGCTTGTTTGAACACCAGCAGCCCGCTTTGCCGGCAGAGGGCGATGCCCAGGCGGTCGAAGTTCCGTGGAACGCGATCACAGTTGAGCAGTTGGAGCGGCACCGGCCCGAATTACTGGCCGAGATTCGCAGCGGCGGGCGAAATCGCAACTCGCAGCGCTTCGACGGGAGCTCGATGAGCACGCGGCGCGCGATGCGGGCCGGCGGCGGCGCGAGCGAATTGCCGAGCTGCTTGTCGAGCACGGTCTGCCACGGCCCGGGAACGGCGGGGAGGCGTGCCGGCGCCTGCTTGGCGAGGCATTTTTGGAAAGCTTGTTCGCCGCGCCGGATGAGGCAGCGCTGAAGAAGCTCATCGAAGAGCGGGCCGAATTGGTGCGAAGCGCACGGCGGTGGGACGGTGGCAACGAGCCATCCCAGCGCCGGCCGAGGTCGCGGAGCCAGGCGGGCCTTGGTTCAGCGGGCACGAAATGCGATTCGGCGGCCGCGTTTGCGGCCGCCATTCGCGGCCGCTAAGGGCGCGCGTGTTTCAAACGACAGTTGAATCCAATCACTCACCAAGTTGAGGAGTAATTGTTATGGCGAACACAATGCGATGGCGATACGGCGACACGTCGCCGGTGATGCTGCCGGTCGACGCGGCGACGGTGATCGAGATCGGCGATCTGGTGTACCTCGAAACGGACGATGCGCAACCGGCCTCGGCGCAGGCCGATCAGGGCACGGAATCTGGCAATCAGCAACTGTTTCACACGAAATTTGCGGGCGTGGCGATGCAAGCCTCGGCCAGCGGCGACACGACGCCGATTCGCGTGGCGACGACGGGCGTGTTTGAGTTCGACATCGTCAGCACGACGCTGGAAGTGGGCGATGCCATCGGCGCCGACGAAGATGCGGGCGGGACGGCGCTGTTGAACCAGACGGTTGCCAAGGTCAGCAATTTGAACGCGGCCATCGGGCGATGTGCCAAGCGGCTCAACCCGGCCGGCACGCGGACGCTGGTCGACGTCGTCAGCACGGTCTCACTCGGCGGCCCGCAAGCGGCGGCGTAGTGAAACAGGTGACAGGGAGCAGGGAGCGAGCGGTTCGTTGCAACGCATCCCGAATCCGCCCGTTCTGCGATTCGACTCGCTGGTAAGCGCTCCCCCCTACTCACTTACTCACTTACTCATTCACCATTCTCCACACAGGAGCTACCAACGTGACATTGCAATATCGTGAACTCAAACGGCGGTACGAGCTGGACGGCGCCGACCAAACGGTTTCGCACTTGAGCGAGGCGATCGCGGCCGGCCATTTGCGGCCGGAAGACTTCAGCATTCGCGACCTGGCCGAGACGCTCGTGCCCGACGGGCGCGAGTGGGTGCGGCTGCTCGATCCGCGCAGCACGGGCAGCGTGCACGTGCTGGAAGCGGGCGACGGCGTCGATGCGACCGCGTTTCTGAACATCACCGGCCAGGTGATCTACTCCAAGATCATGGAGGCCTACACGCAGGAAGCGTTCGTCGTCTCGAAACTCGTGAGCACGATCCCCACGCGGCTCGACGGCGAGAAGATTCCCGGCGTCAGCCGCGTGGCCGACACGGTCGACGAGATCGCGCCCGGCATGCCATACCCGCACCTGGGCTTCGGCGAAGATTATATCGAGACGCCGTCGACGACGAAGCACGGCTTCATCGTGCCGGTGACGAAGGAGGCCGTATTCTTCGATCGCACGCACCTGGTGCTCAGCCGGGCGGCCGAGGTCGGCGAGATGCTGGGGCTGAACAAGGAGAAGCGGCTGATCGATCTCGTGATCGGCGTCACGAACAACTACAAGTGGAAAGGCACGTCATACAACACGTACCAGACGGCCGCGCCCTGGGTGAACACCCTGGCCACGAACGAGCTGGTCGATTGGACGAACGTCGACGCGGCCGAGCAACTCTTCGCCGACATCCTCGACCCGAACACGGGCGAGCCGGTGCTGATTCGCGGAACGACGGTGCTGGTGACGCCCGCTTACCGACACGCGGCGCATCGCGTGTTTCAGGCGGCCGAGCTGACGTTCACCGCGGCCGGCGGAACGACGGCGACCGTGGCGGCCAACCCGCTGACGGGTTATCGCGTGCACGACAGCCGGCTGGTGTATCGCCGCATCGTGGCCTCGGGCGTGGCCGCGGCGACGGCCAAGAAGTGGTGGTTCGTCGGCGATTTCCGGCGGGCGTTCGCCTACATGGAAAACTGGCCGATCACCGTGACGCAAGCGCCGGTCGGCAGCGAGGCGGAGTTCAACAGCGACATCGTGCTGCGATTCAAGGCCAGCGAGCGGGGCGCGGCGGCGGTGCTCAATCCGCGGTATGTGGTGAAGAACACGGGTTGATTGTTGACTTCGAGTGAGGGGCGAGCCGCGATTTTTCTGGCGGACTGAGCGCGGCTCGGTTGTCGGTGCTTTGCCGCAGGCGTGCGGGCGACTTCTAGGGGCGATCGCCTGCTCGCGCGTGCCAAGAAGCGGTTTGGACGATGTGCCCTGCGGGGCGCCCGTCCAAACCGCACACCGACGCCTTCGAGGTTGAGCAGACACGAATCGAGAGGACACGAATGTCAAACACGATTGCAATTTGGGAAGCGATTGGCGGCGCCCGCCGTCGTCGGGCGGGGCGACGTTCGACTTGCGCAACGGCCACGTCGTGGCCGATTTCGACGCCGACGCGAATGAAACGATGTATTTCTCTTCCGTGCTGCCTGCGTACTACGCGGGCGGCAACATCACGTGCAAATTGCACTGGATGGCCACGTCGGCCACCAGCGGCAACGTCCGCTGGCGGGCGGAATTCGAGCGGCTCGAAGCGGGCGGGCCGGATCTGGATGCCGGCGACTTCCAAACGGCGGCCGAGGCCACCGGCGCAGCCAGCGCGACCAGCGGCAAGCTCACCGTGACATCAATCACGCTGTCGGCACTCGACTCGGCCGCGGCCGGCGATGCGTTTCGCGTTGCGATCACCCGTGTCGCCGATGACGGCACGAACGACACGATGACCGGCGATGCCGAACTGTTGGCCGTCGAGCTGGTGGAGGGTTAGTTGTGGCCTACCAGTGCAACATCGCGTCGAGCCAGTATTTCAACGTGGCCGCGCTGAATGTGACGGTTCCGCCCGTGACGCTCAGCATGTGGATCAACGTGGCATCGGTCGTGGCCAACAAGCACTCGGCGCTCTATATCTGGCGGGGCACGATCAACACCGGCCTGTTGCTGCGCTACGCGGGCGCAACGTGGGAATTGCGGTACTTCGTGGGCGGCGGAAACGAATGGCAATTGTCGACCGGTTTGACCGTGACCACGGGCGCCTGGCAGCACGCGTGCGTGGCCATCACGAGCACGCAGGCGAGGTTGTATTTGAACGGCACGTTGTTCACCAACAACGCCAGCCACGCCAGCGCCACGATCAACGCGGCCGGCGACGTGGCCAACGACTCGATCGACACGACGACGCACACGCCGTTCAACGGGATGATCGCGGAGGCAGCGATTTGGAGCGAGGCCCTCTCAAACGACGAGTGCCTGGCCTTGTCGAAGCGAATCTCGCCGCTGGCTTTGAGCAATCACTTGCATTCGCTCGTGCTATTTAAGGACCTCGTGCGCGACCTCAACCGCGGCATCGGCCCGGCGCTGACGGCCGTCAACGGGCCCGGCGTCGCGGCGCATCCGCCGCTTATTTATCCGTCGATCGGTCGGCGGCTGGTGATGCCGTCGGGGACCGCTCCCCCGATCCAGCCGCCATATCGAGTTGCATCCGGTCTGTTCGACGCCAATCGGGCAGTTGCCGGTGCTGCGGCAATCACGGGAGCGAGCCGCTGGGACTTCGTGCAGCCTGCCGGAGTAGTTTCGGGATAGCTCTTGATCATCGGCAGACCGGCCAGGTCTTGGGACATTGCAATCTGAATGGACGGCCGACAGCGCTAAGCCGACAGGCCACAGCCGATAGTCAGCCAGATAGAAGGAACCGCTCATGCCACAAGCCAACGACATTTACGGCACCGCGTTCAAAAACGGCTCGGCCGTGCTGATGGCGCGAATCGTCGACAACGCGGGGCGAACGTGCAGCAAGCGGACCTGTCGGCGATCACATATTCTGTGTTCGAGCTCGACCCGTGTCTGCCGGACCAATTGGCGGTCGTGGCCGGTCACGACGAGGTGGCCCTGACGGTCTCTGACGTGGTTTTCGATACGCTGCAAACGGGCGGGTTGTGGACGGTCGACGCGATCGGGTTTAACTTCCGCCACGAGATCGACGTCAGCAGCGAGGAGGCGTTTCCCAAGGCGGGGGCTGTGTACCAAGTGCGCTATGAATTGACGCCGACCAGCGGGCAGAAGACGATCGTGCGGTTTCAGATTCGTGTGATTTGAGCAGGGAGCGGGGTGCGGGGGGCGGGGAGCGGGGACGCGGGACGCCAAAGACGCGGGAGCGAAAGGCGAGGAATCAACCATGACCGACGTTGAACAGATTCAATCGATTCGCAGTCAGACGCTAGCGCAACTTGATGCATTGCGGGCGGACCCGAAACCGACGTATTGGCTCGACGGCCAGCGCGTCCATTGGGAACAGTATGCCGAGTCATTGCAGCGGACGGTCGACTGGTGCGATCGCAAGCTGGCCGAGTACCAGCCGTTCGAGGTCCGTTCGCAGGGGATGACCTGATGAAGGCGGCGCTGCCGTATAACCCGGGCAGAGCTGTCAGCCAGCGGCTTTCAGCTATCAGTCAGAAAATAAATGCATCGTTTGGGGCGCAGGCTTCATTGATAAGGCATCACTCAAAAATAAGTTCTTGAAGTTCGTAGCTGATGGTTTTTGAACAAAAGGCAACAAAGGAAACGGAGAAAAAGATCTCTGTTTCCTCGGTCTCGTCCGTTTGCTCACTCCAGGTTTGCACCGGGAAGAATTAATCGCGACAGGCCGTCGGTCAGTTTCAGCTCGTTGAAATTGATGATTAGTTCCCAGGGGATTTCGAGCAGTTTCATATAGCTGAGCAGTTGCGCCTTGTTGATGGGAAGAGGCTTGTGCAAACAAAGGGTGCATGTTAGCTCCTTCAGGAACAGAGGAAACAAACAAGACGAAGGAAACAGAGAACCGGACGAGGCAAGCATTTCTCTGTTGTCTTTGTTTCCGTCTGTTCATTCAAGAGCCTTACACCACCTGCCTCCGTCGTTGAAATGCCGAAGTTATTGTTGAGTTGTCCCTAAGGGCACGCCATGACTATTTCACTGAACGTCCACGACGATTTTGCCACGGTCCTTGACGGCGCCGAGCCGCTCACGCTCAAGCGCCGCGACACCTCGACCACGATCGAGATAGCGACCGCCTGGCGCTGACTCGTCGCACACCGCGGAGGCCGAACCGGCCGGCGGTCACCTGGCCCAGCGCGACGTCGTCTGGCAGTTTCCCTGGAACGACGCGACCGAACGGCCCCGCTTGGGCGATCTGCTCATTGACGTGGCGGGCGGGTGCTTCACGATCGTGTCGGTCGACGTGCTGCCTGCGGCGACGCGGCTGCGCTGCGCTACGCGAAATCTGTCGCTGGTCTACGAGCTGAACGACCGCGTCCAGGTGCAGCAGGCGATTTGGGAAGACACGGGCGGCGGCCCGACAATCACCGGCTGGACGACGCTCCGCACGGCCCTGCCGGCGCGGATTCAGCCGGAGCGGCTTGAAATCGACGACACGACCACGCCGCCGACGGCCACCGCGACCTTTCTCATCGTTCTCGGCGAACAGCTCGCGCTCACTGCCGACTCACGCTTCATCGACCCGCAAGGCAACGTTTACCGGCTTGTCGAATATACGCAGACGGAGCGGATTGACGCGCTGCCGGTGGCGATCGCGGTCCGAGAGCCAGCGTCGTGAGGCTGGCGGTCACCAATTCAACGGTCGACAACGGGCTTGGTCGGTTCGCTTTGAAGGGAAACTCTTTCCGGGTAAAATCCGCTTGCCTTTGGCTGCCCGCTAGTTTTCAATAGGGAAGCTTGACGGCTGGACACGGCTGCAGACTGCCCCGGCACGTTGCACATCGCCCGTATTGCCGACTTTTCGAATTAGGTGAAATGCCATGCGTTCCTTGGATCAATGGATAAAGAAGATTCGTCCTGGCCGGGCGAAGTCGCCATCGCCGCAGACGATTCGGCGGGTTCCAGCGTTCGAACCGCTCGAGCCGCGGCAGCTACTGGCCGTGACGGCGACCTTCTTTCCCACCAGCGGCGTGCTGAGCGTGTTCGGTGACGGCCTGGCCAACACGATCGAGGTCAGCCGTAACGCGGCGGGGACGATTTTGGTCAACGGTGGCGCGGTGGCGATTGGCGGCGGCACGCCGACGGTCGCGAATACGGCGCTCGTTCAGGTCTTCGGCATGGCGGGCGATGACACGATTTCGCTTAACGAGGCGAGCGGCGCGCTGCCGCGGGCGAATCTCTACGGTGGCTTGGGAAACGACACGATTCGCGGTGGTTCGGGCGGCGACCTAGTCTTTGGCCAGGCGGGCGAGGATAAGCTGTTTGGCCTGGGCGGGCTCGACTTTGCTTTTGGCGGGGCCGACAACGATGAGCTGACCGGCGGCGACGGCGACGACCAATCATTTGGCCAGAACGGTAACGACACGATGATTTGGAACCCGGGTGACGATACCGATGTGAACGAAGGGGGGGCGGGGAGTGACACAGCGATCGTCAACGGCGGGAACGGCGCGGAGCAGTTCACGACAACCGCCAACGGTGCGCGGGTGCGGTTCGATCGCATCAATCCGGCGCCGTTCTCGATCGATATCGGTACGACCGAGAACCTCGTGCTGAATGCCAATGGCGGCGACGACACGTTTTCGGCGACAGGGAACCTGGCCGCGCTGATTGCGATCACGGTCGACGGCGGGGCCGGCAACGACACGCTGCTGGGCTCGAACGGCAATGACACGCTGATCGGCGGTGACGACAACGATACGATCGACGGCAATCAGGGGGCGGACACGGTGCTGATGGGCGCGGGGAATGACGTGTTCAATTGGGACCCCGGTGACGGCAATGACACGATTGAAGGCCAGGGGGACGGCGACACGGTGGTGTTAAATGGCTCGAACATCAACGAAATTATCGACGTCTCCGCCAATGGCTCGCGGGTGCGGCTCTCTCGCAACGTGGGCAATGTGGTGCTGGATATCAACGGAGTGGAACACGTGAATATCAATCCAGTTGGCGGAACGGATTTGGTGACGGTGAACGACCTGACGGGCACGGATGCTGCGGAGATTAACCTCAACCTGGCCGCAACCGGCGGCGTCGCCGGTGATGGAGTTCCGGATAGCGTCGTTATCAATGGAACGAGCCTGGCCGACACCGTCACGGTGAACGGCGGCGTCGGCAGCGTCTCGGTGCACGGCCTGGCCGCGGTGGTGAACATCACGACGCCGGAGCCGGCCAGCGACCGGCTGACGATCAACCTGCTGGCGGGCGACGACGCGCTCGACGCTTCCGGCCTGGCGGACAACGGTATTTTATTGACCGCCGACGGCGGCGACGACGATGACGTGCTCGTCGGCGGCGATGGAATCGACACGTTGCTGGGGGGCGCGGGCGACGACGTACTGATCGGTGGGCCAGGCACCGATATTCTCGACGGCGGCCTGGGCGACAACATCATTATTCAATGATCGTTGAAATTGCATCTTTGATTGCTGTTTCGAGAGAGATCGTCATGGGCCGTGTTCGCATCGAAGAGCGTGGGCCGCGGCTGTGCGGGGGCGGTCGGCGATGGTTCGCCGTGACGGTGGCGGTGATTGCGCTGGGGACGAGCGGCGAGCCGGCCGGCGGTGCGACTCTGACCGATTTGTTTGCCGGCGCTTTGCTGGTGGTGGGCAACGCCCAATTCAGCGATTGGCATCTGGTTGCGCTCGACGCGACTGCCACGGCGCCGAACCTGGCGCTGATCAATGTCAATCCGCTCATCGATACACCGCCGCTCCATCCGGGCATCCAGTTTTCGGCCGGCAGCCAGTTGGCGACGCTCGGCGTCAATTCGATTGATTTGCATTTGAGTTTTCGCGTGACCGCGGTGGGCAGCAGTTCGTTCGTCGATCAAACGTTGGCCATGACGGGCGTTACGTTCAACGGCAGCGGCGGGATTATGTTTGTCTCTGCCGACATGACCGCTGCCGCAACGGGCGTCAGCTTGAGTACCTCCGTGGCCATGGCCGACAACGAGACGAAGTTTTTTCATTTCAGCGATACGGCCAGCTTCGCGCATAAGCCGGAAGTTGCGGTCGCCATGAACGTGTTTCTTACGGGGCTCGCCGGTAGCGACGATTCGAGCCTAAGCACGTTTACGCAGCGTTTCAGCCAGACCGGCCCGGCGGGCGTGGCGGGCGACTACAACGACGACGGCATCGTGAATGCGGCCGATTACACGGTGTACCGCAATCGCCAGGCGGGGATCGGCGGGACGGCACTGGCGAACGAGGGCGTGACGCTGGGGATGGTGACGGTGGACGACTTTAATTTTTGGAAGGCCCGCTACGGCAGCACGAGCGGCAGCGGGGCCTCGGTTTTCGACGCCTTAGCGAGCGTGCCCGAGCCGGCGACTTTGTTGCTGTGTGTGTTTGCCGCACTTACTTGGACGAGTCGGCGGATGCGGTCGCGCGGCGGTAGAGCAGCTCGACCAGTTCGCTGAGCAGCTCGGCCTGGCTGCTTTCCAGGATGACGCTGATCTGTTTCCAGAGGGCCTGTTTGGCGTTCATGGTCTCGGCCGCGGCGATGACGCCTTCCTCGGTGAGGGCGCCGCCGGTGCCGAAGCGGCTAAAGAGCTCGTCGAACTGGGCCTCGGTCCACTCGGCGAACAGCTCGGGCCGCTCGCTGATCACTTCTTCGACCAGCCGGTTTGTCTCGCGGTCGAACTCGTCGGCCGGCGAGCGGCCCACGGGGCGGAACAGCTCGTCGACGGGCACGCCGAGGCCCTGGGCCAGCTTGTGGAGCGTGCGGGCGTGGGGATTGTTGGCGGCCCGGGCCACGCCGCGAATGGTCCGCTCGTCGAGCCGGGTGGCGGCGACGACGTCGTCATAGGTGAGGCCGTCCCGGGCCATCAATCGGCGGAGATTGGTGGCCACGGTGGCGGCATCGCGAGGGGGGCGAGAGACGGCGATCATGAAGGCGGCGGACTGGGGGAAGCGGGGCGGCCGCGCCGTTGCCGGCGGCAGTATGTACACACGTATACTACATCGGTGGGCGGGTGTCAAGGGGATGTGGGAAGCCGGGATTGGGGGCGCGGAATAAGCGATTTCCCGACCAAGGCGGTTGGGCTATGTAAGGGGAAAGCGATCGGGACATGGCTTGGGCGGCTTGCTATTCTGGAGGCATGTGGCCCAATGACGATGAAACACCTCAAACTGAGAGCGCGAGGTTTTTGCCCGGACTTCCGGGAACGGGACCGCTACCAGTTCACCTACATACAGGGCAACCGACGCCTTGGTCTGAGGGAATAGTTGTCGAATTCCAACTGCAGTGCGGCGAGTCTTGGATTGGAAACTTGCAACGTGGTTACGGCTATGCGACCAAGATCATCGACTGGCCGGAAGCCGGCGCGGTAATCGTAATCGCGAAAGGCGCTTCATACTTTGTGCGGGCGAATTCTCCGACAGACTGGAAATTCTATGATTTACTGGGGGTCGATTGCCTGTTTTCGCCCATGCGCGAAATCGCCGTGCTGACAACGTACAATGACGTTGTGGCAATTGCCCTGGATGGGGCAGAGAAGTGGCGGCGCGTTGTCGCTTGCGATGGCGTCAAAATAAACTGCATTGATAGCGACAAAATTAGTGGAATCGGTGGCATCGACCCACCAGACGAATGGCATCCATTTGTGCTTTCACTGGCAGACGGCAGCGATTGGCATGGAAAATCTGCACCGTAGTGCGGGTTAAAGACAAACAGTTATCATACGAACATGTGGCCCAACGAAGAGGAAACGTGCCAGCTTTTGGAGTCGGCCCGGCAGGGGGACGCGGCGGCCGTCAATCGGCTGCTCGACAAGCATCGCGACTCGCTGCGGCGGATGGTCGAGGCGCGCGTGTATGGCGGGATGGCCCGGCGGGTCGATGCCAGCGACGTCGTGCAGGACGCGCTGGTCGAGGCCAGCCGCCGGCTGAGCGATTATCTGAAAGACCCGCGGATGCCGTTTCACGCCTGGCTGCGGGCCTTGGCCCACGACCGGCTGGTCGACGCGTTTCGCCGGCATGGGGCCGAGAAGCGCGATGTGGGCCGCGACCAGTCGCTGGGCGGCGGGGAAGATTCGAGCGATCGCCCCAGGCGCGAGATCGCCGACCGCGAGCTGACACCGGCCGCGCAGCGCTGCGGCAAGAGTTTCAAGCCCGCTTCGCCGCGGCTCTCGGGGAGCTGCCCGACGAGGCCCGCGACATCCTGCTGATGCGGCACGTCGAACAGCTCACCAATTCGCAGGCGGCCGAGCTGTTGGGCCTGAGCGAAGCCGGCGGCCGGCATGCGGTACTTGCGGGCACTGCGGCAGATCAAGGCGATTCTGGGAGACGGGCCGTCGATCTTGGCCGAATAGATCGTGCCTTCCGACTCTTGTCCAGCTTATAGTAAGAGAATCTTGCGCAGAGTGGCGGAGGTCGCAGAGAAGTCTTAAATATTTTTTCTCTGCGTTCTCTGCGCCTCTGCGTGAGCACTTCTTACAGAACAGTCAATTTTACCATGGCCGATAGAACGTCAGACCGGGCGAGCAAGTCGTCAGCCTCGGTGACGACGTGCGGCTCGCCGAATTGCTCGAGATCGCGCTAGCCGAGGCTCGCCGCGGAGTTTCGCCCGATTTCGCGAAACTGACGGCCGACGCGCCGGAGCTTGTCGCGGAGCTCCGCGAGCTGTTTGCCGCGGCCGCGATGGCCGACGAGTTTGGCAGCTTGTCGGGCGCGGTGCTCGCGGTGGAGCAGCCGCCGGAGGGAAAACGGCCGCCGGCTGAGTTTGCTGATTTTGAGATTGTCGAAGAGCTAGGCCGCGGCGGGATGGGCGTTGTCTATCGCGCGAAGCAGAAGAGCCTGGGCCGGCAGGTGGCGCTGAAGATGGTGCTGCGCGGGCAGGCGGCGAGTAAGGCGGACCTGGCCCGCTTTCGCGGCGAGGCCGAGTCGGCCGCCCGCCTGCGTCATCCGCACATCGTGCCGGTGTTTGAAGTGGGCGAGCACGACGGCGCACCCTTCTTCTCGATGCAGTACATCGCGGGCACAACGCTGGCCGAGCGGCTCGCGGCCGGGCCCGCTGCCCGGCCGAGAGGCGGCGCGGATTCTCGCCCCGGTCGCGCGGGCGATCGCCGAGGCCCATCGGCAAGGCGTGCTCCATCGCGATCTCAAACCGTCGAACATCCTGATCGACGACGACGGCTGGCCGTTTGTCAGCGATTTCGGCCTCGCCAAGCGGATTTCGACCGACGCCCAAGATTGCAGCGACGATTCGCTGGCGACAATCACCGCGCCGGCGACACAGGCCGGGGCGATCCTCGGCACGCCCGGCTACATGAGCCCCGAGCAAGCGGCCGGCAGCCGCGGCTCGATCGGCCCGGCGACCGACATCTACAGCCTCGGCGCGATTCTTTACGCGATGCTCACGGGCCGGCCGCCGTTCCAGGCCGCCTCGCCCGTGGCCACGGTGCTGATGGTGCTCGAGCAAGACCCGGTGCCGCCGCGGCTGCTCAACCCGCAGGCCGACCGCGACCTGGAGATGATCGCGCTGAAGTGTTTGCAGAAGCCGGTCGAGCTGCGTTACGCGACGGCGGCCGAAGTGGCCGCCGACTTGGAAGCGTACCTGGCCAACGAGCCCGTGGCCGCGCGGTCGGGCAAGTTCACGCAGGTGCTGATGCGGACGTTCAGCGAGACGCATCACATCAGCGTGATGGAGAACTGGGGCCTGTTGTGGATCCTGCACGGCATTGTGCTGCTGTTGGTGTGCGTGGCGACGAACATGATGCAACTGGCGGGCGTCGATTCGCGCTGGCCGTATGTCATCCTGTGGTCGGTCGGCCTGGGGACGTGGGCCACGATCTTTTGGAGCATCCGCCGCCGCGCGGGGCCGATCACCTTCGTCGAGCGGCAGATCGCCCACGTCTGGGCGGGCAGCATCTTGATCAACATGTCGCTGTACGCGATCGAGTGGGTGCTGCGGCTGCCGGTGCTGACGCTGTCGCCCGTGCTGGGCCCGGTGAGCGGCGTGGTGTTTTTGGTGAAGGCGGCGATGCTCTCGGGCACGTTTTACGTGCAGGCTGCGGCGCTCTTCGCGACGGGCCTGGTGATGGCCTGGCTGGCGCAGCAGCCCGGCTTGCCAAATGTGGGGCTGTCGGTGTTCGGAGTGGTGAGTGCGATTTGTTTTATTGTGCCGGGTTGGAAGTACTGGCGGCAGAAGTGAACGTGCCTCGTCCCACGAAGAGTGCGGGAACGAGGTAATACGCATCGTCACACGGGGCTTGCTTCGAGTTGCTCTTGCTCGCGCCAGGCGCTCACTTCGCTTAAGCCCTCGACGGCCGCTGCGATTTGGGCGACCAGTTCTTCCGCGCGGGCGGCTGGGGCGCCGCTGAATTTGGCCAGGTGGATCATCGTCACCAGTTCGCGGACCCAGGCCAGCGTGCCGATCAGGTCGCCGTGCATTCGTCCGCGGAGGGCCGCGAGTTGGCGGACGTTTTGGCGGCGGACTTCTTCGCTTTGGCGGGCCCGCTCGTTGCCGTTGGCGGCCGTGGCCAGCGAATCGGCTTGCGATTCGGGCCGGGCCAGCAGGCGATCGAGGTCGCGAATGCGATCGGCCTGCTGCTTCCAGGCGGTGCGCAATTCTTCGAGGCGGTGCTGCTGGCCGGCGATGACGTTTTCTGCCCAGCCGTCGAGGCCGTCGAGGGCGGCGTCGAGCTCGGCTTCGACCTGGTTGATGGCGGCCGACATCGCGTCGCTTGTTGGCGGCGATGATGTTGGTTTTGTCGGCGCTGTTGCCGCATTCTCCGGTTGCGAAGATGCAAGCAGCATGGGGACGTAGAGAGGCCAAAACAGCGCCGCGGAAAGTAATGTGACAATCGTTTCGGCAATGTGGTGCGATTCGTCACGCAGGTAAACCGCCACCGCGACGCCGCCGCCCACCAGCGCGTAAAAGATCGCCGTTTCAATGAGTAGCGGCATGGCTGGCCTTCTCCTTGATCGCGGCAAGCTCGGCCTCGACGTCGGCATCGTCAGGGGCCGAGATCGCTGTCGCCGATCAATTCCAACAGGGCTTCGGTTTCGTCTTCGGCATGATCGATGCGGGCCGAGAGGCGGTCGAAGTTGGCGGCCGCGGCGCCGAAGTCGAAGCCGTTCGCGTGACGCACGAACGTCTGGCGAGCCGCGGCGGCCCGGCTGCGGGCCGTCACTTCGACGAGTTTCTGCCGGGCATCGGCAAGTTTTACGCGCATGGCCGCGACTTGGCGGCGGAGCCGCTCGCTGAGCGCGGCCGCTGTCTGGTGCTGTGCGGCAAGGCGCGCAAGAAGCTGTTCGCACTCGCTCTTGTGGCGGAGCTCGCGGCGGGCCGCTTCGTCGTCGCCGCGGGCGACGGCCGCTTCGACCGCTTTCAGATGGCGCTCGATGATCGCCCGCTGATCACCAACTTGCCGCGAGATCGTCCGCTCGTGGGCAATCGCCTTGGCGGCGGCCTCCATGAGTTGCGCAAAGGAAGTCTCCATCTCACGGACCGCCTGGCGGAGCATCTGCTCCGGGTTTTCACAGCGATCGACCAGGTCGTTCAAATTGGCCGACAGAATGTAACCGACGCGTTGAAAGAGTTTCATGGCAGATACCTCATTTGCCTGTAAAAGTTGGTTTGGATTCACCACGAAGGACGCAAAGGACACAAAGGAACCGCGAAGTCGGACGGATAGGGGTGTGTTTGTTGTGGATGTAGAGTCCACTCGAAGCACTTGTCCTGCATCGTATCTTTGTGCCCTTTGTGTCCTTGGTGGTTAACGTTCATGGAGGTCATGTTTAAATGCGTGTCGACACTTGCCACAGCGTGTAAATCATCACGGGCATGACGACGGAGTAGACGCCCGACCAGGAGAGGACTAGTCGGCGGACGAAGCATTCGCGGCGGGCGGCGAAGGCGGGCGGCATCGTCGTGCAGAGCTGCGAGAAGCCGCTGTAGAACGAGGCCGTGCCCCACAGGCCGGCCAGGAATGGGAGGATTAGCCCCAGAACCAGCACCGCGGCCAGCGCGTTGGGTCCGGCGCCGAAGATCACCACGCCCATCGCGACAGCCACGTAGAGCGGCAGGATGCCCATCAATGCCAGGGCCGCCTCGGCCTTGGCCTTCACGGCGTGCAGCACGACATCGACCATCGTCAGCCGCACGCCGGAGAGCAAGCAGTAGAAGTACAGGCTGGGCAGGCACACGCCGCTGGCGGCCACCAGGCCCAGCGCGTAGGCGGCCGTTAGTTTGAAGGCGTTGCCGCTTGTCCAGGGCATCGCCCGACTGCGCCGGGAGTTATCTTTTCAAAATAGGCCAGCGGCTGCGACGGATTTTTTAGCCAGTCGCTTACCGACATCAGTTGCGGCCACTGACCGGCGACCGTCAGCACCAGCGACATCGCCAGGCCGAACAGCACGAACGACGCCAGCGAAATCGCCAGCAGCCGGCCCACGAGGAGCGATTGGAACGGCCGCTGGCGAATCAGCTCGTGCAGCCGCGGGCGGTCCTTGAGGAGCAGCTCGATGATGCTGCAAACGCGAGCATCCTGAGCGTCGATTGGCCGATCGTCGATTGGTACGAGTTTCACGTCGTCGCCGATGTCGTTGGCAGCGACTGGGGCGGTCGTAGGTTGCGGCGGCCGTGTGCTGCCGCGGCCTGGTGATTTGGTAAAGCAGTCGAACGTGTTGGCAGTGTTCATAACGGTGGCCTTGAGAATGTTAAATTGAATTGAGGATCACGCTTGTTGTCGGAGAACCGGACGGTAGCGCGTGCCGGCTGATCGAATCAGCCGCGGGGGGCTAGCCGCCGGGTTTGACATCGATTTATGGCAACTGGAAAGTGAACAAACCGAAAAAGTAAAACAGCTCGGTGCCGATCGCGGCCACGACGAGGAGCCACCACACGGGCGGCACCTCGTGCGCCGGTTCGAGCCGTTCCAGCACGCGGTTGAAGACGTCGGTCATCGAGACGCCGACGCCCGCGAAGACGATCAAGTTGACGATCAGCACCACGGTCGAATGCGGGATGGCCGCGGTGAAGAACCAGTTGATCGGGATCGAAGCGATCATCGCGAGGCCGCCCCAACTCACGGTGACAAGCGCGGCGAGCAGCGTGCTCGAAGCGCTCAGCCGCGAGCCGGAAAAGCTGTTGAGGATGTACAGGGCCGGCAACGGAATGGCCCAGGCCAGCCCCGCGGCCAAGGTGCAGATGAAGCCCTTGAGGAGCACGCTGCCCGCGCCCCCTAACAGACCCATCGTCATGCCGTAGGTCGTCGTGCCGAGAATGGCCGTAGCGAGCAGAGCCAGCCAAACCGGCCAGCGATAATGCGTTTCCCCTCGATTCCACGCGGCGGCAAAACTTTCGGGATCGCGGAGGGCCAGCCCGACATGGGCGATGCCCGAGCGCAGGTGCTGTCGAAACATGATTCGGTCTCCAAGTTAGTGAACGCTGCGCTGCCATTGAACCCAGGCTGAGCTGTCAGCCATCAGCTTTCAGCCGTTAGCCAGAAAAAAATGGAGCATTTGCAGGCGCAGTCTTCATTAGGATGTGGTTGCCTAACGAGGAAACCGGCGGATGGCAGGGGCGTTAACAGATGAATCAAACGATTCCACGTACCCCCGCTCCGCGTGGCAAGGTACATTTTGGCCGCTCTGCGGCCCGTGCGGCAAACACGAATAGTAAATGGGCCCGCCGCCCTCGACGCAGAGCGTCGAGAATCGCATTCCCACGCGGAGCGTGGGAACGAGCACGCCCGCTTGCGCCGGCGATGGCTGTGTCTCGCCGAGCCTCGACACAACCTACCGCCCGGCATACGATGGATTTTGTCGTCGCCATCGTTTCGGAAACCGCATTCAATGAAGTCGCTCCTGCGTTTCGTGTTGATCTTGGCCGTGCTCGCGGGCCTGTTGGCCGCCGGTTATCGCCCCGTGGCCAGCTATTGGAAAGAGCGGCATCGGATTCATTGGCGGACGGAAAAGGTGACCCGCGGGCGCGTCGTCTCGGTCGTCGAATCGACCGGCACCGTCAAACCGGTGGTGAGCGTATCGATCGGCTCGTTTGTGTCGGGGCCGATCGTCGAGATCGCGGCCGACTTCAACCAGGTCGTCAAAAAGGGCGACTTGTTGGCCCGCATCGATCCGCGGATCTACGAGGCCAACGTTGCCCGCGACGAGGCGATCTTGGCCACGCAGCAGGCCGAGGTCGAGCGGGCGAAGGCATTGCTCGAGCAGGCCGAGCGCGACGAAAAGCGGTCGATCGCCCTGCAGAAAGAAAACGCAGATTTCATCTCGCCCAAGGAAATGGATTCGTTCCATTTCAATCGCCTGTCGCTGGCCGCACAATTGAAATTGGCCGAGGCGTCAGTGAAGCAAGGCACAGCCGCCCTGGCCAACTCGCGGGCCAACCTGGGTTACACCGAGATTCGCTCGCCCGTGGACGGCATGATCATCGATCGCAAGGTCGATCGCGGCCAGACGCTGGCGTCGCAGTTTCAGACGCCTGAGCTATTCGTCGTCGCGCCCGAAATGGAAAAGAAAATGTACGTGTTCGCCTCGGTCGACGAGGCCGACATTGGTTTGATCCAACAGGCCAAATTGACGGGGGCCCCGGTAAAGTTTCGCGTCGACGCCTACCAGGACGAGCGGTTCGACGGCACGATCGAACAAATTCGTAAGAACTCCACGACGACGCAGAACGTGGTAACCTACCCGGTCGTCGTGGCCGCGCCGAACCCGGACCTGAAATTGCTGCCCGGCATGACGGCGACGATCGATTTTCAAGTCGGCGAAAAGTACGAGGCACTGCGGATTCCGAACGCGGTGTTTTGGTTCTACCCGAAGGTGGAACAAGTGCGGCCGGAAGATCGGGAGCTGTTTTACGTCGCGAGTGGCGACAAGCAGACCGATCAACCGAAAATCAAAGAATCAAGTTTTGACGAGGAGGAGAATGCCCAGCCGCATAATCACCGCCAGGTGTGGGTAGTCGACGGCGACTTTTTGAAGGCGGTGTCGATTGTGACCGGGCTGATCGGCACGAAGTACACGGAGGTGGTTTCCGGCGACTTGTCAGATGGGGTGCTCGTAGTGGCAGGAGTGCAGCCGCCGGGCGTGGAGTGATCGAACGGCCGGGGTGAATTACAAGAACCCTCTCCCATTCGGAGAGGGCTGGGTGAGGGGCAACTCGTAATTGCCGAATTCCCTCACCCCGTCCCTCTCGCAAAGGGAGAGGGGGAGTTTTCAGACGATGGATTTATTACTTACCCTCCGCATCGCCGCCCGCGCACTCGTTAAAAACAAGATGCGGGCCGGGCTGACGATTCTCGGCGTGGTGATCGGCATCGCCGCCGTGACGACCATGGTCTCCGTGGGCCAGAGCGCCGTGCGCTCGTGCAGGGGCAATTCGAAGCGCTGGGTACGAACGTTTTGCTCGTGCTGCCGGGCAGCAACCAGAACGGGCCGGTGCGACAGACGATGGTCCCGACCCTCACGGCAGATGACGCGCGGGCGATCGCGGCCGAGTGCCCCTCGGTGCTCGTCACCTCGCCGATCGTCGGCGCCAGCGGCCAGGTGATCAACGGCAACGTGAATTGGAATCCCAACGAGATGCGCGGCGTGGGGGAAGATTATCTCACGGTCCGCAATTGGCCCCTCAGGTCGGGTGCGTTTTTCACGATTCGCGAGATCACCTCCGCCTCGAAATCGTGCGTCATCGGCCATACGATCGCCGAAAAGCTGTTTCAAGGCACCGACCCGGTCGGGCAATTGATCCGCGTCAAGAACATCCCGTTTCGCGTAATTGGCGTGCTGTCGCCCAAGGGGGCCAACATGGTCGGGCAGGATCAGGACAATATCCTCTTAATGCCCTACACGACGGCCCAGAAGCGCGTGCAAGGTTCGACGTTTGAATCGATCGACGCGATCATGGTTTCGGCCCGCTCGGTCGACCAGATGTCGCTGGCCGTCAGTGAAATCGAGCACTTGCTCAGCGATCGGCACCGCATCGGGGCGAGCGACGATGCCGATTTTCAGGTCCGCAACACAACCGAGATGGCCAACGTGCTGGGCATCATCACGGGCACGATGACGCTGCTGTTGTCGGCAATTGCCGGCATCTCGCTGTTGGTCGGCGGCGTCGGCGTGATGAACATCATGCTCGTTTCGGTGACCGAGCGGACGCGCGAGATCGGCATCCGCATGGCCGTCGGCGCACGGGGCCGCGACATCATGCGGCAGTTCCTCGTCGAGTCGGTGCTGCTGTCGCTGTTCGGCGGGCTGATTGGTTTCTTGCTCGGCATGGCCGCGTCGGTGGGCATCACCAAGCTGATCAATTCGCTCTCTAGCGGCTCGGCGTGGCCGGTGATTATTTCGATTCCGGCAGCCGTGGCGGCGATGATCTTTTCCGCGGCGGTCGGCATCTTCTTCGGCTTCTATCCGGCCCGCAGGGCGAGCCGGCTCGACCCGATCGAGGCGCTGCGGTATGAGTGAACGCGGCCACAAGAATCACGGATGTAGGATGTAGGGTGGCGTCGAGTCCGCGAGACACACCATTTGCTGCGTCGTGCCGTCGGCGATTGGTGTGTCTCGCCAAGCCTCGACACACCCTACGCACTCAACACAGAGCGTCATGAAATCGCGTTCCCACGCAAAGCGCGGGAACGAGAACGTTGTCACCTCGGGCCCCCCTCGACTGGCGGCGGAATCGTCGGCAGCGGCGGCAGCTCTTCGACGTTGGGCAAGCGGCGGCTCTTGAGCTGTTCGAGCGGATCTTCCAGGTGGAACGAGTCCTCGGCCGGCTGCTCGCCGGCCGGGTAGCGATCGACGTTTTCCGAGGGATGCAGGTCGCGCGGATAGCAGGGATCTGGGAACGCGTAGCCCAGCGGCCCGACTGATCCGTAGCGCTCTTCTAAAAACCGCACGCCGTGCGTTTCCAGAATCGTGCCGGTCTGCCGCTCCAGCCGGGCCAACTCGGTGTTGTAGAGCGAAAGCGACTGGGCCTGGGCGCTGACCGAGTTACCCCAGTCGACAATCGCCTGCAGCACGTTCAGATATTCGGTCAAACCAGCCCGGTAGCGGCCCATCTGCTGTTCGAGATTGTCACGGGCGGCGCTGCGGGTTTCGCTATAGGCCAGGTACTGCTCGTAATACTGGTCGAGGTTCCGCACGCTCAGGGCCAGGTCGTGCACCGCGCTGTGCAGGCCCTGGTCGAGGTTGGCCCGGTCGCGGGCGATGATGAGCTCCTGCTGGCGCAACTGGGCCCGCGCTTGTCGCAGGCCGAGCGGTACGGAAAAGTTGACACCCAGCGTCCAGTCGGTCCCTGCGCCCAGCGGCGAGCCGACGTGATCGCCGCTGGGCATCACGCCCTCGATGCCGTTCCAACGGTAGAGCGACACGGCATCGACCCGTGGCAGGGCCTGGTTGCGGGCGATCAGCCGCTGCTGCGCGTCGGCTTCGAGGATCAGTTTCAGCTCGATCAAATCGGGCCGGAATTGTTCGGCCAGCCCGATAATCCGCTGCCAGTCGACCAATAGGCGGTCTTGCGCCGGCGGCGAGACAGGCACCAGCCGGTTCGGATCGTACGGCGGCAGCCCCATGATGTTCCGCAGGGCGGCCTCTTGCTGCAACACGTTGGCCTTCGCGCCGATTAAACTGGCGCGGAAGTTGGCCAAAGCCAACTTTGTCTGGGCGACGTCGCCGCCGTTGGCCTGGCCGACCCGGCCGCGGGCCTCGGTCAGGTCGTAGGCGAACTGGGCCTGCTCGACCTGCCGCTCGCGGGCCCACAGGTCGGTCCGCGCGAAGACGAGGTTCCAGTAGGCCTCGATCACGCTGCGGACCATTTCCTGGACGCTGTCTTTGAATTGAAAATAGGAGCGCTCGGTGTTGATGCGGGCGATGACGATCGGCGCCACGTTGGCCGCGACGCCGCTGCCGTTGAGCAGCGGCTGAGTGAAGCTTACATCGAGCGACGTGCGGTTTTCGGGGTTCAGCGGAAACACGCCCGGCTGAAACCGCGACGTAAGCGAGTCGACACCGAAGGCGAACTCGCCGCCGGTGAGCGTGGTTTTTGAGAGCTCAAGGCCCAGGTCGTAGTCGTCGGTCCGCGTGCCGTCGATCAGCGTCCGCGTGGGATCCATCGGGTCGAAAAACGCGGTGGGCGGCTCGCGGCGGTCCCAGGTGTTAGTCACGCTCAAGTTCGGGTCGAAGGGCCCGCGGGCCTGGTCGACCGTTGTGTTGGTGATGGCCGTGTCGTAGATGGTACTGCCGCTGGCGACGGCGGTAGCGCCGGCCAACACGCGGATGACGTCCGAGTTATCGAGCGAGGTGCGGATTGCGTCGTCGAGTGACAGGTTTGCCGGCGGCGCGTCGAAGCGCGGATCGCTGACCGTCGGCGGCTGGGGGTCGTGGGGCAGCGCCGCGTGGGGCAACTGGGCCGGATCGCGGACGAGGATCCGCCGCTGCTCGGGCAGAGGGCATTGAACGGGAAGCTGGGCCCAGACGCGGCCAACTAGCGCGCTCGCGGCAATGGCCAGTACGAGGCATCGGCGAACAACCCTCTCCCGCCGGGAGAGAACAGGGTGACGGAGTTTTGAAGGCCGCCCTTTCACACTCACCCCAACCCTCTCCCAAAGGGAGAGGGGGCGTTTCCAAGCGAGTGCTAGCATCAACAAGAGGCGGCGCAATCGTCTCATGCCTCGGAGTTTCGGCCATCGACCTCCGATTGCGCCAGACGTGACGAATCTCGCAATTCATCTTACCGCGCCGCGGGCGCCGTATCGTGCGAATGTAACGCCTCGAGCGCCTGGGAAAACTCTGCCGTGTCGATCACCACGCTGCCGTCGCGCAGCACGAGCGTTCGCCGGGCATGGCGACCAATCTCCTGGTCGTGCGTGACGAGGATCACGGTCAGGCCTTGTTCGGCATTCAGCCGCTGAAACAGCTCGATCACTTCGCCGCTGGTGCGCGAGTCGAGGTTGCCCGTCGGCTCGTCGGCCATCAAGATTGACGGACCGTTTACTAGCGCCGCGCAATGGCCACGCGCTGCTGCTGACCACCCGAAAGCTGGCTGGGATGATGGTCCAGCCGATCACCCAACCCGACTTTTCGCAACACTTCGGCCGCCCGCTCATGGCGCTGCCGTACAGAAGTTCGCCGGGCGTAGACCAACGGCAACTCGACGTTTTCCAGAGCGGAAGTGCGATTCAGCAGATTGAAATTCTGGAAAACGAAGCCGATCTGCCGATTGCGAATGCGGGCCCGCTCGTCGCGCGACATATCGGCGATCTCTTCGCCGTCGAGCAAGTAGCTGCCGCTGGTGGGCCGGTCGAGGCAGCCCAGCGTGTTCATCAGCGTCGACTTGCCCGAGCCGGAGGGACCCATCAAGGCGACGTACTCGCCGCGGGCGATCGCGAAGCTGGTCGGCTTCAGCGCCTCGACCGCAACCTCCCCCAATTGATAGACGCGCGTGATGTCGCGCAAACGAATCAGTGGATCAGCGTCGGTCGATGGGCGATCCGTCATTTGAGGCCTGGCGCGGGCGACGCGAGAATTTCACTCACGACTCGAATTCATGCCCGGCCATTAGCGCGGACGGTCCTTTTTCCGGCGCGTAGAACAAGTCCATGATGCCGTGGATCAGGCCGATCGTGTCCGGATCGGCATCGCCGAAGCGCGTGGCCAAAGGCGCAAGAAGCCAGCGGCCCTCGGGCCAGCGGACCTCCATCACCTTGGCGCAGTCTTCCAGCAATTGATAGACGCGGGCCCGTGTGACGCCGATCGCATCGGCTTGCTGCTTGACGCTCGGCGCGCTTCATCCAGGCTCAGCCGCGCCGCAGTCAGGTGGGCCACCTGGTCGCCCAGGTCGATGCGAATCTGGTCGACCATCGGCTTGACGACGTACCGCTCGACTTCGTCGACCGACGGCAGATCTTCCTGCGCAATGCGTTCCAACAGCCAGCGGTTCAGGGGCGGGATAAAGCGCGGCACCAGGACCACGTCGATGTTTTCCTGCAGCGTGGCCGTGGCCAGCGCCTCGTGGACTGTGCAAAACACTTCCAGGATGGCCTGCACGCGCTTTTCGCCGTGCGTCTTCAGCGATCGGATTTCCGCGAGCGATCGATCGGCATATTCCTCCAGGCGCGAGTGCCAAATCACCGTGGGAAGGGCTTGCAGCGACGGCGCGAGCCGGCCTAGCTTTTCCGCTCCCATGCCGTAGCGCATTACCGTTTCGCACCAGCTCGACCAGAGCAGCTCTGATACGATCGAGGCATCGAAGCTACACGGCTCGGCCGGCTTTGCAGCTCGTTTTGACGATTCGCCGCCGGAGAGGCCAAACGGCAATTCTGACGTGGCCGTTTTCGTCGCCCGCTTCAAGAGATCGAAGAACCCCAATATCTTCTTATGGCCGACGCCCGGCGTGGACATCAGCTCGTCGAGCGGCCGGGCCAAGAGATCGCGCAGCGGGCGATCGAGAAAAGCAATCGGCAATCGGCGGTCCGTCGGCAGGACCCAGTAAGAAAGCGCCTTGTCGAGGCGATCCTGGTCGGCGTGTTCCAAGAGACCCTTACGAAGCCTTTCGTAAGTGCCCACCAATCGATAGCGGTCGTTGGAAATGGCTTTCCTGGCCATTGGACGAGTGCTCCATAGTAAACGGTTCACCTTCCTGGAGGATCAAACAGATGTCGCGCATGTGCAGTGGGCGGCGAGGCAACTGCGGTAGCAGCCCCCGACCGGGTGCATGGCCCCGAGCCCGCGAAGGTCGCGGCCTCTGGCCAATCTGTCAAGGAATTCTTGCCGCCAGCGGCCGGGTGTCAAGAGTAAGTTGGCGGCGGCGGCGAACAAACAGGCCAAAAACAGGAGCAGGCTCCTGTAAGATCGGCGAAATTAACTTCCGAAAATCCGCGAATTTGGCTTTGGCGACCAATCGCGCTTGAATCGCGGCCCGCTTTGGCCGTCGTTGCGACCGAAGACAAAATTTCTGCCCGTCATGCCACGAGACAGTCCCTCAACTTGGAGGTCGACCGGCAGGTTAACGCGTTCGGGACGGTGGGCGCTAAACCTCTAGCTCCATTCTGTCGCAGCCGATTTCGACATTCTTGAAAACCCGCCGCGCGGCCTCCACGTCGAACACGTCGTCATCCTCGTATTGCGGCCCAATGTGAACCAGGACTAACTGGCCCACATTCGCCGCCGCGGCCAGTTCCGCCACCGGCTGCAGCCAACTGTGGCCGGTGCGGGCCGGCAAATCGTCGTTGTTGTCGGCGAAATAACACTCGTGCACGAGTAGATTGACGCCGGCGATTTCCGGCAGGTAATCGGCCGCCGGGTGGGCCGTCGTGTCGGTGACGTAGGCCAGCGATCGATCGGGCCAGTCGATGCGAAAACCGATCGAGCCGCCGGGATGTATGAGCGGAAAGTGGGTTAGCGTGGCGCCGCCTGGCAGCTCACATTCCTCTAATAAAGGCGCGCAGCGGAAGCTCGGCTCGACCGGGAAGATCGCTTCGGCAAATAAATGCTCGAGCACCGCCTCGAGCTTCGCCTCGTCGCCGTGTAGGATGGTCTTTCGCCCGACTACCGGGGGCACCGCGGTGAGCAGGTACGTCAGGCCCATGACGTGGTCGAGATGGGCGTGCGAGAGAAAAATATCGAGCCGATCTGTTTGCCGATAGTCGCCCAAGCGGCACATGCCGCTGCCCGCGTCGAGCACGACGCCAATTTCCGGCAGCATCAAGCAGGCCGTGTGACGCCTTGCGGTCGGATAGTACCCGCCAGTGCCTAACAGAACGAGCTTCATGGGGCGACAGACTCCCAGGCCGCATTATAATCAGTTCGCTGCGGTGACGGGATGGTAATTGCAGGCGGAGGCCTGGCGAGACACGCCCTGCAGACCGACCGGATTACACCGTCCGCGCCGGCTCGAGTTTGTCCAGCCAGAATTCGTAGCTACCGCCGCCCATCGTCCCGAGCCCAAGCCGTGATTCGCTCGGTACCACCGAAATCGAAGGATAGAATCGACCTATCCTTTTGATGGGACCTTTGCCTGCCGTACTCATCGTTCTGCGGGCAGATCGGCAGTTACGTTCGGGCGGCAGGGAGAGACATTCATGAGGGCGCTCAAATGGAGTTGCTTATTGATTGTCGCGGTCATGTTCACTGGCTGCGGCAAGAAAGAGGGGGCCCGCGAGGTCGTTGTCTATACGGCCCTCGACGAGGAGTTCGCGCAGACGATTTTCGACGAATTCACCCGCCAGACGGGCATCGTCGTGCGGCCGAAGTACGACGTCGAATCGACCAAGACGGTCGGCCTGGTGCAGACGATCATCGAAGAGCGCGAGCGTCCGCGGTGCGACCTGTTTTGGAATAATGAGGTCGTCAACACGATCCGCCTGGAAAAGCTCGGCTTGCTGCGGCCGTACAAGTCGCCCGCCGCGGCCGCGTATCCTGCCGATGTGAAGTCGCCGGCCGGCATGTGGTACGGCTTCGCGGCCCGCGCCCGCGTTCTGATTGTGAATACGAATCAAGTCTCGGAAGAGCGCTGGCCGAAGTCGATCCGCGACCTGACCGACTCTCAGTGGTACGACCGCTGCGCGCTGGCGAAACCCCTTTTTGGCACGACGGCCACCCACGCGGCCTGCCTGTTCGTGGCTTGGGGCGATGACGAGGCCAAGGCGTACTTTCGCGCGGTCAAGCGAAACGCCCAGATCAAATCGGGCAACAAGCAAGTCGCCCAGGCCGTTGGCAGCCCGGCCATCGCCTTCGGCCTGACCGATACCGATGACGCGGTCAGCGAAATCGAACACGGCTCGCCCGTGACGATCGTTTATCCTGACCAGCGCGACGGGGAACCGGGCACGCTGTTCATACCCAACACGTTGGCCCTCATCCACGGCTCGCCGCACCAGGCGGCGGCCGAAAAGCTGCTCGACTTTTTGCTCTCGGCCGACGTCGAGCGCCGCTTAGCCGAGGGCCCCAGCGCCCAGATTCCGCTGCGGCCCGGGGTGGCGGCGTCGGACCGCGTCAAGACGCCCAGCCAGGTGCGCGCCATGCAGGTCGATTGGCTAGCAGTCGCCGACAAGTGGGACGGGGCCGCTGAGTTTCTCAAAACCGAGTTCGCCACGGCGGAATAGGCATTTCGACAGGCATTCGTGCCGGCGGTATACTGCGGCCTGGTTCGGACCACAGACCTTCCCAGTGAACCTTTTTGTTCCACGCAACGGAACGGGAGCCCGGCAAATGACGCGTCATCGTTCTTCCACTTGCTTTGTCTTCCTATTTACTAATCTCGTAGTAGTTGTCGCTGCACCCTGGCTGTGCGCAATCCCCAGGCGCGGAATTGAAGGTCGTCGACACCTGGCGAATCGGCGGAGCGACTCGCTGGGATTATCCGGTGTTCGACGAATCATCCGGTCGCCTCTTTGTGGCCTGCGGCAACCAAGTGCAAGTGATCGATACAAAGACAGGCAAACTCGCCGGTAGCATTCCCGATTTGCAAGGCACGCATGGTACGGCAATTGTGCCGGACAAGAATTTGGGGTTTGTCACTGCCGGCCGCCAAAACGCGGTAGCCGCGTTCGATCTGAAAACTCTGAAAGTCACTCACACGATCAACATGCCGAGCGGCGGCGGCCGCAATCCGGACGCCATTCTTTACGATCCGGCCAGCCAGAGGGTGTTCGCGCTTTGCGCCGGCGGCGATGCGGTAGTGATTGATCCGGCCAAGCTTGATGAGCCGCCAACTCCGATTGCCTGCGGCGGAAAACTAGAATACGGGCGAGCCGATGGCAAGGGCCGGGTCTTTATCAATAATGAAGATCGAAGTGAAATCGATGTTATCGACACGAAAGCGATGAAAGTTGCCGAAAAGTGGCCCGTCGCGCCCGCCGAAGGACCGAGCGGCCTGGCCTTCGATGGAGAGCATCACAGGTTGTTCTCTGTGGGCGGCAACCAGAAGATGGCGATCCTTGACTCTGAGACGGGTAAATTGCTGGCCGATGTGGCGATCGGCAGGGGAGTTGATGGCTGCGCGTTCGATGCCAAGCTGGGCGTGGCAGTGAGCTCCAACGGCGGCGATGGAACGGTGACGGTAGTTAAGGAAACGGCGCCTGGCAAGTTCGCGGCCGTGCAAACGCTGGCGACGCTGCGGTCGGGCCGCACGATTTCGGACGATCCCACGACGAGTCGTTTCTACATTCCGGCGACACTTCCGGCGGAAGCCGGAAAGCCGGCCGAATTCGGCATTGTGGTCGTCGCTGCCAAGTAGCCGCCGTGACAATGTGCAAGCGATTGCGCCGAGGTTAAGATCGCAGAGAGTGGGACGTGCAATTTTGCATTCGGGGAACTTGCCATGTGGATGCAAAGATTATTTTTGACAGCGTGTGCTTTAACGAGCGTTTGGTGGCAGGGAGTGGACCGGGCCACTGCGCAGACTGCAACCGCGACCCAGCCAGCCACCGAACAAAAATCGGACGATTCAAAGGCGGGTCAGCAATCGGCCGACCAAAAACCGGAGAGCGCCGGCGGTGAGCGGGGCGCCACGGAAACGCGCGGCCGGCAATCGCCGCGGCGGGGGTGGCGGCCGGGGTGGCGGCGCTCCCGGAATGACCGGCGAAGAACGAGATGCGTTTGTCGCCGTCACATCCACGAACACCTATACGCCCATCGACCCCAAGTATGAAAATGGCAACGCTGTAGAGCAGGATCCTATCGGCGTGTCCCCCATTACCGACGAGATCTATGAGAGCTATAACCTTGATCGTTTTTACAAAAAGATGCTCAAGATCAACGGCATTCTGGTGATCGGCTCGCCGCGCGTCTCCGATTATGCCTTCCTTGAAGCTGCCTACACGATGGATCACCAATTTCACAATAGCCCGAAATGGGTTCGCGACATGTTCCAGCCGCTGAAGATTCGGCTGGCCATCCTGTCGGTCGTCGAGTTTACGATGGACCTGCCGGAAAACAACCGGGGCGGCCGCAACTCGGCACTCGCGGACGCCCTGTATCAGGACGGTCGCTCCCGCGGCCTGGGCGGCATGCCCTGGTGCTCCTGTGCGGAAGAAAATCTGTTGAATCTCCGCGGCGACCGCTACGGCGGCCCGCAGGGCCTGCAGGGACAGGGAGAAAACATTACCATCCACGAGTTCTCTCACACCACCGCCAGCGCGATTGGCCGGGTGCAAGGCCGCGACGGCCCCTTTTGGACCAAGCTGCGCGAGGCACTTGCGGCGGCGCAATTCGAAGGCGATGAGGCCGCAAACAAACCTCCCGGACGCGTTTTCGTTTGGAACCGCGATCACGGCCGCAATGGCCAGCCCGTCAACGTCTACGGCGGCAGCAACGAGCAGGAATACTGGGCCGAGGGCGCCCAGGCCTGGTTCAACAATGCGAACCCCAATAACTCGGGCGGCATCAGCACTCGCGAAGATGTCAAAGCCAAGGATCCGCCCCTCGCGGCCCTGCTCACCGAAATCTACGGTGACGGCGAATGGCGATACATCAAGACCACCGCCACCAACGCCGACGGTTCTCCGATGCGGACCGCCGCCGAGCTGGCCCATCTGGCCGGCATCCCCCGCGACACGATTCCTGTGTTTAACAACAACAACTCGCCGCGCGTGCAAGCCGCCGCGGCGAACCCGGAGCTCGCCCAGCGCGGCCGGCGAGGCGGCCGCGGACGCCGCGGCGCCGACGCCACGGCTGGCGAACGCCGGGGCGGCGAACGCCGGGGTGGCGCCGCGGGTGAACCAGCGGCTGGCGCCGGCGAAGGCCCCGCCGCCGGCGCCGGGACGGGGAGTAGCACCAGCAACAGTGGAGGTGGCGGCTGAACCGTCACTGACGTAACGGTTTACGATTGGCGCCGGATGATTAACACAAAAAAGGTCCGTGATCGGCGCAAACTGCGGTTCGAGAGCCTTGGGGAGGCGGTCGATGACGCAGCCGCGCTGGTCGAGGCCGTTGGCCGCGGTACTCTTCGCTCGACCGGCAATTGGACGCTGGGCCAAGCGCTCGGTCACTTGGCCTTTTGGGCGAGCGCGCCCTTCGACGGTTATCCGCCCATGCCAAGTCCGCCGCTTCTGATGCGGCTCATGATGCCGCTAATGCGGGGTTACATCCTGAACAAGGGCATGCCGGCCGGGGTGCGGCTGCCCAACAACCCCGACGGCACGTTCGGCGTCGAGCTGATGGACCCGCAGCAGGGCCTGGCGGCGATGCGCAAGGCGTTCGAGCGGATGGCCGCGCAAGTTCCGCCCGATAACAATCCGATGTTTCGTAATATGTCGCACGATGATTGGAAGAAGCTCAACGAGCGGCACGCGGAGTTGCACTTGAGCTTTTTTCATCCGACGTAGCTAAACGACCGTCAGACGCCGCGGTGGGACCGTCGTCCTTCAACCGAATTCGCCACTTCCTCGCGGAGCATCGCTTCCACCGCCGGCTTGATGGCCCGGGCCGCATCGTCGCGGCCGTGGATCTGCCGCAAAATGAGCGTGCCCTCAATCAGCGCCGTGTACCGATCGGCAAACGATTCGGCATCGGCAATGCCCGCCGCCGCGGCCAGGTTGCGAAACGAGTCGCGCGTCTTCCGCTTGTGCTCGGCCGCGACCGCGTGGATGGGGTCGCGCGGATCGGGAAATTCGGCTGCCGCGTTGATAAACTGGCAGCCGCGAAAATCGGGCGCATTGAACCAGATATCGAGCACGTCGAAAAACGCGAGCAGTTGCCGCTGTGGGTCATCGCCCGCGATCTTTTGCACGGCCCTTTGCCAAGCCTGCATTTCCCACGCGTCGCGCTGGGCGATGGCCGCCATCACCAGGTCGTCGCGGCTTTCAAAGTGCTTGTAAAACGTCGTCTTCGTGACGCCGGCGGCGGCCAGAATCTGATCGAGGCCGACCGCTTGAAAGCCGTGACTGTAAAACAACTCGATCGCCGCGTGGACCAGGCGGTCGCGGCCCGTCTTCGGTTCATCAGGCAAGCCGAACAGCTCGGCCACCGGCTTGTGCTGGCAGGCATACGTCATGGCTGGAATTATCTGCGCGGGGGGGAGTACGACAAGTACACCGGGGGTGCACCTCAAGTAATCTGCCGACGAGTGCCCAGCAAACGATAATCTCTTTAGCGGCCGTCAACGGATGCGGACAGCCAACGCGACCGTAGCTGAATTCGCAAGAACTCAGCCTCTCATCTGGACCCTGGACTCTTGCGAATTCAGCGACACAGTACACAACCCTTACCACACAGGAAGAACTTAAATGTCCACAACCACCCAAAGCAAGCCGACCATCGTCAATGGCATCAACGTCACCGCGCTGCGAGAAGTCATTGCCCAGGTCGAAGCGAATCCCGCGGCCGCCGACACCGGCTGGAAGGTCACCAGCCGCTGGCAGGGGGGTACCCGTAGCGATCACCAGGTCGACGGCTGCGAAATCGGCGGCCAGCACATCGATCGCAGCTTCAAGATTCAAATCGATGAACCCTGCGAGCTGGGCGGCACGAACCGCTACGCCAACCCGCAAGAGTATCTGCTCGCCGCCACGAACGCCTGCCAGATGGTCGGCTACGCGGCCGTGGCCGCCATGATGGGCGTCGAGCTGACAAAGCTCGAGCTGGAAACGACGGGCGACATCGACCTCCGCGGCTTCCTCGACATCGACCGCAGCGTCCCGGCCGGCTACACCGAGCTGCACACGACGGTGCGCATCGCCGGCAGCGGCACGCCCGAGCAGTTTGCCAAGATCCGCGAAATCGTCGAGCGGACCAGCCCGAACTATTACAACATGACCCGGCCGGTGCCGATCACGAGTGAACTGGAGATTGAGTAGCGCTGCGCAATCGAATAGAAGCGGTTGCGGCCACGGAGAAGATGAATTGAGCGGGCGTCACAGCGCCCGGCGGTGCCGCCTCCGCGCCCGTTGGCCGGGCGGAGTCGGCCGCGGCTTGGCCGGTTCTTCTGCGGCAGCCGTTTCGCCCGATTCGTCGGCGCGACTGGCGCCAGTCGGCCGTGGGGCGGCGACCGCTACCGCGTGAAACCCCTCGATCTCGTCGCGCTTGAGGAGCTGGTTGATCAGCATCTCGATCCGCGTCAGCTCGCCCCCTTCTTCGGTCGTCACGAACGTGAACGCCACACCCTCGCGGCCCATGCGGCCGGTGCGGCCCACGCGGTGGACGTAATCGTCGGACGATTGCGGGATGTCATAATTGATAATGTGCGAGATGCTCGTCACGTCGATGCCGCGGCCGACCACGTCGGTCGCGACCAAGATCTTGACCTCGCCCGCGCGAAACCGCTTCATCACGTGGTCGCGGGCCCGCTGCACCATGTCGCCGTGCATCATGTCCGTCGCCGAAAACTTCTTCGACAACCTGCGGTAGATGCGTTCCGTGCCGCGCTTCGTGCGGCAGAAGACAATCGCCTGCTCCGGCTGTTCACGCTCCAGGAGGCGCTCGAGCAACTCGAATTTCTGCTCTTGCTCTACGGTGAAATAGAACTGCTCAATCGTGTCGACCGTCATCGTCTTCGGCGAAAAATCCATCACCTCCGGCTCGTGCATGTACGTGCGGGCGAGCCGCTCGACCGGCGGGGCGACCGTGGCCGACAAGAGCAGCGTCTGCCGCTGCTTTGGGCACCGGCGGAGAATCTTTTCGATATCGGGGCGAAAGCCGATGTCGAGCATCCGGTCGGCTTCGTCGAGTACGCAGATCGCGATCGAGCGGAGATCGAGGGCGCCGCGGCCGATCAGGTCGATTACGCGGCCCGGCGTGCCGACGACCACGTCGGCGCCGTTCTGCAATTTCGCAATCTGCCCACGAATCGGCTTGCCGCCGTAAATGGGCACGCACGAAACGCGCCGTCCATGCGCCAGCTTTTCGAATTCGTCGCGGACCTGGACGGCCAGCTCGCGCGTCGGCACCAGCACCAGCGCCTGCGGGGCCGCGCCTTTGCGGGCTGGTTTAACGCGCTCCAAAATCGGAATCGCGAACGCGGCCGTCTTGCCGGTGCCGGTGCGGGCCTGGCCGAGCACGTCCGTTCCTGCCAGCGCGCTGGGGATGATACCGGCTTGCACCGGCGTCGGTTCGACATACGCCACGCGGGCCAGCGCAGCGAGCATCGTGTCGGACAGTCCTAAATCAGCGAAATCGACCGTTTCGGCGGCCGAGTCGCCAGTGTTCGAATTGGTCGGGACAGGGGGCAAAGTCGTGCGACGGAATGAAGAGGAGCGATCGACAATCGCTGATGATACCACACATCCGCCCGCGGGGCACCGGCACTGTCGAATTGGTGCCGATGGATCATTCCATGGCTGCTCGTCCGCACTGGTGAGGCCGAAAAGATGCCTCCTCACCAGAATCGGTGGCTGATCGCTCGCGGCCTGGCGAACGGCGACGATGCGTCTCCGGCACCGGCAGGGCAACACGAAGTTTCCCCGGCGGCCATACGGCCGGCGCGCTCGGACAGCGTTCCATCCTGGATTTGGCCTGCCATCTGCCAGCCAAAGCCCAGCCCAGCGCCCTCGGCGTGTCGGCACCGCCCGAAACGCGGGCCAATAAAGCTTATTCTGAACAACGCGACAAGTTGGTGCCGCTTGCCCTAGGGGTTGGGTCCCCTCCACTGCCGCGCTGCTTGGCTCGCCTCACGCGGCCGACTTCACGCGGCCCTGGCAAAAGCTGGCCACCGCGTCGATGACCGCCTCCTGCTCGGCCGCCGTCATCTCAGGATAAACGGGCAACGACAGCACTTCCCGGCAGACCTGTTCGGTAATCCACATCGGCCGTTCGGCATAATGCAGCGGCTCGAAGCACTTTTGCTGGTGCAGCGGCACCGGATAGTAGATTGCCGATCCGATTCGGCGCTCGGCCAGGTGACTGGCGAGCGCATCGCGCCGGCCGCCCATCACGCGAATCGTGTACTGGTTCCACACGCTGCGGCAACCCGCCGCCACTTTCGGCGCGATGATCCATTCGCCCAGCCCATGTTCGACGAACGCCGCCGCGTAGCGCTCTGCATGCCGGGCCCGCGCATCGGCCCAGTCGTCCAAGCGCGGCAGCTTCACGTCGAGCACTGCGGCTTGCATCGTGTCGAGCCGGCTGTTGATGCCGACGAAGTTGTGGTAGTACCGCGGCTGCTGACCATGATCGCGCAGCACGCGCAGCTTGTCGGCCAGTTTGCTGTCGCCCGTCGTGATCAGGCCGCCGTCGCCGAAGCCGCCCAAATTTTTCGTCGGGTAGAAGCTAAAGCAGCCCAACGTGCCCAGCGAGCCGGCCCGCCGCCCTTTGTATTCGGCGCCGATCGCCTGGCAGGCGTCTTCGATAATCGGAATGCCGCGGGCGGCCGTAGCGATCGTCCGTAGCTCGTCCATCTTCGCGCACTGGCCAAACAGGTGCACCGGGATAATTGCCTTGGTGGCCGAGGAAATCTTGCCGATCACGTCGGCCGGGCTGAGGTTGAACGTGTCCGGTTCGATCTCGGCGAATACGGGCCGCGCGCAAGTCGCCACACGGCGCCGGCCGTCGCAAAGAATGTGAAGCTTGGCACGATCACTTCGTCGCCGGGGCCAATCTCCAGCGCCAAGAGCGCGAGCAGCAGCGCATCGCTCCCCGATGCGCATCCCACGGCGTGCGTCACGCCGCAGTATTCGGCCGTCGCCGCCTCGAACCGCGCCACGGCAGGCCCATGCACAAACGCGCCCGAACGGACGACCTCGTCCAGCGCCACATCGATCTCATCACGCAGCACATCATTCTGCCGCGTCACATCGAGCATCGGGACAGGCAAGGTGGCGGCGGGCGAAGCTAGCATGACACTCACAGATACTCCTCCTCGGCAGAAATGCTCGATCTGGAACGCTACGGGACTCGTCCGCAGGACGCAAACAGTACGTCCGATGCGGCCCGCCAGTCAATGTCACCGGCTGATAGCACCGCGCTGCTGTCACCTCTGCGCAGGCCCGCTGGTATCGAAAATATCGGTGGAATGCGGCGCCAACTTTCGTCGCCGCGCGACCGGATTGCCGGCGATTCCGTTGATTGATAACATCTCCGCTCTTTATTAATTCCGCTGATGAACATCGAACGTTTGAATCATTGTTCGAACGAATTGCGACTCACGACAAAAAGGTTGCTCGACGATGCCCAGAACCGAACGCACCGCCCATTTAGCTTGTCTCCTGTTGCTCGCTGCGTTTGCCATTGGCGGGTCGCCGCGTCTATGGGCCCAGGCACCAGCCCAGGCGATTGTGCCGGCGTCCGCCGCGCGGCCGATCTACGAGGTTTCGCTGACGGTCGGCGAGGCGTACTCCGTTACGGCCCAGCGGGCACAAGCTTATATGCGCTACGACGGCAAGTTGATCGCTGCCAGCCAAGATTGGCTTGTATTGCGCTGCGTCCGCGAGAAGCGCCGCGAGGCCGCGTCCGACGATATCGGCATGATCCCATATGTCCAGCACTGGCTCGAACGCCGGCCGCCCGGCCGCATCACGGGAGACATTTGGATTCCGCGCGGCGCAGTTTCCAAATGCGAGCGATCGGCCAGGGCCACGTCGATAACGACGTCGAGCGGCGTGATTCAGGCAGCCGCCCGCCCGACGACGCTGCCCGCCGCTCCGCAATTGGGTGTCGAATGCTCCATCGAGCTGGCCGACGTTCGCGAGATCGTCACTCGGCAAGGAAAGCTCGCCAAACTGTCGGGCGGAAACCTGACGCTCGCCTGCCAACACACAGAGCTCCGCGAGCGACCGCTCGACGGCTCATCCCGCATCCCAATACTCAACGCGTTTCAATCCCATCAAGAGCCCGTCAGGAAAACGACCCTTGAATCCCATCCCCTGGACAAGGTCCTCGCAATCTGCTTTTCGGCTGAACTTCCCGATGCCGCGCAATGACGCACGAAACTGATCGCGTGCTGGCGCCGAGCTCTAGCAGCCTGTTGAAAGATGCTGCGGGCGGCTTTGTCGCATGGGAGCGATGCCAAAATTGCGACCAAAGGCGCAGTTTTGGCGAGCCGTGACGAGCTTTGTCGGCACGGGGCGAGGTTGAAAAACGCTACGGTGGCGTTTCTCAACTGGCTGCAAGCTGTGCTAGAATCTCCAGGATGGTCTCCCGTATTTCCTGACCCAATCTGGAGCTAAAAATGATGCGCCGCATAGATATGGCCACGGCACAATGCGCTTCGCGCTGCTACTGATTACTTCCGCCCAAGCTTTCTGCCAGCCGGCCGACGCTCCAAAACCCGCCGCCTCGGGCGCCGAACAAACGGTGCGCGACGGCGAGTGGCTCCAGCTTTTCAACGGCAAAGACCTCAGCGGCTGGACGCCCAAAATCAAAGGCTACGAACTGGGCGTCAACTACGCCGACACCTTTCGCGTCGAGGAGGGCGTCCTCAAGATCAGCTACGATAAATACGATGGCCCGTTCAACAGCCGTTTCGGGCACCTGTTCTACAACAAGCCGTATTCAAAATACGAACTTCGCGCCGAATATCGCTTCGTCGGCGAGCAGGCGCCTGGCGTCGCCGCCTGGGCCTGGCGAAATAACGGCCTGATGCTCTTCGGCCAGTCGCCCGAATCGATGCTCCTCGACCAAAGCTATCCTGTATCGGTCGAAGTCCAGCTCCTCGGCGGTAACGGCCGCGAGCCGCGCACCACCGCCAACGTCTGCACCCCCGGCACGAACATCGTCCTTGATGGCAAACTCCACACGCCCCACTGCACGAATAGCAAGTCGGACACCTTCGCTGGCGACCAGTGGGTCACCGTCGAGGTCGAAGTGCATGGCCCGAAGCTGATCCGCAACAAAGTGAACGGCAAGATCGTCTTCGAATACAGCCAGCCGCAACTCGACGAGCGCGACGCCGACGCCCGCCGCCTGATCGCCGCCGGCGCCGAGAAGATGCTCACCGGCGGCACGATCTCCATCCAGTCCGAAAGTGCGCCGACCGAATTTCGCAAAATCGAGCTGCGCGAGCTGAGCGAATAGATGAACCGCTAATTGACGCTAATTTGCGCTAACACGCATTGGAACGCATTGGCTTCATTAGCGTCCATTAGCGGTTTCGAGCTTATTCCCAGGCCGCTCCAGCTTCCAGTACAGCATGTACCGCGAATCGTGCACGCGGAAGAACGGAATCAGCTGCAGATTGCGAAACTGATCCGGCCGAATCTCGTCGCTCGCCGTAAACGTCAGCGACTCTCCCGCCACCGGCTTGATACCCGCAATCAGCGAATCGACGTCTTTAGCCACCAACTCCGGCGCTTCGTCCAGCGGCAGCTTGGGCCCCGAGGCAACATGGTCCCACCGTCCATCACCGGCGAAAAGCCCCTTCAGATCGCCCTCATTCGTCTTGGCCGCCAGCACAATCGGCCCGTGCAAGATGGCCACGTAATCCGACCCCGGCGCAAATCGTTCGACCGTCGTCCGCATCGGCATCTCCAGCTCGACGCGGTCGCCCTCCTTCCACTCGCGGTCGATCGCGACATACGCGCCCCCTTGCCGCGTGTCGGCCTGCGGCACGCCGTTCACCTTTAGCACAAACTGCCCGTCGGCCACCCACTTCGGCCGCCGCACCATCAGCTTCAGCCGCGTCGGCGACTTCGCCGAAATCACCAGCCGCGCCTGCGACTCGTCCGGAAACTGCGTCTCCTGCCGCAGCTTGATTCCCTTATCGGCCCAGTCGAGCTCCGAGGCGATGAACAGGTTCACGTACAGCGCATCGTCACCCGCCGCGTAGATAAACCGCGTCAGCTTTCCGTAGTTCTCAATCCCCGTCCCCACGCAGCACCAGGTGCACGTCTGGGGCTGCGAGTACACGCGATAATGCCGCGGCCGCAGCGGCGTGAAATATACGAGCCCGCCCGTGTCGGAGTTTTGCGCCGACAAGATGTGATTGAACAGCGCCCGCTCATAGAAGTCTGCGTATCTGGCCGCCGGCTCGTTGGCAAACAGCTTCTCGGTCAGCCGCAGCATGTTGTACGTGTTGCACGTCTCGACGCCTTCGTGCGATTCGATCGCCGAGAGCGCATTCTCGGCCGTCAGAAAATGCTCGCTCGAACTGTTCCCGCCGATCGCCACCGTGTTCTGCTCGACGACCAGCTTCCAAAAGAAATCGGCGGCGTCGATCCACGACGGATCGTCCGCCAGCTCGCCGATCCGCGCAAAGCCGATCACCTTTGGAATCTGCGTATTCGCGTGCAGCCCGGCCAGCTTGTTCTGTTTCGCGAGCAGCGGGTCCAGAATCTCGCGGTGCGAAAACCGCTTGGCCAAACCCAGATACTTCAGATCGCCCGTGATCACCGACACATCGGCCAGTACCTCGTTCATGCCGCCCTGCTCTGCCTGTAGCATTTGTTGGACCTGTTCGTCGGCAAGATTTGCCAACAGCCGATCGCACCAATCCGCCAATCTCACGAGCACCACTTTCGCCTGCTCGTTGCCGCCCACCACGTACGCGTCGCGCAGCCCGGCGAACAGCTTGTGCATGTTGTACCACGGCACCCAGCGTCCATTGAGGCTGAACGACTGCGCCGGATGTCGCCCGCCGCGATCTCCTTCCACAGCGCCTTCCCGTTGGGCACGCCCCCCACCCAGCCGTCGCCGCCCGCCTTCTGGCACTCAGCCAGCTCGGCCACCATATACTCCAGCCGCCGCTTCAGCTCCGGATCGCCCGTGTCGACGAGCATCTGTGCCACCGCCGTCAGATAGTGCCCAGCCGTTTGCCCGCCCAGCCCCTTGTCTTCCCAGCTCTTGTAGCTCGGCGCTTTCGGCTCGAGGCCCGCCTCGGTGCGAATCGGCGCGAGCAGCCGGTCCGGCTCCATTTGCAGCAGATACAGCCGGTCGAGCTCCTGCGCATGCTTCAGCGGCCCGTCGAGCAGCTTTACCTCGCGGAGCGAAAACAGCTTCGCCGCGGGCGGCGCCGCCCAGCCGCTCGTCGCCGCGAGCGCTATGGCGAGCGATCCGAAAACGGCCGCGCACAAACTACGCTGCTTCGACGTTCTGGCTACAGACGCGATCATCGTTACCTCCGCCTAAACAACTTGAATTCCCCGCTCACTGCTATTCTATCGCTGCCGGTCGCCCCCTGCCCACCATTGAATTCACCGGAGTATCCTAGTAGTTGCGGTTCAGCATTGCCGCCATTTCGCCGCATCGACAACCGACGATGCGGCAGCGTATATTTCATCATTCTTGTGCACAAGCGCAACCAGACCAGGTCTTCCACATGTCCACGATTATTGGCAAATCAGCCCTCGTCACCGGCGGCAGCCGCGGCATCGGCGCGGCGATCGCTAAGCGCCTCGCCGCTGACGGCGCCGACATCGCCATCACCTATGCCAAGAGCGCTGATCGGGCCGAAGCGGTCGTCGCTGAAATCAAAGAGACCGGCCGCCGGGCCATTGCCATCGCCGCCGACAGCGCCGATCCGGCCGCCGTGAAGGCCGCCGTCGAGCGAACGGCCCAGGAATTCGGCCACCTCGACATCCTCGTGAACAACGCCGGCATCTATCTCAACACGCCCTTCGAAGACACATCTTTGGCCGCCATCGACCGCCTTTGGAACGTCAACGTCCGCGCCGCCATCATCGCCTCGCAAGCGGCCCAGGCTCATATGCGCCAGGGTGGACGCATCATCCACATCGGCAGTTGCCTCGGAGAGCGCGTGGCCTGGCCCGGCATCACGCTGTATTCGATGACCAAGGCCGCCCTCATCGGCCTTACGCGCGGCCTGGCCCGCGATCTCGGCCCCCGCGGCATCACCGTGAACTGCGTCGAACCAGGCCCGATCGACACCGAGATGAACCCGGCCAGCGGCGACCACGCCGACAGCCAGCGCACCGCCACCGCCGTCGGCCACTATGGAACTCCCGACGACATCGCCGCCACGGTCTCCCACCTCGCCGGCGTCACCGGCCGCTTCATCACTGGCGCGACGATCCTCGTCGACGGCGGCTATGCGGCGTGATCGCGCTAAAGACTTTGCTTACGTCGAATTCTTTTCGCCAAGCAGCGTCACGACCACAGCACGCAGTGGCGGAAGGTAGTTTTGGAGAATATCCCACACGACGTGGTCGTCCACGACGTCTTACCCATGGATCAAGATGTTGCGAAACGCCACGATCCGTGGCGCATCAGGCAACTTTGCTGCCGCCGCCGGATCAATTCTCGTAAATCGATTGACTGCTTCGCCGATTATCTCGAACTGTCGCTCAACGGCGCTTCTTAGCAGTGCGTCAGCTTCGTAGTCGGCAAACGCCTTCCCGGCGGAGAATTGCAGAATCAGCTCGGCCGAATATCTTCCAGGCATTTCTTAGCTTCAAGCTGCATACAACAGCGTCCGCGTCGGCTCAATGGCGGTGAGGAAATAGGGGTTGCGAATAGCCCGAGTCATCACTAAATCGACCGGCCGGCCGAACAATGCCGTAAGTGACTCGCGCAACCCAAAAATGCGCGTCGGCATGCTCGCCCTCGCCGAGCGGCTGAAAATCAACGAGCAGGTCCACGTCGCTTTGTTCGGGATCAAACCGATCCCCTGCGGCCGACCCAAACAACTCCAGCCGTCGCACGCGAAAGCGCCGGCAAATCTCGGAGATTTCGGATCGACGTTGTGCGATAGACACGTCCATATGCCAATTGTAGCATCTCGTACACGATTGGTCGACGACGTCGCCGCCACGGTCTCCCACCTCGCCGGCGTCACCGGCCGCTTCATCACTGGCGCGACGATCCTCGTCGACGGCGGCTATGCGGCGTGAACCATACAGCGTCCGTAAGCGAAATCTGCTACAGCCAGAATGAACCGCATCGCGATTCTGCACCGCAACCCGGGGTTGCCGTCAGCTCATCCGATGGGCATCCTGGAAAGCAATCACGATCACCCGGTTACGCCAATGGTGTTGCACAACGTGACTCAACGGACACGTTCGGCACACAGCTTCAGCGGCTGGGTCGACGACACCGGAAACGCCGTCGCCCAGTTCGCGGTCGAAACCGGCCGCGTCATCGTCGGCGAAACGACCGTCGTCAACGTCGGCTACGCCGCGTGACAAGCGCCGCAATTGCCCCCACAAGCGCGAGTAAAATGCCCGTTGGCTCCGGCACCGCCACCGGCTCGGAATAGATGAAATCGTCCATCACGACCATGTCGTCCGGGTTGCCGTTCGTGTCAATCGGCCCCACGCGCCGGTGCCCGTCGTGATCCGCACCCGGGCGATCCGCTCACCTGCATCCCCCATCAGCCCCAGGAACGACAAGCTGCTGCTCGGGGCCAATCCCTGGGGTACGTCGAACGAACCAAGCGAGCTACCGCCGATGTCAAACAACTCCATCCGCGTCGTTGCTGCCAGGTCGACGTCGCTAAACACCACGCCAATACCGGCCACCGTTGCCGGCGTAGCACCGCCGCTGCCCGGAATGGAAAACGTTACGTCCGTGACATTGCTTCCCAGCGGCGTAAAGACTCGCTGGTTTGTGAATGGCAAAAACGTCGTCTCGTAGCTGGCTTGAATTCCGGTCAAGGCCACATCATTAAGAGGCGTTTGCACAAAGCCGGTTCCCGGCGTCGTAAACGTCGCGCCGCGAGTGTTTTGAAAGCCCGTGAAGGGCGTTCCAGCCGATGAGGCAGTCGTCGCCCCGCCGCCGTCCCAATTGATTTCCCGCCGGCCGCCCGTTGTTCCGGGATTATTGCCGTTGTTCGCGGCCCCCAGTGAGCCCAGAAACGTTTCAAAGGTGGGCCCGATCGAACTGACACTGGTGCCACCGATCGACGTCGGCGTGATCGTCGCATAAGCGGGCCCCGAAAGCGCAATGACGAGCACAAACCCAAACCCAACCTGTGCGCAACGAATCACTGGTGAAGCAACAAGAAACATGAGTGAGCCTCCAAAGGTGCCTGGTTGAGCTGCTAACTCAAACCACGAAAATACGAAACGACTGAATCGATGTATTGCATTCAGAGAATCGTATTCTTCATGAGGCTCCTCCACGTCGCGGACCGGCGACGACAGATGCCACAAGATACACATTGCCCCGCAGGCATGTCAATCGACCGACAAACTGACCGAAAAATGAAGAAAACCCGAAGGAACCCAAATTTTTTTAGAGCGCCACGACGTTTGGAGGCGGGCAAAGGTAACATTCGGGAGTGCCCGATTCGATAAGATCATGGCTAACAGCGAATCGCTAACCGCTTCTTCTCGAAAACGACCCTCGTTCGACCCCCAATCGCATCACCGATGGCGGTTGCCGGACGGCGGTGATTGCCCCAGAGTTGTCGCAGCCCGGGCAGAGCGGAGTGGATAGCTGGCTTGCGGATGCTATTATTCCATATCATGTCGTTCAACGACGTTGTTCCCGTTTTACCCAGCTCCGTCTTGTTCCACAGCACAACACCATGACCAAACGCCTTTACCTCTCACGATTGATTTTGGTTGCAATTACCGTCGCCTGTGCGCCCGTGTGCCGCGCCGATTCTGCCCCGATTCCGCCCGGGTTTACGCTTGTCAAGACCGAACAAGCAGTTTCCGAGTACCGGCTCGACGGCAACGGCCTGTCGGTGCTGCTGCTGCCCGATCACTCGGCGCCGGCGGTCACGATGATGGTGACCTATCATGTCGGCTCGCGCAACGAATCGTACGGCACGACCGGAGCAACCCATCTGCTGGAACATCTGATGTTTAAGGGCACTCGCCAGCACAACCGAGAAGCCGGCAATGGTTTCGACCAGCTTCTGGAACGGACCGGGGCGATTACGAACGCGACCACCTGGCTGGACCGGACCAACTACTTCGAGACCGTGGGGTCCGAAGACCTGCCGCTGGCGATCGCGCTGGAGGCGGACCGCATGCGAAATCTGCGCCTGCGCGAAGACGACCGGCGGCCGGAAATGACCGTCGTGCGGAACGAATACGAACGCGGCGAGAACGAGCCGGCGCGAGCACTCGAGAAAGAAATCTGGGCGGCCGCGTACGAGGCCCATCCCTATCACCACAGCACGATCGGCTGGCGCAGCGACATCGAGAAAGTGCCGATTGAGAAGCTGCGCGAGTTCTACGACACCTTTTATTGGCCAAACAACGCCACCGTGTTGGTCATCGGCGATTTCGAACCCGCGGCCGCTTTGCAGCTCATCAAGCAGTACTACGGCACGATTCCTAAGTCTCCGCAGCCGATCCCGGAAGTTTATACCGAAGAACCGCCGCAGACCGGCCCCCGCCGCGTGACCGTGCACCGGCCGGGCGAGCTGGGTGTCGTCATGATCGCTCAAAAAATACCGCCGGCCACGCATCCCGATTATCCCGCCCTCGAAGTGCTGGGCCTGATTCTATCCGACGGCCGAAATAGCCGGTTTTATAAAACACTGACCGACAAATCGTTGACCACGGACGTGAGCGCCGGTCCACTTTTCAATCATGACCCTTCGCTGTTCTTCATCACGGCCGAGTTGACGCCGGACGGCAAACACGCCGACGTAGAAGAGCGTATCTTGAACGAAGTCGCCCGCCTCAAGGACGCGGGCGTCACGGCCGACGAAGTGGCCGCGGCAATCGCCAAGTACACGGCCAGCACGGCCTTTGAACGGGACGGCTCGACGGCCATGGCGTTCGCCCTCAACGAGTGCATCGCCGTCGGCGATTGGCATTTGTATTACCGGCTGCTCGATGCCGTGAAAGCCGTCACGCCCGCCGATGTGCAGCGTGTGGCTAAAAAATATTTTGACGAGGACCAGCGGACGACCGGCTGGTATATCCCGCGCGAGGACAAGCCGAACGACGCGGCCGGATCGGCCGAAACAGCAGCCGGCTCGCCCGATTCCGCGGCGGCTGAGAAGCAAAACGAAGTGGATCAATCTGCCAAAGCCGATTCCACAGCGGCCAACAATTTCCAGAATTCGCCGCGGCCACAAGCGCCGGCACAAGCCAACCAGGCGGCCGTCGTCGCGCCGCCGCCGGCTGCAAAAATTGCCCCCCGCGTCGTGCGCAAGAGCACGGCCAACATCGATTTGTTCATCTGTCCCACGGAGGTGAAGGACGTCGTCCGGATCGAGGGCGTGCTGCCCGCCTTTGATCCGGCCAATCCCATTCTGGGCGAGCTGGCCGCCGAAATGCTCGAGCGCGGCACCACGGACCACGACGCCGATACAATCGCCGCGCTCCTCGATCGCGTCGGCGCGCAGATTGAGTTTTCGTTCGAGGCGGGCAGCGTGACGTTTGAAGCCCGCTGCCTGCGCAAGGACAGCCCGCAGGTGATTGGGTTGCTCGCCGAACAGCTTGCGAAGCCCAGCTTCGACAACGAAGAATTCGACAAGCTGCGAAAACAAAAGCTGGCCCAAGCCCAGCAATTGAAAGAAGACACCAATACGCAGGCCTCGATCGCATTTCGCCGGGCCATCTTTCCCGCCGGCCATCCCGACGCCGGCTGACCGTCGACGAACGGCTCGACGCACTGCAAAAAGTGACCGTCGCCGACGTAAAGGCGTTCCACGGCAAGTATTTCGGCCCCGATTATTGCACAATGGTGATCGTCGGCGACGTCGATCCGGCGGCAGTCGAGGCCAATGTGGCCAGCGCGTTTGCGAATTGGAAAGGAGGCCGGCCGCTGCCGGCCATTCCCGCACCGACGGTGATCCAAGACCCGGTCGAGCTGACGGTCGACGTGCCTGGGAAACAGAGTGTGAACGTGATCCTGGGCGCCTCCAGTGGTTTGCATTACAAAGATGCCGATTTTCTGCCGCTGTCCGTCGCGACCAACGTCTTGGGGCACGGGTTCACCAGCCGCTTGCTGAACACGGTGCGCGACACGGAAGGCTTGACCTACGGCATTGCCGCCGGGCTCGTCGGCAGCGGCCAACTCGACCAGGCCTGGGCGGTGAACGCGACCTTCGCCCCGTCCCTTTTGAATCAGGGACTAGCCTCCACACGCCGTGAGCTGGCCAAGTGGGACGGCGACGGCATCACCGCCGAAGAGCTCGACTATCGCAAGAGCGCCCTGACTGGCGCCCACCGCGTAAGCATGGCCACCAGCCGCGGCCTGGCCGCCATGATCCTCAACACAGTCCGCCGCGGCCTCGACTTGAGCTGGATCGACGAGTATCCCAACAAAGTGGCCGCGCTCAAGCTTGCGCAGATCAACAGCGTGATCAAGAAGTACGTGAAGCCGGATAAATTGGTGACGGTAAGAGCCGGCACGCTGGGCGGCGATTGAACCATCTCTACTGCGGCCGCTCCCCAACTACCTACTAAACCACCCTTCGGTGGTCCAGTGAACTCGGCCCACTGCAGGCCGAATTCAAGATTCGAATCGGCCAAGTGCCCCGCCTTGACGATAGTATCAATACATGGTACCATTGCTAGGACGATGAATCAGAAACATCGCCGCACACTGGAAGCCGTCTTTGAAGACCCGGTCCGGTCAAACATTCTCTGGCGAGATATTGAGGCACTACTGCGAGCCCATGGCGGCGAACTGAGCGCAGGCGCCGGGTCGCGCGTCCGCGTGGCCCTGAACGGTGTGCGGGCCGTGTTTCACCGCCCCCATCCAAAGAAAGAATCGGACAAAGGCGCGGTCCGCGCTGTTCGTCGCTTCCTCACCGAGGCTGGGATCACACCATGATGGAATACAAAGGCTATTTGGGCAAAGTCGAATTCGATGACGAAGCGTCGATTTTTCACGGCGAAGTGGTCGGCACCCGCGATGTGATCACCTTTCAAGGAAAGAGTGTCACCGAGCTGAAAACGGCCTTTCGCGAGTCCGTCGATGATTATCTCGCCTTCTGCGCCAAGCGCGGCGAGGAGCCCGACAAACCTTTCTCCGGTCATTTCGTTACCCGTGTCTCCCCGGACCTGCACCGCCGCGCGTCGGCCGCAGCCAGCGCCGATGGCAAGAGCCTTAACGCCTGGGTGAATGACAAGCTGCAGTCCGCGATCCAAAGTGAGGCCGCCGCGAAAACCACCAAAAGCGCAGGCGCGAAAAAAATAGCAACTCGCGGGCCTCGTTGCCCTCGGTTCAAGTAGACCCTGTCGCTCTCGAACCCCAAGTTCCACTTGGGGCACGCCGAAAGGCATCGTGAGCACGGGGTTTTGCTGTCGATTGACGGCGTCCTCATGCGCAGCGGAAATTCTGGGGCGTTAATTGCAGCCGCAACTACAGTGCCACCGCGGTCGCTAAACTTTCCCGGCAGTAGTTCCGCGCCGCCCTATTATTTCGCGCGGCGAGGAAAGCGACTTAGTTGGACCAATTCCTTGCGAATCGCGATAACGGCGGGACGATTCATTGCTAAGGCTTCGGCCGTAGCGCGACCAGTCGGTGAGCGGCCAGCAATTCGGGCAGCCCTCGTGATTACAAAGTGATCGTCCCAATTGCCAGCCCGTGGATTGTACAGAGGGACGAGCCGTCTGGACTTCGGGGCTTTGGCTCGCACCCGCGCCGCCTTTCTCAGCGAACACGTAACACACGCCAGGGCCAAGTTTTCCAATGTCGTTGCGCCGCCGCGCGCACGCGGAACGACATGATCGATATGAAATGTGGCTTCCTGCGAATTCTGCGGGAGTCGACAGTATTCGCAAGCGTCGCCAGCCCGCAAGCGAACCTCCCGAGCCAGACGCACAGAAATGCGACTACTCATTGTTCTTGCGTGAGGCCCGCTGGGCGCGAAGTTTCATCAGCGAAAGCATGTCGTTCAATTCCATGAGAGCCTCGGCCTCTCGGCGCTCCGCCCGCGTGAGTTTGGCACCGTCGTCCTGCCGATCGAGCAGCTCTTGTAGGCGAGCGTCGAGCGCCGCCGGCATGCGAAACCGCCGCCAATCGCTGGGCAGGTCGAGTTGGAGTAGAACTTGGCTCATGGAATTCAGCTGGGGCGGCCGATTGACGAACGTGACAATGGCGTATCCCGATCTTACCAACTGTACCTTGTAAGGTACAGCGCTTCTATGACCCGTTCACCGACTTGAAAGCGCCGTCGAATCACGTTCCGACCATTGTAACCCACAGAATCACATCCTCGCGGCGCAGGCGTGATAGTTCTTCAGTGAGATCTATGGGCGTGGCGGGCTCGGCGGTCAATTCGCCTTTGCCGATATATATGCCCGACGACGCCTCGCTTGATCGCACACCGTGGTTGTGACATGTAAGATAGTGCGATACTGCGAAGGCAAAATAAAAGTCAGTCTCACACCCTGGAAGTGATGGAATCTAAGGAAAATAGCTGCTCGCGGGCCTCATTGCCCTCGCGCCTCCTGCTACGAGCAGCTTGTTCTTAAGAGCTGTCAGCTCTCAGCCTTCAGCTTTCAGCCAAACCAACGACTTCTGGCTGACAGCTGATAGCCGACAGCTCCTTCTCAACTACACCCCATGCTGCTGCCGCAATTGTGGCACAGATAGCAATTGCCGGCCCGCACGGTGATCGCCCCGCAGTTGTCGCAGGCGGGGGCGTCGGATTGGAATTCGGCAAACAGCTCGCTGCGGGCGGTGACGGGGCCGTCCGCGCCTTTCACCATCACGCCGGCCCGGGCCAACAGCGTCATGCTGAAATCTTTCGCCACCGCGGCGCCGCGCCGTGGCCGTTTTCAATTGAGTGGCCGTTGGCGTATCCGGTCGACTTGCCGTTCGCGTGCCCGTTTGCCGGAGGTGTCGGGTGTCGGGTGTCAGGTGTCAGAGAAGAGGTCTTGAGCGTGGCCGATCCGGCGGCCGGACGTGACGCGCTCCGCTGCGCGTCGCGGTTAAACTCGCCTCCTGCTTTACTGCTCTGTTGCTCTACCGCTCTACTGCTCTCTCCGCGCTCTCTGCGACCTCCTGTTAGAGTCTTCCCCCCGCCCGCCGCAGATTTTTTCGGCCCGGCGGCGACGGGCCCCTGCTCTTTTTCGACGTCCCCCTCGCCCTCGCCTTCCAGCCGAATGACGGCTTCACCCTCCTTCGGCAGAATGCCCAGGCTGGCCTCTTTGTAGCCCGGCAGGAACGTGATCCCCAGCCAGCGGAAGATGTAATCGATCAGGCTCTTGGCGATGCGGATGTCCGGGTTCTTCGTGTAACCCTGCGGCTCGAACCGCATGTGCGAAAACTTCCGCACGTAATCCTCCAGCGGCACGCCGTACTGCAAACTCATCGACACGGCCGTGCCGAAGGCGTCCATCAGCCCGCCGATCGTGCTCCCCTCCTTGGCCATCGTGATGAACAACTCACCCGGCCGGCCGTCCGGATACAATCCCACCGTGACGTACCCCTCATGCCCGCTCACGCTGAACTTGTGCGTGATCGATTGCCGCGTGTCTTCCAGCCGCTCGCGGCGGGGCTTGGCCGTGCCGGCCGCGGCCGCCGCCTTTTGGCCTTCGGTGCTGGTGGAAAGGGGCTGGCTCTCCTTCGAACCGTCGCGATAAATGGCCAGGGCCTTCAGGCCCAGCTTCCAGCCGTCGAAGTACGCCTTGGCGATGTCCTCGGCCGTCACGTCGCGCGGCATGTTCACCGTCTTCGAAATCGCCCCGGAAAGAAACGGCTGCGCGGCCGCCATCATCCGCACGTGGGCCTGCCAGGCGATCGAACGCTTGCCGGCCCGCGGCGTGAACGCACAATCGAACACGGCCAGGTGCTCTTCCTTCACATCGGGCGAGCCCTCGATGGTGTCATGCTCGTCGATATAGGCCAGGATCGAGCCGATTTGGGGCTGATCGCAACCCAGCGTCGCCAGCGCCAGCGGCACCGTCTGATTGACGATCTTCAGCATGCCGCCGCCGGCGAGCTGCTTGTACTTCACCAGGGCGATATCCGGCTCGATGCCGGTCGTGTCGCAGTCCATCATAAAGCTGATCGTGCCCGTCGGCGCGAGCACCGTCGCCTGCGCGTTGCGGAAGCCGTGCACAGCGCCGGAGCCGAGCACGTCGTCCCACACCCGCTGGGCCGCTTCCCGCAGATACTCGGGGCACTCGGCGTCGATCTCATCGACCGCCTCGCGATGCATTTGCATCACCCGCAAAAACGGCTCGCGGTTGAGGTCATAGCCGTCGAACTTTCCGACCGCTTCGGCCAGCTCGCTGCTGGTGAGGTTCGCCGCCCCGTGCAGCAGGGCCGTCACCGCCCCGCAAACGCCGCGGGCCTCGTCCGAATCGTACGGCACGCCGCCCGCCATGAGCAGGCTGCCCAGATTGGAATACCCCAAACCCAGCGGCCGGAACAAGTGACTGTTGCGGGCGATGTCCCGCGTGGGGTAGCTGGCATGATCGACCAAAATCTCCTGGGCGATGAAAAAGATCCGGCATGCCGCCCGGAACCGCTCGGCATCAAACGCCCCGTCAGGCCGGCGGAACTTCATCAAATTGATCGACGCGAGATTGCAGGCTGTGTCGTCGAGGAACATGTACTCCGAGCAATTGTGCACGACAATGCCGTTGGCAACGAAGTGGTTCGTGACGGGTTCCGTGAGGTCGTACACGTCTTCTTCGCCGCACGGCGTCAGCGATGCGACGCGGTCGACGAGGGGATCTACATATGCCGTGACATCGCGATTCAGCTCGGCCAGTTGCTCTGCCTTGCGGCTCTCTTTCATAAAGCCAATCGTTTCCTCGAACCGCACGCGCAACGCGCGCGAAATCCTCAGCGAGTGCATCTGCTGCACGGCGTATTCCTGCACCCCGCCGCGACCATCCGGCAGCACGGCCATCGATTGGCCCAGAGCCCGCCGATTCCGGTAGATTCGCGCCTTTATGCCAAACCCTAAAAGCAGCAATTGCACTTGTTGCAACAGCTCCTGACTGGTGCTGTCCAACGACACATATTGCGATTTCGATCCATAGTTGGCTACGGTGCCGTCCGTAGTGAACAATCCTCGCAGAATAGCGGCTTGGCTGGGCTGATCCAATGCAAACACGGCGTCGGCCAATTGCTTCTCGGATGAGCCCGCATCCAGTTTTGCAAACGAGCGCAGCTTGTTTAGTATTGACCGCACCGATGTGCCCACGCGCAAACCAGTCGACGTCGACGTCACCGTGCTTTCGCGCCGCGTGCGATCGTCGCCCGCGTACAGCAACTGCTTGCATTGATCAATGCCCACTCGCAGCCGTTCGGCGACCAATGCCTCATGCTTGCCAAGTGTTACAAATAAGAACTCTTGATCGTTGGCACCGCTCGTGATGCAACCATCTCCGAGCGCCGCTCCAATCAATTCGCCGAACGCTTCTGGCACAAAGTCGCGGCCGAACCCCGGCTCTTCCAGTCGCACCACGTCATCGATCGTCAGCTTGCTAGCCGGTACATCGCCGCGGTTTTCTGTCCAAACGCGATGATCGGCCGTCAACCGCAGTCCGTAGCCGGCTCGCGTCCGTAGTTCATAAATCGGCTTGCGTCCCGTCGGGAAAACCTTCTCAACTAGCGACGTACGTCCCTGGCCGTTAATCAGCTCAACGGTTTGACCCACCAATTCTCCGATGCGGCGATATCCCTCCGCCGTCGCCACCAGCGTATCCCCCGTCACGCACGGATTACTCGCATTAATCCGCCCGCTGTTCGGGCAGGTGTGCCAGCGGTTGATCGTCGTGTCGTATTGCACGCCCGGGTCGCCGCAGTGCCAGGCGCAGTCGGCCATCCGGTCCATGATCTCGCGGGCCGGATAGGTCGGACCGGGCTGCTTGGGGTTCGTCACCCAGTGGGTCGTCCAGTCTTCGTTCCGCTCGACGGCCTGCATGAAGTCGTCCGTCACGCGGACCGACAGGTTCGCGTTCTGGAACATGATCGAGCTGTAGGCCTCGCCGTTGAAATTGGCTTCGTACTTGCCGCTGGCGATCAGCGTGTGGGCCTTTTGCTCTTCCTTCCACTTGCACTCGATGAACTCCATCACGTCGGGATGCCAGACCTTGATCGACTGCATCTTGGCCGCCCGCCGCGTCTTGCCGCCGCTTTTGACGACGGCCGCCACCTGGTCGTACACCCGCATGAACGACAGCGGCCCCGAGGGTTTGCCGCCGCCGGCCAGCTTTTCGCGATGCGACCGCAGCGTCGAGAGGTCGGTCCCGGTGCCGCTGCCAAACTTGAACAGCATGGCCTCGCTCCGCGCAAGCTCCATGATGTCTTCCATATTGTCGTCGACGTGCTGAATGAAGCACGCGCTGCCCTGCGGGTACTCGTAGGGATTCTCCGGCTGCACCACGTCGCGCGTCTGTGCGTCCCACCGCCAGTTGCACTTGGCCCCCGTCACGCCGTACTGGTGATAGAGGCCCACGTTGAACCACACCGGCGAATTGAACGCCCCGTGCTGGTGCAGGCACAGCCAGGCCAGCTCGCGATAGAACCGCTCGCCGTCCTGCGTCGTCGTGAAGTAGCCGTCCTCCAGGCCCCAATCGGCGATCGTCCGCGCCACGCGATGCACGAGCTGCCGCACGCTGTGCTCGCGCTCGGCCGTGCCTACCTCGCCGTAAAAATACTTGCTGCAGATGACATTCGTCGCCAGTTGGCTCCAGAACGACGGCACCTCGCAATTCGTCTGCTCGAAAATCAACTCGCCGTTCTCGCCCTTGATCTGTGCGCTGCGGACCTGCCACTCGACCGTTGTATACAGATCGTCGACGTCGGGCGGGCAAAACTCGGCGTCGATCTTCAGCCGCCCGTGAAAACGCTTGGCGGCGGTACGAGCAGGCGAGGCAACTTCACTCTTGAGATTCGAAACAGGCATCGCAGCATCCTCCTGCGCAAAATAGGCTAAATTTGGATTTCCATAACGAATTGAAACAGGACGGGCCAACGGCCAGCGCCAATCGCTTCTCGCGTGTTGGCGTCAACTGGTAGCCGCAAGCGGGCGGCGACCAGAAATCGCCGCCCCCATCACGCAAGTTGGCTGGCCGCCACCGCTGCCCGAGCCATCGACCCGGCCGGCGCCACGCACGAGCGACTCTGAAAAGAGTTCACGTTCCATGTTCATGTCAGCTAGCTTCCTTGCCGGGTGCGCACCGGGGCGACGTCGAAACGGCATCCTACCATTATGTACATTTGTGCAGTGCTTGCTATCTCATCGGCCCTCGGGCCGGCACCGCACCAGATTTAGGGCGCTGTTCGCCGAAAATCCGAAAAACCAAGCTGACTTCCCGAGCGAAACCACAATATATTGTATCCATTAGCTTACTAGATACAACATAGTGTTGTTTACTGTGCCCGTTATGACGAACTTCGCCCCCTGCGTCAATGCAATTTCTTGTATTTCCTAAAGTGCTAGCACACAAGGGGTTGTGGCGATTGTTAAATACTAGCGTGGCTAGCATCAAGACCGTGTGAAGAGATTTCCAGCCCCGCAGCACTCCACTTTTCGCTAAGATGCTCTCAAGCGCGGCCGCCCCGCGACGAATGAATCTATCTAGGAGCGGCCCCTGTCCGCTGCTATCCTCACAGGTTTGCCGTCTCCCAACGCGAGTGGGCAATTCACGCCACCGAGTTGGCTGAGCGAGCAGCCAGGGAATGGTGTCGCCTCGATGTGGCCCCGCAAACAACTTGACATCAGTTGGTTCGATTTTGCCTTCGCCGCCGCCCAGGTGATGTCACCTGCCAAGCGCCTCGACGATGACGATGTCGCCGGACTCGGCTGGCTTCCCCGCGGCGAAGCGCTCGTCTCGCTCTCAGTCCGCAGCGCCTGGGACTTGCTCCTCTCGGCGCTGCAGCTCCCGCAGGGCAGCGAAGTGATCATGTCGGCGGTCACCGTGCCCGACATGGCCCGCATCCTCCGTCACCACGGCCTGGTGCCCGTGCCGGTCGATGTCGACCCGGCCCGAGCCGAACCTGTCGCCGCCGAAATCGAACATGCCATCACGCCTCGCACCCGCGCGATCCTCGTCGCCCACCTGTTCGGCACGCTGATCAACATGGCCCCGATTGCCGAGCTGGCCAGCAAGCACAACTTGCTCGCGGTCGAAGATTGTGCCCAGGCCTTCATCGGCCGCGAGTACGCGGGCCACGCTGGTTCGGACGTCTGCCTGTTCAGCTTCGGCCCGATCAAAACGGCCACCGCTCTGGGCGGCGCCGTGAGCCGCGTCCGCGACCCGCAGTTGCTGGCCGAAATGTTCCGCCGCCAGCGCGAATATCCGCTGCAAACCCGCCGCTCGTACCTGTCGCGGATCGCCAAATTCATCGGCATCAAACTGTTCACCGCCCGGCCCGTCTACACGGCGGCCGTCGAATACTGCCGCCACCGCGGCCTCGATTACGACCGCAAAATCGCCGGCCTCGCCCGCTCGTTCGCCAAAGATCGCCTCTTCGAGTTGATCCGCCGCCAGCCCTCGACGCCGCTGGTGAAAATGCTGCAGTGGCGGATCGCCACGTTCGAGGGCAGCACGGCCACGCGCCTGGGCCGCCGCACCGAGCGCAGCGCCCGCGTGGCCAGTGAGTTGCCGCGCTCCTGCGTTATCGGCGGAGAAAACCCCACGCACACCTATTGGGTCTTTCCAATTCGCACCCGCGATGACAGCATCGTCGAGTCGCTGCAGGCGGCCGGCTTCGACGCGACGCGGCTGTCGAGCCTCGTCATCGTCGCGCCCGGCGCGGACGAAGACGCCGCCCCGTCCTCTTCGCAGCGGCTGGCAGCCTGGCTCGACGAAACCGTCTTCCTGCCCAATTGCGACGCCATGCCCGACGCCGAATTCGACCGCCTCGCCACGCTGCTGGCCGGCCTCGCGGTCGACGAGAAACCCGCGCCCCACCAGAAGCGCGAACCGGCCGACCGCCCCCGTGTCATCCTCTCGCCCTGACAGTTGTGCGTCGTCTGCCGACCACGCACCGCCGAGTAGCACGGTCAGGAGACCGGCCACAATGCCCAGACCAGGAGACCGGCCACAACAGCGGCCTATATATCGGACGCCTTTGGCCTCGATTCACCTCTGCCTCGGCACACGTGTGAACACAGAATGTGTACGGCCGCGCCCTATCGCTGGAACACCTCCGCCGCCGCCGAGTCGTACGATCACGCCGCCCCGGCCATTCACCCGTTCTACACGGAGGTGCAGGACCAAATCCTCGCCGCAATTCCATTTCAGCGCGACGATTCACTTTTGCTCGTCGACCTCGGCGGCGGCTCCGGCCGCTTCGTCGAACGCTTCTTAGACCGCTTCCCAAACGCGACGGGAATCGTCGTCGATCAATCGGAACCCTTCCTGGCCATCGCCGAACGCCGCACGGCGCGGTTCGGTCAACGTGCGAAAGTCGTGCAGTCAAAACTACAAGGCGATTGGCCGAGCCAACTGCCAGCCGCTCCGCAGGCCATCGTCAGCATGTCGGCCATCCACCACCTCGAACCGGCCGAGAAGCGGGCCCTCTACGCCCGCTGCTATGACGCCCTCACCCCAGGCGGTGCCTTCATCAACGGCGACGAATTCCGCCCCGAAAGCGATACCGACTTCCGCGCCCTGCTCGAGCGCTGGAGCAACCACATGCAATCCGGCATCGACGATGGCCGCATCCCAGCCGATTTCCTACCCGTCTTCGACCACTGGCACACCCGCAATCTCAAAAACTTCGGCGCCCCCAAATCCAGCGGCGACGATTGCCTGGAAACCCTCGCCACCCAGCGCGACTTCCTCCTCTCCCTCGGCTTCCAATCCGCCGAAGTCCCCTGGCAAGAACAACTCTGGGCAGTCCTCGTCGCCCAAAAGTAGGTCAGGCTGTGCCTGACACCGTTCGTAGCACTTGGAATTCTCGGCGCCGCACTCCGCGTGACCGAATCCGCGAATCGTCAGGCACAGCCTGACCTACTTGACTCTGTAAAATCCACGCAACGCAAACGTATCGCCGATTTGAGCAATACCCGTTTGCATGGTAGAATTCAACCATGATCGACTGGCGCCAGCATCTCGAATCAGATAATGCGATCTGCGACGGCCAACTCCTGCGCCGCCGGCAAGCGCGTCTTCGTGACCAACATTCTCGACAGCCTGGCCGAAGGCGCCAGTCGAGAACCGATTCTCTCCAGCTATCCATCTTTACGGCCTGAGCACATTGAAGCCGCGATCGCCTACGCGGCCGAACTGGCCCGCGAGGAAAGCCTGTTGCCTATCGCCGGAACATGAAGGTCAAAATCGACGAGAACTTGCCGGCGGAACTTACGTCGGGATTTGCTCGCTCCAATTCACAAAAACATTATTGCCTTATGTGAATTGGTCAAGATCGCTGGCAAAGTTCGGCGATCTTCGTTGACCAAGGATAGCTAATGCAGGGCTCAAAGCCTTTGGGCATACGCTTTTTCAATTGACCTATCCGTGCTTGCTTGGTTTCGTTCGATAGCATTGTCCACGCGGATCGACAGTCCAGCCAATACTGCTCATAATTACACCATCGATCAATGACCAATTTGTTGTCCCAAATGAAGTACGCTGAAGGCGACAGAAAGTGGCACAGTTTGCTGCCAAACGTTGGTTTCGTCGCGCTCTTTATATCTTGCGCAACGATGAAAAGTGGCTCAACGTCACTCCATTCCAGCGATTCAACCCTAGCGATTGAGTCACTACACTTCTTGACGATATTCGAAAGGTGCCGATTCAGGTTAGACAATTGAAGCAGTCCGCGGGCGCGAATTTCATCTTTAGTGTTGGGCCGCGCCTTGGATCGAATAGCACGCCAGTCCCAAAGCGTGTCGACAAGAAAATCCCAAAAAGTACTGTCTAGTTTGTCGCGCCTATTAGATTCAAGTTCGCGATACAGCGAATCATCAAAGTCAAATTCTCCCTCTCCGGATTGAGGCGGGCGTTTGTTTATTCTCGCCGTAAACGTTTTGTCGATTCCTCGCTTCAAAGTCTCAGATGTTATGGGATTTGCCGACATCGACGTTCCTCAAGTCCGATTGGACAATGGTCGCGATATTACTTCTCATACCGCGGCTGATACAACTGCACCGCAAAACCGCCCGGCACCTTGAAGAACGTCACCAGTCCGTAGCCATGATCCTCGATTTCCTGCGTGAACTCCACACCCCGCTCTCGCAGCTCGCGGACCGTCTGGTCAATGTCGTCGCAATAAAACGACACGTCGGCCGTGCCTGACTTCACCTCCTTGCCATCCGTCGGGTGCACGCCCAGGTCCGCCTCCGGCGCGTCGAAGATCAGCCAGCCGTCGCCGACGTCCACGCCGGCCAGCCCCAGCTTGTCGCGCAAAAACGCCCGCAGTTCCGCCGCCGCGGACGAGTAAAACATCGCATGCATGCCGCGGATCATGGATCAACCTCTCCAGCAAATTCTGTCATTCGGCCATAACATGTGGCACGGTCGAGAGACCGGGCACAACGATCTACATCAATGCTGGTTACAGCTCAAGCGACATAAACGAGCTGTTCGGATCCTCGACGTAGCCAACAAACGGCCCGCAATAGGTGAAGCCAAAACTTTCATACAACCGCCGCGCCGGCTCGAACGCCGCCATCGAACCTGTTTCCAGGCTTAGCCGCGCATACCCACGTTCGCGCGCCACCGCGACTATGTGCGCAAGCATCGCCCGCCCGACGCCTTGTCGGCGGTGGGCCTCGGCCGTGCGCATCGACTTGACTTCGCCGTGCCGCGAGTCAAGCTCCTTCAGCGCGCCGCAGCCCACTAGCTCGCCGTTTTTCCATACCGACCAAAACGTGATCTCGGGCTTGCGGAGCCCGTCCAGATTCAGCACATGCACACTCTCCGGCGGCGAAACTTCATACATGTGGGCCAAGTGTTCTTCCAGTAGCGCACGCACCTCGATACGAGATAAGTCGTCAATCCGAATTTCCATACTCACTAGCAACTAACATTGTGCGTCCGTTGTGCGCGGGTCTCGCGACTCCGTATTGCCGCGCACCATAGGTAACACGGTCAGGAGACCGGCCACAACTTTCAGCAGACCGGCCACAACTTCCGCTACTCCCCTTCCCGTACAAACTTCTGCACCCGCCCGCCCGTGATGTCGCCCACATAAATCGCCCCCCGCGAATCGACCGCCACGTCGTGGGCCATCGCAAACTGGCCGTCGTAGTTGCCGAAGCGGCCGAACTCGTCGACGATCTTGCCGTCCATCCCCACAACCGCCGCCCCGGCCCGATCGGGCGGGTCCTTCGGCTGCTCGCCGCCGTCGATCACCACCGCCTGCCCGTCCTGGCCGATGAACACATCGTACGGCCGGCCCAACTCCTTACTCTTCCATTGGGCCAGGAACTTGCCCCGCGGCTCGAACACTTGGACCCGCGAGTTGTTCCGGTCGGCCACGTACACCTGCCCGCGGGCGTCGAGCGCAATGCCGTGCGGCAGATCGAACTCGCCCGGCCCGGCCCCCTTGGCTCCCCACTGGAACAAAAACTTTCCGTCGGGCGAAAACACGGCCACGCGCGAGTTGCGATACCCGTCGCTGACGTAAACCATGCCGTCCGCGGCCGCGGCCACGTCAGTCGGTCGATTGAAGTGCGCGGCGTCGTCCCCCGGCACGCCGCGCTCGCCGATCGTGAGCAGCACCTTCCCATCGGGCGAATACTTATATATCTGGTGATAGGCCACGTCGGTCAGCCACACGTTATCCTGCCGATCGACATACAGCCCGTGCGGCATAGCAAACGTGCTGGCGCCCCACTTCGCCACTAGCTCGCCCGTGCGGCCGTCGAATACCAGCACGGTCGGCCGCGGGATCGGCGTGATGTCGAAATCGCCCGAGGGCAGCGCCACCCGCTCGGCCCGGCGAAACACAAACACATTATCGTGCGAATCCACCCCCACGCCCGACACGGCGCCCAGCAGCTCGCCCGGCGGCAACTTGGGCCAGCCGTGCACGACGTGGTACTTACCGGCGGCGGCCACGCCCGGCGGCGCGGCCCAGGTAATTTCACCCCAGTTGTGGAGAAACAGCACTGCCAGGCCGGCGCAAAGCGTTACATGCCCTAAGAAACGCAGCTTGTACGTTGATTGCAACATTCGCCACCTGTCCTTTTCGCGACTGGAATGATTTGAAGGCCGGCCGGCGGCAATACACAGTGCGCCAACGCGGCGCCGTGCCGTCGATTGGCCGGCTCCCGTCCTATATAGCCCGGCCGTCTCGACCGGCTTCGATCCGAGAACTTCAGGCAGTATACGCAATGCGGATCAAACTGCAACAAACCGGCCCACGAAATCGTGGCAGTGTAGTCATCTCGCCCCGCGAGATGAATTTCCGCTCGCAGAGCGAGCGGACTACACTACCCACCAACCTCAGCAATCACTCAGCTTGAGGCGCCGAGCCGCGCTGCTGGTGGTAATAAATACAGTACATCGCCACAATTCCGAATATGCCACTGGCGACGCAAAGCACATGCAGCCAGCCCACCGAAATCGCGTACAGCATCCCGTTCGCCGGCGAAAACGGCGCCAGCGGCCGCAGGTCGCGATGCATGAGGCTGTCCAAGAACACGTGGCTGTAAGTTCCCACGAACGCGCCAATGATCGCGGCCACCCACGAAATTTCACCCGTTCCCCGCAGCCACACCTGAAACGGATACTGCTCTCCCGGATGCCATCGCCTCAAAAGAAATTGGCACACCGGCCGGCCGACCAGCACCGACGCCGCACCAATCAGCGTGGCGCCCAGATACGTGTGCGTGAAGCCGTGCAGAACCGGGTCGCCACGTAGAATGTGCACCAGCGGCTCGACGTCGATCGCCACCTGGCTGAAGCCGAACACCAAGAAGCTGAAATGCCGGCCGGCAATTGCCTTCACAGCCAGCCCTGGCCCAAGATGAAACGGCGTGAACGGCATTCGGCGAATCTCGATGTCTACGGCGTTCGCCGCACGATCGCGAACCACCCCTTCGGCCCGCCCTCGGAAAACGCCATCCCGGCGAAGCGCGGGTTGTTCACGAATTTCGGATTGGTCTCAAACCGCATCGCGGTCACCGATTCTATCTGCCAGCCAGCGGCAAACGCCTCGTCGAGTTGCTGCCGCGTAATCCGCCGCGGCCCCTGCTCTCCCGGCTCGGCGTCGCTAAAGCACAGCAAATACAAGTGCCCGCCCGGCTCGAGCACGTGCGCCAGGCCGCGCACATACCGCCGCTGATCGTCGTCCGAAAACACGTGAAACAGGCCGGAATCAACGACGCTGGCGAATCGATCTCGGCTTTTGTCCAGCTCCAGCGCGTTGGCGACGCGAAAATCAACGTCCAGCCCGCGCTCGCTCGCCTTGGCCTTGGCCCGCCGAATCGCTTCTTCAAGAAAATCAATCCCCGTCACCGCGAGTCCTCGCTCGGCAAAAAACAGGGCGGTGTCCCCCGTCCCGCAGCCCGCATCCAACAGCGGCCCCGCAACCTGATCGGCCACGCTTACAAACACTCCCTGCGGCCGCCCGATATCCCACGGCGCCTCGCCCGCGTAGGCCTCGATAAAGTCCTGTCGCCTTGGAAGTTGTGTCACAGCGCTATCCTCCTGTTGCGGTTAAATTGCCATCGAATTCGCCCCATCGGCATTGGCAGCCACAAACATCACGCAGGGCACGTTAGTGCGCGATCTGAACCTTGAGCATCTTCTTCACCAGCCCCGCGACCTCCATCCCGCAGCCCCACGAAAACGTGAATCCCGAGCCTCCGTGGCCGTAGTTGTGAATCACATGCGAATCGCCCTCGCGCTCCAGCCGCACGTTCTTCTCACGGTACGGCCGCAGGCCCACCCGGACTGGCTGGTCTTGGTCGACCACCCCACCGCGCAACACCGGCATAAACTGCTGGCACCGTCGCACAATATCACGCAAGGGCTGGTAGTTGTCGAGCCCGATGTCCGTATCCCACTCGCCCAGCTCGGCAATGCCGCCCAATAGCAGCCAATCGGTTCCCCGCGGCACGATATAAATCATTTGCGGATTCGGCTCGGCATGATCCAGCGCAACGCAGTGCGCCGCGTTGATCCGCGGCATCGCGACGCCGTCGTTACGCACGCGAACAAGCGCCCGCGGAGCGGCGCCATGCGATCAGCGGCCAGCTCGATCGAGCCGAGCCCCGCACAATTGACGATCGCCTCGGCGTCAAATTCGCTGCACAGTGCGTTTTCAACTTCCGCCAGTCGCTGCTTCAGCTTCCGCGTCTCGAACTGGCAGCCGGCCGACACGAGCTCGCGCCGCAGCCAGGCGACGTAGATGTCCGTCTCGACGAGCGGCGACGAGTAGCTGTACGCGTCGCGCAAGCCGAACTCGGGATTAACGCCCTGCTGCCGGATCAAATCGGCCGAGTGCACAAAGTTGCGAACGTGCCGCGCCGCCTCGTCCATCTTCTGCCGCTCGGCCGGCCGCTCATCGATCGGCTGCCGAAAGTAAAACACGGCCGTCGTCATCCTCACGCCCGGCACCGCCTCGGCCGCCATCCGCGCGAACCGCCGATACGTCGCGGCCGCCCACTCCTTCGAGCGCCGCAGCGATACGGTATCGGTGTGATGCCCGCACACGGCCGGCGGCCATTCCCACAGCGCCCCGGCCACGACCGACGGCGTAAATTCGGCCCTCTTCTCCGCCACCACCGTTACGTCAAAGCCCGCCTCGACCAGACACTTCGCCGTCGTCAATCCGCTCACGCCGGCGCCGATCACCAACACTCGGCCCTGCATCAATCTCTCCGCATATTCAACCCAAGACGGCCGCACGCATTCACCCGGCGCCCGGCAACTGCCCGATCACGCGGACAGCATCCCGTCAGTATAACTGCTTTCGGTGAGGCCGGCGGGCAACTTTTTCGACGATCAGATGACGAGCGGCCGCAATTAGGGCGCAAAGATGACGTGCGGAAGCGGATCATTTCGCGGAGCGTCAGGTTAGTCGGCCACCCCTCTGCTGCGTGGAATCTCCGCCAGCGTCGACACGAGCAAGGCCACAAAACCAGCCAGCCAGGCCACAAACGCCGCCACGTGACCAAACTCCCACCGTGGACGCAACTGCAAATAGCGGGCGTGCGCCGTGGCCGCGGCCGCCCGCAGCGCCTCGCCCCACCGGGCGTTCACGGGCTGCACGATGAGCGCCCACAGCGCGAGTGACGACGCCAGCCCAATCGCCCCGACGAGCGCAGTCCGAAACGAGCGCCGCCCCCGCACGAGCCAACAGAGCCCGATCGCGGCTACGAGTGCAACCGCCTGAATGCTGCCGCCGACAGTCCCAAAGTACTCATACAGCGTGCTCGTGACGGCCAGTTAGAGCGCGCCGTCGGACGCCATTTTCGGCGCCAATTCCAGCACATGCGCCGCGCCCATTGTCAAACCGAGCGCGGCCAATAATAGCGTGCCAAACCGCCACGCGGAAAGGAGCATCGCGTCTCCCGGCAAATCGCGGTGCCGACTATTCCCAGCCCGTGTAAAACGAAATCAGGCCGTAGAGCAGCCGAAAAAAACCCACCACGGCGATGATCGGTATGATCACCCACACAAAGCCAAGAAACAGCCACATTCCCAGCGTCGTCAACGCGCAGATTCCGAACATCCACGCACCCTGCCAAATCGCTTCCTTCGCGTGATCTTGCGACGACGGACCACGGAGCCAATCTTTGTTTCGGCTCATATGCTCTTTCCCCCCGCTGTAAGGTTCACATTACTGAAAAGCTCTCATGACACGTTTTGGGTTGAGCGAAAGATAGGCAAGAATTTATGCCTCTTCGGCAGAGTTTGTGGGTTGTTTTGTCGGATAGAAGCCGGTCTCGTTCCAGGAATCACGAGGGAAACAAGTGTTTCGGGGCATCATTCATTCGGCGCTCGATTCGCTGGGGGTCTCCTGCCATGGTGTTTTTCAACAAGGTTCGCCGAAGCCCCTTTTGTCGAGCCGGAGCGAAGCTTAATCCCGTCCCCAATCACCCACAAATTCCGCCGAGGACCCGAATTTATACACTTGTTGACGTCATATGGTCGTGGAAGCACACGCCGTGCACGGCAATTCGCTAATTGGATTGCCGCGCTTCCTCGCTTCCTTCAAAAACCGCCAATTCTTCCTGCAATCGCGCAATCATCTTGCGGACGCCTGCCTTGGCAAAGCCCTTGTGGGAGGTGACACGGCAAGCTAGGCCGTGATCGTCCCGATCCGCACCCGCGTATACATCGGTCGAAAGCCGGTCTTCTTGCGGAAATTCTTCCGCCGCCGCATCTTTTGAATGATAAGCTTTTCGCCCTGCTCGGGCCCGACCACCTCAGCCACCACGCTGGCCCCGCTCACCAGCGGCAGGCCGAGTTTCGTGTCGCCGTTGCCGCCCACGGCCAGCACGCGCTCGAACGTCACCTTCTCGCCCGCCGGCACGTCGCGGTAATCGACCAACAGCTCCTGACCTTCTTCGACTCTGTATTGACGATTCCCGTCGCTGATGATGGCGTACATGGCTTCCGCTCGCGAAAAAACGTTGGACGTAGTGAAGGAACAAATGACGGAATTCGCGGCCGGCCAGCCGCCCGTTTGTGAGAATCTATTAGTTTAACAATCGCTGGCCGGGCCGTCGACGGCTCTTAGCTCCGCAGAATCTCCGCAGTTTTTCGCAGCCAGCATGCCGATCTGTCGGATCAAGACGATCCGCATTCCAGCCGTTAGAATCGCATGCTCACCAACGAATCCGCCCGACTTTATTTCCATCCGCAACCAAATGAGGTGCAACATGCCCGAACGCAGCAGTGAAGCAGTCTGGACCGGCGACCTGATGGCCGGCAAGGGAACGATCAAAATCGGCAGCGGCGCCTGGGAAGGCCCCTACTCTTTCAAGTCGCGCTTCGAAGACGGCGCGGGCACAAACCCCGAAGAGCTCATCGCCGCCGCCCACGCCGGCTGCTACTCGATGGCCCTCTCGGCCGCTCTGTCGAAGGCCGGCACGCCGCCCCAGCGCGTCGAAACTAAGGCCAAGGTCGATCTCCGCAAAGAGGGCGAAGGTTTTCGCATCGCGACGATTCACCTCACCACGAAAGCCTCGGTGCCGAAAATCGAAAACGCCAAGTTTCAGGAAATCGCCGAACAGGCCAAGAAGAATTGCCCCGTCTCCAAAGTGCTCAGCGGCGCCGAGATCTCACTTGATGCAAAACTCGCCTCATAGCAGCGATTGATCGCACATGTGTGCCACTGGCTCTGCCGTTGATGAATGCCCCTCTGTTGACAAGCATCGGCGACGTCAGTGGCACACTCTTTTTTTGAGAATTCTCCCTCTCCCAGAGGGAGCCGGTTCTCACGACTACTCGGCGGTCTTCACCTCGCGCCCGTTCGCGTCAAAGCACTCGATCTTCAGGTACTCGGGTGACAGCCCCTCGCCGCTGATGATCTGCACCTCGACGTTGTTTTCCTGCTCGAGTTGCACCAGGTCGCGCCGCTTCTTGTTGTTCAAATAGCTCGCCACCTCTTCTTCGACCGTAATGGAAATCCGCGACACCTGGTTCGTCTGGCTCCGCGAAAGCAGCTTTCGCACCACCTCGATCGCCATGCTCTCGGCCGATTTTACCAGCCCCGAGCCGCCGCACGCCGGGCACTCCTTATAAACGCTTCGCTTGATGCTCGGCCGAATCCGCTGCCGCGTCATTTCAATCAGGCCGAACGGGCTCGTCCGCAATATTTTCGTCCGCGCCCGGTCGCGCTTCACCGCGTCGCGCAGCGTCCGCTCGACGCCGCGGCGGTTCCGTTCTTTCCGCATGTCGATGAAGTCGTTCACAATCACGCCCCCCAGGTCGCGCAGCCTGAGCTGCCGCGCGATCTCTTTCGCCGCCAGCATGTTCAATTGATAGGCCGAGTCCTCGGCCGAGCCGTCCGTGCGAAAACTGCCGCTGTTGACGTCGATGGCCACCAGCGCCTCGGTTTGATCGATCACTAGAGAACCGCCGCCTCGTAACGGCACGCGGCGCTCGTTGATGCGGGTGATCTCCTCGTCCAGCTTGTATTTCTGAAACAGCGGCTCGCGCCCTTCATAAAGCTGCAGCCGGCTCACGTACCGCGGCATCACGATCTGCAAAAACTCCTTGGCCCGCTCGAACGCGGCCGGCTCGTCGATGAAAATCGAATCCACGTCGCCGGTGAAGATGTCGCGAATCGTGCGGATGATCATGTCGCTCTCTTCGTAGATGTCGACCGGGGCGCTCGTCTTCTTGATCCGCCGCACGATCACCTTCCACAGCCGCAACAGATACGCCAGGTCGCGCGACAACTCCTTCTTCGTCCGATCGGTCCCCGCCGTGCGGACGATGAAGCCCACGCCGCGGGGCGGGTTCAGCTCCCGCAAAATATCGCGCAGCCGGCGGCGGTCGTCGTCGCTTTCGATCTTCCTTGAGACGCCGATCCGCCCCAATGCCGGCATCAGCACCAGGTAGCGCCCAGGGATGCTGATGTAGGTCGATAGCGTCGGGCCCTTGGTGCCAATCCCTTCCTTAATCACCTGCACCAGCACTTCGTCGCCACGTTGAAAGATGTCTTGAATCGGCGGCTTGATTCGCGGCCGCACGCCGACCCGCTGCCGGGTCCGCGTACCGCCGCCGTTGCGATTATCGCGGCCGCGATGCTGGCTGTGCGGCTCGTCGAAGTCGTCGTCGCCGTCCTGCGACTGGCTGCCGTCGGGGCGAATCGGCCGCTTGGGGTCATAGCCGGCCTGCCGAAAATATTGCGGCTCTACGTCGCTAATGTGCAAAAAGCCATTGCGGCCCACGCCAAAATCAACAAACGCCGCCTGGATGCTTGGCTCGAGATTGACGATCCGCCCCTTGTAAATGTTGCCGACGTAATTGTGTTGGCTGCTCCGCTCCAGATACAGCTCTTCCAAAAGTCCATCCTCAACGATCGCAATCCGGCACTCTTCCGCTTGCGCCACGTTGATGAGCATTTCTTGTTTCATAGACGTTCCATTGTGGTTTGTGTTTGTATTGCTTTTCCTCGAACGAGCGACCCCCGACTTATCCACTCACCTTCTCTCACACCGGCAATTCCGGCATCACCTTCGACAGCTCTTCCTTCAAATACGTCCTCACGTCCCGCGCACTTTCCAGCTCCAGGGCCCGCTCGGCCACGCGCCGGCAATCGCGAATCGTCACCCGCCGGCACACCTGCTTGATCTCCGGAATGCCGGCCGGCGTCACGCTCAGGCTCCGCAGCCCCAGCCCCAGCAGCAGCATCGTGTACAGCGGATTGCCGCACATCTGCCCGCACATGCTGATCGGCTTGTGATGCTGATCGGCCGCCCGCACCGTCATGTGAATCAGCCGCAAGATCGATGGATCGGACCCCGTATACAGACTGGCCACGTCTTTGTTGCTGCGGTCCACCGCCAGCACGTACTGGATCAAGTCGTTCGTGCCGATGCTGAAGAAATCCACCTCGCTCACAAAGCGATCCATCATCATCGCCACACTCGGCACTTCGACCATCATGCCGACTTGAACGTTGCGATCGAAGGCGGCCCCTTCCTCTTCCAAGTCTTCCATCGCTTCCCGCAGCATCATCTTCGCTTGCCGAAACTCGAGGAGCGTGCTCACCAACGGGAACATGATGCTAATGTTCCCCTGCACACTGGCCCGCAAGATCGCCCGTAGCTGCGTGCGAAATAGCGTCGGATTTTTCAGTGCCAGCCGGATGCTGCGCAGCCCCAGAAACGGATTCTGCTCATCTTCGGGGAATGGGACGCTCGGCAGCTTGTCCGCGCCTAAGTCAATCGTTCGCATCACCACCGGCAGGCCGTTCATCGCCTTGGCAACGGCCGTGTACGCCGCCACCTGCTCGTCCTCGGTCGGCTCCCGGTCTTCGGAAAGAAACAAGAACTCGGTTCGGTACAACCCGATGCCGCCGGCGCCCCGCTTGAGGCAGTGCTCGACTTCGTAAGGAAACTCGATGTTCCCCAAAAGCTGAATTTGCACGCCGTCGGCCGTCTCGGCCGGCAAGTTGCGCAGCTTTTCGAGCTTGGCGACAAACGAGCGGTGTTGCACCACCTCGTGCCGGTAACGGGCCAGCGTTTCTTCGTCCGGCCGCAAAATGAGCAGCCCTTGGTAGCCGTCGATGATGGCCGTCTCACCGCCGGAGACGTCCGCCAAAAATGGCCCGATGCCGACGATCGCCGGAATGCCGAGCGCCTCGGCCACGATCGCCGTATGACTGCCTGGGCCGCCCGTTTCCGTGACAAAGCCGCGAACGAACTTCGGATCCAAGTTGGCCGTCTCGCTCGGCGTCAGGTTGTGGGCGAGAATCAGCACTTCCGACTGAAGGTGGCCCAGCTCTTCTCGCCGCCGGCCGAACAAGTGCCTTAACAAACGCTTCTCGATGTCGAAAATGTCGCTGGCCCGCTCCGCGATGTAATTGCCTTCCAGCGATTGGAAGACTTTGGCGTAGCGCTTCGCGCCCGGCTCACCGAGTACTCCGGCGAATAGTGCCGCTGGCGAATCATCTCCTCCAATTCGCTGCGCAGCCGCCGGTCGTTCAGCATCTGGATGTGGGCGGCGAAGATGGCCGAGTATTCCTCGCCCAGTTGATCTTTCACGCGGTCGCGATTGCGTTCGATCTCGGCCGTCGCGGCGGCAATGGCGCGGTCAAGCCGCTCCAATTCATCGACGACCGCGTCGCGCGGCAGAAACCGCCGAGGGATGCGAAACCCCTCGACGTCCATTACCAATACTTCGCCGATCGAAAGGCCGGGCGAAACGGCGATCCCTTGAAGACGTTCCATGCTGCCTTAGTAGGCGCAGCCGTCACTCGCAGCGCAGGCGCAGCGCGTAGAATCCCGCCCCGTCGTCAGCCGGCGGGCGGCTGCCAGTCGTGGGCCTGGTTAACGCTGCACCAACGGACCAAGAAGCTGCGCGGGCATAAACAGACTCACATCGGTCGCGAAGATCGTCGCAAACCGTGCTAGTCGCGCGCTGAGGGGCCGTTGCTTCGAGCATCGATTGTGCCAAAATTGTATTGTTATGGTTTCGCTGCCAATTCGGCCCGGCGAAGCGCGTCCCGTCTCGCTCGCCGATCGGCCGCGGTGTGCGGATCACGCCGCCTGGCTGCAGTTTCGCAGCCCGCGTACCGATCGAACTCGAGGGGGCGCCGGACGCCTTACTGTTGCGGCGCCTCGTCGGCCACGAAGCCGCGCTCGACGAGTGCCGCCAGGGCATCGACAGCCGCCTGGGCGTCGGGGCCTTCGGCCTCGATCACCAACTGAGTTCCTTGCCCTGCGCCAAGCGTCAACAAGTGCAGGATGCTTTTCCCGTCGACGCGCTGGCTCCCACTGACTATTTCGACTTGTGATTCAAATCGCATCGCCTGGCGGGCAAACAATTCCGCCGGGCGGGCGTGCAGTCCTTGTTCGTTGCAAATCTCTACGACACGTGTCACCGTTGTTGTACTCATGTTCGGGGGTGCGGTTGCGAGTAATCTTTCAACTCGCCGCGCCTGCTCACCTACCTCATCTGCTCACCTACTTCACCCAGTTCCCAATCCGCTGTCTACGCCGACAACTGGCTGTTATCCGCTTCCTCCAAGAGCTGCCACACGTCGGCCGGCGATTTGGCCTGCTTGAGAAACCGGCAAAACGTGTCGTCCCGCAGTTGCCGCGATATGTTTTCCAGCGCCCGCAAATGATCGCCCGGGCGGTCCGGCGGCGAGACGAGCAAAAACAGCAAGTGCACCTTCTCCCCGTCAAGGCTGTCGAAATCCACCCCCCGCTCGCTCACCGCCACTGTGCCCATCAGCCGATCGATCGACGCGTGCTTCGTATGCGGCACGGCCACGCCCCGCCCGATCCCCGTGCTGCCCAATTCCTCGCGCTTCAAAATGGCTTCCACGATGCTGTCAAAATCCTTGGCGTTGATCTGCTTCGCTTCGACCAGCGACTTGGCCATCGCTCGAATGACTGCTTCCTTTTCGTCCGCCTCCAAATGGGTTCGAATCGCGTCTTTACAAATAAAATCGGAAAACTTCATCGCTGCATTGCCCTCGTCGACCGAGTATCGTCTTCGCCCCTCATTGCGCGGCCGCCTCCGATTCTCAAGCCGTCGGCGGCCCTTGGGCGAAATCGTTGTCGATATAATTAACACCCTGAAATGCGGAGCGAAAAACCCGTCTCCCAACAGTTTTCCAAAGACCGATTCCGGCTTTTCAAGCCGCGAAGCTCGCTCAGCTCTCCGCACCGCTCGCTTTAAGACTCCGCCCCGTCGGGCTCCGTCACGTCGCGCCGCCGCGGCTCTGCGCCACGGTGTCGCTCTTGCACCTTCTCCTTGTATTTCCGTAACTGCTGTTCGATGCGATGAACCACCGTATCGACCGATCCCATCAATTCATCCGATTGGTCCCGCGCCACGAAATCGTGCTTGTGTTCGGCCGAGACCTTGGCGTCGACGCACGGCTTCGTCGAATCGGTAAGATCGACGATTATCTCAATCGCCGTCAATCGATCGAAGATTCGCAGCAACTTCTCTGCCTTGGCGGCGATTTTCTGTTGCGACGCTTCGCTCAAGTGGCCGTGTCGCGTCGATATCTGAACTTGCACCGATGGAATCCCCGGCCGACAGTGTTGCGGTAAATCGGCCCCCACCGCACGCCCTGGCGCTGTCGGCGAACGGCTCGATAAACCGCCCATTCTAGCCATTTCCTGCCCGGCCGACAAACCGGGTTGTTTCCCGAATGTTTTGCCGCAACGCCCGGATTTGATTCGTGCAGACTCGCCGAGAGCAGATCGCCGGGGCCGCCTCGTTAGCGGGGCCTTTCAGAGAGTCCGCAAATGACTCCCACACCAAACGGCAGGCGGCTCACTGGTTGGCCGCAGCGGGCGGTATCAAATCGTCCGCCGCTAGTCGTTTGGTCCACTCCTTGATGCCCCCGGCCCGCTCGGTCGGGCTTCCCGCCGGGTTCGGCATCAGCCGCTTGCCCGTGATTTCCGCCAGATTTTCGACGGCCAACACTCGATAGTCCAAGTCGCTGTTCAGCCAATTGATCAGCCGGGCCAGCACACCCGCCGGGTTCTTCCGCTCGTCTGGCGTGCGGCCGATCTGCTCCGGACTGTACCCGCACAACATCTCATATAAATCAGTCGCCGCCCGCAAGCCGCGCTCGGTGACCAGCGTGTCCCAAACCTTGTTGGCCGATTCAGGGCTTAGCGCCATGGCCGCCCGCAGCGAATCCACGTGGCTTCGCCAATTGGGCCGCTGGTCCGAGTCTCGCAGCGCCCGCACGAACGGCACAAACATCCCCACGTGCATGGCGGAGCGGGCGGCGAGCGCCTTCACTTCGCGCCGCCGCACCTCATCGTAAGTATACAGCAGTTGCTCGTCAGCCGGTCGATCGGTCGTGATCGCCAGCTCCACGCCGTTAATCGCCAATTGATCGCTCGCCTTGCCGGCCGGTTCGTGGTCAATCCATTCCACCGTTTCCGTCAGCGGGCTTGTCGTCGATACGGCCCCGTCCGAAATCGTCCAGCGCGAGGCCTGCGCGATCGTTCGCTCGCCCGCCGCATCCGTCCAGACCACGCCTCCCCCCGGAACAATGTATTCCACCATGATCGGTGCGGGTGTTTTTCGCGGGTCGGTCCCCGGCACAAACGATCGTGTCACCTCGGCCCCCAGTGTCGCGTTCGGCGCCAGCCGAACATCTGCGGTCGTCGCACCGGTCGTGATCCGCAATCGCTGTTCGTCCGTCGCCGAGTTCAGCAGCACAATCCGTCCGTAAGCAATTTCGATGGCAGGAACGTGCGGGTCGCCTTTCGGCAGTCCTTCCCCCGCTACCATATCTGCCGTCTTCAGCGTAAGTTGGGTTCCCCCCGAAACATCCAAGCCTACCCCGGAGGCAAGCTTGATTCGGGGTCGAAACTCCGGCAGCGCCAACAATCGATCTCCGATCATGACCGCAGCCCGTGGCTCGAGGCGGAACCAGGTCTGCTGCTTGTCGCTATAGCGCAGCAAAACACTCTTACCGCCCAGATATAGCCCCAGGGTGGCGCTCGCCGCCGGCGTTGCGGCGGTCACGTCGCCGGGCGGCGTGGCCGTCATGTCCCCCGGGGACCGCGGTGTCGCCCGATTATCGCCTGAGGACGACAGCGACGTCCCGTCGGCAGTCGGAGTATTTCCACCAGGCATGTTGCCGATGCTCGTACGTCCGGCATCCCCCGCCCCACCGCTTGCCGCCAGGCCTTTGTCCGACGCCGTAGACGTGCTGCCGCTGTTGTCCGTCGCTGTGGCAGGCCAAGTCGGCAGCTCCATGTCTGTTCTGGGAAGCATGTTGTTCGTGCCGGCGCCAGGCGTCTCCGTTCCTGCGGCGCTCACAGCGGTGTCAGTAGATCCGGGTGCCGTCCCGTCCGCGGACTGCCCGGCGCCTGCGGGCGATGCCAAAGTCGCCGCCGTACCAGCGCCGGTGTTTCGCGGCGTCGGCCCACCGGCCGTATCATCCGTCGTACTACTGGCCAGCGGCTGCGGCGGTATGGGCGGAGAAATAATCGCCGGCATGGTGGTTGTGGGTAGGGGTAACGTGTTTTCCACCGGCGCGGTCGCCGAAGTGGGCGGGGGTAAGGCGACACTTGCCGTTGTCGAACTATCTGTCGGCGGCAGCGACGCCGTCGATTGTGAACCACTTTGCAAGCCACCATTTTGCAAACCACCATTGCCCGAACCACTGCCGGCGCCGATCGGCTCGGTCACAACGCTGGGAGCCGGCAACGCAGGTGAATCGTCGCCAGGCGCCGCTCGTGTCGGCGAAGTCGTGCCGGCCACCTTCTCTGGCGGCGGCGCGGCGCCACCCAAGAATTGCCTCACGCCCGGCACAAACAGCACCACCGCCCCAATCACAATGAGGGCCGCCAGCCCCACCAGCGCCGCTCGATATCGCGACCAGGCCGACGTCCGCAGATAGTCGGGCACTTCCATCAGGATTGATTGATTCACCAGTGCGTCCGAACGGATCACCGTAGTCGGCGCTGTCTCTACCGGTGCCGGCTCCGCCACCGCCACCGCCACATGGGCTGACTCAACGCGCACCAGCTGCTCGCCGTCCAGCTCATTCGGGATCGAATACATCCGATGACGGGCCGCCGGGTCGACGTCCGCCGGTTCGCCGAGCACCATCGTCAGCACATGGTGGCACGAGGCTACCTCAGCCAGGTGCATGTCCGACTCCAAACAAATCCGCTCGAAATCGCCCACGCTGTCGGGCGGCATGACGTTGTCCAAGTATTCGGCCACCGTATTCGGGTCGAGCCCCATGCCGCTGCCCACGACCTGCGGGGCGCTCAATCGCAGCCGCCGCGTCGTGTCGCGCGTGCGATGGATCAGCTCGGCCGCGAAGTCGCTCGACTCGACCTTCTTGCTGAGCTCTTCCTTGTCGGCCGGATCGAGAATGTCATCCAAATACGCGAGCAGTGTGCGGAGTGTTAATCGCATGGAACCTCTACCTCAATTCAAGTGACCGAGCAACCAGCGGAAGGCCTGCCAATCGCAGATAACCAGTTCGGCGGCGGGGCACGTTCCGCCCGCGCAGGGCTCGCCGATCAATCGCCTGCCTTGCCAAAGGTAATAGTGGCGGCCACTAGCGCTTCCCGTGCAAGAAAACGGCGGTTTGCAGAAAATCTCTGCCCAAGCGCCGTCATGTCGTCGCCCGCCAGACCGGCCAGTATCTGCCGGCGCAGCCGTGCTAACTCGTTCGCCGGCCTGCGGTTGCGGAGACTTTTGGCGCACGCGCGCTGGTCCGTGCCCTCCGCCGCTAGCATTAGCCCAAGTAATGACGCCAATAGTTGCCCGGCCGCCAAAACCAGCGGATGCAGCGCCGGCTGCGAAGGCGGCGCCACCGCCCACGCTTCGGGCCGCTCCCAGCCTTCCACCGCGCGGACCCAATGCACCTCGTGCGCAACGGGCGTCCGCATGGCGGACACTCCGTCGAAACGGCAGAACCAGAGACCAGTGCCCAACAGCACCAGCACGATGCCCAGAACTAGGCGCACAAGACTTGAGACTGGAATGAGGAGAAGAGGGGCCGCGCGGCGTGCCTCGTTTCGCCGGAGGATGGGAAGCGAAACTGGGCACGCACGCGCGGCTGGCGGGAATCGAGATACAGGAGCGTGACAAGGGGGTGACTCGTCGAAAAGCAACCCCCGTGCCGAACCGGCGGCCGCAGAACGCCGACGCGTTTCTGGCGGCTAAAACCAAGGCCGTTTTCGCGCTGCACACACCATTCGCCCGGGCTTATCCGGTCGACGCGTCGACAAATTGCAACACCCGCGCTCCCTCGGCTGTCGCCAAAAATCAACGCCCAAATTCGCCCCGCTCCGTGCCCCCCAACTCAGCCGCAGATCCCCGCCGCCCCACCCCACACCGCACATTTATCTCACACGACTTCACTCCCCCGCTACGCTACTACTCCACCCTCCACTACTCCACCACTCCACTACTCCACTCCCGTCTCCCGATCTACCGCCCTCCGCCTCCCTTCCGCCGGCACAGCTTTCCCCGGCCGCTCTCTCCGCGCCGCGGGCACACTTTTCGCCGGAGGCGCGTTCGACATCGAGAGACCGGTTTCTGCCTGCATTTCGTGAAAAATACTATGGCTCGTCGCCGCTGTTGGGTAGAATTCAAGTAGCAGGACGGCCCGCTCTGCCCGTTGCGTCCGCCCCCGTAAAGCAGCCGCAGTTGAGCAGGTAGGCCGTGGAAACTTGTCGCGTTGCACGGAGGTTGTCGATTTCGTGTCTATTCAAATCGCGTTCAAACCCGTGTCGCGCAATCGATTGCTACTGCGGCGGACCGTGGAAGAAGCCGAGGGCTACACCGAGCTCGGCATGCTGGAGCATGCGCTCCGCGCGTTGCAGCGCCGCGGCGCCCTGGTCCACGGCAACGGCCGCGCCTGCTACCTGCTCGGCGAAACATTCAAAGAACTCGGCCGCTACGAAGACGCCCTCGTCCCGCTCGAGCGGGCGGCCGACCTCGTGCCCGACGACATCCACGTCTACCTCGCCCTCGGCTGGTGCTACAAACGCACCGGCCAACTCGCCAAGGCGATCGACGCCCTCGAGCGGGCCGCGGCCGTCGACCCGGGCGAGGCCATTCTGCATTACAACCTGGCTTGCTACTGGAGCCTCGCCCGCAACCGCACGCAGGCCCTCCGCTTCCTGGCCCAAGCGCTCGACCTCGACAGCAACTTCCGCGACCTCGTTCCCGACGAGCCCGACTTCAACGCGCTGCGGCACGATCCGGAGTTCAAGCAGCTAATCGCGGTGAGCTGTTAGCAGCAGTTTCAAAACCGCCGGGGACTGGCTCAAATTGCGCAGCCCGTGGAGCAAATCGTGCCTGTCCCCCTTCTGAGCCGGTTTTGAAACTGCTTGTAGCTATTAGCTATCAGCCGTCCGCTTTCAGCCAGACAATCGTCGTTTCGGTTCGGCGGCGATTTTTCCGCGGCCGGTCCCGGGAAATCGAAATCGCGCCTGGCGAACGAAAAAAGCTTAGCTGCCGTGGCGGCTCGTGAGACGTTGAACCCCTAAGACGCTAATTGCCGCCGCGGTCAGGTGCAGCGTCTGGTTAGGCCGGCCTTTGCTGAGCTACGAGCTGCCGCACCTCGTCAATAGTGCGGCACTCTCCGCCCAAGTGCAAGACCGCGTGACAGTTCGGGCAAACCGGGCGCAAGTCCTCGACGGGGTCCACGACGTACTCCCCGCCCACCTCGGACATTGGCCGGATGTGGTGGACGTGGATGTACCCCTCTGCTTCGGGACCGTAGACCGCTCCGAAGCTGAACCCACAAACGCAACAGGTGGTGCCATGGGCTGCGATGCACCGCTGCCGGGTCACTGGGTTGCGCTCGTAGGCGTTGACGGTGACCTGGCGGACCGCGCCCTCGAAGAGTGTCGGTGACTCAGCAACCTCTTCCGGCAGCCGACCACTAACGCCCGCTTGGTAGCCGTCAAGTAACTGATCCAGCGTCGCCTGCAAGTGCGGTAGGTTCGCTGTGTAGACCTGCCTGATCCGGTTGAATTTCTCCTTCTCCAAGGGCCATAGTGTCGATTGGACAAAAAAGCGATCCCCAGGCAAATCAACTGGCTCCCTGATGATCCAGTTCACGAGATGAACATGGTGACGGTGGGTGGTTGTGTCATCTCGGATCGGGTTCTGGTTGGAATCGGGTGCCAAATAGCGACTGGTAACTACTCCGATCCCCACAACCCTGTTGTACCCTTCGTTGGCAACCACAATGTGCTGCGGCCTGACCTCATCGACAAAGCGCCAAATCGTCTTGGCAGTCGCCCGCGCCACATCCATTCACCCCCTGTCCATACTCCTGCTCAAGTGCCGCCAACACCTCGTCTTCGTTGCCGTACTGTCGGTAGTCCGGCAGTTCGAGCCACCCGAGGCCGATGCAGCCCCGATCACGGAACAGTTCCCAGTCTTGGGCGCCCCTGCCGGGGGCGATTTTCCATACCTGAGCCATACGCATTCTCCCGCGATTTGGGGAGCCTCTGCGGCCTAATGTTTGAGCTCAGCCGCCTGCGAAGGCTGGCGAAGCCAGCCGTAGCAGGTCGGCTGCAGCGAAGGGTTAGGCCCCACCGCCGCTTAGCATGCTCTGAAAGCGAGCAAGCAATTCTGTATACGACACGTCTTCCCGTTTGGTTGCGAGTAGCCAGACGTGACCGAACGGGTCAGCAAGACTGCCGCGACGATCTCCGTCGAATTGGTCCGAGAGCGCCATCACTTCTTTGTGCGCCAAGCGTCAGTGCTCGTGCAAACATTTGGTCGACGTTTTCCACATAGATCAGCATTGAGACGGGCGAACCACCGAGCGAGCTAGGACTCTTGTAGCCCATTTCGGGGTATTCGTCTGCGACCATGATTGGTGCTGCGCCAATTCTTAGCTCGGCATGGGCTACCTTACCGCTGGGCTCCGCCAAGCGAACCTGCTCGACTGCTCCGAAGGCCGACTTGTAGAACTCGATTGCGTCCGCGGCATTGCTGACTATCAAGTACGGAGTGGCGCCTCGGTACGCACTTGGAATGGACTGTGGTGGCACGGACTCTCCTGTGTTGGGGGGCCTAACGACCAAGCTCAGCGAGCCGGCGCCGGAAACGCCCGGTCGGCTGCAACCCCGAAAGCTTTCGGGGCTGCCAAATTACCTGAACCGTCCGACTGCCCAGCGGGGCGGCGGTTCGCTGCAGCGCTCTGGTTAGGCCACGTCTTCATCAGAACAAATATGGTGCTCGGCGGACGAAGTCCGCAACGACGAATAACGTGGGCAGTAGGAACAAGACGCTGAACACGCGAACTGCTAAACCGCCACGTCTGAACGCCTGAACGTAACAAACGTCGGCAACTACCGTGAGAATCAACGCCGTGGTGAGAACTCCGGTGTATCGCCCGCCCGCGACGGTGACGGTCTGGAAGAAAAGCGCGACGAGCAGGAGCGGGACTCCCACTCCAAACCACAAACCAATGTGCGCTGAAGTCTGCATGATGTGCGAAGTGGCCTAACGTTACCGATCACCGGGCGGCAACGATTGATTCTCCACTGGCAATCCGCCCGACTTCGCCGCTCCGGTGCATCGGATTGTTCGTCGTGTTGGCAGTATCTTGCGGCCCGACGCCATTTGATTCGACTGGAGGCGAGCAACCAACCCAGCCAACGTGCCCCCGGAGTCTTCGAGAAGCTTTCGCCGCGTGGCGTGCAAATCATCAAGTATCGGATTGTTGCTCATCGTCTGAATCTCCGAGAAACTCCGCCGGGGTGCAGATCAAAAGTTGCCCCAGTCCTTCACGATCCAACAGTTGATAGATACGCGGAAGCTCGTGGGCATTTGCGATATGCTTGCAATTCAAGGTCAAGAGATAGTTTACACCGCCAAGAGCCGCTGCGGCAACGTGAATGGCGTCGGCCGCGGCCCCTTTTGGCATCGTATGAGCCTGAATCAGGCGCTCCGCCAATGCCTCCACATCAGGATTGATGTCCACAAGCGGCAGACCTTGAAGGAGTTCCAGTCGATCCGTCACGGCCGTTGGATCACCATCGCTGGCTTCGTCGAGAGTCAATTGGGACGTGACCAACTCAAATTTGTGCCGTTCATTCGCCCACCAGTCGCGAGCTTGCTGCTGCAAACCAGCGATCGTGACGTCTCGGCTCGGCCACGCTGTGGCGTGACTAACGATGGATGTTTCGATGTAAATTGTGTCCATCACGACATCCTATCACGACGAACGACGCCCTTCACCTGCAGGGGCCGCCGGTGAAACTATGTGTCGCGGAATACCGGAATGCAGCCCCTGTCAGGTGCAAGGCTGGTTCGCCGCTATCCACCAGTTGATTCTTCTTTGACAATTCCCGCAGTCTTCAACTTTTCGACGAACTCGGCAAACAATTGCTGGTCGAACTCAAGCACCGTCATGTTGGGTGGACACGTACCGCCGACCATTATCCCGGAAGGCAAATGCTTGTATGCGTACTCACTGCCCTTCCCGAGACCAAGGTACCAGTGGATTCGCTCAACGTCTTCGTCAAGTAGCCCCGATCGCAGCATAGTGACCACCGCGATGATGCACCAACGAACCAGCCGGCGAACGACCCAAGCTCAGCGACGGCGGCCACGAGGCGCGCCGATTGCAACCGCGACAGTCCGCCGCCGTTCACTGCAGCGCATGGTTAGGCGGCATCATTTGCGATACTCATCACCCGTCAAAATGTCGAAGGATAGCTTCTTGCCCTTAACAAGCTGGATGGTGAATACGTATTGGTTTGTGCCCGGTATCTGCTCGCAGCCCACCACTTGGAATTCGGCTCTCTTTCCGCCTCCGTCGCGGTCAGACAGGCCGACCTCTGCGCCGAGGCGCACAAGATCGGCAGTAGTCCACGTCTTGAGTAACTTGCCGCCGAGATGAAAAGTGAGCTCCACTTGCTTGTCTGGCGAAGTCGGCGTGTCCTTGTGTCGGGCCAGCACTGCCACTTTGCCTGCGATGGGACTCCACCCCAGCACTACGCCGTGTTTGGAATACCAATCGTAGTGATCCACCAACTCGTCAGGGTCCCTCTTAACCAGATAGATGTCCGTAAAACCGGCAGTACCTGCGGTGTCCTGAGGAATGCAGCGGGCGTAAAAAACGCCGTCTGGCCCTGACTGGACATACGGGCGATTGCCTGCGTCTTTCGAGGCAAATGCTGATCGCAGACTGGTCAATGCGATCAAGGCAAGAATCAGGACAACGGTGAGTGTTTTCATGTTCATTTAGACGGCCTTCGCGACAGGATGTTCCCGCTGCCGCCTAACGAAAAAAGCTGAGCCACCGCCGACTCGCGACGTGAACCGCGATAGCGGAACTGACAGCGCCAACGGCGGTTGGCTCCGGCGACTTGTTAGGCGGCATGGTGTAATAATCCAGTCACAATCTCTCTTAAACGAGACTCATCAATGCCGTCGCGTTGGTCAACCGCCAACGGATGATCCGTGCGCTCAAGCTCGACCAATGGCCTGGCTCCTAAATCCCGCTGATAAACCATCGTCTTGAGAAAGGCTGTGTCAGGATAGCCGGGAATCTTCGTGCATAGCCAACCAAAATGTGGGCCAATACTCGAACGGGACGAATCATCCCAATGCTCAGAAACCTCCTCGAAACTCTCCTCACTCAATGAACACCAAACACCCCATGTAAAACTTCGGTCGGCATCTCGAATGGGAACCTCCAAGCAAGCGCGAATGTAAAAACTGCGACCTTCGCTGCTCTCAATCTTACACTGCTCGCCGGCCAACACCGAGCGAGCACGCTCATCTTGTGAAAGTAAATCCCACTGAAGCGGAGCATCAGTCCCAAATGAAATGTCGTCCATTTCGTGCTCCGCTCCGCAGGTTGAACAGGTGAAGCGCATAATGACGCCTAACGCCGCAGTTCAGCGGCCGCGCGACCACGTGTCCATAATGAAATGGCGCACATGCGCCGCGCCCGCGCCGGCGTGTCACGGTCCGCTGCAACTGCTTGTTAGGCGAGCAGCCCACCATTCTTGTTACATGGCAATGCTGCCACGACCTCGCATCTTGAACACTTGAAAGAGGCGTCTACGCCAAACGCGCTTTTCATCCGCACAGCCCGCAAAGGCGTCTTACGTGAACCAGCCGACTCCGCGCCCGTGACCTCAAGACCAAGAATGGCGTTCTGATGGTTGAACCCCTCCAACCGGCAGTCCTCAACATCGTGAAACCGGAGTGTCACAAGCGTGTGCTTCCTCAGAACGAAGTAGCCTCCGGCATCAACCTCATTCGTCATCTCGAACGTGTGGGTCTTCACGGTGAGGATCGGAAATACATAACTCGATTTGCCGGGATCAACGCTGCCGCGCTCGAGAAGCAGTTCATGGACCTCTGCGTCGTGGAAGGACGGCCAATACCCGAAAATGTTCGTCAGCTTTCCGCTGTCCTCGAAGACTGCCGAGCCATCCATCGCTGTCGCCTAACGATCAAGCTCAGCGACCGCCGACGGAAACGTCCGGTCGGCTGCAACAATCGCTGCCAAATTATCTGAACCATCCGGCTGCAAAGCGGGGCGGCGGTTCGCTGCATCGCCATGGTTAGGTGGCAACATCGTCATCACTGTATCAACTCCACTCGATGACCGTCAGGGTCTGCAACTATCGCTCGCCTTCCCCACTCAGAATCCCTGGCTGGCGTCACGATCGCCGCCGGATAATCACTCAATGCCGCCAACGCAGCATCAACCGAAGGAACACGAAACCCAATGCGAGTGCCTGCCGTGGATGCGCCATCAGATGCGAGCGGATAAAGCTCGAACACTCCGCCACCGGGCAGCTCGGCAGCAAAATGCTCCGGTCCAGTGCCGTGCCTGTGCTGCGAAAACTGCAAACCAAGACGTGAATAAAAAGCCGCCGCACGCGCCATGTCCGGAGACCGCAGAACAACAAGATTCAGGGTGATGTTACTCATGGCGTGCGCTGCCACCTAACGGTACGGCTAAGCTGCCGGGGCCGCCTGCAAGACCTTCATGCCGCGAAACCAGGATGGCGGCCCCGGTCAGCTTCATCCGTTGGTTCGCTTGCGACCCCTCAGTCATCGACAAAGGTCACGGTCAGCACCCGGGGAACATCTCCATCAAACTGGCCCTGGACATCGTAGCAACCATCGCCGCGGCCTGTCCCGCAGACAAACATCAGCGGTTCAGGACTGTTTCCGATGGGCATGAACTGCCATTCTCTGTTCATGTAATTCGCCCGGTCAAAGCTGTTGTTCGTTTGCAGATGAAAGTACATAAACGGGTAATCCGCGTACTTCGGGTCTGCTTTTAGGAACGCTTCAATCTCCGCCGCCAGTTGCTCTGAAACCGGACCGACCACTTCGGCCCGGACCCGGTTGACGCGACGCGTCTTGAGTTTGAATCGCTTTGTCAGGAGCCGCAACACCGTATCATCTGGAGCGGTTGAAATCACTCCGATACGGTCCTTGCCCGTCTCAGTCCAGTGGTTCTCAATGTCGGCCTTATCCGCCACGACGAGCTTGGCCGAGTCAATTTCGACCTCCCCAACTTTGCGCTCAGCGCCGCTACCCTGGGGTCCACCCAGGCTGAGGCTGAGACCTGTTACCGTCTCCGCGCCGGAAGGGTATCGCCAAAGTGATGCTGAAATCTCAACCTCGTCGGCGGTGACGTTTGGAACCTCCAGGCCCGGCACATACTGCGGATCGCCAAGCGCCAGCGTCCCAGACCGAAGCTTGAGACGGCCGAGCGACTTTTTGATTGCGATGGGCTGCCCGCCACCGGCTTCGGCATTTAATGCGTCGATGGTCCCAAAGAACCATTGACGCTCATCGCCGTCGGATCGGCCGGAAACACGACGAAGCCAATCGAACATGCGAATGACCCAAGCAAGCGAACGAACAAGGTAACCCGGCGGCGGCTAAGAACCTTCGATTTCAAAATCCGCCCGATCCGCCGCTCGGGTTGACCGCCTTGTTCGGCGAGCGCCGATTCTTGTTCTTTAAGGGACGACCAATCCGTAGCGAGTGCATGCGATGACTGCCTTCGCCTTTGCATCTGGACCGAGGACGATCAATCGGACAGGCCCGCCGTCGTCTATGGAGCCTTTGGCGGCAATTCGAATAGACGTGCGGAGTTTTGGACCATCAATGCGGTAAAGACGCCAATTCTCCGGGCCTTCTTTGACGGTCTCAATTGTGCATCGAAATTCCAGGACAAATTTCTTGTCGCCTTTGTCAGCGTCGCGAACCTGTGGTGTATCGATGCCGCCAACGAGTTCGCCAAACTCATCGAACTCCGGAAGGTTGCTGTCCAAGATCAGGGTTCCACGCCTAAACGTGGGATCGACTATCAGCCGGATCTGATGAATCGGCCGCGGGGATTCATCGAGTACCAATCCGGGGGTCAGCGGACCGGATTGCAACTCGATGAAAGGATAAATCGGTGGATCGTCGGGTGTTTGTGCATTTACGAGTGAAACGAATGCGGCGAAGCTGACCGCAAAAGTGCTGATCAATGTGCGCATGTCACTTTCTCCCGCCGAACGACCAAGCTCAGCGACCGCCGCCGGAAACGCCCGGTCGGCTGCAACAGTCGCGGACAAATTACCTGAACCGTCCGACTGCCCAGCGGGGCGGCGGTTCGCTGCAGCGCTCTGGTTAGGTGTCATTTCGTGTCTCATGCTTCACCGCTGGAAAGGGACGCAATACCAAAACAACCAATGCCCCAATGAGTCCGGCGAATGGCCACATCTGCTGCTGACTGTATCTCTGGATGGAATCAACGGCGACTCGGAAATCACCGGGTAACTCTCCGCCCGCTGGAACAGCCAACTGGCGCACGCCATCTTCCATCACCAAACGATGCACTGCCATCAGGTGAGTGAAATGCAGCAAGGCAACAGCACAAAGAATCACCACGCTCAACACGCGGACTCCATAGTGTCGGCGAAAAAGCAATGGCAGTATCAAAGCGACCAGAATCGGAATGTAGAGAATCAAAAGGCGCATGGCGTGCGATGACACCTAACGACCAAGTTCACGCGGCGGGCGCGTGAAATGTTGATTTCAAAATCCGCGTTGCCGCCCGTTCGCGTGCAACGCCTTGTTATCCGCCGTTCTCGGTTGACGTTGCAGGTGTCTTGCGGCGCGGCTTCGGTTGACGTGTGACGGATTTGCGATCCGATGCGGCATGTCGCCGCCGCAAATCATCCATCAGCGCGCGCAAGTCACCGTTGAATTGTTGCGCGTATTGTTCGCGAATACGACGAACCTCGGACAGGATTGGATCAAGAGCCATTGTCATCCCCCATGAGTTGATCGGGAGTGCAAATCACCGGCATCGAAAATCCGAACGCGTCACAGACATCATTAATGATAGGCTGATACGTCGCATTGGCAATGTGCGTGCAATTCCAGGTGAGCAAATAGTCCATGCCGTGAACCACGCAGATGGCAATATGAGCGGCATCGGTGATCGCCCGATCCGGCAACGACAGACGATCAATCAACGATAAGGCTATTTCGTCGGCTTCCGATTGCGGGCTGAGCACCGAAATCCCGTCGAGTATTTCAAGCCGCCGTTTCGCAGCGTCAGGATCACCGCCCGCGGCTTCGAGCAGGACGGCATCTGAGATGAACAACTCAAAATGCTCCCGGCGTTCGTCCCACCATTGGCGTGTGGTTTGCTGTTTCGCAGCCATCGAAAGCTCCGGACTGCGCCAAGCCGTGAGATAGCTGAAAATCGTAGTTTCGATGTATACCGATGAGGCCATCAGAGTAAGTTCCGGTTAGGCGGATAACGACCAAGCTCAGCGACCGCCGCCGGCAACGCCCGGTCGGCTGCAACAGTCGCGAACAAATTACCCGAACCGTCCAACTGCCCAGCGGGGCGGCGGTTCGCTGCAGCGCTCTGGTTAGCCGACTCAGAACTCGTCATACACAATTCCAAAGATGAACACTCTGGCCGGTCTGACCTGCTCGCTGCGACAACCGCACCAAATCATCAACGACAGGTCTGATGTCCGCTGGATCGCAACTCAACTCCTCCGTCGCAGCCCATGCAGATGTAACCGATGCAACCCTGTCTGGTGAAAGTGCAGCCAACTCTGAAACCATCGTCGCAGGAAGTCGGTGGACGAGCCGCTCGCCGCCATCAATCTGAAGCAGGCACGGAAACTCGTCCATCATGGCAACATCCCACTCGACGCCTCGCATGATGGACCAGAGCATCGAAAGCTCCAATGGAGTGAGGCCCTTGTATTGCGCACGGTCTGCGAACTGGTCTGGCGCGGTGTCATACTTCACCGCGTCGTCGTCTCGTGAGATGTAGATGTCGGCAAGAACGCTCATAGTCGGCTAACGATAAGGATAAGCTGCCGGGGCCGCCTGCAAGACCTTCATGCCGCGCGAAACCAGGATGGCGGCCCCGGTCAGCTTCATCCGTTGGTTAGCCTGCCTTGCCTTCTTTTAGCAATGCCCGAATCCATTCGCTGGTGGCGGCCTGATCGACCGACTTGCCCCGCGCGTCCCGATCGGCCGGACTGGCACCGCGTTCCAAGAGGAGGCCGATGATCTCGGCTTGTTGGCGGCGTGCCTGGTCCGAGCCGCTCCCGCTTGCCCCCGTGGGCTGGACGGCCAGATGCAGCGGCGTCGATCCCGCCTTGTTGGGTTTCCGGGGGTCGCGCCGCCGTCCAACAGCGCCCGGACCGCCGCCAGCGACCGCGCCGGACTGCCCGGTGCAGGGGTGCCACACCCGACTTGTCAACCACGTTGGGCTCGGCACCCACTGAGATCAGGTACTCGATCACGCCAGCCTGCGCCCGCGGCTCCCGTCGGCCCCCGTCCGCCGCGTAATGAAGGGGCTCCGCCCCCCGCCGATTCTTCGCCCGGCAATCGGCCCCATGAGCCACCAGCAGCTCCGCCATCGGGCGAGAGAATGCCGCAGCCGCCATGTGGAGTGCGGTGTCGCCGGCATACAAGTAGTGCGAGATCGCGGTGAAGAAAAAGTTCGTCGCCTGTTGCCGCGTCGCACCGACGGGCGAAGCCGTTGCGGCCAAGGCCGGCGCGGCGTTCAGGCGACGAGACACGCGGTCGGTGTCCCCGGCGACCACGAGGCGAATAAACTCAAGAAGGGCGGACGTTTCCATTTGGATCGCCTTCTCGGCTGGCTAACGACAAAGCTGACCAGGTCGCCGCCAGTCAGCTCTCTACTTGATTCCGACCAGATCGGCGACTCTGGTCCAGCGACTGGTTATGCCTCCTCGGCCTCGTTTTGCGACGGCCAGTCCCAACCATCCCGACGCCCGACGTAGTCTCCGTGCAATCCCATACCGCTGAGGTCAACAGGCATCGGCTTTCCCTGGTAGGTGAGCCCAACATCTTGGCAGTCTATCCACCAGGACAAGGCAGCCAACAGATCATGAATCGCACCGTCGCGCTCTTCCTGTAGCATCTGCGATAGGAGTTGTCGTTGCGGCAGAGACAAGCCTTCGATGAACTCATTGAACTTCCCATGCGCCGGGGCTTTCGAGAAGAACCCACGCTCCGCCACGTGCGAACTGGAACCGTATCGGCGAGTCTTGTTTACGAACTCGTCGATGATCGCCTTGTAGATGTCGAGAGCAGTCTGTGGTTCAGGCATTTCACGCATAACGCAAAGGTCAGCGACCGGAGCCAGCCGGCAAAGATGTTGAATTTGTCCCAAGCTGAACCGGCTGGCTCCGGTTCGCTGCACCGTCTTGTTGTGCTCTTGAATTCACTTTTATCAATCCGGCCCACATCACATCGAACTTCATTGTCGGCTCTGGAAAGTTATCGTGCCCGATAACCGAGTACGTAGCTGTCTCCCGCCACGAACCCGTGAAATCTCGTGCTGCCTTGGATGTTCCTGAGACGTGTCGAATCCAAAACGATGTCCGATCTCCCATCCCAAGCTGTGCGGAAGTATTCGTCCTTACCGTGAATAACGTGGATGGAGTTCGGCCCGGCGTCGGGGAACTGAAGCGGAACCGGGATCGAATAGCCGGCAGTCTCTATCTCGGCACTCTGGCAAGGCGTGATCACGTACGTTTCCGCGTTTGTGCCCGCCGCCTGATTATGCGCAGTCATCCAAGCGGATGGTCACAGTCCTCACTGTTGGAACGCGCTTCGAGTCCTCGCCGCATCCGACCGCTAAGACAGCCCAGGACATTAGCAGGATCCAGAGTGTTCTCATTGAGCACAACAAGAATTCTACGGCGCAGCGCCGTATAGTGCTTGACAGGCAGACGTTATATGGTATACAGCCGTATATAACACGACCGCCGCCCTCCGTATCAACCCGGAACGCCTGTCATGACAACAGCTTATCGCTGGCCAGCAATTTCCGCAACCACTTGTGAAGGCGGCGCTGCGCCGTATAGTCCCCCGATTTCGTGCGATACACAGCAGGATTTGACTCGCGGAGGGCGGAAGCTCCTCGATCGATTTCGCGACAAAATGCGTGCATTGCACTACGCCTTGGCGACTGAGAAAGCCTACCGGCATTGGATTCTTGAGTTCCTTTGCTTTCATCGCGCTGGCCGCGAGTGGAGACACCCGGCCACGCTGGGCAAGCTGGAAATCGAGGCCTTTCTCACCCACCTGGCGACCCAACGGAAAGTCTCGGCGAAGACGCAGAATCAGGCCTTCTCGGCCGTCCTGTTCCTGTACAAGCAGGTTCTCGGGATGGAGTTGCCACCGATTGACGCCCTCCGCGCCAAAGAGAGCCGTCGCTTACCCGTTGTTTTGTCGCGGCAGGAGGTTCAGCGCCTGATTGCACATGTTGAGGGATGCGGCGGAGTTTGCCGGTTAATGGTCGAACTGACGTATGGCGCGGGACTGCGGCTACTCGAATGCTGCCGGTTAAGAGTTAAGGACGTCGACTTCGACCGACGGCAGTTGACCGTGCGAGAGGGCAAGGGCGACAAGGATCGCAGCGCTCCACTCCCTGATCGATGCGCTCAGAACTTGCGAATTCAGATGGCGAGAGTCCGCACGCAGCACTCAGCGGACCTGGAGCGCGGTTTGGGGTACGCGGACTTGCCGTATGCGCTGCGCAGGAAATATCCCAACGCGGAGAGGGAGCTGGCATGGCAATATGTCTTCTTTTCGGGGAAGCTCTGCCGGGACCCCCGCTACCCGGAGGGGCCTTTGTACCGACATCATCTCCACGAGAGCGTGCTGCAACGCGCCGTAAAGCGGGCCGTAAATCAGGCCGGTCTGACGAAGCGAGCAACTTGTCACATACTCCGACACAGCTTCGCCACGCACCTTCTGGAGTCCGGCGCCGACATCCGGACCGTGCAAGAGTTGCTTGGCCACAAAGACGTTTCGACCACGATGATCTACACGCACGTGCTTCAACGAGGCGCGTGTGGGGTACGAAGCCCGCTGGACGCCTTGGCGGGGTGATTTTATGCCGAACCGGCGCGGGGGTGCATTGGGGCCACCATGTTTGCACGCATCTTGGCACGCTGGGGGCGGACTGGGGATACCCAACTCTCAGACCTCTTACCGGGAAGAGCCTCAGGCAGCCACAATTCGCGCGATCTCAACGCCCCGCGCCGCCCCAACCATCCCAGCGATCACCCGTCCTGCTCCCCGCTCTCCTGCTCCCCGCTTCTCTGGCTCTTGACTCTCAACTCTTGACTCTCAACTCCTGACTCTTGACCCTTCCCACCCTGGCCGAAAACGCTACTATACAAATGAACAAAAACCTGCTAAGCTCAGCAGTGCCCGTCGCTCTTTGGCAACCGATCGAATGCATCCGTCGCAAAACCCGCGGCCAGCGCTCGCGACGCGCGCCCACAGCAACACGCAGCCAGCGATCGATTTTACCCCCCCCGGAAGAGTGAAGATGGCCAAAACTCAGTGGGGGAGTTTTGGACACCTTCGATAGGATTCGGGAAAACGCAACATCGTTTCCCCGCGATACGCCAGCCGGGCAGCCGGGCAACTCGTTGCCACCATCTCCTACCAAGTTTCGCTTTACCCGGGTACCGGGTTTCGCCTCACCGGGGAGAAATGCCGTTCCTTTCGCCCCATCCCCCTCCGGAAGACGTGTCAGCACTTAAGTTTGCGCAATCCTACCGAGGCGAAATCGACCGGTTTTCGCCCCCCCCAAAAAACAATTACTGAGGCGATACCCTAATGAAGCCTACGCTGCAAACACGGCGTTGGAGCCAGCCATCGCTTGGCGAGAGACGGCCCAACTGTCCCGACGGCTGACCAATTCACATCACCCGGCAGTGGATCAGCGGCTTGTAGATGCAGTTCCGCAAGAAACTGGCGTGGAGGGGTTCGCGGAGGCGGCTGGCGGCCGCGTTGCGGTCGCGGAGCGACTGGACCTCGGCGGCGAGGTTGCCCGGGTAGGCCGCTTGCTGGCGGGGATAGAGTGTTCGGGTTACGTAGTCGTAGACCTTTTGGTCTTCGGAGTTGATCGCGGCGATCCGCTCGCGAACGGCGTCCGAGTCGAGATAGCTCATGTCGGTGCGGGCGCGGAGCTTGTCGCGGGGCCGGCTCTTGTCGGCCAGGCGATTCACGGGCTGGTACTCGCAGCGGAAATCGGGCTCGGCCAGCCAATGCTTCAGCAAGAGGAGCGACTCGTCGTAGCGCTGGGTCAGGCCGACGAAGCCGACGCGCGTGGAAAGAAGCTCGATGGCCTTCTCCGCGCTCGGCTCCCCGGCGATCATCTTGGTTTGCCAATTGTGGATCCAGGTTTCGCCGCTCCAGCGATCGAAGGCTTCGCGGGAGTAAACCTTGCCGCGATTGAGAAAGTGGGAGCGGAAGCGGCTGGTTGGCTCGCGGAGGAACGTGAAGAAGCGGAGTGCGGGCTCGGCGGCGGCCAGGTTGTTGTAGGGCTTGACATTGTGCCCGGAGATGCCGAGCAGGTTGCGATACAGGCGGCGAACGCGGCGGAGGTCGGTGGCGTCGACGCATTGCCGCTCGTCGCGATGGCAGCGGGCCCGCTTGACGAGCGGCAGGCGGATGTCGCAATGGCGGGTGCCGAAGGAGCGGCGGAGGATGGTGAGCATCGTGCTGCCGCCGGTTTTCTCGAGGTGGATGAAGGCGTACATGGTTCGAGGACCTCCCCCCTAAACACGCGTCTGTCGATCTTCCTCTCCCTCCCTGGGAGAGGGCTCCCATGGCAAGGACTTTGATGGTTTTATCGGCTGCTGGCAAACAGAGATATATAAAACTTTTAGGAGGATTGGGTTTTTGTGGGGGCCGGTGCTTTCGCTTTAGTGGCGCGAGCGGCCGCGCGAAAAAAACCTCTGCTCGCGGCGAGGCCGCGGCCGAGGTTTGCGGATTCTGTTCTGGCACTGGTGCAGGATGGACAGGACTGTCCGTCCTGCTGGGCCACCCCTCCCCCTGGCCCCCCTCCCCGGAAGAGAGGGGAAACAGGGGAAACCGCTAATAGCGGCACTCCACGCCGGCTTGGACGCCGTGGATGATGATCGAGCTGTCGGAGTTGATGCGAGCGGCTTCGGACCAGTTCGACATGTCACTGGCGATTTGGCCGCTCGCCAGGCCGACGCCGGTGATCGCCACCGCGCGGTAAGCCAATACGGCTCGCCAATTGCAACTGATATCGTACGAGCCGCCCAGCCGCAACTCGCCCAGGAACGACAGGTCGTCCTTGGTCGAGTTGATGCGGGCATCGCGGCCTTCTTGGATGAACTGGGCGTAGCCAGTCGGGCCGTAAACGCGCCGGTACATCGTCATGTGGTTGTTGTACAGGCCGAATGTCGAATCGGCAAACAGGTTCCAGCGGCAGGCGACGCAGTAGTTCATGTTCATGCCCAGTTGGAATCCGGCCAGATGGTTTTCCAGGTGAGTGTCGTCGAACAGATCCCAGCCGTAGCTCGTGTCGACCCAGCCGCCGCCGTTGTAGGTGTAGTCGTTCGTGTCCATCTCGAACTGATCGTCGATGTGAAAATATCGGATGCCGCACAGCGCGGCCAGCGAAAAGGCCGGGCCGCCGCACTCACCACACGAGGGCGTCTGGCAGCCGGCGCCGTAGCCGCTGCCGCTGTCGCCGTTGCAGCCGGTCGAGGCGCAGCTCGTGCAGCCGATGTCGCAAACCGGGATCCGCAGGAAGTTGAGCTCGATGTTGTGAGCACGGAAGTTGGTGCGAATTCGCTGCGAGAAGACGCGGTAGTCGCCGGCGACCGGCGGGTTGTCGTCGACGATCGGCATTTGATAATCGTAATACTCATTCACCGGCCGGACGCCGCCGCCGTCGTCGTATTCGAGGCCGGCGTGGTTCACCATGCCGTAGAGGCGGAGCGTGTCAGTCATATCGCTGTCGGTGACTTGGAACCACTGCACGTCGCCGTCGATGCCCCAGAAGGCAGCTTCCCAGGCGAAGAGCTGTCCGGTGCTGCAGCCGCAGTTTGCATTGCCGCCCCCGTAGCCGCTGCAGCCGTCGTCACAGCCGCCGCCGACCGTGAACGTGCTGCCGAAGCGGACTTCGGCGCCGCTGCGGAAGTCGTAGTCGGCCGTTCCGGTCGACAAGACCGTCGTCGGTGCGAGCGGATAATAGGGATCGGTCGCCGGGTCGGCCATCGTCGTCACGCGCTGGAAGCTGGCGTTGTCGCGCTCCATGAAGAGCCAGTAGACACCGCCGAACCACTGGGTGCCGCCGCAGGAGTCGTCATCGAAGTAGCTGCCCAGACCGTAGTCTTGACCGTAGCAGCCGGCATAGCCGGTGCTGGGATAGGGCGAGGCGGACATGCCAGGGCCGGACTGGTTCATGCCGGGGTAGCCGGGCAATGTCTCGGTGGGCATTGCGGGCATGGTGGACATGCCTTGGCCGGGCGCGACGGTCGCGCTGGGCATCGGGCTCGCTTGCGATGTCGCGCTGCCGCTGGGCAATTGCATCGAATCAGTCGCCGCCGGGGGCACCGGCTGATTCGGCTGCGCCGCGATGGCCGGGTAGCTCGGGTAGCCTTGCGGGTAGCCGGTCGCGGCGTAGCTCTGGGCCGGATAGCCGGCGTAGGCGCTGGACTGTGCGGCCGGCTGGGCGGCCGGTTGAGTGGCCTGCGCAACATAGGGCTGCGAGGGCTGGTAAGTCGTCTGAGCGGTTTGCCCCACGCTCGGCTGCTGCTGCGGTTGCGGGTTTGTGACCGGCAGGCCGGCAGCGGCCGTGCCCGGCTGGGCGGCGGCCGGGTAGTATCCGGTCGGCGCCTGCGCAGCGGGGCGATAGGGAGCATACTGTGCCAAGGCCGGCAAGGCGCCGGCGGTGGTCGCTGCGGCCACGACCGCTGGTAACCAACCCAGATGAACTTTCATTGTGAAAGTCTCCTTCTTCCGTGAAGGGGGGTCGCCCGTGCGACTCATCCCGCGAAAATCGTATGTGGACGCTGGGCGATGTGCGCGGGCCTGGTGCGACGCACGACACGAGCGGCCCTCACTCGTTGGAACGAGCTTGGGCGGCCCATTGAGGTGGGTCGATTCGGGCGGCGACGTTCGCCTGGTGCGGCATCCTTGCCGCGGTTGTGATTCCTGGCCCGGCCGTATTTCGCGCTCAGCGCGATAGGCGGCACAACAGGAAACAGTCCCCGTCTTTTCCAATCGACGTGCGCACGCGAAGAGTCCGCAGAATCAGCACAAGTGGACGGGAGTTTTCGGTGCGACCCGCCATGCAACCGGCGCGCAAGGCAAAGATTCCGCCAATTCGCAAAAGGCCGCAGGCCGCAAGGTTTGCCCGGCTGGAAATGGCCACCCCTACGAGGTCGCGTTTTGGGAAAGTGGAGCGGCAGGCCGGGTGTTGCTAGCAGCGGGGAGACACGGTCGCGCCGTGCCGGTGAAGCGGATGGTTGGCGAGCGTCCCGTCAGGAAGAATCACGCGGAAACCGGAGCCGGCTCGGCCGGATCCTCTGCGCCTTCGGGCGGGCCGCCGGTGATCTGCTCCGGGCTGAGCCGGGCTTCGAGATTTTTAAGGATTTCGCCGGTCGATTCGCGGTCGAATTTGTAGTCGTCGATGACGAACCGCCGGGTGCGACTGCCGTCCTGGTAAACCACTTTGGCGATGCCCTTCTTACGCCACTGCTTTTTGTCGAGCGAAATCACGTCGTCGAAATTGAGCGATTGTCCCCAGCTCGTGGTGATGCCGGACTTCGTGCCTTCGATCCAGCGGCCGCGGGCGAGCCCCACGATGAGCAGGCACCACAGTCCCAGGATGCCGAGAATGCCGGCGAAGATATATTGAACTTGGGAGTCGACCTCGTTCTTGGGCTTGTCGGTGGGCCAGCCGTTTTCGGCCGCGACGTTGGGCCACTCGTCGATGCGGCTGTCCTTGAGGAGCTCTTCGTATTTGCGGGCCCGGTCAAACTGCTTCGGGTAGCTGACCGCGCCGTCGTACAAGAACCACCCTGCCATCCCCAGCAGCGTGAGGCCGATGAAGATGAAGCGGAAATAGAAACGATGGTCGCTATTGGCGCGAATGGTCATGGTGTTACGTACGGTAGCAATAAACAAGCGAACCGGTGGGCGCCGCACGACGGCGCGTCAGGACGGTCCGTCCGTTCGTCAGGCGGCCGCCTGATTCAGCAGCGCCCTTCCAGCATAATAGGCCAGCACCTCGCCGGCCAGGGCGCGGTAGTCTTCGGCGCCGGGCGATGACGCGGCATAATCGAAGATCGAACGGCCGTGGCTGGGCGCTTCTGCCAGGCGGATGTTGCGGCGAATGCGCGTTTCGAACAGGCGGACCGAGCGATGGGGGTTGGGGGCGACGGCAATTTGACCGCCTCCGACCGGGGCCACCGGTTTGGCGCTGCGTGCCTCGCGAAAGAACTGCTCGACGTCGCTGGTCACTTCGGCGCATAGCCGTGTGCCCGATTCGTACATGCACAAGATGACGCCGGCCAATTGCAGGCGCTCGTTTAGTCGATTGGCGACGAGGCTGATGGTTTTCATCAGCTTTGACAGGCCGTGGAGGGCCAGAAAATGGGGCTGCAGCGGCAAAAATACGTCGTCCACTGCGGCCAAAGCGTTCACGGTGAGGACGCCCAATGAGGGGGGGCAATCCATCAAGACAAAGTCAAACTGGCCGGCCGCCTCGGCCAACTTGTCGCGTAAGATCACCTCGCGGCCCACGACGCCGGCGAGCTCGACTTCGGCGGCGGCCAAGTCGATGTGGGCGGCGGCAACGGCAAGGTTTTCGCCTGCCGGCTGCCACAGATCGGCGATGCAAACATCGCCGGTCAGCAGATCGTAAACGGTCGGCACAGTGGCCCGGGGATCGAGTCCCAAATGGAGCGAGGCGTGCGCTTGCGGATCGATATCGAGCAAACCGACCCGCTGGCCAGAGCGTGCCAGCGCGGCGCTTAGATTGACGGCGGTCGTGGTTTTACCCACGCCGCCCTTTTGGTTGATAATTGCAATGGATCGCATGGCGAGCAGGAGGTGCCGGGTGTCAGGCTTCACGCGTCAGGGATGAGCGCGCCGCGGGGGCGGCATTCAAGGGGCCGGATTATAGTCACCAGCCCCGTCGCGTCCAGACGATTGCTCTGCTAGCGCCGCTAGCGCTCGGCAGGCGGCGGTGCTGCAAAGTCGGCGAACATTTCGCTCAGGCCGGCGGCAATCGGCTGGCAGGATAATTGCGCGAGATTGTCCTTTGACAGGCCGCCCCCGAGCCAGCGGAGATCGCGCAAAAAAAGAGCAAGCACTTTTCGCCCGGCTCGGTCGCAAGTCCACTGAACTCGAGCATGTAGGGGTAGTCGCCATCCGGTGGCGACGAGGCCGTCCAATCGTAATTGGCATCTTCCAAGAGTGCTTCGCGCAAGTGCGTCAGGCCGGGCGCGTGGGAAACGTCGCGGGGAACTTTCATTGCATCCCTCCGGCCGGCGGGCGGATGCGGGGAATGGGCGAAGGTGACGGTCGGCGCGTCGCGAATCAGGCGCGCGGCCGTCGGGCCCCAAAACCGGGCCGCCCGGTTCGTCGCCGAGTAGCGAAACCACCAACTGAAAGCGGCGGCAAACACAGCCAGGGTCACGATCGTGATAATCACGAACTTGCCGGAAATTGTCGGCAAAGGCACTTCCCCGGGAAGCGTAGCCGGATCGGGCCGTACGTCTTTTTGGCTAGCCATGGGCGTAGTATACTGACGCCGCGGCCGCGTGACTATTTTCGAAACGGATGGGCGCTTTTCCAGTTCTCCCGTTCCCAGTGAGTTATGGCAGATCAATACGATCCCTATCGTGAAGCGCTGATTGTCGAAGTCGAGACCCGGTGGCCCGACGAATACGACGACTGGGAACCGGCCGAGCGGGGCCGCGTCGAGCGGCTGTTGCACGAGAAGCCGCAGGAGGCGTCCCAGCTCGAGTATGTCCGCACGCACACCGGCTTCTGCCGCCGCATCCTGGTTACGCCGGAGGATTTGCAGCGGGTGGTAGCTTAGGCCAGTCGAGAGCGGAGAGTCGAGAGACAAGAGCCAGCAGTTTTCGACTCGCCGTTCTCCACCTCCGCATATGTTTGTCTGGCTCTTGACTCATGACACTGGGACCTCGACTCTTCCATGTCCACCGTCCACGTCAACCTCGGCCCTCGCAGCTACGACATCGAAATTGGCGCCGGCAATCTTACGGCTGCGGTCGATTTCTGTCAGGCCGACCGCGACGATGCCCACACGGTGATTGTCACCGACACGAACGTCGATCCGCTTTATTGCGAGCCGCTGGCCGACGCGCTGGTGGAGGCCGGCAGTGAAGTGGACATACTGGTGGTCGAGGCGGGTGAAATCGGCAAATCGCCCGACGTGGCCGCCGACCTGTGGGAACAGATGCTGGAGCAAGGCGCCGATCGCCAGACGGTCGTCGTGGCGTTGGGCGGGGGAGTCGTCGGCGACCTGGCGGGCTTCATTGCAGCCACATTTGCCCGCGGGCTGAACTTCGTGCAGGTTCCCACGACGCTGCTCGCCCAAGTGGACAGCTCGGTGGGCGGCAAGGTGGGTGTGAATTTGCCCGGAGCGAAGAATATGGTCGGCGCGTTCTGGCAGCCGCGTGGGGTGCTGATCGACGTCAAAGTGCTGAATTCGCTCCCGGAGCGCGAATACCGCGCGGGCCTGGCGGAGGTGGTAAAATACGGCGTGATCATGGACGCGGATTTCTTCGTCTATTTGGAGTCGAACGTCGCGCTGATCAATGCTCGCGACGCCGACGCCCTAACGCGGATCGTCGAACGTTGTTGCCGATTGAAGGCGGACGTCGTTGAGGCGGATGAACGCGAAACGTCCGGCCGGCGGGTCATTCTCAATTACGGCCACACGTTCTGCCATGCATTTGAAACGGTCACCGGCTACGAACAGTTGTTGCACGGAGAAGGGGTCGCCATCGGCATGATGTGCGCGGCCCGGTTGGCCGAGCGGCTCGGCCGCGTGGACGAAGCCTTCGTCAACCGGCAGCTGCAACTGCTCGCCGCACTCGAGCTGCCGACCGAAGTGCCGCAAGTTGACCGCGACGAGCTGATCGAGGCCATGTACCACGACAAGAAAACCGAGCGCGGCGAGCTGCGATTCGTGCTGCCGTCGCGGCTGGGACATGTGGAGTTGGTGCGGGGGGTGAAGTCGGAGGAGATTTTGGGGGCATTGGATGGCGGTTAGGTAATCGCGTTGCCGGAGAATTCGGAGCATGGTAGACTGTTGATATGCAGTCAATTATTGACCTCTCCACTGACGACTTGGCAACGCTGCATCGCGGCGAGCCGTTAAGGGTCCGCACGAACGACGCCAATGAAGTCGTAGTGGTGTTGGCGGAACAATATGAGCGGCTCAAGCAGTTCGTTGAGTTCGCCGACACCGATCCAAAAGCCTTCTACCCGTTGATCGCCGATGTTGCACCGGCTGACTGGGAAGAGTTGTCAGCTTATCCCAACGCGGAGCAGGTGTGAAAGTATCTCGCGGCGACGTGATATTGCTCGACTTTCCGTTCAGCGATGCGTCAGGCAGCAAGGTCCGACCCGCCATCGTGGTTCAGAATGACGCGCAAAATCGCCGTTTGACTTCGACGATTGTCGTCTTGGTGACGCGGACAACACACCGGCGCGACGCGAAGCGACTCAATTCCTAGTTGCGCAGAACTCGCCTGCCGGCAAGGCTGCCGGCCTGCACTTTGACTCGGCGATCGCCTGCACGAATTTGTATACTGTGCATGAAGATTTCATCAGGTATCGAATAGGGAAATTGCCTGTCGACCTAGCGCCGATCCTTGACGGTTGCCTGAAAGCCGCCTTAGGAATCGCGTGAATGCACCGCGTTCTGCACTAATTCCTTCGACTTGACTAGCCCACCTCAGTTTTACAGGGCCGACAGGGCCGAGTCGGGGTTTAAGTTTCCACCCCCAAATGCGATTCCCGAAGCCCCGTTACAGCCTGGCAACTCTCTTCTGCGTGATGACCGCGGTCGCGATCGTCTTATGGGGCGTTCCCGAATGCCGCGACTATCTGCGGCGGGCGGAATTCGAACGGGCGGCAGGAAAACTTAAGGTAGGCCCCGCGCCCGCCAGTTTAGTTGACGTGTTGCCGTCGCATTCGAACGATGGCAGCTATTACTCAACGACCTACTTTGACGCCGACGGATACCGCGTCGAGATTTCGCCGTTTTACTACAAGCGTTCTTGGTACTACATTTATCGCCAAATTGAACCGATCGACGCTTCGACAACCGCTGGCGCCAGAGGTCGCGGCGGCCGTCGCGGCCAATCGAACGATCGCTGGGTCTCGGTTCGCGTATATCGCCTTCCGCCGGTCTCGCCGGACTACCGCGGGCAATCGAAAACCACGCAAAATCAAGACCGGCGGCGCAACACAAGCCAGTCAAAATTGGCCCGATTACAAACGACAATACTTCAGCGACTTTGTCGATGTCTTTACAGGCCGCGAATGGTCGGACTTGGACCTCAAGTACGAACTAATCCACGCCGATCCGCCGCTGATGGCCGAATGAGGCATCAAAGTTAATGAACTTGCCAATGATAACATAAAATGCTATACTGTTGTCATGATCCGAACCCAAGTCAGCCTGTCGAAAGAGGAGTACAGCGCCGCGAAGCGGTTGGGCATTTCGCTGGCTGAACTTTTGCGGCGATCCTTGCGGACGATGTTGCCCGTCGATAAATCGGCGCCTTGGATGCGATACGCGGGCATGATCGAATCGGGCGATCCCCAGTCGAGCCGCCGGATCGACGAGGTGGTCTATGGCCCAAAGCCGTGAGGCCTATGTGGATACCTCCGCACTGGTCGCGTTTGTCGATCGGTCGGACAGTTACCACGATCAATTCAAGCGGCTGTTTGCCGACCCACCACCCCTGGTAACGACAACACTCGTCGTCGCAGAAGGCCAGGCTTGATTCCCGCGGCGCTTCGATCCAGGGCGGGCGCTGCAGTTCTTGGCGATGGTTTGAAAATACGCGCCCGCTCAAGATCAGAAGTGTAGCCCGACAAGAACTTACAGACGCTGTCGCGGACCTGCGCACGTTTTCGGATCAGGATCTTGCCGTTATGGATGCGGCCGGGTTGAGTTTGATGCGGGCCCGTAGCATCGCCAGTTGCTGGTCGACTGATTTCCACCCTGGCCTGACGGGCGTGCCGCTCGTAATTCATTCGGCGGAATAAGCGGCGGCATACAAAAAGTCATGCTCCCGCGAAGCCGAGGCCTCGCGGGAGCATGTGGGTTTGACAGGCTTTCCTTTCCCCTAAATCGCGACTTGGAGGGGCTTAGTAGGTCAGGATCGCGTCGATGCTGAACGTGTCTTCGTCAATGTCGGCGCCCGGTGCCCAGTCTTGACGCCACTCGGGCCGAACGACCAGGTTCTTGGCAACCTGGAAGTTGACGCCGCCGGTTACTTCATTGTAGCTCACGCCGTCGGCCTTCCACCATTCATACCGGCCGCCGAGCTTCGTCTTGTCGTTCAGCTTGTAGAACAAGTAGTTCACCGCGCCGATCGTGTCGTATTGGCTGACGCCCGGGTTGTCGGTGCGGATGTAATCGCTCTGCAGGACGTATTGCCAGCAGTCGTTGATGTCGTTGACATAGACAATGCTGTGCGAATAGCTGTTGTCGTCGCCGCCATCACGCCAGCCGAAGTTGCCCCACGTAAGCATGTAGGTCAGGGTCTGGCTGTCGCTCAGCTTGCGGGTGACGCCACCGACGAAGCAGTTGCCTTGATCCAGTTGGTCGAAGCCGGTGTCCCAGCCCAGCGACCAGCCGGCGGTGATCGTCGTGCAATCGTTCATCTCATAGGTCGCGAGGGCGCCAGTGTGAGTGAACGGCTCGCTGTTGAACATCGTGTAGGAGTGCGTACGGAAGAAGTTGCCGGTGGCCGGCACGACTTCGTAACCGATCGGCGTGAAGAAGTGGCCGAGCTTGACCTTCAGGTCGTGGTAGGCGACTTCCACGTAGGCTTGCGGCATCGCCCAGCCATATTCGCCATCGTCGAACGAGGCATCCCACGAGCCTTGGCCACGGACGCCAGCCCGCGGGTTGCCGAAGGCTTGCGTCTTCTGAGCGTCGGTGCCGTAAAGGATGTCAAACCGGCCGCCGTAATCGCAGCCGCACTCGCCGTCGGTCGTCTTTTCAATATAGAACCACTGCTGTTCGAGGTTCAATTGGTCGGGGACGTCGTCGAACGAGAGCAGGTCGTTGAACGATTGCGAGAGCGGGACGTTGTTCGACATGTAGCCGAGTTCGGTCCAGCCGCCGACGTTCCAGTCGTCGCAGCATTGCATGCCGAGCAGGTCTTTCAGCGTGCAGTCTTCGTAGCGGCTGAGCCAGCAGCAACTGCTCGATGAATTGCAACCGCACGAGTCGCCGCAGCCGCAGGAGCTACCGCAGGCGTCGCCGCTGGCCGCCGGGGCAGCCGGTGTGGCCGCGGCCGCGTCGTCGGTCACAAAAGAGTAACCGGCGTCGGCCACTGGCGTCGAGTTGAACGTGCTCGACGGAATGACTTGTGATTGCACAACGGGGCTGCCGTTGTAATCGAAGCTCGCCCGCAGGCTTGGATCCACCTGGCGGTTTGCCTCAACGGCCATCGTGGCCGTCGCGCCGCACAGGAGGCAAGCGGCGCTCAAAAATGTGGTTAGGCTGGTTCGCATGGGACCAATGTCTCCGACTTTGGAAAGGAAAATTCTCCGGGCCTGATCCCGCCAAGTCTTGATGATCGGCCGACGGTTGCACCCAGAGATTGCTATCGGCCCGCTAGTTTGCGTGAAACGAGTGGAAAAGGGGTGTCGCAAGCCGCTCGAGCGGTGGCGCCGCGAAACTTTGCTGATTAAACTCAGGGCTCCGCGCGGACTCTACCGGAAAGATAAAGTTTGACGCCTGCCGCGCCCTGCGCTGGCGGTGCGAGGTCGCTACCGGTGCTGCCTCCGGCCGCGCCGCCGTGGCGCTCAGCCCAATCAACGAAACAGACCGGAGGCCGCTGCGAGCAGCGACCCCCGGTCGTAATTCGCGTCAAAGTTTATCGGCTTCCGGCCGCCCTTTGTAAGACGCAGGCCGCCGGCAGCGGGACGGTTAGAATGTGAGTACGCCGTCGACGCCAAACCAGGTTTGATTGTAGCCATTCAGGCCTGCGCCTTCGTTGGTCCAGTCGTAGCGAATTTCTGGGCGAATCACGAGGTTCGCGCCTGGAATGGTAGTTCAGGCCGCCAGTGATCTCTTGGAACGAAGTTTGATCGCCGGTCACGTTGTTGCTGCTCCACCACTCGGCACGGCCGCCGGCGCTCCAGCACTCGTTCAGCTTGTAGATCAGGTAGTTTGCGACGCCGTAGTCGTGGTCGTGGAAGCGGTCGTCGGCAATGGTGCCGTCGGTGTCGACGAGGTCGCTGGCCAACGCCCACGTCAGGCAATCGGAAAGCTCGTTCGCAAGCACGATCGAGTGCGTATAACCGAATTCCCCGCCGGAACGCCAACCCAGGTCGCCCACGGTCATCAAGTAGGTAAACGACACGTTGTCATTCATTTTGCGGGTGAAGCCGCCAATGAAGTTGTTGCCGCCGCCGAACTGATCGTACCCGGTGTCAAAGCCGAGCGTCCAACCGGCGTACCAGGTCATGCAGTCGTTCGCGGTGTACGTGCCCAAGACGCCGGTGTGCGTGATTGGCTCGCTGTTGTACCACGATAGCGAATGGCTGTAGAAAAAGTTGCCGTTGGCCGGCAACACTTCATAGCCGAGCGGCGTGAAGAAGTGACCGAGCTTGACGCTCCAATCGCCGGTGGCCACTTCCACGTAGGCCTGCGGCATCGCCCAGCCGTAGGGCCCGTTGTCGAACGAGGCGTCCCAGGCGCCGCGGTTCGGACCATCGAGCGCCCGCGGGTTGCCAAAAGATTGGGCCACTTGGGCGTCGACGCCGTACATGATGTCGAACCGATAACCATAGGCACAGCCGCAGTCCGGCGCTTCAGCCTTCTTTTCCACGTACAACCAGGCCTGCTCCAGATTCAGATGATCTGGATAATCGCGCAAGGCCAAGCCGTCGCTGGGGTCGGACGACAGGCGTGCATTGTTGTCATAGTATCCTGCTTCCAGCCAGCCGCCGTAGGTGGGTCCGCACTCGCAGCAAGGTGTCAGGCAGCTCGAAAGCGTCCAGGCGTCGCCCAGGTCACAACAATTGCCGCTGCACAACAAGTCATGAAACGAGAAGCAGCGGCCGCTAGAGCAACTGTCGCCGCAGCCGCAAGTGCTGCCACAATCGGTGGCCGCGCCGTTTAACGTTGCGTCGTTCGTCGCCGGCACCGCAGCAGCCGTGTCATCGGTCACAAAGCTGTAGCCGGCATCCGCCACCGGCGGAGACAAGGCGCCTGCTTGCGCGATTTGTGACTGAAATGACGGGGTGCTCGAGTAATCGAAGCTCGAACGCAGGCTTTGCGAGGCCGAGCTGACGCCGTCAGCGGCCAGCAAACCCGAGGCCATCCCAGCCAGGCATACGGCCGTGAACAGGGTTGTAAATGTTATGCGCATGTTCCAACGTCTCCGACTTTGGAAAGGGGGAAAGGCGGCTTCGCCTGATATCACTTGGGCAATGGTTAGCCATGTGTTGCTATCGACCAAGCCTTCGGCCTGAAACGAGTTCAAGGGCGTTGTGGATCACACTTGCCAGGTGAAGATTGAGAAACTTTACGGATTGAGCGCAGAATTTCAGGGCGGATTTTCCGTCCGGGAAAAGTTTGACGATCGTCTTGTCAGCCGAGTCGCGCGTGCCGTCCCCCGTTTTTCTAAACCGGTTGCGTGTGCGCTGATTGCGAAGCTCCGTTGCCGCATGGCGGGGGCAAATCGAGTTGGGGCTACGGGAGTTGGGTGCTAACGCTGTATTACCCAATCAGCTCGTGCTATTATGTCTCCCAAACCGGCCGGCTCCTGATCTGCCACCAATGGCGCCCAAAACAACTGAAATGCTCGAGCCACAGTTTTCTGACGAGCTGGTGCAGAATGTGCGTCTGGCCCTCTTGCCGGGTGTCGGGCCGCGCCTCCGCAAAGCGCTTCTCGCTCGTTTCGGTTCGCCGGCCTCCGTGTGGAACGCCACGAAGAATGAACTGCAAGCCGTCGAAGGCATCGGCCCGAAAATTGCCGCCAGCATTTTGGCCGCTCGCGACGAAATCGACGCCCTGGCCGAGCTTCGCCTCGCCGGCGAAAACGGCATCGACGTGCTGACCGAAGCCGCCGCCGATTACCCGCGTTTGCTGCGCGAGATTCACGACCCGCCGGGCGTCCTCTTTCGCCGCGGAAAGCCGAATCCACAAGACGAGCTAGCGGTCGCGATCGTTGGCACACGGCACGCGACTCGCTACGGCCTCGCCCAGGCCGAGCGGCTCGCCGGCAGCCTGGCCCGCGTCGGCTTCACGGTCGTCAGCGGATTGGCCCGCGGCATCGACGCGGCAGCCCATCGCGGCGCGCTAGCGGCCGGCGGAAGGACGATCGCCGTGCTGGCCAGCGGCCTCTTGGAAATCTATCCGCCCGAGCACAATCAACTGGCCGACGAAGTGACCGCGTGCGGTTACGTCCTTAGCGAATCGCCACCAAACATGCCGCCCCTCAGCGGTGCCTTTCCCCAACGCAACCGCATTATCAGCGGCCTGTCAGTCGGCACGATCGTTGTCGAGGCGCCGCTCCGGTCCGGCGCGTTGATCACCGGCGCGCCACGCCTACGAGCAGGGCCGCGAGGTATTCGCCGTGCCGGGCCCGATCGACAGCCGCATGTCGCGCGGTTGTCACGCGCTGATCAAAGACGGCGCCAAGCTCGTCGAATCGGTCGATGACGTGCTGGCCGAGCTCGGCCCCCTCGTGGAAAAGATCGAGCGGGCCGACGGCCCGGCGATCAGCCAGCCCGCCGAACTACTCCTCAACGAAATTGAGCAGCAAGTGCTCGCCGCCGTCGACGGCCAGCCGACCGCTATCGACGCAATCGCCAAAGCCTGCGGCCTGCCGATCCACCGGGTGCTCTCAACGATCAGCGTGCTCGAAATGCGAAGGCTGGTGAAACGGGTGAGCGGCACGCAGGTGGTGCGGTCGTAACGCGATACTAATGAGGGCTGCGCAGCAATCGAACCAATTGAAGAGCGATCCGCCATCAGCTCTCAGCCATCAGCCATAAGATTTGGCGTATCAACATTGTGGGAATCATGAATCCTCAATCGGCGCGGCAAAGCCGGTGCCAACGAGCCCGGCGAGTTTGGCGAACCGAGAACGCGCGTTTTTGCCGCTGAGCAGGGCAAATGGTTGGGGCTGGCCCACGTTGAACGACGCTGGATGGTACGCGGTCTCCAAAATACTTAGGACCGGCGAGTCGACAGGCCGCCGTTTTCGGTAGAATACGCTGGTACTCATGGGCAGCCCAAATGAAGCTCACCATCGTGCCACGCGCCGAGAATGTGACCCACATAGCGCTCGACGGCCGCCTCGACACGACGGCCGTCGAAGAGCTCGATCGCCAATTTTTTGACGCCACGGCCGGCCGCGAGCGGCCGGCAATTGTCGATCTCGCGCAGGTCGATTTCCTGGCCTCACGCGGAATCGGCATGTTGTTGGCCAGCAGCAAAGCGCTCAAGAAGGCCGGCCACAAACTCGTGCTGCTCAATCCTCAGCCGCTGGTCGATTCGTCGCTGCGAACGACGCGGATCGATTTGGTGATTCCGATCGCCTACGCTCTCGACGAAGCGCTCCGCCTCGCGCTGGGCGAGGCGCATGCGGGCGCCGCGGCTCCCCCTCCCGCTACCCGCGACGTAGCGCCGCCAGCACACTCGGTATCGGCCGCCGCAACCGCCCCGGCTGCAACGGCTGGGCAGTTGCACCTGTCGATGAACAATCAACTCAGCGAGCTCAAGGCCATCGCTGGTTCGATCGCCAAGTTTTTAGTCGATCACAACGTACCCCAACGGGCGGCCTACGCCGTCAACCTGGCAATCGACGAACTGGTGACGAACGTGATTCGCTACGCCTATGTCGACGACAATTTGCACGCGATCGACCTGCTGCTCACGATCGAGAGCGAGCAAATCGTTTTGCGGATTGTCGACGACGGGCGGCCGTTCGACCGCGCACGGGGCCGGCCCTCGATTTGCACGCCGAAGACCGCCAAATTGGGGGCCTCGGGTTGATGCTCGTACTGGATATGGTCGACGCGCTGAAGTACGAGCGGCGCGACGAAGCAAACGTGGTCGAAGTTCGCATTCACTCGGCCGAACCGGCAGGAAGCGCTGCATCGGCCGCTTCCGCCGAATCCTGAGAGAGCACAGCTTTTGAGACGCGGATCGCGTGCCGGCCGCATCCTGAGGCGATCGGACGATCATTGCAATTCACAACGACGAGCTCGGGCGGAGTCGGCGAAAGGTCGTCCCCTATGGCGCAACAGAACACTGAACATGCAGCCGCCGCGGCGGCCACCGATCATGGCGATTTGAGCAGCCTGCTGCTGAATCGCCTGGCCGTGCAAAAACGCGACCTGGAGATCGACAAGATTTTCCAGGCCGTCGTTCGCATCGAGGGGAGCGACCTGCACATGCGCGTCGGCAGCCCGCCGGTCGTCCGCACGAAGGGCGAATTGCGGCCCTTTCAGCGCGAGCCGGTTACTGCCGAGGAAATGATTCGCCTCGTGCTGCCGATGTTGGACGCACGGCGCAGGCCGTGTTTCGCAAAGAAGGCGGCGTCGATTTCGCTCATGTGTGCCAGGTCGACGGCGTGACCTGGCGGTTCCGTGTCAATGTGCTGACGCAACTCGGCCATTTGGGCCTGGTCGCGCGGCGGATCAATAATTTCATCCCCGACTTCGCGGGCCTCTATCTGCCGCCGGCCGTGGAGCGACTGTGCAATTTCGATCAGGGATTGATTCTTTTGGCCGGCGTGACCGGGTCGGGCAAGTCGACCACAATCGCGTCGATGCTGAACTACATCAACCACAAGTATCGCAAACACATTTTGACGCTCGAAGACCCGATCGAGTTCGTCTTCACGCCGGCCAAGTGCCTGATCAACCAGCGCGAAGTGGGCCAGGACGTCGAAAACTTCGCCGTCGGCATGAAGCACGCCGTCCGCGAAGACCCAGACGTGATGCTCGTCGGCGAAATGCGCGATCAGGAAACGTTTCAAACCGCGATCCACGCGGCCGAGACGGGCCATCTGGTGTTCGGCACGATCCACGCATCGAGCGCCGCCTCGACAATCGGGCGCATTCTCGACCTGTTCCCCGAGGAAATGCACTCCCAAATTCGCAGCGCCCTGGCCTTCAATGCCCAAATGGATCGTGGCCCAGAAACTGCTCAAGTCGATCAAGCCCGGCATCGGCCGCGTGCCGGCCGTGGAAATCATGTTCTTCGGGCCGATCATCCAGAAACTGATTCTCGAGGGCGAAGACCACAAGCTGCCCGACGCGATCCGGATCGGGGCGGAGGACGGAATGCAAGACTTCACCATGAGCCTGAAGAAGCTCGTCGAGGACGAGATGATCGACCGCAACACGGCGTTCTCGGTCGCCCCCAACCAGGATGCGCTGCGGATGGCCCTCAAAGGAATCGGCACGCGGGCGCCGAGCATTTTGTAGGCAGGACAGAGACGTCCAACACATGCAGTCGGCGCAGGGTCACCCGCAACATTTCGCTTCGCAAACAACCACTGCGGCTGGCTTTATCATGTCTGAGAGCACGATCGATCAATTAATTTTCGTCGGCCTCAATGGCTACGCCCTCGCGCTCGATCGCGACACGGGCGAAATCGTGTGGTCGAACGACCAAATGAAATCGGGCTACGTCACGCTGCTATTGGACGGCGATCGCTTGATCGTCTCCACGAACGGCTACATGTACTGCCTCGACCCGCTAACTGGCACGATTCTGTGGCACAATCCGCTCAGCGGGTACGGCATGGGGGCACGACTTCGATCGTTTCTGTCCGCGGGCAAAGTGCGCAGGGCCTGATCGCGGAGGCCGCAGCCGCGATCGCCCGCGAATCGTCGGCCTGAATCGCCTTGTGAGTTTCGTCGGCTGAACCTCAGATAGGTATTCTCGAGCAATGACACCTACCGAACGGATTCAGCTGTTCCTCGCCGGGCGGCGTGATGAGTTTGCACTGCAAATATTGGGTCGGTTGCGGCAGGGAAGTCGGATGATGTGGATTTCTGATTGCGATTCGGGCGTTTTTTTACGAATTACTGTCAGTAAAATGATACCGATTCGCCGCGTGTCCGGTGACAGCGATTCGAGGACTGCATAGCAGGGCGTCCCTCGTTTGGAGTGGCCGTGAAATGTACCGTTTTTTGTTTCGCGTGACCGTAATTGCCGCGATCGGCATTTTTTTCTGGATTCGGGCCGGATGCACCGGCGAAGCAAGTCTCAATGCTCAAGACGTTGCCATCGATCGGCCCGATGTCGAGCTGCCGGCGCTGACGCCACGCGAGCTCGGCGACAAGATCGCGGAATCGATGAAGCGCGTATGCGCGAGGATACATTGAGGTCGCGTACGAAGAGGATCGCAATACGAACGCGCTCGCAGGCCAAGGTGCGAAACCGGTGATGGTCCACTTTCCGGGGCGATTTCGCTATGGCAGCGACGGCCGCCGCTGGCGAGCGGAGTTTGCAGGCGCGATCATTGCGGCAAACGGCATCGATCTGCATCCGCGGCTGGTCGGGCGGCTTTGACGGCGAGACTCACTTCTATTCCGAGCAGCCGGGCGACCGCTGGACGGTTGGTGAACAGTACTATGAGCACAACGAAGTTCAATTGCCAAGTTTTTTCTGGTACGGACACGGCGCAGGATTTTGCCGACGAACTGCAATCAGCCGACTGGCGAATCGTCGGTCAGCCGACGATCGACGGTTACCGCTGTTACGCGCTGGTCCGGGAAACCGTCGCGGGCAGCAAAAATGGGTGACGGAACTGACGGTTTCGCCCAGGCAGGGGTTTCTGCTGGTGCAGCACAAGCTGTCTCTCGATGGCCAGGTGCTATGGGAAGATCAGTTATACGATTTCGCCCAGGCGGAAGGGGGCAAATGGTATCCGCACGGCTCAATCGAAATCAGGCCAGCCTGGGCCGCAATTTCGACGCCCGGATCGCGCACCTTCGAGCCCGACCACCAATTCGGCGACGACTACTTTCGTTTTGAACTGCCGGCCGGCGCGGGCGTGATGGATTACCGGGCGGGCTACGCGTATCGCAACGACCAGTGGTGGCCGGAGGTGAAAGGGATGCTGCGCGAGCGGTTCGACTGGCCGCCGCTCGGCACGGGTGAACTGTACAGGCTGACGTCCGCGGCAGATGCAAAACTTGAAAACCAGGTGGCGCCGCCGCTGGCAGTTCGAGAATGGATTCACGGCGAGCCCGTCGACTTGGCGACGCTGCGAGGTAAAGTCGTTTTGCTTAACTTCTCACGTGCCGACCTGGTGCCGGCCAGTCCGGGGCGGACGCTGGCGCTCAAACATCTTTACAGCCTGTATCACAAATCGGGGCTGGAGATCGTGGAAATTAATCCATTCGGTGTCGACACTTCGGCCGCAAAACAGCGTGTGGCCGAGCTGGAAATCCCTTGGCCGGTCGCGATCGACCTGCCAGCCGGGCCGATCGAAGGGCCAGGCCACGGCAAGACGTTTGCCACGTACGTCCGCGATGCCGAAATCGCGACGACGCTCATCGACCATGAGGGGCGCGTGCGGGTTTCTGCGGACGGGAACTTAGCGGCATTGTGCGTTTCGCTGTTAGGTGCGGCTGGGGCGAATGATCTTCCTCCGCTGCCGACGGGCACGGAGCGGGCGCCGCCTGAATTGTCGCAACAACTTCGGCCGTTTTGGATTTCGCTCGTCGACAATGCGCCCAAGGAAGCCAAGATTGTCGGCCACGTGACGTCCGCCGGAGCTGGCGTTGCCGGGGCAGGAATCGACGCACGCATCACGTTTGAATTGAATCTCCTATCCAACGATACGGGTGGCACCTCACGGACGTTAGGCGGCAGCTTCCAGGCGGTCGCCGGCGACGACGGCCGTTTCGAGCTCGGCAAACTTCCCAAGGGAACGTACGAAGTGACGCTTCGCGCAGGGGGCCTGGCCAGGGTGCGGCAGCGCGGCGTCGTACCGAACAGCGACAGCACGTCCCGGATTGACGTCGATCTGTCTCAAGCCGACGGCTTGCGTGGACGAGTCGTCGACGAGCTGAACGTGCCGGTTGCCGGCGCGAGTTCAAATTCGCATGCGCTATCTCTACGGTGAGGACGGGACCATCAACGGCCGCGGCATGGGCGACAGTGGCATTCGGCCGGTCACCACCGACGAGAACGGGAACTTCGTGATTGAGGGCCTGCTCACCGGGGCGTACCAGCTCGGCGCATCGCACGAAAAATTCGGCACCGGCGGCGTGGATGAGATTCCGGCCGGCACGAAGGATATCATCATTAAGCTCGACCCGAATGGTCCACCGCCGGCCACATTACGTCGTGGACGCGGTGGCGGCGAGCAGTAAATGAGCAGCGTAGGGCATGTGGCGTCTGCGGAACTCAGCAGTGTGATTACAATGACGGAACAAGAAAAAATCAAATCGTTCCTCGTCGCACGGCGGTTTGCCGTCGTCGGCGCGTCGGCCGATCGCGAAAAATACGGCAACAAGGTGTTGCGGGCGTACTTGCAGAACAAGCGCGACGCAGTGCCGGTCAATCCACAGGGCGGGCAGATCGAGGGGCTCGAGGCCTATCCGAATCTGGCAGCCGTGCCGGGCGAGACGGATGCGATATCAATCATCACGCCGCCGGCCGTCACCGAAAAAATCGTCGCCCAGGCCCTCGCGCTCGGCATCAAAAACATCTGGCTGCAGCCCGGCGCGGAAAGCGCGGCCGCCATTGCCGCGGCCGAGGCGGCTGGCGCCAACGTCATCGCCGGCGGGCCGTGCGTTCTTGTCACGCTGCGTTATCGCGAAACGGCCTGAACCAGGTTTTCGGCTACAATCATGGCCGCCGCGTAAGACTAGCACGTAGGCTTGGCCGCTGACGGAGCCCGCGCTGGCTCGCCGTCCGCTAACAATCGGCCGATTTCTCGCTGATGCGAAGGGTTTTATCCGATTCAATTATTTTTTAGGCGAAAATCCTTGCAGCCGCTCGACGGCCGTATCTATAATCGCTTTCACCCGTCGTGGGCGGGATTCTCGCGCCGTTTCTTCACAACACGGCGACTACCGCAACGGCGCGTTCTACTACCTGGCGGAGATTCATCCGGTATCGTGGAGTACCTGGCATGCGACGCACGCTCTTGGCTTCGGCCGTTCTGGCGCTGGCGGCATTCAGCAGCCGACCCGCGGGTGCGGTCGACACTACCTGGACGTTCAACGGCGACGGCAACTGGACCGAGGCCGCCAAGTGGTCGGCCGGCGAGCCCAATAGCGACACCTTCAACGTTTTCATCGACGACGGCGACACGGCCGTCACGGTGACGCTGAACGCCTCGCGGACAATCGGCTCACTCTCTCTCGGGACGGACGACACGCTGCAAGTTGAGAACCCATTCACTTCGAACCAGACGCTCACCTCGGCCAACGGCTTCAACAACGACGGTTCGATCCTGCTCACCGGCACCAGCAGCGGGCTCGTCACGCTCGCCATCACCAGCGGCACGCTCACCAACAGCGCTACCGGCCTGTTGCATTTCCAGATCGGCGGCAGCGGCAGCCGCACCTTCAGCGGCGACCTCGTCAACAACGGCACGGTCACCGTCGACCGGCCCACCACCTTCAACAAGTCGGGCGGGCTGTACACAAACAACGGCCAATTCACCGTCAACAGCTCGCTGAGTGTCAGCAGCGGCGGCACTTTGACGCAGGCGGCCGGCACGCTCGATGTCAATGGGACACTGACGATCGCAAGCGGAAGCGCGCTGAACCTCGACGGCGGCACGCTCAACCTGGACGGCACTTTGGGCCTGTCGAGCACTGTCTTTACGCAAACTGCCGGGACGATCAATTACATGTCCGGCTCGATCAATGGTGACTTTAACTACCTGGGGGGCGTAATCACTGGCACGCCGCTACTGTCCGGCGCGACGCTGATCATTGGTCCCGCGGCTACGAACCCTGTCTCATTTCTCTTCACTAATAACAGCACTCTCGCGAGCGACGTGCATGCCGGTCAAACGCTGACTCTGCAAATATCCGGCACCGTCAGCCAGGCGCTAAGCTCGGCGGACGGATTTACGAACGATGGTTCGATCGTCTTGACCGGGACGAGCAGCGGGGCGGCCGTGCTTTCGCTCGACAGCGGCACGCTCACCAACAGCGCCACGGGCCTGGTCCACTTCCAGACCGGCGGCACCGGTCTCCGCACCTTCACCGGCGACTTGCTGAATAACGGCACCGTCATCGTCGATCGGCCCACCACGTTCAACAAGTCCGGCGGCCAGTACACTAACAACGCAACCTTTGACGTCAACAGCACGTTGACCATTGATAGTGCGGGCACCTTCGAGCAGGCTGCCGGCACGTTCGACTTAGCCAGCGCGATCACCGTCACCGGCGGCAGCGCCTTCAATCTCACGGGCGGCACGCTCGCCATGGACGGCAACATCAATCTCACCGGCGGCACTGTGTTCACGCAATCGGCCGGCACCCTGGCTTACACGTCGGGCACGATCAGCACCGGCACCTTCGATTATGAAGGGGGCACAATCACCGGCACGCCGCAGCTTTCGATCGCCACCCTCCAGATCGGGCCGGCCGCCACCGAATGCGGCCTCCTTCCTGTTCACCAGCAACGGCAACCTCGAAGGCGATCTGCACGCGGGCCAGACCGTTACCTTGCAGGACTCGTTTACCACGGCCCGAATGCTGACCTCCGCCACTGGCTTCACGAACGATGGCTCCATCTTGCTGACCGGCACCAGCTCGGGCAGCGCAGGACCTGGTCATCACCAGCGGCACGCTCACCAACAGCGCCACGGGCCTGGTCCACTTCCAGACCGGCGGCACCGGTCTCCGCACCTTCACCGGCGACTTGCTGAATAACGGCACCGTCATCGTCGATCGGCCCACCACGTTCAACAAGTCCGGCGGCCAGTACACTAACAACGCAACCTTCGACGTCAACAGCACGTTGACCATTGATAGTGCGGGCACCTTTGAGCAGGCTGCCGGCACGTTCGACTTAGCCAGCGCGATCACCGTCACCGGCGGCAGCGCCTTCAATCTCACGGGCGGCACGCTCGCCATGGACGGCAACATCAATCTCACCGGCGGCACTGTGTTCACGCAATCGGCCGGCACCCTGGCTTACACGTCGGGCACGATCAGCACCGGCACCTTCGATTATGAAGGGGGCACGATCACCGGCACGCCGCAGCTTTCGATCGCCACGCTCCAGATCGGGCCGGCCGCCACCAATGCGGCCTCGTTCCTGTTCACTAACAACGGCAACCTCGAAGGCGATCTGCACGCGGGCCAGACCGTTACCTTGCAGGACTCGTTTACCACGGCCCGAATGCTGACCTCCGCCACTGGCTTCACGAACGATGGCTCCATCTTGCTGACCGGCACCAGCTCGGGCAGCGCAGACCTGGTCATCACCAGCGGCACGCTCACCAACAGCGCCACGGGCCTGGTCCACTTCCAGACCGGCGGCACCGGTCTCCGCACCTTCACCGGCGACTTGCTGAATAACGGCACCGTCATCGTCGATCGGCCCACCACGTTCAACAAGTCCGGCGGCCAGTACACAAACAACGCAACCTTTAACGTCAACAGCACTTTAACCATCACCGACGGCACATTGACGAATTTTGCCGCCAACACGCTCACCGACGGCACGTACGACGTCGCCAGCACGTTCCGATTTCCGGCGCCGACATCATCACCAACAACGCCGAGATCATCCTCCGCGGCGCATCGTCGAACATTTTGAACGAGACAGGCGGGGCCAATGGGCTCGCGAACCTGGCCACGATCGGCGCCAGCGGCGCGCTGCGGCTCTTCTCCGGCCGCAACTTCGCGGCTGCGGGCGCTTTCACCAATGGCGGCGAGCTAGAACTTGGCGGCACCACCTTCACCGCCCCATCGCTGGCCAACAGCGGCATCGTCCGCGCAGTCCGGCGGAGGGACCGCCACCCTTGCGGCCACCACCCACACGAACACTGGCACCTACGAAGCGCTGGACAGCACGTTCGACGCCACAGGCGTCTTAACGAATCTCGCCGCCGGCACGCTCACGGGGGGCACATATCGCGCCGTCGACGGCGGCAGCGGCGCGAGCGTGATACTGCTCGGCACGCCGTTAACGACGATCGCCGCCGGCACAACGATCGAGCTTTCCGGTCCGGGTTCGTCGATCACGTTCGCTGGCGTAGCAACTGAGGCATCGCAAGTCAACAATGCGGGCACGCTGCGCATCAAAGACGGCCGCACGTTCACGATGACCAGCGCGCTCAACAATACGGGCACGGTCGAACTGGGCGGCGCGGCCCTGGCCGACGCCACGCTCACCTCCGGCGGCGACATTGCGAACCCAGCCGCGGCCGAGATCTTCGGCCACGGCACGATCAACAACACGATTCTCAACAGCGGCACCGTTCGCGCCGCAGGAGGAACGCTGGTCGTCAACGGCGGGAAAATCGACGGCCAGAGCGGGACGATTCAAATCGACGCCGGCGCCTCGCTCGATCTAAGCGCCGCCAGCGGTGCGTCAGACGGCGACTATTTGATCCACAACGGCACGAGCCTGAACTTCGGCGCCAACGATATCGAGGTCGCGGTCGACTATAACAACGCCAACTTCGGCGCCGGCAACACGTTCAATCCCCGCGCGAACGTCACCGGTGGCGGCCAGATCAACGCCAGCCCCGGCCAGACGCAGTCGCTCGGCGGCGATGTGACGGGCGGCGGCACCGGCACGGCCACGATGGCGTTCGGCAACGTCCATGTGGGCGATTCCCCCACGCTGAACTACCAAATCAACAACGCGGGCGCCAGCGGCCCGAGCCTGCGCGGCGCAATCCAGACCGCAGCCAACGGCGGCAATCTCACCGACGCCCGACTGGGCGGCGCGGCGTCACCGCCGCGAATTTCGGGCCAATCGCGGCCGGCGCAGACTCAGGCAACCTCGCCGTTACGTTCAATGCCACCACTGCCGGCGCCCTCACCGGTCAGCAAGTCCACATCGCAAACAACTTCGACAACGTCGCCGATCAGATGCTTGCGATCACCGGCACCGCCTATCGCTACGCCGATCCTTCGGCCCACTCGCCCGAGCCGGTCAACTTCGGCATCGTCCACGTCGGTGACCTGGCCCCGTCGCAAATATTGTCGCTCACCAATAGCGCCGCGGCCGACGGCTTCTCCGAATCGCTCGACGCCTCGATCGGCTCGCCTACCGGCGGCGTCGCCACCAACAGCGGCTCGTTCACCGGCCTGGCCGCCGGCCTGACGAACAGCGTCGCCCTCTCGGTCGGCATCGACACGACGACGGCCGGCGTGAAAACAGGCACGGCCACGATTTCGCTCACCTCCAGCGGCGCCGGCACCAGCGGCCTGGGCGACACCTCGCTCTCGTCGCAAACGGTGAACGTCCAAGGCACGGTGAACAACTATGCGGTCGCCACCATCGCCAAGCAAAGCGGCGACGGCTTGTTCACACCGAGCGGCGCGAATGAGTTTTCGCTCGACCTGGGCTCGATCGTCGAAGGCCAAGCCCCCCTCTCGGCCACGCTCGGCGTGTCGAACACGGCCGCCGCCCCGGCCGATGATCTGGCCGGCAGCTTCGTCCTGCAGGCGGACGATTTCGGACTTACCGGGTTCACATCATTCAGCAACCTGGCCGCCGGCGCGACGCAGGGGGGCCTCGTCGTTTCGCTTGACGATTCGCACGTTGGCGCCTTCAACGGCCAAATTACCCTCGTGCCGCAAAGCACGAACCCGCAGCCCTTCTCGCAGAACCTGCCGCAGATCGTCATCCACCTCACCGGCCAGGTCCGCCTCGGCGGCGATTACAACCAGGACGGCACGGTGAACGCGGCCGACTACACCGTTTGGCGAAACATGCTCGGCCAGTCGGTGGCGCCCGGCACCGGCGCCGACGGCACCGGCCCCGGCGACACGCCCGACGGCATGGTCACCCGCCTCGATTACGACTACTGGAAAAGCCGCTACGGCGCCACCGCGCCGGCGGCCGGCAGCCAAACCAACGTGCCCGAGCCGATGACGCTGCTCTTGGTGCTCGCCGCTCTGTTAGGGCTTGCACCGGTCTGGCGCCGATAGAAGCTCTTCGCTTCGCCGTTGCAAAGAAGCAACTGTCGATCGCCGAGGAGCGTGCGGACGATCGGACTCGCGCAACTATCGCCCCGCTTGGGGCCACCGCGAAATCGCGAGCAACAAGATCAAAACCTGCGGCAACTGCCCCGCTGCCCACATACTGTATCGTAGGTCACGGTCCGTCTTGCCGCCGGCGGCTCGGGCCCGCGCCGTAGCAACCACGTCTCGGCAGATCCATTTGCCGGTCCTGCGAGGCGATGCGGACTGGCGGACAGGGCGATTTCACGGGTTGAACTTCGCCAGGGGCAGGAATCACAGAAGATTGGCAGCCCTCGATGAAAGCCCGTTGAAAAAGGGCACAGGCACGCTCACGGCAATGTAAATTCGCGACATTTTTCGCATCGGACCGCGAGCCAGTCTCCACTTTCAACACGCTGTTAGTTGGACAAGATACCCTTTTGGTAGAGCGGCATGTGCCGGTAATACACTTCCAGGATGTAGATCGATAAGCACGTCACATAGAGCCTTCCCCCCTGTGGCCAGCGGTCGCCCTCCGGGTTCCAACTGCCTTTCTCCACCCCGCGTCTTTCCTGGTGCTCGGGCAAGAGTTGACGGGTGACGGCGTTCCACCGCTGCCAGTCGCTGCCTTCCATGTGATGACAGACTTGCGTCGCGTAGTACCAATAGTAAACGTTCCGCTCGCCATTGTTCCAGGAGGGCAAATTAGCGAGTAGAAAATCGACGCCGCTGCGAAGCCGCGCGTCATCGTGGCCCCAGCCCAAGTACTGCCGACACAACAGCCCCTCGGCGGTGAGCGGCAGCGTGGCGCCGGCCCGTAGTTGATAGGCGTAGCGGCTGCCGTCTTCGCGGCCGACGGCGTCTAAAAAATCTTTCACCCGGTCAAACGTCGGGCTGGGCACCTCGAGGCCGGCCATCCGGCCGCTCTGCAGGGCCATCACCATCCAGCCGGTGACCGACATGTCGCTGTCGACGCTCGGCTCGTAGCGCCAGCCGCCCTGTGGCGCCTGCACGCGGACGCAATAATCGATCGCCCGCTGCGCCGGCTCGCGATAGGTTTGGTTGCGAGTCATGCCGTACAGCTCACAAATCGCGATTGTGCACTGGGCTTGGGTGTAGAGTTGGTGGCTCATCGGCACGTCGCCGAAGAAGTGGCCGTCCGGCTGCAGATGCTTGAGCAGCGCGGCCCAACCTCGCTTGGCGGCCTTGGTGAATTCCTCGGGCCCGGAGCTTTCCGGCGTGTAACCGGCGCCCTGCAGCGCGAGGAGGGCCATCGCCGTGGCCGCCTCCTCGTTCTCGCTCAGCGCACCGTCCTTGTACGGCCCCGTCAAGCTCCACAGGCCGTTCTGCTTTTGTCGGCGGACGAGCCAGCGCAGAGCCTCGTTGACAGCCTCTTCCGTGAGGTCCGTCCCGCCGTACGCCTTCACCAATCCCTTCTTGATGCCCTCCTCGCGCCCCTCAAAGAACTTCAGCCCAATCGCCGGCGCGTCGGTCGTCCCGGCCGCGGCGATTCCATCCGGCGCAGGCGCCAGCCGCGGCGGTCCGACGATCGGATCGTCGACCTCCGGCATATCGGGACGCGTCGGAAACGCCGGGACCTCGTTTGGCAGGCCTTCGTCGGAGGGCATCAGCGTGGGCGTCTCGAGCTGCTCGCCCAGTTGATCCGCCCAGCGCTCGTCTTTCTCTGGCGGGTCGGAAAGGTCGACGTCGACCGTCATCTTCGACTGCGCCAGGTCGTGCGTCTTCAGCACGACCAGCCCCAGCCCGATCATGAACAGAAAGTGCACGATCATGCTCACCAGCCAGGGCGGCGTCGATGAGATGAAACGCTCGACGGTGTGGTCGGCGTCGTCTTCTTCGGGTAGGGCCACTTCCTGGGCCGACGCTTTGAAGATCCCGCCCAGGGAGCCGAAAAATCGTTGGCCGAGTCCGGGCCTGCGGGCTTGCGGCCGCCACGCTTCGGGCGAATCTGGGGCCGGCTGCGCGGCGCATCCGGCGGTGGGGCAGTAGAAGTGACAACGCGGCCCCCGCCGAGATTCAACTCGGCCCAAGGCGCCGCTTCCATGTCGCCGTTCGTCGATGCATGTTCATACGGAGCGGCCATAGCGGCGACCTAGCGCGACTCGACATGCCGCGTCTCGATGGAAATCTTTTTCATGCCCAGCGATTGGAGCAAATCCAGAAACTTGACGAACTCACCGTGTGATATTCCCGCGTCGGCCCCAACCGAAACCCGTTGGTCGGCCGGCGGTGGCTGCCGAAACTGGGCACGCATCTCGTCCACGGTCATTTTTCGCTCGCTGAGGTAAATCTCAATCTCTCCGGTGGCGCCGCGCTTCAGCGAAAAGGCCAACGGCAAGATGTCGGCGTCGGTGGCCACCGAGCCGGTCACGGGCAGTTCCAGCTTGATCGGGGCCGTGCCCACGATCGCCGGCACGGTGATCATGAACACAATCAGAAGCACCAGCACCACGTCGACCAGCGGCGTGACGTTGATGTCGCTTAACGATCCGCCCTCTTCCGACGAAAACCCTGCGCTTGCGGCCATTTATGCGACCCTCGTGGGTGTGGGCGCCGCCGCTGCCGGCGCAGCGGCATTCGCCGCGGCCGGCCGGGCGTCGACCCGGATTGAAGCCAATACCAAGTGCGCGAGCGAATCGACTTGCGCGAGCGTCTTCCGCACTTTGCGTTGAAACAAGTTGTACGCCACCACGGCCGGGATGGCCACGAACAGGCCGACGGCCGTCGCCACCAGTGCCTCGAACACGCCAGACATCACGGCGCTCGGGTTGTTCCCCACGCCGGCCGCCGTCAGTTCGTGGGCCGCTTTGATGATGCCCAGCACGGTGCCCAAGAGGCCGACGAACGGCGTGTTTGCGCCGATGGTGGCCAAAATCGAGAGGTTCGCGTCCAGTTGTGGCCGCAGCCGGTCTTTCGCGCTTTGCATCGCTTCGGAGCAGGCTTCGTACCCGCCGCGCAGCGACGACAACCCGGCCGCCACGACGGCGCACTCGATTGCTTCGGAACCCTTGACCAGGTCCCAGGCGGCCTGCAAGTTGCGGACGCGCAACTGTTCGTAGAGCTGGGAGGCGAGCGCCTCGGCGTCGATTTTATTGCGCATGAAGTACAGCGTTCGCTCGACCATCAGCGCGATGCTGATAATACTCAAGAACAGCAGCAGCCACATGACCCATTCGGCCCCGACGTAGGTCAGCTTTAGGAACAGCTGGGTTAGCATCAATCATCTCTCCGTGGAGCCGTGGGAGGTCGTAGGCGGCAACGCACTGTCGGCTGGCGCGGTGTTTCGCCGGGAGCGGAAGACGTCTGGCCGATAGAGGCAGGCAGCCGCGTCGGCAACGAACCAACGGGATGAGAGTTCCGGCCAAACCTATCCGGGGCACCAGAGCACGGCCGTTCCCCGCCGAGCGCAGCGACATACATTCACTATATAAATTTCCGGTGGGCCATTCAATAGAACTGCCAGCTTGACGCGGCCGGGACAGCGAGCGGCGCCGCCTGCAGACCGGGCGATTGAAACAACCGGCATAATGCGCATTCGACAGCATTGCAGCCAGTTATTCCGCCAGACGGCGGCGGCGTCTCGCCGCCAGCGGCGTATTCAGATCGACCACTCCGAAAGCGGGCACTGCGACCGCCGGCTCCGTCTACCCCGCTATCGCCAGCCGCTCGGCAATGGGCGGGTGGCTGTGCATCAAAAACACCTCGAGCGGGTGCGGCTGGGGATCGGCCTTGTTCAGCCGGGCCAGCTTGGTGAATGCGGCCCGGTACGCCTCGCGATTGCCGGTCCGCAAGAGCGCATAGCGATCGCATTGCCGCTCGTAATGCCGGCTGATCGCATTCTGCAGGGGGGCGAGCAGCAGTTGAAACACCATCAGTGAAAACATCACCAGCGGCAGGCTGCTCACGGGCGCCTCCGCAGCGCTCGCCACGCCGCTGGCGGTCACCAGAACGCGGTCCACCATCCAGAAGCCGAGCACGCTGATTGCCGCGCCGGCCGCGATCATCTTGGGAATGTGCCGATGCACGTGATGACCGATTTCGTGAGCGAAAATCACTTCAATCTCCGGCGGCGAAAACTGGTCGAGCAGCGTATCGCCCATCAGCACCCGCCGCGTGCGGCCGAGCCCGGCCAGCATGGCGTTGGCCTTTTTCGTATCGGCGCTCATCCCCATCCGGTAAACGCCTTCGATGGCCAGCCCGGTCCCTTCGGCCAACCTCCGCAAAAGCGCTAGCAAGTCTTCGCGGTCGATCCGCTCGATCTTGTAAAACAGCGGCAAGAACAGCACGGGCGCAAGCTGCCCCAGCCCGATGCTGGCCACAAAGAAGGCGGCGGCGGCGATCAGCCACCAATACGCGCCCGTGTGCCAGATCATCCAGTACAACCCGCCAAACAGCACTGCGCCCAACACAAGCGCAAACAGATTGCTGAGCAGCCAATTTCGCAGCCAGCGAGCGATGCTCTGATTGCTCAAACCGAAACGGTGCTCGACGGCATAGCCGCTGTAAAACGATAGCGGCAACGATACGCACACATGCAGCAGGAAAACGACGCCGTATAAGACAACCACGCGCGGCAGTGAACGGGCGCCGCTCAGCCAGGCGAAGTGTTGCAGCCAGCCGTCGAGCGGCTGCGACAGCACGAAGGCGGCCAGGGTCAAAAATGCCGCGTCGAGGGCCATGTCCAAGAGCGACAGCCGCAGCTCGATGCGGCCGTAGCGTCGTGTCTCGGCAAGTTGGTCGGGTGACATTCCATAGCTGTCGGGGCCGCTGGCTGGAGCGCTTTTCGGGCTGGCGTCGTCGCGGTCGATTTCTGGTGAATTCACGTCAAACCTGCCTGCTGCCGACAAGGCCCCGTGGAAGTGGGTAAGTCAGATTCATCCATTATGTCCAAGCGGAGGCGTCCCGGCCGAACAAGTGTCGCAGATTGGAGCACAAGCAAGTTCAAAAATGGTACAGATGGTTTGCCAAAATCGGGCAGGAGAATTGCAAAAATGGCAGTCCGAAGGCTGCCGCGAGCGGCTTGATTGGGTGCCGACCGGCCCAGGTAGCTAGACCTAAATTATTGCGGCGTGGTGGTTTAAAACAAGGAGACGGCGGCCCGGGGGAGCCTGCCGCGGGCCTGTTGGCACATCAATTGCCCTTGTAGCGGTGAGGACGGTGGTACCGGGCACGGATCCCTCTGGGCCGCTTTCGCGCGGCGTCCGCCGGAAATTCCCCCGTCCAAGCCGGCGACCCAAGGACGCACAGTTGTTATAATGTGCGGGTTGACGGACGACTAATCCAGACGACGGGGAAGAAGGAACTTTTCCCCCTTTTGCGTCGAACTCTCTAAGCTAGAGGTTCGTAACGATGATGAACAAATCCACGGACGATCGCATCGCGCACACTGCCCGCGTTTCATCGGTTCACATGCCGGTTTCGGCTGACGAAATGACCGATGAGGAGCTGTTGCTCGAATACCGGGTGACAGGCAACGCCAAGTTGTTTGAAACGCTGGTCAAGCGCTACGAAAGAGAGCTTTACAACTACTTACGCCGCTTCCTGGGCAATCAGGTGCTGGCCGAAGACGCGTTCCAGGCGACGTTCATTCAAGTTCATCTCAAGTGCCAGCTCTACGATGCCGAGCGCAAAGTTCGGCCCTGGCTGTACACGGTGGCCACGAACCAGGCGATTGACATTCAGCGCCGTAACCGGCGCCACCGGCTGGTGAGCCTCGACCGTCCGAACCGCATGCAGCATGACGAGCTGGGCACGTTGGTGGACGTGTTGGCCAGCCGCGAGGTCGACCCCAGCGACGAGCTGGAAGAGGGCGAACGCGGCGAATGGATACGCGAGGCGGTGGCTGCTTTGCCCGAGCAACTTCGCTCGGCGGTGCGACTGGTGTATTTTCGCGGCTTGAAGTACCGCGAGGCGGCCGATGAATTGTCGGTTCCGGTGGGCACGGTGAAGAGCCGGCTCCACGCGGCCGTGAAACGGCTTGGGGAAGCTTGGAAAGAGGCTCAGTCGGAGCCCTCCAGTTGATGCCGATCGGCTGGGCCAGCTCGACAGTGAACATGCGATTGAGGACGAGCTAAACTTTTTTGAAGAGCCCACCCGGTGGGCCCTTCCCTTTGACGTAGTACGACGTGCAGGGCCATGCGCGAACTGCTGATTCGCTACTTGTTGGGAGAATTGGACGACGCCGAGCAGCGTCAGCTCGAAACGCGTCTGGCCCAAAGTCCTGAGTTGAGTCGCGAGCTTGAGCACCTGCGGGCCTGCTTCGGCGAAGTCGAATCAGCGGTCGCCGCTGCCGGCGATCCGCCCCGCGGGCTGGCCGAGCGGACGGCCCTGCAGGCAACGAATTGGGATGACGACTCGCCCCCGCGGCCTGCCGTCTCCCAGGTCGATCCGCCGTCATCGTCGGTCGGTTGGAGCCTGGCCGACATCTCCGTAGCTGCCGGCGTGTTGCTGGCCGTCAGCATGTTGCTGTTGCCGGCCCTGCAAAGCAGCCGCTGTTCGTCGCGGCGCACTCAGTGTGCTCGCAACCTGCAATCGATCGGGGACGTGATTTGGGAGTACACCGAGAATCAACACGGCTACGTCCCGCGCGTTCGCTCGAGCGACTGTGCCGGCGTCTTCGCGGTGCGGCTAGTGGGCGAGGGCTATATCTCGCCCGAGAAATTGAAGCGGCTACTGATCTGCCCGGCCGCGAGCCAGCGACGGCAAATCGGCGGCCCGCGCCTGGTCATCACGATTCCGAACGGCGAGAAGCTGGTGACGTTTTCGTCCTCGGACCTGGCCCAATTGGCAGCGATGTTTCCGAACAACTACTGCTTCCGCATCGGCTACGTGGACGAAAAGCATCGCTATCAGAACTACTGCATCGGCAAACGCCCCCAGTCGCGTGACCCGATCATGGCGGACGCGCCCCGCTTCGATGCGTTTGGTCCGCGCATCGCCAATCACTATGGCTACGGTCTCAACGTCCTCTACGCCGACGGGAGCGTCCGCTATCAGAAGAGCGTCACCGTCCCCGGCCTCACCGACATTATTTATCTGAATAACGCCAACCAGGCCGCAGCCGGCCAGGGCCTGTACGACGTGGTGCTGGGCGTCAGCGACGCCACGCCGGGCGTCGAGGAATCCGCTAGCGAATAGTGACCGAATCGTGACTTGTCCGTTCGGTGGCCCAGATCGTCGGGGGCTCGGCAGCGTCCAAAGTATTGTCGTCGAGTGCTGCTCGTACGACGATACTGGTAGCCCTTTGTTCTAGCGATTGATTCTGAGGATTTGCTGTGTCAACATTTGGCGACGCCTGCATTTATGCATCGATTGACAATGTTCAATCGATCGACGAGCAAGATTTTCTCGAAGTCCGCGCGGTTCTAGCGGGTTTTCAATTGCGGCTCGGCGAGCTCTTTCAGCGCGTGCCGTCCTCCGCCCCCTGAATTCGGCCGTTCGATTCCAGCACTTCCTTAAGCTTTTGGAGCGACTCGTCCGAGCCTTGGAAGATGTCGCTGGGAAACGTGTAGTATTTCAAGATACCTTCCAGGAGTTCCTTCTCGATGTATTTGTTCAGCGACATGCCGGCCAGGTATTGCAATCTCAGATTCCTGTCGGTATTTGGTTCAAAACCTTTGGTCCATCCTTTCATCCGCTGCGCGTCGCCCGCGTAGGTCCCCAATAGCTCGTAGATCGAGCTGTAACCGACCTCGCGCATCGAGGCGACCACCTTTTGCTGATCGGGGCGACTTAGCCGCTCTTCCAATTCGTCCAGATCAATCCGCGTCGGCTCGACCTGTCCGAACAGAATTGCATCGTAGCCCGCTTTGTTGACGTCGTTGGTCCACAAGATCCCGTGGGGAAACACCTCGAAAAAGGTGCCAATAGCGCTCTTCAGTGAATCCTCGGTGCTTTCGTAGATCGGCATCCACAGCGCCATGACGCCACCCGGCTTCAGGTGCTCCTTGCACATTTGATAGTATTCGATCGTGTTTAGCGCAGCGCACCCTTTGACCCAAGGATCAATCGGATCCGACGTGATGACGTCGAACTTCTTGCTCTTGTCGAGCGTCCGCAGGTAGTGCCGGCCATCGTCGATCATCACTTTCACGCGTCCGCTTTCGATGAACCCCTTGTCTTTCACTTCGCTCACGTCGTCGTCGATGTAACGCCCAACGACATTGAAGTTGGCTTTCGCAAAGAAGGGCGTCACTCGATACGGCACCAGCGGCTCGATGTCGCAAATCACGATCTCCTTTACTTCCGGATGGGGAATGAAGCTGCCCGCCGTCACGCCGGCACCGCAGGCCACGACGAGCACCGATTCCGGATTCGGATGCACCAGCGCCGGGATGTGGCCCAGCATCCGCTGCAGCCGCATGTCGGCCGGATCGGTCGAGGCCTGCACCTTGCCGCCGCCGTGGAAGCTCAAGTGGCCGTATTCGCTCGACTTCGTCACGGCAACCGTGACATTCTCGCCTTCACCCATGTACAGGCAGTACTCGTGGGGATGCGGTCGGCCCTGTTCGTCAACGCCACCTTGAAACGCCGGAATACTCTTTTGGCTCACGATGCCGTTTTCGAGCACCAATTCGTTGTTCGTGTAACCAGACTTGCTCGCCACCCAGCGTCCCTCGGCCCCCAGCCCCCAGGGAATCGGCTGCACTGTTACGATTAAAAAGATCGCCGGCAGCACCGAAACGGCGGCCGCAGCGACCCACCAGGGAAACTTCGCAGCGGCGGCCGCGCTGCCGCCAGCAGCGGCACGTGTCCCATCGCCGGCCGCCGTCGGACCGCTGGACAAACGAAACCCGGTCCCAATCGGCAGCCAAGCGATAAACGCGGACACGAACGAGATTCCGATCAAGATCTGCTGCGCTCGCTGAGTGCCAAACGACAGCGGTTTGAGCTCCAACAGTTTGCCCGGGTTTTGCACGCCCAAGGCGGGGACCAACCACAAGGCAAACGCCAGCGATCCGATAATCGCACCGATCGTATTCACGGCGTACAAGCCGCCCACGAGCCGGCCCGGCTCCTTGCCCGGCACGGCGGCTGCCGCGATCGCCAGCGGAAAGCTCGCGCCCCACAAGCAGGCCGCCGGCAAGATGGCCCATATCGCGCGAGCCATGTCGAGCTGGAACGTGTACCACTGGTTGATCGCGATATCGGGGCTCACCGGCCAAAACGGCAATGAGCAGGAAATCATGTAGGCCGTCCAGGCGATGGCCAGCGTCAACAGAAACTGGCACAAGCCCAGCGCCAGCCGCGGCGAATCGAGCGACCGCGCCCACACCGAGGCCACGCTGCTGCCGATTCCTAGCCCCATCAAGAACACGCCCAAGATAATCGAAAACGTGTATACCGTGCCGCCAAACTGAAGTGACAAGAGGCGTGTCCAGATCACTTCGGCCCCCAGGGCGGTAAGCCCCGACAGGCCAATCGAGATGTACACGGGCCAGGCCCCCTCGGCCCAATCGATCGCGCCTGCCTCGGTCACTTCGACTGGCGGCTCATACTCGGCGACTGTCGAGATCAAGAGCGCCAAACCGCACACCGCCGCATTAATAGCGACGGCACAATAGGTCGCCGTCGCCATATCCAAAAGACGCAGCAGCACGAACCCGGCCAGCAAACATCCAATGACCGCCCCGACGATGTTGCCGCCATAGAAGAAACCCAGCCACGCTACGCCCCGCTGCGTCGATTCCACCCAGCGGGCGATGGCCGGCAACGTCGCTCCCATTAGCACGGTCGGCGGCAACAGGCAAATTGCCGCCACGATCCCCCGCCAATAGGTGTGATGGCCGAACGTGGTATACAGTTGCTCGAGCGACGGCATCGCATACAAAATCACCAGCCCACAAATGCCGATGCCGGCTTCCAAAAAGGCGTACACGCGCAGCGGATGTGCTTTGGTGGGAATCAATCGCGGCAGCAGCAAACTGCCCAAGCACATCCCCCCCATGAACGTGCCCAAGAGCACGCCCAACGCACTGGCATTGCCGCCGATCACCAACTGCAACATCTGCAGCCAGACGATTTCATAGATCAGCGCGGCACAGCCGCTGCCGACGAACAACACGACCAATAGAGGTAAAAAACGATTTGTCGAAGCCGCGCACGACGCGGGCGCAGGGATTGTTCCGGACATGATTTGAAGGAGTTCCGTAATGGGAAAATAAGAGAACGCTCACCGCCGCCCGCCGCTGCCCGAACGGGCGCGGGCGCGGCCAATTCATTGTAATTGAGGGCCCCCCGGCCGCGAATGGGCCGGACGCTGCCGACAAAGAAGGGGGTGGGGATCAATCCCCGCGCCCACTCACCCCGCCGATTCTCAGCCCGATCGACCCCAACAAAACAGCCCGGGGCTCGCTCCATCTTGCGCAGCCCGCAGAGCCGCGAGCGGGCCGCTCCGTTCGCTGGCTGTCTGCCGCCTCTCAGCTACCCGCTCGCACGGCCCACACGATTGAACCCCTGTCCGGCCTGCTGGTTCTGCGGAAGGCGGTCGATTGCCGCGGCCTTTTTTCGCTTCGCAACCGGCACGCGCATTGTTCTCGCCATTCTATCGGATCTTACCGCGAGAAAGACTCGGGACCCTCGCACCCCAACCCGGCATCCGTGTTGGCTTGTTTCGCCCTCCTTCGACCAAAACCGCTTGACGGCTATTTATAGCTTGTCTAGGATTGCTGGATGCAACCCATTCACGGCGATAAACTCCGCGGACACCTGGAAGCCATGATCCTGGCCACGCTCGAACGGGGCGAGGCCCATGGGCTGGAAGTCCTGCATCATCTAGAGCTGCGCGGCTGCGGCCTGCTGAAACTCAAAGAGGGTTCCCTCTACCCGGCCCTGTATCGCCTGGAAGCGGCGGGCGAAGTGGCCGCGGTGTGGGAAGTGGGCCAGCATGGCCGCCGCGGCGCCCGCCGTCGCATATACCGGCTCACGCCCAAGGGAAAACGCAAGCTGGCCCGGGGCCGCGGCGAGTGGGAAACGTTTGTGGCCGCCATCGGCGGCATTTTGGGAGCGCCCGCATGAACGACTCATTTGTCACGCCGCCCGAACTGTGCGAAATCCTCGACGCCGTCGCACCGCCGTCGAGCCAACAGATAACGGTTCCAATTCTGAACAACAATGAGCAAATTCCACGGGCCACCGACCGCGAAATCGACCGCCACGTCTACCAACTCTACGGCCTTTCCGGCGATGAAATCAAAATCGTCGAGGAGGCGACCAAATGAGCACAAGCAATCAGGAGGGCGAGGTTGGGGGAGGAAGCCGATTGACAAATATAGCCCGCTCGCTTCGCGGGCGGTGATTCAGCTCGCAGCGCGAGACGGCTACACTGGCCGCCGGGCTGCCCGTTCGGCCACGCGTCTTTTAATCCGCTCGAGGTCATCTCGCGGGGTGGCTTCGATCAGTCGGCGGGTGTAGTCTTCGCGGGGATGTGAGTAGATGTTTTCGCTGGGGCCGAATTCGAGGATCTTGCCGTCGTTCATCACGGCCATCATGTCGGCCATGAATTTCACCACGCTCAGGTCGTGGCTGATGAAGATGTAGGTCAGGCCGCGGTGGTCTTGCAGGTCTTTCAGGAGGTTCAGCACCTGGGCCTGCACGCTGACGTCCAGCGATGAGACCGATTCGTCGCAGACGATGAACTCCGGGTCGGCGGCCAGGGCGCGGGCGATCGAGATTCGCTGCCGCTGGCCGCCAGAGAACTCGTGCGGGTAACGGCGGAGGTAGGCCGAGGGGAGGCCGACTTCTTTCAGCAGGGCGGCGGCCCGGTCGCGGCGGTCCTTGCGGTTCCGGCCGATTTTTTGGATGAGCATCGGTTCGATGAGGGCCGAATCGATCGTCATCCGCGGGTTCAGCGAGCCGTACGGGTCTTGAAAGATGATTTGCATTTTGCGGCGCATCGCCCGCAGCGAACCGCTGCCCAGCGTTCGGAGGTCGACGCCTTCGTACTGAACGCGTCCGGCGGTCGGCTCGATCAGCCGCAGGATGGCCCGGCCGGTGGTGGTTTTACCGCAGCCCGATTCGCCGACCAGGCCGAGCGTCTGGCCGCGATAGACGTCGAAGCTGATGCCGTCGACCGCGCGGACGTAGTCGACCGTGCGGGCGAGGATGCCGCGGCGGATGGGGAAGTAGACCTGGAGGTCGTGCACGGAGAGGAGCGGCTGGGTGCCTTCGGCGACGCAGGTGGTGTCGGGCGGGTGCTGGCCCTCTTTCCAGGGGTGGCCGATGCGCTCCAGTTTGCCCCTGGGGTGAAGCAGTCGGCCGCGGCCGGCCTTGGTGAGCTGGGCGAGTCGAGCGGCGTCCATTTTCTTTTCGATGACGCGGACCTGGCTCGTGACGCGGGCGGTGCGGCTCTGGTCGATCAGTGCCGCGGCCGACTGCTCGCCGGGCGAGATTTGGCTGCCGTCCCCTTTTTCTTCGACCACCGTCATGAAGTCGTCAACCGTTGGCAGCCGGCGATAGGGCGTGTCGAGCCGCGGCCGGCAGGCGAGCAGGCCCTTCGTGTAGGGGTGTTTCGGGTGGCTGAAGATGTCGAGCACCGGGCCGTACTCGACCTCGCGGCCCTGGAACATCACCAGCACTTCGTCGGCGATTTCGGCAATCACGCCCAGGTCGTGCGTGATGAAGATAATCGCCATGCCGCGGGCGTCGCGAAGCCGGCGGAGGATTTCGAGGATCTGGGCCTGGATCGTGACGTCCAGGGCGGTCGTCGGTTCGTCGGCGATCAGCAGTTGCGGGTTGCATGACAGGGCCATCGCGATCATTACGCGTTGCTTCTGGCCGCCGGACATTTGGTGCGGGTAGGAATCGACGCGCTGCTCGGGCTTGGATATGCCGACTTCTCGCAAAAGGTCGATAGTTTTCGCGCGGGCCTCGGCACGGCCGACTTTTTGGTGGAGTATGATCGCTTCCATGATCTGCGCGCCGACGGCGAAGACGGGGTTGAGCGAGGTCATCGGCTCTTGAAAGATCATGCTGATGTCGCGGCCGCGGATCGATTGCATCGCGCGCTCGGGCAGCTTGACGAGGTCTTTGCCGAGGAAGGAGACACGGCCCGATTCGATGCGGGCCGTATTGGCCAAGAGTCGCATGATCGTGAGCGACGTCACGCTCTTGCCCGATCCGCTTTCGCCGACGATGCCCAGCGTGTGACCCAGCTGGATTTGAAACGACACATCTTCAACGGCCTTCACGACACCTTCTTCAGTGTGGAAATGCGTGCGAAGATGTTCGACGTCGAGAACGGCGGGGGGCATAGTCAAGAGCTTAGAGTCAAGAGTCGAGAGCCGGAAGGGGAAGTGAAGGTCGAGGGTCAAGAATCAAGGTCCGGAATGCGAGTCGCTTCGCGGCCCGATACTCGCAACCGAAAACGCAACATTCGCTGAAATCTTACACACGGGCTTCTCCTTCTGGCTCTCGACTCTCGACTCGCAGCTCTGGACTCTCTGACCCTGGACTCTCAACTTTCAACTCTCAACTTTCTGGTCCTTGACCCTCGACTTCGACCCTCGACCGTTCAATGCGCCGCCTGCCTCAAGCGTGGGTCGGTCGCTTCCTGAAGGCCCTCGCCGATCAGGTTGTAGGCCAGCACGGTGAGGAAAATGGCCGCGCCGGGGAAGACGATCAGCCACCACATTTGTTCGATGGCCAGCCGGCCGGAGTGGAGCAGCGTGCCCCAGCTTGGGTTTGGCGGCGAGGCGCCAAATCCGAGGTAGCTGAGGCCGCTTTCGATCAGGATCGCGTCGGCAATGCCGAATGTGATGGGCACGAGGACGGGGGCGAGCGCGTTTCGCAGCACGTGCACAAAAATGATCCGCCCCCAGCCGGCGCCCATCGCGCGGGCGGCTGTGACGAACTCCATCTCTTTGAGTTTCAAGAACTCTGCCCGTGCCAGCCGGGCAATGCCGGTCCAGCCGGTGATGCCGACCATGATCATCAAGTGATAGTTCGACACGCGATCGAGCATCGAAACGACGGCCAGGATCAGCACGATCGTGGGGATGCACATCACCAGCTCGATGATGCGGCTGAGCAGCATGTCGATCCAGCCGCCGAAATAGCCGGCCAGCGCACCGAAGGTGATACCAATGGCGGCGGCGATGCCCATCGAAACGAAGCCGACCGAGAGCGCGATCTGCGTGCCGTGCACCATTTGCGCGAACACATCAAATCCCTGCTGATTCGTGCCGAACCAGTTGAGCCGGCTGGGACTGCCCGCGTCGCCGGCCGGGTTGCCGGGCTGGCCCGGCCATTCGTCGGCCCGCACGCGGCGGTAGGGATCTTGATAGACGAGGGGCCAGATGGCCCAGCTATCGGGGTCCTTTTCTTTCAGCGGCTTGGGATATTCGCCCCGAAAGCGGTCTTCATAAAAAATACCGTTTTCCCAGGAGCGGTTGTAATAACCGAGAAAGGGGAAATAAATGTGGCCTTTGTACTGGCAGACGATCGGCTTGGTGCCGACGATCATCGGCGCACCGAGGGCCACCAGGCACAGTAGCAGCACGTATGAGAGCGCGGCCATTGCCAGCTTGCGCCGGCGGAAGGCGCGCCACACCTGGCTCCAAAAGCCGGGTGAGGCGGTTGCCACCGCGGTTGATTCCATGACTTGAGGTATGGAGGCCATCAACGGCTCGTTAGTTGTAAGTTACGCGTGGGTCCACCACGGCGTACAGAATGTCGGCCAATAGTTGTCCGGCCAGCGTCAGCAGGCTGAAGATCAAGGTGAGGCCCATGATTGTCTCGTAGTCGCGCTGGCCAATTGCCTCGAAATACAGTCGGCCCATGCCTGGCCAACTGAAGATTTGTTCCAAGATGACCGCCCCGCCGAGCAGGCTGGGCAGCGTCAGGCCGAACAAGGTTACCAGGGGGATCAGTGTGTTGCGGAAGGCGTGATGCCAAATTACGCGGCCGGGCGGCACGCCCTTGGCCCGGGCGGTGCGGATGTAATCTTGGCGGATGGTTTCCTGCATGTTGGCGTGCACAAAGCGGGAGTAGTAGGCCAGGCTGCCGTAGGTGAAGCAAATCGTCGGCATCAGGGCGTGCTTGAATACGTCCCAGGCTTTGCCGGCCACCGACAGATCGGAAAAGCGGTCGCTCGTCATGCCGAACAGCGGCAGCCAGCCGAGCTTGGAATAAAAGAGAAGTTGCAAATAGAGCGCCGCGACGAACGCCGGCAAGGAATACAGCATGTATAGCAGCGTGCTGACGGCCCGCTCGGCGAGTGAGCCGCTCTTCACCGTGGCCCACAACCCGATGGGTATCGATAACAGATAAGTCAACAGGAGCGATGTTACCGACAACAACAGCGTGGCCGGCATTCGTTCGGCGATCAACCGGCCGACCGGCACGTTGTTTTGTGGAATCGATTTGCCCAAATCGAGCTCGGCGACGTGGCCGAGCCAGATGAAGTAGGCCTGGTACCAGGGTTTATCCAGGCCGTACAAGTGTTCGCGCTGCGCCGAACCTCGGGGCTTTGCGAGCGGCCGCGCATCATCTGGCTGGGGTCGATCGTGAGCGGCGAGCCGGGCATGTGACGAATCAGCGCGTAGACCACAAATGTGATCAGGATGATCGTCACAAAGCCTAGCAGGACGCGGCGAATGAGATAGTTGACCATGATTCGGCGTCCAGCTCACGAGCCGGAAGCGGCCGGCTTGTAGACGCCAAAAATGCCCGGATCAAAGTTGTACGGCCCGGTCGGGCAGAAGTTGTACCCGCGGAGCTTTTTGCTGAAGCCATAGAAGGAGTTGCGATTGAAGAGCCAAGTGTAGGGCTGATCCTCCCACAGGAGGGTGTGAATTTCGCCGTAGATGGCGGCCCGCTTTGCCTGGTCCAGTTCGCGGCGGCCGGCTTCGAACAGTTCATCCACGCGCTTGTTGGAGTAATTGCCATAGTTACGGCCCTCGCCGGTGACGAAAATGTTGGCGCTTGAATCCGGATCAGTGCCCGCTCCCCAGCCGCCCATCGCGGCGTCGAAATTGTGCTTCTGCTGGCTGTCGACGAGGACGGTGAACTCGGTCGGCTTGACATTGCAAATGATGCCGATTTTGCCGAGACACTCTTTGAGCAGCGTACCAGCCTGGATGCCGGTCTCGGTTTGGTAGGTGAGCAGCGTAAACTCGAAGGGAACGCGTCGGCCGTTGATCTCCTTGTCGCGAATGCCGTCACCGTCGCTGTCGGTCCAGCCGGCCGCGTCGAGCAGGTCCTCGGCCTTGTCGAGGTCTTGATGATAGGGCTGCGGGCCATTTTTTGGGTAGGCCCACGACGTGGGGTGGAAATTGCCGTTGCAGGGCTCATAGAGGCCGCGGCAGATGACGTTGAGCAGTTCCTTGTAATCGAAGGCCCAGCCCATCGCCTGTCGCACGCGCTTGTCGGAGAAGAAGGGCGTCCTGCAATTCCAATCGAAGTGGAACTCGGTCCACTCCAGCGCCGTGACGCGCGTGTTGCGCCTATAAAACTCGTCGGTATTGGTTTTGGAGTCCCACTGCTCGGCCCGCAGCTCCATTTCCTCGATCTGCCCGGCTTTCAGTGCCAGCAGGGCCGTGTTTTGATCTTCGATCACCTTGACGCGGATCTCTTTGAAGTAGGGCTTCGGCCGGACCGGCTTGCCGTCGTGCATGTAATAGCTCTCGCGGCGGCGGACGACGAACTCCTGATTGCGATCACGGCTCACCAACTCGTACGCGCCGCCGACCACCGGATGATCTTCGAGCCGAGAATGCTCAGGGCTGCGGGCCATTGTCGGGTCGGCCTCAAGTGTTTTTTCGTAGATATGTTTCGGGATCACGGTGATCGACATATTCGTCGTGTTGGTGGCCAGGGGCTCCTTGTGGAAGAAGACAAGCGTGTGATCGTCGTACGCCTCGACCCATTTCAACTGATCGGGGCCCTGCCTCACGGCCGGCGGGGAAACGGCCTCGGTCATGATCACCTGGTAGGAAAACTTCACGTCCTGGGCGGTGATCGGCTGGCCGTCCGACCAGGTCAGGTCGTCGCGCAGCACGATCTTATCCAGCATGTGATCCTTACTGGTCTGCCACGAGACGACGCTATCTTTCGAGGCGAAGTATTTCAATTCGGGGTCGAAAGCAAGATAGCCGAACCCGGTCAGTGATTGGTACTCGAACTCGGTGATACTGCTGATCATGATCGGGTTGGAGCTCTTCATGTCGCCGGCGACATGGCGGACCCAGGTGGCATCGTAGTCGACGCCCGCCCCGTCCGCGGGCGCCAGTTGACCGAGCGCAGCGAGGATGCGGGTGTTGTTTTCTTTGTCCTTTGGATAGTCATTGTGCAGGGCCAGCGCCTGGTCGGCCGTAAGAGTCGGCGGTTGCTCGCCTTGCTTCTTGCGCAGTAGCTCGGCGCCGCTGAGCACCGGCTGGTCCGCCCACTGGGCCTGGGCGTCGATTTCGGCCAAAGGGGGCGGCGTGAAGGGCTGGATCATGTCGCCCAGCTTGAAGGGCTTCGCTGGCTGTTCGGGCTCAGCTTTGGCTTCCGTCGAGGGCGACCCGTCTCCGCCAGTCACCTTGCCCGCCGGCGGCGTCTCTTTGTTCGAACTGCATCCCGCAACTACATCCACCCCGAGGGCTAGCGTCGCTATCCAGAGCCAAATGATCGGCTGAAGGCGCTCAGTTTTCGTCGCGGGCTTCATCGCAGGACCTCATTCATCCGGGGGCGTTCGGCGTTCGGCTGGCGGCCGCAGTGGCTGCGCCAGCAAGTTGACGGAAAATCATGCTACAAAATGCTTTAGATCGGGTCAACGCGACCACTTGACCGCCGCCGCAAGCCGTGTTGTTTCCGGGGCGTTTCGTTGTTATCCTTCGCTCCCCCCGGGCTGGTATCGCGCGTGCCGAGCCGGCTCGCCCAAAGCCGTGGCGGCGCGGGCAACCGATTCCGACGTTGTCCAGCGTTCGACTTCGGGTTCCCGGTACTCAGTAAAAAGTACGAAGTACTCGTTACCCCGCCACAAGTATCCGGGATGTAAGACTCGGAATCTACTGCCGACCGACCGGCACCCAGAATCTCGCATTACGCATCCAACAACTAGCATCTTTCCTGCCAACCAACACTTGAGGTCCTTATGAGGCTTCTGTCTCGTCGCGTTGTGCTTGTCGCTCTCGCCGTCGCCACGATGAACCACTGCTCCGCCGCCTTTGCCCAGGTCCAACGACGCGCGAGTCAGCCCGTTCGCCCGCAGCAATCGCAGCCGCAGCGCGGCCCGCAGACGGCCACGCGGCCGACGACCGCCGTCCCGCGGACCGGTCAGCCGCTAACGAACCAGGCCTATCCCGGAGCAGCGCAAGCCGCTGCCGCCCCGCTGCCAGTCGTCGAGCAGGCGGATGAAAAAACGCAGGGCGGAATTCCTCAAACTGCTCGGCGCGAATTGGATTTGGTCGCCGGCTTACGAAAAGGACGACGCACCCGTCGGCAACTGCTATTTCCGCAAGACGTTTTCGCTCGGCAAGGTCGAGCTGGGGCAGGTGCAGATCGTCTGCGACAACCAATATGAACTGTATGTGAACGGCAAAGTGGTCGGCCGCGGCGCCGATTGGCGGAAGATGGAAGTCTACGACATCACGGCCTTGCTTGTGCCGGGGCAGAACGTGATTGCCGTCAAAGGCACGAACACCGACGCCGGCGCGGCCGGCCTGGCGGTGCGCGTGCTGATCAAACAGGTTGGCGGGACGCTCGAGAATTACTCGACCGACGCCAGTTGGCGGACGAGTGTCAAGGAATTCGCCAACTGGACGGCGCCGAATGTCCGCGACAGCGTTTGGGTGCCGGCAAGAGTCTACGGAGCACTGGGCGCCGCGCTGCCGTGGGGCGACGAAGTCGTGATTGCCAATGAAGGCGCGCGTTTTGTCATCGATCCTGAATTCAAAGTCGAGCGTCTGGTGACCGACGAGCAGGCCGGCTCGCTGATCGCGATGACCTTCAACGCGACCGGCGACATTTTGGTTTCGCGCGAAGGGGGCGGAATTTACTTGATCCGCGACGCCAACCGCGATGGCACCTACGAAAGCGTCACTCCCTACTCAGAGCAGGTGAAAAACGTGCAGGGCCTGTTGTCGCTCGGCACGCGGGTATTCGCGGTGGGCGAAGGTCCGCAGGGCGGCGCGTTGTACCAGCTTTACGACCAGAACAACGACGGCCGGGCCGATAGCGTAACGGCGATCGTCAAGTTCCGCGGCGCGATCGGCGAACACGGCCCGCACACGGTGCGGCTGGGGCCCGATGGTTTGCTCTACGTGCTGTGCGGCAACTTTGCCCAGGTCGACGCGCGGCCCGATCCGCAAAGCCCGTACACCGTCACCTACGAGGGTGACCTCGTCCAGCCACGGTACGAAGACCCACAAGGCTATGCGGCTGGGATACCGGCGCCGGGCGGCACAATACTGCGAACCGACACGAGCGGCAGCTTCGTCGAGATCGTGGCGGGCGGGTTCCGCAATCCTTACGACCTTGGTTTCGATCACGATGGCGAGCTGTTCACTTACGATGCCGACATGGAATGGGACGTCGGCGCGCCGTGGTATCGGCCGACGCGCGTCAATCACGTGCCGGCCGGCGGCGAGTTCGGCTGGCGGAGCGGCTGGGCCAAGTGGCCCGAGTACTATCTCGACAACCTGCCGGCGACGCTCGACGTCGGGGCCGGCTCGCCGACCGGCGTCGTGTTTTATGACCATTACGCTTTCCCTGAGAAGCTGCGGGGGACGATGTTCGTCGGCGATTGGGCGATGGGGCAGATTCACGCCGTGCACCTGGAACGGGACGGCGCGAGCTACTCAGCCCAGATATCGACGCTGCTCAAAGGCCGGCCGCTCAATGTGACCGGCCTCGACGTGGGGCCGGACGGCGCGCTTTACTTCTGCACGGGCGGCCGCGGCACCGATGGCGGCGTCTATCGCATCCGCTGGACCGGCAAGATTCCGCCGGAGGCGGCGCAGCTCGGCCAAGGCATTCAGCAAGCGCTCCGCCAGCCGCAGTTCTACAGCGACTGGGCCCGGATGCGGATCGCCGGCGTCAAGCAGCGCTCAGGCGACCATTGGCAAACCGATTTACTGCAAGTGATCAATCGGCCCGGTGCCGACTCGAACGACCGCCTGCGGGCCGTCGATCTGCTGACGTTCTTCGGACCGTCGCCGTCGAATGAGTTGCTCGTCGGATTGGCCGGCGACAAGAACCCGGCGATGCGAGCCAAAGTGGCCCGCCTAATGGGCGTCCGCGGCGACGCCGTCTTTTCTCAGCCGCTCGCGACCATGCTCAATGACAGCGATCCGTGGGTCCGCCGCGTGGCCTGCGAGGCGATCGCTCACCGCGGCACCAATCTTCCGGCTGGGCCGCTGGTTGCGCTCTTGGCCGACAAAGACCGCTTCGTAGCGTTTGCCGCCCGGCGGGCACTCGAGAAAGTACCGGCCCAGCAATGGCAGGAACAGGTGCTCGCCTCGACCTCGACGCCGACATTTCTGGCAGGGGCAGCCGGTCTGTTGGCTGCCTATCCGTCGCCGCAGCTGGGGCAGCGAGTTCTAGCCCGCTGCGACCAGATGCTGCGCGACAATCGCGGCGCGTGGCGCCGCCAGACGGGCGGTACGGCCGCTGCAAGCGATTACCTGGACGTGCTCCGCGTCGCGCAGCTCGCGCTGAATCGCGGACCGATTCCGGCCCGCGAAGCGGGCAACTTGGCGCGAACGATCTTGGCCGAGTACCCGGCCGACGATCCGCTGGCGAATCGCGAGCTCGTAAAGCTGCTCGCCTACTTGCAGCCGCCCGAGGCGGCCCACGCCTTCGCGACGCAACTGGCCAGCAACATTCCCGACGTGGAAAAGCTGCAAATCGCCGCTTACGCGCCACGCGTAACAAGCGGCTGGAACACGGAAGACAAGCTCGTCATGCTCCGCTACTACGAAGAGGTCCGCGGCATGGAAGGCGGCCACAGCATCAGCGCCTACATCGAGACGTTCGCCCGCGATTTCTTTGCCACGTTCTCGTTGGCCGAGCGGCGGCAGGTGTTGGCGGCGGGCGAAAACTTCCCGACGTCGGCCTTGTCGGTGCTGGCCAAGCTGCCTCAGAATCCCGGTTCGGAAGTGCTCGGTGAGATCCACGCGCTCGACGGCCGGCTCGATGGCAAGCCGGGCGAGCCGATCGCGCGCTTGCGCGTCGGCATCACGGCGGCCCTGGGCGCCAGCGGCGATCCCGAATCGCTCGCGTATTTGCGTAAGATTTATACGACGGTGCCTGATCGCCGCGCCGGTGGCGATGAGCCTCACGATGTATCCAGACGGCGAGAATTGGACCATCCTGGTCGACTCGTTGCGAACGATCGACGGCGAGCCCGCTCAGGAAGTGCTGGCCGCACTGGCAAAGGTCGATCGCCGCCCGGACACGTCCGAGCCCTATCGCAGCGCAATCTTGCTCGGCCTGCGTCTGCAAACCAGCGGCGGCGACGCGGCAGTTCGGCTGCTGACGCATTGGACAGGCCGCCAGATGGCTGCGCCGACTGCGCCGATTGCCGATCAGCTCGCGGCCTGGCAGCGGTGGTACGCCGGCACGTTCCCGAATGAGCTGCCGGCCGAGCTGCCGAAAGAATCGCAGCCAAACAAGTGGAGCTACGAAGAATTGCTCTCGTACCTGGAAAGCTCTGCCGGCCAAGCGGGCAACCCGGCCAAGGGCGCCGTCGTCTTCAAGGATGCCCTCTGCATGAACTGCCACCGCTTCGGCGGCCGTGGCGAATCGCTGGGGCCCGATCTGACGACGGTCGCCAATCGTTTCCAAATGAAAGAGATTTTGGAATCGGTCGTCTATCCGTCACAGGTGGTTTCCGATCAGTATAAGAGCCAGATCGTCGTCGCCAACGGCCGCACGTATACCGGCCTGGCCGCGAAGAACCCGGACGGCAGCGTGACCGTGCTGCAATCGGACGGCAAAAAGGCCCAGATCGCGGCCGCGGACATCGAAGAAACGCGGCCGAGCAAGCTGTCGGCGATGCCCGAGGGGCTCTTGAATCCGCTGACGCTCGACCAGGTGGCCGATCTGTTCGCCTACTTGGTGAAGGGCCCCGACGCCGACATCGCCGGCCGGGCCGCCGAACCGCGGCGGTAGAACAGTCTCACCGTACCGAAATGGTTGGAGTGGGACGTCTCATCGTGGGTCAGGGAAACCACAAGATGTTGTGTGCCTCACTGTGGATTTCGCCCCACTAAGTTTTTATTTTTTTCGTGGGGACAAAATGCGGACGTGCATCGCCGGACGCATTTTCTTAAGTGACCAGCCGGCCGCGAGTTGCAGCGCGGGCTCCGGCGACTTGGGTCCGAATAACGCCCCGGGGGTGGGACATTATTCGCCGGTGGGGGGAAATGGGGAGCGGATATTGTGGTCAGCGGCCGGTTGCCAATTGCTGGAAACCACGGTGCGCACCGAGAGCGCGAGCCGGAGCATGGCGGCGCCTGTGATTGAGTTGCCAAGGAACAATATGCAACCAGGAGGATAGCCGATTTTTGTTCTTTTGTCCAGTAGGTGGTTTTGGCCAGGGGGATTGAACAGGAGATCACGGAGGGAGCAGAGAGAATGCGAATGGCTGAGTTGGAACCGCTAATGGACGCTAATCGGCACTAATGGAAGAGGGGATGCTGTGGGCTGGGCTCGATTGGGCTGCGGAGAGACGGAATTTGGGATTGCCAATTGGTCATTGGTCATTGGTCGTTTCAGCCGGAGTGGGCTGGGGGGTGCTTGGTTTTTGGACAGGCGTATCGATAAGGTGGGCGACGGCCTAGGAAAAGTTTTGAATATCGGTTTGGAATTTACGAAGCGGGATCAAGACAAAAATGTTTGGAATCGGCCACTGGATTTGGTAGGGTGGTCAGTGCGTCTGTGAGCTTGGCGAGCGTGGTTGTCCCCGCGCACTCAACATCGACTACACCTGGCGCAGCCGCCAAGAAATCTGCTGTCCTACATAGCCCTCCCCGTGACCGCGCAGTGCGCGGGTCTCCGTTCGGCTGTTGTCGACCCTAAGGAACACGTTAAGAATAACTTGGGCATTTGGGGTGTGGATCCAGTAAGCATTTGAACATGAGATCGCAGAGGAAACGGAGAAAAGAATTAGCTTTGTGATCTCCGTCGACTCTGTTGCCTCCCCGCAAATCAGCACCAGGAAAAATTGATCCAGGAAAAAGCGACGCGGACAGATCATCGGCCAGCGGGGGGTTGACGAGACTGTCGGCGATTTCCGTCGCCGCGGCGACTCGACGCAGCGAGCGGTTTGCCTGCCAGTTCACTGGACGATCGGCGATGACCGTGTTTCCCGCCGAGGCATTCAACCGCCGGAGGCAACCAAGCGGACGGAGACAGCAGAGATGAAACTCCGTTTTCTCCGTTCCCTTCATTCAAAGTGACGTTCGACGGCTGTCCAAAGTACCGAAGTTAATTTCCCCGCTCTGCTAAGCTCGACTTGACGGACGTCGCCGGAGTCAGACCGAAGAAAGCTCGCGACCGCGCCCTGCGCGGGTCTCCCAACCCCGCACTCTCCCGCCAGCGAAAGTCTGCCGCCCCGCGTGGGGCAGGCCCCCGCCGGCCAAAAAAGCATTATTCCGCCGGGCGGATGCAATCGTCGGTGATGAGGGATTTGGGGTTCTGGAAGTCGGGGGGGATGCCGGGGGCGTTGACTGGTTCGCCGCGTTCGATGCGGGCGGCGACTTCGAGGTTGAGGTCGAGGAGTTGTTGGAGGAGGTCTTTCTTTGGCCGAGAAGCCGTAGGCGGCGAGGACGGCGGCGTCGACGCTCCGTGCCGCGCTTCTTCATTTCCACCAGGACGAGCGGCTTCCAGACGTAATCGGCGAACGAGGTGCCGCCGCCGTCTTCCTTGGCTTTGCGGATGCGGAATTCGGTCTGGCCGCCCACTTCGAGTAGGCCTTTGCGGCCGAAGGCTTGGAAGAGGCGGTCGAGAAAGATTTGGGCTTCGCCTTTTTCGTCGCCGGTGATGTGGGCGGACGCCCAGGCGGCGAATTCTTCAAGGCGAGATTTGCGATCGTTGGCCATTCAAGCAGTATGCAAAACTAGGAGTGGAGGCAAGATGATGCGCAACTGGCTACAATGATTCGTCGGGGGCGGAACCGTCATCGGGTCCAGTGTTGGGTGCTTTATGGCCAAGCGAACTCAAATCGTCTGCCAACATCTTGAAAACGTATCGAGTGACGTTCTGGAAGAATTTCAGGACATTATTCGCGAATACATTCGAGGCCGGCACGGTGTCTATGCGCTTTACCGCCGCGGCAAGCTGTACTACGTGGGGCTGGCCGGGAACCTTCGCGCACGGCTGAAACAGCACTTGCGTGACCGGCACAAGGGCAAATGGGACCGGTTCAGCATCTATTTGACGATCGATAACAAAGCGATCAAGGAACTCGAAACGCTCCTGCTGCGAATCGTCAGCCCTGGCGGAAATAGAACCGGCGGTCGGTTCGTGCGATCGGAGAACCTGGCAAAGCGGTTTGCGAAAGATATTACGTCTTATCATCGCCAACATTTGGACGAGTTGCTTGGCCGGGAACGGCGCGTATTCGTAAAGCAAGTTCGTAAGGTATCCGTTAATGGGGCGCCGCCGCCGCTATCCAAATATTTTAAAAGTCGCAAGCAGCTGCGAGGCAGATACAAGGGCAAATTGTATCGTGCGGTCGTCCGCAATGATGGAAGCGTTCGTTACGAAGGCAAAGTTTACAAGTCACCTTCGGCAGCCGGCACGGCGGTTCGCAAGCGGCCGACGAACGGGTGGTGGTTCTGGCATTACGAGCGAGCGCCGGGCGATTGGGTGCGTTTGTCGACCGTGAGGCGGTGAGCAGAATTCCGAAATTGGTGCCCCCTCACCCCTGCCCCTGGCCCCTCCCCGTCGAAGGGGAGAGGAACAAACCAAGGGGGATTCTGCCTGGTCACTGCGGTTTGATCACTTCCACCGGCTGGCCGGCGGTGAGTGATTCGCCGCGGACGGTCACGACCATGTCGTCGGCCGACAGGCCCGATTTGATTTCGACTTCCTGGCCGCTGCGGAGGCCGACTTCCACGTTGCATTGTTTGACGGCGCCGCCCGCTACGGTCATGCAACTGGTTTGGTCGCCGTTTTGCACTAAGGCCGTGGCCGGCAGGACGAGGGCGTCTGGCTTCTCGGCCAGCAGGATGGTGACCGTGGCATACATGCCGGGGCGGAGCACGCCATCTGGGTTTGGCAGATCGACTTCGGTGCGGAGCGAGCGATTCGCTGCGTCGAGAGACCAGGCGTCGCGGGTGACGGCGCCCGTAAATTCGCGCTTGCCGATCGCCTGCACGCGAACGACGGCCTTGTCTCCCTTGTCGAGCAGCGGGGCTTCGCTTTCCGGCACGTCGACGAAGACGCGGACCTGGTCGGAGCGCGAGACGGTAACGAGCGGCATGGCCGCCGAGCCGCCCGCCGGCTGGACGAAGTGGCGCGTGTCGACGTGCCGCTCAGTCACGATGCCGTCGTACGGCGCTTTGATCTCGGCGTATTGGAGCATCGCCTGCGATCGATCGCGGTCGGCGGTGGCAACTTCGGCTTTGGCCTTGGCGACTGCCAAATCGGCTTGGGCCTGAGCGACAAGCGCCAGCGAGCGCGACATATCAGCCGTGGCCGATTCGACTTTGGCGGCCGTCTGCGCGGCTGGCCGTGGCCGCTTGAAACTGGTTGCGTGTTTCTTCAACGAGCTTCTGGGTGACCGATTCGCCGGCCGCCAACTGCGTGATGCGGTCGAGCTCGGCCTTCCAGCGGGCCAGGTCGCCCTCGGCCCGGGTGACGCCCGCTTGGGCTTCGGCGATTTGCGATTTCTTGGTGGCGGCGTCGGCTTCGGCCGCGCGCACGGCGGCCTCGGCCTGGGCGACGGCGGCGCGAGACTGGGCCATGAGGGCTTCCTTATCGCGCACCTCGACGGCCAACTCGGGAACCCATAATTTGACGAGGAGCTGGTCCTTCGTGACGCGGTCGCCGATGTCAACCAGCACCTCATCGACATAAGCGGCCAGCTTGGAATGCAGCGGCGTTTCTTCGAACGCTTCAATCCGGGCGGGCTGGGTTGTATCGAGCCGCAGCGTCTTGCGCACGGGCGGAGCGGCGACGACGCGTTCGTTGCGGACGCTGGCTGCGTTGTCTGCCGGCCTCGCGCCGGCGGATTGTCCCCCGCAGCCACCTGCCGCGGCCAGCAGCACCGACGAAACAAGACTCACTGAAATGAATTGCTGACGGTTCATAACTTGTGCCCCTCCGCAGTTGTCGGCCGCTCGCTCATTGGGCGATTTGATAGTAGGCGCTGAGAGGATCGCCCGGGTCCAGTGATGCAGAAGCGGTCGTGGCCCGCGCCTGCACCCAGGCAAACACGCTCGGCACAACGAATAGCGTCGCAAACGTCGCGGCGGCGAGCCCGCCGATCACCGCCCGGCCGAGCGGCGCGTTTTGCTGGCCGGCCTCGCCAAAGGCCAGCGCCATCGGCAACATGCCGGCGATCATTGCGCAACTGGTCATCAAAATGGCCCGCAGGCGGCTGCCGGCGCCGGTCACGGCGGCCTCGTGCGCCGGCTGGCCGGTGCGCCGCCGCTGTTCGGCGAACGTGACGAGCAGGATGGCGTTGGCCATCGCCACGCCGATCGCCATGATCGCGCCGATGAACGACTGAATGTTGAGCGTCGTGCCGGAGAGCCAGAGCATCAGCACGACGCCGGCGATGACGGCGGGCAGCAGTGGACAACGCCACCAGCGCCAGCCGCAGCGACTGAAAGTTTGCCGTAAGCAGCAGGAACACGGCCACGACCGACAGCGCGAGCCCGGCGGCGAGGCCCGATTGCATCTCGCGCATCGGGGCGATTTGGCCGCGGGTTTCGACCTCGACGCCGGTGGGCGGCGTGCCGGCCCGCTTCACGGCCGCGGCCACTTGCTGCGAGACGGTGCCCAGGTCGGCCGTCGCGGCATTGGCCGTCAGCGTGATTTGCCGCCGCATGTTGTAGCGATCGTACTGGCCGGGCATCGTGCCCTTCTGTAGATCGGCCACGTCGCGCACCAGCACCTGACCGTGGCCGGTTCGCTTCAGGGGGATCCGTGCCCAAGTCGGCCGCCGAAGCGATGGTTTGGACGTTGCCCGGGTTGCGAACGACGGGCCGCGGAATCTCGACCTGCACCTGATAGGCGATGCCGCTCTTGGGATCGGCCCAGAAGTTGGGCACGGTAAACCGGCTCGAGGAGGTGGCGGTGATTAGGGCGCGGGAGACGTCGACGGGCGTCAGACCGGCAAGTGCGGCCTTTTCACGATCGACGTCGACCTGAATCGTCGGATAGTCGAGCGACTGGCCGACCTGCAAATCACGGAGCAGCGGCCGCCCGCCGGAATCGGCCAGCGCCGACATTTCGCTGCGGACCTTTTCGGCGTAGGCGCGGTCGTCGGCGAAATTCGGGCCGCTGACGGCCACCTCCACCGGCGTCGGCGAGCCGAAGCTCATCACCTCGTTGATGATGTCGGACGGCTCGAACGAGAACCGCACGTCGGGCATTTCCTTGGCAAGCCGCTGGCGGAGTTGCTCTTTGAGCGGCTCGCCCCGGAGGGGGCAGTTGTCGCTGAGGTCGACGTAAAGGATCGCCTCTTCCGGCCCGCGCGACCATTGATACACGGCGTTGACGGGAAAATTGGAGTGGATCATGCCGACGTAGCCCAGCGTGAGGCGGACGTTTTCTGGACCGACCTCGTCGCCGATGGCGCAGGCGCTTCTTTGGCCAGTTGCTCGCTGCGGGCGATGTTTGTGCCATCGGGCGCGCGCATGCGAAGGCGGAACTGGCCGGTCTCGACGGCCGGGAAGATGCTGCGGCCCAGGCTGGAGCCGACGACGGCGATGATCAACAGGCTGACGACCAGGTAAGTTGCGATGAGCACGCCGCGCCAATGCATGAGTCGCCCCATCAGCGACTCGTAGCGCAGTCGCAGCTTCTCGAAGCCTTTTGGGTCGTGTTGCTCGCCGGCGCTGCGATGCTCGTGCCGCAGCAGCCAGATCGAAAGCACGGGCACGAACGTGCTCGACAAGATGTATGAGGAAAGCATGGCAAAGCCGACGGCCAGCGACAGCGGCACGAACAGCGCGCGGGCCGCACCCTGCATGAAGAACGACGACACGAACACGGCCAGGATGCAGAGCATGGCCAAGCAGCCGCGGCACGGCCGTTTCGGCCGAGCCGTCGCGGACCGCGACGGCGAGCGGCTGGCCGCGGCGCATGTGAGAGTGGATATTTTCAATCGCCACAGTCGCCTCGTCGACGAGAACGCCGATCGCCAGGGCCAGGCCGCCGAGGGTCATCAAGTTGATGGTCTGGCCGCTAATCCAGAGTGCCAGGATCGCAGCCAAGAGTGCCAACGGAATGTTGAGCACCACAACGAGCGCACTTCGCCAATCGCGCAGGAACAGCAAGATCATGAGGCCGACCAACAGCGCGCCGAGCAGGCCCTCTGCGGCCACGCCGGCGACCGCTCGGGTCACGTAGGGCGACTGGTCGAACTCGAAGCGGACGTCGATTCCCTCGCCGTCTTTGCCGAGCGCGGCCCGCATCCGCGGCAGGGCCTCCTTAATATTGTGAATCACGCTCAGAGTCGAGGCATCGGAGCGCTTGGTGGCCAGGATGTACACCGCCCGGCGACCGTTCACCAGCGCGTAGCCGACCGGCGCGTCGGCTGAGTCTTGCACCGTTGCGACGTCGCGAATAAACACGGGATGCTCGCCGGTGCGAATGGCAACGGTGAGCAGTTGCTTCGGGTCGCGGACGACTGAGTTCACCGGCACAATCGGATACATGTCACCCACCGGAACGTTGCCCGACGGGCTGAGCGTGTTGCCCCGGGACAGTGCGGAGACAATCTCGTCCGGCGACATTTCATACGATCGCAGCCGCTGGGGATCGACAGTCACGACGATCGTGCGGGCGCTGCCGCCGAAGGGGGGCGGCGCCGAGACGCCGGGCAGCGCGGCGAACATCGGCCGCACGCGGTTCAGCGCCAGGTCCTGAATTTCGTTGATTGACCGGGTGTCGCTCGACAGCACGAGGTACCCGACCGGCACGCTCCCCGTGTCGAACCGCATCACAAAGGGCGACACCGTGCCGGCCGGCATGAAGGCCCGGCGCGGTTGACGTATTGAATCGTCTCGGCCATGGCCTGGGCCATGTTCGTGCCCGGATGAAAGTAAAGCTTCATCAGGGCCGTGCCCTGCACGTTCCGCGACTCGACGTGGTGGATGCCGCTGATGTAAAGGAAATGATACTCGTAGAAGTAAGTGAGAAAGCCCTCCATCTGGGCCGGGTCCATGCCGCCGTACGGCTGGCAGACGTAAATCACCGGCAGATTGAGGCTGGGGAAGATGTCGACCTCCATGCCGGGGGGCAGGCCCTCCGGATAGGGAAGCCCCATTTGTTCAAACGCCGATTTGCCGACCGCGAGCATGGCGCCCGACGCAATCCCCAGGATGATCACAATCACCGTCACCGGCCGCCCTAAGGCTGTGCGTATCATCCACATGGCAGGTGCATCTCCAGGTGCAGCGCGGTCGCCGCCGCGCAATCGCGGCTCTTTGCGCCACCTTCATAATAACTAATCGCATCGGAGTTTGCGCGGCCGCTACAATCGTTTCTCTAATAACGCCGGCCACGCGGACTTGCCCGCACGACCCGCATACGGGAAACGGCCGCTAAATCCCTGCCACCTGTTACGCCGATGCAGACGCATATCGGCGGACCTGGCCGCCACAACCGGCACGGGCCGGCCACTTGGCCGTACCGCCAAACGTCGGAGAATTTGGATCGCTCTCCCCGGCCCGATAATGCGACGACCTTACCCAATATGGACGCTGTTGGCCGCCAACTCGGTCGTTCTAGCGGCAGGCTGCGTCGGGCCGCCCCGCCCGGTGCTCCCCGCGGCAGCAGCGATCGTATCGGCTGCCGAGCCGCCGGCCGTCGTATTTGGGGGCACGGTCGCGAGACCGACCCCAACGACGCTAATAGGGGGCTCGATCGGAAGACCGGCGGCAACGCCGGCTCCGCCAATCGTGCAGCCTTGCGACTTCTCGACACCCGCGCTGGACGAGCCGCCGACTCCGCCGACTCCGCCGGCGCTACCGGTGCAGCTCGATGCAATCGCGGCGCCGACTGACCAGTTGCCGCAGCCCGAAGCGTTGTCCACGGCGATCGACTTGAGCGCGGCCCTCGAAATGGCCGCCGGGCAGAATCCTCAAGTCGCGTTCGCCCAGCAGCGAATTCGCGAAGCGGCCGCCCAGCTCCGCGCGGCCGACGTGCTGTGGGTGCCGTCGATTCGCGCCGGCCTGAATTACAACAAACACGACGGGCGAATCCAGGACGTCGAGGGAAACGTGATCGAGGTCAGCCGCGCGTCGCTCTATTCCGGCCTGGGCGCGCAGGCGGTCGGCGCCGGCTCGCCCGCCGTCCCGGGCCTGTTGATGAGCTTTCACATGCGCGACGCGATGTTTCAGCCGCGAATTGCCGAGCGCACGCTGGCCGTGCGCCGGGAAGCCAGTCAGGCTACGCTGCAAGACACGCTCACCGACACAGCCGTCGCCTACATGAATTTGCTTGAAGCGGCCCAATACCGCGCCGTCGCCCACGAAACGCTCGCGAATCTCCAGCGCTTGGGTGATTTGACCGGCAACTTCGCCCGGACCGGCGAAGGACTGCAATCCGACGCCGACCGCGTCCGGGCCGAAGTCTACCAGCAACAAATCGAAGCGGCGCGGACGGAAGAAGATGTCGCGGTCGCCTCAGCACGGCTGGCACAGCTACTGAGCCAGGATCCGACCTCGCCGCTTTTGCCGCAGGAAGAGGGAATCACACCGCTCGATTTCGTGCAGCCCGACATGCCCCTGTCGGAGCTGATTGCGACCGGACTCTCGAACCGGCCGGAACTGGCCGAAAACCGCTTTCTGGTCGCCGCGGCCGTCGAGCGGCTGCGGCGCGAGCGCGTTGCGCCGCTTGTACCCAGCATCTTGCTGGTGCGAGCTACGGCGCCAACGGCGGCGGCACCGGCGATAATCTCGAAAACTTCGGCGACCGGGTCGATCTCGACGCCGTCGCCTGGTGGGAAGTTCGTAACTTCGGCTTCGGCGAACAAGCGGCCCGAGCCGCGGCCCAATCGCAACTGGCTCAGGCCCGCGCAAGAAGTCAAAGCGCTCGACAGGGTGGCCGCCGAAGTTGCCGAGGCACATGCGCAAGTAACGGCCCGCCAGGGACAAATCAACCTCGCCAAACAGGGCATCACCGCGGCCGGCGATTCCTGTCGCCGCAATTCCGAACGCATTCGCAATGCCCAGGGATTGCCGATCGAAGCGCTGCAATCGGTGTTGGCCCTGAATACGGCCCAGCGGCAATACGTGCGAACGGTGGCCGATTACAACCGGGCCCAGTTCAATCTAGAGCGCGCGCTGGGGTGGCCAATCAATTCCTCTCAGGGCGCGTAAGTCGCGCCTTGCGAATCTGTGCGGCTTAATTCTGTTTTAAAGTCGCCGCCGCCGATAATTCATACGATCTTAACGCGTTGTGCTAGCTATACCGGCTGTGAGTGGTCGATTTTCAGATACCAAGGCCGCAGATGGGCCAGTGGCGGGTGGGCTCGGTCGCGTCGCGACGGATTCGCTGGCGGTTCGTAGGGACCGGTGGCCGAGTCGCCAAGCGGAATTTGAAACGGATTTCACGAGGTAATCGTCATGAGGACGTTCCGTTGGGGCGCTCGTTTTCTCGCCGGATCGGTCGGGGACCGGCTGCTCGCAGTGGCCGCCTCGGTGCCCTTGGTGCTGGGCGGCATCGGCATCGCGGCGGCGGAGGAACCGCTGTCCGGCCTGCTGCTGCAAACCACTAGTTGGTCAGACGACGTTGCTCTGGCGTCCGCCGATTCATCGCTTCCCAGCGAACAATCGCTGGCGGACCGGGTCGCGGCACTGGAGCAGGCGGTGCGCGCGGGCGGAGTCTCGACTGCGGCCGCGCAAGAGCCAATGCCGGCGGTCGCCGCGGCGGCGGCCGAGTCGTGCAAACCGGTCGATTTGATCCTCAAGCCGACGTACAAGTGGCGTGGCCGCCTGTACGTTGACATGATCAACTACGACGACGACAACGAGACGGTCGATTTCTTCGACACAGATCGGGACGATTCGTTCGGTTTCGGCACGGCCCGGCTGGGTGTGCAGGGTGATATTTACGAGAACATTTCGTACGTCTTTGAGCTCGGCTTCGAAGGAACGCAGACCAAATTCAAAGATGTCTACGCCCAGATGAACGACATGCCGGGCGTCGGCAGCTTTCGCGCGGGCCACTTCAAGGAACCGATCGGCCTGGAGGAGCTCACCAGCAGCCGTTTTATCACGTTCATGGAACGTTCGTACGCAACTCGGGCATTCACCCCGTGCGCAACTTCGGCGTGATGGCCTTTAACAGCCTGGACGAGTGCGACGACGCGACCTGGTTCATGGGCGCGTTCCGCAGCGATTCGCCCGACGCGCCGGACGATTCGGCCACTTGGGAAAGCGACCTCAACGACTGGTCGTTTGACACCCGCTTTGCCTGGCTGCCCTATTACGACGAGCCCTCGGACGGCCGGTATTTGATTCACCTCGGCGTCAGTTACAGCTACCGGAACCGGGGGAACCCGGCCAAATTCAGCACGAACGCCTACATGGGCGACCAGGCGCCGATCGGCCTGGGCGCGCTGGCTGGCAGCGACGAGTACAACCAGGTCGGCGCGGAATTCGCGATCATCTGGGGCTCGTTGAGCGTTGCAGTCGGAGTACTTTCACGCCTTCACGGTCAGCGGCGAGCAGTACTACGGCGCGTATGCTCAGGTGTCGTACTTCCTGACCGGCGAATACCGCGGCTATGAGAAGGAGGCCAAGGCCTTCTATCGCGTTCACCCGCTGGAGCCGGCGTTTTGGGTCGATACGTGCAACGGCTGCTGCTGCGGACGCGGCGCGTGGGAGATCGCAGCCGCCTACTCGTTCGTTAACCTGCGGGACGGCGCGGACGTGACGCCCGGCACGGCCGAGCGGGCGTTTGTCGATGGCTGTATCGTCGGCGTCAACTGCTATCTCAACCCGTACTCTCGCGTGATGTTCGATTACAACTACGAGGTCACCGATTTTGTCGACGCGGGCACGCCCGATTCGAACGCCAACCTGTTCGGCGTGCGTTGGCAAATTGATTGGTGATCGTGAGGCAGCGATCGATTTCCCAGTATTCCACCTCTACTCGCAAAAGAGAATAAACACGATGAAAACCATGTTCACGCTTTTGGCAGTCGCGGCCATGAACCTGGCCCTGCTGCCAGCGGCCCGCGCGGGCGACCTCGTGTTCGGCTGCGCCAGCCGGCCCGCCTGCGGCAAGATTTGCAAGCTGGTTTGCGAAGAGAAGACGCTTGTTTCGGTCGGCTACGGCTGCAAGTGCGATACGGTGTGCATTCCCGGCCCGAGCTGCCAAGGCTGCAAACATTGTGACGTCCAATGCTGCTGCGATACGCCGGCCGCCGTCGAGGGCTGCCCGCCGAAGATCGAATTCTGCTGGTACGATTGGTGCGCGCGCGGCTGCGCCGCCCCGCGGACCGTGAAAGTGCTCACGAAGTTCCAGGCCGAGCGCAAGATTTGCTGGTATCACTGGGAGGTGGTCGACGCTTGCGGGTGTGGATGCGATCCCGGCTGCGGTTGCGGTTGTGTCTACAAGCCGGCGCCGACGGATGCGCAGGTCGGCTCGGCCCTGCCGCTCACCGGCGGGGAACAGATCGAGCTGGCCAGTTGGATGGCGGCCGATTCGACGAAGCGCAACGCCGAACTGGCCGACGCGTTTAACCTGCCCGAAACAACACCCGAGTCGGCCGCCCAGGCGCCAGCCGCGGCCGCTACCAATGCGAGCGAAAAGCCGTCGCTCGCCAGCCGCTTCAGCAGCCTGTTCAAGCTTGGAAAATAGGTACCACGGACATCCAGCTTCGACCTAGGCAGGCTGAATCAACGAAGCGAGTCTCTGGTGCGCAGACCGTGCCAGAGGCTCGTTTGTTTTTACGGCCGTTCGTTTTCCAGCGACGAGACTGAAGTGCTTGTGCGGCGGGGCGTGGCCGCCGCTGTTTGCCGACGGCGGCTTCGCCGGCTTGATGCTGTCGGCGTATTCGCGTCAGTGGCGCGACTTGCTTCGTCAACTCGCGGGCAGTTTTAAATCTCGTGGACTTCCAGTTGGAACTCGCTGACGTAAATGTCTTCCAGCTTCAATTCCGGCAGCGCGCGGCGGAGGCGCAGCAGAATGCGCCGCCGGAACTTCTTGAGCTGCGGGTCGTCGAAATCGGAAAGGGGCACTAACCGCGTCGCGACGATGATTTGATCACGGACACGAATGCGGCGATTGTCGAGCAGTCGGGAAAAATCGCCGGCGCTTTCACGGGAGACGATCCCATAGAGGGTGAATACCGCCGTGCTTCGCTTTGCTTCCACCGGATAATAGGTGCGGATGCTGAATTCGCCCAGGTTAAAGCCGCGCGAGGCCGCGTTTGGATCGGCGGCGTCCTCTGCGTTCGCCTCGTTCGCGCCCGGCTCTGCCCCAGCGGACGCATGTTCGCTTGCCGGCGCCGATAAGGGCAGCAGGCACGCGGTCGCGGCAGCTAGCAGATTCGCCCCAAGGGCGCTCGCACATAGGTCCGCAGCAGGGAAGTTTTCACGGCAAATCAACCTGGGGTCCGGCATAGCGGCGCGATCGACCGGCAATCACAGGCCGTAATGCAACTAAGGGTTTTTCCTGTTTACAACCGACGGCATTTCGGCAACCTGTGGTTACAGCCGCTGGCTCACAATTTCTGTCATCAATAACCGGCGGACTTGCCGCTCGCCAAGCTGGCCTTGCATGGCATCCATCAGCCGCGATTTGAGTGTCGTCAACTCGGGCTCTTGCAGTTCGTCGAGTGAGACGTTGCGGCAGACTTGAATCACCCGGTCGCGGATCAGGCCCTCGTGGCGATCCCAATCGTCGGACAAGCGCGGTGCGTCCTGCCGATCGACCAACGCATAAAGCTCGAAGTGGAACTCCAGACGGTTGCTGCGCGGCGCGTTGTCGTTGATGCGGTCGTTTTGCACCGGAATCGGTATCTTGTAGTGACCCAGTGAAAACTCGGTCAGCGAGTCGCGGCTCGGAGAGACGTCCAGCTTGTCGAATTGAAACCCGTCGTCTGCGCCGCAACCGGTCAGCCACAGCGTGATGACGGCCAACACGGCCAGCACAAACCGGCCGCAGGGCCAGTTCGCGCGGCACCGGACCGGCGGTCACCGTCTTCAGCCGAGTAGCGCCCATATTGCGTGTGCAAACTCCTCCTCAATCAAGCATACGCCAGTCCAATTCGAGTGACCTATAATGAGACGGGGCGGCCGCAAGCGAGTGCGTTTTTGCAACCGCCCCGATCCGTAGTTCCATTTGTACCGGTTACGACGACCATGCCAAACGCCGCTGCCAACCGCACCGCAACACGTCGGCCGCCGGCCGCCGGCCGCTTGGCGCAGGCACTGTCCCTGGGGTGCGCGGCGCTGCTCTGTTTTAGCACTAGCCCAGGCTGCTACGACGAAGCGAAGCTGCTGGACGGGGCCCGTTCGGCAGCGCAGCGCACGCGGCTGGCCGAAATCGACTTGGGCACGTACCACACGACGATGCCGATGGACCGTGGCAGCAACAAGCTGACGGAAGTCGAACTGCACGTCTTCGGCGCCGTCCCACGCTATCGCGTGCCGGCCGTCGAGAAGCAGATCAAAACCGAAGATTATCGCCTGCGGCACGAGCTATTGGCCGCGGTCCGCGACGCGAAACCGGCCGAGCTGGCCGAGCCCGATCTAGCGCAGCTTCGCTCGCGGATTGAAAAGGTGGTCAATGCGTTTCTGGCCGAGTCTCCTGTTCAAGCGGTCGGCTTCTATGACGTGCGGGTGACTTACCACTAGTGCTCTGTCAACGCGAAGTATTCGGGTTCGACAAGTCAGCCGCGGGGCGCTAGCCCCGGTTTTTGCTGAACGAACCGTGGGCTAGCGCCCTACGGCTAATCCGAAAATCAAGGTTTGACAAAGCACTAGTCCGGTTTAGTCATGCCTGAGACCATGGCGTATCGCGGGGAAACGATGTTGCGTTTTCCCGAATCCTATCGAAGGTGTCCAAAACTCCCCCACTGAGTTTTGGCCATCTTCACTCTTCCGGGGGGGTAAAATCGATCGCTGGCTGCGTGTTGCTGTGGGCGCGTCGCGAGCGCTGGCCGCGGGTTTTGCGACGGATGCATTCGATCGGTTGCCAAAGAGCGACGGGCACTGCTGAGCTTAGCAGGTTTTTGTTCATTTGTATAGTAGCGTTTTCGGCCAGGGTGAGGAGAGTCAAGAGTTGAGAGCTGAGGGTCAAGAGCCAGAGAAGCAGAGAAGCAGGGAGCAGGGAGCAGGGAGCAGGGAGCAGGGGAGCAGGACGGGTGATCGCTGGGATGGTTGGGGCGGCGCGGGGCGTTGAGATCGCGCGCAATTGTGGCTGCCTGAGGCTCTTCCCGGTAAGAGGTCTGAGAGTTGGGTATCCCCAGTCCGCCCCCAGCGTGCCAAGATGCGTGCAAACATGGTGGCCCCAATGCACCCCCGCGCCGGTTCGGCATAAAATCACCCCGCCAAGGCGTCCAGCGGGCTTCGTACCCCACACGCGCCTCGTTGAAGCACGTGCGTGTAGATCATCGTGGTCGAAACGTCTTTGTGGCCAAGCAACTCTTGCACGGTCCGGATGTCGGCGCCGGACTCCAGAAGGTGCGTGGCGAAGCTGTGTCGGAGTGTGTGACAAGTTGCTCGCTTCGTCAGACCGGCCTGATTTACGGCCCGCTTTACGGCGCGTTGCAGCACGCTCTCGTGGAGATGATGTCGGTACAAAGGCCCCTCCGGGTAGCGGGGGTCCCGGCAGAGCTTCCCCGAAAAGAAGACATATTGCCATGCCAGCTCCCTCTCCGCGTTGGGATATTTCCTGCGCAGCGCATACGGCAAGTCCGCGTACCCCAAACCGCGGCTCCAGGTCCGCTGAGTGCTGCGTGCGGACTCTCGCCATCTGAATTCGCAAGTTCTGAGCGCATCGATCAGGGAGTGGAGCGCTGCGATCCTTGTCGCCCTTGCCCTCTCGCACGGTCAACTGCCGTCGGTCGAAGTCGACGTCCTTAACTCTTAACCGGCAGCATTCGAGTAGCCGCAGTCCCGCGCCATACGTCAGTTCGACCATTAACCGGCAAACTCCGCCGCATCCCTCAACATGTGCAATCAGGCGCTGAACCTCCTGCCGCGACAAAACAACGGGTAAGCGACGGCTCTCTTTCGCGCGGAGGGCGTCAATCGGTGGCAACTCCATCCCGAGAACCTGCTTGTACAGGAACAGGACGGCCGAGAAGGCCTGATTCTGCGTCTTCGCCGAGACTTTCCGTTGGGTCGCCAGGTGGGTGAGAAAGGCCTCGATTTCCAGCTTGCCCAGCGTGGCCGGGTGTCTCCACTCGCGGCCAGCGCGATGAAAGCAAAGGAACTCAAGAATCCAATGCCGGTAGGCTTTCTCAGTCGCCAAGGCGTAGTGCAATGCACGCATTTTGTCGCGAAATCGATCGAGGAGCTTCCGCCCTCCGCGAGTCAAATCCTGCTGTGTATCGCACGAAATCGGGGGACTATACGGCGCAGTGCCGCCTTCACAAGTGGTTGCGGAAATTGCTGGCCAGCGATAAGCTGTTGTCATGACAGGCGTTCCGGGTTGATACGGAGGGCGGCGGTCGTGTTATATACGGCTGTATACCATATAACGTCTGCCTGTCAAGCACTATACGGCGCTGCGCCGTAGAATTCTTGTTGTGCTCAATGAGAACACTCTGGATCCTGCTAATGTCCTGGGCTGTCTTAGCGGTCGGATGCGGCGAGGACTCGAAGCGCGTTCCAACAGTGAGGACTGTGACCATCCGCTTGGATGACGTGCATAATCAGGCGGCGGGCACAAACGCGGAAACGTACGTGATCACGCCTTGCCAGAGTGCCGAGATAGAGACTGCCGGCTATTCGATCCCGGTTCCGCTTCAGTTCCCCGACGCCGGGCCGAACTCCATCCACGTTATTCACGGTAAGGACGAATACTTCCGCACAGCTTGGGATGGGAGATCGGACATCGTTTTGGATTCGACACGTCTCAGGAACATCCAAGGCAGCACGAGATTTCACGGGTTCGTGGCGGGAGACAGCTACGTACTCGGTATCGGGCACGATAACTTTCCAGAGCCGACAATGAAGTTCGATGTGATGTGGGCCGGATTGATAAAAGTGAATTCAAGAGCACAACAAGACGGTGCAGCGAACCGGAGCCAGCCGGTTCAGCTTGGGACAAATTCAACATCTTTGCCGGCTGGCTCCGGTCGCTGACCTTTGCGTTCGGCGTCGCACAGTTCACTCTTGCCGGAAAATCTCGTAGAGTAGTCCTGATATGCCTTCCTTTGAAAAAGAAGCACGAAACGGCACATGCATCTTCTGTGAGATCGTTGCCCGGCGGCGCAGTCGCATCCCGCGTCGCCGAGAACTCCCTGAGCATTGCTTTCTTGACCATCGGTCCACTCCGCGAAGGCCATTGTCTGGTGATTCCAAAGCGACATGCCGTGGAATTCACCGACCCAACTCCAGAGGAGCTCGCAGCCGTGTTTCAGCTCGGTGCCGAAATCGTGCGCGCCGTCAGCGGCAGTTTCTTGGCTCTCAAGGAGAAACCCTCTTTCTCGCGAGTGGGAACGCGGGTGAGCAGTCCGTGTTTCACCTGCATCTGCATGTTGTGCCCCGCATCGAAGCAGATGCCCTCGATCTAACCTCATGGTGGGCGGCGCACGTAGAAAGCCTTGGCGGGAAGACCTTGATTCAATTGCCGCCAAGCTTCGCGGCTAACAACTTAAGAGACGCATAACAAGTGTGGGCCTGGGGCCATCCAACGCTTTGGGTGGCGTGTTGGCTGTTTTAGGTTGGCGAGGTGGAGTTTGCCTATGCGGGGTGCTTTATTGAGGCCGGCCGATGAGCGGGAACGGCACGGCGCTTGTGCACGGGGTGCGCAAAAATGGGCGTCCCCCGGCCGCAACGCACGCCTCGGCGCAGCGCCGCCTTCACAAGTGGTTGCGGAAATCGCTGGCCAGCGATAAGCTGTTGTCATGACAGGAGTTCCGGGTTGATACGGAGGGCGGCGGTCGTGTTATATACGGCTGTATACCATATCACGTCTGCCTGTCAAGCACTATACGGCGATGCGCGTAGAATTCTTGTTAGACAGCGGGAAGGGAGGGTGGGACCATCAGGGGCAATGTGACAGGACTGGTGCTCTGGGTTCTTGGTGCGCTCGCCGCTGGCTGGATCGGCTCCAACTTCCAGCCCGGCGAGTGGTACGCGTCACTGACCAAGCCGTCGTGGAGTCCGCCGAACACCGTTTTCGCCCCGGTGTGGACGATTCTTTACGTTCTCATGGGCGTCGCGGCTTGGCTGATCTGGCGCAAGGCTGGGTTCTCAGGTGCTCGCCCCGCCCTGTCCCTGTTTGTCGTTCAGCTCGTGCTCAACTCGCTGTGGTCCTACCTGTTCTTCGGCCTACAGAAGCCGATGGTCGCCTTCATCGAGATCATCGTCTTGTGGTGCGTGATTCTCGCGACGCTTGTCCGTTTCTGGGAGGTTCGCCCGAGCGCAGGCGCATTACTCATTCCGTATCTGTGTTGGGTGAGCTTCGCGTCGGTACTGAACTATTATCTGTGGCGGCTGAACGCATAGCTGAGCATCGGACCCCGCTGTCTAACAACAGCATGCAGCGGACGGCGCTGCGGGCGCCCCTGATGCTGGGCGTTAGGCGGCAAAAGCAGGTTCAAATGACCAAGAAGCCCGTCGCAAAGAAGACGAAAACGGCGAGTCCGTCCGGTGCGCACTCGACCGCGTCAAATTATCCCCGCCACAACGCGGAAGCGGCTCTTCGTGTCCCGAAAGCGATCCTCGATCAGAACGCAGGCAAACCGACTACTGACGGCCAGGCAGCCCAGTTCCTTGGACTAAAATCACCAAAGGGACCTTTCGCCGTCGAAATCAGCTCGGGGATCAAATACGGCTACCTGAATCGGCCGTCCACAGGCACGTTAGAGGTAACTGACCTCGCTCGCCAAATCCTACGTCCCAAGGCACCAGAAGACGACACAAAAGGGTACCAACAGGCTGTTCTTAATGCTCCAACCTTGTCGGAAGTCTATCTGCATTACCGTGGCGAAAACCTACCGGATCGCCAGTTTTTCGACAATGCCCTCGAAGACACGTTCAAGATTCCAAAGGACAAATTATCTGAATTCAAGGATGTATTCACTCACTCGCTTAAGGCGGCAAAGCTTTCCGAAGAACTCGACGGACGGGTCCGCATTCTCCATTCGGCAACAGAATCACAATCGCTCGTCGGTGACGATGAACGCATTCAGAAAATAAGCGCGTCGGCGGGAGTTAAATCGTCGGACACGTGTTTCGTGATGATGCCATTCCAGGCTCCGATTGGCGGGTACTATGACACGGTTTACAAACCTGCAATTGAGAAAGCTGGCCTAACTCCAGTTCGTGCCGACACAGAGATTTTCGGGACCGGCAAGATCATGGATCAGGTGTGGGCCGGCATCAATAACGCAAAGGTGCTTGTTGCTGAATTGACGACGAAAAACCCAAACGTCTTTTATGAGCTGGGTATCGCTCACGCTCTGAAAAAGCCGGTTGTGCTGGTCTCGTCAAACGAAGACGACGTGCCGTTTGACCTCAAACATATCCGCGTGATTTACTATGACTCCAGCGATCCATTCTGGGGACAGAAACTACTGAACAAAGTTGCGGAGAACATTCTCTCGGCGATTAAGAATCCGGAAGAGGCCATCTTCAAAGGCTTCTCCCAAAACGTCACCTAACAAAGCGTTGCACTTGACCGGGCCGGCATTACGTTTTTCGAGACATCGCGTCCTTGCAACCGGCCCGGCAAGTGAACGCAGTCGTTAGGCCGCTTCGCACGCCATGAGCAATATCACACTCAACCTCGTTGTTCTGAGGTCACCTGACGTTGCGCGTGCTGCTGCCTTTTACTCGCGGCTCGGTTTGCAGTTCTCACAGCATCGGCACGGCAGCGGGCCTGAGCACTTCGCCGCCGAGCTTCCCGGAGGCGTGTTCGAGCTTTATCCACTTGCCGCCGATGGAGCATCCACCGTTGGCACTCGCGTCGGCTTTCGAGTTCCGTCGGTTGATGCGGCACTCGCGGCCTTGAGTGAGTATCCCGCTGCGGTCGTGACACCGGCCAGAGATTCCGAGTGGGGACGGCGCGCGGTTGTTGCAGACCCGGACGGACATCGAGTAGAGCTATTACAGTCATGACAACGCGGCCTAACCATGCGCTGCAGCGAACCCGGCCATCGCGCTCTGGTTGCAATCCAACGCCCTCGTGGGCCGGGTCGCTGAGCTTGGGTCGTTAGGCCGATTCGCGCGTATGCCAAAACTCGCCTGCCCATGTGGTTTCGTTCACGACCTCTCGCCGATACCCGACGACGGTTGGGTTGCGATTCGAGACAAGGACATGGAGGCATACATCCAACATGAGCGAGCGTATTCCGACGGTTTCAGTGCTCCCGAGGGGAGCGCGGAGCGTGAGGCTTCCAGTGCCGGAGGACGCGCGATGATTGACACGTCCACACTTCTTTACGAGTGCCCCAAGTGCGGGCATCATGTGGCGCAAGACACGCGGCGGAGATTTTCAGATTTATGCACGAGAAAACCCATCGGCCTAACCAGAGCGCTGCAGCGAACCGCCGCCCCGCTGGGCAGTCGGACGGTTCGGATAATTTGGCCGCGACTGTTGCAGCCGACCGGGCGTTTCCGGCGGCGGTCGCTGAGCTTGGTCGTTAGGCGGCAACCATGGCGCTAGCGCAGTATCAAGAGCTCGCGGTCGCCTTTGCTACTGCGCTAGTGGATGGCGATTTCGCTCGTGCAACAGAGATGCTTGGCCCTCCGCTAAGTGAATCGATGTCTGCCGCCGATCTAAAGGAACACTTCGAGCGAATGTATCGGGGCTACGCGGAGGATGATCGCCCTCACCGCGTGTGGTTCGAATGCGCAGTTCTCGGGCGAGGACTGGCCGGCGAAGCGCAAAGGTGACGTGGGCTGGGCTTACGTTACCGTGCAAGGGGACGAGTGCGTGGAAGCCGTCAGCGTGACCGTTGCGCAAGGGGCAGATCGCGTGTTTATTCGTGAGGTCGAGTGGGGACGGCCATGACGTCGTGCCAGCCGCCTAACAAGCAGTTGCAGCGGACCGTGACACGTCGGCGCGGGCGCGTCGCAGGTGCGCCATTTCATTATGCACGTGCGCCGCGCTGGACAGCGGCAGCGTGCGGCCGCTGAACTGCGGCGTTAGGTGTCATCGCACGCCATGCGCCTTTTGATTCTCTACATTCCGATTCTGGTCGCTTTGATACTGCCATTGCTTTTTCGCCGACACTATGGAGTCCGCGTGTTGAGCGTGGTGATTCTTTGTGCTGTTGCCTTGCTGCATTTCACTCACCTGATGGCAGTGCATCGTTTGGTGATGGAAGATGGCGTGCACCAGTTGGCCGTTCCAGCGGGCGGAGAGTTACCCGGTGATTTCCGAGTCGCCGTTGATTCCATCCAGAGATACAGTCAGCAGCAGATGTGGCCATTCGCCGGACTCATTGGGGCATTGGTTGTTTTGGTATTGCGTCCCTTTCCAGCGGTGAAGCATGAGACACGAAATGACACCTAACCAGAGCGCTGCAGCGAACCGCCGCCCCGCTGGGCAGGCGGACGGTTCAGGTAATTTGTCCGCGACTGTTGCAGCCGACCGGGCGTTTCCGGCGGCGGTCGCTGAGCTTGGTCGTTCGCTTGCTTGGGTCATTCGCATGTTCGATTGGCTTCGTCGTGTTTCCGGCCGATCCGACGGCGATGAGCGTCAATGGTTCTTTGGGACCATCGACGCATTAAATGCCGAAGCCGGTGGCGGGCAGCCCATCGCAATCAAAAAGTCGCTCGGCCGTCTCAAGCTTCGGTCTGGGACGCTGGCGCTTGGCGATCCGCAGTATGTGCCGGGCCTGGAGGTTCCAAACGTCACCGCCGACGAGGTTGAGATTTCAGCATCACTTTGGCGATACCCTTCCGGCGCGGAGACGGTAACAGGTCTCAGCCTCAGCCTGGGTGGACCCCAGGGTAGCGGCGCTCAGCGCAAAGTTGGGGAGGTCGAAATTGACTCGGCCAAGCTCGTCGTGGCGGATAAGGCCGACATTGAGAACCACTGGGCTGAGACGGGCAAGGACCGTATCGGAGTGATTTCAACCGCTCCAGATGATACGGTGTTGCGGCTCCTGACAAAGCGATTCAAACTCAAGACGCGTCGCGTCAACCGGGTCCGGGCCGAAGTGGTCGGTCCGGTTTCAGAGCAACTGGCGGCGGAGATTGAAGCGTTCCTAAAAGCAGACCCGAAGTACGCGGATTACCCGTTTATGTACTTTCATCTGCAAACGAACAACAGCTTTGACCGGGCGAATTACATGAACAGAGAATGGCAGTTCATGCCCATCGGAAACAGTCCTGAACCGCTGATGTTTGTCTGCGGGACAGGCCGCGGCGATGGTTGCTACGATGTCCAGGGCCAGTTTGATGGAGATGTTCCCCGGGTGCTGACCGTGACCTTTGTCGATGACTGAGGGGTCGCAAGCGAACCAACGGATGAAGCTGACCGGGGCCGCCATCCTGGTTTCGCGGCATGAAGGTCTTGCAGGCGGCCCCGGCAGCTTAGCCGTACCGTTCTGCCCTGGACCGAAAGGCGGGGACAAGCTAATTGCATGACCGGAAATCCATACTCATCTCCGTCGCAGCCGAGCTCGTACGCTTCAGCGTCTACGCTTGACGCGAGGAAACGACGGAGGCTGTCGCATGCAGCTCAAACGACGTGGATTGCAGCGGGACTCTGCCTCCTGGTGCTGACCGTCGCGGTTTCGATCCACTTCGATCGCTCCGTTGCACGAGTGCTCAGGTCCGATGATTTCTATTGCATGGCGTTTGCCGCTTCCGTTCCGGTCGTTGCGTTCTTTGCAATTGGACCTCGGACGGGATATGGTGGTTTGAATCGGCACGCGTAGAGTGGGCCGCCACTATCATTCCGCTGACGTGTTTCGCTGGACTGCTCCTAGTTGCTGACGCTTTACACGACTTTGGCGAGGGCGATGAGATGCCCGGCTACCCTGGGGTTACGATATTCGTGGGTGGGCTCGTTGGATCGATTGCCTTCAGCGTTCGCAACGCCTACATTCGTGGAATCCTCTGCTCCGTCCCGCACATGCTGGTCGGCACTGGATACCAGGTGGCTCTCGCTTCGATGTCACGGCGGTAACGGTGAAGGCAGAACCAAATCGAGCACCGGAGCCGCGATCCGGTCTTGGAAAAGTGGTGGGCGTCATCGGCGCGGCCCGGTGACGATGGTCGTTATCTGGCTGCAGCATGCCGCATACCTCGCATCAATGACGACATGTGACCGATTCCGCGTGGCCTGGTCCGGCGTGGGGCGGCGCCGCTCGCCAAAAGCGCCTTTCCGCGCCCGCGCAGTAGCATCGGCCCCGCTTGAAACCGCCCAATGGAGGAGTCGATGCGACTGGCAGAATTCATCCTCGCGAATATGGAACCCATCCTCGCTGAATGGGAGGCGTTCGCGCGCGCTCTATTGCCTGGGGCGAAGATGACAATAGTCGCCCTGCGTGACGAGGCGGAATCGATCCTGCGGGCCACCGCGCGCGACATGCAGAACGGCCAGAGCCTCCAGCAGCAGGCGAGCAAGTCCAAAGGCCATGGCGGCGCGGGAGGCGGCGAGAGTGACCGGCTTGACAACGCCTCGTCAGTGCATGGCGCGGAGCGGGTGGGCTCGGGCTTTCACATCACGGAGGTCGTGTCCGAATACCGCGCCCTGCGCGCAGCGTGCTGCGCCTGTGGCGCGAGAGTTTCCCGCAGTCGGATTTGAACGACTTCGACGACCTTACTCGCTTCAACGAGTCGATGGATCAATCGCTCGCCAGGGCCGTCAGCAGTTACGCCAAGCGCCTCGACCAGTCGCGGCAGATGTTCCTGGCAATCCTCAGCCACGACCTGCGCAACCCACTGAATTGCATCCGCATGGCCGCACAACTGGTCTCGCGGACGAACGACGACCCGAACTCTGTCGAGGCGCTGTCGATGATCGAGACCAACACGGAGGCGATCACGCGGTTGATCGGCGACCTGGTTGACTACACATTGAGCGGGCTGGGCCGCACGATGCCGCTGAGGCGCGGGCCGGTCGATCTGAATCAACTCTGCCGCGAAGTGATCGAGGCGTATCACACCACGAATCCGGGGCGGACGCTGCGCTTTCACTCGGACGGCGACGTCACCGGCGTGTGGGATGCGGGCCGACTCCGCCAGGTCGTCTCCAACCTGGTGAGCAACGCCATTCAGCACGGGTCGCCCGAAGGGCCGATCGATCTGTCGGTGGCTTTAGAAGGATCGGCTTCAGTGGGATCTGGCCCGGAAGGATCCACCGTGGTATTGAGCGTCCATAATGAAGGCGCGCCGATTCCGCCGGACCTTTTGCCGACGATTTTCGATCCGCTGGTGCGTTACGCCACGCGAGAATCAGCGGCGCGGCGGCGTCCGGGCAGCATCGGGCTGGGCTTGTACATCGTGCGCGAGATCGTCGTCGCTAAAGGGGGCACGGTGGAGGTCGCCTCGACGGCGCAAGAAGGCACCACGTTCACCGTCCGCATTCCGCGGTTCCTCTCTGTTGAAGGCGACAATCCGGACGACGCGAAAGCAGCGAGATAACCGGCCGCAGGAGCGGACCGCGGCGGCAGTATAGATCACTTACGGTCGCGCGTGCGCCGCCGCGGCCGCTCAACGGCACTACGTTCGGCCATCGGGCGATGAACCGTGTAGTGGCATACAGCGTTTTGTCAGCCGAGTTTGCCGGCTATCGCCAGCTTGCGTACGAGCAGCTTGTCGCGCTCGTCGGCGGTGACGAATCGGTCGTGCGCCGGGGGGAAGTCGGCCTCGATTACACCGTCGAAATTGCAGTTCGCTGGCGCGCCATCGCGAATGGTGATGTCGCTGTGAGCGGGACAGTTACGCCCGCAGATTGGGGTAGCCCGCACGATCGATTAGATGAATCATTCGTAGTTTCCAGCGGCACATCGGGTTCGGCCTAACAAGCCGCAGTTGACCCGCCGGCAACGCGACGAGTTTGGCGTTTTTCAGGAGTTGGGCTATAATGGAAACAATTCCAGCGAACAGATTCAGCAGGTGGGTGGAGTAAGAAGGTACGGCATGAGCAAGCATTTAACGGCAATCATACGAGCCGAACCGCCTGGATTCGTGGCCTTGTGTCCCGAACTGGACGTAGCGAGCCAGGGCGACACGATTGAGCAATCGCTTGCCAATCTTCGAGAAGCGGTCGAGTTGTTCTACGAATGCGCCTCTGCGGAGGAGATTACTGCTCGCGAAGGTGCCAGACCAGGGCGCTGCAGCGAACCCGGCATGGCGTCGCGGTTGGCAATCGTTGCGTCCCGTGTGCCGGGTCGCTGAGCTTGATCGTACTGCCGAGAGGGTGTGTTGAAGACGACGGAATACTTCCGGCACATCAGGACTCGGCCTGATCGCGCACGTATACTTGATGAGTGGATCATGTTGGCCGTCGAACATCCGATTCGCGAGCAGTTTCAAAGGGACGGCCGCATTCGAAGGTGGGCGTACGTTGACGCCGAGTCGAGATCTTTACGCGTGATCTTGTTGGAAGACGGCAAAACCGTGCACAATGCTTTTTTTGATCGGAACTTTACGCCATGACCGTCAAGTACTTTCGAGAAACTGACACAGCGCTGCTTGAATTCTCCAATCGACTTGTCGAGGAGACTCGGGAAATCAGCGAGAACGTTTACGTTGATCTCGACAAGGAGGGCAATTTGGTGAGCATGACCATTGAACATGCGCAACAGGCTGCGAGTTTGCCCAAGGTGGTCGTCGAGGAGTTTGAGCAAGGCGTGGCCTAACACAGCGCTGCAGTTACCCCGCCGACACTGCGGGCGGACGAGCATTTACCCTCAGTATCGATTATTCTAGGCGTAAGCCGCACTCCGTTGGACGCGGGCAACTGAGCTTTGGCGTTCGGTGCAAGTATGAGCGAGTGGAAACCCCACATTCCCACTGACGATAACTGCGTCACATTACCAGTGTGGTCTCGTTGCTGGGCAGCGGGTGCGCCTCAAGAAGGGGGCAAACGGGGGAGAGCCACGTTTTGACGAAACGGCTTGGGATTGGCAGGTCATTTCCTCCCGCAACAAACTTGACACGCTATGGAACAGGTGTACACTGACGGGCCTGGCGGCCGATTGCGGCCCGCGTTTTCTCGCTGCCCGCCCGCCGTTCACGAGGCGGCCATCATTCGCCGGCGGAGTTGGCCGCAGGCCGCGTCGATGGCGTCGCCCTTGCGGTGACGAAAGCGGACGGCGAGGCCGCGCTGTTCGAGCAGGCCGCGAAAGGCTCGCTGGGCCGGCAGGCTGGGCGTGCGATAGGGAAGGCCGGCCACTGGATTGTAGGGAATGACGTTCACGAACGCCGTGCGGCCGGCGAGCAGGTCGGCCAGCTCGGCCGCGTGGGCGGGGCTGTCGTTGAGGCCGCCGAGCAGCACGTATTCGAACGTCAGGCGGCGGCCGGAGACGTCGAAGTAGTGGTCGGCCTCGGCCAGAATCTCGGCCAGCGGAATCTTCTCGCTGACGGGCACAATCTGCCGCCGCAGCTCGTCGTGCGGCGCGTGCAGCGACACGGCCAGGCGGTAACGGGGATTGGTGTCGGCCAATCGCCGCATCGCTTTGGGCAGCCCGACGGTCGAGATCGTCATCCGCCGCGCGCTAATTGCCAGGCCGTCGTCGCGGCAGGCCTCGTCCAGAGCGGGCAGCAGGGCGTCGAGGTTGGCGAGCGGCTCGCCCATGCCCATCACCACGATGTGGCTCAGCCGCTCGCGGGGTTCGAGCAAGAGCTGCAGCCGCAGCATTTGTTCGACGATTTCGCCGGTCGTGAGATTTCGCGCCAGACCGTCGAGCCCGCTCGCGCAGAACACGCAGCCCATGCCGCAGCCGACTTGCGTGCTGATGCAAATCGTCCGTCGCACCTGGTCGCGCAGCAGGACGCATTCGATCTGACCGCCGTCGGCCAGCGTGAGCAGCAGTTTTTCGGTGCCGTCGGCGGCCTGCGTGTGGCGGGCGATTTGGCTGGTCCACAGTGTGAATTCCGCGGCCAGCTCGTCGCGGAGGGCCTGCGGCAAGTCGGTCATCTCGGCAAAGGAAGTCGCCCGCTGCGCAAACAGCCATTTCCGCACTTGGCCCAGGCGATAACGGCCCTGCTGCGCACGGCGAGCCACGGCGAGAGTTGCGCGTCAACCGCGTTTAGGAGATGAGGCAACGTGAAACTCCGGGAAAAGAACAATGGAGCAGCATAGCGAAAGAGCGGTCGAGCAGCGGTCCCGGGTCATGCTCTATCGCTGTCCTGCTCTCAGGCCCGAGCGCTCTACCGCTCTTCGGTCCGCACCGCCGTCGGCAACCACGACCACAAGTAATAGGCGCGCGGCGTCGCGAGATTCAGGAGCGACGCCAAGTCGGCGCCTGACCGGCCGGCGCCGCGGCGTTTGTGCCGAGCACTTCGCCGAACAATCCGGGCGGCCTCTCGTATTTTACGCATCGCACGTTATCGGCATTGACGTGGGCCAACTCGGCCGCGCGGGCGATCGCGTCTTCGATGAAGCCGATTTTGTCGACCAAACCATTGTCGAGCGCTTGCTGGGCGGTGAAGACCTGGCCGGTGGCCACCTTGTCGAGGGCGGCTGGGTCCGACTTGAATTTCGCCCGCCCGCTCATGACGATCTCCTTGAAGCTCTTGAAGCTTTCGTCCACGAGGGCCTGCAACAGCTTACGGTCGGAGTCGTTCATCGGCCGCGTGGGCGAGCCCATCAGTTTGTGCGGCCCGCTGACGAGCGAATCGTCTTTGATCAGCAGAGCGTTCATCGGGCCCGACAGGTCGTAATGCGGAATGACCACGCCGATCGAGCCGGTCCAGGTGGTCGGCTCGGCGAAAAGCACATTTTGCTGCTGTCCGACCGCCATGGCGACGTAATAGCCGCCGCTCGCGCAGAGCCCCCCCATGCTGACCACGACCGGCACCTGGCGGTCTTCAACCAGCTTGCGCAAATGATGGTAGAGGTAATCCGAGGCGGTCACCGAGCCGCCCGGCGAATCGATCCGCAGCACCACGGCGACCACGTCCTTATCGTCGCGGACGCGATCGATTTGCTTTTTGACGAAACTATCCTCGGCGCTGTAGAATTGCGCCGTCGACCGAAATCACGGCGATTTTCTGGGTGGCGCTTTTGGACAGCGAATGATACTTCTCCTGCGGCCCGTCCGACGGGTTGAAATAGCTGTGATACTTGCTGTAGCCACTCACCAGCAGGGCACCCATAATGAACAGCGCGACCAGAAGCCAGCGGCCGTAGCGGCCGAACATCGGCGACGCTTCGCGGATAATGATCGGCTGGGCGGGAACGCTGGCGGCGGTAGGTTGCGAGCGATCGGACGACATGACAACGATCCTCCTGGGGCACTGGCGAGCGCTTGGTGTGGTCTCAAAATTGTCCCACTCCGCGTGGAGCGGGCCGGATGGCGGCGAATCTGCAGAACATCAGGGCGCCGCAGCTCGCCGCGGCGAGCCGCGGACGACGACCTTGCCTCCTCGCCGGAGCAGGCCGTTTCGAGGCAGAGCCCCGCTGTTACCGGACGGACGTTGTTCCATTCTAGGCCATCGGGCGACGCCAACAAATGGCCGCGCGTCGCCGTAAGTCGTCTGCCAAACGGGGCTTTTTACCGCTTGCGCCCGGTGTTGCCACATAGCCGGGAATACCGCTAAAGTGGACACGCAAACCACCCGCAGCGGCGACACGGGTCGCAGCCACCCGTCCATCGCCACATTCGCTGGCCGCCCACCGTGAGGAGTTGACGTGTTCGTTGCCGCTTCGACCAATTGCTTCCCGGAAATGCCACCGGCCGACGTGCTCGAGGTCCTGACGGATCTGGAGTTTACGGCCATTGAATTGCCCCTCTACGAAGCGGGGGGCGGGTGGTTGAAACCATCGGAAGTGCATGCCGACCCGGAGCGCAGCGTCCGTTACTGCCGCGACACGCATCGCCACGACATCGCGGCCCTCGACGTCGCGCCGGCGCCCGGCCCGGATTACTACGATCACTTCACCGCCTGCTGCAAGCTGGCCAAGGCGATCAAAGTGGTGACTTTGGTCGTCCCTTCGAGCGAATTGGGCACCCCATTTAATGAAGAGATTGAACGGTTGCGGAAGCTTGTGGAAATCGCCTCGCTGGAAGGCGTCGTGGTCGCCGTGCGGACGACCATCGGCCACATGACCCAGGATCCAGATACGGCCGTGGTGCTATGCGACAACGTCAAGCGGTTGCGGTTGGCACTTGACCCGACGCACTACGTCACCGGTCCGCATCAAGGCGGGAAGATCGACAAGGTGATTAAATACGTCCAGCACGTGCACTTGCGCGACTCGACGAAAGACAAGTTCCAGGTCCGCGTCGGGCAGGGCGAGATTGATTACGGCAAGCTGATCGGCCAGTTGGAAAAGGTCGGCTACGAACGGGCGCTCTCGATTGACATGCAGCCGATCGAGGGGTTTGACCACCGGGCGGAAATGAGGAAGATGCGGCTGCTCTTGGAGAGCCTGTTGTAGGCGGCTGGCTGGTACGGCAGCGTGCAAGCAGTATGAAATCGGCGGCCCATCGGCCGTCGGCCGCCGCGCCTGGGCGCGAATGTGCATCTGTCGCTCCTGGCGGCGGGCACGTAACACCGGAAGGTGTCTGCGCCAACCGGCGGAGCGCCTTTTTTTCAGCTAGTTTTGCTGGCGAAACTCGTAGACCAAGCTGGGGTTAGGATATCGTAGAGCGGCGCGTACCGCGTCGGCCGCTCGGGTTGCGTCAGTTTGGCTCGCCCTGGAGCGCGGCGACGTGTAAGCTGGAAGTAGGTGCGGGAGCCAGATTGCTCGGCCACCGACCGTTGGCCGTGTGCCCTGTCTGCCTTTTCCTCGTTCTCCAGCACTACCCCTCACGTCGAGTGGACCGTTGTCGATTAGCGAGTCGACCGCCGAACGCTACACGCTGGCCGATCCCGATGTTCGGCTGATGCTGCAGGTGCGCGACGAGGACGACGGCAAGGCCTTCAACGAGCTGGTGCAGCGGTATCAAAATCGCTTGGTGTCACTGCTTACGCACATGGTAGGTCGCAACCAGGCGGAAGACCTGGCGCAGGAGGTGTTTTTGCGCGTCTACCGGGCTCGCAAGCGCTACGTGCCGGGTGCGAAGTTTTCCACTTGGCTGTTTACGATCGCCGGCAACGTGGCCTCGAATGCGTTGCGGACGCTCGCACGGAGGAAAGAAGTGAACCTGGCGCCGCGGGCCAGCGATACGGCGCCGCATTCGCTGGAGGCGGCCGCCATCGCCGCTAGCGGCGCTATGCCCAATCGGCAGCTCGACAAGGCCGAATTGTGTGCCGCCGTGCAGCAGGCGATCGAGGGCCTCAACGAGCGACAGCGGATGGCGATCTTACTGGCCCGCTTCGAAGAAATGAGCTACGCCGAGATCGCCGATATTATGGGAATGTCGCCGCAGGCCATCAAGTCGCTCTTGTCGCGCACCCGCTGCAACATTCGCGACACGCTGTTGCCCTACATGGAGCGGGGCGCGAAGATCGGCGCCGTCGCGGGCGATGCCGGCACGAACCACCACTCGAAAACGGAGACTGGTCCATAGCCCCCTTGCCAGCCATGTCCACCAGCGAACAAGAAAACCTGGAATCGGCGGAAGGCGACGACTTGGTTGCCTATCTCGACGGCGAATTGACGACGGAGGAAAACCGCCGCATTGAAGATCGGCTTGCCGGCGACTCCGATTACCGCGAGCAGTTGCGCGAGCTGGACCAGGCCTGGGAAGCGCTCGATACCTTGCCGCGCCCCAGCGTCGGCGAGAACTTCACGCGGACCACGATCGCGATGGTCGTCGGCGAAGCCGAAAACGACCTGGCCAAGCGCACGGCCGACGCCACTCAGGCTGGCCGCTCGTGGCGGCTCCGCTGGGCGGCCGTGGCCCTGGTCGTCACCGCGGCCAGCTTCACCGCGGCCAGTTTTCTGCTTCCCACCAAGGACGCCCGGCTGCTAAAGGACTTGCCGGTGATCCGCCAAGTCGACCTGCTGACGCAGGCAGGAATCACCGACACCGAGTTTTTGCGCGAGCTCTCGTTGCGTGTGCCGGTCGAGCAGTTGACGCGCGATTCCAAGGGAGTTGAAAAAGAGCTGGCCGCCATCGCGCAGGCCAGCAACCCCGCGCTCGAAAAACGCGAACAGTGGGTGCGAAAATTATCAAGCGAAGAACGACAGGAATTATGGGGCGAGCAAGACCGCTTCTATGAGTTCACCCCCAAAGAACAAGACCGCCTGCGAAAAGTAGCCGGCGACATCGCCAATGCGCCCGACGCGGCCAAGCTGAGGGAAACGCTCGTTGCATACAACGAGTGGCTGTCGAACAAACGGGACGACGTGAAAGCCCAATTGCGACAGAAAGATGCGACGGTCGCCATGCGCATCGCCGAAGTGCAAGATCTGATCGGCTTTGAGCGCCGGCGGCTATCGGACGACGAGAGAAGCAAATTGAGATCGCAGATTCGTGCTATCGTCGACGAACAAAGGGATGCGTTTGTGAAAGCCTATGTCAGCGCCGGCGGGACGCTCGAAGAGAAGCTGCGCAAGACTTTCGAACAATCTTCGCCCACGATGGACCTGCTGATTCTCTCCTGGGCACTCAACAACGAGGAGACTAGCGCCAAGACGCGCGATCGTTTGATCACGCAGCTAGATTCCGAGACGCAACGACTACTCGCGAACCGTGGCGGCGGGGGCGGTATCGCCCGCGACCAGCAGTTGCGGGGCTGGAGCTTCGAGGCCATGCCCGTGTCGCAGCGCCGCGCCGAGCCCGGCTGAGCTGCAACGGTTCTTCGCCGAGAATTTGTCGGACGGGCAGCGCGAGTTTCTCGCCAAGCAAGCCCCCAGCGATTTCGAAGAACAGCTAAAACAAATGTACGATCGGATGACGTCCATCGATCCGGAGCTGACTCGCGATATTACAGATAAGATGAACGTGCGGCTGTTCGGTGTCGGCCGGGGCCGCGGCGGCGGGCCGCCCCGTGGCGGCCGTCGCGGACGTGGTTTTGGCGGCGACACGCAATTCGGGCCCAACGGTGGTGAGCCGTTCGACAACGGCTTTCGAGGTGGGCCCGGCGACCGAGGCCCGCGCGGCCGTGGCGGACGAAACCGGATGGGCGGCCCGAGCGATCCCGGGCCGGGTGATTCCGGCCCTAGCAGCGGCCCGCGCGGCGAGCCGCCAACCGAGTCGGACGGCAATCCAACCGGCAAAGAACTCCCGCCGAGAACCGATCCACCAAATAAGTGAGCGGCCGAGCCGCCTCCGGATGGTTCTTTCGCCGGGTCCGATTAGCCTGGAAGAATGGATGCCTCCGGTCCTTCTTGCCATCTGTTCACCGTCGATGACGGTCCGCGGCCTGACCTGCAAATCGACGAACCGATCGCCAGCGCCGCCCCGACCCGCAACGCGTTTTGGGTGCTGCGCTGGGCGGCCTCACTGACGGCGATCTTCGTGGCGTCGGTGCGGCTGATCGCTTTCGGCTGCGAGCTGGCCGCTGAAAATGACCTGATGAAGGCCGCCCGGGCCGGCGCCTGGGAGGCGACTTTACCCCAGGCCACCGCGCACAGCGTCGAACAGACGGTGCTTCGCCGATTGCGGTCGTATTCGCCCGGGTCTCGCGATTTGGCCGTCTTTGTCGCCCAGAACTGCACGCCGGTGATCGGCCTACTCAACCCGCAGGAAGGCGACCGGTTCTCTGTCACCGTCACGCTTCACAGCTCGGCCGCCCTCCCGTGGTGGCTGCAAATGTTCAGCGGGTGGGCGCTCGATCACCCGCTCGAAGGTCGCGCCGAGCGGCGCATGCCGGGACGTTTGTTGCGCACGGGCACGGCGTTGTAGGGCCGGTCAATCAAATGCGTCGTCGCGCCGTAACACGCAGGCCGGACAGGAATGTCCCTCCTGCGGCAGCCATGCGTCAGCCGTCACGCACCGGCGGCAAATTGTTCCGCGTAATCGAGCACCCACATATCGATTAGCCCGCGGAAGCTCTCCTCGTCGACGTCGGCCAGCCGCTGGTAGTGGTTGCGGCTGAATGTTTCCTTGTTGCGGACCGTCCCCTTGGCGACGATGTCGAGCACGTGGTATCGATTGTACGGACTGACGACGACCTTCAAACGGCTGAAAAAATTCCGCCGCTGTCCCTCGGCCAGGCCGACGTCGTCGCGGCTGACGGCAGCCCCCCAGCCGTCGTCGTCGACGATTGTCTCGAAGCGAAAGCCCGGGAAGTTGTCGGCCAGCTCGACGAGCCGCCGCTCAATATGCTCGGCCAGCGACAGCCGCAACTGCGAATGCAGCCGCCGACACTCCTCTTCGCCCAGCGCCATGGCCGCCGCTTCGTGCAGCCGCGTATCGCGCACCTGCCGGCCCCGCTCGGTTGCCTTTTGCAGTCGCTCGCGAAAATTCATCGACATCGCGGGAGAAAATACAAAGGGAGAGGCGGCAGCTAGGAAACGACGGCGAAGTTGGACGGGTGAATTCGACGGGCGACAGGCGCCAACTCGTTCAATCACCCATTCTGTCGCAAGCCGCCGCCGCCGTCCATCGTCAAATCTGTCACGTCGAGCCGTTCGCCTGATCGTTTGTCGATTCGCTGGGGGGAGTCGCATCGGCAGGCGGATTCTTCGCCTCTAGCTTCTTCTTATGAAATTGCAACAGATCACCGAACGAGCGCAGCATCTCCTTGCCTTCTTCCATGGCCTTGGTGATCGGCACGAGCTCTTTGGCGGCCCGTTTTTCGTACGCGCCCGTCGGCTGCGGGCGGGCATCACCGCGGCGCTGGCCGCGCCCGCGCCGTTCGCCGCGCAGCTTGCGCGGCTGCCGTTGGGGCGCAGCGCCTCGCGGCTCGGCCGTCACGGTCACGGACGCTTGCTGCACCGGAGCGGCGGCCGCTTCGACGGGCGCCCGGCGGCGCGGCCCACGCTGGCGAGCCGGCCTGGGTCGCTCGGTGCCGGGGGCGATCATCGTCAGCGCTATGCGCCGCCGCTCATTATCAATCGAGGCCACCCACGCTCGCACCTGGTCGCCGACGGCCACCACTTCATGCGGATCGCGAACGTAACCGGCGCTGAGCTGGCTGATGTGAATCAGCCCGCTGTCGGACAGCCCCACGTCGACAAAGGCGCCGAAGTCGACCACGTTCAGCACGGTGCCGCGGAGCTCCATCCCCGGCTCGAGCTGCTCGAACTTAACGATGTCTTTGCGAAAGATGGGCGGCGGCAGATCGTCACGCGGATCGCGCCCGGGCCGACACAGCGCTTCGATCATGTCGTCGAGCGCCAGCCGGCCGATGCCTAGCTCGGCGGCGAGGGCCGCTCGATCCAGCGGCGCTGACCAGCTCGCGGATTCGTCCGGCCGTCGCGGACTCCGCGAGCGCTGACAGCGCGACGCCGAGTTTCGCCAGCAGCCGCTCGGCCGCCGCGTAGTTTTCGGGGTGAATCCAGGTCGCATCGAGCGGCTCCTGGCCCCCCTCGATCTTGAGGAAGCCGGCCGCCTGCACGAACGTCGCTTCGCCCAAGCCGCTTACTTCCAAGAGCTGCTTGCGAAATTGGAACGGCCCATGCTGGTGCCGATGTTCGTACACCCGCCGCGCCGTGAGCTGGTTCATTCCCGCCACGTACCGCAACAGCGGGGCGCTTGCCCGGTTTAGCTCCACGCCCACGAAGCTCACGCACGATTGAACGACGTCGTCCAGCGTATCACGCAAGTGTTTCGCCCGGGCGTCGTGTTGATAGAGGCCGACGCCGATGCTGGCCGGATCGATCTTGACCAGCTCACTGAGCGGATCCTGCAGCCGCCGGCCGATCGAGATCGCGCTCCGCTCGATCGCTTCGCAGGTGGGAAATTCTTCGCGGCCGATCTCACTGGTCGAGTAAACGCTGGCCCCGGCCTCGTTGACCACCACGTAATGCACGTCGAGGTCGGCCAATTCGCCGGCGATCAGCTCGGCCACGAGCTGCTCGATCTGCCGGCAGGCCGAGCCGTTGCCCAGGGCGATCACCTTGGAATCGTGGGTTCGCACAAATTCGGCCAACTTGGCCCGGCTGGCCGCCTTTTGCTCGTCGCTGCCGACGAGGAAGATCACATCGTGCGCGAGCAGCGCGCCGAATTCGTCCAGGGCCGCCAGTTTGCAGCCATTTTTGTAGCCGGGGTCGACCGCCAGCACCCGCCGGCCCGGCAACGGCGGCTGCAACAATAAGTTCCGCAAATTGCGGGCGAAGACCTCGACGGCATGCGACTCGGCCTTTTCGGTCAACTCGCGGCGGGCCTCGCGCTCCAAGCTCGGCAGCAGCAGCCGCGCGAGCGCATCGCGCACGCAGCCGGTGAGAAACTCTTGGTGCGGATGATCGGCCGGCACGAGTAGTTCGATGGCCAATTGCTCGATGGCCGGCACGTCGGCATCGATCTTCACGCGCAAGATCTTAGCCCGCTCGCCGCGATTGATCGCCAGCACGCGATGGGGAGGAGTGCGGCCCAACGGCTCGCGATAATCGAGATAGTCCGCGAATTGAGCATTGCGTTTGTTGTCGTCCTCGACCTTCGCACTCACCAGCCGGCCGCTCTTGCGATACAGCTTGCGGACTTTCTGCCGCACGTCGGGGTTCTCGCTGAACTCTTCGGCCAAAATGTGGCCCGCGCCCGAACAGCGCGCTGGCCGCATCGGCGATGCCTTTGTCCGTGTTGACAAAATCGGCGGCCCGGGCGTCGAGGCTCGCACACTGCGGCGACTGGGCCAGGATCTCCTCAGCCAGCGACCCCAGGCCCTGCTCGCGGGCCTTCGTGGCGAGCGACTGTTTCTTCGGCCGGAACGGCAGGTACAGGTCTTCCAGCCGCTTAATGCTGTCGGCCCGCTCAATTTCGTGCTTCAACTCGTCGGTGAGCTTATTCTGCGATTGAATCGAGCGGAGGATCGTCTGCTTGCGTTCTTCGATCTGGCGCAGCTTCGAGATGCCGCTGCGAATGCGGCCGATCGCCTCTTCATCTAGGCCGCCCGTCTCGTCGCGCCGATAGCGCGTGATGAACGGCATGGTGTTGCCGTCGTCCAGAAGCGCGACCGTGCGAACAACGGCGTCGTGATCGATCCCCAGCTCGCGTGAGAGACGCGCCGTATCGGTCGCTATCGCAGATGCCATGAAAAGTTACCGAAAACTCAATTCGTCGCCGGCCGCGCTGCCGCCACCGTCGCCAGCCGAATCGCGTGCGTGCTGGCCATCGCCGACGAACTCCCGAAATTGTCCCGCTTTCACTGCATGCTGTCAAGAACGCCCGACATTGTAGCAGGCACGCTCCACGTGCCGCAGCCTGCCAGTAGAAAAAAGCGTCCATCGGAATTTTCGCCGCGGCGCAACTGAGGACCGTCATGTGTACTTCTGCGACGGCACGCGGAGCGAGCCTGCTATGAATCCGCACGGCAAATTGTCCGCTATGCGCAAAGCCGCCCCAAATTGACACCGCCTGCCGGCAGCGCTGCCACTGCTTTCCTCGCTGCCACCAAAAAATTTGATGCTTTCGCTGGAACAACTTAAACCCGCACGCGCCCGCCTGCCGATAGTTCCGACACGAACCAGCGCACCAGCCCTCACGCGCGGCAAGACGCTGCGCCACTGCCTAATCCCCCCACTCCGAAAGTAAGGACGCTTTCATGTCGAAGGTTCACGGCGGCAAGGCCCGGCAACTACGAATCTATCGTGGCCCCGGAGAAGCAACGGCCCCGCTGCCGACTGCCTGCACGAGCGGCCCACAGGTCACCGTCAGCGTCGGCGAAGTGCTGCCCCTATTGGCGCATGCCGTCGCTAGCCAGCGGACCTGGCTCAACGATTTCACCGACGACGAAATCACCGTCTCGGCCGATCTCTACGAAGTGCTCCTGGCCTACCAATACTACCGCCGGCCGTCGGCGTGACAGTGCACATAGCCCGGCCGTCTTGGGCGGCACCGACCGGCGACAATCTCGTTTCGGTTTGATCAGCGGCCCGCGTCCGACCCAAGATGGGTCGGCGATTTTGCTTCCGACCAAGATGGGTCGGCTATCTATCTATCGTGTACGACGCCAACGACTCACAACCCAGCGGCGAACCGTTTCGTACCGAAACGCGCCAACAAATCGCTGACGTGATCCGCCGACTGCGGCAGGTGGCCGATCAAATCACGCCCGATCGCACCGCGCAAGACGATCTCAAGATACTCAGCCAGACGCTCCGCGAGCTCCGCCGCGCGTTCACCGTCTTTGCCCCCTATCGCTCGCATCGCAAGGTGACGATCTTCGGCTCCGCCCGCACGCCCCGCGAAGCGCCCGCGTATAAGCAGGCCGTCGAGTTCGGCCGGGCGATGGCCGAGCTGGGTTGGTTCGTCGTCACTGGCGCTGCTACGGGCATCATGGAGGCCGGCCACCGCGGCGCCGGCCGCGACCGCTCGATGGGCCTCAACATCATGCTCCCCTTCGAGCAGGACGCCAACGAAGTGATCCGCGGCGATTCGAAGCTCGTGACGATGAAATACTTCTTCACCCGGAAGCTGATGTTCGTCAAAGAGTGCGACGCCGTCGTCTGCCTGCCGGGCGGTTTTGGCACACTGGACGAGGCGTTCGAGGTGCTCACGCTGCTGCAAACGGGTAAGCGGGAGCTACTGCCGCTCGTGTTTCTCGACGCGCCGGGCGGCACGTTTTGGCGCGATTGGCGGGCGTATATCGAAAAGAATCTGCTCGCGGGAAATATGATCTCGCCGGAAGATCTATCGCTCTTCCGCGTCACCGATCGCGTCGACGAGGCCGTCGACGAGATCGCTGCCTTCTACCGCGTCTTCCACAGCATGGAATACGTGCCGCCGCAGTTGGCGATGCGGCTCAACGAACCGTTGCCGGCGGCAGACCTGGCACTTGTCCAGCAAGACTTTGCCGACATCGTTACGACCGGCCACATCGTCCAGCAGGGGCCGCTCGCCGGCGAATCGCACCGCCCCGACCTGGCCGACCTGCCCCGCCTGGTGTTCCGCTTCAACCGCCGCAGCCTGGGCCGGCTGCGCCAGTTCATTAACACGATCAACCGCGGCCACGCGTAGGCGTAGGTCAGGCCTCGCCCGACACCCACGGCGTCCACGCGTAGGTCGGAAGTGCCTGACATCGAAAGTCCGTCAGGTCCCGGCGCTAGGCGATCGATGCCGATGCAGGCCGTCGGGCAGTGCCTGACCTAGGGTCCGGCTTCTCACCCATCATCTCATCTTGATACCACCGCCATCATTCTGATGGCAGCGACGGGCTTTTTCGCCCGACCCAACCGCCACAAAAGCGGTGGATTCCACGTCGTATCACCTTATTGCCAAACGGCTTACGTGGCCTTGCACAGAATTAGCGCAATCGCTTTGGCACGCCGCCTGCGTTTAGGCACGGCAAGTCCGGACCAAGACAACTCGCTCGAATCGACCCTTCCATCCACTCTCACCTACCGCAAGTTTTTTGCCCTACCGAAGGAGACCCACCATGTCCAAGCTCATGCACAACTCGATCCTGTCCCTCGCCGCCATCCTCACCCTCACCGCCGTTTCCATTCCTTCCGCCCATGCCAGCCAGCCCAAAGCGCTGCTTGTGAACCCCGGCGGCGGCTACGACCCCTATTGCAGCCTGCCGAAGTTCGGCTTCGATAGTTTCAACATCGGCGGCGTTGGGGAACGCGTCACGTTCGTCCAATGGGGCGGCCTGGCCGCCCAGATGGGCCTGGAGCCGGGCGACACGATCCTCAGCATGAACGGCTTCGCTCTCTCGTATCATGGCGCGTGGAATGACGCCCTGCTCGCGGCCCTGCAGAATGGCGGCCTGGTCCAAGTGACGATCCGCGACGTCCGCACCGGCTGGCTGGCCCAGCGGCAACTGTTCCTGGGCGGCAGCGGATACGGCGGCGGCTACGGCCCAATCACGCAAAAGTACGTAACCCAATACGGCCCGACATACGGCCCGACCACCTCGAAGATCATCGTCCAGCCGACCCCCGTGGGCCCGATCACGTCGAAGATGGTCGTCAAGCCGCAGAACAACCCGCATGTGTCGGTGAAAGACGTGATCAAGATGTTCAAGGAATAGCGATAACTCCTGCCACCCCAATAGCCACAGCAAGATGCTGTGGCTTTTTTTGTGCGCCGCGGATAGACACACAATCACCACTCGATCTGCTCAAATAGCTTGCGCAGCCGTTCTCCGCGGAGCGGATTCATGTGCTCGACGAAGGCGACGCGGCCCTTGAGGTGGCCACGAAAGTCAGCGTGGTTTGCGCGGTTTTGGCCGCCGGGTCCGTGCCGACGGCAATTCACCAGAATTGCTTTCAGTCGATCGTAGTCTGCGCCGCACATTCAGCCGCCGATTAACGACGACCCCCGTCAAATGCTGACGCACGCCGTCCCGCATGGTGCGCTCTTGCGGTGATTCACGGAAAAGCCTTCCTCAGCGATCGTCGCGGTCACATGCACGATAAATCGCTCAATGGTCCGCGCGAATCGCTCATCGCCCGAGAATGCCAAGTCATCAGCATAACGCGTATAAATTCCGCCGGCAGCTGCGAGACGGCCAACCGACAATCGAGGCGGTAGGCGCACAAGTTGGCAATCGCCGGCGACGTCCGGGCGCCCTGCGGCAAATGGGGAGTGGAGTAAAGTGCCTCAGCTGTGACAATTTCGCGAGTGGCAACCTCCCAGTCGCTCTCGCGCCAAATGCTTCGCGGGGCGACGCTCGTCGTGACGCCTGCTAACAGAGCAGCCACGCGCTCGGGATAGCCCAGCGTGCGAAATAAAGCGGCCACCCTGCCGCGTGTAATCGTCGGAAAGAAATCTTTCAAGTCGACCCGCGCGACGATGGCTTTCCCGACGTGCGGCTCGGCAAAGCTTACGATGGATCGCCCGCGGCGAAAGCCGTGCGCTGCCTCGTGCGGCGGAACAAGATCGAGGATTTGCCGCAGAACCACCGATTGCGCTGATTTCAAGCGGGCCTTTGGCGACTCGATCAAACGCATTGAGCCGCCGGGCTTCGTCAGCACTCGATAGTGGTAGTGCGACTGCTTACTAGGCCGACCGCGCAGGGCAAGACCTTTCAAATCAGCGATTGAGTCGAGTCGCGAAATTGAAACGCCAAGTTTCGCGGCCAGTTCGCCCGCTGCGCAAATGGACGGTAGCGTTTCCGCTGCCGATAGCCGGCGGTCCATCTCCGGCACCGGCAACAATGGATACGCTGCACGATGACGTTTAGAAAACCGCGCCTGCTGAAAACCTGCGTCGTGACCAAGAATCTCAGCCCCGACACTGGAGGGGGTTAATCCCTCCCCCCCCCCCCCCTTCTGAAACTGGTACTGCATTCAGTCAGTCGAATGCTCGGCCAGCTTCCGTGGCAGTCCTGCGGCTAATGGGGCAACGTCTTTCCGCCGAATCTAGGGCTTCCGTTGGGCGGCTTGCGGCCCATTGACGGCCCAGCGGTTAATTAAACGCTCATTCTGCACCGTTTCCACCACCGCCCGCGCATTCTCCACCGGCGTCTGCGGCAGCACGCCGTGGCCGAGGTTGAAGATGTGGCCGGGGCGGCCGGCGGCTTGCTGGAGGATGTCGTGCGCGGCGGCGAATTTCTTCGCGGTCGGCCAAGAGGACCAGCGGGTCGAGATTGCCTTGAATGCCTCGCTCGGGGCCGATCATTTGCCAGGCTTCGTCGAGGCGGACCCGCCAATCAACGCCAACGACGGCCGGGTTTGCCTCGGCCAAAAGCGGCAAAAGCTGCGGATTGCCGGTCGCGAAGCTGATCACCGGCACGCCCGGCGTGATGCCGGCGATGATCTCGCGCATGAACGGCAGCACCTACTGGCGATAATCATCGGGCCCCAGGCAGCCGACCCAACTGTCGAACAGCTGCACCGCTTGGGCCCCAGCGGCAATTTGGGCGTTGAGATACAGGATCACTGCGCGGGCCAGCCGGCCCATCAGTTCGTTCCACGCGCCGCGGTCTCGCAGCATGAGCGTCTTGGTGTGCAAATAGCTGCGGCTGGCCCCGCCTTCGATCGCGTAACTGGCCAGCGTGAAGGGCGCGCCGGCGAAACCGATCAGCGGAATGTGGGCCGGCAGATCGCGGCGCGTCTGCCGCACGGCTTCGATCACGAAATCGAGCGCGTCGGCGTTCTCTAGTTCAAGAAATCGATCGACATCGCCCGCCTCGCGGAGCGGATTGTGAATCACGGGCCCGTCGCCGGCCGAGAACTCCAGCTCCATCCCCATCGGCTCGAGGATCGGCAACAAATCGGAAAACACGATCGCCGCATCGACGCCCAATCGCTCGACGGCGACGCAGGCCACTTCGCTGGCGAGCTGCGGGTTGCGGCACAGCTCGAGAAAGCCGACCCGCTCGCGGACCGCCCGGTACTCGGCCATGTAGCGGCCGGCCTGCCGCATCAGCCAGATCGGCGTGTAGGAAGTTGGCTGGCGGCGGCAGGCGAGCATAAACGGGCTGCTATCAAATTCGGATTGCGGCTTTCGGATTGCAGATTGTGTTTTTGATTCCACAATCCGAAATCCGCAATCCGAAATCCGTCCAGTTGTCCGCTTCCTCTTCAAAAGGTCCCCCGCCCGCTCCGCCGCCTCCTGCACCAGGTGGCCCATCTTCGGATGCGACGGCTCGAAATCGACCGGCAAATCGTTTTCGCGCAGCGTTTCGCTGGTGGTGGGCCCGATCGAGGCCACGACCACTTGGCGAAACGCGGCGCGCAAGTCGTCGATCAGGCCAAGATCGTCGGTCAGCCGCAGCAGATTGACGACTTGCTGCGCCGAGGTAAACATGGCCACTTCGATCTCGCCCGCCACGATGCGGCGGATGTTCGCCTCCAGCGGCCCACAGTCTGCGGGCAGCGCCCAGTCGTAAATCCGCACCGCGTCGACCGTCGCGCCGCGGGCTTCGAGCCCCGCAATCAAGCTCGGGTTCGTGACGCCATACTCTTGCAGCCCAACCACGAGATTCGCGACCGGCAACTTCTCATCGACGAGCGCCAAAAGTTCGCGCCACGTATTCGGCTCGGGCACTATGTACTTCGGCGTGACGCCGATCTCGCGCAGCGCAGCCGCCGGCTTCGGCCCGCGGACAACGGAAATGATATCACTCACCGCGGCCAAGAAACGCGCGCGGTCGACGTACCGTTCGATTTGCCGCACTAGGTGCCGAGCGCCGACACCCGTCAGAAAAATAACGACGTCGATCTGCCCGGTGATCAATCGATTGGCGAAGTCAATCGCCGCCTGATTCCGTTCCAGTGGCACCTCACGAAGCGAGGGGCTGACCAGCGGCACGCCGTCAAATCGGGCAATCAGCCGCGCAATGTCCTCGGCCCGGCGGCTCTCAAATGAGGCCACCCGCAAACCGGCGAAGGACGCGCTGCGAGCCGTCTCGTGCATGACTTTGCGGCAACGGGCGGTGAAAAATGTGGCAAACTAGGGCCATCGCGCCGCCCCAGTTCGTAATAAAACTGTCGATAAATATGTTACGCCGCCCGCGCCACTCCCGAAAGGTGCCGCCACGGCTGAGCCGTAAGCCAAAGCTCTGCAACCGGCCAATCACCGATTACGTCGCGGTATTTCTACGCAATCGAGGACGCACGACCGTTCACACGCGAGCGTCCTGCGCATCACGACTCGACTTCACCGAGAATCCGGGGGCACCTTAACGCAAACGAGTCGGCGTGCGATTTGCAAGAGCGCTGAAAAAAAATTTTCGCGCCAGCCGCAACGCGTTCCCTAAATGGCGCAATTTGGATTTATGCAAGCGCACGGCTGGGCCACAAAATATAGTTGCTAAAAAATGTTACTTGACACCTCGGCACCGCGGCGCACAATGGCGGACTGTTGCTCAAGAACATGAGTCTGCGGTCTCTAACGCTCATGGTGTTTTCGAGGGGAAGACCCGCGTTTTGCCGGTGTCCTGCCGTCGTCGGGCGCACAGAAGCGCAAGTCGCGACGGCCGGCGACGCCGAGAGCGGGTGTGGGCGGCACCAATTCACGGTGCGCTTCGCGTGTTTGGGACGTTGCGACGGTGTCTTTGGGGACGTTTTTGTCTTTTGGGACGGTGTCTTTTGTCACTGTGTCTTTTGTCACCTAGTCTCGGCCGTTGGTCGCCGCGTTGGTTTCGATTCAGGGTTCGCGCCGGCGATGCCGTGTCATGCACAATTGTTGCGTTTATGACCGCCCGTGTCGATTTTGCCAACATGCTAGCACCGTTACTCGTCGACTTGGGCGGGGTTGTATCGCAGAGTGTTTGTTCGTCCCATTTCTGTTGTCGCACGCATGACTCGCGCAGCGGCAACGGATGATTAAAACTTTTTGCTGACGACGTCATCGTCGCAGCCCCGTTGTGTATGGTTTCGCTTGGCATCCGACCAGGGTAATGGATTCCGGGAGGCGCGACTGACGGATCGACGTCGGCGGCACCAGTCGCGGCCAGGGACGCCCCTCCCCCCTTTTTGGGCTGGTTGTTTGGCCTTTGGGCGGTAGAACGAGTGCCAACGACGCTTGGCCTCGTTCTGCCGTCACTTTCTTCACGTTGCCACCAGCCTCGCCGAATGCTTCCGCTGCGATGCGGTCGGCGGTAGCCTATCGAGAATGGCGACCTGTCTCATCGCTTTGGGGTCGAATCTCGGTGATCGCGCGGCGACCCTCGACGCGGCTGGCGTCCAATTGAATTCGCTCCCCGCCACCCGTCTTATCAGGCACAGCCGGTACCATTGCTTCCCCTCGATCGGCGGGCCGAGCGGCCAGCCCGACTTTCTCAATGCGGCCGCGGTGCTCGAAACCGATCTTGCGCCCCTCGTGCTGTTTGAATATTTACTCCAGATTGAAACCGACCACGGCCGGCGTCGCCAGGAACGCTGGAGTGCGCGGACGCTCGATATCGACTTGTTGCTGTATGAGGATCAAATCTTCGACAATCCATATCTTGTGGTGCCCCATCCGCGGATGTCGTTCCGGCGATTCGTGCTCAAGCCCGCCGCTGACGTCGCGCCGCAATTGGTCCACCCGATCATCGGCATGTCGATTGACAGCCTGGCCCAGCGGCTTGACTCGGAATGTGACTGCGCAGCCATCGTCTCCCCTTCGCCTGCGGCACACGATGGCTTGGCCTCGCTTGCGATCGCCCGCTTCGCTGCGCGGCCGATTGAGCCGCCACTCAGATCCAGCGCAGAGAATGAAACTCGATGGCCCCGCCCGCTGACAACCTGGCTTTCATTTGCGCCGGTGGAAAAAGTTGGCCGTGAGTTGCCGGGGCCGAAGTTGACCGTTCTCGTCGATCCGCTCTCTTCACATCCAACGACAAGCCCGCCCTTCAAGTGGATCGATTTACGTCAACTTCCCGGCCGCGGGCCCACGCTGTGGATCCGCAGTTCACCCTTGGCGGCCGCAGCCAGTGAGTTTAGTGCGGCAATCGAGTCGGTTTGGACGTGCTTTGGAGCGAGTTGAGACAGGAGACTGGCTCACGGACCGCTGCGAAGAATGTCGTAGATTTAAGTTGCCGTGAGCGTCCCTGTCGCCTTTTTCAATGGACCGCTAGGCCAAGCTGGCGACAACCGCGTAAAATAGATAACCCGACACGAGCCGTTGACCCGACTGTTTACAATACCGAACGAATTGCCGTCCCGCCGCAATTCCGGCAGCACTTCGCAACGTGAATCCTTCCGCCCAGAGCACCGACACATTGCCCGCCCAGCCGCGTGTCATCAACAATGGCCGAAAGCTGCGCGAAGATCGTGCGGTCGGCGCAGCGGGCCGGCCAGACGGTCGGCCTGGTGCCGACCATCGGCGCGCTGCACGAGGGCCACCTGAGCCTGATTGACGCATCCCGGGCCGAGTGCGGCCTGACCGTGGCGACGATTTTCGTCAACCCGACCCAATTCGCGCCCCACGAAGACTTCGAGAAATATCCCCGGCCTCTTGAACGCGACTTGTCGCTCCTGGCGGCCCGCGGTTGCGACGTCGCGTTTACGCCCACCGCCGCCGAAATGTACCCGCCGGGCCATGCCACGTTCATCGAAGTCGGCCCGTTGGCCCAAGTGCTCGAGGGCGCCTATCGACCCACCCACTTTCGCGGCGTGGCCACGATTGTGATGAAACTGTTTCAGCTAGCCCCGGCGGACCGCGCCTATTTCGGCCGCAAAGACTACCAGCAAACGCTCGTGATCCGACGGATGATCGACGATTTGAATTTGCCGATCGAGCTGCGCGTCTGCCCGATTGTCCGCGAAGTGGACGGACTTGCGTTAAGCTCGCGAAATGCCTATTTATCGGCCGAGGAGCGCCGCCGTGCGCTGGCATTGCCGCAGTCGCTAAGACTGGCTGAGCGGCTCTCGCGTGACGGCGAGCGAAACGTCGCAGCAATTGAACGACAAATGAGAAACTCAATCAGCGGTGTCGGCGGCGCCGAAATCCAGTACATCGCTTTCGTGGCCGACGGCACCGTGACCCCCGTAGAGACAATCAGCGGCCCCACGACTGTAGCCATCGCCGCCCACGTTGGCAAGACGCGGTTGATCGATAACGTGTTACTTGGTGAATACGCGAGTAGGTGAGTCAACAGCCAAACAAAGCGCCACCCACTCCACTACTCCACTACTCCCCACCCATGTGCAGCGAACTGCTCCGCATCCCCTACGTCTGGCATGGCGTGCCGATCTTCGGGTTCGGTGTGCTGCTGGCGATCTGGGCAGTGGCCAGTGTGGTCACGCTGGCGGGACTCGCGCCGTCATGGCTGGGGCGGCGAAACTTGGGCGCGGTCCCCGCGCTCTTGTTCGTCGCCGCGGCGATTATCGGTCTGCCGCACCTCTTTCCCGCCGGGTTGCCCATTCGCGGCTACGGGCTGATGCTGCTGGCCGGCATTGCGGCCGGCATTTCGCTGGCGATCATTCGCGCACGGCAGAACGGGATCGATGCGGAGCTCATCCTCTCGCTTGCCGTGTGGCTGGTGGTGTGTGGCGTCATCGGGGGGCGCGTCTTCTTTCTGATCGAGTACTGGCCGTCGAAGGTCGCCGGCAAGGGCCTGGGCGCCACGCTGATTGAAATTGTCAACATTCCCGAAGGCGGGCTCGTCGTTTACGGCGCCCTGATTGGCGCCACGATCGGCTTTATCGCCTTCACGCGGAAACACCAACTTCCGCTGCTCCCCTGGGCCGACATGATCGCGCCAGCCTGGCCATCGGCCTGGCCCTGGGCCGCATCGGCTGCTTCCTTAACGGCTGTTGTTATGGCGGCGAAACCACTCGGCCATGGGCCGTCACGTTCCCGAAGCTCAGCTCGCGCTACGAGGCCGACAAGCAGAGCGACGCGCAGCGATTCAGCCCGCCCTATGCCGATCAGGCCGCGCGCGGCGAAATGCACGGCTTTCGGATGGACGCCAGCGGCCACGACCCGGTAGTGATCACGCGCGTGGATCCGGGCTCGCCCGCCGCCCAGGCCGGCCTCGCCGTCGGCGACGTCGTCGTCGCGATCGGCGGCGTGCCGATCGATTCGCTGGGCAAAGCCGAAGAGATCGTCTTCCACGCCCTGCGCGATCAACAGCCGCTGTTGATTACGCGGCAACAGGGCCCCTCCGTCCATATCCTGCCGGTCCCCGTGCCCGACCGCAGTTACCCCGTTCATCCGGCCCAACTCTATAGCGCGATCGACGCGGCCCTCTTGTGTTGGCTGCTGTGGGCTTTTTACTCCTTCCGTCGACACGACGGCCAAGTCGTCGCTTTGATGTTGATACTCCATCCGATCACGCGATTCTTGCTGGAGGTAATTCGCACCGATGAGCCGGCCGTGTTCGGCACGGGCCTTTCCATCTCGCAGAACATCAGCATCGGCATGTTCGTAATCGGGGTGGGCCTGTGGTGGTACGTTTCCAGGCGGCCGCTGGTCGCGCTGCCGACCCCGCGACAAAAGTCCAGCGCCTCGCTGGCGGGGCAATAGGCCTTTCCCTAGAGGGAGAGTATTTTGCAGACTCGCCTGTTCGTAGTTTTTTTGAAACAACCAATTGAATGAACTGTCTGAACCCAACCGCCATCCGCTCAAAGGAGATCGTCACCATGAAATCGCTACGTTTCAAATCGGCCATCGCCTCGACGGCGGCCGGCCTTTTAACCACCGCTGCCGGCATGGCCGCCCTCGGGCAGGACCAACCCAACAATGGCCGCGTCGTCCAAATTGGCCGCGACAATGCGGCACAAACCGCACCGACCTTGCCGGCGCCAGACGAGAGCGCGGCGGCCACCAAGCCCGCGCCCGCCGCAGACTACTGGATCGGCCTCACCGGCGGGCCGGTCACGCCCGAGCTGCGGGCCCACATCGACTTGCCGGAAAATCTGGGCCTGTTCGTTCGCGAAATCGTACCCAACAGCCCGGCTGCCCAGAGCGGGCTGAAGCAATACGACATCCTGCTGCGGGCCAACGACACGCCGCTGCACGGCATGCAAGACCTGGTTGAAGTGGTCCGCACCGAGGGCCAAAAAGACGGGCAGATCGCGCTGGAAGTGCTGCGCAAGGGAAAGCGCCAGTCGATCCACGTGAAGCCCGAGCCGCGCCCGACCGAGATAGCACAGGAAAATGGCAACTTCGGCCAAGGCGGCATGTTTCAATTTCAGCCGAACCAAGTGCCGATGCTGGGACAGGTTCCTGAGCTGCGCCGATTCTTCGAGGGCCTAAACGGCAACGCCAACGGCCAAATGGAATTTCGTCAGTTTGGGCCGGGCATGATCGCCGGTGGTGGCGGCGCCAACAGCGTTGGCCCCGCCAAGATTCCGAACGGCGTATCGATGAGCGTTCAGAAGCAAAACGATCAGCCGGCCCGCGTCACCGTCCAGCGCGGCGGCCAAACTTGGGAAGCCGTCGAGGGCGACGAAGAATCGCTCGATAATCTGCCGGCCGACCTGCGGCCGTTCGTCGAGCAAATGCTCGGCAGCACCCACCTCAACCATTTCCAGTTCAACCCGGGCGGCATGGCGCCGCAGACGAATATGCCCCAGGCAAACGTGCGAGAGAACGACGTCCGCGCGCTGCAGCAACGGCTCGATGCACTCGAACAACAGCTCCGGCAGTTGATGGACCGCCAACAGAACGAACCGGCTCAGACAACGACCGGGCAGGCGAAGTGAGCGGCGCGGGTTCGGCAGCGGGCTGGAATACCCGACGGCAGGTCGCGCCGCCGGCGCATGACAAACCGAGCCGGGCCACGCTCAGATCGAGCAAGGCCCGGCTTGTCTTATGGGGGGAAATCCGCTAGGGGCGGCGAGCCACATGAAGATGCACGTCAGCGCAGTGCACGCAGCGGGCTCGCCGTCAGGCCTGTTTGGCCCGTGCCTGCGGCGGATCTGCTCGATGAGCCGCTCGACGATCGGCTTTTGATCGCGGATGTGCCGGATCAAAGCCTCTTTGGCCGCGTCGAACTTGCCGGCGATGAGCGGCTCGAGAATTGCGCAGTGCTGGGCGGCCATTTCCCGCACGACGTGCGCTTCCGGGGCGGCAAAGTCGAATAGCGTCGTGTAGTACAGGGCCTGCCGCTCAAAGAATTCGATGATGTAGCGATTTTCGGAGAGGCGAATCCAGTACTCGTGCAGGTTGTTGTTCAGCCCGCCGCTGCGGGCCTTGCGATCGCGATTTCCGTCCAAGAAATCATTCAACCGTTTAACGTCGAGCTTGTCGCGGGCCGCGACGAGCGCGGCCTCCTCGAGCGACTCGCGCACGTATAGAAAGTCGCTGAGGTCTTTGCGATCGAACGCGCGGATCCGCCAGCCGCGCCGCGGCACGTGTTCGATGAGCCCCTGGCCGGCCAGCCGGCTGAGGATCGGGCGGAGCACAGTGCGGCCGATGCCGAAACGGGCCGACGCGGCCGCTTCGCGCAAAAAATGGGACTCGCCCGACAGGCTCAGCCGAATAATGTCGCGGAGGATTTCCGCCTCGCGGTTGCGCCGCGGCGAGCGGAATCGCCAGCCGCTCGGACGGCGTCCGCATGGGCGGATGATCGCTGAGCTTCAGCCGGCCGTTTTCCAGCGCAATCAAAAAGCCCTGGCGGACGAGCCGCTCGACGGCAGCCCGCACCGGCGTCAGGCTCACGCCGTAGTGCTTTGCCAATTCGCAAAACGTGAGCCGCGCCGGCAGCCCCTCGCCCGATTCGATCCGCGCGGCCAGATCGGCGTACAAGGTGTCAGCTAGGGTCATCGTCCCACCGCCGGGGGCCTAGGGAGCCCAAAATCGATGAAGGTTTGGAATCACTGACGCACGCGAGAACCGGGGAAGGATATACGGCAGCAGCCGAATTTCGCCGACCGCGCGGGGCCGCCGGCAGAATTCTCTATTATGTGCACAAGATGCGGCGATGGGTAGTCGGCCACAGGGCCGACCGCCGCCGGTGCCTGCGTTTTGCGAGAATGGCGGCAGTGGATGTCAGCGGGATATTACCTAACATCGCGAAGCTCCAACATTCAGAGCGACGTACCAGCGGGAGACCTCGGTTATGCGGTGACGCGGGGAGATACGGCGGCCGGCACCGAATTGTTGGGGTTCGCTCCCGAACTCGTCATCGCCCTGCCGATGGAGATCCAATGGGCAGCGGCGGACCGTACCGAGCGGTGGCGATTTTTGGGCAGTAGCCATGCGCCGCTTCGCCGCTTACCGGCCGTCGGAAGACGCGGCGCCGGCTGCTGCGCCGGCCTGCCCGCTTGGCGACTGATCTTTCTGTTCGAGCCGAACCAGCAGGGCCTGTTCGGTCTGATCGTTGCCGTAATGAATCAGCACCGGCGTCTGAGCCTTCGTCAAATTGTAGATGCCCGTTTCGTAGACGGTCTTCGTATCGTCGCCGATGGTCCAGGCGGCGCGCTCGGTTTTTATGTCGACGGCGCCGTGCACAACGAGGTTGGTGTCGGTCATAGTGTTCGTCAGGTTGCCGCGGATGATGTCCTGCTTGTCGACGGCGAGCTGGATGACGAGGTTGGACTTCGTCTGGCCCGCATCGCTGATTGAGAATACGCCCAGCGGCATCCACTGTTGCGAGCTGCCGGCATCGGCCGTTGCGCCGGTTTGGGCGATGTTCTGAGCCTGCTGATAATATTGAGCCGGCGTGCCGACATCCTGGCCGTTGACGTAGATCGTGTTGTTTTGATTGACGACGTTGGTGCCGTAATCGTAGTAGACAGGTTGAGTTGCCGGATAGCCAAGCCAGGGCCAGAGCGTCGCCCAGGGGGCATATACCCAGGGGCCGCCAAAGGCCCAGCCAGCCGGATACCACGCGCCCGGATAACGACGATACCAGCCTCCGGTGAAGATGTTGTAATTGTTGAAGTTGTTGCGGATGGCGACGGCGTTATTGTGAATGTTCCAATTCGACCAGGGTTGAAACGGCCCATTGCCGGCGCGAATGTTGTCGTAAATCTGGCTGCCGCGGCTTTGCGTTTCGCCGGAAATGTTGTTCTGACTCGGGCGGTCGCGGCTGCCGGCCTGATCGTAGAGCTGGCTGAGGCGGCTTTGGGTTTCGCCGGAAATGTTGTTGCTGAACGGGCCGTTGCCGGCGCGGGCGTTGTCGACCGCCTGGCTGGCGCGGCTTTGCGTTTCGCCGGACAAGTTGTGCAGGCCGTTGTCGGAAGGGAGGCCGAGGAAGTTCGAGAGCTGGCTGCGCATGGGGAGCGCCGTCGCGGCCGAGGCCGCTCAGGTTGCCGAAAGCCGCGTCGCGGTTGCCTAGGCCGCCCAAGCCGCCGCCGCCGAAGTTTCCGAGATCGCCGATTCGGTCGGCGGCCGCTCCGCGATCGCTGGCAAGCCCGCCGAATTGGCCTCCCAAATCACCACCGCCCAGACCCCGCTCGGCCAGCCCGCCAAATCCGCCGCCGCCCAGCCCGCCAAATTCTCCGCCGCCCACTCGAGCGCCGCCGCCAAAGCCGCCCGGCATGCCGCCGCCGAAGCTGCGGGCCCCCATACCGGCACCCCCGAAGCCGCCGCCAAAACCGCCGGCGTGGCCGCCGCCGAAACCGCGGCCCAAGGACGACGCGGGCAACATGAGGGCCGTGGCCGCGAATAGGACGACTCTGAGCGAAATGTGAATTCGGCAAGTCATGGGACACTTCCGTGGTTGAAGCTGAAAGCCAATTTCAAAACAGTCACTGGCGGCCGGGATCGCAATATCTCAATGGCAGGCGGTCGTTTTGCAGATCCAGCCAATGTGTTCGTCAGTTACTTGGATGCATCGGCTGGCACTTTCTTCGTAAGCACGACATGATTGGTGTCTTTCAAGGGGGCGCCGCCGGCCGAGCGCTGCGTCGAGCGCCAACCCAGCGCGCCATCGAGCAGAGGCGCCCAGGCAGCGACCGACTGCGTCGCCGTGCCGTCCGCCGTGAGGCCCTGGTTTTCTACGACCCAGCCGTCGGCCAGCGGCGTCCAGCGGCCGATCGCCCGGCCGCCGCCGCTGGAAAACGTCCAGGAGGTGATTTGCTGTGCGGCCGGATCCCAGCCGATGATTTCGGTCGAGGTGGAAATCGTTTCGCCGCCGCGAGTCACGGTGAAGCGGCGCTCGAGAAAGCTCTTGTCGGCATTCCAGCGGCAGGAAACATCGACCTCGGTGCCGGCGTGCTCGGCCCCCCAATCGCCCACGAACAATTCCAGGGTTTCCAGCCGGCCGTAGGTGGTGGGGACTTCGACGCGCGAATCGCGCACGCTCGCCAGCAGCCAGCCGCCGTCGGCTTGCTTGGCGTGGATCGCAATGTATTTGCTACGGGTGGGCGGGCCGGCGGGCGGCGGAACGAGCGAAGCGGTGCCGTCTTCGATGGTGGTAGTCGGGTTGATCAAACGCACGGAACCTACGGTCACGCGCAGCTCGGCATCCGGGTGTTCGCGAAAGAACTGGGTGTATTCGTTTTCGATCGCGTCGCGGCCGGCGAATCGCTGGCCCGCTTCGTCGACGTAGTCGCCGTCGGCGGTCCACATCTGGGCGATGGCCTTCGCGTCGTGCCGCTTGAAGGCGGCGACGAAATCGGCGGCCGATTTGCGAATGGCAGCCTCGTCGGGGTTGACTGCCGAGGCGACGTTCTGAGCCAGGGCCGAGTTGATTGCGGAACTGGCAAGAACGCCGAGCAGTGCGACAAGCGGCCAGATACCGCGGCCACGAAATTTCTGTGGGGCTAAATCGGCAAAACTTGGAACGAACAAGGTACGGCCCTTTCGTTAAATCGATGGGCCTCCTGTCCCAAGTTAGTGCGCTGTGCAACAGAACGTCGAATTGGACGCGTGGCCGCGCCCGGTGTATCGACCTGTGCGCCGGCGAATCTTCGACATTATAGCTCGCTGGGCGCGCGGACGCCAACATCGACAAGACCCGACGAACGCGTCACCCGCGCTGCAGGCGCAGGTGTCTGTTTTACGTTATTTGCGCGGCGAGTACTCGGTGGGGATCAGCCAGCGGCGTTCGATGCCGCCGCCGGCGCCGCCGCGGCCGCGGCGCGTGGGGGCGGCGGACTGAGCGGCGTTGTCTTGCGCGGCCGCCGTCGGGGGCGTAGCGGCCTGGTCGTCGCGGACTTGGGGGCTGGGGTTCGCACCCCGGTTGCCGCGGCGCCCGCCGCCGGCGCCGCCGCGGGCACGGAAGCCGGTGAAAAACGTTTGCCAATTGGCGTCGGCCGTGGCCCGATCTTGGTGGCCCAGCAGGTAGACGAAGGCCGAGTTGTCGGCCGTCGTCCAGAAGCCGAGCGTTTCGATGCCGCTGTTGCGAAAGAGCTCGCCTTCCCAGGTCTTGAAGCGATCGACCGTGGCCGGCACGCGGTCGACACCGTCGTTGTAGCGGCGCAGCTCAAACAGGCGGGCCGGCTTGTCACTCTTAGCGTTGGGCGCGAAGTCGCCGGGGTAGAAGTCGGTCGGGTTCAAGTACACCGAGACGGGCGTCGCGGCGAGCAATTTGCCGTTCTCTTCGCTCTTGGCCTGGACGGCTTGCCACTCGGGGTCGGCGCGGAACGCGGCCCAGGAGGCGTCGGCAGCTTCCTTGTTTTTGTGGGCAATGACGTAGACGAGCGTGTTGTCTTTCGATTCGTTCCCAAAGTCTTCGGCCAGCGTCCAGTAGATGACGTTCTCTATGCCGTGCTTTTCAAAGAGCTTCATCGTGTGGTCGCGGAAGCGGGCGTGCAGATCGGGGAGCTTGCCGGGGTTCGTCGTATAGATGCGGAGTTCGTACAGCTTGGGCGGCGCTTTGGCGTCGGCTGTTGGTTGTTTGGCGTCTGCGCGCGGCTGCGTCGCGGCGTCTTGCGCGGCGGCGAGCGCTGTAAATAGCAGCGAAAGAGCGACCGCCAGGCACGCTGACGACAAGCAATGGATCCTCATAGTGTGTTTCCTGTTTGGCAAAATGGGTAAGGAGAACCGTAAAGACTGCGCCGCGAGGCAATAACTTAAACGCAGGTTTTGAATTAAGCAGATGCAATATAACGGCTCGACGAGGGCCATGGCAAAAGGATTCCGCTCTCAGCGGAAAGGGATTTGGCTCGTGTGCTGCGGACAAAGTACCGCTTTTTCTCAATAATAATTTGCTGGAGCACTGTGAACTTCGGCCAGTTTGTGGTACGATACTGGTCCATCGGTTGTCGTGGCTGGCGGCAGCAAACCGATTTCCGGCGGGTGGATGGCGAAGCGACCATGGGCCAAATTGCCAACGTCAACCCGATTACCGAACATGCCATCTTTTTGCGGCTGTTCATCACCAACGGCGGCGGTTGGTGACGTTGCTTATGCGGCGCGCGAATTGCAGTAATTCGCCCGTCTGATTGGGCCTGCTGGGCCCTGGCGCTTGCGTCGTCGGTGCGGCAGCTCTCGGGCTGCGGCGGTGAAAACCAATAGGGTGACGGCGCCTCGTCGCGTTGTCGTCTTTCGTAAAGACCAGGAAAGGGTGCTGCAATGGTCGCCGACATCACGGATCGAATCATGATGATTTCGACGCATGGCTACGTGGCCGCGTCGCCCGAATTAGGCAAGCCGGACACCGGCGGACAAGTTGTCTATATCCTGGAGCTGTCAAAATGCCTGGCACGGATGGGGTACAAGGTGGATATCCTGACGCGGCGTTTCGAGAACCAGCCGTTTCGAGACGAAGTGGACGAGGGGGTGCACGTGCTGCGCTTCCCCTGCGGCGGCGAAGATTTTATTCCCAAGGAGTTTCTTTGCAATTCGATTCCCGAATGGGTCGAAGGCGTCTCGCGGTGGATGGAAGCCGAGGGGATTACGTACAAGCTGATCAACAGTCACTACTGGGACGCGGGATTGGCCGGGCAAGCTATCGCCCGGCGCTGCGGCGTCCCGCACGTGCATACACCCCATTCCATCGGGGCATGGAAGCGGGCGAATATGGACCTCGACCCGCGCGAGATGGAGAAGAAGTACAACTTTCGGCGGCGGATTCGGGACGAGAACTCGATTTACGCAGATTGCGAGCTAGTGATCGCGACAACGCCGGCCCAGCGAGACTTGCTCGCCAGCCCCGATTACGACTACCAATTGCCGCGCGACAGGATTCGCGTTATTCCGCCCGGCTATGACGACAACCGCTTCTTTGAGGTCTCGCCCGCGACGCGGCAGTTTCTCAAGCAGAAACTGGGACACGACGGCCCCGTCGTGCTCGCCTTGGGACGCATCGCCAAGAACAAGGGCTACGATCTCTTGCTGCAGGCGATGCCGACGGTGGCGCGGCGGGTGCCGGAAGCGGAACTCGTGCTGGCGATCGGATCGACCAATCCCGCTCCGGAAGAGCAGGCGCTGCTGAAAGATTTACGCGAACTGGCCAGCGATCTGAACCTCTCGGACCGCGTCGTCTTTAAAGACTACATCGAGGATGACGAGCTGGCGGATTACTATCGCTCGGCGGATGTGTTTGCTTTGAGCAGCCGCTACGAGCCATTCGGCATGACGGCGATTGAGGCCATGGCCTGCGGCACGCCGACCGTGGTGACCACCGAAGGGGGACTGTGCGAGCAAGTGGCGTGGGGGATCGAGGCCCTGTATGCCAACCCGTTCGACCCCGAGTCGTTTGGCCACGCAATCGCGTTCATCCTGCAGTACCCGGAGGTTTCGCGGCAACTGGCCCGCTTCGGGCCGCGGAAGGCGCGGAGCCGGTTCACCTGGACCGGGATCGCCCAGCAACTGCTCATCTCGCTCGAAGTGCGGCGCGGCAAGCTGTCGGCCGAGGCCGAGTCGCCGGCGGCGGACGTCGATGAATATGTGGCCGAGGAAGCTACATGGAGCGCCTGAACCTGCTGATTTCCGACCTCGACAACACTTTGCTAGGAGATGAGGCGGCCCTCGACGAGTTTCTGGCGTGGCACGCACGGGCCAGCGACCGATGTCGACTCGCATACAGCTCGGGGCGATTCATTGAATCGATTCGACAATCCATTCGCGCGACCCGCTTGCCCGAGCCGGATGCACTCATCGGCGGCGTAGGAACCGAAGTCTTCGAGTGCGCACAGCAAAGGCAAATCGCGACGTGGCCGCCGGCTTCGAACCGGTGGAATCCCGTCGTGGTCAAGCGCGTCTGCGCGGCGATTGGCGAACTGACGCCCCAGCCCGACGAGTTCATTTCGTTCCACAAGATCAGTTATTTCGGCTGGGATTTGGACGACGATTTTCTAACAACGCTCCGGCGGCAATTGAGTGAGGCCGGGCAGGATGTGGATGTCGTCTACAGCTCCAGTCGCGACCTGGATGTCCTGCCGGCAGGAGTCGACAAAGGGGCCGCGGCCGCATTTCTAGCGCGCCATTGGAATATCCCTCCGCAACGGGTGATCGTGGCCGGCGATTCGGGGAACGACGCGGCAATGTTTCGGGCGGGTTTCCGCGGAATCGTCGTGGCCAACGCGCTGCCAGAGCTGCTGGCGCTCGACGGCCCGCACGTTTATCACGCTCGGCGGGAATTCGCTGCCGGCGTCGTCGAAGGCCTGCGATATTGGCGGACGGAATTCAGCTAACGCCAGCTTCAGACCGGGCCACGGTAGGGGGGCAGCCCGAATTTTGCCCCCCAGACTGCCGAACTTAGCCCGCCTCGGCCCGGTTGGAAACGGCTTCTAGCTAGCCGCTAGAGGCGGTCGTTCGTGTGTGGTTCCACGTGCAGATCGTGGCACGCTCGGATGAAGCTGGCGGCGCTCCAGGTTTGAAAGGCCTTGCCCATCGGCCGGCCGGTGATACCGTGGTGCCACTCGTTGAATTCCCACTCGAAATTGACGCCCATCGCGCACAGCCGGGCCAGCTTTACCAGCTCGCGGCGGGCCAGTTCGGGCATCTGCAGTTTGTGCAGGTAGCGGACCCACAGCCCACCGATGAACGGCCACAGGCCGCCGTTGTGATAGTGGTGAGGCAAGTTCAACAGGTTGACGGTGAAGTAATCGCGCCATTCCGGGTCGCCCGCGTATATCGGCGGATAGACGTTGCGAACCGGGGCCGGATCGTTGACGCCGACTCCCCATAAGTATCGAAACGTCATCATCGCCCGGTCCTGGTCGAGCAAGTTCGACAGAAAACCCATGATGTTGCCGTACACGTCGCACCGCCAACTGTAACCAAACGGCGAAACCTGGGCCACCAGGTAGCGGGCGTCGCCCAGCTCGAATTGCACGTCGCTGAACCGTCGGCCGTGTTCTTCTTGAAAGTGAAGCGTCGACGGCCAAAACGTGCGGAGAATGGCCCGGCGGACCTGGTTGGAACGGTCTTCGAATTGTTCCGCCTCCCGTTCGCTGCCGAGCTGGCGGAGGATTTTGGCGTAATAGATCAGGCTGCGAAACCAGAGCACTTCATCGTACAAGACGTGGTAGCTGCGGCCGAACAGGTCGGTCCAGTCTCCTGCTTCGGGGATCTCCAAGAGGCCGCAATTATTCGCGTCGAGCGCGCTGAGCCAGTCGATCGTTTTGCGCAGCCGGCCGGCATATTCCTCGAGCAGTGAATAGTCGACGCCGCGGTGGCAAAACTCCCAAATGGCCACGTACATCCACAGCGCGCTATCGATCGACGTGATGCCGCCGACGCCGCCGTACTCGGGCGTGTTCGTGTCGATTGCCACATAGGCCGGCAACTGCCCGGCGGGGCCCTGGTTATCGAGGATCGTGCGGATCGTGCGCTCCTGGCACTCGCGGATGTCGGGCGCATCGAGATCGGACGTCCAGGCGATCGTCTTCGCGCCGTCACGGGCCCAGACGGCGCGGTAATTGGCGTCGGTACCGGTGACGCGATTGTCTTCCAGCGAGCAGGCGGAAAAACCTTGCGGCGTGATATTCCGCCGCAGCGTGTCGAGCGCTTTCTGGTAGGCGGTCAGCAAGAGCGACTGCTCGTCTGTCGTCAGCTCACGGTATTCGCTCGGATTGAAAAGGGGCTGGTTCTGCACTGCACCGTGACTGAAAGAACGTTCGAGCGCTGCCGGTATTCGGGCCGCCCAACACTGAAGAAGTATACACGATCGGCGCTGTACGTGAACGCCCGACCGATTGCCAGCACTCTGGCCCGCCGGCCTCTAGCCACGTGGCGGCGAATGCCCCGCGGGACAGGTCCGGCGGTCGCGCGGCCCATTTTTTGTCGAGTTTTTCGCGATTTCTCGAAATTTCACCGGCCGACCGTAACAGCCGGCAGGCCGGCCGTAAGAGAAGGTGTCGACGGGGCCGCGTGGTGCCACCGACGACGTGGTTGACGACGGTTTCCCCAGCACCTTTTTTCACGAGGAGTATTCAGATGAAGACCTTCACCAGCAATTTGATCGCGATGGTCACGATGAGTGCGGTCGCCTTGGCGAGCGGTTTTGCGTCGGCTTGCCCAGGCGGCGGGTACGGCGGCGGGTACAGCAGCTATAGCAGCTACCGCCCCAGTTATGTGCAGAAGATTTACGTCGAGCCGGAGTACACCTGCTTCCGTCCGCTCCATGCGTTCATCTTCGTGCTGCCCGGCGACACGTGGGCCTCGATCAGCCAGCGTGAATATGGCAGCCCGCGGTTTTTTGATCGGGTTGCCGCGTTCAACGGCATCGGCCTGAGCGTGCAGCTCGCGGTCGGCCAGCAGATTCGTCTGCCCGAGATTCACCCCAACGGCGTGCTGCTGCCGTCGAGCGCCCCGGGCTTGGCCCCCTTCGCGTTGCCCGGCCAAGGCATTCCGCAAGGCATCGGCCTGGCTGGTACGCCGACAATCGGCACGCCCAACTTCGCGGCGGGCAACCTGGGCACGCCGAACGGCCTGCCGAACGGCATCGCGAATTTCGCGCCGAATGCCCAAGGCTCGACGCTGCCGCAGAATTTCATCGGCTCGGCCAACGGCTTGCCGACCAGCGGCATGCAAGCTGGCTCGCTACCAAATGGTGGTATGCCGACGAACGGCATGCCGACGAGCGGGACGCCGATGAGCGGTGCGCAGTTCAGCGGTGCCCCGATGAACGGCTCGCAGTTCGGCGGTGCTCCGACGAGCGGTTCGCAGTTCGGCGGCGCCCCGATGACGAATGGCGGTTCGCCGCTGGCTCAGAACGGTTCGCCCATGATGTCGCAGAACTTCGCTGGCCCGATGGCCGGTGGCTCGGCCCCGATGAATGGAAGTGGTGCGATGAATGCGGCCGCCCCGATGAATGCCTCGGCCCCGCTCGCACCGCAGTCGCCGCAGTTCAACAGCGGCGTGCCCACGGCCAACATCCGCCTGGCTTCGGCCCAGCCGAGCATGTTGAGTGCGGCTGCGGGCAGCGAGCTGGTGGTCGACGGTCAGCAGCTTGGAATTGCAGCCGGCTTCGTGCGGCTACGGATTTCGGGCCTGACGCTGAAGGTCGAAGTGCTCGACTGGTCGGAGGGCTCGGTCAAGATTCGCCTGCCGGAGCTCGACCTCTCGAGCGCTGCGAAGGCTGATCTGGAAGTCCTGCGGGCTGACGGCAGCCTGGCCTCGAAGACGGCCCTCGAGCTGACGCCCGCCGCGGCCAAGCTGGCCCTGGGCAACTGAGCGTGGTCAATTCGCTCTGTGAATTGAAAACCCCCGAATGCCACTCAAGGGAACCGCCTATGGAATGACCTTCCCGATTGCCTGCCAAATCTCTCACTGCCTGCCTCTGCCACAACCGCTCGCTCAGGACCGCCTGGGCGAGCGGTTTCTGTTTTTAGCCTGGAACGTCTGGGTAGAAACGCAAATGCAACCGAACGAATTTTGGCGAACGGTTGGCCGAGTGGTGGAGGTCTTGCCAGCTACGTATTTATTGATGCTTGACTTGCAAACTTAATGCTTGACTATGCCGTTTTCCTGCTGGCTATCGGCCTCCCGTTGGTCGGCCCGTCTAAGTAGCTAGTCAAGGATCCGTAGTGAGAGGGGTTATCCCTGTTCTGCAAAAGTCTGGCCGGTTGCATCGGATAATTTTGTCAGCGACCTGGCGCAACGGGATCGGCGGCTGGAGGAATATTTGTCGAACGGGAATCTACGGTGAACCTGCGACTGCAGCCCAAATTGCTATCGTCGGCCATCGACATCAGTTTCGGCGGCAATTTCGTACTCGCTTGCCGGAGGTCGTCGCCAAGCGTGACCGAATAACTTTCCAGGAGCTGTTGCTCACGCGAGACTTCGCATTGGATGGCGCGAGGTGGGACTTGTCGAGTCCTGTGCGGGCGTTTTGGCGGAATCGGCCGACACAAATTTTCGCCGAATTGCACCCATACTTTGGGACACAACGTCGCTAGGAAGCGGAGGCTGATTTTGATCCATGCGAAAGGGCTCTTGATTATTCCGATTGAATTAAGGCAGCGGAGCAGAAATGTGCATTACCAACCCAGCCCAAGACCGGGAATTGATAGGATGATTTTCATTTCTACTGCACGGCTAAAGGGATCGTCCGGTGTGGGGCATTTGTTGGGCGTACTGCACCTTGGCGTCGGAACAGTGCCTGCGCGCACGCTGGCCGAGTTGAGATTCGCCAGAAGGCGTCGTGCATCGGCTTGCCAAAATAATTCAGGCCGGCGGCCGGCTTGGGCACCAATGGCGAATAATGGGTCCCTGTGCAGCCGACGAAGGCGAGGGCCCCCGATTGTAAGTAAGTAATGGCGATCGACGCTTCCGATCCTCGCGACGGAATTGGCACGCCAGCACGAACCTTTGCCGCGGCCGGAGTTACACAAGCGCCCCGAGCAGCAGCCGGCGAAGACGACGGCGCAGGCGCCTTGCCTGGAAGATCGCTTAGTTCGACGGCTTCAATCAGATTCTGGGCGTTATCTTCTCCCCAGAACCGGGTCGCATCGTGATCGGAACCATGGAGCATAAAATACGTGTCGTCCGATAAATCGATGGCAGGACCTGCCGGCGCAGCCGGCGGGGCCAGGCAGATTTTCATATTTGGATTTGGATTGTTCGAGATGCCCGCGTATACGGGATCGGCAAACGGCCGTGCCAGGTTGCGAATGCCGCCTCGAATGGCGCGGCGCGACACGGGTGCCTGAAGCGCCGCCAGCAACACGTCGCCCCGCCGACCGTCGGGGATCCTCGACACGGGCAGCTCGGCGACCGTATCGCCATCAACATCACCGAACAGCACGTCGCTCCAGACAACAAACTGATCGCGATCTTCGCCAATAAGATTCAGGCCCGTGAGCGTCGCGGAGCTTCGGATCAAACACGTACATGCTCCAGGCGGGCTACCACGTCGTATCCTCGACAGCACGACGCCGTCATATTTTGCAGCCTGTAACTCGGTCTGGACTAAACCAGCGGCCCGGTTGACGTCAATATCCGCGGCGGGCAATTCGAGCAGTTTCTGGCCAGCGGCGGAAATAGCGGCCAGCGCGGCGCTGGCCTCCTGTGTGCCCACGTTGCGCGACAGTTGGTCCCGCCGCGTCACGAATAGCAGCCGCTCATTGATCGTTCGGCCGCCGCCGAGCTTGATGGGGCCACCCGGGGGAGACGGCAGCTGTGGCACTCCCCCGCCCGTCTTGCCAACGTCAACTCGTTGCTCGGCTGTTCCGGCAATTTCAGACTCTATGGTTGGCTTTTTTTTTCGCCCGGGCGAACGTCGATGGTCACGGTGACCGACGTATTGGCGTGGGGCACACGCGTGAAAACCTCGACGACGCCGTTGGAACCCACGCCGCCGGGTGATTCGAACGTAAAGTCCCTCCTGGTGGCAATCTCCGCAGCGGCGTCGGGGCGACGTCGCGGCGTGCGATTCTTGGAAAAGTCATTCAAGCCACCGCGTTGCGGTATCAAGCGGGGCACGCCGCGGACTTTGCGGACGGTGATGAGCCCGTTGCGGTCCGTACGTGCGAAACTTATATCGTGGGCGTGCGATTCCAACACTTCAAGCACACCGGCGTCGGGATGAGTGGCGTCCCTTTTTCCACCCGTATGTGCATACAAGTACGTATCTTGCCATTCCTCGAGAACGGTCTCGTCAAAGCCGTTGTAGCTCGAGTGATGGGACAATTTGACAAAATCGAACGGCCCATCGGCGGCGACGATCTGGCAGCAACTCCTGCATGTGTTGGTCGAGACCGGTCACTTCCGCTTCGGCAAACTGCATGTCCCCCGACAACAGGGCGCGCGAGCCGTCCGCCTCGACTCGAATGACGATGCTTTGGTCGTTTTTAGCCGCTCCGATGCCGGGGCGATCCTCGATTGCGGAGTCGCTCGAAAATGCCTGGCCGCGGCGCGAAAGGGAGTCCACGGCGGTGCGGTACGCAGCCGTCAGTGATCCGGCGTCATCCGCGACCGCGCCTTGGCCGGCGAGGGCGTCCGTCGTTGCATCGACGTACTCGCCAATCATCGCGGCAAAAATCGCGAGGGATCGATAGGACCGAGAATCTTCAGGCCAAAATCAGCAAAGCTGGCTTCGATCGCCGCGAAGTCGGCGTCGGCGGCCGTGCCATAGCGAACGACAGTGGTATGGTCTTGCTGGAATTTCGCCAGCATCTGCGTGTATTTGGACTCCAAGGTGGCGGCGTCTTCGATGAACTGCGCCAGGGCGGCGTCGTCCAGGTCGTCGGCCGGCTCTTCCAACAGCGCAGTGCGCCAGCTTTCGCATCGCCGGCAACTGGACGGCGTCGGTCGGGCCAACGCCGTCGACACCTCGGCCAAATCCCAGCCGTTCGTCGGCGACCAGCGCCGTGTCCGCCGTGATGATTCCTTCGGAAACGAGCCGCGGCATACAACCGATGTGGTCCGAGTGGCAGTGCGTGACCACGATCAAGTCGAATTGGAACGGGGGTGATTGCCTCAACAGCGACCGCAATTGTCGGGCGATGCTGTTGAAGTCGCCCTCGTGTGCGGCGTCGATAAGAATTTTCTGCGCTGGCCCTGGGTAACGAGCAAACAGTCGCCATACTTCGTCTGACCGACGTCGAGCAGATGAATTTCCATCTTTGAAACTCCGCGCTGCGAGGGGTCTGTCAAATAGCCGTAATTCTATCGCGAAAAATGGAATTGGCGAGTACATGCGTACGAAAATTCCAAAAAAACTGACCTGCTGACGCATCACCGAAAAACGCTCATTCTTAACAATTGCCGATGACAACTGTCTGTCGCGAGCAGGCCAAAGCCGCGTCTCACGATTAAGGATAAGGATGATTGTTTCTTGGCGACGTTGTGTTGGAATAACCCCAGTTTCCTATCTCATTTCGCTCCTCTTGGTGGCCTGATTGAAAACGGCGATTGCATCGTGGCCCACGGAACATCTTTCATACACGTCTTGCTGAATGTTCCGCCGCGTCACGTGCTATTGACGCAATGGCGCGACGAGAAATCGGCTGACTGTGGAACATCTGGCCGCTGCCGGCGGAACGGCGTCGATGGTGGATGGGCGGACGTGCTTGACGCCCAGCGCGAAATGGGCGACGACGATGTTGCGATCCGGCCGGAAATTACGGAAGTGCAATTCACAATGGAGTTGGCCGAGGCGGCGGGTAGCCCGCCGAAGCTCGCTTTCTGGCCGGCCTGGCGGGCAAATTTCGGTTGCCGCAATGAAATCGATGGCGGCTTTGCCGGTGCCGGCCGATCTCGAGCTCCCGTCGGAGGACCGCGTGCCTCTGCCGTGGCTGCTCAAGGGGCCCATGATGGCGGTGCTGAGCTGCGGGACGTCCATCACTACCTATTCAATGAGCGGTACCGTCCTCGCCCGGGCGTCGAATATCAGGTTCAGGACGAAATTCGCCGACGATTTGTCGCGGACCTCAATGCGCAGTCGTCCCGCTCCGGCCCTCAAGTGGTTGTTGCCCATAGCATGGGGACGGTGATCGCGTATGACTGCCTGTTGCGTGCCGCTGGTTGCCCGTCGATTGACGCCTTGGTGACGATTGGCAGCCCGCTGGGCCTGGACGAAATTCAGGATCAAATGCAGCCCGAATGGACGCGGCAAAATGGATTTCCCGCCAGCCGGCTGACGACCTGGGTGAACGTGTTCGACGTGCTCGACCCGGTCGCCGGCTTCGACCCGCTTTTGGCGAACGATTTTTTGCTCGGCGGCCGCCGTGCGATTCTCGATATCGACGAGCCGAATTTCGGCTGGTGGCGGCACGATATTTCCAAACAGTTGATCGCCGACCAAAACCAAGCGCGTGAGATCGAATTTGCATGACTTGAGTTCCCCCCTCGGTGAGTTGCCGAGGTACTCGAGATAACGCCAGCGTCGAAAAACGCGCAGATCGGCGCGACTAACGAGAGTCACCGATCATCCGTCCGCGGAATGTCCGGGCGGCGGTCGACGCACAGCAAGCCCAGGCAACCGATTTGAATCAATACGGCCGGAGCCAACGCAGGCGGCGTGCTGGAGCCAATCATCGCCAGTGGACGACCAGGCCGGCAAGAGCTGGATCGACGCGTCTGAGCAGGCCGCGTTTGCGGCTGAGATCAAGGAGGCTATTTTCGAAATCGCCGCGGAAGCGGACGTGCCTTCGATCATGTCGTCACCGCGGCATCGGCTGGCGTCGCTGCTCCAATCCGAACTGGCCGTCGAGCGTCCCCGCGCCGCCAATCAGACGGGCCAAGACTTCGCTTTTGACAAGAAAGACACCAGGGAAGTGCTGCACCACGTATTCGAGCGGGCCCAGCACACGGAACCCATCCCCAGCTCCGCCCGCGGTGGACGACGCCGAAGCGTTTGCCGGACGATGCGCGAATTTTTCTCGTCAGCGACTTCGGCACCGGCCTGATGCGGCACCGTGATCGCTCAAACGTGCCGCTGGCTAGCAGCCCATTCGACCTGATGACGCATTTGGGTGACATCTACTATTCCGGGACGAAGCGCGAAGTGCGCATGCGCTTTCTCCAGATCTGGCCGACGGAGGCCAGCGAGGAGAGTCGCACGCTCAACGGCAACCATGACATGTACTCGGGCGGGTACGGATTTTTTGACGTCGGGCTGCCCAAGTTGGCCATGACTCGAGCTACTTTGCCTATCAGACCGGGCACTGGCTGCTCGTCGGTTTGGACACCGCCTACAAGGACAACAATATCGACAAGTGGCAGCGGCGCTGGCTGGACGAAGTATTGGACGGCGCCGGCGAAGGTCACCTAATTCTCTTTTCCCACCATCCGCTGTTTTCGAATTTCAAAGACCAGGGAGAAAAGATCGCCCGACGGCTGCATGACTTGCTCACGTCTCGCCGCGTCACGGCCTGGTACTGGGGGCATGAACACCACGCGGTCGTGTACGGCGCCCATCCAGCGTATGGCTTCCTGGCTCGTAGCCTAGGGCATGGTGGGATGCCCTACAAGAGGAAGGATTTGAAAGATTTCCCAGTGGAACGCCAGATGGGCGGCTTTAGCTGGCGTCGCGGCCCCAACTTGCTGACTCCGCCTTCGCTGTACGTGGACGGCCCCAATCCTTACATCCCCGAGCACTCCGAGAAGTACGGCCCTCACGGATACATGACCCTCGAGTTCGACGGCGCCTCCTTGACCGAAACGGTCCATTCCGCGGACGGTGCGGCGTTGTTCGTCAACCACCTTCGTGAGAAGCGGGCACCCGGTTGCCGTGGACAGCGAGCCTTCTTGACGAACGTCCGATACAGGTCACGACACCAACCGCTCGCCCACCTGCCCGGGCGGGCGGTTTCTTTTTTTGGAACCGCACCCGGGGGCAACGTTTGCGAACGCCGCCGAGTACGGTAAGCGGGCCCGATGAACTGCGGCGGTATCCGCATCTCATTGTCGACGATTCTCGACGCAGCTACGCAATTGGTAGAGCGGGACTAAAACCTCCACAGAAAACGGCTTCGCGTCGATGTGCGGCGTGCCCGCCGATGGCTAGCTCGGCGGCCAGTTTACCCGTCGCCGCTCCGGTAGCGACGCCGATCATGCCGTGGCCGGCCGCGATGATCACGTTCTGGCGCGGGGGGCGGGGCCGATGATCGGCAGGTCGTCGCAAGTCATCGGCCGCCAACCGAACCATTCTTCCACGATCGGCTCGCCGTTCGCGCCGGCGGCACTGGCAGCGCCAGTGGCACCCGTGTCAGAGCCAGTGGCACCCGGCGTCGAGTGGCCGACGAGGTAATCGGCCGCCGCTCGCTTGAACAGCTCGATGCGGCGGCGGTTGATCGTGCGATCGTAGCCGGCGAATTCCATGGTCGAACCGATTCGCAGGCCGCTCGGCCAGGGCGTGACGGCGACGTGGTACTCTTCAAAGATCAGCGGTACGCTCGGCGCGCCCTGCGGCCTGGGCATCGTGATGGAATAACCCTTTCCCGGCTGGATCGGCAAGCGGCAGCCGAGGCGGCGGGTGAAGCTGGGCGATTCGGCCCCGGCCGCGACAACGAACAGCTCGGCCCTCATCAGGCCGCTGGTGGTTTCAATCGCCTGGGCGCGGCTGGTGGCGACTTCGAAGTCGTTCACCTCGACGCCTTCCAAGATTTCGACGCCGCGCCGCTCGAGCAACTGCCGCAGGGCCGTCATCAAGCGGTCGGGCCGCAGGTGAGAATCCGTCAACCAGTGCCAGCCGCCGGCGAGGCCGGGGCGGAGGGCGGGCTCGACTTTGCACAGGTCGTCGCCGTCGACGCGATGCGGCCCGATGCCGAACTCGCGCTGCGTAAATTCGACAACTTTCGCATAGGCCTCGAATTCTTCGCGATCATTCCAGACGAGGAGCAAACCGCGGTCGTCCCATTCGACGTCGAGCTGCTCTGCGGCGATCATTTCGCGATACAGCTTCATCGCCGATTGCAACAGGCCGTGCCGCGCGGGCGGCGGCGAGCATGTGCTTTTCACGGCAGTTGAGACCAAAGCGGACGAGCCACCACCACAGGGCTGGGTCCCAGCGGAGCGGAATTTTGATCGCGGAATCAGGCTTGACCAGATTCAAAATCGTCGGCCAGAGCGTGCTGGGCGATGTGAGGGGCAGCACGTGGCTGGGGCAGATAAAACCGCAGTTGCCGTGCGAAGCGCCGCGGCCGACGCGACGGGCCTCGACGAGGCGAACCTGCCAGCCCTGCTTCGTGAGGTAATACGCCGAGCAGCAGCCGATCACGCCGCCGCCGATGACGATTGCTGTTTGATTGTGGGGCACGTTATTGCGGGCAGAGGCGAATGTTCAATGCAAAATGAAAAATGCAAAATGCAAAATGAGCACGTGGTCTCACATCATTTTGCATTTTGCATTGAACATTTTGCATTTTGCGTTTGCCCTCGGTCAACGCACGTCGATGATCAGCATTTCGCCGGCTGGGGATCGATGCCGTATTTGAACGGATCGTGCGGGTCGATCACGAGCTTCAGGTCTCCATTGACCCAGGCGTGGCCGGTGACGGTGGGGATGATGCCGCCATCCGGGTGGTCGGCGGGGCGGTAGCGGCCGGTGAAAATGCTGCCGACAATCGATTCCTGCCGCCAGGGTTCGCCCGGCCTCAGTTTGCCGTCGGCCGCGAGGCAGGCCAGCTTTGCGCAAGTGCCGGTGCCGCAGGGGGAGCGATCGTACTCGCCGCCCGGGCAGAGGACGAAGTTCTTGATGTCGGCCTGGGCCGAGTCGCTCGGCGGACCGGCCAGCTCGATGTGGTCGATCCACGCGCCGCCCGCGCCGGTGATCCCCTCGTCTTCCAGCGCCTTGCGGATGCGGAGCGTGATGTCGGAGAGCTCGCCAACGTCCGCGCAGCAGCTGGCGATCGGTCTTGACGATATAGAACCAGTTGCCGCCCCAGGCCACGTCGCCGGTGACGCGGCCCAGGCCGGGCACCTCGACGGCCAGCTCCTTGTAAAGACGGTAGCTGCGGACGTTGTCGAACGAGGCGGCGCCGTTGGCTTCGAGGCGGATCGTAACATCGCCGACGGGCGTTTCAATCTTGTGATTACCGGGCCGAATGCGGCCCAGGTAGGCGAGCGTGGCCACGAGGCCGATCGTGCCGTGGCCACACATGTTGAGGTAGCCGACGTTGTTGAAGTAGATAATGCCGCAGGCCGCGTCGGGCGACACCGGTTTTTCGAGCACGGCGCCGATCTGCCAGGTGCTGCCGCGGGGCTCGGTGCAGAGCGACGTGCGGAGCCAATCGAAGCGCTCACGGAGCGTGTCGCGGCGGGCGGCCATGCTGCCGCCGCCCAGGTCGGGGCCGCCTTCCACGACGATCCGCGTCGGCTCGCCGCCGGTGTGGGAATCGATGACGCGGATGGGGGGTGACGCAGGTTGGGTCATGCAAACTTCCAACGGTGAATGGAAATTGCAAAATGCAAACTGCAAAATGCAAATTGCAGATTTGCAGCCGCCGGCGCATTGCCGCATCTTCCAATTCCCGATTTGCAATTTGCATTTTGCATTTTGCAATCACTTCTTCGCGACGGCGCCTTGCGTCCACGCACCATCGACGTAGCGCCACATGCCGCCGCCGGAGGCGGCGTCTTGCAGCCAGGCAGGCAGCCGGGCCGGGCGAGTGTTATCGTAGCACTCGAGCATCGAGAAGCGGCGGAGCGACGCGGGGATCCCGACGGCCGTGAAGCCGGGGTGGCCCGTGGCCGGGAACGGCCCGCCGTGGTTCATCGCCGGCGACACGGCGACGCCGGTGGGCATCTTATCGTTGAGGAGCCGGCCGACGCGCTGGCGGATGATTGGGGCGATCGCATCGTAGGCTTTGTCGTCCGATCCGTCCGCGGCCGAGTACAGGCAACCAGTGAGGCTGCCTTCGATCTGCCGGGCGACTTGCTGTGCCTGCTCGACGCTCTCGACGACGACGGCCAGCGTCGCGTTGCCGAAAGCCTCGGTCTGCAGCTTATGCGGGTTCTCGAGAAACTTCTTGCCGGAGACGCGGAGCAGCGTGTTATTGAAGCAGACGGCCGCGCCGTCGGCCTTGGCCCCGCCGGTGAGCAGTTCGGCCCCCCCTTTTTGCAGCGCGGCGACCGACTCGGCCAGTGTTTCGCGAACGCCTTCCGAAAGCAGCGGCGCGGCAGGCGCGACTCGAGCTGCGCTTTCAGTTCGGCGATGAACGCGTCGGCATCTGGCCCGGCGAACAGCACGAACAAGTTCGGCGACGTGCAGAATTGGCCACTGCCCATCAGCGCGCTGCCGGCCAGTTCGCCGACCAGGTCAGCCCGCTTTTGCTTGACCACGCTGGGCAAGAAGAAGATCGGGTTGACGCTGGACATCTCGAGGTAGATCGGCTTGCCGGCCGCGTCAGCTACTTTTTTCAGCGCCATGCCGGCCGGGCGGCTGCCGGTGAAACCGCACGAGGCCAGTCGCGCGTCGCCTACCATGCGTTCACCCTCAGGGCGCGGCATTTTGTAAAGCATCTGCACGGCGCCCGTCGGCAGGCCGGCGGCCTGGGCGGCTTCGTGCGCCTGCTCCGCCATCAGCTGACTCGTGCGCGGATGAGACGGGTGGGCCTTGGCGATGACCGGGTTGCCGGCCGCGAGGGCGGCGGCGAAATCGCCGCCGGAGATGCCGTTGAACGCCAACGGAAAATTGTTCGGGCCAATCACGAGCACGGGGCCGAGCGGGCCATAGCCCGAGCGGATACCGGCGGCCGAGTCGATCGTCGCTTGCCGCCAGGTTCCTTCGCGGGCGGCCGCGGCGGCCAGCTTAAGCTGGTTGATCGTCCGCGGCATTTCGACGTCGGCCAGGCGTGGTTTGAGGGGGAGTGCAGTTTCGAGGGCAGCCTGCTGGCAGATGGCCGGCGCGTTATCGGCCAGCCGCTGGGCAAATTTTTCGAGGAAGTCGGCAACGAACGTGGCGGGCTGCGACTGCATTTGCTCGAATGCCGCCGCGGCGGCCGCGAGGGCGGCGTCGCAATCGGCCCAGTCGCTGATCGGGTACTCTTCCGGAAGTTTTTCGCCCGTGGCCGGGCTCATCGCATGGAAGGTGCCGGCTTTGTGATTGGCTTGGCGCCACTTGCCATTGATTAAAACCGGTTGAACAGACATTTTTTAATTCCTCGAAAGAACGCCGAAGGTGTTACGCAATCGGGAGCGGCGCCGCCCGATTGTAAGACGTAAAACCCCTTCGGGGTTGGATTTCAACTAATGGTTTGACCCAGGGTGCCCTCGCTGCGCGAGCCACCCTGGGCTACGGTGTTTAACCGCTTCGCGGTAGGGGAACCTGATGTCACTTGCCCGACCTACGACGCGGCCAACTCGTACTGGGTCGCTTTGGGCCGCGTCTTGATGGCTTGGCGAATAATGCCCAGGATGTGGGCCCGTTCCGAGTCGACCAGCGGCAGTCGCGGCGCCCGCAGGCGTTCGTTGCCGTAGCCGCACTCTTGCACGGCCAGCTTGATATATTGTACGAGTTTGACGTGGGTGTCGAGGTGCAAGAGGGGCGTGTACCAGCGGTAGACCTTGACCGCCTCATCCCAGCGGCCGGCCGAGGCCAGATCCCAGAGCAGCCGATTCTCGGCCGGGAAGGCGTTCACCAGGCCCGACACCCAGCCGTCGGCGCCGAGCAGCATGCTTTCGAGAAACAAATCATCCACTCCGCCAAAGAGCAAATACCGATCACCGCAGCGGTTGCGCAAATCGGTAATGCGGCGGCAGTTTTCCGACGATTCTTTGATCGCCACAAACTTCGACTCGTCGGCCATTTCGTCGAACATCTCGGGCGTGATGTCGACGCCGTAGCTGACCGGGTTGTTGTAGCACATGATCGGCAAACCTGTCGCTTGGGCAACTCCGCGAAAATGCTGCACCGTTTCGCGGGGGTCGCTCTTGTAGACCATGCCGGGCAAAACCATTAGCCCGTCGACGCCGGCCTTGGCGGCCGCCTCGGCATAGCGGCAGGCCAGCCTCGTGGTGCACTCGGCGACGCCCGTGAGCACAGGCACACGGCCATTGACGTGCGCTACGGTCGCTCGGACGAGGTCGATCTTCTCTTGGTATTCAAGCGAGCAGTTCTCGCCGACCGTTCCCAGCATGATCATGCCGTGGACGCCGGCCTCGATCATAGCCTCCAAATGTCGCAAAGTCGCCTCGGTGTCGATCGAGTCATTCGCTTTGAATTGCGTGGTGGCGGCCGGAAAGACCCCCTGCCAATTGGAATTCATTTACGTGTATCCTTGGAGAAGACGTGGCGAAAGCGCGGCGCGATCTGAACGGAAAAGGGCGGATCATCGGTCGGCGTGGCTGCGGACCCACTTGTTTTAGTGTACAAAGCCACGTCTGGGGCCATTCTAAGCCCCCTGCGAGCGTGCTGGCAATAGTTGGGTGCCGACAGTTGGGCGCGGCGACCGTCGAAGTTTTGCCGTCGTGGCGCCGGGTTGTACGAAGGGAACCAATCGGTTGGAAATTCAAGCTTTGGATGCCACGGGACTGGCGGGCGAACTGCGACAAGGACGCTCGTCGGCAATGGAAGCAGTGCAGGCGGCAATCGCGCAGATCGAGCGGCTGAACCCCCTCTTGAATGCGGTCGTGACGCCGATATTTGACGAAGCGCTCTTGGCGGCGAGCGAAGCCGATCGCCGGACGGCCGCCGGCGATTGGCTGGGCCCGCTCCACGGCGTGCCGATCTTGATTAAGGACTTGTTCGACTTTCGCGCGGGGGTGCGCAATACGTTCGGTTGCCCGGCGATGCGCGATTTCGTGCCCGATTTTACAATGGCCCATGTCAGTCGACTCGAAGCGGCCGGCGCGATCGTGCTCGGAAAAACCAACACGCCCGAATTCGGTTACAAGGGCGTCACCGACAACCGCCTGTTCGGGCCCACGCGGTGCCCGTTTGATCTGGCCCGCAACGCAGGTGGCTCGTCGGGCGGCAGCGCCGCGGCGGTGGCCACGGGCATGGTGCCGCTGGCACAGGGCTCCGACGCCGGCGGTTCGATCCGCATCCCGGCCGCGTGGTGTGGCGTGGTCGGATTCAAGCCCACCTTCGGCCGGGTGCCGAACACGGGCGCGGGCAACGCGTTTGGTTTGACGATGCCCTTTGTCCACGCTGGGCCCCTCGCGCGAACCGTGCGCGACGCGGCACTCATGGCCCAAGTGATGTGCGGCCCACACCTCGATGACCCGTTCAGTTTGCCGCACGATGGAATGAATTTGGTGAGCGCTGTAGCGGCCTGCGGTGTGCCTGTCGGCAGCCGAGCAGGCGGGCCGCCTGCTCTACGGGTGGCCTACAGCCGCGACCTCGGTGTGTTTGCGGTTGAGCCGGCCGTCGCCAAAGTGGTGGACGAGTGCGTAACCTCGCTCAGCGCAGCCGGGCTGGCGATTGAATACGTCGATGTTATGCTGCCCTTGAACCAGGACGAATTGGCTCGGCTCTGGCTGCGGGCGGTCGGCCTGCTTTACTTAGAGATGTTCGAGGCGATGGCCGAGAACGGGCCCAACTTGCTGCGTGATTTTGCCGACGACGTGCCGGGCGAGGTCCACGCCCTGGTCGCATCGGCCCGGCGGATGTCGGCGCTCGATGCGCGGCGGGACGAAGCGCTCCGCAGCCAGGTGTGGCGTACAATGCAGCGCGTGTTCGAGATGTATGACATCGTGCTCACGCCGACGGTCGGGCGCTGCCGGTCGCGAATGCGGCCGACGGCCGCACGTTGGGGCCACGTGAAGTGGCCGGGCGCGCGGTCGAGCCGTGCATCGGCTGGTGTTTGACGCATCCGCTGAATTTCACAGGTCACCCGGCGGCAAGCGTGCCGGCGGGCCGGACGCCGGACGGGTTGCCTGTCGGCCTGCAGGTGATTGGCCGGCGGTTTGAAGACGCCCAGGTGCTGCGCATTGGTCGCTTCGTCGAGCAAGTGCGACCGTGGGCGAGCGATTTGGCGGGGGCCACGGCCAAATTGGAAGCGGCCGTTGCAACGGCCCGTTGAGCGGAGAGGGAACGACATGCACGAGCATCATCCGGTCGAAAAGTCGCCCCCCTATCACGTGGTGATTTGGATTCTTGCCGGCGTGGTGGCGGCGGCAATCGTGTACGGAATCGTGGAAAAGGCGAACATGCCGCCGCCCCAGCCCGCCCCGCCGGCTGGCGCGCCGGGGCAGCCGGACGCCGGCAAGGCCGGCGCGGCCGCGAAAGCGAACGTTCAAGGCGTGGGCGGAGCGGCAAGTCTGCCCGAGATTCCGTTTCGCGACATCACCCGCGAGGCCGGAATCACGTTTACGCAATATGGCGGTGCGACGGGCGAGAAACTGCTGCCAGAGTCGGGCGGCAGCGGCTGTGCGTGGATCGATTACGACAACGACGGCGATCCCGACCTGTTACTCATCAGCGGCAAGGTCTGGGATTGGGACGTAAAGTCCGGCGGCTCGCCTGCCGCTACGAACGTGCTGGCCTTGTATCGCAACTACGGCGGCAAGTTCACCGACGTGACGGCCGAGAGTGGCCTCTGGGGAGATTTTTACGGCCAGGGCGCCGCCGTGGGCGATATCGACGGCGACGGCGATGACGACCTGGTCGTCACGGCGCTGGAGGGCATTCACGTCTATCACAACGAGGGGGGCAGGTTCACGGACGTCACGGCCGAGAGTGGCGCGCAGGTCGACCCGTCCGACTGGCCGACCAGCGCTGGTTTCCTCGACTACGACCACGACGGCGATTTGGATTTGTTCGTAGTCGATTATGTCCGCTGGACGCGCGAGGCGGACCAGAAAGCCGTGCGGCGCGTGCCGGGGACCGGTCGTTCGTACGCGCACCCCGATGGATTCGCCGGCACGCAGAACTACTTGTTTCGCAACGACGGTGGACACTTTACCGACGTCTCCGCCGCGGCCGGCATCCAGGTGAACGACTCGGCGACCGGCAAGCCGCTCGGCAAAGGGCTGGCCACGACTTTTGTCGATTTCGATGGCGACGGCTGGCTCGATATCTTCGTCGCCAACGACACGGTGCCCAATTTCTTGTTTCACAACAAGGGTGATGGCACGTTCGAGGAAGTGGCCGCCAGCCGCCACGTGGCCCTGAACGCCGACGGCACCACGACGAGCGGCATGAGTGCCGACGCGGCCTGGCTCTGGAACAATGACGAGCTGGTGATCGCTGAAGGCAATTTCGCTGACGAGCGCACGTCGTTTTTCGTGTCGAGTCGCGACGCCGGCAACCTGACGTTTACTGATGAGTCACTCGAATCCGGAGTCGGCCCGGCAACGCGCGACATGCTCACCTGGGGACTGTTGTTCGACGATTTCGATCTCGACCGCCGCGTCGACATGGTGCAGACGAACGGCCACTTGGAGGAAACAATTCACGCAGTGGAACCGGGCCAGACGTATGCGCAGCGGGGACAATTGTTTTGGAATACAGGGGCCGACGGGCCGCGCGTCTTAGCTGAGCTGCCGCAGGCAGCGATCGGCGATTTGGCGAGGCCGATCGTCGGCCGCGGGCTGGCCTCGGCCGACATCGACGGCGACGGAGATTTGGACCTCGTGATCACGTCGGTGGGCGGCCCGCCGCGGCTGTTGCGGAACGACCAACAGTGCGGCAATAACTGGCTGCGCGTGCGATTGGCGGGGCCGGGCGGAAATCGGCGTGGCATCGGCGCGGGTCGAGCTGCGGGCGGCCGGCGTCACCCAGCGGTGGACCGTCATGCCGACCCGCAGTTACCTGAGCCAGAGCGAGCCGATCGCCACGTTCGGCCTGGGGGACGCGACGGAAGTCGAAAGCCTCGTCATCACCTGGCCCGACGGCGCGGAGCAAACCGTCGTCGTCAAAGGCGTGAACCGCGTCCTCACGGTGGCGGAAGACAAACAAACGCTGGCGGTGCTGGCCAATCTCGCGAAGGCCCAGTTTGAAAACGCCGATTACGCCCGCGCGATAACGACGCTCGAGCGCGCGATCCGGATGCAGCCCGAATCGATCCCGCTCCGCCGCGACCTGGCCCGCGCACGGTTTTTGTGGGGGCAATTTTCCCAATCGCTCGACGAGCTGCGCAAGATTGATGCAGAACAGCCGTCCGCGGCTAGCAGCTATCTAATGGGCCTCGCAGCATTACGGCTGGCCAATAACCAACAACTGCCGAAGAGCGAGCCGGTCGCCTATTTGAAACGGGCTGCGGAACTTGATCCCGCTGAACCAACGATTCGGTATCAATGGGCGACCGCACTCGACAGCGCCGGCGACGTCGCGGCGGCCGACGAACAGTTCCGCAAGACGGCCGAGCTCGATCCGCTGCACGGGCGGGCACAGTTGCAACTCGCGCTCCGCGTTCGCCGGTCCGACCCTGAGCTCTATCGCAAGTTGATGCGCGACTACGAGCGGGCCCTGGAAGCGAAAGGGGGTAAGGTCGACGATTCGACCTACGAGATCTGTCGCTACACGAAGTTCGAGTTGCCCGAATCGGGCGCCGCGCCGGCCCCGGCGCCGGAAACGTCAGCAAACAAGTTTGTGATGGCCGACGTTGCATCGGCGGCCGGTAACGACACCGAACAGTTGCCGCCGCTGGCGGCCCTCGCGCCGCTCTTCCTGGAGGAGAACAGCCGCTATCAACTGGTGGGTGTGAGCCCGGCCGGCGAACTGGTGCTCTTTGGTTTTGACGGCGCGGGCCGGGCCAAAGTGATTGCCCGCGGCAAACAGCTGCTCGGCGCCGTCGGCCACGACGCGATCATGCTGGTCGGCAACACCGTGCGCGACGCGAGGTCGCAGACCGGCGCGGATAACGTCGGCGAAGTTCACAACGGTGCGGCGGCGTCGGAAATCGAAGAGGACCGGCCGGAGATTGCAATTGTCACGCCGGCGCGGACGTGGCTGGTGCGTTATCAACCGGCAACGGGCTTCACGGACCTGACGGCGCAATCGCAATTGGAAAAAGCAGCCGGCACGGCGGCCCGCTGGATCGACATGGATCACGACGGCGACATTGATCTCTGCGTGGGATCGCCGGGCGGTTTTCAGGTGTGGCGGAACAACGGGGATGGGACGTTTGCAGACCAGACGGCCGATTTTCAATTGGCGACCGCTGGGCCGGCCATCGATTTTGGCTCGGCCGATTTTCAGGGGCTCAATACGCGCACCGACCTGGTGCTGGCGGGCCGAGAGGCCACGTCGCTGTGGCGATCGGAGATGCGCGGCGAATTCGTGAAAGACGCGGAAGCGGCCGGCCGCTGGCCGGCGGCCGAGCGGGTGATCGTCGACGATTTCAACAACGATTCGCTGCCGGACGTCGCGTTCATTTCGCCCAATGTGGTCACGTTGGCGATCACCAAGGGCACGGCGCAACGCGTGGCGACCGGCCTCGAAATGGTCGATGCGGCCGTGCGATTGGACGACGACAACGACGGCCGGCTGGACGTGGCCCTATTTGGCCGCACCGGCGGCCAGGCGAAAGCGGTGCTGTTGCGGAACATCGGCGGGCGCTTCGCGGAAGAGGCCCAACCGCTGCCTGTGAGCGCCACCGTGCGGCGCGGCGGCGTGTGGGCGCTCGACGTCGACGGCGACTGCGACACCGATTTGCTCTTCGTTGACGACTTGGGCCAGTTGCGGGTGTTGCGGAACGAATTGGCAAACGGCAATCGACAGCTAAAGATGTCGCTCTACTCGAACGAGTGGGACCCGAGCTCGATCGGCACGCGCGTCGAAGTGCGGCGCGACGACTTTCTCGCCGCGCGGTGGACGGCCGCCGAGCTGCCGATCGAGATCGGCGTCGGCCAGCGCAGACAGGTCGACTCGGTGCAAACACTGTGGACCAACGGCATCGCCAAAAATGAAATCAGCGTCGACGTCGATTGCCGGCCGCTGCGGATCACGATCATCGAGTTCAAGCGGACGACTTCGTGCCCGTTTCTGTACGCCTGGATCGACGGGCGGTGGCAATTCGTCACCGATCTGTTGGGCATCGCGCCGCTGAATGTGGCCGTGGCCCGCGGCGTCGCGATGCCGCCCGACTCAGATGAGGTGGCCGTGCTCGGCCCGGCCGAACGGTTCGCCGACGCGGAGGTCGCGGCCCGACTCCGCGTGGCGACCGAGCTCCGCGAGCTAACAATTCTCGATCAACTGCGGCTGTTGGCGGTCGATCACCCGGCCGGCGTGACGATCTTCTCGCGCGATCGCGTTGCGCCGACGGCGGTGGAAGGAAAGCAAATCTTGGCCGGGCGCGATCCGGTTGGATTGCGGTCGGCCCGCGGCTCGGACGGTGTCGATCGCACGAGTGCTTTGCAAAAGGAAGATCGTGTTTACGCCGACCCGGGCCGCGTAATCCCGGCGCCGGTCGTCGGCATTACCGAGCCGCTGTCGCTCGAGCTTGAGTTCAACGAACCGGGCGATACGAGTGATCTCATCATGGCCCTGACGGGCTGGTTCCGGTTCGGCAGCTCGTCGACGAACATCGCGGCTTCGCAGCGCGGCGACGTGCAGGCGATTTGGCCGCGGCTGGAGGTGCAGAACGCGGCCGGCCAGTGGCAAATGGTCGAGGAGATGTTCGGCCTGCCGGCGGGCAACACGAAGACGATTGTTTGCGATTTAGCGGGCAAACTGCCGGCCGGGGCGCGGCGGTTCCGGCTGACGTCGTCGTTCGAGGTGCGTTGGGATCATGTCGCGCTCTATCACAAGGTGCCGGCGGATGAGCTGCGCGTCAGCGAAACAGGGCCGTCGGCGGCGCAACTGGCGTGGACCGGCTTCCACGATTTTGACGACGCGCCGCGTGACCAGCCGCGGCGGCCCGATCCGACACGGGCCAGCGACTCGCCCCCCTGGTTTACGGCGATCGAAGGCTGGTCCACACGCTACGGCGACGTGCGGCCATTGTTGGAGGCTTCCGATTTGAAATCGGCGCTCATTAACGCGGGCGACGGAGTAACAGTCGAGTTTCCGGCCGCCGGCCTGCCGCCGCGCGTGCCGGGCACCCAGCGCACGCTCCTCTTGTACTCGGTCGGCTGGGTGAAATCGGGAGATCCGAACGACACGACCCCACTGACGGTCGAGCCCTTTCCCGGCAGCAATGCGGCCGCCAGCGATTCCGCGAGCGACTGGCAACGGCAATACAACACCCGCTGGGTGCCGCGCAATCGGTTCGCGCCGGCGGCACTTTAATAGCCGGATCATGTTGCTCCGGTGGGGTGGCGCACCGCGACGCTCAGCGCCGCCCGACCAAGATGAGCGGGGCTATATTCGCAAACTTTTCATTTAGCCAGTGGCAAATAGCGTCGCGGCCAGTCTATAATCAGTCGCCCGCTCTCTTTGAAGGCTACCGGCCGCCGGCCGCTGTGCGTCGTCTCGGGTGCTTGCATCGACGCTTGCCAACTTGAACCACTCGATTCGAGAGATTAGACGCATGCTTCGTGGCGCCGTTCTTGCTGCCGTTGTCGGCCTGGCCGCGAGCACCCTCGCCCAGGCGGCGCCGATCACCGCCGCCGGCGAGCCCGCGGAGCTCGCGATTCGCCCGGCTGGCGAGCACAGTATTCGCATCACGCTGAAGCCGGTCAGCGTCGAACAGGATTTTCCGTACACGCCCGCCGTCGTCCAGCGGCCGTATGCCGGACCGGTCATCCGCCTGCGTGAAATCAGCGAGCCGATCAAGGCCAAGGTGGGCAACTTGAATGTCGAAGTGCGGCCGAGTCCGCTGACCGTCGTCGTGACTCGTGCCGACGGACAGCCGGTGCAGTCGCTCGTCTTTCAAGAGGACGGCAATCTATTGTTCAAGGTCGACGGGCCCGTGCTGGGGCTGGGCGAAGGGGGGCCGCCAGCCCGCGGCAACAATTGGCGGACCGCGCCGGTCGAGTTCGATCGCCGCGGCCGACTGGCAAACATGCGGCCCCGCTGGCAGGGGGACGTGTACGGGTCGCGGAACCCGGTCGCACTCATGATTGGAACCGAGGGCTGGGGCCTGTTCGTCGCCACGCCGTGGGGCGAAGTCGATTTGCGTAACGACGAGCAAGGCCTCTTCAGCCCCTGGAAACCGCCGCAAGCGCAGCCGCCAGAGGCGGCGCAGGCCAGCGATCAGAACGCTGCTGGGCAGCCGCGGCGGGGCGGCGGTCAGCGCCGCGGGCAGAACATTACGCCCCTGATTCAGGGCCGGCCACCAGTCGATAGCATCCTACCCGGCGCGTACGACCTGTTTGTGTTCGATGCCCACACGCCGGCCGACTTGATGAAAGATGTTTCCGTGATCAGCGGCCCGGCTGTCATGCCGCCCAAGTGGGCCCTGGGCTACATGCAGTCGCACCGCGAGCTGCGCGACGATCAATGGACGCCCAAGCAACTGGTCGTGAACGTCGTCGATACATTCCGCGAAAAGCAAATTCCGGTCGACGCCGTGATCTACCTGGGGACCGGCTTCACCCCCACCGGTTGGAACACGCGCCAGCCATCGTTCACGTTCAATCCGGTCGTTTTCGGCGACAACCCAAAGCAACTGATCGACGAGCTACACGGGCGGCACGTGAAGGTTGTACTGCACATGGTGCCGCCCCAGCGCTACGATGGGCTGCCCGCCTTGCAGGGCACGATTCCGCCGCAGCCGGGCGAAACGGTCGACGCCTCGCACATCCAGTCCTATTGGCAACGGCACGTGGCATTGTTCAACACGCCCATCGACGCCTTCTGGCCAGACGAAGGGGACTGGTTCAACTTGTTCGAGCGGATGGCCCGGCACCAGATGTATTATCAGGGGCCACTCGCGACGCGACCTAACGTGCGGCCTTGGAGCTTGCACCGCAACGGCCATCTCGGCGTCGCGCAGTGGGGCGGCTGGGTGTGGTCGGGCGATACAATTTCGACGTGGAAGACGCTCGAAGCGCAGGTGGCCGTCGGCATCAATGATTCGCTGAGCCTGAGCCCCTACTGGGGCTCGGACACGGGCGGCTTTTCCACGACGTCGGAGTTGACGGGCGAGTTATACGCCCGCTGGTTCCAGTTCTCCGCGTTTTGTCCGTCGTTCCGCTCGCACGGGCGAATCTGGCGGCTGCGGACCCCGTGGGGCTGGGGGCTTGCCGACTATGGCTCTCCCGAAGGACAAAATGATCGGCCGTTGCTGTCCGAGATGAACAACCAGACCATCGAGCCGGTGTGCAAGAAGTACGACCAACTTCGCTACCAGCTCATCCCCTACACGTACACGCTGGCCGCCGAGGCCCGTGACACCGGCCTGCCCTTCATGCGGGCTCTATGGTTGCACTATCCGGACGATGAGAAGGTCCGCGACATGGGATCAGAGTACTTGTGGGGCCGCGATATTTTGGTGGCACCCGTGTTCACCAAGGGGGCCACAACGCGGGACGTTTATCTGCCACAAGGCCAGTGGTACGATTGGTGGACCAATGCGGGAGGCGGGCGGTAGGACGGTCACGCGCCAGGTGAATTTGGAAACAATGCCGCTATACGTCCGCGCCGGGGCGATCATCCCCTTCGACCCGGTGCGGCAGTATATGGAGCAGGAAGTTAGTGCGCCGACGACGATTCGCGTGTATACCGGGGCAAACGGCGGCTTCCGCTGGTACGAGGACGACGGCCGGTCGCAAGAATACCTGGACGGCAAATTTGCCTGGACCCAGCTCAAGTGGGACGACGCGGCACGGCGGCTCACCATCGAGCGCGACCAATCGGCCGGCACGCTCGCGGCGCAGGCCCGCAAGCTGCTCGTCGAGCTGCTGCCGCAGGGGACGAAGCAACAGGTCGAATACGACGGGAAGGGCGCAACGGTCCAGTTCTAGAAAAGAATTGTCGAAGGCGGTTCAAATGTCGCACCACAATAATTACGCCGAAGGCGTTGAATTCCACAGCCCAGGGTCGCGGCGCAGCGGCGCATTCTGGGTATGCATGTTCTATGATTGGTTACGCCAAAGGCGTTACACATCCTCATCATGGACTCGTCGATGTGTTAAACCCCTTTGGGGTTTGCGATCATTCACGCTATTTTCCAGGGTGCGCGGCTGCGCCGCGACCCTGGGCTGTGGAGTTGAACCGCTTCGCGGTAAACTGTCTCGTTCCCACGCTTTGCGTGGGAACGCGATTCTCGACGCTCTGCGTCGAGTGCAGTACTCGCTTCGGACGGTGCGTCTCCAGGGGACGGGCCGCGGAGCGGCCAAAGTCTGCGTTCCCACGCAGAGCGTTGGAACGAGAATCGCACGGTCCGCGCGGCTCTTGCGGTGTTGCCTCGTGGCGACTTTTGGATTGTTCCTCTGCTCGTCGACGTTCGCTCAAACATTCCCCGTCGCAATTCAGGTCGACGCCACGAAGACCGAGGGGCCGCTGAAACGGATCTGGCAATTCTTCGGCGCCGATGAGCCGAACTCGTCGACCACGCCCAACGGCAAGAAGCTCCTCTCGGAATTGGGCGAAATGGCGCCCCAGCAAGTATATTTCCGCGCCCACAATTTGCTCTGCACCGGCGACGGCACGATCGCGCTGAAATGGGGCTCGACCAACGCCTATACCGAGGACGCCAATGGAAACCCTGTCTACAACTGGACGATTCTCGACCAGATCTTCGACGGATATCGCGACGCCAACGTCCGGCCTTACGCCCAGATCGGTTTTATGCCGAAGGCCCTCTCAACGCGGCCGGATCCCTATCAGCACAATTGGCGGCCCGGCGTTTCCAGCCAGCTCTTCACGGGCTGGTCGTATCCCCCGACCGACTACAAGAAATGGGAGGAGCTTGCCTACCAGTGGGTCAAGCACTGCGTCGAGCGCTATGGCAAGGAAGAGGTCGAGAAGTGGTACTGGGAAGTCTGGAACGAGCCGGACATCGGTTATTGGAACGGCAACCCGAAGGAAGAATCGTTCTTTAAGCTGCACGATTATGCCATCGCCGGCGTCAAGCGGGCGCTGCCGACGGCGAAGGTCGGCGGCCCGGACGTGGCGGGCAGCGGCAGCCAGTTCTTTCGCCATTTCCTCGATCACTGTATTAACGGCACCAACTTTGCCACTGGCGAAAAGGGGACGCCCATTGATTTCGTGTCGTTCCATTCCAAGGGCTCACCCAGCGTTTACCAAGGTCACGTGCGGCTGGGCCTGGGGACGCACCTCAATAACATCAACAACGGCCTTCGCTCCGTCGCTGCGTTCCCGGAGCTGAAGAACACGCCGATCGTGATCGGCGAGACCGACCCCGATGGCTGCGCCGCCTGCCGGGCGATCGAGTACCCGGCCAATGCCTACCGCAACAAGTCGCACTTCGCCAGCTACGTGGCGGCTTGCTTTCGCGGAATTACGATCTGGCCGACCGCCACGGCGTGAATTTGGCCGGCGCGCTCTCGTGGACGTTTATGTTCGAAGATCAACCCTATTTCGCCGGCCTGCGGGCCCTGGCCACCAACGGCATCGACAAGCCGGTGCTGAACACGTTCCGCATGTTCTCGAAAATGGGCGGCGAGCGGCTGGCCGTGACGAGCGACCACGAACAGGCGATGGACGACATCCTCTACGCGCCGCCGCGGGGCCGCGGCCGGCGGGGCGGTGGGGTCGAACCGCAAGAAGCGGGTGAGCGGCAAGGGGGTGTCCGCGGCGAGCCAGACGTTTCGGCCCTGGCCAGCCTGGACGGCAAGAAGCTCGCCGTCATGGTCTGGCATTATCACGACGACGACGTTGCGGGCGACGCGGCGGCCGTGGATTTGACGCTGACCGGTCTGCCCCAGCAAAACGGCGAGGCAAGGCTGGCCCAATATCGCATCGACGACGAGCACAGCAACTCGTTCACCGCCTGGCAAAAAATGGGCTCGCCGCAAGAGCCCACGCCTGCGCAATATGCCGAACTGGAAAAGGCCGGCAAGCTGGCCCAAGTCGAAGCGCCGACGACCGTTGCAATCAGCGGCGGCGCGGCCAAGCTGCACTTCGACCTGCCTCGTCAGGGCGTGTCGCTCATCGTGCTGGAAATGAACTGAAGTGGCCTTACGCCCGCAAATCTCGTCCCGGCGCCGCGCAATCGCTCGGCCCATTGGCAGTGTTGCACCGTCCCGACCTAGCCCGCCGCAAAGTCGATCCTGCGGCCAGCCCTGGTAAAAGCGCTATGCGGCCGGCCCGTCGCGTGTAAGTCTCCCCGATTGCAGATTTTCCAGCTTGTGCACAAAATAAAGTCCAGCGTCTCTGGCGGCGGGCCGCCGCCAACGCCCTCTAGATCTCGTTGTCAGGAGAAGACCATGGACCGCAGATCGACGAACGTCGCAACGTTCATTGCTGGATTTGCTTTGCTCGGCTGCGCTATCGTGATTTCGCTGATGATGATCGGCCGGCCGCCGCTCACGGCAATAGCCGCAGCGCCAGACGCCATCGAACTGACAAACGACGTCCATTTCTCCGACACCCCGTCGGCCGACGCGCGGCCGCTCGATTCGTACGATTGGCACTCGGCGGACGACTTGCCGGCTTGGTATCACACGCTCGATTTGAACACCAGCAATCCGTCGCCTTACGTCGCTGACGCGGCAGCCGACGATTCGCCGCAGCAGCGCGGCCAGGGGCAAACGCGTGGCCGCGGCAGACGGGGCGGACGCGGCGGCGGCATGCGGGGCGTTTACAAATCAAGCATTAACCCCAACTGGTTCGCCGACAACACGAAGTTCTGGTATCGTAACGAACTGCGCGGCAACAAGACCGAGTACATCGTGGTCGACGCCGAACGGGGGACGCGGCAGCCGGCGTTCGACCAGATCAAGCTGGCCACCGCCTTGCGGACGGCCGCCGACAAGATGGAAATCAGCGCCGACGAGCTGCCGTTTGCCGCGATTGCCGGCCAGCCGCTCCTGAAGTTCAACGACGACGCCACCGAGGTCAGCTTCGCCTACGACGGCGGAATGTGGACCTGCAAACTGGCGGGCGATTACGAAATCACGCGGACGGGCGATGCCCCGGCGGCCTCAGAAGACAATGCGGCGGACGATGCGGTAGCCGCTCCCCAGCAAGGTCGCCGCGGCGCCCGCGGTGGCCAAGGGCGCGAGGCGGCGGACGCGGCGCCTTTCGCGGCGGGCGGGGCGCACGCGGCGGACCGGTTCGCTCGCCCGACGGCCAGTGGACGGCCGAGGTTCGCGACGGCAACATGTTCCTCCGCCGTAGCGACGGCGACGAGACCGAGGATGTTCAACTCACTGAGGATGGCACTGCCGATGTCGGTTATCGAAACTTGCAATTCGCGCCGGACGGAAAGGCGCTCGTCGCCTTCCGCGTCGAGCCGGGCGACAATCTCGAAGTGCACCTGATCCAGTCGTCGCCGCCGGGCGGCGGCCGCGCGATCCTGTCCTCGCGCCCCTACCCCCTGCCCGGCGACAAGTTCGCGTCGTATGAGCTGAACCTGTTCGACTTGCAAACGCGGAAGCAGCTTAAGCCCGACGTCGAAAAGATTGATTTCGGCCAGCCAAACATCCGCTGGTCGGAAGACGGGCACAATTTCTCGTATCAGAAAGTGGACCGCGGACATCAGCGGTTCCGACTCGTCAACGTCGATTCGCACACGGGCGAGTCGTTCAATCTCATCGATGAAAAGACCGACACGTTTATCTGGACGGCCCACACGGAGAACCTGGGCGAAGGTTTGGGGGCGGGCGCCGTGACGTGGCTCTCCAGCGGCGACGAGATCATTTGGGCATCGGAAAAAGACGGCTGGCGGCACTTGTATCTCGTCGACGGCCGCAAGGGGGGAGTCAAGAACCAGATCACCCGCGGTGAGTGGGTCGTCCGCGGCATCGACCGCATCGACGAAGCCAAGCGGCAGATCTGGTTCCACGCCAGCGGCCGCAACCCCGACCAAGACCCCTATTTGATGCACTTCTATCGCATCAATTTCGACGGCACGGGCCTGGTGGCTTTGACGGCCGGCAACGGCAATCACACGATCAGCTATTCGCCCGACGAAAGGTACATCATCGATACCTACAATCGCGTCGATATGCCGGGCATCACCGAGCTGCGGCGCGTGGCCGACGGGCAAATGGTCTGCCAGTTGGAAACGGCCGACATTTCGGAGATCGTCGAGAACGGCACGTACCAGCCGATGGAAGTGTTCGTGGCCAAGGGCCGCGATGACAAAACGGATATTTGGGGCGTGATCACGCGCCCGCGCAACTTCGACCCGAGCAAAAAGTACCCGGTGATTGAAAACATCTATGCCGGGCCGCAAGGTTCGTTCGTGCCCAAGACGTGGCGGGCGAATTCGTACGCGGCGCTCGCCAACGAGGGTTACATCGTCGTGCAGATCGACGGCATGGGGACCGCTAATCGCTCGAAGGCCTTCCACGACGTGTGCTGGCACGACCTGAAGGATGCCGGCTTTCCCGACCGCATCAAATGGATGCAGGCGGCGGCCGCGAAGTATCCGTACATGGATCTCACCCGCGTCGGCATCTTCGGCACTAGCGCCGGCGGCCAGAACGCGATGGGCGCCGTGCTGTTTTACCCCGAGTTTTACAAAGCGGCTGTCGCCAACTGCGGCTGCCACGACAATCGCATGGACAAGTCGTCGTGGAACGAGCAGTGGATGGGCTACCCGATCGGCCCGCAATACGCCGAGAGCTCGAACGTCGACAACGCCTGGCGGCTGCGCGGCAAGTTGATGTTGGTGCTCGGCGAGATGGATACCAACGTGCCGCCCGAATCGACGATGCGCGTTTGCAACGCGCTGAATTCAAGCCAATCGCGATTTTGATTTCTACATCGTGCCGAACGCCGATCACGGCGCGGGCAGCCCGGCCCCAGCCGGATACAACGACCGCCGACTGCGCAACTTCTTCGCCAAGAACCTGCAAGGGATCGATCCACCGAACTACAATCAGACGCCGGCCAGCCCGCCCGGGCAGGGCGGCCGACGCGGACGCGGTGCGCTGGGCGCGGTGCAGCCGGTGATGAACCACGGCGCGGCCCAGGCGGCCTCGCCGTATGTCGCAACAGGGCTGCAGCAGGAACAACAGACGCAGGACACAATTGAAACGGCGCTGCCGGTCACCGCAGCCCAGGCGGAACAGCAGCAGCCGGCCGCTGCACAGCCGCTGGTGCTCACCGGCCTCGAGTCGAAGGCCACGCGGACGTCGCGGATCGTCAGCCGATACCAGGCTGATCGTCGCAGCCTCACCGGCTTCTACCTGGACGGCAATTCGCCCAGCACGCGCAAGCGGATGCGTCAGTTCGACGTCGACTGGATCGCCGCGCTCACCGCCTTGCCGACGAGCACGTTTTCCGCCGCCGAGAAAGACGAGATCACGGAGTTGAAGGCCCAGATCACCGACGATTTCGCCACGCTCGAAGAAGCATCGCGGGCCGACGCCCGGCTCGATCCGCTCTTGCCGTTTGCGGACACGATTCACCAATTGATGGCGGAGCGGCTCGAGGTGAAACCGATGGACGCCGAGTCGGCCGCGCTGCGCCTGGATGCGATTGTCGCGAAAGTCAACGAGGCGAAGGCCACCTTCGAAACGCGCGTCCAGGACGGCAACGGCCAGAACGGCGCCGCCAACCTGACGGCGGCCGACGTCAATCGAGCCGCCGCCCAAGTTACCTCGCTGCGGCAACTGCTCGGGCGTTGGCACGGATTCTACGAGAGCTACGATCCGCTGTTTACATGGTGGATGAAAACGCAGTTTCCAGAAACGACCAAAGCGCTCGATTCCTACGCGGCCTTTCTGAAGGAACAAGCAGGCAAAATGGATACGGCGGCGGCCGCGGCCGGTTCGCCTCAGGCGACAACCGCTGACGCGGCCACGGTCGCCTCACTGCCGACGAGCAGTAAACCCGCCAGCGACGTGCCCGACCTGCGGAAGCTGCTCGACGACAAGCCGGGTTACATGACGCTGGTCATCCAAAAGTATCAACAGGAAACGGGGCGCGGCGGGCGCGGCGGACGGGGCGGCGGACGCGGCGGACGGCGCGGCGGCGCCGACACGGGTGGCGACCGCGGCGCCGATCAAGCCGAGCGCAGCGCTCAGAACGGCGACGCCACACAAAACGTTGCCGGCGCTCAAGACGAAGTGGGTCCCCCCGCACGCCAAGGCAGGCGCGGCGGAGACAATGCGGTCGTCCAAAACGACGGCCAGGAAAACGGCCAGGCCGAAGAGGGCCCTGGGCAAGGCGGCCGGCGCGGCGGACGAGGCGGAGGATTCGGGCGCGGTCGGGGTGGCGCGGGCGGCGAAACGCGCGAACAAATCGCGGCCCGCGCCAAGCGCTGGCTCGCTGCGCTGGCTCAGCTCGATTTCAACAGCTTTACGCGCTCGGACAAGGTCGATTACTATCTCCTCCAACAGCAATTGCAGCAGCAGCTTGCTGGTGGCGCCGGCGGCGGCGGGGGCGGGCGCGGGGGTCGGGGGGAACGCGAAGACCGCGATGGCAGCGGCATCCTGGTGCTGCCGCCCGTCGGCCGCGACGCGCTGATGGCCGACCTGCAGCGGGAAATGATCGACTACACGCCCGAGCAGTTGATCGAAATCGGCAACCGCGAAATGAAGGTTTGCCGCGCGGAGATGCTCAAGGCGACCCGCGAAATGGGCCTGGGCGACGACTGGCAAGCGGCCGTCGAAAAGGTCAAAAACATGCACGTCCCGCCCGGTGAGCAGCCGCAGATGATTCACCGCGTGGCCTGGGAAGCGATCGACTTTTTGAACGCCAATAACCTGATCACCATTCCGCCGATTGCCGCCGAGGTGTGGGGCATGCAAATGATGTCGCCCGAGCGGCAGCTCGTAAATCCGTTTTTCACGGGCGGCGCAGCGATCAGCGTTTCGTACCCGACCGATACGATGTCGACCGAGGCCAAGCTGCAGAGCATGCGCGGGAACAACATTCCGTTCGCCCGCGCGACGGCCTTCCACGAGCTGATTCCCGGCCACAACCTGCAGCAGTACATGGCCCCGCGCTACAACACGCAGCGGCGCGGCTTCGGCAGCACGCCCTTCTGGGGCGAAGGCTGGGCGCTCTATTGGGAGCTGATGATGTACGAAAAAGGCTTCACGAAGAAGCCGGAGGACCGGGTCGGAGCGCTGGTCTGGCGCTCGCACCGCTGCGCCCGCATCGTCTTTTCGCTGAGCTATCAGATGGGCCAGATGACGCCCAAGGAGTGCGTCGATTACTTGGTAGCCAATGTCGGCTTTGACCGGCTGAATGCGGAAGGCGAAGTGCGCCGCTCGTTCGAGGGGGGCTACGGGCCGCTCTACCAGGCGGCTTACCTCTTGGGCGGCATCCAGCTGCGGTCGCTGCACAAGGAAGTCGTTGACACCGGCAAGATGACCGACCGCGATTTCCACGACGCGATCATCGAGGGGGGCAGCATGCCAATCAAGCTGGTCCGCGTGCTGACGACCGATGTGCCTTGCACGCACGACGGTCCGCCCGAATGGAAATTCTACGACGATGTCAACGTGCCCGGGGCGGCGGCGGTGAGCGGAACACCGTGACGATCCGGCGAAGCCTTTTCGCGAACGAGATGCTCGTCGACGAGGTCGCGGGAATAGCAAGATTTCGCTCTGAATGGAGGTCATGGACCACGTTGCAGATAGCCCCGCCGTTTCGGCGGGGTTTTACGCGACGTCGATTCGAATCGGGCCATCGCCTGAGGAGCCGTCAATTGACGCAAATCCTATCCTAAGATATGCTGAACGAGGATTGTCGCGATTTATCTTTGGCCAGAATCTGATGGCGCATTCATCGGAAAGAACCAGCCGCTCATCGCGAGATTCGTGCCTCGTGCGCGGATCAGCGGTTGCCGTTGCGCTTATCGCTTGTGGCGTTTTCACCTCGCAAGCCACCGCTTCCTGCGGCGATTGGCTAGCCGATTCGAATCAAAACATGGCCAGCGAACATGCGAATTTGCCGCTCACGCCCTTGAGCAATTCGCCTGTGCCGGCGCCCTGTCATGGGCCGTTTTGCCAACAGGCGCCGGTGGCGCCGCCGCCGGCGGTGCCCGTCACCAGTGTCGAGCGCGTAGATAAACTGAGCCGCGCCCTGAATACGCTGACGGTCGACCCCCTCGCTGGTCCGTCTTCTCTGTTGCCCGAGTTGGCCGTGCACCCGGCCAAGGGCTTTCTGCCGCGGATCGAGCATCCGCCGCGCGTCTAGCAGTGCCGTCGGAGGCGAATGTTCTTGCCGTTGCCATCCGGTAGTGCGCGCGTTGCCGCGCCGCGAAGTCGGCGGCGATACCCCATGGCAAGCCACGATTCGGCATTCGCCGCGTAGCCCGGCCGATTCGATTTGTTCCGGCTGCGCAGCAAGGGACCCGGCTTACCATTGGCTGACCGGGCCGCGCAGGCAAATCGAATTTGTCCTGCGAACATGCGCCCCGGTCGCAATCGTCTGTCGAGCTGCCGCACAGAGTTCGTAGTTTCCACGAACAACCGACCACAATGGCCCGCAATCAACGCACCATCGCGCATGGCTGATTCATCCATTCAATCCGCCGCCCCCCACAAGTACGTCCGGGCCGTGAGCCCGCGGCTGCGCAAGTTGTTGTATTTCATCTTCGGCCTGGTCGCGCTGTTGGCGGCCAATTCGGCCTACCTGGCGAGCATCACAGCCCTCGAGTGGTCAACCGGCCGCACGTATCAGAGCTTTTTTTACCAGTATATGTTTCTCGGGCACCTGGCGCTGGGGCTGCTGCTGGTCGTGCCGTTTGTCGTGTTCGGCGTGGCCCACATTGCGGCGGCCAAAAATCGGCGAAACCGCCGCGCCGTGAAGATCGGCTACGTGCTGTTCGGCGTCTCGATCGGCGTCTTGGTGACGGGCATTTTGTTGATGCGGATCAGCGACATTTTCGATTTGCGGCAGCCGCTGGCCCGCAACACCGTCTACTGGCTGCACGCGGCCTGCCCGCTGGTGGCCGCCTGGCTGTACTGGCTGCACCGGCTGTCGGGCCCGCGGATCAAGTGGCGGGTCGGCCTGGCGTATGCCGGGTTTGTCGGCGTGATCGTACTCGCGATGGTGTGGCTGCAATCGCAGGACCCGCGGAAGTGGTACGCCCTGGGTCCGGCGAGCGGCGTCAAGTATTTCGAGCCGTCACTCGCCCGCACCGCGACCGGCAATTTTATACCGGCCGTGACGCTGCAAAACGACGACTACTGCAAAAAGTGTCATGCCGACGCCCACGCCCAGTGGAGCGACAGCGTCCATCGCTTCAGCTCGTTCAACAATCCGCCCTACCTGGCCAGCGTGACCGAGACCCGCGAAGTCTCACTGCAGCGCGACGGCACGGTGCAGGCCTCGCGGTGGTGCGCCGGCTGCCACGATCCGGTGCCCTTCTTCAGCGGCGCCTTTGATGACCCGAAGTACGACACGGTAAATCACCCCACGTCACAGGCCGGCATCACGTGCACCGTTTGCCACGCCATCACGAACGTCAACAGCACCCGCGGCAACGCCGATTATACGATCGAAGAGCCGCTGCAATATCCGTTCGCCTTTAGCACGAACCCGGTGCTGCAATGGATCAACAACCAACTCGTGAAGGCGAAACCGGCCTTTCACAAAAAGACGTTTTTGAAGCCGTTTCACCACACGGCCGAATTCTGTTCAACCTGCCATAAGGTGTTTCTGCCGAAAGCACTGACGAATTACAAAGAATTCCTTCGCGGCCAGAATCACTACGACCCGTACCTCTTGAGCGGCGTCTCGGGTCACGGCACGCGCAGCTTCTACTATCCGGCGGTCGCCGAGCCGAATTGCGCCGGCTGCCACATGCCACTCAAGGCTTCCAACGATTTCGGCGCCAAGCTGTTCCCCGGTGCCAGCGAACTAAGCATCCACAGCCACTTCTTCCCGTCGGCCAATACGGGCATTGCCGCGCTTCGCGATCGGCCCGATGTCGTGAAAGCGCATCGAGATTTTTTGCAAGACAAGCTGCGGGTCGACCTGTTCGGCGTCCGCGCCGGCGGCGAAATCGACGGCCGGCTGATCGCGCCCTTGCGGCCGGAGGTGCCCACGCTCGAACCTGGTAAAAAGTATCTGTTCGAGACGGTGATTCGCACGCTCAAGTTGGGGCACCTGTTTACGCAGGGCACCGTCGATTCGAACGAAGTGTGGCTGGAAATCACCGCCACGTCGGGCGACCGCGTCATCGGCAAGAGCGGCGGCATCGACCCGGGCCGCGGCAACGAGGTCGACCCTTGGTCACACTTCGTGAACGTGTTCATGCTCGACAAGGAGGGCAATCGCATCGATCGCCGCAACCCGCAGGACATTTTCACGCCGCTTTACAATCACCAGATTCCGCCCGGTGCGGGGCAGACCGTGCATTATGAGCTGACGCTGCCCGAACAGCTTTCCGCCCCGGTGACGGTCGAGGCCAAACTCCAATACCGTAAGTTCGATCAGCCGTACATGGAATTTGTCGCCAAAAAGAACCAGGAGATCTACGACAAATACAACCAAGCGCACGAGGAGAAGAAAGCGTCGCCGATCAAAAACTACGTGCCGGGCCAGCCGTATCGCGACGAGCTGCCGATCACGCCGCTAGCCGTGGACCGCGTGACGTTCCCCGTGGCCGGCGTTGCTGCGCTCGTTGAAAACCCGCCGCGCGACATTGCCGTCTGGCAGCGCTGGAACGACTACGGCATTGGTTTGCTGCTCAAGGGCAAAGCCGAGCTGCGGCAGGCGGAGGAAGCGTTTACGGCCGTCGAACAACAAAAACGCTGGGACGGCCCGCTGAATTTGGCCCGCGTCTACAACACGGAAGGCCGCATCAACGAAGCGGTGGCTGCGCTCGACCGAGCCAGCAAGTACAACGGCGAAACTGGCTTTCCGCGGGCCACCTGGGCCTGGCTGAGCGGTGACGTCAATCGCCAGCAGGGTCGCCTGGAAGAGGCAATCACCAATCTCAAAAGTGCCCTCTACGACCAGACCGAGACCCAGCGCAAGGCGAATTTCGACTTCAGCAAGGACTATGAAGTGATCAATCTGCTCGGCGAGACGTTATTCGACGTCGGCAAGCAAGAGGCGCGGCAGGGCCACGATGAACAGGCGACGCGGGCCTATCAACAGGCGATTGATGCGTTCAACGAGACGCTCAAGATCGACTCCGAAAACGTGACCGCCCACTACAACTTGCAATTGTTGTACGCCCGCATGGGTGACGCCGCGAAAGCCAAGGAGCACGAGCTGCTGCACGCGCGATATAAGGATGACGACAACGCCCAAGGCCAGGCCGTGCGGCTGGCCCGCGAGAAATACCCGGCCGCCAACCACGCGGCCGAAGCGGTCGTCATTTACTCTTTACAGCGGCCGGACGCACCGGGCCTAACCGCGACACTACTTGGCTTGCCTCTTCGCAGTGAATCCTCGAGTCCATCAACAGCCGCCGGAGGCACTCCATGAGCGCGAGCAAACAGAAGAAAAAGACCCAGCCCGAAGCGGACATCGATCCGGACACGCTCGAGCGCGACGACGCGATCATCGGCATCGCCCTCCGCCGCTCGCTGGCCGTCTTCGCGTGTCTCGCCGCCGCCTTGGCCGTCGTGCTGTACGCCGTTTGGCCGAAGCCGCCGGCAGCCGTCGACAAGCGGACCGAGCTGGCCACGGTGGCCATTCGCGGCAAGTCCGACCTCGAGCTGCCGCGCGTGACGTTCACCGACGTTACAAAACAGTCCGGGATCACGTTCCACCACGAAAACGGCGCGATCGGCAGGAAGCTGCTGCCCGAAACCATGGGGGGCGGCTGCGCCTTCTTCGATTTCGACGACGACGGCGACCAGGATCTGCTCTTAGTCAACAGCCTCCGTCGCTGGCCTTGGGACGAGCACACGGGCGATCCCCCTCAGCCGACGATGGCCCTCTATCGCAACGACGGCCAGGGGCACTTCGACGACGTCACGGCCGGCTCGGGCCTGGACGTGTCGTTTTACGGGATGGGCGCGGCCGTCGGTGATTACGACGGCGACGACCGGGTGGATGTATTCATTTCGGCGCTCGGCACCAACCACTTGTTCCACAACGAAGGCGGCGGCAAGTTTCGCGATGTGACGGCCGAGGCGGGCGTGGCCGGCGACGATCGGGAATGGAGCACCAGTTGCGGCTGGTTCGACTACGACAACGACGGCGACCTCGACTTGTTCGTGTGCAACTATGTGAAGTGGTCGCGCGAGAGCGATGAAGGCCAGAACTTTCAACTCACCGGCGGCGGCCGCGCGTATGGCCGCCCGCAGAACTTTCCCGGCACGTTCCCGTACTTCTATCGCAACGACGGCAACGGTCAGTTCAGCGAGCTGGCCAATGAGGTCGGCATGCACGTCACGAACCCGGCCACGGACGTGCCGATGGCCAAGTCGCTGGGCGTTGTGTTCACCGACGTCGACCAGGACGGCTGGCTCGACGTGATCGTGGCCAACGACACGGTGCAGAATTTTCTGTTTCATAACGAGCGGAACGGCAAGTTTCACGAAGCAGGCGCCGAGACGCATATTGCCTTCGACATGAATGGCGCCTCTCGCGGCGCGATGGGCATCGACGCAGCCCGTTTTCGCGACGGCGATTCGCTGGGCGTCCTCGTGGCCAACTTCTCGAACGAAATGACGGCCCTGTACGTCTCGGACGGAAAGAACATGGACTTCGTGGACGAGGCGATTTCGACGGGCATCGGGCCGAGCAGCCGGCTGGAATTGAAGTTCGGCATCTTCTACGCCGATTACGACCTCGACAGCCGGCTGGACGTATTCACCGCCAACGGCCATCTCGAACAGGACATCAACCGCGTGCAGCCGAGCCAGCACTACGAGCAAGCGCCACGGTTGTTCTGGAACTGCGGAGCGACGGCCGCGACCGAGTTTGCGCCGGTGCCCGAGCAGTGCACGGGCCCAGATTTCGCCCGGCCGATGGTCGGCCGCGGCGCCGCCTACGCCGACATCGACGGCGACGGCGACCTCGACATCCTGCTCACGGCGACCGGCCAACCGCCGCGCCTCTTGCGGAACGATCAAGAGCTCGGCCACCATTGGCTGCGGTTCCACCTTGTAGGCAGCGGCGGCAACCGCGACGCGATCGGCGCCCGCGTCGAAGTCGAGCTGCCCGACGGGCGAAAACTGTGCCGCGAGGTGTCGCCGACGCGCAGCTACCTGTCGCAGGTCGAGCTGCCGCTCACGTTTGGCCTGGGCGACGTCGAGCACGTTCGCCGCGTCACGGTCCGCTGGCCGAATGGCCGACGGCAAGTCGTCGCCGTCGATAAACTCGACCGAAGTTACGACGTCCCTCAGGCCACGCTTCGGTTTTCCGAAGTAATGCGTTGACTCCATAGTCGTGCCACGAATCAAAACGCCCTGATGTCGCCCGGCAAATTGCTCGACCGCCCTGTTCCACCAGCGGTTTAGCCCTCGCGTCCAGCCGCTGCTTCACGCGCTGGCGTCCGCATTGTTTCTCTGACCGCGCTGCGCGGTGCGACCGGAGGCTGCTTGCAGATTCCGCTCATTCGGAGTCGATGACGCTGAACGACACCAGGCGCAAAACTCGGAATAGGCACTATCACTCACACTGGTCTGTGGTCGAACTATGTCCACACAATTTCAATTGCGGACGTTTTTTCATTTGCGAAACATTTACGGCCAATTGCGGTCAGCCGGCCTGGCGGCGGCGCTCGCAATCTTGTCCTCGTCGGCAAGCTTTGCTCAATGGGAAGAGCCGGACATACTATTTGGTTCCCCTTACCAATCGTCGGAAGATGCCAACGCGGCTGCGTCCGCCCTGGGAGCGCCGCCGGCGGAAGTACCGGCCGCCTACAGCCTGTCGGCGGATTATCCAGCGTATGAGTTCATGGCCGACGGCGGCCCGGCAGCTGCTCCGGCCGCAACCCCGCCCGACGGCGCGGCCAAGCCGCCCGCTTGGAAGTGCGTCACCTGCTGCAACGGGTATTTGATCGACTGGTCGAAGTACCCAGCGACGATCCACCCCCTGCCGCGCCCCGGCAACTTCCCGATTCCGCCGGCGACCGGCCCGGGCTACTATTCGCTCTCGGATCAGGTCCACGGCGAGTGCCGCCAGGCCGCCCCGAAATCGGGCTACGCTTCGTTTGCCGTCAACCAGTGGGCGTTTCAAGACGCCGACTGGCGCTACGTCGATTCGCTGAACCCGTGCGAACGGGCGCTGGTTGAAGAGCTCAAGCGAATTCACCCCAACGATTGCTGGCTGTTCAGCACGGGCGGCGAGTACTGGACGCGCTACCATCACGAGCACAACAGCCGGTTGACAACGACGGAAAACACCTACGACCTGGATCACGTGCGGCTGTACGGTGACGCGTGGTATAGCGACAGCGTGCGGGTGTTCGGCGAGTACGTTTGGGCCGACAGTTTTGGCGAAGAATTGCCGCCCGGACCCCTGGACGTCGACCTGGGCGACTTGCAGCAATTGTTCATCGACCTGAAGCTGGCCGACTGCGACGGGCATCCGCTCTTCATTCGCGGTGGCCGCCAGGAGCTGCTGTATGGCACGCAGCGGCTGATTTCGCCGCTTTCGTGGGCGAACAAGCGCAACACGTTTCAGGGCGTGAAAGTCTTCCGTCAGGGCGAGAAGTGGGACTTTGACGCCTTCTGGGCCCAGTTCGTGCCGCCCGACCCCGATGAGTTCGACACGCCGGATAAGAACCAGAACCTGGCCGAGGCGTGGCTGACCTACCGGCCGAAGAAGGGCGAAGCGATCGATTACTACTACCTGTTCTTCGATAATGACAACTCCGTCACGCAGCAGGGCATCGTGCGAGCGCCGGCGCAATTCAGCACAATCGGCAGCCATTGGTCGGGGAGCGACGATTGCGGGCGGCTGTGGGATTTCGAGGGGGCGCTGCAATTTGGCGACCAGGACGAACGCGATCTGTTCGCCGGCATGGCCACTGCCGGCGTCGGGCATAGTTGGAAAAGCGCCGCGTGGTCGCCGACGGTCTGGCTGTACTACGATTTCGCCAGCGGCGACAGCGATCCGAACGACGGCGACGTCCACACGTTCAACCAGATGTACGCGTTCGGCCACTACTACCTGGGCTGGATGGATCTGGTCGGTCGGCAGAACATCCATGATGTGAATGCCCACCTGTATCTGTACCCAACGCCATGGATCACGTTCTGGACGCAGTACCATCACTTCTGGCTGGTCGAACCGCAAGACGCGCTCTACAACGCGGGTGGCGTGGCGTATCGTCGCGATCCGACGGGTCAGTCGGGCACGAACGTGGGCGACGAGATCGACTTCATCGTCAACTTCCACGTGGCGCGGTATTCCGACATCCTGGTGAGCTACAACAAGCTGTATGGTGGCGGCTTTTTGGAAAACACGGCCGGGCCGGGCTTGGCCTCCGACGCCGAGACGCTGTATCTGATGTTTACTCAGCGGTGGTAACGGCCGCGGACCTACGACGCGGAACTCTCCCTCCCTCGGAGGGAAAGCGTTTTGAGACAGCGCCTGTGACGGACAGTCAGGAATGTCTGCCCCAGGGCCGTTAGAACCGGCCGTGAATGTAAACGCTCGTGGCAGGACGGTAATAATACCTCGGGCCATAGTAGTAGCGCGGACCCCAAGGATCGGGACGGACGATGACCGTGGTCGGGGGCGGCACTTCTTGCACGATGCCCACCGGCGGTGCTGATGAATATCCACCACCAATGCTCATGTTTTGGGCGGTTAAGACGACGCGGTCGCTGACGCCCTGCTGCTTAAGCGCGATCAGGGCCTGCGGGCTGAGGTCGAGTCGCGTGCCGCGGGAGCGCATCGTGCTAATGATCAGCTCATCGCCCACACCGGCGCGGGTCAGCTCGACCAGGTCATAATTGGTGACGGCCGCCGCGGCCGCTTGTTGATTCATTTGGGCGGTCACGGCCCGGCCGGCTGCGGCCTGCTGCTGGTCGGCCCGGTCCTTGGCGTTGCCCAACAGGCCGCCGGTGAGGGCGCCAACGCCGGCGCCGATCAGGGCGTCTTGCCCGCCGTGTTTGTGCCCGCCGACGATCGCTCCGGTGATCGCCCCCAGCGCGCCGCCCGTCACGGCCCCGCCGGCTGTGTCGTTTTGATAGTAGCTCGGCGCGGGTTGATAGATGTATTGGGCCTGGGCGGTGGCCGAATCGGCCAACAGCGACCCGGCGGCCACGAGGACGACGGCGGCGTAACGTGACGTGAACATGGTGAAGATTCGCATGATTTGGGACCTCAAGTGTTGCGCGAGCCGATTTGTAGTAGGCACACCCCGTGTGCCGTAACGGCGGCAGAGGAAGCCCCGCCGTTCGTTTGGCGGAATTACCAGTGCAACGCCGCTTCGCGCGCGCAGCGGCACGCGGAGCGTGCCTGCTACGAACGTAATACTCCGCTATCCTTATCGGCCAAGTGGCGAGCGACTCTACTGGAAAGGTGCCGGCCGTGCCAGCGGAGTTTGCGGTCAAGGCAAGTGGGGCACTTGCTTTCGGCCCTTCGATCCGTTCACGCCTGCGTCGCTGGCGACCACAGAACATAGCGACTATGAGCCTCACAAATTTTCTTACTTTTTTGGTGCGGGCGTCCTTCGGACGGACATCGCCCGAAAGGCCGTCGCAAGTGACTGGCTGGCCGCGAGTTGCGGCGTGAGTCGCAGGGAATTGCGCTGGAATAAGGCCCCGGAGGGCACCCCAGCGGGTGTCGGGAGAACTTTGCTCGGGAGTCTAGCGAACTTGCAGCGAAGAGAGAGGACGGTTCTGCCGGATCGAAGGTGTCCAAAATCCCCCCACTGAGTTTTGGCCATCTTCAAACGGGGGGTGCAAAGTCGCAAGACGGCTGGTAGCAGGTCGCGGCGCGCAGCCGTTCCCTGAGCGACCGACGCATGCTCGGACGCTTTGAGCTTGATCGATTTACCAAAGAGCATGGAGTTTTCAGCGATCGGCTCAGCGCCGCCGGCGAGCCGCTGAAAGCCTCACCGTTATAGCACGTTTTGATACGTTTGTACAGTACCCATTTTTCGCCCAGTCGCGGCGTGGGCCAGAGACGATGGCGCTTTCGCCCGGCTCTTGACCGTCGATGCTCGACGAACTCGTCGCGGGCCGTCAGCCGTCAGCTTTCAGCCAGAAAAGACCGGACCCATCGACAGCGCGGCCTTCGTTCGATACTGGATGCTCGGAGCCGGATGTTGCATTTCTAACTGGTTCTTGACTCTCGGCATTCTTGGCTTAAAGCTGAGAGTCGAGAGCTTCGCCACCTAAGTCGTTCGTTGGCTTGCAAAATGAGAAGAATGATGTCCTCGCGGTCGAGCTGATTTTTTTCGGTTTTCATGCGTCGCTCCGACTCGATTAGCAATTAGGTCCGTACCGAATTGCCAATTGCGACGGAACCATCAACCCGGCCGCTTCAGTTGTCATCGGGAAACGCAACAGCGTTCTCGCCCGAATTATCACGTCCGTAACGACTTACGTCTACTACTTTGGGCGGAATCACCCGCGTTGGATTTCTCCACGGAGTGTGCGGAACGACGCACAAAACCTACAAATTCGGCGGCACGGCTACTCATTAACCCCCGAACAGGCCGACCAGAAGCATCGAATATGCCCAGAGCCCGCGGGCTCTGCCAGTCCCGGCCGCTCGGGCGTTCTCTCCTCTGTCCGAACTGGTCGCCATGGGCTAGTGCTTTGTCAAACCTTGATTTTCGGATTAGCCGTAGGGCGCTAGCCCCGGTTCGTTCAGTAAAAACCGGGGGCTAGCGCCCCGCGGCTGATTTGTCGAAGCCGAATACTTCGCGTTGACAGAGCACTAGTCTTTCTCCACGACGCGGCGGATCTTCGACCCGGAGGGAATGAAAGCAAATCCCTCGCCTAGCTACTCTCAGTGGGAGAAGGGATTCTATGGCCGCTGGGTCGCGGGGTTATTTGATTGTGGCCGGCGCCAGCGCGGCAGTGGTTGGCGGCAGGGGTGGGTAGAGCTCGACTGCTTGGACGAGCGACCGGTCCGCCTGGCCGAGGCGGTCGAGCATCGGTGCTTCGGTGGTGACCGTCAGGCCGATGCGGTGGCCTGTTTCTTGGGCGATGAGGAAGTAGTGCCACTCGATGGGGACTTCTTCCACCAGGCCGCGGGCGATCACCTCGAAGCAAAGGTGGTCATGGGGGCTGGTCCATTGGCGGGCCGAGACCAGCTCGCCGAAATTCTGGCCGAGGGCAAAGACGACGTCTTTTTGGAACTGTTCGAGCGTGGTTTGATGGCCGGCGCTTTTGGCGGGGAGCAGGCTGACGGCGCAGGTGGCGACCAGCTCGTCGCGATCGACGCGGCGGAGGATGATCGATTCGCGGCTTTGGCTGGTGATGAACCACTGGCGGTCGTGGGTCGTGCGAAAGCCGAGCGTGGGCTGGTCGCAGAGGATATCGGCGGATGAGTGCAGGGCCCGGCCAGCGGCGGCCGAGGCGACGGCGGCCTCGTTGAGGTTTGGCGAGCCGTTCGCGGGTTCGATCTTCATTTGCAGCTTGGCGACGGCATCGAGGCCGGGCGTCGCGCCGCCGATCGAGCGTTTTTCGCGGGCGGCGATGTTGACGCGGGTAATTCGCCCCAGTCGGCGATCGAATAGATAGACGGCGCGGATTTCCTGCTCGGTCGGTGTGCCGTCGGCCGTGCCGTGGACGACGCCGGCCAGACGGACCTTGGCGAAGGTGGCATTGAATTCTTCCAGGACACTGGAAGCCTCGCAGACCGTGACGGCATCTAAAGTGAGCCAGGCGCCAATGGTGGCGGCGTCGGTCGGCCAGCTATCGCCTTGGGCAACGGGGTGCGTGGGGAGGAGTTGTTCCAGGAGGGTCGAGTTGCCAATGCAATCGATGAGGTCGAGCTCGTCGCGGGGCAGCGGGCCGGCGGTGGAATAGAGCCTGGGCCGATCGGGGCCTTGTTCGACGACGACGAGCCGGCGGGAATTGGCGAGCTTGGGGGCGACGCCGCTTTGGTCGACTTTGATCGTTTCCTCGGCGCGGTCGTAGTAGCGGAGGGCAAGCTGCGTGCCCGGCTTGGCTGTCTTGGCGTTGAGGGCCGAGAGGCGGCGCTCGTCGTATTGGAGTGTGGCGACGACGCTGGCGGGGAGCTGTTTTTCGTTGTTTGCGGCGGTGGCGTTTTGGTCCGTTGGCCCCCTCGCCGCGGCGACTTCGCCGCTGGGATTATTTGGCGGAGTAGGCTGCTTGGCGGGCGCGACGATGCGGACGAGCTGGTTGCCGCCGGCCTCAAAGTCGATCGAGACGCGCACGATTTGGCCGGGTTCAATCTTGGGAGAGAGGTCGATGGTTTGGGCGGCATGGGCCATCGTGGTGACCCGTGCGCAGGCGAGGAGGGCGGCAAGAAATGAGCAGTGGTGTGCAATAAAACGGAGCATTCGAGCACCTTCGTGAATAGCGCGAGGTGATGATGGGCTGCCGAAAGGCAGCGGGGCCGGCCGTGCGCAGCACGGCGGCGATTTGGATTACGTGGATAACGGGGTAACCCGCACCCTTACCAAATGTCGGCTTTTGCGAGGGGAGAGCCGTGAAATTGTCGGGTCGAATCGGGGCGGCCGCGAAATAAGGAAGACAAATTGGCAAAATAGGTAGTCTGGTGTGGGTCGGCTGGGCCTTAATTTGCGGCCGATTTTTGACCAAATCGTTTCCTTCGTGCGTAAGTCGTTTTGCGGCCGTGAGATAAGATTGTAGTGAGGATGCGCGGCAGGGGGCTGAAATGCAAGAAATGCAGTCGGTGTGCGCGAACTTCCTATCGATCCTTTTCGACTTAGTAGCGTACAACAAGAGGTGCCGAAACATGCGATCAGGGCTTGACTTAGCTCGATCGCGGGCTATAGGGGCGACGGCCGCTGCCGCAGGTGCGTTAGCGGCAGCAGGCTTTTCGAGCGAGCGGGGCGGCGGCCTAAGATTTGCTCTTTTTGGGCGAAGGACTTTGGGGGGTCGGCGCGTGCAGCGCCGCCAAGAAACCCCGAGTCTTTTGGCTTTGAAAGGCCGACATGCTAGCCGCCTTGGCAGCCGGCCGCGGCGGGTGCCTGCCAAACTGGCAGCGGCGGTGCGCGTTGTCGCTCGGCATTGTCAGAGCAGGAAATCGGAAGAGGAAATGAGTTGTGGGTGATGTGTCGGGCTCGGTCGGGAGACCGGCCCGAACGGTCGGGAGACTGGTTTGAACGCACTTCGTGGGCGACGGACGCAGGGAACACCACGACGAACGGATGACGCAAAAGCTTTGAGAATGAGGTGTGCCATGCATCAAGACTATAAGAGTTCGATATTGCGCGATCTGCGAGATCAGCAGATTCGTTTTGCGCCGCGGCCCAAGAAGCTTCAGCAGGTGGAAGCGGCCGAGCGGCTGATTGCGGAGCTGCGCGCCGACAAGACCTACACGTACGAATACGTCTGCTTCCGGATCACGGGCTACCGGCCAGAGGCGGCGGTCGCGACGGCGATCTCCGGCGAGGACCTGCTGCACGATTTGCGGTTGTTCGTCGAGGACCTGTCCGACTCGGCCGACATGTCGGCGGAAAACATCGGCGAGCAAGTGCTGACGGTGGAAGAGCTGGCGAAGCAATTCAACGTTTCGACGAAGACGATTTCGCGGTGGCGCGAGCTGGGGCTGGTGAGCCGACGGCTGGTATTCGACGGGCGGAAGCGCGTCGGGTTCCTGCGGAGCAGCGTGGATCGCTTCGTGAAGGGCAACCAGGAGCGGGTGGCTCGCGGTGCGCGGTTCAGCCAACTGAACGACGAGCAGCGGCAGGAAATCATCGACCGGCGCGGCGACTGGCGAGTGCCGGCGGCTGCCAAAGCGAGATTTCGCGTCGGCTGGCGAAGCGGGCCGGGCGGAGCGTGGAAACGATTCGTTCGACGATTCGGCAGTTCGACAAGCAGCACCCGGAGATGGCGATCTTTCCGGACAACAACGGTCCGCTGACCGAAGCGCAGAAGACGCGGATTTACCAGGCGTTCAAGCGGGGCACGAGCGTCGAGCGGCTGATCAAGCAGTTCGGCCGCACGAAGACGACGATCTACCGTGTGATCAATGAGGTGCGAGCGGCGCGCATCATGGAGCTGCCGCTGGATTTCATTCCCAACTGCGCGATTTTCGCGTAAGGGGGCCGATAAGGCGATCCTAGGTCCAATGCCGGAACTGGACTCGCCGGCGAAAAAGGCGCGGCGGCCGTCCGGGCTGCCGCCCTACCTGGCGAGCCTGTACGAGATGCCGCTGCTCTCGCGCGAGCAAGAGCAGCACTTGTTCCGCAAGTACAACTACATGAAGTACAAGGCGGGCAAGTACCGCGGCGAGCTCGACGTGGCTCAGCCGAAATCGAGCCTAATGGACGAGATCGAGCGGCTGCATGACCAGGCCGTGGCGACGAAGAACGAAATCGCCCGGGCCAACCTGCGGCTGGTGGTTTCGATTGCCAAACGGCACGTGACGCCGGACCAGAACTTCTTTGAGCTCGTAAGCGACGGCAACATGTCGCTGCTGCGGGCGATTGAGAAATTCGATTACGCCCGGGGCAACAAGTTCAGCACGTATGCTAGCTGGGCGATAATGAAGAACTTCGCGCGGACAATTCCGGGCGAGTTCAAGCATCGCGACCGCTTCCGCACGAGCCAGGACGAGCTGTTTGCGGCGGCTCAGGAACACCGCGGCAATCCGCTGGTGGAAGAGAGCGTGCAGCATCAGCGGCGAGACGCAGATCGACCGGATCATGCGGCGGCTCGACGAGCGCGAGCAGAAGATTATCGCCAGCCGCTTCGGTCTGGACCACGCGCAGGAGCCGCAGACTTTGAAGGAAGTCGGCGCATCACTGGGCGTGACGAAGGAGCGGGTGCGGCAATTGGAGTCTCGGGCCCTGGGCAAGCTGCGGCAGGCGGCGAAAGAGGAGAAGATTCTCATCGACGCGCTGGAGTAATTGTCGGTTCGCAGCCGGATCAGGCGACGCAGCGTAACAAACACGCGGGCCGTGGCGCTTTATAAGAAGCGTCCGGCCAATTGGATTTTGGTACAACGCGAATCGTGCGCAGTTGGAATTATCATTTGGATTGGATTGATGTATCGCCGGTGCCCCGGGCACTGCGCAGTACTGAAGAGTAAACAAGCACACAAAGCACGGCAAAAAAGCCAATCTCGCTAAGGTCTGTGCGTGACATTCCGCGAACACAAAGCCAACCACGCAACGGGCACGACAAAAGCCGGCAGGAAAGCCAAACCGACCATCAGAAGCGGCTTGCGGAGTCTGCGTTTCATAGGCCTATCGTAACCATGCCCGAAAAAGCCTGCGACAAGGGCAGGCCGGTTTTCAATCGTTAGGCGATTTGCGGGGACCTGACTTGTAGCGAAATACGGAACGATCAAGCAGCTCAAAGAATCCGAATTTTTGCCGCACGCCGCCACAAAGGAACAGGGCAAGCTTCGGACGTAGCTCGGTTTTTGTGGCCTGCCGGGTAACCTATTTGGTCTCTCGGCTGTCCAGTTTTCCGCCGCCCCTGGGGGGGAAATTGGCACAAGTTCGTGGCGTGTGAAAATCGGGTGCCAAACGGGGTAGATTTTGGAAATTTCTGGGGGCAGGCCGGTTTAGTCGGCCTTGCGGCAGGGCGCGAGACGGGTATATTAACTGATTCGCACGTGATTGCCGCTACGGGCGCTAGCGTAGCTCAATTGGCAGAGCAGCTGATTTGTAATCAGCAGGTTGAGGGTTCAAGTCCCCCCGCTAGCTCGTAGATAAATTGATTGCCGGGAAGGGTTTGCGTATTGGCGGGTGCCGGGTGGGCTGCGGCCGGGCGGCCCAGATGTCGCTGTCGAGTCACCGCTGCGGAGGAACCTCGCACGGGTATCCACAGGTCGGTGGAGACGCGCGCTGAAGTAGAGCTGTCTGATGGTCTGCCTTGCGAAACGCGCTGTGGGCGAATTGCGTGGCCGGTGGCGGCCGCGACCAGTGCGGTGGGTTACCGAAGCGGTCAAACGGGTCAGACTGTAAATCTGATGGCTCTGCCTTCGCAGGTTCGAATCCTGCACCCACCAATGGAAGAAACGTCGAGAGTCAAGAGCGGAGAGTCAAGTCGCCAGAGTGCACGTCTGGCCCTCGACTTTTGACTATCCGCTCTCGGCTTTCACGCGGGTGTAGCTCAATGGTAGAGCAGCAGCCTTCCAAGCTGAATACGAGGGTTCGATTCCCTTCACCCGCTCTGGAAGCTGTCAGCCATCAGCTTACCGCCAAAGCGAAGAATAGAAGATCACACACGGGAGCCTTGAACGAGTAAGCTGACGGCTGACGGCTGAGAGCTGACGGCTTTTCCCCGCTGCTGTAGCTCAGTCGGTAGAGCGCGTCCTTGGTAAGGACGAGGTCAAGAGTTCAAGTCTCTTCAGCAGCTTTGAGGAGAGCTATTAGCTATTGGCTATTAGCTCTTAGCCAGAACTAAAATCACACGTTTTCACATCGTTTCCGAGCTAATAGCTAATCGCTAAAAGCTAACAGCTACGTAAGGAACCAACATGGCCAAGGACACATTCAAACGCAGCAAGCCGCACGTGAACGTCGGTACGATTGGTCACATCGATCATGGCAAGACGACTCTCACCGGGTCGATTCTGGCGGTGCAATCGAAGAAGGGTCTGGCGAACTTCAAGTCGTATGCCGACATCGCCAAAGGGGGCACGGTTCGTGACGAAACGAAGACCGTGACGATCGCCGTCTCGCACGTCGAATACGAGACCGCCAAGCGGCATTACGCTCACATCGACTGCCCTGGCCACGCCGACTTCATCAAGAACATGATCACCGGCGCGGCCCAGATGGACGGTGCCATCCTGGTCGTGTCGGCGGCCGACGGGCCGATGCCGCAGACCCGCGAGCACATTCTGCTGGCCCGCCAGGTCGGTGTGCCTCGGATCGTGGTATTCCTCAACAAGTGCGACCTGGTCGACGACCCGGAGCTGCTCGACTTGGTCGAGCTGGAAGTGCGTGAGCTCCTCAACAAGTACGACTTTCCGGGCGATGAGATACCGATCATTCGGGGCTCGGCCAAGGGGGCTTACGACAATCCGAGCGATCCCGAGGCGAACAAGTGCATCGGCGAGCTGATGGACGCGATCGACTCGTATATTCCGGAACCGACGCGCGAAGTCGACAAGCCGTTTTTGATGGCGATCGAGGACGTGTTCTCGATTGAAGGCCGCGGCACGGTCGCGACCGGGCGTATTGAGCGCGGCATGGTCAAGGTGGGCGACACGGTGGACATCATCGGGCTGGAATCGGCGCCGAAATCGACGACCTGCACGGGCGTCGAGATGTTCAACAAGACGCTCGACCAGGGCCAGGCCGGCGACAACGTGGGTTGCCTGCTGCGTGGCGTCAAGCGGGAAGAGATTCAGCGGGGCCAGGTGCTGGCGAAGCCCGGCTCGATCACGCCGCACACGAAGTTCGAGGCCGAGGTGTACGTCCTCTCGAAAGAGGAAGGCGGGCGGCACACGCCGTTCTTCAGCGGCTACCGGCCGCAGTTTTACTTCCGCACGACGGACGTCACCGGCTCGTCCAACTTGATGGGCGGGGCCGAGATGTGCATGCCGGGCGACAACTGCGCGGCTGTCAATCGAACTGTCGAAGCCAATCGCCATGGACGAAGGCGTCCGTTTCGCGATCCGGGAAGGGGGCAAGACGGTCGGCTCGGGCGTGGTAACGAAGATACTGGAGTAAAGATGCTGGATGCTAGATGCTAGATGCTGGATGAAGAAGACTTTTCGCTCAACCAGCATCCAGAAGCGAGCATCGAGCATCCAGGCCACAGGGGTGTAGCTCAATTGGCAGAGCACCGGTCTCCAAAACCGGGGGTTGCGAGTTCGATTCCCGCCGCCCCTGCCATTTATAACTGTCCGGAACTAAGTGATGCGGGCGGAAAGGTTCCGCCGGAACAAGGCCAGGAGTGGTCCTGGGGCTGGCGCATCATGAGCGCTGCGTCGAGCGGTCGAACAGGCCGGCTGAATCGACCAAGTGACCGCAATTACAGCCGAGGGAAAGACGTTGGGCGCTTTCGTTCAGGAATTGTTCAGCTTGGCGATGTACAAGCCAAGCCAGGGCCGGGTGGCACGTCAGGCGACCTTTTGGTGCTGGCGGTGATTGTCGCGCTGGCGGCTTGGAGCTTGCACAACTACGTCAGCGTTCGTGATTTTGGCCAACCGTCGCCCGGCGCGACGGCGCCAACGCAAGAGGCGAGCGAGGCGGAGAACAAGGAGGCCGCGGCGAAGGAGGGAGAGTCACCGCCTGATAGCGCCCAGGGTGCGGAGAATGGCGGCGCCAGCAAATCGCCCGGGTCGGACAACTCGGGCAGTTCCGACTCGGCTGGCTCAGACAATTCGACATCCCGTTTCATCTACGTCTATGTGATCCCATTTTTGGTATTGGCCGGCGGCGTGTGGACTAGTTTTCGCATCATTCAATGGCCGCTGTTCGCCGATTTTTTGATTTCCGTGGAAGGAGAAATGAACAAAGTCTCGTGGCCCGCCCGCAATGAACTGCTGCGGGCGTCGGTCGTCGTCATGTTTGTGATTTTCTTCCTGGCGTTCATTTTGTTTGCGTACGATTACGTGCTGGCGTTTGTGATGAACGGGATCGAATGGTTTTTGAATCGAGTGACCGCGTTTTTTCGCAGCTAGCCGCGCTTGGTCCAGCGCGGGCCTGTTTTGCTCGCACGTCCGTTTGCTTTGGTTTCGACAACGATCCATGCCCGAGTACCCCGACAATTCGCTGGATGAAACGCTGACCCAGGGCGGCGAGCGGCCGGGAGCCGGCGACGCGGACAATGATGCTGCGGACGCGTCGCAGGCCAGCGACGGTGCGGCGGGCGGCGGGCGGCCCGACGACGCCGAATCGAACCGCAGCGACGACACCAAGATCGAAGAACAAACGGAGGGCGAAGGGCAGCCGGTCGACAATCGGAAGCGGGGCGAGACGGAAACCGTCGCGACGGATGCCGTCCGAGAACAAGTCGAAGAACAAGTCGAAGAACAAGTCGAAGAACAAGCAGTCGAGCCGGCCGCAGCCGACGAGGCGGGCGATTCGCCCGGGCGAGAAGAAGTCGCCGCCGTCGGCCCCGAAGAGGAGGAACTGGAAGCCGAGGAGGAGGCAGCCGAGGCAGCCGACGAGGAAGCGTCCGAAGAGGCAGCGGAGGAGGCCGAGGAAGCAGCAGCCGCTCCGCCGGCAAAGCCGGCCCCGGCGAGGAAGCCGCAAGTGCCGCCACCGCCCGAAGAAATCAGGATGGACTGGTACATCCTCAAGGTGCAATCGAACCGCGAGCGGTCGATCGCCGAGGCGCTGGACCGCAAGATGCGGATCGAAGGGCTCGACCGTTTTTTCGATCAGGTGATCGTACCGACCGAAAAAGTGACCGAGTTCAAGGGGGGCAAGAAGAAAGTGGTTGAACGGAAGCTCTACCCGGGCTACATCGTCGTCCACATGCACATCAACGACAATACTTGGTTTGCCGTGCGCGAGACGTCGGGGGTGGGCGATTTCACCGGCGCGGGCGGCAAGCCGACGCCGATGTTGCCCCACGAGGTGGCCCGCATCGTGCAGACCGAGGAAGAGGAAACCAGCGAATCGCCCAAGCTGGACATCAAGTTCTCGGCCGGTGACAAGGTGAAGGTGAAGGAAGGGAACTTCGAGAACTTCGAAGGCGAGGTAGGCTCAATCGACGAGGCCAGCGGCCGCGTCGTGGTGATGATCAACATCTTCGGCCGCAGTACGCCGGTCGAGTTGGAATATTGGCAGATTGAGATGGTGTAGGAGGAGCTGTTAGCTGTTAGCCAGACAAAACAATTCTGGCTAACAACTAAGAGCTAATAGCTAACGGCACTTAATATGGCAAAACAAATCGCGGGTGGGGCGAAGTTTCAGATTCCGGGCGGGCAGGCGACCCCTGCGCCGCCGGTCGGCACTTCGCTGGGCAAGTTCGGCATCAATCTGGGCCAGTTCGTTCAGCAATTCAATGAGCGGACGAAGGAAGCGGGCGGGATGATGATTCCGGTCGTGGTGACGGTTTACACCGACCGGTCGTTCGAGTTTTACACGAAGAGTCCGCCGGCGGCGGTGCTCTTGAAGAAGGCGGCCGGCATTGCCAAGGGCTCGCCGGTGCCGAACAAGGACAAAGTGGGCAGCGTGACGCGGGCCCAAATGGAAGAGATCGCGAAGACAAAAATGAACGACCTCAACGCCCGCGACATCGAGCACGCCGTCCAGATGGTGGCCGGCACGGCGCGGAGCATGGGACTCGAGGTGAAGGGATAGAAAAGCCGTCAGCCGTCAGCTATCAGCCGTCAGCTGTCAGCCATAACGTGGTTGGCGTTGAGTTGTTTGGGTGAGAGCTGAGAGCTGAGAGCTGAAAACTGAGAGCTATTACATGGCCAAACAATCCAAACGATTCCGGGCACTGGTTGAGAAGCGGAAGACGGTCGATCCCGTGCCGGTCGCCGAGGCGGTCGCCGCGCTGAAGAAGTTTGACGGCACGAAGTTCGATCAATCGGTGGAGATCGCCATTCGCCTGGGGATCGACCAGACGCAGGCCGACCAGCTCGTGCGGGGCTCGATCGTGCTGCCGCACGGCATCGGCAAGCAGCAGCGGGTGGTCGTGTTCGCCAAGGGCGCCAAGGCGGATGAGGCCCGCGAAGCGGGGGCCGACGAAGTGGGCGAAGAGGAGTTGGCGGAGAAGATCAAGAATGGCTGGACCGAATTTGACGCCTGCATCGCGGCGCCCGACATGATGAAGCTGGTCGGCCCGCTCGGCAAGGTGCTCGGCCCGCGCGGTCTGATGCCTTCGCCCCGTTCCGGCACGGTAACGCCGGACGTCGGCAGAACAGTGAAAGAGTACAAGGCGGGCAAAGTCGAGTTTCGCAACGACAAGGGGGGCGTAGTGCAGGCGGTGGTCGGCAAGTTGAGTTTCGATCCGCCAAAGCTCGCCGAGAACATTCAGGCGTTCATCGACAAGGTATTGAGCCTGAAGCCGGCGGCGGTGAAAGGCACGTATATCAAGGGCGCGCACGTCAGTGCGACAATGAGTCCAAGTGTGAGGCTTGCTGTGTAAGGCGGCCCCGGCGGTCTGTAGCCCGGCGGCTTTTGCCCTCATCGAGCATCGAGTTTCCAGCATTCAGCGTCGAATCATGAGCAAATACATCAAAGACCTGATCACGAAAGACCTGCAGAAGCGGCTGGAAGGCGTTGGGGACGCGTTGGTCGTGGACGTGATCGGCATTGAAAACAACAAGGCCGTCGAGCTGCGGAAGCGGCTGCGGCAGAAGAGGATCAACCTCTTGGTGGTGAAGAACAGCCTGGCCCGGCGGGCGACCGCAGGGACGTCGCTCGCGCCAGCGTTCGACTCGGCCGAAGGGCAGTTGGCGGTCGTCTGGGGGAGTGAAGACATCGTCTCATTGGCCAAGGAGATCATCGCCCTCACCGAGCGAAAGGAATTCGAGCTGTTGGTCGCCAAGGGGGGCGTCATGGACGGCCAACGGCTCACGGCGCCGCAGGTGAAAGAAGTCAGCAAGTGGCCCAGCCGGCAAGAACAGTTGAGCATCCTGGTCGGGCAAATTCTCAATCCCGGCGCGACGCTTTCGGCGCAGCTCCTGGGCCCGGCCCGCAAGCTGGCCAGCCAAGTGAAGAAGAAGGGCGAAGAGGGCGGCGAAACAGATTAGAGAATTGTTCACCGCAGAAGGCACTGAGTTCACAGAGTGGACAAGAATGAAAAATGCAAAGCGTTAAATGCAAAGTGAAAAATGGGGAGCCGGCCAGCGTTTTGCATTTGTCATGGAACATTTGAATTTTGCATCGTTTTCGCCAGAACTCGGCGTACTCTGTGCTGACTAAGGCAAAAGCGATTTCAGTTTTATCCGATACACCGAAAAGCAACCGCATCAGGACCCAGATAAGAAAGGGAACGACGTACCATGTCTACGGCGACGATGGAGTTTACGGACACAACCAAAAAGCTCGGCGACCAGATCGTGGGGCTCACGCTCAAGGAAGCCAAGGAGCTGAGCGATTATCTCAAAGACGTGCACGGCATCGAGCCGGCTTCCGGCGGCGGCATGGTCATGGCAATGCCGGGCGGCGGTGGCGGCGGCGCTGCGGCCGGCCGAGGAGAAAACGGAATTCGACGTTGTGCTGGAGGGCTTCGGCGATAAGAAGATCGGCGTGATCAAGGTGGTGCGTCAAGCGACCGGCCTGGGCCTGGTCGAGGCCAAAAACCTGGTCGAGGGCGTGCCGAGCAAGGTTAAGGAGGGCCTCTCGAAGGCCGACGCCGAAAAGCTGAAGAAGGAGTTAGAAGAAGCGGGCGCCACGGTTTCAATCAAGTAGCCAGGCGCGCAACCGCGGCGCGGCCGGCGAGCCAGCAAACGGCCCCGCGCCGCCGGACCCGATCTGCCGTTCCCTTCGCGCGGCCGGACCAACGGCATCCGGCTGGCCGACCCTTGCGATTTTGCATGAGCCTCGTTCGATCGCTTGTTTCTGGAAATAGCTGGTGGCTCGACGCCGGCCGGCGGCGTGCTGGGGGGAAGTTGCGCGCCCGGGCGGCAGCGTGCGGTAGCGTCCGTCCACGACATTTCATCGATTCCACTCATCGATTCCATGGAGTAACGCGTTTTATGGCAGTTACAGCCCAACGGCGTTTGGAACCCGCGGCCACCCGTCAATTTGGCACGCGGCGCGAGCCGTACGCCATTCCCGATCTGACCGAGATCCAGACGAGGAGCTACGCGCGTTTTCTGCAGTATGAGACGGCTTCCGACAAGCGGAAAGATCAGGGATTGGAAGGGGTGCTGCGCAAATCTTCCCGATCGAGAGTTACGACAAGAAGCTCTCACTGTCTTACCTTTTCTACGAGCTGGGGAAGCCGCGCTACGAGCCGGACGAATGCCGGCAACTGCGGCTGACGTACGGCCGGCCGTTTCGCATCCGGCTGCGCCTGAACAAAGAGCAGCCGATCGAAGAAGAGGTCTACCTGGGAGACCTGCCGATCATGCTTGGTGGGGGTGAATTCATCATCAATGGGGCCGAGCGGGTGGTGGTCAGCCAGTTGCACCGCAGCCCCGGCATCGATTTCGTCTCCGAAATGGAAGCGGGCGAGCGGCGCATGTACAGTTGCCGCGTGATCCCCGAGCGCGGCAGTTGGATCGAGATCAACACCACGAAGAAGGACAGCATCACCGTTCGCATCGACCAGAGCGGCAAGTTTTCGGTAATCACTCTGCTGCGGGCGATGGACCCGAAATACGGCATGGACGCCGACATTATTCGCACGTTCTATGACACGACCAAGGCCAAAGCCGACGGCCGCAACTCGGCCAAGCTGGAAGGCAAAGTCGCCGTGGGCGACATCGTTTACCCGTGGGCAGCGAGCGGGCGGGCGAAATTATCATCGAAAACGGCCAGAAGATCACCAAGGGCGAGGCCGAGGCGATCGGCCAATCGGGCCTGAAATCGGTGGACATCATGGACCCGCCGGCGACGCCGCTGCTGCTGAATGCTTTGGCGGACGACGGCACGAGCAGCCATGAGGAAGCGATATTGCGGATTTACCAGCGGCTGCGGCCGGGCAACCCGCCCCAATTGGAAAAGGCGAGGGCGCTGTTCCATGAGAAGTTTTACGACACGAATCGCTACCGGCTGGGCCGCGTGGGCCGCTTTCGAATCAACCGCAAGCTGGGCCTCACCGTGCCGGAAGACGAAATGGTGTTGCGGCCGGAGGACCTGATCAGCGCGGTGAGGTACATCCTGAAGCTGGTGGCGGGCGACTCGGACGTGTACGTCGACGACATCGACCACCTCGGAAACCGCCGCCTGCGGACGATCGACGAATTGGCCTGCGACGAGCTGCGGAAGGGCTTTTTGAAGCTCCGCCGCACCGTGCAAGAACGGATGAGCCTGAAAGACATCGAGGACATGACGCCCAGGAGCCTGATCAACCCGAAAAGCATATCGGCGGCGATCGAGTACTTCTTCGGCCGCGGTGAGCTGTCGCAGGTGGTCGACCAGACGAATCCGCTCTCGATGCTGACGCACGAGCGGCGGCTCTCGGCCTTGGGCCCGGGGGGGCTCAACCGCAAGCGGGCCGGCTTCGAAGTCCGCGACGTGCATATTTCGCACTATGGGCGCATCTGCCCTATCGAGACTCCGGAAGGCACGAACATCGGTTTGATCTCAAGCCTGGCCATGTACGCATCGGTCGATGAGTACGGCTTCTTGGTAACGCCTTATCGCAAGATTTCGAAGGGCAAGCTCACCGATGAAGTGGTGTGGCTGCGGGCGGACGAGGAATCGGAGGCGTTTGTGGCCTCGGCCGATTCGGCGCTGGTCGATGGGAAGCTGCAGGGCGAGACGGGCGACACGATCGTCGCGCGGCACCGTTCCGATTTCGTCCTCGTGCCGGTCGAGCAGATTCAATACATGGACGTCACGCCGAGCCAAATGATCGGCGTCTCGGCCGGCCTGATTCCATTTTTGGAGCACGACGACGCGAACCGGGCCCTGATGGGTTCGAACATGCAGCGGCAAGCGGTTCCGCTGCTCATCACAGAGCCGCCGATCGTCGGTACGGGCTTGGAAACGGACGTGGCGCTCCACTCGGGCATGATCCTCAGGGCCGGCCATAAGGGCACGATAACGTACGTCGATGCGGAGCGAATCGAGATCGGGCCGGAGGTGCATCGGCTGCGGAAGTTCGTCGGGCTGAACGAGCGGACTTGCCAGAATCACCGGCCGATCGTCAAGCCGGGCGACAAGGTGGAAAAGGGCCAGGTGATCGCCGACGGGGCGGCCACGTACTTGGGTGAGTTGGCCCTGGGCCGCAACGTGCTGGCCGCTTTTATGTCGTGGGAGGGATACAACTTCGAAGACGCGATCATCATCAGCGAAGAGCTGGTGAAGAACGACACCTACACTTCGATTCACATCGAGGAATTCGACGTCGAGATTCGCGAGACGAAGCTAGGCCGCGAGGAATTCACCCGCGACATCCCCAACGTCAGCGAAAAAATGTTGCGGAACCTGGACGAGAACGGCATCGTGCAGATCGGGACGTACGTCGAGCCGGGCGACATTTTGGTGGGCAAGGTTTCGCCCAAGAGCAAGACCGAGCTGACGCCGGAAGAAAAATTGCTGCACGCCATCTTCGGCCGGGCCGGCGAAGACGTGAAAAATGACTCGCTCGAGGTGCCCTCCGGCGTGGAAGGCATTGTCATCGATACGCAGCGTTTCAGCCGCCGGATGAGCCTCACGGAAGACCAGCGGAAGGAATTTGAGCGCTCGCTCAAAGTGGCCGAGAAGGAAGGCAACGAGCAGATCGCCCAAGTGTTCGGCGAGATGATCACCGAGCTGGAAGAGATCCTGGGCCGCAAGATTACGGACGACGACGGCAACTCGCTGGTGCACGGGCAGGATCCGGCGTTCGTGGCCGAGCGAGCGGCCGCCTTCAAGATCGACGGCATCGACATCCGCAGCCCGCAAAAGCGGAAAGACGTCGAGCGGGTGTTCAAACAGCTCTGGCCCAACGTCGAGGAGGCGATCGACGCCCGCGACCGGCGGCTGAACTCGATGAAGCGTGGCGACGAGCTGCGGAGCGGCGTGCTGCAGATGGTGAAGGTGTACATCGCCACGAAGCGGGTGATTTCGGTCGGCGACAAGATGGCCGGCCGGCACGGTAACAAAGGCGTGATCTCAAAGATTTTGCCTGTCGAGGACATGCCCTATTTGGAAGACGGCACGCCGGTACAGATCATGCTCAACCCGCTCGGCGTGCCGAGCCGCATGAACGTGGGCCAGATTTTGGAGACGCACCTCGGCTGGGCCGGCGCCAAGCTCGGCTTCCGCGATTACGCCGGTGTTCGACGGCGCTTCAGAGGCCGACATCAACGCCGCTCTGGACGAAGCCAACCTGCCCAAGCATGGCAAGACGCGGCTGTACGACGGCCGCACGGGCGAGGCGTTCGAACAGGAAACGACCGTGGGTTACATCTACATGCTGAAGCTGCACCACCTGGTGGACGACAAGGTGCACGCCCGCAGCACGGGTCCTTACTCGTTGATCACGCAGCAGCCGCTGGGCGGCAAGGCGCGGTTCGGGGGGCAGCGGTTCGGCGAGATGGAAGTGTGGGCGCTGGAGGCGTACGGCGCCGCGTACATTTTGCAGGAGTTGCTCACGGTGAAGAGCGACGACGTCGAAGGGCGGACCAAGATTTACGAATCGATGGTCAAAGGCGAAAACACGCTGGAAGCGGGCACGCCGGCGAGCTTCGACGTATTGACGAACGAGATCCGCGGGCTGGGGCTGAATATGCAGTTGGAGAAGCGGCGGATTTGAAGCAGGGGCAGAATGCAAATTGCAAAATTCGGACGGTGTGGACGCGGCGACGGTCGGCAGCGCGAGCGAGCGGCGACGCCTCAGATTCGCTGGTTGGTGTTTTGCGTTCGTCTCCAGCAGCGAAGAACGTAAGCAGAAAGAAGAGATTGCAAAATGCAAATTGCAAATTGCAAATTGCAAAATTCGGAAGACGCGAGCGTGGCCGCGAATCGCGGTGCGAGCGAGCGGCGAACGGTAACGCCCGAGGAGATGTGCGATCGCTTTCTTGATTTCGCGGATCGGGTATGCACAGTTGTGGAAGCATTGCCGAATACAAAGCTCGGCAACAGAATCGCTAACCAATTGCTTCGCAGCGGGACTTCGCCCATCGGGAACTATGAAGAAGCATGCGCTGCAGAAAGCCGAGACGATTTCGTACATAAGTTGCGCATTTGTCTCAAGGAAGTTCGCGAATCGCGCGGTTGGCTGCGGCTGATTTCGCGTCGTCAGCTTGTTTCGCCAATGCGGCTTGAAAACCTCATATACGAATCTGAACAGTTGGCAAAGATGCTGGGCCAATCCATCGCTACTGTCCGCGGAGTTCGGAAAAAGAACAATCAGGCGCAAAGAACCTCCTCTTAAATTGACAATTTGCATTTTGCAATTTGCATTTTGCAATTTCCTTCGGGAGCAAGCAGACTATGAGCAATATCCTCGACACCGCCAGTTACGATCGGATCAACGACTATACCTCGGTGAAGATCAGCCTGGCCCGGCCGCATGATATTCGGAGCTGGTCGTTCGGCGAGGTGAAGAAGCCGGAGACGATCAACTACCGGACCTACCGTCCGGAAAAGGACGGCTTGTTTTGCGAGCGCATCTTCGGACCAGAAAAGGACTGGGAATGCGCCTGCGGCAAATACCGCGGCATGAAGTACAAAGGCATGATCTGCGACCGCTGCGGCGTGAAGGTGACGCACAGCCGCGTGCGGCGGAAGCGGATGGGTCACATCGAGCTGGCCGCGCCCGTGGTGCACATCTGGTTCTTCAAGGCGATGCCCAGCCGACTGGGCAGCCTCTTGGCGATGAAAACGACGAGCCTGGAAAAGGTGATTTACTTCCAGGATTACGTCGTCACGAGCCCGGGCGATACGCCTCTCAAGCCGCAACAACTTTTGACCGAAGAAGAGTACCGCACCGCCCGCGAGCAATATGGCGAAACGTTTGAAGCCGGCATGGGCGCCGAGGCGGTTCGCAAGCTGCTGCAGCAGCTCGATCTGGTGCAACTGTCGCAGCGTCTGCGCGAGGAACTTAAGGAAACCGGCTCGAAGCAAAAGGCCAAGGATCTCATCAACCGGCTGAAGACGGTCGAGGCCATCCGCGATTCGGACAACAAGCCCGAGTGGATGGTGCTCGACGTAATTCCGGTGATTCCGCCGGACCTGCGGCCGCTGGTATTGCTCGATAGCGGCAATTTTGCGACGAGCGACCTGAACGATCTCTATCGCCGCATCATCAACCGCAACAATCGGCTCAAGAAGCTGGTCGACCTGAACGCGCCGGAAGTGATCATTCGCAATGAGAAGCGGATGCTGCAGCAATCGGTCGACGCGCTGTTCGACAACAATCGCTGCAAGCGGCCAGTGCTGGGCTCGTCGAATCGGCCGCTGAAGTCGCTGACCGACATGATCAAAGGGAAGCAGGGCCGCTTCCGCGAAAACCTGCTCGGCAAGCGCGTCGACTATTCGGCCCGCAGCGTGATCGTGGTCGGTCCCTATCTCAAGCTGCACCAGTGCGGCCTGCCGAAGAAGATCGCGCTCGAGCTGTACCAGCCGTTCATTATTCGCCGCCTGAAGGAGCTCGGCCACGCCGACACGATCAAGAGCGCGAAGAAGATGCTGGAGCGCAAAGACGACGAGGTATGGGATATCCTGGAAGAGGTGATTCGCAACCACCCGGTGCTGCTGAACCGGGCACCGACGCTCCACCGCATGGGCATCCAGGCCTTCGAGCCGATCCTGGTGGAAGGCAACGCGATCCAGCTTCACCCGCTGGTATGCAAGGGCTTCAACGCCGATTTCGACGGCGATCAGATGGCGGTGCACTTGCCGCTGTCGATCGAGGCGCAGGTCGAGGCCCACACGCTGATGATGAGCACGCACAACATCTTTAGCCCGGCCAACGGCCAGCCGATCATCAGCCCTTCCCAGGACGTGGTGATGGGTTGCTACTACCTAACGATGAGCGTGCCCGAGGTGCCGGGCGACGACATGAAGTTTTCGTCTTTAGAAGAAGTGGAGATGGCGTTCTTGGCGGGCAAGGTGCACACGCACGCGAAGATCAAAGTGCGCCTCTCGAAGGACCGCTGCCTCCGGGAAGACTTGGAAACCAAGAGCGGCTACGGCAAGGTGATCAACACCACGGCCGGGCGTGTGATTTTCAACCTCGTGCTGCCGAAGGGGATGCCGTTTTACAACCTGCCGCTGCGGAGCTCGCAGTTGGCCCGTGTAATCAGCGACTGCTACCAGTTCCTGGGCCGCAGCAAGACGATCACGTTGCTCGACGACATGAACCAGCTTGGCTTCCGCCAGGCGACGCGGAGCGGCTTGTCGTTCGCGACGGACGACTTGATCACTCCCGACTCGAAGTCGAAGATTATCGCCGCTGCCGAAAAGGAAGTCCTCAAGCGCAACAAGCTCTATCAACGCGGCATCATCACCGAGGGCGAGCGCTACAACCAGGTGCTCGATGCCTGGACACACGCCCGCGAGCAAATCACCAGCGAAATGATGTCCGCGCTGGAAAACGACTTCCGCCAGGGCCAGTACGTGAACCCGATTTTCCTGATGGCCCACTCCGGCGCCCGCGGCGGCGTGGAGCAGATGCGCCAATTGGGCGGCATGCGCGGACTGATGGCCAAGCCGTCCGGCAAGATCATCGAGACGCCGATCAAGGCCAACTTCCGCGAAGGCCTGACGGTGCTCGAGTACTTCAGCTCGACGCACGGCGCCCGCAAGGGATTGGCCGACACGGCGCTGAAGACGGCCGACTCGGGTTACCTGACCCGCAAGCTGGCCGACGTCGCCCAGAACGTCGTTATCACGCTCGACGATTGCGGCACGACGCAAGGCATCACCAAAGGCATCATTTACCGGGGTGAAAAGGTCGAGGTCAGCCTGGCCGATTCGATCCGCGGCCGCGTGAGCCGGACGAACATCGTCAACCCGATCACCGACGAAGTGATCGTCAGCGAGAACGAGCTGGTCACGGCCGAGATCGGCCACAAGATCGAAGAGCTGGGGCTGGAGAAAATCCAGGTCCGCAGCCCGATGACGTGCGACGCGCCGCTGGGCATTTGCCGGCGGTGCTACGGCATGGACCTGTCGACCGGCTCCTTGGTCGAAGAAGGCATGGCGGTGGGCATCATCGCCGCCCAGAGCATCGGCGAGCCGGGCACGCAGCTCACGATGCGGACGTTCCACATCGGTGGAACCGGTCAGCACGACGTCGAAGAGAGTGACATCAAGGCCAAGCGCGGCGGCATCGTGAAATACACCCGCCTCAAGGTAGTGACGAACGACGCCGGGCAGAAGATCGTGCTGGCGCGGAACGGCGAAGTGTCGCTCGTGGACGAGAAAGGTCGCGAGGTCGAAAAGTACGAAGTCCCCGCGGGCGCCGTGCTGAAAGTCAACGAAGACGACCGGGTGGCGGCTGGCGGTGTGCTGTGCGAATGGGACCCTCACAGCATTCCGATTTTGGCCGAGACGGGGGGCAAGGTCCGTTTCGAAGACCTGGTCGAAGGCCAAACGATGCGTTCGGAAAAAGACCCCAGTGGGCACATCCGCTACGTCATCATGGAGCACAAAGGCGACTTGCATCCGCAGATCGTGGTTGAGGATCCGCTCGACGGCAAGATTCTGGACTTTTACTACATGCCCGAACGGGCCCACTTGGAAGTGGAGGGAGGTCAGACGATCTCGCCGGGCACCCTCGTGGCCAAGACGCCGCGTGAGGCCAAGGGCACGCAGGATATCACGGGCGGTCTGCCGCGCGTGACGGAAATCTTCGAAGCCCGCAAGCCGAAGGACCCCGCGGTCATCGCCGAGATCGACGGCACGGTCGAACTGCTCTCGGAAAAGAAACGCGGCAAGCGATCGATCATCGTCCGTAGCGAAAGCGGCATCGAGCGCGAGCACCTCATCGGCCACAACAAGCATCTCCGCGTCCACTCGGGCGATACGATTCGAGCGGGCGACGCGCTGGTGGAAGGCCCGCTGGTGCCGCACGACATCCTGCGGATCAGCGGCGAAGAAGCGGTGCAGCAATATCTGACCCGTGAAATTCAGAACGTCTATCGCAGCCAGCGGGTGGAGATCAACGATAAGCACATCGAGATCATCGTCGCCCGCATGTTGCGGAAGGTGCGGATCGAGCACGCCGGCGACACGAACCTGCTGCCGGGCAGCGTGATGGACAAGTTCGGCTTCCGCCAGGCGAACGAGCAGATCCTGCAGTGCCTGAAGATCACCGACAAGGGCGACAGTGATTTCGCCGTCGGCTCGATCGTACCCAAGGACGTGCTCGACCAGACGAACGCGCAAATCGAGGCGCTCGGCGGTACAATCGCCAAAGGCACGAAGCCCAAGCGGGCCACCGCGGCCACGCAACTGCTCGGTATCACCAAGGCGGCCGTGCAAAGCTCGAGCTTCATCTCGGCGGCCAGCTTCCAGGAGACGACCAAGGTGCTGACCGAAGCGGCGCTGGCCGGGCGGACCGATCATCTCGTGGGCCTGAAGGAGAACGTCATCCTCGGCCACCTAATTCCGGCAGGCACCGGCTTCCGCAACATTCACGAAGCGGAGGTTCGCATCCGGCCCGAGGCGCTCGAGGCGCTGGCGGCCGAGAAGGGCCGCGTGCTCGAGCGGGCCTTCCCGCTGTTGGAATCGGCCGTGGCGGCCGCCGACCGCGGCGGCAACGGCGACGGCTCTCCGACCATCAGCCCGCCGCCGGCGGCATCGAAACCGGCGCCAAGCGGCCTGGATGCCCTCTTGGGCGGCGGCGGCAGCGGCGAGACGACGGACGACGACGTGGAGTAGAGTTTGTCGAGCGCCCGAAGGGAGCGTCAAGGCTGGGCGAGACACACCAGCCGGCTTTGCTGGAGAATTCGCACCGACGAGGACATACTGGGAGTACGAGCCAGAACATTCCCGCCGCGTTTTTCGACGGCGTCTGCCGGCCGCTCGCGCCGGTGGACCTGGCCGAGGGTACGCACGCCGACATTTGTTTACCGCTACCGGCAGGCGAAGTGACCGGCGAGTTGACGCCGGATCAACTTGCGCTTCAGCAGAAGGCGATTGTGGAAATGCTGGCGGAGATTGAGCGCTTGCCAATTGGGGAACCCGACGACGGCTTCTCAGGTCGCAACCACGACAGAATCCTTTACGGCCGGCCATGATTTCCGTCGGTACGAGCGCGTGTTTTTCGGTCTTCTCGCGCCGCAATACAAATCATCAGGCTGCCGTACACGCTATGCGGTCATTCGATGAAGAACTCGTGACCAGCGACTACGTGGTGTGAGATCATTTTGATTTGGAAATCGATTCTTGGACTTTTTGGACCTGCGCTCCTTAGTAGGCAGCCCTTCCGGCCGAAGTCGCATACTTCCAGATTGCCTTTTTCAGTCGTTGGGGCGTCGCCCCGAGCTTCGACACGCTCCATCGGAGTAGACAAACTCTAATGGTCGATGCGGCCGCCCGTTTTCAGTAGCCAAGTCCGACGCGGCGCCCGAGTTTGAACAGCCGTTGACGAGCAGGATCCTGGTGCTACAATAATTAAAACAACTGTTTGAAACGGACGTTTTCCCTTACTTCCCATGGCTACGGCCCTTACAGACACCACCCGCGAGCGCATCGTCGAGGCGGCCGGCGAAATCTTCGCCGAACGCGGGTACGATCTGACCACGGTCCGCGACATCTGCCAGGCCGCCGGGGCGAACGTGGCCGCGGTCAACTATTACTTCGGCGATAAGCAGCGGCTGTACGTCGAGGCGGTGGTGCGGGCGCATCGCTGGCGGATGGAGCGGGCCCGCCTGCCCGAGTGGTCGGTGGGCACGCCGGCCGAGCGGAAGCTGGCCGATTTCATCGCCACCTTCATGCGGCGGGTGCTCACCGGGCCGGATGACACCTGGCACACGCGGCTGATGATGCGCGAGATGATGCAGCCGCACGACGCCTGCTCCGAGCTGGTGCGCGCGACGATTCGGCCGCAATACGATGTGCTCGTGGGCATCTTGCGCGAGCTGTTGCCGGCGAAGACTTCGCCGCAGGCGCTGCAGTTAACAGCGTTCAGCGTGGTCGGCCAATGCTTGTTTTATCATTTTGCCGACCCGGTGATTCGCAATCTGATATCCGCCTCTGACTATGACGAACTCGACGCAGAGCTATTGGCGACGCACATCCTGACGTTTTCCCAGGCCGCCATTTCCGAGACATCGACTGAGCACAGAGAAGCGCGCGACCATGCCAAGGGCCGCCCGCGGCGGAGCAAATCGGCTTCGCGGAGGGCCGAGTGATGCTTTGGATCGCGCTTAAAATGCTGACCGGCAATGCGGGCAAATACATCGGCATCGTGTTCGGGATCGCCTTCGCATCGCTCCTCATTTCACACCAGGCGTCGGTGTTCTGCGGTCTGATGCGGCAGACGGGCGGGCAGATTCGCGACATCCAGGGGGCCGACATCTGGGTGATGGACCCCAACGTGCAGTTTTCCGACGACATCAAGCCTCTCTCCGAGAGCGACCTCTATCGCGTCCGCGGCGTGCCGGGCGTGGCCTGGGCAGTGCGGCTGTACAAGGGCCTGGCCCGGCTACGGCTCGACGACGGCAATTTTCAGCAAGTGATTTTGCTGGGGCTGGACGACGCGACGCTGGTCGGTGCGCCGCCGCAGATGCTGCACGGCGATCTCCGCGAGTTGCGCCGGCCCGACGCCGTGATCATTGACATCGAAGGATACCACCTGCTGTGGCCTAATGAGAAAGAGCCGAAGATCGGCAAGCGGTTTGAGATGAACGACCACGAGGCGGAGATCGTCGGCATCTGCAAGGCGAGCCGCACGTTTCAGACATTTCCGGTCGTGTACACGCGATATACGCAAGCGCTCGATTTTGTGCCGAAAGAGCGGAAGACGCTGTCGTTCGTGCTGGCCAAGTCGAAGGACGGCCTGAGCGTCAAAGAGCTGTGCCAGCGAATCGAAAAACAAACGGGCATGCGGGCGGTTACGGGGGCCCAATTTGAGTGGATCACGATGTCGTATTTCCTGCGGAAGACGGGCATCCCGTTTAGTTTCGGGATCACGGTGGCGTTGGGCTTCATCGTGGGAACGGCGATTGCCGCGCAGACGTTTTATTTGTTCACGATCGAGAACCTGAAGCAGTTCGCCGCGCTGAAGGCGATGGGCGCCGGCAACTGGAGCCTCTTGACGATGATCTTGCTGCAGGCGTTTTTGGTGAGCTTCGTTGGCTTTGGTTTAGGGATTGGCGGTGCGGCCACGTTCGGCACGTTTGCGGCGAAATACAACATCCGCCTGGCGTTTTATATGCCGACGGAAGTGTTCGTCATTACGGCCGTAGCCGTGTTTGTAATCAGTTTGTTGTCGAGTGTGCTGAGCATGTTGCGGGTGACGGTCGTGGACCCGGCTGTTGTGTTCCAGGGATAAGCAGGTGTCCGGTGGCAGAAAGAAGTAGTGGAGGAGTTTGGCACATTTCCCCTACTCCCCTTCCCCCCTGACACCTAACAAAATGCCAAAACCAGATGCCAAGCCGCTGGTCAGTTGTCGCGACGTGGTGAAAATCTACGGCCGCGGGGTGGCGGAAGTCCATGCGCTGACCGGCATCAACCTCGAGGTGTATGGGGGCGATCTGACAATGCTCGTCGGCCCCAGCGGCTGCGGCAAGACGACGCTTTTGTCGATTGTGGCCGGCATTTTGCAGCCCACCAGCGGTACGGTGAGCGCTTTGGGACAAGACATCACCAGGATGAGCGGTTGGCGACGGACGCCGTTCCGCCGCGACAACGTGGGCTTTGTGTTCCAGCAGTTCAACCTGTTGCCGGCCCTCTCAGCCGCCGAAAACGTGGCCGTGCCGCTGGTGATTCAGGGGCAGTCGAAATTCAAGGCCGTCAAAGCGGCCACGGCGATCTTGGGCAAGATGGGGATGGCCGACCGGGTGAACAGTCTGCCCGGCAAGCTTTCGGGCGGGCAGCAGCAGCGGGTGGCGATTGCCCGGGCGCTGGTGCATCATCCGCACCTCTTGGTGTGTGACGAGCCGACGTCGGCGCTCGACGCCAAGACGGGCCACACGATTTTGGAGCTGTTGAAGTCGATCGCCGTGGAGGGCGACCGGGCCGTGATCATTGTGACGCACGACCCGCGTATTTTTGAGTTTGCCGACACGATCGCGCGGATGGACGACGGGCGGATCGTGTCGCTGCAACGCCGAGACGAGTTTGAAAAATCACGCTATGGAGAAAGGGCGCTGGCGCACTAATGCGTAGCTGTCAGCCGTCAGCTTTCAGCCCTCAGCCAGAGGCGCAGCGCTAAGCATAAAAATGAACCTCCTCACAAAAATCGGTCTGCCGGTTATGGCACTCGCCTTAATTGCCTTTGCGGTGCACTTCTTAGTCGGCGCAGCAAAGAATGCCCGAGCTGCCGCCGCCGATTCAGCCGACGCGCAACCCGTTCGAGAAATCGGTGGCCGGGGCCGGCATCATCGAGCCCGAGACGGAGAACATCTCGGTCGGCTCGCCGGTGGCGGGCGTCGTCGTCGAGGTCATCGCGAAAGTGGACCAGCACGTGGCCAAGGGCGCGCCGCTCTTCCGGCTCGACGATCGGCAACTCAAAGCGGAATTGGCCGTGCGGCAGGCGATGCTTGCCGACGCGCGGGCGGCCGTCGAACGACTCCAGGCCATGCCGCGGCCCGAAGAGCTGCCCCAGGCCGAGGCCCACGTGCAGGAAGCGCAGGCCGATTACGCGAACTGGAAGCAAAAATGGGAACGCACGGCCGACGTCAGCAAAGGCGCGCTTTCCTCGGAGGAAATCTTTGACCGCAAGCAACAGGCGCTACAAGCCTTTGCACGCTACAACCGGGCCGATGCCGATTACAAGCTGCTTAAGGCCGGGGCATGGAAATACGACGTCGACGTGGCCCAGTCGGCGGTCGACCGGGCCGCGTCCGAGGTCGCCCAGGCGCAAGAGGAACTGGATCGGCTGGTGGTCCGCGCGCTAGTCGACGGCGATGTGCTGCAAGTGAACGTGCGGCCGGGCGAATACGTCAGCTCAATGCAGAGCCAGGCACTGGTTGTGCTGGGGAACGTGAAGCAACTGCACGTGCGGGTGGACATCGACGAGTACGACATCCCCCGCTTCGATCCCAACGCCCCGGCCGAAGCCACGCTCAAGGGCCAGCCAGATACAAAGTTCCCACTGCGGCTGGTCCGCGTCGAGCCGTTCGTCGTCCCGAAGAAATCTCTCACCGGCGACAACACCGAGCGCGTCGACACGCGGGTGCTGCAAGTGATCTACGAAATCGGCACGCAAGGCAAGCGGCTGTTCGTCGGCCAGCAGGTGGATTGCTACATCAACGTCGGGGCAACCGGCGGGCAGCCGCCAACGTCGTCGGAAACGACACAGACCGGCGCGACACAAGCCGCCGAGCCCGCGCGGATCGCCGGTGCGAATTGAGCATTCAACTCGCCGCACCGATCCAATGGATCAACGGACGGCGGTAAGAAATCAGGCTCGCAACTGCTGCCGATCTCGAGCAGCAATCGCCGTCCTCGAACGTTCTCCCGGGGAGGTGGTAAAGCGGGCAGCAGCAGGCGGCGAATTCTCCGCGCCGTCCTGGGGGCCCCAAGACGGGTGCAAAACTCCGGGACTTTTGCGCGCTGCCAATTCAAAATGGCCCGGCAAAACCAGGGCCGCGCTGGCGGGGCCCCGCGCACAACGCGTCGAATTCCTGTGGGGGACCGTCGGGGGGACCGTCGGGGACACCCACATTTCACCTAATCGACGTGGCATTCGGGCCCGTTTTCTGGGCGTTCCGTGGGTCTCCCGCGCGGCGTCTCCCGCATGACTTCTCACCTTTCCGCAACATACGACGGAGCGCCCGGGCTGGGGTTTCCTATGGCGCGGTTGGTGAAATGGCTCGCAGTTACTCCCCAGCGCGACAGTCGGGGACACCCACACGCAACAGTCGGGGACGCCCACATTTCACTTAATCGAGGCGGATTTCCGGCCCGTTTTCTGACCAATCCGTGGGTGTCCCCCGTAACGCGCCCAGCAATTGCTTGCGGTTTTGTCGCCCCGGGGCTAGAACGATGGCCCAGGCGACCGCACAGCAACGGAGGGACTCTCGATGAAATCGCAACAGTGGGCCATTTTTGCCGGCGCGTTTGTTCTCTGTTTGTGGACGCAATCGATTTCACGTGCATCCATCGTTCAAGAGACTTGGGAAAGCCAGCCGCAAACCGATCCGTTTACGGGCGCCGGTGACCTGACCTGGACGGGCGACGTTTCAGCGTGGGCAATTCGCACGGCCGCCTGGCCGACTTTGCCGGCGCAGGATTTTGCCGGCGACCGATCTCTGCGGTCGGCCAACCACGGCAGCACATCCACGTCGCAGGTCGTCGAGACGGTCGTCACCAACATTTCAAGTGCGGTCAGTGCGCCCGCGGTGCTCCAGTGGAGTGTGTTCTTTAGCGGCAACAGCATCGTGATTCAGCCCAATCGCCGCGCCGACTTTATCCTGCTGGCCGATAGCTCCAGCGTCGGCGGCATCGAAGACCCGGACCACATCATCAACGGCTACAAGCTGACGCTCAACGACCCCTACGCTGACGCAGGCGACAATATCCCGCCCTTCAGCCATGAAGCCGGCGCCCTGAGCGATTCGCTGACGCTGTGGAGCGTGACTTCGACGGACGACCGCTGGCGTATCGTGGGCTCGATCCCGATCGTCGCCCCGCCGGGCACGATGGACATTCGCGATGGATGGAATATCAGCGCTCAGCTTGACGCGAATGGAATTTGGTCAATCGGCTTTGCCAACGGCGCGATCGGCACGCCCGTCGCGTTAACGACGCTGGGAATGGCAGTGGGCGGCCCGGCGCTGTCGAGCTTCATCGGCAACGCGTACGCCGGTGTCGGCTGGACGGCGCCAAACAACACGACGAACGATTACAAGGATTTTGGCTTTGATAATTTCAGCTTCATTTCATCGCCCCTGCCCGAACCGACGATGTTCTTGGTGTTCGGGCTGCTGACAGCGGGTTGTGTCGCGCGGGGTCGCAATCGCGCTTAATGGAAGACCGTCGGGGACACCCACATTTCACCTAATCGACGTGGCATTCGGGCCCGTTTTCTGGGCGTTCCGTGGGTCTCCCGCGCGGCGTCTCCCGCATGACTTCTCACCTTTCCGCAACATACGACGGAGCGCCCGGGCTGGGGTTTCCTATGGCGCGGTTGGTGAAATGGCTCGCAGTTACTCCCCAGCGTGGCTATCCCCGCCGCTGCACCCTGCTGCTGCCCGAGCGGCCCGGAAGTCTTGAGAGCAACTTTCAGCGAAAGGCTTTCTTTCGGCAGCAACTTTTATAATACTGCAAACAACTTCGCAGCATAATAAGGGGAGTACCATGCGAGTGAAACGCTATCTGGTCTTTGTGATCGCACTGTCGCTGGCGTCCCGGCCCGCTCGCGGCGCCGATGATATGAAGTTCACCATCACGCTGGATTCGGTGGAAAACGGCAACCTGACTGTCCAGCCGCCGCTGCCGGAAGATCGCCAAGTTCCCGCCGGCACGGAATTCACCCTAAGGGCCACACCCGCCGAGGGATTCGCGCTCGATACGATCTACACCATCGGCACGGGCAACCAGGGCCGCATGTACTATGAACACGGCTTGCCAGAGTGGAAAATCACCGTCGACAAGACCGAGCGACTGGGCGCTTCCTTCATCGAATCCAAATCGCTGCAGGGCATCACCACGAAGAATGACATTCTCTTTGCGCAGCCGGGCGTCAAAAAGCTGCGATATAACGTCTATTCGCCAGACGGCGCCACGAATCTCCCCTGCGTCATCATCATTCATGGCGGCGGATGGGCAGTGAATGACCAGTACGTGATGCGCGGCCTCGCTCGCGAACTGGTCCGCGGCGGCACGTATGTCGCTGTGAGCGTTGACTACCGCTGGATTCGCACCGGCGACGGCGACGCCACGCCGAACACCATGGCCAACATCGTTGAAGATGTGTTCGGAGCCATCGCGCATGTGCAAGAACACGCCGCCGAATATGGCGCTGACTCCACGCGATTGGCCGTCACCGGCGACAGTGCGGGCGGCCACCTGGCGGCAGTCGCAATCAACATGGCCGATCATATTGGCGACCAGGGCTTTGGCGAAACGAGCGGCGTCTACCAGTTCAAGCCGAGCTACCTGCCCAAGGGCAAGTCCGTCGAACAGGTGCGAAATGAGATTGTTGCCGCCCTTAAGGCCAGTGCGCCAAGCTACGGCGTTTTCTCAGAGCAGGGACTTTCGCGAAGTTCTCGCGCCCAGGGCGATGCCCTGAAGGCCATCTCCCCCCAGGCTAACATTCCGAATATCAAGGATCGCGCCGTGCCGCAGTTTTTGCTGCGCGGCACGGCAGACAACCTGATTCAAAACGCCGAAGTTCAGAATTACGCCGACGCTCTCACGGCTGCAGGTCAACGGGCAGAGTACGTGCTGGTTGAAGGCGCAGCCCATGCGTTCCTCGACTGGAAACCTGACGCGCGAACCAAAGCGACTTTCTATCGCTATGGCGTGCCGCAGTCCGCAAAAATGAAGGAATTCTTCGACTCGATCTTTTATTCAAAGTCGCTGCCTTAAGACGGAAGCTGCTGTCCGCTAATGGGGGGCACCCACATTTCGCAAATTTTACTTAATCGAGGCGGCATACCGGCTGAAATGTATCACCGGCAATGAGACAATTCAGTCTCTTGGTTAGCAATGCTCTCCCGGCTTTCCAGCGGCAGCGTCGGTTGCCGCAGTTTCAAGTTTGTCTCGCGTCTGCGGTGCCGCGCCTCGGCCAGCTTGCGGCGCCGCGCTTCATGCAGCGTGGCCGGGTTGCCCCGGGAATGGTCCGAATTCGACGCACCTTTTAGCGGTATCCCCCGCCCTTGACGGCCCCGGCCAATCGCTTAAACTTATTGGTTTCAACTGTTTTCGCCCGTTCCGATTCGGCTGGTGCGGATGTCAGGCCGGGCCGGGTTTTGAAACCATAGCTGTTAAGGCGATGCGATGCCTACCGTGAATCAACTGGTCCGCCGGCGGCGGCGGCCGAAGCGGAAGTTTTCCAAGTCGCCCGTGCTCGACCAGTGCCCGCAAAAGCGCGGCGTGTGCCTCTTGGTGCGGACGATGACGCCCAAGAAGCCGAACTCGGCCCTGCGGAAGATCACGCGTGTGCGACTTTCCAACGGCAAGGAAGTCACGGTGTACATTCCGGGCGAGGGGCATTCGCTGCAGGAGCATAGCATCGTGCTGGTGCGCGGCGGGCGTATCCGCGACCTGCCGGGCGTGCGTTACCAGGTCGTCCGCGGGGCCCGTGACACGCTGGGCGTGCAGGGCCGGAAGCAATCGCGGAGCCGGTACGGGGCGAAGAAAGGTTAGTAATAGCTGTCAGCCGTCGGCTGTCAGCCATTCATTCACAATCATGCTGAGAGCTGAAAGCTGAAGGCTGACAGCTAATTCCCATGGGCCGCATCACCGCCAGTCGCAAGCAACTGAAGCCGGATCCTGTCTACGGGTCGATCCTGGCCTCGAAGTTCATTAATTGCCTGATGAATGACGGCAAGAAGAGCGTCGCGCAGAACGTGTTCTATGACGCGCTCGAAATCGTCAAACAGCGGGTGCCCGATAAGGAGCCGATCGAGGTGTTCACGCAGGCGGTCGAGCACGTGAAGCCGTCGATCGAGGTTCGCAGCAAGCGCGTCGGCGGGGCCGCCTACCAGGTGCCGATGCAGGTCAACCGCACGCGGCAGTTGTCGCTGGCCATTCGCTGGATTTTGATGGCTATCCGCGAAAAGAAGGGCCGGCCGACGGCCCAGAAGCTGGCCGACGAATTCGTGGCCGCGTTCAACCGCGAAGGGGCGGCCGTCAGCCGCCGCGAAAACGTGCACCGCATGGCGGACGCGAACAAGGCGTTTGCGCATTTTGCGTGGTAGCTGTTGGTGGAAATCTGTTCGCCGCGCCTGCCGTAGTGGCGGTGCGGCGTTTTCATGCGCCAGATCGTAAAGCTCTCAGCTGTCAGCTTTCAGCTCTCAGCCAGAGGAATCCGCAATGCAAGATTTTCATAACCTCGTTGTGTGGCAAGAAGCACATGGTTGTGCACTACTCGTCTACCAGATTACAAAGCGTTTTCCCGACGATGAACGATTCGGATTGACGAGTCAGCTTCGCCGCAGTGTTTCATCGATTCCGGCGAATTTGGCCGAAGGATGTGGCCGCGGCAGTGATCAGGACTTCGCTCGATTCGTACAAATTGCCATGGGTTCAGCTGCGGAAGTCGAATATCACCTCTTGCTGGCGAAAGACTTGGAGTACATTAATGCTGAAGTGTTTTCTACGGCGACTGTTGCCATTGAAGAAGTAAAACGAATGCTTGCCTCATTACTAAAGACCATTCGGGGGAACCGAATGGCTGAAAGCTGATAGCTGAGAGCTGACAGCTTTCGCCCCGCGAAGGTATGGCCACCTCACTCGAACGCATCCGCAACATCGGCGTTATCGCCCATATCGATGCCGGGAAGACCACCGTCACCGAGCGGATGTTGTTTTCCAGCCAGTCGAAGCATCGGGCGGGCGAGGTGGATAAGGGTACGACCACGACCGACGACGACCCGGAAGAGGCCGAGCGAGGGATTACGATCTATTCGGCGTGCGTGCAGTTTCCCTGGACCGTGACCGTGCCCGGCCTCAACGAGGCCGGCTACAAAGATGTGGTGATCAACCTGATCGACACGCCCGGCCACGTCGATTTCACGGCCGAGGTCGAGCGGAGCCTGCGCGTGCTGGACGGGGGCGTCGTGGTGTTCAGCGCCCGCGAAGGCGTCGAGGCCCAAAGCGAAACCGTCTGGCGGCAGGCGAACAAGTATCACGTGCCGCGGATCGCCTTCATCAACAAAATGGACCGCGAAGGTGCCAATTTCGAAACCGTGTTCGACGAAATCGGCACGCGGCTGGGGGCGTCGCCGGTGGCGCTGCAGATTCCGCTGGGCCAGGGCCCGGCCCACACGGCCAACCCGTTCCGCGGCATCATCGACCTGGTGCGGATGAAGCTCCTCACGTTTCCTGAGGGCAAAGAGGGCCGCAAGATTATTGTCGGCGAAATCCCGGCCGACGCGCTCGAAGAGGCCGAGCTGTGGCGCGAGCGGCTGCTCGAATCGCTCTACAACTTTAGCAACGAGCTGATGGAGTTGGCCCTGGCCGAGGAGCCGATCCCCCAGCCGCTGCTCCACAAGGTGGTGCGGCACGCGACCGTCCATCTGCAGATTCAGCCCGTGTTGTGCGGCTCGGCCCTGCACGGCATCGGCGTGCAGCCGATTTTGGACGCGGTGGCGGCGTATTTGCCGAACCCGATGGATGTGCCGCCGGTCGAGGGAACGTTGCCGCCGACCGACGGCAAGCATAAGCACAAGGCGGCGCGAGCGGCTGACGGGGCGGCCGAGAAGAAAATCGTCCGCCACCCCGATCCGGAAGAGCCGTTCTGCGGCCTGGTCTTCAAAGTGCAGCCGTATAAGACGGGCGACCTGTCGTGGGTGCGGATTTATTCGGGCGAGTTGAAACCGAACAGCCGCGTGCTCAATTCGACCCGCGACAAGAAGGAAAACGTCGCCCAGTTGTGGCGGATTCACGCCAGCAAGAAAGACGAGCAGCTCGGCGGGGCCCGGGCCGGCGACATTGTCGGCGTGATTGGCCTGCGCGATTCGATCACCGGCGACACGCTCTGCGACACGCGCGAGCCGATTCTGTTGGCCTCGATCGAGTTTCCCGAGACGGTGATTTCGATGGCCATCGAGCCCGAAAGCACCGACGACCGCAAGAAGCTGGGGGAGACGCTGGCCATGCTGCGGAAGCAGGATCCGACGTTTCAGGCGGCGGAGAACCCGGAAACGGGCCAGACGTTGATCAGCGGCATGGGCGAGCTCCATTTGGAGGTGATTCAGCACAAACTAAAGCGCGATTTCAACTTGAACGTGAAGGTCCACAAGCCGCGGGTGAGCTACCGCGAGACCGTGGCCCGCGCGGCCGAAGCGGTCGGCGAGTGCAATCGTATGATTCAGGGGCGCACCACTTCGCGAAAGTGCGGTTGCGCGTCGAGCCTTTCGAAAAGGGACTGGAGCCGGTCACCGTTTCCAATGCGCCCAGTCACGGCCTGCCGCCGGAGATGCTCGGCGTGGTCCTGGAAGAGCTTGAAAACGCGGGCACTGGCGGCGGCCTGTTGGGCTTCCCGCTGATGCGGCTGAAGGTGACCGTGCTCGGCGGCGAAGTGCACGAGACCGATTCGTCCGAGATCGCGTTCCGCACGGCCACCAGCCACGGCTTCGACGCGGCCCTGCGGGCTGCCGGGCCCGTGCTTTTGGAGCCGATCATGCGGCTGGAGATCAATACGCCGGACGAGCACGTGGGCGACCTGGTGAGCGACTTGCAGCAGCGGCGGGCGATCATTCAGCACACCGAATCGCGCGGCGCGAGCACGATGATCCACGCCGAGGCGCCGCTTGCCAACCTGTTCGGCTACAGCAGTGCGATGCGCAGCCTTAGCCAGGGCCGGGCGAGCTGCTCGATGGAACCGGCCAGCTACGCAACGGCGCCGGAGGACGTGCTGCAGCGGTTTTTGGGCGACGGTTAAGCAAAGTTATTGATAATAAACGAATCGGCGAGGATTGGCGGCTAAAATTGAAATCGGCTATCGCGTCGATCGCATATTCGTCATCCAAAGGACAAGACATGGGAATCACCTACATTGAAGGCACGGTTGGCGGCCCGATTGGCGGCGAACTGGTGCGATTCTTGGTAGACAGCGGCGCATCGTACACCCTGTTGCCAAAGTCCACGTGGCAGGCGATCGGGCTCAAGCCTGAGCGTACGATGGACTTCTCGCTTGCCGACGGCACACTCGTTGAACGTAGCGTATCGGAATGCCTAATTGAGCTACCTCAGGGTAAGTGTCACACGCCGGTCGTACTGGGCGATGCTGGCGACGACCAGCCTTTGTTAGGCGTCGTTACACTCGAAGAATTGGGGTTAGTATTTGACCCGTTTCGGCGAGAGTTGCGCACGATGCTGGCACGGTTTTAGTCGGAGCACGATCCATGCCCAGCACATTCGGAATCCTGCTGGTTGCGTTATTGTTCGCTATCGCGGCAGAATCGATGCGACGGGCGAAGCGGTTTAGCCTCGCCACTTTGTTCATCGCGATGATGGTTTTCTGCGTCGTCCTTGGCGTAAGCGGCGCGATGAGGTAACTGCCTCTGTTAGCGCTTGTAGACATTGCCAGTTTTCTGCGACTCGCACTGGGCGGTGAACATGACCGACCGTTCCTTCGTCTTTGGCGTCGATCTCGACGGCGTAGTCGCCGATTTTTACGCGGGCTTGCGGCCGATTGCGGCCGAGTGGCTGGGCGTCGATTTGGCCACGCTGCCGGAGCGTGTTTCGTGGGGACTCTCCGAGTGGGGCGTCGACGCGGCGCCGGGCGGCTACGAAGCACTCCACCGCTTCGCGGTCACCCAGCGGGATTTGTTCTTGAAGCTGCCGCCAATGGCCCGCGCGCCGCAGACGCTGCGGAAGCTGTCGAAAGAAGGCGTGCGAATCCGCATCATCACGCACCGCTTATTCATCAAATACTTTCATCAGGTGGCCGTAAGCCAGACGATTGCCTGGCTGGACCGGCACGACATCCCCTATTGGGACCTGTGCTTCATGCAGCAAAAGTCGGCCGTGGGGGCCGACCTCTATATCGAAGACTCGCCGGAGAACATTGAGCGGCTGCGGGCGGACGGGGCGAAGACAATCGTTTTCACGAACAGCACCAACGAGCATTTGCCTGGCCCGCGGGCGAAGCACTGGGAAGAAATTTTGCAGCTCGTGCTGGCGGAGAAAGCAACTTGGGCCGGTTAGACAAAGGCCGTAGCCGTAGGGGCGTCGAGTGAAGCAAGACGCACCACTTCACTGGAATGCCACTCGAGACACACCTTTTCGCCTGAATTGGGCCCGCTATGCTTGTTGGTGTGTCTCGGCTTGCGCGACACACCCTGCGTCGCCACACGCCGCGGCTGGGATCGGAACTTCACTCGCATGACGCCGCTTTCGTTCGACCTCTCGGTGTTCGGCGTCTCGGTCGTGGCTGGCATGTTGGGCTCGCTCTTGGGCCTGGGCGGCGGCATCATCGTGATACCGGCCCTGACGCTGCTCTTTCATGTCGACATCCGCTACGCGATCGGGGCCTCGATCGTGTCGGTGATCGCCACCTCCAGCGGCGCGGCGGCCGCCTACGTCCGTGAAGGCATGACCAACCTGCGCGTCGCGATGGTGCTCGAGCTGGCCACCGTCACGGGCGCCATGACGGGCGCCTTTCTGGCCGGTCGGCTGCCTGGACGGTGGCTGTTCATCATTTTTGGCCTGGTGCTCGCCTATTCGGCTCTGGCCATGTTTCGTAAGCGGCACGAGCTGCTTCCGGCGGCCGCCGCGGTCCGTCCGGCGCCGTGGGCCGACTATTTGCGATTGCATAGCACTTATTACGACACCCACGCCGGCGCGCATGTGCCGTATCGGGTGGTTCGGACACGCGTGGGCCTGTTGCTGATGTACGTGGCCGGCGCCGTGAGCGGGCTGTTGGGCATTGGCTCCGGCTCGCTCAAGGTACCGGCCATGGATCTGGCGATGGGCCTGCCGATCAAGGTTTCGACCGCCACGAGCAATTTTATGATCGGCGTCACGGCCGCGGCGAGCGCGGGGGTCTATTTCATGCGCGGCGACATCGTGCCATTCATTGCGGCCCCCGTGGCCATGGGCGTGCTAGTCGGCGCGGCGATCGGCTCCCATTTGCTCGTCCGGGTCCAGAATTCGACAATTCGCGTGTTGTTCGTCCTCGTCTTGCTCTACGTCGCCATTGAGATGTTGTGGAAAGGAGTGCTCGGATGAACGGCTCCGACCAGCCACCGCAAGATTGGACCGTCATTCCCGTCAGCGAGCATGTTCGGCAGATCGAGCTGTTGATCAGTAACCTGCTGCGCGTGGGCGTGCTGGCGAGCGTGCTCTTGATCGGTACTGGAACCCTGGTGCGATACGCGCAGCACCCGCAACTGCTCCGCTCGCCCGACGCACTGGCCGAGCTGATCCAGCCGCGCGGGGCCCGTCCTCATTCGCTGGCGGAGATCGCGATGGGGCTGAGCCAGTTCCGCGGCAGCTCAATCGTCGCCGCGGGCCTGGTGGTGCTGATCGCGACGCCGATCTTACGCGTTGCGGTCTCGGTCGTGGCGTTTCTCCGCGAGGGTGATCGGCTCTACACGGCGATCACGCTGGCCGTTTTTTGCCTGCTGCTGTTGTCCTTGGCCCTCGGCAGAATTGAGTGACGCGCCGGGCGCCGGTTTCAATGGAAGATCGCCCCCGCGGAACATGAAATAGACCGCGCCGCAGAGGCACAGCGCTGCCCACAGGAAATCGGTGCGGATCGGTTGCCGCATGTAGTACACGCTGAATGGCACGAAGACGCTGAGGGTTATTACCTCATTCAACATCTTGAGTTGCGGCAGCTCAAGCTGTCGGAATCCGATCCGGTTCGCCGGCACCTGAAAGACATACTCGAACAGGGCCACGCCCCAACTGGCCAGAATCACGACCACCAGCGGCTTGCCCGGCAGGTTCTTCAGGTGGCCGTACCAGGCGTAGGTCATAAAAATGTTTGAGACGACGAGCAGAGCGATGGTCGATAGAACGGGGTTCATGGGCCATACTATCGCCGAAGGGGGCCGAATTGCAAAGATCGACGGGATTTCTAGGGCGGATTTGGGCGAATCGCCCCGCCAGCGGGCCGAATTGCCCTTGACCGCGGCCCCCGTTGTGCTAACCTTGAGCTAACACATAGGTGCGAGACCGGCGCCGGCTGTTGCATGGGAAGCAACTGCCCGGGTCAGGTTCATTCAAATTCGCTTGCAGCGGCCAGCGGGGCCTTGGAAACATTTCGCCCCGGCTTCTTGCTCACGACCGCGACTGATTTTCTTGCTCCTTGAAAGATTTCTGCGCTGCCAATGGGCTGAGGGCGACCAACGGAAGCCCGGATTCGGCTGACGACGTAAATATCACGGCTCGCTTGCCGCGCAGAAATTGAGAGGTTCCCGCGAAGCGTTTTCGCGGTCGAGCCATTCATGTTGAGCACGCCAGCGAAGTAGGTCTTCGCCAGCGTCCGCGTTACCTAGCCCGACCGTTTCGGTCGGGGCGTTACGCGGAACCGGCCCGAAACGGGTCGGCGATGTAAATTCTGATTGAAAGAGAGATTGCTTTGAGTACGTTTGAAAGTTTGGGCTTGGCCGATTCTCTGCTCCGCGCCGTTGGCGATGAGGGCTACCACACGGCCACGCCGATCCAAATCCAAGCCATTCCGCCGGTCCTGTCCGGCCGCGACCTGATGGGCTGTGCCCAAACGGGCACCGGCAAGACGGCGGCCTTTGCGCTGCCCACTCTGCAGCGGCTGGCCGCCAGTGGCACCGAAACCGGGAGCCGACCGGCCGCGGCGAATAATCGCGAAAGCTCCTACGCGCCGCAGCGAAAAGGCAACCGTCGCGGTCAGCCGGGCCGCGATTTTCGCCGGGCCGCCGATCGGCCGCCGATTCGGGCGTTGATCCTGGCGCCAACACGTGAGCTGGCCGCCCAAATTGGCGAAAGCTTCGATGCGTACGGCCGTCATACCGGTCTCCGCTCGACGGTGATCTACGGCGGCGTCGGCCAACATCCGCAGGTCCGTGCGATTCAAGCCGGTATCGACACCCTGGTCGCCACGCCCGGACGCCTGCTCGACCTGATGGAGCAAGGCTACGTCGACCTGCGGAAGATCGAGATTTTGATCCTCGACGAGGCCGACCAAATGCTGGACATGGGCTTCATCATTCCGCTGCGGCGGATTGTGGCGGCCGTGCCGCGCCTGCGGCAGACGCTGATGTTCTCGGCCACCATGCCGCCGGAGATCAAAAAGCTGGCCGGCGAGTGGCTTACGAACCCCGTGCACGTGCAGGTGGCGCCGGTCGCCACGCCAGTCGAATTGATCGAACAATCGGTCTATTTCGTCGAACAGCGACACAAGCCGCAACTGCTGACGCACTTCTTGATGAACACTGAGTGCACGCGGACGCTGGTCTTCGCCCGCACCAAGCACGGGGCCGACAAGATCGTCAAACAGCTATCGCGCAACGGAATTCGCGCCGCGGCCATCCACAGCAACAAAAGCCAAGGCGTCCGTCAGCGGACGCTGGCCGAGTTCAAGTCGAAGAAGCCGCCCGTGTTGGTGGCGACCGACATCGCGGCCCGTGGCCTCGATATCGACGATATCTCGCATGTCATCAATTACGAGTTGCCGAACGTGCCGGAGGTGTACGTGCACCGCATCGGCCGCACGGGCCGGGCCGGCGCGGCCGGCGTCGCGACGTCGTTCTGCGGCCGCGAAGAGCGCGGCCTGCTCCGCGATATCGAGCGGCTGACGCGACAGCCGCTGGCGGTCGAAGAGAACCAGCCGGAATACACGAACGAACCGGCCAGCCATCACGGGCCCGGGCACGGCGGACGCTCGCCAGATCGTGGCCGGCCCAACGGGCGGCCCGCGCGCGGCCGGCCCCAAAAACGTCGCCAGCAGGCCGAACGCCCCGCCCTGGCCACCTGCGGCGCCAACCGATCTGGCGCAACGGCGCCTGGCAAAGCGGCGCCCGCCAAAAGGCGACGCAGCTCCGGCCGTCGACGTTACGCCCTCTAGTACCTCGTCTCGGATAAGCTCAGAGTGCCATGCCATCGCCGTCGCCGCGCAGGCATGTCTTGGAGTGATTGGCCCGAATGCTTCCCAAGTCAGTTGCTGCGGGGGCGTAAGCGGATCGTGGGTCGGCGTCGCGTCCGTTCGCGTATTTCACAATACGCAACCGGCCGAAATGTTCGCATTCCTGGCCGGCCCCCGATGTACGTCGCCGGGCGACGAAGTTTGTGAATAATCCGGGGCCTGCGCACGACAAAAGCGGCGGTCGGCGAGGGCGCCGACCGCCGAGCAGAATTGGTGCATTTTGCGGCAGAATTCACGAGCGGCGTCGGCGACGGAAGGACGCCAGAGCCAGTCCGCCGATACCCATCAGCGCGAGTGTCGCCGGTTCTGGCGTCGTGGGGCGCTCCCAAACGACGATGCTCAGCGGCGCCGGCAGCGCCGTGATCGGCTCCGTCCCGAGATACCTAAGTTGCTTGTGAATCCACACCGGTAGTCCATTGGGCGGAATTGGCACGCCTGGCCAGGGGCCGAACCAAATACTCGTCGGATCGGTCGAATCGACCATTCCCAGAACCGGCGGTATCAGCGGCGGCGGAACATCGGGATGGAGCGGGTCGTGAATCGTTAAATCTCCGCCCACCCAACCGAACGGCAATCCGCCCGTGACATTGTGAATGTGTTCATGCCAATCGGTTAGCGGCAGAGGCGGAATGGCCGTGCCGGCCGGCGGCGGAAGGACCAGGATCTTTTCCCAAATCTGAAAGACTTGGCCCGGCTCGATCACGGTGCCCGGGACGGAATTCGCCGTGATCTGAAAGGTCTTGAGCCACGGCTGCGCCGCGGGGTCGATGTAGATTGGAATCGGCCCACCCGTGGCGGTCATCACCATCGACATCGGCGGATTGGTGGCCGGATCGCTGGGCGTAAACACGAACGGCCCCTGGGGTGGGTCGCCGCCCACGCCCGCGGGCGAACCCATCATTTGTGCGGACACGGTCCCCACCAACAACAGTGCAGTCAGTAGCGCCACCGCGGCAGACTGCCAGGCGTTTGAACGGAACGTACATTGGCGACTCCCGGCCATCTGGCCTGAAAAGAAAAAAAGTGTGCCGTGCCACACGCTGGCACGATGCCGCGCCGCATTCCCCCGCTACTATTGTGGTAAATCGGCAAGCTCGAAAAGTCAACAATATTCCGCAAAAACCGTAATTTTATGCGGTTAGCCGCGGCAGGATGCGCGGCGGCGAAACGTTCGAGGGCCAAACGCACCCACTTGTGAGAATCCCCCGAAAATGCGATGTTTACCCTGCGTTTTTAGCGGGAAATCTGCCCGTCTGCTGCTCCCGCCGAATTCCGGCTTTCGAGCCTTTGGCCGGTTTCGATCGCTCGCGCCGACTGAATACCACCAACGGACCCGCACCATGAAAATCATCCGCTTCCTCAACAAACAATCGCAAATCGAACTCGGCCAGCAACACGACGACGGCCGCGCGACGCTGCTCGTCGGCTCGCTGTTCGGCAAGCTCAGGGACACGGGCCGGCCCGCCGAAGTCGTCAAGCTCCTTGCGCCGCTGGAGCCGGCGGCCATCCTCTGCATCGGCCTCAATTACCGCAGGCATGCCGAAGAAGGCGGCAAGCCGGCGCCCGAGCGGCCTGTGCTGTTCATGAAAGCGCCCACCGCCCTGCAAAACCCGGGCGACCCCATCGTGCTGCCGCGGCGGCTGCGGAGCAATAAGGTCGACTACGAATGCGAGCTGGCCGTAGTCATCGGCCGCGAATGCAAGAACGCGACCAAGGCCAGCGCGCTCGATTTCGTTCTCGGCTACACCTGCGGCAACGATGTCTCGGCCCGCGACTGGCAGGCCGAGTGGGGCGGCGGCCAGTGGTGCCGGGGCAAAACGTTCGACACCTTTTGCCCGCTGGGGCCCTGCCTGGTGACGGCCGATGAAATCCCCAATCCGAACGGCCTCAAGATTAAGACGGTGCTTAACGGCCAGGCGATGCAGGACTGGACGACCGAAGACATGATCTTCGACGTCCCCACGCTGATCGAATTCTTAAGCGGCAGCACGACGCTGCGGCCGGGCACGGTGATCATGACCGGCACGCCGCACGGAGTCGGCTTCGCCCGCAAGCCGCCCGTGTGGCTGAAGGCGGGGGATGAGGTGACGGTCGAGATTGAGAAGATCGGCCGGCTGACGAACCCGGTATTCGAAGAAGCGTAGTCATTTCGCTCCGTTCGGCTGAGCTCACGCCCGAAACCGCGAGATGCATCCTCACGCGGAGCGTGAGGTCTACGCTAACCCAGCTCAAAGCTCAGCCAAGCCTGGCGGCCCTTGTGCGTTAGCCACGCGCCAATCGCCGCGATGGCTAGCGCCAGGCCAACAAACGGCCCGTCACCGACGCTGCCGCGAAGACTCCACCACAGGGCCAGCGCACCCATCCCTAGGCAACCACCAATCCCAGCGGCCACGAGACGCTGCATCAGCGAATCCCATAGCGATGTACGGATTCCCGCGCCGAATCCCGCCGCGCCGATCGCAATCGACAATAACAGATAAACGCTGGCGGCGGCCAAGGTGAACTGGCTGCCCAACATCCAGCGGGCTACCATCAGCAGGCCGATATTCATCGCCAGCCAGAAGACGACCGTGTTTCGAGCCGAGGCCAGCAGCAGTGCGTCAATCAATCGAGGTCGCGTGAGCGGAAAGAGTAATTCGGCAGAAATCCGCGGCCGGCGCTCGGCCAAGGCCAGTCCGGCGAGATTGCCTGGCAAAGATGTGTAGAGCAGAAAATAAAACCATATGCCATTGATTGGGATTTTGTCAGCCACGACTGCGTGATACCCCCATAGCCATGCGACCGAGACAGCGATCATCATTGCCGAGCCCATCACCGCGCTGTAAACGGGCGGGGCGGCCCCGAAGCCATATTGCAAAATGTGTGCAAGGCTGGATCGGTTTTCTGCATGAAGTTTTGGCAGTCGGGCGTGCCAACGATCGCCCAGCCAGGCCAACAACCGCTGCCGCGCAATGGCGCGGGCAATCAGCCGGCGACGTTCGGACGATTCTCCGCCCGTCTTTCCGCGTCCGACATAAAACACCAACTGATAATCGTCCGCTTCCTCGCGGAGCTGCGTCAACCGCCATAGCCACGCGATAATCGCAGGCCAGCCGGCCAAAAGAATCAGTACATGTACCGTTTGATGCGGCTGGGCCTCACGAAACCACCAATTGCCCTGCCAGGGAAACACTCCACTTAGAAAAATCCCTATCGCTACGATGCCAAACCAGTTGTTGCGATGCATGCCCCATAGGCTTAATGCAGCGACCGTAACGCCGAACGCCATGAGGTTAATCGCTCTCAGACCAAGCCCACCTCCGACGAGAATTGGCCAGAACACGAGCCCGACCACAAGCAACAACACCAACACGAACAGATGCGGACCGGCAAACTCGGGCAACAATACGGCCCGCGGATGCGCAAACTGAGACTTGGCTTGCACGACTAAGAATCCCGCCATGAGACACGGTATCTGGACCAACGCCACAGGGAACTCGCGCACGGACCCACGCGGCTAAGGTTCCAGGCGGTCAGCGGAAGCACCATCACGAAAAACCAGATCCCGACCACCACGATCGACCGCCGCGAGAGATAGGTCATCGCAACCTGCCAAGATTGATCTTTAAACCGCCCCATCGTGCATCTCCACAAAGATTTCTTCCAGATTCAGATCGTGAACGGCCACATCGACATCCCATCGCGTGCGCATTTCGGACACCATTCGCTCGTCAAAATCGGTCACGCTCACCGTGGCGCTGGGCCCGACGACTTCACAACGCAGTGCGCCCGGCACGGCGAAGCTGGCCGGCAGATCGTGGCGGGACGTGATTCGCAGGCGTTTGACGCGGTCTTTGAGTTCGTCCAAGTCGCCCAAAAAGCGAAGTTTGCCGTCGTCGAGGATGGCCACGCGACTGGCCACCCGCTCGAGATCGCTGGTGATGTGCGTGCTGAACAGGATCGTGTGTCGCTCGTCTTCGAGCAGCTCCAAAATCGTCCGCAAAAACTGCCGCCGGGCCGACGGATCGAGGCTGGCCACTGGCTCGTCCAGCACCAGGAAATCGGGCCTATGGCCGAGTGCCAGCACGATGCCGACCGTTTGCAATTGGCCGGTCGAGAGGGCGCCGATACGGTCTCCGAGCGGCATGCGCCAGCGGCGGCACAGTTCGTCGACGAACGTTTGTTGCCAGTTCTGATAGAACGCGGCCGTGTAGGCGATCACCTGCCGCACGCGCATCCAGGGGTAACTAGTGACTTCCTGTGGCACGTAGCCGAGCCGCGCTTTGGCCGCGGCCGACAAGTCCCACGAGTCTTCGCCAAACACGGTGGTCCGGCCGGCGGTAGGACGAAGCAAGCCCAGCGCAGCATTTGATGAGCGTCGTTTTGCCGCTGCCGTTCGCGCCCAACAGGCCGAGCACGGCCCCTTGTGGAATTGACAGACTGACACCACCGAGCACCTCTTTTGCCCCGAAGCTCTTTTGCAAGTCGTTCAATTCGAGGACAGATTCATTCATGGATTTTGGTCCTGTAACAGGGCGGCGATGACGTCGTGGATTTGTTTTTGATTGAGCCCCAACTGTTTCGCCCGGTGCAACGCGGGCTCGATTGTTTCGCGAAACTGCTGTTTGCGGTGTTCGAGCGTGCCGTTTTGGGACGGGGCGAGCAGCTCCATACCCTGGCCACGCACGCGGCGCACGACCCCCTCGGCTTCCAATCGCGAATAGGCCTTGCTGACGGTCATCGGATTGACGGCCGCATCGCGGGCGACTTGCCGCACGCTGGGCAGCAAATCGCCTTCACGCAGCAATCCGCCGGCGGCGAGCGCGAACACCTGATCGACAATTTGTCGATAAATGGGCACTCCCGAACTTGGATTGAGTTCAAATTGAATGTTTCTGGCGGCCACGTGTATCACTATATTAATACACTGAGCTTTAGTCAAGCGGATTGCGCAGAATTTGCACCCGTGGCGACACTGGCCATCGGCAAAGAACGGAAAAAGATTCTGCCTGAGATGCATTTCATGGCGTTGACAGCCCTCGCCGCGCGGCGGTATCATCGCTAGTTCGCCACGGAATCAGGTGGCGAATTGGGCGTGTTTTTAGGCTTCTCTTGGCGCGAAGATGCAGCTTTGCCTCTTCGCGTTTTGTATCGCAACCCAGGCGTATCGCCGTGGCCGCATCGAAGGAAATTATTCGCATCCGCATGGAGGCCTACGATCACTCGGTGCTCGATCAGAGCGCCGCGGAAATTGTGGACACGGCCAAGCGGACCAATTCGATCGTGCACGGGCCGATCCCGTTGCCGACGCGGATTGAGCGGTACACGGTGAATCGCAGCCCGCACGTCGACAAGAAATCGCGACAACAATACGAGATCCGCACCCACAAGCGGCTGATCGACATCGTCCAGGCCACGGCCAAGACGATCGAGGCCCTGAACAAGCTCAGCCTGCCAGCGGGCGTGGAGATCAAGATTAAGGCAACAAGTGGATGAGAAAAGGGTTGAGAGGCCGGAGGTCAGGGTAGAAGCAATATAAGCCTGACCCCTGACGTCTGACCTCTGACCCCTGACCTCTCAACATATGATCGGACGCCAGCCGGGTAAGCGGGGCGACGCCCCTGTCTCCCGGCGGCAAACGTGACCAAGGTACCAGTGCGATGTCCATCGGAATACTCGGCCGCAAGGTCGGGATGACGCAGATTTACGGCGAAGCGGGCGAGGTGATCCCGGTCACGGTGATCGCAGCCGGCCCGTGCGACGTGTTGCAAATCCGCACGGTGGACCGTGACGGCTACGAGGCGGTGCAGCTCGGCTATGCCGACAAGCCCCGCCGGCTGGCCGCCCGCAGCGAACGTGGTCACGTGGCCAAGCTCGACAGCAAACGCTCAAAGAAGCGCTCTGCGGCCGGCGTCGAGCTGCTGCCCAAGGCCGATTGCGAGCCGAAGCGGTTCATTCGAGAGCTGCGCGGGCCGGCCGGCGAGCTGGCCGTGGGGGCCAAGGTTGCGGTCGGCGCCTTCGAGGGTGTGACTTCCGTCGACGTCACGGCCACGTGCAAGGGCCGCGGCTTTGCCGGGGCCATCAAGCGGCACAACTTCAGCGGCCAGCGGGCCACCCATGGCGTGAAAAAGTGCCACCGGGCACTGGGCGGCACCGGCGCGAGCGCCTTCCCCAGCCGAGTGGTGAAAGGCAAGCGGATGCCGGGCCAATTGGGAAATGCCCAGACCACCGTCCGCAACCAAAAGGTTGTGAAAATTGACGCCGAAAACAATTTGTTACTGCTTCGCGGAGCGGTGCCGGGCCCCAACGGCGGCTTCGTGATTGTGCGTCAGACCAACATGCTGTGAAAGAGCCATCAGCCATCAGTAAAATGACTTTGGCTGACGGCTGACGGCGAAACGCCTCGACAATGCCCAAACTCACCATCCACGACCGCAAAGGCAAGAAAGTGGGGACGTACAACGTCGAACCCACCGATTTCGCTGCGCGGATCAGCAAGCAGCTCTTGCACGATGCGGTGGTGATGTACCAGGCCAACGAGCGGCAAGGCTCGCACCAGACCAAGTCGCGCGGCATGGTCGCCGGGTCGACCAAGAAAATGTACCGCCAGAAGGGCACGGGCAACGCCCGGGCCGGCACGAAGCGGAGCGGCGTTCGCCGCGGCGGCGGGCACATCCACCGCATCCACAACCGCGATTATTCGTACCGCCTGCCCCGCAAATCGCTGCAAGCAGCCACGCGGATGGCCCTGGCCTGCAAAGTGCGCGACAACGAAATTGTAGTCATCGACGACCTCTCGTTCGAGGAGCCGAAGACAAAGGACATGGTCGCCGTGCTGTCGCACCTCGAGTGTTCGCAGGGTGAGTCGCTCCTCGTCACGACAGCCGGCTACGACCGGAATGTGCACCGCAGCGCCCGGAACATCGCGGGGGTGTCGGTGTCGCCGGCGGCCGATTTGAATGCCTATTCGGTCCTGTCATCGCGGCGGCTGTTGCTGACGAAGGCGGCGCTCGACTCGCTGGTAACGGCGGCGAGGGGGGCCAACGGCGCGGCGACGAAGGCGGAAGAGTGAAGATCGAAAAGTGAGGATCAAACTGTCGCGAGTGGTTTGAAATTGAAAGGCGAAGACGCAAGCGGCGCCATTCGCATAATGTGAAATCCAGCATTCGGCATCCAGAATATGGCACGTCACGTTCCTAAAACTTCGACGATCACGCTCGAGCCGCATCAGATTATTCTGAAGCCGCTTGTGACGGAGAAAGGCATGCACCGCTCCTCGCGGCACAATGCCTACGCGTTCGAGGTGAACAAGATGGCCACCAAGGCGGACGTCCGCCGGGCCGTCGAGGAGCTGTTCAGCGTCCACGTGCTAAAGGTGCACACGCAGACCCGCAAAGGCAAGCCGCGAAAGACGCGGATGAAAGAGGGCCACACGGCCGATTGGAAAAAGGCGATCGTGACATTGAACCAAGAACATCGGATAGATTTCTTCTAGAAGTGCCATCAACCGTTCGCCTTCAGCCATCAGTGGGAAACTGGCGCTGACGGCTGATGGCTGATGGCTGATGGCTTTATGGGCATTCGCAAATACAACCCGACATCGCCTGGCCGCCGCGGCGCGACGGTCAGCGATTTTGCCGAGCTGACGCCAGGTGCACAGCCCGAGAAATCGCTGTTGCGCCCGAAGCGGCGAACGAACGGCCGCAATTTTCAGGGCAAGATCACCTGCCGGCATCGCGGGGGCGGCCACAAGCGGCAATACCGGCTGATCGACTTCCGCCGCAATAAGGACGGCATTCCGGCCAAGGTGCATTCGATCCAGTACGATCCAAACCGCACCGCTCGCATCGCACTGCTCCACTACGTGGACGGCGAAAAGCGCTATATCGTCGCGCCCCACGGCCTCAACGAGGGCGACACGGTTCTGAGCGGCTCGGAAGCGCCGCCGACGGTGGGCAATTGCCTGCCGCTGGCGAAGATGCCGCTGGGCACAGAGATTCACAATATTGAGCTTCGGGCGGGACGCGGCGGCGTATTGTGCCGCAGTGCCGGCACGAGCGCAACTTTGATGGCCCGCGAGGCGGGTTGGGCGCAGATTTCGCTGCCCAGCGGAGAAATCCGGCGCATGCCGTCGGCCTGCCGAGCGACGGTCGGTGCGACCGGCAATCCGGACCGCATGGCGATCGTATGGGGCAAAGCAGGCCGACGGCGCTGGCTCGGTCGGCGGCCCCACGTCCGCGGCACGGCGATGAATCCCATCGACCATCCGCACGGCGGCGGCGAAGGCCGCACCAAGGGCGGCCGCCATCCGGTGAGCCCGACTGGCAAAAGCGCCAAGGGCGGCATGACGCGTGATCGCCGCAAGGCATCGAACAAAGCAATAATTCGCCGCCGTCGCAGTAGGCGCTATGGCGTGCAAAAGTTGGTAACAAAGTAGCCATCAGCCGTCAGCCGTCAGTCAGAAATGACCGGCTGGCGGCTGACGGCTGAGAGCTGAAACATGGGTCGATCCCTCAAAAAAGGTCCGTACGTCGACGCCAAGTTGTACCGCAAGGTCGAGCGGCAGAACGAGGCGGGCGTAAAAGAGCCGGTCACTACCTGGGCCCGGGCTTGCACGATCGTTCCCGAGTTCGTCGGCCATACGTTCATGGTTCACAACGGCAAGACCCACCTCAAGGTGTTCGTGACCGAGGACATGGTCGGTCACCGGCTCGGTGAATTCGCACCCACGCGCAGCTTCCGCGGGCACGGTGGCAAGGCCAAGAAGGAAGCGGCAGCGGGGCCAGGCGGAAAGTAAGATCGAGAAGTTGCGAAGACGCAAGCGGTCGCCTTCGCATGATGGGAAAACCAGCATCCAGCATCCAGCAATGCCCTACACAGCCAAACATCGCTTCGCCCGGATCAGCGCCCGCAAGGTGCGGCCGCTGGCCGACTTGGTGCGCGGCAAGCGCGTCGACGATGCGCTGTCGATCCTGCAGTACCAGCCGCAGCGCAGGGCGCGGATGCTCGAGAAGCTAATTAAGAGCGCCTTAGGCAACGCCGAAGACCAGCGGGCGCCGAACGTCGGCGGTCTGGTGATCATCGACGCCCGCGTCGACGGCGGCCCGGCCTTCAAGCGGCTCCGCCCGCGAGCCCGCGGCATGGCGCACGTAGTCACAAGACGTTTTTCGCATATCACGGTCAGTGTGGAGTGAGTGAATAGCCATCAACCATCAGCCTGCAGCCTTCAGTAAGAAACTGACGGCTGACGGCTGACGGCTGACGGCCGAAAGCTGAAGGCTTTTATGGGTCAAAAGGTCAATCCAATTGGTTTCCGCACCGGCATCATGCTCGGCTGGAAGAGCCGCTGGTATGCCTCCAAGAAAGAGTACGCGGACCTGTTGGTCGAGGACCACAAGATCCGCAAATACGTTACCGAAAAATACAAGTTTGCCGGCATCCCGAAGGTCGAAATCGAGCGAACCCGCGACGAAGTCAAGGTCATCCTGCACGCGGCCCGGCCGGGTGTGATCATCGGCCGCAAGGGCCAACAGGTCGATCAACTGCAGGACGAATTGCAAAACCTGGTCGGCCGGCGGATCAACATCAAGATCGAGGAAATCGCCCGGCCCGAGCTGCAGGCGCACCTCGTGGCCGAAGAAATTGCCGAACAACTGGCCAAGCGGGCCAGCTTCCGCCGCACGATGAAACGGGTCATCGACACGACGATGGAAGCCGGCGCCAAGGGCGTGAAGATACAACTGGCGGGCCGCCTCGGCGGCGCCGAAATGGCCCGCCGCGAAAAGCAAATTGCCGGCTCGATCCCGCTCAGCACGCTGCGGGCGAAGATTGATTACGGTTTTGTGGAAGCCATGACGGCCCAGGGCCACATTGGCGTCCAGGTGTGGATCAATCAAGGCATGTACGAGGACGAAACCGATGGCGCTGATGCCCAAACGGGTGAAGCACCGAAAAAGCCAAAGAGGGCGTATAAAAGGTAATGCCACTCGTGGCAACCGCGTCGTCTTTGGGGAATTCGGATTGCAAGCGGTCGAAGGCGGCTGGGTGAGCGCCCAGACGATCGAAGCCGGACGTATTGCGGCCACGCAGTACATCCGCGGCGAGGGCCGTCTGTACGTCCGCGTGTTCCCGCACAAGTCGATCACGTCGATTCCGCTCGAGACGCGCATGGGCAAAGGCAAGGGCGAGCCTGAGTACTGGGCGGCCGTCGTGCGGCCCGGCACGGTATTGTACGAGCTGGGCGGCGTGGCCGAGGCGGCCGCCAAGATTTGCCTGGCCCGCCTGGCCCACAAGATGCCGATCCGCGTGCGAATGGTGAAGCGGCAGTCGGCGTAGCGACGGAAGAACAGTCGAGCGGAAGAGCAATTAGAGTTTAGCCGCGACGCCCGCTGCGGCGAGTAAACGGTGCGGAGCGCAAGCCATGGCCAAATCCAGCGAACTTCGCGACATGAGCGACGAGCAGCTCGTGCTGACGATGCATGAAGCCAAGGAAAAACTATTCCGGCTGCGGATCCAGGCCCAGACCGAGAAGCTCGACGCCCCGAGCGAGCTGCGGCGGAACCGCCGATTGATCGCGCGAATCAACACGATCCAAACAGAGCGAGCCACGAAAGCGGCCGCCCCCGCTTCCTGACACCTGACACGTGACACCTTTCCCATGCCCAAACGACAAGTCATCGGACTGGTAACGAGCGACAAGATGAACAAGTCGCGCCGCGTCGAGATCGACCGGCTCGTGCGGCACCCGAAGTACGGCAAGTTCATCCGCCGGCGGACGGTCTGCCACGTGCACGACGAAAACAACGAATCGCACGTCGGCGACACGGTGGAAATCATCGAAGCGCCCCCCCGTTCGAAGCTCAAACGATGGGACCTGATCCGGATCGTCACCAAGGGCGAGCAGGTCGACATCGCCGCGATGCGGGCGGCAGCCGACGTGGCGGAAGCAGATCGCCGGACGACCGGCGCCGAATCGCAAACAAGTGAATCAGCCCAATAGTTGCCACGCCAGGTTTAGCGGCGTCGCTCGCCACGGCGAGTCCGAGACTCGCGACGCCCGCTGGGCACGTACAACAAGCTAACTCAGCAAGGATCCGGAGCTGGAACGTCCACGATGATCCAGATGCAGACCAGATTGAACGTCGCCGACAACACGGGCGCCAAGGAAGTGATGTGCATCAAGGTGCTCGGCGGCAGCCGGCGCCGCACGGCCGGCCTGGGCGATGTCGTCGTGTGCAGCGTGAAAAACACGCTGCCGACCAGCGACGTCAAGAAGAAGGCCGTCGTGCGGGCGGTGATCGTCCGCACGCGTTTCCCGACGCGGCGGCCCGACGGCAGCTACGTGCGGTTCGATTCGAACGCGGTGGTGCTGATCGACAACGATCGCAACCCGCGCGGGACTGCGCATTTTCGGCGCCGTCGCCCGCGAGCTCCGCGAACGGAAGTTCATGAAGATTGTCAGTTTGGCGAGCGAAGTGGTGTGAAAGTTGTTAGCCGTTAGCACTCAGCCGTTAGCCAGGCGCGCTGACAGTGCTTTGGCGAACGGCAAAGAGCGAACAGCTAAGAGCTACAGACATGTTAATACGCAGCGGTGACACCGTCGAAGTCATCACCGGCGCCGACCGGGGTGCGCGGGCCCGCGTGATCAAAATCGATCGCGCCGCCGGCAAGGCTCTGGTCGAGGGCGTGAACAAAGTCTTCAAGCACATTCGCCGCAGCCAAAAGCACCCGCAGGGCGGCCGGCTGAGCAAGGAGATGCCGGTCCAGGTTTCGAATTTGAAATTCGTTTGCCAGTCGTGCGGGACGGCCGCCCGCCTGGGCGCCCGCTTCCTCAAGGACGGCGGCAAAGAACGGTTTTGTAAAAAATGCGGCGCCGCCGCCGGGCAGATTGCCCCGGCCAAGAGGGCGCACGCAACGAAATGAGAGATAAGAAATAAGAAGGTGTAAGCCGTAAGTCATTAGTCGTAAGCAATCATGCCCGTTCTGTAACTTACGTCTTACGTCTTATACCTTGCGACTACCTGCGATGGCCAAGAAAGTAAAGAAATCCGAAGAAGGCAAAAACGAAAGCGGCAAGGCTGCGCCTCCGCCCGTGCCGCGGCTGCAGACGCAGTTCGAGAAGGAGATTCAGCCGGCTCTGGCGAAAAGCTGGGCCGCGCAAATCGTCTGGCCCTGCCGCGGATCGAGAAGATCGTCGTTAGCATGGGCGTCGGCAGCGCCACGCAAGACAAGAAGCACATGGACGACGCGACCAGCGCCCTGGCCGAGATCACGGGTCAAAAGCCGGTCCGCTGCAAGTCGAAGAAAAGCATCGCCAACTTTCGCCTCCGCGAGGGTCTGGAGGTCGGCTGCAAGGTGACGCTGCGAGGCGGCGGATGTACGAGTTTTTGGACCGGCTGATTTCGCTAGCTCTGCCCCGCGTCCGCGACTTTCGCGGCCTGAATCCCGACGCCTTCGACGGCCACGGTAATTACAGCCTGGGGCTCACCGAACAGCTCGTGTTCCCCGAGCTCAACCCCGACAAATACACCCGCGTGCAGGGGATGAACATCACGATCTGCACGAAGGGCGGCGATGACGACGAGTCACGCGAGCTGCTGCGGCACTTCGGCATGCCGTTCCGCAGAGATGACGCGGCCGCGTAAATGGAGCTATTGTCTTTTAGCCGTTCGCGACTCGCCAGACAAAATACTAGAGATGATATCAATTTGGCTTATAGCTGACGGCTAATAGCTAACCGCTACCAAGGAATTCGCCCCCGTGGCCAGTAAATCCAAAATCGCGAAGTCGCAACAGGCGCCGAAGTTTTCGACCCGTCGCAAAATGCGCTGCCGGTTGTGTGGCCGGCCGCGGGCCGTGTACCGGAAGTTCGGCATCTGCCGCATCTGCTTCCGCAAGCTGGCCGACCAAGGACTGATCCCCGGCGTAAGAATGGCAAGTTGGTGAGAGAAAGCGGTGAGTAAGTGAATACGTGAGTAGCTGAGTAAGTGCCCCGACTGAGCTGCATGCTCACTTACGAACCTACCTGCTTATTCACCCTTCCGGAGTCCACAACGATATGATGACCGACCCGATCGCCGATATGCTGACCCGCATTCGTAATGCGGTGCGGATCGAGCGTCCGCACGTGCTGATGCCCCTCTCGAGGCTCAAGTGTGGCCTGGCTGAGGTGCTCAAGCGGGAAGGCTATATCTGGGATTGGCGTGAGGAAAATGAAGACGGCGCCCCAGACAAGCACTTGGTGCTGCAATTGAAATACGGCCCGAACGGCGAGCGCGTGATCCGCCATATCCGCCGCGTCAGCAAGCCGGGCCGCCGGGTCTACAGCCGGGCGGCCAGCCTGCAGCCGGTGCTGGGCGGCCTGGGTATTTCCATCATCAGCACCAGCCGTGGTGTGATCAGCGACCGCGAAGCGCGGCAGCGAAATCTGGGCGGCGAAGTATTGTGCGAAGTTTGGTGAGGTAAAAGCCGTCAGCCGTCAGCCGTCGGCCATCAGTAAGAACAGGTGGCAAAAGGCTGAAGGCGGAAGGCTGAAGGCTTTAAAATGTCAAGAATAGGCAAAAAACCAGTTCCCGTCCCCGACGGCGCCAAGGTGAGCGTCGCCGGCCGGGTGATTAACGTCGAGGGCAAGCTGGGCAAGCTGCAGTACGCCCATCGGCCGGAGATCAAAGTCAGCGTCGACGAAGCGAACAAGCGCGTCGTCTGCTCGCGTGATTCTGAAGAGCGCGCCGTCCGCGCCTACCACGGCCTGACCCGGGCGCTGGTCAACAACATGCTGATCGGCGTCACGCAGGGCTACGAGAAGAAGCTCGAAATTCAGGGCGTCGGCTACCTGGGGGCGATTCAGGGCGACACGCTGCAGCTCCGCGTCGGATTCGCGAATGAAATCCACATGAAGATCCCCAAGGAGCTGGACGTGAAGTGCCCCGACCAGACCCACATCGTGATCAAGGGGACAGACAAGCAGCAAGTCGGCCAATTCGCGGCCGAGGTGCGGGCGGTCCGCAAACCCGAGCCATATAAAGGCAAAGGCATCCGCTATGAAGGCGAACAAGTACGCCGTAAGGCGGGCAAGACGGCAACGTAATGAAGGCGTCCAGAGCTAAGAGTCAAGACTCCAGAGCCGGAAGCTTTCTGACTCTTGACTCTCGACTCTTGACTCTTGACTTTTCTCCATGGTCCACCAAAAAGTTATCAACGGTCAGCGAAAGCGACGGGCATTTCGCGTTCGCAAGCGCGTGCGGGGCACGCCCCAGCGGCCGCGATTGAGCGTGGCCCGCAGTCACAAGCACATCAGCGTGCAGGTGATCGACGACACGGCGGGCAAAACGCTGGCCGCGGCCTCGTCGCTCGATAAGGCGCTCGTCGGTTCGCTGAAAAGTGGTGGCAATCGCACGGCGGCCCAAGCCGTCGGCAAGGCGATCGCCGAGCGGGCAAAAGCGGCCGGAATTACGGCCGTCTGCTTCGACCGCGGCCCCTACAAGTACCACGGCCGCGTCGCCGAGCTGGCCGAGGCGGCCCGCAAGGGCGGTCTCAGTTTTTGAACTCGATTTACACAATATTGAGTAAGGCAGAATGCAAGATGCAAAACGTTCAATGAAAAACGCAAAATGAAGCGGGCGAACCGCCATTTCTCATTTTGAATTTAACATTTTCACTTTTCATTTCCCTTTCACGACGAAGCGGCTTAACCACCATTAGGAATTAACGAGTGTCCACCAGTACCAAAGAACGCATCCAAGGCGAGCTCTCGGAGAACATCGTCAAGATCAAGCGCTGCGCCGCGGTCGTGAAGGGCGGCCGCCGCTTTAGCTTTGCGGCGATGGTCGTGGTCGGCGACGGCCGGGGCAAGGCCGGCTGGGGCTACGGCAAGGCGAACGAAGTCCCGCCCAGCGTCGAAAAGGCGCAGAAAGAGGCGATGCGGAGCCTGGTCGAAGTGCCGCTCGCTGGCTTGACCATTCCACATGTCGTCGAGGGACGCTATGGGTCGGCCCATGTGGTGCTGATTCCGGCAGCGCCTGGCACGGGCGTGATCGCCGGCTCCGCGGTCCGCGCCGTGTGCGAGTCGGCCGGCATCCACGATATACTGACGAAGAGTTTCCGCTCGAATAATCCCGTCTCGCTCGTGAAGGCCACGTTCGCGGCCCTCGCGCAATTGCGACCCAAGGCCGAGGTCGAACGCTTACGGCAGGTGACATTGTCATGAACATCAGCGACGTCAATCGGGGCGTTCACACGCAGCGCAAGCGCAAGCGGCTGGGGCGCGGCATCGGCTCGGGTCAGGGCAAGACGGCCGGCCGCGGCCACAAAGGCCAGTGGTCGCACAACGGTGTGTCGTTCCTCTCCATTTTTCAGGGTGGCACGATGCCACTCGTCCGCCGCATTCCCAAGCGCGGCTTCCACAACCGCTGGGCCGCCAAGGTAGCCGTCATCAACGTAGGCGACCTGGAATCCTTCGGCCCTGGCGAGGAAGTCACGCCCGAATCGCTAGCCGCCGCAAAGCTCATCAAAGGCGTCTTCGATGAGCTCAAGGTCCTCGGCAACGGCGAATTGAAGAAGAAGCTCAAAGTCTCAGCCCATAAATTCAGCAAATCGGCCGCTGAAAAAATCGCCAAGGCGGGCGGCCAGACGATCACCATTCCCGGCCCCAAACCAGTCGTCCGGAACAAGATGGGAAAGAAGAAATCGGCCCAATAAGGAGGGTGAGCAGGTGAATAAGTGAGTACCTGAGCACGTAGCGTGGCCCCACGTTACCTACTCGCCGACTCTCCTACTCACCTATTAGCCAACACGCCATGTGGGAAAAAATTCGCGTCGTTTGGCAGATTCCTGAGCTGCGCCGCAAGATCCTCCTGACGCTGGTGATGCTGGCCATCTACCGCGTCGGCTTCACGATCAGCCTGCCGATCGTCGACACCGAAAAGGTCAAGGCGTTCGCCCATCAAGGCGGCGGCCTGAACGACATCATGCAGCAAGTGGCCGTGTTCAGCGCGGCCGGGCTCAGCCAGGTGACGATCTTCGGCCTGGGCATCATGCCCTACATCTCGGCCTCGATCATCTTTCAGCTCTTGGGCAGCGTCTATCCGCCGCTCGAGCAATTGCAAAAAGAGGGCGAGGCCGGCCGGAAGAAAATCAACGAGTACACGCGCTACGCCACCGTCGCCATTTGCTTGTTGCAAAGCTGGTTCTATCTTCGCACCTTCGCCGTCGAACGGCAGCTCGTCAATTCGGTGTTTTTGACCGAGTCGGGCGGGTTGACGCTGTCGGTGGACCATCATTTCCGTGCTGACGATGACGGCCGGCACCGTGTTCCTGATGTGGCTGGGCGAGCAGATCGACGAGTTCGGCATCGGCAACGGCATCAGCCTGCTGATCATGGCCGGCATCCTGGCCCGCATGCCGGGCGCCGGCTGGGAGCTGTTGCAAAAAGCGTCTCTCGAGTTGGGGGGCGGCACGACCGGGCTCGGCATCGAAGGTCTCTTGCTATTGGCCGCGTTGTTCGTGGCCGTGGTGATCGGCGTGGTGTTTATCACGCTTGGCCAGCGGCGGATTCCGATGCAAAGCGCCAAGCACGTCCGCGGCCGGAAGGTCTACGGCGGCACGCGGCAGTATCTGCCCCTCAAGGTCAATCAGGCCGGCGTGATGCCGATCATTTTCGCCAGCAGCCTGTTGATGTTTCCCCTCTTGATTTTCACCCAGTTGTCGCAGGCCGTCGGCTCGAGCGAAAGCTGGTGGGCCCAGCTCATCCATTGGGGCCACGACGTATTTCAGCGGTACGGCTTCATTTACAACATCCTGTATCTGCTGTTGATCTACTTCTTTTGCTATTTTTGGACGGCCATCACCTTCAATCCCAAGGATATGGCCGACAACTTGAAGAACTTCGGCTCGTTTATTCCCGGCTATCGGCCCGGCAAGCGGACCGCCGACTATCTGGAAAAAGTGATGGTGCGCATCACGTACGTCGGGGCCGGCTTCTTGGCCATCGTGGCCATCATTCCCACGCTGATTCCAACGTCGCTCGACGTGCCCTGGGTGATCGCCATCGTTTTACGGCGGCACAAGTCTGCTGATCGCCGTCAGCGTGGCCTTCGACCTCGTGCAAAAGATCGACAGCCACCTCGTCATGCGAAACTACTCAGGCCTGTTGGATTAATCTTCGCACATGGAGAGCGAGCCACAAGAGATCGGCAGCGAGTGTCGCGTGCCCGAGGATGGGCGGCCCGCCGCCGGCACGCGACAGCGGAAACGTTCCTGGAAGCTATCATGCGCATCGTCTTCATCGGACCTCCAGGCGCGGGAAAAGGGACGCAGGCCCGGCGGCTCGAGCAGCACCTGGGCATCATCCACCTGTCCACGGGCGATATGCTCCGCGACGCCCTCGAGGCCGGTTCGGAGCTCGGCCAGCAGGCGGCCCAATTCATCCACTCCGGCAAGCTCGTTCCCGACGAACTGGTGATCAGCATCGTCGGCGAACGACTCGACCAGCCCGATTGCGCCAGGGGTTGCCTGTTCGACGGCTTTCCGCGGACCGTGCCCCAGGCCGCCGCCCTCGACAAGATGCTCGCCCAGCGCACAACAAAATCAATCTGGCCTTGGAGTTGAAGGTCGATCGAGGACGTCTCGTTGAGCGGCTGCTGGCCCGGGGGCGAACCGACGACCAAATGGAGACGATCGGCGAGCGGTTTCGCGAGCACGATCGCCTCACCGAGCCGCTCTTAGCGTACTATCGGAAACAGGGAATTCTCCGTCAGATTGACGGCGATGCGCCGCCCGACAAGGTGTTTGAACGGATTCTGGCGACGATTGCCGACGCCGCTTAAAAAACGACTCTGCGGCCGTCGTCCAATTGGATACAATGAATGGATGCAACTACTGGTGACGCAATGCCTCGCCTGAATGTCTGTGAAGCCGCGTCGCTTCTACGTTAATATTCCAGCTCATTTTCATTCGGACCGGTGATTCAACTCAAATCTGATCGCGAAATCGGCCTCCTGCGGCAGGCCGGGCTGTGCGTCTGGCAGGCCCATCAGCTGGTCGCGAAAATGGTGTGCCCGGGAGTCTCCACGGCCGATATCGACGCCGTCATCAGCGAGCATTTCCGCCGCTGCAATGCCCATCCGCTGTTTCTCGATTATCCCAACCAGAAGGAAGGCAAGCCCCCCTTCCCCGCCGCGACCTGCACGAGCATCAACGACGTCGTCGTCCATGGCATTCCGAACCGCAAGCCGCTCGCCGAGGGAGACATTGTCAGCGTCGATACGGGATGCCGCCTGAATGGCTGGTGCGGCGACGCGGCCGTCACCTACCCGGTCGGCCGCATCTCGCCCGCCAATCAAAACCTGCTGGACGTCACCCTCGCCACGTTGAACCTGGCCTATGAGCTGATGCACACCAAGACGCGGTGGAGCCAAGTGGCCCGCGAAATGGCCGCCTTCGTCCGGTCCAACGGCTACTCGACCGTCGAGTGCTTCGTGGGCCACGGCATCGGCCGGCAGATGCACGAAGATCCCCAGGTGCCCAACTTCTTGAGCCGCGGCCTGCGGGGCAGCGGCGATTTTCGCATCGAGCCCGGCCTCGTGATTGCCGTCGAGCCGATGGTGAATATGGGCACGAAGCGCGTGAAGATGCACCGCGATGACTGGACCCAATCGACGCTCGACGGCAAGCCGAGCGCCCATTTTGAGCACACGATTGCCGTCACCAGCGCTGGACCGGTGCTGCTCACCAAGGCCCCCTCGCACGAAGAATTGGCCAAATACGGCGACGTCTTCTTGGGCCGACTGGAAAAAGCGCCAGCCTGAGCCGGCCGCGCCGCTTGCCTCTTGCCAGTTTCCGCTTGCGTCTTCGCATTTTCTTAGAAATTGCCGGCCAGTAGCCCTTGAAGCAACCGGCCGCTAGCACGTATACTCAAGCGTTTCCCGCCATTTCGGTCCCGTATTTGCATTGCCCCGCCGCGTTTTGCGCGTGCGGCTCTGCCGCCTCGCAGCGAAAAGCTGCCGGAAACAGGTGTTGCCATGAAAGTGCGAGCCAGCGTTAAGCGCGTGTGTGACAAATGCAAGGTCGTCCGCCGCCGCGGCGTCGTGTACGTCGTGTGCAGCAACCCCCGCCACAAGCAGCGGCAAGGATAGCAGAAAGCCGTCAGTGTTTACGGCTGACGACTGACGACTGACGGCTATATTGGAGAACCCCATGCCCCGTTTGCAAGGCGTTGACATCCCGAATGATCGGCCGACGGTAATCGCCCTGACGTACCTCTACGGCGTCGGCCCGAGGATCGCCCGCGAGCTGTGCCACAAGGCAGGCGTGAACCCGCAGGTGCACGCCCGCGAGCTGGGAGAAGACGAAGTCGCGCGGATCGCCGCCCTGCTCGACAAAGACTACGTTGTCGAGGGACAGTTGCGGCGGCAAGTGTCGCAAAACATTTCGCGGCTGCGCGACATCGCCTGCTACCGCGGCGTCCGGCATCGCCGCGGCCTGCCCGTTCGCGGCCAGCGCACTCGCACCAACGCCCGCACCCGCAAGGGGCCGAAGAAGACCGTAGCCGGCAAGAAGGGCGTGAAGGATTTACGTTAATACTTGTTTGTGAACAATATCCAGTTTCTGGAATGACGAACGACGAATGACGAAATAATGAAGTTGTTCATCCTCGTCACTCCTCGTTCCTCTATTCGTCATTAGTCATTTGTCATTTTCGACATGGGCAAAGTCAAAACCAAAAAGAAAGCCCGCCGCAACGTCTCGGTCGGCATCGCCTACATCCAGGCGACATTCAACAATACGACGGTGACGATCACCGACACCAAGGGCGACACCTTGTGCTGGGCCAGCGCCGGCACGAGCGGCTTCAAGGGCAGCCGCAAGAGCACGCCGTTTGCCGGCCAGATGGCCGCCCAGCAAGCCGCCGAAAAGGCCAAGAAGTTCGGCGTCAAGGAAGTTGAAGTAAAAGTGAAAGGCCCCGGCAGCGGCCGCGAAAGCGCGATCACCTCGCTGGAAGCTGCCGGCCTCAAAGTGAAATCTATCGAAGACATCACGCCCCTGCCCCACAACGGCTGCCGGCCCCGCAAGAAGCGCAGAGTGTAGCGAAGTCTTGCGTTGCGCTGTGAACCAGCGACGCGTAGCGTCGCGGCTATATTCCCGACACCCGACACCTGACACCTTCTCCTCACCCATGGCACGTTATACCGGTCCCGTCTGTCGACTTTGCCGCCGCGATGGCCTCAAGCTATTCCTCAAGGGCACGCGCTGCGATACGCCCAAGTGCGCCATCGAACGCCGCCAGTCGCCGCCCGGCATGCACCAATCACGGCGCGGCAAGCTCACCGATTACGGCCAGCACCTCCGCGAGAAGCAAAAGGTCAAACATTACTATGGCGTGCTGGAGCGGCAGTTCCGCCGCTACTTCGATCGCGCCTCGCAAAGCAAGGGCAACACGGGCAACGCCCTGTTGATCCTGCTAGAGCGGCGGCTCGACAATATCGTGCACCGTTTGGGCTTCGGCCTGAGCCGCGCTCAGGCCCGGCAGATCATTCGCCACGGCCACATTACGGTCAACGGCAAACGGCTCGACATTCCGAGCTACGAAGTTCGCCTGGGCGACGTCATTCGCGTCAAGAACCGGGCCCAGAGCCTCGACACGGTTCGCCGTGTGCTGTCCGAAAGCCACCGCGGTGTTCCCGACTTTTTGACCCTCAGCGAATCGCAGATTCCCGAAGGCGTCGTCAGCCGCTTGCCGGTCGCCGACGACGTCTCAATTCCCGTTCAAACCCAACTCATCGTCGAGCTCTGCTCGCGGTAGCCGAGAGCGGTCGAGTAGCTCGTTTTCGTCCTTACTTGAAGAAAGCCATAGAGAACTCAGAGGCCCCAGAGATAAGAATGAAGAATGCAAAATACTAAATTCAAAATGAAGAACTGGAACGCACAGTTTGCATTCTTCATTGAACATTGGCATTTTGCATTATTCCCCAATTCGTCTCCCTGATCTCTGTGCTCTCTGTGGCAAGATAATTTGGTTGCTCCGTCCACTCTCTCCACCCAACACCCGGAGACCTGTCATGCACATCCGATGGCGCGGATTGGAACTGCCCAGCGTTGTCACCTGCGATGCGGCTACGCTGACGTCGACCTACGGAAAGTTCGTCGCCGAGCCCTTCGAGCGCGGATTCGGCTCGACGATCGGCAACGGCCTGCGCCGCGTATTGCTGTCGAGCCTCGAAGGCAGCGCGGTCACGCAGATCAAAGTCCACAACGCCCAGCACGAGTTCACCACCCTCCCCGGCCTGTACGAAGACATTACCGACGTCGTGCTCAACGTCAAATCGCTCGTCGTGAAGAATTTCGGCGATTCGACCCGTGTCCTCCGCGTCGAAAAGAAGACGGCAGGCCCGATCTTCGCCAGCGATATTGAAACCGACGAGTCGGTCGAAATCCTCAACAAGAACCATGTGCTGGCCAACCTGACCGACAACGTCCCCTTCGTTATGGAGATGGTCGTCGAGAACGGCCGCGGCTACATCCCCGCCAGCGAGCACAGCCAGAACGTCCAAGAGATCGGCATCATTCCCATCGACGCGGTCTACAGCCCCGTCGTCCGGGTGCGGTACGCAATCGAGGAAACCCGCGTCGGACAAAAGACGAATTACGACAAGCTGACGATGGAAATCTGGACCAACGGTTCGGTCGCGCCGGAAATGGCCCTCGTCGAGTCGGCCAAGATCTTGCGCAAGCACCTCAACCCGTTCGTGCAATACACCCAGCTCGGCCCGCAGGTCCGCTCGCCGGCCCGCGACGGCATGCTGGGCGTCGATGCGGCCCTGGAATCGAAGCTGGGCATGAGCATCAGCGAGCTGAACCTTTCAGTGCGGGCCAGCAATTGCCTCGAATCCGAAAACATCATGACGGTCCGCGATCTGGTGCAGCGTTCCGAAGACCAACTGCTCGAAGTCCGAAACTTCGGCGAGACCACGCTCACCGAGGTCCAAAATCGCCTCCGCGACATGGGCCTCCACCTCGGCATGCGGCTCCCCTCGCTGGCCGCCGTTTGAACGAACTCAAAAATACGTTTGAAATAGTCACAACCAATTGCTAACTCGCAGATTGGAACGCTCGTCGCTCACCTTTTGAACCACAAAGACACGAAGGACACAAGGCTAGTAAAAGGGAACACTAATAAACGCTAATAAGCACTAATCTGCAAACCATGAATTACGGCACAGCCCACAGAGGTCGCTGCACTTTCCCGGATTATTAGTGCTAATTAGTGAATACCAGTGTTCCCGATCTTTTCTTCTTTCTCCTGCTAAGTGTTCTTCGTGCCTTCGTGGTTCAAATTCGTCGGCGCGTTCGAGTCGGTCCAATCGTCAATTTCACGGTGCTGCCATGCGTCATCGCAAACGGGGCCGCAAGCTCGGCCGCAATCCCAGCCATCAACGCGCCTTGAAGAGATTTTTGGCCAGCGCCATCTTTCTCACCGAGCGCGACAACGAATTCGACGAGAACAAGCCCGCGGTGCCGGGCCGCATCGTCACCACGCTGGCCAAGGCCAAGGAAGTGCGGCCGCTGGTCGAGAAGTGTATCACGATCGCCTGCCGCGGCCTGGCCGCCGAGGAAGCAGCCCGCCAGCACGCGGCCCCGGCCGCGCGGGGCAGCGACGCCTACAACGCCTGGCGCAAGAGCGGCCGCTGGAACGACTGGAATCAGGCGATCGCCCCAGCCGTCGCCGCCCGCCGCCGCTGCCTGACGCTGCTCGGCGACAAAGAGGCGGTCTTCGAGCTGTTCGACAAGGTCGCCCCCCGCTTTCTCGACCGCCCCGGCGGCTACACCCGCATCTTACGATTGGCAAAACCCCGCCTGGGCGACGCCGGCACGCGGGCGATCCTCGAATTCACGGGTAAGCACGACCGCGTCGTCGAAAAAGCGCCGCGTCCCACGTTCGAAGAACCCGCCGCCGCGACGAAGTAGGGCAGGCTCTGCCTGCCAAACAGCCGCGGTGGCGCGTATTCTGAATTCCCCCCTCTCCCGTCGGGCCGTAGGGCGGCCGTGGCGGCAGAGGGCCGGGGTGAGGGCGAATTCCCCCCTCCCTGTTACGGAGGGGCCGGGGGGAGGGTTCTGCCTTTCATTGGCACCCGAACGGCAGCCACCCTGGGCAACCGCCCCCATCCCCGCGCCCCGCCCCGCACGACCTGCCTGCAAGTTTTCCCGGCGTTTCGCCATTTCTTAACGTGCGTAAGTACAAACCCGCATGACAACAGTTCGTCGCTGACGACCGGCCGCTTCAGCAACCCTAATTCCGCCCGCCCTCGCCTAGCGACTTTCACCCCATAAATGTTTGCAACCACTCGCCGGCCACGCTAAAATCGGGACGCCGCCTTCGCCTGGAAGCCCCCGGTAGCCCCCCTTTCCCTCTGGGAGAGGGCCGGGGTGAGGGCGAGTTGCCGGAGACCGACGCGTTCTCCCTTCGGGTCGAAGATCGGCCGCGGCGGAATAGGGCCGGGTCGCCGGGGACTCGCCGTGGCGAGGTGACGGCGAACGGCGCAAGTTGAAGCATCGTCCCCGCCGTATTCTCTGCGGAACCAGGTTTGGGATTCACTTAAGCAAAAACCCCAACACAAGCAGGACCGCTCATGCGCCCCACCACCCCCCGCTCCCACCGCACTTACTTCCGCGCCCTTTCCCGCCCGGCGCTAACCGCCGCCCTGCTGCTCTTACTTGTTTGCCACAACCGGGCCCGCGCCGACTTCACGACGATCATCAACGTGCCGCCGGATATTGGCAATAATCAATCGATCGGGTCGAACACACAGCTCAACATCACCGGCGGTTCGATCGGCAGCAACTTCGACGCAGGCGCATCGAATGGAACCAGCGTGAACGTGGAAGTGAATATCTCAGGCGGTACGGTCGGTACAACCTTTGAAGCATATGCTGGGAGTGTCGTGAATGTCTCAGGAGGAGTCGTGAACAGCTCATTCGACGCCAAAAATGGCAGCCTTGTGAATATCTCGGGTGGACTGATAGGCGCTGGCTTCGACGCTTTGAGCGGGAGCGTTGTGAATTTCTCCGGAGGAGCGATTGCCGACGATTTCGACGCATCAAAGCTCAGTATAATTCGCATTATTGGCAATGACTTTCGCTTAAACGGCTGCGCCCATCGCAGGCTTGGATATGATTGGCAATAGCGCATCGCTAGATATTCCTTCAGACGGCATCTTTACGGGCGTGTTCGCAGACGGACGAGCATTCGCGTTTTCACCACTCGATTCCGACAACATTGCGAACGGCACGCTCACTTTGGAAGCAGCCAACGTGGCGGCGGCTACGCCAGGCGTGTTCCTGGCTTCGACGGATCCACTGCCGCTGGGTGTCCGTGTCTTGGTTCACCGTGAACTGGAATTTGGGCCGTTGGGCGTTAGCGAGTTGAAGGGTGGCATCCTGTCGAAGAGTCGCGGCATCGTGCCGCGAAGGTTTATCGCTTTGTGCCAATCCCGAAGAGGAAGACGGGCGGCGCACGATTGATGCCAACCGCCCGCCCTTCGGTCTCGGCCCCTGGGTCGGTGCTCGGGTCGCACCTCTGCGTTGCCCTATCCTCCGCCCAGGCCATTTTGCGTTGTAGCTGTCGTCGTTCATCAAGCAACCTCCCCGGCTAGTCTGCACTCGCTTTCGCACGGCTGCGCCGCTCGCGGGCCTCTTCCAGCTTGCGGTCGCGCTCGGCGAAGATCACCGTCTCCAGTCCGGCGAGCTTGTCGGCCGGCGTGATGTAGCCGATCGCACTGTGCAACCGGACTTGGTTGTAGTGCTCGACGTAAGCGGCCACCATGCGCCGCGCCTCCTCGAGCGATTCGGGCGGCCGGGCGAATGCATTCTCGTTTGAGGCTGCCGTGCCAGCGTTCCAGCTTGCCGTTGCACTGCGGATAGTAGGGGCTGGTGCGCACGTGGGTCATCCCACAGGCGGATGAACTGCTTGAAGTCCCTGGCGATGAACTGCGGGCCATTGTCGCTGATGATCCGCGGCTTCTCCCCGGGATACTTTTCCAAGGCCCGCTGGACGATCGTCTCGACGTCCTGTTCTGTCATCGATTCGCGGATCTCCCAGTGCACGATGAACCGGCTGTAGCCGTCGAGCAGGGTGCACAGGAAGTAGAACGTGCCGGCCAGGTTGAGATAGCAGATATCGACGTGCCAGTGCTGATGGGGCCGAGCGGCTGCACGAAGCCGGTCCCTTTCTTCGAGGGTTCTTGTCCATGCGATCCAGCCGACCGGCCGCTTTGAGCACGCGGTAGACGCTCGATGGGCTGACCGCCACCACGTCGTCGTCGAGCATCATGAACGTCAGGCGGCGGTAGCCTTCCAGCGGATGTCGGTCGTGGTAGTCGAGAATGGCCTGTTTTTCCCAGGCCTCCAGCCACCCGTCGCGGGGCACCCGGCCGTTGTGCTCGTTGGCCTTGCCGTAGCGCTCCGTCCACTGATGGAACTTGCTCGGGCCCAGTTCCAGCCAGGCCAAAAGCTGCTTGGCCGGCAGCTCCGCGCGTTTGGTCCAGCGCTTGACGTAGTCGACGACCTGGTCGCGCGTGTCGTGGGGAACCCAGCGTCCTTTTAGAGTTCCCCATTGGCTTTTTTTGCGCGGACGTTCTCCTCCATCAGCTCGGAGATGACTTCGTTCTTCTGGGCCAGCTTGGCCTGCAATTGCTCGATCCGGCGGTCCTTGGCCGTTTCGGCCCGTCGCTGGCCAGCCGACCGGTCGAACGCCTTGTCGGCCTGGTCAAGGACCTGCTTCACCCAGGTGTGAATCTGGCTTGGCTGGACGCCCAGCTCATCGGCCAGATCGCTGACCGCCTCCTTCCCGCTAACCTGCCGCCGAACCACCTCTGCCTTCTGCTCCGCCGTGAATGTTCTGCGTTTTCTTGTCATGGAATGATCCTCCCCTTGGCGTTATGCTAACGACCGCACGGGAAAATTCCAGTTCCATTAGGAGCAAGACACATTTGCCGGCAGCTCCGTGTGGATCTCAGGTGGCGAAGTAGGTAATGGATTTGAGGCTAAGAATGGCAGCGAAGTGTACATATCCGGCGGTACGTTACACTATAATTTTAATGCCCAAAGCGGTAGTAAAGTCAATATCTCCGGCGGTTCCGTCGCCGACGGTGCGGCACTCGGATCAGGGTTGCACTCAAGTGGCAACGTGAACATTTCAGGAGGCAAAATTGGAATGAGTTTTGACGCTTTAACGGGCAGCGAAATTAATGTCTCGGGTGGCACAATCGACAACGATTTCGACGCTGACAGCGGAAGCGTCGTTAAATTTTCGGCCGGCGGATTCTTTATCGGCGACACGGACATTACATCTACATTGACAGAAAATGTCCCATTTACAATTACCATGCGCAATGTGGTATTGAAAGGTTATTTAGCGGACGGCACGATCTTTGATTTTAGCCTCAATTCCACAAATGATCATTCGGCTCGATAGATTACTTCGCCACCGGCGCCACCCTCACCATCACCCTCGTCTCCGGCATCCCCGGCGATTTTAACGATGATGGCACGTGGACGCCGCTCGACTACACCGTCTGGCAAGACGCGCTGGGGCGACCGATAGTACCCCGGCGCCGGGGCCGACGGCAACTTCGACGGCAAGGTGACCGAGGCTGACTACTACGTCTGGAAGGCCCACGCCGTCCCCGAGCCGGCCTGCCTGGTGCTGATTCTAGTCGGGCTTTGCTGGCGCGTTCGCCACTCGGCGTGTTCGGCATTCGCGCGGCGTGACGTTCCGCTCCGCTCGTGCCTGCTTGCATTGACGTGGCCCGGGCGAAATGCGTATTCTACGCGGCCTTTCTCGTACTCGTCTGCACGCGGGCCCCCCCCCCTAACCCCTCCCCACACGTGGAAGGGGAAAAAACCATGCGCGAGGAGGCTATTAGCTTTGTCGATTTATGGACGGTCGGTCGGGACCAATGACTCGGCAGATTCACACGGGCAGACACGAACGCCTGCCCTACGGGTTTTCGCGGGCGGACCGGATTGTCCGCCCTACGTCGTTTTTTCGCGTATAATGTGTTGGCACGTACACACAACCGGCTTGCTCATCTCGCTGCCCTGGCCGCCGCCGGCTGCCGGATGTTTGACGAAGCGGCCGTCGTCCAGGGCCATTCGCCCCTGCGGCCCGCGCGGCCTTCGCCCGATAGCGTGGCCGTCGAAATGATGTGGGTCCGCGTGCCGGCCGATGATGTGCTGCTCAACGGTGCGGCTTGGCAAGGCGATCGACGAAACGGCCGTCGACCCCGGCCGTGCGGCGCGAGCTGGCCGCCAACGGCTTTCGCGTCGGCGTCATTCATGGCGGCATGCCGGACGCGATGGCCCGGGCGATCAATCGCACCCGCATGGCCGAGTCGGAGAATGACAGAACGACACGAAGGAGGCGGCCGGCACGAGCGGCAAAATCGATTTGACAACCGAGCCGATCGTCCACGGCCGGCGAAAGCAGCTTCGTCGCCACGAGCGGTGGGAAATTCAGGCCTCGGACGTCTATCCATCCATGCCGCTGCTCACGGCCAGCGGCCACGAGCTGGGCGGGCGAACATACCAGGACGCCCAGGCCATTTACGCCCTCCGCGTCGATCCGCAGCCCGATCGTTCCGTGTTGTTCGAGCTGACGCCCGAGCTGCACTTTGGCCAGCCGAAGCTGCGTTTCACCAGCGGCGAAGAAGGAATTCTTGCGGACGCAGATGCGCGACCGCGAGGTGTACGACCGCCTGCGGATGAATGTGCGGCTGTCGGCCGGCGAAATGCTCGTCTTGATGAGCTTGCCCGACTCCGGCAGCCGGCTGGGCGATTACTTTCACACCGTCGATTCGCCGCAGGGGAAGCAGGAGAAATTGATCTTGCTGCGGCTGGTGGAAGTGCCGCCGAGCGACACATTTGCCGGTGAGCGGTGAACGGCCGGCGCCCACGTAGCAGGCACGCTCCGCGTACCGTAGCAGCGTCAGGCTGGACGCGGTTCTGCCAAGGCCGTTTCTATACACAGGTGTCTGCCTTCGACATTACCGGGCGAAATCGCCCGCTATATGCCAGTCCCCACTTGCGGTAAAATGCTGTTCATCCCCAGGCTGCACCGCCGCCATTGCTTTGTATCAAGGAGCTTCATCATGCCACTCGTCCCCATGCGACTACTTCTCGACCATGCCGCCGAAAACGATTACGGGCTGGCGGCGTTCAACGTCAATGATATGGAACAGATCCAGGCCATCATGGAGGCCGCCCGCGAAACCGAGTCGCCCGTCATCGTCCAGGCCTCGCGCGGGGCCCGGTCGTATGCCCAGGATAAGTACCTCACGCATCTAATGCTGGCCGCGGCCGAACTCTATCCCGACATCCCGATCGCCATGCACCAGGATCACGGCAACAGCCCGGCCACGTGTAAAAGCGCGATCGAGAACGGCTTCACCTCGGTAATGATGGACGGCAGCCTGAAGGACGACGGCAAAACGCCGGCCGACTTTGACTACAACGTCCGCGTGACGAAGGCCGTGGTCGAGATGGCCCACCCGCTGGGCGTGTCGGTTGAAGGCGAGCTGGGCTGCTTGGGCTCCCTCGAATCGGGCCATGGTGAGAAGGAGGACGGCCACGGTGCCGAGGGAGTGTTGTCGCACGATCAACTGCTGACCGATCCGGACGAGGCCGAGCAGTTCGTCCGGGAGACGGGCGTCGACGCCCTGGCGGTCGCGATCGGCACCAGCCACGGCGCGTACAAGTTCACCAAGAAACCGACGGGCGACGTGCTGGCCATGGAGCGAATCGAAGAGATTCACCGCCGCTTGCCCAATTGCCACCTCGTGATGCACGGGTCGAGCAGCGTGCCGCAAGATTTGCAGGACGTCATCAACAAATACGGCGGCAAGCTAAAGCCGACCTGGGGCGTGCCGGTCGAGGCCATTCAGCGCGGCATCAAATCGGGCGTCCGCAAGGTGAACGTCGACACGGATAACCGACTGGCGATGACCGGCGCGATCCGCAAGGTGCTGTGGGAATCGCCCGAAAAGTTCGACCCCCGCGATTATCTCAAGCCGGCCCGCGAGGCGATGAAAAAGGTGTGCATCGCCCGCATGACGGCCTTCGGCCAAGCCGGCTGGGCGCAGAAGATCAAGCCCGTCTCGATCGAGCGGTTCTCGAGCTACTACGCGATGGTTTAATCGACGCACCAAGGCAAAAGAATCGGCGGCGGTTCGCTTGCATCTGCCGCCGAATCCTTTTTCCACCTGCAAGTGCTGCTCGGAATATGCTGCGCTGCGCCGTGGCCGCGCAAGCCGCCGCAAGCGATCACGACCGTTCGTTCGCTCACCTGCGCCGCCGACTGGCGGCGACGGCGGCCAGCCCGCTCAGCAGCAATACGAATGTCGCCGGCTCGGGTGCAGATATATTGCCCCGCAATTCTCCCTCAGGATGCATACTCGTCGCGATCTCGAAATAGGCAATGCCCACAAATGGCGCTGTTCCATCGTGCAGCATCCCACCAACCAGCCGATCGTGGGCAAGTTCGGCTGTGCCGCCGTTGTCACTCAGGAAGTTGGGTGACCAAGTGTCCGTTTCGTAAAGTGGGATCGTGCCGTCAAACGATCCTGAAGTAAAGCCTGTCGCAAACCCAAACTGCGACAAGTTTATAGCTTCGCCGGCAGTCTCATCAAAGCCTGGTGCGCAGCACTTAATGACTGCAGTATCTACAGGGCCCGATAAGTCAGAATACGACAACTTCACGTGCAGCGTATGAACGCTGGCGTCATGGGTCGCACTCGCAGTGCCATGCCCCGCTGTATTTACTGGATCTGGCTCGACCTGATCTCCGCTAAGAGCCGCCACAAAAACGACATTCGCAAACGCCGAGCCAGTCAAGAGAGACAAAACAAGTAGGGACGCGACGATACGTACTTTCATTACATAACCCTCCGAAGCAGACGAGTACAAAGAACTGCACGCGACACTCGGCATCGCGTGGGGTCGTCAGTATGTTTTAGCGCTGCGTGTGCTCGCATTAGCGCTTGTCGCAATGTTGGACAAACGGATACCCTGTTACGGCAAGCTAGCGGACCAGTCGGGGCCGTAAACACAGCATCCGTGGCGCACGAAAGACTAGAAAATGACAAGTCGACTGCTTTTTTACACCGTCGGCAGCTCGGTTGCAAGATTTTTTTGGCAAATTTCTGCGATTACCTCGAAAAATGTGAAAAAACCGCTGCCAATTAAGGGCATACGTGGTGGTTACCACCTAGAACGGGGAGCTGGCACATTCTACCCCGAGGCGACAGTGGCGCCTCCCTCGAATTCACCACGCGCCATTCGCTTCGGCCTTGGCTGCCTGGCGAAGCGACTCGCCGACGAAACTCCCTCGCCGCAGAGGAAATCCCCTGGGACGGTTTCCACAACACGTGCCCCACGTGCTTGCCCATCCCGGCGGCAGACGCGTTTCGATAGTTTCTACGACTCATAGTCGGCCGTGGGAAGATTTACCAAGGCAATCAACTTGTGGCCGGCCTTAAACGCCTTCGCCCCATCGGGCGTGCTGATCGCCAACTTGCCCGTATCGTCGACCGTGAATAGCACGAGCGCGTCGTCGCCATAACGTGCGCGGAAATCATCGAAGGTGAAATCCGCCGTGAGCAAGGTCTTCTTGACGAGTGCCCCGTGGTCAAATCGGTTCGCCAGCGCGCCATACGTCGCATCACGCCGGAACAGCGCCCGTCCGCGCCGGTGGGCGGCCACGCGGTCGCGACGCTGGTGCGTGACCTCCGGCGCCGCGAGCTGGTACACGTCCGCCCGGCCAAAACGCTCGCTGAATTCCAGCGCCGCCAGAGTGTTCACCTCATCGTTGGGCGTCATCGCGAGCAGCCGCCCAATGTCGCCGAAATCGGTCTCTTCGCGCACGAACTCGCTGCCAATGCTGGCAAAACAGACGGGCAGCCCCGCCATCCGCGCCGCCGCCACGTTCTCCTGATTCGTATCGACCAACAGCGTCGAAAAGCCCTCGTCGCGCACCGCCTCGGCGATTGCCCGCACCACCGGCGACGCGCCGACGAACAGCAGCCCCTGCGGGTCGGCTGACGCCAGACCCAGCCGCAGCGCCAGCGGCCCCAGCGCCAGGCCATAAATGGTCACCGTCGCCACGATGACCACAAACGTCACCAGCACAAACTCTTCGCCTTCCGCCGCCAGCGGCGTATCGGCCAGGTCGAAGCGCCAATAGCGACGCGACCGCCGCGGCAACGATGCCGCGCGGATGGGCCCAAGCCAAAAGCACCCGTTCGCTGCGCGACAGCTCGCTCCCCAGCGTCGAAGCCCACACAGCCAGCGGCCGTATCACCACCACCAGCGCCGCGATGAACAGCGGCGCCTGCCATCCCATCGCCGCCGACATCGCGCCACGGATGCTCACGTTCGACGCCAGCACGATGAACAGCATCCCGATCAACAGAACCCTTAGGTTCTCCTTGAACTCGATCACATGCTTTAGCGTAACCACCCGCTGGTTCGCCAAGATCACGCCCAACAGCGTGACCGTCACCAAGCCTGACTCGCGCTGCAAATGATTCGACGCGGCAAACAGCGCAACAACAGCGCCAGGATCACCGGGCTCTGCAAGTAATCTGGAATCCAGTACCGCCGCAACAAGTGAATGCTGATCAGCGCTGACGATGTGCCCAGCGCTATCCCCACCAACAGCGTCAGCCCCAGGTTCAGATACCAGGCCGGCGCGTCCGCAGTCCCTGCGTCGAGCACGGTCGCCTTGAACACCAGCGCGGCGAGCACCGCGCCGATCGGATCGTTCACGATGCCTTCCCACTTGATCACCGAGCCGATCCGCTTCGACAATTGTATTTGCCGCAGCAGCGGCACGATCACCGTCGGACCGCTGACCGTCAACAACGCTCCCAAGAGCGCCGCCATCGGCGCCGAAAAGCCCAAGATCCAACGGGCCGCCAGCGCGGTCAGCACCCACGTGATCAACAGGCCCAACGTCACCAGCCGCACGACCACCACACCCGTGCTCCGCACGTCCCGCAACCGAAGGCTCAGCCCGCCTTCGAACAGAATCACGCCGACCGACAGCGAGACCAGCGGAAATAACAAATCGTCCGGCACGAATTTGCCGGGCGGCCCGACCCACCTCCGCATGGCAAACCCAAATACCAACAGCAAGACGATGACCGGAAAGCGCAGCCGCCAAGCCAGCCAGTGGGCTGCAATCCCCAACGCCAGCACTCCCGCGATGTAAAACGTGACTGCGTCGAGCATGGCGTGCACGAACCGGCAGTTTTTGCGCAGATGGAATCGGCCAAATGTCCGGTCCGCCTGCTTTGGGCAGCAGCCGGGAGGCGGCGATCGGCCGGCCGGCACAGTGTACGCCATCACCCCTCCCTCGAACACAGCGCCAAACGCACCTCGGCACGCTCCGGCCGGGCCAAATCCAGCGAAACCGGCGGATCGATGAGGGGTTCAATTGCTTGGAACGGCGGATTCAAGAGTCCGCCGTTGACGGAAGTCTGCGCGGTATTTCTCCGGCCAAGCAACCGGCGGCGCACGCCTTGATTGGCCCAGTCCGGGCTTCGGCTGGCGGTCCGCAGCTCACCATCAGCGCAGTCGTTCAGCACACCAACCACGCAGGCGGCGCGATGCGATGGCGCCGGAAGGGAGCAGGCGAGATGCGATTTTTTGTGCTTGGATTCGCCGTTGGCGTATTCACACTGTTGACCTTGCCGGTGCTGGCCCAGTCACCCGGCCAACCCGGTGCGGAACCAGGTGGTCCACCGCCAGGGAACGCAGAGTCGGGTGGCCCGGGCGGTCCGCGGCGCGGCCCCGAGTTTCGCCGCGAGATGCTCGATCGATTCGATGCGAACAAAGATGGACAATTGGACCAGACGGAGCGCGAGGCCGCTCGCGCAGCCGGCGGACCAGGATTTGGTCGCGGCGGGCGGGGCGGGCGGGGCGGGCGGGGCTTCGGCGGCGGGCCGCAACCCGTCTTTGGCCAGGCAGGCCGCGGACAACGTGGACCACGGGGCGGCCCTCGCCCCCGCGGCGACGAAGGCCCGGGTAACCCAGGGCCAGCCGGCGATGGGCCCGCCATGCGCAATCTCGAACCGCTATTCGGTTGGTTTGACGCGAATAACGATGGCCAACTCAATCGCGACGAATTCGCCGATCTATCTCAATTCGTCCGTCGTCACGACGGCAGCGGGCCCGATGGACTGCGCGGCCCGCAGGCCAGCGACCGCGGACCGGCCGGTCCGCCCAATGGTCCCGGCTTCCAAGGCCCCGGACCGGGCGGCCGCCGCTGGGACGGCCTCGGCGGCGGACGCGGACGCCGTGGCGGACGGGGACGCGGCGGCTTTGGACCCCCTGGGCCCGGCAGCCGCGGCCAAGGTCCACCTGCCGATCGCCCAGCCGCCGAACGCGAGCCGGGCGACACCTCTCCAACACCCTCGGCTACACCTGAGCCCACAAATTAGCGAGCCCGAATGACGGCCTCCACAATCCCGTTTGCGCCCGGTCCCGTGTGAAATCCAATTCTCAGCCGACGCGGGGCCGGGCGTGTCTTTTTCATATCGCCCGCCCTTTCGATTGTAGCGATTTCTCCAATAGTTCGACCGCCGCCACCTTCTGTGGCAGGCACGCATCGAGTGCCGTAACTGCCCCATGACTACGCCCTGATTTGCTCTTCAACCCCGGCCTGCGGAGCCTGTCTGCCACAATGGCCGCGACAAATTCGCCTTCACGGGCCGTCCCGCGTTTTGTTGCTGGCGCTCAGGCGCGCATCTATAATGGACACTGCGAGTCGCAGCCCCTTTCCGGGCCGATTCGACAAGCGCTGCAGTTCCGTCTCCACCGACGACGGCCTCGCTTCATTTAGCCGCCCAGTCGTAGCCAGCCCTCTCGATCGGCAACTTGATGATCGCTATCTTCGATTTCCGTCATCCCACGTCCGCTGCCGTGCAGTTCGTTTGCGCCTCCGCGCTTGTACTCGTCTTGTTGCATGGGCGCTGCCTTGCCCAGGCCGACGGTCAAAGTGCGCCCCCCGTCGTCAATCCAGAGCCCCCGATCGCACCCGGGCCATTCGCGGCCGGCGTACTGACGACGATTCCAGCCGACATGCGGCCCGAAGAAACGGTCCTGACCCACGACTTGGTCGAACTCCGATCCGACCCGGCCCTGAATTGGAACCCGGAACTGCTGGCGGCCAGTCGCACGTTGTTCGGTATGTCGCAGGACGTCAAGTTTCGCCGCGACGTCCTCTGCCTCGAGTTTTCCTTCAAGCCTCTGCGGCTCATCTACGTCGATGTGCCCCAGCCTGGCGGCAAGCTCCAGCGAAAGTTGATCTGGTATCTTGTCTATCGCGTGCGCAACACCGGCCTTGAGCTTAAGCCCGTGGAAAAAGAAGGGCAGGCCTACGCCGCCGAGCTCGGCCCGGCCGGGCCATATCGCTTTATCCCAAAATTCATTCTCGAATCGCAGGATCGCCAGGAAAACGGCGAGCGTATCGACAAGGCCTACATGGACCGCATCATTCCGGTCGCAGTCGAGGCGATCCGCCGCCGCGAGATGCGCGGCCAGCCGCTCTCGAACAGCGTCGAGATCGCCGAACGCGTCATTCCTCCGAGTGATGCACAATACGATCGCAGCGTGTGGGGCGTGGCCACTTGGCAAGACGTCGATCCCCGCATCGATTTTCTCTCGATCTACGTCACCGGCCTCTCGAATGCCTACAACTGGGAAGACGCCCCGGCCGCGGCCAAGCCGGGCATGTTGGCCGGCGAGGGTCGCAGCTTTGTGCGCAAGACGCTGCAACTGAATTTCTGGCGTCCGGGCGACGAAATGCTGCAGGATGAGCGGGAAATTCGCTACGGCGTCCCCGTCGGCAAAAGCGCCCTCTATGACGTCGAGGACGGGGTTGCCTACCGCTGGGTCTACCGCTAGGATGGATCGGCTACAGTGGCGGGCTAATTCCGCCAGCCCCCAGCTCCTAGTCCCCGGTCCCCCCATGGCACATAAAAAAGGTCAAGGCTCCAGCCGCAACGGTCGCGATTCCAACGGCCAGCGGCGCGGCGTGAAACGTTTTGGCGGCGAAACGGTCGTCGCCGGCAACATCCTGGTCCGCCAGCTCGGCACCAAGTTCCAGCCCGGCAAGGGCGTCGGTCAGGGTAAGGATTACACCCTATTCGCGCTCGTCGACGGCAAGGTCGAGTTCGACCGCGAAGGCCGCCGCGTGAATGTCGTTCCGTCAAACAACTGAAGCCACAATACTAAACCGCAACGGTGAGATCGGGGATGCCCACGGGCGTCCCCGTTTTTGTTGCTATGAAGAGACTGCAAAATTCAAATTGCAAATTGCAAATTGTAAAATAAAGACTCGATTGCCTTAGCCAGCGACGAGATCCGGAAGGCGACGACATTCGCTAGCTTCAGACTCGCCATTCTTCCAATTGGAATTTTGCAATTTGCAATCTCCCTCCTCGTCCGAACCCTCGACTCTCGACCCTCGACCTCTCCCCCATGTTCGTCGATCGCGTCACCATCGATGTCGAGGCCGGCCGCGGCGGCGATGGGTGCGTCAGCTTCCGCCGCGAGAAATACGTGCCCCGCGGCGGGCCCGACGGCGGCGACGGCGGCGATGGCGGCAGCATCATCGTCGTCGCCGAGAATGGCGTCGATAGCCTGTCCTCCTTAGTGCATCGCAAGCACTGGCGGGCTGAACGCGGCCAGCACGGCATGGGCTCGCAATGTCACGGCCGAAGTGCCGCCGACGTCACCATCCGCGTGCCGCCGGGCACCCTCATCACCGAGGCCGAGCACAACCTCGCGCTAAAGGATTTGACGAAGTCGGGCGACCGCGTGATCGCCGCCCGCGGCGGCAAGGGAGGCAAAGGCAACATGCGCTTCAAAAGCGCAACGAACCAGACGCCTCGCGAGTTCACCGCCGGAGAGGAAGGCGAACGCCGCCGCCTCACGTTCGAGCTCAAGGTCATCGCCGACGTCGGCCTCGTTGGCAAGCCGAACGCCGGCAAAAGCACGCTCCTCAGCCGCGTCTCGCGGGCCCGGCCGGAGATCGCCGATTACCCCTTCACCACCAAAACACCCCACCTGGGCATCGTCCAGCTCGACATGGACCGCTCCCTCGTGATGGCCGATATCCCGGGCCTGATCGAAGGCGCCCACGCCGGCGCCGGCCTGGGCCACGAATTCCTGCGCCACGTCGAACGCACCCGCGTCCTCGTCCATCTCGTCGAACCAGCTCCAATGGACGGCACCGGCCCGCTCGACAACTACCAATCCATCCGCAACGAACTAGTGGAATATGGCCATGGCCTCGCCGAGCGCCCGGAAATCATCGCCGTCAGCAAAGCCGAGTTGCCCGGCGCAACCGAAGTTCGCGAACAGCTAGCCGCCGCCACCGGCCGCGAAGTGCTCCTCTTTTCCGCCGTCACGGGCCAAGGGCTCGATCGGCTGCTGCAAGCGGCCCACACACGATTGAACAAGGATGAGGCGAACTAAACGATTCCGCCGTTCGACGGATTTGGCCGCCTGCCGGCGGGCGTTCATCCGGCAACTGCGGCGGAAATCACTGCCCGTTTCGGTCGCGGTTCGGAACTTCTTCGCGTACAGACGAAATCGGTAGCTTGGATGATCGATTTGGCCCTGCGTGCCGGCATCGAACGAATCGGTTTGAATGGCAGCTTCGTCACGAATACAATAGAACCAAACGACGTCGATTGCGTCCCGTTAAAGGGCGCCAATTATCCGTCAGAAACTCGTGCGGCGGCTGATCTTCGCGCCGGCTTGCCGTTTCTCCATATCACCATCGTGCGGCGACTGGATTTCGATCGATTGATAAACGTCGTTTTCGCTACGGAACGTTTCGACGCGCTGAAGGGCACACTGGAGGTGATAGGATGACTGGCACGAGGAATCGCGAACTAGCTAATACGAAGCGCAAGCTGCAGGTACTTGAGCAGAGCTACGAAGCTGCGCCGACACGAAAGAGAAGATACACGTGCGCGAAGTGACCATGGAATCGTTGATGCGGCTGATCAATCAACTAAAAGAGGAAATCGCTTGCTACGAGGCACGCCATTTGGCGAGGCGTTGATTTGTCCTGCCTCCATTGTTCCCATAAGCGCCTATTTGTACACTATTCCAATTTTCTTACTAGAATTCGGCCACCCAATCTGCTAAGCTGATCCCTGAAATGACTGTGCGGTAGTGGCCGTAGTGGCAGTCGCGCAGTTCTGGCCATGCGCAAGATTTCGTCGTCCATGACGTTCTTCAATAAGCGTGTCTTTCCGGCTATTTGGTTCGGGGGCCTCGCCCTGACGACGGCGGGCGGCCTGGCCGGCGGCGCGTTACAGGGAATCCAATGGCCGGCCGTGTTAGTTCCAGTCGGCTTGGCCGTGTTCGGCTATTGGCTAATGCGAACGCTGGTATTCGACCTGATGGACGAAGTATTGCTCGACGACAACATCCTCGTCGTTCGCAATCGCGGCGAGGAGGATCGCATGCCTGTGACGAACATTATCAACGTCGATTCGACGATCATGGTGAATCCGGAACGAATTACCCTCTCGCTGCGCGAGCCGTCGATATTCGGCGATGAAATCTCCTTCACCCCTCCAGCTCGGTTGTGGCCGTTTTCGCCCTCGCCGATTGCCAAGGAGTTGATTCGTCTGTCACGCGGAGACGACGCTGGTTGAACTTTCAGCGCATGGTCAGATTCCCTTACGACACTTGTAAATTGCTCGCGCGCTATCGTTATTTACTCTTGGCAAGCTGATGTGGCGGGGTGGTCGCCAGCCACCGTTGCACGGCGGCGGCCGGTTCAGCGATCATCTCGCCCATCACATCGTTGTCGTGCAGAAACGCAAAACCGCACATCGGGTCGACCTCCAAATCGTAACGGGCCGGCTTGTCGAGCGTGAAGTCAAGCGTGAAATACAAATCGGGCACGGCCGTCTCTTTCATCTTCAATTGTGGCGCGCGAAACGTATAGACGTAGTCGTCGCTGGTGATTTCCAGGTGCACCGGGTGACCCAGCGGCACGTGCAAGTCGGAGCGGCCCGGCAGGTCGTCGGCCGTGCCCAGCTTGCCGTCCGGACCCGGATACGTGAAGCGCCAATAGAACTTATGGCCGACGACCCGAATCGGCAAGGGAGTGGGAAACTTGCCAGCGGCACTGGTGAACTCACACGATGAGCACGTGGCGAAGAGCACGAGCGCGACAAGCGCCAGGCCGACCCTTCCCCACCGCCACGCTGAACGTAAAGCGCGAACTTCGCAACACACCTGCGTCAATCGTTCGGTTCAGTAATCTCGTTGACGTCATTGATTTTGAAGTCTTTCTCGACGCTCGACTTCTGGCCGTTCGGCCAGGTGACGTCGATGCGATCGACCTTGTCCCCACCGCCGAGACCAAAGTAAAGAGGCATGCTGCTTTGGCTGAGATACCCGCTTTGCCCGTCATTCACCTGCACCCACTTGTGGTCGTCCGCCGTGACCGTGACCCGGGCGCCGAGCGCATCGCGGTTCGACTTCGTTCCGGTGAGCTTGACTTTAACAAAGTGCAGCTTTGGACCGTGCTCTTTGGCGAAGCTGCTCAACAGCACCATCGGCGCCGAACCGCAATCGTTGGTGATGATGTCCAGGTCACCGTCGTTGTCGGCGTCAAAGATCACGCTCGAACGCGTGCCCAACGCGCCAAACACCTCAATGGGCCCCGCTTGGCCGCGGCAAAGTTCGTGGTCCTTGTCGGCCCCACTGCAATCCAAGTCAAACCAAGGCGTGACGACGCGCCCGCCGCGGCGGGGCTCGATCCCCAGCAAGTACTCGGCCGGCAGAAACTTCTCGCCCGCGTTGTTCAGGAGCAGCGTATTCGGCTGGTAGTAATACGGATAGCACATGCTCGAGGTGATAAATGCATCCTGCCAGCCGTCGGCGTTCAGGTCGCCGACGCTGACGCCCCACGGCCAGTAATTCTCCGTGCCGATGCGGTCGGAGACCTCGACAAATTTGTCGTCGCCGTCGTTGCGAAAGAAGGCATTGCCGAAAATACTGCGTCCCCCGCTGCGCAAAAAGCTCTCCGGCCAATTCTCCGTGATCCACGAGGCCTTCATCTGCTCCTGATCGTAATTGATCAGCTTCGACATGTCGGAATGCATGTCCGTGAGCATCAAATCCAGGTTGCCGTCGTTGTTGTAATCGAACGCCTTCACGCCCATCGAGCCCCACGGCGTGCGCGGAAATACTTCCTTCGATTGGTCGACGAACCGCTGGCCGCCTGCGTTCACCCAGTATTCGTCGTGCCCCTGCATGTTCAGGATGTACAGGTCCGACCAGCCGTCGTTGTTGAAATCAGTAGGCGTAGCGTCGCCCGTCCAACCTTCGGCCTTGAGGCCGACTTGATCGGTGACATCGCTGAAGTGATTACCCCCGTCGTTGTGGAACAACAGGCTCTGGCGGGTGCGTTCCGGCTTCAAATGGCCGCCGAAGGCGTCCTCGTACCCCTCGTGATACGTCCGCGGCTGGCCCGGCAGTCGCTCTTCGCTCGGCGTCCCAGTGACTTCGTCGATCTTGTCTTTAGTGTATTCGCCGACCACGGCCAGAAATACGTCCAGCCGGCCGTCGCGGTCGTAATCGAAAAAGTCGGCCGCCGACGAGTGCTCGTTGTAGGCCAGGCCCGACTCGGCCGAAATGTCCTTGAATTTGCCGCCGCCCGTGTTTTCAAAGAGCATGTTCGGGCTGCGCACGGCGGTGATGTACAGATCGGGGTCGCCGTCGTTGTCGATATCGGCGAAGCTGGCGCCGACGTGCACGATGCCGTCAGCCGCAACGCCGGCCTCCTCCGTGACGTCGGCGAATTTGTCGCCGCCCAAATTGCGATACAGCCGGTTCGGGCCGACCTGCGAGACGAAGTAGATATCCAACAAGCCGTCGCCGTCGACGTCCGCCACGGCCACGCCCGTCCCGTGATCGTAATGTACGGCTTTGAAGGTTTTGCCCTGGTCGTCGACGAAGTGCTGCAAAAAGTCGATGCCGCTCGTGGGCTGAGTGTCGGTAAAGCTGAAGTCGTGAATCACCTTGAACTGATTCCGCGTGGCCAGTTGCAACGCGCGGCGAAGATTCTGGCGCTTCGGGTCCTCGACACCGGGCGGAAAGTACGTTGGCTTGCGGGCGTTGGGCGCGCCGATTTCGCCAGCCGCTGCCCGGCTGGCCGGCGCAGCCGCGGCGAGCAGCGCTCGCACTTGCGTTTCGAGTTGTTTCAGCTCGTCCAGGTCGGTCCCTTCGAAGTAGCTGACAATCTTACCGCCGCGGTCGACCAGCACAAACTTCGGGCTGTGGCTCATGATCCCCTCTCCTGTGTTCGAGCCCTCGAACACAGGCAGCTTGAAGCCTTCACCCGTGATCTGATAAATCTCGTTGCGGCCGCCGGTCAAAAACTTCCACGTGGATGTGTCGGCATCGTATTTCGCCGCATAGTCGCGCATCACTTCCGGCCGGTCAAAATCGGGATCGATCGAGATGCTGATCAGCCGCAGGTCTTCGTGGCCCGGCGCGTGCGAAAGCGACTTCTGCAACAGGGCGAGATTGGCCGTTTGCACGGGACACGTCGCCGTGCAGCGGGTGAAGATCACGTTGGCGATCCACACCTTGCCGGCCAGCGCGCGGCTGTCGAACGGCTGGCCGGACTGATCGATGAGTGTGAAGGCGGGCGCCGGGAGATTGCCGGCCGTCGATGAACTTCTAGTGGAGGTCGCGCCGGTGGACGTGTTCGGCTCGTTCGTTCTCGTACAGCCCAGCCAGGCGCAGATCGTAATGCAAATTGCCAACACGCCGAAGTGCCGTACGTTCATCGCAGCCCTCCCCCACAGAATGTGGTTAAAGTGGGCGGCCGGAAGAATGGTCCACCGAACGCCAAACAACCCCCTCGGCTTCGTCCATTATATGTTATAGGAGAGCAGCCGTGGAACGAAAACCGTCACCGCGCCGGCCAAAAGAAGCCGCTGCGACGTTTCCCACACACGTTCGCGGCCAACGATGTCGGCTAGGGACGAATTCCCTTGGTGCCGCCGATGAGACAGAATCGGTAAAGTTATTCCTTGATCATGTCCCGAACGGTGTGCCCGGCCGGGATCATCGGCAGAACGTGCTCTTGGTAGGGCACCTCGACATCGAGCACGTAGGGGCCCGGGTGATTGATCATTTCTTCCAACGCGGGGACTAGGTCGGCCTTGGTGCGAACATACGCCGCGCCGCAGCCGTAGCCTTTGGCGATCGCGACGAAGTCCGGGTAACGCTCTTTCGGGCCCAGGCCATCCCCCTTGCCGACCGCCTCGGGGTGGTGAATCGGGCCGAGGTACGTGTGGGCGCGATTGCCCTGCATGAAGCGATCCTCCCACTGCACGACCATGCCCAGATGCTGATTGTTGAGGAGCAGCACTTTCACCGGCAGCTTCTCGCAATAACAAGTGCCCAGCTCTTGAATGTTCATTTGGAAGCTGCCGTCGCCGTCGATGTCGATCACCAGCCGGCCCGGAAACTGGCTCTGCACGCCCATCGCCGAGGGCAATCCGAATCCCATCGTGCCCAGCCCGCTCGACGAGAGAAACGTCCGCGGATTGTCGAAGCGGTAAAACTCGCCGTCCACATCTGGTGCTGGCCGACGCCGACGGTGATCACCGGGTCCTTGTCACGCGTCAGCTTCCACAGCTCGCGAATCGCATGCTGCTGCAGGATTCCTGGAAACTCTTCGTTGTAGTGGAATGGCTCTCCTTCTTTCCACTTCATGCACTGCGCGACCCAATTGGAAATATCTTCCGGCGCTTCAACGATCTTGTTCAACTCGGCAAGCGCGTGCTTCACGTCGCTGCACACAGGGATGTGGGCCGGCTTGTTTTTATTCAATTCGGCCGCGTCAATATCGACGTGAACGATCTTGCCGTGCTTACAGAATTCCGCAACTTTGCCGGTGACGCGATCGTCGAATCGAACGCCGAGCGCAATGAGTAAATCGGCTTCGTCGACGGCGTAATTCGCATACACCGCCCCGTGCATGCCGAGCATGTCGAGCGTCAGCGGGCTGTCGCTGGGAAATGCGCCCAGGCCCATCACGGTCATCGTGACTGGGATGCCGGTTCTCTTCACCAGCGTGCGCAGCTCCTGGCTCGCATTCCCGCTGATAATCCCCCCGCCGGCGTAGATGATCGGCCGGCGGGCCAGCTTGATCGCGGCCGCGATCTGTTTGATTTGCTCCGGCCGGGCCTTTGGATTCTCCACCTGGTAACCGGGCAGGTTCGGCTTGGCTTCGTAATCCGGCAGCGTCTTGGCAAGCTGCACGTCCTTTGGAACATCGATCAGCACCGGCCCCGGCCGGCCCGTCGACGCGATGATAAATGCTTCTTTGACGACGCGGGCGATGTCTTCCACGTCTGTCACCAAATAATGATGTTTCGTGATGCCGCGGCAAACTTCGACGATCGGCGTCTCTTGGAAGGCGTCCCCTCCGATCGCGTGCGTCGGCACCTGGCCGGTGATCGCGACCAGCGGAACGCTGTCGAGCTTGGCGTCGGCGATGGCCGTCACCAGGTTCGTCGCGCCGGGGCCACTGGTGGCCATGCAAACGCCGACCTTACCCGTGCTGCGGGCGGCCCCCTGGGCAGCGAACGCGCCCCCCTGCTCGTGCCGGGGCAAGATCGTGCGGAGCCGGCCGGCGAACCGCGTCAGCGCTTGGTGGAGCGGCATACTGGCCCCGCCGGGATAGGCGAAGATCGTATCCACGCCGTGGTTCACCAGGGCCTGCACCAGAATATCGGCGCCGCTCGTCAATTCGGGTTTCGTTTTGCGAGGTTGGGTAATAGTGGCCATTGCACTACTGACTTGCTATGGATGCGGGTTGCCAAACCGACGCTCAGAAATGGACGGTTGACTTCGTGGGCGGCTTCAGGAAGCAGACACAGGCCGGTGTCGCCGGTTCGGCGCCCTTTTGCTAAGCCTTATATCCTAGGCCATTAAGGGGCCGAACTCAAGCAAAGGGGCCATTCGGGCGGGCGTTTTGGGCTGTCGATTTTCGTGTCGAGAAACGGGCGGGGCCGGCCGTTTTGCCGGCGTTTTCGATCGGTTGCTCAACCAGGCGGACAGGAATGTCTCCCCGCCCGCGTCAGCCACCATTGACACGTTGCGGGATCGTGAACGAGTAGATCATCACAACGGCGCCGCCGCCGAGCATGATCCAGGGCGCCGAATCGGGCGGCGCGACCTCTCGTGTGCCTGAGGACTGGGCCGAGCCGCTGGGATCGACCTTGAGAATAGCCCGCTCAACAACTAGCGATTCGGCGCCCAGCAGGCAGCAATACGCGCCGAGGGCCAAAAAGAACGACCTCCACATCGTGGCAATACCTCTCAATGGGGGCGCGTCCCGCGCCAAAATTTTGGCCGCTCGCCAATCCTCGCCGGTCGAGATTGGCGGCGCAGTTTGCGCCGTCGGAAAGCGTTGCCGCGCGGGGCTCTCGCAGGTATTGACTTGCGTGGCCGGCCAAAGCGAGTGCGCGGTGACTCCTTGACAGGTATCGTCGCCGGGCGGCGGTCGGCTGCAGCGCGGCGGACAAACGGTCGGGTTGCAACGCCGCGGCGCGGGCCAACTTAGGACGAATGGTGCGATCGTGCCGAAAGCGGCATTCTTCACGGCAAGGGTCGCTTGGCGAAAGGCGTTGCGGGATTGCAAGTTGAACGCCGGGCGCCGGCCGCGACCGCTGTTGAAAGCCGTATGGGCCGCGGTTAGACTGCTGTTTCTGGACGCGAACGCCTGAGTGTTCCGACGGCGGCCGCCAGGATAAAGATGGGCGCTAAGGGTGCTGATGGTGGCGGGACGGCGCGGCTCGCAGCCAAGTCGTGGATTGACACCAGCCGTTTTCGGTCCCACACGAGACAGTTGTGGTTCAATATTGGGCGCGTGTTGAATGCACTGCAATCAAGGCAAACCGCGCAGCGGCGGCAGCTCGAAACCAGAAAGGCGGAGAATCGATGACCGGGATTGATTGGTGGGTAGTGGTCGGCTACTTCGCGCTAATCTTGGCGTTGGCGTGGTGGGTAATTATGCAAGGCAAGGACACCGCGTCAGATTACTTTCTGGCCGGTCGGCACTTGGGTTGGTTTATCATCGGCGCTTCGATCTTCGCGTCCAATATCGGGTCCGAGCACTTGGTCGGCCTGGCCGGCTCGGGGGCGACCGACGGCGTGGCCATGGCCCACTACGAGCTGCACGCCTGGTGTCTGCTCGTGCTGGGGTGGGTGATGGTGCCGTTTTACATGCGCTCTAAAGTGTTCACCATGCCGGAGTTTTTGGAGCGCCGCTACACGCCTGCGGCGCGGTGGGTGCTATCAATCATTTCGCTGGTCGCGTACGTGATTACGAAGATCGCGGTCGGCATCTTCGCCGGCGGCATTGTCTGCGAGACGCTGACCAATTGGCATCTACAAATCGGTCCGGTGACTCTGGACAGCTTTTGGATCGGCTCGATTCTCGTCGTGTTAGCGACCGGCCTGTACACGGTGCTGGGCGGCATGCGAGCGGTGGCCTACACCGAGGCACTGCAGACGATCATCTTGGTGGTCGGCTCGATCCTTGTCACGTACTACGGTTTGCAGGCCCTGGGGGGCGTGGAGGAGGGCTGGCACAAAATGCGGCAACTGGTCGATGACGACCCCTCGACGCCCGACTACGTGGAAAAATTCAATCTCTGGAAACCGGTCGCGCCGGGGAATGCCAATTTGTGGGAGCCCAAGATCATCAAGTCGGACGACGGAAAAACCGTCGTCAATCAGGCTTGGTACTTCAACAGCAACTATCCCTGGCTGGGCATGTTGTTCTGCGCGCCGATCATCGGCCTGTGGTATTGGTGCACCGACCAGTACATTGTGCAACGAGCGCTGGCGCGCCGGACGAAACGCAGGCCCGGCGGGGCAGTATCTTCGCCTCCGGTTTGAAGTTGTTGCCGGTGTTCATTTTCATCATTCCGGGTATTATTTGCTTCGCCCTGGCGAAAGACCCGAATTACCCAGCGCTGAACGACCTGGTCGGGCCCGACGGAAAGGCGGTCGCCGAAAGGGCGCAGGCTGCATTTCCGCTGATGGTCAAGAACGTCCTGCCGGAAGGGGTCCGCGGCGCCGTCGTGGCCGGGCTGTTGGCCGCGCTGATGAGCTCCCTCGCCGGCGCGTTCAACGCCAGTTCGACGTTATTCACGATCGACCTGTACCACAAGTTTCGGCCCAAATCGAGCGACCATCAGCTCGTGTGGATCGGCCGCATGGCGACGGTGGCCATGACCGTGATCGCCCTAATTTGGATCCCGGTGATTCGCAACGCGCCCAAGGGCCTGTACGATTATCTACAGAGCATCCAAGGTTATTTGGCTCCGCCAATTTTCGTGGTGTTTTTCTTGGGAGTCTTTTGGAAGAGACTGAACGGGCCGGGCTGTTTGGCTGCTCTCTTCGTCGGTTTTCTGATGGGTATTTTCCGCCTGGCGGTCGACACGCCCATCACGTTGAAGCTGAGCGAAGGCGCGCCGGAGGGCTCGTTCCTGTGGATCGTCCACAACATTTATTTTCAGTACTACAGCCTGTTGATTTTCATTGTCTCTTCGCTGGTGATGATCATCGTCAGTTATGCGACGCGGGAGCCGAATTACGCGGCCATCCAAGGCATCACCTACGGGACCGAAACGGAAGAGCAGAAGCGCGAATCACGTGAAAGCTGGTCGCCGATGGACGTCATCTGGTCGGTATTGGTGGTCGTGGCCATTGTGGCGGCCTACTTATACTTCCGCGGTTGAGAAGCGGGAGATTTACCGGCACAATTTATTGAACTCCTCAGGCCGGCGACAAGCGTGTCGCCGGCCTGTTTTTTCCCTAGTCCACCGCCGGCGGCGTCGGCGCTTCGTCGCTGACGAAGCCGCACGTTTTGTGCGTGCCGTCGCAGAAGGGGCGCTTCGACGAGTGGCCGCAGCGGCAGAGGGCGACGGCCGGTTTGTTCGGTGGAATCTGAAATTCGGCGCCGCGGGAATCGACCAGGGTAAACGGGCCTTCGACCAACAGCGGGCCGTTGGGACGCATGCGGATGGTGACGTCGGGCATGATTGAGCTCCGGAGAGTGGTGTACGCGAGGAGTTAGGTGAGTACGTTAGTAGATAAATAGGTGAGTGTCTCGTTCCCACGCTCTGGCGGCAGCGGCGGATCTGCCGCGTGGGAACGCGATGGCCGGCCGCTCTGTGGTCCTGACCGCCACACCCGACGCAGAGCAGCGCCTGGCGAAGCTGCGTTCCTACGCGGAGCGGGGGAACGAGGCCGGAACCTACTCACGAGTCGACTCGCCTATTTTGCCTTATCGTCCGCCGGGAGAGAAGTGGCGGGCTGAGAAGTGGCGGGCTGAGAAGCGGTTTCGGACGCTGGCGCGGGGGCAGTCGTAACCGTCGAAGGGGCGGCGCGAACGACAAGCAGCACTTGCAGCGTGCCGGACGGTTCCTGCGCAGCGATTCCATTGCTGCCCGCCGCTACGCCCTTGAGTTGTTGGGCCACGCGCTCACGAACGCCGTCCGGTGTTTGCGCATTGAGCGTTGCCCCGCTGTCGCGGATTTCGCGGGTCGCAACTTGCCCGGCTGGGGCGTCTCGGCCATTGGGCCCAACGGACGATTGGGCAGGGCGACCCGTCGCGGCCAAGGATGGCACGGCCTGCTGTTGCGATTGCGCGGACGGCGCGTCGACCGCCTTACGCATGTCGACCTGCACGTCGCCGGGCTGCTGAATTTGCGCCGTATCAAACTTCAACGATTCGGTGGCCTCTTTGAATTCAGCGAGCGATGTGGCGACAGCGGCCTCCTTGCCGGCGGACAGCGAGACCGTGAGGCGATAGGCTCGCCCCGAGGACACTTGTGCCTCGCCACGATTCTCGCCGAGGCCGCGCTGAAAATATTCCACAGCACTGGCTTGTCCGCCGCCAGAGGCGGGAAAACCATATTGCACAGCGCCTTCGCCGGCCGCCGCGCCGTTGGAATCGAGCCGGCCACCCATCGCGCCGGCAGAGCTGCGATCGGCGTCGACAGCTATTGCTTTCTCGTCCTTGAGGCCGCTGGCCCCCTCCGCGGATGCGCCGCCCCTCGTTTGCCGACTGTCGCTGACTGACATATTCATACTATCATCGGCCGACACCTCGCCACCCGCCAAGCCGGCGCCCGGCGACTGGGTTTCTTCTTGGATCGCCGGGGGCTGCGCTCCGCGACCGGCGCGTCGCCCACCGCGGCCGCCGCCAGCCCCGCCGCCACCGCCAAAACCACCACCACCGCCGCCGCGGCCGCCACCTGCACCACGCGCTCCACCTCGACCGACGCCGCGCAGCGGCTCGTTGCTTGGCGTCGAGACGCCAAAACTGTCGGCAACCTGGGTCGAACTCGGTTCGGAGGAGCGATTCAAGCGGCGCATCATTTCGTCGGGCAGGCTCACTCGCTTCATCCGCGACCACTCTATATTCGCCAGCGACGGCGGTTCGGCAGTGCCGCCGATACGCTGAGTTAGCTGGCCGTCTTCGACCGAAATGCGGACCACGTCGGAACGGTCCGCGTCGAGCGCAGCGAGCAGATTCGTCACTTGCGCGGCTGGCGCGTCGACCAGGATCGCATCGGTGGGCGACGGCTCGGATGTGGCGAGTCGAGAGCCTAAATCAAATAAATGTAAGTCGCGCGGAGCGGCGATCTGCTCGGCGTCTTGACTTCGGTCCAGTCCCTGGATGGCCGCGGTTTGGATCGCTTCGACGTTGAGGCCAACAGAAGCAAGCTTCCCATCGATTGCCCGTTGCTGGAGTGCGGCGGGCGTTACATCGACGTATACGACGAGCACATCGCCGCGCCGGACGGCGCTGTTCCCTGTTTGCGACACAGCAGAGGACGGGGCAGCGGCCGGCATCATTGCGGGCGGCGGCATAGTGCCGTTGCCACTTGCACTGGCGACGCCATCGGCTACGCCCAGGCTTTCCGTCCGGCGACTTGCGCCACCCGCATCGCTCGCCGAGCCGGATTGATCTCCGCTGTTTTGCGCAAGCTGTTGCGAGTAGGCTTGCAGGCCGGCATCGCGAGGAGGCATATCAGAGGCGCCCGGCTGCCGGCCTTCGCCGAGCAAGGATTCGTGAGCCTTGTCCTGTGAGCGGTCGCCGCTGAGACGGACAATCCCCGGCGGTTCCGGCTGGTCAGCGGCGGTCGGCGGCGCTGTGGCGGCCGGCGCTCTCTGTACTGATTTGAATGCGCGCTCCCGGTCAAGATTCTCGGCGGCGGAGGATGAGGGACTGAGCGGCGCTGGCTGCTCAGCAAGCTTTTCCGTTTCGCTTGCGGATTGGCGATCTCGAAATTCGTCGCGGATCAAGTGGGACGTATCCGTCGCCGGCGGAGCAGCCGTCTTGCTGGCCACGGTCGGCAGTTGCTTGTCGTTGGCCGGATTGTGCTGGAGAAACATCATCGCCAGCGCTGCGGCCACGGCCAGCGCGGCCCAGAGCCAGCCGCGGCGCGTGCGGCCAATCGAAAAGGAGGCGTGTGTCTTCCCGGCCGCTGAAGCGTAGTTCGCCGTTGGCTTGGTCGGAATAGGGCCATCGGCGATTGGTGCTTGCCTGGTGCGCTCGAGGATGGCTGCGCTCAGATCCTCGCCCAACTGCTTGCGCGGGAGGCGTTGCAGGGCCTGCGAAACTGAGCGCAATTCGTCGAGCGTTTGCCGCGCGACGGGGTCGACGGCGAGGCGCTCGATCGACGCGGGCCCGCTCGGCCGGCGCGAGTTCGCCGTCGAGGTAAGCGCTTAGCAGCTCGTCGTGGAATTCTCGGGTTGGATCGTGGTTAGCCATTACAGCCCAGGTATCAATTCAAGTCAATCAGCCACAGAGGGGACACAGTTCTCAGAGAAATCCAGTAGGCGAATGAGGACTCAATGATCTTTCGACGGAACGATTCTTGCACGCGCGCGACGAATGGCATTTACCCATTTATCATCTGTCGTGCAATGGTTCTGACATGGCTTTGAGGTGTTCTCATCAACTTCGGTGTGACCACTATGCCCACGGTGGCACATTTTCTTCATCTCTACGATCCGACTACCTGCCTCACTTCGTCTCGCTGATCTCCTCGCGCAGGGTCGGGGCCAATTGATCTCTCAATTGCAACCGCGCGCGAAACAACCGGCTGCGAACCGTGCCGGCCGGCAATGCTAATATTTCGGCAATTTCGTCGTAGCGGCAGCCTTCCAATTCGCGGAGGACCAAAATCTGGCGATATTCAATACTCAGCTCGGCAAGCGCCGAGTGCACCAGCTCGACCCGCTCGCGCTGCGCAAGGCCGGCTTCCGGCAGCGGACTGTCGTCGACCGGCTCGCTGCCGTAACCGTCTTTGACGCGGTCGAGCGAAACGAGCGGGCGTTGTTTGCGGGCGTGGCTCATGGCCAGGTTGAAAGCAATGCGATACAACCAGGTATAAAATGCGGACGAACCGCGAAACGTGTTGAGTTTCAAAAAGGCCTGGACGAACGCGTCTTGCACGACGTCGCGAGCGTCTTCAGCCGAATTGAGCACGCGAGCGAGCGCGTTGTACAAGCGATCTTGATACCGCCCCACGAGCTGGCCGAAGGCCGCCGTATCGCCGGCCAAAGTGGCCTCGATCAGTGGGGCGTCGTCGCTGTTCAAGCCGTGCTCACTTAGTTAGACGTGCCGGGGGCGGGCGAAGTTCCCCGGCCGCGGACGCGACAAATCGACCCGAAAAAACGGCTGGAAACCGTAAATGAGTGTTCCAGCCTTATTGTTTCGCTCGCGGCGGGCCTTGTCAAATATGAGGGTTGAGAGCGGGGAGTCTAGGGTTGAGAGTTGTCGGTAATGGTTTAAACCGCGGGCGGAGCGGATTGGTTCGAATGTCGGGTGTTTGCAGTGACGGTGATGCAGCCATTTGATCCGTTAGCTTGGATTGACGACGATCTCGCACGGCTCAACCGCGACGGCCTCCGGCGGCGGCTGGCAGTGCGCGGCGGTGGTCAAACCGCGCGGGTTGTGCTAGACGGAAAGGATCTCGTCAATTTCGGCTCTAATGACTATTTGGGTTTGGCGGCCGATGTGCGTCTGGCGGCAGCGGCCGCGAAAGCGGCGCAGCGTGACGGCTGGGGGAGCGGGGCCAGCCCGCTGGTGAGCGGGCGGAGCGGCGTGCATGCGGAGCTGGAGCAGCGTTTGGCCGCATTTGAAGGAACGGAAGCGGCGCTCGTGTTCTCGTCGGGATTCGCGGCCAACGCGGGTGTGATTCCGCCGCTGGTCGATGAGCCGGATGCCGTTTTTGCCGACGCCAAGAACCACGCCAGCCTGATTGATGGCTGCCGGCTGTCGCGGGCGACGCGGTACGTTTATCCGCACTGCGATTGCGATGCACTAGAGCGGCAGTTGCGCGAGGCGGAAAAATGTCGCCGCCGGCTGATTGTGACCGATACGCTGTTCAGCATGGACGGCGACCTGGCGCCGCTCGCCCGGCTGGCCGAGTTGGCCGAACAATATCGCGCGATGCTGCTGGTGGACGAGGCGCATGCGACGGGCGTGTTTGGCAGTCAAGGCCGCGGTGCGGTGGAACACTGGGCGGAAAAAAGTTCTGCCTCCTTTTCTGCGGAGCACGTGCACGTGCGGATCGGCACGTTGAGCAAGGCACTGGGCAGCGGGGGCGGCTTTGTTTGCGGGCGGCGGTCGCTCATCGAGTGGCTGGCGAACCGGGCGCGGACGTATGTGTTTTCCACGGCGCAGCCGGCGGCGACGAGCGCGGCCGCGATCGCCGCGCTCAACGTCGTGCGGCAAGAACCCCAGCGGCGGGCACAACTGTGGATCAATGCCAGCACTCTACGATTGCGTCTTCGCGAACAGGGCTGGGACGTGGGCGATTCAGCGAGCCAGATTATCCCGGTATATGTTGGCACGCCGGAGCAGGCGACCGAACTGGCCGGCCGGCTGCGCGAGGCCGGTTACTTCGTGCCGGGCATCCGGCCGCCGACCGTGCCGACGGGCGAATCGCTGCTGCGGCTGAGCGTTTCGCGCACCATACGGCGGAAATGATTGACGGTCTGGTGGACGCCCTGGGGCGGATCAGGAGTTGAGGTCATCGGCCCATCAAAGGGCCCGTCCAAGTGGCAGAGAACGCGGCAATACTCAGACCGGGAGGGTCGGGCTATAGCGGTTGGATTGTCGCGGGCTGGAGTGCGGCAACCTTTTGGCAAGACGCAACTTAGGGAGCGCGGCCGGGGACGGATTTGCTTGACCGGCCGTTTTTGCCCGTTTATCATCAAAGGTATAGTCTACTCAGCTTTCCAGCCGGCCGCGGGCAGTTCTGGCCGCGGCGGTTTGCAGGCAAGGAACGAATCTTTGTACATCCTCATTGGGCTAGTCGTCGTCATTCTGGCGGCGTGCGTGTTGGCGTACTTCGCCTCGCGGACGTGGCACTGGGGCTACGTGCTGGTCGTAGTGGGGCTGGTAATTTCGACGGCCGGGTTTTTCATTTTGTCGTCGGCGGTGCTGCGCTACAACGCGGCGATGGGCAAAACGATCAGCCAGACGCAAAAGAATCTGGACGACGTGACCGCTCAGATCACTGCGTTAGAGAGGGGCACAAGCGACGGCAAAGTGATCGGCCAACTGCGCGGGCAGGAAGTCAAAATCCCGGAAGATGCGACGTCGATCGAGAGCATCGGCGAGCTGGAGCACAGGATTCGGCTACTGACGCAACTGCGGGGGCCGATGTGGATGAACGTAATGCCGACCGCTTTCGATCCGCAAACCGGGTCGGTGCGAATCAATGTGGAAACGCCGACGCCGCCGGGGATCGTGGCGAACTCGGTTGTGTATGTATTCGAGGCGGGCGCAGGAGCTGCCCGATCCCCGGGCCGGCAAGCAGTATTTAGGCGAGTTTCGCGTCACGGAAGCCGCGGGCCAAACCGCCACGATTGTACCGACGCTCGATATGACCGACTTTCAGCGGCAACGGCTGTCGTCGAGCCACGGGCCATGGCAGATGTACGAAACGATGCCGCCCGATCGGCATGATATATTTGCCAACACGACGCCGGAAGAAGAAGCGAAGTTGCGGCAAATGATTCCCGAAGTCTCGCTACAAGAATACCTGCGCGACGGCAAGGAGGCGGTGACCGACGATGACCCGCATCGCGTGATTGGCTTGGACGAAAACGGCAAGCGGTTGCCGGCCGACCAGATGGCTCGGGCCGCGAAGAAGATTTATGAGCGGCGGCTGCGCGATTACGGGCAGGAGTTTCGGAAGTTGGCGGGGCGGCGGGCGGTGTTGATCACCAACCGCGAGGGTCTGCAATCGGACATTCAGCGGTTGGCGGGCGCGCTCGCCAGCGCCAGCGGCTGACTGCCTTCCGGCAGGACGAAATTGCAAAGCTGAACAACGACCTGGCCGGCCTGATGAAAGATCGCCAGGCGCTCGACTTGTTGACGGGCCAGGTGCAACAGCAACTGGACGTGGTGCGGACGAATCTCATTCAATTGCTGATCGACGAACGGCCAGTTGGCTCGTGAGCTGGCCGCTGAGCAGCAGGCGGCCCTGAGGATGCTGGATGAGTCCGCGCCGGCAAGCCCCCTGGCGGCCGGCAGCATCGAGTGACCGCCGCGCAGCGCCATTTGGCATGCACTTCTAGCGGCGGTTGCCGTACAATGCTCGTGTGCCGCGTCCCACGCCAACACCGTGGTCCGCGTTGACTGAGCGCACAGCGACACTGAGTGCGGCCATGGGCATCTACGATCGAGATTACAATCGCGCACCCTACGGCGATGGCGATCGAATTGGATTGAATCTGGCCGGACCCTTGTCCCTGACGACGAAGCTCGTAATCGTCATGTTCGGCATGTACTTCGTGCAACTGCTGACGCGGCCGAGCGTGCCGCGGTATCCGGGTGATGACGGCTGGTTTACGAACACTCTTGCACTGCATGCCGATTGGTTGCGCCGTCCGTGGTTGGCGTTTGAGTTGCTGACGTACAGCTTTCTGCACAGCCCTTTCGACATCAAGCACATCTTGTTCAATATGCTGGGCTTGTGGTTATTCGGCCGCGAGGTCGAGGCGCGCTACGGACCGCGCGAGTATTTGACGTTCTTCTTCTCGGCTGTCGTGTTCGCCGGCCTCTTCTGGACACTGGGCGAGGTGGTGGCCGATCCGGACAAGTTGGCTACCAACATGTCGTTGGGCGCGTCCGGCGGAATCGCGGCGATCGTAATTCTGTATGCGTTTAACTGGCCGCACCGCACGGTACTGTTCATGTTTTTTATTCCGATGCCGATGTGGATACTCGGGTTGATCCTGGTGGGCATGGACACCGTGGGCGCTATTCAGCGGACCGACAATGTCGCATTCACGGCTCACCTGGGCGGGGCGCTGTTCGCGGCTCTTTACTACAAACGGAACTGGCGGCTGGCGGCTTGGCTGCCCGGCCATTGGCGGCTGCCGAAACTGGGTTCGCGGCCCAAGCTGCGCGTCCACCGGCCGGAGGATTTGGACGAGAGCGCCGCGGACGACAGCAGCGCGGTAGACGATATTCTGCGAAAGATCGCGGCGCAGGGGCTCGACAGCCTGACGCGCCGCGAACGGCAGATTCTCGAAGAGCAGAGCCGTGAAGAACAACGCAAGCGGCGGGGCCCATGATCGTCGCGGTGAGCGGTTCAACGGGGCTGGTGGGCTCGGCGCTGGTGAGGGCGCTCGAGGCCGATGACCACTTGGTGCGGCGGCTGGTGCGGCGGGAAGTGCGGGACAGTGAGCGAGAGATTCGCTGGGACCCGGCGGCGGGGACGATCGACGCGGCGGAGCTTGACGCGCTCGACGCCGTCGTGCACCTGGCGGGTGAAAACCTGGCGGCGCATCGCTGGTCCGCCCAGGTGAAAGAGGAGATTCGCGATAGCCGCGTGCAAGGAACGCAGCTATTGGCCGAGACGCTGGCCGGACTGAAGAACAAGCCGGACGTGCTGGTGAGCGCTTCGGCAATCGGGTTCTATGGTGATCGCGGCGCGGAACCGGTCGATGAATCGTCTCCGCCGGGCGAAGGCTTTCTGGCCGGCTTGTGCCGCAAGTGGGAGGGGGCCACGCAGCCGGCCTTTGCGGCCGGCATTCGCGTGGTGAACATGCGGCTGGGCGTCGTGCTCAGCCCGCAGGGCGGCGCCCTGGCAAAGATGCTGCTGCCGTTTAAGCTAGGCGCGGGGGGCGTGATCGGCAGCGGCCGGCAAGTGTGGAGCTGGATCACGCTCGACGACCTGGTGCGATCGATTCTGTTTGTGCTGACGCAGCGCGATCTTTGCGGGCCGGTCAATGCGGTCTGCGCCGGGGCGGTGACGAATCGCGAGTTCACCAAAGCGCTCGGCTGCGTGCTGCATCGGCCGACGATCTTGCCGCTGCCGGCGTTTGCAGCCCGGCTGGCGCTGGGTGAAATGGCGGACGAGATGCTGCTGGCCGGCGTGCGGGCGGAGCCGCGCGTATTGACGGGCGCTGGATTCGCGTTTGAGCATCCGCAATTGGAGCCGGCGCTGCGCGAGATTCTAAAAAGCGGATGACGTGGTAAGTTTACGCTACTCGTTCCCAGGCTCTGCCTGGGAACGAGGGAATTATACGCGCCCGTATCGGCACGATGGCGCCGGCCTGAATGTCCCTGATGTGATAGCCCAGGGCGAAGCCCTGGGTGCTTGTCGCGCTTGATAAGGGAAGCTCTGAAAGGGCGTGGTATTCTGGTCGATTCTTGGCCGTGACTGGGCGCGACGCAAACCTCGCCCTTTCAGGGCTTGCGACCTTTGGACTCGGCCAACATACCCAGGGCTGCGCCCTGGGCTATCGCACCGCGCCCCTGCGGGGCTGCGGATCGATGGGTCATCGCTGAGCCAGACTCTGCGCGGGAGCGCGGCGTAATGCCGCACATCGATGCCGGGTCAACGGCAAATCGTCCAGTCGCACTTGTAATCTTCTGCCGCACGGCGGCCGGGTTCCCATTGGCCGCGAGGCCGTGGTCAGGTACACTTAAAAGTTCGGCAATTGTGAGGATACAGGCATCCTGGACGGACCGTTTTTGGGCGTGTTGGCAATGGCGATCCGATCTCAAGTGGTGGTGCTCGGTGGCGGGCCGGGGGGTTACGCGGCCGCGTTTCTGGCCGCCGATTTGGGATTGGAAGTGTCCATCGTGGAAGCGGACCCGCGGCTGGGCGGCACCTGTCTGTTGCGGGGCTGCATACCGTCGAAGGCGCTGCTGCACGTGGCGCGGGCGATGAGCGAAGCGGCGGAGATGGCCGAGTGGGGCGTCGAGTTCGGTCGGCCGCGGATGTCGATCGACAAGATGCGGGCCCGGAAGGAGGCGGTGATCGACGCGCTTACCGGGGGCCTGGCGCAGACTGGCCAAGCGCCGCGGGGTCCGCGTTTTCACGGCCCGCGGCATATTTGTTGATTCCCAGACGCTGCAGCTCGAAGGGGGTCAAGATACCAGTTACGCCAACGAGCGGCTGACGTTCGAGCACTGCATTCTGGCGACGGGCAGCGTGCCGGCGATGCCCAAGATGTTCAAGATCGATTCGCCGCGGGTGATGGATTCGACCGGGGCGCTGGCGCTGGCGGACGTGCCCGAAACGCTGCTCGTGGTGGGGGGCGGCTACATCGGCCTGGAAATGGCGACCGTCTATGCCGAGCTGGGTTCGCAGGTGACGGTGGTCGAGCTGACGGACGGCCTGTTGCCGGGCGCCGATCGCGACCTGGTCAAGCCGCTCGAGAAGCGGCTGCGCGAACGGCTGACGGCCATCGAGCTGGGCACGAAGGTGGTCGAGCTGTCGCCGGCCGGCGAGAAGGTCGAGGTGAAGATGGAAGGGCCGGTGGGGAATGACGAAGCACGAATGACGAATGACGAACAGAAAAGGGATTCGTCATTGGGCATTCGACGTTTATCAGTTGATCGGGTGTTGGTGGCGATCGGCCGGCGGCCGTTGTCGAGCGGCATCGGGTTGGAAAACACCAAGGTGAAGGTGAACGACCGAGGGTTTGTCGTGGTGAACGAGCGGCAAGAGACGGCCGATCCGAACATCCTGGCGATTGGCGACGTGGTGGGCGAACCGATGCTCGCCCACAAGGCTGCGCACGAAGGCAAGGTAGCGGCCGAAGTGCTGGCGGGCGAACCGGCGGCGTTCGAGCCGGCGGCGATTCCGGCCGTGGTTTTTACGGACCCCGAGATCGCCTGGGCCGGCCTAACCGCAGAGCAAGCCAAGCGCGAGGGGCGAGAGGTTTCCGTCGCGCAGTATCCTTGGCAAGCGAGCGGGCGGGCCGTTGCGAACGGCCGGACCGACGGTTTGACGAAGTGGATCATCGACCCGGCGAGCGGCCGCGTGCTGGGCTGCGGGATCGTCGGGGCCGGGGCGGGCGAATTGATCAGCGAAGCGGTGGTGGCGATCGAGATGGGCGCGACGGTGCGCGACGTGGCCGAGTCGATTCACCCCCACCCGACGCTGAGCGAAACGTTGAGTTTTGCGGGCGACGTGTATTTGGGCACGGCGACGGAAGTTTATCGGCCGAAGAAGAAGCGAGTATAGAAGGAAGGAGGAGGCAGGAGACGGGATGCAGGGACGCGTCGTTACTCCCTTTATCCCGTCTCCTGCATCCGGCACCCTGGATATTGCGATATGGCAAACACTGAGGCAGTAAAAGCAATTTCCCCGATTCCGCAGGACGTCGATCCGGCCGAGACGGCGGAGTGGCTCGAGTCGCTCGATTACGTGCTGGAGCGGAAAGGGCCAGAGCGGGTGCGCGAGCTATTGACGGCGCTCGAGGCGGCGGCGATTCGCAACGGCGTGGAGCTGCCGTTCACGGCGACCACGCCGTACGGGAACACGATTCCGCCCGACAAGCAGCCGCGGTACCCGGGCAAGCGCGAGCTGGAGCGGCGGATCAAGAGCTTTGTGCGGTGGAACGCGATGGCGATGGTGACGCGGGCCAATCGCGATCATGAAGGCATCGGCGGGCACATTTCGACGTATGCCTCGAGCGCGACGCTGTACGAAGTGGCGATGAATCACTTTCTCAAAGGGCGCGGCGAGAGCGGCTTCGACGGCGACCAGATTTATTTCCAGGGTCACGCGTCGCCCGGCATGTACGCGCGGGCCTTTATGGAGGGGCGGCTCTCAGAACAGAACTTGATTAATTTTCGCCAGGAACTGGCCGAAGGGGGCGGGCTCTCGTCGTACCCGCACCCGTGGCTGATGCCCAGCTTCTGGGAGTTCCCCACGGTCTCGATGGGGCTGGGGCCGATCATGGCGATTTACCAGGCACGGTTCAACCGCTACCTGACGGACCGCGGCATTGCGGACTTGTCGCAGAAGCACGTGTGGGCGTTTTTGGGAGACGGCGAATGCGACGAGCCGGAGACTCTGGGTGCGATCACCCTGGCATCCCGCGAACAGCTCGACAATCTCATTTTCGTCATCAATTGCAATTTGCAGCGGCTGGACGGGCCGGTGCGGGGCAACGGCAAGATCATTCAGGAGCTGGAGGGCACGTTTCGCGGGGCCGGCTGGAACGTGATCAAGGTGATTTGGGGCAGCGACTGGGATCCGCTCTTGGAAGAGGACGAGCACGGCTTGCTCGCCCAGCGGATGATGGAAGTCGTCGACGGGCAATACCAGAAGTACGTCGTGTCGGGCGGCGACTACATCCGCGAGGATTTTTTCGGCAAGTACCCCGAGCTCCTGGAAATGGTGAAGAGCTACTCCGACGAGAAGCTGCAGAAGATGCGCCGCGGCGGGCACGACCCCGAAAAGGTGTACGCGGCATACCAAGCGGCGCTCGAGTGCGTCGGCAAGCCGACGGTGATTCTGGCGAAGACGATCAAGGGTTACGGCCTGGGCGAAGGGGGTGAAGGCCGCAACATGACGCACAACCAGAAGAAGCTGAACGAAGACGAGCTGCGCGAGTTTCGCACGCGTTTCGGCATTCCAATTTCGGACGAGCGGGTGGCCGAGGCGCCCTTTTATCGCCCGCCGGAAGACAGCCCGGAGATGGCGTATTTGCGGGAGCGGCGGAAAGCGCTCGGCGGACCGGTGCCGTCGCGTTCGACCGTGCCGGTCACGATGAAAGTGCCGCGGCTGGCCGATTACGAGAAGACGATGACGAAGCTGGTCAGCAAGGGCCCCGGCAAAGAGATGTCGACGACGATGGGCTTCGTGCGTTTGCTCGGCGACCTGTTGCGCGACAAGCAAATCGGCCGGCAGATCGTGCCGATCGTGCCCGACGAATCGCGGACGTTCGGCATGGAGGGACTGTTCCGGCAGGTCGGCATTTACGCGCACAAAGGGCAGTTGTACGAACCGGTGGATTCGGATCAGTTGGCGTTTTACAAGGAGGCGGTCGACGGACAACTGCTGGAGGAAGGGATTACTGAGGCCGGCTCGATGTCGTCGTTCATCGCTGCCGGCACGGCGTATTCGTCGCACGGCGTGAACATGATTCCGATGTTCATTTATTATTCGATGTTCGGCTTTCAGCGGATCGGTGATTTGATTTGGGCGGCGGCCGATTCGCGAGCGAAGGGGTTCATTCTGGGCGGAACGGCCGGCCGCACGACGCTCAACGGCGAGGGCCTGCAGCACCAGGACGGGCACAGCCTGGTGAACGCGATCGCGTTCCCCACGGTGCGGGCCTACGACCCGGCGTATGCCTACGAAACGGCGGTAATTGTTTTCGACGGTTTGAAGCGGTTGTACGAGGACAACGAAACGGCGATGTATTACATCACGCTGGAGAACGAGAACTACGAGATGCCGGAGATGCCGGCCGGCTGCGAGGAAGGGATCATTCGGGGCATATATCGCGTGTCGACAGTCAACGTCGAGGGGCCACAGCGAGTGCAGCTGTTCGGCAGCGGTGCGATTTTGCGCGAGGCGCTGCGTGCGCAGTCGATTCTGGCGGAGCGGTTCAAGATCTCCAGCGACGTGTGGAGCGTTACGAGCTACACGCAGCTGCGGCGCGACGCGCAAGAGTGCGAGCGGTGGAACATGCTCAACCCGAACGAGCCGCCGCGGGCGCCGTATATTTCGCAGGCGCTGGCGGGCGCAGAGGGGCCTTGCGTCGCGGCGAGCGATTACTTGCGCGTGCTGGCGGAGCAGGTCAGCCCGTGGGTGCCTGGTGGGTTGTTCGCCCTGGGCACGGACGGCATGGGTCGCAGCAGCACGCGCGAAGGGCTGCGGCGGCATTTTGAAGTGGACGCGGAGTGCATTGCAGTGGCCGCGCTGTATCAGCTCAAAAAGCAAGGCAAGTGCGACGGGCAGTGCGTAGCGCGGGCGGTGGCGGAGCTGGGGATCGATCCGGAGAAGCGTCGGCGCTGTACGATTGATGAGAATGCACCCCAAGAGACACAGAGGGCACGGAGAAGAGAAATGGGGAGAATGCAAAAATTTACAATGTTCAATGCAAAATGAAAAATGAAGAAGCGGGTTCTTCATTGAACATTTTGCATTTAGTATTTTTGCAATTTGCATTTTGCATTTCTCTGTTCCTTCTTCTCTGCGAACTCTGTGTTCACTGTGGCTAATTGTTCACAATAATCAACCATGCCAACTCAAATAACACTACCCAACTTGGGTGAGAACATTGACTCGGGCGACGTGTTGTCGATCCTGGTGAGCGAGGGGGACGTCGTCGCGGCCGAGCAGGATTTGATCGAGGTCGAGACCGACAAGGCCACGCTGCCGATCCCCAGCCCGGAGGCGGGGACGATCACGAAGATTCTGGTTTCTGAAGGCGCGACGGTCAGCGTCGGCGCACCATTTATGGAGATCGAGCCGTCGGGCGCTGCGGCGAGGCCGGCCAAGACGACCGAACCGCCGAATGCCGCGGCGAAAGCCGCACCCGAGAAGCCCGCTGCCAAGAAAGAAGAATCGGCCCCGTCTGAAGAGGCCGCCGCGCCGCCGGCGAAGAGGGCGCCTGCTCCAAAGTTGAAGCCGGCGAAGCTTGAACACGAGGCCGCCGAGGAAACAGAGGAACAGGAAGAAGTTAAGGCGAAGCCGGCCGCGGTAAAAACATCCAAGCTGAAGCAGGCCGCGGCGAATACGGGCGACGGCGTGGAGATCGACGTGCCGGGCGACGGCCACGCTTCGAGCGCGGCGGGGCCGGCAGTGCGGCGGTTGGCGCGGCAACTGGGTGTCGACCTGCGGCGGGTGCGGCCAAGCGGCGAAGCCGGGCGGATCACGATCGACGACGTGCGGGCGTTCGTTCGTGTGACGAACGAGCAAGTGGCGGCCGCGGCGCCGCGCGGCGTGACGCCGCCGGGCACAGCGGAGACGGACGATTACGGCCCGATTCGCGTCGAAAAGCTGTCGCGGCTGCGGCAGACGATCGCCCGCAACATGATCGAGTCGTATACGACGATTCCCCAGTTGACAAACTTCGACGACGTCGACGTGACCGAGCTGGAGGACATGCGCGAGCAGAGCAAGGCGGACTATGCGGTGCGCGGCATCAAGCTGACGACAATGCCGTTTTTGATCAAGGCGGTCGCGTCGTCGCTCAAGCGGCACCCGGTGGTGAACGCGTCGGTCGACTTGGAGACGAACCAGATCATCTACAAGGAATATGTCCACATCGGCATTGCGGTCGATACCGAGCGGGGGCTTGTCGTGCCGGTGCTGCGCGACGCTGATCGGAAGAGCATTTCACAAATCGCCAGTGAGCTCGAACGGCTGGCGAAGAAGGTCCGCGACGGGAAGTTCGACGTTGAAGAGCTGCGGGGCGGGACGTTCACGATCTCGAACCTAGGCTCGGTCGGCGGTCTCTACTCGACTCCGATCATCAATCCGCCGCAGGTGGCCATTCTGCTCATGGGCCGCAGCCGGCAGGTGGCCCAAGTGGAGGAGGACACGGTCGTCGCGCGGCTGATGATGCCGCTCTCACTGACGTACGACCATCGCCTGTTAGACGGCGCGGCGGCGGCGCGGTTTCTGAATGAGGTGAAGGCGTATCTGGCGGCGCCGGGGCGGTTGCTACTGGCGCCGTAGTTGTATCACTCCGCCATTAACGGCCCGTTGAATTGGGGTCGCCGGGACGAATTTACATCCGCAGCGCCTGCAGCGGGAAGCAGAGTACGGGGATGGCCATGCTGGCGACGCCGAGGATCCAGCGGAAGTCGTCAAGCTCGACCGAGTCGTCGGACGTGGGCGGGTGATGGATGCCGAGGAGGATCACGAAGATCAGCATGGGCGTCCAAATGGCGGCATGTTCCAGATTCGAGACTACGTAGATGATTGCGACGACGGTGAACGCGCGGGCGATTTTGTAGGCGTCGCGGCCGAACAGGGCGTAAATCGTGTGGCCGCCGTCGAGCTGGCTGACCGGCAGCATGTTGAGGCCGGTGATCAGCATGCCGACCCAGCCGGCCATGAAGTAGGGATTGAGCTGCGAGACGCCGACCCACGCGGCCTTGCCGGCCCACTGGGGGTGCATCCACTCGATCATCCAGCGGATGACCACCGGGTTGTAGAGTTGAAGTTGTCCGCGTGCGACGGGCAGGTTCAAATCGAGCTTCAGCACGCCGATGTAGAGGATCGGCGCGGCGACCGCCAATCCGGCCAGCGGGCCGGCGATGCCGATGTCGAAGATCTGTTTGCGATTGGCCCGCATGCCGTCCATGCTGATCACCGCACCCATCGTGCCGATAGGGGTAAATGGCACTGGGATGCAAATCGGGTAACTGGCCGGAATGTGATAGCGCAGGGTCTGCAGGAAGTGGCCCATTTCGTGCGTGAGCAGAATTGCGAGCACGGCGCCCATGTAGATCAGGCCTTGCTGCCAATTGTCGCTTGCGACCTGCCAAACTTCGGACAGATTGTAAAGTTCGGGCCGCCAACGAGCCGCGCCGACCCAGAAGGTGGACAAGCACGTGGCGATGAAAAGCACGATCGGCAGTACGACGCGTCGCCGCGGCAATCCCAAGTCAGACTGGCGCAGTTCGGGCAGTCTCGTGCGCGGGCGAAGCGCTTTCGGCGGCCGCTCGAGACGCCTGGGGCGGAACGGCCGCAGGCAGGGGAAGAGCGCACGGGGCGGGGCCGTTTCTTCTGAAGTAGGATCAAGCGGCGTCGGCGTGCTCATGTGGGAATGATAGCAGGTTGGTGAGGAAGTGAGTAGGTGAGCAGGCGAGTAGTGCCTGGGATTCGCGTGCGGCGCGGCTAATCTCGCACCTGAGCGCTTGTGCACCTACCCACTCACGATTCCCTCACACCTCGATGCTTTTCACCGCGCTGATGCCGCAAGCGCGGGCCGCGTTGAGGCAGCGCGGCGCTCTCGATTAGGCGCGGGTTCAAAGTTCTTGGGGACGACTGCAGCGGTGGCGACGCCGGCGCTGAGCGTTAAATCGGCCGTGGTGACGGCGGCGTCTGGGAATCTGTCGCGCGGCCCGATCTGGCGAATGGCGAAGTGGGCGGCCGCGAGGGCTGCGCTGCGCTCGCAATCGCAGAGAATCGCGGCGGCCTGGCCGCTGCCGAGCGAGACGAGCGAGACGTTTTCGCTGTCGAACGAGGCGCAGGCCGAACCGAGCGCAGCGCGGACGCGGCGATTGAGATCGCCGTCTGTTGCGCGGCCGAAGGCGACAGGTTTCGCACCGACCAAGAGGAGGCTTAGCTCTTGGCGGTGCTGTCGGCAGCGATTCGCGGCGAAGGAGAGCTTCTTGGTCAACAGCGCGGCAGCCTGGGCCTGTTCGCCGGGGGAGCTCACGGGCCGCAGGCGCGGGGCGAGTTCGCGCTCGGGTACTGCCGGCGGCGGCGCAGCCGACTGCGGCGCTGAAGAAGTGCGCTCATGGCGCTGGACAATTCGGTTGCCTGTTCGCGCAGGCGACCGAACTCATCGTCCTTCCAGTGGCGCCGTGCATCCAGGCGATGACTTCCTCAGAGAGGACGCCCATGTGCTCGTGGGCGTCGCAGAGGATCTGGGCGTAGTCGCGGCCAGTCTCGAGTTCGAGCGACAGGGCGTCGGCCACTTGATCGACCTGGGCCTGCAGCTCGAGCACCAGTTTGGTGAGCTGGGGCTTCGTGAGTTTTCGATAGGCGGCGCCGGCGGTCAACAGGTCGGGCAGGATGTGCAAACGGCGCTGGCCGACGAGCTGCGTGAGCAGGTCGGCGAGGTGCAAGATTTGCGGGAGGTCGCCCTGCGGCGCCGAGATTTCGGCCAAGTGGCTGGTGTCTTGGGGGGCGGTGATGGCGTCGATCATTCGGGGCGGCAACTGCCAGCGAGTGAGCAGCGCCGCGCCGAGCTGAACGTGATCGAAACCCATCACCGATTCTTCGAGCGCCTCGTTGGCTGCAATGCTCGTCGATTACTCCCCGAAGGAATTTCGCGTACGGCTGCGACAACTCGCGGAGCATCACCAGCGTACCGATGTCGGCCAACAGGCCGGCGATGAAGGCCTCATCGCCCGGCTCCTGCCAGAGCTGTTGGGCAATCAGCCGCGCGGCCACTGCGCGGGTGAGGGTGCTGGTCCAGTACCAGCGGAGCTCGCGAGCGGCCAGATTGGCAAATAGCGCATCGGGCAGGCTGAATCCGAGCACCAGCAGCTTGAGGGGCTTGATGCCCAGCAGGCCGAGGGCCTGATCGAGGTCGCCGACGCGTGACGAGAGGCCGAAGAGCGAGCTGTTGACGATGCGGAGAATTTTGCAGGCAAGGGCCGGATCGCTTTCGACGCAGCGCCGGATGGCGTCGGCGTCGACGACGGGCAGCTCCGTGAGCCGCATGATTTCCATCGCGACGGTGGGCCGGCTGTAGAGCGTGATGGCGCGGGCGGCGATGCGTTCTAGGTGGGTGGCGCCGTCGCTACTGCGTGGAAATTCCGACATCGGGCCACCGGCGGGAAGCATGGGGAGTAAATGAGAGTGGCGGCGAGGCGCTGCGGCTGGGCGGGCACGCTGGGATTGCAGCGCGAGCCTGACGCGAGGACTCGCTGAGCTGGCGGACCGCTCGGGATCGTGGAGTGACCTGGTGAGCCCAGGCAAGTTTAGCTTACGGTGTTGCGCCAATCTGACCTGCTAGCACAGGCCGGAAAGGCGGCAGAACCGGCGCGGAGGCGGTCACAAATCGACGGGCACGAGGTTCGCCTAGGTCGTTGGTGCGCGGCCCACTAGAATCGTAGCGCGTGACGGACGTGGATCGCACACTGCCGGACAAGATGGACCGGCGATGTTCGTTACGCGGCACGGATGAGGAGCACTGCCATGAGAGGGTTGTGGAAAGGTCGCCAAGGATTGGTCGTTGCCGGCCTCGCGACGCTGATGGGTTCCGCAATTGCCACGGCGCGGGCACAAAGCGTGGCGGCCGACCGCTCGCCCGAGCCGCTGGCGGTGACGCTGCGTGACGACGCGGCGCTGTTGGCCGCAAATTTCGTGAATGCGACCGAAGGCTGGGTGGTCGGCGAGCGCGGCGTGATATGGCATACGCACGACGCCGGAACAACGTGGCAGCAGCAGGATTCGCGCGTTGCTTGCGCGCTGCGGGGGGTGTTCTTTCTCGATCCAATGCACGGCTGGGCGGTGGGCGGCGAGACCAAGCCGTTCGGGCAGGGAACGGCGGGCGTCGTATTGCAGACGGTCGACGGCGGGGCGACTTGGACTGCGCTGCCGACGGGCGGAGGATTGCCGGCCGTGAAAGGCGTGCGGTTTTTCACCGCCGCGCAAGGCATCGCGTACGGGGCGGCGGGGGCGCTATTTCCGTCGGGCGTGTACGTCACGAAAGACGGCGGCCAAAGCTGGCAAGCAGCGGCGTGCGACGCGACGGGCAGCGAGTGGCAAGCCGGCGACTTTTTGGACAGCGGCGGCGGCGCGGTGGCCGGGGCGGGCGGCCGCTTCGCCACCTTTGCGGCCGGGGAAGTGAGGCACTCACCTCTGTCGGCGGGTTCATTGCGGACACTGCGCGCGATGCGGCTATTGGCGCCGACGGGCGGGTGGGCCGTGGGAGACGGCGGTTTCGTCGCGACGACGAACGACGCGGGCCGCAGTTGGCAAATGCCGGCGGGCGCACTTCCGGACCGGGGCGGCGAGCAATTCGATTTTCAGGCGGTAGCCGTGATGGGCCCGCAGGTGTGGATTGCCGGTGCGCCGGGTTCGCGGGTGTTTCACTCGCAGGACGCCGGGCAGACGTGGGAAGCGCGGATCACGGGCGAGACGGCGCCGCTGCGGGCGCTGGCGTTCGCCGATGCCGAGCACGGCTGGGCGGTTGGCGAATTGGGCACGATCGTGTCGACGCAGGACGGCGGGCGAACGTGGCGCACGCAGCGCAGCGGCGGTCGGCGCGCGGCGCTGTTGGCGGTGTTTGCCAAGTCGAGCGACGTCCCGCTGGAGGTGCTCGCGCAGGAAGGGGCAGCGGAAGGATATCTGGCGGCGGTAAACGTATTGTTTCGGGCGGACGGATCGACTGGCTCGGTGGACGGGCGCTCGCTGGATGCAACGGGGATTGACGAGGCGCGAGAAGCGTTTTTGCTTGCCGGCGCGACGGCGGCCGAAATCGATTGGCAGTTCCCGCTGGCCGACGGTACGGCCCGCGATGCGACCGCGGCGATGGACGTGCTGAACCGGGCGAACGACGGGCGGGCGGCCGGGCGGCTCGTGGGCGAGCTGGTGCGGCAACTGCGGACGTGGCGGCCGGACGTGATCGTGACGCATGCGCCGGAAGGGGACGACAGCCCGACGATCGGCGGCGTGGTCTCGCAACTGGTGCTGCAGGCGGTGGAGGGCGCGGGCGACAGCGAGCGATTCAGCGAGCTGGGCGGCGTGGGGCTTGAGGCGTGGCAGGTCAAGCGCGTGTATGGGTTGTTACCATCATCTGGTCGCGGGCAGGAAACTGTCGCGACGGGGCAATTCATGCCGCAACTGGGCGTTACCCTGGCCGACTGGTCGGCCGCGGGCCGGCGGCTGCTGTCGGCGGGCGAGTCGCTGCCGCCCGCGGCTACGAGTTGGTGCTGCTCGCGGATCGCTCGGGCAACGAGCGGGCGGGGGGCCACGGTTTGTTCCGCGGGATCGTGCTGCCGCCGGGGAGCGACGGTCGGCGCCGGATGGCCGATTTGCCGGTAGGCGACGTCGAGCAGTTGCGGCGACTGGCGGCGCGGCGGCGGAACTTGGAGCAATTGCTCCAGCGCCGGGCCGGTGACGCGGCCTGGGCTGCGCAAGTCGTGCGAATGACAGAGGGCCTGCCGGACGAGGCTGGGGGCGAACTGGTGTATCAACTGGCGGACGGTTACCGCGCGGGCGGCCGGCTAGATTTGGCGGCGGACACGTATTATCTATTGGCCAGGCGGTACCCGGATCATCCGCTCACCGAGCAAGCGCTGCGGTGGCTGGTGCAATACTACGCCAGCAGCGAGGCAGGTGTGCGGATGGGGGGCAGCGCGGTGAAAGCGGCGGCCCGCCAGGCGCCTCCGGAATCGTCAGCCGCCGCGGGCGCAGTGCAGCAGGCCAGCGCGGCGCTGCCGCTGGCTGGCGACGGCCCGCCAGCAGTAGGCCTTTCGCTCGACGCGCGCTGGCAGCGGGCCGCGGAGCTCGGCACGTATCTGGAGGCGGCCCGGCCGCAACTGTTCGCCGAGCCGGGCGTGCGATTTCCGCTCGTGGCGGCCGAGCGGCAGTTGGGCTTTGCGAATCCGGCCAAGCGATATTTCCTTTCGCTCAGGTCGCTGCCCGAGACGGACGCCTGGCGGCAGTGCGCGATGACCGAAGAGTGGCTGGCCGAGCCGCGCGACGTGCCGCCGCCGAAAATGCTGGGGCGCTGCCGGCCCGCAGCCGAGCGGCCCCATTTGGACGGCGTGTTGGACGAGACTTTTTGGCAGGGAGCGGAGGTCTTACGCTTGGATGGAGTGAAGTCATCGTCAGCCGGCGGAACGCCGGTGTCGCCCGCCAGGGCGGGTAAACTGAGCGCCGCTTTGGAGCAAGACTCGAGCAACGAGAGTCAAGCTGCGACGGTGCGATTGGCTTATGATAGTGAATTTCTCTACATCGGGGTCGAGTGCCCGCGGGCGCCGGGTGGCGATTACAGGTACGACGAGCGGCCGCGGCCGCACGATGCCGACCTGGCGGCGCACGATCGGGTCGCCATTCGGTTCGATTTTGACCGGGACTACACGACTTATTGTGAGCTGGTGGTCGATCACCGCGGCTGGACGGAGGAAAGCAGCCTGGGGGACGCGAGTTGGAATCCGCTGTGGTATGTGGCGGCGGCGGTGGACGAATCGAAGTGGACCGTCGAAGCGGCCGTGCCGCTGGCCGAGCTGGTCGCCCGCCCGCCGCAGGCGCGGCAGGTATGGGCGGTGGGCGTGCGGCGGACGATTCCCGGAGGCGGACAGGCGGCGTGGGGAGGCCAAGCCGCGGCGGGTGATTCGCCGACGCAGTTTGGGCTGTTGATCTTTGAATGAGCAAGCCGCCGGCGTAGAACAACGTTATCCGAGGTCGCCCGCGGCTGATTGTCGATTGTCAGTGCGCGTTCGTCGCGTCCATGGAACCCATGGAGGGCGCCTCATATCGACTTTCCGGCGGACCGAGATAGCTGGGTTTGAGGCCGCCGTGGTTGACGACGATTTTCTCGAGGACGACGGCCGGGTCGACCATCCAGAACTTGAGCACGTGGTAGCCGGGTTTCTCGAGCGTGTGCTGTGAGCGGCTGACGCGCACCGCATCGCGGACGCTGGCATCCCAATCTCGCGGCAGGTTGTCGCGATTGCGCCGGGGGGCAGCGCGGAGACGATTTGCGGCGGCCCATCGTCGAACGAAACGGCGTAGCGCAGCTTGCGGCCGGGGAGAAACTCGAGCGTGGGCGACAAAATCGCCTGAACTTCGACTGGGCCGGAATCGAAAAGGTACATCTTGTACTCCAGGCGCGGCGCATCGGTGGGGGGCAGGGCGCTGGCGGCCGTCATCGGCATCACGGTCATTGCCGAGAGCGTGCGGCCGAAGTCTTCGAGCTTGGCCCACTTGGCCTGCGGCGCGTCGACCTTGTTCGCGAAGTGCTCCGCTTCGATCGAAACGTAGCCGTCGCCTTCGACAAAGCCGTCGAGCGTCGCCCGCGACAGATCAGCCGGCTCGTGGGCGACGACGTCGACGACGACGTCGCTGCCCGCCCCGCTGATTTTGAGCGTGCCTTTGGCGTCGCCCGCCGGCGCTTTGTCCCAGTCGATCGTGACGCCGATCCGCCGATCGGCTTCCAGTTTGCCATGGGCGGTGCTCGTCTTAATCCAATTCGCATCGGACTCGATCGAAAAATCAAACGACGCCTGTCCGCGATTAAAAACCTCAATCCAGTGCGATTGCCGGTTGATTGCGTCGAACGAAAGCGTGGGCGTCGCTGTTTGTGTTCCGTCCAGGGCCATGGCATCGCCCTCGACCGCAACACCCAGCGAGGCCGCCTCGGTGGCGGTGACTTCCCCCAGGGCGGGCATATTGTTTCGCCGCGGCTCTTGCCAATTCGTGTAGCCGATGTGTGTCTGGTCCATCATGTGCGGCCACTTGCCGCCGGCGAGCGTCTGGTTGTAATAGTCGGACAACTGTTGATCGGCTTGGAACAACTCGCGGGCTTTGTTGGCCCAGTCGTTGGCAGTGGCGCGGCCCTGGACCGCGTAGAACCGGTTCTTGGCCGCGGCGACATACAACTGCGTCAGGATCGAAGAGGCTTTGATCGGGTGCAGGACGAGCTCGAAGAAGGCGTCGCGACTGGGGACCGGCAGTTTTTGCGAGAGCGCTTCGGCCTGGTCGGCGAGGTCGGTCCACTCGGCGACGACGCGGTCGGCCTCGTTGTAATTCACGACGCTGAACGTCGTGGGGTCGATCAATTCGTGCTTACGGCGGCCGGCGTACTTGCCGTACCTGGCGAGCAGGTTCGCGATTTCGGCCGCGTGCCCGGGGCCAAATTGCTGTGCGGCCCAGTCGCGGGTGAAGGGAGCCACGTCGTCTTGGCGGAGATTCGTGCCGTCCCAAGCGAGTTTCAAGAAGAACGAGATGGGCAGCTCCAGCGGTTTGAGATCGCCGACGTTGACGATCCAGATGCGGTCGGCGCGGTGTTCGAGGGCTTGCGTCATCTGCTCCCAGACCTTGGGGAGCGGATTGGTGTTGATCCATTTATAATTCCGCGGTCCGCCGACGTAGTCGAAGTGATAATAGATTCCCGCGCCGCCTGAGTGGGTCTGCTCTTCGGCGGTCGGCAGGCGGCGGAGGTTGCCCCAGTTGTCGTCGGGCCAGAGAATCGTCACGTCGTCAGGAACCCGCAGGCCCAGCCGGTCGTAATATTCGAGTACCTCTTTGTAGGGGCACCACAGCTGGGGCACTTTGCTGGGGTCAGGGTTAATCACCTCAGAGATCATCTTACGCTGGTCGGCAATGATTGTTTTGAGCAAGTCGGCGCTTTGCTCGGCCGTGCCGCCGGGAATCATTGGGCTGTCGTTCGCCCCGCGGAGCCCGATCGTGAGGATGCTTTCAAAGTCTTTGTTGCGAGTGATTCCCTCGCGCCAAAAATCTTGCAGTTTCTTGGGGTCGGTGAAATAGTTCCAGCACTCGCGCTGGAAGCGGCGATCCCACTCTTTTTGGGCACGCAGCATCGGCTCTTGATGCGACGTGCCCATGACGATGCCGTACTCGTCGGCCGTTTTGGCATTCTCGGGATCGTCTTCGTTGAAGGCATTGTTCCACATCGCCGGCCAGAGATAGTTGCCGCGGAGCCGGAGCAAGAGCTCGAACACGTGCCCGTAAAACTCGTGATTCATATTCGCCACGCCGCCGGGGACGGGCGGGCTTTGCGACTGCTTCGCCTGGCCAAATTTTTCGCGGACCCAGCCGGAGAGCGCGGGCGACTCGTCGTTCAAAAAGATGCCCCGATACTTCACGGCCGGCGGGCCCGCGACGTTTTTGCCCGGCTTGGCGAATACCTGCTCGTGATGAGCGGGCGGCACGTCGGCCCAATAGTACCAGGGCGAGACGCCGATCTGCTGCGACAAATCGTAAATGCCAAAGATCGTGCCCCGCTTGTCGCTGCCGACGATCGCGAGCGCACTCTCGATGCCGGCAGCCGGGTTGGGCACGACTTCAATCAGGTACGATTCCCATTTATCGCGAATCGGAGCGGCGTCAATTCTTCCTTCTGCGACCAGGCGGTCGATGAGCGGACTTTTGCCAAGCGTGCCGATGACGATCGGCCGGGCGCCGGCGGCCGGCGCGTCATGCGAAATTACGAGCTCCTTGCCGGTGACCGATTTGATGTCCGTCTGCAGATCTTTCACAGCGCGGAGCACGCCGGGCCAATCGCCGGCGTCCGCGTGGAGGGTGGCGCTTCCGGCTCCGCTGGCGATAGCAAACGAACCAGGGCTTGCGGCCCACTCGACCAAGGTTTCGTCGGCGCGGGCCGCGGAAATTGAACAGGAGCAAAAAACGACCAGGGCCGCAGCCAACGCGATTCGATTCTCGAACAGAGTCTTGCGCACAGCCGAGTCTCCTTGGATAAAGCCAGACAAACCGGCCACATTTTCGTCAGCCAACCGCGACCCGCATTTTCAACGAGATGCGCGTATTTTTCAATCATCGCCCAACATTTGCAGGGCCGCTTGTATATAGCTCCGCCGTCCCGGCGGGTCCTGCGCGAATACATAGCCCCGCCGTCTCGGCGGGTTTTCGTGCGACACTACTTTCCAGCCGGCCCACCACCAACATCTTCCAGGATTTGAAGGGCCGCGCAGGATGTAGCCGAGCGCAAAGGCCATGCCGGCGTGCCATGGGGCGCTGCACGTCATTTGCGGGGCGTGATCGGGAATAATCACCCCGCGAAAGCCTGCACCCTTCAAGATTTGCAGCACTTTCAAGATATTTACGTCCCCCTCGTCGATAAACGTTTCCTTGTAAGTCGGCACCTTGCCGCGGACGTTGCGAAGGTGGACGTAGGCTATTTTCTGTTGCCCCGCGTACGCCCTCACCGTTTCATAGATGTCGCCCTCGGTCATTTCAGCCAGGCTGCCGACGCAAAACTCCAGGCATTGCGCGGGCTCGGCTTCAGGTCGAGCAGCTTTTGGTAGAGGCCCGGCTGATAGACGAGCCGCGGCTGGGCGCGGATGGTCGGCGCGGGGGGGTCGTCTGGATGCGCGGCGAGCGTCACGCCGGCCTCTTCGGCGACCGGAATGATCGCGTCGAGAAAATCTGCCAGCCGCTGCCACAGCTGTTCCTGCGTGGCCGAGGGGACGACGCCGGCGGGGGCGTTGGGGTCAACGACCATGTTCCACGCCATGCCGCGGGGCAGCGGTTTATCGAACGCGCCGTCCATGCCGACGGCTTCGGCCTGGCCGCGGGCGAAGGGGCCTTTGACGCGGCCGGCGACCCCGGCGATCGAAAAGTTGTAGCCCACGATCGGAATGCCAGCCCGGCCCACATTGCGGATGATTGTCTTGAGGTTTTCCAACTGGGCTGCTTTCTGCGGCCCGTCGAGCAGCACGTCGTACCAGTGGGCCGGATCGAAATTCTCGATTGCTTCCAGCTCCAACCCGGCAGCGTTGATGTCGCGCTTGATGGCGGCGATTTCTTCGTACGTCCACAGCTTGTTGGGGTCGCCGGCGAGGCCCCAGCCGGCGTCGTCGCCCACGGGCTGATCGCCCGGCTTGTTCGCGCGCGACGAACGGAAGTAATCGACGAGGTGAATCACTACGTGCGTGCAGCCGCACTGCCGGGCGAAGCGGTAATGGTCCGCGTCGAGCTGGTGCCGGTAAAGACCGAGGCCGAGGTGCATGCTTAATTGGATCGTGGAACGCGATTTGAATTACTCCCTCTCCCTTTGGGAGAGGATTGGGCTGAGGGTGAAGTACACTAAGAGCGAGGCTCTCTCACCCGGCCCTCTGCCGCCACGGCCGCCCTTCGGCCCGGAGGGAGAGGGGGAAATCATACAAGGGGAAATCGTCTCAACTGGCGGCGCCTTCGATCGGCAGTTTGCTGAACTGCTGAAAGTAGGCGAGGATCTGGTCGCGCCACTTGGCCGAGTCGGCCGTTTGAATGGCCATGCGGTCGGCAACGTGCTTGTGTCGGGCCGAGTCGATTTTGTCGGCCAGCGAGGCCCAGGTCGCCGCCAAAGCTGCCGCCTCGGCGGCGCCTTGATAGTAGTCGGCGCACAGCTCTTGCCAGAGGGTCTTGCCCGATTTCATGCGGTAGTCCCACGGGCAGCGGTGGAACCAGAGCAGGAATTTTTCCGGGCAGGTCGCGATGTTCTCAAGCGTGTCGCACAGCGGCGGAAAGTACTGGGCGACCGAGTTGCTTCCCGTCTTCGTCCGGTCAAAGCCGATGCCGTCCGCCGCGGCCTGATGATAATAAACGGCCGTCCAATCGCGGCGGGCGGCGCGGGCCGTTTGCGGCATTGGGGCGTAGTGATTGCCGCCAATCAAATGATGCAGGCCCAGCGGCATCGTATAGTTCACGAATGTCTCGCGCGAAGACATCATCATGTCGCGGATCGTTTTCACCGTCGCCGGTTCTAGTGTGAACGTGCGGCGGATCCATTCGTCGGCGATTTCCTCGGCCGACAATTGGTGGTCCCACGCCAGCCGGCCGAGGGCGTACCAGTTGGCCTGGCAGAAGTGGTGCCCACACCAGTTCTGGTCGAGCCCCGGGTTCAGCACGCCGACCATGCCGCTGATCCGCTGCGAATCGGCCGGACCTGCGAGAACCTTGCCGACCGTCGAGCCTGGCCCGTGGGCAAACGTGTCGGAGTCGAGGAATTCTTTCCACATCGTGCCCAAGTAGACGAGGTGCTGGGCCTGGCCCAGGTATTCCTGCGAGGGCTGAATCTCGGCCAGGATCGGCGTTTGTTTGAGGGCGCCGAACAGCGGGTGGAACGGCTCGCGGGGCTGAAAATCGAGCGGGCCGTTTTTGATCTGCAGGAGCACGTTCGGGCGAAACTGGCCGTCCAGCTTGGTAAATTCGATATAAGCCCGCTTCGTGCGGTCGGGATCGACGTCTTCGTCATAGATAAAGGCCCGCCAGATTACGTTGCCGCCGTGCGGCGCGACCGCATCGGCCAGCACGCTCGAGCCCTCGGCGTGATTGCGGTTGTAGTCCTTCGGGCCGGGCTGGCCTTCGGAGTTCGCCTTGACGAGGAAGCCGCCGAAATCCGGGATCAATGTGTAGATCTCGTCGGCTTTTCCTTTCCACCAGGCGATCACGTCTTTGTCGAGTGGATCGGCCGTCGCCAAGCGGCCGAGTGTCCGCGGGGCGGCAAAATTGGCCGAGATGTAGATGCGAATGCCGTATGGACGAAACACGCCGGCCAGCGCGGCCACCTTGCGGAGATACTCAGGCGTCAGGATGCGGACGTCGGCGTTGACGTTGTTCAGCGCGACCGCGTTCAGGCCGATCGAGGCACTCGCCCGGGCGTAATCGGCATAGCGCGGGCTCAGCTTGTCGGGCAGTTCGTTCCATTGCCAGAGCGAGCGGCCGGCGTAGCCACGCTCAATCGTGCCGTTAAGGTTGTCCCAATGGTCGGCCATCCGCAGCCGCAGTTTTGGCCGCTGCGCGATGTTGAGCTCGTCGATCGGCTTGCCGGCCTGCATCAGGCCGAGCAAATGAAACGCGCCATACAACGCGCCCAACTCTTCGGCCGCGGCGACGACGGTCACCGCGCGGTCGCCGATCTTCGTGGTGCGAATCAAAAACCCGTCGCTGCCGAGGCGGGCGAGCTCGTCTTTCCAATTCAGGTCGGCGATTGCATCCGATGTTTTTGGAGTGCCGACAACGAGTGCGCCGGCTTGGATGCCGTTTGCGTCGGCGGGGACAGGCGCCCCGAGCAAACTCGCGAGGGCACCTGCAAGCTCGCCGCGAATAATCTGCCCAGCGGCAGAACTTGAGGGGGCAACGAGCTGGCGCACCTGCTGACGATACGAATCGGCAATTTCGCCGGGCGGCGCATAACGGAGCCACAGCTTGTAGCCGTCTTCGTCGGCGGGCAGCGGAGGCGAGAAGTTTGCGGTGCTAAAGGAAACCCTGTTGGCGGCCACAGCGCCCGCAACTCCGGCCAGGCTCGTGGCCATGAACGAGCGACGCGAAAGAGGCATCGATCGACTCCTCATGAAATGAGTTTCCCCCGCCACGAAAACCGCAAACCGCATCGTACTTGGCGGAAAAAGCAGGGTCAAGCTTTTGCGGCCGCCGGCCGGCCGCCGGCTCAGTGTAGACATCTCGCTCCGCGAGATGCTTTCCGCTTGCGGAGCGAGCGGTCTACAATTGTCGCGATCCGGCTGGAAGTCTGACGGCCATCGATTTCCGCTGCTTGTAGTAGAGCAGAACCCGCCGCGCGTTTCGGGGCGGCTGCCGCAACCGTTTTTGTCGATCCACTCATTATGCGGGTTGATCGTATCCCAGCATGCGATACGATCGAGGTGTCTTTTCGCCTACACGCCGCATCTTCCGGGAGCCGACCGCGCATGCCCAGCGAACCTGAAGATCGATTTTCGTCGGCAATAGCGTCGCCCGGAGAACCGGCGCACGGCCCGCGGTTTGGCTGGCGTTGGGTGATCTGCTCCTTGTTGTTTTTCGCCACGACGATCAATTATGTCGATCGCGCCGTGCTGGGGGTGCTCGAGCCGGAACTCGAAAAGGTCATCGGCTGGACGACGACCCAATATGGCGACATCAATGCGGCGTTCACACTGGCCTACGCGATCGGCTTCTTGTTCGCCGGCTGGATGATCGACAAGCTGGGCACCCGGCTTGGCTACGCGATTTCTCTCACAATGTGGTCGCTGGCTGCGGCGGCCCACGCGTTGGCGGCGACGCCCCTGGCGTTCGGCATCGCGCGGTTCGCTTTGGGCATTGGTGAATCGGGCAATTTTCCGGCTGCGATCAAAACGGTGGCCGAGTGGTTTCCGCGGAAGGAGCGGGCGCTTGCCACGGGGATTTTCAACGCCGGCTCGAACGTCGGTGTGATTGTCGCGCCGGCGGTCGTGCCCGTTCTAGCGCTCCAGTGGGGCTGGCAGGCGGCGTTTATCGCCACCGGGCTGGCCGGTCTGACCTGGGTGTTTTTCTGGTGGCCGACCTATCATCGGCCACAGGAGCATCCGACGATTTCCGCGGAAGAATTGGCGTTCATCGAGAGCGACGCCGAGCCGATCGCAAGAAAAATTGCTTGGCGACGGCTGCTGCCGTATCGCCAGACGTGGGCCTTTGTCGTCGGCAAGTTTCTGACCGACTCGGTGTGGTGGTTTTACCTGTTCTGGTTGTCGCCATTTCTGGCAGAGCGGTTTGGCGTCAGCCTGAAGACGATTGGCCCGCCGATGATCACCGTGTATCTGCTGGCCGACGTGGGATCGATCGCCGGCGGCTGGCTCAGTTCATCGCTCTTGTCGCGCGGCTGGACGGCGAATGCCGCTCGCAAGACGGCCATGCTCGCCTGCGCCGTGTGCATCGTGCCTGTCGCGCTTGCTCCGGAAGTCGACGGTAAATGGCTGGCCGTCGTCCTGGTCGGCATCGCGGCGGCCGCCCATCAGGGGTTCTCGGCGAATTTGTTTACGCTGGCTTCGGACATGTTCCCGCGATCGGCGGTCGGCTCGGTCGTGGGCATTGGCGGTTTCGCCGGCGCAATGGGCGGATTCCTGATGAATCTCTCGACCGGCAGATTACACGACTGGATCGGGGACTTTACCCCCATGTTCCGGGCGGCGGCGCTGGCGTACCTGGTGGCCTTGCTGCTGATTCACTTGCTGGTGCCACGGCTGGAGCCGGCGAGGATTGAGACCGAGGGCAGTCCCCGGTAACCCCTAGCGCCGTAGTACGATTGGGGCGGCTCGAGGACCGATGGACAATTAGACGGCGAGGTAGATCACGCCGTCCTCGATCGAAAGTTCTACGCCGGCACCCTTCGCCGCCTCTTGCAGCGCCGCATCCAGCATCACTACCGGGTCGCGACTCACGTCGAGTCGGCGCATCAACCCTTCCCCCTTTTTGTCGCCGACCGAGAGCGTGATCTTCAGGCCGCGGCGTTTGCATTTGACGGCCGTGCCGTCTTCGAGCTTGGCGTTCATCGGCTTGAGGTAAGCGTCGACATAATGGACGCCGATGCCCGACTTGTCGTCCGTCTTCGCCGGCAGCTTCTCAATCGCGGCTGCATTTAGATCGCAGAGTTTGTGTTTCATGATCGAATTGGTGAGTAGTTAAGCAGGTGGACGCGACAAGTGTCGACTCACTTACGCGTGCTTGCAAATTTCCTCGAACTCAGGTAACTGTCGAGTTCCCGCCGAAACGCGCGAATATGATCGGGCGTGCTGCCGCAACAGGCGCCGATGATGCTGGCGCCCGCTTCCACCAGCGGCACGACGCCGGTGACCATCTGTTCGGGCGTTTCGTCGTAGACCACTTTCATGTCGATGAGCTTTGGCTGGCCGGCGTTCGGCTGGGCCATGATCGGCAGGTCGATGGTGCTCCGGTACCGTCCGACGGCCTGGCGGGCGCGCTCCATATCCATGCCGGTGCCGCAATTGAGGGCCACGATGTCGGCGCCGTGCTGCTGCATGAATTCGGCGGCTTGCTCGGGATCGACGCCCATCATCGTGCGGAACGTCGAGCCGTCGAGCGTCACGTCGTAGGCCATCGAACCGACGACGCACGGCGCGCCGGCGGCCTTGGCCGCCTCGATGCCGAGCAGCAATTCTTCGAGCGAGGTCTGCGTTTCGATGATCACCGCGTCGACGCCCGCGTCCACCAGGGCCTGGGCCTGCTCGCCGAACGCCGCCCGGACTTGCTGTTCGGTAAAATCGCCGAACGGTTCCATCAAGCCGCCAAAGGGGCCGATATCGCCGATGACGTAGCCGGTTTTGTCAGCAAATGCCTCGCGGACGATCGCCACGGCCGCCTGGTTGATTTCGACGACGCGGTCGGCGTTGCCATGCCGGTTGAGCATGATCCGCGAGCCGCCAAACGTGTTCGTGAGAATGCAATCGGAGCCGGCCTCGGCATAGCGGCGCTGAATGGCGAGCACTTCTTCCGGGTGCGTCAGATTCCACGCTTCGCCACAATTGCCTTGCTCGAGGCCGGCCAGCATGAGCTGCGTGCCCATGGCGCCGTCGCCCAATAGCGGCCGCGCGCGTATGGCCTCCAATAACGGCATTTTCACGCAACGGTCCTCCATCATCCACGTGGCAGCGAGGCGGCGAGCGTCATTCGGTCGACGATTATTCTACCGGATCGAGCGGCCGTTGGAATATGGGACGCCGCGAATTGTACACGCGATTCTTGGCCGAAGGCCCACCTCAGCGTAGCCTGGGGCAACGCCCCAGGAAGACTCACCCGCGCTCCATCTCCACCAGCGTGAAGTGGATCGTCTCCAGCACGAGGCCCCATTTAAATTTGCGGCTGGCGGGCTCGCAGTAGCAGCCGGCCATATCGGCGGGGCGTTGCCAGGTGAGAACCTCGACGAGCGCTTGGCCGATAAGCGGCTTCTCGTGGTCGATGGCGACCATCAGGTGCTCGGCGTTATTCATGTAGCGGCACATGTACTGGTGACCGGTGTCGCCCGGGGCTGGGCTGCAGTGTTGCTCGCGGATGCGGTAGCCTTCGTCGCGGGGGCCGAGGACCACGCGATAGTCGAAGGCGAGTCGGGCGCCCGAGATTCGTGCAGGTGGTTCCACTGTAGCGGAAATGGGCCTCAATCGTACCGTCGTGGTGGCGGGTGAGCTGGAGCCGCTGTTCGGCCCAGCGGCGGAGTGCTTTGACGTTGATCGAATAGTTGGGGGATCGAAAACTCGCGCCTTCTTCCGGAGCGGGTTGGGGTGAGGGAAGGCTGCTCGGTGCATTCGCCCTCACCCTGCCCTCTCCCAAGGGGAGAGGGTTCTGGGAAGCGCTGTCGGCGACTACTCGTGCGCTGCCGGCCGACCCTTCGACCGTCCGTTGGTACGGCGCCCGCCGATATTGGCAGGAAAGGTAGGAACAGTTTTCGCACAGGGCCTTGCCGGTCAGCGGCCGGGCGAGTTCGATGTTTTCCGTCAGGCCGAACACGGCGAGCAGCGATTTCTTGGGGCGCAACATGCCGGAGACCAGCACTTCAATGCTTGTGGGAAGCGACGACGACCGCGAGCGGCAGATCAAATCGAGCAACTGCGACTGTTCGGCGATATCCCATTCGGGATAACCGGGGCTGTAGTGGGGCAGGACCGCAGCGGCGTGGGTTTCGGCCCAGGCGCAGAGCCGCGCGCCGGTGAGCGCGATCAGATGCTCGACGACGGCCGAGCCGTACATTTCGAGGAAGAAATACTCGTCGGGCTTTTCGGAGTGCCACAGCGATTGTGCTTGCTGTTCTAGTTCGGGGCCGGCGCTGACGGCGGCCAAGACGGCCCGGTCGGCCGCGGCTACGTCGAACATTTTCCGCAGCGGCGGGCTGTGAAACGCGACTCCATCAAGGCGCACTTCTTCGCCCGCGATTTGGGCGCGATCACAACCGCGGGCGTACAGCCAGGGCCGGCCGTGCTGGGCGTACCAGGCCCGCGCGGCGTCGGCCAGTTCGAGCATGCGGTCGGTGAGCACGAAACCGGCCGGCAGGCCCAGGAGCCGCTGATACTCGGCCGGCTGCACGTAGACTTCGGGCAGTGTGTCGACAAATTCGATCACGGGGCGACCTGCTGGCGCGTTTCAACCAATTTCAACTGGCAGCCTTCGACGAAGAAATCGAAAAAGCGGGGATGCGTTTCCAGCCGGCAATGCTCGACGCGCCGGACGAGCTGCTCGAGCTGGTCGCGCTTCGATTTCGACAACAGGGCCATACAGGCTCCTTCGATCGCGGCGTTGCCGACTTGTACGATTTTCGAGTCGGGCAGGTTGGGGATCAACCCGATCCGGCGAGCGGCGTCGATTTTCAAATGGCGACCGAAGCCACCGGCCAGGTAAAACACATCGACGTCGGCAAGGGCGGCCCCGTAGCGATCGAAGACGGTTTGCAGACCCGCGACGTTGGCCCCCTTGGCTTGGGCCAGCTCGTTCACGTCCGATTCGAGGAAAAAGACGTTCGCCGCGTCATCGAGCATGATGCGATCGCATCCGTCTTCGAAGCGTCCCATGTCGTTCATGCGGCCGGTGCGAAGAAGCTCGCTCATCAGTTCGACGAGACCGGAGCCGCAGATTCCCTCCGGTCGCCCGTCTCCGATCACCGTGAAGCGAAATTCGCCGCGGTCACCGATCGTGACGGAATCGATCGCGCCTTCCAACCCGGGCATTCCGCAGGCGATGGCGCCCCCTTCGAACGCCGGCCCGGCCGGGCAACTAGCGGCGAGGATGCGGTGGCGGTTGCCGAGGATCAGCTCCGTGTTGGTGCCGATGTCCATCAGGGCCACGAGCCGATCTTCGTGGGCCAGATCGATCGCGAGCATGCACGCGGCCGCATCGGCGCCGACGTGCCCGCTAATCACCGGCGCGCCATAGACGCGCGCTCGAGGATGAATCGGCAGCAGGCACTTTTGGCCCGTGCTGACGAGGCTGGTCGTGGTCCGCTTGCCGGCTTCCAGTTCGATTTCGGTAATCGAGCGGTAGGGATTCTGGCCGATCGAATAGACGTCCTGGCGAAAGAACAGGTCGCGCATCGTCGAATTGCCGACGACCACCAATTCAAAGATCGACTGCGGATCGACCGGGAGGGCCTCGATAGCGTGGCTCAAATAGCCGGCCAGCGTGCGCATCAGCAGCTTGCCCGGATGATGCGTGTCGTAATGGATTCGCGACATCACGTCGGAGCCGCCGAAGCGCTGCGGATTTTCGAGCGATGCATCGGCGACGAGCTCGCCCGTTTCCAAGTTTAGCAGTCGCAGCACGATGGTGGTCGTTCCCAGATCCATCGCGATGCCATAGAGCGGACCGGGACGGCGATCAATTTCGGCGCAGTCTAAGAGCACGGCCTCGCCGCGGCGCATGACGGCGGCGTCTGGTTTGATCTTCTGATGAGTCAGCGGCAGCTCGTACGCGTGGCGCTCGATGCGCATTGCGCCGCGGCGCATCGTGTGGCAGCGAACCTTGCCATCGCCGGCGACGACGTGCGTCGAGCAAGAAAGGCGAAACCGGTCCTGGAGGTGCTCTTCCGCCTTGGCCCGCGGCGAGAGCAGCTCCATTCCCGCGGCGATCTCAAACAGGCACTCTTTGCACTTGCCCTGCTTCTGACACGAGGTTGGGACCTGGACGCCGAGCTGCTCGGCAAAGTCGAAGAGGGACGGGCCGGGGCTTGCTGCGCATGACTGGCCGTTGATGGTGAGCTGGACCGACATGGATTCATCTTACCATGCCGCGGTGGCTTCGAGCTCGGCCAATAGCTGGCCGGCGACTTGTTGGGCTGTGCCCGTCGCGCTCCTGCGCCTCGCCCCACTGCCAGCCGGCCAGATAATCGTCGGTGTCCGCCAGCCCGCGCTCTGCGGCGAGCTCGTCGATCCGCTCTTGAAATTTGGGCGGCAATGCGACGTTCACTTCGTCCTGGTCGTCTTCGACCTTGATCTGCGAGGGAACTTCGTGCCAATACAAGATTTGGTAGGTGGCCACGCGAATCGCCCTTACTAGGCCTTGGCCTTTTCGGCCAAGCGCAGGAACAAATCGACCGCGTCTGAAGCATTTGCCCCGTAGCCGTCGGCGCCGATCTGGTCGGCGAACATCTGGCTGATCGGGGCCCCGCCGACGGCCATTTTTATTTGAGTGCGGCCGGCGGCTTGAAAGCCGTCGATCACCGTTTTCATGTAGGTCATCGTCGTTGTGAGCAGGGCGCTCATGCCGATGATCGTAGGATTGCACTTATCGGCCGCCGCCATGAATTTTTCGACGCTTTGGTCGACGCCGATGTCATAGACCTCGAAACCGGCCCCTTCGGCCATCATGCAGACCAGATTCTTGCCGATGTCGTGCAAGTCGCCGCGGACCGTGCCCATCAGCAGCACGCCGGCACTCTCGGTGCCGGAGTCACGGTTGCTGAGGAGCGGTTTGAGCACGGCCATGCCGGCCTTCATCGCGCGGGCGGCGATGAGGACCTCGGGCACGTACAGAACGTTGTGTTTGAAGTCTTCGCCGACGACGCTCATGCCCGCGATCAGACCTTCGGTCAAGACTTCCTGCGCGGGGCGGCCTTCGGCCAGCGCGTCCTTGGTCATTTGCTCGACCTGGGCGCTTTGCCTTCGTACAGGCACTGGTTCATGAGGGCGTAATCGGGCACGGCAAGTCTCGCGGCATGTTGTGTGCGAATCAGACGGGAGCCAGCCGTTTCGCGTTGAATTCGTTGAGCGCATCGAGCATCGCGAGGATATTTTCGCGCGGCATGCCGGGGCTGGTGCCGCCGCCGACGGAGAGGATCATCCCTTCGCCGCCGCCGCCTTCGAGCACGTCGAGTGTCGCCTCGCGGACTTCTTCGGGCGTGCCCCGCACGCCGATCTCCAGCGGATTCACGTTGCCCATCAGGCACATCCGGTCGCCCACGCGCTGTTTGACCTCGCGAATGTCTTTCTGCTTGCCCCAGTTCAGCACGTTGAAGCCGCAATCGGGCAAGTGGTCGAGGCAGGCGTCCACTTCGGCGTCGTTATGATAGACCTTGACCCAATCGTCGGGGAACGCGTCGCAAATTCGCTTCAAATATGGATGAGCGAATTCCATGTAATGGTCTTCATTGATGAAGCCGACGATGTCGTCGAGGATAAAGATGCTTTCGACCGTGTCGCCCATCACCTTGTGCTGCGCTTTGAGCCAATCGATGACCACCCGCGTGCACAGGTCGATCAAGCAGTGGCAGCCCTCTGGATTTTCGACCAGCTCGACCATCAGGTTGGTCGTGCTGCGGACGAAGCCCGCCGTGCACAGCGGCCCGCGCGAGGTGATCATTGGCAAAATGTAGCCGTGGTCGAAGATCCGCTGACGGATCATTTTGATCCGGTGGAGAGTGAGCGCGGCAAAGGCGTCGGCTTCGACTTCGTATTCAGGAAACTGGTCGATGTCTTCCAGGCGATAGAGCGTGTGATATTCGCTCGGCGTGTTGTCCTGCCAGAATTTGATCTTTGCCCCGAGCACGGACGGCTCGGCCGCCATCCCGTATTCCATCCACCAACTGGGGACGAAAATGATGTCGGGAAACTCACGCATGATCTTCAGGTTCGACTGAAACCACAACTCAGGGTCCAAGTAATAGTCCATGTGTTGAATTCCCAGATAGCCGGGAATCCAGGGGCTGTCGACAATCAGCGCCATCGGCACCTTGTCGAGCTTTTCCAGGCGTGCGGCGCGCTTGAACGTTTCCCATTGATGAGGCAGCATGAGGGAGCCTGTAATAACCGATGTAAAAGGGATTGCGAGAAGACTGCCCCGTTCCATGGTATAGGGTGACGCAGCCGTCTTCAAGCAGGCGGGTCAGCTCGCTCCCAGCGCTTGTTGTTCGCCCGCGATGAGGTCCAGGAGAGCGTGCAATGCCACATCCGGCGCGAAGGACTTCATTCGCTCCTGAAACCGCGGCAGTACTTCGCGGAATCCTCGTTCGAGAGAAATCGGCTCGCGCACCGGGCCGCTGATTTGCTGAATCTTCGCCGTGTCGAACAAACTGGTCCAGCTCTTGTCGCCCAAGAGGGGCCCGGCCCACTCTGGGTTGTAACGCACGACTGTTTGCGTCGGCACGAAGACGATGTTCGGCTCGACGCCCAGCGCGTGGCCCACGGCCCGGTACAGATATTCCCAGGTGAAGGCAGTGTCGGTCATGATTTGAAAGGCCTCGCCGAGCGCCTGCGGATTCCCGAGCAGCGGCACGAACAGGGCGGCGAAATCGCGGGAGTGGGTCAGCGTCCACAGGGCCTGGCCGTCACCTTGCACGATCACCGGCCGGTCGTGCAGCATCCGCCAGGCCCAGTCGTCGCCGCCGGCGAACGTGCTCGGAAACCGCCGCCGGTAGGTCAGGCTGGGCCTGACGATGGTGACCGGCAACTGGCCCCGCCGATGCGCGTCCATCAGGAACGATTCGGCCAGTGCCTTTTGCCGCGAGTACTTCCAAAACGGATTCTCGAGCGGCGTTCGTTCCGTGATTCGTCCCGGCCCGGGCGGCTTTTGATAGGCGGAGTGCTCGAAATGAAAACGTATTGACCGCAGCGGCCGGCGAACAGGTCGAGATCTTTCTGGCAATCGTCGCTTGCGTAGGCCCGGAACTGGCAGACGACGTCGAACAACTCGCGGCCGAGCTGGTTGTAATCGGCCGCAGCCGCCATGTCGCCCACGATGCGACGCACGCCGTCGGGAAGGGGCTCTGGATCGTGCCCGCGGTTAAAGACGGCGCACTCGTGGCCGGCCGCGACCGAGCGCAGCAGACACTCGTAGGAGATCTCACCTGTGCCGCCGAGATACAAAACTTTCATGTAGGCGTGAATCCAAGATCGTTCCCCAACGCCAATTCGCGCGAGAAGTCGGGCGATGATCACTCCAGCAGCTCACCACCGAACTTGCAGATTCCCGCCCCAGACGTTGGATCGTCGACTCGGTGGCGGGGCCAGCCGTCGGCCGCTGCAGCGGTGCGACGGAATTGGCAGGCGCCCGGTCAACCAACGGATTGCTCTTGGCGCGGCCGCCCCGGGTTCGACATTCTAGTGATTGGACCAAAGTCGTGTTGTTGTGGAAAGGAGGACGAAGTCATGACGACCAAACTGAGCCACCAATTGACGCTTAAAGACCGGTTGTCGCGGCTGACGTTTGCCCAGGCGTGCAAATTGCTCGGCGCGGAGGGGCGGCAGCTTATTCAGCAGGGAGGAAAATTTGTAATCGATTTGGAACAACAAGTTGAGTTGAACCGCGACCGGTTTCGGTTGGAGCTGGACAACGCGGTGGCCATGATTTCGCTGCGGCCCGAGGCGCCCAATCGACTTCTTTGGAGTTGTTCGGCCTGCGATTGGCCTTGCATTCATGCCGGCGCGGCATTTTCGCTGATTTTGGAAGAAAAAACTGCGCTGGGGCTGGCCGCCCCGCCGCCCGAGCGCGTCCCGGTGGAGAGCTTGAACGAGAAGGAGCTGATTGGACGGGCTCTCGCCGAGCGCGAAGAGCGGTCGCGGAAGGAAAAGTTCAAGCTTCAATCGCACGACCCCAAAAGACTCTGGACCGACTACATGATTACGAGCGCCGCTTCGGGAAAGACGTATCGAATCGCGCTGCGCGGCCGCGAGCGCGGCGAGTCTTATTGTTCATGTCCCGATTTTCGCACCAATACGCTGGGAACATGCAAACACATTCTACACGCACTGCGGCGGTTGAAAGGCAAGTTTTCGGAATCTGCCTGGCGGCGCCCCTATCGTCATCAGTCTCTCTGCGTGTATCTCACCTCCGGAGAGAAATGGACGCTTCGCTTCGGCGTTCCTTCCGCGCTTGACAAGGAAGCCGCCGCGATCGTCGGGCCGCTCGCCGACCGCGACATCCGCGACGTGCGCGACCTCCTCGACCGCCTCGCCCGACTGGAACAACTGGGCGAGCAGGTCATCGTCTATCCGGACGCAGAGGAATTCATTCAGCAGCGATTGTATCAACAGCGCATCGAATCGCTGGTCAAGGACATTCGCCGCGACCCAGTGCGGCATCCGCTGCGCAAATCGCTGCTCAAGACCGAGCTCTTGCCATATCAATTGGACGGCATCGCGTTCGCCGCCGGGGCCGGCCGCGCCGTTCTGGCGGACGACATGGGCCTGGGGAAGACGATTCAGGCCGTCGGCGTCGCGGAGCTACTGGCCCAGCAGGCGGGCATCCGCAAGGTGCTGGTCGTTTGTCCGACCTCGCTCAAGTCGCAGTGGCGCGGCGAAATAGAACGATTTTCGAAGCGTACCTGCCAATTGGTGATGGGCGCCATGGCCGAGCGGCCAGCCCAATATGAAAACGAGGCCTTTTTCACTGTCTGCAATTACGAGCAAGTGCTGCGCGACCTGCTAGCGGTCGAGCGCGTGAAGTGGGACCTGATCGTTCTCGACGAGGGGCAGCGGATCAAGAATTGGGAAGCCAAGACGACCCACGTAGTAAAACGCCTCAAATCGCCCTTCGCCCTGGTGTTATCGGGCACGCCGCTGGAAAACCGCATCGATGAGCTGTACAGCGTGGTCCAGTTTGTCGACGACCGCCGGCTCGGCCCGGCGTTTCGTTTCTTCAACCGGCATCGCGTGACCGATGAAAAAGGCAAAGTGCTGGGTTACAAGAACTTGGACCAGCTTCGGCAGCGCCTGCGCCTGTCCTGCTGCGGCGGACGCGCGAACAGGTACTGACCGAATTGCCCCAGCGTACGACGGAAATTGTGCGGATTGAGCCGACGGACGAACAGCTCGGCATTCACGCCGCCCAAATGAAAATCGTGGCCTCCATCGTCCGCAAGCCGTTTATCAGCGAAATGGACCTGCTCCGCCTGCGGCAGGCCTTGTTGATGTGCCGCATGGCCGCCAATAGCACCTTTCTGTGTGATAAGCGCGAACCGTCGTACTCCAGCAAGCTCGCTCGCCTGGAAGAAATCCTCGAGCAAGGCTTTGCGGAAAACGGCCGCAAGGCGGTCCTGTTTTCCGAGTGGACGACGATGCTCGGACTGATCGAGGAGATTCTCCAACGGCTCAAGTTGAGTTACGTGCGTCTGGACGGCTCGGTTCCGCAGCGCCAGCGGCAGCAGTTGGTGAACGAATTTCAATCCAAGCCCGATTGCCGGCTGTTCATATCCACCAATGCCGGCTCGACCGGCCTCAACCTGCAGGCGGCCAACACGGTGATCAACTGCGATTTGCCTTGGAACCCGGCCGTGCTCGAGCAGCGGATCGCCCGCGCTCACCGCATGGGCCAAAAGCAGCCGGTCCACGCCCTGCTGCTGGTCACGGAACAAACGCTGGAAGAAAGCCTGCTGGCGACACTGTCGGCGAAGAAAGACCTGGCCCTCGCGGCGCTGGACGTCGGCTCGGATATCGACGAAGTGGCCCTCGTCAGCGGCGCTGAAGAGCTGCGCGGCCGGCTGGAAATTCTGCTGGGCGCCAAGCCACAGGCCCCGCTGGACATTTCCCGGCAGGCCGACGCGTTGGCCGACAATGAGCGACTCGCACATCGCGAGCGCGTCGCGGCGGCGGGAGGCGAACTGCTCGGGGCCGTTTTCCGCTTTTTGGGCGAGCTTGTCGATCAGCAAGCGTCGGCGGCGCCGCCGGCCGCCGACGCCGTGACGGAAATGGAGCGCCGACTGGCGGAGTGCGTCGAAGAGGACGGCCAGGGACGGCAGCGAATGTCGATCACGCTGCCCAGCCGGACAGCGCTCGATTCGCTGGCCGCCACACTAGCGCGACTGCTGGTTTCGCAAAACCAGTGATCCGACAACGCTGCAACGCGACGGGAATTGACCGGTCGGACGGATTCTCTGTGACGGCTTCCAGAAGCTGCAATGGTTGCCGACGCGCAATCGGTTAATCGCTCACAAAACGATAGCCGACGCCTTGCTCTGTAAGCAAGTAGCGGGGTTGGGCAGGGTCGGCTTCAATTTTGCGCCGCAAACTGGCCATGAAGACTCTCAGGTAGTGTGTCTCTTGTACGTGCAGCGGACCCCACACTTCCTTGAGCAATTGGCGGTGGGTGAGCACCTTGCCCGCGCTGCGCACCAGCACGGAAAGCAATTTGTACTCGATGGGAGTTAGATGAACGTCCGCGGCTCCGAGGGTCACCATGCGCGACGAAAAATCGATCTTAAGATTGCCGCACTCGAACGTGGCCGCAGCCGATGCATCGGCGGATCCTGTGGAATGACGTAGTGCCACGCGGATGCGGGCCAAGAGTTCGGCCGTGCTGAACGGTTTGGTGAGGTAATCGTCCGCGCCATGGTCGAGGGCAGTGATTTTCTGCTGCTCCTGATCGCGGGCGGAAAGGATGATAATCGGCGCCGACAGCCATTCGCGCAACTGCCGCAGCACTTCCTGGCCGTCCATGTCGGGCAGGCCCAGATCGAGAATCACCAGATCGGGGGGCCGATCGGACGCACGCTGCAGTGCCTGCCGGCCCGTTGCCGCTTCGTCCAGCTGATAGCCAGCGCTGACGAGTGACGCGGCCAAAAACTTCCGGATCGGGAGTTCGTCGTCGACCAGCAGTATGAGGGATGCTGTATCCGGCATTCGTCACCTTACGCTAGCGGCAACGGTGGCTACTTCGGCCTCGATTTTCGGCGGCGGTTCGGTGTTCCGCAGAATGATCAAAAACTCTGCGCCGCCTTGCGGGCGATTGGACGCCTTGATTTGTCCGCCGTGCGCCTCGATGATCGACCGGCAAATGGCCAGGCCCAGGCCGACGCCGCGGCGCCCGTCCGGCGAAATGGCCGAGCCGCGGAAAAACTTATCGAACACCTTATCTTCGCTGCCCGGTGGCAGGCCGGGTCCGTTGTCGCTGACGCGGATCTCGGCGCGGTCGCCTTGGACGCGGGCGGTGATCTCCACGCGGCTGCCGGCAGGCGTGTAGCGGGCGGCGTTTTCGAGCAGGTTCACGAGGACTTGCTCGATGAGAAAGCCGTCAATGTCTAAAAGCGGGAACTCGGGCGGTATCGACACCCGGACGTTGTGATTTGCCAGATCACGCTTTGCGGCTGCGAGTGCCAACCCCGCGATCTCCTCCAACACCTGCCACTGGCGATTGAGCCCGACGGTGCCCGAATCGAGCCGGGCCATATCCAGCAGATTATCCACCAGCCGCGCCAAGCGGTGCGACTCGTCGACAATGCATTGCAGAAGCTCGAGATCGCGCCCGGTCGTCCGTTCGATCAGGCTCGAGGCGGCGCCGGCGATCGTCGACAAGGGCGTCCGCAAGTCGTGCGAAACGGAGCTGAGGAGCGAATTTCGCAGTTGCTCTGTTTGGACGCGCAATTGCGCTTCATGGGCCTTCAGCACCGACTGATCGCGCTCGATCGAGAGGGCGATCAGACTGCCGCAGGTTTCCAACAGGCGGACCTGATCGGGGTCGAAGAACCGTGTCGCGTCGTTGGGACGGGCACCGAGCGCGCCCACCACTTCCTGCGAGCCGGCCAGCGGCACGAAGAGGGCCGCCGCGTTGGGCAGGGTGTCGGTGCCGGCACCAGCGGTCCGCCCGTTGGCGGTCACCCATTCGGCGACAATTTTGTTGGTCGGCTGTTGGGCAATCTCACTCTGTTCGCCGAAGCGAAGCAGCACTGCACCGGTTGATTCGCGCAAGTAAAGCACGATTTCTCCGGCAAAGATTTCCTCCAACTGACGGCCGGCCGTACGAAGCAAGAATTCCGTGCCGGACAGCTCGCTGAGCTGCCGCGTCATGCGGAACAGTTGCGCCGTGCGATGCTCTTGCTGCTGCGATGCCCGCAACTGCGCCTGCAGCCGCGAGGTCAATTCGCTGATGAGTAGTCCGATGCCGAGCATCACGCCGAAGGTGATGAGATACTCGGTATCGCCCACGGCGAAGGTCAGACGAGGCGGCACAAAGAACAAATCGAACAGCAACACGCTGCCTACGGCCGCCGCAATCGAGGGCCCGCGGCCCAGACTGGCGGCCACGAGCGCCACGCCGGCCAGAAGAATCATCACCAGGTTTGTTTCGGCCAGACCAAGCGCATGCGCGGCCCAGGCGAGCCCTGCGCAAAGAGCAACGACGGCGGCCGCCTTGCCGTAATCATGCCAATTCAGTGGGGCCGGCGCCGTGACGGCCCGCGTGAGGACTGATGTTTCCCCCTCGCCGGTCACAATGTATACGTCGATGTCGCCGCACTTTTCCAACAGGGAATCAACAATCGTGCCGCGCAACCAATGCCGCCAGTGCGGTTGGGCCGTCTTGCCGACGACGATTTTCGTCGCGTTTCGGGCACGGGCGAAGTCAATTAAGGTTTCGGCCACGCTGCGGCCGACCAGCCTATGCGTTTCGGCCCCCAACCGCTCGGCCAGCCGCAGGTTGCGCGACGTCCGTTCTTTCACTTCAAATGATCCGGGGGTTTCCCCAGCCGTGTCGACCGCGACGGCCAGCCATTCGGCCGCCAGCGAGCTCGCCAGCCGCTTTGCAGCGCGGACAATCTTAGCGCTAGAGGGGCTGGGTCCGACGCAAACGAGCAAGCGTTCCGAAGTAGTCCAGGGCGCGAGCGCGGCTCGCTCGAGCCGCGCCGATTCGACGTCTTTTTGCAATCGCTGCGCCGCCTGCCTCATGGAAAGCTCGCGGAGCGCGACGAGGTTGCCTTTCTGGAAAAAATTCGCGAGCGCTCGCTCGGCTTGCGCCGGAATGTAAACCTTTCCGGCCATCAGCCGTTGGAGCAGTTGGTCCGGCGTGATGTCGATCAGCTCAATCTCTTCGGCTTGTTCGAGCACGGTATCGGGCAGCGTCTCTTTGACGGAGACGCCAGTGATTTGCGCGATCACGTCATTCAGGCTCTCGATGTGCTGGACGTTGAGCGTCGTCCAGACGTGGATGCCGGCGGCGAGCAATTCGTCGACGTCCTGCCAGCGCTTGGGATGCCGCATGCCGGGCGCGTTGGTGTGGGCCAGCTCGTCCACCAGAATGATGGCCGAATGTCGGGCAAGAGCGGCGTCCAAATCGAATTCGCGTAGCGCCGTGCCACGATAGGTCACGCTTTGGGTCGGCAGCGTCTCGAGTCCTTCCAGCAGGGACTCGGTTTCATTGCGGCCGTGCGGCTCGACGTAGCCGACGACGATGTCCGCCCCGGCGGCCCGCTCGCGCTGCGCGGCGGCCAGCATGGCGTACGTCTTGCCGACGCCGGCTGCATAGCCGAAAAAGATGCGCAGCTTGCCGCGCGAAGCGCGGTCTTCGTCGTCGCGCACGCGATGGAGAAGTTCGTCAGGATTTGGACGTGAATCGTCAGCCATGCATCAAATTATAGTCCGTCCAACAGCACGGCGTGATGGCATTGCTTTGTACGCGTTGCGATTGGCGAATCTCATCTCGACGCGGTACAATCGAGTGCCCCCGACCCGAACGATTAAGGCGGAAAAACCGCCCGACATCAGGGGGCACTATGGCGCCGTTCGTCCAGCGACGCAAGCAGAAGCGGCAGCGGCCGAAAAGGACCCTCGCAGATCGTGCAGCCAGCGGGAAACCAGCTTCGGGCGCGGTGCCGCCCGTGCATCCTTTCTTACCTCGATCGTTTGTCGAGCGCGAGGTTGAGCTCCAGCACGTTCACAATCGGCTCGCCGCCAAAGGCAGCCAATGTCGGCGAGTCGGTGTGTTGGTTCACCAGGCCGCGGACTTGTTCTGGGCTTAAATGGCGTGCGGCCGCGACGCGGGGCACTTGCAACTCGGCGGCCGCGAGCGTGATGTGAGGGTCCATGCCCCCGCCGGATGCCAGCACCAGATCGACCGGAACAAGTTGCCCCTCGCCCGGCTGCAGGCGGCCGATGATCACTTTCGCCCGGTCGGAGATTTTGGGATTGGTCGGCGACAGGTTGCTGCCTGCGGTGGCGCTCGCGTTGTAGTCGCAGGCGCTCGGACGCGGCCAGAAGTATTCCGGCCGAGTGAAGTTTTGTGCGATTAAGCTCGAACCTACGAGCGTGCCGTCCTCACGCCGAATCAAACTTCCCTGTCGCATCTCCGGCGCTGCGACGGAAGCAAATGCCAGCATGAGTGCCGAATAACCGGCCGAGCAAATGACGATGCTCAGCAAGAACAGCCGCAGTGATGTAATGAAGTCGCTCATACTTTTGTTTCCTGATACTGAAGTGTAAGAGACTACACCAACGAAAGTGCCACCAGTGCGATGTCAATCAGCTTGATGCCAATGAACGGGAGAATCAAACCGCCAAGTCCATAAATCAACAGGTTCCGCCGCAGCAAGGCGTCGGCCCCGACGGGCCGATACCGCACACCGCGAATCGCGAGCGGTATCAGGCACGGAATGATGATCGCATTGAAAATCACGGCCGACAGGATCGCGCTTTTGGGCGTCGCCAGGCCCATGATGTTCAGCGGCCGCCAAACCCGGCATGGCGATCATGAAGATGGCCGGAATAATGGCGAAATACTTGGCCACGTCGTTCGCCACGCTGAAGGTGGTGAGCGCCCCGCGGGTCATCAGCATCTGTTTGCCGACCGTGACGACGTCGATCAGCTTGGTTGGATTGGAATCGAGATCGACCATGTTGCCGGCTTCCTTGGCGGCCTGCGTGCCGGTGTTCATGGCGACGGCGACGTCGGCTTGCGCCAGGGCCGGCGCGTCGTTCGTGCCGTCGCCGGTCATGGCGACCAGGTGCCCATCCTGCTGATGCTGGCGGATCAGATTCAGCTTCGCTTCCGGCGTGGCCTCGGCCAGAAAATCGTCGACGCCCGCCTCGGCCGCGATGGCTGTGGCCGTTTGAGGATTATCGCCGGTGATCATCACCGTCTTGATGCCCATGCGGCGCAGCTCGGCAAACCGTTCCTTGATGCCCCCTTTGACAATGTCTTTTAAATAGATCGTTCCCAACACGCGGCCGTTCTCCGCGACGACCAGCGGCGTGCCCCCCTGGCGGGCGATCGCGTCGACCTCCGAGGCAACCTGTGGAGGATACGAGCCGCCGTGCTCCTCGACGAACCGCCGTACGGCATCGGCCGCTCCCTTGCGAATCTGCCGACCATTCAAATTGAGGCCGCTCATGCGGGTCCGCGCCGTGAACGGCACAAGCTCAGCGTGTACCGTTTCCAATTCGCGGCCGCGAATGTTGAACTTTTCCTTCGCCAATACCACGATGCTGCGGCCTTCCGGCGTTTCATCAGAGAGCGACGCCAGTTGAGCCACGTCAGCCAACTGCCGCTCATCCACCCCAGGCGCGGGCCGAAATTGGCTTGCCTGCCGATTGCCAAGCGTGATCGTGCCCGTCTTGTCGAGCAGCAAAACGTCCACGTCGCCGGCGGCCTCGACCGCGCGGCCCGACATGGCCATCACGTTCGCCTGGCTCAGCCGGGCCATGCCGGCGATGCCGATCGCCGCCAACAGCGCGCCGATAGTGGTCGGAATCAAGCAGACCAACAGCGCCACTAGCGTCGGTACATCGATCGTCACGTCGAAGTAGTGCGCGATCGGATACAGCGTAACGCAAACCATCAAGAACACCAGCGTGAGCCCGGCCAGCACGACCGTCAGCGCGATCTCATTGGGCGTCTTCTGCCGCACCGCCCCTTCGATGAGGGCGATCATCCGGTCGAGAAAACTCTCGCCCGGCTTGGCCGTGACGCGAACGACGAGATGATCGGAGATCACCCGCGTGCCGCCGGTGACGGCCGAGCGGTCGCCGCCGCTCTCGCGAATGACCGGCGCAGCTTTCACCCGTGATGGCCGATTCGTCGACTGAAGCGATCCCTTGGATCACTTCGCCATCGGCCGGGATCATTTCATTGACTTTTACCAGGACGACGTCGCCGTTGCGCAACTGCGAGCCGGGGACGTCTTCCGTCTTCTGCCGATCGACGTCAACGACGCGGTGCGCCGTGACGTCCTGCCGCGCCTTTCGCAAGGCAGCCGCTTGCGCCGGCCGCGAGCCTCCGCGACCGCTTCGGCGAAATTCGCAAACCATACGGTCAGCCATAACCAGATGGAGACGTGGAGAAAGTAAACCGTGCTGCCTCCACCAGAAACCATCTCCGCGATCGTTGCCAGCGTGGTAAGTGCCGCGCCCAACTCGGCAACAAACATCACCGGGTTGCGGACCATCATTCGCGGGTCCAGCATCTTGACCGCCTGGATCATGGAGGGAATCAGCATTTCGGCCGTAAAGAGCGACTTCCCTTTGCGCAGTTTCGGCCCGCCGGCCTGGCCGGAAGGCGGAATTGTTTGCATAGGCTTTACCAAAGTTTCGACTGGCATAGTAGTTTTTCCTAACTGACGTATTTCACAATTGGCCGATCTTGTTTCTATCATCTACGCGCCAATGCTTAGCTGCTCGGCGATGGGGCCAAGGATCGCGACCGGCATGAACAACAGCGCCCCACGATCAAAATCGTGCCGACGAGCACGACGCCGAACAGAAACGTATCGGTGCGGAACGTGCCGGCCGACTCGGGCGTGGCGCGTTTGGCCGCCAGCGAACCGGCAATAGCCAGCGGCGCAATGATGGGAATGAACCGAGCCAACAGCATCACGAGCCCCGTCCCCACGTTCCACGGCACCGTGTTGTCGCCAAGGCCCTCAAACCCCGATCCGTTGTTGGCCGCCGCCGAGCTGTACTCGTACAGAATTTCGCTGAACCCGTGACTTCCGGGATTGTTCGTCGTGCTGGCGCCCCACGCCGTGGCCGCAAACAGGGCCGCCCCGCCCAGAATGAACAGCGGATGGGCCAAGAGGGCGATCGCCGCCAGCTTCATCTCCTTGGTCTCCAGCTTGCGCATCAAGTACTCCGGCGTGCGGCCGACCATCATCCCGGACAAAAACACGGCCGTCACGATGAACAGAAACATGTTGATCAGCCCAACCCCGACGCCGCCGAAGATACAGTTCAGCCACATCCCACACATCGGTAACAGGCCGGTGAGCGGATTCAGGCTGTCGTGCATTGCGTTGACGCTGCCATTGCTCGTTACTGTGGTGGAAACTGCCCAGGTGGCGCCGGCGGTCGGGCCGAATCGCAGCTCCTTGCCTTCCAGGTTCATCGTTTTCTCGACGGGCAGCCCAGCTAGCGCCGCCGCCGGCTGCGTCTCAAACACGCAACCCGCCGAGATGAAACTGAGATACAGCACGAACATCACGCCAAATACAACTGCGGCGTGTTTCATCCGCTGAGTGATCCAGCCGAACATCCAGACCGTGGCCATCGGGATGAGGATGATCGCCATGTTGCACAGCACATTCGACCAGAACGTCGGATTCTCGAATGGATGGGTGCAATTCGGCCCGAACCAGCCGCCGCCATTGGTGCCTAGCTGCTTGATCGTGACAAACGCGGCCACCGGGCCGCGGGCGATTGTTTGCGTAACGCCCTCGAGCGTCGTGGCGACGGCCGAGCCCTGAAGCGTCATGGGCATGCCGCACAGAATCAAGCAGCGCACACCCGAGAGTCGCCATCGGCAGGAAAATCAGTCCCGTCGCCCGCCATAGGTCCTGAAAGAAGTTTCCCAAATTGACCCGGCCGGCCAAACCACGGCAGAGCGCCGCGACCGCGGCCACGCCCGTCGCCGCGCTGACAAACTGCAGCCACATCAAGGCGAATAGTTGCGAAAAGTAACTCAATGACACTTCGCCCGAGTAATGCTGCAAATTCGTGTTGCTGGTGAAGCTGGCCGACGTGTTGAACGCCAGGCTCGGCTCGAGTGCTTCCTTCGCGTCCGGATTGAGGAAGGCCGGGTGCCACTGTTGCGTCGTCAGCACGACGTAGACGAACACGAACATCACTACGTTGAACGCCAGCATGGAAAAGCAATACTGCTTCCAGTTTTGCCCGCTCGCCGCCTGCGGTCCTAAAATCGTGGTGATTACCGACTCATACTGCTGCCGACGGGGCCCGACATCAATGGGGTCCATCGACCACTTCATATAACGGCCCAGCGGCCACGACAGGGCGACAGTCGCTCCAATAATGATCGCAGGAATCAGAAAGGCGAGCATTGAAATAGTCCTTGCTTAAAATCGCTCTGGTCTCACCAACACGTAGCTCAAGTACGCGAAGGCGAACACGGTCGTTACAATCACGCAGACATTCACCAAGAAGTCCATGAAACCCTCCTCACAGCCAATCGCAGGCGAAGACGAAGCCGTACAACGCCGCGAACGTGGCCAACCCTAGCAGTAACATTAATATCCACATGGCAAAGTCTCCCAAGAACCCAAGTAGGGACAGCGGGAAGCCCCCTAGCGTCGTCGTCTCGATCCAAAACTGCGAATTGCAGCGAACCACAATTCAAAAAGCCGGCGCTCATAGCTCGCGTTGCGTTTACCGCGACAACAAACGGCAACTCGCATTCCCAAGCGCGGCCGCTGTTGCGCATGCATTAATTCTCGGCACATCTTAGCAATTGCGCCCTCAGTTTTGTGTCAAAACGCGGGCACCGCGCGTTAAGAAACCATCAAGACCTTGCTGTCCGCACACCCGCCTCGTGCGGATTCGCACGACGCCAGCGGCAGCGGCGGTACCGGTCCGACGTCGGCCGAACATCGGCTACGCGATCGCTGCCTCTTTGGAGGGCGATCGCCTAACAGCAAGTCGCAGAGCCAGAGCAGCAACCAGGCATTGGCGCCCAGGCCGATCGAAATCAGCACGATGATGATAGTGTTCATGGCAGTTTTCTTGTGCTGCTAAATGTCAGTGACTATGTCAGGACACTTCGTCGCAAGTGTCGGTCTGTGGGTATAGTACGGAAAGGCGGAGTCAATTTGGCGTCAATACTGCAATGCGGCGCGTCAAGAGTGCATTAAGATCCGGGCGCGAATGTACCATTGCATTGAAGAGGCGCGAGCTACTTGCGGCCCAATCTATTAGCTTATAGCGAAAGGCCCTAAGGCGGACGCTACGCTGTCGTGATCGCTGCGCTATCGCCTCAAGGCGCTCGGGGCGGAAGATTTATCCGCGGATGACGTGGCCATTGCATCGGCACATTTGTTTTCGGCGTGCTACCATCACGGCCGAGTCGATGGCGGAATCGAGCGTCGAGTCCGATTGATCGACCGCGACGACGATGTGCCAGGGGCAGCTCTTGCGTTCGGCGGCGTGAAAATAGATGCGCTCGACGAGCAGCATTGCGAGGCCAAGACCAGGCCCCAAGATTCTGAAAACCGAAGTGACTTAATTGATGGCCTGGGCAGAGATTTCACACAGCTCGCCACAGCCACGATTTTGTGCCAGCGTTCGCGTAGCGTTCAAACTGCTGATCCCAAAGTGCTGCATTGTACGACTGGAGCCACTTTCGAAAAGCAGCAAGCTCCCCGGGGAAAAGACTCTGTACGTCTTGGTCGAGTCGGTTAAGTTTGGTCCTGCTTTGGTTTTAGCACGACTTGTATTCGCATGTCGAATCGGACAACGTCACTCTTTGCTTGTGAACAGAGATGGGAAGGTAGAGGAGTCGAGGGGAGAGGGGACTCGTCTCACCTGGTGCGATCACACTTAGCCGCTACGGTGGACCTATAATTCTTTTTTGTGTCATGCCAGCAGAAACGTGAATTGCTGGTTAGCTCGAGCACTGAGCCCGTCGATGCTGGCCCCGAAGATGTCCGAGAGCCCGCGATTCTTGAGGTCGGTGAGACAAGACAGCTAGAACTTGGCCGCCTCGGTCTCGCCCAGCCACAGCCCCAAAAGCTCCTTGTGGCCCTCGAGATTGACGCCTAAAGCAACGAAAACCGTGTGCTGCGAAACGCGCCCGTTCGCGCCCCGCACCTGCACCGTGATGCCGGACACAAGGTTTCTTGCAGGGCCTCAGATTTAACCGGGTGCGGCCTGCGGTTTGCGCACCGTCGTCGGGGATTTTGACTTCGAGTCGCGAATCAAACGGTTTGCAACCCGAATTCTGCAAATCTGGGCAGTTGCGAGGAGTGGGAGCGAACCCTTCTTGTGCAGACTTGATTGCACGTAGCGCGGTCGCCGAATCATTGTTGCTCCTAAATTGCTGATTATTCCAGACTTAACGCAAAACCTTTCCCATCCTCAATTGATATCGCTCAATCACAAAGTACAGGCTGCACCCGATTAACTAGACGCCAAATTGAACGAAGTGTGTCTCACGTCAGTACTCAAGAAGCGGACTGAAACTCACTTCAGCGTTTGGGTCCTAGCCGCACACTGCCACGCTGCCGTCGACGACCACATCGTTCACGCCGGTAACGGTCACGGTCTGGGGAAGATTCCAATTCGAAGGCGTAAAGACGAGCGCGCTCGCCGACACGCTACCTTCGTTGGGATTGCCGGTTGAAATCGGAATCGCCACATCGGCGCCCGGTTGCGTGTCGAGCACGACGCTGAACTGGGCAGTTGCGCCATCTTCGCTAGTGACCAGCCCAGCAATCGGCGAAACGCGAATTCCAGGCGCTAGCGGCAGCATCATGACAAAGCCGTCCGACGCGCCTTCGTGTCAAGCAAGCGAGCCGGGCACGAGTTCCGACGCACGATCCATCCAGCCGCCCACGTACAGATTCCCGGCCGCATCGACGGCGATATTGCGAGCTTCTTCCGCCGCCACGGCGTCGCCCAGCATCCAGCCAGCCAGGAAGTTGCCCGCGCCGTCGACCTTGATGACGTACGCGTCGCTCGATCCCTCGGCAGTCAAGCCGGTGCCACGATAGGACGTGTTGGTGGTGGCAGACCCGATAAAGTAAATTGCGCCCGCTGCGTCGACGTATACCTGCGCGCGAGATCAGTAGCAGCGCGGCAAAGCCAAAGGCCCATTCGACTTCGCCGGTCGCCGCATTGAGTCGCGCGATAAACGCGTCGTTGTCGCCCGCCGCGGTGAGTATCGTGAAGCCGGCGTCACTCGGATCACCAAACGTGGCCGCGCTCAAGTGGTAGCCGGCAGTAAAGAGACCGCCCGCATTGTCGACTGCCAACCCCATCACCCGGATATTGGCATCACCCGTGATTTGTTTTGTCCACAAGAAGCTGCCGATCGTGCCAGAGAGCTTCGACACAAACCCGTCGGCGCCGGCACTTGCGTCGAACTGCACGCCGCCGAAATCGGCCACGCCGATAAAAGATCCGCTCACATAAAGATCGCCTGCCTGGTCCACGGCCAATCCCGCGTCGGTGCTGAGGCTGGCCGCGCCGCTCGATTGGATAGTCCAGAGGAAATTGCCAGCGGCGTCGACTTTCGTTACGAAAAGGTCGGTTCCCCCGGCGCCGGTGAGCGACTCGGCGCCAAAATCGGCCGTACCGCTGAACGTGCCCAGGGTGATTACATCGCCCGCTGAATCGAGATTAGTCGCATAACCGGCGCTCGCGCCCATCCGGCAGACCCAGACAAAGTTCCCGTCGGCATCGAGTTTGGCAAGAAAGACGTTGGTCGCGGCAGTGCTGGTGAGCTGTGTCGCTCCAAAGTCGGCCGTGCCCTAGAACGTGCCCAAGACGTATGTGTTACCAGTCGCGTCGACGGCGGCCGAGAATCCGCGGTCAGGAACGTTATCGGCCCCCATACGTTGAGCCCAGATGACGTTGCCGCTCGGATCCAACTTGGCAACGAACGCGTCGCGATTGCCACCCGCTGCCGTGAGTTGGACGGTGCCAAAGATTGCCGTACCGGCGAAGTCTCCTGTCACATAGGTGTTGCCCACCGCGTCGCCGGCCATGTCCCACACGCGGTCGCCCCGCACCAAGATTGACCGCGGCGCCGCCCAGAGCGGTCGCCCAAGGTATGACCCGCGCTCCGTATTGAATTGTCGTTCGGAATTCGTCTTCGATGGCCTCGCCCAGCAGCAAGTCCACATCCTGGTTCATCAAAATGCCGGCCGAGTCGCGGATGTCAGGACCAACGGCGAGGGTGTACTGAGCGAAAGTCGTCTGGGAGGGGAATGCCAGGTCGAACTCACGGTTCCCCGACCCGGTGACCGCAATTACGCTGCCGACGGCGATTGGCCCAAACGGACCGGTGAGCGTTACGTCGGACGCATCGAATGAGGCAGGGTCGATGGCGTCCGCAAACATCACGCGTATATTGCCGAGCGACGCTTGTCCCGCGAAATCACTTGGGTTCGTCGCGATTACGCGCAGGACTGGGCACGGCGCTGATGCCGCTGAGCGTATACTGGCCGACCCAACCGTACACATCTTCCTTCGAAACTTTGAGCGAATACGTCCCTGCCAGAGACTAGCAACGACCTCCGCCCCTTGGCTGTCGCGGGGCTGTCCGAGGCAACGAGCTGGCCCGACGAATCTCGCAGTTCAAGTACCGCGTCGAGATTTGGCCCAACGGCAGCCGGATCCAGCGTCAGCCGCACGGTGCGATTCTCAGAGAGCTTGAACGACCAGACGTTGACATCTTCGTTCGTACCGATAATCCCTGCGCCGCTGAAATACAGTCCATCATACGCCAGCGGCGTTGCCGTGCTGGCAGTGTCGCCATGATCGTCCGCGCGAAAACCGAAGCCGTACGTCGCGCCACCGATCACGGCCATGTCGTCCTGGATCGATGTCGATCCGAGAATGGTTGGTCCTTATTGCCATGTCGCAACCGCCGTTAGGGACCACAGTGTCGACTGCATGATGGGGGCCCAAGAGTCATTGCCAACCAATGTGCTGCCATCGCCGTTGGAGTCTTGGCTGGAACTGGGCGCGAGCAAGTACCATCAGTGGACGGAGCGTTACGGCAAAGCCAACGAGCACAACGGTCAGGTGCCCCGCGACTGGTGGCTGGAGGCGTGGGAAAAACAGGCGATTCTCGACTTCCACGACCGCCATCCACTCGACGGTTACCGTCGCCTCACGTTCATGATGCTCGACGATGATATCGTCGCGGTCAGCCATCGAGCGTCTATCGCGTCCTCAAAGCGGCCGGTCGACTCGATCGCTGGAACAAGAAGGCCTCGAAGAAAGGAACCGGCTTTGTGCAGCCGATCGGTCCGCATGTCCATTGGCACGTCGATATCAGCTATCTCAACCTGGGCGGCACGTTTTACTACCTGTGCAGCCTGCTGGACGGCTACAGCCGCTTCATCGTCCACTGGGAAATCCGCGAATCGATGACGAACAGGACGTCGAGACGATCGTCCAGCGGGCCTTGGAAAACATCCGGGGGTTACGCCGCGAAAAGTAGACACTCGGATGCTGCAACCCGAACGAGTGGCCCGCTTCGTGAGATGCGAACGTCGCAGTCGAACTGGGATCACTGTGGCTGAAAACGTATGAGACATTGGGCACTGAACTGGTAAATGCGTTAATTTAAGAGTACCCGCCGGAAGTGCCGCCGAACCCGTCATCGCTAGTCGTTACTCCAATGGCAACACGCAGCGCGACGCCGTTGGCCGCAGACGATGGCCCGCCGCTGGCCAGCACGGCCGGCTCGACCGTGGTTACATTGATATTGAACGGGGCGTAATCTTCGGCAACGCGGGCCCACGTTTCGGTAATGAACGCCAGCTCGTCATCGCTAAACGTGGTGGGGTATTCGTCGATATCAAACACAGCCGTGGAGACGTTCGTGTGGGTTCCCCACGTTGCTTCAAAGTGTCCGTCGAAGTCGAGATACAGGCTGGCGGAGGCGTCAGGCAAACTGCTTAAGGACGGAGCAGTCGCACTAAGCACGATTCGGTTCTCCAATGCCTCAAACCCCAGCCGAGACGCTGTACGCACGCGGTCCACGTGGCGATTATGCTTTGCACGCGAGCGCCGACGAATTTGCAAGTGGTCCCACATGGTTTAATCCTTTGAATCAACGTTTTGAGATACGCTGCGGGGTCGACACGCATACGGCTTTTCCTCAGGCGAATGCATCGGTACCCGCTACACTGTGAACAGATGACGCCGAACCTGTGAAGGCACGGCGGCCGCAGAGAATACCAACCGCCGCGATGAAACAGAGCATTGCCGCATATGTTGGCTCAGGCGCTGTTGTTGAAGGAATTGACGAGCCGCTACCGGGCGCAACGGCGCCATAGTTCGCGCGCCAGACATCGTAGTCACCCGCGCTGTAGAGGCTGCCCAGGCCATTGCGCCAAACGGTATAGTCCGCGGCGTTGACCGTGCCGTCGTTGCTGTAGTCGCCCGACGGGCCGTCGATCAGTCTGGCGACGAATGCGTCGGCAGGCGAATCGGGCAACGTGGGCCCGCCAAGGTCGCCGGAGGTACCGCCCGCAACATAAATTGCCCCCGTCGAGTCGACGGACACATCTCCATATAACCAATCGTTCTTAGAACTTCCGAACTGGACACACCACAGGAGATTGCCGTTCGGATCGACGTTACTAACATACGCGTCGCGCGGATCTCCACTACTGCCTGCATTTTTCCCGGCAAGGTTGCCCAGCGTTTCGCCGGCGACGTAGATGTTGCCTGCGGCGTCCAAAGCAGTGCCGCCTTGGGTTTCGGTCCCCTCGGCCGTCGCGAACTGCCGCGTCCAAAGGACGTTGCCGTCGTCGTCGTACTTGCGCAGATACGCGCGGTTGCCGCCGACATTCGTGCCGAGACGCTCTCCATACGTCGTGCCAGCGACATAGACAGAGCCCATGCCGTCCGCGATACTGCCTTTTGCAGAGTCATCTTGGTCCGTACCAATGCCGAACTGGCGCGTCCATAGCGGGTTACCCGCTGCATCGAATTTTTGCAGGAACGCATCTGCCATCCGACATTCGCTGCCGCTAGGCTCCCCAATTAATCTCCACCCACGTAAATCTTCGCCATACTGTCGATCGCCACGCTGGAGCCAATTTCGATTGCAGTCGAACCAAACTGGCGCGTCCAAATTACGGTTCCTGACGCGTCGTACTTCCTGAGGAAAGCGTCATTGCGACCAGCGCTTGGGGATTCGAGACTTCCGGTCGCGTCACCAGTCACGTAGACGTTACCTAGGGCGTCCGTCGCAACACCCTCAGCAAAAGCAAAGCCATCGTCGGGCGAAAACTGTTGGGTCCAGAGCATTACGCCGGCAGGGCTGTATTTGCGGACGAACGCATCGGGATAGCGCAAACCGCGAACATCGAATTCATCTGCAGCGACATGTGGCGGGCCTACTTGAAAGTCATCGTCAAGAAGGCCGGTCACGCGCTGCACGTGCTGGACCGGTTTCATATTGCCCAGCGAATGAACAAGGCGATCGACCAGGTGCGCGCGGCCGAGGTCAAACAGCTCCGAGCAGACGGCTACGAGCCGATCCTCAAGCGGAGCCGGTGGCTGGCGTTGAAGCGGGCGGAGAACCTCACCGACCGCCAGGTGGCCAAGCGTTCGGAACTTCTCCAGTACAACCTGAAATCGGTTCGCAGCCATTTGATGAAGGTAGATTTTCAGCGGTTCTGGGAATACCGGAGTCCGGCCTGGGCCGGCAAGTTTCTCGACGGGTGGTGTACCCGCGCCATGCAGAGCAAAATCGATCCCATGAAGAAGATGGCGAAGATGCTGCGTGAGCGGCGGGAGCTGATCCTGAACTGGTTTCGCGCCGAAGGGAAGCTCTCCGCAGGAATCGTCAAAGGTTTTAACAACAAACTAAAACTGATCACCAAAAAATCGTACGGCTTTCGCACCCAAGAAGCCTACGAAACCGCCTTGTACCACCACCTCGGGGGCACTCCCGGACCTAAAACTTACCCACGAATTCCTCTGACGAGGCAAAAAAATATCAGCGGGGCCTTATTCAGCGGCCGGGCGCAACATCTGGTGGTCGAACAAAACGTCCCGCCCTCCGGGAGAGGGCCGGCATGTCGCGGGCCGCCCACAACGTGCAGGGGCCGCTCTGCATCGGCGGCCAGGCTCTCGATTCGCGCAGCGAGACGATTCGCAGATTGTTTACGCTCAATCGGCGGGCCGGGGCACTGTGGGTGCTCGCGGAAGAACCGTCGGCCGCCCATGTGGTCAGGCGCTCGCGGGACATGGCGATCATCTTCGTTGCAGAAATCCTGCCGCTGCGGTTGCCGTCGCACGACGAGATGACGGCGCGACCGGCGGAGCGGACCGCACTTCGGCCGCACGCAGAGAGTTCGGGATTTTTGGGAAACACGAAGACGCAGTCGTTTTGGAAAGTCGGCGAGCGGGAGACAACAAGCTATCCGACTGCCTGGCTGCCCACGCAGGGCGCGCCCAGGCATGGCGGGCGCTGCTGTTGGAACAGCCGATTGCAGAGTGACAAGGGGAGTAATCAACAGTGAAAACCGGGGCGAATTCGCTCACTTTCCTCTTGGATCTTACCGACTATAATTACTTGCTATGCTTTTTGACCGGGCTTCCGGCCCGATGTCTTGGGATGTGTGCATTCAACGATGCCGTATTCAACGATTAAGTCGGGCCGGAAAGCCTGACCGCCCGGGGGCGAACAGGGTTCGACCGGATAGATGAAGCGCAAGTGGCGTGTCGTGGTTGATCAGTTGGCCACGTTAAAAGCTGATCACAATTTCAATTGCCAATGGCAATTTCGCTTTGGCTGCCTAAAAACGGTAGCCCGGGCTGCGGACCTTAGTCGGAGAGGTCCAAAAGTTCGTCGCTAAATCCGAATCGCCGCAGGTCACTCGTGGGCCGCGTCGCTAGACGCAGCCCACGCGCCTGGTACGCCTGTGGCTAAACTTTGTTCCGGGCTGGCCGCCAGCGAACCGCGTCGACACGGGCCGCGGGCGGCGAGATTAAAGAGTCGACTACACACGTAGAAGCGGGCGTGGAGCTATTTCGGGACGCGGGTTCGATTCCCGCCGCCTCCACTGTTGACTGTCGCTGTCAGAAGGCGACTTTTCGCGATAACCCTTGTCACGGCAAGGGTTTTCTTTTGCGCTTGCCGAAAGCCCGGAGTCGCCACTCGATGTCACAGTTTGACTATTCGGGACGGCAGGCGCGCTGCTAATGCGCTGACGAGGGGCGTAGCGGCGTAGCGGCGAGTTTAGCCCCGGGGGTGGGACAGTATTCCGGCAAGTGGGGCGAAATGAGGGTCCGCTTGTGGTTTTCGGCGCAGTGGCTCGGTCCGGAGACCGGCCACAACAGCGCGTCTTCGATTTCCGGCCAGCGATTGGACGACAATAGCGAGGCCTGAGGACACGAGCGCGGCGCGAACGCCGGCGCTTGGCCGCGCAGCTAGGATCGTGCGTGTGAATTATCAAAGAACGTTTTGCGCAGGGCGCAGTGATGCACACGCAATCTACCAGATGTGACGGCTAATTTCAAGACCCTAAATGATCAGGTGTACACAAATACGGCGGTTGCGGCCGGTCGGTCGCAGCGCGGCCAGAGGGTGGTTACGGGCCGTGGTTCAAGTGGAATCGGCCGAAATCGCGCTCGAATTGACGATGCTGCGTGAGGAAGAATTTGATTGATTTCGGCCAATCGTTTTGCTAGCTTGTGGTCAAACCCTCGTGAGCCCGATCGAGTTCTCGAGCCGCCGATCGAGCTTCTTTCACATCGCGCCTCTTAAGCCGCGGCGGCCAATAGATTCGTGTTGCGATGCGCGGGCAGCGCCGCGACACTAGCTGCGAAGCAACGTCCCTGCGCCGTTTGGATGTGAAGATCGAAGCATCTCGCAAGCCGATGCCGCGAAGCGTGCGGTCGATGTGGTCCGGCTTTAGAAAGTGGTCTGCAGGGGTGGGGGCGAAGTGCGGATGTTTCTGTTGCTCCTCCGTTGCTAGGCGATCACATTACGTCGATAAATAGTTCTGGCCCTGTATTTCCTTGCCCACGTCGTCGGACTGATCGCCCACGACGACCTGGGCCGCGATTTCGCCCGGCATCTGCACAAGTCAGTCCGTGACGCGTACCGGCAGCTCGTCGTGAATGCGCGTGGCGGGTAGCGTGCCTCGGGCTTCGCGAGTACCCTTCCCGGCCAATTGCTTGCCTGCCGCCCGCCGGCGACAGCATGCAGATTACAAACCAAGTTTTCGCTTGGCCTCCGCCAGTGGAACCGCCGTCCGCTGCCGGCCCCGTTCATCCAAAGGCGCCATCAGCTTGGCAATTTGCCGAGTGCGGGCTATCGGGTATTCGAAGACATCGACCGGACTGAACAGGAAGTCGGTGCCATCGGTGGTCCGCACCAAAACGTCTTCCTCGCGAGCCAACACGAAAGTGAGTTCGCGTCGCTGCCCTGTACGGAAAGTTTAATAGCTTTACGAGCTTGAACTCACCCCAAATCCTTGAGTTCGTCGCCGAACTCTTACGACTTGACGCACCGAAGGCAGTACCTGCGCTTGTCATCGTGCTCATGAGTCAATACGAGAGTCCATAAAACGGTGTCATCAAACACATAAATGTCCTTTGGTAAGGACGCCGTCCACTCCTCGAGCAGCGATGGCGTGAATCGCGCCACTGAATGAGTCGGAAATGGCCAAAGTGGATCTCCAATGATTCGGTCATGTGAATGATCGTCGGCCATTGCCAGCACTGTGGAATATCTGGCCAGTTCTTTGCGAAGCGCCTGCACGGTGACTCGCTCAGGCGAACGAAGACAGTCCCAAAGGTAGCCCGTGTAATGAATTCCGTCGGAGAACTGAAGCGAAATGGCGATGTATTTTTTAAAATATTCGCAGGAAGTGTCTACGAAGGCATCGAGATACAATTGCCGCTAAATTGCACAATCTGATTTCGAAAGGATTTCTGGCTGCTTACGCATCAATGCGGTCCAAATCGTACTACGAACAAGAGTCGCGCGCGGAAACAAAATCTGCAGCCGGACTCTATATAGCTGACAATACGAAACTAAGCGAGTCGTAATTCGGCAAGTGGCTCTTCCAAAAGCAGCGCCTGCCACGCCTCCGCCGCGTGCCGCGTCGGCAGCCAGGCGGTCGGATAGCTCGGAGTCTCCCGTTCGCCGACCTTCCAAACCGCTTGTTTCTTCGCATTCCCGATGAACCCCGATTTCTCCTCAAGTGGGCGCAGCGAAACGGGCTCACCCGCCCGCGGCGCCGGCTCCGCCAACCGCACCGGCAGAATCTCGGCAAAGAAAATGATCGCCATCTCCCTCGAGCGGCCGACGACGTGGGCGGCCGACGGCTCTTCCGCGAGGGCCCAGAGGGCACCGGCGCGGCGATTCAGGCGCAAAGAGTCCGCGGATGGTGTCTTTGCTGGAATCGAGGTCTTTGCCGCCGATGAAGAGGAGGCCGGGGACGCGGCGGGCGGCTGGCGAGGTGAGTGCTGTGAAGTAGATGCCGCCTTTGTTGACGATGAAGCCGATCACCCGCTCGGGGCGCCAGGCGACGAACTCGTAGTTGAACTCGCCCCCAGCCGACATGCCCCAGAGGAGGAGCGGGGCCGCGGCCAGCTCCGCGCGGTGCGACTTTGTCGCGAAGGCGGCGAGCGCATCGAGGAGTGCCTGGCCGCTGCCTTCGGAGGCGTTTGCGTACTGTTCGTTGACAGGCTGGTCGTGGGGCTTGTCGGTGAGGCGGACGCCGAGGAGTGCGAGGCGCTGTTTTTTCGCGAACGCCTGCCATACCGGGTCGTCCACGTCGCCGCGGCCGTCGCCGTTGGAGCCCGGCACGAGGACGACGACGGCGCGGATTGTTTCGACGCCGGGCGGGAGCCAGAGGCGGAATTCAGCTTTGGCGAAGTTTTTGCCGGGGGGATGGCTTCGTCGAAGGAGGTGACGGCGTCGTGGGCGAAGCTGTGATTGTGCGGAGCAACGGTGATCGCCAGCCAATCGGCACAAGCGGCCTTGAGATGTCGTATGCGTTTCATCGTGCTTCTCGCCCTAGCTTGATGTCAGCGGCCAACCGTAAACCGTTGCTGTCTGATGGACAGGGTGAACGCAGTTTCTAACCACTTGGGAATGCCTCTCCCCAAGCGGCAGTGACAACAATTGCCGACATAGGATTTCGAAGGCCGAAACGAGAATCGACACAGCTATTTTGGGGGGTTCGTGTTCATATGAGATCACGACGATTCCTCGGATTTCGGGGCCCTTACGCCGCATCAACTTATAGACATCCGATATCGCACTTACGTTTCCAGGATACGGATGCAAAAGGTTTTGCGACCAATGTTCGGCTTCTATTCCGTTATCGCCGAACGGTCGGACTATTTTGAACTCTAAAGCCCAACGATCTGGAATAAGTAAATCAGGGATACGACACGTTTTGATGCCCGGGTATCGGTCAGGATTTGTGGCAAGATGTCGCGAAATCGGCTTTGTCAATTGCGGTTCGCCATACGGCCCAACTCCCGGTTGGAATTGCTTAAATGCAACACCACCGGAATCAATCGCACGTATCGCATCGGCGATGTCATCGATGAGCTGTTGCATTTTTGTCTGGACCATCACCAAAGCTCAGTCGCCGAGCGGAATAAAGCGGCCGCATCGCTTGCAGTATAGAATTCCTGAAGGAAAACGCCAGACCGCCCGCGTTGTTCGTACGGTGTGGGCGTGTGTCTTTTGGGCCAACAATCGAATCCGCTTGCTGGTTTCGGCCTCGGCAATGCGTGGACGGCCGGCGGCGGTTTGTGCTCGGCCGATGGAGTCGATGTTAGAGGACCCGGGGTGGCGGCTGCGCCGCAACCCTCGGCTAGGGTGTTTAACCTCTTTGCGGTAAGAGCGGAACGATGGGTTGGTGGAGCGACGTGGCCGAATTTGTCGCCGGTGCGCGGCTTGTGCTTTGGGGGGCTCGGTTTTGGAGTGGAGTTGCGATCGGGCAACTTTCAGTTGCTCGTGCTCGTTTGCTCGCGTCCCCGTCGAGTGGAGGAGTGCGATCGAATATATGGGTGGCGAGTCGGGAGTGCGGCGGTGCTGATTCGTTCGCGCCGCGAAATCATGGATCGATTTGATTTCGGCCTCGGTCGCGCGGGGGCGGGTGGCGGGGCTGGGTGCTCGGCCGATGAGGAAAATGATTGGAGACCTAGGGTAGCGGCTGCGCCGCAACCCTAGGCTCTGGTGTGCAACCGCGTTGCGGTAATAGGCATCCGCTGGGCTGTTGCCCGCGGCTGGGCATTTTCGCCGTTGGGCGGTTGTCACTCAGGGAACGGCCTTTCGGCGAGCATCGCTTGCCAGGCTTGGGCGACGCGGCGCGTTGGCAGCCAGGCGGTTGGATAGTTCGGCGCGTCTCGCTCTCCGATTTTCCAGAACGTGCGCGAATTGGCGTCTCCTACGAATCCCGAATTCTCCGCCAGCGGGCGTAGTGCAGAAGGGTCGGCTGGATTGTTTGCCGGCGACGACCCATCATGGGCATTCGATGGGTTCCCGCTGGGCGGCGAAGCCATCTTGCTCGCGGCCGGCTCCGGCAGCCGCAGCGGCAGAAGCTCGGCAAAAAAGATAATCGCCATCTCGCGTGAACGGCCGACCTCGTGCCGGGCCGACGGCTCTTCGGCGAGGGCCCAGAGGGCGCCGGCGCGGCGATTGAGGGCGAACAGGCCGCGGATGGTTTCTTTACGGGAATCGAGGTCTTTGCCGCCGATGAAGAGGAGGCCGGGGACGCGGCGGGCGGCTGGCGAGGTGAGTGCTGTGAAGTAGATGCCGCCTTTGTTGACGATGAAGCCGATCACCCGCTCGGGGCGCCAGGCGACGAACTCGTAGTTGAACTCGCCCCCAGCCGACATGCCCCACAACAACAGCGGGGCCGTGGCCAATTCGGCATGCTGCGACTTCTTCGCGAAGGATACAAGCGCATCCAAGAGCGCCCGTCCGCTTCCCTCCGAGACGTTCGCGTATTGTTCGATGAAGGGCTGCTCATGCGGCTTGTCGGTCAGCCGAACGCCGATCAGGGCTAGCCGCTCGCGTGTCGCGAAGGCCCGCCACACCGGGTCATTCACTTCGGAGCGTCCGTCGCCGTTCGACCCCGGCATTAGGACCACCACGGCCCGAATGTCATCGAGCCCCGCAGGCAGCCACATCCGGAATTCGGCCTTGTCGTAATTCTTACCCGGCAGGGCGACCTTATCGAACGAAGTGCCCGCCTCAGTTCCTGCATCCTGGGCGAGACCGGGCTCGCACAGAGCAACAACGAGTGCGAGACAAGCCGCACAAGCCGCGGAGATCACTCGTTTTAGCTTCATGGGCTATTTACGGGAGTATTGCATCTCTGATCTCTCGCGAAACTATAATCCTGCTCCCCGCTGGGAGGTCCTCTTCGTTCCAATCCTGCAGCAACACGGTAACTCGCCATCGCATGTCGATCGAAACCTTTGGGTCGGCAATATTGAAGTGCGAGATGCTAAACTGAGCCGTAGCGTCATACTGCTGCCCGTCCGGCTTCTCGACGACGACCGTCGCCGTTCGATTTTTCCAGCCATCCGGCACTGAGAAATCGGGGACGACGACAACTCCTCGACCGCTAATCTGGAACGAATCCTCGACGGTGAGTAACTCGACGGCGTTCATGCGGCCTAATGTTCCAAGCTCGCGTGCCGGATCTGCTCGGTGAGCTATAAATCTGGAAAAGTCTAACTGCAGGTCATGTCGCACAGGTCAGGTTGGGCCGCTACTTGCGCTTGGCCGCTGAGCGGAACATGGGAATGACGACATTCTGCGCGAAGTCCCTCTTGCTCCACTCGTCGAACAGCGGAAACGGCTCGTACTTACTACGGTTGGCTTCCCACCAGAGGTACAAATCGCCGCTGAAATAAACTCGTTCGCCCTCCTTGGTGGTTGTGATTGGGAAATCTGAGCCGACGACAGCAGCGCTCGCCTTGCCAAGTTCTGAGTCTACGGCAATCGAGCCGCCCACCTGGACCACCGGGTAAAACACCATGCGGGACGGAGCACGCTTGTCGTCGGCGCGCAGCAGCCGGGCGAGCGCGACCTCGAACGCGGCTTTGTTATCCCGCAGTTCGGGGACAAGTTGGTTATCTCCCTGGGCGAAGCGATCCCACTTCTCCAGGTAGTCATCCACCAACTGCTGGTCGCCAATCATCTGGGCACCTCCCGAGGCACGGACACCAGTTCCGCTAGGCTGTTCGTTGGAACACGCGGGGACGGATGCCGCCACGCAACAAATGATCAATATGGCTCGAGCGTCTTTCATATCACGAATTTGTTAGGCCGGCGTCTATGTAGGCCGGCGGTTGCCGGGTGGAATGTTCGATCCGGTGAATTTGCCTGGCCGTGTACTTGACGACGGTCGCCAACCAGCAGCGTTCTGAAAGCTTTCGTAGCTAACCGGTGACACGTGGTCGTAAGCCTCACCAGTTTTCTATTCAAACGCAGCGAGTGGTAACGACAGCAACGCCTCAAATTCTAGCCCTTGGGGCATCCTGCTCGGTTCCTCAACAACTGATTTGTAAAAGTCCTGGCCGTTTGCGACAACGACGCAGCGTTGATAGAGGAAGTCGTCGGCCGATATATAATCGTCTCCATCTCAGGGTCCAATTCGCCTACGTAGCAAGCTTTACAATGCGCTCGTGTATCTAGGGCATAGAGCTTTTCTGACAGGATATCGTGAAACTTGAAAATTGCGGCGCATTCCATCGCAGCTAAGGCATCAATCGCCGGGTCTAAGACCGCATCGTCATCACCAGTTTTGTCCCAATCAAAGAGAGAAATGACGTCCCAAAATGTATGTTCGTTCATAGATTCGTGTCAATTTGCAGTCGGCCTCACACCAAACCTCCGCTGCCCGCTGGAACGAAATGGCGGGATTGTGTGCAGTATAAACTTTGCGGCAGAAAAACGCCAACCGCCCGCGTTGCGGGCGGGTGCCGCCGTGGTGGCGGAACATGGGACGGCGAGACTGGACTTGGCTCGTGGCTTTCAATCTCAACGGCCCAACGAGGCGAAACCCCCTCCCCAACCCTCCCCGCCGAGGGGAGGGAGCCAATCCATTAGATAATGAGCGAGGGGAGGGAGCCGGAAGGAGTTTGTCTGTGTAGTCCTCTCGCTCCGTTCGGCTGAGCACACGGCCGAAGCCGCGAGAGGGTTCATTTCGCGGAGCGAGATGGCTACTATGGCCGCTGCGGCGGGCTCACCGTTTTCGCGGGGTCGCGCTCGACGATTTGGCCTACTGCTTCATCGATGCGCTTTGAGATGGCGGTGTCGAGCGTCACGCCGCTGGCTTTTGCGTTTTCGCGGACTTGTTCTGGGCGCGTTGCGCCGACGATGGCCGCGCTCACGTTCTTATTCTGCAGCACCCAGGCGATCGCCAGTTGCGGCATTGAGAGGCCCGCCTCCTGCGCAATCGGCTTCAGCTTTTGCACGCGCGCGAGCACCTCATCGTTCATAAACCGCGCGATGAACTTCGCGCCCGCTTCGCTCGTGGCCCGGCTTCCGGCCGGCGGCGGCTGGCCCGGCAAATACTTTCCGCTCAACACGCCCTGGGCCATCGGCGACCAGACGATCTGCCCCATGCCCAGCCGCTCGCAGGCGGGGATCACCTCGGCTTCGATCACCCGCCACAGCAGCGAATATTGCGGCTGATTGCTGACCAGCGGCACCTTCAGTTCGCGGGCAAGCGCCCCGGCCCGGCCAATTTGCTCGGCCGTCCATTCGGAGACGCCTATGTAAAGAGCCTTGCCTCGCCGCACCAGGTCGGCGAAGGCGAGCATCGTTTCTTCGAGCGGCGTCTCGAAGTCAAACCGATGGGCCTGGTAGAGGTCGACATAGTCGGTCCGCAGCCGCCGCAGGCTGCCGTCGATCGATTCGATGATGTGTTTTCGAGAGAGGCCGCGATCGTTCTTCCCCGGCCCCGTCGGCCAGTAGACCTTCGTAAAAATCTCCAGTCCCTGCCGCCGTGAGCTTGTCGAGCCGCCGGCAAACAGCGCCTCGCCCAGCACCTCTTCGGCCGCCGTTTTGGCGTACACGTCGGCCGTATCAAACGTGGTGACGCCCTCCTCCAGCGCCGCCCGCACACAGGCCACCGCCGCGTCCTTCTCAATTTGCGAAGCATGCGTGATCCAATTGCCGTAGGCAATTTCGCTGACGACAAGGCCGCTTTGGCCTAGATGGCGGTAGTTCATAATCAATTCCCTCTCCCTCTCAGGGAGAGGCCAAGTGAGGAAGTGAGCGATCGGAAGCGAAACGGGGGGTCGTCCCACGGGAGGCTGCCATAATTGTGTAGCATGTAACGTGCGGTCGCAACCAAGCATCGAGCACTATTGACGAATCGTGCGGACGTCCTCCGAGGCGGTACGGTCTAGCCCCAGGCGCCGGTCGTTTCATTTTGCCGCCAGCACCATTTTCAGCTTTTCTTTTGCCTGTCGCGGTGAGACACTTTAGCAGCCTGTTGAAAAACGCCATCGTGGCGTTGATCAACCTCGCCAAGCGCCGAGCAAAGCTCGTCACGGCTCGCGAAACTGCGGCTTCAGTCGCAGTTTTGGCATCGCATCCATGCGATGCAGCAGCCCGTCGACTTTTTCAACGGGCTGTTAGGCTCCATCTTCACGATCCGTTCGATTAAGGAGGCAATATGTGCGGAATTGCCGGGCGCTCGACCTTGTTAGCCGGCGCATGTTTCCCGCCGAGCGGTTATTGCGGATGACAGGCGCCATCGCCCACCGCGGGCCGGACGACGAACAAGTTCATGTCGAGCCTGGTATCGCCCTCGGCGTTCGCAGGCTGTCCATCATCGATATTGAAGCTGGCCGCCAGCCGCTATCGAACGAACTGGCCGATGTGTGGGTGTCTTTCGAAGGCGAGCTCTACGATTACCGCGAACACCGCACCAACCTTATTCAACGCGGTCATCGCTTCCGCACTCATTGCGATACAGAAACCTGGGTCCACCTCTACGAAGAACTGGGCGAAGGCGTGTTTCGCGCCGTGCACGGACAATTCTCCGTCGCTCTGTGGGATGCCATCGCCCGCACGTTGTTTCTTGCCCGCGATCGCGTCGGCATTGGTCCCCTCTTCTATGCCCAACACGACGGTTGGCTGTTATGGGCTTCGGAGATCAAAAGTCTGCTCGCCTCGGGTCTCATTCGGCCGGAGCCCGATCGACGCGGCATTGACTACTTCTTCAACTTCTTTGCCACGCCGAACGAACGAACCTGCTTCGCTAACATTCGCCAAATCTCGCCGGGGCATTTTGCGACCGTACGCGGGGGCGAATTTTCGGTCCGCCCTTATTGGGATCTCGACTTTCCTGAGTGCGGCGCCGAGCGTCGCTTCGCGACGGCCGCTGCCGGCGCCGAGGAGCTTGAAGAGTTGCTGCGGGCGGCCGTGCGGCGCCGCCTGGTCGCCGAAGTTCCCGTCAGTTGCTATCTCAGCGGCGGTCTCGATTCATCGATAATTGCCGCCCTAAGTTGCCAGGAAGCGAAACGGCCGTTGCCGTCGTTCACGATCGGCCTCGATCGCGCTGGCCCCAGCGACGAACGGCACAAGGCGGCCGATACTGCGGCTGCTGTCGGCTCCGAAAATCACCAAGTGAGCGTCACCGCCGACGACATTGTCTCCACCTACCCGCGGCTCATCGCAGCAGCCGAGGCGCCCGTGCTCGATACGTCGGCCGCCGCAATGGTGCTGCTCGCAGCGGCCAATCGCCGAGCCGGCAACGTCGTCGCTCTCACCGGCGAGGGGGCTGACGAAGCGCTCGCCGGCTACGTTTGGTTCAAGTGGCGCTTTCCTGGCTCGCTGCTGGCGAAGCTCGATTACCCAATTGAACGTTTCGTCCGTCACACGATGCTCTCCGGTCTCATCGGCGGCGGCCGCGCCCATCGCCACGACTTCTACGCGGCCGACGGCGTGCGTTTGGCCCAACAAATCTCTTGGGAAATTATCGGTCAAAGTCGAGAGCGGCTGTATTCAGCCGAGATGTGGCGCAGCCTCGATTCCTATTCACCCTACGACGACCTACCGCTGCCGACCGGCCGGATGCGTCGTTGGCATCCGCTCAATCAATCGCTCTACGCCGCTTACAAGGTGATGCTGCCGGGCATGCTGCTGTCGTCGAAAGGCGACCGCGCACTGCGAACCGCGTCGACCGAAGGTCGTTATCCATTTCTCGACGAAAGCGTGGTCCACTTCTGCTCGCAGATCGCTCCGGAGTACAAGCTCCGCGGATGGACCGACAAATGGCTGCTCCGGCAGGTAGCGAAGCGCATCCTGCCGCCGCATATTGCCCAGCGGCCGAAGACGATGTTTCGCGCAAACCTCGGCCAATCGTTTCTGGGGGCCGACCGGCCTAGCTGGGTCGACGACCTGTTGAGCCCGCAATCGCTGGCGGCGACAGGCTACTTCGACCCGGCCGGCATCCACTTCGCGCAGGCAGTCGTCGAGCGAAAAGGGCGCCGCTCACTCCAACGTCTTTCGTGCGACATGGGCCTGGCCGCCGCCATAGCCACACAACTTTGGCATCACATTTTCTGCGGCGGCAACCTGGCCGACCTGCCGACATTGTCGCAAGAATCCGCGGCCAGCGATGCGCAACCGGCGCCACTAGTAATAAATAGCTAGCCCTCGCGCGACGATCCATGATACGAAACTTTGCCGCACTCGTTCCGCGAGAAGATTATTCGCTACTTGCCTTTGCGACCAGTCTCCCGCACTCGGCTCGGCTACAATGCGGACGGCGGCCAATCTCGGCATTCGTATCGCCGCCGCTCCCTTCAACCCTAACCCTCAAACTTAAACTCACGACACTAGACCCTCGACCTTCAACGCTCCCATGAAAATCACGGTCATCGGCGGCAGCGGCCTGATTGGTAAACAGCTGGTCAAAATTCTCCGCGGCAAGGGCCACGAAGTAGTGCCCGCCTCGCCTTCCACCGGCGTCAACACACTTACCGGCGAAGGCCTCGCCGCCGCCTTCGCCGGCGCGGCCGTCGCCGTCGACGTCTCCAACGCGCCCTCGTGGGAAGACGACGCCGTAATGCACTTCTTCGCCACCGGCGGCCGCAACATCGCCGCCGCCGAAAAGGCGGCCGGCGTGGGCCATCACGTGGCCCTGTCGGTCGTCGGCACGGAGCGCCTGCAGGCCAGCGGCTACTTCCGCGCGAAGCTGGCCCAAGAAGACCTGATTCAAGATTCGGGCATCCCTTACACGATCGTCCGGGCCACGCAGTTCTTCGAGTTCGTCCCCGGCATCGCCGATTCCGGCGCGGCCGGCGACACGATCCGCCTCCCGCCAGCGATGATGCAACCGATCGCTGCGGCCGACGTGGCTGCGCTTGTTGCAGAGTTGGCCCTCGGCAAACCTCAGAACACCACCCTCGACATCGCCGGCCCAGAAAAAATCCGCATGGACGACCTGGTCCGCCAATACCTGGCCGCCCACCACGACTCGCGCCAAGTCAACACCGACCCCACCGCCCCCTACTACGGCATCTCAGTCGACGATCAAAGCCTCGTCCCACTCGGCCCAGCCCGGCTTGGGTCCATCAGCTTTAAGTCATGGCTGGCCAACTCCGAAGCTTAGGAACACGTTAAGAATAAATTGGGCGTTTGGGGCGTGGATCCAGTAAAGCATTTGAACATGAGAACCGAAGTAAATTTCCCCGCGTTCCTAAGTCGCGGGGCGAGGGGAAGATCGGAAAGTGCCGGGGACTGTCCTCGCTGAAATGGTTCCGGGCAAAGCTCGAAGCCATCACCCGCCATTTAGCGCGAACGCAACTTGCCGATCAACAAGTCAGCACCAAAACATCGACAAACGGGCGATTATCCACTCATTCATCTCCAATTCCTCAATCTTTCCGGATTTCGCGCCGCGTCCCCCATCCCCCCACGTAGAATGAATCGTGGTTGGGTGATCTTCTTTCACTGTCCGACGGCGGCCTCTATGGTCGATTTCCCTTCCGGCGGTCTGCGCTTGTGCACGGCCGCCTGCTCTCGTCTCGCGAAGGGATCGAACCATGTTCGGTGGAGTTGACCAATCGGACAAGGCCCTGCAGAAACTCGTCGATCGGCGGATGCTACGCTCGGGCGGAGGCGGCTCCGGCGTGAAGGCGATCGTGGTGCGCGGCAGCGTGACGATCACCGGCAAGCTGAAATACGAAAGCCAGCGGGCGCCGCTGTTGAAGGCGCTGCGTGGCGTGGCCGGCGTGCGCAGTGTGCTCGACCAACTGCGAGCGCCGCCGAAAGTTTCGCCGCACAGCCCGGCATAGCCCGGGGCTGACCGCTGCGAACTTTTTCGCCCTCAGTTCGCTCCGTGCCATTGGCTCCGCCCGTTTTGTGGTGCGTTTGCTCTAAACAGGCGTAGCGTCCGGCGGGCCCGGAACGAGCGGCGGCCCCGGCCGCTGTTGCCCAGGATGTTCCCGGCAAGTTGCAGCGCACCCTCCGTCAAATTCCCGCCCCCTCATCCGGAAACGGAAACGTCGCGTCCATTTCCAGGGCCGGCTCGGCCACCGTGCATTTGCCCACGACGCGGGCCGGGATGCCGGCCACGGTCGTTCGCGGCGGCACGTCGCGCAGCACGACGCTCCCCGCGGCCACCTTTGCCCCCAGGCCGATCTCGATGTTGCCCAGGATCTTCGCCCCTGCGCCGAACAGCACGCCGCGGCGGACCTTCGGGTGGCGGTCGCCCCGCTCTTTGCCCGTGCCGCCGAGCGTCACCTCGTGCAAGATCGAGACGTTGTCTTCCACCACGGCCGTCTCGCCGATCACTACGCTCGTGCCATGGTCGATGATGATCCCCGAGCCGATCCGCGCAGCCGGGTGAATATCGACGCCGAACGCCTCCGAGATGCGGCTCTGCAAGTGAGCGGCCAGCCCCTGCCGTCCGCGATTCCACATCCAATGGGCCACGCGATAGGCCTGCAGCGCGTGAAAGCCCTTGTAATAAAGGAACGGCTGGGCGTAGCCCCGCGCGGCCGGGTCGCGCGTGCGAGCGGCCAACAGATCGGCCCGAATCGACGCGCCGATCAAGCGCTCGGTGACAAACGCCTCATGAATGAGGTCGCGCAGCAAGATCGCGGGCACCTCCGGCGTTTCGAGCTTGCTCGCCAGAATCACGCTCAGTCCCGCTTCGAGCGACGGGTGGCGAAGAATGGCCGCGTGCAAAAAGCTCGCCAGCATCGGCTCCCGCTCCGCCTCTTGCCGGGCCTCGGTATGAATCTGTTCCCACAGGCCGTCTTCGGCCGTCCTCGATAGATATTCGGTGAGTTCGTCCATAGGTTATGCCGCTCGTGCTGTTTGGTAATGTTGGCGATCGCGCATTGTCCCATAACCGGCGCCCTGCAACAGTCTGTTGAAAAACGGCGTCGTGTCGTTATTCAACCTCGCCAAGTGCCGAGCAAAGCTCGTCACGGCTGGCAAACTGGCGGCGTCAATTGCAGTTTTGGCATCGCCTCCTTTCGATGCAGCAGCCCGTCGGCCGTTTCAACAGGCTGCTCCGAGATGGCAGGGCCAGGGCTTGTTAAGACATTTGCGTTACGATTCGACCATCACCCCGCTTTACATCCGGCGGGCCGTGCAAAAATCTCAGTTCTGCCCCGGCGCCCGGCCCCGGCGGCCCGCTCGCCACACCCTGGGCGTCCAAGCGCCGGCCCACGCCAGCCCGTCCCCCGTCACTTTGCGTACTGAGAATTCTCTCCTCCATTGGCCTCAGTTCCCGCGGCCCGGTGTGGTACAATAAAGGCTGGGGCGGGGGACACTTCTCCTTGCCCTCGGTATATCAACTGGCTGAGATAACCGAGTCGCCACGATGTCGCAACTGTACATCAGCAAATCCCACGTCCGCAAAAGTCTCGAAACTGCGGCTTTCGCCCGCACGGCCCTCATTGCCCTCTCGGCGATCGCCATCATTGTGGTCATCGCCCTGGTGCTGCCGCGGACGGCCACCAGCATCATCTTTGGCGTGGCCGCCCTTGTCGGCGTGCCGCTATTCGTCGCCTGGCTGGTGACCGACGTAATGTGCCGGCGGGTGGTCGAGTGCCCGGCCTGCAAGGGCAGCCTGTGGGAGATCGGCACTGGCAGCTACATGCCGAAACAGATGAAGATCAAAGACGACGTGAGCAGCTGCCCGCACTGCGGGGCGGTGCTGATCTGAGAGCCGTCAGCGTTCAGGTTCAGCCGTGGGCCGGATCAGGCAAGACGCGGGCGCGCGCAACATCAATGACCGGCGAGAGGCGCTTTCTTTTGCGTAATGGGCGGACACTTCCGCGACATCTCGGCATTTAACGGGATAAAGTCTTTCCACTCTATTGGCACGTTTTCCTCATAGAAGATGGCCGACACCGGGCACTCTGACACGCATGCATCGCAATCGATGCAATCATCCGGATCAATGTAGAGCATATTTTCGCCCTCTCGAAAGCAATCGCACGGGCAGACGGCAACGCAATCGGTATACTTGCAGCCGAAGCACGGGGCAGTAACGATATAGGCCATGAGTAACTCTCCATCCGCGACTGGCGCGACGAGTATTCGAACCAATTGTGAAGCAAGGATGTCGTTCATTGGTGCATCCGATTGCGAAAAGAAGTTGGCCAGATGAAATTGCGCATTTTCACAAAATCCCGTAATAGGTTGCACCGACTAGGTTTATGACCCGTTATGGTCAGCGACGGACCGGGATTCAGGCGGCGGGCAAGTGACATGAGCAGCCTCAATTCGCGGGAACTTCTGCAGCGCTATCGAGACGACGACAGCGAAGCCGCGCGAGGTCTACGACCGCTACGTTCGGCGGCTAATCGGGTTGGTGCGCCAAAAAATGTCGGCCAAACTCCGACAACGTGTTGATCCCGAGGATGTCGTTCAGTCTGCCTTTCACAGCTTTTTTATTCATGCACGTGGCGAAGAGTATTTGTTTGAGCAGGCCGGTGATCTGTGGCGGTTGCTGGCGGCAATTACGATCCACAAACTTCATCGGCAAATCGAGCGTCACACGGCAGCCAAGCGGGACATTGGCCGCGAACATCGCATTGATCGCGGTGACAATGAAATGACAGTCCGCGTTGTAGATGTTCAGCCGACCGCAGATGAGGCTGTAGCGCTTGTCGAGCAAGTGCAATTGATACTTAAGCGCATGCCACCGGTGGCCCAAAAGGCGTTAGAATTGCGGCTTAGCGGCGAATCATTCGAAGACATTGCAAACGCAATCGGCCGTTCGCCGCGAACCGTACGGCGCCTGGTCAACGGCGCCAAACGCGAAATCGAAGTGCAGTTGAATGAAAATCGAATTAATGCTTCTGGGGGCGATGAGTGCGTTCGCTGGCCGGTGGACGCTAGAGCGACTCTTGATTACTCCGACTTCCGGCTAGAGAAGCTCGTCGGCACCGGTGGCATGGGAAAAGTCTATCGGGCCAGGCAACAGAGTCTGTCGCGGCTAGTGGCGATCAAGGCGCTCCACAAGAAGTGGCAGCGCGATCGAAAACCGGTCGAAGCATTTGTAAACGAAGCACTTGTCGTGTCGCGCCTCGATCATCCAAACATCGTGAAGACGTACGGGCTAGGGCAGTTTCCCAGCGGCAGCTACTTCCTGGCAATGGAATTCTTTCCTGCAGGAAACCTTAAAGCAATGATCCAGGAAAAGACTCTAGCCGTTCGGCGCGCTCTCGACGTGTTTCGTCAGATTGTAGAAGCCGTGGCGTACGTTCACGAGCACGGTATCGTTCATTGCGATATCAAACCGGCCAATGTGCTCTTTGACCGTAACGGGCGCGTGGCAGTATCCGACTTTGGTTTTGCACAGCTTATGGGTCGATCGAAAAACTCGGAAGATTACTCGCTCATCGGCGGCACGAGAGGCTATGCGGCCCCGGAATTATTGACTGGCAGGCGCGATCAAATTCGTCCGACGGTGGATGTTTACAGTCTTGGCGCACTGCTGAAAGAGATGATCGCTCGACATCCCTCAGGTTTGGCTGATGCAGGAATGTCGTCGCAATCTGCCGACAACAATGAATATAGGATCGTTGAGTTGATCGCGTTGAAGTGCCTCTCTGTGCGACCGCGGTTACGGTACGAATCGGCCGGCGCCATTCGCGAGGAACTGAAAGCGACATTCTGCCGTTAGTGCTTTTTGTGCAAAACGATCCCCATTAATCTGACGCCGTTATTCCCGGATTGCGGCCATCGCCCAGTAAGCATTGAGTCTTTCAGAATGCGCCAGCGCATCTCCCATAGCCTGCTCGATCCGTTCCTGACGAAGCCGCTCAAAGGGCTCTACGCCCAGCTCCGCATTCCTGCCTGGCTGCCGCCCGAGGCGATTGTGGGGTGTGGGCATTTGGCTGCGATTGCGGGCGCCGTCGGCTTCGCGTTTTCAACGCGGTACTGGTGGGGCGGCGTGCTCGCGGCCCTGGGCGTCGCGGCGAATCACACCTGCGACGTGGTCGATGGCACGCACGCCCGGGCGACCGGCCAGTGCCGAAATGGCGGCGAGTTGCTCGATCATTTCGTTGACCCGCTGTCGTTCTGCTACTGGGTCGCCGGTCTGGCCAATGCCGGCGACGCGCCCTGGTTGGCTGCCCTGGGCGTTGGCATCATCTACGCCACCAGCGTGCTGACGAACATCCGGGCCAAAATGATCGGCCAATTCACGCTGGCCCGCTTCGGCCCGACGGAATTCAAAACGCTGCTGGTGGCGTTCGGCGTATTCGAGACGGTCATGGTCCTCGCCGGCCAGGTCGAGTGCGGTTGTGCCGCCGCGGCGGCCCGCTGGTTCGTGTTCCTGCTGTCGGCCGCCGGCTTCCTGCAACTCATAATCTCCCTGATCCGCTCCGTCCGCGAAGTGAATGCAATTGGCACGACGCCGGCGGATACGACGGAGTGGGAGATATGGCGAGTAAGTCCGCAGACCATCGCATGCCTATTTTATTTGTGGCCGCAGATCTCGCAGATGAACGCAGATTGCCGATTGCAACAATCAGCACCTGTTTTGGCGACACTGACAAATATCTGCGCACATCTGTGCATCTGCGGCGAAATACGGATTAATGCCGCACGAGCCAATCTTCACGTTTGTTAGCTGCCTCACTCTTCAGCTTCCGCCGGATCCACCAATGCGGATCATACGGCTCGTCAACGAGCTCCGACGACCGCCCGAAGTCCGGCAAGTTGTCGAACTCCCCCGCCTCAATCGCGGCCCGTAACTTGTTTTCGGCCACGATCGATATCGCGCGGTCGGAGAAGAGTGGGCGATCGTTGGCCATCGTCACTTATCATTCTTATTTAACGCGTTGGCGGCGATCACCCCCACCTCCAGCCGCCCATCCGTGTGCCACGGGTCGCCGCCGCCGTTTTTGCCTTCGCGAACCGTGTGGAAATCGTCAATATAATACTCTTCGCTTAGGTCGCCCGTTTTCTGCAGGTCGCCCATCAGTCGGTCGCGTTCGTCGTCGACGTCCGGGGCCACGTGGTGCGTGATCTGCCCCGTCGTGTCGCTGAAGCCGACTCGCTCATCATACGAGGCCGCGCCGATCCACACCGGCCGCCCGTCGGGGTCGACCTTCTCCGTCTTCCAATATCGCACGTGGTTCCGCTTCCGCGGGCTGTCCCCCACCGGGCATTCGAACGCCAGGTCCTCCTTCCGCCCAAACAAATACAGGCTGCTCACCGGCGCTTCGACGTCCGGCCGATCGAGCACCGTGTCGACCCCGATCTCCAGGTCGCTTCGCACGCCCAGCGCCGCGGCCGGGTGCCAGTTCGCCGCGGCCATGATCGCCTTAACCTGCGCTTCCGTGCCGATCAGAGCCACATTCAGCGGATCGCCCGGATGGCCGTCGCCGGTCTCTGTAATCCGCGGCGAATCGTCCAGCGTCGGATGCCGATGGAAGTGCTCCTTCCACAGCAGCGGAATCAAAAAGTACGCAATCACAAACCAGACGCCAATAAAAAGCGCCAGCCGGATCGCGATCCGCTGCTTCAACGAGCGCCTCTTCGGCGACTCCTGCGGTTGTACCGATTCGGTCACTGCTGATCGCTCCTCCATAAAACGCCTCTACTTGTTGACGAATATGCCGGACTGCCGGTCAGTTGAAAACTAGCCCCGCCGTCACGGCTGAGTTCTTGCGCGTCAATAATGATCCGGGTTTGGCGAACGTAACGAGCGACAGTTTGGCTGATTTCATGGCGACGGCGATCGGTCGGTCATGCAAGGATCAATAGTTCAACTGAATCCACTACGTCAGGCAAATCGGCGACCGGCCGACGCCGCCTGCGCGGCGCCAGCGGCTGCCGCAGGTGAATCGACAACACTCCCCGACTGCTCCTCGGCCGCCCGCTTCATATCGTCAAGATCCCCTTCCACAGAACCGCGCATCATCTTTTCAATTATTCGTCGCATCAGCGGCGGACCGATGCGCCGCCGAAACTGACAGGCCTCGGAATCGAATGACGTCTCGCCAACGGTCATCGTAACGCTTGGTCGAGGAGATTCCAACGGACCTCGTAAGTCTGGCCGATTGCCTTGCACTCGGCCCAAAAATGGACAAATCGAGCTTCGGGCGTACACCGTAAAGCGGATCGTGGCTGATCTCAAGTTGACGATCGTCGACCCTAAGAACTATCCGGTCGGAGGGGGCGGGAACACAAATCTTCGCTAATCTACACTCACGAAGTGTGCGCCGTTATTGACCCCTGCACTATTTTGGCCGATAGCTGACAGCCCTGCGTGCCCTACGTGTTGAATCTTCCGACTCACCCATCCCGCAAAACCTCCTCCGCCGCGTTCTTACCGCAGGCCCCCAGCACGCCGCCGCCCGGGTGGCTGGCCGCGCCGCATAAGTACAGGCCGCGAATCGGCGTCCGGTGATCAGCCCAGCCTGCGACCGGGCGGAAACAGAACAGTTGGTGCGCCCCCATCGCGCCCTGCATGATATTCCCGCCGGTAATCCCATAGACCCGCTCCAAATCGAGCGGCGACAGCACCTGCCGATGCTCGATAGCAGCGGGCACATTCGGCGCATACTCAGCCAGGGCCGCGATGCAGCGATCGGCAAACGCGTCCTTGATGTTGTCCCACGTTTCCCTGCTCCCTGCTCCCTGCTCCCCGCCCCCTTTCAATTCGTACGGCGCATACTGAATAAACATCCCCACAATATGCTTCCCGTCCGGCGCGATCGTGTGATCGACGCTGGTCGGCATCGTCATCTCGAGGATCGGCCCCTCGCTCGGCCGGCCGTACTTGGCGTCGTCGTACGCCCGCTCCAAGTAATCGAGCGTCGGGCCAATGTGCACCGTTCCGTTAAGATGCTGGCCGTGATGTTCCGGCCCCACGTCGTTTCCTGCGACCGGCGGCAAACACTTGAACCGCGGCGGCTCGCCCAGGGCCAGGTTGATTTTCATCGAGGCGGACGAATAATCGATCCGCGCAACCGCCTCGCGAAAATATTCGGGCAGTTCCGCCGGCGCCAGGAACTTCTCAAATGTCAAATGAGCGTCGACGCTGGACGCGACGATCTTCGCATCGAGCTGCGTCCCGTCTTCCAGCTCGACGCCCCTGGCCGCTCCGTTATTTGTGTGAATCTTCCGCACCGGCGAGTCCCGCCGAATCTCAACGCCCAAGTCTTGGCACGCGCCGGCCAGCGACTGGGCCAGCCCGCCCATGCCCCCTTGCACATATCCCCACACACCACGGGCCCCGCCCGCCTCGCCCATCACATGGTGCAAAAGCACGTACGCACTGCCGGGCGAGCTAATCGATAAAAATGCCCCAATGATCGCGTCGGTGGCTAGCGTTGCCCTGAGCACGTCGGTCTCGAACCAGCGGTCCAAAATCGGCCGGGCCGCCCCCGTCAAAAGCTCGACCGCCTGCGGCAGATCGGCCCCCAGCCGTCCCATGGCCTGGTACAGCGCCCACATCTTCTTGCCGTCGCGCAGCTTCTTGCCCCAGCCGATGTGCCGCCAACTGTCGGGCAAGGGCAAGGGATCGGGCGCCGCCTGGCTGAGCACCGGCTCCAGCACGTGGGCCACCCGCTCCAGAAAAGCGTTGTACTTCGGATACGCCTGGGCATCTTTCGCACTGAACTTGGCAATCTCGCGGTGATTCAGCGCCGCATCCGGCCCCAACAAGAGGCTCCGCCCATCGGGCAGCGGCGTAAACGAAGACGGACTCCGCGGCAGAATCTTCAGTCCATACGCATTGAGCCGCAGCTCGCGAATGATCTGCGGTAAAAACAAACTGATCACATACGCGGCCGTCGACACCTTATATCCGGGCCAAATCTCTTCGGTCGTCGCGCAGCCGCCCAAGACGCCGCGCCGCTCGAGCACGCACACCTTCTTCCCCGCGCGGGCCAGGTAGGCAGCACACACCAGCCCATTGTGCCCGCCGCCGATGACGATCGCGTCGAAACGTGACTTCCCTGTCATTGCCTTCATTCCTGGAATTAGGTGTCAGGGTATCAGAAAGAGTAGAAGATCGCCTTCTTATCTGACACCTGACACCTGACACCTTTCACACCCCTAACAACTTCGCCGTCACCAGCCACTGCAGTTCGCCGTCGTGGGCGGCCACCTGGCTGCCGAATTTGATTGCCGCCACCGCTCCCTTCGCAAAGCGAATGTTTGCGTCGCCGTCGCTCATCAGCGCCGCGGCCAAAATCTCCACGTCCGGGCTGTGGCCGGACCAGCAGACGTCGACGCCGCCCTGTCCGTTGCTCCACTCGACAAGGGCCGACAGGTCGGAGCCCGGCTCGAGCGCGGCCAGCTCCTCAATCGCCGGCCTGCCCTCGACGTGGGCCGCGATGATCTCTGCCGTCTGGCGACACCGCGTGTACGGGCTCGTCGCGATCCGCCCGGGCGTGAAGCCGCGTTCCGCCAACAGCTCGACCATGCGCGTGTACCGCTCGATCCCCTCAACGGTCAGGGGTCGCAGCGAATCATCCGGCCACCGCGGGTCACCGCGCTCACCGGCCCAGGCGTGTCGTGCGATGTAGATGAGCATGGCTAACACCGGATTTCACAAGCTTCACTACGAAGGACGCAGTGCTTGCAGAGAGGGAAAGAATGAAAAATGCAAAATACTAAATGCAAAATGAAAAATGAGAACGCACTCATTCATTTTGCATTTGTCAGTGAACATTTTGCATTTTGCATTCTCTTCATTTTCCTCTGTAAACTCGATGTCCTCTGTGGTCAAATCACCGCTCCCGCCAAATCATCCGATCCTCGATCGCCAGTTCCCGCCGTGCGCGTTCAATGTCCGCCATGAATCGGCGAGAATCGCCATAATAGCCCGCCGTCGGCCGCAGGTCCTTCACCCGCGCGCACCAAAACTCGTTCCACGCCCGCATCGCCAGCTCACGAAAATACTTGGCCGTCATCGAGGCCAGGGCGGTCGGCAGAAACGACTCGCCGCCGACGCGAAATGTCACCCGCGTCGGCGCCTCTTCCGGCCCCCACTCGTAACGGCTCTCGGCGTGGCTTTCGTAAACCGGCGCGATCCAATGCTCAGAAAAATGATGTTGCAACAGCGACGTATAGTAGTTTCGCCCCCCATGCTTGTCGCAGACGACGTAGGTGGGGGGCTGGGGGCCGGGGGCTCGGGGCTGGGGCGACGAGGTCGCCGCGACGACCGGGCAGTGTGACGTACTACTCGCCAAATGTTCCATCACCTCGCGCAACAACCCCACCGTCACGTGGGACAGCGCGCCCCCCTTCGTCCCATAATACTCCACCTGCCCATTGAACTCGGCCGGAAACACCAGCCGCGCGCGTATCACCAGCGGCCGCACGCCGGCCGCCGCGCACGTTTTCGCCAACTGCGTCGCCAACCGCGAAAGTTCCTCGCCCGCCGCGTCGACCGGCAAATCGCAATTGAAGCCGTCATGCCACGGCAACCCGCTATGATGGCCGGCCGGGTCTGCCGCGCATCCCTCCACGAGCGCCGCCCACGAATCATGCGGCCGCTCCATCGCCAGCAGCACCGAAAGCACACCGCGCTCGAGCTGCCGCAACCCCAGCCCCGGCTTATAGAGCAGCTTCGAATCGGCGATCGCAACCTTCCGCTCGCTCGCCGACTTGGAAACAACCGGCCGCAGCAGGCGATAGAGATCGACCTCCGTCTCGCTCACAGCGACAGCCGCCGATGCACCTCCATTGCGGATTGTGGAATGCGGATTGCGGATTGCCGCCCGGCGCCTTCGAGCGCTCTTGCGATCCCCCAATCCGCAATCCGCATTCCGCAATCCGCATTGCTCGCCTCTCCCTGCTCCCTGCTCCCTGCCCCCTTCCGCCTTCCCCCTTCCGCCTTGGTCCGCCTCCCACGCCGTCGCCGCCACGACCAGCGGCCCCAAGTTCGGCCCATACCCGGCTTCATCCATGCCAATCAAGATTCCCATCGCCGCAGTATAGCGGATGGGGTAAGGCAGAACAGCCGTTGCGGAAAAAAACTGCTTTGGCCATAGGCCACATCGCGACATATAATGCAGGTATGAACGACGAAGTCGCCACGCACATCGAAATTCGTCCGAATCGGTCCGGCCAACCGCGAGCGTTCATCGCCGGCACGCGCGTACGAGTTCAAGATATCTACGCCCTGGCCGAAATTCACGGCCTGAGCGGAGAACAAATCGTCGAGCAACTACCTCATCTCAATCTGGGCCAGGTCTACGCGGCCCTCTCCTATCTTTTCGACCATCGTGAGCAAATTTTGAACGAGCTGCGCGAGGACGAGCAGTTCGTGCAGGCGATGCGCGAAAAAACGGGGCCGGGGCCATTAGAGCAGCGGTTGGCCGCTATGAGAGCTGCCGATGCGGTTTCATCTTGATGAACATTTCCCAAATGCGGTCGCCAACGGTTTGCGGCGCCGAAGGATCGACGTGACAACGACGGCCAACGCGCAATTGCTAGGCGCGCCCGATGAAGCGCACGTCGCGTTCGCCAAGGCCGCAGGGCGAGTGATTGTCACCAACGACAGCGATTTCTTGAGCGTCGCGGCCCAAGAATCGGATCATTGCGGCATTGCGTTCTGCGTGCCGGGCAAGCGAACATTGGGAGAGATCATTCGTCACTTGGCCCTGATGCATGATGTGATGCAGGAAGACGAGATGCATGGGCAAATTGAGTACTTGTGATTCAATTGGCCCGCGTGCTACGATAAGAATATGAGAATAGTCGCCGCAAAACCGCTCGCCGACTTTCGCGTTCACTTGCGTTTCGACAACGGCAGAGATGGCGTCGTGGATCTGTCGGACTTCGCGGGCCGCGGCGTTTTCGCCGCGTGGAACGAGCCGGGCGCATTCGAGCAACTCGCCGTCACGGCCGAAGGCGCTCTCCAGTGGCCGGGCGAAATCGATCTTTGCCCCGACGCGCTCTACTTGAAAATGTCGGGGGAGCGCCCGGAAGAATTGTTCCCAAATCTACAGCCCCGAATGTCTCATGCCTGAAGTCTCTCGCCCGTCTTACTTGATCGGGAGTATCCGAACACGTGCCGACGCTTCGTCGATGCTGACCAGCGCGCCCTGGGCCAGTGCGGCCGAGTGATCGGCGATTACCCGCAGCACCAAGCCGCCGATTGCATCTGGCAAGACGTCCTGAGTCCGAACCTGCAATACGCTGGGGCCTGTGCCATTTGTCTTAGCCAGCAAGGCGCCAAAATCCAAATCGTGCGTAAACACAACTTGGCCCTGATCGCGTGCGAATTGAAGAATTGTTGTGTCCGGGTCGCGAGGACTGCCAACCGTGGACCAGTGAATAGCGTCGTAGCCAACGGCGACAAGAAATTGGACCCAACTGGGCGGCAGATTCATGTCGATCAAGATCTTCATGGCGTCCCGATCGGCACGTCAACTTCTTCGCTCCGCCAGGCCGCATAAGCCAGCGCGGCCTGGATGTCGGCCGGCTCCAGATAAGGATACGCGGCGAGCACCTCCTGCTGCGAGCGCCCCGCGGCGAGTAGCCCAACGATTGTCCCCACCGTCACGCGCATGCCGCGAATACACGGCTTGCCGCCCATGACATCCGGATCGAACGTAATGCGATCGATTGTCTTCATGCAGCATTACTCGGCTTTGGGGGAGACGATCGGCTGTCACCCGCTCAGGTCATTATAGGTTAAGTGCAGGCTGCCGGCGAACAAATCGCCTGCCGTCGCCGCCACCACCAGCGGCCCCAAGTTAGGCCCATACCCCACTTCATCCATGCCAATCAAGATTCCCATCGCCGCAGTATAGCGGATGGAGCGCGTTTGTCACGAGTCAGCGTCTAGCGAGGGCGTAACTGGCGCGAGAGAATGCAACGTACCTTGCTCGCAATGCGCGCGGAACGCATCTCGGGAGGGCGAGGCTCCTGCCGAGCCTTGGGCCGGAATCACGGGCGGCTCGGCGGGAGCGCCGCCCTCCCGGTTCCCGGATAGCGTCAGATCGTTTACAATGCTCACCCGCCGCCGCGGCCGACACGCCCGCCACGGCCCGGGTAACTAAAATCAATCGGTACGGCGCCACTTCGCCACGTCTCCAGCCGCCGCGATTGGATTTCCTGCGCGATTGACGACCTCTTCTGGCCCCCCCTTGGCGATCGTATCGCGCAGGAATTCGTCGACCGCCGTCGTCGAGCCCGTGATCGCATCAACTGCCACGACCGCATTCGCCGCCGTGGCATCGTCCGGAGCGACGGTGTACGCCAGCAGCGTGGGCACCGCCGGCGATGCCTTCGGGCCGAGCGCTCTTAGAATGGCGAATATGCGCGCGCGAGCACTTGAGTCGTTCGTGGAATCGCGCAACGCATCCAGCAGGCGAGGATCATACATCGCTTCGTCGGGCAACGAGCCGACCCTGCCTATGCGCAATCCACCATCGCCGAAGCGCGCGCCTCGGCGACCCGAACTATCTCGAAGTGGATACAGCTCCTCGATTGCCACTTGAACCACATTCGGGTCCGGATCGGCCAGCGCTTCCGACAATCGCCCCGCGATCTTCGCCTTATCAATGCCCTGGCCCTGCGAATAGAACCGACTCAGCATCAACACAATCGATGAGCGCATCGACTCCAACGCCTTATCGTTGCTCAGCTCCAAAAGCTGCGGCACCAGCGCCTCGTTGCCTCGAATCGGCACTCTGGAGTCGAACGAGTTAAACACGCGCTCCGCGAAAGTAGTCGAGCGCGCATTGCCCGAGCGTACTTCGCGGACCAAAAGCGGCAGCCAGTCTTGCCAAGGAATCGACGGGCTGCCGTCGCTCTTCCCCGCGAACGCCCCAACCGCTTCGCGCTTCAACAGTTCCACGGGCGTCGGATCGGTGCCGCCGACGCCGCCCCAATCGTACAGCTTCACCACTTCCAGAATCGTCTCCGCCGCCTCCTTGCCATACCCATTCGCCCCGAACGCCGCCAGCGCCCGCACCCCCTCCAGCCGCTTCTCTGCGCTGAGCTCCGTCTTCCACGCCTGTCGCCACTCGTCGAACCGCTTGCCTTCATACCGCATCGCCTCGCGTTGTGTGGTCCTAATGGTATCAGGGCTTCGCAAGTCACTCGTATTTTTCTCCGCCGATTGTGCGACCGGAGCATAGCTCGCCGCGACTTCTTGCGGCTGCATTCCGTCGGCGAACAGAGGCACTTGCATTGGCCCAACACAAACTTGTCCATCCTCGGTACGGCGTTCCAAATTGACGTTTGGCCCATCAGTCGCATCATAGAACTGCAACAATCTTTGCAATACCGTCTCCAGCTCTGATATTTTCCTGGTTTGAAATTGATCGACAAATGGCACCACTTGGCCAACCTCAAATGCCCGCCAGGAGGCTGGGCTGCCTGGCTCGATTGCCGTAACGCGAACTGCAAAGGGACCTGCACCTTCCTTCGAGGCAGCCGGACCGAATGTCACGCCGAGAGACTGCCACACCAGTCGCGGTTCATCGGCTTCCGTTTTGCGAATAATTGGAGACTTAAGCCTGTCGTGCACTGCCGCAGGCTGGTACCACTTTGCTGCCGCGGCCAGGTTCGCTTTGAGTTGTTCGTGCTTGAAACGTGGCGCCTGTAACAAGAGACGCGATACGTCTGGTTTCTCCGGTGAGTACTTCCAGACGCCGCGGCCGCCACTCCATCCCAGCCAGGCCTTAACGTCGTTCATTGTGTCGATTGGGATATCTTCGTACACGGCAAGGATTGGCTCCCAGGCCTGGCTATCGGTCAAGGCAGGCTGCGCCTGTGCCAACACATTCGAATGCTCACTCTGGTCTCCGGTTGAAGCGGCCGTTTCTTGAGTGGCTGGCCGGCGGGCGACCAACTTATTCGGTTCAATATGAATCTCCGTGTAACCGCGCGCCTTCGCCGCATCGATCGCCCGCGCCACTTCGCTCATCGGCGTCTCGGGCGTCAATACTTGCACGATCTCGTCCGCTTGCTCCGCCGGCTCCGCAGCCGTTTTCTCCGGCTGAGCTGAACTTACCGCAGGCTGCGTTGCAGCCGCGCTGCCCGAACTCTTTCCCGCATTCTGCAGAGCAGGCTCCGCCGACCGGCCGAGGACCGGCAAATAAAGCGCCGTAACAGGCACCACCACCAGCAACACAACCGTGGCCACCAAGAGCGATTTCCCCGAAACGAGCATCGGATCGTCCTCCAATTTGAGTATCTGTCGAATCCGCGACCGCAGCGGGCCGGTGGCCATGGCGCTCGCCGCCGGCGGGAACAGGCTGCTTCGCGGCATCCGCGCGGCCAGGGCGATCAGCATCTCGGCATAGGCCCGCGGCTGGTGCGTTTGGCCGATCACGACCGCGTCGCAGCAGGCCTCGCGTTCACGGCGAACCCAGGTGCTCACCAGCCACACGGCCGGGTGAAAGAAGAGCAGCGACTCGACCACCCGTTGCAACACATTGACCAGGTTGTCCCACCGCCGCACGTGGGCCAGCTCGTGCAAAATCACCATCTCGATATCGGCCGGCGACCAGCCCAACAGCGCCGCCGGCGGCAGCAGAATCATCGGCCGCAGGATGCCGATGAGCACGGGAGCGGCAATCCGCTCGCACACGGCCACTGCCACCCGCCGGCCGATTCCCAGCCGGCGGGCCAGCCGCGCAGGCCTCGGCAATCGGGCTGTTTTCAATCAAGCGACTCGCGCTGCGCATCCGCCGCGTGCCGACGAGCCCAGTCGCCAACAGCAAGAACGTGATTGGCGTGCCAACAATCCACAGCCACGGCAAATAAGTTACGCTCGCTTGAACGAGCGCCGCTAACTGCGTGCCACTGGTTAGAGCGCCGCGGTCCGCGCCGCCTGTGCCGCTGTTCCGGAGGCCACTGGCGCTGTCCGTGCTCTTCTCAGCCATCATTGCCGCTTCATCGACCAACTCGCCGCGGCCTACGAGTGCGTCCGCATTAGCTGAATCCAACGCGCCCGCTGCTGCCGGCTCAGGTTGCCCGCGCCCAGCAAGCTCGATGATCTCGCCGTCAACACTTTCGCGCCCACCAGCAACATCGCCATGCAACGCATCCTGCAATCCCTGCTTGCTGCCCGCTGCCTGCTCGCTTCTTCCTGCAACATTCACACCCGGCACCCAAAGTCAGGCGAGGCAACTTGCGTCGCAGGACCAGTGCTCACCAGCCACGTCGCGATCCCGACGGGCAGCGCGGTGAGTATTCCGAGTGAAACTAGTGCCGCCACGTAACGTACATTCGGCCTAGCCCGCCGCATCGCAAACCGCCACGCGGCGGCCAGCCCGCCCACCAGCGTGCCCAGCCACAAAAAATGCACCATCGTCCAGCCGGCCACATTCCACCACCAGCCGGCGTCCGCAAGGTTTATTTCGGCCAACATATCCGCGCCTCGCTGTGTTTAACTCCGTGGAGCAGTAGGGTGGTTCGAGGGGCGAGGCCTACCATTTGCTCTCATACTTTCAGTGTTTGGTGGGTCTCGCAGACTCGACGCACCCGACATCTACATCAATGCTCGTGTCTCTTCGTCTTGGCGCCTTTGCGTGAGGACTTCTCGCTCTCGTCAATAAGTTTGCGCAGTTCGGTCAACTCGGCGGCCGAAAGTTCGCCACCTTCCACCAGGTGCGCCGCCAGCCGCTCGGCCGAGCCGTCAAAAATTCGATCCACCAGCTTGCCCACCATTGACCGCGCCGTCGCCTCGCGAGAAACGGCGGCCGACCACTCGACCCCGCGGCCGGCGCGTTTTCGCCGCACCAATCGCTTGCCCGCCATCACGCCGAGCATCGTGGCCACGGTGGTGGTGGCAACGTCCCGCTCCTGGCGCAGGGCCTCGCACAGCGCGCTGAGGGAGACCGGCCCCAGCTCCCACAGCACGCGCAGAATCTCCAACTCACCATCGGTAGGATGCGTACTCGCCGGCCTGGCCATGCATCTGTCTCCCACAAAGCCGCGACCGCTCTCCACGCATGTATCAGCGGCGGGCATTAAAAACCGGTCGAACGGCCTCAATGTCTCGTATTCTAACGAATTAGAACGAAGTGTCAAGAGGGCGGCCGCGGGCCGCGCGATAATTCTGTCTTTTGGTCCGATTTGATAGAATCGCCGGTCAACCACGTCGCTGTTTCCACTTGCGCCCCCCTTACCCCAGAGAACCGCATGTTCCGGCGAACCATTTCAGTTTTTCTTGCACTGCTATGTTCGGCGGGGTGGGCCGCGTCGGCTGCTGGCGAACTCAAGCCGCGGATCATCGTGCTAACCGACATCTCTCCGCCAAACGTGGAGCCAGACGACATGGAATCCACAATTCGGCTGCTCGCGCACGCCGACCTGTTCGAGATCGAAGGCCTGAGCGCCACCACGGGTTGGAGCAATAGCGGCGGGAAGGAACGACCGGACCTGATACTTGACGTGATCGCCGCCTACGAACAGGACCTGCCCAACCTGCGGAAACGCTCGCAGCAAGAGGGGCACCCGGCGGACGAATCGCAGCAAGCGATCGGTTACTGGCCGAGTGCGGACTACTTGCGGTCGCGGACCGTAGTGGGCAGCCGAAAGATGGGCTTCCGCTTCGTCGGCGCGGAAAATAATTCACCGGGCAGCGAACTGATCATCAAAACTGCGGACGAATCAGATGAGCGACCGGTCTGGGTGCTGGTGTGGGGCGGCGGCAACACGCTTGCGCAGGCCATTTGGCGCGTGCAGCAAGATCGGACGCCGGAACAAATCCGCACGTTTTTGCACAAGCTGCGCGTGTACACGATTACCGATCAGGATAAATCGCAGCGCGGCGGCGCCTTTGCCGACAGTGCCCACTATTGGATGCGCAAGGAGTTTTCCCAGGACCTCGTGTTCCTGTGGGACGAATCGGCCTGGAATTTTCAGAACGGAACCGGGCGAGCCAATTGGGAAAAGTACGCAGCGCAAATTCAAAATCACGGCCGTCTTGGTGCGATGTACCCAAAATACAAGTATGGCGTGGAAGGCGACACGCCGTCGTTCTTGTATCTGCTGCCGAATGGACTCGACGATCCGGAGAATCCCAGCTTCGGCGGCTGGGGCGGCACGTTCGTCCGCGGGACAACCCGCGATGGGGAAACCCAATCATTTACCAACCATTCCGGGTCGCCGGCCAGTTCCATTTCCAGAAAATACGAGTCTCGCTTCTACCCGGCGATCTACAACAATTTTGTCGCCCGTATGGCCTGGGCCCAGGACGGCGCTGGCAATCGCAACCCAGTCGCCGCCGTGAACGGAGACAATCGCCTGACCGTGATCAAACTGATGCCGGAAGTCGGCACGACCGTGTCCCTCGACGCGTCGGCATCGAGTGATCCCGATGGCGACAGGTTGACGTATTCATGGTGGCAACTAACCGACGCCGGCTCATATTCGACCGAAGTAACGATCGAGGGAAGCGATTCTGCTCGGGCAACGGTCGCCGTTCCAGCCGACAGCGCCGGAAAGACGTTTCACGTCATCTGCGAAGTGACCGACAGCGGCGCCCCCAGCCTCACCGCTTATCGCCGCATCGTCTTTGAACCGACACTCGGGGCCGAATCGGGCGGTGGGCGCTAGATGTCGAAATTCGCTCCAGCATCCCTCGTTGATCCGCGGTGCACCAGAACTCGTGTGGAAGGCGTCTCAAACGCTGATTCGACGTTGGCAAACACCGGCGCGGACTGGTTGGCGGCGCCTCATTCGCGGCCGGAGACCACTCACAAGGATTTCCGTGCTAGGCCTGCGTCTATTTTCATGGCAAAGTCGCGATTCGCTACGTATCATGGGAGAGTGGACGGCGGGCTTGCAAATGCGGTTCGATTGATTGTCCGTTGTCATTTCACATGCTGATTAGAAAGGGGTTGATGTGAGTGAGGGACACGAACTGGGCATGCGGCTACGCAAGGCTTATTTGTTATTCCATCGTCGCGCAAATTGGTTGCTGTTAAAGAACGGAGTTACGGCGGACCAATTTGTTGTTCTGACCGTATTGGCCGACGAACCCGGCCTGACGCAGGTTGCGATCGCGGAGCGGACCGCCTCGGACGCGAATTCGATAACGGTCCTGCTCAGACTTTTGGAGCGGCGCGGGCTGATAAGGCGCCAGGCCCACGCCAGCGACGGCCGAGCGCGGTGCGTGTTCTTGACGGCCGACGGAAAGCGAATCCAGCGTCGCGCCGCCGATGCGGCCGAGCCGAACCTTGCCGCTCTGTGGGATTGCCTGGCTGCCGCTGATCGCCGGCGCGTCGAGCAATTCCTCGAGCGTGTCCACAGCGTCTTTTCGTTGCCCCAGCCCGGGGGAAACGGCCAGCCGGCCAAACGCCCGTCCAGGAAAAAGCCGGCCCAGGCAACGCGGGGCTAGCCGGCGATTCCTCGCCAATAATTGACAGCGGCAAAAAAGCCGGTGTATGTTGTACGTATACGTATGACCTCGCGGCGGTTTTGCCGGGCGGAGGGCCCGGTGCGCTATTTCCTATTGGCGTCGCAGTCGGTGGGCTCGCCGCGGAGGCAGCCGCTTCGCAGCGCACTGGCGGACGGGTGCCGCCTGCGATAGAGCACCTGGACAGAACGGTCTCAAATTCGACTTGAGGTTGCCATGAAACGAATCCTCTCGGCATTGGCGGTCCTGTTGCTTCTTGCAGCCGCCGACTTCACGACTTTGAGGGCCCAACAGCCGGCGCGGCGCCGACGACGCTGGCGGAGCTGAAAATTCTGCGAACACCGCCCCCCGGGGGGGTGGCCGCGGGCCCGGCGGCCTGGGCCGCCGCGGCCGTGGCTTTGGGCGCGGGCCCGTGGCGGTCGAGCCTGGGCCGAAGCCCGTCTACGAAGACACCACGCCCGTCCGCTCCGCAGAGAGCCTTAAGGGAGTCGAGATTCCGAACACGACGATCGAAACGGTCGTCGAGAACGACGACGGTTCGGTCCGCGTGACCGCGGTGGTGTCCCATCCGCCAACGGGAGATCACGTGCGCGTTTTCATTGGGCTGCCGAACAAAGGTTGGAATGGCCGGTTCCAAGGCACGGGCGGGGGCGGCTTTTCGGGCGGAAGCGCCTTCGGCATCGAGGGGCCGCTTCGGCAGGGTTACGCGGCAGGCGCGACCGACACCGGCCACGAAGGCGGCAGTGGCAGCTTTGGTCTGGATGCAAACGGGCGTTTGAATTGGCAAACCATCATCGACAATGCCTATGTGGGAATCCACGAAATGACCGCCGTGGGAAAGGCCCTGGCGACCGCGTATTACGGCAAGCCGCCAAAATACTCGTACTTCGTCGGCGCTTCGACTGGCGGACGGCAGGGATTGTCGGAAGCGCAGCGCTATCCGGACGATTACGACGGCATTGCCTCCGGCTGCCCGGCGATCAACTGGCCGAAGTTGCAGATGTCGTCGCTGTGGTCGCAGGTTGTCATGAGGGAGGCCAACCATCGGGTCCCGGCTGAGAAGCTGCGGGCCGTTACGCAGGCCTTCATCGCGGCCTGCGACGACATGGACGGCGTCAAAGATGGCGTCGTGGAGGAACCAGCGAGGTGCCCGTTCGACCTCAAGAAGCTGGTGGGCACCGAACTGGGCAGCAGCACGTTTACCGACGCCGACGCCGACGTGATTCGCAAGTTGTGGGAAGGACCGCGGACCCAGGACGGACAGTTTCTGTGGTACGGTCTGAGCAAAGGCGCGGACCTCACGGCAATGGGCGTTCGGCCGTTTGGCATCAGTATCGACTGGGTGCGGTACTTTTTGACGCAAGATCCCAAGTGGGACGCGTCCCAGCTCACGCAGCAGGAATTTGAACGACTGTTTCAACAATCGGTGGAGCAGTTTAATGCCGCGATCGGGACGGACAATCCCGATCTTTCCAGATTTCGCGACCGCGGCGGCAAGATCATCATGATGCACGGGCAGGCGGACCAGCTCATCATGACCGAAGCCACCGTGGATTATTACAAGCGCGTCATGCAACAAATGGGCGGGCGGGACAAAACGATGGAGTTCGCGCGGCTGTTCTTGATCCCCGGCGCCGGGCATGGCAACGGCGGCGTCGGCAGCGGCGCGACCGAGGCGGTCATTCGCTGGGTTGAAGAGGGCGTAGCCCCGGAGAAGCTGATCAATCGCGGGCAAAACGGCCGCACCCGGCCGCTGTTCCCGTATCCGGAACTTGCGAAATACAAAGGCGAAGGTAGCACCGATGACGCGGCCAATTTTGAGAGCTACCTCCCCAATTGACGTCCTGAGGCGTTTTCCCGCGCACCAGCCGACGATGTGGGGTCTGCTCACGAGCCGTGCGCGAGTGGCTGCGAACCGGCCGCTGCTCATTTTTGAAGGTCGCAGCTGCACCTATGGCGAAGCGGCGGAGCGAACAGAATCGCTCGCTAATTCGCTCGCCGCGCACGGCGTCGCCAAGGGCGACCGCGTGGCCATGATGGCCACGAATAGCGATTCATACGTCTTGTTGCTGTTTGCATTGGCCCGGTTGGGCGCGGTCGCGGTGCCGGTCAATCCGGAATTAAATGCCGCGGAGGCGGAGTACATCTTTTGCCATGCCGGGGTCTCGATGGTCGCTGGTGCGAGTGCATGCCTTGAGACTGCCCGAGCGGCGAGTGGTGGGTTGGCAAAATCGCCTTGGTTTATCCTGTTCGACGAGAAGCTCGATGGGCAGAATGACAATGATTCGACTGTAGCGTTCGGCGAACTAGTACAGCCGTTGGCGCCAGCGAACATGCCCGACGTCGGACCGGACGACACGTGGCTGACGCTCTACACTTCGGGCACGACCGGATTTCCCAAGGGCGTCATGCACAGCCAGCAGAACTTCGTATTGGCGGGCGAGGCGTTTGTCGAGCGGATGCACCTTACGCCCGACGATCGGCTGCTGGTGGTGCTGCCGCTGTTTCACATCAACGCGCTGTTTTATTCGCTGGGAGGAGCACTGGCGGCGGGCGCGTCGCTACTCATCAAACCGCGATTCAGCGCGTCGCGATTCTGGCAAGAAGCGGCCGAGGCCGGTGCGACCGAAGTGAACATCATCGGGGCGGTCGGCAATATCCTCACGCACCGGTCGCGGAGTGAATTTGTGCCTGAACATCGTTTGCAGAAGGTATACGGCGCGGGGATGTCGCCGGAAACGCTGGACGTGTTTCCGCGCGAATTCGGCGTGCCGACGCTCGTGGAAGGATACGGTTTGACGGAAGTTCCAGGCGTGTGCAATAACCCGTTCCTTGGGCCGCACAAGCGCGGCAGCATCGGCCGACCGGCCCGGCACCCCGATCACAACCGGCGATTCTCGGAGATGCGCGTGCTCGACGACGAGGGGCGCGAGTTGCCGATCGGTCAAACCGGTGAAATCGCGATTCGCAGCCCGATCACGATGCAAAGCTACTATCGCGACGCCGAAGCCACGGCCGCTGCGTTTCGCGACGGGTGGTTTCTGACGGGCGATCTTGGCTATCGCGACACCGACGAATATTACTACTTCGTCGCCCGCAAGAAGGACATCATCCGCCGGCGCGGTGAGAATGTGTCCGGGGCGGAGATCGACCGCGTGGTGGCGGCTCATCCGAAGGTACTGGAAGCCGCGGCGATCGCCGTGCCGGGCGAGCTGGGCGACGACGAGATCCTGGTCGTGGCCGTGCCGCGGGCTGGCGAAGTGCTCCTGCCGGAAGAGATCGCCGAGTGGTGCGCCCGGCAGCTCGCGCCGTGCAAGCGGCCACGGTACTTCGCGCAAGTCGATTCTCTGCCGCACACGCCGACTCACCGGGTGGCCAAGTTCAAACTGAAGCTAGATCCGACGCTCCGCGCGGGCCGTCGACTTGAGGAACGGCCGATGAAAGAGGCCTTTATTTGCGACGCGGTGCGGACGCCTTTCGGCCGCTTCGGCGGCGCACTCGCCGCGGTGCGCCGGACGACCTGGCGGCCGTGCCGATCCGGGCCCTTTTGACGCAAAATTCGTCGCTCGACCCGCGGGCCGTCGACGACGTGATTCTCGGCTGCACGAATCAGGCCGGCGACGACAATCGCAACGTGGCCCGCATGGCGCTACTCTTGGCCGGGCTGCCGGTCGACGTGCCAGGCGTGACGGTCAATCGGCTGTGCGGCTCGGGGATGGAGGCCGTCGTACAAGCGGCGCGGGCCATTCAGTGCGGCGCGGCGTCGCTCGTCATCGCGGGCGGCGTGGAGAGCATGTCGCGGGCACCGTATGTGGTGAGCAAATCGTCGACGCCATTCGCCCGCGACGCAGAAATGGCCGACACGACACTCGGCTGGCGATTCATTAATCCGCGGATGCGGGAGATGCATGGCGTCGATTCGATGCCGGAAACGGCCGAATTCGTCGCGGACGAGTATCACATCTCCCGCCGCGATCAGGACGCCTTCGCCCTCCGCAGCCAGCAGCGGGCGGTCGCGGCGATCGCCGCCGGCCGGCAGGGACAGGAAATCGTGCCGGTCACGGTGCCGCGGCCGAAAGGAGAGCCACACGTCGTCACTAAGGACGAGCAGCCGCGGGCAGATACATCGCTCGAGGCGCTGGCCAAAATTAAAGGCATCGTCCGGCCGGACGGTACGGTGACGGCCGGCAACTCGACGGGGATCAACGACGGCGCCTGCGCGCTGGTCGTGGCGTCCAAGGCGGCCGCCGAACGGTTCGGTTTGAAGCCGCAGGCGCGGCTTGTCGCCTCCGCGGTCGTCGGCGTGCCGCCGCGGGTGATGGGCATCGGCCCGTTGCCGGCCAGTCGGCTGGCCCTGTCGAGGGCCGGCCTGGAGATTGGGGCGATGAACGTCATCGAGCTGAACGAAGCCTTTGCCGCGCAGGTGCTGGCCGTGCTGCGCGGGCTGGGCGTGCCGGACGATGCGCCGCACGTCAACCCACACGGTGGGGCAATCGCCCTTGGACACCCGCTGGGCGCGACCGGCGCGCGGCTCGTTGCGACCGCCGCGATTGAACTTTCGCGAAGCGGCGGCCGCTACGCGCTGTGCACGATGTGCATCGGCGTCGGGCAAGGAATCGCCGTCATCTTGGAACGAGTGTGAGCATTGCCACAAGCGCGAGCATTGGGACCAGCCATGATTCATTTGCCCGGTTATCGCCGCCCGCCCGCCGAGACGCAGCCCGCGTATTTCGAGCCGCGTTATGTTTCGACGATCAAACGCGCACCGACGCGGCCGCTGCTCGTGCTGCCGCACACATTGTCGGAAATCACGGGGCCGGTGTTTGGTTGGAGCGACATCCAAGCGAGCGACTTTAATCTCACGCGCCAGCACGCCGGTGAGCCGATCGGCGAGCGGATCATCGTCACGGGCCGGGTGCTCGACGAAGACGGCCAGCCGGTGCCCCACACGCTCGTCGAAATCTGGCAGGCCAACGCGGCGGGCCGCTACAGGCACAGAGTCGACCAGCACCACGCGCCGCTCGATCCCAACTTCACCGGCTGCGGCCGCACGTTGACTGACCCCGAGGGGCGCTATCGCTTTGTCACGATCAAGCCGGGCGCGTATCCTTGGCTGAATCACCCCAACGCCTGGCGGCCGTCGCACATCCATTTCTCGCTGTTTGGGCCGTCGTTTTGCACGCGGCTTGTGACGCAGATGTATTTTCCCGGCGATCCGCTGCTGTCGCGCGACCCGATGTATCTCTCGGTGCCGAGCGATGCGGCCCGTCGCCGACTGATTGCAGACTTCGATTGGGAAACGACCATCCCCGAGGAAGCACTGGGTTATCAGTTCGACATCGTGCTCCGCGGCAGGGAAGCCACGCCGATGGAAGACCCACCAGGAGGCCGGCCATGAAGCTAAAGCCGACTGCATCGCAGACGGTGGGGCCGTATTTGCACATCGGCCTTGATTGGCTCACGATTGAACGTGTTGCGCCGGCCGATTGCCCGGGTCAGCACGTGACCATTACCGGCCGCGTGCTTGACGGCGATGATCAACCAGTCCCCGATGCGCTCGTGGAAATCTGGCAAGCCGACTCGCACGGCAAGTACGCGCATCCGGAAGATGTTCAGGAAGCTCGGCCCACACCCGGCTTTCGCGGCTTTGGCCGCGTGCCGACTGACGACGCCGGCCGATTTCAGTTTCATACGATTAAGCCCGGCCCGGTGGCCGATTCCGTAGAGGGCCTGCAGGCGCCGCACCTGTTGGTCTCCGTCTTCATGCGCGGCCTGTTGAAGCGATTGGTGACCCGCGTTTACTTCCCCGACGAACCGCGCAACGCCGATGACCGCGTGCTGCGGCAAGTGCCGGCCGAGCGCCGCGGCACGCTCATCGCGCGGCCCGCGAGCGGCGAGATGTTGGAGTGGGATATTGTTCTGCAGGGCGACGGCGAGACGGTGTTTTTCGATTGTTAGATTTGCAATGGTCGTTTGAGGAACCTCGCCGTGAATGACAGCTTGTCAAACCAATGGTTCGACCCGCTGCTGCGCACCGAACCGATGCGGCGCGTGTTTTCGGATCGCGGCCGGCTGCAGGGCATCCTCGATTTTGAAGTGGCACTCGCCCGGGCCGAGGCTGCCGCCCGCGTAATTCCGGAGGCTGCGGCGAAGACGATCGCCAGCCAGTGCCGGGCCGAATTGTTCGACATTGCTGCGTTCGCCGAGGCGTCGGCGGCTGCCGGCAATTCGGCGATTCCCGTCATCAAAGAGCTGACAAGGCTCGTTGCGGCCGCCGACGCGTCGGCGGCCGGCTATGTCCATTGGGGCGCGACGAGCCAGGACGCGATGGACACAGGGCTGGTGCTGCAAATGCGGCAGGGACTCGATCTGATCGAAAGAGACGCGCGGCAACTGGCACTGGCGCTTGCCCGCCTCGCCGCGAACTACAAAGAGACTCCCATCGTGGGACGAACGTGGCTACAGGCGGCCGCGCCGACGACGTTCGGCCTGAAGGTGGCTGGCTGGCTCGATGCGGTGAATCGCTGCCGGCAGCGGCTGCACGATCTGCGACCACGGGCGCTGGTGCTTCAATTCGGTGGCGCGGTGGGCACTTTGGCCGCGCTCGGTGATAACGCGGAGCGAACGACGGCTTTGCTGGCCCAGGAGTTGAATCTTGAGGCAGCCGCAGTGCCGTGGCACGCGCAGCGCGACCGGCTGGTTGAGGTCGCCGCCGCGCTCGGCCTCTTGGTCGGCTCGTTGGGCAAAATGGCCCGCGACATCGCGCTCATGGGTCAAGCGGAAATCGCGGAAGTCGCCGAGCCGGCCGCGCCGGGCCGCGGCAACTCGTCGTCAATGCCGCAAAAGCAAAACCCGGTCGGCTGCGCGGTGGCGCTTGCGGCGGCCACGCGCGTTCCCGCGCTGGTGTCGATCCTGCTCTCGGCGATGCCGCAGGAGCACGAGCGCGGCCTGGGCGGCTGGCACGCCGAATGGGAAACGCTGCCGGAGATTTTCCTGCTGAGTGCCGGCGCACTGTTCCAGATGCGGCACGTCATAGAGGGCCTGCACGTCGACGCCGAGCGGATGCGCGCGAATCTCGACGCGACGCGGGGTATGGTTTACGCCGGGGCCGTGAGTATGGCACTGGCGGCCAAAATCGGTCGCAGCGCAGCACACCAGTTGGTCGAGCGCGTCTGCCGGCGGGCCGCTGATGAGGGCCGCCATTTGCGGGAGGCCGCCGCAGCCGACTCAGAAATCTCCAAGCACCTTTCGGGCGCCGAGTTGCAATCGCTTTTCGACCCGAGCGAACATGATCGCGCGGCTTCGCGGTTGGTGGATCGAGCGCTCGCGGACGCCGAGACAATCGCTTCGATTGCGACTAAGGAGGATTCCTGATGCCTTTCGTAGAAGTGAGCGACGGCAGCCTCCGCTACCGTGTCGACGGCGCGGCGGCCGCGCCCGTGCTGGTGCTTTCGAATTCGCTGGGAACGGACCTAGCAATGTGGGACCGGCAAGTCGCCGCACTGTCTCGGTCGTTCCGCATTCTTCGCTACGACACACGTGGGCACGGTGCTTCGCTCGTTTCGCCGGGGCCGTACACGATTGAGCTGTTGGCACGAGACGTATTGAGCATGCTCGACCGATTGGAAATCGAGCGCGTCCATTTTTGCGGCCTTTCATTGGGGGGTATGGCCGGCATTTGGCTAGCGGCCAATGAGCCGGCACGCGTCGACAAATTGGTGTTGGCGAACACGACCGCCTACGCAGCCCCCGCCAGCGCGTGGGACGCCCGCATCGCGGCCGTACGGGAACGAGGTATGGCGGGCATCTCCGAGGCCGTCGTCCAGCGCTGGTTTACGCCGGCGTTTTGCCAGCGTTCGCCCGCCGCTGTCGCGGCAGTGCGGAACACGCTACTTGCGACTTCACCGCAAGCGTATATCGCGTCCTGCGAGGCGATTCGTGACATGGACCAGCGCGGCTCACTCAGCTCGATTCGGACGCAGAGCCTGGTGATCGCGGGCACGGATGACCCGGCCACGCCGCCGACGATGTGCCGGACGCTTGCCGAGGCGATCGACGGCGCTCGCTGGCTCGAGCTGCCGGCCGCGCACTTGTCGAACATCGAAGCCGCCGAAGCGTTCGACGAGGCCGTCGCTGAGTTTCTACTTTGCTGAAGCCTGACGAATACGTGGGGGATATTGTCCTATGGACGAGCGCGAACGACACGAGCGAGGCATGAAAGTCCGGCGGGCCGTGCTCGGCGACGCCTACGTCGATGCCGCGGTCGCGCGTCAGACCCCGCTGACGCGCGAGTTTCAGGATTTCCTGACTCGCGCCGCATGGGGCGAAGTGTGGGACCGGCCCGGCCTGCCCCGCCACACGCGCAGCCTGCTGACGATTGCGATGCTGGTCGCGCTGAACCGGCCCGAAGAGCTGCAGTTGCACATGCGCGCGGCGAAAAACAACGGCGTTACGCCGGAGGAGATCAAAGAGGTGCTGCTGCACACCGCGATCTACTGCGGTGTACCAGCCGCGAATGCGGCCTTTCACATCGCGGCCGAAGTGTTCGCGAACGATGGGGGACAATGACCATGGCTATTTATCGACGCACGCAGGTCGCGATCATCGGCGCCGGCCCGGCCGGCTTGTTGCTTTCGCGCCTGCTCGGCATGCGGGGCATCGAATCGGTCGTGCTGGAAGTACGGTCCCGTCAAGATGTCGAGACCACCGTCCGCGCCGGCGTGCTGGAACAGGGCACGGTCGATCTTTTGACGACTTGCGGCCTGGGCGAGCGCTTGCATCGCGAGGGATCGGTGCATCAGGGCATCAACTTGCGCTTCGACGGGCAAACGCACCGGATCGACCTGCACGGCCTGACGGGCGGCCGGGCGATTACGATTTACGCGCAGCACGAAGTGCTCCGCGATTTGATCGACGCGGCCGTCGCCGACGAGCGACAAATCAAATTTGAGGCTCACGACATGCGGCTGCACGACGTCGAAACGGACGAGCCCCGCGTCAGCTTCCGACACGGCGGGAAAGACGAACAGCTAGGCTGCGATTTCGTCGCCGGCTGTGACGGCTTCCACGGCGTTTGTCGGCCGTCGATCCCGAAAGATGCACTTCAGTGTTTTGAGCGACGATACGAGATCGGCTGGCTGGGCATTCTGGTGGCGGCTCCTCCTTCGAGCGATGAGCTGATCTACGCGCACCACGAAAACGGCTTCGCCTTGGTCAGCACGCGCACGCCGCAGTTGCAACGCATGTACGTGCAGTGCGGCCCACACGACGATCTTGCCGAGTGGCCCAACGACCGGATTTGGCACGAGCTGACCGCACGACTGGCCACGCGCGAAAGTTGGGAGCTGATCCGGGGCGAAATTGTGCAGAAGAACGTCGTCTGCATGCGCAGCTTTGTGGCCGAGCCGATGCAATTCGGCCGGCTCTACCTGGCCGGCGACGCGGCCCACATCGTGCCGCCGACCGGCGCGAAGGGATTGAACCTGGCCGTGGCCGATATCAGCGTCTTGGCACCGGCGATTGCAGCATACTACAACGGCGGATGTACAGAGCTGCTCCGCGAATATGCGGCAACCTGCCTACCCCGCGTCTGGCGGGCCCAACGATTCTCGGCCTGGATGACGACCGCGCTCCATCGCTTGCCGGGCGCCGACGATTATCAACGCCGGCTGCAACAAGCCGAGCTGGAATATGTGGTCAGCTCGCCTGCCGCGGCGACAAGCCTTGCTGAAAACTACGTCGGCTTTCCGCTGCCGGCGGCTGCGGACGATGTGGCCGAAACCCAGACCACGAAAGGTCGCTGAGGAAACTGCTCAATGGTGCCCCAATGAAGGTCGACGTGGCCCGCGTGATCGACGACGGCAGCTGGACGAGCTACCAGAAGCTTCTGGTCGCCGGCACCGCGCTGGCAATCATTCTCGACGGCATCGACAACCAACTGCTTGGCAACGCGATTCCATCCTTAATGGAAGAGTGGTCGCTGTCTCGCAGTGCCTTTTCGACGGCGCTGGCGATGAGCCCGTTGGGGATGATGATCGGCGGCGCGCTGGGCGGCGTGCTCGGCGACCGCATTGGCCGGCGTACCGCGCTGCTCATCAGCGTGATTTCGTTTGCCGCGCTGACCGCCACGATTGCGACTGCTGGAAGCGTGACGGCCCTGGGCGCGCTGCGCTTTCTCGCCGGAATCGGCCTGGGAGGCGCTATGCCCAACGCGGCGGCGCTGGCGTGCGAATATGTGCCGCGGCGGCAGCGCCCCTTTGCCGTCACGCTCACCATCGTTTGTGTCCCGCTCGGCGGAATGCTGGCCGCATTCCTTTCGGCGCACGTGATTCCGCTGTTGGGGTGGCGGGCCCTGTTCTTGCTCGGGGGCATCATCCCCACCGCGATCGGCCTGGCCCTGCTCAAGCTGCTGCCCGAATCTCCGCGCTATCTGGCCGGCCGGCGCGAACGCTGGCCGGAACTTGTCGCGCTGCTTCGCAAGCTCGGTCACGAAGTTCCCGCCGACGCCACCTTCACCGAGGACGCCCCGTCGCATTCCATGGCATCGCAGCCGTCGATGCGCGAACTGTTCACGCCGGAGTTCCGCCGAGATACGCTCGGCCTGTTTGCCGCATTTTTCTTCTGCCTGCTGGTGAATTATATCGGCTTTTTGTTGCTTGTGTCTGCCCTGACCGGCGCTGGGTTTACGCAGCCGGCCGCGAGCGATGCCTTGGGCTGGTGGAATACGGGCGGCGTGGCTGGTGCGCTGTTGGGGGCGGCGTTTATCCAGCGGTTGGGCTCGAAAACCACCATGCTCGGGCTCTCGCTGTTCGCAATCACCAGTGCTTTTGTCCTGGCGGCAATGCCTCTCGATCCAGAGCGAAGCGCGCGGCTTGTAGTCATGTGCATCCTCTTAGGCGGGTCGCTGAACGCCGTGCAGACAACGATGTACGCGCTGGCGGCGCACGTATATCCGACACGCATCCGCGGCAGCGGCATTGGCGCCGCCGTTGCCGTCGGGCGAATTGGAAATGTGCTCGCGTCGTTCCTGGGCAACTTTGCTCTCGACGTGGGCGGCGCGCGGCCTATTTCCTGACGATCGGCATCGGCATGATCGCCGTGTTCTTCGCGCTGGCCGTGGTGCGCGGGCACATTGATCGCGCGGTTCACCTGAGCCTGGCCGACGACATCCGCGCGGCCCAGGCAGCCGATTGAGGCTTACCCCGAAGTGTAGAGGCCCAAATCACTCTCGGCGGTCCACCGCGGCGCGTCCGCCAAAGTACGGGCATAGAATCTTGGCTGCAGTTGTAGTACGCATACGTAATATAGGGGCGGGGCACTCTCCCGATACGCGCTGCTTGGCCCGTCAAGCTCGAGGATCGAAAGCGCAAAACTATGCCGGGTCTGATTGAGTCCCAAGCGGAAGTTTTTTTCGTTTCGCCGGCGGCAAGAGAAATCAACGGGGCACCCGTCGCGATGTTCGCCTAGCGGTTCGGTCAGCGGCCGGTGCTACCCGGCCGGTGAGAGAGATTGACTCGACGACAGTGGCTCAGGCCGCGCGATGAAACGGGACATTTCCCGTGTTCATGCCGCCCAGCAGTGCAATCCATCCGCGGAACATTGCCCCGAACGATGGGCGACTGGGCCCGGTTTTTCCGGACACATTCCAAGAAAACAACTTGACATTTGCGGACCAGCGGCGGATTATGATCGTTTATAGTACGCATACGTACTAGTCCAATCAGGCGTGATTCTTTCTACCCATTCCGCATTCGCACGCGCAGCGCAAATAGCGGCGCGCAATTTCACGAAAGGAGAAGGCAGCATGTCCCGGTTAGTTCCCAAGTCGTTTCTGCCCTTTGCGACACTGTTCGCGGCAGCGTTGATTCAATTCGTACCCTCGGCGTCCTGCCCAGGCCAAACCGCAACGCAGGGCCAGCCTACCGCCCAAGCGCCGGTGGCGGCCGACGCCACAAAGCCAAAGGGTCAGCGGATCGCCTATGCATCGCACAGTCTGATGTGGGACATGCCGCCCGTGTTGGCCGAATTGGCGAAAGCCTACGGTATCGAGGGTCATACGATTGTCGATCACCAGCGCATCGGCGTCTCGCGGGCCAGCCAGCATTGGGAGCTGCCCGACGCCCAGAACACTGCCAAGCGGGCGCTCCAATCGGGCAAGGTGGACGTGTTCGTCATGTCGCCGCTGGTTCATCCGGATGAAGCCATCACGAAATTTGTCAAGCTCGGGCTGGAGCACAATCCGGACATGAAGTTTGTCATCCAGATTTCCTGGCCCGGCTTGGGCTATACGGACAACGAGCAGTTCAATACCCAAGGTAGTCCCTTCGGCGGCGGCGGCCGAGGTGGCTTTGGAGGGGGCAGAGGTCGCGGTGCACAACCCGGCGCGGCACAAGCGGGCGCGGCAGACTCTTCCGCAGCTCCGGCGGCTGGCGCCCAGGCTGACGCGGCTCAGCCGGCCGCAGGCGGTCGCCGCGGCGGCCGGCGCGGCGGCTTTGGAGGTGGCTTCGGCGGCGGCGGCATGTTCCAAACGCCGGCGGATAATAAAACGCCCGAAGAGCTCGCCAAAATCGATGCGACGGACATCAAGAACGCGGAAGAACAGATCAAGACGATCAATGAGGAGTTGGGCAAAGGCCGAACCGTGGCTTTCCTGGTGCCGACCGCTCAGGCGCACAACGCCCTGCGGACCTTGATCTACAAAAAGGAAATGCCCGGCATGACGGATCAGCAGCAGGTGTTCCGCGACCCGATTGGGCACCCCACGCCGCCGGTGGTCGCGCTGAATGCGTACCTGCACTTCGCCGTGCTGTATCAGCGGAGCCCGATCGGACTGCCAACGCCCAACATCTTGAAGGAATACAACCCTGAACTGGCTGACGTGATGAGCAAGAAGCTGCAAGAGCTAGCCTGGGACCTGGTGACGCACTACCCGCCCAGCGGAGTCACCGCCGCGGCCAACTAGCACCGCATGTATTTCGACTGATCGCGGGACGGGCTCGCCCGTCCCGCGCTCGTGCGGACGAATCGAAATAATGGCACGTAGGAGAACTGAAATGAAGATTTCACACATTGCGAAATCGACACTCGTCCTGGTATTGGTAGGGTGCCTTGAATTTGCCCCGCAACCGGCTCGATCGGCAGTGCAGAGCGAAGTCGGCGCCGCGCCCGGCAACCCGACACCACGACAAGCCAAACAGAGGCTGCGGCTAATCAGCCAGGGGCTGCGGCCACTCCAGCTGGCGCTGCGTCGAGTCAAACAGACGCTGCTCCCGGTCAACGCGGTCCTTTGCGCGGCGGGCGAGGCCGACGAGGCGGACGCGGCTTCGCGGCTTATCCGCGCGTGCAGAACCGGACGTACCAGTTCACCGATACTGACGAGGCGCTTCCGTACGCAGTGTTCGTTTCCTCGAAGGTCACCAAGGAAAAGAAGGCTCCGCTGATCATCGCCCTGCACGGTCTGGGCGGCAGCCCGGCTTCGATCCTTCGGGGCAACGCGTTGGATTTGGCCGAAGAGGGGGGTTACATCCTGGTCGGCCCGATGGGTTACAACTCCGGCGGCTGGTACGGCATCCCGGCCAGGGGCGGCGGACGACGTGGCGCCCGCGGCGCTTCCCGCGCGCGGTGGCGGGGCTCCGGCTGCCGGCGGCTCGGCCGAGACCGACGAAGCAAAGGTTCGCGAGCTTAGCGAGAAAGACGTGTTGAACGTGCTCGCGATGATCCGCAAGGAATTCAACGTCGATGACCAGCGCCACGTACTTGATGGGCCACTCCATGGGCGGCGCCGGCACATTCTATCTCGGGGTCAAACACGCCAAGGATTGGGCCGCCATCGCCGCCGTCGCGCCGGCCGCGTTCGGGCTTCAGCCCGATATGCTGTCCAGCATCACGGACATGCCCGTGATTATCATCCAGGGCGACGCAGATACTGCGGTTCCAGTCGCAAACACGCGCCGCTGGGTCGATAAGGTGAAAGAGCTCAACATGACATACGAGTACAAAGAAATCCCCGGAGGCGATCACGGCAGCGTGATCGCCACGGGCATGCCCGACATCTTCAAGTTCTTCGCCGAACACACCAAGCCGGTGGCGACGCAGTGAGGCAAGTGCGGATGGCGCCCCTTTTGAATAGGTCAACCGGTCCCTGATCGTCGCTACGAATAGGGAGTTCGGTGGCTGGCGCGGAGCAGGGCGACGTCCCGGCAGAATGACGCCTTCGGCCGCCGGCATGCGGCCGCCGCTCCATTTGCCACTCAGATTGTACGGCCTGCAGGGCATTCGGTGTCGAGCCGGGCCGAGACGGAGATTTTCCAGGCCTCTTTGCCGGAACGCCGCCGGCCGGCGGTCGCATTTCCGCCCAAATCGGGTTAAGATATCGGCAATCCGCGGCGGTTGTGCCGGCTACTTGTAATCTGCGACAACGGAGACCCTGTCATGACGCTTGAACGCTTACCGATCTCTCGACGTTCTTTTCTCGCCGGCACGGCGGCCGCGGCCGCGACGTTGCGCACGGCTGGAGCCAAGCCCAGCCGCAGGAAGGGCAGGAAGGCAAGACGGTCGGCTTCGCGCTGGTGGGCATTGGCTCGCTGTCGATGGGCCAGTTGCTGCCCGCGTTCCGCGACTGCAAAATTGCCAAGCCGGTGGCCCTGGTGAGCGGCCACCCCGACAAGGCCAATCAGCAGGCCAATCGCTACGGCATCAATCCCAAAAACATTTATAACTACGAGAATTTCGACACGATCAAAGACAACCCCCAGGTAGACGTGATCTACGTCGTGCTGCCCAACGGCATGCACGCCGAGTACACGATCCGGGCGGCCAAGGCGGGCAAACACGTGTTGTGTGAAAAGCCGATGGCCAACACCGTGGCAGAGTGCCAGTCGATGATCGACGCCTGCCAGGCCGCCCAGCGCAAGTTGATGATCGCTTACCGGCTGCGATACGAGCCGCTGACACGCAAAGCGATCGAGCTCGCCCGTTCCCCTGAGGCCGTCGGCACGATCAAGCAAATCTCGGCCGAGGCCGGCTTTAGTATCGGCGACCCCACGCAGTGGCGCCTCAATCGCAAGCTGGCCGGCGGCGGCTCGATGATGGACATTGGCATCTATGCGCTGCAGGCGGCACGCTACATGTCGGGGCAGGAGCCGAGCGAAATCTGGGCCACTAGCTATTCCACGCCCGACGACGTTCGCTTCAAGGAAGTCGAGGAGACGATCTCGTTCCAAATGCGATTTGATTCGGGAATCTTGGCCTCGTGTCTTGGGACCTATGGCTTCGGCTGCAATCGTTTTCGCGTCTACGGCACGCGCGGCCAGATCGAAATGGAGCCGTTTCTCAATTACACGGGCGATCATCTGTTTCAAACGCGCGGACGCCAGCGGCAGGAGCTGCCGATCGAGCCGGCCAACCATTTCGCCAGCGAAATGGACCATTTCGCCCACTGCGTGCTGAGCGACGAGCAGCCCATGACGCCCGGCGAAGAGGGCCTCCGCGACATCACCTACATGATGGCGGCCTACGAATCGGCCCGCACTGGTAAGGTGATTAAGCTCACGTAAGCATTTGACGCGCTAGTACACGTCGCGGACGTAGCGCCGATCGTTCTTCAACTTGTACACGTAGGCGGCCGCTTCGTCGGCGTTGCGGCCGCCGTGCGTGGCAATGACCTCGTGCAGAGCTTTGTCGACATCGGCCGCCATCCGCTTGGCGTCGCCGCAAACGAAGAAGTAGGCGCCTTCTTCCAGCCATTGGAACAACTCGGCGCCGTGCTGGCGCATGCGGTCTTGCACGTAGATCTTGTGCGCCTGGTCGCGGCTGAAGGCCGTCTCGAGCCGCGTCAAAAAACCGCGGGCGTGCATGGCTTTCAGCTCGTCTTCGTAAAGAAAGTCGCTGGCGGCGAACTGGTCGCCGAAGAAGAGCCAGTTCTTGCCCGTCGCGCCCGTTGCTTGTCGCTCTTCGAGAAAAGCACGGAACGGTGCGACGCCCGTGCCAGGCCCGACCATAATCATCGGCGCCGCCGGATTGGCCGGCACGGTAAACGCGCCGGCCGCATGAATGAAGACGCCCACCGCGTCGCCCAAGCGGACGCGATCGGCGAACATCGTCGAGGCCACGCCCAGCCGCTGCCGGCCGTTGACTTCGTAGGCAACGCGGCCGACCGTGAGGTGCACTTTTTCCGGATGCGCCTTCTGCGAGCTGGCGATCGAGTAAAGACGCGGCGCAAGCGGCGGCAGGCATGCGACCAGCTCGGCTTCGGTCACCGCGGCCGACGGCGCCAGCTGCAGTGCGTCGAGCACGTCCAAACTGTCGTTTCCGTCGCCGAGCGCCGCTCGAACGGCGGCCCGCTCCGAGTCGACCGTTGCCTTCCGCGCTAACAGTTCGAGCAACTCGTCGGGCGCTGAGCGGAGGCAGTATTGCCGCCGCAGGGCGTCGCGGATCGTGAGTTCCTCACCGCCCTGGGTCGACATCGGCTTGTCTGGATTCAGTCGGGCGGCGGCTAGAATCGCATCCACCAGTTCGGCCGCATTCGTCGGATAGACGCCCAGCGCGTCGCCCACGCGGTACTTGATTCCGCTGCCGGCAAGGTCAAGCTCGACGTGCGACGTGTGCTTCGCCGAGCAGGGCTTGTTCAAATTGCGGATGGATTTCAGCGTCGCCCAGAATGGATTGTTGCGGTGGTAGGGCGAGTCAGTCGCCGCGCGTCCGCCGGAGGCCTGGCCGTTCGTTGAAACGGCGCCTGCGCCGTTGGTCGCCAGGGCGGCGCCGTTGCTGCCGTGTTCCTTCAGCAACTGCTTGATGGCCTTGGCCGTGTTCTTGCCGCCGGGCGAACAGAGCGCGAGATTTTTCTCAGTACCGACTGCGATCGCTTCCGAATACGTTTTGCAAACGTAGCCGCAAGCGCCGCAATCGAGCTGTGCCATCGCGGCCATCAACCGCCGCTCAATGGGCTTGCCGTCCGCAAGCTTCAGCCGCTCGACGATGGTCAAGTTTGGGTCGTGCCAGGGAAAATTCTCGTCCGCTTCCTGTAGGACAGCAGTCGGCGCAACAGAAGGCGGCGCAGCGCTGCCGATGATAGCGCGACCGCGGCCACGGGCCTCGTCTGACCGCTGGCCTGCAAGCCGAGCCAACCGGCCAAAAAGCCGTTGAGCCAGGCCCGCTGCTCGGGCGAGAAAGGCGCTGTTTCTGGAATCAAGGAAACGGTCATGGCAAACCGACTCGGTCACGACGTGGCGGCCGCCGCCAGGGGCGAAAACATCTGTCGCAGCTCTTCAAGCGCGTGGCGATTTGTAAAGGCGGCGAAGCTTTCGGCGCTCGAACCTCGCCGCTCCAGGTAGACTTCCAGCAGGCGGGCCACCAGCGGCGGAATGTCATCGGCAGCGGCGGCCGGAAATAGCTCGCGGCCGATTCTTCGCCGCTCGCCATACCCGCCGCCGACGAAGATCTGATACCCCTCACACACTTCGTCACCAACTTCGACGCTCGCCGCCAACAGCCCGATGTCGCCGATGTAGTGCTGCGCAAGAGTGGCTGCAGCCGGTGAGATGAATGTTGATCGGCTGGTCGAGTTCCAAACGCTCATCGACATAGTCGGCGATGGCCAGCGCATGACGCTTGGTGTCGGCGGCCGCATATTTGCAGCCGGCATTGCCCGTGCAGGCGATGAGCCCAGCCCGCGGGCTGCTGGCCCGCCAGTCGAGCCCCATCGTCTCGAGCCGGGCCTGGGCTTCGGCCACTCGATCGTCGGGCACGTTGGCGATGAGCAAGTTTTGCCACGGCGTGAGGCGAATGTCGCCGTCGCCGCACGCGTCGGCCAGGTCCGCCAGCGCCCGCAACTGTTCCGATTGAAGCCGGCCGACAGGCAGCACGACGCCGATGTAGTTGAGGCCCGGCTGTTTCTGCGCGTGGATGCCCACGTGGGCTTGGCGGTCGTCGGCCCGCCGCGGTTCGACGTCTTCAACGGCAACTCGCCGCAGCGGCCGGCCGAGTTCTCTTTCCGTTTCAGTTAGAAACTTGTCGAAGCCCCAGTCGTCGAGCACGTATTTCAGCCGCGCCTTTTTGCGGTCGGTGCGATCGCCGCTGGCGATAAAAACGCGGACGATCGCGGCGGCCAGCTCGACACATTCCGCAGGCTTGGCAACAACGCCCGTGTCGCGGGCGAAGTCGCGATGTCCCGTGATGCCGCCCAGCGCCAGCTGGAATAGCACCTCGCCTGCTTCGCCGTGAGGGCTGGCCTTCGTCAGCCGCACGGCGTGGAAGCCGATGTCGTTCGTGTCGTCGAGCGAGCTGATCGCGCCGCCGCCGTCGAATGCGATGTTGAACTTGCGCGGCAGACCGTACATCTCGCGGTGGTTGAGGATGTAGAAGTGCATGTCGCGGGCCAGCGGCAGCGTCTCGATGAGTTCCGTCGCGTCGAGGCCGCTGAGCGGACTGGCCGTAACGTTGCGAATGTTGTCCGCCCCCGCGCCCAAATTGATGATTCCCAGGTCGCGTAGGCCCATGATTACCCGCACCGCGTCGCGAGCGGCGATCTCGCGGAGCTGCAAGTTGGCCCTCGTCGTCACGTCGGCAAAGCCGCCTGCCAGGTCGTCTGCCATGCGGGCCAGCCCCCGCAGTTGCCAGGAACGCACCGCCCCGCCGGAAAACCGCAGCCGGCACATGTAGGCGTCCTGCGCCGGGGCCACGTAGAACAGTCCCTGGTACTTTTGCAGCAACACATCGGTGCCCTTGGGAAACTCGCCGCGCTCGGCCAAGCCGCGGATTTCATCCCAGCGATCGAGCGGGTTCTTGGCACGCTTGGCTTCTTCCTCCGGACACAGCTTCCCGCCGGCGGCGATCTGTCGCTCCTGTGCCTCCCACTGCAATCGATCGGGTCCGCTCGGACCGGCCTTGGCTGCTGCGGCCGGCCCCAGCGTAATGGTCGAACCGCTTCCGCCTCCGGCGGAGCCGGATAAGACCGGCAACCCTTGCACCTTGCGGGCCACATCGGCGCCCAGCGCGAAGCCCTGCAAGTAGTTTTGCTGCTGGGCGGTAAACGAGGTTGAGGCGTTCATAGCAAACCCTAGTGGCGTTGGACCCCGGCCGGCGAAATTCGCACCGCGCAGTTCTTGTACGATGGTTGGCGCGAATAGGGGTCGAAATGGGCGAGCGTCAGTCGATTCGTTTCCGAATAGTGCATCGGCATGAACAATTGGCTGCGGCCGACGGTCGGCGTCACCAGCGCCCGGGCGGCAACTCGGCCGCGCTGCGACTCGACGATCACTCCTTGGCCGGGGCGGATTCCCTCGCGCTCGGCATCGGCCGGATGAATCTCGACATACGGAGTGTTCGGGTAAAGACGCCGCAGCACGGCCGACTTCGCCGTCCGCGTCTGCGTATGCCACTGCGACGCCGTGCCGCGGCCGGTGAGCAGCAAATATGGATAAGATGCGTTTGGTGGCTCAGGCATCTCGTGAGGCTCTTCGAACACGAACTTGGCTCGGCCGTCGGGGTGATAGAAGCGGCCGTTGGCAAACAGTCGCCGCTCCGGCGCATCGTCGCCGCCCGCGCGGGTACGGCCATTGGATTCCGCCGCGCTCATCGAGCATGCGGTAGTCGGCAATGCCGCTGATGTCACACGGCCGCCCGCGGGAAAGTTCCTTGAGCGACGCGAAGACGTCTTCCGGCGTCTTCCACTTAGCGAACAGATGGCCGCAGCCCCAGCGCTCGGCCACCAGGCGAAAGATCGAAAAGTCGGAAAGTGCCTGGCCGGGCGCCCGAGAAACTTTCTTTAACAGGCCGATCCGCCGCTCCGAATTGATGAATGTGCCCTCCTTCTCTCCCCAGCCCGCCGCGGGCAGCACGAGGTCAGCCCGCTGCGCCGTTTCCGTCGTGTGATACATGTCCTGCACGACGAGAAACTCGAGGCGATCTAAAATGTCGCGGCACGTGTTCTGATTGATCCAGGAGTGGGCCGGGTTCGTGCACACGACCCACAGGCCCTTGATGTCACCGCGCAAGATGCCTTCGATGATCTGGTCGTAGGCCCAGCTTCCTTCGTTCGGAATTCGTGCCGCGTCGATCCCCAGAATGTCGGCCACCTGTTGCCGATCGTCCGCGCTCGTAAAGTCGCGGCCACCGAACAGATTCGTCGTGTTGCTGAACAGTCGCGAGCCCATCGCGTTGCATTGACCGGTGATCGAGTTCGCTCCGGTGCCCGGCCGGCCGATGTTGCCCGTCAAGAGCGCCAGATTGATGATCGCCTGGGCGGTTCGCACGCCTTCGTAGCTCTGGTTCACGCCCATCGTCCACCAGAACGACGTCCGCTCGGCCTTGTGGATCGTGCGGGCCACGTAGTGCAATTGCTCGATCGTGATGCCCGTCGCCCCGGCGACGCGCTCGGGCGTGAACGCGGCCGCGTGCCGGCAAAACTCGGCGAAGCCCGTTGTGTGCTTGGCGATGAACGTTTCGTCGATCCAACCTTCGGCCACCAGAATGTGTGCGAGCCCGTACAGCAGCGTCAAATCCGATTTTGGTTTGATCGCCAGGTGCTGCGTGGCCGCGACGGCTGTTTCCGTTTTGCGGGGGTCGATGACGATGATTTCCGGCCGCCGCGCATTGCGGCACACCCGCTGCCACATGATCGGGTGGGCGATGCACAAGTTCGAACCGACAAGTACGATCGCGTCGGACTCCTCGAAGTCCTGGTACGTGTACGGCGGCGCGTCGAAACCAAACGCCTGTTTATATGCCACGACCGACGTAGCCATACACTGCCGCGTGTTGCCGTCGCCGTGTACCAGGCCCATGCCGAACTTGGCCAGTGCGCCCAAGAACGCCATTTCCTCGGTCGCGATTTGACCGGTGCTTAAAAAAGCAACCGACGCAGGACCGTACTTGGTCTGGATCGCCTTGAAGCGATCGCAAAAGAGGTGCATCGCGCGGTCCCAATCGATCGGCGCCAGTCTGCCGCGGGCGTCGCGAGCGAGTGGCGTGGTCGCTCGGTCCTCGGCAGCCAGGACGCTGAGCGCCTCCCAGCCTTTGGGGCAGGCCATGCCGAGATTCACGGGGTAGTCCGGGTCCGGCGTCAAATTGACCGCGGCGCCGTTTTGCAGATGGACGTTCAGCCCGCAGCCGGTCGAGCAGAATCCGCAAACGACCGACGTCGTCGCATCGGGCACTAGCTTACGCGGCACCTGGCCCAAGCCGAACTTGCCGGGTGCTCGCACCAGGTCGTCGGTGAGCGGCCCGCTCCACTGGCGCAATAGCGGCACGAACCGCGGCGGGGCGGCTTTCCCATTGGGCTTTCGCGTTTCGGTCGTGACCAGATTCATGCGCTTCTCGCCCCAGGCATTTTGGCGGCCGCCGACGTGGCAAAGAATAAGTGACGCTCGATCATTTCGGCGATCAGCAGCGCGGTGAACATGACGGTCGCGATCGCATAGAGAAACAGTGATTGATAGCCGACGGCGCCGGCGTCGGAGGCCGGTTGTGCCATCAAGATGGCCGGCAAGAGCAAACCGCCGACGAGGCCGAAAAAGTAACGCAGCATCGTCGTCGTGCCCAAGTTGTCGGCCAACAATACGGCCGACCGGCGCAGCGGAGTCGGTTGCCGTCCGCGCAAATGAATGAAAATCGCGGATTCAACGACGAGCTTTACGCTGGTCGCAAGAATCAACCAGAGGCACAGGTTTTGGCCAAATTGCTGCATCACTCCCGCGGACGAGATGTTGTTATTCCACCCCGCCGCGGCCAGCGATACGATCAGCGCCAGCGGCAGCCCCAAAACGGTGCAAGAGAGGGCAAATCGAAGCGCCGTGCGATGCAGCCGCCAAAGAGGACGCCCCGTGCTGGCGTAGATCATGACCGAACAGCCGACCGCGGCCAGGCCGGCCAAGCACGTCAGCACGCCGATGACGTCGGCGGTTGTCGCCCACGCAGCGTGATCCGTGGCCAGCCACATCGCGACGGCCTGCGCAATCGCCAAACCGCCGAACACGCCGAACGCCAAAATCTCGCGACTCAACCAACTCGTGCGCAGCCCCAAGAGGCGCGATAGGCGTAGAGCGGCCGCCCCAAGTGAAACACGGCCGCGCTCATGCCCACCAGCCCCAAGATCGCGCTGACGGTCGCGAACACCGGCCGAATCGCCGATCGCGTCAACGGCTCGGCCCAAGGCCCCCAGACGAGCGCCTGACCTAACAGGACCGCGCCCACCGACATTTGTGTCAGCACCAGCATCACGACGAGCGCGAGGTGGCTGTGGTCGGGTTCGGTCGAGAAATAATCGGCCGGCACCATGTTGGACGGCAGCGCACGGCGCGATTTGTAGGTCGTGCTGGGCAACGTGATCCGCGAATCGGGCGCCGTCGGCAGAAACTGGCCTGTTCGACACTGCGCTTCAATCGATTCGATGCTCACGGCGCGAATGCGAATCGCCTGGTTCGGGCACGACTCGACGCAGGCCGGCGCTTCGCCGACGGCCAACCGGTCGTGGCACATGTCGCACTTGCGGACAATCCCCTTCGCCGTGCTGTATCGCGGCACGTCGTACGGGCACATGAACACGCAATACTGGCAGCCGATGCACTGATCGTCGAGGTGGCGCACGATGCCCGTCTGGGGATCTTTGTCGTACGCCTTGACCGGGCAGCCGTTCAGGCAAGCCGGTTCCAGGCAGTGATGACAAGCTGTCGTCACATGCTGCAGCACCGGTACATGATCGTCGCCGCCGTAGAGCACGCCGACGTGTCGCCACAATTCGTGCGTTTCCAGGCCGTTCAAGTTGTGGCAGGCCGCCACGCACGCCTTGCAGCCCGAACAGGCATCGAGATCGACCTCGAACGCATACTGCTCGCCCGGACCGGGCCGGCTGAGCGGAATCAGGTCGCGGTACCTGTCCGCCATGGCGCTGTCTTCAGCCGACGCGTGGCGCTGGGCGAACCTCTCCACTGCCGTGAGCGATTGCTGGTCGGCTAGCAGACCCTCCAGCACCGACGGCCTTGCGGCGGCAAGCGTGTCGACAGACGTGGCGGAACTTTCGAACATCGATTGGACCGGTTACGGCGATACATCGCATTGCGGATCAGACCGCAGCCATTTCGCCGGCCGCAGCCTGCCGAAACTTGGGCACAACCACCGCGCTTTCGGTTTCTTCCCTGAGCCGCACGAAGAAACTGGCGAACGACACGCACGTTACGGCAATGCCGGTAATCATTAGCGCTGAGTGCCAATCGAGCGAGTTCGTCTTGAACAAAAATCCGAGGGCCACGGCACCGGCGTTGCCGCCAGCCCCGACAATTCCACTCACCATTCCCAGGGCGCGACGATTCACGAACGGCACGACGGCGTAGGTGGCACCGTTCGACATTTTCACGAACATGGCCATCGTGATCATCAGCGGAATGGCCATTGTCAGCGTGGTCGCTTGCGAGAAGAACATGATCCCGAGACCTTCGCCGAACAGGGCGATGAACAGCCACTTGACGCGGCCGTCGAGCCCCCAGCGGTTGCCGCACTTGTCGGCGATGATGCCCCCAACCGCCCGCGCGAAGAGATTCATCCCGCCGAACAGGCCGGCAAAGAGCCCGGCTGTCTTGAGCGCCGCGTCGGGGTCGAGCTGTTTGAAGTAGGCAAAGTAATCCAAGTAGTAGAGCACCGCGATGTTGTCGATCGTCAGTTCGACGCCGAAGCACGCGCCGTAAATCAAAAACAACGCCCACACGCGGTGATCGGCGCACACGCTCCAAAGCGAATCGCCCCGCTTGCCGCCGCTTGCTGCTTTGCCCTGGTCCTTCAGCTGGCTGAAGTTGCCCTCCGGCGTGTCCTGCGTGAGAAAAAAATAAGCGATGCCGGTCAGTGCACACAGCACGCCGACCGTCACCATCGCCAGGCGCCAACTAGCGGCCGTTGATAACCCGAGCGCTACGGCGAACAAGGAAAACAAGATCGGCATCGCCAGCTGCGTCACGCCGCCGCCCAGGTTACCCCAGCCGGCGGCCGTTGCGTTGGCCGTGCCCACACAGTTGGCCCCAAACATCCGCGACGTGTGATACTGCGTGATCACGAACGACGCCCCAATCGTCCCGATCAACACCCGAAATAACAGAAACACGGTGAAATTGTGGGCCAGGCCGATCGCCATCACCGGAATCGAACCCAGGAGCAAGAGCCACGTGTACGTGAGCCGCGGGCCGAAGATGTCGCACAGCCAGCCGACCACGATGCGAGCAAAGATCGTCACCGACACCGAGCCGATGATGCACCAGCCGACCTGCTCTTTGGTCAGCGATAGCTCCTCACGCACAACCGCCATTAGCGGCGCGATGCCGAACCAAGCAAAGAAGCATAGGAAGAAGGCGATCCACGCCATGTGAAACGCCCGCATCTGCGGCGTCGAAAAACTCAGTAGCGTGATACGGGTAGCTTTCGCGGACGGTTCCATTCGAGCGGCCTCACACAATCGCGTTCAATGATTCGAAGATTTGCCGGCCGCCGCCTTCGACCAGTCGCAACTGCGGGGGCAGTTTTTGCAAAGCTCGCGCCGCCGGTCGATTTGGGCGCGGTTTCTTCGGAAAGCCGAAGCGAATTGACGCTTTTGGCCTATTGGCCCAGATCGTGACTGCCACGTCCCTGAGCAAGCCTGCCCAGCGGCTAAGCATTTGGCGTCGACTTAGTCTTCGGAAAACCGCAGGCTTTTCGTCGCATCGTGCTTGGCAGCAACCACTTGGGCTCAGCGTGCGATCCCGGTTTTTGCGCCGGAACGCGGTTTTCAGTAGGGTTCTGGATGAATGCTAAATGAAAGCCCGAAAGCTAGCGATCCAAACAGCTCAACAGCCCAGCACGTGGTCCGGCGTCTGTCGGGACGCTACTTGTTCGTGCTGGGAGCGGTTGCCGCTTTGATCGTCGTCGATCAATCGCTCGTGCAGCCGCTATTGGTTCGCGTAAGCGCCTTCGCGCCGGCGATCAACGTCGCCGGCCGCCAGCGGATGCTCAGCCAGCGGATCACCAAGGCCGCGCTGGCGGCCAAGGACGAAGCGGACCCGTCCAGTCGAGCCGCCCACCTGAACGAATTACGGCAATCGCTACAACAGTGGACGACCGAACACGACGCCCTCGACCAGGGCGACCCGAGCCTGGGTATCGCGGCCATTCACAACAGGGCAGTCGACGAAAAATGGAACGTGCTCCTGCCGCATTACGATGCGATGGTCGCCGCCGCCCGCGAAATCATACAGAGCGGCGCGAACAATGACCGCTCGCCGGCCGCGCGAGCGGCGACCGGCGCACTCCTGGAACATGAAGGGCGGTTTCTGGCCACGATGGACCAATTGGTACAGTTGATGGAAGACGAAGCCGCCACGGCCGTCTGGCGGCTGCGCCGATCGCGTCCGCGATTGCAGCCCTGATCGTCGTCCTGTTAGTGGGGCTGGGCTGGTTCGTCGTGCGTCCGGCCACGCGGACGATCCGTTCGCAAGTCGACGAACTCGAGACGCGCGTGGAGCTGCGAACGGCCGAGCTGGCCGCCGCGCTGGAATCGCTGCAATGCGAAATCCGTGAGCGGGAGCAGGCTGAGCTGCAGACTCAGAGTTTGGCGGCTCAACTGACTCATGCCGACCGGGTCACCACGCTGGGCCATCTCACGTCCGGCCTGGCACACGAGCTGAACCAGCCGCTGGGCGCCATTGCCAACTACCTGGAAGCGTGCGAGTTGACAGTCGAGCGCAAGGCGCTCGGCCCAAACGTCGCCGCCGATTACATCTCGAAGGCTAAGCAAGCCGCACTGCGCCCGGCAAAATCGTCCGCCGGATGCGAAACTTCGTGCGCCCCGCCGCGGCCAGCCGAAGCCTGGTCAGCCTGAACGGCCTGGCCCGCGAGATCGTCGAGTTGTGCCGATTCGAGGTCGCCAACTCTGCCGCCGAGATCGTTCTCGACCTGGCTGCGGTGGACGACGACGTCCTCGCCGATGCGATCCACGTTCAACAGGTGCTGGTCAACTTGGTGCAAAATGCACTGCAAGCAATGAAGGCGGCCGAAAGTTCCGTCCGCACGATTACCATTCGCACGTCGAGCACGTCCGGGCACGTCCGGGTCGACGTCGTCGATACGGGCCCGGGAATCTCACTCGCCGACGAGTCGGCTGCGTTTGACCCCTTCCAATCCACCAAGCCGGACGGGCTGGGCATCGGGCTGGCGATCTGCCGCACGATCGTCGACGACCATCGCGGCCAGATCTGGATCGAATCGTCAACCGCAACCGGCACTCACGTCGCGTTCCAATTGCCACAGGCCGCCAGCCGCTCATCGCATGCCCGAAGCTTATCCAACTGTATTTGTTGTTGACGACGACGACGAGATGCGCGATTCTCTGACCGCGCTGCTCGAAGTGTTGGGGTTCTCGGTGCGCACGTTTCCCAGCGGGGCCAGTTTGTTGCGATACTATCGCGCCGAGATGCCGGGCTGCCTGATCGTCGATATCCGCATGCCAAGGCAGTCGGGCATCGAGCTCTACGAACAATTAGTGCGCGAGAACAAACGGCTGCCCGTGATATTCATCACCGGCCACGCCGACGTTTCGACTGCGGTCGCCGCCATGAAGACCGGGGCGCTGGAATTCTTGGAAAAGCCGTTCGATCGTCAAACGCTGCTGGACCACGTTCGGGCCGCCATCGACCTGGACGCCCGCTGGCGTCTGCGCGAATGCGAGCTGCGCGGCATCGAGCAGCGTATCGCGCGGCTGAGCGATCGCGAACGCGAAACACTCGAGCTAATCATGGCCGGCGAACAAAATAAAACGATCGCCGCCAAGTTGTCGCTCACCGAGCGGGCCGTGGAAATGCGGCGGGCGACCATCATGCGGAAACTTGAAGTCCACTCCTTGGCCGAGCTCCTCGATTTGGCCGTCACCCACCGCGTGCTCGACGACCTGCGCATGGCCGCGCGGCATATGCCGGTCCGATAGGGTAATTCCCAGTTAGATTTGGTCCAGACTGTTCACCAGCCGTCGGTTGCAATGGATTTTAGATTTTAGGCGGCAAATCGAACGGTCTCTTATAGATCTCGCGACTTCCGCAGTTGGTCGAAGGCGACCGCCACAATCACGATCACGCCCAGGGCGATGTATTGCGTGGGATTGCTGAGCCCCAGCAGCGTGCCGCCGCTCGCGATCACCCCCATAATGGCCGTCCCGGCGAGCGTCCCCAGCACGGTGCCTCGCCCACCGCTGAGGCTGCCGCCGCCGATGACGACCGCCGCGATAAACTTCAGCTCCAGGCCCGTGCCGGAAGTGGGGTTGCCCGAGTTGAGGCGGGCAAAGAAGCAGATCGCCGCGATGCCCACCAACAGGCCCGCCAAAGCGTAAACGCTGATCTTTACCCCCGGCACGTTGATGCCGCACAGGCGGGCGGTCGCCTCGTTCGACCCCAGGGCAAATACGTGCCGGCCAAACACGGAGTATTTCAAAACGACGGCCACCATCGCCGCCAATAGAAGCGCCAGCCACACGCCCTTCGAAACCAGCAGCCAGGCCGGATCGGGCCGCACAGCCGACAATTCGCCCAGCCAAGAGGGAATCTGCTGGGCCAGCGGGCGGACGGACGTCTCCTCGGCGACGATCATTGCCACGCCGAGAAAAAACGTCATGGTGCCCAGCGTGGCAATGAACGGGACGACCCGCAAAGCGACGATCAACACGCCGTTCAACAGTCCGCACAACGTGCCGGTCGCCAGGCACATCGCCACGGCCAGCCAGGCCGTACTGGCGGCGTTCGGTATCGTGCGCAGCCAGGGCGGACTGGCCGGCGGCGACCGATCTGTATTTCGCGTGTCGGCGATGGCCTGCTCGATTCCAGCGATGCGGCGGGCCTGTTCTGTGCCACCCGCCCCTGGCTCGTCGCCGTTGCTTCTGACGTTCAACTGCTGCAGCTTGACCTGCAGCAAATCGATCAGCCGGGCGCGCCGCTGCTCGACTTCCGCGGTCGCGCCGGCAATCTGCGCGGCGTCACCCGCCGCGACAGCGTCGCGCCGCGCTTCATCGGCTGAGCGAAGTCGGGCGGCCGCGGCCGCCACGTTTTCGCCGTGCGACAATAGGAACCCCACGTCTTCGCGCAGCCCCCAGGCAAAGATTGTGGCACACAGCGCCAGGGCGGCGCCGGCCGATAGATCGATTCCCCCCGATATGATGACGACGAGCATGCCCAAGGAACAAATCGCGACGAACGCATTCTGCACCGAAATGCTCTGCAGATTCTGCCGGCTCCAAAAGGTGGCGGCGCTGCCGTGCAGTGCGGCGTCGACAATCGCGAAGAAGGCGACGACGCAGATCACCGCCACCAGCGGGCCCAGCATTGCCGCAAAGGATTTCCACCAACCAGCCATATCGATTCAATTCCTTGCCGCCAGGCCAAGGGAGGGCAACCCCGCAGCCAATGCGCTCAGGACGCCTCGTTCGCTACCGCACGCGCCATCACTTCTTCGACGGTCCACTCTTTCACCGGGCCCACCGCAACGATCCGGCCGCGCACCATGACACCCAACGTATCGCACATCGCCAGCAGCTCAGGCAGGTACGAACTGACGAAAATGACCGCCTTGCCGGCCGCGGCCAGCTCACCGATGAGGCGATAAATCTCGGCCTTGGTGCCGACGTCGATGCCCCGCGTCGGCTCATCGAGCAAGAGCACCTGGGCGTCCTGGTGCAGCACCCGGGCCAGGGCCACTTTTTGCTGCGTGCCGCCGGAAAGCTCGTTCACCGCCTGTTCGGGCCCGCGGGCCTTGATCGCCATGCGACCGATCCACTGGCGGGCGGCCGCGTCGCGGCGGCGGAGATTGATCATGCCCGCCCGCACGTACGGCGCCAGGCGGCTATACGTGATGTTGTCGGCGATCGACCGCGGCAGGGCCAGCCCTTCGCCTTTGCGATCTTCTGAAACCATGCCCAGGCCGGCTCGAATCCGCCGCCCGCGGAGTTTCTGCAACCAATCGACCGACGATGCGCACGCTTCCCGATCGGACGGCGTCCAGGGCGAAGAGTGCCCGCATCAGTTCTGTCCGGCCGGCGCCGACCAGGCCGGTGATGCCCATGATTTCGCCGCGCCGCAATTGAAAGGAAACATCCACCGGCACTCGGCGGCCGCTCATTTTATCGACCCGCACAATCGGTTCGCCGATTTCGTGCGGCACGACGGGAAACAGGTCCTTCACCTCGCGGCCGACCATCAGCGCGATGATTTGTTTGTCCGAGGCGTCGCCGACGATCCCGTGCCCGACCGTTTGCCCGTCGCGCAGCACGGTGTAGCGATCGCAGATACGGCGGATCTCTTCGAGAAAATGGCTGATGTAGATGATCGCCAGGCCGTCTTCGCGGAGTTTGCGAATCACCTCAAACAAGCGGTCGACGTCGTGCCGCGCGAGCGAGCTCGTCGGCTCGTCGAAAATCACGACCTTCGTCTCGCTGGCGAGGGCCCGGGCGATCTCCACCACTTGCTGCATGCCGACCGAAAGCGTGCCGACAATCGTTTGCGGATCGAGCTGCACGTGGCCAAGGCGGGCCAGCACCTGCCGCGCAATCTGGCGGCCGGCGCGGCGGTCAAGCAGGCCCAGCCGGCGGCGCTCTTGTCCCAAGAGAATGTTGTCTTCGACGCTCAGGTCCGGCGCGAGATTCAGCTCTTGGTAGATCATGGCCACGCCGGCCAGGCGGGCTTGCAGGGCGCCCGTCGGCGCGTAGGACTGGCCGGCGAGCGTCATCTGCCCGCTGTCGGGCCGGTGCGCACCGCTGAGGACTTTCATCAGGGTGCTTTTACCGGCGCCGTTTTCGCCAATCAGCGCCAGCACCTCGCCCGGCCGCGCCTCAAGCTCGACGTCGCGCAGGGCGTGCGTCGCGCCGAATCGTTTGCAGACGCGCTCCATCTTTAAAACTATGGGCGTTTCGGTCATCGATCGATTGTCGTCGTCGAGCTATTGTGCATCGCGCCAATTACTCGCGAAATTGCTCCGGAATTATCAGCTTCTGAATTTCCGGATCGTTCATGTTCTCTTTCGTGGCCACGTGCTCGCCGGTGGCGACTCGTGCTTCGGCCGGCTTACCCTGGAGATGATCGACCATTGTCTTCACCGACAGGTAGCCCATCCGGACCGGGTCCTGCAGCACCAGGCCTTGAATCTTGCCGTCTTTGAGGGCCTGCACCAGCCGGTCGCTGGAATCGAAGCCGATGTACACAACCTTGCCGGCCAGGCCGGTTTCTTCGAGCGCCCGCAACATGCCGACGGCGCTCGTTTCATTCACGGCGAAGATGCCGTTGACCGAGTCGCGAAAGCGCAACAGCAACTGCTGCGACTTGTCGAGCGCCTGTTGCTCCGTCGTGCCGGCGTATTGGTCGTCGGATATCACCTTGATGTCCGGAAATTCTCTGGCCATGGTGTCCAAGAATCCGCGTTCGCGGTTCTCGGTGCTTTCGCTCCCCGGGCTGTAGCGAAGCAACATGACGTTTCCCTTGCCGCCGAGTTGTTTGGCCAGCTCGCGGGCGGCCAGGCGGCCGCCGTTGTAATTGTCGGTGGCCACGTAGCTGACTGCGAGGCTCAGGTCGTCGAGCCCGCTATCGTAAATGACGACCGGAATCCCAGCCTGCTTGGCCCCTTTCACGGCGTTGAGCAGCGAAATCGAATCAATCGGCGCCAGGCAGATGCCGTCGACGCCTTGTGTTACAAAGTCTTCCACCAGGTTGCCCTGCTCTTCGCGATTGTCGTCGTGGACCGGCCCCTTCCAAAGGACTTCGACGTTGCCCAGCTCTTGGGCCGCGTTAGCAGCCCCGGCGTGCACGCTCTTCCAGTATTCCTGCGTCGCGGCCTTAGGAATCACCGCGACGCGGAATTTTTTTTCGGCCCCCGCCTTGTCGGGCGGCATAGCAGTTCGATTGTTGTCCGACTTCGAGCTCGGACAACCTGCGATCGTGAACGTGGTCAAGAAAACCAGCACGCCGGCCGTGATTCGTTTGAAAATTTGCATCTTTTGATCCTTCGTGATTGATCCAGCGACAGCGAAGTTTGGGTTTAGGACGCATCCAAGTCGACTTGAATCTTAACGTAATTCTCGGGCCTGCGGCTCCACTGGGCGAGCACGTCGCCCGCTTCACGCAGCCGAACCGAGTGCGTTACAAGTTCGTCGACCGGCACGAGCTTTTCCCGCAGGCAGCTCATGACGCGCTCGAAATCCGCGGCCAACGCATTGCGCGAGCCCAAGATGTCGAGTTCCTTCAACACGAACAGCTTGGTTTCATACTCGACTGGCGCCTTGGCATAGCCAATATAAACAACGCGGCCAGCGAAGCTGGCCAGCTCGACCGCGGCCCGAAACGTGCTCGGCTGGCCGACTGCCTCGACCACGACGTCCGGACCCAGGCCGGCCGTCAGCTCGCGCAAGCGATCGGGCAGCGATACCGCTTGCGAATTGATTTGCTCGGCGGCGCCGCAGCGGGCCGCGATCTGCAGCTTGCGGTCGTCGACGTCGACGGCGATCACGCGGGCCTGCCGCTGGGCCGCGCCGATGATCGCCCCCAGCCCGATAGCGCCGCATCCGATCACTACGACCGTATCCTGTGCATCGGCGCCGCCGCGGGCCGCCGCATGAAAACCGATCGTCAGCGGCTCGACCAGCGCCAATTCGCGGAGCGACAAGTCAGCCGACGCGAGCAGCTTCTGCCAGGGCGCGACGAGCCACTCGGCCATTCCCCCGTCGCGCTGCACGCCGAGAGTTTGGTTCTCGCGGCAGCAGTTAAACCGCTGCCGGCGGCAGGCCGAGCAGACGCCGCAACTCGTGTAGGGGATCACAAGCACGTCGCGGCCTGGCACCCATTCGGCAGGCACCTCGGCGCCCACCCGCTCAATCGTCGCGGCGATTTCGTGGCCCGGAATCCTCGGGTAAGAGACGAGCGGATTCGCGCCACGATAAGTGCTGAGATCGCTGCCGCAAAAGCCGACGCGGCGCACTCGCAGCAGTACTTCGGCCGGCCCAGGCGCCGGCATCGGCCGTTCGACGACCGCTGTTCGATTTGGTTGTTCAATGATGAAAGATTTCACTTCGGTCTCAGCTAATGCATCGGTTGCGGTTCTGGCCGAATATGGTAGGCGGCCATCGCCGTCCTTCCCAAAAACCATGCCCGCTCGTCATTGGTCAATGTTTCAGCCCACAGGCGGATCGTTTCGTTCCAACGGCCGTAGCTGGTTGCCAGCAGGCACACCGGCCAATCGGAGCCGAACATCAACCGGCGCGGACCAAATGATTCTAACACGACGTCGAGGTAGGGCCGAAGTGTCGCCAGGCTCCAGCCGCTCGCTTCGGCTTGGGTGGCCAGCCCAGATATTTTGCACACCACGTTCTCGCGCCGCGCCAGTTCGCGCACGTGTGTGGCCCATGGCTCGAGCTCGCCTTGTGCAATGAGCGGCTTGGCCATGTGATCGAGCACAAACGGTTGCTGGGGATGGCGATCGACAAAGTCGATCGCTTTCGGCAACTGCCGGGCGAAGATCAAAAGATCGTACGTCAAGCCAAATCGGCCGAGCGCCGCGATTCCCGCATTGAAATCAGGCCGGTCCAAAAAATTCTCGTCCGGTTCATCTTGCACTACGTGACGGACGGCTTTCATTGCACGATGCTGCGACAAATCTTCCAAGTGCCGCGTGACGTCTGGCGCCGCAAGTGGCACCCAGCCGACGACGGCGCGAATCGCCGGTTGCTGGCTTGCCAGCGCCGCAGCCAACCGGTTTCGACGAGCGACTGCCGCGCCTGCACCGACACGACGCCGTCGATGCCGGCCTTGGTAATCTCTGCCAACAAGTCGCTCGGCAGGTAGTTGCGACGCAGCACTTGCATTTGCTCGTCGATCCAGTCATATTCGGACGGCTCGTACTGCCAGAAATGTTGGTGGGCGTCCAGGATCATGCGGACTCCAACACGATGTTCGCATATTGAATCGTGTCACCGGTACGAATCAAACCGATCGCACGGACCGTCCGCTGCTTCAAATCGACGTGTGATTCAAATTCGACGGCGATCGGGGCCAGCGCCTGCTCGAATCGCCTTTGAATTTCAGGTGAATTGTGCTGCGCAAATTCCTTGGCCATCCAGGCGCGGCCAACGGAAAAATTGCCGCGCACTGCGCGGACGACGTCCAGCACCGTTGGAACGCCGTCCACCAGCGAGATGTCCACGGTTTCCAATTGCGGCCAATAAGGGTAGCCGCGGTCCGCGATCACGAGCAAATTCGTATGCCGGGTGCGGCTCAACAGCGAATTCAATTGAGGGTTCAAAATGCCAGTTTTCAACATACGTCAGTTCTTTCGAATCGGTTCGCTCGTGTGAAATTGCCGGATGGTCTCGTCAGCCGACGTATGGATATGTCTTCGCAATGAGGCCGGCGGCTTTCGCCTCCTTCCAGAAAGCATCGGGCACGCACGTTTCGACCGCGGCCACGTTCTGGGCGACCCGCTCGGGCCGGCTGGTGTTGAGCGAAACGGCCGCCACGCCGGGCGGCGACAGGGCAAACTGCACGCAGGCGATCATCGGAGAGACGTCATGGCGCCGGCAGAGTGTCAAAAACTGCTCGCGCCAGGCGAACAACGGCACTTCGTTTTCTGGCGACGGAATCCGGTAATCAAAGAAGCGCCCGCCGGTCAAAAACCCAGCGTGGAACACGGCCGAATTGATCACCGTAACGCCGCCTTTGGCCAACTCGTCGACGAAGGCGACCACCTCGGGCGGGTGACGATAAATCGTCAGGCTGTTGGCCAGCATCGCCCAATCCAGCGGAACCGCGTCCGCGATCAGGCGAATCACTTGCCAATCCTTGCTGCCGACGCCGATGGCCCGCACCTGTCCGGAATTCTTCAATTCGCCCAGTGCGCGGTACGCATCGAACAGATTAGCAGTGCGCTGTTTCCGGCCGGCGGCCGAATCAGCCGCGGCCAGGTATTCGTCGGGGTCGTGAACGGAAACCAACTGCGTGGCGTACGGCGCCCTCAGCAACTCGCATCCCTGCCGCCAACACTCGAGGATACCCTCGCCGCTGATATGCTGCTCGGCGTCATATTTCAGGTCAGCCCACACGCCCGGCTCGAACGTCGCTTCCGCGCCGCGCAGCGGCACGCGCCTTCCAGCCGAGTTTGTTGCTGATCACGACTTGCTCTGGCCGAATCTCCAGCCGCCGCAAATTCTCGCCGATCGATTCCAGTGCCAGGCCGGCGCCGTATTTGCCAGCCGTGTCGAGAAGCACGGGCGGGGTGACGTGGGCGAACCATTCGCGCCAATCGCCAATTTCGTCTCTGCTGGCAAGGCTTCGTAGAGATTGCCCAGGCAGCTCGTGCCGAACACGATCCGCGGCAACTCCAGGCCCGTATTTCCAATGGCGACGCGTTTCACAGTTAGTACTTACCCGCAGAACATTCAAGGAAAGAATCAGCCGCGGCCCGCATCGGGCTGCAAGGCGGCCAGGTGCCGGCAAAAGTGCTCGGCCAAGAGATCGGTGTACATATTCGCGTGCTCGCTTAAACACTGACGCAGCGCGTTGCCAAAGTGTGGATGCGTGACCACCGAGCCGAACGTGCAGTGCAAAATCTGTCGCCCCGGCTCGGACAGGCCGCGCCCCGGCGGCACGCCCTGCCAATCCTCGAGGTAGATTCGCCGTAGGCGAGCGTCATCAACCTCATCCACGCCCGGCACGCTTTCGAGCGTCGCATGGACATGATAGGTCGCTCGGTCGATCTCATACCGCGAGCGCGAGAACTCACAGATCTCGCGAAACAAGGCAGGTGCACAGAGCGCGACGGTCCGCAAGGCTTCCAGGTAAGAAGTGCCTGCCGTCTTCACATGAAAGCGACCGCCCGTCGCCCGGGCCAGAGCCGGATAGACCGACAGTTTATCCGACCCCGAATGCAGGCTAAGCTTGTACGGGCCCAACTGCCGGGCGATGGCGGCATGGTCGGCGAAGGAAGCCTCCAGCTGCGCAACGTTGCCGATATAGTCGACACCCTTTTCGAAATCGCCGACAAATCGCGGCGCGATGGAAACCAACTTCATGCCCGACCGCAGGCACTGGTCGGCGATGATCCAGTGTTCGGCCAGCGTCGTCGGCTGCGGCGTTTCATCGATGCTCAGTTCAATCTCAAAATCGCGTCCGGCCGATTTCTGTACTTTCGCAATGTGGGCGGCCAGGCCGATGGCAAACTCGAGGGCCGTCCCATACTTTACGGCCGCCCGCTGGAGCGAGGCCGCGTCGAATGTGATCGTACGGCCCGTATCAAGGAAAATCTCGCGGCCGAGGTACGCGTCGTACCAAGGGGCGTGGCTGCGAATCGCGGCGAATCGCTGTTCAAGCTCCGCCCCGGCAAGGTCATCGGCCCGCTCTTGGACGTGGTCGGACGGGTCGATCGTAAAGAAGGTGAAACCGGCGGCCGCCGTGCGCTCGACGTCGGCCTCGCACTTCAAGTGGTCGGCGTCGGCGCCGTGCGGCTGCTGCCACTGAGCCGCGAGCAATGCATGTTGGACATCTTCGATCACTTGCTGCGGGCTGCGGCCGGTCCGCGTCATTTCGCGAATCGACTGTTGTGCGAAAATCGGGCTGATGCCCGACCCGGCGCGGCGCATGGCCTCGAGATGGCCCGCAGTTGCGAGTCCAAGTCGGTCGCCAAACCCGAAAGAGGGCGAAACTCCCAGCAATGCAAACGGTGGAGGCTGAAATGACGGTTTCATACCCTGCCCTATCACGTCCAAGAGGCGCTGTCTTTCTGCGTTCCGCACATCGCCACTTCCAATCCCAGTTCTTGCGCCATAGCCGCTTTCGTCAGAGCCGCGGCGTCGGCCTCGGCCGCCGAGTTCGCGTAGGCGACCTGAATGTGGTTGCTCTTGTGGCGGGCCATCATCTGATCGCGCGACACGCCGTACGTCACCGCGTGCATGATCGGCCACTGCGGCGTGGTCAATTGCCAGCGCCGCTCGGTCTCGGCCGGCGGCAGCTCGACCACACCCGCGCGGCCGACGTCCATCTTCAGCCGCCCATCTTCGATGAAGACTCGCGACCAGACGATCTCACCCGGCCGCGAAATGCCCTTGAGCGTGCCGCCGCCGTTGGGGAAATACATGGCCGGCTGGCGCTCGCTCGTCGCGCTCTGCCAGCCGCCGATGAAGTGGGCCGGCGGCGCGCTGCCGCTGATTAGAAACACCCACACGTAATCGCGGACCGTCCCCGTCGCGTCCCAATCTCCCCAGCGGAGGTCGTGCAGCGTCGTCTCGACGGGCTGCCCCATCGCCCGGTGCACGCGGTTCGTAATGAGAGCGTCGAGGCCGGCGCACTCGTCCACCTCGTTGAAATGGGGCAGCGGCTGGCCGGAATAGAGCACCTGCGAACCGTCGCGGCTCGTCACGGGCGGCCGGTCGGAATTGTTCAGCGTTCCCTCGACCAGATCGCTCGCCGGCAGCAGGTCTTTCAGGCCTTGTTGGTACTGAATGCCGATCGCGTCGCAGCCGAAATCATCGGCGATGCGGACCGCCGCGATGTACATCTTGCACTGCCAGCGAATCTGATCGTCGGTCAAATGCTGCGCGTGGTCAGAACCGGTCACGAATTTCAGCCCGGCTTCGTCATACCAGCGGCGGACCGCCGCGGCCTCGGCGTCCATAACCTGCGTCGCTTCGTAGTACAAAGCCGATTGGCTAAGGCGCTCTTTGTAGACGCCCGTCGGGTTGAGCAGGTGATCGGGGATAATTGCGTTGAACATGCCCATGCAGCCTTCGTCGAAGACGCCCATGATGGCTTTGTCTGCGAGCAACTGCCGGGCGAGCGCGGCGCCCAGCTGCGACTGGGCCTCCCCGACTTGCACCTTGGCGAGGGGGTGGACATGGGTTGTTTCGTGCGTGACCCGGCCGCTTGTGAGCCAATTGGCCAGTTGAGTGCGAAAGCTTTTGGCGCGCAAAGTCTTCGGCCCACAACGATGAATAATCGACGCCGGCCTTGGTTAGCGAGCCATTCAAATTGAGCATGCCGACCAGGCCGGGCCAGGTGCCCGACCAATTGGCAATCGTAAGGATCGGGCCGCGATGCGAAATCAGCCCGTGTAGAATATGGTGCGAATACTGCCAGACGGCCTCGGCCACAATCAACGGCGCACTGCGGTCGATACCACGAAAGACGTCCATGCCTTCTTTCTGGGAGGCAATGAAACCGTGCCCATCGCATTCCTTATAGGGGTGAGCGCGGACGAGCCGCCAGCCCTCGGCGGCGACCGCCTCGCCCAGCGAGTGCTCCAGTTGCGCCTGTGCTTGCCAGCACTTCTGGTTGGCTGAGGGGCGCAGGTCGCCGTTGGCAATGAGATAGACCTGCTGCGGCCCCAACCGCCGAGTTGTGGATGTTGCTGGGAACTGATAAGCGGCCACTGCGCGTCTCCCCTCAGGGCGTGGCCAGGCGTCGCGCAGGGCGGTCCACCCGAGCCACTTATCCTTAGTAGAGCGTTGCGGCCGCACAATGCCATGCTTATGCTTGACACGGGGATGGATATCTTTGACCTGTCGGGAAGCCTTCCAAAAATGCCACCTACCTTGGCCAACGCGGAACCGGCCTTCTTTTCCAAGCAGGTTCGCCGAGCGAATCGGTTCTATTTGAACTTCAAAGCTCGGCCTCAGCGGGCGCTGGCGGTTGTCTGCGGCGGCTACGAAGATTGCGCCGCCGATTACGCGATCCGCCGCGATCAGTTTCCGTATTTGACGCTGGAATACGTGCTAGCAGGCAAGGGTTGCGTGCAACTGGGGGAGCGAACGGCCGCACTCGCCGCCGGCGTCGTTTTTACCTACGGCCCCGGCACCCCGCACGAAATCCTGGCCGACCCGGCCGACCCGCCCCGCAAATACTTCATCAATTTTGCCGGCCTGCGTGCGGCCGCGCTGCTGCGCTCATGCGGGCTGCCGCCTGGTTCCTGCTGCGCTGTGACGTCAGGATCGCGGGTTCAACAGCTTTTCGATGACCTGATTGAGCACGGCGCCGCGGCGGCCGGCGTGCGGCCGAGCTGTGTGATGCCTTGTTCAAATACCTTGTGTTGCGGGTTTCCTCCGCCGCGACCATGGGGGATGAGCACCGCTCACGGGCCTACTCGACCTATCTCCGCTGCCGCGACCACATCGAGCGGCACTCGGCCCGGCTGCAAACCCTGCGGCAAATTGCCGGGGAGGCTGGCGTGGACGGGGCCTATTTGTGTCGTCTTTTCCGGCGTTTCGATCACCAATCGCCCTACCACACGCTCGTCCGCTGCAAAATGAATGAGTCGGCCGAGCGGTTGAGAAGCAGCGACGCGCTGATCAAGGACGTTGCGGCCTCGCAGGGGTACACCGACGCATTTCACTTTTCGCGGGTATTCAAGGCGGTTTTCGGCATCTCTCCACAGGCTTTTCGGAAGCTCAGGTTCTGACCCTGTCTGACTGCAGCCGGTCAAGTCCAACGCCGCACCGATTGTGTACAAAAGCATTCGGCAGCGCCGTTCGCGTTACACGCGGCGGGGCAGCTATTTTTCGGCCAAATATTGCTATCCGCCGCAGCACGGATTAAACTGCCTTGTCGCAGGCGGCGCTCAACGGAAATCGGCAATTTCGCGTGCGTGGCGCTGCTGCCATCGCAGTTCGCGATTGGCTCGCTCAATACGTGCCCCATCTGTCGGTGCGATTGCGCCTGTGTCGTTCGACTGCTAGATCGGGGTGGCGAAATGCGAAACTCTCAGCCGCAATATTGGGCCGTGCGCCAACGTGACGTCCAATCTCGCGTTCTGTTTGCGGTCGCGTATACCCTGGTCGCCGTGTCTTTCGCGACGACGCCTCGGTCAACCGCGGCGCCGCCCAGTCCCGCCACGGCCGCCTTCATTCAGCGCACTGCGCCGATTGCCACGACTCGCCAACGAAAGAAGCCGGCCTGGACCTTACCACGCTGGCGTTCGAACCCGACGACAAAGCCAATTTTGCCCTGTGGGTGAAAGTGCACGACCGGGCCCAAGCCGGCGTAATGCCGCCCCGCTCCGAACCGCGGCCGCCGGCAACCGAACTCTGCGCCGTTCGTCAATGCGGTCGGCTCGGCGCTGGTTGATTACGAGCAAACAGTTGCCGCCCGTGACGGCCGGGCCATCGAGCGCCGGCTGAACCGTTACGAGTACGAAAACGTGCTCCGCGATTTGCTCTCGGCGCCTTGGCTGGCGATCCGCGATAAGCTGCCGCCGGACGGGGAGGCTAATCACTTCAATAAGCTTGGCGAATCGCTCGACATGTCGCACGTGCAGATGGCGCGGTTCTTGAGCGCGTCCGACTATGCGATGCGGCAGGCAATGAGCGCGGTCCTGGATCGACCCGAATCCACCTCGCACCGCTATTATGCCCGCGACGAGGGTTCGCTCCGCAACTTCTGGCCGCGCGAAAACGGCACGCTGCCCGATCGACTTTCATTCCCGGTGCTCGATTCGCACGCCCAGCCGGAAGTCCGGGCCGGCCGCGAACCGGCTTCGAGCCCCGATACACGCGATCGCGAAGCCGTCGGCAAGGTTTCGAGCACCTTCAGTGACGCAGGCGGCTACAGTTGGAGCCAATTCCGCGCACCCGCGGCCGGAAGGTATCGCCTGCGATTCTGCGGCTACACGATCTGGGTCGGCGGCGGCGGAATCGGCCGCTGGTTCTACGAAGGATTTGGCGACGAAAAGGCGCCCGTTTATTATTTGCCTCTCTGGCATCGCCCCGAGCTGGACGAAGTCTGGCCCGGCCGGACTAATGAGCCAATCGGCGTGTATGCCCAAAGCTCCGGCCAAAAGCGCCCGCTAGGCTCGTTCGATTTGACGCCTGAATCGGCGGTCAGCGATCTAGAAGTCATGCTGTTGCCAGGCGAAGTGATTCAAACGGATGGCTCGCGCTTGTTCCGCACTGCGCGTGAACGGCAGCGACGAACAGTACGTGAACCCACGGGCCCAGGAAGACGGCATGCCGGGCTATGCGATGCAGTGGCTGGAGGTCGACGGTCCACTCGACGGGCCCTCGACGGGCGACGGGTATCGGCTGCTGTTCGGTGATCTGCCGATGAAACGCGCCGAAGACGGCCAACCCGGCGTGGCGATTGACGTCGTACCGCCGGCGCCGGCGCTGGGCCGCGGCGGCGCCGGTGGCTTTCGGGCACGTGGCGGCCCGGGCGGTCGCGGTGCCGGTGGCGGCCTCGCCCGTGGCGGCGCGGGAGGTCGCGGCCGGGGCGGTCGGGGTGGCCGAGGCGGTGCGCGGATAGCGCAAGCGACCGTAAAGGTCGTCTCAGAAGAGCCGCTGGTCGACGGCGAGCGCCTGCTGCGGGCGTTTATGAGCCGTGCCTACCGCCGGCCCGTCGAAGAGGCCCACGTCCAGCGCATGCTGGCGCTCTACAAGGATCAACTCGACAAAGGCTTCGGCTTCGCCAAGTCACTGCTGTCGACCTACACGGCCGTCTTGACGTCACCGGCTTTCATCTTCGTCCAGGAGCAGCCGGGGCGGCTCGACGATTACGCGCTGGCCACTCGGCTGTCGCTTTTCCTTTGGAACTCTGAGCCGGACGCCGAATTGCGAAACCTGGCCCAGCGGGGTGAATTGCACCGGCCCGAAGTATTGCGCGCCCAGGCCCAGCGGCTCTTGGACGACCCAAAGGCGATGCGCTTCGTCGAAGCTTTCACTGATTATTGGCTCGATCTCAGGAAGATTGACGACACGTCCCCGTCGTCGTCGTTGTACAACGACTATGAACTGGACGACCCCTTGAAATTGGCGGCCGTCGATGAGACCCGTCTGTTCTTCAACGAGCTTGTGCGCAAAGACCTCCCCGCCCGCAACCTTGTCGATTCCGACTTCACCTTCCTCAATGAGCGGCTGGCAACGCTTTACGACATCCCCGGCGTGAGCGGAACGAACATGCGGCGCGTCGAATTGCCCGAGGATTCGGTCCGTGGCGGCCTGATGACCCAGGCCAGCATCCTGAAGATCACGGCCAACGGCACCACGACCTCGCCCGTGCTCCGCGGCCACTGGATCACCGAGCGCCTACTGGGCCAGGAGACGTCGCCGCCGCCGTCGGTTCCCGCGATTGAGCCTGATATTCGCGGCGCGGTGACGATTCGCCAGCAGCTCGACAAGCATCGCGCCGATCCGAGCTGCGCTAGCTGCCACAGCAAAATGGATCCGCCCGGCTTCGCCTTGGAAAGCTTCGACGTGATGGGGGGTTGCGCAATCGCTATCGGGCGGTTTCTGAAGACGCCACACCCGAGCCCGGCATCGGCATGAACGGTCAACAGTTTGCCTTTCATTACGCGCTGCCAGTCGATTGCTCGGGCACGATGCCCGACGGGCAGCCGTTTGCCGACGTGCGTGACTTGAAGAAGCTGCTGCTCAAGGACGAAACGGCAATCGCCCGAAACCTGGCCCGGCAACTGGCGATTTACGCCACTTGCGCCGGTGCGGTTTTCCGATCGCGAGCAAATTGAACAGATTCTCGCGCATACAACCGACCGCGGGTACGGGGTCCGTAGCCTGGTGATGGAAATCATCCAGAGCGAAATGTTTCTGAATAAATAGACCTGTCGGCCGACTTCGGCACCGCAGGCGAGCAGAATCGGAAGCGACCATGAAAATCGAATCAGAACGGGTGAAATCGATCCGCGTGCTCGCAAAGCCAGTCGAAGCGGGCCGTCACGTCGCCGGTTTCTGCAAGCAGCCGGCGTTTCGCTTGCGCTGCCCTGGCTGGAAGCGATGCGCCCCTCGCTCGCCAAGGCCGCCCTGCAAATGGCCGACGCGACGCCGCGGCGGATGTTCGCCATCTGCAACAATCTGGGCGTCTTGGGCGGGCCATTCTTTCCCGAGGAGGGCGGGCGCGAGTACCGCGCTTTCGCCTTATTTGGAGTTGCTCCAAGAGCACCGCGGCGATTTCACCGTATTCAGCGGCGTGTCGCATCCTAACGTAGATGGTGGCCACCCCTCCGACATCAGCTTCCTGACGGCCGCCCCCCATCCGGCCAGCAGTTCGTTCCGTAACTCAATATCGCTCGACCAATTCGTCGCCGAGCGGATCGGCGTGCTAACCCGGTTCCCGTCGATTACGCTGGCGGTCAACACGAACAGCCGCAGCCTGTCGTGGACCGGCACCGGCGTCGCCATACCGCCGGAAGACCGCGCGTCGGCCGTTTTCAACCAGCTCTTTTTGCAGGGCAGCGAAGAAGAGATCCAGTCCCAAATCCTGCGCCCTCGACACGGGCCGCAGCATTCTCGACGCGGTCTCCGACCAGGCCCGCGACCTGGAGCGCAACGTCAGCGCCCGCGACAAGGGCCGGCTCGACCAGTACTTCACCAGCGTCCGCGACCTCGAGCGCCGGCTGCAGCAATCGCGCGGCTGGGAGACGAAGCCCAAGCCGGTGGTGAACATTCCCTGCGCCAGTCGATCCGACGAGTCCGGCCCAATACATGGAAAAAGTCAAGGCGATGTACGACCTGGCGAAGCTGGCGTTCGAAACCGATTCTACGCGGGCGATCACGCTGATGCTCAATAGCGTGGGCACGCCGGTCGTGCAAATCCCGGGGGAAACGATCACCGACGACTATCACAACCTGTCGCATCATGGCAAAGTGCCGGACAAGCTTGCCCAGCTCAAGGTGCTCGACGAGTGGCAAATGAAGCTCTTGGCGGGCCTGTTTGTCGATTTGAAGTCAGTCCGCGACGCCGACGAGACGCTGCTGGATCGCACGATGATTCTCTACGGCTCGAACTTGGGCGACGCCAACGCCCATTCGACGACGAACATGCCGACCTTGTTCGCCGGCGGCGGTTTCCGGCACGGCCAGCACCTGGCCTTCGACCGCGGCCGCAACTATCCGCTTCCCAATCTATTTGTCTCGATGCTGCAGCGGATGGGAATCGAGCAAGACTCCTTTGCGTCCTCGACAGGCACGATGCGCGGGCTGGAGATGACCTAGGCCTGCGCGGCTGGAGAACGAACGTGACACATTGCTGCTCTTTGATCGCCGGCTGCCTACTGCTCATCGCAGCGGCGCCCTGCGCCTGCGCGGCAGAGGAGATGGTAGTGACGTTTCCGAATGCGGAGATCGGCAAGCCGGTCGGGTCTTGGACCGAAAGGGGGCTGACCTTCGAGCCGGCCGGCAAGTTGACCCGCAGCAAGGCCGCGCCGCGCGTGATGTTCTTTCCCCATCTGAAGACGGACAAGAAGGGCATCTTGAACGCGATGGCCGCCGAGTCGATTCCGGTTCTCATCAAGTTTCCGAGCGAGTCGTCGCGGGTGACGCTCGTGCTGTGGGGCTCGATCGGCAGCGCGGCCCTGGTCGAGGCCCTCGACAAGGAGGGCCAGGTCGTCGACAAAGCCGCCCTGGAAAGAGTCCCCCAGCGGACATCGCCCGCCGATCCGATCCCGAGCTTTTCGCTGACCGTGAAGGCGCCGCAAATTTCCGCAGTCCGCTTCAGCGGCTCGCGCCCGGGCGGCTTTTTGGCGGCGGAAGAAATCCGCTACGTGCCTTTAACCGCAGAGCGGTCAAAATGATGGAGTCAGGGTAGTCGTTTCTGAATCAATCTTCGCTAGTTACCGCATTATTTGTCGAACCTGGAGTAAAAACCATGAGAGCAGCATTGATTGGTCTTGTTTTAGTGCCATTGCTTGCCGGCCGCCTCGCCTGGGCGCAAGAGGCCCAGCCAGCGGATAATTTCAAGCCGGCCACCTCGAACCAGCCGGGCCGCGAGTACCCGCAGGTCAATTCCGAGCGTCGTGCGCGATTCCGCGTCGCCGCGCCGAATGCCCAGAACGTCCGCGTCAGCCTGGGCGGCCGCGGCGGCACCGCGCTCACCAAGGACGATCAGGGCAGTTGGACTGGCACGACCGCGCCGCTGGATGAAGGCTTTCACTATTACACGATCAACGTCGACGGGGCCGCGGTCCCCGATCCCAACAGCATGCCTTACTACGGCTCGAGCCGGTTTGGCAGCGGCATCGAAATTCCGGCCAAGGACGACGAGTTCTATGCACTCAAGGACGTACCGCACGGCGAACTGCGACAGCGCGTGTACTACTCCAACATCACCGATGCCTGGCGGCGCTGCTTCGTATACACACCGCCCGGCTACGACAAGAACACCGACCAGCGCTACCCGGTGCTCTATCTGCAGCACGGCGCCGGCGAGGACGAAACCGGCTGGGGAAACCAGGGCCGCACCGGCCTGATCATGGACAACCTGATCGCGGCCGGCAAAGCCAAGCCGATGATCATCGTGATGGATAACGGCGGCCAGGGCGGGGGCGGCGGCCGGCGCGGCGGCGCCCGGCGCGGGGGCGGTGCCGCCAATCAACCGGGTGGTGCCGTAGCAGCAACCCAGCCGGGCGGCGCGGTCACGCCTGGCGCCCCGAATACGGGCGCCCAGCCTGGACGTGGAGCGCGTCGTGGCGGCCTGGGCAACGTTGCCGGCGCGTTCGGTCGCATTCTGATCGAAGAGATCATTCCAATGATCGACGCCAACTATCGCACGCAGTCGGATCAGCCGCATCGCGCGATGGCCGGCCTCTCGATGGGCGGCTTCCAGACCAATCAGATCACGATGGCTAACCTCGACAAGTTCTCGCACATCGGCATCTTCAGCGGCGGCGCGGGGCCCGATACGCGCGGCGATCACCGATCCCGCCGAGTTCAAGGACAAAGTCAAGCTCGTCTTCGTCAGCTACGGCAGCAAGGAAAACACGGCGGCGGCGAAAGCCAACGTCGAGGCGCTCAAAAGCAAAGGCATTAATGCCGTCTACTACGAGTCGCCGGAAACAGCCCACGAGTGGCAGACTTGGCGGCGGAGCTTGCACGAGTTCGCGCCCTCTTGTTCCAGCCCGCGCCGGCAGTTGCCAAGACGATCCGCATCAAGGCCGGGCAGTCCGAGCCGTTCACCGATTCCAGCGGCAACGTTTGGATGGCCGAACAGGGCTTCGACGGCGGGTCGACCGTGGATCGCGATCCGTCCACCGAAATTGCCAACACTAAAGACGCCGGCCTGTACTTGAACGAACGCTATGCGATGGATTCCTTCTCCTGGAAACTGCCCAACGGCAAGTACCTGGTGAAGCTCCACTTCGCCGAGACGTTTGACGGCATCAGCGGACCGGGCCAGCGCGTGTTCTCTTACACCGTGCAGGGCAAAGAGTTCAAGGATTTCGACATCTGGGCCAAGACGGGGGGCCCGAATAAGGCCTATATCGAGTCGGTGCCCGTCGAGATCACCGACGGCCAGCTCAAGATCGTCTTCAAGAACCAGATCGAGAACCCCGAGATCAACGCGATCGAGATCATTCCGGAAGGCGCACCCGAGTACAGCTCGGCGCGGGCTGCGGACGCCGCCAAGTCGATCCGCATCAAGGCCGGCCAGTCCGAGCCCTTCACCGATTCGAGCGGCAACGTCTGGATGGCCGAGCAAGGCTTTGAGGGCGGCTCGACCGTGGAGCGCGATCCGTCCACCCAGATCGCAAATACCAAAGATGCCGGCCTGTACTTGAATGAACACTACTCGATGGATTCCTTCTCCCACAAATTGCCTAACGGCAAGTACCTGGTGAAGCTCCACTTCGCCGAAACGTTCGACGGCATCAGCGGACCGGGCCAGCGCGTGTTCTCCTACACCGTCGAGGGCAAGGAGTTCAAAGACTTCGACATCTGGGCGAAAACGGGCGGCCCGAACAAGGCCTACGTCGAATCCGTGCCGGTCGAGATCACCGACGGCGAGCTCAATATCGAATTCAAGACCCAGATTGAGAATCCCGAGATCAACGCCATCGAGATCATTCCGGAAGCGGCAGCCGAGAAGGGCGCCGCCGTGCAAGCTCCGGCCGCGGCCATTGCGGCCCAGCCGGCGGCAGCCGTGATAGCCCAGCCCGCCGCAGGGCAAGAGCCAGCAGCCGGTGCGGCACCACAGGGGAATGCGGACGCCGCCGCCGGCGCACGCTGCCGTGGCGGCCGTGGCGGCCGCGGCGGAGGCTTCGGCGGTGGACAGATCACACTGAACCCCGACGATAAGCCGGCGTTTGACGATCCGCCCGCCGGGTTCAACGCCCGCCGCGACAACGTAGCCCACGGCGAGATCAAAGCGGTGCAGTACGACTCGAAGTCGCTCGGCACACATCGCCAGTTGCGCGTTTACACCCCGCCCGGCTATTCGGCCGACAAGAAGTACCCGGTCCTCTATCTGCTGCATGGCATCGGCGGCAACGATATGGAATGGATCCAAGCCTGCAAGGCGAATAACGTCATCGACAACCTGCTGGCCGAGGGCAAGATTCAGCCGATGATCGTTGTTTTCCCCAATGGCAATTCGGCCGTCACGGCCAGTGCCGGCACTGATTTCGCGGGCGAAGGGCCCGGCGCACGCCGCGGTGGCGGCGGTGGCGGCCGGGGCGGCGCGGGCGGCGGCTTCGACAGTTGGGGCATGCCGTTCGAAAACGACCTCCTGAAAGACATCGTTCCCCTCATCGAGTCGAAATACTCGGTGCAGGCCGACCGCGAGCACCGCGCCCTGGCGGGTCTCTCGATGGGCGGCGGCCAAACGCTGAACATCGGCCTCGCACACCCCGAGACGTTCGCCTACGTGGGCGGCTTCTCATCGGCCCCCAATACGAAATCTACGGATGAGCTGGTGGCCGACCCGGCCGCTCTCAAGAAGTTGACGCTCCTCTGGCTGGCCTGCGGCAATCGGGACGGCCTGATCCGCATCAGCCAAGGCGTTCACGCCGCCCTCAAGGATAAGGGCGTACCGCACGTCTGGCACGTCGATTCGAACGCCCACGACAACACCGAGTGGGCCAACAACCTCTATCTCTTCTCCCAACGCATTTTCAAGTAAGCAGCGGATTGGGCGGAGCAGACAAATGCAACCGCGGCGCAGTTGGCCACGCGCCCAAGCTCCGAGCGGTCGGCGAACTGCTGCGCACAAATCGCGAATGTAATCAGCAACCGCATAACATGCCGGACGCTGAACACGTCGACATATTCAGAATTTCAGGCGGTTGCCGACCGCGTGCAGCCACTTCGCCTATCGCACAATCGACTTGTAGGCTCGCAGATTCCGCCGACTTTCAATCTCCACGCGAGAGGTGTTGATACAGGTCTTTGTCGAGCTCTTCCAAGCCGATGATGCCGTGGATGTGGTTGGCCGATACCCAGACCAGCCAGTTCCGGTGGGCGCCCATGCCTTTCCGCCCAGGTCCCATGTTCCAGTGCTCCTGGTGCCAGCCGGGGCCCAGCAAGTCGTAGGTGCGACCGGGTAGCGCCAACATGGCTTTTGTATCGTGAAGCAGCACGCGCGCCACATCCAAGTAGTGCTCGTCGCCAGTGAGCTTGTATAGCTTGGCGTACGACGGGACCGCCCAATCCAAATACTGATCGACTCCGCCCGGCCCGTCGGACCCAATACCATTGACGCCGATCGTGGGCACGCCTTTTTTCCAGTGCAGCCTCGAATCGTCGGCGTCCAACGGCATGGGCACGTTCCAGATCCAGATCCAGCTTTCTGCATAATCCGCAGCAGATTTGTGCGCTCGAGCCATTTGGGTTCCTTGGTGTAGTCGTATAGGGCAAGAAAAGCTTCCATCGACAACATGCCGGATTCTTTGTCGGCAATGTTGTTCCCTGTCCCCGTCGCTCCCAGGTACACACCCTGGTTGCCGAAGTTCGTCCAGATGTACTCCGCCGCTTTGCTCGCCGCTTCGAGGTATTTCCTTTCGCCGGTGACTTCGCTGAGCGCACCAACACGGGCACAGGGACGTAACTGGTGGTCTTCCCCTCCCGGATTACCTTTCCGGTCCCTCCCTCCCATGCCGCCGGGAAGGACCCTTCTGGCTGCTGTTGCGTCAGCAGCCAGTCGCAGTAGTCTTTGATCCACTTAAGCCATTCCGGATGTTCGCGTCCGGCAGCCTTCTCGCGTCGGTAGGTGTTCACCAGGACGGCCAGGTCTTCGGCCGGCATCCGAGTCGTGAAACCGGGAACGAAGTTGGCGGGGACCGGCTGGCCGGTCTGCAGGCTGAAGCCGACCCCGGCGGGAGGATTCATCGGCACCAGGCGATCGAGACTGGCGATGATCGCCAGTCCTTGTTTCCGCAACTTCTCACCACGCTCGGACTTGTCGCGGTCACCTTCCTGCAGCAACTCGTCGGCTGCTTCCAGGTTCTTGCCGCAAAAACCCATGATGATCTTGTCGGCCAGGCGACTTGGCTGACCTGTGACCGAATCAATCTCAAAGGGAATTCCGGTACGGTCTTCCACGGTCGTGACGCGGTCGGACAAATGATCCACCAGCACGCGGCGGGCGACCTCGACATCCACGCGCGTCACCTTGGGGTTGAGGCTACTCCAGGCCCAACGCCAGGCGTCGCGCTGCATGTCGCGAAACGACGCGCTTTTGTCGAATCGAAACTCAACGCGATAAGCCTGTGTGAAACCCGACTTCACGGGATGAAAGCGACGCCGTACGGTTTGAGGTGCGGCTGCGGCTTCAGCGCCTCGCGCCGCTCCCCCTCGGCGTCCTGGCCCGCCTGCGAGCTCGTCGGTCGTACCGGGAAAGCAATAGCCGAGCTCCACGCCGCCCGAAGAGCTTCCTCGCGCGCTGATGGCACCGAATTGAATGCGCCCGTCAATGATCGGTGTCGTCGCCGGCGCCGAACTCTCTTCCTGGGTCGTATCTCCGCGCGGCGCCGGATCCAGCACCGCCGCCCAACTCCCATTTTCCAAAGCCATTCCTAACAGTGGGGCCGATAGATAGTCTTCGCGTATTGAAAACCGCTTGGCACGGTAATTGGCGGCACTCGTGGGCGCGGCCCCCGGCGTACGACGCATTGCCGTACAGCAGCCCTGGAACGAAATACGTGGCGTCCGTCCATTGAACCTCCGGGACGGTCACGAGGTCGATTGCAGAATAGAAGCCGGCGTTCTCTTCCGCCTGGGCCACGCTCACTTCACGAACAAGAGAAAGAACAGCGCCTGAAATCGTCCAACGGTCCTCGACCGCAAACGCGGCCTGGCCTTGGCCCGCGACCTTTGCCGTCGCGACAACTCCGTCCGCTTCCTTTTTCACCGACTGATAACCGGAGGCAAGATCACGCGCATTCTCTCCGCCGGTGAAGACCTCGATTTGCGCGGGCTGCGGTTGCGCGAAGCGCGGAGCGTCGCCGCCCGCGATTTCCAGCCCCCACTCGCCAGCACTGGAGCGGAAAAACGCGATGTTGGCGCCGTTCGTCAATCGGCCCAAGTCCACGCGATCGGCGGGCTTTTGGGCGGTTGCCAGAGATGCAATCGATAGCCAGAGAAGAACAACGGACAGAGAAACTTTTGACATAAAAATAGTTCCTCGACGGGCCCGAACAGCGGTTCAAAGAGCAACCGCCGCTCAGTATATCCGTGTCGCGGGGCAACTGCTTCTGAATTTCGCAATTTTTGTTGCACGTTGGTCAATCAACAGTTTGATTGCCAGGAGTACGACATCGTTAAACATTTTGGAGCTTCCAACGGCCCGCCGCTCGGTTACGGGCTGGCCATAAAAGGAGTGCGGGAGGTGTCAAAATCAACATTCCCGAGAGCGGCCATTGGTGTCGTTCGAAAGCGTTCCGAAGTCAGCGTTTCAACGTACTTACAAGGTTTTGAGTTCTCGAATTTTGTGTGCAACATCCCGTCTGGCAATGTGTGCCTGCTAATGGGTAGCGCAGGTGCCTATGTTTTAGGCCGCCTCACGATCACATCAATTTGGTGCTCGAAGCCTGGCGATTTTCCTGTGACGCTATGGTAGAATGAGTGCAAACTCCGTTGACACTAGCTTTCCTGTGAATAAATTACGGTTATTGTCAGACTCTAACTACCAGGCGGGAGTTTTTTCATGAGACGACAAATCCTATCGATTCTGACGCTCTGTATACTGTCAGGCCTTTATTTTTCGCAAGTTGCCAGCGGCCAAGACGCTCCAGCCGCTGGCGCGGTGTCGCCCAAGGTGATCGCGGCGGCCCAGATGCCGCAGCTCGCGGCCGGGGTCGCGGGCGTGGGCAACGCGGCAACCCGCCCGGCCCGCCCGCGCCGGTTCCGCCGGAAGTTGCGATGCCGCGGCCCACGCACGCGGAAGTGGACAAGATGAACGCTGCTCTTAAACAGTTCATTCATACGTCCTTCGAAAGGGAACTCTTTTTGAAGTACGAGTCGCTGGTCACGGTGCAAGTGCCGCGTGACAACCCCTGCATTCGTCCGACAGGAAGGGATTCCGCCCAGCATCAGCAATTCGTGGAAACGGCCAACAACGGCGACTTTGACGTTTTGTTTCTGGGCGATTCGATCACCTATCTGTGGACCGTGGGCGAGGGCGACGTCTCGGGCTATCTCGGCGGCCAGCGGCTTTTCGACAAGTACTTTGGCGACATGAAGGTCGCCAATTTCGGCATTCCAGGCGACACGACGCAGGGCGTCCTGTGGCGTTGGCAAAATGGTGAAGGCCAGGGCCACAAGCCCAAGGCCGTGATGCTGATGCTCGGCACGAACAACACGGGCGGCAGTTCGGCAGAGGAGATTGCCGAGGGCGTGGGCGCCGTCGTTTTGGAGCTGCGCAAGGATTTCCCCGACGCGAAAATCATGCTGCTGGCCATCTTCCCCCGCGGCGCCACGCCCAATGATGCCAATCGCAAAAAGGTCGAAGCCGTCAATCAGATTATCGCCAAGCTCGACGACCAGAAGCACATGTTCTTCATGAACATCAATGCAAAGTTCCTCAACGAAAACGGCGGCCTGATCGGCTTCCGTCCCAACGAGAATCTTCACCCGGTTGAAGAAGGCTTTGATATTTGGGGCGCGGCCGTGGCGCCCACGCTTAAGAGCTGGGTGCAGTAAACCGCACCGCGCAGTCAACGAACGGCTGTAACCGCACAAACCTCTCCCGACTTTTTCCACCCGCAAGGCATTCTTTCATGGACAGCATTTCTCGACGTCACGCGATCAAGCTCTTGGCCGCCACCGGCGCAGCGGCCACCGGGCTACCTCAGGTCTTTGGCCAGACGAGCGCTGCCCCTGCGGGAGAGGCCGCGGCCGCAGCGCCGGCGCTTCCACCGGCGCCGGCGTCGATCCCCGCGCCGGAAGGGTTCGGCGTAGCCCAAGGGCCATTTCAGCCCACGTGGGAATCGCTCAGCGCCGGCTACCAGGTGCCCGATTGGTATCGTGATGCCAAATTCGGCATTTGGGCGCACTGGGGGCCGCAGTGCCAGCCGGAAATGGGCGATTGGTACGCGCAGAATATGTACAAGTTCAGCACGAACCCGACCAGCATCTATCAATTCCATTGCAAAACGTATGGCCATCCGTCGAAGTTCGGCTTCAAGGACGTCTGCAATTTGTGGAAGGCCGAGAAGTGGGACCCGGTGGCGCTGCTCTCCCTATACAAGAAGGCGGGCGCGAAGTTTTTCGCCGCGATGGCCAACCACCACGATAACCTGGATATGTGGGATTCCACCTATCAGCCGTGGAATAGCGTCGCCGTCGGCCCGAAGAAAAACATCATCGGCGGCTGGGCGAAGGCGACCCGCGAGGCCGGGTTGAAGTTCGCCATTTCTAGTCACGGCAGCCACACGTGGGACTGGCTGCAAGTTGCCCAAGGCTCGGATCCCTCCGGCGAATTGCAGGGCGTGCCGTACGACGGCCTGGTCAGCAAAGCGGACGGCAAAGGCAAATGGTGGGAAGGCCTTGATCCGCAGGATCTCTACGCCCAATATCACCCCCGCGGCAACTACGGCTGGACGCTTTCGCCGCAGGCAAATCGCGGGCGAGGCCGTCGCGGCGCGCCGGCAGAGCCTTTAGCTCCGGTGGACCCGGCGTACATTCAGAAGTTCTTCTATCGAACGATTGAGTTGATCGACAAGTTTCAGCCCGATCTGCTGTACTTCGACGACACCGTGCTGCCCATGTACCCGGGCAGCGACATTGGTCTCAAGATTGCCGCCTATCTTTACAACACCAGCCTCGCCCGCAACGGAAAGGTCGAAGCCGTGCTGACGGGCAAGCAGCTCAACGCCGAGCAGCGCAAAGCGATGCTGCTCGACGTCGAGCGCGGGGTGACTACCGGCGGCGAGACGTTGCCGTGGCAGACCGACACTTGCATCGGCGAGTGGCACTACAAGCGGAGCATTTTCGAACAGCATCGCTACAAGACTCCGCTGCAGGTCGTGCAGATGCTGATTGATATCGTCAGCAAGAACGGCAACCTGATGCTCAGCGTGCCCGTGCGGGCCGACGGCACCATCGACGAGGACGAAACTGCCTGCGTCGAGGGCATCGGCAAGTGGATGGCCGCCAATGGCGAAGGCATCTATGCAACCCGTCCTTGGAAAATCTATGGCGAAGGACCGTCGACCGATTCCACCGGCCAGCGGCGCGGCCAGTTCGGCGGCGCCCGCGACGTTCGCACATACACGGCCGAGGATTTCCGCTTCACGGCCAAGGGCGACACCGTCTACGCCTTCCTGATGAGCTGGCCCGAAAGCGGCAAGGCGACGATCAAGTCGCTCGCCAAAGGCAGCGAACATTTCCCGCAGGAGATCGCCAAGATGGAATTACTCGGCGCGGGGCCGCTCAAGTTCACCCGCGACGCCGCCGGCCTGGTAGTCGAACTGCCCGAGCAGAAACCAAACGATTACGCTTATGTGCTTAAGATCACACCGACCTAGGTGGCAGCATGCGCAACGCGGCAGCCACCGGCTACGCGCCACTTCAAGAAAAACCGGAAGAATCCGACTTAGAAATTGAGTAATCGGTGACAGAATCGAACTCTGTGACGGGCCGACTGGCGTTGGCACTTGCCTTCTGCGTCGTAGCGGTTGCAAGCGCGCGGTGACGACGCGGTAAGCCAGCCGCGTCGGAAGACCGTCATCAATGCATCCTGGAAATATAAGCAGGGCGATATCGTGGGCGCCGCATCGCCTGACTTCGATGACGCTGCCTGGCAGACGGTCGGCCTACCGCATTCGTTCAGCATCCCCTACTTCTTGTCGCCCGACTATTACGTCGGTTACGGCTGGTATCGCCGGCACCTGCAGTTACCAGAGATGGCCGCCGGCCGCCGCGTAGCGCTGGAGTTTGACGGCGTATTCCAGGAAGCTGAAGTGTTCGTGAACGGCCTCCGCATTGGTGGGCACCAAGGCGGTTACACCGGTTTTTCGCTGGACATCACCGCGGCCGTCAAGCCGGGCGACAACGTGGTGGCCGTGCGCGTGAACAACGTCTGGAATCCGCGCCTGGCGCCTTGCGCAGGGGAGCATGTCTTCAGCGGAGGGATTTACCGCAACGTGTACCTGGTCGTCACAGACGCCTTGCACGTGGATTGGTACGGTACTTTCGTGCGGACTCCCGAGGTAACAGCTAGCACTGCCTCAGTGCACGTGGCGACCGATGTCATCAATGCATCGGACGTTTCAAAATCGACAACTGTCCGCCAGCAAATCGTCGATCCGGACGGCAACGTCGTGGCCGATTTCTCCACCACGCAGTCGATCGCCGCCGGCGCCTCGGTGAACTTTAACATGCCGAGCCCACAGGTCAAAAACCCGCGGCTATGGCATCCGGACCATCCGTTTCTGTATTCGTTGAAAACTACCGTGCTAGAGGGCAATCGCACCGCGGACGAATATAGCACGACCTTCGGAATCCGCACGTTCGAATGGACCCCGGACAAAGGCTTCTTGCTCAACGGCGAGCACCTCTACCTGCGCGGGGCCAACGTGCATCAAGACCAGGCCGGCTGGGGAGACGCCGCAACCAATGCCGCCATCGAGCGTGACGTCCGCCTCATGAAACAGGCCGGGTTCAATTTCATCCGGGGTTCGCACTATCCACACGCCCCGGCCTTCGCGGACGCCTGCGACCGCCTGGGACTCTTGTTTTGGAGTGAAAATGACTACTGGAGCACGGCCATGGGCCGGCCCGAGGGCTATTGGAACGGCAGCGGCTATCCGACCAGGGCGGAAGACCAGCCTGAATTCGAAGCCAGCGTCAAAGAGCAACTCGCCGAAATGATTCGCATCCACCGCAATCATCCGTCGATTGTCGTGTGGAGCATGTGCAACGAGCCGTTCTTCAGCGCCGGTTCCGTCATGCCGAAGGTGAAAGACCTGTTGGCCGAACTAGTAAAGCTTACTCACGCGCTCGATCCGACGCGTCCGGCGGCGCTCGGCGGCGTGCAGCGTCCGACGGGTCAAAATCGCATCGACAAGATCGGCGACATTGCCGGTTACAACGGCGATGGGGCGAGGATCGCTGCCTTTCAAAATCCAGGGATTCCCAACATGGTCTCCGAATACGGGAGCACAAACACCGATCGTCCCGGAAGATACGAGCCCGGCTGGGGCGATTTGGCGCGCGACAATGGCGAGGCGGTGCACGAATGGCGCGCCGGCCAGGCCCTGTGGTGCGGTTTCGATCACGGCAGCATTTTTCCGCGCTTCGGCAAGATGGGCATCGTCGACTATTTCCGCATACCGAAACGCTCTTGGTACTGGTACAGAAACGAATATGCCAAGCTACCGCCGCCCGAGTGGCCCCAAGAGGGGACGCCGGCCCAATTGAAACTAGCGGCCGACGAGGATAACAACATCCGCACCGACGGGACCGACGACGCCTGGCTGCTGGTCACCGTTCTCGATGCTGACGGCAAGCCGATCAGCAACTCTCCGCCGGTTGAACTGGCGATTGTGAATGGGCCCGGCGAATTTCCCACGGGCCCGAGCATCCGTTTCGCCAGTGACAGCGACATACGCATTCTGGACGGCCAGGCGGCGATCACAATCCGCTCGTATTTTGCCGGCGAGACCGTCATTCGCGCCACGTCCCCCGGGCTGACGCCAGCTGAAACCAGGCTGCGTTTTGTAGGGGATCTGACATTTAAGGAGGGTGTCACGCCTGCCGCTCAGCCGCGACCCTACGTGCATTTTGCCCGGCAAGGGCAACCGGCCGAATTTCAATTGTTTGGACGAAATAGCCCGGCCTTCACATCCAGCGCGAGCGACGGACACCCCGGCGCGGCCGCTGCCGACGGCGACGCGGCAACATACTGGCAACCGGCCGCCAGCGACGCCCGTCCTTGGTGGACACTCGACGTCGAGCGGTTCATCACAATTTCGCGGATTCGTTTGACGTTTGCTCAGGCCGCCGTAAATCGCGTGCAGATCGACGTTTCCGACGACCAGCAGGACTGGCGGCCGCTGGCCATAAACTCGGAAAGCGATCGCCCGTCGGCGACAGTTGAGGTCACGGCCCCAGCAAACGCCACGGGAAGGTTCATTCGCGTTCGTTTTCAGGGTGCCTCTCCCGACGTTCCGCGTCAACTTACCGAGGTTGAGTGCTTCGGCGTGCTCAAAAACTAGCCATGTCGGCAATGTCTTTTTCACGTGTAACTTGGCAGGAGTTTCCCATGACTCGCCCGCTTTCGATGAGACGAAAAGTTCAATTGGCAACGGCCCTTCTCGCGTTGGCCGCGGCAGCGGTTTCAGGACAATCGACCGTCAAAGCGCAGTCGCAGGCACCCGCTGCCGGCACGCAATCTGCGAATTCTTACGTTGCGAGCAATGCGAGCGAATCTAAAGACCAGCGAGACGCCCGCATGAAGTGGTGGCGCGAGGCCCGCTTTGGCATGTTCATCCACTGGGGCGTCTACAGCGTTCCGGCCGGCGTTTACGACGGCGCAACATCCCCGGCATCGGCGAGTGGATCATGAACAACGCCAGGATTCCGGTCGCCGAGTACCGCAAGTACGTCGACCAGTTCAATCCGACGAAGTTCAACGCCGACGACTGGGTCAAAGTGGCCAAAGACGCCGGCATGAAATACATCGTGATCACGTCCAAGCACCACGACGGCTTCGCGATGTTCAAATCGAACGATCCGTTCAACATCGTCGACGCCACGCCGTTTAAACGCGACGTAATCCAGGAGCTCTCGGAAGCGGCCCGCAAGCAGGGCCTGCGGTTTGGGCTCTACTATTCCCAGGTGCAGGATTGGAACCACCCGGGCGGATACGCCAACGGCGTGCGGGGCCGCCGTGGCGGCGAACACTGGGACCCGGCCCAGGAGGGCTCGATCGACGAGTACCTCCAGAACGTCGCCGGGCCGCAAGTCAAGGAGATTCTTACGAAATACCACCCGGATATCCTCTGGTGGGATACGCCCGGCCCGATCACGCCCGCCCAGGCCAGGCCGCTGCATGAGCTGTTAGCCCTGCAGCCCGGCATCATCACCAACAACCGCCTGGGCGGCGGCTTTCGCGGCGACACCGAAACGCCCGAGCAGAACATTCCCGCCACCGGTTACCCAGGCGGGCGCGATTGGGAAACCTGCATGACGATCAACGACACCTGGGGCTATAAGTCGACCGACACGAATTTCAAATCTACCGAGACGCTGCTCCGCAATCTGATCGACATCGCCAGCAAGGGAGGCAACTATCTGCTCAACGTCGGGCCGACGGCCGAGGGCCTGATTCCGCAACCTGAAATCGACCGCCTGGCGGAAATGGGCCGCTGGCTCGAAGTGAACGGCGAAGCCATTTACGGCACGGGTCCGAATCCGTTTCCCCGCGCCGGCCGCCGCACCACCTGTCGAAGCGCAAGACGCCGGTCAACGCCGTGGCCGTGGCCGTGCGCCGATCGTATGGGATTGGCGGGCGACGACCAGGCTGAGCGCCGACGGTTCGGGCAAGGTTTATCTGCACGTCTTCCAGTGGCCGGCCGACGGCAAATTCGCCGTGACGTCGCCGTTCAAAGCGAAGCTGGTCAAAGCGTATCTTCTCGCCGACCCAAACACGTCGCTCGACGGCAGCGTCAAGACGAAAGGCGACCAGACGACGTTCGCGATCACGCTCCCGGCCAAGGCGCCCGATCCGATTGCTTCGGTCGTGTGCCTTGAAGTGGCACCGTGATCAATTTGGTGCGGCGAAGTTTACTTTGCGGCCAGATGATCGAGCGGCGGCTTCCCGGCTGGTTGCCTTTCGACGGCCGGCAATCCCAGCAGCTCGCGGAGACGGGGATGAACGACCTCGCCCTTGTAGGACGTCAGCGTGTCACGGACGATCTCGTCCTGCAAATTCAAATGGAAGCGGCCCTCGCGGCTGATGAGTTTCATGAAATTCGTGAGGTTCCTGGCATACATCTGGCTGGCGTGGGTGGGCACTTCGCTCGGCAAGTTCGTCGGGCCCAGGATCGTAACTCCATTTTCGATCACTGTTTCGTCGGCCCGCGTCAGTTCACAGTTGCCGCCCCGCTCGGCGGCCAGGTCGACGATCACCGACCCCGGCGCCATCCCACGCACCGCCTCGGCCGTGATCAGCCGCGGCGACGGCTTGCCCGGGATCGCCGCCGTCGAGATGCACACGTCGCTCGCAGTCACCACCCGGGCCATCAACTCGCGCTGTTTCTGGTAAAACTCTTCGCCTAGTTGTTTCGCGTAGCCGCCGGACCCTTCGGCGCCAGCGGTCTCCAGCGGCATTTCGACGAACTTCGCGCCGAGGCTTTCGACTTGCTCCCTCACGGCCGGCCGCACGTCATACGCATGCACGATCGCGCCCAGCCGCCGCGCCGAGGCGATCGCCTGCAGGCCCGCCACGCCCGCGCCGATCACGAACACCTTGGCCGCCGTCAATGTCCCGGCTGCCGTCATCATCAACGGAAACAGCTTCGGTAAATGATTCGCAGCCACGCAGCACGGCCTTGTAGCCGCTGATCGTCGCCATCGACGAGAGCACGTCCATGCTCTGCGCGCGCGAGATACGCGGCAGCAGCTCGAGTGCAAACAGCGTGACGCCGCGTTCGGCAAGTTGCTTGACCAGTTGCGGGTGGCCGAGCGGATCGCACGTACCGATGACGACCAGCCCGTCGCGATCGAGCGCCAGTTCATCGCCGGCAGCGCCGTTCGATTCACTCGCCATCACGTCGGCGCCGATCCGCACCGCAAGCAGCACGTCGGCCTGGTCGAGCGCCGCCCGGCGGCTGTCGACGATGTGGCGCCGGCAATGTGGTAATCGTCATCGCGAAAGCCGGCAGCCAGGCCGGCGCCCGCTTCAATCTGAACCTGGCAACCAAGCTTGGTGAGTGGAGCGATGCTCAGCGGCACGAGCGCGACGCGGCGTTCGCCCGGAAACGTTTCTTTGAGGACGGCGACCTTCATAGGTGGAAAATCGAGAAAATGTTGCAGGCAGTGGGGATTGATCGCTCAAGCCGCTGGTGAAATCGACCAGACAGCGTTCGCAATCACAATGAATTCGCTGGACACAGTCTAAGGCGGGGCCCCGGCGCGGGGCTAGGCCCGCAGCAGCAATGCAATGGCGCTAACCGTTACTGCGCCAGCCACTACGGCGCGACGGGAACCAGCCTGCTGACCCACACGGCCCGGCTGGCCGCCCCGGTGTAGCCCGCCGCTCGGTCGGCCGGGCGATCAACCAGCGAGCCCACGACGATCAATGTGCGTCCGCCGTCGGCCAGGCGATCGGCGATCGGCGGCGGCACCAAAATTGTCAGCGGCTCACCGGCACCGGTGTCGAATTGACACTCAGCGACGGAGCCTCTCTCGGCAACCCTTCGAACCGTGCCGGCGAAGAAGATGCCGCCGTGACGCCGCGTCGGCGACGAGATCCAAATCGGCGCGATGCGGGCCACTTCTGTGCGAATCCGGGCGTCTGTGAGCGTCTCACGAAATAGCTCGTCAACCTCCCGGAGCTCCGACTCGAGCGCGGCCGCCGAAATTCGTGTCGGGTCGACGTAGGTAACGATCTCGGCCAGATCGCAAAACTTGTTGTAGCTCGCGCCCTTCCTCCGCTGGATAGTTTTGTCGTCCAGCTCGCCGGTGATCAACCCGGCCTGTGCCGCGCGGGCCGCCGTCAGGGCCCTGTTGAGTTGGTAGTTCGTGTAAGTGGGCGCGCCTCGAACGCGAACGCTCGATGCGGCCGACTTAGGCAGCGTGGCGGCCGGCTGGTCGCTGAAACGGGCCGGCTCACTCGATGGCGACTCGCTCACATTGCTCTTCGCGGGCGGCATCGCATCGCGGCGGCCCAGAGACTCGCCGCCGCTTCCGGATGCCGGCGCTGCGACCGGCGCTTCAAAGTTGGCCGACACCGCGCCGCTGGAGCTCAACGGCGAGGTCGTGGCCGCGGTATCGTTAGTCGCGATTACCTTCCGAGCGTCCTCGCCGGCGAGTGCGCCTCCGCTGGGTGCACCTTCGGCCGTTTCGGCGGCCAATTGGAGCGTCTCTCCGCGGAACGAGGCCGGCAAGATTCGTTCGGGCAGATACTGCGCAATCTTCAGCAAGTCGCCGCTGCGGCCGTACAATAGCATCAACACATAATCCCCGGCCGCCAGGCCGACCAGACCCAGCAAGATCGTGCTGACAAGCGTCCGGACCAGATGCGACCTATGCCGGGTCGGCACACCGACGATCGCGGCAGCCATCGCCGAGTCGCCCTCGTCTGTGTTTTCGCTCCAGGACGAATCGACCAGGCGCGCTCCAACATCGAGTTCCGTCTGACAATGCGACGTGTTCTCGAGCGTCTCGTCGTCCGGAGAACTATAGGGCTCGTGGGTGACCGGCAGGTAGTCGTCGTCTGGATTGATGTCCGGCTTGGCCTCGATATCGGCAAGCAGTTGCCCCATGCGCTCCGCATCTTCCCAGGTCGCGACCGGCTGGGGTGATTCAGGTGGCGGATCGAGTTCCAATTCCTCTTCATCAACCGCCGCTGCAGGCCGATCTTCGGTTGGGCGACGAATGCGGATCGTGGCCCGCTCGTCGCCCCCGTCTTGCTCGCCTGGCCTAGGCGCATCCTCGGCCAGCGTGGGCTCTTCGCGGCACGGCTCAGTCTCGGGGAGCTCGGATTTCATCGCAAAACCGATGTTGCCCATCGGCAGCTCTTCGACGGTGTCCGCCGAGCGGAACCAGCGCTCGATTCGCCTCGTCGCCGTGTCGGGATTCGCGACTGAACCGGTGGCGAGTGATCTGTCGGCGCCCGCCAGGGGTGCGGACTGCGTCGCGGCCGTCGGGTCGCCAGCTTCCATTCCGAAATTGGTTGAGTGCTCGTCAGTCAGTCGAAAGGACACCCCACACGCCGGGCAAGGGACCCGCTCATCCTGCGCCTGCCTCGGCAGGCGGTAGAAATTCGTGAGCGCACTGGGGGCATTTTGCCATTGGTGACATGGCAAGCTTCTCCGTTGGGACAGTCCGTGGCTGACCTATGGGAGTCTACCACTGCCGCCGGTTGTAGAGCTACCGCAAGTCAGTCGGACGGCTGAGGCCACAAACGGTGCGGCGAAAAGTGCTTGCGCATTCGGCCGAATCGTTAAATTCGCACCGGCGGGCGGCGGGGGCGCGACATTTCTCCTGAACTTCTTACGGCGACGGACTTACATCACGTCGTACAGAGAACGGAATTTGCCGCGCAGGCACCGCATCAGCGGATCGTGCGAGAGAGGCTTGTCCGTCACCCGCTGGACGAGCTCGGCGGCCGAATAGCACCGCCCCAGCGCGTGGATGTTCTGCCGTAGCCAGTCGAGGAGCGGTGAAAACTCCCCGCGGCGAAACTTGCCGGCCAAGTCGCCCACGTCCGCCTCCGCCTGTTCGAAGAACTGGGCCGCGTAGAGATTTCCGAGCGTGTACGTTGGAAAGTAACCAAACGCACCGGAGCTCCAGTGGACGTCCTGCAGTACGCCCTCGGCATCGTTCGGTGGCGCGATGCCCAGGTAGCTGCGGTACTTGTCGTTCCAAGCGGCCGGCAAGTCGCTCACCCGCAGCTCGTCGTTTAATAATGCCTGTTCTAATTCAAACCGAATCAGAATGTGCAAATTGTACGTGACTTCGTCACTCTCGGTGCGAATCAGGCTTGGCCGCACATCGTTGATCGCAAAGTAAAAATCGTCCAGCGTCACATCGGCCAAGGCGCCGGGAAACGCCTCTCTTGCAGCCGGAAAGAAGTGCTCGCAGAACGCCAGGCTGCGGCCGACCAGATTCTCCCACATCCGAGATTGCGATTCATGGATGCCGAGCGAAGTGGCCTGCCCGCTCGGCAAGCCGAACCGATCGTGCGGCAGGCCTTGCTCGTACAACCCGTGCCCTGCTTCGTGCAGCGTGCTGAAAAGAGCGCCGGGCAAGAAATCCTGGTCGTAGCGTGTCGTCAGACGAATGTCGTGCGGACCGACGTCCGAACAAAATGGATGATCCGTGACGTCCAGCCGACCCTCGCGAAAATCGAAGCCGATGGCCGTTGTCACTGCGCGTCCAAGCGCCGCTTGTTGCTCGATTGGGAAGGCGCCTTTGAGCGCGTCGAGTTTCGGCCGGCGGCAGCTGGCCCCAATCTCGGCCACCAGCGGCACAAGCTGCTCGCGCAGTTCGGCCAGCACGCGGGCCACGTTGGCAGTCGTCTCGCCCGGCTCGAATTCCTCAAGCAATGCGTCGTAGGGCGATTCCCGGTAACCGATCGCCGCGGCCTCCTCGCGTTTCAACACGATCGTGCGCTCCAACAGCGGCCGAAACTTCGCAAAATCGTCCGTCCGCCGCGACTCGGCCCACACCTGTTGCCCGAGCACCGACAGTCTTGCCAACTCTTCCACGAGCGCCTGCGGCAGCTTCGTTTTGCGATCGTAGTCGCGTTTCGCCTGAACGATGTCGGCCCCGAGCTGGCTGTGCCGATCGCGAACCAAAGGGCTGGCGACAAGCTCAGCCAGCCACGTGCCGACCTGGGCATGCCGTTTGCCGCTCATGGATGAGGCCGGCCAGCAGACTCATCTGCTCGGCCCGGTGCTCCGATCCGGCGGGTGGCATCTTGGTTCGCTCGTCCCAACCCAACAGTGCCGCGGCCGACGAGAGCAGCGCCGTCTGTCGCAGGTGATTGCAAAGCTGGTCGTAGGCTACGATGGAAGCGGCCATAAATCACCCACCGCGAAGTTACGGAAGATTCCAGCCGCGATCGTCCACCCGGCTGCGGCGTCGATTTTAGCAATCTCGTGCGGGCGAGTCACGCCGGTCGCTGCCGGTGCAAGAGGCAGCCCGGTTGGCGAGAAGAATCCCGCCAGCCGGGCTGCGAGGGGCGATCCGGTAATATCATTTCTAAAATCGGCCGGGACGGCGTTTGCTATTGCGATCGCTTCGTTAGCGGGTACCGGCACCCGGAGTCGGAGTTCCACTGCCGGATCGAACACCCCCTCGCGGCGTTTCCCGGTCGCGCGTTGGGTCTTGATTTACACCCCCGCCGGGCGGATTGGCCGTGCCGATCCCCGAGTTCTGGCCGGGGTTCACCATTACGCCAATGTCGCTGCCGGCGGCGGTCGCCCCCGTGGCCGTGTTATTGTTCGTCGCGCTGTTGTTAAGGTCGGGCGTGGTACCGCGCGTGCCCGTTTGGAAGTTGGCTTCCGATGGGAAGTACGTATCGTAGCTGAAATCAAACGGCTCCCCATACAGCTCGACCCAGGTGCGCCGCTGTGGATCGGTCAGCAAACTTCCCACCTGCTGGCCGAACTGGGTGCGCAGCTCGTTGAGCTGGCTAAGTGCGGCTGCGCCGAGACGGCGGCATGTCGGCGATTTGCTGCATGCGGGCTTCCCACTGGTTTCGGTACTGCTCGATTTGGTTCAGTTGAGCGTCCGTCAGATTCAGCCGCTGGCGAACCGTGGGATCCAAAAAGGCGTCGTAATTCATGAACTGCGTTTGCAGTTGATTGAATCTTTCGCGCTGCTGTGGATCGGTGATGATCGAATTCAGATCGCGGCCGAACGTGTTCAAGAAGTCGCGCTGCGCGGCGAGCATCCGTTCTTGTTGCTGCTGGGCCGTCAGGTTGCTCGCGCCCTGCGTACCTGCAGGGGTGGTGCCAGTGCCGGCGTTGGCCGAGCCGACGCCGGCCGTCGACGTGCCCGTCCCGACGGTGCCGGTGCCGACACTCGAAGCTGTCCCCCCGGCGGTCGTGCCAGTTGCACCCGTGCCGATCGTGCTGCCAACGCCGGTCGTTGTGGTGCCCGTGGTACCGGTAGTTCCTGTGGTACCGCTGGTTCCCGTGGTACCGCTGGTTCCCGTCGTGCCAGCCGTTCCCGTTGTACCCGTTGTGCCGGTCGTTCCGGTCGTGCCCGAACCGACCGTGGTTCCTCGGCCTGTGGCCGTCGTCGACGTGCCCATACCGGTCCGGCCGGTACTCGTGCCGACGCCCGCGCTGCCGGCGCCGGTCTCGCTATTGAGCCGAATACCTGTATTCACCCCTGTGCGATTAATGCTCTGCAGCTGTTGCTGGTAGCGTCCAAACGCGCTGCGGTAATTGCTGTTCAGCCGGTTAAGCTGGTTCTGATTCAGCCCCAACTGCGATTGCACTTGAGGATTCGCGAACCAGGGATTCTGCCCAAAGAGCTGGAATGGGTTGGTCTGCGCCAGCGTTCCCCGCGAGGTTTCGCTGGGCCTGCGCCGCCCATTTGTCCGGCCGTGCCGCTCCGACCGGCGCCGATCTGTCCCGCCGTGCCTGGCTGGCCCGATCCCATTTGGCCCATCGTGCCCGTTTGACCTCCACCCATTTGGCCGGCCGTTCCTGTCTGGCCGCCGGCCGCCGCGCCTGCTGCGGTCTGTGCCGGCAAAGCCGACGGCGTCACCGCCGCGAATGCGCCGAGCCCAACCGTCGTCACCGCTGCGACCGCAAGCTTGAAGATGCGTTTCATAGTTCTGTTCCCTAAAGAGAAGGTTCGTATTTGATGCGCGAAGTTTGCGCTCGTTGACGAGTCGCATGACGCCCATCCACGAATGCACTTACCGTGCCGGGAGCCTAAACACGGCCTGACCCGTGCCCAAAACGCTGCGAGAACAATTCGGAGTGACCGCGTCGGGACAAGTTGTCACGGCTCGTCGAGCAGTTTCCGCGCCACCTGATCTGCCGGCAGCCACGTTGCGTATCACGCCAAAGATGAGCCGGTAAGGGCCCCATAAAAATTAGCCGGCCGCCGATTCAGCCGAAAGCGTGGTTCGCAGCGTGTCAAAACGGATTTGCGACGATCGGCTTGTCGCGGTTCAGACGTTTCTCGATGTCAAGCGCTTTGTCGTCACGATAACGATCGACATTCCAAACATCTGGTTTCCAGAGGCCACAGCCGCTGCACGCGATTGCCGCCGCGATGAAACCCGACACCAGCGCTTGGCGGCGTCTGCCGAGGCGGCCGGGGCGTCGATTGAGATAGGAGCGGTCGACCATCGAATCCAGACCTATGAGCAGGAACTTTCTCGCGTTGCTGCTTTGCTTGTGATAACGCACCACCAGCAGGCAGTGCGGGCGTACTATCGCAGCAGAAGATCACCCCGGCAAGAGTGAGTTGCGGGTTGCTCAGGGCGGCTGACTCCTCCGGGCCCCAGCATCACCCGAGCGGCGAGGCTGGCTTCGGGGGAAGGCCGCTTTCACGACCGGGCCGCTGCCACCGACGCCAGCGGCGGTTGGGGGGCCGCGTCGCGACGATGGGCGACTTTCAGCCGCTCATCTGCGAGGGACGATTGTCGGGCTGAATCGTCCCAGCCGCTGGCGAATCAACCATTGGTAGCGGAGTTAGGCCCAAAGCCCGAGTTCGGGAAATAATCGTACCAGTTGAACTCGTAGGGCGATCCATACAACGCGCTCCACGTCCGCAACTGCGCCGCGGTCAACACGTTTCGCACATTCTGGCTGAACTGATCGCGTAGCGCTTCAAACTGGCGGACGGCCTGTTCATGCTGGCTGGCCGGCATCTCCGCGATCTGCTGCATGCCGCTGTACCACCGCTGCCGATAGCGGTTCAATTGTTGAAGCTGCTGGTCGCTCAGGCTCAGCCTTTGCTGGATCTCAGGATTTCTGAAGGCATCATAGACCTGATACTGCAGATTCAACTGGTTAAAGCGAGCCAGCTGCTGAGGATCGCTAATGATGCCGTTGGCAATTTGGCCGTAATTGGCCATAAACCGCCGCCGTGCGAGCGCCAAGCGCTGCCGCCGCTGCGCTGCGTTCAAGTTGCCGGTCCCGGCGCACCTCTGGCGACCGTTCCTGCTCCCAGAGTCGAGCCCGTCGCCGTATTCACGTTACCTGTCGCCAGCCCGCTTTGGGTGCGTGTTCCAATCGTCGAGCCGGGCGTCCCCGCCACTGAATTTCTTGCGTTGTTGGCGAGGCCGATACCGTTTCCGCCCATCGCGGTGCCGATGCTCCCGGCCGCGCTGGCGCCTGCCGCGATGCTGAGGCCGCCTGCCGCGGTGCCCGCCGCCGTAGTGGCGCTGTTATTAAATGGCGCTATCTCCTGGGCGTAACGGTTATAGACCGTTTGATAGTTGATGGTTAGCCGCGCGAGTTGAGCGCGGTTCAGCCCCAGCTGCTGCTGGATGCCAGCGCCTGAAAACCACGGATTCGCTCCGTAGAGTTGAAAGCGGTTGGCCGTGTTGGGGTAGGTGCCGAGGGCTGCCGTGCGGGGAACTCCGCCCGCTCCAACAGCCGGTAACCTGCTCGCCACCCCGGTCTGGGCGGCGCCTGAGTGGCCTGCAGCGCCGCTGATTCCCCTCATCTTGCCCGCGGTCCCCGGGACGCCAGGCCCCATTTGGCCCGAAGTGCCGGAGGCCGTGCCTCCCAACTGGCCGCCGGTGCCGGTGGCACCTTCGCCGACGGCGGCTCCGCCGCCGGTTGTCTGGGCCGTCGTCGGAGCATATAAAACTAACGCGGCCGCTGAGGCGATAGCGCCCGTAATCAGAAGTTGAATTGCACTTCTCATCATAGGTTCTCCCAGTTGCCGGTATGCCGACAATCGCAAGCGTCGATCCCATACTCGTCATTCTCAACGGCGAAGAGCTGTGCATGTGGTGCGCCTGCGCCGCGTAAATCACCCCGCTGACGACAGATTTTCGCGTGGCAAACCGACGAATAGCGCCGGGCGAACAGCGCCTTCCCGGAATTCATACTCCGTCCCGTCGGGCCTTCGCACCGCCTCAGCAAACTGTGGGGTTATGTGCGCGGTTTGCCGTTGGTTGCAGGACGTCGGCGCATCAGCCTACGATAGAGGGGGTAGATGAGATCATGGCTGGTGTATGGGGAAGCTCTGCTGATGCTCGACATCCTGGTCATTGCGCCCCATCCGGACGATGCCGAGCTCGGCATGGGCGGCGCCATTTTGAAGTTCATCAAGGAAGGCCGTCGGGTGGGCGTGCTCGACCTGACCGACGGCGAGCCGACGCCCCACGGCTCCGTCGAAATTCGACAGCGTGAAACGGCCGCAGCGACGAAGGTGCTCGGCCTCGAGTGGCGCGAAAACCTCGGCCTGCCCAATCGCTCGCTGGAGGCCACGATCGAGAACCGCGCCAAGCTGGCCGCCGTCATCCGCCGCGAGCGGCCGCGGTGGCTGTTCGCCCCCTATTGGGTCGACGCCCATCCCGATCACGTGGCCGCGACCGAGCTCGTCGAGGCGGCCCGCTTTTGGGCCAAGCTGGTAAAGACCGATCTGCCGGGCGGGCCCCATCATCCCGAGCGGATCTACAATTACTATTGCGTCCACCTGAAGCACGCGGCCCAGCCGGCCTTCGTGCTCGACATTAGCGACGAGTGGGAAACGAAGCTGGCCGCGATCCGCTCGTACGAAAGCCAATTCATCACCGGCCGCCCGACTGATCCGCCCACGTTCCTCGACGGCCTCCGCGACGAAGCGGCCTTCTGGGGCAAAGTAATCGGCCGCCGCTATGGCGAGCCGTTCCACTGCCGGGAGCCGATTGGAATCGTGTCACTGGCTCAATTGATCTAGATTTGGCGCACAATGAGTGACTTGAATATTGACCCGCGGAAGCCAGCGATAGCTCGCCGGCGGCGCCAGGCCGTACAGTTCTCGCTCGCAGGGTTGCTGCTATTGACTACGATTGTAGCAGTTGGATTGGCGTTGTTTAGACGCCATCCAGCGCTCTCAATCGGCGTGATTTCCACGATCGGCGCCGCAATTGCCTTGTTGCTCGCCGATGGCTTTGCCGCTACGGCAACGAAGCGAAATTGGCGGATGTTGCGAACCCTACTCTGGAGTTTCGCCGTGGCGATTCCAATTGCGTTCGCGATATTTGCGCTCATCTTGGCGACTACAAACTGATGCGCACACAAAATGGCAGGCAGCGCAGGGTGATTGACAAGAGAGGAATCAAAACGTGCCGCCGAATCAAGCACTTCGATTCTCGCTACGGGATGTGTTCTTCGCCGTCACGGTGTTTGCGATACTCTTTGCAATGGCCGTCAATTATCCGGTTGTCACGATTGTTGGACTGTTCGCCGTTTCCCCTTTCCTCTTCGCCGTCTGCATGGCAATCATCGCGAATTGCTCACCAAGGCTGTCTCGCACCATCATGGTGCTGCTCGCAGCGGGACTCATCATCGGTCTGCTGCTGTCGGCAACGCTCATATCCATCGGTGAAATGTAACGTCGACACGACCATAAAGTGCATGCGGACAGTGATTGCGACTCGCGCGCACAGAAGTTTTCTTCAAGCCCACTCCGCCATGCGTCGATAACCCGTATCGCGCACGTGTCTATTCGTGCGCTCGTTCTGCTAGCAGGGGGGCTGGAAACGCGGGCGACCTTTCGCCGATGTTTCGCAGCCTCGTATCTTGGAAGCCGACCCAATATGGGTCCGCAATCTACATAGCCCGGCCGTCCCGGCCGGGTATGCGGTCGGTGCTGCTCTTGCTGGTGGTCGCTTGCACTGGCTGCAGCATGATCCTGCCCGACGTCAGCCACCAGCCGGTGATCCACAATCCATTCCCGCAGCTCAGCCGCGTGGCCGTCGCGCCGTTCTTCAACCTGAGCGACGAGAAGACGGTCGACGGACGCAAGTTCGCACTCGCCTACTATGCAGAGCTGCAAGCGGTGCCCGGCTTCGAAGTGGTGCCGCTGGGCATTGTCGAGGAAGCGATCGTCGCCAATCGGATCAATTTGGCTGATGCTGGAGCGGCCCGCCGCTTGGCGCAAGTGCTGAACGTGGATGCCGTCGTCGTCGGCGCAGTGACCGATTACCAGCCCTACTATCCGCCGCGCTGCGGCCTGCGCGTGGAATGGTACGCCGCGAATCCGGGCTTTCACGAAATTCCGCCCGGCTACGGTTTGCCTTGGGGCACGCCGCAGGAAGAATTCATCCCCGCGCCGCTGGTGTTCGAGGCCGAAATGGCGCTCGCCAAGGCTCAACTAGCCACGCAAACTCCCGCCTGCACGCCGGCTCAAGCCGGCTTGCGCCTGAAATGCGACCGGAAAACACACCAGCCGACTCCGCGCCGCCGGCAGAGAAGCCAGACGACCCGTCGCCAACCTCCGGCGACAAAGCATCGAGCGTTGCCTTCGTTCAAGAGAGCGCAGCGGAGCCACTGCCGCCGGGCGATAGCGGCCCGCAAAGCTTGGCGTCGCCGTTGCAATCGGTGCCAGCCCACCTCGCAGCTACGACCGGCGCGACCGCTCTTTACGGCGGACTGCCGCCCGAATGGCCGGACGAACGCGGCTTCATTCCGCCGCCGCCAAGCCCCACGCGGCCGCCGTGCGTCGTCAATAGTGGTCCGGTTATGACGCACACGCGGATTTATCAAGGCAACGATAGCGAATTTACCGAAGCGCTGGCCAGCTACTACCACTTCCGCGACGAGGCGCGGTTCGGCGGCTGGCAGAACTACCTGCAGCGCAGCGACGACTTCATCCGCTTCTGCTGTCACATGCACATCAGTGAGATGCTCTCAGCACGCGGAGGCGCCGGTGAAACGCGAGTAGTGTGGCGCTGGTCAGACTGCCGATAAGCACCCTTAGAGAGGCCCGTATTTCGCGTCGGAGAACGGATACCTTCGCCAGCGGCGCACGCGAATAAACCGAGCCCCTCGCCGAGTTTCCCCCTGCTGCAGCCAACACGCCGCGGCAAACCGGCCGTCCCCCCGCGCTGCCCGATGGAGACCCGCAAGCGTGAACGACGACATTAATGTACTCGCCCTAATCAAGGGCAAGGAACGATACATCTTCTTGTACGACGATTCGCAGCGGGCCGAAGCACTCCGCATGCTCGGCCGCCATGCGTCGAACCCCGATCTCAGCTTCAGTTGGTACGACGCCGCCGTCCTCAGCCAACGTATCCGCCAGGAAGAACGGCAACAACGGTCCCGCCTGCGGCTGCCGCAAGTGACCGACAGCGAAGAGCTGTTTTAGTGCAAGTCAAGAGCTAAGAGTCGAGAGTCAAGAGCCAGAAGAGTTCGTCTGGCCCTCGACCGTCGACCCTCGACTCTCGACTCTCGACTCTTTCGCCATGCAACGCGAGCTTGCCCAGTTCTTGCAGTACTTGCGCGTCGAGCGCGGCGCTTCGCCGCATACGATCAAGAGCTACCGCGAGGACCTCGCCGCCCTCGCCGAGTACCTGGCCGACGCCGATGGCCGCACGCCTGCGCCCGGCAGCATCACCACGGCTGAGCTGCGCGGCTTTGTCTCGGCACTGCACGAGGCCGGCTACGCCAAGTCGTCGATCGCCCGCCGGCTGGCTTCGGTCCGCAGCTTCCTGCGGTTCGGTCAGCGCGAAGGCTGGGCGAAGGCGAACCCAGCCAAGGCGCTTCGCAATCCGCGCAAGAGCCACAAGCTGCCCCATTACTTGTCAACCGACGAAGTCGGCAAGCTGCTCGCCGCGCCGCACGGCGCAGCGGCGATGGCGATTCGTGATCGGGCGATCTTAGAAACGCTCTATTCGGCCGGTTTGCGGGTGAGCGAACTGGTCGGCCTGGTCGACGGCGACCTCGATTTCGCGGCCGGAATCGTTCGCGTCCGCGGCAAGGGAAAGCGCGAACGGATTGTCGCCGATCGGCTCTTATGCGGCCAAGGCGCTCAAGCGGTGGCTCGCCGCCCGAAAATTGTCGCCGCGCGAAAAACAGGGCCGCGAAGCGCCGGTGTTCACTAATAAGTTTGGCACGCGGCTGACGACGCGCAGCGTCGCCCGCATGTTGGAAAAGTATCTGAAGATCACCGGCCTCGACGAGCGGACATCGCCCCATACACTGCGTCACAGCTTTGCGACGCACCTCTTAGATCGCGGGGCCGACATCCGCAGCGTGCAGGAGCTGCTCGGACACAAAAGCCTCGTCACGACGCAGATCTACACGCACGTCAGCACGGCCAATCTGCGGGCCGCGTATGAGAAGCGCATCCGCGGGCGCGATGATTGCTAGGCTATCTCGACCCAACTTCCGGATTGATAAATAGCAAGGGCGCATGATACTGGCGGGAAGTGCAGTTGGCACAACGTTTGTCAAGGAATATCGCGACGGGCTTTAACGGTCGCAATGCCCCAAAGAATGAACGCAAAGCCGATTGCCGTAATTAACTGAGGCACTTGAATGAGCGAGTACCATCTCCAAATAAAATCTGCCGTAAAAGACAGCGACGAGAGGGGCGAGTGCGAGACGAGCCAAGCGTTGTACAGATTACTTACCAATCCGGCGACTAACATGATGGCGAAGCCGGCACCGATGCGATAATAGAATGCCGGGAACTCGCGTCGCCTAATGATGCAATAGGTCAGGCCACCCAAAATACAAACGTATGTTGTTGCTGTCCCTGGTAGCCCAAAGAATACGTTGATTATCGGACTGCCGTTTACCACCCGGCCAAGGGGACCAAACATCTTCGCATAAGTAAAAAAGGGTCTTCAGAGGAATTAGTGGGTGAATAGCGGCGTAAGGCGGTTAGAGGGGCGACGTCGAGGCCCCTCAGGAATCTGAACAACAAAGCCTGGTTTGGCCAGTGCGAGGCAACGTCTATTGACGGGTCTACGGCTTCGTCGTCCTTTCATCCGTCGGGGCCATGTGCTGTGCCCGGGGGTGAGCCCCGACGGATGAAAGGACGACGAAGCCTGACGAACCTGCCCAGAAAGGGAAGTTTTTGCAACGATTGAGGAAGAAGTAGAAGTGCATCCTGCGTGATCTTCGGTTATGGATGGTTTATCACAACTGTCCAGCCAAAGGCACGCAGGATGCACTTGAAAACTATCCTCAATCGCGTCACCAATTACAAGTCGTTTGTGTTTGGAAAGATTACCTGGCAGGAGGATGCATTGACGCCGGCGGTTGACGTCGAGGTCCAACCTCGATCCAACGGGCGACCTGTTTGCTCGGGCTGCGGAAAACGACGCCCCGGATACGATACCATGCCGACACCGCGGCGGTTTGACTTCATTCCGCTGTGGGGCATAGCCGTCGTGTTCGTGTACTCGATGCGGCGGGTCGATTGCCCCGCCTGTGGAGTGAAGGTGGAGCGAGTTCCATGGGCCGAGGGGAAGAGCACGATGACGGTCGAATACGCGTGGTACTTGGCCAAGTGGGCGCGGCGGATGTCGTGGAAGGAAGTGTCCGAAGCGCTGCGTGTGAGCTGGGATCGCGTGTTTGCGGCGGTAAAACAAGCAGTGAACTGGGGTTTGGCGCGTGGGATCTGGAATCCGTTGCTTCGATCGGCGTGGATGAAGTTCAGTGGCATCGGGGGCACAACTACCAAACGGTGGTGTATCAGATCGATGAAGACCAGAAACGGCTGCTGTGGATCGGCCCCGACCGAAAGGCAAAGACCTTGCTGCGGTTCTTCCGCTTTCTGGGCCAGGAGCGGACGGCACGGCTCGAGTTTATCTGCAGTGACATGTGGAAAGCGTACCTGAAGGTGATTGCCAAGAAGGCCTCCCACGCCGTACACATATTGGACCGGTTTCATGTCATGCAGCGGATGAACAAGGCCCTCGATGAAGTCCGAGCGGCCGAAGTCAAAGAGTTGAAACGAGATGGTTACGAACCTCACTTGCAAGGTGCCCGTTGGCTGCTCTTAAAGGCCCCGAAAACCTCACCGAGAAGCAAACGATCAAACTTAACGAACTCCTGCAATACAACCTGAAGAGCGTTCGCAGTCATTTGATGAAGGAAGACTTTCAGCGATTCTGGGAATATTGGAGCCCCGGCTGGGCGGGCCGTTTCTTGGACCAATGGTGCACGCGCGCGATGCGCAGCAAGATCGAACCCATGAAGAAGGTGGCTCGCACACTGCGGGAACGACGGGAACTGATTCTGAATTGGTTTCGGGCCGAAGGACGCATATCTGCCGGAATCGTCGAGGGATTTAACAACAAACTCAAACTGATCACCAGAAAATCGTACGGCTTTCGGACCCAAGAAGCCTATGAAATCGCCTTGTATCATAATCTCGCCGCATTACCTGAAAGAGAATTCACCCACGAATTCCTCTGACGAGGCGTAAAAAATAAGTGTAGATAACAACAAAGAGGATGCCCGAAATTCCCCAACAAGCCGCCCCCTCCCATCGCCTTTTTATAGTTTGCCCTCGCCGATGTAGAAAATTGACCGGCCGCCTCAAAATGCCTCGGCTATCTGAGCTTTCAGCTTCGCTGGGAACAAGAACTACGCCCCGACGCTCTCAAAAATCGGCTCGACGCCTTCCGCCTTGGCGATCACCACGACGCCGCCGTCGCTGACCGTGAAGCCGCGGGCCAGGTCGTGTTCGTGGTCGTAGCCGATCTCGATGCCGGCCGGGATGAGGACGCCCTTGTCGATGATCGCCCGGCGGATCTTGGCGTGCCGGCCGATGTCGACGCCGTCGAACAGGATCGAGTCTTCGACGTGGGCGTAGCTGTTGACGCGCGACGTTGCGGGCCGAGGATCGACCGCGTCGACGCTGGCCGCCGGAGACGATCGCACCCGGGCAGACGATGCTGTCGAGGGCCTGGCCGCGCGCCGCCGGCTCCGCTCGGCGAAGACGAACTTCGGCGGCGGCAAGTTCGGCTGGTAGGTGCGGATCGGCCAATCGCTCGTCGTACATGTTCAGCTGCGGATCGACGCGAGATCAGGTCCATGTTCGCTTCGTAAGTAGGCGTCCAGCGTGCCGACGTCGCGCCAGTAGGCGTCCTGCTTGCGGTTCTCGTCGCGGAACGGGAACGCAAACACGCGATGCGTCTCGATGATCGACGGAATGATGTTGCGGCCGAAGTCGTGCGGCCTGTCGGGCGCGTGGCGTCGAGGCAAAGCTGCTCGAACAGAAAACGGCGCGGTGAACACGTAGATGCCCATCGAGGCCAGGCAGTGCTCCGGGTCGCCGGGAATCGTCTTCGGGCTCGTCCGGCTTTTCCTCGAAGCCGACGATCCGGCCGGCTCGCGTCGATCTGCATCACGCCGAACTGCCGCGACTTCGGCCGGCCGACCGCGCAGCGCGGCGATCGTCAGGTCGGCGTCGTTCTGCCTTGTGGTAATGCGACCAGCTTGCCGTAGTCCATCTTGTAGATGTGGTCGCCGGCCAGGATCGACGACGTACTCGGGCCGCTCTTTTTCGAGCGTGTAGATGTTCTGGTAGACGGCGTCGGCGGTGCCCTGGTACCAGTGCTCGTCGATCCGCTGCTGCGGCGGCACGACGTCGATGAACTCGCCCAGCTCGCGGCACAGATAGCCTCGCCAGCCGAGGTTGATGTGCCGGTCGAGGCTCATCGCCTTGTACTGCGTGAGGACCAGCATCTCGCCGCAGGCCGCTGTTGAGGCAGTTCGACAGCGTGAAGTCGATGATGCGGTAAGCGCCGCCGAACGGGACGGCCGGCTTGGCCCGATCGCGCGTCAGCGGCTCCAGCCGCGATCCCTTTCCGCCGGCCAAGACCACGGCCAAGACATCTTTCATCGTTGCATCCTTCGCGGTGGGCACGGCCCTTGGTTGACTGATCAGTACTTCGTCATTCCATTTCACACCGCCAGCAGCCTCCTCGGCCATTGGCGTACGGCCGCCGGTGGGACCACTTATTCTACCGCGGCGACGCTGGCCGCAAAGGCTAATTGACGGCCGACCCGAAGCTCGGCCAGCGGCCAGGCCAGCGCACATGCGGGAATTCAGTTGGCATTTTCCCAGCGGGCGCTTACACTGTGCACGATCGTGCGAAATCGCGCACGGGACTTGCGGTTTTCGCCACAAATTTCATTCGCACAGGAGCAACCATCCATGGCCAAGAAACGCACCGTCATGTACAGCAAGGCGGGCAAGAAGCTGTACGCCGTCCGCGACGAGCAGGGCGAGTTCACCGACATCCAAAGCTACCAGCGGGCCCAGTCGCAAGACATGAGGCAAAAGAGCCAGGCCGAACTGGCAGCCGACGCCAAAAAGATAAAGAAGAAGGTGGCCAAAGTTGCGAAGCCGGCCAAGGCGGCGAAAGCGACCAAAGCTGCGCAGGACAAGAAGGTCGCCAAGAAGAAATCGGCCAAGCGCGGCAAGTGAGCAGTCACGGGCCTACGGCCCAACGTGTACCGAGCGCTTGCTCGGCATCGCTGCCGGTGCGCCGTTCGATTCGCGTTTTACGGTGGACGTATTATATTCGGGCTGTTCTGCCGGTTTCCGCCGCCATTCGCTCAAGCTTTGCATCACGACGTAGAACACCGGTACGAAGAACACCGCCAACACGGTCGCCGCGATCATGCCGCCGAACACGGCCGTGCCCAGCGAACGCCGGCTGCGGCGGCCGCGCCGGTGGCGTTCACCAGCGGCAGGATGCCCAGGATGAAAGCGAACGAGGTCATCAATATCGGCCGGAAGCGCAGCCGCGACGCCTCGACGGCCGCGTCGAGTATCGAGCGGCCTTGGGCCCGCAAATCGCGGGCGAACTCGACGATCAGAATGGCGTTCTTGCTGGCCAGGGCGATGATCAGCACAACGCCGATCTGGGTGTAGATGTTGTTGTCCATGCCGCGGACGCCAGACGGCAGCGACGGTGCCCAACAAGGCCAGCGGCACGACCAGGATCACGGCCGCCGGCAACAGCCAGCTTTCGTACTGAGCGGCCAGCACCAGGTAGACCATCAGCACGGCCAGGGCGAACACATAGATGGCCTGCGAGCCGACGCGTTTCTCCTGGAACGACATGCCGGTCCACTCGTAGCCCATCGACGAGGGCAGCTTGTGCGAGGCAATATTGCTCCATCAAGTCGCAGGGCCTGGCCCGAGCTGTACGCCCTGGGCGGCACTGCCGGTGATCGGGCCCGACGGGATAGAGGTTGTAGCGCGGAATGATCTGCGGGCCGAGCCGCTTCTCGACCTTGACCAGCGTGCCGAGAGGAACCATGTTGCCCTGCTCGTCGCGGACCTCCAGCCGGCGGATGTCCTCGGGCTCGAGGCGAAACTTTTGATCGGCCTGCACGCGCACCTGAAACACGCGGCCGAACTGTTGAAATCATTGACATAGGCCGAGCCCAGGGCCGTCTGCAGCGTGCTGAAGATCGAATCGAGCGAAACGCCCAGGCTCTTGGCCTTTTCGCGGTCGACGTCGACAAAAATCAGCGGCACTTCGGCGCGGAACGTAGTCTGCACGCCCGGCCAGTTCGCTTTGCGAATTGCCGGCCTGCACTATCTCGGTGCATCACTTTTTGCAGTTCGGGCAGGCCGATTCCGGCTCGATCCTCAACCTGCATTTCGAAGCCGCCCGAGACGCCCAGGCCACTGATCGCCGGCGGCGGCAAGGCGAAGATCATCGCTTCGGGGATGTGCTGAAACTTGGCCCGTCAGGTTGCCCAAGATCGCCTCCATGGCTTACGTCCGGCTTGCCGACCCGGTCGGCCCAAGGGGTGAACGAAATGTAGATCGCGGCGGCGTTCGAGGCGACCGAGCGGTCCAACATCGACGTGCCGCCCAGCAGGAACCAACGGTTGATGCCGGGCGTCTCCTTCAGAATACGCGTTAATCTTGCTCGACCACCGCCCGGGTCCGCATCTGCGAGGCGGCGTCCGGTAGCTGCACGCCGATCATCGCGTAGCCCTGGTCTTCGGTGGGGAAGAAGCCGGTGGGCAACTGCACGAACCACCAGCCGGTGAAGCCGGCCAGCGCGACAAACAGCACGCAGCATCGGCACCGGCGTGCCGCACCATGCGGCGAATCAGATGGCCGTATACACCGCTTCGCACCGATCGTAGACTGCGTTGAACCAGCGGAAAAAGACGTTCTTCCGCTTTGCGTGGGCCGCAAGTAGACGGCCGCACTGGGCCGGCTTGAGCGTCACGGCGTTGATCGCGCTGATGAAGGCCGTCGCCGCGATCGTCAGCGCGAACTGCCGATACAGCTGCCGGTGATGCCGCCCAGGAAGAGCGTCGGCAGAAACACCGCCATCAGCACCAGCGTGATGCCGATGATCGGCGCCGAGCACTTCGCGACATGGCCTTGATCGTGGCCTGCTTCGGATCGAGCATGACCGTGGTCGATATGATGCGAGGCGTTTTCCACGATCACGATCGCGTCGTCGACCACGATGCCGATCGCCAGGACCAGGCCGAACAGCGTCAGCATGTTGATCGAGAAGCCCAGGGCGGACATCGCGGCGAACGCCCCGATGATCGTCACGGGCACCGTGGTGGCCGGGATCAGAATCGCCCGCCAGTCCTGCAAAAAGACCAGGATGACAATGAGCACCAGCACGCTGGCTTCGGCGAACGTCCAATAGACTTCGCTGAATCGATTCACGGACGAAAATCGTCGTGTCGAACGGGATCATGTAATCGAGCCCTTCGGGAAACGAAGGCTTGATTCGTTCCATCGCCGCTTGCACCGCGTCGGCGACCTCGCAGGGCGTTGGCGCCTGGCAACTGGAAGATGGCCATCGTGGCGGCCGGCTTGCCGCTGATTTCGCACCACTGGTCGTAGGTCTGCGAGCCGAGCTCGACGCGGGCGACGTCTTTGATGCGAACGAAGCGGGAGGCGACGGCCTCGTCGGGGCCGGTCACCGATTCGCTGCCGTTGTTCACCTTGACGATGATGTTGCCGAACTCGTCGGGGTCGCTCAGCCGACCGCGCGTGGTGACGTTGTATTGAAAGCCTTGCCACTGGGGCGACGGATACTGGCCGACCTGGCCGGCGGCGACCTGCACGTTTTGTTCGCGAATTGCGGCGCAGGACGTCTTCGGTCGTCAGGTTGCGGGCCCGCAGCTTCTCGGGGTTGATCCAGATCCGCATTCCGTAGGCGCCGCTGCCGATGACGTTCACGTCGCCGACGCCATCGATGCGGCTCAGGGCGTCTTTCACGCGCAACGTGGCGTAGTTGCTCAGAAACAGTTCGTTGAAGCGGTTGTCGGGCGAATAGAGCGACACGGCCAGCACGATGTTCGTCGATTGCTTCTTGGTGGTCAGGCCCTGGCGCTGGACTTCCTGCGGCAGCTTGGGGATGGCGATGGCGACGCGGTTTTGCACGAGGACCTGGGCCGCGTCCAGATCGGTGCCCACTTCGAACGTGACGGTCAGCTGGTACTGGCCGTTGCTCGAGCAGTTGGACGACATGTACAGCATATTCTCGACGCCGTTTACTTCCTGCTCGATTGGTGTGGCCACGGTGTTCGAGACCGTTTCGGCGTCGGCGCCGGATAGCTCGCGCTGACGGTGACCGTGGGCGGCGTGATGTTCGGGTAGCGCTCGATCGGCAGACGAAACAGCGCAACGGCCCCGACGATCATCGTCACGATGGCGATGACGTTGGCGAAGATCGGGCGTTCAATGAAGAAACGAGAAAACATGACGGCTTTCAAAAGCCGCGGTGCTACGGTCGCCGGCTCGGCGATGCGTAGCATCACGGTAATTCTGCTACGGCACTCGCCGCGATTCGGGCATGTCGTTCGCGACGGTCGCTTGGCGATCGGTTTGGGCCACCTCGGCCTTGGGGGCAACTTCGATGCCCGGCCGGGCCCGCAGCAGGCCTTCGACAATCACTTTGTCTTGCGGGCCGATTTTGCCGTCGACCACCCGCATCCCGTCCACATTCTGCCCCGTACGGACCTGCCGATACTCCACTTTGTTTTCACCATTGACCACGTAGACGTATTGGCCGAGCTGATCGGTGCCGATCGCCGTTTCCGGCACGAGCAGTGCGTTGTCGCGCTGGCCGATCGGAATCCGCAGCCGGGCGAACATACCGGGCAGAATGACGGCGTCCGCGTTCGCAAACACGCCGCGAATCTGGATCGTGCCCGTGCCGCGGTCGACCATCGGGTCATGATAGTCGATGTATCCCCGGTGGTCGTAGCGCATGTCGTCGGCCATCGTCAGCTCGACCGGCCATTGCTTGTCGGGCGGATTGTTCGCCGCCGGCTCGCCGGCGACGCTGCGGTATTTCAAATAGTCGTCCACGCTCAAGCTGGCATAGACCTGGATCGGATCGTACTTGACGACCGTGGTCAAGAGCGACGTTTCGGGATCGCCGACCAGGTTGCCGACGTCGTAGTTCACGCGGCCCATGCGGCCGTCGATGGGTGAAATGACGCGGCAATAGCCGAGGTCGATTTGCGCCGAGTGGACGGCCGTCTTGGCGGCGGCCAGCCTGGCTTTTGCGGCGGCGATATTGGTCTCGTAATCGGCGTCGACTTGGGACAGGTTGGCCTTCGTCGACTCGACTTTGGCTTCGGCCTGCTTGCGCGTGGCGACGGCCTTGTCCAAATCTTCCTGGGAGACCGCGCACGAAGCAGCGGTTGCCAGCGGCGTGATGCGCTGCTCCTGGCTGATCGCTAGTTGCAGCTGTGCTTCATCGAGCGCCAATTGCGCCGCATCATCGAGCGGGCCTGCGATTGCTGCGCTTGGAGGAGCGCCGTCTCGGCGGCTGCCTCGTTGGCCTTGGCCTGGTCGAGCGCGACTTGGAATGATTCTTCGTCGATGACGAGCAGCAAATCGCCCTGATGCACGAGCGAGCCTTCCTCAACGCGCCGCTCTTTCAAGAAGCCCCGCACCCGCGCCGAATATCGACCACCTCGACCGGATGGGCCGTACCAGTCGCTTCAAGGTATTGAGTTACGCTGCGCTGCTGTGGCGTGGCGACGATGACTTCGGGCGGCGGCGGGGCCACGAACTGGTTTTGCGGCCGGCAACCGAGGAGTACGCCCAGCGCACACTCGGCAATCGCCACGAGTAAAGCAACTGACCGCCCAAACAAGACAAAACTACGACCGCGCGCGTTCACAAATTCCACCCGCCGCAAGGTTTGTTCCTCCCACTGCACTTACCACCTGGTAAATACTAAGTTCCAGTGAAACCCAGGTCAACTCGGGCCAAAGCCCGTCCGCCAAGTTGACAGCCGCCCCGTGCGGCTTAGAATTAGTTTACCAGTTGGAAAGCTCACGGAAGCACCGGGAAGGGATAGGACACGATGGCCGAGGAACGGGTTCGAGACCCCGAAAACACCCGCGCCGCCGTCCTGACGGCGGCCGAGCGGCTGTTTGCCGAGCGCGGGTTTGCCGCCACGACCATGCGGGATATCTCTAACGCGTCGGGCGTATCGCATCCGCTGATCCACCACCACTTCGGCAGCAAGGAAGACCTCTATCGGGCGGTGAAGCAGCGGCTGGTCGAAGGCTACGCCAAGCGGTTCCCCAACGCGGCCAAGGCCGTCAATCGCCCGCTCAACATCGCGGCCGAGATGCGACGGATCATGGATTACATCGGCAGCAACCCGCTGCTGCTGCGACTGTGCGCCCGCACGCACGTTGAAGGAGACAAGCAAGTTTGGCCCGGCGAGCCGACGATTCTGGACACGCTGCGGCGGCGAATCGAGGTCTCGCAGCGGCGGAAACTAGTCCGCGACGACATCGACGCTGAATACCTGGGCATCATGGTGCTCGGTCTCGTTTATTTTTGGCTCGAGGGCCGCGACCACTTCGAGCAGCGGTTTGGTGAGAAGGTGAACGACAAAGATTATCTCCGCGCTGCGATCGCGATCATCGAGCGCGGTCTGGCGGCCAAGGGCGAAGAGCAAGAACATGCAGTCGCCGGCTCGGCCGGCCGGGTGGGGGCAAAAGACTAGGCAAGTCGGCTGCCGTTTGTCGCAGCCGGCTCCAATCGGCCGCTAACGCCGTCTTCCGTCGCAGCGGCTTTGATCGTAGCGAAGCGATTTGCGTCGAGCGGCGCAGCCGCGATCTCGGCGCGACGCAATGCGTCCGGACTGGCGAGCAAACGGATCGCCTGCTGACGCGTCGCCGCGTCCACGTCGTCGATCAGCCAGCGAACGGCCTTCGATTCGCGAGCGGCGATTGGCCGGCCGCCCAGAAAGACGATCCGATTCGACCGCGTGGCCGGCACGCGGGCATGGGGGGTGATGATGCCGATGAGATTGAGCGGATCGGCGGCCGACACGATGTACCAGAGTTCGTCATTGGCGTCGCCGGCCCCCTGATCGCGGAACTGCCGCAGCCGCTCGACCGCCGCGGGCAGGGCGAACTGCTCGCCCGCCACGCCGGCGACGAACCGGCCGCCGCGGATTTCGCCCCGCATCTCAAGCCGGCGATAAAGGCTGGCAAGCTGCTGCCAGGGCGGCGCGAGCGTTTCCCGCGTTATCAAATCGCGAAATATGACGCCGTAGCGATTGAGCAAGAGCCAGGCCCATTTTTCGGCGCGCTCTTCGTCCGCGAGCGGGCCGACGAAGGGCGGAAACCGCGACCAGCGGCCGCCCAGGGAATACGCCCTGCGCCGGCGGTGCTGGCCGCCGCGGCGGCCCGTTCGCATCGCGGCTGAATGGTGTTTAGACATCAGAACTCGAATGGCCGCGAAACCGTCCGACGTGACCAGCCCGAGCGCGGCCAATTCGCTGAGTGCATCGGCCAGTTGCGACGGCAAGAGGCCGCTGGCGGCCGCAAGGTCGTCGAAAAACAGGGCGCCGTGTTGGGCCAGTGCCTCGTAAGCCGCTTGGGCATCCCAACGGGCAGCAGCGGGGCGCGACTTCACGCTCCGCGAGCAGGATCCACGGCAAATCGGCCCGCCGCACGAGCGAGATTGGCACAGCCCGCGTGAAGGGCTGGCTGCGGCGGTCGTCGCTCGGGCGCGGCGAGTTGAGTCGCCCCCAAACTACTTCGCCGGTGCCGAACAGCTCGTCGAGCAGCTCCGGCTCGTACGCCGCTAGCCGCGCGGGCAGCAGTTCGTGCTCCCAGGCGCCCGCCGGTGATTCGAAACCGGCGAGCCGCGAAACGATTCGTAACAATTCGCCGCGGGCGGCTTCGCCCCGGGACAGATCGTGGCGATCAAAACCGTGATGGGCCAGCAGGAAGCGGTAAAAGTCGTCGGCTGCGACCGGCTGCACGCGGCGACGCAGGCCGTCGAGCGTCAGGCGGTGAATCCGCGCCAGGAGCCGCCGTTCGCACCACTCGATTTTACCCGGCGACTCGTCGGTAAATTGGCCGCGGAGGATGACGCCCTCGATTTCCAATTGCTCGAGCGCCGTTTGCACGGCCGGCGCATCCAGGCCAAGTTGCGCGGCGATGCGGTCGGCCGTCGTGGGGCCGCTGATTTCGACGCGGCCACGGACGAGGGCGAGCCGGGCGTCGTGCTTGGAAACATCGCTGTTGAGTTCAGCGGGCAACGATACAGGCGGCCTGGCTTCCGATTCTGGCAGGGCGGCGGACACGGTCGGCCAGCGTTCGGCGGCGATCCACAACTCCGGCGTGCCGCTTCGCACGCTGCGCGTCGCCCTGCCCTGGTACACGAGCGACTCAAAGAATCCAATCCACTCCACGCCTTCGCGTTCGGCAATCGCGCCGACCGTGAGCAGCGTGTCGTGCAGTTCATCGGCGCTCCGCACGAGCGGCCAGGCTTCGGCGCGAACTTGCGTGATGGCGGCCACGTCCAGCCGGCCCAGGTCGCGGACGTCGTCGACACGGATTGTTCGCCGTACGGCGACCGCCCGGGCGCGACGCTCTTCCAGCGGCGCGTCGTCGAGAAAGGCGTACGGGTTGGCGTTGAGCAGTTGATAGCTGAACGGCGACGGCTCGCGGGTGTCGCGGCCGACGAGCTCGATTTGGCCGGCTTCGATTTGCTTTAATACATCCAGCCAGCCGTCGAGGTCCATCGCCTCGTGCAGGCAGTCGTGGATCGTCTGGCGAACGAGCGGGTGATCGGGCGGTTCCAGGTCGCCGGTGCGGTGCTCGAAGCAGGCGGTTTGCATGGGGAAGACGGCCGTGAGCAGGTCGTCGGCCCGGAATCGCTGCAGCGGCGGCGGCACCTTTTTGCCGCCGCGCTGCCGCAGCACGGCCAGGGCCCGCGTGGCGTTCCAGCGCCAGCGAATCAGGAACATCGGCACGGCGAGCAGCGCTTGATCAAGAGCGGCTGGGCGTCGGCGGTGGTGAGCAGCGTAAACATCCGCTCGATTGGGAAACTGTGATTCGGCCCGATCGAGAGCACGACGCCGTTGTCGTCGGCGCTGGCTTGCAACTCGAAATCGAACGTGCGGCAGAAGCATTTGCGCAACGCGAGGCCCCAGGCCTTGTTGATCCGCGAACCGAACGGGGCGTGGATCACCAGTTGCATGCCGCCCGATTCGTCGAAGAACCGCTCGAAGACGACTTGCCGCTGCGTGGGCACGAGGCCGATCGCGGCGCCCTGGGCGGCGACGTAATTGACGGCCTGCCGGGCGCCCCATTCGTTCGCGCCGCAGTTTTCTTGAACCCAAGCGACGGCGGCTTCGGCGCTCGATTGCAATTCTGGAGCGATCTTTTCATGCAATCCGATGTCTGCTGAACCGCGAAGCGGTTCCACCCCACAGCCCAGGGTCGCCTCACCTGCGGCGCACCCTGGGTCTTGAACGTCCATTGTTTCGGTTGCCCCGAAGGGGTCACACACGTCGCGTGTGGGTGTAACGCCTTCGGAGTAACTTGTCGAGCGCTCTTTACCGACCCAGGGTGCGCCGCTTGCGCGGCGACCCTGGGCTGTGGCGTTCAACGCCTTCGGCGTAATTTGAATCTGCTGCCACAGCGTTTCGCGCAGCGCGGAAACTTCCGCCGAGAGCTCGGCCGTGCGGCCGGGCGCTTCGCCCAGCCAGAAGGGAACGGTGGCCGGCGCGCCGTGGGCGTCGCGGACCGTGACCTCGCCGCCGCGGACGTGGACGATCCGCCAGGAGGTGTTGCCCAGCAGGAAGACGTCGCCGGCCTGGCTCTCGATGGCGAAGTCTTCGTTGAGCGTGCCGACGAACGTGCGTTCGCCTTCGGTCACCACGCGATAGTCGGCCTTCTCGGGAATTGCCCCGCCCGAGGTGATGGCCGTGAGCGGGCCGAGCGGCGGGCCCGCAAGCGGTGGTGGATGCGGTCGCGGTGCAAGTACGCGCCGCGCGCGGTTGCCGGGCGCGATGCCTTCGCTGAGCATCGCGACGATCGCGTCGAACTCGCTGCGCGGCAGCGAGCGAAATGGCCAGGCCTGCCGGCACAGTGCGAACAGTTCGTCTTCGCCCCACTCGTCGCAAGCGACCGCGGCCACGATCTGCTGGGCCAGGATATCGAGCGGGGCGATGGGCATCTCGACGCGATCGAGCTGGCCCTGCCGCACGGCGTGGATCAGGGCCAGCGATTCGAGCAGCTCGTCGCGCGTCAGCGCGAACAGCCGCCCCTTGGGCACGCGGCCCAGCGCATGGCCCGGCCCGGCCGACGCGCTGCAAGAACGTGGCGATCGAGCGCGGCGAGCCGATCTGGCAGACCAGGTCGATGTAGCCGATGTCGATGCCCAATTCGAGCGAGGCGGTGGCGACGATCGCCTTGAGCTGGCCGCTCTTGAGCCGCTCTTCGGCCCGCAGGCGCATCTCGCGCGGCAGGCTGCCGTGATGGCTGGCCACGTGGCCTTCGCCGAGCTGCTCTTCCAGCGCGTGGGCGACACGTTCGGCCATTCGCCGCGTGTTGACGAACATCAGCGTGCTGCGATGTTCGAGAATGAGCTGGCTCAGCCGGGCGTAGATTTCGGCCCATTGTATCGTGCGAGCAGACGGCCGACAGCTCGCTGGGCGGCACTTCGACGGCCAGGTCGAGCTGGCGGACGTGGCCGGTGTCGACGATGTGCACTTCGCGTTGCCGTCGGCGTCGACGTTTGGCGTGCCGACGAGGAAGCGGGCGATCTCGTCGATCGGCCGCTGCGTGGCCGACAGGCCGATCCGCACCGGCGGCCGCTCGCACAGGTGGTCGAGCCGCTCGAGCGAGAGCGCCAGGTGCGAGCCGCGCTTGTCGCGGGCCAGGGCGTGGATTTCGTCGACGATGACCGTGCGAACGCTGCGGAGGATGTCGCGGCTCTTGCTGCCGGTCAGCAGCAGGTAGAGCGACTCGGGCGTGGTGACCAGAATGTGCGGCGGCTTGCGGAGCATCGCCTGGCGCTCGGGCGCGGGCGTGTCGCCGGTGCGGACGGCGACGCGGATGCGGCGGCATCGCACCCGGCCGCTCGTGCTGCCGTCGCCGATTTCGTGCAGCGGCACGTCGAGGTTGCGGTGGATGTCGTTGCTCAGCGCTTTGAGCGGCGAGACGTAGACGACTTGCGTCTCGTCGGCCAGCATGCCGGCGGCAGCCTGGTGGAAGAGGGAATCGATCGACGCCAAGAACGCGGCCAGCGTTTTGCCCGAGCCGGTCGGCGCGGCGACGAGTGTATGCTCGTGCGCGGCGATCTCGGGCCAGGCTGCGGCTTGCGCCTCGGTCGGCTGGCCGAAGCGCTCGGCGAACCAGCGGGCGATGACGGGATGGAACAGGTCGGTCGACATTCCCAAATTATAGCGGCAGCAGTATGAATAGGCATGCAGAGCACGCTAACCCGACGCGTAAGCGAGGGCTTCTGCCGTGCCGCGTGATTCCTCGCTTACGCGTCGGATTGGTGTTTCAGACCGATTTTCTTCGTTTCGCCGGGCAGCTTCTTCGTTTCCCTGGCCACGCGGCGCTCGAACTTCTTAAAGTCTTCCGCCGGCGCAAGTTTTTCCGGCACGATGCGGCCCTTCTTGAGTAGCCGCCGCACGGCGCGGTTGTTCTTCACGTGCTCGCGGGTGATCTGGGCCTCGGTGTGCAGGTAGCCGCGCTTGACGTTGAAGTTCGTGATTTCGTTGGCGAAGTCTTTCGCCTTGAGCGCGATCGTCGGCAGGTAGTCGGCCAGGGCCCGGCCCTTGGGTACGCCGAGCTGCTTTTTCATCTGCTGCGTCGTTGCGCCGCCAAATAGCGCCTGGTCGCCCTTGCGGCGGATGCGGCTGAAGCCGAGCTCGCTTTCGACACGCTCGTAGATCAGGCCAGAAAGCGTCTTCTCGGACTTCGTCAGCTTCTTGCGGGCGACGATCCGCTCGGCCTGGGCCATGTGCGCGTCGATGAGCTCCTGGTTCGGGGCGTGGACGGCGAAATATACGTTTGCATAGGTGACGGCCGCTTTGTACTTGTCCGCGTTTTGGGCGATGAGGTAGCAGGCGTAGCGGGTGAGGGCGTAGTCGTCGATGTGCTGGGCCGGTCCGCCGTCGTTCGGCACGAGCTCGACGATTTCGATGAAATGGTCGTCCGCCGTCTGGCCGGCCGCTTCGCAAGCGGCGATGGCCCGTCCGATCACTTTTACAAACGTCGGCCAGCGGCCGTAGCCGAGTGCCTTCATCAACTCACGGGCGAGCCAGAACTGAGCATGGCTGTGGGCCTCTTCGCGCACCAAGTGCCCCAGCCGGTCGTGCAGCTCGCTAAAGAATTCGCGGGTGATGAGGGGTTTTTGGGATGCGGGCGCCATATACAATTGTATCCTTATGCGGAAAAAAGGATACGCAAGCACCACAGATGGCCGCGCTCCGCAGGGGCCAGTAGCCGCAGGCCAAAGCTCATGAAAGAGATGGCAAAATGTAAAGTAGAAATTTGAAAATGCCAATTGAAAACATCCGGATGGAATATCGCCTCACCGGAAGATCGCCCCACCAAATTTTTTTTTATTTGTCGTGGGGCGTTATTCGGACGTAAGTCTGCTGAGGGCTCTGCGTAAGCGTCATGCCGGCCGCGAGTTGCAACTCTGCAAGCGTCGACTTACGCCCGAATAGCGCCCGGGGGTGGGGTTAATTACGTTCCAGTGGGGCCTTATTCGCGCTGAGCGGTGGTTAGAGCCGGAGGCCCGCGCTCCGAGAAGCGAATTGCGAATTGGAGGCTCGTGAGTGCGCACGCCGAGCGCGGCCCGGAGCGAGTGCCGGGCAAAGCTGTGCAACAGGTTGCCAAAGAGCGCGCGCGAAGTTGCACCTTGACCCTAGCAGATTTGTGTACTTTTGTATAGATAAGTTTTCGGCCACGGGAAAAATCCCGATCGGCAGGCGGTCGGGTTCGACCCAGGCCTGCGCGGGCGGCGAGCCAGTTGAGCAACTCCTTGGAGTAGTGCCGCTCGACGAGCGTCTTGTCGGCGAAGCGTTCGACCACCCTTTGACAGGGGTCGGGCGGCAACGGCGTTCGCGCCGCTTTCGCAATATTAGCCCCGGCGTTGACGCCGGGGTGGATCACGCCAGACGATTCTGTTTGGAACCGGGCCGGTCGCGGCACTGCCGCGACGCCGGCCCAGGTTCCATACACGGGTGCGTTGGCAATCGGTCACCCCGGCATGAATGCCGGGGCTATTATCGCCTGCGGCGAAGAACGGCCGTTAATGGCCGTATGGCTGCACGAATGGTACGGTTGATGCTCGTCGTGCCGTTCCGACGCGTCTGTCTCGCCGGAATTGTTTCGTAGGTCCAGCGCGTCAAAAACGTCGTCCAATCGTTGTCGCGCTAAAGTATGCGATTCCCAGCCTTCGTTGACAATTCGGGCAGGTGAAATGTTCGAATCACGGTCCTTGCTGCTCCGCACATTGACCGCCGTAACGTTCCCAACTCGCTGACGTACATCGCGAGGTATGAATAAGAGGGTAGTCTGTCCCTTGCCAGTCTCGTTTGATTTGACAAGGCTACGGCACCATCAAGGACAGCGTATGCAACCGGTTCATCTTCGTTTACGCGGATAATGGCTTCTGGCTTCTCCATTCGCTGCAATCGTATTCCACCAGCCCAGCCGCTGTAACTAGCAATTCTGCCGAATTTGACGTCGAATGATCTCGTATCGCTGGAAAACAAAAGGCGATTGTCGGTTATAGTCAACGATCGACTGTGTTCGTCCCACCGCTCACCGTTTCTTTACCACACGCTTCTGTAACCACGCCGCCGGCGCGTGGTAATGGATAATTTCGCCAGCGCAGGACTGCGATCCCTATGGGCGCAGCGAGCACTGGGTAGTTTTCCTTATTGCGCAAAGCGCATTCGTTTTAAGCGCGGAAATTGTTCTAGTAATGTGTAGTCGCGTTTGTTCTGAGATATTTCCAGTAGTGTAATCCACTGGTTTAGGACTCGTTCATTCTCCGTCAGCATTCCGTCCGATTTTGCATCTCAGAACGTATCGACAAACCGCTCTGCTTGCAACTGAATCGCAGAAAGCAACTCCTGCTTCGACAGTCCAAGTCGCCTCGTTGCCGCCCCAGTTCTTTCCCAGCGTCCTTGGTGAGTACCCCAGTTTCCGTGCATGCAGCAAAGATCCCCCAGGAAAATACTCTCCCTCAAAAAGAAAGTACGTACGCACGAAGTCCCCCAGTTCGAAGCCAACAGATTTCAGATCTTCTTTCGAAATGCGCCGCTTCACGAGTCGTCGAGATCCCGTACTCCAGTACGCGCGCGACAATGTTGCCGCAAACTGGTCCCGAGCGATCTGATAAATGTAAGCGAATTCTACATCATGCGGCGGTATCAACAAGTTACCAACGACCCGATCGATGGTCTTCTGTTCGGCTTCTGTGATTCTTGTCGTCTTGCCACGCCCGAGCAACAAGGGTTTCATAGACTCGACGTTATTGCCAAATTCAAATCTTTTTCCGTGCAATCGGCTTGTCGTTTAAATAGCCCCAGAGTGAACTTGTCTCCCGCAGTTGTCGCATCACCTGATATTAAAGTGACCCAGAGTCGGCTATTCGTTGATCATGTTCGGGATCACAAATCTGACGGGCGGCATTTTTGATCCATTTCGTAAACGACGTCATTTAATCGATCCTCCCTTGCGACGCTCACGTGACGGCGATTATAATGCAAATCGTTCACACATCCAAATTCCTGACATCCAGCGCGTGCTTCTCGATGAACTCGCGCCGCGGCTCGACCTTGTCGCCCATCAGGATGCGGAACAGGTCGTCGGCGGCGCCGGCGTCTTCCATGCGCACCTGTAAGAGCGTGCGGTTGGCTGGGTCGAGCGTCGTTTCGCGGAGCTCTTCGGCGTTCATTTCGCCCAGGCCTTTGAAGCGGGTGATCTGCAGGCCCTTTTCGCCGGCGGCGCGGATCGCGGCCAGCAGGCCGCGGAGGTCTTCGAGGCCCGTTTCGTTTTCGCCGCGGCGGAGGATGTAGCGGGGCTGCTCTTCGCCCGTGCGCTCTTGCGGGAATTAAGGCATCGATCGTCGAAGCCCATGCTTGGCAAGCTCGGCGAGCTGGGTGTTGATCGTGCGGACTTCGTGCAGCTCGACGATGTGCAGCCGCGGACCGGTGACCGGGGGGCCGTGCGCCGTCCGACTCGGGTGATTCACGTTGTCGCCGCCTTCTCGCCGTTTCACCGGTGATCGTCGGGGCCGCGGCCACGCGAATCTCGTCGCCCAGCTCCTTTTCTTTCTGGGCGACGAAGGCGTCGATCGCCTCGCGGGTGTCGAACCAGTGCTCTTCGACGCCGAGGAAGACGTGGTAGATCGGCAGCCGGCCGGTCGCCGGGTCTTGCCGCTCGGCGTGCATGCGGAGGCTGATGCCGCGGCGCTCCAGGGCCAAGATCGACTCTTCCAGCGTGGCCAGGGTGCGGACGAGCCGAGTCATTCGTTCGCCCTCGATCGCGCGGCCGTCGGCCGGCATCGAGCGACGAATCGGACAGGCCGAGGTCCAGGAGCTGGGCCCTCATCTCCTCTTCGGTCTGCACGTAGTGGGTGCTTTGCTTCGTGCGGACACGGAACAGGGGCGGCTGGGCGACGAAAACATGCCCGCCTTTGACCAGCTCGTACATCTGGCGATAGAAGAACGTCAACAGCAGCGTGCGGATGTGACGAGCCGTCGACGTCGGCGTCGGTCATGATCACGATCTGGCCGTAGCGGCGCTTCGAGAGGTCCTGGTCTTCGCCGATGCCGATGCCGACGGCCGAGATCATGCTGCGGATCTCTTCGTTGGCGAGGACTTTGTCTTCCCGCGATTTGTAGGCGTTGATGATTTTACCCCGCAGGGGCAGGATGGCCTGGAACTCGCGGATGCGGCCCCCTTCGGCGCTGCCGCCGGCCGAATCGCCTTCCACCAGGTACAGCTCGCACTTGTCGACCTCCTTGCTGGAGCAGTCGCGAAGCTTGCCCGGCAGGCCGCCGCCGGAGAGGGCACCTTTGCGCTCGCGGATCAGCTCCTTCTGCTTGCGGGCCGCTTCGCGGGCCTCGGCCGCCAGGATCGCCTTGCGGACGATCTGCTTGGCCGTCCCGGGTTTTCTTCGAGGAACTTCGAGAGGAACTCGCCCACGGCCGAGTTGACGGTGCCTTCCAGCTCGGGGTTGTTCAGCTTGATCTTGGTCTGCGATTCGAACTGCGGATCGGGGATGCGGACGCTGACGACGGCGGTCAGGCCTTCGCGAAAATCTTCGCCGGTGGGGACGATGTCTTTGAAGAGGTTCTGCGTCTTGCCGTAGGCGTTCAGCGTGCGGGTGAGGGCCGTGCGGAAGCCGGAGAGGTGCGTGCCGCCTTCGTGCGTGTTGATGTTGTTGACGTAGCAGTGGACGTTTTCGGTGTATTCGCCCGAGTATTGCAAGGCGACGTCGATCGCCACGTTGCTCGAATTCGACCTTCGATGTGCACGACCTCTTTGTGGATCGGCTCGCTGCTGCGGTTGAGGTACTCGACGAACTCGACGATACCCCGTTCGTACTGGAAGGTTTCCTTCTTGCCCGTGCGGTCGTCGAGGAAGACGATTCGCACGCCCTTGTTGAGGTAAGCCAGCTCTTGCAGGCGGCGGTGCAGAATGTTGGGATCGAACTTCAAGTCGCCGAAGATTTCGTGATCGGGCTTGAAAGTGGTCTTGGTGCCGGTCGTGTCCGAGGCGCCGAGACTTCGCACCTGCGTGACCGGCTTGCCGCGCTCGTATTCCTGGTGATAGACGTGGCCGCCGCGGCGGACCTCGACCTCGCACCACTCGCGACAGGAAATTGACGGCCTTGACACCGATGCCGTGGAGGCCGCCGGAGGTTTTGTAGGCCTTGTTGTCGAACTTGCCGCCGTACTTGAGCATCGTCATGACGCCCTCCAGGGCCGGATTTGCCGATACTGGGGTCGACGTCGACCGGGATGCCGCGGCCGTCGTCCTCGACGGTGACCGAGCCGTCGCGGTTGACCGTGACGTTGACCACTTTGGCGTAGCCGGCCATCACTTCGTCAATCGAGTTGTCGACGACTTCGGTGACCAGGTGATGCATGCCGCGGACGTCGCGGTTGCCGATGTACATGCCGGTGCGTTCGCGGACGTGCTCCAGGTCGCTCATGTAGCGCATCTGGTCGACGCCGTACTCGCCCGCTGCTGGGGTGTTTTTGCTGGTCTTGTCGTCTTCGTTTTCGTTCGCCATTGCAAAAGGGATGCCTGGGTTGTCGTTAGTCGAGTTGGCCGATGCGGAAGCGGAGGTCGCGGATTTTCGCGTCCGGCAGTTGTCGCCCCAGCTCGGCCAGGATGTGTTGTTTTTGAAACGAGAGTTCTTGCACGATGGTGGAATTGGTGACGGTGACCTCGAGCCGGCCGCGGCGGATTTGGCCGGCGCGGCTGAAGCGCGACAGTAGCTCGCCGGCAGCCGCCTGCCAAGCGGCCGCCAGATCGGCTTGAGCCTGGAATCGCCCGTAGCCGCGGACCGTGATCAACTGGGCCAGCACGTCGCCGATTTTCTTGGGGCGACGAGCGTAGTAGCGGCGCTCCTCCTTGTCGCGCCGGGCGGCGAAATCGGCGACGTCGTCTCGCGTTGGTTCGGTCAAACTCACGTCAACCTTTGGGTTGAACCACTAAGGACATGAAGAACACGGGAAAAATGAATTCCCTTCTGAAGAGGTCAATTCTTCATCCGCCGCCCTGTCGTAAAGCCAATGGCGAAGCAAATAATTGCGGCACCCAACCCTATTACGTAACTCTGATAATCGCCTTTAAATCCGCGGTCGTCGTAAATGCTAAGCGCCATCAGTGCCAAGATAATCGCTCCCATTGCATAACTGCTCAGTCCGGCGATGCGATTCAAGGATTCTCTGGCACTTGGGTGCTTTTCGTCAGTCATCGCAGAATTTCGCCCAAACCAATATATCTAAGGGGCATTTGTACTTCGTTCTGTTCTCTCGCTGTTTTCTGCGTCCACAGTGGTGACACGAACAAAGACAGAAAACGTTAGCGATCTCGCGCCAATGGCATGATGACGTAGCCGTAGCCGTCGTCGGTCGTGCAGACGGCGGCCGAGTCGCCGTCCAACAGGTCGAACGTGAATGCCTTTTCCGGGTCGAGCACTTTCAGGAAGTCAATCACGAACCGCGGATCGAGCGTGATCGAAATCTGCTTGCCGTCGTAGGCGATTGGCAACTCGACCCGCGACTGGCCGACCTCGGCCGTCTGGCCGGCGAGGACCAAAGTGCCGTCGCCGAACGTGAAATCGACGCCGCGGCTCTCCTCGCTGGTGACGATTGCCGCCTGGCGAATGGCCGTCTGCACGGGACCGACCGTGAGGTTCAGCTTCAGCGAATTCTCGCGCCGCGGGAACACGTTGCGCCACCGCGGGTAGCGGCCCTCGAGCAGCCGCGAATAAATCGTCGCCCGTGGGTTCCGCACGAGCACGTCGTTCTGCCGGACGGCAAGCTGCACCTCGCTGGAATCTTCGGCCAGGGCCCGCTCGAGCAGGTTCATCGCCCGCGTGGGCACGACCGTCACTTCGCCGAACGGGCGCCGGCTCGCCGACGGCTTGGGCAGGCCCCTCCATGCGGGCCAGGCGGCGGCCGTCGGTGCCGACGGCCGTGAGCGTGCTGTTCTGCCACTCTAATTTTACGCCACCCAGCGCGTAACGGCTGCTTTCGTTATCGGTGGCGAATACGGTGCGGCGAATCAACTCACGGAACAGCCGGGCCGGGATCTCGTAGTAGCTCTTGTCGCTGAACTCGGCGATGGCAGGAAAATCGAGCGGGTTTTCGGAAGGCAGCTTGAACTGACTCCGCTCGCCGCGGACCGTGGTGCCATCGTGGTCGGATTCGATGCGGAACGTCGCGTCGCTGCTTTCGCGCAGGATCGAGCCAAACCGCGCCACTGGCAGCAGGGCCTGCGCCGAGCGCTTCGACCTCGATGCCAGTCACGTCGTAGCGAATGCCAACCTCCAGATCGGTGGCCATCAGCGTGGCTGCATCGGCCGTCACTTCGAGCTTGACGTTTTGCAGGACCGGCTTGGGGCTGCGCGCGGCGCGATGGCGGCCGCGGTTTGGAAGGCGTGCAGCAGTTTTTCGCGATTACAAATGATCTTCATGAGGGTGATGTCCTTTCACGACGAGACGGACGAGGGACATGGTTGGAACCTTTGACGATAGCGTTTGCCGATCGCCTCCGCCATGACGTGCTTGGGCGTGCCATGGTTGATTAACAAATTAGAAGAATATTTTGGTAGTAGTAATTTATTCGGAGCGTAAAATGTCGATATTCCACACGTAGGCAGTTGCAACTGTCGTCCGCAAGTAGCATTAGGATGGTCGATTTGGTGTGCAAAAGCTGTTGGTTTTGCGTCAATCGGTTGTCGTTTGGTTGTCGGTGATTTCAGCGAATTTTCGACGGCGTGCGGGGTACCACACCAATCGCTGACACAAGGTCGACTACGCGACAGGCTAGCGACATTTTTTCCGCACACGCTTTTTCGGTCCACGGCCACAATTTCATTTTCGTAGTAGCGCAGCGCCGCCCCTGGCGCGCTAGACGTTCGACAGCACGCGCCGCAGATGGTCGAGTGCCTCCTGCGTTTGCCAATCGCAGCGGCGATCGCGGTCGATCGTTTGGTAACTGTGCATGATCGTGGTGTGGTCGCGGCCGCCCAGCGCGCGGCCGATTTGCTCGTAGCTGGTGCCGGCAAGTTCGCGGGCCAGGTAAACCGCCACCGCGCGGGCCGACACGACGGCCTGCTTTCGCGAGCTGCTTTTCAGCAGTTTTTGTGGCAGGCGGTAATAACGGGCGACGACCGCGATGATCTCGCGAAGCGATGCCCCCCGCTGGCTGCGATCGGCGAGTAAGCTTTCGACCTGCTGGATGTCGCTGCCGCTGGAATCCGGAAGGCCGCATAAAAGTCGCAGCAAAACTGCAAACAGTTCGTTCGTGTTTGCAACAATGCCGACAGACAGCCGCTGTGCCGCCTCCTCTGAGATGGGGCGGCCTAGCGCCGCCGCGGCCTGCTCGACGATTCTCAGCCGAGCCTCGGGGCCAGGCGTGTCCAGTTGCAGCACCAGGCCGCCCGACAGGCGGCTCCGCACGTCGTGCGAAAGATTCGCCAGCGTGGCCGGCGCCCGCGGCGATGTGACAAGAACTAGCTGGCCAGCGTCGGCGCAGTCGTCGAGCGTCGCGCGGAGTTCCGCCATCAAATGTGGTTCGCTAGCCAACTGATCCAGATCATCAATAGCGAGCAGCTCGCGCTGGCGGAACGACGACCGCGTTCTGCTCATGTCGTCACCGGCCATGCCGGACAACAGCGCCATATCGAAAATCGGCGGCAGTGACGTACAAGGCGCTCTCGGTTCCCCGTTGTCGTTGCCAGCACTCGACGAGGCCGCGGGCGATGTGTGTCTTGCCAATGCCGCTCGGTCCGTGCAGCGCGACGAGTGCCGGCGGTTTCGCGTCTGTCGAAATGCCTTGACCGGCGGATGCGGCGGACCGGCACAGCCGGGCGACAACCGTGGCGACAATGCGATTTTCCGGCCCGGCGACAAACGACGGCATCGGCGGAACGGCCTCGCCCTTCGCACCGGTGCGGACGGGCGCGGCGAAGGTTCGCCCCGGCAATGGAATCTCGATGAGCGCGTGGGCCACGTCGGCTCCGTCCGCAAAATGGAGTCTTTCTCCCACATCCAACTGGCCCCGACGCGGGCCGCTTGGAAGGGAGAACTTGGTTGAAAACGGGGGACCAATTGGGGAGCTTAGATTCTACCCGATTTCGGCTTTCGCCGGGAGGTGCAAAGGCGGAAAATCACCGGCGATTTGCCCGCCCCAACTCGTTGCAGCACTTGAAGATGCGCTCGACTGCTTCTACCACCTCGCGCCCCCTCGTCAGGGCCCCGAGACTGAACCGCAAGGCGCTCGCCACGAGGTCCGGCCCGCAGCCCATTGCCAGAAGCGCCGGCGAGGGCTCGCTGGAGCCGCTCGCGCAGGCCGAGCCGGTGGACGAGGCCACGCCCGCCTGATCGAGCGCCATGAACAGCGCTTGTCGCTCGAGGCCGACGAAGGCAATGTTCGCAACGTGGGGCAAACGGGGCGCGTCGCGGCCGATCACGACGGCGGCCGGCCAGGCCTCAATGACGAGTGCCTCGAACTGGTCGCGAAGTTGCCGCATGTGAGCCGCCCGCTCGTTTTGCTCGGCGTGCCACAATTCGAGCGCCCGGCACATGCCGACCGCCAAGGCGACGGGTTCGGTGCCCGGCCGTAACCCTTGCTGCTGAAAGCCACCGAAGAGTTGCGGCGCGAGTTGCGCCGTGCCGCACGAGGAGCACGCCGATACCGAGCGGGCCGTTAAATTTGTGTGCGGCAGCGCTCAGCGTCGTTACGCCGAGGCCGCGAAAATCGACCGGAATTTTGCCAACGACCTGGGCCGCATCGGTGTGACAAGCGACACCGCGCCGCGCAGAGGGCGGCGATTTCCGCCACGGGCTGCAGCACGCCCGTTTCGTTCTGGCCCAACATGGCGGCGATGAAGCGCGTTTCGGGAGTTAGCAATTCATCCAACTGGGCAACACCGATAACGCCCCGACTATCGACGCCCAAGCGGTCGACGCGCCAGCCGCGACGAGCTAATTCGTCAGCCGCCGCCAAAATGCTGGGATGCTCGATCGCGGAAACGATGAAGTGGGGTGGTGCGATCGCCCGCCCTGCCGTCCCGCCCAAACTCGCCTCCCCGAGGCCGAATACGCGCCAGATTGTTCGCTTCGGTGCCGCCGCTGGTGAAGACAACGCGGTCCGCATCCAGCGAACCAACCCGCGCCGAGCAGCTCGCCGATTCGCTCCCGGGCCTCCTCGAGCTTCCGCCGAGCGCGGCGGCCGAATTCGTGCTGGCTGGCCGGGTTCATTGCCGGCCCCGCATAGCAGGCGTGCATGGCTTCGGCCACTTCGGGCGCCAGGGGCGTCGTGGCGTTGTGATCGAGATAGATCGGCTCGTCCATAGGGGAATATGATACCGTGCGCTCGCCGGCGTTGCTGGGGAGTGGCCGCGGCGGCGACCAGCGATGCAGCGGTCATTTTGGGCTTGAATCGCCGAGCGTTCTGACATTGCGGCCACGACTCTCTGGCCGCTAAACTTTGGCCCCGCAGGCGGAGGATTCGTTGCCGGCAGCTCCGCGCCTGAAACAACCCCGCAAACGCGACCACGACCCATGCAATCTCTCAAGAATGTGTACCGCATTTGCGTCATGGTGGTGACGCTCGCGATTGTCGCCATGGGCTGGCGGCTGTATGGGCCGCCCGCCTCGCAAGTGAAAACGATGGCTCTGCGAGGCATCGAGCGAATCGAAAGCTGGTTACGGCCCGAGGGCGATCCATCGGCGGCATTGCCGGCGACGGCGAAGCCGCCCGCAAAGCAGGAACTGGCGCCGATGGCGGTCACCGCCCCGCCCCCGCTCTTTGAAAAGGGCCAAGCCGCAGACCGCAACAGCCGCGTGGCCGGCGACGGCGAGGTGACGGCCACCCTTGCCAAAACGTCACCGGCACTCTTCCCGTCAAAAGAAAGAGAACTGCCGGTTTCTCCCGCCGTCGACTCGAAATCGTCGGCGGCTGATTCTCTTGCGTCGTCGGCATCGACACCGCCGTCGGCCCGCAACGCAAGCGAAAGTCAATTGAAGTCGCTATTGGCCCGGCTGGAATCGCTGGACGTCCAGGATTCGCAACTTACGCCGTGGGGCGGCAGCGGCCAGTTGTATCGCTGCTGCTGCCAGGCCAACTGGGGCCAGTCGCCGCAGTTCAGCCGGCATTTCGAATCGGTCGCGGCCGAGCCCGAGGCGGCTGTCGACCAAGTGGTCGCCCAAATCGCTGCTTGGCGAACGGCCGAGCGTCAGACGAGATGAGAAGTTCCGCGCACTTATCCTTGACCCGTTGGCCGGCCCGTTTGCGTCGCGGACCGGTATGGTCGACTTGGCCCGCGACTTGCGCCCGTCCCGCGATCCACACGCTCATCTATTGGGCGTCGGGGCGCCGCACACAGCGCGTCGCGGAGATTGTTACCCGCCGCGGCCGGCTCGAGGCAGTGCTGCTGGTCGCCCGCGAGCCATTATCGGTGCGCAAGTTGGCCCAATTAGCCAATCTTACCGACGGTACCGAGGTCCGCACCCTACTGGGCGAATTAAGGGTCCGCTACAATGTTCGGGGCTGTGCCTTTCAGGTCGAGCAGGTGGCCGGCGGCTACCAACTTCTGACCCGGCCTAAATTTGCCCCCTGGCTGCGTCCGATCGGGGGTGTGGAGGAGGAAATCCGCTTGTCGGCGCCGGCCCTGGAAACGCTCGCCGTGGTGGCCTATCGGCAACCGGTTCTACGGGCGGAGGTCGAGGCGATCCGTGGCGTCGGTTGCGGCGACATCCTCCGCCAGTTGCTGGACCGCGACCTATTGCGTATTGTAGGCCGTTCGCAAGAATTAGGACGGCCCTTGTGGTACGCTACTACTAGGCGATTTCTGCAAACCTTTGGATTAAGTCATCTGGACGAGCTTCCGTGGTCGGACACGTTACGGCGAAAAACGCCGCTGGGTCCGCCGCGGGGGGCGAGGGCCGCCGCCGCCGCGGAATCGCTATCGCGGCGCTTGACTGACGGCGTGGACGCCGCGTAGTTTGGGAAGCTTTCCGAGTGCATTGCCGAGCGGCCGCTCGGTAGCGTCGATCGATCGTTTTCATGGGAGACCGCGAAGATGAGTCTAGCCGAGTTACGTTATACGCAACGATTACGCAGCCAATTGCAGGCTGCGCGTAAGGAAGAAGAAGAGTTTGACGACGAGGAAATCGAAGACGACGACGACTTCGAGGATGAAGACGACGATGATTTCGAGGACGAGGATGACGACGAGGACGAGGACGAGGATGACGACTTCGACGACGGCGATCTGGAAGAAGATCTCGACGAAGACGACGATCTCGATGACGACTTCGACGACGAGGACGAGCTCGAAGAAGACGATCTGGATGACGACGACATCGAGGATGACGAATGGGAGGAAGTCGAAGAAGATGAAGTCGCCGAAGACGACGTGGAGGAAGACGAGGACGACGAAGATGACTTCGACGACGAAGACGATCTAGAAGAGGATGAGGAGTACGAGTATGAATTCGAGGATGAGGAGGATGAATGACCACCTCTCGCCGCGGCCGCTCGGCATCTCAAACGCACGCAGCGGCGCAGACACAGTGTATGCGGTTTCACTCTTATTCGGTCACAACTAGTCCTTCAACTGAAACAACCGCTGCAGCGCCTCCAAGAGTCCGTGGGGCGAACCGTTGCGTGAGTCGTGGCGCAGCGATTCCAGCGGCGGGTGGAGCATCTTGTTGACCAGCCGATCGGCGAAGCGGCGGATTTCGCTCCGCGATTTCTCATCGAGCTCCGGCAGCCGACCATACAGCCGCTCGAGTTCGGCAACTTGCGTCGCCTCCAGCTCAGCCCGCAGGCGGGCAATCACCGGGCGCTGGCCCGATGCCGCGCGTCCGCGATGAACGCCTCTGTTTCCGCGTCGATGATCCGTTCAGCCGAGGGCATCGCGGCGGCGCGGGCCTGGCGATTCCGCTCGCAGGCTTCCGACAAGTCGTCGAGGCCGTACAAATAGACGCCTAGCTCGTCGCGAATCGCCGGGTCGAAATCGCGAGGAATGGCCAAGTCGAGCACAAACAGCGGCCGCTGCTTGCGGCCGGGCCCGATCCGTTCTTGATATTCGTGCAGCGAGACGATCGGCCGATCGGCGCCGGTCGTGCTGACGACCAGATCGGCAGCGATGAGCTGCAGCGCAAGATGGTCCCACGGGGCAGCCCGGCCCTGCCATTGGGCAGCCAGCTTTTGGGCTCTGGAAAAATCGCGATTGAGGACCGTCAAACGGCGGGCTCCCGCGTCGCGCAAATATTGGAGCGTTTCCTGGGCCATATCGCCCGCGCCGATCACCAGCACGAGCTTGTCATCGAACCGCTCAAAGATCCGCGAGGCGAAATCTGAGATCGCCACGCTCGGCACGCTGACTCGGTGGCGGTGCAGCGGCGTTTCGCTGGCCACGCGGCGGGCCACCCGCAGCGCGGCCTGAAAGAAGCTGTGCATCACCGGGCCGGTGCTGCCGATCTGGGAAGCCAGCTCGTAAGCTTGCTTTACTTGGGAAAGAATCTGAGCTTCGCCGACGACCATGCTGTCGAGGCTGGCCGCGACGCGAAACAGGTGCCCCACGACGGCGTCGTTGTCGAGAGCGACCAATTGGCCGCGAATATCCTCGACGGGCACGTTGTGGAAGCTGGCCAGGTGCTCGACAAGCGCCGGCGGATCAATGGCTGTCCGCGAGTCGTCGGCGGCCGCATAGAGCTCGACGCGATTGCAGGTCGAGAGAAGCACGGCCTCGCTATCGGGGTGGACCACTCGCCAGGCCGCCAGCGCATCGAGAGTCTGGGCCGGCGAAAAGGCGAGCCGCTCGCGCACCGCCAGGCTCGATTGCCGGTGATTGCAGCCGACCATGCTGAGGTGAAGAGCGCTAGCCATGTTTTAGAATTGTGGCGACGATCATTCGGGCGCGTCGCCTTTCGAAGTCTCGCACAGAGTGCGGATGATTCTACGAGCTAGGCGCTCGTATATTTCGCGATGACGTGGAACCGGTTGTGAAAGTCCTGTCAACGTATTTGATACCAATCGTGTTTTGAACCGTGGCGAATTAACACGCACCCGCAGCGCTCAATTTTGCGAACCAGGTCGACGCGCTTCCTGATACGACCAACTCGTCGATCTTGCGGACTGCGGGAATCGTGCCAATCGTCAGATCGTGATACTGGTCGACGAGGTGCTCCTTGAGATCATCCAAGCTCTCGCCCTGCGTCCAATAATCGGGGTAGTCGAGAAAATGTCCTAAGTAGTCATCCCCTTCTTGCCAATAAACAAATCTCACGGTTAGTATAGGCGTCTCCCGAATCTGGCTGGCCACGCTCACAATTCTACTCCGCCCGGTGCTTGAGCCACAGCTTGTTCGGGGGCCGCGGCGTGGAGCTTGTCGCCGAACGCAAACGAGGCCAACGCGATCAGTAGGAAGCCGAACGAGGCCAGGGTCAGGTAGGCCACCTTGCGGCCGCGGCGGGCGGCCGGGTAGGCCAGGCGAAAGACCTCGGCCGTCACCAACCAGGCGAACATGGCCGCCAGGCTCCACACAACGGGGTCGCTCCACAGCGCGTAGCCAGCCTCGCCGCGATGGCGGAGCTGGCTGAGCACGAGGCCCGAGACGAACCCCAGACCGACCAGCAGGGCCGAAATTCCCAGCGCGTAGGTATTGATTCGCTCCAGCCATTCGAGGCTGGGCAGCCGCACGTCGGCCGCCGGAGAGCGCCTCCGTTTCAGCCAGGAGCTTTGGAGTAAGTACATCACACCCGCGGCGAAGCCGATGCAGACGCTCACGGTTCCCAATAGCAGTACCGTGCCATGCAATCGGCCCCAGAACTGCGACGCCCGCTCGGCCGCAATCGGCGTGTCGCTAGCCAGCAGCGAGGCCGCGATTAGCGCTAATACAATTGGCAGCAAGAATATGCCACTGGCCGCCCGAGGTATGTTCACAAGCGCGCCCAGATATACAAGCACGAGCACCCACGCCGCCAAAACTAGCCACTCGGCCGGGCTGGAGAGGGGCGCCGCCGCCGGCTCGCTGGCCCGGGCCCACAAGTAGAGCGATTGCGCAATGAGTCCGGCGACCGTCGCCACCAGCAGCCACCCACGACGCCAAGCAATCTGCACCTTCATGCCGGCCAGCTCGATGACCAGCGCGATCGCATAGCACACTGCAAAACAGACGGTGGAGATGTTCGTGAGCATGATGTGTTCTCGTTTCCACGCGCTGGTTGTGCGCGGTCTCCCCGGCCCCGCACCGTTCGTTAGGTGCGGGTCTCTCGACCCCGCACCCTCGCAGGTCTCCCTTGCCCCTCCACGTGGCACGGTCGGAAGACCGGCCACAACGCCTGGAGGCCGGTCACGACACGTGGCGATCGGCCACAACGTTGGCCGAGTCACTCCGCCGTCGCTTCACCGTCCAGGCCGTACTGTTTTAGCTTCTTGTGAAGCGTATTGCGGTTGATTCCCAGCCGGCTGGCCGCCTTGATTTGCACTCCTTCGCATTCGTCGAGCACTTGCGAGATCACTTCCTTCTCGACCCGGTCGACAATGCGGCTGTGAACGTCCGCAGCCTCTTCGCCGGCGGTGCCGAGGCCCATCTGCACGAGCTGCTCGGCCAGCCCGTCGAAATCGATCGCCGCACCCAGCCGGCGGCCGGGCCGTCCCTTCGACACGATCGGCGGCAGCAATTCGACAGTTAGCTCGTCGCCGGTGGCCATAACGACGGCCCGTTCGACGTAGTTCTGCAACTCGCGTACGTTGCCCGGCCAATCGTACTGCTGCAGCGCCGCCAGCGCCCGCGGATCGATGTGGACGACGTATCGGTCGTTTTGCTCATTGTAGAGGTCGAGAAAATGAGCGACCAGCTCAGGGATGTCCTCGCGCCGCTCGCGGAGCGGCGGCAGATAGAGCGGCACGACGTTGAGCCGGTAGTACAAGTCCTCGCGAAAACGGCCGGCCGCGGCCTCTTCCAGCAAGTCGCGGTTACTGGCGGCGATGACGCGGGTATCGACACGGATGGTCGTCGTGTCACCGACGCGCTCGAATTCGCGCTCTTGCAGCGCCCGCAACAGCTTCACTTGCAAATGGGGCGTCGTGGAGTTGATTTCATCGAGGAAGATCGTGCCCGTGTGGGCCGCCTCGAAGCGGCCCGTGCGATTGTCGATCGCCCCGGTGAATGCTCCGCGGACATGGCCGAACAGCTCGCTTTCGAGCAGGCTTTCGCTCAGCGCTCCGCAGTTGACCCGCACGAACGGTCGGTTCCGCCGCAGGCTGAGCGAGTGGATTGCATGAGCTATCAGCTCCTTGCCGGTGCCCGTTTCGCCCAACAGGAGCACGCTCGCGCGGCTGCGGGCAACCTGCCGAGTCAGGCGATAAACTTCCTGCATGGCCGCGCTCGAGCCGATGATGCCGGGCAGCGCGTCTGCAGGCGAGGCAACAGCGGTAGCGGTGATGCGGCTCATCAAGCGGGGTTCGCGCTGGCGGTCGCGGCTCGTTGCGATTCGATCGTGTCGAGAAGCGTGCCCAGCACTTGCTGGGTGTCGCTGTCAGCCGACGCGCTGGCGTTGTAAGTGTGGTACTGGTCGGCGATCTGCTCAGTCGTCAGCAAGAGCCCGTGCGCTTGACGCTCTCCTCGAAGCGGGCCGCCGCCTGGCGACGGCTTTCGATAGGAAAGATACTCTGGCTGGCATAGCGCGAAAAGTGCCTGTTGGCTCTCTGGCGTGCCCAATCGCGCGAGCGCTGCGAATGCGGCCGTCGCAGCGGCAGGTTGAAACATGGCTGCCTCGATCGCCGGCGTGGTTCGGCGGAGGGCGTAAAAACTGCGCCCGTGCTCCAACAGGCCAGCCGTCCACACGACGGCCTCGACGGCCTCCAGCGCCCGTTCCTCCGCTGTGACGGCGTTGGGCGGGGCGATCGCCCGCAATTGATCGGCAATATGCGCGACGGCCTCGGCCGTGTGCGGCCGCGGTACGGCGATTACGCGCTGGTGCTCTTCGGCCAGCCGATGCGCCGCCTCGAGTCGGCCATCGGCAGCGAGCAGCGCCACGGGCAGTTCGCCCGCCGGCGTGGTGGTCCGCAGTTCGTAAAGCACTTGCCGCACGCCCGGCGCGTGAATATCCATATCGATCAGGGCCAGCTCGAGGTCGGCCGATTGCCGGGCCATCGTGGCCACGTCGCGGCCGATGTTGGACGCTTCCCCCTCGATGCCGGCGGCGGTGAGTTTTCCGGCAACGTCGGCCGCCGCGGCGGTTGTCGGCATCGCCACGAGCCCGGCGTGCCGGCCTGTGCCGCGGGCAAAATACTCGAGCGCTTCGGGCACGCGGCTGGAGCCAGGGTAGGGCGCCTGCGGGTCGAGCGTCATGATGGCCGCCAGCGCGGCGAACCGCACGTGGCGATTGGCGTTTTGCAAGGCGTCGGCCAGCGGCGAGGGCTGGCCGTCGTGCGTAATAAGCACACCCGCGTCCCCCCTACGGCCCAGCTCGTCGCACACCGCAGCGGCCGCGTGTGCATAGGAATCAGCGAGCGCCGCTGCGAGGACGGCGTTTAACAACGGCATATCGGCGCCGTGTAGGTTGACGTGCGGTGCCGTCTGGGAAAGTCCGGCCGCCTCCAGATCGAGCGCGACCGCGCGCCGTAAGTATATTCGGTCGTCCGGCCGCATTTGCGAAAGCTGCCGGGCCAATCGGGCCATCCAAAGGATCCGCGCCGCATCCGGCGAATAGGTAGCCGACGAAAGCGTTTTCGTTGCGTCATCCCAGTGCCACAGCTCGACGTGGTTCGCCTCATTGACGGCGAACGGCTGTGTGCCTCGCTGGTAATCAGCCAGAGCCTGTTGCAATGCGGTTTCGCCGCTGGCCGAATTGCCGGCCGCCACCAGCGGTACGGCCGACGTCACGCGCAATCTTAGGAGCAGCTCACCCACTTCGCCGCGGAGCTGGATGTCGCTGGTGTCGAGCATTGCCAGGAGCGGACGATCGACGAGTGGGCGGAGCGCGGCAGCGGCTGCTAACTCGTCAGCCCGCTGGTGGGGATCGGCTTCTTGGGCGAGCGATTCCAAAAAAGCCTTCACGCCAGTTTGGCCGGCGGCCTTCAGCTCGACAACCGCAGTGTGGCGGACCGCGGCCGACGCGTTGCCAAGCTGAGCGATTAACTCGGCCAGCCGGATCGGATCGGTGGCCTGCGAGCTTGCCGCGGCCATGCAAGCCTCGGCGAAAGTGACGGCGGCGGGCGCCAGATCCTGATTTTGCGCCAATTGCAGCATGCGATACGAGCCGAATTCGGCCACGAGGGCCGCCTGTTCGGCCGGCGACAAATTGCGGCCCGCCAACTCATCGAGAACCGGTTTCGCCAACAGCGGTCGATCGAGATCGACGAGCACCAGCACCGCCCGCAGCGCATCGGCCGGCCGCTCCCGTGGCCATTCGAGGGCGGCCAGGACAGCCGGGTTTGTTTCCAACACTACCGGCGGAATGGCCGGTGCTGGCGGCTGACCTGGATCCACTGCATGTGCGATCGCCGTGGCCGGCGGGGGGGCAACTGGGAGCTGCTGGGCGAATCCTGTGGCCGTAAGAACCGCAAACCCGATAAGTGCCGCGCACGTAACGCTGAAGCAAAGCCGATTCATCATGATGTGGTCTCTATGTCGAAGGCACCGTCGCTCAACCATTCTGGCGGTTCAATCACACGCCAGCTTTTCGCGCCACTCGGCCAACTGATGCTCGACTTGGGCCGGCCCCGTCGAACCGTAACTGTTGAACGCGGCCACGGACCGCTCGGCGCCTAGCGTGTCGTATACGCTCTCGTCGAGTGCCGGATGCGCTTTCTGAAACTCGGCCAGCGGCAATTTGGCCAGCGGCGCGCTTTGTTTCATCGCGACACCGACCAATCGGCCAACAATTTCATGGGCCGCGCGCTGCGGCACGCCCAGGCGAATCAAGTGCTCCATCAACGTTGTCGCGTCAAGATAACCCTCGGCCAATCGCGAGCGAATTGCTTCGCGGTTTAGCTCGGCGCCGGCTACAATCGCCTCCGCCAATTCCAAACACGCGGCCACGGTGTCGACCGAATCAAACAGCCGCTCCTTGTCTTCCTGCAAGTCGCGGTTGTACGCCAGCGGCAGTCCTTTGACGAGCACCAGCAAACTCATCAGGTTGCCGACAACGCGACCCGTTTTGCCGCGAATTAGCTCCAACACGTCCGGATTGATCTTCTGCGGCATGATTGACGAGCCGGTGCAGAACGCCTGCGGCAGCCGCAGGAAACCGAACTCCGTCGTGCTCCACAGGATCCATTCCTCGGCCCAGCCGCTGAGGTGCTCGGCGATCATCGCCAGCGTAAACGCGAACTCGACGACGAAATCGCGATCGCTCGATGCGTCGATGCTGTTGGCAACGAGGCCGTCGAACTCCAGCTCGGCCGCAATCATCCTTCGATCGACCGGGATCGAGGTGCCGGCCAGGGCCGCCGAACCCAGCGGCAATTGATTCACCCGGCAGCGGCAATCGGCCAGGCGATCGACATCGCGATCGAGCTTTTCGCAGTACGCAAGCCAATAGTGGACGGCCAGCACCGGCTGCGCCCGCTGCATGTGGGTGTAGCCGGGCAGGATCACGCCGGCGTCGCGGTTGGCTCGGCCGACAAACGAGCGCTGCAGCGCCCGCAGTTGGCGGCTGATCGAGTCAATTTGCTCACGCACCCACAGCCGCAGGTCGGTCGACACCTGGTCGTTTCGGCTGCGGGCGGTGTGGAGCTTGCGCCCAACGTCGCCGATCCGCTCGATGAGCGTTCGCTCAACGTTCATATGGACATCTTCGAACTCTTGGCGGAACTCGAACCGGCCCTCGGCCACCTCCTGTCCGATCGTCTCCAGTCCAGCGACGACCTGGCGCCGCTCGTCGTCGGTCAAGATGCCGACTTTGGCCAGCATGTGAGCGTGGGCGATCGAGCCGCGGATATCGTGGCGCAAAGGCGGCGATCGAAGCTGACGCTTTCGGTAAAACGCTCGACGCGGCGATCGGTGGCCTCGTCGAACACACCGCCCCAGGGCTTGTTTGGCAAAGCTTTATCCACCAAGAGTGCCAACAGAAGACGCCGCGACCGCCAACCGGCGCGCCAGGGCACCAATCGGCCAACATGTTTACGGTAAACAGGTTACGGCGAGCTGTCAATGAAGGGCGGCAGCCGCCGCTCAAAAAGTAGGCATTTGCGACAGTCAGCCGAGAGCCGGGGGTGCGGGCGTCGTGCCGGCCACGCCCCGCCCGAGTGGCTCGGTCAGAGACCGGCCACAACAGCGTAATTAATTCCCCGTGCGACTCACGGTCCATGCGATTCCGCCGCCTCCTGGTCCTCGATCCGGTAACGGACATCCGGGGCCGAGTCGCAATTCTCACAGGGGGGGATTTGATCCGTGGGTTTGATGAGCTCCACCACATATTCGCCACATTTACAGCAACGATAGTGGCCCGTGCCCGGCTGTTCGCCGACGGCGAAAGTTTCCTGTGCTGCCACGTGCGTGTTCATAGAAGAGTCGCCTTTCTTGCCGCCAGCGGCCGACCCGAGGGACGCCCGCGACATGATCTGTTCCTGCGATTTTTTGATTCTGAATCTGTTCTCTGTCGACACCTCACTCCTAGCCTTCGACGCATCACTTCATGTCTTAGGATTACTAATTTGGCATCACGGCTTCGCGCATCGGCGCGTCGGACGGTTTGTCCTCCGAGTAAACAAGGACCGAATAGGGGGCCAGCTTAACCGGCGCGCTGTACGCCAAACCGTCGTACGTCTTTTCTTCCGGGGTGACATCCTCCGCCGGGAAATCGCCGAAATCACCACTGTAGTGTTTGGCGTCGCTATTAAATCGTAGGCGCCAGGTGCCCGGCCGGACAAATCCGACGCGGTAATCGTCCCAAGCCTTGTTGGCGAAATTGGCGATTACCACGACGTCGTCACTTGGCCCGCCGTCGGCCCAGCGGCGAAAGGCAATCACCTTGTTGCCCTCGTGGCAATGCGGAAACTCGATGTGCTGGCCCGTCAGGCCGCGCGTCTCACCGCGCAAGTTGCGGCGCATGTGGATCAAGTCGCGATACAGCCGCACGATACCGCGGCAATCATGCTCTTCGGTCCAGTCGATGCCGTTCATGTCGTCGAACCAGCCGCCGCGCAAGAATTCCTGGCCTTGAAAGACCATCGGAATGCCGGGCGCGGTGAACACCAGCGCCGCCGCCAGCGTGGAGCGCTTCTGCGCGAACCAGCCCTTGGGGTCGGCGGAATCAATTTCGCTCGGCACACGGCTTTTGCCGTTGGCCACTTCGTCGTGCGACTCGCTGTAGACCACACGCTCGAACACGTCCGTGTTGTACTGATGTAGGATCGCACGCTTGACGGCCTCCATTGAGCGGTTCTTGTCTTCCACTTCACGGACCGCCGCGCGGATGGGGTGAACAAACGCCGCGTCCCACTGCGAATTGAAGCCGGCGCCGCCGATCTCGGGCCCTTTTGTCAGCCATTCGTTGTTTTGCATGTCTTCCGCGATTAGCAGCTTCTGGGGATAACGCTGGTGGATTTCGCGATTGATCCACTTGGCCAGCGACCAACCGTCGGGCAGCGAGCGCTCTTCGCTGCCATCGACCGAGCGGATGTAGATGGTCATGTCATACCGCAGGCCATCCATGTGGTAGTCTTCGATCCACATCAGCGCGTTGTCGCGGATGAAGGTTCGTACTTCCCCGCGGCCGTAATCGGGACGAGTGTGACCCCAGGGCGTGGCGGCCCGCCAGTCGTTGTAGAAATAGATGCCTCCCTTGTTGTTTTCACTCCAGCCGTCGAACTGCCAAAGGTCGAGGTCGCTGGGGCCGAAGTGGTTGTAGACGACGTCCAAAATCACCGCCAGGCCGTGGGCATGGGCCAGCTTGACCAGGTACTTAAGTCCTTCCGGTCCGCCATATGCGCTTTCCACTGCGTAAATCTGCGCCGGGTTGTAACCCCAAGAGATATCGCCGGCAAACTCCGCCAGCGGCATCAGTTGGATGCAATTGACGCCCAGCCGGCGGAGGTATTCGAATTTGCGCGTCGCCGCCTGAAATGTGCCGGGCACGTCGTCGCGCGAGCGATTGAAAGTGCCGACGTGCATCTCGTAGATCACCAGCTCGTTGAAGTTGTACATCTGGAAGTGATTGTCACCCCAATCAAATTGGGGATCGTGAACGACGGCGTTGCCGACAGAGTTTGTCACGTCGCGGGCACACGGATCAATCCGCGACAGTTCCTTATCGCTGCACACCAAGAGGTAACGATAATCATCGCCGATCGATGCGCTGGGGATGTCCGCGTACCAACAGCCGTGATCCTCGCCCTCCATCGGGTTAGCGGCCGAGTCCCAGTCGTTAAACGTGCCGATCACACTCACGCGCTGGGCGTGGGGCGCCCAGACGCGGAAGGCGACACCCTGATCGTGCGGCATCGAGCCCATACCGGGGCGATGTGTGTCGGTCGCCGACTTGGCGTCTTGTGCGGCAACGGTTGGCATGAATTTATTCTCCGCCCAAAATGACAAGGATTTACAAGGATTGACGATCGCCGTTGCTGAGCGGGGCAAAACAGCGCGCTCCCCGCGGCGGCGCCCTTCCTAGATTTGATTGGCTTATTCGCGATGGCAATGACCAGCTTGGCTGCCAACGCATTTTTTGTGCCACAAGCGCCGCCGAGATGCAAGCAGCCGATTTGGCCGGTGGTTTGCACCGCGAAATGCCCAATTTCCCGCACAAGTGTGAGCACTCGGCGGCCAATTGGCCAATCGTTGACCGTTTCCTCTCGGTGGGGACACGCTTTTCTTGCCACGCCAAGATTGGCGTGGCCGCGGCGAATTACGAACGATCGCAAGCTACGTTAGGATGGGAACAGGTCATGCTTGGGCTGGACGTGCAGAGTTTGGGCAAACGGGAAGGTTGAGATATGAATAGTGTGCCGTCTAATTTCTGGGAATGGCTCTCGACCAGCCGCATGTCGTCGAGCCAACAGTCCGAATTGTTTTTGACGAGCCTGTTCGTCGTTGCCGGGTCGATTGTTCTGATCGCGGCGATCATCGCTTTTACGATCTACCGGATTCACCGCAACCGGCTCAATGACGCGTTGAAACGAGAGATGCTCGATCGCGGCCTGCCGGCCGAGGATATTGTCGAGATCATTCGCGCCGCTCCCGGCCGGCGTTGCAATCAGTCTGATGTATAATATCGAGAGGTATTTCGCATGAACGCGGCGATACTTAGCGGATCGGTGCTTGCCGAAACCTGGGTGGGCAGCGCCTTGGACACGCTCAGCTCAAACCAGCGATTTGCATTGTTAATCATCGGCCTCAGCTGTCTGACCTCAATCGTCATCTCCAGCGTGGCGATGATCAGCGGCATGGTTCAAGCGATGCACCGCAGCCGCATCGAGGCGGAAATTAAGCGCGACATGCTCGACCGCGGCATGACCGCCGACGAAATCGCCAAAGTCGTCGAAGCCAGCACGCCCCGAGATTTCCTCGAACGCTGGGCTTCCAATCGCTGCCGCAAGAAATCGGCTTAATCCGCGAATCATCGTCACCTCTTCGGGCAGACTTCAACGGGCTTCGCTGCGTCGCGGTCCGCCCGGACGCCGGATGAAAGCAAGAGCGCACCGAATTCTTGCGGAAGAAGTAAGAAGGTGACGCCCGCGGCCCTGGGCCGCGGACGTCACCTGAGAGGGGAGGCGTACGACGAGTGTGGTTAGGTGCGCCGCCGGAAGATTGCACTCAGGCTGGCGAACGCCAAGCCGACAAGCGCCAGCGTCCCGGGTTCCGGCACGCCAACTGCTTGCGGAATGTAAGCCGCCAGGAGTTGTCCGCCTTCCACCAACTCGCCGCCTAGGCTGTAGTGCGCCTGCTCATCGAGCAGGAACCAACCGAGGCCAGGAACTCCACCCACACCTGGCAAATCTATTAGATTTCGCGCGTCGATGATCCCGGACGATTCTTCGTCGCTGTTGAACGGAGCGGTGGCAGACGTCAGCGTCGTCGTGCCCGCGTTCCAATCGCCGAAGCGGGACGGATCATGTTGCAGGACTTGCGTGAGTGTGTCGGTCGTCACATCGTAGAGCCACACGCGGGCTGCGTCCGGCCAATTGCCTGGGTCTTCCTGGATCAGGATGCGTGTTTTCCCGTCGACGCCGGCAACGGCGGTTATGTTGTCGGCCATCTGGTGCGCTTCGGTGCCATCCAGTAGCGCGGTAATTGTTCCGCCAGCCGTTGGATTGGTGATGTCGTCGAACTCGAACATATACAGCCGGCTGCGGCCAACCTGATCGACGGCGGAACCACTGTCGCTGCTGTCGAGATTGTCCTTGAATTCGTCGATGCGATCGGTCGTCACGAAGTAGTACCGCTGCGGATTGGTCGGATCCCAGTGTCCATCTTCCGGCCGCAAGAAACGCGTGCCGCCGGACGTGTCGCTCAGCGTGTCGAGACCTCCGAATGTCAGTCCCGAAACGTCTCCTTCGTTCTCGAGCGAGAAGCGGCCGCTCACGGGAACCGAACGCTGTTCGGCCCCGCCGCTCAAGCCATCCGCGGCCTTGATAACATATAAGCTATCGTTTGCACTTTGACGAGTGAGACCGGCCCTCTCGACGACATTGCCCGTGGTCTGCTTGTCGCCGACCCAAACGTAGACCTGGCCGGTCGGGCTGCCGTCGTCGTTGCCAATGACGATTGTCTTGCGTTGCGAGTACGGGCTGGCCAGGTTGTTCTCCCAGGCGAACAGCCCGGAATGTGGCAACTCGTAGGCAGTACGCGACTGGTCGCCGGGAATGTTGGGGTCGTCCGTGGCGACGAAGGCGAACTGGCGTCCGTAATCGACGCGGCCGGTAGCTTCTGTCGTCAGCACGCCGGTAGAAATCGACGTGGCCACACCGGACATTTCTTCGCCGCTCTGAAAGATGCGAGCCGACGTACCGTACGTGATCCGACTGTTCGGATCGGTCCACTCATAGGCAGTGGCGTCAGCGAGATTCGCCGAGCAAAGCCGTCCAATCGTCGTTGTGCCTGGAGCCAGGAAGTTCGAATGGACAGTGCCCGTATTGGGATCGTTATTGCTCAGGATCACGGCGCCGTCACCTTGCAGAAAGTCCTGCACTTCGATGACCGCAAGCGTGTCGGGATCAATCGTCCACCGAGACACAAATGCCCCAGCAGCAAAGTGCGCTCGTTCAACGCCAGACGGAACGGCCGGGCTCACCCCGGTGTTCACCGAAATTTCCTGGTTCATGAGGAGCGTGAAGGTGTCCCCATTGCTGCGATAGCCGCCCAGTCCGTCGGGAATGCCGACCATCTTATATGGTGTTGCGCCGTCCGGTTTTGTGTTCACGGAATCGCCGACCGTCATGATCGAAATCGTTTGAACGCCGGGAGCCGTGGGCAGTAGATAAGGAGAAGCTGAACTGCTCGGTCCAGTCGTCTGGCCAGAAACCGTCTGCACGAGAACTGCCACAAACGATAGAAATGCAACACACAACGAACTGTAGCGCCGAAATCCCTGGCCGGCCGATAAGGTTGCTCTCCGCGGCAACAGCATACTGATCAGTGAATTGATCGAAGTCATTGCGTCATACTCCTGAAATAGAGGACTACTGCGGAATTCCTAGGGTGCAACCTCAGCGCCCAAGCCGCGGGTTCGACTACGTGCCGAACGACTACGCTTGGCGGCTTGCGAACTGCGGACCACCATGATCCGCGACATAGCTCGCGCCAGGTTTCACACGTCGAACTCGCGAGAGGCCGGAATATGTCGCACGACCGTCAAGAAATTGAGAAGCCCACAAAAAGGATGCGCAATAATCGCGCGTAGACGTGGAGAAGGTTCGATGAACGAACCGTTAATGCGTCACGCTCAACGTAAGGGCGTATCGCCCGCCGCGTCCCCGAATGCACCATCCACTTCGCGATAGGTTAGACGACATAGATTAGAAGACTGAGGGGACCGGTGGAATGATTCGGGTTGTAGGACGGATACTCCTATCAATCGTATGGCTTGCCGACGGACAAGATTGTCCTATCGCATATCGCATTCGGCGGTTGCATTTAGACATCGCGCGGGATTAAACGGGTGCGATGTTCACTCGCCGCGTGACGGACGAGCGTCGCCTTTGCCATTTCGGCGGTGAAAGCGAGCGAAAACCGCACCATCAGTGAATACGATGAGCGGCTTTGTTGTCGAGCGAAACTGACACCCTATGCCGGCCGCCGCCGGCATGTTAATCTTGAGAGATTTTATTCATTTCCGGCCCGCTTACTTGGCCGCTCGAAGCGGACTCGCCGAGCGGACGAACGCCCCTCACCCGCTATGCCCCGACGCGACGACCTCAAGAAGATTCTGATCATCGGTTCCGGCCCAATCGTGATTGGGCAAGCCTGCGAATTTGATTATTCCGGAACGCAAGCCTGCAAGGCGCTGCGGGAAGAGGGCTACGAGGTCGTGCTGGTCAATTCCAACCCGGCCACGATCATGACCGATCCGGCCACGGCCGACCGCACCTACATCGAGCCGCTAACCTGGGAAATCGTCGCCAAGGTGATCGAAAAAGAGCGGCCGGACGCCCTGCTGCCGACCTTGGGCGGGCAGACGGGCCTGAACGTGGCGATGGACCTATCGCGGCACGGCGTGCTGGAAAAGTACGGCGTGGAAATGATCGGCGCGAATGCGGACGCCATTGATAAGGCGGAGAGCCGCGACCGCTTTCAAGTCGCCATGCAGAATATCGGTCTCGACCTGGCCCGCGGCCGCACTGTGCGGAACCTTGACGAGGCCCGCGCCTGGATCGGCGAGATCGGGCTGCCGGCCGTCGTGCGGCCCAGCTTCACGCTCGGCGGCAGCGGCTCGGCGATCGCTTTCAGCCGGGCCGAATTCGACCAGCTCGTGCAGCGCGGCCTCGATCAATCGCCCACGCACCAGGTGTTGATCGAAGAGTCGATCCTGGGCTGGAAGGAATTTGAAATGGAGGTGATGCGCGACAAGGACGACAACGCCGTCATCATCTGCTCGATCGAGAATTTCGACCCGATGGGCATTCACACGGGCGACTCGATCACGGTCGCCCCCGCCCAGACGCTGACCGACAAAGAATACCAGCGGATGCGCGACGCCTCGCTGGCCGTGATTCGTGAGATCGGCGTCGAGACGGGTGGCTCGAATATTCAGTTCGCCATCGAGCCCACTACCGGTCGGATGGTCGTCATTGAAATGAACCCCCGCGTCAGCCGCAGTAGCGCGCTGGCCAGCAAGGCCACCGGCTTCCCGATCGCCAAGATTGCGGCCAAGCTGGCCGTCGGCTATCGATTGCACGAGCTGCCGAACGACATCACCCGCGAGACGACGGCCTGCTTCGAGCCGACGATCGATTATGTCGTCACGAAAGTGCCGCGGTTTGCGTTTGAAAAATTCCCAGAGGCCGATCCGACGCTGACCACGCAGATGAAGAGCGTTGGCGAAACGATGGCCATCGGCAGCACGTTTAAGGAGTCGTTCCAAAAGGCGCGTGCGCGGCCTCGAGGTGAAGGCCGACGGCTTCGGCTGTGACCGCCTCGACCTGTGGGGCACCGACGCCCAGCCGGACGAAGACGAGATCGTCGCCCGGCTAATGAAGCCGGGCGCCGATCGCGTCTGGTACATCCGATATGCATTCAAGAGCGGCATGAGTGTGCAGCGGGTGTTCGAGCTGACCGGCATCGATCCATGGTTTCTCGACAATCTGCATGAGATTGTGGAGACGGAAGAAGCTTTGCGCCAAGCCGCGTTCCCCACTCTACCCAGGGAACAGGGCCAGAGTAGCATCCCGGAGATTCTGGCGAAGCACGGCTATACGACGAGCGAACAGGTCATGCAGGCAATGGCCGACATGCATGGCTACGAATACTTTGATCTCCAGGATGTACCGATTCCGTCGTCGGTGCTCGATCTTGTGCCCGAATCGCTCGCGCGAAAACGCGGTCATTCCGCTCGCCGAAGAGGATGGGGAGCTCAAAGTGCTCGTGAGCGACCCGTTCGATTACGAGACGTTTGAGAAGCTTCAGTTTATTCTCAACCGCAAGATAAACTTTGCACTGGCGACTAAGGAAGGCATTCTGGAAGCCATCAACCGCAAATATGGACACTATGAGGGTAAAGAGGCGGCGCTCCCGAACCCAAACCCACTTGCAGGGCGAGAGGTGATTCTTCGTGCGCTTCCCACCGAGTTGCTCCGCACCGCCAAGCGTCAAGGCTTCTCCGACGCCCAGCTCGCCCGCATCTTCGGCGTGCATGAAATGCAAGTCCGCGCTGAGCGATTGCGGCGCGGCATACGAGCCGTGTTCAAATCGGTCGACACCTGCGCCGCCGAGTTCGAGGCGTACACCCCGTACTACTACTCGACGTACGAAGACGAAGACGAGGTGCCGCCAAAGCCGCTCGGCAAGAAACGGATCATGATCCTCGGTGGCGGGCCGAACCGCATCGGCCAGGGGATCGAGTTCGACTACTGCTGCTGCCACGCCAGCTTCGCGCTGCGCGAGCTGGGCATCGAATCGGTGATGGTCAACTCGAACCCCGAGACGGTGAGCACCGATTACGACACCAGCGACCTGTTGTTCTTCGAGCCGCTGACGGTCGAGGACGTGCTCAATATTTGCGATCGCGTCGAGCCGGACGGCGTAATTGTGCAATTCGGCGGGCAGACGCCGCTCAACCTGGCTCGCCGGCTGGCGGACGCGGGCGTGCCGATCATCGGCACCAGTGTCGACGCGATCGAGACGGCCGAAGACCGCGAAAAGTTTCAGCAGCTCCTCAACAAGCTGGGCCTGCGGCAGCCGCCCAACGGCATCGCCCGCACAATGGACGAGGCCCGCCGCGGGGCGGCCAAGATCGGCTATCCGCTGCTCGTGCGGCCGAGCTTCGTGCTCGGCGGGCGGGCGATGGAGATCTGTTACGACACGGCCCAGATGGAACGCTTTGTCGCCGAGGCGTTTATCGCGGCCGAAGGCCAGCCGGTGCTGATCGATCGCTTTCTCGAAAGCGCGACCGAGGTCGACGTCGATGCGATCGCCGACGGCACGGACGTCGTCGTGCCCGGCATCATGGAGCACATCGAAGAGGCAGGCGTCCACTCGGGCGATTCGGCCTGCGCGATTCCGCCCTATAGTCTGCCGGGGCCGGTTGTCAAAGAAATTCGCGAAGCGACGGTTGCACTTGCCAAAGAGCTCGGCGTCGTGGGGCTGATGAACGTGCAGTTCGCCGTGCGGTGGGAAGTGCCGGATGAGGGGCTGGGGGCTGGGGAGCGGGGGCTAGCGGAGAGCGCTTGGAAAGCGTCGAGTTCGAAAACCGCTATCCCGGTGCTGTACGTGCTTGAAGTAAATCCCCGCGCCAGCCGCACCGTGCCGTTTGTGGCCAAGGCGACCGGCCTGCCGGCGGCGAAGGTGGCCGCCAAGGTGATGGCCGGAGTTTCTTTGGCCGAGCAAGGCGTCACCAAAGACCCGCTGCCGGCCCACGTCTCGGTGAAGGAGGCCGTCTTCCCGTTCATCAAGTTTTCCGGCGTCGACATCGTGCTCGGCCCCGAGATGCGCAGCACGGGCGAGGTGATGGGCGTCAGCGATCGGTTTTCGATGGCCTTCGCCAAGAGCCAGCTCGCCGCCGGCACGGTGCTGCCGCAGGAGGGGAACATCTTCGTCAGTGTGGCCGACCGGCACAAGCCGGCCGTGATCGACCTGGCCCGCAAGCTGGCGAATCTAGGGTTTTCACTGTTATCCACGGCCGGCACGGCCGAAGCCCTGGAAGCGGCCGGCGTGCCGGTCAAGCGGCTTAAAAAGATCGCCGAAGGCAATCCCAACGTGCTTGATTACTTCGCCGACCGCCAGGTGGCCCTCGTGATGAACACGCCCAGCGGCAAAGGGGCCCGCACGGACGAGGGCAAAATCCGCGCCGCGGCCGTGCAGGCCGGCGTGCCCTGCGTCACGACGATGGAAGCAGCCACCGCCGCCGTTAAAGCGATCGAAGCGCTCCGCGAGGAGGAGATGCAGGTGCAATCGCTGCAGGAAAGGTTTGCGACGCAGTAGATTAGGCCGACGATCGTGGTCGGACGAACTGGCGCCGCAGTTCGAGCTATCACCCTATCGCGACCTCCAACCGCCCCGCCTGGACGGCGCCTTCCGCTCGATGCCCGGCGAATTCGAGTTGCTGCCGCAGGCGGACGGCGGTACGGCGCCTCGTCTGCCGCACGTGGTACACGCTCGACATCCGCCCGCTGGCTTACTGGCGCGTGTGGAGCAATCAGATCGTGCATCGGATAATCTGCGCGTGCTAACGCATATTAAGCAGATTGCCGAAGCTGCGGCGCGGTCGCTAAGTGAGTTTTACAATTTGGGGCGAGAGCGCTAGAATAGCGTTTTCACGTTGCGGAAGTCTCATTGAGCCCGTCCTGCGCCCGATGCGAGCACGTCCGGTGCCCAACTCGCTTTTCGACGAACCGGATGAATCTTCAACCAGTGGCCCGGCAGACGCTGCCGTTCCGCAGCGCGGCTGGATGCCCCCACTGCCCGGCGCGGACTGGCCCGAGCCAGCGCCGCCACCCGCGCCCTTGCCGCCGCTGCGGCTGCATCACTTGTTTTCGCTCACGGCCGTCGTCGCCGTGCTACTCGCCATCTGGGGGCCGCAGCTATACCGTCTCTGATCCTCGGCTGGATGATCAACGCCTGCTGGCTGCCGTTGCCAATCAAATCGTGTACGACCCCGGTCGCCAAAACGGGCGCTCACCATGCCGCCACTGCGCAGAAACGTTCGCCGCTTGCAAGAGCGCTATCACGGTATCATGCGAAATCTTGATGCTGGCAGCGAAAAGTATCCGCGCAAAAAATCTCACTTGACCGCGCCAGGCCGTGTGCCTTATTCTCCCTGCCCACGACGAACGCAGTTCGCTGCGAGAGGCAAGTCGCCGTGGATTTTCGCACTACAAAGCCCGGCCGGGAGTTGCCGCGCACAACAACGGAGAACAACAAACCACGTGGAATGGGTCCGGTACCCTAGCGGACGCTAGGACGCCGGGCCCCGCAGCGGTTGGCATTGGCACGGATGCCGGCCATCCGCTACGATACACTCCCCAACGCGCGGCTGTCGCTCGCCCCCCTCGCGATCTGCCGTGTGTCCGCCCGCACGCAAGCGTTATTGCGTCCAATCGCTCCCGGAAAGGTTACAACGTCCTTTGCCCCCCTGGGACGTGTGCTTTTCTGGGAGCTTTTTTTGCGCGCGTGCGGAGAGGCGGGAGCGATAATTCCGAGTACGAGTAGGAATACGATTATGATTAGGAATCAGACCTTTGCCATGGGTCGTGGTCGCTCGGCGCGGTTCAATTAGGGTTCATTTCTCGTGCGACGGTCGACACTAGGTGTAGTGTCAGCCAATTTCGCCTCACTTGGATTTCGCCCACTAAGTTTTTTTATTTTTTTTTGCGGGGCGAAATGCGGACGTAATTCGCACGAGGATTCTTCGCAAGTGACCGGCTGGTTGCGAGTTGTAGCGTGGCCTGCGGCAACTTACGCTCGCATATCGCCCCGGGGGTGGGACATTATTCGACGAGGTGGGGCGAAATTGGATCGCCACTTGTGGTCGGGACTGGGCGGCACCTTTCCGCAGTTTCTTCGAAGGCGTCCAAAATTCCTCCCTACTGATTTTGGGCGCCTTTAACCGGGGGGTGCAAAGCAATGCGCGCATCGGCAGTCGTCCCAGCGCGCACCATGAGTGCGAGCCGCGGCATGGCGGCTTGTGATTGAGTTGTCAAAGAACAATGGGTGCCCGTGATGATAGCAGTTTTTATACGTTTGTCCAGAACCCCTTTTCGGCCACTTGGAACTAGCAAGATGTAAGGGCCGAGTGTCGATTCGCAAATCCGCCGTGGCGGCAGCCAGAGTGGGTGAATGTCGGTGCGTTGCAAACTGAAAAACGGAGATTTCAAAACGAAAAAGACCGATACGGCGAAACGAAAAATGTGTTGAAATCAGCCACGAAATATGCCAGAGTGGGGGAGTCGACGGTGCGCGACTGGCCGCGGCTCTGGCTTCGTGAGGGTGTCTGCGTTGTATGAATGAGTTTGGCTGCTACGGGCAGCAACTTCTGGAGGGTGTAGCGCAGGATCTGCCTCAGCAGGAGCAGATGGTGGCCATTCGGGAGTTGCTCGACGAAGCAGAGCGCCACATGAGGCATTTGGGGTTTTCGAGCGAGACTCATCATGATGCCGCCGAACAAGTCGCTGCAGTTGACACGGCAGTCGATCGGGCGGTTTGGCGTTTTTTTGAGAGCAATTATACGGCAGCTAGCATCTTGGCCCGGCGTTGTGGCGGGTGAGGCGATTGTCTAGAATCCGCCCCCCACAAACACGCACCCCGCCAAAACCCGTCAAGGAAGACGCGTTTGATGACGAAGTCCGTCCCCGCCGGTCGCAAGCCGCCCACGCCCGGAATGCTCTCAGTCGATGAGCAAATTCGCGTCGCTCGCGAGATAGTGCGCCGCGAGGCAGTCGCCATTTACGACTTGTCCAATCGACTGGACGAATCGTTCAGCGAAGCCGTCCGCATCATTTACAAGTGCCGCGGCGCGGCCCTCGTCAGCGGAATGGGCAAGGCCGGGCTGATCGGCCAGAAGATCGCCGCCACGCTGGCCTCGACCGGCACACGGGCCCATTTCATTCACCCGGCCGAAGCCTTTCACGGCGATCTGGGCCGCATTCACACTGACGACGTGATCATTCTGCTGACGCAAAGCGGCGAGACGGCGGAAGTCGTTAACCTTTTGCCGTCGCTGCGCGATTTCGACGTGCCGCTGGTGGCGATCACCTCGTCGCGCGAGAGCACCGTCGGCCGCGCGGCCCAGGTCGTGATCGAGCTGGGCGAGTTGGAAGAGGCCTGCTCGCTGGGCCTGGCACCCAGCACGACGACCACGGCGATGCTGGCCGTGGGCGATGCGCTGGCGCTCGTGCTCAGCAAGATGCACAATTTCCAAATCGAAGATTTCGCCCGCTTCCATCCGGGGGGGGCGCTGGGCAAGAAACTCAGCCGAGTGGACGACATCATGCGGCCGCTGGCGGCGTGCCGCACGGCGTCCGATGCGCAAACGGTGCGGGAAGTGATTGTGGTCTGCAGCCAGCCCGGCCGTCGGACTGGGGCGATCATGCTCACCGACAACGAAGGCCGGCTGACCGGCCTGTTCACTGATAGCGACCTGGCCCGGCTGTTCGAAAGCCGGAACGAAACGGCGCTCGACCAGCCGATTCGCGACGTGATGGTCGCCAAGCCGACGACCGTCCGCAGCGGCCTGCGCGTGAGCGATGCGGTGGCGCTCTTGGCCGAGCGCAAGTTCAGCGAGTTGCCGGTCGTCGACGCGGCCGGCCGGCCGGTGGGGCTGGTCGACGTGACCGACGTGGTCGGCCTGAAGCCGGAATCGATCGTCGATCAGGTATCGCAAAAACCGCGGCCGGCCAATGTCCGGATTTTTCCGAAGGAAGACGCGGCATGAACAGTCTGTGTCGAAAGCTGTTTGATTGAATAGCGCTTGCCGGCGACGCGTAGCGTCGCGGCTATTTCCGCACCGGCAACCAGCATCCAATCTCGCTCAATGTCCCTTGCCGACGCCTGCTCCCGGATCGAGCTCATCCTCAGCGACGTCGACGGCGTGCTGACCAACGGCGGCATTCAATTCATCGACGGCGGTCAGCAGATGGTCACCTTCCACATCCGCGACGGCATGGGCGCGCGGCTGTGGCGCGAGGCGGGCAAGCGGTTTGGGATCGTCACCGGTCGCGATTTGGAAGCCGTCCGCCGCCGCGCTTGGGAGATGCGGATCGATGTGTCGCGCCTGGGCTGCGACGATAAGCTGCCGGCCGTCGACGAAATCGCCGCCGAGCTGGGGCTGTCGCGCGAGCAGATTTGTTTCATGGGCGACGACCTGCTCGACCTGAAGGCGATCCAGGCTGTGGGCCTGGGCGTTGCCGTGGCGGACGCGGTCGAAGAAGTCCGCCGCGCGGCCAAGTACGTGACGAGCGTCCCCGGCGGCCGAGCGCCGTTGCGGGAAGTGGTTGAATTGATTCTTAAGAACACGGGCCGGTGGGAAGAAACGGTCCGGCCGTACAGTGTTTAACTTTTCAGCAAAATGCAAGTGACAGTAGTTCCAAGTTCCTCGTTTTCTCCGGCGTTGGCACATGTTCGAGCTCGCAACCACTTTGGCTATCAGCCGTCAGCGGTCAGCTTTCAGCCAGAGAAATCCAGTCTGGCTGACGGCTGAGGTGAGGCTCGCCTTGCGATCGAGAAGCCCGCCGAACTGCGGAAAAACTGAGAACTTGGAACTACTGAATGACATATTGATTCCGCAAGGAGTTCTCTGTGGCTACGGCTGTTATTTGCGTTTGCTATTTTGACGGCCTTGCCATCGCTTTCAGTTGCTGGCTGGGATGTTGTGTATGAATGCGGTGCACAATCGGGCCCAGACCATATTGACCAGGTTTGTTTGCCGGCGGACGCCGATAATCCGCTCGCAGCACAATGGAGTATTCGCGGCGTGGAAGAAGATGCAGTGATCGACGTTTCACACTGTCGTGCTATCAACTTGGATCGAACAACGGATAGCCAGCGGCAATTCGATGCAAACGCAATTTTTGCCGGAGCTTGGCCTTTGACGCCGCGCGTTAACGCTCCCTTTGCACAGCCCACGTTCGACCGCAACATTTTTACCGAAGGGATGTGGCCCGGCACTCGGAAGTTTTTGTTAGGGTTCCCCGTCGGCCTGAGCTTTGACGGCTATTCATTTTGTCCGTAAGCCATGTTCCACCGCATCTTCCGCAGCCTGATTGCCCTGGCCACGATCATTGTGGTCTACCAGGCCTATGTCCTGTTGGCGGTGCCGTTGATCGAGCCGCCGCTGGCGCACTGGCAGGGTCGGCAGTCGACCGAGGCGGAATATGACCTGGCCCAGCAATCGGTGTCGCGATACCAGCGGATTCTGTCAAAATACTTTCCATCCAACCATTGGTCGCTTCAGCAGCCGCCGAAGATCATTGGCAATTGGCCCGTGCTGCTGGTGGTCGATAACTATCAGCGCCGCGACAACGGCTGGATCGACATCCACAAGTTCGCTCTCTTGGTGTTTCCCACGCCGCTCGTAGAAGGCTCCCCGCCGCCGAGCGACGCCGTGATTCTGGAGGCGCCGCAAGGTGCGCAGTTGCAGTTCGATGAGAACTTCCGGCCCGACCGCTTCCAAATTGGCCAAATAGTACAAGGCAACTTTCCCGGGCCGATTACGATTCGTAGCGGCATGCATGAGCCGGGCCCCGACGACGACCTGTTGGTCGAAACTGCCGACATGGCGATGAATTCGAAACTGCTCTACACGCAGGCTCCGGTCCGGTTTCGCATGGGTGCGAATGTGGGCAGTGGTCGGGACCTGGAGATTCGTTTTCTGAACGATGAACCCACAGCCGCCAAGAAAACGGGCGTCAGCTCACTCGAAATCCGCCGCGACGTGCAGCTTCGCGTCGACTTGAAGACGGACCGCTTGCTGCCGGGCGGCCCGCCTAGTGCGACTGGTTCCAAAGCTCTGCGCACCGCCGCGGATCTGCAACTGCCTGGTCCCCACGCTCTGCGTGGGAACGAGAGCCCGCCGGTCTCCGTCACCTGCACCGGCCCGTTCCAATTCGATTTCGTCCGCTACGTCGCCAGCTTCGACCAGAACGTGCAAGTCCGCCAGCTCGAGCCGACGGGCTCCGGCGACCGCATCGATGCCCAGCAGCTCGATATTCATTTCGCGCCCAAAGAAGGCCAGGCCGCCAGAGCGGCCGGCGCCGCGGACCGCCGCCAGCAAAGCGACCTCAGCCACTTTGAACCGTCCCTCGTCGTCGCGCAAGGTCAGCCCGTCGTGGTGACTTCACCCAGCCGCAAAGCCGAGGCCCGGGCGCAACGGATCCAGCTTGATCTCCGGGGCCGGCGCGTCCTGCTCGACGGCGGACGCGATACGAAGCTTAGCTTCGGTTCGAACGTGTTGTCGTCGCCGAAGATCGAATATTGGCACCCAGCCACCGACGCCGGCACGCGCGTCGGCCGCTTCCGCGCCGACGGGCCCGGATCGCTTTACTACGTGATTGACCCCACTTCGCCGAACGACGCTTTCTTAGCTTCCTGGCAGAAATCGGTCGAGCTGGGCCGCTCGAACGGGCAGCCAATGCTCTTCCTCGATGGCCGCCCTCAACTGAAGGTCGCGGGCATCGGCAGCCTGGCTGCCGATCAATTGACGATCTGGTTCCGCGAGCTGGTCGGTGCGCCCGCATCGGCAGGCGGCATCGCGCTGCCCGGCCGCGACGCGGCCGGCGATCTAGCGCAACTGCTGCCCGATCGCCTCGCCGCCACTGGCCAGGTTGCGGTGGACTCGCTCCGCCTCAGCGCCCGGACTGAACAATTGACCGCGGCCTTCGAAGCGGTTGTCGATCCAGCCGCCGGCGAGGCCGCCCCGGCCGGCGTCGAATCCGCGGCGTACAGTAGAAGTCCGACTTCCGCGCAGCCGCAAGGTCTTGCCGGTCAGTTGAACCGGTCGCGCAGCAGCGAGCCGCCGACGAGTTCGTATCGTGTCGACGCCGATCGTGTTGATCTGGGAATTCGCCTTCACGGCCGAGAGGCGGTGCCCTCCACGGTCAATTGCAATGACCATGTCGTGCTGCACGAGATTTCGCTTGTCGGCGGCACGCAGCAGCCCTTCGAAGTCCGCGGCGCCAAGCTGGCGGCAGTCGGGCTCGATGGCGACTCGGCCCGAATTCGCATCGCCGGCAGTGGAAAGGACGGCGCCGCCCAGTATGTTTCCACAACGGCCGACGCCGCCGCGATTCAAAAATCTCAGTTAGCCCAACTCGCCGGCCGCGGCATGTCGTTCTATACCGCGGCGATTGAAATCGATCAGCACGAAAACCGCATGTGGAGCGACGGGCCCGGCCAGGCGACGATTCTGGTCACACGCGACCTAGCCGGCCGCGGCGCCGCCGCGCCGTCGCCCTTTGAAATCGTTTGGCACAACGGTATGGTCTTCGACGGCCGCATGGCCACATTCCGCGGCAACATCGAAGGGCGGGGCGCCGACGATTCGCTCCGCTGCGATCAGTTGCTGGCCAAGCTGGCCGCGCCGATCAATTTCACGTCCTTGCAATCACGTGTCGGCAAAGAAGCGACCGACGTCGAGGAAATCGAATTTCAGGGTCAGGTAATGATCGACCATTTCGCGCGCGACAAAAACGGGCCGACGTCGCACGATCGCTTGGAGCTCGCGCGGCTGGCGATCAATCAAATAACGGGCCTGATCAGCGGCGTGGGTCCCGGCATCATCCGCTCGACGCAATACGGCGGGCAAGGCCGCGGCATCGGCGGAGTGCTCGGCAATATCCCCGGCGTCGACCCTGCGGATGCAGCGCAGCCGACCGCCGCCAGGTTAAACTTCGTGCGCGTGGACTTCAGCGACCGAATGGGCGGTAATCTCTACATACGAGATATCTGGTTCAATCGCCGCGTCCGCGCCGTCTTTGGGCCGGTCGACTCCTGGGAACAGGAACTTGACTCAAACCAAGTCGACTTGCTGCCGCCTCGCGCAATGATCATCACCTGCGATGAGCTGCGGGCGAACGAAGACCCGGTCGCGGCGCGTACGGCGGCCGCGAACTCACGCGACGGGCAGCCAAGCCCATTGGGACCGGTCCAGCTTGTGGCCAGCGGCAATGTCCAAATCGACGGCCGCACCGGCAAAGGATCGCGGTTCATCGCCAGCGGCGCCAAGGCCACCTACGAACAAGCCAAGAAAACGATTAGCCTGGAAGGCGACGGCCGCGTACCGGCAGCCGCGCAAACGTTTGCCCAGCCGGGCGGCCCTACCGCCAGCCCCTGGCGGGGAAGCTTCGTGAGCTACAACCTCGAGACAGGCTTGGCCCAGGCCAATTTGCAGCACTTCCAGATCGATTTTCCCCAACCCGCCCAAGCCCCGAACCAGCCGCAACAACCAGCGCCCGCAAATCGGCGGTAATTGCCGCCACTGGGCCGCAAGCTCGCGCCGCAAACGGGCGTTGACCAGCCGGCCGCCCGCTGTACCAGTCGTTTTGGGGGAAGCGCGTTAGAATCGGCCCAACCGTCACGCCAGCTCCGCCGACGGTACGACAGCCTTGCGCATCGGCCAATCCGATCGATTTTTCGCGCTCCGCATAGGCAGTTTTCGGCCGGCCAGGCCGGTTCGATGACATACTTATATCGTTGCCGACGAGGGACAGAATCGGTTTTCTACGTTACCACTTTGACCGAGTAAACGGCAGGCCATCGCGGACACGGATCCGTTCGTGGAACAGGGCCTAAGTGGACCCGCGGAATGATTTCGGTTGTAGGACGGACAATCCTGTCCGTCGTATGACTTGTCGACGGAATGGATTGTCCGTCCTACAGCATACCTCATTTGACGGTTCCACTTAACAGTGCATCGTTTGGTCCCACTCCCGGTGCCAATGCAAAGATTGCCGACGTTGCTTCCTCTCGATTTCCGCGATTTGGCCGACCATGTCCATGCCTGCTGTCACTCGTCCGGCCGCCGCCGCACCAGACGCTGAGAAAATGTTGTCATGCGCCGGCTGCCGTCGCACGCTGCCCGTTCGTCCGCCGACCGGCGACGAACCGCTCGTTTATTGGGAGTGCGAGCATTGCGGGGAGCAGTTCGCGGGCGCGCTCCTGCAACGAGCAGCGCAGAACCTCGCCGAACGCGTTCGCCTAGCGCAATCGCATTTCGACGCGCGACTGGCCGATGCGATCCCCGACCCGCTGCGAAACTTCGTGGCCCAGTCCCTGGAGCGCCGTCGCCTCAAACAAAAATTCGACCCCCGTCGGAGACAACAGCGTGCGGCCTGTGATTTCGACGCCGTGTTGCTCGAACTCGATGAACGGTGGCTTCCCATCGGCAGGCCCGTGAATGCCGTCGTCATCGATCTCGCCGCGCACGGCCTCGGCCTAGTCATGGCCACTCCCGTTCGTGCCGCGACATTGGCAATGCAAATTGCGTGTCCCTCGGGCCCCGTCCAGCTCATCGGCCGCCACGCTTGGTTCACCATGGTAGGCGACGGCTTTCAGAACTCGGGAGTCCAGTTTACGCTCCGCCTTGGACGTCGGTGGGTGGCCGAACAAGACATATTCCATTGAGAACAAGTCACCGAAACCAAGTGCCGCGAGCCGTTATCCCACTCGTTTCCGCTCCTGTTCGAGCCGCTCGGCAATAAAGCCAATCGCCCGCTCGGCCATGTGGCTTGCATAAATAAAGCTGTGGCCGCCCGCTTCCGTTTCCAGGTCGCACTCGAAGGGCACGCCGAGCGAGGCCAGCTTCATCCGCAGCCGTTCCGCTGATTCGTGCCAGCGCGTGTCGGTCGGGTCGCAGCAGAAGAATTGATTCCGGGGCCAGTTGAGCGGATGGATGTGCAATAGTGCCGAATCCTGTCGGGCGGTCTCCGTGTCGCCGTACATGAATTCGAGGCCGGCGTCGACTCCCTCGTCAATGCGCTTCTGAAAATCAATGGCCGGTGAAATGGCCGCGACCGTTGGAAACAACTGCGGCTGCTTGTATGACATCCGCAGAGCGCCCTGTCCGCCCATGCTGATTCCCAAGAGTGCCAGCCGCGGCGGCCGCGCTTCCCACCTCTTGACCACGTAAGGCACTACATGCCGCAGCACGTAGCCTTCCGCCGAAATGTGCAGATCGAACTCGGGCCAGATGCGGTCGGTCCACCAACTGCGGCCGGTGACCGGCTCGATCACACGCAGGCCGTGCCGCTCGAACGCTTCGTTGAAGGCCGAGAAGCGGCCGATCGGCGCCGCTTCGCTGCAGTGCAAATAGATGACGGCGTAGCCGTGCTCGCTCGGCCGAGCCGGCTCAAAGATGCGGCACTCGTGGCCGGCAAGTTTGATTTCGCTCCAAACCCCGGCTGACGCATTGCTTTCGACAGTCTTGCCCATGCTGCAATGCTTGCCCGCCGGTGGCCGCGCGTCTAGTGGCTCGTCGCCGCGCCGCATAGAATGGCCGCGTGCCCGGCCGCATCCTCCACATCATTGATTCGCTTCGACTCGACGGCGCCACGCGGCAGCTTTTGCTGCTGTCTGCTGCTCTTGCGCAAAGCGGCTGGGAAGTGCATATCGCCGAGCTGCAAGCTCGGCGACGCGGCCAAGCCCTACCCTGGCAGTCCGACTTCGCCACGGCTGGGATTGCCGTCAAATCGCTCGGCGCGCACTGGCCAGCCGATCCGCTCGTTCATTGGCGACTCGCCAGGCACATCGCCAGGCTGCGGCCGGACGTGGTTCAAACGTGGAACATGCTTCCCGCCCGGCTCCCGGCGCTTTTGCTTCCCCCGCAGCAACGGCCGCGAGTGGTCGCCGCCCACACGCAGATCGACGGCTCGATGCCGGCCTGGCAATGGCCGCTTTACCGGCGACTGGCGCGGAACGTCGACCGAGTTATCGCAAGCAGTCGGACGGTAAGTGAATGGCTGCTGCAACATGGCCTGCCGCCAAATCAACTCACGATCATTCCGCCCGGCGTCCCAACTTCCGCCTCCCCGCCCACCTGCGCAGAATTACTCCAAGAGTTGAACCTGCCCGCCGACGCCCTTCTCATCGGCGTCATCGGCCGGCTTGTTCCCGAGAAGCGGGTGAAAGACCTCATCTGGGCGGCCGACCTGTTGCGCGTGCTGCACGACAACCTGCGTGTCCTTATCATCGGCGACGGCCCACAACGCGAGCGGCTCGTTTGCTACGCCCGCCTCGCGAGCGACCTCGAACATATTCACTTCCTCGGCGAGCGCGCGGACGTCGACCGCATCCTGCCCCACCTCGAAGTCCTGTGGAACGGCAGCGAAGACACAGGCCCCTCCATGGCGATTCTCGAAGCCATGGCCGCCGGCGTGCCGGTCGTCGCCAGCGACACGCCGTCGAACCGCGAGCTGATCACGGGCAACCAAACCGGCTATTTGATCCCGCTCGGGACCCGCGCCGGCCGCGCAGCCCGGCGCGGGCCACCGATCGCATTTTTGGCGGCAACGCGGCCACTCGCAATTGTATCGATGCAAGTCGACTCCGCATCGAACAATCTTTCAACATCCTCGAAATGACTGATAGGTCTGTTGCATTGTACACTCGATAAAGATCATCTCGTCGGAAGTTAACGCCGTGGCCCAAACGCCAATCCGCTACAAGAAACAAGCGGCTCATTGCCTCACTTGCCGTGTGCCGCCATTGCCGCGCACCTCCTACTACGTTTTGGCACGTCCGTCTCGACGTTTGCCGCTAACGCGCCCCTCTGGGCCGCCCTTATCCTCGGCGGTCTGCCGCTCGTTTGGGACCTGCTGAAAAAGCTCGTGCGCGGCCAGTTTGGCTCGGACCTGATCGCCGGCGTCTCGATCGTCGCGTCAATTCTGCTCGGCGAGTACCTGGCCGGTACGCTTGTCGTGCTGATGCTCTCCGGCGGCGAAGCGCTTGAAGCCTACGCCGTCCGCAGCGCCTCGTCTGTACTGGAAGCTTTGGCGCACCGCATGCCCTCGGTCGCCCATCGCAAGCAGGACTCAACGATTGCCGACATTCCGCTCAATGAGGTCGCCATCGGCGACGTGCTGCTCGTCTTTCCGCACGAGGTTTGCCCGATCGACGGCACCGTCGTCGAGGGCCACGGCGTGATGGACGAGTCGTACCTCACCGGCGAGCCCTACCTGATGTCGAAAACGCCGGGCGCGGCCGTCCTTTCTGGCGCGATCAACGGCGAATCGGCCCTGACGATTCGCGCCGAGCGGCGGGCCGTCGACTCGCGCTACGCGAAAATCATGGAAGTCATGCAGACGTCGCAGCAAGAGCGCCCGCGCCTGCGGCGGCTGGGCGACCAACTCGGTGCCTGGTATACGCCACTGGCTCTGGTGATCGCGGCCGTCGCCTGGTTCGCCAGCGGCGACCCGGTGCGGTTTTTGGCCGTGATCGTCGTCGCCACGCCTTGTCCGCTCTTGATCGCAATTCCGGTCGCCGTGATCGGCTCGATCTCACTGGCCGCAAAGCGGGCGATCGTCGTCCGTGACCCGGCTGTGCTGGAGACCGTGAGCACCTGCCGCACGATCATCTTCGACAAAACAGGCACGCTCACCTATGGCCAGCCGCAGCTCGTCGAACAAAACGTCGCATCCGGCTTCAATGCAGCCGAAGTGCTCTCGCTCGTCGCCAGCCTCGAGCGATACTCAAAGCATCCGCTGGCTGAAGCGATCGTCCGCGCCGGCGGCGCGCAGGGCGTCGCGGTGCACGAAGTGTCCGAGGTCCACGAGCCGCCGGGGCAAGGACTGACGGGGACCGTGGCGGGCCGCCGCGTGCGGCTGACCAGCCGCAAACAGATTCGTGGGGTAGGCGGCTCGCCTGCCAGTGACTCGACAGGCGAGCCCGTCGCCACGGTGGGCGGGCTCGAATGCATCGTGCTCATCGATGACAAATATGCTGCCACTTATCGCTTTCGCGACGCGCCTCGCCGCGAAGGCGTTTCTTTTATCGACCACCTGCGGCCGCGGCACCGTGTGGTGCGAATTATGCTTGTCTCGGGCGATCGCCAATCGGAAGTCGAATACCTGGCAAATTTGGTCGGTATCCACGACGTCGCGGCCGGCAAGAGCCCTGAGGAAAAACTGGACATCGTCCGCGAGGAAACGGCCCGCGCGAACACGATCTTCGTCGGAGATGGCATTAATGACGCGCCGGCCCTCACCGCGGCCACGGTCGGCATCGCCTTCGGCCAAAATAGCGACGTCACGACCGAAGCGGCTGACGTGGTGGTGATGGACAGCTCGCTGGAAAAGGTCGACGAATTCCTGCACATCAGCCAGCGGATGCGGCGGATCGCGCTCCAAAGCGCGCTGGGCGGCATCGCCGCTAGCCTAGTCGGCATGCTGCTCGCCGCGGCCGGGCTGTTGCCGCCCGTCGCGGGCGCGATCACTCAAGAAGTAATTGACGTTGTGGCGGTCGTCAACGCGCTGCGCGTGGCGGTGCCGCCGAAGTCGCTCACGGATTTCTAGCGCAAACCGCTACCCGCCCGCAATCGCCCCGATCACCAAAAACGGCTCCTTTCCGCCGGCCACCGCCTCCGGCAGCGCAGTATCGAGCGGCTCGAGCGACAGATCCTCGTTGCAGGCGTAATACCGCAAAAACGGCCGCCGCTGTTTCGTCTGCTGGTCGCGAATCGTGCCTCGCAACATCGGATAGCGCTCTTCCAGCGCATCCAGCACCGACCGCAACGTCACCGGCCCGGTAACGTCGAGCTGCACCTCGCCGTCGATCTTGGCAAGCGTTCGCAAATGATAAGGAATCTCAACGCGGATCATCGCAGCGTCTGCACTTCCACACTCACGACCGCCGGCAAATCGTGCACGATCGCCTGCCAATTCTCGCCGCCGTCGGGCGAACAGTATACCTGCCCGCCGGTCGTGCCAAAATACACGCCGCAATCGTCGAGCCGGTCGACGCACATCGCATCACGCAAAACATTCACGTAGCAATTCTCCTGCGGTAACCCCTTTGAGAGAGGCTCCCACTGGTTGCCGCCCGTCTTGCTGCGGTATACCCGTAACTTCCCTTCCGGCGGGTAATGCAGCGAATCGCTTGTGATCGGAACGACGTAGATCGTCTCCGGCTCGTGGGCGTGCACCTCGATCGGAAAGCCGAAGTCGGTCGGCAAATTGCCGCTCACTTCGTACCAGTCGTCGCCCGCGTTGTCGCTCCGCATTACGTCCCAGTGCTTCTGCATGAACAGCACGTCCGGCCGCGACGGGTGCAGCGCGATGCGATGCACGCAGTGGCCCACCTCGGCGTTCGGGTCGGGAATGTACTGCGACCGCAGGCCGCGGTTGATCGGCTTCCAGCTCTCGCCGCCGTCGTCCGTGCGAAAGCAGCCGGCCGCCGAGATCGCGATATACATCCGGTCGTTGTTCTTCGGGTCGATCAATATCGTGTGCAGCCCCATGCCGCCCGCGCCGGGCGACCAATTCGGCCCGGTGCCATGGCCGCGCAGGCCGGGCATCTCCTGCCAATTCTTGCCGCCGTCGATCGAACGAAAGATGGCCGCGTCCTCGATGCCGGCGTAGACCAGGTCCGGATCGGTCAGCGACGGCTCGAGGTGCCAGACGCGTTTGAATTCCCATGGATGCTGCGTGCCGTCGTACCACTGGTGCGTCGTGAGCGGGGCCGCGGCCGCGTCGTACGCAAACTTGTTGCTCTCGGCCAGCGGCATGCCTTCGGGCGTCGTCGTCGGCTGGCCGGCCGGCGTGCCCGGCTGAAACCACGTCTTGCCGCCGTCGTCCGAGCGCCTGCATGATCTGCCCAAACCAGCCGCTTGATTGCGACGCGTAAATTCGGTTCGGATCGACCGGCGAACCCTTCATGTGGTAAATCTCCCAGCCGCCGAAGAGCGGCCCGCTAATATCCCACTTCTGCCGCTTGCCGTCCGACTCGAGAATAAAAGCGCCTTTGCGCGTGCCGACCAAAACTCGAACTTTGCTCATCTTTCGTTCCTTGTTGGAAACCGGAAACACGCCACCTAGAATAAGGTGAGGCGCTGGCCTATTCTTGACTGATGTCACTAATCCCAAAGGCTTTCAATAACTCGTCAACTAATCCACGTTGTCTAATCGGTTGAAACGTCGGCCGTCGGAAACGGCTTTTTAGCACGGCGTGTTCCCGATCCACCGCGTGTATCCACCGAACGGCCACGCACCAATCGCATTTCTGGGGGTCGTTCAGATTCATTGGCTTCGCGGTTAACGGCAGTTCGATCAACGGTTTCGACTGACCAATTGGAATGAACTGCTTTTGCGGAACCGCCTCTGCCACGACTTCGCACAACCCCACGTATCCATGCCCGCTCAAGTATGCGAACACTTTGTCCCCGACCTTCAAGCTCGCGCGTAGTCCTGATACTCTTTGCTTCCTCCAGCGCCATGAAACCGTACTTCCTGCAATCTTCCCATGATCGGCTCGTGTATCCGCCGTGTTCGCCCGTATTCATGAACAAATAGCCCGTGAGTTCACCTGTCTCACGTGCAATTTCCCGCCGGCTAATTGCCTCCTCTCGGATGGATATTTGATACTCCGACGTCTCCTTGAGGGGAACGATTTCCTGAACTTCGAGAATTATTCCATCGCCGTCCGCATGTGGTGCAACCTTAACGCATCGAATATCCAATTCCCATTCCCGCAACCACAGTACAGCAGTCGTTAATTCCTTTTTGAAATCGGCAGACACCAAGACGATCCGCACGTCGAGCACGGTATCATCTCTTGGAATTTCGCTGGCAGTAAGCCAATTCAGCAGTTCCGATCGGGCGTCTCGGCTATTACCAGATTTATCAAGGAATGCTTGAAAAATCCTGATTGCCCTTTGAAACGTCATTCGTGAAACCATGGCGGCATAACGAATCGCCTGCAATTCCATGTGTCCGCCCTCATCATCGCGCTTGAGTTCGACGACGACGAGAGTTGCATCATGGTCTATGCCCAGTAAATCAATTCGTCGTTTGGAATCCTCCCAATCGCCAAATTCTTCCGAAACGACGAGACCCGCCCGGCGCCACAACCTCGATATTTGCTTTGAGAAGCCGCTGAAGATCCGCCCGTTCCTTCACGCCTTTTGCGGCGTATGACGTTGTGGGTAATTCCACTATCGCGTCGTTGGTGAGTCGGTAGACTGGCATACGTACGATGATTGAATCTCAGAATAAGCAAATTGTCACCTGACTTCACAACGGGAAAAATCTCACGAGATTTTCGCACTCTGCCTGCGCCATGCACTCGTCGGCCAAAAAGATTTCTTCAGTCGCTAGACCGAGCGGCATCAAATCGCTGACAAGGAAAACTCCAGACATCGTATCGCCGGCTATTACTCGCTCGTAAGCGTAGGCTGGCATCGTTTCGCGATCATGCGTCAACAGGATTCGACCTTCAGTCGAGGCCCAGGCCATGATCTCTTGGTCCGAAGCAGCGCTCAGTCCGACGTCCTGAACCCGTACCACATCTAGCTCGGAGCGATGCCGATATAAACCGCGCAGGATGTCGCCGTTAAAGTTCTCGTCACTGATCAGCTTCCGCACGTCCCTCCTCCTTGGCTTTCGCTCGGGCCATTAGGATTGAACGGAGGTTGCCTTGGCTGCCCTGTGAACCTTCGATTGTGGCCCGCGTTTTGGCCGCAGCCTCGTCGCGCACTCGCAGATACGCTTCGAAAGGCTCCGGAGCGGCCAGGTATCGGGTCACAACGGCGTAAACGTCGGCTAGTTTTAGCGTGTCGTTCGATTGCACGATGGCCTCCGGCGTAGCCCCGGCCTTGAACTCGCGGAGCACTACCTCCAAGAGAACGCGGCTCTTGCCGACGCGCAGTCGCCTGCTGGCTCCTCGCGAAGCGGCACAACGACGGTTAGTGGCTCGAAATCAACCATCGACATTGGATGGACTCCAATTGCTCGAATTCTTAATGAAGGCTGCTCTGCCATTGAACCCCGGCAGAGCTGTCAGCCATCAGCTTTCAGCCGTCAGCCAGAACCAAATGGACCATTTTGCGGCGCAGGTTTCATTTGTTCTGGCGAGACAGCGCCGTCCACTCATATCATAGGCGAACTCATCGATAAAATCGAGCTTGGACATGCTTGCCGCGGTCACAACGCGATTTCGCCGCCGCTACTTCCGCCGATAATGCGCCGTCATAAACGTGGTCCACTTGCCATCCGGCCCTTGCACTTGCGAGCTCAGCACGTGGTGGTCCTTGTCCTTGATCTCAATAATGTCCTGATAATGGGCAGTTGTTCCGTCGCCCGTGAAACTCGGCCCGTCGGCGTTCAGCGTCAGCACCTTGCCGGCCGTGTCCCACGCGCCGTCGTAAATCCATAAATGGCACATCATCGAGCCGATAAACGTGCCGACCACGCGCTGCTTGGCCGGATCGAAGCCGAGCGTAATGACCATCGTCGCCAGGCTGCCGTCCGGCGCTTCACCCTCCCCTTCGCTGATGATCCAGACGTCGCCCAACTGGCGATTACTCGAGCGGCCACTCGACTTAAAGGAAGGCTGGTCCGGCCCCATGATGCAATCGCCTTCGTACGTCCAGTCGCCGACGAGCTGGGCCAGCCATCGGTGTTCTTTCTGGGGTTCGGGGGCCTGCATCGCATCGTTCCTTTGCTAAGAAATGTTCTATCGCCACAGCGTTAGTTTAGTGTTGTGGTAGCCAAGTTAACTCCGCCAGGGCACAAGAGCCCGAATCCGCGGGTCGCGCAAATACAGGCCAAGCCAAAGCACAATGCCGAAGATGATCGCGAAGGGGAATAAACTCCACTCGGCCGATCGCACGTGCGTGGCCACGGCGCCGCCCAAATAGCCGGTCAACAAAATCGCCCCCAGCACGGCTGTTTGCGGAATGAGATACAGTACGGTGCAGACGAATTCAACAATAACCAGCGGCAGGGCGACGCCTTCCGGATATCCCTCCTTGGCCATCCCTTGCCTAGCCTCTTCCGGGTTTGCAAAATACATCACTAGCCCCAGCAGCAACATCAGCGAGGGCAACACGCTCAGCACGACGCCGATCCACCAGGCTGCCTTTGAGACCGGCGGAGATTGGTTCGCGTTTTCCATCTTCTAATCCTCGACTGTCGGAGATGCATATTGCAGGTGAGACGCCGACGGTACCACTAGTGCTTCCGGTCCGATTCCACGATCGCCTTCATGTTCGCCAGGCCCTTCTCAAAATCGCCGCCGACCATGGTGTCCATGTTCATGAACAGGCACATGGCCTTCTCGATAAACCCATTGCGGCCCTTCATGCTCCAGGTGACCTTCGACTGTTCGCCCTTTGGCTCGATCGTGAACAGCGTATCGGCCCGGCCCTCCATTGGTTTGATAAAGTGCAGGTCCAACCGCACCATTTCATTGGGCCGGCTTTCGATGATCGTCATGTCACCTGAGCCCAGATGGTTGCTCGTCCAACTGAATTTGGCGCCGACACCCGCATCCGGTCCTTCGTACGTGCCTTTGGTGCTCGGGTCCCGCTCGATCCAGGGCGACCACTTCTCCCACTGGTGAAAATCGTTCAGTTGCTCAAACACGGCCGCCGGCGGCGCAGCCATCACGGCCGACCGCGACATCAGCCAAGACGACGGCTGCAGCGCTACGATCACGACGAACACAATGACAAGGACCAAAAGCCCGATCAGAACTTTTTTGAACATGGCCGCGTCTCTCGCAATGAAACTAAGCTGGACGAACCTCCCATGGTACACGACCGGCGGGCAAAAGGCATTCGCCATGACAGCAGCCACAACAAGGCACAAAGAGTCACAAACAGGAATCTCGGACGACGTCGGATTTCGCTGAATCTGTCGTTTGTTGTGACTTCTCGTGCCTTTTGGTGGCCGTCTTCTTCGTGCCCTTCGAATCGTCGTGGTTCAAACTATTTCGCGCCCTCGCTCACCCGCTTCAAATTCGCCAGCCCCTCCTCGAACTGGCTACCGATCATCTTGTCCATACTCACACCAAATGGAACGCCTTGGTAAAGAAATTCAATTTGCCGGCCATGTCCCAGTTCAGCTCGGTCTGGCTGCCTTGCGGCACGAAAATGAACGTCACATCATTCGTTCCCTTGAACGGCCGGACGAAGTCGAGCTTGATGCGGACCAGCTCGGCGGGTTTACTCTCGACGATGGTCATGGTACCTTCGCCGATTTTATTATTGCCGCTCCAGTGGTACGCCGAGCCGATGCCCACCGCCGGTCCGCTGAACGACTTCTCCATCGTCGGGTCGAACTTCTCCCACGGCGACCAGGCCTGCCACTTGTGCAGGTCGTTCACGTGGGGAAACACGGCCGCCGGCGGCGCTGCGATCGTCGTCCTCCGCGAGACGCGAAAATCATCTGGCCGCAGGGCGATGAAAATCACCAGCACGACGAGTAATCCAACCACTACGAGTAAGATATTGAGGAACATTGCCGCACGTAGCAGCGGTATCGTGCCGCCGTTTAAATGACTACCTCGGGATGAAAAAACGCAGCGGCAAGATGCCGCTGCTTAGTTCCGTTACTTCTTCAGCACAATCACCAGCCAGGAAACGCCAAACTTATCCGCCACCATGCCGAAGCGCGGCGAGAAGAACGTCTCCGTCATCGGCATCTGCACCTTGCCCCCCTCGCCGAGGGCCGCGAAGAGCTTTTCGGCCTCGGCCGGTGTGGCCGCGTTGACCGACAGTGAAATCCCATCGAACTTGGCCTGGCCGCCGCACATGCCGTCAGAAATCATCACGACCGAGTCGCCAATCGTGATCTCCGCGTGCATCACCTTCTCGCCGGAGCCCGGCGGCATGTGCTGCAGCGTCGCTTGCGGATCAGGGCTCTCTTTGAACCGCATCAGCATGTTGACCTTGGCGGCAAACACCTTCTTGTAAAACTCGACTGCTTCATCGGCTCGGCCGTTAAAATACAGATAGGGTTGCACGTACATGGTCGCTCTCCTTGATTCGTGGAACTCGGTCAAAGGAAAATTGTACTCGAAAGTTAGCGGCCGACAGCGCTTGGCGGCAGGCCAATCAGCTCGACAACAGGGCGAATTTCGACCATCCCAAACCGCTGCCCCGGATGCCGAACCGCAATCTTGATTGCTTCGTCAAGGTTTGCCACGTCGATCAGGTAAAACCCGCCCAACACCTCGCGCGTCTCGGTGAACGGGCCGTCGGTCACCGCCGCCTTGCCGTTCCGGACCCGCACGCTGGTCGCGGTCGACGCCGGTTGCAGCGGCGAAGCCAGCAGATACTGGCCTTTTTCATTTAGCTCGTGTGTCAGTCGCACGGCTTCGTTCATCGCGGCCTGGTGAATGTCGTCACCCGCCCGCTGCCAGGCCTGTTCGTCGTCGTAACATAGCAGCATGTATTTCATTTCAATTTTCTCCCTCCCTTCTAAAGGTAGGCTGCGATGCCATTGATCCCAGGCAGAGCTGTCAGCCATCAGCTGTCAGCCGTCAGCTTGCAGCCGAAAACAGATGGCTCATTTGCAGCGCAGGCCTCATTAGGGAGTTGCCAGTTGAGCGTTCATCCGCGCTGCCTTGGCAAATTCGGAATCTCCACCACCGGCCGCACCTCGACCGTTCCCTTGCGGGCACCAGGTATCCGCGCCGCGATGCTGATCGCCTCGTTCAGGTCGCTGGCCTCGACCATAAAGTACCCGCCCAGTTGCTCGCGCGTTTCGGCAAACGGCCCGTCGGTCACCAGCCGCTTGCCTTCCCGCACGCGCACGCTCGCGGCCGTCTTCGCCGGCTGCAGCGGCGACGCCGACACATACTGCCCGCGGTCGTTCAGCTCTTGCGTCAAGTTCGTGGATTCGACGTAGCAAGCCTGCCGTTCGTCGTCGGTCCAGGCTTTTTCGTCGGCGTAGATCAGCAGCATGTATTTCATGGCATGTCTCCCACATAGCGGCGGCGTCTGGCCGCCGTAGGGCTACGAAGGTTGTTCAAAACAAAAGTCGTGCAACTGCGAGCTGTCGCCGCCGCCGTCAGGCCTCCGCCGCCGCTTCCAACTTGGCGATGTCCAGCTTCACCATTTGCATCATGGCTGCCATGACTCGCTGCGAGCGGACCGGATCCTTTTGTTCTAGCAATCGCCCCAAGGCCGACGGAACAATCTGCCACGTCAAACCGAATTGATCCTTCAGCCAGCCGCATTGGATTTCCTGCCCGCCGGCCGACAGCTTCGACCAAAATTCGTCGATTTCCACCTGCGTTTCGCAACTCACTACGAACGAAACGGCCTCGCTGAATTTATAGATCGGGCCCCCGTTCAGCGCGATGAACTTCTGACCATCGAGCTCGAACTCGACCGTCATGACGCTTCCCTTCGGCCGCGGCGCGCCCTCACCATAGCGCGACGTCTTACCGATCTTCGAATTCTTGAAGATCGACGTGTAAAAACGCGCCGCCTCTTCGGCCTCGTTGTCGAACCACAAAAATGGCGTGATGCGCTGCATGTCCGCTGGTCCTTATCAATGCGTCGTCGGACGTTTGAATTCACTTCAGAGGATCCGGAGTTCACAGAGAAGGCCTCCGTGTTTTCCAGATCCGACGTTATTTGTTCTTGGCCGCCTGCGCCCGCATCCGTTCTTCCTGCTCTCGCAGTTCCGGAGTAAACTCCGCGCCGAAATCTTCCGGCGAGAAGATCTGACGAATTTCCACTTCGGCCACCGTGCCGGGGTGCGGATGCGGGCATTTCTTTAGCCACTCGATCGCCTCCTGGCGCGACTTGCAGTTCCACACCCAGTAGCCGGCCACGAGTTCCTTCGTTTCGGGGAACGGCCCATCGAGCACCGTTCGCTTCTGGCCGTCAAAACGGACGCGGGCGCCCTTCGAGCTGGGGTGCAATCCTTCGCCGGCTTCCATCACGCCCGCCTTGACCAGCTCTTCGTTGAATTTTCCCATCGCGGCCAAAAGCTCCTGGCTGGGCATCACGCCCGCTTCCGATTCTTTCGTCGCCTTGACCATCACCATGAATCGCATTGTAGTGTTCCTTGTATCGCTGCGGGTGAGCGGGCCGCTCGCCCTGGATTCGTTTAGCTGAAGACCGCTTCCTTTCCATTCGGTGGCCGATCGACGTCCGTTAACACTCAGTAGTCGTTTGAGAACCGCTCGAATCGACAACCAGTTAAAAAAATTTTTTGAGCCTCGATTTCCCTCGCAAATGGGTGTCCGCGACGGGCCTTCTATCATCTCCGAAAACAGCGCTCATGAGTATTAGCCGTGACATTTTTTCCTTGAAGCAGTCGATCCTGTCTGCCTGTCCTTTTTCTTCGCATTCGGGCTCTCATTAGGGCCTGCATCAATTCTGCAAACAGGCCCGAACGTGGCTCCGGGCCGTGCGGTTGGTGGCCTCGACCTCGCGGAACAGCAAAGCCAGCACCGACTTAAGAACCGTCTGCGGCTCCTCCGTGGCACAGATGTAATGGGCCAGCGGCTCGATAATTTGACGCAGTTCCTGCCCGGCGGCACGCTCGAAGATTCGGTTGGCGCTGTTCATGACGATACTCCTCATAAAAGGTACAGATTTCATCGATTCTTAAACTTCGCCGCGGCTCATTTGGTGTTCTTGCCGCGAACACCCATTAGTCGTGTGGCGATCGACGAAATCGACAAGCAAGTCGACGGTTTTCTACGACGCCGTAGGACGGACAATTCTGTCCACCCGGGAACGCGGGACTACCGAGCAATGGGTCCGGCGAGCGACCGCGTCGGTGGCCGACCACGTGGATTCATGTCGTGCAGACCAGCCGGGCGCGGTTGTTACGCTGCAATTGTGGTCGCCGGAACGGATAGACAGAATTGTCCGTCCCACGGTCGCGTCTACTATCCCAGCTCGGCCAATCGCCGCTCGAGAAACCGCCGCTCCGGCTCCTGCCGGGCGAGCTCCAGCGACTGCTGGTAAGCATTGCGCGCCTTATCCGTGTGCCCCAGCCGGCGGCACAGGTCGGCCCGGGCCGCGTGGGCCAAGTGATAATCGGCGAGTTCGCCCCGAGATAAGATGTCATCGACAAGCGCGAGCCCCACTTCCGGCCCGTCGCGCATCGCCACGGCCACCGCGCGGTTAAGCTCCACGATCGGTGACGGGGCCGCTCGCAATAGCACGTCGTACCAACCGACGATCCGCCCCCAATCGGTTTCAGCCGGGCTCGCCGCCTCGGCGTGGGTCGCGCTAATCGCCGCCTGCAGCGTGTACGTGCCGATCGGCCCCGCGCTGATCGCCCGCGCGACAAGCAGCTGCTCCTTCGGCAATCTGGTCGCGCTGCCAAAGCGAGCGGTCCTGCTCGTCGAGCAAGATGATCTCGCCGTCTGGCGACGTGCGAGCCGCCCGCCGCGATTCGTGCAAGAGCATCAGCGCGAGTAGTCCCATCGCCTCTGGCTCGGGCAGCAGCTCCACCAAGAGCCGCCCCAGCCGAATCGCTTCGTCCGAAAATCCGTCCGCGTCAGCGAATCACCGCGAGATGCGGCGTAGCCCTCGTTGAACACCAGGTAAACCACTTGCAGCACGCTATCCAGCCGCTCGGGCAAGTCCTCGCGGGCGGGCATTTGGTACGGAATACCCGCGTCGCGAATCTTGGCCTTCGCCCGCACGATCCGCTGCGCCAGCGTGGCGGGCGACGTCAAAAACGCGCTGGCGATTTCCTCGGTTGTCAGTCCGCACACTTCGCGCAATGTCAGCGCCACTTCGCGCTCGGCGCAATTGCGGGATGGCAGCACGTGAAGATCAGCCGTAGCCGATCGTCCTCGACGCCCTCGCCAATTGGCGAGGCCGCTTGCGACCGCCGTTCGAGCCGCTCAGCCAGCTCGCCCAGCGAGGCGTCGAACCGCGCCCGCCGCCGCATGACGTCGATCGCTTTGAACCGCCCGGCCGACACCAGCCAGGCCCGCGGATTCGCCGGCACGCCATCTCGCGGCCACTGCTCGATGGCCGATGCAAACGCGTCATGCAGCGCTTCTTCTGCCAGATCGAAGTCGCCCAGGATGCGGACCAGCGAGGCGAACACCCGCCGCGACTCGGCGCGGTAAACGACCTCGACCGTTTGGCGGGCTTTGTTGGCGATCATCGGTTCCATAGACAGGCGTGCAGCGGAAGTGCGCCGGCATCACTTGACGGCCGCGCCGCGCTCCATTTCGGCCAGCAGCCCGGTCAACGCGCCCAAATCAACCGGTTTCACCAAATGGCCGTCAAATCCGGATTCCCGCGACCGGCTGCGAAAGTCTTCCTGTCCCCAGCCCGTCACTGCGACAATCGTCGCCTCCTTGCCCCAATCACTGGCCCGCATCGCCCGGCACGCATCATAACCGTTCATGTTCGGCATGCCGATATCCAAGAGCACAACGTGCGGGCGAAAGCCCGCCGCCGTCTCGAGCGCCTCCAGTGCATCGTACGCCGTTTGTGTCTCGTTGCCAGAGAGCTTCAGCAGCATCGCCAGCGACCGGGCCGAGTCGCGATTGTCGTCCACGACCAAGACGCGCCGCGACGAGGCCGGTCGCGCGGCCCCGACGGCCTCTTTCCCGTCAACAAGTTTCTTTTCTATATCTTCGTATTTCTTTTCCATATCTTCCACCCCGATCGGCAACCGTACGACAAACTCACTTCCCCGGCCCGGCCCGCCGCTGTTCGCCACGATCGACCCGCCGTGCAGCTCAACCAGCCGCTTGACCAGCGTCAGCCCAATTCCCAATCCGTCCTGGGCGCGCTCCAGCGTGCTGTCGGCCTGCGCGAACATCTCAAAGATCGTTGACAGCACGTCTGGCGGAATCCCAATGCCGTCGTCGGCGACGCGGATCGACACTTCGCCGTCTCGCTTCTCGGCACTCACGACGATGCGGCCCCGCGGCGGCGTGAACTTGCAGGCATTGTGCAGCAAATTGCTGAACACCTGCGCCAAGCGCACTGGATCCCCATCGAGCGGCACCGGATCGGCCGGTAAATCGACGACCAGCTCGTGAGCGAACTTTTCGACCAGAGGACGGCTCGTCTCGATCGCCTGGTTGATGACCGACGACAGCTCGATCGGCTCCGCCCGCAGCTCGATCTTGTCGCGCGTGATACGGCTGACGTCGAGCAGGTCGTCCACCAGCCGCACCAGTTGCGCCAATTGCCGTTCGATGGTCTCCCTCGCCTCGCGGCGGATGACGAGATCGTCGTCGCTGCGCTTCATGATTTCGAGCATGTTGCGAATTGGGGCTAGCGGGTTGCGCAGCTCGTGGGCCAGCATGGCCAGGAACTCGTTCTTGCGATGATCGGCCGCGCAGCTCGTCCTCGACCTCTTTCAAGCGGCTGATATCGAGATTGATGCCGGCCCAAGCCACGATCTCGCCTTCTTCGTTTCGCACCGGCAAGCCGCGGGCGAGTAGCGGGTGCCATTGGCCGTCGACCCCGCGAAATCGGTGTTCCACGTCCCACACGCCGCCGCTCCGGACACACTCCGTCCAAGCCGCCGTCGTCCGCTCGATCTCATCAGGATGAAGCACGTTGGCCCAGCCATAGTTCGAGCACTCGTCTTGCGTCATCCCGACCAGCTTCAAAAACGATTCGCTGGCGTAAATGTTCCGCCCGGCCGGATCGCAAATCCACACGCCAAAGTCGATCGATTCGCCGATCGCCCGGTAGATCTGCTCACTGGTCCTCAGCGCTTCCTCCGCCCGCTTGTGCTCGGTGATATCGATCGCCATTCCGCCCACAAGTTGCGGTTCGCCGTGCGGGCCCGGAATCGGAAACTTGCTGACGAGCGAATGATGAAGAATGCCGTCTGCGTGGCCGAGTGTTTCAATCACCTGAATGCCGCCGCCGCAGGACAACGCGTCACGATCGTTCTCGCGAAACTGCGCTGCCACCTCGGGCGGAAACACTTCATCGTCGGTCTTGCCGTAAAGCTGCTCGCGGGGCGTCGCAAAGGCCTTCTCGGCCGCGTCGTTGGCGTAGACATACCGCCCGTCGACGCTCTTGATCCAGGCCAGCCCCGGCAAGTGCTGCATGAACCGGGCGAATCGTTCTTCACTCTCCTTAAGCGCTGCCTCGCTCCGCTTCCGCTCAATGAACTGGCCAATCTGGCCGCCGATCGCCGTCATCATCTCCAGCAAGTCTCTGTCGGGCGGCTCGACCTCGCTGCTGAAAAACTCAATCACGCCCAGCACACTTCCATCGAGCACGATGGGAAACCCAAACGCCCCATGTAGACCCTCCGCGTCCGCAATCGGACCGCGCGGGAAGTTCTCATCCCGGACCACGTCCGGGATCCAAGCGGCCTGGCCGCTTGCCCAGACCCGACCCGGCAGGCCCGCACCGGCGCGAAGGTGAACTCTCTCGTCGCTGCCTCAAATCGAGGCACTTCGATCGTCGGCAGATGCCACACGGCCGACGAACGCAAGACACCCCCAGGCTCGTCGACATACCACAAGCCGCCTGCGCTCCAGCGCAAGTGTTCGCAGATCGCTTGCAGTATCTTGGGTGCGGCGGCAGCCAGCGACGCAGAATCCGCCAGCGCCCGAGTTACGGCATCTTGCGTCGAAAGCCGCTGGTTTGCCCGCCGCAGTGCGGCCAACGTCGTCCGCAGCGCCTCGGCCTGCTCATTCGTTGTGGGGGGCAATTCGGGCACGGCACTCGGACCCGCGAGAAACCTGGGAAGAGTCAGCCATCCATTTTCACGCGCCCCGAGCAGGGCGGCAACACCATTGCAGCCGCCCATGAAAGACGCGATATTCGCCACTTCCTGCAGCGGCAGGGCGTACGTCGGATGGCGGCACAGCGCGGCCGGTCTCTCGTTTGCACTCGTGCACGTTGCGTTTCGCGATACATTGCTTCTCGCATTCGCTGCGGCGAATCGTACAATGATTGTCGGACGTGCTCGCACGTGTTCGGTCTCGCCCGGCGACCAAGTTCCGGTTACTCGGTGGTAGAAGCGATTCATGGCGCGAAATCACCTCAATCCTATGCAGCCATTCTCTTGGGCGGCGATCGCCGCCGGTCTCGCGCTGCTGCTGGCGTTTGCCCTCTTCGATCACTTCGGCGAGCGCGAGCACATCGGCACCCCACAACCGCCAACAAGTCAATCGCAGCCGGCCGCTCAATTATCCGACGACTCGCCCCGCGCTTCAAAACAACCCTCGGACGCCAGCTCCGACCGCGGGCTCGTCATTCACGACGTCCGCGTGCTCGACGAAAACCAGCGCGTCGTCTATCGTGGCGACGTCGACCTGGCCCCGACGCTTCAGCGAATCGAACGGGGCGAATGGCTGCAATTTTCGCACGACGGCATCGTCTTCGAGAACCGCGAGCGCCGACTGCCTACCGGTCCGCGCGGCTACTACCACGAATTCGTCCAGCCCACCCCCGGCGACGACGGACCCGGCGCCCAACGGGTCGTCATCGGCCGGCAAGGCGACGTTTACTACACGCCCGACCACTACCGCACGTTTCGTAAGGTGCGTAGCCCGCGATCGACAGAAAAGTAAAACGGACAATCCTGTCCGTCCTATCGGAGTCAGCAGCTTCATCCGCCCACGTCGCATGAAAACGTCGCCCCAACACGGCTTTGAATTCGTCAGCGACCTGACCGGCTTCCGCGCCCCCGGTTGGCGAATCGTCCGCATTGGCGGCCCCTTGCGCCGCAAGGCCGAGCTGCTTCGCGCATTGGCCGACGGCCTCGAATTCCCCAGCTACTTCGGCCACAACTGGGATGCCCTCGACGAATGCCTGCGCGACCTGTCGTGGCTCGGCCCAGAGTCAGCCGTCGTGCTGGTACACGAACGATTGCCGCTGGCCGACCACGAACAGCGACGCACCTATCTCGACCTGCTTCGCAACGCACAACGCACCGGCCAAGCGCGGCTGCGCATCATCTTTCCGGCAAGTGCGCAAGCCGTGCTTGAGGCATGAGACCATACCCAAGCCATTGAAGTGGACGGTGATTGTAGTGGCTGGCAGTTGTAGTGGCCGGTCATCGTTGCTCATTGTTGTGGCCGGTCTCCCGACCGTGCCACCTACAAGCGCGGCACCTGCGCTAGCCCTGCGCCATGGGCCAACGTACGCTCGGACGTTGCTTTGCCAGCGACCACTTTAGTTTTGGCGCGGCGCCTTGCCGTCGCAAAAGTCATGCCATTTTGAACGTGCCAATCGTCGTTCACACCTTGTTTTTCTGGCGATTCTCGATTCGATCAGTTCAAAAGTGGTCGGTTTTGTAATATTATAGATAATCGATTTGCGGTTCCGCGTACAAAGTCCCCCGCTTTGCCAGAATCGACGGTAGCGGAGCGGGTCCAGGCGCCGCCTGCCCCTTCGCCGTTGAGCGAACTGGTCCGGCAAAGTGCTAAGAGTACCCGTCGACGTGACGCCGACGCCGCCCGCGGACTGTGCGGGTCCGCACATCACGGCGCTTTTGCATCTAACCGGTCTCGACGCGCTGCCGATTTGCGCGGTGCAAACGCTAGAAGCTCTGCGAGAAAGGCGGGCGAGTTCCCCCGTTTCCCGATACGGCTTTGAAACTTCTGCTAGTCACCGCTCGCCCAATCAAGTAAGAAATCGTCATGGACGTCTTACTACTATCGCGACTGCAATTCGCGCTGACGATCATGTTTCACTACTTGTTCCCGCCCCTGACGATCGGGCTGGGAGTCGTGCTCGTGTATCTGGAGGGGATGTACCTGGCACGAAAGAGCCGCTCTACGAGTCGGCCGCCAAGTTCTGGACCAAGATCTTCGGGCTCAACTTCGCCCTGGGCGTCGTCACCGGCATCGTGATGGAGTTCGAGTTCGGCACGAACTGGGCCGTTTACTCGCGCTACGTCGGCGACGTGTTCGGCTCGGCCCTGGCGGCCGAGGGCATCTTCGCGTTCTTCCTCGAATCCGGCTTCCTCGCGTTGCTGCTGTTCGGCTGGGACCGCGTCGGGCCGAAGATGCATTTCTTCGCCACGGTGATGGTCGCGCTGGGCGGCATCTTCTCGTCCGTCTGGATCACGATCGCCAACAGTTGGCAGCAGACGCCGGCCGGCCATGAGATTCGCGAGCACGTGATCAACGGCCAAACGTTTCTCCGCGCCGAGATCGTCGATTTCTGGGCGATGGTCTTCAATCCGTCATCGATGCATCGGCTGGTGCACGTCTGGCTCGGGGCGTTCATCCTGGGCGCGTTCTTCGTGATGAGCATTTCGGCTTGGTACTTGCTCAAGGGCCGGCATGTGGAGTTCGCCAAGCGATCGTTCACCGGCGGCCTGTTGCTGGCGACCGTTTGCTCGCTCGCTCAGGTGGGCTCCGGCGACTTGCAGGCCAAGAACGTCGCCCGAGCATCAGCCGGCCAAGCTGGCCGCGATGGAAGGCCTCTACCACTCGCAAGAGCACGCGCCGCTGCACCTCTTCGGCTGGCCGGACGATAGCACGGGCGAGGTTCGCGGCAGCGTCGCGGTCCCCGGCCTGTTGAGCTGGCTCGTCCACGGCGACGCGGCCGGCCGGTCGCCGGCCTCGACGAGCTGGAACCGAATGGGGCAGGCCGCCCGTGTGGCTAACGTTCCAGGCGTACCACCTGATGGTCGCGATCGGCGTGCTGTTCATCGTTACGACGCTCTATGCCTCGTTCTGTCGCTTGCGCGGACGCTGTTCGAGAAGCGCTGGTTGCTGTGGTACTTCGTGTTCGCCGTCATGCCGGCCATCGTCGCCAACGAGGCGGGTTGGGTGGCCGCGGAAGTCGGCCGCCAGCCGTGGATCGTCTACCCGACCTGCAAGATGGCGTCCGGTCGGCGGCCTGCGGACGAGCGATGCCCTCTCCGAAGCGGTTCGCTCCGAGCACGTGCTCGGCTCGATCATCATGTTCGGCCTGATCTACTTGCTGCTGTTCGTGCTGTGGCTGATGCTACTGAACAACAAGATTCAACAGGGCCCGGAGCCGGTCGGCGCCGCCCGCCCACGACGACGCCGACAGGTCTGATGGCCGCCGCCGGCCGGCTGGCCACGCACGAAGCGTCACTGACCGAGACGAAAACGGGTTGAAATTCTTCATCGGAGACCTCGATGGACCTGAACATGCTGTGGTTCATCCTGCTCGGCGTGCTGCTGGCCGGTTACGCCATCCTCGACGGCTTCGACCTCGGCGTCGGCATCCTGCAGCCGGTCGCCCGCACCGACGACCGAGCGGCGAGTTATCCTCAACTCCATCGGGCCGATCTGGGACGGCAACGAAGTCTGGCTGGTCACGTTCGGCGGCGCGATGTTCGCCGCCTTCCCCGAATCGTACGCCACGGTCTTCTCGGGCTTTTACATCGCGTTCATGCTGGTGCTGTTCGCGCTCATCCTGCGGGCTGTGTCGATCGAGTTCCGCGGCAAGCTGGCCTCGCCCGTCTGGCGCAGCTTTTGGGACTCCGGCTTCTGCGTGGCCAGCCTGCTGGCCTCGCTGCTGTTCGGCGTCGCCGTTGGCGCGGCCATGGCGGCGTGCCGCTCGACGAGCGCGGCATCTTCGTCGGCAGCTTCTTCGATCAACTCACGCCCTACTCGCTCGTCGTCGGCCTGATGACGGTGGCCATGTTCACGATGCACGGCGCGATCTACCTGTACCTGAAAACCGAAGGCGCGCTGCCGCGACCGCATCTTTGTGCTGGATGTGGCGCGGCTTCGGCTTCTTCCTCGTCTCCTACCTATTGGTCACGATCATGACGCTGGTCCTCATTCCGCGGGCGACGGGCAACTTCGAATCCTATCCCTGGGCCTGGGGACTGGTGCTGCTGAACATCCTGGCCATCGCCAACATTCCGCGGGCGATGTACCTCCGCCGGGCCGGCTACGCCTTTATTTCCTCCAGCGCCACGATCGCCGCCCTCGTCTGCCTGTTCGGCCTGGCCCTGTTCCCGAACCTGGTGACGTCGAGCCCAACACCGGCCAACAGCCTGACGATTTACAACGCCGCCTCGTCACCCAAGACGCTGGGGATCATGGCGATCATCGCCGCCCTGGGCATGCCGTTCGTCATCACCTACACCGCGATCGTCTACTGGACCTTCCGCGGCAAAGTCGAGATCGAACCGCACAGCTACTAGGTTGGATCAGTGTCGCACGATCGCCACGTTAAAAGTACTGGCAGTGATCTGCCTTTGTGGCCTTCTCTTCGAGAAACCAGACGGCGTCCACGATGCCATCCGCCTCAGATAACAGATGGGACGGATCGACGTCGAAGGTTGCCGCCGCAACACGACAGCCGTACAGGCGTACGTTGCCGGTCTGCTTAATGGCCCGCAAATAATCACAGATCGCAGGCGGATCGCCGTCGCGCCGCAATTTGTCTTTAAACCAATTACCTTCCGCGGCGTGCAGTTGATCGACCGTCACAGCCTGCGAGCCTTTTTCCGTCAGCACGCGGACTGCCCACAGCACAAATAGAATGTCAACCTGGATCCCTTTTTTCGCCGCCAGGTACGCAAACGTCAGCGGCGTGTATAAGCGGTCAAACGCGTCATCGCGCACGACAATGGCCAATCGGTTCATCGCAAATGTTCCTTTCGGTTGTAGCTGAATTCGACAAAAGCAAACGGCATGGACATCGTGAGCTGGGACGTTCAATCGTCGGCTTGCTGGGGACGAGGCGGGCAAGCCTGTATCGAGCCGGCGCTAACGGACGGCCTTGAGCTCAACGCTCGAACGCTGCTCATCGAGGACCACTGTCTTCGCCCGCGGAACAAACATCGGCACCCGCCGGCGATAATCCTCGTACTGGTCGCCAAAATGCGCCACCAAATCGCGCTCTTCCACCTTGGCAGCCAGCGCCATGTACGTCGTCAGCACGCCGGCAAACAGCAGGTGCCCGGCGGTCATCGTCGGCGTCGCCCAAAAGGCGATCGTCCAGCCAACGTACAGCGGATGCCGCACGTGCTTGTAGAACAGCGGCACGCGAAACGGCAGCGAGGTATAAACGCGGCCCCTCAAGTAAAGCCACACCTGCCGAGTGCCGAACAGGTCGAAATGATTGATCAATAAGCTCACCACCGGAATGAGCAGCCAACCGACGGCGAACAATCCCCACATCAGACCGCGAAGAATCGGCGGGCGGACGTCCCACAGAACGGCGTCGATCCCACGCCATTGCCACATCATCACAATCACCACCACGTTCGAAAACAGGACATACGTGCTCCGTTCAATCGGCTCGGGCACGACTTTCTTCCAAACGCGCTTGAAAGCCGGCCGTGCCATTACCGAGTGCTGCACGGCGAACAGGCCGAGGAGCAACAGGTTGATCATCACGGCCTGTCCAGCCGAGCCGCCGACCACCGTATCGATTGTTTTCGGCACGATCAGGTTTCCTACAAAGCCCGCCATATAGGCGAACACGCCGAAGAACAATGCGTGACACGCCGCTCCGTACGCAAAAAACAGCCACTTTTTCATTGTCTGATCTCCCAATAATTATGATGTACACCGCCGGGAAAACACCTAGTCGCGTCGACCCCACGAACAGATTATCGTGTAGGGAGCCAAATCGCAAAGTTGACTTGAGGTACACTTCAGGTGGACTTGTGGTACACCTGCCGGCTTGAGGGTCGAAAAATGAAAACGCCCACCCGCCAGCGACTCATTGACGCGTCGGTCCGCCGCTTCTACCGCGACGGCTTCCGCAACGTCGGCATCGATCAGATTCTCACCGACGTCGGCATCAGCAAGACCGCCTTTTACAAGCACTTCGAAAGCAAAGAAGACCTCATGCTGGCTGCCCTGGAAGAGCAGAACCGCTGGCTGCAGCAAACGTTCCACGACATGGCCCGCGAGAAAGGGGGCGACGAGCCGCTGGGCCAACTACGCGCCTTGATGGACGTCGTCGAAGAGCTCGTCGAGGCCGACGATTTTCAAGGCTGTATCTTCGTCAACGTGGCAATGGAGTTTCCACTCCAGCACGAGCCGGCCCACCTCGCCGCCGCCCGCAGCAAGAAAGCCATCGAAGAACTCGTCCAGCGTCTGGCCGTCGCGGCCGGCGCCGCCGATCCGCAAGCCCTCGCCCAGCAGTTGTGCCTCATCATGGAGGGGGCGTACGTCACGAGACATGTATCGGGCAATAAGCAAACAGTCGACATTGCCCGGCAAATCGCCCGACTGGTGATCGAGGCCGCATGCCCAGACCAGCCAATGGCCACTCCAGCGCCTGCCGCAGCCGCATCGTGAGAATTCGTGCCATGAACGGTCGACGCACGCCCTCTGCATGGCTGGCCCTCGTCGTAGCACTCTTCGCCGCCCACATTGCCGTAGCCCAGTCGGAACACCCCTTCGCGTTCCGTCATCCGGGCCTGCTCCATACGAGCGCCGACCTGGCCCGCGTGCGCCAAAAAGTTGCCGCGGGCGAGGAACCTTGGGCCAGGGGCTTCGAGCGACTCAAAACGGATCGCCACTCCGCGGCCGAATACTCGATTCGCGGACCCCGCGAGGAAGTGGGCCGCAACCCTGGCAACGCGGCCGATTTCGACAACGACGCCACGGCCGCTTATCAGTGTGCGCTCATGTGGGCGATCACCGGCAACAAAAGGTTCGCCGACAAGTCGCGCGAAATCGTCGCCGGCTGGTCTGGCCGCCTCGAACGCGTGACCGGCGCCGACGCCGTCCTCATGGCCGGCCTCGGGCCGTTCAAAATGATCAACGCGGCCGAAATTCTCCGCTACACCGATCCCGAGTGGACCGACGAGCATTCGGCGCAGGCAGAGCGAATGTTCCGGCAAGCGATTTACCCAGTGCTCAAAGACTTTGCGCCCTTCGCCAACGGCAACTGGGACACGGCCGCCATCAAAACGGTGCTGGCCATCGGGATCTTTACGAACGACCGCTCAATGTTCGAGCGGGCCCTGCGCTATTACATCGACGGCGCCGGCGACGGCCGGCTGACTAATTACGTCATCAACGAGGCCGGCCAGTGCCAGGAATCGGGCCGCGACACGCAGCACGCGCAGCTTGGGCTGGCCCATTTGGGCGATGCCTGCGAAATGGCCTGGAACCAGGGCCTCGACCTGTACTCCTCTGCCGACGATCGTTTGCTGAAAGGCTTCGAATATACGGCCCGCTTTCAACTCGGCGATGACGTGCCGTTTGTTGCCACGCTTGACCGCACCGGAAAGTATCGCCACATGTCGATCGCCGTCGATCGCCTCCGCGGCCGGCTGCGGCCGATCTACGAGCAAATCTACAACCACTTTGTGAACCGCGCCGACGTCGCCGCGCCATGGACGGCGCAAGCGGCTGAAAAGAACCGCCCCAAAGGCGCCTCGCAAGGCGGCGACCATCCCGGCTTCGGCACGCTCCTCTATTCGCGACCACGCGCCGCAAATGCGGCGACCAATCGCGATGCAATGACACTTCCCAGCGCGCCGGCCGCGGTGATTGCAACCGGCGCCATCGACTGGTCGGCGACAAATCGTTTGACTTGGATCGCCTCCCGCGGCGCCGCCTCCTACACGGTCCGCCGGGCAAACTCGCCGACCGGCCCGGTCGCGGTTCTCGCCGCAGACGTTCCATCAACAACGTTCGTCGATACGAACGTTGAACGCGGCGCTCTCTACTCGTACACTGTTTCCGCAGTCAACGACACAGGCGAAGGCCCAACATCGCTTCCGGTCAGCATTTGCACCGGCCTGCCGAACCCGTGGACGGACGGCGACGTCGGATCGGTCGAAACAAAGGGTTTGTCGTCATTCGACGGAAACACGTTCGTCGCTGAGGGCGCGGGTCGCGACATCGGCGGCGCAGCCGACCAGTTCCACTGGGTCTCATTGCCGCTGGCAGGCGACGGTGAAATCGTCGCCCGCTTCGTGCCACAGTTCAATTCGCAATCAACCAAGCTGGGCCTGATGATCCGCGCCGGCCGAAACGCCGATGCACCGCACATTACACTGCTCATTGACAAACAGCGCGGCGGCAACGCCGAGCGCCCGAGCTGGCACTTTGAGTTGATCACACGCACCGTCGCCGGCCAAAACTCTTTTACGGTGGCTGCTGCGCCAAACTTGCCGGCCCCGTACGTCACGTACGGCCGCCTCGTCGAACCTTACTGGCTCAAGCTCAGCCGCCAAGATGAAGAATACATCGGCGCGGTCTCGCCCGACGGCGAGCACTGGACCGTCGTCGGCCGCGTCACGGCGCCGCTCTCCGGCGAGCTGCGCCGGCTTCGTGGCCTGCTCTGCGCTCCCCTCTGTGACCACGCGCGTCATGTTCGACCGCGTCCGCGCTCCCGGCTGGTCGCCGCCGGAAAGAATCACTCAACCGCGCGAATGATCACGCGCGGACCAGTGTGCCCGCGAGGAATGGCTGCTAGCTACTATCAGGCCATTTTCGCCGCCCGATTCGGAACCGTGACACTTGGTATATAGCCCTGCCGTTTCGGCCGGTTTTGCGCGACGAAACTTGCAAACCGGCCCACCACCCCGGATTGCCCTAGGTTGCTATCAACCGCCGCGGTAAACTGCGCCCGTCGTAGCGTCGGCAACTATTCGATCCCGCTTGCGACTCGGCCAGGACGGCCAACTACTAAGTTCACAGGAGGTGATAGGCATGGAGACTCACTCGACTCGCCGACCGCTCGAATTGCTGATTAATACAATCACCCTTCTACCGCTACTGACTTTACTTTCGGTTACCGAGTCCTACGCCCAGCAGCCAGTCGACGACGCGCGACCTGCCGCTACCGCTCCGACAACGCCCGCGGCCAACCAGCCCACCGTCTACGAAGTCGGCGACATCTACTTGCCCAAGAGCCGCGTCTACGTGCTCGTCGGCAAGACTGGCCTCGGCCACGAGCATGGCGTCGTTGGCCAAATCAAAAAGGGCCGCATCGACCTCGCCGCTGCAACCAACGCCGGCGGCCTCGAGTTCGACATGACCACCTTCGTCGCCGACACGCTCGCGGCCCGCAAGTTTGTCGGTCTCGAAGGCACGACCGATGCCTCGACGCAGCAGCAAGTGAACGACAACATGCACGGCCCGGACGTACTGGCGATCGGCCACTTCCCCACGGCCAGCTTCATCATCCGCCAGGCGACCAAGCTCGATCGGCCCAGCCAGCACGACTTGCCGCAGTACGAACTCACGGGTGACTTCTGGCTGCACGGCGTCAGCCGGCGGATCAAAATCGTCGCCGAAGCCGAAGAACAAACCGGCTGGACCCACCTCCGCGGCGGCTTCACGATGCTACAATCCCAATTCGGCATCACGCCGTTTACCAAAGCCTTCGGCGCGATCGGCGTCGCCGACCAGCTCACCATCTGGGGCGACCTGTGGATCGCCCGCCAGCGGCTCGTTGCCGCCCAACCAACAACGCCCGCACGTTAACCTGTGGGGGAGAGTCGCCCAGTCGCACCAGTCCGAAGCGTAAGCGAGCGTTTCGCGAACCGGCAATTCATCTATTTGCATTGCGCTACCACTACCGATTGCATTCTCATGCTCACTTGCCCCACCGTCGAAAAACGTGTCATTCGTGGCCACTACGACGTGTCCACGCCCCTCTACCGGTTGCTCTGGGGTCCTCATATCCATCACGGCTATTGGGAGGCCAACGAATCGCCTCGGCAGGCCCAGTTGCAGCTTACCGACCGCCTGGCTCGGCTGGCACACATCGCGCCGCGGCAGAAGATCGTCGACGTCGGCTGTGGCATGGGCGCTTCGTCGATTCACCTGGCGAAAACACAAGGTTGCGAGTGCCTGGGCGTCACGATCAGTCCGCTGCAGCGGGCCTGGGCCGCGTCAGCCGCACGCTTCGAGGGCGTTGCCAAGTTGGCCAAGTTTCGCTGCGCCGACGCAGAGCAGATCGAGCTCGCCGCCGGCCAGTTCGACACCGTCTGGAGCATCGAGTGCACCGAGCACCTGTTCGATAAGCCCAGGTTCTTCGCCCGCGCCGCCGGCTGGCTCCGCACGGGCGGCACGCTGGCGATCTGCGCCTGGCTCGCCGGCGATACGAGCGACGCAAAGCGTGCCCAGCAAGTCTACGACGTCTGCGAGGGCTTCTTCTGTCCGTCGCTCGGCACGGCCGATGATTATCGCGAGTGGATGGAACAGGCCGGCCTGCGGGTCGACATCGTCCACGATTGGACAACGTCCGTCGCCCGCACTTGGGAAATCTGCCGTCAGCGGGCGGGTCGCTCCTGGGTCCGCACGCTCGCCCGCGTGGCCGGTTTCAATTCGGTCGTATTTCTCGACCGCTTCGACACGATACTGAACGCCTACCGGAGCGGCGCGATGCAGTACGGATGCTTCATCGCCCGCAAACCGCCCGCCGATTGAGGAACGCAAGAACTCCCACTCCCTCTGGGAGAGGGCCGGGGTGGGGGCGCCTTTAAGACCGGCTTGTTCGAGTTCTAGAGGATGTTTATTTGCATGGATGCGACTACGCAGTGGAAGCCAAGGATCTCGCGCGGGCGGCATCGCCTTCGGCGCGGGCACGCAGTTGTTCTTTGCGTTTACCGTGTATTTTTTGTTCGAGTTCCTCCGAGTCGGCAGCGGCCGCCTGCACGACAACTGGCTGCTCGTCGACATTCTCCTCGCGCTGCAATTCGCCGTCATCCATAGCTTCCTGTTGCTGCCCTCCACGCGCACGAAAATCGCCCGCCTCCTCGCTGGGCCCCTCTACGGCTGCCTGTTCGCGGCGGCGACGTGCGGCTGCCTGTGGCTGATGTTCGTCTACTGGCGGCGCTCGCCCACGCTCGTCTGGAACGCGACCGGCCGGTGGAATTGGTTCGTGCAGACTGGCTTCTACCTATCCTGGGTCGCCCTCTTCTTCAGCCTGAAGACGAGCGGCCTGGGCTATCAAACCGGCCTCACGCCGTGGCTCTACTGGCTGCGCCGCCAGCCGCCGCCGCGGCGCGGCTTCGTGGTGCGCGGCGGCTACCGGATCCTCCGCCACCCGGTCTACCTCAGCTTCCTCGGCCTCGTCTGGTTCACGCCCCAAATGACAGCCGACCACGCCCTGCTGACTTGCATCTGGACGGCGTACATCTTTCTCGGCAGCTGCCTCAAAGACCGCCGCCTCGAATACTACCTGGGCGACACCTACCGCCACTACGCCAGCCAAGTCGCCGGCTACCCCGGCATCACGTTCGGCCCCCTGGGCAAGTGGCCGCAAGTTGCTAGTGGCGGCACCTTGCAAGAGGCTGCGTAATACAACTCCCTCTCCCGCAGGGTCGAAGATCGGCCGTGGCGGACGAGGGTCGGGGTGAGTGTGCTCTTACCGACAGTCTTCCTCGTCCCGAAGGGACGCGACGAGAATAGCCCAGCACTTTCGTTGCTGGGAATTGGTCGCGGGGAATTCGAAAGTCCCATAGGGACGATTGAATCGCGTAGCCTCGAGTCAGTCGTCCCTACGGGACTTTCCCATCGCATCGCGAATCTGCCTAGCGATAAATCGCTGGGCTATTTTCGCAAGTCCCTCCGGGACAGAACTCAATTCTTCAAATGTCGGTAATCACACGGACGCAAGTCCGCCGGATCGGAACAAAGGACCGTACGAAAGCCCCGCAGGGGCGACATCAATGTGCGGCCGACCATTCCCTCGATGTGGCCTTCGGCCGGGGCCATCCGCACGACTGCGCTGACGGTTGCACAATCTCGTCGTAGGATGAAGTGAGATTGCATTCAACAAAGCAAATCCCTCAGCCCCTGCCAATACCGGGCTGGAATTTGACCCGCAAGTTCCCGTTGGGTAGATTGCTGAATGGGACCCCGCGGCTACCCAGTTTTAGCTTGCAGCGGGGTATTATAGGGGGATTTCTGTATCAGCAGAACTTATTGACTGCTGCGCGGATAATGCACCATGGCGCAACGTTTTTTCCGCCGAATCTGGGCTTCCGTTGGGCGCCCTGCGGCCCATTGGCGGCGCAGCGGTCAATAGTTGGAGATTCCCGATTCAGAAGCCAGGTGAATGCCATTTTCATGCAACGTAAAACCATCATCTTATTGGCGATTGCGATGCTTGGTTTGAGCATAGTCTTTGCATTGCCACGCATCAGCTTTTACATGCTCACGGGGCGATTCTTTCCCATCCGCAAGATTGAAACTCTCCAGAATCCCGTAGCTGTGAGTACGTGGAGTTTCGACGGTTTGCATTTGGCAGATGGTCGTATAGTCCCGCTTCCTGGAATACGCTCGTTGCCCAGCGATTCGGCAGCGCTGCTAGAGGTCGCGAAGCGCGGCGTGGAGGTGCACGCCGATGGGCGAGCCTGGGGGCTTGTAAGAGTTCATCATTGGTGTGGAAATGACCCAGTGTTAGAGCACATCGCCCGCGTCGAACTTTCGGACATGATGATCTTCCTGTGTATTGGTGAACCGGTCGCGGCCGTTCCAGAGGGAGAGTTTGTGGTTGGAGAACCGGGTGGCACGTTCACTGAGTGGGGCTGGGAATACGGGGAGTTCCTGCAGTTTCAGTCGTGGGAGAACATGGGGGAATCAGTAAGATGAGTCGCGTCTAACCAGGGCGCCGCAGCGAACCGCCGCGCCGGCCGAGCATTCGGATGGTTGGTATAATTTGCCAGCGATTATTGCGGCGGAACGCGCGTTTCCGACGGCAGCCGCGGAACTTGATCATTAACCGAAAACAAATCCATGTCCACAATACCTCCCGCACACCGAATCGAGCTCAGCCCGGCCGTTCGCGCCAAACTGGACGCGAATATCCCAGAATCTTGCCACTTGAAGCAGTTCTTGCGCTACCTGGAGGCTTTGCTCACCGGCCTCCCGGCGAATCTTGACAAGGTCGTCAACCCGGACGCCCGCTGCCACGAACTGGAAGCGATCGGACTGCCACGCGGACTGGAAGGGCTGAAGATGTTTCGGCGTCAGGTGAATGCGGCCATTCCCGACGAGCATTTTCTGATCACGGCCGTGCGCATTGCAGTCGACGACATCCTCGAAGCCGATATGATCATGGAGGCAACTCAAACAGGGGAGATTTTCGGGATCCCCGCAACAGGTCGGACGATTCGCTTCGAGGTCCATGAGCGCTGCCGATTTGTTGACGGCGAGCTGGCCGAGCGCTGGGCCCAAGTCGACTTCGAAGACATCAAGCGCCAGCTCACGGACCCCCCTCAGCAGGCCTCATGATGGAAACTTGGATGCGAATAAGTGCGACGCCCAACCGAGCCGGTCCCAGTAACGATCAACACTAGCTTCACTTCGCAATGTCGAAATCTGCGCCGAAAACCAGGAAAATCCGATCGAAGGCGAAACTATGTCGGCCAGCCAGGCCCCAGGGCGCCTCGTGGAGCTTTCTAATCCTGTCGAAGACCGCCAGCGAAATGCTACCCTCCCGGGGCATGACCGCCGTGGCAGGCACGCTAAACGGATCGCCCTTTCGCGCCACGCTTGAGCCCGATGGCCAAGGCAGTCATTGGCTCAAGGTCACAAAGAAGATGCGCGAAGCAGCAGGCGCCCGGATTGGCGATGTCATCGCGCTGGAAATCACGGCCACGGGTATGGAACCGGAACCCAAACTGCCGGCCGACCTGCGCAAGGCGCTGGCAGCCGCACCCCAAGCGCGGGCGTTGTGGTCAGACATCACGCCCGTGGCGCGCAGAGACTGGATCCAGTGGATCACGTCGGCCAAACAAACGGAGACTCGCGCACGTCGGGTCGAAAACGCCTGCGACATGCTTACTAAAGGGAAGCGACGCGTATGCTGCTTCGATCGATCTGGAATCTATAGTAAAGCTCTCAGTGCGCCCGAGGCGGCGGTATAGACGATTGGGAATCGCGGTTCAAATAATTTGTCAACAATGGTCGCAGCCGACCGGGCGTTCCCGGTGGGCGTCGCTGAGCCTGGTTGTTCGTTATGAAACGAAAGCGTCTCCTTCGGTATCAGACCAAGGCCTCTTTGAGCGAGCACTTCAGTCTGGAATTTGTATCTCATGGACCGACAGCCGAGGCTGGGAATTGACTACCTGACGTGTCCTCAATGCAGCGCTTTGGTACGTAGCGGGCGCGCCGTTGAAACCAGCCAGTACGATCCTGTACTTGGCAGCCTTTACCACGTCACGCAACCAGCGCCGCCTCGATCGTCAGCCCCGGGCCGAAAGCCAGCATCACGCAGGGCAGGTTGCGGCCGTCGGCCAGCAGTTCCTTCAAGATGAACAGCACCGTGGGCGACGACATGTTGCCATAATCGGCGAGCACCTGCTGAGAAGGCACTAATTGGCCCGCAGCGAGCCCCAGCGATTCGCCGCAGGCCGCCAGGATGCGCGGCCCGCCTGGGTGAATTGCCCAGCTCTTCACGTCGGCGATCCGCAGCGAGTGTTCGGCCAGCCGCGCTGCGAGCCATGGCCCCACTTCGCGCTTCACAATGGCGGGCACGGCCGGCGAGAGCCGCATCTCGAAGCCGTGGTCGCCGATCCGCCAGGCCATGTTGTCGGCCGTGTCGGGCAGCACGGTCGAGAATTGATCGAGCAGTTGCCAACACTGGCCGGCGTAGTCGCGGCTCGAGCCGACGACCGCGGCCGCGCCGTCGCTGAACAGCGAATTGGCCACGATTTGCTGCGGGTCGCGCGTGTATTGATGGTGCAGGCTGCACAGCTCGACGCAGCACACCAGGACCGTGCCGGGGGTTGATCGGCTAAGCGCCGACGCGACGCGCAACCCATTCAGTGCGCCATGACAGCCCATAAAACCGATGTGCGTCCGTGAGACGTTGCGATTGAGGCTCAGCCGCTCAACCAAGCCCACGTCGACCCCCGCGCGCTGAAACCAGTGCACGAGACGGTGACTAAATGCTCAATGTCATCGGCCCCCGAGCCACTCGCCGCGAGCGCATCGCACGCCGCCCGCTCGGCCAAATCGAGCGCGCTGGCTTCGTATTGCCGCATGCGCTCGTCGGTCGTCGGGCCGCGGTCGTCGCTGTTCGCTGCCGCCGAAAAAAATGACTGCGTTGCCGGATGACCGTTCGTCGACGAGCATAACAGCGCACTATGCCGCTTCTTCACGCCCGCCCGGCGATAGAGCGTCTGAATGGCGGCGGAGTGGCCGGTCACCGCCGCGGTCAACTCGACTGCGATGCGGGCCGCGTCGTCTTGGGCAATCAACTCGTGCGGCACGGCCGTGCCGACGCCGGAAATGTAAAAGCTCATACCGCTCCCAACGCTGGTGACCACTCAACGACGCTCGATGAATCTCCCTCTCCCATGGGAAGAGGGTTTTGAAAGTGCTTCCACTCGAAGTTCGACGGCCGGCTCGTCGCCACGATGATTCGCTCCGCTAGGGCGGGTATCACGCGACACACACCAAGCGCCGTCGCCGCCAGCCACGGCCGCCGCATCGTCCACGCCAGCCGGCGGCTTGTGGCTTGACGATCGCACACGATGCCCCGGTGAAGTGACGCCCAGCCACTGGCAAGCGACTGGTTCCACTCGACCGCCGCCTGTCGCACAAACCGCATCACGGCGAGGCCGCTTTCTATCGCCGCAGCCATGCCTTCGCCCGTAAATGGCTCGACGTAGCCGGCCGCGTCGCCGATCAAAAAGATTCGCTCGGATGCCACCTGCCGCGGCCGGCTGGTCAGCCGCGGCGTGCCGCGCCAGACTGTCTCGCGAATGCCGTCGGGTACGTTGGCCCGCGACTGCTCTAGAATCGCCGTCACCGCATTGGCCGGGCACGCGTCGGCCAACATCGCCGGCGCGATCGCCGCCGCAATATTGATCCGCGCGTCGTCGATTCGCGACATGCCGACGTATCCGCCGCGCGATACGATCATTTTGATCTGATCCCGCGGGCATACATTCGTATCCGCTCGCATGACTGCGCCGACTCCCACTCGCGAACCGGCCACGGCCGATCCGACAAACTCCGGCAGGTGGCGAACGCTGGAGCGAGTCAGTCCGTCGGCGACGACCACCACCCGCGCGCAATGGGCGGTTGACCTTCCGTGCTGCGAAAGCACGACCACTCGGCGGCCATCACGCAGAGTCGGCTCCACAATCGCCGGGCAGCCGGTGAGCACCAAAGCGCCGGCGTTGCCAACCTCGTCGAGCAGCAGCGAATCGAACGTGGACCGACAAACAATGCGGCCCGCCGGCAGCGGGAAATGCACCTTCTGCCGGCCGCACGTGAGCTGCAGATGTTGCACAGGCGATGCGGCGGAACGTTGCAAGACCTGGGCCAGCCCGGCTCGCCGGAGCGCTGCTAGCGCTCGAAAGTTCAGATAACCGCCGCAAACCTTCGGGCGGGGAAAAGTCTTTGCGTCCACCAACAACGTCGTCCAACCGGCGAGGGCGGCCTCGCGAGCCGCCAGCGCACCGGCCGGCCCAGCGCCGATCACGATCACATCCCACATCGTCGCCGCCTCCTGGCCGCGCACGTCCTCTTCCGCTGCTGCCCACCTCATGCTGCCTTCTTCCACGTCATCAAGTAGCGTTCTGGCCAGTGGCGAACAAATCGCGCCCCCTCAAGGCCAGCCCGGTTTGCCAGCTGAGCGATTTCCTCCAACGTGAACGCCGCGCGTACCGACAGCGGCCCGTCCGTGTGCACGATCGGCGAGCGGGTCAACAGCCGCCCGCCGGCCCAGGCGTAGGCGTAGCCGAGCGCGGTCCGCCGCAGGTCATCGACCAGCACACACTGCCGCGCCGCGGCTCCCATCTTGCGGAGCAAATTGCATGCCTCATCGTCGCTAAGATGGTGCAGGAACAGCGTGCACATGACGACGTCGTAGTCCGCTGGCAGGGGATCACGAAGGGCGTCCAAGCGAAAGAAGCTGGCGATCGCCACTCCCCCCAATTTGGCCCGCCGATTGGCAAAATCGATCGCCGTGCTGCTGATGTCGCAGCCGTGGACTTCGACCGCGGCGTTTTCTTTCGCCGCCAACTCCGCCACACCAAGCGCCACATCGCCGCCACCAGCGGCGATGTCCAAGATCCGCAGCGGCTGCGACAATTCTGCCGTCATCCGGCGCCTTGAATACCCTGCCAAACTGCCCCGGCGATGCCGCAGGCCGAATTCGTCGCCCCCAGCCCGCGGAGCGCCGCCCGGTGCACTTCGCCGTCCAGCCCCGGCTGGTCCATCAGCTCTGGCTGACGATTGCGCTTGTCAAAAAATGTCAACGCCCACTCCTTCAGCGCAACGATCCGCGGACTCGAATCAGCGGACGAACGGATTACGGTTTGTGCGTAGCTCGCGCCAGCACAACGGTCGCTTCACAGGCACAAGAGGCATTTTTCTCGGCATTTACAATAATGACCGTTTGATACTACTATTTCCTTCGTAGACCGGCGTGCTTTGTCCGCGATTAGCGAATGCAAGTCAATAGTCGATCGGTACTTGCTAGCTTTGGCAGCGGTCAATTTCCACTGCGATTCTTGCTAAACCGGTCTCTGACAAGTTGCCAGCGTACGGTACGACATAGTGCGACAATAATAACGCGAAAGCAAATAAAGCGGATGCACACAATTGCGTACCGCTGCCCGAGACCGCCATGCATTTCGCCGAAATCCCGCTCAAGAACTTGCTCCATCGAACGACGCGGACCGCGCTGGCGATTTTGGGCCTGTCGGTTGCCGTGGCCGCGATTACTACGTTGTGGACGGTCGCGTGGGGCTACGCCGCGTCGGCCAATGAGTTTTACGCGCTCCGCCGCGTCGATATCGTCGTCGTCCGCGCCGGCGTGTCGAATCGGCTCACGAGCAACTTGCAAATGGGCGTCGCCGATCGCATCCGCGCATTGGCAGGCGTCGAGAATGCCGACGGCAGCCTGACCGAAATGGTTTCGCTTGGCGGCAGCCATTTGCTCGGCATCCCGATGCGCGGCCTGGTGCCGGGCGCCTCGGCACTTCGCGATTTGCACATTCGCGAAGGAAGCATCTTCCACGACAATGCCAAGAACGTCGTACTGATAGGCTCCGGCCTGGCCGATGCGATTGTGAAGCGGCCCGATCAAACGCTGGAGATCGAAGGCAGCGATTTTCGCGTGATTGGCGTCTTCCAGGCCGACAATCCGTTCGACGCCTACAGCATCATGGCGCCGATAGCCGACGTCCAGCAGTTGATGGGCCGAGCGGGCATCGTCTCGGAATTCCAGGTGCGCGTCGCCGCCAGCGCCCGCAATCAGGGCGCGATGAGCCGGCTCTGCCAGCAAATTGAGTCCCTCACCAACGCCGACGGACAGCCCCTCGGCCTGAAGGCCGAGCGGACGCACGACTTTGTCGAGTCGGCCTCAGAATCGCGCCTGGCTGGCGCGATGGCCTGGGCCACCACGGCCATCGTTGGCGTTCTCTCCTTCGTCGGCATGTTCAACACGATGCTGATGTCGGTGCTCGAACGGACCCGTGAGCTCGGCATGCTCCGTGCTGTCGGCTGGAAACCATCACGCATCGTGCGTATGATCGTTGGCGAGAGTGCCTTGATGTGTGCGATCGCAGCAATCATCGGCACGTTGGCTGCCGGGCTACTGGTCGCGCTCATGCGGCGACTGCCCGCCACTAGCCTGTTCGTGCCCGATCGTATCAGTTCGGCGGCTGTCGCGTTTGGCGTTGCCGCCGCGTTTGTTGCGGCGCTTGGCGGCTCGTGCTATTCAGCCCTCCGCGCCGCCAGCGTCTCGCCGATCGAAAGCCTTCGCTATGAGTAGCGCCATCGTCAAGCATGTACGTCATCCAGCGCCCGAAGCGGCCGAGCCGCTACTCGAAGTAGTCGACGTCAGCCGCACCTACGACGACGGCCGCGTCGAGGCGCTCGCCAATGTTTCGCTTACGATCCACCGCAACGAATACCTGGCCATCATGGGCCCCAGCGGCAGCGGCAAATCGACGCTCCTCAATTTGCTCGGCACGCTCGACCAGCCGACCAGCGGCCAGGTGCTGTTTGAAGGTCAACCACTGTACGAGCGGCAAGACCTCGATCACTTCCGCGCGTCGACGCTCGGCTTCGTCTTTCAGGCGTTCCACTTGCTGCCGACGCTCACCGCGCTCGAAAACGTGCAGATTCCGATGTTTGAATCGACGCTGCCCCGCCGCCAGCGTGCGAAGCAAGCGGCCGAGTTGCTGAAGCTCGTCGGCATGTCCCACCGCGCCCGCCAGTTGCCGGCCAAGCTTTCGATGGGCGAACGGCAACGAGTCGCCATCGCCCGCGCATTGGCGAACGACCCCCGACTACTCCTCGCCGACGAGCCGACCGGAAACCTGGATACTGCCTCCGGCAACGCGATCCTCGACTTGTTCGATCGCGCTCCATCGCCAGCACGGCCTGACGCTCGTCGTCATCACGCACGATCCGCAAGTCGCATCCCGCGCTCAGCGCACCGTGTGGATCCGCGACGGCCGGTTGTTTTCCAGCAGCCCGTGAGGCGCCACGATGCAGCTTCTCGCCATCGCCCGCAAAAACCTCTGGCGCCGTCCTGGTGCGCACGCTGCTAACGACGATCGGCCTGGCCGTCGGCGTGGCTGCCGTCGTTTCACTTGTCGGCGTTTCTGAGTCGCTCGAATCGTCGTTTCTCAATCTGTATAACCAGCGCGGGGCCGATCTTGTCGTCCAGCGCCGCGGCGGCGCCGTCCAGTTAAGCAAAGGCATTGATGACTCTCTCGGCGACCGCCTTCGCGCCATTCCCGGCGTCCACGAAGTGATCGGCGGACTGATGGACATGATCTCGTTCGAGGATCAGGACCTGTTTCTCGTGCTGGCCAACGGCTGGGAGCCTGATTGTCCGGTTTTGGACCGAATCAAAATCGACAGCGGTCGCCGTCTAGTAGCCGGCGACCAACACAAGGTCATGCTCGGCCGCATCTTGGCAGCGAACCTTGGAAAGCACACGGGCGATCGCATCCTGCTCTACGGGCAGCCGTTCGAAGTCGTCGGCATCTTCGAGAGCTTCAGCGTTTACGAAAACGGCGCCGTGTTCCTGTTGATGGACGAATTGCAGCGGCAGATGGATCGGCCGGGCGAAGTGACCGGGTTCATCATCAACTGCGCCGACAAACGGCCGGCGGCCATTGCCCAGGTCCGCCGCCAGATTGAAGCGCTCGATCCCGACATCGCGGCCACGCCCTGCGCTGAATTCGTCGGCTCGCTGATGCAGATGCGGGTGACGCGGGCGATGTCGTGGTTCACGTCGATCTTTGCGATCGTGATCGGCGCGGTCGGTGTGATGAACACGATGGCCATGTCGATCTTCGAGCGGCGCGGCGAAATCGCCTCGCTGCGGGCGATCGGCTGGCGGAAGCCGCGCATTGCGCGGCTGATTCTGGGCGAATCGCTGTGCTTGTCGCTCGTCGGGGCGGCGGTGGGCATCGCGATCGGCGTCGCCGGCGTCTTCATTCTGGCCCACTGGCGGCGCACCTCCGGCCTGATTCAGGGCGACATCTCGCTGCGAGCGATCGGCGAAGGCGTGGTCGTGGCCGTGCTGATCGCCATCGCTGGCGCGATCCTGCCCGTCTACCGCTGCCTGGCCCTGCCGATCGCCGAAACCCTGCGGGCGAGTTGACGACGAGTGGCGGCGGAGTCGTGCCGCCAGTCCGCCAGGGAGGGTGCCAGTGTCTGCGCGAGTCGACTGGAAAAGTGCTGGTAAAGCCAGCGGTACAGGAAGCTCAGCGACTGCCTACTTTTCCTCCGCCAAACTTCGCCGCAGCTTGCGCACCATGTCCTGCGCCACGATCGGCAGCTTCGAGCGCAGCAAATTCGTGCCGTGAAACCAGCCGTACGGTTCACCGAACGCCACGTGGTATTCGACGAGCAGCGCCCCGGCCGGCTCGGCTAGCCGCGTCGCCTTTACGTATGAACCCAAACTAGCATATGTCTGTCGCTCGCCGATTTGCCGCCGGCCCGCGTCGTTCACCGTAATTGCTTGCCAGCTATTGGGAAGCTCGGCGTCGGCGTTGAAGTGCGGATCGGTGACCGACGCGACGAGCACCGACTCGGCCGTCGACGTTTTGGTGTTTTTCGTCGTTACGCTCACCCGCACTTTGCCCAGCAGCGCGGAGGTCGTCGCGATCCATCGCGAATCGGCCGCCGCGGCCGGCGCCGCCGCCGCAATGCCGCGTTTTTCGAGTTCGTCGCTCGTCAGCAGCTTCACCCGCACCTCGTCATCCGGGTCGGAATCTTCCCCAGCCAGGTTGAGCTGCTTCTGCAGAAACTCCTCGTTGTCGAGCGTTTCCAGCTTCCCGTACGCGACAAGATACACGTCGACTTGCCGGCCGACCGGGTCTGAGCCCGCGTCATCGTCCGAAATCTTCAGCACGAAGGGCGCGACGACCGACTTGCGCGTGAACGTCGCCCAGTCATACTTGCCGCCGACGATCGCTTCAATCGCCTGTCGCTGCTGAGCGGGCCCCAGGCCGTCCGCGAGGATCGGCCGTGGCAACCGCACCGAGTTGTCGGCCGAGATGGTGATGCCCTTCTCGACCAGTGAATTGAAAAGCAGGTTTTCGGCAGCGTGTGCTATTGCTGGTTCCTGCGCTACGAAGAGAAGAAGCAGCACCGCAACGACATTTAGCAGTGCTTGGCAGCTAGACAGGCGCTTGTAGGACGGACAATTTTGTCCGTCCGCAGTGGATGCGACAAGCAGATTTATCCCGTCGCTGACCGTTCCTTGTCGGTCGGACACGATAGTTCGTCCTACGATCTGAAACGCGCCGCCTATGTGGTTGATCATCATCGCTCTACTTACCCACCACCACCTCAGCCGTCGGCTCGATCTGCCATAAGTACAAAAAGCAGGGCAGCCGGGAGCGATCGAGCCCCGGCACGTTGATCGGAATAATTCCCTTCTGCAGCGGCGTGTTCGGCGTGATCGAATAGGGCGACAAGGCCGGGTCGTCATGCCGGTGATAAAACACGACGTTTGCATAATCGACGTTCGCCAGCCGCCGCGCCGCCGCGACGGCATTGTCAAAGTAACCGATCTCGTCCACCAGTTGCAGCGCCTTGGCCGCCGTCGCCGTGAACACCCGCCCGTCGAACGTCGTTTCAACGCTGCCGTCCACCTGCGGCCGCCGCTCGAGCACGACCCGGCGGAACCGCGCGTGAAACTCGTCGGCCATCGTTTGCAGCAGCTCGCGCTTCTCCGGGCTGAGCTCCTTGATCGGCGATCCCAGGTCGATGTTCTGCCCGGCCTTGATCGGGACGCCCAAAATGTTGAACTGCCCCATCAGATCTTGCAGGTTGTACAAATTCAAAATGCAGCCGATGCCGCCGCAGATGCTCGTCGGGTGAGCGACGATGACGTCGGCCGCCGTCGCTAAATAGTACCCGCCGCCGGCCCCCACGTCCAACAAGCAGGCCACGACCGGCACGCACTTTCGCCGCTTGAAGGCCGTCAAATCACGCCACATGATGTCCGTCGCCGTAACGCTGCCGCCCGGCGTGTTGATGCGTACTAGCACTCCGCACACGTGCGGATCGCGTTCGATCGCATCCAGCCGCTCGCGAAACACTGAGACCGGATTCTCACCCCACGAGCCCAGGCCGGTCGCGTCGCTGTTGAGCATCAGACCGTCGACGTCGACCACTGCAATCGTCGCCGCGTGGGGATCGAACGGCTGATGCGGCAAAGTGCTCGCCGTCACGGGCTCCAGCCGCGGCGTCGGCGACAGCTCCGCCTTCATGTCGCCGACGGCGTTGACACTCGCGTCCACATTCGCCCGCGAAAAGGTGTCGACTTGCAGCGGCTGTGCGCAGCCCTCGCAGATTGCCGCGCACATCAGCAGCATCAGCCAGCCGACTACTGTCGGCCTGCGCGCGCTGCCAAATTGTGAACGTGGCCAATCCATGGACAGCTTGTGCGCCTTCCTGACGCTAGAGACTCAACAAAGCGAGTGCCCGTCCGACTGCTAGCATCCGGGCGGTTGCAGCCGCATTATTCCATTCCCCCGAAGGCTGTCGAGATCAATCTGGGCGGGCCGAAAACAGCCCATCATTGCGGCGGGAAGATCGTCTTCCAGTCATTCTTCATGTCGACGACGACCCAGCCCCGCTGGCCCGCGTTGTCCAATGCCTTGTCCAGCCGGCCCACCGCCGAGTTGCGGTCGTAGGCGTATTCCCGCTCGGCATCGGTGTGATGAACGATGAGCCCCAGCCGGGCACCCGGACTCATCGTCGTCCACTGGAGCATTTCGAAGTCGCCGTCGCTGTTGCCGAACGCCGCGATCGGCCGCCGGCCGATCATCTGCTGGATGCCGACCGGCTTGCCTGCCTTGTCGTCGATCAAATCGATCTCCGGCAACTTGAGCAGCGCCGGCTGGCCGTCCTGCATTTCGAACTTCAGCTTGCCGCGGCTGCCGACGACCTGTTCGGGTGGAATCCCGTATACGCGCTCGGTCCACGGACGCATGAACTCGACACCCCCGCCCGAGACGATGTACGTCTTAAAACCGTTGGCCCGCAAGTACGCCAGCAGCTCGAGCATCGGCTGATAGACGAGCGACGTGTAAGGCCGATCGAATCGCGGATGCTTGGCCGTCGAGATCCACTGCCGCACGGTCTGCTCGAATTGGTCGACCGTCATGCCGGCGTGCGTTGTGGCCACCAGCTCTGCGATCGACTTCTCGCCGCCGGCCAGCGCCGTTTTCAAGTCGCCCGCCAGCACCGATTTGAACGGTTCTGTCTCTTGCCACTCGAGATGCCGCTCCTCCTGCGCTCTGACCCGATCAAGCGCAAACGCCATCTGCACATACATCGGCTGTTCGCACCACAGCGTGCCGTCGTTGTCGAACGTGGCGATCCGCTCGGCGGGCCGCACGTAATCGGACCCGCCTTCTTTCGTCACGCGCTCGACGAACGACGTGATCGCCGTTTTCGCCGCGCCATTATTCCACGAGGGCAAAGCATCCGCGCCCTGTGCCACAAGGCTCTTCGCGGCGATCAGCAGGAACGTTGATGCAACCACGGTTGGGCGAATGAGTCGATTCATCTTGTCGAAACCGCATTTCTAAAAGAAACCGGCGGGTGGACTGTCCGGTCCACCCGCCGAGTTATCGGAACAACGCAGTGAATCATTGCCCCTCGTGGGACTTAATCATCTCGTCAATCTTCTTCTTCACCGCGTCCAGGTTAAACGACGCCGGATCCTGCATCGGCGGGAAGTCGATCGCCGTCTTCGCCAGCTCCGCCACGCGCTGTTGCACCAGCACGAACCGCCAGAATTCGCGAGCATAGAAGTCATTCATATAGCCGCCGCCCAGATTGTTCAGCGTTTCGCCGTTAATCGAGGGAGTGCGCTCCAGCGGGTCCTGCCGTATGTTCACCATCAGCGGCATGTCCGTTTCCACCTTCGGGCCCGGCCAACCCAAGGGTTGCTGATAGAAAATGTACTTGAAATCGTCCAATCGCGCGGCCCCCAGCTTCGGGCCGCCAAAGTACCAAACCTCGTGCCGCTTCGACGCCCCTGCTCCCGTCAGCAGGTCCAGCTGGTTGTAGCCGTCCAGATGATTTTTGTATTCCCGGTCGCCCAGCTTGACCCCCTTCAAGAGCTGATCCGTGATATTGGGGTTGCCGGCCGCCGCCATCAGCGTCGGGAACCAATCGAGACCGGAGAAAATGCCGTTCTCGACCGTGCCCGGCTTGACCTTGCCCGGCCAGCGAATGAGGCACGGGACGCGGAAACCACCTTCAAACACCGTTCCCTTGGTGGCCCGGAACGGCGTCATGCCGCCGTCCGGCCAGGTGAATACCTCAGCGCCGTTGTCCGTCGTGAAGATCAAGATCGTATTGTCCGCCTCGCCAATGTCGTCCAGGTGTTTCATGATCGCGCCGACGCTGTCGTCCAGCTGTGCCATGCCGGCCTCTTCCAGGCCGTAATTGGTCTCGCTGTTCTGCATCGAGCCGTACTTCTTCGACAAAAACGTCCAGACGTGCATCCGCGTCGTGTTGTGCCAGACGAAGAACGGCTTGTTCTCGCCCTTGGCCTTATCCATGAAATCGCACGTCGACTTGACCAGCACTTCGTCGAACGTCGTCATGTCATACTTGGCCTTCAGGAACGGTAAGTCGTGCATGTTCGGCACGTTCTTCATATCTGGAAACGGCGGCAGCGGCCCTTCGTCGACGATGCGCTGCTTGCCGACCTTGCCCCACCGCGGCATCTCCGTCGCATCGTCGGTATCGGTCGCATAACAATGCACCAGGCTCCGCGGACCGTACTTGTTGTAGTAGGCCTCGTCCGTCGGGAACGAATACCAATACGGATCGCTCATCGCGTCCAGGTGGTACAAATAGCCGAAGAACTCGTCAAAACCGTGCACGGTCGGCAGGTACTTGTTCAAATCGCCCAGGTGATTCTTCCCAAATTGCCCCGTGGCATACCCCTGGGCCTTGAGCGCCGTGGCCAACGTGCAAGCCTGGGCCGGAATGCCGACGTCGGCACCGGCCTGGCCCACCGTCGTCAGCCCCGTGCGGAGCGGAATCTCGCCGGTGATAAAGTTGGCCCGGCCGGCTGTGCAGCTCGCCTCGGCATAATAGTCGGTGAACCGCATCCCCTCGCGGGCCAGCCGATCCAGGTTCGGCGTCTTGCCCGACATGATCCCTTGGTGGTAAGCGCCAATGTTTAACCAGCCCACGTCGTCACCCATGATGACGACGATGTTGGGTTTGCGCCGCCGGCTGCTGCGCGACCGCCGGGACCACGATCCCCGCGACCAGCGCGACAGCGCCGCCCGCTGCCATCGAAAATGAACCATATGCGTTATCCCTTCTCCGAAATGAATCTTTGGAATCCATTCAATCAACAGCCAGCAGTCGTGCGGGCTGCAAAAACGCGCCACTCGCTTCGATAGAGGCATCTCGTCACTGTGTTTGTCGTAGGACGCTCTCTCTCCGGGAGAAGACTGGGCGAAGGCGTCTCGCCGATGGGCGATTCACCCCTCAATCCCTCTCCCGAAGGAGTAAGCATTTGAGACGAAGACTAATTACCACCACCCCCTGTTGCACCGCCGGTTGGTCCGCCATCCTGCGGCTGCTTCATGCGAATCAGGGTGTACGTGTCTGCCTTCGTCGGGCTGAGGTGCACCAGGGCCGTCGATTGGTCCTTCGTCAGGTTGTACACGCCCGTTTCCACGGTCACCGCTTTGTTGTCGCCCACGGTCCACACCGCCCGCTGGCTCTGTTTGTCGACCGAGCCGTGCACCGGCTGCGTGTCGTTGACCGTCGTGTTGGTGTAGTTCCCGCGGATCGTCCCCGTCTTGTCGACCGCCAATTGGAAAATCATGTCGGCCGTCTTCTGATCTGTTCGCATCATACCGAACACGCCCAGCGGCAGCCACTGCGAGCTGTCGTCGTTCGCACTTGCGCTCGGAGCCGCATTCGCCAGTTCCATCGCCGATTGGTAGTACTGGTCCGCCGAGCAAACCGGCTGCCCATCCAGGCACACGTTGCCGTTTTGATAAACGACCGTGTTCCCGTAGTCGTAGTTGTAATAAGGCGTTTGCCCCCATCCAAACCAGGTGCCCAGCGATGACCAGCTCGCCGGCGTCCACACCGCCGCGCCCCAGCGAGCGGCCGTATAACCGGCCGGACGCCACGGCCACGTGTGCCCCGCGGCCCAGCCCGAGGTGAACACCGGACGATTTTCAAGTCCTTGTTGGGCCCACAGGCCCTGCGCCCGTTGGTAGGTCGCGGACGGGTAATTGCGATTGGCTACGGCAGCACCCGCCGCGGCGCCCGCGCCCCCGAAAACGCCGGCCCATTCCGATTGGCGACCGCGGCGCCGGAGGCGGCCCCTTGGGCGCCTGAAAACGCCGGATCATTCCGGTTCGCCACGGCCGCGCCGGCCGCCGCCCCTTGCGCCAGAGTACGCCGGATCATTCCGGTTCGCCGCCGCTGCGCCCGCCGCTGCACCCTGCCCACCGGAATACGCGGGTTGATTGCGATTCGCAGCCGCCGCACCCGCCGCTGCCCCCTGTGCGCCCGAGGCAGCCGGGTTATTCCGGTTCGCCGCCGCCGCACCCGCCGCCGCGCCTTGCGTGCCAGAGGCGCCCGGGTTGTTCCGGTTGGCAGCCGCCGCGCCTTGCGTGGCTGAGTCGTGCGGCGTAAATCGGCTCGCCGCGGCCGACGAGTCGCCGTTGGCCGCAAACTTCCCCCGGTTGGCCGACTCGCCACCGCTCGGCATGCCGCCGTCCGTCGGCAAGCCCAAGAAGCTGTTCAGTTGATTGCTGGACACCGGTGAATTCCCTTCGCTAGAGCGTCCCCCCTGCTCTCCCCCGCGACGACATATTGCCAGTTCCCCTCTCGCCGCCTCCTCCCGCGCCACGCTCTCCGCCGAATCCGCCACCGCCACCACGCTCGCCGCCGGATCCGCCCCCACCACCGCGGTCCCCTCCGAATCCGCCCCCACCACCGCGCTCGCCGCCGGATCCGCCTCCACCACCGGGGTCCCCTCCGAATCCACCACCGCCCCCACCCCGCTCTCCGCCGGATCCGCCCCCGCCACCGCGGTCCCCGCCAAATCCGCCGCCACCACCGCGCTCGCCGCCGGATCCGCCTCCACCCCGTTGTCCTCCAAAACCGCCGCCACCGCCGCCGCGCGCACTACCGCCACCTCCGTGTGCGCCGCCAAATCCGCGGCCCCAAGCCGAGCCTTGAGCCAATAGCCCACTCAACAGAGCAATCATCGCCATTCGCATCAAACCGTACATTGCATTCTTCCTTTGAAATAATTTGATCGGCGCGGCGTAAAACTGCGTCGGCAGCGCCTTAGTCGTTTAAGTATCTGCGCTGTTTCACTTCGTCTCCGCCACACGCTCCAAGACGATCTCCGGCGTGTCCGGCAATTGGGCCTGCCCCGCCTTGCGATTGGTCGACCGCCAGCCCAGCAATCTGTCGGCGTCCGGCACGCGCACGAGCAAGTCGACCGACGACGTCGGCGTCCCGTCCGATAGCATGCCGGTGCTGTCGATGCGGAAGCCCTCCGGCACAGCCGTCCAAGTGCCGATCCCATGCCCGCCCGACGAATCGAACGACCACGACCGCAACTGCTGCGACTCCGGATCCCAGCCAATGATCTGCGTTCCCGACGAGATCACCTTGTCGCCGCTCCGATTGACGTAATCGCGCTGCAAATACGCTTGATTGGCAATCCAACGCACGTCGGATTCACCCGTCGCAAGCTCCGTCTTGGCCTGCCACTTGCCGACCAGCCAGCCCAGCGCGCTGAGTTGAACCGAGTTGCCGACCGCGCCCGCCGGCATTTCGCGGACGCTCGTCATCCGCCACTTGCCGTCTCCTAGAATGTGCACCGCGCGATACCGACTCGACGAGGTCGCCTGGCCGTCGGCCGTCACCAAGTTCGTGCTGCCGTCTTCAATGGCCACGTTCGGCGTGGGCAATTCGATCGACGAGATCACGACTTTGATCTTGAGGTTCGGCTGCGATTTGAACAGCGCCGCGTATTGCCCCTCGATCGCGTCGCGCCCGACGAACTCCGCGCCGCTTTCATCGACAATCCGTCCATCCGCCGTCCACAGCGCGGCCACAGCCTTGGCATCGCCGCTGTTGAAGGCCTTGGTGAATTCCTCCGCTGTCGCCCGCACCGCCGCCTCGCCCGGCAGATCGACCGCGGCGGCGACGATTGCACCATGCATCCCGACCATGACCAGCACGCACGTCGCAAACCGCTTCGTCTTCAACAACACCAGTGGTTGGCGGATCGTTCGGTCAATTTTCCTCATACGTCGTCTCTCCAAAAACAGTTGCTGGATTGTAACAATCCGATATTAGAGCTGAATGATACTAAGCCAACGTTAAGACCAGGCTGTGCACGCTTGTCTGGCGTTGCTGCGAACGAAGTAGCGATGACGGTTCCCAGTCCAATTCTGCGGCCGGCTCGATGTGCCGCACATTCAAACAGTATGCAAATGGATCAAGCGATTCGCTGGCTGCCCGCTGATTCTAGCCCCGCGTCTCGCGCAAGCTCAAGGAATTCCGAAATTCATTGGCATTTTTTCTCCCGCCAGGCTCGTGTCAGCCCACCGCCGGTCACCCGCCAGTCAGCTCCCGGAAGGTGCGGGTTGTGATACAAATGGGGAGCCGTCCCATCCGCAGGGCAGGGTTTTCCCGATCAGCCGCTGGCAAAACGGTGCGGAACCATACTGCGTCAATTCAACGCATAAGTCGCTGCGGGGTCGCAATCCATGCGAATTCACGATTTTGATACGGCCCAGCCCCCTCCTTATCCGCCGGAAGCACTGCTGATCACAGCCCTCCCGGAAATGGCCGGCCGGCGGGCCATTTGCATGTCGCCCGGGCTCGCTCAATTCGCCGCCGCCCTGGCCCAAGCGCTGCCGCACGCAGTTGTGAGTTGCACCTACCTCGATCTCTATCGGGCCAGTTTGGCACTGGGGTATTGGCACAACAGGCCGGAAAACCTTCACGTCGAGTGCGCGGCCGACCTGCCAGAGAAAGAGGCTGACATGATCGCCCTGCCCTTGTCGGCCGGCGGCGAGGCCGAGTTGTCCCGCGAGCTGCTCCAATCGGGCCACCAGCGCCTGCGCATCGGCGGCAAACTCTACGCGGCAACCGACAACCCCCGCGACACGTGGCTCGCCGCCGAGCTCCGCAAGCTCTTCGACAAGGTCGAGCGCCGCCCGGCAGTATCCGGCGCGCTCTACATCGCCAAAAAAACAGCCCCGCTTAGAAAGGTGAAAGACTTCACCTGCCAGTTCGCCTTTCGCGACCGCGGCCGATTGATCCGGGCCGTCAGCCGCCCCGGCGTCTTTTCACACCGCCACGTCGATCCCGGGGTACGCCGTTTGATGGCAGCCATGCAGATTGAACCCGGCGAAAAAGTTCTCGACATCGGCTGCGGCGCCGGCGTCATTGCCTTGGCCGCGGCCTGTGCAGCCGAGGGCGTCGCCGTCCACGCCGTCGACTCCAGCGCCCGCGCAATCGAGTGCACCGCCCGCGGCGCCCAGCTGAATCAACTCACCAACGTCACGACCGAACTGAACGCTTCCGGCGATTACCGAAACGCCGGCAGCTATGACCTGGCCCTGGCCAACCCGCCCTACTACTCCGGCTTCCGCATCGCCCGTCACTTCCTGACCGCCGGCCATTTCGCACTTCGCCCTGGTGGCAAACTACTAGTCGTCACAAAAAGCCCGGCGTGGTACGAAGAGCACCTAACGCAGACGTTTGATCAGGTCTCGGCCAGCGAAAACAAGGGCTATTTCGTCTTGGCGGCAACGCGGCCTGGGCGATGACGCGGCTCTACTCGAGGAACGCCGTTGGGGGCAGTCGCGTTCCACGACTTTGCGCCGCCCGATAGCGTTATCCGGCCTCCCCGCCGCAACTGTCGCTCAATACTCGCTGTCCGACGGCTGCGAGAGCTTGGAGTCCGGCACTGCCGGGTTTCCCCAAACCAGATAGGAACGCCGCGAATTGGACGTCATCAACTGGGCATAAACCTTGGGGTCGATAGTTTCGGAAATAAAGTCTACGTGGCTGTCACAGAACGAAAAATTGACGCCCCCCGCATGCCGGCTGGAGGGGTAGCCGTATTTTTCTTGGCTCAAATCCGCCCATTCCTCCATCGTGGCAGCCTTGGGATCGAATCTACCTTTGTTGATTTGTCCAATAGGTGATCCCGTCCCAGTCTGCACATTGCTCCAAACGAAGCCGAATAAGTGCTTGGTGTCTGTGATGTTTGAATTGTCCGGCGACTCATACGTCCACAGCAGGGTGTGCAAGCTCTCGGAAAACAGCAGCGTCTTGCTCGTGCCGTCCTGGATATTGGCCATCCGCATAGAAATCCGCTGTTGAGCCTCGCGTCCGTCCGTCGGCCCGACGATGGTATTCTTGTAATTGTCGAAAAAGATTCCGTTGGCCGCGAACTCCGTGTTCTGTTGAGTGGCGGAGCGCGTAGCGTCGGTGAAGGCCCAGCCAGCGTTTCCCACATACGAAAGCGATGGGGCCCCGAACGTGTCCGGTGGATTGCTGGGGCACGTCAACCCCTCGATGAACGGCGACTTCGGGATCGCCCGGGAAGACGCCGGACCATTGGTCCCATAACGACGTCTGCTCCATATAGGGAAACAAAAGCACGACCCAACTCGCGCGCCGCGCCTCCGGATACTGGTTAGGTAACGGCGGGCTGCCGGTTGGATTGGTAAGTTTTGCGCGAGCCGTGTTGGGCAGCTCGTTCACGTAGCCGGGTAGCGGCCGGCCGGCGGAATCCATGGTCACAATGGCCGTCGTGATCTGCTTGAGGTTGTTCTTGCACGTGTTGTTGCGAGCGGCTTCGCGGGCGTTGTTTACCGCCGGCAACAGCAGCCCAATCAACGTGCCGATGATCGCGATCACCACCAGCAGTTCGACCAGCGTAAAGCCTCGTTTCGTGTTCCTCATCTCAAGTCCCCTTCCTGTATTGCAATAACCGAAGATAAGTGCTCCGCCGACAAGCGCAGAACCGCCCCAATCTATATTCTTCCAGAATTCGCCCGATTTGTCCATCAGGCCGCGAATTTGCTATCGTGGAGATGGCGGAATCGCGGCCATTCTCTGCGGCGGTCCGGAAAGGCTCTTGCTCCGTTCGGAACAGGGCCAAGGGCGCACCCACAAGCGTGGCCCCCACTGTCGATTCGCCCAATTCACGCCAAAATATCGCACCGCTCGTTGTTCGCCGCCCCGCCGTCTCTCCCCCCAGCTACGCTTTAGCTTTGGCCAAACGAAAACCCCATCGCCCGCAGCCTCCCAAGAGCGGACTTGCCGTCCAACGTACGGCGGACGGCCGCGGCTGGGCCTTTGCCCATCCTGGCTGCGTCCGCGACCGGGCGGACGACCTGGACGAGGCCCGCGTCATGATTCACGCCGGCGAGTTTGAACTCGCCCAAGATGAGCTCCGCTGGCTCCTTGCCGACTGCCCCGAATTGCTCGCCGCCCATGCCCTGTTGGGCGATCTGGCCGCCGCCCACCGCCACGATATTTCCTTAGCCCGCGGCCACTTTGGCGCCGGCTACCAGCTCGGCCTGACGGCGCTCCGCCGCGCCGGCCTGCCAAAGCCGCTGTTGTATTCGCACCCAGCGAACCGCGCGTTCTATGAAGCCGGCCGCGGCCTGGCCTGGTCGCTGGCAAAGCTCGCCAAGCTCGATCTGCGCACGAAGTAGTCGATACGCTTGTCAAGCTTGATCCAGCCGACCCGCTCGAGCTTCGCGCGATGCTCGACGAGCTGGCCACGGGCGGTCTGCCGATCATCGAGCTGGGCCGGAACAACCAAACGCAGGACGCTACGTAGCCCGGCCATTCTGGCCGGGACGGTCGGCGCCGCGCACGACATGCGGCGTCAATTTACGCCAGCGCCGACCGGTCGAACCGCACTGAGCAAATGTTACCGCGCCTCCTGGTTGGCAACTAGATTGATCGAATCGATGGTTCAACGCGGCCAACGTGCAAACACCCCGCTCAACAGTTTCCGGCCATCCACTGCCTGCAAAAACAACTCCCCCGCCGCCGGCCGTTCGCCGCAGCTTCCAAAAATCCCGTCGCACAAATACGCCGCCAGTTCGGCCGGCCCGACGCCGGGCGTGTGACATGTCACCAGCACAAACGCCCGCCGCTCGGCCGTCAATTCGCCGCATAGCCTCAGCAACGGCAACAAATCTTCGCCGATCTTCCACGCCTCTCCCTTCGGCCCGTGCCCGTAGGTCGGCGGATCGAGAATCACAGCATCGTACTGCCGGCCGCGCCTCAGCTCGCGGCGACAAAACTTCACCGTGTCTTCGACGATCCACCGAATCGGCCGCTCACTCAATCCTGACAGCTCCGTGTTCTTCCGCGCCGCTCCACCACGCCCCGCGCCGCATCGACATGCACCACCTCCGCCCCCGCCGCCGCTGCCGCCAACGTACTGCCGCCCCTATAACCAAACAGATTCAAAACCCGCAATCCGCCTCTCTGGGTGCCACTGGCTCTGCCAGTGCCGCTCTCAGCTCTCGCCTTGCGCGTTTGCCCCACAATCCAGTCCCAATTCCCGCGCTGCTCCGGAAACACCCCCACCTGCCCGGAAGGCAACGCATCGAGCGCCAATTGAAACGTCACAACGCCGTCATGAACGAATCTCCAATCGCGCGGCAGCCAACGCTCCGCCGCCGGCCGCCACTCACCGTCGCCCACGCGCGGCGCCTCGTAGCACGCCGTTGCCGTTCGCCACAGCGCAGCATCCAACTTAGCGACACTGTCAGCCGCCGGGCACGGCCGATCGAGCACGACGCCGCCAAACCGCTCCAGCTTCCGGCCGTCGCCGAAATCTAGCAGCTCGTATTTGTCGTTGGGTGCTGTCATCGCAACGTAGTAGGCACACTCCGTGTGCCGTAACGGCCCCTGCGTAAGACGTATTCCTGTCATCCGCCGACGACTACGATTGTCCCTACTTCCGCCGCGGCCCACGGAGCGTGCCTGCTACAATTTCCGCCGCCTTCCCGTCTGTCGAGCGTCGCGGTAAAATTACCCGTTTGCGCTCCCCATAATAACCACCGGGCACGTCATGCCTGCGTCCGATATCGTCATCAAAGGCGCCCGCGAGCACAACCTCCGCGGCGTCGACCTGGTCCTGCCGCGCAACCGGCTGATCTGCCTCACCGGCGTCAGCGGCAGCGGCAAAAGCTCGCTGGCCTTCGACACCCTCTACGCCGAGGGCCAGCGGCGCTACGTGGAGAGCCTCTCCACCTTCGCCCGCCAGTTTCTCGGCCAGATGCCCAAGCCCGACGTCGACCACATCTCGGGCCTCAGCCCGTCGATCTCGATCTCGCAGAAATCGTCCGGCAACAACCCCCGCTCGACCGTCGGCACGATCACTGAAATCTACGATTTTCTTCGCGTTCTTTACGCCCGTGTCGGCCGCGGCCACTGTCCAAGCTGTGGCCAGCCGATTACGGCCCAGACCCGCGAGCAAATCATCGGCCAGATTCTGGCCTTGCCCGCGGGCACGCAGTTCGCCCTGCTGGCCCCCCTCATTCGCGGCCAAAAAGGCGAATACCGCGACCTGTTCGAAGACTTGCAGAAACAGGGCTTCGTCCGGGCCCGCGTCGACGGCCGTATCGTCTCGCTCAGCGACGATTTGTCGCTCGACCGCCAGATGCGGCACAACATCGAAGTCATCGTCGACCGCCTCACGGCTGGCCCCGGCATCCGTCCCCGTCTGGCCGAAGCGGTTGACATGGCCCTCGCCGTCGGCAAAGGGAACTGCATCGTAGCAGAGCAAGAAAATGAAGCAGGGAGCAGGGAGCAGGGGACAGGGAATAAGAAGTTTCCTCGCTCCATGCTCCCTGCTCCACGCTCTTCCGGCGACATCGTCCTCTCCTCCCACTTCGCCTGCACCACCTGCCAGCTCAGCTTCGACGAACCGTCGCCGCAACTCTTCAGCTTCAACAGCCCGCAGGGCATGTGCCTCACCTGCGACGGCCTCGGCGAATTCTTCAGCTTCGATCCCGTCTTGCTCGTTGGTGATCCGGCAAAGTCCTTCGTGCAAGGCGCGATCGAGCTGGTCGGCAATTGGAAAGAGCTCGGCCGCTGGAAGCGCCACATCTTTCGCGGCGTCGCCGACACGATGGAACGGAAGCTCGATTTAGCTGAAGGCACGTTGCTGGAAGCAGCCTGGAAGGACCTGCCGCAGGAGCACCGCGAAATCTGGCTGTGGGGCACTGGCGACGAGCACGTCACGTTTACCTGGCGGGCCGGCAAGGCCGCGCAAAAATATGGCGGCAAGTTTGGCGGCATCATACCCGACCTGCTCGACAAATATCGCACCAGCCGCAGCGCGCCGCAAATGCGCCAGCTCGAACACTACATGAGCGTCATCCGCTGTCCGGAATGCGCCGGCGCAGCGCCTCAATCCACAGGCCCGCGCCGTCACGCTCACCTCGCCCGCCAAACGCTTTGCCGATCAGCGCCAGCGCTCGCTTCCCGAGGTCTGCACGCTACCCGTCTCCGCCGCCGCCGACTTCTTCAGCGAACTGGAGCTCGACGGCACTCAACAGCACATCGCCGCCGAGGTCCTTAAAGAGATCCGCGGCCGCCTCGGTTTCCTGCACGAACGTCGGCCTGGATTACCTCACACTCGAGCGCACCGCGCCAACCCTTTCCGGCGGCGAATCGCAGCGGATCCGCCTCGCCGGCCAGATCGGCTGCGGTTTGGTGGGGGTCCTCTACATCCTCGACGAGCCGTCCATCGGCCTTCACCCCCGCGACAACCAGCGCCTGCTCGACACACTCACCCGCGCTCCGCGACCTGGGCAACACGGTCGTCGTCGTCGAACACGATGAAGACACGATGCGGGCTGCCGACCACCTCATCGATTTCGGCCCCGGCCCTGGCGTCCGCGGCGGCGAAGTGGTGGCGACAGGAAACGCGACGCAAATCGCCAAGCAAGAGCGGAGCGTGACGGGCGCGTTTCTTCAGCGGCAAACGCAAGATCGAGATACCTGCCAGTCGCCGCTTGCCACTCAATGGCGAACAAAGAGGGGACGGGAGTCGTCTTTCAACATCGCCCGGCGTGCGTCGAGCCGCGGGCAAAAAAACGACTCCCGTCCCCTCTTTTCTGCGTGTCGTCGACGCCACCCACAACAACCTCAAAAACATCGACCGTCGAAATCCCGCTGGGCGCGTTCGTCTGCGTCACCGGCGTCAGCGGCTCGGGCAAAAGCTCGCTCGTCAACGACATCCTGGCCGAGTCGCTGCTGCGCGACCTGATGGGCGGCAAGGGCGCAGCCGGGCGACCACGAGCGGATCGAGGGCGTCGACCAACTCGACAAGCTGATCGTCATCGACCAATCGCCGATCGGCCGCACGCCGCGCTCGAATCCCGGCACCTACATCAAACTGTTCGACGACATCCGCAGCCTCTACACGCAACTTCCCGAATCGAAACGCCGCGGCTACAAGCCGGGCCGCTTCAGCTTCAACGTCTCAGGCGGCCGCTGCGAGGCCTGCGAAGGCAACGGCTCGAACCGACTCGAAATGGATTTTCTGGCCGACGTCTGGGTCACCTGCCCGGTCTGCCAGCGGCCATCGCTTCAATCGCGAAACGCTGCAGGTGATGTATCGCGAAAAGAACATCGCCCAAGTCCTCGAAATGGACGTGCAGGAAGCGCTCGGCCACTTCGAAAACATCCCGCAAATTCACCACAAACTCAGCACGCTTCACGCGGTCGGCCTCGATTACATCAAGATCGGCCAGCCATCGCCCACGCTTTCCGGCGGCGAGGCCCAGCGGATCAAACTGGCCCGCGAGCTGGTCAAAAAATCAACGGGCCGCACGATGTACCTGCTCGACGAGCCGACGACCGGCCTCCACTTCGCCGATATCGAGCTGTTGCTCAAAGTGCTGCACGAGCTTCGTCGACGCCGGCAACACGGTGCTGGTCGTCGAACACAATCTCGATGTCGTGAAAACGGCCGACTGGATCATCGACATCGGTCCCGAAGGCGGGCGACGGCGGCGGCCGGGTCGTCGCCTGCGGCACGCCCGAAGAAGTCGCCCGCAATCGCCGAATCGCACACCGGCCAAGTCGCTCGCGCCGGTGCTCGGCATACGAGACCACCGGGAAGGGCAGGGTGAGGGGGACGGCCAAATCGCCATCGCCCAAAATCTCGCCCAATGGGCAAGGGCGCGAAGCCACGCACATCACCGTCCGCGGCGCTCGCCAGCACAATCTCCGCGACGTCGACGTCAGAATTCCGCGCGATCAGATGACCGTCTTCTGCGGCCCCAGCGGCTCCGGAAAAACATCGCTGGCGATGGATACGATCTACGCCGAGGGCCAGCGCCGCTACGTCGAAAGCCTCAGCTCCTATGCCCGGCAGTTCGTCGGCCAAATGCAAAAGCCGCAAGTCGACCACATCGACGGCCTCTCGCCCGCGATCGCCATCGAACAGCGCAACACCGGCCACACGCCGCGCTCGACCGTTGGCACCGTCACCGAGATTTACGACTACTTCCGCATCCTCTTCGCCCGCCTCGGCCAACCGCATTGCCCCGAGTGCGACATCCCGATCGGCACGCAAACGAGCGACCAGATCGTCGACAAGCTGCTCGAAGAACCGAGCGGCACAAAGCTCTACATCATGGCCCCGGTCGAAGTGGCCGTCGGCGAGCAGTACGAAGCGCTCTGGGATTCGCTCCGCGGCGGCGGCTACATCCGCGTGCGAATCGACGGCGAAACGCAAATCGCTCGATCAAACGCCGACGATCGACCGCCGCCGCAAGCACGCTGTCGAAGTCGTCGTCGACCGCATCGTCGTCCGGCCCGACGCCCGCTCGCGCATCGCCGGCAGCATCGAAAACGCACTGGCCCTCGGCAAAGGCGTGGTCCACGTCGCCCACCCCGCCGACGACGTGCCCGAAGCCCGCTGGCCCGTCACGCATCCACAGCCAGCACCTGGCCTGCGAAAAATGCGGCCGCAGCTTCGACACGCTCAACCCGCACAATTTCTCGTTCAACAGCTCGCTCGGTTGGTGCCCCGCGCTGCGAAGGCCTCGGCACGCAGATCGGCGCGAACCCGGCCGCCCTCCTCCGCGACCCGAACCTCACGCTCGCAAAGGGGCACTGCTTGGTCTGGCCGGACGTGGGCCTGCCGTCTCGCAGCAAATGCTGGCGGCCCTCTCGGCCCACACCGGCGTGCCGATCAACGTCCCCTACAACGACCTCTCGCCCCGCCAACGCCGCACCGTCCTCTTCGGCACCGACGAAGAGTGGATCGACGGTTCAACCGTAACGACAGGCGGCCCGCCTGTCGCGACCGAAGATGGAAAGCGCGAGTCAATCAATCACGCAGGCGAGCCGCCTGCCACTACGTTCCGCTTCCAATTCAAAGGCCTCTACCCCGCACTCGAAGAAGCCTCCAAACTCTCGCCGCGCTTCCGCGGCACTGCTCGAACAATTCGTCGGCGAGATCGATTGCAGCGAGTGCGGCGGCAGCCGCCTGCGCGACGACGCCGCCGCCGTCCGCTTCCGCGATCGCACGCTCGACCAGATCGGCCGCACGCCGCTCGGCGAGCTGCTCGCACAAGTGAAGAAATGGAAGCTGGCCGCCAACGAAAAGAAAGTCGCCGGCGAACTGATCCGCGAAATCGACAACCGCCTCACGTTCCTCGTCGACGTCGGCCTCGATTACCTCACGCTCGGCCGCGCCGCCCCGACGCTCTCCGGCGGCGAAGCTCAACGCATCCGCCTCGCCAGCCAGGTCGGCAGCGGCCTGTGCGGCGTGCTCTACGTCCTCGACGAACCCACGATCGGCCTCCACCCGCGCGACAACACCCGCCTCATCGTCGCACTCAAAAAACTGCGCGACCTCGGCAACACGCTGCTCGTCGTCGAGCACGACCGCGAAGTCATCGCCAGCTCCGACGGCCTGTTCGACTTCGGCCCCGGCGCCGGCCGCCTCGGCGGCCAAATCGTGGCCTCCGGCACGCCGGAGAAAGTTGCAAAGACGCGCGGCAGCGTCACGGGCCCGTATCTGAGCGGCAAGAAGGCGATCGGGGTACCAAGAATCGCCGATCCGCGGGAAAGAGGCAGTTCGCCGTGCGAGCATCGCCGGCCGCATCGACAGCGGCTTCCCCTCCCATCCGCATCAGTTCGCCCTTCCTCGAGATCTCGGCGCCGCCACAACAACCTCAAAAACATCAACGTCAGGATTCCGCTCGGCGCGCTCACCGCCTTCACCGGCGTCAGCGGCAGCGGCAAGAGCTCGCTCGTCGAAGACATTCTCTACAACCAGCTCGCGAAAACGCTGCATCGCGCAAGCACCGTGCCCGGCAAGCACGAATCGATCCGCGGCATCGAGCAGATCAACAAAGTGATCCGCGTCGATCAGCAGCCGCTCGGCAACACGCCCACGTCAAACCCCGCCACGTATACCGGCGTCTTCGACCTGATCCGCACGCTCTTCTCGCAACTCCCCGAATCCAAACTCCGCGGCTACACAGCCCGCCGATTCAGCTTCAACGTCGCCCGGCGGCCGCTGCGAAGCATGCGAAGGCAACGGCCAGATCTGCATCCAGATGCATTTCCTGCCCGACGTGTGGGTCGAGTGCGAAACGTGCCGCGGCCTGCGCTATAACCCCGACGTCCTCGAAGTCCGCTTCCACGGCAAGAATCGATCGCCGACGTCCTCGACATGTCGTGCGGCGAGGCCGTCGAGCTGTTCAGCAACATCCCCAAAATCCGCCGCATCCTGCAAACGCTCTGCGACGTCGGCCTCGATTACCTCACACTCGGCCAAAGCGCCCCGACACTCTCCGGCGGCGAAGCCCAACGCGTCAAATTAGCGGCCGAGCTCGCTCGGCCCGACACCGGCCAAACGCTGTACCTCCTCGACGAACCCACCACCGGCCTCCACTTCGACGACCTGGCAAAACTGCTCGAAGTGCTCAACCGCCTCGTCGACCACGGCAACACAGTCGTCGTCATCGAACACAACCTCGACGTCATCAAAACTGCCGACTGGGTCATCGACCTCGGCCCCGAAGCCGGCGCCGAAGGCGGCACGGTCGTCGCCTGCGGCACGCCCGAGCAACTCGTCGAGGCGAATCTATTGAAAAAGGCGAATGCGCAGTTTACTCGCCGTGGCGAGCATCGCCGATCCACAATCCGCAGCGTCGCGACAACGGGCACATCCGCCATCTCCCACACCGCCGCGGCCCTCGCCCCCGTCCTCGCCGCCGGCCCGTTCGTCGAACGCAAGCGCGTACAATCCCGAAGCGGCCCAGCCACCGCGCGATGACGATCTGGAAATTGACGACGTCGGCCGCGAAACGCGAATGCCCTGGGAAGTCGACGGCCGCAAATGGCACACCCGCGATCGCGTCGCCCGCGACGGCCGGCCCTGCAAGTGGGATGGCCGCATCCTCGACGCCATCGAAACGCCACATCCAGAAGCGCCGGCGACTTCGCCGCCACCAATTGGAACAATCGCTCAATCGTCGAAATCACGGCCGCGAAAAAATCGGACGGCTGGTTCTTCCACGCCATCACCGGCGAGCGCTGGCTGCTCAAGCTCAAGTTCCGCACCGCCAAGAAAACCTTCGAGCAGCGACAAGCTCGTCGCCGACCTCGACCTCAAGCCGCTCAACGACATCGACGAGATCGAAGCCTACGGCCGCGGCCCTCGCGTCGAAATGCAAAACGCTGCGTGGCCCGTGGCAGGAAGTGCAAATCGACGCCCACTAGTGGCAGGAAATCGACACGCCCGCGTTCTGGGACTTTCTCGACCGCGCGATCGCCGGCTTCCAAAAATTCGCCGACCGCATCGAGCAAAAGCCCGAAGACGTAATGCCGTGGAAAGTGCTCGGCCAGAAGTGGCACCTCTCGAAGAAGGGCTTTCCGCCCGGCAAAAAAACCGCCTGGCAGCCCGAGGTGCTCGAAGAGCTGCTCGAATTGCTGGCCGATGCCGTCCCCGACGGCCAGTTTCTCTGGAACAACCAGGAACGTCGTCAACCTGATGGTTCCCGGCGTCCGCGAGCCCTGGGCGAGCGTGTACACCAAGCGACTGGCCGGCGTCGACCTGGTCCTCAACGGCCCCAAGGGCGCGTTCCAACTGGGCGGCGTCGCCGACCTCGGCGCCGCCAGCAGCCTCAGCACTACCAGCGACAACCGCGACCAGGTCAAACTCCGCCTCACCACCCCCGACCAACTCCACCACGGCAACCTGAGCGCGTTTTTGGCCGTTCATTTGGAAGCACTGCGCGGGGCGGCAGTTGGATGACCGGTTATAATATTACACTAGGTGTTCCCGATACGGGCGACAATGTAGAAGGTCCGTATGGGCGTCCCGAAATTTTTTACGCGGTTCCGCTACAATCTTTGGACGCTGCTGGCGTTGAGCACTGTCATCAGCCTCATTTTGGGGAATCTGGCTGCAAAAGCCCACCGCCAGCGGCATGCGGTCGCGTCGCTTGAGCGTCTGGGTGCGACCGTTCTGTATCGTCACTACCGCGATAAGTCCACGTCTTGGGCTCCCGATTGGCTTCTCAATTCCATCGGCATCGATTTCCTTGACGACGTCGCCCTGATTCAATTTCGCAATCCACACGCAGTTATCGACGACGACCTCGTCGTACTGCGCGATTTGCCGGACGTCGAACTGCTGTGGTTGCAGGAAACGCAACTAACGGATGCGGGCCTGGCCAACATTGCGCACATGACTCGGCTCAAAGAGCTGGTGATCTATCACACGAAAGTTACCGACGCGGGCTTCCGACATCTAGAAGGTTTGCGAAGCCTAGAGTATCTGAATGCCAACGGACTGGCATTCGGCGACGAGGGAATTTCCCATTTGGCCAAACTTAAGAACCTGAGGCAACTTGGGGCTCAATACACGAACATCACGAACGATGGCCTAGCCTTCCTGGGGGGCCTGGCAAAGCTCAAAAAACGTGGCATTGATAATTGCAAATACACAGGAAGTGGATTGCGGCACCTCAGTGGTTTGGTTAAGCTGCGCAAGCTCAACTTAGGCGGTACGATTATGGGGAGCGAAGATCTGCGCCATCTTTTGTCCTTCAAGAAGTTGGAAGAATTGGTGATGGCTAATTGTCCGATTGATGACGGCGCTGTTGACTACCTCGTTCAATTGCCGAACCTCCAGTCGCTGTATTTGGGAGGCACGCAGATGACGTACGCCGGGGCGAAATTACTGGCTAAAAGGCTTCCTATCCGCCGAGTGTACATCGAAGGTGCGAGCTTCCAGGATTATTTCGATCACCCCGACTCAAAGCACACTAAGAACACTCTTTGGCCGCCATCATTCTTCGGCCGGGACGGCATCGAATTCGGTCCGTCAATCGGGGCCGATATCCGCGGCTCGCAAGAATGGTAGCTACCGTACGAATCGTCAAGTGAGTTGCGTCTTCGCGTATTCGCCTCGGTGTGAATCTGTTGATGAATGTGGTACATTAACGGTTGGTGTCGGTGGCGTTCCTAGATGACGTAGCGCGTTCCGACAATACGATTGCGGGATCCGCCTTCGATATTCCCGTGTTGTACGGTGGACTTCGCCAAGTTGGGACGTTCGTCAACTCTTTTCCACTTCATATATTCGAGATGCCCGAACCCACCAACACTCTCATCGCCCCGCGCTTCCTCTTCCGCTTCGCCGTCCCGGTCAAGCGGCACGATCCGATTTGGAAACCAAGCGGCGTCGATCTCGACGAATCGTTTCGCCTTCTAAACCTGGCCGAGCTCGACGTCGCGACGAGCGATGCCGAACGCTCCTTCGCCGATCTCCGCCTGGCCTGGAGCCCCGACGGCCTCGCCTTCAACGTCACGGTCGCCGGCAAAGAGCAGCCGCCCTGGTGTCGCGATTCGCGCCTGGTCGACAGCGACGGCCTCAGCTTCTGGATCGACACCCGCGCTACTCTCAACATCCACCGCGCCAGCCGCTACTGCCACCGCTTCGCCTTCCTGCCCGCCGGCGCCGGCCGCGGGCACGCCGAGCCGGTCGCCGATCAACTCCTCATCAACCGGGCCCGCGAAAACGCCCGACCCGTCCGCGCCGAGAGCTTCAGGTCGCCAGCAAAATCAAAAAAGACGGCTACTGGCTGGCGGGCTTTATCCCGGCCGACGCCCTGGGGGGCTACGACCCGCAGCAGTATCGTCAGCTCGGCTTCACCTACGCGTTGTTCGATCGCGAATGTGGTCTGCAAACATTTGCGTCGGGACCGGCGTTTCCGTTTGACGAAGATCCGACCTGCTGGGCGGTTTTAGATTTGGCGGAATAATCCAATTGCCAGCCCTCGCGGCGCGACTTTGCGCAAGAACTGATCCGCGTCAATGTGAGCGAGTCCCTGCTCCCCGCTCCCGGCTCCCTCCTCCCTGCACCTTTCCATGCACGTAGATATCGCCGTCGAGCTCTTCGATTGCATAATCTCGCAGCGCAGGCGCATCCGCCATTCGTTCAATTCCCGCGCCGCCGATCGGAGTAACTGCTGCAGCGCCGCCTGCGAACTTTGGGGCGATGAACACGTGCACTTCGTCAATCAATCGCGCGTCCAACAGCGTCCCCAACAATTGCCCGCCTCCCTCCACGAGCACGTTCGTCATCCGCCGCCGCCCAAGTTCGTCGAGCAACTGTTCTGCCCTTCTGGCGTGAGCGATTCCGTCGCACGGCAGAATTTCTACACCGCTTTTCACCAGCCCCTGGCAGCGCTCGCGGCGCCTCCTCTCCCACCGCCACCAGCACCGGCACGTCTCGCGCCGTCTGCACCAGCCGACTGGGTCGCGCCAGCGTCGCGCGTGAATCGACCACCACCCGCGTCGCCACGCGCTTTACATCGCTCAAATCCAATGGCCGCGCCGTGAGCAACGGGTCATCCGCCCGCGCCGTGCCGCTCCCCACCATGATCGCGTCAACCCGCCCGCGCAGCCCGTGCACCACCCGCCGCGACGCCTCGCTCGAGATCCACCGGCTGTCGCCGGTGCGCGTCGCGATCTTGCCGTCCAACGTCATCGCCCATTTGGCGATCAGCCACGGCCGGCCCGTCGTCACGAGCTTGCGAAACGGCGCAATCAACCGCTGCCCCGCCGCAGCCGCCACGCCCATGTCGCACCGCACGCCGGCCGCCTTCAACTCCGCAATACCGCGGCCGCACACGTGTGAAAACGGATCTTCGGCTGAAATGACGACCCGCGCCACGCCCGCCTGCAAAATCGCCGTGGTGCATGGCGGGGTCTTCCCTTCATGGCAGCACGGCTCCAGCGTGACGTACAATGTCGCCCCGCGGGCCGCTTCGCCCGCGTCGGCCAGGGCGGCCGCCTCCGCATGCGGCCCGCCAAATCGCTCATGATATCTCTCGCCCACAATCTCGCCGGCACGCACGACGACCGCGCCGACCATTGGGTTCGGCTCGACCAGCCCTTGGCCGAGCGTCGCCAGCGCCAGCGCCGGGCCATGATGGCGTCGTCTTCGTCAGCCGCTAGAGACAAGTTGGGCCACCCTCGATTAGGACGGTGTCCACAGCGCCGATTTTCCGCCCGCCGGTCGATCGCCATCCGGCGTCCAGATGCGGCTGGCAGGCTCGGCGCCCGCGCCCACCGGCACTCCACCTGCCTCCTCCTCCGCCAATTCGTCTTCGAAATCTTCCTCACGAATCGCCTGCAGGCGATACAACAGGCGATACAGCGCTGCTGCCACGTCAGGATTGTCCGGATGTTCGCGATTGATCCGCGCCAGTAGCGCACTTGCCTGCTCGCCGTTGCCCGCTTTGATGTGCTCTTCCAATTCGGCCAGGTCCCAAACAACCGTCAGCTCGTGGGCCGCTTCGCAGCGGCGACGCGCTTCGCCCACGAGCGCTATCGCTTTGTCGGGGTCAGTTTCCAGCGCAATCATCCGCCGATACGCCTCGCGCGGCGGAATCCGCTCGGCCAACGATGGCCGCCGCACCACCTCCCGCGCGAGATGCACCGTTGCGGCGGCAGCACCGGTCAGCATTGCCCGGCGATAAAGAGCCACCAGATCGTCGTCCGAAAGCTTATCCGCCTCGAGCCGCGTCACCCGCGCCAACGATAAGGTCGCCACGTCCGCCGTTGGCTCGATCGGCGCCGGCTGCGGCAACCCCAGCTTCGGCGCAGTTCGCGAATGATCGCGTCGTGCTGGCCGCTCGAGCCCTGCTCCAGCACGAGTACGGCCGCCAGCAGTGGAATTCGCAACTCGGCAGCTTCTGCCGCTTCGTGGGGTGTCTTTCCACCCAGCGCCGGCCGCGGAATCTCCGGCCAGCGATCGACGATTGCTTTCCGCAACTCGTCGTCGGCCAGCTTTCGCCGCACGTCCGGCGGCGTGTCGTCCGGAACGTGCCAACGGCGATTCATCGCCACTTGCGTCGGCGAAATTGCTCCCACGACTCGCTCGTCATACTCCGTTGCCAGCGTGTCGCCGGCGATCGACGTCAGCGTGGCTATCGCTCTGTCGAATTCCGGGCCTTTGTCGGTCGTCAGTTCCAGCCGCTCGCGGCGATCGGTCTGACGGCCATACACGGCCACTACTCCGATAAACTCCGGCACGTCGGCAAGGTCGAGTCCCACCCCCGTTGCCGGCTGGGGCCGATCGAGTAGCAAATACGTGTGCCGTGGCCGGGGCTGACCCTCGTCCGTCGCCGTCGGTTCCAAATCATACGTCGCCAGCCGCCGGTCGGCCGAAAACCGCGCGACCAATTCGTCGAGGACGTTGACGTCATACGTTCGCATGACCGAATCGATCGGCTGCTCCTTTAATTCCGGATCAAGCAGTTGCCCGACCGCCTCTGCTTCGACAGCATCGTCCAGCGGCACTTCGAGTTGCGCAAAGCCGTGCAGCCCCGCCACCAATGCCCGCTCGTCGGCGAGCCAGCCGCCTAGCACAGCTCGGTTGTAGACCAGTGACGGATCGGCGCCGTATTGCTGGCCCAGCCGGTCGACAATCGCCACCGCCTCGCGCCATCGGCCGTTGTCGGCCAGCCGCGACGCCTCGTCCGCCTCCTTCCGCCAGGGCGCGCCCTCCGGCCAGTGTCGGAATCGGAGCTGATCGCGGAGCAGCGGCGGCAGCCCGGAATAGTGATTCAACCCCACAAGTAGCTCGCGGGCCCGCACGTCTTCCGGTGGGGCGATCACCGCGTGCAGCCACAAGTAGGCCTGGGCCGCCACGATGTGGCCCGCCCCGAGTAGCGCACTTCCCACGGCCCCCAGCGCTTCGTACACGCGATGCGGCATCTCGCGATCCACCAGCGCCAGCGCTTTCTGCAACTCGTCCCCCGCGGCGCGGGCACCGTCGTCGCCGTCCTGCTGTGCGAAATAAAGCGCGCGGCTGGCGTGCGCCGTCGGACTGTCCGCGTGTTTGGCGACGAATTCATCGACCGTGGCCCGCGCCGCCTCGATTTCATCCAGTGAGATTTCCAGCGTCGCTTTCAGGTCCAGTAGCGACGCCCGCCCTGGGTGTGCGGCCAGCGACTGCTCGACGTGCCGCAGCGCAGCCCGCGGCTGATCGCCGTTGATCATGCGGTGAATTTTCTCGATGTCGCCCGCCAAATCGGCGCAGCAAAACTTGAGTTTTTTGCCGCTACCGCAAGGGCACAAGCCGTAAGGATCCATTGACATCTCGCCCATCCACGCTGCTTGGCTTGACTGGTACCTCTCCACGTCGCGACCACCACGTGGCCGGCGGCCCCCGCGACCATTTTAACAAATGGTGGGCCGCGGAGAGAGGGGCAAAAAGGCACTCGCCGCGCGTTCCACCCGCACGCCCAATCTCTTGCTTCCGCCGCTCCTATCTTTTTCTTTTACTCTGCTGCTCGATTGCTTTTCCGCCCTCCCCCTACTTCGCTGCCAGCTCGCCGCGCTTCTTCCGAACGAGCTCGAGCAGCGCCTTCTGCGGATCGGCGAATTTTGCCACGCCCTCTTTCATCAACTGCGCCTCGAGCTTCGCCTGATCGACTTGGGAATCGATTTCCGCCAGCACGCTCGCCGGCGGCATTTCGTCAACCGTGCGGCGGAACGTCAGACCGCTCTTTTCGACGGCCTCGTTCGTCGCCGGCGGATTCGTCTGAATATCGCTCCCCGCCAGCGCAATGACGTACTTCCACGGCGGGTCGCTGGGCAGCTTCGTGCCGGTGCTGGCGAAAATGATCTCCTGCGCAAGTGGCGTCGCATGCCGGCCCCAAAACTTCTGGTTCGAATGCCACAACCGCTTCGCGCCGACGATCCCCACTAGGCCCTGTGCTTCCGGCGACAGTTCCGGCACGTGTCTTTCGGTGTACACGTCCACGCGCGAAATAAAGATGCTGTAGACGCTCTTGAAGCCCTCCAGCGACTTTCGCCGCTGCGCACCGCGCCAAATCGCGTCCCGGGCCGCCTCATACTGCCGCATCGTGAAGATCAGCGTCACGTTGATCGTCACGCCGCTCGCCGCCAACTCCTCGAGCGCCCCAATGCCGCCCGGTGTCGCGGGCACCTTGATCATCCGATTGCGGTGGTCGGCCGACCACCGCTTTCCCAGCTCGATATACTGCGCCGACCGCTCCGCTGGCGACATCGTGCAGCCGCGATCTTCCAGCAGCGGATCGAGCTCGAAACTCACGTAACCATCGTTTCCGTTCGTTGCTTCCCAACACGGCAGAAACACTTCCTGCGCCAGCGCACCACCTGGTCGGTCAATTGCCATGCCGCCTCCGCGTCGGAGAGCGATTTCTCACGCAGCAGCTCGGCCAGCCGGCCGTCATAGCGGCCGCTCTTGATCAAATCGCTAATAATGATCGGATTCGACGTCGCGCCGGTCGCGCCCAGGGCGCGGTTTTCACGCACCAAGTCGGGGTCGACCGAGTCCAGCCAGAGCTTTGTTCCGGTTGCGATCAGCGATTCGAGCGGAGATGTCATTGCTAGCTCCTAATAGCAGGCAGCGATGCCGTCAACTGGGTCCGCATCATAACATCCGTGGGCACCCGAGTGGTACCTATCACCGGTAAAGATGCCGAAGCTACGCCGACCTCGTAAACAGCACAGACTTTTCCGATAAACGCAATTTTAGCGATTTGGCGGATTTTGCCGGTTATTTCTACATTGCGGGCCCCCGCCGCCGATGATCCATTCCCGGCGGACCGTCCGCGTTCGCGGCCGGTCGCCTCTGGCAATTGTTGCCCGGCGTTTTCCGCCGTCAATTTGCCGCCAGTTTACGAAGCGGCTGTGCTGGGTTGGTTGTGAGGAGTGAATCGGTGACACACGCGGCCCGATACGTCGGCGCAATTTTGATCGCGGCCCTGCTCATTTCGACCGCGGCAGCGCAGGAAATGCTGTCCGGCGTCGGCGACTCGATGCACCCTGCCGAGTTGTCGCTGCCGTCGCTCGAAGACCGTGGCGACTCACTCCTGCTGCCCAGCGGCGACACCGCCACGCCGGAAAACCTGCCACCCCTCGAAATGCACGACGGCTACGGACACTTCGATTCCACGCCGTACGACTTGCTCCAGCCGACGCCGGCCCCCATCGAGAGCAGCGGAACCTGGCTCCGCCGCGGCTTCTGGTATACCGAAGCCGAAGTCGTCACCTGGAACCGCATCTGGAATCGCGACGGCAGGTGGTTCGCCGCCGACGACCCGGACGTGCAGAATCCGACGTTTTTCCTCCAGTTGCTAGGCCTCTTATCCACCAATCGACTTTTAGTGCTCGACGGTGCTCAGCCGGGCGAAGACGCCTCAGTGCGGCTCACGCTTGGCCATTTCCTGTTTCGCGACCAGCGCAACCGCGACCACACCGCCGAATTCACGACCTTCGGCGGCGGCGATTGGTCGCAAGACCGCGTGATTACGTCGCTCAACCCATTTGGTCTCTTCGTCCCGTTTCTAATTGACGGCGCAAATCGTTCGTTCGACGGCTCCAGCCGTCAAACCGTCAACTACAGCAGCACGTATCGCAGCTTCGAAGCCAATTACCGCGTCCGCCAGCGCATGGGCCACGATCAGCTTGTCATGGACCCCGACGGCTGCTGGCATCGCGCCGCATCCAACACCTTCGTTTGGGACTACCTCGCCGGGCTTCGCATCCTGGAAATGCGAGATATCCTCGTCTGGCAGGCTGAGGACATCCTCCAGCTCGGCACCGACGGCGCCTATAACATCCGCACGAATAACGACCTGGTCGGTTTTCAATTGGGCGCCGGGCACACCTTCGAAACTTCGCGCTGGAGCATCGGCTCCCTGTGCAAGGGCGGCGTCTATCTGAATCACGCTACCGGCCGCAGCACGCTTGATTACACCAATCCGGCCGGCGACGATAACGCCGACGACTTCGACTACAAGATGGGCAACGACGAGCTCGCCTTCATCGGTGAAGCGAAGCTTCTTGGCCGTTGGCACCTGACCCCGAACTTTTCGCTCCGGGCAAGCTACGAGATGATGTACATCACCTCAACGGCCCTCGCCCCGGCCCAGGCCACCTTCATCCCCGAATTCTCCGCCTTGGCGACTACCGGCGACCCGTTCTACCACGGTGCCTCCTTCGGCTTCGAGGCCTACTGGTAAAGACGACTTCCAGCTCCCCGCTCAGTCACGGCTCCCCCCTCCCAGCTCCCGGCCCAGCCGCCGCAGTAGCCTCGTCACACCGCGCGCGTTACGCTTACTATTGAGCAAGCACCCGGCTTGTCTCATCGCTTTTCCTGCCGCGCCGTGATACCGTCCCCATGCCCCAGCGAAATCTAGTCCTGGTTCTTGCCGCGATTGCGATCTCCTATGCCTGCTATGTTCGCGGCGAACAGAACCCCTACGCCCGCTATGCTTCCAGTGCGCTGGCCACGATTGAAGAGCGTTCGCTCGAGCAAGTACCCAATCACGAACTGTTCGACGCCGCGATCAGCGGCATGGTCGACGTCTTGCACAAGCATGGCGACGCCCATTCGCAGTTCTTCAACGAACAGCAGGCCGAAGCCCTACTCGGCGAAATCCGCCAGCATTTTGGCGGCATTGGCGTCCGCATCCACTTCGTCGGCAAACCGCAGCGGTTGGTGATCCTCGTTCCCCCCGATCCCGGCACGCCCGCCGCGAAGGCTCGGCTGGCCGCCGGCGACGAGATCATTGCCATCGACGATCGGCCCACGGACAAGATGAATATGGACGACGTGCTCGTCGCGATGCGCGGCGCGGTGGGTCAGCCGGTGCAACTCGCGGTGCGCCGCCCGTCGGAGGAAGAACCACGCACGGTCGAGCTTGTTCGCGAAACCATCATGGTGGAATCGGTCCTCGGCGATCGCCGCGACCGCGAAGGCGGTTGGGAGTTTCGCCTCGAATCCAATCCCCACATCGCCCAGCTCCGCATCACCTCTTTCGGCGAGCTCACCGCGCAGGAAGTAGAACGGTTGCTGAAGGTACTCGTCGCAGACGGCGTTCGGGGCGTGGTCCTCGACTTGCGCGACGATTCCGGCGGTACCCTGGACGCGGCCGTCGATATCTGCAGTTTGTTCCTGCCTGCGGAGAGCCTGATTGTCGAAACCCGCGGCCGTGACGGTAGCGTGCTTGAACGCTACGCCACCGAAAAGGACGGCCGCTTCATCAACCTGCCGCTGGCCGTAATCGTCAATCAAAACAGCGCCAGCGCGTCGGAAATTGTCGCCGCCTGCCTGCAAGATCACCATCGCGCCGTGGTCGTCGGCCAGCGCCTCCTACGGCAAAGGAACGGTCCAGCAACTGATATCCACCCAGTCGGGCAAAAGCCTGCTCAAACTTACGTCGGCCAGCTTCTGGCGCCCCAGCGGCCAGAACATCCACCGCCCACAAAACGCCCCGGCCGACGGCCAATGGGGGGTCCGCCCTGACCCAAATTGTGATCTCAAGCTTAGCGACGAACAGTACACCGATTACCGCCATTATCGCGTTCGTCGAGACATGAGCGAGCTGCCCGCCGGTGTCGAGCTCGACGACGACTTTCTTCCCGCACCGCCTGACGATTTCGTCGATCGCCCACTGGCCCAGGCCGTCGAGCGTTTGCAAGCCGTGCTCGACAAGCGCGAACAAAATCTTTACGCGCGGTTCCGCGCACCGCTGCGTTTTGCAGCGGTTGTAGCCGTTTCGTCCAGGGTCGTACATTTGTCGGCCGCTAGCGGTTAGTAACAAGCGGTGTCCGAGGAAAGTTGGCACCGGTGTAAGCGCTTGAATCGACGCCAGTTGCGCTCTGTCGCCCGCTGATGGGCCCCGTTCGCGGCCATGTTTGGCACAACTTGTGCATAAGCGGATTGCCGTCGCCGCTGGGAGCGGTGGCCGAAAGTTGCGGAAATCATGTGCAGGGATGTGGCAGCCCAGTGCGGGCTGCAACTCGTCACACCGCAACGGAAGCGTTCGGAACACGTTTCCCATACGAACGCACTTGTCCTCAATCCATCTATTCGCTCGGTTCGTTACTCCACAGGAGAAGGGGGTATCCTTATGGTCGCTCGCAATTTCAATCACAGCCGTATTCGCTGCCTCGTCGTTTCGGTCCCATCTGAATCCGCTCGCCTGGCCGGCCCCTCCCGCGGCGCCCTGGCCCGCGACGTCCTCCCGTGGGCCGACCCGTACGTCGCTGGCCTAATCAAAAAACTGCAAGACGAAGTCCGCCAAGAACGCCGCCAGCAATCGCCGGTCCGCCACTACCGCCCGGCGGTTGTCGAAGAGACCGACAAGACAGCCCCGGGCTATTATGGGCATTTAACATCACTCGGTGAGGTACTCGCCGATTCGCTGGACGACACGTCGGAAGAGGACATGCTGTTCGCCCAATAATCGGCCGCGCGGGGCAAGAGGGCGATCGAAGCCGCGCGGTGAGGCTTTATTCGGGAAGGGAATTGGGGCCGGCCGCCGATTGACTTCGGTTGGTAACCTCGGTGCACACCGCGAGCGCGAGCCGGAGCATGTCGCAGGCAGTTGTTGAGTTGCCAAAGAGCGAGTTGCACCCATGAGGATAGCAGCGTTTTGTACGTTTGTACAGAGTTCTTTTTCGGTCACTCAGTTCGCGCGCTGGAGCTTGACCGTGGCGAATTGTCAACCATAAACGTGCGAATTCAACAGCAAAACACGCGACACTGCTGTCCGCGAAATTGTGTTGAAATCGGCCACGAAATATGGCAGGGTGGAGGGGCCGCCCGGCGCCACTTGTCGCGGCTCTCGGCCCAAATCAGCCCTGACGATATTCAAAGAAGTGGCGGCCCCGTTTCTTGTACGTGCTCTGCCCACGTCTTAGAAGTGAACCCGAACCACATAGGCACGAAACACACGAGGAAGAGAAATTGGATCTCTAATAAGCACTGATCTGCACTAATGACGCAACGACATTCGAGCGCATTTATTGGTGTTTATCAGTGCAGATAGGTGGTTCACATTTCTTTCTACTTCCTGCTCATTTTTGTTCTTCCTGTCTTTGTGGCTAAATCCATTCTCGGTCCAAACCGTAACGGCCGGGATTTGGGGTAACCTTGGGGTGCAGCCAACTTCCGATCGGGATATGGCGTTTTTTGGGGGGCGGCGGGGCAGCCTTTGATTTGCGACTCAGCCTCTGACGCTGCTGGGGAGGCCAGCCAAATCATTGCGAGCGTTTCGATCAGGTTCATCACTAAAGCCTTGAAAGTGCTATAGGCTTGGTGTATACACGTCTTTGACCAGGGTGATGGTTGACACGATCATCAATTCATCTGTACTGACTAAGAGATTGTCGCGTGTCCGCCGGTTTCAAATCTCAACAGGTCTCTCATCTCGCTAGCGAGCTGCCAATGCGACAGTAAAAGATGCCTGAGTGATTTTGGGCGGTCTCACTTGGTTTCGAAGGTTACATAACGTTTTCCGGTCTCCCATTCTTCGCTGAGCTCCATCGCACGGCGGTCACCAATCTAGCAGCGACGCATCGTTGGGGAACAGGGTCGCCACGCGGGTGCGGCGTTTGAGTTCCTGTTGTCAGTGCGCTCCAGCATGTTGGTCGTCCGCAGTCGCACGCGGTGCGATGGCGGCAGGCGGAACACGGCGAAGCTTTCGGGCACGTTCTCTTCCATCCAGGCGGCCAGCTTTGGCGTCCGTCTTCTGATACTTGACGCACTACACGCCGGCCGTTCGCTCTGGCGCGTCGCGTTGACGCTTTCTAGACGTTCGACGACTCACCTTCATCTCCTCGCGCGGCACGTTCGAGCCATCGCATTGCGCAGCACGTGGCCGATCAGCACGCATGCAGGAGCAGCTGTGCCTCGGCAAGGGCTACGTCGGGAAAGCAGGCCTTGCGGGCTTCTTTCAAACCGGCGAGGCGTCGCTGGTGATCAGCTCCATGCCGCAGAGCCCGCTGATCAAGCGACTTGAAGAACTCACGCAATGAATTTCCGCTTCACTGAGCGAAACACTCACGCCCAGCACGCTGCGGGCGGCCCTCGGCATCCACGCCAATCGCTAGCAATACCGAGCAGCCACGTCTGGCCCCGCGGAATCTTCTCATAGCGGGCGTCCAGGATCAGGTATTTCACCTGCCCGAGGGGCCGGTTTCGCCACTTCGCCAAGTCTTCACCAACAGCGCCGTGGCCCGGCTGACGTCGCTGGAGGATATTTCAGCCACACAGGTTCTTCAGTGATCTTCGTGACCTTGCTGGTCGACACGCCTTGCACGTACATCTCCGCGAGGGCCAGGCGAACGCTTTCACTGCGACTGCCGCGTTCCAGGACGCTCGGGTAGAACTTTACGCCGGACCTGCGGCACGGCGAGTTGCAACTGCCGAGCGTCTTCAGCCGTCGCGGCTTGAAGCCGTTGGCCTGGCCATGCCGCCATTGCCGCTGCTGGATACGGTCCCAGCCGAATGCTTGTTGCACGTTCGATCTCTCATGCATTCGTTGATGAGAAGGTTCATCGCCCTGCTGTCAAAGGCCATGCTCGGCGAGCAACTGGACAGCTTCATTCGTAATGCTAGGATGACTTGGTGGTCATGATGTCCTTAACTTGTGAGTTAAACATTCTAGGAAACCAACGTGATTCGCCCTTTTACAGGCCGGCGTCTTCAAATCTCAACAAGTTTCTCATTTCGCCGGACGACCCACTCGTTGACGAGCACAATGTAATAGCGCGTTGGATTGAAGAAGCTTCCAGCAAGCACGACGAGCGCAGCTATTATCGGCCGATCGACGTCAAGGAACTCGAAAGCGGTCGGCAAATCATGGCTGCCGATTCTGAAGTCGCGCGCCGATACGTCCTGGCGACAGTTGCACAAGTGCGGCATTGGGATGAGCAAGCTGAGATTGTCCGCAATCAAGCCGAGAATGCGATGCAGCGTATTAATGCGCATCATCTTCCCGGCTGGACGCAGGTGTGGATTCGCCGGCGGCATGCAGAGACGTTGATCAATAACCTGATGCGTCGAAAATTGCCGTTTCATAGCGACGATCTTGTGGCAATTCTCGAGTGGTGCAACCTAGGCGAACAAGTTTCGACCTATCATGCGCCGCTAGGGGCAATCACCCGGGCGCTGGAGCGCTTTGCTGCAGAATCTCCGCCGGACGCCAAACTTCGGGAAGCCGCGAAGAAGTTTGCCGGTCGATTGCGCGCCTCGCACGATAAAGTCGCGAAGCGGTTAGGTACAACCGTTGAGCAGATCTGCGCTGACAGCAACCAGGAAGATCCAGGTGCGGACATTGAGGATGCCGAAACGTGCCGCCATTGCCCGAGCCCGCGGGCTGCCAAAACGTACTCGGTCAACTCAAGTGCTACCTGGGCATCGTATCGTCCGACGACTTACCCGCGACAACGGTGGTCGGACCCGATCGGTTTTCATTAAGCGACAGTTCTGCCTTGCAGAAGGAACATGAGTTATTGACGGCCGTTTTTGAAGCGGTCATCGGAACGAATGACTACTATCATCCCAACTTGAACAACTTTGCCATTTCGCAGACATGGTCAGCGCTCGCTCCGCAAGACCGCGGAAAGCTACTGCTGGCCGCAGCCGAGCGGTACGTTGGCGCTTTGCTTCCACAGGCGATCGACTACCAAGAACAACAACACTGGCAATCCCGCCGTGCCGCAACCGCAATTACCGGTCAACTCGCGCAACTGCCGATTCTACTGGACAGAGCAGCCGCTTTCGATCTAATGCTCTATTCATCGGCGCGGCCCACTTTTGATAGGACTGTTTGCGAAGCGCTAAACTCTCAGTTGATTTGCCAGGCCGAGCAAGAAGCCGCTACTACCCCGCTCACGGAAGGTGAGCGCTATGTTCTATGGCTGTTCCGCGCGTCGCTGATCCGTGGGCCGCAATTAGATTCACCAGGCGAGGACGTACTGCGCGTAACGAGATTGATCGGCGATCGCGCTGCCTTTTGTCTTGCGCCGGGCGAGGCCTGGGCCGACGCCGTAAACGCCGACTTCTCTGCGATGAATGCGACGACGAGACGACAATGGGCCGCTCTATTTGCACACGCGCTCAGCGCAACCGCTGCCCGGCCGACGGCAAAATGGCTGAAAACGGGCGAGAGCCTGGCAAAGGAATTGGGCGGTGACGACGTGCCGCAGGCGCTGGCCAAATGGTTCCCGCTCGTCGAGCGCGGCCAAACGATTCGCAAACTTGGGCAGTATAGCGGCGACACGCGCGGCGCAAGCAACGTGATGCACGAAGAAAACGCCACTTGCCTGCGTGGGCTGTTGTGGCTGGTTCAGGTCCTGCCGCAGGCCAATGAGCTCGCTCGCGCGATCACGGCGGTTGCCTTGTCAGCTTAGAAAAAGGTGCCCGGCGTTGGGCCGCGTGCGGTCAAGGTCGGCAACGCGGCCGTTTACGCGCTCTCCCAAATGGGTACGACTGAAGCGGTCGGCCAGTTGGCGATGCTAAAGGTCCGCATCAAGTTCGGCACAGCTCAGAAGGAAATTGAAAAGGCATTTGTCCAGGCGGCCGAGGCGCTGGCCATACCGCGCGACGAAATTGAAGAGATGGGCGTGCCTTCGTACGGTCTGGAGGAAATCGGCCTGCGACGCGAAGTTTTCGGCGATTACCGCAGCGAGCTTGTCGTCACTGGGAGCGAAGCTGAACTCAAATGGTACGATGCCAAGGGCAAGGCCCTCAAATCCGTACCGGCCAAGGTTAAGGCTGAGCACAAGGAGGACCTCAAGGAACTGCAGCAATCGCTGAAGGACATTCAGGGCATGTTGCCGGCGCAACGCGATCGCATCGATTCCATGTTTCTGCTCGAGAAGTCATGGCCGATCGATACCTGGCGGGAACGGTACCTTAACCATCCGCTCGTCGGCACGATCGCGCGCGACTGATCTGGTGTGTCGACGGAGCCCCATCGATCTTCGTGGACGGCGAGCCGATCGACGTCGACGGCCAGCCGATTGTGCATGGCAAGACGGCCGAAATCACGCTGTGGCACCCGGTCGGCCGCCAGATCGAGGAAATCACGAGTTGGAGACGCCGGCTGGAAGCGCTGGCGATTACGCAGCCGTTCAAGCAAGCGCACCGCGAAGTATATTTGCTAACCGATGCCGAGCGTAACACGGGCACCTATTCGAATCGGTTCGCCGCGCACATCGTTCGCCAGCACCAATTCAATGCGCTTTGTGGCGCGCGGGGCTGGAAGAACAAGCTGCGATTAATGGTGGATGACAGTTATCCGCCGGCGACGAAGTCACTGCCGCTGTGGAATTTGCGGGCCGAGTTCTGGATCGAGGGAATTGGCGATGACTTTGGCGGGGACACGAATGAAGCAGGCGTTTATCTACGGCTATCCACGGACCAGGTTCGCTTTTATCGAATCGAGGCGGCGGCGAATTGGGCCCATGCGGGGGGTGGCGGCTACGGCAGCAGCCGCAACGGGTCCGGGCAGGAAAATCTTAACGAGCCTTTACCACTAGAACAAATTCCTCCCCTCGTGTTTTCCGAAATCATGCGGGACGTCGATTTGTTCGTCGGCGTCGCTTCGGTCGGCAATGATCCTGCCTGGCAAGACGGAGGGCCGACCGGGCGGTACCAGCAGTTTCAGCAATATTGGCGAAATCACTCGTTTGGCGAGTTGACCGGCACGGCGACGACGCGCCGTCAGGTCCTCGAAACGCTGGTGCCGCGTCTCCGCATTGCCGACCGTTGCTCGTTGAATGATCGATTTCTCGTGGTGCGTGGCGATTTGCGCACGTACAAAGTTCACCTTGGGTCGGGCAATATCCTGATGGAGCCCAACGACCAATACTTGTGCATTGTGCCAGACGCCCGAGCACGCGCAAAATCAGAAGAGTTGTACTTGCCATTCGAAGTCGACAATACGCTTTCGATCATCATCAGCAAGCGCTCTTGCTGGCGGACGACACAAAGATAAAGGATTCGACCATTACTCGGCAAATTAAGCTCGTTTGACGAGTCGGTAACACAGCTCGAACTCACAAACCATTGGCCCACCACGAGGCAGGAGAAAATTCCATGTCGATAACGTTAACGATCCGCGATGAAACCGCGTCCGGACAGGTTTATGGTGAAACGCCGTTGGAGTTTCCGTCGGAGAGAATTACGGTTCGCGATTTGATCCGTGAGCGAGTCTATCAGGAAGTGCAGGACTTCAATCGCAAGCAGGGCGAGCAAGTTTTTCGCGGCCTGGTGCAACCCACGGATGCAGAACGCGTTTTGAACGGCGGAAAGGCGGAGTACCGACTGGAAAAACATCGGGATATTGACTGGAAGGCCCAATTCGAAAACGCCACGGCCGCGTTTAGCCGCAATGGGTTTCTCATTCTGGTCGACAATAAACAGGTCGAATCACTCGACCAGGAATTCCAAATCGGCCGTGGCACGCAAGTCAGCTTCGTGAAATTGACGATGCTCGTCGGCGGCTGACGTCGCGACTGATAGAAGGAGCGCAACATGATTGGGGTATTCGTTACATTCCGCTACCAAGACAACTTCGATGAGCGAACCGTGCGGAAGATCGCTGAGACCGCACGCGTACGGTTTGAACGAATGCCTGGGCTGCGCTCCAAGGCATTTACGCTGAATTCCGGGAAGCGTGAGGCTGTGAACTTTTACGTTTGGGACTCCGAGGAGGCCGTGCAAGCGTTCTTTACCGAGGAGCTGGTGGAGCGGGTAGCTGGTCTCTACGGCGTGCGCCCAGCATCGAATTCGTTCAGGTTGCCGCCCTTGTGGAAAATGCGGGGCCGTGATTTGGTACCGCGATGAGGCCTGGCCGAGCGCCGGGAAAGGCTTATTCCCATATTCCCTCTCGCGAATGGACAGGGTCCTGGGGAGAGGTCTAAATCTTCCGCGCATCATAGGCCCAGTGCAAAAGGGCCTGGTGCTGTCGGGGCCGGCACTGTAAATCGCCCGGGCGGCAGTGCTTTTTGATTTGCGCGATGTGCCGGCGCACGGCCCGCCAGCGCTTGATTTGCCGCTGGTCGTCTGGGCACGCCGGCCCATAAAGTACCGGCAGTACCACTGAAACCAGCCCCGCGGGTCCTCTGTGTAGATCCACCCCTTCTCCCGCCACACGGAGAGTGGCTGCGAGGCGTTGACGCCGAAGCAGTTCAGTTCCGGGTCGTGATACCGATGGCACAGCTTGGCCTTGTGGAACCACTGTTTGGGAAACTCGGCCTGGCAATCGGTCATGTACTTGCCGCCAAACACGCCCAGCGCGAGCATCTCGGCCGGCGTTAGCTCGGGCCGGAAATCGGGATGAAAGTTTTTCCCGACCGGCTCCGTCAAATCATAGACGTAGCCGGTCTGCATCAAATTGTGGACGACGACACGTGTTCGTCTAGTCAACGAGTGCCTCGCCGCGAAAAAGATTGGCAGTCGCTTCAAAACCAATTCGTAGCACCAAACGCTCGCGCGTGCCGGCTGGTTTTATCAGCTTCGCTCGCAATTCATTTCACCGCCTGCGGCGCCGGCGGCGTCCAGTTGCCCTCGATGACCTCCCAGCGCGGCAGGTAGCAGCGGACGACGTAGTTCCAGCCGTCGGTGATCGGCAGGTAGTTGGCCGCTTTCGAATCGCCGCCGAAGTGGATGGTCACCGTGCCGTCGTTGTTGCGCTTGGCTGTGATGCTGTTGAACGAGTAAGCGTTCAGGTCGTTGGGCGTGAAGAAGCCGTCTTTGTTGTAGACGGTGACCGACCAGAAGGCCTCGACCGGCACGTCCTTGGGCATCGTCAGCGTGTAAGCGGTCTGGCCGTGGTTCTTCTCCGGCGTCACGCTGAAGTACATGGCGCCGCGTTGCGGATTGCCGCCCCAGCCGGCCGCGGCGCCCACGAGGTGCTGGATCGGGTCGACTTCGCCCCGCCGCCCGAAGGCGTTGGAAAAGTCTTTCAGCTTCATGGCCAGCTCGTTGAGCTGCTTGCGCGTCGCGACCAGCGAAGCCTCGTCCCAGTCGGGCAGCTCCAGCTTGCCGGCCGAGGCCTGCTTGACCTGGATCGCGTCCTGAGTGGCATGCGCCTTCTGCATGTCCTGCGAGCTGTTTGGATCGGCGAATGTGCGGACCAGCACCATGGCGTACCGCGTGCCGACCGAGTCGATCGAGAGCGTCACCTCGCCCGGGCCGTTCTTGAGCACAGGGTTGTATTCGTCCTCGTCAATTACAAGCAGCGACTGAAACCGGCCCTGCGTCTCGGGCATCACGATCGTGACCGGCGCGACCAGGTCGTACACGCCCATCGAGTAGAGCGTGTCGCGATTGCCACGGATCGTGGTCTGGTCGACCACCGAGTACGGCTCGCGCATGTGCGCAAACTTGCCGACGCCCCCCGCCTTGGCGGCGTAATCCTTGAACTGCTTATTCGTCTCGGCCCGAGAGTAGTTCAGCACATTGACCGGCTCGTGCGCACGAGCAGTGATCGGTAAGAGGCAGATAGCCAGGGCAATGGTGAATCGTGCAATTGCCACCGCATACTCCTGAGAGGAAGACTCAACGCAGGGACCAACAAACCGGCTCCAGCTTAAGTCATCGCTGAGGAAAATGCCACCATCATACGGAACATTACTGAACGATAATTCGCTGGGTTATTTCATCAAACGGATTGTTAAGAATCGCCAAACTGTACGTGGCGGCCGCATGCAAATCGCAACGGCAGCAATCAGCAGCAACGCCAGAGTCGTCGGCTCGGGAACGGACGCGACCGCGACAATGCTGTAGGTCGAGAAATGCCCGACCAGCGACTCGAATCGAAGCACGGCCGGATCGAACGAGCCGTAGGGCTCCAGGTCGGCGCCGTTCTCGTCCAGCCAGTGGACCATAAGGCAGCCACTCGACGGATCGGCCCCAGAGCCGCACACGTCAAATAATTGCGCCGCGGCATTCGGATCGTCGCCCTGGACAGCCAGCGTCAACACCGCGCCCGTGTGAAGCAGGTCCAATAGCGCCGACTGCGCGTCGGGCTCCAGCGCGGCCAGGTCAATCTCGAAGTTGAGCGTGGCGTCCTGGTCAAGCGTCGTGATGGCGAAGTCGAACTGGTATTGGGCCAGCGTGGTCATCGGATTCTGGCCCCAGTTCCCGACCGGGTCGGCCGGCAGCTCTCTCACGCTGAATGGGACATGGTCGTCCGCCGCGAAGGCGCCGTCGGGCAGGACCAGTTCCATCGTGGCGGCGCCGTTGACCATCGTGACGGCCGTCTCGCCCCCGGCCGTCATCGCGTCGACCTCGTGGTAGCCATCCGTGTTGAGACTCAAATCGCCGCCGACTGCCGCGTTGCCCAAGTCGAACGTGCCTTCGCCGGTCGTGTCGATCGACACACTTCCACCAACAGAGGTGAGCGAGCTAAGGTCGAGACTGGCTTCTGCGCCGTTACCGACCAGGGTCACATCGCCGCCCACCGATGCGAGCGCGCTAACGTCAACAGTGCCGGCCGCCGTGTTCCCGACCAGGGTCACATCGCCGCCCACCGATGTGAGCGCGCTAACGTCAACGGTGCCAGCAGCCGTGTTATCACTTATGTCCACGGAGCCATCTACGGTGCCGAGCCCTCCGCAGCTGACATTGATCACGTTTGGATTGTCATCGATGATCAGATCGCCTGAAAGCGCGCTGACCCAGGGCAGGTGGAACTCGGCCTGGCCCGCGTCGCCGGTGAGATTGATCGAATCGGGGGCGATGTAGCGGACTCGGTTATTGAGCCCGTCCGAGACGAGCAGTCCGCCGCCGGGCACGACGGTCAGGCCGGTAATGCCGTTAAACTCGGCGTCGGCTGCCGGTCCGCCGTCGCCGGCGAAGCCGGCCGTTGCCTGGCCGGCCAGCACGTCCAGTTGGCCGGTGGTCACATCGACCGCGAGCACCTGCGCGCCCGTGCCGATGTAAAGCGTTTTGCTGTCGACGGCGATCGGGCCGGTTCCACCACCCGCCGTTAGCAGCGTGTCGGTGGCCAGGCCACTGCCGGGCGCCAGCACACCGCCGCCGGCCACCGTGTTGATGATGCCCGTCGCTGCGTCGATGCGGCGAACGACGAAGCTGTTACCGATTTGGCTATCCTCTACGTACACATTGCCAGCGCTATCCGTGGCCACATGGTCGGGAAAGGTGAACGTGGCCGCGCTGGCCGGTCCACCGTCACCGGCGGTCTGCGGATTGAACTCAATTCCGGCACGGCGACTGACAGTCCCCGTCGTGCCATCGACACTCCGCAACGTGTTGAGACTGATGTCGGTAATTAGCACGCCGTGGTCGGCACCGACGGCGACGCCATAGGGGGACAGAAACCAGGCGCTGGTGGCAGGTCCGCCGTCGCCATATTGGCCGGGGGGAAACGGGTCGAAGACGCCCGTGCCCGCAAAGTTCTCGACGATCCCCGTCGATAGATCGATCTGCCGCACGCGCGACAGGCTCAAGCTGGGGAAGTACAGCGTGTTGCGCTCGCGGTCGATCGCCAAGGTATAGGGATCGGCGATCTGGGAGCTGGTGGCCGGGCCGCCGTCGCCGTTGGGACCGTCGGTAAAGAAACCGGGCCCAACGCCGGCAATGGTCGTAATGTTGCCCGTAATGGGATCGACCCGGCGGATGCGGTAATTGCCGCCGTCGATGAAGTACGCGGCGCCGTCAGGGCCAATGGCCGCGCCCAACGGACCGTAGAGCGTGGCGTCGATGGCCGGGCCTCCGTCGCCGGCGAAGCTTGCCAAGCCATTGCCCGCGATGGTGATCACGGTGTCCGAGGGAACCGGTGACTGGGCTGTGACGGTTGTCGTTAGAATTGTGACAACCAGTGACGTCGCCAAGCGAAACGGCCAGCGGTGAAGGCAGTTTGTTAAAACTCGCTGCATTAGCATGGGCTTCGCCCACGTGGTTGCCAAATCTCGTGGCCTCATTAGTCAACCCTCCTTCTCGAAATAAAGTGCATTTCATGGGCTCCCCGGCGGTCTCCGGCGCAGTGGTTTCCAGTAAACTGTCGCCAATGGCCGGAGTGCGCTTCGACCAATATGGCCGATGGTTGGCAAGCTGGTGCGTTTTCAAAATGCGCTGCCGAGATCGGCAGCAATTAGCTCGACGTCGCGCCGTGGATTGCCGAGAACGGCTCAGGTCAAACGAGCCATGGATAAGAAGATGGCGGCCCGCCACCACCGGCTGCCGCAAACAGAACCTGAATGAGGCGCAGCCGAGAATGCGTCCGCCGACAGATGCAACTCAATGCGGCCGTCTGCCGACGTTGCCATCGTCCAGGGATGATGCGAAGGTGCTTCACGCAACAACTCCGCCTCTAACACTATCGCGACCTAGATGAGAAATAGAATCTAGGAGGGCGCGATCATTACCCTGCTCACAACAGCGATTCTACCCTGCGCTCGTTTAGTTATGCAACTATGGGTGGTATCCGCTTGTAACCGAACATTGGCTTGCCGGCAGCAACGGCGATAAGTCCTTTGACCAATGAATCTTCGGACTCCATTTTCTCTAAACACGTGCCTGAAATTAAAGTGCCCCCAAACGTAGTTTTTGACACAAGTACGCTGCATCTCCCAAGGCCGGACAGCATGGATTCAAAGCATAGATGACAACACGCTCGTGGCAATTGAAGTCCGGCACTGCTCAAACCTTCGCGACCCACATGGACGTGTCATGGCCCCCCAAATAATGCAACTCAGCAAACCGCGACCTCACCCGCCCCCTGCGCACCCCGGCATTCGAAACGCGCCGATCTTGGTCGAGTAACCGTTCGCCCCGTCCTTCACGTAATCGCCCACGTACCAGATCGTGCAATCGTCGCTCGGGTCGACTGCCGAGGTCGTGTAATCCTGCCAGCGATTGCCCCGGGCTTGCGAGGCCTCGCCTGCGGCGAGCACGGCCTCTTTCAGCGTCATTTTTCCCAAGGGGTCGCCGTCCAACCGACCCGTGAAGCGCTGCCCGGGATAGTGCGGCACGCCGCCGAACGAGTAGCCGATGCCGATGTTGCCGCGGCTGTCCATTGCCGGGCTCGCCATCCAGCGGAAATCGCCGCCCGGCGCGTAGGTGCCTTGCTGATACAGCTTCACGTCTCGTTTACCTGCCGGATCGTCCACGCGGAACTCGTACCACCGCACGCCCCCGCCGCCGGCCGAAGTGTTTACCGAGTGCACGGCAAGAATCGACTCGCGGTCGCCGATCCGCCGATACACAAGCCGCTGCATGATCTTGTCGCCCTGCGAATCGAGCGTCGTCTCGGTGCCGGGCTGCGTCACGCAGCGCGTCAACTGTCCGCCGCACAGGTAGGCATACGGGGCCACGTCGATCTTCACCGGGCCTTCGACCTTGGTCTTCGCCGGGTCGTCCCAATCGACGTGGAACTTCCAATAATAAATGCCGTTGTCCTGCAAGTCGCCGTTGAGCTGCGTACCGCCGGCGGCCATCATGATGTTCGGCGCCCCGGGCGGCGGCAGCACTTTGCCGTCGACGTCCGCGTTGTTCAGGAAGTTCACGTTTTCGATGACGACGCACTGTTCGCGGGCCGGCTTGCCTTGCAGCATCGCCTCGCGCTCGACGACGCAAGCATGCTTCTGCGTCGCGATCTCCGGCGAGATGCGGTTGTCGCCCGTACTCGTCGGCACGTAATAACCGTCCGGCCACACCGCCGGCCGCGGATAATCGGGAAACAGCGGCCGCACGAAATGATAGCGATAATAGGTCCCCAGCGGATCGGGGCCGGTGCTGATCGCGTAACACATCGCGTACGGCCCCGGCGGCCCGCCCTGGCCGCGGCGCTGCCCGCCGCCAGCCCCGCGACCGCCTCGCCCGCGCCGTTGACCCCGGCTGGCCGCGTCCGCGTCTTCTTCCGCGGCCCGTTCCTCGGCCGTCAGCGCCGGCGGCTGAAATAGCGCCACCGCCGGTCCCGGCTGCTCCTTGTTCGTGACCTGGCTCAACTGGGCCGGCTCACCGGCCCGGCCCGGCTCCGGCTGGTCTTCGCGATAGGGCAGCCGCCGGAAGATCGGCATCACGATCAGCCAGCGATCGGCGAGCTGATCGTAACGCACCACGGCGTCGCCGTTGTTGATGTCGCCGCAAACGTCGCAGCCGCGAAAGACGTTGTTGGTGTTGACCGGGCCGTACAGCACTTTGCCCGTCGTGTCGTATTTCTTTCCCTGCTTCGAATACACGGCCATTCGCGAATTCACGATTTGCACGATGTGGTCCGGCCCGACCGCCAGCGAATTGTCGGACGGGTTGCCGCCGCGAAACGCGCCCTGCGGCCCTTCAAAGCCCACGCCCAGCCCGTCGAAGCTGGTGACGAGCTTCGGCGCGTCCTTGGTGCCCATCTGGGTTTGTTCCACTGCGGCCGCGCCCTCTGGAACCGCCATGCGATCGGCGTCGTCCGGCTGTGTCCGCGCGTTGCCCTGCGCGACGGAGTTTGGCGGCATCTCTTCTCCTCCTCCTCTTCCTCTTCTTCGCCTTCTTCGCCCTCAGCGGACTGGCGGTCGCGATCCGCGTTTATGTCCGGCTGGCCCTGCCGCGCGGCCCTCTTGCTCAGCCTCACGCTGCGCCGTGCCGCTCTCGGCCGGGTCGTCCGTCAGCGACGCCAGCGCGGGCGAAACTGAGTGAGTCACGGCATCGTCTTGCGTCACGCTCGCGAGCTCGACCTTCGACTTCACCAACACCGAATGCTCGTTCACTAAGCCGGCCAGCCGCGGCGAGTCAGCTGCCAATTGCGGCGGCTCGTTTGCGATGGATTCATCGGCGAGCGGCTGCACTTCGTCGGCCGTCGCCGGCGCATTCAGCGCCACCAGCGGCGCCGATTCGCCTAGTATCGTCCCCTGATGTACTTCCACCCAAACCGGCGCGCCGGCGCCCGCTCCATGAGCCACGCGCGGCCCAAGCGGCTTTGACGACGATGCAAACAACACAATCGCCGCGGTCGCCAAGGCAACCAGCGCGATCGAATAGGTAACGAAACGATGATTCTTCATCTCCAGCGCCTCCGCGGTTTTCACCGAATCGGGACACACCCATCGGCTTTTGTGCACAATGGATAAGCTGGGAGTATAGCCGTGCGTACCAGCCAGTGCCACTCGCAAGGTAACTTCGGCGGCGCCAACAACTAGCGGCACACCCGCGCGGTACGCCGTGTGAGGAGAAGCGGCCGTCGCTCTCCAACTACCGCCCCCGCGTCGCCCACCAGGCCACGAAAAAGCAGGCCGCCAACAAGAGGTCAATCAACCCAAACGTGAAAACCATCTTTGGGACTTCACCTCGCGCAAAAAGAATCGCTGCCGGTATCCCAAATGAGACCTTTTCCAGTACGGCGATCGGAATCAGCGGCCGATACCGCAGCGGCTCATAGCCAATCAGCAAGAACGCAAGCTGCCACACCAGGGCCAGGCCGACGAACCCAAAAAAGTACTCGACATGCGTCACTGCCGGCGGTGTATCGCGCGAAATTTGCTCGAGTAAGAAATACTGCGGCGTAAGCACCACGAGCCCATACACGCCGGCAAGCCAGAAGATCCAACGGGCCGCTCTAATGTTCATGAATCGCAAAGTCCTCCCACGATTCTCCGGCAGCACGGTTTGTATACGTTCCACTTAGTCGCGTGTGTTCGCGCTCGATGGCCCACCAAATAATTTGGAGGATGACTACAACGGGCCCCAATACGATAAATACTCCAAAGGCCAGTCGATCCCATCGCAATACTTAAAATCCTGCGACATCGTAGCAAAACCATTGCGAATTACCGATCTCAAATCTGGGCTCGTCGAATCGAACTACGTAGTCGTAATAGGGATAATGATCATTCGAGCATTCGTTTCCCGCCATCACCACGAATGCGATTCGACTTCCATCGTTCAATCGCGCAATACCGGCGTAGCCCGAGAGCAGCCTAGCACCGGGAAAATTCCGGCCGCCATCCAGCAGTAGCCCAGACTTTTCAGCGGCACGCCACAATGAATCCAACAGCGCTTGTTCGAGCGGTAGTGACGATTCAATTCCCATTTTGCGTGTCGCGAATTGGTAGAGGATTCTTTTTGTGGGATGGTCAGAATTGAGAACACCCCAGGGCTCGGATCCGGAACTTTGTGGAATAGCAGTCAATACGCTAATCTGCGTCTTGTGATTGGTGTCAGGGCCGATAGTCGTAACTCGGGAAATCTGCTCGACGGCGCTGATCTCTCGTAGCTCCTGTAACAACGGGGGTGCGTCGAACGGGTAGTGCCAATAATACCACGAGACCACGACACCGACCGTTACGGAGAGCACGCTGGCGACGGTCAAGGGTACGACGGAACCCAAATCTAGCCTTTTCAGAATCGCCGCGACCAACAAAGGCGCTACGATTAACATCAGCCACGGCCAAGCCAGGCCGATCGCCACCAGAAAGGTTGCGCACCAGCAGGTCACGTAATGTGAAGCGAAACCGTCGGAATCTGGCGAACAAGTGCAGCATGGGCCGCGCCAAAATCTGCCCATCTATCGAGAACCAGACGCGCTAGCCGACAGCGGTTCGATGGCCGAAACGTGCAACAAAGAACAAATCTTGAACTCAGCCGGCACTCCGTCGTCCAGGTCGCCGACGCCGACAAGTAGATTCGACCTCGTCAGCAAGCCATTTCTGGATGTTTAACGTCGTACAACTGCCCGCTCGACATCACCAGTCGAAACGGCTTGAATGGCCGCAGTGTCAGTAAATCACGAAATGGTTGTACGGTCATACGGCAATTCTAGCCGTACCCGATCACCTTGTCCATTCACGACACTGCAGATCACTATCTCACTCACTATTCAAACCCAAACGCCCCCTCGCAAACAATCTCTTCGACCGGCTTGCGACCGCTTGGCTCTTCGCGCTCGCGCAGTTGCTGCGGCAGCTTCGCCTCGTCGCCCGGCCGGCCGACGGCGAACATCGCGCACACCGCGTAGTCGTCTGGCACGCCTAGCGCCTGGCGGGCCTGGTCAAAACCGAAACCTTGCATCCCGTGCACGACCAGTCCCATCGCCGCCCCCTGCAGCGCCAGGTTCTCAAACGCGCTGCCCGCGTCGAACTTGTGCACCGGATTCGGCTTGCCGTTGCGGGCGAACACCTTGTGCGCGAGCACCACGACTAGCATCGCCGCATTCTTGCACCACGCCTGGTTCGCTTCCACGAGTAGATCAAAATGGGTTTGCCATTGGGGCGTATCCCGCCGCGCATACAAGAACCGCCACTCCTGCTCGTTATACGTCGAAGGCGCCCACCGGGCCGCCTCGAACAGAGTCAACAGCTCGCCATCGGCGAGTGCCTCCCCGCTCATCGCCCGCGGCGACCACCGCCGCAAAAACAGTTCCTCAATCGGGTGATCGGCCGTGCGAAAATCGAGTGCGTCCTTCATCGTTACTACCTTCGGATCCCTATGTGGATATGAATTGCCAGCCGTTAGATTTTATGCGGCAACAAAAACAGGTAAACACCCATTGCCGCTAATACAACAGCCAGCGCCCACCGCCACCTCCTCGACAAATAGGCCAATTCGTACGCCTCACCCGGCTTCGCCCGCCAGCCCCAGCGTATGCCCAGGCCAATCATCACGGCCGCCAGCAGCGCGATCGAATTAGCCACCTGGTATGCGACATGAAATTGAAAGTACAACCACGAGAGCGCACCGACGCGTGCCCGAGTGTCACGGCGATGCTGGCGATGAGCGCCACAGTATCCGGCAATAGCAGAATCACGCCGACAAAAACTGCCGCCCACGCGGCCATCAGCCCGCAAAATGCCAGCGGATGATAGGCGAGCGCATGATGGAAAATCGGCGAACCTTCATTTACGTCGTTGAGCGCGCCGGTCCAATATTCGGCCGACTGCCCGGCCAACGTCAGCCCGCCGTCGAGCGCGGCAAACAGAAGCGGCGGAAGACATAGACCTGCGATACGTTGCCGCACTCCCGTCATCATGGCTGCTCCCATCGACTGTATGGTGCACCGGGCCCACTTAGCGTTTGTCAATGCCGCGATTATACCCTCCCATCCTGAACGACCGTCAAATCCGCCACTCACCGGCGTTCACGCCTCGCACTTCGTTGACCCCTCACCACCCGTGACGTAGATATTTGGCGACAGTCGTTTTGAATGCGGAAAGCGGAATGCGGAATGCGGAGTTTATCCGACATTCTGCCTCCCCCTTCCGCCCTCCGCCCTCCGCCTTCGCTTCCCCGCCATGCCCAAACACTCCCTCCTCATCGTCGACGACGATCGCCAGGTACTCGAGTCGATGGCCGATTGGCTCCGCTCGAGGGGCTATGAGCTGGACACGGCTGGCGGCTACGTCGACGCGCTCGAACGGCTCCGCGGCAGGACATACGACCTGGTCCTCGCCGACGTCCGCCTCCGCGACGGCGACGGCTTCGACCTCTTGGAACAGTGCCGCCGCAACTGGCCGGCCAGCCAGGTCATTCTAATCACCGGCTATGGCACGCCCGATCATGCGATCGAAGCGATCCGCGCCGGCGCGTTCGATTACCTCACCAAGCCGCTGATCGACGAGGAGCTGTTGATGGCCATCGAGCGGGCCCTCTCGCAGCGCGGCGCGTTGCAGCGAGAAAACGACAACCTCCGCAGCCCAGCTCGATCGCCGCTTCGGCATGGACAACATCGTCGGCCGCGAGCCGCGGATGCTCAAAGTGTTCGAGATGATCGCCAGCATTGCCGATACGCGGGCCACCGTGCTGTTGACCGGCGAAAGCGGCACCGGCAAAAGCATGATCGCCCGCGCGATCCACCGCCGCAGCGGCCGCGCGAAAGGACCCTTCGTCGAAGTCGCCTGCGGCGCGCTGCCCGAAACACTGCTCGAAAGCGAGCTGTTCGGACACGTCGCCGGCGCCTTCACCGGCGCGATCGGCGAAAAGATGGGCAAGTTTCTCCAGGCCGACAGCGGCACGATCTTCCTCGACGAAATCGGCACCGCCAGCCCGGCCATGCAGGTCAAGCTGCTCCGCGTCCTGCAAGAGCTCAAATTCGAACAAGTCGGCGGCACCAAAACGTTTGCCGTCGATGTCCGCGTCATCCTGGCCACGAACGAAGACCTCGCCCGCGCCGTCACCGAGGGCCGCTTCCGCCAGGACCTGTACTACCGCATCAATGTCATCAATATCGAGCTGCCCCCCTTGCGCTCGCGGCCGGGCGACGTCATGCTGCTGGCCCACAGCTTTCTGGAACAAGTCCGCGAAGATTCGCGCCGTCAGGTCAGCGGCTTCGCCGACGACGCCCTGTCGGCCATGGAGCGATACCACTGGCCGGGCAACGTCCGAGAACTGCAAAACGTGGTCGAGCGCCGGTCCTGTTGGGCAAGGGTCCGATCATCACGCTCGCCGACCTGCCCACCGATGTCCGCGGCTCCCAGGGGATTGTCCTCAGTGCGCCGATCGGCCAGAAGACGCTCAAAGAAGCGCTGGAAGGCCCCGAGCGGCAGATCATCCGCGAGGTGCTCGAATCCAACGGCTGGAACCGCAATGCCACCGCCGACCAGCTCGGCATCAACCGCACGACGCTCTACAAAAAAATGAAGCGTCTGGGCCTCGAAGACGCCCACTCCACTCACGTCTGAATCGGTGTTGCTTCCCTCTCTCAGCGGCTCAAAGATCGGTCGCGGCGGAAGACGGGCCGGGCCGCTTGTGGCTCATCGTGGCCAAGGGTGAGGGCGCCCCGCTCAAACTGTGGCCTCGTCATTCGGGCGGGTGCCAACTCACTTCGCTGGCGCATCAGCCGCCGGCAATTTGGCCGCCGTCGTTTCACTTGCCGGGGCACTGCTGGCCGGCGTCCCTGCCGGTGCTGCGAACGTTGCGTCCGCCGCTTCCTCGTCCGCCCCGATGTCGGATTTCAACAAAATGTTGTTGATGACGGGTAGAAAATCCTTCCCAAACTTGGCCGCCGTGCTCTCGTCGGTCGTCTCGTTGAGGTCCCGCATCTGGCTGGCGAAATACATCTTGAATAACGCCCGCACATTGCCGTAATAGTACCGCGGATTGTCGTGCACTTCCCACTCGACCGACTGGTCCGGCTTCGGATTGTACCAGGCCCAAAATACGCGCTCTAAATTGCGCCCGCTGACATCCTCTTTGATAAACGTATTCGTGAAAAAATTGGCCTTGTCATTGAATGAAAACTGCGAGCTGCGGTCCGACCGCATGGCAAACCCTGAGCCCTTGTAGCAAATGTCGGGCGTATGGGCCGAAATATCGCGGGCGTGTCCCACGATCAGCCACAGCCGAGCCACGGCCCCGGTTCGCGTATTTTGATACAGCCGCGAAACGCAGCCCACCGCGCCGGCCGTGTCGCGCACCTCCTCGGTCACCTCCAAATTCTTCCCTTCCCACTCGCCAAAACTCATCGGCACTTGTTTCAATAGCGCAGCCCGCTGCTCGGCTGTGACGTTAGTGGAAATAAACCGGTCCGACATCAGGCTTTGCACGACCGTCAGCGCGACGATCGCCGCAACGCCGACGACAATGGGCAATTGGCGAATCATGAGGGGGCCCGTCAGAAGCAAAACAGAGACATTCGGCGGGCAGCCCCGTGAGCTGCCCCCAATCTCTTTTCACGGTAGGCTCACACCCCCAAAGTGTCAAGGAACTCGGCCCGGCCGCCGAAGCCGCATAATTGACACAACTATCCCCGCACTGGTAGTCGCTGGCTGCTACGAAGCGGGCGGCTGGCTGTTGCTGGCCTTGATGAAGCCTACATCCCGGCGATCGTTGATCTCCAGGAAACGGTCCCTAAGAAAACGAGCCGGGCTCACAGAGCCCGGCTGCCTGCACGAAACTCGAATTTCGCGTTGATTTGCCGTTGGCGAGAAGTCCTCACAGCGAAGCCCCACCCAACGACAAAGGCGGAGGTGGCGGCGGATCGCGGTCATTCCGCGGCATGGCATGGACGAGTTGAGTGTCCACCGCATGCCTGGCAATACCGGTCGCCGGAGCCATGACAGGGCCCACGAAGCGCTCAACCGGCGGCGATTTAACCGGCGAGGCCGCGTTCGCCGTCGCCGCGCTTTGCAACGCTGCAAACCGCGGCGCGGGGGGCAAATCGAGATCGCTCGTCGGTGGCCCTTCGCCGAGCGGCGCCGTCGTCGGTCGCTGCAGCGGGGTCGGCGGTCCTGCCGGCGAAAACGGCCCCGATTGCGGCTGAAATGGGGTCGATGGTTGAAACGGCCCAGGCTGCGTTCCGGCCGGCGGCAGGGGAAACGGCGGCGCGCTCGGCCCGGCACCTGTCTCTCGCGGTCCGAATGGTTCCGTCCCGGTCGGTGGCGTCGGCCCGCCGGGTCCCAAAACGCCGGGCGCCGCGCCCGCAGGCGGCGTCGTTCCGGTCGTAACTGGTTGCGCAGACTTTGTCGGCGGCGGCGCTTTCAAATCTTCCTTCTCCGGCGGCGGCACCTCATAGGGCGGCACGCCCGGCAGGCTCGGCGTCGGCTGGGGCTCGGCGCTGGGCATCGGCGCGACGCCCAGCCCGGGCCACGCCCGCCAGCGAGTTTTGAAGTATCCATACGACGCCGGATTCGCCGTGCACACGCCGTCCACGCACTGCGGCGGCGGCGTCGGCCGATCGAGCCGCGTCTCGCCCAGCGCAGCGCCACCAATCGCGAAGTATGCGAAAACCCCCAGCGACCAGGCAATCGTGTATTTCATGTTTAACTCGGCAAAAGGAGTCCACTTCACTTTTCCACCACTCCACCACTCCACTGCTCCGCTACTGCCCCTACCTCTAGCCGCCTGTTGACAAACGCCGTGGTGGCGTTTTTCAACCTCGCCAAGTGCCGAGCAAAGCTCGTCACGGCTCGCAAAACGGCGACTTGGGTCGCGGTTTTGTCATCGCATCCATGCAATGAAGCAGCCCGTCGACTTTTTCAACGGACTGCTAGAACGTCCCTAGACCATAACGCCTAATCCGGTTCCCCATCGCTGTACCCAGCGAGATCCAGCCAAACAGCCGCTCAAACGGCCGCGTGTACTTCGCCACCAGCGAGTCGAACTTGATCATCGGATCTTCGGCAATGTACAACCGGTCGCCCGGCATCAATTGATAGTTGGTCGCCGTCGAGGCCCCGCGGCTGATGTCGTACCAGTTCACGGGCAGCACCTGTTCGCACTGCCCGTTCGGCGCCGGCCGCGCGATCCAAATCCGCGTCGACGACAATTGCGAAATGCCGCCGACGAGCGAGATCGCGTCCAGCACTGTTTCGTTGCCTGTGATCGGCGCTGCCGTCACGTTGTCGCCCAATCCGGCGCCTTGCGTGATGACGTAATACTTCTTGCTGTTGTAGGCGAACACGTCCACCACCACTTGCGGATCGTCGAGATAGTTCGCCAATTGCGTTTCGATCGCCTTCCGCGCCTCGTCAATCGTCCGGCCTGCTACGTACACCATCCCGTAGGTGCCCATGTTTACCCGCCCATCCGGCCCGACTAGATGCTCGCCCGCGATCTGCTGCGCCCCGGATGACAAACCGAGTGACACGGAGACTTGCACCTGCCCAAACTGCTGCGACAAGTGGCGGCGGATCGCGTCTCGCGCTTCGTCCGTCGTCAGGCCTTTGACGTAGACCTTGCCGTAAGTTGGCCCCAGATCCACTTTCCCCTCGGAGTCGATCGAAAACGCATTTTCGATCGGCTGATCGGAATAACGCGCCCGTCGCCCGGATAATCAAGTAATCGCCCGGCTCCACATGGTAGGGCGGCTTGGGAATCACCTTGATGGCGTTGATCATGAGAATATCGGGCGGTTCAATGACGTAGGGCGGCAACGACACCATGTCCAGCTCACGCGGCACCAGGCTCTCGGGCGAAGGCCCGGGGGGCGTCACCGGGTAGCTCGACCGCGGCTCTAAAAAGGCCGTGCAACCACTGGCGCCTGCCATCAAGCCGACGGCCAGGCAAAACACCCACGAAGTCCAGCGTGCCGGTATGGTTGACATCATGGCAGCTCTCGATTGGCTACAGCCGAGCGACGAAACGCCCTAATCGGGAAAATCGATACAGACCTACTAATCGGAAAAGTTTGCCACCGACTTTGAGTTCACCTGCGAAATCAGCCCGATTCCGCGCCAGCAATGCCAGCCATCGCGTAAATCTGGAGAACCTGCCGCCTCCAGGGGCTGTGGTGCTGCTGAATCGCGACGGGGGCAGACAGGGTCGCGCAGGCCGGCGACGATCCGTTTTCTCAGGCTGAGGCGGGCGACCGCGCGGCACCCACCCAGGGCGTCGCGGGCCGAATGGCCGTGGTGGCGTCTCCCGCCTCAAGCCGACCGACCGCGCAGGGGCCTCGACAGCAGCGGCGCCCCGCGCGGGTCGAACCAGGGACGCCTCACCTGCGTAGTCGCCACTGCAGGCTGTAAAAGCCGCATACTCGGCAAAGACGCAAGTTGCACCTCCGCCCGGTTCACACGAGTCCTGCCGAATTCTGCCGCGAGCACGTCGGTGAGCGATTGCCCGCACGACGTTTCCAGTCGGGCAAGTTGGTCCGAGATCGTCGGTTTTGCGGGCGAATTGCCGAGATTTTTATTGGCAACGGTGTACGCCCGTGGTTTGACAGATTTTTGCAGCACGCTTATTCTCAAGTTTGGAATCATTCTTCGCCGCCGTCACCGGAAAACGGCGCCAAAGAATGGCGCAGCCGCCGGCCGCTCGAGCGTCTTCGGCCGCGTCGGGACAGGGCGTCCGCAGCAAAGACCTCTCACAGGGTCGGTGGACAGCCGCACTTGTCACCCGCGATCCGCCGCGGCAGGACTGCCGCGGGGAACGCCTTGTAGGAGCAGCGAATCTTGAGGCCCGGCAGAGGTCGTCTCTGCCCACAGCGCCGCGTTGCCGCTCGCGCTGTCTGGGAGAGGCAGCCGGGGGCGCGGTCTCTGCCAGGCCCGCTTCGCAGTCCGATTCCGCGACATTACGACATCTGAGGTTTTTCAACTATGAGTTCCGCCAAGCCCGCCGCGAAAGCGCCGATCGCCGTTCGTCCCTCCGCGCCCGGTCGTCCCCCGCAAGCGGCCCCGCAAATCGCCTGGAATGACCCCTCCCAGCACGTGCCGTTGGCGATCCTCGGCGGCCTGTTGCTGCTGTTAGTGCTGGCCTACGCGGACATGCTCGTCATTACCAGTCGCGTCTGGAAGTCGAGCGGCCTCTACTCTCATGGGTGGGTCATTCCGCTCTGCGCCATTGGGCTGTTGTGGCTCCGCTGGGAGCCGCTCGGCGCCGCCTCAATGAAAGAGCGCTGGATCGGCCTCGGCCTCTTGCTCCTCGGGCTTTGCGCCCGCCTTGCCGCCGCCGAATACGGCATGCACCCGCTCGACCGATTATCGTTTTTGCCGTCCATCTTCGGCGTCTTTATCATGGTCGGCGGATTGAATGTCGTCCGCTGGGCCGGCCCCGGGCTCGGCTTTCTGATCTTCATGTTCCCCCTTCCCACCAAGCTCGAAAACCTGGTCCTCCTCCGCCTGCAGACGCTCGCGGCAATGTCCAGCACCTTTTTTCTGCAAACCCTCGGGCTGCCCGCCTTTCGCGACGGACGGGTCATCAACATCTCCGGCATGCCGCTCGCCGTCGCCGATAGCTGCAGCGGTCTCCGGATGCTCACGATCTTCGTCGCGCTTGCGGTCGGCATGGTGTTTCTCATCGAACGCCCCTGGTGGGACAAGTTCATCATCCTCCTCAGCTCGGTCCCCATCGCACTAATTTGCAATATCATTCGTATTACACTTACGGGCCTCGCCTATTACTGGACCGGTGGCAAAAGTGAGCTTGTCGATAAGTTTGCCCATGACGGCGCCGGCTGGCTGATGATGCCGATGGCTCTCGGCCTGCTCTGGCTCGAATTGCAAATCCTCGAACGCCTGACGATCCCGCTGGCCATGGGCCAGTTCCGTCCCGTGGGCCAGGCCCGCGTGGGCGCCGCGCCCGTTCGCTGACGTATCCGCCGCGCCCGTGACCCGGCGCGTGCGAAATGTTGCGTGTTGATCTATGACGACCGATGTTGAAAAAACGCCACATCCCGCGGGCCGCTTCGGCCCCGCCAGCTTGGGTCGAAAATCGCTTTTTCAGCGGCGGTTGAGGCACTTGCCCCCCGGCGCCCGTCGTTTGGTGTACGACTTGCTCCTGGCCGCAACCCCGGTGCGCCTCGCGCCGCTTGCCTTGGTCTATTCTTCCAGCCGGCCGCCCGACGGCTTTGGCAACCTACGAGCGAGAGCTTTGTTATGAACTATCGCGACGACGATCAATCCTCCGCCCCCAGCGAAGAGCATGCCCTGGTCGGCACAAACCAACCAAGTGACGCCCTGGTCACGCAGAGCGAAGCGCAGCTTCCCGCGATCGATATGGCCGCGCTGAATGGCTATGCCCCGCCCGACGTCCTCCGCCGCGGAATGGATGCCAACACGTTGTTCCATGCCCTCCGCCGCCGCTGGATCCTGGCGGCCGGCCTGGGCCTCGTCGCGGGCGCCGTGATCGCCGTCGCCTTCTGGTTCCTGTTCCCCGAATCCTCCTCGACCTCGATTATGTTCAAGGTCGGAAGCGACGACTCGTCGAACGTCCTCAATCCCCGGCCGCAAAGCCCCGCCGCCTACGAAATCCTCAAGAAGTCGCAGCTCGCCGCCATCAAAAGCCAGTGGGTCATGCAGGCCGCCCTCCGCGACCCGGCTGTCCGCAGCGTCTCCGCCCTGGCCGCCGAACGCGACCCCGTCCAGTGGTTGATCGACAACGTCGTTGTCGATTTCCCTCAACAGGGTGAACTGCTCAGCATCACCATCTCCGGCGACGACCCGGTCGAGGATCAAAAACAGCTCGTCAACGCCGTCGCCAAGGCGTATGAGGACGAATACCTGTTCAAAGACAAAAACGAGAAACTCGCCCGGATCGACGGTTTGAAGAAAAGCTACAACAGCCTCAGCGATGACATTCGCGTCAAAACTCAAAAGTACATCGATTTGGCCACAGCCTTGGGCAGCGCCAAGGCGAGCGACACCAAGGCCGAAATCGATCTCCTGATGCGCCAAGTCTCCGACATCACCAAACAACAGGGCGAGCTTGACGCCAGGATCCTCGACAGCCAAGCCCAATTCCAAATGGCGCTCGAACAACTCAAGGATCCGCAGCTCATCAAGGACGAAGTCAACAGGATTCTCGACAAAGACCCGACCATGGCCTACCTGATGCAACAGGCCACGTATGCTCAAATGCAGGCCGCCTCCACCCACGCCACCGAGCGCGTTCCCTCCCGCAACGGCAAAGCCATGGACGATCGGGCCGCCCAGGCCCAGGCCCAAGTCGACCAGTATCGGTCCAGCGTCGAGGCCCAATTCATGCAGCAGTCGCGCGTCACTCCCGACGCCCGCAAACAGTCGCTAACCAAGCTCTGGCAAATTCAGGCGACCTACCTCGCCCAGCAAAAGCGCGCCCTGAAAGATAGTTACGAAACCGCCAGAGCCGACCTGGACAAAAAGCTGTCAAAGTCGGTCGAACTCGAAACGCTCGACTCCGAGCTGACGCAGGCCCAGGAACTGGCCAACGACCTGAGCGTCAAGCTGCAAGCCCTGCAGATCGATGCCGAAGCGCCGCCCCAGATCACGCGGCTCTACAGCGAGGCCATGGCCACCGAGAACATCAACACCACCGAGCACTGGACGATCGTGGCCATGGGTGGCATCGCCGGCTTCGCCCTAGCCTGCTTTGCCGTGGGCTTTCTCGAGTTCCGCGCCCGCCGTCTCGATGGTCCCGACCAGGTTAATGAAGGCCTCGGCATCCGCGTCGTCGGCACGCTCCCCGGCCTGTCGGGCGGCGCCCTCGACCCGAATCACCCCATCGTCGCCCAGCTTACCGACTCGATCGACAGCGTCCGCACCATCTTGATGCACGACTCAACGACCAAGCGCCGTCAAGTCGTCCTGGTTACCAGCGCCAGCACGATGGAAGGCCGCACCACCGTCGCCAGCCAATTGGCCGCCAGCCTGGCCCGCGCCGGCCGCCGCACGCTCCTGATCGACGGCGATCTGCGTCGCCCGGCCCTGCACGCCCTGTTCGACTTGCCGCTGGAAGACGGCCTGTGCGAGGTGCTGCGGGCTGAGGTCGATGTGGCTGACGTCATCCGCCCGACCCACGCCGAGGGCCTGTGGGTCCTCACTGCCGGCTACTGCGACGTCGACGCCATTCACGCCCTGGCCACCGAGCAAATGCAACCGGTGTTCGAGAAGCTGCGGGCCGAGTACGACTTCATCATCGTCGACGGCGCCCCGGTCCTCGGCATGAGCGACGCCTTGATCTTCGGCCAGTATAGCGACGGCGCGATCATCAGCGTCCGCCGCGATTTTAGCCAGATGCCCAAGATCTACCAGACGGCCGAGTTGCTCCGCGGCGTCGGCGTCCGCGTCATTGGCGCGGTCGTCAACGGCGTCTCGGCCAAGGCCGACGACCGCATTACGCAAATTCGCCTGATCGCCCCCAAGAGCGAGCGCGAGCTGCAACCGGCGTAGCGAAGCGATCGTGTTTGGCCGAATCGATAAAAAGGTCCGGCGATCTTGGCCGGGCCCTCTTTTGTCGGCTGGTACTTGCGACAATTAAGCGACCGGCTGGCGTCACGCCCAATGCGCGACTTTCACATAAGACCCAGCATCCCAGTTTAGTGAGAAGTGACCATGAGCGCGAACATCATCATCAACGGTCACATCGACAATGAGCATCGACTCACGCTGGTCGTCCCAGATTCGTTTCCGTCCGGTCCCGTAACAGTGACCATCGCCGCTGCCCAAGAAGACGAGGTCGGCACGCAATGGGCAATGGGTGTTGCACAACAATGGAGGGAGGAACTCAGCGACACGGAACAGGATATTTACTCGCTCGCAGATGGCGAGCCCGTTGATCCAGCCTGACGAAATCTATCTCGCGAGTTTTCCTTTCGGCGACGCACCGGGGATGAAACTACGCCCCGTCCTCACGCTGACGGTCCCACTAGGACAGGTGCCAGAAGTGCTGGTCGCATACATATCGTCGGTGATCCCGAGGCCCCTATTGCCCTCGGATCTTATCCTTGATCCGGACACGCCGCGAGACAATGTGACAAACCTGAAAACAAAGTCTGCCCTGCGATTGCACAAGCTTGCTACCGTTCACAAGACTTCAGTACGGCGGCGACTTGGTGAATTGTCACCAGCAGTGGTTTCCGAAGTCGATCAAGTGCTTCGCAACCTGCTGAAGCTATAACCGCCCTGGCCCCGCCTCGCCATTCCCGCCTTCCCGCCCCCGTCGTTGCTCCCGTTTCCGCCGCCGCTCCTCTTTCTCCCGCTCCTTCTTCAGCTTCGCCCGCTCTGCCGACGTCAACCGCTTTCCCGTGCTTCCCTTCTGCCGCGACAGGCCGGCCGGATTGTTCGCCATCGTCGCCGACAATTCCCGCACCATTTTCGCCCGTTCCCGCATTCCCTTCCCGGCCATGGCGGTCATCATTTGCGACATCGCGTCGAATTGCTTCACCAGCTCGTTCACTTCGTGCGGCTCGACGCCCGCCCCAGCCGCGATTCGCCGCCGCCGGCTCTGATCGATCAACTTCGTCGGCTGCCGCCGCTCGGCTCGGCGTCATCGAATCGATGATCCCGAACAGCCGCTTCATGTCCTCTTCCGGGTCCATGTCTCCCATCAGTTCCGACAGGCCCCCCATGCCCGGAATCAGCCCCACGATCTTCTGCATCGGCCCCAGCCGCTTCATCTGCAAAAGCTGCTTCTTGAAATCCTCCAGCGTGAATTCGCCCTTCCGCAGCCGCTCTTCCTGCCGCCGCATCTCGTCCTGGTCGAACTCTTGCTGTGCCTTTTCCACCAGGCTCAGCAAGTCGCCCTGGCCCAAGATGCGCCCGGCCATCCGGTCCGGGTGAAACTCCTCCAGCGCGTCCAGGTGTTCGCCCGTGCCGATGAACTTGATCGGCACGCCCGTCACTTGCTTCACCGAAAGGGCGGCCCCGCCCCGCGCGTCGCCGTCGAGCTTCGTCATGATCACGCCGTCCAGCTCGAGCTGCTCGTTGAACACCTTCGCGCTGTTCACCGCGTCCTGCCCCGTCATGCTGTCGACGACCAGGTACACCTGCTGCGGTGCGATCTGTCTGTCGATCCGCTCAAGCTGCTGCATCAGCTCCTCGTCGATGTGCAGCCGCCCGGCCGTGTCGAGTATCACCACGTCCGCGCCCAGCTTCTTTGCTTCGCGCACGGCTGCGCTGCAAACGGCGACCGGGTCCTGTTGCGTGCGGTCCGAATAAACCGGAATGTCCAGTTGCTCGCCCAGCACGACGAGCTGGTCGATCGCCGCGGGCCGCTGCAGGTCGGCCGCCACGAGCAACGGATGCCGCCCCCGCTGCTTCAACATCCGCCCCAGCTTGCCGGTCGTCGTCGTCTTGCCCGAGCCCTGCAGGCCGCACATCATCAGCACGCTCACCTCGCCGCCCCCTTTGAGGTGCAGCGAGTGATCCACTGGGCCCATCAGGTTGACGAGCTCCTGATAGACGATCCCGACCACTTGCTCGCTCGGCCGCAGGCTCTTGAGCACCTTCTCGCCCACGGCCTGCTCCGTCAGGCGCCCCATGAATTCGCGCACGACGGGATAACTGACGTCTGCCTCGAGGAGCGACTTCTCGACGAGCGCGAGCCCGTCGCGCATGTTCGATTCAGAGAGCTTCCCCTGGCCGCGCAGCGACTTGAAAGCAGAAGAAAGACCGTCTTGAAGGGCTTCGAACATCGAGGAGGGATCAGGATTCAGGGGTCGGGGATGAGGGAAAAAAGCCGCGATGCTACGCATCGCCGGCCTGCCGCAAAACGTGCTATTCTATGGGTTGATCGTAGCAATGGCAATGTAACTCGACGCTCCGTATCGACGGGTGTGAGTTCCAGCGTATCTGGTGATTTCAGCGAGAGTCACATGCGATTTGCGTCGCGAACTCGGCGGCTCCTATATTTGGTTGGGATATTAGTCGTTGCCGGTCTTGGATTTATCGTTTGGACCGTCGCTGACTATGCTCTTGATTCGCATCGCTTTAGTGTCGCATCAACACGACAACTAGCCACGCTGGAGCGACTACGCAATCATCGACCGCCCGGCTGGACTGAGAACGAATGGTATAACGCAGTTCCTCACAACATTTGGGGAAATGCGGTTTTTACCTTCTACGATCCCCCGTCGTCAGACTTTGCATCAATGGAGAAGCTTGAGTTCGGGTTGAACGAGATCATTGGCAAGAGTTCTGTGCAAAACGGTATCGAAAGCATCGACGAAATATATCGGTTCTTATTGCAAACCATGCCCGAAAGTAGCTACGCGTATACAATTTGTAGTCAGTACGACGCATTCCTAAGCGGCGTCGAATCCAAGCAGGTAGAATTGCAAAAATCGACTAAGATGCGGCGCGACTGATCTCAACATGATGGAATCCGTAATAGCAGTCCGCGGCGCCCGCACGCACAACCTCAAGAACATCGACGTCGACATCCCGCGCAATCAGTTCACGGTCATCACCGGCGTCAGCGGCAGCGGCAAAAGCTCACTCGCCTTCGACACCCTCCTCGCCGAGGGCCAGCGGCAGTACCTCCAAAGCCTGTCGATCTACGCCCGGCGGTTCATCGACCAGATGCCCCGCCCGTCCGTCGACCGCATCGAGGGCCTCTCGCCGACGATCGCCATCGACCAGCGCCCGGCCGCCCCAAACCCCCGCAGCACAGTCGCCACCATCACCGAAGTCTACGACTACCTCCGCGTCCTCTTTGCCCGCGCGGCGAAGTCGCCTGCCCCACTTGCGGCACGCCGATCGCCCAGCAGACGCCCGCCCAGATCGAAGCCACAATCCGCGCCCTGCCCGAAAACAGCCGCATAATGCTCCTTGCGCCCGTCGTGAAGGGCCGCCGTGGCGCCCACCGCGACGCGATCGAAGCGATCCAGAAAGCCGGCCTCGTCCGCGCCCGCGTCGACGGCACAATCTACCCGCTCGAAGAAATCCCCCAGTTCGCGCCCCAAAAAACGCACGACATCGAGGCCGTCGTCGACCGCCTCATCATCCGCGACGGCGTCGATACTCGCCTCTCCGAATCGGTCCGCCTGGCCGTCAAGCAAGGCGACGGCGTCGTGATTATTTTACACCAATCTCCCGAGGCTAAATCAACCGATCAGTGGCAGGAACGCATCCTCAACACCCGCTACGCCTGCCCCCGCTGCGGCGCGAGCATCGCTGAAATCGAACCCCGCACGTTCAGCTTCAACAGCCCCTACGGCGCCTGCCCCGCGTGTCAGGGTCTTGGCATCACCGTAGCGGCTGGCGGCCCGCCTGCGGCCGAAACGACAGGCGATCCGCCTGTCACCACGATTTGCCCCGCCTGCCACGGCGCCCGCCTCCGCCCCGAAGCCCGCGCCGTCAAACTAAATCACCTCGCGCTCCACGAATTCACGGCTCTAACCGCCCCCGCAGCCCTCGAGTTTCTACAGCGCTTGCAATTTAACTCGGAACAGCAACAAATCGCCACGCCCCTTGTTAACGAAATCACCCGCCGCCTCGAATTCCTCATCCAGGTCGGCGCCGACTACCTCACCCTCGACCGCCCCGCCGACACCTTGAGCGGCGGCGAACGCCAGCGCGTTCGCCTCGCCACCGGCATCGGTTCCGGCCTCGTCGGCGTCACGTACCTGCTCGACGAACCGTCGATCGGCCTCCACCCCCGCGACAACGACCGCCTCATCGCCGCCCTCCGCAACTTGCAGCAACAAGGCAACACGGTCATCGTCGTCGAACACGACGAAGCCTTCCTCCGGGCCAGCGACTACCTCATCGACATCGGCCCCGGCGCCGGCCCCCGCGGCGGCCAAATCATCGCCGTCGGGCCGCCGGAGGAAGTCGCCAAAAACGAAAACAGCCTTGCCGGCAAATACTTGAGCGGGAAGAAACAAATCCGCACGCCATCGCAGCGCCGTCTACCGCCGGCTATCTCCCAAGTGCCGTCAATCACCCTCTCCGGCGCCCGCGCTCACAACCTGCAAAACCTCACCGTCACTATCCCCCTCCACGCCTTCGTCTGCGTCACCGGCACGAGCGGCAGCGGCAAAAGCTCGCTCATCCTCGATACCTTAGCCCCAGCGCTGGCGCGATTGCTTCAAGAGCGCCGGCGCCGCGACGGGAGGGGGAGAATGGGGGAAGGAAAGAGGAGAAAGAGGCCAAATATCCAATCTCCCCCGCTCCCACTCTCTGCGTGTCCCCCTCTTCTTCCATTCACCGCCTCGTTCAAATCGACAGCAGCCCCATCGGCCGCACCCCCCGCAGTAACCCCGCCACCTACACCGGCATCTGGAACGACGTCCGCCGCATCTTCGCCGCGACCAAACTCTCGCGCCAGCGGGGATACCGCGCCAGCCGCTTCAGCACTAGTAGCAAGGGCGGCCGCTGCGAAGAGTGCAAAGGCGCCGGCGTCAAACGCCTCGCCATGAACTTCTTGCCCGAGCTCGAAGTCACCTGCCCCGTCTGCCATGGCCAGCGATTCAATCGCCAAACCCTCGCCGTCCGCTACAAAGACAACAACATCGCCGACGTCCTGGCGATGAACATCGACCAGGCCGCCGGCTTCTTCGCGAACCACGACCGCGTCCAATACGTCCTTCAGGCGCTCGCGGACGTCGGCCTCGGCTACCTGTCGCTGGGCCAACCCGCGACGACACTCTCTGGCGGCGAAGCCCAGCGCATCAAGCTTGCGGCCGAGCTCGCTCAGCCGGCGATCGCGGCGTCGCATGAACACACCCTCTACATCCTCGACGAACCCACCACCGGCCTCGCGACCGACGACATCCGCCGCTTGCTCGCCGTCCTCCACCGCCTCGTCGACCAGGGCAATTCCATGATCGTCATTGAGCACAACCTCGACGTCATTCAAACCGCCGACTGGGTTATTGACCTCGGCCCCGAAGGAGGCCCGGAGGGCGGCCGCCTCGTCGCCGCAGGCCCGCCCGCTGCAATCGCCGCCTGCGCTGAAAGCCACACCGGCCGCTTCCTAAGTAAAGTGTTGGGTCCCCCTACCCAGAACTCGGGGGAGGGGCGAGGGGAGGGGTGACTTCAGGCGAAAGAAAACCATGGGAAAAACCCTCGACGCAATCAGCCCCGACGTCAAATCCTGGCTCAAAGAACAAAGACTCTTCTTCGTCGCCACCGCCCCCCTCGCGCCCACCGGCCACGTCAACTGCTCGCCCAAGGGCGGCGACACGTTCTGCGTCTTGGATCCGCACACCGTCGCCTACCTCGATCGCACCGCCAGCGGCGTCGAAACGATCGCCCACCTCCAGGAAAACGGCCGCATCGTCCTCATGTTCTGCGCCTTCGAAGGCCCGCCCAAAATCGTCCGCCTCCACGGCCGCGGCAGGGTCGTGTATCCCCATGAGACCGAATTCACAGAACTGGCCGTTCGATTTCCCCCGTATGAGGGCACGCCGCGCCATCATCCACGTCGCGCTCGACCGCATTTCCACCTCCTGCGGCTACACGGTCCCCCTCTTCAATTACGTCGCCCCGCGCGACGCCCTCGACAAGTGGACCGCACAAAAGGACCCCGCCGAACTCGCCGCGTACCGCGCCGAGAAGAACGCCACCAGCATCGACGGACTGACGGGCGATCATGGAAACTAGAGCGCGTTCAAGGCAAGTCAGCTCTATAGTTATTCGACGGCAATGTCTGACGCGCTCGCCCAATCGCGATTCGCACGGCGTACGTGCAGGATGCGTACTTCATCCCCTACGATGGTGAACAGCGCGCGATAAGCGCTACTTCGACGCCCGAATAGAAACTGCCGAATCTCGGCTTCCACAAGATTGTCTTCCGGCGCCAGTTGGCAACGTTCCGGAAAATGACTCAACGACCCTAACGCCGCCTCGAATCGAGCTAGCCACCGCACGGCGGTCTCGGGCGACACGTTCGGCTGCCCACAAATAAGCCTCCCGCAGATTCTGCTTCGCGGCCGCCGTGATCACTACGCGATACGTCATTAGCGGACCAACTTGAGCTCTTTGCGTAACTCTTCCAACGCCTCACCCAGCGGCTGCATCCGCCCCGCAGCCGCGTCCGCCAGCCCGCGGCGAATCCCTTCCACGCATTCCTCCCGCTCCGCCTTCAACATACGCAGGCCCTCCGCAACCACTTGCGATTCCGAATGAAAATACCCAAGTTTCAATTGCTCTCGGACAAAAGGCTCTAGATCGGCCGGAATTTCAATCGTCATATTCAGATTCCTCCACTCCCATTCTATCCTCCCACCGATTCCTTTGAAACAATGGACTCCATTCGCCGTTGTACGAAAACAAGTGACAGGTTCTCAGACCCTCCCACCCATGACGCAACCCCTCTGGTCCGCCGTCGAACATTACCTCACCAGCCACCTCCTCCCGGCCGATGCCGCTCTCGATGCCGCCCTCGTCGACAGCCAGGCCGCCGGACTGCCTGCCATTCACGTAACGCCCAACCTGGGCAAGTTCCTGCAGCTTCTTGCCATGCTGACAAGAGCCCGTCACATCCTCGAGATCGGCACGCTCGGCGGCTTTAGCACGATCTGGCTGGCTCGCGGCCTGGCCCCCGGCGGCCGCCTCATTACGCTCGAATCGAACCCCAACCACGCCGAAGTCGCCCGCACCAACATCGCCCGCGCCGGCCTGGCGGGCGTCGTCGAGCTTCGCCTCGGCCGTGCCCTCGACACGCTTCCCCAAATCGCCGCCGAGAACCGCGGCCCCTTCGATCTCGTCTTCATCGACGCCGACAAACCCAACAACCTGCCCTACTTCGAGTGGGCCCTTCGGCTCACGCGCCCCGGCAGCCTCGTCGTCGTCGACAACGTCGTCCGCAAAGGCGCGATCCTCGACCAGGCGAGCGACGACGCCAACGTCCAGGGCACTCGCCGCCTCTTCGATCACCTCGCCACGAACGACCGCGTCACCGCCACCGCGCTGCAAACCGTCAGCTCCAAAGGCCACGACGGCCTGATCCTGGCCCTCGTGAACGAATGAAGACTGCCCAGCCAGTGAACGCCCGGAGAGCTATCGGCTGTTGGCTATCAGCTATCAGCCAGAAAAAATAACGGCCCATTCACTGCGCAGTTTTTATTAAGACCCAACTGGGATTCTTCCCGTCCCCTCGACGAGCATCCCACTCCTGGTTTGTTCCCCTCCCCGGTATTGCAGGGAGGGGTTAGGGGAGGGGCGATCCGCGTACCGTTAAAATTGACGCATCCACCTTCTGAAGCCGTCCTTGTCGGGCACCGCGATGCATCTAGCTGAGAGCTATCAGCTAAGAGCTGACGGCTGACAACTGACAGCCAAGCGATGAGTTGATTCGCCAAGCTACTTTCACTCTCTCAACGCAACGCCTTGACCGCGGTCAATCGCCGGCACAGAATTGGCCTCAACCGGGGCCCAGCTCGGGTTCCATCGAAACGGGGGATCTTCCCATGCTTCTCGCCGAAGTCGCAGACACGCAGGTCGTCATTCACTCTGGTTACGGACTCGGCTCGATGATCGCCGTCGTCTGCTCCTGGCAGCGCAATCGCTCCATCCTGTGGGCCATTCTGGCCGGCATCCTGACGTGGTTCTATGTCGTCTACTTCGCCCTCACCCGCCAGGCGGAAGAGACCAAATAGCAGTCGGCTCGCGACTTCCTTGGTGACCTCTGCGGGCTCGGTGAAGCGAAACCAGTCCGATTGATGTGCATTTCGACAAAATCACCGACGCGCGGCACAATGACAAAAATGGGAGGAGCGTCGAAATCCCCCTCCCTCTCTGGGGGGCCAGGGGAGGGTTTTTTAGTGGTGCGAAAACACGTATAAACAGAATCAAAACAGCCAATACAACGCCATTCAAGTCGAATTCGCGGCGTAGTAAAGTCACGCCCGAAAGCACCCCAGCATCGAACGGCTGGACGCTTGCAATTGCCAGCGGAATCACGGACCACCTATGGGCGATCAAAGAACCAATCGTGAAGGCGTCGGCGGCGTGAAATGCCAAGTGCCGCATCCGCGATACCTAAAACGCGGATGGATTAGATGGCCGATGTTCGCGCTGATGCTGCCGGTATGGGGGTTTGCATTGCTGATTTGGCTAATCGTTTGCGGCCCCGGTATTCTCTGGCGATCACTGCGGCCACAAAAATAATTTCGCTCTACAGAGCTTACCAGCGCCGGGTGCAACTGCTGGCTGGTCCAGCAGTGCTCCGCCAGCCCTTGCCTTGCAGCCTCCATCACGCGGCAAACGTCACGCCGCCTCTCTCACCCCTCGCGCCTCACAGCTCATCCCTTCGTCGCCCACTCGCTCCCAAACGCCTTCCAGCGTCGCAATGAAGCGATCCCACGAGAACACCTCCAGCGCCCGCTGCCGGCCTCGCAGGCCCATCCGCGTCGCCTCGCCTCGATTGTCGGCCAGCCGCAAGATGGCCGCCGCCAGTGCAATGCTGTCCCGCGGCCGGACGAGTAGCCCCGTCTCGCCGGCGGCGATCGACTCCGGCGCCCCGCCCGCGTTGCAGGCCACGATCGGCTTCGCGGCCAGCGCCGCTTCGATGTACACCAGCGCGCACGGCTCGCGGTGGGACGGCAGGGCGAACACATCTATCGCGTGCATGAGGTCGGCCGCGTCGCGGCGGAATCCGGCAAAGCGGACCTGCCGCGCGAACCCGCCCTCCTTGGCCCGCTGTTTCAGTTCGCCTTCGAGCGGTCCGCGGCCCGCGATCCAAAACTGCGCCGTGGGAAACTGCCGCAGCACGATTGGGATCGCCTCGAACAGTTCGCAGTAACCCTTCTTCTCGGACAGGTGCGCAATCGTGCCCACGACAAGCGTCCGCTCGTCAGCTCCAAACTCGGCCCGCACCTCGATCGCTCCCCGCCGCGGCAAAAACTCATCGAACGACAACGCATTGTAGAGCACGGTGATTTTATCCGCCGCGATGCCCTGCTCGATCAAATCCTGTTTGACCGCGTTCGAGACGGCCAGCAAATGCGTCTGCCCGCGGTGCCACATCGCCGACGTAAACCCCTGCACGTGCCCAATCGTTTTGGGCCCGCCCAATCGCTCCAACCAACCACACCACCAACTCGCACTCGACAGCGTTGATTGCACCACGTCCGGCCGATACTCGCGGCACGCCCGCACGAGCGAGGCCAAGGCCAGCGGGTTGACCTTCCCCGTGATCGCCCGCGGATCGACCGCCACCCCCAGCCGCTCGAACTCTGCGATCGCCGGCGAACCGTGCTTCACGACCACCGGCATCGCATGCCCCCGCGCCTCCATCCGCCGCGTCAACCGCACGAGCTGCATCTCGGCCCCCGACATGTGCGACGGGGTGATCACCTGCAGCACACGCCGGGAGCGGCGGGCCGACTGCGAAAGTGCGCGCGAAAGAGCGAGTGCTGGCGGCATGAATGAGCGGCGCTTGCTGGCAAGAAAAGTGGGCAAATTGCAGCCATTTCATCGACCCGCGAGCACCGCCAGCTTGAACCGAGACCCGCCCTCCGCCAATAATGCTGGAATTGATTCTAGCCCGCTCGAGCGCCTGGCAGCATGCATGCACCTTCGCATCGCGAGACCCAACCCATGGCCGAACTGAAAACCAGACCCACCGCCGCCAGCGTGCCCGCCTTCCTCAAGTCAATTGCAGACGAAGCCCGCCGCAAAGAGTGCCGCGAGCTTGTGAAGCTGATGAAAGAAGCCACCGGCCAATCGCCCCGGATGTGGGGAGAGAGCATCGTCGGTTTCGGCCAGCACCACCTGAAGTACGCCTCGGGCCGCGAGCTCGATTGGTTTATGCTCGGCTTCTCTCCCCGCAAACAGGCCCTCACCCTCTACCTTATGTGCGGCCTGGCTAATCATCGCCCGCTGCTGGAAAAGCTCGGCAAGCACAAAACGGGCAAAGGCTGTCTCTACGTTAAGTCGCTCGACGACGTCGATCGAACCGTCCTCAAGCAACTGCTGCAGAAATCCGTCGACGAGTCCAAGAAGCTCTTCAAAAACTCTGGCTGAAAGCTGACAGCTGACGGCTGACAGCTTCCTTTCAATATCCCAGCGCCACGCCGTCCTTCCGAGACTCGGTCGCCCCCAGGTAGACGTCCTTCTCCGCGTCGTACCAAATCGCCTGGTAGCCGCCGAATTCGCTCGCTGGCGCCGCCGTCACGTGGTGCCCGCGCCGGACCAGCTCGCGGACGGTCTCGGGCGAATACCCTGGTTCGAGCTGCACCTCGCCGCCTTTCGAGTCAGCCGCTTCGCCGGTCGGCTCGGTCGAGCCGATGTGATGAAACCGCGGCGCATCGCCCGCCTCTTGCAGCGTCATGCCAAAGTCGAGTAGATTCACCAGCACTTGCACTTGCCCCTGCGGCTGCATGTCGCCTCCCATCACGCCGAAGCTCATCACGGGCTTGCCGTCTTTTGTGACGAATGCGGGAATGATCGTATGAAACGGCCGCTTGCCCGGCGCGTAGCTGTTGGCCCGCCCCGGCGTCAGGTCGAACAGCTCGCCGCGGTCCTGCAGGCAAAACCCCAGCCCCGTCGGGCACATTCCCGAGCCGAAGCCGCGGTAGTTGCTCTGGATCAGCGACACCATGTTGTGATCCTTGTCGGCCACCGTCAGGTAGACCGTGTCCCCTCGATTCAATGCCGGATTTCCGGGAGGTGCCGCTTCGGCGGCTTTTTGCGGATCAATCAGCGCCCGCCGCTTCTCGGCGTACGCCGGCGAGATCAGCTCCTTTACCGGCGACTTGAAGAAGGCCGGATCCGAATAGAACCGCGCCCGATCTTCGAACGCCAGCTTCTTCGCCTCGATCAACCAGTGCAAATGATCGGGGCTGCCGAAGCCAGACCCGCGCAGATCGAAGTCGCTCAGAATCTGCAGCATCTCAAGTGTCGCGATCCCCTGCCCATTCGGCGGCAGCTCCCACACGTCGTAGCCGCGATAGGCCACGCTGACCGGATCCACCCACGTCGCTCTTGTGCTCGGCCAGGTCCTCGGCCCGCAAAAACCCGCCATGCTCTTTCATGAAGGCGTCGATCGTGCGGGCGATCTCGCCCTTGTAGAAGACATCGCGTCCGCCGCGGGCGATCTTCTCCAGCGTCGCCGCCAGCGCCGGGTTGTGGAAGATCTCGCCCATCTTTGCGCTCGCCCGCCCGGCATGAATAGCTCGGTAAAGCCGGGTTGATCCTTCCGATCGGCGATCCCGCCCGCCCACGACCCTGCAATCACCTCCGTGACTGGATAGCCGTCGCGGGCCGCTCTAATCGCCGGCCCCAGCACCACGTTCAGCGGCAGCTTGCCGAACTTGCCATGCAGCTCAGCCCAGCCGTCGACGCACCCCGGCACGCTCACTGGCAACGGCCCAAACTTAGGCACAAACTTCAGCTCACGCTTCTGAAATTCCTCCAGCGTCAGCCCCTTTGGGCTCCGACCACTCGCGTTCAGCCCGTACAGCTTCTGCGTCTCGGCGTCCCACACGATGGCGAACAAGTCGCCGCCGATGCCCGCGCCGGTCGGCTCGGTGACGCCCAGCACCGCGTCGGCCGCAATCGCGGCATCCACGGCGTTCCCCCCGGCCCGCAACGTATCGAGCGCGGCCAGCGTCGCCAGCGGTTGACTCGTCGCCGCCATGCCGTTCTTGCCCACAGCCACGCTCCGCGTGACAAACGCCCGCCCGGTCGGACGAATCTGGCAGCGGGCTTCGCCGGCTGTCATTGTTGTGGTTAGGTAATACGACATGATCACGATCAGGACTCGCGTTCGATTACGCATGGAAACTTCCTCAGGCGGTGGCAGGCTCAACAGTCGCAGCGTCGACAGGATTATACCGGGAGCGTATCATCGATTGAACGAGCGGCTGGAGAAGAATCACTCGATGCGTTACTAATGAAGCCCGCGCTGCAAATGATCCGTTTTTGTCTGGCTGACCGCTGAAGGCTGATGGCTGATAGCTTTGCCTGGGTTCAATGGCAGCGCAGCCTTCATTAGGGCCTGCGGGATGCCCATCGGTTGGCCGTCAACTTTGACACCCCGGCGCACCTGACACCATGCGCGATCTGCCCGACGACTGGCCGAGGCTGAGCGATTTACGCGACTGGCGGCAGTTTCGCCGACCGCAATCATGGTGCATGGGGTTGGTCCTTGGGCAAGCGCTCGCCCTGTGTGTCGCGCTCGTGCTGGCCGCGCTCCAAATCGAGTCGATTGTTGTTACGGGTCCCTTGTTGGCAGTCGCCGGATATGCTTTGGCGATCGTTTCGTGGCGCCTAAGCTCGTGGCGCGTGTTCGCTCTAGCGATATCAGCTCCCGCCGCGACCGCCTGCATCGCCGCTGTGATCGCCAGCTTTCGCATGGGTCCCGGCCGTGCGCAGCCAATCGTGCCGCTCTTGCTGTGCTGCTATGCAGTGCTTGCCGTGCCCGTAGCAATCCACGTCGTTAAGCTGATGCTCCGCAAGCCGGGTGAATTTCGCAGCTTTAGCTGGTCACCCGAGTCGAGGTACCAATACAGTCTCAAATCGCTCTTGATTCTCATGACGGGCGCCTGCGTAGTGTGTTTCTTCCTGCGGTGGGCACTTCAAATCGTCTCGGGTCGAGATTTCACCGTGTTCGCCAGTTACGCCATCTTCAATGCCGCGTGTTGCGGCGCGATGGCGTTCCGCTTTGCACGCCTGTATCCGCTGAAATGACGAGCACTCGGCCGCGCGAGCGAGCGGCACCAACGGTGCATGCTGATCTCCCACGGTATGGATTGCGCGTATCCACGTTCGGCCGTGCGCGGGTCTGCCGTCAATTGTGCGCGGGGCTCCTCACCGCCTGTTGTGGGGCGGGTTCGCCGCCTGTTGTGCGGCGGGTCTCCTGACCTCCGCTTGTTGTGCGCGGGTCACCTGACCCCGCACCCGCCGGGACCGCAGGTCGCAACCACCTCTGTTAGGAGCGGAGAGGAGCTGAGACCTTCGGTCGGCCGGCGTGGCACGGTCGGAGACCGGCCGCAGCGACTGACCGGCTACAACCACGATGTGCTGACCGGCCACAATGGCAGGCGCTTCAGATGGCACGCTTGACAACATACCAACTAGTCGGTATCTTGCTCCTATGCCCGAAAAATCAGCCGAAAACGCACGTCAGCGGCTGCTCGATGCCGCCACCGAGCTCTTCCGTCGCCAGGGCTACGTGGCCACGACGGTGGATGAAATCTGCCAATCCGCGGCGCGACAAAAGGGGCCTTGTTTCACCACTTCGAGACGAAGGAAAAGCTCGCCGAATCCTGCCTCGGCCAGTGGAAGGACCACATGGGCAACCTGCTCGCATCAGCGCCGTTCCAGGCCGTGGACGATCCGCGCAAAAGCTACTGGCCGCGATCGACTTCTTCATCGCCATGTTTTCCAACCGCGACCTCACCAAGTCGTGCCTCGCCGGCATGACGGCCCAGGAAGTTTCTGAAACGAACCCCGTCCTCCGCGATGCCGCCCAGGCCTGCTTTGCCAGCGGCGAGGCCCACTTCCAGCGACTGCTCGACGACGCCTGCCACAGCGCGGGCGTCGCGCTCGACACCGTCTCGCTCGCCCAGCTTTGGATGGCCACGCTGCAAGGCTCGATCTTGCTCGCCAAGGCCTCGCGCGACAAGTCGGTGATTCCACGCAACCTGCGACATTTTAAACGGTACGTTGACGCGTTGTTCGAAGATACGTCGCACTCACTGTAATCAGAATGTGTTTACCACGGAGAACACAGAGGTCACAGAGCGAAGAGATATTGTTGCATGCATAACGTTCAACGAGCAACGTAAAAAACGCGCGGCGATTTCTATGATCCATGTGCATCGATCAAATCGCATTTTGCATTATCCACTCTCGATGCACTCTGTGACCTCTGTGGTTAAAAAACTCGGATCCATTCAGTGCAAGACCAAGTTTACGAAAGGAACTACTCCATGAATGCCAAAGACGCCATCAAGTGTTCGCTCGAAACGTCCGACTTCCTCGTCCATCGCTACCTGGAAGACATCACGCCGCAGGAGATGCTCGTCCGGCCGACCGGCGACGCCAATCACATCGCCTGGCAAATCGGCCACCTCATTCAATCGGAACGCCACCTCGTCGAAGCGGCCGTGCCCGGTTCGATGCCGCCGCTGCCGGCCGGCTTTGCCGAACGCCACACGAAAGACACGGCAAGTAGCGACAAGCCGGGCGACTTTCTCTCCAAAAATGAATACTTGCGCCTGATGAAGGAAATCCGTCAAGGCACGCTCAAAGTGCTCGATTCGCTCAGCGAAGCCGACCTCGACAAGCCGGTCACCGGCCGCGTGCCGCCCATGGTCAAACGCGCCGGCGACGCCTTCGTCCTGGTCGGCAACCACTGGGCCAGCCACAGCGGGCAGTGGGTCGTCGTCCGCCGCAAGCTGGGCCGACCGCGACAGTTTTGATCCTTCGCTAAGCGTGTTGTGGCCGGTCTCCTGACCGCGCCGCTGCGTTGTGCGCGGGTCGCCTGACGCCGCACCCTTTTGCGACCGCAGGTCTCCCCTGCGCCAAGCTGGAACGCGGAGACCGTCGGTCGGCCAATGTGGCACGGTCAGGAGACCGGCGATAGCGGTGTTGTGCGCTCCGGAGACCGACCATAGCTCCGTTGCGCGGTCCCGCACTGCTGCCACTCGGTGGCCGCGCTCGGCCGTGCTAAACTATCGTCCGATTGGTTATTGGTTCGCCGCGTTCCACCACCTGCACCAGGAGAACGGCTGCCATGTCCGCCCCAGACGCAAAGTTGCCGTCCGTCGCTCCGTCAGCTCCTGCGAAGAGTACTTCATCATCTGCTATCGACACCCACCCATCGCCGGCGGCGCCAATTGCGTCCGCGCCGCCGGCGACGCCTTCTTCATCGCCGCCGCGTCGCCGCCACTGGTGGCCCATTGTCGTCGCGGCCATCCTGATCTGCGCTGCGCACTTCCTGGGCTGGCCGTGGCTGCAAGATGCCCTCAACACCGTCTCTACCGACGATGCCTACGTGAACGGCCACGTGACGATGGTTGCCGCCCGCGTCGGCGGGCAAATCGCCAAGGTGCTCGTCGACGACAACAATCGGGTGCGCAAGGGGGACGTCCTCGTCGAGCTCGACCCAGAGCCTTATCAGGTCGCTGTGAACATCGCCCAGGCTGCCGTCACGGCCGCCCAGGCGAATCTTACCGCGGCGCAGGCCGAGGTCCGCAGCAACGAGGGCCTGGCCCGCAGTCTGCGGTTCAACTTGCAGCACGCCATCGAAGACGTCGACGACAAAATCGCCACGCTCAAGCTCCGCGTCGCATCGCTCGAATCGAAGAAGGCCTCGCTCGCCAAGGCCCAGGCCGATTACAACCGCGCCCGCCCGCTCGTTGGCACCGGCGCCGTGACGCAGCAAGCGCTCGATGCCTACACCGAGGCCATGCTCGTCGCCCAGGCCCAGGTGAAAGAGGCGTACCAGGCGGTTTACCAGGTCCGCGCGTCGCTCGGCCTGCCGCCCGAGCCCGAGAACGACGCCGACCTGGCCCGCGTCCCCGCCGATCTCAACCAGACGTTCTCTTCCGTGCGCGAAGCGCAGGCCAAGCTGATGCAGGCGGCCGCGCAGTTAGGCGTCACCGGATCGTTCAACTGGACGCCGCAGCAGATGGTCACCGAATTCTACAAGCGCGATCCGCAGGGCGACATCGACCGCATCTACGCCGCGCTGCTCAAAGACGCCCCCTCGATCAAACAGGCCGAGGCCGCCCTGGCCGAAGCCCAGCGCAATCTCGACCAGGCTCAGCTCAACCTCAGCTACTGCAAAGTCGTCGCCGAGATCGATGGCGTCGTCACCCGACGTAGCGTGAACCCGGGCAACAACGTGCTCGCCGGGCAAAGCCTGATGGCCATTCGCTCGATTACCGAGATTTGGGTCGACGCCAACTTCAAAGAGACGCAATTGTCCGAGCTGCGGATCGGCCAGCCCGTGACGCTGGACGTCGACATGTATGGCCGGCATCAACCGTTTGCCGGCCGCATCTCCGGTTTCACGATGGGCACCGGCTCGACCCTCTCACTGCTGCCGCCGCAGAACGCGACCGGCAACTTCGTGAAAGTCGTCCAGCGGCTGCCCGTCCGCATCGACCTGGTCGATTATGACCCCCGCAAGATGCCCCTCTTCATCGGCCTGTCGGTCACGCCACGCGTCCGTATCCACGAAACGCCGACCGGGCCAAATGCGGGTCAGTATCTGCAAGACTGGCTGGCGACTGCGGCGAGCGCCGCGCCGCGGGCGAACGGTCCGCAGCCGAATGCGCCGCAGTCGGAGAGTGTGAAGCCGGGCGGTGCAACGCAGCAGGCTGCCAGGGCGGAGGGCCAGCCGTGAGTACCGCCGCGCTCGATCGGTCGCTCGCGTCGCCCCTCAGCCGGCCCCGCATTTCGCCCTGGCTGGTGGCGGCGGCGGTCGTGATTCCGACCTTCATGGAAGTGCTCGACACGACGATCGCCAACGTCGCGCTGCGCTACATGGCGGGCGGCCTCTCGGCCCCGGCCACCGATAGCGAATGGGTCATCACTAGTTACCTGGCCGCGAACGCCATCGTGCTGCCGATTTCCGGCTGGCTGGCCGTGCGGCTGGGCCGCCGCAATTACTTCCTGCTGTCGATCGCCGTGTTCACGCTGGCCTCCGCCCTGTGCGGCATGGCCACCAGCCTCGACATGTTGATCGCCGCCCGCGTGCTGCAGGGCCTGGCCGGCGGCGGCTTGCAGCCCTCGAGCCAAGGCATCTTGCTCGATGCGTTCCCCGTCGAAAAGCAAGGCGCCGCGCAGACGGTTTTCGGCATCGCCGCGCTCTTGGCGCCGGTCGTCGGCCCGACACTCGGCGGCTACATCACCGATAACTACGGCTGGCGGTGGATATTTTACCTCAACGTCCCGGTCGGCCTGTTCGCGCTGGCGATGTGCTACGCAGTGGTGACCGATCCACCCTATCTTACGCATCAGCGCGAAGAGCTCCGCCGCAGCCGCTTTCGCTTCGATACGCTCGGCCTGTGCCTACTGGCCGTGGCCATGACCTCCTGGGAAGTGCTCTTGAGCAAAGGCCAGGAGTGGGACTGGTTTGGCGACCCCTTTTGGCGCGTGCAAACACTGGCCGTGCTGTTTAGTGTCAGCCTGGTGAGCCTCGTGTGCCGCGAGTTGTCGATCGCCAATCCGCTGATCAACTTCCGCACGCTCGCCGATCGCAACTTCCGCGCGTGCGTGCATCATCATCTTCTGTGCGTTCGGCGTGCTCTATGCGAACACGACGACGCTGCCGATGTTGCTGCAATCGCTATTTGGCTACGATGCGACGACCTCGGGCCTCGTGCTCTCGCCCGCCGGCGTGTTTGCGATCCTGATGCTGCTGGTCGTGGGGACGCTGCTCACCCGCGGAGTCGACGCCCGCTACCTGATGGCCGGCGGGCTAGTCGTCATCGCCGTCGGCAATTATTGGATGTCGCGGATGAATCTCGAGATCAGCCCGTGGCAGGTCGTGTGGCCGCGGGTGGTCGTGATCGCGGGCCTGTCGATGATCTTCGCTCCGCTCAACGTGGCCGCGTTCCTGTACATTCCGAAGGAGCTGCGCGGGGCGGCCGTCGGTTTACTCGCTTTGCTTCGCAACGAAGGCGGCAGCGTCGGCACCTCGGCTGCCAGAATCCTGCTCGATCGCCGCGAGCAGTTCCACACGCTGCGGCTGGGAGAAACACTTGATGCGTTCAATCCGGCCGTCAACCAGGTGCTGGCCCAGGGCAAGGCCTTTTTTCTCGAACAAACCGGCGACCCGGCCGCCGCCCAGCAGCTCGCCCTTTCGGCCCTCGAACGAACCCGCGATCAACAAGCCCTCGCGCTGGCCTACTTCGACGTTTTCGTGATGCTGGCGGCCGTGGCCGTCGTGCTGGTGCCGCTGGTGCTGCTCATGCGCCGCTCAGTCGCCGAAAAGGGCGCCGATATCGCAGCGGAATAGAAATGCCGTCCCACAAATCTGCCCTGAAAGGGCAAGATATGTCAGTCCAGGGCAAGGCCGCACGAGCTCGCGAGTCCGGCCGCAGCCCTGGGTTAGCGGCCACATATGAGTTCGCACAAATAACCCCCGGCAGAGCCGGGGGCTGTTTGGCTAATAGCTAATTGCTAACGGCTAACAGCTTCCTCACGCCGGCTGCAGTTCCGCCTTGCGTTCTGCAATCACCTCGGCCTCGATAGATGCTAGCAGCATTCAAGGGATGTTAATTTCTCGCTATCCGTAAAACTCGGCCTCAAGCGTCAAATTTTGACATGCCGATGATTCTCGCGAATTCCATTCGTTGTGCCGGTAATATGTGAGAACGTATCGTGCTATCGCTCGTCGGACAATCTCCAATGAGGGTCACTATGCCCCCAGTAGACGCCGCCGTGGTCGTGCCTGTCTTCAATCGCGCTCAGACGGTGCTCGCCACTCTGAATTCAGTCGCTGGCCAGTCGGCGCCGCCCAGGCGCCTGATCGTCGTCGACGACGGATCGACTGACGGCACGAGTGCCTCTGTGCGCCAATGGGAAGAAGACACTAAACCCTGCTTCGAGACCGTGCTACTCCAGCAGTCGAACCAAGGCGCCGGCGCCGCTCGCAACTGCGGGCTATCGGCCGTCGCCGATTGCCGCTACGTCGCGTTCCTCGATTCCGACGATCGCTGGCCGGCCGATTTCCTGCTGCGCGCCGCGGGGCGGCTTGATGCGACCCCCTCCGCCATCGCCGCGACCACCGACCGCCGATACTTTCGCCAGGCGAAGAAGCGCGTTGCCTACCGCTCCAGCCGCGGCTTGGCTGCCAACGCTACGGCCTGGTTGCTCTCCCACAGTTCAGGCATCACGTCGTCCACCTTATTTCGCACTTCCGCCGTGCAATGGCAAAACGGCTTCGATCGCTCGATCCCCACGGGTCAAGACGTTGAGTTTTTCCTCCGCATGAGCCTGATGGGCCCCTGGTTGCACGTGCCGGGCGCTCCGGTGAACTATTTCGTCGGCTTCACGGCCGCCACGGGCGAAGCCGGGAACCTCAGCGCGAAATACGCCAATCGCCAACGCCGCTGGGTGCGAATCCGCGAGCGTTTCCTCCGGCAACACCACACACGTGCCGAGCTCAGTCCGCATTTCTGCCGCCGCCTGCTGGCCCGGCTGTGGCACAAGGCCGGCTGCGCCTACCTGGCACATGGACAACAGGATCGAGCAGCCAGCTGCTTTCGCAAGGCCCTGAGCTATCGTCGGCTGCGTCCTAGCAGTTGGTGGCGCATGGGCACGAGCCAGCTCGCGAGGATCGTGCCCCGCGCCCGGGGAAACGCACCGCTGGCCGCGAGGCTGGCCCTGTGCTTAGCGGCCGTGCCAAGCAAATCGCAACCAACCGCCGGCGACCGTTTGGCCGCACAATGGCGTTGACCAAGGAAGACCATCATGACTGTCCCGGCCCTTCCGGCAAACACGATCCGCGCCACAATCGCCGTCGAGTGGGAAAACGTCCAATTGGCCGATAAGGCGCGCTGCTGGGAAATGCTCGGGCGGCTCTCCCGACAAATCGACGAAGTCTACGCCGCAGAGCCCGGCCGCGGCGCGTTTGAGCTGCTGTTGCTCTACGACAACCACGAGGTCGGCGAGGCCGCCGTCCGCGCGAACGTCGAAAAATATTTCGCGGCCGACGCGCCTGCGTGCCAACTGCGTTTTGTCGCCGCACCGGGCCTCAACTACTACGAACAAAAAAACCGCGGCGCGGAGCTGGCCCGCGGCGAAATCGTCGTCTACATCGACAGCGACGTGATCCCCGAAGAGCGCCTGGCTCGAAAGCCTGCTCACGCCGCTCGCGGATCCGCACATACAGATCGTTTGCGGCAACTCCTATCTCGCCGCGGAGGGGCCTTACTCGAAGGCCTTTGCGCTGTTTTGGTTCTTTCCGCTACGCGCGGCCAAAGACACGTTGCAGCCGCAATACTCGTTTTTCGCCAATAACTTTGCCGTCTGCCGCGAAACGATGCTCGAGCATCCGTTTCAGCCCGTGAGCGGCACCGCGCGCGGCTGGTGCCTGGCGTTGGCCCACCGGCTCCGCGCAGGGAATCACGATCTACTGCAACTCGGCCGCCCGCGTGAGCCACCCGGCGCCGTTCGGCTTTTCGCATTTCTGGCGCCGGGCCCTCGTTCAAGGCCGCGACCACGTTCTGATGCGTCGCTCGCTCGGCAAAGGCGGCTTCTTCCGCAATCTGCCGAAGGTATTGCTGTTGCCGCTGCGCAGCGTCCTGGAAAATCGTTCGCAACGGCCGGCACGTAAAGCTCTCCCTGCCGGAACTTCCCGCGGCCATCGCGATCGCCATCGCCTACAACCTGCTCGCCATCACGGGCTATCTCATCACGCACCTCGCCCCGTCCTACGCCGAACAAAATTGGCACATTTGATCCAGACTAGCGGGTCGACATCGCGCCCGCCGTTCGATTCGCTAGTCACGGCGGCGGACTAAGTGAATGCACCAGTTGTGCCGGGCGAAGCAACACGTTCACCGGCTTGAGAGAGTGCGCCGCTCCGTCGAGACATGGCTATTGTCGCATCAGCAAGCGATCTAGTTCCGTTGAATTACGATTTCCTTTTAGTTCGACTGTTTTAGATCTGACGTTTGGTTATGTTTCGTGGTGCTAACAGGTTACGCTGCTTCCAGTGGTACAAGCGCGCAAGTTCGTTGCGCACCAGTCGCTGTTGGCGTTCGTGTCGTATTCGCAAGGAGGTAGCGCATCCTCGCTGGCGACGAATGATTTCGGAGATGCCTTCGCGGACTTGTTGTACCGTAATCGCAGGCGTCCATTTTTTTCCCCCGCCGGGCTTCGGTGACCAGGAACCAGGTGGCGATCAGCGAGAGCGTTTGATGATGATGCCAACCTTTCCAATTGCGGACTTCGTAGTCAGCCAAGCCGGCTTCGCTCTTGGCCCGTTGGAGACACTCTTCGATTCGATGTTCGGCCTTGGCAACGCGGGCGAATTCGGTCAACTCCACCTCCGGCGAGGCATTCGACAAATAGTAGTCCGTCTTGACCACGCGTCGTTTTTCGCGATCGCGATAACGCATGACGACCAGCACCTCCGGGTGGCCTTCCTGGCGCCGGTGATTGCGTCCGACGACGCGCCGCTTCACGATCTCGATCACCAGCGGACCTTTGGAACCGTCACGGACGTCGATCTTCGTCCACGCCCGCCGCGACAGCGAGTTCGCCCAATTGTCAATGCGCTGCCAAGGCCGCTTTGGCGGGCGGCCCTGACCGGAATAGGCCGGCTCATCGGTTTCCAAGTCACGGATCGTTGTATTCGACGGAACGGCCAGGAGGTATCGCTCGCCACGACGGTCCAAACGGCGGCGAAACGCGTAGGGACGCCCCAATTCGTCGTCTCCGGTGATCCAATGGTGAGGCAACTTGTCGGCATGTTGGTCCAGCATTTCCAAGCAGAGTTGATGCCGCGTGCGATAGCGAATCTCCGGGGGAACGCCCGCTTTTTCACGTCGCTGTTTATCCTTCGTCCACTCTTTGGGCAGGTACAGCCGCATGTCGACCAAGGCGTGTTCTTCCGCCGAAACGTAACCCATGTAGACGGCTACCTGGCAGTTGTCTACCTTTCCCAGGCGGCCACACCACTGACGCTTGACGCCCACCGACTCCTGACCCGATTTGGGAAAGGCGGACGGATCGAAGACGAGCACCCCATCGTCACGGCCCAGTTGCTGGCCGACTTGCCGAACCAACTCCTCACGCAAAGGCGCATCCGCCCAATCGGACATCCCCACGAACCATTGCATAGGCATCCGCTCTTGGCCGAAGCGGTAGGCGATCGATTCGGTGTTCTTGGTCTCCAAGTCCGAGAGCAGGCCCTGCACAAACGTGTGCGCGTGAGCGACTTGTTCTCTGCGGGCGAGGCTCTCGACAAACGGTTCCATAAATCGCTCCAGTCGGGGCATCACTCGGTCAAAGACCGGGGGTGCGACCGTGCATTCCTCCAACAGTTCCTGCTTGCGTTGCTCATAATATTCGCTTCCATGCCTTCGCTCCTTCCAAAATACCTCGGGGCTCCATGCCTGGCGGAAGGTGCTAATACAACAAGACTTAAAGTACGTCAACGGACATCAAACAGTCGAATTAGAGAGTTGTAACATAGAATCAAGGATAGGGAATTACTGCAGGTAAGCAGGTAAGGCAGTACCACCGCCCGGGAGCACTCAACATGCCCAATAAAACGTTTCACGGCGTTGTCCGCGGAAAGACGATCGAGTTGAGCGAAGATCCCGGCGTGCCGGTTAGCCAAACTGTTGAGGTTTTGGCATTGCGATCACCGTCCGCCGGAAAGAAATAGGGCGACGGCCTGCGCCGTTGCGCGGCGCACTGGCTGGCGACTGGACCGACGAAGACGATCGCATCTTGGAGGCCATTCATCAGAAACGTAATCGCGACGGTCGGCCGGAGTTATCGGAATGAGTCATTTGTTGGACACCAACATTTGCTCCGCACACTTGAAGCGCCCGGCCGGCTGATGCACCGCTTTACCCAGCACGCCGGTGGGTTGTTTATTTCCAGCATTGTCCTCGGTGAGCTATACGCGTGGGCATACCACCGAGATTCACCTCAGCCAATACTCGATCGAATTCAAACGAACTTTTGGCAGATGTCGGAGTGCTGAGTTACGACGATGCCAGCGCTCGAGAATTCGGCCGCGTGCGCGGTGGCCTAATGCGGCAAAGGTTGACTGTTGGCCCAGTTGATCTCATGATGGCGTCCGTTGCGTTGGCGAACAACCTGACGCTCGTCACGCATGACACCCGGGACCATCAATACGTGCCCGGCCTGCGGCTCAAAGATTTGCTGCAGCCATAAAAATAGGCCATGCAATATACCGTGATCATCGAACAGGGCGAATCGAGTTGGGGCGCTTACGTCCCCGATCTCCCTGGCTGCGTCGCTGCTGGTGAAATGAGAGAGAGGAAGTCCAGCGCCTGATTCGTGAAGCAATCGACTTTCATATCGATGGCTTGCGCGAGCAAGGCGAACCGATTCCCGAACCGCACTCGTTCAGTGAGCTTGTTGAAATCGACGCGGCTTAGCAAACGGACGGAGTCGCGGTCAACACTGCGCAATAGCGAGCAGGCACCCTCAGATACGCCCTCGACCATCGTGAGTTATATCATGGCAAAAATCGTGCTTCCGAAATCTGTTCGCTACGTGAAGAATGGCGCGGGCGGCCGCTGGTGGCAAGCGGCGCGGGCAGACAATCAGATTCATCTCGGATGGAAGATTGTACCACGCAAGCTTTTATTGGCGCCCGACTACCCGAAGATCAAGCAACTTCTAAAAACCGAGTTCGGGGCTCGCCGAGGTGCCACACAGGACTTCAATGCACTCTGCGATCTCTTGGACGCTCCTAGCAAGCACGTATGGATAACATTCCAGGATGGTTTCATGTGGTGGTGCACTGCTCTAGACGGGGCCATTGTTAACCCAAACGGAGAAAGCCTCGAAACAGGCAATTTCTGGCTGGCTTGCAACTCTCCTTGGTCGAACAAGTCGCTTAAGAGACGCCGGCTTGCCATTTCAGATCTGCCAGGTTCAGTAACAAGCACGGCCGGCTTCAAGGGTACTGTCTGCGAGCCGAAAGCTTGGCAGGCAGTACTTCGCATCATTCAAGACGAGAAAGATCCAGATGCAACGAAAGCCGCCAAAGCCAGAAGTGACTACCAACAGGCTGTTCTTGCGATGATTAAGCGACTATCGCCTAAGGACTTCGAGCAATTAATCGACCATATCCTGGCTCGTACGGGCTGGGCACGCATTTCCACATTAGGCAAGACACGTGAAGGTATCGACGTAGAAGCAGAAAATCCTGCGGTCGATGAAATCGCGTTTGTACAGGTGAAGAGCTCAGCGAATCAGCGAGTGTTAGACGACTACATACGCGCGATTCAATGAGCGGCGTGATATCTACGCGCGCATGATTTTCGCGGTGCACTCGCCGAGTGGTAACCTTACTCCCCCAACCGATCACGCAATTCAAGTTTGGTTAGGAGATCGTCTTGCCGATCTCGTTGTGCGCCTCGGCTTGGGCGAATGGGTTGAAAGTCGGCTCGCCTGAGTGACGTGTAGTCACACGCCCCGCGCAAAAATCCCCGGCGGAGCTGGGTGCCGCCTGGCTAAAAGCTAATAGCTAACGGCTGACAGCTTCTCTCACGCCGGCTGCAATTCCGCCTTCCGCTCCGCAATCACCTCAGCCTGAATGCTCGTCGGCACGGGGCGGTACTTGGCCAGTTCCATCGTGAATGTCCCTTGGCCCTGGGTCATCGAGCGGAGGTCGGTCGAGTAGCCGAAGGTCTCGGCCAGCGGCACTTCGGCGATGATCTTCGTCACGCCGTTCACCATGTCGGTCGACATCACAATGCCGCGGCGGGCCGAGATGTTGCCGACGACCGCGCCCTGGAAATGCTCGGGCAGCTCAAGCTCCATCAGCATGATGGGCTCGAGCAGGACCGGCTTCATCTTGGGGAACGTCTCGCGGAAGCAGTTCTGCGCGCAGACCATGAACGCCATGTCGGAGCTGTCCACTTCGTGGTAGCTGCCGTCGTTCGAGGTCGATCTTCAGGCCCACGACCGGGAAGCCGGCCACCGGGCCCTTGGCCAGCATGTTGCGGAAGCCCTTTTCGATCGAGGGAATATAGTTCTTCGGAATGCGGCCGCCCGTCGACGTTGTCGACGAACATCAGCTCGCCTTCGGTCTCGGCCGCTTCCTCGTCGGTCATCGGGCTGATCTGGCCGACGATGTGGGCGTACTGGCCCGTGCCGCCGGTCTGCTTCTTGTGCTTGAAATCGAAGGCAGCCGCCTTGGTGGCGGCTTTCGCGGTAGCTGACCTTCGGCGCCCGACCTCGACTTCGACGCGGTACTCGCGGCGAATTCGCTCGACGTAAATCTCCAGGTGCAATTCGCCCATGCCGGCGATCACCGTCTCGCCCGTCTCTTCGTCGGTCATCACCTGGAAGGTCGGGTCTTCTTTGCGGAATCGCTGCAGGGCCTTGCCCAGCCGGTCGGCGTTGTCGCGCGACTATCGGCTGGATCGCCATCTTAATCACCGGCTTGGCGACGAAAATGTTTTCCAGCGTGCAGTAGTTTGGCTCGCTGCAGAAGGTGTCGCCGCTGGCGCAGTCGATGCCCATGATGGCCACGATGTCGCCGGCCTCGGCCGTGTCGATCTCTTCCCGCTTGTCGGCGTGCATCTTGACGATGCGGCTGAAGCGATCTTTCTTGCCGGTCCGCTGGTTGTAGTAGGTGCCGCCCTTCTCGGACCTTGCCCTGGTAGATGCGCATAAAGGTGAGCTGGCCGAACTGGATCATCGACGATCTTGAACGCCATGCCGACAAACGGCTTATCGGTCTCTGGCATCAATTGAATCTGCTTTTCCTGGTCCTTCGGGTCCTTGCCGAAGTTCTTGGTCTCTAGCGGCGACGGCAGGTAGCGCACCACCGCGTCCAAAAGCGGCTGCACGCCTTTGTTGCGATAGGCGGTGCCCAGGTAAGACGGGCGTGAATTCCTGCTCGATCACGGCGTGGCGCACGAGGTCGTGGATCAGCGTCTCGGGAATCGCTTCCTCGCCGAGGAGCATTCTCCATCAGCTCGTCGCTGTACATCGAAAGCGCTTCGAGCATGTGGTGCCGGGCCGCTTCGGCTTCGTCTTTCAGTTCGGCCGGAATCTCGTCTTCGCGAAGCTTGTCCCCCTTCGGGCCGTCGAAATAGACGGCCTTCATCGTGACCAGGTCGATCACTCCCTCGAAATCCTCTTCGCGGCCGATCGGCGATCTGCATCAGCACGGCATCGCAGCCCAGCTTCTCGCTTGAGTTGCTTCACGACCGATTCCGGGTTGGCGCCGGTGCGGTCCATCTTGTTGATGAACGCCAGCCGGGGCACGTGGTAGCGCTTCATCTGGCGATCGACGGTGATCGATTGCGACTGCACGCCGCCCACGGCGCACAGCACCAGGATTGCCCCGTCCAGCACCCGCAGGCTGCGCTCGACCTCGACGGTGAAATCGACGTGGCCCGGCGTGTCGATCAGGTTGATCGTGTGGCCTTCCCAGTTGACCGTGGTGGCGGCGCTGGTGATCGTGATTCCGCGCTCGCGCTCCAGGTCCATGTAGTCCATCGTGGCACCGTCGCCATCGCCGCGGACGTCTTCCATCTTGTGGATGCGGCCGGCGTAGAACAGGATCCGCTCGCTCAAGGTCGTTTTGCCCGAGTCGATGTGGGCGGAAATGCCGATATTGCGGAGGTTGTTGAGGTTCATGGTATTGCGTCTCGTTCAGCAGACCTTTCAATTCAATGGCAAGTCAAATCAGCCACAGAGGTCACAGAGAACACAGAGAGATCAATAAATTCATAACGCAAAATGTCAAATGAGCAAATGCAAAATGAAGAAAAGCACGCTCCTCCATTTTTCATTTTGCATTTAGTATTTTGCATTTTTCATTCGCAATGATTCTTCTCTGTGACCTCTGTGGCGCTGCTCTTTTCGTTCAATCGCTTAAGTCTACGATTCGAGCACGGCCGACTTCGGCGGTGTGCAAAGCAACGACGCGAGAGGTCGTCGCTTATTGGGGGGCCGGGCGGAACTGATCCATCGAGGGTCCACGCGCTAGTGGCGCATCGCGGGTCGCCGCGGCGACCCACCGGCCGCCTTATTTCAGCACGTCGCTCATCGCAAGGATCTCCAAAAAACGGTCTTTCCGCCCGCCCGTCAGAACAGGGCCAGTGTCGTCACCTCGCTCCGCGAGATGTCATTCCGCTCGCCGAGCGAGCGGACGACACTGCCTGCAATCGGTGGGAGAACAGTCTATAGTAGTTGATTCGGTCGGGCCGGCTAGGCCAAAATCGTTAAATTACGGTGTAGTTTTCCGGTTTGCCCGGAAAAAGCGATTGTCCGGACCCGCCGAACCTGCCCGACGCGGGCACGATTTTCCGTGTGCTGCCGCGCATCGGGGCAGCAAATAGTACGGGGGATTGCCCTTTGAATCAAGACAAATCCGACAGCCGGGCTGAAGCGAACAGGGCGAAGCTGTCACGCAATCCCTGGCTGGTGTTCCTGTCGCCGTTTGTCGTCTACATGCTCGTCGGCAGCCTGGAGCCGACCCAGCCGACCCCGGACAATCCGTCGCCCGCCGCCAGCCGATTCGGCATCGGCCACGAAGCCTACCCGCTCGTTTACACGCTGAAGATCGCGCTGACGATCGCCTCAATGGCCTTCGTCTGGCCCGGCTACCGGCAGTTTCCCGTTCGCGTCTCGCCGCTGGCGATTGGGGTGGGCGTGGTGGGCGTGGTGTTGTGGGTGGGAATCTGTCACTTCCAGTTCGAGCGGCGGCTCTTCGCGCCGCTCGGTTTGGAGAATTTACTCAGCTTCGGGCAGCGGCCGGCGTATAACCCGCTGGCGCACTCGCCGCTACTCCGGCGTGGGCGTACACATTTCTGGCGATCCGTTTCCTGGGCCTGGCCGCGGTCGTGCCGATCATCGAAGAGTTCTTCCTTCGCGGCTTTTTGATGCGCTTTGTGTGCGACGGGGAGTGGTGGAAGTGGCCGTTTGGCGTCGTCACGCCGGCGGCCGCCGTGGCCGGCACGGTCGTGCCAATGCTAATGCACCCGGCCGAGCTGTTGGCCGCGGCCGTGTGGTTCAGCCTGGTCACCTGGCTGATGGACCGCACCAAAAACATCTGGGACTGCGTAGCGGCCCACGCGGTGACGAACCTGCTGCTGGGCGTTTATGTGGTCACGTATGGTCAGTGGCAGTTGTGGTGAGTTACATTTAGCCCAACCATTTTGGTCGGGATGGTGGCAAATTGCTTCTCGCACGGCAGGGTCAATTACCGCGGCACGGGATCTTTCCCCGCGCAGGTCGAAAAGAGCCCGCCATTCGCCCGCATTTATCTTGTAGTACGCAACTGACCCGTCGCACCGCGCCGCGATGAATCCGTCGCGATCGGCTCGCCGCACACCATTCAGCGGGTCCTGCAGATTCACTTCCCAATCGGCAGGTTTGGTCCATTCAACGGCCCGGTCGGGCACGACTTCGACCAGCGCAATGGTTGCGGACGTTCCGTCGGTGATCTCACTTAACTTCGTGCCTTCGTCTTTAAAAAAGATCGTGTCGGGGCCAACCGGCACCTGGTAGACCGTTTTGCCTTCAAGATTCGCCGCCGCCAGCTTGGGATCGGAAGTGGTGAACACGGCCGGCATCCGCTTGACGAGCTCGCGGTTGTGGGGGCTGTCCCAGGGTTCGTCGAGATGGAACTGATCGTACAGGGCCTTTTGATCCAGATATGGCAAGACGGCGACGCGCCAGCTCAACAGCGGCCGGCCCTGGGCGTCGCGTATGGCGGCCGGTGGCAGGGTCCGGCGGGCCGATTCGTAGCTCAGCAAGGCAATCATAAGCTGTTTGAAGTTCTGCATCCGGTCCCTCCGCTGGGCGCTGGTTCGAGCACGTTCGACCGCGTCGGCCACCAGCGCGGCCGCGTTGGCGATGGCCTGGTCGGCCGACAGACGCACGGCGACGCGGGTGCCGTCGATTTGCGTTTCCAAAGAACGCGACAAGGCGCCGAGGAGTTGGGCGGCTTCTGGGTCCGGGATCTGCGCTGCGAGTTGTTGCGCTTGCTGTTGCGCTTGCTTGATGAGCTGAGCCGACGTGGCCGCGGCCTCTTCGTCGGCGGTTTCGAGCGTTAGGCGTGCGGACGCTTCGGGTGCAAGATTCACCGCGGCGCTCATGTCTTTGAGGCGATCGGCGATCAGCTCGCCGGTGAGCTTTTCATACGGCGCAGGAAGAGCCGGCCAGAGTTCGCGGATCACGCGGCGGCTGTCAGCGTCGGGCGCAAGGACGCCGGCCGCTGCCGCGCCACTGGCCGTGGCGCGGCCGAGCGGATCGACGAGATCGGGTCGCGGTTTGGACGGCAGGACGGCGTAACGGTCGAGTGTCGATTTGGCGCCGAGCATCGCCGCCCCGCCAGCGTGACGCTCCAGACGCACTTCCGCGGCTGGATCGGCCGCTGGGCGACCGATGACTTGGAACCCTTGCAGCATCGTACGCAGTGCTTCAAAGCTGCGCGCGTCTTTGGCGGGGGCGACCAGCAGCGGCCCGGTGAAGTGCTCGACATCACCCAGGCCGACAACCAGATACACGCGCGTCACGCCCGCTTGCCGCAGCGAGTCGAGCACGCCCTTCGCCATGGCGGCCCCCAACGTCGCTTGCTGCGTGACGGGTGGCGGCAGCTTCAGCGTCGGTGTGAACTTGGTCACTAGCGCCGGTGGATCGATCGCCGACAGGTCCACATACGCGACGGCGAACGTGTCGTCCGTCAAAAACGGCGCGAGCACGGCCGCGTGATCGACGGCTGCGGCTTGCTGTTGAGCTGCCGCATTCTCTTGGGCAGCCGTCATCCGCGGTATTAGGCCGATGCGCCATGATCGCCAGTGCCAAATCGGCGCACTTGATTGCTTGCTTGGATCTCATATTCGATGCTGACCTTATTCATTTGGATGGGACAATCTTGATTTCGTAACGGCGGACGTCGGTGCGGATTCCGTCGGACGCGGGCAGTTCGAGAATGCCTGTCGCGCCTTCCAGCCGGTAAACGAACGGCTTGCCGGTGGCCGGATTTGGCGGCACTGGCACTTCCGTGATCTGTGCTAACTCTGCGGGCAGCTTTCCGTCATGCCCAGCCCCGTAAATGCGCAGGGCCTCGATCACGCGCAGCGCGGACTGCTCGCGCTCGATCCGCATGCTCGATTCGCGGACCGCCGATAAGGCCGGCAGCAGCATGGTCGCGATGGGGATCACTTCCCGGTCGGCGCCGGGGCCCATCGGACGGACATCTTCGAATTGAGCGATTTCACGCCCCCGCCGCTGCACGTCTGAGAAAGGCACGTACCAGAGCGTTTCATAATCGTCGGCGATACGTTCGTAAAGTCGCTCGGAATAAACGGCGATGACCTGTCCGACCGCCATTTGCTCGATCTTCGCCCGGTCAAGCCCCATGCTCACCAATCGCTGTTTCGCATGCGGATAGCCGATGAGCGCGAAGCCCAAGGCGGCGAATTTCTGATCGAGCGACGGCGCAATGCGCCGGCTGGCCGCGGAGACTGTCCAGGTTGCTCAACGACTCTTGATAGAGCCAGTTCCACTCCGCGGGTGAGCGGTCGGTCGTTTCCGCGTCGCGAATGAACGGGAACATCCGCGGGGCGAACGACAATTCAAACCGGACGGCCCGCTTCATATCGACCAGCGGCTGCGGCAGCGCGGCGACGGCCCAGTACATGTTGGGCGAATTGGGGGCCGCGATCAGCTCCAAGAGCGCGCCATTCGTATTGCCGGCGATGGCGTTGCCGATCAGGCCGCAGACCAAGAGCAGCTCGCTGGCTGCGTCTTGGGCGAGACGGTAGTTGGTCTGCATCGCCTGGATCGCGTCGTCAAAGCGGCCTTCGGCCAGGGCCAGACGCGTTCGCAGCGACACCATGCGGGCGAGTTGCCTGGTTTCTTGGAACTCGGTGAGTGGAAAGCTGATGAGCGCCGGCCCGCGCATTTCTTCGATGCCGGTCTGCCAATCGCAATCGCGGCGCTTGACGGCCGCGGACAGCTCCTTGCCAGTTTGTCCGCCGGTGGAGATTTCGACCGCGCGGCGCAATTTGTCGAGCGGCAACGCGGCCAGCGGCGTCGCGTCTTCGCCGGTCGCATACCATTGACTCAGCTCGGCATCTTCGTTGAACTCCTTGCGCAGTTGTTCGCTGTCGCGGCGGAGTGCCAGCATCGCCCGGTAGTAAAACGGGGCCGCGTTGCCGGACGTCAGCTCGATGTCGGGCGGAAGCAGCCGATAATGAAACGCGGGATCCGCTGCGGCGGCGGGCGTGACGGTCAATTGATAGACGGTTACTCCTTGTTCGCCGTCGGGCTTCGAGACCTTTACTTCACCTCGGGCTGCAGGTGAATGCGCAAGGCACACCGCCAATAAGGTTGCGGCAACCGGGCGGAAACCAAGTAATTGTTGGCGGTACATCGGATTAGAGTCCTGCGAGGGCGGTCCGTGGATAGTTAATCTCTTGAACGGTCAGGAACGAGACGGGTTCGCCCGCGCGGCCTCGGGCAGCAGCTGATGCAGCAATTCCCGTGCGGTTTCCGGCGGCGGCGAGCCGTCGTCGACGTTTCCGCCGTTCGTCTGGCCGGTCGCGAAATCGACAGCCGGCAGGCCGAACGTCAGGGCCACGTTGCGGATGCCGAGGTAGCCGCTGCGCGGCGAAAGTTCCCACACGCTGAGCGGTGATTGCGCGAAATTCGCGGCGACCACGTTTTCGCCGACCGTGCTGACGTCCACCGCAGGCCGGGGCGACTCCAAAACGTGGACGGTGGGCGATTCATTGGGGCGACGATGCGATTGCCGCACGAGCATCGCCGACAACAACAGCGTCGCGGCGGTCATCGTGGCCGTCGCCAGCGGCCAGAAGCGGTTCCTCGAATCGTGCGCCGCGCGTCCGGACCGAGACGGTCCGGCTATACATTTAGCCCGACCGTCTCGGTCGGGAGCGGCGATCAGCCGCGCCTCGACCGCCGCCCGCCCGGCCTCGAACATCAGGCGGTCGCGATTGATCGCGAGCGGGGCCGGCGACAGATGGGCCAGTTGTCGCTCGAGGGCGGCCAGTTCGGCAGGCAATTCTAGCGAGTCGCCTGGTTGCCGGTGTCGGTGCTTGTGTTCGTGGAACATGGCGACTCCAATCGTGCATGCAAGTGCTCGAGCGCTTCGTGGTAGATGCGATGGGCGGCTGACGTGGAGATCGATAGTGCGGCGGCGATCTCGCTGAACGTCAGCCCGCCCCAAATTCGCATCACGACCACCTCGCGGTGGTTGTCGGTCAATTGTTTCAGTGCGGCTGAGACGGCCTGAGCGTCCCAGCGGTCGAACCCCGGCCCACCTTGGTCGAGCAAACGCTGCTGGGCGACGTGCGATTCGCGCTGGCGGCGTCGGCGCTCGCCGCGGGCGGCGTTCAGCGCCCGGTGTTTCGCGACGCGGTACAGCCAGGCGATTGGGTTCTCGGCGCGATCGGCAGCCGGGCCAGTTCGACGAGCGCCTCCTGGACACAGTCCTCGGGCGCGTCGGTCCACTGGGCGGCGTACAGCGCCAGGGCCGGCCCGTGTTCGTCGAGCAGCGCAGCGAGCAGCTCGGCGGTGGCGGGGCGATTTTCGCTCGGTCCATTCATGCCGCACTCCGCTCGTGGCTGGGCGTTCATAGATAGAGACACCGCGGGCGGGCGGATTTCCCAAAAAAAGCGACGGCTGTCTGCTACCGCGTGATCGATCGGTCCACGTGAAGGGCCAGCGGCATGCCGTTCAGCGACTTCTAATTTAATCTAAATCGAGACCAGCTTGGCGTTTAGCGTTCAACAGCGGGAAGGTCACGCTTGTGAGCGGACCGGGGCGGCAGCTATATTGGACCGTTGTGTAGCCAAATCTCGCGTCAGACGGCGCGAGAACGGGGAAACCAACCTGCCTCATTGGGTAGGCACCGGGGCGCAGGCTGGCCGTCGCGTTCGCGCGACCGCTGGCCGGGGCACTTTCAAGCCCTAGCCCGACAGCTAACCTCGTCGGCCGCCCGGGTCGTGTCGCCCGGGCGATTTTGAAAGGGCACATCCGTTTTGCGACTCGTTCCGCCCCGCGCACGTTGTTGAACCCGCCGGCTGCTTGGTCGGCCGATAGCGCGGGAGCGTGATGCTTCGCGACGAAGCCCGTAAGCGCGCGTTTTTCCTTCGTCGCCGATCATGCCAGAGTTATCCGATCCTTCCGGCCCCAAGGCTGGTTCTTCCGGCGGTCGCGCTGCGCAGTTTGTCGTCATCAGCAGCGTGATGTTCGCCTTTGTCTCTTCGTGGCGGATCGCCGCCATCGTGCTGTGCGACATGTCGAGCACAGTGTTTTATATCGGCGCGATCGTCGAAAGCGCGATCGGCAAGGCGGCCCCGTGGTTTATTTTGGCCGTGCTGCTTTTCAGCTACGCGATGCGCTCGGTCTACATCGAGAGCTGCGCGCTGTTTGTCCGCGGCGGCGTGTACCGCATCGTGAAAGAGGCGATCGGCGGATTTTGGGCCAAAGCGGCCGTGTCGGCCCTGTTGTTCGATTACGTGCTGACCGGCCCGATCAGCGGCGTCTCGGCCGGGCAGTACATCATCGGCCTGCTGCTCGAGACGCTGCACCGCGTCTCCGGCCAGCAATTCGCCGAAGCCACGCGTGACTCGATCAAAGGCTGGGGCTCGGTGGCGATTGCCGTCACGGTCACGCTCTATTTCCTGCGGCAGAATCTGCTCGGCATTCATGAGTCGAGCACCAAGGCGCTGCGCATCATGATGGCCACCACGGTCATGGGACTGGTGATGCTGGCCTGGAGCGGCGCGACGCTGGCGGTCCGCGGACCCATGAACGCGATTCCATCCTGGCAACCAGATCTTCTGCCGAAGACCGAGACGATGGACGACGGCCGGGTCGTCCCCAAGCTGGACCCTGTCACAGGCGAGCAGCAGGACCCCCTGGGCCTGATCGGCAAGGTCCCCAGCATCGCCAATCCGCTTCGCCAGCCGACGAGCTGGCTGAGCCTGGTCGGTGCGATCGGGATCGTAATCGCGTTCGGCCATTCGATTCTTGCCATGAGCGGCGAAGAGACGCTGGCCCAGGTCTATCGCGAAGTGGAATCGCCCAAGCTCAAAAATTTCAAAAAGGTCGGTTTTATTGTCTTTGCGTACAGCCTGCTCTTGACCGGCACGATGAACTTCTTGGCCGTGCTGCTGATTCCGGACGTCGACCGGATGACGACCTACTACGACAACTGGATGGGCGGCCTGGCGATGAACATGCTCGGGCCGAACTGGCTGCTCTTGCTATTGAACGCGTTTGTGGTGATCGTCGGTTTCTTGATCCTGTCGGGCGCAGTAAACACATCGATCGTCGGCTCCAACGGCGTCTTGAGCCGCGTGGCGGAAGACGGCGTGCTGCCCGATTGGTTCCTCAAACCGCATGCGGCCTTCGGCACGAATTATCGGCTGCTCTACCTAATCGCGGCCCTGCAACTGTTTACCATCATCGCCAGCCGGGGGGACGTGCTACTGCTGGGCGAGGCATACGCCTTCGGCGTCGTCTGGAGCTTTGTCTTCAACACGGCGTCGATGGTTGTGCTGCGGTTCAAAAGCGCGGTCCGCGCGACTTTGTGGTGCCGATCAACATCCATCGCGGCGACGTGTACATCCCGATCGGCCTGACGGTCATCTTCTTGATCGTGTTTCTGTCGGCCCTGGCGAACCTGGTGACCAAGCCGGTGGCGACCGTCGGCGGTTTGTGCTTTGCCGGGACGTTTTTGTGCGTGTTCACCGTCACCGAGTACGTACATCGCAGACGGCGCGGCGGCGCCGAGCATAAGCACGTTGAACAATTCAATCGCGAAACCATCGAACAAGTCACGGCCGAGCGGCTCGGCATGACGAAGCCCTTTCGCAAGCTGGTGGCCATTCGTTCGCCGTATAACTTGTTCATGCTCGACAAGGCGCTGGCCGACACCGACCCGGCCACGACCGACGTTGTCGTAATGACGGCCAAGGTCGAGCCGCGCGGGGCCGGGTTCTACCCCGACGAGGATTTCGACCCGTACGATCGGCAGCTGATGACGGCCGTCGTCGATCACGCCGAAAAACTCGGCAAAACCGTGCGGCCGCTGCTCGTGCCCACGAACAACGCGCTGCACGCCGTGCTCAAGCTGGCCAAAGAGCTGCCGGCGCAGGAAGTGCTCTTGGGCGCATCCAACAAATACACGGCCGAGGAACAACTCGACCAGATCGCCTTTTACTGGATCCACTTGCACGATGGCGCACCGCAGGGCCTTACCGTGCACATCGTCAGCCAGGACCGCGACGTGACGTTCGACCTGGACGGCGGCAACCGCATCCCGAAGGTGGCCGAGCGGCAGGCCCGCACCGTGGCCGACCTGCGGGCGGCCGGCATCGGCGTGCGGCGCGTGCTCTTGGCCCACGACGGCACGGTGGCCAGCCACGACGTCTTTGAGTGGCTATTGACGATGGTCTCCGTTCACGTTGGGCTGGGCCTCGTGACCATCGCCAACAGTGAGAACGGGCGGTCCGGCGAAAACTCGACCATCGAACAAGATCGCCTGCAGGCCCAACAGCTCGAGCGGCCGGTCGAGGTGCATTCGCTCGTGCCCAAGACGGGCGAGGAGATAGTGGAGCTGATCCGGGCCGCAGAATACGATGCGGTCGTTATCCCGTCACCCGAGCTAATCGGCACGACCGACTCGCCCGCCGGCGCGTGCATCGACCATCTGCTCCACCACGCCCCCTGCGGAGTATTCATCGCCTATCACCCGGCCATTCCGCGGCAGGTGGTGGCGTGACATTGGGCCGGCGGTTGCGGAGCTTGCCCAATTGTAGCAGGCACGCTCCGCGTGCCGTAGCTGCCTTGGAAAAAGCACGGATCCACACAGTCAGCGTCCGCACGCGAAGCGAGCCTGCTACAAACCAGATCCCCCGCGGTTTGCAGAAAAACCAGGCTGCGTAATTGAACCGGCTATTGGGGTCTGCGATAATTCGGGCCAGCCGGCAGGCGAACGCAAATCGGTGGTTCGCCGGCGCCGACGTTCATGGACTTTTCCGACGACGTTCGCCGGGTGCAGCGACCGTTGCTCGCGCCTGATTTTCCGCCAACGCTGGCTGGTTGCCAGCACTTCCAGAAGGAGTGCCGCTGTGAATTCAATGTCGTGTCGGAGTCGAACGTTCGTCGTCACCCTTTTCATCGGAGTCTTGACATTGTCAGCCAAAGCCCAAGAAATGTCGCTCGGCGTCTTCGAGCACAGCGCCGACGTCGGCCAGCCGAAAGTCGCCGGCTCTATCACGTACGACGCCGCGAAGCACGAATATACGCTGGCCGGCGCCGGCCTGAACATGTGGACCAACCATGACGAGTTTCAATTCGTGTGGAAGAAAATCAAAGGCGACTTCATCGTTACGGCCCGCGGCGAGTTCCTTGCCGAGGGGGGCGACCAGCACAAGAAATTTGGCTGGATCGCCCGGGCGAATCTCGACGCCGATGCTCCCCACGTGAACGCGGCCCTGCACGGCAACGGCGACGCTTACCTGCTGTGGCGGCCTGCGGCCGGAGTCATCACGCAAGGCAAGCTCTCGCCTTACAAGAAGGCTGACGTCGTGCAACTGGAGCGCAAAGGAAGTCGCTGGACCATGTCGATCGCCCGCTTCGGCGAGCCGTTTGTCACGGAAGAGATCGCCGACGTCGAATTGCCGGAAGAGCTGTACGTGGGCCTCTTCATGTGTTCGCACCGGGCCGATGATTTGCAGAAGGTCGCCATCCGCGACGTGCGGATCACCATTCCGGCGAAGGACGATTTCGTCCCCTACCGTGATTACATCGGCAGCAACCTGGAGATCTTGGACGTCGCCACCGGCCGGCGAGAGATCGTCTACCACGTGGCCGATTCGTTTCAGGCCCCGAACTGGACGCCCGACGGCAAGTCGCTGATTTACAGCCACAACGGCCGGCTGGTCCGGTTCGACCTGGCCACGCGCGAGGCGACGCCGATCGACACCGCCGATCGCACCCGCAACAACAACGATCATGTCCTGTCGCCCGACGGCAATTGGATCGGCCTCAGCAACAACAATCGCGAGGACGGCAACAAATCGATCGTCTATGTCGTGCCCATTAACGGCGGCACGCCGCGGCGAATCACGCCCAACGGCCACTCGTATCTGCACGGCTGGACGCCGGACGGTCTGGAGTTGATCTTTACCGGCGAACGCAACAGCGTGTTCGACCTGTATCGCATCCCGCTCGAAGGGGGCGAGGAAAAACAGATCACCGACGGCGTGGCCTACAACGACGGCCCCGAGTATTCGCCGGACGGCAAGTTTATCTATTTCAACTCGACCCGCAGCGGCAAGATGCAGCTCTGGCGGATCGCGCCGGATGGCACCCACTATGAACAACTGACGAACGACGAATTCAACAACTGGTTCCCCCACTTTTCGCCCGACGGGAAACAGGTCGTCTTCATCTCGTTCCCCAGCGACATCACGCCGAAGGACCATCCGTTTTACAAGCACGTCTATTTGCGAATGATGCCGGCCGAGGGCGGTCCGCCGAAGGTGATCGCCTACCTCTACGGCGGCCAGGGGACGATCAACGTGCCCTCGTGGTCGCCGGACGGGAAGCGGCTGGCGTTTGTGAGCAATACGGCGGGGGAGTAGGTGATGCAGTGAGTGATGCCGTGCGTTTACCCCCTCCCCGACTCTCCCCGCAGTGGGGAGGGGGCCAGAACAGATCGGTGAATTGAAGCGCCGATAAAATAACCCTCGCTGCCGTCGACAGCGAGGGCTTTTCAAATGCGCTCCACGAGCCCAATCGCAACGAACCCGTTTCAGTTGCTCGGCATCGCGCCGGCGGCTTCGGCTTTGGCGGCGGGCGCTTTCTTGGCCAGCTCGTCCTCGATCATTTTGATCACGTTCGCAGCGTCCGGCTTGATGCGGTTGTTGACGCGGGCGACGATCTGGCCGTCGCGGCCGATGATGAACTTTTCAAAGTTCCAGGGAATCTTGCCGCCGATCTTGGGATCGGCGTTCGACGTGATCCGCTTGTAGAGCTCGCAGGCGCCGGCGCCGTTCACGTCCACCTTTTCCATCATGTCGAATTCGACACCGTACGTTTCCTTGCAGAAATCCAAGATCTGCTCGGCCGTCCCCGGCTCCTGGCTGCCGAACTGATTGCAGGGCACGCCGACGACCGCCAATCCTTTTTCGGCATACTTTTTGTGCAGCGCTTCGAGCTGCTCGTACTGAGGCGTGTTGCCGCACTTGCTCGCCACGTTCACGAGGAGCACCACTTTGCCGGCGTACTTCTTGGCCAGGTTCACGTCTTTGCCGGTGAGGGTTTTCATGTCGACGTCGAGCAGCGCCTTGCCTTCTTTCGCGTCGGCCATCTTTTCGTTCTGCGCGGAAGCAACTTGTGTGCTCATCAACATCAATCCTACTGTGAGCAGCGACAATCGAACGATCGTCTTCATCTGAATGTGTCTCCGGGACGGTTGCGGGATAGGCCCCCACCTCGAAACATCGATTATAAGCGGCCCATGCCGGCCCGCAAGTGTAGGCAATTCGCTCTGCGAAATTGCTGTCCGCTCGCACCCGAAACGTTCTCTGATGGAGAACGGACAATCCTGTCCGTCGTCAGAGTGTCGGACCGAAACTCCTGTCCTTCAGCGATCTGGCGGACGGACAGGATTGTCTATCCTTCGGCACAAACCGACGCGATGCTACCCCATATCGGACGTGTACAGGCCGCGGCGGTTGCGTTCCGCCCGGCGGGCGCCGTCGATCAGGTCGGCCACGCGGCGAGCGTCTTCGATGCCCACGAGCTTTAGCTCCGGGTTGCTCATATCCTTCGACTGCAGGACGATCGTGCCGATGCTCAGCAGGCGGTCGAGCGGACCTTGGCGGACCGTGACGTCGTCGATCGAGATCACTTGGATGCGATTGCCCGTGCGGGCCACGAGGCCCGTATCGTGAAAGAAACGGTACGACGTCAGGCGATAGCGAACCGTCATTCGGCGATATAGGAGCGTTAGCCCCAGCCAGCCCCAAACGACCAGCATGGCCACGCCGAAGGCCAGCCAGGCGGAAGCCGCGCTGCCAGTGACGATGACCCCGGCCAAGGCAAGCAGGCTCAGCGCCGCGCAGACGATGGCCGGACCGACCATCGCCCGCGGCGAAAAGCTGCCCGACCACAGCTCGTGTTCGTTCGACTCGTCTTCTGCCGTCCGTCGGCCGCGACGCCGCAGCCGGTCGACCGGCGAACGATTGTCGTCGCCGGTGGCAACATCGACGTCGTCTGCGTCATTCAAGTCAGTCGAACGCCGCTGCGACTCCACGCGGGCCCCGCACTGCGAACAAAACGCCGCGTTCGCTGCCAACTTCGCGCCACACTTGCGACACTTCATACGTCACGCTTTCTGCAAAATCTGGCCTTGCGCAACCTCCCGTTGAGAATTATAAAGCAGGCGAAATCGCTTGGGAGGGTTAAATGCAGGATCATTATCACGCTTTTACCAAGCGACCAGGCGGTCTATGCGAACATATGAAAGGGGATCGGGCGATGCCGCAAGTCACGCTAGTGCTCTTTCGAAACGCTGAAAGAGACGTTCTCTCGTTAGAATGGCTCACCGCGCTTCAGCCCTAATGTCGGGCAAAGTTCCGCGCTTGGCTGCGGCAGTTGCGGGAACAGGGGGACAAATTGCGGCGACCGATTGACGACTATCTTAGAGTTGGAATCTACGGATTGCGAGTTGGATTTTGCGGAACGAATTATCGCACGCTGTATTGTATTCACGGCCGCGAAGCAGTCATCGTGTCCCAAGGCTTGATGAAGTCGCCGGTATTTCCACCTGCGGAGATTGAGAAGGCGATCCAAAATCGCGACAAATATGCAAGGAGTCCGCGGACGCACACTTTCGTGATGGACGAGGACGGATTCGATGGCGAAGAAGCGCAAAGTGACCACTGACGCGATTGAAATCATCGGCCGGCGTTTTTATCGCGGCCGGCCCGATCGCCGGGCGGAACTGGCCAAGCGGAAGCGGATGTGGCCATCGCGGAGAAGATTTATAAGTTGCGCACTAAGGCCAATTTAACAGCGCCAAAATGCCAAGCTGGTGGGAACGACCGCATCTGTCATTTGCCGCTGGAAGATGCCGACTATCACGGTCACTCGTTGGCCATGCTCAACCGCATCGCTGCCGCGCTCCGTAAGCGTGTCGAGATTCGCTTCCTGCCGGCAAAGTAAGTTCAAACTCGCTCGAATACGACGGCGATTCCCTGCCCCACGCCGATGCACATCGTGGCCAGGCCGAGCGTGGCGCCTTTGTCGATCATCGCGTGGATCAGCGTGGTGGCGATGCGGGCGCCGCTGGCGCCGAGCGGGTGGCCGATGGCGATCGCCCCGCCGCGGACGTTGACTTTGGCTTCATCGAGCTTAAGCATGCGGATGCAGGCGATGGCCTGGCTGGCGAACGCTTCGTTGAGCTCGATCAGGTCGATGTCTTTCAGCTTGAGGCCGGCCCGCTGGAGCGCTTTCTGCGTGGCCGGCACGGGACCGGTGCCCATCACGCAGGGGTCGACGCCGGCCACGGCGGTCGCCCGCACTTTCACTAGCGGCTTGAGGCCGAGGTGCTCGGCGCTCTCTTCGCTCATGATTAGAAGGGCGGCCGCGCCGTCATTCAGCGGCGAACTGTTGCCGGCCGTGACCGTGCCCATGCCGGGCATGAAGGCCGGCTTCAGCGCGGCCAGGGCCTCGATACTCGTATCAGGGCGAATACACTGGTCCACGGTGACAAGCGTTCGGTTGCCCGCTTCGTCGCGGCCCCAGGTCGGGACGATCTCGGCGTCGAACTCGCCGGCCTCGGTTGCGGCGCTCGCCTTCTGATGGCTGCGAAGTGCGAACTGGTCCTGCTCCTCGCGCGAGATGCCTTGCGTCTGGGCCAGGAACTCGGCCGTGACGCCCATCATCAGAGCGCCTTTGCTCGTGCGCGTAAAGAGCTTGGGGTTCAGGTCGATTCCGGCGTCCATCGGAATGTGCTGCATGTGCTCCAGCCCGCCGACGATCTGCACGTCTTCGGCCTCGGCCACGGATGGCGTGCGACGCCTGGGCGACCGCCTGCAAGCTGCTGCCGCAGAGGCGATTGACGGTCGCCCCGCCCGCCTCGACCGGCAGGCCGGCCATCAGGCCGACCGATGCGGGCCACGTTAAATCCCTGCTCGCGCTGCTGCTGCGTGTTTCCCAGGACGACGTCTTCGATTGCAGCCGGATCGATGCCGGTCCGCTCGACCAGCGCGCGGACCACTTCGACGGCCAGGTCGTCGGAGCGGACGTCACGGTAGACGCCCTTCTCCGGGTGGGCCCGGCCAATCGGCGTGCGGCAGCAATCGATGATGACGGCGCTTTTCATATTGATAGGGGACTAAACCACGGGGACCGGAGTACACCAAGAAGATGAAGAGAGCAAATCAAGACAATGACAGAATAATCGCGCGACACAATAATTGTTGAATCGATCGATGCCGCACGACTCACGCCTCAATAATTCACTCTGTCGAACAAATCATTCTGTCATTCTTCTCCCATTCTTCTCCGTTTTGATCTTCTCCGTGCCCTCTGTGTCCGTTATGTGGTTAATCATAGAACTTACCATTCGTCTGGGCGAGTTTCACCAGCATCGGCGTTGCTTCAAAGCGCTTGCCGAGCGGGGCGTACTTCCTAAGTTTTTCGACGATTACCGCCGTGCCGACCTGGTCGGCCCAGAAGAACAGTCCGCCGCGGAACGGTGGAAACCCGATGCCGAAGATCAGCGCCAGGTCGACGTCGCGGACGTCGCGGACCAGTCCGTCGGCCAGCACCCGCGTCGCTTCCACGAGCATCGGCAGGAACAGGCGGTCGGTCAGCTCTTCGGGCGTGAACTTGCGAGTCTTGCCGCTGCGGCAATCGTCAATAAGACGGGCGACTTCCGGGCTCTCCTCGCCGCGCGGCGGCTTGCCGCCTTTGGCCGGGCCGTAATCGAAGAAGCCGCGGCCCACCTTTTGGCCGAGCCGCTTGTGCTCGGACGAGCGCATCGAGAATCGGCGCGGGCACGACGCGATCGGGAAACGCTGCGAGCATTGTGCGGCCGGCGTGGACGGCGACGTCGAGGCCGACCACGTCGTACAGCGTGATCGGCCCCATCGGCATGCCGAATGCTTTGGCCGCCTTCTCGATTTCGCCGATGCTGGCCCCTTCGCACAAGAGCAGGGCCGCTTCGTTCATGTAGGGCAACAGCAGCCGATTGACCAAAAAGCCAGGCCCGTCGTTCATCACGATCGGCGATTTGCCGAGCCGCTTCGCATAAGCGACGGCCGCAGCGATCGTGGCGTCGCTCGTCTTCGCGCCGCGGATCACTTCCACCAGCGGCATCTGCCGCACCGGGTTGAAGAAGTGCAGTCCGCAGAATTGCTCGGGCCGCTCCAGGCCCTCGGCCAGTTGCGTGATCGGGATGGTCGAAGTGTTCGAGCAGAGCAGCGCTTCGTCGTGCAACAGCGGCTCGATGCGGGCGATAGAGGTGCCGCTTGACGTCGCGGTCTTCGAAGATCGCTTCGATAATGATGTCGGAGTGAGAGAGCTCGACGTCGGAGAGGGTGCCATTGATCAGCGGCGCCAGTTCGACCGCCCGCTTGACGTCGGGCCCTTTGAGTTCGCGGTTGTACGACACTTCGTTCAGCACACCGGCCACGCCGCGGGCGAGTGCAGCCTGGTTGGCGTCCATGATCGCCGTGGGGATGCCGCGTTTGACGTTGGCGGCGGCGATGCCCTGGCCCATCACGCCGGCGCCGACCACACCGGCCGAGGCGATTTCCTTGGTGGGGCCAGCAACCGCCTCTTCGCGTCTGAAGCAGCCGGCACGCCCGGGTCCTTCTTGTTGCGATCGCGCAAGAAAAACACGTTCAACAGCGCGCGGTTGATCGGCGAGCCGAAGAGTTTGGCGAATTCGCCGGCCTCCATTTGGCAGGCCGTTTCCAGGTCGACGCCCGCCGCGCCGAGCATCAGCTCCAGTGCTGCCAGCGGGGCTGGGTAATGGCCCTTGGTTTGCTGTTGGATGTAGGCGCTGGCGGTGGCACCGAGGAAGCCGAGTTCGGTTTCGTCGAGTTGGTGAATTGGCCCGGCCCAGCGCGTGCGATCGCGACGAAATTGCTGTGATTTCTGCTCGGCACGAATCATGCGAAGCGCCGCGGCAATCAAACGATTGCCCGGCTGGGGCGGCGGCCCCTGGCTTGGATAAGTTGTGGGATCATGGAGGCCACCGTCTCCGACGCGGGCCGCGGGCCGCGGATCGGCGTTCACCACCGGCAAACTGACCAGGTCATTGGCCAGTCCCATCAATTCGGCCGCTCGAGCGTCGATCGTCTCGCCACCGGTCACCAACTCGACAGCGTTGGCCAGGCCGACCATTCGCGGCGTGCGGGCAGTGCCGCCCCAGCCGGGAAACAGGCCCAGCTTGACCTCGGGAAAGCCAAAGGCCGTTTTTTCGCTCGAGGTCAGCACTCGGCGATCACACCATATCGCCAGCTCGGCCCCGCCGCCGACACACATGCCGTCGATCGCTGCCACGGTCACATAGTCGCATTTGGCGAGCCGGCCAAAAAGCTGCTGGCCGCGGCGGCTGAACTTGGTCACTTCTTCTTTGGGCGAATTGATCCAGGCGACGAACTCCTTCAGGTCGGCCCCGGCGATATACATGCCGGGCTTCGCCGAGGCGATCACCAGGCCGGCCAGGCCGCTCAGCTCGTCAATCGTGTCGAGGTGCGACTCAAGGCCGTCCAATACGTGGCTCGACAGCACGTTGGCGCTCGAGTGCTCATCGTCGAGCTCGACGAGCGCGATGTCCGGCTCAGGAAACGAAAGCGAGATGGTCGTGCTGGCCGCCATGTTGCTCAGGATACCGCAGCCGGTCGCCGATTGTCATCCCAAAGCATGGAACATGCTCGGTCGCGACTGTTTTGCCGCGGGGCTTGAACCGTTCGGCCCGGCTGCTATGTTGACAGCGTCATGCTGCATTCTGAAAAAGACGATGAAAGTAGCGTGGGAACCGGCCACGACGGCGCCGGCCGTTCGTGCTGTGGCCGGGGTTGGCGGCTGCCGCTTCTGCTTGCGCTTGTGCTGGCGGCGGTACTGCTGTTAAATCGGTTTGGAGTGCGGCAATCCGTCCTGCCGGGGGAGGCGCGACTGCCGAGCGGCGCGGCCGACGATGCGGCCAGCAGCCAATCCGTGGGACTGGTGGTCGATTTCGGCGATGGCACGCGGCGAACTTGGGACGCAGTGGTTTGGCACGAGGGAATGACCGTCGCCGACGCGCTCGCGGCGGCTGCCGCCTCGCCGGAATCGAAACTTGAATTGGCGCAGCGGGGAAGTGGTGCCTCGGCGCTGTTGACGCGAATTAATAACTTGGCCAGCGAGGGTTCCAGCGGGCGGAACTGGCTGTACGAGGTGAACGGCCAGCGGGCCGACCGCAGTTTTGCGGTCTATCTGCTGCGGCCGGGCGACCAAGTCTTGTGGAAATTCAGCGGGCCGCGGTAAGATATCGGGAATGTCGGAGGTCCGTGTTCGGATCGTCGTAGCCATGGGGCGGCCGTCGCGTATTGTTTCTCCCAGCAGTACTAGCAGCGACCAGGGGTTACTCGCTTGAATCGCAACCATATACAAAACGTCCGCGATCTACTCGTATTTGGCCTGTTGGTCGCAATTGGCGTCGCTGGCCGCTGGGGCCAGCCCGATTGGGAGTTTACGCCGATCGCCGCCGCGGCCATTTTGGCGAGCTGCTACTTTTCGCGGCTCGCCGTGGCGGCAATGGTGCCGGTGACGACCTTGGCCATCAGCGACCTGGGACTCGCCTCGCACAACAGCCTGGGCGTAATGCTAGTGACTTACGCGGCAATGACGGCGCCGGCGCTGTTCGGGCGCTGTTTGCGGAGCCCGCAGAGTAGCGGACAAGCCGCGCTGCGGTGGGCCTTCTGCGGCTTGGTGCCGGCGACGCTGTTTTACCTGACGACGAACTTTGCCGTGTGGCTGTTCGAGAGCGATTACCCGCAGACACTCGCCGGCCTAGTTGACTGTTATATGCGGGCAGTGCCCTTCTTCCGGGCGATGCTGGCCGGAGACCTGTTCTTCTTAGTCGTACTTTTCGGCTGCTGGGCGATGGCTGGGGAAAGGACGCTGTTCCCACAGGTGGAAAAGCTGCGGCTGCGCTGAGTCAAGCTGGCTTTCATCCGTCGCGCACATTGCCTCACCGAGGGCGTTTCGCATCCGGGCGCCAATGCAACTGCGCACTGCGCTCACACCTCGCCGCGTTACTTGGCATCCGCGGGTGGGGCTGCTTTGGAGTCCGTTTCCCCGGGCGGTTTGGCTTCCGGAGTGGTATCCGTTGCCGCCGGCGGCAGGTCGCTGGCCGGCGGCGTAATTGGGGCGGCGATCCGATCGATGGCGGCAGCCATTTTTCGTACGGCGGCGGAAATGGAAAGGTCGATGGCGTCTTTATCCGTGGCCTCCTGAATGACTGGGTCGATGGCTGCCAACAATTGATCGAATCTTTTCTGGGAGTCTTCCGCGACGAGCGGCCTGGTCACCGATATTGCCTGGCGAAGCCCAAGCAAATGAGCGGCCAGTGGCCGGCGAGGAAAGGCTTGCGACGGGTCTGTGGGCGAGGAGGTTCGGAAATCGTTGCGCCCTCCATAGTACGAACGACCGCCGGCGGCCGGCGGACGCCCACCGGAGTAAGCGCGTTCACGTCCGCCCATGCCGAAGCCATTGGTCTGCATGTCATCAAATTCACGCGAGTGGGCCAACTCCGCCGCTCCCACGTCCATCGCCAACTGAAGAACCTGGCCGGTGGTGGCCGCACCGTCGAGCTTTGCTCCCTCGTAATTTAACCTGGCCAACAGCGCTGCCGCCTCGCAGCGGTCGTCCAGGGCCGGTAGCTTGTTCGTCAATTGCAGCAGTGCCAAGTAGACTTCGTTGTCTTTGCCGACGCTGCCCAATTGAGCCAATACGCCTGCGGCGCGCAACCGCATCCAGGAGTACACGTCCGGTTTGATGTTCCGGGTGGGCTCGTTCTGATTGACGAGCTTCAGCGTGGCTGCCGTCATCTCGGCAACTTGCTGCGGCGTCAGCGTCTGGTGCAATCGCGCGTGGCGTTCGAGCCCGATCAAGGCAGCGCAGATCACCGCTGGCGGAAACATGTTATCCTGCGTCGCGTGTTCGACGATCGTCTTCAGCCCGATTGGCCTCCGGCAGAGGCTTTTCTGGTCCCCCCGGGCCGCCGTAGTTTTCATCCAGTTGATTGAGCACGAGAACCGCGTTGAAGCGCACGGCCGGGTCGTAGGGCGGTTGCGGTGGATTGCCCGGCAAGCTGGCCACGATGGGCAACATCGATTTGTAAGCCAACAGGGTAAGTTGCCTTTGATACTCCGGATTACTCGTCGCCAAGATATACTTGCGAAACAACTCTTCGCGAGTTGTGGCCAGGTTGCCCAGATCGTTCGGGTCCGTTTGAGTCATCGAAGGGAAATACCACTTCGTGAAAAACTCCACGACAGCGCCATCTTTGTTGGCCGCATAAGCGGCCGGATTGTTAAGGCTGTCGAGAACGATGCTCCGCTGAGAGTAGGCCCGCTTATCCACCGGGTCCGTGCGATATTGTTGCGCCAGCGCCGACCGCGTGAGGCACGCCAGCGCGATTGCGATCCAGCCAGAGTAAGTTACGCTGCATCGGGCGTGCATCGGGCCGACTCCTCGAGGGCAAAACATGGGCCGCGCTCTCGGCGCGGACGGCACTAAACCGGACAATTAAGAAAAGACTGGCGAGCGCCGGCAAGCCGCCGCCCTGGTATTCACTGTACCGGGAAAAAGGCCCGATTTCAAGTTTCCAGCCCGCCAACAGCCCGTGTTGGGACGTATGCAATTGATCGCTTTTCGCCGGACAAACGCGGCGCCCGAACCAAACGGCTGACTTTTGCCGGGCGCCCGGCATGATCTTAGAATTGCCTGCCGCCTGCCCCAGGTATTCCCGGCTCGACCATTTTTTCGCGCTGCTGCGGCAATCCGCCCTCGCCCATGACGCTGCTCTACTACGATCCACACTTTTTGGCGCACGCCACCGGCCGCCACCCCGAGCGGCCGCAGCGGCTGAAGCAAGTCGCCGCGCGGTTGGAGCAAACCGGGTTGATGAGCGAGTGCCCGCGGCCGGCGTGGCAGCCGGCGACGCGCGAGCAACTGGAGCGAGTTCATACGCCGCAGCATATCGATCACGTGTTTCAGGTGGCGGCCCAGGGTGGCGGAATGCTCGACCCGGACACGGTCGTCAGCTCGGCGTCGGCCGAGGTGGCGGCGCTCGTCGCCGGGGCCGCTTGTGACGCCGTCGCTCGCGTGCTTGGCGGCGAAGACCAAACGGCCCTGTGTATCGTGCGGCCGCCCGGTCATCATGCGCTGCCCGCCCATGCGATGGGCTTTTGTTTGTTCAACACAGTGGCCGTAGCCGCGCGGGCGGCGACCGACGAGCACGGCGTCGACCGGGTTCTTGTCGTCGATTGGGACGTGCATCATGGCAATGGCACGCAGGACATGTTTTACGACAGCGAACGGATTGGTTTCTTCTCGTCGCATCGCTGGCCGTTTTACCCGGGCACGGGCAGCGCGGACGAAACTGGCACGGGGGCCGGTTTGGGTACGACTCGCAACTTGCCGTTCGCCTTTGGGACGCCGCGGCACGAGTTTCTGGATCGTTTTAAGAGCGAACTGGAACAGTTCGCCGCACGCCAGCGGCCGCAATTGGTGCTAGTGAGTGCCGGCTTCGATGCGCATCGGACGGACCCGGTCGGTTCGCTGGGGTTAGAGGTCGAAGATTTCGCAGTGCTCACGCAGATGGTGCGAGACGTGGCGGCCGTCCATGCCGGCGGCCGCGTCGTCAGTCTGCTGGAAGGCGGCTACAACCCGCCGGTGCTGGCCGAGTGCGTGGAGCTGCATCTGCGGGGGCTGTTGGCCGCGCCGGGTCGATGAGGCCGTATAGCTCGGCGGAAGCCTCGCCCTCCAGGACCACAAGATGTTGTGTGCCTCACTTTTGATTTGCCTCACAAAAAATTTTTATTTTTCCGGTGGGGCCTTATTCGGGCGTAAGTCGCACAAACGGTTGTCGCAAGTGGCGGCTGGCGTGCACGTTGCAGCGCGACGTGCGCGAAGTTGCAGCCGAATAAGGCCCCGGGGGTGGGACAAGTGGGGCGGGTGGGGCGAAACGGTCGTCCACTTGTGGTTTGCGGGTTGCATGTCCGGAACCGTCAGCGGGCACGAGGCTTGAGCTCTAGCCAGAGGTTGTGTATCTCGGGTTGTCAAAGAGCGATTTGTGTGGGTGAGTATAGCAGGTTGTGTACGGTTGTACAATAGGCGTTTTTGGCCAGTTGGGTGAGTCAAGAGCCGAGGGTCTAGAGTCGAGAGCCAGTGGGCGGATGAGGAAGACGAGGCCGCGGCAAATTGCCAAGTGAAAACGGCAGAATTCGCAACCAAAAAAACCGACTTTGCGGATCAAGAAATTGTGTTGAATTCAGCCACGAAATTTGGCAGAGGGGAGGGGCCGATAATCCGAGACTCGCCGCGGATCGTGCCCACTAGCGGTTTGACAACCGCCGGAAGCTGCTGTCTCCAAGATTTATGCGATATCGCAGAATCTCCGATTTGAGGCGAGCGTGCCCAAAGATGCGGAGTTCGATCATCCGCCCGGAGCAGCTCTTATGCGGCGGCTATCGGCTGAGTTGGCAGCGGCCGGTTGGAGCACCGACGAGATGGACAACTGGAGGGATAGTGGTTGGTCGGTTGGGTGTCGCCGCGAGACCTTGGAACTTGAAGTTGTCGTCAGCCAGATTCAGGACCGCCAGTGGATGTTACAGGTTACCCCAGACCGCTGCCTGGAGTTATCGGCCGTTTGTTCGGTGGCAGGCCGTCCGCCAGTCCCCATGATGTTTATGATTTGGCTGTTGTCGTTCATTGCGCACTTTCTACGTTGCAGTGCCTAGGAAACCCTGAGTGGCGTTGGGACGGATTTCCCGACGAGAACCATTCGACACCAGAACCGCAATCTGCCTTGAAAATTACGGACGAGTGGATGACGCCGGGTTCCCGGGTTTCTCATCGGCCACTTGACTGCTTTGACCGCGTATATGCCCGGATGGTAAAATTGGAAACTCAATTTCATTCAGGCGTTGGACGTAGCGAGCGTCACGTTCGCAAACTGACTAGGTTCGGACTTCGGCCCGGCAACGGGGTGGCGACACGTTGTCGATTTGTGGTAAGTTTAAGGTGTGGAATGACTTTTGTCACGGTATGCAGGCATTTGAATGTGAATACCGGTAGGCTGAGGATGAACGTTTCCTTCGGTCTGCCCGTATCATTCCCGTAGACCTAGTCAAAAGACGAGACTTTGGATGACTACCACTCCGACGTTCAAGAATCCACCGGTCGTGGAGTTCGTTCTGGGTGTCCAATTCTCGCGGCTCGCGAAATTGTCCGCCGGCCATTTTGGACTTCTTTGGAAAGAGCTCGGGGACGAGTCGGGGACGTCCCGAGGATGCTCCACCAATCAGGATCAGTTTGAGCTTTTCGACAGGCCTGAGTGACCAGCGTTCGGGAGTGCATTCCGGAATGATAAGTCCATGCCGCTGGGGCGGTTAGTACTGAATGATTCCAGCCAAGATCGGCTGATTCAGGTGCAATCAACTGGGTTCCACTTTAATTGGCGAAAGTCAGGTGACTTGAAGCCGAGCTACAAAGCGATTATTTGCGAATTTGAGGACATGTTTTCAAATTTTGAAGCGTTCACAAAGTCAACGGGTCTTGGCGAGCTGGAGTTGAATCAATGGGAAGTGACGTACATTGATTCATTTCCGCAAGCGGAATACTGGAATACTCCAGCAGATTGGGTGACTATATTGCCGGGATTGTTTGGGAAATTATTTGCAGCTCCCGGACTACACACTGGAACATCGCGGGCGGAGTGAGGGAACTTTGAGATTGAACCGAAGCGAGGCCGGTTTCACGTGGCGCCTTATCCGGGTCGGTGACGCAATGAGACAAAAGACACACTTTTAGTTGAGATGACCGCCCGTGGGCCAATCGGTAAAGGAGGAGTCGCAACTCTGCGTGACGGGCTGGACTTGGGTCACGAGGTGGCGGTAGATAGCTTTTTGCGGATGACTTCGTCGGACGTTCAAGGCGCTGGTAGAAGCAAGCATGATCGCAGCACTTGAAAAAGCACATGGAGCAGCTGCGTTTGGGCCGCGGGAACGTGGGATTGGCGGTCGCGCCTGAATTAAGCGCAGCTCGCTTCGTACGGCGGCCAGACGAACGCCAGTGGGATGAGCGCAGCTGCGCAGCTGAAAGCGTTTCGATCATTCGTCGATGATTGGGACGGTGACGGGTCGTTAGCACCAGGTCCAGATTTGACGGACGGCGAGCAATTGGCTTTGCGCAGAGTCTTCGGAAGCAGGACCAGGAGGCACCGGATCGAGTAGTCGTCGGTGTGAATGGGACGATTTACTTCGAGTGGCTCACCATGGAAGGATATTACGAAATCGAAGTACATTCGCCGACGGCTGCTGAAGGGCGGTTAGTTAGAAACGGCACCGATCAGATTGAGCTCACGACGTTTGGACGCGGTGGTTGATAGGTGTTTCAAGCGAGCCAGAAAGTGACCGGACATTGTCACGATGAAACGCGAGGCCGACCCAATCACGGACGATGAGTGGTTACTCCGGCGGATATACAAAGACCGATTCAGAACCAATAAAGCTCCGCTGATTTCGCCCTCCGCGTTTGAACCAAGAGTCAAAGGCCGGGGCCCCGATACGGATGGCATCAGCTTCTACCGCGAGGCTTGTCTCGCGTCCCCGAAGAGATTCTTGCGACGGTTCCGGAAAATAAACGAGACCACTACGGCATCGTGCGAATATCGGTAAGAGTTTTCAAAGAACTCGAACTTGGCGTGCAGCCACAGCGGGACGAACGCATCAACGGCCATGTCGTAATTCCGGCTCTCAATGCAACGGATTATGCAGCGAATAAGTCAGGGTTTACGCCAACCCTTTTGGACCTGGCGTTGTTTGCAAGCCAAGATGAAAATATTGTGCGCGAGCCGCGTGGCTAAAGATGACCGGCAGGTTCTTGGGGTCCGGGCTATCGCGTGTACACACAATGGCGGGGCGAATCTGCTTGTGTCGGTTGTGTGGCGGCGACAAGCGCACGCATACGGCTGACATCAAGCGCGCAAATGAATACTGGCAGGACTATCAACAGAGGACGGCCAAGGAATGAAACGCAAAGCAAGCATTTCGCACAATGATGCGGTCGTTCGCGAGCTGAAGGAGAACCCGGAGTTTGCGCAAGAGTACTTGAAGGCCGCACTGGAAAACTGCGACGAGCCTAAAGTGTTGCTCGTTGCATGGGGCATTTGGCAGAAGCCAGGGGCGGCATCGCCAAAGTCGCAAAATTGGCGGGCATCGAACGGGAAAGCCTGTACCGTGCTCTATCGGCCAGCGGCAACCCACGGCTCTCGACGCTCGTCGCCGTGACCAAGGCAATCGGGCTGAAGCTGACCGTGGAAGCGGTACAGTAGACCGCGCCAGCGCGGCTCATGGCCGCAATCGGCCTGAGAATAACGAACAAGTGGCTGCCCTCGTGTCCCCCCGTATCAAACCTCGCCGAAATAGTCGTTGTCGAGCTTCTTCACTGTATATGCTTTGTCGTCCGCAACGCCTACACCGTTGTCGATCATATAATCCGCGAGCTGGTCGCCGTCGATTAGAACGATGCGGTGATGAGCCTTGGCGGCTGCCTCTGTCGCTCCCGATGTGAAGCCGCCGCAGGTGATAAACACCCCCTTGGTGGCCTTGTGTTCGCCGAGTGAACCGACGAACTCACGTATGGCGCCGGGGCCGACATCGGCGGTGTGTCGCTTCGCCTGCACGTAGACCATGTCGAGACCCAGTCGGTCTTCTTTGATAACTCCGTCGATCCCGCCATCGCCACTCTTGCCGACGACTTGAGCGGCATCAAGTTGCGAGCCGCCGTAGCCCATTGCGACCAGCACATCGACCACCAACTGCTCGAAGGCCGTGGGCGTCATGGTGCGCACCCGGCTCAGCAACTCGTCGGCCAATGCTTCGCGAAGTTCGTTGTAGCCGCCCTCGACGCGCTCGAGCGGCGTGAGCGAAGTCTCAACGCCATCGTCGCCACCATCGTCTGCCGTCGTGGCAACGGACGCGGACTTGGCCTATTTTTGCTTAAACGCGCGGAACTCGTCGAACTGCGTGAGAAACGCATTGTCGATTCGAGGCGGGTTCTTCTTCAACACATCCACGCCGCGCGGAGCAATCTTGAACCGTCCGCGCGCGGTCTTTTCCAGTACCAGGCTCTTGGTAAGGTACGTGAGAGCCCAGGTGACGCGGTTGTAAAGCCGCGTTTGCGTGCCACTGGGCAACATGATTTCCCGGTCCTGCTCGCTCACACCAAGCTGACAAGCAAGCGCATCAATCGCATCGGTGGTCTTGTGCTCTTGGCCATCGGCAGCCAACTTCACGAGCGGCAGCATGAATTCTTGGTATCCAGGGACGGGCATTGTGCGCTCCAGAACGGTGCAACATTGGCGACAGCCAACTATCGGTCATGATACGGCCGTTTTGGGTGTGTCGGCAATTCGCGGGATCATGAGAACCGAGAGATGGGTGGCGCCGCGTTCGCCCCGGTTCTGTTCGAAAACCTGCTTTACGGCTGGCATGTTTGCGATTGACGATTCGATCGAGTGGAATCGCAAAATTGACGATGGCGCCGCGGTGTTGACTGTAAAGCCAGGCCATCTGTATGGCACTCACAGTCACTATTGGCGACGAACTAGCGGATGAGAAGACTCGTACCGCTGAGGCCGCCGGCAAGACTGCGCAAGAAATTGCCGTTTCGGCGAATCGCCGAAATTTGCTGGCCTCTGCCAAACTCGTCAGGCATTGGCGCCGGTTCGTGTAACGCCTTCATGAGTCCGGGTTGACCGAGGACGAAGCCGTCGAGCTGTTCGAGGCTGAAAAGCACGCCCTCCGGCGCAAACGCGCGGCGGCTGACCAATGACTACGCCGGAACGCGTCGTCTTTGATTGCAACATTTTCTTTCAAGCGCTGATCAATCCCCTTGGACCAGCCGGCCAAGCACTGGAGGCTGTCGCGGACGGTCGCTGTATCCTGTTTGTCTCCAAATTCGTCTTTGATGAGCTGCAGGACATTACGTCACGTCCCCACCTGGCAACCCGTTTCAAGCTGACGCCGGATCGCGTCAAATGGTTTCTGGAGTCGATGACCGAGATTGCGACTACCCTAAGCGTCGTACCCGCCGTGTTTGAATTCCCCCGCGATCCTACAGACGCCCACTACGTCGACCTGGCGATTGCGGCGTATAGAAAACTCATGGTCTCCCGTGACCTAGATTTGCTTTCCCTGGGCGACCCCCAGACGGCCGACGGCCAAGACTTCCAGCGGCGCTTTCCTGGGCTACAGATTCTTACTCCCACCCAACTCTTGCAACAGCTGAGTCCGACGTAAGGAGCATTTGAGGAGCTTTGGTGAGCATTGTGAGCATTGGTGAGCATTGGGGACATCTATGGAAAGACTCGTGTCAACCGGTTGGCTTACGTTTTTTGAATTTCCAGGCAATTGGTGGGAGGGGGTGCCTTCGCCTGCGCCGGCCGTCGCTCGCTCGCCCCGCTGTTGGCGAGCGATGGCCGGCGAGGCGAAGGCACCCCGGTGCCTTTGTTGGTGAGGCCGCCGTTCGACAAGCTCACGGCGGCCAACCCTGGGCTACGGTGTGCAACCGCGTTGCGGTAGAGAGTGTTTTGGCTCGGCAGGAGCTTCGCCCTACCGTCTGGGAATCACCCCTCCGCCGGCCCCTCCCCGTCGAAGGGGAGGGGAAAAATCCATTTACTTCACTAGGCGGCAAAGTGGTTTGAGTATTTGAGGCCGAAGGTTTGTGCGACGGCGCGGTTTGTCACTTCGCCGCCGGCTAGGTTGATCGCCCGGGCAACGGGCTTTAGATCGCGGGCCGCTCGTTCGACGCCGCGGTCGGCGATCTCCAGCACCCAGGGGAGCGTCACGTTGCAGAGGGCGAACGTGCTGGTGCGGCCGACTGCGCCGGGCATGTTCGTCACGCAGTAGTGGACTACCTCGTCGACGATGTAGGTGGGGTTGCTGTGGGTGGTGGGCCGGCTGGTGGCGATGCAGCCGCCCTGGTCGATCGCCACGTCGATGATCACGCTGCCGGGCTTCATGCAGCTGCAGGTCGTCGCGCTCGACGAGCATCGGCGCTTTGGCGCCGGGGATCAGCACGGCGCCGATCACCAGGTCGGCCCGGGCGATTTGCTCGCGGACGGTGTGCCGGTCGCTGAACAGGCAGTTCGACGTTGGGGGGCATGATGTCGTCGAGGTAGCGGAGGCGGTCCATGTTGATGTCGAGGATGGCGATGTCGGCGCTGAAGCCGGCGGCGATCTTGGCCGCGTTCGCCCCCACGACGCCGCCGCCGAGGATCGTAATATAGGCCGGGGCGACGCCGGGCACGCCGCCCAGCAGAATGCCGCGGCCCATCTGCGGCCGCTCCAGGTACTTGGCCCCTTCCTGGATGCTCATCCGGCCGGCGACTTCGCTCATGGGCGTCAAGAGCGGCAGGCGGCCGCGGTCGTCGGCCAGCGTTTCGTAGGCGATGCAGGTGGCGCCGGTGGCGAGCATGGCGTCGGTGAGCGGGCGGTCGGCCGCGAAGTGGAAATAGGTGAAGATCGCCTGATCGCGGCGGACCAGCGGCCACTCGACGGGCTGGGGCTCTTTGACTTTGACGACCAGCTCGGCCCGGGCGAAGATTTCCTGCGGGCCGCTCATCAGCTCGGCACCCTGTCGCAGGTAATCATGATCGGCGATGCCCGAGCCGAGCCCGGCGCCGGCCTCGATCAGCACCTGGTGGCCGCGGCGAACTAGTTCCTCGACGCCGACGGGCAGCATGGCCACGCGGTATTCGTCCTGTTTGATCTCGCGGGGGACGCCTACAATCATGACTAGAGCTCCTAATGAGTGTTGCGCTGCAATTGAACCCAGCGAAGGGCCATCAGCCGTCCGCTTTCAGCGATCAGCCAGAAAGTCGACGGATCGTTAACGGCGCAGTCTGCATTTGAATGCGATTTTGTCATGTAAGCTTCCCGAATCGCCCTCGCCGACGCAACATGAACGACCAGGAGCGAAAAAAATGGCTGCCTCTCGCCGTGCTGGCGGCGGCGCTTGTCGTGTGGACTGCGCTGTTGGCATTGGGCGCGTTTCTGCAATTGGGCGCGGTCCGGCCGCGACACGATTGGACCAAATCGCTGGCGATGCTGGGCGTGCTGTGGATTTTTCTGGCCGGCTGGGGGCTGGCGCTATGGCTGCGGGCGCGGCGGAATCGGCCGTAACGTAGCAGGTCATAGATCGGCCGTGGCGGACACGCTGCGCGTGCCGTAGCGGCGGCGCGGCAATGCGCTGCCGGGGGGTGGTTCGCGCAGGGGCGTCTTGTGCAGGGGCTGTTGCGGCAGACGGAGACTGCCTACTACGGAATTCGACGCCTGTCGGCTGCGCCGCTGGCCCGCGGGCGAACCGGTCGGTAAAATTGCGGTCCTATATTGTAGACAAATCACTCCGCGACATGCGTCCACTCGCAGAGCGAGAGGTTCGCACGCCCAAGGTTCCTGGTACCATCGCCGACGCCCTTGCCACGCTTGAAGATCGCCGCCAGCGCAGCCTGGAGCTAGCGCTTGCCGCTGCGCGGACGGCCCACGACAACCGCGGCCAGGATATTGTCGTGCTTGACATGCGCGAGATGACGCCGGAGTTCGATTACTTTGTGCTCGCCACGGGCAACAGTCGGCGGCAACTGCACGCGATCAGCGAAGAGATCGACCGCACGCTCGAGACCGAGCTGGGCGACCAGCGGCTGGGCATTGAGGGCTACAGCGAAAGCCGCTGGATTCTGCTCGACTATGGCTCGGTGGTGATCCATCTGTTCGACGCCGAGACGCGAGGCTATTACGCGCTGGAGGACCTGTGGTCGACGGCCCAGCGCGTTCCGCTGCCATGGGAAGGCGAGAAGGGAAGACAAGGAGAGGGCGAGATAGTGAGAAGCTGACGGCCCGTGTGCCTCCTTGTCTCCCCCTCTCTGCCGCTGCTTGTCTATACTGACGCGACGATGAACACACTCGCCCTTCTTCGCGCACCGTTTCGCCACCGCTTTGACGAAACTGCCGGGCGTCGCCGGGGCGGACGTGCCCGCCCTGGTCGAAATGGTGCTGCCCAGCCAGGATGCGAAGTTTGGCGAGTACCAGGCCAACTGCGCGATGAAGCTGGGCAAGCAGCTCGGCAAGCCGCCGCGCGAGGTGGCCGCCGAGCTGGTTGCCGCGCTTGAAATTGACGACGTTTGCCAGCCGCCGGAGGTGGCGGGGCCGGGCTTCATCAACCTGCGGCTGCGAGATGACTGGCTCGTCGATCAACTGGCCGCGGCCAGCCGCGACGTCGAGCGATTGGATGTGGCTAAGGTGGAGCAGCCACGCGACGTTTGTCATCGATTATTCGTCGCCCAACGTGGCCAAGCCGATGCACGTCGGTCACATCCGCTCGACGGTGATTGGCGACGCGCTCTATCGCGTGCTGAAGTTTCTCGGCCACACGACGATTAGCGACAACCATATCGGCGACTGGGGCACGCAGTTTGGGATGATCATTTATGGGTACAAACACTTCGTCAATGAGCAGTCGCTCGATTATCAGCCAGTCGAGGAGCTGAGCCGCGTTTATAAGCTGGTCAACACGCTGGTCGAGTACCACGACTCGCGGCGCGAGACCGTTCCGACGCTGAGGCGGCAGATCGCCGAGGCCGAAAGCGCGTGTGGCCGAGATTGAACAGATCGCGGCACCCAGCGACCCCAAGGAAGCCAAAAAGCTGGCCAAGCGATTGCAACAGGCCCAGGCGTCGCTGGCCGAGCGGCAGAATGAGCTGGCGTTGCTGGAATCGAAGCTGGCCGCGCTCGAGCTCGATCCGCAAATCGGCCCACTGCTTAAACGCCATGCGAACATCGGCCGCGAGGTGCTGTTGGAAACGGCCCGCCTGCACGGCGGCGACCCGACGAACACGGAGCTGTGGCGGCGGTTTCTGCCGCCGTGCCTGGCTGAGATTGAGGCCACCTACGAGCGGCTGGGTGTCTCGTTCGACCACACGCTGGGCGAGAGTTTTTACCAGGACCGGCTGCGGGGCGTCGTGAAGTCGCTGGCCGATCAGGGGCTGGCCCGCGAGAGCGACGGTGCGATGTGCGTCTTTCTGCCGGGGCAGGAAGCGCCGATGCTGGTGCAAAAGCAAGACGGGGCGTTTCTCTACGCGACGACCGACCTGGCAACCATCCAGTATCGCGTGGAAACCTGGCGGCCGGATGCGATTTTGTACGTCGTCGATCATCGTCAGTCGCTCCACTTCGAGCAGCTCTTCGCCACGGCCCGGCTGTGGGGCTTTGGCGACGTCGAGCTGCAGCATATCGCGTTCGGCACGGTGCTGGGCGAGGACGGCCGGCCTTACAAAACGCGGGAGGGGAAGGCCGTGGGCCTGGTCGGCCTGCTGGATGAAGCGGTTGAGCGGGCGTATGCGATCGTGTGCGCACAACGACGACGAGCGGCCCGAGCCACTGTTGACGAACGATGAGCGCTTGCAAGCGGCCGAGCGGATTGGCATCGGTGCGATCAAGTACGCCGACCTGGCCCACAATCGCACGAGCGACTACGTGTTCAGCTACGATAAGATGCTGGCCATGACAGGCAACACGGCGGCGTATATGCAGTACAGCTACGCGCGGGTGCGGAGCATTTTTGAAAAGGGCGGCGTCGATGTCGAGCGTACTCCGCAAAGGTGCCACTGGCTGTGCCAGTGCAATTCGACTCACCACCGATCAAGAGCGGGCCCTGGCTGTCGCCCTGCTGCAGTTCGCCGAAGCGCTCGATCGCGTGGTCGCCGATTATCGGCCCAATCACCTCACCGCTTATCTGTTCGAGCTGGCCAGTCGCTACAGCGATTTCTTTGAACATTGCCCGGTGCTGCGGGCGGAGAGCGACGAGCTGCGGATGAGCCGGCTGTTGTTGTGCGACCTGACGGCCCGCACGATCGAGCGAGGGCTTAATCTGCTGGGAATTGAGGTTGTCGAGCGGATGTAACCGTCCGCGCTGTGCTAGAATGTGAACAGAGGCACAACTCATTTGCGAGAGAGCCTATTCTCCCAGGGCACTCACTCCTGTGACCAATCAATTCATCCCTCCACCGGAACTTGCTTCGCCCAGCGTCAAGCATTTGTCGCTGGAAAAACGCATTGAACTTTGGGGCGAATTAGTCGACGAGGCTCAGACGCTCGTCTTCGTTGGCCTAAGAGAGAAGATCGGGCCAGACGGCGATTTGCAAGAAGCATATCGTGAGTGGTACGCTCGCCAAATGGCCGAGCACGATCGTCGACTGGTCGAATTCTTGGAAAACCTTAGCCGTCGCGAGGCGGGACATGGCGGGTGAATCGGTCCGTTCCGCTTTGAACGAAATATGGTCTGCGCTGGAGCCGTTGGGGTCCATTCGTCGAAAGCTTGCGCTCACGCGGATTCAGGTCGAAAGCGAAATCCCCAGTGATTCAAGTCGGCAAGCATAGATTTGTCCAACTCCTGTTTACGCCAGCAGGCGAGATTTATGACGTGCAGTTTGATGTGCTCTTGGCAGAGAGTGAACTGCAAATGTCGGCTCTTTCTCGCAGAGTCGAGCGAAAGATACCCGGCGTCGACCGCCCAATCGCGGTATTGCGGTGCGAAGATCTGATCCTTCTCAAATTGGTGGCCGGCCGTATGATCGACCGCGCGGATGCCGCGATGCTGCTGCGTGAGAATCGTGACATTATCGATTCTGATTATGTCTCCGCGTGGGCGGCAAAACTCGATCTTACGGCGGAGCTCGCCGCGATTTGGAGCGACGCATTTCCGGGCGAGGCATTGCCAGAATGAGTCCTCTCCTGGCAATGCGGCACATCGACAAGGCCTTTGCCGGCGTCCATGCGCTCGCGGATGTGTCGCTTGAGTTGAATCGGGGTGAGGTGCTGTCCCTGGTAGGAGAGAATGGCGCCGGCAAGAGCACGCTGATGAAGGTGCTCGGCGGGGCGGTGGCGCCCGATCGAGGCGAGGTTCTGATCGACGGGCGGCCGGTTACGATCGCGTCGCCCGCCGCGGCCGACCGTGCGGGCGTGGCGATTATCTATCAGGAGTTCAATCTGGTTGGAGGCCTGTCGGTCCGCGAGAACATCTTTCTGGGCCGCGAGCGGACCCGGCTCGGCTTTGTGCGACGCGGTGAAGAGCGGCGGACGGCGGCGCGCTCTTGGCGACGATCGGCTCCGACATCAATCCCGACGCCCGCTGCCGCGATTTGAGCGTCTCGCAGCGGCAAAAGGTCGAAATCGCAAAAGCATTGTCGGCCCAGGCCCGCATCCTGGTGATGGACGAGCCGACGGCGGCGCTCTCGGGGCACGAGGCCCAGCAGCTCTTGGCCCTCGTGCACGAATTGAAGGCCCGCGGCCTGGGCATCGTCTACGTCAGCCACCGGTTGGATGAAGTGTTTGCCGTGGCCGATCGCGTGATGGTGCTGCGCGATGGGGCGGTCGTGGCCGTCCGGCGGGTGAGCAAAGTCGGCCGCGGCGAATTGATTGAGCAGATGGTCGGCCGGCCGCTGGAGACGGAGTTTCCGCGGCGGAATGTTGCGATTGGCAAAGAGCGTCTCCGGGTGGAATCGCTGTCACGCGGCAGGGCGGTGCGCGACGTGAGTTTCTCGCTGCACCGCGGCGAAGTGCTCGGTCTCGCCGGCCTGACCGGCGCCGGCCGGACGGAAACGGCCCGGCTGGTGTTTGGCGCCGACCGCGCCGACAACGGGCGGATTTACGTTGACGGGCAGGAAGTGGCGATTCGCAGCCCGCGCGATGCGATTCGCCACCGCATCTGCCTGTTGACGGAAGATCGCCAGGCGCAGGGACTCATTTTGTCGCACAGCATCCAGGCGAATTTCGGCCTGCCGAACCTCGCACGCTTCGCGCGGGGGCCGTTCGTCGATGCGCGACGTGAGCAGGCTGAGTTCAATACGTTTGCCGGGCGACTGCACATCAAGTCGACCGGGCCCCAGCGGCCGGCCGCGAGCCTGTCGGGCGGCAATCAGCAAAAGGTCGTGCTCGCCAAATGGCTGGCCCGTGACGCCGACGTCGTGTTGTTCGACGAGCCGACGCGCGGAATTGATGTCGGCGCGAAACTTGAGATCTACCGCCTCATCAACGAGCTGGCTGGCGAGGGGAAGGCGATCTTGATGATTTCGAGCGAAATTTCCGAGCTCTTGGGGATGTGCGACCGGATTCTCGTTATGCACGGCGGCCGGGTTCGCGGCGCGATCAGCGACGTGGCGAGCGCGACGCAGGCCGATATATTATCGTATGCGGTCAGCGCGTAGCGGATCGCCGTCCGCACACATAGCCCGACCAGCTTGGTCCGCCGTATTTAGCCCGACCAGCTTGGTTGGGAATTCTGGAGCCGCCTGTGCAGTACCGCATCTTCCGCGACTACGGCATGATCCTAGTGCTCGTGGCCCTGGCGGCAGTCTTCAGCCTCCTGTCGCTCCAGTGGCGCTTGCCCGGGCCCGGCACCTCGGCAGCTGAGCTGGTTTCGCAGATTCGCGGCCGATTCGCACCGACCGACCTGGTGCTCGCCGTCGGCGCGGCCAGCACCGAGTCGGCGACGATTGTCCGGCGCCGGCCGACGAACTGCGCGACGAAGGTTACTTGAACGTCCGCGTCGTGATCGGCACGCCGCGAGATCTACGCATCGCGCTGGATGAGATCGCAGCCCACGACGAACCGCTCGTCGCCATGCTGACGGCCGGCGACACGATGCATTGGCTCGTTGTGGAACAATTGGCGGCCGATTATCCCGCCTTGGAGCGGGTGGCCGTCTGCAGTCCCCATTCGCGGCTGCGGTCCAATTTTCTGAAGTGGTCGAACATGATGGCGATCGTCGACCGAATCGTGGTGATCGCCGTGATTGCGATCGGCATGACGATGGTCATCGTCACGGCGGGCATCGATCTGTCAGTCGGCAGCCTGGTTGCCCTGTCGGCCGTCGTCGGGGCCACGGTGATGCAGCGGTTGGGCGGTGCGGACGCGTCTGGGTGGGCGGTCGCGCTGGGGTTTCTCGCCGGCACGCTGGCGTGTGGGGCGGTCGGCGCGGCGACGGGGCTGTTGATTGCGCGGTTCAAATTGGCCCCGTTCATCGTCACGTTGAGCACGATGATGATGATTCGCGGCCTCGCTTTTCGGATCACGGGCGGGTATTCGGTGGACAATCTGCCGGCGGCCCTGACGTGGCTGGGCCAGGGGCGTTCGTTCGGCATTCCGAACACTGTGCTGCTGCTCATCATGCTCTATGCGACCGCGCACGTGTTCATGGCCCACACGCGGATGGGGCGATATATTTATGCGGTCGGCGGCAACGAAGAGGCGGCCCGGCTGTCGGGCGTGCCGATCGGCCTGGTGATTGCGTTTGTCTACACGGCGAGCGGCCTGGCGGCCGGCTTGGGGGGCTGCATTCAGGCCTCGCAGGTGAACACGGGGACGCCGAACCTGGGTCGCGACCTGGAGCTGTCGGTGATCGCGGCCGTGGTGATCGGCGGCACGAGCCTTGCGGGCGGCGGCGGCAACGTGCTGGGCACGCTGATTGGGGCGTTCATCATTGCCGTGATTCAGAATGGGATGAACATTTTGGGGATCGACGCTTACGTGCAGATGATTGTGCTGGGGGCGGTGATTTTGGGGGCGGTGCTGCTGGATAAGATACGCACAAGAGCGGAAATACCGCGACTTTGGCGACGCCGTGGATAGCATCCGTCGGTCAGTCATGGTTCCAAGATGGCACGGCAGGCGTCGCTAACCTTGCCGGCCCAGCGCATCGCGGCGACTGCCTGACGTCCCGTTGCGTCGTCGCCCGGATATCGTACGTCGACAGAAAAATTGGTCAAAAAAGTTCAGCCCGCGGCGCAGCGCCCGAAGCATCGAATAATGTGTCAAAAGCTGATCGAGCAGGACGGCGAGGGTCATGAGTCTTTTTAAGCGAGAGTCCCAACTCGTCAAGAAGCGCCTTCAGGTATTGTTCGGCGCATTGCTGACAGTGAAAGCACCGTTGGTCATACAGACGAGCTTTGCTTTTGGCGAGCACTTCCGCGGCGCGATAATCGTCTTCCGCTTTGCCGACCCATTCGCGCGTCGCCCTTTTCATACAGCACCTTGCCCCTTTGCATGATCTCTGAATGAAATGATTCCCCCTCCTTGAGTCGCCATTCGAGGTTCTTAGGAGTTCGCACGATAAGGTCCATCGGAAAACGAGCTTCGACCGTCATGCGGATTTTGAACGCCTGATCCAACTGATTCCGGCAGGTCATGATGACGAGGATATCGACGTCGCTGTCGGCGTGCGGCTTGCCGTAGGCGTAGGAGCCGAACAAAATGATCTTATCCGGCGCAACTGCTCGGCTACTTCGCGGGCAAAGCGTCGGATAACGGGGCGGGGAACGTCCGCCCCGCGGTACCACGTAGTCTCGCTTCGCTTTGCTTTCTCTTTCTCGGTTCTCGCGCTCATAACCCAATTCTACTACGTTTGTTGGCGATTGGAACGTCTGATATCTTCGGTCTAAAGGGGACATCGATGCGTACACGGTGGTTTGTCCAATACCTGGGCCTGGCAACTATCTCGCTGTGGGTGGCCGCTTCATGTTCCAAATCGCCCGACGCCGGCGGCAAACTTGCCTCCGCGCCCACCAAGGGCAAGATCGGCATGACGTGCATGGATTTGACGAATCCCTACTTCCGCTTCATCGCCAATGTGATGACAGCGGAGGCGGCCACGCACGGGTATGAGCTGATCGCCCAGGATGGCCGCAATGAGGCGGCCACGCAGAACAACCAGCTTTCGGATTTCGTGGCCCAGCATGTGAGCGCGATCTTCTTGAACCCGGCCGACTCGAAAGCGGCCGGCGAGGGCGTCAAGAAAGCCCACGCGGCCGGCATTCCGGTGTTTACGTTCGATGTCGAGGTGACCGACCCAGAGGCGAAGGGGCTGGTCGTGTATCACATCGGCACCGACAACTACCAAGGCGGCCAACTTGCCGGCGAGAGCATGATGAAAGCAACGGGCGATATGGGGAAGATCGCCATCCTCACGTACCCTGAGATCACTTCTTGCATCGATCGCCGCAACGGCTTCGTCAATTACCTGAAAGAGCACGGCAGCCAACTCGAAATTGTCGTTGAGCTCTCGGGCCTGGGCCGCCGCGAGAATGGTTACACGGTGGCGACCGACATTTTGCAATCGCACGCGGACCTGGCCGGCATCTTCGCCGTGAACGACCCGTCCGGGCTGGGCGCCTACGCGGCGCTCAAGAAGGCAGGCCGCGAAAAGGACATCAAGCTCATCGCCTTCGACGCCTCGCCCGACGGCAAGGCGGCCGTGTTCAACCACGAGCTGTACGATTCGCCGCAGCAGTTTCCGCGGAAGATGGCCGAGGACACGGTGAACGCATTCGTCAAGTATCTCGCCGGCGAAGAACTGCCGAAACGGGAGCTGATCCCGTGTCAGCATTATCGGTACGAGGACGCCGTCAAAGGCGAAGGCCACGACGAGAAGTGGTAGGCGGCGTGACGAGGCGCTACTCGCACGTCAAGCGGCATTTCGGCTTAGGAATCTCTCGGCCCAGCTCGCGGGCCGTTTCCAACCACTCGTGGATCGCAAACTGCACGCTGGCAAGTCCGTGGTCAATGTCTCGTCACGATCGGCCATGCGTCCAATTCTATGCCATGGTGGGACGCTGGGCACGCATCGCCCCTTGGAAACCCCGTTCTTTCGTGCCAAAATTTGATTTCGAGGTACACTGTTCAGGCGATCCTTTCGGATCCTTGGAGACATACATGCCATCCATGCTTGAAGCTCCCGCTGCCGCCCAGAACAAAGAGCTCGTCGCCTGGGTCGGCGAGATGCGGGCGCTCTTGAAGCCGGACCAGGTATATTGGTGCGACGGCTCGCAGCCGGAGTACGATCGGCTGTGCGCTGAGATGGTGGCCAGCGGCACGTTCATCAAGCTTGATGAAGAGAAGCGGCCGGGCTGCTTCCTGGCCCGCAGCCATCCGAGCGACGTAGCCCGCGTCGAAGATCGCACGTACATTTGCTCGCTCAAGCAAGACGACGCCGGGCCGACGAACAACTGGATGGCCCCCGACAAGATGAAGGCCACGCTGCGGTCGAAGTTCGACGGCTGCATGCGGGGCCGGACGATGTACGTCATTCCCTTCAGTATGGGGCCGATCGGCTCGCCGATCGCCCACATTGGCGTGCAGCTTACCGATTCGCCGTATGTCGTCGTGAACATGCGGATCATGACCCGCATGGGCGAGTTGGTGCTGAAAGCGCTGGGCAATGGCAAGTTCATCAAGTGCCTCCATTCGGTCGGCATGCCGCTGGCGCCCGGGCAAGAGGACGCCCCCTGGCCCTGCAGTCCCGATCCGAAGGACAAGTACATCGTCCATTTTCCTGAGGAGCGGTCGATCTGGAGCTTTGGCTCGGGCTACGGCGGCAACGCGCTGTTGGGCAAGAAGTGCCTGGCCCTGCGGATCGCCAGCGTGATGGCCCGCGACGAGGGTTGGCTGGCCGAGCACATGCTGATCCTGGGCGCCGAGAGCCCCGATGGCGAAAAGACCTACGTCGCGGCCGCCTTCCCCAGCGCCTGCGGCAAGACGAACTTCGCGATGCTGATTCCGCCCGAGCCTTTCCAAAAGGACGGCTGGAAAATCTCCACCGTGGGCGATGACATCGCCTGGATCAAGGCGGCCGCCGACGGCAAGCTCTACGCGATCAATCCCGAGGCCGGCTTCTTCGGCGTCGCGCCGGGGACCAATTGGAAGACCAATTCGAACGCGATGGCGACGATCAAAGAGAACACGATCTTCACCAACGTCGCCCTGACGGACGACGGCGACGTCTGGTGGGAAGGCATGGACGGCCCGCCGCCCCGGCATGCAATCGATTGGCAGGGCAACGACTGGACGCCCGCGAGCGAAGCAAAGGCGGCCCACCCGAACAGCCGCTTCACCGCGCCCATAAGCCAGTGCCCCTCGGCCGACCCGGCCTACGACGACCCGCAGGGCGTGCCGATTGAGGCGTTCATCTTCGGCGGGCGGCGGAGCACGGCCGTGCCACTGGTGTCACAGGCCTTTAACTGGGCGTTCGGCGTGTACGCCGCGGCCACAATGGGCTCGGAGATGACGGCCGCCGCGTTTGGCCAGCTTGGCAAGGTGCGGCGCGATCCGTTCGCGATGCTCCCGTTCTGCGGCTACAACATGGGCGACTATTTTGGCCATTGGCTGAACTTCGGCCGTAAGCTGAAGAAACCGACGCGGATTTTCATCGTCAATTGGTTCCGCCGCGGGCCGGACGGCAAATATATCTGGCCCGGCTACGGCGACAACATGCGGGTGCTGAAGTGGGTGATCGACCGGGCCCGCGGCCGAGTGTCGGCGACCGAGAGTGCGCTGGGGTGGACGCCGATTTACGACGACATCGATTGGCGCGGCCTTGATTTTTCCGAGGCCGAGTTCAAAGCCGTCATGTCGGCCGACCCCAACGATTGGGTGACGGAGCTGTCCGGCCACGATGAGCTGTTCTTCAAGCTCTACAACCACCTGCCCCGCGAGCTGCCGTCGATTCGCGACATCTTGCTGGCCACGTTGTGGCGGACGGTGTAGGCGATCGCGGCTAAAGATCGTACCACAAACGCAGACCAACGCGGCAGCGCTGGCAAGAAGTGCTCAGATTGAGTTGCCAAAGAAAGATTTGCAGCCGTGAGCCTAGCAGACGAGTGGACGGGTGTCTAGTAGTCATTTTTGGCCACTCGAGAAAGCAGTGGCAACTTCGCCGCGGGAGATTTGGCGATCAATGACCTGCAAATTCCGCCATTTTCGTCAAAATGTGGATGTCCCCCGACGTCTCCCCCGACGTCCCCCAGTGTGAATGCAGCCCTTGCCTCGCGGCCGAGTGATCTCGCACCGGTGAGGCGAAACGAGGTTGGGAATTGTGGCAACGAGTTGCCCGGCTGCCCGGCTGGCGGCTCGCGGGGAAACGATGTTGCGTTTTCCCGAATCCTATCGAAGGTGTCCAAAACTCCCCCACCGAGTTTTGGCCGTCTTCACCCTTCCGGGGGGTGAAATTGATAGGTGGCTGCGTGTTGCTGTGGGCGCGGTCGCGAGCGCTGGCCGCGGGTTTTGCGACGGAAGCATTCGATCGGTTGTCAAAGAGCGACGGGCACTCGTGAGGTTAGCAGGTTGTTGTTCGTTTGTATAGTGGCGTTTTCGGCCAGGGTGGGAATGGTCAAGAGTCAAGAGTCAGGAGTCAGGGAAGCGGGGAGCGGGAAGAAGGAGCAAAAGGACGTTGGTTGCGGCGGGGTGTTAAGAGAAAGCGGCCGCGATCGCGGACGAATTGGGGAAACGGTGCTGCCGCTAAATTTGCTTGAATTCGGCCACTGAATTTGTCAGACTGGGGACTCGCCGCACGCTCTGGTCTCGAGCGGCCGGCCGCTGCGGTCGAAGGTCGCCTGAAGCGGGTGTTGTTTGGATGTCCCTCAAGCACACGCTCAACGACGGGCGCTAAAAGATGGGTGGCCCCTACGCCCCCCTATCGATCGCATTCCCACGCGCCCCGACCGTTGAATTCAGGGGATGGAAAAGGGGATAAGTCCAATTTTAAACCGAATCGGCCTTATCCCCGGGGATATCTCCTGTCGGCGCGCGCAGAAATTGGACTTATCCCCTTTGCTTGGCCGCATCGTGGCAGTAAAAAAATCGCTCGGGCTGCCGCTGGTGTTGGCGTCATACCAGCGAATGGCCAGCGCGTCGATAAAGTACGGGTGCCAGACGTACTGGTTCAGCGGGTCGGTGTCGCCGTTCTTTTTCAATCCTTTTTCAATCCGTCTCACGCAGAGGCGCAGAGGCGCGGAGCAGATCAACTCTGCGTGCTCCGCGCCTCTGCGTGAGACTTTCCGCCACTTGCTGCTATGTTGTCAAAGAACGCCTCGTCGGCACAATGCGCCCAGGTTTGCATGGTACGGAAACACCCTAGACTACCGAAAAACCAGAATGTCCCCTTTTTCACTTCGCGAGCCATTGCCAGCCTCCAGAATTTCGAATCCGAAATCCTGAAAATAACACGGCCGTCAAGATGCGGTTCGTGGGACGGTTACCGGCGAACGATGAGAGCCCTCGCGAGTCATCTCGACCAGCGCTTCGACATTTAGCGGCAATTGCACTTCGCGGGACGCCGCCAAGGCCTGCATTCGATCCGCCGCGGCCGACCTCCCTTTCTCCGGCCGTCGGAGCTAGGTGACTTGCGAACACGAGACGATTTCGGATAGCTTCGTGACATGGTGGTGAACTCCTTCTGTGAGTGAAAATGACATTCCCGGAATGTAACCTCCGGGTGAAGGAGTCACCACCTTTTCAACTAAACTCGGGACATCCTCTATTCTGTGCCTAAATTGTTACAATTCATCTTATTTCTCTGTTTCTATCCCCGAAGGCTCAACTTTTTCCAATGTAAATGGGTCGGACATGTACGTGGCCAAAAGGTTCCCATTCCGGTCAAAGTGTGAAAGTAGAACACGGCACTGAATCGGAGGGTGCTCGAGGTAGTGGGCCCCAGATTAATGACAAATTGATATTCAACGCGGGGATCAATTGTAAAATACTCTGGCACCCCGTCATAACCGACATCCAAACGAGTCCATTTCCCGTCTCGCCGCACCTCATAGTTGATGTAGTGCGGCCGAAAAACGTGATTAGTACTGGGCGGCAGTCCTCGTACTCCTGGAACCTCTATTGGGCTATCCGATTTGTTCTCAAATAAGAATATCCCAACAAGGGTTTTACCATCCTCTGACAACTTGAGCGATTGAAGTACAAAACGTGTATTATTTGACGAGTTCATTACCCCGGTTCCTCGTGAACATGAGGACTGTGATACGATTAGGGTAACAAGGGCTACGCACACTTTTCGCGATTTGCAGCCAGTATTTAGAAGGCCAGACATATCTCACCTTGCCTACGGACGACGAGCTGGACTCGTCCACGTATGTTTACCAGTACTGTCCCATTTGGCGACCGACGCGTTGTCCGCGGCAACCAAACTGGGTGCTATGGCTGCCTTCATGATGTCGGCAGTACCCGTGCCACACCCACTTTGAGTCCAATAACCAACCGTAGACGCGACCGTTTCTCCAATCTTCGCTCCGGCCAAACCTGGGCCCGCTGCCCACCAGGCAAAGTCTGCAACATGGTCGCCTTCGGCGCGCAAGACCCATGCGTCCTGTGCAGCAGAGCTCATTGACGAAGTTGGCAACTTATAGATTTCAGCATGATATGTAACCGTAACACCAGCCGAGCTCAATTGCCAGTTGCATATCGAGGTCTTGACGCACGTAAAGCTGACGGAAACCCGAGGAACGGTCCAACCCAATGTTCCTGGTGGTGCGGTTCTGTTTCCCCCGCCAAAAAAATTGTTGACCACGATTGGCGGTCCCGTTATCGTTGTGACCGTTGGACCATTTATCCATGTAAGTAGACCGTATGGGTCGCTGCCTTCTAATGGCCGCCCTGATGCATACAAATTGAGATTAGTAGTGCTGTCATCATACCCAAGCGGATCCCGCTGCAGCCACCGGCCTAGCTGCGGGTGAT
>CAVTXL010000004.1:0-271031 GCA_963738665.1 uncultured Planctomycetota bacterium
TAAGTTAAAGCACGCCAACGACACTCAACGCGGCAGAAGCGGACGTGCGCCCTCAGGGCGGCGGTGCATGAACATGCAGGTGGGCGCGTGGTCGAGTTGGGCCATGATCAGGGCTGCGACTCGGCAAACGGCGCGTAGCCCGATCCAGTAGATAGCCACTCGGTACTGCAAATGCGAAAATTACCCAAAAATCGGTGGACACGTGTACATGACGCGGGCGGCGGCGCAAGCTACAAAAGATCGTAACCGATTGCTTGATGATTTTCTTGACAGACTCCCACGGCCGCCGTTTCAGGCCGCCAAATTGTGGTAGGGCGAACGCACCGGGGGTGTTGCCGTAAATGAAAACTGCATCGGTTTTTTAAGCCAATCCATCTTAACGGGCAGGCTAATTTTTTAGAAAAGCGCTCGCGATCGAACCGCAATAGGTTGTGATTCCGGCCTGTGGCCGTCGGGCCGACCGGTCGCCTGTACGCATGTACAACGCCTACGGGGCCGCGGGCGTGTTTTGGCTGCAACTGGGCATGGAATAGCTAGGACGCGGCCGAACGCGCAGGTATCGGGCTTGTAGGCGATCTGGCGGGGCGGCTAAACTAACGGCGTCGGCAATCCGCCGGCCGGGCGTAGTAACCCGTTTGGAGGTCAATCTGATGCAACGTATCAGGGCCAGTAGCCCCGACAGCTTGGCCGCGTGTTTAGCGTCGATCCGGGTAGCCGGGGAGCGATTCACGCGGGGGCGACTCTATCGCCTTACTAACCAAGTTGTCGGGCCTACTGGCTTCCATGCACATCGGGCTGGGGCCGGCCCTGCTTGTGGGGGCCGGCTTTTTCTCCGCGGCGCAGAAAGGCCGGTCGATGAAGCTCCACAAGATCGAGCAATTGCTGTACGAGGCGATACCACGTTTCCGCGAACCCCATACACTAGCGGCCGACAGCGATCGGAAGCACTGGCGGCTAGTCACGGCGTCGCCGCAGCCATTGGGCGTGGCGATTGGGCGTCAAGTTCCGCTGGCGGCCGAGCCGCAAGACCGCGTGTGAGTGGAAGTGCCGGGCGAAGCTTGGCGGAACGAGCATCACGCTTCGCACGGACATAGACCAGTCGCCCAATCTCGACCCACCGCCATGCCTTTGGACAGAGAACGGGGGCAAAAACAAAACGACCGAAGACGCAGAAACGAAAGCCACGCGGACGGAAGGCGGTGACGCATGAAGCGAAAAAAAGCAGAGCGACTTATACGAGCGGGCTTACGCGCCAATATTCCGCCACGCAAAGACGTTAAAAGGCCAGGGCCTCAAAAAACGCAAACGACGTATCTCAGCGACTTGCGTCTGCCTGGTTCTGGGCCAAGGCCGCTGGGGTCAAGGTTGCCGTCAGTGGCGCCCAACGTCTACGAAGTGGCGGCCGTGGATTGAGTGGAAGTGTACCGCGTCGATGGGCCGCTGGCGCCGACATCTTAAAATAACCTTCCGCAGCGATACCGGGGTTAAGAGCCCCGGCGATACGATCCACGTCGAGGCCTAACTGTCGGCGATGTATTTGAACGACGTCGTCACGGGTGCGGATATGGGGGAGATCGTCACCATTGATACCGACGGCCTCCGCGACTCGGATCGTTGCCGTGTGCCGCTTAAGAGTTGGCTTAAAAAGCACCACACACCACAGAGTGCGGTGCGAGCTTAACCCCCGTTACAGTTTGGAGATGGTGTTATGGTAGTTGCGATCCTAGTCGGCAATTTTTTGATTTCGCTGTTGCTGCTCGAAAAAGTCAGGTTATTGGACGATCGCGTTAAAACACTCGTTGAAAAAACGCGGGGCACGACTACCGTAAGCGACTCCGCCGATCCGAACGGCAGGCGCATGCCGCTGGTAACGATCGGGGCGAATGCACCGGCTGCCTTAGTAGAGAATTCCGCGAAATCGCGGCCGGTTGTTGACTCCCCGCAATTGTGGCCAATTATTGATTAACCAACCAATACCCGCCAATCATGGCCTGGCGAGGCTCGGCATGCTAAGGCATGGCGAGGCTTGGCGAGGCAGGGTAAGGCGAGGCACGGCACGGCGAGCTAAGGCTTGGCGTGGCGAGGCTTGGCAAGGCAAGGGCGCCAATGGCGCAGTCAGCTTATTCGCGAAAGCGGAGTAGCTTTTATACAGCGGCGCGGCCGGCTGTGCCGTGTTAGTATGAATCTGTCGGGCCGGTTCGCCGGCATGACGTGTATGGCCGCGCGGCGTACTGGCCGCGGCAAGTAATTGCCGAGCGAGCAGACGCAGGGCATGCACTAAAAGTAAGCGCGGCGGCGGTAGCGTGGCTCCAATCGGCAACGCGCACCATTTCCTAACCCTCATTGGTAAATCGAATGGGGGTTAGGGGGCGGTGCGTTCACCAATCGGCGACGATCGATCGTTCGGCTGCTGCCTGGTGGGTGAATTAAAACTCTGCGGAGAGTTTTGATCGGTCGTGCGTCTGGCGGGCCGGCTGTGGGCCGCTTCAATGTTCCACGCGGGCCTTTGATCTGGCGGGAAGAAACCCCACCGGCGTCGAGCCGGCGGCCCTTTATAGTGATGGGGAACGTCGCCGCCAATTAAAAGAAAAACATGGCCCTAACGCTGCAATACATCAGTTCGGCGGCCAGCACCGCCGACCAGACGACCTACGATTTCGGCAATTTTTCGGCCGGTTCCGACCGACGGCCTGATGATCGTCGTGACGGGGGGCCGGGCGGCGGCGGCAGTTCCACCGTGCCGGTGAATCAAGTGGCCGTGCCGTTGTCGCGCGAGTGGGTGTTAAAGCGCACGGGCGCCGGCTTGCGGGGTGAATTGCCCATCGTCGTGAACGCCGGCACAACAGGGCTGCTGTACGCGGTCAACTTCCGCAACGACCTGCCCAACAATGGCCGATTGAGCGACGTTGCCGTGCCCACTGTGCTATCTGGTACTGAAGGGGGCATAACACTAGGCGAAACGCAGCCGGACGATTTAGGTGTGAATGAGAGTAAGGTTATCGTGCGGATAGATTGCGACGAAGAGGGCGACTACCTAATCGAAGTCGTGCCAACGTATGACGCGGCAAGCGGGGGCGGGGACGTGCCGGCGATCGTGCGGCTAATCGTCGTGTAAACGATGGAAGTCTCATTGTGGGACGACGATAGGTACTCTTTTGACTTTCCCTCTCTCCTACCCAACAGAAGAGTCGCGGCATTAGGTAATGTTTGTTTGTTTTTTCGCTTTACACCTTAACACGCCACCATTGGAGTCTTAGCGTCATGCCGAAAACCAGCACAGAAATTCACAAATCCGTCGTCCTGTACGCCGTCTTCGCGGCGGTCAATCTGTCGAAAGGCGTCGCCAAAAGCGTCGGGAACTTCAACGGCTGGCTTGCTGAATGCGGCCGAAAAATCAGCGCCCTGAACGGCGAATGGCAGAAAGAGGCGGACGCCTTTCTCGACACCGTGCCGCGGAAAACGATCGAGACTTGCCAGCGTTTGGAACGACAGCGCGTTGACCTGCAAAACGAATTGTTCAGCCGCGTGCCGGAACGCACGGAGCTGCTGAGGCAAATGCTGCCGGACTACATCAGCGAGGCCGCCCGGTTGCGGGCCGATAGCGACCGGATTATGGCCGAAACCATCCAACAAATGCGCGACACCGGCGCCGACAACGGCGTTGCGGCCGTGGCTGGTCATTTCGCACCAGACGCCCCGGTGCGGTATCTGCCGCCGACCGATGAAGTGCTCGCCTACGCAGCCCGCCAGCAAATGGCTTGCATGGTTGCGGCCGGCCTGGCGAACAAAGCCGAGACCGCCCTGGCGGAATTGAGGAGCGATCAAGACGCCGGTTTCCGCCGCCAATCTTTTCATCCCACGGCCAGACACACAAAACGAAGTTTTCGAGTTCTGCGTCCGCCGGCTCTGCCCGGTGACGACCCGCGCGAAGTCTTGTCGGCCAATGCGTCGGCCGTGCGGACGGAGCTAGGGCTAAACAACGCCGCGCTGTCGCCAACGTCAGTGGGCACGATCGAAGAAATCGCCAAGCTGATCGGTGCGAAAGATTTGTCCGTGCCGAAGTTTACCCGCGGCGGCTCGGAGCTGGTGGCGTCTTGGGCCGGTTGCCGAGAACGGAACGCGTCGCGTCGGCGATCACCCGCACAGGGGGCGATCGGCGCCGGCGAACCAACGTACCTCGAAACGCCGGCTCGACGGCAAAGCGTGCGTTACGGCGCCGGGCTGCGCGACTTTGACGAAGCGATGACAGTCGCCCCGGTTTGACAATCCCCGACAGCCCCCGCGGGCCGTTCGCCCGTCGCTCTGCACGCGGCCCGCGGGCAACGCTGGACGAAAACAATAAGTCGCCGGCCTCTTCCTCTCCCTAGCGGGCCGGCGCCGAGCGCGCGCGGGCCGCCGACGGGTTTTGACTTCCTTCCCCGTCGGGCCGGCCCCGCCGCTTGCCGATTCACCAACGAAAGGCACCAAATGAAAATCGGATTTCCGAAGCCCGGCAAAACAGCGTTCAAACAAGTTCGCGAACAACGAGAGCAAAAGCAGCGGTCGAAAGAGCGTTGCGCCGCGCTGGGTATAAAAGACCCGGCCGACGCGCCCGCTGCGATCGCCCGCTTGGCGCCGGCCCCGCCCCGCCGGTCGCTAAGGCAATCGCCAAGCCGGCGGCACCATCCGTCCGCGTTGGCGAGCTGGCGCAGCCGCCGCAGCCCCGGTTGATACGCCTGACGACTTGCACGATTAACGGCCCGCGGCTGTAACCAGCGGCATTTTCTAAACGAGGCATAATCATTTGACGCCCGAACAAAGCAAAACGGCCTGGGATAATTTCGTAAAAGCCCTGGCCGAAGATCACGACGACACGCAAGCGCTGCCGGTGCCGGCCCGTGTCGTCAAACGGATTTACCAGCGGTTCAAAACTCGCCGGCTGCGCAAACGCATTGACGCCACGGAAGCGTCGCGCGACAACGGGGAGGCAATTAACTAATGTCGAGCGAATCGGTCAGAGCAGGCAGGGCGTTTGTAGAATTCTTTATCCAGGACGACTCCGTAAACCCCGCCCTGGATCGCATCCAAAAGGGCTTGCTGAAATTCGGCGCGGTCGCAACGGCAATGTCCGCGCCAGTGGTTGCCGCGTTCGCCAAAGCGCTAACCACGTTCGTGTCCGTCGGCAGCGAACTAGAGGATTTACACCGCCGCACGGGGCTATCCGCCGAGTCGCTTTCGGAGTTGTCGTTCGCCGCCCAGCAATCCGGCACCGATTTAGGCGTCGTCGAACGCGCGATTAAAGAGCTGCAATCACGCGGCGTTGATCCGCGCAAGTTTGATGAGATCGCCGAATCGCTGGCCGCCATTCCCGACCATACGAAGCGGGCCGCCGCGGCGATTCACCAGTTCGGCAAAAAGAGTGGCGTCGAATTATTGCCGCTCTTGGAAGATTTGCAAAGTTTGCGAGCGGCGGTGCGCAAGCTCGGCGTTGTGATGTCGGCGGAAGACGTGGCCGCGGCCGACAAGCTGGGCGATACGTGGGGCGCTTCCCGTGCGCAACTGACGGCACTTATGGAGATCGGCGCCGCGATCGCCGGCCCGCTCACCGATTTTTTGGAGTGGTCGCAAGGCGTCTTAAAATCGACGATCGATTTTATCAAAGCACACCCGCACTTGGTTCAAGCCGCCGCCGCAGTCGCGGCCTCGCTCGCCGTGCTCGGCTCAGCCGCGATTGCCGCCAGCGCAGCGATCAGCGTCGTTTCGGCCGCCGTCGGCGTCCTGTCCGGTCTCTCGGCCGCCCTCTTAATCGAGTGGGCACCGATCGTGCTGGTCGTGGGCGCGGTCGCTATTGCCGCCTGGGAGATTGTGGACGCAATCGCTACCGCAGTCGACTGGGTGAACAAACTGGAAAACGCCCTGACGGATTTAGTTTGGCAGCCCATCGAATCACTGTGGGAAGGCATCAAAGCCACGTTCGGCTTTGAAGGCCAGATGATGCAGAGCCAGCTTTCGGACAGCCTGGCCGGCGCGACGGTCAATAACTTCTCGGCGACCGAACTATCCGCCATCGCCGCCAGCGGCGGTTTCCACGGCGGGAGCAACGACGTATTCGGCCAGCAAATCGCCTTTAACACCGGCGAGCTGTTGCGGTTCTTCAAAAATGGCGGCGGTAAGCTGCGGGCGGGGGCAATCTGATGGCATTAACACATAAGCTGGCCCTAGTCACCGGCACGCGACAAGAATTGCGGCTGCCAATGACGGTCTGGGACACGACCGGCGCACGGCTTGTGGCGCAACGCGGTGAGCTATGCGGTGCAAAATGCGCCCTCGCTCGTGCTCGATTGCCGACTCGTCCAAAGTCGCTACGACATTGTCGAAAAGAGCGCCGTAGCGATTACCTTTGAATTCATCTACAAGCGGCCAGCCCAAAACACGGTCCGGCGTGAAATGAGCGTCACGACGAAGGCGAAAAAGATTTACAGCTTCATTGCCCCGGTTGGCGTCTACGATTCAACGGGCGACGTGACCAGCACGAATACGTCGCTGCAATGGAAGCCCGATCGCCAGGGCGCCGCCGATGAGTTCAACGCCTCCAAGGCGGTCACGATCGAACCGCTGCCGGAGACCCGACGACTCAATTACGAGACGACAGCCAATTTCGTTACGGCGCGATATCTGACTAGGGTAGCGAATTTGGTGTCGTTGGGGTGCTTTAACCAATCATCGTTCGATGGTTTTAAGCCTTTCACAATTCAAATTTTAGCCTCGCAAGCGATCGAACGCGACGACGACGATTGGGATTTGTCGTTTGGGTTCGGCGTGTTTGAGATCGATCGAACGTCGACATCGGCGACGACGTGGTTATTCCCCGGCTGCGCGGCTGCGATACGTACTGGGTCAGTGAGCGGGAACAGCTAATCGACAATTTGCTGCAACCGAAAATTGACAAAGCCGTCGTCGGCCAGGTCTGGCCGTTCGGGGGATTTTTCCGTACTGAATTTGCCAGAGGGGAATCCGTAGTGAACGAACCAACCGAAGAGCGACCAGCCACGATAGAGCAAGTGTGGCTGGCCGTTGCCGAGCCAGGCTCGCGAATAATTTCACTGAGCGCGACGGAGCTGCTGCAATTCACCGACCAACAAACCGGCGTCAAATCACTCAAATTGCACCCATCGGAATCGGCTTAGCCGAATATGCCACATGGCCCTTACGCTGCAATACATCAGTTCGGCGGCCAGCACCGCCGACCAGACGACCTACGATTTCGGCAATTTTTCGGCAGGTTCCGACGGCCTGATGATCGTTGTGACCGGGGGCCGGGCGGCGACGGACAGGACTGTCAGCAGCGTTTCGATTGGCGGCACCAATGGAACGATCCATGTCACGTCGAATGCCAATGGGAACGCTTTAGTGATCGCGTCCCGCGTCGTGTCAGCCGGTTCACAAGACGTGTCTGTGACCTTCTCGGCCGGCGTGCTGCGGGCCTGGTGCAGCGTCTATTTACTGACCGGCTACAGCAGTACGACCCCCGCTGATACAGACGCCGCGAATAACGCCGACACACCACCAGTCGGCGCGGCACCCTCGATTTCCCAACCAACGGGATCGCGGTGTACGTGCGCTGAGGTGAGCAATGGGACCGGCACAGCTTGGATGCCGCCTCAGAAGACGCTCGGACGCCACGTTGGAATCGTTTTTGCGGTATGCGTCGGCGCATAAGACGGCCAGCAGTGCGGGGGACACGGAAACGATCACCTGGACGATCGGAAGCTCACCATCAGCAGGACAAGTAGTGGCTGCCGTGTGGGCGCCGGCCGGCATTTACCGCCGTTCGCCGTTTATTTCGCCAATTTTCAATTCACCTGTTATCTCTTGCGGCGACTGCGGCTGCGGCTGACCAAGCTGAAATGCCAGGCCGATACTACGCCTGCGCCATCGTGCAGTGGTTTAACATGGGCGATGCGCCTGCGCCTGCTGGATTGAGGGGCGAATCGTCGAACGCATAGACCGCCGGTTCTATTGCAAACGGCGAGTATTTGAGACAACCACTGGTGGGGAATGAATGCCCGCGACGATCGACGATCGCTATGACCACTGGTTGAAACGCACTGGCGAGCCGTCCGCGGCTGCTACGCTCGTCCTGGCGGAAAAGTCTCGGGCCTGGTCAACCGACGAAGGCCGCCGACCGGCCCCCTGAGCGTTGTGGAAGCCGCCCGCGAGCTGGGCGTCAGTAAAGAAACGGTCTATCGGCTCGGCGCTGAGAATGCTTTGCAGCACAATCGAGTGGGCCGGCGCATCACAATCACGCCCCGGCAGCTTGACGACTATCGGACGCGGCCACGTTTCCGGCATTTAGCTTGCTGACGACGCCAAGCATGTAGTTGTCGTCTTGGCCCAAATGCTGGTACACCTTCGCGACCATGTTCGGGTTCGCGTGGCCCATCAATACGCCGACCGTGGTTGTGTCGACGCCGCGCTTGAGGGCAGCCGTCGCGAAGCCGTGCCGCAGAGCGTAGGTGCATAGCCCTTCGATTCCCGTCTTGCCGCGTAGCCGCACGAACGCGCAATTGACCGCGTCTTTCGACCACGCCCGGCCCTGCTGGTTTCGGAAGATCGGCCCGCTGGGGCTGGCTTTGCACAGCCGGTCGACAATCTCCGCGGCCACGTCATCTAGGTAGATCACGTGCGCGCCGCGTCTTGCCTTTGCTCTTGGCGGCTGGGAATACAATCTTGCGGCCGTCGACCCACGCAGCTTCGATCAGTGCAGCTCTTGCGGCCGGCAGCCAGAGTGCCAGAGCATTTCCAGCATATCGCGTACAGGCCCCTTGGCGTTCGCTAGGCACGTTTTGTACTGCGCCTTAGTGATTGCCGTTTCCCGGCTGCTGGGGGCCGGCTTGACGTAACCGGCGAGCGGAGAGCGGTCAAGCAGCCGTTCTTTCACCGCCCAATTCATCACGCGCACAACGCATCGGGCGGCGTGGTGTTTGACCGACGCCGATTGGTCGCCAAAACGGGATTCAATCCAGTTGCCGACCATTGACGGCGATACGTCGCGGGCCTTCAAGCGTTGGCCGACGCGGGCGACGAATTCCGAAAGATAGTATTTGTACCACTCGTAAGTCGCGGGGGAGCGGTGCAGCTCGGCGAATTCAAGAAACTGATCGCTCAGCCACGCCGCGGTGGCAACGCTGGGTTTCTCACCCTTCGCGTGCAGCTTGTGGTATTCGGCCTCGATCACTTCCCAAGCATCGTCAGCGGTCCCCAATCTGTGCGACGTGCGGCCGATCGTCGTGTACCAACAACCGTCTTGCTTGCGTTGCCACGGGCCGCGGCGTTTTCTTGCCATTGCAGTAAACTCCCAGCGAAAGGATAGCTTGCGGCTGGCGCTGGTCGATTTACTGCAAAATTTACTGCAACGGCGACTGTGAACTTGCGAGCTAGATCAAAAATACCCTTGTTTTTCCGAGTGGAGCCGAAGGGACTCGAACCCTCGACATCTAGCTTGCAAAGCTAGCGCTTTCCCAGCTGAGCTACGGCCCCGCGAACTAGATGCTAGTTGTCGGATGGTGGGTGCTGGGTCAAGAGGGGGCTAGCCTCCAGACAATCCAGCATCGCGCATCCAGCATCCAGCATCCAGGAATTGGGCGCGCCAAGACTCGAACTTGGGACCTCAGCCTTATCAGGGCTGCGCTCTAACCAACTGAGCTACGCGCCCGGTAAAACGCAAAACGGGCCGCCGGCGGCCGGCTGTGTTTGAATCGCGACGTTGTAATGATAGCACGCAGTAGCCAGACGGTGCTAGGTCGCCGCGTGTTCGCCTGTGATGAAATCGGCCGTTTTATCGCAGGCATCGCGGCATTTGGCGTCGGCGGCGCGTGGCGTGAGGGCGCTTTGCGGGGCTTGACGCTGCGGCATTCGCGGAAATGGCCGATAACCGTATACTGTTATGCTGCACGCCCCCGGGAGCGTCGGTGGCGCGGCGGGTGAATCGGAAGCTGAACCTACAGAATCGCTGTTGGCTGCCAGCGAGGAACGCGGCGTCAACCCCCCAACGCAGGAGATTCCCAGGATGGGTTGCCAATTACGAATGTTCGTCGTCGTGATGAGTATTGCGATGGTGGGGCACGCGGGTGCATTGCCTGCGAGTGCAGAGGACCCGACGCCAGAGCAGGCGCTGACACAGTTTGCGCCAATCCAGCCGTTTGTCGAGTTCACGACGCCGCCGCGGGCCGACTTTGCGCGGTGCACGATGCGTCCGGAAAAGGAAAATGGGGTCGTCGCATGGGTGTTGCGCGACCCGCAGGGGGAGATCCTGCGGAGGTTCGCCGACGCGAACGGCGACAACCAGGTTGACACTTGGTGCTACTACCTGGACGGAGTGGAAGTGTATCGCGACATCGACTCAGATTTCAACAAATCCGCGGACCAATTTCGCTGGTTCAACACGGGCGGCACGCGGTGGGGAGCTGACCGCAATGAGGACAAGCAAATTGATGCCTGGCGGGTGATCTCGCCGCACGAGGTGGCCGAAGAGCTGGTGGTTGCGCTGCGGGGCATGGACGGGGCGAACCGGGATGCCGACTTGCGGGCGAAATCGCAGGCGCGATTTGAACTTCTGCTGCTGACGCCGCGTGAACTGGGCGAGTTGGGACAGGGGCCGGAGCGAACGAAGTCGATCGGCGAAGCGATCAAAGCCGCTTCGGCCGGGTTCGCCAAGATGGCAGCCGAGCAAAAGGCCGTGACGGCCAAGACGCGTTATATCGACTTTGGCAGTTCACGGCCGGCGACGATTCCGGCCGGCACGAATGGCTCGACCAAGGACGTGACAGTGTTTGAGAACGCATCGGCGCTCGTTCAAACCGGGGAGAAGCACGAGCAATTGTATTTGGGGACGCTCGTTTCTGTCGGTAACACGTGGAAGCTGATCGGCCTGCCGGTGGTGGGGTCGGATAACCAAGGTCCAACGACGATTCTCACCGCGAACACGACGGGGGTCAGCATGCCGATGACGACGGCGGCCCCGACGGAGGAAATGCAGCGGTTGATGGCCGAGCTGCAGAAGCTGGACGCGGCGGCCGGGTCGCTGCCGCCGGATAAGCAAGCGGCCAACGTCGATCAGCGAGCCGACTTGCTGCGGAAACTGGCCGATGCCACGCCCGACGCCGAATTGCGCGGGCAGTGGTACCGGCAGTTGACGGACATGCTGGGGGCGGCCGTCCAGTCGAACGAATTCAATTACGCGGCGGGCTTGGAAAAGCTTGAAATGCTGCAAAAACAATTGAGCGACGCGCGGGCCGGTGATGATTTGGTCGCGCACGTCGAGTTTCAGCGGATGTGGGGCAAGTACGTCGCCAGCCAAAAGTCGCCGGGGGCAGACGCGGCGAAGTTGCAAGACACCTGGCTGGCAGAACTGGAGTCGTTTACCAAGCGATACCCCAAAAGCGCCGGACTCTGCCGAGGCGCTTTTGCAACTGGGCATGTACCAGGAATTCGTCGGCAAGACGGATGTTGCGGAGAATTGGTATCAGCAGTTGGTCACGAACTTTCCAACAGCGGCGCCAGCCGTAAAGGCTCGCAGCGCGATCGGCCGTTTGAACCTGGTGGGCAAGCCGCTACGGCTGAAGGGGAAGGGCGTCGACGGCAGTGTGGTGGACATGGCGTCGTACCGCGGGAAAGTGGTGCTCGTTCAGTACTGGGCAACCTGGTGCGAGCCGTGCAAGGAGGACATGATTCTACTTAAGGACTTTCACGCCAAGAATGCGGCCGGCGGCAAGTTTGAGATTATTGGAGTGTGCCTGGACAACTCGACCGCCGATTTACGGGCCTATCTGACAAAGAACCGCTTTCCCTGGCGGCAAATTCAAGAGCCGGGCGGGCTAGATGGACAATTGGCCAACGAGATGGGTGTGATGACGCTGCCCCTGATGCTGCTGGTGGACCAGCAGGGGAATGTGGTGAACAACAACATCCACGTGGCCGAGCTCGATGCGGAGGTCGGCAAGCTGCTGCAGTGAGCCGATTTGTTGGCTTTGACCCGGGGCGAAGGTTGATGGGCGCGGCCTCATGCGTGGGTTAACAGGGCACTTGGAGCGTGAAGGCGATCGCAGTCGGGCACCAGACGGCGACTTGCGGCCGGCCGACCGAAGCGATACGCCGCCTTCTCCACACGTCGCCACGCTTCCGGTTTGCACGATGGCTGCCGATTACCAAGTCCAGCGATTGTTGCGTCGGGCGCCGATGCCGCAACCCGGGTGATTAGCCGGCTTCTTCGCGCTATTGCGTTTGGCAGGCATGGGTCGTTTGCGGCGAAACTGTTTGTTTGGCTGCTCGCTTTCAGGAGCTGCGGCTTCAACTTCGCCTGTTTCGTCGTTGTACTGAAAATCACGACCGCGATATTGCATTTCGTTCCCTCCTTGCGAGCATCCTGTTCATCAGCATTCTCCCGAGCGGGCGCATACCGCGCTGAGCGATCGAATCGCGCAGATCGACGGCGCCGTCACGGCGTCTGCTGGAGTCGGAGGTGCAAGCCGTGCGCCAATGGTTTAGCGTGTCATCGCTGTCGACTCCGATTGGCGAAACTGCGGCCCTCGAAAGCAAGCGATTGTCCGCCAAGTGCAGCTTGCGGACAACCGTCTGCAGCAATTGGGCCCGACAACGACCGGGATATGGCCGGCGGTCCCGTCCGTCGAATTGCGACCGCCTTGATTGAGCGGCACGGACCGAATTCATGGGGGGCATTGCCTTGGCAATCGTTTTCCAGAACTCCAAGAAGAAAAACAGGTTACGACCGGCGCCCGGCTGTTGACTCTACTTCGTCGGCGATTCGTCGCTGCCGTTGGAATTTTGACGCTGGAGGCAACCGAACGAGCTCGGCGCAAGTGCACAATTCTAGTGACACTGTTTCACCAGTTTAGTGAAATCTGCAACGGGCGCCGACATGCGGCGAGTCTGTTTCGTTCCCCGGCGGCAGGGGCGGCTGCGGGCGTATTTTATGCGTCAGCCGTTGCGATCAAACGAGACCGAACGACGTATTCTGATCGCTAGCGATGCCGGCGGCGGTACGCCTCGGGCGCATCACTTTCGAGGGCAGGCTGAGTGGCAGGCAATACGACGGGTATCAGGACCACCATGAGCGGCCGCCCGGGCCAGGCTTTGAAGGCTCGGTGCCCGTCTACTGGGCCTGCTCCCCGAAGATCGGGCGTGGCTTAATCGCTCTGGCGCTTCGCCAAGAGCGGGGGGAGCTGAGCATTCGCGGCGGGGGCAAACGTGGCGGGGCTAGTCCGACGTGCGTTGTAGCACGGCAAACAATATGCCGGCAGGCCGCAAAGTTTTCGCAGATTGTATTTTTTGCAGAAGCGGGAAAGTTTCGCGCCAGCGGGAATACATCTGACGCGGGAACAGCGGAGTCTTGCCTGTGCCGCAAGCCTTTGTTATGCAGGCAATTAGGTGTCGGGCACTGCGTGTGCCTGACGATCGGAGACGCCGATCGGGACTTTTGGCGCGCGGTTCGCCCATGGCGGTATTCGCTTCCTTGCCCTTCGCGCAGGACGTCGTGCTATCGAGGGCGTTTGGCACTCGCTGGCGACAGTTGGTGCCGTTTCCGCCCGAAAGAATCAACTCTGGAAGGACATCGGATGGATCCGATCTCGATTCCCGCCCTGGCAGTGTGGATTGGTGTGCATGCCACTGGATTATTTGTCGCCTGGATTACTCGATTGGCGAGCGGTTCGCGACTGGAAACTATTGCCCAATTCGGCTTCTTCACGGCGATGGGAGTCGTGGGCGTGACGGCGTGTTTTTGTTGCCAATTCCAATTGAGCTTTTCGGTACCTTCCGGGATCACATTGGTCGTGATGGTATTGCTGGCGATCGTCGATTTCCGGCCGACCCATGAACCGGTGGGACGGATGCAGCATTAGGTCGCTTGCTTCGGCGTCGGGCTCGAGTCGGGCTTCGGCCTTTGGGGAAGTGGCCCGGGATCCTGGGCGAGCAAGCATTTCTGCCGTTAAGGTCTTCCCAGACCGCGTTGCCGCGGCTGGAGGACCGTCAAAACCGGAAAATTACTCCCTTTCGGCACTACCGGAAGCCGAATGAAGGAAGGCAGGGAGCATGGAGCCTAGGGCACGAAGTTCGTCGAGGCGCCTGCGAAATCTCCATGCAATGAGCTTCTGGCTCAGTCGCCCGCAACGATTGTCAGGCTTTTCGACTTAGGGGGGAAACAATGGACAAGATTGTGTTTCTTGCATTGGTGGCAGCAGCAGCTATGCTGCCAGTCACCAACGCGGCGGCAGGAACGGCCGCAGATACGGCGATGGGTAACCAGATCGGCCAGCGTTTGAAAGAGAGCGGCCGGCTGCACAACTATCGCATTGGAGTAAAGTACGAAGACGGGGTGGTCTGGCTGGAAGGGAGCGTGTTAAACGCCGCCCAACAAGACACGGCGATCAGCCTGGCGCAACAGGTTCCGGGCGTGGTGCACGTGATCAATCACCTCGAGATTGCGGACAGCGCGGCCGCCGCCATTGCCAGCGCTCCGAAAGGTCTGTCGGCTGCGTTCAACCAGGCGGTAGGCCCGGCGACGGGGCTGGAGGCGATGCCAGCATCGGCCGCAATCGGACAGCGTACGGCGTCGAATGCAGTTCCAGCCGGACCGATGACGGGACAAGCGGGGGTCCGGACAAGCAACATGCCTGTGCCGATGGGGCGGATGCGCCCCGCCCGGCGCGGCCGGCATGCAAGCGGCCTACCAGGCGCCGGCCGGCGATGGCATGGCGATGGCGCCGATGCCGGCGGCGTATGTTCCGGGCGGATCGGCTCGCGCCGTGAATTACGACAATGCCCAGATGCCCGGCTACGCCTGGCCGAGCTATGCGTCGTACCCGAACTACGCGGCATTGACGTATCCACAACAGTATTCACCGACAGCTTGGCCGTACATTGGCCCGTTCTACCCGTATCCGCAAGTGCCTCTGGCCTGGCGTAAGGTTTCCCTGGAGTGGGACGATGGGTGGTGGTTCCTGGATTTCAGTTCGCACAACTCGAGCCAGTGAGCTTGAGCCATTTTGTTCCTATGTCGTAAAGCTCGAACCCTGCCGCCAGCCTATTCGCGGCAGGGTTTTCGCTGCGCCGCATCGGTGCTGAAGTGTCGACTCGCCCCGGCAGCAGTGCAAGCTATTGAGCGAGCTGGCAACGTTATTTCCTTTGCGACCGGAAAAACCCGCAAGTTTTGTCCAGACTAACACGATAAGTAGGGCTAACGGTTGCGACTTTGCGCCCGACAAGGGCGTCGCGTCGAGTCGCGGAAGGAGTTTACAGCACAATGCGACGGATCTTGGAATCAAAGGGAAAAGCGATGGCAAAGATGACCACCACCGCGATGCAGGTTTTGCTGTTGATGCTTCTCTCGGCAACGACCGGTTGCTTTTGGGGGCTGCCGACGCAGGGCCCAAGCTTGGGAATTCTGGCGATTCCGATTCCGGTTAGCCCATATTTCCAAAAGAACAAAGAAGACCAGTACTGGAAACACGAACGATACGAGCGAGTGCCGATTTTGGGACCAATCACTTCGGGGGGGCCTCCGGTGGCGCTCGATCCACCGAGCGACGATGAGATTATGCGGGCCTCGAGGACGCGCACGCGACGGAAGGCGGCATCCCACTCTTGTGGGAGCGCAATCGAAATAACGTGCGGATTGTGAAGCAGAAGATTGCTGATTACACGGATGAGGCGCGCGTGTATCCACTGATTGGACCTGCTCAGCAGCATCATGCTCACTACAAGTGCACCATTTACTACGAAGATGTCCGCCGGATCGGCTGGCCGCTGCCTTATACGGTCCGCGATGAGGACGCCCAAGAGGTCATCTATATCGACCACAACCACTTGCACATGGTCGGAAACTTGGACACCGGGGCCGGGGCCAACTTTTAGGCGGTCTGAGCCGGGAAGCCGGCGTGCGCAGTGTCGAACCCAATGCAAAAATCCTAGCTCTGGTATGCGAGCATGTGGCTCCTCGTCGCGACTGTCGAAGCTGCTTCGCCGGGGCCAATTCCGACGCGCAGCCTGCTCGAGATGCTGATGGCCGGCGGGCCGCTGATGGCGCCAATCGTGCTGGCTTCGTTTGTAATGCTGCTGGTCGTGTTTGAGCGGACGATCGTGCTGCGACGGCGGAGGGTCGTGCCACGGCTATTCGTGGAGCGATTTCTGCTGCAGCTTCGCGAAGGTCACCTGGATCGCCAGGAATCCTTGGCCCGCTGCGACGAACAATCATGCCACATCGCCCGGGTGTTTGCCGCAGCGGTGCGTAAATGGGGCAAGCCGGCGGTGGAAGTGGAACAGGCGGTGCTGGACGAGGGCGAGCGGATCGGCAACGTCTTGCGGCGCAACCTGCGGGTGCTGAACGGCGTCGCGACTGTTTCGCCGCTCTTGGGCCTGTTGGGCACGGTCGTCGGCATGATCCAGTCATTCAACGTGATTTCGACGAGCCCGGCGGCCGGCCGGGCGGAGCTGCTATCGGGCGGGATCGCGGTCGCGATGATCACCACGGCTTCGGGCTTGTTTGTCGCCATCCCGGCGCTGATTCTCTACCTCTTTTTCGCCGGCCGGGTTGATAGCTTGATCATGGAGATCGACCACAACGGCCAGGAGTTGGTGGGGCTGATTTCGTTCGAGGCACTCGAAGAGCGAAAGACGACGCGGTTGGCGCCACCGCGACGGAAAGCGGCGTGAGAAGCGTCGAGACCCGAGAGCTGTGAGTCAAGAGCCAGAGATGGGCTGGGCCAGATGCCTAATCAATCTTGCCTGAAACTTTGCTGCAGCTCGCGGTCAAACCTCGGGTCGCCGTCCGGATCTTGACCGACCATTCATGCTCTTGCCTTTCCCCAATGCCTCTCAAGACGCAAATCGACGACACGCCGACATTAAACTTGACGTCCATGATCGACGTCTTGTTTCTGCTAATCATCTTCTTCATGGTGGCGACGAAGTTTGACGAATTCGAGCGAAACATCGACGTGGCGGTGCCTGAGGTGGCGCAGGCCGGCGAGACGACATCGCCGCCGCGGCCGCTTTCCGTGTGCGTGTTTTCCGATGGTCATGTCGAGCTCGACGGCCAAGCCGTAACGCCCAGCGAGCTGACGCAGCGGCTTGCGGCGGCCAAACAGATGGGCGAGCCGTCCGTCATCATTCGAGGCGACGCCACGTGTCCGTTTCAGCACGTGGCTGAAGCGCTGGCCGCTTGCCGCCAGGCGAACATCTCGGAACTGGGCATCACGGTGCGGCTCGCGGGGGTGGGAACTGCTGGGGCAGTGCGATGAACGCTCTGTTGGCGGCGTTGGCAATCTGGCATCGATTGACGGCCACTCCGGTCGCATACGTGCTTCTTTGGGCCGCGCTTTTTTCCTTGGGCACGGGCGCGGTGGTGATCTATCGGACCGCGTGGGGCCAGTCGAAAACGTGGCGAAAATGCGCGGCGCTGTCGTTGCTCGTTCACGTGCTTTTGGCGTGCGTGGCGATGACGGTTCAAATCGTATCAGGTGAAGCGGGCGGCGAGGGAGCGGCGCCAATTCGCGTGCGGATTCTGGATATCTCTGGAGACGGTGCGGAAACTCAAGCGGCAGCAAGCCGCGGGTTGCTCGTGGACGATCGTGCGTCACGGGCAACGAGCCCCCCGATAGGCGAAACAGTGCTGCTGCCAGAGACCGAATCCGACGTCCAGTCGGCGATGCCGACGGCGCCGACGTTATTGGATTCGCCTGCGGTCGTGGAGAATCCAGCCACGATCGACGCGGCTGCGGATGTTGCGGCGTATGCTGCCCCGCTGGTCGCCGAGGGTCCGCCGCACGACGCACAGCCACCACCGGCAGCGGAGCGGAATGCAGACGACACAACCGGTCCCAGTCCTCCGCCCAGTTCACCGCCGATGGCAAATGGCGGCGCGGCCACAGTCGCGGGAAGTGCCGCGAGCGCGGAAGCCGCAACTGCTGACAGCATAGTTCCTTCGTCAGGCAGCGGCGGACCACCGGCAGGGGCCGGTGATCCGTATGCCGACCGGACGGCGCCGAATCGCATGGGGCTGGTCGAGGGACAAGGAGGGAGCCGCGAAACCGAAGCGGCCGTGGCGGCGGCGCTTGGGTGGTTGGCGGTGGCCCAAGCGCCCGACGGGCGGTGGAGCGCCGCGCAGCATGGAGCGGGCGTTGAGCGGCATGTACTCGGCGAAAACCGCCACGGCGCCGGCCGCGACGCCGATACGGGCATCACGGCACTCGCAGTCCTGGCGTTGCTGGGAGCAGGGCACTCGCACGTGGCGGGCGACTACCATGAGACCGTCGAACGCGGGTTGGAGTATTTGCTGCGGTCACAGGCGGCTGACGGAAATCTGTATGGCGGCGCCGGGTTGTATTCGCAAATGTATTGCCACTCGATGGCGACCTTTGCGCTGGCCGAGGCACAGGCGATGACGCGAGATCGGCGGTTGGCGGCCGGCGTCAGCCGGGCGGTCGAGTACAGCGTGCGGGCGCAGGACCCGGTGACCGGAGGATGGCGGTATCGGCCACACGATTCGGGCGACACGAGCCAGCTTGGCTGGCAGGTAATGGCGCTCGCCAGCGCCGAGCGGGCGGGCCTCGAGCTGCCGCTGACGACGTGGAGCGGCGTCGATCGATTCTTGCGCAGCGTGCGGCGAGGACAGCTCGGCGGTTTGGCCAGTTATCGAGCCGACAGCCGAATGAGCACGTCGATGACGGCCGAAGCGCTATATTGCCGGCTGATGCTGACGAGGCGAGCTGGAACGGGCATCGATGAGCGCGCGGCGGCCGAGGCGGCGCGGCAGATCCTCACCGAACTACCGGCGGCCCGGTCTGCGAACGTTTACTATTGGTACTATGCCACGCTCGCGCTGCACGAACGGAGTGGGGCGAATGACGAGGCGGCGGCTGATTGGCAAACGTGGAACCGGGAATTGACCAGTGTCTTGGTCGATGCGCAAGAGGCCAGAGGGCCCGACGCGGGTAGCTGGGCGCCAGACGCGATGTGGGGCGGCTACGGCGGGCGGGTATTCTCAACGGCGCTTTCGGCAATGTGCCTCGAGGTCTATTACCGTTATGTGCCGGCAGAGAGTCCCGGCGCCCAGCGGACGGAGGTCGTAGTGCGGCCGGGAGGGGCGAATGGGGCGAGATAGGGGCAAAATCGCTCTGCCCGAGGGGCGTGTGATCGATCGCTGACGCGAGATCGAAGCACAAAAAAAAATTTAGCTCGAGAATGAATTAACCTGTCCGGCATGTCGGCAAGCCAAGGGCGGATAGGATTGTCCGTCCCACAGTCAGCCTTAGCGGGGCGAGCGTTGGCGGACGGTCGGGTTGGGCGCCGGGCCGCTGGCCGCGGCCGCGTCGTCCTGAGGAAGGTCGCCGATGCGGGCGGTGAGTCGGAGCGGTTTGCCATCGCGCAGAACGAGGATGTCCACCTTTCGGCCGACTTCTGTTAATTGGACCAGGTTGATGAGATGAGTCTCCTGCTCAATGCGGACGCCGTTAAATTCGAGGATCACGTCGCCGACCTTCAGTTCGGCGTCTTCCGCGGGCGACTTGGGTCGGATACTGCTGATGCGGGTACCCATCAGGTGGGACAGGCCCATCGAATTAGCTTGAGCGCTGGTGTATTCGGCGTCGAGCGTCACGCCGAGGTGCCCGCGTGGCACGTGCTGGCCTTGCACAAGGGCGGTCGCCACGCGAGCAGCGATGTTTACGGGTACGGAAAAGCCAATGCCCTCGTTGCCGCCCGAAGCGCTGGCGATGGCGGTGTTGAGGCCGACAATTTCGCCGCGGAGATTGACGAGCGGCCCGCCGCTATTGCCGGGATTGATGGCCGCATCGGTTTGGAGAAAGTCTTGCAGAAGTTTATCGTCATCGCCCAAGTTCAAGTTGTGGCGGCCCTTCGCACTAATGATGCCGCGGGTGACGCTTTGGCTGAGCCCGAACGGGCTGCCGATGGCCAGGACGTATTCCCCAATTTCAATGGCATCGCTATCGCCCAGGCGAGCCGAGGGCAAGTTGGGCAGCGCGTTGTTGTCGAAGGACATCACGGCCACGTCCGTCAAATCATCGGGCCAGGTCCGCAGTGGGTGGAAGGCGCGGCCGTCAGCCAGATGAATCATGATGCGGTCGGGCGTGGAGCGGCCGATCACATGCCGATTTGTAAGGATGAATTGCGATCCGGCCAAATCGACGATCACGCCCGAGCCGGCCTCTTCGACCTGGCGGTACTCGTCAGAGCGTGGTTTGGGGCGGGCTTCGATGTGGACGACGGCGGGTGTGACGAGTTTGACAACCCGTTTGATCAAGCCGAGCTCGCGCTCGAGGGCGCTGGCGTCGCGGGCGACGGCGGCGTACTCGGCGTTGCGCTGGTCGGCCGAGACCGGCGCAAAGAGAGGCGCCGAAGCGGCGGCCGTAGGCATCGACACCGACTGGGCAAGTGTCGTCTGCGGCGATCCAACAATTGGAGTGGGGAGGACGGCCGCAAGTACGGCCAGCGGAATTAACGATGGCAATCGCAATACGGCCGACGATGGCTTCATAGGGACGCCCTACCAATTCCGGGCTCTGCGGGTTGAATGCACTGTTCGGTAAACAATCTCCCTGTGGGAGAGGCTAAAGTGGTGGGCATCGCCTTGCGGGAAATCCATTCCCCCGGTCCTCTGGCATTGGGAGAGGGAGGTTTTTCGGTCAGGCTCCAAGAGACGACGTGACGGCAGGCAACGGTCGCCCTGGGCAGTAGCGCAAAACGCCCCGGTGGCGACAAAATCGCTCCCGGGCGAATTATAGCTTGCAGGGGTAGCGGCGTGAAGAAAGCCGGGTGGCGAGTTGGTCGAGCCCAGCGCCGCAGGGGTGGTTCGTCTCACTGCGCTTCGAGATCGCTAAACGACACATCGACGTCTGAGAAGCCGGCGTCCAGGACGCGGCTCCAATCGCCCGACTGGCCGTTCGCGCCGCCGCCGGATTCCGAAGCCCGCTGGCATTCGATGCAACTGGTGGCGTAGGGAAGGGCATTCAGGCGTGCCAAGGGAATGCGGTTACCACAGCCTTCGCATTCCCCGTAGCTGCCGTTGCGGATTCGGACCAGGGCTCGCTCGATATTGGCCAATTCACGGCTTTCGACCTCGGCCAATTGCGAGCTGATTTCGTCCTGGGCGGCGTCGAGAGCGGCGTCCACGACGTCGCCGCCAGTTTGTTCTCGAAGCTGGCTGAGCAGACTTAAATCGCCGGCCAAGGCTTTCCGCAGGGCGTCGCGGCGCGCCACCAAGAGGTCGCGCATCTTTAGAATGGAGTCTTTGCGTGTCATCGTGATCCCTTGCCTGTGCGGAGTGAAAACCGCAGCTTTGGTATCGGCGCAGGCGCGGATACCTTCTGGGCAATTCACCCGGAGTCAATCTCTGTTGCCGAAGCTGTTCCAGTTGGTCGGCCGGCGGGAATTGCCGAACGACAGAGTAGTCTAGTGCGGTCGACGGGCAACTGTGACGCGACGGTCCAACGGCCCGCAACCAAACTATAGTACGCACGATCGCGGCGAGTGGTTGCTATCGGGATAGCGGTTTTTCGCAGCCGAGGAGACGCCTCTGCCCGTGACCCAACCGATTACGCAGCAGCTAGTTACAGCGCTTGAACCAAGTTGGGGACGAGGCCGGGCAATGGCACCGAATTGCGGCGGCCATCTGAGACACCCCCTCTAACGCGCCTTTTTTGTCCAGGCCGTGGCCAAAGCGCCTATCGGTAATCGACACGCTCCCTACAGGTAGACCAGTCGAAGTTTTCCGAAAACCCGGAAGAGTGATTACGGCCACGCGCGGCGGAGTTTTGACACGCCGCTAGCGGCGAGCTAGATGCTAGTAATTGGTAGTATTGAGCGACGCCCACCCGGGCCAGCAGTATGCGCATGCGCCGCGGCTGGCTGGCGACCGGCGCTGGCGGTCCGTTCCTTGTTTTCACTCACCGTTGAACGCACGATTGGCACGCCATGCTTCTTGCCGAACCAACCGAGTTGGACCGCGACGCGTCACGAGCCCGGGCTGAAGAAGCGCCTGCTTCTCTCCGTCTGCGCGCTGTGCAATTGGGCCCAAGCGGACAGCGATTTGAATCCCAAGCCGAACTCGAGTTGCCGGGGGGGCAAACGACCCTGGGATCCGGAGCGCGGTGCAACATTCGGTTGCAGCAACCGGGAGTACAGCCGGTTCACTGCACTTTTCGGCGCGAAAACGGCGGGGTGGTTGTGCAGCGCTGGGCGGATGGAGCGCTTTTGAACGGCCAACCGTTTACGACCGCCGCCTTGAAAGTCGGCGACCGGCTGACGATTGGCACTGCCGAATTTGACGTTGTCGCTGAATCGGCCGCCGCCGTAGCGGCGGCAGCCGCGACGAAAACCGTGCGCCGTGAGGATTGGGCCAGGCCCGGCGCCGCTGGCGCGACCGCGTTCGCCGACGATCGACGGCACGGGCCGAGCCAGATGGCTGCGGCGCCAGTAACACGTGCGGCTACGTCCACCTCTGCCGTAGCTGAGCCGGCCGGCCGGGCGGTTGTGGCCCCTGTCAATCGGGAGGCGGCAGGCGAACCGCCCGCATCGGCGCACTGGTTGTCGAGTGGAGCCGAGTTGCAACAGTGGATTCGAACTGAGCGGGCCCTTGGCCGACGGCGGCTTCGTAAGCTGCTAGCCACGTTGCGGCGCGATCGCGATGAAGCTCGCCAATTGCGGGAACAAATCGAGCTCTTGGGCCGCCAGAGCCAGGCGGCTGCCGCTTCTCGTGAGTCCGCGGCCAACGAACTCCACAAGGCCGAATTGAAACTGGCGGACGCCGCGCACCGGACGCTTGAATTTGAAAGATTGTCGGAAACGCACCGGAAACTGAGTGAACAGTTCGAGGTGCTCTCACGGGCCAACGACGAACTGCATGGCCAAGTGGGCCACTGGCGATCCCAAGCAGATTGCCTGTCGGCCACGGAGCGGGCGTTGGCCGAGTGGGCCGAAAAGTACGGTGCGCTGAAGCGAACAATTCCAAACCGTGACGAACGAGCGTCTCCGGCTCGAAGAGGAGCAGCGGCAGGCGTGCGAAGCGAATTTGCAGTTGCAAGCCGAACAACAGTCGCAAGCGAGCGAACGGCAGCGGCTGAGCGAACAGTTGGCGGAAGCGTCGGCGGCGAAGTCTGCCACCAGCGCCGCTTATGCTGACTTGGATCAACGATTCGTGTCGCTTAGCTCCGAGCGCGAGCAGTTGCGGCGACAAGTCGAACAAGCGAAAAATGAACTGGCCCGCGCCGCACAAGACCAGGCAGCGCTCTTGCAGCAGCACCGCGCGACGCTGCAGAATCGCGATCGGCTCAACCAGGATTGCGACCACTTGCGGACCGTCGTCGCGCGGGCGAACGAACGTGAACAAGGGCTGGAGGGCGAGACACGCGCGCTGCACGAGCAATGTGCGCGACTACGGGCGGAACTGGAGAATCGCGACGGTTTGCAAGCGGAAGTTTCTCGTCTAGCCGAAGTGGAGCGCCGCCTGGGAGATGAAGCTCGATCATTACAGGCAGAACGTGCGCTACTGCAAGCGCAGTGTCGAGACCGCGAGCAACTTCAGGCGGAGACAGCTCGTCTGACGGAACGCGAGCGCGGGCTGGAACAAGAATGTGGCGGACTGCGCGCCGAATGCGAGCGCCTGCAAGTTGAGGTTAGCGAACGCGACCAACTGCGAAGCGAGCTGTCCCGACGGGCTGAAGAGGAGTGCCACCTAGGCGAGCAGATCGCCGGACTGCAAACGCAGTGCGTCGAACTGCGGAGCGAAGTCACCCGACGGGCCGAGCAGGAGCGCCTCCTAGGCGGAAGGAATGCAGAGCTTCAAACGCAATGCGACGAACTGCGGAGTATGGTCGCCTCGCGCGAACAGCAGATGGCAGACGCCGAAGGCGGCCGTGCGGCCTTAGCGCAGGAAAAACAATCGCTGCGGGACGAGCGCGACCGGCTGCGTGAAGAACATACGCAAATTTGGGACAAGGTTGCTCGATTGAAAGAAGAAGGCGCAAGGCTGGAAGAGGCCAAATTGCGGCTGGACGAAGAAAACGGCGGCTTGCAGGAGGAGTGCGGTCGGCTGCGGGAAACGATCGCCGGCCTCGAAAGCCGCCAGGCCGAGGAGCGGCAGGCGCGGCAATCGCTGGAGGAAGCGAACCAGGCCCTGGCGGCGGAACGGGACCGCCTGCACGAGGCGCATCGGCAGGCGCACGAGAGCCTTGGTCGGGTTCAGCAGGAAAACAGCGAAGTTGCCGAAACCAGGGCGCAACTGGCTAATGAGAAATCGCAACTCGAGGTCGAATGCCGGCAGCTCCGCGACACGGCGGCGGCGCTTGAAAAGCGCGCGACTCAGGCCGAGAGTAACCGCGCCGCGCTCGCCGACGAGAACAGTTTGTTACATGAGCAACGCGACCGGTTGCAGGCGGAAAGAGACCGTTTGCACGAAGAGCGGGACCACTTGCAGGCGGGGAGGACTGAGGCCCAAGAGGGATTGAACCGGCTCAACGTCGTTCTCGCCAAGCTGGAGGAAACCAAATCGCAACTCACCGGAGCGAACGCCGAGCTGCAAGCGCAATGCGACGAGCAAAACCGCACGATTGCTTCGCGGGACGCGCGGCTCGCCGAACTAGATTTGGCCCGGGCCGCGTTGTTGGAAGAGAATCGATCGCTGGGCGAGGAGCGAGACCGCTTGCGCGACGAGCACAAGCACGTTTGGGATGCGATCTCCCAGCTTAAGGATCAAAACGCACAGGTGGGTTGCGAAAAGGAGCAATTGGCCCAGGAAATGGCCGGACAGGCAATCGAGTGCGATCGGCTGCGCGATGAAATCACGACCTGGCAGCAAGAAGTCGTCCGTTGCCGCGAGCAGGAGCGCGAAGCCAACGCTCATCAGGCAATCCTCGCTGAAGAACTGAACTCTACGAATGCGGAACTAGATAGAATGCGCTCGGCCGTGGAGGCGGCCCGCGAGGAAAGCGCGCGGCTCGCCGAGGAGCTCAGGTCACGAGACGACTGCCGCGACGAATCGCGTGACAAAGTCGCTCAGTTGCAAGCTGAGGCGGCCAAGGCAGCCGCGGAATTTCAGCAATTGACTGAAGCGCGCCGCGCCGACATCGACGAATGCCAGCGGCTGCGCCAAGAGCACACGCAGGTTTGGGACAAGGTGCGATGGCTTTCGGAGGAGAATGCAGCGCTGAAAGAGGCCGGCTCGACGAGCGACGACCAATACACCGAGGCACTCAGCGAATGCGAGCAATTGCGCGAGCATTTCAACCAGTTGCGGCGGCACTACACCCTGATCGAAGATGAACGCAAGAGCTTCGACGAAGAACGCCGTGAATGGACGGCCCGCCTGACGGAGGCACATCACGACGCGGATGCACTGCGCGAATCGTCGGCAAGACTCCGAGACGCGCAGTCGCAACTAGCTGCCGAGAACTTGCAATTGCAGGCCGAGCGCGACGACTTTCATCAGGAAATCGAGCGCTATTCGCAGGAACTGCAGGTGAACCGAGCCCAACGGGCGAGGTTGGAGGGCGACTACGATGAACTGGCGTCTGAGTGCCAGCAACTGCGGACCGCAAACGCGTCGTCGGGCGACCGCCTGGCAGAACTAGTCGAAGGCGTCGCGGACCTCGAGTCACGTTTGGCCGCGGCTGAGGCGGATCGCGATCGGTGGCGGCCGGCCGCAGAGCTGAGCCAGGCCGAGGCTGAGCAAGCGCGCGAGCGGCTGCAATCGGCGGCAGTGGCACAGCAGGCTTTGGCGGCGGAACGGGACGAGCTGCGGCGGCAGGTTGAACAACAGCGAGCGGTGACGGAAGAAGCGGTCGTCGCCGGGGAGGCGCGGATTGAGGAAATCGCCGTGCTCACCGCGCAGCTGGCGCGCTTGCAGCAGGAATACGCCGACCTGCTGCAGGGCGCCGCGTCGGCGGAGCAAGGCCGCGCCGAGACCGAGCACCAGATTCAGACAGTTGCGGCCGAGAACTCGGAGCTGCGCGAACAACTAGCGGACCTGCGAGTGCAACTACAGGAAACTCAGTCGGCAGCCGCGGAGTGCGACAAGTTGCGGGCGCAGCTCGCGGCCGCGCGGCGCGAGTTGAACGAAGCGCTTGGGAAACTGGTGGCGGTTCATGCGCACGACGTATCGGACAACGCGCTGCAACAAGAACTGCGGCAAGCGCGCAACCGCGTGGACGCGCTTAATGAAGAATATGCGGCGGCCGAGCGCCAGCGCGCGGAGGCCGAGCGGCGCCGCGCCGAATTGGAAGCCCGCGTGGCCGAGTTGGAGCGTGGCGGCGTGGCGGCCGCGAGCGACGGGGATCATTCCGACGGTGTGCAGACGGTGGCGTCGATTTGGCGCGAGCTTGTGAAGGGCGACGATGCGCCCCAGCCGGATAACACGGACGCCGGAGTTCGCGAAAACGAATTCGATGTCGCTGATGCTGACCAAGTCGATTCATGGGGCCACGGCGCGATTGAGGAGGGGCTTGCGGAATCGGCGCCGCACAGCGCGGAGAGTTGCGACTGGAGCCATTGGTCGAACGCGGCGGGCCGGCCGGAATCTGGGGTCGGCGAGTTAACGGTAGAAGCTAGCGAACCAGCGAACGACGATCAGCACATTTGGATCAATCCGGCACCGCGCGAGTCGGAGCTTGAGCCGGAAATGCAACCGTTGAAGGTGACGAATCGGCCGGTCGGCACGCCGGCTGCCGGTAGCGCCGATCGCGGAGACGAAGAGGAATCGATCGAAGAGTACATGGCAAAGTTGATGCAGCGGATCCGCGGCGACGGCGACGCCGCCGCAAGCTCTCCAATGGCGCCGCGAGCAGCGGCCCAGCCGCGCACTGCGGAGCCGGTTGTCTCGGTCAAGACGAAGCCGGTGGCCCGCCTAAACTTGGAGAATGATGTACGCGCCGAGAACGGCGACAATTCTCAGGGGCCGCTCAACGCGCCTATGGCAGGGGAACCGGGCGAGTATAAGCCGGGCGCAGTCTGCCCCGTTCGCGAAGCCGACTACGCAGCGCTGCGAAGCCTAGCAAACCAGTCGGCCCGGCAGGCGATTGCGGTTCACACGACCAAGAAGTATCGCAAGTCGGCGGTGACCAAGGTAATTGTGTCCCTGTTGGCCGCCCTGACCGGCGCACTGCTGTTACACTTGGCGCTCGGCTGGCGCAACCCGATTACAATTTCCGGCGCCGTGCTACTGCTGGTGGCCGCGTATTGGGTCTGGGAAACAGTGCAGGCGTTGCGGGAGTCGATCCGGGCGGGTTCTGTTGACGACGCCGACGAAGACAATCACAAGCGGCCGGCGGAAAAGGTGGCCCTGCCGATCGACATCGAACACGATCGGTGGTAGAGCGCGGGCGTGAAATTCCGATTAGAAATCGAACGGACCATCGTCCTCGCTGACTCGGTTCACATCGCGGTTGGAAACGGGTAGAAGCAGTTTCACTACCGCCGGGGATTGGCTCAATTTGCGCATTCCGCCGAGCAAATTGTGCCTCTGCCCCCTTCCGGGGTTTTTCGCTCCGAGTCGGCGTGGGAACGGCATCTAGACATTAGAAGCCGCGAGCCGCACGGACGTCGGCCAAATCGCGGAGGTGATATTCGATGCCGACGTGATCGAGCACGCGGCAGAGTCCGCGGAGAGCGACGCCCATCCCATCGGGGCCACTAAAGCCGCCGAATTGGCCACCGCCCTTGAGATGAGGTTCGAGATCGACGATGACGCCTGGAATGCCGCGTTTTTGCAGCTTTTGCTCAAGCTGCGGAATCGCTTCGGCGAAATCGCGAAAGATCCGTTCGTGGCCGCTGTCGCCCAAATTGGCGGGCACGAAGTGTCTGAGCGTCTCTTCGTCGATGTATTGAACGCGGCCACTCGGCGCCGGGTCGCGATAGTCTTTCACGTGCAGCCAGCCGAGGCTGGGTTTCATCGCCAGGTAATGATTATACGTTTCTTCGGTGGTGAACCCTTGGCTGATGAGATTGCCGCCGTCGAAGATGGTGACCAAGGCCGGGTGATTGACGCGGCGGTGCAAATCGGCGACAAGCTCGCCGCTGCGACCGACGAGGTTCGCTTCGACTTCTAGCCCGAAGGTGAGGTCGCTGCGGTGGCAGGTTTCGACAATCTGGCCGAGGCGGTCGGCGGCCTCGGCGATATGTTCTCGCGGGTCTTCGCCTTTGGGTGGATAGAACGAGAAGCCGCGGATGAGCTTCGTTTCGAAGGCGTGGGCCAGGTCGCACGCACGGCGGACCTCGCGTTCTAGGTAGCGATCGGGCGGAACGTAGGGCGTTTTGTACCGTCGTCGAAGTCGCGGAGTTTTATCTTGCCGATCGGCGAGCCGATCGACGCGACGTTCATGCCATACTGGTCTTCGAGGTGGCGGAGCCTGGTGATCTCGGCTTTGGTTAACTCCATCACGTTCTTGACGCCGCCGCCCACGTCGACGAATCGCAGGCTGTAATACTGCAGCCCAAGTGCCGCCAACGCGGCGAACTGCTCGACGGCCGTCTTTTGGTTGGCGGCTTCGTCGCCGAAGGCGGAAAGCACGACTTGGGGACGAGTGGGCATTGTTGGCAGTGGAGTAGTGGAGCTGGGTAGTGGGGAAGGGGAGAAGTAGCGGCCTCCTGACTCGTGACACACTCACGTTCTCGCCTACTCACTCCTTGCGATGTTACATCGTGGCAGCGTATTTGGCGGTGACCGTTTCTGTCATGCCTCCGCGGGGGTTGAAGGCGGCGTCGATTTGCATCCAGCGCGGCTCGGTGACGGCGGCCAGGTCGTCGAGGACCGTGTTGGTGATGTGTTCGTAAAAAATGCCCTGGGTGCGCCAGCTTTGCAGGTAGAACTTCAGGCTTTTGAGCTCAACGCATTTCTTGTTGGGTGTGTAAGTGATCGTCAGCGTGCCGAAATCAGGCTGACCGGTGCGCGGGCAGACCGACGTGAATTCGGGACAAACGATTTCGATTTGGTAGTCCCTGTCGGGAAACTGGTTTTCGAACGTTTCCAACAGGCCGCGAAAATCGGACATCGAACGCTCCTTACCAGGCAGTGCGCATTGTGGCATGATGGATGGTGTGGCGAAAGGGGCGGCGCCAATCCGTGAGTCCGCATCGTTGCGCCCATGCTATCGTCATGTCGAAAGAAAGTGATGATCATCGCTCCGCCGTTGTCTTGCTGTCGGGCGGGCTCGATTCGGCCACGGCCGCCGCGATCGCCCGCGCGGACGGATATCGGCTATATGCACTGTCGGTCGATTATGGCCAGCGACATCGCATGGAGCTCGAGGCGGCGCGGCTCGTCGCACAGTCGCTCGATGTTGAGCGACATGTCACCGTGGCTGTTGACTTGCGGCAGATTGGCGGCAGCGCGCTGACCGCGGACCTAGCGGTGCCGATGGACCGCGGGCAAGACGAGATTGCAGCCGGAATCCCAATTACGTACGTGCCGGCGCGAAACACGGTGTTCCTATCGCTGGCATTAGGTTACGCTGAAGTGGTCGGCGCCGCGGATATTTACCTCGGCGTGAATGCGGTCGATTACTCGGGTTATCCAGATTGCCGGCCGGAGTTTATCGCGGCCTTCGAGAAACTGGCCAACCTGGCCACGAAGGCTGGAGTTGAGCACACGATGTCATTTCGCATTCACGCGCCGCTCATCCAAATGACGAAGGCAAAAATCATCCGGCGGGGAACTGAGCTGGGCGTCGATTATGGGCTGACGCATTCGTGTTATGCGCCGAATGCAGCCGGCTTTGCGTGTGGCCATTGCGACTCGTGCAAGTTGCGGCTGAACGGGTTTGCCGAGGCCGGATTGACTGATCCGATCACATATCAACTATGAGGCGAAGATGAGAATCGCCGAGATCTACCGTTCGATCCAGGGCGAAGGATTGCTGACCGGCGTGCCGAGCGTGTTCGTACGTACGAGCGGCTGCAACTTGCGGTGCTGGTTTTGCGATACGCCGTATGCGTCGTGGCGACCGGAAGGGCACGACATGTCGATCGACGAGATCGTGGCCCAGGTCGAAGAGTGGGACACGCGGCACGTTGTAGTGACCGGCGGTGAGCCGATGCTTTACGCGGAGTTGATTCCACTGTGCGACGCGCTCCAGCGAATCGGTCGGCATGTGACAATTGAGACGGCCGGTACGCTCTATTTGCCGGTTGCGTGCGATCTGATCTCGATCAGCCCGAAATTTGCCAGTTCGGCGCCGCCGTCGGATGCGGAGCCGAGTTGGCATCGGCGGCATCAGCGCAGTCGGCACCGGCCCGACGTAATCCGGCGGCTTTTGGGGGAACATCAATATCAGGTAAAGTTTGTTGTTGATACGCGGGCCGATTTGGAGGACGTCGCGCTGTATATGCGGGGGTTCCCGGAAATCGCGCGAGAGCGGGTGTTGCTCATGCCGCAGGGGACGGAGCAGGAGGAGCTCGATGCGCGGGGCCGCTGGCTGCGGCCCTACTGTGCGGCCCACGGGCTGATCTATTGCCCGCGGAAGCAGATTGAGTGGTTTGGCCCGGTGCGAGGGACGTGACGTGCATTACATGGCCGGACCATTTTGGTCCGGTAGGACGAGGAGTAGGGTCTATCGAGGCCTTGCGAGACACACCCTGCCGCCCGCGTCCCGACGACGATGGTCGGATTATGTACTGTGATGAATTCCGTCCACTTTATTCTGAGTAGCCTGTCGCACTACCGACGGATCCATGTCGCTGTCGGGTTGGGCGTGGCAGTCGCGACGGCAGTGCTGACCGGTGCGCTGTTGGTGGGCAATTCGGTGAGGGGCAGTTTGCGCGATCTGACATTGGCGCGGCTGGGGCGAATTGATGAGGCGCTCGTGACGGGGCCGATGTTTCGGGCCGAATTGGCGACCGAATTGATGGAGAATGCAGGCGTCGCGCAAAACTTCTCCGCCGCGGAGCCGGCAATTCTGACGTCCGGCACGCTGCAAACGGGCAGCGGCGACAAGCTGCGGCGGGCGACGCAGATCTCGGTGATCGGCTGTCCTTCAGAGTTTTGGTCACTGGGAGAAGGCGGGCCAAGCCAGCAGCTCACCGACGGCGAGATGGCAATTACGGCGGCCGTGGCCGAGGAACTGAACGCGAAGGTGGGGGACACCGTCTTGCTGCGAGTGCCCGCTGTCGGGGCGATCCCCTCAGATAGCGCGTTAGGTAGAAAGGACGTCGATAAGACGACAAAACGCCGGCAATTCAAGGTTGCCTCAATTCTTCCGTCGGGTGGGCTGGCGCGGTTTGCCTTGCGGCCGAGCCAGCATTTGCCACGGAATGTGTTTTTGCCGCTCGTGTCGCTGCAAGACTTGCTCGAGAAGCCAAGCAAGGCGAATGCCATTCTCGTCGCCGGACATGATGTGACAACTTCATCCAATGACGCGCAGCATGATGCCTTGCAGGCGGCACTGCGTCCGCGACTGATCGATTACGGATTGCAGCTTGACGGCGTGGATGCACCTGCGAAGTATGCGCGGCTGAGCTCAGAGCAACTCGTGTTGCGAAATGAGGTCGTTGCGACGGCCGAGACGACACTCGCTGGCGAGACGGTGCAGCCGGTGGTCACGTATTTGGCGAACACGATCAGCATCGGCGAAGGGGACGCGAAGAAGAAGATTCCGTATTCGACGATCACGGGCGTCGATTCGGTTGCCGGCATCGGGCCCGTGCTCGATGATTCTGGCCAGCCAATCAAGCTGAAGGATGACGAAATCGTACTCAACCGCTGGGCGGCGGACGACTTGGGGGCCAAGCCGGGCGACCAAGTTTCCATCACGTTCTATGAGCCGGAGAGTGAGAACGGCAAACTCGTCGAACATGCAGGGGTCACATTTAAGCTAAAGGCGATCGTCGAGCTCAAGGGGCCGGACGGCCAGCCGACGCCGGCGGCTGATCCGAAGCTGACGCCAGAGCTGCCCGGTGTGACCGACCAGGCATCAATTGCCGATTGGGACACGCCGTTCGAGCTGGTCGAAACGGTACGACGCGTCGACGAGGACTATTGGCACGAGTACCGGACGACGCCGAAGGCGTTCGTCTCGCTGGTGACCGCTAAAAGGCTGTGGGGCAGTCGCTGGGGCACAATCAGCTTGATGCGAATGCCCGCTAAAAACGTTGAGCCGGCTGCATTGGCTGACGACTTCGCCGCGAGACTGCAGCGGGCCCTTCGTCCGGAATATCTAGGGCTGACATTCCTACCGGTGAAGCGGCAGGGCCTGGCGGCGGCCAGCGGCACGACGCCGTTCGACGCCTTGTTTCTCGGCTTCAGCTTCTTCTTGATCGCCGCGGCAATTATGCTGATCGCGCTGCTATTTCAGCTGGGTGTGGTCGAGAGGGCCAGCGAGCTCGGAATTCTCGGGGCGGTTGGTATAGGGCGAAAACAGGTGACACGGCTGCTGGTGCGAGAAGCGCTCGTCGTCGCGACAATTGGGGCGGCAGTGGGCGTGGTCTGCGGAATTGTTTACGCCTGGCTGATGATCTATGGGCTGCGGACATGGTGGGTGGCGGCGGTCGCGACGCCTTTTCTGGAGTTGCACATTACGCCGCAGAGCTTGGCGATCGGCTGGTTGATGGGCGTCGTCGTGACGTGGTTGACGATTCGCTGGTCGATCCGGCGGTTGGTGCGGCTGCCGGCGGCGCAGCTCTTGGCGGGGCAGACGGAGGGGGAGCAGGGAGTGAAGAACGCTGCACCGAGAGTGGGCGTTCGAGCGCATCTCGTACGATGTTCTCGATGGGTGTGCTGGCCGGTGGTGCGGATTGGATTGGTGCTCTTGATTGTCGCGCTGGGGGTTGGCGGCTTTTGGTTGCGTGATGAGGCCCAGGCGGGGGCGTTCTTTGGCAGCGGGGCCGCCGTGTTGACACTGTTGCTGGGTGAAATACGCTACTGGTTGCGGTCGCGACGCGGCAGCGGTGAGGCGCGCGGCGGCCTGACGCTGGCTGGGCTTTCGGCCTTGAACACGGCCCGCCATCCGGGCCGCAGCGTGCTGACGATCGGGCTGGTGGCGTCGGCGAGTTTCTTGATTATTGCGATGAGCGCGTTTCGATTGGAAACGAGCGACGCGGGATCGGGCGGATTTGAGCTGATCGCGACGAGCGATCAGCCGATCACTCATGATCTAAATACTGCGGCCGGCCGGGCTGAGCAGAATGGCCAGTTCACCGATGCGGAGCAGTTGGCCCTCGAAAACTGGCAAATCTACTCGTTCCGCATGAAGACGGGCGAGGACGCCAGTTGCCTCAACCTGTACAAGCCCGCGCAGCCGACGGTGTTGGGCGTGTCGCAGGCGATGATCGACCGGGGCGGATTTGAGTGGGGGGCGGTGGCGGAAGGACGAGGGGGCAGGGGGCAGGGAGCAGGGAGCAAGGTGTTCGAATCAGCATCAACTCGAGCAGCGAATGCTGGCGACAATCCCTGGTGGCTGTTGGATGCTGATTTGGAGAAGGACGCCAATGGACGGCCGATCATTCCGGTCGTGCTAGACGCGAATACGGCGATGTACAGCTTGCAAATTGGCGGCGTCGGCGCTCGGCTGAATATCATGGATGACGCCGATCTTCCGATAACGCTGGAAGTCGTCGGCCTGCTGAAGAACAGCATTCTGCAGGGCAAGCTGCTGGTGAGCGAAGCAAACTTCACGCAGATGTATCCGGAAACGAATGGTTTCCGCTTCTTCTTGCTGGGGCCTTATGTCCAGTTTGATCCGAAAGGCAAGGTGGCGGCTACGCCGAGTACTGAGGTTGCGCGGATATTGGAATCGCGTTTGGCCGACGAGGGATTCGACGCCACAGTGGCTAGCGAGCAACTGGCCGAGTTTCTGGCGGTGCAGAACACGTATTTGTCGACGTTTCAGAGTTTGGGTGCGCTGGGGCTGCTATTGGGGACGATCGGGCTGGCGGTCGTCCAGTTGCGGAGCGTGCTGGAGCGGCGGGGCGAGCTGGCGCTGATGCGCGCGAGCGGTTTCCGCCGCAGCCGCCTGGTGTGGATGGTGCTGTGGGAAAACGCGGTGCTCTTGCTGGGGGGGCTAGTGGTCGGCTGCATCGCGGCGGCTGTAGCGCTAGTGCCGCAATGGGGGCCGCACGCGGCCGGCGTGCCGTGGCGGACGTTGGTGGCACTGCTGGGCTCGATAGCGATCGTGGGCCTGGTCGCCGGCTGGCTGGCCACTCGTTCGGCCCTGCGGGCGCCGATCGTGCCGGCGCTGCGCGGCGATTAGGCGACTAGAACGACAGGCGGCGCATGGTTAGAGTAGATGGGCTGGGGGGGACGACGCCGGCCACGGCGGGCTCGTCTCAGCTTTCGTCGCCATCCTCGCACCATTAGAAGTCTTTTTTTTAGGACGCTCCCAGGTACCAATGCGAAATTCTTTGTTGCTTGCCGCTTCAATAGCCCTCACGATTCTCAGTTGGGGCATTTATGGGCCCGTTTTGCGGTTTGGTCAAATTGGGATGTCGGAAGCGACACATCCTGCGCTTCTGCGACCCTTCGTGTGCGTAGGCATCGCGTACTTTTTGATCGCGGTCATCGTGCCTGTACTATGGCTGCACTTCCGCGGCGAGAAAGGTGAATGGACGACGCTAGGAATTATTTGGAGCGTGGCGGGCGGGGCTGTCGGAGCGATTGGCGCCCTGGGTGTCGTGCTGGCCTTCAAATTTGGCGGCACGCCCGATTACATCATGCCGCTGGTGTTTGGCGGCGCCCCGGTCGTCAACGCGTTCTTGACAATTTACCTGGCCGGGCGTCTGCACGAGATTGGCCCGTGGTTTTTGGCCGGGCTGATCATGGTCGTGCTGGGAGCGGTAACGGTTTTGATTTTCGCACCGAAGCCAGCGGCGGCTGCGCCTGCCGCAACGCCCACGGCAGCAGCGGCGTCGGCCACGACCGGTTCGGCGGCTAAAGCTTCGGCGAGCGATTCTGCTCCTGCCGGCGACAAAACTATTGCCTCAGCGGCGGCGACTGCTCCGGAAGCCCCAGCAACGGCCGGTTTTTGGAACTGGGTCTGGGGGTGGATGCTGCGTCTGGGAGCCCTAGCCCTGACGATCATCTGTTGGGGCGCTTACGGACCTGTGCTGCACAAAGGTCAGGTGGCGATGCACCACAGCCGAATGAGGTCGTTGGTTTGCGTCGGCATGGCCTACTTCTTAATCGCGGTTATCGTGCCGGATATGATTCTGGCCGACTTCCCCGAGGCCAGTACCTATGGCCACTTCTTTAGCGGCACGCTGCTGAGTCTGCTGGGCGGCTCGGTGGGGGCGCTGGGAGCGTTGGGAATTGTGTTTGCCTTTACTTACGGTGGGCGGCCCGTTTTTGTGATGCCACTTGTGTTTGGTGGGGCGCCGGTGATCAACACGCTCTTTGTGATGTTCATGGCCTGGCGGAAAGGGGCCAACCTCGAATTCGGCCCGATCTTCTTCGCCGGGCTGATCCTGGTCGTGGCCGGCGCGGCGATTGTGCTGGTGATGGCGCCTGCGCGGGGATGCTTCTCCGCGCGGTCGCAGCGCCGGCGATGGCGACGTGAGCGGCAAGGCCGGGTTCAGTGGCCGGCAGCGCGCGGGCAAGAGCGGGAAACACGGCGTCAAACTGCACCGCGGATGCGTTCAGGCTGTAGGATGGACAGCGTTGTTCGTCGCATTGCTCGCCGAGGGGCCGGGGCGGACAGGATTGTCCGTCCTGCGATCGTTACAGCTCCCCTAATAGTTCAACGCCTTGTCGCTGATGTCTTTCCGGCACCAGGCACCGCTAAAGCGGATGCATTTCACTGCGCGGTAGGCGGCCAGCTTGGCGGCCGAAATGCTGGAACCCAGCGCCGTGACGCCCAGCACGCGGCCACCATCGGTGACGACCTGGCCGTCGCGAAGGGCCGTGCCGGCGTGGAAGACTTTGACGTCGGCGAGTTTTTCGGCTTCGTCCAGGCCGCGGATCGGGTGGCCTCGCTCATACTTGCCGGGATAGCCTTCGCTGGCCATCACGACGCACACCGCCGGGCGAGGGTCCCACTCGGGTGGTTGCACTTCATCGAGGAGGCCGTCGACGGCGGCTTCGAGCAGCTCGACAAGATCGCTCTTGAGCCGCAAGAGTAGCGGCTGGCATTCCGGGTCGCCGAAGCGGACGTTGTATTCGAGGACTTTTGCGCCTTGGCCGGTGATCATCAGGCCGGCGTAGAGAATGCCGCGGAACGGCCGGCGGGAGCGTTTCATTTGGTGGATCGTTGGCACGAGGATCTTTTCTTCGATTTGCGATTCGAGTCGTTGGGTAATGAGGGGCGTTGGGCAGTAGGCGCCCATGCCGCCCGTGTTGGGGCCTTTGTCGCCGTCAAATGCGGCCTTATGGTCTTGGCAGGCGGGCATCGTGATCAGCGTCATGCCGTCGGTGAGGGCGAGCACGCTTGCTTCCTGGCCGTGCAGTCGTTCTTCGATGACGAGCTGTCTGCCCGCTTCACCGAATTCGCGCTCCACCGCGATGCGATCGACAGCGGCAAGTGCCTGCTCGCGATTGTCGCACACGAACACGCCTTTGCCGGCGGCGAGGCCGTCGGCTTTGACGACGACGGGGACGTCGTCGCGGTCTTTCAAAAACGTCACGGCCGACTTTGCGCTTTGAAAAACGCGGAATTCGGCCGTGGGAACATCGGCGTGCCGGAGCAGGTTCTTCGAAAAGACTTTGCTGGACTCCAATTCGGCGGCCGCCTTGGAAGGGCCGAACGCCCGCTGGCCAGCGGCTTGCAGCGCATCCACGACGCCGGCGGCGAGGGCCGCTTCGGGGCCGACGACGGTGAGGCCGATCTGATTTTGCTTTGCGAACTGGACGAGACGGGCGACGTCGGTCGGCGCGATGTCGACATTTTCGGCCTCGACGGCCGTGCCGGCATTACCGGGGGCAACAAACACGCGGCCGGCGGCGGACTTTGGGCCAGTTTCCACGCCAAAGCGTGCTCACGCCCGCCGTTACCCACCACAAGGATATTCATACCGAAGTCTCGCGAATGCACCGTCACGAAGATTCTACGAACGGCGTGGTGTTGGTGGAAGGCAGCGCGAAGAGACAACGACTGGACCACATAACGATCTGAAGAATGCAAATGGCGATGCCGTTGTACGGCGGCGTGCGCTGCGCTCGCAGCAAACCGGTGCGACTCGGTGGGAGCCATTTTGCGGCGAGCAAGCATTTGGTCTTTACCAAGTTTGCGGTGCGGCACAGAATCAATAGCGCGCGCCCGCGAACGAGAAGAAATTATTTGTGGCAGGGGCGTTGACAAGATGGCCGCTTCGGCGTTAAGTTAGCGGAAGAGATTGTGAAAAAAGTCACAATCCCCTGCCGGGCTGCTGGGCGAATAGCTATAACTTGTTGTGTTGCAAAGGATTGCCGGTCTTGCGGTAGGCCCGACGCAGAGGAAGCTGGGTGCTGGTGGGGTCACTTTGCTAACGTCCGGATTCGCGTTCGGAATTCGGCCCGCAGACCACTCTCGCAGAGCTTATTGAGAAATGGCCGATAAGAGCAAAATGACGGTGGCCGAGATCTTGGCCGCCGTGCGCACGGCAGATAACAAGTCGGGAGATCCGTCGGCCAGCGCACCGGCCGCGGCGTCGGAACCAGCAAGCGCGCCTGCGCCGGCGGCAGTAAAGAAGGCTGTCGGTGGTGCCCGTCCTAGCGTGGCCGAAATGTTGGCGATGGCGCGGGGCGACAAAGCTGCTCCGGCGGCGGCAAAGTCAGCGTCGAAACCGACGGCAAAGCCGGCGGCGCCGAAGGCGACTGCCTCGGCAGCGGCGAAGAGAGAATCGCCCGCGGCAAGCGCCGCGCCGCCCGATACGCAAAGCATTCTGGCAGCGGCCCGCGTCGGAACGAAACCGGGGCCGATGAGCAAGGCCGAGGCCGCGGCGATAGCGCCAAGCCCCCCGGGAGATGTCAAAAAGGCGAAAGCGAAAGAAGCGATCGTCGTACCGCCGATGCCCGCGCGGCCGGATTACGCCAAGCCGCCCGCGCAGCGAAGCAAACCGGCTGAGCAGGCGGAGCGACGGGCGTTTTTGTTTGGCTTGTCAGCCCTGGCGGTTGGATTTGGTGCGCTGGCGGCGACTGGCGCCGCTTGGCGCTGGGCACCGCGCGGTTCATGTTTCCGAACATCGTACGATTACCGCCGAGCCACTTTCGAGTTGGCGCGCCTGAGAAGTTTGCGCCGGGCCAGGTCGAGGAAAAATTCAAGGCGCAATTCGGCGTGTGGATCGTGAACACCGACTACAACGGGCAACCGCAGATTTTCGCGCTGAGATCAGTATGCACCCACTTGGGATGCACCCCGAACTGGCTGGAGGCTGAGCAAAAGTTCAAGTGCCCATGCCACGGCAGCGGTTTTTACAAGGACGGCATCAACTTCGAGGGGCCCGCGCCGCGGCCGCTGGAGCGGTACGCGATTTCGATCGCCAGCGACGGACAAGTGGAGGTCGACAAGAGCCGCATCTTCCAGGAAGAGATGGGACAGTGGCGCGATCCGGCGTGCTACATTCCGGTGTAGAATAGCGACCGCGGCGACCGAGGGAGCGAAAAAGGGCAACGTCATCATCGTTCACTGGGTGCGCCGATTGGTTGCCCACTTTTTCTAGCGAGCTAGCTCAACATGCCAGGAATTGGCGAAATCATTTACGAGTCTCAGATTTGGAAGAGCATCTTCCGGCACCCGATGCCGGTCGACCGGCGGAACCGGATCGTCGTGATGCTGACGAACTTCTTCCTGCACCTGCACCCGGTGTCGATCAAGAAGCAGGGCATCGCTCTGTCGTACACATGGTGCATGGGAGGCGTAACGTTCTTTTTGTTTCTGGTCGAGACGGTGACCGGCGTGCTCTTAATGTTTTATTATCGGCCCACCCTGGAGTGGGCTTATAATGACATCTTGGCGCTGCGCGACGTCTATTCGCTGGGAATCCTGCGGGAAATCCACCGCTGGGCCTGCGCACGGCATGGTGATCACCGTCTGGCTGCATATGTATCGCGTCTTTCTCACCGGCAGCTACAAGCCGCCGCGGGAGTTCAATTGGGTGGTGGGCGTGATCTTGCTGCTGCTCACATTGCTGCTGTCGTTTACGGGGTATTTGCTGCCGTGGGATCAATTGGCGGTGTGGGCCATTACGGTCGGTTCGAATATGGCCCGGGCGACGCCGATCTTGGGGCATGAAGGGCCGGGGCAGCAACTTTTGACTCTCGGGGGCGTCGACATGATCACGAACATGTCGGATGCGCGGTTTGGGCTTTTGGCTGCGCCGAATGTCGGCGAAGAGACTCTCAATCGGTTTTACATTTTGCATTGCATTGCCATCCCGCTGGCGGTGTCGCTGCTATTGGCGATTCATTTCTGGCGGGTCCGCAAGGACGGCGGCATCAGCGGGCCCCTGTAAGCACCTCCGCAGGTTTGGGGGCAGCCTTACGCCTGCGTCTTCGCACTTGATAAGATTTCCTATGCACGTTCCTGCCGATTTTCCGGAGAAGGTCGCGTCGTTTTTGGTGTGGTACTACGTCGCGCTGGCGGTGATGAACGGCATGGCGACGTATTACCTGTGGCAGAAGGTCGAACCGGTCACGTATTTTCGCGTGCGGACGCCGTGGGGATCGATCGGTGTCGTGAACGCTTTTGTATGGTCGGCGGTGGCCGTGGGCTTCGTGATGCTCGCGGCGATGAGTGCCGGCGGCAACCTGGCCATGATGCCGAAAGTGTCGGAGGCCTTTCGCCGGCTAGTCAACGAAGGGACTAGTCCGGTCGTCTATTCCCTCGGCACCACGCTGATGCTTGCCGTGCTGTTTTTGTTCCGAGACTTCTTTGTGAAGCCGGCCGTGGCGTGGACGATTTGGAACTTCATGCTGCTGTTCCTCGGACTGTCCATGCCAGATCCGAATTTTTACGCCATCGTCGCCAAGCCCGATAACGTGCCGATCGTGGTGCTGGTGTTCCTGCTGGCGTTTTTCACCTGGCTGGCCACGTATCGCGCGGTCGAAAACGATCGACGCATAGCCGCGGGCCTGCCGCCGGTCGAAAAGGAAGGCAACGAGAAGGTGCTCGTCTGGCCGGACCTGGTGTACACCGAGATGATCTGCATGATCGCGCTGACGGCGCTACTCATTTTCTGGGCGATCTGGCTGCAGGCCCCGCTGGAAGAGCCGGCGAGCAGCGTGAAGACGCCGAATCCGTCGAAGGCGCCGTGGTACTTCCTCGGCCTGCAAGAGATGCTGGTTTATTACGACCCGTGGATGGCGGGCGTCGTGCTGCCGAGTTTGGTGATCGTAGGGCTGATGGCGATACCGTACATCGATTTCAACAAGAACGGCAACGGCTACTACACGATCAACCAGCGCAAGTTCGCGTATATCATCTTTCAATTGGGTTTTCTGGAGCTGTGGGTGACATTGATCGTGCTGGGGACATTTTTGCGCGGGCCCAATTGGAACATTTTCGGGCCGTACGAAACGTGGGATGCGCACAAGGTGGAAGCGCTGAACAACGTGAACTTGTCACAATACTTTTGGGAGATTTGGCTGGGCAAGAGCCTGCCGACGGCGCCGCAGGGGGTCGGTTTCGTCGTGCAATTGGGATACATCGTGTGGCGCGAAATTGTGGGAATACTGGCGGTGCTGGGTTACTTTATCGCTTTGCCGCCGATTTTGGCGCTCACAGTGCTGCGCGGCTTTTACAAGAAGATGGGCTTCCTTCGCTTCATGGTGCTGGCCTATTTGCTGCTGTTCATGGCGGCCCTGCCGATCAAGATGGTTTTGCGCTGGACGTGCAACCTGAAGTATTTGATTGCAATACCGGAGTATTTTTTGAACTTTTAACGGAGCTAGAACCGCGCTCCGCTGCGCGTCGCGGCTGAGCGCTCGTCGATTTCTCACACCTGACACCCTCGGCCACATGCCTGCAACGGAAAAAACCTGGCGCGACCAATTGCGGATGCACGTCATTTTCGGCGTGACGTCGCTGGTGATGCTGTTTGCTACGATCGTGATGTTGTGGAAGGATCACAACCGCGAGTGGCGGCAGTGGCAACTGGCTGACCGCGAGCGGGAACGCTGGACGATTGAGTCGCAACTGGCGCAAACACAGGCCGACACGTGCGCGAAGCACGAAGCGATCACCGAGAAGCTGAACGAAGCTCGGCGGCAAAAGGTCGACGGTGCGCTGGTCGACGAGTTTAAGCAGACGGTCCGGAATGAGGACCATCGTTTAGACGAAGTGGCGCAAATGAGAAGACGGCTGACTTTTCCCATGTCGACCGCGCGATGGAGCGGTTGGAGCAATCTCAAGCCGGGACAGACGCTGCCGGGGAGGGCCGCTCAGATCTGCTCAGCGCCTCTGAATGATTTTGTCCGTGAAGCGAAGCGGCGCGAGCTGGAATTGACGACTAGGCGAAAGTTCATGGCGGCCGATCTGACGTCGGCGGTCAGCTTGCGCGGCATTGCCGTGGGCGAAGGGCGGCCCGCAGGAGAGATCAAACAGCGCGAGGATAAAATCCAAAGGCTTTCGCGGGAAATCGCCGATCAGGACGTCAAGGTCGTGGCCGCCAAGGATTATCGCAAAGAGCTGGAGTCGCTCGTGGGCCGCGTTCAGGCGGACGAGAACAGCCTTCAGAAGCAAATCGCCGCGATCGATACTGACATCAAGCGATTGGAAGAGCAAGCGGCGAAAAATCCAGTCAGCCTCTTGGAGAATCCGCTCGAAAAGGTCGTGCGCTGGCCGATTATCGACGCTTTCAACACCGGCAACATCAAGCTCGATCAGATCTGGTTGCCGGACATGAAGATCAATTACAACTTTTCGAGTGTCGCGCGGTACGACCGCTGCATCAACTGCCACCGCGCAATCGATAAGACGGCGCCCGGCTCGGCCGTCGAGCCGGCCTACCCGGATGTCCCGCGTGACCAGCGAATCCGCACCGTGCAAATGGACACGCCGGCGACCGCGCCGGATGCGGCAGACGGCGCTACGGGAGCGCCGTCAATCGAGTCGGTGTACGGCCTGCGATTGGCCGATCGCGGACAAGTCATTTACAACGACGTAACGGTGCAGGTGGTGCGTCCCGATAGCCTGGCCGCCAAGGCGGGGTTGATGATGGGGGACGTGATTAAGAAGATCGACGGCGGTGATGTGCAAACCCCGGCTGACGCCCACCACTATTTGCTCGAGCTGGTGACGTGGGGGAAACCGCTCGCCGTCGAGATTCAGCGGGGTTTGAGTCAGCCGTTCACATCCCACCCGCGGCTGGATTTGTTTGTGGGCAGCACGAGCCCGCACAAGCGGGGCGAGATGGGTTGCACGATTTGCCACGACGGGCAGGGAAGTCGCGACCGAGTTTAAATGGGCGTCTCACACGCCGAACGATCCAGGCCAGGCCCGCGAGTGGGCGCTGGAATATGGTTGGTTCGACAACCATCACTGGAGTTTCCCGATGACACCGCAGCGGTTCATCGAGAGCAATTGCCTGAAGTGCCATTTCGAAGTGGTTGAGCTGGAACCAAGCAAGCAGTTCCCAGTCCCACCGGCGCCGAAGTTGGTGGAAGGTTACGAGACGGTGCGGATGTTTGGCTGCTACGGCTGTCACGAAATCCCCGGCTACGATGGACCCACGAAGCGGATCGGGCCCGATTTGCGGCTGGAGCCGAACTACCACGAAGTAGCCGAACAGATTCTGCAGGACCAGGGCCTGGATGAGAACGAGCGCCAATGGGCCCAGACGTTGGTTCATCAGCCGGACGACAAGAGCGCTCGCGATCAATTGATGCGCTCGATCAAAGAGGACGCAACGCTTCCCGCGACGAGGCCGGCTACGAGCAGCGAAACGGCGCCGGCGAACAGGCGCCCGCGAAGCCGCGGCTGGGGCAAGAAACACACGCTCTGGCGGACGGCCTAAAGGACGCTGAGGTGCCTGGGCCCTTCCGCAAAGTGGGGCCAAGCCTGCGTCACATCGCGTCGAAAGTGGATGCCGATTGGCTCTATCGCTGGATTCGTCGTCCGGCCGACTTCCGCCCGACGACGCGGATGCCACAGTTCTTTTTGCATTATCAGCACCTCGATGGGAATTCGAACGATTTCACGCTGCACACGCCGGACGACAAGGCAGTAGCGGTTTCGGATGTGGAATACACGCAGCGATTCGAGAATATCGAGATCCGCGCCCTGACGAAGTTCTTGCTCAGTCGCAGCCAGCCGTTTACTTACATCCAGCCGCCTTCGGGCATCACCGAGCCTCCTTCGGCCGAGCGCGGGAAGCTCTTGTTTGAGACGCGCGGCTGCCTGGCGTGCCATTCGCATGACGACTTCCGCAGGATGGAGCAAGTGCGACAAAACAAGCTGACGCAGGGGCCCGACCTGTCGCGGATCGGCGCCAAGCTGAACACGCCCAGGGGGCAAAGTTGGCTCTACAGTTGGCTGAAGCAGCCGAATCACTATTACGCCCGGACCGCAATGCCGAATCTGCTGCTGGACCCGATCGTCGAGAAGGACGCGTCTGGCAACCCGACGGGCAAGACCACCGATCCGGCAGCCGACATTGCGATCTACTTATTGAATCACGCAGCCGAGTGGCAGCCGGAAGTGCCGCCGCCGGCAGCGGAGCTTTCGCCCCAAGAGGCCCGCGACCTGGAAGACCTCGCGGCGAATTGGCTGACGCCGTCGTTCCAATCGAAGCAGCGGGCGGCTGAATACGCGACAACGGCATTCCGGAGCGAATTGCGTCGACGGTCAAGGTGGACGAACAGGTGCTGGTGGGAATGACGCCCCAGAATCGCGCTGACCGACAACTCGAATACGTGGCCCGCCGAACGGTGGGGCGTTATGGCTGCTTCGGCTGCCACGATATTCCAGGCTTTGAGACGGCCAAGCCGATCGGCACGCCGCTGGCGAGCTGGGGCCGCAAGGAGACATCGCAACTGGCGTTCGAGAATATCCTGCAATTCCTGGCGACGCACGGCATCGACGGCAACGCGAAGCTGCCGGCGGACGAAGGCCACGGTACTCACGCAGAGAATGCCGGCCATGACCTGAACCCGCGCGACGTCAGACCCGGACACGGGATACTTCCTACAATCGCTGTTGAGCCACCAGCGGACCGGGTTCTTGTGGCAGAAGCTGCGGATGCCGCGAAGTTACGATTACGCTACGACGGTCAACAAGCGGTACGACGAGCGGCTGCGGATGCCGAAGTTCCCCTTCAGCGACGAGCAGCGGGAAGCCGTGATGACGTTTATCCTCGGGTTGACGAACGAGGCCCCCGACGCGAAATACATTTACAAGCCGGACCGCCGGCAACAGGCGATCGTAGACGGGCGGCATGTTCTCGAAAAATACAACTGCGCGGGCTGCCACGTGTTGGACATGGAGCGGTGGAACATTGCATTCGAGCCGACGCTGTTCGACTCGCCGCCGACGACGACGGAATTTCCGTTCGTCCGGCCGCCGGGTGCGCCGGAAGAAATCGCAGCGTCGCTGAGAGCAGATCGCGCGGGCATGTTGCACGCGCAACTACACGGGATGCCGGTCCGTGACGATTCGACCGGCCAGCCGAAGATCGTCGATCAGGACGGGGTGGCGGTTGATCCTGAGGACAAGGAATCGCTGCCGTTTTTCCAATTCACGCTGTACGACGAGGCGGTCGTATCCGGCTACTTGCGCGAGGTTGGCGTACAGAACTTGCTGGTCCCGGCAAACCGCGAACAAACGGGACCGGCGCGGCAAGTCGCGTTACCCTGGGCTCGGAGGCGACCTGGCAAAATATCTTTATCCGCGCGTGATCGAGGAGGAAAAGAAGGTCAATCCGACCGCGGTGGCGGGCGAAGCCTGGGGCTGGCTGCCGCCGCCGCTGCACCACGAAGGCGCAGAAGGTGCAAACCGATTGGTTGCACGATTTCCTGATGGATCCAATCGCATTGCGGCCGGCCGCCGTGCTGCGGATGCCGAATTTCCATATGTCGACGGACGAGGCCAGCAAGCTGGTGAACTACTTCGCGGCCAAGAGCGAATGCGGAATTCCCCTACGAATACAACGCCCGGCGGCGGAGCGGCCAGTTGGCCGAACAAGAGGCAGTTCATCCGAAGCTGCTGGACGATGCGATGAACATCGTGACCGACGGCAACTACTGCGTGAAGTGCCACTCGGTGGGTGACTATCAGGTGAAGGGGTCACCACGGACGCAGGGCCCGCAGCTGGACCAGGTCTATCGCCGGCTGCGGCCCGAGTACTTGCGGAAGTGGGTGGCGATGCCGCAGCGGATCCTGCCTTACACCGGCATGCCGGTGAACATTCCGTACGATCCTGAAAAGCCCAACATGGGAGGCGTGAATCAGGAATTGTTCCCCGGCACGAGCACGGCCCAGCTCGACGGCGTAGTGGAGCTGCTGAGTAATTTCGATGAGTACGCCAAACGGCATACCAGCGTAAAGTCGCTGGTGAAGGAGCCGAGCGCCACGGCACCCGGGACAGGAAGTCGGCCGCCCGCGGAAGGGGGCGCGGTCTTTCGTTCGCAATAACTGTCGAATGTAGGTTGAAGAGTCTGCCATGACACACAATCGAGTTACAATTTGGATTTGCCTCGTCGCGGGGTTATCACTGTTTGCTGCCTCCGCGCCTGCGGCGGAGTGGGGATCGATCAAAGGGCATTTTGTCGTCGACGGCACACCGCCCGCGCAACCGCCGCTGCGGTTGACCGACGATTATTGCATTAAGCTCAATCCGCCGAACAAGTCGCTCGTGGTCGACACTAAGGGCGATTTGGCCAACGCCGTGGTGTTCATCCGGGTCGCCCGTAACGAGAAGATCGACGTGCATCCGGACTATGCGGCGGAGCTGGCGAAGCCAGTAGTGCTCGACAATAAAGGTTGCGAGTTTCACCCGCACGTTACGTTGGTGCGCGTAGGGCAGAAGTTCGTCGTGAAAAACTCCGACCCGATGGGTCACAATACGAAATGGGACTTGGCTGTGAACGGCAGCTTCAATCAAATCATCGAGGTCGGCAAAGAGGTAAGTGTGACGTTCGCAAAGCCGGAGGCGAATGCGGCCCCCGTCCACTGCAGCATTCACGCGTTCATGGAAGGTCAGTTGCTCGTGCAAGACCACCCCTACATGGCGGTGTCCGGAGACGACGGTACATTTGAGATCAAAAACATTCCGGCCGGGAAACACTCGTTTCAGTTCTGGCACGAGAAAGGCTACTTGAGCGATTTGAAGCTCAAAGGCGGTACGACCGACCGTCGCGGCCGGGCCGATATCACGATCAAGGCGGGCGAGACGCTCGATTTGGGCGATTTGAAAGTGCCCGCAGCCATGTTGCATTGAGATGAGAATAAGACTGATGCATTGGGATGATCTACAAGGGGGCCTCTTGCTAGTCGCAGGACTGGTCGTCCTGACGGCGACGGGCTGCGGGCGGGATTCGCTGCTGGGCCCAGTGGCCCAGGCGAATACGGCCCGAGACATTCGCGACGGCGCTGGAAAAGGGCAGCAAGTCAGAGGGCGGCACGCAGGCGGTCGCTTCGACTGGCACTGGCTGGGCCACGCTGAGCGGGCGGTTTGTTTACTCCGATATTGGCGCGGCACCGAAAATGCCGCCCTACAACGTGACGAAGGATTTTCAGGTGTGCTCCGAGGGGGGCAAAGTGCCGCTGCAGGAAACGCTGGAAATCGGAAGCGAGGGCGGGATCAGGAATGTAGTGATCTACCTGCGCAATCCATCGCGGGTCAACGATGCGGCCAAAGCGACCACCGGGGCGGCGGTGTTCGACCAGAAGGAGTGTGTTTTTCTATCGCACGTGCTCGGGGTATCGGTCGGCCAGCCGATCGGCATCAAGAATAGCGATCCAATCGGCCACAATACGAAAATTGACGGCCAAAGGAACACGTTCAACCAGATCATTGAAGTCGGCCAATCGGTCGATTTCGTGATGCAAAAAGAAGAGGTGACGCCCGCGAACGTTTCCTGCAGCATTCACCCCTGGATGCACGCCTATATCTTGCCGCGGCCCGATCGGTACTTTGCCGTGACGAAGCCCGACGGAACGTTTAAGATCGAATACTTGCCTGCGGGTGAAGAGTTGGAATTCCAGGCGTGGCACGAAACCGCGGCCGGGCCAAGCCAGGCGCTCGTCGTGCCGGCTACACCCGAAACGAAAGACCTAAAATGGTCGAACCGCGGGCGATTCAAAATCACGCTGCAACCGGACGAAGTGAAGGAGATTTCCATCACCGTGCCGCCGTCGGCGTTTAAGGGCTGATTTTCATTCGCGCGTTACTTCAATGATCGATCGATTGCACACCGTTTGGAAGTATGCAGCCGCCGGGCTGGTGATCGGCGCGGTAGCGGGCTGCAGCAAGACGCCGCCGCCGCCGTTTCGGCTGGATATGCGTTACGTTGTCGATAAGCAAATCATGCCGGAGCAGCGGCAGGCGATCGCCAACATTTTGGGGGCTATGTTTGGCACGCCCGATGAGCCGTTTGTTTTGACGGAGACGAAGCTGGACCCGCGCAAGTTAAAGATGGCGGCCGGGCCGGTGTGGAGCGCGGACGACACGAGCAAGCACGGCCTTTATCGCCGGCATTGTGTCCACTGTCATGGCATTTCTGGCGACGGGCGCGGGCCGACGGCGATGCTGCTCGATCCCTATCCGCGCGATTATCGACCGGGACTCTTCAAATTCAAGGGAACCGCTCGCACGGCGAAACCGACGACGGAAGACCTGCGTCGCGTACTGCACAACGGCGTACCGGGCACGGCGATGCCGTCGTTTTCGCTGCTACCGCCGGACGAAGTGGACGCACTGATCGAGTACGTGAAGTATCTCTCAATTCGCGGCCAAATGGAAAAGTGGTTGGAGGACTTCGTCGACCAACTCGACGACCCCGAGAAGCCGATGGATCCAGAGCACGATGACGCGCTGCGGGCGTCGATCAACGAGTCTTTAACAGAGATCGTGGAAAGTTGGCAAGGCGCCGGCGCGCAGATCGTCACGCCCGAAGAAAGCCACATGCCGCCCAAGGAGCGGACGGCCGACGAAATCAACACAGCGGTGGCCAAGGGACGGGAGCTATTCTACGGCACGAAGGCGAACTGCTTCTCATGTCACGGTCCGACCGGCCTGGGCGACGGTCAAACGACGGGCTACGACGACTGGACCGAGCCGATTCGGAAGTTCGAGGCCGAGACGGACACGCTGCCAGGCTTGATCAACGATAAACGAAAAGAGCTGGCGAACATGACCGGAGAGGAGCGGCAAACGGCCGAGAAGCGGTTGCAAGATGAGCTGCGAAACTACCAAGAGCGGCTCGCGGTCGAAAAGCATTTGTTGCCGATTCGCAACGCGATTCCGCGCGACTTGCGGGCGGGCATGTACCGGGGCGGCGGCCGGCCGATCGACATCTTCTGGCGAATTTCGACCGGCATCAACGGCACGCCGATGCCGGCATCGCCGCCGACGCTGACGCAAGAAGAGATTTGGCAGATTGTCGACTACGTGCATTCGCTGCCGTTTGAGCCGGCCAGCCGGCCGCTTACGCGGCCGACCAACATGGCTGAGGTGATTAAATAACGCTTGAGTCGTCGCGGCAGGACTGCTGCAAGACGAAGAGCTGCCATCGCGAACGCCCTGGGCGTTTGCTGAGGAATTCGCGGGGATTTGGTCGTGAAGCATTTTTGGGCAATCGTGTTTCTGATGGTGCCGGTGTTCGGCGTGCTGACGTTTGTCATCGCGCCGTATTACAACATCTGGTTCCCGCGGGATATTAGCGAGCACGGCCGAGTGATCGACAGCCTGTTCATGTTTATTCTGTGGCTGACAGGGATCATCTTTGTCGCCACGGAATTTGGCCTGTTTTACTTTGCCTGGAAATACAGCGCGGCCACGAACAAGGCGCCGGTAAAGTTTTCGCACGGCAGTCATTCGCTGGAAGTGGTGTGGACGATCTTGCCGGCCGTGACGTTGTTGTTCATAGCGATCTATCAGATGAACGCCTGGGCGGACGCCAAGATGCGCCGGCCGAGTTTGGGCACACTGCCCAACGGAAAACCGATCGTGACGGCGGAAATCACCGGCCGTCAGTTTAACTGGGACGTGCGCTATCCGGGGCCGGATAAGGAGCTGCACACGCCGGACGACATCGTGCGATATGACGGCGACATTCACTTCCCGGCGAATGAAGAGATCCTGCTGATCATCAAAAGTGCCGACGTGCTGCATAGCTTCTTTCTGCCGAACATTCGAATGAAGCAGGACGTGGTGCCCGGCATGGAGCAATTCATGTGGTTCAAGTCGCGTGAAACCGGGCAATACGACATCGTGTGCGCCGAGTTGTGCGGCTGGGGGCACTACAAGATGAAGGCCCGGGCGACATTCGAGTCGAACGAGAAATTCAAGGCGTGGCTTGACGAAAAAGCCGCCGAGCAAGAGGAACGGCACGCACCCAAGGCTGAGGTGGCGGAAGATTGAGGTCGCTGAATTCGCAAGCATTCAGCTTCCAGGTTTTTGAAAAACGATTTTGACATGAGCACTATAGCAGTCGATTCACACGTCCAGATCCACGGACACGAGTCCGCCGGGCACGCCCACGCCGGCAGCTTTTGGACAACGTACATCTTTTCCCGCGATCACAAGATCATCGGACTGCAGTTTCTGTTCAGCACGCTGCTGTGGTTTTTGATCGGCGGGCTATTGGCGCTGGCGGTTCGCTGGCAATTGGCCTATTCCTGGCGCGACATGCCGATCTTGGGCAAGTTGCTGTACTCGGCCGAGGGCGGCCAGATTGCTCCCGAAGCGTACACGATGCTGTTTACGATGCACGCCACGGTGATGATCTTTTTGGTGATCATCCCGATCCTGGCGGGTGCATTCGGCAATTTTTTGATTCCGCTGATGATCGGCGCGGACGACATGGCGTTTCCTACGCTCAACATGCTGAGCTACTGGTTTATGTGGCCGGCATTTATTTGTTTCGGGACCAGCTTTTTTGTCGCGGGGGGCGGGCCTAGTTCCGGTTGGACTAGCTATGCGCCGCTGTCACTCACGAGCCATGCGCAGATATTCTGGCTTTTGGGCCTGACGTGCGTCGGCATCTCCTCGATGATGGGCTCGGTCAACTATCTGACCACGATCATCCAGATGCGGGCGCCCGGCATGACGATGTTTCGCTTGCCGATGACGATTTGGGGCATGTTTATAACTGCCATTTTGCAGGCCTTCGCCTTGCCGGTGCTGACGGCGGCCGGCTTCATGCAACTGGCCGATCTGACGCTGGGCACTGGGTTTTTCATTCCCGAAGGTTGGACCGCGACGAACATGCCACACGCCTCGGGCGGCGGTCAACCGCTGTTGTGGCAGCACTTGTTCTGGTTTTATAGCCACCCCGCCGTGTACATCATGATTCTGCCGGCGATGGGAATGGTCTCCGATATCATTAGCTGTTTTGCCCGCAAGCCGCTGTTCGGCTACAAGCCGATGGTATACGCCATCGCCGGCATCGCCGGGCTGGGCTTCATTGTCTGGGGCCACCACATGTTCGTCTCTGGCATGAATCCGATTTTGGGCATGACGTTCATGGTGGCCACGATGCTGATTGCCATGCCGAGCGCCGTGAAGGTGTTCAACTGGCTGGGCACGATTTGGGGCGGCAAGATTCAGTTCACTACGCCGATGCTGTTCGCCCTCGCGTTCGTGTCGATGTTCATCATCGGTGGACTGTCGGGCATTTTTATGGCTGCGACGCCAGTGGACATTTTCATTCACGACACGTACTTCATCGTGGCCCATTTTCATTACGTGCTGTTCGCGGGCACGGCGATGGGCGTGTTCGGGGCGATCTATTTTTGGTTCCCCAAAATGTTCGGCCGCCAGATGAACGAGACGTGGGGCAAAATTCACTTCTTGCTGACGTTCATCTTCCTCAACGGGACCTTTTATCCGATGCACATATTGGGCATGGTCGGCTTTCCTCGACGGCTGGCCGACCCGTACCACTACGCCACATTCCACCACCTGCAGCCGCTCAACCAATTTATGACATGGTGTGCGATCTTGATGGTGTCGTCACAGATCATCTTCATCATCAATTTGTTCTACAGCATATTTAACGGCCCCAAGGTGGGCCGCAACCCGTGGCACTCGAATACGCTCGAGTGGCAGGCGCCGAGCCCGCCCGGGCATGGGAACTTCGATTTTCAGCCGATCATCTACCGCGGACCGTACGAGTATGGCTCGCCGGAAGTGGACATAGATTACTACCCACAAACGATGCCGCCGCCGGCGGGCAATGAGACGGCGGCGCCGAGCGGACATTAGCCTAGGGTGTGGCACGGCCAAAATTGTCTGTCTCGGAGATTGCGCCGAAGGAGAAGGTCTCCGAAGATAGTCGAGTTTGAAGAGATTGCAAATGCAACTTGCAAAACGCAAAATGCAAAATGAAGCGTCCCCCTGGCCGCATCGCTGGGCGGTTGCGCTGGCGTACGCGACATTTCCATTGCTCTGGATCGGCGGCCTGGTAACGTCCACCAAGGCCGGCATGGCCGTGCCCGATTGGCCGAACACGTATGGTTACAATTTGTTCCTGTATCCGTTATCGACCTGGTGGGCCGGTCCGTGGGACATTTTCGTCGAACACGGGCACCGGTTGTTCGCCTCGGTCGTGGGAGTGCTGACGATTTGTTTGCTCGTCGCGTTGCGGCGAAATGAAGATCGAATTTGGGTACGACGACTGGGGCTCATGGCGCTCGGGCTGGTTGTTTTCCAGGGCGTACTAGGGGGCATGCGCGTGCTGCTCGACGAGCGGAGCTTGGCAATGATCCACGGTTTTACCGGGCCGGCGTTTTTCGGCTTGGTGGTGGCGCTGGCTGTGGTTACCTCGGTTACCTGGCGACGGGTCCAAATCGACGACGGCGCCGATGTCCGTAAAAGCCCTGTTATGAATCCGCACGCGGCGAATGTACATCGACTGGCCGTCTTTGTGGCCGTTCTGGCGTATTTGCAGATTGTGCTGGGCGCAGTGCTGCGACATATGCCAGTTGCGGCCCAGCCGGCGACGTTTGTGCAGGCGCTTCGCTCGCATCTGGTGATGGCCGGTGTGTTGACCTTAGGCGTCAGCGTTCTTGTCTGGTCGGTGGCCCGGAATGCTCGGAATGTGAAGCCATTAGGCGGGCTGGCAGCGGTCCTGGGCTTGTTACTGACTGTGCAACTGGTACTTGGTGCGAGCACTTGGATCGTGAAGTATTCGGTTCCAACCTGGGCAAGAGCGTGGTTGCCCGAATCGTGGACGAATGCGGCGATCGTCGACGGTGGGCCGTTGCAGATGCACGTGGTGACCGGCCACGTGGCGATTGGTTCGCTATTGATGGCCACATCGTTGGCGCTGGCGCTATACGCGCTGCGATTGTTGCACCGTCCGGTAGACGAGGCAGCATCGGTAAGGCGCTGGGAGGCCGCCGTATGAGTCGCAGCCAAACTACTTTGAAATTAGCGTCACGGGCCTGGCCGGCGATGCGGCCGACGTGGCTGGCCCGCGCTGGCGCCTATCTGGAGCTGACCAAGCCGCGAATCGTGCTGCTCGAGCTGGTGACAGTGGCAGTAGCGATGCAGCTAGCGTCGCCGATGCGGGTTTCGCCCTGGGTGCTGATGAACACGGTGATTGGCGCCGCATTTGTCGCGGCGAGCGCCGGTGCGTTCAATCAGTGGTGGGAGCGAGCGAGCGACGTCCGGATGATCCGCACGGCAGGCCGGCCGTTGCCGACCGGTCGACTGACGGCGACGCAGGTTGTCGCGTTTGGCTACGTCACGTTGGTCGCCGGCGTGGCAGAATTGACATCGGCCATTGGCTGGCGGACGGCGCTCGTTTCGCTGGCGACATGGGTGATTTACGTGTTCGCGTATACGCCTTTGAAGACGCGTTCGCCGCTGAACACTGCCGTGGGCGCGGTGAGCGGCGCGTTGCCGGTCTTGATTGGCTGGACGGCCGTCGGCGCGGCGATCAATATGCAAACGCTGGCGCTTTTGGCCGTGATGTTCTTATGGCAGTTTCCGCACTTCATGGCGATCGCGTGGCTGTATCGCGAGGACTATCTCCGCGGTGGGCAGCGAATGCTCACGGTGGTTGACCCGACCGGGTTGCGGGCCGGTGCGCAGGCGGTGGTCGCGGCGCTGGCGCTCGTGCCGGTAAGTCTGGTGCCCGCGCTATCGCCGCAGGCGGCCAGCCCAACCGTATATTGCGGCTGGGCGGTGCTTCTCGGCATCGGCCAAATGGCCGCGGCGGTGGCATTCTTGTTGCGACGCGACGATGGGACGGCCCGCCTGCTGCTGCGGGCGAGCCTGATTTACATGGTGTGCTGGATGAGTCTATTGTTGCTGTTGTCGACGTATTAATAGTTGAGCGGCGAGCGAGCTTCGCCGCTGGGATTCGCGCATTCGCGTTCTAAGGAGCGCTATACCGTCGCTGCGGGCGACGTCAAATAAAAAAATGGATACGCACGCATCTGATCCGTCCCATTCGCCGCGGTTTCAATATCACCCTGGCTTGCCGATTCCCAACGGCAAGACGTGTTTGTGGCTGTTTTTGTCGACGGAGATTATGTTCTTTGCCGGACTGATCGGCACTTACATCGTGCTGCGGTTCGGCGCGGTCGCCTGGCCCGCGCCGCACGATGTCCACCTAGCGGAGCCGATCGGCGCATTCAACACGTTCGTGCTGATTTGTTCCAGCGTGACGATCGTACTCTCGCTGGAGGCAGCGAAGAAGAACAACGCGGCCACAGCTAAGGGCTGGATCCTGCTGACGTTCTTGTTGGGCAGCGTCTTTTTAGGCGTGAAGGCGTATGAGTACTCTGCCAAGTTTGCGCACGGCATTTATCCGCAAAAGCCACACGGCCTGTTGTACGATAAAGCTGACATTCATTACGCGGCCGCGGTTCGCAAGCGAATCGATTCGCTGAAAGCGTCGCTGGCGGCCAGTCAGCAGCAAGCCTCGGGCAGCAACGGGGGCGACCTGCAGGAAATGCAGAACAAAATGAACGTGCTTGACGAGCTCAAGCAGAAGTATCTCGATCCGGCCGAGAAAGAAACCCGCGAGCATCCTGATTCATTAGCAGGGCGGCAGCTAATCTCGGAATTGGCGTATGTTATTTATCCGCCACATGACGAGCATCGCGTGGAGAGCGACATCAAAGCGGGCGCGGTGCCGCCTTCGGCATTCGTACAGTTCGCGTCGTACCAGGAACAAACCGCCGAGGCGAATCACCCCGAGGGCGGCTACAATGAGATGTACCCCTGGCTGCGTCTGCCGATCATGATTCCGGGGGGGCCGATGTGGGCCAGCACGTACTTTTTGCTGACCGGTTTTCACGCGATCCACGTCCTGGTGGGTTTGATTGCCTTTGCCTTAATGCTCACCGTAACGCTCGATCGGCGGCGGGCCGGGCTGGTGGAGAACATCGGCCTATACTGGCATTTTGTCGATTTGGTTTGGATTTTTCTGTTTCCGCTGCTGTACTTGTTTTAACGTTACCTGAAAGACGGGATTTGACCACGAAGACTTCAAAGAATTCGGCGGCGTATGACACATTGACCTTTGCAGAGAACGACAGAATGATTGGACGATAGCATAATTGAATGCGGAATTTGCATCACTTCTGTGTTAATCACCCATTCGCCGAGGTCTTTTGTAGTTGCCGCTTAAGTCCCCATGCGGGTTCTTTGTGTCGCAGTAATTCAAGTCTGCGTATTGAATCAGACAGTTTCGCCGTATTGAAAGGCTTGATGCCATGACCAATCATGAATCACACGGTGATCACGTTCCCCCCGTCGGACACGATGCGTCGCTCACGGTCGACACGCACGACCACGGCGGCGTAGGGAAGTACATCGTAGTCTTTGTTTTGTTATGCATTTTGACGACGGTGTCGTTCGTAACCTATTTCCCGTTTTGGCGAACTCATATTCCGATTGAGGTCAGCCGCTCGCTGATGATGGCCGTTTCGTGCTCCAAAGCGATGCTCGTGGCCATGTTTTTCATGCACCTCAAGTGGGAAGCGAATTGGAAGTGGGTACTCACGGTGCCGGCGACGTTTATGTCGGTGTTTCTGTTGTTGATGCTCGTGCCCGATATTGGCTGGCGACAAAACACGGGCTTCGCACAGTACTCGACGGAGCGACTACTTTACGCGCCCGACCCGCCGATCGTGGAACAGGAGTTCTTGAAAGGCGACCACTAAGAGCTGCGCCGCCCCCCCGGTGCGGCACAGCACACCTGCTTGCATGGCCACGAAAGCTGCGATTGAAATCTCCGACGTTGCGTATCGCTACGGCCAGCATGAGGCGATAGGCGGCCTGTCGTTGGCCGTGACGGAAGGGGAAATCCTTGTCCTCTTAGGGCCCAACGGCAGCGGCAAGACGACGCTGTTCCGCCTGCTTTCGACGTTGATCCCGCTCCAGCAGGGCGAGGTGAAAATCCTTGGATTCGATCTGCGGCGGGAAGCGAACGAAATTCGCTCGCTATTGGGTGTCGTGTTTCAGGCGCCGAGCATCGACAAGAAGCTCACCGTCCAGGAAAACGTCATTCACTTCGGCCGGCTGTACGGGCTGGGCGGGGCAGTGCTGAGGGCTCGGGCGGATGAGATGTTAGCCCGGTTCCGCCTCGACGATCGCCGACGTGACCTAGTGGAAACCCTCTCGGGTGGCTTGCGGCGGCGCGTGGAGCTGGCCAAGGGCATGCTGCACGAGCCGCGGCTGCTGATTCTCGACGAGCCGTCGACCGGGCTCGATCCCGGAGCCCGCAGCGACTTGTGGCAATATTTAGAGCAAGTCCGCCGAGAAAACGGTGTGACGGTCGTGTTGACGACGCACCTGTTGGAAGAAGCCGGCCGGGCCGATCGGATCGCCATCATGCACCGGGGCAAGCTAGTGGCGCTGGATACGCCCGTTGTCCTCGCGGCCTCGGTGGGCGGCGACGCGGTGACGATTCGCACGGCCAGCCCCGAAGAGCTGGCGGCGGACATTTCTCGCCAGTTTCAATTGTCGCCGATGGTCGTGGACGGAGTCGTCCGGCTGGAGCTGCCCAACGGCCATCAATGGATCGCCCGGCTTGTCGAGGCGTTTTCACATCGGATTGATGCGATCACTCTCGGTAAGCCGACGCTCGAGGACGTGTTTATCCACGTTACCGGGCATCAATTCTGGAGTGAGCCGCCCGCCGAGAACGGCGAGGTGAAGAAGAAGGTTCGCAGAGGTCATTGACGTCGCGGCCGACGAGGGGCGAAACGGTTGGAAGAACTATCGCGCGAATCAGGGTGCGGTCGCCGTTGTCCTTGATGCGTCGATCGTCGGACGGCAGGTCGGTCGCCGCCGGAACTACGGAAACTCGAAACGATCGGATAAGCGGATGGCCACAACAGTCGCGACAACGTCCCATGATACGTCAACTATGACGGCGCCGCCCTGGCCGGTCGTCGGCACCTTGGCACAGCGTGAGTTGGTGCGGTTTTTTCGGCAGAAGAACCGCGTATTCGGTGCGCTGGGGCAACCGATCATCTTTTGGATTCTGTTCGGGGCTGGATTGAAGTCGAACCAGCTCGACTACGCCCATTTCTTCCCAGGCACGCTGGTGATGATTCTGCTGTTCACGGCAATCTTCGCCACGATCTCGATTATCGAAGACCGCCGCGAGGGGTTTTTGCAGGGTGTACTGGTCGCGCCCGTCCCGCGGTGGTCGATGGTTCTCGGCAAAATTTCGGGCGGGGCAGCCATCGCGATGATCCAGGGGGTCATTTTTCTTGCCCTGGGCTGGTTGGGCGACGTGCTGCACCTCTACGGAAACGGCGGCCAAGTCATTTCGACTTCGTTCTGGGGCCTGATCGCCGCCGTAGGGCTGATGGCGGTTGTGTCCGTCGCATTGACGGCCCTGGGCTTTGTGATCGCCTGGCGAATGGACTCGACACAGGGCTTTCACGCAATAATGAGCGTGTTTTTGTTCCCAATGTGGCTGTTGTCGGGGGCCTTCTTCCCGCTGAACGTGGGGGGCTGGCTGGGGGCCATTGTGCACGTCAATCCGCTCACCTACGGGGTAGTCGGATTGCGACAACATCTGCAAAATGGAATCGGGGAGGCAGCCGGACTGCCCAGCCTGTGGGTTTGCTGGCTGGTTTCATTGGCATTTGCCGCCGTGGTGCTGGCGGCGGCTTGGTCGATCGCGAGTACGCGGTCGACGGGAGATTTGCAATGAGTGATGCGCCTGATAATGACCGTGGGCTCGACCAATCAGCGATGGCCGAGGCAACGAATGGGTCGATGACGAGCGGATCGATGTTGCCGTTTTGCCTAGCAGCGGTCGTGGCCATTTGCATGCTGTATGGCGGCTTCAAGTGGTGGCAGGTGAGCCGCTATGAAGAAGCCCTCGCGGAAGGCGCGTCCCCCGCGATCGCGCCGCTGCCGCTCGACGATTTTACGCTCGAAGAACGCGGCGGACAGCCGTTTCACTCGGCCAACATGCGCGGCAAGGTGTGGGTGGCGAGTTATTTCTTCGCCTCCTGCATCGGCCCTTGCCGCATCTTGAACGGCAACATTCAGGAATTGACGCACTATCCCGACCTGGCCGATGTCACCTGGGTCAGCATCACGTGCGATCCGGACAACGACTCTTTGGAGGTGCTCAAGCAGTATGCCGATCAGTATCAAGCTGATCCGCGGCGCTGGCTGTTCTGCCGGGCGGATCTCGACTATCTCAAAGGAGTCGCCCAAGGTATGAATCTGGCGCTGTTTATCAAAACGCATTCCGATCATCTGGTGGTCGTCGACCGCGCAGGCAAAATTCACGCCATGTTCGACGGCACGAGCAAACGCGAATGTCAGCAATTGCGCGCGATGCTGCACGAATGCCTGGCGGAACCGCCGCCGACGAGCACCGAGAATGGCGCGGCCGGGGCGGCGGAGGATGTTGGGGAGCCAGCGGTCCCCCGCGCCGAGCCAGCCGATTCGACCGCCGTCGAGAAGGGCGCGGATTCAGTCAACACCAGCGCCATTCGAAAGTTCGTCGAACCGGCGATCGAATGCTGCGAAGACGATCTGCTTCAGCCGACTAGCCGCAACGGCACGTAAGGGACAGCCTTGGCCCGACTGGCATAGGTCCGTGCAACGAGCAGGGCAGTTTTCTCGAGGGATCGCCACAGGAGCTCGCGGGAATCCGGCTTCGACAGGTTATAGTCCGTCGTTAGGAGCTCGACGCTTTGCCAAACCGGCTCGAACGCCCGTGCCCGGACATACCCGCGGAGTTCGGCCGCGCTCATGCGGGTGAGGTCGCCGGTCAGGCGCGCATGGGTCGCTTCGCGGCTCAACCGACACGCGGCCGTCACCAGCTTGTCGAGCGATGGCGTCGTGCGCGAGCGAGTTTTTCTGAAGTGTCGCATCAAAGTTTTTTTGCAAGCCAGACCTTGTTCGCCATTTGGAAAGCATAGCAGCGGGACGGATTGGCTCTCGCGAACCTACGGCGGCGTAAGAGTGTCGAATTGCGGAGGATTCAATACTACAGCCGCATTGGGGCGGTCAAGAGAAACTCACGGTAAAGTCGCCTGAACTTGACCAGGCTTCGCTAATTGCTTAGGTTTTAAGCAAGTTGGCGTTGCGAGCCGGCCGAAACGAAAGGAGCGGATTTCCTGCCGCACGACGGCGGCTGACTGCTTGCAGTCACTAGTAGCAGCGGCGACGCACATTTTGCCGCGGTGGCGAAGGAGCTGTCGACGAAGTCCCGTGGCGCCGTAGCCAAGTGGCTAAGGCATCGGATTGCAAATCCGACATCCCCGGTTCGAATCCGGGCGGCGCCTCTTAGACTTACGTCAATTCTGGAAAGCCGGTGTACCCATCGAAAACTGGGTACAGCCCAACGCTTCCCGAATGACGCCCGCCGCCTGCTGGACATTGCCCGGTGCATAATGCCGCCGGGTTGTTTCAATGCTGGCATGGCGTAGCACTCGGCTGACTTCACGCTCTGGTACGCCGGCCGACATTAGCCGCTCGGCACACGTCCGACGCAGGTCATGGGCCGACGCAAACTTCGGCTTTCCGTTGCCCGCTGCGGGCCGCACAATCACGCCTGCCTTGCACCCAATGCGGCTTATCACTTCACCTACCCACGTCGATAGCGGCCGCTGCTGACGTGCTAGACGCCCCACGGTCGGTTGCAGGCTCATCGGGTTGAACGTCCAGCCGAACCGCTCAATCATTGGAGTTTCGAGTAGCAACGCTCGAATCCGGGCAACAACGGAATCGCTCTTCCGTTGCATTTTTTTGCATGGCCGCCGGGATGGACAGGACGGGCAAGGCTGCCCCGCTGCCACTTCGGTACGATGTATCTGCTCATCACTCCAGTGCACGTGCATCAACTCGTTTAATCGCAGCCCGCTTTCAACCAGCCCACGAATGAGATACTTCCACGCCGGCTCGGCTTCGCTGCCGACGACTTCGCCAACTTTGGCCAACATCCGGTCAACTTCCTCACCGACCAGGCCGCGGCCCTTGCATTGCCGTAGCTTCGCAATCTTTACCTTGCGAACTTTCGGGACCGACGGCAGCCACTCCATGTACTCGGCCCAGTGCAACGCCGCCATGATGGTCAGCATGTAATTGCGTGCCGTCGCCGCCGAACGCGGGCCCCGGGCTCGCCGGGCTTTCTTCGGGCCGGTCATGCTTTCCTCGCCGGCCAACAGCCGGGCTTGCAGGTCGTGCAATGCCTCAGCGTTTGCCACGTCGGCTAGCGTGCGAGGCTTCAAGATTCGTTCGGCAATGTCGAGTCGGCTTTCAGCGTCGATAGCCGATTTTGCCCGCAGCGTGCTCAACTGCAATTCGGTGTACCGCACCGGAAGTCCGCCCATTGCATCGTCGGCCCACCCACTCGCCGCTTCGGTTTGGCGTCGATGCCAAGTAGCAGTTTCGCTTCAAGTTTTTGTTTGTGCTCGGCCGCTTCGCTTTCGTCATGCGTGGCCGTGCTGATTCGCACTTCCTTCCCGGTTGCCGGGTCGGTGTACCGCAACTGGATTGGCCGGCCATTCGGCTTGGCCATTCGCACTTTCGGCGGTTGGGGTTTCTTCATGGTATCACCTCGAATAAGGTGCGGCCGGCTGGCGTTAGTTAGGTAGTGTTCGGCTACCTTGCAAGCCTTGCGGTTGTTGCACGCCAGCCGGCGCATGGTTTCAGAAACGAACAGCAGACTTCAACTACTGGTATTTTTACCGCCGCAGCGGGCTCTTTGTCAAATTACTGGAAAATCGGCCCCCCAGGATGCCCCAGGAATTGCGCCGACGCCTCCCTCGATACTTGATACGTCCGATTTTGCTTGCGTTCTACGGCAAAATTTTGAACCGCACTCGCGCCAACGTGCCGCTTGTGCCGGGGGTGTACCTCACACGCATTTCGATCTGATAGTCGCCCGCCGCAGCTTGCTACCAGGTCCAACCGGACCTTGCCGCACTCACGCGGCCTGACGGCCAGCCCGGTGGACGGTGCGACGTGCAACTGGTGATTTCGCCCACACCCTGCCCGACAGCCAAGTCGTGGCGAAAATCGACCATGTACGGCAGCTCGTCGCCTTCAAAAAGTGTGCGGGATGTGTTCGCACCCGCCATGCCTGCCGCGGTCCAAATCGGCACAATGATCCGGGATGTCGGTACGTCGCTCATAACTTTTCCGTTTCAATCAGCGTGCGGAATTTCTTCTCGGCGATCGGCAGCGTTGGCTGAACAAACGGCCGCGGGCCGAATCGCGCTCGTCCGCCGCTCAGCAACTCTTCAACGCCGCCACGCTCAAGCAGCTCGGGAACACTGGCGCGATTCATCTTCGGCTGCCGTGGAAACTTCTCCGGCCCGATGACGACTGTTTCGCTTTGGTCGGCCAGCCCGAAGAAAATCTTTTTTCGCAGCAGGTCCGACTTGCCACGTCGGGGCGGCGCCTTCGCCTTCACTCCGCAGCTTCGCACTCATTGCCAGCCGGGCTTCTCTCGCCAGCATGGCAGAAACGGGCTTTAGCGTTTTCGCGTCGACTACTTTGCCGTGGACAGGTACAAGCAACAAGCGGCCATGCACGACAACAGTACGGGCTTTCTTGCTCGACTTCGGCGGGCGAATTTGCCGCTTCATCGCCACTTGCGAATAGCGGCCGGTCAGGGCCAGTACCTTGCGCTGCTTCGCGCCGATACGCTTCTCGACTTCGGCCGTGTTCAAGAACATTTTCACGTCAACGTGGATCATGCCTGGAATACCTCATACGACTGGTAATCCGCCCTTGCGGGGTTTCTCAACTGCCGCGCGAATCTTGCGTAACTCGCGGAGTTGATCGTTTTGCGTGCCGCCATACATCAGTGCCGCCAGCCGGGTATCAAACATAGCTTCAGCGGGCGACGTGTACCGCCGCACCGCACTCAGGTCCGCAGCGGCTGGCAGGGCCTCGGCCGCCTTGCTTACCCTACCTAGCGCGCCGTCGAGAAACGCTTTTCCGAGATTTTTCAGCGCATCCCGTTTTTTCATTAGGTCGTCAATTGCCGCGTCGAGTCCGGCCGTGATGCCTTTTTTTAGCTTGTCCGCGCCGCTTTGAAATGCCATCACGTTGGGGTCAAAGGGATTGTTCGGGTCGAATGTTGCAGGCGGCTGCGGGGGGTTTTGGTCCCCCTGTTTTTGGAAACGTTGCTGGCGTTCTGTGCGGAGCGTGTCCAGCGCGTCCTGCGCTTTTTGCAGCTCGTGCTGCTGCTTGGCGATTGCGTTGTAAAGTTTTCGCCCTTCCTCATAGCCCGGGTCGCCCATTTTGGTTTGACCGCGAAACTTATTGCGGAACTTATCTTGAAGGTCGTTTAGTTTTTGCTGCTCGACATGAACTTGCCCGGCTGCTTGCGTGATCAGGCGGCCAATGCCGCGTCGCCTTGTTCGTTCAATCGTGCAATTGCCTCAGTGAACTGGTTGACCTTGCCGGTCGCCGCGTCTGCGCCCGTGCCCAACAGCCCGAATTTTTTGTAAATAGCGTCAAGCGCGCCGGTGGTGTGGCCTAAATATAGAACCAGACCGGCGAGCAGTGTTCCCAACAGCACCAGCGGGTGCGCCGTGAGGAACGTGATCGCCACTCGTAGCGCGCCAACGGCAACGCTAGTGGCCTGGATCGCTTTGCCCAGGGCGAACACAACAGCGCTTGTGCCGGCCACGGCGGTCGTGAGTTTGGCGAACGTGATGACCAATTGACTATGCGATTGGATCCATCTGATTGAAGTCGCCAGCGACTCGCGCGACTTGCTAAGCCATGCCGTCAGTGGACCGGCGACAGCGCCGCCGATCGACAACGCAACCGCTTGGAATTGCGCCTTCAATCGTCCGAATGCGTCGTTTAGCTCTTCGGCAGCTTTCGCATCATCGGCCGACATTACCACGCCCAGCTTGCGGGCTTCAGCGACTAGCGCCGTGATGCCCGTCTTGCCTTCGTCGAGTAGTGGGATCAACTCAGCGCCGCTTTTGCCAAAAATATCCATCGCCAATGCGGCTTTCAAGGAAGGGTCAGAAACTTTCGATAGCGCGTCGGCAATCGTCAAGAATTGCTGCTCTGGTTTTTGGGCGCGCAACTGCGCCACGGACAGCCCCAGCCGGCTGAGTGTTTCCGTGATGCCGCCGCCGCCTTCTGATTCGAGCAGATTTTTGGCCAGACCTTTTGTAGCGCGTTCGATTGTTTCGAAACTCGTGCCAGATTGGTCCGCTGCGAATTTCAGCGCGGAGACACTTTCGACTGCGAAGCCAGTTCTTTTCGCCGCCTTGGCAATGTCGTCGCCGATCGTGGAAAACATTTTGGCTGCGCCCGCAAACGCTGCGACAAACGCGCCGGACGCTTTTAGGCCGATGGCGCCGACGTTGCTCAAACTTTCGCCAAACTTTGCGACGCGCGCTTCAATTGCGGCGAGCCCGGCTTGCGTTTTGTTCAGCAGCGAAAGCTCAATGACGGCTTTACCCGCCCGTAGTGCGTTTCCACTTATTGCCATTCGGCACCCCGACATTGTTTGAAGGTTTCGTGCCAGTCGCCGGGTGTGGCGTCGGCCAGCCTTGCCTTGGTTGAATTGGTAACGGCCGACACGCAACCGAGAATTTTGCGGGCTTCTCGAATATGATCGGTGTCGCCTTCAACCAGGGGGATAATGTATTCGCACGCCGCGACGTACAGCTCGGCTGCTTGGACGCTGCGCATCAAATGCGGCGGACAGCATGCGGGCTGCTTGTTTTTGTTCGTGTGGTGTCATAATTTTTTAAGGTAAAAACCCGGCGGCGGGAAACATCAGAAAACCGCCGCCGGGCCAAATAGCGGGGGCGCGACAAGCGCCTGATCCGCAGGAGAAAGTTCATTCGTCAAGAACGGCGCGGCCCGCTTCTTCGGCCAGCCGGTCGGCTTCGGTTTTTGCGGCCGTTGCCGCATTCAATTCAAACTCCCATTTTTCCAGCCGCTTTATATACACAGGGTGTTTACCCTCCTCCTCAATCCGGGCCCGCAATTGTGTGACATGCGCCTGCGCGGCACGCCAGCGGGCGGTCGCATATTCGCTGGCTTTGCCCACGCTGAATTTAAGCAACAATAGTTGCGGGTCGGCCAAGTCGTCGCGAGACAACTGCCCCTCGAGCGCCGCGCCTTCCGCCGCCTTTGTTTGCAAAAGCCGGATTTCGCGCAGAAGCGGATTTCTCGTTCGGTCCAAACGCCGAATAGTTTTTTCCAGCTCGCCGTTGGCGGCGTGAATTTCATCGAAGATTTCACGCCGCCGCGCTTCGTCGGCCGCGGCAATTGGCCTGCGGTCAGCCATGCAGTCGTTGATTTTTTCTTTGAGACTTTGCAATTCAGTCTGGAGCGGTCCGCAAATTGATGAATGCAGGTCGGCCGCTTGGTCGGCCTCTTTGTCGAGCCCCGCGACCTGCGATTGCAGCGCGGCCGCCTCGGCCAGGAATGAAGCACGACTCGGCCATCTGCCTGCGAATTGCACGCCGCCGGGCCATGCGGGTTTCTGGGGCGATTGTGTCGCAAATTTTTTCAATCGTGGTTGTCATGATGCGATTTTGTGGAATAGGGCAGTGAAGCTTGCCGGCGGCGGGGTATCCTCGATCGTGCGGAAATTTTCGTTTTGCATTTCAATCGCTTCGTTTTGCAGGGCACGTAGTGCGGCGGTGGGGTCGATTTTGACCGACGGCCCGAAGCGGATTTTGACGTCGCAGCCGAGCAGGCGCGCCCGTACATGAAGGTGAATCAACCGGCGGCAAAAATCTGCGCGCATGGGCGGCGCAGATTTCACGCTCTAGGTTGTCGGCGTTCGGCTTGCGGGCAGCCAACCGTTCGACGATTGACTGTTGATAGGGCGGCGTCGGCTCGTCCAGCTCGCCTGTCACGATGGGCAACTTCATGGCAGGCGTCAGGTGCGCTGCCTCATGGACGCAAATCGATTGCACGGCCTGGTCGAAGTCGATTCGGGCGATTTCATGGCGAATTGTCGCCTCGTCCAACATGATGATGCTCGCCGGTCCCTGCCAACGCCCTACGATGCTATTGCGGAATGCCGCGCTGTACACAGGGTGAATCGCCCACGCCAAGCAATCCGGCATTGCTGCCAGCAACATTTCATCGGTGGGCTTGCTGATGATGTGGAAGGGCTCGATTTCAGGAACAATCGTGGCCACCATTTGTCGGCACTCGAAAATACGAGCAGGGTCAAACATCGTCGTCGGCCTCCTCGTTGGAATCATCGTAGCTGGAATCGTCATCGCCCTCATCATCGTCGGCCAGAATGTCATCGACGTCATCGCTGGCGAACATCGGCGTGACGCCATGAATGACCGACCCCGCCATTTCGGGCGGCACAACTTGGAGCCACATTTCTTCGCCGTCGCTCCGCCATTCGCGGATTTCGCCGCTTTGCAGACCCTCGACAAGCGTTTCAAAATCGAATTCGGCCGCCCGCGCGTAGCGAATTTGATTCGGCTCTTGCGGCTCGCTGGGCACGCCTCGGATAATGTTCATGTGTTTTTCCTCCGTGTGATTTATACGCAAATTGCTACGTTAGTTTTTCAACATTCCCAAACGGGGACAAAATCCGCAAACGCCACCGATGCGAACATTTTTTGCAAACGTTCCACCGCTCCTTGCCGTCGCGCAGCTTGGCGGTTTTCACGCGCAAGATTTTTTCCGCGCCGCAAAACGGACAGGCGTCGGCCGGCCGATTGAAAATGAGTGTGGTGTTCCAGCTCTCAGCCATCGCGAGGCCCTTGCCAGCCGGCGATCGGCAACTCGCCCAATTCGGGGTAATAGTTTTGATCGCCGATCATCATCCGGCGACAGCGGATCAGTTCTTTGACATAATCGTCGGCCGCTGCGGCATCGAACTCGCCATCGCCGGCGACCGTTGCGGTGGCAATTGCCGCCTTTATGTTGACGCCCGGCGCCAGACCGAAGAACGCTTCGCCCAGCGGCGTTGAGCGGCTGAGTAGCGCACCGTCGGCAAGCAGGGGCAGAAGCAGCAAGGTGCTCTGGCAGTCATCGTTGCCGATCAGGCTTTCGGCAACGAACGGAACGCCGTCGCGTTCAACGCAGTTGCCGTCGGCCACGGCCGTGGTGAGCCGCTTCACGGCTGCTGTCAGCCGCCGCTTGGTGTAGGGCCAGCTCATGCCACGCGCTAGCGCGATGCCCGCCGGGCTGATTTTCAGGCCGATGACCAGGCCGTGCTCAATCAGGGTTGTGCGTTGCCGAGTCGTTTGTTGTCGGGCAGCTTCCGCCCCGCCCGCCAGGCCCACGCACGCCACGCCATCGCGCCGGGCGTGAATGGAGGGGGCTGCGTCCCAGTGCTGTCGGATCGGCAACCACGGGGCCTCGTGGGCGGCTAGAAGCCTTACCAAATAGTTTGATGATGGTTTAGGTAACATGGGTTGTCACACCTCAGGTCAGTTGGTGAGTCGAGTACTTCGGGGCGATCAACGGCGAGACCGCCGTCAGGAAGGACCCGGATTGGTTTCACTCGGACAGATTTTTTGATTGTCCGAGTGAGACTCGGCCGGACTCTCACTCAGTCGGACGGACAACCCCCTTATAGGGGTTTGTCCGACTGAGTGAGATTCAGTCAGACAAGTATTGTCCGACTGAGTTTGTCCGACTGTCCGACTGAGGTTATTCGGGTGTGAGTTTGAATCCTTCATAGGTGCGATTCCTGCTTTTGGTGACGACGACGGGTTGAATCATTTTGTCCCGCAGCAAGCTGGCGAACGCCGGGTCGAATCGTGGGGTGTTCAATCCGACAGCGGCGCGAATCAGGCTTTTTGTTTCCCCTTGGCTGGGCAGCCCGGCCAGAGCTTGGCAGATTGCCCGCCTGTCGGCTTTCAGCCGGTCGCTAGTCTGTTGCTGCCGGTCGGCCGCCTTGCGTTCTCTAGCTGCGTCCCGGGCCCCGGCAGCGTCAGACAGCTCGACTTCCCATCGCCTGCCGCCGATGTCTGCCAGCGTGCCTTCGAGGACGTCAGCGGCCCACAGGCTGGAATGGCCGGCACTGCCGCCAATACTTAGGACCTATCCCAAAATACGTGAACGGGTGTTGTTTCCGTGCGTAGAAGGATGTGAGGAATGGCTTCTCATCGAATCGTTTCTTTGCTTGCACGGAGGTGTACATGCACTGCGATTGGCAGGGCAAGTTTGCTTGGATGCCCGAAAACCTTTGGCAGCAGCTTGAGCCCTTGCTGCCGAAGTATCCGCGACGCTCGAAAGTTGGGCGACCCCGCGAATCTACCGCACCGTCGCCAGTGGTATTCTTTATCTGTTGCGCACCGGCTGCCAGTGGAAGGCACTCCCCCCACAATTTGGCAGCCCCAGTACGGTTCATCGCTATTTCCAAGAGTGGACACGCCTGGGTATTTGGCGGCGATTCTGGAAGCGGGCGCTGCGGAAGTACGATCAGAAACGCGGCATCGCTTGGCGATGGCAGTCGGTGGACGGCGAGACAACCAAGTCGCCGCTGGGCGGGGAAAAAAAGCGGGAAAAATCCCACCGATCGCGGTAAGCTGGGGGTCAAACGATCGGTATTGACTGACGCCCGCGGCGTTCCTCTGGGCGTCGCGATTGACGGTGCCAACGCTCACGACCAACGTCTGCTGCGAGACACGCTTCGATCTATCCCCGTTCGACGACCGGGCCGACGGCGCGTACGGCAGCATCTGTGTCTCGACAAAGGGTACTTTGGAAAACGCTCGACCGCGACGGCGAAACGTTTCGGATACGTTCCTCACATCCGTTGTCGTGGTGAGGAACAGCGCCGCTGCCGCGCCGGACAAAAAGCCCGACGCTGGGTTGTCGAAGCCGCGCATTCCTGGACCAACCGAGCCCGCAGGCTCTTGATACGTTGGGAAAAGAAGGCGGCCAACTATCTTGGATTCGTTCATCTACAATTTGGCCTCATCGCCCTGCGGCGATCTGGAATTTTGGGATAGGTCCTTAGCCATAGTCGATGCTCGCCAGTGCCGGGCTCGTAGCGCTCGCGGCGATTGACCAGCCACCATTGTCGTGCAAATTCAGCGTGGCCAGCCCAGGCGAGGTGTTGCAGCTCTAGCGGCTCGAAAGCGTCTTGCCCCGTGTTTCGTTTCGTGTGGTGGCACAGTATCAAGCGTGACACCGCACTGCCGGCAAACGTCAGCGACGTTTCGCAGCAGCTCGCCTTGTGCCATCAAATTACCCGCATCGGCCGACGGCATGGCGAGGTAGGCCGGGTCGCAAAAAAGAATCTCGATAGCGTCGCCGGTCAGGAATTTTTCCAACGCGGCAAGGTGTGTTGGATTAGAGAAACGTGGAATGTCGGGTGACCAAATCAGATTCCCCAGGTCGGCCAGCCGCACGCCAGCGGAGTCGGATATCCGCCGTGCCGTTTCCTGGATCGTGGCCAGACCGCTTTCTCCCGACATTACGAGAACTCGCCGCGGCTGATTAACTTTCAGCCTGCCCAGAAAATAGCCGCCGCTGGCCAGGCTGACGGCAGCGTCAATCAGAATACTGGTTTTCAAACTCTTCATCGGTCCGCCGATCGTCAACGGCTGCCCGAGTACAAGCGCACCCTCGATGGCAAATTGCACTTCGTACTTGCCGCTTGCCAGCTCGGCCGATGTCACACGCTGGAAAAATACGTCCGGTACTGCCGATGCTGCTCCACCGCTGCCGTTGCCATTCCCTGACAGCTTGTGCAACAGCCGATCATACAATCCGCTGTCCGGTTTTGGCTCAAACTTCTGCCGCAGGTCGTGCCACGTCCAGCCGCAGGAATTGTGATGACAACCGGCTGACAGCGCCCCGCTGGCAAATTGAATTAGATACGGTCCGTCGCCGCCGTGTTCGCACATTGGCGATTGCCGAAACTCCCAACGTCGGCCGCCTTGATATTCGTCCGGTCCGTCAACCTCGAAACCGTGCCGGCTGGATAAATGAGTCGATGTCAAACGCGCCGTTTGCCGGCGTACCATTGGATTCGTGCGGCTTGGCTACCGGTACCAAGCTGGCCAGCTCCTCGAGCTGTTCCGGCGGCGACAACGTGTAGCGTGCTCGGCACAGATAGAATCCGACTCATTCGGTGTGGCCGGTCTGGCGTGCTGATCGCCTTTGCAGGCCAAGCGTGCCGTACAGCTTCCAAATGCGGGCAGGGTTGAAAACCCCAGTGTCAATTTTAACCGTTTCGTCGTCGAACTTCGCCGCTAGTGCAACCAGACAACGTTGAACCAAGCCGTTGTCATTCGCGGGCTGGTCAATCCGTACAGTAGGTGTCCGCCGTTGCCGCTGTCCGCCGCGACTGGCTCTGGCCAGCCGAAGTTGAAGTGCAACTCAGTCCATATTCCCCGGCAGCGCTCGACCGCCGCGTTGTGTTCATGGTCCGTGGATGAAATACCGGCCGGCCGTTGTGGGTCGCAATCGATCAGCAGCCACCGACGGGAAACAATGTCGCCGTCGCTGGTTGTGCTCCGCCCTTGTGCTGCCTTGCGAATCCGATTCGCAGCCCGTGCCAGCAAGGCGGGGTTGACGACGTTCGGTATAATGTAGCACGCTTTTGCAGCTCGCACGCTTTCGAGTGCTGCAATCAGACTTGTCGGCATTATCAAAATAGCCCGCCGCAGTGTGCGGCCAGCGGTCCGCCAACGTTACAGCGTCCAGACACCGCAATTCCGTTACTTGCCCGGGCGGTAGCAGCAGCTCCAGCGCCGCCATACTTCCGCCGGGTCGTGTAGTTGCACGTCGTTAACATTCGATGTAAAATCCATTGTGCAAAGTCCTGTAGAACGGCGGCGACCGGCAGCAATGCCGGCCCGCCGTTGTCTATTTTTTCTAAAAGGGAACTGTTTCGCCGTTCTCATGTGCGGCCTGCAGGGCCGCCCGAGTTTGCCCGGTTGGCACACCTACCGGTTTGGCTGGTTCCGTTATCAATTGCGACGTTTCCGTCGATATCGGTCGCAGGCCGGTGCAGCCGCTCGCACTCGAATACCATCGAACATCTTTGCCGTTGAAGCTTGTGGGTAGGGTGAACAACTCAACTGTCCTGCCCGGCCAGGCGTCAGTATCGTCGCCGTAAGCACTGACGAGCACGCATAGCGTTTGTCTTGTTCAAGACCAAACTCTTGCGCGCACCAACAAACGCAACTACCAGCTTTTGCTCGCGCTCTTCTCCGACTTCCTCAACGCCGACGGCTTCGATTGCAAGCTGGTGCGTTTTCCCTGCCAGGTCGGCACCTGATAGATAGGTGCCCCCGTAAATTTGTGAAACTTTCATAGCAAAATCCTTATTGCGGCTGATTGAAAAGCACCCAGCGACAAGCCGCCTGTCGCCAGGTGCTTTGAAATTAAGCAAATAAGTCCACCTGCCCCGGCAAACTTCGCCGCCGTCTCGCGCCAGACAGCAGCGATACTCCGCCGTTTTTGCAAACTCCGGCCGGCGTTTTTGTGTTCGGCTGCCGCCGCTTTGGAGCGAACACCGGCAACGGCACGTTCTTCAGCCCCTCATTCAGGCGGCGTTTCAGTTCATCGTCGGTTACCTTCTCCACTGCAAAATCCTCATACTGCGGCATAATGAATCCGCCCCAGCGTCGCCGCGAACGCGCGGGGCGGGGGTGAATTACTTCGCTTGCTGCCTTATCAGAAATTCGAGCCAGTCGCGCCCGATGATGTACGAGCAGCGACCTTGGCGGTGAACCTTTAGCCCCTCCCGCTTCAGCCGGCGAATTCCTTTTTGACCTTGGCGAGTGATGGCCATGAAGTCCGCGAGCGGATAGACGCCATCGGCGATAATTACCACGTTGCGTGGTTCGGCGATTGCCATTGCAAGATGCTCCAAAGCGTGAATGCCTTAGCCGCTACAGCGGGCTAACAGTCAACTTTGGGCAATATATGATTCGCAAAATGCGATTCTGGGACGAACTCAGTTTTTTCCAAGAACTGGGAAATACACAGATTTTCCCAGCCGCACTATTTGTGCTTTCGCCACTCGCGATGGCGTGTTCGGATGGCATCTTCGCCGATGTCAACGCGAGTGTTTTTCAGCGGCCGAAACGTCCCGGTCAGTAGCTGAGCCGATGCATCTTTTGCACGTTGAAGGATCGAGACACCATTTGGCCGGTCGTCGATGAATTTCGCAACTTTGTCGAACTGTTCGTCGGTCAGCTCCGACTTACGCTTGCGGCTGTTCGCCGTACTGACGACGCGAGCGCTCGTCACCATCGGGTCGTATTTTCGCTGCAATGCGGATTTTGTCATCGCAACACCGAGGTTAAAGCTCAGCCGAACCATCTCCGCAGGTTTACCGTCGTCATCAACTGCGGACAGAATCGCAGTCGCAAACCTGAAAGCCTGCTGCCTGCTGAATGTAACCGGATCGGAACTTAACTGCGACCACTGCGGCACAGTCGTACTTAGCCAGCACGCCACGCAACTCCCGCAGCCAATCGAGGTTTTGCATCTTGTTGGCTTCGGCTTCAAATTCTGCCCAGTCTGCATCGCTAATCTCAGATGCGACGACTTCAAACATCCCGGGCATCTTGGCCCGGCCGTTTTGTTTGGCCATTAGAATCCTTCCCGACCAATCGCCGCCGTCGCCGGCCACGGGAAGGTGTGGCCGACGACGGACGGTAAAGCCGGTGCCCCGGCCGAATGGTTCAAATGTGTGAATGGGTACAGTTTGAAAAGCGTACCCAGTTTTGGCGTTTTCGCCTTCCTTTCGGGCATGTCCGCCCGTTCAGCGATAGCACTATTTTACGCTAAAGCTGACTTTGGGCAAACTATGGCCCGCCGATGAAGTGATTGCAAATCCGACATCCCCGGTTCGAATCCGGGCGGCGCTTCTTCGCTTCACGCCGCATCGCTTGCCCGGCAATCGGGTCAGGCAATGCTGGCGTGAAACTTCGCCTTGCAGCGATTCTCTTGGGCAACTATCTTTCGCCCGCTCATCCGTGCCGGGTCCGTGGCGATCGGCCGCTGGGACGGCCTCACTCGTCTGAATCATTTGCCGTTTGGCGATCTGCTCGCATTTGCGGTGGGAACGATTTGTCGAACAGCGCGGCCGCGAGCGCGTGCCGCGGTGCTGACGAACAACGTGCCGCGCCCGGCCAAAGGAGAATCGATGGAACGGTCTCTTGCATGCCGTCGTGTTGACTCGCGCGTTTTCTGGCTGTTGGGGATGGTCGGCCTCACGCTTCCGACGGCCGGGTGCCAGTCGCTGTTTGCGACGGGCGTGTACCTATGGCAAGGTGGCAACGTGGTAGCGGCGGACTGTGACGCACTGCGAAACGAGCGGGTCGTGGTCGTATGCCGGCCGCCATCGTCGCAAGAATATCGCTACGCGGGCGCGGCCCGCAGCGTGTCGCAGCATGTGAGCGAGCTATTGGCCGAAAATGTGCGCGGCATCGATGTCGTCAATCCGCGGGACGTCGACAACTGGGCTGACGAAAGCGATTGGGGCGATTTCCGCGAGCTGGCCCGGGGTGTCCACGCGGACAAGGTGGTTCACATCGAGCTGGACGACTTCGAGTTGTATAAAGGCAAAACGCTGTATCAAGGGCGCGCTCTGGTGCGGGTCGCAGTATATGATATGAAGAAGAACAGCAAAAAGGAGTGGGACCGCGACCTGGGCGAAATTCTCTACCCCAAGAACAGCGGCATTCCCGCGCAAGACAAGCCGGTGCAACAATTTGAGCGGGAATTCGTTGGGATGGTCGCGCAACACGTGGCCGAGAGTTTTTACCCGCACGATCCAAACTCACAATGGGCGACCGACGCGCTGGCGACCCGTTAATGCAAGCTGCCCACTGGCGAATTGCGAGGGGATTGCGGCCCTAAAGCTCGGGCGGCGGGCGGCGTGGTTTGGCCGGCGCTGGCGGCGGAGTCGACGGGCGTGGCCGGGCGTTGCTGGCCACCTGGGCCTGTCTGGCGGAAACGTTCGTGAACGCCTCTTGCCACTCCCAGCTCATGGGCAGCTTGAGATCGCGGGCGGCGTCCATTGCCCAAGGCGTGCCTTCATGCTCGGCGACGACCCGTTCGAGATAGGTGCGAGCCGATTGGGCATCTTTGGCGAGCGCCGTGCTGAGCTTAGCGTCAGTGGTCGGCCGCAGCACCCAGGTGTCGTTCTTTTCATCTTTGAATTTCATGCCCTGCTTGGCTTGTGCCAACAGGGCGTTGTACGATTCCGTGCGAACCCGAAACGCCAGCGCCTGTCCCATGGCCAGGTCGTAGCCGGCCTGCCAGCGCGGTCGCGTGAGCTTCTCGCGGTCTTTTTCGCCCTGCCGCAGGAGGGCGACCATTTGTTCGATTTCGGGCTCGGCTTTGGCGACCTCGCGCTGGGCATTCGACAGGGCGGCGGCTAGCCGCGCGTCGTCGATTTTCGGGAAGCGTGTTTCGACGCGGCCGACGGAAATCGCCGGCAACTGGGCGGCCTGGGCCAACGCCGCGCAGGCCCGGTTCGAGGTCAGGATGCTTTTGTATTGTTTGGCCGTCACGTAGTCGGGCCGGTAATTCCGCATGATGCGCGGGTCAAAAAAGGCGGAGAGGTACGTGCTCATCGCTGCCGTTTCCCAAGGCGGAATCCGCCGCCCGACTTCGCGATTGGGGTGGACCGTGAAGTAAAGCCCGCCCGTTTCATAGGCCAGGCGGCAGAGGCCGAACGGACCGAAGCCGGAATCAACTTGCTCCTCGTCTTCCTCGGTCGTGCCGAACATCAACTTGACGCGTTCGGGGAGCAGCGATTCGGGGCCGCTGTGAACGTGCTGTTTTTGAGGCGTTTGGTCGTAATTCGGATCAGGGTCCACGTACTTTACGAAGGCGTTCATGCGGCCGAACGGGGCTGGCACACCGACGACGAAGACAGGGATTTCAAACTTGCGGCACGAGTCCACCGCCTGATCGAGATACTCGACGTCGTCGCCGGCCTCGTCCGTAAAGACCACCATCATGACATTACGGCGTGGCGTCGAGACACGATAACTGCGAAATTTGTCGACCAGGTAGTGGATCGATTGAAATACGTTTTCGCGGCCCTTGCCGTTGACGTCGTCTTCGATCGCGCTGACGGCCGCTTTGACCTGGGTCAAGTCGTCGGTCGGTTTGGGTGTGATCATCTGGACGCCGACGCCAAACTCAGCGACGGCGGTAAGCAGAGGCGATTCGGCGTGCCGCTTGAACGCCGAATTGCCAGAAGCGGCGATCACTCCCAACTCGTCGTAGATGTGCTTGAAGCGCTTGGCAATCGATTCACGTTGCGCCCGCAGGCTGCCCGATTGGTCGAACAACCACACGACCAAAGTGGGCCGCTCATCGAGCGAGAGCAGGATCTCATTCGTGAGGCGATCAATCGCGCCGGAAGCCGCGACCGTGCCGACGCTGCCGGCGCCCTTGACCACAAGGTCTTCGGAGAGGAGCGGTCCCTCAAAGAGAGTGCGGTCGAAATCGAGCACATTTACGTCGCCAGCGATTGCGGACGAGCTCAGGTCGCGTTCGATGCGCGACTCGTCGGCTTCGATCGGAGCAGCAGCGGCAGCCGTGTCGAAGCGACTAAGCGTGCCTGGGGCCGCCTCGCCGCCGGCGCCGACGTGGTCGGCGGGCGATTCGGCAAAATGAAGCTCCTCGGGCACCAGATCGACGTCGACCGATTCGACCGCGTCGAGTGCCATCGGCTCGAGTTGGATTTCTGTACGCACCGGGAGGAGCAGAGTCAGCGACGCGAGGGCGACGAGAATCGCAGAGTGCCCAAGGAGGCTCACGAACCAGGCTGCTAATTCACCGCGGTGGGGCAGGCCAATGCGGAGCCTGCCAACTTGCGTTCGGTGCCAGAGATTCGCCAGTGCCGCCAACATTCGATCAAACGCCTGGAATTGGTGTTGCCCAGTCTATTTTCGGCTACCGCGACAATTTCGGCAACTGCGGCGCATCGTCAGCGGCCGTGGGGCTCGCTGGTGAAACTCGCCAATAGCCGAGGACGAGCGCAAGTTCGCGGGATTTGCCCGCGGAAATCGGCCGGGTCGGACCGGCGCTCGCTGGGATTGCGGCTATTCAGCAAACGCCGCGGTCGTCGGGTATAATGGCCACACGACGGGCCCTTTCGACTCTTTCCTCAATTCGTCTGCCGAGGCGCCTGATGAGATACATCGCCTTTTTCCTGGGGGTCACCTTGTGGGCCGCGATAAGCTTGGCAGAGCCCGCCGCTGCGCAACTGACGCAGAATACGGCGCCGCAACCGACTGCGGCTGCGACGATGCCTCCGGAGATCTTTACGCTTTTTACGAAGGACGGCGTGCAGCTGACCCTGACCCACTTTCCCAGCGGGGCGCAAAAAGGGACGCAGGCAGCTAAGCAGGTCGCCCCCGTTGTATTGCTGCACGACTACAAGGACACGCGGGCGATTTACAACTCACTGGCGCTGCGACTGCAAGCGGCCGTCGATCCGGGGACCGGCCATCCATATTTTGACGTCGTGTCGGTCGATCTTCGCGCTCACGGAGAGAGCACGAAACAAGCCGCGCCGAACGGCGGCGTCCAGGAGCTCGACGCGGCCAAGCTGAACGTCGGCGGCTTTCAGGCGATGGCCGGCTTTGACATGGAAACGGTGCGCAGTTGGCTTGTGGCCAAAAACGAAGACGCGGCGCTCAATCTCAACAAGCTATGCATCGTCGGAGCGGGCATGGGGGCCAGTGTGGCCGTGAACTGGGCGGCCAGGGACTGGTCCATTCCCCCACTCGCGACTGGTAAACAAGGGCAGGACGTCAAGGCGCTCGTGCTCATATCGCCGCAGTGGTCGTACCGTGGGCTGCAGCTGCAAGCCCCATTGCAAGTAGTTCCCTTCAAGCAGAACGTCGCTTGGCTGTTAATTTACGGCGCCGACGACCCAGAAGCCAAGGCCGACTCGCGGCGCATCTACGAACAGTTGATGCGTTTTCACCCTGAGCAGAATGTGCCCGGCGCCAACGGACTCAGTTCGCTGGGCTGGCCCACGAAGCTACAGGGCGGCAAACTGCTGACGCAAGTCGGGCAGGGCGTGGACGACCAAATTTCGCAGTTTCTCATCACGCAGGTCGCCGTCCGTGAGTACCCCTGGATCAGCCACCACGCGCAGTAGCGCGGCCGGGGATTTTGAGCTCTACGCCGATCGGCAGCAGGTCGGGAGACTTCAGTACGTCGCGATTCGCGGCGAAGATTACGTCCGCTCGATCGGGACTGTCGAGATATCGCTTGGCCAGCTTCGCGAGCGAATCCCCGTCGACGACGATGTGCGTTTTCGGCGGCAACAGCGACGGGGCCGCTGACGACGGCAGCGTCGACACCTGCAGCAACGCAGGACTGTTGACTACAGCGAAAGGCGTCGTCGCGTCGCCGCGGGTAGACACCTGAGCGGGGGCGGCCCGCGCGAAGGTCGGCGGTCCGGTTCCCGCGATCGTAGACGTTTCGTCGCGAGTGGCGTCTGCAACGGGCACTTCGGCCTGGGCGATCGCTGGCGGCGGCCCGTACTGTGGCCGGCCGAGCAGCGGCTTGGTGACGATCTGCTGCGGCTGGAACGGGCGCGGCGATGTATCGTCTAAGCGCGCAAAGTTGTTTGTCTGCGACACACCTGCGGACGCGGGCGTCGCGAATGGCGGTGGCGCCATGGTGTGGGCCAACGACGTGGACGGAGTCATCGCTGCTGTCGCCGTTGAAGACAGACTCGAGGACGTGGCGGCAAGCGGCGGCGCGACACTCGGGGACGTTAGCTCCGCGACTTGGGCTGCAATGGATGAGGTTGCCGATCGCTGTGCGGTCGGCCGGTCGGGCAAAAGCCGCACGCCGCCAAGAATGTGTTCCGAATCCGCGAGAGTGGTTGGGGCCCCGGCCAGTCCTACGGCGGCTTCTGCCGGTGACTGTGGGCAGTTGTGTGGCAAATAAAGCGTGCTCGGCGAGCCGAGCAGGCTGGCTACGCCGTAGCCGGCGGCCAACAGCACGGCCGCCAAATAGAGCTTGGTGGATCGGTTCACGGATCTACTCGCATCGAACGCCGCGCCAGTCGCTCCGCTAAGGCGGGAGCGTCGCGCAACGCAAACGACCGGTTCGTCCGTGAACGGAATGTCAAAATGAGAGCCCAGCCGGCCCCGTGGCCGCTGGGCACACCTTCGTATTCATTCGACGCCCGCCGGGCGAGAGTTCAGGTCGCGTACGCAAGCGGGCACTAATTGCTGGTGGACGAAGTCCTGGCGCATGGCTGCGAAAAGTCTTGCGCACGGGCAAGCTGGGCGGATGGCACTGAAATTACTGGAAACTCAGGCCGTTGCGGGCCGGCGCAATGCTGCCGAACCGCCTTCCTTTTCCGACAGGGAAGAAGGCGTCCCGCTGAGCCACAAGAGCACGGGCGAGGCAATGTAAATCGAGCTGTATGTGCCGACAACTACGCCCACGAGGAACGAAAACGCGAAGCTATGAATACCCTCACCGCCCCAGAAGTAGAGAATCACAATTGCGATAAATACCGTCAATGACGTCAGAATCGTGCGTCCCAGCGTCTGGTTGACGCTGCGATTGACCATCTCCGCGGTCAGCCGAGGGCTTTTGCCCTTGATTTCGCGGAGACGGTCAAACGTGATGATCGTGTCGTTCACCGAGTAGCCGATGATCGTCAAGAGCGCGGCCACGATTGTCAAGCTGATTTGGAAGGACTGGATTTGCACGGCCGAGGCCAGCGCGGGCACCGCATCGACGACATATTTGCTGAGAGCCAACAGTCCGACCGTGATCAGCACGTCGTGCAACAGAGCGACGGCCGCGGCCACGCCGTAGCTGAGACGCTGGAAGCGGAACCACAGGTAAACGATCATGCCGATTATGCTGATGAAAATGGCCGCAAATGCTTTTTGCTTCATGTCCGCGGAAACTCGCCCGCCAATCGTGTTCGCCAGCGGAAAGAGCGGCTCGCCGTTCATTTGGTCTTTTACTCTTTCCAGAACCTGCCTGGCAGTCGCCTCGTCGAGGCCGGGAAGCCGAATGGTCCAATCGCGATAGCGTACGCTGCTGCCGGTTTGGTAGAGGTCGTTGATAGCCGAAGGTTGCCGTGTCCGAATGATTCACCTCGGCCAGCACAGACGAACGCGATCCAGAATGGCGTCGTGTCCGACGCCGTCATTTGGGTCGTATTCATCGGATTTGTTGATTTCGAGTTTGCCTTCCGCTCCGGTAAACTCACCCTCGGTGTAGGGCTTCAACGAGGCGATCACGACGGTATAGGTCATTAGCTTGTCGCCGAATTTCTTGGCGATTGCCTGCTCTACCTTATCAATCGATTGTTCGCTGGTGTCAATCGAGTACCGCGTGTTCGTGTTTTCCTGCTCGACGACAAGCAGATTCTTCAACCCAGTTTCTTCCATGGCCTGCCGGACCTCGGCAATCGGCATTTTTCGCTTTCCTTGAGGGTAAACGCAACCGAGCTACCGCCGGTAAAATCGATATCAAGCAGCGTGCCGCCCCGAGCAATCACGGCCACGATCCCGATGGCGATCACGACCAGCGAAACGCCGATGGCGGCATATTGCACACCCAAGAAGTTGTAGTTGGGTTTTCTGATCATGCGCATCATACGCAGCTTGCGGACCCAGCCTTGCCGCTCGCCGATATCAAATATGAGCCGGGCGAAGAAGATCGCCGTGAACATGCTGGTGATGATGCCGAGGATCAGCGTCACGGCGAAGCCTTTCACTTGATCGGTGGCGAACAAGTATAGTGCAATACCGCTGATGACGGTCGTCAAGTTCGAATCGATGATCGCGCTCATGGCCCGGCCGAAGCCGTTGCGAATGGCCATCCGCAAAGCGGCTCCGTTTTCCAGCTCTTCACGAATCCGCTCATAGATCAGCACGTTGGCGTCGACCGACATGCCGATCGTCAGCACCAGGCCGGCCAGGCCTGGCAAAGTAAACGCGCCTTTAATCAGGACCATTACGCGCCAGCACGAGCAGCAGGTTGAACGACAGCACCATGCAGGCCACAAAGCCAGCGAAGCGGTAGTAAACGAGCATGAACAGGACGATGGCCGCCAGCGATACGCCAATCGCAACCTTGCCCTGCTGGACGGTGACGGCGCCGAGCGTGGGGCTGATGGTTTCCTCGCTGATAGGCGTCTTGTTCAGGCTGGCCGGCAATTTGCCCGATTGCAAAATGCTCACGATATGGTCGACCTCGGGCACCGTCATTCCGCCGCCGCTGATCATGCCATTGTCGGTGATCTTGGAATTGATGCGGGGAGCGCTGATCAGGCGCTTGTCGAGAACAATGCCCAAGTAACGAAAGGTGTTGGTGGCGCGATTGGGCAGATTGTCGCCCGTCAACTGGCCGAAATGGGCGGCTCCTCTGTTGTTAAACGTGAAGTGGACGGCGGGGCCGCCATTTTCATCGACCCCCTTCGTGGCAGACTTGAGATCGTCGCCGGTCACGTTCCAGTCGTCGATCAAAACAAGCGCCTCGGGCACCTCGCCGGCCGTCCGCTTGAGGATGCGATTGTCCGAAGCGCTGGGCGGTCCAAATTCCTTCTCGTCGTAGGTCACCCATTCCGCCTTCTTTTGACCGCCGATCATGACGTCTTTTTGGCCGGCCGTCAGAGTTTTCGCCTTTTCGATGACGTCTTTCTTGTCGGCGCGGTTCGGCTCGGCCGTGATGCGAAACTCGAGCTGTCCCATTTCGGTGATCGTGCGCTTGACGTATTGCAGCGCATCGGCGCCCGTTTTGGGAATGATGATTTCAACGGCGTTTGATCCGCGTTGACGAATCGTCACCTCGCGCGTCGAGGTCGGATCGACGCGCTGTTTGAGGGCGTCGATCAGCGTCCCAATGGGTACTTCGTTCCCGCTGGAGGGCGCCAACTCGTAGACAAGAGTGATACCGCCAGCCAGGTCGGGGCCGAATTTGAATTCGCCGAACGACACGACCAGCGAGGCCGCGGCCATGATGCCGAGCGTAAGACTAATCTTCCAGGCATGGTCAGGCATCCGCCAGACCTTTGCCAGATAATTGCCGACGATGACCGGCACGACGAACAGCGCGATGATCATCGCAGCCAACACGAGCGGCGGTAGGCCGCTGCGGGCTGGAGCGGGGACGGTCGCGCCGGGCGGATTGGGCCCGGCCTGGGTCGCGGGTGCCTGGCTTTCACCGGTGCTCTCCGGCGATTTCTCGGCCGCCGCGGTTGGCGCCGCGCCGCCAGGCGTAGTTGTCACGCCGCTCGGCGCCGGGGCATCAACCCCGTTTTCGCTGCCCTGCTTGGCGGCGGTCGGCGAAACAGTTGTACTGTCGGGCGCGGCCTGCTTCTCGTCCGCGGCTGGCGCGGAAGGAGCTGACTCGGCCTGAGCGGCGGCCGTCGCGGGGGCTAGTTGTGCGGCGGGCGCAGCCGGCGCCGAGCCAGTCTTCGCGTCCTGTGCGCTAACCGTAGCGGCGAGTACAGAAAACTGCAGCAGGATCAGAACCGTCGCAACGACGGACGCACTGCCACGGAATGTGCCAAAGTTACGCATGATTGAGTCTTTCTGGCGAGCGAGGGCGAATAGCAAGCTGCCGCCACAACTGCCCCCAACCAAAAGGTGATTTGTGACTAGAATTTGCTGTTACGACTTGTTGCCCGCGCTGTTTATGCCCCCCGCACCACCGTCCGCCTCGTCGCCTGTGATCACGCGCGAAATCGCCGAAAGACCAACCTTGATTTTAGTGCCAGTCGATTCGTCGATGCGGACGGTCACGCGTTCGGCATCACGCTGGACGTTGGTCACCACCCCGTGAATTCCGCCGATCGTCACGACCCGGTCGTTCTCCTTCAAGTTCTTCAACAGCTCGTTATGCGTCTGCTGCTGTTGCTTCTGCGGCCGGAGGATCATGAAATAGAACAGAACCAAGATGATCGGGAGCGCGAGAAACAGCGGCCCGAATGGGTTCTGCGGCGTGTCGTTCCCCTGGCCCTGCCCCTGCACTTGAGCAAGGAGAGCGAGCTGTAAAAATAATGCTACCACAGCGACCTGACTTCCAACCAAAGGGATGGGTGCGTAGAGCGGGCAAGAGCGGGCCGGCCGAGGCGACGAATGCGCACCGTCAGCCAGATGCGCCCGTCATCATAAGGTCAAGCGCCGCAACGGGCAAGGGCGGGTCGGACCCATCGATACGAGGCCATGGACGATCGCTTGCAGCCGCTACAGGCACAATCGCTTGATCCGCGAAAAGGCCGACACTTTCTACCCGCCGTCGACGCCTCTGTTCCCCCATCCGCGGTGCCGCTCCTGGCAGAATTGGGCAAATCGCCCGGTCGCAATCGCCTCCCGTGCCCCGGCTATCAAACGCTGATAATACGTCAAGTTGTGAATCGAGACCAGCATCGGCCCGAGCATCTCATCGGCCTGAAATAAATGGCGCATGTAACCTCGGCTGTGCCGACAGGCGATGCAGGCACAGGTGGGATCGATTGGATTGCGGTCGAACGCGTGCTGCTGATTGCGCAGCCGCAACGGGCCCTGGTCGGTGAAGGCCATGGCGTTGCGGCCGTTGCGCGTCGGTAGGACGCAGTCGAACAAGTCGACACCGCGGGCGATTGCCTCCAGCAAATCTTGCGGGCGACCGACGCCCATCAAGTAGCGAGGGCGGTCGATGGGCAAGCGGGGCATGGTGAAATCGAGCGCACGGTACATGTCCGCAGGCGTTTCGCCAACGCTCAGGCCGCCGATCGCATAGCCGGGGAATTGGAGTGCGACAAGCCGCTCGGCCGATTCGCAGCGGAGCTCCGCGTCGAGGCCGCCCTGCACGATGGCGAAGAGCGCCTGATCGCGCCGTGTGGCAGCGGCCCGGCAGCGCTCGGCCCAGCGCAGGCTGCGGCGCATCGCTTCGGCAATCGCTTCGCGATCGCTCGGCAGGCGCACGACGTGATCGAGCACCATGGCGACGTCACTGCCAAGTTGCTCCTGAATGGCCACGGCCCGCTCCGGGGTGAGCTCGATCGTCGCCCCGTCGATGTGCGATTGAAAACGGACGCCCTGTTCGCCGATGACGGCCCGCTCAGCCAGGCTAAAAATCTGAAAGCCGCCGCTATCAGTGAGGATGGGGCCGTTCCATTGCATGAACGAGTGCAGCCCGCCAAGGGCCGCCACCGCATGCTCGCCCGGACGGAGCGTGAGGTGGTAGGTGTTCGCCAAGATCATCTGGGCGCCGGTTTCGCGTAGGCGGCCCGCATCCACCCCCTTGACCGTTCCCTGGGTGCCGACGGGCATAAATGCCGGCGTTCGAACGTCGCCGTGTGGCGTCGTGAAGGTGCCCGTGCGGGCGGCCGCGCCGGCGTCGGAATGGTCGACTTGAAACGAAAACGGCTGAGAACTCATCAGCGCAAAAGGCGAGGTAAACATTAGAGCGGCAGCGGTGCCTCGACTCGGCGAGACACACTGCAACCGACTTGGCGTGCGGATTCGACACACCTTACCGTTGAGCAGCCGCCCGCCAACCTCAGTCGCCACGCAGCTTCAGCCCGTTCAGCGACAACTTTTCGCGAACCTCGTTGAGGCTAGTGACGCCGAAATTCTTGCATTCGAGTAGGTCGTCGCCGGTGCGGCGGAGCAATTCGCCGATGGTCGAAAGCCCGAGCCGGACCATGCATTTGCGAGCGCGCACGGAAAGGTTCAGGTCGGCGATCGGCCGATCAAGCAGAGCCCGCTCATCGGGCGAGAGGGTTTCGGGATCGTAGACCGGCTCTTCCTCGCGCTGGATGTTTGCGAACTGGCCGAGTTCGAGCCCCTTGGACTGCAGCATCTCGCGAATCTCGACGAGCGACGTCTCCCCGAAGTTCTTGCTGGCCAAAAGTTCTTGCTCAGTACTCTGCGTCAGATCGCCCAGCGTCATGATGCCCATTTTTTGCAGGCAGTTGCGGCTGCGGACCGAGAGCTCGAAGTCCGTGACTGGAATTCCGAGTATCTGCGACAAGCGATCCTGCCGGCGACGGGCTTCCTCGTCGTAGTACATGTCGCGCGATGCGTCGGCGTCCTTGAAAAACAGCCGGGCTCGGGGATGATTGGGATACACCTCCAGGATACGGCGGTAACACTGCCGCGCTTTTTCGTACTGCTGCATATCTTCGTACAACACGCCCAGGTTCAGCAGCGTGCCGATGTGCGTGGGAAACTGCGCGGCCGCGCGCTCGTAGAGCTCGCGGGCATACGAGTCGTTGCCGTGGCGGTCGTTCTCAAGCGCTAGCCCGAACAGGGCGCCGCCGTGCGTGCCGTCGGCGGCCACGGCCCGCTCGAGCAGGGCCACCACTTCGCTGGGATTGCCGCCCAAAGCCGAAACCGTGGCGGCACGCTGATAAAGGTACTCGGCCGTTTGCTCGACGGCGCCCGACAGGCGATTGAGTAGGTCGAGCGATTCTTGCGGCCGCCGGTTGTAGCGGAGGGCCTCGGCCTTGGCCAAGGCGATCTGGTCCCGATTGTAGCCGGCCCGTTCGGCCGATTCGTAGGCCGTGAGCGCCTCGGCGTATTTGTCGAGTGCCAGGTTGGCTTTACCCAAATAGAAGTGGGTCAGGGCCCCACCGTCGCTGTGGGCCAGCGTCTCGATCGCGTCGGTATAGCGGCCCAGCAAGTAGTAACAAACGCCCAGCCGGGCCGACGTGGCCGGACTACGGTTCGGCTGATCTTCCAGCTCGGCCGTGGCCTCGCGGAGCTGGCGATAGTTCGAGTAGTTCTTACCAATGGCCGTTGTGATCTGCACGATCTCATTCGGGCCAAAAGCGGTGGGGGACACGATGATTTGCTTGACGTCAGATTCGAACGCGGTCGACATGCGAAGTAAACTCCGAGAACTAATCGAGAAGTGAACGCCGGGCAGCCAGGGCCTCCTGCGGCGCATCACAGCCAAGAGCCAGCGGTCGGAGTCGAACCGACAACCCCCGCATTACGAATGCGGTGCTCTGCCAATTGAAGCTACGCTGGCGGTGCCATTTTTGCGGCATTTATTGCGTTTTCTGGCCGATGCTTGCATTTGCTTGACACCCGTTCTGACACCTGATAGCATTGCGACCAGAAGATGACACCCGGCGGATTGTAGCCGCCGGGCGTCGGACACCACCTTAACCGTTGAACTAGAGGTAGTGCCGTGAAACATTCTATCGTAACCGCCGTCCCCCGCAAGCCGAGCAAGCCTCGCGACGACTTCCCGCTGTTTCCCCACCGCAACGGCCGATGGGCCAAAAAGGTGCGGGGCAAATTCTGCTACTTCGGGAAGTGGGCCGACGACCCCAAGGGCGAAAAGGCGGCCCTGCTCTGGGCTGAACAAAAGGACGACCTGCTTGTCGGCCGCAAGCCGCGTGGAAAGCGGGACGGCCTTACCGTGGCCGAGCTGGTCAATCGCTTCCTGGCAGCGAAAGAGCGGCTAGTCGCTACGGGTGAACTGCGACAGCGGACCTGGCAGGACTATCTGACCGTCGGCCAGCGCATTGCCCGCGTGTTTGGCCGCGATCGGCTGGTGTCCGATCTGGTGTCCGACGACTTCGGCGCGCTGCGGGCGGACTTCGCAAAGACACGCGGCCCCTATGCTCTTGTGGGCGACATTACCCGCACGCGAATTCTCTTCAAGTGGGGCTATGATGAGGGACTGTTCGATGCTCCGATGCGCTACGGCCAATCGTTTGATCGGCCGAACCCACAGACGCTGCGGCTGGCCAAAGCCGACAACGGCCCACGTGAATTTACGGCCAATGAAATACGCCGGATGATCGACGCCGCGACGAAGCCGCTCGCAGCGGCCATTCTGCTCGGAATCAATGGCGGCATCGGCAATCAGGACCTAGCCGACTTGCCGTTCGCCGCGCTCGACTTGGGCGGCGGCTGGCTCGACTTTCGGCGGAGCAAAACGGGCATCGGGCGGCGAATCCCGCTATGGGCAGAAACCGTCAAGGCACTGAGGGAAGCAATCGCCCAGCGGCCGGCGCCCGCGGACAAGGCCGATGTGGATTGTGTTTTTCTGACGATTGAGGGACACAGGCTGGTCCGCGATCGGAAAACAACCACGAAGGATGAGACTGGGAAGGAAACAACGAAGTTTGTTCGCATTGACCAGCTCACGACGGACTGCGGCAAGCTGCTGCGGTCGCTCAAAATCAACGGCCGAAAGGGGCTGGGGTTTTACGCTTTGCGGCATACATTCCGCACCGTGGCCGTCGATAACGCTACGCCCGATGAAACAGCCGCGAGCGCGATCATGGGGCACGCGCCCAAGGGCAGCGATATGGGAGCGGTTTACCGGCATCGGATTGCAGACGCTCGGCTCTTGGCTGTCGTCGATCACGTACATGGCTGGTTGTTCGCGGGTGTGAAAGGTAAGTAAAATCTCGAATCGCCGGGTTGCGGAGTTATAAACCGCACAGACCGGCCGGCTGGCGCGTTGCACCTACTCGCGTCGGCCGGCTGGTCGCCTGGCAGGAAGTAGGTGCAAAATGGCCGAAATTAACTGGCTCCGGTTTCCGTTTTATCATTCGACGGAACATTTGCCGAACGATGATCCGCGGCGGTGTGGTGCATTTGATCTTACGCCGCAAGTTCTTGCGCTTCTCAATACACCGGTCCTTGTGCCGACCGTAGAGCCGGGCGCTGCGGAATTGGCGATCGTCAAAGCACGTTATCCCGATTGCGATCCAGCCGATCCGCCCTGGATGCAAATTAAAGCCGACTTGTTATTGCAAGGGGTCGCTGCGGACACGATCCACAACGCTGCCAGTTTGATATTGGTGCGGATGCTCGCGACGCAGCCGGGCGGCGGAGATTACTACGTGACCATGTTGCAAATGGCGGCCGTTGGTGGTAGCAGCAAACGGACAATTCGTAGAATGTATGATGCGGGAGAATTGCCGCCCCCCGATGTTGAGGGAGGCGGCGGAAAAGCCAACCAGTGGCGCTGGTCGTGCGTTCGGCCAATCTTAGAAAATCGCTTTCGTCGGTCCCTGCCGATGACGTTTCCGGCCGACCAGTTCGTCCGCTCTGGATAGTGCGGGACCTGTGCCAACCTGTGCCAACCGGGCCCATCTTGCCCGGCGGATGATAAGCTCCGGCAGTCAATCACCGACTGACCGGAGTTTTTTTATGGCCGCGACAAGGCCTTCCTGACGCCGGTGATTACGCCCTACGACGCGCCGCTTGACGACCTCGATCAACAGCGGTCCCTTGGAGCCGTCGCGGACGTCCACCTTGGTCCAGGCGCGTTTCGGCAGCGAGTTGGCCCACTGGTCGACGCGCTGCCAGGGACGCTTCGGCGGACGGCCAGAACCGCGATAGGATGGTTCCTCGGTTTCCAAGTCGCGGATCGTGGTGTTCGACGGAACTGCCAACAGATAACGCTCACGGCGGTCGTCCAAACGGCGGCGAAACGTGTACGGACGCCCCAATTCGTCGTCGCCGGTGATCCAACTGTGGGGCAGCTTGTCACCGTGTTGGTCCAGCAATTCCAAGCACAGTTGATGTCGCGTGCGATAGCGCACCTCCTGGGGGACGCCGGCCTTCTCGCGCCGCTGCCGGTCCTGCGTCCACTCCTTGGGCATAAACAGCCGCATATCGACCAAGGCGTGTTCTTTCGCCGAGACATAACCCATGTAGACGGCGACTTGGCAGTTGTCGACCTTTCCCAGCCGACCGCACCACTGACGGGCCACACCGACGGACTCCTTGCCCGATTTGGGAAAGGCCGACGGATCGAAGACCAGGACGCCGTCGTCGCGGCCCAGTTGCTGGCCGATTTGACGAACCAACTCTTCGCGCAAAGGTTCGTCCGCCCAATCGGACATGCCCACGAACCATTGCAAAGGCATCCGCTCCTGGCCAAAGCGGTAAGCGATCGACTCGGTATTCTTGTTCTCCAAATCCGAGAGCAGACCCCCCACAATCGTGCGCACATGATCGGCTTGTTCTTTGCGGACCAGGTTTTCGACGAACGGTTCCATAAATCGCTCCAGCCGCTGCATCACGCCGTCAAAGACCTGCGGGGCGACCGTGCATTCAGCCAACAATTGCTGCTTGCGTTGCTCATAATTATTCGCATCCATGCGTTCGCTCCTTCCCTAAAGCATTGTCATTCCATGCCCAACGGAAGGTGCTATTACAAAAAGACTTAGATCACGTCAAGACACATCAAACAGTCGAAGTAGAGCAAACGAAGATCAGCGTTCCCCGCCTGGCGAAGGAATGGGGAGTGAGCACAAAGAAGATCGCCGAGTTCATTAAAAGTGGTGAACTGCGTGCGATGGACGTGAGCACGCGGCAAGAAAAACGGCCGCGATATCTGATCGACCGCACCGAAATCGCGGCATTCGAGCAGTCGCGGCGAGTTGTACCGTTCGCCGGTGAACCTGCTGTCCAAAGTTGAGGTGAAACGTGAACGACGTGCCGACATCTCGGATCATCGTCCCGGTGTGGACCGAGCGCGGCCGGTCAAAACACTGCCATGAACCAACCCCAACAACAACAACACGATCGCCCGCGGCTCGGGCACTGCCCAGCGGTAGCTAAAGAGGCCGGCCAGATACATATCGCGGAGCCCGTGCGCGTTGAGATTGGTGCCCATCAGGACTTCGACCGAGACGTACTCAAGCGCGCTGCCGGGCGGCAACGGGGCCGGCGTGGGGCTCAGCTCGCTCGCCGTGACTGGCCCCAGGGAAATCTGCTCCGTCATCTCGGTGGGAGTCAGGAAGTAGGCGTCAATCTCGCTCCACTGGAGCCCTTTCTCGGCCGCATTGTCGGCCGTGAGCATGACGGAGCGGTGGAAGCGGAGTTCCCTCGGTGGGGATGTTTTCCTCGTGCCAGGTGATCGGGCCGATCTTCCAATCGATCGCGGCCGTGGACGTGTCGAGGTCTACCGGCAGATCGCGGACTGTGACGTCAGACAGATTGGTGAGGCCGGCCTGGGCCGGAGCTGCCAAGAGCAGCAGGACAAACAACGTGCATTTCATGGTTCTCGCCTCCAAAAAGGCGCGGCGCCCGCGCACGAAAAAGGCCGCTTCATCCGTGGCAGGAATAGCGGCCTCTCCGCGGCATGCGCCGCGCTGATTCATGATTACGTCCCTGCCCGGAACGCTGTTGAAGATAAAGCGGCGGCCCGTAGAACGCAAGCAAAATCGGACGTACAAAGTATCGAGGGAGGGCGCCGGCGCTCGTCCTGAGGCATTCTGGGCGGCCGTTTTTCCGACCGCACCCCTCAACCGGCGTTCAGCCCGCCTGCCACGTCGATTCGTGACAACCACGCGGCGCTGCCGCTCTTCACGGCGGGACCAGCCCGATTGGATCGCTTGACAGGGCTGTCTCTATTTCGGCTGGCGACGGTAAGTAGTTCGGCGGTCGAATGAGCGTCGGGGGCAGAGCCGGTAGAGAAAAGCAATTAGGTGGGGGGGTGGCAAATTTGCCACCCCCCCAAAAAGCCCGGGATATTGCTGGAAAGATGCTCCATGCCAAAATACTAACCGACCGACCCGCCACGCTGCCACGTCGCGAACTGCTGCGGCCTGTCTCGACTCTTTGGCCGTCCGGCGGCGCCGATGCGTCTATGTGGCTCTGAGAAGCCGAGAAGGGCGCGGGTGTCCTGACACCCGAAGCGGTTCTTTTCTAACCCTTTGTACACCTATTTCGGCAAGCTGCCGGAAGTGCTTTTCAGGCTATAAAACACGGCAAAAGCTGCGATTTTAGGGCAATGATGAAAACGCCCTGATTGCATTACGAAGGCGGTGCTCTGCCAATTGAAGCTACGCTGGCGGCAGTTGGAATCGCATATTCTAACCTGTTGGGCAACAGCCAGCAATCGCGACAAACGTGCCGCCGCGGCGTGGCCGCTGGCGCCGTTTGCAAGGCGAGTGATTCGTAGCATGTCGATCATTCCGATACGAAATCGACCGGGATACCCAAATCGGAAAGGCATTGGAACAATCGGGCCGGATCCACTTGCTGGTCGGGCATGACGAGTCCGGCAACCGGAAATCGTTCCTCAACGAGATCCCGGGCCGCCAGAATCGCTGGGGCGATGGCCGTTAAATGGCCGTTAACGCCGGTGGCCAGTGCGCAGCGGACGATCGTGCCGTCAGCGGCCTCGATTTCATAGCCGACGCCGCCCGCGGACGAGCCGAATTGACGGGCGAAGCGAGTTCCCAACCCGGCCCAGCGCTGCATCAATCGCCGCCCGGCTGAGGCACGGCCCGCCAAGACAAGTAGTGGCCCGAGCGCGGCGACATTCGGTTCGACATGCATGGTCACTTCGCGCAGCGTCTGCCAAATGCGCGGCAAATAGACGGAGTCGGCCGTTTCGAAGAGTCGGCCGTGGAGTGGACGATGAAACGACGGCAGCTCAAAGCATCGCGGTTCTCTCCAGCCGGTCGCGGCTTCGAGTCGCCCGTTGCGCCAGACGTGAATCGGTTGGCCGACCACGCGCAGAAGCGATAGTCCGGTGCCGACACTTGCCGTGTGCCGAGTGGCGGGGAGAAGGATTCCGCTCACGCGGATCGGCGCCGTAATTTGCGATTGCTTCACGACGGCGGCCGCGACGGCCGAGACCGTGCTAGCCGAACTGAGCACGCGAATGCCGGCCGACTCGATGTGCACTTTCACGGCGAGGACACGCTGCGCGTAGTTCAAGTCATCATTGATATCGATGACGTCGAAGTCAATCTCGATCGCGGCGTCGATTAGAGCCGGCGTGCGGGAGTGGAACGGTCCGGCCGCGTCAATGACGAGATCGCCCGAGCGGAGGGCGGCACGCAACGACGCTGACTCGTTCGCGTCGATTTGCAGGCCCGCGCCGAGTCGACGCGAAGCGACATCGGTTGGAATGCCAATCTTCGCCAGTTGCTGGGCGATCAGCCGGCCGAAGCCGCCGCGGCCACCGAGGACAATCACGCGTTTCACGACGGCCTCCCGCGCAAGGCCATCCAGGTCACCCAGACGATGAGCGGCGGAAAAAGGATCGCTGTCGCGGCAGCGATTCCCGACGAAATCCCCGCGATGGCGGATACTGTCATTACCGCACCGGCAAACCAAGTCACCCACATTGTGGAACGCACCCAAATAGGTAGTCGGGGCGTTGAACTCGTCAACAGGATGCCGCCCAGTGTGTACAGGGCGTTTGCCACTCCGGCGGTGAGCAGCGTGGCGGACCGCTCTGCAATATGAAATCGACGACCGGCGAAATGGCTAGAGTCGGCCTGGGCGCCCGGTTGCTGATCCGCAAATGAGCGGGCGAGTTTCGGACTCGTGAGCTGGGCTTGTTCGACCAAAACGAGCGACAATACGCTTTCACCCGTGAAATCACAAACTAACCCGGCCGCGGCGAGAACCACGGCGAGCGCGGCGCGATTGAGCTTAGTGTTGTTCGTGGACGGGATTTCGTTTGGCTGACTCATCCAGCCGCCCCACCAAGCGTAGAATCCGACGAGGCTCGCCGCCGCGGCCATCCACATGGCCCAGCCAAGCGACCAGGCGATGACGTGTTCGGCGATGTAGTCGGCGCGGGCCGCCGCGTTGGTTTCGACGCTGTCCCCGGCCGCAGCACGGTGACGATCAGTACGAGGCCGGCGGCGTGGAGCGCGGCGCAAAACCAGGGCGCACGGGAAGCCAGCTTTCGACCTGTCGCCGTGCCCCGAACTAGAAACAGCCCGAACGGCAGCCACCAAATGAGATCGTTCCACACACAAATCATTGCCAATCGCCGGGGCCAGTCGTTGCTGATCGTCAGGGCCATGCCGATCGGGCCCAGCACTTTGCCGAGCAAGCCCACGGCGATTGCCGGCCGGGCCGATTCCAGCCGCCAGGCGGCGTGCCAGTAGAGCAGGCCATATACGCCCACGACCATTCCCAGACAGGCCCAGATGCCCGGGTACCGCGGCCTCTCGATGCCGAAGGCGTCGAAAAACGCCAGTGGCCAGAGCGCGGCCCACAGGCCGAAGGCCAGGTTATACGCCCCGGCCACGGCAAAGGCGATGCGGAACAGGCGGTCGGCGAACGGGCCAATCATGGCGGCAAGTATAGCCGCATGTTCGTGGCGCGTTGACACCGCCAGGTTTTTTGGGCCGACGACTACGGCTTCAAAAAGCAATGCGGTTGGGCCAAGCGTTTGCTTGTTTGCCCCTTGCGGCCAGGGATGGTATTGCGGCGAGCGGCCATATCCACACAATGGGGAAGCATCTGTTGAGGGCGGCTGCGGGCAAGTGGTGCGGCCCGCCGCCGGTCGTGGGGAAATTCAACTGCTTGACCCGTTCTTCGCTGGAGTCTGTGGTGCCCGAAACCCGCCGCCTGTCCGCTGTCGAATGGCTGATCTGTATTATCTCTGCAATTGGCTTCGGCTTCGACATCTATGCACTGTTGGTGTTGCCTCTAATATTGGGTCCGGCCGTGCAGGAACTGACCGGTCAGGCCCCCGGTAGCGAAACGTTCGTGATGTGGCGCGGGCTGATGTTCTTTCTGCCGGCGGCAGTCGGCGGCATCTTCGGCTTGTTGGGCGGATACTTGACGGATCGCCTGGGCCGGCGGCGAATTCTCACTTGGAGTATCTTCCTGTACGCTTTTTCGGCATTCGCAGCGGGATGCTCCACTTCGATGGGTATGCTGTTGCTATTCCGCTGCATGACGTTCATTGGCGTGTGTGTCGAATTCGTCGCCGCCGTCGCCTGGCTTGCGGAATTGTTTCCCGAGCCGAAACGACGAGAGCGGGTGCTGGGCTACACGCAGTTCTTTTCGTCGTTGGGCGGAATGGCAGTGGCCTATGCAAACTTTTGGATTATTCAGCACACCGGCGAACTGAATTCACTGGCAACAACCGTCTTGGGTTGGATCCACATGGCCCCGGAAAGCGGTGTCGCCGCGGCCCCCTGGCGGTATACGCTGTTCTCGGGCGTGCTGCCCGCGATCCCTTTGGCGGTGATCCGACCGTTCTTGCCCGAGTCACCCGTATGGGCGGCCAAGAAGGCGGCCGGCACATTGAAGCGGCCGAGCATCACCGAGTTGTTCTCGCCGCAGCTCTTCCGCACGACGGTCGTAACGACGATCATGTTCGCGCTGAGCTACGGGGCGGCCTTTGGCGCGATTCAGCAAATCCCGCAGATCGTCCCGGCGCTGCCCGAGTTGAAGGCCGAGATTGCCGAGAAGACTCGGGACTTACCTCCACCGGACGCTAAACGAACGGCCGCGCGGATCACGCAAACAACTGCTGCCGAAGTTACCCAAAAGCAGGAATGGGGTGGCTTGTTTGGCCGCTTGGCGCTGGCCCTGCTCGTGACGGTGATCGTCAGTCGGCGGAAACTACTGTTTGTGTTTCTAATTCCCGGCGCGATCATTCTGCCGCTGGTGTTCCACTATGCGGCCACGACGAGCCAATCCTGGCTCGAGATCGGCATTTTTTTTGTTGGCTTCTTTACCGTTGCCCAATTCAGTTTTTGGGGCAACTACTTGCCGCGCGTTTATCCGGTACACTTGCGGGGCACGGGTGAAAGTTTCGCGGCAAACATTGGCGGGCGGATGATCGGAACTTCGTTCGCCTGGCTGGCCAGTGAACTTTCACTGGCGATGCCCGGAGCTAACGACGCCGTGCGGATGGCCGCCGCAGCCACCCTGATCGGCACGGGCGTCTATATTGGAAACATCATCCTCTGCTTCTTTTTGCCGGAACCGCAACACGAAGAATTACCGGAATAATATGGGGTAAAATGGCCGACAGCGAAATGACGGGCGGACGTTACGTGTGGCACCGCGAGCTCACACGTTACCACTGGTTCGTGCTCGCCGTGGCCGGGCTGGGCTGGCTGTTCGACACGATGGACCAGCAGTTGTTCAACCTGGCCCGCGTGCCGGCCATGCGCGAGCTGCTGGCCCCCTCGCCGGGCGCCGTGCCCAATCCCGCGAATATTGCCGAATACGGTGGCTACGCGACCAGCATCTTTCTCATCGGCTGGGCCGCCGGCGGGTTGTTCTTCGGCGTGTTGGGCGACCGCATCGGCCGCGCACGGACGATGCTGCTGACGATCCTGGTTTACTCGCTCTGCACCGGGCTAAGTGCCATTTCGACCGGCTTCTGGGATTTCGCCCTCTTTCGCTTTCTCACGGGGCTGGGCGTCGGCGGCGAATTCGCCGTCGGCGTTTCGCTGGTGGCAGAGGTGATGCCCAGCCGCGCGCGGCCGCTACGCCCTCGGCTTGCTGCAGGCCCTGTCAACCGTCGGCAACGTGATGGCCGCCTTGATCAGCATCGGCCTCGGCAACATGGCCGAGCGCGGGCGCTGCCGAGCCTGTTCGGCTTCGATATGTCCGCCTGGCGGGTGATGTTCCTGGTGGGAACCGTGCCGGCCTTGTTGGCCATCGTCATTCGCTCGAGGCTCAAGGAACCAGAGCGCTGGCAGGAAGCGGCCGTGCATGTCGATCCGAGGCATCGGCTCGGCTCGTATAGCGAACTGCTCGGCGATTCACAGCTCCGCAGACGCGCCATCATCGGCCTGTTGCTGGCCACCAGCGGCGTCATTGGCCTCTGGGGAATCGCCTTTTTTAGCATCGATCTGGGCCGCAGCGTATTCCGCAAGGAGTTTGAACGTGAACTGCGCGAACAGGGCTCGGCCAGCCTAGATCGTGACCTGATTCGCTTGCTCGTGCGCGACCCGGCGGCACTGGACAGTTGGGGGGCCGGCGTGCGGCCCGTCTCGCTGATCAACGCGTCCGCCGAATTGACCGACGCTCAACCGATGATGACGTCGATCCTCGGGCTCAAGGAGGACGGCCAGGCGATTACTACCGATTCGGTGCTGCAGCGTCTCGATCAAACACATCCCGCACCGTCAACTGCGGTGCAACAGCCGGCGGCCGCCGAGGCGAGCCGCTCGGCCCGGCAGCAGCATTGGGCCGACTACCTCGCCGGCGAACCAACCGAGACCGACGGGCAGCAGTTGGCCAGCCGCATTGCGGCCCGGGCGAACACCGTCGACGGCCGGTTGAATCAATGGATCGGCCTGTTGTCGATGACACTCAACATCGGCGGCTTCTTCGGCATCTACTGCTTCGGCCTCGTCACCGAACAAATCGGGCGGCGGAGAGCGTTCGCACTAGCCTTTCTGATTGCCTGGGTAACAACGCTGCTGGTGTTCTGGTCGATGGACGGCCTGCTGGACGTGTTCTGGATGATCCCGCTGATGGGCTTTGGGGTCTTATCGCCGTTCGGCGGATACGCGATTTATTTCCCCGAGCTGTTTCCGACGCGGCTGCGCAGCACCGGCACGTCGTTTTGTTACAACGTGGGCCGGTTTCTGGCGGCCATCGGCCCATCGGCCCTCGGCCTTTTGACGGGCTACGTTTTTCGCGGCACCGAGGAGCCGCTGCGGTGGGCTGGTATCACGATGTGCAGCATTTTTGCCGTCGGCCTCTTAACTTTACCTTTCGCGCCCGAGACGAAAGGCCAGCCGCTGCCGGAGTAGAATGGGTTGCAAGTTGCAAACTGCAAATTGCAAATTGCGAAATGGGCGACCGAGAAATTCACCGTGTGGTTATCATCGGCGGCGGTTTTGGCGGGCTGAACGCGGCCCGGGCATTGCGAAAAGCGCCCGTCGATGTCACGCTCATCGACGCGCGTAATTTCCACCTGTTCCAGCCGCTGTTGTACCAGGTGGCGACGGGCGTCTTTCGCCCGCGAACATCGCGGCGCCGCTGCGGGCGATCCTCGAGCGGCAGCGGAATTGCACCGTGCTTTTGGGCGACGTGCAGGACTTTGATTTGGCTCGCCGGTGCGTGCTCGTGAACGGCGAGCGGCGCTCCGAGGTTTCCTACGATACGCTCATCGTCGCGGCCGGTGCGCGGCACAGCTACTTCGGCCATCCCGAATGGGAGCCCCTCGCGCCGGGGCTCAAAACGATCGAAGACGCGACCGAGATTCGCCAGCGCGTGCTGCGGGCGTTTGAGCTGGCCGAGCGGACATCGGACGACGGCCAGCGACGAGCACTGCTCAACTTTGTGATCGTCGGCGGCGGCCCCACAGGGGTCGAGTTGGCCGGCGCGCTTTCGGAAATCGCCCACCATAGCCTGGAGCGCGAATTTCGCTCGATCAATCCGGGCGACGCCAAAATCGTGCTCGTCGAGGCCGGCGACCGCGTGCTGGGCACCTACCCGCCCGACCTGTCGGCCAAAGCGCAGCAGTCGCTCGAGCGGCTCGGCGTGGAAGTGCACACCAGCGCTCGCGTGACCAACGTCGCTGCCGATCATGTGGTGTTCACCACCCACAGCGGCAACGTCGAGCTGCCCGCGAGGACCGTGATTTGGGCAGCCGGCGTCGCCGCCTCGCCCCTGGCCAAGCGCCTCGCCCAGGCGACCGGAACCGAGGTCGACCGCGCCGGCCGCATTGCGGTCGAGCCTGATCTGTCGCTCAAAGGCCATCCCGAAGTGCTGGTGATCGGCGACATGGCCAGCTTCACGCACCAGGGCGGCCAGCCGCTGCCGGGCGTGGCCCAGGTGGCTATTCAGCAAGGCAAGTATGCGGCCAAGCTCATTCAGGCCCGGTTCGAGGGGCGGCAATGGCCACCCTTTCACTACCGCGACCTGGGCAGCCTGGCGACGATCGGCCGCCGGGCGGCCGTCGCCGATTTCGGCAAGCTGCGCTTCAGCGGCGCCTTCGCCTGGCTCTTGTGGCTGGTCGTTCACCTGATGAAGCTGGTAAACTTTCGGAATCGGCTCCTCGTGCTTTTGCAGTGGGGCTGGAACTACATCACCTACGATCGCTCGGCGCGGTTGATCACCTGGACGCCGGAAATTCGCCGCGCCCATGACGACTGACAACAAAGGGTTCACGACCATGATGCGCGCGTTTTGTTGCGGGATTGCATGTTTCATTTTGTTATTCCGTCCCTCGATCGCAACTGCCGAAGTCACTGTCGAGAAGAGTGAGCACGGCGCGGTCGTCAAAATCGACGGCCAGCCGTTTGCCGAATACTGGAAGCGCTCGGGCCACGAGCCGGCCATCTGGCCGCTCATCGGCCCCACCGGCAAGCAAATGACCCGCGCCTACCCGATTGGCTCCGATCGGCCCGCGGAGACGAACGATCACACGCATCACGTTTCCATGTGGTTTGCTCACACCGTCAACGGCCACGATTTTTGGACGGCCAACATCGCCGACCGCGACCCAAAACGGGGCAACAGCATCGTGCATCGTGATTTTGTCACGCTCCAAAGCGGCCCGACGGCCACCATCGTCACCCGCAACGATTGGATGGCCGACGGCGACAAAAGAATCTGCGAGGACGAGCGAACGATCGTCTTCGGCAAACAGGAAAACGGCGACCGCTGGATCGACTTCACGGTAAAGGTCACTGCCAGCGACGCAGACATCACGTTTGGTGACACGAAGGAGGGCGCTTTCGCCGTGCGGGTGGCCGATCCGATCCGTGTCGAGGCCCGCAAGGGGGGGCGGATCGTCAACAGCAGCGGCCTGGTGAACGTCGCCGCCTGGGGCCAGCCGGCCGAATGGGTCGACAACAGCGGCCCCATCGACGGCGAGACGGTCGGCATCACGCTCATGAGCCATCCCTCAAGCTTTCGGCCCGTGTGCCGCTGGCATGCCCGCGATTACGGCTTGCTAGCGGCCAACCCATTTGGCGAGCGTGAGTTCCTGGCCGAAGGGGGCAAGGCACCCGCCGACGGCAAGCCGCTGCAAGGCGCCTACACGCTCGAAAAGGGCAAAAGCCTCAATTTCCGCTATTTGGTCCTGCTGCACAAAGGCACGGCCGACGAGGCCCACGTCGCGGACGTGTTCCGCGAATTCGCGGCGAAAAAATAAGGCCGCGGCAACGCTTGCGCTGGCGAACAATTTCTCAAGGTTCCCCGCCTCCTGCGCCGATAGCTTCCGCGGTGCGCGTCCTGTGCACCTGCTTATCTGCCGGTCTTTTCTCAACGATGCGAGGGGTGCCATCGTGCCAGCCAAGCTGACTGCTCTCATTCCTTGCAAGAATGAGCGACTCAACATTCGTCCCTGCATCGAATCGGTCCGCCGGCATCGCCGACGAAATCCTTGATCGCCGATTCGGGCTCGACCGACGGCACGCTCGACATCGTCCGCGAAATCGGCGGCTGCCGCATCATCGAGCGCGAATACATCAACTCGGCAAATTTCAAAAATTGGGCCATCCCGCAAGCCCGGCATGAGTGGGTGCTGTTGGTCGACGCCGACGAGCGAATCACGCCCGAGCTGGCGGCGAAATTCGGGAAGTGCTGCAAGTCGCCGCCCGCCGACATAGACGGCTACTGGATCGGCCGCGTCAACCATTTCCTGGGATACCCGATCCGACCACTGCGGCTGGAACACCGACGACGTGATCCGCCTGTTTCGCCGCGACGCAAGCCGATATCAAACGCGCTGGGTCCACGCCGAGGTCGAGCTGCCGCCGCACGCGTCGGCAAGCTGCCACACCCACTCTCCATTACACCACGTGGGATTCGGACCAGTACTTCGACAAAGTGAATCGCTACGCCGGTTGGGGCGCGATGAACATGCACGACAAGGGACGCCGGCCCAGCACGTTCGCCATGTTTACCTGCGAATGCCGCTGCGGTTCTTGCAACTCTATCTTTCTGCGTCTGGGCTTTCTCGACGGCATGGCCGGATTTCAAGTCTGCATGCACACGGCGTTCTATGCCTTTCTGAAACAGGCCAAGCTGTGGGAAATGCATTACGCGATCCCGCAGCCCGATCCAGAGAGCGAGCGGGCGGCCGACCACGGGAACAGGGCCCAAATCCTCTCATTAGCAGAGCAGCGAACTCGGTCCGCAGCCACTGCGGGCGAGAAGAAGCAACAACACCAGGCGGCGTAACGGGGCCCCCGCGGCGGGCATGATTTGCGTGTCCCCGGCCCGCCCACAGTCGGCATGCCCCGCATAGCACTCCCCACCGCGCCACCCTAAAATCGCCAATTCGGCGCCCCCAAGTGGGTGGCCCAAAGCGGGTGGCCCCGTTTCCCCCTCCCGTTTCCCCCTCCCGTTGCCCCCTCCCTTGCCCCCTCTGAATTCGCCCACTGAATTTGTCCGACTGGGGACTAGCCACGCTCCTGTCTCGATCGCGCTGCGGCCGTTAGGCCCCTTTTCTCGTCTCCGCGCCTCAATAGCGACGTGTCTGCCTTTTTCGTCCCGCCTGTAGTTCGCACAAACGCGCGAGCGCGTAGAGTTCCCGGCCGCGACGAACTAAAATCCAATGATGGGTGGCCCCAACGCGGAAACGCGCATTCTTCCCGCCGGAACGTCGAGCATGTGCCGACAGACCCATGAATTGTTGAGAATTACTGCCCGTCTCAGCAAGGGTGATTTATTTATCGGCGGGACTCACTGCCTGATGAGTTTTCAGACAAGCGATCGTCGACCTACAAGCATAGTTGCCAGCCCGACGAGCAGTATAAGACGCTGCCGCCGGTTCGGGCACTCTGACAGCTCCGACGCCATTGGTGCTACTAGAAGTTTCGCCGTAATACGACCTCCAGATTTCATAGTCTTCTTGAGTCACCAGGCCCGGAGTTGTATTGGGGTCTTCGTTGGGCAGCGTGGTCGCGTCGCCCAAGCGATTTCGCCACACGGTGTAATCCGCAGCGTCCACGACGTGGTCGCCGTTGTAATCGCCAGGCAGAATGAAGCTCCCGCCCAAATACTCGATCTGAACAAATCCGTCGATGCCCGGGTGGATGGTGATGGCAAAATGGCTTGACCCGGAACCGGTGAGTCGCAAGCCCATTGTTGACCAGTTCACCGGCCGACACGATGGTGAATTGCTGTCCGGCTTCCAGCCCGTAGCCGTCGACGATCGACAGATCCAGCACTCCGTCTAGCATTGCCTCGCCGCTAACCAAGAGTTGGTCCGCGCTGGTGTCGCCGAACCCGCTCACTTCGACGAGCATGTCCGCGTTCGCCGTTTGCGAATAGTCGCCCTGAATCTCCAGCGATCCGGTGGAACTGCCCGGGCTGAGCGTGCCATCGACCATGACCATCGTGTCTGGCCCGATAGGCCCCGAATAATGCCGTCGCCGCTGAGCGTGATGTGCGGGGCAATGTTCACCAGGTCGGTCGCCGCCTCCCCATCGACGTGAAAGCTGCCTGGGAAGGGAAGTGGTTGGCCGTTAAGTTCGGCGAGGAAATTGACCTTGGGAGCGAACAGATAGCTGCCGCCGCCAACGATGACATCCCCGGCCCAACTCTCAATTCCGTCGACGGCGTCGACGGTGAGCGACCCGCCGGTCGCCACTTCAAGTCGGCCATAGAAGCCGGATCCAATGCCATCGTTTATTAGAACGGGCTGCAGCACTCCATCTTCATTTTCGGGCGTGATCGTCAAATGATTGCCGGCGCTCACCAGGAGCGGTCCTGCGTTAATCTCAAGCGACTGCACCGCCTCGAAGGAGGCCTGTTCCCCTTCGAGAACCACGTTGCCAAAATTGATTACTACCCGTCGTCCGACAAACTCAATTGTGGCCGGTTGCACCGTGGGCAGAATGCCGTGATCGGGGTCGCCTGGATCGAACACGTCGCGGACCACCCAGGTCGTATCCGCGGGCAATAAGGCGCCGCTCTCTCCCTCGAATGTTACGCCGTCAACCTGTGAGTCGGCCTCGATCCGGACGAGCCCACCTTCGACCACAACGCCGTCGTCCGCATTCAAGGTCGATCCACCGGAGAAGATCGCCGTGCCGCCGCGATTGGTGAACGTGCCGTTGACGTCCAGCTCCGAGTCGTTGTCGACGGTCAAGTCGCCGCTGTTCGCGAAGTCTCCCACGGTGTGGAAGTGGTGGTGGTCGCGAAACTCCACCACGTTGCGATTTTCGCGAAGCGTATCTAAGTAGTCCCATCTCGCGGCCCCGCTGAACACGACTTCCGCGTCGTTGTACCACAGCTCAGTGTTCGGGGGGGTATAGTCGAGGCCGACGTCGTTCACGATCCGATCGCTCCACATCACGTCGGTGACGTTCGTGTTGATGATCGCGATGCCCGTGTTTTCCAGGAACTCGGCAATGTCCGGCGTGTTGTGGTACTCAATCGGGGCGCCGAATAGCTCCCAGCGCCCTTCTCCCAGCACGGCCCCGCCACCCACGTAGTTTGTGATTGTGGCATTGAACTCTAGCTTAGTCACCGTGTTGGGCGTTTGGTCGCCGATGACGCGGATCGTCCCGTCATTGATCAAGTCGGTGGGCGTGAACTGATTCTCATCGGTGCTGAGGAATCCGGGCGGGTGAGGCCGCACCGAAGTGGTTGAGGCGGTGAGTTCTAACAACCCATGGTTTGTGATCGAGACAAAGCCCTCGGTCTCATTGTAGTTCCGTACACCGCGCAGTTCGGCATACCCGCCGTTATCAATTTCAAGGTCGAAGCGCGTCCCGTTGTTGACGCCCACTCGATCGAGAAACTGTAAACTTCCGCCATCTTCGACGTGGAACCGCGTGTTGCTGGCGGCGATCTCAAACGACTGGGTGGCATCGATGGTCATCGAGCTCCCCGCGCCGACGCGGAAACTACTCCCCTCGGCCCCTTCGAGAGTCGGAACGTTGCCGGCCAGGCCGATGTCGATGTGGGCGCCACCTTCGGCATCAACCAATCCCTGATTTACCAGCAGCGGAGTGTTCAAGCCCAGCGACTCGCCGTGTGAGGCAATCAAGCTCCCCGCCGACCCCACATTCAGACGCTGGCCGGTCACGATATCTAAATTCGTCGTGGGACCATCGACCGCCAGTTCGCCGCCCATGTCCAACGTGTTGGCGATGTTGACGCCAAACCCGTTTCGAGTGAACGTCTCAAGAGTGACAATTTGATTCAACGGCGCAGGCAATGTTCCTTTCACGACGACTTGGAACTGTCCGGGATTTGAGAATTGCAACGTTTGTCCTGCGTCGACTGCGAGCGACTGCACATCGATTGTCGCCGCCCGCTGCAGGTCGATCGTACCCTCACCCGAAACCGCCAGAAACACCCCCGGGGACGTCAATTCGAAGAAGCCGCTGCTTTGAATCAAGCCGTCGTTGTGAAGGCTGACCGTTCGCAGCCGCCGCACCGTGTCACTAGGAATTGTGTACGTCGAATCCTCGGGTACGTGGAGCCCTTGCAGCGTGACGATCCGGTCAAAGTCCTGATGCGTCGCGACGACCGGAAGGGTGATCGAAGTGGGGGGAATTATCACAATCGTATAGCTGTACGTTTCCGTGGTCATACTAGCGCATCGGTGTAGTCGATCGCTTGTAAATCGCCTAGGTCGTCGGAATTTGCGTCGCCGCTGGCCACAACGAGCGTCGCGCCACTGAGTTCGGGGTCGCTTAGCGAGGTGTGGTCGGCCAGCTTCAACCAATCGGCCGCGGCGTCCAGCGGGCCAGTGGTGTCGGCGGCGTAGGCAAAAACGACGGGCGCGGCGTTGAGCGTGAACGAGTAATTCTGCCAGGCCGCAGGCACCGGCACCGTGCCCAGCAATTCCGTGCTGTCGAATACCGGGAATTCGCGTTCGCCAAACAAGTCGCCCACCGGGCTGTAGCGCTCGTCAATCAGGGGACCCAATTGGCCCAAGGGAATATTGACGAACTTACCTTTGAGTTTCGCCGATAACCGCAGTGCGCGAATTTCCAGGTAATCTTCCAGCGTGAATGCCCCACGGTGGTCGAGCAGGATATTTACGCCGTCGAAGTTGACGTCGACGTTTACGTCGTCGCCGCCGATCAGCACGATTTCGGGGAATTCGTCGCCCCACGTCACGTGCAGCTCGTTGGTCCGTTCGAAACCCTGTCCCGTATCCGCGAGAATGTCGTGGTCAAAGTGCAGCGTGGCCAACAGGTCGGGCGTGATGGCCGCATCGTACTTGAAGCCGAGCTCCGGCCCATACTTGAAATCGACCAGGTCATACGAGAGCTTGCCCACTTTGCCCACGTCGACGCTGGTTCCGAGGATCGCGGTGCCGGTGGTTGCCGCGGTAACAATACCGTCCAGGTCGGCCCCGATCCGCAACAGGTCGCCTTCCACGCTGAATCGAGCCGTGTCGCCGTCGAACGACGCCTCGGGCATGTCAAAGCTTTTCGCCGGATTGACAACCTGCACCTCACCCAAACTGAGCAGGGGATTACTGGGCGGCAACTTCAGCCGGATCAGCGCGTCACCAGGTTCGCCGACGGGAAAGTCGGGAAAGTCGGGCAGGTTAACCCCGAGGAAACTGAAGTCGGGCAGATCGGGAAGATTCAGATCGAAATTAAAGTCGAACAGGTCCAGGTCAAAATCCCAATTGAAATTGAACAGGTCGAAGTCATACGGGACAAAGGGAAATAGTCCGTAGTCGACGCGGCCATCAACGTCCAGCTGCAGAATCGCGTCGGCGGAAGCACTGACGGTCGGCAGACTAATGCTGAGATTGGAGCTGCTGTCAATCGTACCGCCAGTTTCGAGGCGGTACGCCCGGCCCACCTGCAGCTCGCTCGGCTTGGTCAGCGTGGGGCCAAACAGCATTTGCGCGTTGGAATTGAATCCGCCCAGATCGATACCGGCATTCAGATCCAGACCAGCGCGGCCAGACACGTCCGCGCTGATTTTGAGACCACTGCGGGTATCGGCAGTCACGCCGGGAAAAATCTCCGTATTAGGTGCGCCGCTGATGCCACCAATGGACCCCGAGCCGTTAAAATTCGCGCCGAGAAAGTAGTTCCAATTGTACTTGGGCAGCGAAAGATTGCTGCTCCCCAGATCTAGGTCGGCGAACGGAAATACTACTTCGTCGACCTGGGCCAAGCCAACAGAAGGAGTGCCGACAATCGCTGCTAAGATTGCTACGACACCCAGTAAAGCGCGTCGCCCGCTGGTGCAGATAGAACTCATGGCCGGTCTCCGAAGAGAAAACTCTAAGGCGCCACAAGCAGACCGCGCCCATCGCTCTGCGGGCGGCCGATATTAACCATCAGAGCCCACAGCACAAGCGACAGTCAATCAATATGCACGTCGGTCCCGTAACAGTGGCTTGAGAGTCTGCAAATTAAGCGACTCGACCGACGAACGACGCCGCCAGCACATGCGGCAGCGCATTTTGTGGCACCTGCGCTTTCGATGCAATTGTTGGGCGCATCCGCCGCAACTGCGCATTGACCGTTGCCAACCTGCGTCAGCGATAGACGATTTGTAGTCGTCGTGCAACTTACGCCACAATAGGTTCGCCAGCGCCGAGATCCGCGTCGTCGACACCGCTGGCTAGCCGCATCCTACGACTGTGCCGATCTGATGTCCACCACTAAACCGAGAATTAACACAGATATCCGAGGCTACGTCGCCGGCCGGAAACTAGCGTCCTGCGTAGCGGCCAGTATAACATTAACTCGTGGCGTAATAATGAGACAACCGGAGACAACGCGGGAGACAACGGGGCCACCCACTTTGGGCGCACAGTCGGGGGTGCGGTGTTGGCTATTTTAGGGTGGCGCGGTGGGGTGCGTCTTGAGCCGCACGTCCATACAACCCTCGGATTCCGCCGGCCACTCCCCAGCAGCGGCTGCAGCGCGATCGAGAGAGGAGCGGGGGGCAAGTCCCAGTCTGACAAATTCCCTGGCCGAAAACAACGAGAATCTACTCTGTCGCGCCTGGTAAATTCGATTGCGATATCTAGCATTTACGCTTGACGTCCCGCCGCAGCCAACCTTTCTGCTCCCCGCTTCTGTGACTCCTGACCCCTGCCCCGCTGACTCTTCCCTGGCCGAAAAGACAACTATACAAACGAACACAAACCTGCTAAGTTCACCAGGGCACACCTTGCTCTTTGGCAACCAATCGAATGCATCCGTCGCAAAACCTGCGGCCGGCGCTCGCCACGCGCGCTACAGCAGCACGCAGCCAACTATCGATTTTACCCCCCCCCCCGGAAGAGTGAAGATGGCCAAAACTCGGTGGGGGAGTTTTGGACACCTTCGATAGGATTCGGGAACACGCAACATCGTTTCCCCGCGAGCCGCCAGCCGGGCAGCCGGGCAACCGGGCAACTCGTTGCCACAATTCCCAACCTCGTTTCGCCTGACCGGTGCGAGATCACTCGGCCGCGAGGCAAGGGCTGCATTCACACTGGCGAAGCCCCGGCCACCCTCGCGTTGAACGAGCAGCCCTACCCACCCGCACCCGGTGTCTGTTCAATCGGCTGGCCGACGCAGACGGTGTCGCCGCCTTGTTCGCGGGCCTCTTTCATGGCCGCTTCCGAGACAACGGGGCCACCCACTTTGGACGCACCACTGGGGGTGCGGTGCTGGCTATTTTAGGGTGGCGCGGCAAAAACCGGGGGCTAGTGCCCCGCGGCTGATTTGTCGAACCCGAATACTTCGCGTTGAGAGAGCACAAGTGCTTTGCATCAAATTACTCCCTCTCCCACCGGGAGAGGGCTGGGGTGAGGGAGAACCCACAAAGCAGGCGCCCTCACCCTACCTCTCCCACAGGGAGAGGGGTTTTGGTGCAAAGCCCCTGCTACGATCAGGCGGCTCGTTTCACTTCTCGCGGGGGCATCGAGCCTTCGTGGATCGCTTGCAGCCGCTGGCGAATCTCGACCGTCTTGTGCGGGGCCAGCACTTCGATCAGATGCCAGGCCTCGGCGGCGTTGTCGCTGGAATGGAGGGCGTTAAAGCTTTGTCCGGCCGGAAGCTGGGCGATGACGCGTCGCGAATCGCTTCTTTGACGAAGATCCTGGCATTGGTGCGGTGCGAAAATCTGCGGTGCTGCCGCCGCGTGAGGGGCAGGGGATGTCGGTCGTAGGCAATCACGGCGACGGCCGGCGGGCCAGCCGGTACGTGGAACGGCTCGCCGACCTCCCAATTGCCGCCGCGCGAGCGGGCGGCGGCGAACTCGACTTCATCGGCTGCGAGCTCGTGCGTGGCGAGGATTTCAAAGCCCACCTGTTCAATCTGCCGGACGATTTGGCCCTGAAAGCCTCGCCGCGCCGCTTCCTGGCGGATCACAAACACGGCCAGTCCCTGGTCGAGCAAATGCCGCGGTTGACGCTGGGCAAGCAGCCGGAGCCAGTGGTTCGATTTACACGCGACGGCCAATCGGACGAGCATCTCGGGCGACGGCGCCCAGCCGGAGCGCTGCAAGTGCGCGTCGAGAGCGGCAAGGCTGATCTCGACGTTAATCCCGAGCCGCGTCGCCATTTCGCGCAAGATGCCGGAGTAATCGTGCTCGGGCTTGCCTTTGGCTTTGAGGGCGGAGGCGCCAGCATCCAGGTGCGAGTTGGCGCCCTTATGATAAACGGCATGGTAGGCCAGGCTGTGAAAGTAATCGGACGCATTGGGCACCATGCACAGGCCGTTATGGCGAACCGCGCCGTCGAGAATCTTATTGGCCACGTCGACCGGATAATAGGGCGTGCCGCAATAGGCCGAGCGGGCCAGTCCGCTAGCGCTGTAGAGATCGCAGGGCTGAATGCCGGGCAGGGCGTAAAGGGTTTTTAACACTTGCTCGACCGATTCGTCGCCGACCAGCAAGTCGACGTCCTCGTCCGGCTCGATCTCGGGCAGCCGCTCAAACCACCGCAATACCGCGTAGCGTACGCCGTCTTCGTCGAATTTTTTGAACAGGCCCGCCAGGCCGGGTGCATGCGGAACGAAGTGCCGAGACTGATGCCGGCAGGCTTTTTGGCGGCCAATGCGGCTGACGAACAGACGCCGTTTTTTGCCCGTGGTGAGTGGCAGCTCGACAAGGCGCGGGCGGCTGTACCGCTTTGAAAGCATCTGGACGGCGCAGGCCAGCCAGCCGAGCAGCGACAGCAGGCTCAATCCGGCCGGCCAGGCAACCCACTGGGCGTGGCGGACCGAACGGTATCTCCACAAGTGGAGCGAATTGTGCCCGCCGAGAATCAGCACTTGGGCGTTGTTGTTCGACACCAGCTTGCGGCGCGGCGAGTGCGTAAGCTGTGCCGCAATCTGGGGATGGCCGGCTTGCAGCCGCGCGATTCGGTTGGCATCGCTGCTGACGCCGAGATACTTCGTAAAGCCGGCCCGGCGCAGACCAAGCGCCACTTCCGCATCGCGGACGCCAATCTCGACAAACACTGGGTCGTCAGGCCAGATTTCACGTCAATCTCATCCATCACCTCACCGCGGTCCATTGAATTCTTTACTGCCTGGCGGAATGCGCAGCGGGCCGTGGCCGCGATCCAATGGCGGCCGCCACGTCGCCGCTCGGCAAACGCACGAGTTGCCGACTGGCCGACTCGGCCAGGCTGGTGCTGCTATCACCGACGCGAATGCTGGCAGTTGCGAAGCGTTCATCGCGGCCGGCGATTTTTTGCTTCTCAGCCGCCGGCAGCGCAACCGATACCACCGATATCGGCGACCCAGATTCACGCGCTTTAACGCGGAATTAACATCGCCTTATTGTTTGGTCAGGCACGTCGCAGTGCGGTCGGGGGGGATTCCATTGAGATCCGCGACTGAATTACAGACGGTGATCGCAACTGGCGAGCGGTACGTCCGCCGGTCGTTCAGCCGCTATTTTCGCTGGGACGCAGACCTGCCTAGTGAAATCGTCGAACCGTTTTGGCAGAATCCCCAGCGCTGCTTGGCGGCCGGCGAGACGCTGCAGGACAAGCTGCGGACGGCGGTCGTGCGGCATGGATCACCCGGCCGGCTCGTTTGTCGTCAAGCATCATAATTGGGGCACGTATTACCGCACAGCGAAGAAAGCGTTAGCGCGGTCGACGGCCAGGAAAACCTGGTGCGACGGCCGGTTCTTATGCGAGGCCGGCGTGCCGACGCCGCGACCGCGGGCGTTCTTTGAATGGCGCCTCGGCCCGTTTCACACCAGCTCGTATGCGCTGTTCGATTACGTGCCCGGAACGTCGCTGTATCGGCTGATGCGGTTTGAACGGCCGTCGCGTGATTTCGTTCGCGACCTGGCGCGGCAGGTGGCTGCCATTTGGCAGCAACTCGATGAAATGGGAGTTTGGCACAACGACTTTAAGACGGAGAATTTGCTGGTCGATCCACATGGCAAGGTGTGGCTGATCGACATGGAGCGGACGCGGCGTTATCGCAACCGAGAGCGGATGCGGCAGCGGCAGAAACGCGTGACGCCGCGGATTTACTCCACCCGCGAAACTGGCGCAGCGACCCGGCCGCGGCCGAGATCTTTCGCCGCGAGATACTGCGGACGCCAGCGGCCAAAGCTGCGCTCAGCGAGCGTTCAGACCACACGCATCCATTCAGCCGGCCGCTGGCCGCGGCCAACGAACCGTCACAACTGGTGACGGCGCTGATCCCCTGCCTAAACGCCGCCGCGACGATCGTGGACTGCATCGAGTCGGTCCGCGATATGGCGGACGAGATCCTGGTTGCCGATTCTGGGTCGGTCGACAACACGGTCCAATTGGCGTATCGGTGCGGCGGCTGCCGCGTGGTCCAGACGCAGACCACGGACCTGGTCGCCTTCGAGAATTCGGCGCAACGGCAAGCGCGGCATCCTTGGATTTTGCGAATTCTACCTGAGGAGAGATCCAACTCGGAACTGGGCCGACAAATTCAGGACACGTTGGCTCGCGAACCGGCGGAGGTCGGCTTTCGCATATCACGCTCGTTGACGTTCCGGGGTCGGTGGCTGGTCCACGGAGACTTTCCGGACGACGGATCGATCCGGCTCTATCGCCGCGACGCGGCGCAACTCGACCAAATGGCCGGGCGAATTGAAGCGCGCATCGATCGGGGAAAAGTCGGACAGCTTCGCGCGCGACTCGTGCAAGAATGCTGCCCGAGCGTCGAATCACTGTTGGCCATGATCGTTCGGCAGGCTGGCGGCGCGGCCGGTCACGATTTTCGCCGGGGCCGGCGGGCCAGTCTCGCGAGCGTTTTATGGAACGCGCCATGGCAATTCTTCCGCTCGTACGTGCTGCGATTCGGCTGGCTCGACGGCTGGGGCGGACTCCATACAAGTTGTGCGGCGACTCTCGCCGTCTATCTCCACCAGACGCTGCTCTGGCAGATGCAACAGCCCTCCTGGACGGCTGGGAGTCTTGGACGCGACCGTGCAAATCTGCTCAAGTTGTACGATCCGAATGAGATTGCGGATGGCAGCTCGAGCAATGGCGAAGCCGTCGCCGAATATGCAGCACCGGTGGGCGAGGCGGAGCACGTCACAAGGGAACGGCAAAAACTGCGGACCGCGGCCTGAAGCCGGCATCTTGGCTGCGAGCGGGCAGAGCCCGCCGAAAGGCCTGGGGGAAAAGAAAAAGCGACGCGGACGGGACTCGAACCCGCAACCACCGGATCGACAGTCCGGGACTCTAACCAATTGAGCTACCGCGCCGACTCCCAACGAGTTCCGCGGCGATCGCCGATCGCCGCGGCGGTGAAACTATACCAAACAGGGCTGGAATCGACAAGCGGCCCAACGGTTGTCGACCGCCGACCGGCGCGCGGCATTCGAGGCGGAATTTTTCCTACGATCGTTGCAACTGCTCTGTGCCGCGGCGGCGAAGGGTTGCCACCCTCGCAGATGACGAATTCGGCCGGCCGGGCCCGATCTTCCGCCTGGCCAGCCGGGCGTCGTGAGTGGAGTACATTTCTAAGGGCAGCGCTACGCACGCAGAGGTTCGCTATGGGCAATTATTTTGCTGTCGCCTGGGAAAAAGTCAGCTCGACTCCGGGCGATATGTGGGACTGGTTCGGACGACTCAACCGAGAGGAGTGGCTGGTCACGCTGGCCGTCGTCTGCGCAATCGGTTTTGTCAGCCTGCTGGGGTTTCGAACCCGGCGTCTCTAACCCCTTTCTTCCTCGATGACGTCCGCCGCAACTCAAAGCTGCCGCTTCGGCCAGGTCGGACACGTACCCAGCGATGAGCACTATAATCGAGCATTGGGCATGGGCGGCATCCCAGGCCCAGGATTTTACGCAGGTGGCCCTACCGGTCAGTGCCGCGCTGGCATCGGTTGCGCTGATCGGCTACGTATTTGGGCGACGCACGCGCCAACCAGCTCCGAATGTCTTTGACAGGCGGAGACAAAAAGAGCTGGAGCGTGCCGCCCGCATCGCCTGGCAATTGGAAACGATCGCGGATCGACTTCGCCAGGCCTTGGTCGCTCACCATGCACAAGTCGCAGTGTTCAAGCAGCGCCTCCGGCAAGCCCGAGACGACAGCAGCGAGCAAAACTGGACGCAATTGTGCCACGAGGCCGAGTCCATGCTGGCCCCGACCATGCAATTGGCCCAGCAACTTTCGCACGCGTATGACGAATTCCGACAGCAATCCGAAGCGCTGGGAATCTTTGCCGGCGGCCGCACCGATCCGCAAACGGGCGTCGCCAACAGCCGAGCGCTCGAGGCCCATTTGCAGGCCGTGCTGCAGTCGGCAACGACGGCCGGGGAGTTCGCGGTCGCGATCGTTAGCCTCGATCGCGCCACAATTACGGCGGGACATCGCCTGGATGGCGCAAAGCTGGTGGCCCAAATGGTGGACGTGATCCGCGCCTGTATGCGCGAGACCGATTTCGTGGCCCGATTCGGGGACGACGAATTTGCAATCGTAATGCCGCAGACGAGCTTGGCGGGGGCCTGCGTGTTCGCCGATCGGTTCCGCAAACAGGTTGCGGCGGTTATCAGCGGCACTGTCTGTTGTGGCATTGCCGCGTCGATGGCTGGCGACGACTCGAAATCGCTGCTGACACGCACCGACTCGGCCCTCTATAGCGCCAAAGCTGCCGGAAAGAACTGCATCTTTGTCCACAGCGGAGGGCATATTCGAGAACACCGCGCAAACCCGGTGAATCAGCCGGCGCCGGGCCATGAGAGAGCCGCTGCGCCTGCGCCGCCTGGGGCGGCGCGGGCGATCTTGGCGACCCCGCCGGACGAGCTTCTCGCAATGACAGTTCTCCGCGGATGAGGTCCGGCACAAGCTGCAGTGCGCCGGCGAGGGGCAGACGGTCATGAGACCGCCTTGTCCTCCGTGCCTCCAGCCGGGCTTGAGGCCCCCGCGTTGACTCGTTCTGGCTTCAGGGCGTACCATCGTAGTTCGCCGGCCGCCCTGTCCCCGTGCGGCATACTCTGCCGAGCCAAGCTAAAACGCCTGTGACGTCGCGAATCGTATGTTGAAAAGGAGTGGATCATGCCACTGTTCGAAGTTGAAACTGAAAATCACATTCTGATCACCTGGGCCGAAAACGGCGACGCCGCCTCGGCCGTTGTCTCTGACGCGTATCCGCAGGAAAAGGTGATGCGGCTCACCAAGCGGCCCCGCGACACGTGGGTGATTTCCAAAAGCGCGCTTGGTATTTCCGGCAAGATGGACCCATGCCATACGGCCCGCGACTGCCTATCCAAGGCCGAGGGCGACAAGGTGCATGCGATCCGACTTTACATGCACGAAACGGGTGTCGACCTGGAGCAGGCTCGAAAGGTCATCGAGTCGAATATGGTGATGGGTTGGTAGGCTCTTCGCAAAACTCGCACGGCAGCAGGCGCGGTGCGAGCGTAATGCGGCAATGAATGAATTGTGAAGTAGGACCGACACAATTGTCGGCCATACACGCGCGTATCATCGCCGGTCTTACGACGGAAAGCATTGCCCGACCTACAATCGATTGCGTTCCGCGAGCCCGCTTAGTACGGCCGCACACCGCCTCCGCCGGTGGACGATGGGGGGAGCGGCGGGTACGTCGCGGGGATTGTGCCCTCGCTCGGCAACGGGGGCGCGGCATCTGACGGCCGCGTGGCCACTTCAACGTGGTCGCCGGACGCCGGTCCCGCGTAGTTCGAAGTGCCGCCTGGACGGTATTGGCCGGCCGGCGTTGTTAGCTGCGCTGTGGCAGGAATGAATCCTCCTGGCGTGGACGACGACGACGCGGAAGTTGGGACCGCGTTGTAGCGTCCGGCCGTCGTGGATGTGGTCGGCACAGCGGCAGTTGGATTCGAGGACGCCGCGGCGGCCGCCAATGACGCGCCAGCCGCGCTAGCGGCCGGCAACGCGTAGCGGTCGCCGATGCTGTTGGCCGCAGGATCGGCCGCAGCCGAGCTGGTCGGATTCATTGCGATCGTCGCGGCCGACTGGCTACTGGCGGCCGGTGTGCTGCCGGACAGCCCGTATCGGTCGGAGTTGGGTGTGATCGCAGCGGCCGCATAACGGCCAGTAGCGACGTCGGCACCGCTCAACGCGGCATTGCTGGATGCGCTTGATGGCCGATAGCCGTTTGGATCGTAGGGAGCAGCTTGTGCCAGCGACGCGGCCGGGCCAGTCGATCCGGCTGCGACAATGCTCGTCGTCGGCGCAGCGGGGTAGGCGGGCGCCGGCGCCCCGGTCGTGGGATACGGGCTCGTGCCGATGCTCACCGACGTGGCCGAGGCTGACTGCGGAGTTGTCGCTAGCGAAGTGGTCGATCGGGCCGCGGCTAGATTCGCGCTCGACGGAGAGGTCGCGGGTTGAATGCCCGTGCCGGCGACGGCCTGCGGATTGGCCAGCGTCGAGGGAAGCGATGGCGCTGTCGCGGCGGCATTCGCCGTTGCATCGGGCGCCTTGTCATGCTTCCACCAGGCGACCTTGGACGACATCGATTGCATCGATTGGCAACCAACCGCGCTGACTACCGCGAATGCGACCGCTATCGATTGGACGGCAGATCGTGTCATCGGAATACCTCGACTGGGAACCGGGTTTGCGCCGCCGATTTCATGGGCGACGAATGCGAATGAAACGGTCATGTGACCTGCGTCGAACTTTGGCAGCAGGTCAGCGCGATCGACTGGGTCGATAGTTTGCCCTGCGCCGCCTCTAGCCAATGTTTCGGCAAACGCAGGCGATGTGATTGACCGAAACGCGGCCGCCTGCCCATTTAACGCATTCTCGCTGAACGCCCCGCTGCTGGCGCCAGCATTTGCGCAAGCGGCGGCGCGGCCGGATTATAGAAATGCACAAGGGCGGGTCAATGCCAATCACCCAGTAGATTTGCCTGGCCCTGTGGCGATCAGGGGCAGGTAATGGGAGCATTTTTTACGGGCCGCTGTGCGGCAGACATCGCATTCGGACGCAGAGCCTGACCAAGGGAAGCTGAGCGCGTATTTAATGAGATTGGTGGCTGCGCATCGCAGGCGGCGAAAGCCCCTCTCCCGAAGGGAGAGAGGGGATTAAATTGGCTGACTGAGGGAGAGGGGGCCTAGCGCTTTGCCGCCTCGTACCGTTCCGCAACGGCGCTCCAATCGACCACATTGTAAAACGCAGCGACGTAATCGGCACGGCGATTTTGGTAGTTCAAATAGTACGCGTGCTCCCAGACGTCGACTCCCAAGATGGGCGTCTTGCCGATCATGTAAGGATTGTCCTGGTTCGCGGTGCTTTCGACGACGAGCTTGCCCTTGTCGACGCTGAGCCAGGCCCAGCCGCTGCCGAAGCGGGTCATCGCGGCTTTAGTAAACGCTTCCTTGAACTTATCGAAGCCGCCGAGTTCCTGGTCGATCGCGGCGGCCAAATTGCCAGCCGGTTTGCCGCCCCCTTTAGGGCTCATGATCAACCAAAACAGAGAATGATTGGCGTGGCCGCCGCCATTGTTGCGGACGGCCGGGCGAATGTCGGCCGGAATGCTTTCGATATTGCGACACAGATCTTCGACGCTTCGCTCGGGCAATCCTTTGCCTTCCAAGGCGGCATTCACATTTGTGACGTACGCCGCATGATGTTTGTCATGATGAATTTCCATCGTCCGGGCGTCGATGTGCGGCTCCAGCGCGTTGGCCGGATAGGGCAGGGGCGGTAATGCGTACGCCATGATGGGTATCTCCTACATTTCGAGTGCCAAATGTTTCGCCAAGAGATCGGCTGTGAAGCGTTCGGGAGGAGCTGCGGGGCCACGACCGGGCCGGGCCCGCAACGGCTCCCATAACCAACGCTAAGGATACCGCTGCGCCGATGGGCTGACAACCGGTGAAACAACCGGTCCATGCGATATTATCGAGGACTAGCCACGGCTGTGGTTGCCGACAGATTGTCGCGCACTTGGGACACGCCCCGAAACAAGGTCGGCGTTGAGATTCTGAAGAAAGTGCGCGAGGCGCTGGCAATCTCGATCGATTGTGGCGACCTGCGCCGACAGTTGATGGAGCAAATCATGCCTGGTATCAACGCGCGTGGCGGGGTCGTCGAGGTGCGCGGACAAGTCGGCGAATGCGGCGTCGACCGCGGTAGACGCCAAGAGTGCGGCGCTGCGGTCGCGCAACGGGCGAGTGCCGCTGCCACCGACCGATTGAAGACGCCGGGTCTTCCTGTGCAACGCGATACTAATCTCGAGCGGTTCGCTGATCATCGTGTCGAAAAAAATGCCGTCACTCGATGGGGAGGGCGCAACAATGGGGGTATGGCAGGGAGCTGACGCTCGCATTCGGATCAGGCGGGGCGTTCACTGCAGTTCTGGAATGAGCGCGTAACTGCTTGTGGCCACAATCTCGGCTTCGGCTTTGCCTGGCTTTCCGTCATCCTCCTGGGCCATCAGGTAGGACTTCAAACTGCCCAACAGCCGGCGCGCCTTTTCGACGACTGCCTCGCGGCGGCGGTCGCGCTCACGGCGGGGCCGAATCATGACCTCAATGCGGGTTTCGACGGCATTGCCGGCGGCAAAGCCATGGGCGTTGGTGCGGTCGAAATAGGTCTCGGCCAGCTTCAAATTGATCATGAAGGTGGTCGGCCGGTCGGCGCCGCGTCGCGAATCGGCGGTGTGCCGGTCGGTCACTTCGAGGTACAACTCGGTATCGTCGGTCTTGACGATTTTCGCGTTCTGGTCGGCGATGAAGCCGCGCAGCTTTTGAATCGCAACTTCGATCGGCACGGCTGTCACGAGCGTGGATTCGACGAGCGCCTGACCGGTCCACGCCTGAAAGGGCCACCAACTTTTCTTGGGCTTCTCATCCATCATTCCATCTCCCAACTGAACCACTTGGTTTCGGCCCTGATCCTTGGCCTGGAGCAACGCGCGGTCGGCGCGGCGCAACATCGTTTCCGGCGTATCGCCGGCCTGCAAGACAGTGACGCCGAAGCTGACCGTGATCGCCCGATTTCCGAGGCTCGAGTGCTTGATTTCGGCCATTGCCTTGCAAATCTCCTCGGCCTTGCGGGCGGCCGCGGCGTTGGTGCAATCGGCACAGAGTACGGCAAATTCCTCGCCGCCGTATCGGGCCACGAGGTCACCGGAGCGGCACATCGATTTCAAGAGGGACGCGAACGCAATAATCGCCTCGTCGCCGGCCTGGTGTCCGAAAGTGTCGTTGATCGATTTGAAATGATCGATGTCGCACATGATCAGGCTGCAAGGCAGGTTCGATTCCTGATGGGCGGCGACGAAATTATTCAGCATGCGGTCGAATTCGGCGCGATTGGCGACCTGCGTCATCGGGTCCTTCGCGACCTGGGCGTGCAGCGCCTGGCACTTTTCCTCGAGCGAAGTTTCCGACGAGACGTCGTGCAGCAGCACGGTCGCGCCGTGAATCGAGCCGTTGGCCGCCCGAACCGGGATCGCGTGCAAGTCGACGTAAACGGGCGCGCCCTGCCGGCCCATGATGCTCACGCGGCCCAGCCACTGCACTCCAGTGCTGATCGCGTGCGCGATCGGACAGTCTTCATTGGCGATTCGCTCGCTGCGGCTGTTGCGCATGTCCAGCAGATTGGGCAGCAGGGTGCGGCCGCTCGCGGCGCCGGAGCTTACGCCGGTCAACCGTTCGACGCCGGTGTTCCAGAGCACGATCAGCGATTGGCTGTCGACGAAGATGACGCCGTCGTGCATGTTGTCGATCAGTTTCTTTTCGAATAGTGACGCCGGCGTAACGAAATTGTAGATGGCGCGATCGTATTCGGCAACATGCTTCCAGGGCAACGGGTTCGCTTCGCCAGGCAGGCGACGCAGCCAGCGCCGAGCCAGCTTATCGCTCAGCAGGTTTTGGTCCTGGGAAAACATGTCGTTGAAACGCCGCACAAGTTCCGGATCGAACTGACTGCCGGCGTATTCGAACAACTCCGCCAGCGCTCGCTCGCGGGAACGGGCCGGACGGTAAACGTGGTCGGTTGTCATCGAATCGAACGCGTCGACGATCGACAGCATCCGCGCGGCAACCGGGATATCTTCGCCCTTGCGCTCGCCGCTGTGGGCCGAGCGATCGGACGTTTCGGGACGAGCTTTCGGCGCGCGATACCAGAGACGGCTGTATTGGACGATGTCGAGCACGTCCGCGGGCACGCCGCAGCTTGAAAGAATATCGAGCGTGTAGGAGGCGTTGCGGCGCAGGATCGAGATTTCTTCCGGGTTGAGACGGCCCGGGTTGAGCAGTACTTTGTCGGGCACGCCGATTTTGCCGACGTCGTGCAACAGCGCGGCGACTTCCAGTTCATCACGCGTTTGGTCGTCGATGCCCAGCGCGGCCGCCCAAGAGCTGCAGCCGATCGCCACTCGCAAACAGTGGAAAGCCGTCGGCGGATGTTTGGCGCGAAGAGCGGCATACAGGCCGCTTGCGATGCCGAGGCGGGCATGCACAAGGCTATTCTCGTGGATGCTCGTTCGGGCGCCGGCCAGAGATTGACCGCTGACGGCGGCGGCCTCGTCCAGCGATTTAAGAAGCGTGGAAATCTCGGCCACATTGCGCGAGGCGTCGAAGCCGGACGGCGCAATTCGCACGGTCGGCGTCTCGGATGCGACTGGCAGGGGAGATGGGGTGGCAGAGTTCGTCATTGCTGCTGTCTAACCGCACTAGGGCCCTTGGTAGCAAGCGTCATGTCGCGCGCTCGATCGACACCCCAACCGTCGTTTGCATCCGCCGCAGCGCGCACGAATCTGTAGATTCTGGCAGTGGTCAATCGCTGTCCGGCGGGGAAAACCTCACAAAAACCTAGGTCACGTTCGCTCGCACTGCAAAGGATGCCGCTCCGCCCCCTGGCCAATTGCCGTACACTAGGCCGCTGCGTGCCCGAATCCGAATTGCCAGCAAAGCAGCCAACTCTGCGAAAGTTGACAACTCGTCGTAACCGGAATAACCAGCAACTCCGTCGCATGCGGTCACGTGCCAGCACGGCTATGCCGATATCGGTTATGCGCGCCGTAGCGATTATGACAGCCACGGCCGCACGAGCGTGCTCCGGAACGCGCTGGACACGCCCCGATTGCCGCCTCGGGCCGCCGGCCCCCGGCCGCCGTTAGTGACACGTCGGCCGCAGCAGGCGGCGGGTACCGGCCACAGCATTTCTCCCGGAACGAATATGGTTAGCATTCCCGGCCGCAGCGGCCGCCGACGCCGCGTATTGAATGAGGACGTTCTATCGGCCTCGAGTTCACACCTTGTGCTGCGCACCGCCAGTGAGAACGTGGCGGCCAGCGAATCGCGCTACGGCGTGGCGGCTGCGGTCGAGAATCATCCGCAGATTACCGATTACATTCCCCGGCGTTATCGGACCATTGCGCTATTGCTGGTCGGTGGGATGATTCTCTCCGCTGGAGCGATCGCGGCAAATCAGGCCGCGTTGCGGTATGCAATGGCGGGTGCGACGAACGCGTCGGTTTCGGTGGTCCCTGCAGAGAGCCGTCTCGCCGCCTGGATCGGAGCAGTGCTATTGCTTCTGACCGGCGCTGCCGGTTCCGTGATCCAATTGATGCGCCGGCATCGCATCGACGACGTGCGCGGACGCTATCGCGTCTGGCGGTGGGTAACTTTGGTTTGCCTGGCCGCGAGCGCCAATTGCGTGGCTGGATTTCATCAATTGCTGGCGAGCGCCATGAGCCAGGCCACGCACTGGACCTCCTTGCGCGAGGGCGCGGCATGGTGGCTGTTGCTGGTCGGACCGCCTTTGGCTTGGATCGGCCTGCGGACGCTGATCGAAGTCGTGGAATGCCGTGTCGCCGCGTCGCTGCTGATATTGGCGACGGCCGCTTACGCTGGGGGGCTGGCTAGCTTTCTCAATCTCTTGCCGGGGGTCGAGACAAGCTGGCAATCGCCGACAACCGCGGCCCTCACCCTGGCGGGGCATTGGCTGCTGCTGGCGGCCGTAGTTACGTACGCGCGGCATATCGTCCTCGATGCGCAAGGCCTTCTCGCCACAAAGGCGAAGAAAGCAGTCGGCGAGTCCCGCCGCAAGAGCCGACATGAAGGCGAGCCGAACGAGCGGGCGGAAGTCGATGCCAACGCCTCTGTCCTGCAATTCCAGGCTCCCAAGGCGGCGCGCGAGAAGGCGCCGCCGGTCATCACTTCGGCCAGGCCTGAGAGCGGTATGAAGGACTGGGTCGACGGCCGCCGCCGCGAGCGGGAGCGCTATCAGGCCGATGAAGACGAAGAAGACGATCAGGAGGGGGACGCCGATCACAAGCTGACCAAGGCGCAGCGCAAGCAAATGCGCAAGCTGAAGACCCGCAACCGGGCCGCATAAGCGCCCCTCTGGATGCTGGCCGGCAGATGCCCGATACTAATCAGCCGTCGGCAAGTCGCCGGCGACTAATCGACCATCTGTTGCAACATCTTGCCATGTCGATCCGCACCCGCTTCGCCCCCAGCCCGACCGGCTATTTGCACATCGGCGGAGTGCGGACCGCGCTCTTCAATTTGCTCTTCGCGAAAGGGCGGGGCGGCCAGTTCATACTGCGTATCGACGATACCGACGCGCAGCGAAACGTCGACGAAGCGCTCGGGCCGATCTTACACGGTTTGAAGTGGCTCGGACTCGCCTGGGACGAAGGGCCCGACGTCGGCGGGCCCTACGCACCGTATTATCAATCGCAGCGGCAGGCTAAGTACCAAGCGGCCGTGGCCCAATTGCTGGCCAGCGGGGCCGCGTATCGCGATTACGCTACGCCGGAGGAACTGCAAGCGGAACGCGAAGCGGCCCAGCGAGAGGGCCGACCGTTTGTCTACAGCCGCCGCTGGCAGGCGGAATCCGACGCCGACGCGCGGCGATACTCGGACGAAGGCCGCGTGGGCGTAGTGCGGCTATTGATGCCGCGTGAAGGGCAATTCGTCCTCGACGACCTGGTCCGCGGTGAGGTTCGCGTGGACTGGGCCAGCGAACAGGACCACGTCATCCAGCGGGCAGACGGAAGCTGCCTTTATCACCTAGCGACCGTCGTCGACGACCACGAAATGCAGATTTCGCACGTAATTCGCGCCGAAGAGCACCTCTCGAACACGCCACGGCAAGTGTTCATGTTTGCTAAACTGGGTTACGCCCTTCCGCAGTTCGCGCACCTGCCGTACGTCGCCGAGCCGGGGAGCAAGACGAAGCTTAGCAAGCGAAAGTTGGACAAATACTTGAAGAACCGCGAATTCGCGCAGTTGATGCAGCACGGCCAATCGATAGCGACGCGAATGAAGGTTCCGCTTGATGCCGACACGTTCAACCCAGTGATCGTCGATTTCTACGAGCGGGTCGGATTTCTGCCGGAGGCGCTGGTGAACTATTTGCTGCTGCTGGGCTGGTCGCTGGATGACAAAACAGAGGACTTTTCTCGCAATGAAATGCTGCAGCACTTTTCGCTCGAGCGCGTCAACAAGGCGCCGGCCAGCTTCGATCCGGAAAAGCTGATGGCTTTTCAAGTGCGGGCGATGCAGCGATTGCCGATGAAGCAGCGCGTGGCACTGGCCGTGCCGTATCTGAAAACGGCTGGTTTGGTTGCCAGTCCGCCGCCCTGCGAAACGGCTCCATATGTCAGCCGAATACTGGAGGCCGCCGGCGATCGCGTAAAAGTCGCCGGCGATATCCTCGACTACGACGACTTTTTCATCGACGAAGGGCAACTTGCATACGATGCGAAGTCGTTCGCCAAACGTCTGCGCCAGCCGGCCGGAGTGCAAAGCCTCGTGGCCAAGTTTCGCGGGGAGCTGGCCAGAGTCGAGCCGTACGAGCCGGAGCGGTTAGAGCAGTTGCTGCACGCGTTTGTCGAGACGAACGGCACTAAAATCGGCGACATCGTTCACGCCCTGCGAGTGGCGGTGACGGGAAAGGCCGTGGGTTTTGGGCTCTTCGATACGCTCGCCATCCTGGGCCGCGAGCGGTGCCTGGCGCGCATTGATCGCGCATTGAGAATTGCCGCTGAATCGGCGGGTTCCGAATAAATCGGGTTGCGGTAGCATTCGCTGTTCAGGCCAAATCCCTAGCAGAACGGCCGCGCGCGTGTTACACTGAGCCAACCGCAGCATCCTAGCACGTTTCCACTAGAACTTCGCCGCAAAGCGCGTTCTCTTCCATGTCGCCCGAATCGCCCCATGACCTGCCACGCGAAGAGGCCCTGAAGGCCGCTCGGCGACGGCTCCAATCGCTGGAGGCGGAAACGCATCGGATGAAGGCGCAACTGTCGCGACTCGAGGCCAACTTTGAAGACGATGTGGCGGATGAGCTGAGCGCAAACAGGCAGTCGCCCGGCGGCCCAACCGGCGGCGTGAATCGGCCGGCAGCCGCGCCCGACGACGAACCGTCGCCCTCGGGCCTCGTGCCGGAGCCGATCGAGCCGGCGGCGAGCGGCGAGTGGCCCGCCATCGTCGAGCCGCCGGCAGACCAGTTTGGCGACGCGTTGGTCGCCCCCAGCACGAAGGTCTCCGAGAGTCCGCTCGCTCCGGCGCGGTCGCTCTTGGCGAGCTTTGGAATTCATATTGCCATTCTGCTCATTTGTCTGCCACTGACCTATGCGACCCTGATGCGAAATAAGGAACCGTCGCCGTCCACGCCCAGCGTCCTGGTCGAACCGGAGTTGCCGCAGCCCGATGAGATCGAAGTGGCCGCGGCGGAACCTGACGCTCTGGATACACAAACGGCACTGCTCGACAGCGCCCAAGGTGACCTAGCAACGCACCTATTGAGCGATCTGCCGCTGGAGCCGAGTTCGGCTCCGTCTTTGTCGTCGCGGCCCGCCATGGACGTACCTGGACTTGCCATCGCCGACCTCGGCCCCACAACAGTTCCCTCGCCCGCGGGCGGCGGGAATGGCACGACGGGCGAGAACGAAGGACCGGGCGGAGACGGCAGCGGAGGACGCGGCGACGGCACCGGCTCGGCCGCGTTTTTTGGAACACGATCGCAAGGCGATCGATTCGTATTCATCGTCGACGATTCGAGCAGCATGAAGGACGGCCGGCTGGAGGCGGCGCTGGCCGAGCTGGTGCGAAGCGTCGACGCGCTCGGCCGCCGCCAGTCGTTCTATGTAGTGTTCGTCAGCGACAAGACGTATCCAATGTTCTACCCCGATCGCGCTCCCGACCTGGTGCCCGCGACGCCGGAAAACAAGATGCGGCTCGGCCAGTGGCTCGGCCGGGTGCGGCTGGCGAGCGGCAAGAACCGCGAGTTGATCAACGCGATGGACCTGGCGGCGTCGCTGCGGCCGCACGCGGTGTTTTTGCTGTGGGACGGCGATTTACGTTACAGCGAAGCGGTACGCGACGATGTGATGCAGCACCTGGCAGGCCCGCAGCCGTGGAACTTTGTCGTCCACACGCTGGGGATGGGGACGCTCACGCCAGAGAGCGAACTGAATCTGGCCATGATCGCCAAGGCCCACAGAGGCACCTATCGCCACGTCGAGGTGGCGCAGCCGGAAAAATGATAATCAGCGTTGCCGCCCACTCGATGTGGCCGGTCTGCTGCCCGCCTGGCGTTGGGGCCGGTCGTGGCGTTGGGTTGGGGCCGGTCTCCTGACCGAGCCACACGGGCGGACACCCGGACACAGCGGGTGTTTCTGAGAAATCGCTCCTACCGATGAAACATGGCGCACGATCACGCTCACGATTCTGAAGCCGCCGGCCCCAGCGCCGACCGTCGACTCGTCGCGGCGATCGTGATGAATTTCGCGTTGACCGTCCTCGAGGTCGTGGCCGGCATGTTCGCTGGCAGCCTCGCCCTGGCGGCCGACGGCGTGCATAACTTCAACGATTGTTTGTCGCTGGCGGTTGCCCTCGTTGCCCGGCGCATCGGTCGTTGGCCTTCAGACCAGTGGCGCACGTTCGGCTATCGCCGGGCCGAAACGATCGGCGCACTGGTCAACTTGACGGCGCTGACCATGATCGGCGTCTACCTGGCCTACGAAGCGGTGCGACGACTGTTTCAACCGCATCCCATCGAAGGCTGGGTGGTGGTGGGCGTGGCCGTGGTGGCACTGGTCATCAATCTGGCAACGGCGGCCGTGCTGCACGCCACATCGCGGGCGAACATGAACCTGCGGGCGGCGTTTTTGCACAACGTGGGCGACGCGCTCAGCTCGGCCGGCGTCGTGCTGAGCGGGGCCGCCGTGTTGCTGCTGAAGCTCTACTGGGTCGACGCCCTCGTTACGCTTGCGATCGCCGTTTATATATTTTGGCAGAGCTTGCGGATGATTGCGCGATCAGTGCACTTGCTTTTAGAAGGCGTGCCGGCGGACATAGTCCTGGACCGGCTGATTGCGGACTTGCGCACAATTGATGGTATCGTCGACGTACACCATGTCCACGTCTGGGAGATGGACGAGACGCACCGGGCCTTGGAGGCGCACATCGTCGTGCAGGCAGGAGATATTGCCAGCTGGAGCCGAATCAAAGCTGCCGTCAAATCAGTCCTGGCCGAGCGGTATCATGTTCACCACTCGACGCTGGAACTGGAAACGCCGGACGAGGCCGCGTGCGCCGAGTGCCCGCCGACGACAGCGCATCATTCATTGCCCGCAACGCACGACTGAGATCGCTAAAACCGCGGTGAGCAAGAAAGAACTGCGGTAACTGTCTCAGCCGCCTCGACCGCCGCGACCACCGCCGCCACCCCCACCGCCGCCACGAGCACCACCACCGCCGCCACCGCCACCTCTGGCGCCACCGCCCCCGCCAAAGTTGCCGCCGCCGCCCCGGCCACCGCCGCCGCCGCCAAAGTTACCACCACCACCGAAATTCCCCCCGCCGCCCCGGTTGCCGCCGCCACCGCGGTTTCCGCCGCCGCCGAAGTTCTGCCCGCCGCCTCGATTGCCACCGGTAAAGGCCTGGGCGCCGCCGCCCCGATTGCCACCGCCGAAATTCTGTCCGCCGCGGTTGCCGCCGCCCTGGCCCCGGTTGTTCTGATTGCCGGACTGGGTCGACTGCTGCGTGATTGTGCTGCCGACGGCCGCACCCAGCGCACTGGTCGAGCGCCTCGGCGCTAACCCCCGAGAGCGAATGGATCACGATATCTTCCCCAGCGGCTTCGGCGTTTTGGTCGAGTTCTTTGACTAGATCGACCACCGTGTCAAACACTTCCTCTTGCGCAGACACAATGACCGCATTGGCCGACTCATCCACACCGATTGATAGAGCACTGTCGAACCCCAACCGGACGGGATCGGTTTTCTTCGAGGCGTCGCCGTTGCCATAGAGGATCACCGTGTCGCGGGCGATCGACGATGAGAATCCGCCGCCGCCGCGGGCATTCTGGAACTCGCGATCCTTGTTACTCAACAGCTCGCGATAAACGTCTTTCACCGCCGTGGCCACGACGCTGGCTGTTGAATTCTTCAAGGGGATTACCGCCGTCCGGCGACTGTTCACGGATTCATCCGAGGTGGGCCGATCGAAAACGTTGATCAATTGTTCGATTTCGGCCAACTGCGATTGGGACGCGTTCGAAACCACGACCGAGTTCGTAGGCTGGTCGTACATGATTTTCAGGTCTTGTCGTGCGGAGAGTCCGCCCGGCTTCTTGGGGCTGATTGCCTGCAGCCAGGCGGGCGTGTTCGTATCGCCGTTAATCTCTTCGGCATAGTATTCGTTCAGATTGGACCAGACGCTTTCGGCTGGGACATGCCTAATCGGATACACTTTGAAGCGCGGTTGCGGCGGGGCCAGACGATGAATGAGATCTTCCATCCGGTCGAGCGCTTCACCGTCGGGCGAGCTGACGATGATTTGTCCATCCGGGGTAACGGTGATGTTGATCGGGCTTTTGCTCGCGTTCGGCGGCAGCGCGGAATCGGCCTCAGGGATGGCCGACGGCACGTCGGCCGCGGCGATTTCGTTGGCAGGAACGGCGACCGCCGCGTCACCGCTATCGGGTCCAGCAGCGGCTGCTGCCGTAATACCGCTAGGTGCGGATGCACTGGTCGCAACTACGACGGGTTTCGCTGCTGGCGCGTCGTTCGCGGGCGCATCATCGCTGGCGGCTGAAATATCGCGTTGCAAGGCGGCAGTCGGCTCGGCTTCCTCTTCGGCCGGCTCGAGCGCGAGCGAGGACGCCCCTTCGGCAGCTTCTTCGTCGACAAATCGCACCGGTATTTGCGAGTCGCCGGCGCCCTCGGGGCGAGTCAACACTGCGGCGACGATCGCCAGGGGGCTGCGACGGCTGACCAATAAGTCGGCAGCGCCCGACCGCAGGGCCGCGCCGCGATCGCCGGCCGGCCGGCTGTCGGCCGGCGGCGTTGGGCGCGGCGCCGTGGGCTCTTTTCCACCGGCGGGCGTTCCGTTGATAATCACGGGGTTGTCGCCAACCCAGGTGCGACGCAACTCGTCCAGGATTCTTTGCACCGCCGCGGGATCGGTCACCGTATCAATGACGCGATAGTTGCGCGGATCGGCCTGGCCGGGAATTTCGCCTAGCTGTTGGAGCAGGTTCCGAACCTCGTCCACCTCATCGGGATTCGCCCACAGAAGCAAGCGATTGTTCTCGATGTCCGCCGTGACGCGGAAACCCTTCATCGGATCGAGCGCTTGCTGCTGTTGCTGCTGGGCCAAAGCGGCTTGCGCATTGCCGCCGCCGCGGCCCCCGCGGCCCCCGCGCCCGCCGCGGTTATTGCCGCGGCCGGCCCGCAGCGCCTGCAGCACTGGCGACGGCTGCTCGTCTTCCTGGCCGACCATCAGCGTGTGAATTGTTTGGGCGACGGCGTCGGCCGGCAAGCGGCGGAGCTGGATGACTTGGAATTGCCGGCCGGTGCCGTCCAACTGACCGACTAGCTTTTTGATCTTGGCCTGGTCGTCGGCGCTGGCCCGCACGAACAAAGTCTTCGTCGCCGCATCCGCCCGCAACTCGGCCCAGGGACTGAGGCCGCCAACCTCTTGCAGCGTGACGATCATCTTGTCGGGGTCCATGGTGACGAGCCGATATTTTTCGAGGTATTCGGTCCCATCGCTCGGGGCGACCGACTCGTCGGCGCCCGTGATTTCACCCCCTTCGTCGCCGCCTTGCGGTACATCCAGCGATTTGATTGCGGACGCGATGATCCGCATCTGATCGGGCGGCGCATTGGCCAGCACGCTGTTCTTCCGCGCGTTTTGCGCCAAGTACACCTTGGGCTGCTGATTTCCACCCAGTAAGCCGCCAACGTCGGCGCCGAATTGAGCAATTTCAGAGATGGCCTGCAGCCGCTGGCGATTCAATTGCACGTCGGTTTGCTGCGGCTGCTGATCCGGGTTGATGCCGAGGATCACATACAACGTTTCGATCACTTTGCCTGCCCGGGCGTAGCGCAGCACGAATTCGCGGGGCACGGCGCCACCCATTCGTTCCTCATTCAGCAACTGGCTCACCGACAACAGGTTGGTGGCCACGTCCATCACGACGAGCCGCTTGGTGGAAACGAGCGGCAAAATGCGCGCGTAGGGACTGAGCAGCTTTTTCAAGTCGTCGGGCGCACGACTGATATCCATGTTTCGCGGCAAATCGAACGTGATCTTCACGAATTCGTAGGGCCGCAGGTCGTAGAGCTGATCTTCGGAAATCCGCGGCACCAGGCTGGGATCGACATCGCTGATGCGAAACACGCTCAATACGTCATTTTTAACCACCATTGTGAAACCGCGCGCCACCAGGTGGCGATTGATCAAATCACGCACTTCATCGATGGAATAGCTGCGCTGGGTCGTCAGGTTCAAATAGTCGGCCGGCATCTCCTGCCAATCGAGGCTGCATTTGCTGAGATTAGCGAGCCACTGGACGACATCGGGCCAGGGCTGACCGATAAAATTGAATGGCGGAACGCGCCCTTGATCGTCGAGGGCAACTTTGACCTCGCGCGGATCGGCCGGTTTCGAGGGAGTCGCCGGCCGCTTGACACCTTCCACCACGGGCGGCTTCGATTGCGCATCGTTGCTATCGCCGGAAGCTCCGCCGAGCATCGAGCGGAGCAATTCAGGATCGACACTGCCGTTGCGGCTGAAGCCGCGTCCGCCTCGCTGTCGTCCGCCGCCGAAACCAAACCCGCTGTAGTCTCCGCCCGATGAATCGTATTCGGAACTGTCGAATCCCGAAGTGGACTCGCCGCCGCCAAAGGCGCTGCCCGAATTCAAACCGCCACCGACAATCGTGGCGCCACCGCCGCGACCACCGCGACTGCGTCCGCCGCGGCCACGACCGCCGCCGCGAAACCCGCCGCCACCGCTGTCCTGGAAGCCGCGATCGCCGGACTGATCGACTTGTTGATCTTGACCGCCGAAACCCTGTGCGTGGACGCCGGCCGGGGTCGACGCTAGCAGAGCCAGAACGAACATGCTGCCGTGGACGATTGCCGGGCCGAACCGACGACGACGAGATGCGCGAACGCGAATTGAATTGACCATGAAACGAGTGCCCTGGATGAGGCGTAAAAGTTTTGCGTAAAAGAACTTAGAGGAAATCCGCACCACGAATCCTCATTATAGACCATCCCCTATTGGATTAAACCGTCTAGGCCTGAAATCGGACCGCTAAAGGAGCGAAGATTGGCAAACTTCGCCGGATGGCGCTGGAGAACGGCACGATGAACAGAAGAAAACGCCAAAAATCAGGAAAATACAGACAGGTTTGTGGACCCGCGGCGCCCACCCCCGAAAGCTGCTCGCCGGAGGACCAACGATGCGTCTGCCACAGTCGCTTGCCGGTCGAACTTGAGCTGTAGCCGGTTCCTACCGCCTTCGACCGCGGTTTTGCTGCTGCGGCCGGTTGTTGTTGTTCTGCCCGCCGTTCTGGCCGGGCTGCGGCTGACCCGCGCCACCGCCGCGCGCCGTCTGCATGTCCTCTGGCCGCGAGCCCAGCCACGGCTTGCCGACGGTGTCTTCCATCGTTTTCTGCAACTGGGCGCCGTCATACGTGCCCGACAATGGCTGGACGACGATCGACATCTGCGGCGCCGATTCTTCGTCCAGCTTATGGATCATGTCGACGACCCCGTCGAACAGATCGTCCTGGCACGAAATCAGGATGTTGTTCGAGATGTCGTCGACGCCGATCGACAGCTCACCGTTGAACGTGACGCCGGTGCGAATCGGCTGGTCGCTTTTGCCATTGCTTTTTTCGCCAAAACGCACATCGGTGAGGTACTGCACTGTGCTGCCGGATTGCCGATTGCCATCGCCGGAGTCAAATTCACGATCACGTGTGGTCAGCCAGTCGATGTACACTTCTTTGAGCGCGGCCGCAATAATCGACGCTTTAGAGTGGTTGACTTTTATCGCGGCGCTGCGTCTGGAACGAACTTTATCGGCCGCTGGCTCTTGATCGAATTCGGCGATCAAATCCCCGATTTCTCGCAATTGGGCTGCCGAAGCGTTGGAAACCAAGATGGCGTTGATCCAGGGGTCGTAATCGATAATCAATTTGGGGCGCTTACCGAGCCCGGTGCCGTTGTCGCGACCGCTCGTCCGTTGGTATTGGCCGTACCAGTCGCGAATAGGCTGCGAATCATCCTTGAGTTCTTCCTCGAAGATTTCCTGTAAACTGTAATTGATATTATAGGCCTTTTGATGCTTTACCGGGAACACCTTCACCCGCTTTGCCGGCGGCGATAATTCGCCGATGAGGGCTTCCATCCGTTCGACCGCGTCCGGATCGGTCGAGCGAATCACAAATCGACCGTCGTCGGTCACGGTGATCGAGACCGGCGGCAGATCGGCCTGTTCGCTGGTTGCGGAAACATTCTTTGGTTCGGTGGCTTCGCCACCGCCGGCTGTCTTTTTCGGCGGTTCGCTGGTCTTGGGCGGGTTCACCGTGGGCCGAGCTTCAGTCGTGCTGCTGCCGTCGTTCATGAACTTCGATTCAGGGGCGGGCGCATCCACGCCGTCGACGGCGGGCGACGCGAAGTGAGCGAAGACGGCCGCCGTGCTGGGGGGCCGTTCTGCTCCCACTCCCCGATCATTCGCCGGTGAAGTCGCGGCCGGCTGTTCCCCGTCTTTTTCATCCTTGTCAATTGGCGGCGATCCTTCGTCCTTCGCTGACGACTTCCCGGCGCCGTCAATTACGAGCGGATTACCTTCTGTTTGCCCCCAGGCCCTGCGGAGCTTCTCCAAGATGTCGCCGCCCGGGGCGTCCAACACGCGCGTGGCCACCCCGTCCCTCCGCTGCGTCGGCACTTCGCCCAACTCCTTGAGCAGGTTGGTGATCAGTTCCATCTCCAGCTTGTTCGCCTTTACCAGCAGCCGATTGTGGACGACGTCGGCAGCCACGTAAAAGCCTTCGTGCGGATCCTCTTTTTGATTGCCGCGCGACGACGAGTAGATCGCCGTCAGGTACTTGTAGTATGCATCCTGACCGTCTTCCTTTTCTTCCTTCTTGCCGGCAATCAACTCACGAATCGTGATAGCGGCCTCTTCGGCCGAATAGTTCTTAAGCTGAATCATTTTGAAGTCGCGCTCTTCGCCGTCGAGTTCGTCGATGAGTTTTTGAATCCGCTGGTGATCGGCCGCGATTCCCTGCACGAAGATCGAACGGGCCGTCGCATCGGCTTTAATCACCGTGAAGGGATCCAAGCCGCCAATTTCTTCGAGCGTCGTCGCCAGAGATTGAGGATTGAGCGTCTTCAACTTGAATGTTGCCGTCTTAATCGTCCGGTCCACCGGCGGCTCGGCCGTAGCGCCTTTGTCGGGCGCTTCGCCGCCGATGGGCACGTCCAGCATTTTGATCGCGTCGTCGATCATCTGCATCTGCTCGTCGGGGGCGTTGGCGATCACGCTGTTTTTTTGGCGGTTATAGGCCAAGAACACGGGTGGGCCGTCTTTCTTCAAGATGCCGGCCATGTCCGCCCCGCGCTGGGCCATCTGCTGCATGATCTGCAGCTTTTGCTGCTGCAATTGCAGCTCCATCTGCGACGGCTTCGACTTCGGGTCAAGCCCCAGCGTGATGTAGAGAATGTCGATGACGTCTTCGGCCCGGCGATACTTCAGCACAAATTCGCGAATCGGTGATTTGTCGTCTTCCACGGCCCGCTCTTCATTGAGCAATTGACTTACCGCTTGAAGGTTGGCCACGGCGTCGATGATCAATGCCTGGCGAGTCGTCACCAAAACCACCACCTTGGCCTTCGGGCTAAGTACCTGCTTCAGGTCGTCCTTGGCCTTGCTGATGTCCATTTTCTTGGGTAACTGAAACGCCGTCTTGGCAATGTCGTACGGCTTGCGTTCGTACAACTGGATTTCCGAAACCAGATCGACCTGACTCGGTTCGATGTTTTCCAATTTGTAGACGCTGACAGCGCGGTCGCGCTGCAACATAGCGAAGCCACGGGCCAACAGAAATTGGTTCAAACGGTTTCGGACCTCGTCGAGCGCCATGGGCCGCTCCGTGAACACATTGATGTAGTCGTTCGGCAACTCCTGCCAATCGCTGCTGCAATTGGCGAGCTTCGCATACCACTGCACGACCGCCGGCCACGGTTGGCCTTGAAAATTAAACGCCGGGACGAGGCCGTCCGAATTCAGCGACACCTCCAGCTCCTTGGGATTAACCTCCACGGGCGGTTTCTCCGGGCGCTGCACCTCGGCCGGCTTCTCGTCCTTCTTTTCGGACTTTTCAACCCCGGCCTCGCCGGGCTTCTTGTCGCCTTCCGGCGGTTGGCCTGGCTTCGCACCTCATTTTGGGGCGGCCTATCTTGCGGCTGGGTCGTGGGGGTCGCACCGCCGCGGCGAGCCGGGCACGACGATCGCCCCGACGACTCTGTCACCGGCTGCGATTGGCCCGCAACCTCTACTTGGACTGCCACAGTCGGCTGGGTCCCCAACAGGCAAGCGCCAAGTAAGGAGGCACAAAAAAGAACGCTTTCTTTTTTCAGCAGATACACCTTCCGCCCGATACGATCCGTGCTGTCTGGCATGATCGTGGCTACTCCCTAGCTGAAGAATGATTTGCAGGCATCTCCGCTCCAGACCTAGGGCTTTCGCCGGTCTAGTTCGAAGAACGACCGATTCGATAAAGCGGCATGCCCTCGAAGTGGGAAAAAGGTCCTGCTGTGGCCGCGGTCCGCGGCCAAAGAGCCATTATAGGGACTGCGGCCGAAGACAACAAACTAGTCTCCCAAACTCCAGGGGGTCCTGGTGGCCCGTCCCATCGCGTCGCGGACATAAACACTGGGGGAGCTGCGGAGTCGGGCGTGTGACGGCACACCATTTCCTGCCCTTTAGTCGCGGCCGGGGGCCCAAAATACTCACGAAAAGCTGAACCAGGGCGAGGTTTTACCCGCTGGCAGAGCTGGTCGAACAGGAGACGGCCGCCAGGGCAGACTCGTGACGCGGCCCCAAAGCTTGACGGCCGCCCAAGTTAGGTCCATCGAAGACACTAAAACCACGAAGAATGTACGGCCGCTCATTCGCACAGATCTGGGGGGTGTCATTGTCACGTCGGTCCGCGCCGCCGGTGGCACTGTCGGCGATTCGTTCGTCGTGCGTTCAAGGGAACTGATATGCACGTGCTGCATTCACGCAAGCTTCACAATTGCGCGGTACCCATTTAGTTACCGGACCGATACCTGAAAATTCATATCCGACTTGGTGCATCGACATTTGTTGCTGCGCTTTCCCAGGGGAGCTCAGTCGCGATCGACGAAGCAGCGGGGAAACGCAAAAGTTCACCGGTGAGGCGTACGCCAGCCTGCGTAATCGCAGCAGGACTACTTATCCGGGGTATGGTGCCGAAAGATACTCGCTAATTGGAGCAGACTCAAATGTCTTTACGACGTTTGACGGTGTGTATTGTTCTTATCTTGGTGGTTTTCACAGGGCTGCCTGTTCTCAGCCGCGCCGACGCACCATTGGTGATGTTCACGTGCGAGGAGCTTCGCCGCTTTGACGCGCCTGAGGCCACGCAGGCCGCTGCGGTCGACAAGAATTACTTCTACGCTATTGGCGATCGGACAATCGCCATGTACGACAAAAAGACTGGTCGGCAGATGATGCGCTGGACGGCGCAGGAAGACTCCGCAATCGTCCATTTGAACGCCGGCGTGGTACTTGACGGCAAGCTGTACTGCGCTCATTCCAATTATCCGCAGTACCCTGAGACCAGTTCGGTCGAAGTTTGGGACACGTCGAATTTGAAGCACGTCGACAGCCACAGTTTTGGCATCGATACGGGCTCACTCACGTGGCTCGACTGGCATGACAACGCCTGGTGGGCCTGCTTCGCCCATTACACCGAGAAAGTGAATGACGATCCCTACGCACGCGATGCTCGCTGGACGTCGCTTGTGCGGTTTGATAGTGAATGGCGCCGCACGGCGGGATGGGTGTTTCCACCAGCGGTGATCGAGCGGTTCCAGCCCGACAGCAGCTCCGGCGGCGGCTGGGGGCCGGGCGGTCGGCTGTTCTGCACCGGGCACGATCGCGGCGAATTGTATGAAATCGCCCTGCCGGACGCCGGCTCGTATCTCAAGCTGCGGGCCACCTTTTCACTCCCGATCACCGGCCAGGGCATCGCCTGGGACGCCAGCGAGCCGGGAGTCCTCTATGGCATCGACCGGCCCAACCGACAAGTGGTCGAGATTCGGGTGCCGGAACCAACCACCGCCCCAACGGTTACCGCAGCCGCTCGACAACCACGTCCGTGAACTCGTCGGTTGTGGCCTTTCCGCCCAGGTCGCCGGTCCGCACCTTTCCATCAGCGAAAATGGCGTGGACGGCCGACTCAACGCGGTCGGCCGCATCGAGTTCACCGAGATAGCGGAGCATCAGCACGGCGCTCAAAATGAGGGCCGTGGGATTGGCCACTCCCTTTCCCGCAATATCGGGCGCGGAGCCGTGCACCGCTTCGAACACGGCGACGCCTTCGCCCACATTGGCACTTGGCGCCAGGCCAAGTCCGCCCACCAGACCGCTCGTCAGATCGGAGAGAATGTCGCCGAACAAGTTCTCCATCACCAGCATGTCGTAGGCGTGCGGGTTGAGAACCAGCTTCATCGCGGCGGCATCCACGATCGAGTCGTCGAACCCAACATCGGGATAACCCTCTGCGACGCGACGACAGGTGCGCAGAAACAGCCCATCACTCATCTTCAGGATGTTTGCTTTGTGGACACAAGTGACGCGTTTGCGGCCTTGTCGGCGGGCTGTCTCGAATGCGAACTGCGCGATCCGCTCGGATGCCACTTCGGTCACGACACGCAGGCTTTCGACGACGCCTGGCACGACTTCGTGCTCGAGCCCGCTATACAGGCCCTCGGTGTTTTCTCGGACGACAATTAGATCGACGTCGCCATAGCGCGAGGGGACGCCGGGAATCGAGCGGGCTGGGCGATAATTGGCATAGAGTTGCAGCTTCTGCCGCATTTCGACGTTGACGCTGCGATAGCCGGTGCCACTGATGGTGGTGGTGGGGCCTTTCAGTGTGGCGCTGGCGTTTCGCACGGCGTCCAGCGTTTCTGGCGGGAGGGGACTGCCCTGGGCGTCGAGCGCCACCTGGCCGGCCTGAGCGAGCTGCCACTGGGCGTCCACGCCGGCCGCATCCACAACACGCCGGGCCGCGGCTGTCACTTCGGGGCCAATTCCGTCGCCAGGAATGAGAAGTATGCGATGCGTCATTCGATCCACATAGGCCGACCATCTTGGTCGGGCCGCGCGCTGTTCCCGCCAAGATGGTCGGGCAATGTATCTGGATTGCAATCGCTTTAGCAGTTTTGAAAAAGAAGCCCGGCCTCCGCTGTGCGGAGACCGGGCTCTGTTTTGTGCTTTGAGAACAGGCCGCGTCGGTGCAGCTGTCGCCGACGTTGGCACTCAACTCAGAAGCAGGTGGTGGCCGCCTGAGGCGACCCGCCGGCCAAACTCAGGTCAAACCACCTCGTTGGCACTTAGAACATATGTCGATCAATGGACCACCTCCTTCCTACTAGTTGCCCTGGTCAGCTCGGCCTCGAACGCCAATATTGAGACAGACCGTGCTGGCCCTCTAGTCCGTCGTGCCGCGTAAGCACGACACGTCGCTTACATTATAATCGGCCCTGCCATCCCGGCCACAGAAGAATTCCCCTGTTTTCGCCAACTTTTCACAAGGACCGGCCGGCGGCGAACCAGGTTCGGGCCTTTGTCCGCCTCTCACTTTGAGTGAGGCCATTTCGAGCGCCATTTCGCGGAGCGAAATGACCACATTAACGCCATGAACCGCAAACAGCTTCAAAAACTTGGGGTGCCGCCCGATTGTGCCGCGGCGGCCATCCGCGCCCTTTCCAAGGCGGCCCAGCAGGGGACCGGTATGGGCCTCAAGGGCAAGCGGGCTCGGCAGCTTGTCTCGGATGTCGTCGCCAACCCGGCCGTCTATCATGCCGACCCCATTTGGGGCGAATTTGCCCGCGAGCTTACCGCGGAAGAGGCCGCCCCGGTCGACAAGTCGATCAGCTACCGCACCTGGGGCGATGACATCGACACGGCCGCCCACGAGCAGATGCGAGCCGCCTGCCAGGTGCCGAGCGCGATAGCGGCCGCCCTGATGCCGGACGCCCACGTCGGCTACGGCCTGCCGATCGGCGGAGTCCTAGCGTGCGAAAACGCGGTCATTCCGTACGCAGTGGGCGTCGATATTGCTTGCCGGATGAAGCTGTCGGTGCTCGATCAGCCGCCGCAGTCGCTGACCAAGGAGTTCAACCGCTACAAGGATGCATTGCTACGCGGCGCCAAATTCGGAGTCGGCGTCGAGCACAAGCCCGCTCAGACGCACGAGGTGATGGATCGTGATTGGAGCATCACGCGCATTACGCGCGAGAATAAAGACAAAGCCGGGAGGCAGCTCGGCACGAGCGGCTCGGGCAACCACTTCGTCGAGTTCGGCCTGCTCTCGCTCCCGCAGCACGACAAGCAGCTTTGCCTGGCCGCCGGCGAATACGTCGCCCTGCTCAGCCACAGCGGCAGCCGTGGGGCCGGAGCGGCCGTCTGCAGCACCTACAGCCAAACGGCCCAGGCGTTGCTGCCGAAGCGCTTCAAGCAACACGGACGGCTGGCTTGGCTATCGCTTGACAGCGAGGCCGGCCAGGAATATTGGGCGGCGATGAACCTGATGGGCGAGTATGCCGCGGCCAACCATGCCGTCATCCATCGCCTGGTCGCAAAGCTGCTCGGGGCCCAAATTATCGCGGGAGTCGAAAACCACCACAATTTCGCCTGGAAAGAGCGGCACGCGGGTCGCGAGTTGGTCGTTCACCGCAAGGGGGCGACGCCGGCTGGGGAGGGCGTGTTGGGCGTGATTCCCGGCACGATGGCTGACCCGGCCTTCGTCGTTCGCGGCCTGGGCCAGCCGGAAAGCCTGCACTCGGCCTCGCACGGGGCCGGCCGCTGCATGAGCCGGAGAAAGGCGAACGAGACATTTCGTTTCAACGCCGTGCGGAACGATTTGGAGCGCCGCGGGGTTCACGTACTAGCGGCCGGGTCGGACGAGGTGCCCGGGGTCTACAAAGACATCCGCCAGGTGATGGCCGCTCAACAGGACCTGGTGGAAATCGTCGGTCAATTCGACCCCAAAATCGTCCGCATGTGCGGCGACGGAAGCCGGGCCGAAGATTGAGTCTCGGCCGTGTATAATCAATCTGTTCGCAAGCACATTCATAGCAGGGCAAACCGTTCGTGTGCCCCTTGGCGTCGGCGGCAACGCCGAATTCGCCCGCTTCGCTGTCCCCATTCCAGGAGCCTCCCATGCGCCGCGCCATACCCTTCATTTTTGCCAAATTGTTCTTGTTCAGCCTCTGTTTAATGAGAAGCTCGCCAGTTGCCTTCGCCCAGGCAGCGCAGCCTGCTGCAGCCGACGCTCAGGCGCAAGCCCAAGTTGCACAACAGGCCCAAGATCAAGCGGCGATTGAGCAAGCGCTGCGGGCACAGGCACAGCAACAGGAAGACCAGGCCAACTTTGGCGGCGGCTTTGGGCAGAGTGGCCGCGGCGGTCGGGGAAGTGCTACCGCAAGAGGTCGCGGCCGACGCAATTCGGGTCCTTATGAACCCTCCGCCGCACAACTTCAGCAACTATTGAATAACGGCAGTATCACTCCGGAACAGTATCAACAGATGTCGCCGTTAATGAGTGACCGAGCGCAATCGCTGACGGCAAATCCCAACACGGCAGCGGCCAATGACTCCGGCGAACCCAAAGACCTCATCGCGCTAAACCTCTGGGTCCTCACGATCGACCTGCCTCGGGCCAAAGCGGCCGACGACATTACGGCCAGCCTCGTGCAGCGCGCGAACGACCTGCCGACCGTCATCGGCTCGCGAGACGACGTTCGCGTCCTTATTGGCAAGCTGACTGTGGCCGGCGTGCTGGTCCGCTCCCGCGAATACCGCGTCACGGCCGTCAGTGGCCAGCCAGTCTCGATCCAATCGGGCGGCAATATGCCGCTGGTCACCGCCAGTCAAGTCATGGGGGGTGGCCGCGGCGGCGGAGGTGGCGGCCGCGTAAATTCGATATCCTACCAAACCGTCGGTACAACCATTCAATTTCAACCCAGGGTGATCGCCGGCGGCAACATCGACGTTACGCTCAATTACAATTCGAGTGAACAAGAAGAAGCCCGAAACGTGGCAATCGCCGAAGGCGACGACGGCAACCGCCTGCCCGCCACGCGGACAGTCACCCAGCAACTCCAAGTTACGTCCCGCGTCAAACCGGGCGCAGCCGTGCTCGTCCAAAGCGACATCCTCGCCGAGCCTAACAACGACGCGGCCGGGGTCCGCACGCAGCTGATCGTTCTAGGCGCGAGCATTGTTCCCAATGCTGCCGATTAAAGGGCTTGCTGCGCCGCCTCCGATGCGACCGGCAGTCAATAACCGCTGGCGGTACGGTACACTAGTGTAGCCGTCTCGCCCCGTTCGGCTGAGATCACAGCCGAAGCCGCGAGACGAATTCATCTTGCGAAGCACGATGACGACACACAGTTTCACGCCCCGGCGCCTGCTATGAATTCCCAGCCCATTGTTCCACCGCCCCACCAAGAAATTCACCTCGCGGAGTTCGATCCCGGCCACGTCGCTGGCGACTGGATCAAGAAATCGGCCCGCAAACAGGCCAAAATAAATATCGACGTCATCAGCGATTTGGCCTATCGCCTCTATGCTGAAGACAAGCGATCACTCCTAATGATCCTGCAAGGCGTCGACACGGCCGGCAAGGACGGCGCGATTCGCTGCGTGATGACGGGCGTGAATCCGCAAAGCTGCCAAGTGACGCCGTTCAAGCAGCCCAGCGCCGAAGAGCTCGACCACGATTTTTTGTGGCGAATTCACCGGGCCGTGCCGCGGCGCGGAGAGATCGGCATCTTCAACCGCTCGCAATATGAAGACGTGCTCGTCGTGCGCGTCCATAGCTTGGTGTCGGAATCGGAATGGAAGACGCGTTACGACCGCATCAACGAGTTCGAAAAGGTCTTGGTGGAAGGCGGTATGACGATCCTGAAATTCTTTTTGCACATCAGCAAAGACGAGCAGCGGCAGCGGCTGCAGGAACGCCTGGATGACCCAATGAAAAATTGGAAATTCGCCTTGCACGACCTGGACGAGCGCAAGCTGTGGGACGATTACCAGCGGGCGTATGAGGATGCGCTCATCAAGTGCAACACGCAGTATGCGCCCTGGCACATCGTGCCGGCGGACCGCAAATGGTACCGCAATCTGGTCGTCAGCCAGGCCGTTCGCGAGGCTTTGGAAAACATGAACCCACAAACACCGCCGCGAGATCCGGCCCTGGCGGGCATCGTCGTCGAATAGACCGTGGGGCAGACATTCCTGTCTGCCAGTCACGAGCTCGGCCGCACGTTTCCTGTGGCACCTTTGAAGAGACGGTCAGTGAAAGACCAATTCTTGATGGTTATGGTGGCAGACAGGAATGTCTGCCCCACGTGCGGAGCCTGCTTGCCATTGGGAAATCGCCGTGTTAGCTTTCTCCTAGCTGCATTCACAGGAGACCTTGTATGCAAAAAACAAAGCTAGCGGCGATCGTTTTTTTCGTTCTCGCCTTCGCGCAACCTCTGCTGGCCGAAACGCACATTTACGTTGCCGATCACAACATCAAAAAGCTGCTCAAGCTGAAAGAGGATGGCGTCGTCCTTTGGGAATTCCCGAACAACAATGGCCACGACGTGCAACTCCTCAAAAACGGCAACGTACTAATCGTTACCGGCGAAGTGCAGGAAGTTTCACCAATCAAAGAGATCGTCTGGCGGGCAGGCAAACCGCTGGTGCAAAATGCCGAGGCGGCCCAGCGGCTGGAGAACGGCCACACGATGATCGCCGACAACGGCCAGCACGCGATTATCGAGCTGGACGAAAACAATAAGGAGGTGTGGCGGTTTGAAGTGCCCAACTCTAACAACCGTCGCCAGCCGACGATGCGGCAGGTCCGCCGCCTGGCGAATGGCAACACGCTGATCTGCGCGAGCACGCTGGATGAAGTGTGGGAGGTCACGCCGGCCAAGGAGATCGTCTGGAAATACGCCGTTCCATTCCCCTACTTGGCCGTGCGGCTGGAAGACGGCAATACGCTGATTTCGAGCGGCGATGGCTATGGCAGCCCGAAGGGCTGGTATGTGGTCGAGGTCGACAAGGACGGCAAAGAAGTTTGGAAACTGGGCGGCGAGGGCGCTCCGCCCGAGCAACAGCTTCGTTTCCCTACTGGCCTGGTGCGCAACGCCGACGGTTCCACTTGGATCGCCGAGGCTCAGAACAACACGATCAAGCTCGTCTCGAAGGATAAGAGAATCCTCAAGTCGATCACCAGCCCGGCAATGCGGCATCCATGCACGATCGTGGTCGTCGATGAGCCGGCTAAGGAATCAAACGCGAATGCAAAGTAGGTCAGCCTCGGCCTAACGACGCCGCGACTCGCCGACGCTTCTGAGTGTCAGGCCGAGCCTGACCTACGTTTGTTTCACCCAGGCGTACAGAAACTGGTCCTCCCAGCGGCCATCTTTGAACGCGCTTGCCTGGTCACAACCGCAAGAAACCTGCGCACATCGTCCACCGTGTAGGGATGCGGAAAGGTATCCCGCATATTGAGCCAGATTCTGCGGTTGTTGGCATACCGCGTGAGCGACTCGGCGTCGTCCGCGAGCCAGCTGCGCGGTTCGCAGCCATCGACAGAAAGTGGCAGACGAGTCATGTGACAAGTGTAGTCATGTCGCTCGGCGAAATGAATTCCGCTCGCTGAGCAAGCGGACTGCACTAATTCTGCGCCGACGGCGGCGTTTCGCCGCTGAGATGCCGCCGCAAGTAGGTGGCCCGCTCGATGTTGCGGTCGGAAGAGTCGAGCTCCATGCCGGTCAGCTTCTGCAGATGGGCCGGCTGCGTGTGGACGAAGAGCTTGTTCACCGTCGGGATTTCGACATCGCGGATGAGGCCCAGATTCACGCCCATCCGCAGGCTGGAGAGCAAGTGCATCGTCTCTTCGGAGCTAATCGTTTGAGCCGTCCGCAAGATGCCGTAGGCCCGGCTGACCCGGTCGTGCAGTGTTTCCTGGCTTTCCTTGATGAGAAACTCGCGGGCCTGGCGCTCGTAGTCGATCATCACCGGCACGACGTCGGCAACTTTTTTGATAAGTTCTTCTTCGTTCATGCCGAGAGTGATCTGGTTGCTCATCTGGTAGAAATCGCCCATGGCCTGCGAGCCTTCGCCGTAGAGGCCGCGGACCGCGAGGTTGATTTTTTGCAGGCTGAGGAACACTTTGTCAATCTGCCGCGTGATCACCAGGGCCGGCAGATGAAGCATTACACTGACGCGGATGCCGGTGCCGACGTTGGTCGGGCAGGCCGTGAGGTAGCCGAAACGATCGTTAAAGGCGTAGGTGACCCGTTTTTCGATCGCGTCGTCCAGCTCGTTGATCTCCTCCCAGGCGGCCCCCAGGTCGAGGCCGCTCTTCATCACTTGCAGCCGCAGGTGATCTTCTTCGTTGATCATCACGCTGACCTGCTCACGGCGATCGATGACGACGGCCCGGGCCCCGTCGGCCTCGGCATGTTCGCGGCTGATGAGCTGGCGCTCGACGAGGAATTGCCGGTCGACCGCCTCGAGCGCGCTGACGTCGACGTAAATCAATTGGCCGTGAAAGCGGCCCGTCTCGTGCAATTTCTCGATCCGCGTGCGCAAGATACGGCCAATCTCGGCGCGGTCGGCGGTAGTGGCGCGGGCAATGAAGGGAAAATCGGCCAGGTTGCGGGCCAGCCGGATGCGACTGCTGATCACGATGTCCGATTCGGGACCACTGCCGCGCAGCCATTCGCCGCTGGTCTTGGCGAGCTCGTGAAAATTGATGTTCGATAAATCCATGGCCAATCCCGTTACGGCGCCAAGCCGTTACGACTGTGATTGCAACTTTTCGCGGGCCGCTTCGATCGTGCGAATCTCATCGCGCAGCTTAGACGCTTGCTCGTACTTTTCTGACGCCACGGCTTCTTTCAGCTCGCGGCGCAAACGAATAAGCTGGGTTTGCTGCTCTGCACCGCTACGGCTGTGCTTAGGCACTTTGCCGACGTGGTGCGTCTCATCGTGGATGTTGGCCAACAGCGGCTCCAGCTCGTTGGCGAAGCACACATAATCGTGAGGGCAGCCGAGCCGGCCCTGCTTGCGGAACTCGAGGAATGTGATACCGCAGACCGGGCAGGAGACCTGGTCGAGCCGGGCCAGTTCTTCAGCCGTCTCACCGACCGCCAAATGTTGGGCGATCAGGCCCGCCATGGCAGGCAGCACCTCGGGGGCCTCATCGGAATTCGGCGCCAAAAATTTGTGCGCACACTGCTCGCACAAATGCAGCTCGTTGGGCTTACCATCGACAAGGTCGGTGATGTGGAACGTGGCCGGCTTGTCGCATTTTTGACACTTCATTGCTGTCTTTCACCGCACCGCGAACCGCCCACCTGCGCTGCTACTCTTTAACCCAGTCGCACGCCGGCAGGTCCAAAATTCCATTTTGATTTTGCCTGTCCGGAGTTTCAGCCAGCTGTGCTAGAGGGATTCTAACTGCGGACATATCAGTGTCAAGCCGAAGCAGTCTAGGCATCGAGCACCGCGAGATGAAATCGTCTCGCACCGCCAGAAGCCTACACTGGAGAAGCCTGCACTCCCTCTCCCAGTATTAAAGTTCTGCATGGTAGAATAGTCGTCATGCCGCATAAACCCGATTTCGACTCGTTCGCCGCTCTGGCGGCCACGGCCGACTACGTGCCCGTCTACCGCCGCCTTTTAAGCGACCTGCTGACGCCCGTCGAGCGCGTTTCGCCGCATTGACGACGGCGCCTTCGCGTGCCTCTTCGAAAGTGTCGTCGGCGGCGAAAAGGTCGGCCGCTACAGCTTCCTCGCCGCCGAGCCGCTCATGGTCATCGAAGCGAAACGCGACCAAGTGACGACCACTCAGCGCGGGCAATCGGAAACGCTCCGGGTGGCCAATCCGCTCGAATATCTCCGCGACCGCGTCCACTCGTTCCGTGTGGCCGCACACTCCGACCTGCCGCCGTTTGTGGGCGGCGCGGTCGGCTATGCCGGCTACGACACGGTCCGCTATGTCGAAAACTTGCCGAACGCTCCGCAGGACGACCGCGGGCTGCCCGACCTATCGTTCGCCTTCTACGATCACATGATCGTCTTCGACAATGTCCAGAAAACGGCAATTGTCGTCGTGCTGGCCAAGATCGATCACGCTAGCGGCAGGCTTTCCGCGACGACCGCCAAGGGCGGTGCCAGCACGGCTTCGCTCCGCGCGTCGTATCACGAGGCCAGCCGGCGCATCGACCGGTTGGTCGACAAGCTTTCGACGTCAACGAAAGACCTCGCCATCGGCGACATCAACTCCGTCGGCGAACACCGCTTGGCGTACCAGTCGAATTTCACGCAGGCCGAATTCGAGGCCGCCGTTCGCAAGTGCGTCGAGTACATCCGCGCGGGCGACATCTTTCAGGTCGTCATCAGCCAGCGGCTGGCGGTGCCGATCTCGGTCGACCCGTTCGAGGTTTACCGGACGCTTCGCGTCGTGAACCCGAGCCCATTCATGTTCTTTCTCCGCACGCCCGGCTGCACGCTGGTGGGCAGCTCGCCGGAGATATTGGTGCGCGTCGTGGGCGGCAAGGTGACGGTCCGCCCGCTCGCCGGCACGCGTCGCCGCGGTCGCACTGAGGAAGAAGACAAAGCGCTCGCCGCGGAACTGCTGGCCGACCCCAAGGAGCGGGCCGAGCACGTGATGCTCGTCGACCTGGGCCGCAATGACGTCGGCCGCGTCGCCCGCTACGGCTCGGTCGCAGTCTCCGACGTGATGGTCATCGAGCGCTACAGCCACGTGATGCACATCACGAGCAACGTGACCGGCGAGTTAGCCGAGGGCCGCGACGCCTTCGACGCCCTGGCCGCGGGCCTGCCGGCCGGTACCGTGAGCGGCGCCCGAAGGTCCGCGCGATGCAGATCATCGACGAGCTCGAACCGCACCGCCGCGGCCCCTACGCCGGCGCGGTCGGCTACATCGACTTCGCCGGCAACATGGACACTTGCATCGCACTCCGCACGATGGTAGTCCAAAACGGCACGGCCTATGTGCAGGCCGGTGCTGGCATCGTCGCTGACAGCGTTCCCCAGAGCGAATATGAAGAAACGCTGAATAAGGCCCGCGGGCTGCTGAAGGCGATTGAGATCACGGAGCGGCGGGCGACAAAGTGACAGTCTCTTTCGGCGCACGATAGCACACTGCTTAGACGGGTTGTCTGAAGAAAACTCGCCATATTGCCAGTCGCACTGAAAGAACTGCCGAATTGGCCGAAAACGTCGTGCTGCCGCATTTCTATTATCGCCAGAGCGGTAGATAATGGCTGGGAGCAACGGCCTCGGAACCGGCGCGACTCGCCGGCTTCATGGCGTGGCTTCCTCGTCGATTTGACTTCTCGGAACGCAAAACGGAACGGCATCCAATGCGCACCAATCGATTCGTCTTTTTTACCTTGATTGCCTGCCTGCAAGCGGCCGGCCGTCCGGCTGACGCTGCCATCCGTTTCACCGGGGTCAACCTATACGGCGCCGAGTTTGGCGTGTGGGAAGGTCACGTGAGTTTGCCCGGTGCATACGGCACCGACTACATCTATCCAACGACGGCCGAGATTAATTACTTCGTCGGCAAAGGGATGAATACATTTCGACTGCCGTTTCGCTGGGAGCGGCTGCAGCCATCCCAGTTCGCGATCTTCGAAGGGGCCGGCGGCGGGCCGGTCGGCGAGCTCGACCGCATCGATGCGTTTGTCAGCTCAGCGACCGCGGCCGGCGCGTACGTCATTCTCGATCCGCATAACTTCCAGCGCTACTATCCGGCGGCCGACAACTTTGAAGGTTCTGCTCAAGGCCTTGTCGGCAGCGATGTGCCCGACACGGCATTGGCCAATTTCTGGAGCCAGCTCGCCGGGCACTACAAAGACAACCAGCGCGTGATCTTCAACCTGATGAACGAGCCGAACACGATGCCCACGGCCCAGCTTGTGGCGAGTGAGAACGCCGCGATCCAGGCGATCCGCCAAACGGGCGCACAGAACTTGATTCTCGTGCCGGGCAACCATTGGACCGGCGCGTGGACGTGGAGCGATACTTTCTACGGCGGCGCGAATTCCACGTACATGTTGAACATCGTTGACCCGGCAAATAACTTTGCCTTCGATGCACATCAGTACTTCGACGACAACGGCTCCGGCAAGACGCCCCAGATCAGCGGCGACAACCCGAACGTCGGCGTTCAGCGGCTGACCGGATTCACGGATTGGCTGCGCACTAACGGCCGCAAGGGCTTTCTCGGCGAGTTCGCCGTGGCTGAATCCCGAATTGGCAACGGAACCAGCGCCGAAGGGCCACAAATCGGGGACGAAACGCTGACCAATACGCTAGGCTATTTGCGCGCCAACGGTGACGTCTGGCTGGGCTGGACCTGGTGGGCGGCGGGCCCTTGGAATACCGATTACATGTTTTCGATCGAGCCGGATAACTTGGGCCAGGCCAACCAAGTCGATAGCCCTGTGCTGCCCGTACTGCGGCCCTTTCTGGCTCAGGTTCCGCTCGGTGACGCGAATTTCGACGGCCGCGTAAACGCAGCCGACTACACGGTGTGGCGAAATTCGCTCGGCCGAACCGGGGCCGGCCTGGCGGCCGATTTCAATATCGACGGGCGCGTTGACATGACCGATTTCCAAATCTGGAAAGCGAACTTTCCGCGCACGACGGGCAGTGCAGCTCCGGAGCCCGCGGAATGGCTCTTACTCATTACTGCTGGGATGTTCACCTTATCGTGTCTCCGGCGGTCGCAGTGCCGCCGGTCCTAATGGAAACGTGTCCCGCGATTAATTGCCGGCCTTTAACATTCCCCGTCCGCGCAGCCAATCTTCACATTGGTTCGGCCACACCCGAGTACCTTCAATGTCATTCGCCAGGCCCAGCCCGTGCCGGCCGTGTTCGTAGATGTGCAACTCGGCCGGCACGCCAGCCTGGCGGAGGGCCAGATAGTATTGCACGCTGTTCTCCGCTGGAACTGTGCGGTCTTCGTTCGTGTGCCAGAGGAACGTCGGCGGCGTCTCTTTTGTGACCTGCTTTTCGTTGGAAAACTGCTCGACAAGTTTTGGATCCGCGCTGTTGCCAAGTAAGTTTTGTTGCGAGCCGCGATGCGTGTACCGTTCGCCGAAGGCGATCACTGGGTAACACAAGATGGCAAAATCCGGGCGCGAGCTGGCGCGGTCGATTGGGTCGGCCGAGTCCTTGTTGCCCGTGTCGAAGTGGGTCGATATCGTCGACGCCAGGTGCCCGCCGGCCGAAAACCCAATGACGCCGACCCGGGTCGGATCGACGCCGAATTCCTCGGCCCGGGCCCGCACCGTGCGAATCGCGCGCTGGGCGTCCTGCATTGGCGCCGGGTGCAAGTAGCCCTTGCCATGATGGCGATAATCGCAAATGAAGGCGGCCACACCGAACGAATTGAACCAGACCGCGACGTCGTGCCCTTCGTGCCCCATCGCCAGGTTGACGTAACCACCGCCCGGGAATATGACGACGGCCGCCCCGTTCGCGATTTGGTTCTCGGGACGATAGATAATGAATGCCGGTTTGTCTTTTGCTTCGCTGCCGAGGGCGCCGGGCGCACCGCCGGGCCACAGCAATTCGGTCTTCGGCTCGGCATGGGCGGCGGCTGCAAACATCACAAGCAGCGTGAGCCCGGCCGCATGAACAACCACTATCGAGGCGCATCGGTTGAGCCGCCTGAGCCAGCGCGACGGTTGACGCATTGCTCTCCTGCTCCAATTCGATACAGATGCTCAAATACCAGAGACGACCGTTTCCGGTATGGGTATTACTCTCACGGTATAGCGCGGGCCGCGCTGCAGTGACGGCAGCGCGGCCCGTAGTTTTTGGCGGTCAAATTTTTTGCTCAAGGAACAGTCCACAGGGCGATAGAATCCTTGTCCTTAATAAAGATACGATTTCCCGAAGGGACGGGATACGCGTATGTGTCTCCGTCCTCTGAGACTTTGTAGCGAGCAACTTCCGCATACGATTCGCTATTCGGTTTAAACACGACGAGGTCGGCCGCCGGGCTCAAAGCCAGCAACACCGAGCCGGCATCGACGACGCTGCCGTAGCCGGCGGTGCTGCCCATGCCGCCGCCGCGACGCCCGCGTCCGCCACCCTGGCGACCGCCGCCCTGGCGTTGCGCGAAGACATTTTGAATCGAAACCGGCAACCGCCCCACCGCAGCCGGCCGGCCAATCGACTGCACCCAGCCGGTCTTTGGCTCGGCACCGGTAATGTTGACGACACAGAACAACTGGTCGCTTGTCGACAGCCCAAAGAGGACGCCGTCCTTCACTACGGGCGTGTTGTACAGCACCGAAGTCTCAACATACTTCGCGGTTGAGATTTGTTCCTCTTTCAGCTTGTCGCCGTCTTTGCTCATTTTGAGGACGCTAATGCCATTCTCCGGGCCGGCGATGATCAGGATGTCGCCGTTGACGATAGGCGTTGCCGCGTTATACCGACCCTGGCGATACGGAAGTTCCCAAACCAGCTTGCCATCGGTAGAGATCCCGACCATGTTCGACTCGGTAGGCCCGATGATCACCTTCATGCCGCCGACGGTCATCAACACGGGCGAGCCGTAGGAACCGCTGCCGGCAGCCACGCGCCACTTTTCTGCTCCGGAATTCAGGTCGTAGGCGACCATCGCCCCGCCACTTCCCCCGCCCATCATTGCGATGCACATGCCGTCCACGACGATTGGCGAGCTGGCCGTATGGAAGCGGGGCGACTTGCCGACGAATTCATCCTTCTGCCACGCTTGGGCGCCGTCGGCGGCGTTCCAGCAAGTCAGCATTCCGTCGACGCCCAGCGCCACGACTTTGCCTTCCGCTACGGTCGGTGTGGCCCTGGGGCCAGGATGACCCGCGTCAGCGCCACTTATCTGGGCGGCCGGGTACGATTTCTTCCAGATTTCATCGCCGCTGGCGGCGTTCAGGCAGCGCAGCGTCTCGTCTCCACCGTCGCGCGAGAACACGTACACGCGGTCGCCGACGACCGACGGATTCGCCACGCCGTCCCCCACCGTGACGTCCCATTTCTTGGTCAGTGATGCCGGCCAGGTTGCCGGCGCTTGAAAGCCGGTGGTCTTGCCGTCGCGATTCGGGCCGCGCCACTGAGGCCAATCCTGCGCCTCTGCGCAGCAGACGCCTAAGAGCAGCAAGGCAATCGCCATGAAGCGAGTCACTTGCGTAGGGCTTCTCATACCGTTCTCCTTTCGTACCCGTCTCAGCCAGTTGAGTTAGGATGGAAGTTAGGGATGGAAGAATGTCGATCACGATGCTCGCTGGACGCCCACTGGACGACTAGCCCGCCCCGAGGTGCCACCCCGACGCCGCAGAGAAGTCGGACCGGACTTGAGAAGATAGCTCATTTTGCCCTTTCGGTAAAGTATCGAGGCCAATTTTTGCCGAGTTTTAACCACGACCGCGGAAGGCGAACGAAAAAAACTCTGTCCTCGCGCGGCAGCGATTCCAGGGGCCGTAGCGTCCGGCTGTAGCCTTTTCCGCCGGCGCGGGCACGATTACGATAAAGTTGCGGCGCACCAACAGTTGTTGAGCCGCACCGGTCTGTTTCCCAGCAACTGGTGCGCGGCTGAATTCCGAATTCATCGAGTTGCGCACTCATGACACTATGAACGGCAAGTGGCTTACCGGCAATTTTCTTGTCGCTTCGCGCTACCTTCGCGATCCGAACTTCGTTCGCTCCGTGGTGCTCATGATCCACCACGACGAGCAGGGCGATGTCGGTGTCATCATCAATCGTCCGGCGGACCGAACGGTACGGGAGGTCTGGCAGCTCAAGGGCTTTGACCCGTGTGATGTCGACGACCACATCTATTTGGGCGGACCCGTCGAAGGTCCTCTCGTCGCGGTTCATTCGCAAGAAGTGTTTTCGGAGCGCGAGATTCTGCCCGATCTGTACTTCTCGATGCACCGCGACGCGGTGGACCTGATCGTCCGCAAACGCGACCAACCGTTTCGACTCTACAGCGGCCACGCAGGTTGGGGGAGCGGCCAACTGGAAGGCGAGCTGGCCGCCGGCGGCTGGCTGTATACGCGAGCCAACAAGGATGATGTGTTCGCGGACCACACGACCGTTTGGAAAGCAGTGACCCAGCGCATCGGGCTGGAGATCATGGCGCCCGATTTAAGCGCAGACCTGGTGCCGCCCGATCCGTCACTGAATTGAGAGGGCCGATTCGCGGCCGCCGCGCATATCGGAGGCGAGTTTCATTTGAAGTAGACAACACTCGCTTTGTACGAGAGAATTTGCCATATGCGGAACTTGCTCGCTTCTATTCTGTTGGTGAGCTGCCTGGGAATGACTTATCCCGCACAAATCGTCGCGCGCTCGGACGCACCTGATTCTCACCTTTTGACCGACGATCCCGCCTCGCGTCCTGCCGAAACCCCGCACGTCGGATTGGCCGCGTGCGATGTACTGCTCGCCGTCCTGAAATCCACCGGCACCGCAATTTCAGCGCTGCGAGACGGACTGGTTATTGACCCGGATTCGGAAGCAGTCGTCGACTCTCCACGCAACCCGTCGAATTGCCTTACCTTGCAATCGCAGCATGTCTTGCTGCGCATCTGATTGACCTGGCGGCCGCTTCTTGTCGTCACGGTCAATTCTTGTTCCAGCGATCGACGGCGCAGCGCCGTCAGGCGCACATTCCCACTGCAAGGTGACATCATGGATTCAACAAACGGCACCCGCGCCTCCCCTGCCCGACGAAGGCAACGACAAGTGGGGGCTATATATCGTGCTCGCATTCCTCGTCGGCATACCGATCATCGGTGTGCTTTACCAAATATTTTTTGGTCGCCCACCCGGCCAATGAACGGGAACTGCTGCCGAGCGTCGCACAATTGGCGCATCGGTAGCACACTTACGCGGAGAGGTGACGGTGGTGAAAACTGTCGCGGCAAGACAGTGCGGCGCGACGCACCATCGCTATCGACGTTAAGCACTGCGCCGGCCTTCGAACGTTTGACGATCAAAAAACGGACGTCGAGATCATCAAAACTTGAGACGTCCCACCGTCGGTGCTCGATTATTAGGCTGTCCGAAAAATCCCGCCTCTCCCTCTGGGCTCTCCCACAGGGAGGAGTTATTCAAACAGCCTCGACCGGCCGTTTGAAAACGGGGCCAGGGACGCTCACGGCATCGTCGATTCACTACTTTTTTCGCAGCGGACCGCGAGCAGCCCCCCGTTTTGCAACACGCTCCGACATGGCTCATAATCGCCCGTGGATACGCCAACCGAGCCGGCCGGAGCCGACCCTATTTGACATTATGGACGCAACCCTTTTATCAAACATCGCTCTGGTTTCCATCCTCACGAGTTCGAAGTAGGTACTGCCGGAAGCCTCGCTCGAGTCCCGGCACGTTGCTGCAATGGAGCTCTGGCGCCAGCGTCCGCGGCGGCCCTCCCTTACGCTTCTGGTGACCTGGGCACCAAAGCTGCTGCCGGCCGGTTACGTGCAATCGCACTTCCAATTTGCCATCTTCGTGCGAGAATATGGAAGTCGATTTGCATCTGCCGGCGGCGCAAAAATCGCCAGCCAAAGCTCTACCTGCCGAGCCAATGCCCGAACTCTCTCCCCACTTAAGGGCAGTCCGGGAATAAGCTCTCAATAAAGGACCGCCAGCCATGCCCCTCACGATCATGCGCCGAATTAAGTTCTGCGCCGGCCACCGGCTCCACCAGCATGGCGGCAAATGCGAGTTTTTTCACGGTCATAACTACGTGGCCGATTTCTACGTCACGGCCGACGAGGTCGATGACGTGGGCCGAGTGATCGACTTCGCCGATCTGAAGCGGCTCTTCAAGGGTTGGCTCGATGAGCACTGGGATCATGGCTTCGTGCTGAACCGCGCCGACGAGAACGGCGTGGCGGCGGTGAAGATCGTCCAGCCCGGCAAGTACTTCGTGCTGCCCTACAATCCCACGGCCGAGAACATGGCTCGTTACCTCCTCGACGTAGTCTGCCCGCGATTGCTGTCGGGAACAGGCGTGACGGCAACAAAGGTGGTAATTTGGGAAACCGATGAATCGTTCGCGGAAGCATCGATCGCCAGCGGCGAAGCTGGCAACTCCGGCTTCGCCGTGCACGGCTACGCCGATCTCGGCGACGATTGAGGCCGGTGCCGTCCGCACGTTTCCCGTGCCGCAACAGCGTCTAATAAGGCTTCTTCTGCAACCGCGACTGCGGCGGCGAGCTTGCCGGCCGCTTCTGTCCAGTTGGCACCAGGCGGTCTGGTAAGTAATCTAAGACGTAGCGCGCAGCCGGCACCGCATTCAGACCGAGGCATCGATCAAGCTCCTTTTCCACATTGGATTGAAAGCCCTCCATGACGAAGCACCTCCTTGCCATGCACCGAGCTTTAGTCGTAGCAACTGTTGCGTCCATCTTTGGCACGAACTGTGTGTTTCAACAAGCGTTCGCCCAGCGCGGCCGTGGAATCCGCGGCGGTGAGCCGGGAGCGGCCACTGCCGAGCCGCCCGCGGCGGGTGGCCGCGGCGAGCGGGGCGAACGCGAACGTCCGACCGAGGAGCTGCACGACAAGACGGTGACGACCGAACACACGGCAATTATTCAGGGGAAGGAAATCAAATACACGGCCACGGTCGGCACGCTCGTCATGCGCGACGACAATTTGAATCCCAAAGCGCAGATTTTCTTTACGGCCTACACGAAGGACGCCATCAACGACCTGTCGCGACGGACGATCACGTTCGCCTTCAACGGCGGGCCAGGCTCGGCCTCGGTCTGGCTGCACTTGGGCATGCTGGGGCCGAAGCGAGTCGAAGTGCCGGACGATGCCTCCGTGGCGCCGCCGCCGTATTCGCTGTCGAACAACAATGATTCAATTCTCGACCTGACGGACTTGATCTTCATCGACCCGGTCAGCACGGGCTACAGCCGGCCGGCGCACGGCGAAAATGCCGATCAGTTTCATGGGTATGAACAAGACCTTCGCAGCGTCGGGCAGTTCATAGAAGAGTACGTGACGAAATACAAGCGCTGGCGGTCGCCGAAGTTCATCATCGGCGAAAGCTACGGCGGCATCCGCTCGGCGGGCCTCTCCGGACTGCTGCTCGATCGGTACCGGATGCCGCTGTCGGGCATCGTGATGGTTTCGCCAGCCGTCAATTTCGGTGCGCTAAGCTTCTCTCCTGGCAGCGACCTGGCTTACGAGCTGTTCGTTCCGTCGTATGCCGCCTGCGCGTGGTATCACAAAATGTTGCCTGAGAACCTACAAAAACTGACGGTGGACGAGGTGCATCAACAGGCCAAACAATTTGCGACGACCGAGCTGACGCTGGCCCTGATGAAGGGGCACGCAATCGGCGACGACGAGCGGGACGCCGTGGCCGACAAATTGGCCCGCTTCACCGGGCTGTCGAAGCAATTTGTGTTAGAGTGTAACTTGCGGATCAGCATGCAGCGGTTTGCCAAGGAGCTGCTCCGCACGAAAGGGCTCGTCATCGGGCGTTACGACGGCCGCTACACGGGCCACGACGTCGACAACGCCGGCGAATCGCCCGAGTACGATCCGAGCTCGACGAAAATCTTCGGCGCCTTTACGGCCAACATCAACGATTATCTCCGCGCGGACCTGAACTTCGACGACGAGCACGTCTACGAAATCCTGACCAGCGTGCAGCCCTGGGACTACGGCCGCGGCAACCGCGTTGCCGACGGGTCGGACACGCTGCGGGGCGCGATGTCGCAGAACCCGCTGATGAAGGTGTTCTTGGCGAGCGGCTACTACGACCTGGCCTGCCCGCCGGTGACGGCACAGTACAGCCTGGAGCACATGCGCTTGCCGCCGGAGCTGCGCCAGAACATCACGTACGGCGTCTATGAGGGCGGTCACATGATGTACATCTATCAGCCGGCGCTCGGCAAGCTCCGCAAAGACCTGGAGAAATTCTACAAGTCGGCCTACCCGCAAGAAGCGGCCGAATAGGCGCGGCGTGGATGAAACCAACGCCGAGAGTTCCAAACGAGGGCGTTGTCGCACGAACTCACCACGGCGCCGGCCAATGGCCAAACATTTCGGCGTGTTTCCGCGTCCTGAATTGTGGTAGATTGCACCTATTCAGCGCGAACAGGCTACTACCAATTCGGATTCACTGCATGGCCGACAGCGAAACGCCATCCACGGACAAGTCCGCACGCAACTTCATCGAGCAGATCATCGACGCCGATCGCGCCGCCGGCAAGCATGGCGGCCGTCTGCATACGCGGTTTCCGCCCGAGCCGAACGGCTATCTGCACATTGGGCATGCCAAAAGCATCTGTCTGAACTTCGGCCTGGCCCAACGGTACGGCGGCAAGTTCAACCTGCGGTTCGACGACACGAACCCGGCCAAGGAGGAGCAGGAGTACGTTGATTCGATTATCGACGATGTCCGCTGGCTGGGCGGCGATTGGGACGACCGCCTGTTCTACGCCTCGGATTACTTTCAGCAGCTCCGCGACTGGGCGATTCAATTGATCAAGAATGGCAAGGCGTATGTCTGCGACTTGTCGGCAGAGGAAATGCGGGCCTACCGCGGCACGCTCAGCGAGCCGGGCAAAAACAGTCCTTATCGTGATCGAACGGTGTCCGAGAATTTGGACCTGTTCGCCCGCATGGAGAAGGGCGAGTTTGCGGACGGCTCGCGGACGCTGCGGGCGAAGATCGACATGGCTTCGCCGAACCTCAACCTGCGCGATCCGGTGATGTACCGCATCAAACATGCCGAGCACCATCGCACCGGCGACAAATGGTGCATCTACCCTTCATACGATTACACGCACGGCCAGAGCGACTCGATCGAGGGCATCACGCATTCAATCTGCACGCTCGAGTTTGAAAACCACCGGCCGCTCTACGACTGGTTCTGTGAAGCGCTGGGCATCCATCATCCGCAGCAAATCGAGTTCGCCCGGCTGAATCTCACCTACACCGTGATGAGCAAGCGCAAACTGCTGCAGTTGGTGCAAGAAAAGCACGTCGCCGGCTGGGACGACCCGCGAATGCTCACGATCCGCGGGCTCCGCCGCCGCGGCTACACGCCGGAGGCGATTCGGGCGTTTTGCGAACGGATCGGCGTCGCGAAGTATAACAGCACCATCGACATGGCCTGGCTGGAGGGTGCGATTCGCGACGATCTGAACCAGCGGGCGCCGCGGGCGATGGCCGTTTTGCGGCCGCTGAAGGTCGTAATCGAGAATTATCCCGAGAAGAAGACGGAAGACCTGGAAGCGGCCAACCACCCGCAGCGGCCTGAGCTCGGCACGCGGACCGTGCCCTTTTCGCGCGAGCTTTACATCGAGCGTGACGACTTTATGGAAGACGCGCCGAAGAAGTTCTTCCGCCTCGCCCCGGGGCGCGAAGTCCGACTGCGCTACGCCTACTTTGTCACTTGCTCGGACGTCGTCAAAGACGCCAGTGGCAACGTCACCGAAGTCCGGTGCACCTACGACCCTGCCACGCGCGGCGGCGACGCCCCCGACGGCCGCAAGGTGAAAGGCACCATCCACTGGGTCTCCGCCCCGCACGCGTACTCAGCCGAAGTTCGCCTCTACGATCACCTCTTCAAAACAGAGTTCCCCGAAGAATCACCCCCTCTCGCTCCGGGTGAGGGTCAGGCTGAGGGAACCAGGCGCACCGGCACTTTCCTCGACAACATCAATCCGCACTCGCTCGAAATCATTCCAGACGCCAAGCTAGAGCCTACGCTCTCCCTTGCTACCGCCGGCCAACACTTCCAATTCGAGCGCCTCGGCTATTTCTTTACCGATCCGGTCGACAGCCGCCCCAACCGGCCAGTCTTCAATCGGACGGTGACGCTACGGGACACATGGGCGAAGGAAGCGGCGAAGGGCTGAGTGCCATTTTTCACTTTGCTGTGAGCCAGCCCATATAGTCCGGAAAGTCATCGTCGATCAGCCGTTGCGCTTCGGCATCAAGCTTTTCTGCTCCGACAAATCCAATTCGCGTGAACCTAGGATATTCTGCAAATCCGATTACGTCCCTAGGATCAATATTGGCAACTTGAAGCTGATGCTCAAGCTTGTCGCGCATTCCGTTCGCAAGCTTAAGAATTGCTAAATATACTTGATGCTCGTTGTACATTTTGCCAAAATGCGGCTCGCGACTCTTGTCCTTGCCCCATGCCCACAGTGGTGATGAGTATTGGCTCAAGACGTTGTAAATGGCTTCAACTTCATCCGCTCCGAAATCTCGGCGAATTACTCGCCAGACATCCACTTCGTTAATGTCTGGAACGCTCTGGCTCATAGGTTCGACGGTACCAATGCAATTCGTCAGGCCCAAATGCCGAAATCGCACGTTGTGTCGAAACAGCATCACTTAGGAAGCAAGAAATTGCCGCTCAACAACCAACAGTGTTGGGGTGACTGAGTCGGCATCGCAAGCACTACGTGCGGTGGGCATTTATTGCCCGCTGCCGGATGCACCGGCGGTCGCCGCGGGCACGTAAAAGTCTTCCAGTCGTTTGCCGTACAGCGACACCCACTTCTCGTTGTTGCGCAGCCAGACCCGATCGTCGGCGCTCAGCCGGTCAATGGCGACGGAAAGTCTTTGCTTCTCCGGCAGCCGAACCAACTCGATGCTTTCGGCGCCGACGTTCACCGCCACGGCATCCACTTGGAAGCGGCCCGGTCGAATCGGTAAACTGTGCCGCAGCAGTGCTTCGTAGTGGGCAATCGCCTTCAATTGCTCTGGGTCGCCTTCCGTGGTCCGTTGAGTCTCGCGCCGCGTCTTTTCTTCGTTTAACAAGGTTTTTGAAATCAGGCGATTCGGTGAGCGGTCCAAGGGGGAGCAGCACCATCGCGTAGGTTGTAGCACCGTTACTCATCCGCACCGGTCACTGGCGGTCCGATAAAGAAGACGTCGTCGATGGTCGATTTGCGATTAGGGATTTTTGGCGAGTTTCGTGCGGACCGAATCGGCCTCACCGTCCGGCAGAAGCACCAAGCATAACACGTCGTCGACGGAAACAAACATTCCGTCGTCGTCGACGTCGCCGATTGTCATATCGCCGCGGACGCGAGCGATCTCACCTGGCTCGATTGCCGCGATTCTGACAGCGGGAAATGCCCGCTGCAACTCGCCTGCTTCGACGCGCTTAAAATCGGCCGCCGACACTTGGGGCAGCCGCGTTTTCAGCTTAGCGACGAGCATTTCAGCAAGCGAGGAGGCGCCGGCCAAATCGGGCGAGCGGCCGGCGACGTCGTTGACCATCGACTCAATGAACACCGTCACCGCCTGCGGATCGGCGCCGCCGACGGCCGCGGCGGCCGCCTTGACGATTCTTACATCTTTGTCTGCCTTCGCGCGGCGGAGAAAATCGGCGACCGCATCGCCCGGGACGGCCAGGGCCTGATTGCTGTTGGTCTTGAGATAGGCGAAATTGATGCCCACCAGCACTTTGGTCGCGGTGAACAGCGGTCCGCCGCTGTTCCCGCCGGTGAGGGCCGCGTCGTGCCACAGCGCTGACTTGACGGAAACGTCTTCTTTATCGTCCCCGCGGGCAGCGGCGACCGGGTGGCGGGCGACCTGGCCGCCGGTCGTTGTGAGCCCGACGCCAAAGCGTGAACCGAGTGGAAATCCGTATGCGATGACCCGCTCGGCGAGCGCCGGCAAGCCGTCCAGGACTGTCACTTGCGCTGCCGGCAAGTCGGTCGATGTTTCTAACAGGGCCAGGTCGTAGTTTTCACATATGGCAACCGCCCGGGCCAGGTGAGCTTTTTTATAGTCGGGCCCCGGATAAATTCGAAAGCCGTCGAACAACTTTCCCTTCTCGTCTTGGGCGATGTGACGGTTGGTCAGAACGTACCGCTTACCCACAATGACGCCCGAGCCGCTGGCCAGCGCGATCGCGGCCGGTTTTGGCAATGCACCACTGGCCGTTCTCAACCGCACGGGTTCCGCGGCTTGGACAAGCGTAGGATGCGTGAGAACCGCGACGCCCATCGCACAGGCTGCGCGAATGATCAGGTGCCGTGCCATTTCCGCTGTCCCCCAAAGGACCTCGACAATTGCCAACTCGGCTGGTGGGATTGCTACGGTGATTATGCCACAGCCGGCCTCGGTTTGCAATCAACAGGTTTGGGGACAAGCGGCGAAAACTTGTGCACAAGCCAACCAAGCTGCTCAGCGGCCCGAGATGTCCATCTGATGCGAATGGTCCGAGCAGGAATTCTGGCAAACTGGCAACGGCGGACTTTGAAAGCGGCGCTATGCCGGCCAACCTGCCGAGGGAATCATCGTTAAAGAGCGGCCGGCAACATTGCGTTCATGCCGCCTTATCGCATCTTAAGCCGGCTCGCGCGTTGCGGCGGATGCCATCAGCGGCGACTGCATACCCCACGTGGGCGGCCAGTGCGTCGGCATGCTTGGCCAGCGGCGTTTTGACAGGCGACGGGCCGAGGCCGAAAAGGGGCACGGCAACCTCATCACCAAACAGCCATAGCACGATGCCAAAAGGCAGGCCGAGTCCCCCCGCAACCGCCGGGAACGCATCGCACATTCCGCCATAAAGCGCGCCCACCGTTGTGCCGTAGCCATAGTGAACCAGTGGTCCAGCCACCTGCTTCTGCTCGGACGTCAACTCGGTGGGGAGCACCTTTCGTGATACGGCTGTGGCAATCCGTGTCGTTGCGGGATCGGAGTTTTGTTCCTCCGGTTCTTTTTGCTCGTCTGTGGAGGATTGTGCACCACTCGAATCTCGCTGGCTGTCGCCGCCCGTTAACTCCTGAACGGCTTTCCCGATGCCATGCACCCGGTTCATTGCCCACGACGCGAATAGTCCACACACAGCGCCGGCAATCGCCCCCTTGGCAATCGTGGCAGCAGCCCGACTGCGGTTTTTCTGGCAAGAGGAGTTCGAGAACTTCATCGTCGTTAACTCATCGTCTGATAAGTGAAGCGGTTGACCCATCGATAGCATTCGCATCGGGCGACAGGCCTGGAATTGCAATTCCTGTGCCTTGAAAGCGGGGCGGGCCCTTCGACACGAGCGTTCTAGAGTCTCTGGACATGCGTCCGTTGGCGGGTGGCACGGCAAACCGTTTGGTACAGAGGTTGCACTCAACCGGCCCACATTCCGCAATGGGAGGATTTGCAGCTTGACGAGCGGCCCATCCCGTTTCCTAACCGCTTAATGTCCGCCCTTTTGACGTGGGACGCGGCAAAGGAGGCTGGCACCGGGTCCACTTGACAGGTCGCAACGCACAACCGGGAGTTGTACTGCTTCGATGTCCACTGGCTACCCACTACTTGCCGCCACAGCGCCCCCAGTCTTAACGCCAAGTTTGTCGCTCTTTGGACAGGACGTGCTGGCCGGCCTATCGCGGACGCCAAAACAGCTTTCTTGCAAGTATCTCTACGACCATCGTGGTTCGCAATTGTTCGACATGATCTGTGAGTTACCGGAATATTATCCGGCCCGCACGGAAATGGCGATCATGCGCGAGTTTGCCGACAGCATCGTCGATCATGTCGGCAACCATCTCACCTTGATCGAGCTGGGCAGCGGCAGCAGTACAAAAACTCGGCTGCTGCTCGATCGCTTGGCGAGCTCGTCGGTCTATGTGCCGGTTGACATTTCACCCGAACACTTGCTGCGCACTGCGGCCGCGCTAAAACGGGCTTACCAGCACATGGACGTCGTGCCGGTGTGTGCCGATTTTTCGAGCGAGTTCGAACTGCCGCTGCCGGCAGAGGCGCCGCGGCAACGCGTGATTTACTTTCCCGGCTCAACTGTCGGCAACTTCACCGGCAATGAAGTACGCCAATTGTTGCGCCGCATCGCGATGGCCTGCGGCTCTGGGGGACAGTTACTGATCGGCCTCGACCTCGACAAGGACCCGGCCACGATCGAAGCCGCCTATAACGACCGCGCCGGAGTGACCGCTGAGTTCAACCTGAATTTGCTGCTGCGCATCAACCGCGAGCTGCGTGGAACGTTCGATCTAGACGCCTTCGCACACGAAGCCGTTTATGATTGCGGCAAGCGTCGCATTGAGATGCGGTTGGTGAGCAAGTGGCGGCAGGAGGCCTCCGCATGCCGGCGAACGTTTCAATTTGCCCCCGGGGAACGAATCATCACCGAGTACTCTCACAAATTCACGGTCGCGGGCTTCGGTGAGCTTGCGCGGGCGGCCGGCTTCGCCCCCGAGCGGCACTGGCTCGACGAGCGCCAGTATTTCTGCGTCATGTGCCTCGTGTGCGAGCGGTAACAATGACCACGGTGGCAGCGCCTCATTCACCATCGATCGCCGAAAAAGAGTCGCCGGCCGAGCGATATCAGCGGATCCGCAATTTCAGCGAGACACTGTGCGAGACGCTCAAGCCGGAAGATTGTTGCATTCAGTCGATGCCCGACGTCAGCCCCACGCGCTGGCACTTGGCGCATACCACGTGGTTTTTCGAGACGTTTCTCTTACGTCGATTCGCCGGCGATCCGCCGGAACACGACCACTATGCCTACTTGTTCAATTCGTATTACAACGCCGTCGGCCAGCAGTTTCCGCGGGCCGAGCGCGGGCAATTGTCGCGACCGACGCTGCGTGAAGTCTTCGGCTATCGCCGTTCGGTCGACGGCCGCGTCGCCTCACTCATCGATACCGCGGACGCGAACGAGCATCGCGACGAGCTATTTGCCATCCTCGAACTTGGGCTGCAACACGAGCAGCAGCACCAGGAGCTGATACTCACCGACATCAAACACGTCTTTTCTCGGAATCCGCTTCATCCCATTTATCGGCCCGGGACAATGGAGCTGCTCACGGCGAATCGGGCCAAGTGGCTTTCGTTTGAGGAGGGCGTTTATCGCATCGGCCACGGAGGGGGCGGCTTCGCGTTCGACAACGAATCCCCGCCACATCGGGTATTCCTCGAGCCGTTCCAACTCGCCGACCGGCTGGTGACTTGCGGAGAATATCTGAGTTTCGTCGCCGACGGGGGTTATCGGCGGCCGGAGCTGTGGCTGGCCGAAGGCTGGCAAGCGGCGCAGGCCGGCGGCTGGACGGCCCCGCTGTATTGGGACCTAGTCGACGGCCCGCAACGAGAATTCACCCTGGCCGGCCAGTTGCCGATCAATCGTCACCGGCCGGTTTGCCACATCAGCTACTACGAAGCCGACGCGTTCGCGCGCTGGGCCGGCGCCCGCCTGCCGACGGAATTCGAATGGGAGGTGGCGAGCCAGAAAGCGCCCGTCGAAGGCTCCTTTGTCGGGCCGCTACTGCGCGTCGGTCGGGCCATCCATCCGGGCGCAGCGGCGCCCGTTGAGAGTGACGGGCCGCATTGGTTCGGCGATGTCTGGCAGTGGACCGCCAGCGCCTACGCCCCGTATCCCGGCTACCGGCCGGCCGCTGGTGCGCTAGGGGAATACAACGGCAAATTCATGTGTAACCAATACGTGCTGCGCGGCGGCTCTTGTGCGACGTCGCACGATCACATTCGGCCCACGTACCGTAATTTCTTTCCCGCCGCCGCACGCTGGCAATTCACGGGCATCCGGCTGGCGCTGTGAACCGCTGTGCTTTACTTGCGCACTGCTGAGTGAGCATTGGCTTCCGGTTGTTTAGCGGGCGTTGCGACTTCAGAGTTGCCTCGTCCTGGCTGGCTCGCCACGACCTCGGTAAGCAGGAATACCTCGACGCAATCGTTCGCGTCCTGCCAGGCGGGTTCGAGCCGCGAATCGATCGGCTCGTGCGGCGATGCCTGACTCAAGCGAATCCTCCGCGGCTCGATGTTGTGCTCTGCCAAGAAGCTTTGCACAGCGCTGCTGCGTTCGTAGCACAGGGTCCACAGGTCGCGATACGGGCTCGTCGATGGCAGCGGACGCAATGACGAGTGGGCCCGCAACTCGATACGGTTCGGTTTGCCCGCCAGCACCGGCAGAACTTTGATTAACGCGTCTTCGGCCTCCGGCGTTAGTGCGGCCGAACCAGGTTCAAACGCCACCACCAAAGCCGGCAAGTCCTGTTCCGGTTTATCGAGCAAGTGCACCTGGTTTTTTTGCCGCCAGACGGAAATTGCTCCCGGCTCTTTTTCTGTTGCGTTTGGCTCGTTGCTTTGCGGGTGTCGGTCGGGCAGAATACCCTGCGGCGCATCGCCAACCGGCGCCTGGCCGTTGAGGCCCGCCGGATTCTGAAAACTGGGCGCCGTGTTCTCGCTCGACGTGCCCCACGGGTCCTGAAAGTAACCGCCGATAGCCTTTTTAACATCTTGCGGCTGCGCCGTGAGCCACATGACCAGGAAAAATGCCATCATCGCGGTCACGAAGTCCGCGTAGGCTACTTTCCATGCACCGCCGCCTTTACCAGCCATAACAGTACCCTGACAGAATCACGATTTCCGAACGACACATGCAATCTCAGTAGAACGCCTCGGAGTTGTTGCAATCGTCATTCGTCATGCGGTATTCGTGATCGTCCTCCTACGCAGCTTCCGCTTCTTTGAACCACTGATCGAGTACGTCGCGTTCCGGCCGGAACTCGTTGGGCATACCGCGACGGGCCATGTCGATGGCCACTTTGGGGGGCTGATTTTTGGCGAAGCTGACCAGCACGGTCGTAATGCGCGGAAGTAGGCGGCCTCGGTAAGACCCAAGAACTCCATCCGCGTCACCAGCGGCGCTGCCAGGCCGTATGACATCAAGATGCCCAGGAAGGTCCCCACGAGCGCGGCGCCGACATGATGGCCGATCTCGGCCGGCGGACCGTCGATGTGGCCCATCGTCACGACGATGCCGAGCACGGCCGCCACAATGCCGAACCCTGGGAGCGCATCGGCAACTTTCGCCAGGGCGCCCATCGGCGCATGATGTTCTTCCTCCATTACCTTGAGCTCGGCTTCCAACAATTCGGCCAGTTGCTCAGGCTTGGCCGTGGCCTCGATCAACGGGCCCATGCCGCCGCAGATGAATGAAACGACGTGGTGGTTGTGCGCGATTCGCGGATACTTGTTGAGAATTGCGCTATCGTGCGGATTGGAGATGTGCGACTCGAGGGCCAGCATGCCGTCGCGGCGGGCCAAGCGCAGCAGGTCGTACAAGCACTTGAATAGGTCTTCGTACGCCGCCCGGTTAAAGGGAGTGCCTTTGAACGTGCCGACGAGGCCTTTGACCAGGTCTTTCAGGACCTTGGGCGGAGTGCCGACCACGAGCGCTCCCAAGGCAGCCCCGCCGAGAGTCAAGAATTCCGACCACTGCAACAGCGCACCCACATGCCCGCCGGCCATCGTGAACCCGCCGAGCACCGCACCAAACACAATAATGACGCCGATGATGACAAACATGGTTGCGGGAATGCGGTCTGGGAAATGGCCAAGATTCGCAATGCAGCGACGAACAAGCCTGCTGCAAGAGCGCGATGTTGGCTGTTCTCCGCGTCGGCGCGCAGGGCGAACGGTCGCCGCGCCACCCGCCAGCACGCGCTCCGTCCTGGCCGGGCCTGTGAAACCATAGCATTGAGATCTGGCCCGGGGGGCTGCAGCCGCACGCAAATCAGGGCCGTATCGGCAGACGCGGCTGGCCTGATTGTATGGGCCGCGATGGGTGCGGCCGGGCCAATTTGCGATCGCCAGCCGGGAAGCAGAATTCCGAACGGTTCAGCCAAAACAGTCTCTTTTACTGCCTGATTTGACGGCCCTGGTCGCTCGTCTTAAGCTGAGACGAGTGCGCAGCCAACGGCCTGACAATATTTTCCTGCTCCCCAGGGGAGGATGGTAACGATGAACTCACTCAAGTTCGCCGGAAGACTTTTTTTGTTTGTGCTCGTGACTGTGTCGATGAACGAAGCGCTGGCCACTGCTCAAACATCGGCGACCACTGCGGTATCGCGAGGTTCGGCAACACCGCCCGCAGTCGCCCGACTCGATACCACCTACATCCCGCCCGACGCCGATCTGGTCGTGGTCGTGCGCCCCGCACAGATCATGGCCTCGCCAAACGCAGCAAATCTGCCGCTCGAGGTGGCTTCGGCGGCCGGCCTGGAGTATTTGGGCTTCGATCCGGCTGACATGGAGGAGGTGATCGCCTTTGCCAAAAAGCCAAAAGCCGTTGGCCTTACCGAAGCCGCTCTCCCACCCGACGCAGGCACGTCCGATGCGCCGTCATCCGCTCCGATGCCGGCTCCCGTTCCGATGCCGGCTCCCGTTCCGATGCCGGCTCCCGTTCCGATGCCGGCTCCCGTTCCGATGCCGGCTCCCGTTCCGATGCCGCTAGCCCGCCAGACGCGACTGCCCCTTCCGAAGCCGTTGTCCCTGGCCCGCTCGAATTTGGCACTATCATCAAATTCACCAAGCCGTTTAACGGGGCTGCGCTGCCGCCCGAAATGCGGGGCCACACCCAAACGGCCGAGCTCGCCGGCCGCAAGTATTTGCAGAGCACCGTGCCGGGAATGCCAAGTTTCTATGTGCCAGACGGCAAAACGCTCGTCATCGCGCCGGAACCTGTGTTGAAGCAGCTTGTAGAACACAAGGGAGCCCCGTCACGCCCTTTCTCGAACCGCGTTCGAGGCGCATGGCGGGCAACGATGTTTACGCGGCGGTCGACTTCACGACGCTACGTGGCGAGGTCCAACTAGGAGTCGCCATTCTGCGGTCGCAGTGGCAAGCACAAGCTCCGGGCACTCTGCCGCCGGGAACGGAGGAGTTATTCAATGTGCCGGGGATGATCGGCGCTATTGAGGCGACATTCAACATATCGAACGCGAATCCATCGGCCCTGGTCATACACGCGAACGACGCCGCCACTGGCGAAAAGCTTGAGAAGTTGATTGTCGCCAGACTCAAAGCCAGCGAGGAAGCCCAGGCCGCCCAAATCGCCGGCCACGACGACCCAGTTGAAAAGGCCTTAGCCGCCTACACGCAGCGCATCACTGGCGGCTGGATAAAGAAGCTGCGCCCAGATCGAAACGGTGCACGCCTCACATTTTTCCGCACTGAGGGAAATCCGAGTCAACAACAATTGACGACGATCGCGATTGGTGGAATCGCCATCGCGGCGATACTACCTGCGATTCAGGCGGCCCGCGACGCGGCCCGACGCAACGCCTTGAACAGCCGAATGGATGACCCGATGTCGAGATCGGACATGTCGCCGGGCAATATCCCCGGCGGCCTCGGCATGGATGGAGCCCGCGGCATGCCGCCTGGCACTGGCGATGTGAACAGAATGCAAATTGGCAATGATCCGACAACGCCTCCAACGCTCACCGACGAACAACGTCAACGCTCCGGAAGCGAGGGTGTCAACCGAGATGGAACTCCGACGACGCCAGAGCGGCCGGTGGCGGATGAAAACGAACGGCGCTGAGGCCGCCATGCGCGGCCCTGGATTTCTCGGATCGCGCGGTTCGCCGCTACCGATTTCGATGTAGGAGCGTGCGCTCGCGACGTTCTGCATCGACTTTCGTGGCGATTGATCAGGCAAACAGCTACGCTGCACGTAGGAATCTTCAATCGCCACTCCTCCAATGCTCAGATAGCGCCGATCCGACCTGCGGTTGAACTGGCGCCGCGAGGAGCGGATTGCAGGTTGCCAGCGGGCCGAATTCAGCCGATAATCGTTGACTCGCCGCTCCGGCATTGGTCAACGGCCTCACGAAACATTCAGTTCTCAAATGACTCTACTCGTCGTCGGATCGGTTGCGATTGACAACATCGAAACGCCAGCGACACGCCGCGATCACCTGCTCGGCGGTTCGGCCACTCATTTCTCTTACGCCGCTAGCTTCTTCACCCAGGTAAGGTTGCTGAGCGTCGTCGGCGAGGATTGGCCCAGCGAGCACACGAAGTTGCTGGACGGCCGCGGCATCGACACGTCCGGTTTGCATGTTGTGAAAGGGGGCAAAACGTTCACTTGGACCGGCCGCTACGAACCCAACATGAACGATCGCACGACACTCGACGTGCAACTGAACGTATTGGGCGATTTCCAGCCGGTGCTATCCGACGACTATCGTCAGTCGCGCTACGTCTTTTTGGCCAATGGCGTGCCGGCCACCCAGTTGGCAGTGCTGGAACAGGTGCCGGGATGTCGCCTGGTCGTTGCGGACACGATGGAATTATGGATTGAGACAACGCGAAACGACCTCCTGAAGTTGTTCCAGCGCATCGACGGTTTGGTGATCAACGACAGCGAAGCGAAACTGCTCGCGAGCACGGACAACCTCGTGCTGGCCGGTCATCGCATTCGCGAAATGGGCTCGCGATTTGTCGTCATCAAAAAAGGCGAGCACGGCGCTATGTTCTTTGGCGAACATGAGACTTATGTAATGCCGGCGTTTCCGACCGAACGAGTCGTCGATCCGACCGGGGCCGGCGATACCTTTGCCGGCGGTATGATGGGCTATTTGGCCGAGCAAGATGATTTGGAGCCCGAAACGCTCAAGACAGCGATGGCCTACGGGATTCTCGTGGCCAGCTTCAACGTGGAAGGATTCGGGCTGGAGCGGATGCGCGAGATTTCGCGCGGCGACATTGAAGAACGGATGGCGGCGTATCGGAAGATGCTTAGTTTTCACGCGCGGAAAGCAAAGCCGCGGCGAAGGAGCCAGACGCTCGGAAATGGGCCGCACTCGCACTTTTATCGCCATTGAAACGAGCGATGAAACGCGCCGTCGCGCGGCAGAGCTTGCGGGCGAACTGAGCGCGGTCGCTCAGGAAGTCAAGTGGACATCAGCAGCCAACTTGCATTGGACGCTGCAATTCCTGGGGGATGTCGATGATCTGGAGATTCCAGCGGTTTGCGGCGCGGTCGCCGAAGGATCAAGCGAACTTGCAGGCTTTGAACTGTGGGCTAGGGGTGTTGGGGCGTTTCCATCCTCTGGCAAGCCGCGCACGTTGTGGATTGGGGCCGGCACCGGCTGTGAAGAGATGATCTCGTTGCAGAAGTCCCTCGAGCGGCGGCTGCGAAAGCTCGGCTATCGCAGCGAGAATCGGCAGTACATGCCTCATTTGACGCTGGGCCGCGCCGGGCGGCATTGCCGGCCGCAATCGCTGGCCGCAATTCTGGAAGACTACGCCGGATTCGACGCTGGCGCGACGCTGGTTGATGAAGTCGTCGTGTATGCGAGCCAGTTGACGCACAGGTTCGCAGTACGAAGTCCTCGCTCGTGCGCCGCTCGCGCCGTGAGACGTTGCGCTCCGCGCCGGGGCCAGCCGCTTGCGCCCGGCCCCGGCCGTCGGGGAGGAATGCCTTACGCATTCCCTGCGGGACATATTCAACGACGCATCCGCGCGAAAGGCGAATGCAACATGGACATCTCGGCCAATGCCGCATCGGTCGCGGAATCGGTCCCCGCCGTATCGCTCACTGCATCGGCAGAAGCCAAGCCCGTGTTTTGCAGCGAAAGCCGCAGACCAAAATCGACGCCGCTGATGTTCAAGCCTCCGCGTGAAATGAGGACGTCCTGCGCCGCCGACGTCGTTGCCGCCAGTCGCGGCGGAATGACGACCACCACCTGGTAGTCGCCCGTTTCGCGAAACTGAGTGAAGCGGTAGCGGCCGTCACGGCCGGTCGTCGTCGTGGCCACGATCTCGCCTGCATCGTCCATTAGCTGCACCGTGACGCCCGGCATCGGCAGCTCGCGGCGGTCGAGCCAGCCGTTGCCATTCGAGTCGAGAAACACCTGCCCGCTGACCGACGCCTGCATGAAGAACACATTGCTCTGCAGGTTTGAGATCGTCGTGTTGCGGCGAATGACGTCCGAGCAGCGTCGTATGATCGATGACGGAAAGCTCGTGCCCGAAAACGTCCGCTGGTACCAATAGCGGTCGCCATCGCGCAGCCGCTCAAACTGGTCGGACACGATCGCGCGGACCGTCGGACCGACAGACGAGCCCGGCACATGATTTTCGGCCAGGCCGCCTACCCAGAGGTCGATGTTGTCGACCGAGCCGTACAGGGCCTCGAGCGCGTGCTTGAACGTCGACATCGGACGTGATCTCGGCAAAGCTTCGTGATGCGTGCTAGTCCGTACGCTTCGCGAACCGTGTTGTAATCGGCCAAGCCGTGGTCGCGGCCGCGCTGGATGTTCAGCGACGCCAGGTCGAATCCGCCTTGGCCGGGCTGCGCCGAACAGGAAGTTTCGCAGGCTATCGACAATTTGCGTTGTCGAGCTCTTCGGAGTTCGTCGAGGCGGCATATTTCAGAATATTGTCGATGCCCGTCTCCTGCAGCAGGGCCGGATTGAAGAACGCGTCGCGCGAGCTCGACTTCGTCGCGCACCGGCGCGGCCGTCGTTGCCGAAAAACTCGACGTCGTCGTTGATCAGCTGTGTGCCAACCGGAACGCCGCCGTCGAGAATTCATTGGCGATGCTCGGGATCGACGCTCGCGTCGTAGCCGCGATAGCGGCCAATCGCGCCGTGCACCGAACAGCGCCGGCAGGAACTCGTTGTACGTGATCGCCTGAATCTCGCCGATGACGATCGCCCGGGCCTGCTGATAGATCTGCTCGTCGCTGAAGTCGCGGATTCGCCGCGGCGATCTGGTCGGCCCACTAATTGTGCTCGCGAATAAACAGCGCCTGCATCGACGCTGAGCTCGACGTTTTCGTTCGCCCGCACGTCGCCGGCCAGAAAGCTGCCGGCGGCATCGGTGGGCGGCAGGTCGCCGTCGCTAGTCCGCAGTTTGCCGCCGACAAACGTCCGCAGACTGTCGGCCGTTGCCTGATTCGATGCCGTAGATCATCGAGCCGTCGATCCAGGCGGTGATCTCGTTGATCTGCTGCCGCGGATTGTCGAGGCTCGTGCCGGTCGTCGCGTCGTAGCGCGAGCGCGTGAACGCAATGTGCCTGTGCCGGTCGATTCGGGATCGAAGTAAGTCGTCGCCGATCGGCACAGCGATGTACATCGCTCTCCGCCGATCGGTCGGCGGTTCGGTCAGGTCGATGTCGTGGTCGAGGAACTGTCCCCAGATGTAAATGAACGCCGAAAGCTGGCGGTCACTGGGCGTGTCTTCTTCGTCGTGTGCGGCCAGCGCGTTGCTGATTGAACGCGGGAGTAGGGCGGTCGCCGCCGGCGCATCGTGTTCATGCCGTCGGCGTATTGAGGCTCAGCGACTCGAAGCAATTGTTCATCCGTGCTGCCCCATTGCGGGATGGCCAAGTTGTTGCCCGTCCCGTCGAACGAGCGAGCGGCGACGACAGGAACGGGAGACGGCCGCGTGTTATGCATGGCATCGAGCGTGCTAACTTCACTGGCTAGCGTTGAATTCGCCATGTCGACCGTCGCCGTGTCCAGCGTCGATGCCATCGCCGGCGCAGCGACGTCTACGGCCATCAATTGGCGCGGTTCGAGTTGCTCGAATTCGAAGTTGGGCCGCAAAGTGCGGCGCGGAATATGCGCGAAGAGCAAGACATAATGATCGCCTCTCGTAGGTGCGCAGTCCGAACCCAGGTGCCTAACGATCGGCTTCAAGACAGTACTCTGTCAGCCGTCGAGGCACGCGCGAGCGCGGCCGGCGCTACTGGTTCTTCGTCCGCGGCTGAAAAAGTTCCCTGCCAGAGCTGGCCGCGGACGGGGCCGGCTTGGCGACTGCCATGAAGGGCAACGAGGTACGCTCCGTCGAAGTCGCCGCGATTCGATTTCTTCCCCTTCGCTGCGGCGCAAAGAAAAGTTGGCTGGAAAAGTAAGTCAGTCACCTGCCCCGTTGTTGTAACTATATCTGGGGCGTGCAAAATTGTCCCAGATATTGCCAATTGAAAACAACGAAAAGACGAAGAAAATTCGCTGCCAGAGGCGCGAGTGCGTCACTTTGCAATGACAAACTGTCATTGTCGCGCCGCCGCGCACGGCGCAAGCTCTCTACGCCCCAGGCGACGCTTCCCGCTGACAAACGTGAGTTAGAACTCGACCAGGACGCGCACGCCAGAATTACATCTCCGTGATGCAATACAGATGGTTGCCGGAGCGGAGAAACATTTCGTTGCCGACCAAAGCCGGCGACGCGTCGATCGAATCACCCGCGAGCTCGTTCGTGCGAATCACTTTCAGCTCTTTGTCACGGCCTTGCTCCAGTACGATCGTTTTACCTTCGCGGCTGGATATGTAGACCCTCCCTGCGGCGCCGACGGGCGAGGCATAGATCGAGCTGATGTCGGGCAGCCGCTTCCGATCGATCAAGATGTCGCCGCTGCGGGCGTCGAGCGAGGTCAGCAGATTGCCGCGGTCCTTGGTGAAATAGAGCAGGTCGTCGTAGAGCAGCGGCGACGCCACGTACGGCGTGCCGTCGTTGATTTTCCACGTTGGCTTATCCGTATCGGTGATGTCGCCCTTCGAGTCCAGCGGAATCGAGTACGCTGCAAACCGCTGAAAACCGGTCATTACAACGACCGAATCGTCCACTAGCACGGGCGAAGGAATCGGATTCGGCCCTTGGCCGCCGCACTCCCAAATCAGGTCGCCGTTCGCCAAATCGTAACTGCGAACGCGGTTTTGTCCGTTCGTGATCACTTGCACCCGGCCGGCATGGGGAACAATGAGGGGCGTCGCCCAGGTGGTCGATTCGTCCCGCGGCTTCCGCCACTTCTCTTGTCCGGTGGCAGCGTTCATCGCGACGATGAACGAGTCGCCCTCGTGATCCCAAGGCACGACGAGCGTGTCGTTATAGAGTGCCGGCGAGGCGCCTTCGCCGAAGGCGTTCCGCGTTTTCATCTGGCCCAGGTCTTTGTGCCACTGTTCATTGCCGGCCAGATCGTAACAAAAAATCCCGCGGGAACCGAACGACACCCAGACGTGCTGCCCGTCGGTGACGGGCGAGGCGGAGGCGAACGTGCTCGTTGGATGGTGGCCTTCGTGGGGAACCACCTGGCGGGCGGTCTTTTGCCAGATCGTCTGCCCGCTGCCGCGATCGAGGCACAAAATATCGAACTTGAACATCGTGGGGGCCGCGCCACTGCCGGGCTGGCCGCCCCGCTGCGCCCCGTTCGCCGCTCCATTGGACGGCGGCCGCTGTTGGGCCATCAGGGCGGGTTGATTCACCCGCAGCGCCGGCGTCGCGGCCTCGCCATCCGCCACCGGACTTGCCATGAGGATGAAGATGCGATCACCCCACACGATCGGCGTCGCGATGCCTTCGCCGGGAATCGTCACTTTCCATTTGACGTTTTTCGTTTCGCTCCACTCCACGGGCGGCCTCGCGTTCGGCGCAAAGCCATTGGCGAGGGGGCCGCGCCATTGGTGCCAATTATTAAGGCGCTGGCTGGCGAAATCTTGTGCGAGTGAAGCAGAGGCAAAGAGGGACAGGAGGACGAGCGTCAACGTGAGCGGCTTGGCGCTAAACTTCATCGGTAACTGGCTCCCATAAAACGAAGTGCGGATCGGTGACAAAGTCCCCCGCCCAGGCCATGTTGTAATCGAAAGGTGGACTATTTTCCAACGGGGGCTTCGGAAAATCAGCGGCGAATGCCTATAATAGCTCCGCCATTGGCTTGAATGATCTCTGGCAAACGCTTGCGCCGCAGGTGTTTTTACGGCGTTTGCACCCCTTGTGTTCTCCGCCAAAAAAACATGCAAATTCAGACGATGGACGCCCGCAGCTACGACGAGGCCACCGCCCGGGCGATCGCGGACCTCTTGTGCCGCGTCTGGCCGAAACCGGGCCGGACCATCGAGACCCGTGTCGAAAAGATGAGGACCGACTGGGCCGCCTACCGCGGGCCGGAACCACAGCGACCACGGTCGATTTTCATTCGCGACGGCCAGCGGGTTGTGGCGCACTCTGGTGTGGACGTCCGGACGATCGGCACGTCAGCGGGCGACGTCACGGTGCTGGCATTGGCTCGGGTCTGCACCGACCCAGCCGATCGCGGCCGCAATCTCGGCGTGGCCGTCGTCCGCGAAACGTTCGGCCTTGTCGACGACGGCGTTTTCCGCTGGTCGTTGTTTCAGACGACGCACCGCGTGCGTCCATTTTATGAAAAGCTCGGCGCCTGCCTGGTGACGAATCGGATCGTCAATTTGCGCGGCGAAGACCCGGCGAAGAACCCGTTTTGGGATGAGATCGTGATGCGCGATTCAAGGCGCCAGGCTGGCCCGAGGGCGATATTGACTTGAGAGGCCCCGGTTATTGAGGCCCAGCATTCCCGCGCAGCGCGTGGCGACGAGGAATGTGCATTCGATTTGGCGGCTATTCCGAGTCGACTGCCTCACAACCTGGCTTGGTAGCCGGCCAGCGTCTTCTGCTGCAGTTCAACCCATCTTGCCGGCGGCGCAGGATCGGCTTTGCCTGCCGCGTCGATGGCCTGCTTTTGCAGTTCGGCAGCCTTGTCGAATTTCAATTGCTTGGCGTAAACGCTGGCGATCGCGACCAGCAGCGGCGGCGACTCGTCTTTGACCGCACCATGCGCCTGTTCCAACGCACTGGTCACGGTTGCCCAATCGGGATTGATTAACTTGCTGGCGTTGCGATTCACGGCGTCAAAGAAGTTGAAGGCGTCGATGGGTTCCTTCTCGAACAACTTTGATTGGACGCTGTCTTTAAGATAGGCGAACGCAGCCGCCTCGTCCGATAGCAGCAGCGCCTCGAACCTCACTGGCCTGAGCTCGGTTTCGACCTCGGGAACTTTCGCCACGGCCGCATCAATGGCCACGACGACCTCCGGGAAATTGTGCCTGCGAAGCGCCGCGATGACGGGCGCCACGGCTTCCTTCAGGTCCTGGTCGTGCTCCCACTGGCGGGCCTGTTCTTCGGCGGCAGCCCTGATATCCCACGTTCCGTCGATCACTTTTGGCAGCACCTCGTCCATCGCCATGGGGTGACCTATCCAGGCGACCTTCTTGTCCTTGTCAATAATGAACGTGCACGGGATACCGTCCCGGCTGGCCGCTTCCAGCCAATTGAGCCGCATTTCCTCGGCAGGCCCGTCGATTGCCACGTTGTAGTCCATCCGATCGCCTTGCGCAGCGACAAACGGTTCGATGACCGCCACCAAGTCCGCTTCCGTGCGCGTTGGCACATGCTCGGATACGTCGACGCCGACTACCGTAACGCGGCCATCGTAGGTTTTGGCGATTCCTGTGATGTGGGGCATTGCAGCAATGCACGGGCCGCACCAAGTCGCCCAAAACTCGATGACGTAGGTCTGGCCCGGTTGCAACCCGTCGACCGGCGTCCCCTTGACCCACTTCATCACCTTCAGCGGCGGCGCGGCCGAGCCGATGTGGAGTTCGGGCAGCGGCTGACGTTCCGCTTCGACCGAGCGGGGCGGCGCCAGGAGTGCCAAAGCGATAATGAATGCGACAGCGATGACAAGGAGGCGCGCGGTCTTCGACATGAGACTGTGTCCTTTGCAATGGGGGCCCTGCGGCTGGGGAATAGTAGCGTGACGGGCCACTTGGGGCAATTGGCGAATTCTCGGGTTAGAATTGCGTTCGGCCCCACCATTTTGACGATGCTGGCTACAGCAGCCTCGGCTCGTCGAGCGCGCCTTGAGCACTGACACTAGCTGTGCATGCGCGGCAGTTCCTCGCCGCGCTCGATTATGCCGGCCTCTGCGGCGGCCAACTCTTCCAGCCGTGCCATGACGATCTGTTCCGGGGCGAAGTCCTTGGCCAGCCGGGTGTAGGTCGTGTGATGTCGGGCCTCCGATTCGAACAGGTTGCGATAAAACTCAGCCAGCTCAACGTCCGCAACATGCTCGGCCAGAACTTGGAATCGCTCACAACTCCGCGCCTCGATCAGCCCGGCGACGAGCAGCCGGTCAACGGCCCGCTGCGGTTCTTGCTTTCGCACCAGATTATTCAGCTCGCGGCCGTAGCTGGACGGAGTCAGCCGGCGGAAGCGGATGCCACGACGGCTGAGCAAGTCGAGGACCAGCTGGAAATGCTCGAGTTCTTCCTTGACGATGAGCGTCATCTCGCGGCACAGTTCGACGTTTTCCACGTAGGCGAAAATGAGGTTGAGCGCCGTCCCAGCCGCCTTTTTTTCGCAGTGGGCGTGGTCGATGAGAATCGACGGAAGGTCCGCGTCGACTTGAGCCAGCCAGCGGGCAGATGTCTGAGATGCGAGGTGGAGCATCGTGGGGCGCGACAAACAAATACTTTTTCCACAGAGGGCACAGAGCTCACAAAGAGATGCGACGGACGCCGTCTACGAGACGGGCCTGCCCGAAGTTGATGATCAGTCCGCGCTTAAGGCTCGTGGACTTTAAATAGGAGAGTAATTGAGCCGTTGCGATTTCTGGTAGTTGGCTAACGGACTTGACGTCGACGACAACTTGATCGCCGATGTCGTCAATAACAAGATCAATTCTTTGATCCTTAATTGGCTTGTCCTTATACCACATCTGCACGGCCTTTTGACGTTCATATTTGATTCCGCGCAGTTCAAATTCGTAGCACAGGGCTTGCTCGTAGACAGATTCCAAAAGCCCAGGACCAAGGATGCGATGGACTTCGATTGCCGCACCAATGATTTTCTCTGTTAACGGATCTCCCACCATCGCCTCCAATCTCACACTCGGTGACCTCTGTGAACTCTGTGGCAATTCAGTACTGTTTTAACGACTCACTCTGTGCGCCAGTATCCCCCCCGCGCATGATCGAACTTCACTTCCCGGCCCGGCTCCTCCGTTAAGAACCGTCCTTTTCGAAACACCTCACGGCCCAGGACCCACGTGCGGATCGGCCAGCCTTTGAGCATCACGCCGTGCCACGGGCTCCAGCCCGATTTCGTGACTTGATCTTCGTTGCGGACGACCTGTTCCCGCTCCAGATCGACAAGCACCAGGTCTGCGTCGTAGCCGGGCGCAATCCGGCCTTTATCGACCAGGTCCCACACGCGGGCCGGCGCATCGCACATCCAGTGGACGACCTGTTGCAATGTGCAGCGGCCGCGGTGAACTTCGTTCAACATCAGGGCGAGCGAATTCTCGACCGCCGGCAAGCCCGAGGGCGATTGCGGATACGGCCGCTGCTTTTCGTCCAGCGTATGCGGCGCATGATCGGTCGCCACAACCTGCAGCCGGCCATCGCGTAACGCGGCCCACAGGGCCTGGTTGTCGGCCCGGGTCTTGATCGCTGGGTTCATCTGCACGAGCGTGCCAAGGCGAGCGTAGTCGTCAGTGTTGAAAAGCAAATGATGCGGGCAGGCCTCGGCCGTGATCAGCTTGCGATGGTCGGCGATCAGCTCCGTTTCCGCGGCGGTCGACACGTGCAGCACGTGGAAGCGGTGACGATGGCGATGAGCCAGATCGATCGCCCGCCCGGTGGCGACGACAGCGGCCTGATGGTCGCGGATTTGAGAATGGACGGCGACGTCCATATCGCCCGGCAGTTTTGCGGTGTTCGCCCGAATCGTGGTCTCGTCTTCGCAGTGGGCCGTGATGGGCAGCGTCGTTTCGGCAAAGATGCGTTCCAGGGCGGCCTGATCGTCGACTAGCAAGTCGCCGGTACTGCTGCCGATGAAGATTTTGATGCCCGGCGTTCGGTGGGCTCCTTGCAGCTCGTCGATGTTTTGCGTGGTCGCGCCAATGTAGAACCCGAAATTGACGAGCGATTTCCGGGCCGCCAGCGCTAACTTTTCCTCCAGCCGCACTTGCGTCGTGGCCGGCGGCACGGTGTTCGGCATTTCGAGAAACGTCGTGATGCCCCCCTTCGCGCAGGCGCGGCTGCCGGTGGCAAGATCTTCCTTGTGCGTCAGACCGGGCTCGCGAAAATGAACCTGGTCGTCGACCAGCCCGGGCAACAAGTGCAGCCCAGCGGCGTCGATCGTTTCATCGACGCGCAATTGCGGCGCCGGGTCAATTTCGACAATTTTATCGTCTTCGATGACGACGGCGACCCGCTCGATCGAGTTCGGTAGAACGACATTGGCGTTTTGGATGGCGGTCCGCATGGAGCATAGTATGCCACATTTGGCAACGCTTTGGCGAGAAGACGCCCGGGTAGAATGGCCGCGAAACGGCGCGAAAAGGCCCAAAAGAAGCGACTCACAATCGATTGCGATTCATCGAACGTATGCATCTGCAGAGCAGCGCGTCATGATTGCGCTGTTTTGTGGCTATCGATTCTCGATTGATGCCTGGCGAAGCACGCCCATTATTGCGGCCGCTGTTCTTTCCAGGTGCTCGCTCTTAAGGGTCGGGTGGACTTGCAGCATGAGACTCGTTTCGCCCAGCTCGCGAGCAACTGGCAGCCGATGTTGTTGCGGACGATGCGCTTGAAAGGCCTGCTCAAGGTAGACCTCGGGGCACGATCCGCCGAAGCAGGGGACCCCAGCCCCATTGATTTCGGCGAGGATTCGATCGCGCGACCAGCCGGGCGCGAGTCGTTCGGGGCGAACGAACGCGTAGTACTTGTAGTACGAGTGAAACACGTCCGCAGGCGGCTGCGTCAATCGCAACGCCGGCAACTCCGTCAGCCGCTCGTTGAGAATCGCGGCATTGCGGCGCCGCGCGGCAGCCCACTCAGCAAGCTTTCGAAGCGCAACCCTGCCGACGGCCGACTGTACTTCTGTCATTCGCCAATTGGTGCCCACGCGCTCATGCAGCCAGCGAAACGAATTGCCGGCTGCCGATCGGCGATTGTCGTTGGCAGAGATGGTCTGCTCTTCATTCTGCAATCCACAATTCGAATTCCGCAGTCCCGCCATCGCATCGACGCTCTTCCCGTGATCCTTCAAACTCCATGCGCGTTTCCAAAGCTCCGTATGATTCGTCACGATCATGCCCCCTTCGCCGGCCGTGGTCATGATCTTGTCCTGGCAAAACGAAAAGGCCGCGATGTCACCCAGCGAACCGACGGAGCGGCCTTGGTAGCGAGCGCCGTGAGCTTCGGCGCAATCTTCGACGACGGCGACGCCCTGCCGGCGGGCGCGCTCCCGGATCGCGTCAATGTCGCAGGGCCAGCCGGCTAAATGAACGGCGATGATCGCTTTCGTTCGTTTGGTAAGCGTGGGCTGAATCGTATCGGCCGTAATGTTTTGCGAATTGCGATCGACGTCGGCGAACACAGGCGTCGCACCACAGCGGACAACGGCCGACGCCGTGGCAACGAACGTGCGGGCCGGCACAATTATCTCGTCGCCCGCCCCAATCCCGAGCGCCCACAACGCCAGTTCGAGCGCCGCCGTGCCACTGCTCACCGCAACGGCGTGCTCGGCGCCGACGTACTGAGCGAATTCCCGCTCAAACTGCCGGCCCTCGTCGCCCGTCCAATAGTTCAACCGGCCCGAACGCAGCACTCTCTCGGCCGCGGCGATTTGCTCTTCGTCGCATTGGGGCCAGCTCGGCCAGGTCGTATCGACAAGCAGTGCTCTATCGAATTTCATGGGAATTCAGTCTAACAGCAAAGCGAGCACCATCCGAGATGGGCGGAACTTTGATGAATTTTCTCCCGTCCAATACGACACACGCCGGCCGCCACGCGCAAAGTATCTATTGACAGCACGCCCCCATGAGCCAGCCAGACGACGCGGAAATTGCCTGTGGGTTGAGGACCGGCAGCACCACGGCCTGGTGTGCGCTCTACGACCGTCATGCGGCAGCCGTGTGGCGGCTGGTCGCCCGGCTGATGGGCGGATCGCGGTCGGAGGTAGCCGACGTCGTCCAGGAGACCTTTCTGGCCGCCGCCAAGAGCGCCCGCGGCTACGATGCGTCGCGCGGCTCCTTGTGGGTGTGGCTGGGCGGGATCGCTCGCCGGCAAGTCGCGCATTACTTTCGCTCGCGGCAGCGGCAGCGAAAACTGCATGAGGCAGACGGCCGGCCGGCGATCGAGCGCGAGCGGATCGTGGCCTGGTTGGAGAACCGTACCAGCCGCCCGCCGGAGGAGCTAGCGCGTACGGAAACGGCCGAGCTGGTGCGGGCGGCGATTGCCGATCTACCCGATGAGCAGGCGGCCTTGCTCGTCGAGCGATACATCGAGGACACGTCCGTCGAGGTGATGGCCGCCGCAGCCGCATGTACCGATACGGCGATGCGGTCGCGGCTGGCGCGGGCGCGGCGGGCGTTCCGTAACGTGTTTGTCGGCTTGGCACCGTCGCTTGCGCCAAAGTCGCTCGTTGCCGACGGAGTCGACGATTGAATTTCTGAAATAGAAGCAGCTTACGGCTGCATCCAGCAATGACCGACGAATCAAAACCCCACGATTTCTCGCCCGACGAACTCCGGCCCGAAAATGAGCGGGCCGAAGATGGGCGGATGGCCGAATTGCTGGCCAGGCTCGCCGACAACGCGCCGCCGGCCGACGAGCGGCTGCTGGCCGAGCTTCGCGGGCGCTCGCTGGCGGCATTTGCCGAGGGCGGAGACTTAGCAACACCTCGTACCAATAAGACTCAGGCGGAGAAGCATACGATGTCCGTTTTTTTTGCTCGAATCGGCCTGGCGGCAGCGGCAGCCGTGGTGGCAATGGCAGCTTGGTTTGCCGGTGGCACGGCCGCGGACGACGACGTGAAATTTGGCAGCGTGCTCGATCGCGTGGCGCTTGCCGACTCAGTTCAATTCGACGTCGTACGCGACGGCAAGAATGAGCGGGTGCTGATGAAATCGGCCGACGGCCAGCCGCGGCTGCGCTTGGACCGCGCCGATGGAACGTACACGATCGCCGCCGGCGACCACCAGTGGGAGATCAACGAGGCGGCCAACGAGGCGAAGGTCACCAAGGCGGCATACTTCTCCGACGTCAATGGCAAGCCGGCGGTCGACGTGCTGCGCGTACTGAATCTGCCCAGCTCCGTGAATCGCCAGCAACTCGCAGCCGCGACGCCCGTCGACGAGGTCGAGCGTTCCGGCGTGCGGCTCGCCGTGTACAGGTGGGACGTGCCCGCCGCGACTGGCACCGTGCCCTATCGCATCGAGGCCTATGTCAACGATCAGACGCGAATGTTGACGTCGCTCATCTGCGAAGAGACGGGCCGCGAGCCGCGACCGATTACTTCGATCCACGTCGCGTTCAACAAGCCGATCGACGACTCGATGTTCGTCGTCGGCGACACGCTCACCGACGACGGCCGCATCGGCAAAGTAGCCGACGTGCAGGGGATTGTTTCGCTAAAACCCGCGATGCACGAGCGCTGGACGCCGGTCGTCACGCATGCGCTGTTGCGGCTGGGCGATTGGGTGCGGACCGACGTCCGTGGCGCGAACGCGGTCGCCTTGCGGCTGGTCAACGAGAGCCTCGTTACGCTGGGCCCCGGTTCGCTCGTCGAAATCCAGAAGCCCAATCGCCTGCGACTCTCCAGCGGCGAAATCAAGATTGTCGCCGCCGAGGGGGCCCCGGTCGAACTTCTCGGCATCGGCGACGACAAGCTCAGCGTGACCGGCACTGCGATCTATCGCCTGCAAATCGAAAAGCTCGTGCGGCTGGAAAAGCCGCCGCTCTGGCTGGCCGGCTTCGAGGGAACGACGAACAACGAATCGATCGGCTCGCTGGTCGCCAAAGTCGACGGCCGCGACGTGCCGCTCACGGTCGGTTACCACAAAGTGACGGTCGACATCCGCGATCAGATCGCGCGGACCGTCGTTGAAGAATCGTTTGTCAACCATACGGCCGGGCGACTGGAGGGCGTCTTTTATTTTCCGCTCCCCGAGGACGCGTCCATCTCAGGATTCGGCATGTGGATCGGCAATGAGCTGGTCGAGGCCGACGTGGTCGAAAAGCAGCGGGCCCGCGAGATCTACGAAACGATCCTCCGCGAACGCCGCGACCCGGGCCTGTTGGAATGGACGGGCGGCAACATCTTCAAAGCCCGCGTTTTTCCAATTGAAGCGCATAGTGAAAAACGGATCAAGATTTCGTACACGCAGGTGCTGCCGCTCCGTGGCAAATCGTATCGCTACAGCTACGGCCTGCGAAGCGAGCTCTTGAAGCAGCATCCGCTCCGCGAGTTGGCGATCGACGTCCGGTTGAATTCGACGCAGGCGCTGGCCAGCGTCCAGTCGCCGACGCACACCACGTCGCGCGTCGACAACACGGTCCACTCGGCCCACGTCGAGTTTACCGCCGAAGAATACACGCCCGAGCGCGATTTCGAGGTCGTCGCCCAGTTGGCCGACAACCAGCCGAATGTCGTGCTGATCCCCCACCGCCGGGGCGACGACGGCTATTTCATGCTGATGTTGACGCCGCCGGCCAATGGAAACGCAGCCGCTTCCCAAACCGCGGCGCAAGGCGGCGACGCGAATCAATGGCGGCGCGACGTCTTGCCCAATGGTAAACCGCTCAATTTGTTGATTCTCGCCGATACGTCGGCCTCAATGGACGCGGCCTCCCGGCAGTCGCAGGCCGAATTCATCGCGTCGCTCGTTTCGTCGCTCGGCGCCAACGACCGGTTCAACCTCGCCACCTGCGACGTCGAAACAAACTGGGCGTTTCCGTCGCCCGTCGCTGCCGACGACATGCACGTCGAGGCGGCCCGAAAACAGCTCGCCGACCGCTCTTCCCTCGGCTGGACCGACCTCGAGATGGCGTTTGCCTCGGCCATCGAACAAGCCGATGACGCTCGTAAAGCAGGCAACGGCGAGCCCCAAGTCATCTACGTCGGCGACGGCATCACGACGGCCTTCGGCGCCGATCCGGCCGCGTTCGTCAAGCGGCTGGAGCAACTCTGCCGCGGGAAAAGCGTCTCGCTCCACGCGGTGAGCGTGTCGAACAGCTTCGAGCCCATGGTGATGAAGGCGATCGCCAGCCAGGGCGGCGGTTCCGTGCGGCAGGTGGCCGGCGACCTCGCGCCGCAAGCGGTCGCGCTCGAGCTGCTCAGTGAAATCAGCCGGCCCGCGCTCCGCGACCTCAGAATCGAATTCAGCGGAATCCGCACGGCCCGCGTCTACCCCAGCGAGTTGCCGAATCTGCCGGTCGGCAGCCAGCAAATCGTGCTCGGCCGCTACTTGCCGGCCCCCGGCGAACAACACGGCGAAGTGATCGTGACCGGTTTGTACGGCGACGAGCCCGTGCGTTTCCGCACGCCGGTGACCTTGCCGCCCGTCGACGAGGCGGCCGACGCCAAAGAGGACGTTTCGTTCATTCCACGCTTGTGGGCCCGGATGCACTTAGACGCCCTGTTGGCCCAAGGCACGTCGCAGGCGGTGCAGGACGAAATCATTAACCTGTCCGAACAGTATCACATCATCACGCCCTACACGTCCCTGTTGGTGCTCGAGAGCGACGCCGATCGCGAGCGGTTCGGCGTCAAGCGGCGGTTCCAGATGCGCGACGCCGAGCGGTTTTTTGCCGAAGGGCGCGACAATGCAAACTTCGAGCTGCTCGCCCAGCAGATGAAGCGGGCCGGCACGTGGCGGCAGGGCTTGCGGCAGCAGGTGCTCGCGCAACTGATCGGCCTGGGGCGCGATGCACAGGTATTCGACGTCAGTCCGCGTCCGATTGCATTTGGTCGTGCTTTCGGCAGTTCCGGCAGTGTCGGTGGCAGAGCAGGTTTTGGAGGAGGCGGGTTCCAGAGGAGCGAAGGCCGTCGCAACAGCGAATACAGCGAATACCTGGACGTGTCTGGCCCACTCGGTGGGCCGGAGAGCGGCCAGATCGAACTGAATTACGGATCCATGAACGGCAACAAGCTCAAATCGGAGGAAGTCTTTGCCGAAAACGGGCGGCTCGACATGTTGGGCAAAAGCGATTCCTTCGCCGCATCAAGTTGGATTGATAATTCGGACAGCGACGACTTCGCCTTTAAGGCCTTAGGGGCCGACAAGCCAATTGCCGCCGGTGCGCCGTTTCAACTCGCGGACGAACTCGGAGATCAATTTTCTGTGTTTGCCGATGGTCGCGATCGGCTGTTGAGTCTTTCGTCGCCGGTGGCCAACGAGCCGGTCAGTTTAGATTTCAAAGCTCGTCTTCCAATTGCCTTCGACTCCGAATGGGCCGGTGATATCAGCACCCTGTCGGCGGCCCGGCCAGGCGGGTTCGGCGACCGCCGCGGGCAGGCCTACTTCAACCGCGGCCAGGCGGCGTATTACGATCCGACCGTCTACACGCGCTGGCTCGACGTGGTCTTTCCACCCTTGGCCGACGCGCCGGCCGAGGAACCTCCGTTCGAGCCCCAAAAGCCCTGGCCGGCCGACGTGCGGGCCATCGTCGAGGGATTGCTGCGAACCGATCAATTGCACGCCCTGGCGGGCGGCCTGACGATTGAACGGCACAGCGACAGCTACGATCCGCGGTTCAACGAGCTGACCGGCCGCAGTGACACGCTCGAAATGGTGTCCCCCTCGGCGTGGCTCACGCGAGGCGGCGGCTTCGGCTCGCAGACGATCGTCAACTGGTGCGACAAGGACGAGCGCGGCATCTATGGCGAGGCGTATTGGCTCGGCCGGCGGCGCAAAGCATCACCCCGCGAGCTGGCCCAGCCGCCGCTGGGGCTGGCCGGGCAAGTGCTGCGGAACTTGGAACGATCGTACACCGACTACACGGCAAAACTCGAACCGCAGGGCGAAAATCAAACGCGCCTCATCCTCACGAACGAGAACAACCCTGGCTATGAAATGCGCTATCTGATCGACACGGTGCGAAAGGTCGTGCTGTCCATCGAGATTCGTCAGGACGGAGAGCTCACCTCGCGCACGGCCTATGACGACTTCGTCGACGTCGCCGGCGCGTGGTATGCCGGCCGCACGCAGACGTTCGACAAAGACGGCGGGCGGACCGCGCTCACGACTGACAAGTTCACGCTGCTGGCTGCGGCAGATTTCACGCAGCGAATGTCGCAGCAGCTCGCCTCCCGCGACCGCGTGCAGTTTTTAAAGCTGCCGCTGCCGACCGTCGTCGAAGCCAAGCGTGATTTAGAGGCCAACAAAGCAACGTTCGAAGATCACATCGTCCTGCTCTTGCTCGACGGCATGCGGCAACAGTGGGACTCGGCCTTCGAGCACGTGGCCGAGCTCGAGCGCTTGGCCGGCGACAAGGCGGGCATGAAGTGGGTCCGCGACGCGATCCTCAACGACAGCCGCCGCCAGGAAGAGCTGCGGCGGCGTGTGGTCGCGTTTGCCACCGAACTCGCCAAGCCGCAGTCGCCGCAATTTGCCGAATCGGAAGCCTTGTTCCTCGCCAACATTTGCACGCAAGATGTGGGCACGTTCGAGGCCAACGAACTGCTCGCGCTGCTCGACACGCTAAAGCCCGTCTACGAGCGGCAACCGGCCTACACGAATGCCATGAAAGGTTGGCTGCAGAACCGTGCCAACCAGCTTCGCAAGGCAAGTCGGGCGCCAGAGTGCTGGCCTTGGATAAGGAACTCGCCGAAAAGTGGCCGCACGATCCGTCGCTGCAACAGCAGTACGCGAACCACCTGGCCGACTCGGGCGAATGGGACGCCGCCTACGCCTGGCTCGACGGCGTCATCACGCCAGCCGCCAAGTGGCGCAGCTACGAAGACGACCAATTGCGTTCGACGTACGTCGATTTGCTCAACCGCCAGGGCCGGCAGACCGACATGGCCGCGTATTTGAAGCGCTGGGTCGACCTCCAGCCCGAATCCACGAATCCCTATGAACGCTACCTGGCCACGCTGCTGAAAGTCGACCAAATCGACGATGCCAACGCAGCCATCGCCAAGTGGCTGGAAGAAGGCCGCCGGCCCGGCAAGTTGCCGCCCGACGCCGCGTCGCGCTTGCAGGCGGCGATCAACCGGGCGCTCGGCCGCGGCTACGACCTCTACACGAACCGCCTCGATGAGCGCTGGCTCGATCCGCTCGCCGATACGGTGCGTTTCTTCTATCGCAGCGAGACCGGTGCGCAATATGCCGACATGATCATGAACGACGGCAACTTCCAGCGCAGCGACCAGTGCCGCCAGCTCCGCGGCGAATTTTTGCCCATCTTGCAAGAAGAACTCACGACGCTCAAACAGCCGGTCCTCGATCGGCTCGTCAATTGGGTTCACGCGGGCGAGCCGGCCGTCGAGGCCGAAGTCTGGCGGCAAATGGCGACACGGCTCGTGACGCGCTGGGAAACCACGGCCGACGTCGAAGCGAAGCATCAGCTCGGCCAGACCGTCGCCCGAATCTACTCCTGGCTCCCGGCCGACGAGCTGCTGGCGTTCTACCGGCGAGAGTTGAACGACGGCCCCGAGAAGTATCGCACGACGTACGCCCAACAGTTGTTCAGCTTGCTCCTCACCCAGCCGTGGACCGAAGCGCACGAAGACGAAGCGTTTGGCTTGCTTGAGAAGATTTCGAGCGCAAAGACTCCCGCCATGCAGTTGGCCGACGAAGTCCGCGCCTCTACCAATTGACCGACAGCATGGTAAAGGGGCGCTTTAACGCCTTGATGGCGAAGATCGAACATCAGGAAGAGCTGACGCGGACGGAGCTCCGCGACAAGCAAATCGAAAACACGAAATCGGCCCGGGAGGGGTTCGCTGATCGGCTCGACAAAGCTCGCGCCGGCCGCGGCGACGCGCTGGCAAAATGGCTGCTCGCAGAGCGGCTGTATCTCGACGTGCAAATGGGCGCGAATTGGATCGCGTGGCCGACAATTGCTGGGAACTGCTCGGCCCGCCGCCGACGGCCGCCGCCCCGCGCCTGCCGAAAATGCCACCGGCGCGATGCCCGCGCAAGACGCTGACCTGCGCATGGCCGCCTTCCTCGACGCCGTGATGCGCAATTGCGCTCTCGTCACGCTCGCCAACCTGGCCGTCGCAAAGACGCCAAACCAGAGCTGGTGACGCGGCTGTTGGACTACATCGACAAAGCGCTCGCCGTCGAGCCCGAGAGCAACTCCTGGAAATCGTTTAAATACCAGGTTCTCGTGGCCCTCGACCGGCCGAAAGATTTGGAAGACAGCCTCCGCAACTGGCTTAAGGCCGACGACCCGCTCAGTTATTGGCGGATCGCATTGGCAAATCTGTTGGCCGAACAGGGAAAACTGACCGACGCCGTCGAGCTCTACGAGGCCGTCGAAAAGGAAAAGGAGCTCGGCCCGGCCGAATTTCGCACGCTCGCCGACTGGTACCTGGTGCTCAACCAGCGCGACAAGCAGGAAGCTGCCCTCCGCGCGGTCATGAGCTTTACTGAGGAATGGCGGCTCTCGAATTGGCTCTGGCAGCAAATCAATCCGTGGCGCTACAACTACAACAATCAGCCGATGCCGACGGAGCTCGATCCGAACGTAATCCGGGCCTTCGCCGTGCTCTTCGATAAATCGGCCAGCCCGCAGAATTATGCGGGCCAACTGGCCGAATTCTACAAAGCGACGCACGATTTCCGCTTGCTTGCTGGCCTCGCCAATTCGGTCGTCGGCCACACAGCAGGGCGGGTTTATCCGTTCCTGCAAAGTCTCGACCAGGTCTTCGCCAACGTGCGAGAGGAGGCGACAGTCGACGCGCTGCACGCGGAAATCGAGAAGGTGCGCCAAAACATTACCGCCGGCGGCGCGGCCGCGACAGCATCGAAACAATCCCAAGGAGGTGAAACAAGCATTCAAAGCGTCAATCTGCGGGCCCTCGACCTGCTCGATGCGATCATCGAGCGCCGCGCCGCCGAAGTGCTCAATCAGCCGGGCCCGCACGGGCAAAAGGCCGTCGCCGCGCTGAAGCGGGCCTTCGACCGCGAGTGGACCAGCGGCGAAGAACGTCTGATGGCCGATTTGTTGGCCGCCCTGGGCAAGATTAATCAGTCCGACCTGGCGGACGAACAAACGCGCGAGCTGACCGTGCTGCACGGCCGCTTCGCGCCGGGTAAGCTCGACCGGCTGCTCATCGGCCACGCACTTGCCCAGTGCCATTGGAACTACGGCCGGCAAACGCAGGCGATCGATCTGTTGGAAGTTTCGCTCGCTGAGTACCGCACCGCCAATAACGGCGTCTTGCCGAGCGAGGCCAACGGCCCGTTGGACACATATATCAGCTATCTAGAGGCGATCGTGCATCACGCCCAAGCCGAAGAGGTTCTGCTCGCCGAATTGCGAAACACGAAGCAAGAACAGCAGCAATACTGGCTTACTGAACGGTTGTACCGGCTCTATCGCAGCGCGATCGACCGTGACGGGGCTGTGACGCTGGGCCAAGGCGTCGAATTGTATCGGGCTGTCAACGTGCAATTGCAAAAGGAGTTGGATACCACAGACCAGAACCACCGCAGCTGCGCTTGTCAGTACGCTGTCCGACATCTATCGCGCCGCGAACAATAAAAAGTATGAGGACGTCCATCAGGACCTGCAGCGGTTCGCCACGGGCCGGTTTATCGAGGTGCTGCGGATTCAAACCAACAACTACCAAGGCCTGGTGCGGACCGTGGCCGACACGGCCCACGACGTGAATTCACCGCGCGACGGCGTGGAAGTGTTCGTCACCTGCCTCGAACACGAACCGGCCTGGTTCCGCTATAGTTATCAGGACGGCTGGAGCCAGTTCTGCTACCAATTGGGGCAATGGCGCTTTGAAACAGAGCAAGGTCAAGCAAAGCCGATTGAGCCGGCCCTCGCCGACCGCCTGCTGGCTGTCGTGGTGGCAGAACTGCGCCGTGACCTGGAAAGTCGCACCTCGCGCAGTCGCGAAATGTATGGCGATCAGAACCAACACTTCTGGCAGGCGAAGAGAGCTGATTTTATCCGCACGGCCGAGGCCGTTTACAACGAGCGCAAGACCTCCGGCGAGTCGGTGAAATACATCGCCGCGTATCTGTACAACAACGTCGGCGAGCGGCCGCGGGCGATTGAGATGCTCCTCGCGGCCCACGAACAAAAACTGCTCGACGAAGACGGCCGGGCCACCCTCGCCCGCTACATGCAGGAACAGGGCAAGTTCGCGCCGTCGATCCCCATTCTGCAGCCACTAGTCGAATTGCGGCCCGACAATCTGGAGTATCGCACGCGCCTGATGCATGCCTATTTCCAGACCGGCCGCCGCGACGATCTCTTGGCCCTGCTCAAATCGTCCGACGCCTACTTCCACGAAAAGGGACGCTGGGGCGAAGGCCCAATGGCCGCGCTGGCCTATAGCTGTCTCGAGAACCAACTGTACGAACAATCGGTAGCCTACTACGAAGAGCTAATCCCCCTCCACCAGCGGACGCAACCGAATCGCGGCATCGGCAATGGCACGCTGGCAAATTACTACAGCCAGTTGGCTCAGGCATACGGCGGCCTGCAAAATACACCCAAGGCGGTCGACGCCGCCTCAGGCGCGATTGTCAGTTGGGGATCGAACCAGTCGAATCGACAAAACGCCGTGAATTCACTCGAAGCCGTGCTCGCGTCGGCGCCCAATCTCGACGCCTACGTCGTCGAACTCGACAAGCAAGTCGAAGAATCGGGACTGGAAAACCCAATTGTTCGCCAGGCGGTCGGCAAGGCCTTTATGAAACGCAACCGATACCCGGACGCGATCAAGCAACTCGAACTGGCCCGCCAGACGCAGCCCAATGACGCCGATACGAATAAGTTGCTCGTTGAATGCTACGATCGACAGAACGACACTGCCGGCGCCGTGCGACAACTTTTGGCCTCCGTCGAACTCTCTCGCCGCGAACTCGCACTCTACCAAGACCTCGGCAAGCGCTATCAAGCCCTTGGCCAGGCCGACCAGGCAGAGGCGCGAATACATCCCTCGTCGAGATGCAACCGAACGAATCCGAAAGCCACACGATGCTGGCCGAGATTCGCCAGCAGCAAGGCCGCTGGGACGAAGCGATCGACCAGTGGCGGCGGGTGAGCGAAATCCGCAAACTCGAGCCCACCGGTCTGGTCAAGTTGGCTGAAGTGCAAATCCACCAACAGCAGTGGGACGCGGCCGAAAAGACCGTGCGCGAACTCGATGCGCGCGATTGGCCGCAGCGCTTTGGCGACGTGCAAAACCAAATTCGCAATTTCCGCCGACAGATCGATCAAGGCCGGCCGCGCTGACGCTCCCTGAGCTCCACTTCTTCAGCGCGGTGTCTGGACTGCCGCGACGGGTTCGATGCCCTGCGCGGGGGGTTTATTTCTCAAAGCACTAATGGGCTCTTCCTGCGTGTCACGCCTGCCGGCGGGGCCCTGAACCGGTGCGACTACATCGCCACTCGCAGCGAATCTGTCGGGCTGGAGACTTCGCCCCAAAAAAACTCATTTTTGCCCCCCGTCCCCGGCACCTGATTTGCACGTCAAGGTTTCTAGTGAAATGCATCGTAGGAAAAAACCAGAGGGCCGCCAAATCAAACTGGCCAAACGCCTACGTCAACTATTCGTACCGGGGGAATAATCAAGGCACCGAGGAAAAGGAAGGAGAGGTTCGATGACTTCACGAATTGGTATCAATTGCCTGCGGAGGGGCCTTGCCATGATAACTGTGGCGGGCCTCTTCGGAACTGCGCAAGTGTGGGCACAGGGCGCCGGAACGGCGAAACCTAGTGCCTTGCCGCCGCCAACGCCGGCACAGGCTGGCCGCAACAATCCGTCGCCCGCGCAGCCAACTGGAAACAACAATCTAAATGACAATCTCCGGCCACCGGGTATGTCACCCCAGGAGCCCGCGGCCCAAGGCTCGCAGCAGGCGGCACAACCGGCATTGACGGCGCCCCAACCACCCACTGAATCGGGGGCAGGGGGCCAAGGCCCCAACGAGCCAGCGACGCCGCAGTTGGGCGTGTACGTCGTGCCGACCGACGGCGCGGGCGTCCGTGTTGGTAACGTCACCGACGGAACAGCGGCGGCGGCGGCGGGACTCCAGCCGGGTGACATCCTGCTGACGATTAACGGCAAGTTCGTCGACCAGCCACAGGACGTGATCGACATGATTCACCGCATGAAGCCCGGCGATCGGGTGGAGTTGCGAATTTGGCGCAACGGTGGGGAGTCGTCGCTGACGGCAACTCTTCAGCCAATGCAGCTTGCGCCCGAAAGCGAGGAATTCAGTGGGCCTCAAAATGGCTACATTGAGGACGTCGCCAGGCGCAATTATTACGGACGCGGTCCGATCGTACGCCGCTACTATGGCTCATACCCAAGCTTCAGCTACTCGTATCCATACACGTACTCGTATCCATACTACGGGTACTATGGATCCTACGGCTTTGGTTATCCGTATGGCGCATACTATGGAACGCCCCGCTACGGTTATTACTATTCGCCGTGGCGACAAGGAGTGCGAATCGGGCCGTTTGGATTTAGCTGGCGGTAACTTGCAATGCGTCGGCCGGGCCGTTCCCGGCGGATGCGCCGCCCGCCCCAAACACCGAAAAACCGTCGACTGCGGCCGCTGCTGCCAGGAATCGGCACAACGGCCGGAGTCGGCGGTTTCTCTGTTAACCGTCCCACGAACCGCATCTTGACGGCCGTGGTATTTTCAGGATTTCGGATTCGACATTCTGGAGGTGGGAAGTTGGAGGCGGGGTGGCGGAAGACGCTGGCTGGGCATGCGCAGCGGCGTGACGGCCCGCGAGTTTTGCCGGCGCGAGGGTCTCGCCGAGTCGGCGTTTCATTTTTGGAAACGGGAACTGGTCCGGCGTGATGCGGAACAGGCGGCCGCGCATCGTTGTGAGCGGGGGCGGGAAAGAAAAGGGGACGTCACTGATAATCACTCGCTCGAATTACGAATATCAGTGATGTCCCCTTTTCCTGAATTGAAGCTTGTTAAATGTAGTCTTCAAAAAGCTGAAGCTCCGCTTGAGTACATTGGGGAGAGTTACGGTACAGAGTTTGCTTATAAAATAGCCATTTCCAGGGTCAGCAATTGAGGAGTTGCCATGAGCAAACATGAAGTCCGACGCCTAGGAGGAAGTTTTGACGAATCAGGCGATTCTAAGCAGCCGCAGCGACTGGACGATCAACAGTACCAGACCGAAGAGCTCGCATCAGGAGAAAGCGACAAATGCGCTCAAATTGACCGAGACATTCAGGAAGCAGCGGACAACGCCGGCCGATAAATCGATGCTGCCAAGAAAGTACATCGGGGGCTGACGGAGACACTTATGGAAATAAATTGGCACGACTTATTCGTGCTCGACACTCCCTTCCTAGAGCTCGTCATTCGGGGAACGGTGATGTACTTTGCGCTGCTTGCGGCGCTACGGGTGCTGGTTCGCCGCCACGTCGGCTCACTTAATCTGATGGACTTGTTGCTCATCGTGCTTATTGCCGACGCAGCTCAGAATGCAATGGCAGATGAATACCGATCGATTACCGGCGGGCTAGTTGTGTGCGGAACGCTTTTCGCCTGGAATTATCTCTTTGATCTGCTCGCCTATCGCTCGAAGACTTTCGCTCGCATCTTAGAATCCGCACCACTCGCACTTATCAAGAATGGCCGATTCCAGCGCCGCAACATGCGCAGGGAATTTGTGACGGAAGACGAGATTATGAGCCAGCTGCGAGAGCAGCAAATGGATAACGTCCAAGACGTTCGATTAGCTTACTTGGAGCCAGACGGAGCATTGAGTGTGCTACGTAACGACAATAGATCGACTGTGAAGCGACGGAAAGAATCGACACCCGGCGCGGGATAACATGCTGGAAAGAAAAGGGGGCGTCACTGATAATCACTCGCTCGAATTACGAATATCAGTGATGTCCCCTTTTCTTTCCGTCTTTCCGGCTGATGAGCTGGTTCAACTCGTCGTACGTGTAGTGGACGACCAAATCCGAATTGTCGCCGAACGACGCGTAGTGCGTGACGGTCGTCAGCCGGTTGCGGTGAAGCTGCGCGAAAAGGGCCGCTCGACGCGCAGCAGACTCGAATTGTCAAAGAGCTACAAGTCGGCACAAACTCCGACGTTGTTTCCACTGGGAAACACCCCAATCGGACTTCAAAACTTTGTTATTTCGGGCCCCCAATCAGGGTACACGAATTTCGCTGGATCGCTATACCGACCCCCGAAAAATAACCCCCTGGGGTTCGCGGAACGGACACCTATCCGGTTGAAGACCGAAAACAGGCATAAGTCGGGTCGCAGTGACAATTTCTGGGCCACGACACTGTCGCACGAAGATAGTTCGGCCGCCCTCTTAATTAATGTGCTGCTTGTTTTCGAACTGTTCAAGTTTTAAAAGCGCTTTCTTTGCTTCTTCGGGTAAAAATTCAACTCGTGCTTCGCTGGCCTGTCGAAGGATTGGAATCGCTGCTACTGCGGGTTCGCCGATATCACCGAGCGCCCGTGCAGCGTACCAAGGTGCACTTCCCTTTGATTTTCCAGTAACTCCAATTTCAACCTTACCAATTAGCACCTTGACAGCTGGGGCCGCTACAGGACCCAATGACCCAAGTGCCTGTATGGCAGCTTCTTCAACAAACGGATCTTCGTCGTGAGCTGCGCGAATTAAGTCCGGTATTGCATCTGTAGCGAGTGCGCCAAGATCCCCATCTCTAATAGCATAACAAACTTGATATCGCGCAAACCTCCATTTCCCATTTAGAATTTCGAGAAGTTCCTTCAGAGCCGTCTTGCCTTCGTCAGAATTCGGCCTTGCCTTTATTTTAGCCACTAAGGCTTTTACATGTCGTGACACTTCTTGGCGACTGTCTGCCGTGTCGCACCCGCCGGCAAACACAGTTGCGCCAACGGATACAACTATGCATATGAGGCCTAACCATCGACTCATGTTTCTGCTCTCGGGGACCAACGCGGGGGACCAACGGGGACAACCACACTTCAATCAATCTCCTGGCCATTTTAATGCGTCACGGCGGGTAATTCTACGCGCAATTCGTTTGTGCGAGCTGCAGAGTCGCCTGAATCGGCGTGCGGAAAAGGCGGCTTCAGCTTAAGAACTGCGGCGCGCGGGCGGCGGCGCGCAGTGTGGCCGCGGGACGTGCTCGGCGTGAGGCTGGAAGCGCGGCTGAATCGGCCGCGGCCCTAGGGGCCCGCGAGCAGCGACGCTCGGCCGCGGTGCCGGAAGTGTACACGCGTACCATAGCGTGTCAAGCGGGTCGCGAGAAAAAATGCCTCGTCAGAGGAATTCGTGGGTGAATTCTCTTTCAGGTAATGCGGCGAGATTATGATACAAGGCGATTTCATAGGCTTCTTGGGTCCGAAAGCCGTACGATTTTCTGGTGATCAGTTTGAGTTTGTTGTTAAATCCCTCGACGATTCCGGCAGATATGCGTCCTTCGGCCCGAAACCAATTCAGAATCAGTTCCCGTCGTTCCCGCAGTGTGCGAGCCACCTTCTTCATGGGTTCGATCTTGCTGCGCATGGCGCGCGTGCACCATTGGTCCAAGAAACGGCCCGCCCAGCCGGGGCTCCAATATTCCCAGAATCGCTGAAAGTCTTCCTTCATCAAATGACTGCGAACGCTCTTCAGGTTGTATTGCAGGAGTTCGTTAAGTTTGATCGTTTGCTTCTCGGTGAGGTTTTCGGGGCGCTTCAAGAGCAGCCAACGGGCGCCTTGCAAGTGAGGTTCGTAACCATCTCGTTTCAACTCTTTGACTTCGGCCGCTCGGACTTCATCGAGGGCCTTGTTCATCCGCTGCATGACATGAAACCGGTCCAATATGTGTACGGCGTGGGAGGCCTTCTTGGCAATCACCTTCAGGTACGCTTTCCACATGTCACTGCAGATAAACTCGAGCCGTGCCGTCCGCTCCTGGCCCAGAAAGCGGAAGAACCGCAGCAAGGTCTTTGCCTTTCGGTCGGGGCCGATCCACAGCAGCCGTTTCTGGTCTTCATCGATCTGATACACCACCGTTTGGTAGTTGTGCCCCCGATGCCACTGAACTTCATCCACGCCGATCGAAGCAACGGATTCCAGATCCCGACGCGCCAAACCCCAGTTCACTGCTTGTTTTACCGCCGCAAACACGCGATCCCAGCTCACACGCAGCGCCTCGGACACTTCCTTCCACGACATCCGCCGCGCCCACTTGGCCAAGTACCACGCGTATTCGACCGTCATCGTGCTCTTCCCCTCGGCCCATGGAACTCGCTCCACCTTCACTCCACAGGCGGGGCAATCGACCCGCCGCATCGAGTACACGAACACGACGGCTATGCCCCACAGCGGAATGAAGTCAAACCGCCGCGGTGTCGGCATGGTATCGTATCCGGGGCGTCGTTTTCCGCAGCCCGAGCAAACAGGTCGCCCGTTGGATCGAGGTTGGACCTCGACGTCAACCGCCGGCGTCAATGCATCCTCCTGCCAGGTAATCTTTCCAAACACAAACGACTTGTAATTGGTGACGCGATTGAGGATAGTTTTCAAGTGCATCCTGCGTGCCTTTGGCTGGACAGTTGTGATAAACCATCCATAACCGAAGATCACGCAGGATGCACTTCTACTTCTTCCTCAATCGTTGCAAAAACTTCCCTTTCTGGGCAGGTTCGTCAGGCTTCGTCGTCCTTTCATCCGTCGGGGCTCACCCCCGGGCGCAGCGCATGGCCCCGACGGATGAAAGGACGACGAAGCCGTAGACCCGTCAATAGACGTTGCCTCGCACTGGCCAAACCAGGCTTTGTTGTTCAGATTCCTGAGGGGCCTCGACGTCGCCCCTCTAACCGCCTTACGCCGCTATTCACCCACTAATTCCTCTGAAGACCCGAAAAAATAGACCGCAAATTCCAGCCGTTTTCGTTAAAACGTGGCTGTCCCCGTCGCGTCGCCGTTCGACTCCGCCGTGCCGCGTCACCGCTTGCCATAGCGCGGCGCCGCGTGTTGCCTTCCCGCAGACAGCACAGGGTCGGCGCACGAAAGTTGTGATTTCGGAGCTCAATAGCTGGCCTGCCTGTACCTCTGGCCGATGCTACACCCGGGATGTTACCATCCCCAGCGTACGGTTCGAGGCCGCAGTGGTTGGCTGGACCTTCTGCGTAGGACTCTTGCATTCCCAACTCCAAGCCGGTTTATCCCGGCGCTTTCGCTGTCCCCTTTTCTTTCCCGGGAGGGAATTCGCTGGGCAATTGAGAGCATGACGGAGGTGAGGCTGTTGGTGATTCGCGATGTGGGTTAATGTAGGTCAGGGAATAAGCTGTCCCGTTGAAAGCGAATAGGCTGACCGAAGCGGGGTTCAATCCACGCGGAAATAAACGTAATGCGAGCAGTTTCCCATACTATTGCGCTATTGTGTGCTGTCGCCGCAGCGCAACTGGCGCACGCCCAGCAAAAGATTCAACTGCAGGGGCACGATGAGAAGACTTACCTGAGGGATATTGCCTTTTCGCCAGACGGCAAGTTGCTCGCGTCGGCCGCACAAGACGGTTCGGTGCTGATTTGGGACGCGAGCATGGGAACGCTCGTCAAATCACTGAAGTGCTCGGACGGGATAGAGCATGTCGAATTCTCGCCGAGCGGCCGGCAACTGGCCGCCGTTCAGAATGCGCGAAGGCCAACGCCTGATGACGAAGTTGTTGTCAACGTCCAGCTTTGGGACACGTCTTCCTGGGAGAAGAGCGAGATGCGGTTTGCGGGAAAGCCGGGATGCCGCGTTTTGAGCACTTATCTTCCTGGCGGCGACATGATCACGTGTTTTCAAAATGACGCCTTTGGCGACAGTGAGTTGCAGCGTTGGTCGCCCGCGGGCTACGAGGTGCAACCTGCATTCACTGCGAAGAAGAAGTTCTTCGTCAGTCTTACCGTCTCGCCCGATGGCAATTGGCTGGCCGGCGCGTCGACGCCCGGAATGTTGTGGCGCACAAACGACTTCAGCCGTCCAAGAGTAATCAAGGGAATTTTTCGGCCGTTTGAGTTCTCGCCCGACAGCCAACTTTTGGCAGGCACGGAACTGGAGGAGGACAAGTCGGATACTCGGTCGCGCGTGGTGCTGTGGAATGTGAAAGACCTGCGCGAGGTCGGCACGCTTTCAGGCTTCGTGGGCTATGTCAGCAAAATCTCGTTTTCGCGCGATGGCCGGCATCTGGCTGCGGCCGCGACCAACCTTGACGACCGGGGCGCGAATCGTGGCTCGAAGGTTCAAGTTTGGGATCTGACGACCGGAGAACGGCGGTCGTTGGAAGACGACACGTTTTGCATGGGCCTCAGTTTTTCGCCCACTGCCGACGTACTGGCAAGTTCGTTCGCCAAGCCCAGCCCGGGCATTCGCTTCTGGAACAGCCAGACGGGTGAAGTGGCAGCGACGGCCAATTACGGCGAGTCCAAAACAAACACGATCGTAAAACTCATCTACTCTCCCAAGGGAAACCGCATCGCAACAATCGCCGTATTCAGCGAACGCTACGACGGGCTCTGCCTATGGGCCCTCGACTCTCAGTGAGCCGCCTCGATCCATTCGAGGACGGATATTTCCGACGTCGTTTGGGGGACCAACGGGGGGGACCAACGGGGACATCTATGGAAAGACTCGTGTCAACCGGTTGGCTTACATTTCTTTGAATTTCCAGGCATTTGGCGGGAGGGGTGCCTTCGTCGGAGCCGGCCGTCGCTCGCTCGCCCCGCTATTGGCGAGTGACGGCCGGCGCAGGCGAAGGCACCCCGGTGCCTTGGTTGGTGAGGCCCGAGCGAAGCGACTTCACGGGAGTGGGTGCCTCTGCAACCTGGCGGGTGTCGATTCCAGTTGCCAGAATGGCTGGCTGTCCCCATTGCTGCAAATTGTGCCTGTCCCCCTTCTGAGGCCGTTTTGAAACTGCTTCTCGACGGACACCCACATTGGCGCTCCTTGCGACATCGATTGCGACGACGAAATCGCCATTCAACTGCGAATGGCTGTCGCGATCTGTCTGTATTAGAACCTGGGTGCGGGGCGCTTCGGAACAGGAGGCAACAGAGGAAACGAAGAAAAAGCTCTCTGTTTGTTCCGTCTTCTCCGTTGACTCACTCGAGGTTCGCGCCAGGAAGGATCAACCTTGACGCGCCGTCGGAGAGTTTCAGTTCCTTAAAATTGATGATCAGTCCCAACGGGATATCGAGCTGTTTCATATCGCTCAGCAATTGCGACAGAGAAAACCGTGCCAGCCAGCCCCGCATTTCTCTGTTATCTCCGTTCCCTTCTGTTCATACAACAGCTCAAGTGCCCGTCTGTTTTCAGCTTTGAATTCCCCTCGCGAAAAGAGCGCAGTGCCGGCCCCCTTCAGTCTGCCAAATTCGGTGACCGAAAACAACCAAATTATTCTCTAGCCGTCGTCGTCTATTTCTTTCCAAACAAACGCTTTTTCGCTTGGCACTCCGCCGCGCTGAACCCGCGTAACCCTCAACCCTCAACCCTCAACCCTCAACCCTCAACGTGGCCATTTCCCTCGGTTGAATTCTGGACAAATATCCACTATACTCCTCTCGGCAATCACCAGCCGTCGCTCTTTGATAATCGACAACCGCAACCGTCACGTTTCCACGCGGCGATCCACTCGGGCTGCGCTGCTGCTGACGTTTTGAGCTTATCCCAGAACCGTCGGGGATTGTCCCCCTCTCTGAGACGGTACTGGGATAAGCTCTTTGTCGCAGCGAAAGAATCGAATCTGCACAAATCTCCCGGGGACGCACCTTCAAAATCTACCGGGAAAGTTCGAAGATGGCCAAAACTCGGTGGGGGAGTATTGGACACCTTCGAAGTTCGCTGGGAAGGCGGGCCGCTTGGCGGTTTGCCATGCGGTACATTTCGCTCTACTCCCGCAGCGAATCGTTGTTTCTCCCCCCACCGCGGGGCCCAGTTACGCGGCATGAGGCGGCGTCGGCATCTTCTTGCCGGTGAGCTGGTAAACGTACGCCAGCACCTCGGCCACGGCCCCGTACGACTCGGACGGAATCGGATGGCCAATTTTGACTTCCTTATAGAGCAGCCGGGCCAGCGGCTTGCGTTCGACGATCGGGATGTCGTTCTCCAGCGCCAGCTTGCGAATCCGCTGGGCGAGCACGCCTGCCCCTTTGGCGACGACGATCGGCGCCGCCATCTCCAGCGGGTCATATTGAATCGCCACGGCCAGCTCGGTTGGGTTCGTGACGACGACGTCGGCCTTTGGCACTGCGTTGCCGATGCGGTTGGCGACCATCTGCCGCTGGATGGCCCGGCGGCGGGCGACGATCTGCGGATCGCCCTGCAGGTTTTTCATCTCCTCGCGAATTTCCTGATGCGTCATTCGCAGGTCCTGCTCGAGCTTCCACCGCTGCGCGGCGTAATCGAGAATTGCCAAAACGAAGAGGGCCAGCCCAATCCACAGCGTTGCACTGAGACAGATGTTGACCAGGAACTGCGCGAGTTGCGGAACATCGAGCCCGCCGGCGCCAAGCACCTCCTCGCGCCGTTTCCATAACACGATCGCGGCCACGTCGGCGACGATCAGCACTTTGACCAGTCCGAAACCAAGCCGCAGCGTGCCCTGCAGCGAAAAGATCCGTTGCAGACCGGCCAGCGGGCTGAGCCGGCTGATGTCGGGCGAAATGCGCTCCGGCACGTACAAAAACCCGATTTGCAGCACGCTCGATAAAATGGCCGCCAGCACTAATAGGCCCATCAGCGGCAGCGTCACGCCGGCCACGCCTAGGCCCACGCCTTTCCACTGGTGCAGCCAGGTGTTCATGTTCGGGGCGATGTCGGGCACCTCGCCCAGTTGACGACTCATGAGGTCGGCCGCGAACGTCACAATGCCGCCCCCCATCAACAGCAGCAACATGACGCCGGCCAAGAGCAGCGCGGCCGAGCCCAAGTCCTGGCTAAACGCGACCTGCCCCCTTTCGCGGGCCTCCTGCCGGCGATGCTGGGTCGGTTCGAACGACTTTTCGCCAGCAGTTTCAGCCATTGGAAGGGATGATTAGGTGTCAGGTGTCAGGTGTCAGGTGTCAGGTGTCAGGTGTCAGGTGTCAGGTGTCAGGGAACGCTTTGGCTTACGGGAGTGGGGTGAGCAATGACGATGGCCGTCTGCCGCGATCAACTATCAACTATCGACCAGCATCGAACATCTAAGTGGACCCGCGGAAAGATCTCGCTTGTAGGACAGACAATCCTGTCCGTCGTATGGCTTGCCGACGGACAGGATTGTCCGTCCTACGGCATATTGTCTTCGGCGGTCCTACGCAGCATTGTTTCATCCACTCCCGAGCGCCTCCTGTAACTTACTCATCACCTCGATCGCCGGCTCTTGAAACGTCCAGGCCGCAACGCCAAGCGAAACGAAGATCATGCCCAGCGTCAGCAGCGCGTTCAGGTTAAAGCCGACGGCAATGATGTTGATCTGCGGCAACGTGCGGCTAATGAGGCCCAGAACGATCGTCGAGAGGAGTAGGGCGACCACCATTGGCGCCGCACGCGCGAATGCCAAGCGCAAAGCTCTGCGTGGCCACGCTGGCGATCACCTCCACCACGTTGCTGCCCAGGTGGGCATGGCCGGGAGGCGAGGTGGCGAACGTATCGAGCAGTGCGCCCATCACCGTCCGATGGCCGCCAATCGCCACGAACACGGCCAGCATCAGAAAGTAAAACAACTGCGAGAAAACAGCGACGTCCTCCTCAAACGTAGGATTGAACACGTCGGCCAGCGACATGCCGCTCATCTGGCTCACGATCTGGCCAGCCACTTGCACGCCCGAAAACAAGATATTAATCCCTAGGCCAAGTAGCAGCCCGACAACGACTTCGCTGGCCAGCAGCCGGCCCAGTTCCCCGATGTTCGAGACAGGCGGCAGCGAAGCGCTTATGTGCAGCGGCACGATCAATAGCGTGATCGCCACCGCCAAAAACGCCCGTACCTGCCGCGGCAAGGCCAACGAGCCGAAGATCGGCGCCGTGGCCACCAGCGCGCCCGTGCGGGCCAGCACAAGCGTGAACACGATGAAGCGGCTGGTGAGGAAGGTTTCAAGCATGGGGAGTGGTGGGAGGGGAACGAACAGAGCGGTCGCGGAGCGGGGAGTAGAACGAACGGTCGTTTTGCTACTCTACTACTCTTCTACTCCAATTCTCCTCTTACAAGTTCTTGGGAATGTTCTCAATCAACTCCCGTGAGTACTCCACCAGCCGCGTTAGCACCCACGGCAGAGTCAGGCCGATCGCCAGCGCCATTGCTACCAGCTTCGGCACGAAGGCGACTGTTTGCTCTTGAATCTGCGTCAGCGCCTGCATCAAGCCAACAATGAGGCCAATCAACATACCCGCCAGTAGCGCCGGCGCGGCAACGAGCATGGCGATCAAAATCGCTTCGCGCCCCAAATCAACGGCATCCTGCGGATTCATTGCGATAGGAGTCGGGGTTCAGATTCAGAGGTTAGCCATTCTTCCTGATACCCCGAACCTGACACCTGACGCCTTCTCCTCCTACGTCCCGACGTAAAAACTCTGCAGCAGCATCTCAATCACCAGCCGCCAGCCATCTACGAGCACAAACAAGAGCAGTTTGAACGGTAATGAAATCAACACCGGCGGCAGCATCAGCATTCCCATCGAAATGGTGACGCTGGCTACGACAATGTCGAGAATCACAAACGGCAGATAAATCTGAAAGCCGATTAAAAACGCCGTCTTCAGCTCGCTGAGCATGAACGCGGGCAATAGCGCCATCAGCGGCACTTCGTGCTCGCCCGGCTTCGGATCGTAATACACAAATTCATACGCCTCGCCCGTCTTGGGGTCCTTCGTGTCGGGCAAGTATTGCAGGAACAAGTACACATCGTCATCGTTCTGCGTCCGCTGCAGTTGATGTGCCATGAACCGCCGCAGCGGATCGACACTTCGCGTAAAGGCCTCATCCAGGCCGATCTCGCTGTTCGTGTAGGGCTTGATACCGCTTTCGTACGACTGCTTCCACACGGGGGCCATGAGCAGTAGCGTCATGAACAGCGCGATCGACGTGATCACCTGGCTTGGCGGCAGCTGCTGCGTGCCGATCGCCTGCCGCAACAGGCCGAGAACGACGATGATCCGCACAAAGCTTGTGGTCATCAGCAGAATCGCCGGCGCCAAGCTGACGACCGTCAAGAGCAGCAAGATCTGCAGCGTGCTGGCCAAACCTTGCGGGCTCGTCCACTGCTGCGGTCCGCCAAGATTGCCGGGCAAGAGCGAAGCCGCCGGGGCATCGGTTTGGGCGGATGCGGTTGCGGCGAATGTGAGCAGGATCGCTACGACCAATAGGCAGCGAACAAGGGGAGACAGGGAGAAATGGAGACAATGAGGATTACGCGCAGGCGCAGCTCTTCTTGTCGGGCCCGCTCCTGGTCTCCCTGTCTCTGCACCTCACGCACGCGCTTTCCCTCCGCGAGTGCTGAACAGCGGCGGCAGTTCCGGCAGTGTCGCCGCCAGTGGCAACTCGGCGCCGAGGAATCCGCCTGTTGCCGGTTCTTTCGATAGTTCGCGGAATACTCGGTCGAATTCGCGACTCGAGCTATTGGGGACTGCCTTTTGGCACAAGCCCATCAGACGATCGACCTCGACTGCGTCCGTCACTTCCGTGAGCGATTTGGCGCCCTCCGGTGTCAACGCCACCAAGACCAGCTTGTTGCCCACACGCAGCAGCTCGGCCATCTGTTTCGGGGCGAGCGCCACGCGGCCCAGAACGCTGACAACCTCGGCCGGCAGAATCGTCGCGTGTTTCTTACTGCCACGTCGCAGCAGCCACGTGCAGAGGAAGAACAACCCCAGCACAAAGGCCAGAGCGGCTCCGGTCGAATACAGCGAATCGTACTTAAACCCTAGGCTCGGGGCGTTGCTCGCGTCCGGAAACAAGCCCGACGACGCGTTCAAGCGCTCGGCCGCGTCCTGGCTCCGCGGCGCGAGCCGCCGGTCGTCGCCTGCCGCGGGCACCGGACTGGCCGACGTCGATACCTCGCGATAAACGGCCGGTTGCATCGCGGGGTCAAAATGCGGCTCGCGGTCGTTGACGGATCGCCGGTCAACGGGCGCCTCGGGCGCGCCCTCGGCCGGCCGCGTAGCAACGTCTCGACTCTGGGAATAGGCACCGCCGTAGGACCAATTGGGCAGCGACGGAGCGTTTGCGGGCGCTGGTCCACTCGCGGCCGATTGAGCAAGCGCCGCCACCGGAAAACCCGTAAGCGCCGCCAGCGCGGCAATGCGGATCGTCGAGAACATCGAACTTCGGCGGCCTGTTGCGGGCCGTCGCCAACGATTTGTAAAATGCGGCTCGATCAGCCCGGTAGATAAGTGATGCGCCGACGTTTCAGTAGAACTCGTGTGGGACGCGGCGCGATCCTATATATAGTTGCCCGTCGGAATTCGGCCCAGAGCGATTTGACGCAGTCGCCGCTCGGCACGGCGCTGCCGGCCAGTCGGCACCCAGCCGCCGCAAGGGGCCGCATCGCTTGCTGCTCGCACGGCGATCCGCCCGTGCTTCGCAGCAGTGCTGGCGGGCGTCAGCCGCCGACTGCATCGTCAGCGATTAATTCGGCGACGCGGACACAGAAGTTATCGTTGAGCACAAGCACTTCGCCGCGGGCGATCAAGCGGCCGTTCGCATAGACGTCAACCGGATCGCCCGCCAACTTGTCGAGCGTCACGACCGCTCCCTCACGCAATTTCAGAACGTCTTCGAGATACATCTGCGTGCGGCCGAGCTCGATCTTCAAATCCAGTTGCACGTCACGCAGCAACTCCAGCGTGGCCGATTCTTTGACCGAAGTTGCCCCGATCAGGTCGTGAAACTCGAACGGCCGCACACCCTTTGGCAGAGCACCCGGCGACTCCTCGATCGACGACAGAGCCTGCTGGGCCTCGTCGAGAAGTGATTCGACGCTGCTCGGGTCGACCCCACTCGCCGGCGCTGCGGCTTTGGCAGAAGATTCCAATGTGTCCGACATGGCGATCCGTCTCGTCGGCGTTAGGAAAAATGAGGCGTCCGGTGCGCGGTGCGTCCGTTGGCGCGTCGCCGTTCGACCGGTGCGGCCCGCCGTCGGCGCCGTGGCTTACCGCTCGACGTAGTTGAACTTGCTGAACAGCACTTCCTTGAGGATCGGCTGCCCCAACGCGCTGTTGGTTTTCTCCAATAACCGCCGTTTGATCAATCCCAATCCGGCATCGGTCAGGTCGGCTGACGTTGCTGAATGCAATGACATCGTCACTTGCTCGCGCACGCGGGCCTGGTTTTTCTCGAACAGATGCTGGAACTCAGCCGCATCCGAAGCTAGCACCACCCCGTACAGCTCAAAATCGATGGCCAACGTCGTGTTGGTCACCGGATTGAAGCGCGTCACGTTGTAAACGCCCAGCTCCACTTCACTCTCGTCGTGAGTCGCGCCGTGCGACTCCTTCGGTTCTTCGCCCTCGCTGGCCGCTGTGTGTCCCTCATGAGCCGCTACGAACTGCTGCGCCATTTTTTCCGTCTCTTGCGCGCTGGCGCCAACATCGCCGCCGCGACCACTTCCACGATGACGATGACCGACAGGAAGGCGGCCGCTTTGATCAGCGAAAATATGCCTTTGCCGCGCGTGTTGGACGGCGCTTCGGCCGCTTCGGCCGACGGCTGAACTGCTTCGTCGCTCATGGTCTTGTCCCTGGGAAGGTGCACTCCGGAAGTTACCCCAATCGTACTGCAACACAACCGTCACAGGCCGCAATCCCGGACGGCCACGATTCGGTCGCACCCCGATCGGGCTAGCCATAGGATAAAATAGCTTATGGCAAAGCGACGGGCCGAAGAAAAGATGCTGGCTTAAAACGGCCAGATATGCCAATGAACGGATGAACTAATCCAAGGAGCTATCCTTCACCCGGTCTCCACCGACTCCAGGGCCCGAGTAGCCGGCGCTTATCGCCGCAGCGACAAAAGCTCATCCAGCAACTGTTGCGCCGCTGTAATCACCCGCGTGCCCCCTCGATATTGCGTCGAAGCCAAAATCAGTTCGATCAGGTTTTGACCGATGTCGGTGTTGGAGAGCTCCACGGCCCCAGCCGTCAGCGTGCCGATGCCGTTTTCACCCGGGTTGCCGAAGACGGCCTCGCCCGAGTTGACGCCCTCCTGGAACACGTTGTCGCCCACTTGCTGTAGGCCCGCGTTGTTCGCGAAACGCGCCATCCGCAACTGGCCCAGCGGCCGCTCGGTGCCGTTGCTGAACACGCCGCGAATCAGCCCGCTCTCGGTCACGATAAAGCTGGACAACGTGCCCGGCGGAAATCCGTCTTGCCGCGTCATCGATAAATTGCTCGAACTTTCACCCAAGTTGTTCGACACCGCCAGTCCGCTTACCTGGCTGAAATCCAGATCGAACTCCAGCAGGTCGGACGCGGTGTTTTCACGCTGAACGGCGATCGTGGCCACTGGGTCGCCGATGATGCGGCCGTTGCCGTTAAACGTCAGCGTCCCGGTGCCCAAAAGCGTATCGACACCCGATGCCGGTTGATTGTCGGCCGACGTTGCATACCAGCGGTACGTTGTGCTATCGCCGTCTTTCGCTTCGAGAACTGTCGAGATCCGCACCGTCACCGGTATGCCCAGCGAATCGTACACAATAAAGTCCGTGATCGAGCCCGGCCCGTTGGCCGCTTGGGTTTCATCGAAGCTCATGGCGATCTGAGTGGCCGACGTCGTTCCGGTCGGCTGCAGTGAGAATGCCGAAAGGCCGATATCGAGCGCATTGGCGATGCCGGTGTTGGACGTGAATTGAATCCGGCCGCCGCTGATGCTGCTGCCTGGCAAGTCGGTCGGCGGCGCGCCAGGCACGTCTTCAGCAATACCCATCGCTCCGTTCATGAACGCCAAAAGCTCTGCCACGGTGGTCGACGTCGTAATTGTTAGCTGCTTCGGCGCCAGCGATCGCCCCCCCTTATCTCCCGTAAATGTCAGAACACCTGGTTGGAACGGCGTCGAGTACGTTTCACCGTCGCGCAGGACGATATTCGTCAAGCGCGTCGCCGTCGTCGCCTTTGGCCCGATCAGGTCAACGACGGAGTTCGCTTCGATATCGGCATCGGGCGAGTTATCAATGTACGTCGTCTGCCCATCGGTCAGCGTTGTAACAAGATGGTACTCGTTGCCGTCCGCCGTGTTGCGGTAAATCCGCACCGCATCGTAGCCGGCGGGGTTTCCGGGTGTTGGCTGGGGAATGTTCTCAACGCGGATGCGCCGGTTCGGATCGGAGATCGCGAAAGATCCGATCAGCGACGTCGGACGACTCTCCTCACCGCTGCCCGTGTTGTAAAACGTCACGTAATATCCGTAGTTGGCTTCTGTTTCGAGCGAATCGTCGTCCAAAGCCGGGCCAATCGGCGCCGCCGTCGTATCGTTGTAATTGGCGGTCGTCGCATCGAGCGTGGCCACTAATTGAAAAGGGCCGCCGTCGACCGAGCGATACAGGTTGCGACCGCTCCAGTTTGCGTCGGTTGGCAGCCCCGTCAGTTGAATGTCGGTACTGGCGCCGATAGCCAGCGTACCAAAGGCGGTGCTGGGCGGCGCTTCGTAAGTTGATGCAGGCGTGCCGGATTGCGTAAAGTAGGTCACTTTGTACTGATAGCTGCCAGCGGCCAGGTTGCCCGTGCCGACGTTGATGGCGCCCGTCGTCGTCGTCACGATCGGGGCCGCCAGTACCGAAAAATCTCCCAGGTCGAAATTAATGTCGGACGGATACTCATCTTCCGCGTCGCCCAGGATTTCCGACTGGATGATCGACGGCGTGTCGCCCACGTCCGCCTGCGGAGTCAGCGTGCCCGAAAAGTACGCCGTTTCAGTCGCCTGGGCCACCGTTTCCTCCCCCAGGGGAATTTGAATCGGCACTAGCGTCTCGACAATGTTGAAATCGTCGTCGACTCCGTAACCCAGCACGCGGTTGCCGGCGATCGTGACGACTTCGTTGTTGGCGTTCGTCTGCAACTGCCCGTTGCGCGTATAGAGCGTTTCACCCTGCGACCCCTGGACGACGAGAAATCCGTCGCCCTGAATGGCCACGTCCAGCGGATTGGCGCTGATCTGGATCGTTCCTTGCGTGAAATCAGGATTGATTGCCGCCACTTTGACGCCCAAACCAATTTGCCGCGGGTTCGTGCCGCCCCGGTTGTCCGAAGGCGTCGAGCCTATGCTCTGCGTCTGCAGGAATTGCGTTGCGAACACCGCGTTGGATTCCTTGAATCCCACCGTGTTCGAGTTGGCCACGTTGTTACCGACGACGTCAATCGAAGTTTCGGCCGCTTGCAGGCCGGTGAGCGCCGTCGTCATTGCAGATTGAAGACCCATCGTATTGCTCCTCCCCCTTAATGGTTTCGATCCGTTGATATTGAATTCATTTCAAATAGGGCCGCGAGTTTCATTAAGCCTGATCGAAAACAGCCGTCGTCATTCGTCCTTCGTCGTTTGCCATCTGCCAGTCGCCGTTCCTACGGCCGAATGTCGGAGATGTTCTTCAAACTCGCCACATAGCTCCGCAGCCGCGTTTCCAGCGTCACTTCGTTATCCCAAAGAGCAGAAGTGATTTCGGTGAGCGATCTGTCTTTGTCGGCTAGCCGGTCGACGAAAGTTCCTTGCGATCCATTGACGATCGTGCCGACCAGCCGGTACGGCTCGCCGCCGTCGGCATCGCTGCGGTAGACCTGTTTCGGCCCGGACGATTCAGGCAAGTGCTGAATTTCAATGGCCGCGTTGTTGCCGGCCGCGACGACCGCATTGCTGCCCGACAACTCGACGCCGCGCAAATCGCCCTCGTCTCCTTCCCATAGAACGCGATAACTGTACGTTCCCTTTTCAACACTTCCTTCACCAATGTGGGCCGTGCCCTTGACTTCCTTGTCGAGGTGGATCTTTGGCTCACCATCCGTAATCGCAACGCGGGTCACGGTGCCGTTGACGTTTTCTCCGTCGTCAGAAATCGCAGAAATATCGGAGCCGATCAAGTTCGTCGCGCTGGCGATATTCTGCCCGAGCAACACGGAGTTGAGCGTTTGCGTCAGCTTATCGGTCGAGCCAACCTGGCGGAGCTGGCTGATCTGGGCCAGCATGTCTTTGTTGTCCAGCGGATTCAGCGGGTCCTGGTTTTGTAGTTCCTTGATCATCAAATCCAGAAACGTGCTGAGGTCCAGGTCGTTGACGGCATCCGGCACCGAGTTCTTGCTGCTGGTGGCCGTCGTGCTCGCAGTCCGGGTGGACGACGTACTGGGAAAGGTCGTGGGAATTCGTGACATACATCTATCCTTGGCCGCTATTCACGCGAACGAGGTTGGCTGTGTTCGTTCCCGTGTCGCGCTTATAGGTGCTGGTTTGTGGCTCAATATGGTCTCACACGACGGCGTTGATTTCCGTCGATCCTACGCTGATCGTTTCGCGAACCTCGCGCCGGACCGCCTCGGAATCCGCCGCTTTTCCAACCCGCGGGCGAGCCGGCGCGGTCTGCCGCGGCTGTTGCTCTTGCCAAGCCTGTTGCTCGGACGACGGCGGCCTTTGCCCCCCCTGTCCGTCGCGGCCCACGTCGACGTCAAATCGCTCGACCCGGATGTTCTGTTCCGCCAGGCGATCGCGCAGCGCCGGCAGGTGATCGAGCAATAGCCGGCGCGCCGCGTGCGTCTCTGTTTCTAACTTCGCCGTCAACGCGCCGTCCTTTACCGTCAGCTCCAGACGAAGCGACCCCAGTTCCGGCGGGCTCAACCGCAATTGCAGCGTGCCGCTCCGATCTTGTGCGAAATGGAACGCCCGGGCGACGCGGCCGACGAAGCGTGAAGCGTCCACGCGGTTGAGCTGCGACCCCTCGGTTGCGTCAGTGGCCTGCCCAGATCGCCCGTCGCGCCAGCCTCGACCGACTGGCGCCTGCAACACGTCCGGCCCGCTCGCGTTGCCCCGCCGCGAGCGAGGCGATGCCTCACTCTGCGCGGACGACAAGTCGTCGCCGATGCTCGTATTGGCCGGAACGACAGTGGCATTCGCAACTACCGCTGCGGTGCTGCCGACCGGCCGCTGCGCTGCCTTTGCGGAAGTCCCGTCGGCGGCCGGCTGACCCGCCCCTCGCTCGTGGGAAGCCTTTCCGCCGTCGGTCAAGCCGCGCGAATCGCTGTCGGAGTTTTGTTTCGACCGCCGAGCGCTTCGTGTCACAGACGGCGAATCGCTTGCCGCTACTTCCGTTGCTGCGCCTTCACCTGTTTTCTCCGCCCCCTTTGCTGATTCCTTGCCACCGGCCGTATTCGATGCAGGTCGTTGCGGACCGGCGTGGGGCTGACCAGGCTCCTTGGCCAACGCTGCCGGCTTGGCCGCTTGGCCGCCCTGACCGTTAACACCATTCGCTGTCGTTTCCCCTGTCGACTGCGGTATTGCGCCTCCCGGCAACGTGACGGGCGCGTGCGCCGTTCGTCGTCCCTTCGCTGCCTTGCGATTGGCCATCGTCGGCCGCGGACCCAGCCCGCGCGCCAATTGCCGTCTCAGATTCGTCCACTGCGTCCTCGGCCGTCGCGGTTTCCGTAGCGTCGGCACTCGCCGAGTGTGCATGCGCCGCACGTTTTGGGTTGCTTGACGCTTCCTTCCCTACCGGCGCCGTCTCATGTTCATGCGCCTCGTTCGGCCCATTGTTCGCCATCCGCGGCTGTGCGCCCGAGGTCGCACCTGCCGCTCGGGCCATGTCGACTGTTGCAGCGCCGTTCGGGTCTTCGCCCCCGTCCGCTTTGCCTCTACGCTTGGCCTCCGTGCCTGGGAAGTTTCCAATCGTACTCGGACCCGCATTGGTCGTCGCGTCGGCGGACCGTTCCAAGTCGTGTTCACTGCCTCCGCTCTCGGGCCGCCGAACTTCCGATTCGTCGCGCGGCTGCGGCCAGCTTTCGTCTTCCCAGCGGTCGCTCCTGCCTGGTTCGGCCGAGCGCGCTTCGTTAACTGCCGCCCGATTCGAGGGGACCGGGCGCGACGTTTCGAGACGATCCTCTTGCCGCGCCGTTAGCTGCGACAACTGGTCGTTGAAGCCGGCCTGCGACGAACGCGGCGCTGGCGCGACTGGCCGCCAACTTGCCCTGGGCGCCGTCGCCTGCCACAAGCTTTCTAGATTTGCATCGTTCACGATTTGTGGTCCATCCTGTTCGTAACTCGCGCGGCCGCCGCGGTCAATTGCCCGTCTTGAGCGAATTCAACTGGTCTAAGGCGCTCTTCACGTTCGACGCCTGGCCTTGATTGCCGATGATCCGCTGATGAATGTCTTTCAGTTTCGTCAGCTCATCTTTATCCTGAAATGTTTTCAATATATTGCCGAGCTTCTTTTCCGACATCTTGCTCATCAATAGAATCGCGTCGTCCATCCGCCCCTCGTCGAGCCACTGCAACAGCTCTCCTTTGGCTACGTCGGGCTTGAGCATTTCCAGATGGGAAACGACCGTGTTCAAGTTTTCCTGATTCGTTAGCTCTTCTTGTTTCTTTAGCCGGCTTTCCCAGTCCTGCGCCATCCGGTCGTAGCGGGCGATCAATTCATTCAGCGACTTAATCCGGTAGTCATATTCCTGCCGCCCGCGCCGCAGCGCGAGCAACTTCACTTCGGCGTTGCGATCCATTACCTGCTGGTGACGCAGCGACTGATCGAGCGAAATCTCTTCCGGCGGCACCTGGTCGGTGGCTTTTCGCTGGGCTTCGGCGATCTCGTTGAGGTCGACGTCGTGATACAATGCCACCATTCGAAACAGCTTTTCGTTGTTCAATCGGTCCGTCTTCCAAAGGTAGAGAATGCCCACAGCGGCGGTAATCACCGTTGCGGTGCAAACGTACCCGATCAATGCTGATAAACCGCCCAGGAGGTGCGCCATCTCTATCTCCTCGACCGGCCACGCCAGGGAATGCTTGCCGCCACTTCATCGAGTTGCTTTGTTTCTTGCCTCCGCAGCTCGCGGTCGTGCGCGCGGCGGTGACGCTCATCCAAAAGCTCCAACACGCGCACCTCGCGCTCCGCTTCGACCAGCGCCAGCCGCCGCCGTTCCGTCTCGATCGCCAACAGCGAAGCTTGACTGGCCAGCTCCTGTTGCCGGGCCCTCAGTACAAGATCGTACTGCTGGGCCTCGACCAGCCGATTCACGTCGACCGGCTGCCGCGTCGATGCCGCCCGTTGCAACTCGCGCAGCTCCGCTTGTTCGATCGCAATCGCGTCACGAGTTTCCGCCAGCGCCTGTTCGGCACGAAACGCGTCCGCCAGCGCCACCCGAAGCAGATCTCTGCGGGCGGCTCGCACCTTCTGCACGGTTGCCAGACGAAACGTGTAGTGGCTCATGGCATTCGCCGTTAATCAGTGCTTACATGTGTGGGCAAATCGGTAACCAAACAGAACAATGACGAGGAGTCTTCCGCCGGTACGCGATGAATGACTCCACAACTACACCAATGCATCAATTCGCTTACCTACTCGCCTTCTCACTTATTCACGACCTCAACTCCCTCACTCGCGTTCCGCCCGACGGTGGACTGACCGACGGTCGGAGACACGCTATTCAGTTTCAACTGGCACTGAGCGGCCAACGCCAGGAGGCGGTCGACGACAACGCCAAACGATTGCGTCTGGTCGATCGATTGGCGCAATAGTCCGTCAATCGCCTCGCGCATATCGACCGCGGCGTCGACCGCGCGATTGCTGCCACGGCGGTACGCGCCGATCGACAACAAGTCTTCGTTTTCAGCATGCGCGGCGAGTAGCTGGCGAATCACCTGGGCCGCCGCCTGATGCTTCGGCGTCGCTATGTCGTTCATCAGCCGACTGATGCTCCCCAGCACGTCGACCGCCGGGTAATGTCCCCGGCCGGCGAGCTTGCGCGAGAGCCAGATGTGACCGTCCAACAGCCCACGCATTGTATCCGCAACGGGCTCGTTCTCATCGTCCCCTTCCACTAGTACTGTATAAAATGCCGTGATGCTCCCCGCGCGATTTTGCCCGGCCCGTTCCACCAGCCGGGGCAACAGGGCGAACATCGACGGCGGGTAGCCGCGCGTCGTCGGCGGCTCGCCCGCCGCCAAGCCGATTTCGCGCTGGGCCATTGCAAACCGCGTCACCGAATCCATCAGCAGCAACACGTTTTTGCCGGCATCGCGAAAATACTCCGCAATGGCCGTGGCCGCGGTTGCCGCTTGCACACGCATCAGGGCCGGCTCATTGCTCGTCGCCACCACCACCACGCTGCGGGCCAGGCCCCGCGGGCCAAGATCGCGCTCCAAGAATTCATTCACTTCGCGCCCCCGTTCCCCGACCAGGCCAGTCACAATGACGTCCGCCTCCGTGTGCCGACTCATCATGCCCAACAGCACGCTCTTGCCGACGCCCGATCCGGAAAATATGCCCACACGCTGTCCACGCCCGCATGTCAGCAAAGCGTCGATTGCCTGCACGCCGGTGGCCAGGGGCTCGCGAATTCGAGGGCGTTCCATCGGCGGCGGCGGGGCCCGATCCAGAGCCACGCGATCGGGCAAAACCGGCTGGCCGCGGCCGTCGATTGTGCGGCCCTCCGCGTCGATCACGCGGCCCAGCAATTCTTGTCCCACGCGCAACCTTCGCCGCGTGCGAACAAGCTCGGCGCGGCTCCCCCGCCGAACGCCTGCCGTCGCCGCCAGCAATTGGATTAGCGTCGCACCGTCACGGAAGCCAACGACCTCCCCCTGCGCCGGCTCGCCAGCTTGCCGCTCGATGCGGACGCTCGCCCCGACCGGGGCCGGAAAATCGGCGACCGCGACCGTCATCCCGGTCGTCTCGATAACGCTGCCGACCAAGGCGGCCGTCATCATGTCGCCGAGTTGTAAAGCTAAGTCGTCCATGACGCGCTACAACGAAAGGTTTTCGATCAGCTTTCGATCACAATGGCGCCGAGCGCACAAGGAATTCACTCCCTGGTCTCAATCGCCCAAGACCTACCGGACTGGCGTACTTGCCGCATCAACGGCCCCGTTGGCTGACTCGTGACTTCTTCGTGTCCTTGCTCCCTGTGCGGTTCAACTACGCAAGATCCTCTTCAATCCTCCGCAGTTGCGACTCGATTTGCTGGTCGATTTCACCGAATTGCGTCGTCACACGGCAACCGCCCGGCGATATCGCGGGGTCGGCAATAATATTGGAGGGTGAAACTTGGCAAATCGTTTCCGCCAAGCGCTGGATTTGATTTCCCAAGTGCTCGTAGTCACCCGGATTCACGTGCAGCGTGATTTGACTCGCGCCCGAGGCCAGGCGAAGCGCCTCGGTGACAATGCCGACCGCGATCTTCGGATCGTGCCTGAGCTCCCGACGGATGATGCGGGCGGCCATCGCCGCCGCAACGCGAACCGCGGCGCCTTCCCAATGCCGCAGCAACTCGCCCTTGGCGTCATCCAGTTGGGCGGCCGTTCGTTCGAGGGCCGGCAACAATGTGTCCATGTGGCGAGCGACTTTTTCTTCGAGCATTCGTTCGACGACGGCCTCGCCCGCCTTGCGCCCAGCCACTTCTGCTTGCCGGCGTACCTGCTCGGCTTGCCGATGCGCGTCTTGAATGATCTTGGCCGCCTCGGCTCGCACCATCTCCAAATAGTCGTCCGCCCGGTCACGCATGTCGCCAAAATCGAACGCCACCGGACGAGCAGATCGCCCCGTCGGTGTTTCGCAAGCGTCATCTTTGCGAATAATGGTGGCCAATTCTGTCCTGCGGTCAGATTGCTGGGCAAAGCGGAACCACCGGGGAGCTCCCCAGTTTGTCCGAATCCTCGCGAGAAATTCGGACTCCTCTCCTCTTCGACATGGTTTCTCGACAAGCTATGAAGTCTGTCAGCAGCTTGCCGGATTCCATTGAACTACCGAGTCGCTCCCGCCAGCGCGGTTTCTTGTTCATTCACCTGCATCGCGGTGTTCGCAATCGTTTGCTGTGCGGCCTCGACGTCGCTCAGCCGCGTCGGCCCCACGTTCCTCAACTGCCGGCGCACGGCTTTGGCGATCCGTTTCGGCAGTTGAGCCGCGATCCGCTCCACAAGCTCCTCGCCGCATCCAGTAAGCGCCAGCACTAACAGGTTTGGCTCGACCCTTTGCACGATCGTGGCCAACGACTGCGCATCGAGCCGGCCCAAGTCTTCAAACTGCAGCCGCGGCTTTGCCGTTTGCATCGGTGGCGCTGGTGCAGCCGCCCTCTTCGATGGCGCTGGCGCCGCCGACGCGGGCCTCGCGGCAGCTACCTTGGTCGCCCGCAGTGCGTCAAGTTGGGTGCTCAGCCGTGGTGCTGGTGACCGCGGCGTCGCCGCAACCTGCCGCTCATATCCTGTCGCCGTCCTGGCCTTGGGAGCATCGCTTAGCCGCGCCGCGACGTGACGTTTGCGGCTCGTAACGTTGGCCATGATCGCCTCGCGAGCTGCCGGGCTCGCCGCCGCCAGAATCGCCTTTGCCACCGCTCCGTTGCGAGTGCCCCGGTGCTCCGTCGCCTGGGCGGCGACCCACGCAGCCAATTCCTGTTCGACGATCTTCAGACTGTCCGGATCGGTTTCACCAATTGTGTTCAATCGTTCCAACGTATCGGCTTGTTGCTGCGGCGGAAGTGCCGCCAACACCGCCGCCGCTCGAGCGGGAGCTAAATACGAAAGCACCACCGCGATTGTCTGCGCGTGTTCTCGCGCCAGGTAGGGCACCAGGCTGACGGTCGGCGCACGTTCGAGAAATCCAAATCTCATGTCGCGAGTTTGTGTCCCAGATTGCGACAGGCGCTCTGCAAGTTCATCCCACCCAACGGCTGAAGTTGCAAGTGTTTTGCCTGCGTCGCCGGCGAGTCGTGACGATAACGACAGCTCCACGCCCGTTGCCGCGCCCGCGCCTGCCACCGCAGCCGCCCGCCGCATCTCGGCCACCACGTCGGCCTGCTCCTCAGGGTCCACGTCCTTCAGCGTCGCGACGGCCGCGCGCACCGCAGCCGCGTCGCCCGGCGGCAACGCCGCCAACAACCGCTCCGCGGTCGCCTCGTCCAGGCTGCGAATCAACACAGCCGCCTTCCGCAAATTCGCCGGCAGATTGCTCATCGCGAGAACTTCTCAATTAGGTCCCAGTCAAAGCCAACACTTCCTGATCACTTAATCCCGCTCGCCCGTTCCACTCCGCTGCCCCTCCGCTGCCCCTCCACTGCCGCTACTTTGCCTACGCCGCCTTGCCAATCCACGACCTCAAAATGTCCGCCGCTGCGTCAGGGTCTTCGCGAACGATTTCGACCAGGTCGTCCTTGACGCTTGTGCCTTTCTTCAGCTTCAGTTTCGGCCGGCCGTCGGACGGCTCCGCATCCGGCGCCTCGCTCGCGGGTGTCGCTTCGGTCGTGTTATGAGCCAGGACCACCGGCGGCGTTTCCTGCTTCGCTACGCTCGGCGGCCCACCTTTGACCACCGACCGCAGCACCATCAGGCTGAACATTGCCACCCCTAGCATCGCCAGCGTATTCCAATACTGACCGCTCCAGGCCAGCGCCTTGCTGGCAATCGAGGGTGGCTCAATCACCGGCGCGGGCGGCGCGTCGAGCGCTACGACAGCCACCCGCTGGCGCGTGTCGCGCAATTGATCTGCCGTCTTAACGAGGAGTTGCTCGACCATTTTCACGACCTTCGCCGTGACTTCGCTTTCCACCACTTTCAATTCCTCTGGCTTGGGGGGATCGGTCGCGGCCCGGTTTTGGTTACGCCACACCGTCTCGAAATACTTGGTCGGTATCATCACGGTGGCCAGCACGTCTTTCGGCGTAAAGCCCTGCGTCGTCACAACTTCCGAATCAAATCCGGGCAGCGATTCCGTGTTTGTCTTCGACGACGAGCGCTCGTCTTGGTTCTGCCGCTGTGGCGCCGCGGCGACATTTGTTGGGTTCGGCCCTTGCGATCGCGGGCCCGGTTCGCCGCCGCCGTCCGCCGCCGACTTCACCGATTTCTCGCTGGCCTCCGTCTCCCGCACAGCCACTGAGTTCTTCGCGTCCCGTTTGGCGCTGGTGGTCGATTTGCTCGCCGTGTCGTCCAGCTCCGCGTTGACTTCCACGATCACACCGGGGATCGTGTCCAAAACATTTTCAATCTTTTCCCGCATGTATTGCTCGAACGCGACCTTGCGTTGATAGAACGGGTCGTCGAACATCGCCGCGTCGATGCCTCCGCCCCCAGCGCCTGCGCTTCCACTGGCCAAGTCAGTCACGGTGACGTCGTTTGGATCCAAGCCGACGATCGCACTGGCAACGAACTTCCGCAGCATGGCCCTCTTTTGTGCATCGACCACATGGCCCATCTTGGGCTGCACATTGACCGACGCCGTCACCTTCTTCTTTGGCGAGAGGCCGCGGGCCTCTTGCTCGTCGTACAACACGACGGCCTCCTCAACCCAGTTCATCGCCCGCACGATCTCCGAAAGCTGCCGCTGACGTGCGTCTTTGATCCGTTCCCGGGCCTGCTCCCGCGAATCCCACATCTTGCTCGTGTTGAGCGCCTTTTCCAAAATCGTGTTGAAATTCGCCGGCTGCACCCCGGCGTCGGCGATGGCCCCCAGATACGCAGCCTTTTGGCCGCCCGGCACACGCAACCGATTTCCCTCCCGCTCGAAACCCGACAAGCCGGCCTTCCCCAACGCCGTTTCGATGTTGTCTAGTTCGCCGTCCGACAGCGGCTCACCCCCAAACAGATAGGCATCCGGCCCCGCCGTTCCCTGTCGAAACAAATAGCCAAAGCTCACGACCACGACCGCCAAGAGCAGCACGGCCGTCACCCGCGCCCCGGGCGTCATCGAACGAAACAAGTCGCTCACCTGAGCGATCGCGTTATTCAAAAAGTTCATCCCTGAACCCGACTAGAACTGTGTTTAGTCTGTCGCAGAAGCAAACCCGCTAGTGCCGTAGATAGCTCTTGCTCCCTGCTCTTTGCTTCCTGCTATATCTTGATATCCTTAACCTCTTGGTAAACTTCCATCAGCTTGTTCCGCATCTGCATCGTCAACCGAAAAGCCAGGTCGGCTTTCTGGACGGCCGTCAGCACTTCGGCCGGGTTGATTTCACCGCCGGTGAACATCGTTTCGACCGCCTTGTCCGCGTCGAGCTGCATCGTGTTCACCTGCTGGATCGAATCGGCCAGCATGTCCTTGAACGATGGCCCGCCCTCGGCCCCTGCCGACGGCAACGACGGCGCCTGCACGGGCATCTGCGGAATCGAAATGTTGTTGATCGCGGTCATGGTTCTGGCGGACGTCGCAAGGATTCAAGTGCATCGGCAGTCGTGCGGCTCCGGCAATGTCTTGGCAGGATTAAGCAATGATTCTCAGCGTCTGTTCCGTCATGTTCTTCGTGACTTCGATCACGCCGACATTGGCCTCGTAGGCTCGCGTGGCTTCCAAGGCGTCGACGAATTCCGTCGTCATGTCGATCGCTGGGTAACGTACAAAGCCCCGCTCGTCTGCATCCGGATGTCCCGGTTCGTACTTCATCTTCGGCGGTTCCTGCGAATACTCGACGCTGCCCACCCGCACGCCCGCGCCGCCGCCGGGCGTCGAAAGTTCAGAGTCCGTCTGAAACGTTACATAGCGCGGTTTATATGGTTCCGCTTCGCCGCGCTCGTTGCGCGTCGTCGACATGTTGGCGATATTCGACGAAATCGCGTTCAGCCGCGGCTCGCTGCGCGACCAAACCGCTCGTACTGACGTCGAGAGACGAAAACATAGCTTACTCACCTAGTATCCGACTCACCTACGCACTTATGCCGCCCGTTCCGTAATCGCAGCCCTCAGAAGCCGGAACTGGGACGCCATGATATTGATCGCCAGGTTGTGCTGCTGCTGATTTTTAACCATCTCGTTGATTTGCTGCTCCATGCTGACGTCCCCCTCGTCGTGCCGCAGGATGCTCTTCATCGATTCCTCAACCTTGCGAAAGGCCTCAATGTCGCGGTCAGCCCGCTGCGCGGCAGGCGCGCCGCTGACGCTGCCATCCGGCTCATAGCTCCGCGTCACCGGCTGGTGACGCGTCTCGATTGCCTTCTGGAGCTGCCCTTGAAACAGCTCCGGCGACAAGTCGCGTGTTTTGTAGCCCGGCGTGTCGAGGTTGGCGATGTTACCGGCCAGCACGCCGTGCCGCGCCTCGGTAAAATTCACAACCTGTTCAAGTACCGGAATTGTGGATGATTGGAAGATCGACGAAAGCATGGCAATCTCCGTGCCAAAAAACGTTTGTGCGCACTTCTTGCAGCGGCCGTGCGCCGCTGCCAATTTCAAAGTACTGCGTCCGGCAAATTCTGCCGATTGTCAGCGGCAGTCTGTGCCGAATCGGCGTGGCTAACCGACCTCCGCAAAGTCTTTTTCCCGCGGCGCGAATCCATACGTCCGCAGCTTTCCGCAGAGCGTTCGAACTCCGATTCCCAAGGCCTCCGCCGTCTTCCCGCGGTGACCCCCGAATTTCTCCAGCGTTGCGACGATCAACCGCCGTTCGACTTCTTCCAGCTTCATGCCCACAGGCATGTCGCTCCCGTCATCGCGCGGCCCGTCGCACCCCGCAAGCCACGGACGGATTTCGTCCGCCCGAATTGGCTGGCCCTGGTTCAACACGCAGGCCCGCGTGACGATGTTCTGCAACTCACGAACGTTTCCCGGCCATTCATATTCCACAAACAGCCGCCGGGCAGCGTCGTCCAACTCAAACGGCCCCCGCGCAAGACGCGTCGACGCACTCGCCAAAAAGTGTTCGGCTAGCTCCAGCACGTCGCCCGCTCGCTCGCGGAGCGGCGGCACGGCAATCGGCACCACGGCCAGCCGGTAGTACAAATCGGCCCGAAATCGCCCAGCGGCAATTTCGGTGGGCAAGTCGCGATTGGTCGTCGCCAGCACGCGGACGTCGACCACCACTGTCTCGCTCGAGCCGACCCGTTCGAACGAGCGCCTCTTGCAATACGCGCAGTAGCTTCGCCTGCAGCCCCAAGTCGATCTCCGTCACTTCGTCGAGCAGGATCGAGCCACTCTGGGCCAACTCGAACCGACCCGTGCGGTCCGCTTCTGCCCCGGTGAACGCGCCGCGCTTGTGACCGAACAACTCGCTCTCGGTCAGTTGTGCCGAAAGAACCGGACAATTCAAGCTGACTAGCGGGCCAGCCGCCCGGCGGCTCATCGCATGGATCGTTTGGGCTACGAGCTCTTTGCCCGTTCCGCTCTCGCCGCAGATTAGCACCGTTTCGTCCGTCGTAGCGATTTGTGCGATCCGCTGCCGTAGCTCGCGCATCGCCTGGCTGCCGCCGATCATCGCGGCCGCAGCCGCAGAAAATTCGCCCGCTCCTTTTAAATTCGACTGCGCCGAGCGCTCTTAGCCCCAGGGGCGGCCCGTCCGTCGCCGCCTCGAACAACCTCCTTCGCTCGCACGCCTGAGCGACAGATCGCTCGAGCGCCGCTGCGTCAAACGGCTTCTCAATAAAATCGAACGCGCCCAGCCGCATCGCCTCCACCGCCAGCGACACCGACCCATGAGCCGTAATCATCAATACTTGGACGTGCATCCGCCGTCGTTCGAGCTCGCAGATGAATTCCATGCCGCTCATGCCCGGCATCTGCAAATCGGTCACCACCACGTCGAACGAACGCCTGCCAAGCTTCGCCAGCGCCTCAATCGCACTCGCGCAGGCGTCCACTTCGTACTCCGCCGTGCGCAGCACGTCCGCGATCGATTCTCGCGCCTGCGCGTGGTCGTCAACGACCAACACGCTATAGCGCTGCTGCTTGGATGGCTTGCGGCTCATGCTGCGGCTCGCATCGTGCGTCGTGGAATGCGGATCGTGAAGGCGGCGCCGCCCTCAGGGCAATTGGTGGCCGTCACCGTGCCGCCGTGCGCCTCGGCGACGTGATACACAATCGCCAGCCCCAGGCCGGTCCCGTCTTGCTTCGTGCTGTAGAACGGCTCGAACGCCCGACGTTTTTGTTCATCACTTAGCCCCGGACCGCTGTCGGCGACTTCCAGTTCAAAGCCTTTGCGTCCGTCATAAGACGTAATGACCAGCTCGCCGCCGTCCGGCATGGCGTCGATCGAATTCAGCATCAGGTTCAATCGCGCCCGGCGAAACATTTCACGGTCCGCAGTCAGCAGCGTATTCGGCGGCACATCGACGTCGACGTCGATCCGTTGGGCCTCCAGTTGCGGGCCCAGCGCTTCGCAGATTTCTTCGACCAGGTCGCCGACCAAAAACGTTTGCCAGTGTGGGTTACGGTGGGCAGTGAAGTTCAATAAGTCGTTCACGGTCGTATCCAGGGCGATGAACCCTGCCTCGATCTTGGCCAAGATATCCAGGCTGCCTGCGTCGTCAGACAACCTCCTCCGCAAAAGACTCATGTACAGCGAAACCGGCACCAGGTTGTTGCGAACTTCGTGGGCGACATGGGCCGCCATTTGCCCTAAGTCGGCCAGCCGGTTCTTGCGCCAGCTCGCTATTTTTGATTGTCAGTTCCTTGTTCAAACGGGCGACTTCCGCACAGAGCATTTCATGGGTCCGCTCCAATCGCAGCGTCGCCGTATGCCAGGCCGCCAAAACGTCTTGTAACTCGACGGCCCGACCGGCAGGCGATTTGGCCAACTCAGCGGCCGCATCGGCTTCGTCAATTTGCAATTTGCATTTCGTAATTTGCATTTTGCAATTCCTGAGTTCTGCTCCGCCCAGGCCTAGCGCTGGGCACGGTAGGCATTCCGCACGTCGACCGCTGTGTGAATTTGCTGTAGTTGTGCGGCGATCTCATCGCGGTGGGCGGTCATCCGGTCGACGCCTTGTTTATCCAATTCCACGATTTCTCGCAGCAGTGAATTGCACTCGGCTGCCTGCTGGGCACAACGGCCACGCTCTTCCTGGGTTGCCCATACTCGCCGGCTCGGTTCTTCGACTGAGTATGGCGCCAGCTCTCGCTCGACTGCTTGCAGCGCCGCAATCAAGCTTTGCTTGGCCGCTAGCAGCTTGATCAGCGCAGCCGTGTCTCGAATCGTCACCAACTCCATCTGGCGATACCCGACATCTCGCAATTGCACCAGAATCCGGTGCTTGCAATCCATCAACACAGCAAGTTGTTTCGTCGGACCAATCACCTACGCACCTACTTACTGACTCACCACTTCGCCATATCCGCTAAAAGCTGCCGCCACTCTTCACGGCTGAACGCAGTGGTCGTCGTAAAATCGGCATCCGCCGGCAGGCGGTCAAAGGCTGTCTGCGCCTGTTGTACGGCGCCGCGGGCCTTTTCCGGCTGGTCCAGTCGTCGCCAGCAATTCGATATTTGAACGAACGTCTCGAGCACAAACGGGTCACTCGGATATAACGAGGAAACGTAGGAATAGGCGTTTATCGCCTCGTTGTAGCGCTTCAATTCAAACAGCACGGCCCCGGCGAGCATATAACAATTGCGAATCATGGCCGACTTCATCGGATCGCCGTGCACGTTCTGGTCTTCGACTGTGATGCTCTTTCGCACGTCGACAAAGTATGCCAGCGCCGTTTCCAAGTATTTTGCCGCCAGCTCCTCATTTTTGACCCGTTCCCCCGCCGCGGCCGCCGGCTGGTCCTGGTCTTCCTGGTCTCGCAATTGCTCGGCCAGCCCCAGATAGGCCTCTCCGACGACGTATCGGGCCACCAGCGTCTGCGGATCTCCTTTGTACCGTTCGATCGCCTCTTCCAGCGAGCCGATCGCCCGCTCGTAGTCGCCCTTTTCATATTGCAGCAGGCCCAGCTCGAACTTCGAGTCTTTCCATTCAGCGCTGCTTGGTTTCAATTCGCTGCCGGTGATATTCTCCGTGAGCAGCTCTTCGGCCGCGTCGAGGTCGCCGCGATACCAATTTGCTTTCGCACAATCGATTCGCGCCTGGTACGTCGCGCTATCGGTTGGATGAAACTCGACGCACTCCTCAAAGGCGGCCACGCTCTGCGGAATCTTGCCCAGGGCCAAGTAAGATTGGCCCAGCCGCAACAGCGCTTGCGCGTTGCGCAGCTCGGCCGCATTGGCCAGGAATTTGTTCAACAACAGGATCGCCCGCGAAAAGCTGTGACCCAGGTAGTAATCTTCGGCGCCGGTCCACAGGTCGTTGACGTACGCCTCCGTGGCAAACCGCAGTTCGGCCAACTGTTCGTACGCGGCACCCGCCTCGCGGAAATGGCGCAAGCCTTCCGTACGAACGGGGCTCGGCGCCCACGGGTCCTCCGACGCCTGGCCCAGTAACCGCTGCCCCCAGAGTTGCAGTGTTTCGCCCCGATAGCGCAGCTCTTCGGCCCGCGAAAACAGAGGAGTAAACTTTCCCAGTAGCGCTAAGGCGTCCTCGAAACGTTCCCGCTTTACGTAGTCGGACAGAGCCGCCAGCAGCCGCTCTCGAACGCCTGAGATTGGCAAAGCCAGGCTGCGATAAGTGGCTTGGCTGTTGATCCAATCCAGTACGCGCCGATAGCCTATGAGCGCATTCTCAAAGTCACCCGCATCGCGCAGCAAGTCGGCCTCATTGAGCGCGGCGGCGACCCCCTCCGGTGTATCGCCGTAAAGTTGACGTAGCCCCCTAAACTCGCGCAAATGCACCGCAGTGTCGCCCTTCAACTGCATGGCGCTGCCCCGCAGATAAGCGGCACGACGCACCACGAGCGGATCAGCCTTAGCCTGGGCTGCAGCTTCGTCGATCCAGCCGACCGCTTCGTCTAACTTCGGCGTCGCGTGCGCAAGCGCACCGCCGCGCTCCTGTGGATCGCTCTTGCCCATGGCGGCTTCGATCTCGCCCAGCGTCACTTGCGCTCGAGTCAGAAGAACATTGACCGACCGGCCGATCTCGGGCGATATCTCATCCAGCGATTGGCGCGCTTCCTCAAATCGGCCGAGCCGCGCCAGACAAGTGGCCCGGTCCATTAGCGCTTCGGCCCGCTCACTTGCCGGCAGTGACGCATTTTCGAGGGCCTTATTGCTATGGGCCAGCGCCCGTTCCAACTCGGGTTCGGGCATCGCCAAGCACGTATGCGCGAGCAGGCGATGAATCGCCCACGTCATCGGCCCCTCGTGATCGCCCTCAGCCTCCAGCATCCGGTCGAGGATTTCCATGCCTTCTTCGGGCTGGTTGCTCTCGATCAGGCTCTTGCCGAACAGGTACTCCCCGACCTTCTCCCGGCCCGCCGGAAGACCGTACGCCCGCGCCTCTTTCAAATAGCGCGACGCCACGAGAAAATCAACGCGGCGCTTGTCCGCTGTCGTCGCTTGCTCCGCGTCGAGCGTCTTGATCGCGCCCAACACAAATAGCGGACCGCCGTATTCCTTGTTTTCCAACAGGCCGCTCGTCAGCATGCGGCTGACCATCGCGCGGGCCTGCTCCGTTTGTCCCTTGTCAAGCGCGTCGAGCGCCACCTGCAAAGGCACCTGCCCGCTGCGCAGCGCCGCACGCGCTAGAACGATCCAGGCCGTCACCGTCCCCAGCACGATTCCCGCAATCGCACCCGCAATCAGGCCGCGGCGCAACCAGTGCCCGCCCGCCCAAATTTGGATCTTGCCCACCAATGGCAGCGACCGCAACAGCGATATAATTCGCCCCCCCGCCGCTGCTACCGTCTCGTCGCCGTGCGCGTCTTCTTGCTTATCTCGCTGCTTGGAATCCAAAGACAAGTTGGCAACCTTTGCACACGTTCGACGTCGCGCCATTGCGCACCTGCGCCGCGATGTCGGGCGGCGCAGGAACGGCCAGCGCAAGCGGCCGAAAACTAGGAGAAGAGCGGCCGGCTTGTACAACAACCCGCCGTCAAATGTCAATGGCCAAAGCGACACGATGCCAGCGGAGATAGCTGAAAGCGGTCGAAACCAGAACGACCGCAAAGCGAACGGCCATCAACCGGCACGCGCTCGCGCCGATCGCACGCGTGTTCACAGCGGCGAATGGCGCTATCGCTCCACGGCTCGCTTACTGACTTCCGCTCCGCCGCCGCAAACGAGCTCCATCATCCACCCGTTCAGATCCGACAACATGCCGGTCGTCAACTCGTCGTCGCCTGGATACTGACGCAAAGCGACGACGCAGCCGGCGGAGTGCATCAATCGCAGATCGCGGCAAACGTGATCTTCCGGGTACTTGCGGCTCGCCCGGCAAGCGCACACAAGGCAGGGCAATCGCCGCAGCTCGTTGACTCTTCGTAGCGGGCAATATCGCGTCGGCAGCGGACCGCCCAGCGTTGCCACGCCGGCGAACCACTCCGGGTGATTCCATCCAATTCGCACGGCCATCGTCCCACCCGCGTTGACCCCGGCGAGAAAGACGCGCTCCGCGTGGATGTTGAACCGCTCCTGCGCCGCCACGATCGAAAGCAAAACCCGCGTTTCCGCTTCGGCAATTTCATCCTCCGTCTGCTGCCAATTAAACTCGGGCCGACGAGTCGAGAGGGACGACGTTCCCCGCGGCGCCACGGCGACGAAATTCTGCAAGCTCAAGTGCGGCATCACGCGCCGCAGTTGCTGCTCATTGCCGGCCCGGCCGTGCAGCCATACCACCAGCGGGTAGGCGTAACCCGGCTCGTAGTGGAGCGGGGCAAATGTCGTGTGGGGCGGCGTGACGGCGATCGCCGGCCGCTGCCGAACGCCGTGGACCAGCCAGGTCACTGAATTTGCATCGTTTACGCTCGAATGGGCCGGGGGTGACAACAGTTTCTCTGCGGCAAAGGCGATTCGATTCATTTTCTACCGGAGGTTGTGTGTGAAGTTGGGTCAGCCCGAATGCGGTAGCAGGCTCACGGGCCGAGGATGACCCGGGGAATGGACGCACGCGCTCTCAGCGAATCACGTGCTAGCAGAAAAATCATGCGGGGGTGGGTTTACTCCCAGGCAGGTCTTCACGATCCGCGGACTGTAATCGACGAGTGAAATGCTGTCAACGGCACTAACGCTCGTGCCAACCAGCGAATTTCACGACCCCCTAGCGGCCATCGGCGAAACGGCACGTCCCGCGATGCGAGTCGCACCCGTCATTCGTCATTCCCCCGTCACACCAGTTCCGCCATTTTGGCAACTAACTGCTTGACTGCGTCCACGCTTTTGCGAAATGCCGCCTGCTCCTCCGGCGTCAATTTCAATTCGATGACTCGTTCCACGCCGCTGCCACCCAGCACAATCGGCACGCCGACATAAAACCCGCCCACGCCGTACTCTTTGTCGCAGTAGGCCGCGCACGGAATCAATCGCTTCTTGTCGCGGACGACCGCCTCCACCATCTGCGCCGTCGCCGCCGCCGGCGCATAATACGCGCTCCCCGATTTCAAGAGAGACACGATCTCAGCCCCGCCGTTTCGCGCGCGGTCGATGATTTCATCCAGCCGCTGGCGGTCGATCAACTGCGTGACCGGTATGCCGCCGACTGACGTGCAGCTCGGAAGCGGCACCATCGTGTCACCGTGCCCGCCCATGAGCAATGCCGATACGTCCTCCACGCTCACGCCCAGCTCCAGCGCCAGAAACGTGCGATAGCGGGCCGTATCCAATACGCCGGCCTGGCCGAGCACCCGCTTTGGCTCAAAGCCCGTCACTTGCAGCGCCCGCTGCACCATCGCATCCAGCGGATTGCTGACCACAATCACGACGGCGTGCTCGCTCGTCTTGCGGACCTGCTCGCACACAGCCGTCATGATTTTGGCATTCGTCGCCAGCAAATCATCGCGGCTCATGCCGGGCTTCCGCGGAATGCCGGCGGTGATGACGACCACGTCGCTGCCAACCGTGTCCGAGTAATCGGTCGTGCCGACGATGTGCGAATCAAAGCCGACAATCGGCGACGCCTGCATCAAGTCGAGCGATTTGCCTTTCGGCATCGACTCGGTCTGCGGAATATCGAGCAAAACGATGTCACCCAACTCCGCCGCCGCACACCAATGGGCGCACGTCGCCCCCACATTCCCGGCCCCAACAATCGTGATCTTCGCGCGTCGCATGATCCCAGCCTCCCCAATTTCACTTAACTCGCCAGAGCTTCCGAAACTCGCAATTCTCGTCCGCTTAAAGCGCCAGCGTGAGTATTGCGCTTTGCCTGCCGTCATGCAAGTGCCCGAATGCAACCACGAAAACCCCGAGAATTCCAGTACGACAATTGCTGTCAGCCGCGTGAACTGACGACGCTGGACGCCCTAGACAACCGAGATGGTTTTTACTAACGTCCCGTCCACTCATCTGTCTTCTCTCTTCATCAACTTTTCATCGTTGGCTCGCGCCGGCGTGCCGCGGTCTGCATTTGTCGACCGCGCCGCAGCCGTTGCGCACGCCAACCCACGGGAGTCGATCGTGGCATCCGGTATCGCGACTGCGCCTTCAGCCGGACTGATTTCGCGCAGCCAAGACCTGATTCTGCCTGTGGCCATCATCGCCAGCGTGCTGGTGATCATGGTGCCGCTCCCTGCTGCACTGATGGACGTGCTGCTGGCCGGCAACATCACGCTGGCCGTCCTCGTGCTGCTGACTACGATCTACGTCAAGACGCCGCTCGAATTCAGCGTCTTCCCCTCGATGCTGTTGGCCACGACCCTCGCCCGCCTCGTGCTCAACGTCGCCACCACGCGGCTGATTCTCACCCGCGCCGGCGTCGAAGGCAAAACGGCGGCCGGCCACGTCGTGATGTCGTTCGCCGATTTCGTCGCCGGCGATGGCAAGATCGTCGTTGGCCTGATCATCTTCGTGATCATCATCGTGATCCAATTCGTCGTGATCACCAAGGGCGCCACCCGCATCAGCGAAGTCGCCGCCCGCTTCGCATTAGACGGCATGCCCGGTAAGCAGATGGCGATCGATGCCGACCTCAACGCCGGCATCATCGACGAGCGCGAAGCACAGTCGCGCCGCTCCGAAATCACCCGTCAGGCAGACTTTTACGGGGCCATGGATGGTGCCAGCAAGTTCGTCCGCGGCGACGCCATCGCCGGCATCATTATCACGCTGATCAACATCATCGGCGGCCTCATCATCGGCATGGCCGAGCACGGCATGGCCCTGGCCGACGCCGCCAAGCTTTACACGCAACTGACGATCGGCGATGGCCTCGTCAGCCAGGTGCCCGCGTTCTTGATTTCACTCGCCGCCGGCCTGCTCGTCACGCGCAGCACACAGAAGGCCAACATGCCGCGCGAGTTTTTGCAACAGATCTTCGCCCGGCCGCAGGCACTGGCCGTCACCGGCGGCTTCCTCGGGATTCTCGTCTTTACCGGTCTGCCGCGAATCCCGCTTCTTACGCTGTGCGCCGCATGCGTCGGCCTCTCCCGAATGATGACGCGCCGTGAGAGCGCGGCTGCTGGCGCCGCCTTCGAGAAGGCACAGCAAGATAAGAAAGCCAACACACCGGAAGAGCGCGTCGAAGACTACCTCACGGTCGACCCGATGGAAATCGAGCTCGGCGTCGGCCTGATTCGCCTCGCTGACCCGAACCGCGGCGGCGACCTGCTCGACCGCGTCCAGCGCGTCCGCCAAAACATTGCCGGCGAAATTGGCATCTTGATGCCCAAGGTCCGCATTCGCGACAACATGCGGCTCGATTCGAACACATATCGCATCAAAATCGCCGACATGCCCGTCGCCCAGGCCGAGCTCGAACCGGGCCAACTGCTGGCCATTGATTCCGGCATGACGACGGGCACGATCGACGGCATCCAGACGAAAGAGCCCGCCTTTGGCTCCGACGCTCGCTGGATCAACCCTGGCCTTTCAGAACGGGCCGAGCTCTATGGCTACACCGTCGTAGAGCCGGGTGCCGTGCTGGCCACGCATCTCACCGAAATCTGTCGCCGCCACGCCGACGAAATCCTCACCCGCGACGCCACGAAGCACCTTGTCGATGAATTAAAGACCGCCTCACCGACGGTCGTCAGCGAACTGATCCCGAGCGCTCTGTCACTCGCCGAAGTGCAGGCCATTCTGCACATGCTGCTGCGCGAGCAAGTCTCAATACGCCAGCTTGGGCTAATTCTGGAGACACTCGGCGACTATGCGCCGAGATCGAAAGACCCCATTCTCCTCACCGAATACGTCCGCCACCGCCTGGCCCGGCAAATCTGCACGCGCTATCGCAATGCTGAAAACGAACTCTACGTCATCGCCTTCGATCCCGGCCTGGAAGACCGCATCCGCGCCGGCGTCGAGCACAACGACCGCGGTATGTTCGTCCGACTCTCACCGCAAGCCATCGAGCAAATCTGCCTCGCCGTCCGCAACGAAACCACGAAGCTAACCGCGACCCACCACGCCCCGATCATCCTGGTTAGCCCCCAAATCCGCGCCGCCGTCAAACGCCTGACCGAAAACCACCTGCCGAATTTGGTGGTGTTGAGCTTCAACGAAGTCACGAGGGATACGAAGATCGTGACCGTGGGATTAGTCGCTGACCGACCGTGAACTGTTCATCCGAAAAGGTCCATGCAATTTGCAGGATGACGGCAGGTCCATCTCCATTTTACATTTTGCATTTGTTCATTGTACGTTTTGCATTCTTCAAATCTCGAAATAGGCACCGGCAATGGATATTCGCACCTTCCGCGCCAAAACCATGCGTGACGCCCTCGACCTCGTCCGCCGCGAACTGGGTCCCGCGGCCGCCGTGCTCCACACGCGCGAGCTAAATAGCGGCCTCTTGGGTCGCATGATCTTCGGCCGCAAGTACGAAGTGGCCGCCTCCTCGGGCGTCAACGTGCCCAGCCGTTTGCCAGCCGCCGCGCAACACTTCGAGCCAGCCGCCCGCGAAGAGGTTATCGCCTATCGCGAAACGGCCCGCGTCCCCGCCGCCCACCTCGAAGCCGACTACCGCGCCCAATATCGCGACGATTTTCGCCACCAGGTCGCCGGACAGCTCGATGAGCTTCACGCCATGGTCGAAAAGCTCTGCCAGCGGGCTGCCTCCGCACCGGCCCACGACCTGCCCGAAGCCATGTTCCACGTTTTCACCGACATGATCGAGGCTGAGGTCGATGAATCGATCGCCCGCAGTCTGGTCGACCGCATCCGCGCCAGCCGCGACGCCCGCGAGCTAGTCGACCCCGTCCTCGTTAAGGCCCGCGAGGCCCAATTGCTCGAAGACGACATCAATGTCACCGGTCCAATCATGGCCGACAGCGACACCTGCCGCGTCGTCGCTCTCATCGGCCCGACGGGCGTCGGCAAAACGACGACCATCGCCAAGCTGGCCGCCAATTACCGCCTCCGCGAAAAACGCCGCGTCGGCCTGATTACCGTCGACACCTACCGCGTCGCCGCCGTCGAGCAGCTTCGCACCTACGCCGACATCATCGATCTGCCGATGGAAGTCGTCGCCACCCCCCGCGAAATGCGCGAGGCCGTCGCTCGCATGAGCCATCTCGACCTCGTTCTGATGGACACCGCCGGCCGCAGCCCGCGCGACGAAGTGCGCATTCAGGAACTCAAATCAATGCTCGCCGAAGCCGAGCCGGACGCCGTTCACCTCGTGCTCAGCAGCACCGCAGGCGCCAAAAGTCTCGCGGCCACGGCCGAGCGCTTTGCCGACGTCGGCACCACGGCACTGCTCTTGACCAAGCTCGATGAGGCCAACAGCCTGGGCCACCTAATCACGCTCCTGCGGGCCTGCCGCCTGCCGGTCAGCTACCTCACCGACGGCCAAAACGTCCCCGATGACATCCAAGTCGCCGACCGCCGCCGCCTGGCTTATGCCCTACTCGGAATTGACAGTTGACCAATTTGAACACACGTCGGTCGAATGCGCCCGGCAAAACGAGCTTCCTGTGTACTCAGTACTCAGTACTCAGTACTCATAGAAAACCCAAGTCGCATCCCTGAGTCGCAGTCGAACAAGCACCAAGCCGTTGCTCTCCCCATGCCCGACCAGGCCCAACAACTTCGACAGCTTGCCAGGGCAGCCCCGCTGCCAGCGCCCCCGAACCGGCGCGACCGCTCGTCGTGGCCGTGACGGGCGGCCGGCCTGGTGTCGGCGCGACAACCGCGGCGATAAATCTCGCCGCGGCGCTAGCCGATGCCGGCCAGCGGGTTGTCTTGGTCGACGCCGCGCTCGCCGAAGCCAACTTGCCGCGCCTCGCCGGCCTCGATCGCCACGCTAATCCGCACGCGCTCCGCGAAGTGCTGGCTGGAAATCGATCTGCGCTTGCGGCGATGCAGCCCGGGCCAGCCGGGGCGCTTATCCTCGCCGACGACAGCCCGCTGGACCGGTCCCCGGATGACTCACGCCGTACACTGCAGCGGCTTATCAGTGAACTTCGGAAGCTGGCTGAAGTTGCCGACCTCGTCGTTGTCGACACAGGCAGCGGCATCACACCCTGGACGCGCCGCCTCTGGCAGCGCGCTTGCCAGGTATTAGTGGTAACAACGTCCGATGACATCGCCCTCCGCGACAGCTATGCCACCATCAAGCTCGCTGCCCATCGTCAGCTCGCCGCGCCGATCCGCCTACTGATCAATCGGTGCGAGCGGCCCCTCGACGCCGACCTCGCGCATCGCCGGCTGGCGTCCGCGTGCCGGCAACACCTGGGACGCGACGTGCATGCGCTGCCGTATCTGCCGCTCTACCACGACGAGCGCGGCGACATCAAAACCTGGCCGCGTGTATGGGAACGGCCCAACTCGCCGTTCGGACACGCCGCGCTGTGGCTGGGCCGCGCCGTTCGCGACGCCCTGGCATCCGCTGCGCCGGCTGCTATCGAAAACGGCTGTCCAGTTCGGTGAGCGGCCAACAATCCAAAAAATCTTCTCAAGCCTCCTCACCACAAATGACGATAACTAGGCACATCACACCGCCACGCCCGCAGCCGTCAAATTGGCGGAGCTGCGGCAAGTTTAACGGCAAGCCTGGGCAAGCTGATGGGTCGACACTATGCTGGAATCCTCGGGCCCCTCGCGATGACCATGGTCATCTGCCGGGGCTGGCTCGATTCCGGCGGCGTCGAAGGCACGCTCTCCTTGGCTACGTTCAGCTTGATCGCCTTTGCCCTCGTGGGCGCTATTCTCGGGCACATCGCCCAAACCACGATTGACCAATCCGTGCAGACCAAGCTGGAACAACAGTTAAATAAGAGCGCGGCGGCCTGAACTGTCTTCGCGACAACGCACCGATACCCTCGTTGATGTAACACCCGAATGCCGCCGGACCAGGATGGTCCGGCCACCTGCGGCACGCCAGTGCCGTCACGGCCGATCACGGAGGATTGCATGGCCACGGTTCTTTCGACTGCGCGAAAGCTGCTTCACCCGAAGAGATTGCCGAAATCTGGAAAGAGTTCAAAGCGAACCCCAAGAATAAGCAGCTCCGCAATCGGCTCGTCGAGCAGTATCTGCCGCTCGTCAAATACAACGGCGAGCGGATCTGGTCGCGGCTGCCGGACGGCGTCGAGCTGGACGACCTGATCTCGGCCGGCGTCTTCGGCCTGATGGACGCCATCAACGCCTTCGATCTCACGCGCGGTGTCAAATTCGAAACGTACTGCGTGCCCCGTATCCGAGGCGCGATGCTCGACGAGCTCCGCACGATGGACTGGGTGCCCCGCCTCGTCCGCAGCAAGGCCAGCAAGCTCAACGAAGGCATCAAAACGCTGGAAGCCAAAATCGGCCACTCCCCCAACGAGAACGAGCTGGCCGAGCACATGGGCATTTCGGTGGCCGAACTCGAAAAGATGATCACCGACGCCAATGCCGTCAACCTGATCAGCCTCAACAAGAAGTGGTACGAGACCGACAGCTACAAAGACGTTCGCGAGATCGACATCCTCGAGGATAAGAAGGGCGAAGACCCTACCAAGCGCATTCAAAAGTCGGACCTGATGCGGCTGGTCACCAAGGGCCTCAACCGTAACGAGCGGCTGATCATCATCCTCTATTACTATGAGGAGCTGACGATGAAAGAAATCGGCGCAACGCTCGATCTGTCGGAAAGCCGCGTCAGCCAGATGCACAGTGCCATCGTCCAGCGCCTGCAGGGCCAGCTCGGCCGACGCCGCCCCGAATTCGGCACCTGAGCGTAATCTTCTCGCTCCGCGCAACGGTTTCAAACGTCTGTCCTCTCGCTCCGCGAGAGGATTTCAACTCGCCGAGCGAGATGACGACACTGGTTGCTTGCAGCCAATCGGCCGTCTATGATTACGCGACACCCCTGGCGTACCCTCGTGCCCAGTCGTGAGTTCGCGGAGGCGCGCCGTCGTGCACATGTTGATCGAACCTGTCCTCGCTCAAGCAGCATCCGCCGACGCCATCGTCGTGCCGCCCTTCTTCTGGATCGCCTTCTTCGCCGGCACGGCCCTGCTGCTCGCCCTTGACATGTTCGTGTTCCACCGCGACGCTCACGAACCCGGCCTCCGCGAATCGATGTGGTGGACTGTCTTCTGGTGCGGTCTGGCACTCGTATTCAACGGCTTCATCTGGTGGCAATTTGGCGCCAAGCACGCCGTCGAGTTCTTCATGGGCTACCTCGTCGAGTGGTCCCTTTCGATGGACAACGTGTTTGTCTTCGTCGTGATCTTCGCCTACTTCGGCGTGCCCCTCAAATATCAATACCGCGTCCTCTTCTGGGGCATCCTTGGCGCGATCGTCATGCGGCTGACATTCATTTTGATCGCCAACCAGTTGATCCACATTCGCTATGTCCTGGAAGCCTTCGGCCTGTTTCTGATTTACACCGGCTACAAGCTGGGCCGCTCGCACGGCGGCGAAACCCATCCCGATCAGAACATCGTCCTCCGCTTCGCCCGCAAATATCTCCGCGTCGCCGAAGGCACGCACGGCGACAAGTTTTTCGTCCGCCAGAACGGCCGCCTGTTCGTCACCTCGCTGTTCCTGGTCCTGCTCGTGATCGAGAGCACCGACGTCATCTTCGCCATCGACAGCGTGCCCGCCATCTTCGGCATCACAAGTTGGCCGTACATTGTCTTCACGTCCAACGTGTTCGCCATCATGGGCCTGCGGGCACTTTATTTCCTGCTGGCGGGTGTGATGAATCTGTTCCGCTACCTGAACTACGGCCTGAGCGCGATCCTGATCTTCATCGGCCTCAAAATGCTACTCCACAGCTTTTGGGAGCCGCCCCATTGGCTCTCCCTGGCGATCATCGTCGTGCTCTTAGGCACCTCCATCGCGGCCTCGCTGATCGCCGCCCACCGCGAAGAACAGGCCGATTCCAACGAGGCCGAAGGCGGCTCGCCGTCGAGCGCCGCCCCGTAGCGCATATCCAAAGATCCGGCAGCGACTGGCTCATTTTCGCGCTCTCGGCTGAGCAAAATGTGCCTGTCTTCTCTCCGCCGCAACTACCCCTCAACTGGCACATCTCTCGACCCACTCGCACCGCCGTGCAATAATGGAAGGGTCGCAGCGGGTGGCAAGGCCCCGCTCTGGGGCGCCAGCGAGAGGAGCCTGTTCCATGTCCGTTGCCGTTTCATCGCACCATCCGCTGCAACGCCACCCAACTGACGTTGCCCATTCGCACCACTCCCCACGGGCTGGTCGCTTCAGTGACCAGCCTGCCTTCACCCTCGTGGAAATGCTGATCGCGGTTGCCATCACCCTCGTGATGATGACCGCCGTCGTCACTCTCTTCGCGAACATCAGTGAAAGCATCCGCAGCCGCCGGGCCACAATGGAGATGAGCGCCCAGCTCCGCAATGTTCGCAACACGCTCCAACAAGACCTCGCCGGCCACACCTGCCCCGGCACCACCTGGCAACGGCCTGATTCCGATCATGGGTACGTTGAATTGCTGGAAGGTCAATATAACGACGCGCGCCCGAGTATGTTGACCGACGGCGACAACGATTCCGACAAGAACGGCAATCCCGATGAGCTGGATCCCACATTGTCAACTGTTCCGACCGCAATTAATGGCTCGTTTGTGCAAAGGGATGCGAGCAACAATATCGTTGGCACCGTCAGCGGCCTCGGCGACTACGACGACATTCTCATGTTCACGTCTCGTAACGAGCACGAGCCGTTCGTCGGGCGGGTTCCAAACTATACCCGTGGCGGCCAAAGGTTTTACGACCGTCGAATCACCTCTCGCCGAGGTGATCTGGTTCGCCATGGAAAACCCGCAGCACGAAGAAAGTGCCCGCGGCTTTTTCGGCGAGCCTGGCATCCGCACCGATCTATCGCCGCGCCCTTCTGATCGCGCCCTGGGTCGACCCGTTTGGCAGCTTAAACCCCAACGACACCCGGCCGGGCGTTGTCCGGATTGTTTCCGCCGGCAACCTATCCGCGTACCACTGTCGACAAGGCCCTCTCGGTACTGGTCGCTTTCAAGATCGATTCGATTTGTCCGTCCGCCTCGAATGGGACGCCCTCGCCCTGGACGGCGCGGGTCAATGGAAAATCGTCGCCAACACGTTGGCCGATTTGACAAACCGCGAAAACCGCTTCGGCCATTATGCAATATCCATCCGGGCGGCGATCGCCGCTACCCCTACGCCGTTGCCTCGTCCGGAACCTATCCAGCGGCAGCGCGAACTTGAAATTCTCGTCGAACCAGACCTCACGCCGGCGCCCTCCGGCAACGCCATCGCCAAGGCAAACATGCTCCCCGATTCAGCCACTTCCGGACAAATTCACGTCGCGACGTACTCCGTATCCGCCAGCAGCTACGATCCGTCGTCCGGCCCCAGATACCCGGCCCGCCCACTGGCCTACGTCGATGCGACATCGGCGACCATCGACGCCACGGCAAACGTGATGCTAAATGACGAAGGCCAAGTGGTTCGCGTTGTTCAAGGCCCTGTCCCCTTGTGGGGCGCGCGACGCGGCCAAGACGTTATGCTTACCGACGTGCTGGCCTTTGATTTACGCGTGTACGATCCGGGCGCTCCGCTCTACCATCAGTCGTCCACCAATGTCGTGCTCGAACCCTCAGACCCAGGTTGGAAGACCTACTACAACACGGCGATCGGCAGTGTCTCGGGCCCAGCGGCCGGCGCCACCTTTGCTGGGCAGGGCGCTTACGTTGACCTGGGCTACGGCTATGGCTTCAACGCTACAACTCCGCCGACCGTGGCGCCCGGTGCAACGTGGATAGTGCCCTGGTTTGCGACTGCACGTGGAATCTATCATGTCCCGACAGATACTGCCCTAGCACCGGGCTACGCCGTCTACGATACGTGGTCGACATCGTATGAAAACAACGGCATCGACGATGACGGAGTTTTCGGAGTCGACCAAGGCACGAATGGACTCGATGATCCGGGTACATACCTGGACCCCGCGACGAACTTACTTACCTCTGGCGTTGTGCGCTCGGGCGCCGATGACATTGGCGAACGCGAAACCGCCCCTCCCTACGACGTTCCCCTCCGCGGCATCCAGGTCCTCCTCCGCGTCTACGAGCGTGACAGCCGCCAGATCCGCCAGGTCCGCGTCAACCAGCACTTCCTCGACGAATAATGTAGCAGGCACGCTCCGCGTGCCGTTGCAGCGGCCGTATAATCTTTGCCCTTACAGTTCGCGTCCCTAAAGTCTGCACCGCGATAACGACTCTGTTGGTCCGGCAGCAACAAGTGCGGTGGCGGTTCGTCCGGTCCCGCGGTCCAGCCGCCCGACGCGATCGACTGATACGCGGTCGCCCATCCAATTTCGCTACGGCACACGGAGTGTGCCTGCTACTTTCATGCACACTATCCGCCTCCGCGGCCCTTGGCAACTCGAACCCCTCGCCCGCTTCGTGCCCCTGGCCGATGGCTCGTACGCCGCCGCGAACGACAACCTGCCGCCGCCCGATCGCGTCACTATGCCGGCCGATTGGTCGTCCTCATTCGGCGCCGACTTCCTCGGCCGTGTCCGTTACCATCGCATCTTCCAGACTCCGACCGGCCTCGATAACGGCGAATGCGTGTTTCTTGTCGTTGACCAGCAGCAGTCGAGCGCTTGCATTACGTTAGCCGACAAGCTCGTCGGCTTTGTGAATCCCGGCGAGGGCACCAAGCGATTCGACATCACCGACCAATTGGATGATCACAACCGCCTCACCATCGTCGTCGACCATCCTGATCTGGACTGCATGCGAACCACCGTCGGCGATCCCGCGCAACTTCCTCCCGGCGGCCTCATCGGCGAAGTTCGTCTCGAAATCGAAGGTTGACCACTCGAGCAGGCCAGCAGCCGATCGCCGGCCGCCGCTTGCCACTCCCCCGCAGGTGAACCACAATATGCTTAGCCCGGTCCTCATTTGACATATTGCAATTTGCGAATTGCATTTTCCCTGACCCCCCACCCCTGATCCCTCACCCCTTCGCCATGCCCACCTGCGTTCTCGCCTATTCCGGCGGCCTCGATACCTCCGTCATCCTCGGCTGGCTCCAGGACGAAGGCTACGACGTTCACGCCGTCTACGTCGATCTCGGCCAGCCGTGCGAAGACCGCGAGGCGATTCTGAAAAAGGCCCGCGACTGCGGCGCGCGAGTCGGCCCGCATCGTCGACGCCCGTGAAGAGCTCTGCCGCGACTTCGCCTTCCCCGTGCTCAGTTGGCAGGCCAAGTACGAGGGCATCTACCTGCTCGGCACGTCGATCGCCCGCCCGCTGATCGCCCAGAAGTGCCTGCAAGTGGCCCGCGAAGTCGGCGCCACGGCCTTCGCCCACGGCGCGACCGGCAAAGGCAACGACCAATGCCGCTTCCAACTGGCGGCCGACGCCCTCGAGCCCGTCGTTTGAGGTGATCGCCCCCTGGCGAATCAAGAAATTCCGCGACCAGTTCCCCGGCCGCAAGGAAATGATCGCCTACTGCGACGCGAAAAAGATTCCCGTCAAGGCCTCGCTCGCCAAGCCGTACAGCTCCGACGAAAACTGCCTGCACATCAGCTACGAAGCGGGCAAACTCGAAGACCCGGCCATCGACGGCGTCGCGATCGTCGACTTCGGCATGACCGTTTCGCCGCAGCAAGCGCCCGACAAGGTGGAAGAAGTGAAGATCGGTTTCGAGCACGGCGTGCCCACTTCGCTCAACGGCAAACAGCGATCTGCCTTGGAAATGGTCCAGGAAGTGAACCAGATCGCCGGCCGCAACGGCGTCGGCCGGATCGACATCGTCGAAAACCGCTTCGTCGGCATGAAGAGCCGCGGCGTCTACGAAGCGCCCGGCATGACGGTCCTCTACGCGGCCCACCAGGCGATCGAGCAACTCACGCTCGACCGCGACCTGGTCCACCTCCGCGACCGCCTCGCCCCGGAAGTGGCCGAGATGGTCTACTACGGCTTCTGGTTCGTCCCGAAGATGGACGCCCTGATGGCCTTTTCCCGCGAGGCCCAGCAGCCCGTCACCGGCGAGGTGACACTCGGCCTCTACAAAGGCAACGTCCTGGTCCGCGGCCGCACAAGCCCGAACAGCCTGTACGACGCCGCCGTCGCCAGCATGGAAGCCGGCGGCAGCTACGATCAGACCGACGCCGAAGGCTTCTTGCGGATTCAAGGCCTGCCCAGCCGCGTGCAGGGACGGGTGCGGCCGAGGAAATATTGAACAGAAATTGCAAATTGCAAATTGCAAATCGTAAAATGAAGACACATGCGTAGAGCGATTCTCTTCAATTTCAAATTTGCGATTTGCATTTTGCAATTCTCTTCTTCGACCCAGCCGTTATCCATGTACCTCCTCGAAAACCCCGTCCTCCAGCGCGAGCTCGTCGTCAACCTCCGCATGACGCGGGCGTTCGTGCTGCTGTTCGCCTACGTGGCTGCTGTCGGGCGTCGTCGTCTATCTGGCCTGGCCGCAGCGAGCAGCAGCTCGACCTGGCCCGGCCTGAGGAGGCCAAGCGGCTGGTCAACCTGTTCTTTCTCGGCCAGTATCTGCTCGCCGCGCTGATGGCCCCCAGCTTCGCCGCCGGCGCGATCACCGGCGAAAAAGAACGCATGAGCTACGAGATGCTGCTGGCCAGCCCACTCGCCCCAGGCGCGATCGTGCTCGGCAAGCTGCTCGCCGCACTGTCCCACCTCGGCATCCTGATGATCTGCTCGCTGCCGATCGTGATGCTCTGCCTGCCGCTGGGCGGCGTTTCGCTCTACGAAGTGGTCGCCGCCTATTTCGCGATGATTTGCACCGTCGGCCTGTTCGGCATGATCAGCCTCTGGGCCAGCAGCTTTTTCGCCCGCACGGCGCCTCGCTGGTCGTTTCGTACTTGATGATCTTGCCGCTGGCCATGCTATGCGTGCTGGTTTGGAACAACCTCGAAAGCGTTGGTGAATTTCGCTTGATCCTCGTCGTCACGGCCGTGCCCATCGGCTGCTTCGCAATGGGCGCCATCCTGTGGCGCTACGCCTGCCGGCGGCTGCTCTACCCGCCCGACCTGGGCAGCGAAGGCAAGGAAGTCGTCGACCTCGAAACCGAGGCCCGCGAGGCCGTCGGCCTGTACATCAAGCGCGACGAATTCCCCGACAAGCTGTTCGCCCCGCCCAAGCGCACCACCTTCATGGAAGACGGCGCCAACCCGATCTACGACAAGGAAATGCGGAGCGAAATCTTCAGCCAGGGCACGCTGATGCTGCGGCTGGTGATTCAGATCAGCATGTTCCTGGCCCTGTTCGTGATGGCCTGCTGCCTCTACATCTGGCCCGAGTACGCCCCCTGGTACATCTCCTACGTGATCCTGTTCAACATGCTGGTCGGCCCGGTCTTCTCGGCCGGCAGCGTCACCAGCGAACGCGAACGCCAGACGCTCGACCTGCTGCTGACCACGCTTGTCACGCCCTGGCAAATGCTGTGGGGCAAGTTGCTCTCGGGCCTGCGCGTCTCCAGCGTGCTGACGCCGTTTCTGCTCTGGCCCGTGCTGCTGGCCTGCGTGATGCCGCTGCCGTTCTGGCACAATCTGCCGACGATGGCCGGCTACCTTCTCATCGTCGGCCTCTGCTGCTTGACGACCGCCGTGACCGCCCTTTTCTGCTCGACCATTTTTCAAAAGTCGGCCACCAGCCTGATTTCCACCTACGTCATCATCCTCGCGCTGTTCATGGCGCCGGTCGCCGTGCAATTCTTCACGACCACATTCCGCACCAGCCTGGCCGGCTCGCAAATCGCCGACGTGGCGGGCGTCTTCAGTCCCTTCGCGGCCACTTTCGCCCTGCCGCTCGATATCGAGCGCGACGGCGTCGCCAACGCGCCGCGCGGTTGTCGACAACCTGGGCATCTTCTTCGGCTACGTCGGCTGGTCGATTCTCTACAACGGCGCTCTCATCCTGATCATGACGCGGCTGTTCGAAGTCCGCTGGCGCGTGGCGGATTGAGTGAAATGTAATAGGCACACTGCGTGAACCGTAACAAAACGCCGAGAACGGCGCTCGTACTGATCTCAGCTACGGCACGCGGAGCGTGCCTGCTACGATTTCTTGCTCCGTCGCCGCGCCTGAAAATCGGCTGCACCAGAACTGGCAGAGCCGGCGAAGCCAGTGGCACCCGGCGTAAATCGCGCCGACTCTTGACGCCGGCTACCCGCAAGTAACATACAATGGTACACAGACGCGGCCCGTGCATTAAATTCTTTTCGCATCACTGCGGCCTCCAGCCGCAAGTGATTTGCGCCCGCTCCTTCGCCATGTCCACCGTCCTTCCCATGAAACGCCCGAAGACGCAGGACGACCGCGATCTCCTTCTCTATGAATCGCGTTTGCAGCGTCCGGTGCGGATGAAAACGCCCGAGTTCGAGCACAACGGCCGCATTCGGCACGTAATTTTTTCCGGCCAGTTCTCGGTAGAGTTTTTGGAAGAGCTCGGCGGCGTCGCCGACATGATCCGCATCCTCTCGAAGGGCAGGGCAGGGCAAGACTTTTTAATCAACCTGCTCCACCACCGCCGGGCGATGCTTTACTTCACGCAGCCCTCCACGCGGACGTTCCTCTCGTTCATGGCCGCCTGCCAAATCCTCGGCATGACTTGCAATGAAGTCCGCGACCCGTCGACCTCCTCCGAAACCAAGGGCGAAACGCGGTTCGATTCGATCCGCATGTTCAGCAGCTATTTCGACGTCATCATCATGCGCTCGAACCTGGCCCGGCTGGCCGAATCGTGCGCCTACCTGATGAACGACCTCGAGCTCCACGGCAACCGCAGCGTGCCGATCATCAACGCCGGCGCAGGCGCGGACGAACACCCCACCCAGGCCCTCTTGGACGTCTACACGCTGCAGCGGTCGTTCCAGTTCGCCAGCCCCAAGGATTCTCCGGCCGCCAATCGTTTCGACGAGCTCCGCGGCCGCAAGGGCTACGAAGGGCTGAGCAAGGGCCTGGCCGGCAAAACGTACGGCTTTTGTGGCGACATCGGCCGCGGCCGCACCGTTCGCTCGCTCGCGATGCTGCTGGCCCTCTATCCCGACGTGCGGCTGGTATTCATTTCGCCCGATCATCCCAAGCTCCAGATGCGCGACGACCTTCGCGAGCGGCTCCGCGACCGCAACGTCCGCGTCTATGAAGTCGACTCATTTGAGGAACCCATCGACGGCCGGCCGGTCATCGAGCAGCTCGACGCCCTCTACATGACCCGCATCCAGAAAGAGCACGACGACCCCGAGGACGCCGATTCGCTGGCCCGCATCGATTTCACGCGCTACTGCCTCACGCAAGAGTTGGTCGAGCGAATGCAGCCCTACGCCCCGATCCTGCATCCCTTCCCGCGCGACCAGCATTTCGGCGAAATCCCGCCCGAGATCGACAACGACCCGCGGGCAATGTACTTCCGCCAGGCCCGCAACGGCATGTGGATCCGCGCCGCCCTGTTGGCCCACATCTTCGACGTCGATCATCACATCTCGCGTCATTTCCTCAGCGAATACCTCGAACGGCACAGTTATAACGATTAGGCCGCCGCCGAGTTTGGCGTCTGGGCAAGACGCGCCAAATCGCGGAAGTCAATTGCTCATCGGCCCGCTTCGCGTTCGATGTCTACGACGGTGCGATTATCAATTGCCGGAGCATCCCTAAACCGTGCCGATACGCCGCCCCCGTCAATTTGTTCTTTCGGTCGTTGCGTCAATCGCTGTTACGTTGGGCGGTTCCAGCGCTTTTGCCGTCGGCTATTGGAATCTTCCTGGCACGTACGCTCAAGCCTGGGGCTATGGCTTCGGCCCCGGATATCACGCGCCGATGGTCCTCGGCCCTGTCCAGCCGTGCGACGGCTGGTTCGGCGCTGGTGTTCGCCGCTGGCCTTATCCGCCCACGCCGACCGCTTGCGGCAACGCGAATTGCGGATCGACATGCTGCACGGATTCCGCCTCGCCGCTGTTGCAAACGACGATCTTGCCCTAAACTTCTGCCGTGCTCGCGTTCATCGTCGGGCCGACGCTGGAAGTCTTTTGTTACGGGCGTCTGGCGTGCGTGGATCCCGCGTAAAATGCTCGCGGGTTGAGTCCATTTGAGCAGTGTCCAACAGGGCAACGGACGAATCGTCTCCACTCCACTACTCCACTCCTCCACTCATCATGGCGTACATCCTCTGGGGCTTGGCCTTCATTTTGGCCGTCGTCGCCTGGATCGTCTTCGGCTCTGCTCGCCGCTCCCTGCACGCACGCCGGGTGCAACGAGCCCGCGAGCAATTTGAAGCCCAGCGCCCAGCGCATCAACAGAAGTTCTTAGAAGCAGCCGCCGCCAGCGGCAAGCCGCGCGGCCTGACGTGGAAAGACTGCGAACTCGACGACCGCCTTATCATCGCCCGCGATCGAGCCAACGGCGAGCTCGTCGGCCTCGTCGGCGCCACGATCAGCTTCGCCGCCGTTGTCGGCGGCGGCATGGAAGAGGTCGAGGCCGTCAGCAACCTGCGCCCGCCACGGCCGTATTCAATTACACCGGCCGTAGCTGGATAACGAAAGGCCGGGCCGTATTCAACCTTGAACCGCGCGAAGTGCTCGACCGCTACCGCGACAGCCTCGATCCAATCACCTAAAGCCGCCCACGGCATCGGCCCTGCTTTCACACCGGCCCATCACTTCGCCGCCGCATCAGATGTCGCCCGCCCCCTGCGGCCGCCGCGACTCGGCGATTTGTGCCAGCGGTTTGAAGACGAGCACCAGCGTCGATGGCTCCGGCGGGTGCACGGTCCCGCGCGTTAGAAACACGGCCGACACCGGGTTCTGCCACACCACCTGCCGCGGCTGCTGCGTTTCAAAATTTGGATCGCCATATTTCTCCATGGCCGCCCGCCGCACCAGATGAAATAAATCGGTCGGAAAAAATGCCGAGATGCGAAACAATTGTCCGTCGAGAAAATGGTACAGCAGCAATTGCGTTTTTACGCCGCCAATCGTGGGCGGATTGTTCTCGGCCGGATGGTCGATCCGGGCGTGGATGATTCCCGCCGGCGCGTGCCACGGCTCGCTGTGTAGTGCGGCCTTGTTCGCGCCCCAAGCCTCGTTCGAGCAAATCGGCAGTCGCTCCGGCGCCCCTTCCTCGCCGCGACCATACTTCCGCTTAAACTCCTCAAAGCTCATCCCCAGCCGGTCACCCTTGAGCTCATACAAAAATGGCGTGTTGCTCGAACTAGCCGCGGCGCCGGCATTGGGCCGCGGCGAAAACCGCTTGCCAATCCCCTGGACAACAAGGCCAAACCGCTCCGCATTGACGTCGTCCGTCACAATGCACTTGAGCTCCTCGTCCGCCATGTCGCCCAATTCGTACGAACCGTCCGGCGTCGGCGTGAACAAAAACAGGACCGCGCTTTGCCGCCGCGCACTCAGCACCCGCATCATCTGTTCCGGCGTCGCGTCGATCAGGGTGATCGGCTCGGCCGCCGCCCCGTCTCGCCCCGGCACGACCACGCGCTGCCCGCAATATATGCACTTTCCCTGCTTGCCGGCCAACGATTCGTCGACCGACAAAGTCGCTTTGCAACCAGGGCACTCGAGCTGAATCGCCATCGATCGTCATTCTTAGAGTCAAACTCGCCGATACGGAAAGCCGGCGGCCGAGCGGAGTTGAAGTCGCCCCGCTGGGGGCTAGACTCGCCGAAATCCGCTCACTTAAGTGTACACGCCGCCGTCGGTTTGCCAAACGCCCTGGCCCCTCGCTATGATCGCAGTACGCTTCAAAGCAAACCAGGAGCCACAGGTGTCTGCATGAAATCTGCATTGATTCTCTCACTATCGTTCCTGGCCGCTGCCGCGTTCACGACCAGCTTGTTCGCCCAGGGCGACGACCGCTTCTATAAACTCGGCCCCGATTCGTTGCCGCAGGACGGTGTACCCAAAGGCAAGCTGAATGGCCCGCTCACCCTTCCCAGCGAAGTCTTCCCCGGCACCAGCCACACCTACTGGGTGTACGTGCCAGCACAATACGACGCAAAGAATCCCGCCAGCCTGATGGTCATCAACGACGGCCAGGCCTTCATCGCTATGGAGGGCGACGTTCGCGTGCCGAACGTCTTCGACAATCTTATCTTCCGCCGCGAGCTGCCGGTGATGATCGCAGTCTTCATCAATCCCGGCCGCCGGCCCGATCAACCCGAGCCCACGCCCACCGATTGGGGCGACCGCAACACAAATCGCCCTACCGAATACAACGTGGTCGACGACAAGTACCCGCGCGTCATCTGCGACGAACTGCTGCCCGCGATCCATAAGGAGTACAACATCTCTCCCGAACCCGAAGAGCACGGCATCGGCGGCGCCAGCTCCGGCGGCATCGCCGCCTTCAATGTCGCCTGGCAGCGGCCCGAACAATTTCGCAAGGTCCTCTCCATCGTCGGCAGCTTCGTGAATCTCCGCGGCGGTCAGGTCATTCCCGATCTCGTTCGCGAGAGCGACAAAAAGCCGATCCGCGTCTTCCTTCAGGACGGCCGCAACGACAATCGCGGCCAGGGCCGTCGTGGCGGCAATTACTCGCCCGATCGCGACTGGTTTGCCCAAAACGTCCGCCTGGCCCAAGCCCTCACGGAAAAAGGCTACGACGTCAACTACGCCTGGGGCATCGGCCGCCACGGCCAAAAGCAGGGCGGAGCGATCTTCCCGGAAATGATGCGTTGGCTGTGGCGCGACCACACGTTTTCGACCGACCCCAACGATCAGACCGAACGCTCCTTCAACGCACCGGCCAGCGAGTAACGCCGTCGTAGCGCGGACAATCCTGTCCGTACCCTTGTGATTCACGTCTATGTCGACCGTCATACTGGTGTACCCGCCGCTGGGCCATGTATAATCCACCGTAAAGCGGCAGGGCAAATTCGGTGCGATCGATCGTTTCGCTGCGAGGTGTCCCATGCGCGTTGTCGCCCTGCTTCGCTTGGCGCTGTTATCCTGCTTCCTGATTGTTGGCGGCACGGCCACTCAGGACGAACCAAAACAAAAACCACCCGCACAGCCGGCGGCTGCTGCGGAGTCGAAGCAGCCCGACGTCTCCTCGAACCTCGCCGCCGCCCTCACGACTGCCGAGTGGGCCCGCGTCGATCGCGGCGTCGAGCGTGCCCTCGCCTGGCTCGCCAGCCAGCAAGCGCCCGACGGATCGTTTCCCACGCGCGACGCCGGCCAACCCGCCGTGACCAGCCTCGCCGTGATGGCCTTTCTCTCCGCCGGCCACCAGCCCGGCCAGGGGCGCTACGGCGAGAAACTCAATCGTGCGATTGACTACGTCCTCAGTTGCCAACAAGAAGACGGCCTGCTCTGCCTGCTCGTCCCTGAAAACTACCACGTCCATCAGGGACCGTCCCACACGGGCACCTACAACCACGCCATCTCCGGCCTGATGCTGTGCGAAGTCTATGGCCAGGTCTCCCGCGAGCGCTCGGAAAAGATTCAGGTGGCGGTCAAGGATGCACTCAAATACACGGCCAAGCTGCAGAAGGAACCGGCCAAGACCGACGCCCGCGACCGCGGCGGCTGGCGCTACATTCAACCGGGCGGCAGCCCTTCTATGTCCGACCTCTCCGTGACCGGTTGGCATCTCATGTTCCTCCGCTCCGCTAAGAACGCAAAGTTCGAGATCCCTGATGAGGAAGTTCGCAATGCGATCCGGTACATTCAAGGAGTGTTTCAGCCATCGACGGGCGAATTCTACTACGGACACCTCGCGTCCTACGATCAATACACCAATCGCGGAATGATGGGCGTCGGCGCCCTGTCCCTCTCTCTGGCCGGCCTGCACAACACACCCATGGCCCGCCAAGTAGGCGACTGGCTACTCGAACACCCCTTCGACGCCTACGGCGTCACCTTCCACCGCTTTGAGCGATTTCACTACAGCGCTTACTACGGTAGCAACGCCATGGCCCAACTCGGCGGCGATTACTGGAAGAAGTTCTTCCCCATCCTGGCCAAAACTCTCCTCGACGCCCAAACGCCCGAGGGCGCCTGGGCCAGCGAATCGGGAGAAGACTCAATCTACGGCCCCTGCTACCCGACCGCCCTCTCCGTTCTCACGCTCACGCCGGCCTACCAGCTGTTGCCGATTTATCAGCGTTAGGGCCGCGCTAACTACAATTTACACCGTGGGACGGACATTCCTGTCCGTAACCCTGACATACCGTAAGCGCAAGCAAGGCGCCTGCACGCGAGTGCCTCGGCTTTCTCCCGCGAATCACCGGCGACTCGCCGGCGCGTGCCACTGCCGGCTTCCCGGCCGTGCTTTCCAGCCCTTGCCTTACGGCCGTTGCTACCTGCAAAGCGAACCACGTCACGAATCGAGCCAATATTCCCACCGCCGCGGCGAACAATCCTGCGCAAGCTGCGTAACATGCGCGCCTACAAAGTTTCATTTGAAACCACAACTCTGATTCCCAATTGCAAATTCTGGCTGAAGGCTGACGGCTTCTGCCGTGCGAGTTGACGGGGCGGCAACTCACACAATCCATTTCCGCCCGCGAGGAGTGCCATCTCCCTCAGATGCTCAAACTAGAGGTCCCTTCCCAAGTCCACGAGCTGCTCGACCGCGAGCGGCTCAACGGGGTCCCTGTTCTCCTTTCGGCCAAAACCGATCTTTCGCTGCCGGGCGAACTGACAAGCCAGTGGGTGATCGCCAACCGCGAGCATCTCGCCGTCGTCAGCGGCGACGACCAGCCGCGCGTGGAAGCCCACCTGCCGATCCGCAGCGTCGAGCGATTCCGCGCGCACAGCACGGTGGGTTCCGGCTTCTTGCAAGCCTATGTCGACAAGACCTGGGTCGACGTCGCCCGCTACTCGAACGGCCTCGCCGCACAGTTTCAAAAATTCGCCGACAAGCTCGAAGACCTCCGCTCCACCGGCCGCGTCGAGCTCCAGCCCGCAGAACAACTGCCCACCGCGCACTGCCCCAAGTGCCACCTCCGCCTGCCCGGCCCTGCCGAACCTTGCCCCCGTTGCCTGCCGCGCAAGGCGCTCGCCCTCCGCCTCGCACAACTGATGCGCCCGCAGTGGAAGCTCGCCGCCGGCATGGTCGCGCTCATGCTCATTGGCGTCGCCCTCGAACTGGTGCCGCCCAAGCTCCAGCAATACCTCGTCGACCAGATCCTCTCCAAAGGAGACTCCGCCCCGCTGGCGTCGTCGCACTTCACGGCCCTGGCCGTCGTCGTCGTCTCCCTCGCCGCCGCCCGCGTGCTGCTGCTCGCCGTGAACTGGGTCAAAGGCCTCTTGGCGAACCTCGTCGGCGTCCGCCTCTCGTTCGAGCTTCGCACGCAGCTCGTCAAAAAGCTGCACGCGCTCGGCGTCGCCTATCATGACCGCCACGAGGTCGGCTCCCTCACCAGCCGCGTCCAGCACGATGCTGAAGTCGTCCACGGCGTGCTGCAAGAAATCACCGGCGGCTTCCTGTTGCAAATCGTCCAGCTCATCGCTGTCGGCGTGATGCTGTTCACCCTCAATGCCAAGCTGGCCTTCGTCACGATGATCCCGGCCCCGCTCGTCATCGCGCTGAGCTTCTACTTCTGGCGCCGCGTCTACCCGAACTACTACCGCTACTGGGACGGCCGCGCCAAACAGGCGGGCGCCCTGAACGGCGTCCTTAGCGGCATGCGCGTCGTGAAGGCCTTCGCCCAAGAAGATCGCGAGCTCGCCCGCTACACTGCCACGAACGATTACATCCGCCGCTCGCGCATCACCGTCGAGCGGGCCAACCACACCTTCGCCGCGTTGATGGCCCTCGTCTTCAGCCTGGGCGGCCTCATCGTCTGGTACGTCGGCGGACGCGACGTCCTTGCCGGCCACATGACCCTCGGCTCGCTGATGGCCTTCCTGGCCTACCTGGCCATGTTCTACGCGCCCCTTTCAACGCTGGCCGAGTTCACCACCTGGCTCACCAGCTTCCTCACCGGCTGCCAGCGGGTGTTCGAGCTGCTCGATACGCCCTCCGAAACCCGCGAGCCCGCCGAGCCAAAGCAACTCACCAACCCGCGCGGCCAAGTCCGCTTCGATAACGTCACGTTTGGCTACGACCGTCGCCGGCCCGTCCTCAAAAACCTGAACTTCACGATCGAGCCCGGCCAGCAGATCGGCATCGTCGGCCGTAGCGGCAGCGGAAAATCGACCCTCGTCAACCTGATCTGCCGCTTCTACGATGCCAACGCGGGCCGCGTCCTGGTCGACGGCGTCGATGTCCGCGACCTTGCAAGCAGCGATCTCCGCCAGAGCATCGGCGTCGTTCTCCAAGAACCGTTCCTCTTCCGCGGCACGATCTGCGATAACCTCGTCTACGGAAAACCCGACGCTGGTCCCGAAGAAGCACTCACCGCTGCCCGCGCAGCCCTCGCGCACGAATTTATTCTCCGCACGCCGCTCGCCTACGACACCTGGCTCGGCGAACGCGGCGCCGGCCTCTCTGGCGGCGAAAAACAGCGAATTTCGATTGCCCGCGCACTTGTCTACGATCCGAGAATCCTGATCCTCGACGAAGCCACCAGCAGCGTCGACACCGAAAGCGAACAAGAGATCCAGGAAGCGCTCCGCGTCCTCACGCACGGCCGCACGACCGTCGCCATCGCCCACCGCCTCAGCACGCTCCGCGACAGCGACTGCATCTTCGTCCTTGATCAGGGTCGCTTGGCCGAGCAGGGCACGCACGACGAGCTCATGCACGTCGGCGGACAATACGCGCGCCTCGTAAAGATTCAGACCCAAATCGCCCGCAACCACAACTTCCAAGCCACCGTCGACGCAGTGGCCGGTTTTCCGACGGCCGCTGTGGCCAATCTCCCGACCGAGCCAATTGTGGCCGGTCTCCCGACCGAGCCACTCAGCGAAATCGCACCGGGCGACGTTTCGCACACACCAGCCTTCGCCCCCACTTGGCTCGACCCAGCCACCGCCATGCTCCGCGCAGGCCCCCACCACACGCTCGAAATCCACCTCAAGGGCGGCCCGCGCCACCGTGGCGTCTTCGCCCTCCGCTGCTTCCCCGCCACGCGGCCCGACGAGTTCATCAGCCTCCGCACCACCAGCCTCGACGGCCCCGACGTCGAGCTCGGCATCGTCCGCAGCCTCGCCGACTGGCCCGCCGCCAGCCAAGAGCTGCTCCGCCGCACCCTCGCCCGCGGCTACCACCACCGCCGCATCACCGGCATCAACACGGCCCGCCTCAAGGATGACTACCTAGAACTCGCCGTCCGCACCGACCACGGCCCGACCCGCTTCACCATGCGCTGGGAAGAATCCCAGGCCCAAGACTTCGGCCCCCGCGGCAAGGTCCTCATCGACACCGAAGAAAACCACTACCTCGTCTCCGATGTGGGCCAGCTTCCCGATAAAGAGCGCCAGCTATTCGAACGATTTATCTATTGGTGACCGAACCACGCAATTAGAATTCCTGTCAGCACCGCGAATTCTCGGGGACCGCCGAAATGTTTCGCCCGGCACAATATACCCAAACCGTCTACCACGCGCCGCGGTCCTGGTTCGACTTGATCTTGCTCGCCTTGCTCGCGGTCTTTTTGCTCGGCGTCGGCGTGCTAGGTGTCCACACCGGCTGGCAGGCAATCAGTCAACAGCACTACGATCTTGAGTGGCGCCCCGGTCGCAGCGGCCCCTGGCGAACCGATACCCTCAACGGTGCCGAAGCCGTCCGCTTCGGCATCGGCAGCCTGGCGATGGGCTGCATGTTCTCCATCTGGGGTATCGGAGTTGCGACCTTTATCCGTCGGCAAAACACGGCCACTGAATTGTCAAGACTCGGCCGGGCCCGCGCCGCCATCGCGCTGGTCGCGCTCGTCGTGACAGTTGTTTGCTTCTATCCGCCCTGGCAACTTTGGAGCTTTCCACTCTATACCGTCATCACCGTCATCAACGCGATGGTGTTCCTTCTCCCGGCCGAAACCTGCCGCCGCTGGTTTCGCATCGTTTTCTCCGGCCTGATTGTGACTGCTATATCCGCCGGGTGGTTGAATCAACACGAAATTGCAGACCGCATCGTCGTTGGCATCCTGACGTCCCTGGGCATTGTCGTACACCTGTTCGCCGTCTGTCCCAGCCTGGTGCGGGATTCCGAACGAACGATCGATGGCACGCCACAGAAGTAGCTCGCACAATGCGGCTTTCAGTTAGAGGTTTGGATGACAGCCAAACGGGTACTTATTCGTGTTCACTCGCAAGTGGTGGCATTTGCTGACAACGTGGTGTGCAGGTCGGACAGAATCAATCGCTTCCATTCGAGTTTTCCTTTCGCTCCGAAATTCACGAGATAGCCCACACCGCGTCTGGCAATTCGAAGATAGTTGAACAATTGGGCTTCGTGGTCCGAGGTCAGTGCAGAAACGGCTTTTAGTTCGATTACGAGACTCTCGAAAACGACGAGGTCCGACTTATATCTAGTCTCGAGTTGCGAGGATGTCCCTCTCTTAGTTGAAATAGGTGGATGACTCCTAGCGGTGATTGTCAGGCGAGTTTGGGTTGTTTGTCAATGATGGTTGGAGCGTGAAGTCGATCGAGGGCTGCCAGGAGCTGCGGCAGGTATTTGTAGCCCTTGATGCGGTTGAAGCGTCGTTCGGCATCCAATAGTCCGGCCGCACACCACCGCTCGCGCATGTCGCCGTCACGCCAACGCTTCACGCGGCGTGTCACACTTTCGGCCACGCTGAACGCACTCTCGATGGGGTTGGTCGTCGAGAGTGTCTGGCGGAGCAGTTCCGGAACACTCAATCGGACCACGGTCAGCGTTTCATCGAGACCTTCTTCAAGACTGGCGGCCGCGGCCGGGCTGATCTTCCGCAGCCACTTCACCGTGGCCACCAGCAGCGTACGAGCCTGCGTGGCGTTCGTTTCATGGTAGGCTGCATTCAGCCGCTGGCGCAGTTCTTCATGATGCTGGTCGGGCAAGTGGGCTTCGACGTTTCGCCGCTTATGCACCTGGCAGCGTTGAATCACGGCGAACTTGCCCCACACGCGGACGACCGCCGCCCGCAGCGCTTCGGCGCCGTCCAGCACGAACAGCGTCGGCACATCGGTGGGCACGCCACGCTCGCGCAACTCTTCCAACAGGGAAGTGACGACGGTCGCATTCTCCGTCGCTCCTTGCCGCAGGCCCAAGAGACGTTTCTCTCCCGTGGTCGTAATTCCCAGGGCCACGACCATCATTTCGCCCGCATACGGCTGGGCGTCGATGAAGATCACGGCGAACCGCTCACCCTCGAAACGCCGCTCGGCCAGCCGCGCCACTTCCTGGGCCGAGGCCCGCACGAAACCGCGGCTGACGCTCGACTTCTTCATGCCAAAGCCGGCCTGGGCCGCGTGAACCACCCGCTCGTAACGACGCGTCGAAACGCCGTTGACCAGGTGCTCCAGGGCTGATTGCGGCATCGCCTCGGGCGACTGCAAGAGCGTGTAACGCTCCAGCTCCGCTTCGCCACGGCCGTCCGTGTAACGCACCCGCGGCTTCTCGACCGACACCTTCTGGCCGGCGATCGTGATGAAGCCGCTCTGATGGCCGAAGCGGGTCTGGCTGCGGTCGGGCACACGCTCATGCCGCTGGCCACAACGCTGGGTAACTTCGTCTTCCAGCAGGCACTGGGCCACTTTCAGCCCCATCTCCACGGCGAACGATGAGAGCGCCTCGCGAGTCATCTCGACCAGCGCTTCGACATTTAGCGGCAATTGCACTTCGCGGGACGCCGCCAAGGCCTGCGCTTCGATCCGCCGCGGCCGACCTCCCTTTCTCCGGCCGTCGGAGCTAGTTGACTTGCGAACACGAGACGATTTCGGATAGCTTCGTGACATGGTGGTGAACTCCTTCTGTGAGTGAAAATGACATTCCCGGAATGTAACCTCCGGGTGAAGGAGTCACCACCTTTTCAACTAAACTCGGGACATCCTCCCGAGTTGCCGGTCTTGATAGTAAACCGCCAGCTCATGTTTTGTCAGAATAGGAATTGGCCGAAGTTCCAGTTCAATTTCCAAGCTTTGTTGGTAGATTTCTTCGGCTAAACCATAGCCCAGCTGATTATACACCTCAAACGCCGCCCCCATGAATTGATAACCTTCATCCTCAAGCATGTGACACCCCATGGCTTTTCGAGAATAGTCAGAAGAACTTGGAACGCCAATAGAACACTAATTTACACTAATAGGAAAGCATTAGAATCATTAGTGTTGTATTCGTGTTTATTAGCGTTCCAAAACGCTCTTTTGCATGACATGACGATCACTTCCGCCCCCGGTCCATCCACGCCGCCATCTTCGCCACCACGCCCTCCACACCTAGCTGCCCCCCATCTCGTTCAGCCACTTCTTCCGCTCGGCGCAGCCGCACTTCGGATCAAGATGCAGCGCCACCTTCACGGCCCGATAGCGGTCTTCCGTGATGCCCACCGAATTAAAGAACGCCTCGGCCAAATCGCCCAGGCCGGACGGCGCAGTGGGCTGCGAACGATCCGCCCCGTCGCCCACTGGTTGATCAAAAGAATTTCTTGAATCCATCGGCGAAGATAAACAGAGTGGCCGAAAAGAATTCTGTACAAAAGTATATAAATCGGTTACAATGCGGCTGCCATTTTGGCGCTCGCTCCTTGACATCTTAGAAAGTCAGCGGTCACCCGCCGCGACGAGAGCGGCACGGCACTTCGTGCCGTGGATACCCGATTGCTGGGTTGTTTTCGTCGCACAGTTTCGCCTTACCAGGGAGGCGAAATGATGCGAGTTTCGCCCCACCGGGGCGATACGCGCGCTCAATTTTGCAGGCCTCACGCTTTAAGCCGCGTCGCCAGACCGACTTGCGTGAAACCACGCTGCGACAAAGGCCCGAGTTTCGCCCCACCCCCCACAAAAAATATTCGTGAGGCGATATGCAAGTGAGGCGAAATCCTACCAGTCAGTCCTTCATGAGCTTCCGCAGCACCGTCTGCAGAATGCCCCCGTTGCGGTAGTAATCCAGCTCGACCGGCGTGTCGATCCGCACCGTGACCGGGAACTTGATCGCGCCCCCCTTGCGGTTGGCCGTCACGCTGATCTTCTGCCGCGGCTTCAAACCGTCGCCTAGCTCGGTGATGTCGAACACTTCCTCGCCGGTGAGGCCCAGCGACTGCCACGTCGTGCCGGGCTCGAACTCGAGCGGAAGGATTCCCATCATCACCAGGTTGCTGCGATGGATGCGCTCGAAGCTGGCCGCCAGCACCGCCCGCACGCCTTGCAAGAACGGCCCCTTGGCCGCCCAGTCGCGGCTGCTGCCGCTGCCATATTCGGCCCCGGCCAGCACCACCAGCGGCACGCCTTCCAGCTTGTACTGCATGGCCGCGTCGTAGATCGACATCTGGTTGCCTTCCGGCAGATGCCGCGTGACGCCCCCTTCCGTGCCCGGGGCCAGCAGGTTGCGGATGCGAATGTTGGCGAACGTGCCGCGGGTCATCACCCGATCGTTGCCGCGGCGGGCGCCGTAGCTGTTGAAATCGCGCGGCTCCACGCCCAGCGACATCAAATACTGCCCGGCCGGGCTCGCCTTGGCGATCGAGCCGGCCGGCGATATATGATCGGTCGTCACCGAATCGCCAAACGCGGCCAGGCAGCGGGCCCCCACAATCGGCGAAATCTTCAAATCGCTCCCCGCTCCCTCCGGGAGAGGGGCCGTGGGTGAGGGTCTTAACCCCTCCAAAAACGGCGGCTCCTGAATGTACGTGCTATCCTGGTCCCACTCGTACAATTCGCCTTCGCTCGTCTGGATCGCGTTCCACTTGGGGTTTTTATCCCAGATGCCGCCGTACTGCTTGACGAACATCTCGGGCCGCACGCACTCGTCCACGACCGCCTGTACTTCATCTCTCGATGGCCAAATGTCACTGAGGTAGACCGGCTCGCCGTCGCGATCGGTTCCCAGCGGGTCCGCCGCAAAATCGATGTCGGTCGTGCCCGCCAGCGCATACGCCACGACCAAGGGCGGGCTCGCCAGGTAGTTCGCCTTGACGTCCGGATTGATCCGGCCCTCGAAGTTGCGATTGCCCGACAGCACGCCCGCCACCACCAGGTCGTGCTCCTTGATCGCCGCCGAAATTGGCTCCGGCAGCGGCCCGCTGTTGCCGATACAGGTCGTGCAACCGTAGCCGACCGTGTAGAAGCCGACCTTTTCCAGGTCCTGATCCAGCCCGGCCCGCTCCATATAATCTGTGACCACCCGCGAACCCGGAGCGAGGCTCGTCTTCACATAGGGTGGAACCGTTAGTCCCAGGGCCACCGCCTTGCGGGCCAAGAGGCCGGCCGCAACCATCACACTGGGGTTGCTCGTGTTGGTGCAACTGGTGATCGCAGCGATCACCACGTGCCCGTGCTTCAGCTCGAACCGCTCGCCATTCCATTCGACATCGACGCCGTCGAAGCCGGGGTCGGCCACCGCTACTGCGGGTTCTGCTTCCGCCGCGGCGCCTGACTCGGCCGGATGGCCCCCTTCGCCCTCCCACCGCCCTTCCGGCTGCGAGTTCGGCCGCCGTTTGCTGTACACCGTGGTCAGCGCATTCCGCCATGACGATTTCATGTTCGAAAGCGGCACCCGGTCCTGCGGCCGCTTTGGCCCAGCCAGGCTCGGCTCGACCGTCGACAGGTCCAATCGCACCACCTTCGTGAATCGCGGCGTCGGGCTCGTGTCCGTACGGAACAGGCCTTGCTCTTTGGTGTACCGCTCGACCAGCTCGACTTCTTGACCCGTCCGACCTGTCTGCCGCAAGTACCGCAGCGTCTGTTCGTCAACCGGGAAGAAGCCCATCGTCGCGCCATACTCGGGCGACATGTTGCCGATCGTCGCCCGGTCGGCCACCGGCATCGTCGAGACGCCCGGCCCAAAGAACTCGACAAACTTGCCGACGACCTTTTCCTTCCGCAACAGCTCGGTCACCGTGAGCACCAAATCGGTCGCCGTCGCGCCCGGCGCAAGCTCACCCACCAGCTCCATGCCTACGACTTCCGGCAGCAACATGTAAATCGGCTGGCCCAGCATCACGCCTTCGGCCTCGATGCCGCCAACGCCCCAGCCGACGACGCCCAGGCCGTCAATCATCGTCGTGTGGCTGTCGGTGCCCACGAGCGAATCGGGGAAGGCCACCGGGCCCCGTTCGTCCTTGCCCAGAAATACAACCTTCGCCAGGTATTCAAGATTCACCTGGTGCACGATGCCCGTGCCCGGCGGCACAACTCGAAAGTTGTTGAACGCCTTTTGCCCCCACCGCAGGAATTCATACCGTTCGCGGTTGCGGTGGAACTCCATGTCGATGTTCAGATCGAGCGCTTCGGGCGAGTTGAAGAAGTCGACTTGCACCGAGTGGTCGATCACCAAATCAACTGGCACCAGCGGGTTGATCTTCTTCGGATTGCCGCCGAGCCGCTGCATCGCCGAGCGCATCGCGGCCAGGTCAACCACGCACGGCACACCGGTGAAGTCTTGCAGCACAACGCGGGCCGGCTTGAACGGGATTTCCACCTGCGCCGGCACGGTCGCCTCCCACGTGGCGAGCGCCCGCACGTCGTCCTCGCTCACTTCATAGCCGTCACAATGCCGCAGGCATGATTCGAGCAGCACGCGAACCGAATAGGGAAGGGCAGTGATGCGGCCGACGCCCGCTTCTTCAAGCTTGGATAGCCGGTAGATGCCCGCCTCCCCATTGCCCGTGTCAAAAGTGCCGCGGGCGGCAAACGGATCACGCTGCTGTTTCGTTTGGGCCATGTTGCGCGTCCTTTCAACGCGGCAAACTGTGCGGGGCCGGTACAAGAAGTCGAACCGGCCTCACTCTTCCGCTGTCGATATGATATTGTATCCCGCAGATACATGTCAGCGGGGACGACAGATTCCCGCACGCGGATCGCAGAAATCGGCTCCGGCCTACAGGTTCGCCCTGCATAGCCAACCTGCCGCAGGATCGCTACAATACGCGAAAATCACGCCACTCTAGCGACTTTTGGTTCGCTGCACTCGCGTCGCCGGATAGCCCGCGCCTGGAACTGTCGCGAACGGAGGCTCTCTCATGAATCAACGCGTCTACAGTTTTTCGCCCGGCCCGGCCACGCTGCCCGAGCCGGTGCTGGCCGAGGTCCAACGCGATTTTATGAGCCTGCCTGGCGTTGGCGCGTCGATCGTCGAGATCAGCCATCGCAGCCGGGCCTTCGAGGCGATTTTGCACCAGGCGGAGACCAATCTCCGGCAGTTGCTTTCGATTCCCGACAACTACGCGGTTCTTTTCCTGCAAGGCGGGAGCCGCTTGCAATTCTCGATGGTGCCGCTGAACCTGCTCGATCAAAAGCACAATTCGGCCGCTTACATTTTGACCGGCACCTGGGGAAAATACGCCGCCAAAGAGGCGGCCAAAGAAGGCGAGATTCTCACCGTCTGGGACGGCGGCAAAACCAAGTATGACCGTCTGCCCGAACCGAACGAGTTGAAAGTCCCCGCTTCGGCCGCCTACTGCCACTTCACTTCGAATGAGACGATTGAAGGTGTTCAGTTCAAAACCGAGCCAGCCGTCGGCAACGTACCGCTCGTGTGCGACTCGTCAAGCGACCTGCTCTGTCGGCCGCTCGACGTCAAAAAGTACGGCCTCATCTACTGCTGTGCCCAAAAGAACTTGGGCCCAGCCGGCGTCACGATCGTCGTCATTCGTAAAGATCTGCTCGACCGCAGTCGCGATAGCTTGCCCGGCTATCTCAACTATCGCCTGCACGCCGAGAATGACTCGCTCTGGAACACGGCCCCGACGTTCCCGATCTACGTCGTGTCGCTGGTCACCAAATGGCTGCTCACCGACATCGGCGGCCTGGCCAAGATGCAAGCGCAAAACGAAGCCAAGGCCAAGATGCTGTATGAAGTGATCGACGCCAGCGGTGGTTTTTACGCCGGCCACGCGCAGCCCAACTGCCGATCAATCATGAACCTCGTATTCCGCCTGCCTGACGACGAGCTCACGAGCAAATTCGTCACCCAAGCCGCACAACAAGGCCTGGCCGAGCTCAAGGGCCACCGCTCTGTCGGCGGTATCCGCGCCTCCATTTACAACGCCATGCCGGTGGCAGGTGTGGAAAAGCTGCGAGATTTCATGGTGGAGTTTAAGAAAGGAGTGAGTAGGTAAGTAAGTGTGTCGCCACAGGTGATTCCACGCCCCATCCACGCGCCTACGAATCAACTCACCTACTAACCCAGCACCCATGCCCCGCGTAATCATCCTCGATCCGCTCGCCCAAGAAGGCCTCGACATGCTGGCCGCCACGCCCGGCATTGAGTACGAGGTCCGCACCGGCCTGGCCGGCGGCGAGCTGCGCAAAGCGCTGTCCCAATTCGACGGCGCAATCTGTCGCAGCGGCGTCGAGATTACGGCCGAAGCCCTCGAGGACAATCGCCGCCTCAAGGCCATCGTGCGGGCCGGCGTCGGCACCGATAATATCGACTCAGCCGCCGCCACCCGCCGTGGCATTGTCGTCATGAATACGCCTGGCGGCAACACGCTCAGTACGGCCGAGCACACCATCGCCCTGATGCTGGCCCTCTCGCGCAACATCGCCCCCGCCTATCAAAGCCTGATCGAAGGCCGCTGGGACCGCAAGAAGTACATGGGCACCCAGCTTGCCGGCAAGACGCTCGGCATCGTTGGCCTCGGCCGCGTTGGACTCGCGGTCGCAGCCCGGGCCAAGGCCCTAGAAATGAAGGTCCTAGGTTACGATCCGTTTCTATCGCGCGAAAAGGCCCAGGAACTGGGCATCGAGCCGGTCGCCACGGTCGACGCCCTGTTGCCGCGGGTCGACTACCTGACGGTCCACACGCCGCTGACCGACGAAACCCGCGGGCTTATCGGCGCAGCGCAGATTGAAAAGCTGAAGCCGGGCGCCCGCCTCATCAACGCGGCCCGCGGCGGCATTTATGTTGAAGCCGCGCTCGCCGTGGGCCTCAAGAGCGGCAAAATCGCCGGCGTGGCCCTCGACGTGTTTGCCAGCGAGCCCTGCAAATCGAGCCCGCTGTTCGGCTTGCCCGGCGTCGTCTGCACGCCTCACCTCGGCGCGAGCACTGAAGAAGCTCAAACGCAAGTTGCAACCGAAGCCGTTGACCTATTGGTCGCCTATTTGACGACCGGCGCAATCCGCCACGCCGTCAACGTCGCATCGCTCGATCCAAAAACGCTGGCCTCGCTCCGCGGCTATATCGACGTTGCATATCGCTTGGGCATGCTGCTCGCCGGCCTCGAGCCAAGCGGGTTGAAGTCGTGCCGGCTGTTGTATCGCGGCGAAATCGCCGGCAAAGAGACAAAGGTCCTGACTTCGGTCTTCGCCGCCGGCCTGCTGCAAGGTGCGCTGGCCGAAGACGTCAACTTCGTCAACGCCGAGTTGCTGCTCAAGCAGCGCGGCGTCTCGATCGCCGAGGAATCGCATTCCGAGATGGGCTCCTTCCGGGCCTCGATGTCGGCCGAAGTGGCGACGGATGCCGCCAGCCACAGGGCGACCGGCACGATCTTCGGCCAACAGATGCCCCGGCTCGTTTCGCTGGACGGATTCCGCCTGGAGGCCTATCTCGACGGCTACCTGCTCGTGTTCCGCCATCGCGACGTGCCCGGCATTGTCGGCGGCGTGGGCACGATTTTCGGCAAGCACGGCGTGAACATCGCCCAAATGGCCGTCGGGCGAGCCAGCCCCGGCGGCGAGGCGGTGGGCGTCCTGAACCTCGACAGCGAACCCTCGCGTGAGGCGCTCGATGAAGTCCGCCGATTGCCCGCCATCACTTCGGCCATCGTCGTTCGCCTGCCCCCGGCTGGCCAATTGCCGGCTTGGCTGCAAGGCTAGCGGCCGCAGTTCGATGTTGTAGGTAATGTTCGGCTGGTGATTTCGAGGCGCCCGGTGCAGTCCCCGGTCCGGCAGGGGCTTCCGCGATGTCTATCGCCGGCCGCCTGGGATCGGTTGCTCCCGCCGTATTAGCGGCATAAACGGCACTTTTCCGCCCGAAATGGGCCAAGCGGCCGGCTGCGGACGATACTTCCTCGAGTTCTCCCACCGCCGCGGCGGTCGGCCTCCAAACGAAAGATTTTTCCGCCCCCAGGCCGCTTGGCGCAATTCTCGACGCTAAGTTTGAAAGGCTCAATCCGGTCCGGTGATCTGGCGCCGCATCGAATGAGCTTTCACCCCACCGCGTCGAGGTACGACTTCGCCCTCCTAAGTCGCTCGCCTCGGCCAGACAGGAATCAAGATCATCATGAGCACCGCGTCACTCCAATCGCCCTTGTTCGAGAAGATCCACGCCGCTCTCACCACGAGCCCGTACGTGCCGAGCCGCGAGGTCCGCATCGAAGCCGCCGACGGCCGCGTGATCCTCAAGGGCAGCGTCCGCTCATTCTTTCAGAAGCAGATGGCGCAGGAAGCCATTCGCCGGGTCGACGGCGTCGAGGCGATCGATAACTTACTGGAAGTGAATTGGGCCTAAGAATGAACGAACGGCGAATGATGAATGACGAATGCGATCGGGTGAGTTAACGCCTCCCCATTCGTCGTTGGTCATTCGTCATTCGTCATTCGTATCTTCTACTCATCCCTCCGTCCGCCCGAAGCAGACCATACACATGTCGTCGCTTTGGGCGAAGCCGTTAGCAAAGCGGCGGACATCGTCCAGAATGAACTCGCCCAGCTCAGCCGCCTGCACGTTCGGCGAGGCCAGCTCTTTTCGTAAACGATCGAGCCCGTACAAATCGCGATTCGCGTTCATGGCCTCGCTGATGCCGTCGGTGAAGATGGTGACCACCTCACCGGGCTCTAGCTTGCGGGTAATGGAGGCAAACTCATAACCATCGGCCACGCCCAACGGCAGGCCCGCGATGTCTTCGCCGACGTCTTCGATCTGGCCGTCCCGCTTGCGGAGCAGCGGCGCCATGTGGCCGGCGTTCACCACAGTCAACTCGTTCGTCTGCGGATTGACGATCGCGGCAATCATCGTGACGAAACGGTCTTGCCAATCGTTGTGGGCAAAACCTTCGTTGATTTGTTGAACGGCCTTGGCCGGGTCCGTCTCGCTGGCGAGCGAAAACCGCACGTCGCTCGAAAGGCGGGCCATAAGGAGGGCCGCCGACACGCCTTTGCCGGCGACGTCGCCCACAATCACGGCGAACCGCCCGCCCGGCAACTGCACGTAGTCGTAATAGTCGCCGCCGACCTGCCGGGCCGCTTGATAATAGTCGTAAAAGAAATAGCCGGGCACCTGGGGCGGCTTCGACGGCAGCAGCGCCCGCTGCATCCGACGGGCGAGTTCTAAATCGCGCTGCACCGCTTGCTGCGCCACGACCTGTTCATGCATCTTGGCGTTGTCGATCGACACGGCGGCCTGGCTGGCCACGCCCGCCAGCACTTCCAGGTCCTCATCCGTGAAGCGTGCCCGCTGATTGAGCGTGTCGATTTGGATCACGCCCAGCGGCTCCCCATCGGTGCCGATCATTGGCGCACAGATCATCGAACGAATCGAAAAATCGGCAATGCTCTGTGCCATGCTGAAGCGCTCGTCGCTGGTGGCGTCGGCCGAGAGAATCGCCTTCCGCGACCGCAGAGCCTCTTCGACAATCGTGCGGCTGATGCGAATGCGCTCGTCATCGCTCGCCCGGCGGGTCTTTGTCGCAACCACCGCCAGGGGCGAATCCGGCTTCGGCCGCATGGCGATAAAACCGCGGTCGGCCTGCAAAAATATCTTGAATAGGCTCTCCAACAGTTTCGGCAAAATGGACTCGACGTCGAGCACCTTGCTCAAGTTGCTGGAAATCTCCAGCAGTGCCGCGAGCTTCACTTCCGGTTTGGCCGACAGGCCCCAACTGGCCGAGCCGCCGCTGACGTCGAAGGTGGCCATCACGCTGGCGCGGCCCGCCGACTTCGTGTCCTCATCGTCGACGAGCTCGGCCATTGCCGTATCGCCCGTGAGGTTCACCCGGCTTGTCAGTTCTTTCTTCGTACCCGTGTGAAAGCGAAACACCTGATCGCAAATCAGCAGTTGATCGCCGTCGGCCAAGGGGGCCCGGTCGATGACTCGCTGTTCGTTTAAGAAGGTCCCATTGCGGCTTTGCAGGTCTTCGACGAAGAACCGCTCGTCGTCGCGCAGAATGACCGCGTGCCGCCGGCTGACGGCCGCCACGTCCAGCGGCACGTCGCACTCGGCACTGCGGCCAATGATCGCCCGGTCGGCCTGGAGCTCGAACCGTGTGCCCGGCGAAGCTCCTGTGACGAGCTCTAAAAATGCCATTTTCCGTCGTTTGCCGGTGTAGTTTTTTTGACGCCTGCGCGAACCAACAGGCCGATATTCTAGGTCTTTTCAGCGCGCAGCGTCAACTATCGTCGAAAGCTTAGTAGTAGCCCAACTCCGTCGCCGTTAGAGCGCTTAGAATCCGGCCGTTCTCGCGATCTGTATCGACATGCGGTTTAGGCCCCGAGCTCTGCCGACGGGCGCGTGCCCGCAACACACGCTCTTGACCCGCGCGCACCGTCCGCGTACCGTAAGCGCAGGGGCCTAATCCTTGGGGAATGGTGTAACGGCAGCACGACTGGCTCTGAACCAGTTAGTCTAGGTTCAAATCCTAGTTCCCCAGCTTCTGCTCGCCGGCCGCCAACTTCTTGGTCCCCCCAGCACTCACTTTCCGGACCATGCAAACAAATCGGGCTATGCGGTCGGTCGGCCACGATTCAATCGCGGTTCTGTTCGCCGTCGCGATCGCAACTGCGTCGCAATCGCTTTCGGCTGGGCAGCCGGCCTCGCCGGCCGCCGACGCCTCCCGTGTGGAATCGCCCGACGGCTGGGTCGCAGTCCAATTTCGCCTTATCGCCGGTACGCCGCACTACAGCGTCCAATATCGCAGCCGGGCCCTCGTGCGCGGCTCGCAGATCGGCTTCGAGCCGGGCCTCGTTCGCGACTTCACCAACGTCACATTTCGGCAGAGCGAACACTCCGGCGATTGGATCAACCCGTTCGGCGAACGCCGGCATGTTCCCGACAATTATCGCCAACTCGAAGTCGAACTGAAACACGCGACGGGCAAATTGCTGCGAATCACGTTTCGTGCTTACAACGAAGGGGCCGCGTTACGCTATACGCTGCCTTCACAGGAGAAGAATACGTTCGACGTTGAGGCGGAACATACGGAGTTTCGCTTCGCGCCCGACACTTGGGGTTACGAGGAGCACGGCACAGAAGGCGAGTACGTGCGTGCCAAGGTCGCCGAGTTTCAGCCTTGGTGCGAGCGGCCACTAACCTTGGAATTTGCCGGTGGCTCGTTTGCCAGCCTCGGCGAAGCCGGGAATTCGGCCTATCCGCGGATGCTCGTGTCGCCGCTGCCGGGCGTGCCTGGCGCTCTCGTTAGTGCCCTCGGCGGCCCGACGTCCAACGGCCCGCGCGGCGGCGTGAACGACGGCCAGGCCCAGCTTGCCGCCGGGAAATCGACGCCATGGCGGTACCTGATCGTCGGCGATTCGCCTGGTGAACTCGTCGAACGCAATTATCTCCCGCTCAATCTCAACGCTCCGTCGGCGATCGCGAAGACATCCTGGATTCACCCTGGCAAGGCGATGCGCGATGCAGCCCTCACGACGGCCAGCGCCAAAGCGATTATCGACCTGGCCCCGCGGCTGGGTCTCGATTACGTCGGCTTCGACGCCCATTGGTACGGAAACGACGACGGCGGCGACGTGACGCACGTCCGCGCACCGAATCTTAACATCAAAGAAGTCGCCGATTACGCGAAAGAACGCGACGTTCGCGTGTGCATCTACGTGGACGCCCGTCAGATGAAGAAGCAGCAGGAAGAGATATTCGCCTTGTGCCAAGATTGGGGCGTGGACGCGCTGAAAATCGGCTTCGTCACCGTGGGGCCGCAGCGCGAGACGACCTGGCTGTCCGACGTGATCAAGCGGGCTGCAGAAAATCGCCTTGTGCTCGACGTCCACGACGGCTACCGCGCAACAGGTATCGAACGTACCTACCCAAATCTGCTCACGGTCGAAGGCATTCGCGGCAACGAGCACATGCCCACCCCGGAACATAATTGTGTGCTTCCCTTCACGCGGTTTCTCGGCGGCAGCGGCGATTACACCGTTTGCTATCTCGATCGCCGCCTGCAAACGACGCATGCCCATCAACTGGCGATGGGCTTGGTCGCGTTCAGCCCGATGCAGTGGCTCTACTGGTACGATCGGCCGTCTCAGTTCTCAACCGTCCCCCCGGAATTGGAATTCTGGGTTCACATGCCGACCGTGTGGGACATGACCAAAGTCATTCACGGCAAGATCGGCCAATACGCCACGCTCGCCCGGCAATGCGGTCGCGACTGGTTCGTCGGCACGATCAACAATTCACAGCCGCGATCGCTACGGTTGCCACTCACGTTTCTTGACGATAGTAAATCGTATACGGCCCATCTGTACGTCGACGACGACGCGGCCCCCACGCCGACGAAGGTCGCTGTGCAAACTCGACCCGTCGACGCGATGACGGTGCTCGATGTCGAGCTAAAGGCCGGCGGCGGTCAGGCTCTATGGATCGAAGCCGGCCGGTGACGATGAACCGTCACCCCGTCTTCGCAACCGCGCGGGGTGAGTCATTCGCAGCGCGGCTGCGGCCTTCTGCTTGCGGCGAAGCTTCGACGACAGCCGTAGACGCGTCCATCGGTTGAGATTCGTCCCGTCAACTCGGACGTCGGTAAGCTCGGGCAGCCAATCGACGATGAACATTACTTCCCAGGTGATCGGCGTCCGGCTCAGGTCGAGCTGGGTCAGGCGGCGAAAAACGGCCAACTGACGGACCGATTCGTCGGACACTCTCGAGCCCGCCAAATCGAGCCGTCGCAACTCCAGCAAGTGTTCACGCTCGTGGATCATGTACAGGATCGCCTCGCCGGCGTTCGCGATGCCGCGGAGAGAAATGCCAACGATCGACTCGGTCAGCTCGGCGAAATCGCCGATCGAGTCTTCGAGCCAGTCGATCGCGTCGGTTTCAACTTCCGCTCCGAACTGCCGCAGCCGCTCGATGACCGAACGCACGGCCAAGTACTCTTCCACACGCTTGCCGATCCAACCGCGGCGATCGCCTTGAAACTTGACGTATTCGCGAGCCTGGTCATACGCCTGCTGCAAACCGTAAAAGAAAAAAACGCTCTCGTCGGGCGTTTCCACCGGCCGACTGGCTTTGAGTTTCGCCAGGTAGGCCTCTTCGACGTCCTCGGCGATGTAAGGTGGAAGCAGACCGAGCGTGGCCATGAACGGCGGCCGAGACGAGTTGAGACTTGTGTTTGAGAGCGGTTTCAATGACGTTTGAACCTGAAAGGAAGCTGGGACTTCGGGCTTGAAACGGCATGTTCCATTGAACTCAAAAAAACGCGTCGATGCAAGCAAGTTAGGGTTGCAGAAGCTGATCCGGCGTATCCACGTCACGAATGACATCCGCGTCGTCGACCGGCAGTCGCCAACAAAGCTCCGGGTGATCGGTCCAGAAACGTCCCAACCCATGCGGACAGGCGGTGTCGATCAAACGAGTGACGATAGACGCGGGCATCAACAGCGGGTGTCCCCCCCGATCGCCGTATTGCGGAAGAATGACACGATCGGGACAGGCGGCCGAGGCGGCTAGGATGGCGTTGAGCGTCGTTGCCGCCACTTGCGGATGATCGCCCGGCTGTAGCAGCACGCTGGCCGCAAAGTCCATGCTCGCGGCCGCCGCCAACCCGGCGCGAACGGAGTCAAACATCTGGGCGTCCGGATCGCTCAACACTCGTTCGAACTTGCGGTCCTCCAACCCAGCCGCCACAGCGTCGGCCTCGTGCCCCAACACGACGATCATTCGATCGCACACGCCCGCGATCGCGTCAAACGCGGCTGCCACCAGCGGCTTTTCGCCCTCAGCGGTCGGCCACGGCACGAGCTGCTTGGTGCGGCCCATCCGCCGGCCCCGGCCGGCGGCCAGTATGATTCCGATGCGTGACACGCCGCGCTCGCTTTCCGTTCCAGCAGCTATGCTTCGAAGTCTTCCAGAATCGCACCGGTCTTTTGCGCGACTACGCACTGTGCCGGGTCCAGTTTCGCGCCCGCAAGTCGACGAGGTAGAAATCGACGTTGGCGATATTCGCCCCCCGAAGATCGGCCCCGCATAGGTTCGCCTTGCGGATTTCTTCGGGCCGCTTGAAATACACCTCCTCGCGATCGTCGGTGTAGAAGCGGGTCCGACTCCCTTCGCAGGCGATGGGGCTCCCAACGAGTCCGCTGCGTGACGAGCCCATGTGAAACGTGGCCCCGCGCAAGTTGGCATTGCGGAGGTTGACGTCCGGCCACTGGATCTCGGCCAGGCCGGCGCCGCACAACACAGCGTCTTGTAGATCGGCCTCCAGCAGCACGGAACCGGTCAAATGCGATTGCGCAGCAACGCACCGCGAAAGCTGCATCGCCGTATCCGCACATCTTCTAGCTGCGCACATTGCAAGTGAGCGCCGTCACAGGAAACGCCATCGAGCTTTGCTTGTCGCAAGTCGGCGTCGTTCAATTGCGCAGTTGAGCGTGGCAAAGGAAAAATTGGAGTTTTCCATCCGCGCCTGTTCGAACTGCGCCGCGGTTAGGTCAGCACGAAAGAAACATGCGTCCGTCAAATTCGCGTGGCGCAGATCAGCGAACATCATTGCGGCGGACGTTAAGTCGGCGCGCGTCAAATCAGCCTGATTCAACTGGGCTTTCGCCAGCCTCGCCCCTGGCAAATAAGCCCCAACAAAATGCGCACCATTAGCCTCAATCCCCAACATGTTGGCGTGCTGCAAATCGGCGCCGCTGAACTTGGCAGCGGATGCCAAGGCTTCTCGCAGGTCCGAGTAACTAAGCAGGGCGCCTGACAAATCGGTTTGCAATAACGATGCCTTCCTCAGCTTAATCGAAGGCCATTGTGCGCCTTGTAGATGTGCCCTCGCAAAATTCCAGCGATGCCCTCGTCTGGCTTTCGGTCGCCAGTCTTGATCGGCAGTGTGCAGTATGCTGGCGGCCATCGGATGCTTTGCCTCGTGCCGAGGCGCAGCCAAGCAACCGTGCAAGTGACGTGACGCCTTTGGACTTTCGCTGCACTTGCGAGCGACCAGCTCAACAAGTTCCAGTGGCAATCGCCGTTCGAGCTCACAGACTGGCTTACCGGACGACAACTGTCCAACCAGATACTCGGCCGCGAGCGACATCCGCACGCGATCGTTTAGAAATAACATGTCCGCCGAATGCTCCTGCCCGCCGAACTTCTTGATGTCGGCGATGACACCGACCAGCTCTTTGCCGCCGCCGCTGCGCTCCACGAAGCAAAACCGGCAAACCGCGCGAAACAGCGCTGCGTTTGGGATTTGTTGCCGTACGAAATCCACAAGAACGACGATCGGATCATCCGCCTCCGGGTCCTCGGCGAAACGATCGACCACCACTCGGGCGTACATGGGCGGCCACTCCCATTGCGCAGCATTGCTCAGTCGCGCAACGACCGATCCACAGGCCGCACGATTTTTGACCAGCGCGTATTCGATGATCTCGTCCCGGCCCCATTCGGCCAGCACGAGCTGCCGGCTCACATCTTTTTTGCTGCGGGGCAAGCTGGCGACGACAAGCGCATGCGGCGAACATATTTTCAGCTCGATCTGCGTCGGGGCGTCGAGAAAGATCAATCGCGGATTCTCGTGAAAGACGGCCGCCAAATGCGAAAGCGCCGTCGACTTGCCGCTGCCGGGCCCGCCGATCAGCCGCCAGACTCCGCTGGCCCGGTCGTCGACCAATTCGCCGACGACGTCGTCGAGCGGGCGCGTATCGCCAGCGTCGCTGACGACAACGCGCGGCCGCACCGTCGCAAGTTGAGGCAATACGAAGGCCATAGCGCAAATACACGGCCGGTCGACTCATGGAACAACGGCATTATACCGCCGCTGCCGACCGATTCCAAACCAAGAGAGCATTCGTGGCTGCGGCTGAGAATTGTTGCCGCAAGAATCCTGGTTACCGAAGCACGCGCCGCCGTCACCAGGCCAGGCCAAAGGATATGCTGGCCCCGACAAACGCCAGGTTGCTGTCGGCGAATTCGCCCAGCCAGGCGCTGTCCCAGCGTTGATACTCGGGCAAGAAGCGAATCGCCCAGTACTTGTCTTCGTGCAGGCCGAATCGTCGACGCAGCTCCAGTCCCCAGGCTATGTCGGTGATCGTGATGCTGTCGTGATTGGTGTCGGGGACGAAAGGCGTACCCGAATCGCGCCACTCGCCGCGTAGCACGGCCAGGCGAGCACGGAACACCGTGGCGATGTCCGTTTTCTCGTAATGGGCGAACGGGAAATATGCTTCGCCGAATATGCTGCCGCCCCCGCTGTTCAGATGCGCGTGTGCATCGATGTCCGGGAAACTGAACTCCGCATTCGCGCCGGCCGCTCCGCCGCCGATCACTAGCTCGGCATCCTCGACGTACAACCGTCGGTACAGGTCCCAATAAACAGTCGACGCGCCGAGGTCCACCGTCGTCGCGGGCGTCGCTTGTTCTTGTCCAAACGTCCACAGCCGCACGCGCATGCCGTCGCCGGTGAAGTTTTCGTAGCCGAGGTTCAGCCGCAAGGCGAGGCTTCCGTCGTCGGTCCAAGAACCAAACTCGGACTCGGTGAACTGTGCGGCTGTCGGGATCAGATCGAAGTCGACGATCCACGAGGAGTTGCGATACGGCGACTCGCGAAATACGACGTCCGGCGGCGCGACCTCGTAAGGCGGCTGCTCGAATGCGATCGGAGTTGCAACGACCGGCGTGTGGGTGGTCGGCGGCAGCGGCAAGGGCTGCACTGGTGGCGGTTGCGGCGCTGGCGACTGTGACGGCAATTGGGACGGGGGCGGCACTGCCAGTTGTGTTTGGGCCGGAACGGCTGCCGCCGTGGGCGGCGGCGTGATTTCCAACTGTGCAAATCGCTGCTGGAAATCGGCGCGGCCGATTTCGTTCGCCACGAGCGGCGGGCAGAGCGTTAGCACCAAACTGATTATCGGCCCCGTTACCGAGACGCGCATGATCACGTTCCGTGGTGAAGAGCAGCCCGCGTTGCCGGAAAGCTTAAGTGCCCATCCGGAATTCCTCTCCCGCGGGGAGACGCAAGGTGAGGGGCCTTCTTCAACGGCAATTCTCCCTCACCCCAACCCTCTCCCAACGGGAGAGGGAGTGCTCGTGTTAGCGGCCGAGCGGCCCGGCAGCAACCCCCGAACGGCGGCTGCTGCCGACGCTCTCTTGCTAGTAGGACCGCCAAATGCAATAGGCCGTAGGATGGACAATCCTGTCCGTCGGCAAGCCATACGACGGACAGGATTGTCCGTCCTACAACCGAAATCTTTCCGCGGGTCCACTTAGCGGGCGTTTACCGCCGTACCGGAAGCGCGCCTTGCGGGCGGGTTGCTTGCACCCCGGCCGGTGTGGCCGCGCTCCCGATGCAATACAGTTTGTCGGTGCTCCGCAGCAGCAGCGAGCCGTCGGCGATTGCCGAGCTGGCCCAAAATTTGCCGTCGAGCGAATTCGCGCCGAGCAGCTTGAACTCAGGCCCGGCCGCCAGCACGTGCGTTACACCGGTGTCGTCGGTGCAGAACACTTTGCCGTCCGCGGCCCAGGGCGATGCCCAAAACTCACGATTGCCGGGCAGCCGCTCTTTGTAGGCCTGCTTGCCGTTCGCGGCGTCATAACATGTGACGACTCCGCCACGGCGATCGCAAATGTAAACGAAGCCTTTGTAAACGAGTGGCGACGCCATCGCCGGCGCACCCGCTTCATTCGACCACAGCACGCCGCTACTCGTCGTTTCGCCGGTGTTTGGCGTAATGTCACCTTGGGCGCCGGCCAGCACCGCGAACAGCCCCCGCCCACCGACGATCAGCATCTCGGCATCGCCCGCCGGCGACGCCGAGCTGGCCCGCTCACCCACGGCCAATTGCCACAATAGCTCGCCCGTCTGCGGATCGTACGAGCGAATCGTCTTGCCGCCGGTCACCAGCTCCGTGCGAGCCTTGTTTTTCCAGATGATGGGAGAACACCATGTAGATTTCTCGTCGCGGGCGACGTGCCATTTCTGCTGGCCGCTGGCCGCGTCGAGGGCCACGAGAAACGAATCTTGCTCGTTGTCGACTTGCACGAACACCAGGCCGCGATCGAGGGCCAGCGAGCTGGCCGTGCCCCAATCGGCCATCATCGGAAACGCGCCCAGATCCTTCTGCCACAGCAGTTGCCCATCGAAATCGTAACAGAACAGCCCCATCATGCCGAAATAGGCGATGATCCGCTCGCCGTCGGTGACCGGCGTTTCGGACGCGTAGGTATTGTCGTTGTGCTTCGGCTCGCGTGGCTGGCCTTCGACGGCCACGCGCTGCCAGAGGGGTTTACCGCTCGCCAAGTCGAAGCAGTGCACCTCGAACCGCTGAATCTGCCCACTCTTGTCCGAGCCTCGGTCGGCGTCCGACTTCTCGGCGCCCGCGGCCGGCTCACCCTCCTTCGCTTCCGCATCGCTCCCTGCGACCGGCACGGCCGTCGTCACGATTACCTTGCCATGGGCAATGAGCGGCGCCGACCAGCCGCTGCCGGGCACGTCGATCTTCCAACGGACGTTCCTTTCGGCGCTCCACTCGGCCGGCACGGGGCCATCGGTCACGATGCCGTTGGCCAGCGGGCCACGAAACTGCTGCCAATCTTCGGCCCGGCTGATTGTCGCCGTGCCAGCTACTGCTAGAAACAGAACGAGGCAGGTTATCCGAGACATTGTATTCATCCTCATCTTTCTGGGATTGCAGTGAACAAGAGGGACAAATGGTCGGTCCCGCTCGTGTGGCCTGCGCCAAAGGCCCTAATTGTTCAGGGACCAAGGGGAGGTAGATTAGCCAACGGGCGGCGATTGTCAAAGACGAGTGTTTCGGCTGGATTTCCATCAAAACGGCCGCGTTGTCGTTTGCCGCAATTGCTTGTTGCCGCTGGCTTGCCGCAATGACCGTTGTTGAGAAGGGCAGACTAAATTGCTATATTTGCCTAGTGCTGGCAGGCCAAGGATTGCGGTTTCCGCCTGCCGGCAGCGAAAGCGGGCTGTAGGCAGTCTGGTAGCGCGTTTGACTGGGGGTCAAAAGGTCGCTGGTTCGAATCCAGTCAGCCCGATTGCATAAGCCGCTTGCTCGCAAGGGTTTGCGGCTTTTCTTTGCGCCCTCCGATTGAGAAGTGGGGTCGATGTTACCGCTTTTGTTACCTTGCGGCGTTGTTGCTATTGATTCGAAGGCTTTCCAGAGCGCGTCGGCCACGGCGTCAGCGTCGCGGCCGACGTAGTAGCGCATCGTCGTTTCGATGCTCTCGTGCCGCATGAGCTGCTGCAGAACGGCCGGCATGACGCGAGCCGACCACCGCAGGCCGAACGCCCGGCGCAGGTCGTGTGCGCTGGCATACTTGCGTTTGATGCCGTCGTCGGGTTTGGCGTTGGGCTTGCCCTTGCGTTTCGAGCTTCTCGGGTTTCGCCTTGCTTCCCGGCGAGCATCGACCGTCAGTCGCCGCTCGCCGCTGATCGACGACGACCGGGCCTTGCGGCCAATCTGACAAACTACGCGCGAAACCCAGTCGGCTTGCATCCGGGCATCGGGCCATCGATTGCCGGTCAGCTTGAACACACGGCCATGCCGTTCGGCTTCGGGAGTCTGCGGCCAGAGCCAGCAAACTCCGGCGCCATCGGGAGCAACCGATCCTGTTGCCTTTTTCGCCCTCGGCGGGAATCCGCAGCATCGGTCGTTGCCGTGTGAAGTCGACCACGATCGCACCCGGCGTGTTGCCGTTCCATTCGAGCGATCAGCGATTCGCCCAGTCGCAAGTCCCGACCACCACAAGCCGCGAAGATAATACTTCCATTGCCACGATCGCCTCCTGCCGTCGGTTCCGCGCCGCGTCGCAGCCGCCGTCACTTGCTTTGGGGACCGCACGGCCATCATCCGCTCGAATTCTTCGGTCGTGATCGGCCGGCCCTTCATCACCTTGCACCCTTCACGCGCTTCGGCATAGTGAATTCGGTACGACCGCCAGCAGTCCTTGCGACTTCGCCCAATTCAGCACGGCTTTCAGGTGCCGCGTATAGCAGGCAATCGTCGCTTCCGCCTTGCCTTCCGCGCAGTTGAGTTTGCCAAGCCGTCACGCGAGCCGCGGTTATTGTCCGATAGCCGCTCCGGCTTGTGGAAACGCTCAAAGACGTTCAGCGTGCCAAGATAGGCATCGACCGATTTTGTCTTCATCGCCGACAGACAATGCGTTTCGTGATATTCGCGGAAGTCGGGCCAACTCATGCGAGCCGCCGGCCCGTGCTGGCCTTCCAAAATTTCGCTTTTCGAGCTTGCCGGCTCGCGCTCGGCGTCGCGGTGCCGATCCGTGGTGCCGGACGTTTTGCATCGCGGCTTGCCGGTAATCGGGTCGCGCCACCGCAAAACAAGGTGGTCCCGATCGGGATATCTGACCACCGATACCTTGACTGAATCGGTCATGGCGTCGCCTTTCCGCCGCACGCATCACGCGCAAGGCAAAAAGGCCGGCCCTGACGATCGTTGTTCAGGCATCCATGAGATGCCCACGCGGCCTCGCGGCATGCGCACGGTCGTCAGCGGTCCGGCCTTTCGTTGCATTGCGTTACTCATGGTCTGCGGCCTTGCGGCCTTTGTTTGAACGTATATTACGATACCACGCCGCGCGGCAAATTCAACTGCTTTGGTTGCCCTTCGATTCGATGTAGGTGATTAGCTGCTGCCCCGTCACAAACGCCCGGCCGGCCACGCGGAGCACAACCAGCCCGTCGCGCCGCATTCCCCGCCAAGCCCACTCACCCAGCCGCAAACGCCGCGCATGTTCCTCTGCGGTGTACAGGCAGCTCGCTTCAATCACGCCGGGCGCCGCGGGCGCACGCGGATAATTTGCGTTTTGGTTTGGGGTTGGCGTCGGGCAAGGACAGGCGGGCGAGCACTGTTTGAAGCTGCCACGGGCGCGGCCTCTTCGCGAGCGGTTAGTGACAGCGGTTTGGGTGTGGCTTCGCGCATGGTGTGAAAATTAAAACGGGATATTGCCTTCACCGGGCAGGTCGATGACGCGTGCCGTTGGCGCTCAATTCATGCATGCCGGCGATCGCGGTTGGGTGCGGATATGAATACTCGCCTTCCGGGTTGGGCGTGCGCGGGCGGGGCGGCGGCGGGGGCAGGCCCGGCCGGCAGGTGCGCGGCCGCTGCTGCATTTGCGCATGCCTGTCGCACGGCCGGGGGTTGTCGCACCACGCGGACACATTCCACTTCGCGGCCCTGAAATTGGGTCACGTCGCGCTGCAGGAAGATCAGCCGGCCCGGCCAGGTGTCAAAATCGTCGCCGTGCTGGTCGGCAATCCGCAAGCGTTGGTTTTGTTGCAGAGCAGCACTTTCCGCTTGCCGCGGAAACGCAATTCGAGTTTGTTGCCGTCATCGAACTGCACGGCCCGCACGGCCTCAATCACAACCGGTACTTGCACGCCGGCGGGCAAGTCGGCCGCGGCGAGCGTGTCGGCTGATCGGTAAATGTCATGGACACTGGCCATTGGGTTTGGTCCTTTTGGGGTTACAGGTTAAAACGGGAGCTGCTCGGCCGGGCGGCCGTCGGCTGGGCTCGGGTGTGCGGTGTGCTGGCCGTTGGATGGATCGCGGAAAAGGTTGTCAGCATCGTCAGCATCGTCAGAACGCCATTTTTCCGCAGTATTTTGCGTGCCGTCTGACAATGCTGACGATGCTGACGACTCATTGCCGGCTCTCTTGGTAAGCAGGATACGGCGCGTCCCTTTGCGGTCCGTTCGCCGCTGATAAGTGACGCAGACGCCGGTTTGCTCGAGCGCGGGAATGAGCCGCTTGAGCCGGCCGCCTATCCCTTGCGGCGTGCCGGGCCAGTCGCGTGGCGGTTTCTCGGGCGTGATGCGCTGAGCAGCTCGCCGGCCGTCCCTTCCCAGCAGGGTTCCAGGTCGAGAACCCCGCGAATGGCCAGCGCCACGGCGTCGCCTTCGATAATTGTCTCGGCAATGCGCTCGCGTTGGCCCATGTAAAGGTCGAGTGCACAGCCGTCCGCGCGAACGCAGTCCATCGCCGCGAGTAGTTGAGCGAAGTCGCCATCCGCGGCATTTTCGTCAACTCAACAGAGGGTAAAACACCCCAGATGCAACATAGCAAATCGAGCAGTGCGCCGAACAGTCGCGGCCGGGCCGCCTGATAGCGGGATTCGATACCGCGTTGCGTGAGCCGTGCCGCTTCGTTGATCGGCTCCAAATCCACAAGCAAAACGCGGTCCCCCAGGTCGCCGCGCAATGCGCCAGGGTCGATCGAAGTGAGCAGTACCACACGGCGAAACGAGAGCACGGCCAACTCGCCGTCGGTGTAGAGCTTCCGTCGCAGCCAACCGTCGCCCGTCACGGCCTTGCAAAGGGAGTCACTCCACCAATCCGGTATCGTGCTCACATTATCAACGGCCACGACCCAGCTCGCCGCCGCGCCGATCGCCCACGTTTCACTGTCCCGCGGCGGAGAGCGCAATACGGCCGGTGATGGATCGATCAGGCCAACGAGCTGCTCGGCCGCGGTGCTTTTGCCGGTGCCTTGCTGGCCACCCAACAGCAGAATCGGATGCGGCATATTCGGGACGAGCCCGGCCGCGAGCCAGCCCACGACCAGCGGCCAGGTGTCGGCCGTCACGTTGAGCATCGTCCGCAGCTCGGCCAGGTCGCCGCCCCGCTCTGGCACCGGGAGCGCACCGGTCGCCGCGGTGCGCCGGAACACGACAGGCGAGCGATCGACGACGCGCCACTCGCTGGCGGAAACGACGATCGCCCGGCCGGCCAGGTCGCCCAAGTCAATGACGATGTTCTTGGCGTGCTCGGCCACTCGCAAATAAACAGGCTCGGGCGCCGCCGCATACGCTTCGCCGGCCAGAAGAGTAAGGGCGTCCGCTAGGGCCGTGCTGTTTGGCGTCCGCCCGCACACTTCTCGGAACTTGCGGGCCAGCGTGGAGCGGAGCGCGTCGCGCAGCCGCGGAACATGTTGGCGACGTTTGGCCCGTTCTTTTCTACGGCAAACGCTTCATCGGCGTCCGTGCGGCCGATGCGGTATTTTTCTAGTGCCAGCTCGACCAGCACGTCGGCCGTGCTTTTGCGCTCGCGGTCGTCGCCGGCGCCGGCCGCTTCGTCGGCCCGGCGGTCCGCCGCGTCAGCCGCCTCGACTAGAGCATCATCCAGCCAAGCCAGATCGCCAGGGTCGATGCCAAATTTGCCCGCGGCATCGGCGATCAGCCGCGCCCGCGACTGTGCGCTGTTCGTATCGATGTTCGCGCGGTAGCTGCCGCGCGTGCAGTGGGTGAGATGAACGAGTCGCTGCGGCCGGCCATTCGTTGGTGCGACCTCGAAAAGTACATCATCGTTTTTCATCTCGCCCGCCTCCCTTCGCGTTGCCGCGTGGCGACGGCGTGGCGCTCGGCGCGGTCGATTGCGCTGGTTGCCGAGTGCGGCGGGGCGGTCGCCGCCGTTTCGCGGGGCGGCGAGCGGCTAACACCGCGGCGCGAACGAGCCGCCCCACTAGCTCGCGCTCTTCGTCATTGGCCGGGTGTGGCCACGCGGCCAGCGCGACGTCGATGGTCGCAAATTGCTGGCGCTCCGTGCCGACCAGCGGCACGTCGCGCGGGTCGGCCAGCACGTCGCCGCGGTAGCCGAGCGTTTCGGCCGCGTTGCGCACGGCTCGCACTCGCGCGAGAAAAGTGATACGCTCCATTTTGCTTTTCCTTTCGGCCCGGCCGCGTTTTTTTGCTCGAACGCGCGGCCGGGCATTTTTTGTGCGCGGCTAGGCTGCGTCGCCGCTGTCCTTTGTGCGCGGCCCGCGTGAATCGCAGCTCGATACCGTGCCCGACGCGCAATTCTCTTTTCGCCGCGCACTCCAACTCGCGGTCGCCGGAGCGGTGGGCGGCAACGATGATCGCAACGAGCGCCGCGGGGTCGGTTCGCTGGGTGAGTCTTCTCTGTTCCATGTGGGTGGCTCTCCTACCCTTACTGGCAGCGTTCGCGCACAAACGGTCTGCGCACGAAAAAAGGGCTGCAAATGCAGCCCTAAAAAAATTTCGGCCGTTCGCGCGAACGACCGGCGGGAACGCTATCCGGTCACACTGGCTTGCCGCGGGCGATCCGGTCAGCCTTCTCCCCCGCTCTGGCCGCCATGAGCGATTTCCAGGCCGGCGTTCCGCCGACGGTGCCTTTCGACAGGCCAAGATGATCGGCAAACTGTTGAGCCGACCATTCCTTCGATTCCGGGGTTTTGCTGAGAGTGTCGATCATTCGGGCGTTGGCCGTCGTTTGGGCACTTTCTGACTGCTGATATACGCAAAGCGCTTGCGCTTTCGGTGCATCAACAGCGGCGGCCGGCTGCGACTGAACGTGCTCAACAATTCGGGCATGTTCAACGGCCCGAAAGTGTTCGGCGTGCCGACGCTGCATGAGGCGAGATTTGACCACAAGTTCGGTCTCGCGCTCACCGAGCCCCATCAAGGCGCACGTCTTGCGATCCTCGGCGACGTCCGCTTCTTCGTGCGGCTGAACCGTCGGATTGTTCGTAAATCGGCCGGCACGGTGTTCTTCCAGATACGGATTGAACGGTTCCGGCGCGTCGGTTTGAATAAACTGTTGCTGGCGGTTGCTCCAAGCGCCGCGCTTTTTCCGAGCCATGACACACACTCCTTTTGCCGAGCCGGCCAGCCGGCAGCGTGGCGAGTGTGTGGTTCCACTGCCGCACGGCCGGCCCTTACGCGATTCCGGATGGCCATCCAAACCGCGAGCCCGACTTGCACGAATGTACCCCAGCTTGCGGCCGGCCTCAAGCACCGGGCGAGCCCAGGCGGACCGGGGCCGCAACGGGCGTGCGGTTGCATCTTTTACATCAGCCGTGCAAGCTTTCAGCATGCCTGAGCGAGTCTACGGCAGCCGGTCCGTGCATCCCGCCACGGCGGCGCGAGTGCTGAAGCTGCTAGAAGAACGGCGGCGGTTTGGCCGGCCGACGCTGCGGACCATCGCCGAGCGGTGCCAACTCTCATTGCCAACTGTCCGGCGGTTTCTGATCCAGCCGCCCGCGAACGGGGAGGGGCCCGAGAGACCGGCCGCATGAGTAACAACCAGGCCAGCAACTCTGCCGCCAGCGATCGAGAGCTGGCCGCGGGCGGGCCGTTGTCGCGCACGAAAGAGTGCCGATTCGGCCCCAGTATCAACAAGCGGCCCGAGTTGCTCAAAAGCGACCCCCAGGATGCCCCAGGAATGCGTCGGGCGGGTCGGGTCGATGCTTTGTACGTCCGCCGCTCGGCCGCCGTCGCCGCTCAGTCGGCCGGCCGCACACCGACCGCCTTCGGGCCCTTTGCCCCATGCACAATCTCAAACCGCACGCGGCGCTCGCGGAGCTGCGGCGACCATTCGAGCCCGGGTCAAACTCGTAGACGTGCGCGAAGACGTCGGGCTGTCCGGGCGTGGCAATGAAGCAATAACCCCGATCGACGTTGACGCTTGTAATCGTGCCTTCGTACATCGCCATGCAATCAAACCAAAAAAGCCGGGCCGCAGCCATGCACGCCGCGGCCCGGCTCGACACCAGCCACACGGTCGGTTGTCACGCGGCAGTCTTCAGCGCGACGTACTGCGCCGGCATCGGTACTGTCGCCCGGGTCGTAGACGTTGAAGTCATAACGCGAGCTGGCCTTGAGCGTGATTTTGTCGTCCAGGAACTTGTAATCGTCACTGCGGGCCACGCGGATTCCGGCGCGATCGCCCAGCACAACGGCTTTTGAGAAACTGCCGAACAGTGCGCAAACAGTTGCCGCGGCCGTGGCGGTCGGCATTTGTGCCGTGAGGTACACGGGGTAGCCCATAAAGCTGCCGCGACGTTGGGGATCCGCTCAGCACCTCCGCCGCGGTAACACCGCCGGCCGAGAGTGCCACGCGGGCCATCGTGTTGTTGAAAAACGAATGGAGCAAATCCAGCTCGGCCCGAACGGAAAATAGCGGTCCGGCAGCTTGGCCGTGGCCGCGGCGAAGTCCGCGATATCCAGCTCGCCCCACGTGTCGTGCCCCGTGGCTGCCTGGCTCACGCCAGCCGAGCCCAGTTTGTTCAATAGGCCGTTCACGCCAAAGTAGGTGGCGCCCGAGCCGTCGCCGTTGATTAGCTCCAGGTCTTCCTGCTGAGCGAGAGCAAAAGCCATTTCTGTAAATACATTATCGACGATATTGATCAAAGCATCGTCGGACAGCTCTTGCGTGATGAAGCTGGCCACGGCCCGCTTCTTGGCCGTCAACGAAACGTTCGACCATTCTTTGTCGCTGTCTGTGATGGTATTACCCTCACCTGGGGCGTACACAGTGAGCCCGCCGGCCCGCTTGGGAATCGTGAGCGTGTCCGACGTCATCGGCTGGACGTCGCAAACTTGCCGGGCCACGCCCACCATCTCGCGGACTTCGATGATCGTGGCGGCCAGCGGGGCGGGGACCAGGTAGCCGCCGGCCGGGCCGGTGCCTTCGGTCGAGACGTTTGTTATTGTTAGGCCTTTTGCTTTGCAATGCTCTTCGGCCCCCACGTTCACGGAATCCATGTGCGTGCGGGCGACGATCGCGCGGAGCCATTGGCCGCCGTCAAATGCGGCCTGCTCGCTGCGGAAGGCCCGCAAGCTGCGGACGTGCGCATGTTGCGAAGGCTCGGCCTGCTCGTGGCCAGACATCATGCGGTGCAAATTGCTGTTAAACGCGCTAATCATTTTTCGTCCCTCGTTTGCCTGTCCGTGGCGGCTGAGGCTGAGCTGCAATTTCTCATCCCTCAGCGCGGCCGCTTCCTCGTTTTTGAGCCGCGGAATTTCGATGTCAGTAATTTGGTCAAATCGGGCCGTCTCGTCAGCGCTTGGCAGCCTGTTGCCTTCCGCGCGGCATCGATCAATGATGCGATGCCCCTCCGCCGCCAGGGCGTCTATCTTTTCGCGAACATGCCGTGAATTCATATCACTCCTCGACGGTGGCCGGTTTCGCTCGCCGCTGCCGCGATTCTTCACGTTGCCGGGCCGCCGCTTCCCTCGGGTCGAATGCCGGCCGGCCGGTGCTGTAGACGGGCGGAGCGGGCGCCTCGGGCCCGAACGGATCGTGGCCATCATCAGCCCAGTCGATGAGCGCTGCCAGGTACTCATCGAAGAGCTGTAAATCGTCCTCACGAAACCAAAGCTGCTCGCCGATCTTGACGGCGCCCGGCAGCACGCGGCGGGCGTACATTTCGGCAACTTCCTTTTCGGAGAAGCCGTATCGTCGCATGACGTCGAGCAGGTTGAGCATGGTTCGGTTTCCTTTGCTGCGGCAGCGTAGAAGGGCGCGGGCGGTCAGGCAGCGCGGGTTTTGTTCATTCGCACACGGCGCGAACGGCGAGAGATTTTCACGATTTCGATAATCACTTCGCGAAGATGAATTGAATCCACGTGGCCGCACTGGCAGCGGCGGCGTTTGACGACCAGGCCGCCCTTGCTGCGGCGGTGCGTGAAGGCCATTCGAGCCCCGCAAGCCGGGCATTTTCGCGTATCATCCATGACCACGAGACCTTGCAAGAAGCGGGCCGCGGGCGATCCCCGTGCGCGAACCCGCCCACCCACACCCCCCCCCTCGAATTTTCGCCAGAAAATCTGCAACTTGAGGCAAACGGTCATTGGGGGGCCGTCGCCAAAAAAAACTCGATACCCCCCCGTGCCGCAATGAGCTTTTGCCGCGTTTTCCCGCACAAACCGCTCGACAAACTAATGCGTTTACTCCAGTCGCACGGTCCAGCGAGCCGCGGCAAGATTAAATGCATTTGATTGGCTGAACAATGGCGGTGCGGCTGACGTGAGAACGGCACCTATATTGTGCGATCATGTTACCCAAATTGTTACCAAACCCGCGCCCGATCCGCCTTTCGCGGACCGGGGCGGGTTTGTTTTCTCCGCGTTTCACAGCTAGTCACAGGGTGTTCAACTGCTGAACAAGTGACCATGCCC
>CAVTXL010000005.1:0-146394 GCA_963738665.1 uncultured Planctomycetota bacterium
GCGGCGACGACGGCGTTTTTGCCGTTCGACAGCGCGTTGCCGCTGTTGATCGCCAGCAGCGTGCCTTGCACGGGGCGGCTCGCCAGCCCGCGGCCGACGAGTTGGCCCACCGGCGAGGCGATGATCCGGCCCACGCCGGGCACCTTGCTCAGGCCGCCCAGCGCGCTGGGCGTGGCCAGCGCCGTGATCGCGAACCCGAACGCATCCGCCCCGAACCGCGTCCAGCCGCGCGTGGCCTCATCGACGTACGCCGCATCGGCGAAGCGGAGCATTGGCCCGCCGACGTATTATTGTCAGACGCAACTTCAAATCTCGCGAGAAAATGCTCATGCCTCTGAAATCATTTTCGGATCGGATAGTATCATCTCAATGATCTGGTCTGAATCACGTGAAAGTTGTGACACGTCAAACTCAAGCTTTGCGAGTACTTTGCAAATGCTGGCGATCAACATTTCTAATGCGCGCCGATACGTCGCCGGGCCTTGCGGACGATCCATATTGAAAGGTAAGAAGATCGTGTACTCCACGTCCTTCGTTTTTCGAAAGACAGTTGGGCCTCGGATTTCAGGCTGGCTCAGCGCCGCCTTGGCGCTCAAATTGAATACCAACGTAAAGTCGTTACCATATTTGCGAAGAAACAAATCAGACGCGGAAAGCCGCTTCGTCAGCTCAACGTGGATGAACCTTTGGAAATGAACCGAGAACGGGTAGTTGACACGCGGTTCGATGTAAATCTGTCGGACGAATATTTTCATCTTGGAAGACTTTTCCAATTTAACGCAGGAGCAATTCCGGTCTGATTGAATATCTCTAACACCCTGGCGTCTTCGGCAGCCTTTGCAGCCGCGGTCGTTGTCTGGCCTAAGTCTTGCACCTTTGCCTTGACATTCCCTTCGCCAAAAATCTCGACGAGTTTTCTCACCTGCTGGTGAATTCTTTTCGGGAGACCGGTCGATTTCGTTATCCGGTTTAAATCAGCCTTGCCGACCTTCAAAACCGATCCATTTACCTCAAGATCGTAAACCCCAAAGTTAGATACAGCGTCATTGTTATTCAAGTTCTTTGTGCAATTCTCATTATGCACCAGCGCGCCCAGCAGCGACACCCGGTAGACGTGCTCTCCTTCGACCGTCATGTTGTAGACGCGTTGGACGCCGGGGATGCTTCGCACGCTTCGGACGGTGATCCGCCCGTTCATGCCTTCTAGCTCGTCGCCAGGTTTGAGCTCTTTGGCCGAGACCCAGGCGTCGTCGCTCGCTCGGTAGAACTTGTGGAAGCCGGTCGGGCGGACCGTTTCCGTTTGCCCGCTTGGGGCGGCCAGCTTCAATTCGCAGATGTCGCCGTTGAGGTGGTTGATCGTAGTCAGTACGACGCGGCCGGGGCCGGCGGCGATGTTCGGGCAGCGTTCGTTGGCCACCACGCGCACCGCCAGGTCCGGCGGCAAGCCCATTTCGTCGAGGTCCGCCGGCAATTGCACTTCCGCCCCGACTTGGACATCACGCTCGCGCAGCCATTCCGGCGGCTGCAACGTTTCGATGTTGATGTCGTCGAGCGTGCCGTCTGGCCAGCGCAGCTCCGTCTTCAACCGCAATTTGCCCCAGGTGAGCGGATCGACATCCGTTTCGCCCGCCAGCTCGCCAGCCGAACCAGCGCCCACCATGCGCTCGCCGACGTGAATCGACTCGATGGCCACGTGCGCCGGCGACGAACGGAAGCTCGCCGCCGCGGTGGATGGAGCCTCGTGATTCGTCGACTTCGAGAACCAACCCATTGCAGCGAGCATGCCGGCCACGGTCAGCCAGCCGGCCACCCAGGCCTTGCGCAGCCGACGCCTCCATGGCCTGGCTGGCGCTCGCCCCCTGTCCGATATGCGGTTGAACGCCGAATCTTGCGGGAACCACGTGCTGGCGGCCGAATCCAATTGAATCGGTGGTTCAGCAATTTTTCGCTCCGGTGCTTCCGCCCGTTCGCGCACGAGTGTCTCCGTCAGTAGCTCAGCAACAACGCCATCGAATTGCCGCGACTCGTCGTCCGTCCCGCCGTCGAACCTCGACCAGGCTTCGTCGCGGGCTGCGGTCCCTGCCGCGCCCTCTGCCCTTTCCTTGCGCGGTGCTGCCTGTTGTTTCCGTTTTCGCTCCTCCGAATCCTTATCTCTTTCGGCAATGGTGTCCGCCATATTCCCCACTCCCCAGCTAACGAGTGCCATTGTCACGGCCCCGCAGGCGACGAGCCAACGCGAGTCACGGCTCGACTCGAGCGACGCCAGGTGAACGTTGCTATCAAAGCCCGCGTCGGTCTGATAGACCCACGCCGGCGTACCCGCCACGAACGCGTTGGTCCCGATTTTCGCGAAGACTCGCGAGGCATGCTGCGCCGACTCGGGGATAACGGGTCGGGGCAATACTTCCCTTTTCTCGCGTTATCGAATGAGCACGGCACGCCGCTCGAGCAACTTGTTGGCGTGCGGGATCTCATCCTCTGTTAATTCCCAGAGCCAGAGAGACGAGCCGAGTTGCGAAATCGTGCCGATATTACTCGACATCAGCGCCGCCGATCGCAAATGAGCCTCCGACAGCAAATTGGCAGGATACGCGCCGCGAAAATGGCCTTTTAGATGGCGGCACTCTCCGTTTAACTCGTCGTTCCAATGGTCACTTGCTGTCTTTTGATAGGTTCCTTCGCGCTTTGTTCGCAGTTCATCAAGTATCGACGAAACTGTTTGCGGCCCAGCGGGAGCACAGATTCCGCTCGCATAACAATCTGGCCTTTCAGTGAGCTCCATTGTATACGCGTATCCATAACGGAGATCGAACATTCCATTTGCGATATTACAGGCTCGTTTGAGGACTTCAATTGGACTATGAATCATAGTTGCACTAACACCGACGAAGATGTCGCCATCACACGATGCTTCAACCATCATCTGCCAACAGTCACGATCCCCGGACCATTCGAATGGCGAATCCAGCCCTAGATACTGTACCTCGCCACTCCGTAGAGCTTCTAAAAGTTCGTGCGTTCGCGAATATATAGTCATTCCAAATTTGGAAATATGTTGGCCCTGTTCTGCGAGAAGGTAACAGTCATCATACTCGAAATGCCCACCGCTTGCTGTGAATAGTATCGGCGAAATGTGAAATTCATTAAATAGACCTAGCGCGCGCTGGAGCCAGCGAAGTGATATCACTTCGCCAACGTTGCGACAAAGTATAATGCTGCCGAGTTCGTAAAGTGTTGACGCATCATTCAAAAAAACGTGGATCGTACACTACAATTGCGCCACGCATCTCCGACGGTAGCTGTTGACGCGCTTTAGCGAGCTTTTGAGTAAGCGTTCGAATTCTTTGCCCTGAGCTTCGAATCTCCAACATGTCAATTTGCCCGGTGTGGGTCAACCCCATCACATCGGGCTTTATGTCGGGCGAGTGTTCAAGCCCCGAAAACTTGCTGAGCTTAATGCTACCACGCGAGACACGTTTATAGTTACCAGTTTCTGCTGTCGATTCAGCTAACAATTGCTGAAGTTTTGTGTGTTCCGGGGACCTCGGGCTATCCAACTCGCCCTCAATTATTGAGTGGAGTGGCTTCACTTCCCTCGGCGTCGTGAACTTCGCTTTGGCAGCGGCTTTTGCTTCCGCCGTCGCCGCGTCCTCAGCCGCCCGGACCGCCCCCGGGATGCCGCGGGTGATCGTTGAGATATTCTGTTTCACTCCCAAGAGGCCGGCGGCGATCTGGATGCTGTTGCCTACTCCCAAGCCGTTGTGCGCCGCATCGGCAACGCCTTCCTTGGCCGTGTTGATGTTATTCGCCAGCTCCAGGCCCTGGATGGCATAGGCCGCGATTTCCCCGCCCGTGCCCAACCCGGCCAGGGCCGACGACGCGTTCCCGGTCGCCACCGCGAACAACAGACCCTCGCTCCCCCGGGCCAGGCCGTATGAAAGCCCGTAGCCGTTGGCGATGTCCTCCTGCGTGACCCCAAACGTAGCCCGGTTTTCGCCGCCGTACAACAATCCGCCCACCGTGACGAAGCCGAACACGGTATCGCTGCCGGCGTTGACGACCGCTTTTGCGCCTGTCTTCAGCCCTGATTGAAACGCCTCCCACTCCGTGGCCGGCGGCTGGGGGTTGTTGAAATTGTTTGTCTTGATGTCGGCCTCAGCCCGGGCTTCCGCCTGGGCGTTGGCCAGGGCGTTTTCGGCCCGGGCTGTAGACCACCTCGCCCAGGTCGCCGATGTGGTGGACCATCACCTGGTTTGCTTCGTCCCAGTACGAAGCCAGCGGGTCGGGCGTGGGCAATTCTGATATCTGGCTCAACGAGTTGCGATAGCCGGTGATCGTGCCCACGTCCAGCCCGCCCGGCCGGCCGTCGAAACCGATCGTGCCCTTGGTCGTCTCCTCCTGCTTGATGTGGTAGTAACGGTCGTCGATCTGAGTAAACCAATTCGGATCGTAGCCCTTGTCAATCTCGCCGTCGTAGTCGTCGTCGTCCCAATACTCCTTGTCAAGGACGTATTGATGCTCCTGCTCCCGCGCCCGCTGCGGCGGCGTCGAAACGTCGCTCGTCGGCGTGTAGTCGCGCGTCGATTTCGTGCGGTGCGTCTCGCTGTCGGTCGTGGTGGTTGTATTGTCGGTGATCGAATGGAAAGTGTCCGTATTGAGCGGAAGGTGGTGCTCTTCCCCGTTGAAGTGACTCGTGTTGGCGTCGCTCACGGCGTGGCTGGTCGTTTCCGTGGTGCTACTCTCGGCATGCCCCTCGGTCAGCCGCTGCTGCGTCGGTGATGCACTGCCGTTTTCGTCGACGTGGCGCAGGGCGAACTCTTGGCATTTCGGCAAGTTTCGGCTAGAATTGCGGCGAGGTTATACGGTCAACTGGCCGAGTTGTTTTCCGCTGGAAATAAGAAATCATGAAAAAGATATTGGCCACACCTCCCGCGTCGATGTCGCTCTTTTGAGCACCGGGCAGCCGAGATTCTCACCGAGTTGCAACGCACGCTGTTGCCCGACCACGCCTTGGAGGTGCTCGGCATCAACGTCGAAACGGGCGAATATGTCCTGGCCGATTCCCAGGAGGACATTGGGAAGAAATTTCGCCAGCGATGGCCCGACAGCCTCGGCTATTTCGTTCGCGTTGATGGCGGCCCCGTCGTCAAGTTCCATGGAAGATAATGGTTCCACCGGAGATCATGGCTTGACGCCACTGGCGAACCTCAAAGTGATCGGCGCCCGCCAGAGCGTTGAGCTACAGGCGATCGTCGATACGGGCTTCGACGGGCACCTCTGTCTGCCGATTCGGCTGGCCGTGCAGTTGGGCCTGGAGTTGGTCGGCGAGCTCGTGGTGGAACTGGCCGACGGCTCGCGGCGCAACGAGCTGCTGTTCGCCGCCCGCGTCCGGTTGTTTGACAGCGATCACGAGATCGACTTAATGCTCACCGACAGCGAGGATGCCCTCATTGGCACGCGCCTGTTGAACCACTACCGCGCGTCAATCGAGTTTCCGGGCGGCCGGGTCACGGTACTGGGCGAATCCAAGACAAAAAGAAATCCGAAGCGAAAACCAAGACGGTAAGCGGCGTTTGCACGCCCCCCACCCAGCCCTCCCACCTTCTCCGGATCGAGTTTCTTTGACAGGGACAGGTGATGCGGCCTGGCCAAGCATGCCCGGCCGGGCCTCAGATGGAATCAAGGAATCAACGTGGCGGCATCGATGACGATGCCGGGCTCGCTCCAGTCGATCTGGCCTTTACGGAGCAGCCGCCAGTCGGCGACCTTCCAATGCAACTGACGTCGCAGAGCAACTCGCTGTTCGTGCCCAGGAACTCTCCAAAGCCAAAGGCGACCGCCGGGAAGCGCCTCCAGCGTGCCAATCGATTCGTTTTCGATGAGCTCCCGGAGTGTCATTTCGTGGCTCAGCCGGCCGAGCTTCACCGGATGGCTCAACTGCCGCTCGTTTACGATGTTGTACGGATAAATGCTGCGGAGCTTTTTGACGCGGACTTCGGGCGGAGTGTTGTACCAGACGTGGCCCGCTTCAATTTCACTCACAGTAAGCTGGTCATGGCCAAATTCAGCAAGGTGGAATTGAGGTCTACGCACTACAAGATCGGTGAAGCAAATGCCGCAGTCCCACGAATGCAAGCCAACTAACTCTCTCAAAAGACGATCAAATTCCTCGCTGGCGAACTGCAAAAAACATTCGTTCATTAGGAAGTGCAAATAAACGCGGTATTCTCCCGATTCAACGAACCCGGTTGGTACAACAGCAACACTAGCAATGAAAAAGCTATCGTATGCAGGAGCGTCACTCCCATTTGGGTTTGCATAAAAGGATATTGCAGTCAAATTCCTGTACTCTGAATCAACAACAGTCTTATATCTTTTCCCTCCGAATTTTGTCAATCCTGGTGCATACCCGTCCCCAACGACGCCGAAGTATGTCGGTTCCAAATGAAATCTCGCAACTTGTTGTAATAGTTGCGAATGGAACTGATTGCATAATAATGCAATATCACCAGTCTGGTGGTACGCGTCAAGCCCAATTGCCGTTGCCGTAGCTAAGAGATTCATTGCTCGTGTACTACTGTGAACTAGTAGGAAATGAAATCTGTGGATCCAGGGGTGCAAACCCTTGGCCAAGAATCTGCGGATTCAGGCGTAGATTCCTGTTCATAAGATCGGCAATATCATCGGTCTTAGAAAAGACCTCAATTCTTCCCACTGTCCCATTCTTGTAGCGTATCGTCACATCCGGCCGGCGATTCGGGCTGATCGTCTTCGGCTCAAGTTCCAGCGCCCGATTATAACCATGATTGAGATGCACCGACTCCACATTCGGGTCTTTTGCCGCTTTGATCGCTTCTCGATATGTGCGGACTTTATGGGCGTTGGAACCGTGCGCCGATCCGTCAATCTTGTCCTTCCAAAGCGGATCCTCGGCCACCTTCGGCATCGTAAAGCCTGTCTTCAGCGCCTGGGCATTCCCATGCGCGCCGATCAGGCTTTCGATCGTGGCCACGCCGCCTTCGGCCACGCCGATCCAATCGCCGTTTTGGGCGGCCGCAATTGCGGCCCCGCCGTTGTTAATCGCACCGGCGCCATTCATCACCAAAAATGCGCCTTGCACCGGCCGGCTGGCCAGGCCGCGGCCAATGAGTTGTCCGACCGGCGAGGCCACAATGCGACTCACGCCCGGCACTGTCCCAAGCCGAGCCAGGGCCGAAGGCGTCGCCGCCGCGAACGCCGCCGTCACGCCGACGTTGGCGGCCAGCCGCGTCAAGCGAATCGTGTTCTCGTCGAGATAGGCCGCATCGGCCAGTCGGCCCGCCTGGTCGTCGAGATTCGCAGCCCCGAACGTCACCGTTCTGAGCGCGACGTTGCCGACTTCCGTCGCACCGAACGCGAGACCCAGCCCAAACGCCTCCCACTCCGTGGCCGGCGGCTGGGGGTTGTTGAAATTGTTTGTCTTGATGTCGGCCTCAGCCCGGGCTTCCGCCTGGGCGTTGGCCAGGGCGTTTGCGGCCGGGCTGTAGACCACCTCGCCCAGGTCGCCGATGTGGTGGACCATCACCTGGTGTTCTTCGTCCCAGTACGAAGCCAGCGGGTCGGGCGTGGGCAATTCTGATATCTGGCTCTCCGAGTTGCGATAGCCGGTGATCGTTCCCACGTCCAGCCCGCCCGGCCGGCCGTCGAAACCGATCGTGCCCTTGGTCGTCTCCTCCAGCTTCACGTGGTAGTAACGGTCGCCGATCTGCGTGTAATAGATCGGATCATAGCCCTTATCAATCTCGCCGTCGTAGTCGTCGTCGTCCCAATACTCCTTGTCAAGGACGTATTGATGCTCCTGCTCCCGCGCCCGCTGGGGCGGCGTCGAAACGTCGCTCGTCGGCGTGTAGTCGCGCGTTGATTTCGTGCGGTTTGTCTCCGTGTCGGTCGTCGTCGTGACGAAGTTGGTGATCGAATGGAAATGGTCCGTATCGTCCGGATAGTTGTGCTCTTCTCCGTTGTAGTGCCTCTTGTTGACGTCGCTCACGGTGTGGCTGATCGTTTTCGAGCTCTCACTCGTAGCGTGCCCGGTGGTCAGCCGCTGCCGCGCCAGCGACTGGTTGAGCACGTCGTAATAGGTGCCGTGCTCTTCGACGTTGTCGTCGGTCTTCGTGGAAATTGTGTCGGTCAATTCCACGTGAGTGACACCCGGGTTGAGCGGCGGGTAGCCCGAACTTCCCCACACCACGACCCCCTCCGAGTCAAAGCCGTGCAACGTTTCGTGCTTCACCTCGCCATGCCGCACGTCCGTCGCGTGGAAGACGCCGCCCGTCGCCAGGACGAACAGGAGCACGTCGTGCTCCGAATCGTAATGGTACTTGTCGTTGGCCGTCTCGGTGTCGGTGATGCGGTCGTAGCCTGAGGAGAACGCGTGGGCGTTTTCAGCGCCATAGCCGTCTTCGGTGCCGTGCCAATCGTGCGTCCACGTGGTGCCGGTGACCGTCTGGAAGTTCTTCTCATGCGTCCGATCGACTACGACCGACTGATGATTGCCCGCATTGGTCACCGTTTGCGTGTAGTTGCCCGTTTCGACGTTGTCGGTCTGTTGGGTGACGGCCGTCGGCGTGATGCCAATGGTTTCCAGCCAGGTCGCTGTCGCGTACGAGAGCGGATCGGTCGTGACCGGCGCCAGGGCGTGGGTCTCTTCCTTCCAGTCAACCACCTGCGTTTCCACGGTCGTAGGCGGCGGATCGCCGACTTGGCCTCCATCCCGCTGCGGCTCTTTCGTGGTGCTGGTGAGCGTCGACGACCAGTTGCGGTCGAACCGCGAATACTCCGCGGCTGGATCGATGACGTCGTGAATCCACTTGTGGAGCGTGACCGTGTCGCTGCCGTTGGCGTCGGCCGAAATGGCCCCGGGCGTCACCGCCGTACCGCCGGCGCCACTCTGCGAATCGCTGTTCTGCACGACGGTGGCCGCGCCCTTCTCGGTCGACCGGCTGCCAATGGTGTGGGTGATCGTCTCGCCGGCGGAATGGCCCATGCCGCCCCCGATCAAGCTGCCTTCATGCCAGCCGCTGGTGTCCGTGCCGTTTTCGCGGGCCTTCTTCACCAGGTTGGCGTGCGTCTCGTTGTAGTTCTCCCCGCCGTACTGGTTGAAGACCTCGTCGAACGCCGTGTAGTCGCTCGCCGAGATCGTGCCGCTGGCCGTCTCGAAGTGATACCGCGGCGCGGAGCCCGCCTCCTGGATGTTCGCATAGTGCGAGTACACAATATCGGCCGCGGCCGTCTGGTTGCCGCTGCCGGTGCCGCTGTGCTGGCTGTCCGCGTCGCCGGCGTCGCGCGTCGTCGTGCCGGTCGTGTCGTTTTTCCCGCTCCCCTTGTCCGTCCGCGTCACTACCGTGCGGCTGCCCGACGTGGGGGTAAAGGCCGTGGTCGTGCGGGTGGTCGTGAGCGTGCGGCTGCCGCCCGTGCTGCCCGTCAGGGCCAGGTTCATGAGCTGCCCGGCGATGAGCTGGCCGATCGTGCCGATCGCGCTGCCCGTCGCATAGCCCGTGCTATCGGCCCGCGTCGTCGTCGTGACGTTCGACGTGTCGTCGTTCGGGGCCGTGTTCTTCTCCTGGCGCTTGGCGAAGCCCTGGTCCTTCTCGCGGGCGTCGGCATTCGAGTCGAGGTCGCCCGACGAATCGCTCCCCGCCTGCGTGCCGTGCGAGTTGTCATGCGTGCTGCTGTGCGCGCTGCTGTGGCCGCCCGAGATTGTCGTGCTGTCGGTCGTTGTCACGCCGTCCGGTTGCGGCACATTCGCCAACTGCTCGCGGCCGAACCCGCCCCCCTTGTTGCTCGTGCGGAAGTCGTTCGCGGCGTCGAACGTGCCGCGGCCGGTCGACCGCGCCGCCCGGGCCGCCGTGGCCCGATGATGTTGCTGTACTGAACGTGCTCCGCGACTTACGTTGACTGGGTGCCGCTGGTGCGGCTGGTGTTGCCGTCGGCCTGGTTCGCAAAATGGGCCGTGTCGGCCGTGAAGAGCTGCTGCGAGGAGTTGCTCACCCCGTCGGTCGAGTAGAGCCGCCCCTGGCCCTGGCTCCCCGCCGCGGCCGGGGCCGGGGCGTCGGTGAATACGCCCTGGTAGCCGCCGCCGCTGGTGCTGCCCGTATCGCTGCGGGCGATATAGCTGGCGGTCGTGCCGGCCGCCGTGGCCGAGACCGTCGGAATCTGCCGCGTCGTATCGCGGCTGGACGTGCCGTTGTCGTCCAGCGTGCCCCGCCGAGTGACGCTGCCGTTGGTTTCCTGGTAGTCGAAGTCTTCCCGGATCGTGCGGCTGCTCAGCGACTTGGCCAGGCTGAAGCCCCCCGCATTCGGCGCGAGGCGGAGCAGCTCTTCCTGTTCCGGCAGCCCATCGAGGTCCCCCGCCAGCCCAGAAAAGTTCGACGACCGGCCCCCCAAGACTTGCGTCACCGTGGCGTGGCCGGCGGAGGTGCTCGAAGTATTTCCCCCAGCCCCCAGCCCCCAGGCCCCGGTCCCCACCGTGAACGTCCCCACGTCCGTGGCCGTAATGCTGTAGCTGTCGGCCGAGTTGTCGTGCAGCGGCGTTTTGAGGATGTCTTCGGGGTTGCTCTCGTCCGTGGCGATGCCGTAGGCCTGCGAAGCCACCAGGGCCGACGCCTCGAGCGTGCTCTGCCGCGTGCCGCCCGACCGCGTGCCCCCCGCGGTGAGCGTGAAATCAACCGCCGCCCCGCCCGTGGCCGTGCCCCCCGTCCGCTCGGCCGAGCGGTAGTGCAGATCGACCGTGACGTTGCCGTCGACGTCGTGCGAATCGCCGAACACGTCGGACGTTTCCTTCGTCGTGCCGCTATAGTCGAGCTCCGAGTGGGCGAGCGTCGTGAACTCGCCGTCGACCCGGTGCGTGGCCGCGCTTTCGTCGGCGGTGGCATCGGAATCGAGCCGGAACGTGTGGACCGCCAATCCGCTGTCGCTGTGATCGGCCTGCGACAAGATTGCCGCGTCGCTGGTGCTGTAGTGCGTGACGCCGCCGCCCGAGACGTGCGACTCGGTATGGCTGGCCGTCGTGGTCGCGACGTCGAGCGTCGTCTGGACGGTCTCGCTATCAAGGGCCGTCTGCACCTCGGTGCCGCTCGCGGTGAAGGCCGACGTGAGCGCCGAGGAAGTGGTAAAATCCCAAGTCTCGGCGTGCGACTGGTACACGAACGACGTTTCGCCCGTCTCGATCGCCGTCGGCGCAGCTTCGCCCGCAATGCCCGAGCCGATTTCGTTGGCCGCCGTCGTCAGGTGATCGGCGAAGTAGAAGCTGGTCGTGGCCGAGTCGCCGCTGGTGTAATCGGTCGTGGTCGAGAGCTCGGCGTTGTAACTGGCCGAGGTCAGCGTGCCGATCGTCCCCTGCTCGAAGCGACCGTCGGCAAAGCTCCGCAGGAAGGCCGTGTTGTCGCTCGCGCTGGCGTCGAAGCGGCCGTTCGCGCTGACCGCGAGCGTGCCCGTGGCCGATTGCTCGATGCCGTCGATCGTGATCGTGCCGAAGTTGGTCGTCGTTTCGTTAAAGTAGGCATGCGTCGTGTCGCTGAAGGAGTGGTGCAGCAAGTTGCCCATCAGCGGAACGCCCGTGCGGTCGTCGGTCGTCGTGCGGCCGGAGCCGCTGGCCCACGATTCGGTGCGAATCGTTTCGGTGAAGGCGAAGGGCAAGAGTGCGCCGGCCGTGTCGAACGCCGCTGTCGTTTCCTGCGAGTCGAAAGCGGCCTGGACTGCGGCCAGGTCGCCTTCGTAGTAGTCGTAGACGTAATCGCCGACGATGGTCGTGCTGTAGATGAGCGGCTCGTCGTCGTGCGTGTGGGGGTCGTCGACCGCCGAGACGGATTGCAGGCCGCTCTCGGTGCGGTAGAAGTCGAGGTCGATCGATTCGTGGTAGGCGTGCGTGCCGTCGACAAAAACGCCGCCCGAGTAATTCGCCGTGGCATCGTAACTGAACGTGTAGCTGCCGCCGATGTGGAACGAGACGGTCCGCTCGGGCAGGCCGGCTGCCGCGTCGCCGGGGAGGACCGACGTAAGTGTGTAATCGATGTTGGTGAGGCTGAACTCGAGGCTGATGTCGGCCGAATTCTGGCCGGGCGTGACGACCAGGCTGTAGGCGAAATCTCCCAACAGCGATGCGCCGCTGGCGGTGGTGATGTCGACGCTGCCGGACGTCGGCGTCAGCGAGCTCGGCTGGCTCGAACTCGGCGCCATCACCAGGCTGCTGAAATCGAACAACGGGTCGTCGGCCGCGCCGGCGCCGCCGCGCTGGAAGAGCTTGAGCGTGCCGACGCCCACATCGATCAGGCCGGTGCCGACGCCGTCGATATCGGACAGTTCGTTCGAAGTGAGAGCCGAAAAGAGCAGGTCCCGCAGGCCGCCGCGCGTCAGATCGACCGCGCCCAAATCGGCGGCCAGCTTGTCGTCGAACTGCGGCGGCTCGGTCTGGGCGGCACTGAGGGTGATGGAAACGGACGGGGCCCCGTCAAAATCGGGCACTTCGGCCGCCTGCTGCGTGGCCCCATCCCACTCGATCACGCGGCGCGGATCGTCGTCGGTTGATTCGTCGGAAAACCCTGCGGCGTGAACTGGAAATTGCCGTAGCCATCGGTGAAGGCGAAGCCGTCGGGCGCGTCGTCGCCGGTCCACTCGAATTCGACGCGGAGGCCCGCGACGCGGCCGTTCGCGTTCTCGACCGTGCCGACAATCGTCGGATCGTTCGCGGCCGCGTCAGGAATTTGGTCCAGGTTGGTGATCGTGGCGCCGGTATGGATCTTCAGCTTAACATCACGCCTCGGACTGTAGGATGTCGGTAATGTCGGTACCTCTTCCGCGTGCGTTTCGTCATTCCACACGACAACGTGGGCGTCGAAATCGTAGATCGTTTCAGGGGACCAATTTTCGGTGCTCGGCGTGTAAAGGAAATTGCCATCTTGGTCGGCATTGACCCGCTCAGAGAAAACGATCTCTTCGCCGCCGTGGACGTGGGCGTCGATCTGGACGACGGCGTAAGGTACGTCGTCGGCCACGTGCCCGCTGAATTTCGGGTTGTTCGTGGCGTGGTCCATGTCGTCGTCGTTGAGCAGCGTGAAGTCGTCAATATCCGCTACCGTCCCCGACGGCGTGCCAACTTGAAACTCATACGTCGTCCACGGCCCCGCCTTGACGACTGCATCGTCGACGACCTGGACCGCGCGGACCGCGATCCACGCGTCGCCCACGGCCAAGCCGTCCGCGTCGATCGTGAACGCACCGGTGTTGGGGTCCACTACCTCGCGAACGACGCCGGGCACGAAGTCGAAATTAGAGAAGCTCGTCGGCGCGGCGGCAAACCTGGCGCCGTTGCTGAAGAACTGGTATTCAACTTGAAGGTCCGACAAGCTCGCCCAGGAGACGCTGCCGGTCACCGTGGGATCGGGGGTGGCCGCCGGATTGTAGGCCAGGTCCGATACGATCGGCGCATCGTCGAGGATGAACGAGAATTGCCGCCGCGGCGCATTGGCGACGACCTGGCCCGCGTAATTGCGCTCTTCGACCCAGGCCGTGATCGTCTGAGCCTGGCTGCTCGGCGCGAGGCCGCTGGCGTGGTAGACAAAGCGGCCTGTTGAATCGGTCACGGTGAAGTCATCGGCCGTGTGGTCGCCATTGTGGTCGAACCGCACAACCAGGCCGGCCACGCTGCCGCCATCGTTCGTGACGGTGCCGACAAACGTCGCATCGGCCGATTGGGGCGTTTCCCCGGGATCGGCCGAGTTCTGCCGCAGACCCAGCGTGTCGATTGCTGCTGGCAGATTATCGGACGAATCGAGCGTGAACTCGAGCGCCGACTGTTCGGTCCACGACCCAGGCACCCAGCCGGGCGAACTGGGACCAGGGTCCCAGCGGTTATAGCGGGCGCGGACGGTGTGGCCCGTGCTATCGGCCCAGCCAATCGGCGTGAACTGGAACGCGCCGTTGGTGTTCAGGTAGGTGAAATCGTCGGCCGCGTCATCGCCATCGTAGTCGAATTCGACCTTCACCAAGAAGGGCGCATCGGTCGTCACTCGGCCGATGACCGTGGGATCGGCCGTGTGGATAGGCGAAGTCGCGCCGCCCGTATCGTGCGCCAGCTCGAACTCGTCCAGGGATGCCGTGCCACTGGTTTGCGGATCGAAATTGATGGTCTCGGGCAGCTCGTTCCAGTCGCTAGCGGCCCCGGTCGCATCGATCACGCGGACTTGGACCGTCGTTTCATCGTCGGCCACAAGTTGGCGAACGATGTACGTAAAGAAGCCGTTGGCATCGGTCTGAACGAAGCCGCTGTTTGATGGTTCGCCCGATCCGACGCCAATTTCTACCGTCGCCCGCCGGCCAAAACCATTGACCAGCACGCGGCCTGAAATGGTTCCCGTTTCGTGGCTCTCGACCTGCAAGTGCGCGAACGAGACGACTTGCCGGCTCGTTAGCGTGAATGTGAATGCATCATTCCACTCGCCGACGACAAACTCGCTCCCCGCCCGGGCCACGCCGCGGGCGCGGATCGAGCTCGCACCCGTCGGCAGGTTCGTCGGCGAATAAGAAAAAGAGCCCACCAGGTCGGCCGCGACCGAGCCGTCCGGCACGCCGTCGCCGTTGTGGTCGAACTCGATCGTGAGGCTGCTGTAGGACGGATGCCGCGAGACCGTGCCGACAAACGTCGGCGACGAATTCGCCGTGCCCGTCCGCCGTTTCGGCGTTCTGCAACTGGAAGGTGATGATCTCCGGCGCGGCCAGCGCCGTCAAGACGAAGCTGATGGATTGCCACTCACCCGCGACCGAAGGGGACTGGAACGGATCGACCGGCCGCGCCTGCCACGTCTGCGGGCCGGGCTGACGATTGCGGGCCGTGTACTGGAACGTGCCGTCGGCCGCGACGACCGTCGTGCCGTCCGCCACGCCGTCAAGATTAAAATCGACCTCCACGATCATGCCCGACACGGCCGCGCCCACGTCGGAGACGACAACGCCTTGGATCGACGGTGTGTCCGTCGTTAAGGATCCGTCTTGGTTCTCGGTGAATGACAGCAGTTCAACGCCATTTGCGTCGAACTGCGGGGCCGGATCGAGCAGCGTGAACGCCAGCTCCTGCCAGGCCCCGTCGATGCGGACCGTTTGGTCTTCCCCCTCGGCCGTGTCCGCCGTTTCAAACCGGGCCACCCGCGCCCAAACAGTATTCGCTCCAGGTGCGAGATCTTTGAAGGTGAACGTAAAGCCGTCGACCCCGTCGACGTCGGTCGAATCGTCGGCCACGCCGTCGTGATCGTAATCGAACTCGACGATAGGCCGCTGGGTCTCGACTCCGCCAGAGGTGGTAGCTGCATTAACGCTGCCGTCAATCGTGGATTCGACAGACGAGAGATCGCCGACGTCGCCCCGCAACGTCCAAGGACCGATCTCCGGGAAACCCGGATCATAACTATACATGGCCGACTGCCAGTTGCCGAAGTAATACGCGCCGTCTGCGAACCCGACGGGGCGAACGTCGATCGACTCGTTCACGACAGCTTCGTCCCAAGGGGGCCGAAACTTGTAAGTAAACGTTAGTTGCCCCGAACTGCCATCGACGGGCGCTGCTTCGACTGGCACCGTTGTCACCGTGCCGTCGAGCAAAACTTCCACGTACATCACGGCCATCGTATAGACGCGAATTGGCTCGCTGGTGCCGTAGTTGACGTCGTCGTACGGCGGGTGAACTTCGCCGTGGACGGTCGGATCCAACTGGCTGTTGGCGACGACCAGCGTCGGTGCGTCGATCGTGATGCTGCTGCTGATCGACAGGCTTACGTCAATTGCGTTGCTGACAACTTCGGGCAATTCGCCGTCCAGATAGCTTGTTTTCGCGACCTTAGCAAAAATACTGTGAGGCGCACCCGATGTGAACGACAAACCGATTGGGGTAAAGCTGAACGTACCATCAGACAGCACGACCGTGCTGCCCAGGAACGTCTCGCCTTCGTAAAAATTGACGAAGAGGTTGTTGTACGTGTCGTCGTCGTTCACGTGCCCGGTAATTGTCGGATCGTAGTAGGGGCTGGCTTGCTCATCAGGCACAACGCTTGTTAACGGCGTCGCCGGCACGAGCGTGAATCCGTAAAACACGCTGCTGGTCGACGGAATACCATTTTTCGTGATGTGCGCCCAATTGGTGCTTTCCGGTAACACGTCGCCCACCAATAGCGTGCCCGCCTCGCCCGCGAACGCACCAATGTTCCACGCCCCGGCCGTCAGCCCCTGCGGCGTGTACTGGAAGTACCCGTTGGCGTCGGCCGTGGTCGCGGCGTCAATGATGTTGTCGCCGTTGTAATCGAACGCGACCACGACGCCGGCCGGCGGGTTGTCATTCGACACGCGGCCGGCGAGCGTCGGATCGATCGTCACGCGGTCGAGAAGCTCATATCCGAGGCCGAGGTGGCCCGTGTCGTGGAGCAGCTCGAACTGTTGGATGACGGGCGGATCGTTTTCCTCGACCGTCCACGTCAGCGCATCCCTCCACAGCCCGAATAGCGCATAAGTCGCGTCCGTATCGGTGTCGACGAATTCCTCAACGACGTGCGCCCGAACGGAAGTCTGACCGTTGTCAACGTCGAGACTGTGCGGCGTGAATTCAAAGCTACCCTGGCCGTCCGTGATCGCTTCCGCATCGGGCAGGCCGTCGTCGTCGTAGTCGAATTGCACGATCCGGCCGGCCGGATTGCCGGGCATGGTAATCTGGCCGACGAGCGTCGGATCAATGGCCGTTAGATCGTCCTCGTCTGTGATTCCGTTGTGCACCAAGCACCCGTACTTGAGCGACAGACTATCGACCGAACCGTCAACTAGCGCGTTAAGTTGGAAGTGGACGATCGAGTCACTACCCATGTCGTCCGATGAATACAAAGTGAACTGGTCAGAGCCGTAGATCGGCACCAGCACCTTGGCTTCAATTTGATTGTCTTCAGCGACCAGCAGCGCCGTGCGGCTTTGAATGGTGTAGGCAAACGACCCGTCGGCGCCCGTGATCGCGTAGCCATCCGGCTCCGTCGCGCTATTCACGTAGAACTCGACCGTGAGCCCGGCGACATTACCTTCCATGTTATTCGGCAGCTTGACATTGCCCATGATCGTCGGCCGGCCCGACGTGGGTTGCAAATCAATGTGGAATTGCCGGTCGGTGTCGTCCGCAAGGGCGATTGAGAAGTTTTCTGTTGGCGACTGCCACTCGCTCGTCTGATCGGCGAAGAAATTGGTCCAATCACGGTCGAATGCGCTGTTGTACCAGTCTCCCGTGAAATTTCCGTTATTATCGAAAATGCCGCCCTGTTCTCCGTCGGCGAACCATGATTCCTCGACGTCAGGGACGTCATTGCTGTTGCTGTCAACCCACGCCGTGCCGTTGAACCCAGTGGTGTACCAATTGCTCTGGCTGCTAATAAGCGTGTCTTGAAAGTCCGGCGCGTGAACACTGAAATCGGGCACTCGCACCCGCGCTTTGATTTGGGCGAGCGCTGCCGGCTGGTCGGTCGCCAGCCCTAGCGGCGTAAACGTGAAACTCCCGTCATCATCCGGGACTACCGACGCGTCGACGACTTCGTCGTTATTCAAATCGAACTCGACCACGACGTCGGCCATGTCGCCGGCGTAGGTCACTGTACCCGTCACGGTCGGGTCGGCGGTGGCTTTGGTGCCCGTCTCGTTCGTGGTGCCGGTGTTGAATTTCAACCCGAAGCTCAACTCGGCGGCAAAATCTGCCGGCGAGTCGCTGAGCACGACATGAACGACCATCGGCTCCTCGGAATAGGAATTGGACGCCAAGTCATACGCCCAGGCGTAGATGTCGTAGTCCCCACCGGGCACAAGATCGAGCGGCGTGAACTCAAAATTGCCCGCCTCGTCGCTGATGGCGTAGCCGGAGACGGTGGCCTGAACCTGCGGGACCGGTTCTTCCTGCGCCATGCGCCACGACCGAAAACTGCACGGTCACGTCGGCCGCATGCTCGACGCCCGGCAGTGACACCGTCCCGGAGACAGTTGGATCAATGATCGCGTGACCCTCTAGGTGATTCTTCAAATCGAACGACTCGAGGCTCGCGACCGTCGACTCGCCTTCGTCGTACGTGAACGTCAGCACGTTGGCCGCATTGGGGTCGCTGAGGTCGCTTGCTAGGAACTGCTTCGTGTACGGGTCCCACTCTACCACTCGCGCGGCGATGCGCGCGTCTGAGACGCCGATGATGTCCGTAGGCAAATAAACAAATGAAAGTGTGCCAGGCGTTTCCGTCTCGACGGGAATGGCCACGCCCTGAATCACCTCCTCGCCGTCGAGGATTCCGTTTTCGTTGTCATTGTCGAGGAAAAACTCAATGCGAATGCTGCCGGCGCTGTGGTAGTCATCGTCGATCGTTCCGACGATTGTCGGATCGCTTGTAATACGGTCATCGTCGGCGTCGCCCGTGTCGGATTTGAGCGCCAGCGAAGCAATGACGGGTGCTTCGTTCACCACGTAGGTGAACTGAAATGGACCTTCGTTAAAGTCACCCGACGGAGTTGCTTCGTCACTCGGCAACATCAGCGGATTGCGCCCCAGCGCGATCGCCCAGACGTCGACCCCGACGGACGCGGCGCCATTCCGCAAGGTGTTCAAGACGGCGATATCCGGCACGAATTCGAACCAGCCGTCGGCGTCGGTCGTCGTCGATCCGAGCGGCGCCGGCTCACCCGTGGCGGCGGTCTCGCGATAAAATAGATTGACGGTCAGCCCGTCCACCAGGCCGTCGTTCGTCACCTGTCCTTCGAGTGTCGGATCCGTGGATTCGTCGTCGGACCCACTGGTGTCTTTCTTCAGACCAATGCTTACGTCCGGCGCCTCGATCGCGTCAACGTCGGGATTGACGCTGATCAACGCCGTGTTCGTCGATTCGATATACGCACCCGCGCCGCTATTCGCATCCGGGTCCCAACGGCGCACTTTCACGGCGAATTGGTTGAGGATGTCGCTGCCATCGATCGCATGCAACTGCGACGGCCGCGGCGTGGCGACGAACCGGGCCCGTCCGACTTCGCCCTGAATCGGCTCGACCGAAACAATATCGTCCTCTTGGAATTCTTCATTTTCAGCATCGTAGAAGTTGTAATCGATCACCACCTCGACGAAATCAAAACCGCCGTCGCTGGTGACGATGCCAGTAATCGTCGGATCGGCCGTAATGCCATTGGTAAGGCTGCCTTCCGCGCCGTCGTCTGTATCATGAACAAGCACCAGCGACCCCTCGATGCCCAGCTCACGGTGGACCGTCACGGAAATCGGCATCACCGCGCGCTGCGTGGAACCGCCATCGTCCGTGGCGCGGATATCGAACGTGTAAGGTTCTGTCGCGGCCTGATCGGACGTGGGTGTCCAGGCAAAGTGACCTGATGCGTCGATGGATGCGCCGAGCGGCGCATTTGGGCTCAAGCTGTAGGCAATGTTGCTGCCGGTTGCTGTCGCATCGAATGTCCGCGAGGTGCCGACGGTCGCGGAATACTCCGTCGTAGTGGGCGCCGTAAACGCCGGCTCCGTGCCCACGTCGCCAACCGTCACTAGCACCGTCTTCAGCGTGCTTTGAGCCGGGGCGCCGTTGTCAGTGACGCGCACGGTAATGGCGAACGTGCCAGTGGGTCTATCCGTCGCCGGCCAAGTAAACGTGGCCGAGCCGGATTGAGAACTTGTGTCGAGCAATTCCTTATCAAGCCAGGGAGTGACAAGCTCAAAATTTTCGCCCGTAAGCGTGTCGTCCGGATCGTCCGCGGTAAACGTGACTTCCAGCGCCGTTAGCTCGTCGACGGTCAGTACGTCATTCGGGCCGACCGTCACTTCCGGCGCCGCGTTGTAGCGTACGACGCGCACCGCATCGGCGTAGACACGCCCATCCGCGTTGGCGTTTGTTAAAGTGATGATGAGCGGGTCGCTACCGTTCCTCACGAAACGGCCGGTCTGAACATTCGGATTCGCCAAATGCTGCCAACGCAGGCCATCCTCAGCTAGATCGCTCGGCTGCGTTTGCTGATCGACGGCGGCCACGTTGATGGCCGTACCGTCCGGGTTGACGCTGAATTGGGCGTTCGAAGCTCCGATCGCTGGCTGAGCCAAATCGCGGGGATCTGTCTGCCACGTCACATAAACATCATACTCCCCCGCCGGCAAATTGTTGAATTTCCAGCCCGCCGTGACGACTTCGCCAGCGGTCGCTTCGCCTTCCGCGAATCGCTGCCCGCCATTGAACCCGCCGGCAATCTGAGAACTCTTCCATTGGGCGCCGCCGTCTTCGGAATAGTCTGTGTCGGCATTATCGATTGCCTCCAGCCAGTCGTAATCCGCCTCGCCCAGCAGCACGTCTTCGCCGCCGCCACTCACCAGCTCATCTGTTCCCGCGCCACCTTCCAGCCGATCATTCCCAGTCCCGCCCACGAGGTGGTCATCCCCATCACCACCCACGAGAATGCTGCCCGCCGGGTCCGCCTTCAGCGTGTCGTCGTAGGGCGTGCCGATGATGCCCTCGACCACGCCGCCGTCGGCCAGATCGTCGAGGAATTGAATCGATCACGTCGCCAACCGACATCTCCGTCGGCTGCATCGTCACCGTCACGCCACTGGTCCACCCCGTCGAAAGATCAATGAAGTCTTCGCCGCCGCCCGTATCGTCGATTTGCAGCGTGTTTTCCGCTCCGGTGACGCCGTATCTGTCGCTGCCCGTACCGCCGCGCAGCGTGACCAAGCTGCCGATACCGGCATCGAGCGTGTCATTGCCGCTGCCCCCTTCCAAAACGTCGTCACCGTCGACGCCGTAAATCAAATCGTCGCCGGCTCCACCCCACAGGTGATTGGCATTCTCATCGCCGATCAGCTCGTCGCCGAACGGGCTCCCGATCGCATCCACGATATTCGTGGCGTCGAGGGCCGCCAGTGTAATCACCGGTAATCCCACATCCCGCGACATCACCTGTGACTCGTCGCGACCCAACTCCAAGTGGGCGCCCGCGTCGTGGGTCCAGCGGCTGAGGTCAATAAGATTACTGCCGGAGTTGTCGTCAATTGTGATCAGCGACTGGGCCACGTCGGTGATAAAATACGTGTCATCGCCGGCGCCGCCAGCGAGGGAATCCGCCCCGCCGTCCCCTTCAAGTTCATCGTTGCCGGCGCCGCCGTCGAGCGTGTCATCGCCCGCGTCGCCGAACAATTTGTCGTTACCCGCCTCGCCCTCGGTTGTATCGCAGCCTGCCCCCGCGTAAATAATGTCGTCGCCCGCGCCGCCCCATAATGCGTCGGCCCCGTCGCCACCGTAAATCAGGTCGTTACCGTCATCGCCGTGGACCGTGTCGTCCCCTTCGTAAGCGAAGATGACGTCGTCTCCGGCGCCGCCGCTGATCGTGTCAACGTCCCGGCCACCGTAAATGATGTCGCTGCCGGCCCCGCCGCTGAGCGTGTTCGCGCCCGACCAGCCGTAGAGCACGTCGACGTCGCCGCCGCCCTGCAAATCGTTGGCAAACTGGTTGCCGCGAATCGTGTCGGCGTAGGCGGTGCCGACGATGGATTCGATGTCCTGGCCGAACATCGCCTCGAAACGCAGGCGCCAATCTTCGACAGACCCTAAAATGACCGTCTGGTCAAGCGATTGCAGATCGAGATCGACGCCCACCGGGTTTTCACCAGCGACCGTGACGCCAGCAAAGCTAATTGTGTCGCTGCCATCCCCGTTTCCTTCCCGAATCGTGTCGGTGCCAAAATCGCCGCCGCCGGCGTACGTGTAAGTGTCGTCTCCGCTTCCGCCAGCCAAGAGATCGTCGCCTGCTCCACCCGTGAGCGTATCGTTCCCGGCCCCGCCGAATATTTGCACGGCATAACTGTAGGCGGAATTCACCGTGACCGTGTCATTCCCCCCATGCGTGCGGATCGCCACCGCGTCATTCGCGCCCGAAATGTTTGCTAAAAGCTGGAGTCCGTAAAGAAGAATGTAACTACTATCGACAGTGACGGTATCCGTCGCATCGGCGCCGTGCGCCTGCCAGATCCCAGTTACGGCGTCGCGAAAGACGCCGCCCGCAAAATTGACCTGGTTGTTGGTCGTATCACTCTCATTGTCGTACACGGAGTCGCCGTCCGTTCGCAGGACGGCCACCAGGTAGTAGTCTTCGTCGACGTCGTGCCCCAGCTGATTGAGGTCGGCGTCAAATGAGACTACGTGACCAGGGCTCTGGGTCTTATCGGCGCTGCTGGTGAGTTCATGCGTCATCAACAGAGTCGTCGAATCACTCGTGTCTACCGTCACGCCGTCGGGGGAGCGATAGATATCGACGAACAGATTGCCCGTCACGGGCTGGTTGAGCACCGAGTAGGACAACTTGAACTGGTGCGTGCTGCTGTTCGCCTCGAATTTCTTGGCGATCAGTTCCGGGGCAAATTCCAGCTCAATCTGCGGATTGTTGGATGACTCGGAACTCTCGAAGCTGGCGGTCATCCAGGCGCCATTGGCTATATCAGCAGCGGATATATCGTGCGAGAGCTTGAGCGACAGGCGGGGACTGGCGTTGCCGTAGGCGTACGTCGTGAATCCGCCCGATTCATACAGCATGATGTCTGAATCGGTCGAATCGACCCATCCGTCCAGATTCAAGTCGCCCCATGCGTAATAGCCACCTCCATCCTCGTAGTACGTCGAGAGCACTTCCCAATCGCCGTAGTACCCGCCGACACCGTCGAAATCGATATCCGCGAAATTCCAGCCTTGGTGAATCATGAATGGTTTCAGGTCGTCGGTATTAACCACTCCGTCGTAATTCGCGTCGCCGCGATAAAGCACGTCGTCGCCGAATGTGCTGTAGGCATTGATGTTGTAACTGTAGGTACCCAGGTAACCTCCTGGGCCGACGTATTGTTCAAAGGCGGTCAAATCCCCTAACTGGTAAACGTCGTAAGATCCCTGGTTTGGATAGGTGATGAATTGACTGCCGTTGAAATCCATGTCGCCCAGTTGAATGGCGTGGCGATACGTTTCCGTGATGTCGAGTTCCAGTGGACCGGTATCCGTCGCCACGCCGCTCGCAATGTGGACGGCGGACGTGTCGGCGGGCCGGTTGTTGTAGTTGATCGTGCCTTGGCTCCAATTGTCGGCCACGACACTGGCCTGAACGACGGGATCCGTGCCGGAGCTGTCCACTCCGTTTCCGCTGGGATGGAGCACCAATGTGGCCTTGGTCGCGTACGCCTCGGCCGAGTTGCTTCCCTGCAATGCAAACTGCAGATAGCTTTCCGCTTCGTGTTCCGGGTTATTTGGGTCGACATCGACGTGGAGCTCTGTGCTACTGCCGTAGTTCGTGTTGGGATTTTCAATCTCCACCGTGGCGTCTGCGCCGGCATCTTTGTACGTCACCGCGGCACTTGCCAGCAGGAACTGCGGCGGCACAGTTGAGGCAATGACGGCCGTGCGCCCGCCAAGGTCGATCGACAGCGACTCGTTCACTGCGAGCGTCCCGGCTTCATAATAGGCCTGATAGGTGACTTCCTTCGTCTCCGGCGCTTTGTAGATTGCGATTGCCGAATTGACGCCCAGGCCGGTCCAGGCCCCGTAATAGATGTCCGCCCCGGCGAATGCCTTTGCCAGCGCCGCGCTCGCCGCCGTCGACAAATCGGTATCGGCCGAATTGACGTCCGCCTGCAATTGGTCCAGTAGCAGCGTCGCCGCGGCGCCCAGTTCACGCGCTTGCCGATTGGCCTCGTCCGGCGACAACGACTCTTTCCGGGCCGCGAGGTCGTCCGCCGCCGCGGCCAGGCCGGCGTAGAGACTGGTCCGCGTAGCGGTGTCTGCGGACGTGGCCGGCGTGGCCGAAGCATCGTTCAGCCACTTCGACAGCTCGGTGACGCGGTCCAGCGAGAGTTCTGATTTGCGGTCCGCGAGATCCTCGCCGCTCAGGTCCTTGAGCGAACCCTCCTGCCCGCTGTTGACGTCCGCAAACGAGCCGTCCGGAGCGAGCTTCTGAATTAGTTCGTCGGCACGCGTGATGTCGGGAGATTCTACCGTCGCCTGCGCACGCACGAGGCGCAAGTCGTTCAGCCCGTCAAGCAGTGGCAACGGCGGCAAAATGATCCTGACGGTTTGGCGGGCGAGCACCTCCTCGCCGGCGACCAGTGTCACCTCGATTTCGTATTTTGTGTCCGCCAACTCCGCGCCGGGCGCCACGAAAAGCGCCGCGTGAAATTGACCCTCGCTGTCGCGCGTCGTCGTAACTTGAAAGAACTTCGCCGAATCGCCGCTCACGACGAACTCTGGTTCGGCGGATTTCGCAGCATCGAACACGGCCGCGTCGGGAGCCGCCGTCGCGAGCAAGGGAACTACCTGACCATCCGACGGCAGCCCGCTGGAAACGACGATTTGCTCATCGAGCGTTGCTCCGATCGCTCCGCCGTAGAGTAGTTGACGCGATTCCAAGAGTTCCAGCGACAGAGACACACCGTTCTGCGCGTGCCGCCGTTTCCGGCAACGGCGGAATCCCAAGCGAGTGAACGTCTTGTTCCAGGAACTGATGGCGCGGCGCATGGCCGTACTCCTTCACACCAAGAGGAAGCTGCGCCAGGCCCCGGCACAGCGGACAAAAGCATCACAGGCGCGTCGTTCTCCGAAAGTGACGGAGTGTTTGCCCCAGAGAATGGCGGTATGCTACCGAGACGCTCGGCAAATTGCAAGCACTTGCCAGAAGAATTCACTTGGCGGTGACAACTGTGTGTCGTCGCTGCAAGTCGCCCCAGCCCAGTACATTGTGCACAACATCCGCCGCTGCGGAGATTACCGGGCCCGCTGCCTAGCGTATCTGCACGCCCGCGCAATGAGTCGTGCCGACCAACCCAAACTAATCAACGAACGTGCGTATAGATTGGCGCAAGAGCTGCGACGAATTGACGCTACCTGTTGGCCGCAAGCAACGCAGCTATTTTCGCGCGTTCGACCGCAAGTCATGAGAACAGAAAAGAATCTGAGGACGATCGTTTTAGAAAATGGTCGCGGCGAACTACGCTGTTTCCGCTCCGCTGCTCCGTCGCCACGTATGGCGCAGCAGCTTCATTGGGTTGTCGCCCCAGAATTGCCAATCCCACGATTTCTCGATGAAGTAACTCTCCAGCATCGTGCTGGTGACCCGCGGATGTCGGATTAGCGCTCGCAGAATTCGCCACACCATCTTTGGATTCGTGTACCAGCCGCGCAGCATGCGACGCATTCGATAATCGTTTGCCGTTTTGTAGCCAGCCGAGCCGTCAACCTCCCGCACCAGCGTGAAGTAGGGCCGCGAACAAGCCTCCAATTGGCCCTCGACCGGGTACCAACCCCCCATCCAATGGTGCAGCAAACTGTAGTGCCGCTGGTCCGTGCCGCGCGGATGCCGTTGCCAGGGAGTCAAAAGATCTTCCGGCCGTGGCTCGCGTTTCACATGAATCGCGGTGGTCACGTAGCGGGCGTCCGCAGCCTGGGGTTCTAGGGCCTGATGCGCAATTAAGAACGACTCGCAATAGATCGCGTTCATGCGCCCGGCCAGCACGTCCTCTGGCTGCACCCAATGTTCCAGCGAGCCGTTGGCAATGACGCCGTCGAATTGGCCGTGCCACTCGGCGCATCCAGTAGATCCCGATAGGTGCAACAAAAAACGTTCAGACCCTGGTCCCGACAATGCTGCACTTGCTCGGGCGAAATATTAACGCCGACTGCCTCGGCGCCGCGCTGCGCAAGCTGCAACAGGTGGCCGTAACCGCAACCAATTTCGAGCAACCGAAATCCGCGGCTGCGTACAACCGACTTCATCGAGCAAGGAGTTGAGCTGCCGCTCGATTCCCTGCTCCAGCGTGGTGTCGCCGGGCAAATACTCGCCGTCCGCCAAATCGCGAATTCCGACCGCCTCGGCCGCATGAACCAGCGTGTAGCACAGCTCCACCAGCGGCACCGGCGTGAACCGCCGCGGCGGCTGCGGCAGCGACGGCAATTCGACGCGGCGAATGGGCACCGATGCTACCTCGCCGCTGCTGACAACAGATCGAACTCCACTTTCGACAACGGTCATGGCGATCCTCCTGTCGACGAAGCTGTCCACCGCATTGGCGTTGTCGGATTCTAACGAATCGTCGCCGAACTGCCAATTTGGCGCAGCACCGTCCTTTACTTGCTCGACGACCCGTCGCCCGTTGCGGCCGGCGCATGAACGTGCACGAGCAGTATCGTCTCGCTGCGGTCCGCGCCAAAATGGACGAGGGCGGGCGCTTCCGGTTGCGTAAGATTGTAGAGGCCAGTTTCCATCACCACGTCCCATTTGTCGCCGATGTTAAACGCCACCCGCTGCGTTCTTTTGTCGACCCTTCCCTGCACCACATAGCTCTGATCGGTCGCGCTGTTGTGCATGGTGCCGCTGACGATTCCCTGGCGGTCGACGGCCAGTTGCAAGAGGCGCGTCGGGTCGACGTCTTGCTTGCTCATCACCACTGCAAACGTGCCCAGCGGCAGCCACGCTTCATTGGTGGGAGTACTCAAAGTCACCTCGGCCGGGACCACCGCGATCGCGGCGGCAGTTTGGGCAAACTGGGCGTCACTCCCCACATTGAGCCCGTTAATGTAGACGTTGCCGCCTTGGTAGACAACGTTGCCGCCGGGGCCGTAGTCGTAATACAACGGCCCGCCAGTGATTCCCCACGCGGACAGCCAGGCGTTCACATCGTTCCAACCGGGGCTCGCCCACCAGTACCGCCAATCGTGATTTTGCCAGTCATGATGATAATACCAATTGGCAAGCTGCGGATGATCTTTGCTCCACCAATTGCTGCCCGGGCGAGCTTTCTGTCCATCTCCTCCTTGAGTGTCCGCAGCCGCGCTCGGCTGATTCTGCGCCGACCAGTCGCCACCCAGCGCCTGGCTGCGCTGGACCCAGCGGCTGCGGACCTTGTCAGCCATATGGCTAAAGAGCTGCGCGTGCTCGGGATGGTCCTGAATCCACGTACGGGGCGAAGCACTCGCCGAACCGCGCGTTGGTGCGGCGCCGCGAATTTGCGCGTCGCCCTGCGCCGGCGTTCGCGCCGAGATTGATCTGCTCGCCAATTTGGTTCAACTCGGCTGTCTCCAGCGATTGCCACGATGCCTTGCCGCCGGCCAAGCTCGACGGAGAACGAGTGCGCGACTCGCTTCCCGACACGCCCGAAATCGCAGCGCAATCGAGCGCGCTTTGAGAATCCAAATACTGATTGAAACTGGTCGGCGTCAGTTGCCCCTCGCCGAGTCCGCCTTCGCCCTCCGGCCGGAGTCCGCCTGGCCCCACGATCGTCGGCCCGACCGGTTCCGAGCGAACCGGTGCAAGGCCCGTATCGCCAAAGGCCGTTAGCGACGGCGCCCGTTCCGGCAATCGCGGCCCAAGTCCGGCAAACGGGTCGGCCTGGATCGGACCGAAACCGCCGGCCATGTTCACAGCGCCATAACCCGGAATGCCGCCGTGTTCGAGCGGCACGCCCGCGGCGCTGAAGCGGGGCATCGCAAGCGCCCCGCCGCGAGCTGCGTTGTAGGCGCCATTCGCAATGCCGATTGGTCGAATCGTGCCCACCGGACCGCCCGTCAGTCCGGCCGGGCCGCCAAAGCCGACTGGTCCGCCAAACCCGACGGGCCCGCCCAAACCCACCGGGCTGTCGCCGATAAATCCGGCGGGCCCGCCGAATCCGACCGGTCCGCCGATGCCGACCGGTCCGCCGACGCCCGTCGCCCGAATGCCACCGCCACCAAAGACGCCCAGGTCATTTAGCGCCGCGAACGCCGGCAAAACTATGAAAGCCGATAGCGATCGCTCGCTGGTTGACACACGTCAGCAACCCGACAACCAACACGCACGCGGAGAAAAACAACTTCATCGCTGACTCCCTTTCAAATCGGTCGCGGCTGGTAGCGCAGGCTGCGCATTGCCAGGACGCACAAGGGTCACCGGCGCGATATTCGGCTGCGCCGCGCCGTCGACTTCGCGGTCGACCGTTTCGATAATGACCTTTTCATCGGCGGTGAGTTCGTAGACTTGCGTCAACGATCCACGGCGGCCGTCCGCCAGCTTCATCACCATTTTGTTGACCCACTTCTTGTCCCCTTCCGCCTGCCAGGTGCCTTCGCCGAAGCTGCCGCTGCTGTCGAACAGCCACGCGCGGAGGCATTTTTGCTCGGCGTCCCAGCCGATGATCTGTGTGCCGTCGCGCGCGACCGCGCCGCGCTGCTCCAACTGGTACGTGCGCACTAGGTAGTTACTGTTTCCGGCCCAGTGCGTTTCGTTCATTACGTGCAAGTCGGACGACTGATCGACCCACGTGCCGATCAACCATTGCAATTGGTTGAGATTAGCCGTGGCTGCCGGGATGATCGGCACGTCCGTTTCATGGACCTGGTCGATCAACCAGTCGCCCGCGTCCTGAACGAGAATGGCGCTGAACTTCGACCGGCTGACCTCGCCGCTCGTGTGGCTAATGTCGGCAGTGCAATCGAGAGTGGCGACCATCGGCGTGACGAAGCTGAGCCGGCCCACGTGCAGTTGCAACACGCAGTTCGGATCGGTCTTGAACAGCTCGACGTACGCGTCCTGAATAGCCTGGCGCCCCGCCAGACGCTCCCCCGTCGCTTGGTTAACGTGCGCCGCGTCGGTTCGCCAAAATTTAGCGAGCGCCGCCGCGTCGTGGCTGTTGAACGTGCGGATGAAGGCGGCAACGGCGTCGGCCAGCTTGTGATCCGCATCGGCTGGCCGAGGCGCTTCTTGTCCGGTGGCCGGGTTACTTGATATATAGCCGCAAACGGCGAGCAGCATAACAAAGCGGCGGCACCAATACGCAATTCGCATATGAACTTGATCCCTTGAACTTCGCATATGAACTTGATCCCTTGAACGACGTCTGTTAAGTCGGGCGCACGATTTCCGTCGAGCCGCCCACCTTCGGCCCGTTTCCCCGGGGCAAGAGCGCAACGCATGGGAACTGGGAACGAGCACAGTACGCCCGCGTCCCGGCGACCTCAGCCGGCTCGGCCCGCCCTCGTCCGCCCCTTCCAGCTCGGGAGCTATTACCATTGTAATTCGACGACCGGCAGGGCACCGCCACCCGTCCGCCGTTTTCTCGCGCGAAAACAGGGTCTGCCGGAACATGGTTCGCGGCACGCGCATGATTTCATTGGGCTGGAGGGGCGGGTTTATCGAGCCGCACCAACAGCCATTGCTGCGTGCTGCCATCCGCAAAGTGCACCAGGACCGGGGCAGTATCCTGAGTCAGATTGCTGATGCCGGTTTCCACTAGCGGACGTGTTTCGCCGACGACGGTCCACGCGGCCCGCTGACTCTCCTTGTCGACCATCCCTTCGATCGATTTGACAATCCCGGTGCCCGTATTTTGAAACGTGCCGCCGATGATTCCTTGCTTGGTCACGGCCAATTGCAGATACATCGTCGGCTCTACGCCGTTCGGCTGGCCGTCTTGCGTCAAAGCGAACACACCTAAGGGCAACCAGTCGCTCTCGGCGGGCTGCACGTCCTGTGGCACACTGGTCGCCAACTGCTCGGCTTGGTACGCATAATCCTCCGCCGAGGCGATCGGTTGGCCATTCGAATACACAGTGTTGTTGACATAGTAAACGCTGTCCGGATACCCATAGTTATAATACACCGGCTGGTTCCAACCCCAAGGGAACCAGCCCGTGATGACCGGCCAGGTTGTCCAGGCCCACCAGTTCCGGTTTCCGTTGAAGTGCCAATGATCGTTGTGACGGTTCCACCAATCGTTGTTGAACCAACCGTCATGGTCGCGCCAATTCTGTCGCCAGTCGTTGCGGACAAAGTTGCCGTTATTTTGCCGCCATTGGTTCCACTGGTTCTCATTGTTGATTTGGACCGGCCGGTTGTTGATGTAATTGCCGCCGCCGCCCGGTCGGACACCGCCCCCCTCGCCGCGCCCGCCGCGGCCCCCCTCGCCCCGATCACCGCGGCCGCCCCGTCCCCCATCGCCCCGTACGCCGTCGCCGCCGCGCCGAGTGCCGTCGCCCCCTCCGCCAGGACGAACTCCTCGTCCGCCATCCGTGCCACCACGAATGCCATCGCCACCTCCCCGAGGTCCGTCACCTCCACCGCGGCCCGGCAACTGCGCGATCTGCTCGCTTCCCCCTCCGGCGCCGCGGTCAAACCCGCCCTGATCGTCACGCAAAAAGTCGGCCGCAGCCCCGCCCGCCAAAGCACCACCAACCGCAGCGCCTGCCAATGAACCGCCGCCGGGACGGCCGCCGCGGCGACCGCCGCCGGCCGGCAGATCGAGAAAGTTCTGCAAATCGCCTGCCGAAGGCGAGCCTCCGCCGCGGTTGCCGCCGCCGGCGAGATTCGTGCCGCCGCCGCCGATCCGTTGGCCGGCGCCGCCGCCCCCGATGCGATTCCCCCCGCCGGCAATGTTTGTTCCACCGCCGCCGATCCGTTGGCCTGTGCCGCCCCCGCCGATGCGATTGTCGCCGCCGGCGATCCGTTGTCCTCCACCAATATTTCCTCCGCCCCCAACACGTTGGCCCACGCCGCCACCCCCCGCCCGCGCCCCACCGCCGCCACGGCTGGCCAACGTTGGACCAGACGGCAGCGCCGCCGGCCGACTCATCGAAGGCGTGCGACTCATGGCCGGCCCGCCGCCCCCTCCGCCAGCCATCCGCGCCCCACCTCCCCCACCCATGGCGCACCGCCGCCGCCACCCCCTGCGCCCGCCACCGCCGCCGCCGAACCCCCCGCGGCCGAAGGCGTCGCTCACTGTCCAAAGTGTCATCGCCAGCAACACCAGCGCTGACAGCCAAATGATACGCCTTATGGATCGAATGGGTCTCATCATCTCACCCACTTTGCTGATTTTTGATTCTCTGATTCGCGTTTGCGAGTTCTCTGGCAATGAGATCGCCTTGGCAGTCAAACGCTTCAACTCCGTGCGAATTTCAATCAACCGCCTTGCGAACGATCAAGACTTCATCGATGTTCGGCAACAAATCTCCGTCAACCGAGCGGTTTACCGCTTGCCATTTGAACGAATTTGCATCGAGCGGCGTGATAATATGGACCGCCGAAGACTTGCCCCCGTCGGGCAGTGTGCCGGTGGATTGGACGACCCAATGATCGTCCCGAAAACTCCATTTTCCCTCGCCGAAACCCCCGTCGGAATCAAACACCCAAGAGCGAATTTGCTTGGCCGATTCGTCCCAGCCGATCACCTGCATGCCCGAAGCGTCCACCTGATCGCCAATCACTACCGCAAACGAACGAGTCATGAAGTTACGGTTCTTGGTCCATTCGCAATCGGTTTGAATGTTCACGCCCGGATCATTGTCATCGATCCACGAGCCGATCATCCAATCCAGTTCCTTAAGGTGATCGTAGTTTGAAGGTCTGGGCGGCAGGATGTCTTCCTCCGTGACGCGGTCGAGCAGCCATTGACCATCCCGCTTTACCAGCACGGCCGTGTACCGCGAATCTTCCGGCGGCGTATCCGGTCGCGTGATGCGGGTCGCTCCGCGCTGGATCGCCACGTTTGGCGAGACAAAATCGAGCGAATCGACGTCCACCGATAACTTGGCAGTGTCCGGTTCTGCAAAGGCGTCGGTAAAGCGGGCTTCAATCTGTTCGCGGCCGCCGATCTGCTCGCCGCTGGTTCGATCTCGGTAGACCGCATCGGGCGTCCAAAGTGAGGCGATTTTCTTGGCGTCGCGCGCTTCGAAAGCCGCGCGAAACACAGCACCCGTGGCCCGGACGGCGGCTTCTTCGTTCTTACCATCGGGTGTGATGGACGGTTGCGGCTGTGTCGGCTTCGGCTGCGCCGGCGGTACCGCCGAACGCTCCTGCGCGAAGCACCACTGCGCTCCCCACAACCAAGATTGCAATCAATGCGTATCGTCGGTAATTCATCGAGTCTGCTCCTTATCGTGATTCTTGCGCTGCTCGCGCCGTAAACTGGTCGAACGAATGCGTATCATGTATGAACCGCCGGGCGGTGTTGAATGCTGCGCAATCGCAACGATAGTGCGACGGCGAGAATACCCACGGTGAGCAAAAACGCCCCAATCAAAATGCCAATCGCGACAATGCCAGCGCCCGGACGGGCGATGACGAGGATACCAAATACGATCGACAACAAGCCCGACAGGCCAAGCACCCATTCGTCGTCGATCAACCTGCGGAGCGAGATCGCCGCGCTGATCTCGAACAAACCGCGCATGATTGCGGTGACACCAATCACCGTCGCCAGGACGATGAGCGTCATCGTCGGCCACGAAACGGCCATGACGCCGATCACGATACCGGCAATAATTGCCAGCGCCGAGAAATACCATCGACCACCACAGGGTTCCGTCCGCCTCGCCCCGCATCCCCAGCGCGACGGCTGCGATGCCGTCGGCAATCGTAAACACTCCGAATACCCACACGAGCGAAACGAGCGTGACACCGGGAATCGCGATGGCCAGAATTCCAAGTACGATTGCGCAGATCCCGCGCAGCAGCAGAATCCACCAGCGTCGAGAAATCACATTGAGCATATCCGTCCTCTTGTTACGTGAGGCCGGCCAGTTGCCGGCTTGGTTGTCGGAGAAGCTACAACCGACGAGCGCGCAGGCATTACGCCGCGCCCTGAAAAGTGTTCGGGGAATCCGTTCCGAGAATGGCCGGCGCCCTGCCAGCCTGGTAGATCGCCGCTAACCTGCGCGAACGACGGTTCGAACGGGTTAAAGAAGGGTGGAACGAGTTGCTGCCTGCTGATTTTACCCCTTCGGCTGCGCCTTTGGCAAGCCGATTTGCCAACGCTGGCGTCGAATTGACGATGTCGCAACTCTTGCCGCTCAGTGAATGCCGAGCAGAATCGAGAGCAGCGAACTAGGAAAGATGAAGAATCCGATTGTGCCGATCGCGCACAGGCTCATCGCGCCGAGCAGCGCGCCAGACGGCCGCTCACCCGCTGCAACGATGCCGTCCGCCGGCGCATCCAAGTACGCCACTTTGATCAGCCGCAAATAATACCAGGCGGCAATGGCTGCATTCACGGCCAGACCGATCGTCAACAGCCGCATGCCCGGTTGGCCGCTGCTCCAAGCCACCACAATCAAATTGAACTTGCCCCAAAAGCCGACCGTCGGCGGCAGGCCGGTCAGGCCCAACATGAACACGACCAAGAGCAGGGCTGCGAGCGGATTGGCCACGCCCAGCCCAGCCAGATCGTTCACCGCGTCAATACTGCGGTCGCGCTGCTGCACAATCACCAGCACGCCGAAAGCGCCGAGCGTCATGATGCTGTAGGACAGCAAATAAAACACGACGGCCTGCGCTCCGTTCGGGCTCGCGGCGCCGCCCGGCACCGCCAGGCCAACCAGCATGTAACCGGCATGCGCCACGCTCGAATAGGCCAGCAAGCGGCGGAGATCAGTTTGTAGCAGGGCCAGCACGTTGCCGACCGTCATCGTCAAAAAGGCCAGGCACGCAACAACCGTAATCCCGTAACGATCGAGTCCGAAGAACGCGTCCCCTTGTGCCTGGCCCGTGAGCAGCATCGACCACAGCAGCCGCACCAGCGCGACAAACCCGGCGAACTTCGGCACGATCGCCAGTAGCGCCGCCGCCGGCAGCGTCGTTCCCTGAAACACGTCCGGGGCATAAAAATGAAATGGAACGGCCGCGACGCGGAAGCCCAGACCGGCGACCACCAGAGCGAGCGCGATTTCCAACATGCCGATCGTCACCACGCCCGTCGGCTCATGCAGCGCTTTGGCAATCGCGGTGAAATTCGTCGAACCCGCGCTCCCCAGCAAAAAGCTCAGCCCGTACAACAAAAACGCCGACGAAAAAATACTCAGCAGGAAGTACTTGGCTGTCGATTCCAACGCCCGCCGATCGGGCCGCGACAAATACAACAGCACATAGGTCGGAATGCTGATCAACTCGAGCGCGACGAACAGGGCGATCAAATCGTTCGCGGCGGCCACCAAGTTCATGCCCGCCACAATGAATAGCAGACAAGCCAGATGCTCAGCCGGGTACTTCGTGTTGAGCCGCTCACGAACGAGGACCAGCAGCAACAAGCCGGCAATCAGCGATGCCGGCTGAACGGCGTGGGCCAGCGCATCGCGCACGAAAGCCCCATTCGTGACGGCTATGGCCGCGGCCGAATCGGCGCCGCCGATGCCAATCTGCCGCGCATCCAGCCCATCGCGCCAGCCGATCGTAAATACTAGCGCCGCCCCGAGCAGTAGCGCGGCCAGTGTCACGCAAAGATTGCGGGCCGAGCGGCGGGCCGCGTCACTGCCGCTCGGCAGAAATGTCCCCGAGAACACGATAAGTGTCGCCGCCGCGAGCATGCCCAGCTCGGGTGCGATCGCCCAGGCCGAGTTCGCGACATATTGGACCGGATCGCCCATCAACGTGCCCTCGCTTCGCTCGGCGCCGCCGCCGCGACCGCCGTCTCTTGGCCGGGCGCAGCGTAAATCGCCGCGATCGAATCAATATCCGGCTGCATCGGCTTGAGCACGGCCTGCGGAAACACGCCGATCACCACACACAGCACGGCAATCGGCGCAAGCGCAAAGATCTCGCGGGTGTTCAAATCGCGCAGCTCGTGATCGTGCGCCGATTCACTGCGCGGCCCAAACAGCGACAATTGCAACATGTTGAGCAAATACCAAGCGCCCAGCACGATGCCCACCGCCCCGAGCGCCCTAGCTGCCAATGCACCTTGAACATCCCGATCAGCGATAGTAATTCACCAATAAAGCCGTTCAGACCCGGCAGCCCCATACTCGACAGGCAAATGAAAACGAGAAAACACGAGAAGACCGGCAGCCGCGACGCCAGACCGCCCATCTCGTCAAGCTGCCGCGTGTGCAGCCGCTCGTAAATCATGCCCACGAGAAGAAACATCGCCCCCGTCGAGAGGCCATGGTTGATCATCTGCAGCGTGCCGCCGGTGATCCCTTCGGCGTTTAGCGCGAACAGTCCCAGCATGCAAAAGCCCAAGTGGCTGACGCTGCTGTATGCGACCAGGCGCTTCATGTCGGTTTGGCTCAGGGCGCACAATGCGCCATAGATAATACCCGTGACTGCCAGCGCCCCACCAGCGGCACCCCCGTTTCGCGCACCGCCATTGGCAACAACGGCAAGGCCAGCCGCAGAAAACCGTACGTCCCCAGCTTCAGCAGGACGCCGGCCAAGAGCACTGAGCCGGCCGTCGGCGCTTCCACGTGCGCTAGCGGCAACCAGGTATGAAACGGAAATAGCGGCACCTTAATCGCGAACCCGGCAAATAGCGCCAGGAAGATGAGCACTTGAGCCATTCTCCATTGTGACAGCGTCGCCTCGTCAGCGAACGCCATTTGCTGCTGCACGCCCCGCACGGCCTGGGCCAATTCGGGAATCGAAAACGTGAATTTTGTCGGATCGTAGTGGTGTATGGTAAGCACCAGGGCCACCAGGCCAATTAGGCTAAGCAGACTGCCCGCCAGCGTGTAAATGAAGAACTTGCCCGCCGCGTACCGCCGCTGCGGACCGCCCCAGATGCCGATCAAGAAAAACAGCGGGATTAGCGTAAACTCGAAGAACACGTAAAACAAAATCAAGTCAAACGCGCAGAACACCCCCAACAGGCCCGTTTCCAACAGCAGCAGCCAAACATGAAATTGCACCACCCGCTCTGGGATCGCCCGCCATGAAACCAGCACCGCAGAAACCATCAATAGCGCCGTCAGCGCCACTAGCCACAGCGAAATGCCGTCGACGCCGACGAAGGCCTCGATCTGCGCCTGCCGACCGCTGCTCAAGTCAAACGTCAGCCATCCGGCGTGCGTCGTCATCTGCGGCCGCATGATGGGACCGGCCGGGCCGGCCGGTGCGTTCGGCTGAAAATTCGCCACGACGACAATCGCCAAGACGAGCGTCGCGAGCGTCGTCACCACGCTGATCAACCGCGCATAGAGCGGATCGGCCCCGTAAATTACGAGCAGGGCCCCGACCACCGGGAGCACGATCATTGCTAACAGTACGCCGCTCATTTGACTAGAATTTCGCTGCCCTTGGTTTGTTCAGCTGTTTGCGCCAGCTTTCGCGGTCGAATCTGCCTAACTCATGAACAACACCAGCACGGCCATCAGGGCCACGCCCATCAACATGATCGCCGCGTACGACTGAATCAGCCCAGACTGCCACTGCCGCAGCCAGCGGCCTACGTACATCGGAAGCCGGCCGACAAAGTCGACGGCGTTGTCAATAATCGTTTTATCGAACGCGGCCGAATCGGCCGCCAGCCCCTGGACCGGCCGCACGACTAGGCGAGCATAGATTTCGTCAAAGAAAAACTTGTGAAGTGAGGCCATATAGGTTCGCGGAAACTGCAGCGCCACACGCACTGGCACGCTCGGCTGGCGGACGTAAAAGTACCAGGCGACCATAACGCCCAAGAGCGCCAGCAGCGTGCCAATCGTCATCACGGCCGGCAGCACTTCGTACGGTTCGCCGCCCAATCCCGGTGCGTGCGACATATAGTGAAAGAAACCGTGGCTCAATGCCAGCACCCCGCCGACGAGCGCAGCAAACGTTGCCAGCACCATGAGAGGAACGGTCATCATCCGGGGCGATTCATGCGGCATGATGGCCGGCCTCTTCCGGAACGACCGTTTCGCCCCAGAACGTCTTGAAGTACGCGCGGAACGTATAAAACGCCGTCAAGAACGTCACCAACATGCCCGCGTATTGTAGAACGGCATAATAAGCGTGGTAGGGGTTGTTCGCGTTCGAGGCCGCGTCACCGACGACTCCCAGAATTTCGTCCTTGCTCCAAAAGCCCGAAAACGGCGGCACGCCCGCCAGGGCGCAGCGCCCCGAACAAAAATGTCCAGTGCGTCACCGGCATTACCCGCCGCAAGCCGCCAAAGCGGCGGATGTCAATCACGTTCCCCATCGCGTGCATTACGCTGCCGGCCGCCAAAAATAGCAATGCTTTGAAAAACGCGTGGCAGAACAAATGAAACATGCCAGCCACGCCGGCCGCCGCCGTCAGGCCGCTCTTATCAATCGCACAGCCCAAGCGCCAAAAACATTAGCCCCAGTTGGCTCACCGTCGAATACGCCAGGATGCGTTTCAAATCGTGCTGCGTGATGCCGATCAGCGCGGCGAGCAGTGACGTAAACCCGCCGACAATGGCGATTACCAGTTGCGCTTCGGGCAGGTGGACGAGCACCGGCGTCAGCCGCGCAACCATATAAACGCCAGCCGTGACCATCGTGGCCGCGTGGATCAACGCGCTGACCGGCGTCGGACCTTCCATCGCGTCCGGCAACCATACATGCAGCGGAAACTGGGCGCTCTTGCCAACCGCGCCAGCAAACAGGCACAGCGCAGCAATCAACAATAATTGGTGGTTGGCGTCGTTCAGCTGCCCCGCATTGGCGAAGATCGTCGCGTAGTCCAGCAGCGACGTGCCCTGCCGGCGGGCTCCAATTCAATTGTCGCCCCACCAGCACCCACATCAAAAAGATGCCGATCGCAAAGCCGAAATCGCCGATGCGGTTCACAAGAAACGCCTTCTTCGCGGCCGCCGATGCGGCCGGCTTCTCAAACCAGAAACCAATCAGCAAATAGCTGCACAGGCCCACCGCCTCCCAAAACACATAAAGTAGGAGCAGATTGCTGCTGAGGACAAGCATCGTCATCGAAAACACGAACAGGCTCACCTCGGCAAAGAACCGCGGGTAGCCCGGATCGCCGTGCATGTAGCCGCCGGCGAAAATCGCCACCAACAGCGCGCCACGCACGTCACCATCACCAGCATCGTGATTGACAGCGCGTCAACGTACGCCGTCACCGGGATCGACAGGTCACCCACCGTAAACCAATTGTAAAGGGTCGGCGTGACAGCGCCAGACGCGACGTCGACTCTCAAGAACAGCCATAAGAGCGCACACCGCCGAAACGGCGATCGCCGCCACGCACGGCACATGACTCCACTCGCGCAGCCAGCGTTTGCCGGCTACGGCAATCAACACGGCCGCCACGAGCGGGGCGGCCGGTATCAACCAGATTAGCCTGCGTCAGGCACGCGTCGTTACCCCCTCCGATTTGGACGTCGGCGGCCGGCCATTGACGACCGGCTCGCGACCGGCCGGCGTCAGCTTTGGCAGCTCCGGCTCGGGCTCCGGTTCGGTGAGCATGGCCTCCTTCTCGAGATCCGGCTCTTCGCGGCGAATGTCGAACTCGCCCAGCTCGTGCCAGATGCTGACGTCGAGCGTCTTCCGCTGTGCGTAAATCGCCAGAAAAAGCACGAGCGCGATGCCCGCCTCGCAGGCCGCGACCGTGAGCACAAAAATCGTAAACGCCTGCCCCTGGTAATTGCCGTGGGCCCGGCCAAAGGCGATCAGATTCAGCGCCACCGCCTGCAACATCAACTCCACCGACAGGAACATCACGATCAAGTTGCGGCGCGTGAGGAAGCCGACGACGCCCAGCATGAACAACATCGCGCCGATCAAGAGGGAATTGTAAAGTTGCGGTGTCATGCGCGTTCCTCCCGCGTTTGCAGGGCAATCAGAATCGTGCCAAACGTGGCGACCAGCAGCAATACGCCGGCAATCTCCACAGACCACAGATGATCAACAAAAAGCGTAGCGCCCAGGGCCGAAACCGTGTCGTGCGTCAGCCGTCGCGGCCGGCACGTTGGCCGCGGCCGTCGATGTCGCGGACGGAGGCCGCTGTTGGAACGCGTAGAGCATCACGACGAGCAGCAAACTGCCCAAACCGATCGATATCACCGGGTTGCGGAATCGCCGATCATAAATCGACTCGCCCGTCTGTCGCGCCAGCATGATCACGAACAAAAATGTCACGATGATCGCGCCAGCGTACACGATGATCGTCGCCGCGCTGATAAAAGCAGCCCCCTGCATCAAAAACAGTCCGCACGTGCTGAGTATCACTAGGGCAAACCACAATGCCGCGTAAACCGGGTTCGCCTCAACCTGCATTCCACATCCGCTGGCCACCATCAAGCCGGCAAACACAATGAACAGCGCCTTCTCGATGGTCGGCTGGCGTGGATTCCACCAAAAGTACCAGCCCGTGGCGGCCGCCGCGATCAAACAAATCGCCCCCGGCAGGCTTCGCCGCCGCTGCAACGACGTGACCGCCAGCAAATAGCCGACAGCGCCCAGCAGCACGGGCAGGCCGAGCTTTACCGGCAGGCCAACTTCTTGTTGTGCAAGAATTACTTCCAACACGGCCGTTGTTGTATCCTTGGGATTCGCGACCTACTTCGATTCCGCCGCCAACCGCTTTTCCGGCGGCGGCAGCGGACCAATTATTTCGGACGCCGGCCCCAGCTCGCCGCGCGTGGTCCGCACCGGGTCTTTGGGGTTGTCTTTTGTTTCGTCGTAAATGCCTAGCAGCTTCTCGCGGTCGAAGATCAGGTCGTTCCGTCTTACACCGGTCAGGTCGTAAATCGACGTCAACTCGATCGCGTCCACCGGGCAGGCCTCTTCGCACATGCCGCAATAAATGCAGCGGAGCTCGTCAATTTCAAACTTGGTCGGGTATTTGTCGCGATCGGGCCACGGTGCGTCGTCCCCCACGATCTCGATGCAGCGGGCCGGGCAGACCGTCGCGCAAAGCATACAGGCCACGCACTTCACCCGGCCCTGATCGTCCCGATTCAGCCGGTGCACGCCGCGGTAATTGGGCGGCAGGTCCGGCTTCTCCTCCGGGTATTCCTGCGTCACCTTCTTTTGAAAAGTGTGCCGGATCGTCGTCGCCAACCCCTCGGCGATGGCAGGCAGATACATCGCCTCCCACAAGCCGATCGAAGGCTCCTCGACCCATTGAACTTCTTCATTTTTCATTGCGAGGCTCCGCAATAGAACGAGCCGTTCTGGCCGGCGCCAAACAGCCAATGCAAATTGCAAATTGCAAATTGCAAAATGAAGACGGCCACCCACTAATTTTCAATTTGCATTTTGCAATTTGCATTTTGCAACTTCCTTCACCCGACCGCGTGGCGAACCGACCGAATTCTCCGCTGCAGCATCGCTCCATTCAAAGCCACGCCCGCCACGAACAGCGCCACGGACGCCACCGTCAGCACCCACGGCGACCAGCCAAACTGTTTCACAAACATCACCAGCACCACGATTGATAAACGACAGCGGCACCAGCCCCTGCCAGGCCAGCGTCATCAGTTGATCAAACCGAAACCGCGGCACCGTCCAGCGGATCAGCATGATGAAGATAATCACTCGCGCCCGCCTTAGTCGCCAGCACGCCGCACTTCACCGCCCACGCGCCCGGGTAACTGCTGCCCACCTCGGCGATCCACGGAAATTGCCAACCGCCAAAGAACAGCACCGACACCAAAAAGCTCACGGTGATCACGTGCGTATATTCGCCCAGGAAAAACATCGCAAACTTCATCGCGCTGTATTCGGTGTGGTAGCCGCCGATCAGCTCCTGCTCGCACTCCGGCAGGTCGAACGGCAGCCGGTTTGCCTCAGCCAGCGCACTGACCATGAATATCAGCGCCGCCAGCGGCTGCGTCCAAACGTTCCACCCGATAAAGCCTTGATTGGCCTGGTACTGAATGATCTTTTCCAAATTCAGCGAACCGCTCATCAAAATCACGCCCAGCACCGACGTCGCCAGTGGAATCTCGTAACTAATCACCTGGGCACTCGACCGCAGCGCACCGAGCAAACTGTACTTATTGTTCGAGGCCCAGCCGCCCAGAATGATGCTGTACACGGCCAGGCTGCCAATCGCGAAGATCAACACAATGCCGACATCAATATGCGGAGCGATAACGAACTGAACTTGATCGGGATTGTCGGACGTCGGCCCGAACGGCACCACGGCAAACGCCAGCATCGTCGTCAGCAACGCGATGCACGGCGCGAGGATGAACAGGACGCGATCGGCATGCCGCGGAATAACGTCCTCCTTCAGGATAAACTTCAAGCCGTCCGCCAGCGGCTGCAACAGGCCCCAGGGGCCGACACGGTTCGGCCCCAATCGATCCTGCATAAACGCCGCCAGGCGGCGCTCGACGTAAATCAGGTACGCGCACGTCGTCAGGATCGCGCCCAGAACAATCGCGATTTTCCCGAGCCAAGTTTCGATCATCGCGCACCTTGCTCCTGCCCCATCCCGGCCGTTGCCGTGCCCGCCGGCTTGCCTTCCAATCCCAGCCGCACACCAAATTCACCCAAATCGCCCACCGCCAGCGGCGCGAATTCGGCAATCACCCCCGCCATCTCCTGCCGCAACACTCGGGCATTGAACAACCCGACGCGTCCGGCCAGTTCCATAAAAATCCTCCCGTCCTGATAACCTTCGGCCGGCGAGTGGATCGCCCGCTTGATCATCTGCGCCAGACCCGCATGATTGACGAACGTGCCGTCCTTCTCGGCGAAGGAGGCACCCGGCAGTACAACCGCCGCCGCGTCCGACAAATCCGTCCGCGAAATATCCTGCACAACAAGAAACTGCGATTTCACCAGTGCCGCGATTTGCTCGCCTCTGAGCCAGCCCGGTGGGCCGCTATGCACGACGTACGCCGCGCGAAGCCGGCCGGCTTCCGCTTCTTTCGCTATATCGTCGAAGTCCACGCCCGCTTCCTGGAAGTGCCGCAGCACGGCCGCCACACCGCGACTGTTAGGGCATTTTTCGGCGCGAATCGTAAATCGCGTCGGCTCGACCGGCTCGCCATGCCAGTTCTTCGGATAGCGGTCGTCCTCGCCGACCAACGGCACCGGCCCCATCACCAGCCGCACGTCCGACGACAAACTTCGCAGCCAGCCGGCCAAGAGATAGGATTCCTCGCAAGTCATCCAGGGCGAAAACACCCCGACCACCGCCCGCGGATCGTCGGCCACGTGCTTTATGAATGACTTGCGAACGTGATCTAGAATCGTCAGCCAATCGGGGCCGGCGAACCCGTTGCCATTGGAGGCCACCGCGGCGCTGCGCACCAGCGGCCCCGGCAGCCGCTCTGGCGCATGAACGTATTTGAACCCGAATCGTCCTTCGTCGCACATGAAGTGGCCCTGCGACTCGGGATTGTATCGCGGCCGCAGACGATAGACTTGATCGTTGTTCTCATCGACGAAAATGCTGCAGCCAGTGCTGCAATTCGGGCACACGCTCTCCCTTGACTTCAGCCACCAGACCCGCTGTTTGTAGAGAAAATCCTTGCTGCACAGTGCGCCAACCGGGCACAGGTCGACCACGTTGCCGGCCAGCTTGTTGTTGCACGGCTGCCCCGGGTAGATATCGATCTCCGACCGCGTGCCGCGATTGATTACTTGCAGCTCACTGGTGCCGCTGAACTCGCGCGTGAAGCGGACGCAGCGCGAACACATCACGCAGCGATCGGTGAACAGCGTGATGTGCTCGCCGATGTGCGGCTTGTCGGCGTGCCGCTCCTTGTGCTCCTGCATCCGCGATTCCGAGCGGCCGAAGCGATAACTGTAATCCTGCAGCCAGCATTCGCCCGCCTGATCGCACGTCGGGCAATCGAGCGGGTGATTGAGCAGCAGAAATTCCAGCGTCTGGGCCTGGGCCGCCTTCACCTTGGGGCTATTTGTGACGACGATCGTGCCGTGCTTGGCGGGCATCTGGCAGGCTGGCGTCAGCTTCGGCTGCATCGCTACGGTGCCATCTGGCTTTTTCTCGCCCAGCTCGACCAGGCACATGCGGCAACTCGCCACGACAGACAGGGCCGGGTGCCAGCAATAATGCGGAATATCCACGCCGGCGCGCTTCGCCGCCTGGATCACGTTCAGCTTCTCGTGATCTTCGAGCGTGACATCCTGGCCGTTGATTGTGACGGTCGCCATGCGACGTAGACCTCTAATAATCACCCCAGAGACACAGAGGACACTGAGAATATCGAAACTAGAGAAAACACTATATCAGCTTCGACGCAATCGCAACGATGAAAGTTATCTCCTTTGCATATTGCGTTGCTTAAACGTTAGATTTACTCCCTCTCAATAGCTCTTCTCAGTGCTCTTAGTGTCTCCGTGGCTTAGGACCTATCCCAAAATACGTGAACGGGTGTTGTTTCCGTGCGTAGAAGGATGTGAGGAATGGCTTCTCATCGAATCGTTTCTTTGCTTGCACGGAGGTGTACATGCACTGCGATTGGCAGGGCAAGTTTGCTTGGATGCCCGAAAACCTTTGGCAGCAGCTTGAGCCCTTGCTGCCGAAGTATCCGCGACGCTCGAAAGTTGGGCGACCCCGCGAAATCTCCGCGCCGTCGCCAGTGGTATTCTTTATCTGTTGCGCACCGGCTGCCAGTGGAAGGCACTCCCCCCACAATTTGGCAGCCCCAGTACGGTTCATCGCTATTTCCAAGAGTGGACACGCCTGGGTATTTGGCGGCGATTCTGGAAGCGGGCGCTGCGGAAGTACGATCAGAAACGCGGTATCGCTTGGCGATGGCAGTCGGTGGACGGCGCGACAACCAAGTCGCCGCTGGGCGGGGAAAAAAAGCGGGAAAAATCCCACCGATCGCGGTAAGCTGGGGGTCAAACGATCGGTATTGACTGACGCCCGCGGCGTTCCTCTGGGCGTCGCGATTGACGGTGCCAACGCTCACGACCAACGTCTGCTGCGAGACACGCTTCGATCCATACCCATTCAACGCCCCGGCCGACGGCGCGCGCGGCAGCATCTGTGTCTCGACAAAGGGTACTTTGGAAAACGCTCGACCGCGACGGCGAAACGTTTCGGATACGTTCCTCACATCCGTTGTCGTGGTGAGGAACAGCGCCGCTGCCGCGCCGGACAAAAAGCCCGACGCTGGGTTGTCGAAGCCGCGCATTCCTGGACCAACCGAGCCCGCAGGCTCTTGATACGTTGGGAAAAGAAGGCGGCCAACTATCTTGGATTCGTTCATCTACAATTTGGCCTCATCGCCCTGCGGCGATCTGGAATTTTGGGATAGGTCCTTAATATTCTTCAATGCGCACCGACAAGCTCGCCGATCGGATCGGCGCTCGTCTGCCTCGCGCGGATGTACTCTTCGAACTCGCCCCGAAACTTGTCGATTGCGTTCTTCACCGGCCACGCCGCGCCGTCCGCCAGCCCGCAAATCGTCGTGCCCGGCATAATGCCCATCGAGTTTGCTATTTCGACCAGCAAATCTAAATCTTCAATTCGCCCGTGCCCGGCGCGCATCCGATGCAAAATCTTCGTCATCCACACGGTCCCCTCGCGGCACGGCGTGCACTGGCCACACGATTCGTGCGCGAAGAACCGGCAACTGTTGTAAAGCACGTCGACCATGCTCGTATGATCGTCGATCACCACGGCCGCGGCCGTACCCAGACCCAGGCAGCCGACCTTGCCCGGCCCGGCAAAATCGAGCGGCGTATCCAGCTCGCCCGCCGTCATGAAACCCGTGCTCTGCCCGCCCGGAATCACCGCCTTCACCTGGCGGCCCTTCCACACGCCGCCGCCATGCACGTTAATCAACTCACGAGCAGTCACGCCCAACGGCAATTCCACGCAACCTGGCTTGTCCACATGCCCACTGATGCAATACAGCTTCGGCCCGTAGCTCCCCATGTCGCGCGGATTCGCCGGATCGGGCGGCACGCCGATCGATTTGAACCACTCCACGCCGCGGCCCACTATGTGCGTCACACAGCACAGGGTTTCCACATTGTTCACAACGGTCGGCTTTCGGAATGCGCCTTCGACGGCCGGAAACGGCGGCTTGATTCGTGGCCAGGCCCGCTTACCCTCCAGGCTTTCAATCAAACCCGTTTCTTCACCGCAAATGTACGCGCCCGCCCCACGGTGCATATAGATGTCGAGCGAAAAATCGCTGCCCAGAATGTTCTTGCCCAGCAGATTGTGGGCGTAGCATTCCTTGATCGCCGCATCCAGCGCCCGGAAGCTGCGGCCGTATTCGTAACGCAGGTAGAGGTACGCGGTCGTCGCCCGCGTCGCCCGGCAGGAGATCATGATCCCCTCGAGCAACTGGTGCGGGTCTTCTTCCATCAAGATGCGGTTGTTGAACGTGCCCGGCTCGCTCTCGTCGGCGTTCACACACATATAGATCGGACCCGGATGGTCCTTGGGCAGAAACGTCCACTTCAGCCCGCACGGAAACCCGGCCCCGCCGCGGCCGCGCAGTGCCGAATCCTTCACCATCTGCGTGATGTCAGCCGGGGACATTGCCAGCGCCTTCCGCAGCGCCTGATATCCGCCGTCGGCTTCGTACGTCGCGAGCGCGCCGGCATTCGGTTTGCCGACGCGGGCGAGCAGCACCGGTTTATACTCGGCCATTGCTACCTCCCGCCGAGTCGGCCTGCTGCAACACGTCGAGCGTGCTATCCGGCGTCATGTTCGGATGGCACTCGTCGTCCAGAAGCACGCACGGGCGCCTTCGCACATGCCCAGGCACTCGGCAAACTCCAGCGTGACCCGGCCGTCCGGCGTCGTTTCGCCCGGCTTGATGCCCAGCCGTTGACTGAGCTCAACGAGCAACTCCTCGCTACCCCGCAGCATGCAACTCACGCTGCGGCAAACCCACAGCCGATGCTGGCCGAGCGGGTTCTTCTCGTGCCGAAAGAAGCCATAGAAACTGAGCGTGTCCTCCACCTGGGCCGGGTTCAACTGCAAAATATCGGCGATTTCATCCACCGCCTCGTGCGGCACGCACCGCAGCTCATCTTGCACCGCGTGCAGCGCCGGCAGCGTCACCGCCTGCTTGTGCGGGTACCGCGGCAGCAGCTCGACAATCTGACCGCGCATCTTCTCGGTGAGCACGCTCATCGGTCCAGCTCCGCGGCAATGATGTTCAGGCTGCCCAACACGGCGACCACGTCGCTGAGCTGATGTCCCACGATCATATACGGGAATACGGCAAAGTGAATGAACGACGGCGGCCGTGTGCGGGCGCGATAGGCCCGGTTCGACCCGTCCGAGACCACGTAAAAACCCAGCTCGCCATTCGGCGATTCGGCCGCGCCGTACACTTCTTCGATCGGCGTCGGCACGCCGCGGTTCGGCATCACCAGCTCGAAATGGTGAATCAGACCTTCGATGCTCTGATAGACTTCCATTTTATCGGGCAACGTGACTTTGCCCGTAATATCAGCATTCACCGGCCCGGCCGGTATATTTTCCATCGCCTGTTGAACGATCTTGAGGCTCTCCTGCATCTCTAGCATTCGCACCATGTACCGCGCATAGCAGTCGCCAGCGTGCGCACAGATCACGTTAAAATCAAAGTCTGAGTAAGCGAGGTAGGGCTCGTCCTTGCGCAGGTCGCGCACCACGCCGCTCGCACGGGCGATCGGCCCGGTGCAGCTGAGGTTAATCGCATCTTCCTTTGACAGTACGCCAATCCCCTTCGTCCGCTCGATGAAGATGCGATTACGGTTGAGGAGCCGCGTCACGTCGGCATGTGTCTTGGGAAAGCCCTTCACAAAGTCGCGAACCTTCTCGACCCAACTCAGCTTGATGTCGGCCATCACGCCGCCGACCCGCATATAGCTCGAGTGAAATCGCTGCCCGGAAGCCAGCTCGCAAATGTCGTAAATCTTCTCCCGCTGCGTGAAGCAGTACAGGAACGCCGTGAAGGCGCCCAGGTCGAGCGCGACCGTGCCCACGTTCAGCAAATGGTCCTGTATCCGCATCAGTTCCGCGAAGATCGTGCGGATGTATTTCCCCCGCGGAGTGAGCTCAATGTTGAGCAGCTTCTCGACCGCCTGGAACCAGGATATCTCGTTCGCCACCGGCGAAACATAATTCATCCGGTCGACAATCGTCACGTACTGGTTGAAATCCAGATCCTCGCCCAGCTTCTCAAAACCGCTGTGCAGGTAGCCGATGTCGGGCACCGCGTGAATCACGTTTTCGCCTTCCAGCGTCAATAGCAGGCGGAGCGTCGTGTGCGTGGCCGGGTGTTGCGGCCCGAAGTTCAGCGTCCAGTGATACTCGTGCTGCGACGGTTCGGTAGCAACCAGCGGCTCGACTTCAGTCAGCGGCATGATTGGTTTCTCCGACAGCCGCAACGCGGCGACAGTCAATAACTAGCGGCGTTCGCCGCTGGAAAAATCCACGAAGTTCGTTAAGCACCAACGGGGCGACAGTGGCGCACTCTCAACTCTCCGCCCGCGTAATGACAGGAAAATTATGCCGCTCACCCCGCCCACGCAGCGGATAGTCTTTCCTAAGCGGAAATGCGACAAACTCCTCGGGCATCAAAATACGCCGTAAATTGGGATGCCCCTCAAAGTGAATCCCGTACATGTCGAACACCTCCCGCTCCATCCAGTCGGCCCCCTTCCACAACGGGAACACCGACGGCAGCGTGAGATTCGGTTCGTTGAGCATCGTCTTGACGTACAGCCGCTCGCCCGACTCCGTATTGAGCAGCCCGTAAATCACGCCAAACCGATCCACCGCATCCGGAAAGTTCAAATAGTCTACGGCTGTCAACTCAAACAACATGTCGAAGCCGTGCTCGTTTTTCAGCTTCTCGAGCAGCTCGTACATGCGCTCCGCCGGCACGTGTAGCCGCGTGTTATCGCGAAACTGCGACACGCCCAGCGCCATGGCGCCCAGCTCTTCCTGCAACTGGTCGATGACTGCGGTCATTTAACGTGGCTCCGCCATTTGCCGCTCGTCGGGGGCGGGCGTTTCCCGCAGCGTCAGCCGCTCGATGTCGCCCGGGTCGAACGGCGCCGGCCCTTCCGGCACGGTCCGCTTTGAAAACTCGGCCCCGCTCATCGTGCCGCCTTTTTTGATCACCTTCTGCAGCTCCATAATCCCGGCGATCAACTGTTCGGGCCGCGGCGGGCAGCCGGGCACGTACACGTCGACCGGAATGAAGCGATCGACGCCCTGCACGACGGCGTACGTGTCGAACACGCCCCCCGTGCACGCACAGGCCCCCATTGAAATGCACCATTTCGGCTCCGGCATCTGCAGCCAAATCCGCTGCAGCACCGGCAGCATCTTCATCACGACGCGGCCGGCTACGATCATCAAATCGCACTGCCGCGGGCTGAACCGCATCACTTCCGCCCCGAACCGCGCCAGGTCGTATCGGCTCGACGCCGTCGCCATCAGCTCGATGCCGCAGCAGGCCGTAGCGAACGGCATCGGCCACAAACTGTTCGCGCGGGCCCAGTTGGCGACCACGTCAAGCTGGCTGACCACCACGTTTTCCGGCAGGTCTAGCGCCACTTGAACCCTCCCCGCCGCCATTCATACACGTAAGCGATTGAGACCAACGACAAGAAACCAATCGTCGCCCAAAACACAATCGTCCGCAGTTCCAACGGTATCCCGCCCTCCGTCGCGTAGGCGCTCACGGCCCACGGATAAAGAAACAACAACTCGACGTCGAAGATCAAAAACAGGACGGCGATCAAGTAGAACTTCACGTCAAAATGCTGCCGGGCGTCGTCAACCGGGTCCATGCCCGATTCGTACGGCATCGACTTGACGCTCGTCTCTTTGCCAGGCTTCACGCGCGGCAGGTGGGCCAATACCAGGATCGTGATCACAATGCCCACGATCACCGCCAGATATATGAAGACGGGGTAAAAGTTCTCGATTTGTTCGCCCATCAGTCCCCTCGTCCACAGGCAGGAGTCGCAATTTGTGAATTATTTCACAATCTAGGCTCCAAAAAAACTCGCCTCGTGGCGAGCCAATTTCTTGACACATTTGTTCCCAAATCACAGTGACGGTGAATTTTATGGGACCCCTGCGAGAAGTGTCAATACGGACAATTGTAATCAATCCCCTGATCCCAGGGTCGCATCCTTGTGATTCGGGGAGGCAAGAATGGTCAATTTGACGGCGGTCCGCTGCGACATCGGCAATTCGCTACAACGGAACTTCCTTTTTCCGACGCTCAAGCAGCGACTGATTCGGCCGCAGCACGTCCCACGCCAGGCCGAGCTTTTCCCATACGCGAATTGTCAGATACGTGACGTCCAGCTCCCACCATCGGTGCCCGTGGGCCGCAGCCCGCGGGTCGGCGTGGTGATTGTTGTGCCAGCCCTCGCCGTTGGTGCCCAGCGCAATCAGCCAATTGTTGCGACTATTTTCCCGTGTCTCGTAGTTGCGATAGCCCCAAAGATGGGCGGCCGAGTTGACGCCCCACGTCACGTGCCATGTGAAAATCGTGCGACAAACAACCCCCCACATCAGCCACTTAAGGCCGATCTGAATACTGCCGCTGGTGCTGCCCGTTAGGAACCAGCCGGCGGTCAATCCGGCGACAAAGAATAGTGCCGCCTGCAGCACGTACACCCAAAAATAGAACAAGTTGCGCTCGAGCCGCATGTAAAACGGATCGCTCAGCACGTCGCCTCCGTATTTGTGGTAAGTGCTGGCCGAAGTAGTGTGGCGATTTTCAATGAACAGCCAGCCCACATGGCCCCAAAACCACGTCACCATGGGCGAGTGCGGGTCACTCTGTTCGTCGGAGTGTTGATGATGCAGCCGATGGACCACAACCCAACGGGCCGGCGACTCCTGCAAATTGCAGGCGCCAAGTAATGCCAGGCAATGCTCGAACCACAGCGGGCACTTGTAGCCGCGATGCGTCAGCAGGCGATGGTAACCGGCGCCGATTCCCATTGAACAAAACAAGTAGTTGCCGATCGGCAGCCAAACCAGTCCCCACCAGCTAAACAAGTATGGCAGAAAAGCCAGTGGAAGCAGCAAATGAAACAGCGTCACGCCGATGACGTAGGGCCAAATGATGCGGCTGCGGGCATCCACCATCGGCGGACGCGAAAGCGTACGATCGACCGGCGCGCTATAGATTGAATTGTCGCTCGCGGAAATCGGGCTGTCGTGCGGAAGCGCAACGAGCGCCGACGGATGTGAAGCAGATTGCTGCGGAGTTTGTGTTGAATTCGTAATGATCCATCCCCCTCGGAAAGCCGGTCGTCCGCACGCTGATGCTTGGCAACCAAACTGCGTTGGAAGTGCTTCTGATAATTGGTATCGAATATAAGCACTGCGGGAATTCAGGTCAAATACGCAGACGGCGCAGTTTACCGGCATCTTTACGCGCAACTAACGCATCGCGTGCCAACACACGGCGGGCTGAGTTCACCAGCGGCGGACGACCTGGCACAAATAGAGGTCATTGCCATCCGGGTCGCCGAAAACGGCCAACGCGATGCCGGCCTCGTCGTCGTTGACGATCGGCCCGCGAAACCGCACGCCCTGCTTCGTCAGCCGGTCGACCAGCTCGACAATCGGCTCATCGATTGCCAGGCCGATCGAGATCGAGCCGCTGGTGCCCGGGGCCGGAGACTTTTCAGTCTTCGGGTGCAGTCCAATCAGAAGGTCTGCACCGACCGCAAGCTCGGCCCAATGATTGCCGAGCCGCTGTCGAAGTTGTAAGCCTAGCACGTCCCCGTAAAAGTCGACGGCCTGGTCCAAGGCGGAAACAAAGACAGTTGCATTGCCACCAGTGATCATGACAGCTCTCACCATGCTGCGATCGGGTGCGACCGCTAGAATGTTCGATCAATCAACCACTTATTATGCCCTTTCGGGGCAGCGTGGCTAGTCGTTCGGCCCGGGCTCCCATTTGTCTTCACTGCTATACAAGCGACGACCACCACAGATGCCGATGCCCACTTCTCCTTGCCCACTGCCGCCTCCAGCAGCCAGTTTAGTCAGCCCATCGACGTCACCGCCCACTATACTGTCCAAAACGTCAGCGTCGGCGACACATTCACGCTCGCTTTCGGCATGAATACGCGGGCTACACATGCCGAATTCAACATGCTGGACGGCGAAGTCATTTCGATTGAATTGCCGCCGGCGCGGGCCTCGTCTCGAGCTTGCCTGTCGATTCGATCCACCTGGTCGGCGATCCACGCAGCGAGTTTCGACTGCCGTGGGTGCGCACGCTTACAGGGGACTTGGTTATCGCGGACAACCCCGATCTTACGACGATTAACGCCGCCGACTTGGTCTCCGTCTCAGGCGATTTGGATATTTCGAATAACCCCAGCGTTGGTTTGCTTGATTTGGGATCTTTGCAGTCCGTCACCGGTGATTTGGAGATTATAAACAACGATAGTTTGGGCCTCCTTGATCTCGGCTCTGTTGATTTCGCCTCGGGCAACCTGACGATCACGGGCAATGGAAGCGCGGCGTTCAATGCGAACTCAGAGGTAAGCGTTTCCGACGATCTGACGATCGAAACTACTGGCACAGGACTGCTCGCCCTCGGTGACGCTGACGTCGGTGGAAATCTCGACCTCACGATTGACGGTTACACGGTCGTCAACGCGGCCACCGCCGGTGGCTCGACCGGCATCACGATGATCAACCAGGAGGCAACGATGGAAGTCACGCTGCCCGGTGGCACCTTCATGTCCAACACCCCGGTCGCCTTCAGCATTTCCAATCAGCCCGCAAGCATGGAGATTGTTGACGGCAACTCCGTTATTCCGTTGAGCACTTACGCATTCGAGTTCGCGATTCCGACGCTCAATTCCGACGCCGAACTGAATTTCGAGATCGATCTGACGGCAATGAACGAGTCAAGACGCCAGTCACTCCTCGATCTCCTGCACGGCGGCGCCGCGCTCACACTCGCCGTGCGTGGCGATGAGCCTGGATCGGAAACACAGCTCTTTGATGTTTGTCCCTCTGGCGGACCCGCTGGCGATTCGTGCGTGAGCGTCCAATGGTTGGATCAAAACCGCGAGCAACTCGACCCGCAGCGAGGCATCGACCCCTCCATCGTGCGTCTCGAAGGCATCGTCGGCCACTTCTCCACCTACAGCTTCGTCGTCGTCGGCGCTGTTCCCGAGCCGAGCGGCCTTGTTCTACTGCTCAACGCGGCCGCGCTGGGAGGAATGCGGCGAAATCCGTAGCAATTCGCTTGCGGCGGACGCTCTGCTACACTAGTGCCCATGCTCGCGAAGTTGCAAACATTCAGCCTGTTGGGCATCGACGCCCTGCCCGTCGAGGTCGAGGTCGACGTCTCGCCCGGTGCGCTGCCGAAAACAATCCTTGTCGGCCTGCCGGAAACGGCCGTGAAGGAATCGGTTCATCGCATCGAGCGGGCTATGGTCAACAGCGGCTTCATCCGCCCGCAGGACCGCGTCGTCATCAACCTCGCCCCGGCCGAGTTGCCCAAGAGCGCCGGTTCGTTTGATCTGCCGATCGCCGTCGGCATCCTCGCCGGCAGCGGCCAGCTTCAAAGCGATCTTGTGCGCGACTACGCAATCGTCGGCGAACTTGCACTCGACGGTGGCACGCGCACCGTGAAGGGCGCCCTCTCAATGGCGATGGCGGCCGCGGCTCTCCAGCACGATGCCGGCGGCCACTGCCTCCGAGGTCTCATCGTCCCCACCGCCAACGCGGCCGAGGCGGCCGTGGTCGAGGGCGTTGATATCATCGCTGTCGATAGTCTCGCTCAGACGGTTGCCTTCCTGTCCGGCGAGCTGGAAATCGAACCGACTCCTTCACGGCTCGGTAAATTGTTCCAGGAGCTATCAAACTATGACGACGACTTCGCCGACGTCCGCGGCCAGGAGATGGCCAAACGGGCAGTGACGATTGCCGCCGCCGGCGGCCACAATTTGCTCATGGTCGGCCCGCCTGGTTCCGGCAAGACCATGCTGGCCAAACGCGTGCCGACCATTTTGCCCGCGCTAGCGGCCGAGGAATCGATCGAAACCACACGCATCTACAGCGCAACAGGTCGCCTGCCACCGGGCCAGCCGCTCCTCGCCCGGCGCCGTTTCGCGCGCCCCATCACACGATCAGCAATGCCGGCCTCGTCGGCGGCGGATCAACGCCCACGCCCGGAGAAATCAGCCTGGCCCACAACGGCGTGCTCTTTCTCGACGAACTCCCCGAGTTCAATCGGCAAACGCTGGAAGTGCTGCGCCAGCCGCTCGAGGACGGCCACGTCACGATCAGCCGGGCACTCAACTCCACGACGTTCCCAGCCAAGTTTGTGCTGATCGCATCGCTCAACCCGTGCCCGTGCGGCTATCGAAACGATCCGCGCCGCGAGTGTCATTGCACCGTTCCACAGATCGAACGCTATATGGCCAAAATCAGCGGCCCGCTATTGGACCGCATCGATCTGCACATCGAGGTACCCGCCGTACCGTTCAAGGAGCTGAGCGGCTCCGCCGAAGGCACCACGAGCGCAATGATGCGCGAACAAGTCATCGCCGCCCAGGTTGTCCAAGCGACTCGCTTCGTGAAATCCAAGACGCGCCAAAACGCCTACATGTCGACCCGTGAGATTCGCTCCTGCTGCCGACTTACCGATGCCAGCACGAATCTCTTGCGGTCCAGCATCCAGGAAATGGGCCTCTCGGCCCGGGCCCACGACAAAATCCTCCGCGTCGCCCGCACGATCGCCGATCTCGCCGGCCAAGCCGACATTCTGCCCGAGCACGTGAGCGAAGCAGTGAATTACCGCATTCTCGACCGCCAATTCTGGAGTTAGGCCGGCACGCCGGTTGCTTGCCCTATCTTCATCGGTACCGTTTACGTGCACTGCCAAAGATCGCATGGGTCACCGCAGGCTACAGGGGCCATTTGGCCGCTTTGCCTTGTCTAAGCGTGAGCAAGGTGACCGGCTTCCGGTCTGCTCGAGACTTTGATTTCGTCCCGCAGCTATAATCGATCCCGGGAATGAGCTTTCGACAACTACTGCCTCCGCAAGCTGAGTTTCTCCGCTGGGAATTCAGAGAGGAAAGCTACCATGCATAAGATTCGTGACTTCAATAACGCCTTGGCCTTGATTTCGGCTTACGCGCTACTGTGTTCTCAGCCGGCTCGTGGAGACATCGCTGGCATGCAAGAGATCGCTGGCTCGCTCGATAACCCCGTCTTCGTCACCCACGCACCGGGCGACCGCGACCGTTTGTTCATTGTCGAAGAGGGCGGAACGATTAAGATCGTCAATAACGGTTCAGGGGTCAACGCCACGCCTTTTCTGACGGTCCCGAACGTGGATACAACAACAGAAGGAGGACTCTTGGGCTTAGCGTTTCATCCGCAGTACGCAACGCCTGGAACGCCCGGCTTTGGCAAATTTTACGTCTACGCCACGATTGACGACAATCAGGAACCCGAGCCGTTCGAATCGCGCGTCCTCGAGTACACGGTGTCAAACAACCCGGACGTGGCAAACACCACCGCCCGAGAGATCTTGCACGTCCAGCAGCCGCAGGCGAACCACAACGCCGGCTGGATCGGCTTTAGCCCGACCGACAATCCGAATTACCTATACATCAATTTCGGCGACGGCGGCGGAGACGACGACAACGACGCCGGTCACACGGCCGGAACCGGCAATGCACAAGACATCACGAATAACTTTCTCGGCAAGACGCTGCGCGTCGACGTCAGCGGCGATGACTTTGCCGATACAACGCTGAACTACGCGATCCCGCACGGCGCGAATCGCAATCCATTCGCCAAGATCGACCAGAATGATCCTATGGAAACAGACCCGGTCGGCGATGATGAAACTTGGGCGTATGGCCTGCGCAATCCGTTCCGGGCCAGCTTCGATCGCCTGACCGGCGACATGTGGATCGGCGACGTCGGCCAAAACACGAAGGAAGAAGTCGATTTTCAGCCGGCCTCGAGCTCGGGCGGCGCGAACTACGGATGGCGGCTGCGCGAAGGCGACATCGCGACGCCCTCCCCGGCCAGCAATCCCGTCGGCGGGGCGAAACCACCGGGTAATGTCGACCCGGTCTACTTTTACAGCCGCGGCACGAGCGAGTTTCTCGGCTTTACGGTCATCGGCGGCTACGTCTATCGCGGACCCGATCCCGACCTTCAAGGCCAATATTTCTTTGCGGACGCCGGTTCGCGGCACGTCTGGCGATTCGTCGATCCGTCCGATCCGTTCGGCACTCGCGACAACGTCGACAGCGAGCTCGGTCCCCTCTACTCGCAGCTCGGCCAACCCGTGTCGTTCGGCGAAGACGCCGATGGAAATCTATACGTCGTCGATTACGGCTCGCAGACCAGCGCCGACGGCCAGGTGTTTCGCATCCTGACCAACAATTTGCTCGCCGGCGACTTCGACGGCGACGGCGACGTGGACGGCAACGACTACTTGGTTTGGAAAACCGCTTACGGTACGAATAATATGGCGGCCGACGGCAACCACGACGGCACGGTGAACGCCGCCGATTACACTATCTGGCGAAACAACTTGGGCGCCAACGTCCACTCACTGGGCGCCGGTGCCAGCGTGCCGGAGCCAGCGACCGCCTTGCTATGCGCAAATTGGCCTGCTGCTGGCCGGCTGTGCCTGTCGCCGCCGGCGGTACATGCTATAATGAACTTGCCCATCGCGCCGGCAACTTGGGCTTACGGCGCATCTTGATGACTTCTTCGAAACTGCGGCGCCAGATCGCCTGGGAAGCCGCCCGCATGATGTACCACCGCGAGGAGTCGGAGTACTACCGCGCGAAGCTGAAGGCCGCTCGCCAAATCTGCCACGGCTGGGTCAAGCCGGCCCATCTCCCCTCAAACGTCGAGATTCGCGACGAGATCCAGTCGATGGCCCGCCTGTTCGAGGGCGAAGCCCGCGGCGACAACCTGCTCGCCATGCGGCTGGCCGCGTTAGCCATGATGCGCCGCCTCGCCCCGTTCCGTCCGCGGCTCATCGGCAGCGTCCTCACCGGCCACGTTCGCCAAGGTTCCGATATCGATCTGCACGTCTTCTCCGACACGGCCGAGGCAATCACCCACCTCCTTGACCAGGACGGCCTCAATTACTCGGTTGAACGCAAGCAGGTCCGCAAACACGGAGAAGAGCGGATCTTTACCCACATCCACATCACGGATGAGCACCCCTTCGAGCTCACCGTCTATGCTGCCGATCAGGCCCACTACGTTTTCAAAAGCTCGATCACCGGCAAGGCAATCGAGCGGGCCAGCATTGCGGAGCTGGAGCAATTCCTCACTGAGACCTATCCCGACGTCGACATTGACGCCTCCTTACAAGAGGCGGCCACGCAGGTCGATCGCTTCCAACTCTACGAGTCGTTGCTTCTGCCGCTCGAAAACGTCAAGGGCCCGCTCATGTATCATCCAGAGGGCGACGCCCTCTATCACAGCCTGCAAGTCTTCGACCATGCCCGCGACGAGCTGCCCTACGATGAAGAGTTTCTCACGGCAGCCCTGTTACACGACGTTGGCAAGGCGATCGATCGGGCCGACCATGTCGCGGCCGGCCTCGAGGCGCTCGACGGCTTCATCACCGACCGCACCGCCTGGCTGATCGAGTACCACATGCTGGCCCACCAGCTCGCCCACGGCAAGCTCGGCGCCCGCGCCCGTCGGCGGCTCGAAAAATCCGAACACTACGAAGACCTCCTCCTGCTCGGTCGCTGCGACCGCGCCGGCCGGCAACCAGGCGTTGAGGCGCCCGAACTCGACGAGGCGCTCGCCTATTTGCGCGAGCTGGGAACAATGTTCGGCTAGTTTGAGGAAACCCACCAAGCCGTTGCCTGGGCTGTCACATGTTGCCCTTTCAGAGCGAAGCTCCGCCAGCGGAGGTGGAACCATATGCACTGTTACGGCTTCGTTGCCTGCGCGTTCTTCTCCTGCAGATTCCGTTTCGCCATCTCCAACTGGCGCTTCCGCGAGGCCGACAAATTCTTTCCCGCCCGGTTGATGTAGAACTGTACCATCCTGATCGCCGAGCCGAGCCCCTTCGGGCTGACTTTTTTCGTCGCCATGACGCGGGCAATTGTTTTCGCGTCTTTCGTGTACAGGTCCTGGGGGGGAAAGGTCGACACGGTCTTCACTTTGCCGCTCCACTTCGGATCGCTCCCCTTGCGGTGCGAATCTTTGTCGGACGATCGCCGCTTCGTTTGTCCGCTTTGCCATGCAGCCACCTCGCGAAATACCAACCCTGAATTGCGCCCGTCAATCGCAGCAAAGTACATGCCGCAAACAATGTAGTAGCCACACTTGTGTGCCGAAACGGCCCCACCCAAAGTGCCGCCGATCGATCGGGCCGTTACTTTGCAGCTCCACCCCGCGTTATGGCCAGTCTCCGAACCGGGCCACGCCGCTGTTGTGGCCGGTTTCCGGACCGTGCCACGCCCTCCTGACCGAGGGTCTCCGGCCTGCAAAAGGGAGCGTGACCAAACGGTCGGGAGGCCGGGGGTGGTAAACCGCGCACAAGCGAGTGCGGGAAGACCACGAGAGCCGTGCACCACGAGAGCCATGCACCGCGATGGGAGAGACCGCGCACAAGAAAGCGGCCGAAATTCACCTTGCTACATATACCGCAGCGCCAGCGGCAATTCAAGCCGCGCCGCCCGCTCCGCCGGCACCCAGGCAGCGGCGACGACCAAAATCAAGCCGACGACCGCGGATCCAATCAAGAGGTCCGGGTGCAACTCGAATGGGATCGCATGACCGATCACCGGCAGCGCCGCCCAATTGATCAGATATGCGACAAACACACCGGCCGCAACGCCGGGCGCCAGCGACACGATTCCCATCGTCAGCGCCTGGGCGATAATCGACTTCCGCACCTGCCAGCGCGTCATCGCCAAAATCCGCAGCATGCCCAGCTCGCGCGTCTGCTCGAAAACGGTCATCATCAGCGTGTTGGCCACGCCGAAGGCCGCCACAACGAGGCCTAGTACGACCATCCCATACAGGCCGGCCACGACGCCGCTCATCATGCGATCGATGTTGGCCTGGACGTCGGAGAACGATTGCAGCAGCAGGCCATAGGTCGTGCAGATCTTTTGCAGTTCGGCCCGCACCTGTTCCAACTGCGAATGATCGACTGCGCAGGATATAGGCGTCGATGCCTTCGATGCCCAGCAATCGCTTGGCCACATCCCGTTCCATGTACATCGTTAGGCCGCCCGCCAAGTAGTCGTTCGCAATTCCGGCAATTCGAAAGTTCTTCGTAGAGTCGCCGACTTCCAGCGGAACGTCATCGCCGACCTTCAATTTGGCGTTTTCGGCCAATACCGAGCTAATCACCACTTCACCCTGCATCAACTTCTCGCGGATGTCGGCCAGGTTGCCGGTCACCAGGTCGAATTCCAATTCATGCGTGCCGGCAAAGTCGCGGGCGACAAGCACAACTTGTTCCCGGGCCGCGACCGCGCTGACGTAGCGAATCGCCTCAATGCTTTTGATGCCCGCCACCGCGTGGATTTTAGGGTCGATGTCATCGGGCAAATCGGCCGCCAGGCCGGTCGCCATATCGGGGGCCATCGCCCGCACAAAGAAGTCGGCGACGATCGCCTTGTGATACCAGTTCTTGACGTTCTGCACATTGTCCATGACGTTGATCGCCAACCCAATGCCGGTGCTAATTGCAATGAACACGGCGGCCGTGGTCAGCGACGTGCGAGCGCGGTGGCGGAGCAACTCGCGGCGAGCCAGCCGGCCTTCCACCCGCATCAATGGCCGCAGCACCGCCTCGGCCACCCATGACAACGGGCGCAATACAAGCGGCAGCAAAAACGCCAAACCAAATAACAGGATGATAGAGCTCCCAATCGCCCAGGCCGGTGGCCGATAGCCGGCGATCGTCGCCGCCATCGTCGCGACCGAGCCAAGCACCAGCGCCAGGCCCGCCGAGACGAGCCAGCGCGAAGCCCCTTCCAGTTCAATCGCCAGCACCTCGCGCATCGCATCCAGCGGCGACAGCCGGCTGGCCTTGATCGCCGGGAATGTTGCCCCCACGAGCGAAACGCCGATGCCAAACGCGCCGGCCAAACAAAACGGCAGAGGGTCGAGTACAATCCGTGGCAAACTCGTCGAATACAGCGACCCCATCGCCGACACTAAGTACTTCGCCGCCACGTAACCAAAGCCGCATCCTAAGATCGTCCCCGCAACTCCCAGTGCCATTGCTTCGCTGTAAACCAGCCTCGCGATTTGTCCCTTCGTGGCGCCGATCGCCCGCATGATGCCCAACTGTCGTCGCCGCTGCGTGACGCTGATCAAAAACGTGTTGATGATGATAAACAACGCCACCAGCACGGCAAACGCCCGCGCCATCTTCAGCCCCTGCTCGGTCGACAGCGACGTCTGTTCGGCTAGCTTATTTTGCGCCGCGGGGGGGCGAACCGACAGACCTTCCGGAAGTCGCGCGGCGACTTCCTTTTTCACGTTGTCCAAATCGGCGTCCGGTTTCAAAACGATTTGAATCGTGTCCAGTTTTCCAGCAGCCTTATTCGCTATCTGGGCGACACGCAGCGGCATTAACATTACGCCGCCCTGTCCCGTCGTCGCAGTGTTTTGCGATTCAAATACCCCGATAACGCCGGCTGTCACCGGTCCGTTGCTTTTCGTCAGTACTTCCAACTTCGAGCCGACGTCGACGCCCACGCTCTTGGCGAACGTCTTGCTCAACACAATTCCGAAATTCCCTTCATCGAACCACTTGCCGGCGACCAGCTCATAGTCGTGCACCGCCCGGTCCAACTCCGGCTCTACGCCTAACACCGTAAGTCGCGCCCTGTCGGCCTCGCCACTCTCCTTCGGCACATAGATCACCATCGGCCGCTGAATCACCGGCGATGCAGTCGCCACCCCCGGCACCTCACTCACCGTCTTCAGCACATCCTGATCAAACGGCGTGTTCACGGGCCCCACCACTTCCAACGCAGCTTTGCCGGCCACCGTTTCGAAGATGGCATTGAACGCACTGTGGGTCGTCTGCGTCGTGAACGAAACGGCGACCACCGCCGCCACGCCGATCACGATGCTCGAGAGCGTCAACAGGCGCAGGCCCGGGCGCTTACAGATTTCTCGCCAGGCAAGTCGAAAGAAAAGCATCAGACGGCCCTCGCTGTGGCGCCGCGATGTACGAACGGCGCCCGCAGCACCTCTTCGCTCTCCACGAGCCCGTCGCGGAGCCGAACGATGCGATCCGTCGCCGCGGCTACTTGCATATCATGCGTCACGAGGACCACCGATTGCCCCTGGCTATCAACCAAGTCGCGCAATAGCCGCACGACCTGTTGCGCACCGACGCTATCCAAATTGCCGGTCGGCTCGTCGGCCAATAGCACCGCCGGCTGAATCGCCAAGGCCCGGGCGACTGCCACCCGCTGCTGCTCGCCGCCTGACATCATGCTCGGTACATGATCCGCCCGGTGGGCCAGCCCGACCACTTCCAGGGCTGCCGCGGCTTTTTCGGCCGCTTCGCGTTCCGCCATGCCGTCGAGTTCCATTGGCAGGGCCACGTTTTCCAGGGCAGTCAGCGTGGGGAGTAAATTGAAGGCCTGAAACACAAAGCCGATGCGGTGCCGCCGCAACAGCGTCCGCTGCCGGTCGTTCAGCGTCGCCACGTCGACCCCTTCCAGCAGAACCTGGCCGCTGGTCGGTGTCTCAATCGCGCCCAACAAGCTCAGGAGCGTGCTTTTGCCCGAGCCAGACGGCCCGACGATCGCCAGCATCTCGCCCTGGTGCACCGATAGGTCGATGCCCCGCACGGCCTGTACTTCCACGGCCGATTGGTCAAACAGCTTGGTGACTTCTATTGCCTCAATGACGTTCATTCGTGGAGCCTGTTTTCTCGACCGCATCGACACCTCCCTGGCGGTATGCGTTTTGTCGCTGAATCTTGAAGTCACAGCCAGCAAGTGGGGACGGAGCGCATACGCCAGGGGCTTCCAGCCGCCGGTCGCGGGCAAAGGCAGGGGCGGCCGCGGCCGCCATCTTTGACATGCGTTGCTGGCAAAGCAAAACCAAGGAAACAAGTTGGGCGGTCACTGCCGCCGCTTCGCACGCCCGTCGGCACCCCCTCCGCGGCTCGAAGCTGGGCGGCACCTCTGGCCGCCCTCAAATTTTTCCCCTGGTCGCACTATTGTCGTCGGAATAGGCCGGCCGTCAACTGCAGGCCGCCGGACCCACCAAGTCATTATTTTCCGATCAATTTGTCGAATTCGACCTCGCTGAGCACTGGAACGCCCAGTTTTTCAGCCTTTTCCAGTTTGCTGCCGGCCCTCTCGCCCGCGACGACATAATCGGTCGACTTCGACACGCTACTGGCCGCTCGGCCCCCCAGCTCCTCAATCAGGGCCTCGATTTCCTCCCGCTTGTACTTTTCCAGAGTGCCCGTGACAACCACCGTTTTGCCGACCAGTGGCCCCGTCGGGGCCACCTTTTTAGGAGACGTCATATCCACCCCCGCCGCCGCCAGCCGTTCGATCACCCGCGTCCCAGCTTCGCGATGGAGAAAACAGTAGACACTCGCGGCAATCACCGGCCCCACGTCCTCCACGTTGCTCAGATCCTCTTCGGACGCCGCCAGCATGGCCTCCATCGAGCCAAAGTGCTCCGCCAAGGTCGTCGCCACCCGGGCCCCCACATGACGAATCGAGAGGGCATTGAGCAGCCGTGCCAACCCGCGCGACTTGCTGGCCGCGATATTGGCCAACAGCTTCTTTGCCGACTTCTCGCCCATCCGCTCCAAGTTCGTCAGTTGCGATTCAGTCAGGTCGTACAGGTCCGCGAAATCGCCCACCAAGCCGTGCTCAACCAATTGATACGCCAGCTTCTCGCCCAGCCCTTCGATATCCATTGCCGAGCGGCCGGCAAAATACAACAGCCGCTCGCCCAACTGCGCCGGGCAGGAAAAGTTCGGGCAGCGGATGTACACGCCCCCTTCGTCTTTTTCCAGCTTCGTGCCGCAGGCCGGGCAATGCGTGGGATAAATAAACTCGCGGGCGTCGTCCGGCCGCAGGTGTTTTTCCACCCGCACCACATGCGGAATGATCTTGCCAGCCTTCTCAACCACGATCGTGTCGCCAATCCGCACGTCCTTGCGTGCGATCTCCTCGACATTGTGTAGGCTCACGCGGCTAACAGTCGTGCCCGCGATTTGTACCGGTTCGAGGTCCGCCGTCGGCGTCAGCGCGCCGCTCTTGCCGACCGTGACGAAGATGTCTTTGACCTTCGTCACGGCTTCATACTTCTCAAATTTGTAGGCCACCAGCCACCGCGGCGCCTTGCTCGTCGCGCCCAAGCGCTCGCGCTGGCCGAAGTCGTCCACCTTCAGCACCAGGCCGTCGACTTCAAAGTCAAACTCGTGCAGCCGATCCACCAGCGTCTGGCAATGGGCCACAGCGGCGTCGAAATTGGCAAACCGTTCGGCCAGCGGCGTGGCCGGAATTCCCCAATCGCTAACGAGCTTTAAAAACTCCTCGTGCGTTGTCGCCGTCAGTCCTTTGGCATAGCCGACGCCGTGGCAGAAAAACCGCAGCCGCCGCTCGCGGCACAGCTTGGGGTCGAGCAGTTTGATGCCGCCGGCCGCCGTGTTCCGCGTGTTGGCGTACAGTTCCTTCCCCGCCTCCTGCCGCTGGGCGTTGATGTCGGCAAGGTCCATGTTCGTCATGTAGATCTCGCCGCGAACTTCGATCACATCGGGCACGTCGCGGCCGGCCAGCCGTAGCGGCACGCCCATCACGGTGCGGATGTTGTGCGTGATGTCATCGCCCGTCCGGCCGTCGCCGCGCGTCGCCCCGCGTATAAGTTGCCCCCCTTCATACGTGATCGCTACGGCCACGCCGTCAATTTTTAATTCCACATCCCATGCATTTTCGTCGCCTTCCAGCAACCGCGCTGTCCGCTCGCCGAATTTCTGCAATTCCTCCACGTTGTATGTGTTGTCCATCGAGAGCATCGGCACGCGATGCTCGACTGTTGACAGAAACTCGACCGCCGCCCCGCCCACGCGCTGCGTCGGGCTGTCGGGCCTGACTAGCTCCGGATACGCGGCCTCCAGCTCCTTGAGCCGCGACATCAGCCGGTCGTATTCGAGATCCGAAATCGTCGGCGCGTTTTCAACATAGTAGCGCCGATCGTGCTCGCGAATCGTCTCGCGGAGTCTTTCTATTTCGGTTTCCGCAGATAGTTTTGGCACGGCGGGAACGAGTTTGACGTCGATGCTTGTACGTTCAGAAAGGTGGGTATATTATTTAAGCACCGTCCAGGCAATTCTTACAAGAGAGACGTATGGAACGCGAGCGATTTGAAACTGTGATCCGCACGCTCATTCAGCATCGGCCGTTCCAACCATTCTCCGTGGCAATGGCAATGGCGACCGGCTAGAAGTGGGTTTTCCCAGCGCCCTGGCCGTTCGTGATGGTGTGGCCTCGTATATTGCGGCCGGAGAGGTCCCCGTCTGGTTCGACAACGATTGGGTGAGCGAAGTGATCGGGGGTTTGGCCGGCAGTCGCCCGTTTGACGCGCAATGACTCTTTTCTCCCAGCCCGCTACCTATTCGGCTCCAACCCACACTCCGGCACCACAGTCACGTTCCGAGACGCGGCTGAGTTCGGAATCAGACACAAAAACCGCAGCGGCTCGCTGCCTGTGTTCTTGAATTGATGCACATCGTTCGGCGAGACCAACAGCACATCCCCGGCCGCCAGCGGCCGCTCTTGGTCGCCGTCGACGACCACACCCCGACCGTCCAGCACATAGATTTCGTGCTCGTAATCGTGAAAATGCTTGGGCGTGTGGCCGCCCGGCTCGACTTCGAACTCGCGCATCGCGAAGTTCGGCGCCTGGTCGCCTTCGCCAATCAGCCACCGCACCCGGCAGTTGGCCGCCCCTTCCATCGTTACTTCAGTCGACGGCACTTGCTGGTGGTTCTTGATTCGCATGGGTGAACTCCGCTAGTCTGGCACCGGCCGCGGCGCGCCATCGGCATAGGACGCCACGAATGGTTGATTGTTCGACCGGCATTAACATTTTGATAAACCGATGTGCCACAAGCGGTAAGCACTGCTGTGATTGCGTAGCTTTCGTCGATTGGCAACGATGCGAACGCGCGAGTCACGGTTTCACCGGACGTTGCTCCTACGGTGTGATAGCAATGCTTAAGTGTTGATGGCTCTCGTGTTACGGAAATGCTAATGCCATTCGTTGATTGTTCTGTTTTAGTTCGCTAATTCATCCCGCGCTGCAGCTTGGCCCGCCGCTGCCAAAAACTGTCCGTCCCGATCGCCCCGAGCGTCGAGGCCGCCAGCACCGACAATTCCACGAGCAGGGCCGTGTCGCCGTGGCGGTTCATCCACTCCAGCAGCGGATGCGCATCGACAGCCGCTGCCGCCTCGGCAGCCGTGCGGGGCGGCGCCGTCTGCCGCCATAGCATAACGCCGTACGCGATCGCCGTCAGCACGAACGACACGCCGACGATCACGAGCAAAATGTAAAACGGATTGGCCGATTTCCAGTAACGACGCATGGTGCAAAAGATTTCAGCCGTGGACGGCGACCGACAAGTTCCGGATATTATATCGCAATCGCTCCCAATACTCAGTGTAGTCATTTCGCTCCGCGAAATGAATGCCGCTCGCGGAGCGGCCTACACTTCGCCGCCCCCTACGCCTACGATTAGGGATTCGACCCAGTCCAAGATTCCGCACAGGGAGCGTCCAGCGTGGAGCCAGGCACGATTGAGCTGCGCGGCGTGTCGGTCAACAATCTCCGCCACCTCGATCTCGACCTGCCACGCGGACGGCTGATCGTCTTCTGCGGCGTGTCGGGTAGCGGCAAAACGAGCCTCGCCCTCGACACGCTCTACGCCGAGGGCCAGCGGCGGTACATCGAAACCTTCTCGCCCTACACCCGCCAGTTCCTCGAACAGCTCGACAAGCCCGCGGCCGAGCGGATCGACGGCATCCCCCCCGCGATCGCGGTCACCCACAAGAATCCCAGCCGCTCCAATCGCTCCACGATCGGCACGGCGACCGACGTCAACGAGTACCTAGCGCTGCTCTTCGCCGCGGTCGGCGAAGTAATTTGCTACCAGTGCGGACAGCCGGTCCGGCGCGACTCCGCAGAAAGCGCTGCCGACACGCTCGCCAGGTTGCCAGCCGGCGTGCGGCTGATAATCGGGTTTGAAGCCACGCGGCCCACCGACGAGTCGGCAGGCGATTGGCTGGCCGGCCTTGTCGAGCAGGGTTATGTCCGCGCTGTCGTTGATGACCAAACTGCTACAATCGAGCCCTCACTGGCCAAAGCTATCACAGACGATTCGCCGCTCACTGTCCTTGTCGACCGCCTGATCTCGGGCGAGGCGTCCGCCGAGCGAGTGCGCGAGTCGCTCGAGACTGCCTTCGCCGCCAGCCTCGGACGTTGTGTCGTTCACGCAAACATTGAATCCCGAACTGCGGAAAATACCTCGCCAAACATAGCGTCGAACAGCGCAGCCCCTGTCAACATCGACGGACGCGTCTGGCATCGCTGGCAGTTCAGCTCGACGCTGCACTGCGAACGCTGCGACATCCCTTACCTCCCGCCTGAACCGCAACTCTTCGACTTCAACCGTCCGCTCGGCGCCTGTCCCGAGTGCGAAGGCTTTGGCAACGTCGTGCGAACCGACATGGATCGCGTTGTGCCCGATCCGCAGAAATCGCTGCGCGACGGTGCAATCGCTCCATGGAACACGCCCGCCTACGCCCACGAGCTCGAAGAGCTGCTCGCGCTGGCGGACGACTACGATCTACCCGTCGACGTTCCGTTCGCCAAGCTAACTGCCGCCCAGCGGCGGTTGATCCACGACGGCGTCCCTGATCGCAACTTCGGCGGCCTCCGTGGTTTCTTTCGCTGGCTCCAGCGCCGCAACTACAAAATGCATCTCCGCGTCTTTATGAGCCGCTGGCGCTCGTACGTCCCCTGCCCCGCCTGCGGCGGCGCGCGGCTGCGGCCCGAGGCGCTGGCCGTCCGCATCGCCGGCCGAGACTTCGCCAACGTAAGCCGACTGAAAACAGTCGACGCAATCCGCTTCTTCGACGAACTTGCCTTGCCCGATTGGCAGCAGCCGATCGCCGTTCATTTGATCGGCGACGTACAGAGCCGGTTGAAGTACCTGTGTGACGTGGGCGTCGGTTACTTGCAGCTCGACCGCCCGATCCGCACGCTCAGCGGCGGCGAGGCCCAGCGGGTGGCCCTGACGACCGCCCTCGGCTCCAACCTGGTCGATATGCTGTACGTCCTCGATGAGCCAAGCGTCGGCCTCCATCCGCGCGATGTGGCGGCACTCGCGGATGCCATCGCCGGCCTCCGCCTGCGCGGAAATACGGTCGTCGTCGTTGAGCACGAAGAAGAGCTCATTCGTCGCGCCGAGCAAATCATCGAGCTCGGACCGGGCGCCGGCGAAGAGGGCGGGCAAATCGTTTTTCAAGGCACGCTCGACGAGCTCACCGCCGCGTCCGACAGTCGGACCGGTGACTGGCTCGCCGGCCGCCGCTCGCTCACTCCCGGCAAACGCCGTGCGACCGATCACGGCTCGCTCAAGCTTCGCGGCGCCCGCGGCCGCAACTTGCAAAACATCAGCGTCGAGTTTCCGCTCGGTGTTTTGTGCCTCGTGACCGGCGTCAGCGGCGCCGGAAAGAGCACGCTCGTCCAACACACGCTCGTTCCGGCCCTCGCCCGCTGGCTGCACCGCGACAGCGATTCGTCCACAATGCCACAGCCACTCCCCTACGACGACCTCCTGGGCGCCGGTCAGCTCGAAGAGGTCGTCCTCGTCGATCAATCGCCGATCGGCCGCTCGCCGCGTTCCAACCCGGCCACGTACTTGAAGGCCTTCGATCCCATCCGGACACTGTTTGCCGAGCAAACTGACGCGAAGATCCGCGGCTTCACGCCCAGCCACTTCAGCTTCAACGTTGAGGGAGGCCGCTGCGAGCGCCGTCGCGGCGGCGGCTTTCTGGCGATCGATATGCAATTCATGGCCGACGCGCTTGTCCGCTGCCCCGAGTGCCACGGCCGCCGCTATCGTCGCGAGGTGCTTGAAGTAAAGTTTCGCGGCCGAGACGTCGCCGAAGTGCTCGACATGACGGCCCATGAGGCCTTCACCTGGTTCCGCGGCGAGCATGCCGTGCAAAGCCGCCTGAAACCGCTGCTCGACGTCGGACTCGACTACTTGCATCTTGGCCAGCCCGGCACAACGCTTTCCGGCGGCGAGGCCCAGCGACTCAAGCTGGCCGATCACCTCGCCGCCAAGCGCCGCGGACGCACGCTGTTTGTGCTCGACGAGCCCACGACCGGCCTCCACTTCTCCGACGTCGTCCAGCTCGTCGACTGCTTCGATGCCCTGCTCGACGTCGGTCACTCACTCATCATCGTCGAGCACAACCTGCGCCTCATGGCCGCGGCCGACTACCTGATCGACCTCGGCCCCGGCGCGGCCGACGAAGGCGGCCGCGTCGTCGCGGTCGGCACGCCCGAAGAAGTCTGCCAATCGCCGGCGTCGGTCACCGGCCAGTTCCTGGCCCGCCAGCTCGCCCGCAAGGATAATGCAATCAAGGAACCGGCCATATGAACGAGAACGAGCAAATGCAACCGACGATTGAAATTGCAATCGGCGAGGTGAGCGACATGGAAGCTCGTCTTTACGCGACATATAATGTTTCAGCACACGGCCATTGCAATACAGATGCGGCTCACGTTTCGCTCACTGGCTCGGTGCGAGGACCCTATTGTGAAACGGCCGAGACGCTTCCGGCGAAGTTTCCGTTTCGAGAATTGACGACCGCACCCCCGGAAATCTCGCCGAACAACTCAGTCCTGGCTGTTGCCGAAGCCGTGATCTCGGACCCCTGCACGTGGTCGGCCGAATTACCACACCTATATCAAGTTGACGTCGAAGCCCACCACGGCGATAAAGTGACCGCACGATACCACGGCCAACTGGGACTCCGCCGAACAACGCCCCGCCGCACCTACGATATCTGGGAGTAGCGACTTAGCTCGAACCCATGAACGCCTTGCCCAATAACCGCTACGACCGCCAAATCCGTTTCGCCCCGCTCGGCGAGCAGGGCCAGCGCGAGCTGGCCCGCGGCCGGGCGCTCATCTGTGGCTGCGGCGCGCTCGGCTCAGTCGTCGCCAACACGCTCGTCCGCGCGGGCGTTGGTTTCGTGCGGATCGTCGATCGAGATTTCATTGAGCTGAATAATCTGCAGCGACAGGTGCTGTTCGACGAGCAGGACATTGCCGACGGCTTGCCCAAGGCGATTGCGGCCGCGAACAAGCTGCGGCGAATCAACTCCCAAGTCACGCTCGAGCCGGTCGTCGCCGACGTGAGCCATCGCAACATCGCTGGCCTGGCCGGCGACGTCGACGTTATCCTTGACGGCACCGATAACTTCGCTACGCGGTTCCTCGTCAACGACTTTGCGGTGAAGCATGGCAAACCGTGGGTCTACGGCGGCGCGATCGGCGCCGAAGGGCAGACGATGACCATCCTGCCGGAAGAAACCGCCTGCCTCGCCTGCACGATGCCCGAACCGCCGCCCCCCGGCGTCACGCCGACCTGCGACACGGCCGGGATCCTGGGGCCGGTAATTGGCGTGGTCGCCTCGCTAGAATCCGTCGAAGCGCTGAAGATCCTCAGCGGCCGGCGGAGCGCCGTCAATCGCCGCCTGACGATCATCGATATCTGGGGCAATCACATCCGATCGCTGGACTTAACGAAGGCTCGCGACAATGGCGACTGCCGCGTCTGCAAGCACCACGAATTTGCCTGGCTCGAAGGCCGGCGCGGCGACAGCCCCGCCGTCCTCTGCGGCCGCAATGCGGTACAAATCAGCCCCGTTGCAAACGCGGCACCGGCCGGGACGGCGCGCGTCTCGTTCGACGAGTTGGCCGCCCGGCTCGACGGCGTCGGCCGCGTCGAGAAGAACGCGTTTCTGCTGCGGCTCTTTGTTGATGCGTACGTCCTGACAGTCTTCCCTGATGGTCGCACGATCGTCAGCGGCACCGATGATATCGCGACCGCCCGCACCCTGCATGCCCGCTACATCGGCAGCTAAGTGGACCCGCGGAAAGATTTCGGTTGTAGGACGGACAATCCTGTCCGTCGTATGGCTTGCCGACGGACAGGATTGTCTGCCCGCGGCTTATTGCATTCGGCGGTCCTACTTAGCGGCCTCGCGCCGTGGGGCAGACATTCCTACCCGCCAGCGTCGGAATGCCCAGCAGCCCCGCAAGGCGCCTCCATCCTAACGGGCTGTATTCGTTGAGCGTGTCGAGCGCAGCGAGACACACCACCACTGGCGGACAAGAATCTCTGCCCCTTCGAGGCGCTAGCGACACACGAGCCGCGAATTGCGGTTTGTCTCGCGGACTCGTCGCACCCCGAAATGCCTCAATAAACCCTATCCCGACACCTTCGAATGCCAGCATTGGCAGACCGGAATCTCTGCGCCACGGGCCTAAATTGCCAACCATACCGGGCCGCGCGATAACTTATGCCGGTTGCCGGCCTGAGTTTTCACCCACCCGCTCGTCAGGACCGATGCAATCGAAAAGAACGCTAACTCTTCTAATGCTCTTCGGTGATCATGGCGACGCTTGAATCCACACGCACGCACTCCCGGCCGTTCGCCGCGACAGGCGAAGCGGCCCCTGTCGTGGGCCGCTTGGGCCCCTGGCAATTAGTTCGCCTGCTCAGCGAAAGCAACCTCACACGAGTCTACCTCGCGCGGCCATCTGCCGAGTCGGCCCCAACGGACGATGACGAATCAGATGTCCCCGCCCGCCCCGCTTCCTACGTCGTAAAGATGCTGCGCAAAGAATGGTGGCGCGACCCGCAGGCAATCGACATGCAGCGCCGCGAGGCCTGGGTGGGAAGCAAAGTTTCACATCCCAACTTGTTGCCTGTGTTGTCGGCCAGAGTGCAAGAGCCGCCGTTTTACGTCGTCACGCCGAAAATCGACGGAACAACGTTGGCTCACCTGTTAGCCGACACCGCCCCGCTCGCCATGCCGCTGGCTTTGTGGATCGCCCGTCAAACGGCCGAGGGCTTGGCCACTCTGCATCAATCGGCCGGGATGATTCACACCGACGTCAACCCATCCAACATCATCGTCTCGCCGCTGGGCCACGCCACGCTGATCGATTTCGGCCTGGCCCAAACATTGTGCGAGGCCAGCCAATGGCAAAATCGCCCGCTCGCCGGTACGCTGGCTTACATGGCGCCAGAGATGGTCACCTCCGCCCTCGCGGCCGACACCAAGAGCGACGTCTACAGCCTCGGCGTCACGCTCTACGAGATGCTCACCAGCCACCGCCCGTTTGAAGGCGATAACCCAGCCGACCTGGCGACTTTTCATCGCGAATCCAAGCCGGCCGACCTCCGCAGCCACCGATCCGATGTGCCGCCGCCCCTGGCCGAGCTTGTCCAAAGCATGCTCGCCAAAGATCCGCTCCGCCGCCCTAGCTCGGCCGAAGCCCTCGTCGCGCGCTTAATCCGACTCGAGATCGATTCATTCGCGCTGCGATAAGATTCCAGGTTCTGCCGAGTCGCAAAAGAGCGCGCCTCGTCGACATGACTTCTCCCCAATCCGATTGACCCGATTTAGCAGGCGGCCGATCCTCACCCAAAATCTAGACGCTTTGGCGTCAAGGCCGGGCAACCCAGCCACCCGCGACGCAGGAGCGTCCACGAATGCCGCCCGAGTAGAATCACCGTGCTCGAACCGATTAAAGTCCTGGGCGCCATGATCACGCCGGCCGTGATGATCTCGGCCGCCGCCCTGTTGGTGCTGTCCACCGCCAGCCGACTCGGGCGCGTGAACGACCGCCTGCAGCGGCGGATGAAAGAGAGTGAAGTGCTGACCACCTGGGATGCCAGCCAACCCGTCACCCAGGCCAAGCGCCAATTGATCCTCGAGGAACTGGCCGGCCTCACCGAGCGCCTCGTCCTGCTGCGCTCGGCCGTGATCGGCCTGTACGTCTCGATTGCCTTCTTCCTGGCCACCGGCATCATCGTCGGAATGAGCGTTGTCTTTCCGGCGATCAGCGCCCTGGTGCCGGTTGCCCTCGGCATGCTTGCGCGGTCGCGTTTCTCTACAGCGACGTGGTCCTCATCGCGGAAGGTTCATCTGCCGTTCGCCTGTCGATGAAAGAAATCGCGTACGCAAAAAGCCTGATCCACAATTCGCAGCCAAAACGCGGCTGCGACACGCAAACGGCTTCAACATAGCCCGATCATCTTGGTCGGTCGCACCTCGTCGCCGGCGCTCCGCGTCCATGGTGGGATCGATTGTACTCTCGAATCTATCTCCAGCAAAAAAAGAAACGTGCCACCGTCTCGGAGGGGAAGTCGAGACCGGTGGCACGCGGCGGAGGGGAGGAGAGGTCGCTTAAAATTCGGCTTGATGTTGCCGGTAGTGGCTCCAAGGTTACGGAAGTCGCCTCAGTTTTGCTCTTGGTGCTGGTCACGGTTTGCTCCGGTGCCATTCTTGGCCGCACTCGGCGTCCGGGCCGCCAGCCGCTTGGCACAATCGGCTTCAAGTCTTGACCGCCGTCGCGTCAACTTGTGGGGCGTTGTCCAAAAAGCCCGCCAGGCTCCGCGTGCGGTATGGCTGCTGCAACTTGCGGACGGCCTTCGATTCAATCTGCCGAACCCGTTCCCGCGTCACCGAGAAAATCTTGCCCACTTCTTCCAGCGTGTACGTGTAACCGTCGGTCAGGCCGTATCGCAGCCGGATGATTTCCCGCTCACGATATGTCAGATCAGCCAGCACTTCTTCCAGACGGTTTTTCAGCATTTCCATGTTCGCGTCGTACAGCGGATCGTCGTTCCGCTCTTCTTCGAGAAATTCGCCGAAGAAGTTGTCTTCATGGTCGCCCACCGGTTGATCGAGCGACAATGGTTGTCGAGTCATCTTAATAATGCAGCGAGCGTCATCGATGCTCATGCCGGCCAGCTCGGCCACTTCCTCCGGGCTCGGCTCCCGGCCGTAGCGCTGGATGAACTCAGCCGTCGCCGATCGCACTCGGCCCATCGTGTCGATCATGTGCACCGGCAGCCGAATCGTCCGGCTCTGGTCGGCAATCGCCCGCGTAATCGCCTGGCGAATCCACCAGGTGGCATACGTCGAAAACTTGTAGCCGCGTTGGTATTCAAATTTGTCGACCGCCCGCATTAGCCCAGTGTTCCCTTCCTGGATCAAGTCCAAGAAGCTCAGGCCGCGGTTACGATAGCGCTTGGCGATCGACACGACCAGCCGCAAGTTGGCGGCCGACAGCACGCGCTTCGCTTCGTCATACTGCTCACGTTCTTCCAGCGTCCGCGACGTGAGGCGGGCCAGCGTGGCCGGCGTTTCCAACGTGATTCGCATCAGGTAACGCAGCTCGGCCACCAGTTCCGGCCGCTGCCGCGGGCTGATCATTTGCTCGGGCGATGCAAGTTGAGCTTTGATCGTCGCCATCCGCTCGCCGATCTTGTGCAATTGCTGCATCAGCGGCAGCAGCCGCCCCAGCCGCAGATTCATCTCTTCTACCAGCCGCACAATTTTGTTGCGGCGAATCACCAGCCGCCGCCAGGCGGCGTGTTTCTCGCACTTGGTTAGCGCCTTGTGGACGGCTGCCCGAAAGTCGGCGTGATTCAATTGCAATAAGTGCTTGATCGTCGCCAGGTTCGGCACCATCCGCCGCAACGTACGCTTCTTTTCGGCCGTGTTCGTGACCGAGATTTCGATCGTGCGATCCAGCCGTAGTTCGCCCTTCTGCACTTTTTCGAGCATCTCGACCGCGCCGTGAAGAATGAAATCGTTGCACAACATCAAGCGGCGGAAGCGCGAGCGGGTTATTTCGATGCGGCTGGCCGAGTTGATTTCGTCGGCCCGCGAGAGCATTGGGATTTCGCCCATCTGCATCAAATACATGCGGATGGGGTCGTCAATGTGCGATTCCACGCTGCCGCCTTCGGCGACGTAGTCCACTTCAAAATCCTCTTCCGACTCAAATGTTTCGACTTCGACCTCTGTCGCGACGCCCTCCTGATCTTCATCGAGCACCAGCGACTCGAACTCGTCGTCCGACGGTCGCTTGCGAGCCAGCGGCGAACCGTTCGCAGGTTGGCTGCCGTTGACGAGCGATTTGTGGCCCTTTCCATTCAGCGAGCGGTCCGGTCGAATGCGTGACACAGGCAATTCCTTGTGGGGCTCGACTCGAGGGGTAGGAGGGTGACGCCGGCGAGCAGTTGCAGCCGCAGTGCCAACCCCCAGCGGTCGCCTCGGTCGCGGCACCGCTAACCGCTTTGCGGAAAAGCACTTGGAGTGCGCGGCCAATGCGTTGAGAGCGCCAGAGACGCACTGCCGGGATGCGTCGCCGCATCAAATCAGCCGCCGCGACGTTGCCCCGCCACATCAAGCCGCCTCGCTGCAACGTCCGTCGATTCGTACAATCGCTATATGCGGACGAAAAGACGGCAAGCCGAATTCGCGGTCGACCATTTCGCCCACCTACTCACAAACTCACCTTCTCACCCATGTTCATGCCCAGCACGGCCGTCGAAGTGAGAATCACCGGCCCGGTCGGCACAATCGTGCTGAATCGGCCCGCGCGGCGAATGCGCTCTCGCGCTCGATGGTCGACCAACTGCAACAGACCTTCGGCGATTTGCAGCAAGAGAAACGCGTGCGGGCGATCATTCTCACCGGTGCCGGCAACGCGTTTTGTGCCGGCCTCGACGCGCACGAGATGCACGCCGACGGCTCTCTTCCCGAGGTTGAGCGCGATTGCGCCTGGGGCGAAAATGCCGAGGACTTCCGCGATCTGGTCGCCCAGATTATCGACCTGCCAAAACCTGTCCTGGCATCGGTCAACGGCCCGGCCGTGGCCAGCGGCGCCGGCCTCGTCTTGGCCTGCGACGTCGTGGTCGCATGCCCGTCGGCCCGCTTCGGTCTACCCGATACGCGACACGGCCTGGTGGCCGGCGTCGTCGGCCCGCTCTTGGCGTTCCGCGTCGGCGGCGGACCGGCCGCCCGGCTGATGCTGACCTCTTCGCTCTATTCGGCCGACGAGGCCTTTCGGCTCGGGATCTATCACGAAATCATCGACGAGCCGCGCCTGTGGGCCCGCTGCATGGAGCTCGGCCAGGAATGTGCGACGGGCGCCCCGGAGGCGGTCGGCCTTTCCAAGCGGCTCCTCTATGAAACGATCGGCGAGCAGCTTTCGACGCAGCTCACCGTCGGCGCGGCCATCAGCGCCACCGCCCGCACGACCGAAGCCGCCCAGGAAGGATTGAATGCCTTTGTCGAGAAGCGCCGGCCAGAGTGGAAGTGAACTTATCCGCCGACCGGCATCCGCAGCATCGCGCCGGCCACGACGATCGCGGCGAGCATGCACGCCACGCCAACAGCCATGGCCGCGCCGGGTCGCATCTTCTTAACCCCCTCCAACTGCGTGCACCAAAGCGCCACTGGCGCCGCCGGCACCAGCAACAGTGGCCACAACCGCGCCTCGAACAGCACCTCCACCCACACCCAACCACCGGCGACAGCCACGAACGGCAGCGACAAACCGATCGCTGGACTAGTGCTTCCAAATAACCACACCGTCATTGCCATGCCGCCCAGTGCACCCGCAGCCCCCATCAAAATTTGTCCATCGGTGAGGCTTGAGTGTTCGGCGATGAGCGCTCCAGTTGCCGCCACAGCAAAGCCGTACGCGGCAGACAGGCCAGCCGGAGCGACACGCGCAGCAAGGGCGCCAGCGCGGCCGAAACCGCTGCCAGATAAGCAACAAGCATGATGACGAGTGCCGGCCGTGGCGCCCACAGCGTCGGTTTCGCTGTGAGCAAGAATGCCGCCACTAAAATCACGCCGCCCACAAAAACGCAGCGCGCTATGCAATTCACGCGCGGCCACGACAAGCCCCACCCGACAACGCCAGCCAGCGGCGCCAAATAGAAGAGCCACTGCCAATTCCGCCCCGGCAGCAGCGTAAAATCGGGCCCGGCGGCTAGCGCGTGCCCCAGGCAATAGGCCGCGGCGAACACTAGTGACATCGCCCCCGCCGGCACACGCCGCGGCGGCACCGCAAAACGAAACACAACGAGCGCAACAAACGCCGCAATCGCCGGCCAGAGCGCGGCCTTTGCGAGCCCCAACCCAATCTCAATCATCTCGGCCATGCCGCAATCTGCACGACGGGTCTACCTGGCAGGCATCCGCGGGGCGCCGTGACGATCAGGGCCGCTCGGTCTTTTTGCCGACCAGCACGGACAGTTCCATCTCCGGCTGCACTGCGTTGTCGATATTGGGATGATTGATCTTGAAGTCGCCACGGTTAAGCTTCACCTTCCCATTGACGGTAACTCCATTCGGCCCATTGGTCACCGTCGCGGGAATCGTGATTTCCTTCGTCACGCCGTGCAGCGTCAGGTTGCCTTTGATGTCCACTTTGCCCGGCTCGGGCGACGGCGTGATGCTCGTGCTTTCAAACTTGATCGTTGGAAACGCCTCGACGTCGATGAATTCGCGGTTCTTCAGGTGCGAAGTCAAACGCGGGTCGAACGCCAACAGCGAATTGGCGTCGATTTCGGCATTGGCCGATTTCGGCAGCTTGGTGACCGGATCGAATGTGAACGAGCCGGTGAACTTTTCGAAAACAATCGTCCGCGGGTCCGGCTGGCGCGGCGGAGAGTGTGTGCCGATCACTTGAATCGTCGAGTTCTCCGGCGTCAGCTTCACAGTATTGCCATCCGCCGGCACGGCGGATAAGCCTTCCGGCGCGGCGGACGGTACTCCCCTGGCCATATCGCCGCCGGCTGTCTTGTCGCTGCCCGCAGCCGGCGGCGTTGCCGCGACGTCACTCGGCATCTTCAGGTCGTTCGGCTCGGGCACGTCGGATGGCGGCATGGCTTTCGTATCCGTTACGGCCGCGGGAGACGTCGGGGCCGCCGCAGGCTTGGCGGAATTGTCCTCGCAGCCCATCGTCAGCAGGACCGCCAAAAAAATCGCGATGAGCGACAGGGTACTTCTCATGTTGAACTCGAAATCTTGGAAGAGTGGGTAAGCGATAACTGCGGCCAGCACGCAGGCCAACGCTGCTAATGTAACGCTTCTTGGCTCCTTCCGGGAGCCGTAATTGAAGGTCTTTTTCTCGAAATCTCCGCTCCTCAACAGATGCCGCAGAAACGATCCGAGCCCTCTCGCCCCGCAGTTCCCCGCGAAATGTAGCCGCGACAAAGCTCGCGGCTTCGCGGCATTCAAGACCACTCCAGCTTGCCCTCATGTCACTGGCCGACACCCCTGGTCGCCAATCGCGAATTTGCCTACAATCGGCTCTTTAGCAGCGGAAAAAACGACCCACCAAGCCCCCGACTTTGCCATGGCCAAAAAAGGCGGTAAACGTAAGAAGAAAGTCGAGACCGTGTTCCTCGTCTGCGACGAGACGGGCGATTACAACTACACGCTCCGTCGCAAGATGGGCGGCGAAAAGCTGAAGCTGAAAAAGTACAGCCCCCGCCTCCGCCGCCACACGATGCACACGGAAAAAAAGAAGTAATCCACAGTCGAGAGACAAGAGTCAACCGCCGGAAATGTCCGTCCGGCTCTTGACTCTCAACTCTCGACTTCATTCAGGGACGATATGGCCAAGCGCTGGCGCATCGCGACCTACGACCGCGACCGGGTGGCCGCGCTCGAGCGGGCCGTCGGCATCCCGTCCGTTGTCGCCCAGCTGCTCTTGGGCCGCGGCATCGATCATCCTGACAGCGCCCGCCTCTTTCTCGAAGCCAAGCTCACCGGACTGCGTGATCCCGCTGAGCTGCCAGGCGCTGTTCAGGCCGCCGACCTCCTGCTTCAGGCCGCCCGCAGCGGCCGCCGCGTTACCGTCTACGGCGACTACGATTGCGACGGCATGACCGCCACGGCAATCCTGCTCGGCTGCCTGCGGCTGGTCGGCGCCGCGCCGATTACTACGTCCCCAACCGCATCGAAGAAGGCTACGGCCTCAATCACGAAGCGCTCCGCTCACTCGCCGCAGGCGGGGCCGACATCGTCGTCACCGTCGATTGTGGTATCACCAGCATCGCCGAAGCGCAGACCGCTGCGGAACTTGGCCTGACACTCATCGTCACCGATCATCACCAGCCCCTCCGCCGCGACGGGGGCGATTGCCTCCCCCCGGCTGCCGCCATCGTTCACCCCGGCTTGGCCGACCGGCCATATCCCTTTCCCGATCTGTGCGGCGCGGCCGTCGCCCTCAAAATCGCTTGGGCCCTTTGCCAGAGGGCCAGCGACGCCAAGCGGGTCTCCGAGACAATGCGCACGTTTCTGATGCGCGCGGTCGGGCTGGCTGCGATCGGCACGATTGCCGACGTCGTGCCGCTGGTCGATGAAAACCGCATCCTTGCGCGGCATGGCCTCAATTGCTTACGGCATTTTCCCACGCTCGGTCTAACCGCGTTAGAACTAGTCACAGGTCTCCACAAAAAGCCCCACCTCGACGGCGAGGACGTCGGCTTCACAATCGCGCCGCGATTGAATGCAGCCGGTCGTCTCGGCCAGGCGCCGCTCGCGATCGAACTGCTGACGACCGAATCGCCCGACCGCGCCCTCCAGCTCGCCCAGTTCATCCACAGCCTCAACGAACAGCGGCAAACGCTCGAACGCAGCGTCTATCGCGCCGCCAACAAGCTGGCCCACGAGCTGGGTGACCCGCACGACGCGCCAGCCCTGGTCCTCGCCGGTCGCGGCTGGCACCCGGGCGTGATCGGTATCGTCGCCGGCCGCCTGGCCGAAACCTACCACCGGCCGACCGTCTTGATTTCGCTCGATGAACTCGGCACGAAGCCCGGCATGGGCTCGGGCCGCAGCGTGAACGGCTTCAACCTCCACGCCGCCCTTTCCGCGTGTCAGCGCCACTTGCTCGGCCATGGCGGCCACGCTGCCGCCGCCGGACTCACGATCGACGAACTCGCCATCGACGCCTTTCGCGTCGATTTCTGCGCCGAGGCAGAGCGCAACATTTCGGCCGACGACCGCATCGCCGAGCTGTTCGTCGACGCCGAGGCCCCCTTCACTGTGTTAACACATCAGACGGTCCGCCAGATCGAAAGCCTGGCCCCCTTCGGCCACGGCAATCAGCGGCCCGTCCTTTGCACGACGAACGTCCGCCTCGCCGAGCCCCCGCGCCGCATCGGCACGAACGGCCACCACCTCGCCCTGCGGCTCGTGCAGCACGGCGTCACGATCCGCGCCGTCGCCTTCGGCGGCGGCGAATGGGAGGACGACCTCAACAAAGACAGCGGCCCGCTGGCAATCGCTTTCAAACCGGTGATCAATCACTGGAACGGCCGGCACTCGATCGAAATGCAGCTCGCCGACTGGCGCCGCGAGGCGTGAGCGAATTGACGCGCACCGTCTTGTTTGTCGTAATCAATTCCGCCCCTACTCTCCGCCCCGTCGGACGCTATTTTTAGGCGCTTCTACCACTTTTGGCCCGCCCGGCCGCTGTTACAATAAAGGGTTCTGGATTGCCCACGGTCAGGAGGAGTTGCGTCGACTGCGTTTGTTGGAATTCTGGCATGCGTTTTGGCGGAGGTCTTTCTATGTCCTGGTTTCACGCGTTCCGTTTCACGATATCTCGCTACCTTAACTCTTGCAATTTTAAACTTCGCGCCCAGGCCGTCATGGCAGGCACCGCCCTTGCGGTATTCGCCACCGTCGCCCAGGCCGATGTCAAGCTCCCCTCCGTCTTCAGTGATCACGCTGTCCTGCAGCGCGATATGCCCCTGCCCGTGTGGGGCAACGCCGATCCCGACGAGGACGTCACGGTCACGATCGCCGGCCAGGTTCGCAAAACGACAGCCGACGCACACGGCAACTGGCGCGTCACGCTCGATCCGCTCAAGGTCGGTGCGCCGCTGAAGATGATCGTCGAGGGCAAGAACCGCCTGCAGCGCAATGACCTCTTGATCGGCGACGTCTGGCTCTGCTCGGGCCAGTCGAACATGGAATGGGAAGTCGGCAACTCCTTCAACGGCGACCTCGACATGGAAATCGCCAACTATCCCCAGATCCGCCTCCTCACCATCGACACGTCGGCCGCCCAGCAGCCCATTCAGGACTATGACGACGGCTGGGCCGTTTGTTCGCCAGAAAGCGTCGAATCGTTCTCCGCCGTCGGCTACTACTTCGGTCGTGAAATCTTCGAGCACGTCCACGTGCCGATCGGACTGATCGACAACTCCTGGGGCGGCAGCGCTTGCGAGGCTTGGATCCCCCGCGACAAACTGGAAGGCAATGCGCTCTACGAGCCGCTGCTGAAGCGCTGGGACAAGCGCGTCGCCGATTACAAGGCCGCGGTTGCCGCGGCGGCCGCCCCAAACGCCGCGCCCGACCCGGTCGCCGTCAAAAAACGCGCCGGCCGCGACGGCAGCGTACCGGTCTACAACCCTTTCGGCAGCGAGGAAATGCCGGCCAACCTCTATAACAGCCGCGTCTGTCCCGTGCTTTCCTTCGCCATTCGCGGCGTCATTTGGTATCAGGGCGAAGAAAACGCCGACCGCGCCTCTCAGTACCGCGAAATGTTCCCGCTGATGGTAAAAACGTGGCGCGAAAAATGGGGCCAGGGCGATTTTCCCTTCTACTGGGTCCAGCTCGCCGACTACCTCGACGAGGTCAACGAGCCCGGCGAAAGCGCTTGGGCCGAACTTCGCGAAGCCCAGACGATGGCCCTCGATAAAATTCCTAACAGTGGCCAGGCCGTAATCATTGACCTCGGCGACGCCGCCGACATCCACCCCCGTAACAAGCTCGACGTCGCCCGCCGCCTCGCCCGCATCGCGCTCGCCCGTGATTACGGCCGCGACGAGCTTGTCTACCAAAGTCCGCGGTTCGAATCGATGGAAATTCAAGGCGACCGCGTCCTGTTGCGGTTCAAAGACGTCGACCGCGGCCTCAAAAAGTGGGACAACGAAAAGGTTCAGGGATTCGCCCTAGCCGGGGCAGACCACGTCTGGGTCTGGTGCGAGGCCCGCATCGTGGCCCCCGATCAAATCCAGGTCCGCAGCGACGTCGTCCCCGACCCGGTCGCCGTCCGCTACGCCTGGAGCGACAACCCCGTCTGCAACCTTTACAACATGACCGGCCTGCCAGTCACCCCCTTCCGCACCGATAACTGGCCCGGCGTGACGACGCAGAAGAAGTAATCGAATGTCGGTTTTTCGCCTATGGATCGCATTTGAACCACTGACATCCGCCTCCGTAAGTTGGCTTGCTTCGTCGTTGGCGGCAGCTTACAATGCGCGCCTGCAGTGGCCCCGCCCTCCTGTGGGAGCCGCCGCAAGGTAGAACCACGGGGCGGAATAATCCGTAGGACGGACAATCCTGTCCGTCGTATCGCCTGCCAACGGACACGTTTGTCCGTCCTACAATCGCAAGCGTTCCGCAGATCGATGCGAAAAATTGCCCGAAAATCCCTGAAATTCGCGGTAATTACCGCTTATAGCGCCGTTTCGCTGCTCGGGCAGGGCCTGCATTCGCTCTCCGGTCACGACGGACTGCACGTCGGCGAAAACGTCATCGAGTGCGCGACGCACCACGCCGCGCACGAGTCGGCTGATTGCGAGTTTTTACACTCACCAGTCCCCGACGGTATCGCATTCTCAGGGCAGCGCAGCGTGCCCGGCATCCGCGCCAGCCGTTGCATCGGGCAGGTTCATGCCTGCCAAGTGTGCGATTTGCTGGCTCAGGCTCGCAACGCGGCGCAGCAGGCGGCGGCCGTCCTCGAGCAGCCCCATGCAGTCACGCACGTGTCGGCTATAGATCAACCTCTCTACGCGCCGCAAGCATTCAGCCCCCACGCGCCGCGCGGCCCGCCTGCCTACCACGCCTAGCTCCAATTCGTGGCCGGCGCTCTTCGCTGACGCGCCGTAGTCTTTCCTTCGCCTGCCGCCGCAACTCGTGCGCTTCACGCTGCGCCTGTTCGATGCGGCACAATTCGGAGGTCACCCGCGATGGCTCGCCACCGAGCATTCACGCTGGTTGAGCTGCTGATCGTCATTGCCATTGTCGCCGTACTCGTGGGTTTGCTGTTGCCCGCCCTTCAGGCGGCGCGAGGCGCTGCGCGGCGGAGCGAATGTGCCAACAACATGCGGCAAATCGGCTTGGCAATTCATCAGTATTGCGACGCCAACAAAGGCGCGTTTCCGTACGTCAACCACGACCATACCAAAAGTGACTCGTGGATTTATTCCCTGGCGCCTTATTTGGAACAGGTCGACGCGATCCGGCTCTGCCCAGAGGACACTACCCGACTCGATTTGCGCAGCAACCGCCTCACGAGCTACGCCATGAACGGCTACTTGCGTGAACCGACGCCGAATCCGTTTGGCGGCACGCAACCAGGTTTCGCTAGCAATTTCAACCAGCTCAGCGAGACCCACAGCACGATCATGGTCTTCGAGGCCGGCTTCGCCGTCGAATCGACCTTCGACCACGTCGAATCGCAGGACTGGTTCAGCGAGTACAACTTGCGCCGCAACACGCCGCCGGACCAGGCCGTGTGGAACGCCGTCAAGTCCGAAGTCGCCGTCGATCGGCATCGGGGCAACGCAAATTACCTCTATGCCGACGGCCATGTCGATGCAATTTCCAGTGGCGATATCGCCGCCAGGTGCGCTCGTGGCGACAATTTCGCCCGGCCGCGATGAATCGATCGCGATGAAACGTTTGATCGAGAATTTGCAACTTTTGAACCCCCTACCATCCTTCCTGAACCGATGGCAACTTAGGAGCTTGAATCCAATGATTCACAATGCACGTCCATTCCGAATCGTCGCCGTTCTCTCGGGCTTCGCAGCGGTTGCGCTGGCCGCTTCTGTGGCGCGCGCCGACCGCGATGTCTTTTTGGCCAATGTTGCCGGCCAAGTCGCGATCGGCAGCGCGAACGATACGAGCCCCGCAGAACCGGACCTCGTCACGCGCGTCTTCGAGCGCGTCATGGTCCCTCAGTTTCCTGCCTTCACGCCGTCCGATTACGGTCTGAACGAGCCGGGCTTTTTCGCCTTGCCCGCGGGCGATGCCGAACTGCCCTCTGGCGCCACAGCGCTCCCCGGCGGCGCCGCAGTGACCGTAAACCTGCTGCCGTTGACGATCAATAGCGCCACCGACGCACTCTTCGTTTGGAACGGCATGGGAAGCGTCAATTTCCTGCCGATTGCAACAGCCCAACCCGACGTTTCTCTCGTGCTCGATCCCAACCCGATTGGTAGCACCGGTGCCAACGGCGGCGCGGATATCCACCCCGTCCATCGCCTCGACAAATCCGGTGCAGCAATTCCGAACGATGGCGTGTATCTCATTTCACCGTCCGTGCACGTCACCGGTCTCGCCGATTCGCCCCGCTTTTTCTCGCTGTTTCTCGTCGACGCTTTGGTGGCCAGCGACCAAGACGCGGAGACGTTGTCCGAAAACCTCGACCTGGGCCAGCCGGTCTTCAAGGGAAAGGATTTTAGCTTCTTTGAAGCGGCCGGCGATTTTGTCCGCCAAAACCTCGTGCCGGAGCCAACCGGGGTCACGCTGGTGCTTGCGGCCCTGCTCGGTGTCGCCGGGCCGTTGCCGGCCTTCCGGTTCCGCCGGTCGCGAAAGGGTGCGTAAACATGAACGCAAACAGAATCTTCGTTTCGACAGTGCTAACTGCCCTCGCTGGCATCTCTGGGCCCGGGATCTCCCGGGCCCAGGTGGTGCCCGGACCCCACATTGACGTCCTCGCGCAGCAAATCAATGGCCAGTTGGTAACCGGCGCGGCCAACTTCGACACGAACACGTATTCGCTTGGTCTCCGCAGTTGGTCGCGCGAACTGCCCTCGAACTATCAGCACGATGGCCCGGGGTATAATGCCCAAGGCGCCGGCGCGCCGTTGTTGCCCGCGGGCAGCCAGGCGCTCCCACCCGGCGCGACCCTTTCCTGGGACTACTGGCCGATGCGGATCAATAACGTGTCGTCCAATTTGTTCTATTGGAATGGAAAGGACAGCGACGGCAACGCGAGTTTTAAGCCGAATGATGTCCACTTCGGTCCGCCGCCAGATTCCGATTACCGCTTCTACTTTGTGAATTTCGACTACTTTGTCGACGGCACGGACGCCGCCAAAATGGGGGGCGACATCGGCCCCACCGACCCATCCGACGGCTCGATGCACATCCATCGCTTCTACTTCCTCGACGATGGAGACGGCGACTCGTCGACCCATCCAGCCGACGGCGTCTACTTGTTCTCGATGCGGCTGCGGATGGCCGGCCTGAAAACGTCGCTGCCCATCTACCTGGCCTTCGGCACGGACGGCTTGGATCCTCGTGCGCTCGATCTCGCCGCCGCGCCCTGGGTGGCAAACCACGCCGGCACGCTCGCCCTTTTGGGCGACTACAACCACAATGGCGACGTCGACGCCGCCGATTACACCGTCTGGCGGAACTCCCTTGGCCAAAGCGGCTTCGCCCTGCCCGCCGACGGCGACGACAGCCGCGCCGTCGACATGGCCGACTACCTCGTGTGGCGCGACAATTACGGTAAGACCTCGCCAATCGGCGGCAGCGGCGCGGCGGCCATCGTCGCGCCCGAGCCGGCCTCGCTGCTCCTCGCCACGCTGGCCCTGTTACTTCTTCCGCGGCGATTGCACATGCGCCCGCCACTCGAGCATCCCTATTTCGCGAATCCCTAAAAGTTAACATTTGGTTCCCGTGGACGGCTGCCCGCCGGCGAGATACCCTCAGGGTGGGAAACACTCGTCAAGCGGTCGGCCATGATCACCGTTCACGAAGTCACCAAGCGATTCTCCAGCGCCGGCCAGCCTTTTCTGGCCGTCGATCACCTCTCGTTCCACGTCGCGCCCGGCGAGGTCTATGGACTCTTGGGGCCGAACGGCGCCGGGAAGACCACGACGATCCGCATGATCATCGGGCTCCTCAAGCCCGATTCCGGCTACGCCGAAGTGGCCGGCGTCCGCACGGCCGACGCGCCCGATGTGGTCAAGTCGCGAATCGGCCTGGTGTCGGCCGGCGACGGCGTTTACCCCTGGCTCACGGTCCGCGAGATGCTGCTGTTTTTCGCCGACCTCTACGGAGTACCGCCGCAGACCGCCCGCGAAAACCTCCGATCGCTCGCAACGCTTCTCGATCTCGGCGGCCTGCTCGATCGCCGCTGCTCGGTCCTCAGCACGGGCCAGCGGCAGCGGGTGACGCTCGCGCGGGCACTCATCCACGCCCCGCCCGTGATGCTGCTCGACGAGCCGACGCGCGGGCTGGACGTTCTCGGCAGCCAGATCGTCGTCGACTACATTGCCCGCCTTCGCGATCAGGGCAAGGCTGTGATCCTCAGCACCCACCGCCTCGACGAGGCCGAGCGCCTCTGCCACCGCTTCGGCCTGCTGCACGAGGGCCGACTCCAACACGAGGGGTCCCTGGCCCAGCTACAGGCCGAAACCGGCTGCCATTCGCTCGTCGACGTGTTTCGTAAGTTGTTGCAGCCGACTCTTGCGGCCGCAATCGCCTAGTGCCAGTTGACATTGGTCATGTCCAACCCGCCGACAGATTCCGCTGCAGAAACGCCGTCCGGTTCGGCCATCGCCCACGGCGGCCGCAGGCATCTGGCCGGCCGGCTCGGCCGCCTCACGCTGAAGGAGCTCCGCGAGATCTTTCGCGATCGGCGGACAATCATCACGCTAGTTGTGATGCCGGTGCTCATTTACCCGCTGTTGGCGCTGGTGTTCCAACGATTCCTCGTGACTTCTCTCTCGACCGGCCGACAATCGCAGTTCTTTATCGCTGTTGAAACCCGCGTTGACCAAAGCAAGTTTTGGCAACAAGTTCAGGAGGGCCAGGAAATTTTCAATCGTCGCGCCGGGCAGACCTCGCCACCGCGCCCGTTGGAGGAGGGAAAATCGACGAAAGACCGATTTGTCCAGAACCTAATTGGCGCGAACAACGACGAGCCGCTTCCCGAGCCGCAATGGGTCTACCTGCCAGCCGCCGATATTAGGCGGAGCGTCACCGATGGCTCGATCAACTTAGGAGTCATCGCCCGTCAAACATCGGGAGTCACGTCCGAGGCGGGCCTCGCGACGCCGCTCAATTGGGAGCTGATTTACCGCCCCGGCTCCTCCGTCAGCGAAAAGGCTCTCCGCTTTGTTGAATCGAGCCTGACGGCACTCAACGATTCGCAACTCGATCGTCAACTCCGCCGCTTGAACGTAACCGCCGTCGTCCCCGCCGCCTTCACCCGGTACGAAACGCAAGAAACCAGCGTCCCCTTTTATTCGCTCGCAGCGCTCATCCCATTGATTCTCGTGCTGACCACGGTCACCGGCGCCGTCTATCCGGCCATCGACCTCACGGCCGGCGAGCGCGAACGCGGCACGCTCGAAATGCTAATCGCGACCCCCATGCCGCGTCTGGGCCTGTTGCTCGGAAAATACGTGGCCGTTTTGGCCGTGGCGCTGGTGACGGCCGTCGTCAACCTGGCCGGCATGACCATCACCGCCAAATCGACTGGCTTGGCGGCCGTCCTCTTCCCACAGGAAAATATGTCGCTGCTGGTGATCCTCCGCGTCGGCCTCTTGCTCTGCCTGCTCGCCGCCTTCTTCTCCGCCGTCCTCTTGGCCATCACCAGCTACGCGCACAGCTTCAAAGAAGCCCAGGCCTACATCATTCCGTTGATGCTGGTCTGTCTTGTTCCAGGCGTCGTCTGCCTGTTGCCCAGTCTGGAATTCAACGGCATCCTGGCCGTTACGCCACTGATGAACATCGTCATGCTCAGCCGCGACGTGCTCGAAGGCGATGTGGCACCCGAGCTGGCGGCCGCCACGATCGTCTCGACGATTTTCTACATCGTCGCCGCGCTCTCGCTGGCCGCCCGGATCTTCGGCACCGACGCCGTCCTTTATGGCAGCCCGGCCACCTGGGCCGACATCTTCCGCCGACCCGACCAGTCGCAATCGGCGGCCACGCCTTCGGCGGCCATGTTCGCCCTGGCGGTAATGTTTCCCACCTATTTCGTCTTGGCGGGCAGCCTGGGCCAAACGGGCGAAAGCGTTTCACTTGGCGAGCGCCTGGTGCTCGTCGCGCTCGCCACGGCCTTCGTCTTCGTCGCGATCCCGCTGGCGATCGCCACGTACCACCGCACTCGGCCGGCCGACGGCCTGGCGATTCGCAATGCGCCCGCCCTGGCGCTGGCCGCCGCCCTGGTGTTGGGACTGTCGCTCTGGCCGCTCGCCCACGAGACATTCCTGCTCAATCGCTGGCTGGGTGTAACCAACTTCGAACGTGGCGAATTTGCACTAGCCCAGGCACTCGCCGACGAACTGCGGCGTTTGTCGCCGGCACTCGTCGTCCTTTGCCTGGGCGCCGTACCGGGGATCTGCGAGGAGTTTTTCTTCCGCGGTTTCCTCTTCGGCGCCGTGCGCCGCGTCGCTACCGGCCGCGGGACGGTCGTCGCGGTCGCCGTCCTGTTCGGCCTGTTTCACACCGTAGGCGGCCACATCTTCGCCCCAGAAAGATTCCTGCCCAGCGCGTTCATGGGCCTGGCACTCGGCTGGGTTCGCCTCCGCACCGGAAGCGTCCAGCCTTGCATGCTCCTCCACGCGGCGCACAACAGCATCCTCTTGGCGATGCTGTACCTCCCGAATTCGCTAGTTCCCACCGCAGCAATGCCGGGCCGCGAAACGCATCTGCCCGCGTCATGGCTCTTGGCGGCCGCGATTGCATCCGCCGTGGGCGCTGCGATTGTAGCCCACGTGTCCCACGCTCGAAACTCGCGATCCATCTTGGCCGACGACACGGCGCTATAGAGTATCCAAGGTTTGGGTACATCCCAGAGTAGCTGGCGACCATCCCAACTGCTGCAAAGACCGATGGCCGAAAGAGCGTGACTGACCAACGTCTCAGTCGCTCTGCTGTTCCTGGGGGCGGAACGCCCGTCGATGATATACGGATGGCTTTAGCTGCCGTCCGCTCGCAGTCCGATCATCATCATCGCATCCGGCAACAAATGCGCCGCGCCAAAACAATTGGGGCCGGCGCTGCCGACTCTTGCAGCGCCGGCCCTACATTTCTCATTCGATTTCGGCCGCCCCGCATCTGGCCGTGCCAATGCCGGTCTTCGGCTCGTATACATTCAAATCATTGAACTTGCACTTCCTGACCAGCGCGCCGCCGAAGTCAGCGCCCGCCATATCAGAGGCGAAATTGAGTCGGACACATACGACACCGAGCCGTCGCACCGGGAAGCATTCACGCCGCCACGATGCTTGCTCCGAGCAGCAATGTAGGTCCCCAACGCTCCTCCGCCTCCTGGCTGAGGAATATTGTCGTCGGTAAACCCTGCATCCTTGTATCGCGCTGTCGCATCAGCGTTCGTGGCACCGTTGAGAATGCCCCAACCGTAACCGATTTGGTCATGGAACCGCTGGGCGTTTGGCGGATTGTACCCCGTAAAGACATGCGCTCCCAATGCGGTGATAATATCCGAATAGGCCCCGCCCCACGTGAACGGCGGCTTCGGCTCAGAAAGGACCCAGGCCTCAGACATCAGCAGTGTATTGCTAGTTCCATCCGTGATCTTGCCCAGCGAGCCCACGGTAGAAAGCGCAAATGGACCGCCAAGTGAAGTAACCGGTGCAACATCCGTCTGTCCAGCGTTCGTATTGCCGCCGTTCGCAACGTAATTGCAGAGCACGCGACACCATGTACTACTGAGCCACTCGCTGTGCTGCAGCCCGCGGTCCGACGGGCACTCGTGGATCTTGATGTTCATGCCCGCCCGTCGCGCTGCTTCGTTTCGTACGCTACTAAAGCTCGACGTAAAATCAATCAAGCTAGCCCACGACTCGTAACCAATGTGCGGTGCAATTTGGGAATACCAGCCGTGATTATCAAAGTAGCCACCCGGCCCGTTGGGCGGATTTCCGGATAGTCCCAGGAAGATTGCGGGCAGCCCTTTCTGAGTGCTTTCAAAGGTTAGCATCCCTTTGCTCAACTGACCAATATTATTGGCACATTGGTTCCGCCGCGCCGCTTCCGCGCCCCCTGGATCGCCGGGAGCAACAGCGCAATCAATATGCCAATAATCGCAATGACCACCAGCAACTCGACTAACGTGAAACCACGCCTTCCAGTTAAAGCCCGTTTCATGTCTTCACTCTCCCGAAAAAATGCCTGTCTTGCCGTAGCCTGGCGATGCACTAAAGCTACCATATTCGCCCGTCAAGTGCGACGCAAACAACTGGCCATTCCCCGACAATACTGACAAATCTGACGGCCGATCTACAATTCAAACTTCAGGTCCGATTTGTCACCACTCACTGTAATTGACGTCGTCGCCTTACCCGCCGGAACTAAGTCTTTCAGTTCCGGTTCCGGCCTGGCCGCCGGATCAAACTGAGTCATCCTTCCCGTAGGCTGCATGACCCGAAAGACGACCGACACCGTTCCAACCGGCACGCCGGCAGCATCGAACTTGCCATCCTTTATGTCAGCCGACGCCCCTGTCGCCTGGCCAACTCCAGTCGGCCGGAACTCGATCGTGGCCATCGCGTCGGACGGAACTGGATTTCCGCCAATGGTGACGGTTCCCTGCAAATCGCCGTTGGAGCACTGCTTTCACTACTCGGGCATCCAGCAGTGCCCACTAATAGTACTGCCAATACGATGGCTAGGCCAATGATGGAGCGTCGCTGCATCAATTCTCCCTTTTCGGATTAAATCTATTCAACCAAGACCGGCATAACGGTGTACCAGTATCGTTGATAACGCGGCGCGGCTCGTGATTATAACCGAGCATTACTCCGACGTGAGATCGCCAAGTCGGCACGCCGCAAAAGATAAGCTGCATGTCGAGCCCACCTACTGGTCCGCAACATCATTTATATCGAAACACTTACTCTATTGCAAGCGTATTCGCCCCTCGCCAGGTCGATTCGTCACGACAGGCCTTCGTCATTGCCGATGGGCGGCCAACCGTCCCATCGCGGGTGGCATCCCACGAACACGGCCGAAACGCGCCTCGCAACGGGATTCCCCGCTGCATGAAGGGGATACAACCCGCGCCTTTCTCGGCTTGGCGTTACCCTTGACGCGTCGGACCCTGCAACTGTTAGCCGAGCCACCTCGGCTCACGCCGTAATAAATGCCATCCCCGGCCAGTCTACCCATGCGCCTGGGCGGTCACTTGCCGGCCAGTAGCTCCCCAAAAACCGCCCGAAACTTCTCCACCTTCGGCCGGATCACGGCCGCGCAATACCCCTGCCCGGGGTGCTGCTCGAAGTAATTCTGATGGTAGTCTTCGGCCGGATAGTAGTTCAAAAGCGGTGAGATTTCGGTCACGATGGGCCCGCCGAACGCACCCGACCCAGCCAGTTTTTCTTTGAGCTCCTCGGCCAGCCGCCGCTGCTCGTCGTCGTGGTAGAAGACGACCGACCGGTATTGCGTCCCCACGTCGTTGCCCTGGCGATTCAGCGTCGTCGGGTCGTGCGTCTTCCAGAACACTTCCAGTAGCTCCTCGAATGAAACTTCCCTGGGATCAAACGCGATCTGCACGACCTCCGCATGCCCCGTCCGGCCGCTGCACACCTGTTCGTACGATGGATTCGGGACCGAGCCGCCGCTGTATCCGGACACGACCGACCTCACTCCGCGCAGGTCTTTGAAAACTGCTTCAGTGCACCAAAAGCAGCCGCTTCCAAGCGTCGCCTGTTGCAGCCCCATCGATTCATCCGACATGGTGATACTCTCCCGTTCCCGCAACTCGCCGCCGGACTACGTCCGGCCCACGAATTCAGCAGACGCGCAACGCCCCGCCAATATCAAAACGACAAAACTGCCGTGTCACTCCGGCGGCGATTCCTTCGCCAAAGCACTAATCTTCTTAAACTGCGGCGTGCCCGCCACACGGCACCACTCGAACATGGCCCCTTCGGTCGTCGTCAGCACGATGCCGGCCATCTCCATTCGCCGCAGGGCCGTATCTTGGTCCACCGCCCGCCTTGCTCCCACCGCGTCGACCGCCACATAAACCCGAAAACCGGCCGCCGTCAGGTCAAATGCCGTCTGCGCCACGCAGACATGCGTTTCAATGCCGCACAACAGCACGCGGTCACGCCCCTCGCTGCCCCACCGCTCGAAAATCTCGCCGCAAGCGGCCGCGATAAAACTCAACTTGTCGGGCAGCGGGCCCAGCCGCTCCTTCAGCTCCGGCACAGTCGGGCTCAGCTTATCCGGGTACTGCTCAGTTCCGGCAATCGGCACGCCGAGCACCGCGGCCGCATCCAACAGCCGCCGGATGTTCCACACGATCGTTGCCTGCCGCGGAATGATACGCAGCAGTTTTTCCTGGGCGTCGACCACCAACAGGGCCGAGCCGTCGGCCTCCATTAACTCCGGGCTGCTGGCAATGCCGCCCGCTCCGTCCGTTCGTCGGGTTTTTCGCTCATAAACGTAAATCTATCGGGCCCCGCCGGTTTCGACTACGTGCGTGTAGCCGCCGCCCCTCTGGCCCCGTATTATGCCGATGCGGCACAATAATCAGAAGGCGATCAATTGGCCTAGCCGCTGATCCTTGAGCAGCAATCCTTCCACGCCCAAGCGTTCAATGGACACCCCTCAGCCCAAATTCCGCTCCACCACTATCCTCACCGTTCGCCGTGGCGACCGCGTCGCCATCGGGGGCGACGGCCAGGTTAGCCTGGGCGACACCGTGATGAAGGCCGACGCCGTCAAGATCCGCCCCCTGGCCGACGGCCGGGTGCTGGCGGGCTTTGCCGGCGGTGCCGCCGACGCCTTTGCCCTGCTCGAACGCTTCGAGGCCAAGCTGAAGGACTACCCTGCCAATATGCCGCGGGCCGCCACCGAATTGGCCAAAGAATGGCGAACCGACCGGGCCCTCCGCCGGCTCGAGGCGATGATCGCCGTCGTCGACTCCCAGCACACGCTGCTCGTCTCGGGCACTGGCGACGTGATCCAGCCCACCGACGGCATCCTCGGCATCGGCTCGGGCGGTAACTTTGCCCTGGCCGCCGCCCGGGCTCTGGTCGCGCACTCGAAACTGTCGGCCCCCGAAATCGTCCCGCCGCCCTCGAAATCGCCGGCGACATCTGCGTCTACTCCAACCGCAACATCATCGTCGAAGAATTACCAACCAAGTAGGTCAGGCTCCGCCTGGCAATTAACACAAGGATGCAGGATGCGGGATGCAGGGGTCGCAAATCCCCTCTTTCGCTGCCCGCTGCTCGCTGTCCCCTGCCCCCTCAATCCTCCTCCCTGACAAATGCACGACCTCACTCCCAAACAAATCGTCACAGAGCTCGACCGCTACATCGTCGGCCAGCATGAGGCCAAGCGGGCCGTCGCAATCGCCATCCGCAATCGCTGGCGCCGGCAGCGGGTCGACGACGACATGCGCAACGAAGTCGCTCCCAAAAACATCCTCATGATCGGCCCCACAGGCGTCGGCAAAACGGAAATCGCCCGCCGCCTCGCCACCCTCACCGGCGCCCCCTTCATCAAGGTCGAGGCAACCAAGTACACCGAGGTCGGCTACTACGGCCGTGACGTCGAAAGCATGGTCCGCGAGCTGGTCGAAAACGCCATTGGCCTCGTCCGCGAAGGGGAGCTCGAGCGCGTCGAGCCCGAAGCCAAGCGTCGCGTCGAAGATCGCCTCCTCGACCTCCTGGCACCGGCCCCGCAGTCGTACGACGTCGGCATCGATTCCCCCAACTCCCCCGAGCGCCACGAACGAACGCGGGAAAAGATGCGAGCGATGCTGCTCGCCGGCGAAATGGAAGGCCGCACGGTCGAAATCACCGTCGAGCAGCGGACCCACGCGATGATGATCCCCGGCATGGGCCCCGGCGGCGACACGATGGATTTCGACTTCCAAGGCATGCTCGAAAAAATCCTGCCCAAAAACGTCTCCCGCCGCCAGATGACCGTCGCTGAGGCCCGCCGCGTCCTCTTCGAGCAGGAATGCGAGGCCATGATCAACAGCGAAAAGGTCAACGCCCAGGCGATCGAGCTGGCCGAAAACGTCGGCATCATCTTCGTCGACGAAATGGACAAGGTCGTAGCCAGCGAAGGGGGCCGCGGGGCCGACGTTCGCGCCAAGGCGTGCAGCGCGACCTGCTCCCCATCGTCGAAGGCACCGTCGTCAACACCCGCTACGGCTACGTGCGAACCGATCACGTCCTGTTCATCGCCGCCGGCGCCTTCACAAAGTGAAGCCCAGCGACCTGATGCCCGAGCTCCAGGGCCGCTTCCCGATCCCGAGTCGAACTGAAAGACCTCACCAAAGACGACTTCGTCCGCATCCTCACCGAGCCCAAAAGCTCGCTCACCAAGCAATACGCGGCCCTCTTGAAAACCGAAGGCGTCGAGCTCCACTTCACGCCCGACGCAGTCGACGCCCTGGCCAGCTACGCCTTCGCCGTGAACCAATCCACCCAAAACATCGGCGCCCGCCGCCTCTACACGATCCTCGAGCGCATGCTCGAAGAACTCTCCTTCGAAGCCGCCGACATGGGCCCCAGCCGCGTCGAAATCAACGCCGCCTACGTCCGCGAGCGGCTGGAGGAAGTGGCCAAGGATGAGGATTTGAGTAAGTTTATTTTGTAATGCTTGTTGTGGCCGGTCGCTTGTTGTGGCCGGTCGCTTGTTGTGGCCGGTCTCCGACCGTGCCGCCTCCGCCGACCGCAGTTCTCCCAGCCCCGCCAACGAGGTTTCCTCCATGGAGCGCTGCCGCATCACACCGAACGCCGCGGTCTACTTCGTAACCTTCTCCATAGTCGAGTGGCTTCCAGTCTTCGTCGCCGAAGCGAGCTGCCGCGTCATCACCGACAGCTTAAACTTTGCCACGAGCAAAAAATGCTCGGTACCAACGCCTTCGTCATCTTGCCGACCCACATGCACGCAATCCTGTTCGACCGCGAGTTCAACAACGAACGACCGCAACACACGATCGCCGATTTCCGCAATTTCACCGGCCGCTCGCTCTGCGATTTTTGCGACTCCCACTTGCCCCGCTGCTTCAGTGAAACTCTCTGGGCGAGATCTCGTGAAGATCGGCAGCGTCAATTCTGGCAGCCGAGTCGCCGTCCGGAAGTGCTCGTCACCGAGAGTTTCTGGCAACAAAAGCTAGACTATTTGCACGAAAATCCCGGCCGCATAGGTCCTAGTGATTCGCGCAGCTGCTTGGGGATTCTCATCGGCGGCGCATTATGCGTCCGATGGATGCCAGCCATGCGATGTGAAAATCTCACCCATTGACTGGACGTAAGTCGGCTGCGCCCGTTCGAGGGGCACAGGAGACCTTCGGTCAATTCAGTGGCACGGTCGGAGACCGGCCACAACAAGCGAGACGCTCGAATTACGCCAGCACTTGGACGTATTCCACTACGCTTGTTGGCGGCGGAATTGGTAAGCCGTCTTCGCGCAAGCCGTCCAAATGCAGTTCGATTGCCTCGCGCAGGAGTGACTCTGTTTCCCCAACCGTCGCCCCCGTCGCGACGCACCCCGGCAGGTCCGGCACATACGCCGAGTAATTGGACGTTCCCTTCTCGATGACGATTGCATATTGCTTCATCGTTGCACTTACTTCAATCCTGCCTGCTTGAGAATACTGCTGAGCGTTCCCGGTCGCACTTCGTCATTTGGCTTACCTGCGACGGTCACGCGGCCCGTCTTCGTATCGTGCTTGAACTGGCGATGATTACCCCGCGTTACCTTAAAGTGCCAGCCGTCGTTCGCCAATAATTTTATCACATTGCGGACTTTCATGCCGCTACAATATCATATTCTTTGGACCGTGTTGGCCCGCGCACGAAATCGACCATATGCTGTCTTCTCAACAAATCATCGATCTCCTCGCACTCCAGTCCCTCACCATCGAAGGCGGCTATTTTCGCGAAACCTACCGCGCCCCCTCTCGATTCCCGCCGCCGCCCTGCCCGTCGACTACGGCGGCGACCGCAGCGCCTCTACCGCCATCTACTATTTCCTCACGCCCGAAACATTCTCCGCCATCCACCGCGTTAAGAGCGATGAAGTCTTCCACTTCTACGCGGGCGACCCGGTCGAGATGCTGCAACTGCTCCCCGATGGCAGCGGCCGGACGGTTGCGATCGGCAACGACCTCGCCGCCGGCCACACGCCGCAGGTCGTCGTCCCCGCCGGCGTCTGGCAAGGCTGCCGCCTGATCGCGGGCGGCCGCTGGGCCCTGTTGGGCTGCACCGTCGCCCCCGGCTTCGACTATGCTGACTTCGAGGCCGGCCCGCGGGAACAGCTCATCACGACGCATCCAAAGTTCGCCGAGCTGATTGACGCCTTGACGACAAGTTAGCGAATTGTCACAAACGCTGTCGGCAATTGCTCGAACACCTTTCCAGCAACGGCGCCCGTGACGATCCAATCTCCAACAACGTCGCCGACTCGCACCCCGCATCTCACCTTGTGGGACGCCGTCAGCATCATCATCGGCATCGTCGTCGGCACGTCGATCTTTCGTTCTCCGCCAATCATCTTTAAGAACGTCCCCAACCCCGCCTGGGCGATGACCCTCTGGGTGGTCGGCGGCCTTGTTTCCTGGTGCGGCGCCGTGTGCTATGCCGAGCTCGCCACGACCTACCCGCGCGACGGCGGCGACTATGAATACCTGTCCCGCGCCCTGGGCCGCTGGTGCGGATTCCTCTTCGCCTGGGCCCAGCTCACGGTGATCATCAGCGGCAACATCGGCGCGATGGCCTACGTCTTCGCCGATTACGGGGCCCGAATCTGGCCTGCCTGGAAGGACCACACGGTCTGGGCCGCGCTGGCGCCGATCGTTATCCTTACGATCGTCAATTTGAACGGCATCGTCGCCGGGAAATCGACCCAGAATCTACTGAGCGTTCTGAAAGTTCTGGGTCTGACCGCCATCGCAATTGCCGGCTTGTCGGCGATTTCCGCCCCACCGCCGCAGGTCGTTGGCACCGCCGTCCAGCCTCGTCCGATCAACCTCGGCCTCGCCCTGGTCTTCGTCCTCTACGCCTTCGGCGGCTGGGTTCATGCCCCCTATGTCGCCTCCGAAGTTCGCAACCCAAATCACAACTTGCCGCGAGCACTCATCTTCTCACTGCTCGGCATTACCCTCATCTACCTGGCGGTGAACGCCTCGTACCTCGCCGTCCTCGGGTTCGACGGGGCGCGCTCAACCCAAACGCCGGCCGCCGACGTGATGACCAAGGCGCCTTGGCCCGTGGGCCGGCCGCGCCGTCAGCCTGCTCGTGATGCTCTCTGCGCTGGGCGCGATCAACGGCATGATCCTCACGGCCGCTCGAGTTTATGCCGTCTGGGGTGAAGACTTCTCAAAGATCGCCTGGCTGGCCCGCCGCGACCGCCACGGCAGCCCGGCAGCGGCCATCTGCGTGCAGACTGTGATCGCCGTCCTGCTGGTGCTGCTGGTCGGCACGCAAGCCGGCCGCGACGCCTTCGACGCCGCACTCCACTGCCTTAGACTTCACAGCCTGCCCTGGAACGATTATGACGGCGGCTTCGGCACGCTCGTCGCCGGCACCGCGCCCGTCTATTGGGGCCTCTGCCTCCTCGGCGGCGTCGCCGTCTTCATCTTGCGGCGCAGCGATCGCACCGCCCAGCGCCCCTACCGCATCCCGCTCTATCCGCTCCCCGCCATCGTGCTCTGCGCGTCCTGTGCCTACTTGGCCTGGTCCAGCTTGAGCTACGCGAAATGGCTCGCCCTCATCGGCCTCGTGCCGCTCGCGCTCGGTGGAATCGCGTGGTATGCGGCCCGGTCCGCACGGCAGCATCCATTCTGATTCGACGCTGGTTACTAACAGCCTGTTGAGAAACGCCGTCGTGGCGTTTTTCAACCTCACCAAGTGCCGAGCAAGGCTCGTCACGGCTCGCAAAACTGCGACTTCAGTCGCAGTTTTGGCAGCGCATCCATGCGATGCAGCAGCCCGTCGACTTTTTCAACGGGCTGCTAACCGGTTTGCTTTTCCCACGTTCCGCGTCGGAAGGCAGATTAAGACCGCTCCGCGGTTCGCCTGGCACACTCGCACCGCCAAACCAATAACCCGCTCGATGCTGTGCGTCGAAAGCCGCGTCCCCACGTCGCAGATCCGCCGTGGCGGGCAGAACGTGGGAACGAAAAATCGGCGGCGGGCTTCCCCCTCGGCCGCCGGTTCGACAAGTCACTCCTCATCGTCGTTCGGCTCGTGGCTGGTGCGAGTGCCGCCGCCTGCCGGTCGCGCCGCCGCCTGTTTTTTGGCCTCACGCTTCTTCCGCTTCTCTTCGGCCCGGAATTTCTTCTCCGTTTCCCGCCGCCGTTTTTCGTACGTGTTGGGGCTCTTCGCCATCCTGGGCTCGCTTTCTGCTCGTGAGCAATCAATGGGCATAAAAAAACGTGTACTCCCGCGACATGCGCGAAAGTACACGAATGTCATATGAGCCGACGGAAGATCCGCTCTTCATCACCTCGGCCGTGAATTAATAACGCCGGCTGCCGCCGCGACCACCACCGCCACCGCCGCCGCCGCCACCACCGCGGCCGCCGCCGTAGCCGCCTCGGCCTCCGCCGCCCCGCTCTTCGCGCGGCCGCGCTTCATTGACCGTCAGAGCCCGGCCGTCCCGCTCTTTGAGGTTCAAGCCCTCGATCGCGGCCTGCGCCTCCTGATCGCTGTTCATCTCGACAAACCCAAAACCCTTGCTGCGGCCCGTGTCGCGGTCGTTGATGACCTCGGCGCTTTTCACGGTGCCGAACTCGCCGAACATTTGCTCCAAGTCGGCGCTCGACGTGCTGTAGCTCAAATTACCACAATACAGTTTCTTTCCCATGCTGCATCTCCTGCAATTGGAATCGACGACAGCCCAAACTTTCACTTTCTGGGGCTGCAAAGAAAGGGGCCAAAATGGCGGCCCGCCAGGAGGTGCGGTCGAAAGACATTTAGGCGGCCGACCAAGAGGCACCGGCACCAGAGACGCGTTCGCTGTACCAACCGCTGGCATTATCGAGTGGCGCCGATCGAAAGTCCAGCCCAAATCGCCCCCCATCAATTCCCGCGTGGATGCGTCACGATGGCAGGTGGAAAAATCCAGCCTGACGGCTATTCCAGCGTCTTTTTCGGTGAATGAAACATTAAGGAAACGATGATCTCAGAGTGTCGGTCGGGCGACTTCCTCTGTTTTCTCGGTCTTCCCGGTTATCCACCCGTACGACCCGCAATCCTGCCCGTCCGAATGTGAGCTGGGCGTCGGAGAAAACGGTCCGTACTCTGGCCATACGGGATTCTTCAGACTGGCCCTTCATTCCTGCTGAAACGTTTTGAACGCCCCTGGCTGGGCGCATCAGCCGGATCGTTACAACGACGGCATCCGCTCTCGCTTCCACTTTCCGCTGAGTCGACCGCGCCCGAATAAGTGCCGTCAAAACAAATGAATTGACCGCATCAATGGAGCTCATCTTCTTCCGTGCCTCCCTTCCCTGATGTTCAATGCTCCCGAAAGAATTGCCTCTGTCGGCCACAAAAGAAACGCTCACACAATCTCCAACGCGGCTGTGCGGCCGAGCCGCCACATAGAGATTTCTTGCGCATTGCCCGCCGGTTAAAATTTGACCATGGCGATTAGCGATTGGCAATTCTGGATCGACGTCGGCGGTACTTTTACCGATTGCATCGCGAAAAGCCCTGACGGAAAACTGCGACGTCTTAAGCTACTCTCGAGCGGCGCAACTAAAGGTCGAGTGGCGACGAACTCAACACCCCAGTTCATCGTCGACCCCGCCCGCCGCGACGACCCGTCCAACTTCTGGGTCGGTTGGCAACTCCACCTCCTCGATGCCGACGGCACATCGATCGCCCACACCGACGTCACCGGATTTGACGCTCCCACCGCCCGCTTGCGTCTTCGCAATTTCAATTTGACGCCGCGCGAAAACACAGCCTACGAACTCCGCTGCGACCTCGAAGCGCCTACGATCGCCGTCCGCTATCTGCTCGGCATTCCGCGATCCCAGTCCGTGCCCCCGATTGTCCTCCGCCTCGGCACCACCCGCGGCACCAACGCCCTCATCACCCGTACCGGCGCCCGCACCGCCCTCGTCACCACCCGCGGCTTTCGCGATGTGCTCGAAATCGGCTACCAGGCCCGGCCCCGCATCTTTGACCTCACCGTACGTAAGCTGCCCGTTTTGCCCGCCGCGACGATTGAAATCGACGAGCGGGTCACCCACGACGGCCATATCCTCGCCGCGCCGAAAGAAGCCGAAATCCGCCAACGACTCGCGTCGCTGCTCGACGCCGGCATCGAGTCGCTCGCCATTTGCTTCCTGCACGCCGATCGCCATCCGGCCCACGAACAGCTTGTCGAGCACATCGCTCGCGACGTCGGCTTCGATCACATCAGACGCTCCAGCGCCGTCGCCCCGCTGCCAAAGTTCGTTGCCCGCGCCGATACGACCGTCGTCGACGCGTACTTGACTCCCGTACTGCAAGATTATATCGAACGCCTGCGGTGTAGCTTGCCCGGCAGCCAAATTCGCCTCCTCACCTCGGCCGGCGGCCTCGTGCCCGGCGAGAAGTTTTTCGGCAAAGACAGCATCCTCTCCGGCCCGGCCGGCGGCGTCGTTGGCTTTTCGCGAGTCGCGCGGGCGTGCGGCTTCGAGCGGGCGATCGGCTTCGATATGGGCGGCACAAGCACCGATGTCTCGCGTTTCGACGGCCGCTTCGAGCTCGAGTACGAAACGCAAAAGGCCGGCGTCCGCCTCGTCGCCCCGACGCTGGCCATTGAAACGATCGCCGCCGGCGGCGGCTCGATCTGCCGTTTCGACGGCGCAAAGCTCGTCGTCGGCCCGGCAAGCGCCGCCGCCGACCCCGGCCCCGCCTGCTACGGCCGCGGCGGCCCCCTCACCATCACCGACGTCAACTTCTACCTGGGCCGCATCGTCCCTGAAAGATTTCCCTTCCCCCTCGATCGCAACGCAACTCAAAGGGCACTCGAAGGACTGGTCACTTCAGTGACCAGTGCCACGGGAATAAACTATTCGCCCCACGAGCTCGCTTCTGGCCTATTAAAAATCGCTAACGCCAACATGGCCGCCGCGATCCGCCTCGTCACCATCGCCAAAGGGGCCGACCCGGCCGACTACGTGCTGGTCGCCTTCGGCGGCGCCGCCCCGCAGCACGCCTGCGCCGTGGCCCGCGAACTCGGCATCCGCCGCGTGCTCAATCACCCCGACGCCGGCGTCCTCAGCGCCCTCGGCATCGGCCTGGCCGGCGTCACCCGCCACCGCTCCTGCGGCATCGAGCGACCGCTTGATGCAGCCCGACTCACCGACGTTAGCAAAAAGCTCGACGTGCTCGAAGCCGAAGCCGCCGCCGAAGTCCGCGCAGAAGGCGTGCCGGCCGAGCGCATGATCGCCACGCGCTCCCTCGACCTCCGCTACCGCGGCGTCGACGCCTATCTCACCATCCCCTGGCCCGCCGGCGGCGATTTCGAAGCCGCATTCACCGCCGATCACCGCCGCCGCTACGGCTACATCCACGCCGGCCGCCCCCTGGAAATCGCCGCCGCCCGCGTCGAGGTCGCCGGCCACGTAGCAGAACCCGCTCCCGCGGGCGACGCCACAAAACCCTCTCTCCCTGGGAGAGCGGGGTGAGGGCGCCCCGCTCTCCAGCGACGCCCCCTCACCCCAACCACACGCATCCCGCCTCCGCACTACTTCGATGGCCAATTCATCGACACGCCCGTCGTCGACCGCAGCTCGCTGAAACCAGGCGATCACATCACTGGCCCAACCATCATCACCGAAAACCTCTCCACAACCATCATCGACCCCGGCTGGCAAGCCGACGTCCTCCCCGCCGGCGAACTGATGCTGAACGATTTTGCTCACGGATCCGAGAGTGCGAAACAAGAACAAGCCAGTCTCACTGCTCGCAACTCTCCGCTCCCTGCTTCCCCCCCTCCCCATCTTCCTCGAAATCTTCAACAACCTGCTCGCCAGCATCGCCGACCAGATGGGCGTCACGCTCAAGAACACGGCCAGCAGCGTGAACGTCAAGGAGCGACTCGACTTCAGTTGCGCGATCTTCGCCGCCGATGGCCGGCTGGTCGTCAACGCCGCCCACCTGCCGGTCCACCTCGGCGCGATGGAAGAAACGGTCCGCCAGCTCATCGCCGGTAACCCGCACCTCGAACCCGGCGACGTATTCGCCACCAACGACCCCTACGCCGGCGGCTCCCACCTGCCCGACATCACCATAATCACCCCAGTCTTCGCCGAACTCCCAGGTTCCGGCCGGTCTCCGACCGAGCCACTCCAAGGTTCCGGCCGGTCTCCGACCGAGCCAATCTTCTTCACCGCCAGCCGAGCCCACCACGCCGAAATCGGCGGCCTGGCCCCCGGCTCGATGCCGCCCGATTCCAAGTGCCTCGCCGACGAAGGCGTCCTCATCTCGAATCTGAAAATCGTCGCCGCCGGCCAGTCGCGCTTCGACGATCTCCGCGCAGTGCTCCTCGCCGGCCCCCACCCCACGCGCAACGTCGAGGCCAACCTCGCCGACGTCGCCGCCCAGGTCGCCGCCAATCGCCAAGGCGCAAATGACTTGCTCGCCCTAGTCGAGCACTACACCTGGCCCGTCGTCGCCGCCTACATGGACCACATCCAATCAGCCGCCGAACAAAGAACCCGCCGCGCCCTCCTCCGGCTGCCGCAGCGCGAATACTCCTTCGTCGATTCCATCGAAAACATGCGCGGCGAAAGCATCCCCATTGCCGTTCGCATCACGATTCACAACCGCGATCAAACCCCCGTCGCCACCTTCGACTTCACCGGCACCGGCCCGGTCGACCCGGGCAACCTCAACGCCAATCGCGCCATCGTCACGGCGGCCGTGATGTACATCCTGCGCCTGCTCATCGATGAAGATATCCCCCTCAACCACGGCGTCCTCCGGCCAATCGAAATCATCCTGCCCAAATGCTTGCTGAACCCCTGGGAACCGTCCCCGTCCGCCCGGGGACTGTCGCCTTTTCTCGAAACGCAGCGCCAACTCACCCAACAACCCCCAACCGAGAAAAGGGGACTGTCCCCCTCGCCCCAGCAATGGACCTCGCCCTCGCATCCGCCTTCCCCAGCCCACCTCCCCGCCGTCGCCGCCGGCAATGTCGAAACCTCGCAGCGCATCGTCGACGTCCTCCTCGGCGCGCTCGGCCTCGCCGCCGCCAGCCAGGGCACGATGAACAACTTCCTCTTCGGCGACAACACGTTCGGCTATTACGAAACGATTTGCGGCGGCAGCGGCGCCACGGCCGACGCCGACGGCGCCTCGGCCGTCCAGGTCCACATGACCAACACCCGCCTCACCGACCCCGAGATCCTCGAGCGCCGCTACCCCGTCCGCCTCCACGAATTCGCGATCCGCCACGGCTCGGGCGGCCCCGGCCGGCACCGCGGCGGCGACGGCACGATTCGCCGCGTTGAATTCCTCAAACCGGCCGACGTAACCATCCTCAGCCAACGACGCGGACCCCATCCGCCCTACGGCCTGGCCGGCGGCCAGCCCGGCGCCCTCGGCCGCAACACCCTCCTCCGCGCCGACGGCAGCCGCGAACCGCTCCCCGGCATGGCCCACCTTTCCGTAGCCCCTGGCGACACAATCACCATCGAAACGCCCGGCGGCGGAGGCTTTGGCACATAGTGCCAAATCACTTCGCGATAAATCGTGGTCACGAGGCGCGGCATGCCGCTCCAAGAAGCGGTAACAGCCGAACCAATTCGAACGCTCGAACGCAGCGTCGTGCAATACTACGCCGGTGGAGGCAGTTTCTCCCGAACCCGAAACGCCGGTCGCGGCACGACCGCCGCAGGAGTTGAGATTGCAGTCAAATCACTCGGTGAATAGCTGGGCAACGTGCCGGATCCCATTGTGAAATTGGTGGCACACCTTCTCGACATCATCCCAGGTTCCCGCTGCGGACGCGAGCGTTTTCTTGACGGTGGAGGTCGCCTGTGTTAGCTTGGCCGCATGCGCAAACGTGCTCGATCGATTGTCGGCAAAAACGCGCATCACGTACTCAACCGGGCGAACGGTCGACTGCGGTTTTCCCGCTCCATTGTCTCTCCTAATGGAGCCTGCGCTGTAAATGATACATTTTATGTCTGGCTGATAGCTGAAAGCTGATGGCCGACAGCCCTGCCTGGGTTCAATGGCAGCGCAGCCTTCATTAGATGCCTTTCCAGGAGTTGTGAGATGAAACGTATCCGGTTGCAAACGTGTGTCGTACTTAGTTTGTTGGGGCTGTCGAACACGTTAGCGCAGGCCCGCGACGGCGTACTTACGGTGATCCCCGCCGACGCCCTTGGTTTCGCCGTCGTCCACAATCTGGCCGACACGAACCGCAGCATCGGCGAACTGGCGAAGCTCGTCCAAGCCCCCGCACAGACCTGCTCAATCTGGCCAAGAGCTACTTCGGGGTACAGAAAGGGATCGACGAGCAAGGAGATTTGGCAGTTGTCCTGGCCGGCATCGATCCGGTGCCCAAAGCCGTCGTTCTTGTTCCGATCGCCAATTTCGCCGGATTCTTCGCCGCTCTTAAGGTGAACGACCCTGGAGACGGCGTCGTCGAAGTGCAATTGAACGGCGGCCCAATCGTCCTGGGGCACAAAGGCACCTTTGCGGTCGTTGCCAATAAGGACGATCGAGCTATCTTGGAAGAATTTCTCGCGGCCAAAACCAACCTGGCGGTCGATGCTTCGCTGACCCAATGGGTTGACTCGAACAATGCCAGCGTCGTCGTGACCGCGCACGGCCTCTCGCAATTAATTCCCAAACTGACGAGCGCAATTCGCTCGGCGCAAACGCAGCTTCTTCAAGTCGCTGGCGAGCAAGGTCAAATCGCGGCCGATGGGCTGAACATCTATTTGCAGCTCTTCACCGCGGCCGAGACCGAAGTCGAGCAGCTTGGCTACGGAGTGCGGATCGACTCGGCTCAGACGCTCGACATGGTAAGTCGCCTGCAATTTAAGGCCGGAGGAACCTGGACCCAGTGGGCCACGAGCCTCCAGCCAGCCACTGAGGACATGCTGGCCGGCCTACCGGCCGAACCGTTTGTCGCTGTGGCTGGCGGCGCCATACCCCAGCAGGCCGTCGACCAATTGATGAAGTTATCGGTCCAAATCATGAAGAGCAATCCGATGTTCAAGCTCACGCCCGAGCAGGCGGAAAAGTACGCCCAGCTCTCGTCGGCCGGCATGCAGGGCCTGCGTTCCATGCGGATGTTTCTCGGCGTCCCCCAGCCCGGTGGCGGCATTTATAGCAATGCGTCGGCCGTGATGATCGTCGACAACTCGCAGGCGTACCTCGACCAATATCAGAAAACGCTGGCGGCGATGCGGCTCGCCCAGGAAGTAAAGTCGCCGATGGTTCCGGTTGCGGACGTCGCCAAGACCAAGTTAGGCGACATCGACGTGCTCGAAGTGACGATGAATTTGCCCGATATGACACAAGCAATGCCGCCCGGCACACCAGGCGCTGCCGGCGCTCAGCAGATGTTTCGGCTGATGGTCGGCCCGGAGGGGAAAATGAAAATTTACCTCGCGCCGGCGGACGAGCACGCCATCGTCATGGGCTACACGTCGCTCGACCGATTAAAGAGCGCGCTGGAAGCGTATAAGTCCCAAGAGAGGGGCCTGTCGGCCGACCCGGGCATCATGAAGGTGGCTGCACTGCTGCCGCCGGGATCGCAAATGGTGGCCTACGTCAGCCTGAGCGGCGCGGCCAAGTTCATGCAGCTAGTATTAACGGCGGTCCCTAACATCCCGCCGGTACGACTGCCGGAGTTTGCCGCCAGCCCACCGCTGGGCATCGCCGCCAAAGTTACGCCGACGGGCGTCGAGGGCCATTTCGTCGTGACCGTCGACACGTTGCGAACGATCGGCGACGTCGTGGCTAAAGCCCGCCAATAGTGTCTTTACTCCGCCACCTGCTTCTTAAACTCCGGCTCCGCCATCAGCACCCACACATTCGGGTCGAGCACGACCGCTGCCGGCTCGGCGTCGGCTATCAATTGAAACGTACCCTCCAGGCCGGTGAGTTCCACTTTTTGCACGCTCAATTTGCCCTCGGCGTTCTTCAAACCAATTTCCAGCGGCAGCCAGTACCGCTCGCCCGGCTGCACCTGCTGGAGCGAAACCGTCACCTGTTTCGCGCCGGCGTCGTAGCTCCACTCGCCGGCCAGTTGCGGCACGCCGCCCCGGTTCAGCCACTGGTCGAACAGCCAGTCCAGTTTTTGGCCCGAGGCGGCCTCCATCTCGGCCCGCAAGTCGGCGGTCGAGGCGCTGCCGTTGCGATACTTCGCGTAGTAGGCCCGAATGCCCTTCCAAAATGCCTCATCGCCGATCTGGCCGCGGATCATGTGCAGCACCCAGCCACCCTTCTGGTAGACGAACGTCCCCAGCACACCCCGCAAGTCGTCGATGTTGCGGTGCACGACCGGCGTGCTCGGCGCGGCGCGAGTCGCTCGCAGCACGCGCTCGCGATCTTGCTGCATCCGCTCGACGAAATCTTCGCGCCCGTCGCGGGCCTCGAAGTACAAGTTCGTAAAATACGTGGCGAACCCCTCCGAAAGCCAGACGTCGTCCCAGTCCTTCTCCGTCACTGAGTCGCCGAACCAATGATGGGCCGTCTCGTGAACGACGGTCGCCCGGTTGTCGCCCAGCAAGCTCTGTTCGCTATAGAAGATCGCCGTGGCGTGCTCGGTTGCCCCGCGGATGCCGGCAGCCTGCACGTGGGCCAGCTTCTCGTACGAAAACGGGCCGATCCGCTGGGTGAAAAACTCGATCGCCGTCCGGCCCGAGTCGTCGAAGTTCTTGTGGCCGCTCTCGCGATTCTGCGGATAGACCCACGCCTCGAGCGGAATCTGCCGCCCCTCGCCGCCGTCGGCCGTACCGTAATGGACCACCGAAAACCGGCACACGCCGACCGCGAAGAGCCAGACCGGGATCGGCACCGATTCTTTCCAGTGCGTCTCGCGCCGGTCGCCCGGCAAATCGGTCTCTTCGACTAATTGGCCGTTGGCTACGACCTGGTAGCGGGCCGGCGCCGTGACGACGAACTCGCCCGTCGCCTTGTCATACGGGTGATCGATCGTGGGCAGCCACTGGTGGGCCTGGTTCGGCCAGTTCTCGCTGAATGCGCACCACTCGCCGTACATATTCTGCGTCAGCCGCAAGCCGCCCCGTGGCACGCCGCGATAATCGACCGCCAGCGTCCGCTCATCTCCACTTGCAGCCGGCTTCGAGAGTTTGATCGTCAGCTTGTCGTTCTCGTGCGTGTACACGACGCGGTCGCCGTTCTCCGTCACCGTCGAGACGTGCATCCCGCGGCTGCCGAGCATCGACCCCAGATCGAGCTGCACCTCATCGAGGCCGTCCACGGTCGACTTCAAAGTGATCGTCGTCTCCCCTTCGATCTCCGGGGTTTCGTCACTCAGTTTGAGCCGGAACACGTAATGCAGCGCATCCACGCCCGCCTGCCGCGGGTAGGTATCGGCAATCGCCGCCATACGGGCAGTGCCGGCGAGCCACAGGGTGAAAAACACAATCGCCGCGAACCTTCTCCAACTGCCATACCGCATCACGCTCACCTCCCGCGCGCCGCCCAGCTCGACCCTAGGCCGAACTCGGCCAATTGTCGCACATGGTCGCACAAAAGGCGACTGCGTGATGCAGAAAGGCAACGGGGCAAGGAACATCGCGTATCCCGCGAGCCCGCTCGAAGCGCCGCAATAACGAGATCAGATGCCCGGCGCCCACGCCAACTCGTCCTCGAACAACGCCCCCATGGCAAGGTCAGTGGCATCGTCCGCGGCGGTCTTGCCGGCGCCGTCCAACGTCGATGCCGTGATGTCGTCTACCTCCACTGGCGCGACCGACCAGACACCATCGAGCAAATCCAAATTCGTCGCTCCCGAAGGCGACGATGGAGTTGCGACCGTCGGCAAGACGGCAGCCGAAGCCAGTATATCGGATGCATTCGACGTTTCGAATTGCAAGCCGGCGAAGCCGAACAAGGCCGGGGCAATTTGAGGCTCGGCCCCCGGTGCAATTACCGCCGCCGGGGAAGGCGACTGAACCAGCGACTGTGTGGCCGCCATCGCCGCCAACTCGTCGTCGGTGTAGAAGTACGGCCGGGTGATGGTGTGGCCGCCGACGTCGATGGTCCGCGTCTCTCCCCAAACTTTCAGCATGTACGCGGCCAACTCCGGGCTCATCTGTTCAGTGGGGATGTACTGCTGATCGACAAGGGCAGTCAAACCACGCGCCAGGACGCCCATTCGCAGGGAAAAAGATTGTTCCAAAGTCGCCCTGGGCGTTGTTTCCAGGAGCGAACTACCGCTCGCGGCGGCGGCAGCTGGGATTGCACCTTTGTTGTTCCGCCACAGCGTGTAGTCGGCTGCGTCCACCTGGCCGTCGTTGTTGCCGTCGTGCGCCAGATCGACATGCGATCCAAACGTGTCCTTCCACAGCAAGTAGTCGTCCTGATCCACCTTGTTGTCGCGATTGTAGTCGCCAAGCGCCGCAACGACGACGGACACCGGCAGCGAATTTGCCAGGCGATAGTCTTCCACTTCGCCCACGACGTCGGCGCCTGTATAACTGTTGCCGGCGCTACCCCAACGGAACCGCGCCGCCAGCGGGCCCCCGGCCATGTTGCCCGGAGCAGTCAACTGCAAATTGTAAGTAGCCGAAGTTCCGCCCGGCCCTTCATTCAAATGCAGGTCGACAAACACCTGTTCGCCGGGATCCGTCCAGTCGCCGTCATTGTTCAAGTCGACCCAGCCGTTGAGATATCCGCCGACGCCGGACACCGTGACGCTCAGTGTATTGATGCCCGGCTGCAACTTGCCACCATTGCTGATGATAGTCACCCCGTCCTCGTCGCCCATGACGACGTCGTCGCCGGTCGCGTCGGCGGTCGGTTGGCCGTCCGCTTCGCCGTCAATCTTCGCCCCTAGTTGAAACCCGGGGACAACGAAGTGCCGTGGACCGTTCTCTGCGAGCGTCGTCGGGTAACCAGCCAAGTCACCCCAATCGTTGATTGCCAGATTGCGGATCCCGAACAGCGCGTTCGTCGTGACACCGTCGGACGCCAGATTCACGTCGCGAACGCCGCCAGCCGGGGTGGTAATGGCATAATTCTGCGGCACCTCGATTGTCACGTGGACCGTGCCCGGGCCAACGTCGGCCAGGAAAAACGCGCCGTTCGACTGCGTAAACGCATACGGCTCGCCGGCCTCCCATACGCCGTCGCCATCGTCCGCAAACACGCGTACTCCGGAGACACCCGGCTCGATCGCGGGCAGGCCTCGGCCGACCGGGTCAAACGCGTCGGAAAACACGACGCCGAGAATCGAACCTGGCTGGCCGACTCCGCTAGAAGAATTGGTGGGCGGACGGAAACCGAAATTCGTACCGCCGAAATTGGACCCGGGCGTTCCCAGGATGAGCGTCGAGCCGCCAGCCGGAGTGGTCGCTGTCCACCCAGCATCCGGCGCGATGGCTGCCACGCGCACCTGCGTTGTCGCCGTGATCGGCAAATTAACTTCGTACTTGCCGTTGACGTCCGTTGTGTCGTAGGGGTCGGTCGCCGGGTCGAACTCGCCGTTGTTGTTGGCGTCTGCATAGACGATGAAGCCGGGCGAGCGCGTCGTCGCCGTTGAACACGCCGTCACCGTTGACATCGGCGAACACCACGCCGTTCACCGACAAGTCTGATGGCCCCACATCCAGCAGGAAGTTGATATTCTTGATATTTGCAGGTATATGTTCGACTCCCGGACCCGGAATGTTGTCGAACATTACCGGATTGCCCTGCGCGTCGACGGGTGCGAGGTTCTCAAGCAGAATCGTGGAATCACCCACGGTTTCTCGATCCCAAGCGTTGAACCAATCCTTCCCAATGTGCCATTCCGCTTTGAAACCCTGCAGATAACCGTCCGGAGTGACTGCGTCGTCGAGCAGCGTTGTGCCGTTCAACTGGCTGACCGGAACGCCGTCAATCTCCGAGATGGAAATAATATAGTCGTCCGGCACCAGGTCGAAATAGTAATTGCCGTCGGCGCCCGTCACGAACTGGGCCACAACCTGGCCGTCGCTGGCGCGTTTGGCCTGTAGTGTGACATTGGCGGCGAAACTTTCCTGAGTCACGTCGCGCGTTGTCACAAGGTCGCCCAGGCGACGCGCCATCGGATCGGACGATTCAACGATCGACTGGAACACGCCGCTGTAGTTGAACATGCCGTCCTCGTTTTCGTCGACGCCGACGAAGCCCTGCACACGCTGCGTATTCGGATCCATCCGCGTGCCGTGCCAGTCAACTTCGAGCGGGCCGAGCGAAGCAGCTGCCCCGCCATAGTTCTCGATGTACAGCCGCCAGTTTTGCGTCTCTCCGGTCGGATCCCCCGTAAACGGATCGTACAGCAGTTCGCCGTCGGAACGAGATCCCCAACTGCGATTGGTGGTAAATGTCCATGCCCCAACACCGGCAAACGGATTCGCCACGGCCACATTCGCCCACGGCCCGTCGCTTTGGGGGGAGCCGCCGCCACCGACGTAAAACGGGTTCAATTCCGAAACAGTGCCGTCGGGCGAAACCAACGTGACGCGTAATCCCGAAAGGTTCCCGCCGACCGCTGCCTTGACCTCGACCCACTCGATTTTCATCGCGTTGTCAGCCGGCACCGAGAATTCGAGGTAGCCCGAGCCGCGCGTGTTCGCCGGACCTGTGGGGTGAAACGGGCCCGTCGGCGGCATGGGCATCGTATCGATCGGTTTTAGGTACTCGTTCCAATAGTTTATGAAGCCCGCGGTACCTCCAATGCCGCCCGGCACCAGCAAGCCGTTGTCCGCCGTCTCGGCCGCCGGAATATTGACGGAAGCTGCTGGATCGTAAAATGACGTGAAAGTCAGTTCGTTGCCCAGATTCTGTCCCTTCGTCATCCATTGCTCGGCCAGTTTCACGGCCAGATCGGCATCGATCACGCCGTGCCCATAGCCGTAGCGGTCACCGTAGACGCCGAAACCATCGCTCACCGTATAACCCGGGCCCGTGGTAAACGTCGCTGGCTCCTCGTAAAATGCATTTAAAGCCGCCATGGCATTGTTCGGATCTAAAAGCGGCGTATAGAGAGCTTGGTTCACATCAAATGCTGGATCCGACGGAAAGGGATTGGCCGGATACGGATCCGGATCATGGAAGAGCGGAAACGGATTGATCTGCCACGTCGTGTTCGAAGGCCCGACCAGCGCTCTCCGTATGGGGAACTTCATACTTTGCAGCCTGCCGGGCAGAACGCACCAGAATCTCTTGCACGTCCCGGTAATTCAAGTTCGGGTTCGCTTGCAACATCAACGCAATGACGCCGGAAACAATCGGCGCGGCCGCAGACGTTCCGTTGAACCGTGAGGTGTAATCCGTATCCGGCAAAAAATCACGATCCAATTCTTGCCCGTTTGGCAACGGCGCGATGTTGAAGCCGTCGTCTCCCAGCGCGTCGGTCGTGTAAATGCCGCTGCCAATGCCCCAGTCATCGACGATGTTGATCGAAGCGAACGACGCCGTCGGTGCAGCGACAAACACGGCGGGGCCCGATTCGGGGTACGCAGTAATCGTGCCGTCGACATTTGAGTACATGCCGTCGTGGTCGATGCCACTGACGCCAATCGTATAGCGTGAGTTCACGTAGCCGTCATACGCCGAATTGTCATATGAGCCGGGGCTCTGCCAGGGCGCGGCGAACGTTGGGCCGGCTCCATTGCCGGAGGCCCAAACATTGATGACCCCGAGCCCGTCGCGGCCAAAACGAACCGAGTCCCGCAAAGCCGTGATCTCGTCCAACGTTGGCGCGGCCGCCTGACGATTATCCGCCGGACCCCAACTATTGTTCGTGATGTCGACGGTCTGCGTGGCAAAAGTAAAGGCGTCAATTATGGATTGTACGGTTTGCCCCGTATCAATCAGCCGGATAGGAACAAGAGTTGAACCCGGCGCGACACCCACGCCGCCAACGCCGTTCTCGGCGGCGCCGATTAACCCAGCTACGGCCGTGCCATGTGCGTTCACCAGATTCGTTAGATCGGGCGAGGCGTCAAAGTCGCCCGTAATCGCATCGAACCCCGGAGCAATGTTCGCTTGCAAATCGGGGTGGTTCAGCACCACGCCGCTGTCGATTACGCCCACCCGCACGCCACTGCCGTCGTAACCCAAGTTCCAGGCCGGTACGACATTGATGTCTTCCCCCGGCACGGCGAATATTTCCTGAAAGTCCGGATTTCCAACCTGCTGCCCGGTGTTGTACAGATGCCACTGGTCCGCGAAGAGCGGATCGGTCGGCAGTGGCGCAATACCGCGTTGGATGACGAATCGGTACTCGCACCATTGGCCACAGCCAAGCCACCGGCGGTCCCACTTTCAAGTGTTGCCCACCACAACTCGCGAGCCAGTATCTCCGCGGCGCCCTCGGGAGTGCTGCTCGACAAGGTCGACCATTGCGATGTGTCGAGCGGCGTGGCGGAAAAGTAATGCCTGGCTTCGAGATGTTCGAATGTCCACGCCTTGCGCGTTTGACGCTGGCGTCTTTCGAAAACGTCCGTTATTTGGCGTTCCGTAAATCCCACCCTGCGGCGGCGCAAACGTCGTTGCTTCTTCACTACCGGATTCCCCTTCTACTGTTTTCCGAGCTTGCTCAGTTTCCGAGCTTCACTCAGTTGCCGCACACAGGCCGACGGTTCCGTCGGTGCGACCTGTTCTCGAGGTGAGCGACTTACGCGGCTCCGCCTGTCCTACCAACACGGATCGTGCAATGCCCACCAGCACAGCCTGCCGTTTGAAAACTCAGCTGCCGCAGGCCGAAGAATTCATCCATTCGGTGCTAGCCCGACGACCGCTCCGATTCCTCCCATCCTAATCGGTCGGTGAAAACGCGTCAAATTCTTGGTAGCTGGGAGGTTGCGGCAATTGGGCGAGACCGAGCCGGCTTGGTAACGTCACTCGAAAACCCGTCAAAACCGGCAGGATTATGCGAAACTGAGTAGCCAGCTTGTGCACGCCGCGGACGCCCCCAGCCCCGGCGCGGGACGACTTACCATTTCCGCAGCAGAGCGATGCTGATATTCGCGCCCCAACGAAGCGTTAATTCGGAGAGGCTAGGCAATGCTTGCCGCTTTTGTCGAAAGTTTTGGTTCTTCCGCAGGTACCGGTCCGATAGTTGATTCCGAGTGGCCAAGTGGTGCACGCGGCGAGGTGCTATCGCCGCTGCCGAAGCCATCCGGTCGCGAATAGCGCCGCAGTCGTAGGGGGATCATCGATGCACGTTCGATCGTTGTCATTGCAAACACTCATCGCCTCTTCCCAAGCCTGGAGGCTGGCGGCGGCCCTCTACGCGATCACGGCGCTCAGCGCGCCAGCCACCGCTCAAATGCCTTCCAGTATGGCGAGCGCCTATTCCGGCCAACCAACGCCGCGCGTTGACGCGTATGGAAACACGTTCGTGACGCCAGCCGCTTTCAACCAGCCGTGCGATTGTGGCGCGAACGGCGCCTATGGCGGCGATTGCGCTCCCGGTTGTGGACCGGGCGGCTTGGCGGCCTATCCGGGACCGAACCCGATGGGGGCCGGCGGCACGTATCCGCCGGTTGGCTACGATCTGGCGGCCGACGCTGGCGCGGAATGTTACGGCATGGACCAGCGCGGCCCGCACTACTGGGACGTCCGCGCTGAGTACGTCAACCTCACGCGCGATAACTCGTTCAACCAAGATGTCGCATTCACAAGCTTTGGCGTCCAGGGCCCCATCGTCTTAGATAGCAACCAGCTCGACGTCGACGAAGCCTCAGGCTTTCGCATCCTGGGGCGCTACGATATTTGCCCGTTGGCCGTGCTAGAGTTCGGCTACATGGGGATCTTCGACTGGAACGCCGGCGCCTCGTTCACCGACCCGATGCCTGTCGACACGGACACGGGGAACCTGTATTCGCTGTTTTCGCAGTTCGGCTCCAACCCGGCGACCGTGACCGTTCCTGACGGGCCGATGCCCGAAAGCGAGCGGTCGATCACTCAGAGCATTTCCCTCGAGACCAAGTTGCACTCCGCAGAAATCAGCTATCGCCGCTACTGGGTCGGCTTCATCCCGCGGGTTAGCGGCACCATTTTGGCCGGCTTCCGGTACACGAAACTAGAAGAAGAGTTTCATTTCCGCAGCTTTGGCGAAGCGTCGATGGACTACATGACGAACGCGAACAACAACCTGGCAGGCTTCCAAACCGGCGGCGACATCTGGGTATCGCTGCTGCAGGGCCTGCGCGTCGGCTCCGAAGGCAAAGTTGGACTGTACAACAATCACTACACGTTGACGAACGTCGTATCGACCTCGCCGACGGCTGGCACCCCGCCGGATTTGGCGGAATCGTTTCACCAGAACCAGCCGGCCCTGATCACCGAGGCTAGCGCCGACGTCGTCGCCGACGTACTGCCCAGCTTGTCGCTGCGGGCTGGCTACGAGGTTCTCTATATGAACTCGCTGGTGCTGGCTGGCGACAACTTCAACACCGCATCGCCATACGGACTGCCGGGCCAGACGCCGCGTATCCCTTTCCTCTTTGATCAAGGCGACGCTTTTATGCACGGCTTCCATGCCGGCTTGGAATACATCTGGTAGGCATCCACCCAAACGATTCGCGAGACCCTCGAGCGCGGCGTGCCCTCGGTAGCTGCCGAAGCCGTGCCGCATGCGAGCGGTCTTACTGGCGAGCGGGCGGCCCGGCGCTGCCGCTCGAGCTACTCTCGATCGCGAATCCGAGCAGTTTGCCGTTTCTGGCGACGAGCGAGAGAACCCGGCGCCGGCGTGGCGTGTCCTCTCAAACCGGCCCGCCTTTGTGGGTCGCCCGCTCGAAATGAGCGGCCGGCGATTGGCTCCACTTGTTTCGCAGCGCGACAAGGTATAATAGAATTACGGCGAGCCAGTGCGTGGGGCCGCTGGCTGACCTTTTCTCGCAGCCTTGGAGAATTCTTACCTAGTGAAAGACACGGAACGCAAGCACGGCGTGCAATCGGAATCGGCCGTGATCGTCGGCGTTGATCTTCCCAATCGCGAGTTCCCGTTCGACGACTTGGACGAGCTCGCCGGCTTGGCCGAAACGGCCGGGGCCGAGGTCGTGGGCCGGCTCACGCAACGCCGCCAGGCGCCAGACCAGACCACTTATCTCGGCAAGGGCAAGCTCGAACAGCTCGAAATGATGCTGCGGGCAACCGACGCGGATGTCGTGATCTTTGACAATGATCTATCCCCGGCCCAGATTCGAAATCTCGAATCCGCCCTGGAAGTTAAGGTGCTCGATCGCACGGAAGTGATTCTCGATATTTTCTCGACGCGCGCCCAAACGCACGAGGCCCGCCTGGCCGTGGAACTTGCCCAGCTCGAGTATTCCCTGCCGCGGCTGAAGCGGATGTGGACCCACTTGTCCCGCATCAAGGCCGGCGTCGGCATGCGTGGCCCTGGCGAAAAGCAGCTCGAAACCGACCGCCGCCTCGTCGAAAAGCGGATCGTCGATCTGCGCCGCGAAATGGACAAGATTCTGCATCGCAAAGAGCGCGAGGTGGCTGCTCGCTCCGACCGCATGACCGTCTCGCTCGTCGGCTACACAAACGCCGGCAAGAGCACGCTTTTGAACAAGCTCACGGGCGCCGACGAACTGGCCGAGGACAAGCTGTTTGCGACGCTCGACACGCGCACCCGCCGCTGGCAATTGCCCGGCTGGGGGCCGGTGCTTTTGAGCGATACCGTCGGTTTCATTCGCGACCTGCCGCACAACTTGATCGCCAGCTTCCGCGCCACGCTCGAAGAGGCCCGCCAGGCGGACCTGCTCTTGCACGTGGCCGACGCCAGCAATCCGGCTGCACTGCGTCAAATCGCGGCCGTGTACACCGTGCTCGAAGAGCTTGGCATTCGCGAGAAGGATACGATTCTCGTACTCAACCAAGTGGATCGCATCCACGAACCGGGCCCGCTCGCGGTGCTCACGCAGCGATATCCGTCGGCGATTGAAATCAGTGCCAAAACAGGCGCAGGGTCGTCGCGCTTGGCCGCCGCCGTAAGCGAGGCGCTCAGTCATCACTTTCTCGACGTGGACGTGGAGACGGGCGTCGAAAACGGGCGGCTGCTGGCGTATTTGGCCCAGCACGGCGAAATTCTCAGTCGCACGTATACCGACGGCCGCGTGTCGGTCCACTGCCGCATGCCGCGGAAGAACCTGGGCCGCATTTCACCGCGTGAAGCGGCCATCCGCCTGCGGTCGACTGGCTCTTTTCCAAAACGAAACGAACGGCGACGGCCATGTCGCGACCGAGGAATGCGATAAGATGCTAGGCGCCGGCCGAGTTGCCTAGGGACAACTCAGCGGGGAGAATGTTAGCGTCAGGCGAGCGGCGTAAAACTGCAATTCCGCGAGGGCCAACCATTGCCTAGTGCATTTCCCGTGATGGATCCCTATTTGGAAGCCCATTGGGGAAATATCCACACGCGCCTTGTCACATACGCTAGTGACGAGCTTCGCAGCCATCTGCCGGCCGATCTGCGGGCCCGGATCGAAGAACGCGTCTACGTGCAAGCAGATGATCGCCCGGTGCGGTCCATTAACCCCGACGTGCAAATCATCGAGCGGCCGCACACGGAGAGGTCGGCGTTTGCCGGCGATGCGGGCGGTGTAGCCGTAGTTGAGGAAGTCGTTACAGAGCCAATTGTGCTGCGCGTGCTGTCCGAGGAAAAAACGGAAGGCTTAATCGAGATTCGGGAAGTGGGCAGCGGCGGCCGGGTGATTACCGTCATCGAGTTTCTCAGTCCGTCGAACAAGATGCCCGGCGACGGTAAAGAGTTGTATCTGAGAAAGCAGCAGGAACTGTATGCTGCGGAAGTTAATTCGGTGGAGGTCGATCTACTGCGAGGCGGCGAATACGTCCTGGCCTGTCCCGAGGGCATGATACCGACGCCCTATCTCAAGACGTATCGCATCTGCGTTCGTCGTGCGAGCCAGTTTCGTTCCTACGAATGGTATTCCGCTGCGCTGCGTGAGCCGCTGCCGACAATTCTTATCCCTTTGCGCGCGACCGATCAAGATGCGCGATTGAATCTGCAGGCCCTGATTCAAAAGTGCTATGAAAACGACAACTACGACGATATCGACTACCATCGAGAACCGCGCCCGCCGCTCCGTGACGTCGAAGCGCCGTGGGCTGCTGCCCTGCTCCGGGAAAAAGGGCGGCGCGGTTGACTCATGCCTCGTCGCTCTCTCCAAAACCGGCGAGCACTCGTCACCGGCGCATCGAGCGGCATTGGCCGGGCGTTGGCCCTGGAACTGGCGCGTCACGGCGCCGAGCTCGTCCTGGTCGCGCAGCGCGAAGAGAGGCTCGCCAAATTAGCACGACAGATCGAAGCTCAATTCGGCCGGCGCACTGTGGCCGTGGCCGGCGACATCACGGATCCGCAGATTCGTCGGCACCCGTCGATGCGGCCGTGCGAGAATTGGGCGGGCTCGACATTCTCGTCAACAACGCCGGCATCTCCGCCCATGGCCGATTTGCGACGGCCGACCCGCGCACCTGCGGCCGATCATGGAAGTCAATTTTTTCGCCCGTCGAACTGATCCGCGTCGCCCTGCCCGCGCTGCGCAATGGCCGCCAGCCGATCATCGTGAACATTGGCTCAATCCTCGGCGAGCGCGGCTGCCCGCATAAGAGCGAGTACTCGGCCAGCAAGTTTGCCCTGCACGGCTTCAGCGATGCCTTGCGGGCTGAGTTGTCTCGCGACGGAATGGATGTGCTTGTTGTTGCAGCCGGACCGACGGAGACGGAGCACTTCGAAAGGTTGCTCGAAGACAAGGGCGACTTGCCGTGGGGCGAACCGCGGCGGTCACCGCCAGAGCGCGTCGCCCAAGCCGTCGTGCGAGCGATTGAGACGGGAAGGCACGAAATTGTCACTGACCGGCGCAGTTGGTGGTGGCTACTTTTGAACCGGATCTCGCCCCGGTTGGTGGATTCCATCATGGCTCGTTACGGATAATGGGCAATCGATCGCAGCGCGACGCCCCGCGCACTCGTCCCCTGTCAAGCGACGCCCTGCTTGGCCCTGCCATTTTGACAAGCGGCCCTTTCTTGGGGGAGGCCCGCAAACTCGGCAGTGACGCCCTAAATTCTTATTTTTCAAGAACTTTTGGCCGCGGGGCTTTCGCCGGCACGGAGCTTGCGTCATATTGCTGAGTCCCAGGCTGCGCCTGTCAAAAATGGCAGGGCCGCGGCCCGTCTTGGCTTCTTTTTGCTTTGCCCCATTGGTCCGTCGCGGCGGACATTTCATATAACAGTTCAATTGGAGGATTCTTCTGTGGCAGCAAAACAAATGGTCTTCGATGCCGAGGCCCGGGCGCCGCTTGCGGCCGGCGTCGAAAAACTGGCCCGAGCCGTTCGCAGCACGCTCGGCCCTCGCGGGCGTAACGTCGTGTTGGACAAAGGCTGGGGCTCGCCCAAAGTGACCAAAGACGGCGTTACCGTGGCGGAAGACATTGAACTCGACGACCCGTACGAGAATCTGGGCGCCCAACTGGTAAAAGAGGCGGCCAGCAAGACGAACGACGTCGCTGGCGACGGCACGACGACTGCCACCGTGCTCGCCGAAGGCATCTTCCGCGAGGGCCTCAAGATGATCGCCGCCGGCGCCGACCCGATGGCTCTCAGCCGCGGCATCCAGAAGGCGGCCGCAGCCGTTTGCGAAGCAATCGAAAAGCAGGCCGAGCCGATTGACGTCAAAGATAAGAAGCGGCTCTTGCAAGTCGCCTCACTGGCGGGCAACAACGACCCCGCCATCGGGACGTTCCTGGCCGATGCATTCACGAAGGTCGGCAAAGACGGCGTGATCACGGTCGAAGAAGGCCGCGGCAACGAAACGACCGTTGAGGTCGTCGAGGGCATGCAGTTTGATCGCGGCTTTCTGTCGCCGCACTTCGTGACGAATCCCGACGAGCAAACGGTCGAGTTCGAAAACTGCCTGATCCTCGTCTTTGAAGAAAAGATCTCGAGCGCTAAGAATCTGGTACCGATTCTGGAAGCCGTCTCGAAGGCCGGCAAACCGCTCTTGGTCATTGCCGAAGACGTCGACGGCGAGGCACTGGCAACTCTCGTCGTGAACAAGCTCCGCGGCATTTTGAATGTGTGTGCGGTGAAGGCCCCAGGCTACGGCGACCGTCGCAAGGCCATGCTGGGCGACATCGCGATCCTCACCGGCGGCACGGCGATCTTCAAAGACCTGGGCATCAAGCTCGACGGAATCAAACTGTCGGACCTCGGCAAGGCCAAGAAGATCATCATCAACAACGACAACACGACGATCGTCGGCGGCGCGGGCGGCAAGGAAGCGATCACCGGCCGGGCCGAGCAGATTCGCCGCGAGATTGAAAACACCGACAGCGACTACGATCGCGAAAAGCTGCAAGAGCGTTTGGCCAAGCTGGCCGGCGGCGTGGCGCAGATCAAAGTCGGCGCAGCGACCGAGTCGGAGCTCAAGGAGCGCAAAGCGCTGTTTGACGACGCCCGCTCGGCGACTCAGGCGGCACTTGCCGAAGGGATCGTGGCCGGCGGCGGCGTGGCCCTGCTCCGCTGCGAGAAAGTCGTCAAGAAGCTCGGGCTCGAAGGTGACGAGAAGCATGGCGGCGAGATCGTGTCGAACGTGCTCCATCATCCGCTGAAGTACATCGCTGAGAACGCCGGCGCCGACGGCGACGTGGTGGTCAACCGCGTCCGCCAGATGAAGGGCAAGAACGAAGGCTTTAACGCCGACAAGGACGAGTACGGCGATCTGATGGCCGCCGGCATCGTCGATCCGGCCAAGGTCGTGCGGACCGCCCTGCAAAACGCGGCCAGCGTCGCGGCGCCTGCTCTTGACGACCGACTCGCTCGTGACCGAAATCCCCAAGGAAGAAGAAGAGCCGGCCGGCCACGGCCACGACCACGGCGGTGGAATGGGCGGCATGGGCATGGGAGGAATGGGCGGCATGGGCGGGATGATGTAAAGAAGATGGCTATCGGCTGTCGGCTTTCGGCTGTCAGCCATGCAGGGCCTCTTGTGTCTGGCTGAAAGCTGATAGCCGATAGCTGACAGCCTTTGGTTCGTAGCTGAGAGATTCAGAACACAAATCCATCGAACATATTCAAATCAATTATCACAGGAGCAATCATGTCCAAAATCAAACTTCGCCCGCTCGATGATCGGGTTGTCGTGGAAACGTTGGAAGCCGAGGAAGTCACGGCCGGCGGCATTGTGCTGCCCGATGCAGCCCAGGAAAAGCCCCAGCGCGGCAAGGTGATCGCCACTGGCCCTGGCAAGCTGCTCGACAGCGGCAACCGCGGTGAGCTATCGGTGAAAATCGGCGACGAAGTCATCTTCGGCAAGTACGGCGGATCGGAAGTCGAAGTCGACGGCGAGGAGTATAAGATCCTCCGCGAGAGTGACATCTTGGCGAAAGTGGTCAGTTGATTGGAAGAGAAATTGCAAATTGCAGATTTGAAATTGAAGGGGACTGAGAGTTAATTCCAATTTGCAATTTGCAATGTTCAATTTGCAATTTGCAATTTTCTACGAACACATCATCAACTCATAGGAAGCGCAAACGTGCCCAAACAACTTCTATTCGACGATGCCGCCCGGGCGAAGGTCCTGGCCGGCGTCGATAAGCTGGCCAACGCAGTGGCCATCACGCTCGGCCCGCGCGGCCGCAATGTGATTATCAACAAATCGTTCGGCGGCCCGACCGTCACCAAAGACGGCGTGACCGTCAGCAAGGAAATCGAGCTCGAAGACCCATTTGAGAACATGGGCGCCAAGCTTGTTCACGAAGTGGCCGACAAAACGTCGACGCTCGCCGGCGACGGCACCACGACGGCCACTGTGCTAGCCCGCGCGATCCTGCGCGAGGGGACCCGCAACATTGTGGCCGGTAGCAACCCGATGGCCGTGCGGCGGGGCATCGAGAAGGCCGTTGCCGCCGCTGTTGAGAAGCTCGACAAGCTGTCGAAGAAGGTTTCCAGCAAACAGGAGATCGCCCACGTCGGCTCAATCAGCGCGAACAACGACGCCACGATCGGCGACCTCTTGGCGGACGCGATGGAAAAAGTCGGCAAGGACGGCGTGATCACCGTCGAGGAAGGCAAGACGACCGAGACGACGCTCGAATTCGTCGAGGGCATGCAGTTCGACAAGGGCTACATGTCGCCTTACTTCATCAACCAGCCAGCCACAATGGAGTGCCTGCTGGAAGATGCCTACCTGCTGATTCACGAAAAGAAGATCAGCAACCTCCGCGAACTGCTGCCGATCCTGGAACAGGTCAGCCAAAAGGGCCGGCCGCTGATGATCATCGCCGAAGACGTCGAAGGCGAAGCGCTTGCGGCCTTGGTGGTGAACCGCCTGCGCGGCGTATTGAACGTCTGCGCCGCGAAGGCGCCCGGCTTCGGCGATCGTCGCAAAGCGATGCTCGGCGACATCGGCACGCTCACCGGCGGCACGGTGATCAGCGAGGACCTCGGCAAGAAGCTGGAAAACATCACGCTGGCCGAGCTTGGCCGCGCGAAGAAGATCACCGCGACCAAGGACGCCACGACGATCGTCCAAGGCGCCGGCAGCAATGCCGACGTGCAGAAGCGGATCGAGCAGATTCGCAAGGCGATCGAGGCCACGACGAGCGACTACGATCGCGAAAAGCTGCAAGAGCGGCTGGCCAAGCTCACCGGCGGCGTGGCGATCATTTCGGTCGGCGCGTCGAGCGAGGCCGACATGAAGCAGAAGAAGGCCCGTGTCGAAGACGCGCTGCATGCGACGCGTGCGGCCGTGGAAGAGGGCGTCCTGCCCGGCGGCGGCGTGGCCCTCTTGCGGTGCCGCGAGGCGGTCGAGGCGGCTCGCTCGGGTGCCAAGGGCGACGAGAAGATCGGCGTCGATATCGTGCTCGGCGTGCTCGATGCGCCGGTCCGGCAGATCGCGGAAAACTGCGGCCTGTCGGGCGGCGTCGTGGCCGACGAGATCAGCCAGAAATCGACGAACACCGGCTACGATGCGAATGCGGGCGAGTACGTCGACATGCTCAAGGCGGGCATCCTCGACCCGACCAAGGTGGTGAAAACGGCCCTGTCGAACGCGGCCAGCATCGCCGGCCTGCTGCTCACGACCACGGCCCTCGTCACGAACTATGATTCCAAGGACGAGGCAAAAAAGGCGGTCGTCGGCAGCATCCGCTAGTGTAGTCAGTTCGCTCCGCAAGATGGATCGCCGTTCGCAGAGCGATGCGGCACAGTCACGAAACAGGTTGACAGCCGCTTGTGGGCCACTTCGCCGTTGGGGCTAAGTGGCCCGCTTGCATAAAATGTTAGTAGCAGGCACGCTCCGAGTGCCGTTGCGGCTGACTGACACGTTCCCGACGACGTGCGGCGAGGCGGCGCTTTGCGGCATCGCCGTTACGGCACACCGTTGTGGCCGGTCTCCTGACCGTGCCACGACCTGATGTGTGCCTACTACCCATGGCCATTCAGCGCGATTATTACGATATCCTGGGTGTCGAGCGCGCCGGCCGCCAGCGGAGACATTGCGTCCGCCTATCGCAAGCTGGCCGTCAAATATCATCCCGATAAGAACCCCGGCGACCAGGACGCGATCGAGCGCTTCAAAGAAGCCTCCGAGGCCTTCGAGGTGCTCAACGACCCGGAGAAGCGCGGCCGCTACGATCGCTTCGGCCACGCAGGCCTGAACGGCCAATTCGGCGCTCACCATTTCACCGACGTGGAAGACATCTTCTCGGCGTTCGGCGATTTGTTTGGCGACCTGTTCGGCGGCGGCGGCCGCCGTGCGAGCCGCGCCCGGCCCGGCCGCGACGTCCGCTGCGACGTGACGCTGACGCTCAAAGAAGCTGCTCAGGGCTGCACGAAGACGGTCGAGTTTCAGCGGCACGACCGTTGCGAGACGTGCGGTGGCACCGGAGCCGCCAAGGGCAGCCGCCGCGAGGTGTGCAGCTACTGCCGCGGCCAGGGCCGCGTAATTCAGTCGGCAGGCATCGTGCGGATTCAGACGACGTGCCCCAACTGCCACGGCGAGGGTTCGGTGATCAAGCAGCCCTGCCCCGATTGCCGCGGCAGCGGCATGAAGCTGAAGAAGGTGACGACCGAGGTGCAAATCCCGGCCGGCGTCGACGACGAGATGCGGGTCCGCATTCCCGGCCAGGGCGAGCCCAGCCCCAACGGCGGCCCGCCCGGCGATTGCTACTGCTTCATCTCGGTGCTGCCGCATCCGCTGTTCGAGCGCGACGGCCAGCATCTCGTGTGCCGTGTTCCCATCACCTATTCGCAGGCGGCCCTGGGTACCACGCTCGAGGTGCCCACACTCGACGGCCGCGGCGAGGTGGACTTGCCGGCGGGCACGCAATCCGGCGCCGTGTTCCGCATGGATGGCAAAGGCCTGCCCGACCCGCGGCGGCGCGGCCTGGGCGACTTGTTCGTTCAAGTCGTGATCGAAGTGCCGAAAAAGCTCAGTAAAGAGGAACAGGTTTTGCTGCGGGAGTTGGCGGAACTCGAACACAAGCACGTCGTGCCCGAGCGAAAGGGCTTCTTTGAAAAACTGAAAGACTATTTCACGTCGGAAGACTCAAACGATGAGCGAAAGCAATAAACAATCGGGCCAAAGTAACGCGGCCGACGATGCGGATCTGGCCAGCGATCAGGCATTCGGCGAGGCCTTGTCCGATGCCGACCAACTGGCGGCCGACTTGGCGGCCGCCAACGACCGGCTCTTGCGGCTGCAAGCCGAAATGCAGAACCTCCGCAATCGCACCTCGCGCGAAATCGCCGACGAGCGCCGCTATGCGGCCCTTCCCGTGCTGCGCGATCTGTTGCCGGTGATCGACAACATCGAGCGGGCGATCGAAGCGGCGGAAAAGGCGGGCGAGGTCGAGAATCTGCTGGCCGGCTTCCGCCTCGTGCGGCAGCAACTAACAACCATTCTCAGCCAGCACCACTGTGAGCCGATCGAAGCGCAAGGGCAGCCGTTCGACCCGAATTTTCACCAGGCCATCTTGCAGCAGCCGTCGCCGGCATGCCGGCCGGTACGGTGACGATGGTCACCCAAACCGGCTACCGACTGCACGATCGCGTGGTCCGGCCCGCGCAGGTGATTGTGTCGAGCGGGCCCGGCGGTGCGTAGCACCGCGGCTTTTGTCCGGTGAAACGAGGCGCCATCGTTTGGCAATCAACTCATAACCGTCAACCCTCAACCCTTAACCCTCAACCCTCGCCATGCCCACCTACGACTACGAATGCGACGCCTGCGGGCACACGTTCGAACTGTTCCAGTCGATCAGCGACCCGGTGAAAAAGAAATGCCCCGAGTGCGGCAAGCCCAAGCTCCGCCGCCTGTTCGGCACCGGCGCGGCCGTGGTGTTCAAAGGCAGCGGCTTTTACCAGACCGACTACCGCAGCGAGTCTTACAAAAAGCCGCCGAAAAGGAGAAGCCGGCAAGCGAATCGAAGTCGGAAAGCAAATCCGAAACGAAGGCCGACGCCAAAGCTCAGTCCAAAGTCGAAATCGGAAACCAAGACATCCACCAGCGACGGCGGCGCCGGCGGCGGCAAGAAACAGGCGAAATCGACGAACGACTACGCGCGGTGTCCAATGACCTGCCGCCGGTAGTTGCACAGCATTCCAAGCCGCCGACAACGGCGCCACGATGTTCACCGTTTCTTCGATCATCGGATGCCGAAACGCCAGTTGCCGCGCGTGCAGGGCGATCGCCCGCAGACGCTCGTCGTCACACGCCTCGCCGAAAAGCTGCGTGGCGCCGTATTGCGTGTCGCCCAAAACAGGGAAACCGCGCGACGCCGCTTGCACGCGAATCTGATGCGTGCGGCCCGTCTCAAGCTGGATCTCGAGCATCGTGACGGGCCGGCCGTGTGATTCGTCCCAACTTCTTGCCCGACCGCTATCATCTTCCTGAATCGAGCATCCAGCATCCACTTGCGAGCATCCAGCATCTAGCATCCCGCGGCCCAGCGCCCTCCAGTGCATCACCGCCAGCTTCCCCCGCGGATCATCGGCCGGGACGACAATCGTCTGGGCCATCCCGTGCCGCTTGTGGAGGTGATTGGTCCAGGTGCCTTCGTCCGGTTCGACGTCCCCCTCGACAACGGCCCAGTAGACCTTTGTCACGGTGCGATCCTCGAACTGGGCCGCCAGCCGCTGGGCGGCCCGCACATGCCGGGCGAAGACGATCGCCCCGCTCACCGGCCGGTCGAGCCGGTGCGGCAGCCCGAGGTAGATGTTCGCCGCGGCCTCCTTCCCCTCGCGCTGGCGGTAAAACTCCTTGATGCGGACCTCCATGCTGTCGATGCCAGCCGGCGCCTGCGTGAGCACGCCCGCCGGCTTGTTCACCACCAGGCACGGCCCGCTCTCGTACAAGATTTCAAGTTGCTGGCTGGCGTCGCTCATCGTGGGTCGTTTGCCTCGGCGAACCTCATCAGAACAGCGTCTGTCCTGGTTCACAAGTCCGGCCACTGCGAGCCGAATGCGAACCGAACGCGAGCCCAACCAGAACGGCCGCCGAATGCCGCAACGACGACCCCGCCGGCATCTTTTAACCATGCAATACCGTACGCCGATCGACCGCCGCATATAGCGATTGCCCACAAAGCCCGTTACAATGCGCAGCACTGAATTTGCTGATATTCCAGCGTAGAGCGTTCTAACAAAACCGCCGGGGACTGTCCCAATTTTGCGGAGTCCGCGGAGCAAAACTGGGACTGTCCCCTCTCCGGGCCGTTTTGTTAGGCGCTCTTATCAACCGCTGCGGCAAATGGGCCGAGGGCGCCCAGCGGAAGCCCGGATTCGGCCCGAAAACGGTTGCAGCACGGTTCATTTGCCGCGCAGACATCAATAACTTCCCCACGGTCGGTCGTATGATTCGCGTCGCCATTATCGGAGCTTCGGGCTACTCAGCCCTGGAGTTGATCAAGCTCCTCCTGAGGCATCCGCAGGTGGAAATCGCGGCCCTCACGACGCGGCAGACCGACGCCAAGCACCTGTGCCGAGGTGCACCCATCGCTCGCCGGCCGGCTCGACGTGCGGCTGGAGAATCTCACCCCCGCGCAAGTCGCCCAGCGGGCGGATGCCGTCTTTTGCTGCCTGCCGCACGGGGCCGGGGCCGGCGTCGTCGCGGCCATGCTCGAGGCCGGCAAATACGTCATCGACCTAAGTGCCGACTATCGCCTGAACGACGCCGCCGAGTATCGCCACTGGTACGGCGTCGAGCACCCGGAGCCGGCCCGGCTGGCAACGGCCGTGTATGGCCTGCCCGAGCTGTATCGCGAGCGAATCAAGCAGACGCCGCTCGTGGCGAATCCGGGCTGCTACCCGACCTCTGCGATCCTGGCGCTCGCGCCGCTGCTCGCGGCCGGGGCCGTTTCGCCTGAGGGGCTCGTCGTCGACAGCAAAAGCGGCGTCAGCGGCGGCGGCCGCGATCCGAAGCCGCAGTTTCACTTCCCCGAATGCAACGAAAGCGTCTCGGCCTACGGCGTCGGCACCCATCGCCACATGCCCGAGATCGACCAGGTGCTCACGGACGCCGCCAAAAAGCCGGTCCGCGTCGTCTTCACGCCCCATTTGATCCCGATGGATCGCGGCATCCTCACCACCTGCTACGCCCAGCCGACCCGCGAGCTCCCAACCGAGGCGGCACTGGCGATCCTGCGTGACTACTATAAAGACGAGCCGTTCGTCCGCGTCGTCGACGGCCTGCCCGCCACAAAGCACGTCGCGAACACGAATTATTGCCACGTCACGGCCCGCGCCGTCCGCGGCCGCGTGCTCACCATCAGCGTGATCGACAACTTGATCAAAGGCGCCTCAGGCGCAGCCGTGCAAAACTTCAACTTGATGCACGGCCTCCCGGAGACAATGGCGCTGGTGTGATGAGTCAAGAGCTCTTAGTCGAGAGCCAAGAGCCAGAGGCCGTCCGACTCTCGACTACCCCCAACTCCAAACCCTCAACCCGCAACTCATTCCATGTCTGTTCGCCTCCCCCAAGGCTACCGTGCCGCCGGCGTCTACTCAGGCGTCAAACGCAACACGTCGAAGCTCGATTTGGCGCTGTTCGTTTCCGACCGTCCGGCGGTCGGCGTCGGCGTCTACACGACGAACCTCGTCTGCGCCGCGCCGGTCAAGCTCGACCGCGCGCGGACGCCGAACGAGTCGATTCGCGTGGTGGCCGTGAATTCGGGCGTGGCCAACGCCTGCACGGGCGACCAGGGCGACCGCGATGCCCAGCAAATGGCTGCCTGGGCGGCCGAGGCCTGCGGCGTGGCCGAGAAGCAGGCCCTCGTGATGTCGACCGGCGTCATCGGCTCGATGCTGCCAATGGACAAGATCAACAGCGGCCTGAAGCTGGCGGCGACGCAGCTCGGCGACGACGAGGCGGCGCTCGAGCGGGCGGCCCGCGGCATGTTGACCACCGACACCGTCCCCAAGATCCGCGGCCGCGAGGTTTCGATCGGCGGCACGGCGACGCGCGTCACCGGCGTGGCCAAAGGGGCCGCCATGATCGGGCCGAACATGGCCACGATGCTCTCGCTCGTGATGACCGACGCCCACATCTCGGCCGGCGATGCCCACCGGGCGCTGGTCGACGCGGTCGATGAATCGTTCAACTGCATCAGCGTCGACGGCCACATGAGCACGAACGACACGGTGCTTCTGCTGGCAAACGGCGCCGCCGGCGGGCCAAAGCTAAGCGGCAAGCCGCTGGACGACTTTCGCGCGACGCTGTTGGAAGTCTGCGACGACCTGGCCCAATCGATACCGGCCGACGGCGAAGGGGCCACACACTTGATTACGGTCGAAGTCCACGGCTGCCGCACGCGTAGCGACGCCCGGCAAATCGGCCGCACGATCGCCGACAGCCCGCTGGTGAAAACGGCCATCGCCGGGGCCGACCCCAACTGGGGCCGCATCGTCTCGGCGGCCGGCTACGCCGGGGTGCCCTTCGACCCGACCAAGGTGACGCTCCACCTCAACGGCCTGTTGCTCTACGAACGGGGCGCCCCGGTCGATTTCAACCCCCAGGCGGCCACTGAGGCGATCTCCTCACACCGCGACACCAGCATCGTCCTCCTCCTCGAAGAAGGCCGCGCAGCCGCCCGCTTCTGGACCACCGACCTCACCGCCGAATACGTCCGCCTGAATGCGGACTATCACACGTGATCCCTTCTCCCTCTCCCACTGGGAGAGGGCCGGGGTGAGGGTGCCCCGCAACGGATTGCCCCCTCTCCCTCCGGGAGAGGGCCTGGGTGAGGGCGCCCCGCAACGGATTGCTGTCTCTCCCCCAGCACTGCCGGGGACTGTCCCACTTTTTGCGCAGTCCGCGAAGCGAAACTGGGACTGTCCCCCTCTCCTTGACGATTCTGAGATAAGCTCTCACACATTGGATGATTAATTGCTGGGCGTTCAATGCAACGCTATAATTGGGCAAGTCCACTGGAGGCGTTCTTATGGTCTACACAGGTACCGTGCACAACGGAGTCGTAGTGTTTGATGGCGGCGTCAACCTGCCGGAAGGGTCGCCTGTGCGCGTCGAGTTGTTGAAAGAGGCGCAACCGGAGGAGCATCAAAAGGGCAAAATCGACGACAGCTAATTAGATCCGGTTTGGCGGATCGGCGACCTGGCAATCGATACTGGCTCCCGATTTGGCCGTAAATACCGATCACTACCTGTACGGTCATCCCAAAGTGACAGATGCCGAATAGCGTGTTTCTCGAACAAGCGGCTGGCTCGCGTTGTTGAACGCCTCAGAGCAACTGCACGACGAAGCTTACGACGCTTGGCAAGATCTGGGCGCAAGGGCTATCGCGTAATTCTTACCGATTGGATCATCGCTGAGACTGGGAATGGACTCTCGCGGACGCGTTCCAGGGGAGTCTTTGCACATGCGGTTGACCGTCTATCGCAAAACCCCATGGTTGAGATTGTCATTGTCGATCTTCCAATGATCGCCCGAGCAATCGAGCGTTATCGTAAGTATTCCGATAAGACTTGGGGCCTCGTCGGTTGCGCCAGCTTCGTCGTGATGCAGGACCGCGCCATCAGCGAGGCGTTCACCGCTGACCAGCATTTTGAGCAGGCGGGATTTCGACGTTTGCTGTCGGAGTCGTGATCTCCACTAACCCGAAGCGTAAGCGAGGGATCTCTCGCTGACGCTTCGGGTTGATGACGCGGCGGCCATGCAAATCGGCAAATTTCACTCGCAACCCCCTCTCCCACCCGGTCGCAGATCGGCCGCGGCGGAAGAGGCCCGGGGTGCGGGCGCCTTGCTACGACCGTTGCCAATAAAGCCTGCGCTGCAAACGATCCATCCATTGTCTGGCTGAAAGCTGAAAGCTGACGGCTGACAGCTTTGCCCAGGTTCAACGGAAGCGCAGCCTTCATCAGAATACCGCACGGTTCACCTCTACCGCCGCACGTCCGACTTCGGCTCCCAGGCCGTCCAATTCCATACGGCCGGTTGGTTCGAGACTTCCGGCAGGTAAATTCCGTCGCGTTTATCTGGACGAACGTACTTCGCGAGGAAATCCACCTTGCCGTGGCGCTCGACTCGATACACGACGCCTTCGATGGAATCGATAGCGCCATGCGCGTTGATCTCCTGCACGCGACGCATCGCCTCGCTGACGAGAACGGGCCCTCCGACGCCGACCACCTGGGGCGTCGGAACTTCAGAATTGATGCGCTCGCTGAACTCGCCAATCGGCATCCGCGCGGCATCGACCATGACATCGAATGCAACGAACGGATCGTGACAAAGAACGTACCGCGTTGAGTGGGCCTGCGCAAGCCACTCGCCGACAATTCGTTCGCCTTCGCGCAGCACGCTTCGAAATCGGTCTTGCTGCTGGCGTACCCAGTGCGCGAACATGCGATGCTGTTCGTACGACGAGGCTTCCGCCGGCGACCCGGCACGAGTCAGCGCGACGATACTGCCATGAACGAGGGCAACCGCGCAGCATGAACCGTCGAGCTTTTCTTGAACGATCACTGTGTCACAGCCATCTCGCACCCGTTCGCAACAAATCCGTGCCTGTTCCGGCGAAACGCAGTGATCGCCCGAAGTCATCCGCGAATGCGGCAGATGGCCGATCGACTCGTATGCTTTCCGACCAAAGGGCTTCAGCTCGAGGCTCGCCACTGTTCCTAGTAATCAGGCTCAAATAGAATGTGAAGAGCAGGTTCATCAGCGAAACCAGCCAGCGAGAGCCTTGATTTTGTACGATTCACGATCGATTGATAATCTTCGTCTCGTACACAGACATCGTTGTCGGCCTCATGTCCGATTTGCGCAATAATTGCACCGATCAGCAAAATATACTGTTCATTCTCCGCATCGACCGCGAAACTTCCCCACCAATGTGCCAGTTGGTGTTCATGCGCCACCCGAATTCTTGGGTCCGTGTTGAGCTCTAGCCCTTCAGACTCATCTTCGTTCGTTGCGAACCGCACGCCGTAGAAAACTATTGTCGAGTCGGCACCCATCATCATACCTCAGCAAACGGTTGAAAGCCGCCGGCAAACTCTGAACCTATGACCTACCCCGTCGTCACCGCCAGCAACGATTCGGCTTCAGCGCCCACCCAGGGACGCTCAACTTTGGTCCAATACGATGACTGGCCCCAACAACGTTACAACGAGCACGCTGCGTGCGACTTGCGTCCCGGCCATTGTCCCTATTCGGACGTGGTGCTTCAAGAGCGGCTAGGGCATTCGGTACAATACCGAAATGAAGATTCCCAAGAACTGCCGATGGCGACCAACTGGCATGACGATTGGCCAGGGTAGGCAGGCGTCTGTGGTTGCCGTTACCGACAATTTGGGGCAATTGAACGGCGAATACGCTCTGAAGCGGATCGGTAGCGGGAAGCCAAAGGCCGCATACGCTCGATTCGCGAGAGAGATTGAAGCCGTCAAATCAATTGACCATCCTGGAATCGTCAGGGTTGTGGACCATGCCACACCGGATGACGATTTTCAGTTCTACGTGATGGAACTGGTCGAAGGTGCTCGTTCGCTGAAGCAGCTACTCGGCACGACGGACAACCCATTCCACGGCGATGCGTCGCAGTCCTTGCGGTTCTTTATCGCCGTTGTGTCGGCATTGAGCGAGTGCGAACGTTTGAAGATTGTGCATCGAGACCTGAGTCCGTCGAACGTGCTCATTGCAGGTCGTCAAATCAAGATCATCGACTTTGGTCTTTGTCAGATTGCGGACGCTCAAAAAATCACGCTAGTAGATGAGGGAGTTGGCACACCAAACTACATGGCACCTGAGTGCGAATCTGGTGCAAGTGGAAACGTTCTTGCCACTGCTGATTTGTACTCCGCTGGAAAGCTACTTTGGTCAGCAATGACAAACCAAGTCGCATTTTCGAGAGAGGAAGCGGCATACGGCGGAAAGTCAATGAAAACGGTCTTTCCGAACGAGCCGATGACGTGGCACCTACACCACGTTTTCGCTGGAACGATTCGGCACGAAATAGGTGACTGCTTTCCAAATACCGAACAGGCACTTCAGGTTGCTGAACATGTAAAAAGGATGATTTCAACCGGAAAGCCGCCCTTGCAGCAATTCGCCGAGCAGCCCGTTTGTCCGTTGTGCGGCTGGGGAAAACTTCGCAGATGCAAGACCATTGGCAAGTCTTCCACAATCCATTGCCTTCAGGGTATTCGGGTCACAAGTGCACAAATTGCGGTGTCTGCTTTCCGGTACATTACAAGACCGTCAGGGAAAACATCGCAAAGATGAACGGTCTCAAATAGGATGAACTAAAGCGGACAGAGGTCAATCCCCCATCTAGCCAAGCGAAGTTCGTAGCATTCGCTCCAAGGGGCCACCTCCAAATCCTTGCAATCAGCCACCCATTCCGCTCGAGTCCGCGTGCATCGTGGAAGAAAGCTGTCACCTCTCAGCCGTCAGCCCCACATCGATCATCCAGTCGCAGACTCGCCGTGGCGAGCATCCCGCATCCACCATCCTCATTCTGAGACCCGCCACCAACCTAGCAAATCCACTGGCCCATTCCAAACAATTTTTCGTGTTGCTCGCCGTTGGTAAATTCCATCCCAAAATCCAACTTTTCGCCTCAACCGTCTGCCCACATTATCTGTACGCCTGTTCAAAAATTAAGCACCTCTAATCCCCCCAACCTTCCACCCCCTCTTCTCCGTGCACTCCGTGTCTCCGTGGCAAATCCTTCTTCTCACTGGCCAAAATCGGCTACTGTACAAATGAATCAAATCGTGCTATGATCGTCGGTGCACATCGTTCCTTGAAAACTAGAATTACTGCGCCCACCTACGCAGCCGGTCGTCGCCGGTCGGTCGCTGTGTCGCCACCGTGAAATGAGCTCGCCGCACCACAAGTTCGCCTCGCCATTTCGCCCCACAGGGATGAATAATGTCCCCACCCCCGGGGCGAAATGAAGCCATAACAACCTGCGGGCGTGCGACTTACGCCCGCATTTTGTCCCAGCAAAAAAAGAAAAAAACTTTGGCGTAGCGAAAACAAGTGAGGCGAAACCGGCGGGCCACAACATCTTGTGCTCTATGCTACCCCTTCGTCACCGCCAGCAAAAAGTTCGGCTTCAGCGCTCGAACGACAGCCGGTCGTATGCTCCATCCTGCGGCCGCTAACTTCGCTCGTGAAATCGCGGACAGCGAATTCAACGGATTCGCTTTGCAAATTCGGTCGGCGACAACTGAATATCGCGCAGCTCAATCCCCGTAGCGTGCCATTTTCGGCGGCCGATTTCCGTGCACGGGAACGGGCGTGTGAACCTCGGCCCGCGTGCAAAGTTGCGATGGCTCCCGCGGATGCGGCAACAATGTGAAACAACCTGTCGAGCTGGCAGCAACTGCACCGTCTCGGGGCGACCAGTCACGACGGGCAACCTAGTCACGGGCAAGCTCCACGAGATCGAGCTCGACCGTGCGGAGGCATAGGGCCGGCTGCGACACGCGGCTTAATGCGTCATCCCGCCCAAACGTTTCGATGTAACCGTCGAATCGCTGACTTTCCAAATCGTCGATGGCTTCCGACTTACCGTTAATCGCCCGTCGAACCGTAGACGGAAACGTCCGGTAAGGGACCGTTACCGGCGGCTAGCTCCAGAAGACCGAATTCCTTGATCCAAGTCGGAATGATTTCGATCGTCAGTGACATTGCCTGCTCAGCCTTTTGGTTCATTCTATCATGCGAAAAGCCGCAGAACATGCCGATTGCGAGCCGACAATCGATTCGCTACCCCTTCGTCACCGCCAGCAAAAAATTCGGTTTCAGTGCCTCGAACGACAGCCGCTGGAGCTGTTCAGTCCCGCGGGCCAGGTTGATCATCCAGACCTGGACGGTCGAGCTGACGTCACCTCGCGTCTTGCCCTCACCCCGGCCCTCTCCCCGGGGGAGAGGGAGGCTGCCGAGCGCTTCGCGGAGCTCGGCCACGTGGTCGATGCTCACGGCGTTGACAACCAGCCGGCCGCCGGGGCGGAGTCGGGCAAAGGCCGCTTCGGCGATTCGCTTCACTTCGCGGCCGCCGCCGGCGATGAACACCGCGTCCGGATCGGGCAGCGAGTCGCAGGCTTCCGGCGCCCGGCCCAAGACGGCGATCACGTTCGACACGCGGAACCGCTCGGCGTTGGCTTTGATCAGGCCGTGGTCTTCGGCGTCCATCTCGATGGCGTACACCGTGCCGTCCTGCGGCCATCTGGGCCGCCTCGATGCTGACCGAGCCGCTGCCGGCGCCGATGTCCCACACGATGCTGGAGGGCGCGATGTCCATTTGGGCCAGGGCGATCGCCCGCACTTCAGACGGCGTCAGCAGGCCCTGCTTCGGCTGCGATTGCAAAAACGCCTCGTCCGGGTTGCCAAACAGCCGCCGGCCGACCGCCTCGCGGGGCCGGTCGGGCGCGTTCGGGTCGCGAACCAGGATGAACACGTTGAGCGGATCGAATTTTTGGGCAGCGATCTCCCGCAGCGTGCCGCGGGTGACACGTTCGTCGCGAGCGCCAAGGTTCTCGCAGACGTAGGCTGTGAAGTAATCGATGTGCCGATCGACGAGGGCCCTCGCGACATCGGCCGGGCCGCACTGGTCGGTCGTAAACAGACCCACCTTTTGGGCCGTGCGAATTTTTTCGAGAACGGCCTCGAGCGGGTGCTTGGCCAGGTCGCTGAGATAGGCGTCTTCCCAAGTCTCCATCACGCGGGCGAAGGCGAGCTGCATGCTGCTGACGTGCGGCACGACGACGAAGCGATCCTTTCCAAGCCGCTCACTGACGTAGCGGGCCAGGCCGTAGAACATTGGGTCGCCGTAGACGAGCAGCACCGTCCTTTTGTTCCCCGCCTTCTGCAACGTCGATACCAACTCACTCAAGTCGCTGGTGATCGTGTGCCGCTCGGCCTTGGACGGCGGCAGCATCGCGAGCGTCCGCTCGGTGCCAAGGAGCACTTCAGCGTCAGTGATCGTCTTGCGAACCGCGGCCGAAACGGCTTCGAGGCCGTCGTCGCCGATGCCAATGACGTGGATGTTGGCGGACATGTCAGAAGGTGTCGGGTGTCGGGTGTCAGAAAGACAGACAACAATCGCCGCTGCAGTATAGCAAACCTGCTCGCCGCCGCTCAGCCCATAGCCTCGCGGTAGCAAAATACCCTGACACCCGATACGTTTACTTCGCCACGTAGCACTGCATCGAGCGGGCCTCGAGCGTGATTGGTCCCGTCTCCGGCGGTGGGCCGTTCTGGTCGGGGTAAACGTCCTCGGGCGATTCGGCCGCCGTGTCGATGAATAGCCGCCAATCGAGGCCGGCCACCGGAGCCGGTACGTGGAAGTGCTTTGGTTCGCCGCCCGGATGGAGCATAATCATCACGGGCCGAGCCGCGTCGTCGTCCAAGCCGCTGGTGCCCAGCACGCTGGTCAGTCCCTGCGACGGATGCGACCAGTCAATTGGCTTGCCGCTGGGCGCGTACCAACTGACGTCCGGCAACAGGCCGGGCCGCGTGGATTTGCCCGTCAGAAACGAGCCGCGGCGGACGTTCGGCTGCTGGCGGCGAAAGGCGATGAGCGCCTGTACGAAACGGAGCATTTCCGCGTTGCGCTCGACCAGCCGCCAGTCGAACCAACTGACGGCGTTGTCCTGGCAGTAGGCGTTGTTGTTGCCGCGCTGGGTGCGCAGCACTTCATCACCGAAGAGGATCATCGGCACGCCCTGGCTCAACAGCAGCGTGGCGAGCATGTTCTTCCCCTGCCGCTGCCGCAGCGTGTTGATCGCCTTGCGCCGCGTTGGGCCTTCAACGCCGTAATTCGAGCTGTGGTTGTTGTTGTCGCCATCGCGGTTGTCTTCACCATTGTCGAGATTGTGCTTCCGCTCGTAGCTATTGAGGTCGAAAAGCGTGAAGCCGTCGTGCGAGGTAACGAAGTTAATGCTGTGATACGGCCGCCGGCCGCTAAGCTGATAGAGGTCGCTCGATCCGGACAGCCGCGTGGCCATCGGCCCGGTCATTCCGTGGTCGCCCCGCCAGAAGCGGCGGATCGTGTCGCGATACTGCCCGTTCCACTCGGCCCAGCGCAAGTTGTCGAACGAGCCGACCTGATAGGCGCCGGCCGCATCCCAGGCTTCGGCAATGATCTTCGTATCGGCCAGCATCGGGTCTTCGGCAATGATCTCGACGATCGGCGGATTCGGGATCAATTCGCCCCGCCGATTGCGGCTGAGGATCGAGGCCAGGTCGAAGCGGAAGCCGTCGACGTGAAAGTTGTGGACCCAGTGCCGCAGGCAGTGGAAGATCAGCTCGCGGACGACCGGATGATTGCCGTTCACCGTGTTGCCGCAACCAGTGAAGTTGCGGTAGGTGCCGTCCTCGGCCAACATGTAGTAGACGCGATTTTCGAGGCCTTTGAAGCTGAACGTGGGTCCCAGCTCGTTCCCTTCGAACGTGTGATTAAACACGACATCGAGAATCACCTCAATGCCGGCGGCGTGCAGCTCGCGGACCATTTCCTTGAATTGCCGCACCTGGTCGCCCGGCTTGTCGCCCGTCATGTAGCCGCGGTGGGGCGCGAAGAAGACCATCGGGTCGTAGCCCCAATATTTGGCTTGCACCGGCCGGCTGCCGTCGGCTTCTTCGGTGGGAAACTCGTAAACGGGCATCAGTTCCACGGCCGTCACGCCGAGCGACTTCAAATACGGAATCCGCTCGACCACGCCGGTGTACGTGCCGGAATGCTTGGCCTCGCTCGAGGGGCTCCGCGTAAAGCCGCGAACGTGCATCTCGTAAATGACCGTTTCGGCCAGCGGCCGCTTCAAGTGGCGGTCGCCTTTCCAATCGAACGTGTCGGAGACGACGACGCACTTTGGCGGCCGCACGATGCCGTCCGTCGACGGCAGAAACCTTCCGGCCAAGGCCCGCGCGTAGGGATCGATCAAGCGGGCGCTGGCGTTGAAGCGGTGGCCGGTCGCCGGCTCAAACGGTCCGTCTGCTTGAAAGTGATACAGGGTGCCGGGCGCGAGTCCGGGCACGAAGACGCTCCAGACATCGCCCCAGCGATCGGTTTGGGGATTCAATTCGACGATCCGCGACGCCTCGCGATCGGCGACGTCCTTGTAAAGCAGCACTCGCATCGCGGTGGCAGAGCTGCTAAATACGGCAAATTGCACGCCGCCGTCATGCACCAGCGCGCCGTACGGCAACGGGTAACTGAATTGAAAATGCGGGTGCGGCGCTTTGCGGGCTGTCTTCGGCATTACAACAAAGGCATGGCGGGCGAGCGCGTGGCGCGTTAGGAACTTCGTAGCGGTCGTAAACATCGTGCTGCAGACTCAAGTCGAAGGGGTTGGGGAAACTGGCCGGCGGGACGCTGTCGCGATCCGCCTTTTGCCGAGAGCAGCCGCCGTTATGCACCGCACAACAGCGAGGCTCGCGACGACCAAACAACGCGACCGCAGTCCGCGGCTGCGCGCTGAGTTCGCCCATTACCTTCGACACCCGCCTGAAGTCTACTTCAGTGCCGTGCCATCCTACCTTAGAGCTTCGCCGCGCAGTATCCTCGTTCTGACTTGAATCTGTGCTGCGATGCATAGAATGGTTGTAACCAATTGTGGAATGCGGCTTTCGGATTGCGGATTGAGCCGAATAAACCACGCTTGGAAGCCATTCTGGAGCGCCGCTCAACGCCCCTTTCGCGACAGGTTGAGCCGCCCTAAAATCGGGTTCCCTGGGTAATTTGCGGCGGCATTTTCTTGCATGGCGAAAGCAACCTACAAAGCGTCGGGCGTCGATCTGGACGTGTACGAACAGTCGATGGCCCGGCTGCCGCGGCTGTTGCGGCGGACGCATTCGCCGCGCGTTCTGCCGGCCGAGGGGGGCTTTGCCGGGCTGTTTCAACTTGATTTTCCCGGTACTCTGTTCGCACGTCGCTACGTCGATCCAGTGCTCGTTTCGGGCACGGACGGCGTCGGTACAAAGCTCAAAGTCGCGCTGCTCGCCGGTCGTCATCACTCGGTCGGCATCGATCTCGTGGCCATGTGCGTCAACGACATTCTGTGCACTGGAGCGGAACCGCTCTTCTTTCTCGATTATGTGGCGATGTCGAAAGATGATCCGGCTCTGCTGGAAGCTATCGTGAGCGGCATCAGCGACGGTTGCGTCGAGAGCGACATGGCGCTGGTCGGCGGCGAGACGGCGATCATGCCCGATTTGTACCAACCGGGTGATTATGACCTTGCCGGTTTTGCCGTCGGCGTGGTCGAGCGGGCCCGCTTGCTCGACGGGCGTGCGATTTCGCCCGGCGATACGGTGCTCGGCGTGGCCTCAACCGGCCTGCATTCAAACGGCTTCAGCCTGGTGCGAAAGATCGTGTTTGACATCGCCGGCCTGGGCGTTAGCGACTTCGTCGACGCCTGCGGCGCGACGGTCGCCGACGTGCTGCTGACACCGACGCGTATTTACACCCGCGCGCGCGCGGCGTTATGTCGCATTATCGAGTGAAGGGCGTCGTGCACGGCATCGCTCACATTACAGGCGGCGGACTGTTCGACAACCTAGCCCGCATCTTGCCGCCGGGCGTCGGCGTTACGATTGAGCGCGGCAGTTGGCCGGTGCCGCCGGTATTCGACTGGCTGGCAAAGCTGGGGCAGGTCGATGACGACGAAATGCACCGCGTGTTCAACATGGGCGTCGGCCTCGTGCTCGTCGTCAGCCCCTACTACGCCGACAGCATTCGCCACCAACTGGCCACGTGCGGGCTCGATTCGTCGCCGATTGGACGGGCGACGGCGGGAAATCAAGAAGTTAACTGGGCGTGAGTCGGCCAGTGGCGGGAGTTACCACGTCTCGACGTCGAGCTCGACGACGCCTTCGTCCTGCATCTGCTCCGCCTTGGCCGCGATCTTCTTCGCCAGCGTGAGCTGCTGCTGCGAGAGCCGCGATTGATGTACCTCCGCCAGGAGCTCGAGCGCTTTGCCGGGCCGGGCGAGTTCGACGACGCATATCTGGGCGAGCTTGATGCGAATTGGATCCGCCTCGGTGGGATACCGCTGGATGAGCTCGGCCATCAGCGGGGCTGAGTCCTGCCAGCGTTTCTCGCCGTGCAGCCATTTGATAAGCGCCAGCAACTGGTTACGATCGAGAACCAAACCTCCAGCGACGTTTTTCATTTTTTCGTGCAGTTTCAGGGCGGCGGCGAAATTGCCCTGTTGCCAATACAGCTGAAACTGCTCCTGGGACGAGCTCGCACCGCCACATCACGTTGCCGTTGGCGGGCTTCGACTTTGGCATGGATGACATCCGGTTCGGACTCGGCTGTGTGGGGGCCATAGTCGCCGCGAATGACGTGGAAGAGGTCCCAGTCTTCGCAGTCCACTAGTTTCCACTTGAGCAGTGCGACGGCAAGCGGCACGCCCAATGCGAGGCCCGTCAAATGCAGCCAGCCTGTACCCATCGCGCCGCCTGTGCGAAGGATCGAAGCATAGTCAAGGAACACGTAGAACAGCGCGGCAAAATAGATCGGAACGTCGACATCGCCGGAACGATAATAGAAGAACCAGCGAAATTGAATGTCGTTCATCGGCGCCCAAACGGCCGCCATGCCCATCAGCCCGTAGATCGCGGCCGACGCGCCGAGGCCGCCGGGAACGGGGCCGTTATAACCGAGCATGACGGTCTGGATGAGGAGCGCTTGAACCATGCCAATCGCCAAGTAACAAGCGAGAAACTTGAACCAGCCCAGCTTGCCTTCAACGATCAACCCAAACAGCCACAAGAACAGCAAGTTGCCGACGAGGTGCATTGGACTGGCATGCATGAATATGGACGACAGCCATTCCTGCGGATGCAGTCCGGCGCCGAATGACAGCAGCCAGTTTTCCATTGGGCTGAACTTCCCCGTCACGACACCGATATATGCCCCGATGTTGGCCAGCATCAGGCAGACCGTGGCGATCGGCCAATAGTAAATGGGAGCATCGGTGCTGTAAGGGAAGAAGAACATCGCGAATCCGCGAATTCCGTTTGTCGTGCGTCGCACACTCGGCTGGGCGCGCTGCCCCATTGTAATCGCCCCAAGATCGCTAATCAGCGCTGATATTAATAACGGAGCGCGTCGAAATGCGATTGCCAGAAGACAGCCGGCGGAAAGAGGGCCGCCACCGAGTCAATCAGGCCGCTATTCGCAGTTGCGGGGAGAATCTTGTCTCGTAAATCGGCCGTTTCTAAGTTTCCCACGAGCAGACCGGCAAACACGGCAGCATCACAATTAAAATCGGCCCTGATTGCCCGGTCTTCGACCAATCGGCCGCTGCGCCGCGAAACAACAAGCCGCCATGTCTGGGAGCCGACGTCGATGCCGATTTCGATCGGGATCGAGATGCCGGTCGCCCGGGCGCGGCTGCGCAAAATGGGGTAGATAGCCTGAACCCACCGCGGCGGGTCGAGCAACTTGACCAACAGCGTTCCGCCCGGGTCGCTGTCGCAGCACCAGGTGCCGCCGGCCGTGACCATCAGCTCATGCAGCGGGTCGCAAGGCGACGCGCGGAGCGAGACCGTATGATAATCTCGCTCAATGGCGTCCTGACACGTGCGCGCGAGCAGCCGCGGTCCCGCGTGGGCGTAACCGGGCAGGCAACAAACTTCGAGCACCTGGCTGCCGAACGTCACCGCGTAGCCGACAATGTGCGCGATGGTCTGAGGTTGGCCCGACTCGGCCGCGCCCTCGAAAGCAACAATCAGCTCGCTGTGCGCTTTGCGACCGGCCAGCCACCGCCAATAGTAATCGCTGCGGCAAAGCTGCGCCCCAACGTTCTTCCAGTAGCGCGTCGTAGACGGCGCGGACCGATCGAAGTTCCACTTGGCGCCAGAGGCGGATCTGCAGTGGCCGATGGCCTCGCTGCACCCCATCGAGCGACTGATGGGCGACGTTGTGACTTGCAGGTGTCAGTTGCCCGCGGCACTCGTATTGCGCCGACAAATGGGCCAGCACGTCGCCGACGCTGGCCCGCGAGTAACCCGACGCGCGAACTTCCGACCAGCCGCAATCGACGAAGGGCTCGGGCCGATCGGTGCAGACCAGCGACACCACGGCCCGGCTCTCGCGCATGGACTGTTCGGCCGCGTAGATGAGCAACCGCTCGTAGCCGGCGCGAGCGTACTCGGGCAGGACGGCCAGGTCCTGGAGGCCGGCCACCGGCAACCGCACGCCCTGGAATGACGCCATGCGGTGCAACAAATGAGCATGCGCGACGATCTGCGCACCGTGCTTTACCAGCAATCGATCGCTCGGCTCGTACGACGGCTCGTCGAGCCAGGAAACGAAATCGTCGTGGGAAGGGGCTTGATTGACGGCCCGCAGAAGCGAATAGACCAGCGCGTGATCGCAGACCTGCCCGGCTACCAGGCGCGGCGGGCTGTCCATTTCGACAAACCGTTCGGCAACGGCAGGGCCCAAGCAGGCGACGGTCGATTCGCCCGTCGACAGCCGGCCATCCGAACCTCGAGCCTGTTCCGAGCCCGACTCCATGGAAGCCATCCCAACCGAAAGGCAGGCGCGCTAGAAATGCCTCGCCGTCGGCGCATCACCCGCTCGAAGCGAAGGATCGTCGGCCGGCGGCGTCCGCACCCCTGTAAGGCTACGCGGTGTGCGTGGGACCGTCCAGTAGCAACCGCTCAAACGTCCGCCGGGGGTATAGGCAGAATGAGTATTCCCGCGAGTTAAGAATTGCTTCGGCCCGTCTCCGCTCGTCGGCGGCCGCAGCTCGCTCGGCCAGGCGGCGGCGTGTAGCAGCCGTAAACGGCTGCAGACCTTCGTTGGCGGCCGTAATCGCGAGATGACGATCGCGGGCGTTTGCCGGCGTTTTCGGCGTTTCGATCCAGCGCCGTTTTGTGGCAACAATTTCGGCTGCTGTGGACATTTCGCCGCGCGACAGCGATCCGTCCTGGGACAGGAACCGCTCAGGGTGATATCGCAACTCACGCAGTTTTGCTGCCGGCTGGCCGTCATGCGTTGCGGCAACGTCTGCGCGCTCCAATCGGCAGGCGGAGCGTGGCGGAGACTGTCGCGTATTCGGGCAGCTCGATGCCGAAGAAAGATTGAGCAAACAGGTTGGTCACCTGATCGTATTTAGTGCCGCCAATGCCGTGGAGAAACATGTCGCCGAGCACCAGCCGTGCGAACAGCGTCGTGGCTAGGGCCCGGGTGCGAATTCTGATTCCCCGGCCGGCGAGCTCCAGTAGTTGGTCGACCGCGGCAACCGCCTGCGCGTCGGGCGACAGTTCCAACGCATAGGTTCGCGAGTTGAGATCGCTGACTTCGACATGGCTGCCACGCTGCCGCGCGAACAGCGGCCGTCGCTGCGGATCGTCGCTGGCCCACATCCAGAGCGGCGCTTTGTGCCAGTCCTCAAACTGCCCCAAATCAGGCACCGGCTGGGCACGGTTGCGCAACCCATGTGCCGCGCGGTAGGCGGCCAGAGCGTTGTTGTGCGCCATGCGAAATCTGGGCAAGTGGGCCAGCAGATGGGCGATGAACCAGGAGAACTCTGGCAATTGGCAAACGGCGCTCTGCGGCAGCTCGAGCGTATTGTTCTGCCACGTGACCTCGAGCTGGTGCCGGGCCTGAGCGAGGCACAGGCCCAAATTCTGCTGACCGCGCCCCAGCTCAGTGACCAGCGGCCACAAAACCTCCAATAAAGGGTCAGACACCAGCGGCCGTAGGGTTTCCGCAGCACGTCGACCGAAGCTTTGAAACGTCGCCGGGTCGCGGATCGCACGCTCTTCGTAGGGCATCTCGTCCGCGGGCAAATCGTACGACACTGTTTCCACGCGCGGCTCTTGCCGCGAGCCGGTCGGCACGCGGAGCGATACGCTGCGACACAGGTCGCTATCGATCAAGAAATGGATGCCGACGCCGCCGACTTGCCGCGCGAGCGCGCCGAGCACGAAGTTCTTGTACCACACACCGGGGTGAAACAACTGCGGCTGGTGCCCCGAGAGGATGATGGGCGGCAGCGATTTCGGACTGCGGATTGTGGATTGCCGATTGTTTGGAAACTCGGCCGGGAGCGTCACGTCGCGATATTGACGCGTGTAGGCGAGTGATTGTTCGACCAATCGGCGCCGCGCCGTGGCGGAAAGCTCAGATAGACAGCGGCCGTTCAGATCGTAGCAGAACACGCCCAGCCGCTGGCGACTGTCGTCAACGATCGCGGGAAGCTGCGCCCACGACGGATCGACAAGCGTTTCACCGTCCAGCGGTGCGCGGTATCGTCGAAAGGCTGCGGCAGATTCGATCGCCATGATGTCGTGCCCTACAAGGTACAGGGCTGACGGCACGTCGAGCGAGCTTCATCAGCGGCTTCGGTTTCCGATTGGTTGCCGCGTGCAACTGCGGCCAAAGCGCGATTCATCACCTGATGGTAATAGTCGAGGCGTTTGCGGCCGTCGTCGAGACTGCCGCCGAAGCTCCGCTCTTCCTCGAGATAAATCAGCGGCACGGGAACCTCGACGATCCGCAGGCCGTGATGCGCCGCCTGAATCCAAACTTCCAGAGGCATGCCGTAGCCAGGCTCGGTAATCGTCAGCTCTGCGAGCGCGGCCACTCGATAGGCTTTGAAACCGCAAAACGCATCGGTCAGCGCCAGGCCGAGAAGTTGATTCAATTCACGGGTGATTTCCGTGTTGATCTTGCGCCGTTCGGGCGGCGCCTGTTCCTTGTTGCCAAACCCCTGTTCGCGGCTGCCCAGATACCGGCTGCCCGAGATGATGTCCGCGTCGCGGCACGCAGGAACGAGCTGGCAGATTCGCTGCGGCTCGTGCTGGCCGTCGCAATCAATCGTCACCAGCACGTCATAGCGAAAGTTGATCGCGTAGTCGAACGCCGACTTGAGCGCGGCCCCGTAGCCGCGGTTCTTCGGGTGGCGAATGCAATCGATGTCGGTACGATGAGCCAGCCGCTCGGCCGTGCCGTCGGTCGACCCGTCATCGACGACGAGCACGTCGGCTGCGTAGCGAACCACTTCGTCAAGCACCGGGTCGACGTGCGTTACTTCGTTATACACCGGCAGAGCCGTGAGGAAGCGAAGCGATGTTTCCATAATGACACGTTCCGCCAGACGAAAAGATGGGTTCCAGTCAATCGTTTCATTTTAGAAGCCGGCCTTGGTCGGTCAACCGGCCGCACAAATTGGCGGTGGGGCCGCGGCAAGGGCGTTTTGTCATACGGCGTGCAACGGATCTCGTTCCCGCCGGCTGGCCCAGGTGTTGACGTCCGGAAACGACTGTGCAAGTTGCACGGCCAGCCATTCCATGGCGAAGCGTTCGCTGGCGAAGTGGCCGCACAAGACAAGGCCGATGCCATTGGCCTCCGCTTCAAGGCAGCCATGGAAGCTCGTCTCTCCGCTGACAAAGCAGTCGCAGTCTTTGGCGCGAGCCGCCTCAAGGAGCGAGCCGCCGCTGCCGCAAGCAATAGCGACTTTCCGCACTGGCTGCTCGTCACAGCCGACGATGCGCACGCTGCCGAGGGACAGAAACGCCCTGATGCGGTGCGCGATTTCGACGAGTTCGAGCTGCCCGAGAAGCGAGCCATAGCGGCCCGCGCCGGCGGCGCGGCTCCGCCGGTGTTGGTCTTAGCGGAAGGAATGAGCGGCTCAATTGCACTCAGGCCGAGGGCATCGGCCCATTGTTGATTGATGCCTTCAGCGGCGGAGTCGAAGGCCGTGTGCGCACTGTAAACCGAAATACCGGCGCCGATCAACCGCCACAGCAACCGCCCGCTGGTCGAGTCGGTCGTGATCCGCACCACCGGCCGAAACGGCAGCGGGTGATGCACGACGACCATCTCGGCCCGCTCGCCGATGGCCTCGTCGACCGTCGTCGGCGTAAGCGTCAAACAGGTCATCAACCGGGTCACTGCCCCGCGCAGTCGCCGACCAACAGGCCGACGTTGTCCCATTCCTCGGCCCCGCCCAGGGCGCGACCTCCTGCAGTCTTGCGGAAACATCAGCGACGGTAGCCATAACGATTCCGCCGCCCTGCGTGAGTTCACTAGATCAGCGGCGAATCGCATCGTACATTGATCCCCATGAGCGAACAAGACGCCTGCTCAGCCGGCGGGCGGTGGCGTGGCCGGTATCCGTTCCGCTGAGATCGGCCTGGTGCCAATGTCGCCGCGTGGGGAGGGACCGGTTTCCCCGGGCTCATCGTCCAAGGGCACGTCGTTCACCACGAATTGATAGCGAAGGACTCGATCTCCGTTGACTTCTTCAATCTCCAGCAACATCTTTTTGCCGATCAGCGATTTACCGTTGGGGAAGCGATAGATCTTCTTGTCGACGGCCGGCCCGAGCCGGTAAACCTGCGTCCGCTGCCGCCGTTCCCCCTCGGCATACAGAGCGCATTTGAAATCGGCCAGATTTTTCGTGAGGTTAGTCATCCGTTGTTCGACAATTAGGGTGTTTTCCTCGTCGACGTGCGTGCGGACCTCGAGCGTCACGTCGCGGGTGCCGACCTCCATCGCTCCATAGGCGCTGAACTGATAGTGCTCGTCCGCTTCCACGTTGAAATCGATGCGGATCGGTTGGCGGCCAAACATGGCGTTTTTCAGGCGAATTTGGAAGGGGAACTGGGCATCCTCGCCGCGGGCCAGTTTGAACGAACCCTGCGGAGGATCGATCGTCCACGGCTCGGACGCCGACAGCGACGCTTCGGCTGCTCCTGGCTCGGCGCCCGCCGGGGCCTCGAGCCCTTCCTTCGGAACGACGATTGTCAGCGAGCCGCCGGCGCCTTGCGGAAAATAGTTGTGAAACCGCAACAAGTTCGCTTGCGGCTTCGAGTAAACGCTCGGCACTTGCTGGTGCTCGAACGCCAGACTCATCCGCAAGCGGGTGATCGACTCGTGCAACCCGACGACGAACTTCGGGTCGGGACCAGCTTCGATCGCCTGTTCGTTATTCTCGACGATCGTCGGCACGCTCTTGCCGATGACGTCAAATTGCCGAATCTTATTGCCCAGGAACAAGACCTCCCGCGTCGGTTTCTCGTTCCATACCGCCATGACAACCTGGTTGTCCGGCCGAATGAAGATGCGGTTTTCGCTCCCTCCCGGCAACTGCATGTTGCCGATAAACTTGGCGCCGCCTAGCAACTTGGCTACCGTGCCGCCAGGGCAGCAGCAACTCGCCCGGCATGCCGTTGGCCCGCATCAGCCCGTTGACATCGTCGAACGGGTTTGGCACAAAAATCGCATCCGCACCGTGTTCTTTTGCCGAAATTAGCCGCATCACAAATTCTCGAAAACGCACAGCGCGGGCCGCCGCCGGATCGGGACCTGGCTCGGCCGGACACGCAGGCGGCTCGACGAGTATCCAGCGGGCGGCGGTGTTTTCGCCCTTTCGGTCCACCAGCTCCGCCAGCTTCTGCGATGAAGAAGGCGCCGTTGAGCAGAGCTGCTCGAAGTCCCAGCCGACCTTCCCGCTCGTCTGGCGGTCACCGTCCGCATCCCAACTAAGGCCGACGCGCACGTCTTGTCCAAAACGAAAGAGAGCTGTTCGCAGTTGGTTGAGCGTCTTGGTCGGATCGGCGAGCGCGGCGAAGCTCACATCGTAATCGCGTCCAAGCTGCCACCAGCGAATGCGAAGTGCCAGTCGCGTCATCACCGGCTCGAGCAATGGCGACCAGACGTCGGTCGCATCGGCGGCCAGGACGTCGGCGATTGGCGCGCCGTAGCCCGTTCGGTTGGCCAATTCCGTGCCGGCGGGCGGGCGATCGATCACGCCGACCACCTCGATATTCGATGCGCCCAGCAACTCCACAAAGCGGATCAGGTCGTCGCCACGACGGGGATCGGCCGGGTTGTACCAGACGGGTAGTTTTACCCAGCTAATCCCGGCATGCGGCAGCAGCCGGCACAAGTTGTCCAAAGACAATGGATGATCGCCTTGGGGCAAGACCCAGCCGAATTCGCCCCGGCTGGGTGTTTCCAAACCCTCCAGCGACGGAACAACGGCCAGCCAAACTTCGTGGCCGTTGTCGAGCCGCCGGTCACTCTCATCGCGATCACCAGGAGCCTTCGACCTTAACAAATTGACCAGCACGCGGTAGTAGCCGAAATCAGGGATCTTCGGCGTCCACGAAATCGAGCCCTCATACACATCGGGCGTCTTTTCGGCTTTACCAACGACGTTCACACTCTCTCCGACGCTTTCGGCAATCAATTTGCCGTCCAAGTGAAAGTTCGCGCTATCGAGCGGTTTGTCGTTGGCGTCGAGTAGTTGGCATTGAATCTCGGGGTCACGCTCGCGAATCCCCGACAATGCGGCACGTTACGACCACGTTGCCCAAAGACGTGTATACGTTGTACGGACTGTTGGTCGTGACGGAAATCCGGGGCAGCCGACTCAGACGCACGTCCCCCAGCGAGACCCGCCCGCGCAAATCGCCCTCACGCCGCGAGACACCCGCAGCCCGACAATGGCCCGATCGACTGCGGCGTCTTTCGGCTCGACGTCGCTCAGCCGCACCTGCTGCCAACCGTCGGTCGTCGCGATCGGCTGGCTCGACTCGGAGTGCAACAAATGCCCGGCGGCGTCGTAAAAATCGAGCCTGACGACGACGGAACTGCGGGCGAGCTGTTCGCACTTGAGCTTGGCCTCGAGCACGTAACGAAACCGCGACATGACGCGGACCGGCGGGCTGGTGATGGCCGCCGCGGCACCATCCAAATCGATTTGCAGGCAGCGGCCCACGGCCGCGTCGTCTGCCAGCTCGATGTTCACGTAGTGCGGATATTCGGGCCCAAACTGGCGCAACCAGCGATCCGGCCAATGATCGTAGTTGACGTCCCAGTCGTCCCCGAACGTACAATGGAAGACCGTAATGGCGGCATCGTCGCGCGGCTCGGCGGCCGCGGCAACACCAGCCAGAACGAACCACGAAAGCAGGCAAATTGCGGCGCGGCGGTGCATTTAGAAATGTACAACGCATAGCCGGCCGGCGACCTACGTTTCACCCACATTCCGCGGGCACACCTCGCGTCGCGGGCCCGATTGCTGCCGGCCTGCGCAGCATGCGGCGACCCAGACCCCACTTCGACCCACTCGCCCGTCCCGATCGCGACAACCGTGACAAACGTGAAAATTGGAATTCAAACCAAATCCCTGCGACTGCCGCTACGGCAGGCGGTCCGAACGGCCGCCCGGCTGGGCGCGGACGGTATTGAGATCGACGCCCGCGCTGAGCTGATTCCGGCCGACCTGTCGCAGACCGGGCTGCGGCAGTTCCGCAAGTTGCTCGGCGACTACCAGCTACGCGTATCGGCGGTCGCCTTTCCGACCCGGCGCGGCTACGACTCGCCCGAAGACGTCGAACGCCGCGTGCTGGCGACCGAAGCCGCAATGCGGATGGCGTTTCAACTCGTCGCCAGCGTCGTCGTCAACCGCGTCGGCCGGGTGCCGTCGTCGAGCGAGGACTCCGCCTTCGCCGCATGGTCGAGGCGCTGCGGCCGTCGGCGCCTGCGGCGAGCGCGCCGGCGCGCGGCTGGCGGCAATTACGGGCAATGAATCGCCGGCCGATCTCGCGCGCTTGATTGCCGCGCTCCCCGAGGGATCGCTGGGCGTCGACCTCATCCCGCCGGGTTGATCCACGGCGGCCTTTCGCCGCTGGCCGCCCTCGACGAGTTGGGACCGCACGTGTGGCACGTCCACGCGTGCGATGCGGTGCCCGATTCGGCCGCGGGGCGGGCGGTCGACATTGACCTCGGGCGGGGCATCGCCGACATGCCGACGCTGCTGGGTACGCTCGAATCGCAGTTCGACTATCATGGCTGGGCGACGTCGAATGCCGCGGCGCCGTCGACCCGGTCGCCGCGGCGGGAGATGCCCTCGCTTATCTGCGATCGCTGTGATTCGCCTGCCTGCTGAGCC
>CAVTXL010000006.1:0-23834 GCA_963738665.1 uncultured Planctomycetota bacterium
GAATCGGCCACGAGTACCTCGTCGGCCACCTGTTGCGCGAGAGAATGCATGCCCGAATGTGCTCGCGTTCGTTCTTACACGGGATGATGACGGTCAACTGCCGATTGCTGCCCTCTCCCTCGGGGAGAGGGGCTGGGGGTGAGGGCCGCCCCTCATTCCCACGTTCAACCGACTCGATCCCACGCCCTGCGTGGGATCGCAGTTCTCCGACGCTCTGCGTCGAGTCCCGTATTGCCGCTCCGCAGAGCGGCAAGGCATCGCGTTCCCACGTCGCAGATCCGCGGTAGCGGGCAAAGCGTGGGAACGAGCGTACTGAACGTGTCTCCCTGCTCCCTGCCCCCTGCTCCCTGCCCCCTCGATTCTTCACCGCCACGCCAATCATCGTCCGGCCAAACAACGCCGCCCGCGAATTATTCACTCGCGCCCCGGCCGCCCGGCCGTGCCGCAGCCACGAACGCAGCTTGATCAGCGGCGCCAGCCACCCGAACGTCACCGACGACCGCGAGAGCTTGTCGCACTCGACGGCCTGCAAATCCAGTCCGGCCAGGCCGAGGATGAAGCGATAGCGATTGCCGCCGTAGCCGGAAATGTGCCACTCCTGCGGCGTCTGCTCGCCCACTTCGAGCGGATAGAAGCTGTGCTCGAAGCCAGTCCACAAAAAGCTCAATCGCGACTTGATCGACATCACGTTCGGCGTCGTGAACAGAAACACGCCGCCCGGCCTCAGCACGCGGGCCACCTCGCAGAACAGCCGCTCGTGGCCGTCGATATGCTCCAGCACCTCGACGCAAACGACAGCATCGAAGCGGGCGTCCTGATAAGGCAGCGACTTCACCAGATCGGCCCGCTTGCATTCAATGCCCCCACATTGAAAAAGCGCCGGCTCTAAATCGCACGCATCGACCGCGAAGCCGGCCTCGACCAAAAGCTGGCTCATGCTCCCGCTGCCGGCCCCCAAATCAAGCACGCGCCGCCGCCGCTGGTCGCCCGGTCGCGCAGCCGGCAACCGCCGCAAGAGGTGCGGCAGCGTAAGGCGATGCAAATCGGCATGCGCCATGGGCACAATTGGCGCGGCTTCGCCATCCATGGCCGAGGCCCTCCGTGACAGTGTGGATCTTGCGGCGCGTGCCGAAAAATGCTGGCAGAGTGTAGATAGCCGATCAGCCGCGGTCCAGAGCGAAAGTGCTAGCGGCAGCCGTTGGGCGTGTCGAGTCTGCGAGACACACCACCGATTAATTCTGAAAGCCAGCGGTGTGTTTCGGCGGCCTCGACACACCCCGACCCTAAGAAAGCTAAGATAGCCGGGCTACGCCTTCTTCCACTCATACGGCCGCTGCTGCCGGAAACCGTCGATTTTGATCGAACCGTCGGCGAACAGGTCGGCGACCGCGTAGCCGTTTTGTTCTTGGCCGCTCCCTTCGACCATCGCTCGGAACACGCAGTAGTGAATGCCGCCCACCTCGCGGTGGTCGTTCTGGTGCGAATGCCCCTGGAAAACGGCCAGTACGCGGCCCGAGTCTTCTAGCACCTTCCGTACGTCAGGCGCGTTCTTCACCGTCATGTTCCAGTTGTTGTTGCCGTCGGTGGGGCCGAAGTCGAGCCGCTGGTGGGCCAGCACGATCGTCGGCAGCTTGGTGGCCGCCAGGTCGCCCTTGAGCCACTCGAGTTCCTCTGCGGGAATGTATGTGTCGCTGAAGTTCGCGTTCTTGCGGCCGTAGGGCGTGCCGTCGCGCTTGAAGCAGGCATCGAGCGTGGCAAAGTGAAAGCCGCCTTTGTCGAACGAGTAGTGGGCTTTCTCCATGCCGCAGTTGTCGATGAACTCTTCCTTGGTCAGCGTCCACACGCAGTGGTTGCCCAGCACGTAATAGCGATCGCCTTTGAACTGAGCGTAAATCGCGTCGATCTTCTTCAAGTGACCGATTTCGCCGGCCACGTTGGGCGCTTCGTCGATCAAATCGCCCAGTGCGACGGCCGTGTCCAGGCTAAGCGAGTTGAACTTGTCGATCGCCTCCGGCAGTTTGGCGAGCGTCTCGCGGTAGTAACGGGTGCCCGCCCGATCGCGGTCGGCGTAGTGCAAATCGGTGATGACGCCCAGCCGCAGCGCCGGTTTTACGCTCTCCTCTTCTTGAATAGCCGCCCACAATCGCCGCGGCACTCCGCCCAGCGCCAGGCCGCCTAGCACCAGGGCTCCGCCCTTCAAAAACGCGCGGCGGGTTTCCCGGCCCGCATTCAACTCAGATAATAAATAGGACGTCTCAACATTTGGCCGCTGCTCGTTCATACTCGCCTCCACAGGTTGGTCACCTCGCTGATTATCCGACACTCCTGCGCTCGCCGCAATGCATATGGATCATGCTGGAAAAACTGCCATCGACCCCATCTGCGGCATGACTGTCGACCCGGCCAAAGCGATTTCGCTGGAAGTTGAAGGCGAGTCTTATTACTTCTGCTGCGCGGGCTGCCGCGACCGGTTTGCCCGGAAGAAAGGGCTCGCGCCGCCGTCCAAGTCGACTGGTTCGTTGCCGATCGTCGAGCTAGGACACCCGCCCGCCAGCGGTCACGGCCATGGCGCCAGCGGCCATGACGATCACCGACATGGGCACACCCACAAGCCAGAGGCTGCCGCAGCGGGCACCGTTTTCACCTGCCCGATGCATCCTGAAATCGAGCAAATCGGCCCAGGCAGTTGCCCGATCTGCGGCATGGATCTGGAGCCGAAAACGGTTTCGCTCTCTGACGAGACCGAGCACGACCCTAACCGAATGGAACTCCGTCTCTGGATCGCGGCCGTGCTTAGTCTACCGCTACTCATCATCACGATGGCCCCCATGGTCGGCTGGCAGCCGCCCGCTTGGTTCGCCCACCAGTGGCAGCCCTGGATTGAGCTGGCCCTGGCGACGCCCGTCGTTCTGTGGTGCGGCTGGCCGCTCTTGGTGCGGGGTTGGCAATCGATCGTTCGTCGCAGCCCGAACATGTTCACGCTGATCGCGATCGGCACGCTGACGGCGTATCGCGTTCAGCGCGGTGGCGGCCGTGTTCCCAGAGTGGATTCCCAGCGCGTTCCAAGCGGGCGGCCACCCGCCGCTCTATTTCGAAGCGTCGGCCGTCATTATTACGCTCGTGCTCTTGGGGCAAATGCTGGAACGCAGGCGCACGACAACGGACAAGCGGCGCCATTCGCGAACTGATGCAGCTCGCGCCGACAATCGCCCACCGCGTGAGCGTGATCACGATTCCAGACCGAGTACCGAGTACTAAATACTCTAAACCAAGCAGTGACATTGCCGCGCGACACCAGCGCGAAGACGATATTCCGCTCGCAGCCGTCCGCGTCGGCGACCTGCTCCGCGTGCGGCCGGGTGAGAAGATCCCCGTCGACGGCCGCGTGCAGTCGGGCGGCAGCACGATCGATGAATCGATGCTGACGGGCGAACCGATTCCCGTGCAAAAGTCGCCGGGCGACAATATTGTCGGCGGCACGCTAAATCAAACCGGCACGCTGCTGATCGTGGCCGAAAAAGTCGGCTCCGGCACCGTCCTCGCCCGCATCGTCGAACTCGTGGCCGCCGCCCAGCGGAGCCGCGCGCCCATCCAGCGGCTGGCCGACGTCGTCGCCGCCTGGTTCGTCCCGGCCGTCATCGTTTCGGCGCTCGTCGCATTCGCCGCCTGGGCAGTCTTCGGCCCCCAGCCGCGGTTGGCGTACGCGCTCGTCGCCGCCGTGTCGGTGCTGATCATCGCCTGCCCGTGTGCCCTGGGCCTCGCCACGCCGATGTCGATCATGGTCGGCGTCGGCCGGGCCGCCCGCGAGGGCGTCCTGATCAAAAACGCCCAGGTGCTCGAAACGATGGAAAAGGTGAACACGATCGTCGTCGACAAGACGGGCACGCTGACCGAGGGAAAACCGGCGGTTACCGAAATGATCCCGGCCGAGGGCGTCAACGAGAACGACGTGTTGCGACTGGCTTCTTCCGTCGAAGCCATGAGCGAGCATCCGCTCGCCCGGGCCATCGTCGACGCGGCCAACGAGCGCAATTTGCCGTTTGCCAATGCGGCGGGTTTCAAGAGCACAACCGGCGGCGGCGTGGCGGCCAACGTCGAGGGGCAACCCGTCCTGGTCGGCAAGTTGAAACACCTCAGCGGCGAAGGGATCGACGTCGACTCGCACCTGCGCGAGCGGGCCGAAACACTGCAGGCCGACGGCCGCACGGTCGTGTTCGTCGCCGCGGACAAAAAACCGCTCGGCCTCATCGCCATCGCCGACCCCATCAAGCAATCGACGCCCGCCATGATTGGTGCGCTCCACGAGCTGGGGCTCCGCGTTGTCATGCTTACGGGCGATTCTGAACCGACTGCGAAAGCAGTCGCCGGGCAGCTTGGCATCGACGAATTCACGGCCGGCGTTTCGCCCGAAGAGAAGCACGATCGCATCGTCGCCCTAAAAAACGAAGGCCGCCTTGTGGCCATGGCCGGCGACGGCATCAACGACGCACCGGCCCTGGCCGCGGCCGACGTCGGCATCGCCATGGGCACCGGCAGCGACGTAGCCATCGAATCGGCCGACGTCACGCTCGTCGGCGGCGACCTCGCCGGCGTCGTTAAGGCCATCGCCCTCAGCCGGGCCACGATGCGCAACATCCGCCAGAACCTGTTCTTCGCATTCGTTTACAACGCGCTTGGCGTGCCGATCGCCGCCGGCGTGCTGTACCCGGTTCTCGGCTGGCTCCTCAGCCCGATGATCGCCGCGGCCGCAATGAGCGCGAGCAGCGTCTCGGTAATCGGCAACGCATTGCGCCTGCGAACGATGAGGATACTGCAGTAGAGCGGCAAAGCGGTAGAACAGAAGAATGGCGCTGCGGAAGCGTGCTGTATATCCCGCGGACACTTCCTCCTACTCCCCCACTCCCCTACTGCTCTTCTGCTCTCCCTTCGTCGCCCGCTCAGGTCCAGGAAACACATCAAGCGACAAATCGGCAAATTTACCGGCCCGAATTCGCTCGACTGCAATCGCGCCCATCACCGCGTTGTCAGTGCACAGCTTCAGCGGCGGCACGTGCAATTCGTAACCATGCTCCGCGGCCGACGCCTCGAACCGCTCTCGCAGCCGCCCATTCGCGGCCACACCGCCGCCGACGCACAGCGTGCGATAACCGCTCTGCTGCAAAGCCAGCTCTGCCTTCCCCACCAAACAATCCACTACCGCCTCCTGAAAACTGGCCGCCACATCCGAAACGTCAACTTCTTTCCCTGCCCCCTGCCCCCGGCCCCCGGCCCCCTGTACTAAATACCGCACAGCCGTCTTCAGCCCGCTGAAGCTGAAGTCCAGCCGCGTCGGGTCATCGGCGAGCGGCCGCGGAAAGCGGTACTTTGCCGGATCGCCGCCGCGGGCGGCCCGTTCGATCGACGGCCCACCCGGGTATGGCAGGCCCAGCAGGCTGGCGACTTTATCGAACGCCTCGCCGGCCGCGTCATCAATCGTGCCGCCCTGCGGCGTAAAATCGGTCGGGCTCTCGCACCGATAAATGTTCGAATGCCCGCCGCTCACAATCAGCCCGATGCAGGGGAACACATCACGCACCGCCGAAAAAGGTGTCAGGAACCTTTTGTGCGCAGCACCCTCTGGGCCGTTCCGGCAAAAGGTTCCTGACCCCTTTTTCGGCGGCTCAGCAAATCGGCAAGCATAGATGTGCGCCTGCAAATGATTCACGGCCACCAGCGGCAGCCCGCGGGCGACGCACAGCGTCTTGGCGGCCGTGAGCCCCACGAGCAGCGAGCCCGCCAGCCCCGGCGTATTCGCGATGGCGACGGCGCCGAGATCATCCAGCGTCAAGTTCGCCTTCCGCAGCGTCTCATCGATTACGGGCAGAATCCGCTCAACATGCGCCCGCGAAGCGATCTCCGGCACCACGCCGCCAAACCGCTCGTGCAGCTTATCCTGCGAAGCCACGACACTCGACAGCACCTCCAGCCGGTCGGTCACAACAGCCGCCGCCGTCTCGTCGCAAGTAGTTTCGATCGTCAGAATGTTCATAAGACGCCCGTCACCGGCATCCAGCACCTAGCATCCAGCATCTAATGTAGCCTGCGCTGTGAATGATCCGTTTTTTCTGGCTGATGGCTGAAAGCTGATGGCTGACAGCTTTGCCTGGGTTCAATGGCAGCGCAGCCTTCATTAGCATCCAGCATCAATTCCCAAACCTCACATGATGCACCCAGGCCGGCGGCACATTCGCCCACACGGCGTCGCGGCGGATTTCGTGCTGCTTTAGTACGCACCCGAGCACTTCGGCGATCGCCCGCACGCGTTCGCGATCGGCCTGGCGGCTGACGGCCGCCTTGAAGCGGCGAATTGCGATGTATTCGAAAAAACTGAGCGTCGCGCTGCCGCACATGAGCCGGCGAATCTTCGTGAAAATCTGATCCACGACGCCCGCCGTGAAATTATTCAACGGCAGCCCCGAAATGACTACATCGTACGGTTCGTCTTCCGGCAGCTCTTCGACAGTGGCGTGGACGATCGACACACGATTGGCAACCGTTTTGTACGCGGCTTCGTTATTCAATCGTTCGCGGAGCAGCGCGACAAATTCGGCGTTGCGCTCGACGAGCACTAGCCGATCGCCGTCACGCATATCACGCACGATGTGGCCCGTAACCGCGCCGGTGCCGGGGCCGACTTCGAGGATCCGACGCACCGACGGCGAAGCGGCCGGCTCCCTGGTCACTGAATTAGCCGCGCCGCTGCGGACGTAGTGGCAAAGCGCCGCGGCGAGCGCCTGGCCGCTGGGCAGCACAGCGCCTGTGGTGTGATAGGCCTGGCGGAATTGCCGCCAGAAGACGCAGTAGTCGGCCCAGCGCTGATTCATCCACCCATTTTAGTCGATCGCCCGGCGCGTCGGTAGCGGCCGCTAGAAATCGTACCACACGCCAAAGCCGATCTGCTCTTCCGAGTCGTCGAACGTCTGGTACTGACTGCTCTTGCCATTGAAGTAGTGGAAGCCGAGACGGAGGGTCTCATTCTCGCGGCCCCGCCACAGCCAGCCGACCTGCGTTGTGATGTCGCCCCCGAAATTGTGCTCCTCGCGGAGGTTGGCGTTCACGGCGAAAAAGGGCACGCCGCATTTGCCCGTCGGGCCAGGCTGGGCCAGTTCGGTGCCGAACTGAAACTCCCACGGCTCGGCCCCACCATCGATCTTGAACGCGTAGGCCACTTCGCCATACACCCGCCAAAACGGCATCGCATAATACGAAGCGCCAAACAGGACGGAATCGCGCACGTAATTGATCCGGTCGTCGAGCGCCATCTCGCGAATGGCGTGCTCGTCGCCCATGTGCGAGCTGAGGTGGTAGTAACCGAACTTGAACTGCCAATCGCCAATGCCGTACGTGATTGGCACGCCGGCGCGGTAATCGGCCGTTTCAAAGTCGCGTTCCCAATCGAGCGTGAACCGCATGATGGCGGCGCCTTCGAAATCGAGCTGCCAGCCCTGCGGCCGCAGGCAATTGTTGTCGCCGTAGCGCAAGACGCCCACGCGGCCGCCCAGCGTCGCGTCCCACAGGTCGCGGCCGTCGTCCATTTTGAACATCACGACCGAGAACCGCGGCTCGTGCACGCCGGCCATGTATGAGTGATAAATGATCGTGTCGGGCAGCACTTGCCACGCCCAGTGGCCGGGCGGGGCCGACTCGTAATAAGCGGGGCCGCCTGCCGACGGTGAAATCCAATCGCCCTCGTCGGCCGAGAGCGGCGATACGTCGGTCGCGGGAGTGTCCAACGTCGGCGAAATCCACACCGGCCCGCCGGCGGTGTCGGTCGCCACGATGGGCGGCGCCTGGGTGCCTTGCTCATTCATGCTGACCAGATCGATCGGTCGTAGCGAGGCGGCCGACTCGTAGTCCGGCCGCGCCGCGGTGCGCGACAACGGCTGCGCCGATGTCGACGGCAACACGGTCGAATCGGACCAGCCCGACTGTGCGGACGCTAAGCTTGGCACAATCAGAAACCACGCCAAGACTAGCGCCGTGCGCACAAGGGGTGCCTGAATCTGCAGTTGCGACGAAGCATGACGACGAAGTGGGCGCGGAACAGGGTCTAGCCAGAGCGGGAGGCAGTTGTAAGGAATGTGCGGGTTAAGCCATAAATCATTCTCGGCCGGACTTGGCCGCACAGGTTAGTGGATGTTTGCGGCTCGGGACAGAGCGGTCGCCGACGCGGGTTTGCTAACCTTCCCAATTGACCAGACAGGCGGTCGACCGGTTCGTCACTCCGTATTACAATTCCCAACCTCATCGGCGATGCATTGCTAGCCCGGATTATTCACGAATCGCTGGCGAGCGAATTGGGAGCTTGAATGCACGTGCGGTCACAAACAGCCGTGTGCGCGGGCTAGCACTGCATGCAGCGATGGCAGGGCCCGAGCGGAAGCAGCATCGTTTGGTTAAGAGCGTCGTCGGGAGAAGTAACGGCGATGCCGATATCCCGCTGTACGAAGATCAACAGGAGCCAATTCGCATGGTCCTTCTCGAAATGTCGATCACGCCGCTGGGTAAGGGAGAAAGCGTCAGCCAATACGTTGCCGAGTGCGTCCGCCTGGTGGACGAAAGCGGCCTCGATTATGAGCTGCACTCGATGGGCACGATTGTCGAAGGCAAGCTCGACGAAGTGCTCGATTTGCTGCGTCGCTGCATTGAGCAAATGGCCAGCCACGGCGACCGCGTGACCTGCGCGGCCAAGCTCGATTATCGCCGCGGCCACGCGGGCCGGCTGAAAAGCAAAATCGCCAGCGTCGAAGAGAAACTGGGCCGCCTGATGAACAAGTGAAAACAAAGTGCACGTTGCGACCGCGGGGCTCTGTTCAACAGTTCTTCAATTTTCAATTTGCAATGCCGCAAAAAATTCAGATTCAATCATGCCCAAAACCCATTCCTTCGACTCCGTTCTCGGCCGCGTGCCGAGCGGCCTATACATCCTAACGGTCGGCAGCGGCCAGCGCGCGACCGGCATGCTCGCCAGTTGGGTGATGCAGGCCGGCTTCCAGCCCCCGATGGTTAGCGTCGCGATTAAGCAGGGCCGCTACGTCGGTGATTGGATCACGTCCGGCCAGCCGTTCGTCTTAAACGTGCTCGGCGAAAAGCAGACCGCGCTGATGAAGCATTTTGCCGGCGGATTCGAGCCGGATCAGCCGGCGTTTGAGGGCCTGGCGATCAAGCACTGCCCGCGCGGCGTGCCGATCCTGTCCGACGCCCTCGGCCACCTGGAATGCGAGCCGGTGAGCCACATTGACTCAGGCGACCACCGCATTTTTTTGGCGAACGTGGTCCGCGGCAAATTGCTCGACGAGGCGGCCAAGCCGCTGGTCCACGTCCGCAAGAGCGGCTCAACTTACTAAACCTGGCAAACCTAGACGGCCGGGCGATACCACCAAGGTAGTGTAGCCGGCTCGCTCCGCGGGCGGGAACCGCCTCGCCGTGCGAGAGGCAAGACTAAACTGGCAATCGATCGACGCCCCCCTCAAGCCGCTTCCGCCGCCAAGCGAAATTTGTCGGCCGTTTTGCGGACGAGCGTTTGGTAGCGCAGGCGGGCTTCGACGTAGCTCCAGCCGAGAAAGAAGTTGGCGACGAGCGAGCTGATCAGCGTCAGCGAGACGAAAACGAGCGTCATCCACGGCCTGGTTTCGGTACCCGGCTGTTCGCTAGAGTCTGGCTTCGCCCGCGTTGTGGAGTTCGCCGGATTGGCGCCGGCGACGTTCGGCGCGGCGTTGCCGCCTGCGGCGTTCGTTTGCCCGGGCCAGGTCCCTTGCGAGATGCTCGGCAGCTCGGGCAGCGCGGGCGCGGCTTTTGTGTTCGTCGCCCATGGGTCGCCGGCCGCGCCGCTGGCCGTGGCCGGCCCGTTGGCAAAACGGTCGGATCCATTCACGCCCGGCGGCGGGCCGAACTGACTGCCGCTGGCCAGATCGCCCGTCACCGGCCCGCGGTTGAACGGGTCGCTATTTGTCGGTGATGTGCCGGGCGCGTTGAGATTCGAGCCGGCGCCGGCGCCTTGATTCCAGTCATTATTCCACTCCCCGCGGCTCGTGGAAGCATTCGGATCAGTCCCCCGCTGGCCCGGGTCAACGAGCTGGCTGTGGATCGTCGCCGCGCCCGGCGACGATGCCGCCGGCGGTGTCGAACTGGGGAACGCCGGTCCCGCAAAGCCAGGGTCGGCCGCAAAACTGTCACTCGCGCGCGGAGAACCCGGCACGCCGGCGCCGGGAGCGCCGCCGATGGCGCCAACAGTGGCGGCGGCGCCGTGTCGTTGCCGAGCATCGTCCAGCCCGACGGCGTCGTGATCGCCCCGATCGGCCGCAGACCGTTCGATTGCGAATTCACGCCCGCACCCACCCCAACTCCGGACGACGATGATGCACTCCCAGATGTCCAACGAGGCGCGGAAGAAGTCGCAGCCGGGGATAAGGGCGGCGGCGAGACGCTTGTTGGGACCTGAGCATATCGCCCATCTCCGGCAAGTGGAGGCGGCGCTGTCCCGCCGAATCCCAACTTGTCTTCCCCTTGTTGCAGCCCGTCGCCGACGGCGCCGACCGTCTGCCGCGCCGCGTTCGAATGATTGCCGCCGGTCGCCTGCAATTGTTGTTCTGTGCTGCTGGTAAAGTCGCGGAATTGGTTGCTGAACCCCTGGCCTACGTCCGTCGCGCCGTCCATCACGCGGCGGCCGATGCGGACGGTTTCGCTGTTCGCGTCTTGCCCGCCCGTCTCAAACTCGCGGCGCAGCGTGTTGCCGGCATCGGGCATCGTCGGTGGCGCTTGATCGTACGTGCCCGGCGGCGGAGCAATTCCACTGGGCGAGCCGCTTGGCGGCACCACGTAGCGGTTGTACGGCGAGCCGCCGACAGGCGGCGCTGCACTGCGGTCAGGCGGTGGACTAGCTTGATACTGCGATTGATATTGAACAGTGTGCCGCGACCCACCTTCGGCGCCGCTGCGCCGTGGTTGCCCAAAGCCCGATTGCACCAGTCGCCGCCGCCAGCAGAAAAGTCGCCGCTCTCATCGCCGCATCCTTGTCGGTTGTATCACAGCGCATGCGGAGGGTGAGACCGCTTTCGTCTCGCGCATCCGCTGTCCCCCTCCATAGTTACTATCGCCGGCGATTGTAAACCAAACCGCGGCCGCGGGGATAGACAAATCGCCCGACTTTGCGCCGAGGCCAAGAGGCCACGAGGCGCCGCGGCCGATCCCGGCGCCGATTCGGGCGCCTTTCCCGCAAGCAGCAACATGCCGTGCCGTGCCTTGAGCGGACCAGGCCGGCAATCTCGGCTATTTCTTGCGCCGGTCTTTGCGCCGTGTTGGCAGGCTCCGTGCTGGCAAGCTCCGTGCAGCCGGCGGCGCGGGAGTTCCGCCGGCTGCAGCGGCCGGAGGTGCAATCGCACTCGCGCCGCCAGCCTCTGCTAGCACTGCGGCCATTCCCCCCTCGGCCTGTCCAAAGGAATCCAGTTCCTTCCGCAGCATTTCCAAGAGCGCCTGCAAGAACACGATGACCATCGGCCCCACGATAATGCCCACCGGGCCCAATGTCGCCACGCCCCCCAAGATGCTTAGTAGCGCCAAGAGAGGGTGAAGATTCGATTGCCCGCGCAGGACGTACGGCTTGATGATGTTGTCCACGCCGGAAACGACGATCGTGGAATAGATGGCCAGCGCCAGCGCCGTCGGCCAATCTCCATACTGCGTTACGCCGTCCACTTGATGCGGCCCGTACAGATATATCCAAATACAAACCAATACCCACACAATCGCCGCACCCAGAAACGGCACCAGGGCGGTGATCATCGTGGAGACAGTCAACAAAAAGATCGGCGCCGTACTGGGCAATGCAAAATAATAACCGATTCCCGCCAACACGCCCTGTACGACCGCCGACAGCAGCGTCGCCACGACGACCGCGCGGCTGACCTGGCCAAACCGCTCCAGCAATTCCTGTTCGTAAGCTGCTTCTAGCGGCGAAAGGTCCATGACGGTGCGAATCATGGCTGGGCCGTCGGCCAAAAAGTAATAGAGCGCGACGACCATGATCACCAAGCCGAACGTCACGCCAATGGCCGATTGCACACCGCTAATGACCAGATTCGTCGCCGTTACGGTCGCCTTGTCGATCAGCTTGCCCATCGTTTCGCCGGTCAGCGGCACATGCGTAACTCGCTCGAAGCCGGCCGCCAAGTCCTTCGCCATCTTCTTCAGTCGTTCTCCCAGCGCGAGTGATTCTCGTTCTTCTGACAGTTCGTCTGGCGGCAAATCGGGATTCGTCGGCGCGGCCGCAACTTGGGTCGCCGCGTTGTTTGATGCGGCGAGCATCGCTTTCAGTTCGAAGTAAGCTTTCCAGCCGAGCAATGTCAATGGTAGCAACACCGTAAGCAAAATCGCCACCGTCGTAAGCAAGGCCGACAGCCGGGGATGATTCGGAATGCGGCCCAAGATCGAGGAATGCAGCGGCTGAAACACCACCAGCAAGACGGCCGCCAGAAACAGCGGCACGAAGAATTGGGCCATCACCCGAAAGAAGACCGCGGCCACCAGCAGGACGATCGTCAGTAGCACGAGAAAGGATATGACTCGCGGCACGTGCAAACTCCCTTTGTCCTGGCAGCAGGCGGCCGGCAATTGCCGGCCGCTAAGCCCAAGTTGGTCGTAATTCTAACAAATGGGCTGCGACTCCTCAGCACCAATCTTGCGGCGGCGAACACGATTCGCTGACAATAAGCGAGAAACCAGCGCGGCCGGAACGAGCTCGGTCGTTTTGCCAATCCGTGAACGGCCAATGTCCCAATTCAAGTCGCCATTCCGCCGCGTATTCGTTTGGACGCTTCGCGTGCTGATCTTAGCGGCGGTCGCGATCGGCGTCGGTCGCACGTTCCAGGGCGCCCTCACCCAGCTCAGCGAGCACTCGTGGCGACTTAAACCCGCGTGGCTCTTCGCTGCCGGCGCACTCTGATTTGACCGGCCTCGGCGCGATGGCCTGCTTCTGGCACCACGTCTTGGACCGACTTGACCAGGCCGTCCCCTGGCCGCTGACGTTGTGGGCCTATTATCTGGGCCACCTCGGCAAATATGTTCCCGGCAAGGCGCTGGTCGTCGTTTTGCGCATTTCGGCGATTCGCCGCGAGATCAGCTCGACCTGGCTCGCCGTCGTGAGTACATTTCTCGAAACTCCGTTGATGATGGCGGTCGGAGCGGCCCTGGGCGGCGCGTGTACCGTGGCGCTGGTTCAGAGCCAGCCTCTCCTCACGGCGCTGGCCGCGGCGATGGCGTTCGCGTCGTTCGCGCCGACGCTACCGCCGATCGGCGCCGATTGGCCCGCTGGGGTCTCAAACGATTTCGCGCGGGCGAGTCAATTGGCGGAGAATTGCAGCAGCGAGGGTGCGCTTGACGAGGCCGTCGGCCGCATTACGTGGGGGTTCTGGCTGAGCGGCTGCCTGGCCGCGGCCGTCTGCTGGTCTCTACTTGGCCTGAGCCTCTGGGCCACGCTACGGGGCGTCGGCGTCGACACGCTGTCTCCCCTCGCCGACTGCGCCGCTGTTGGTCGGCGCCGTGTCGCTTGCCGTGGTCGCGGGCTTTCTCTCGTTGTTGCCGGGTGGAATCGTGGTTCGGGACGCCCTGATCATGCAACTGCTCGCTCCCCGTTGCGGGGAAGCGGATGCGCTCGTCGCGGCCGTGCTTTTGCGGGTGATCTGGCTCGTGTCGGAACTCGCCGCTTGTGGTATCCTATATTTAGCGGCACTCCGTGTGCAGCGACGCCGGCCCTCGGAAGGAAGGTGACCGCTGGTTGTCACATCCGTCGCGACATCGTGAGGGTGCCTGATTTTCGCACAGGGGGCGAATACCCGCATGCTTTCGGTTGTCATCCCAGTACTCGACGAAGCACCCAGCCTGCCGCAATTGGTAGCCGAGCTCAAGTGCATGGCGAGCAACAATTGCTACGATTTGCAAATCGTCATTGTGGATGATGGCTCGACCGACGAAACCTGGCCGACCACCGTCCGGCTGGCGGCCGAGAATCCTGAGGCCCTCGGCATTCGCCTGCGGCGAAACTTCGGCAAGTCGGCCGCCCTCAGCGCCGGCTTTCACGCGGCCGACGGCGACCGCATCGTGACGATCGACGGCGACCTGCAGGACGACCCAGCCGAGATTCCCCAACTCTTGGCAAAGCTCGACGAAGGCTTCGACGTTGTCAGCGGCTGGAAACGGGTGCGGTATGATCCCTGGCACAAGGTCTGGCCGTCGCGAGTGTTCAACGGACTGGTGAGTCGGCTGACCGGCGTCCACCTGCATGACCACAACTGCGGTCTGAAGTGCTTTCGCCGCGAAGTGCTCGAACGAGATTCGCCTCTACGGCGAGCTGCATCGCTTCGTACCGGTGCTGGCGGCAGCCAAGGGCTTTCGCGTCGCCGAAGTCTCGGTCGAGCACCGCCCCCGCCGCTACGGCCGCTCGAAGTATGGCTGGGAGCGGATCATCAAGGGCCTCTTGGACATGCTGACCGTGAAGTTTCTCACGGGCTACGGCCACCGGCCGCAGCACATGCTGGGCGCGGTCGGACTCGTTTCATTCCTGGTCGGCGGTCTGATGATGGCCTGGCTGGCCTTGGCGTGGTGTCTGTCGCGTTTGAGGGAAGGCTGGCCCGATGTCCATCTCCACCAGACGGCTGCCCTCTACTACGCCTTGGCGCTGTTCATCATCGGGGCCCAGTTTCTTTCCGTCGGCATCTTGGGCGAGATGTTTACCGCCTTTCTGATCCGCGATGCGGATACCTACTCGGTCGCCGAGTACACGTCGCCAGAGTGCGCACGACAAATCTCCTCGTCTCCCGCCCCTCTCAGCTCGGCGAACCGACCAGAATATTGAGCGACCTGGCATGATTGACTCGCCCCCTGATTCAACCGCCCGTCTGCGTTGGGGAATTTATGCGATACTGATCGCGATCGCCGCCGGCAACATGGCGGGCCGACTCTTGGCCGTCAACTCGGTCGATAAAGTGCAAGTTGAGGCCGATGCGCATTCGCCAGGCGCTCGAACGCGAGCGTACGAAGCTTCTCGCCCAGGGCGTCACGGGGGACGAACTGGAACGCCAATCCATCGATAACGCCAAGCTGATCCGCGAGGAGCTTCAACTGCAACGGCCGTTTCTCAGCGCCAACGACCGCAGCCGCTGGCTGACCGTCCGCTCGCTCGTCGAATACGGCACCTACCAAATCGACCCAATTGTCGGCCAGCCGAAGTGGGACACGATCGACATGGTCCAGCATCGCGGCCCCGACGGCCAGTTGCACCTCTATTCGAGCAAGCCGCCGCTGCTCGCCACGTTGGTGGCCGGCGAATACTGGCTCGTCGCATCGACTGACCGGATGGACGCTCGGCGATCACCCGTATGCGATTGGCCGCGCGATGCTCGTGACCATCAATATTGTGCCGCTGATTCTGATGTTCGTAATCGTCGCCTGGCTGGTCGAACGGTTCGGCGCAACCAACTTGGGACGGGTATTTGTGATGGCGGCGGCCACGCTGGGTACGTTTCTCAACACGTTCGCGGTGGTGCTCAACAATCACGTCCCCGCCGCGGTCGGCGCGTCCGTGGCGCTCTACGCCGTTGTGCGAATCGCCTACGACGACCAGCGGCAGTGGTGGTACTTCGCCCTCGCTGGCCTGGCTGTCAGCTTTACGGCGACCGATGAATTGCCCGCCCTCTCCTGCCTGGCGGCGGTCGGCCTGCTACTGGGCTGGTACGCGCCGCGGCAAACGCTGCTGGCGTTTGTGCCGGCCGTTGCCGTCGTGGCCGCCGCGTTCTTTGCTACGAATTGGATCGCCCACCACAGCCTCCGCCCTCCATATATGCATCGCAGTGCAACCAACCCCGACGACAATTGGTACGATTACTCGTACACGGTCAATGGCCAAGAGCGGGAGAGCTATTGGCGCGATCCGCAAGGCATCGATCGCGGCGAGGCGTCCCGCGCAATGTATGCACTGCACACTCTCGTCGGCCATCACGGCATCTTCTCGCTGACGCCGGTTTGGTTGCTGAGCCTGGCCGGGGGCGTGATGTGGCTCTGGTCGGGCAACCGGCCCCGCCGCGAGCTCGCCCTGCTCATCGGCGCGCTGACGTTCATCTGCTTGGCGTTCTACATCGGCTACCTCCCGCAGAAGGATCGCAACTACGGCGGCATGACCAGCGGCCTGCGGTGGATGTTCTGGTTCGCGCCGCTGTGGCTCGTCATAATGATCCCGGCGGCCGATCGCTTGTGCCGTTCCACAGCCGGCGTCTGCGCTCGCGGTGACGCTGCTTGCTCTATCCGTTCTCTCTGCCAGCTATCCAACCTGGAACCCGTGGACTCATCCTTGGATTTACAGCGCACTGCAGTGGCTCGGCGGCGGCGGTTAGCGTACGATGAAACTACGTAAGGAAATAAACACAACAATCCGCAATCCGCCCATGCGTTGCCCCATCTGCGAACAAGTGTTCGAGCCGAGCGAGTCAAACGCCCTGCCCTTCTGCAGCCCGCGTTGTCGCACGGTCGACCTCGGCCGCTGGCTCGGCGAAAGCTACGGCATGCCAGCCCTGCCCGACGAGGACGCGCTCGAAGCGCTGACGGTCGAACAGCCCGCCGACGACAGCGCCTGCGGCGAATCGGCCCAGTAGCCCAGCCGCCTTGGTCGGGGCCGTATTCACCGAAAACCGCTTTGCCCTCAGCGCTTCTGCGCCCGTACCCCGCAAGACCGACACGCTTGACACGGGCCCGTCGCTTTCTGCCGCTGGCAGTTGACGGCGGTCGCTCCTATAATCGACCGCAAGTTGTCTGTTTCTCGACCGCCTCCGCTCGTATTGAGATAGTGATTTGCCCATGGCCGAGTCCCCCTCGACTATCCGCAGCGTCGCCTGGAGCGAGCTGTTCCCTTGGCTGATTTTGTTTCGCTCCGTGCGGATCGCCCTGATGGCCCGCGTCCTGGTGCTAGGGGCAGCCGGCCTGGTCGTCACAACGCTCGGCTGGAAGGTGATTATCTCCCCCTATTACAACTCGACGGATCCGGTCATTCAGGAATGGACCGCCGCGAGCAACTGGTTGTGGGAATGGCCAGCGTCCGGTTTGTCGATCGATACAGCTCCCCGCAGTGCCGATGAGGTGTGGCATTCGGCCGCGAGAAACTTGTACAACGCGCCCCGCAACGCCTGGCAGTTCTTGACTTGGCCGTTCAAGGAGTTGTTCGATGCGCGGCTCGACGTCTCCAAATTCGTCTGCATGTTTCTTGCCTGTCTGTGGGAGCTGCTCGTGTGGGGCGTCATTGGGGGAGCGATCTCGCGCATTGCCGCGCTCAAGTTCACGCGCGACGAGTCCCTTGGCCCGGTCGTGGCCCTGCGGCAAGCGTTGTGGAAACTGCCGTCGTACGGCCTCGCGCCGCTGGTGGCGCTGGCCGGGGCGGCCGTGTTTGGTGTGCAGTTGCTGGTGCTCGGCGCAGTCATGAACTGGGGCGTGCTGGCCATGCTGGCCAGCTTTGTGTGGCCGTTCGTCCTCGTGCTCGGGCTGCTGATGGCAATTCTCTTGATTGGAGCGCTCGTCGGCTGGCCGCTGATGTGGGCAACCGTCAGCGTTGAGGGAACCGATGCGTTCGACGCGCTCAGCCGCAGCTATGCATACGTGTACCAGCGGCCGTGGAGGCTACTGTGGTACGTGGCATTCTCGGTGTTTTTGGCGGCAGTGAGCATGTTTGTCGTGAAGGGTTTTGCCACGGCGGCGATCGCGCTGGGCGATTGGTCGGTCAGTTGGGGGCTGGGTAAGGAAAAACGAGAGTTGATCGGTTTCCCAACCGCTCCGTCGCGGGCGGCGCCCGCTGTGTCCAGCGTTGCCCCCCAGTTTGAGCCGACCCAAGGACCTACCCTTGCCCCGCCGTTGGCTCCTGGCCAGGAACTGCCCGAGCCCGTGAACGAGCCCACCGGCGTCCTCGGCGTGGCGAAAAAGTGTATCCACTTCTGGCAATCGCTGTGGCAAGCAGTCGCGGCCGGCTTTCAAATCGGTTACGTATGGGTGGCCGGCGTGGGAATCTACCTGCTGTTGCGCCGCGATATCGACGGCGCGGAGATGGACGAGGTATATATCGAGCACCAGGGCGAATACGGCATGCCGCCGCTCGAAGACGACGCAGCCAGCGGCGTGCCGGAAGTATCTACGACGAAACCCGCCGTCGCCGGCGACGTCAGCGGCAACGCCCATCCACCAGACGGCCCATCCACTTGAGCGGACTCACTTCTTGATGGCGTAAGACGAGCGCCGCCGGCCCCCAGCGAACCGGTGCAAAGGTTACCCATTGCCGCCGAGCGGCTTGCGAAGAATCGCATCGAGCTGCCCGAAGAACTGCCCGCGGCTCAACACGTCGTCGCAACCAGCCGCGCGGGCGGCGGCCAGCAGGTTTTCATGCACGTGCGGCCCAAAGGCAATAATCGCCGGCGCCGTTTCGCGCCCCTTTCTAACGCAATCGACGATCGCCTCCACCTTCAGCGACGGCATGCTCAAATCAACGATCACGGTCGCTGGGTTATCTCGCACAATCGCCGCATCAAGCGCCGACAATGAACCGACGGTGGCGAGCGACTCCCCGACACGTTCGCCGCCCCAGCGGCTCGCGAGGAGACCACTAAGTCAGCGGTGAGAAGTAGAATAGACATTTCTTGCAAACCGGCGCCGGCGGCTGCACGAGGTGATGGTCGCTGCTCCCATTAGCATCAGCATGGCCGTGCCCGGCTCCGGCGCCTGGCCGAGGCTCGCAACCATCGCACTGAACGCCGACGCGCCATGGATCGCGATATAGTTGGCCTGAAACGCGCGGAAATCGTTGAAATCGTTGTCCAGGTCGCCGTCGAGGTCGCCATAGGCGAACGTGGCGATCGGTGCGCTGCCCGGCAGCGGATGCGAATGATAGGCCAGGAACCGCTGGTAGTCACTGGCGTCCACGCTGCCGTCGCGGTTGAGATCGGCGCGTTGAATGAATGTCGCTCGGTTGACGTCGACATACCCACTGCTGGCGGTGCTATTGTAATTGTAAATGGCAAATTGCTCGCCCTGGAACGTGCCGGTTGCCCAATCCCACTGAAGCGGGAAAGTACCGCCGATCGTGTTCCACGTCTGGCCGTCCAGGCTGTAGGCGGTTTGCCCCTGATTCACTTGGAAGTTCATCTTGAGCAATAGGTACACGTTATCGGCCGCGCCGAGCGAGGCTGTCGCCTGCTGGCTCAGCGGCCCTGAGCTGGCCGTGGCCGTGCCGGTGCTTAGCACAAGCTGCGCATCACCACTGGCCAGGCGATTGACCGACAGGTTGGCCAGCCCCTTGCCAAGCATGCCTAGTCCGGCCACGTCGCCCGTCGCGAGACGCGAAATGTCCATCTCGACAACCGCTTCGCTGGTCGGGCCGAAGCCCTTGTAAGTGAGCGTGTTGCGGGCGTTCCAAAAATCGGGGGCGACGGTCGGCTTCAGCCGCAAGTATCCCGGCCGCTCGGAGAGCGACCAGCGGGCATCGTCCGGGTTGTGGTTCCACCGCCAATCGGGCAATAGCTCGGCATCGTTAAAATCGGCCGACGTCGGCTGCACGGCAATCGGCTGCCCCAGGATCGGCTTCGGGGCCGTGCCGGGAACGACGTTGTTGTTGCCCCACACCGGCCAGTCGTTGACCCAGGCGACGGGGCTCATGTTTGTCATTCGCCCGACCGGTCCGCTGTCGCGCATGGCGAAGCCATACCAATCGCCGTTTTCGAGGTCAACGATACCGCCCTGATGGCCGCTGCCTGAGCCGTCCGTGAGCAGTTGCTGGTTCGTCCACCCGCTGAGCAGGCTCGTCGAGCGAGAGACGTACATCGACAGATTGCTCGGCCGAGCGTTGAACATGTAGTAATAGTTGCCCTTCTTCGCGACGTGAGAACCTTCCAGTCCGAAGCTGTTGGTGGCGATGATTTGTTGCGACGTGGCAAAACCGTCGAGGTTCGGCGTGAGCTGTCGAATATAGAGGTTGTTCTGATAGGCGCCGCCGTAGACGACATAAGGCGTGCCGTCGGTGTCGATAAACAGGCCCGGGTCGAATGCGCCGCCGTTGAGTTGATTGAGCTGCCACGAGCCGGCCGGGTCTTGCGTGTGATAGATTTGCAGCCCCTGGCCGGTGCCGTTCGGCTGCACGGCCACGTAGAAGGTGCCGTCCTTATAGCGGATCGACGGGGCGAAGACTCCATTGCGGTAAAGTGTGCCACCGTTCATGTCGTAGCGGGCGTCGCCTGCGAGGCGATCGACGACGTTGCCGATCGTCGTCCAGTTGATCAGGTCGTTCGAATGCAGCACGGCCAAGCCGGGCGAGTTGACGAACGTCGTCGAGACCATGTAGAAATCGACGCCGACGCGGATGATGTCCGGGTCGGGAAAGTCGGCAAAGAGAGGCGGATTCGTGAAGGTGCCGTTGCCGTTATCGGCGGCGATAAGCGCTTGAACGAGGGACAATGCAAGCGCAATGGCACCTGACCAACCGAACCGAACCATGCCCGACCCTCCTCTCTCTACATCCTATCTAAATCGTACCTGCGGGAACTTGTCAAGACTTAAGTTCGAAGAATGTCGTCGATGAAACGCTGGCCGCGATCACAGCAGTTTCTGCCGCGAATGGGGCGAGCAGTGTTACGAGGCGCCGGGCGGAGCGGCGCCTCGCGAGCTATCGGCCCGGGTACCACGGTCTTGTGAGTGTTCCTAACCCGCGGCAACGCCGCCTGTTCGCAATCCAACGCCGGTCTGTGTAGAATCGTGGTCTCGGTTGTCAGCCTCATCTTGCTCATTCGCGCGCCTCGCGAACTCGCCGCGAAAGTTCACTGAAAACCCCACCCAATCTTCCCACGTCGCTGAGGGAACTAATGATGAAGTGCACACCCTTTCGTAAACTGGTCTCATTTGTCACGATCGCCATCGTCTGGACGAGCGCCGCTCGCTTTGCTTCCGCGCAGCTGTCAGCCACTTTGGACGTCGATGTCAGCAAGCCGGGCGTCGCGATTCCCCCCAGCTTTGGCGGGCTGATGACCGAGGAGATCAATCACAGTTACGACGGCGGCCTGTACGCCGAGTTGATCCAGAATCGCTCGTTTCAAGACCCGCAGCCGCAAGGTCGCGGAAATCGCCGCGGCGGCAACACCGAAGAGCGGCCGCCGGTGCACTGGTCACTGGTGGGCCGCGGAAAAATATCGCTGGATCGGGAAAATCCGGTGAATGCCGCGCTGCCGGTTAGCCTCAAGCTGGAACTGAGCGGCGAAGAAGGAGGCATCGCGAATGACGGGTATTGGGGCATTCCCGTGCGGCCGGACACGACCTACACCGCGCGGTTCTACGCCAAAAGCAGCGGCGGCTTCAGCAGCCCGATCACGGCGTCGCTGCGACTCGATGATGGCGACACGGTTGTTGCCAAGGCGGCTACGCAGTCGATCACCGGCCGCTGGCGGAAATACACGCTGACGCTCAAGACGGGAAGCGACGTTAAAACAACGGCCAAGGCGAACTTTGCGATGACCGCTGGGGGACGCGGCACAGTTTGGTTCAGTTACGTGTCGCTGTTTCCGCCGACTTACAAGAATGAGCCGAACGGCCTGCGGCCCGACATCATGAAACTCTTGGCCGACATGAAACCCGAAGTTCCTCCGTTTCCCCGGCGGCAACTACGTCGAAGGAGACTATTTCGACGAACGCTTCGATTGGAAGCGCATGATTGGTCCGTTGGAGCAGCGCCCGGGTCATCGGGTTGTTGGGGCTATTGGTCCTCCGACGGTTTCGGCTTCCCCGAGTTTCTCGGGTGGTGAACAGCTTATGCCGAGCCGGTGCTGGTCTTTGCCGGTTACACGTTGACGGCGGATTACATCCCAGCCGGACCAGAACTCGAGCCCTACGCAGGAGGCACTCGAAGAGATTGAATACATCAGCGGCGAGCCGAACCAGAGTGGGGCCGGAACGGCGTCAGACGGTTATCCCGAACCGTTCGAGCTGCGCTACGTCGAAATTGGCAACGAAGACTGGTTCGATCGTTCCGGCAGTTACGATGGACGGTTTGCGCAATTCTACGACGCCATCGAGCAAATATCCGCACCTGAAAATCATCGCCACCACCGCGTGAAAAGCCGCACGCCGGATTTGATTGACGAACACTTCTACCGCTCCGAGTGCAGTTGGAGTGGCTGTACAGCTCTCTACGATCCGCCCGGTCCCGAACAGCCGACCTGAAATTTAGCGGCGGCGGCTGGAACGGCCGACATCTCGACGGAACCAAGACGTTCGTCGGCGAGTGGGCAGCCCAGGAAAGCCGACCGACGACGGACCTCAATGTCGGCACTGGCCGACGCCGCGTTCGTAATGGGCCTGGAACGAAACTCTGACGCCGTCGAGATGCAATGCTACGCGCCGCTGTTCGTCCAACGTGAACCCAGCGGACCCCGCCAAGCGATATCCCGAGGGTGGCAATGGGAGTACAACTTGGTCGGCTACGACGTGCTGGGTAGCTACGGCTCACCGAGCTATCATGCCGCAGGCGATGCTCGCCAAAAACCACGGCGACGCCGCCCTGCGACTAAGCTCGACGTGCCGCCGCTGAACGTTGCCCATGGCTGGACCGCCGCATGGACTGATTGGTGCTCGGCACCTATCACACAGACGTCGAGTACGCCGACTTCTCGGTCACCTGCGCGGACGGCACAACTTTGCTCTCCTCCGAGGGGGAGGCCTGGATGGAAACGAGTGGAATTTCACCAACGGGGATCGTGGCTGAAGTTCGGCGACAAGTCGAATCAAGCCGGTACGGACGGTGACCGAGAAAGCTGGGCAATCACCGGCGACGGGGGCGTGGGAGAGACTACACGATCAAAGTCCGCGCCCGAAAGCTGGGAGGGCGCGAAGGGTTTATCGTGTTGTTTCACGCGGCCGACGGACGGTAACTACCTGAAGTGGGTAAACATCGGCGGCTGGGGAAACACCCTTACGCGTACCGAGGCCGGTGTCGAAGGGGGCGGCAGCCCTTACGGCCGAGAGGGAGCGAAACCAAGATCGAGACCAGCCGGTGGTACGACTTGCGGCTTGAGGTGACGGGCAACCGGGTGTGCGGATTTGTCGACGACAAGCTCGTCATCGATTTCGACGTACAGGCCCGGCCCCCGCCCACGTGGGAGTGTACGCGACAGCTACCTATGATCGGAAACATGGCGACTGTGATCGTGAAGGCCGTCAACTCGGGCACGGCGAAAGCCGATTGACGCGACGATCAAAGTGCTGGGCGTCGATCGCGTCGAACCGACTGGGACGGCGATCGTGCTGACGGGTGATCCTTCGGCCATGAATACCGTCAGTCGAGCCGCGAAAAGTCGCCCGCAAGGAGGAGACGCTCGCCAACGCGTCGACGTCGTTCCGTCGCAAGTTGCCGGCACACTCATTTACCGTTCTCCGGCTGAAAGACGGGGCCGTGATCGGACGGTCGGCGCCCGAACGGCCCTGTCCGTGGCGCTACGGTTTTGAGGCAGTTCGCTTCCCAGCCGCGCAGCGGCGACAGCATGTAACCGAGGGTGACAACCCCTGGATTACGAGCCCAAAAAAAAATGTCTCCCGCAGGGCCCTGAACTCGTCGAAAGGCGAAACAGCCCGAGCGCGGCGACACGCTGCTCCCCGTCATCACATCCGCCGCCCGAGCGCTTCCGGTCTCTGGATTTCTCCCCTCCCCTCGACGGCGAGGCCTGTCGTGAGCTCAGTCGAACGGGGCCGGGTTCCTTGGGACTCGCCGTGGCGAGGGAGGGGTGATCTTCGCA
>CAVTXL010000007.1:0-11920 GCA_963738665.1 uncultured Planctomycetota bacterium
TCCAAATTCGTCTGCATGTTTCTTGCCTGTCTGTGGGAGCTGCTCGTGTGGGGCGTCATTGGGGGAGCGATCTCCCTCATCGCCTCGCCCCAAGTTCACGCGCGACGAGTCCCTTGGCCCGGTCGTGGCCCTGCGGCAAGCGTTGTGGAAACTGCCGTCGTACGGCCTCGCCGCGCTCGTGGCGCTGGCCGGGGCGGCCGTGTTTGGTGTGCAGTTGCTGGTGCTCGGCGCAGTCATGAACTGGGGCGTGCTGGCCATGCTGGCCAGCTTTGTGTGGCCGTTCGTCCTCGTGCTCGGGCTGCTGATGGCAATTCTCTTCGATTGGACGCTCGTCGGCTGGCCGCTGATGTGGGCAACCGTCAGCGTTGAGGGAACCGATGCGTTCGACGCGCCCAGCCGCAGCTATGCATACGTGTACCAGCGGCCGTGGAGGCTACTGTGGTACGTGGCATTCTCGGTGTTTTTGGCGGCAGTGAGCATGTTTGTCGTGAAGGGTTTTGCCACGGCGGCGATCGCGCTGGGCGATTGGTCGGTCAGTTGGGGGCTGGGTAAGGAAAAACGAGAGTTGATCGGTTTCCCAACCGCTCCGTCGCGGGCGGCGCCCGCTGTGTCCAGCGTTCCCCCCAGTTTGAGCCGACCCAAGGACCTACCCTTGCCCCGCCGTTGGCTCCTGGCCAGGAACTGCCCGAGCCCGTGAACGAGCCCACCGGCGTCCTCGGCGTGGCGAAAAAGTGTATCCACTTCTGGCAATCGCTGTGGCAAGCAGTCGCGGCCGGCTTTCAAATCGGTTACGTATGGGTGGCCGGCGTGGGAATCTACCTGCTGTTGCGCCGCGATATCGACGGCGCGGAGATGGACGAGGTATATATCGAGCACCAGGGCGAATACGGCATGCCGCCGCTCGAAGACGACGCAGCCAGCGGCGTGCCGGAAGTATCTACGACGAAACCCGCCGTCGCCGGCGACGTCAGCGGCAACGCCCATCCACCAGACGGCCCATCCACTTGAGCGGACTCACTTCTTGATGGCGTAAGACAAGCGCGCCGGCCCCCAGCGAACCGGTGCAAAGGTTACCCATTGCCGCCGAGCGGCTTGCGAAGAATCGCATCGAGCTGCCCGAAGAACTGCCCGCGGCTCAACACGTCGTCGCAACCAGCCGCGCGGGCGGCGGCCAGCAGGTTTTCATGCACGTGCGGCCCAAAGGCAATAATCGCCGGCGCCGTTTCGCGCCCCTTTCTAACGCAATCGACGATCGCCTCCACCTTCAGCGACGGCATGCTCAAATCAACGATCACGGTCGCTGGGTTATCTCGCACAATCGCCGCATCAAGCCCGACAATGAACCGACGGTGGCGAGCGACCCCCCGACACGTTGCGCCGCCCCAGCGGCTCGCGAGGAGACCACTAAGTCAGCGGTGAGAAGTAGAATAGACATTTCTTGCAAACCGGCGCCGGCGGCTGCACGAGGTGATGGTCGCTGCTCCCATTAGCATCAGCATGGCCGTGCCCGGCTCCGGCGCCTGGCCGAGGCTCGCAACCATCGCACTGAACGCCGACGCGCCATGGATCGCGATATAGTTGGCCTGAAACGCGCGGAAATCGTTGAAATCGTTGTCCAGGTCGCCGTCGAGGTCGCCATAGGCGAACGTGGCGATCGGTGCGCTGCCCGGCAGCGGATGCGAATGATAGGCCAGGAACCGCTGGTAGTCACTGGCGTCCACGCTGCCGTCGCGGTTGAGATCGGCGCGTTGAATGAATGTCGCTCGGTTGACGTCGACATACCCACTGCTGGCGGTGCTATTGTAATTGTAAATGGCAAATTGCTCGCCCTGGAACGTGCCGGTTGCCCAATCCCACTGAAGCGGGAAAGTTCCGCCGATCGTGTTCCACGTCTGGCCGTCCAGGCTGTAGGCGGTTTGCCCCTGATTCACTTGGAAGTTCATCTTGAGCAATAGGTACACGTTATCGGCCTCGCCGAGCGAGGCTGTCGCCTGCTGGCTCAGCGGCCCTGAGCTGGCCGTGGCCGTGCCGGTGCTTAGCACAAGCTGCGCATCACCACTGGCCAGGCGATTGACCGACAGGTTGGCCAGCCCCTTGCCAAGCATGCCTAGTCCGGCCACGTCGCCCGTCGCGAGACGCGAAATGTCCATCTCGACAACCGCTTCGCTGGTCGGGCCGAAGCCCTTGTAAGTGAGCGTGTTGCGGGCGTTCCAAAAATCGGGGGCGACGGTCGGCTTCAGCCGCAAGTATCCCGGCCGCTCGGAGAGCGACCAGCGGGCATCGTCCGGGTTGTGGTTCCACCGCCAATCGGGCAATAGCTCGGCATCGTTAAAATCGGCCGACGTCGGCTGCACGGCAATCGGCTGCCCCAGGATCGGCTTCGGGGCCGTGCCGGGAACGACGTTGTTGTTGCCCCACACCGGCCAGTCGTTGACCCAGGCGACGGGGCTCATGTTTGTCATTCGCCCGACCGGTCCGCTGTCGCGCATGGCGAAGCCATACCAATCGCCGTTTTCGAGGTCAACGATACCGCCCTGATGGCCGCTGCCTGAGCCGTCCGTGAGCAGTTGCTGGTTCGTCCACCCGCTGAGCAGGCTCGTCGAGCGAGAGACGTACATCGACAGATTGCTCGGCCGAGCGTTGAACATGTAGTGATAGTTGCCCTTCTTCGCGACGTGAGAACCTTCCAGTCCGAAGCTGTTGGTGGCGATGATTTGTTGCGACGTGGCAAAACCGTCGAGGTTCGGCGTGAGCTGTCGAATATAGAGGTTGTTCTGATAGGCGCCGCCGTAGACGACATAAGGCGTGCCGTCGGTGTCGATAAACAGGCCCGGGTCGAATGCGCCGCCGTTGAGTTCATTGAGCTGCCACGAGCCGGCCGGGTCTTGCGTGTGATAGATTTGCAGCCCCTGGCCGGTGCCGTTCGGCTGCACGGCCACGTAGAAGGTGCCGTCCTTATAGCGGATCGACGGGGCGAAGACTCCATTGCGGTAAAGTGTGCCACCGTTCATGTCGTAGCGGGCGTCGCCTGCGAGGCGATCGACGACGTTGCCGATCGTCGTCCAGTTGATCAGGTCGTTCGAATGCAGCACGGCCAAGCCGGGCGAGTTGACGAACGTCGTCGAGACCATGTAGAAATCGACGCCGACGCGGATGATGTCCGGGTCGGGAAAGTCGGCAAAGAGAGGCGGATTCGTGAAGGTGCCGTTGCCGTTATCGGCGGCGAAAAGCGGTTGAACGAGGGACAATGCAAGCGCAATGGCACCTGACCAACCGAACCGAACCATGCCCGACCCTCCTCTCTCTACATCCTATCTAAATCGTACCTGCGGGAACTTGTCAAGACTTAAGTTCGAAGAATGTCGTCGATGAAACGCTGGCCGCGATCACAGCAGTTTCTGCCGCGAATGGGGCGAGCAGTGTTACGAGGCGCCGGGCGGAGCGGCGCCTCGCGAGCTATCGGCCCGGGTACCACGGTCTTGTGAGTGTTCCTAACCCGCGGCAACGCCGCCTGTTCGCAATCCAACGCCGGTCTGTGTAGAATCGTGGTCTCGGTTGTCAGCCTCATCTTGCTCATTCGCGCCCTCGCGAACTCGCCGCGAAAGTTCACTGAAAACCCCACCCAATCTTCCCACGTCGCTGAGGGAACTAATGATGAAGTGCACACCCTTTCGTAAACTGGTCTCATTTGTCACGATCGCCATCGTCTGGACGAGCGCCGCTCGCTTTGCTTCCGCGCAGCTGTCAGCCACTTTGGACGTCGATGTCAGCAAGCCGGGCGTCGCGATTCCCCCCAGCTTTGGCGGGCTGATGACCGAGGAGATCAATCACAGTTACGACGGCGGCCTGTACGCCGAGTTGATCCAGAATCGCTCGTTTCAAGACCCGCAGCCGCAAGGTCGGGCGGAGAATCGCCGCGGCGGCAACACCGAAGAGCGGCCGCCGGTGCACTGGTCACCGGTGGGCCGCGGAAAAATATCGCTGGATCGGGAAAATCCGGTGAATGCCGCGCTGCCGGTTAGCCTCAAGCTGGAACTGAGCGGCGAAGAAGGAGGCATCGCGAATGACGGGTATTGGGGTATTCCCGTGCGGCCGGACACGACCTACACCGCGCGGTTTTACGCCAAAAGCAGCGGCGGCTTCAGCAGCCCGATCACGGCGTCGCTGCGACTCGATGAGGGCAACACGGTTGTTGCCAAGGCGGCTACGCAGTCGATCACCGGCCGTTGGCAGAAATACACGTTGACGCTCAAGACGGGAAGCGACGTTAAAACAACGGCCAAGGCGCACTTTGCACTCACGGCAGGGGGACGCGGCACAGTTTGGTTCAGTTACGTGTCGTTGTTTCCGCCGACTTACGAGAATGAGCCGAACGGCCTGCGGCCCGACATCATGAAACTCTTGGCCGACATGAAACCCAAGTTCATCCGCTTGCCGGGCGGCAACTATGTCGAAGGGGGCCGCTTCGCCGATCGGTTCAACTGGAAGCAGATGATCGGTCCGCCGGACCAGCGCCCGGCCACATGGGATGCTGGAGCTACCGCTCGTCCGACGGGTTTGGCTTGCCCGAGTATCTGCTGTGGTGCAAACAGCTAAATGCCGAGCCGGTGCTGGCCCTGTTTGCGGGCTACGTGCTGAACGGCGACCACTTCCAAGCGGGGAGCCAGGAGATGGCAATCTATACGCAGGAGGCACTCGAAGAGATTGAATACGTCATGGGTCCGACCACCAGCGAATGGGGCCGGAAGCGAGCCGCCGACGGCTTCCCCGAGCCCTTCCCGCTGCACTACGTCGAAATCGGCAACGAAGACTGGTTCGACGGCTCGGGCGGCTACGACGGCCGGTTTACAGAGATGGCGACCGCGATTCGGAAAAAGTATCCACAACTGAAGATCATCGCCTCGGCGCCCGTCAAGAGCTTCAAGCCGGACGTGTATGACGACCACTTTTATCGCAGTCCGAGTGCGTTGCGCGCATGTTCAACTTGTACGATCCGCCGGGGCCCAAATCAGCCGACCTGAAATTTGAAGGCGGCGGTTGGAACGGCCGGCAGCCGGATGGAATCAAGACGTTCGTCGGCGAGTGGGCCGCCCAGGAAAGCCAACCGACGACGGATCTCAATTCGGCACTGGCCGACGCCGCGTTCGTAATGGGGCTGGAGCGAAACTCGGACGCCGTGGTGATGGAATGCTACGCGCCGCTGTTCTGCAACGTGAACCTCGCCGACGAAGCCAAGGGGTATCCCAAAGGCTGGCAATGGAACTTCAATCTGATCGGCTACGACGCGCTGGGCTGCTTTGGCTCGCCTAGCTATCACGCCGCAGGCGATGCTCGCAAAGAACCGCGGCGACGTCGCCCTGGCGACCAAGCTCGACGCGCCGAAGCTGACGCCGCCCGTCGCAGAAGCGCCCCAGGGTAAGATTGGTTTCGGCTCCTGGCATACACAGGTCGAATACAGCGACGTTTCGGTGACCGGCGCCGACGGCCGCACGCTGTTTTCGCCCGATTCTCTGGCAGACGTCAAGGGCTGGGACTTCACCGGCGGTGATTGGCGCGTGTTCGGCAGGTCGCTGGTGCCGGTGCAGATGGACGGCGAGACGTGGGCGATCATCGGCGAGCCGAACTGGAGCGACTACACCATCCGCTTGCGGGCCCGCAAACTGGGCGGCCGTGAAGGGTTCATCGTGATCTTTTATGCGCAGGACGGCAACAACCTGAAGTGGTGGAACATCGGCGGCTGGGGCAATACGGTCACGCGCACCGAGTCGGCCGAAGAAGGCGCCCGCGGCCCGTACGGCGACAGCAGTGATTTCACCGTCGTGACCGGCCGCTGGTATGACTTGCGGCTCGAAGTGACGGGCAATCGCGCCCGCGGTTACGTCGACGGCGAACTGGTCACCGACATCACCTACGAGCCACAGCCGACGACAACGGCCGTCTACGCGACGGCCACCTACCAGCAGGCCGATCGCACGGTGCTCGTGAAAGTGGTCAACGCCGGCAAGGTGGCCGCCGATACCACGATCAACCTGCGCGGCGCCGGCCGGGTCGAACCGGAAGGAACAGCGATCGTGCTCGCAGGCGAGCCGAAAGACGTCAACACCGTAGCCGAGCCGCAAAAAGTGGCGCCCAAGGAAGAAGCGATCACCAACGCCTCCGCCTCGTTCCGCCGTACGTTCCCGCCATATTCGTTTACGATTTTGCGGCTAAAGACGGGGCCGTGATCGGACGGTCGGCGCCCGAACGGCCCTGTCCGTGGCGCTACGGTTTTGAGGCAGTTCGCTTCCCAGCCGCGCAGCGGCGACAGCATGTAACCGAGGGTGACAACCCCTGGATTACGAGCCCAAAAAAAAATGTCTCCCGCAGGGCCCTGAACTCGTCGAAAGGCGAAACAGCCCGAGCGCGGCGACACGCACTCCCCGTCATCAAATCCGCCACCCGAGCGCTTCCAATTTCTGGATTTCTCCCCTCCCCTCGACGGCGAGGCCTGTCGTGAGCTCAGTCGAACGGGGCCGGGTTCCTTGGGACTCGCCGTGGCGAGGGAGGGGTGATCTTCGCAGCGGCAAATCCGGTCGCTAACACAAACAACACGCTCTAAACCGCTTCGCAGACGCGAAGCGGCCTCCCAGACGCGCAGCGGCGACAGCGCATAGTCGGGGGCGAAAGCCCCCGGACCCGATCCATCCAATACGTCGCCCCCAGGGCGAAACAGCCGCGCAGCGGCGACACCCAACTCCCAATCATCTCATCCGCCGCCGCCGGGCCAAGCTGCGTGCAAAAATCGCACCAACATACAGAACACCACGGGGGGGACACGAGAGGAAACGGAATTGGAATTCGTTTCTAGGGTACACCGTCCTCCGGCCGTCGCGACAACGACCAGCGTACAAAACGAAAACGAACAGTCGCGCCTGCAGGTTCTCCGCGAACTATGACCCGACCCAATTGTTCCCCCAGTACAATTCGTGCTGGCACCGGCGGCGGCCCTCAAGCACAGCGGCCCGCCAATCCCGTGCGGCGGAGTAGCTCAGTTGGTTAGAGCAGCGGAATCATAAATCGAAAAGCCGTTCAGCGGCATTCGGGAACTAGCGAATTCTTCGGGAAATACGCGGGTCCGAACCTCGGTGGACCCCGCATAAACGGGCTGAGCAAGCGTAGTAACGCCACTCATTTGTACACTAATGGCGGGTCAAAGACGGGCAAAGAATTTTCTGATTGTGGCAACTGGCGTGTCGTTATCGAAGGCTGCCAATTCTTCGCCGTGGGTCGAGTGGTCCCGGACCACTACGGCTACTCGATCGTGGTCGTATGACAGTGCGTAGCGATTCCCGCCGATCCAAACCCAAAGCACGTTAGTCATTTTGCCGTCGCGTTGATGGACTTCTAGCTCACGGTCGGAATCCTTCCGCCACACGATCAAACCCGCGATAGTGAAAACCACTTCCTCGACACCGCTGGCATGGTGCTTCGCTTTCTTGACGACGCCTTGAATGTACTCTTGCAACGTGTCAATGTCGGAAACTGTGATTGGCATTGATGGGCCCCTTTCGCCATGAGGATGGCCGGTTATTTTAACCGATTGTGGTGCCTTTTGCCACTGACCGACGGGCAGAAAACTCGTGGGCTTTTTTCATTGGTAGCCGATCATCCGCAGACGGCTATAATTCTCGGACGCCACACCGCCAACAATTGAGGGTCCAAAAATGACTGACGACGAACGAGAAAAATTTCGCAAGGCGATGCTTAAGCCGGATTCACGGGCAAAGGCTTGCGTTGATTCGGAGTTGTTGGAATTCCGACCGATGTACGTCAGACTCGGCGCTGGGGAAAAGGCGAAGCTGAAACAGTGGATTCAGGAAGTGTTGGAAGTCGAACGTAAGCAGCCAATGTTCCTGGATATGAAGTTGCGGCTTACGTTTTCCGATCAAGTTGGGGAGGTTGAATACCGTACTGTCCGCCTCCCGCTGCTGACGATTTTGAATGCAATGGAGACGTGGGATAAAGGCGAGCATTATGCCCCAACGAAACTTGGGGAGTTGTACGGTTGACGGCTTGAATCGAGAAACAGCGAAGCCCGGCACTGGTTGAGCCAATGCCGGGCTTTTTCTTTGATAGCCCGCACCGTTCAGTCGCATATAATTCGAGAATTCGTACACGTCAACGCGGAGTGAGGGACTATGGCCGCACTTTTCTCCAAGCAAAATCAACCGCAGGTATTCGGAAATACGCTACCGGAACCGGTACGTCGTCGCATAATGTTCGTAATGATGCAGTGGGCAAATGATATGTCCAGCGGAACCAATTTTGACCAATTGCTAAACGAGATTGGCCAAAAGTTGATGCTGGAATACGGCGGCCTCTATCGTTCAATGTACGAGGCGGCGAACGTCGGGGATAATCCTGTAGTCAATCACTTCGCGTTGTGCCCCGATCCTATGGCATTGGATTTCATTGAAATTGCGTTCAAAACGCGGGGCGGCTGCGGCAAGCAGCGAACGGTAGACGCAATCAATGATATTTTTCGGGATTCCGGTATTGGCTACGAATTGACGCCTTACGTTGATACGATCAACCCGCCCACCGTTTCCGCAGACGGTAGGACCATGCCGCGAACGCTCGATACCGAGTATCCACGTATCATCGAATGTGGCATGCAATTCCTTCACACAGAAGCCGCTCAGCCGGCCCTGAACTTACTGACCGATCCGCGATTCAAGGGAGCAGATCAGGAATTCCTAGCTGCCCTCGAATACTACCGCAAAGGCGACAACACAGGATGCTTGAACGAATGCCTAAAGGCATTTGAAAGCACGATGAAGATTATTTGTCACCATAAAACTTGGGCCTACAACCAGAGTGACACGGCTAGCAAACTGGTAAAAATTTGCGTTGATAACAAGCTGCTGCCCACATTCAGCCAAGAGCAATTGAATTCGCTCAGCCGTCTACTCACAACCACGATTCCAACGCCGCGAAACAAACAGAGTGGCCACGGGCAGGGAGTGCAAACCAATACGGTCACGCCCGAAATGGCGAAATTTGCTCTTAACTCTACCGCTGAGGATGTCCCGAGTTTAGTTGAAAAGGTGGTGACTCCTTCACCCGGAGGTTACATTCCGGGAATGTCATTTTCACTCACAGAAGGAGTTCACCACCATGTCACGAAGCTATCCGAAATCGTCTCGTGTTCGCAAGTCAACTAGCTCCGACGGCCGGAGAAAGGGAGGTCGGCCGCGGCGGATCGAAGCGCAGGCCTTGGCGGCGTCCCGCGAAGTGCAATTGCCGCTAAATGTCGAAGCGCTGGTCGAGATGACTCGCGAGGCGCTGTCATCGTTTGCCGTGGAGATGGGGCTGAAAGTGGCCCAGTGCCTGCTGGAAGACGAAGTTACCCAGCGTTGTGGCCAGCGGCATGAGCGTGTGCCCGACCGCAGCCAGACCCGCTTCGGCCATCAGAGCGGCTTCATCACGATCGCCGGCCAGAAGGTGTCGGTCGAGAAGCCGCGGGTGCGTTACACGGACGGCCGTGGCGAAGCGGAGCTGGAGCGTTACACGCTCTTGCAGTCGCCCGAGGCGATGCCGCAATCAGCCCTGGAGCACCTGGTCAACGGCGTTTCGACGCGTCGTTACGAGCGGGTGGTTCACGCGGCCCAGGCCGGCTTTGGCATGAAGAAGTCGAGCGTCAGCCGCGGTTTCGTGCGGGCCTCGGCCCAGGAAGTGGCGCGGCTGGCCGAGCGGCGTTTCGAGGGTGAGCGGTTCGCCGTGATCTTCATCGACGCCCAGCCGTATGCGGGCGAAATGATGGTCGTGGCCCTGGGAATTACGACCACGGGAGAGAAACGTCTCTTGGGCCTGCGGCAAGGAGCGACCGAGAATGCGACCGTCGTCACTTCCCTGTTGGAAGAGTTGCGCGAGCGTGGCGTGCCCACCGATGTGCCGACGCTGTTCGTGCTGGACGGCGCCAAAGCGCTGCGGGCGGCGGTCGTCCGCGTGTGGGGCAAGTTCGCCGTGATTCAACGCTGCCAGGTGCATAAGCGGCGAAACGTCGAAGCCCACTTGCCCGACCAGCATCATGAAGAACTGCGCCAGCGGCTGAATGCAGCCTACCATGAAACGAACGCCACGCAGGCTCGTACGCTGCTGGTGGCCACGGTGAAGTGGCTGCGGAAGATCAGCCCGGCCGCGGCCGCCAGTCTTGAAGAAGGTCTCGATGAAACGCTGACCGTGGTCCGATTGAGTGTTCCGGAACTGCTCCGCCAGACACTCTCGACGACCAACCCGATCGAGAGTGCGTTCAGCGTGGCCGAAAGTGTGACACGCCGCGTGAAGCGTTGGCGTGACGGCGACATGCGCGAGCGGTGGTGTGCGGCCGGACTATTGGATGCCGAACGACGCTTCAACCGCATCAAGGGCTACAAATACCTGCCGCAGCTCCTGGCAGCCCTCGATCGACTTCACGCTCCAACCATCATTGACAAACAACCCAAACTCGCCTGACAATCACCGCTAGGAGTCATCCACCTATTTCAACTAAGAGAGGGACATCCTCCTACCGCGTCAACAATTGTGCTTTTGATTGAGGCTGCTAATCTGTAGCCGGCCAGACAAACCAAACGGCCCCGTGAGATTCCGAATTCTCACGGGGTCTTTTTGTTTATTTGACGGCTTCCCTGCCATTGGTTATCGTGCAAACACTGTACCCGCCCTTTGGCGGTCACTTCTCACCTCTAATTGAAGTCGGGGGAAGACTAATGAGACCACTGACTTATGCGATTCTACTTGTCGCGGTTGCCGGTTCGCGGTTGGCTCAAGCCACGGTAGTTGAAGTGAATAGTAAGCATAATATTTACGGGGCTGGTCTGGGTTCCGGCCCTGAGATTGTTGGCGACGGTCTAAGTCCCGTGTTACATAATTTCGCGGCCGGGCTGAATCAAGTGCTGACGTTTTCATCCGTCACGGGAACCGTCAACTACTACGGCGGTGCTCAGCCGAGTACGGAAAGTCCAGACGGTTTCGGCCCCAGTTTCTATCCGTACCTGCCGGGTGAGTTTCCTACGTCGCCTCTCTCGTTTGATGGGTTTCATGGATTATCGGGACTTCGAGACACTAACAACGGGGCATATTTGGTTGGAGTGTTTCTGACCGACGCGACACCCGCCCAACCTGCTCCGCCATTGCCTGATTTCTCTAATAACAAATCTTTCGCCAGCTTGCCCCCAACAATCGCCCAATTCTTTTTTATAGGTGACGGACTAACCGGAACAGGGACAGGAGATGTTCAGAAGTTCTACGTGCCAGAGACGGCAACCAGACTCTACTTGGGATTCATTGATTCGTTCTTTGTTGACAACATTGGATCGTTGACCGCAACATTCGAGATCAGGACAGTCCCTGAGCCTTCAAGCCTTCTCTTACTTGTGCCGTCGTTCGCGGTTGTTGGTACTATGAGACGACGAATTGTCGCGTGCTTCTGACTTCAATTTCCCACAGCCCGACGCGGAAAAGGTGGACGAGGAAAAGGTCGCAGCCACCTATAATAAGGCGATCGCACTAGCCTGAAGCCTAAGCGAGGGATCGGCTCGACCAGGTGGAACTCGGGGACACCCGCTTTTGCTTCAGCCGTCTTTATTTCGTCTGCCAAACAACGTTTTTGGCGGGAAGATTGCCTCACGCAGAGGCGCTGAGACGCAGAGGATTGCGATTCACGCAAGTGTGGGGCTGTATAGGCGCCATGCCACGCAGAACATTTCGAATTCTCCGCCGCTCTGCTATTCTACCACTCTGCGGCTCCGCGTCTCTGCGTGAGAATCGTTGACCGCATCCGCGAGCAGTCTCCACCCTGCCCCGCGGCCGCACGCCCCTGCTCCATGCTTCCTGCACTGAGACTCGCCCCGCACCCTACCAAATCCCGTGGCTGATTCCC
>CAVTXL010000008.1:0-15091 GCA_963738665.1 uncultured Planctomycetota bacterium
ATAATCCGCCGCGTTGACCGTGTAGTCGTGGTTGTAGTCGCCATTCGCAACGGAGTAATCTACCGAGCCGCCGAGCATGAAGACGGCGGAGGTGCCGATTATGGAGGTCTGATAAGCGCGATTTTATCGACGTTGAGGGCGGTGTAATTCAAAGAGGTTGGCTGAATCCCGATATCGGAAAAGGGAACCGGTGCCGAGCTGCCCGAAGAGAAAAACGGATTACCGGAGGAGTCAATCATGGTCGTCGATCCATTGAGGTAGCGGAACGTATTGCTGGAATAGCGGAGAGGCCATTTTCGTAAAGGAGATTTCCCGATCACCTTTCAAGAGGCCAGATCCGTTTGGAAAGTCGGCAAGCGTTGAATTTATAAAGATAGTTCCATTTTCATAGAATATATTCGTACCTGATTTTAACGTAGCATTGTTCTTATACTTACTCGTAGTCCCCGACGTATAGCTACCACCCCTCCCTGCCAATGGTCGTGCTAGCGTTTTTCATGAGCGAGCCGTCAGATAGAACCAGGTATTACTGCCGGAGCGAAGGACAGCGCCATTATCATAATAATAGGTGCTTCCACTGCGCGTTACCGTTCCGTTAGGATATTGCGATCCGGTGGGAATCGACGAAATATTACCGATAGAGTCGCAATCGATCACTTCGGGCGCGGAAAGCGTTGTCCACGGCGCTGGTAAGCTCGGCATTGCATGCGATCGCCATTGTCGATATTGACGTAGCCAAGACCATTCACGTAAGCAAAAACGAAAGAAAAGTTATTTTTATCAACGGTAAAAATAATATTTTTGTCGAAGCTGTCATACACCTCCGCAAAGGTATTGGAGGCGCACTGGCGATCAAGAATTGCGTTTGGGGCGGCTGCTCGAGGCTGCCCGCCGTGCCGGTCGCGAAAACGCCTGGCGATAAATGGCCGGCCCGTCGTTGGCCCACACGCGGATCGACACCTTCTCGCCCGCCGCCAGGGCCGTCACGTCGTAAAAACTGTCGGTCGTATCGCTGCCGGCGTCCGGATCGCCCGGCGGCGAAACGCCCATTGCCACCGCCACGCGATAGCCGGCCGTCGAGCCTCCGCCGCTCGTCCAACTGAAGTGCAGCGACCCGGCATCGGCGCAGCTCACCGCGATGTCGATCGGAGTGGGCGGCAGCGCCTGATAGACGATTTGAACGCTCGAGACATACGTGCAGAAATCGGCGCCGACGTCGTTCTCGATGCCGACGATCGTGTCGGACCGGCCATTTTCAACATGGGTGGAGTATTCGTTGTTGCCGATGTTTACGTCGCGAGAGAACGGCGTGAACGAGAGCGTCCCCGTGTCGTTGTAGACGTTGCCGCTGCTGTCGGCCATCACGACGCCATTCGCGTAGCGAATCGTGCTCGCCGCCAGCAGCGATCCGCCGGCCGCGTAGAAATAATCGCCCGTCGCGTTCCGCAGCGGCTGCGCGCCGGATAAACAGCGCGTTGGCGCTATCTGCGAACGGCCGCCGCCCTCATAGAACAGCGATCCGCCGCTGAACAGGTTGGCGCCATTGGGATACTGGAAGGTGGCGCCGGCCGCCATCGGCGCGCCGTTGGACCAGAACCAGTCGCCGCCCGTTTCGAGCGTGGCGCCCGCATCATAGGTCCACACGCCGCCCGAACGCATGATCGAGCCGTCGCGATGATAGACGGTGTTGCCGCCGTCGGCTGCGATCGGCTGGCCGTTGCTATATTGGGAGCCCACCAATTGGCTCATGTTGCCGCTGGGCACGGCCGTGAGCACCAGCACGGTCGAGGTGTTGGGCAAGTAATCGGCGGTCAGCAGGTCGCCCGTTTCCGGGTCAACGTACCCCAGCTCGTCGTTGGGATGGTAGTAGATGTAAAAGTGGCCCGCGTTATCGGCCGTCAGAAGGGTTACTTCCTCGCCTGTGATGCGGCTCACCTGGGCGAAGGTGCTGCCGACCGTGCCCGAGAGCATTCGTCGGTCTTCGAGCGGCTCAAACCGCAGCCGGCGCTCGTGCCCACCGAAACGGCCGCGTTGGCCTGCCCGTAGGTAAGGCTGTGCCTGACGAAATTCGGCTGAGTGCGGACGTCTCATCGGTGGCGGGCGTTGCCGGGGTGACGGCACTCTGGGGCGAAGCGGCCTTCGCCCATTCTATCACGCCCGACACGGACCGCAACAAAGCAGGTCAGGCTCCGCCTGACAGAATGAACGGACGGCATGAACAAATCCCGTCGCTTGGCCGAAATTGTCAGGCTACGCCTTGACTCAAGTAGGTCAGGCTCTGCCTGACGATCGACCTTCGCAATGGAAACCGTCAAATAGTTGTTAGGCTGAGCCTGACCTAGCCGCCTGACAGAGTCCGCGGTTGCCATTGTCAGGCAGAGCCTGACCTACGGCAAAATCGCCGCCGTCCCCACTACGCCTCCGGCCTCAGCCACACCGCACGCCAGTGCAGCGGCACCGGGTCGAGCAGCCGCGGGCGCAGCTCCCGGGGCGATAGTGGCCCAGGGCGTAGATGCACTCGTTCGGAGGTGTTAACCCCATGCAGTAGGGCAGCACCGGCAGTCGCGTAAAGAAGTGGGCGCCGGCCACGATCGGGTCCCAGCAGGGCCCGCACGAATGGCCGTAACGCTCCATTTGCTCGTTCTCAAAGTATAGCGGCTTATGGCACACCGCCGAAGCCTTCCACAAATAGGTCGTCCCGTCCCAATTGCGGCCCTCGTGCGATCCGCCTTCTTCCACCGAGCACTCATACGGAAAGTCGTGACCGGCCGTGCCGTGGACGCGAATGTCCAAACTCACGCTCGCCAGCGTGCTTGTCCTCAGCTCGTTGAGTTGATCGGCGCATACGCCCTGCGTCCGCTCTGCTTCCGAATTGTCGTTCTGGGGGGTGATTTCTTGGACGCCAGCCGGGCCCTCGTCCGTTCGTGGAGTCAACACCCTATTCGGCGGAATCGTCGGCTGAGTAGCCGGCTGCGTCAAATCCTGATTCGGAAACTCCAACGGCTCGCACCTGGCTGGCGCCCCAAATCGGGCGTCGCCGCGCCGCGCGGCGCTTCGGGCGGCTGGCCGTACCGGCCCGGCGAACTTTGTGGGGACAGGTCAGTGCCACCTTGCGCCGCGGCGCCGCCGGCCGGGGCGGTGGTGCCCGTCGGCTGGGGAAGCTGGGCAGATCGCACCGTCTCGCTCGCATCTTCACGATTGACGATAATGCTCCGCAGCGTTGCCTGGCCGGGCGAAAGGGCCGGGCTCGACAGGCCAGGTCCGCTGCCCGAATAGCTATCGCCAAGTGCGCCATCGGCGGTCGCCAGCCGGACCGCCGAATCGCGATGAAACTTCAAGTTCGATTCGGCCACGGCGCTGGCCGCCGGGGTTCGCCCCCGTCGCCACTGCAGTTCGGCGGCAGATGCTCGTCCGCTGATTGCCAGCGGAAATACAACGACCGCGACAAGAATAATTAGTTCACCCCACTCGACGTTGGCGAGTTCAGTCGAGCCGCCGTCCGGCTCTCGCCTCTCGCCTCTCGCCTCTCGACCCTGATCAATCCTCCCCAATCGAAAACTCTGCCGAGTAATTCGGTGCTTCCTGCGTAATGAAAATGTCATGGGGGTGATTCTCCCGCACACTGGCCGCGGTGGTTTGTATGAATCGTGCTTCCTGGCGTAACTCATCGATCGTCTTCGCGCCGCAGTAGCCCATGCCGGCCCGCAGCCCGCCCACAAGCTGATACAAAAACGGGCTCAGTTGTCCCTTGTAGGGCACGCGGCCCTCGACCCCTTCGGGCACCAGTTTCGCGTTTTTGGTTTCCTGTCCCTGGCGATATCGCTCGCTGCTGCCGTGGACCATCGCCCCCAGCGAGCCCATGCCGCGATACGCCTTGTATGTTCGTCCTTGATACAACACCCGCTCGCCCGGGCTTTCATCGAGGCCTGCGAGCAACCCGCCGATCATCACTGCGTTCGCCCCAGCGGCGATCGCCTTGGTGATATCTCCCGAATAGCGAATGCCGCCGTCGGCAATGATCGTAGTTTTGGTTCCTTTGGCCGCCGCGGCTGCCTCGAATATCGCCGTCACCTGCGGCACGCCCACGCCCGAAATCACCCGCGTCGTGCAGATCGATCCGGGCCCGATGCCGACTTTCACCGCGTCCGCGCCGGCCGCGATCAAATCACGCGCCCCCTCACTCGTCGCGACGTTGCCCGCCACGACGTCGATGTCCCAGCGTTTTTTGATCTCGCGCACCGTCGCGATAATGTTCGCCGAATGGCCGTGCACACTATCCACGACGAGAAAATCAACGTCTTTTCCGATCAGGCTCGCCGCCCGGTCAAAATCAAACACACCGACGGCCGCCCCCACCCGCAAGCGCCCTTGGCGATCCTTGGCCGCCTGGGGGAAACGGCGCATCATGTCGATGTCTTTGATTGTGATCAGGCCGGTCAGTCTGTAAGTTTCGTCAACCAGCAAAAGTTTCTCGACCTTTTTCGCCATCAAAATCTTCTCAGCTTGCTCAAGCGTTACAGTCCCCTGTGCTGTCACAAGCTGGTCCTTGGTCATCACGCCGGCAATGGGCACGTCATTATCTTCGAGAAAACGCAGGTCGCGCCTCGTCAGGATGCCCACGAGCCTTCCGTTCTTCACGATCGGAATGCCCGAGACCTTGGCCTGCTCCATCGTGGCCCGCGCGGTAGCAATGCTGGCATCGGGCGGCAGCGTCACGGGGTCGACGATGATGCCGTTGGCCGACCGCTTGACTTTGTCGACCTCCTCGGTCTGCCGTTCGACGGACATGTTCTTATGAATGACGCCCAGGCCGCCCTCCTGCGATAGGGCGATCGCCATCGCGCTCTCGGTCACGGTGTCCATCGGCGAGCTGAGAATGGGCACGTGCATCGCGATTCGCGCCGTGAGCTGCGTCCGCACGTCCACCTCGGCCGGCACCACCTCGCTGTACCGCGGGGCCAGCAGCACGTCGTCAAACGTGAGGCCGGTAGTGATGAACTTATCGCCGAGAATACTGGAACTCTTCGCGTCCATGGCAACGGGCCTCAGAGGAGCATAAGGGGTCGGCAAATCGAGAATCCCGTATTGTTTCCCAACGAGGCCGGCCCGGGCAAGGCCCGACTTTTGCACGCCTTGCGCATTCCGTTACATAGCCCGGCCATCTTGGCCGAGAATGTTCCGCGATTGTTGCGGTAGCGTCCGAATGGCCGCTTTCAGCGAGCCCGACGGCCGAGGTGGCGAATTGCCCCCGCTACTCCCTGTGTAACGGCAGCCATCCGCTCATAATCGAGCGTCTCCGGCGTGTCGCTGGCCAGATGATAATGCGGGTTCCTTAGAAAGCTCGTGTCCGTCAGCATCAGAGCCGGATAGCCCTGGTCCCAGAACGAGCTGTTGTCCGAGCGGCGAATTTCGCGTACCGTCTCAGGCAGCACGATCGAGAACAGCGGGAACCGGACCGCCCGTTTGAAGCCGCGGCGGAATTGCCAACACAGTCGCCACGAACGCAGGTTTCCCACGGCCGCCAAGAAATTGCCCCGCTTTGGAAACAGCCCGTGCAGCCGCGCGGAATCGTCTCCGGCACCCGCTGGCTGCCGCGCTCGGTCACGAAATAGCCGACCATTTCCAGGCACAACATGCCCGCAATCCGCTCGCCCTGCTGGCGACACCGTCGGGCGTACACCTGGCTCCCCATATCAAACGTTTCGTGATAGGGCTTTTCCTCACAAGCGAAGGCGACAAAGCGAATCGTCCGCGCCGGCTGCCAGTTTCGCACCATGCGCACCGCCTCGATCAAAACGGCCACCGCCGACGCGTTATCGTCCGCCCCCGGCGTCACGTCGAGCGAATCGTAATGCGCCGCCCACAACGACAATTTCACCTATCCGCCGCCCGCCCGGCAACTCGGCCGCAATGTTCGCGACCTCTTGCCCCTTGATGTCATACCGCTGTCGTACGGGCGCATAGCCCGCCCCGGCGAGCTCCCGCTCCACGTAAGCGGCCGCCGCTTCAAGCGCGGCCGGCTTTCCCAGATGCCGGGGCCCTATCAGCCCGGCCAGACAATCGACGTGGCGTACCAGGTCGTCAACCAATTTACGATCAACCGCCTTATCGTCGACGTCTGATCGCATTCGCGGCCGCACACGTAAGCGCAGTGGCCGCTGCAATCGCCAGCTTTCCATCGGCTGGCTTCCGCCTTCGATTGCAACGCCGTAGGCCCATGTTTACACTATTTCCAACGGGAGGCCAATCGATGCGGCGTCGTTCTTCCACGCTTGGATCCATCTTCTTCTTGCTGAGCTCCGGCGCGATCGGCATCCTGGCCGGCTACAGAGCACTCGCCTTTGGCACGATCACCAGCCAGCGGCCGCGGAAAGCGAATCAGCGGAAGAGTCAACGTCACTTGCCCAATCCACAGCATCGCTAGCGCCGCAGCCCAGCTCGACCGCCGCTCGCCGCTCATCAGCTTCGGCCAAGACGACGCCGCGCCGTTCAAACACCACACGACGCAATCCTGGGACTCTATTGGCCGACGAGAACGACTCCGAAACACCGTTCGCTCCGGCTCGTTTGCCAAGCCCGCAGTCTGCAACCGAACCTCCCTCGCCGGCGGGCAGCGTTGCGAATCCCCTTGCCGTCGCGAAACCCAAGCTGCACTCCGCCGCCGCCATCGACCTCGACCTGTCGCGCAACCGCCAGCAGCAATCGTTCGAGCCGTCGGCCAAGCCACTGCAAATCACCGATCTCGAAGGCTGCGACGCGGCGTACGAGATTAAACCCGAGTCGATCACGATCAAAGCACCGCATGACATTGTCATCGACGTCTCATGGGAAAACCTCGCCAACGGCCGGCGGCGCATCAATCTCGAAGCCACAATCACCAACGACGCCGGCAAGAAGCTGCCGTTCACGCTCCGCACCATGGAAGCGGCCAAGCGTCAGGCCACGCAGGCCGGCGAACAAGCAACTGCCGCGTTGGCCGCCCTCCGGTTAGAACAACAGAATCTCAGCGACTACATCAAGTCGGCCCAGCGCCGCTCGCCCGCCCAAGACAACGCCGCTCGCCGCCGGCTCGACCAGCTCAAGAAGCTGATCCCGCTCGGCGATGCACAACTGCGAGCCCTCCAGGCCGACTACCTGGCGGCAACCCAACTACTCGACCTTGCACAAACACTCGACGAAAAATGCCACGTACTGCTTGATCCAGTGGATCCCGTGGAAGGGCAGTGACTCGACACGGCAGGCATGCCCGTTCGACCTGTTGTCGACGTCGATTCGCTGCGAAGGGCGAGACCAGCTTGCTCATCGCCCCACCTTCGGCAAATTCACCGTCGTCTCGGCCGCGCTCACGTCGTCGAGCTTCTTCATCGTCAATTGTTCCAGCGGCACCTCGGCCTCGACAAATGCCGCCGGCCGATCCACTTGAGGCCCAAGAGCTTTGCCACGATCACTGTGATGTTATCGTTCCCGCCGGCGGTGTTCGCCGCCTCGACCAGGTGCGGCACGCTCCTTCGGCCGTTGCGTTGGCGTTCAGGATGACCGCCAGCTTGTCGTCAGGAATCATGTCGTGCAGCCCGTCGGTGCACAGCAGCAGCTCGTCCTGGGCCTTCAGCGACAACCGATACACGTCGACGCTCAGCTCGCTGTTGCGGCCGCCGATCGCGTTCCATCGCGCATGCCCCAGGCGGCGTCTGGCGGGCCTCCGCTCGATCCATCTTCCCGCTTCCAGCGAGAATCGTGGCCATCGTGTGGTCGATCGTTACTTGCTCCAATCGGTTGTCGCGCAGCAAATAGCAGCGGCTGTCCCCCACGTGCACGACAAACGCCCGCGGCCACACGATGTAGGCCAGCGTCATCGTGGTCCCCATGCTTTTCATTTCCGGCCGCGCTGGCCACCGCCTGCAAACTCTCTTGACATGACCGCAGCGCATCTTTCAAGTGCTCCTCAAAATTGTCCTCGGAGTCTTCTTCCAGCCGAAAGCACCACGACAGGCTGTTGAGCATGTACGTCATCAATTGGTCAACCGCCAGCGTGCTCGCCCGTTCTCCCTCGGCCTCGCCCCCCATGCCGTCGGCCACGACCAGCAGCTTCCCCTGCGAACCGCCGTAAATCCGCGTCTGGTGGTCCAAGCCGAGGCTCGTCGCGTGGACGCGCATCGATTTGTTCAGATCGGCCACCAGAAAGTGGTCCTGATTTGAGGGCCGCTGCCGGCCCCGGTCTGTCAATCCGAAACAATCCAGCCGAGCTTGCATAAGTTGTGGCCAATCTCCGACCGAGATGTTGTGGCCGGTCTTGTTGTGGCCGGTCTCCGACCGAGCCGGTCGTTCGGCCCCGGCCCGGGCCGTGGCCAACCTGTCGCACCGATCGATCGCGACCGCCGATTCGGCGTAAGCCCAAATGCGGTCGGAATCCGTCGGATTGGCAGAACTAGCAAACAATATGCCAGTTATCCCCCGAAAACCGCCCTGCCTGCCCGCCGCAACAAAATGCCCGACTGTCCGGCCGCGGACTGTTCCAGAATCCGCCGGGAAACAATACTGTCAGACAACGAGCGAATAGCCATCGCGCGGCAGTCGCCAACGAGGCGGAAAATCGCTTGGCGATGAGCGGCTGGCAATCGAACCGTCCCACCGTCACAGGAGAACACGTCAGATGCCCGAAGGCCACCTTGCTCGCAACCCGGACGACGCCTGGATCGCCGGCGTCTGCGGCGGCATCGCCCGCTGGCTCGGCTGGAACTCGGACACGGTCCGAATTCTCTACATCCTCCTCTCGGTCCTCTCGGCCGCCTTCCCGGGCACGATCGTGTACATCATTCTATGGATTGCGATGCCGATCGAAGCTGATGAGTTTGAAGACGAGCCGTGAGCTTTTCAACGTGTTTTCAGCATGGCCGCGGGCAGGCGGCGAGGCCTGGTTTTAGGCGGATCGTCGAAGAGTGCTTGGGCAGAGGGTGCAATGATGGGAACGCATTGTAGCACAACGGGTGGCCGATTTCAAGGCGGGGAAATGGCCAGTTGTTCAGGATGGGCCGGGGCGGCGGTTGGAACGGGAGGCCGGCAGAGGGTGGTTTGGGTGGGGCGGATTCAAGAGAAAACGGCGGGGATCTTTCTGGGAAACGGGTGAACGTGGCTTATCCAAAATGTGCTTCGATTCGGCCACTGAATATGGTAGGGTGGGAGTGGGATAGCTTTTGGCTGTTAGCTGTTAGCTGTTAGCTGTTAGCTGTTAGCTAGAGACGATTTTTGATCGGCTTTCAGGCGTCAGCTCTCAGGCGTCAGGCCTCAGCCAGAAGATGAAGGGATCATTCACCGCGAGGGCTTTCTTGATTGCGTCAATGCGCGTCTGGCACTCAACGCGATAGTGCAAAATCGCTAAGCATGAAACGTGCCCAAGAATTGACCGCCCCCGCCGGTTCGCTCTCAGCCGGCAGCAATCAGCTTTCAGGCGCTAGCATTCGGTCGTAGGCGTCCGTTGGAGAGGTGTGCTAGGCGGTTGCGGTCGGGTGATCGCCTCTTCGAGCTTCTGAGCGTCTTACCGCGGACCAGGCACTCATTCGGCGGTTTAGCGTAGAGTCAAAAAACACTAGGCAGCCGATGGGCCAAAAAAAGGGCCGCCCTGCTGTGACGCATTGCGGCCGGTCGCTCCGTGGAGCGTTGCCTCGCGAATTCTTCTTCTTGTTACGAAAAGAGCTCGCGGGCAGAGATTGGTTACACGTGCATAAACTTAGTCGCCACGGCAGGCGTTGTCAATCGCCTGCCGTGGTTAGGCCTTGAGAAAATCGTCGACATCAATCTGAGCTTCTCGCAGGATCGCGCGGAGCGTGCCTTCCGGCATGTCCTTCGAGTGGTGCGGAACGAGCATCACGAGGCAGATTCCGCGTGCCGCCACACTTCGTGCGAGCCTTTTCCCTGCCGCTCGTAGGCGAAGCCGAAGGACCGCAACTTGCGGGCCAACTCGCGGTACTTGAACCAACCAGCCGGCCCATCAGCGAACGCCCACGGGGATGGTCAAGTCAATTGGTCCAGCGATACTGAGTACCTTAGGGGGGCAAGGGATCGCCGTGATCCAAATACGTCTCAACGATGGTCCGCGTCAGGTGCTGGGCCAGCTCAGCCACCTCGACCAGACTGCGACCCTCGACAACCAGGCCCGGCACGTCGGGACTGGTGCCTAGGTAGCCGCCTTCATCCAGGGGCTCAATGTGTAGCCGGATGGCTGCTTCGCTCATCAAATGCCTCGCCGCACGGTGGATCGCATTTTTACAGCAGGAACACTGGTCAATGTTATCGTACCGTCGGCGGGGCAGTGTAACCAATCTCAGCCCGCGGCCAATCCGCAACTGCCAGCACCTAAGTGCAAAGACAACTCTATTGTAATGCGAACAAAGTGATGTTGTCAAGTCGCTGTATTCTGCACAGCACCTAAGTGCACTTAGGTGCTGTGCCAGTAATGGTCCAAATTAGCAATACGGTTCTATAAAACAAATCCACTTGGGATACTTCCAACAGGATGTCACGCATGCTACCGTGACTAGCTATCAAAGGCAAAGGTACCCCGTCACACCAAACGGAAACGGCCTCTGTCGCTCGCCTCGGACGCAGGGCCAGTATTCCAAATGGTAGCCTGCGAGCCGGGGCGGGTGCTTTCTTCGATTTTAGGGCTAGTGAATGGCGGTGACAACATGCGAATTCTGGGGCTAGATGTTGGGCCAACCTCGATCGGAACGGCACTCATCGACGGGCAAAGAATTCGAGTAGCATTGACTCGCATTTTTCCCGAAGGCGTGGACAAGATCAGCAGGGTGGGGAGCAGTCCAAAAGCCAAGTGCGTCGCGAGTCGCGTGGCCAGCGGCGACAGATCCGCCGACGGGCTCGCCGGAAACGGCTAGTGCGGGAGGCACTTCAACGTGTTGGGCTGCTGCCCCTCGACCCGGAGGAACTTAATCGTGTGATTCATGGCGATGCTAATTCACGTACTTTTGTGTTACGCGCTGACGCGCTAAAGCGAAAGCTCGAAAGGAGGACTCGGTCGCGTGCTTCTTCAATTCGCGACGCGGCACGGTTTTCTGTCGAATCGAAAGACGACAAGGCTGGCGACGGAAAGGGATGCTGTTGGAAATCGGCGAGCTTCAAGAAACGCTCAATATCCGAGGGCAAACGCTCGGCGAATACTTTGGCGTTTCTAATTCCAGATTCGATCATCGAACCAGCCGCGACGAAGATCGTGTTCGGCATCGACACACACGCCGCCGCATGTATGAAGACGAGTTCGATGCGATTTGGGAGAAGCAATGCGAGTACCATCCGGAGCTACTCACAAGTGAACTAAAGTATGGCGGGGTGGGGTACCAAGAGTTCCCAGCCGATCGCGTCCCGCGTCGCCACGGTACGTCTCCGCTTCAACAATTCGGGTTGCATGGGCTAATATTCTATCAGCGACGAATGTATTGGCCGAAATCGGTCGTCGGTCAGTGTGACCTGACCGACGAATCACAGCCGGAAAGGCGTTGCCGCCGGCGACGTTGCCCGAAAGCGGATCGCGGCGCAAGAATTCCGGATTTTGCAGGAAGTTAACAATCTGAAGGTGCTGGACCATGACAAAGGACAACGTTTTCTCACCCAGGACGAACGCGGAATCGTCGTCGAAGCATTGATGGAGACGAAACAGCAGTCGTTTGATACTTTGCGATCAAAGCTCGGCTTCAGCGAGGACATGACGTTCAATACCGAGCGTGGCGGTAGGGATAAGTTGAAGGGCCACGAAACGGATTCCGCCATGTCCAGCAAGAACGGAGTTGGAAAACGCTGGCGAAAGCTGTCCGACGACGTAAAAGACAACGTAATCAGCATTTGTTTGATCGAAACTCAAGACGACGTCGCTGTCCGCAGGTTGGTCGGAGAATGCGGACTAACGGAAGAAGAAGCAATCCGCCTGCCGCTGTGCATTTGCCCGAAAATTATATGGGATTCTGTCGTGAGGCGATCCAACGTCTAGTTCCGCACTTGCGGCAGGGCTGAATGTTGATCGCCGACGACAGTGGAACAGCGATTTGCATGCGGCAGGTTACTTGCCCCTGACCAACGAGTGGTGAATCCGCAAAACAGTCTTCCACGAGCGCCGGATTTGCCCAATCCGATCGTGCGGCAGGCGATGATTGAAGTGCACAAGGTTGTGAACTCAATTATTCGCGAATTCGGGTTGCCCGACCGCATCCACATCGAGCTTGCGCGGGAAGCGAAGAAATCAGCCGAGGAGAGGCAACAGATTCGCATTGACAACGCGAACCGTGCGAGGCACCGCGAAGAAATCGCCGAACGACTAGTCGGAGAATTTGGGCTGCCGCCGAGCCGTGCGAACATCAACCGGTACCTGCTGTGGGAAGATCAACGCGGCGATTGTATCTACTGTGGGGGCAAGATAAGCCCCACAAAGCTATTTACTGAAGAATTCGACATTGATCATATTCTTCCTCGCTGGCGAAGCCTGGATGATTCAATGGGAAATCGCGTTGTCTGCCACCGCAAGTGCAATCATGAAAGAAGGATTGCACCGCTCGCGAATGGCTCGAAAGCAGCGACCGGTCGCGATATCGAACGCATGCTGCAGTTAGCCCGGCGGCTTGAGTACGGCAAACGGCAAAAGCTCCAGCAATTGGACGTTGAATTGAATGATTTTGTCGAACGTCAACTCCGTGACACGACGTACATTGCACATTGTGTTAAGGAATACCTCGAGTGTCTGGGCGTGACAATTGTTTTACCGCGCGGCGGAATGACGAAGGATTTACGACACTGGTGGGGACTGAATAATATCCTCGACCCGGAAAAAAAGGGAAGAAAGAATCGAGCCGATCACCGCCACCACGCGATTGATGCGATCGTGATTGCGTTGACCGATCATGCAAGACTGCACGCGTTAGCTAACTGCGCGGGCGAAAATATGCCGCCCCAGGCCTGGATTCCTCAATGATGCTCGCATGGCCGTACTAGGAGTGAACGTTTCACACCGCAGCCAGCGGCGAATTTCGGGGGCTTTGCACGAAGCCACGATTTACGGCGAAACGCAAAAGGAAGCTGATTCTGCCAAACGGAGGGGAGGCATCGGGGGCCAAAGTGGGTCGAAGACGCCACCACCTTTGTCCGTCGAAAGGACGTGACGGAAATCAAGAATCGCAAACACTTGGAAAAGGTGCGTGATTGCGTAATCCTCGCAACTCTTGCAGAACACTTGCAAAAGCAGGGAGTGGATCCGGGCGGCAAAAAGGCGTATCCGACAGACGCGTTCAAGGGCGACAATCGTCCGCACATGAAGTCCGGTGTGCCAATCAAGAAAGTGAGAATGCTTGAGGAAAGCGAGACATTCCGCCGTGTGTCGAAGGAATGTAGTTTTCAGTACGTAAAGCCAGGCAACAACCACCACATCATTTATTGGGCTGAGGGCGAAGGCGATTCCGAGCAATGGTCGGCAGACGTTGTGACAATGTGGGACGCGGCATGCCGGGCGCCCGGCAAGTCGCCGGTCGATCGCACGCCCCCAGACGGCAAACGTTTCGTGATGTCCCTTTCCGCAGGCGAAATGTTTGAAATGGTTGGCGACGGCGGTGAAGTTCAGTTGTGTGTCGTCCGCAAAATGGATCCGCAGCAAGCGGGTGTACTACAAACTGCACACAGACGGCGAGACACTGAGGCGGTTAATAAGGCTAATCTCTACCTGTCTCCAAAAGGATGCAGGAAAGTGGGGCGAAAAAAGTGATCGTCGATGCGTTGGCCGTATTCGCTGGGCGAACGATTAATTGCCAAGACGCTGGAAGGAGGTAATTGCGCAATTACACTAGAGTACGGTAGCCCGGAAGTCGCCATTGTATTCGCGCACGGACGGAGTGTCGCCGCCGCTAGTGGGCGATTCGATGTTCATCAATGGGTATCGGTGTATGTCGGTGTTGGCGATGTTCGACCTGCCGACCGATACGAAGAAAGCGCGGCGGGAATACACGCTGTTCCGCAAGGCCCTATTGCGTGACGGGTTTACGCAGATGCAGTACTCCGTGTACGCTCGGCATTGTCCCAGCAAGGAGAATGCCGAGGTCCACAGTAGGGGTTAACGCCACCTGCCGCCGGATGGGGAGGTGCGGGTGATTACGATCACCGACAAACAATTCAGCGGATGGAGAGTTTTTTGGGGAAAACTTCGCAGGGCCCCGGAGCCGGCGCCGTGTCAAATGACGCTTTTTTAGTTTCGATTCCTCCTCAAGTTAAGCTGCAGAATGGGCTTAGGCGCAAAACGGAGTGTAACCAATCTCTGCCCGCGGCCAATCCGCAACTAAAGGAGTGGGCTCGGTTAAACACATCAGTAAATTGAGTGTAACCAATCTCTGCCCGCGGCCAATCCGCAACGCAAACGGCTGCCGTCGACCATGCATAGTGTAACCAATCTCTGCCCGCGGCCAATCCCAACAGTTGATCCGGCGTTTCCGGTCGGCGAGAGTGTAACCAATCTCTGCCCGCGGCCAATCCGCAACTGGACTGCGCGCAGTAACCGACCTGCGGATAGTGTAACCAATCTCTGCCCGCGGCCAATCCGCGACGAGGATGACTGCCTCCCGGAACACATCGAGTGTTAACCAATCTCTGCCCGAGGCCGATCCGCAACTAGCCGGCGACAGGCCCCCACTCGGCACCAGTGTAACCAATCTCTGCCCGCGGCCAATCCGCAACGGCCGACCGTTTCTGTCGGGGACGGCGGGCAGTGTAACGAATCTCTGCCCGCGGCCAATCCGCAACTTGTCGTGGCCGGCGGTGTGGACCCGCGTTAGTGTAACCAATCTCTGCCCGCGGCCAATCCGCAACGCTGTCAGAACGTTCCTCAAGCGGTCGATCAGTGTAACCAATCTCTGCCCGCGGCCAATCCGCAACACTGGCTAGTGGAACCTGAAAAGACGCCAACAGGAGCAGTGTAACCAATCTCGGCCCGCGGCCAATCCGCAACGGATATGCCTTCTCCAAATACACGGTCTCTTTTACTGAGTGTAACCAATCTCTGCCCGCGGCCAATCCGCAACCGAGAACCGACGTTCATCGAATGGGGTGCAGT
>CAVTXL010000009.1:0-12552 GCA_963738665.1 uncultured Planctomycetota bacterium
GTAATCCGCCGCGTTGACTTTGTCGTCGCAGTTGTAATCGCCTGGCAAGGTATCAACATGCCTCCAGTCGCCGTCGTTGAGCTGCACGAAAACAGGGTCAAAAGGGTTTCCCGAAACGATATCGAGCCACACATCACCGTTGAAATCGCCGGCCGCCAGCGCTGATACGCCCGCCACCGGGAAGAACTCGGGGGCCGCAAACGTGCCGTCGCCATTGCCGCGGAGCAGGCCCAGGTCTCGCCCCGAGTTACGAGCGATGTCGATGTGGCCGTCGCCGGTGAAGTCGCCGAGAACAACTGACACCATAAAAGAATGGCCAGCCAAATAGCTCTGGGCGTGTGGCCGTATCCGCCCTCGCCATCGCCGAACAGTACACTGATCCCGTAACGGCTGGGGGAATTCACCTCGTTCGCCGTTACGATGTCGAGGGTGCCGTCATCGTTCACGTCACCCACGGCCACGTCTTCAACAGTCGTGTTGTCGATCAGAACGTCGGATAGTTGAAGGAAGCCAGACGCAGCTCCACCTAGGTAGACGAAAACTCCCCCGTAACGGTTGTCGCCAAACACCAAATCGTCTAGTCCCCGTTGATGTCGGCAGCGGTCGCAGACTCGAATACTCCGGCGCGAGGGTCAGGTCCGCTCGTCAAAGGCTCCGCGAAATTGCCTGCTCCGTCGCCCACGTAGACGCTCGCCCAGCTCAAGTAACCTATTATTGGGTCATCCACGGCGGAGCCGACGCCGAGGTCCAGATGGCCATCGGCGTTGAAGTCGCCCACGGCCACTGACCACGCATTCTCATAGGAGGGGAGCGAAATGACCGGCTCGAACGTGCCGTCACCTTTGCCCAAGAGGATGCTCACGCTCGGCAAGGAATTCGGCGTGTAATCGCCCTGGTTGGCTGTCGCGAGGTCGAGCTTGCCATCCTCGTTGAAATCGCCAACCGCCACGGAATGGGGTAAATTGCCCACGTCGAACAATGTTGCATTGCCGAAGCTCCCGTCGCCGTTGCCGAGCAGTACGCTCACCTTGTTGGTGTGGGTGCTTTGCGTCACCAAATCGAGATAGCCGTCGTTGTTGACGTCGGCCGTCACCACGTCCCACAAACCACGCGCACCTGTGTCGTATGTCACGGCGGGGTTGAAACTCAGCAGGCGGCGGTCCTCCAGCGCTCGATGCGCAGCCGCCGACAATAGGAAGAAGACATCTTCGCCAATCGCTTCCCCGGACCGCCCGAGTCACGCGACGCACCGCCGGCGGCCACTCGTTGCGAAGGCTTCGTATCGATGCCGTCCCTCGGCATGGAGAACTGAGGCAAGGCCGCAGTATAAGCGGCCCCCTACACGCCAGCGATGAAAATCCGCCCCGATTTGCGGCCCGGCACTCCGTGCCGTGCGATGACCACGGCAGCGCGCCGCCGTCCCGGCTACACCTCCGGCCTCAGCCGACGCCGCACGCCAGTGCAGCGGCACCGGGTCGAGCAGCCGCGGGCACAGCTCCCGGGGCGATAGTGGCCCAGGGCGTAGATGCACTCGTTCGGAGGTGTTACCCCATGCAGTAGGGCAGCACCGGCAGTCGCGTAAGAAGTGGCGCCGGCCACGATCGGGTCCCAGCAGGGCCCGCACGATGGCCGTAACGCTCCATTTGCTCGTTCTCGAAGTATAGGGCTTATCGCACACCGCGAAGCTTCCACAAATAGGTCGTCCCGTCCCAATTCGGCCCTCGTGCGATCCGCCTCTTCCACCGAGCACTCATACGGAAAGTCGTGACCGGCCGTGCCGTGGACGCGAATGTCCGAATTCACGCTCGCCAGCGTGCTTTCCTTGGCTCGTTCAGTTGATCGGCGTACGCCTGCGTCCGCTCTGCTTCCCGATTGTCGTTCTCGGGGGTGATTTCTGGACGCCGGCCCGGCCCTCGTCCGTTCGTGGATACAACACCCTATTCGGCGGAATCGTCGGCTGAGTAGCCGGCTGGTCAAATCCTGATTCGGAAACTCCAACGGCTCCGCGCTGGCTGGCGCCCCGGATGGGGCGTCGCCGCGCCGCGCGGCGGTTCGGGCGGCTGGCCGTACCGGCCCGGCGAACTTTGTGGAGCAGGTCGGTGCCACCTTGCGCCGCGGCGCCGCCGGCCGGGGCCGTGGTGTCCGTCGGCTCGGGAAGCTCGGCAGATCGCACCGTCTCGCTCGCATCTTCACGATTGACGATAATGCTCCGCAGCGTTGCCTCGCCGGGCGAAAGGGCCGGGCTGGACAGGCCAGGTCCGCTGCCCGAATAGCTATCGCCAAGTGCGCCTTCGGCGGTCGCCAGCCGGACCGCCGAATCGCGATGAAACTTCAAGTTCGATTCGGCCACGGCCTGGCCGCCGGGGTTGCCCCCGTCGCCACTGCAGTTCGGCGGCAGATGCTCGTCCGCTGATTGCCAGCGGAAATAGAACGACCGCGACAAGAATAATTAGTTCACCCCACTCGACGTTGGCGAGTTCAGTCGAGCCGCCGTCCGGCCTTCGCCTCTCGCCTCTGGCCTCTCGACCCTGATCAATCCTCCCAATCGAAAACTCTGCCGAGTAATTCGGTGCTTCCTGCGTAATGAGAATGTCATGGGGATGGTTCTCCTGCACACTGGCCGCGGAAACCTGTATGAACCGGGCTCCTGGCGTAATTCCTCCATCGTCTTCGCGCCGCAATACCCCATGCCGGCCCGCAACCCACCGACCAGCTGATACAAGAACGGGCTCAGCGGTCCTTTATAGGGCACGCGGCCTTCGACCCCTTCGGGCACCAGCTTCGCGTTTTTCGGTTTCTTGTTCTGCTGGCGTATCGATCGCTGCTGCCGTCCATCATCGCGCCCAGCGATCCCATGCCGCGATACGCCTTAAACGTTCGTCCTTTGTACAGGATCGTCTCGCCCGGGCTTTCGGCCAGGCCGGCGAACAAGCCGCCGATCATCACTGAGTTGCGCCGCGGCGAGCGCCTTCGTAATGTCTCCCGAATAGCGAATGCCGCCGTCGGCAATGATCGGAATTTTTGTTCCCTTGGCCGCCGCGGCTGCCTCGAATATCGCCGACAGTTGCGGCACGCCCACGCCGGAAATCACCCGCGTCGTGCAAATCGATCCGGGCCCGATGCCGACTTTCACCGCGTCCGCCCCGGCGGCGATCAAATCGCTCGCCCCCTCGCTCGTCGCGACGTTGCCCGCCATGACGTCGATGTCCCAGCGTTTTTTGATCTCGCGCACCGTCGCGATAATGTTCGCCGAATGGCCGTGCGCACTATCCACGACGAGAAAATCAACGTCTTTTCCGATCAGGCTCGCCGCCCGGTCAAAATCAAACACACCGACGGCCGCCCCCACCCGCAAGCGCCCTTGGCGATCCTTCGCCGCCTGGGGGAAGCGGCGGATCATGTCGATGTCTTTGATTGTGATCAGGCCGGTCAGTCTGTAAGTTTCGTCAACCAGCAAAAGTTTCTCGACCTTTTTCGCCATCAAAATCTTCTCAGCTTGCTCAAGCGTTACAGTCCCCTGTGCTGTCACAAGCTGGTCCTTGGTCATCACGCCGGCAATGGGCACGTCATTATCTTCGAGAAAACGCAGGTCGCGCCTCGTCAGGATGCCCACAGCCTTCCGTTCTTCACGATCGGAATGCCCGATACCTTGGCCTGCTCCATCGTCGCCCGCGCGGTAGCAATGCTGGCATCGGGCGGCAGCGTCACGGGGTCGACGATGATGCCGTTGGCCGACCGCTTGACTTTGTCGACCTCCTCGGTCTGCCGTTCATCGGACATGTTCTTATGAATGACGCCCAGGCCGCCCTCCTGCGATAAGGCGATCGCCATCGCGCTCTCGGTCACGGTGTCCATCGGCGAGCTGAGAATGGCACGTGCATCGCGATTCGCGCCGTGAGCTGCGTCCGCACATCCACCTCGGCCGGCACCACCTCGCTGTACCGCGGGGCGATCAGCACGTCGTCAAACGTGAGGCCGGTAGTGATGAACTTGTCGCCGAGAATACTGGAACTCTTCGCGTCCATGGCAACGGGCCTCAGAGGAGCATTAAGGAGTCGGCAAATCGAGAGTCCCGTATTGTTTCCCAACGAGGCCGGCAGGGCAAGGCCCGACTTTTGCACGGCCTTGCGATTCCGTACCTTGCCCGGCCATCTTGGCCAAGATGTTCCGCGATTGTAGCGGTAGCGTCCGAATGGCCGCTTTCAGCGGCCCGACGGCCGAGGTGGCGTTGCCCCACTACTCCCTGTGTAACAGCAGCCGTCCGCTCATGATCGAGCGTCTCCGGCGTGTCGCTGGCCAGATGATAATGCGGGTTCCTTAGAAAGCTCGTGTCCGTCGGCATCAGAGCCGGATAGCCCTGGTCCCAGAACGAGCTGTTGTCCGAGCGGCGAATTTCGCGTACCGTCTCAGGCAGCACGATCGAGAACAGCGGGAACCGGACCGCCCGTTTGAAGCCGCGGCGGAATTGCCAACACAGTCGCCACGAACGCAGGTTTCCCACGGCCGCCAAGAAATTGCCCCGCTTTGGAAACAGCCCGTGCAGCCGGCGCGGAATCGTCTCCGGCACCCGCTGGCTGCCGCGCTCGGTCACGAAATAGCCGACCATTTCCAGGCACAACATGCCCGCAATCCGCTCGCCCTGCTGGCGACACCGTCGGGCGTACACCTGGCTCCCCATATCAAACGTTTCGTGATAGGGCTTTTCCTCACAAGCGAAGGCGACAAAGCGAATCGTCCGCGCCGGCTGCCAGTTTCGCACCATGCGCACCGCCTCGATCAAAACGGCCACCGCCGACGCGTTATCGTCCGCCCCCGGCGTCACGTCGAGCGAATCGTAATGCGCGACCACAACGACAATTTCACCTATCCGCCGCCCGCCCGGCAACTCGGCCGCAATGTTCGCGACCTCTTGCCCCTTGATGTCATACCGCTGTCGTACGGCGCGTAGCCCGCCCCGGCGAGCTCCCGCTCCACGTAAGCGGCCGCCGCTTCAAGCGCGGCCGGCTTTCCCAGATGCCGGGGCCCTATCAGCCCGGCCAGACAATCGACGTGGCGTACCAGGTCGTCAACCAATTTACGATCAACCGCCTTATCGTCGACGTCTGATCGCATTCGCGGCCGCACACGTAAGCGCAGTGGCCGCTGCAATCGCCAGCTTTCCATCGGCTGGCTTCCGCCTTCGATTGCAACGCCGTAGGCCCATGTTTACACTATTTCCAACGGGAGGCCAATCGATGCGGCGTCGTTCTTCCACGCTTGGATCCATCTTCTTCTTGCTGAGCTCCGGCGCGATCGGCATCCTGGCCGGCTACGGAGCGCTTCGCCTTTGGCACGATCACCAGCCAGCGGCCGCGGAAAGCGAATCAGCGGAAGAGTCAACGTCACTTGCCCAATCCACAGCATCGCTAGCGCCGCAGCCCAGCTCGACCGCCGCTCGCCGCTCATCAGCTTCGGCCAAGACGACGCCGCGCCGTTCAAACACCACACGACGCAATCCTGGGACTCTATTGGCCGACGAGAACGACTCCGAAACACCGTTCGCTCCGGCTCGTTTGCCAAGCCCGCAGTCTGCAACCGAACCTCCCTCGCCGGCGGGCAGCGTTGCGAATCCCCTTGCCGTCGCGAAACCCAAGCTGCGCTCCGCCGCCGCCATCGACCTCGACCTGTCGCGCAACCGCCAGCAGCAATCGTTCGAGCCGTCGGCCAAGCCACTGCAAATCACCGATCTCGAAGGCTGCGACGCGGCGTACGAGATTAAACCCGAGTCGATCACGATCAAAGCACCGCATGACATTGTCATCGACGTCTCATGGGAAAACCTCGCCAACGGCCGGCGGCGCGTCAATCTCGAAGCCACAATCACCAACGACGCCGGCAAGAAGCTGCCGTTCACGCTCCGCACCATGGAAGCGGCCAAGCGTCAGGCCACGCAGGCCGGCGAACAAGCAACTGCCGCGTTGGCCGCCCTCCGGTTAGAACAACAGAATCTCAGCGACTACATCAAGTCGGCCCAGCGCCGCTCGCCCGCCCAAGACAACGCCGCTCGCGCCCGCCTCGACCAGCTCAAGAAGCTGATCCCGCTCGGCGATGCACAACTGCGAGCCCTCCAGGCCGACTACCTGGCGGCAACCCAACTACTCGACCTTGCACAAACACTCGACGAAAAATGCCACGTACTGCTTGATCCAGTGGATCCCGTGGAAGGGCAGTGACTCGACACGGGCAGGCATGCCCGTTCGACCTGTTGTCGACGTCGGTTCGCTGGGAAGGGCGCGACCCAAGCTTGCTCATCGCCCCACCTTCGGCAAATTCACCGTCGTCTCGGCCGCGCTCACGTCGTCGAGCTTCTTCATCGTCAATTGTTCCAGCGGCACCTCGGCCTCGACAAATGCCGCCGGCCGATCCACTTGAGGCGCCAAGAGCTTTGCCACGATCACTGTGATGTTATCGTTCCCGCCGGCGGTGTTCGCCGCCTCGACCAGGTTGCGGCACGCTCCTTCGGCCGTTGCGTTGGCGTTCAGGATGACCGCCAGCTTGTCGTCAGGAATCATGTCGTGCAGCCCGTCGGTGCACAGCAGCAGCTCGTCCTGGGCCTTCAGCGACAACCGATACACGTCGACGCTCAGCTCGCTGTTGCGGCCGCCGATCGCGTTCCATACGCGCGTGCCCCAGCGGCGTCTGGCGGGCCTCCGCTCGATCCATCTTGCCGCTTCCAGCGAGAATCGTGGCCATCGTGTGGTCGATCGTTACTTGCTCCAATCGGTTGTCGCGCAGCAAATAGCAGCGGCTGTCCCCCACGTGCACGACAAACGCCCGCGGCCACACGATGTAGGCCAGCGTCATCGTGGTCCCCATGCTTTTCATTTCCGGCCGCGCTGGCCACCGCCTGCAAACTCTCTTGACATGACCGCAGCGCATCTTTCAAGTGCTCCTCAAAATTGTCCTCGGAGTCTTCTTCCAGCCGAAAGCACCACGACAGGCTGTTGAGCATGTACGTCATCAATTGGTCAACCGCCAGCGTGCTCGCCCGTTCTCCCTCGGCCTCGCCCCCCATGCCGTCGGCCACGACCAGCAGCTTCCCCTGCGAACCGCCGTAAATCCGCGTCTGGTGGTCCAAGCCGAGGCTCGTCGCGTGGACGCGCATCGATTTGTTCAGATCGGCCACCAGAAAGTGGTCCTGATTTGAGGGCCGCTGCCGGCCCCGGTCTGTCAATCCGAAACAATCCAGCCGAGCTTGCATAAGTTGTGGCCAATCTCCGACCGAGATGTTGTGGCCGGTCTTGTTGTGGCCGGTCTCCGACCGAGCCGGTCGTTCGGCCCCGGCCCGGGCCGTGGCCAACCTGTCGCACCGATCGATCGCGACCGCCGATTCGGCGTAAGCCCAAATGCGGTCGGAATCCGTCGGATTGGCAGAACTAGCAAACAATATACCAGTTATCCCCGAAAACCGCCCTGCCTGCCCGCCGCAACAAAATGCCCGACTGTCCGGCCGCGGACTGTTCCCAGAATCGCGCCGGGAAACAATACTGTCAGACAACGAGCGAATAGCCATTGCGCGGCAGTCGCCAACGAGGCGGAAAATCGCTTGGCGATGAGCGGCTGGCAATCGAACCGTCCCACCGTCACAGGAGAACACGTCAGATGCCCGAAGGCCACCTTGCTCGCAACCCGGACGACGCCTGGATCGCCGGCGTCTGCGGCGGCATCGCCCGTTGGCTCGGCTGGAACTCGGACACGGTCCGAATTCTCTACATCCTCCTCTCGGTCCTCTCGGCCGCCTTCCCGGGCACGATCGTGTACATCATTCTATGGATTGCGATGCCGATCGAAGCCGATGAGTTTGAAGACGAGCCGTGAGCTTTTCAACGTGTTTTCAGCATGGCCGCGGGCAGGCGGCGCGGCCTGGTTTTAGGCGGATCGTCGAAGAGTGCTTGGGCAGAGGGTGCAATGATGGGAACGCATTGTAGCACAACGGGTGGCCGATTTCAAGGCGGGGAAATGGCCAGTTGTTCAGGATGGGCCGGGGCGGCGGTTGGAACGGGAGGCCGGCAGAGGGTGGTTTGGGTGGGGCGGATTCAAGAGAAAACGGCGGGGATCTTTCTGGGAAACGGGTGAACGTGGCTTATCCAAAATGTGCTTCGATTCGGCCACTGAATATGGTAGGGTGGGGGTGGGATAGCTTTTGGCTGTTAGCTGTTAGCTGTTAGCTGTTAGCTAGAGACGATTTTTGATCGGCTTTCAGGCGTCAGCTCTCAGGCGTCAGGCCTCAGCCAGAAGATGAAGGGATCATTCGCCGCGAGGGCTTTCTTGATTGCGTCAATGCGCGTCTGGCACTCAACGCGATAGTGCAAAATCGCTAAGCATGAAACGTGCCCAAGAATTGGCCGCCCCCGCCGGTTCGCTCTCAGCCGGCAGCTATCAGCTTTCAGGCGCTAGCATTCGGTCGTAGGCGTCCGTTGGAGAGGTGTGCTGGGCGGTTGCGGTCGGGTGATCGCCTCTTCGAGCTTCTGAGCGTCTTACCGCGGACCAGGCACTCATTCGGGGCTTTAGCGTAGAGTCAAAAAACACTAGGCAGCCGATCGGGCACAAAAAAAGGGCCGCCCTGCTTTGACGCATTGCGGCCGGTCGCTCCGTGGAGCGTTGCCTGCGAATTCTTCTTCTTGTTACGAAAAGAGCTCGCGGGCAGAGATTGGTTACACTTCTGAAGAGTATCCGCTATATTGGGGGTTCTGTCAACGGCCGTCGCGGCGGTACTAATTTTGGCGGTTATCCAGGCGAAACGCGAATAGGGGACCGGCGATGAAGAATCTCGTGTTGGGCCTCGACTTAGGGCCGAATTCCATCGGATGGTCATTGGTAAACGACGATCCGGAGAATCCGGCCGAGTCGCGGCTCGTGGACCTGGGCGTACGGGTGTTTCCCGAGGGAGTGGACAACTTTGACACCAGCAAAGAGGTCTCGCGAAATGAGCAGCGGCGGGTCGCCCGCGGGATGCGGCGACAGATTCAACGGCGGGTGCGGCGGCGGCGGAAGCTTCGGCAAGCCCTGATCGGTGCGGGGTTGTGGCCGAGCGACCCATCCGAGGAGGCAAGGCTGTACTCGGATGACCCATATGTGCTTCGCGCTCGGGCGGTCAAAGAGCGGCTAGAACCTTTCGAGATCGGACGCGTGCTCTTGCACCTTAATCAGCGCCGGGGGTTCTTGTCCAACCGCAAGAAAGACCGCGGCGACAAGGAAGTCCAGGGCATGCTGGCGGAGATCAACGAGAACGAACGCGAGCGGCAAGAGGGCGACTTCCCCACTGTCGGGGCTTGGCTTGCACATAAGCAGGAGACGCTCGATCACTGCCATCGCGACGCCGAGTTTAAGGACCGCGTACGGCATCGCCATCTGGCACGTTCGCAGTACGAGGATGAGTTCGAGGCCATCTGGGCTGAGCAATCGAAACATCATCCACGGTTGCTCACGGATGGACTGAAGTATGGCATGCTCGGCAGGCAGAAGTATCCAGCAAAGCCCATTCCGGCTTGGGATTCTCGCCGGAACGGAAAGTCGCCGCTTACGGCATTCGGTATCTACGGAATGATTTTCTTTCAGCGGCCGATGTATTGGCCGAAGTCAGTGGTCGGCCTCTGCGAACTAGAGCCGAAGCAGAAGCGGTGCCCGCGCGCTGATCGGCACGCTCAGCGCTTTCGCCTGTTGCAGGAGGTAAACAATCTGCGATACACCGACCCGGACGTTCGGGGCCGCCAACGAGATGAGCTGCCGCTCAATGAGGCACAGCGAGCCGTCCTCGTCGATTATATGTCCAGTCGCGAAAAGGCGACCTTTGAACAGATCAAGAAAAAGCTAGGATTTCTGGAATCCGTGAAATTCAATCTCGAACGCGGGCAGCGTTCGAGCATCAAGGGGATGGTCGTCGACCATCTAATGGCAAAGGCGGTTGGCAAATCCTGGCATGATCGGCCGGAAGAGGTGAAAGACACGGTCGTGGCGAATGCTTCTGAATAACGAGCGCGAGGATGACGCAATCATCTCGCGGTTGACTGCAGATTTCGCGTTTGCGCCAGAAGAGGCCGAAGCCGCGCTAGGTGTCGATTTTCCGCCCGGCTATGTCCACCTGTCGTTGAAAGCGATCGACCGGCTGCTGCCGCACATGGAGCGCGGCTTGGTCTATCAATCGGCGAGCGACCCGGAGCACAGCGCGCTCCACGCCGCCGGCTATTTGCGGCGCGACGAACTGCGCCGCCGGCTCTTCGACAAGTTGCCCGACCCACGGCGGTGCCGCCCCGGCGATTTGCGGATCGGCGAGATTCCTAATCCGGTTGTGAAACGGGCCCTCGTCGAGCTGCGCAAAGTCGTCAATGCGATTATTCGGGAGTATGGCAAACCGGATGTCGTGCATCTCGAAATGGCGCGCACGATCCAGCTAGGCAGGGAACGGCGCAGTGAGTTGACGTCCCAAATGCGCGAACGCGAAGCGGCACGGGACAACGCGGCCGAAGCGATTCGTGACATCGGCAATAAAGTCACGGGGGATGCAATTCTGCGGTATCTGCTGTGGAAAGAGCAAGCCGAAGAGTGCGTGTACTGCGGTAAGCCGATCAGCCAGGCTCAGTTGTTCAGCGGCGAGGCCGACGTCGACCACATTTTACCCTACTCACGCTGCTTGGACGATTCGCAAGCGAACAAAGTCGTTTGCCACCGGAAGTGCAATCACGACAAAGGCAATCAAACGCCCTACGAACGGTGGGGTGAACGAGAGCCCGACAAATACGACCGAATTTGCCTCCAGGTCGGCTCCCTCCTTAAGAAGGGAGCGATGCCGTATAGGAAATATCGCCGGTTCTTGCAAAAGGACTTGGAACTGGACAAGTTCATCGCCCGCCAGCTTGCAGACACCGGGTACATCGCGGAAGCGACGGGCGAATATCTTCGCTGCCTGTTTGAAAAGGATCACCACGTGCTTGGCCTCAAAGGCCAGCTTACGGCGGAACTGCGCTGGCAGTGGGGTCTGGATACCATCTTGGCCGAGTTGCCGGACAGCCCCGCCTGGCAGGAAGCCAATAGTGATAGGCTGCGGCCTGGTGAGAAGAACCGGGCCGATCATCGGCATCACGCGATCGACGCGGTCGTAATTGCACTGACAAACCGCTCGCGTCTGCATCAACTCTCCGACATTGTGAAGCGGGGCGGCGCCAGGGCGCACGGCGAGGTTCTGGAAGACCCATGGCCGAATTTCCGCGAAACCGTCGTCCAGGCGATAAAGCGGGTGAATGTCTCGCACCGCGTGGAGCAAAAGGTCGCGGTGCGCTGCACGAGGACACGTTGTACGGGTCCACGGAAACGCCCGGCGAATGGGTCGTGCGAAAGCCGCTCGTGAACCTGTCGGCGAATGAGATTGAACGAATCCGCGACGACGCAATTCGTCGGATTGTGTCCAGCGCGCTCGGTGAGGCTGGGGTGGATTTTGGGCGCGGCAAAAAACCAGACGCGAAGAAGATGAAGGAGGTCCTCAACAACCTGAGAATGCCCTCAGGCGTGCCGATTAAAAAGGTGCGATTGAAAAAGCCGGAGTTGACAATTCAGCCGGTGCGGGAAGGCTCGCCTGACGAAGCCTTTGTGAAGCCTGGGTCGACGCATCACTTGTGTATTTTTGAATTCACTGAGGATGGAAAGACGAAACGGGATGCTATTTTCGTCACCATGCTGGAGGCGACGAAGCGGCGGCGACGGCGTGAGCCGGTTGTTCAACGTGCCACCCGCACCGGCCGGAGGCAAAGTTTGTGATGTCGTTATCGGCGGGAGAGACCGTGGTAGCGGACATTGAAGGAACCTCCCGTTTGTTGAAACTTCGTACTTCCGTCTCCACTGAGAAAAAGATGCAATTCGCCTTCATTGAAGACGCACGTAGGGATTACCAGAAAATAAACGCGAACATCAACACCCTGTTCTCAACCTATACGGCGAAGAAAGTTACAGTTGATCCGCTCGGCTATATCCGCTGGGCCAATGACTAGGGGCCGTGAAAAGCTAGCACCGGGTGAATCGCCCAATTATGCTGGATATACATACACCCGGGAGGTCGCGGTCTGTTCCGCTACGGACGGTGTGGCCGGTGTCATTTGGTGCCCCGTGTTCATCAACGGATACCGTTGTATGTGGGTGCTGGCGATGTTCGACCTGCCGACCGACACAAAGAAAGGCCCGGCGGGAATACACGCTGTTCCGCAAGGCCCTATTGCGTGACGGGTTTACGCAGATGCAGTACTCCGTGTATGCTCGGCACTGCCCGAGCAAGGAGAATGCGGAGGTCCACGTGGCGCGGTCAGCACCACCTGCCGCCGGATGGGGAGGTGCGGGTGATTACGATCACCGACAAACAATTCGAGCGGATGGAAGTTTTTTGGGGAAAACTTCGCAGGGCCCCGGAGCCGGCGCCGTGTCAAATGACGCTTTTTTAGTTTCGATTCCTCCTCAAGTCAAGCTGCAGCTTGGGCTTAGGCGCGAACGAGTGTAACCAATCTCTGCCCGCGGCCAATCCGCAACTCG
>CAVTXL010000010.1:0-377741 GCA_963738665.1 uncultured Planctomycetota bacterium
TGCCTGGGGAATCGCTGGCAACGGATTGTATTGGCGGCCCGTGCTGGTGCTGAACGTCGGCCCGGAATGGTGCGGCCCCTGCGCCGTCCTGAACCGCCGAGGCCCTGAAAGACAGCGGCATCGAGCTGCGTGCGGCGGAAGTTTCGCAACATTCTATCTTTCAGCCCCCGACGCAACGTTAAACACCCCGGAGCAGTGCTGCCGTGCGACGCCATAGCGAAGAACTCATCGAAATCCCCGGCCAGGACTCGTTCTAAACGCGATCACGAACATCGTCGGGATCTTGATCCTCTTAGTCCTCGTGGTTGGGATGCGGACGACGCGGTCGGTGGCGAGTGCCGCAAACGCGGGCGACCCTTCGCTGGTGCCGCCCTTCGCCGATGATGAACATGTCGCGGCGGCCCGTCGGGCAGCCGCGGCCCGCCGGCAAGACGTCAGCGAGCTGGCCCGCCGCGCCGTCGACGTCCACGCCGAGTGGCAACTGCGGGAACAAGAGCGGGCTTTTCTCACAACCTTCGTCGCGTCGGCCGAGCGAGAGGTCGACGAGCACCGCACAGAACTCTCGACTGCAGCGGCAGCGCGATTTTGACGTCCGGCGGCAATTGATCGACGCCCAGCAACAGCTCGACGATCTCGGCCGCGAACAAATCTCGCTGCTGTCACAAGAGCCGGAAACCGAGGTCGTCGAGAGCCTGCCGACTCCCTTGGCGAAGATCGTCTCGGGGCAGGAGTTGCATCTTCGTTTGGCCTATGGACTGGTGGCAGTCGTACCCTTCGACGAACTGGAAAAGGAGTTGGAAACGCATCTCGACCGCAACGCCTGGCGTCTACGAGAACAGGGCGCCATGGACGGGACGGTCGGCCCGATGAACGGCTTTCGACTCCGCTACCGCATTCAATTAGCGCAGGTCAGCATCCCCACACCAAATGGATCGAATGACGTTCGCACCGTGCCACGATTTCGCGTCGATTTCATTCCCACATCGCCGCCAAAATCGGCGAGCCGGTCGACCAGGCCGTGCTGCCCGCCTCCGAGTTCCGTCGCACGCTCAAGTCGCTTTTCACCGACCAACACGACTGTGACCATTTGGACCTATCCGGACAGCTTCCAAGCCTTTCGCCAATTGAAGAACTTGCTGTTCGATCTCGGCTACTCGTCCGCCGGTCGGCCATTACCAGAAGGCGTCCTGATGGGGCGGCTCGCCGACCGGAACGCGGTCGGCGGTGCAGTAGCGGTCGGTGAGTTGGCCGCCAGTTGACCCCGGCATTGCGGTTCTGCCCTGGGGACGATCGTATCAATTCATCCAAACTCGTTTGCTCCAGTTCTGTGGCGCGCTGTGTCCGCGGCCTTACCGAGAGCGGAGAACAATTCGCAGAACCTGCAGCAGAAACCGCTCGGGCCTCTGTCCCGCCATGGCGATTTGCCGAAATGGCACCGGAACCTCTTTGTCGGCTCCCGCCAGAAAAAGCATTGCGTTAACATCGATACACGACTGCGTGCGAACGCAAGGAATAGAGAGAATCTAGCTTCTCGCTAGACTCAGCGGATGGAAGGATTCCTCGCGATTCGCGACGCGCCAGATGCGTTTTTGCGGCTTGGCAGGGCAAAAAGAAAGGAAGGGCTGATAGGTGAGAAAGGCTGGCAAGAATCGGCACAGCGCGATCACCGGTTGCATTCGGTCCAAGCCAATCAGGAATTCGACCTTGCCAGTCATAGCGCCTGAACGCTATTTGCGGTCAACCTGCCGCGAGGCCGATGCCCTGCTTTCCGTAACTGAGTTAGGCTGGGGATGGTCGTTCGATTGGCAGATTATCCGGACGATGAGCAGGCCGGCCCCCACGACAAGCAGCGAATCGGCCAGATTAAAGTTGGGCCATCGGTGACGATCGTCGAGCTGCCAGAGGATCCAATCCCTCACGCCGTGTTCCGCCAGCCGGCTCTCGCCACGCGGTCGCCAAGACTCCCCGGAGAGACCCACCCGGTCATAGAGGTTGCCCAAAATACCCCCCATCACCAGTGCCAGGGCGATCGTCAGCCAGAGGTCGTGGGCCATCCGGTAGCGAAACAGACTTACCGGAATCGCCACGGCCGCGACGATGCTCAGTCCCGCAAACACCCAATACAGGTCCTGGCCGATGCCGAAGAGTGCGCCCCAATTGCGGCTCAACTCGATGCCGACGTGCCCCTGCCACCACCACAGAGTCTCGCCGGCTCGCAGCGCCGGTATGGAAAACGCCCAGGCCTTCGTGACCACGTCGGCGACGAAGCCCAGAATGGCGAGCGTCGCAAACAAGACGTAACGTTGAAGTGGTATGCGGGCCATCGCAATTGGCGTAGCCAAGCGTCAATCGTAAGCGGAACTGCCGCTCGATTGGCCGTTGACGACATTCCCTTGCCATCGTTCAATCATAAACTCGCGGCCAAAGCGCTCAGCGGCCTTCCATCGCCTCGGCGCACTTGATGCACACGGGGGTATACGGAATCGCGTTCAGGCGGGCCTTGGCGATGGGGCCGTCACACTCTATGCACTGGCCAAAACTTCCCTCGTCGATTCGCTCCAGCGCCGATTCGATCAGGCCCAACGTGTCTTCCTCTGTCTCCAGCAGGCTGAGGGTGAATTCCTGCTCGAAATTGTCGCTCCCCAGCTCGGCCATGTGAATCGGCATGCCCGTATTGTCACTCCCTTCCATGCCGCTCTTGCGCAGGGCCACTTCGGCCATTGTCGAAACGTCTCCGCGCAAACGCGCCCGAATCGCACATAGTTTATCTCGGAACGTCAGCATTTCCGCTTTCTTCATCGATGAATCTCTCCCAGATTTACAGGGCGTCGCGGGGATGGCCGTGCCGTGGCGCGAAGACTCGTTATTCTAACTGCTGGCATCGATCTGTCTAGCCACCGACCCCCCGCGGAAGGCAAGCTATCGAGTTGCGGCCCGTGAAATGCTCAGCTAAACTTTCATAAGTTGTTCACTAGTCGGGTTTTAACGGTCTGAGTACCCGCTTGCGCGTTCCGGCACCCGTTTTGCCAGCACTTGCGGACAACCTTCACGATGCGGCCGCACGCGTTTTCAACGGGCGACGAAACTCGCCGCAGCGCAGTCGGCTGCTCACCCCGATAAAGGGCGCTGGCATTGTCATCTCCAGTTCAAACCATGACCGATCTCGCCTATCAGCGCGCTGCATCATGCCGGCCTGCGCCGCGACGTATGACGTCGGCGAGGTGCGGACCAGTTGCGACGCTTGCGGGTCGCTGCTGGACGTGGCCTACGATTGGAGCAGCCTGCCGGTTCCCGAATCGCTGAGCAACTTCGAAGCAAAGTGGTCCCGCCGCAACGAGCCGCTCTGCCTCAGCGGCGTGTGGCGGTTTTACGAGCTGCTGCCGTTTGCCCCGCCCGACAAAGATCGTCACGATCGGCGAAGGGCAGACGCTGCTGCACGCCGTCCGACGGCGTCGCCCGTTACGTCGGCACGCAGCCGGGCAGCTTGTTCCTGCAATACGAGGGGCTGAATCCCTCCGGCAGCTTCAAAGACAACGGCATGACGGCCGCCTTTACCCATGCCCACACAATCGGTGCCCGCCGGGCCGCCTGCGCCTCGACCGGCAACACCAGCGCCTCGCTGGCCCTGTATTGCGGCGTCAGCAAGCTGATGCAGGCGATCATCTTCATCGGCTCGGGCAAGATTTCGTACGGCAAGCTTTCGCAGGCGCTCGATTACGGCGCCCTGACGATCCAAATCGCCGGCGACTTCGACGACGCCATGCTGCGCGTCCAGCAGGTCAGCTCGAAGCAGGGCATTTACCTGGTCAACAGCGTCAACCCGTTCCGCCTCGAAGGCCAGAAGACGATCATGTATCGCGTGCTGGAAGGCACTCGGATTGGCAGGTGCCGGATTGGATCGTCGTGCCGGGCGGCAACCTGGGCAACAGCAGCGCGTTTGGCAAGGCGTTTCACGAACTGCACGAGCTGGGGCTGATCGATCGCGTGCCGCGCCTGGCCGTGATCAACGCGGCCGGGGCCGACACGCTGTATGAACTTGTACGAGCACCGCGGCCTGCGCTGGAACGGCGGCCGCCCCGACGACCAGATCATTCGACAATTACTACGCCGAGCTCGACGACGTCCGACCGCCGCGCGTCGACGATTGCCAGCGCCATCGAGATCAATCGTCCGGTGAATCTTGTGGAAGTGCCTGCGGGCCCTCGAATGCTGCGACGGCGTTGTGCGCGAAGTGAGCGACGAGCAAATGCTCGACGCCAAGGCCCAAGTCGGCGCGAACGGCCTCGGCTGCGAGCCGGCCAGTGCCGCCAGCGTCGCCGGTGCCAAGCTGCTCCGTGAGGAGGGCGTGATCGCACCGAGCGAGCGCGTCGTCTGCATTCTCACCGGGCACCAGCTAAAAGACCCCACCGCCACAGTCGCCTATCACACGCCACGACCAGGCCGAGTTCAATCGCGTGCTGGGCAGCCGCGGCGTGAGCCGGGCCGGCGTTCGCCAATCGGGCCGTGCAGGTGGAAAACAACCTGGATGAAATCATCCGGGCGATCGAGCTGAACAGCTAAGTAAGTAGAGCCTCGGATTGGTTTTTGATGAGGACGGGAAATCCCGTCCGCCCGCGAGCCGTACGACGGACAGAATTGTCCGACCTACAGCCGATAACACGTCGTACGTGCCGATTGGCCCGCCTTGTGATCGACATTCAAGCCAGTTTTCCGCGCTGCCTCTTGGCCGTGATGGTAGATTTCACTAACACGGCCCAAGGGACGAACCATGAACGCCAAGTTTGCGGAAGCCAAGATCATCAACCGCGGCCGGGGCCCCGAAAATGCCGGCACGCGCATCACGGTCTACGACGTGATGGACCACTACAAGGAGGGCGGGCACCGCGACCAGATCACCGTCCTGTTTCGCCTGTCGTCGCGCGACATCCAGGCGGCGATTGATTACATCGAGGCCCACAAAGAAGAAGTCACGGCCGACTATGAGAAGATCTTGGAGCGGCACCGCAATTACACCTATCCACCTGAGGTGCAGGCAAAGATTGACCAATGCAAAGGGTGGGCCATACGCCGATTGGAAGAAATTCGACGCCAGGGCGCGGGACAAGTTATGCGCGACCGATACTACGCTGAACAAGTGGCTGCTCGTGCACTGGATTATTTGCGGGCGTTTGACAATATGCGCGTCGCCGGTCGGCTTTAACTGCCTTGACGGCGTCTGTGAAATCAACTGAAAGGACTTCCATGAAACTTGCCATTCACGGCGCCGCCGGACGGATGGGGCAGCGCGTGCTTGCCTTGGCCCAGGCCAGTCCCGATTTTGAGGTGGTCGCTGCGCTCGAGTCGGCCGTTCACTCGCAGCTCGGCCGCGACGCGGGCGTCCTCGCCGGCATCGGCGAAATCGGGGTACGGCTGGGTGTCGTCGGCGAATCCGACGCCGAAGTTGTGATCGACTTCTCCGTGCCGGACGCGGCCGTGGCAGTTGTTGCCCATTGCGTCGAGTTTTCACGGCCGATCGTCGTCGCCACGACCGGCCTCGACGCAGAGCAGCAGCAGTATTTAAAGCGCGCGGCGCAAAAGATTCCGGTCGTGTGGTCACCGAACATGAGCACCGCCGTGAACGTGGCGATGAAGTTGGCCCGCGTGGCGGGCGAGGCGCTCAGCGGCCTGCCCGGCGGCGTCGACGTGGAAATCATTGAAACGCATCATCGCTACAAGGAAGACGCCCCCAGCGGCACGGCCCTTAAGTTCGGTCAAGTCCTGGCCGAGACGATAGGCCTCGCCGAGCACACGCACGGCCGCTCGGGCCGCCCAGGCGCCCGGCCGCGCGGCGAAATCGGTTACCACGCTGTCCGCGCCGGCGACGACCCCGGCCAGCACACGATTCTGTTCGGTATGCTGGGCGAAAAGCTAGAGCTGCGCGTGGCTGCCACCAATCGCGATTGCTACGCCCAAGGGGCGTTGCTCGCCGCCCGGTGGCTCGTCGGCAAGCGGCCAGGATTATATGACATGAATGACGTGCTGGGATTGTAACCAGTCGAGAGTCGCAGAACGGGCGTCTCGAGCCAGTTTCGCAAAGCGCTCCGGTTTTCGGGTCTTCAGAGGAATTAGTGGGTGAATAGCGGCGTAAGGCGGTTAGAGGGGCGACGTCGAGGCCCCTCAGGAATCTGAACAACAAAGCCTGGTTTGGCCAGTGCGAGGCAACGTCTATTGACGGGTCTACGGCTTCGTCGTCCTTTTCATCCGTCGGGGCCATGCGCTGCGCCCGGGGGTGAGCCCCGACGGATGAAAGGACGACGAAGCCTGACGAACCTGCCCAGAAAGGGAAGTTTTTGCAACGATTGAGGAAGAAGTAGAAGTGCATCCTGCGTGATCTTCGGTTATGGATGGTTTATCACAACTGTCCAGCCAAAGGCACGCAGGATGCACTTGAAAACTATCCTCAATCGCGTCACCAATTACAAGTCGTTTGTGTTTGGAAAGATTACCTGGCAGGAGGATGCATTGACGCCGGCGGTTGACGTCGAGGTCCAACCTCGATCCAACGGGCGACCTGTTTGCTCGGGCTGCGGAAAACGACGCCCCGGATACGATACCATGCCGACACCGCGGCGGTTTGACTTCATTCCGCTGTGGGGCATAGCCGTCGTGTTCGTGTACTCGATGCGGCGGGTCGATTGCCCCGCCTGTGGAGTGAAGGTGGAGCGAGTTCCATGGGCCGAGGGGAAGAGCACGATGACGGTCGAATACGCGTGGTACTTGGCCAAGTGGGCGCGGCGGATGTCGTGGAAGGAAGTGTCCGAGGCGCTGCGTGTGAGCTGGGATCGCGTGTTTGCGGCGGTAAAACAAGCAGTGAACTGGGGTTTGGCGCGTCGGGATCTGGAATCCGTTGCTTCGATCGGCGTGGATGAAGTTCAGTGGCATCGGGGGCACAACTACCAAACGGTGGTGTATCAGATCGATGAAGACCAGAAACGGCTGCTGTGGATCGGCCCCGACCGAAAGGCAAAGACCTTGCTGCGGTTCTTCCGCTTTCTGGGCCAGGAGCGGACGGCACGGCTCGAGTTTATCTGCAGTGACATGTGGAAAGCGTACCTGAAGGTGATTGCCAAGAAGGCCTCCCACGCCGTACACATATTGGACCGGTTTCATGTCATGCAGCGGATGAACAAGGCCCTCGATGAAGTCCGAGCGGCCGAAGTCAAAGAGTTGAAACGAGATGGTTACGAACCTCACTTGCAAGGCGCCCGTTGGCTGCTCTTGAAGCGCCCCGAAAACCTCACCGAGAAGCAAACGATCAAACTTAACGAACTCCTGCAATACAACCTGAAGAGCGTTCGCAGTCATTTGATGAAGGAAGACTTTCAGCGATTCTGGGAATATTGGAGCCCCGGCTGGGCGGGCCGTTTCTTGGACCAATGGTGCACGCGCGCCATGCGCAGCAAGATCGAACCCATGAAGAAGGTGGCTCGCACACTGCGGGAACGACGGGAACTGATTCTGAATTGGTTTCGGGCCGAAGGACGCATATCTGCCGGAATCGTCGAGGGATTTAACAACAAACTCAAACTGATCACCAGAAAATCGTACGGCTTTCGGACCCAAGAAGCCTATGAAATCGCCTTGTATCATAATCTCGCCGCATTACCTGAAAGAGAATTCACCCACGAATTCCTCTGACGAGGCGACTTTTTCATTCCGGAAGCTTACGAATCGGGATGGGTCGATCAGGTGAAAGGATTACCGATCATCAAGTTGCAGCGATACATTCGCGGCGAATCCTTGGATGTGGACGTGTTTCTGGCGGAGTCGGAGTTTCAAGAAAAAGTGATGCGCCGCCGTTCCCAACTGGACGCCGACGGTCGCCTGACGTGGGTCGTCAGCCCGGAAGACCTGGTGTTGCTCAAGGTATTGGCTGGCCGACCCCGCGACCTTGGCGACGTGGCCGACGTGCTTTTCATTCAAGGCCAGCTGGATGTACAATACATGCGGCATTGGGCCTCTGAACTTGGAATTTCGCAGGAACTAGAGCAAGCGCTGGCCGATCGGCCGACGGACCAATAGCGAGAAGTAGATGAATTCAAAGTTGCGATATTTATGTGTGGCCAGTTTGCTTTCCCTCGCCGGCTGCGCCAGCAAATCACCCTCGCCGTGCCCGATATGATGTGCGAAGAAGGCTGCGCCGCGAAGGTGCGTGAAGTGCTGGTGAAGCAACCGGGCGTCGAGCGGGTGAACGTCGATTTTTCCAAGCGAATTGCGAAGCTGGCCGTTGATAAGTCGGCGTTCGATGCCGACGCGGCCGTGGCGGCCTTGGTCGATCACGGCTTTGAGCATTCACAGATCAAGACGGATGATTTGCCCGTGACGCCCATTGTGGCCACACAGCCCTCGACTCCCGCGTCATCAGCGGCCGAAGCGCCCACGTCGGCGGCGAACGAATAATGCTTCGCGTTATGCTCGTGGCGAGGCGTTTAATTGCAGGACGGACAATCCTGTCGGTCGTGCGGCTTGCTGACGGACAAGATTGTCTGTCCCACGGCAAATTGCAAACCGCCGTTGCAATTCGTGCAGTTGCATCCGCGTTTATTCTTCGACGAGCGCTTGATCGGGCGGACGGTAGAAGATCGCGATCGGCAGCATGATCGCCGCCGCGACGGCGAATACCAAGTTCGGCGGCCCATTGAAAACCTTCACGCTTGCAGGCAGCCGAAGTAAAGGATCGCGCTGAGGATGACGCCCACCCAGGTGCACTGGTTCATCGTCGCGATCATGCGGCCCTTTTCCTCGCGCGGCGGACGCGACTGCATCAGCACTTGCACCGGCACCACGAACATGCCAGTAAACACACCGAGTGCCATCAGCACCGGCAGGCTGCCCCAATAGCCAAGCAAATGGCGATGCGGCCCGCCGGGCAGTGCCAAGGTGGCCATCGTCAGCGTCATACCGACAGCGCCGATCGTCACCACGCGCGGACTAATCCGGCTCCGCGAAAGATACCCGCCGACGAGGCAGCCGACGGCGATTCCCACACCGACGGCGCCCGATAGCGAGCTGACTTGAAACTCGCTGGGCAGCCCAAGCTGCGTCTTGCCGAGCGCATTGAGCGTCGGCTGCGCGATTCCGGCCACCATCCAGAACACCGAGATCACGAAGATCGCCAGGATGAGGTCGCGATCTTTGCGCAATAGGGCGAGGATGTCGCGCGAGATTGTCCAGCATTCCCAACTGTATCTAAGTCCTGGCTGGGCGGCCGGCAGGCGGCGGACTAGCAGCGACGTAGCGGTGCCGAGTATGGCAACGAAGATGCATGCGAAAGACGCGATCCATACTCGCGACTGGAAGACGTCCTTCAAAGCGCCTGCGAGGACGACGCCAAAGATGATGGCGACAAACGTGAGCATCAGGAAGACGCCGTTGGCCCGGGGCAAATCGCGGGCCCGAATCATTTCCGGCAAGATTCCATATTTGGCGGGCCCGAAGAAGGCGCTCTGGGCGCCCATGCAGAACAAGATCGCGAGCATTCCATAAAACCCGGTTCGTTCATAAAAGAAGAAACCGAGCGTGCCGACGGCCATAATCACGATTTCGGCGACCTTCGCCAGAATCACGATCGGCCGTTTGCTGAAGCGATCGGACAGATAGCCGGCGAAGCCGGAAAAGATCAGGAATGACGCGGCGAAGACGAAAGTTGCCGCCCACTGCCGGTCTTCGCCATTGGCGGCAGGATGGGCAGCGGCATTGGCAGCGGCCGCCGGCGTCGCGAGGAGCAGGATCAGTTGCTTGAAGATGTTATCATTGAACGCTCCCAGGAATTGCGTTGCCGCCATGCCGAGAAAGCTGGAGTCTCGATACAGCGTGGGCAGGCGGCTATGGTCGAGTGGCGGGGCCGCGGGGGACTCGACGGCGGGAACGAGGCGCGATGGTGAGGCACTGGTCATCGCGGCGATTATGACGGAGCCGTCCTCAAGCGCACAACGTCAACCGCGAGAAAATACGGCGTTTCACGCGTGATAGGCGAGGTCCACGGCTGCTGCCGCCTCGAACGGCGTTTGAGTGCCGAGTTGCTTGCAATCGCCCGATCGGGCAGAGATAATCATGGTGTGTCGTCGACGGCCGAGTCGATGCCGTCGGCGCGGAACGACTCGAGGGGAGAGTGCATCTTGATTAACAACCGATCGATGGACCGCCGCGACGAATTTGTGGGAGTTAGCCGCGCAGCCGAAATCGGTGCGCGCACTGTAACAAGCTGGGCTGCCCTGATGGCAATCTGGGGCGGTTTTGCTGTCTTGCCGGCGAAAGCGTCGCTTACGCATCAATACACGTTTAATGACAGCACGGCCAACGATTCGGTGGTCGTGGGACAGGCCAATGGAACGCTGCTTGGCGGCGCGTCGGTCGATGTGAATGGCGTTTTGCAATTGTCGGGCGCCGGTACGGATTACGTTAGCCTGCCCGGGCCGGTGATCAACATCTCGTCCTATACGGACTTGACGCTTGAGGCGTGGTTTTCTTTCGACGCAGCGCAAACCTGGCAGCGCATGTTTGACTTCGGCGACCGCGCGGTCGCTGCCGCGCAGCAGGGTTACATTTATTACACGCCGAACAACCCGAGTAACGTGGGGCTCGGCGTCTATGCCACGGGTGGCCAGCGGACCGAGGCGACCGGCAGCGCGCTCCAGGCTGGTCACCTGTACCACTTGGCGCTGGTGATCGATGACGATGCCAATGGCGGCACGGACACGATGAGCGTTTACTTGGACGGGCGCTGCAATCGTCGGTTTCCCATTCCAAGTCGCTGAGCGGGGTCTTGAATACATTTGCCTACCTGGGTGAGTCCTTGGTGGGAGGCGATCCGAATCTGGACGGCAGCATCGACGAGTTTCGCATTTACAACAACGCGCTTAAGCGTGGCGGATGTTCAAGCGAACTTTGCTGCCGGGCCGACACCTCCCGCCTCGTTGCATTTAGAAGTGAACACCGTAACCGGCAGTACCGCGATCGTCGGCGCAGCGTCCCAGTCGATCGCTTTCGATTACTACACGCTCACCAGCGCGGGCGGCCGACTAAACCCGACCGGTTGGGCGAGTCTCGATAGCCAGGAGGTGGACACGAGCGGCCCAGGCGCCGGGGAAAGCTGGGATGTTCAACCGCAGCCCGATTCGCATGAGCTTATTGAGCTGTATCTGCGGGGCGCTTCTACGGCCAGTCCGGACGAGCAGATTTCGTTGGGGCACGCGTTTGATCCGCTGGTGGCCGGGCAGGGCTCCCCAGGCGACTTGCAGTTCAAGTACGCGCCGCAGGGCAGCAGCTCTTTGAGGACGGCGACGGTCACGTATGTTACTCCGCCGATGTCTGCCGGCGATTACAATGACGACAACGTGGTTAACGCGGCCGACTATACGGTTTGGCGGAACACGTTGGGCAGCACCACCGACTTGCAGGCCGACGGCGACGGAAACGGCAAGATTGACCGGGATGACTACCTGATTTGGAAATGGTCGTACGGTCACGTGGGGCCGGGGAGCGGCGCCACGGTTCCAGAGCCATCCTCGGTGCTGCTCGCAGCGATCGCCATCTTGGCAAGATGTTGCGCCTGGCGGCAACGTCGAAGCTGACGAAAGAAGGTAATGATTGCCTTCGCTTGGCGATTGTTCTGAAAGGAATGGAACCGTGGTTGACCTCAGCCTGCGGTCGGCACTCTCCCAGGACTTGCGGCGGCTAGTCACCGGGCGCATTAGTAACGACGACTTCGACGATCTCTTTTACGGTCGGTATTCGTCTTCCGACGATTCAGCAGTCAGGCACCTTAGCGAATACGGCTACGGCCTGTACAGCAGCGATCTGTTGTGGCCGATGCGGTTGCGCGGACATGACGCATTGACTCGCGGTGAACGGCACCGGGCGGCCCGCTGTGTCCTCTTCCTCAAGTCGGGCGGCGACTATGCCTGGCCAGAGATGCCCGGGTCGAAGTGGCATGGGATGCTATGGTGGGCGGCGCTTCAACTAGGTCTTCCCACCGGAGTTATCCTACTACTCTATTCAGTACCTTCGCTGCTTACCAGCGTACGTAATCGAGAGTTCAATTTGTCGCTGGCATTAGGTGGAGGAGCGCTGCTTATATGGAGCGTATTGTATCTCCTCGCGCATAGCGCATTCGTAGATGAACAGGAGCACGTAAAGTGGCGGAGTTGGCGTGAGTCGGGCGACTTCGACGTTTGGCCGTTTCTGCGTCGCGAAGATTTCTATCGAGCACGTCGCAGCGTTGCGTTTCTCGGCTCAGCGGTCGAAGCTGCTGAAATTGGCTAGCCTGGCCCGAGACTTCGCGACTTAATCCGAGCGATAACTTCCGGTAGCGGATACTCGATAATCGGCATACCCAAGCCGGCCACCGCTTTCAGCCTTTGCCAGCCGCGCATGACGAGTTGCTCGCGCTCGCGGACAAACAGGCTGTCGAGCTTGCGCTTGTCGAAGGCCCCTTCGACGACTACCGGCTCGAAGTCGTCGGCGACGATGAACTGGGCCAGCACCGGATTGCAGCGAATGTGACGCTCGTTCGTCGTGTGGAGGACTTCCGGGTCGAGCATGCCGGTCACATAGCGGAGGTAGAGATCGCTATCGACAAGTTCGGCCACGTCCTGGCCGCACACGTCGCAGAGATAGCCTTGTTCGCACTTGGCCATGTGGAAGGTCGAAAGTTAAGAGTCGAGAGCAAGAAAACCGGCCTCGTCAGAGGAATTCGTGGGTGAATTCTCTTTCAGGTAATGCGGCGAGATTATGATACAAGGCGATTTCATAGGCTTCTTGGGTCCGAAAGCCGTACGATTTTCTGGTGATCAGTTTGAGTTTGTTGTTAAATCCCTCGACGATTCCGGCAGATATGCGTCCTTCGGCCCGAAACCAATTCAGAATCAGTTCCCGTCGTTCCCGCAGTGTGCGAGCCACCTTCTTCATGGGTTCGATCTTGCTGCGCATGGCGCGCGTGCACCATTGGTCCAAGAAACGGCCCGCCCAGCCGGGGCTCCAATATTCCCAGAATCGCTGAAAGTCTTCCTTCATCAAATGACTGCGAACGCTCTTCAGGTTGTATTGCAGGAGTTCGTTAAGTTTGATCGTTTGCTTCTCGGTGAGGTTTTCGGGGCGCTTCAAGAGCAGCCAACGGGCGCCTTGCAAGTGAGGTTCGTAACCATCTCGTTTCAACTCTTTGACTTCGGCCGCTCGGACTTCATCGAGGGCCTTGTTCATCCGCTGCATGACATGAAACCGGTCCAATATGTGTACGGCGTGGGAGGCCTTCTTGGCAATCACCTTCAGGTACGCTTTCCACATGTCACTGCAGATAAACTCGAGCCGTGCCGTCCGCTCCTGGCCCAGAAAGCGGAAGAACCGCAGCAAGGTCTTTGCCTTTCGGTCGGGGCCGATCCACAGCAGCCGTTTCTGGTCTTCATCGATCTGATACACCACCGTTTGGTAGTTGTGCCCCCGATGCCACTGAACTTCATCCACGCCGATCGAAGCAACGGATTCCAGATCCCAACGCGCCAAACCCCAGTTCACTGCTTGTTTTACCGCCGCAAACACGCGATCCCAGCTCACACGCAGCGCCTCGGACACTTCCTTCCACGACATCCGCCGCGCCCACTTGGCCAAGTACCACGCGTATTCGACCGTCATCGTGCTCTTCCCCTCGGCCCATGGAACTCGCTCCACCTTCACTCCACAGGCGGGGCAATCGACCCGCCGCATCGAGTACACGAACACGACGGCTATGCCCCACAGCGGAATGAAGTCAAACCGCCGCGGTGTCGGCATGGTATCGTATCCGGGGCGTCGTTTTCCGCAGCCCGAGCAAACAGGTCGCCCGTTGGATCGAGGTTGGACCTCGACGTCAACCGCCGGCGTCAATGCATCCTCCTGCCAGGTAATCTTTCCAAACACAAACGACTTGTAATTGGTGACGCGATTGAGGATAGTTTTCAAGTGCATCCTGCGTGCCTTTGGCTGGACAGTTGTGATAAACCATCCATAACCGAAGATCACGCAGGATGCACTTCTACTTCTTCCTCAATCGTTGCAAAAACTTCCCTTTCTGGGCAGGTTCGTCAGGCTTCGTCGTCCTTTCATCCGTCGGGGCTCACCCCCGGGCGCAGCGCATGGCCCCGACGGATGAAAGGACGACGAAGCCGTAGACCCGTCAATAGACGTTGCCTCGCACTGGCCAAACCAGGCTTTGTTGTTCAGATTCCTGAGGGGCCTCGACGTCGCCCCTCTAACCGCCTTACGCCGCTATTCACCCACTAATTCCTCTGAAGACCCAAAAAGTCTTGACTTCGCAAATGTTCAAACAGCTCTGGCAAACGTTCTCTTTCCAGAATGATCGTCACGTCAACATCGTACGTTGGCCGGGGGACGCCGTGGCTGCGGACCGCGAATCCGCCCATCACGGCGTACTGAATTGACAGCCGTTCGAGCAGTTCAACCAAAGTGTGCAGCGTATCAGTTACGTTCTTCATCGCCGCGCCTTGTTCGCGAAATCCCTTCCAACATTCGCCGATTTCGCTCGTCGTTCTGACGGCGGAGGAGCTCAAATCTTCGCTTGATCTGTTCCGGCGTCCCAGCGAACAGATAGGGCGTGGCTTCCTCGGTCAAACGGAGCGACAAAGCGAGTCGCTCGCCGGGCGTCATTTTGCGATATCGTTCGAGTGTCTCGCGGCTGAGCATTAATTGGCCTCTCTCCTTCAACCCTACCAGTTTACACGTGTGCCCTCCGCTTGACTATTCGACTTGCTGTCGCCAAATTGGCGATGGATTCGCTCGGCTGTGAAAACGTACTCATCAGAAGCTTTCCGATGACCTATTGGCTCGACTTGTTTACCGGGACCACTTGGGAAGAATTTCGTCGGGCAGGCGAAACTATAACCGGCTTCCGCGAGAAACAGCGGACCAGATCAAGCCGAGTCAAGCCGGGCGACATCTTTCTTTGTTACCTAACTGGCGTTATGCGCTGGGTCGGTGCATTGGAAGTGATTGGACCAAGTGACGATTCTCGTCCTATTTGGTCCCTCGATTTTCCCGTCCGATTCGAGGTTAGGCCCCTCATTGTTTTGGACCCTGAGTGTGGCGTTCCGATGGGAACACTCAAGGGGAGGGTCAGCTTCTATGTCGATGATAGCGACCGAGGAAAATACAAGGGCATTATTCGTGGGAGTCCAAATCGCTTTCAGCAAGATGCAGACGGCCGACTTGTGATCGAGTTACTTAGAGACGCCCAGCGAACTCCAGTCCGACGCCCGGTTGACCCTAAGAAGCTCGCCAGAGCGCCATACTTTCGAGCTGAACAAAGAAAGGGAAAGCAGACCGTTTCGACGGTTGTCAGTATTCCTGAACCAGATGAGGTTGATGAGCTGCAAGTCGTTGAATCACCCGTCTCCGAATCAGACGCCACTTCGCTGCATACGCGAATCCAACACGAATTGCTTAGTCTGGGCGCTGACATGGGCTTCGACGTTTGGGTGGCGAGAAATGATCGTTCGAAGCAATGCAACGGGCAAACGCTCGGAGCCATGCCGAAAATCACGATCGAGCTGCCAACGCAATTCAACGAAGCAACCAATGCAACAATTGAATTGATTGACGTCCTATGGCTTAAAGCAAATTCAATCGTAGCCGCGTTTGAGGTGGAATGTACCACCGCCGTTTATTCGGGTCTGCTGCGCATGAGTGATCTACTCGCATTACAGCCCAATCTGGATATCAAGCTCTATCTTGTTGCCCCAGATGAGCGCCGGGGAAAAGTGGAACGGGAAATCCTGCGGCCAACGTTCAAGTTACGCGAAAAGCCGCTTCACCAAGTATGCGGGTTTCTTGCTTTCTCATCGTTTACGGAGAAAGTCGAAGGTATCCGGCGTTTAGGATTGGCGGCCTCGCTCAAGCCGGACTTCTTGGAGCAAACGGCCGAATTCTTCGAGACGACTGTCGACGAAGATTAAGCGAACGTTGAATGTTTGTTAAAAGCGGACCTAGGCATGCTCAGAGTTTGCAGGTTGACCTATCTCGCCGCCACCGGCACTTCCAGCGGCTGCTCGGCCGCCATCGCTCGAATCTCCTCCGTGATTTTCATCAAGCAATACTTCGGCCCGCACATGCTGCCACTCACATGCGCACTCTGCAATCGTGCAACTCACCGCAGGCCGAGTTTCTTTTTTCGCTTCGGCCAGCGGAATCGACTTTTTGTTGACTTCCGCGCGTTTGGCCGCGCCAGCTCTAGCACGTCTTCAGCGTCCGCCAGCTTCTCTTGCAGCGCGACAAACTCTTCGTACGGCAGCACGGCGAATTGATTCTCGCCGTTCTTCTTCAGGATTTCTGGGTGCAGGTTCAACGTGCTCTTCTCGGCAAATCCCGAATTCGCTCAACTGGCTCATCACGACGATACCGCCTGGAACACTCGACCCGCGCTGCGCAAAAACTGGATGTCGCCTTCCTCCGCCTTGCGCCGACCTCATCAAGCCAGCGCACCGTTGCGGGCTCAAGACAGGCTTCTGAGGGATCGTCTGCGGGATAAACTACCTCGACTTCAACCTCCACCGCGTACTCGCCGCGCTGGACCCATCGCTTTCTTTTCTCCCGGCGCTCTGACATCGTTCGACCTAATCTCGGAAAAAAACGGTCACTAACTTTGCTCGCTTGCTTTCGGCCAACCAAGCCCAAATCGCCTCGACCTCGCTGCCATCCTCAAGCTCTTGCCGAAGGACGACCGAGGGATTCGGCTTGCTTCTCGGTCTTTCGCGCACTAACTCGGCGTCTTCAATTCCGGCGACAAGCTGCCACGCCGTGACGCCGCGCTCTTCCAATTGTTCGTCAGCGTGCCACGAGATAACAAAGCGATCCGACCGGACGGCGGCAACGATTTGATCAAGCAGCTTGCCCACTTTCTCATTCTATATCGATGCCGCACGATGCAACAGATTGAATTCGTTGCAGAAATTGTTACTCGACCGCGACCTCTGCCTCCAGCGGCCGCTCGGCCGCCATCGCGCGGATCTCTTCCGTGATCTTCATCGAGCAATATTTCGGCCCGCACATGCTGCAGAAGTGGCGCTTTTGAACGTGTCCTGCCGGCAGCGTCGCGTCGTGGTAGGCGCGGGCCGTTTCCGGGTCGAGCGACAGGCGGAATTGCTCGTTCCAGTCGAAGGCGAAGCGGGCCCGGCTGAGGGCGTCGTCGCGGTCCTGGGCGCCGGGCCGCTTGCGGGCGATGTCGGCCGCGTGGGCCGCGATCTTGTAGGCGATCAGCCCTTGCTTGACGTCTTCGCGCTCCGGCAGGCCGAGGTGTTCTTTCGGCGTCACGTAGCAGAGCATGGCCGCGCCGTGCCAGCCGGCCATGGCCGCGCCGATGCAACTGGTGATGTGGTCGTACCCGGCGCGAAGTCGGTCACCAGCGGGCCCAGCACGTAGAACGGCGCGCCGTTGCAGATTTCGATCTGCTTCTCGATGTTCATCTGAATCTGATCCATCGGGATGTGGCCCGGCCCTTCGACCATCACTTGCGTGCCGCGCTCTTGCCCGCGGCGGGTGAGCTCGCCCAGCACTTCGAGTTCGGCAAACTGGGCCGCGTCGCTGGCGTCGGCGATCGAGCCGGGCCGCAGGCCGTCGCCCAGGCTCCAGGTGACGTCGTACTGCCGCATGATGTCGCACAGGTCGTCGAAGTGCGTGTAGAGCGGGTTCTGCTGGCGGTGGGCCATCATCCACTTGGCGATCAGCGAGCCGCCGCGGCTGACGATGCCCGTCACGCGGTTCATCGTCAGGTGCAAATGCTCGAGCATCACGCCGCAGTGGACCGTCATGTAGTCGACGCCCTGCTTGGCCTGGTGCTCGACCATGTCCAGAAAGTGCTGCGGCCGCATGTCTTCGATTTCGCCGCCGAGCTCTTCGAGCATCTGGTAGATCGGCACGGTGCCGATCGGCACGGGCGAGGCGGCGATGATCGCCTCGCGAATGGCGTCGATGTTGCGGCCGGTCGAAAGGTCCATCACCGTATCGGCGCCGATAGTGGACGGCCGTGTGCAGCTTGTCGAGCTCGCCGTCGAGGTTGCTGGTGACGGCCGAGTTGCCGATGTTGGCGTTCACCTTGCAGCGGGCGGCGATGCCGATGGCCATCGGCTCCAGCCGGCCCTGCAAATGGTTGACGTTGGCCGGGATGACCATTCGGCCCGCGGCCACTTCGCTGCGGATGAGCTCAGGCGTAAGCTGCTCGCGTTCGGCGACAAACTTCATTTCGGGCGTCGTCTCGCCCGCCCGGGCTCGTTCCAGTTGCGTGATTGGCTCTGACATCTTTGGCATGCGCCTCCCTGGCCGAAACAGAAATCGCAAGTGATATACCGAGCCGCCAACCTCGCTGGCCGGCGGCTTCGCGATCCAAATCGGCTTGTTTCATGGTACTGCTTCACTGCCGGCTGTCAACGAAGGCCACGGCCCGGCCGGCATTGCGGACGATGCGCTTCTGGCAGCGACAATTCATGGTCGGTCCACCACTGATTCCCCGCCGCTCTATGCCGCAACGTGTAATTGCCATCGGTGACGTTCACGGCTGCGCGGCCGCGCTGCGGGCGGTCGTAGCTGAAATCAACCTCACGCAGGACGACACACTGATCACGCTCGGCGATTGCGTCGACCGCGGCCCCGAAACTCGGCAGGCAATCGAAGAACTTCTGCGGCTGCGCGACCGGTGCCGGCTGGTTCCATTGCTTGGCAATCATGAGGAAATGATGCTCAACGCGATCGACGGGCGACCACAGCCGGACGATTGGCACGAATTTGGCGGCACGGCGACCCTGGCGTCGTACGGCCGTCGTCGACGACTGAGCGACATTCCCCCCGAGCACATCGAGTTCATCCGCTCATGGGCCGATTGCTTTCAAACGGACAGCCATTTCTTTGTTCACGGCGGCTACGAATCGTCTCGTCTGCTGTCGGAGCAACATTGGAAGACCCTGCGCTGGTATTCGCTGCGGATGGGAATTCCCGATCCGCATGTTTCCGGTAAGAAGGCCGTCGTCGGCCACACGTCGCTCAAGGACGGCGAGGTGCTTGACGTGGGGCACCTCATCTGCATCGACACCTACTGCTGGGGCGGCGGCTGGCTCACGGCCTATGAAGCGACGACTGGCCGAATCTGGCAGGCCGATCGGTTGGGTCGCCTGCGAAAGAGGTGAGCGGTACGAATCCAAAATAGGCAGTATGAGATGACCCACAGCAGTTTCGAATCGACCATTCTGTTGATTTTGACAGCTGCTCTTGGCGCGGCGGACATTTGCCTCGGCCAGACCACCGATCGCACGACACGGGTGCCCGTTCACGTGCCGGAATCGGTAACGCTGAAGGCGAACATCCCGTACGACCAGTACGCCGACACCGTACTCGACGTGTTGCTTCCCAAGGAGAGGTCAAACGCGCAACGCCCCGGCGTAATCGTGTTTCATGGCGGCGGCTGGATTCAAAGCACCAAAGAGACAACGATGAACGCTCTCTGCCTGCCGTTTTTGGCGCAGGGTTTCGTCGTGTGTAATGTCGAATATCGGGTAGCCCGTCTGGGTGCTTCGCCCGCCCCGGCGCCGGCGGCCGTAGTCGATGCGCTCAAGGCGGCCAAATGGTTTGTCGATCACGCGGACAAATATGGTGTGGACATGAACCGAATCGTCGTCACCGGAGCATCTGCCGGCGGGCATTTGGCGCTGATGGTCGGTGTGGCGACGGCCGACGCCGAACTGGGGCCGCCGGTGAAAGTCGCCGCGATCATCAACGGCTACGGCCCGACGGACGTGGCCGACCTGATTGACCGCCAGACGAGCTTTGCTCTTCAATGGCTGCCGGAGCAGCAAGGCCGCCTGAAACTTGCGAAGCGGCTGTCGCCAATGACTTACGTCCGCAAAGATCTGCCGCCCATTCTCACCGTGCAAGGCGCGAACGATCACACGGTGCCGGTCGAGCAAAACGTGCGGCTGACGGAGGCGCTGAAAAATGCGGGCGCGGACGCCGAATTGATCCTCGTGCCGGGCGCGGGCCACGGCTTCACGACGCAGTGGCCGGAGGTCCACCGACAGATGTTCGACTTCCTGCGAAAGCACGACGTGCTGAAATGACTGGCGCAGGCTGCGCGGCCGAGTTCGGAGCCTGGTGTTGACGGAAGACAACATCCTTCGGCCGGAGGTACTTGCCGGCGGCGCGCGAATATCACGGCGAAAACGGTCATTTCAGCCCAGTTGGGCCCGCAGTTTTGTTGTGGGGCTAGCCGGGCGCTGGTAAGATGAATGGCGGAACAGCAGCCGCGACCGGCCCAGTTTGACGCTGGCTTTGATGACTTTTCCCATCCCCTTCGCCGGCCCGAAGCTCCTAAGAAGTCGCACGTGTTCAATCGCCTGATTCCCCTCGTTTCATTCGCTTGCCTGTGCGGCCCCCTGGTGCCGGCCGCGCACGGCGCCAGCGTGACGGTGCAGTTGTTCCCTTACACGGGCGAAGCGCGGTTGGTGAATCCTAGCGCGACCCCATTTTCGTTCGTGTTCTACTCGTTGTCATCCGCGGGCGGAACGCTGAACGGCAGCGCGGCGGTTTGGAAATCGATTACCGATGTTTACGATGCGAGCGGAAATGGGTTTATCGATCCGACCAACAATTGGCTAAAACTGTCGTCGACGTCGACACAGTTGGCCGAAGGAGTCATTCCAAACCCGGGCGGGACGTTGCCGGCCTTCCGCGCGATCAGCTTGGGCAACATCTGGAATCCAAACCTCACGGTGAACCCCGACGTCACTTCGCAAGTAGTTCAGGCCGATCAGCAATTTGCCACGGTGAATGTCAGGCTCGACATCGACGGCGATTACAATGACGACCACTTCGTCAACGTGCTCGACTTCAACTTGTGGAAATCATCGTACGGGCAGACAGGTACCGCGTCTTCTCTGCTGGCCGACGGCAATTTGAATGGAATCGTTGATGCAGCCGACTACACGATTTGGCGAAACAACCTCGGCAAGAGCCTGGCCGACTTGGGCCTCGCCAGCGGCAGCGGTTGGCGGGCGCTGTCGGTGGGGCAGGGCGGGGCGGTGCCCGAGCCGTCGGCGCTGTTGCTGTTGATCTCGGCGGTGATTCTCTTGGCCACTCGCCGTAGTCGCTAATTGGTCCGACTGATGGACATTTCCGTGGGAGAGCAGACTCCGCACCGCTGGCAACTCGACAGATGTGATAACATTATCGTGCCTGCGGGTCCGCTCTCGCTTGCAACCGCTGCAGTACCTCGCGGTAAACGGCGCTGGCTTCGTCGTCGGGCGTTTTGCCGCCGATTGCCATGTGGCAGAAGGGCAGGACGACCGTATCGTCGACGCCCTTCAATCGGCCCCGTTTGACGGCCACCACGCCGTCTCCTTTGCCGTCGACCAATTCGTCGATGTCGTCGAGCAGTGCTTCCAACCGCTCGGCCCGGCCGTCGACGCCCGGCAGCTCTTTCAGCTTTTCGCAGACGTTTTCGCGAATCCAGGCTACCTCGCCGTCGCTCAGAGCCGAGCGCGTGCCGAGCAAGATTGAGTAACGCACGCGCGGGTTGCGGTGCCGGGCGTTGAGATGGGTAAGAAAGTCGGAGCCGGGGCAGAGTTCGTCGGCCGCCTCGCCCAGGCCGTCGACGATCGAATCGTGCACGCGCGTCCAAGGCCAGCCGTCTTTGCGACTGAGCCAGTGCTCCCAGACGTCGGTGCCGACGGCGAAGCGGGCCAATTGCGACCCGTGCGTCGGCGGGGCGATCATGATCAATTGATCGACATTGCCCGGGTCGAGCGCCGGGTCTTCAATGCAAGCGCGGGCGACCAGGCCGCCCGTCGAATGGCAGACCAGGGCCACGCGGCGGCTGGGGTAATCACGGGCTAGCTGGTGGAGCTGCTTGGACAGCGACTCGGCCGCGGCCGGAAGGAAGTAGTCATTGGCGTAGGCGAACGTCGCGCAGGGAAAATGGGCGTCGCGAATCGGGACGAGAACACCGGCCGTGCGGGACGGAGTGGAATTGAAGCCGTGGATCAGCACGGCGATTGGCCGATCGATTGGGGCTGACCGCCAGTCGTCGTCCAGACGCAGGCAGTACCTCGCCAAGTCACGGTCGGAAACGAGGTGCTCGCGAAGCCAGTTGCGAACGTGATACTGCCGGGCGGCGGTGGCCGTATCGTAGGAGATGCTGGCGAGGGCGGCGGCGGCGGTCGGCGGCGCGGGCAGGGCGGGCGTTTCGGCGCGGGTGACGGTGCTCGTCGCCAGCACGATGAGTGCCAATGCGAAGTCACTTGCGACAATTCGCCAGCGCGCGGCCATGCTTCACCGTAGCCGAGTGATACAAACCAACCGATTGTATGGCAGCACGCCTGTCCGTACGACCGCGGAGTGCAATATGCCGTACGACGGACAATCCTGTCCGTCGGCGAGCCATACCACGGACAGAATTGTCCGTCCTACAACCGAAAGCTTTCCGTGGGTCCACTCAGTCTTCAGCATGCGGCCGATTGACGTGGATAGGCACTCACTTCCACTATTGCAATACGTGGACGATTCGTCGGAAGTTCACCATCGACAATTGTCCGCGCGGTGGGACGCAAGGCAAGGGCTGCGGAGAGCACTGCTGGAATAGCCAGCAGTGGCACCCAAGCACCCGAGCGGCACTGCCGCAGGCGGCGGCAAGGTCCGCTCACCGGCTCACCCCCGGCCGCTCTCCCGGTGGGAGAGGGGAGTATTGCTACTCCTCGTCGAAGCGGCCGTCTTTTTCGTTGTTGTCCCCGCCGGCGGAGTCGGCCAGGCGGCCTGTTTTGCCGCCGCCGGCGGCCATGATTTTTTCTTTGATCTCCTCGGTGATTTTGGGGTTCTCTTTGAGGAACAGCCGAGCCTTTTCTTTGCCTTGGCCGAGCTGCAGCTCGCCGTAGCGGAACCAGGCGCCGGAGCGGACGACGATTTTTTGCTCCATGCCAGGTCGAGGATGTCGCCTTCGTAGCTGATGCCGTCGGTGTGCATCATGTCGAATTCGGCCACGCGGAACGGCGGGGCGACCTTGTTCTTGACGACCTTCGCCCGCACGCGCTGGCCGACGACTTCTTCGCCTTCCTTGAGCTGGCCGATGCGGCGGACGTCGATGCGGCAGGAGGAGTAGAACTTCAGGGCCCGGCCGCCGGGTGTGGTCTCCGGGCTGCCGAACATGACGCCGATCTTCTCGCGAATCTGGTTGATGAAGATGACCGACGTCTTGCTCTTGGAGATCGTGGCCGGTGAGCTTGCGCATCGACTGGCTCATCAGGCGGGCCTGCAGACCGACGTGCGTGTCGCCGATTTCGCCGTCGAGCTCCTTCTTGGGCACCAGGGCGGCGACCGAGTCGATGACGATCACGTCGACCGCGTTTGACTTGATGAGCATCTCGGTGATGTGCATGGCCTCTTCGCCGCTAGCTGGGCTGGCTGACCAGCAGCGTCTCCAGGTCGACGCCCAGCTTCTTGGCCCAACTGGGGTCGAAGGCGTGCTCGGCGTCGATGAAGGCGGCAATGCCGCCCGCCTTTTGGGCCTGGGCGACGACGTGCAGGGCGAGGGTCGTTTTGCCGCTCGATTCAGGGCCGAAGACTTCGATGACGCGGCCGCGAGGAATGCCCTGGCCGCCCAGGGCGATGTCGAGCGACAGGCTGCCGGTGGGAATGCCCTCGATCTGCACGGCGGCCGTCGCTGCCAAGGGCCATGATGGCCCCTTCGCCGAACTGCTTTTCGATCTCGGCGACGGTGCGCTTCAGCTCAGGGCTGGTCTCGAGGACGCTAGTAGGCCGGGTCGAGTCGCCCTTGGCCTTTTTGGCTTCTTTCTTGTCGGCTTTGTCTTTATCGGGCTTGGCCATACGGTTGGACGTGCTGGTTGGGGCGTGATTGGTGACGCGGTTGTTGGTGGCGGTGGCGACCATTTGGGTTTGTCCTTGTTTATGGCGAAGTGGGATCGGGAATGCAAGCGAGGGGTGAGAGTGGAAAGGGCAGGGGTGGGGGGACTGGAGAAGTGACTGCTTTTCCCGAATTCCAGTTTTTCCGAATTCCCAGCCCCCTCTCCCCCCTCACCTCATCCTATACGCCTGAATAGTATATCAGTGTTCAGTGTGGGCATTCAAGAGCAATCGGCGGGAAAGCTGTAATTTGTGGAAATGGAGGTTTGTACAGCACTAGGGATTGGGGTGCCGGTTTTGCGCGGATCGTTCCGCGGGTTGAATTTCGCCTCACTTTGCTTTTCGCCGCACTAGTTTTTTTCCGCCCCGACGGATGAAAGGACGACGAAGCCGTAGACCCGTCAATAGACGTTGCCTCGCACTGGCCAAACCAGGCTTTGTTGTTCAGATTCCTGAGGGGCCTCGACGTCGCCCCTCTAACCGCCTTACGCCGCTATTCACCCACTAATTCCTCTGAAGACCCGTTTTTTTCAGGGGGCGCGGCGTTAGTCGTTCGGATTCGCCTCAGTATATTCGCTCCTTCGCAAGTGACGTTTCATGCACGGGTAAACGTGCCAGGCTAGCGTCGTCTGAATACAGCGGTTCGCAACGTGGCGAGTAGGTCCGAATTCGCGCACCGCAGCCCGGTCGGACGAATTACGCCATTTTTTTAACCAATCGCACTTGCAATCTGGCCGGTCGACGCGGATCATAGCCAGTACTGGCCAAGAGCAGGGCATAGCAGCGAATGCCGCGGGAATTCAAGAGAGAATAAGATGAAAGCTGTCGCGCTTGGTCTGACGGTACTTATCTTCTGTTGTCTCGCCACTTTGGCCCACGCCAAAATCGTCCATCGTTGGAGCTTCGATAAGGACACGGCCGAGCCAATTGCCGGCGCCCATGGTGCGCTGTGGACGGCGCCTCGGTCAAGGAAGGCAAGGTCATCTTCGACGGCCAGAACGGCTGGGCCTCGCTGCCGATCGGCAAGACCATCGAACAGCTCACCAACGCCACGTTCGAAACCAGGTTCACCTGGGACGAAATGCAGGCCCCTTGGGCGCGGATCTTCGACTTCGGCAGCAGCTCGAGCTCGTACATGTTTTTCACCGTCATCAATGGCCGGGCCCAGGAAGGGGCCATTGCCGGCACGCCACGCTTCGCGATTTCAACCAGGGCTGTCACGGGTGAGAAGCAACTTACCGCCAAGCAGCCGCTGGCCATCGGCAAGCTGACGCATGTGGTAATCACCATCGACGCCGATCACCACGTCGGAAAGCTGTTCATCAACGGCGAAGAGGTGGCGAGCCGCGACGACATGACGGTTACCCCTTCCGATCTCGGCGAGACGACGGCGAATCTGCTTGGTGCATCTCAATGGGACGCCGACCCGCTTTTGCACGGCTCGATCACCGAGTTTCGCATTTATGACACCGCGCTGTCAGCGGACGACGTCGCCAAAAACTTCAAGGCCGGCCCCGACGAGTTGGGAATCAAACCCGACGCCGACCGCCCGGCCGCAGAGAAGTCGCCGCCTGCGGCGATACCCGATGGCAAAACCAGCGGCGCCCTACCGTAATCTCGGTTCGGTGCGTTCACGATCGAATTCATTCGCCAAATTCTCCTGGAGTTTGTCATGCGCTCGTCGATTCTTGCCCTGGTAACGTTCGCCGTGTGTTTTCTCGCGCAATCCGCCGACGCCCGGCTCGTCCATCGATGGAGCTTTGAAAAAGACGGTTCGGACTCCGTCGGCGACGTTGCTGCCAAATTGCAAGATGGGGCTGCCGTCAATGACGGCAAGGTCGCGCTCGACGGCCAAAGCAATTGGGTCGAGGTACCGATCGGCAAGACGCTCGAAAAACTCAAGAGCACACGTTCGAAGTCTGGGTGACGTGGGACGAAATGCAAGGCGGCTGGTCGCGGGTCCTCGATTTCGGCGCCGGCCCGCAAGCCAACCTGTTCTTCACGCCGCGGAACATCAATCCGAACGAAGGCCCCACGGCCAACATGCCCCGCTTCGCCATCACGAACTCAGGCTTTCAGGAAGAAGAACAGCTTCACGGCAAAGAGCCTTTCCCGGTCGGCAAGCTGACGCACGTGGTGATCGCGATCGACGCCGACAAAAAAGTCGGCAAGCTCTACATCAACGGCAAAGAAGCCGACAGCCAGGCGATGACGCTCACCCCATCAGCCGTCGGCAGCACGACGAACAATTACTTGGGCGCATCGGAATACGATACCGATCCCATGTTTCACGGCTCGATTGCCGAGTTCCGCATTTACGACAATGCGCTGACGCCGGAAGAAGTCGCCGCCAGTGAAAAGGCCGGCCCCGATAAGCTGGCCGACGTAGCGGCTGCCGCCGCGCCGGCCGCCGGCGCCAAGCCGTCGGCCCCGCCGGCGGAGGCCAACGAGGCCGGAAAGTCGGCCTCTGCCTCTGCCAAGGGGCTCATACATCGCTGGAGCTTCGACAAAGACACGACCGACTCCATTGGCAACAGCGATGCCATTCTTTGGAATGACGCCGTCGTGAAAGACGGAAACGTCAGCTTCGACGGCCGGAATCAGTGGGTCGATCTGCCAATTGAGGATTCAATTGAAAAGCTTACCAGTGCCACATTCGAGGCGTGGTTCACTTGGGATCAGATTCAGAGCCCTTGGGCTCGCATCTTCGACTTCGGTCGCGACCAGAATGTGTATCTCTTCTTTACCGTGCGCGGCAATCGGCCGCAACCCGGCGCCATCATGGATACGCCCCGATTCGCCATCACCAAGGACGGCTGGGAGCAGGAAGAAATGCTTTGCGCCGGAACCTCTCGAGGTCGGCAAGCTGACGCACGTCGTCGTAACAATTGATGCGGACAACGACGTTGGCAAGCTTTATCTCAACGGCAAAGAAGTGGTCCAGGGCGAAATGAAACTCACTCCCTCCGACTTGGGCGACATTCCCAACCATCGTCTCGGCGCCTCGCAATGGGCTGCCGATCCCTACTTCGACGGATCAATCGCGGAATTCCGGGTTTACAACACCGCCCTCTCGGCGGAAGAAGTCCAGGCCGGCTTCAAAGCCGGCCCCGATAAGGTAGACCGCTAATGTGGCCCGGTTGAAAAAGTCGACGCGCTGCGTGACGAGCTTTGCTCGGCACTTGGCGAGGTTGAAAAAAGTCACGACGGCGCTATTCAACAGCCTGCTAATGTAGCCCGTTCTCTCCGCATACGGATTCCAGCCGAGTGTAGTCCGTTCGCTCCGCGAAAGGAAATTCATCTCGCGGAGCGAAATGACTATACCAACAAGCGCAATCGGTCATGCCGGCACGTTCTCGCAGGGCACTTTGCGGGCGATCCGCTTCAAGAGTCCGCACAACACGCGGCCCGGCCCCAATTCATAGAATTGGCCGACGCCGACGTCGTCGAGCAAATACCGCATCGAGTCTTCCCACCGCACTGGCGAACAGACCTGCAGGATCAAGAGTTGCCGGATTTCTTCCGGATCGTCGTGCGGCCGGGCGTCGACGTTCGAGACGACCGGGATCCGTGGCCGCCCGAGCGGCACATCCGACAGCGCGCTCCGCAACCGCTCGACGGCCGGCTGCATCAGCTCGGTGTGAAAGGCGCCGGCCACGGCCAGCGGGATGACTTTCAACGCGCCGGCGGCGGTCGCCCGTTCGGCGATTCGCTCGCAAGTGCCGGTATTTCCGGATACGACGGTGTTCCCCGGGCACAACAGGTTGGCGATGGCCAAGACTTCTTCCTGCCGCGCTTCGTCGCAGAGCGCCTCAATCTGTGGCCGTTCCAGCCCCAAAATACTGACCATGCCGCTATCGGCCGCATCGGCCGCGCCTTGCATTGCCCGGCCGCGCTCTTGCACGACTCGCAGCCCCGTCTCGAAATCCATCACGCCCGCGAACACCAGGGCCGTGTATTCGCCCAGGCTCAGGCCCGCCGTTGCCGAGCAATTCTCCACCACTTGGGGCGACAACTGTTTCAACTGCTCGAGTGATGCCAGGCTTGCCACAAACAGCGCCGGCTGGCTGTGCTCCGTCGCGTCCAAATCACTCGCCGGCCCCTCGCTGCACAACTGGAACAAGTCATACCCGAGAATGTGCGACGCCCGCTCGAATAGCGCTCGCGCCTCTGGGACTGCCGCACAAACGGCCGCCCCCATGCCCACCGTCTGAGCTCCCTGACCGGGAAAGAGGAAGGCCGTTTTTAGTGAGTCGGAGGCCACGGCTGCTCCAATGCAAAGACAAGGAGACAAGGAGGGGAGGAGGGGAGGAGACAGGCAGCGCCGCGGATCGTCCCGCAGCCCCTTTTCTCCAGGTCTCCTTGTCTCCTTGTCTCTTTTTCTTAGCTTAAATCCCTACTCCATCTCCACCACCGTCCGCCCGCCGTAATGCCCGCAATTCGGGCACACCACGTGCGACGGCTTCGCCGTGCCGCACTTCGGGCAGGTCTGCAACTGCTTCGCCTTGAGGGCATCGTGCGCCCGTCGCGAACCGGTGCGGGCGTTGGAGTGTTTGCGTTTAGGAACTGCCATGGGTGGAACCTATCTATCAAATGGGCTAATTGCCTGGAGCGCGGAAGACCTAACAGCCTACGCGGCAGAGCTTGCCAGCGTCAAGGGCGAGAACTGCCCACAACCGCGAAAAACAGCCTCCATCGCTCTGCGAGCACGACCGATTGCCGCCCTGGCGACGGTCTCTACTTGGACGGCGTCCTGCTGCTACTGCTGCTACTTCTTCTGGGAGGTGTTAGCGCCAGTCACTCGGCAGACGCTACGGCATCGCCAGCGCGAGCGGCCGCCGCAGAAATCCGGCGCTTGCGAAGAACATTCTTCCGCCGGCTTCTACAACCCGCTGCCGCCCGCCGCATCGGCGGAACTGCGCGTCGATAGCGCACGCCATGCCGGCAAACTGATTTGGCCCGCGATGAAATGCGCACTGCCGTCAGCCAACAGCACATTCACGCCGTGAGGGTGTAAGCTTTGCGCCGAGCGCCAGCCGTAAGCTGCATAAAGCCTCGTCGGTTGCGAACCCGGGTCAATCGTCACTGACGTAATGCAATCGTAATTTGTCGCATTGGGGGGATAATAGTGATTGTACGTTGCGCTGCGGTATTCGCCGCTCGCCCAGGCGAAGCCGCGCGGATCGTTTCCGTTTCCGGACGCCGAGTTAAAACTCAGCGAATTGTCGCAGCGGAAATCGGTAAGCTCCGGGGGCCCGAAAAATGTAAGTACAAACTTGTAACTTCGTTGTGGACTAGGCGACATGAATTGGCTTTTGTCGTCGCGCGGCGTGTCTTCGCCGAGCAGGCTCTCTGACAGCGCAACTGTGTGCGAACTCCCGTCCGTGATTTGGCCGTAAGTCGTCGCCGAATTGACGTAAAAAACGCCGTCCGTTTCGAACGGGGTTCCGCCTAAAGCGCCGGACCCCGCGCAGGCTGTATAGTTGGTTGGGCCCATACCCTCTTTGACGCGCGGCCTGCATCGCTTGGACAAAGGAACTCCGGAATCACGTGTGCAATTGCCGCTTTGTTCGTTTCCGCAATCGGGTAACCCGCCCCCGGCATGTACAAGGGAAGCGACATATCCAATTGGCTGTACACGTTTTGCCATTCAAGGTAGGGCAGCAAATGCGCCAGCGCCGACCAACGAAAAAACGTGTGGGGATGACTCGGAAAATCAGCGTACGGCTTGGAGACGGCCGCCGGAGGCAAGCAATTCGTGTCTGCGACATAGCCCTGCATCGCCGTGCCCAGTTGCTTCAGGTTACTGGTGCATTGCAACCGCCGCGCGCTTTCTCTCGCACTTTGGATCGCCGGCAACAGCAGCGCGAGCAGAGCGCCAATGATGGCAATTACCACCAGCAACTCCACGATGGTAAACCCAGGCAATGGCCGTGACGTGTTTGCGGGCCGATAGGTCATTACTACTGCAGAAACCTGCGCCGCCATCTTGCCAGAGAGCTTCCCGCGACCGCTACCAGAAGTACTATCGCTGCTGGCTCTGGTACTGGGGTAGCATTGTCAAGCAGCGAGCCGCCGGCGACATTGCCGTAATTCTCTTTCCATAACGCGTAGTCGGCCATGTCGACCACGTGGCGGCTGCTCCCCGTTTCATCGCCGTTGCCGTGCAAGTGGTAGGAGGTTCCCAAGTGGTTTCGCCAGTCCGTATAGTCGGCCGCGTCAACAGCCCCGTCTTGGTTGAAGTCGCCTGGCAGCCGTTCCGGAACAGCGAACAATGCCGTCGCCTCGGCAAATCCTCCCCCTCCATGGTTGGCAAAAACCCCATTGTCGACCAGATGACCGTTGAAGTCGTAGTGGGCAATCTGGCCTTGCCCATTGGCAAACCCCAAAATCCCGACCAGCAATCCATCCCCGTCGGCGGCCTCAATCAAGCCCTGGGGAAATGCCAAGCCAGAGACGTCAAACGCCGGGTCGTGCTCGCCGTCAGCCCATTGGAATCGTTGTAGCGAGCTGCCAAACATGCCGGTCACATATAAGTCATTCTCGTGCACCAGCAATCCCAAAGCGCCGTTCAGGCCCGGACGAGGGTTTACCAAGAGGTCCAGTGCCGAGCCGACGCCGTTCCACTGTAGCACGGCGCCTGTTTGCTGAGTGGGTGAATCTTGAAACCCGCCGACCAGCAAATTGCCGTTGGACGCGAAAGCGAGTCCCGAAAACTGGAAGAAATCTTGACCCGAGGGCATCTGGGGCGGGGGAAACTTCAGCGGCGTACCGGCGCTCGATCCGTCTGGATGAAAGCGAGCCACGCCCAATCCGCCCAAATTGGACACGTAGATCGTCTCGCCGTCTTCACTAAATAGCATCGCGTTGGGGGCTTGAAGTCCCGAAGCAAAAATCACCGGATTCGTTGCGGCGCCGGACGAATAATCATAATCATATCTCATCACCCGCCCATTCTGAAAACTGGAAACATACAGGTTCGTGAGGTCGGGGGACAACGCCAGACCGACGGCCTGATTGATATAGACGTTGTCCGTCAGGACCGTGCCGAGAAGCGCCCCAGTTTCGCTGTAACGATAGACGCTGTTGGAAAGCCGGTCGGCCACGAGGACGTCGCCCGCCAAAGCCGACTCCGTGGCGCAAGCGAGTGCGATCATGCCGAGAGCCGCCAGGGACCAATGTTGAAACGGGGCGCAATTCAATTTCATGTTGGATTCTCGGCTGTACGTGCCGGAGGTCGATATTACCGCTGCCCCAAATTGATCCACCGCACCGAGATCTCTGCCAATGTCCGGCGAAAGTTATGGATGTGATTGTAGGCGGCTTCGCGGCGAAAAACAACGTTCTGCGTGCGCCCTGGCGGCGAGGTAGCATCCCGTCACACTCCACCGACGACCGCTCTATGCTGCGTGCCGAAACTCTCCCGCTTCCACCCGGAGGGGGCCGAGGTGAGGCGACGCCGCGACGCGCGACAGCTCACCCGACTCTTCTTTCCCGGCGGGAAAGGGGGCTTCGGGACAGAGCGTAATGCTTCCGCGGCGCATCGAGGCAGCGTCGCCAACTGGTCTTGCCGCAAAGTTTTTCGGCGATTGACCGAACAAGGGGCCTTCCGAAGACGTAGTAACGGCCGATTTGGATTTCCTAGCGCCGGTTTCGGCCTTTGCCGTCCTCCAGCCGTCGACCCTATTGCTCATCGTGGTTCGAGTCGCCGCGAGCTGGTTGCGCCGATCGCCAGATGCTGCGAAAACACCGGAAACCAACGCGAAGCGCCGTCGGCAAGGCGGCCTCGATTGCAATCGGCGGGCGCAATCTCGTGTGCCGGGTATGCCAGGCCGATCCCACGCGAAGGCGTTTGCTTGCACTTCAGTGCGAGCTCACCTAAAATGTCCATCTCGCGAGAATTCGCACCATCGAGCTCCGACTAACTTTGACCCGTCATCAGTTTCGATCTTCTTGATTTCCATTTAGCAACCAGAGGTGATGTCTAATGAGATGCAACACGTTGCAGATAGCGCGATTGGCTGTCGGTCTTGTTTCATTCAGCGCTTTGGGCGCTGTCGGTGTCGGCAGCGCCGACAGCCTACTTCGGTCGCGACGACTCCACCATGGGGATGACGTCGTTCCCCAACTCTCTGGCGAAATTCAATCAGTTCACCGCCGCGCTGAGCTCGTTCGGCGTCGATAACATCGAAAGCTACTCCGGCGCCGCGAATCCCACCCTGTCGTTCGGCGCCACCGGCCTTCAGGCCACAACCCAGGGGGTGTTCGCGACGCCGACGCCTGGCGTGGGTCTCACCATCGACGACGTTGCACTTACCGAGCTCGAAAACGTCGCCGCTGTTCCCGCGAGCGACTCCACCTTCACTTTTAATCAGTACATCACAGCCTTCGGCGCTTACGTGATCCAAGGGGGCGACATGGCGAACGACAACCCGACTACGTTTCGCCTGACAGACACCGCTACCAATGCCTTTAAAGACGTGACAGTTCAAGTTGGTCCTGGGTGGGGATTTAACAACGTCTTCTTCCTCGGTGTGACCGAGACGGTTCCGTTCAACCAAGTGTCGATCGTCGAGTCGACCGATGCAATCGACGGGATGCTCTACGACAACATCGTCGCTGGCTTCGTTCCCGAACCGGCTTCGCTCGCGCTCGTCGCGATCGGGGCCGCCTGCGCCCTGTGCGGCTCATTTCGCCTCGCCCGCGGCTGCCGTTCACGCGACCATGTTTCTGCTGGCGCTGCCTGTTGACAAGCCGCCGAGACGGTTTGCCTGGAATCAGCGTGACAACCAACAGCAATCGTCGCCCTGCGCCGGGCCCCCGGACTTGCGATCCAGCGTCCGTTCCATCGCCCGATTCGCCTCAATTACACAGCCGGATCAGCCGTTGTATTGCGATGAGCCGGTAACGGTCGCACATTCGGCGCGTCAAAGCCCGGCTTGAAATGCCCAAACATTGGGCAGGTATCGCAAAACTTTCGTCGGCGCTATTGGCCTTCAGCAACAGGCGATCGCCGTAACTCCCTTGCCAGCCGGCAGGTGCGCTGTTTACATTGGAGTGGACCGCCGGCAGCGTGGTGGCGGCGCAGTTTTTGCTTGCCCGTCATTGGATGGCACTGCGGCTTCCATTTCGCCCACGGATTGGGCGAGAACTCCGGGCGAATTCTCATGGCAGGCAACCAAGATTCAGCGACCCTCACTCGGCGGCCCGAGGTACCCGCCGGTGGCGATGGCCGTCTGCCCCGTCCCCACGTTCGCCTCTCGTTCGCCGAATACGACGTCGGCGGCTGCTTCGACGAGATGTTCGACGGCGACACCATGCCCCGCTCCGATTGCCGCCCGCTGTATGAGCGCATCCGCAGCATTACGGCCGAAGACCTGGTCCGCCGTCAGCGCGCCGCCGACCGCTCGATGATGCAGCTCGGCATCACTTTCGCCGTCTACGGCGACGGCCAAGGCGCCGAACGAATCATTCCCTTCGACATCGTCCCGCGCATCATCTGCCGCAAAGAGTGGGAATGGATCGAACGCGGCCTGGTGCAGCGCATCGTCGCCCTGAATCTGTTCCTCGACGACATCTATCACGATCAAAAGATTGTCCGCGACAAAGTCGTGCCCGCCGAAGTTGTTGAAACGGCCACCGGCCTGCGCCGCCAATGCATCGGCCTCAATCCGCCCCGCGGCATCTGGTGCCACATCACCGGCACCGACCTCGTCCGCGGCGCCGATGGCCAGATGTACGTCCTCGAGGACAATCTCCGTTGTCCCTCCGGCGTGTCCTATGTGCTGCAGAATCGGCAGCTCATGAAGCAATCGTTCTCCGCCCTGTTCGAGCAAAACTCGATTCTGCCGGTCGACGACTATTGCAGCCGGCTGCTCGATGCGCTGCAGTTCTTGATGGGCGACCACGCCCAATCGCCGTCGGTTGCGCTGCTCTCGCCCGGGATGCACAACTCGGCCTATTTCGAGCACTCATTCCTCGCTCAGCAGATGGGTATCGACCTGGTCGAGGGCCGCGACTTGGCTGTCTCCGACAACTTCGTCTACATGCGGACGACGAAGGGCTTCGAGCGGATCGACGTCCTGTACCGCCGCATCGACGACGATTTCCTCGACCCCCGCACCTTTCGGCCCGATTCGCTGCTTGGCGTACCCGGCCTAATGAATGCCTACCGCGCCGGCCGCATTGCGCTGGCCAATGCGCCCGGCACCGGCATCGCCGACGACAAGGTGATCTATGCCTTCGTGCCGCAGATCATCAAGTATTACCTGAACCAAGACACGATCATCCCCAACGTCCCGACCTACTTGTGCTATGACGAAACTCAGCGCAACCACGTCCTGGCAAATCTCGACAAGCTCGTCGTCAAGCCGGCCAATGAATCGGGCGGCTACGGCCTGTTGATCGGCCCCCGGGCCACAGCCGCCGAGCGGGCCGAGTGTGCCCAGCGGATCCAAGGCAATCCCCGCAACTACATCGCCCAGCCCACGCTCAGCCTGTCCCGCGTTCCTGTCCTCACCGAAAACGGACTGGAGGGCCGGCACGTCGATCTCCGGCCGTTCATCGTCTACGGCCGCGAAGTCTACGTCCTGCCCGGCGGCCTGACCCGCGTCGCCCTGAAAAAAGGCTCGCTCGTCGTCAACTCCTCCCAAGGCGGCGGCAGCAAAGACACCTGGGTGATTTCGTGAGAGGGAAATTGCAAAATGCGAATTGCAAATTGCAAATGGAAAATTGAACAACTCATTCCGGCAATTCACCAGTTGCAATGGCCTTGTCGAGCAATTCGCGTTTTTCCACAAGCTGTTGTGGCAGCACGACGCTGCATTCATCTACAGGTCGTAGTTATTCGACAGGGCCAGTTGCAATTCACAATTTGCAATTTGCATTCGTAACTCCCATGCTCAGTCGCGTAGCCGATTCAATCTACTGGATGAGCCGCTACGTTGAGCGGGCGGAGAACGTCGCCCGCTTCATCTCGGTCAATCTCAATCTCAGCCTGGATATGCCCGGCGAGGCCGGCCAGCAGTGGCGGCCGCTGGTGGTGATCACCGGCGACGACGAGCAGTTCCAATCGCGCAACAGCGAAACGACGAAGGAAAGCGTCGTCCAGTTCCTCACGTTCGACACCGAGAACTCGAACTCGATCATTAGTTGCCTCCGCAAGGCCCGCGAAAAGCCCGCTGCGTCCGCGAAATCATCTCCGCCGAGATGTGGGAGCACATCAACAAGTTCTACCTCAGCGTTCGCGACGGCGAGACGCTCGCGGAGGTGCTCGACAACCCGTATTCCTTCTTCGAGCGGGTAAGTGTCTCAGGCCAGCAGTTTTTGGGTGTGACTGACGCCACGATGACCCACGGCGAGGCCTGGCACTTCTGCCAGCTCGGCCGAATGCTCGAACGGGCCGATAAGACCTCGCGGATTCTCGACGTCAAGTACTTCATCCTGCTCCCCAAGCCGACCGACATCGGCACCCCGTTCGACGACATCCAGTGGCTGGCCCTGTTGCGCTCGGCCAGTGCCCTGGAAATGTACCGCCAGCGGCACGGCCGCATCTCGCCCGTGAATGTGGTAAAATTCCTCGTGCTCGATCGCGAGTTTCCCCGCGCGGTGCTCCACTGCCTGACGCGGGCCAATGAATCGCTCCACTCGATTTCCGGCACCCACCCGGGCGGCTTTTCCAACCGCGCCGAGCAGCGGCTGGGCCAGCTTCGGGCGGAGCTGGCCTACACGCAAGCCGAGGAGGTCATCGCCAGCGGCCTGCATGAATTTGTCGACGACCTGCAAACACGCCTCAACGCCGTCGGCACGTCCATCCAGGAGTCATTCTTCGAAATGCGCCGCTCAACGCGCTGGCCCAGCGAATGACTGTCCAATAAGAATAAGATCGACCCCACCGAAAGGCGTGAGCCTGCGAATTGCGACGGAGAAAATCGCATGCAAAATGCAAAATGTTAAATGCAAAATGAAGAATGGCAAGCGGCTCTTCATTTTGCATTTTGCATTGATCGTTTTGCATTGAATATCTTCCTGTCGGTCATCGAAGGCGAAGAACGCGTATGACATTTTGCCTAGGCATGCGAGTCAACGATGGCTTGGTCGGCATTGCCGACACCCGGGTCACCTCCGGCAGTGAGTGCATCACCGCCCGCAAGGTCTCGATCTATCAGGGCGACGGCTGGAGCATGTTCCTGATGACCGCCGGCCTCCGCAGCGTCCGCGACAAGGCGCTAACCTATTTTGACGAGGTCATGGAAGAGCCAGACGAGCCGCAGAACCGCCTGTTCAAGCTGGCCAACATCTTTGCCGCGCAGGTCCGCCGCGTCGCCGCCGAAGACAAGGAATCGCTCGAAGCCAGCGGACTCAAGTTCAACATCCACGCCCTCATCGGCGGCCAGCTCGCCACCGATCCCGTCCACAAGCTCTACCTGATCTACCCCGAAGGCAACTGGGTCGACATCGGCGAGGGCACGCCCTATCACATCATCGGCGCCGGCGGCTACGGCAAGCCGGTCCTCGATCGCACGCTCAAGTACGAAGATCCGCTCGATTTCGCCCTCAAGGTCGGCACGCTGGCCTTCGATTCCACCCGCATCAGCGCCGCCGACGTCGATTTCCCGCTCGACATCGTGATGTACGTCCGCGACTCGTACCAGATGATTTCGCAGCGATTCGAAAAAGACGACCTGATGGACAACTCGAACAAGTGGCAAGAACGCCTCCGCAACAGCGTCCACGAAATGTCGCTCGACTGGGCCCAGCCGCTCCTCTCGCGGCTATCGCATCCCCACCGAGTCTCCATCAAAGCCCAACGGGCTTCAGGCTCATTTTGAATCAAGATCTCTTGGCATGTTCACCATGGCAGCAGCCTGGTTTGGTCGCGGCGATTTATCCCCTCTTTTCTGATACCTGACACCTGACAGCTTCCCCCCACATGCGTTTCCACATCGAACACACCACCGAGTATTGCTTCACCCGGCCGGTGTTCTTCGAGCCCCACCAGTGGCGGTTTCAACCGCGCACCGACGCCGCCCAGCAACTGCTCGAATTTGATCTCGCCGTCGCACCCACGCCGACCGGTCAAACCAAGGCGCTCGATCTCAACGGCAACATCGTCACCTACGCCTGGTTCGACGGCATTCACCAGCGGATGACGCTCCAGGCCCGTTCCGTCGTCGAAACGCTCCGAGAAAACCCGTTCGACTACTTGCTCACGGCCGCCAACCGCCGTCTGCCCGTGACCTATCAGGCCTGGGAAGTCGCCCAGCTCGGCCCGGCCTTGAAGCGCACCGGCGTTCCGGCCCACTCCGACCCGGCCCGCGAAATGGCCGATGAAATTCGCGCCCAATGCCGCGGCGAGCTCGTGCCGTTCCTTTCCCGCCTCGTCGAAACCATTCACGCCCGCTGTCGCGTCGTCCATCGCGCCACCGGCTGGCCCTGGCCCGCCGCCACCACCATCGAACAGCGTCAGGGCGCCTGCCGCGACCTGGCCGTCGTCTACATCGACGTTTGCCGCGCCGCCGGCGTGGCGGCTCGCTTTGTGAGCGGCTATCAGCAAGGCGGCGATGAGCAGCAAACGCGCGAGCTCCACGCCTGGGCCGAGGTTTACATTCCCGGCGCCGGCTGGCGGGGCTACGATCCCACCCACGGACTGGCCGTGAGCGATCGCCATGTGGCGATCGCCGCGGCCGCCGATCCGATTCACGCCGCCCCCCTCATCGCCACTTACCGCGGCAATGAAGTCCAATCCGAGCTCGTGGCGCAGATCCAAGTGGAAGTCGGCGGATCCGGAGATAACGCTTCAGCTTCCGCCGAAGATCAAGCAGCCGACCTCGAAAGACTTGCATTATAATCCGCACTCGTGTATGCTGCCTGCGGCACAGAGTCGACAAGGCGGAACGATCTTTCACGTGGCCCGTGGCCACCTGGCACAGCGAGGTCGATATGCTTTTCAGGCGATGTGCCCGCAGGGCTAGTGCCTTTACTCTCGTCGAGCTGTTGGTCGTCATCGCGATCATCGGCATCCTGATCGCCCTCCTGTTGCCCGCCATTCAGGCCGCCCGCGAAACGGCCCGCCGTGGCAGTTGCGGAAACAACCTCCGCCAAATGGGCATCGCCCTGCAGAGTTTCCACAACGACTATAAGAAGTTACCGCCGTCGCGCTATCTAAACGGTTACCCTACCTGGTTCGCCATCATTTTGCCCTATGTCGAGCAGGGCAACCTGGCGAACATCTTCCGCCTCGATCAATCCTATTATTCGGCCGTCAACAAGCCTGCCCGCGAGAGCGTGGTTGCCATCTTTCGCTGCCCGTCCCGCGCCGGCGCCGATCTCGTTCGCGAGTCTCAGGCGAGCGGAGGTAGTGCCAACACCTTGGGTGCCGCCGGCGACTACGCCGGCAACTCCGGCAGCGACAACCCCAGCGGCCTCGAACCTCAATATTGGCGTCCGGGCGCCAACGGCGTCCTGATCACCGCCGATATGTTTGATCTCCCCGTCACCAGCCGCAATTGGCAGTCCGAGATCAGCTTCGACCAACTGACGGACGGCCTCAGCAAAACCTTGCTCGTCGGTGAGCGGCACATCCCATACGGCGGCCAGGACGTCCAGGGTTCGCTCTACAACGGCGACAACCAAAACAACTGCGCCCGCGTCGCCGGCCGCTACGCGCCGCTTGCCAACTCCCCCGCCGACCGCGCCCTCTGCCGCACCGTCGGAACGTGTGTGAATTGCTCCTGCGACAACTTCGGCAGTTGGCACGGCGGCGTTTGCCAGTTCGTATTCTGCGACGGGCACGTCTCGGCGCTAGCGGTCAACATCAACACCACTGTTCTCGACCACCTCGCCACCCGCGCCGATGGCCAGGTCGTCACCGATTACTGATGCTCGCATTCCCTCCCTCGTAGGGAGCGGCCAGGGGAGGGTTCAATCGATCAACCCCCGCTCCTCGGGCCGAGGCAGGCCGGGGCCGAAGACGCGGCGGGCCGCTTCTTGCTCGCCCTGGCGAGGGTACTCGCCCCCCCAAAACAATTCGCCGCGGCCAAGTCCAGCCCTCACCTCACCTCACAAAGTTCAGCCGTCACATCCTAGCGCTTGCCGAAACTCGCCAATTCCTCCGTGTTTTCTAAAACAATGCGAAGCCACTCACTCCTCACGCTATTGCTCGCCGCCATCACCCTCATCGCCGGCTGCGCGGACAATGGCCGCGAGCCGACCTACCCGGCTGGCGGCACGGTGAAATACAAAGACGGCCGCCCGCTGGCCGGCGGCTCGGTGATCTGCGAATCGCCGCTGGGCCTTTCCGCCCGCGCCATCATCGCCGACGACGGTACCTTTCAGCTCGGCACCTACGAAGACGCCGACGGCGCCGTCGCCGGCAAGCATCGCGTCGCCATCCGCCCACCCAGCTCGCTCGATGCAGTCGTCGACGGCCCCCGCCAGGGCCCCCGGCCCCCCGGCCTCCGCATCGACGACCGCTTCCTCGACTTCGACAAATCGGGCATCGAACTCGACGTGAAACCCGACGGCGAAAACAAGTTCACGATCGAAGTCAGCGATCCGTCCCGCTGACGCGCAGAGCCGTTGATGCGCCTTCCTCTCAGGTAGGGGCCAGGGGAGGGTTCCCGCGGCGCACGTTTAGATTGGGCGCCACCCTTGATTGTGTATTCGCGTCACGCAAAGCCGCCCGGGAGCAAAGAAAATCGCGGTGCGGCAAACAGATTCTCCTCCGCGCCCCTGCGCCTCTGCGTGAGCCCTTTCGATCCCATCATTTCCCAACCTCAGCAGGCCGCGCCGCTTCCGCCCCCTTCACCGCCTCTGAATCAATCTCCCAAACCGCCGCCACCAGCTTGTCGCTATTGGCCTTGACTGCCATTTCGGCGAGCATCCGCCGGGCGTGTACGCGGGCTTTGAGCTGGCTGGCGAGCAAATACTTCAGATCCAAGACGAAAAGATTCTCTGTGTGTATAACACCGGCGGCGTCGCCTTTGGCAAACAGCGAAGCAATCCGCCCGTCGCGCACGTCGTCGCGGCCCGTTAAATCGTCGAGAATGGCCAGCAGCAGCAGCGGGTCGACGTCAGGCGGCGGCAATTGTTCTCGCAACTCACCAGGATTCCGCTCAATTGCTTCCCGATTCGCGCGAATTCCCTCCACCGTCGTGCGCAGCCAATTAAAGACGCGATTGGTCGTTGGAGAAACCATGCCCAGTAGTTCGCTCGGCGAAGGTGCGAACGGGCGACGTTCGGGGACTTTTACATCAGTGCGCGGCGGACGGAGGCGATCTTTTCCGCTGGCGCTTGTGACGGAAGGTCGGCGGCCGGGGAATCGGCGGCTGTGTTGCCGCCTCGCGAAGTGCTACTTCCACAGCCTGGTGGGGCGAGTCCGCAAATAGCTTGGAGCTGAAGTACCAAGCTCCGTAGTGAACGCCGGCCCCGCGATCTCCGTCCGGCGTCTTACCCGTTACAAAACGCTCCCACTGGTCGAGTTGTTTCGCTACGCCGGGCACTTTCGGCCGCTGGTCGCGAGCAAATTCGGGAAGTCGGCCAGTGATATGAACGATCGCGGCCAGCATCTCCGCCGGCGAGGTCGGCAGCACGTCGGCCGTCGTTGTCTTGGGCGGCGGCGGTTCACCCGTGTAGTACGTCCGCAGCTCGTCCGTAAACAAATCAGCCGTGCGATCGACCGGCCAATCGTCGCCGTCCACGTATAAAAGAAGGCTGTTGTAGACGCCATGGCTCACGTCGCGAGTCGATGCATCATAGGGCGCGGAGGCGTGTTTCGACAGATAATCGTTCACCACGCCGAGCCATTCCCCCAGAAAGTAATGCCACGATCCGCGACGGGCTTCGACTCGCTCCGATTGAAAAACGGACGGCGTTTCGTCGCCCGGTCCGTCCGTCGAAACAAAGACATACCCAATCCGCTCCTCCGTTTGCCGCATGATGTCGTCAAGAAACAGAACGGCCATCGATCTTTGTAGGTCGTGGGGAATCGGCGTTGAGTTCCTCACGTGGACAAACGGGCGTCGAAGCAAGTGCGTAAGCTGTTTGCTGACGGCGTCCCGCTTCGCATCGTGCAGTTCGCCCGCCAGTTTGTTCAGCGAGGGAAACATCGCTCGTAACTGTTCAGGCGACGCGTATTTCGCATACAGCCAGCGGTCGAGCAAAATCATGCTCGACCAACGTGTATTGCTGCTGGGCAGATCGAGCTTCTGGAGCACGATCTGCGCGGCCGTTTTGTCGCTGCTGATCGCCGAATAGCCGACCGTATCCAGCGCCCAAAGTGCATACGCCGCCCGCGCCGATGAAGTCGAAACCGCTTCGCGGCACAGACGCTCCGCGAGTGCCGCGAGAGGCAGTTTTTCTACAATTGCTGTCAACTGCTTAAGATAGGCTGCGTACTTATCGTACGCCGGGTCCGAATTTTTCAGGGGCCAATTCGGCGCATCCAGGGGAGGATAGGCACCGACTTCCGTTGCAAAGAGAAGCGTGTCGCCGCCAAAGCCCGCGCGGACAATTTCTTCGCCCACATCGAAGATTTCGTCGAGTTGCCGCTCCGGCGGCAGCGACGCTGCCAGATCGAGTAAAGCGTTCGCCGCTTCCAGCTTGGCAATCACCGGGTTCGCTTCCGCCCGAAGAGCTCTAGTCGCCATTCGCTTTCCGTCTTGCCGTTGTAGATGGGCTCGTTTGGGCCAACTTCCCCACTTGGCGCTGCGGCCGTCGATGTTACTATTTGGGTTGCCTCTCGCACAATCCGCGCTACCGTCTGCCCCCGCGCGAAAGTGTGATCGTTTCCGGGTCGATGGCGAGGCCCTCGTGCTCGCCGTGGAACCGCACCTGGTATTGCCCGGCGGCAGGGTCGTCGTGTTCCCGTCGCGGTCGACCTTCAGTTCTTTCGAGTTGGTGGCGTTTTGTTCGTCCACGACGGTGACCTCGAACGGCCATGGCGTCCGATTCAATCCGCAGCGTGCCCTCCGGCGTTTTCAACGTGATGACGAGTCCGTAAAACGCGGCAGCCACCCGGCCGCCGCGATCCATTTCAAACCGCGACGCCAGCCTGGCCGCCAAAAGCCCGGCCGTGCCGCCACGGCGGCTCTGCGACTCGGCCGGGTTTGCGGCGTCGGTTGTGTGGGCCGCATTGCGCCGGGCCGCTTTTCCGACTGAGACGGTCGAGCTGTGTCATTTTCCGACCCAGAGGGTCGGGCTAGTATCCGGCCCGACGAGCTCCGACAGCGATCGCAGGGCTTGTTCGCTTTGGTCAAAGGCATCCTCGTCGGGCGTGTGTGTTGCTCCCCCGGCCCCTCCCGATGGAAGGGGGGATATTTCAACGACGCGGGCGGCCAGATCGCCCCCCGCCCAGTTCGTTAATTCTTCAGCAACCGCCTCGGCCGAAGCCGGCCGGCCGCTCGGTTCGCGACTCAGCAAGCGGGCGATAAAATCGTCTAGTTCCGCCGGCACATCGGCCCGCAGCGTGATTACCCGCGGCACGTCGCCGTCGACAACCGCCCGCAACTGCTGCACGAGCGTCCGCCCCGTGTGCGACCCGTGCGGCGGCTGGCCGGTGAGCAAATAAAACAGCGTCGCGCCGAGGCCATACAAATCGGCGGTTGTGCCAGGGGCGTCACTCGCCTGCGTCTTCGCATCGGTCGCGTCCCCGCTGCCCGCCTGCTCAGGGGCCATGTAATCGAGCGTGCCTAAGAGTCGCCCAACCGATGTCTCCAGACTTTCCGCCGAGACGGCGTTGAAATGGGCCAGGCCGAAATCGAGCAGCTTCACCCGCCCCCGCCAATCGACCATCACGTTCGACGGCTTGACGTCGCGATGGACGGCCCCGGCCTCGTGGGCCGCGGAGAGCGCCTCGGCAATCTGCCGCCCGGCCTCGCAGGTCTCGCCCACGGTCAGCGGCCCGCCTTCGCGCACCAGCCGCGACAAATCGACGCCGTCGACAAGTTCCATCACCAGATACGCGGCTCCGCCGACCCGCCCGGCATCGGTCGCCATCACGATACCCGGGTGGTGCAAGCCGCCCAGCACTTGGATCTCGCGCTCGAATCGTCGCCGCGCCTCCGGCGCCGCCGTCAGCCGGGGGCTGAGCACCTTCACGGCGACGATGCGATTGAGCTGCCGGTGCCGGGCCCGGTACACCACGCCCATGCCGCCGCGGCCGAGCACGCCCAAGAGTTCATAATTCGAAAAATTCTCCGCCGCAGCTTCGGCGCCGTCGGCCCCGATGAATCCATCGTCAAACGGCCCCGCCCACGCTTCTCCCACCGGCGGGCCACTCCGCAGACTCTCTAACCAGCCCGCCACATCACTCGCATCTTCGCCTTCCCCGGCCGCCAGCGGCAAATGCCGCACCAACGTATCGTCGGCTGAGTCAAACCGGGCGATCGTCTCGCCACACGCCGCGCAGGCGGCCAGGTGCGACTCGATCTCCTCGGCCGCGGCCTCATCGAGGTCGCCCAGGGCATACAACCGCAGCGATTCATCGGCGGGGCAGGTGGCGATCATGGTTTAACTCCGAGTTTCACAAGGCTGCGCGACCAATGAATCCTGGGAAGGGCTGTCAGTCGTCAGCTTTCAGCTATTAGCCAGAAATTCAACGTACAATTTCCACCATAGGCATTATTACGGCCGGTCGGGACGAACACTCGACGCGGTTAATAGGTTCAATGCAGATGTGTGACACAACGACTGGTTGTGTAGACTAAACCGGGTGGCCATCCCAACTTCATAGCTGAATTCGCAAGAATTCAGATCCTCTCTGAAGTTTTGTAAGTTCAGCTACCGCCATGCCAGCAATCGAAGAAGAGACGGGTAGTTCCAGCGGGCTGAGCCTGGCCATCCGCCTGCAGGGCGGCTCGGCCGAGGCCTGGCGTGAGCTGGTCGATCTCTACGGCCCGCTGGTCGAGAGCTGGTGTGCGCGGGCGGGCCTCGCCGCTTCGTCGCGGGCCGATGTGGGGCAGGAAGTTTTCCTGGCCGTCCACCGCGGCATCGCTCGATTCAACCCCACCCACCCCCGCGCCACCTTCCGCGGGTGGCTGTGGACGATCACGCGAAACGCGGTGCTCGCGTGGCGACGGCGGCGCGAACCCGTGGGCCGCGGCGGCAGCACGGCCGAGGGGCAGCTCGCGCAATTGCCCGACTCCTGGACGAGCGCCTCGTCCGACGAGCCCCCTCCACGGCCAACGAAACGGCCGCCCTCGTCCGCCGCGCGTCCACCAAATCCGCCCCACCATCGAACCGCAAACCTGGAATGCCTTCTGGAACACGGCCGTCCTCGGCCGGCCGACGGCGGAAGTCGCGGAAGAACTGGGTCTCACGCCGGCCGGCATTCGGCAGGCAAAGAGCCGGATTCTGCGGCGTTTGCGGCGGCAGTTGGGGGATCGGTAGCTGCGAATGGAGTAAAGGCACTGTTAGCGTGCTGCCAATGGCGTCATTGACGACAAACGCGAAAATCAAGTATCATCTGCCTGAAATTGACGTGAAGCGTCTGAATACAGAGTATTAACCACGGAGACACAGAGTTCGCGGAGAATACTTTAAGGAGAGTCGGACAGAATTAATTGTGTGACAGAATGATTTGTATCGACGTTGGAGTTGGGTGATCCAATCGGCCATCATTATTCCGTCGCCAAATTATTCTGTCACTTTGCTAACTACTAACGCTCTCCCTATTCATCTTCTCCGTGCCCTCCGTGTCTCCCTGGTGAATCCTTCTCAGGAATCACCACATGGCTGACGAAATGAATCGCCGCATTCAAGTCAACCTCTCCGGCCAAACGGCCCTGGTCACAGGCGCCTCGCGGGGCATCGGCAAGGCGATCGCCCTGCGGCTCGCCGCCGCGGGCGCGAAGGTCGCCTGCATCGCCCGTAGCGCCGATAAGCTCAAAGAAGTCGCCGACGCGATTGCGGCCGCCGGCGGCACGGCGGAAGTGCACCCGTGCGACGTCACCGATAGCGCCGCCGTCGCAAAGCTTGTTGACTCGCTCCACGAAAAGTGGGGCCGGCTCGATATCGTCGTCAACAACGCCGGTATTACCAAAGACGGACTCATCCCCCGCATGAGCGACGAAGATTGGGACGCCGTCATCGCCACGAACCTTCGCAGCGTGTTCCTGCTCACCCGGGCCGCCTCCCAAGTCATGATGCGGCAGCGCTCGGGGCGGATCATCAACATCTCCAGCGTCTCCGGCCTGATGGGCAACGCCGGGCAGGCCAACTACTCGGCCTCGAAGGCGGGCATCATCGGGCTGACGCGGACGGTCGCCCAGGAGCTGGCCAGCCGCAAGGTGACCGTGAACGCGCTTTGCCCCGGCTTCATCGCCAGCGAAATGACGTCCGCGATGGGCGCGACGCTCGACGAGTTCGTCAAAACCCGCATTCCAGCCAAGCGGCTCGGCGAGGCCGACGAAGTGGCCGACGCGGTGCTCTACCTGGCCAGCGACTCGGCCGCCTACATCACCGGCGAGGTGATTACGATCGACGGCGGCCTGACGCCATAACAAAACGACGTTGATAGGGGTAGGGAAGACCGATTGAGTTCGGTCTCCCCTCCCTCCGAACCGGACGGGCGGATTTCCCGCATCCGGCTCTCCGGTTGATGGTGTTACCTGCGAGAGGATTGAACGGCCAAGTCATGGGCGGTTCCCAAACTCAACAGCCCGTGCTCGACAAAGTAGGCGTTCGGCCAGCGTTGATGATCGCGTCCCCGTCCCCGTCCGTCTCGGCCGGATCGTTTGCGAAGGAGACTTCGCAAACGCATTCGGACCCAGCCGTCCAGTCCCGCAAACGTGCTGCGGTAACTGCTGTGCTGGAAGTACGCGAACCAGCCGCGGAGGATCGGGTTCAGACGCTGAACGATGCAGGCCAGACTGTCGCCCGAGGTCCGTTTCGTCTTGGCGCGAATGGCCTGTTTGAATTTCGCCAGGCTCTTGCGACGCGGAAAGCGACGATGCTGCACGAACCGGTAGCCCAGGAATTCAAAGCCCTCCGTCCGTTCGTCGACGATCTTCGTTTTCGTCGGATGGAGCGTCAAACCATTCTCGGCCGTCCAGTCCCGCACGAGCTGCAAGGCCTGTTGGGCCTCTTCCGCCGTGCGGCACAGGATGACGAAATCGTCCGCGTAACGGACCATCTTAAAACCAGCCTGGGCCACCGCGTGGTCCAGCGGGTTCAAGTAGACGTTACTCAACAGCGGACTCAATACCGCGCCTTGCGGCGCGCCGGCCTCGGGGGTCCACGCGGTCAGACCGTCCAGAATACCCGCTTTCAGAAACGCTTCGATCGGCGACAGCAGGCGGCCGTCGGCGATACGTTCTTTCAGGCGAGCCAGCAGACGATCGTGCGGGATCGTGTCAAAGTAGCTCTTCCGGTCGGCGTCCACGACGTGGACGTAGTCCTCCTTCAGCAACTGATCGACTTGTCGCAGGGCGTCCTTACAGCCGGTCCCGACGAGGGACGATGAACGCCCGTTTGGCTCCGAGCAGGTCTCTCTGCTTCATGCGTTTGGCCTTCCAACCATTCCGTCTCCAACCACCTGACTGCTCCGAGAGTCACTTTCACACGCTACCCCGCAGCGCTCTCGGCTTCCCTCGCGGGTCGGGGCTTCGCCAGTTCCTAGCAGGCTCGCCAGACAGCCCGGCCGAATCGAGTTCACTTCCGTTACGGACTGGTCGTTCACCTCCCGTTGCTTCCCACCCCCTCTCGCGAGGACGCAGTTACGCTAAGTTACAGGCCGGAGAGCGGCTGCCTGGAAAGGACTTCCACCTCTCGGACCAAACACACTTGCAGACGCACTAGGACGGACAATCCTGTCCGTCCGTGCTGCCTGGTGCGCATTTTTCAATTTCCGCCCCAACCCTCGTAAGCAACAGTCGAACCCCGGGAGTGGCTGAAGCTCACGACGGGCGTTTTGCGGCTGAGAACCGGCCGGACGGACAAAATTGTCCGTACTACGGCTCCAAACCCGGCCTTGCCAGCTACCCCTTACAATTGGTATATCTTGACCTCCCTTGTGGAACCTTTCTATCTTCATGGGAGCCGCCGCGCGAGGGGCTGGGCGGGCTAGCTTGGCCCATGTTTCCGCGCTTGGCCGCCCGGGCGGGTGCCTGGGCCGGCTGCGGTCGGGTCGTATGATTTTCATGGCGGGCCACACGGATGTCCGCTTTGCAGATAAAACCTGTCGTCTATTAAGTAAGCAAGTACGTCACGAGGAGGACCATCCGGTGGCCTCAGTAATGGAACGAGTTACCGACATCGTCGCCGAGCAACTGGGCGTCGATAAGGAAAAAGTTAAGCCCGAAACGTCCTTTGTCAACGATCTCGGGGCCGATTCTCTCGACCAGGTCGAGCTCGTCATGGAGCTCGAAGAAGAGTTCGACATCAACATTCCCGACGACGCGGCCGAGAAGATTCAAACCGTTGGCCAGGCCGTCGAATACATCGAAGCTGGCATGAACGGCAAGAGCTGAGTCCTTCGCCCAGAGCACCACGTAGGGTGGGTCGAGTCTGCGAGACCCACCACCATTGCGGTGGGTCTCGCGGTGCTCGACCCACCCTACGTCATTTCATCCGGCCACTTCCCCACATGAAACGCCGCGTTGTCGTCACCGGAATCGGCGCCGTCACGTCGCTCGCCCAAAAGGTCGACGACCTGTGGCAGAAGATTCTGCGCGGTGAAAGCGGTATTCACGAGCTGCGGATCTTCGATACTTCCAGGCACAAGGTCCGCTTCGGCGGCGACGTCTACGACTGGACGGTCGACGGCTACGTCGATCGCAAGGAAGAGAAACGCCTCGACCGCTTCACGCAGTTTGCACTGGTGGCCGGCATCGATGCCGTGAACGACTCGGGCCTGGACTTCGCCAAGGAAGACCCGTATCGCTGCGGCGTGATTCTCGGCTCGGGCATCGGCGGCCTCAACGAGATCGAGACCCAGCACGAGCGCCTGCTCACCAAAGGCCCGGATAAAGTTTCCGCCTTCACGATTCCCAAACTGATGGTCAACGCCGCCAGCGGCCACGTGTCGATCCGCTACGGCCTGCGCGGGCCCAACTACGCTGTCGCCACTGCCTGCGCCAGCGCCACCAACGCCATGGGCGACGCCTTCAAGGCGATCCAGTACGACGACGCCGACGTGATGATCACCGGCGGCACCGAAGCCGCCTGCACGCCGATGGGCCTCTCCGGCTTCGCCAACATGAAGGCCCTCAGCGAACGGCACGACAACCCGCAGGCGGCCAGCCGGCCCTTCGACCGCGACCGCGACGGCTTCGTCCTCTCCGAGGGGGCCGGCCTGTTGGTCTTCGAAGAGCTCGAGCATGCCCAGGCCCGCGGGGCCAAGATCTACGGCGAAATCCTCGGCTACGGCGCCACGGCCGACGCCGGCCACATCACCCAGCCCGACGCCGAGGGCACCGGCGCCGCCCGCTCGATGGTGTCCGCTCTCCGCGATGCCCGCCTCAGCGCCGACCAGGTCGATTACATCAACGCCCACGGTACCAGCACGCCGCTGGGCGACAAGGCCGAAACGATCGCCATCAAAACCGTCTTTCGCGATCACGCCCGCAAAGTTTCTATTTCGAGCACCAAGAGCCAGTTGGGGCATTTACTGGGCGCCAGCGGCGGCGTCGAGCTGGTCATCTGCATGAAAGCCCTGACCGACCAGGTCTGCCCGCCGACGATCAACTACCACACGCCCGACCCGGAGTGCGATCTCGATTACACGCCGAATGAACCGCGGCATCGGAAGCTGCGCGTGGTGATGAGCAACAGCTTCGGCTTCGGCGGCCATAATGCGTCAATCATCGCTGGTGCGGCGGCGTAATCGTCCCAAAACAAGTCGGCCGGTCCGCATCGGCACGGCTCAGTTCGAGCAAAACAGGCGATTTCGCCAATTCTTCTTCCCGCCCATACCGCACCGCGGGTAAGATGAGGACCTATTAAGGTCCCGCTTGAGATTCGAGTGCCGCGGCGCATGGGTTATGTCGGCTGGGTTTCGCCACTAGGGAACGATTGATCACTGCGCTCCCGCGCGAACGCCCTTCCGTCAATCTGTGGATAGCACTTCTTTAATGCGCACGGGAGATTCGACGTAGATCGACTTATTCACGGTCGGTCTGCGCGTCGCCGGCCTGTCTATAGGAGCATATGGTGCAACGTGATTCAATGGTCTTGTTTCGGACGACCCGGATTACGATGTGGCGTGCTTCGCTCGCGCTCGCCTCCGCGCTTGTCTGGGCGACATGTGCCGCCGCCCAAACTTGGATCGGACCGTTCAACAATTGGAACACCGCGTCGAACTGGTCGCCGGCGGTGGTGCCCAATTCGCCGACGGCGATCGTCAACTTCACGGGCAACACGCCGATGAACCCCGACATCTCGGCGAGCGTGTCGGCCCAGTCGCTGGTGTTCAGCAATCCAACCGGCAGCTACACGCTCACTTCCGACGCCAACATCAGCCTAAACAATGTGAAATCGATCACCGTGGACAGCGGTGTCACCGGCCTGGAGACCGTCAATCTGGCGTTTATCGCCACGGGCAGCTTGGTTTTTCCGACCGCCAGCAACTTGACGATCACGAACAACAGCACCGCGGCCGGTACGACGCTTAAGATTGGACCGAGCACCGTGATTGGCGCGAACGGCAGCGGCGGAGTAATCGTCGACGGAGTCGGAACGACTGAAATCAGCGGGTCGTTCACCACGGGTCCTGTCAATGCAGTTGTCGGCGGGCTTATCAAAAACGGTTCGGGCACGCTGATTCTGTCCCGCTTGATTCCGAACACTTATGGCGGAGGAACTTTCGTCAATGCCGGCACGCTGATCGCCCACAACAGCATCCCAACGGGCGGCAACGTGACCGTTGCCAATGGCGCCCAATTCAACATCGGCAGCATCGGGAACTCTACCGACTCGGCCATTGGTATTCTCAACTTGGCCGGCAGCGGCACGTTCCGCGTGACCGGCGGTTCAAGTGACTATTACCTGGACAAGCTCGTTATGACCGGCGGCTCGGTGGACCTCACTGGCACTGCGAACTTTTTCCTGCACTTCCTCAACAACAATGCTTTGATCTCCACCGGTTCCAGCTCCACCACGGCTAGCTTGATCGGCTCGGGCGCCTCGCGCATTCAGAACGACTCGGGCGTTCCCATGGATATCATCGTCGGCCAGGGAACCACACCTTCCGGCATCGACCTGGATGCAGGCGTCATACTCTCCGGCGCCGGCGCCAACTCAGACTTCGCCAAAGTTGGTGGTGGCACCATGCGCCTCACCAACCCGGGGAACACCGCCAACTTCACCGTCGATGACGGTGCGCTGCGGGTGGACGATATGGCCGCCCTGGGCAGCGGCGCCGTGACTCTCGACGGCGGAATTCTACAGTATGGCGGCGCCACTGCTACTTCTGCTAAAGCCCTGACGCTCCGAAGTTTTTCAGGGATCCAGGTCCTCACGAACGGGGCGAACCTGACCCTGAATGGCGCCATCACCCAGTCGATTGGCTTACAGGGTCTATCTGTCGCTGGCCCTGCCGCCAATGGCGCGTCGAGCACTTTGACTCTCGGGGCCACCAACAGTTATTCGGGACAAACCGGTATTGTCTCCAACGCCGTTGTGGCCGTCCCGACGATCGCCAACGGCGGCGCTGCGAGCCCCATCGGCTTTTCCTCGAACGCACCAAGCAACTTATTTATCGGGGACGATAACTTCCGCGGTACGCTGCTGTTGACCGGAACCAACTCGGCCTACGGCACCAACCGCGGCGCTTTCCTCGGCGGGAATGCCAACTCCTATGCGACCAACGGCGCCGGCGGTGCGATTGGGGTACAAAACGCCGCTACCACGCTGACCATGTCAGGACAACTTACCGGCGGCACACTGATCAAGACCGGCGCCGGTACGCTCACGCTGACCAATGCGACGAACGACTATAATTTCGACACCTACGTCGAAGCCGGCACACTGAACGTGGGGGCGGCTGGGACAGTGATTCCATTCGACACCGACGTAACAGTATCCAGCGGCGCCATTTTTCGAATCGGCTTCCCTGCCGGCAACAATCAGATGGCGCCAATCCGAACGCTAACCCTCAACGGCGGCACTTTGCGCATACCAGTCGGCAACCCCACCTACCACATGAGTGCGATTGTGACGGGTTCCACAGGGGGCACAGTCGATCTCACAGGCTCGACCGGGGAGATCGATTTGGACGATCAAGGTGTGACGATCAACGGCAACTCGACTTGGACGGGTAGCCCTCTCTCTTCCATAGTTGCAGTTGCGAATCGTAACCTTACGATCGTCCCCAACACCACACTTACGAACAACATTTCTCTGCATGGCTACTTCAGCGTGATCGGCGGCGGCACGTTCTATATGAACGGACCCGCCGAAAACTTCCTTGTGATCTACGCGGTGAGTCAGGGCCGTTTGCGGGCGGACGATCTGTCGGCCGATGGCTCCGGCGCCAGTGTGCTAGGGCACGTCCAGCCCGGTTTCCTGACACTAAACGGCGGCGCCCTGCAGTACTCAGGCGTAACGGCGTCATCGCCAATGCCAATCGTTATCTCCACCGCGGGTGGGGCCGTCGAAGTCAGCAATCTCGCAACCACGCTGACGCTGACCGGCACGATCGGGTCGGCCAGCGGCTCAGTCATCGGCCCGTTGAACAAGACCGGCCCGGGAGTGCTGATTCTGAACAACCTCGCCAATACTTACGACGGCGGGATTGCGGTCAGCGGCGGCCGGCTCGACGTGAGCGACGAAGCACAGTTAGGCCGAGCGACCCTTACAGTGAATCCCTTTGGCACGCTGCGGTACACGGCGAACTCTACGACGGGCCGCTCGTTTACGCTCAACAGTGGCACGCTCGAGACGCCGACCGGTGTTTCGCTGACGATGAACGGTGCAGCAGTCGGCGGCGGTTTCCTGCGTGGCGGCGGCACGTTCGTCCTCACCGGCGGCGCCACGTTTGTTGGCGTGGCCACGTCGACCAGCACAACGCTAAATCAAACCGGTCCGGCTGCGGTCGCCAATTTCACGAACGGCGGCGCCTTCACCGTCGGCGCCGGCCAGACACTCGCCTGGAACGGCGGCACGAACACCTCCAGCGGCCGCATTGTCGTTAACGGCACGGCCAACGTCAGCGACTTCGTCAGCGACGGGCAAGTAAATGTTCCTGCCGGCGGAGTGCTCAACAACAGCGGGAGCCCGCTTGTCTTGGGCGGCGGCAGCCGGACGTTCGTCGGCACGGCCGCGGCGCCTGGCGGAACGATCAACCTCGGCGCCCAGACACTGGAGCTCAATGGCGGCCTGCTCGTAAACAACGGCGCGGTCAACGGCACGACGAACGTCAATTTTGGCTCCCTGGCAACAGGCGCTGGTTTCTACCAAAACGTGTTCGTTCACAACGGCGGGATCTACTCACCGGGCAACAGTCCTGCCAGTGTGTCGCTTGGCGGGCTGCAGTTGTTCAGCGGCAGCACAGTCGGGCCGCCCAGGTTACTCATGGAACTCGGCGGCACGCTACAAGGGACGCAGTACGACAGTCTCACTATAACCGGCGCGGCTGCCCTCGGCGGCACACTCGACGTTTCGCTCGTCGACAATTTCACGCCCGCGTTCGGCCAGTCGTTCAACATCATCTCTGCCGGCAGTGTCAGTGGCGAGTTTTCCAACGAGCTGTTCCCATCGTTATCGGGCGGCCTCGGTTGGAGAGTCGTGTACGGCGCGAACAACGTGACGCTAGCCGTGACCTTGCGAGGCGATTACAACTTCAACGGCCACGTCGACGCGGCCGACTACACCGTCCTGCGCAACACGTTGGGCCAGACCGGCTCGGGCCTGGCGGCCGACGGCAATGGCGACCACATGATCACGCGGCTCGATTTTGACGTTTGGAAATCACACTTTGGCCAATCGCCTGGCAGCGGCTCGGGTTCAGACCATGTCGGCGAGAGCGTTCCGGAACCGGCGACCGTCTCGATGATCCTGCTTGCAATTTCGATCGGTGCAATTTCAACGATACGCCGAACGAACCGCGGCAGCGCGAGCTCCGCGGGGTGATGAGCAACAGCTTCGGCTTCGGCAGCCACAATGCGTCGATCATCGCCGGCGCGGCGGCGTAGTAGGCACACTCCGTGTGCCGCAACAGCCCCTGCGCTAGTCGCAATTCGGCAATCCCGCGTGTGCTGCGCTTTTCCGCACCGCTGCTACGGCACGCGGAGCGTGCCTGCTACAATGCGGCCATGCGTTCCAATCGTCTCGAACCCGGCCTGCCGGCAGAACCGGCCTCCATCGAAGTCACCATGCGCCTCCCCGGCCGCTGGAAGTCGTCCGAGGAGTTTGAACAGGGACTGCCGCCCGGCTGCCGCACGAGGGAAAGTTGCCTGCTCTTGCCCGATGGTTCACAGTTCGAGCTTTATCCCAAACCGGCCGACGATGAGTTCGCCAAGATCTTCGCCACCTCCTGCCCCAAGCGGCCCACCGACGACGAGTGCCGCCGCGTCGACACCTACCCCATCAACGTCTGCCTCGCCGGGGCCGGCGGCAGCTTCGCATTAGCCAAACAACTGATGCACGCCGCGGCCGCGGTGATGAATGCCGGCGCCGACGGCGTCTTCATCGACAACTGCGGCCTCGCCCACGGCGCGACGAATTGGCAGGAGCTCATCGAGCACGCCGACGAAGGGGGCCTCTTCTGGGCATTTTGCAGCACGGTTCGCTCCGAGACCGAGCTCTACTCCGTCGGCATGCACATCCTTGGCTGCTGCGACGCGGTCCTCCCCCGTACCGGCGATGACGAATACGACGCGCGCTCCCTGCACAGCTTCCTCGGCTTCACCGCGTTCAGCGGCGAAACTGTGAGCGACGGCGACATCATTCAGGACCCGGTCCTCCCCACCTATCATGCCCACGCAAGCCCAGACGATCGCACTCCAGCCGATACCCCGATGCACAACCCCTTCGGCCGCTGGCGGCTGGTCCCGTACGACGAACAGCGGAACTAAGGCTCCGCGCTCCAAGTTGTTCGATCGCACATTATAATGCCGGTTTGGGCCCCCCGTCTGAGCATGAGCAAGCTCTTTCGGTTTTGCCCGGCCGCGGCCTGGCGCGGAGTCAAAAAGCCGTGATAGACCCCCTTCGCTACAGATCATGTGTCTTCATCGCCGCAGTCTGCCTGCTTGGGCTGGCGTGCGCTTGCGACCAGGCGGCCGTTGCCGAGGTTTCGTTCGCGATCAATTACGTTGACGACGTCGCGGGAACCTTCGCGTCGCGCGGCTGGCTAAATCCCGATTCGCTGTTCCAGCGCAACATTCGCGCAGCGCTCGATGAATACGGCCGGCTCATTGACGCGAACACGACGTTCGACGTCACGGTCGATACCGTGTCTTATAGTGCCCGCGCCGGCGGCCAGTTTAGCTTCGGCCGATTTCTGCGCAATGACAGCGACGGCCACCAGGTCTGGGAGCAGGGCCCATTGACGCGCATCCTGACGGGCGATAACCCGGGTGAAAACTCCTTCGGCTTCGATATTCGGCTGGGGTTCGACGCCAACTTTGTTCAAAGCTTCTACTGGTTCGACCCGGACCCGGAAACACGGACTACGCCCGTGCCCGCCAACCGGGGAGATTTCGTCAGCGTCGTCATGCATGAGCTGGGGCACGGCTTTGGAGTCGCCGGCAATCGCAGCTTAACGGCCGGCGCGTTGTATGGGCAATTCCCCGCCGCGAGCATCTCGGTCTGGGATTCGCTGACCTATTTCGGCGGCAACGGATCGCCGCTCGACGACAATGGAGACCCCAACCCGATGTTCTTCGCCGGCGCGGCCGCCGCCGATGTGTATGGCGGCCCGGTGCCGCTCTCCAACGTGCCGCCAGACGATCCGCATTATGGCGGGAACTTCTATCATTTGGGCACGTGCGCCGATGCATCGATCTTAACTGGCGCGCTGATGAACAATTGCGCCATCCCCAACGGCCAGCGGCTCGAAATCACGCCCATCGACCGCGCCTGTTCGCCGACCTGGGCTATCCGCTGTTGCCCGCACCACTTCCCGGCGACTATAACGGCGACCATTCCGTCGACGCCGCCGATTACGTCACTTGGCGCAATTCGCTGAGCCAATCCGTCGCGGTTGGAGCCGGCGCGGACGGCACCGGCCCAGGCGGTGTGCCCGACGGCGTTGTCGACCGCCTTGATTTTGAGTTCTGGAAGGCCCACTACGGTGAATTCACCAGTCGCAACAAAATCCAGCCGCCAGCCGCCCCTGTCGTTCCCGAGCCGGCGCCGTTTGCGCTGCTTCTCGCGTCGTTGCCGTTCTGCCCGCAATTTCGCCGATTTTATCGAAAAACTGTGGCCCGGTCCCGCTGACTGCGGTATCTTGACGGACAGTTTCCGTCCGCTAAAGGATAAACCAGTACCAGTTAATTCTCGATTGCGGGGACGAGCCATGCGCACCACTTTTCAAGCTGTCGTAATTGCGCCGCTGTGCCTGATCGCCCACGTCCACAGTGCCCGGGCCGTCGACATCATCCTCGAACCGCTCAGCGCCACTACGCACCCCAAGATCCTCGACGGCACCTTCAGCTTTGACGAAGAGCCCCCCGCCTTCGATCCCACCAGCGCCGGCCTCCGCAGCATCCTCGACGCCATCGCGGCCGACTACGAACACGTCTTCCAGGATTCGCAAACGATTCGCATCACCTATTGGTGGGATGCCGACATGACTTTCTGCTGCGGTCAAAGCATCCCCGCCCTGATGCGCGAAGACAGCAACGGCAACCTCACCCACGCCGTCGTCCGCATCAATCCGACCGTCGCCTACTACATCGATCCCACGCCCGCCGTTGACAGCGAATTCACGATGGACCAGCGACTCTACAACTTCGGTCCCAATGCGATCACGCCCGCACAGCAAGCCGCCCGCTTCGCCGGCAACGTGCCGGACCTGTTCGAGGCCGGCTACAATGGCCCGGTCGTGGCGAACGGGCCGGCCAGCGGCGGCCTCCGCGATTTGCTCACGCTGGCCTATCAGGAAATGGGCCACTCAATCGGCATGAACGCCGGCTTTGTCGGCGTCACCAACGGCGGCGGCACCGGTGAAGTCGACGATGGCGATTACGATGTGAGCCCGTCCCTCGTCAACGGCAACATCATGGCCATGCTGCCGCGCGGCGTCGCCCCCGACCCGCTCGATCACCTCGTGGGCGTCGACGCGGTGATGGCCAACCTCAGCATCTCCAGCGAGCGCACCCGCCCCTCGACGGCCGATTACCTGGCCATCGCCGCCGCCGAAAACTGGACGCAAATCGATTTGCCGCGCAAAGACTTTCTGGGCGGCATCGATTGGAACACCAACGGCAACTGGCTCGGCGGCCGCTATCCGCACGCGGGCGACACGGCCTATGTCCGCCACGGCGGCGCGGTCACCCTCAGCGACATCGCCGTCGCCCAAACACTCATTGTCGACAACGACAGCAGCGTGCAAACCGGCGCCCGCCAGCTTGTTGCCAACATCGTCAATATCCAGCAGACGGTTGGAAACGGCACGCCGCGGATCCTCGTGAGTACAGGCGGTCAGCTAATCTCCGACATCACGAGCGTCGCCGCCGGCACGCGTCTCGACGTTTTCGGCGGCACCGCCAATATAGAACGGCTGAACATTGCAGACGGCGGCGAGCTGCGCGGCAATGGCACCGTCAATCTCACGGGCGAACTTGGCACTTTGAACAATGACGGCATTATTCGCGGTTCCGGCGTCGGCACGCTGGTCATCACCTCGCCCAACAATCTTGGGCTGGACCTGGACGGCCCGAACGAGACAGGCGAGGTAAACGCCACCGTCGCGGACCTTGATTTCGAAACCGGCCTCACCGATGCCTTTAACAAAACGGTAGAAATCGGTAATGGCCGCACGGTCACGTTCGGCCAGGGCGGCTCGATCGGCGCCGGCGGCCTCGTGCAGCTCGAGGGCACAGCCGCCCAACCGGCCACCGTCGCGGGCAGCATTTTGTTCATCAATTCCAGCGGCGTCTTGCATGCCGACGGGCTCGGCATCGTCGCTGGCGGCATTTATTTAGGGAGCGGCTCGATCGCCGAAGTGCCCGACGCCGCTTCCGAACTGCGCTTCAATAACTCCACGTATCTCAACGGCGGCCATCTGCTAGGCAATGGTGTCGCCCGCCAAAATGGCAATCTCTACGTCGGCGCCGATACGACCGTGGGCGTCTCCACCTACGACCTTGACGGCCAATAGCGGCAATACGATGGTCACCGTCAGCCCAGCCGTTGAGTTCGTCGTCGAATCACCCGCGATCGAAACCGTGGCCGACAACGATTTCGACGGCACGTTCAACGTCAACAACAGCACGCTCGAAATCGTGCCCGCCTGGCGGCTCGACGGCGTGCTGAACCTCAACGGCCTCAACGAAGACGGCGGCGGGCATCACGACAAGAAGACGACGGCGGCTCGCAAGAACCTAACTCGGGCGTCGCCGTCCTGCGCGGCGCAGGCGGTATGACCGTCGATAACAACGGCGCCGATCAATGTCACAGTGGCGGCCAGTGTCGAAACAGCCGCCACATTCGTCAACGGCAGCCTGTTCGTCGACGGCAATGCCGTCTTCAGCGGGCCCAGCACATTCGGCGTCGACGCCGACGTCGAAATCAACAACGCCGAGGATACTCTCCAACTCATGGGTGACACGCTCTTCGTCGGCCCCCACATGGTCGGCAGCGGCCGGCTGATTTTTGACGGCCACGTCAACGTGGCCCTGGTCAACACGTCGATCGGCACGGCCGAGACCGACCTCGACGGCCTGCTTGAAAACACCGAAGTAGTGGTAAACTCCGGCATCACGTTCTCGATCGCCTCGATCAACATCGAGCCGACGGCCGGCGACGGCTTCGATGGCGTTATCCGCAATCACGGCACCTTTTCGGTGCTTGCCGGCTGGCGACTGGACGGCGACCTGGAAATGGACCAGATCCTCGCCGCGCCGGTGCTGGGCGGCGTGGGCCCGTTCCGTATTCACACCACCGGCACCTTTTCCACCGATGGCGACGCGATCGTCAACGCCCCGATCGAGGTCGCCGGCGCGATGGTTCTCGACAACGGCGTGACCCAAATCAACAACAGCAACTCGTTCGAGTCGACGGCGAACGTGATTATCGCCTCGGACGCTCAGTTACTTCTCAACGGCGCAGCCACGTTCGCCGGCGGGAGCTACACTGGCGCCGGCCTCCTACAGCTCAACGCGCTCACCGCGGTCAACTCCAACACCACGATCGCTACCGGCCGCATCGATCTGGATGGCGCCGCAGAAAACACCCACGTCGTATTCAACAACGCCCGCCTCATTCTGAACGTGGATGGGATCGACGCCGCTGACAACCAGTTCGGCGGAACGGCCGACGTCACTGGCATCGCTGCCCGACTCGAGGTCAATTTGGCGAACCCCGCCACAGCCTGGCATTTGTCGCCGGCCGGCGTGCTGAACTTTTCCGCGGCCGGCCTCTTGCCCACTACGGTGCTCGCTGGCAACGATCTGGTCGCTGCCGGCACGATCAATGCCACGGGGCGCTGCGCCTGGCCAACAACGTCACCCTCAGCGGCCATTTGCAAACCACTTCGGCCACCACCAACGTCCACTTCGGCAGCGGCGGCCAGAATTTCATTCAAAACACGGCGGTAGCGGCTGGCACCGGTGCGATGACGATTGATGATGGTACTCGAATGCACCTCGAAAACGATACGCAGATCGGCATCGATGTCACCAACGCCGGCCGGCTCGAGGTCGGTTTTACCACCGGGCTTGGCGGCCCCGATCTCTCCGTGCCCGGCGCCGCGACGATCCGCAGCACATTTACGCAGACGGCCGCTGGCACGCTGGCCGTCAACCTCGCCGGCCACACGCAAGGCAAACAGTACGATCTGCTCAATGTCACCGAAAACGCCACGCTCGATGGCACGCTCGAAGTGTCGCTCATCGACGGGTTCGTGCCCAGCGTAGGAGACCTGTTTCAAATTCTCAAAGCGCAATCGATCATTGGCACCTTTGCCAGCCTTACCACCTCCGACGAAAATGACGCGTTGGGCTTTTCGGCCACGGTTCTGTACTCACCGACCGACGTGCAAGTCCGCTTCGACGACGTTTTTCTGCTCGGCGACTACAACCGCAACGGCCACGTCGACGCGGCCGATTACACCGTCTACCGCAACTCGCTTGGCCAAAGCGGCCCCAACCTGCCCGCCGACGGCAACGGCGACGGCCACATCACACTGGCCGATTACGACGTCTGGAAATCTCATTATGGCCAGCCGTTGGGCAGCGGGGCTGGGCAGACTTCCGCAGAGCCATCCGTCCCTGAACCTACGACGGTGACGATTCTGCTCTGTGCCGCCATCGCGATCGCCGCGTCTCGCAACGTAGTCGGCACACTCCGTGTGCCGTAACAGTCCTTGCGCAAGACGTCGCAGCAATGCCCACTGCCGAGAGCATCCACTAATCGTATTGCTGCTTTCGCACGGAAGCTGCGAAAGGCTTGCTCACTTAGCGAACTCTTTACTAGTTCGATCACCCGCTGGAGACTTGCATCGAGATACGCATCCTCAGCTTCAGCAACGCTTGTCGCCTCGCCGCGCAACAGGATTTCCACGATCGGGTCGACAGCCGATGTCGCGCGAGCCCCGCTCTACTTGGGTGGTAATGCCCACGGGATTTCCCGATAACCAAGTCGAAATTGGTCGATGTTTAGCACAGTCCAGTGCAGTTCAATGGCAATTGCACTCATACCACGTACATCGGCGGGCTCGCCAATACCTGAAATCCCCATCGATCAAGACCGGGCAAGTTTGGCCTCGGTCTCGCACCGGCCGCCACGCGCTGACTGCGGCTGCCACCTCCGATCTCCGACCTGCTACAATACGCCGAACATGCCCATCCACACCGATTGCACCATCGTCGGCGCCAGCTTCGCCGGCCTCGCCGCGGCCGCGGTCCTCGCGCGGGCCGGCCTCGACGTCGCCGTCGTTGAGAAGAAGTCCGACCCGGGTGAAAAGCTCCACACGACGGGCATCATAGTCAAAGACGCGATCGACCAGATTGCGCTTTTCGATGCACTGCCGGCCGAGCTGGTGCGTCGCATTGACGGCGTCCGCCTCTACCGCCCAACATGCGGCACGTCGATCTCTTCGCGCCCGGCCACTACTTTCTCGCCACCGACACGCCCAACCTGCTGCGCTGGCTGGCCGCGCGGGCCGCAGAGGCCGGCGCCAGCGTCCTCTGCCGCACGCCGTTTCAATCGGCCCGGCGCACCGAGCGCGGCTTCGACCTGGGCCCGCTCGGTACGACGCGTTTCTTGATCGGCGCCGACGGGCCCAATTCGGCCGTCGCCAAAGCGCTGGGCCTCGGCCGCAACGAAAAGTTCCTGTTCGGCGTCGAGCACGAATACGCAGGTGTTGAAATTGCTGACGCCGACATGCTCCACTGCTTTCTCGACCGCCGTCTCGCGCCGGGATATATCGCGTGGGTTGTGCCGGGCGTCGGCGTCGTACAAATTGGACTGGCTCGGCGGGTAAGGGCAGGGCAGCCGTCGGTCGAGTCGGCCATGTCCGCGCTGCTCTCCAAAGTCTCGCCGCTACTGGACCTTCGCAGCCGCCAGCCCGCCGCCGTCCGCGCCGGCATGATCCCCTGCGGCGGGCTGGTCCATCCCGTCGCCACGCGCCGCGCACTGCTCGTGGGCGACGCCGCCGGCATGGTCTCGCCCCTCACCGCCGGCGGCATTCACACGGCCCTCAAGCATGGCCTCGCGGCCGGCCACGCCGTCGCCGACTTTCTCGCCGGCAGGTGCGAAGATCCCAGCGGCTGGTTCGTCGCCCAGTATCCGCGGTTCCGCGCAAAACGTCTCCTCCGCTTCCTGTTCGATCGTTTTCAAAGCGATCTCGCGTTCAATTTACTCCTGGGTAGCAGGCCGCTGCGAATGGCCGCCGGCGTCGTTTATTTCAATCACAAGGGTGTCTTTAACTCGCCCTCGCCGTCGCACCAGCCGGCTGCCAGAGTCGAACGTCAGCAACTCACCCGCGAAACTAAGTAAGACCGCCGAATGCAGTAAGCCGTAGGACGGACAATCTGTCCGTCGGCAAGCCATACGACGGACAGATTGTCCGTCCTCTTTCCGCAGAGGGGGAACAGCCGAACGGCGGCCCGACAAGGCATTTCCAAAGCAGGACTTGGAAGCACGTCCCACCTGCCTTGGCGGCTTCTTTGATTCGGCCGCATTCTCGGTGGTGCAAATGACCACACCATTCTTCTTGCCCTGAAATGCCTCAAAAACGCACGTAAACCTCGTCCCCACGGCCGCTTCACAACCAGAAGATTTCGCCAGAAACTTATTTTGCACCTTGCGCCGATGCTGCAGGTCCCGTCCCGCGCGTTATAATCTTCGCATCTTTGCGAGGCTCACAGCCGGGTGGTGGTGCAGGGCTTATATGCGTCCGGTACGTCCTTTCTACATCGCGTGCTGTGCGCTCGCCGTCTATGTCGGCCCGGCCCGCGCTGAGATCATCAACAACCGCTGGACCCGCACCGCCACCAATGGCACGAGCGTCGGCACGAACGGCACGTCAATCACAGTGACCTGGAGCTTCGCACCCGACGGCACGCTGATCCCAAATGACTCCGGCGGCACCGTCGCTAGCAATCTCCTCGGCTTCCTCGACACGACCATTGGCGCCGGCCCCGGCGGCAGCGATCTCACCCAGCGGCCCTGGTTCCCCATCTTCGACCAGGCCCACGCCCGCATCACCGCCCTCAGCGGCCTTATCTACGCATACGAGCCCAACGACGACGGCCACAGTTTCAGTGGCACAAACACGAACACGTATCGCGGCATGCTCGGAGTTCGTGGCGACACGCGTCTGGGTGGCCGTTCATATGGCGCCGGTTCGACGGTGCTCGCCTCCAATTACTATCCCAACTACGCCGAGATGATGGTCAACACTGACAAGGTCTCGTTTTTCGGCGACAGCAGCAACAATTACCGCGCCTTCCGCGATGTTCTGATGCACGAATCGATGCACGGATTGGGCGTCGCGCACGTCGAATCGAGCGACGCCTCGTTCCTGATGGAACCGTTCATCAACACCTCCTTCGACGGCCCTCAGCTCGACGACCTGCTCGCCCTGCAGCGTCTGTACGGCGACGTCTACGAAAAGAACGGCAACAACAACGCCTACCAGCGGGCCACCAGCCTCGGGCAGCTCGATTTGGCCGCGCCGCTGGCTAAGGGAACGCTTGGCAACAGCACGGCGATCTCCGCCAGCCAAACCGACTTCCTCAGCATCTCCGGCACGAGCGACACTGACTACTTCAGCTTCAGCGTCCCGTCGCCCATCGATGTGTCGCTGCAACTAACGCCCCGCGGCGCGACCTACCACATGGGCACCCAAACCGGCGACCCCGCGACTCAATCCACCTACAACACGCTGTCCCTCAACAATTTGAATGTCGCCCTGTTCGACACCAACGGCACGTCCCTGCTGGCTTCCGCCGATGCCAACGTCGCCGGCCTCGGCGAGCAAATCACCCGCCAGCTTTCGCCCGGCACCTACTACGTTCGCGTCCAAGGCGCACAAGACGCGGTGCAGCTCTACGGCCTCAACATCAGCGCCATCCTGCCCTCCGGCCGCGAGCTGCTCTGGGTCGGCAACCTGAATCCGAATTGGGAGACCGCAGGCGCAGCAAACTTCCTTGACGCAACAACCGCAACTCTCTTTTTCGCCTTCGACCACGCGACGTTTAACGACACCTCCGCCGTCAAAGACGTCAATCTACCCGGCAATATCTCTGCCGGCAATATTCGCGTAACCACGAGCGACCACTATACCTTCAGCGGCCCGGGCGGAATCGTCGCCGGCAACTTGACGGTCGACGGACCGGGCGTCGTCACTCTCGCCGGCAGCGGTAACTCCTACGCCGGCCCCACGCAGGTCCTCGCCGGCACGCTCGCCATCACGGGCGATGCGAACGAGATGAAGTCGCCCATCACCGTGGCCGACGGCGCCACCCTGTTGATGGACGCCACCGACGCAGGCGCTATGTCGAGCTCGATCACAATCCAAGCCGGCGGCGTCTTGCAGCTCGGCACCCCGGCCAGTGACGCCAACGTCTTTCCCGATGCGCCGACCGCCGTCCTCAATGACGGTACGATTCGCGTCCTCGACGAAGAATCTGTCGACAACGTTTCGGGCTCCGGCCAAATCGTGGCCGAAAACGAAACCACGCACTTGTTCGCCAACGCCGGCTTTCACGGCGACATCATTGTCAAGGCCGGCGCCGTCGCCAGGGTGCAGGACAACTACGCCTTGGGCACGCCTATCGGCAAGACCTTTGTCGAAGACGGGGGCACGCTCGACGTCCAGGCCGACGCCGCCCTCGATGACGAACTGCACCTCGCCGGCAGCGGCCAAGGCACCGGCAGCCTGCACGTCGCCCCGCAGCACACGGTCAACCTTCACGGCCCGCTCGTCCTTACCTCGCCGGCCGCCTTGGTGACAATCGACGACGCCGCCAACCTCACCTTCCACAGCGGCGTGACCGCCACCGCTCCGTCGTCGCGTCTGTCCCTGTTCGTTGGCACGTCGTCGGCGGCCGGCCTGCTCGGCCAGGTCGCGCTCGGCGACGGCGGCATCACCAAAGAGGGGCCCGGCCTCCTCGAACTTCACGACCTCAGTTACACCGGCGAGACCACAATCGACGACGGAACATTACGGATCGTCGACGCGCCGTCGCTCAACGGCGATTTCCAACTCGCCGAGAATGCAACCCTGGAACTTGAGGGCGCGAATACGTTCCTGCCCACCGCGCGCGTCTCAGGCGCCGGCCAGGTCGTCGGCGATCTGAACATGCCAGGTGCGATCGCCCCCGGCCCCACGACGGCCGCCCTCTCGATCAGCGGCCACCTCAGCCTGTTCGAAACCAGCAATTTAGAAATCGAGCTAGGCGGCACGACCGCGGGGATCGACTACGACACGCTGCAAATCTCCGGCGACGCCACGCTCGCCGGCCTGCTTAGCGTCGCGCTCGAAAATGGCTTCGAGCCCGCGGGCGACCAGGCATTCCAGTTACTGCACGCCGACGCCGGCGTTTTCGGGAAATTCGCCGACTCCAATCTGCCGGACGTCGCCGATCACGTCTGGACGATTGTCTACAACCCCTTTGACGTGCTTTTGCAACTTTCCCCAGATATCATTATCGAGCTGCCTGGCGACTACAACGGCGATGGCGCCGTGAACGCCGCCGATTACACGGTTTGGCGCAATGCGCTCGGCGATGCGGTCGATCCCGGCACGGGCGCCGACGGCGCCGGCCCCGCCGGCCCGCCCGACGGCCTCGTCGACCAGCTCGACTACCAACTGTGGAAACTTCACTTCGGCGAAATTCTGCCCGCCCCCCAGTCGAGCGCGCTCGCGCAGGTCCCCGAGCCCAGCCTCCCGGCTACCGTGGTTTTCCTCTTGCTAGCCGCCGCCGGTCGTCATAACTTCCCGCTGGCAGCCGGGCGCCGCGTCCGCCAGTAGGCATTCTTTACGGCCTCGACTATCCTAAAGGGGATGCCGTCTCAACTCTCTGTCTCGACGTCCACCAGCCTGCTCGATCGGGTGAAATCGCGCGACGCCGACGCCTGGCGGCGCTTGGCCCGCCTCTACACGCCGCTCGTCTATCGCTGGGCCCGGCAGTGCGATCTCCAAGCTTGCGATGCCGCCGATGTCGTGCAGGAAGTCTTCCTCGCCGTGGCCCGCAACATCGACAGCTTCCGCCGCGATGGACCGCACGCGTCCTTTCGAGGCTGGCTGTGGACCATCACTCGCAACCAGGTCCGGCTCCATTATCGACGCGGCAAAGAGCGACCCGATGCCAGGGGCGGCTCGACCGCCAATTGCTTCGTTCAGCGGCAGCCCGACCGGGCGGAAATGGACGAAGAACCGTCGGGCTTTGACTCCCAGGCGAGTCTCGTGCACAGGGCACTCCAGCTCGTCCGCGGCGATTTCCAGCCGCACACGTGGCAGGCCTTTTGGCGATCGGTCATCGAAGATCGGCCCGTCTGCGAAATCGCCGCAGAACTGACGATGACCCCGGCCGCCGTCCGCCAGGCCAAGTACCGCGTCCTCTGCCGGCTGCACGAAGAGCTCAATCGCGATTAAGTACATACGCCGCTCCCTCCGGGAGAGGGCAGTGTGAGGGGGCAGTGCCTATCGGCATTCATTTCTTTACCGGGCCTCCGCTGGAGGATTAAGAGTACGGCCAACCGATCGGGGTCAATAACACTTTCCCACATAGGGACTTGCGCAAACCCGCCAACCGCTCCCAGAACTTTCGCGTTATGCCCGCGCATTGTATCGGTGTTCGCCATTCGAGCCACTCACTTTCTCTGTGAAGGGCGCTTGCCATGTCCGATTTCAGCCAGCGTCCGCATCCCGCCGATCGAGAGTGGGTCCTGGCCGAGTTGTCCCGGCGCGATGCGGCTGCCAAAGGCCCTGCGGCCGGTCGGCTTGAGGCTGGCGACGCGGCCACAATTGAAGATCTCGAGGCCCAGCTCGAAACCCTGGTTACCCAACTCCGCCACGAGCCGCCGCTCGACGATTTCGCCGAAGAAAGCGGCTGCCGCCGGGCGACCGAATTCGTCGAGCAAATTGCCGACCGGGCAGATTTTTTTGCCGATCAGCCCGACCTCGAGCGAATCGGCCCGTACCAGGTCGTGACCCAGCTCAGCCGCGGCGGCATGGGCGCCGTGTACAAGGCGATTCACCCCAAGTTAAACCGATCGGTTGCGATCAAATTGCTACCCGCCAGTCGTTGGCACGATGCGGCCTCCGTCGCTCGCTTCGAGCGCGAAATGAAGGCCATCGGCGGTCTCGCACATCCCAATGTCGTATCCGCGACTGACGCCGGCGAGGTCGACGGCATGCACTATCTCGTCATGGAATATGTCGATGGCCTCGATCTGTCGACGCTCGTCCGCCGCGTGGGACCACTGCCGCCGGCCGACGCTTGTGAAATCATTCGGCAAGCGTGCCTCGGTTTACAAGAAGCCCACGATCGCGGCATTGTGCATCGCGACATCAAGCCATCGAACATGATGCTCACCGATAGCGGCCAGCCCAATGCGGAACCCATTGTCAAGATACTAGATTTCGGCCTGGCGCGAGTCGCTCCAATTGACCTCGACGATAACGAGCTGACGGTCGACGGCCAAATCATGGGCACGCTCCGCTACATGGCGCCGAACAGTGCGCGAGCAGCCGCGACGTCGACGGCCGCGCCGACATCTATTCCCTCGGCGCGACGCTGTATCGGCTCCTCACCGGCGAAGCGCCGTTTGCCGACGCGCGTTTTGATTCCCCGCTGGCCTTGGTATCCGCCCTCGCCACTGAGTCACCTCTGCCGCTTGCCAGCAATCGCGGCGATCTGCCGCGCGGCCTGGTGGCTGTCGTCGAGCGGATAATGGCCAAAAGACCGGCCGACCGATTTTCGAAGCCGGCCGAAGTCCGCGTGGCACTGGCCCCGTGGTCGCAAGGGGCCGCGCTCGGCGAACTGTTGAACAAAGGACGCGGTGGGGCGCATGCGGGCGACGAGCCCGCTCGTCGACCGGCGCCGGCCCGACCGCCGGAAACCGCGGCAGACACCGGGCCTTCGCCGCGCGGCAATTCGCTCGGTCGCGCCATTCTGTATGTCGGCTGCACGTTGTTGCTCGTCGTCACCGCCGTGCTCGTCGGCCAATTGCGAAACCACGCTGCGCCGGACGCGGCTGGCGGCACAGCCGCCTCGTCGCAGCCAACCATTGCCGATCGCCAGCTCGCCGAGCGCAATCGCCGCGCCATCCAGTGGCTGACGTCGCTCAACGCGCGCATCGGAGTGCTCGCGTCCAATAAGAGCTATGGGCTCATCAATCCGGGCGATCGATTGCCGGCCGGTCCGCTGCAACTGCATTCGGTCGACCTCGGTCAACAATCGAACGTTCACGATGAAGATATGGCGCGGCTCCGCGGCCTGGCGTCGCTGCGCCTGCTCAATCTGAGCGATACGAACATCGGCGACGACGGCCTGCTGCGGCTCGGCCCGCTTCCGGCGCTGGAAAACCTGTTCTTAGTGCGTACGCCCATCACCGACCGCGGCCTGGCACAGCTCGAGGAATGTCCCCGGCTGAAGTCTTTATATTTGGCGAACACTAAAATCACTGACGCGGGCCTGCGAGATATCGCCGCCTGCAAGGGTCTGAACGAGCTCGCGCTCTCCGCCTGCCCGATCTCTGACGCCGGGCTGCCAGAATTGCAAGGCTTGACGTTCCTCCGCGTACTCGATCTGCACGACACGCAAGTTACACGCGACGGCGTCGCCGAATTGGAGGCCGCGCTGCCGAGTTGTTCGATTAAGACCAATTTCAACGGCGAAAAACAAGCGAGCGGCCCAGCGCCGCTTACCCCACCACCTGGATCGAGGCAACCGTGAATCGCTCTTGTCTCCTCTCGCATGGCCAATATGTAGTGTCTCTTCCCAGACTCGCGGTCTGCGTCGCGGTCGTGGTGCAGTTGTGCGTACAGCCAGCCCCAGCCGACGATTATTCCTGGGCCGCGGCCACCAGCGGCAACTTCTCCGATTCCGCCCGTTGGACGCCAGACGGCGGTCCGCCCACCGCCGGCGACACGGCCGTGTTTGGCGTGGGGGGCGCCTACACCGTCAGCGGCGGCGGCGCGGTCAGCATCTTTCAAGTCTCCGGTGGCGACGTAACCTTTACCGGAACCGTCACCACCGATAGCCAGTCGCCCGGCAATGCGTTGCTGTTCGCCGGCGGCACGGCCCGTGTTTCCGGAAACATTTCCAGCCCGAAGCCGATGGAGATTGGCCAAGATTTCCTGGGCAACCCCGGCACCGCAACTTTGCGCGTCTCCAGCGGAGGTAAAGTCCAATCCGCCGCGAATTTCGCACTCGATGACGTCGCGGTTAGCATGGCCGGCCAGGCAGCCTCAACCGCCTTTCTTTATGTTGAAAACACAAATTCCCGCTTCACGGCCAACGGCGGGCTCAACATCGCCGGCGACGGCACGGCCACGGCGACCGTCTTCGCCGGCGGCGAGCTCGTCACGAGTGGTGACATCCCATCCGGTACGCCGGGCATCAAGATCGCCGTGGGCACCGCGGGTCATGGCGCCCTGGTGGTCGATGGTGCGGACGCACGTGTCAACAACACGCTGCAGATGAACGTCGGCCAACTCGGCGAAGGCACGTTCACCGTTGCCAACGGCGGCCAGATCAACACCTCCGGCAATGCCACACTGCCGGCCCTGGTGATGGGCTTTGGCGACGGTTCCAAAGGCATTGGTTACGTCCAGGACGGCGGCACGCTCGCCACCACGGGCCAATTCGTGATCGGCCGCGCCGGCGCCGCCGAGTTTTACTTGGAGCCCGGCGGCAGCGCCGTCTCCGACGCAATCGGCGCTCCGGCAGCCGTCTTCGTCGCCAACGACGCTACTTCCGATGCCGTCGCCCACGTCAACGGCGGCACTTGGGACGTCAACGGCGACTTCTTTGTCGGTGGCGCCGGCCACGGACAGGTGCTTGTCGAATCCGGCGCCACGCTCGATACCTCCAATGCCGACAGCTTGCTCACACTCGGTTTTCAAGACGGTGGCCTCGGCGAACTGTTTCTCAACGGCGGTGAATTGCTGCGCCCCAACACGAATACGGTGATCACCGTCGGCATCGGCGGCCGCGGCCGGATGGAGATTCATGACGGCTCCCAAGTCGAGGACGCCAAGCTCCGCGTCGCCCAAATCGCCAGCACAGCGATCGATCCGAGCGAAGTCATCGTCGAAGGCATAGGTTCTTCTCTCACCTTAAAGGACGAGCTGGCGGTCGGCATCGAGTCCGGCGGCCAGCTTCGCGTCCAAAACGGCGCGGCAGTCTCTGTGACTTCCGCCGCATCATTTGCCGAAGCCGGGGGCGCGGCCGGCGGAACAGGCGAAATCTTCGTCACGGGGGCAGGCTCCTCGCTCGACGTCGCCGGCACGATGACGCTCGGCAACTTTGGCCACGGCAACCTTGCGATCGACTCCGACGGCCAAGTCGCCTCCGGCGCCGTAACGCTCGGCCACCAGGTCGATTCCGAAGGCGATCTCAATATCGAAAGCGGTGGCACTTGGACCGTCGGCGGCGATCTCGTCGTCGGCGATCACGGCACCGGCTATGTTTATCTCAGACAAGACGGCACGATTTCGCTGCCCAGTGGCAAGCACATCTTTTTGGGCCTGAGCAGCGACGGCACCGGTGTCTTGAACCTTTTCGGTAACGGGCTCTTGGACGTCGATACCGAAGTTGTCGTCGGCCAAAACGGCACCGGTGTCTTCGAACTCAACAACGGCGCCAGCTACACAACCCTCGCGCCAGGGCCGTACCTCCTTGGCAATCTGGCCGGCTCTCACGGTGAGGTCCACGTCAACACCGGTTCGAGCTTCACCGTCAGCGGCGATCTTTCTGTCGGCGTCGCCGGCGACGGCTTCATGACGGTCGACGATACGTCGACGCTCGATGTTTCCAGCGGCACGATCGCCCTGGGCTCGATCGACGGCGCGTACGGCGAGCTCGTCATTGACGGCGGCCAGTTGCTGCGCCCGGCCGGCGGACTGACGATCGTCGGCTTCGGCGGCCGGGGCCGCTTGGAAGTTCGCAACGGCGCGAACGTGAGCGACGGCGACATTCGAGTCGCTCAGATTCCCAATTCGGTCGACGACCCCAGCGAGCTGATCGTGGCTGGGCCCGGCTCATCACTCGCGCTCAGCGGTTCGCTCGATTTGGGAATCGAAGACCTCGGCAATCTGACCGTTAGCGACGGTGGATCGATGACTGTCGATAGCGGGCTGGTGGCCGGCATCGCCGCCACAGGGGAAGGCGACTTTTTGGTGACGGGGGCAGATTCACAGTTGCACGTTGCCGGGCCCCTGATCCTTGCCGAAACGGGCGTCAGCCTGGCTGGCGTTGACTTGGACGGCATGCTGGAAACGGGCCCGGGCACGCTCGGCCACCTGGCAGGCGCGACAGGCACCTTCGACGTGGCCGCCGGCGGCGAGTGGGACGTGCACGGCAACTTAATCGTCGGCGACAGTGGTCTCGGCTACGTCTATCTCCGCGCCGGCGGCACGATTACCGTCGACGCCGGCAGTCAGGTGATCCTCGGCAACCAGTTCGGTGCCTCGGGCATCCTGCACATTTTCGACACTGGCGCACTCAACGTCGACAGCGACGTCGTGATCGGCCTCGCCGGCGCCGGCGCGCTCAACCTCCACGACGGCGCAAGCTACAACAGCTTTGGCAACATCGCCGCTCGGAGCAAATGACGGCGCCTCCGGCAACATTGCCGTCGATTCGGCCGCCCACTTCACCGTCAACGGCGATTTGACCATGGCCGAAGTGTTCGGCGCAACGGCCGGCGTGGCCGTCACCGGTGCCGGGTCAACCTTGTCGGCCAGCAACATGCACGTTGGCGGCAGCAGCACAGAACAAGGCGGCCTGGCCCTCGTTCACGTCGAAGATCTAGGACAGTTGTTCGTCGCCAATACGCTCAATCTCTGGGGTGGCGGCTCGCTCCACGTAGACGGCGGCGCGGTCACCGTCGGCGACGGTACGACGCCCGCGGCTCCTGATTTCGTTCGCGTCAACGCGCCAGGCAAACTTAGCGGCGCCGGCCAAGTCATCGGCAACGTGCTGAACGCGGGAGGCATCGTCGCGCCCGGCAACTCCCCGGGCACACTCACGATCGACGGCGACTTCACCCAGTTGGCCGCCGGCACGCTACAGTTCGAACTCGCCGGAACCGGCGCCGGAAGCCAGTTCGACCAACTTTCCGTCACCGGGGCCGTCGCGCTCGCCGGCACCGTCGACGTCGGCCTGATTGATGATTTCACGCCATCTCCCGGCGACCTGTTCCCAATTATCGCCGCCGGTGGAGTTAGTGGCGCGTTCACCAACGGTTCCCTGCCGGCCCTCACCGGCGCCAACTGGCAGATCGAGTATTCCACGACGTCCGTGTTGCTGCGCGTGGTCATCTCGGGCGATTACAACCACAACGGCAAGGTCGACGCGGCCGACTACACCGTCTGGCGCAATTCGCTCGGCCAGGCCGGCGTCGGCCTGGCGGCCGACGGCAACGGCGACGGCCACATCACGCCGGCCGATTACGCCGTCTGGAAAGCACACTACGGCCAGGTTGCACCCGCCGCCGGCTCGAGTAATTCTGCCGACCGAACTGCCGTGCCCGAACCGAACGCAAGGTTCCTGTTGATTGTCGCCGCGATGGCGCTCGCCCTCTGCCGCAGCGTGCGAGGCACACGTCGCGTGCCGTAACAGCCCCCGCAATTGCGCTCGCCTTTGCACGCGATTCGAAATTGCACAGCGCCGTCGCGAGCACATTACCGCCCACGCAATCGCTCCGTTCGCCGCGCACGAATACCCAGAATGCCTGGCGAAGGCTGATTCTGTTGCGTTCCCCCGCGCCTGGCTGACGATTGCGACGTCTGCGCTTGCGCAGCTACGAAGCGTCGCGTGGTCTGGTTGCTGCCGGACGCATTTTGCGATTGTCCCGTCAGCGATGGATAAGGCGTCTGATTCGACTGACCATCCTGCGGCAGCCCGCCGCTAAAATTCGCGCTGCGATTTAGCCGGCTCTGGCCGCTGGTGGAAAGCGCGCTCGCTGGCCCAGGCGGCAGCGGCAGCGACTCGGCGCCGGCCTGTCCGGCGAGCTCCGGTCCCGTTTTCAGTACACTCAACTCGGCCGGTTGATCCGCGCCGCCCGCGCTCGGCGCCAGAATTGGCGGCGTCGACAACACGCTAAGGCCCGCCCCGCTGGCCGCATTCAATGACGGGCTGCCCGCGGCGACAACCGTTTCCTCGCTGCCCGCCGGTACTCCAACCGCGCCCAGCGTGGGCCCGCTCTCGTTCAGCCCGGGCGGCGCTGGCACGAGTGCCAGCGATGCCAAATACCGCTGGTCGGCCACGCTCAACCGCGCGATCGGATATTCCTCAATCCGCTCGCCCGCTTTCAAATACACAATGTCCCCCCGCACCGCCACCAGCTCGGCCTGGGCAGTGAACACCCCGGTCGCGATGGTCCATGTCCGCTCCGCGCCGGGCAGTAGCCGGGCCGAAATCAGCCAAGTTGCCAAGAAACATCCCAGCGTGCACAAGTTAAAAAGCGTTCGCATCGTCCTTCTCCTCCCTGTCGGCAAATTGGGAAAGTTGCGCGCCAGTTTTATCGAGCCAGACCCATCCGTCAACCCGCCGCACCCCTCGCCCACGGCGCGCGAGGCCCGTTGAGCGCATTCAAACTCCGCGTCAAATCCCCTATTCACAGCACGTTTGCTGGCCGCATGCACCTGCGGACAACTTGCCGGGCAATCATCAATTCGGCTTTGGCAGTATTTTGCGTGGCGCGAGCAGGCCGTCATGGTATCTTGAAAACTAGGAAACCTCCCAACCTCCAGTGCGCCTACGCGCGACTCAACCCGCCCCGCCCGGCATGCGCCCTTTCACCATTCTCCGCTTCGCACTTCCCGCCCTCGTGCTGGCGATCTCCCTCCTCGCCGCGGCCCCGCCGGCCCGCGCCTTCATCATTCGCCCGAACGACCCCGATCCCTGGCTCTCGACTGCTTCCGGCCCCCGCGCCGGCAACGGCGCGCCGGCCACGCTCACTTGGAGCTTCGTCCCCGACGGCACCGCCACCACGCCGCCTTTCCGGTTTCGGCACTAGCAGCTCGAACCTGATCTCGTTCATGAATTCCAACTTCGGCGGCAGCGCCTCCCAAACCGATCTCACCCAGCAGCCCTGGTTCCATATCTTCCAGGAATCGTTCGACCGCTGGGAAGAGCTGAGCGGCGTCAATTACGTCTACGAGCCCCACGATGACGGCGTTCTCCACCCCAGCTCTGCCGGCCAGCTCGGCACGCGCGGCGACATCCGCCTCGGCGGCATCGCCATGGACGGCGCCGGCGGCACGCTCGCCTTCACTTACCTCCCCATCGACGGCAGCGACATGGCCGTCGACACCGGCGAGGCCAGCTTCTTTAAAACGTCGGCCAACAATTACCGCAACTTCCGCGACACGCTGATGCACGAGCTTGGCCACAGCTTTGGCCTCGATCACGTCAACTCGAGCACGTCGAACCTCCTCATGGAGCCCGTCATCAACACCGTGTTCGATGGCCCCCAGCTCGACGAAGTCCGCGGCGCACAGTTCTACTTCGGCGACGCCAATGAAAAGTCCAGCGGCGGCCTCGGCAACGGCGCCGCCGCCCGCGCCACCAGCCTCGGCTCGCTCACCGCCGGCGTCACCAGATCGGTCGGTGCTTCCGCCAATGTTCCCACCCAAGCGATCAGCGCCTCAGCCAAAGACTTCGTCAGCATCGCCAACAACGACGACCTCGACTACTACTCGTTCACCATAGCCACGCCCGCCTTCCTCTCGGCCACGCTCACGCCGCGGGGCGGGGTGTTCACCCAAGGTGGCGAAAACGATATTCCAACATCGTTCAACGCCAATGCCCGCAACGACCTGGACCTCACCCTTTTCGCCACGGACGGCACGAGCCAACTGGCCCTGGCCGACGTGAACCCCGCCGGCCTCGCCGAGACTGCCTCCGGCGTTCTCCTCTCTGCCCCCGGCACCTACTTTGCCCGCATCGCCGGCGTCGACGACACGATCCAGCTTTACCAGCTCGACCTTTCGATTACCGCCCTTGCCAACGGCGACTTCAACCACGACGGCGCAGTCGACGCCGCCGACTACACCGTCTGGCGCAACAGCCGCGATCAAACCGGCCCCGGCCTTGCCGCCGACGCCAACGGCGACCTGCAAATCACCCTCGCCGACTACAACATTTGGAAGACTCACTACGGCGGAAGCCTCAGCACTGGCTCACTCAACTCTCAACCCTCAATCCTCAACCCTCAGCTTGCATCCGTCCCCGAACCCACGACGATCTGTACAGCCGCTACCGCCATTCTTCTCCTGTTTTCTCCCTCCCTCTTGCGGCGAAGGGGCCGGGCCCAGCGGTTTCTAGAGCGTGAGATCCGAGGTGCAGGAGTGGAGTAGCGGAGCAGCGTTCAGCAGCCAGCCAGGAACCTTCCACCTGACGCCTAACCCCAAACGCCTAATCCCAGTCGGCCCAGCACGATCGCAACGAACCACAATCCGATCGTCGCCGGCTCGGGCACGGCCGCCGCTCTGCCGCCGTTCGCGCCGGCCGCTTCGCCATAATGCGCTTTCCACACCGCGAAATCCGCCGCGCCCACCCGGCCGTCTTGGTCGCCGTCACCGGCCGCGCCGAAGTAGACCAGTTGGCCGAGCGTGTTCCGCCAGGCAGTGTAATCGGCCGCGTTCACCGCGCCGTCGGCGTTGTAGTCGCCCGGGTGAATTCGCTCCAGCGCGCCGATATCGACGCCGCCCGCGTAGGGCCGCGGCCGTCCGGCCAGATCCAGCGACGGGGCCACCGCGGCCAGGGCCGCATTCTCGGCGACCGTGCCCGCGCGCAATTGATAATTGCCGGCCGCCGCATTCGCAAACAGAGCCGCCGGCGTCCCGGCAATCGAGTGCGCGTCCTGCCCCGTCACCGCTCGCCACGCGGCGAGCGACAGCGGCGATCCGCCGGTCGTGGTGAACGTGGGGGTGACCACATTATAATCGCTCGTGAAGCCCGCCAGGCTGTCGGCCGAGATGTCGATCGCCCCGTGGCCCGCCGCGTCGTCGAGCAGAATGTTGTTGTAGGCCGTGTTTCCCGTACTGGCGTCCTGAATATTGAGCGCCCAGCGGCCGTCGGCCGCCATGTGGATCGTGTTGTTCACCACGGTGTTGCCGGTCGAACCCTCGGCCCCGTCGATGCGAAACAGCGAAATCCCGCTGGCATGGTTGTCGTACATCAGGTTAGTCTCGAACCGCGAATCCTGCACGCCGTCGAGGTTCAGCGCGCTGCCGCCGTCGGCTCCGTTGTCGAAAATAATGTTACCGCTGACGGCCGCTCCGCTGATGATGCCGTCACCCCCCTGGCTCAAATCGGCATTCAGTTGAATGCCGCTGCGGCTGTTGCCCCACACGATGTTGTTGCGGACCACCGGCCGGTCGCCGCTGTTCGAGACGTAAATGCCGTGCTCGATCTGCGAGCCGGCCATTCGGTTGTTTTCGATCAACAGGTCGTCGACGTGCCCAGTGAGAATGCCCCAGCGAGCGTTGTCGTGGGCGTACACGTTGCGAATCGTGACGAAGCGGGCGAAGTCATTCGGAAAGCCGACCGTCCGCACGCCGGTCCGCGGCATGCCGGCCACCTCGAAACCGTCGATCACGACGTACGAGGCGCCCTCCAGGTTGATGCCGTCCGGGGTGGTGGCGTTGCGCGTGTTGATCACGACGCCCGGCTCGGCCTGAAACTCAATCGGGCTGGCCGCCGTGCCGCTGGTGTCGAGGTAAAAACCGGTATAGCTGCCCGGCAGGACCATGACATGGTCGCCGGCGTGCACGTGGTCGGCCGCGTACTGCAGCGTTTGCCAGGGCGCGGCCGCGGTGCCCCCGGCCAGATTGCTGCCGGTCGTGGCCACATAATAGTCCATGGCCAGCGCAGCCTGGCCGACCAGCAACCAACAGACGAGGGCGCAGCGACAACGGAATCGCGGCACCGGGCGAACTTCACAAAGAGGCAGAGGCATTGCCGTGCGGCGTGCAAACCGTGCGCCGCAGCGCGGCACACTCCGCTTCGGCTGAGAGTCCCCAGGGCGAGTCGCCCGCGGTGGGCGAGGGCTGCGTGCGGCGGTCCTCGCACTCAGCGTCCTCGCACGCAGCACGATAGCTCGGTGGCCCGTCGTCACAATGCCGTGAAGCGAGGTCCGGCACATGCCGAGGCAGGGTAGCGCGAAACTCGGTCCCGCGTCCCTTGCCGGCGCTGGCGGCCGTGATTGTGCCACCATGCAGCTCGATCAGCTCCTTACAAATCGCCAGGCCCAGGCCGAGCCCTTCCCGCGGCCGACCGCCGTCCGCCTGGCGGAACCGCTCGAATACGTTCGGCAGGAAGGCGGCATCGATGCCTTCGCCGGTGTCGCTGATCAGCAGCTCGACGCGCCCGCCACGCTCGCTGACCGCCGCCCGCACGCTGCCACCCGTTGGCGTGAACTTGATCGCGTTCGACAGCAGGTTCCAGGCGACTTGCTGCAAACGGTCTCCGTCCCCCAGCACGCTCGCCCGGCCGCTCCGCTCCACGTGCAAGTCTACCTGTTTGGCCTGCGCGGCCGGATAGACCGTTTGCGCCGCCGCCTCGAGGACCTCCCCCAGCTCGATCGGCCGCACGTCCAGCCGCAGTTTGCCCATCACGATCCGGCTGAGGTCCAACAGGTCGTTCACCAGCTGCGTCTGAATGCGGACGCTGCGCTCGATCGAAGCGGTCGCCAGATCGGTCTCGTTGGGATCGAGCTGAAACTCGCGCAGCATCTGCGTCCAGCCGAGGATCGACTGCAGCGGGGTCCGCAGCTCGTGCGAAACGGCAGCCAGGAAGTCGTCTTTCGCGTGGTTCAAGCGTTCCGCTTCGTGGCGCGCGGCCTGCTCCGCCAGCAGCAAACGCTGCCGCTCCTCCGCGGCGGCCTCGGCCTGATGACGATGCTCGCGCATGCGGTGGCACATCCAGACGATCAGGCCGCTGGTGATGAGAAAAGAGGCGCAGTTTCTCCGAAGTCGCTGCGGTCGCTTGTCTGGTCCCCGACCGGCAGCCACCAGGCAACCAGCGCTGAGAAGGCGATACTGGATGCACCCCATCGCCAACCGCCGTACAACGCCGAGGCCATGACGGCCACGTAGAACGTCGTGTAGAGAATCGGTTCGTCGAAGTCGACGTCGATCACCGCCCGGACCACGGCCGCCGCGGCGATCGAACCGATTACGATGCCGGCCGGTTTGAGGTAGTCGAACTGGTGCTTTTGCATAGGACCTCCCTGTCAACAGCGCGAGCAGTCAACGGCGCGAGCAGAGGTCCCCCTCAGAAAGATACATTCATCGATCGCCGTCACATCGGCACTTGGTTTGCTCTCCGCCGCTTATGCTAGCGTGCGCCCCTGCGACAGTTGTGCGCGTAAACTCGCGCACTGCACCTGTCGGTCCTTTGATACGAAAGTGGGTCAGGCAAGGTTCGCCGGTTGAGCCGAATAGGAGGCGTGGCCTGGGGGCCGCGGCAACCCACGGGCGGAGTCAGCCGCTGCCGTGAGATAATCGTCCGCCGCATAAGTTGAACGATTCGCCGCTCCCCCACTCCGCTCGTGAAACCGTTTTTTGGCTACTCCGCCCCGCCTTTAACCCTTCGCCACGTCGAAAGCCGTTTGCCTGCCGGCCGCACGCTCGCCACGGAGATCGAAAACCGTGGCGAAGAGCCTTGGAAAATCGATTGTGCACCGAGTAATTTACCTTCGGCCGGCCGCCGCGTTATGGCGGTGATTGCTTGACTTTCCGGTGCCGGGCGGTTACGCTCACGAGCGGCGCGATGGGTGGCGCTCCCTTCAGTGGCGACGCCGCGAACTTCTCCCAACAAGAATTAGGAATCGGTGGCGATTGGCGCCGTTTGTCGCACCGGTTGGCGGAGCGTCGGTCGATGAAGAGATTGCCCCTCGTCTTATTGCAACTCTTCATGTTTCCCTGTTGCTGCGCGGCGCAGCCGGCCGCGACCGATTCACAAGCCAATCCCCGTGGCAACGCGCCCGAGGTGCGCGGCGGCGCCGCTGGATTTCACAGCGGCGGTCGCGCCGCTGCTCGCGAAGCACTGCACCCTCTGCCACGGCGGCCAGCACCCCAAGGGCGAGATGAGCTTGGAGTTCAATGGCGCCCAGGCCGTCAGCGAGCGGCTGGCCGGTGATCGAAAGTTGTTTGAGCGGATAGCCGAGAAGATTCGGGCGGGCGAGATGCCGCCCGCCGAGCGGCCCCGGCCCGACGCTGCCGAAAGAGACCTCCTCTTGACCTGGATCGAGCACGACCTGCTCCGCGGCGGCCACGTGGCGCAGATAGCGCGGGTCCGGCGATTGACGCGCGTCGAGTACGCCAACACGATTCGCGACTTGTTCTCCTTCAAAGAATTCACGGCCGACGACCTGCCGCCCGACGATAGCGGCTATGGCTTCGACAACATCGCCGATCTGCTCACGATGTCTCCCAATCAATTGGAGCTGTACTTAAAGACGGCAGAGCAAGCAATGGCCCAGTTGGATGCCACCGCCAAGGTCAGCAAGAACTGGGCCGCACAGGACGGCACCTACTGGGAGCCGGACGACGGCGTGTTCCTGCCAATCCGCAACGTCAAGTTGGGATTCAACAACAACCAGGATCGCGTGCGAATCGTGCTGGAAACTTTTTTGCCGCGGGCCTATCGCCGGCCCGTGACGCCGGAAGAGATCGACCGGCTGCTGCCCTTTGCGCGGCTCTCGCTGACGCAAGAGGGCGAATCCTTCATTCGCCCAAAATCGACCTATGCCGCGCTGCGGGCCGCGATTTGCTCTCCGTATTTCTTGTACCGCATCGAGCGCGATCCGCCCGCGGGCAGCGGGCCGATCGACGAGTATGAGCTGGCCAGCCGGCTATCCTATTTCCTGTGGAGCAGCATGCCGGACGACGAGCTCTTTCGCCTGGCGAAACAAAACGAGCTGCGCGCGAATCAGACCGCGCAGGTCCGCCGCATGCTCGAAGACCCCAAGGCCCGCGCGCTCGTCGAGAATTTCGCCCAGCAGTGGCTCCACTTGGGCGCACTCCAGCGCATTGCCCCCGATCCGCAGTTGTTTCCCGAGTTCGATGATTCGCTGCGGCAGGCGATGCGCGAGGAAACGCGGCTGTTTGTCGAGCACGTGATCCGAGATGATCGCAGCATCATGGCGTTTCTCAATGCCGATTACACCTTTCTAAATGAGCGGCTGGCCCGGCACTATGGCATCGAGGGCGTGTGCGGCGAAGAATTTCGCCTGGTTCAGTTGTCGCCCGACGAGCATCGCGGCGGCCTCTTTACGCAGGGCAGCATCCTCACGCTCACCTCGCCGCCGACGCGCACCTCGCCGGTCAAACGCGGCGTCTGGGTGCTCGATTCGCTGCTCAATAGTCCCCCCTCGCCGCCGCCGGCCGACGTCCCGCCCCTGGAAACCGACGGCCAGCCGCTTACCGGCACCGTGCGGCACGTGCTGCAAAAGCACCGCGAGAGCCCGCAGTGCGCCAGTTGTCACAACAAGATCGATCCCTATGGCCTGGCGCTCGAGAATTTTAACGCGATCGGCGCATGGCGCACGACAGAAGGCGCCGCCCAGATCGATAGCTCCGGCGAGCTGCCCAGCGGCGAGGCGTTTCACGACGTGACCGAGTTTCGCGAACTATTAACTGCGCAGCAGGACGATTTTCGCCGGGCGCTGGTCGAAAAGCTGCTCATTTACGCGCTGGGCCGCGGCTTGGAATATGCCGATCGCGGCGAGGTCGACGCGATCTGTGCGTCCGCGGCGGAGCAGGGCGACCGCTTCTCCAGCGTGATCCTGGCCATCGTCCAGAGCGACCTGTTTCAAAAGCGGACCGCGAAAGGAAACTAAACATGGCGTTTCGACAATTGTCGCGGCGTACGGCGCTCAAAAGCCTGGGAGTGACCGTCGCGCTGCCGTTCCTGGAATCGATGCTGCCCACGGCCAGCGTGCGGGCGGCCCAGGCGGCGGCCCAATCTTTTCCCCGCCGGCTGGTGTTCGTGTATTTTCCCAACGGCGCCATGATGGACGCCTGGAAGCCGGCCGGCCTGGGGTACAGTTTTCAATTGGGGCGAACTCATGAGGCATTCGAGCCGTTCAAAACGGACATGTTGGTCATGTCCAACCTGGCCGATTACCGCGCCCGCGGCGGCGGCGCCCACGCCAGCACGATGCCCGCTTACCTGTCGGGCGTGTCGATCTTCAAAACGCAGGGGAACGACCTGCGCGCCGCCATGACGTGCGACCAGTTGATCGCCAGCCGAGTCGGCAACGCGACGCGGTTCCCGTCGCTCGAGCTGGGTTGCGACTTCGGCCAGCAGGACGGCTTTTGCGATACGGGCTACAGCTGCGTGTACCAGACGAATATCTCCTGGCGCTCCGAATCGACGCCGGCCCCCAAGGAGGTCAACCCGCGGATCGTGTTCGACCGCTTGTTCGCCGGCGCCTCGGCGGGCGAAACGTCGATCGTCCAACAGCAGCGCGAGACGATGAACTTGAGCATTCTTGATTTTGTCCGCGAGCAGGCCGGCCAGATCGACCGCCAAGTCAGCGCGGCCGACCGCCGCCGCATGGACGAATACCTGACGTCGATCCGCGACATCGAAAAGCGCATCCAGGCGCCGCCGCCCAACCTGCCGGCCAATGCGGCCGGCGGCATGGCGCGGCCCACCCGCGTGCCCGAGCTGTTCCGCGATCACTTCCGCCTGATGGCCGACATGCTCGTCGTCGCCATGCAAGCCGACATGACCCGCGTCGCCACGCTCGTCATGGCCACCGAAGGCAACCGCCGTTCGTATCCCGAGCTGGGATTCACGGAGGAACATCATGGAGTTTCCCACCATAAGAACAGCCCCGACCTGATCGAAAAGTATACGAAGATCAACGAACATCACGCCGGCGAAATGGCCTATTTCGTCGATCGCGTCTCGAAAGTGATCGAAGGCGACGGCACGCTGCTCGACAATAGCATGATCGTCTACGGCAGCGGCATGGCCGACGGCAATGCCCACGCCCACAGCGATATCCCGACGCTGCTGTTCGGCAAGGGGGGCGGCACGATCGACACGGGCCGGCACGTCATCTGTCCGACGGACACGCCCGTTTGCAACCTTTGGCTGTCGCTGATGGACCGCATGGGCGTCACAGAGGACCGCTGGGGCGATAGCACCGGGCAGTTGTCGCAATTGACCGTATGACGTCCTGGTTCGCAGAGCCAACAAAAGGCACATTGATGAACGGCAATTTGCTTGCGACATTGGCATTGGGAGTTCTCTGGGTGGTGACTGCATCGGTCGCGCGTGCTCAAGAGCCCGAGAAGACACAGCCGAAACTGGATGCGCCGGCGCGGCGCTCGCGGCGTCGCAGGCCGCCAATTTGCCGTCGCCGGTGCTGCTTTGGGAGAATGGTGCGCCGAATGCCAAGGGGAACAGCGACGAAGACAAGCCGGCAATTTACCCGTTTTTGCCGCCTAAAGATCGGGCCACCGGCTGCGCGATCATCGTCGCGCCGGGTGGTGCGTTCACCCATCGAGCGATGGACCAGGAAGGCGTGACGTTCGGCAGGTGGTTTGCCGAGCGCGGCGTCGCGGCCTTCGTGCTGCGGTATCGCATCCGGCCGCTGTACGGGCGGGCCGACTACACCCGCGACGCCCAGCGCTCCGTGCAGTTCGTCAAAGCGCACGCGGCCGAGTACGGGATCTCGCCCGACCGCCTCGGCATGATCGGCTTTTCGGCCGGCTCCGATCTGACGACCTTCGCCGCCTATCAGACGCTCACCGCACAAGCGGACGCGGCCGACCCGGTCGATCGGCAATCGAGCAAGATCGCCTTCATGGTCCTGGCCTATGGCGGCGCGCAGCCGCGGGGCAACGTCAACCTGAGCGACGTGCCGCCGGCGTTTTTGTTTTGCACGGAAGAAGATCGCAGTCATGCCGGTAACATGGTGGCGCTGTACCGCGCGCTGTTCGACTGCGCACGTGCCGGCCGAGATCCACATCTTTCCCAACGGCGAGCATGGCGCCGGCCTGGCCGAAGGCGACCGGCAAGCGGGCGAGTGGCCCAGCCTGATGCATCGCTGGCTCGCGGCGGGGAATTTCCTGACGGCCCGCCCGCGGGCGGCGGTGAGCGGCCACGTGCTGCTCGACGGCCAGCCGCTTCCGCATGGCTTGATCACGTTCGTCCCGCTCGATGCCGATCCGCCCGGCTCGGTCGCCCCGCGGACGGCGTACATCATGAACACGAACACGCCCACGGCCGATTTCAGCCTGGACGAAGACGTCGGCCCGGCGGTCGGCAAGTACAAAGTCGAGATCCGCCAGGACGCGGCCGTCTGGGTCAGCAACAACCGCGACCCCACCCGCGGCATGCCGCCCGCCGACAAGGCCGCCTACATCGGCCAGCCGGGATGGGGCGTTCCCACGATCGACGGCACGATCCGCTTATTCACCAAGAAGCACCCCGGCGACGAGGACGACCTCACCGTCGAGATCAAGCCGGGCGAGAATGAGCTGAAGCTGGAAATCTTCAGCAAGTGAACCGGCGGCCCGTCATCCTATTTGGTAGATGAGTGGACGATACTTCGGCTCGGGGATCGGCTTATCCTCTGCCTGGGCCGCGTCGAGCCAGGCTGTTTTTGCCAACTCAACTTCGCGCAACGCCTCTTCGGCTGTAGCCCCGAACGCACTACAGGCCCTCAAATCGGGAATGTCAGCGATATATCCGCCGTCCTCCTCGCTGTAGAAGATGTTGATGTGATAGTCTTTCACGGAGCTTGATCCTCCAATTTAAGATTATACTCTTCCACGAGCTTGAGGAATTGGCGAACCTGGTAGGGTTTGGCTTTCCCTTGAATTTCCTGCAAATTTACCAGTTCCGGAACTATGGAATGGACGAAAATATGATGGCTGCCGTTAACGCGCGTTAGACGAAAGCCGAATGACTCGACCAGTTTACGCATGTCCGAGAAGGCGACATTCGCTGCGCTGGCCAGCACCTTTTCCAGTATTTTACGCGGTTTCATTGGTGCTTCGCTCTGGACCGCTCGTTCAGCGAGATGGCTAGATCGAAACGCTAATCGCCCTTACTTCACTGTCAACGTCACCGCCTGCAACTCGCTCGAGTTGGCACCCGTCATAATCTGAAACGTTCCCGGCTCGACGACGTACTTCTTGTCGATGTTCCAGAACGCCAGGTGATGCGGTGTGATGGGCAGCGTGACTGTTTTCGTTTCGCCCGGCTTGAGTGTGATTCGCTGGAATCCCTTGAGTTCTTTCACCGGGCGGGTGACGCTGCTGACGTCGTCGCGGATGTAGAGCTGGACGACTTCGTCGCCCGCGCGGTCGCCCGTGTTCGTGACGTCGACTTGGGCGCTGGTCGAGCCGTCGGCGGCGATCGTGCCGTCTTTCAAGCGCGGTGCGCTGAGCGTAAAGCTCGTGTACGAGAGGCCGAAGCCGAAGGGGAACAGCGGCGTGACGTCGTCCCACTCATAGCCGCGGCGGGCCGACGGCTTATAGTTGTAGTAAATCGGCAGGTGGCCGGCCGAGCGGGCGAACGACATCGGCAGCTTGCCGCCCGGGTTCACATCGCCGAAGAGGACGTCGGCAACCGCCCGGCCCGTCTCCTGGCCGAGGTACCAGCACTGAAAGACGGCGGCCGACTTCTCGCACACGTTGCGCAGATCGAACGGTCCGCCGCCGAAGACGAGCGTGATGACGGGTTTACCCGTTGCGGCCATGGCGTTGACGAGCTCTTCCTGCTGGCCGACCATTTCTAGCGAGGCCCGGTCGCCCAGTCGCTGGAGCGTGTAGGCCTCGCGGGAGGTATGCTCGTTGCCGCCGACCGCGAGGATGATCACGTCGGCCTGGGCGGCGGCCTGGGCCGCTTCGGCGATCTTGCGGCGGTTGTCGGCCGGATCGGCGAGATGGACGACCATTTGGCTGGCCGGGGCGTCCTCGGTAATTTTGCAGCCGACCGAATAGAGCACGCGCGCCCGATCGCCGACGTACTGGCGAATGCCCTCGACGACGGTCACGTAGTGCTTCGGCACCGAGCTGTATCCACCTTGGAGCATGTAATCGGCATTCGGGCCGATGACGGCGATCGTCTTGACCTTGTCGAGCGCGACGGGTGCCGTCTTGTTGTCGTTCTTCAAAAGGGTGATCGCCTTATGGGCCGCTTCGAGCGCCAGTTGGCGATTTTCGTCGCTGCCGACGAACTTGGCGGCGAAATCGGGATCGACGTAGGGATCGTCGAACAGGCCGAGGCGAAACTTCGCGGCCAGCATCGGGCGGACGAGGTCGTCGATCGTCTTTTCGGGAATCGTGCCAGCGCGGACCAGGGGAACGATCTCGAGGTAGCAATCGGGATCGGGCAGCTCGATGTTGACGCCGGCCCGTAAGGCGAGCGCGGCGGCCTCTTCGCCGTCGGCGGCGACGTGATGGCCGAACAGGCCCGGTCGATCGGCCATTTCGCGAATGGCGTTGTAATCGGAAACGACAAAACCTGTAAACTTCCATTCGCCGCGGAGCACGTCCTGCAGCAGCCAGCGATTGGCGTGCGAGGGGACGCCGTCGATTTCGTTGTACGAGGCCATCACGCCCAGCGCACCGCCGCGCTCGATCGCTTCGTGAAACGTGTAAAGGAACGTCTCACGGAGGGTTCGCTCCGAGATGTTGGCCGGGGCGATGTTTGTGCCCGATTCGGGCTGGCCGTGGGCGGCAAAGTGCTTCAGCGTGGCAATGACGTGCTTCTTGTCCTTAAAAGTGGCGTCACCCTGAAAGCCCAGCACGGCGGCCGTGCCCATTTCGCCGACGAGATAGGGGTCTTCACCATAAGTCTCCTCGACGCGGCCCCAGCGGGGATCGCGGGCCACGTCGACCACGGGCGTCAGCGCCTGGCTGGTGCCGCGCGCGGGCCTCGGCGGCGGTCAGCGTGAAGACGCGGCGGACCAGGTCGGTATCGAACGTGCCAGCCAGGCCGATCGGCTGCGGAAAGCTGGTGGCATCGATCGCCTTGTGGCCGTGCAGGCACTCTTCGTGGAAGATCACGGGAATGCCGAGGCGGCTTTCCTCGACGAAGAACTTCTGGATGGCATTCGTAAGCACGGCCATGTCGTGGGCGTTTTTGCCGGTACCGGCGTCGCTGGGCCGGCCAACCTGGCCCAGGCCGTGGCCGTCGGCGAAGCTGCGGCGGGCTTTTTCCAGATCGAAATTGCCGTTTCCATCGACCAGCTTTTGCGCCTTTTCCTTCCAGACGCAGAGCATCTGGGCGGCCTTCTCTTCGAGTGTCATCCGGGCAAGCAGGTCGGCGACGCGCTCGTCGATGGGGCGGTTGGCCTGTTTGTAAGTAGGCGCGCCGGCAGGGCCCGGTTGCCCCTGGGCGAATGGGAGTTGACCGTGAAGTAAGAGAAAAACCGTCGTGCTCAATAGCAAGGTCGACAGGCTCTGGCGCCGCAACATGGGTTGAATCCTCCCGGCTAGATGCGAGGAATAAGGTGACAAATGGCGACCCCTTGCCGGGCCATTATATTTGCGGGCCGCCGCTCGCGTGGTCGTGCGGCCTCGGCTCTAATGTACTAGGTGGACAGGTCGAATGTTATTGGTCGTAGGACGGACAATCCTGTCCGTCCTATGGCTGGCCGACCCACACAATTGTCGGTCCCAGGTCCTGCCGCTGGCCGATGGCCAGGATTTGCCCATTCGGCGGTAAAAACCGCTGTGCGTGTCGACGTAGCGGAGGCCATCGCCGCCACGGCTTCGTCGACGTCGAATCTGCCGCGAAGCTGTCGCGAAACGGCCGAGGGCGAAAACGCTGTGGCCACCGACGCAACTGGGCAGTAGTAGGGCTAGCTGTTGCGGCGGGGGCCGGTCGCTGGGCGGCGGTCGTCCGGCGGTGGGTCGCTCGATATTGCAATCCGAGCTTCACAGTTCGGCCGGGCCCCGAATCGTAGTTGGAACGGAACAGGGTTCACAGGCCGAATCGGCCGCAAAATGTGGCGATGGGGGACAAACGGGGGGTGGCCGGCGGCCGTGAAAGCCGAAAACCATCTGACAGATCCTTTGACCAACGCGCCGGCTGTGCTTATGATCATGGAGCCGGTGCGTTTCGATTCTAACCAGACAGCTCGTACGAATCTGGTGGGCTTGGCGGTTGTTCTACATCGAGCGCCATCACCAAACGCACCAAGCATCGGTTTCGCTAATTGGAATCAGGCGGACATCCTTTTCAAACTCGTGGCGAATGTAGCCCGCGCCACAAATTCTAAGAACTGCGGTTTCTATGCTGCGTGTCATTGCGCGTAGTAGTATTTCACTGATCATTCATTCGCGGCGTGCCGCCCAACTTGCTGCCATCTTAGCTGTGGGGGCGTGCGCCTGAATCGCGCCCATCTCTCAGCGGGCGCAACGCAGCCGAACATTGTGGTGATCGTCTCTGACGACGCTGGGTACAACGAGCTGGGCTTTGCCAACGCGCTGACCGGTTATCCAACCACGAACGCAGTCACGCCGAACCTCGACGCGCTAGCGGCCCAAAGCGTGGTGATGCGGCAAGGGTACGTTTCGGCAGCGTTGTGCACCGTGTCGCGGGCCGGTTTGCTGTTGGGCCAGTATCAGCAGCGGTTCGGCATCGAAGAAAACCTGGCGAACGACATCAATGCGCCCTATGGCTTGCCGGCGGGGCAGCCGACGCTGGCTTCGACGCTGAAGGAATTTGGCTATGACACCGAGGCGATCGGGAAATGGCATTTGGGGACGACGGCGGGCGTGAATCGACCGCAGGACGTGGGGTTCGATGAGTTCTATGGGATGTTGGGAGGCGACCGCTATTACTTCGCCGGCGGCGGGTTGGCGACGCAGTTGATGCGACACGCGACGGCGACGAGCGATGTCGTGATCGAATCGACCTTTGCGAATCCTCAAAACGGAGGATACTCGACCGACTTCTTCGGTCAAACGGCGGCGAGCTATGTCAGCGACCACGCGAACGCGTCCAACCCGTTCTTCTTGTACCTGGCGTTTACGACCCCGCACACTCCCTGGCTCGGCGGGCCCAATGGAAACGGCACGAGCAACGAAGATTACAACCAGCCACAGATCGCCCAGATCACCGACCCGAACGACCGAATTACGGCCGCGCTGATCCACGGCATGGACCGCAACGTGGGGACGATTGTCGACGCGCCTGCGCGACCCGAATCACGACGGCGACACGAGCGACAGCATTTTCGAGAATACGATCATTGCCTACGTGAACGACAACGGCGGGCTGTTCCAAAATGTACCGGGCAACCCGCACACCATGAATCAGCCGTACGCCGGGTCCAAGGGGCACACCCTGGAAGGGGGCATCCGAGTGCCGTTTTTCTTGAAGCTGCCGGGCGTGGCGCCTGGCGTCTACGATCGGCCCGTCTCGACGTTTGACCTGCTGCCGACGCTGGTTAACGAGGCCGGCGGCTTCGTGCCGCAAGCGGACGCCCCGGGCGTCGACATTGTGCCCTACATTCACGGCGACTTGGGCGGTGATCCACACGACTACATGTTCTGGCGAAATCGAAATGTTTGGGCCGTGCGGCACGGCGACTTTAAATACGCGCGGCCAATCGAGCCCGATTTCAAGTGGCCCTACCTGTGGGATCTCAGTGCGTCGATTCAAGAGACGCAGGCCCAGAACGTCATGAACGCGCAGCCGCAGGTTGCAACGGATATGGAGCGGGTATTCACGAAATGGGAGGCGACGCTCCCCAAGCCGCTCTACGGCGTGCTGGGCACCGACGATCGCAATCATTTCGATCACTTTGTATTTCGCAACGATCTGGCTCCGACGACCGTGTGGAGCAAGTCGGGCGGCTGGCTGCAATTCGGCACGTCCATCAATAAGACGCTGCTGGTCGACGATGCATACGCGAACGCGGTTCTCGAATTCACGACCCGCAACGATGCCGATTACACCGCCTCGAACGACCTGGTGCGGATGAGCGGGCTGACGTTCATGCTCAACCAGATGTGGCTGACGGGCAGCTTTTCGGGCGGCCTGAGTCGCACCGCGACGATCAACGGCGGGCCGCTCAACAAAACGATCAACGGCAGTAATACGACGACCCCGACGTCGGACCTCTTGTTCGCGAAAAGCCTGACAGGCCAATTGCCGCGGCTGCAGTTAGACGCAACATCCAGCGGCACCTCGGCTCGGTTCAAGTTTCAAGTCGCGCATAACCTGCAGTTGCTTGACAACTTGGAAATCACGGGCAACGGCACGCAAGATTTCGTGTTCAGCGGCCGGATTCGCGATTATGACGAGCCGCGCAGCATCGTGAAGAGCGGCACGAGTCGGATCACGCTGTCCGGGGCGAGCACGTTCCGTGGCGGATTGACGATCAATGAAGGCGAAGTGCGCGTCGCCGGCACGGGCGCTTCGATCGTCGGCCCGTCGGGCATTGTGATCGGCAGCGCGGGCACGTTGCTGCTGGAACAAGGAACGATCGACGTTCCCTCCCTGAGCATCGCGGCCGGTGGCCAGTTCGCGTTTTCGGGCGGGCGGATGTCGACCTTGATAGTGAGCGGAAGCTTGATCAACGACGGCGGAGTCTTTGCGCCGGGTTCGACCGTCGCGCCGAGCGCGGTCCTGGATGCGTTCACGCAGCATAGCGGCAAGCTGGAAATCGAACTGGGAGGAACGCTCGCCGGCGTGAATTTCGACACGCTCGACGTGGCGGGAGCGGCCAATTTAGGCGGCGCGCTGGAAGTGAAGTTGGTGAACGACTATACGCCCGCGCCCGGCGATGAGTTTCGATTTCTCACGGCCGGCAGCGTGACCGGCGCATTCGGTTCGCTCATTTTACCGGCCTTGCCCGGCGACCAACGTTGGGCCTATCAAAATACGGGCACGCACGTCACATTGATGTTCGGACTGCGGGGCGATTACAACCAGAACGGCGTGGTCGACGTGGCGGACTACATAGTGTGGCGCAACGAATTGGGACAGAGCATGACGATCGGAGCGGGGGCCGACGGCAACAGCGATGCGCATGTGACAATGGACGATTACTATCTGTCGCGCGACCATTATGGCGCCTTCGAGGTGATCCCGACCGGCGCTTCGCTGTCGGTGCCGGAGCCGTACGACGAAATCCCAATTCTGGTGAGTGTTTCCACCTGTGTATTCCGCCGCGCCCGGATGCGTCGTAATTCAGTTTCGCTGGTGAGCCGCGGAAAGCGGGTATACGAGTTGCGCGCGCAAGGCCCGCTGCCGACGCAAAAGGAGAGCCAATGCAGATCGCCCGTTCGGCCACTGCGCAACGGGCTCTCGTGAACACGAACTTTCCACCCCCGCAGAAACGATGGTCCTGATTGTTTGCGCGAGCTGGGTAATTGGGAAAGTCGCATTTGATCGCGACAATGCAGGGTGAACCGGATCAGTTTGCCCGACCGCATTGCCGATGAAAAACTCTGAGAATTGCCTGGAGTTTTGCCGCAATTCTTGACGGGCAGCCACAGTCACAGCTACCATGTGGGCATTAATGTGCGCTGAGCGTGCGCCGGCATTGGCCGGCTGCCTTTGAGTTCGCGGTTGAATCGAACGAATGAGATATCACAAGAGACGTGTTCGCATTTTTCCCCGGCTCGCGGTCTGTGTATCTCTTGTGTTGGGCGCGCTGCCGAGCAGGATGGCTTGGGCGGTCGATACGACGTGGCTCTTCAACGGCGACGGCATCTGGACGGCGACCGCCAACTGGGACAACGGCGACCCGACGAACAATACGTTTAACGCCTTCATCGACGACGGCGACACGCCGGTTGTGGTCGTACTGAACGTCGATCGAACGATTAACGACCTGACGATCGGTTCCGACGATAAGCTCAGAATTGAGAACGCCAGCACCCTGCGCACCGACGGCAAAGTCGTCAACAGCGGCACGATCGAGCTGGGCGGCGCCGGGCCGGCCGATGCTACGCTCAACTCGGCCGGCAACATCACGAACAACGCCAACGGCGAAATCTTCGGCCACGGAGTGATCACCGGTACGGTCCTGAACCACGGCAAAGTGCGGGCCGCGATCGGCACGTTGGCGATGGTCGGCGGCATCATCGACGGCGGCAGCGGCACGATTCAGATTGACGACGGGGCCACGCTCGACTTGAGCATGGCCAGCGGGGACTCCGATACCGACTATCTTGTTCATAACGGCGCCGGGCTGAATCTGGGCACTCACAACGTGCTCGTCCGCTTGGACTACGACAACGCCAATTTCGGCGAGGGCAATGCGTTTAATCCGCGGGCCAACGTCGTTGGCTCCGGCCAAATTCTGTCCGACCCGGCCTTCACGCAAACGCTCACCGGCGACGTCACCGGCGGCGCGACGGCCACGCCGTCGCTCGACATGGGCGTGGTGCGCATCGGCCAGCCGGGGGTGTCGAAGACGTATTTCGTCAGCGCCGGCGGCACGGCCAACGCCGACCTGCGGGGCGCTTTGATGAACAACAACGCGACCTACGGCGCGAACATCAACAACATCAGCGTCAGCGGCAGCGGCGTCACGCCGGCGAATTTCGCCCTGACCACCGGCACAAGCAGCGGCTACAGCGTCCTGCTCGAGGGCCAGTCCGGCGGGCAAGGCGCGCTCGTGAATCAAACCGTCGCCATCGTCAACAACTTCGACAACGTCGCGAACCAGGTGCTCGCGCTGAGCGGTGAAGTCTGGCAGCCGGCCGTGCCGAACATCACGCCTGGCCCGCTCGATATGGGCAACTTTCACGTCGGCGACGCGGCCAGCGCGCAGCTCTCAATCGCCAACGACGCCGTCCCGAGCGCGTTCAGCGAAAATCTGAAAGCGACGGTCACGTCGAACGGCGCGCCGGTGCAAGTGTCGGGCGGGCCGAGTGTGACCGTCGTGCCGGGCGGCTCGGATAATTCGATCGGCGTCGGCGTCAGCACGACAACCGGCGGCGCCAAGAGCGGCTCGGTCAAAATCACGCGGTTCTCGTCGGGCGCGACGGGGCTGGCCGATCTCGACCTGGGCGACCAGACGGTCAATGTCTCGGCCGGCGTGTATCGTTACGCATTACCCGTCGTGAACAACCTGGACCTGGGTGATCGTCACGTGGGTGATCCGGCAGCGGGCAACGTGGCCGTGATGAATAACGCCGTCAGCGATCTCTTCAGCGAGTCCCTGCGCGTGTCGGTGGCCGACTTCGCGCCCGATGTCAGCGGCGCGGGCGGCTCGGTCGACGTCGCGCCGGGCGGCGGCAGCGGCGCGAACCTGACGGCTTCGCTCAACACAGCGACGGCCGGGGCGAAGAGCGGATCGGTAACGTATGACCTGACGTCGCTCGCGCATGCCTCGGGCCTGTCGGATACCTCGCTCGGCCAGCAGCAGGCGAATGTGACGGCCAAAGTTTATAATCTGGCAGTCGCGCAGGTGGTGACATCACAGCCGGTCGATTTTAGCATCGTTCACGTGGGCGACGTCGTGGCCGTCAAACCGCTGGAGATTAAGAACAACGCGCCGGCCGGCGCTTTTAGTGAGAACCTGAATGCGGCCTTTGGGCCGCCCAACGCGGATGCGAGCGGCGGCGGCAGCGTCAGCGGCCTGGCGCCGCAGGCGTCGGACGGCAGCTCGCTTACCGTCGGCATCACGACCGGCACGGCGCGATTCATCAACACGAACGTGGTCGTGAAGTTTACGTCCGACGGCACGGGACTCAATTCGCTGGGCCAAACGTCGCTGCCGGACGGAGACGTGAACGTCGTCGCCCAAGTCAACAATTTTGCCGTGGCCAGCCTGTTGAAGCAAGCGGGCGACGGCGCGTTGACGATGACCGCCGCCAACGAGTACAAACTCGACCTGGGAACGGTCCCGCAAAACGCGGCCGCCCCGTCGGCGACGCTCGGCATCAAGAACGACGTTTCGGCGCTGCTGCCGGCCGATGATCTGGCGGGCAGCTTCACCGTGATCGCGCCGGACTTCCTCGTCAGCGGCGACGCTCCGTTCGCCGGCGTGGCCGCGGGCGCAACGTACGACAAGCCGATCGTGACGCTCGCTACGAGCACGGCCGGCATGTTCAGCGGCCAGTTGGTGCTCCATCCGCGGAGCACGAACCCCAGCCCCTATAGCCAGGCCCTGCCGGACATCACGATCAACCTGACGGGCGAAGTAACTGCGGTGCCGGAACCGGCGGCGCTGGGGCTAATGATGCTCGGCCTGACGGTAATTGCGAGCGGCCGGCGTCGCCGCTAAAATGCGTTTCATGGTCCACTCCTATCGCCACGATAGCTTCCTGGCATTTGCGCTCGCCGCCGCTTGCATTTTTGCAGTTTGCACCGGAGCGTCAGCCGCCGATTACGTGATTCACATCAGCGTCGACGGCCTCCATCCGGGCCATTTGCAAAAAGTGATCGACGCCGGCGAAGCGCCGAACTTCAAACGGCTGGAAACGGAAGGCGCTTGGACGGCCAACGCCCGCACCGATTTCACGCACACAATTACGCTGCCGAACCACACCTGCATGCTGACGGGCCGGCCCGTATTGCAGCCCGCGGGAATGAGCGGCTTTGTGTTCCACGGCTATACCGAGAACAGCATGCCGGGGCGCGGCGTGACTTTGCAAAACGCTCGCAAGGATGCACCCAGCGAATACATCGCCAGCGTCTTCGATGTCGTGCACGACGCCGGCCGCTCGACGGCGCTGTATGCCACCAAGGACAAGTTCGTGCTTTACGAGCAGACCTACAATCCCGTCACGAGCACCGCCTCTGCCGCTACAAAGAACAAGATCGACACGTTCTTTATCAAGGAGGACCCGGCCCCAATCTACTCGGCAACGATGAACGAGCGCTTTCTGGCCGACATGGCGGCCAAGCATTTCAATTACGTGTTCGTTCATTATCGTGACACCGATTCGGCCGGCCACGCCGAGCGGTGGGGTAGCGGCCCCTATCGCCAGGCGATTCGCACGGTCGACGGCTACCTGGCCGGTGTGTTTCACTTGGTGGAAACCGACCCGACGCTCGCCGGCCACACGACGATCATCGTCAACACCGACCACGGCGGCATCGATTTCGATCACGGCGACTCGAAGTTGCCGGACGATTACACGATCCCGGTGTTCGTATGGGGCGCGGGCGTCCGGCACGGTGATCTTTACGCCTTCAACAAAGTCAGCCGGGCAGATCCCGGCACCGGCCGGCCCGATTACAACGCGCCCAAGCAGCCGATTCGCAACGGCGACACGGGCAACCTGGCTTTGAGCCTCCTCGGCCTGGGGCCGATCCCCGGCTCGCTGATCAATGCGAAGCAGGATTTGAAGGTCGCGCCGTAAAGAATTGGCAGCCGGTCCGCTTGAAAAATCCGTTGCCATTTGTCTCGCAGCCGTCGTATACTCAAGCTTAGCGGTCGGGCCAGAGGCCTTTTTCGATGGAGGCTCAGCATGCGTCGCAACTTGTTTGCCACGCCGCTCGCGACGGCGGTGCTTGTCGTTTCATTTGGCTCGTTGGCCGCGGCCGATCCACCCGACCTACTGCACAACTACCGCTTCATCACGTCGCGCAGCTCGGTTGACGTTATGGGCGGTTTCGCCGGCGTCGATTGGAAACTCGCCATTGAGGGTCGCTTTGGGCTGGTCACCGGCTACAACGATGGCATCTCGCCGACCGCCAGCCTGCCGAGGCTGACCCCGTTCGCCAAGTTCGAGGATGTCCGCGCCATCCTGTTCAATCCACTCTCGGCCGCGCCGCTGCCCTTGCCCGGCTGGGATCTCGACAAGACACTGAATCTCTCCGCCCTCGACGGCACGTTCCGCCTCGGCGAACCGTCGCATCTCGTTTTTCGCGGCGTCGACGGGCAAGGGCAGCCGCTGAAGCTTGCGGCGGTCCGCAGCGGGCCGCTGATCTACATCGAGGGCGCGAACGACCCCGGCTGCTGCGATTTTTTCAGTTACAAGTTCCGCGCCATCGCGCACACGGCGCCCTATTCTGATTTCAATCTCGACGGCCGGGTGGACCGGGCGGACGTGGACACGCTGCTCGCCAATTTCGGCCTGACCTCGGGCGCATCGTTCGAGCAAGGCGACGCCGACGGCGATGGCGACATCGACGGCGACGACGTGCTGGCCTGGCAGATGAGCCTTGGCCCAGCCGTCAACGTGAGCGCGCTCTCCGCGGCGGCAGATTCGCAACTGGCCGTGCCCGAGCCGGCGACGGCAGCGCTGATGGCGATCGCGCTCGTAGCCGGTTGTGCACTGCCGAGACGACGCGGCTGACGGTCGCGTAAGGGGTGTTCTTGTTGTGCGCCGGACTCCTGCCTCCGCACCCTTTGTTGTCCGCCGGTCTCCTGAACAGCATGGAATCGTGACGGATCGCCGTCGCCACCTACGCAATAAAGCTTTCGGTCAGCCGTGTGGCGCGGTCAGGAGGCTGGCCACAACCCCCGACCAAACAAAGGCGGACCCTGAGTCCGCTTTACGCCTCCCACTGCTTCAGCCGCTCCACCAGCCGCAGCATGTCGTCGCGGCGCTTTTCGAAGATGCCGAACAGGATGAGGATCAAAACGCCGGTGACCAGGCCGGCGATCCAGTAGACCCACACGCGGCCCTCGGCGGCCTGCCAGATCACGCTCATGATCGCGATGAGCAAAAACGCGGTGCCCAGGTAGAGAAAGCCGCGAACCCGCAGCAGGATGCCGGCGAACACGCCGGCGATCGAAAGCAGGGCCAGCACGGCCGGCAGCCACGGCGCCTGGGCCACGCCATTGATGAAGACATCGCCTGTCGACGAGGCGTAGATGACGATTGCCGAGCCGTAGCGGAGAGCGGCGAGCTGCTCGGCCGTGAGACGCGACCGGTTCAAGTAGCCGGCCGCCAGCATGCACAACGCGGGCGGAATCAGCCACAATTGCGGATGCCGGGCAATGCCGAAGCCGTCCGCATGATAGAGTAAATACCACAGGCTGACGTTCGCGGCTACTGCGGCCAGAACGGCGAACAAGAACGACTTGCGAAGCACGCTCAGCGACGCGTAAAGCGCGCCGACCGCCAACAGCACCAGCGAATAATGGACCTGGCTGGACGTGATCCAACAGCCAAGCGCCGGCAAAAGCGGCAGGAGAGCGCCCGTGTTCGTGAGCGGCTCGGCGAGGATCGTCTGCCGACGGCGCTGGAAGAATTCGCTGAGGCCCACGCCGACAAACGCTATTGCCATGATCACCAGTGGCCAGAATTGCAGGAACCAGCCACTGAACAGCCAAGGCATCGTGACCCGAATGTGAACGAAGGCGAGCGCGGCAAGTACTTCGGCTGCATAGACGTACACCGTGCGGCCGCGTTCGGAGAGGCCCAGCGGATCACGCCCTGGGACCAGCGCGGCGATCAGCGCAGCCGCGGCCAGCGCGACCAGCGCCACGACGACGGCGATGCGGGCCGGCCAGACCATCGGCACGCCGCGTCCGTGGGCAAAGGCGACAACTTCGTGAGTTAGGATGACGACCAGCAAGCTGGTCGCCGCGGCAAGTATGGGGGGAACCAGTCGCTGGGCGGCGCGGGTCCACTCGTTATCGCGGCGGAACAATTTCACGAGCCCCAGGCCGTACACGGCCGTCATCACGGCCAGCGCCGTTGCCGCGGCCACGGCGCGGTGGAGCCACACGGCGTCGAACTCCGGCGGCAGCCATGCACAGCCAAACGCGACGGCGAATAACGCTCCGAATATAAGTGACGTATATTGCAGCGGCGAGCGGACGGTGCCCTGTGCTAGAAAAGCGAGGGCGAGCGCCTCGGCCCCGACGGCGTAGGCGGCAATCATCCGCATGTGATACGTTGGCATGAGAATTTCAACCCAGGTTACGAGGTAGAGCACAGCAGCGGCTAAGACCAAGCCCGCCGAGACGAGCCAGGCATGGCTGCTGCCGACAAACCAAGGCAAGGACGATTGAGACTGCGCACGCTGGGCCGCGACCGCAGTCGGCACCTGCCAACGCGCAAGTTGTTCTTGAATTCGCTGGCGACGGTTCCACAAATAGGCCGTGATGAGGGAGTACGCGGCTAGCGAGTTGGCCAGCGCCCAGTGGAACATTGGTGCCGTGAAATTGAGGCCGTCAAGATAAACGCCGATCGCGACGAGTCCGACCGAGTACAGGCAGGCGACCGGCCAGCGGCTGTCCCCATCCCACAGGCAGGCAACGACAACCGCGAGCGCGGCCGTCCAGGCGGCCCAGTTGAGCAGGGCGCTCGTCTGAATGGGACTGCCGAGCAGGTCTGCGGCGAGGCCGAAGGCCGTCGTGCAGAAAAGTAAGATGACGGCGGCCCAGGCGGCAAAACGATGGAAGCCAACGGCCCGCCGGCCAGGGCCGAGTGTCACGGAGCTTGCAGAGCGCCAGTTGAGTGCTGCGCTAACGATCGCCATGGCGGCCGCGACGAGGACGTTCAGCCAGACAAATTCCATGGGCACGGCGACGCCCATGGAGCCGGTGAGCCGGTAGCCCGAATCGATCCACCACACGCTGGCGGCGAGGTTTGCCAACAGCGCGGCCAGCCACATCGAACCCCGGTTATCTTCGTACCAGGCGATCCAGATGTTGCGCACGCTAGTGACGGAAATGGCCAGGACCGCGCCCCACGGCGAGTACAAGTTCGGTTGTAACGAGCGCAACGCGAGAGTGACGGCAGCCGCCTCGAACAGGCGCGTCCACACGCTGGCCCAGGCGATGGGCGCGAGGGCTGGGGCGGTGGTTTCCAGTGCCGCTGACGAGATTCGAGAATAGAGCGAACTGACTAGCCGCGGAGTGACGGGCAGCAACCACTGGGCCAGGCAGCAGCCGGCGAGCAGGCTGTAATATGCCAGCCAGTTGCCGCTGTCCCAGCGGGCCGCAGTAAGGGCGACCAGTGCGACGAGGCCGGCAATAAAGACTGCCAAGCGGTGCTGCGACAAGTCACGCACGCCGTACAGGCCCAGTGTGGCGGCCGCCGCCAAAGTCAGCGCCGCCCAGCCCCGCAGTCCATCGGCAGTTGCGGCCCAACCGACCACGCTTGGCCCGAAAGCGATCCGCACGACGGCTGGGAATAGAAATATTCCGCATAGCGCTGTCGCGAGGCCGGCTTGCGCGTAGAGCAAAATTGGCCACTTGCGCGGCGTAGTCACAATCGTGTCCCGCGATGGTTCAGCCGGTTCGGCGGCGCGCTGTCGCCACTTAGCTGCGGCCAGCCAAGCAAGCGCCCACACACCGGCAACAATCGAGTTTGCTTGGGCGACGAGAATCCAAGCGGCCGGGTCAAGCGATCCGCCGCCCTTGACCAGTCGCCACAGCACGGTCAGCGTCGCCGCGATATTTGCCAACACGCCGGCGGCAAAAGCCAGCGGGCTCGAGCGGTCGAGAATTGCATGGCCGACCAGTCCAATCGCGACCAGAATCAGTGGTACGCCGTAAGAAACGTCGACGCCCACGCGGAGGAACCAACTCGCCGGATCGGGCCCGACGAGGGGATGCTGATCAAGCGTCGCCGCCAAAACGAATGCGCAAAATATCACCAGCGGTGCCACTGCCAGAAAGAGCAGCACGGTCTGCGACGATTGCGTCCCTACGGGTGACTCGATTCGCAATGGCAGGCGCGGCGGCCGCGGCGAATCGAGTCGCTCGCGGCACGGCGAGTGCCGCCGTCGCGCCAAGTGCCGCCCAGCCGAACAAGTAGGGCCACAAGTTCGTGGCGAGCAACGCCGAACTATCGCGGCCGACGGCGGCCGAAACAATATAGGCGCCCATCGCGACGTACAGAAACGCGACGAGCGCCACGAGCAAATCGCGGACTTCGCGGCGTGTAAGTGTCCAGCTATCGTCGGCCGTTTTCCGGCGCAGCCAAATCGCAGCCGAGGCGATGAGAAAGAATCCAGCCCCGAACCAGCGGAGCGCCGACGCCACGGCCACGTCCGATTCCCAATGCACAGCCACGAGCGGGCAAACACCAGCAAGGACGAGAACAATAGCACGGTACCGCAACCGGGCCTGCTTGTGTCGCCACAAGCCGATCGCCAACACGACAACGCCGGCCGCCGTCAACAGCCACGCCCCTTGGCCGGCTGCGTGCGCGTGCTCGACGTGGGCCAGCTCAAACGTTTCGATCGGAGCGACAACGCGCACCGCGCGGGCATTGCCGCGGGCGGCCTCCAGCGGCATCAACTCTTGCGCCGCGCCCGGAATGGCGGCGTACCAGCCGATGACGATTACCAGCGCGACGACGGCCGCTTCGCTGACGCGTTCCATCCAGGGAGGGCAGCGGGTGATTCGCGACGACAACCTCGGCGCCTCGCTGTCTTCAACTTCCTCCTGCACCGGCGTCGCACGAATCTGCCGGAAACTGGATGCCTCCCGCAGCGCCGCCGCCGCCAGGCAATAGCCCGCCAGGGCCAGGCCGAGCGTTTCGAGGAACCATGGGTCGAGCCACGAAAACGCGGCGGCGGCATACCAGGCGCGGCCTTGAAGTGCGGCTACGACGGCCCAGAAAATCGCCGTGACGGCCACGACTTGCGACGCGGTAAACACCACTGGATTCAACAGCAGGACCGCCGCTGCCAGCCACACAATCGCCAACCACGCGCAATAGATGGCCGATGTGGACGCCGGCGCACTCTGCATCGCAACGGCCATGAGCGCGGCCGCGGCGGCCGACATGGGCACAACACTCCACCGCGTTGCCCGCAGCCAGTTCACTGCCCCGCAACGCATACGCTCCGAAACGGCCCACACCAACACGCTGAGCGTGGATGTGGTCAGCAGCGCCGCGATCCAAGGCCGCTCGATGTGTGCGGTCGCGGCAAATCGAAATACGAGGCCCTGAACAACGGCGAGTAGCGTGAGCGCCCAAGCCAGGCCAGTTAGCAGCCCGGAATCGAGCACCAACGCGGCAACGAGGGCGAGCACTCCATACGCGGCGAAGGTCCACGTTGCCCCGCCAGGGTCGCCCGCGCGGCCGAAGCCGAACCACACGAGCAGCGCCAGGCTAGCGACCAGCGTCACTCCGGCCGTGCCGACGAGCATGAGCGCGTCGTCGCGACGCTTGTAACGAACCAATAGACCGGCGCACGCGGCGAACACACCCACCAGCGGCGCCAATGCGTGGCCACTGTCAATCGAGAGCACCGCACGCGTGACTATTTCCCGCTCGGCTTGCCGCCAACCGATGTGACCTTGATGCAATTGAAAGCCGACAAGCCAGGCGGCCGCCAGCGCCAGACCGGCCGGCACCAGGGCAGCCGGTATTTCGCATGCAAACGCCGTCGCCGTGAAAACTACGACCAGCATCATGGCCGCCGGCAGTAGCATTGCCGGCTCGGGCCAGGCAAGCGCGGCAGCGGCGGCCATCATCGCCGCGCCCAAGACGCCGACGGCAATGCCGCCCGTTTGCGTGCCGCGGTGTAGCGATTCGTGTCGGCGGCGCCAAAACAAGAGGCCCGTGAGCAAGGCCGGCACCCCATACATGACGACGACGGGCGACAGCCGATGGAGCGCCGCGGTGACCGGCGGCATCTTCGCCGCCAGCAAGGCCAACGGCAGAAACGCGGCAGCACTAACCGTGCCGAGCAGCGTGAACAATCGCTGGGCAAACAGTTGATCCAGCACAGCGGCCGAAGTTGACCGTGATTCGGCCGTTACGAGCTGATCGTCGGCCGCGGCAGAATTCTCATTCAAGCTCGCTTCGCCGCTCGACTTCGGAGCCGTCCAATGCCGCCGCAGCGGCCACATCGTACATCCCACGTAACTGACGGCTGGAGCAGCCGCGAGCATGTATAGAACCGGCGCGGCCGCCGCTGGCCCCGCCCAGCGACGCACCAGCAGTTGCACCAGCGACGGCAACATCACGCCAATCGACAGCGCCCCGGCCGCCGCCGGTACAATGATCCGCGCCGAAACGTACGTCAGCAGCGAAAAGACGACAAGCGAAGCAGCCTCACCCGCGAGCGAAAGCAGATCGGTCAGCGGCGATTCTTGCGTAAACGCGGCGATTGCCAAAAAGTTCAGCGGCACCAGCAGCGTCGCGATAGTCAAGATGCCGTGGCTCGTGGTGTGAATCTTCCACTTACGATCGGTGTACAGGCCGACGCCGAACAGCGCCGCCGTGACGCCATTCAGCAGCACGAATTTCAGAATCGGCTGTTGGGCGATTTGGGCCCAGAAGCTGATCACCAGGGCCACCGAACAGCCGACAATCAAGAGGCCGCCGACCAGCTCGCCCCAGCGAATGTTCTTTTCTTCCATGAACGTGGCCATGAGACGCGACAGCGCTTCGCGGCGCGGACGTTCCGGCGGCGGGGCAGGGGGCGGCGGCTCCGCGGCGGCTGCGGCGCGGCTGGCCGCGTAACTGCGCACGCGTTCGGCGGGTGGCCGCGGCGCTGGGGGCGCTGCGGGCGCGGCAGCTTCCGTCGGCACGGTTGGCGCCGTCGCTTCCGTAATCGGCGTGAGAACGACGTCGTCGACCGCGGTTGCTTCGGCCGGCGGAATGATCGGCGCTGCCGCCGGCGGTTCGACTGACGGCGCTTGCAGGATGAGCGTCGCCGCCTGCAGCCGCTTCATTTCGGCCGCCAGTGCCGCGACCATGCGGTCGCGCGTTTCGGCGTCCAACACGCCCAGCCGCGCCAGTCGCTCGATTTGCGTGCGGACGTCGCCCAGCGCGACCGGCGAGTGGGACCGCAGGATTTCGTCGTCAGGCCACCCGCAAACTTCGCACCGGTGGGAGTCGACGGCCAGCGCCGTCAAGCAGCGCGGGCAAGCGTCGCGGCCCGTTCTTCGCCGATGCATGGGCGGCGGCGCGGAACCGGCCGACAGCGCAGCAAACACCTTGGCCAACAGCAACCAGATACCGTGCCCGACGACCGTAACCACGGCCAAGACGATCAACAGCCAAAAGAGAACCCCGGCGCCCACGAGAACGGCCCTTCGCCACAAGAGGTACCGATCGCCATCGCGATCTCATCATAATTATCCCCTGCGTGCGAAGCTATCACCTAGTGATCGTTGGCTACTAGTTATTCGCGGGCGCGGTGGCAATCTTGGAGCGGCTGAGCGATCTTTCGGCGCCAATCGGCCGAACCGCCGCCGGCGGCCACCTGGGCAGAGCCGGCAAGCGCATTTGGCAGACTCCTTGGAGCCCCAGCGGCCGCCGCTCCGCAAACAAAAACAATTGACGAAAACTAGTGCTTTGTCAAAACTTGATTTTCGGATTAGCCGTAGGGCGCTAACTCACGGTTCGTTCAGTAAAAACCGGGGTAGCGCCCCGCGGCTGATTTGTCGAACCCGAATACTTCGCGTTGACAGAGCACTAGCCAACAATCGAAATGAATCCAACGAGTTTTGCACGGCACGATTTCAAAACAGTTCGGTAAACCAAGCGCCCCGCGGTTAAACCTCGGCAAAACGCGCCGACTCTTGCACGACCCTCACGGCACCAGCCAGCCTGCAAAATTCCCGCATCCCGCCCACCGCATCCCCAATTTGTTTTCGGCCACCTCCCCCGCTATAATATCACTAACAACTTATAGGTATCCCGCGGAGCGTTGCCCTTAACCAAGGCCGCGCATCTCGCGAGAGCCCGCCGGCAGACGCACAAGTCTGCCCGCGGGCTTTTTTTGTTACGCGTCGATCTTCTCTTCCGCATCGAAGATTCGCCGTGGCAAACACCTGGCACCCAACACCTAATGATGCCTGCGCTGCAAATGATCGATTTGTTTTCTGGCTGATCACTGAAAGCAGATGGCTGACAGCTTTGCCCGGGTTCAATGGCAGCGCAGCCTTCGTTAGAGCAACTTACCAAGTTGCGGAGCCGCCATTGCACCAACCCGAAGCATAAGCGAGGGATTCGCTCGCTTACGCTTCGGGTTACTGGATACGGATAAGGGTAATTTGCTCTAGTGCTCTGTCAACGCGAAGTATTCGGGTTAGACAAATCAGCCGCGGGGCGCTACCCCGGTTTTTACTGAACGAACCGTGGGCTAGCGCCCTACGGCTAATCCGAATATCAAGGTTTGACAAAGCGCTAGTACCCGACACCTGGCACCCAACACCTACTCCTCACATGCACAGCGAATCACTTTTGCCGTGGCCGCCACAACCATCCGACTCCGGCCCAGCACAATACGGCCCCGTCGAGCAAGAACTCCGCGACTCGATCGCCCGCATCCCGCCTGGCCCGGTTCCCCTCGACACCGTTGTGCCCAGCCCGGTCCGCTGGCTCTGGCCTGGCCGGATTCCGCTCGGCGGCATCACCCTGTTGGCCGGCGATCCAGGCATCGGCAAGAGCCTGCTGGCCCTCGACATCGCCGCCCGAATCTCCCGCGCCACTCCCTGGCCCGATTCATGTGAGCCGTCCTCTGACCATACGTCCTTCGACACTCGTCAATCGTCATGTTCACCCTCATCTACCCTGCTTCTGACCGCCGAAGACGACCTCGCCGACACCGTTCGTCCACGCCTGGAAGCCGCCGGCGCCGATTGTTCGCGGATTGTGGCCCAGCCCATGTTAATGGCGATGTCCGAGTACATTTCTGCGCAGCCGGCATCGCGCAGTCATTCGAGCTCCGCGGCGACGTGAACCGCCTCCGCTTCATGGTCCGCGGCATCCCCGCTTGCCGCCTGCTCGTCATCGACTCGATGAACATGTTTCTCAGCGACAACACAACACGCTCGAGAAACAAGTTGCCAGGCATCTTGCTGCGCCTGGCCGGCCTGGCGCGAGAAGCGAACCTTGCCGTCCTCGTCATCTCGCACTTTCGCAAGAAAGAGGGCCTGTCGCTCCATCGCACGCTCGGCAGCCTGGCCTTCGTTTCCACGGCCCGCGTCGCCTGGGCCGTCACTCCTGACCCCGATGACTACAACCGCCGCCTGCTATTGCCAATCAAAAACAACCTCGCATCCGGCGCCTTCGGCCTGGCCTTCACCATCGAATCCAGCTCAAGCAACACGGCTCCCAAGATTCACTGGTTGCCCCCTACCGCCCAGGCACTAGCCGACGTAGACGCGCGTTGTTCGCTGCCGGTCGGCCGCCCGGACGACGAACGCCAGCAAGCCAAGTCATGGCTGAGGCAGCGACTGGCCAGCGGCCCCACCGCCATGAAAGAAGTCCAAGACGAAGCCGACGCCAACGGCTTCTCGCGCCGCACGCTCCGCCGAGCGTTTCGCGAGCTACATGGAAAAGCCACCAAAGATACGACAGCCAACGGCCCTTGGCTTTGGCAGTTACCCATCGAAGATGGCCAAAACTCAGTCGGGGGATTTTGGACACCTTCGACTGCGCCCGCAGAAAAGCTGAATTCCGGCATCCAGCATCTGGCATCCAGCCTTCACCATCTAGCATCCCCCATCCCACCCCAAACCAGTAAGATGTCACCCATCAATTCAATTGCAGTCCCGAGTACCTCCCCATGATCACCAAAATCACCGGCATCCCGATCGCCGTCGCCGGCGACACGCTCACCCTCGCCGTCGCCGCCTTCGAGTACGAAGTGCTGATCCCCGAGTTCGCCCGCCGCAATTTGCAAGACCGCGTCGGCGATGCTCGACCCGTTTCGCTCCACACGATCGAATACCTCGAAGGCAACGCCATGCAGGGCCGGCTGATCCCGCGGCTGGTCGGGTTTTTGAACCCGGTCGAGCGCGAATTCTTTGAAATGTTCTGCGAGGTCGACGGCGTCGGGGTTAAAAAAGCATTGCGGGCGATGGTCCGCCCCGTCCAAGAAGTCGCCACGCTGATCGAAGAACAAGATGCCAAGGGCCTCGCCACGCTGCCGGGCATCGGCCCAGCCACGGCCGAGCGGGTGATCGCCAAGCTCCGCCGCAAGGTGCCCAAGTTCGCCCTGCTGGTGGCCCGCGACACGGCCCCGGCGGCCGATGTCGAGCGCGACATCCTGGCCGAGGCGTTCGACGTCCTTCGCGTGCTGGGCCACAGCGAAGCCGACGCCCGCCGCCTGCTCGACGGGGCCCTCGACAAGAAAAGCAAATATAAAGACGTCGACGCCCTGCTCCACGCGGTGTACGAAAAATCACACGGCGAGTGAGAGAAGGAAATGCAGATTACGGAATGCGGAGTGCGGATCAACAGACGTTTTCAATCCGCAATCCGCAATCCGAGATACGCAATTCAAACGATGCCGGAAGACCCACCAACATCCCGCTCCCGCCGTCTGGGCCGCTGCGCCTTCGCGCCGTGCGGGTGTTCCTCATCGCCTACGTCGCCGCTTGCCTGATCACGATGACCCGCGAGACGAGCCTGATCTACCCGGCCCACGCCGGCGCCCGCGGCAACTGGCAAGTAACCGATCCACCCCACGAGGATGTCTGGTTCACCTCGGCCGACGGCACCCGGCTCAACGGCTGGTTCCTGCCGAACCCGCCGACTCGACGGGCGATCTTGCTCTGCCACGGCAATAATGAGAACGTAGCGATCGACGCCGAGCTGGCCGCCCTCCTCCGCGACCGCCTGCAGGCCTCGGTCTTCGTCTTCGATTACCGCGGCTATGGCCGCAGCGACGGCAGCCCTTATGAGGCCGGCTGCATCGCCGACGGCCAGGCCGCTCGCCAGTGGCTGATGCACCGCCTCGATCTGCTACCCAAGCAAATCACGCTGATCGGCCATTCCCTGGGCGGCGGAGTGGCCACCGCCCTGGCCGCCGACGGCGGCGCCCGCGCGCTGGTTCTCGAAAATACGTTCTCGCGCATGGTCGACGTCGCGGCCGAGACGGTTTGGTGGCTGCCGGTCCACCTGATAATGCGCAATCGCTACGATTCGATCGCCCGCATCCGCCAATACGCGGGCCCCGTTTTTCAGCTCCACGGCACAGCCGACACGCTGGTCCCCATCCGCTTCGGCCGCGAGCTGTTCGCTGCCGCCTCCACGTCCCACAAGGTCTTCGTCGAAAACCCCGGCTGCGGCCACGACGACGGCCCGCCCCCCAACTACTACACCAGCCTGGCCGCTTTCCTCGACGAAGTCGACGCGGAGGCGAACAATAATCTCTAAGTTCATTTCGAGCGCTTCGGGTTGTGGCCTGTCTCCCGACTGGGCCACGCCGCTCTGGGTTGGAGTTTCAGGGGGGCCACCCAATTGGCGAAACGGCCTGCCCCCCTGCCGGGCCATTCGCCCGATTCTGCGACGCAACAAAACGATCATGTCGGTCGCGCGGCCCACGGATTCCAGCCGACCGACACGAACCGGTCCTTCGCGGCGTCTCTGCCGGCCGACCTCATCCGCTGCCGATGATTTTCGTGGAGTCCAGTTCTACCGGCCCCACGTTGTCGTTCCTAAATCCTTACGTTGCAACGTCTTTCGTGAGCACGACCAGTTTGCGCCTTCCCCCAGTCTCCGCGGCTGGCTATCCTATGGTTTCCTCCCTTCCCGAATCGATAGAGACGACCCAACCCCGCTGGATCGACAATCACCTCTCGATCCGCTACGATTTGGTTCCACTGCTAGCACGCCTCTGTCGAATCTCGCCAAGCCCCTGACGGGTTTCCCAACTATGTTGATCGGTATGATTGAGCGCTCGCTGGTGTATCCCATCCCTGCGCGAGCGCGGCGACTGGCGGCCACGCTGGCTGCAGCCTCAAAACATCTGGTTCCGTTCGGCCGACGGCACCAAGCTGCACGGCTGGTACGTGCCGGCCGACAACCCGGCCCGCCTCTTGGTCTATTGCCACGGCAACAGCGAACACGTCGCCGACCAGGCCAATCTCGTATTCCGTTTGCAATCACACCTGTCGGCGACCGTGTTCGTCTTTGATTACCGCGGCTATGGCCGAAGCCGGGGTAAGCCAATTGAGCGCGGCTGCGTCGCCGACGGTCTGGCCGCCCAGCGGTGGCTGGCCGACCGCGAAGGGGTGACCCCAGATCAAATCGTCGTCATGGGCCGCTCGATCGGCGGCGGCGTGGCGACCGCCATGGCCGCCGAACAGGGGGCCCGGACGTTGGTCTTGGAAAACACGTTCTCGACGATGACCGACGCTGCCCGCTCCCTCTATCCGTGGCTGCCAGTGGGAATCTTCATGAAGAACCGTTACAACTCGCTCCGCCGCATCCAGCAGTATCAGGGCCCGCTGTTCCAGTGCCACGGCACGTCCGACCAGGTCGTGCCGTTCGAGCTGGGCCGCAAGCTGTTCGATGCCGCCCCGGGCCGTATGAAGCACTTCTACGAGATCGCGGGTGGCCGGCACAACGACACGCCCCCGGCAGTCTACTACGCGGCCCTCACACAGTTCCTCGACAACGTCGACGACGCGGCCCGCCCCATCCCGGCCCGCCACTTCGCCCGCGAGCGGCAACTGGTTTCATAGTCGAAGCAGTTTCAAAACCACCGGGGACTGGCTCAATTTGTGCAGTGTGCGGAGCAAATTATGCCTGTCCCCCTTCTGAAGTGGTTTTGAAACATCTTCCAGTCACGATTGTGGCCGGTCGCGTTGTGGCCGGTCTTCCGACCGCGCCACCCATTCGCGCACCAAGCTCGCTTGCGGCTTAGCGTCCCAGGCGGCCTTGCTGTATGCGCCCCCATCGCGCAACGGATATAGTTGTCTATACTCGTATATGTGACGCCTGAAACCTGACACTTGGCACCTTCTTACCCTTGCCCCGAGAGCGTATCCTATCCGCCGAGAATCTCACGGAAGCCGCTGCTAACACCGGCGAGCCGCCCTCGCGGGAAGTGCTTGCCAAGCTCCGCGACGATGAAATCGCCCTCCGCCCGCGGCACATGAGCGAGATGGTCGGCCAACGGGCGGTCGCCGAGCGGCTCGGCATCGCGCTGGACGCCGCCCGCAAGCGCGGCGAGCCGCTCGGCCATATTCTGCTCGACGGCCCGCCCGGCCTCGGCAAAACGACCTTCGCCACGTGCATCCCCCGCGACCTGGGCGTCGCCCTGCAAACCACCAGCGGCGCCGTCCTCGCCGCCCCCAAGGACCTGCTCCCCTATCTCACGAACGCCGAGGAAGGCTCGGTCCTGTTCATCGATGAGATTCACCGCCTGCCCAAAGCGGTCGAAGAGTTCATGTACCCTGCGATGGAAGACTTTCGCGTCGATATCATCCTAGGCGAAGGGGCCGTGCCCGCACGGTGAACATGAAGCTCCGCCCGTTCACGGTGATCGGCGCGACCACGCGCACCGGCCTGCTTTCCGCGCCGCTCCGCGACCGCTTCCAGATTCGCGAGCACCTCGAGTTCTACAGCGTAACGGAGCTGACCGAAATCATCCGCCGCAACGCGGCCAAACTCAAGGTGGAACTGGACGACGACGCGGCCACGAAAATCGCCCACTGCAGCCGGGGCACGCCGCGGATCGCCAACAACCGGCTCCGCTGGGTCCGCGACTTCGCGACCAGCAGACACCAGGGCGCCGCCACGCTCGCCATCGCCACAGCCGCCCTGGAAATGCTGGGCATCGACATGCTCGGCCTCGACCCGCAGGACCGCAAATACCTCGACACGATCCTCCGCGTCTTCCACGGCGGCCCGGCCGGCGTCGAGGCCATCGCCCACACGATGAACACGGCCATCGACACGCTCACCGACGAAGTCGAACCGTTCCTGCTCCGCAGCGAGCTCGTCACCCGTACCCCCCGCGGTCGCAAGCTGACAAATCGGGCGTACGAACATCTGGGGGCGAATCCGCCAGACGAGCCGCAAGAAAAGCTGCTTTTCGATTGATTCAGGTTTCCTGCTAGTTCCAGCGCTCGGCGGCGACCGCGACAGTCGTTGATACTATTTGCACATTGTTCGTCGTTTAGATCGGTCGCGCCGCCGCATCCCAAACATTATCAACCCGCCCACTAGCACCAACCCAGCCGTTGCCGGTTCCGGCACGGCGATTGTGACGCGGTAGGCCAGGAACATCGTGTCGTTTTCGTGGTTCACCGGGTTCGTCGCGTCGCCGACCGCGGCCGGCAATCGGCTCGCCGGGTAGCCGTCGAAGCCGTCGTACGGCACGAGCGTGCCATCCGGCCCTCTCATCGTGCCGTCCGATGTGAGAAAGTCGTTGTCGTTGGCGACGAACAGGAAGTAATCGTTGGGATTGGTTGGGTCATTCGCGGAGACGAGCGACAGGCCTTCCCACTTCTCGCCCAGGGTCAGCTTCGAAACTTGCGAGGCGCCTCCTTGGTCGAGCTCGATGTTGAATTTATTCAATTGCGTTTCGTTGAGCATATTGACAACTTCAGTCCAACTGACCGGCGTAATCGCAGCGTCCAGCACGCCGGAGGCGGTGGTCACGAGTCCCCCTTCGGCATCGCGTGCCGCGTTGCCGGCAAAATTCGTCGGCGAGCCGACACTCAAATCAGCCAGCAGCACGCTTTTGAACATCGACGGATTCGTCGCGCTATTGCCCAGGCCGTTGCCGTCGCGGGAGAGAATCAAGAACCTCGAGTCGTCGAGGGCCACCACTTCGCTTTGCGCAGCCGTGCGATTGACGGCGCTGCCGTTTCCGTCCAGGCGGTAGGTCGGCAACTGCACGACGTATTCGCCGATCGGCGCCGCGGGCGTCGCACTGCCGCTCACGTCGTACACCAACAGCCGGGCGTTCTTGGCGTTTTGATTGTTGGCCGCGTCCGAATCCTGCCGCGTGGCGCTCTGCAGCAAAGCGAACAGCCGCGTGCCGTCCGGGCTAAGCGACACGCCCTCAAAACCTTGATTGTTTCGCCGCCCGTTGACCGGCGCCACGGTCGATTGAAAATTCAATGTGCCGGCCGGCGTATGCGGCAGCATCGCGGCCGGCGGCTGAATCGCACCGACGATCTCCTTGTTCGCATTGAAATAGTAAATGTGGGCGCCGTATTCATCGCCGACGTAGCCGGAACCGTCCGCCTTAAGAGTGAGCGCCTCGGAATCGAGCGGCAGGCGGTTGATGTTGTTGAACGTGTCACTCGCCCCGCCCGGTGAAACCTCACCAGTGTAACTGACGACGTACGGCATGGTCAGGCCGAACAGCGGCGTCGTGCCGGCCGCCGGGTCGAGGCCGGTCGTTGGCACCTGCGCCATGGCCGTGGGATCAAGGTACGTGAACTTCACGCCGCCGATCGGCGAGGTGATCGCAATCTGGTTCTGGGCCGCGATCTTTGTGCTGAAATCGATGCCGCCGATGTTCGCCGCGCCATAGTAGGGTGTGAAGTTGAAATCGACCGTTTGAATGCGGGCCGCGTAATCGGCGAAAAACGCGCCCGAGTTGAATCCCCGGTCGGGCAGAATGTTGAACTTGCCCATGTAACCGCCGGCCGGATCGCCCGCCCAGTTCGTGATCTGCAGGCTGGACACCGATCCGAACGTCTCGCCGAACGCGTCGATCGCCGAAGCCGAGATGCGGCCCACGCCAACCAGGTCGTGGTTTGTAAACGTCGTGCCACCCAGCGTGGCTGACACGTCGCCTGGCACGGCAATCACGTGCGGCGTCGTGTATTGCGCCAAGCCGAGCCGCACGACCCTGCCAGCAATACTAAGGAAACTATGGCGCCGTAGGACTGGAAGATTGATTTCATAGTAATTCAATTAAGGAGATTCAGTGGTTTGGAGGATCGGAAAACCATTCCGACACGTCCAGAAGTTCGGAGCAGTCTGTCGACCTCGCATGTAGAATGTGTTGAGGAAATGTGAAAATCTGGCGAAGATGCGGTGCGGTTTGCGATTCAACGCTTTGTCCACCACGGTGGGTCTGCGACGCGGGAACGCGAAGTCGCGACGCTCCAGGCTGAACGCCTATCTGGACGGGCCGCTGAACGGCTGAAACCTGCGTTACCGCGAGGCGCCGTAAAGAGATAAACGAGAGAACATGCCGCACATTAGACAGCGGCGACGTAGAGCACGGCCGCCTGGCCCTGCGGCGTCACAGAGTGGTTCAAAAAGCTGCGGCCGGGCGCGGTTGCATCATCCGCGACGACGGCGAGCGAACAATTGGGATCCGGGGTCGTGTAATTCAGTACCCGCGGCAGCCTCCCTTCGCGCAGCGCCAGCACGCTGGCAATCAGCTCGACCACGCCGCTGCCCGCTCCCAAATTGCCGAAGAAGCTTTTTGGCGCCGTCACGGGCAGCCGATTGGCTTGCGGGCCAAATACTTCGCGAATCGCGCGGGCCTCGTCGGCGTCGCGCTCGATCGTGCTCAATCCATGCGCGTTGACGTGACCAACGTCAGCCGGCGTCGCGTCTGCGTCGATGAGCGCCGCCTTCATCGCGCGAACCAGCGCCACGTCGCACTTGCCGTGCAGCGATTTGTCGGAAACGTTTGCGCTGCCGAAACCCAACACCTCCGCGTAGATCGTCGCCCCGCGGGCCTTGGCTGCTTCGAGCTCTTCGAGCACGACCATCCCTGCCCCTTCGCCGGCCACCATGCCGGTGCGGGCCTTGTCGAAAGGCCGGCTGGCCTGCGTCGGGTCGCCGTTTTCGGCGGCCATCTGCTCGGTCTGCAGCGCGTGAATCGCCTGCATCGGTAGGACTCGCGTGCCGGTCGCGCCCGCGACCATCAAGTTGGCATGTCCGCGCTGAATGGTGCGAAACGCCTCGCCGACCGCCAGGTTGCCGGCCGCTTCGCGCATCGTCAGCGAGTTGTTCGGTCCGCGGAGGTCGTTAAAGATCGCGATGTGGCTAGCCGGCATGTTGGGTAAATACTTCAGCATCCACAGCGGGGCCATCTCGGCCAGGCCCTCTTTGCCCCAGCGGCGAAAGTCGAATTCGCCGCCGTTCGCGCAGGTTTTGATCCCGCCTTCGTAATCCTCCGGCACGGTGAGCATGTAATCGCTGCCGAGCACGACGCCCGACGTCTCCGGCGGCGCAGGCGCTTCGGCAAAGCCGGCGTCGGTCAGGGCGAGTTGGGCACTCGCCACGGCCATCCGCGTCTCGCGGCACATTACCTTGAGACCCTTCTTGATCGACTTTTTGCGATCTTTCTCCAGCGGGCCGAAGTTCTCAATCTCGCCGGTGAACGCGCGGGCCTCGGCCGCAAACTTCAGCGGCTGGCGATCTCCCGGCAGCAGCGTCACCGGCGCCACGCCGCTCTGCCCGGTTGCGACGCGGCCCAAAATGCCGACGGCGAATTGCCCAACGGCGAAATGAGCCCTAAGCCGGTGATCACGACCTGGCGCTGCGGGTTGCCTGAACGAGCAGTCATAGTCACGCCAGCATAGCAAAAATAGCGCAGGTCCGGGAGCGCAACGCAGCCGTCTCAACCAACAACCCCGCCCCCTGTTCTCTCAACCCGGCTCCCTCACTAATGAAGCCTGCGCTACAAATGATTTGTTGCTTTCTAGCTGATAGCTGAAAGCTGATGGCTGACGGCCCTGCCTGGGTTCAATGACAGCGCAGCGTTCGCTAATACCTTCCCTGAAACGAATGCTGCGGGGCGATCGCGGCGCGGGCGGTCGCCGGGTCGGCTGAGGGAACCACCTGGCCCAGGCACTCGATGAACAGCAGCGCGTCGGCCCGCGGCGCGCTTTTAAACATCGGCATCGCGTCGCCCATCGCGTCGGCCAGCGGGTTCTCGCCCTCCATCCCGGGGGCTGCCACGACGCCCATGCTCAATAGCAGCACTCGATCGGCTGGCCAGCGGAATCGCTCGTGCATGTTGGCAGACGTCAGTTGCGGCACCTCGACTTGCACTTTCTGGTTCGGGGCCACTTGCGACGGCAAGTCGAGCTTCACGGGCAACATCTTTTCGACCTGGTTTAGCCGCAACTTGACCACGGCGTCGGACATGGCCAGGTCGAGCGTCAAGAGCGGGCTGAATTCCAGTTGAAATCCTTCCTCCAACGTTCCCACCTCGGGCTGATAGCCGGGCCAGGTCGCTTGGGTCAGAATCGCGCCCTTAACATAGGTCCGGGGCCGCATCGTCGAGATGACGATCGACTGACCGTTCGGCACGAGTTGCTGCGGCGAGTTGTACTCGCGATAGTCGGCCCGCCGCGTCAGCTCGGCGACGAGCAGCCGGGCGTTTTCCTTGGCCATCAGCCAGCCCTGCACGCCCGGCGATTGCACCGGGATCGGCGTCATGATCGGCAGCGCGTGGGCCCGCCAGTTCGGGTTTCGCACGGTCGCCACCCTGAGGGTAAATGCATATGGCACGGCCTGCGTGTTGACGAATCGATCGACGATATCGGCGACGATCGCCTGCATCTCCGGCGTGTGATAAACGTGCAGCGTCTCGCGGCTGGCACTGACGTAACCAAACGGTTCGGAATGCCAGGCCTCGTAACCCGTCTCGCGCAAGATCCAATCCACGATGGCTTGCTCCGGCTTCTCGCCGACGCCAGGCCGCAGCGTATAGGGGCGAATGTCGTAGTCGCGCCCGACCTGGCCGCCGTCATTCGGCAGCGAACCGTCGGACTTGCTAACTTGCGCTCGTGTGGCCGCGGGGCCCACGGGTGTCACGACCCCGCGCGACTCGACAGGCTCGTTGCCGATTGGCGTAATGTCGTTGGCGATCTGCGTCATCGGCCGGGGCATTGTTGGCGACGCGGCCGCCCCTGCCGTACTGCCGTACCGCGCGTCGCCCGCCAACGGCGATTTCCAACCGCTGTTGGCTTGCGCCACACGGTGCCGCCGGTGAACAGGGCCGCTAAAGCAAATCCACTTGAGATCGCTGCAACGCGACGTGCATAGAACATCGGGGTGCCTCCTCGCCGCGCACTAGGCGGCGCGGCCAGTCCGGTCGAAGAGATAAGATACGAGGATCAGCCGTCCAGGCCGCGGAGTATAGAAGTGCCCGCCGGCCACGGCAAGGCATTTTGCAGCGCTCCGGCGGCCCCCTGCCGGCGTGTCTTACGCGCGGTTATGACACACAGCCACGGATGGCTTGCTAGCATTGAACTTCTTGGGGACGCTTGCCAGAGCCCAGCTTGCTTCTCTCAGTGATCTTCAATCGCACCGCCTGAACTGTGGGCGTCCAAACCTCGCCCCGGCAAAAAGCACGTCGCCGCCGCGAAAGCACCTCTTTCTGCGGCGACTTTTCACATGGACGGCCGGGAGACAAGATGGCGGGCTCGCCTGCGACTTACTGGCATTCCGTTTGCTCAGTATGGAGGCAACCCGTTCGCTGGTACTCGCTGTGTCGATGCCAGTCGAGCGGCCGGCGTACGAGCTAATCCCAATACCACGTCATCAGGGGGTCGGGATTTCACCACAACGGATTTTTTGAGGAGTATACCATGGCCACCCGGCAACAAGTGCTTGGAAACTGGAACGAACTGAAGGGCAAGGTAAAGGATCACTGGGGCCAACTTAGCGATAACGACTTGGACCAAGTCAAAGGCAACGTCGATCAGCTCATCGGACTCGTGCAGCGCAAGACGGGCGAGGCCCGCAGCAAGATCGAGGACTTTCTCGATCAACTGAACGAAAACGCGGGCGGGATGGCGTCACAAGCCAAGGACAAGGCCCGCGAATACGTAGACCGTGGCACCGAAGCGATGCGCGGCGCAGCCGACCAAATGCGCGATCAGTATCGCGAAGGTATGGAGAATGCCCACGAGCTGGTCCGTCGCCACCCGGCGGAAGCCGTGGCGGTTGCGTTCGGCACCGGTTTGATCGTTGGCGTTGTTTGCGGATTGGCGTGCCGTCGCTAGCGAAGATTGGCGCAAAACTCACCGGCCCGACATACGCAATTGAAAAAACCTGGCTTGGCGGGTTCATGGGCCCGGCGAGTGAACTGCCCGTCGGGCCGCAGAAAGGATGATCACGATGAGTTCTCCGCAGAACAGCAATGAACGGCGAATTGGTTTTTCGTCCACTCGTTCGTCCCATCGGCGTGCCGGCTCGCGGGGCGGGCAGCGGAGCTTCCTGGAGCGCAGCAATGATCAACTGCGCGAGATGGTCGCCGACCACGAAGGCCAATCGGTGCTCGCGGCGCTGGCCCTCGGCTTTGGCATCGGTTTGGCGCTCGGCCTGAGCATTGCCCCGGAGCCGAAGCAACGGTGGACCGACCGCATTGCTGCCGAAGGCCTCGGTCGGCGGCTGCTGGAGCGAATCGACAGCCTATTGCCGGAATCGATTTCCGATAAGCTTTCAACTTGAGTGGCCAAGCAAGTACAATGCGAGAGAGACGGGTGTCCCTGCTGGCTAGCCCACTGCAGGCTTGCCGGCAGTGCCCCACCGATTTCGCTTGGTTCGTAACTCGACGTTCAATCGTCGCCTTTTGAATTATGGATCTCGACGACAAATCCGATGAAGTCCGGCGCCGCATGGCCCGCCTGCGGACCACGTTGGAAGGGGATGTCGAAAGCTTCGCAGCCAGTGCGCGGGCGGTTGCCGAAAACGCGCGCACGATTGCCGATTGGCGGTATCTCGTGCGGCGATTCCCCTTCGCTGTCGCCGGGGTGGCCGTCGTGGCCGGATATGTGTTGATTCCCCGTCGCAAGCAGGTGATCGTGCCCGATGCCGAGACGCTCGCCAAAATGGCGAAGCTGAACCAGGTGTGGGTGAAAACCGGCAGCCCGAAAGGTCAGGAAAACGAACGCGGCGTGATGGGCGCGCTCGTCGCCTTGGCGGCCGGCGCGGCGAGCCGGTATGCACTCAACTGGGCGACCGAGCAACTCAAAACGACGTTGGGCGCGGCCGCCGCCAAGAATTCGGCGGCCGCGAAAGAAAAGGAACACGCTGAACCTGATTTGAAAGAAGTAGAGCAGGATACGCCGCACACGAGCAAGTACCCGCCGCGGTGAAACGCGACGAAACGTTGCGGCCGGTCTCCTGCGCAGACACCGAACAGACTGAGCGAGGTGCCGCAATGGTTCAAAGCCCCAGTGAGCGGTTGCAATCGTATTGGCCGGCCAACCGGCCCCCCGTCGAGCGGCCGCTCGCCGAGCGCTCTGCCCCCAAATCACAGGCGTGGATCCAGTGGCTGGCCGAACACATTTCTGAGCGGCCCGTGCTCATGCTTTTCACCGCCGCGGCCTGCGGGCTCGCGCTGGGATGGATGGTCAAACGAAAATGATTACCAACGGCAAGCCACGAATTAAAGAAACGCACGTCGTCGCCAGTTTTTCCGGCTTGGCCCGCGACGTCGTCGAGCTCGCCGAGCTGCAAGGGCAGCTCGCGGGGCTGGATGCGGCCACGGCTTGGCGACGGATGCGCGGCGGCTTGGTGCTGGCGATTATTGGCGGTTGCACGCTGCTCGGCTGCGTGCCAGTCGTGCTGGCTGTCGGCTCGGCCGCGCTCGTGGAATTCGCCGGTTGGACGTGGACGGCCGGCTTGGCCCTCACCGGCGGCTGCGGGCTCTTAATTGCCGTTATCGTATTAGCGGTCGCCTACGGCAAGCTGAAGACGACGCTCCAGCCGTTCAATCGCTCGCGCGACGAGCTGTCCAGCAACTTGGCCTGGTTGAAATCGAAGCTCGACGAGTCGCACGCGATCGCGCGGCGGCAGCGCGAGCCCGAGGTGGCCATGCCTTCGTAGAGTTCGCCGATTATGCAAACCATTCAACACACGCCCCGAGCGCGATTGTGATTTTCAATCAAGGAGCTTAAGCAATGTCTACGTTTACCCCATCCTCGACGACCGGCAACTACGAGGCGCGAGAGGGCGGATGGCCGGAAAATGAGAGCGTCGACTTCGCCCGCGACATTGTCGGCTACCTCCGCGATTACGCCCGCGAAAAACCGGAAGTGGCCGCCCTCTGGTGTTTGGGGATCGGTTTCGTGCTGGGCTGGAAGCTGAAGCCTTGGTGAAACGCGGCAGGAAGACGGGCCGCAAGAAATCTCGGTGGAAGGCATCGCCCGTGGCGCGGCCTCGTTGGTGATCCACTTCGCGAACCAAGTCTTTAACCCGCCCGTCTACGACGCGGCACGGCCTGTTCGATCTCGTTGATCCTTCGGACCTCCCACAAAGACCATTGTCCGATCCCCGTTGCCGTCCGAAAGTCCTGGGTTAACGCACATGAAGCTGGAGCAGGTAAGCAGTCAGCCGACGGCGGTGGTGCGGCGGCGAGCGCGGCAGCAGGACTTGCCGACGGTGGTGCCGGAGGCATGTGGGATTGTCTGGAAGGTGACCCAGTCGCAGCAGGTGCCGGGGGCGGGGCGGCATGTGGCCGTTTACCTGGATGATGTAATCAACCTGGAGGTCGGGGTGGAGCTGGAGGCGCCGTTTGCCGGGTATGGCGAGGTGGTCGGCTCGACGACGCCGGCCGGGCGAGTCGCCCACGCGACCCACTATGGTCCGTACAACCAACTAGGGGCTGCCCACCAGGCGATTCGCGAATGGTGTGCGCAACACGGCCATTTGCTGGCGGGGCCGAATTGGGAGGTGTACGGGCATTGGCAGGATGCTTGGAACAGCGATCCGAGCCAGATTGTGACGGATGTTTATTATTTGGTGGGGTAGCGCCGTGCTGTATGATCAGTCGCAGCGCCGCCGATCTATCGGCTAAGGGCAATTATCCCCCAACAAACAATTTATTTCGGTACGGCGCGCATTCTGCTGCCAGAGGTGGCGTGCCAGACGTCGCCGGTTGTGGTGTCAAGCAGGTAGCAGCCGTAATTGCTGCTGGTGGCGTAGGCGGCGATCTGGTAGCGACCGATGGGGCCAGGGGCGGCGGCTGCGGGTGCAGCGGGTTGAGGCGCAGCGACGGGGGCGGGGATAGGCTGGGCCGGGGCCTCGGCTTCGATCTGGGCGACGGTGGGGGTGTTCGAGGTGATGACGCCGCAGGCGGCGCCGCAGAGGAAAATGGCGATGGCGGCGATGGGCGGGATACGGGTGGATTTCATAGGGAACTTCTCCGTGTGGGAATCGAAGTGAAGTGGTGGCTCGTCGCGCCTGAAATTGGTTCGGCGCGGAGGTGGCTAAGCGATCAGTGATTCGAGCGGGAGTGCGCCCAAATTGGTCATTGGCTCCAGAATGTTGGCTACTGAGTACGAAGTACCGAGTTTGATTTTTGCCTCGTCAGAGGAATTCGTGGGTGAATTCTCTTTCAGGTAATGCGGCGAGATTATGATACAAGGCGATTTCATAGGCTTCTTGGGTCCGAAAGCCGTACGATTTTCTGGTGATCAGTTTGAGTTTGTTGTTAAATCCCTCGACGATTCCGGCAGATATGCGTCCTTCGGCCCGAAACCAATTCAGAATCAGTTCCCGTCGTTCCCGCAGTGTGCGAGCCACCTTCTTCATGGGTTCGATCTTGCTGCGCATCGCGCGCGTGCACCATTGGTCCAAGAAACGGCCCGCCCAGCCGGGGCTCCAATATTCCCAGAATCGCTGAAAGTCTTCCTTCATCAAATGACTGCGAACGCTCTTCAGGTTGTATTGCAGGAGTTCGTTAAGTTTGATCGTTTGCTTCTCGGTGAGGTTTTCGGGGCGCTTCAAGAGCAGCCAACGGGCGCCTTGCAAGTGAGGTTCGTAACCATCTCGTTTCAACTCTTTGACTTCGGCCGCTCGGACTTCATCGAGGGCCTTGTTCATCCGCTGCATGACATGAAACCGGTCCAATATGTGTACGGCGTGGGAGGCCTTCTTGGCAATCACCTTCAGGTACGCTTTCCACATGTCACTGCAGATAAACTCGAGCCGTGCCGTCCGCTCCTGGCCCAGAAAGCGGAAGAACCGCAGCAAGGTCTTTGCCTTTCGGTCGGGGCCGATCCACAGCAGCCGTTTCTGGTCTTCATCGATCTGATACACCACCGTTTGGTAGTTGTGCCCCCGATGCCACTGAACTTCATCCACGCCGATCGAAGCAACGGATTCCAGATCCCGACGCGCCAAACCCCAGTTCACTGCTTGTTTTACCGCCGCAAACACGCGATCCCAGCTCACACGCAGCGCCTCGGACACTTCCTTCCACGACATCCGCCGCGCCCACTTGGCCAAGTACCACGCGTATTCGACCGTCATCGTGCTCTTCCCCTCGGCCCATGGAACTCGCTCCACCTTCACTCCACAGGCGGGGCAATCGACCCGCCGCATCGAGTACACGAACACGACGGCTATGCCCCACAGCGGAATGAAGTCAAACCGCCGCGGTGTCGGCATGGTATCGTATCCGGGGCGTCGTTTTCCGCAGCCCGAGCAAACAGGTCGCCCGTTGGATCGAGGTTGGACCTCGACGTCAACCGCCGGCGTCAATGCATCCTCCTGCCAGGTAATCTTTCCAAACACAAACGACTTGTAATTGGTGACGCGATTGAGGATAGTTTTCAAGTGCATCCTGCGTGCCTTTGGCTGGACAGTTGTGATAAACCATCCATAACCGAAGATCACGCAGGATGCACTTCTACTTCTTCCTCAATCGTTGCAAAAACTTCCCTTTCTGGGCAGGTTCGTCAGGCTTCGTCGTCCTTTCATCCGTCGGGGCTCACCCCCGGGCGCAGCGCATGGCCCCGACGGATGAAAGGACGACGAAGCCGTAGACCCGTCAATAGACGTTGCCTCGCACTGGCCAAACCAGGCTTTGTTGTTCAGATTCCTGAGGGGCCTCGACGTCGCCCCTCTAACCGCCTTACGCCGCTATTCACCCACTAATTCCTCTGAAGACCCTGATTTTTTTGCCAACACCGGCGGCGGACGGGCGGCAAATTGTTGGACGGGCCGTGTGTAACGCTTTCGGCGTAAAATCTCAATGATTGACTGTGACCCAGGGTGCGCCGCTGCACGGTGACCCTGGGCTAGGGTGTGGAACGCCGTTGGCGTTTGGGGTGTTAGGGGTTAAATCACTAGCTCGCCAAAACCCCCTCACCTGGCCCCTCCCCGCAAGGGGGAGGGGAAATCCCGAGGTGGATGGAGCGGTTCTAGTGAATGTGGCGCGCGAAAGACGCGGTAGTCGCGGCACGTGAGTTTGCGGCGCGGTGTTTATCTTGATTCCCTGGCCCCTGCCCCCTGCAACCTGTCCCCTACATAACAGTGGCAGAGGGCGATGGCCAGGGCGTCGGCGACGTCGGGGGGCTCGGGAAGTTCGGGCAGGTTCAGCTCGCGCTTGATGGCTTCTTGGATTTGCCATTTGGCGGCGCGGCCGTTGCCGGTGAGCGTCTTTTTGATTTGGGTCGAGGCGTAGTGCTCGACCGGGATGCCGGCCTGGGCGGCGGCCAGGACGATCACGCCGCGGGCGTGGCCCATCAGGATGGCGGTCGTCGGGCGCTCGTAGTGGGAGTAGAGTTCTTCGATCGCGAGCACGGCCGGCTGGAGCGATTCGATGATGTCGACGACGCCGACATGGATTTCCAAGACCCGATCGGCCAGCGACGTACCGGCCTTGCCGCGGACGACGCCGGCTTCGATGAGTTGCGGCGGATCGCTCCGGCGCTCAGTGATTTCTAACACGCCGTAGCCTGTGACGTTGAGGCCGGGATCGATGCCGAGGATGCGCATGGGGACATGGTCGAGGGTCGAGGGCCGAGAGTCAAGAGCGGGGGAGTCAAGAGCCGGACGAAACAGAAGTACTGCGCGGGGCTTGCGTCAGTTGTCTCGGATTAAGATGCCGTTGGAGGGAAGGAAATAGAGCTGCGGGAATTCGGTTTGCGCCAGGGAAACGTGCGTGGTCGTCGCGACAAGGACGGCGCACGTGCAAGGCGATCTCGCTACGAGTTCAAATCCATCGCGAAACGGAAGGTCTGGCGCGACAACGGCGGAGCCCGGGGCGTATCGCAGATCGATTCGACGGCGTCCATGAACGAGGTCGTGCCACGAGCGCGGGTCGAGGTGCGCGTCAAGGCGGATGAGTCGGCCAAGGGAGGGGCGCCACCGCTCAGTCACCAGGGGGCTGGGTCGAAAAATCGTATCGGCGAACTTGAAGTCACCGCGGGCAATAGCGTCCGCAAAACGCGCTGCCACGATCGTCGGACGGGCGATCCACCAATAACACGCTCCGGCGGCGAGGGCCGTGAGGAGAAGCAGCGAGCGGAGGCGGAAGCGGTGACGCATGGGGGCGAGGGCTGAGGGTCAAGAGAGGACTTCTCCTGGCCGTGACTTTAGTTTTGGTTCGGAATCTGGTCCAGGCTGTCGGCCAGAGTCATGCCGAAGGGAGTCGCATACAGGAGCCGGGCGTTTCGTGAGAGCGTCATGCCCCAAGAGCCATTCCAGCGGTGGGCGGATTGCGACACGCCGATCGGCTGGCGGCCGCGGAGGTTATCGATCCAGGACGAGTCCTGGTCCTCTAGCTCGATCTGAAAACTATCGTGTGATTCGACCATTTTCGACAGGAGTTCATTCCATTGGACGAGGAAGCGATTGTCTCGTGGAAGCATATTGTCGGCCGCCACATAGTCGCGCTGTTCACATAGGCGGATGAATTTCTGGGCATTAAGTTTTGGTAAGGTGAGCCAGGCGCAAATTACGGCGGCGAGGGCCGTGAGGAGAAGGAGCGTGCGGAGTGAGAAGCGGGGGCGAGGGACGAAGCGAGGACGCATGAATGGCCTCACAGCGATTTTAGCAATCGGTCGTATTCTTCGTGCTTGCCGAATGCTTCCTACTCTTCCGCCGGCAGATTTGAAGCTTTCTCGAATGCTTGCTGAAGTAATTTCGTCATCACCGATCCTCCGCGTCAAATGGATTCGTATAGTCAGTAGTTCCAAGTTATCAGTCCTTCCGCAGTTCGGCGGGCTTCTCGATCGCAAGGCCAGCCATCAGCTATCAGCTATCAGCCGTCAGCCAGACTGGATTTCTCTGGCTGAAAGCTGACGGCTGATAGCCAAAGTGGTTGCGAGCTCGAACATGTGCCAACGCCGGAGAAAACGAGGAACTTGGAACTACTGATAGTGGATATTATAGCAGTTGCCAGGGGATCGACTGCCTCTGTTATGAACGGGTCCACTCGGTGCCGCCGGCGCGGTCTTCGAGGGTGATGCCGAGCTCGGTGAGGCGTTTGCGGATGGTGTCGGCGGTGGCGAAGTCTTTGGCTTTGCGGGCTTCGGCGCGGCGCTTGATCAGAAGCTGCATGAGCTCGTCGGCACTGGGCGAAGACCCCTCACCTGGCCCTTCCCATTGCAGGGGAGGGAGAGAAGACGGGCAAACTTCGTTCACTAGGGGCAGGAGTTTTCGGGCGAGGTCGTCGCCCGTCCGCTGAAGCGGACTCGCCGGCGTCGTCAAGAAAATGCCGAGGATCGCCGCGAGTTCTTTGATCGTTGTCATCAGGAGTTCGATCGTAGCCTGACTGGCCGCATCGGTTTTGCCTGCGCCTTCGAGGTCTTTTTCGTCGCAGTAGCGATTGGTGAGCTTGGCCAGCTCGAACAGCTCGCCGGTCGCGCCGCCCGTGTTGAAGTCGTCGTCCATGGCGGCGAGGAACTTTTGGCGGCAGGCCTCGGCCTCGCGGAGGGCGGGCTCTTTGCCGACGGAGAGGGGCGTGGCTTCGCGGGTGGTTGGAGCGGTGAGGGAGTAGAATTCGGCGCCCGTGATGCGGTGGTAGCGTTTGAAGAGGCGATAAAAGGTTTCCAGGCCCACTCCGGCTTCTTCGATGGCCGGCTCATTGAAGAGGACCGTGCTGCGATAGTGGGTTCGCAGCAGGAAGAAGCGGATCCGTTCGCCGCCTTGGCGGTCGATGAGCTGGGCCAGGCCGCCGGCGCCTTTGGAGCGGCTCATTTTGCCGGAAGCCGTCGCTTCGGGCGAAGACCCCTCCCCTAGCCCCTCCCCGGAGCGGGGAAGGGGAGCACTGGCAGAGTCAGTGGCACCCGAACCGTCTCGCTCAGTTCGGCCGCCGATTTTGCCGACGGCGGCGCCCGCGCGGAGCAGGCCATTGTGGGCCCAGTAGGTGACCATGGGCTTGCCGTGGCAGCATTCGCTTTGGGCGATTTCGTTTTCGTGATGCGGGAAGATCAGGTCCAGGCCGCCGCCGTGAATGTCGAACGTTTCGCCAAGGATTTTCTTGCTCATGGCCGAGCACTCGATGTGCCAACCGGGTCGGCCTGGCCCCCAGGGGCTGTCCCAACTCGGTTCGCCCGGCTTGGCCGATTTCCAGAGGGCGAAGTCGGCGACATTGCGCTTGCGCTGGCTGCCAGAGCCGCCGTCGCCTTGGACCGAGTCGATCGAGCGGTTCGAGAGCTTGCCGTAGCTGTTGTCATGGGCGACGTCGAAATAGACGTCGCCGTCCGACTTGTAGGCAAAGTCGCGCTCGACGAGGCATTCAATGAACTGGATGATGTCGGGCATGCACTCGGTAGCGCGGGGGAAGTGGTCGATCTGGTCGACACCGAGGGCGGCCAGGTTGTGGTGGTAGTCGGCAATGTTTTCTTCCGCGACCTGGAGCATGGTGAGGCCGCGTTCGCCGGCCTTCTTGATGAGCTTGTCGTCGACGTCAGTGATGTTTACTACCCAGTCCACCTGGTAGCCGCAGTAGCTGAGGTAGCGCTTGATGCAATCGAAGATCACGGGGCCGACCATGTGGCCGATGTGTGCCTTGTCGTAAACGGTGGGGCCGCAGAGATAGATGCCGACGCGGCCGGGTTGGACGGTGCGGAAGGGTTCCTTCTGGCGGCTGAGCGTGTTGTAGACGCGGAGCGTGGGATGCGGCGCGGCGGTGGAGACTTGGGCGGGCGTGGAAGATACTTGAGACATAACGCTATCAACTAAGACGTCAGGAGGAGCAGGAACGTTGATTGCAAAATATTAAATGCAAAACGCAAAATGAAGACGAAGAGTACGTTCCATTTTGCATTTTTGTATTCTTCGTTGCGTCGCTTTACTAACCACTCGTGGTCGAAATTCGCTCGACGAGGGCGATGCAGCGGGCTTCGATGATTTCCTGGCGGCCGACGGGGCCGATGCCTTCGCCGGTTTTGGCTTTGAGGCCGATCTGTTCGGGTTCGATGCGGAGGATGTGGGCGATGCGGCTGCGGATCATGTCGATGTACACGGCCAGCTTGGGCTGCTGGGCTTGGATGACGCAATCGAGGTTGACGAGCCGGTAGCCGGCCACGGCGACTTCATCCGCGGCGGCGGCGAGCATCTCCGCCGAGTCGCGACCGCGGTTGGCGTGGTCGGTGTCGGGGAACATGCGGCCGATGTCGGGCAGGGCGGCGGCGCCGAGCAGGGCGTCGGTGACGGCGTGGAGCAGCACGTCGGCATCGCTGTGGCCGAGCAGGCTGTGGTCGTGGGGCACGTCGACGCCGCCGATGCGCAGCGGACCGCCGGGCGTGAGGCGATGAGAATCCTCGCCGAGGCCGATACGGAGGTTTGGCATATCGGGCTTCATATTCGAAGCTGCGTTGGCAAAAAATCAAAACTGAATTCTTGCGAATTCAGCCACGGCTGGCGAAGTTGCCGACCCGCGCGGATTATAGAGGACGTGGCAGATTGCGACAACGCGAGGGGCGCCGTCAAGCTGCCGTCAGGATGGCTCGGCGGAAGCCTCGCCCTCCCGAGACTGGAGAGCAAAGAGCTCGACCGGGCCGCTAAACGTGGTTATCGCCGGCCGCGAGAGGCTGACGTCCAGTTGCGCGCCGTGGTGGAGGAGTTGCGTCAGTTTGACCGTGGCAATTGTGGCGTCGTCGAAATCGACGTCGACTTCGGGCAAGCGCTCGAAGGGTGGACAGAAGGCGACGTAGAGCGTGGCCGTGCGCTGGCCGGGGGCGAACAGTGCGGTGAGGGTGGCGTGGATGGTATGGCGGCCATCGGCGAGCTCGGTGCGGGTGAGCTGTTGAAGGACGCGCTGGCCGGCGGCTGGCGGTCGCCTCGTGGTGGACGGAAGACGGCGGAGTGTCGGTGATTGCTTGAGGCGGCGAAAAAAACCCTCCCCTGGCCCCTCCCTGTGAGGGAGGGGAAGTAGAAACCAGGCTGCGGCGAACGTGGGGAGCCAGATGAGCCAGTCGACGATGTGCGCGAAGGGGCAGGAGGAGGCGAAGGCGATGAGGAATATTGAGATGAGTGGCGAGCCGTGCATGGCGAGATTTGACCAGCCGCTGGCTGGACCGGCAGGTTCGCCGGACACTGCGCGAGATGATGCAGACCGACAACACGCAGAGTAAGAGCGCAATTGCCGTGGTTGCGAGCGGCAGCGTGGCGAGCGGTGTGGACATCGCGCCGCTGATTCGGCGGGCGGCGAGAAAGAGCGATAAGAGCAGGATGACGAGCGCCGCCGAGCTGGCGACTGCGATCGTCGCCGGTTGGCGAAGCGGCTGTTCGCGGAGTCTTGGGGCGCATTGGGGGGCGCCGACAAGTTGCATCACGGGCTCGGTTCCGGCGGGTTGTGCGTCGCGCGGGCGTTGGATCGGGAATTGGCTACTGAGTACTGGGTGGCAATCACTTCATGCTGCCAGTGCACCGGTGCGGTCTGCGTGTCAATTTGCCCGCGAGCCTTGCCACGGAGGTGACTAGGCCGTCGTGGGGTTTCACTTCACATCAGTACATCAGTGCGCTGCCGCTGCGGTTTCACGTTCTGCTGCCGCCTTTAGGGCTTTGGCTTTGTCGGTCCGTTCCCAGGTGAACTCGGGTTCGCTGCGGCCGAAGTGGCCGCCGGCGGCCGTTTTGCGGTAGATCGGCCGGCGAAGGTCGAGGTGCTTGATGATGCCGGCGGGCGAAAGCGGGAATACTTCGCGGACGATTTCGCACAGCCGCGCGTCTTCGATCTTGCCGGTGCCTTCGGTATCGACACAGACGCTCACCGGCTCAGAGACGCCGATCGCGTAGGCGAACTGCACCTCGCAACGATCGGCGAGGCCGGCCGCGACAATGTTCTTGGCCACGTAGCGGGCCATGTAGGCCGCGCTGCGGTCGACCTTGGTCGGGTCCTTGCCGCTGAAAGCGCCGCCGCCGTGGCGACCCCAGCCGCCGTAGGTGTCGACGATGATCTTGCGGCCGGTCAGGCCGCAATCGCCATGCGGGCCACCAACGACGAAGCGGCCGGTCGGGTTGATGTGGTACTTGATGTCGTCGCTGAACCACTCGCCGAGCGACGGCTTGATCACTTTCTGAATGATGAACTTTTCGATGTCGGTGTTCGACACGTCCGCCGCGTGCTGCGTGGAGACGACGACCGTATCGACGCGGAGCGGCGTGTTGCCGTCGTATTCGACCGTGATTTGGCTCTTCGAATCCGGCCGCAGCCACTTGGCCTCGCCCTTTTTACGGGCCTCGGTCAGGCGGTTGAGAATGCGGTGGGCAAGGGCGATCGGCAGCGGCATCAATTCATCAGTGTCATTGCAGGCGTAGCCGAACATCAGGCCCTGGTCGCCGGCGCCGACGTCTTTGCCGGCGGCGGCGTTGTCGTTGACGCCTTGGGCGATGTCGGGCGACTGTTCGTGCAAAGCGACGAGCACGGCGCAGTGATCGGCGCTGATGCCCATGTCGGCCTCGGTGTAGCCGACGTCGCGGACGACGTCGCGGACGACTTGCTGCAGGTCGACGGTAGCCTTGGTGGTGACTTCGCCGGCGATCACGCACAGGCCGGTGGTGACGAGCGTTTCGCAGGCCACGCGGCTCATCGGGTCCTGGGAGAGCATGGCGTCCAGCACGCCGTCGGAGATTTGGTCGGCCAGCTTATCGGGATGGCCCATGCTGACAGATTCGCTGGTAAACAGGTATCGGCCGTTTGTCACGGAGATGCTCCTCGAAGCTCGGTTGAAATGGATCTGCGAACTATGGGCCGCGAGCGGAACCGCAGGCGGGCGAGACAAACTGTCATTATAAGTAGAGAGTTGTGGGGGCGGCAACTAGGACGTGGGTCAGACATTCTTGCCCTGCCCGTGCAGAGTCGATTGTGGCTCGACCTAGGGGCGCAAACCTGACTGCCGGGGCGCCTGGGCTTCGGGGAAGATTTGGCGACGATGGTGCGGCGGGCCAGCAGGATACCGGGCCGCCAGACGCCAGGGACTTCTGCGGTGGCTGTGTCGCAGTAGAGCGGCGGACGGACAGAAGGTCCGTCCTGCGATCGGGCGGCCTTTTTTTGCGGGGCTGTTACGGCACACGGAGTGTGCCTACTACAATGCGGGCATGGCACGTTGGCCGCGACATGTGTGGACCTCGATCTTTACGTACGCGGCGGTGTTTATTTTGTTTCCCCTCTTGTGCCTGCTCGCGTACGCATGGGTGCGGGGGTGGATTTTTTGAGCGGGGTGGCACGGTCGGGCGACCCGGCCACAACGGCACGGTCGGCAGACCGGGCACCATTGGTGACCACAGCCGGGGCAGAGAGCGGGGGAGCGGCGAGCGCGGCTTCCGCTTACGCAGGACACGTACGGTCTTCATGGGTATTGTCGGCGATGGGGACGCAGTCGAACAAGTTGACGGTGGATCGAGCGGAGCTTGCCGAGCGGCTGGCGCGGTATGGCCAGGCACATGTGCTGGCGTTTTGGGATGAGCTGGACGAGGCGGGGCGGCGGCGACTGGGCGAGCAATTGGCCGCGATCGATTTTGAGCAGTTGGCCGCGCTGTATCGACACGCTGGGGAGTCGCAGGACTGGGCGGCGCTGTCGCGGCGCGCCGGACCAGCGGCCGCCGCGCGCACTGCTGAACGACAGATTACGGCGGTCGAGGTAAAAGGCCGCGGGACGGCGGCGCTGGCCGGCGGCAAGATTGGCGTGCTCCTCGTGTCGGGCGGGCAGGGGAGCCGGCTGGGCTTTGAGCATCCCAAGGGGATGTACCCGATCGGGCCAGTGTCGGGCGCGACGCTGCTCGAGATTCATTTGCAGAAGGCGCTGGCGGCGGCGCGGCGATTTGGGGCGGAAGTGCCAGTGTACATCATGACCAGCCCGGCGACAAATGACGAGCAAGTCGCGTTTTTGCGCGATCACGAATACTTCGGCTTGCCGCGGGACGACGTGTACTTGTTCTGTCAGGGGACGATGCCGGCAGTCGACGCGGCGACAGGCAGGTTGCTTTTGGCGGCGAAGGACAGCTTGTTTCTTAGCCCGGATGGGCACGGCGGAACCGTTGCGGCGCTGGCGGCGAGCGGGGCGCTGGCTGATATGCGGCGGCGCGGCATCGAGCACGTGTTCTATTTGCAGGTCGATAACCCGCTGGCGCCGATCTGCGAGGCGGAACTAATTGGGTATCACCTGCTGGCGAAGTCGGAGCTGACGTCGATCGCCGTGGCCAAGCAGACGCCGCAGGACAAGCTCGGCAACTTCGCCACGATCGACGGCCGGATGCAGGTGATCGAATACAGCGATTTTCCGGACGACGTGGCCGAGCGGCGCGACGCGGCCGGCGGGCTGGTGTTCTGGGCCGGCAGCATCGCCGTGCACGTGTTTGCCGTGGAATTGTTCGAGCGGGCGCTGGCGACGGCGGGCGGGCTGCCATTTCACGTGGCGCGGAAGAAGGTGCCCTTTGTCGACGCAGCGGGCAATCGCGTTGAGCCGCCGCAGCCGAACGCGCTGAAGTTCGAGCGGTTCATTTTTGATCTGCTGCCCATGGCCGAAAATGCGCTGATTGTGGAGTATCCGGAGGAGGAGGTATTTGCGCCGCTGAAGAACGCGCCGGGGGCGGAGCGGGACACGGCGGAGTATGTGCAGCGATTGATGATCGCCGAGCACACGAAATGGCTGCTGGCCGCCGGGACGCGCGTCAAGGAAGGCGTGGCTGTGGAAATCAGTCCGCTGTGGGCCCTCGATGCGGAGGGAGTGGCGGCGCGGCCGGATCGACCCGCTGAGATCAATCAGGCGAAATATCTCGCCTGATGATGCGTTCTTTTGTCGATTGTAAAATGCAAATTGCAAATTGCAGATTTGGGAATTGAAGAGCGGGCGATGCGATTTGAAGTTGAGCAGAAGCACCGGTTAAACGACGTGGCGGCGTTTGTCGTGCGATTGGCCGAGCAAGGTGTGCGGCCGGAGCCGCCCGTTGTGCAGAGTGATCTGTACTATGCGCATCCGGCGCGGGATTTCGCCGCAACCGATGAAGCGCTGCGAATTCGCAGCGTCGCTGGCGCGAGCTTCGTGACATACAAAGGGCCGAAGCTGGACGCGGCGACCAAGACGCGACGCGAGATCGAGTTGCCGCTGGATTCGCAGGACGCGGACGGCGCGCGGTTTGGTGCATTGCTCGAGGCGCTCGGCTTCATGCCGGTGGCCACGGTGCGCAAAGAGCGGCGGAAGTTTGCGATACGGCGGCAGGGATACGACGTGGAAGGGGCGATCGATTGTGTGGAGGGTGTCGGCGATTACGTGGAGCTGGAGCTGATGGCCGACGAGCATGAGCTCGAGTCGGCGAAGCGCGCGATTCGACAATTGGCGATTGAGCTGGAACTGGGGCCGTCGGAGCGGCGGAGTTACTTGGAGATGTTGTTGGGGCGGTGAGGATGGTTTGAATTCGCTTGGGCGTGCCCTTGCTTGCGCCGCGGGCTCCGATCCGTGACCATGTACAAAGACCGTAAAGCGGGAACTGAGCTTTTCCAATCTTGCGCATTTTGACATACTTCGCACGCGAAAACGGGCGGGTAGCTTTCTAGAATGTGCGGATCGGACATCGATGAAGATATTCTTTTCAGTCGGCGAACCAAGCGGCGACTTGCATGGTGCGAATTTGATTCGCGAGTTGCGGGCCCTGCGGCCGGATTGCCAGTTTGTCGGGTATGGCGGGCCGCGAATGGCCGCGGCTGGGTGCGCCCTGCATGAGGATCTCACGAAGCTGGCCGTAATGTGGTTTGCGCGGGTGATCGCGAACCTGCATCGATTTTGGGAGCTGGCGAGCCGGGCCGATCGATATTTTCGACATCAGCGGCCGGATGCGGTCGTATTGATTGATTATCCGGGCTTCAATTGGTGGATCGCGAGGCGGGCCAAGGCGCATGGCATTCCCGTGTTTTATTACGGCACGCCGCAGTTGTGGGCCTGGGCCGGTTGGCGTGTGAAGAAAATGCGGCGGTTTGTCGACCACGTGCTTTGCAAGCTGCCGTTCGAAGAGGCCTGGTATCGCCAGCGCGGCTGTCATGCCACGTACGTCGGGCATCCGTACTTTGATCAACTGCGGGCGGAGCAATTGGATGAGGCTTTCATGCGGCGGCGCAAGGCGGGCGGCGGGCCGCTGGTGACGATCTTGCCCGGCTCGCGGACGCAGGAAGTGCGGGGCAACTTCGCGTCGTTTTTAAAGGCGGCGAAACTCGTGCACCAGCGCCTGCCCGGCGTGCGGTTTGCCGTGGCCGCGTTTAAGCCGGCGCATGCCGAGTGGCTGCGGGGCGAGGTGGCCCGGCGGGGTTGCCGATTGAGGTGTACGTCGGCAAGACGGCCGAGTTAATCCATGCGGCCGACTGCGCGATGGCCGTTTCGGGCAGCGTCTCGCTCGAGTTGTTGTTTCACACAACGCCGGCCGTGATCTTATACCAAATCTCGCGCCCGGCGTTTTTCGTGCAGCGATTCTTTCGCAAGGTGCGTACATCACGCTCGTGAATCTGCTGACTGCGGAGGATTTGTTTCCGCAGAAAGTGGCGACGTACGACCCGGCCGACCCGGCCGACGCGCGGGTGTTGATGCCCGAGTACCTGAGCTGCGAAGATAGGTCAGGCCAAGTGGCCGCGCACGTCGTAGAATGGTTGACGCAGCCTGCTCAGCGGGAGCGGCTGGTGGCCGAGATGGCGGTGCTCAAGGAGCGCGTGGGGCACGGTGGCGCGTCGCGGCGAGCGGCGGAGTATGTGCTCGCGGAGCTGGCGAAGGTGCGGCCGCCGGCGCTCGCCGCGCATTGTGACTTTGGCAAGCGGCGCGGGCGCAAGTTCGCGATGCTGCGTGACGTGGGAGCCAAACGGCAAGCGATAGGCCGCGTCGATCGATGATGAGCAGCGGTTGGTGACATGATCATTGGCGAACCCGCACCTTCTGCCGGCGACCTGCACTTTCGCCTGTTTGGGTTTCCTGTGCGGGTGCACCCGTTCTTTTGGGTGGTGGCCCTGCTGTTGGGCTTAGGGGGCGGCCCGGTGGAACCTGTGGGCGTACTGGTGTGGGTCGCCGTGGTGTTTGTTTCGATCCTCGTGCACGAGCTGGGGCACGCCTTTCTGCAACGATATTTCGGCGGCCGGCCATGGATTACGCTACACAGCTTTGGCGGACTGGCATCGTGCAATGATTGCGATCGCTCGCCGCGGAGTCAGATTTTGATTTGTTTGGCGGGGCCTGCGGCTGGCTTTTTGTTTGCCGCGCTGGTGATCGTCGGCGTGTTGCTGGCCGGTCACTGGATCGTCGTGGTGTTACTTGGCGCCCAGTTCGCGGCCGCGCCAGGCCAAGGATTCGAGGTGAGCGCATATCCGCGCTTCGTCGTATTTGGCGCCGATTTTGAGCCCTTTGCATCGCCACTGGCGAACGATGTCTTTTTCGACCTGCTGTGGGTCAACATTTTGTGGGGCCTCGTCAACCTGCTGCCGATCTATCCGCTCGACGGCGGCCAAGTTACTCGGGAGGTGTTGACGCTGCGCAATCCGCGGCAAGGAATCGTTTTTTCGCTGTGGGTATCCGTCGTGGCCGCGGCGATCGTGGCAATCTATGCCCTGAGCCAAAAGGCGACTTTCACGTGCATCATGTTCGGATTGTTGGCCTACGGCAGCTATCAGGCGCTGCGTTCGTATCAGAATTACTGGCGATGAGTGGGTGCCGCGGCGGCGGATTGCAACCGGCCGTGCGAAATGCAATATATTGATTGCGCTCAGCGATTCGCCGCGCAAAAATCTACCAATTGTGGTTGGGCGCGGATTCAACTGCGGTAATTCGTCGCGCCGATCAATTTCATGGCTACACCATCTCGGCGCATCGTGTTGTTGGGCGCAAGCAACGTCGTGATGTCGTTTGCGACGATCGTACAGACGGTGCGCCGCACGTGGGATGCGCCAGTCGAAATCATGGCGGCGATGGGTCATGGAAGGTCATATGGGCAAGATTCTGTCGTATTGGGGAGAAAAATTTCCGGAATTTTTCCCTGCGCGCTTTGGCAAGATTTACAAACTCGCCCGCCGCTGCCGACGAGCGCGCTAGTGACCGACGTGGGGAACGATTTGTTGTACGGCGTGGCGCCGGAAAAGTTGCTGACGTGGGTGGAGCAGTGCCTGGATCGGTTGTTGATGGCGGGCGCGGAGACGCTGATTACCGAACTGCCGCTGGCCAGTTTGGCGACGCTCGGCGAGGCGCGGTTTCGGTTCTTTCGACGGCTGCTGTTTCCGCGCAGCGGGCTAACGCTGGCTGCGGCGCGAAAACGCGTGGCGGAGGTGAATGAGGGACTGTTGAAACTGGCCGCCTCGCGAAAACTGCCGGTAATTCCAGCCTCTTCCGCCTGGTATGGGTTCGATCCGATCCACATCCGGCGTCAAGCTCGGCACCACGCGTGGCCAGAGATTTTGGCGGGCTGGCGGGGCGAAGATGCGCTGCCGCCGATGCGCGCGCCCCGTTTGTGGGAGCGCCTTTACCTCGCGCGCTTGGCGCCCTACGAGCGGTATGTTTTTGGTGCCCGGCAGCGCGCGTCGCAACCAAGCGGTCGGTTAGCGGACGGAACGACGATCTCTCTGTATTGAGTGGCGGCGCGCGGCGCGAATTTCGCTTTTGGCGCGCTTCAAGAAGAATTGCGAACGGCTGCCGAGACGTGTTAAATGCAAAAAACTTATCGTGCGCGGCAAAATTTTTGGAAAAAACATGTTGCATTAGTTCCGCAAATTTGTACAACTACCAGCAAGTGAAGCCGGTGACTGTGCAAATCGGCGAGTGACGAATCAACACCCAGTGATTAGTTCACACGCGGAAGTTGGCACAAAAGACCGGAAGGCTACCGCGGAATGGTAGCCGCTGTCCAAAAGGCGGGACGCAGACTGGAAGCTGGCGTTTTATCAGTCGAAGTCTTGCCTGAACCCTTTTATGGAGGAGTGACTGTGGCCAAGAAGAGAAAGGCTGCCAAGAAGAAGGCAGCGAAAGGTACCAAAAAGAAGGTCCGCCGCAAGAAGAAGGCGGGTGCTGCGAAGGGTACCAAAAAGAAGGGTCGTCGCAAGAAGGCCAAACGCAAGACCAAGAAGGCCTAGCGACGCACCATCGATTGACGGTCGTGCAGGCCACACGGTCGAGGGCGCCGAACGGAAGCCCGAATTCCGTGCTGGTGAGCTGTGCGACAGCAACAAGTGCGAACGGGTTTCTATCCCGTCGCGGCCGCTTCCGGCGAGGAGGTCTATCAGTGGTCTCTTTCCGCGGAAGCGTTGCCGCGGTGAACCGACGAGAAAGGGCCGTCCGGCGAGTTTTGCCGGCGGCCCTAATTTGTTTACGTGTCGGGTGTCAGGAGAGAAGCCGCCTGCTCTAGCAGTCCGTTGAAAAAGTCGACGGGCTGCTTCATCGCATGGATGCGATGTCAAAACTGCGACCCAAGTCGCAGTTTTGCGAGCCGTGACGAGCTTTGCTCGGCACTTGGCGAGGTTGAAAAACGCCACGACGGGCGTATTTCAACTGGCTGCTGGACATGCGCGAGGTGGATAGCCGATGCCTGAAACCTTCTTCACAGCACGGAAAGGGTCGGCAGTGGTGGCTGCGACTCGCGGGCCGCGGCAACCTGGCGGACCAGGTTTGCACAGATTTTCCGTAGGAACGGGGCTGTATCTGCGTCGGTGAAATTGCCTGAGGTATCGCCGGCGTCGCCACGCTGCCGGATGCCCATCTGGATCGGCACCTCGCCCAGGAACGGCACGTCCAGTTCGGCCGCGCGTCGCTTTGCGCCGCCGGAGCCGAAGATCTCGTAGCGCTTGCCGCAATCGGGGCAGAGAAAGTAACTCATGTTCTCGACCATGCCCAAGAGCGGGATGTGAACTTTGCGGAACATGGCAATGGCCTTCACGGCATCGAGCAGGGCCACGTCTTGCGGCGTGCAGACCACAACGGCGCCGGTGAGGGGCAACAGTTGAGAAAGCGTGAGAGCGATGTCGCCCGTACCGGGCGGCATATCGATTACGAGCCAATCGAGCTCGCCCCAGGCGGTGTCGCGAAGAAACTGCGTGATCGCGCCATGCAACATCGGGCCGCGCCAGACGACGGCCTCGCCGGCCGGCACGAGGAAGCCCATGCTCATCAGTCGGAGGCCGTCTTTCTCGATCGGCTGCAGACGGTTTTCGATGAGCTGCGGGCGCTCGTTGACGCCGAGCAGGTGGGGAATGCTGGGGCCGTACACGTCGGCATCCATCAGGCCGACTTTGGCGCCGGCGTTTTTCAGGCCGTAGGCGATACTGGCGGCGATCGTGCTCTTGCCGACGCCGCCCTTGCCGGAGCCGACAGCGATCACACTTTTGGCCGCCAGGCCGATCTGGCCGATGCGCTCGGGCGGGCGGCGGTGCTCGACGATGCGAACGTGGACGTCGGCGTTCGGGGGCAGGCTCGCGCAGCTGCGCTACGGCGGCGGCGCGTACCTCTTCCCACAGCGGCGCGGCCCAGGTGGTGAGGCCAAGTGTGACGTCGACGCGATTGTCGCTCGTAACAACGTCATGCAGTTGTTCCAGGCGAACGACGCTGCGGGCCGTTTCGGGGTCGAGGAAGTCGGCGAGGGCGTTTTCAACGAGTTTACGTTCAATTGGAGCGGGCATCGCAACGTGGCTTGTTCGGTGTTGGGTGTTATGTGTTTGGTGTCAGGTGTCAGATCAGTACCGCAGCAGGAATCGCCTGCGGAAAATTGATACCTGGCCCCCTTCTTCTGTAGCGGTTGTCAGGCGTCCTGCCAAGGCAACCGCGCCATGGCCCAGGCGGCGAACGGCTGGCCGTCGGCTGGGCTTGATTGTTGGGCGATCGTTTCTGCGTGGCGGTGGGCGAGGGCAAGGACGGCGTGCAAGTTGCGGGGCGAGTCGGCAAATGCGTGAGCACCAGCTTCGGAAAGCGCGGCCAGCACTTCTTGAGTTGACCGGTTGTCGGCCGGATTGTCATTGTCATTGTAGAGAGGATGGAGTGAGGCGTCCAAAAGGGCGGCGAAGCGGTGCCGGGAAAGTGCGGCGCGATTTCGGCCAGGCATGCGAGAACGTCGGCCAGATTGGAGCGGCGGACTTCGATCAGCACGAAGCTTCGCGACTTAGCGGAGAGACGCGTCAGCATGTCCTGGAGATTACGTGTCTCGTACAGTCGCGACGTGGCGTTGCTCGAGGATGCGCAGCGAGGATAGCGATTCAGCGCTAGGCGAAGGGCGGCGGCCCAGTGCGGGGCACGTTCGCAGAGGAGCCAATCGTGACGTTTCATGCGACGGGCTCCTCGGGTTCGATTTCGCGAAAGTCGGGCAGCGGTGCTTCTTTGAATTTGGGGAGGGGCTCGCTGGGCTGGGGCGAGATGAGGCCGAGCTGCTCCATGCGGCGGTAGAGGCGCGGGCGGGTAAGGCCGAGCAATTCGGCGGCTTCCGACTTGTTGCCGCCGGCTTGGGCCAGGGCGCGGACGATGGCTTCTCGTTCTATGGTCGCGAGCAGCTCGTTGAGATTGACTCGCTCTTGGGTGCGGTGGGGCAGGGCGGCGGCTTTCGCGGCGTGAAGAACGACGACGGGCAGATCGGCCGACGTAATCGCGTGCGAGGTGGCGGCGGCGTGGGCGGCCGCAATCGCAGTGCGGAGCTCTGCCAGTTCGCCCGGCCAGTTGTAGAGGGCGAGCAGATCGAGCGCGTCGGAACGGATCGAGCCGAGCTGCTTGGAATTGCCGCGGTTGGCCGCTTCGAGAAAGAACTGGGCGAGCAGCGGCAGGTCGTCGAGCCGCTCGACCAGGCGGGGGACGTCGATGGTGATCGTTGAGAGGCTATGGAGCAGGGCAGGCTCAACTTGCCGCGCCGGCTCCGCTGCGTCGTTTTCTAACGCGGTCGTAGATTGGGTATGCGGCTGCGTGTTGAGGGTGGCCACAACTCGCGCGGCGATTGCGCCGCGGCGGATGACATCGGCCAGTTGCGATTGCTGGGCCTGCGACAGGCGCTCGATGTTTTCGATCAACAGCGTTGGTCGTCGCGCCGGTTCTGGCGCCGGGCCGGCGACCGCGTCCAATGCGCGGCGCAACGAATCGTCCGAGAGCACCAGACCGTCGAGTGTCAGCAGCCGGACCGTGGCGTCGCCGACGGCGTGGTAGTGAATCGCACGAGCGATGCTTCCGCGTCCGGTGCCGGGCCAGCCTTGGACGAGCGCATTCGCCCCGCTAACGGCTGCGGCGATAATTTGGGAACGCACCTTGCGCATGGCGGAGCCGGTGCCCAGGATCGAGGCCAGGCCATATCGGCCCGCCTGCGCACGGCGGAAGCGGCGGATCGTGCGGTGCAGGTCGTCAGGCTGTTCGGTGACTTGGGCGGCGAGTTCGTCGGTCGTCAGGTCGCCAGTGGCGAGCAGGGCGAGGACGGCGCCGGGCGTGGGCGGGGTTGATCGTCCGACGGGCTTGCCGTGTGACGGCTGGTTGATCAAGTGCGGTTCAATGAGCGGTTCGTTGAACTGGAGGGAAATGAAATCGGCCCGGCGATGGACGAGCCGACCATCACGAGGGAGGCAAGAGACGGTGCCAGAGCAAGTCTCGCCGGTAAACGCCCGGGGTGGCGGACAGAGGTCGGAGAGCGGGCCTGCAGTCTCGGCGTGTGTGGCCGGATCGCTGGCGGGTTCGGAACGGTATTCGACGAGCCGGCCGATGATACGGTCGCTCGTCAATTCGAGCCAGGCTTCCAAGGCCGGATTGCAGTAGACGATGCATCGGTCGGCGTCGACGGCGTAGATCGGCCGATTGCTGGTGTCGAATAGATTGCGAAGCGCCTGGGCAGGCGACGTTTTCTTGGGCATGTTGCCATTATAACTTACCGTGGGGCAGAGATTCCCGTCTGCCTAGTCTGCGTCTTTACGATGGACCAGCGTGTCCACCGTTTCGCGTGGCAACGTTTTCTGGTTGCCGAGGGGGTTCGGAAACTCGTCGCGGACAGGGCACGTCTTTAGTCGCTTACTTGATTGGCCAGGCATCAGCCGAGTGGAATTGGCAGACAGGAATGTCTGGACTACGGCGTGGGCTGATAGCATTTTGCGCCCTACGGTGTACCATCAAAACGAAACCGCGACGCCAAGCGTCTCGCCTGGCGTCGCGGTTCTTCAAGTCGATCCTCGATAGTTCCGCTCGTCAGTAGTGTCCCCCCAGACGCTGACGCACGGCTCGCCGCGGCGAGAATTGTCTTTTGAGCCGCCCGGCCGACGGTCAAAAAATATCGAGGACGAAATGGTGGCCGTGATAATAGGGTCGCGGAGTCGGATAGTAATTGAACCAGTGGCGGTTGTAGACGGGGATCCGCATTTCGGGCGGATAGCGGTAGTACAGGCTGTCGGCGCTGCGGTAATACTCGTTGCCCCAGAAGTTTTGGGGATAATAGACGTACGGGTAATGGTAGAAGCGGTTCCAATCGAGCGTGGTGTAGGTTGTACCCCAGGCGCGGCCGTAGGCCTGCTGGGCTTGGGCTTTCTCGGCGCCGGCCGCCAGTGATAAAAACAGCGCGGCGGCAATCAGAAAAAAAGTCCGGCGGATCATGGGTCAACAACTCCTTTGCGGGCGGCTGTGGCCGTTCGCGGGGCGGGCGGAGATCATCGGTGGGGCCGTTCCCACCGCAGCTCGCGTCCGTAGTAGCATCGACCGGCGTTACAACCCGGAATGAGCGAAAATCCGGTAGGACCCGTACAACCGGATGGGAAACGGCCGCGTTAATGTTAAACCTTGCGGGTTGTAACGAGTGTACGTAGCCGGACGATCCTGGTCTGAAACGATCGCACGTGCCTCCAGAGATGAGCGGACCGACTTGGTGCAGAAGGGCCGGATGCCCGACCATGCCACCACGGCGACTCGCAGCGGCGAGATGACCGGGCTATCTTCTCGGGTCACTTGCTGGCAACTCGATCGCTTTGCCTTGTTGCACTTCCGGCCAGCTCAGTTTCACCATACACATAATCGGCGGGAGTACGCTCGGCAGCGGGTGCTGTCGCGCGACTTCAAGAATCTTGTGAGCAAACTGCAGGTTGCATTTCGCGTGCTCAAAGAGCTCCTGCCATTCCGCGAGGCTGCCTCGCTCCAAGGCGGAATCATTGGCTGCCTTAGTCCAGCCGACGATGGGGTTGAGATGACAGTGTTTCATTCCGGCTCGTCCGGGAGACGAAGGGCGTGAAACAGCTTTTTGCCGAATGACTCGCAGACGTATCTCACATGCGACCAGTCGATCCAGGGCGGCACGACGCCGTTGTATTCGGCCAAGTCCAGAGAATCCAAATCGTACGGATCCGGTTCGGCAAGCGCCTTAGCAATTTCAAGACCGACCGAATCGGTTTGCAGTTCGCCGTAACGTATGTCCGACAACAGAAGCGAATTCAACACCGCGAGGGATGTCGTACAGGAACTCAGGGCGGCAAAGTCCAGAAAATCTCGGGCGGCCCGTCGGCTGTACGCCAAATTTGCCTTCATGCCGATCATTTCATCGAAAGTTGGCACCACAAGCGGCCCGGCTGGCGTTTGCATTGGTCTCAGCATGCGGCTTCCGGAGGGTCTGGCGAAACCCGACGGGAATGTTGTCCCACGCGCCGAGAATCATCTTTGGTGCGTGTACGTGCGCCGTTTTCCAATGCGGAGTTTGTTCAAGTGTCTCGCGGATTTCCGTAAATCGTTTAGTAAGGTCGAAGACTTCGTGATCGACCTCCATCGAGCGCCGATGCCCTGCGTAGAGTGCCGCGGCAGTCCCACCGACTGCAATCGCTTCGGGGACAAGTCTTTGCGCCTCGACGCCCGCTTGAAGGACGCTTTCCCAATCTTGTGCCGAATACTCGGGTTGGCTCGCGGCCATGTTGCGGCGACGGCAGGAGACGGGAACGGCAAATTGCGAAAAGTTTTATTCTACTCCGGCCGCTTGCCGTCGACCAATTCGCGTTCCCACTGGTCCATCAGCGGCCAGTCGATGGCGCAGGTGCCGAAATCGGCCATGTGAAGATAGGACTGCAAGCGAGAGATAGTGCGGTCAATGAGGGCGTCGTTTTTGCGGAAGACGGGCCCATGGCTGGGCAGTAGCCACACGACGTCGCTGACCTTGATGCGTTCGAGTGATTTGATGAACTCGGGGATGCTGCTGCCGTGGTGGGCGTCAATTGCGCCGACGCAGCCGTCGCGGAAGAGATTGTCGCCGGAGAAGAGGAGCTTGTCGAGGCGGAACGAGAGCTGTCCGCCGGTATGGCCGGGTGTGTGCCAGACCTCGAGCTCGAGCGCGCCGACGCGGATGCGGTCGCCGTCGTTCACGAGGCGATCGACCTTCACGGTGGGCATGTCGAGATGGATGTTTTGGGCGGCGATTTCGGCATAGGTGGCGAGCTTGTCGCCGGTCTCCAGCGGCTGGGCGGCCAGGGGGTGACAGGTGACGGTCGCCTTCAAGATCTGTTTGGCCTTGGCGAAGCCCTGGATGTGATCGACGTCGGCGTGCGAGGCGACAAGCGTGACGCATTTCGAAAAGGGAAAGTCGAGCTGGCGAATGATCTCGAGACACTCGTCGACGGCGTCTTCGTAGCCAATGTCGATGAGGGCCCAGTTGTTGTCGTCGTCGTAGATCAGATAGACGCTGCAACTAATCCGGCGCCGGGCTTGGTGGTTCAGCTCGATGACGTGGGGGAACAGGGGTTGGCGTTTGAGGATGGCCATCGAGTCGAATAAAGCTTGCTGGCGGGAGCTGGCTGATTTATCGAGTTCTGACGTTCGATCCTACCGAGGGAAGGTATTGTATGCAACCGGACGCGAATCGCGGCCGAATGCTGAGAGCAGGAGCGACGCGCGTTTGGACGCAAGCTGGACAGATTGGCTGTTTGTGGAGGCTGGCTGCAACACGCGGAGCGTGCCTGCTACATATTTGTCAAGATCGCCGCCAGGCCGGCGCGATAATTGGTATACATCAGCGAAGGTCGTAGTTCGGTCACGAGTTTTGTGTTGCGGATGCGGCGGTCGGATTCACTGCGAATTGCGCGTGGCGAGGCGGGGCCGGGTTCGACGAAGGTCGGCGGCGGTGCGCCGACTTGATGGGCGATTTCGCGGTAATAGATTTCGCGCCGGACGGGCTGGCCGTCGCTGACGCAGTAGATGCACGGGCCGTTGGTGAAGGGGGCCAGCGCATCGGCGGCGACAACGACGTTCGCCGCGTCGTCGACGTGAATTAAGTTCAAGTGCCCGTCGCCGGCGGCCGGGATCGGCTGGCCGGCGCGGAGCTTATCGAGAAAGGGGACACGGCCAGGGCCGTAGAGGCCGGCGAGGCGGAGGATGACGGCGTTTTTGCCGAGGGGGTGGGCAGCGAGCAGCTTTTCGGCGGCGAGCGTGGCGCGACCGCCATCGCGGGTTGGTGCGGGTGGGGTGAGCTCGTCAATCCAAGCGCCGTGGGCATCGCCGTAAACTCCGGTGGTGCTAATGTGGACGAAGCGTTGGCTGCGTGCGGGGAGGGCGGCCAGTGCGTTTTGCAAACCGGAAACGTAGACTTCGTGGATGGATCGAGACGAGGCGCGGTCGAAACCGACGGCGAAGAGAATGGTGTCGGCAGCGGGCAGTTCGGAACGAGTTTGCGGTTGCGTGACATCGGCCACAATTGCAATTCGGCCCCGTCGGCGGAAATCGGCTGCGCGGTCGGCCGAGCGAGTAACGATCGCGACCGCATGGCCGGCAGCTTGCCAGCGACTGGCAACACGTTCGCCCAGGTAGCCGCAACCGAAGATGAGTTTGGTCATGGCGCTTGTACCGGCTCGATCCAGATCAGCTTTAGCTTCAACCAATGTGTGGCAAACGACGCGGAGCGAGCCGAGTTGTCGCTGTTAAGGTCAATTCTCTCGAGGCGCCTCGGCAGAAGTATCGGCATCAAACCGGCTTGGTGAATCAAGCGTTCACCTTCTTGAACCGTGATTCCAACCGCCCGGCCACCAGCGAAAGGGGATAACTCATCGCCATGTACAGTGCAGCCGTCATCAAGCCAAATTCGAGCATGAGTTGCGGGTGGCTGTTCATCAGGTTGCGATATTGGAGCGTCAGCTCGGTCACCGAAATCATCGACACGACCGAGGTATCTTTGAACAACGCGATAAAATCGTTCGTCACGGGCGGTATTACAATCCGCACGGCTTGTGGCACGATCACCCGCACCAGCGCGGTCCGCGTGCTCATGCCCAGCGACAGCGCCGCCTCGATCTGCCCGCGCGGAATTGCTAACAGGCCGGCTCGATAATTCTCTGCTTCATAGGCTGAATAGTTGATGGCCAGCCCTAACACGCCGGTCCAAAACTCCGGCAACGATAGCCCGGTGTACTGCGGCACCAGGTAATACAGCACGAACAATTGCATCAATAGCGGCGTCCCTCGCAGCACCTCGACATACGCCGTGAGCGGCGCCCGCACCCACCCCGGACCATACAGCCGCCCGACGGCCACCAGCACCCCAATCATCATCGCCAGCGGCATCGAGAGGCACGCGAGCAGCACCGTCATCCAGGCCGCCTTCAGCAAAAGCTCAATGTAGTATGGCATATTCGTCCATCGCGACGGCGCCGCAGCAACCGGCGGCGGCCAATTCGTGGCCACCTCTGCCAACCGGAGTTGCTGGTCGTTCCACACGCCGTACTTCTCGTAAATCCGCCGCAGCGTCCGGTCACTGATGGCCTTCAGAATGGCCGCGTTGATCCGCTCGCGGAGCGCATCGTCGCCCTGCCGCACGTAGCCCACGTAATAGCCCGGCTCGACCGGTTCGCCCACCGCCCGCAAGCCCGGGTAGACATGGCCGTAATAGATGACGGTCGGCACATCCTGCAGCGTCGCATCGAGCTGCCCATGCTCCACCAGGCCCATCACCATCGTCAGCTCCGGGTACAGCTTCAAGTCAATTGCGCCACCGTACTCCTTCTCCAAAAACCGCGCCGCCGCCGAGCCTTGCAGCGCCCCGACCCGCTTCCGCCGCTCCCCCGGCCCCGCTTTCAAATCGTCCCAGCTTCGGATTGAGTCGTCGGCGCTCTGCGCCAGCAGTTGCAGCGTGTAGATGTAATACGGAATGGTCGACGGCGTCTCCCGCTCGTGCTCCTCCGACCATTCGTATCCGTTCAGCACCAGGTCGATCCCTCCCTGCTTGAGCTTCTGCGGCAGCATCTCCCATTCCCAGTTGACGTACTCGTTCCGCACGCCCAGCTCGCGGGCGATGTAGTCCATCAGCTCATACTCAAAGCCGACCAGTTGGTTTTCTGGCCCCTGATAGATATACGGCCCGCCTCCGCTGATATCGCCGCCCCACCTCAAAGCGCCATGCTGGCGAACTTGATCCCAAGTGTCGGCGCCCGCGGGCGACGCGATTATCAGAATCACGAATACCGATCTCAACGTGCGCGAGAGATGCACCATGTTTGCTCCCAACCTTCATCGAACGACGAACGACGAAGGCGTTGCATACCGAAGCCCAGCGGCGCCGCGCAGGGCGCACCCTGGGTAGCGGTTAAATAGATCCGCTTACGCCGAAGGCGTTATACAGCGTCTACCGCCTTCAGCGTAAGCCGTTCGTTGCGATTCTTCTCGCGAGTCCGCCCCCCGATAAGAGCGGTGGCTCCGGGCCGTGGAATTGAACCGCTTCGCGGATTGGTCTGGCGACACAACCTCAAATATCCGTCACGACCTGATCATAAAACTTCACGTAGTCATCCTTCTCCTGGGTCGCCCGGCACTGCATCGCCGCCCGCGGGTGCACGTTCATCATGCCGGTGATGTTGTACGGCACGAGCGGGCCCCACTCGACCGTTGTCTTCAATGGCTCGATGTGGTGCTGCAAGAGCTCGATCACCGGCCGCAGCTTGAATTTCGGGTTCCGCAAAAAGCCCAACAGCAGCTCCATGTGACAATTGCCCGCCCCGCGGCCCAGGCCTCCCATCGTCGCGTCAACCCGGTTCGCCCCCAAAATGATCGCCTCGATCGTGTTCGCAAACGCCAGTTGCATGTTATTATGGGCGTGCATGCCAATTTCCTTGCCTGTTCCGTCGAGCGCCTTCGCATACTTCTTGTACAACCGGTCGATTTGCTCGCGGTACAAGTGCCCGAAGCTGTCGACGATGCACATCACTTGGGCGTGCGTCGGCTTGATCGCGGACAGCACCGTATCGATTTCGACGTCTTCGATATTGGTCACGGCCATCAAGTTCGCGCTCGTCTCGTAGCCCTGCTCGTGGCAGTACTCGATCATCTCGACCGCTTCGGAAACCTGGTGGGCGTAAAAGGCCACGCGGATCATGTCTAGCTTGCTCTCGGCGCAGGGCACGATCTGCTCGCGCCAGTCGCACTTGCCGGCGTCGGCCATCGCGGCCAGCTTCAGCCCGGTCCGTTTCGCGTCGTGGTCGTGAAAAAGCCGGTTCAGATCGTCTTCGCTCGAGTGCCGCCACTTGCCGAACTGGGCCGGCGGGTGCAGCCGGGGCGAATTCTTGTAACCCACCTCCATGTAGTCGACGCCTGCCGCCACGCAGGCGTCGTAGACGGCCCGCACCAGCTCGTCCGTAAATTGGTGGTTGTTGATCAGCCCGCCGTCGCGGATCGTGCAATCGAGCACTTTTAATTCAGGCCGGTAAGTAATCCAGGGCGCTGTTTCAGTCATGCTAAACCTCGGGAATATGCCGAAGCGGCGATCGCCGTCGCCGGGAATGCGCAGCAATCCACAGCCTTGCAAAGATAGCACAGCTCCTGCCCGCCGCCCACTATCCCGCCCACGCCCACCCGGCGCCGAAATCGCTTGCAGTTTAGCTCACCGCAAACGTCCCTACCCACGGGCCGTCCAACTGGTAAGCAATATTCCTTTTCAACTCTTACGGCGCAAACCGCGTCCCGCATTCATAACACTCGGCCGCCAAGCGCCGGCAACGGGCTACCTCGAATTGATACACGGCACCGTTTGGCAGCACTAGTCGAACGACGTCTTTGGGGAACAACTGCACGGGCGAGAGAATCCCGATGCCCTGCCGCGAGATATCCTTCGTGTAGACGCCAAGCCGCGCATCGCCGCGTTCCAGAAGGGCGCGGTGCCGCAGAAAAAACCGGCGGTATGCCCGCCGCGTATTGAATACCAGCGGCGCGGCGCCTCGGGCGGTGCGGAATGACTCAAAATCCTCCGGTAGCCGAGTCTTTTGCTCACTGGCCGCCCAGGCCGCGCCGATCAGGTCAGTTGAATCGCTTCGCTCCAGCATACCGTAATCTCGCGATCAAATTGCCGCCCCGCACGGGATTCAAGGTGGCGCGCAGGCCGACTCGGCCGACGTCGGCCGGCGATACGCGCGTTTGCCGGTCAGCGCGTCGAACACGTCGACGACCGCCAGCAGTTTGGCCCACGGATGAATTTCGTCGCCCAGGATGCCCACCGGATAACCGTTGCCGTCGACGTGCTCGTGGTGCTGATACACCATCATCAACTGGCCCAGCGACAAGTCACTCCGCAGGCACAGCTCTTCGTAGCCGCGCAGGGGGTGGCTCTCGATCAGTTCCCGCTCTTCTTCGGTTAAGCCGCTTGGCTTTGCCAGGACGTTCTTGGAAATGGCCCGTTTACCGATGTCGTGCAACATGGCCCCGCTGGCAATTTGCCGCAGCTCATCCGCGTCATGAATTCCCAGCCGATCCGCCAACAGCACGCTGTAACCGGCCACGTTGGTCACGTGCGTGAAAGTGTAAAAATCGTGTCTCGCGATGTTAAACATGTCGCGGGGCAGCAAGTCGCCTGAACAGACCAAGGACGCGATGTGTGCTCCCACCTGATCGGCGAGCGCAACGAACTTGTCACATTCGCCTGCCCGCAGCGTTTGTTCGATTTCAACTGCCACGGCCAGTTGCAGGGCGGCGAAGCGGTCGGCCGCGGGAATCGATTCGGTTTGCAATACGTTTTCGAGCGCATCCAGCAGGTCGCTGCTGAGCACGGCGAAATCGCAGGACCGCACGAACAGATTCTCGACGCCCGTACGCTGCAATTCGACCAGTCTGTCCGCGACCATCGGCCCGCCCGCGCGATAATACAACAGCGGCGCCGCGCCGCCGTCGGCCGGCGTAAACAAGTCGACGCCGACAGCCCCAAACCACCGCAAGACCTCGACTTGAACGGGCACGAACGTGTACGGCAGACGATCCGACTGCGGCAGAAGGGCGGACGCGATGGACATGGCAACTCACGCGGGCACGGATTGGCCTTGTCCTGAAATCTAGTTCGCCGGAGGGGGGCGACCCACTTGCGGCAGCGATCACTTGGCTCCTCGGAGTTGAAAAACGGCCGTCACGGTGACGACTGCACTTGACCACAAACAATTGTAGCGGATGCGCGTGATATGACGGCTCTCGTAACGAGCTGCGCCGGCAAGTAATATGGACAGGTGTTATCGCATCTAGCGAGCTGCTACCAGCGGCAATGTCGCCTCCGATAGCTGGTTGACGAGCACCACAACGGCTCCTGCCAACGGCTGGCGTCCCAACAGCTCGGGCGCCTCGGCGCGGAATTCCGACCACGCATCGTCCCCAGCGCGGCGGCATGCCAAAGCCAGCAGCACGACGGCGTCGTCTCCCACCGCGCCGCCGGTCCGCACGGCCTCCACCAGAGCGGCCCGCTCCTGCTCTCCGCCACGATCGAAAAGAACGGGCGCTACCTGGCGTGCCAGACTTGCCTGCGGGCCGGCCGCTTCCGCCGCGATCGCGTCGCAAGCCGCCTTCGCGAAAGCGCCGTCGTCTCGCCGCGCGAGCGCGGCATACAGCGCAGCCACGCTCTGCATCGACGAGTGCCCGTCCGGCTTGCCGATCGTTTCGACCGCCGCGCGGGCCAGCTCATTCGTTGCGTCGCGGAGCTGTTTGGCAAATTCGCCCAGCTCCTTCTCGTCAGGCAACGATTTCGCCGCTTCGCTCGCAATCCACGCCGTCCGCAGCAGCACCAGATCCGACGCGTCCGCTCGCTTCGATCGATCAGCAGACTTCCAGGCGATTTCCAATTCGGTCAGCGCCTCGACGTCTAGTCGCCCGTGGGCAGCCTCTGCCAACAGCGGCCAGCCAAACGCATCCAGTGCGCCAAATCGTCATATTGCTTCCGCTTCGCAGCCGCCGCGGTCCGCGCCTCTTTGCGATCGGCCAGCCGCGCCTGGGCCAGTTTATGCGGCTCGCTCTAGGCGCCGACTGTGGATCAGCCAACTCGGCCCAATAGGCCGCCGCTTTCGCCTGCAGCGCCGGGTCGCCTACGATCAGCACTTGCCCCGGCGCAAACCACTGCACTTCTTCGACTTTGGCCGCCAACTTCTTGCGCACTGCCGCCAGAAACACATCACACGCCGCCTGAGCCTTCTGCAACATCTGCGCCTGGTCGCCCGCCACCTCCGACCGACGTGGCAGGGCCATTTCGGCCACGTCATACACCCAGTAGCTCACGCCCGCTTCGCGCCGGCTGCTGGCCGCGCGGACCTTATCGCCGTCCAGTTGCCAATCCAGCCGCGACGGCAGCAGAATCCAATCAAGCGCCTCGGCGACGGTCGCCCGCCGCAAATCGAGGTAATGCACGCGTGTGTCGTCCGCGAGCGCCGCGGCGTCTTCTACGCTGCCAGGCACGATATCGATCGCGATTCCGCCGGCGCGGGCCACTTGCGCGATCGCTTCCTCAACGGACGCATCACGCAGCACAATATCGAGTCGCGCTGCCAGCTTTGGCGCTGCCTTCGTCCACGCGGCAATCTGCTCACCACGCAGACGCTCGAGCCGGGCGAAGCACAGGACCGCAATGTCGGAACCCGTGGCCCGGCGATTTGCCTGCGCTTCGGCAAAGTACACGGCCCGCAGAAATTCACGCCGAGCCGCTCCCGTGTCCTTGTCCTCGAGGGCCTTCAACCCGGCTGCCAGCGCGGCCGTCGCAAGCGTTTCCTGATAGGTCGGGCCAGCCGCGTTCTGTTCCCACACGAACACCGCGCTGGCCGGGCTTGCTCCCGTGCCGCCGTCCGCCAGCAACTGCAACCCAGCCTGATCGTTCCACTTGTCGCCGATCGACAACCCGTCCACGGTTTCGTTACGAGACAAAGTCGACAACTCATGTCTGACATCGAGTGCGCCGCCCGCCACTTCAAATCCGAGTGTTGCCCCCCCAGCCAGCTGCCGAGCGCCACCCAATCCTCGACCTCGTCCGCCGCGGCCCTGACCGCCTCCTGCACCGCTGCCGCCAAGGCCGCCGCCACCACCACCACCGGCGCCAAAGCCAAAGCCTCCGGTGCCTCGCCCTGCCCCGCCGCGCCCTAATCCGGCCGTAATGGTTACGCCTCGCCCAGATTGTTGTTGCACCTGCGCCGGCAAGAGCGCCGGGGTGGCTGCCGCGGCAGCCACCGGTCCATCGAATGCGTACTGATGGGTGATGCCAAAACGATCCGCGACCTCTTCAGAGTCCTTGAGCTCCATCAATGGTTCACGGGCACCAGCGCGGCGATCCCGAGACTCTCCCAGCGCCCGGAACATGCCGCCATTCCTCCCATTCTGCTCACCGCCGCCAAAGAAACCTTCCCAGCGCGTCCCCTCGGGCAGTGGCACGGGTACCAGCATGCGATGCGGCGCAGCCGCCACTTCGGCCGGCGGCTGCGACGAATCCACTGCGACGAAGCTCGTATACTGGCTCATCAGCCGATGGTCGAGCGCCAGCGCCGTGACCGCTTCGGCCACGGCCGGCGAATCCTTGTAATACGCCTGTTGCATCAGGTCTTCAATCTTCTGCCGCGCCCACGTCGGAGCGAGCACGTCGTGCTGCGGCTCAATCGCCGGCAGCTCGACCGTAAGTGGCCACTCCGTAGGCTGGCCCTCCACCCGGCCCGAAACCGAGATCTTCTGCGGTCCGTCCGCCGGCTTGTAACGGCCGAACACAATCACCGGCCGCCCGGCCCACAGCTCCGGCAACTGCGTCGGATACGTATCGGATACCGCGAGCCCGCCCCAGTCGATCTTCACGTCGCTGAGCTGCACCGCTGAATCCGCGTGATCACTTCCGTCGCCAGCGGCTGGGCGTCATCGCCCAGGTTGAGCTGCTTGCCCATGCCGCCCCCTTGCTTGGCAACGCCGTCGACAAGAAACATATTCGGCGAGGCGCCGATGCCAATGCACCAGAAACGAATTTGGTCGCCCGCCTTCTTTCCCACGTGCTCGATGATATCCGCTTCGTTGCCGATGTAGCCGTCCGTCAGCATAATCACGATCCGCACGCCGCTCAGGGTCGAGTTTCTCGTTCATCGCCAGCTTCACGCCTTCCAGCATCTGAGTGCCGCCGCCGGCGCGGATATTGCCCGTAAATTGCAGAGCCTGGGCGATGTTGTCCTTGTTCACGGGCACCGGTGCGTCAAATAGCTTGTTTGCCTGGCTGGCAAACGTAACGACCTGCACCGTGTCGACCCCTTCGCGACACAGCGTCAGCATGTGCTGCATTGTCTCAATGACCTTCTGCGTCGGCGCGCCGCTCATCGAACCAGAGACGTCCACCAAAAACACAATCTCGCGCGGCGGGCTCTTCTTCAGCTTCTCATCCTCTTGCGGCTGAATCATCAACAGGAAGTAGCCGTCGTCGCGGCCGGCACGTGCAGGGTTTTTCCCGTCACCGTCCTGGGAAGGGGCTCCCCGATGCGCCAACAGCGCCATCGTCGGCTTCTCGCCCACCACGTTGTACCGCAGAACAAAATCCTTATTCGGAATCGAGTCCAGCTCATCCAGCTTGACGACGGCGTGTCGTGTATCGGGCCGCTCGATCGACGCGGAATGGCTGCGCACGTCCATCGCCTGCACCGGCACGCCGGCGTCGAGATGCACCGTCAGCGAAACATCGTGCCCGGTACGATTGCCCGGCGCGAGAATCGGCGGATTGATCCGGTCGCCGTCCGGCACCACCTCCGTCGCCGCGCCGCCTGGCGCTGCCTTCCCGGCCAGTTCCTCGTTGAGCGGTTGCCCAGGGCTGGGCGTCCCCGGGTTGAACCGCGGCCCGACGACCATTGGAAAACTGAATTCGTACTCGCCCTGGTCGTACTTCAGCACGTCGACGTACGAGATTTCAACCTTCACCTCGGCCCCCGGCGGAATATTGCCGACCGATTGCGTGAAAATGTTCGGCCGTTCTTGCTCGAGCAGGGCCGCCGTCTGGCCCGCGTACAGGGCTTGCTCATAGATGGCCCGCGCCTCGGCCCGCCGCTTGATTTGCCCCTCGATCCGCCGGTCGCCCACCACCATCGTCATCTGGTCGACTGCCGATTGGTGCGGCAGCGGAAACACATACACGGCCTCGATCTTCTCGTTCTTGGGGTTCTTAAAGGTCTGCGTGACGTGCACGCGGGCCAAGAAGCCCGAAATCTCAGCCTTCACATCCGTATGCGTCAGCGGGCACTCAACCAACCCGCCCGCCGGCACGGCCTGCGCTGCCGGCTGCGCTTCCTGCGAGGCCGGCGGCACGATCCGCAGGGCACCCTGCGTGACGTTGCGAACCAGCTTGGCCTCCCAATCTTGCCCCTCGCCCGCATCGGTGGCCGCTAGCGTGGCCGGGAGGCCGATCGACAACGAAAAAACCGCGGCCAATACCACGGCGACCCCACGAGAACCAACGGAAAAACGACGGCCGCAAGGCGAGAGATGGCTCGACATGACGAGTTCTCCTGGGGAATGGCGTAAGGGCGAAGAATGGGGCTGACAGCCGAATGTAGAGGGCAATCCGAGCCTTTGACGGTTGGAATCGGCCGAAAGTTCCATCGGCAAAGTAAAGATTGCGGTCGGCAGACCAGATTTGCATGTGCCAGTCACTAAAATGGCGGGTGACATTGATTACCGTAAGATGTAAACTGAATAAAGAGAGCTTGGAACGCGATTAGCAATGAGCGAACTGATATTTTTAGTTGAATAAGCGGCAGAAGGCGGCTACACCGCCCGAGCGGTTGGCGTCTCTATTTTCACCGAATCGGACACACTCGACGAGCTGCGCCAGAACGTCCGCGAGGCCGTCGAGTGCCATTTTGAAGACGGCCAGGCCCCGAAGCTGATCCGACTGCATATCGTCCGCGAGGAGATACTCACGGCATGAAGCTGCCGTGCGACGATCTTATCAAAGCCCTTGGGCGACTCGAATATGCGCCGGCCCGCAAACGTGGATCGCACGTTCGTTTGACGACCCAGCTGAACGGAACTCACCACATAACCGTCCCGCAACACAAGGCATTGCGTGTCGGAACTTTGGCGGGAATTCTAAAAGATGTCGGCGATCACCACGGTCTTACCCGTGATCAGCTGATTAATCGATTGTTATCTTGACGAAAACGGCAAAAATAGAGCGTTAGGCCCCCAAGTCATTTCCTGGTATTTTCTTCTCATTCCCCGGAATCCAGGCATGGCGACAAAGGATATCGAGGAAATCGTCGACTGTTGGAACTTCTCGGGCGCGAGCACGCTGAACCCTGGGGCGACATCGGAAGATATTAAGCGTCTTGCCGCAGGTTAGAAAAACCACTTCCGGACGAATTGGTAGCTCTCTACGAAGCCTGCGATGGTGGTGAAGTACTGCATGGGAATATTCGATTGTACCCCCTTGATGGAGAGGAATTGTCTGTGCTTCACGCTTCGGCTTTCCTCCGCCGACACAACTGGCCAATTCCGCCCGAGGTAGTCGTTTTCGGCAGTGACGGCTCGGATGGATTGTTTGGACTTTGGTTGCCAAAAGATGAAGTTAGTCGGCCGTTTGTTGTCGAATTCGGCGAGATCTTCAACGGTGGTTCGATGTCCGTAACTGGCACATCCCTCAGCGGGTTCCTCCGTGGCCGGAGCGCATACTATCTACTATTGCTTAAGACCCCAAGCGCAGCCATAGAAGCTCTTGGCCTGCCTGATAAATTTAGATGCATTCGCTCTGAAGAACTGAACACCGATGACTTTTATGAGGCACTAATGCGATGGGCCAACCCAGACTTGCCCGCACGCCCGTTGTCACCGTATGAGGCCCGTCTTACGGCCGATGATGTAAGGCGTTTGGCTATGTTCGGGAACGCGTAGCGAACGAGGACCACTTCATTTTTCGAGAAGCTGGCCATGGGCGTCGTATTTCGTGTTGTCGCTCTCGACGAATGTGCCTATGAACGCGTCGTCTTCGGCATTGTCCCAGACGGCAGCTAACGACGAATGACTGGCGTCCAGCCAGAATTGATCTTCGCCTTCCGGCACGACGGTGACCAGCAGGCTACGCGCCCTTACCAACAGAAGACCGTTTCCAACCGGCTTGCTCGGTCAACCGATCGGCAGTGCACGAAGGCGAATTCTGCCAGGCGTCACAGTTACGACTGCGCCCGCCGCAAGTTCGGCGCTGGCGGCCGCCACGACCTGTGCGAGAATCACGGCCAGTTGATCGCCTTTGAGCCGTTCAATTCGTATTCGAATTACGGACGGCGATGTCGCACCAGATGCGGCAAGTGCTTGATGAAAGTCCGCATCCAAGGTAACGACAGTCGCGCCACGCTTCTGTGCTGTCGCTAGAATTATGTCGTCGCTAGCATCCGACAATGAGATGTCGCCAACATGATCCGCAGCAATGCCGGCCGCGGCCAGATGCTGAACCGTCGATCGCGGCAAACCTTGGTCCAAGAGGAGCATCATACCCTGTGAAGCTCGACGACGCGATCGTCCAGATTTGCGGCCGCATATTCGAGCGCCTGTCGAATATCGTCGTCCTCTAGCTCAGGGTATTCGCGTCGGAGATCTTGGCGGTCCGGATAGGTAGCCAACGCCTCGAGCACGCGCCTCACCGTCAACCGCATTCCACGAATGCAAGGCTGCCCATTGAGGATTGTCGAGTTGGACGTGATGCGGTCGAATGTCGTCATTGCAATCAGTCCAGATAATTGATGTGGCGGATTTTTTTGCCGACAACTAAGTAAGGACGGTACGAGAACCTCACCCGTCGCATCATTATATGCTATTGACCCAAAATTAGCCCCCCGCCTAGGTGCCTACAGCAGGCAAATGGCGGGGGGCTAATCGAGTTTTCAAGTTTTACGCGATGCCGCTTAGCTGCCCGCCGCCACGTCATCGCCTTCGGCGGCTCCCGCTCCCGCTCCCGCCCCGGCGCCGGCCAATTCTGGCTCGGCCGGGGCGTCCTTCGTCGTTTGCGCGTCGAATACCAGCTGCTTCTTGTCGCCCACCTTCTTGACCTCGACCTTGATCAGGTCCTTGCCGGCAAACTCGCCCTTGAGCAGCTCCTCGGCCAGCGGGTCTTCGATAAACGTCTCGATCGCTCGCCGCAGCGGCCGGGCGCCGAAATCGGTGTTCGAGCCCTTCTTGATCAAAAACTCCTTGGCCTCGTCCGTCAGCTCGATGGCCAGGCCCTTTTCCTCCAGCCGCTTGCGGACCTTACCCAGCTCCAGGTCGATCACTTCCTTGAGGTTCTCGTCCGTCAAGTGGCGGAAGACGATGATGTCATTCACGCGGTTAATGAATTCCGGCCGGAAGACCTTTTCGATCTCGTCCGTCACGCGGGTCTTCATGCTCTCGTACGACGAATCATCACCCTTGCCGGTCGAAAAACCGAATTGCGATTCGTTCTTGATCGCCTCGGCGCCCGCGTTGGTGGTCATGATCAAGATCGTGTTGCGGAAGTCGATGTTCCGGCCGAAGCTGTCCGTCAGCCGACCTTCTTCCATCACCTGCAGCAGCATATTGAACACTTCCGGATGGGCCTTCTCGATTTCATCGAGCAGCACCACGGCGTACGGCCGGCGGCGGATTTGCTCGGTGAGCTGGCCGCCTTCCTCGTAACCCACATATCCCGGCGGGGCGCCGATCAGCCGGCTCACATTGTGCTTCTCCATGTATTCGCTCATGTCGATCTGGATCAGCGCGTCGGCGTCGCCGAACATGAACTCGGCCAGCGCCTTCGCGAGCAGCGTCTTGCCGACGCCGGTCGGCCCGGCGAACACGAACGTGCCGGTTGGCCGCTTCGGGTCTTGCAGACCGCTACGGCTGCGACGGACCGCCCGGGCGACCGCCTTGATCGCCTCGTCCTGGCTGATCACGCGCTTGTGCAGCTCGCTCTCCATTTGCATCAGGCGCAAGCTGTCTTCGGTCGTCATCCGCGTCAGCGGAATCCCGGTCATTTTCGAGACCACTTCGGCGATCACGTCCTCGTCGACGACGCCGCCGTTCTCGCGCGATTTCTCACGCCATTCCTTGGTGATCTGCTGCTTCTTCTTCTTCAGCTTGTCGGCCTGATCGCGCAGCCGGGCCGCCTGCTCGAAGTCCTGGTTCGCCACTGCCTCTTCCTTCTGCCGATTCAGCGCCTCGACGTCATCGTCGATCTCCTTCAAATTGGGCGGCTTCGACATGCTCTTGAGCCGAACCCGCGCGCCCGCTTCGTCGATCACGTCGATCGCCTTGTCGGGCAGGCAGCGGCCCGTGATGTAGCGGTCCGACAGCTCGACCGCCGCCTGGATCGCGTCGTCGGTGATTTGCACACGGTGGTGCTCTTCGTACCGATCGCGCAGGCCGCGGAGAATCTCCACCGTATCTTTCGGCGTCGTCGGGTCGATGAGAATCTCTTGGAAGCGCCGCGCCAGTGCCGAATCTTTCTCGATGTACTTGCGATACTCATCCAGCGTCGTCGCGCCAATGCATTGAATCTCGCCGCGGGCCAGGGCCGGTTTCAGCACGTTCGAGGCGTCGATCGCGCCCTCGGCGCCGCCGGCGCCGACGAGCGTGTGCAGCTCATCGATAAACAGAATCGTGTTCTTCGCCCGGCGGACTTCGTTCATCACCGCCTTGATCCGCTCTTCGAATTGGCCGCGGTACTTCGTACCGGCCACCATCATCGCAAGGTCGAGCACGACGATTCGCCTGTCCAAGAGCAGCTCGGGCACATCTCCTTCGATGACCCGCTGTGCGAAGCCTTCCACGATGGCCGTCTTGCCGACGCCTGCTTCGCCCAAGAGGACCGGATTGTTCTTCGTCCGGCGGCTCAAGATTTGGATCGCCCGTTCGATCTCTGTCTCACGGCCGATCACGGGGTCGAGCTTCTTCTGCCGGGCCAGCTCCGTGAGGTCGCGGCCGAAACTGTCGAGGGCCGGCGTCTTGCTGCGGCTCTTGCGGCCCTCGCCGCTTTCGCCTTCGCCGCCGCCCACTCCGCCGCGGCCGCCCCGTTCGCTCTCGCCACCTTCAATGCCGTGGCCGAGAAGGTTCAGAACTTCCTCGCGGACCTCTTCCAGCTTCAGGCCCAGGTTCATCAGCACTTGCGCGGCCACGCCTTCCTGCTCGCGCAACAGTCCAAGCAAGATGTGTTCGGTGCCGACGTAGTTGTGATTCAGGTTGCGGGCCTCTTCCATCGAGTACTCGATGACCTTCTTCGCCCGCGGCGTCTGCGGCAGCTTGCCCATCGTGACCATGTCCGGCCCGCTCTGAACAAGCTTCTCCACCTCCAGACGAATCTTCCGCAGATCGACGTCGAGGTTCTTCAACACATTGGCTGCCACGCCGCTCCCTTCCTTGATCAGCCCCAAGAGAACGTGCTCGGTCCCAATATATTCGTGGTTGAAGCGCTGGGCCTCTTGATTGGCCAGCTGCATCACCTTTCTCGCACGGTCGGTAAATCGTTCGTACATGCCCGTCTCCGGATGTTCAAATTCGTTCACAGGCTGCCCAGCTGCCCGGGCCGCCTTCGCTGTCGTAATTGTACGAGTGCGGTCAATCGAACGCCGCACATCCCGTTATCCAATTGTCCCGATCCGTCATTCACCTCAACAACCTTCGCCCATCCTATCCGAGGCCGTTCGCTGCGCCCAATCCAATGAGAATCAATCTCCACCGCCGTGGCACTGCAACGGCGACGATTCGCCCCCCTTCGGCACGCCCCACAGCGTTACCTCCGGCCGCACGTTTCCCTGCAAACCTGCTGCGAGCCCACCGAAGTTTAGCCCCCGAAATCGCTCGAATCAAGGCAACCCCCAGCCCCCTATTATCTTACGTCGCGGCTCGAATTCGCCACCTGCTATCAAAATCGGTATCGCAGCGGTATGATGAATTGCTTGACCGACGAACCCAACTGCCGCGCTGTGTGAGGACGTGATGCGCACCGTTGGAGTCAGCCTCCGATCGGCACTAATCTGGTTGACCGGAGCCGCATTCTGGCTGATCGCCGTCCAGAGGACGCGCTTTCGCGCCTGCCGGTCGGAATCATCGCTACCCTGGCAGCGGTGGGCACGGCCTACTGGTTTCGGGCGTCACTGGCCGGCACTGTTGGGTATATTTTGGCAGTCGGTATGATCGTTTGATTACTTATCGCAATTATCATGCCAGCGATTGAGTAGTGGGGACACTCGCGCCGCTATGCCCTCCACGCCGCTAATGCGGATGATTGACGCCGCGGTAAACCGCGCCGGCGAAGGTCTGCGCGTCGTGGAGGATTTCACCCGCTTCGTCCTCGACGACGTCCACCTCACGCGGCTGGCCAAAGCGCTGCGACACAACTTCGCCGACGCGGCCAAATTGATCGCCGCCAGCGATCGCCACTCGGCCCGCGAAACACAGCGCGACGTCGGCACACTCATCGCAACGCCCAACGAGATGGCGCGGGCCGACGCCTGGGAGGTCTGCGTCGCCGGGCTCAAAAGGGCCGAGCAATCCCTCCGCAGCCTCGAAGAATACGGTAAGCTCGCCGACGCCAAGTTCGCAGACGAGATCCAAAGAATCCGCTATCGACTCTACACGCTCGAAAAGGCGATTGACACCGAACGCACTAGTTGCGAGTGGCTGGCCAGCGTCCGGCTGTGCGTCCTCATCGACGGCGGCGACTCGTCCGACAGGTTCACGCAGCTCGTCGCGCAACTTGTGGCCACCGGCGTCGGCATCATCCAGCTCCGCGACAAACAGCTCGCCGACCGCGAGCTGGCCGCCCGCGCGCGGCTGCTCGTCGAAGCGACCCGCGGCAAGCCCACGCTCGCCGTCATCAACGACCGCACCGATATCGCCGCGGCCACGCACGCCGACGGCGTTCACCTCGGACAAGACGATCTCTCGGTGAAAGACGCCCGCACGATTGTCGGCACGCGGATGCTCGTGGGCGTCTCGACTCACTCGCTCGAACAGGCCCGCGCGGCCGCCCTCGACGGCGCGAATTATCTCGGCGCGGGCCCCACGTTCCCATCGTGCACCAAATCGTTCAGCGCATTCCCCGGCCTCGACCTGCTCCTCGCGATCGCCGCGGAAATCCGCCTGCCGACGTTCGCCATCGGCGGCGTCGATGCCGACAACCTCAGCGACGTGCTAGCGACCGGCATTGCCCGGGTGGCGATCGGAGCAGCCATCACTGCCGCAGCCGACCCCGCCCGAGTAGCTGCGAAATTCGCTGAATCCCTCAGTTCGCTCAACAGCTCTTCCACGCGCTAAACAAGGCTCGCCACAGCCGCCCAAGCCACCTATTCTTATGGAGGATGTCGCGTAGACGCCCGAAGTCACTGAACCCTCACCCCCGCCCCCTGCTCCGTCACCCGTCCCATGCTCCACGCGATCATCATGGCCGGCGGCAGTGGCACGCGGTTTTGGCCCGCCAGCCGCGTCGATACGCCTAAGCAACTTCTGCAGCTCGTCGGCGGCCAGACGATGCTGCGGCAGACGGTCGACCGCCTGGGCGGCTTGTTCCGAACCAACGCCGACTGATCGTGACGAACAAGCGCCTGGTGAAAGCCACTCGCGAACAGTTGCCTGAGCTGCCGGCGAGCGCCATCGTGGGCGAACCGTGCAAGCGCGATACGGCCCCGTGTATTGGACTCGCGGCATTGCTTGTCAGTCGTAGCGATCCGGATGCGATAATGGTAGTGATGCCGGCGGACCATGTGATTCGCCCGTCTGGCAAATTCCGAGATTCGATTCGCATGGCCGTAGCAATGGTCGAAGAATCGCCCGAACGAATCGTTACCTTCGGCATTCGACCGACATACCCCGCCGAAATCTTTGGATACATTCATCGAGGCAAGGAACTCTGGTTTCCGACCTCATATACGGCAAAGCCTGTGTCCCTTGCATTCGCCGTTAGGCGATTCAAAGAAAAACCGAGTGCCCAGCTCGCCCAAGAATATCTCGATTCGCGCGAATACTATTGGAACAGCGGCATTTTCGTCTGGCGCCAAAAGCCATCCTCGACGCGCTCCGCTGGCGGCAGCCGGAAACGCTGGCGCACTTGCAAAAAATCGTCGACGCCTGGGACACAAATCAGCGCGATGAAGTGTTCGCTCGAGAGTTCGCCGCCATTAAACCGATCTCAATCGATTACGCCGTCATGGAAAACGCCAGAGACGTCGTCGTCATCGAAGCGATCTTCGAGTGGGACGACCTCGGCGGCTGGCAATCGCTCGCCCGTCTGGCCGGCAGCGACGAGCACGGGAACACGGTGATTGGCAAACATCTGGCCATCAACACCCAAGGCTCGATCGTTCGTACGACGGACGACCACCTGATCGTCACGCTGGGCCTCAAAGACTGCATCATTGTCCACACGCCGAACGCCACACTCGTGGCCAGCAAACACGACGAAGAACACATCCGCCAGATCGTAAAGCAACTCGAAGAACTCGGCTGGACCGAGCATTTGTAATTGAAAGACAAGCGTCTCATTCGCCGCTGCGCGGCTCGCGACGAAAATGGATGGTTCAATGCCACAGCTTACCCGGCGTCAATTCGCTGCTGCCGCGGCGGCCATCGCACTCGGCGCCGGCCGCGCACTCTCGCAACAGCCGGCGCTAACCGATCCGAACGCCTCGTTCACACTCGACCAACTCATGAACATCTTCACCAAAACGGCCGGCGGCACGCAGTATTGGGCCGACGTCTGGTTTCTTCACCAGTGGCGCATTCAACGCAACGTATTCACGGGCCGCTATCGCCTGCTCGACCGCGACAACCACCGCCACGCCTCGGGCACGCTCGATGAGTGCCGCCAGGAAGTCGACACCATTCGGACTCGCGAAAACCTTCCGCCCATGCAGGGCAAAGCCGTCATCGTTCTGCATGGCCTGTTCCGCACCCGCTCCGGCATGCAGTCGCTATGCGACTCGCTCGAAAAGGATGGCGGGCACTCCACGTTCAATGTCGGCTACCCCACCACGCGCGGCAGCGTCGCCGAGCACGCCGCTTCCCTCGACAGCGTCGTTCAAAGTCTCGCCGGCGTCACTGAGCTCAACTTCGTCGGCCACAGCCTCGGCAGCCTCGTGGTCCGCCACTGGCTCGGCGAGCTACTGGCCGGCGACCGCAAGCTCCTCGCCGGCCAACAGCTCGGCCGCATGGTCATGCTGGCCCCGCCCAATCAGCACCCGCAAATCGCCACCGCGCTGATCCGCGGCGAGTTGGCCCAGGCCGTCGCCGGCGCCGCCGCCACCGAGCTCGCCACTGGCTGGGACACCCTTGCCCCAAAGCTGGCCACGCCGCCGTTTGATTTCGGCATCTTGGCCGGGGGCCGCGGCGACGGCCGCGGTTTCAACCCGCTCCTGGCCGGCGATGACGATGCGGTGATCACCGTCGAATGCCGCGCCTCGCCGGCGCACGCGATTTTCGCCTGTTGCCGGTTCTCCACAGCTTTATCATGTTGGACGCCCGCGTCAAAGAACTGACGCTCCGCTTCCTTAAGCACGGCCACTTCGAAACCGAAGCAACACGGCAACCGATCGCGTAGTCATTTCGCTCCGCGAAATGCGCAGCGGGAGGGCGAGGCCCCCGCCAAGCCGCGACGTGGGGAGCGACGAAAGGCTCAGCAGGAGCTTCGCCCTCCCATTCCATTGTGCAGGCGTAACCGCTCCGCGAAATGCTTCCTCTCGCCGAGCGAGACGACTACACTGCATTCATGCTCATCGCCGGAATTGATCATGGAGCAGTCCGCATCGGCATCGCCTTGGCGGACACATCCGTTGGCATCGCCTCGCCTTATCAAATCTACCACCGCCGCGGCCCGGCCAACGACGAGCACTTCTTTCGCCAGCTCGTGACGGAAGAGCAGATCGAAAAGTTTGTCATCGGCCTGCCCGTTCATTTGAACGGCGCTGAAAGCCAGCAGTCGACGGCCGCCCGCGAGTTTGGAAAATGGCTCTGTGGTGTAAGCGGTCTGCCGATCGAATTCTTCGATGAGCGTTTTTCCACCGCCGAAGCGGAGAGGATTTTGCAGTCCGCTCAATTGACTACTAAGCAACGCAAAGCCCGCCGCGATCAGCTTGCCGCTCAAATCATGCTTACGGCCTACCTGGAGGCCGGTGCTCGGAACGACGATAGGCCGGGTGGCATCGACTAAGGAAGTTTGAAAACATGTCGGTTTGCAAGGTTTCTCACCCTGGGAAAGAATGCTCTGCGAGCGTACAAACGAAATGGGACCAAGCGGTGGTCTCAAGCGCGTGACACAGTTTCGTTAGAACCATTGTGACGATATCAAGAACTCAGATGGCGATGATCGACATCCGGAACTTGGGCAAAAGTCATGGCCCACTTCGCGTGCTGGACGGCGTGAGCATTGCCGTCGAGAAGGGGGAAGTGGCCACGATCGTCGGTCCGTCGGGAGGCGGCAAGAGCACGCTGCTAAGGTGCATCAACGGTCTGGAGACGTTTGAGGAGGGGGACATCCAGGTCGATGAGATTCGGCTACGGCCGGGCGAGCGGACGGACGGGGCAGGGCAGTTGCTGCGCGAGCTGCGGCGCCGGGTGGGGATGGTGTTTCAGCAGTTTCACTTGTTTCCGCACATGAATGTGCTGGAGAACGTGATGTCGGGCCCGCTGTATGTGCTGAAGCGGCCGCGCGAACAGTGCGCGGCTCAGGCCCGGCAACTTCTGGCGCACGTCGGCTTGGACGACAAGCTGACCGCCAGGCCGGAGCAGCTTTCGGGCGGGCAGCAGCAACGGGTGGCGATTGCGCGGACGCTGGCGATGGCGCCAGAGGCGATCTTGTTCGACGAGCCGACCAGCGCGCTCGACCCGCGAATGGCGGCCGAGGTGATAAGCGTCATCGCCGACCTTGCTCGCGGCGGCCAAACGATGATCGTCGTCACGCACGCGATCGGTTTCGCCCGCAACGTTTCGCATACGGTGCATGTGATGCACGGCGGGCGGATTATCGAGTCGGGCCCGCCGCGGCAAGTGTTCGACGAGCCGCGCGACGAGGTGACGCGGGCGTTTCTGGCCGAGACGAAAGCGAATTGAACGAACCTGCAACACGAATAACGGCAAACGAAGCAGTTGATGTTGAACGGCCGGAAGCCTGCCCGCTCGCGTTCAGCGAATGGTTCGTCGCTGCGTTACCATTTACGCCGATTCTTATAACCGCGAGGGAAGCAGACTCAGATACTCACGGACTTCAAGCTGCATCCGATCGATCTCCGCAAGAAGCCTACTGATGAAAGTGGACAGTTCGTCGGATTGGATTCCGTTTCACGGAGATGCCGGACTTGAGCTTGAAAATGCCTGATGCGTTAAGGGTTGCATCGAGTTCTTGGCTCGAACGGCTCGACCCGCTGGACTATCCCCAATGGCCCCTGACCACGATCGGCAAACGCGAGGGCGCCAGATTTGTCGCCGACCTGACCGAAATCCTCGATGCGGTCGTCTCCTGTAAGGTCGGGCGAAAGCAGTTCGAGAATCTACTTACGGCCGCCATGCCGCCCGCTCTGCGCCGCGCCTGGAATCATCGCCAGTCGCGCCGTTACCTCAAACAAGCTATGAAGTACGTCGACAAACGCGACAGATTCAAAGATCCATTCTTATCACCCAAACAACGGCGACAGGACGCCGAGTTTCGCCGCGAGGTGACTCGAGTGATGAACGCGGCCCTGAACTCCCCAGCCCTAAAGAAGCCGCCGGCCGCCCCGTCGGCGCACAACGGAATCGCCCCAGAAACGGGGGGTTCTTCCTGCCCCCCGAGGACAAACTCCCCAGATAAATCCTCACCCACACTGCAAAACCAGCGGCCGGCGCAGCCGCCGGCGCCGTCGGGTGAGGCGAAAGTCGCCGATTAAAGCACCGCCAAAAAAAGCAAATCAAATAAGGCCGCAAATGCCCAGAGAGCGGGAGCCCGTGACGCGAGCCAGGGATTCCTGGCAATCGCCCGGAAGTCAGCTCAGCGGAGGGCAGGGGACTCGAACCCCCAACCGCTTACGCGGCACCTGATTTCGAGTCAGGCTGCTGGCCAATTCGCTTACCCTCCGGGCGCGGCCGGGGCCTGGCGGCCGCGGCTGCATGACGAGACTAATTTATCGGGGTGCTGGCTCGGCGGCAAGGCGAGGGGACCGGTTCGATTCGCACGATCACTACATTCGTTAAGCGGCGCGAAACGGTGCATATTACGACGGTTGCCCGCTCAAGTTTCGGACTCAGCGGCAGCTAGTTGGGGATGGTTCGTGGCGGAAGCCGCTGTGGCAGCGGATTTGACGGTTTGTGGACGTGCAACTGCCAGGTACACGCGGTGTTTTTCTTTCCGCGGTGGCGCGGGAGGTGGACGATGAGACTTTTCGATAGCGGTATTGCGTGCCGTCGAACGCGTTTCGATCCGTCCTCCCCTCCCCAAGCGCGAACGAGACTCCCTCCCCATGAAACCAACGATCCGAATTATCACGCGCGGCAGCAACGGCGAGCTGCGCACGAAGGACTACACCGCCCACGAAACCGTGCTGAAGATGCACACGCAGATCGGCATTGACGATTGCAGCACCGATCTTAGCCTGCGCGGGCTGCCCGTGTTTCGCGGTTTAATTGGCCCCATGCCCGAGGTCAAAGGCGTCGTTCGTTACGAGACGCCGGAAGTCTTCGAGACGCTGACGAAGGAATGGTCGGCCAACTCGCCGACGCGGTCGCGGCGACGGCGGGCGATGCATTGAGACGACGCGGGTCGATAGAGCCGTCGTTTGGCCCGGACGGTTGGCGCTTCCTCGGTAGCGGCGGACTGGTCGCACTTGTGAATGCCGGTACCCGGTGCTCAGTACGCGGTTCTTGGCTTTGTGGCGGACAGGATTGTCCGGTTTGCAATGCGAGCGATAGGACGGACAGGATTATCCGTCCTAGATGGCAATCCGATCATCGCACCAGATGGTCGGTCGTACGGCTGCATTACCGAGGGAACGGCGTGTTGCCATAGCGCGGCGGGTCCCCTTCCAGTCGCTGGCTCATGGGCCGGGTGGCGATGGCCGTTCCGCTACTCGGGCCTAACGAACCGGCTGCGGGAACCATAGTTCGGACGATAGTTTCTTGCGGCACTTGGCGATAGGTGGTTACAGCCACTTGCTGCTGTTGCGTCGACTCGACCCAGTCGGTACGGGCGACGGGAATTTGCACGGTGCCGGGCCGCGATTCCCAACGAGTGAACGGTTCTAGACTTTGGGTCCAATAGGGTTCGGCGAACGGGTTCCACCAGCCGTGCATCCGCGAGACCCAGCGGTACTCGGTGACCGGCGTTACGTAGTTTTGCTGGTAGGTCTGATAGTTCGTGGAGACCTGGGGTGTGTAAACTTTTTGCTCTCGAGTTTGATATTCAATCTGAGGGACGGATTGCTGCACGACTTGCTTGGTGACGCGCCATTGAACGCCGTTGGCGTCTGTTTCAATCGTTGGCTCTTGGGCGCCGGCGAGATTGCTAATAGCAAAGGTGGCCCAACAGCCTAGTGACAGAACCGTCCTAGTTCTCATCTTCTCAATCCTCCAGGTTGGCTCCCCCCGCGCTGGCGAGCGATCGCGGCGAAACGACGCGATCTTTCGTCGCGGATGTCCGGCATCGCTCTTCGACTGTATCGGCAAGTGCCGCGGCCGATCATCAATGGACGGACCGCTTGCTAGCGAAAGTTGTAGGCGGCGACAGACTCTTCTCGACTGGGCTCTTGAAAAAAGCTTCGATTTCGACGAGGCTGGTGGGGCAGGTTGCCCCCCCCGCAAAGGGGTCAGGGGGTCCCCGAAAGCTGTCGCGGTGGGGGGTCTGGGGGCGATCGCGGTCGCGGCCAACGGTATGCCAACGGCCGGGGTCGGTCACAGGAGCAGGCCATGTCTCGCGAAGACTTGATGTCGATATTGCGTTGCCCGGACGACTGCTCGGTGCTCCGGCCGGCGGATGTGGACTTGCTCGCGCAATTGAACGCCAAGATCTCGGCCGCCCGGCTGCGCAATCTGGGCGGGCGGCGCGTTGAGAAGCGGCTCGACGGCGGCTATCTCCGCGCGTCGGGTGACCGGCTGTACCCGGTCGTGGATCAGATTCCGGTACTGTTGGTGGACGAGGCGATAGCAATTGACTCTGATTCGTGACTTACGACTTGAACACGGGACGTACTGCTGCCATGGCTGAAAAAACCGTATTCATGCGGATCATCGACAAAGAAATTCCGGCGGACTTGGTATATGAAGACGACCGGTGTCTGGCGTTTCGCGACATCGCGCCGAAGGCGCCGACGCACGTGCTGGTGATTCCGAAGAAGGAGATTCCCTCGATTGACGCGCTGGCGGACGGCGACGCGGCGCTGGTCGGGCACATGTGGCTGGTGATTCGCGATTTGGCACAGAAGCTTGTTCTTGGGAATGGCTATCGCGTGGTGGTCAACTGCGGGCCGGACGGCGGGCAAGCGGTCGATCATCTCCACTTTCATCTGCTGGGAGGGCGACAACTTGGCTGGCCGCCGGGGTAAATCAGCAATGCGACAAGAGCGTAGGTAGTCTCGAGCCCTCGTGTGACCGTGGAGAGGAGCGTTCGCCACTTTCATCCCGTGGAAGGCCGCGTTCGTCCCTGGCCGCGAAATGCTACAATTTGAATATGTCTGGGCAAAGCATTGGATTAGGCGTTATCGGCTGCGGTGGGTTCGGGTTATTCGCGTTGCAGCAGTTCGTGCAAGCGCCGGGCGTACGGCTGGCGGGGATGGCCGGGACGGCGCGGCCGGCGGCACTGGCGGCGGCCCGGCGATTTGGGCTCGAAGACGTGGTGGAAATCGAGCGCCTGTTGGCTTCACCGGACGTCGATCTGGTCTACATTGCCACGCCGCCCTTTCTGCATTATCGCCAGGCGATTCAAGCGATGTTGGCCGGCAAGCACGTCATTTGCGAAAAGCCGCTGGCGCTTTCGGTGGAAGAGGCCGATGAGCTAGTCGCGGTTGCGCGAGAGCGGGACCGGCTGGTCGTGACCAATTTGATGCAGCGCTACAACAACTTGTATGACATGGTCGGGCAACTCATCGAGCGGCGGTGGTTGGGCGAACTGCTACACGGCTACTTCGAGAATTATGCGTCGGACCAGAGCCTGCCGCCGGAGCACTGGTTTTGGGACCGCGCGAAGAGCGGTGGAATCTTTGTCGAACACGGCGTGCACTTTTTTGACATGTTTTCCGGCTGGCTGGGTGCGGGCGAAGTGGTAGCAGCGCAGGCGATCCCTCGCGAAGGGACGCAGTTGGAAGATCAGGTGCAATGCACGGTCCGCTACCAGCGCGGCGTGCATGTAGATTTTTATCATGGGTTTCATCAGCCGGGGCGGCTCGATCGGCAGGAGTTGCGGCTGGTATTCGAGCGCGGGGATGTGACGCTGCATGGATGGGTGCCGACGCAGGCGCGAGTTCACGGCATTGCCGAGGAAGGCGACATGCGCGGGCTCTGCGAGTTGTTCGTGGGTGCGCGGGTGGATGTGCTGTCCAGCTATGGACCTGAGGAAAGGCGTTGTGCAGGTCATGGTAGGCAGTACGACGTTTATCAGATGTTCGAGCTGCATTGGGGAGAAGGACGGCAGAAGATGGCAATTTATTGCGAGCTGCTGCGGCGGATGTTCGCTGACCAGTTGGCCTGGATCGGTGATCGAAATCACGTGCGAAAGATCAATGAACGGAACGGGCGCGATTCGGTGGCGACGGCCTGCGCTGCCGATCGCCTGGCGCATCGAGCACACGAAGAATAGCTTGAGTTTCCAGAGCAAATATCAACGGACAAATGAATTGAGACATCCTAGTATTTGGCCAAATCGAACCGTCCCCTGGCGCCTCCCTGTGAGGGAGGGGAACGACGGATTGCTGCGACTCAAGCGGCGCTGCTCAATTGCTAGAACGATGATTAAGCGACTTTCGACTCAGCTACTGCTTCGCCCCGACGATGTGCCGCCGAGCCGGGACGATTTGGAAGTGATTGGAACGTTCAATCCTGGCGTGGTGCGGGTTGGCGACGAAATCTTGCTGCTGATTCGCGTCGCCGAGCGGCCGGTCGAGAAGCGCGAAGGGTGGACGGCACTTCCCCGGCACGAAAGTGGGGACTTGGTCCTGGAGTGGGTCCATCAAGACCATCTGGAAGTTGTGGACCCGCGGGTTGCCCGCCGCCGTGCCGACGGCCTGGTGCGGCTGACGTTTGTTTCTCATTTGCGATTGGCCCGCAGCCGCGACGGCGTGACGATCGATTCGGTGGGGCCTCCGCTGTTTGTACCGGGTGAAGAAGACGAGGAGTTCGGCATCGAGGATCCGCGAATCACGCGGCTGGGTGAGAAGTTCTTCATCACGTATGTGGCCGTGTCGCGGCACGGGGCGGCGACGGCATTGGCGTCGACGGACGACTTTCGTACGCTGACGCGGCACGGAATCATCTTTTGTCCGGAGAACAAGGACGTCGTGCTGTTTCCAGAGAAGATCGACGATCGTTACGTGGCGCTCCACCGGCCCGTCGGCGGGACGCCGTTCGCTCTGCCACAAATGTGGATCGCTCGCTCGAGCGATTTGATCCATTGGGGCGAATATCGCTTCGTGCACAGCGGGGCGGAGGAGTGGGAGAGCGGCGCGTGGGCGCCGGCGCACCGCCGCTGCGATTGCCGGAAGGGTGGCTGGAGATTTATCATGGAAATCGGCGCTCGCGGGTCGCCGGCAAGGTCGGCGCTTATTGCGGTGCCGCGATGTTGCTAGCGGCGGACGCCCCGACGCGAATTGTTCGAGTCGGCATGCGCCCGATATTGCAACCCGAGCTCGATTTCGAACGAGAGGGGTTTGTCAACGACGTGGTCTTCCCGACGGGCGTGATCGACGTGGACGACCGGCTGCTGGTCTATTACGGCGCATCCGATCGATATACGGCCGTGGCCGAGTTTTCGCGTGCCGATATGCTGGCGGAAATGAGGAGCGGGTGAGATCGGCGCCGATCGCAGCGGCTGTTGTCGGTCCTCGGCATGCCAATTATTTGGCGGGTGGCACCGCCTGATTCCGTTACCGCCCCAGATATCTCAGCACGACCAGTCCAGGACATGACACGCAGCACCCAAATCCGGAAGATCGCCTTTGTCGGAGATTATTTGCCGCGCAAATGTGGGATCGCCACATTTACGCACGACTTGCGGGCCGCCGTGGCCGGTCAATATCCGACGGCGGAAAGCATCGTTGTGCCGATCAACGACCTCGACGGCGGTTACGATTACGACCCGGAAGTGCGTTTTGAAATCGACGAGCAGGACCTAAACTCGTATCGGCGGGCGGCCGACTATCTGAATTTTGCCAATGCCGACGTCGTCTGCCTGCAGCATGAGTACGGCATTTACGGCGGCCCGATGGGCAGCCACGTACTGCGGCTGGTGCGCGATCTGCGGGTGCCCGTAGTGACCACGCTGCACACCGTGATGCAAGAGCCCAACGCCGATCAGCGGCGCGTGCTATTGAAGCTGGCGGAGCTTTCGGCCCGCGTCGTGGTAATGACCGAACGCGGGCGCGATTTTCTGGTACGGGCACATGGCGTGCCGTCCCACAAGATCGACTTAATTGCTCACGGCATACCGGATAGGCCTTTTGTCGATCCGAATTTTTACAAGGACCAGTTCGGTGTCGAGAGCAAAACTGTGGCGTTAACGTTCGGGTTGCTTTCGCCAAATAAAGGTATCGAGTACGTGCTGCGGCGCTGCCGCGAATCGTGGATCGGTTTCCGAATTTCGTTTATATTGTGCTGGGGGCCACGCATCCGAATTTGCTGCGCGAGCAGGGGGAAACCTATCGCCTGAGCCTGGAGCGGCTGGCCCAAGACCTGGGGATTAAAAAGCACGTCATCTTCTACAACCGGTTCGTCGAGCTGCGCGAGTTGACGGAGTTCATCGGGGCGGCGGATCTTTACATTACGCCTTACCTGAACAAGGCGCAGATCACCTCAGGCACTCTGGCGTATGCATTCGGTTGCGGCCAGGCCGTGATTTCGACGCCCTATTGGCACGCGGAAGAGCTTCTGGCCGACGAGCGCGGGTTGCTCGTGCCGTTTGCCGATTCAGACGCCATTGTGTGCGCGGTCATTCGCCTGTTGGAAGACGAGCCGCTGCGGCATGCGATGCGGAAGCGGGCGTATTTGCTGGGCCGCGAGATGATTTGGAATCATGTGGCCCATTTGTATATGGAGTCGTTCCAGCGGGCGCGGCATGGGCGCACGGGCGGGCCGCAGCGGCCGCTGGCCGTGCGAACCTTGGACGAAGAACCGTTGGCCCTGCCCGAGCTGCGGCTGGAGCAGTTGCTGCGGCTGACGGATTCGACCGGCATCATCCAACACGCGACGTACTGCGTTCCTAACTACCATGAGGGGTATTGCCTGGACGACAACGCGCGGCGCTCGTGTTGACGGTTCTGCTAGAAGAATTGGGGCACGACGTGCCGGAACTACAGCGGGCGGCGACGACCTACTCAGCGTTTGTCAATTTTGCCTTCGACGCGGAAAGCAGCCGTTACAGAAACTTCTTGAGCTACGATCGCCACTGGCTCGAGCATCAGGGGTCAGACGACGCCTTGGGCCGCGCCACTTGGCGCTGGGCTGCTGCATCGGCCGCTCGAAGCGGCGGACGTTGCAGGCTTGGGGTGGTCGACTGTTCGAGCGGGCGCTGGCTTTGGTCGAGAAAAGTTCGTCGCCGCGGGCCTGGGCGTTTGCGCTGATCGGCATTCACGAATACTTTCGCCGGTTGAGCGGCGATCGGCTGGTCAATCAACTGCGTGAAACGCTGACTGAGCGATTGACCGATCTCTACGCGCAGACGGCGGCGGACGATTGGCATTGGTTCGAGCCGAAGGCGACGTACGACAATGCGAAGCTGCCGCACGCCTTGATTTTGAGCGGCCGCTGGAGCAACTCGCCGCGGGCGCTGGAGATCGGGCTGAAATCGCTACGGTGGCTGGCAGAACAGCAGCGAGCGGCGGCGGGGCACTTTCGGCCGATCGGCTGCAAAGGATTTTTTCCGCATGGCCAGGAGCCGGCCCACTACGACCAGCAGCCGATTGAAGCCCAGGCAATGTTGTCGGCCAGTATTGAAGCGTATCGGGCCACGCAGGACCCGTATTGGCTGGAGCAAGCCAGGACGTCGTTCGAATGGTTCACGGGCCGCAATGACTTGGGAGCCCCGCTGTATGATGCGGGCACCGGCGGCTGCCGCGATGGCTTGCATGCAGATCGGGTCAACGAGAATCAAGGAGCGGAATCGACGCTCTGCTTTTTGCTGGCGCTAGCGGAGATGCAGCTATTGGAGGAAGTGCTGGCGACAGTCCATAATGAGGATGTTCATGGTGAGTTGCCGGCCGCGCCAGCGCGAGCCGTCCTGCACCTTCCCCCGTCTGAAGAAATGGAGTTTTTCAGTGGACGTGAAGCGGACGGAAGTAGTTCTCAAACCCAATAACACGCGGGTATTATTTCGACCGTTTGTCTTGCTCGACGCCCAACGCGCGCAGCGGATCATCGCCCGCGTAATGGCGCTCTCGGAGGAGCAGGTCGACCAGTTGCTGGAGCGGGTGCTGAGCGAGTTTCATAGCCGGCACCAGCGGCTGCGGCAGTTTTTTCAAAACCGCTATGAAGCGGCCCGCGAGCATCTGCTGACCGACGCGGCGCTGAGTGAGAATCGGCAATTGTTGATCGGCTCGTATTTTACGCAGGAATATGCGCTGGAGTCGGCGGCGCTATTCAATCCGTCGATCGTGTGGCACCCGGACCAATCGAATCTGCCGGCTGGTTCGCAGCGGTTCATCTTAAGCCTGCGGGCGACCGGTGAGGGGCATATCTCGTCGATCACATTTCGCAGCGGCGTTGTCAACGACGTCAACCAGATTCAGATCGACGGCCCGACGCGATTCGTCACGGCGCCGGGCATGGTTCCCAATTCCGAATACGAGAAGGTGCTTTTTCAACGAAAGTTAATCGAACTGGGCCTGGGCAACGGCCTGTCAGAGCAGGTGTTTGCGCAACTGGAGCCGTCCTTCACGCTCGACGAGCTGCAGGCGGCGTTGAAGGCGGCCCGCACGCAGAACCGGCATCGGCAGTTGGAATTTGAAACGGTCGCCAAGGGGATCATCGCTTTGGCGCAATCGAACTACGAAATCACATTTTCGGCCGAGCAGAAAATTTCGGAGCGGGTGATCTTTCCGTATTCACCTACCGAGACGAACGGGATCGAAGACGCGCGGTTCGTGGAGTTTCGTGAACACGACGGCCAGACGCTATACTACGCGACCTATACGGCGTTCGACGGCAAGGTGGTGCTGCCGCAACTGCTGGAGACGCGCGACTTCTGCCATTTTCGCGTCAGCACGCTCAACGGGCCGGAAGTGAAAAACAAGGGGCTGGCCTTGTTTCCGCGGCGGGTAAACGGGCACTACGCGATGCTGTCCCGACAAGACGGCGAAAACATCTATGTGATGTACTCGGATATGCTGCACTTCTGGTACGCAAAGCAGATCGTCATGAAGCCGACGCAGTCGTGGGAGTTCCTTCAGCTTGGCAACTGTGGGTCGCCGATCGAAACGGAGGAAGGCTGGCTGGTTCTCACACACGGCGTGGGCCCGATGCGTAAGTACTCGATGGGGGCTTGCCTGTTGGATTTAGAGAACCCGGCCCGGGTCATCGGCCGGCTCAGAGAACCCCTGTTGGCGCCGAATGAAAATGAGCGCGAGGGGTACGTGCCGAACGTCGTCTATAGCTGCGGCGCTGTGGTGCACAACGGCGAGCTGATCATTCCCTATGCGATGTCGGATTATGCAACTTCGTTTGCGACGGTTCGCGTGGCGGAACTGCTGCGGCAGATGAAGTTGTAGCGGCGTCCGCGGCCCGCGCCGAGGTGTTATCTGGAAGCGGCCTCTAATTTCTGTTGCCGGAGCATCGCTTCCATTTGGGATTTTTCGGACTGCAGCCTGCTCAATTGCTGCATTACTTGCTCAAGGTTCGAGTGCAGTTCTTGAATTTGCTGTTCTTGGCGACGAACGACCTGGCGGAGCATGTCGCGCTCGGCCTGGGCGTCGCTGGTCATTGAGACGCTGGCTGCCGCGGAATCTCGCAATGCCTGGAGGGCGTGTTTGACGGCGGGGCTCCCTTCGGCGCTACGGACGATCATCTCGTCCTCGTCGATTTCTGTCTGAGCACCGTTGCGGTGGGCCACGGGCGCTTTCTGGTCGCGTCGCACGTCGTTAGAACCTGCGGCTGCATTGGGGCGGGGCAAGACTTCTGTCGCGGGGGCGGCTTTTCGAGGCCGCGAAGTCGTCTCGTCGAGCTGCCGCACGATGACTTCGACGATTGCGATTTCGTCGGCCTGGCCGATGACTACCAGCGAATTCGTACGCACGTCGGCGGCCGCGCAGGGGCCGGCCATTGAAGAGCGAGGCGATGAGCCGCGCCATGTCGGTGGCGTCGGCAGCGTTGAGCGTGAAAAGCTTGATTTGATTGTCGCGTGGCGAGGACGTGCTCTTCGGCGGCGACGAATTTCTTTGCGCGGCCGCCGCGGCAACGCTGCGGTTGTTTTCGTCGTTTGCGGTGATCGGGCCGGCATCGGCCGCCGACTGGGCGGTGGACCCGTCGGGCGCGTCGTCGGCAGGTGGGGGCGTGCGGTCGGCGCGGCCGGCCAGTGTGGGCTGCATGATTTCTTCCAACAGATCGACACCGGTTTCTGGGGTCGGATCGTCGCTGATGGCAGCCTCCTTGTTTTGCGGCGCGGAGGGCGCCTGTGCGTCGGCCCGAACTGCGAAGAGCAGGGGGATCAAAGCGCAGCCAAACAGGGCAGCGAATAAAGCTTTCGCGCATGAACGAATTGTTGCCGCCTGGGTCAATGGAGATCTCCTTTTTATAGCGGATTCTGGGGCGAGGGTTACGATGGCTGGTGCGAGTCACATTATAACGCCACTCGGGCCGCAGTCCGACCTCAGTCAGGCGGACGTTGAGGCCGGTTTCCGCAGGTGGAACGCTCGAAAGATTGCCTTCTGACGGGGAACAGCCGGCCCGCGGTTGGAGGCGTGGGACACTATTCGTCGACGATGCGATGCGGCATAATCACGAGTTCACCAATTGCGGGTCGCATGTCCCCGTAGCTCAACTGGATAGAGCGTCGGCCTCCGAAGCCGAAGGTTAGTGGTTCGAATCCACTCGGGGATATTGGGATTTCGACGGGGTCCCAGGCTAGGGCGACTGTCTTGTTTCCTGGTTCCGCGGAGCCGGATTTTCGGCCGGTGCACTGTATTGAGACAGCCATTCTTTTTCCGGTTTCAGGCTGCGCAAGAACGCATCAATTTCCGCGGCCGCGCGGCGGCCGGCGGCCATTGCCAGAATCACCGTTGCGCCGCCGGTCACGACGTCACCGCCGGCGAAGACGCCCGGTTTTGATGTGCGGAGGGTTTGTGGATCTGCGCAGATGTAGCCGCGCTGGTCGGTGCGCAAGTTGGGCGTCGCGGATTGGACCAGCGGGTTGGCGCCGGTGCCAAGGGCGATGACGGCCACGTCGAGCGGTAGCTCGAATTCGGAACCGGCGACGGGACTTACCGCCCGCCGACCGGTTGCATCGGGGTTGCCCAATTGCATCCGCCAGCACGCAGCGGCTCGAAGCTGTCCCGAATCATTGCCTAGAAACTCGAAAGGTGTTGTAAGCGTGAGCAACTCAACTCCTTCTTCTCTGGCATGGCGAACTTCCTCGTCTCGGGCCGTCATCTCGGCTTCACAACGGCGATACATCAGAAGTGCGCGGCGGGCTCCGAGGCGAACCGCCGTGCGGACGGCATCCATCGCCGTGTTGCCGCCCCCCACGACCGCAACCGCCTTGCCCACGCAGTGGCAAATCGGCTCGTCATAAACGGGAAATTCGTAAGCGTGCAGCAGGTTGATCCGGGTGAGGAATTCGTTAGCTGAATACACGCCGACGAGGTGCTCGCCAGGCACGCCGAGAAAATGCGGCAGCCCGGCGCCGGTCGCAATAAAGACGGCGTCGAAACCTTCTGGCCCCAGCAGCTCGTCGACGTCGATCGTCTTGCCGATAATGCAATTCGTCTCAAACTTCACGCCCGCGATGCGGAGGTTATCGATTTCATACGCGCACGATTTCCTTCGGCAGGCGGAACTCGGGAATGCCGTAAATGAGCACGCCGCCCAGTTCGTGAAGCGCTTCGAATACGGTGACGCCGTGACCCAGCCGCACTAGGTCGCCCGCTGCGCTGAGGCCCGCCGGCCCGCTGCCGACGATGGCCACCCGCTTGCCAGCGGGCGGCGCACTGGCTGGGCAGGCTACCTTGCCTTGCGACCGTTCGTAATCGGCAACGAAACGCTCGAGATGGCCAATCGCCAAGGGCGCATCACGCTTCCCCAGTACACACTTTCCCTCGCACTGTCGTTCTTGCGGGCAAACGCGGCCGGTGATTGCGGGCAGCACGTTATCTTCTCGAATCTTAGCGGCCGCACCTAAGTAGTTGCCGTCGCAGTCAAGCTGGGGTTATTTCAACCCAGGAGACGAGCGATGGCCAATCACGAGCGGGATCGCGAAGCGGGAAGCGTTTTGGCGTGGCGTGCTGAAGCGGCAGGCGGCGAGCGGGCTGTCGCGTGCGGGCGTTCTGCCGGCGGGAGAGGCTCACGGAGGCGTCGTTCTACGCCTGGCGGCGGACGATCGAGCAGCGGGACACGTGAAGCGCATGCCGGTCAAAGCGTTCGAGGCGGCCGGCGTTCTTGCCGGTGGTGGTCGATGACGACCGTCGCGCCGTGGCACGGCGATCGTGATCGAACTGGCCGGCGGCCGCGTGCTGCGACTGCCCGAGTCGATCCGCCGGAGCGGCTGGCGGCGTTGGTCCACGCCCTCGAAGCGAGGGTCGTGCGATGATCGCCGCCGACCTGCGGGACGTGCAGGTCTGGGTGGCCACGACGCCGGTCGACATGCGGAAGAGTCTTCGACGGGCTGGCCGAAGTGGTCCGCATCGTTCCTCGGCCGCGATCCGCTCTCGGGCAGCCTGTTCGTGTTCCGCAACAAGGGCGGGCATCTGGTGAAGATTCTGTGGTGGGACCGCGACGGGCTGGCGATCTACTACAAGCGGCTGGAGCGGGGCGAGTTTCAGTTCCCACGCTCGCAGCGAGACGGCGGTCGAGATCACCAGCGACCAGCTGTTGCGGCTGCTTGTCGGGCCTGACGTCGTCGGCCGGCGAAGCGCGTGAAAACTTTTTCCGAATCTCGTCATTGCTGTTGCGCGATCGGAAGATGCTCGTTACAACGGGCCGCATGACGCTTGCGATCGACGAATTGCCGAACGATGTCGCTGCACTCAAGCGGTTGATTCGTTGAACGCAACGCCGACGCGACGCGCTCATCGCCGCATCAGGAAGAAGCGGCCGGCAGCTGAAGGCCGAGCAGCAAGCGGCATCGACGCGGCGGTGAAGGCGGCGGTCGCCGCGATCCTGCGTCGCTACTACGGCCCGCGGAGCGAGCGGTTCGACCCGCGGCAACTGCTGCTTGTTCGGCCAGCGGATCGACCAGTTGCCGCTCGACGAGGCGAGCATTGCCGAGGAAGCGGGCGAGCCGCTCGTCACCCGCCGCGTCAAGAACCGCGACACAGCACGGCCGGCAGCAGTTGCCCGAGCACTGGAGCGGATCGAGATCGAGCACGACCTGGACGACAAGGCCTGCCCGGCGTGCGGGCAGCGAGCGCTGCCGGATCGGCGACGAAGTCAGCGAGCAGCTGGAATACTTCCCGGCCAGCTTCAAGGTCCTGAAGCACATTCGCCACAAGTACGCCTGCGCGAAGTGCGACCACGACGGCTACAACCCGAACATCGCCACGGCCGCGAAGCCGCCGCAGCCGATCGACAAGGGGCTGCCCGGGCCGAGCCTGTTGGCCTACGTCGTCGATGAGCAAGCTGGGCGATCACCTGCCGCTGTACCGGCTGGAACGCATCTTCGAGCGGCAGCAGGTGCATGTCGCCCGCAGCACGATGTGCGCGTGGATGCGGTGTGCCGGCGAGTTGGTCGAAGCCGCTGGTCGAGTTGATGACCGAGCGGGTTCGGCAGTCGCAGGTGATTCACACCGACGACACGACCGTGCCGATCCAATCGCCCGGCGCCAAGCAGTGCCGCAAGGGCCGCATCTGGTGCTACCTGGGCGACGAGGCCAATCCGTACACCGTCTACGACTACACGCCGAGCCGATCCCGCGACGGCCCGGCCAAGTGGCTGGCGGGTTTCACGGGTTACTTGCAAGCGGACGCCTACGGCGGTTACGACGGCATCTTCCAGGCGGCAAGCGTGACGGAAGTCGCCTGCTGGGCCCATGCGCGGCGGAAGTTCTACGATGCGCAGGACTCCGACGAGCAGCGGGCCGCGCAGATGCTGGCGCTGATCGGCCGAGTTGTACGCCGATCGAGCGCGAAGCGAAGGATGCCGACGACGCGGCGCGGCTCGCACTGCGCCAAGAGCGGAGCGTGCCGGTGCTCGACGCGCATCAAGACGTGGCTCGACGCCGAGCAAGAAGTCGTGCTGCCGCGCAGCCCGATGGCCGCGGCGATCACCTACGCCCAGAACCAGTGGCAGGCGCTCGACGACGTACGCGACGCAAGGCTTCCTGAACATCGACAACAACGCCAGCGAGCGGGCGCTGAAGCGGGTGGCCATCGGCCGCAAGAACTGGCTCTTCGCCGGCCACGACGCCGCGGCCGAGAACCACGCCCGGCTGTGGTCGCTGATCGCCAGCGCCGAACGCCACGCCGTCGATCCGCAGCGCTACCTCACCAGCGTGCTGGCCAAGATCGGCCAGACGCCGCCGGGAACTGGAGCAGTTCCTGCCCGACGTGTGGAAAGCCGAGGATGCCGGCGAGCCGCTGCCCGCGGCTTAATCGCTAGTCGCCTATTCCACTGCGGCCTGCAGGGCTTTCAGCAAACGCCTTGCATCTTCCTTGGTAATCACCACCTCAAGGTCTCCATTGCCTTGCAGCGATAAAGCGATCGCGACAGCGTCTTTTGAACGCCGGATGACTGCCAGCCCCTGATCGGCTGTATCAACTTCCTGAAATTGAATTGTCGCTATTTCTTCCATCATTCTCGGCCCTCATCATATCAGATCAATATCCGGGAATAGGGTCACCTGGCAAATACCGCAAATGCTCGGCCCCCGGCGTATCCAGATGCCAGTGAAGACCACGATGCCAGTCCGGGGCATTCGGGTGGTACGGGTGCTGTTCCAACGTGATTCTGGACTCACCCAAATCCCAAATTACTTTATTTCGTCCGGGAGTTGTCGCCGTATCCGCAATCGCCCGTCCTTCAACACCCAGGAACTCATTCATCTCCGCCGCTGAGGATGGCCAAGTGGGGTTCGCGGAACGGACACGACCAGTTGCACAAACTCTTTGATTCTTACACCGACCGGACAACCGGACACACATGGCGGATGGCTGCATTCGAGGCACCGCTGGGCTTCCTCCGCGGCCTGCAGCACGGTTAGCCCCAAATTCACTTCGCTAAAACCGTGCTGGCGCAGGTCGATCGACAGCGTCGGCATTGCCTGCCGCGGCAGTTTCACGCGTTGCTTGGGTGAGAGCCGGGTATTCATGGTCTGCGAGCCAGCTCGACGCGCCGCTGCATCAGGCGACACTGTGCTTCAATGCGTGCCAAATCGAACACTCGATCGAGGTCATAACGCTTCTGGGCATCGAGCTCGGCGGCTTGGTAGGCCGAATTTCGCTGGGCGAGCATGTCGAAGTCGACTTGATGCGCGTCAAACTCGGGCCCGTCGACGCAGGCAAAACGAGCGTGGCCCCCGACGAGCACACGACAACCGCCGCACATGCCGGTGCCATCGACCATAATCGAATTCAGGCTGACCGCCGTGGGAATTCGACTTGGGCGAGTGACTTCCGCGACGCCGCGCATCATCCCGATCGGACCGACCGCCAGGACAAAGTCGATTTGTGGCGGCTGTTGCAGCAAATCTTGCAGCTTTTGCGTCACAACGCCCTTTCCGCCGTAACTGCCGTCGTCCGTCACGATGAACAACTCATCGCTTGCTTGCTGCAACTCCTTTTCGAGAATGATCAACGAGCGATCGCGAGCGCCGAGGATCGTCAAGACTCGATTGCCGATGAGCTGGAGTGCTTTGGCGATCGGCCAGACGATCGCCGCGCCGACGCCGCCGGCCAGGACGACGACCGTCCCATAGCGTCGAACCGGCGAGGGATTCCCCAACGGGCCGGCCACGTCCAGCACAAATTGCCCAGCCTCAAGTGAATTGAGCAATTGCGTCGTTTTGCCGACGCCCTGGACAATGAGTCGCGATTGTCCCCCCCGGCCGGTCACTGGCGGCGATCGTCAACGGGATCCGCTCGCCGTGGTCGTGGACGCGGATGATTACGAATTGGCCCGGTTGTTGCTTGCGTGCAATGCGCTGGGCCCGCACGTCCAACCGGCGAACGTTGGGGGCGAGCCAGCGAGTTGCAGTAATTTCGAACATTGCAGATACTTTCCTGCACGACATCAATGCAAGGCCCGTGCCGCATGCTTGGTCCTCATGTGTGGCTGTGAATCACATGTTTTCGCGATCAAAGTGCGGGGCGAGCCTTGGCGCTGGATTAGTTCGCGAAATTCGCACGCGCCAGTTGTGCGAATTCGCACATCGAACGTCCATTTTCACAATGCGTTATTTTGGTCGCCGTATTCAAGGCAGCTTCAAGGTAGCCCGTTGAAATAGAGGACAGGCACGCTCACGGCAACGTAGTTTCACGACATTTTTCGCAATCGGACCGCAAGATAAGTGGAACCGCTGAATGCAGTATGCGGTAGGACGGACAATCTTGCGCGTCTTCAAGCCATGCGACGGACAGGATTGTCCGTCCTACAACCCAAATCATTCCGCCGGTCGACTTAGCCCCATTTTTCAACGCGCTTATAATCAGCAATTGCAGACAAGCCGTATGCGTCTCGGAACAAGAGTTGTTGGCATTGGCAGTCCCCATGGTGACGATCGATTGGGCTGGTTCGCGGCAGAGCGATTGCGACAGCGCGCGAACTTGGCGCGGAAGTGTTAATTATCGGCGATACTTCAGATTTGATCGAGCACCTGGATGGATGCGAGCGGCTGATCGTGATCGATGCCTGTGTAAGCGTCGACGGTCCCCGAATTGTGAAGAGGCTGAAATGGCCGGATGCGTCCCTTTGCAGCCGCAGCGCGGCCTCCACCCACGGACTCAGTTTGGTGGACGTGCTGCGGCTGGCTGAACAACTGGGCCGTTTGCCGCGCGAAGTTGTGTTGTTCGCTGTTGGGGGAGTAGGTTATGGGCCCGGGGAATCTCTGAGCCGCGCCGTGCAAGCCGGTTTGGATCCGCTTGAGAGGCTAGTCCTGGCCGAATTGACGCGGCGGCCGATTCCGCAGGTAGTGCAACGTGTCAATGCTTGCGCGGAAGGCGAACCGTAGTGGTAAACTTAAGCCGCCGAGTCCGGCCTTCCGCTGGGTGCCCTGGGAGCTGGTGTTGGAAAGCGTGACGTTGGAGGTTGACAAAGTCATGACCGCCCCTTGTCAGGTCGATGCATTGCGTGGGATCGAGTTCTTGCGCGGTCTCTCGGAGGGACAACTATTCGAAATCGCGGCCTTGTCCCAAGTGGAAGTGTTTCCCAGCGGACACGCGATCTTCCGCGAAGGCGCCGAGGCAACCGACGCCTACCTGGTTTCGCAAGGAAGCGTCTCCCTGGAGGTATGCGGACCAGGCACCGGCTGTCGCCGCATCATGACGATCTGCGCTGGTGAGCTACTCGGCTGGTCGCCGCTTTTGGAACAAGGCCGGTTGACGGCAACGGCCCGCGCGTTGGCGCCGACGACGGCCATCCGCCTGCCGGCGGCGCCCGTCCTTGCGCTATGCCAGCGGGATTCGCAATTGGGCTTCGAGTTGATGCGGCGCATCGCTTTGGCCATGTCGAAGCGGCTGAGTGCCGCCCGGCTACAACTGCTCGACATTTTTGGCGCGGAGACGGCCCAGCAATGAACACGGATGGAAGGGTTGCGAACCGATTTGTTAGCATCGAAAAGCCCGAGCTGCAGGCGATCATCGACGCGCTGCGGTCACGCGGCTATCGCACGATTGGGCCACGCGTGGCCGACGCGGCGATTGTGTATGACGACTTGGCTTCAATCGACGAGCTGCCGCGGGGGGTCGTTGATCGCCAGGACGGCGCTACGTACCGGTTGGAGCGGTCGGCTGACGCCGGGTGGTTCGACTACGTCGTCGGCCCTCATTCGCTCAAGAATTTCATTTTTTCGCCGCGCGAGGTGCTGCTGGAGCTGCAGCGGGACGAGGGGAGCTGGCAGGTCTCAAGTCCGAAACGACCGCAGCAGCCGCTGGCGGCGATTGGCGTCCGCTCGTGTGATTTGCACGCGCTGGCGGTGCAAGACCGGGTGTTCCTTGGCAGCCCCTACGTCGACTCTGCCTATCAGTCGCGCCGCAAAGGACTGTTTATCGTGGCCGTGAATTGCCGCAGAGCGGCAGCGACGTGTTTTTGTCACAGCATGAACACGGGCCCGGCCTGCACGTTCGGATTCGATCTTGCGCTGACGGAGCTTGACGATCGGTTCATCATTGAAGTGGCCAGTGAACGGGGCAGCGATGTGATCGGCGCCGTCAAGCCAACCCCGTGCTCGCCAGACGAAATCGAAGCCTATCATGCGCTGCCGACTGCGCTGCGGCAACGAATGGAAGCTCGGTCAGATCGGCATCAGCCGGCGGCGCCGGAGAGCCGGCCGGACGGTTTCTCGATACGACGGACATCCGAGATCTGTTGATGCACAATCTCGAGCATCCGCGCTGGGCGGAGGTGGCCGAGCGGTGCCTGTCGTGTGCCAATTGCACGATGGTGTGTCCGACGTGCTTCTGCAGCAGCGTCGAGGAGGTGAGCGACCTCAGTGGTGAGCACGTCAAGCGCGAGCGCTCGTGGGCATCGTGTTTCACGGCCGAGCACACGATGATGAGCGCCGGCGCCGTTCGGAAGACAACGCGCTCGCGCTACCGTCAATGGTTGACGCACAAATTGGCAACTTGGATCGATCAATTTGATACGTCGGGCTGCATCGGTTGCGGCCGGTGCATCACTTGGTGCCCCGTCGGCATCGACCTGACTGAGGAAGTTGCGGCCATTCGGAGTACTCAGCGATGAATGCCGCGCTGTCGTCAGCTTCGCCGCAAGTCGATCCCTGGTTGCCGCTGCCAACCCGCATTTACCGCATCACGCCAGAGATTCTGGGCACGGCGACGTACGAGCTCCAGTTTGTCGACGCCGCGCATACAAACCGTTACGGCTTTTTGCCCGGGCAGTTCAACATGCTCTATCTGCCCGGCTATGGAGAATCGGCGATTTCAATCAGCTCCGACGCCGAGCGGCCAGGTTCCCTTAGCCACACGGTGCGCGTCGTCGGCAATGTCACCGGCGCACTGGCCCGCTGCCGCGTTGGCGATGAAATCCTGCTGCGGGGGCCGTTCGGCTCGGCTTGGCCCGTCGGCGAGTGCCAAGGGCGAGACGTGGTGATCGCGGCGGGCGGAATCGGCCTCGCGCCGCTGCGCCCGGTGATCTATTACCTGTTAAGTCATCGCGCCGAATTTGGCCACGTCCGTTTGCTTTATGGCGCGCGTACCCCATCATCGCTCTTGTATCGTGACGAGTTCGATGCCTGGACCCGCGGTGGAATCGAGGTCGAAGTTACGGTCGACGCCGCCGAACCAGATTGGCAGGGGAACATCGGCGTGGTCCCGATGCTGCTTCATCGGTGCCTAGTGGAGACCGCGAACACGCGGGTATTGACCTGCGGGCCGGAAATCATGATGCGTTTTGCGATCCTTGAAGCCTTGGCCCGCGGCGTAGCGGCCGAACATGTGTACCTGTCGATGGAACGCAACATGAATTCGCGCTCGGCTTCTGCGGGCATTGCCAACTTGGGCCGGCGTTTATTTGCAAAGATGGCCCAGTGTTCAGCTACGCGCAAATGGAGCCGTATTTGCACTTCGAGGACTTGTAGACCGTGCGGCCCTAGCCGGCGCAGCCAACACAACGTCTCTTACGCACAGCAAGCTCTTTCCGCGATGGCAAATCCACCGAAACTCGCCGTGTTCAAGTTTGCCTCTTGCGACGGCTGTCAACTGTCGCTACTCGATTGCGAAGACGAGCTGCTCGCCGTTGCCGGGGCAGTCGAGATTGCCTACTTCCTGGAAGCGCGGACGCAGACCATAGGCGGGCCGTACGATGTCGGCCTCGTGGAAGGTTCGGTCACAACGCCGCACGATGCGGAGCGGATTCGAGAGGTTCGTGCCCAGTGCAAGTATCTGGTGACGATCGGCGCCTGCGCGACGGCCGGCGGCATCCAGGCCTTGCGCAATTGGGCGAACATCGACGACTTCATCGGCCAGGTGTACGCTCACCCCAGTTACATCGAGACGCTGCGGACCAGCACGCCAATCACCGACCACGTGGCGGTCGATTTCGAGCTGCGGGGCTGCCCGATCAGCCGGCCGCAGTTGTTGAAACTAGTGACTGCGCTCGTGCAGGGACATCGTCCGCGATTGCCGTCGTACAGCGTTTGTGTCGAATGCAAGCGCCGCCAGGTCGTGTGCGTGGCGGTCGCGCAAGGTATCGCTTGCCTGGGGCCGGTGACGCAAGCTGGCTGCGAACCGCTTTGTCCCTCATTCAACCGTGAATGCTTCGGCTGTCACGGTCCCAAGGAGCAGCCGAATCTCGTCAGCTTGACCGGCTACTATTCAGAACGGGGCGCGGACAAGGGCCATTTGATGCGGCTGGTGCGGAATTTCAACAGCTTTGCACCGGCGTTTCAAGAGGCGAGCAATCTTTTGGAAAACGGCAAGTAGCACATTCTCGCAGCAGAGCATTGCCGCAGCACAGCAAAAGGCAGTGACATCGGAGGGGTGAAGCATGCCGGCCAATCGCACATTCGAAGTGAAGGCTCTCTCGCGCGTGGAGGGCGAAGGCCGATTGTACGTGAAGCTGCGCGGCGACGAGGTCGAGCGCATCGAGTTTAACATCTATGAACCGCCGCGGTTTTTCGAGAGCTTCCTCGTCGGGCGCGAGGTTCGCGAGGTGCCCGACATCGTCGCCCGTATTTGCGGCATCTGCCCGGTCGCCTACCAGATGAGCGCCTGCCACGCCTTGGAAAAAGCACTGGGAATTGAAGTGGGTCCGGGAATTCGCGCGCTGCGGCGGCTGCTCTATTGCGGCGAGTGGATCGAGAGTCACGTGCTGCACATCCATCTGCTCCACGCGCCCGACTTTCTCGGGTACGAGAGCGGGATCAGCATGGCGGCCGATCACAAGGATATTGTTGAGCGCGGGCTGCGGATGAAGAAGATCGGCAATCAACTGGTGGACGTCATCGGCGGGCGGGCCATTCACCCGGTGAACGTCGCGGTCGGCGGTTTCTATCGCGCGCCGCGAGTGAAAGACCTGAGGGCGCTCTTGCCCGACCTGGAGTGGGGCTTGGCCGCAGCCGTCGAAACACTCGATTTCGTGGCCGGCCTCGACTTCCCCGCTTTTGAGACCGATTACGACTGCGTATCGCTTCGCAACGACACAGAGTATCCGATGAACCACGGCCGCGTAGTATCGTCCAGCGGCCTCGCCGTTCCGGTCGAACAATACGAGTCGCACTTCGCCGAACGGCATTTGCCGCAGAGCACGGCCCTGCACAGCGTGCAACTTCCGCAGGAGACGTCATACATCGTCGGCCCGATCGCCCGGTTCAACAATTGTTTTGACCAATTGTCGCCGATGGCCAAGCGCTGTGCGGAAAAATGTGGACTCGAGTGGCCGACGCACAACAACTTCAAGAGCATCATCGCTCGAACGGTTGAGGTAATTGACGCGTTCGAGGAGGCGGTCGCGATCGTCCGCAATTATCGTTCGGAACCTAGTGTAAGTCGCGTGCAGTGGGAGCCGCGGCCCGGCGACGGCTGTCACGCGACGGAGGCCCCACGCGGCCTCTTGTATCATCGCTTCCGGATCGGCGACGACGGTTTGATCGCCCAGGCGAAGATCGTGCCGCCGACGTCGCAGAACCAGGGACAGATTGAAGACGACTTGCGCCGGTACGTGCCACACGTGGTGAGCCTCGACGACGAGTCCGCAACGCGGCGGTGCGAACACTTGATTCGCAATTATGATCCGTGCATCAGTTGCGCCACTCATTTCTTGCAACTGACGATTGACCGCTGAGCACGCAAAGGGGCAACCGCCGAATGGCGTGCGGCCGTCTTTCGGCTGGCCGTGGCACCCTGAGTCTTGCGTACGGCGGCGTGTGTTCGATCAAGAGATTTCACTTGACGAGCAGCTTACCGCCACTTTTGTGGATCCGCTGAAATCAATCGTTCGCTGGGTGCGGCTGGAAGACTCCTGCGGCCGCTCATCAAGCGTCGTCTCACTGTGCGAATCCGCCCATCGTGCGGGCGCTTTCACAATCCTTCCCCACGTGAGACCGGAAGTGCCGGAAGGGACAAACGCGAAATCAGCTTCACGCCAATCGGCGGCGAAGCGGCGCCTGTTGCCTAAAACGAGCGGACAACGCAGAGGGTAATTTCAGTACATGAGCTGTAGGCTTCCGGCCGAGCCTCTGTGGGCAACAGCCCCCCTTCGAGTGGCTAGATTGGCGCGAAAGTTGCGTGTTTTACGTCGAAAAACTAGTGCTTTGTCAAAGCTTAGAATAGGATGCAAAGATATCAGCCGGAACGCGCTAGGGTCCGGTTTCTGCCGACGCGAACCGCGTACTAGCGCACGGCGGCTGATCCCAAAATTAAGCTTTGACAAGCACTGGATTGGACAAACAATATGTTTGCACAGGGCAATGATTATCATTCGTACGCCAGCCACTTGGCGGCCGAACACAAGCGACTTGGCTCACTTCTCCGCCAGGTTGAGCAGCAACATGGCCAGTGGCCACGAGCAGACTTGGTCGCACGGCTTAAAGATCTGCGAACGGAGCTGGCGGTTCATTTCGACGAAGAAGAATCTGGCGGCTGTCTGGAAGAAGCCGCTGTGCACCGTCCGAGCCTGACGGCCAAAATGAACACGGTTTTACACGAACATCCACACCTGCTTGTTGAACTCGATCGCCTGATCGAAACGACAGAGACCTCGGCTAACTCTACACCGCCCGACGAAATTACTCGGCGACTTCAACAGTTGGCCCAGCGTTTGCACGAGCACGAGGCGTCCGAGAACCGCATTCTGCACGAAAGCTTTGGCATAGAGATGCCATAGGGCGAATTGTGCTGTGCGTGAGGATGCGGACGTAGCGGCCGATCCTACCCGCGGCCAAATAGCGAATACAGCGACAACAGAAACTCCAGCACAATCAACGCCACAATATACCACTCCACGCGCAGGCTGCGGCGGTTTTGCAATAATGTGAGCACCGTATTGACCGTGCGGGAGATAAGCTCAATCTTGCGGTCGAGGGCAGTGAAGCGATCGTTCAACTCGAATTCACTTTGCAGTCGCAAGAACAGCGGGTCGAGTTCCGGGTGCTCCCACAGCAGCTCGGGTTTTTCTCGGACTTCGACGCGGCCCACGAGCCTCAGCTCGGTCAACAGCGCGCTGCCGATGTGGGCGACGAGCTCGCTCATTTTTCTGCCGCCCAGGCCGCGGGTTTGTAGTTCCACGGCAAACGGCTCGACGCGATCAAAGTCTTTGACGATGCGAGACTCGTATTCCGCCAGCACGACCGACCGGGCCAACACCCAGCCGACGAGCTGAATCCGTTCGATCGTCAGCTCGCGCAGCACGAAGACGCCGCTCTCAAGTCCCTCGTCGTCGGCCGGTCCGACGCGCAGCGCCAGCGTCTCGGTCTGCGGCGTGGCGATCGGCTGGCTCACCAGCGGCATCAGCTCGCGCAAAAACGACTCTTCGCGTTCGTTCGTAGCGTTAAAGAAGACAACAACTCCGTAGCGGGACACGGTGGCCACGCTATTATTGTCAAGAGCAATCAACAGTGGCTCGGGTGCGAGTCGCTCCGCCGGACGAAATCGCGCAGATCAACGCGCTCGCCCATGCAAACGGCGCGCACGGGTATCTGCCTGCACAGGGCTAGCCCGCTGGGCATCGCCGTCCTTGCTGTTAATGTGTCGGATGGCATTTCAGTTATTTGCGACGAAGTTGATTGCGGCCCAAATAGGTCGCGGGGGCGGCCGTGGTCCGGCGCCTTGGTTGTGCATATAATTCTATGGAGGAAAAAGGAAGGCAAGGAGGCCAAGCCGGGCTTCTTCCCCCGGCCGGCAATCTCAGCGTTCTAGCAAAGGAGGTGCTGCGAAGATGTGTGACATGCGTAACGGAAGGGAGCCTCGCGACCGAGAGCGGGTTTCGCGCTAAATCAAGGCTTTCTGCGGCTTTCGGTAAGCCGGCAGAAGCCGATCCTGCAGACGGGGAAAGAGCGACCTGCACGCTCACGAGGCTCACGGTTGGGCAGACTCGATGGCCGCCGCACAAGGCGGTTTTTTGTGCGCCGGAAGCGCGGCGGCTCAAACAGCCGCCGCTGCCGGCGCGGGCGCCGCGTCGCGTACTTTAAACCGCCGCTCGAGGACATCCAGGATTTCGACGATGCCGCCGTATTCCAACTCACTGTAGGGCAGCATGGCCGCGCCGGAGAAGCCTTGGCAGCGGATCTCAGTCGCTTTTTCGGCCGCCCGATTTCGGACATAGACCCAATACGGGTGGTCGAACAAATCGACTGCATCGGTCAGCTTGCCTTCATGCACGCAGAAGCCGAGGGCACTGACCATCGGCGGCCCGTCGAAGTAGCTGCATTTGGTCCGTGCCTTGACCGGCATCAAGGGGCCGATGTGGCTGCCCCGCATGTAGCCGTTCACGTACGGCGCAATGGCATACGGGGCCAGGATCTCGCCGGTTGCCGGGAAACCCTTTTGCACACGGCACAAGTAGACGGGGTCGTCTTTGCCGGTGTAGGTTCCGGCGATGTTGTGCAGGCGGGTCGTGCTCACGGCGACCGCTTGCTCGCCGTCGTGCCGGCTGAAAATCGACTCGACGACGAAGCGATCATTGTCGCGCAGCAGCGCGGCGATCTGGTAGAGTTCTTCCGGCGCAGAGAGCTCGATTACGCGGTCTCCCTCCGTATAGCTGACGTCCATGATGCGGAAGCGGAAGCCCTCGCTGATTGCGGAACTGAGGAGCAATCCGCCCGTATTCATCGGATCGGCAAACGCTAGGTAAAGCGGCAAATTGAACGCGCCCGGCTCAGTTTTGTCGGCCATGAACATCAGGAACGGCTCGTTGGGCCGTTCTGTGAATTCCAACTCGGCCACGCCCGGCCCCATGCCGCGGACATTGCCGCTGAAAGCATCGACCAATAGGTCCTGCCCGGCGCCATAAAGGCCTTGCGCTTTGGCGACATTCGTCGCGGTCTTGAATGCGTGCCAAGCCAACTGATGTACCTCGGAGCTTCCAGTCCCATGGCTGTGAGTCATCAGGATTTCGATGTCGTCGCCAGTTGCTGTTACGTAGGCGTCTTTAAGAAGCCCGCCAATTTCGTCCGCCACTGTGCCGCGGACACTGGCTATCAGTTCCTCACTGGGGGAGACGTGGCCGCCAATGCTGCCCACGTCCGCCTTGATCAAACTAATCGTCGTACGCATGCCTTGCTCCTTTTCCAATTCTCCGCCCGGCTGGCGAACTTGAATTGCCTCATTCAAGCCATCGGAGATAAGCGAGATCATCATTTCGATGCCGGTAGCCTGGGTTGCAACCAACATACCAAAGCCGAACAGGTCCAAAACGGGCTGATTCGTGCGGCATACCGGGCGCCGCAATTTGATCGCCGCCTGCCGGCGCGGTCTCACGCGCCTGTGTGCGATTCCGACACACGCGCAGGTATGGCGTAATTACCCTTAGCCGGCATAGAAACGCTGGTTAGCCCAGATCGCAACACTGGGGATGCCGATCGCGGCGGGTGTTACTCGTCCCGCGTTGCTCCGGCTGCCTATGCGACACGGAAAAAGTCACCCACGGCTGGAAACCGACTGCTACCCAATCGGCAAATGAATGACAAACTCGGCGCCGCCCAGGTGGTTGCCCACTAAAATCCGGCCTCCGTGGGCGTCGATCGTCCGGCGGACGATGGCCATGCCCAGGCCCGTTCCTTTGGACTTCGTCGTGAAGAATGGCTCGAACACCCGCTCACGTAGTTCGGGCTTCAGGCCAGGTCCGTTGTCGCGGATGCGGATCTCGGCGAGCCGGCCGCCTCGTTGCACCTCGTGGGCGAGAACTTCGATCTCGGTGGGGTCGGTGCACGCCGCCAGCGAGTTCTCGAACAGGTTGCGAAACACCTGGACCATTCGGAATCGGTCGACGGGCCACTTGGACTTGAGGGAATTTATTTCCCGCAGTTTGGCCGCCCGTCCTCGCCTGGCCCCGTCCAGCGCGGACCAGGCCTCCTGCCAAAGGCCAGCCAGATCCGACGACATCTTCTCCAAGGTCAATGGCGCAGCGAAGCTGCGGACTTCGACGAGCAGCTCGCTGACTTCTTCGCTCGCGCTCGATCACGTCCAACTGCTTCAGAATCTGCGGGTCGTCTTCTGCCGATTGCCGGGCAATGCCCGCGGCAATCTGAATCCGCTGCAACGTGTTTCGGCTCTCATGCGCGAGGCGCGTGGACGCCTCCCCCAGGGCCGCCAGCCGCTCGGATTGCACCAGCCTATGATTGGCCTCTAGCAATTCGGTCATGTCATGGCCGATCGCCAAGATGCCAGAAACGGCCCCGTTGGCATCGTGCATGGCCGTGGCCCACCAGGCAATTTGCCGCTCGCAGTCGTCTGGGCAAGATATCGGGTAAGTCACGCCTTTGAAAATCGAGTTGCTCAGCGCGTTGCGAAACGGTTTGGGACCAAACTTCTCACGCACGTGCGGCGGCAGAAATACCTCGGTCCACAATCGGCCGCGAACGTCGGTCAGCCGTACCCCTGTAAGCTGCTCCATAAACCGGTTAAACCGAAGAATGCGGCTATTCTCGTCGAGCACGAGCACGATCGCCTGGGCCGTATCGATGATGCCATCGGCGAATTCCCGCTCTTTGCGCAGCGACTCGGCCGCCTGCTTGCGATCGGAGATATCGCGAATGATGCCGGTAAAGGCCCGCCGGCCCGGCTGCTCGATTTCACCGACGGTCAGATCGACCGGGAACAGCGTGCCGTCCTTCCGTCGGCCGACCACTTCCCGGCCGATGCCGATAATCTTCTTGACTCCCGTCTTGAGGTAATTGGCGATGTAACCGTCGTGCTCCTCGGCGTACGGCTCGGGCATCAGCATCGAGACGTTCTTTCCCAGCAGCTCGGCCTCGCCGTAGCCAAAGATTCGCTCGGTCGCCGGGTTGACCGATTCAATGATGCCGTGATCGTCGATGCAAATGATGGCGTCGACCGCGGCCTCTAGAATCGCGCGATTCATCGCCTCGCGGCCTTCCAGCCAGTGGCGACTCTGGCCAGCATGCACGGCGTCCTGATCTGCCAGCGAAACGTCCCCTTTTTGCGCAATACGAATCGCTGCCCCCGCTGCGTTGAGCCGATGTCGTCGCCGTGCCTGGATTTGGGGATTGTGACATTGCTCCTGCCGCTCGTTGTCAATGGCTGGCCCGGCCGAAACCCCAACTACCGGATCACGCTATCTGCGCGTTGCCTCTCTCCCGATGGCGTAAGTTAATTCTCGCCGCGTCGGCCGAGACCGTCAATCTGTAGCAATTCAGGCGGCTTTTGCCAGGGGGCCCGCAATGCCGAGTTTTAGAGAGGAATGGCCCTGTCGAATAACTACGACCTGTTGATGAATGCAGCGTCGTGCTGCCACAACAGCTTGTGGAAAAACGCGAATTGCTCGACAAGGCCGAGAGGAATTCAGAAAGCCGCTCGTAGAGGTTTCAGATGTGAATGTGCAAGATGTTAGCAACCTTGTTGCAACCTTCATTGAGCGAGTGCCGTCGGGCCCCGGCGTCCGCCTGTCATTTGGGCCGCGCGGGCGGACGATGCTCAGCGCCAAAATGCCGCGAGAACCAATCCGCCGCGAGGGCGGCGACTTTTTCCAGCGCCACGGGCTCCTGAAACAAGTGCGTCGCCCCTGGAACGATCACGAGTTCTTTCTCGCACTGTACCAGCGCATACGCCTCGCGATTCAGCTCCAAGACTGGCCCATCGTTGCCGCCCACGATCAGTAGAGTCGGGGCCACCACCAGTGGCAGCATTTCGTCGGCCAAATCTGGCCGACCGCCGCGTGAAACAACGGCAGAAACTGCGTCGACTTGCTCGGCGGCCGCGAGCAGGGCTGCGGCCGCGCCGTACTGGCGCCGAAGTAACCGAGTTTCAGGCCCTGGGTCGCGGGTTGTCGCGACGTCCAGCCGGTCACCGCGACCAGCCGTTCGGCCAACAGCGGGATATTGAACACGTTCGCCCGATCTTCGGCTTCCTCGTCATCAAGCAAATCGAATAGCAGCGTGGCGATGCCCGCTTGCTGCAAGACTTTAGCCACATACTGATTGCGCGGACTCAGACGCCCGCTGCCGCTGCCGTGGGCAAATAGCACAAGCCCGTGGGCGTCGGCCGGAACATCCAGCAGTCCGCCCAGGCGGTGGCCCGCAACGCGGATCGCGACAAACTCGTGAGCGGCTTTCCCTTCGATGTTTGTAGCCATGGCTTTCTACCCTCGTTCGTTTTGAGAGTGTTCTTGGACGTCTGTGATTGGGTTTTGGATACGGCGATTGTGCCGTCCCTAGTGTCTGATTTGGAAAAACTCACTCGCCGCGAAGCAAGCAAAACTGCCCCGGGGAATCGCTTGCAAAACGTATACGGGCTTGTAGCAGCGCCGGCGGGTGGTTCGGTCAGGAAACCGGCCACAGCTTGGCCGGCCACAACGACTCTGCCGCTGCCCATTTACGTGCCAGAAACGCACACGCACACTCACACCAAATCGCCAAAATGCGTGCGGCATCCCTCGGCCGGGCTTGGTATGGGCTTTGCACCACAACTTAGTCGTGCAATGTCGCACGTGCAGGGAGCCACAGAAAATGAGACGCCGGTCACCTTTTCTTGCCGAGCCGCACGAGGACGCCAGCATGCTGGCCAAAGAAATCGAAGGCCTCGCGCTGCCGTTGGATCGTCCGGTCGATCTTGAGCCGCTGATCGATCGCATCGGCGACGCCCGCTACGTTCTGCTCGGCGAAGCCTCACACGGCACAAGCGACTATTACCTGTGGCGGGCCCGCATTAGCCAGTGGCTCATTCGCGAGAAAGGATTTTCGTTTATCGCTGTCGAAGGCGACTGGCCCGACTGCGACCAGATCAACCGTTATGTGAAAGGGTCGGAGCAGTCGGGCACCAGCGCGCGTGAGGTGTTGGAGAGCTTCGTGCGTTGGCCGACCTGGATGTGGGCGAACCTGGAGGTAGAGGCGCTGGCCGAATGGCTGACTCGCCACAACGCTAACTTGCCGCGCAACAAACGAGTCGGGTTCTACGGGCTCGACGTCTACAGCCTGTGGGATTCGCTGTATGCGATTCTGGGCTATCTCCGTCAGGCCGATCCAACACTTTTGCCCGCAGCCCACCGAGCGCTACGGTGCTTCGAGCCCTATGGCGAGGACGTTCAGCAGTACGCGCGGGCGACAGCCGTTGTTCCCACGTCCTGCGAGGACGAAGTGGTCGACCTGCTGACGGCGCTGCGGTCGAAGGAGCCGCGATTCCACACAGACGGCCGTGAGGACTATTTCACCGCCGAGCAAAACGCGCTGGTGGTTGAGAACGCAGAGGAATATTATCGGGCGATGGTCCGCGGCGGGCCCGAATCGTGGAATCTGCGCGATCGGCACATGGCGGAGACGCTCGATCGGCTGATGCGTCACCACGGACCGGATGCCAAGTGCATTGTTTGGGAACACAACACGCACGTCGGCGACGCCCGCTTCACCGACATGGCAGACGACGGCATGTTCAACGTGGGCCAGTTGGTTCGACAGCGGCACTTGATGGAAGGCGTGTTTCTCGTCGGCTTTGGCTCGTACCGGGGCAGCGTGATCGCAGCCAAAGATTGGGAAGCGCCGACAGAGCGGATGCAAGTTCCGCATGCCCGCGAAGACAGTTGGGAGGACGTGCTGCACCAAGCCGGTCCGAGGAACAAGCTGCTACTGCTCCGCGAGCTGCGGCATCGCAGTGGGTTCCTTGAAAAGCGCGGCCATCGTGCCATTGGCGTCGTCTATCACCCCGAATATGAGCAGTACGGCAATTACGTGCCAACGGTGTTGCCGCGGCGCTATGATGCATTTTGCTATCTCGACGAAACACGCGCATTGCATCCGCTCGAGTTGCACGCGGCGATGGAGAAAATTCCCGAAACATTTCCGTTGGGCGTGTAACGACGCATCCCGCAATTCCAAGGAGTGACTGCCATGTTATTCCGAGATCGCCGCGAAGCTGGCCGGTTCCTGGCCGGAAAACTAATGCATTACGCCAACCGCCCTGACGTGCTCGTACTCGCTCTGCCACGCGGAGGAGTTCCCGTCGCGCTCGAAGTGGCCCGGGCGCTCGAAGCGCCGCTGGATGTGTTTCTAGTTCGCAAACTCGGCGTGCCGGGCCAGGAAGAGCTCGCCATGGGGGCAATTGCCAGCGGCGGGGTTTGTGTGCTGAACAACGAAGTCATTGGGCCGCTCCACATTCCGCAGCAAGTCATCAACTCGGTCGCCGCCGAGGAGCGCAGGGTGCTGGAGTATCGCGAGCAGCAATACCGTGGACATCGGCCTGCGCCCAGCGTCAATGCGCGAATCGTTATTCTCGTGGACGACGGACTGGCGACCGGCACGACCATGCGCGCGGCCATCGCGGCGCTCCGCCGGCTGAATCCACGTCGGATTGTCGTTGCCGTGCCGGTCGGGGCGCCAGAGACGTGCGCTGAATTTCAGGACGAGGCCGATGAAGCGATTTGCGCTATGGAACCCAACCCATTTTACTCGGTTGGCCTGTGGTACAAAGATTTCTCGCAAACCACAGACGAAGAAGTCCGCGAACTGCTCGAAATGGTGAGTGAAGAGCGTGCGCCCGTTGGCTCACACAAATGAAGTTTCAATATGCTAGCGACAAGGAGCAATGCCATGAAAACCGACAAAGATCTCAAACAAGACGTGCTCGATGAGCTCGCATGGGAGCCGGCCGTCAACGCGGCCCACATCGGCGTGACGGCGAATGAGGGGGTGATTACTCTGTCGGGCCATGTGCCCTCGTATGCGGAAAAGTATGCCGCCGAACGCGCCGCGAAACGCGTCTACGGCGTGCAAGCGGTGGCTGAAGAACTGGAAGTCAAGCTGCCGACCAGCGCCAAAACGGACGACGAAGATATCGCCGCGGCGTGCGTCAACGCGTTCAAACTGCACGGCGCGGTGCCGCAGGATAAGATCAAAGTTGTCGTGAGCGACGCTTGGGTCACGCTGGAAGGCGAGGTCGATTGGCAGTATCAAAAGAATGACGCCGACGGGGCGGTGCGCTTCTTGAACGGCGTCAAGGGCGTGTCGAACAACATCAAGCTCAAACCGCACGTAACGGCGACCGACGTCAAAAATAAGATTGAAGCCGCCCTCAAGCGCAGCGCCGAGGTCGACGCCCGACGCGTCGCGGTGCAAACCGAAGCGGGGCACGTCACCCTCCGCGGCAGCGTCCGTTCGTGGGCGGAAAAGGACGAGGCCGGACGGGCTGCCTGGGCAGCGCCTGGTGTTTCCCGCGTTGAAAACCAGCTCAGCGTCCTGCCGTAATCGGAACGAAACCATTTGCGCCAACATCCATCATCCGCCAAACCAGCGGCGGGCGAGATCACGTTTCTGGCTGCGGAAACCGAGTGAAGACTTTGCAGCGATGGCAGCAAGCGAGCCCAAGGGTGACTGGCGGCGGGCGAAGTCGTCGCTGCCTGTTCGTCGTTGAATCGGACCAGAATTGCAGCTTCCAACATCCAGGGAGTGGGCAGCGGAGCTGTTTGGCATTGCTGTCGTTGTTGAAACTGAAAGGAGCGTCTCATGTCTGTCGGCCGCATTTGCACACGGGAAGTTGATACTGCCACGTTCGATGAATCGGCTGAAGTTGCTGCCCAACGGATGCATCAGCGGGGCGTCGGCACGCTGATCATTGTCAATGACGCGGCGCAGCCGATCGGAATCCTCACGGATCGCGATTTGGTCACGCGCGTGATGGCTCACGGCTACATAGCGTCGGACACGTTGCTGCGCGAAATGATGACGGCTGCTCCAAAAACGATTTCCGAAGACGACGCCGTCGAAAGCGCTCTGATGCTGATGCGCCGGGGAAACTTTCGCCGCGTACCAGTTGTCGATAGCGAAAACAGGCTCGTCGGCCTGGTTACTCTTGACGATATCCTAATGTTTCTCGCTGAAGAGTTTTCCGACATCGGCCGGCTACTGGAGTGCGAAACACCGCGAGCGGTTGTCACCTCCTAAACGCAAGGTAGCTACTATTGAGCATTTGAATGACGGCTCCATGTGTCGGAGTTCAATGCCATAACGGCCACAGCTCATCTCGCAATGCATCAGCAGCACGCCAAGCGCAAGCTGAGAGCAGCCTCTGGCGCGACGACGTGGCCACTTGGGAGCAGGAGATCTAGGAGGCTCTCGGAAAACTGCCCGAGCTCGAAGCCTCGCTGCGCCGCCAACATGACATGCTCAAGACCCATGCGGCTTCGTGCGGCTCTATGAGCAAGAACCGGCCGAACACAAACACCTCTGGGCATCCGACGAATAAGAAAAAGCTCCGGAAGCGCTTGTTGGCTTGGCTCGGGCTCATGAACAAGCGGCCAAGCAACGAGACGGGCGACGCGAGAACCACGCCAGCGATAGAGACCGCCAACCCCGGTCGATGACGAAGTGGCGGCAACCGTTTGTGGCGCTCGCGCATGCCCAAGTCGACCTCCCAGAGCGCTCGGCAAAGTTACAGTTAGTAGACGCACCCCACTCTGACAATCGTGTTGCCAAGAATGGTTCGCCTCGGCCGAGTCGGATTGACCGCGCAAAATGTAACGGCAGGTCCGCGGGACTTTTCCGAGCAATCGTCGCGGTGCGATCTGTCGGGCGAAGGGCCGATTGTAGTGGAATTTCCGGTTTGCATGGGTTTTACCATTGGAAGGGGGATATCGTACGACGCGAATGGACTGAACGCACCTATGGAGACCGCCGATAGTCGATTTACCGACGAACGCGATAACGATGATTGCAAGCACTGTGATTGTTATCGTGGGGCGCATTCGACTGGGGATCGGCCAATGCTGCGTGCGTTTCGACATTCTGGCTTTTATTGCGTAGTAGACGCGGCGGACCGGCGTCGATGGTGGTACCTCCGGCGGACGCTGGCGATTATGACGGTTGCAACGCTGTCGACACTTTGCGGCTGTTGTTATCTACCTGGCGGCAGTTGCCGAGATTGGTGGCATAACGGCTTTAAGGTGGGACCCAATTATTGCCCGCCGGCTGCGCCGGTGGCTTCGCGTTGGATCGACTATGCCGACCCACGAGTGAAAAGCGATGAGCAACCGCTCGACGCTTGGTGGACGGTTTTCAACGACGCGACGCTCAATGGACTAGTTGCTACCGCCTATCAACAGAACTTGACGCTGCGTGAGGCGGGCGCGCGGATTTTGGAGGCGCAGGCTCAACGCAACATTGCCGCCGGAAACCTGTTCCCGCAGTCGCAATCGGCGTTTGCGGACTACACCCGCGTTAAGCTGAGTACGAACACAGCCAACCCGCCGATGGAGGCTTGGTTTTCCGATTGGGATGCCGGGCTGACGGCGTCTTGGGAGCTGGATTTTTGGGGCCGGTTCCGCCGGGCTGTCGAAGCGGCCGACGCGGAACTCGACGCGTCCGTCGAGCGCTACGACGACGTGCTGGTCGTTTTGCTTTCGGACGTGGCGGCCAGCTACGTGCAGTACCGCACGTTCCAACAACGAATCGTTTACGCCCAGGCGAATATCGACGTCCAGCGCCTGGCCGTGCAATTGTCGACCGACAAGTTTCAGGGCGGTGCCACGACGGAGCGCGACACTCACCAGGCCCGGCAAATCTTGGAGCAGACCGAGGCTCTACTCCCGGCGCTGGAGATTGGGAAGCGGCAGGCGGCCAATCGCCTGTGCACATTACTCGGCATGCCCCCGCAGGATCTTGATGCAATGCTGGGCCCGGGCGCCGGCGTGCCCACGGTGCCCACGGACGTTATTGTCGGCGTGCCGGCCGACTTAGTGCGGCGACGCCCTGACGTCCGCCGGGCCGAGCGGGAAGTCGCCGCACAGAGCGCGCGCATCGGGATCGCCGTTAGCGATCTCTATCCGCACATCAGCGTGCTGGGAACGATCGGTGTTGAGGCGGAGCAATTTAGCGATCTGTTCAAATCGGGGAGCATGATTGGAAGCGTCGGACCGGGCCTGCGCTGGGACATTCTTAACTACGGCCGACTCGTGAACAACGTCCGCGTCCAGGACGCCCGGTTTCAGGCGGCCGCGTACGCCTATCAGGACCAAGTGCTGAATGCAGGGCGCGAAGTTGAAGATGCACTCGTCGCGTTTCTCTTGACCCAGGAGCAGACGCTGCACCTGGCCGCGAGCGTGGACGCAGCCAATCGCACCGTCGAAATCACGAATGAACAGTATCGCCAGGGCGCGGTGGATTTCACGCCCGTGTTTCTGTTTGAAAGCCAGCTTACGACGCAGCAGGACCAATATGCAGCCTCGCAGGGCGACATCGCGCTGGCGCTGATCGCGGTCTATCGGGCACTTGGCGGCGGGTGGCAAATTCGCTTGGGCGAGGGACTGGTTGCACCGCAGAGCGGCGCAATACCGGCCCCCGATGACCTGCCGCTACGTGAGGCTCCTGTGAACGACATTCGGTTCCAGTCATTTGAATTTGATTCGACGCTCACAGAACCGATCGGCAGCGGGTCGGCGCCGTGTGGGAATTCACCGCAAACTGCCCAGGTCGCCGGTCCTAATGAGCAATCGCCGGTCCGATCACTATGACGAGACGCTGTTTCTTTACATTCATTGTGGCCATTTTGTGCACCTCGTTTGGGGAATGGGCTCGCGGTCAGGATACGGGCCGCACAATCACCTCATTCTATCCTCTTGGGGCAATGACTTGTCCAACGGCGCTATTGCGTAGCTGTTGCGGCGTCTATTGCCCAAAGCCTTGTCCATGCATCCAGCCACCTTGCTTTGGATGCCGATGTGATGATTACCGCAGTAAGCCCTGCCCCTGTGTGGCCGGCTTCCCATGCGGCTGTGGCCGGGTAGCCTACTGCCGGACGCCGTTTCCCGACCTGTGTCGTTCCATCGCGGCTGACTACTTTTCTTGCGTCGATCCAGCAACGTGCTGTGCGAGTTCGCTCACCGCCGTTCAGGAAAGCCCCATTGCAAGCGACGTATCCCGTGCAGCGCCAAGGGATCGGCACTAAGATCCTCAGCGAATCGATACGTTCTGCGATTATCGGGCTTAGGCACGGAAAGTGCGACTGCGCTTGTCAGACGGTGGGTTGCCGTCTCGGACTGCTTGTTTTTTCGATCGGCCGCTGCTACAAACAAGGTGGAACGGCCAAGCAGGATGTGCGAACTCGCGCGCTCAAAGGGGTGAATCTTTCGCGCGAGATTGTGGGCGGTTCGGCGGAATCAAAGTATCCCGCGAAAGCGCCGCAAGGATTGCCGCGCCGGCGGCAAGACAATACCCAGGCTCATCCGACACATGTCTCCTTTTGTCGTTTTCAAGCGCCAGCGCTGACGGCGGCTCTATGCTTTGGGCTTTCTGGCTGCCAAGAAGTGCCGGTCGCCGCGCCGCCGCAGGCGCCGAATGTTTCGGTCATGCATCCCGTCGAGCGGGAGCTGGCGGACCATGCCGAGTTCAACGGCTGGATGGCCCCGGATAAAACCGTCGACGTGCGGGCTCGCGTCCGCGGCCACATCCAGAAGGTTCACTTCACCGACGGCCAGTACGTCAAGAAGGGGGATTTGCTGTTTGAGCTAGATCCGCGGCCGTTTCAGGCCGATATCGACAAGGCGAGCAACACAGTCAAAGTGTTCGAAGCTCAAAAGGTTGCGGCGGACAAGGAGGAGGCCCGTCTGCGCGATCTTCAAACTAAGGGCGGCGCCAGCCTCCAGCAAGTGGAAAAGGCGGAAGCCGACGCGCTCGCCTTGTCCGCCCAGATCAGCGGCGTGCAAAACGAGGTCGATCGGGCCAAGCTGGATCTGGAGTATTCCAAGATCACGGCTGATATCGATGGCCGCATCAGCAAGGCCGAGTTGACCGAGGGGAATCTCGTGAACGCCGGCGGCAGCGATCCGCTGCTCACGACCATCGTGTCGGTCGATCCGCTTCGGGTGTTTTTCAACATCGACGAGCGATCGCTGTTGCAGTATGCCCAAAGCGTCGGCGCGGCGGGCGGCAGTCTTGCGGATTTGCTGGCGAACATGAAGGATCGACAGGCGAAATTCGAATTCGCGCTCGATGGGGAACAGGGTTTCGCTCACGAGGGCGAACTCCGCTTCGGCGACAATCGTGTCGATCCGAGCACGGGCACGATGCAACTGTACGGCACGGTGCCGAACAAAGAGGGCATGTTCGTGCCGGGCTCGCGCGTGCGCGTGCGATTGACCATTGGTAAGCCCTACGAGGCGCTGCTGGTTCCGGATACGGCGATTTTAGCGGACCAGGACAAGCGCTACGTGCTAATCGTGGACAGTGAGAACAACGCGCGCCGCCGTGACGTTTCATTGGGCAAACTTTCAGACGATGGCATGCGAGCAATTCGCCCGGCCGAAAAACTGGCGGAAGGCGAAAAGGTCGCGGACTGGCGCGTGATAGTCGACAATCTGCAGCGGGTGCGGCTGAATAATTCTGTCGAGGCCGAGATGCAGAGCGCGCCGGTTGCGATGCAGTAGCAACCCAGCAGCCGCGGGCAAGAGTTCCATGATTTCGCATTTCTTTATCGATCGGCCCATTTTTGCGACGGTGCTATCCGTCGTGATCTTGATCGTGGGCGTGGTCGCTGTCGCCAAGCTGCCGGTGGCGCAGTACCCGGACGTTGCGCCGCCGACGGTGCAAGTTACGGCGACCTACCCCGGAGCAAACGCCCGCACGACTGCCGACAACGTGGCCACGCCCATCGAGCAGGAAGTGAACGGCGTCGAGCGGATGCTCTACATGGCGTCGAAGTGCACAAACGACGGACAGATGAATCTCGACGTCACGTTCGAGTTGGGGACGAATCTCGATACGGCCCAGGTGCTTGTGCAGAACAGGGTGGCCGTCGCCGAGGCGAAATTGCCGGAAGAAGTGAAACGGATCGGCGTTACGACGAAGAAGAAATCGCCCAGTATTTTGATGTGCGTGAATCTGATTTCCGCGAAGCGGCCGGACGGCAGCTTTAAGTACGATCAGCTTTATCTGAGTAATTTCGCAACACTCAGCGTCAAAGACGACCTGGCGCGAATTAAGGGCGTGGGCGACGTGGCCTTTCTTGGGCCACGCGACTACAGCATGCGGGTCTGGCTCGATCCAGACAAGCTGGCGGCGCGCGACTTGACGGCGAGCGACGTCGTCAATGCGGTCAAGGAACAGAATCGGCAAGTGGCGGCCGGGCGGCTGGGCCAGCCGCCGGTGCCGCAGGCCGCTGCTGTGCCGTTTCAATTGCCGATCAACGCGGCTGGCCGGCTGACCTCGGAAGAGCAGTTCGACAATATTGTGCTCAAGACAAGCCCTAACGGGGGCGTCGTGCATTTCAAGGATGTCGTCCGCGACGATCTGAAGGATGCCGAAGGCCATGTTATTGATAAAGGCATCGAGCTCGGCGCTAAGAATTACGACGTCAATAGCTATCTGGACGGCGAGCCGTCGGCGACGCTGGCCGTCTTTCAGTTGCCGGGCTCGAACGCGCTGGATACGGCGACGGCCATTCGCGCCAAGATGGAAGAGCTGAAGTCGCGGTTTCCCGACGGCGTCGACTATCGCATTTATTACGACACGACAGTGTTCGTGCAGGAATCGATCACGAGTGTGATTCACACGCTGATTGAAGCATTCGTGCTCGTGTTTATCGTCGTCCTCGTTTTTTTGCAGAACTGGCGGGCGACAATCATTCCGATGGTGGCCGTCCCGGTGTCGCTGATCGGCACGTTTGCCGTGATGGCACTGCTTGGTTTTTCGCTCAACAACCTGTCGCTGTTCGGCCTGGTGCTGGCGATCGGCATTGTGGTCGACGACGCGATTGTTGTCGTCGAAAACGTCGAACGCTGGCTGGCCGAGGGCCTTTCGCCGCGCGATGCCAGCCGAAAAGCAATGGAAGAGGTGACCGGTCCGGTGATCGCGATCGCGCTCGTGTTGTGCTCGGTATTCGTGCCGACCGCATTCATGGCCGGCATCAGTGGCCAGTTTTTTAAGCAGTTTGCGTTGACGATTGCGGCTTCGACGGTGATTTCGGCGTTTAATTCGCTGACGCTCAGTCCGGCCCTAGCGGCCCTGCTGCTTAAGACGCACGCCCATGGCGAGCATGGCCACACGCAGCAGGAGGCTTTGCCGCGGGCCGGTATTGCCATCATCGGCGGATTGGCGGCGTACGTATTCCTATTGGCGCCGATCGGGCACTGGTTCGGTATCGAAGTCGGCGGCCACGGTGCGCCGGCCGCAGAAGCCGCTCACGAGACAAGCGTCGCAACGCTGTGGATGTTGAAGGCGGGAGTGTTCCTCGTCGGGGCCGTCGCTGGCTGGTTGGCTGGAACTCTGATCAACCGCCTGTTAGGCGCCTTCTTTCGTGGCTTCAATTGGTTCTTCGACGTCGCGATCAAGCTCTACGGCGGGATGGTCGCCGGCTTGCTGCGCGTCAGCTTGATCGCCTTGCTTGTGTATGGCGGGTTGATGGGCCTGACGGTTGTCGGTTTTCGCACGGTTCCGGTCGGCTTTATTCCTGAGCAGGACAAAGGCTATTTGGTGCTCAACGCCCAGTTACCGGACGGCGCGTCGCTCGATCGCACGGACGCGGTCGTCCGGGAGATGAGCCGCACCGCGCGTGAAGAAGAGGGCGTGGACCATACGATTGATTTGCCCGGCTACTCGGCCGTGTTAAGCACGAACATCAGCAACGTGGGTGGCATGTTCGTGATTCTTAAGCCGTTCGAGGAACGCGCCGGGCGCCCAGATGTCGAGCGCGCCGGCGATTATCGCCCGGCTGCGGCAGAAGTTTGCCGCGATCACCGCGGCCCGCGTGGGAGTGTTCGGCGCGCCGCCGGTGGAAGGGCTGGGATCGACGGGCGGCTTTAAGCTGCAAGTCCAAGATCTGAAAAACGCCGGTCTCCGATCCCTGCAAGGGGCTGTTGAGAATCTCGCCGACCAGGGGAACCAGGACCCGCGGCTGGCGGGCCTGTTTTCGAGCTTCAGCGTCACCCAGCCGCAGTTGCGCGTGGAGGTCGACGAGGAAAAAGCCAAGGCCCAGCAAATCAAGCTGCAGGACATCGACGTGACGCTGCAGGCATATTTGGGCTCGTTTTACGTCAACGACTTCTTCTACCAGGGCCGCAACTGGCAGGTGAATCTGCAGGCGGCGCCGAAGTATCGCATGAAGATCGAAGACATCGGCAATCTCGAAGTGCGGAACGGCAGTGGGGACCGCGTGCCGCTGCGGACGCTGATCAACGTGCGGTACGACAGCGGCCCTGCAATCGTGAACCACTACAACTTGAAGACCTCGGCCGAAATCAACGGCAATACTGCGCCCGGCGTCAGTTCCGGCCAGGCGATCGACATCATGGACAGCCTGGCTGCGACGGAGTTGCCTTCCACGATGGGATTTGAATGGACGGAGCTGACGCTGCAGCAAATCCTCGCCAGCCAAGATCTGTTCACGAAGTTGGCGTTTCCGCTGGCCGTGGTGTTCGTGTTTCTGGTGCTGTCCGCCCAGTACGAGAGCTGGTCGCTGCCGCTTTCGATCATCCTGATCGTGCCGATGTGCCTCCTCGCCGCCATTGCCGGCGTTTGGATCGCCAAGCTAAACAACGACATTTTCACGCAAATTGGGTTGATCGTGTTGATCGGCCTGGCGGCCAAGAACGCAATCCTTATCGTGGAGTTCGCCAAGCAGTTGCAGGACCAGGGCATGCCGCGGTTCGAGGCGACCGTCGAGGCCTGCCGGCTGCGGCTGCGGCCGATTTTGATGACTTCCTTCGCCTTTATCCTGGGCGTGGTGCCGCTTGTGCTGGCGAAGGGCGCCGGGGCGGAGATGCGGCACACGCTCGGCGTCGCCGTGTTCAGCGGCATGCTGGGTGTGACGGCGTTCGGCATCTTTTTCACGCCGGTGTTCTATTCGGTGGTTCGCAAGTTTACCGAAAAGTCGGCTACGGCAGCTTTGCCGCACGTGTCCGCGGGGGCAATTTTGTCCAACGACGACGTCGAAGCCCAAATCGATGGTCACGTGGAGCAGCCCGGTCAGACGCAATCGGTCGCCGGTTGAACATGCGAAACGCGCTCTTTGCCGCGCAATAACCGAAGCAACTAAAACAATTCATGAAGTCCCTGCACTTCGAGGAGGTGGGCGATGGCCGACACTCAAGCTTTGACGGATCGCATCAACGCGGAATTTGCGTCCGCGGAGTCGCGCGTGAAACTGCTCCAAGAGGAGCGGGTCCAGGCGTACCATGATCGCCAAGAAAGGTTGGACTCTCTCGACAAGACATTGGCACGGCTGCGCGAAGTATGGCAGCCCCGGCTGGCGGCGGTGGCGCAAAAATTCGGTGAACAAGTGGACGTGAAGCCCTCCATCGAACACGCCAAGCGCAGCGCCACATTTGCGTTTAAATCGAATCTGGCCCAAATTAAGCTGCGATTTTCCGTGGCGCCCGATGAGGAGGTTCGGAACCTGGTGTTCCAATACAATCTCGATATCCTGCCGATCCTGATGAAATTCGAATCCCATGATGAGCTAGTCCTTCCGCTGGAAAACCTGGATGAGAATAAGCTCGGCCAGTGGCTCGACGACAAGATCGTCAGCTTTGTAAAAAGCTATTTGTCGCTGCATGAGAATCAATACTATTTGAAGGATCACATGGTCGAGGATCCGATCGCAAAGGTGAAGTTTCCCAAGTATGCGGCCGGCGCGACGCTCGACGTCAATGGCAAGACGTATTACTTCATTGACGACACCACCTGCCGCGAATTTCAGCAAAAACGTTTACAATGAGCTCAAAAAACAAAAACGGCGATCCACGCAAACTAAAGCGCGATGACTACGAAAAGGAGCTGCGGCGCCTGCAGGCCGAGTTGTGCGCACTGCAGACCTGGGTGAAAGCGAAGGGCCTCCGCGTGATCGTCATCTTCGAGGGCCGCGACGGCGCGGGCAAGGGAGGTACCATCCGGGCGATCACGGAGCGCGTCAGCCCGCGAGTATTTCGGGTTGTGGCCCTGCCGGCCCCGTCCGATCGTGAAAAGACGCAAATGTACATGCAGCGGTACATGCAGCACTTTCCGGCCGCGGGCGAGATCGTGATCTTCGATCGCAGTTGGTACAATCGGGCCGGCGTCGAGCGGGTGATGGGATTTTGCACGGAAAAGGAATATCGGAGGTTCCTCGAACTGTGCCCGGAAATTGAAAAATACATCGCCGAGGGCGGAATCACGCTCATTAAATACTGGCTGGAGGTCAGCAACGAAGAACAGGAACGCCGTTTCTTGGCCCGGATTAACGACCCAATTCGACAGTGGAAACTCAGCCCAGTGGATCTGCCGTCGCGCGAGCGTTGGTACGATTACTCGCGCGCTCGTGACGAAATGCTGGAGGCCACGGACACGAAGTACGCACCGTGGTACGTCCTGCGCTCGGACGACAAGAAGCACGCCCGGCTCAATTGCATCGCGCACTTGCTCGAACGTATTCCCTATGAAGCCTTGCTTCAAGAAGAGATTGAGCTGCCTAAGCGTTCGAAAGAGAATGCCTACGACGACGCGGCGACGCTGGAAGGTCGGAATTTCGTTCAGGAGAGATACCGATAAAAACGGACTGCAAAGGAAGACGGCGGAGGGAGCGAGAGATGGTTTCCGCAAACAGCAAACAAACACTGGCGCTGTACGTGGATCGTACGACGCAGCAATGGGTGGTTCGTGACTGGAATGGCGAATTTTGGGCTTTGCCCGCCGTCGACGATGTGTGGGTAAATCGCCAGCGGTTTGAAATTACTGACGAGACCGCTTTGGAGCCGATCCCCGGCCACTACAAGTCGATGCTTCAACTTCCGTTTTAAGTAGCACAAAACCACTGAGGCCGCAGAGATCGCCAAGAATGACTCTGTTGATTGCCGCATTACCTGGTGCTCACGGCCTGCTTGGCGATTCCGTTCATTATACGCTCTAAACTTTGCGACACCAATGTCCGCTGAAACTGGCCGACTCATTGAATCTAAGTCTCGCACTTCTCTCTGGAAGAAATGGGGACCCTATCTCAGCGAGCGGCAATGGGGTACCGTCCGCGAAGATTACAGCGAGGCGGGCGACGCTTGGAGCTACTTCACGCACGATCAAGCCCGCTCGCGGGCGTACCGCTGGGGTGAAGACGGCTTGGCCGGCATCTCAGACGACAGGCAGCGGCTATGCTTTGCGCTTGCGCTTTGGAACGGGCAGGACCCAATTCTCAAAGAACGGCTGTTCGGACTGACCAACAGCGAAGGCAACCATGGTGAGGACGTCAAAGAGTATTACTACTACCTCGACAGCACGCCGACCCACTCGTACATGAAGTATCTGTACAAGTATCCGCAGGCGGCGTTTCCGTACGAACAACTTATTACGATGAGTGGAAGTCGCAGCCGTAGCGAATTTGAATACGAGCTGTTGGATACCGGCGTGTTTGACCAGGACCGGTATTTCGACGTTTTTGTCGAGTACGCCAAGCAATCACCGGAAGACATTCTGATACAAATCACGGTCCACAACCGCGGCCCCGAAGCGGCCGCGCTGCATGTGCTTCCTACTTTGTGGTTCCGCAACCAGTGGTCGTGGCACGGCGCGGCCGACCGGCCCAGCTTGCAGCAGATTGCCGGTGCGACGGGCCAAGGCGTCGTCAAAGCGGCTGATCCAGTGCTGGGCGAGCGTTATCTCTACAGTGCGGGGGAAGCCAAACTTCTCTTTACCGAAAACGAAACCAACACCCTGCGAGTTTTCGGCGTCACCAATCGCACCCCATATGTCAAAGACGGCATCAACAATTGTGTCATCCTCGGCGACGTGTCGGCTGTCAATCCACGACAGACGGGGACCAAAGTCGCCGCCGAATATCGACTGACGATCGCTCCGGGCGCAAGCCAAGTGCTCCGGTTGCGACTAACCGACCTCGCCGCGGCGGCACTACCCGCGGGCAATGGTCATGCCGGCGTGCCGTTCGGCAGCGGCTTTGATGAAATCCTGGCAACTCGCCGCCGTGAAGCAGACGACTTCTATCTGAGGATCACCCCAGCTTCGCTGAGCGCCGACGAGGCAAAAGTGATGCGGCAGGCGCTGGCGGGCATGCTGTGGAGCAAGCAGTATTATTACTACGACGTTGACAAGTGGCTGGAAGAGCGCGGTTCCGATCCGTTCCGGGCGTCGCGCAAAGCGTCGCCGCGCAACGATCATTGGCACCACATGTACAACGGCGACGTGATTTCGATGCCGGACAAGTGGGAGTATCCGTGGTACGCCGCCTGGGACCTCGCCTTCCACGTGCTTGCACTGACGCTGGTAGATCCCGATTTCGGCAAACAGCAGTTGAAGTTGATGCTACGCGAACGATACATGCACCCGAACGGCCAGATTCCGGCTTACGAATGGAATTTCGGCGACGTTAATCCGCCCGTTCATGCATGGTCGACCATATTCACCTATCGCCTGGAAAAGTCGCTCACCGGAGAAGGCGACAAGGACTGGCTCAAGAGCTGTTTTCAGAAACTGCTGCTCAATTTCACCTGGTGGGTCAATCGCAAAGACCGCTCGGGAAGAAACTTATTCGAAGGCGGTTTTTTGGGGCTCGATAACATCGGCGTTTTTGATCGAAGTAAGCCCTTACCAACGGGCGGCTACCTGGAACAAGCCGATGGCACGGCTTGGATGGCGATCTTCTGCCAGAACATGCTCGAGATCGCCGCCGAGCTGGCGCGCACCGATCCTGATTACGAGGATATGGCGCGTAAAGTTCTGCGAGCATTATCTGTGGATCGCTTCCGCCATGGGTCACCTGGGCGATGAGACGGGCATGTGGGATGAAGAGGACGGGTTCTATTACGACGTGCTGCGGCAGCCAGATGGCCAGTCCCAACGGCTTAAGGTTCGCTCAATGGTCGGCCTGTTGCCCCTGTGCGCTGCGACCGTGTTCGACGGCGAACTTTTGGCGAAGAGCCCGGAATTGGGCGAACGGCTGCGATTGTTCTTGGAATCCCGCCCGGAGCTGCGAGCGTCGATTCACGACCCGCTTAAATCGGGCTTCGCCGGCCGCCGGTTGGCGTCAATATTGAACGAAGACCGTCTCCGCCGCGTGTTGTCGCGGATGCTGGACGAAAACGAGTTTTTGAGCCCGTACGGGCTCCGCTCCTTGTCCCGCTATCATGCTGATCACCCTTATGTCTTTCATGCCGGCGGGCAGGATTATCGCGTCTCATACCTTCCGGCCGAATCCGACACCGGCATGTTCGGCGGCAATTCGAACTGGCGCGGTCCAATCTGGATGCCAGTAAACTTCTTGGTCGTCCGCGCCCTGGTTCAATATTACAGCTACTATGGCAATGATTTCACTATGGAGTGCCCCACCGGCTCGGGTCGGCGGATGAACCTCTATCAGGTGGCCGAGGAGCTCGGCCGGCGGCTCGGCAATATTTTCTTGCCCGACGCGGACGGCCACCGGCCCTTCAACGGCGGCGCGCAGAAGTTCCAGACCGACCCACACTGGCGCGATTGCCTGTTGTTTTACGAATACTTTCACGGCGATAACGGGGCCGGCCTGGGCGCAAGTCACCAAACCGGTTGGACTGGCGGCATCGCCCGCATCCTGCACCTATTTGCCACTTTGACTCCCGATGACGTGTTGGCCGGCGGAAAGAGGGCATACTTCGAAAATCGGAGCCGCGGACTAGAAGCTTCGATCCAGCAAGTCGCCCTGACCGAATAGTGCCTTTTTTCACGCGAACAGGCGGTCACCGATTATGAGTTTAGTTCCGCTCGATGCGTTACCTCTGTGGGCCTTGGCGCTGGCCGTTAGTTTACTGCTCTGGCTGGCGGTGGAGTGTGGCTATCGAGTAGGCCGCTGGCGGCATGCCAACACCCCCGATGAACGAGATCAACCCGTGGGCGCGATGGTTGCATCAATTCTCGGGCTGCTCGCGCTTGTGCTCGCCTTCACGTTCAGCCTGGCCGCGTCGCGTTTCGAGGCGCCCGGCAAACGGCTTTGGAAGAGGCCAACGCAATCGGCACGGCCTTTTTGCGCGCGGCTTTTATCCGAGCCGCAGCGGACAGAAACAGAAAACTTACTACGTGAATACGTTGAAGTACGCATTCGAGGCGTCATCGAAGGGAAAGCCGAAGAGCTTATTTCTCGCTCGGAGAAAATCCATGACTTGCTTTGGCAACAGGCGACCGCGGCCGCGGAAAAGAATCCAAATTCAATTATTAACGGCGTGTATATCCAGTCGCTGAACAATGTTATCGATTTGCACGCTAAACGGGTTATGGTGGGCCTACGCAGCCGGATACCTTTGGTAATTTGGGGCGGATTGTTTGCCCTGACGATGCTCGGCATGTCTTCCGTCGGATATCAGTCCGGCCTGTCAACCACGCGCCGTTCTCCCGCGATGCTGGGGCTGGTGCTGGCGTTTTCGCTCGTCCTGTCACTCGTCGCCGACCTTGACCGCGGACAAGAAGGCCTATTGCGTGTGAGTCAACAATCGTTAATCGATGTACAAGCGACTATGAAGCCGAACTTACGGCAGCAAGATTATTAATGAACACTGTCCGGGAGTTTTCGTCGGTACACCGTGTGCGGAATCGCTCACGGCGCGCCGTATGGCACGACTAAGACGCATTGCCGGTCGGCTGGGCGAGTATCGATTCGGGTGAAATTCAGTCGGGCGGGCAACATTTTATCGCCCGCGTGCCGAATTCTCGGCCGGTACGCAAAATGCGTACAGGGCAGGACGTGGCTGGTCACGCACGGCGGGTCACACAGCAGTGAACTTCCTGCCAACGCCGAAGCCAAACACCGAGTCGCACCACGCTGACTCCGCCAGAATAGGAATCACGATGATCGCAACAGAAGTTAGGCGGCCTTGGCCGTCGCGAGCGTCCCAAGCTGCAACCGATCTGCGCAAGGAATATGGCTGCGACGCCGAGGATTTTATTGCAACCGATGACGTTCTCTACGAGCGGCACCGTGCGTTCGAACACGTCGTCTCCCCGGTCCCTTGTGTGCCTGCGATGTTTGCCCCCGGCCTTAATGCTCTTTCCGGCGCCGCATTGAAATCAACGGCCTACTGGATTTGGTCGACAACGTAGTGACGCTGGCGTATCGCGCGGTTGGCTTTTGCAACGATCGAAGACAGTTTCTTCACTTATAAAGGAAGTCCGCGATATGAAGAATCTATGCCTTTTAATCATCATAGTTGCCTGCATGCTGGATTGGTCACGCCCAACCGAATGCCGGGCAAGTCAGGCCGAAGATGAAGCGGCGATTCGTAAGAATGCGGAGGCTTATGTCGACGCTTACAACAAGCGCGACGCCAAGGCGGTCGCGGCCATGTGGTCGCCCGAGGCGGTGTATGTCGATCCGGATACGGGCGACGAGTCGATTGGCCGCGAAGAGATCGAAAAGGAATTCACCGACACGTTCGCCAACCTCAAGGAAGGCAGGCTCGACGTGACCGTGGATTCCATCAAATTCATGTCACCCAACGTGGCCGTTGAAAATGGCACCGTGCGGATCATTCGGCCGAACGAAGAACCCGACATCTCGAAATACTCGGCGGTCGACGTCAAGCGCGACGGCAAATGGCTGCTGGACCGCGTCACAGAAAAAGAGGAACTCGGCCAGCAGCCCTCCAACTACGAGCATCTAAAAGAGTTGGAGTGGATGATCGGTTCCTGGATTGATGAGGACGAAGACGCCACGATTCAGACCGACTGCGAGTGGACCAAGAACCAGAATTTTATCAATCGCTCATTCGCTGTTGTGATTGATGGCCAAGTGGACATGGCCGGCATGCAGATCATCGGCTGGGACCCGGCCGCCAAGCAGATTCGTTCGTGGGTGTTCGATTCGGACGGCGGCTTTTCCGAAGGCAAATGGACGCGCAAAGCCGATCATTGGTTGATTCAGCAGAATGCTACGCTGCCGGACGGCCGAAAATCGTCGGCCGTCAATGTCATCCGGCGCGTGGACGACAACTCGTTTACCTGGCAATCCATTCAACGGGAAGTCGACGGCGACTTGCTGCCCAACGTCGATGAGGTGCTCGTGGTTCGCAAGCCGGCTGAATAAGCTGCACTCATTCGAGAAAACATCCCGATCAAATCGCAAATAAACAATGAATGGATATCGAGGTGTCAATGTGAAAAAGTCAATCCTATTGTTCGTGGGCCTCGTGGCCCTATTCCTTTGGGTGTCGAGTGATCTCTGGGCTCGCGGCGGCCGGGCCGGTGGCGGTGGCGGCGGTGGTCGCTCGATGGGCGGCGGCGCGCGACCCGGTGGCGGTGCCAGGCCAAGCGGCGGAGCACGACCAGGCGGCGGCGTTGCTCGAACGCCTTCAATGTCGCGTCAAACCAGTAGACCGTCGTCGATTAGCCGCCCAAGCGGCGGTAACCGCGTGGCCAACAATCGCCCCAATATGGGAAACTTGCCGACTCCGGGCCGAGGTGGTGCCGGAGTGGGCAGCCGTGCGGGCGGCGGTCGCGTCGCGAATTTGCCCGCCGGTGGACGAGCCGGATCGGGAGCGGCGCGCAGCGGCGTCGGCAATCGTGCTGGAAACATTGGCGGCGCGAACGTGGGCTCGTTGCCCAACCGTGGCGCACGCCCGTCGACTCGCGATGTACAGAACTTCCTTGGTATTCCCGGCAGCGGAATGGCCGGCGGGGCCCGGCCATCGACGCTTCCCAGTAACGGCGGCCGGAACTTTGCCGCCGGTGCGGCCGGCGCGTTGGCCGGTGGCGCAGCGGCCGAATTCTTAAGCAACCGTCCTAGTACCGGGTTGCCTGATGGCGGCGCGCGGCCAGGCGCCGGAAACGTTGCTTCGCAATTGCCGGCTGGCCCCGGAAGAGGAGGCGGCGATCTTGGACGGCCTGGACAACCGGACATTGGCCGGGGCGAAATTGGCCGCGGCGAAATTGGACGCGGCGACGTCGGGAGACGCGGCGGCATAGGCGAAGGCCGCGGCGACATTGGCCGACCCGGCCGGCCTGGCGAAAACCTCGCCGGCGGCCAGTTCCGCGATCGCGTTCAAAACTTGCCGAGCCGGATTGGCGACAGGGAGGGGTGGCAAAACTGGCGGAACGAGCATCGTGGCGATATTGGCGACTTCTGGCAGAACCACGCCGGCGACTTCGGCGATTGGTATGGCGACAGTTGGTGGGATCACAACCACATCAACTATCCTTACTATCCGGGCTTCGGAATCTGGGGCTGGGCTGCTTGGTCTGGTCTGAGCGGCTGGGTCGACTACGGCTGGAGTGACCCGGTCTATTACAATTACGGCGACAACGTCTACTACGATGACGGCTCGGTGTATTACGGCGACCAGGCCGTTTGCACAACGGATGAATACGTTCAGCAAGCCGAGGCGATTGCAACCAGTGTTCCGGAAGCGCAGCCAGCAGCGACTGACTGGATGCCTTTGGGCGTATTTGCCATGACGACCGACGGCGAGCCAACCGGCGCTGATCCGACGATGTTCCTGCAATTGGCCGTGAGCAAACAAGGCATCATCAACGGCACCTTCCAAGACACCGCCTCGGGCAAGGTGCAAGCCGTTGAGGGCATGGTCGACAAGCAAACGCAGCGGGCTGCTTGGACCGCGGTCGGCAAATCGCGTCCCCTTATGGAGACCGGCATTGCTAACCTCACTCAGGACATGACCGGCACGCTCGTTCACTTTCCGGACGGCACGACGCAACAGTGGTTGCTCGTGCGGTTAGACAAGCCGGGCGCCGCGCAAACTGGACCACCGCAAACCAAATGACGCCATTTGGCGCTGCGGCTGGCGGGTGAAAGAAACCATTATGGTTGAGTACGAAGTTCTGCGTGACGAGGGAATCCTCATCATTCGCCCGCGGGATTCGCTGGAGGCGAGCGATTTTCAGAGGATCGCGGCCGAGATCGATCCATATATCGAGGCCAACGGCAGGCTGCGTGGCATCATGATTGAAGCGCAATCCTTCCCGGGATGGAAGGATTTCGCCGCCCTGTTCGCCCATTTGAGTTTCGTCCGCGACCATCACAGAAGAATCGAAAGGATCGCCGCCGTGAGCGACGGTGATTTCTTGGCCATTGCTCCCAAGATCGCCAGCCACTTTGTGCAGGCGGAAATCGCTCACTTTGCGTATTCGCAGAGAGAGGAAGCGCTCACCTGGCTGCGGGGCGGGCGAAAACCGGATTAGATCACCACGAATTGTCAATCTCGATGAGCGAAAGCGAAAAAAACAAGCGGACTGACGCGGACTCCGAACTTGAGCGCGAAATCCGAGAGGGGCGAAAGTTTACGCTGGAGGAGGCCGTGGGCCGCATGGTTGGGGCCGGCGGCATGAAAGGAGAATCTCCGGTTGCGCGACTGCAGCAGGCTCAAATCGAGATCGGCTCATGGCTCAGAACCCACATGCCGGACGCTGGCGGCGCATTGGAAATCGTATTGCACCGCCACGTCAAACGGAGCGAAATCCTGCTCAAGAACTTTGATCAGCCGCTGGCCGCGCTCGCCACTTGCTGCAAACAAATCCTGGACTCTGATTACTTGCTCCAAGAACTCGTGCGCGACAGCGATGTCCAATGGGGGCGGCTGATGGACGAGCGGCCGTATTTCGAGAAAGAGGGCACGCCAGCCAGCCCTGACGACCCCTACACGGTCGCGTCGGTAAGAAAGTCGTTATCCGATTTGCTCGCGCAACTGGCTGAAGCTCCAGCAACCGACGGAAAAGAATCTCAAATGGACGACAAGATGCGGCAATAGTTCGTAGTAATTCGTTTTGTCCGGTTAAGCAGAAAGTTTTCGCAGTCAACTAAAGTGTTGACTGAGGCCACGCGGCAAAGGATGAACCATGAGCATCATTGAATCGATTCGCGGAGGTAAGGTCGGCGCACCGGACGTAAGCAAGCAGCTTCGCCAGCAATATGGTTGCGACGCGGAAGTGTTAATTGCAACCGATGACGTGCTCTACGAGCGGCACCTGGTGTTCGATCACGTCGTCTCGCCGCGTGCTGCGTGGCGCGGGATCGGTTCGAGGCATTTGCCAGCGTCGTTCGAGACGTGCTGTCTCAGCGGTGGATCAAAACAGAAGAAGCCTACTCGCAGGAAAACGCCAAGCGCGTTTATTACTTGTCGATGGAGTTTCTCATCGGCCGCTCGCTGGCGAACAACGTTACCAATCTATTGCTCGATTCGATCGCTAAAGAGGGAGTCGCAAAGAAGGATCTCGACTGGCGGGAAATCCTGGATGAAGAACCGGATGCTGGCCTGGGCAACGGTGGGCTGGGCCGGCTGGCCGCCTGCTTTCTCGATTCGTTGGCGACGTTGCAAATTCCGGCCATCGGGTATGGGTTGCGCTATGAATACGGGATATTTCGGCAAACCATCGAAAATGGCTGGCAGCGAGAGCAACCCGACAACTGGCTGCGGCGGCCCGATCCCTGGGAAGTGCCGCGGCCGCAGGAGGCCGTCGAGATCAAACTCGGCTGCTCGTTCGCAATGCGTGGCGGTGAGTTGCAACCGGTGATCGGCCTGCCGTCAAGTTTGATTGGTTTGCCCTTCGACCGGCCGATCGTCGGCTATGGCGGGAAGACAATCAATACGCTGCGGCTGTGGTCCGCCGCTTCTCCTGATTACTTCGACTTTGAGCGGTTCAGCAGCGGCGATTTCGTTGGCGCCCTGGCGGAGACCTTGGCGGCCGAGTCACTTACTCGCGTGTTGTACCCAGACGATACAACGGCCCGCGGCCAGGCGCTGCGATTTGTGCAAGAGTACTTTCTGGTCGCCTGTTCGTTGGCGGATTTGATGCGCCGGTTTCGGCAGCGCAATGGCGATTGGAGTTTGCTGCCGCACAAGGTGGCGATCCAAATGAACGATACGCACCCGGCACTGGCCGTTCCCGAATTGATGCGGATTCTGCTCGACGAGGCCCGTCTCGGCTGGGATCAGGCCTGGGACATTTGCCGGGAGACGCTCGCTTATACGAACCACACGCTGTTGCCTGAAGCACTCGAAAAGTGGCCGCTCAACTGGTTTGAAGTCATTCTGCCGCGACAACTAGAGATCATTTACGAGATCAATCGCCGCTTGCTCGACGACGTGCGCGGCCGCTTCCCGAACGATGATGGCCGGGCGTCGCGGGTCAGCGTGATCGAAGAAGGCGGCGAGCGAAAAGTCCGGATGGCGAACCTGGCGATCGTCGGTTCGCACAGCACAAACGGCGTGGCGGCAATTCACTCCCAATTGCTGAAGGCGACGACAGTAAAAGACTTGGCGGAAGTGTTTCCGGAGCGGTTCAACAACAAGACTAACGGCGTCACGCCGCGGCGCTGGCTGCTGCTCTCCAATCCTTCACTGGCCAAGGTGATCACGGATGCGATCGGAGAGGAGTGGATTACCGACCTTGGCGCCCTTTCGGAGCTCAATGGCCTTGCCAGCGATGCCAGTTTCGGCGAACAAGTTTGGAAGGCAAAGCAGACATCAAAGAACGCGTTCGCGGCCTGGCTGAAGACGCGCTTAGGCCAGCAAGTGGACCCCCAGTCGATCTTCGATTGCCAAGTCAAGCGCATTCATGAGTACAAGCGTCAACTTTTGAACGCTCTACGGATCATCGTGCTCTACAATCGCTTGCGCGAAAATCCGAAGCTGGAAATGGCGCCGCGAACGTTTTTCTTTGCCGGCAAGGCCGCGCCCGCTTATCGCCTGGCGAAGTTGATCATCAAGCTCGTGAACAGGCTGGCCGCGACGTTGGAAGCCGACCCGGGCATTGGCGGCCGCTTGAATGTCGTCTTCTTGCCTGATTATTGCGCTACCCTTGCTGAGCGATTGATCCCCGCCAGCGAGGTTTCGAACCAAATCTCAACGGCCGGTTACGAAGCGAGCGGCACGAGCAACATGAAATTCATGATGAACGGTGCACTGACGATCGGCACGCGCGACGGCGCGACTATTGAGATGGCCGAGGAAGCCGGCGAGGAAAACTTTTTCCTTTTCGGACTGACGGCGGAACAGGTTTCCGACAGCCGGGGCTGGTATAACCCAAGCTGGCACTATGAGAGCGAACCTGAAACCCGCGCGGCACTCGATCTGTTATTCTCCGATCATTTCTGCCCTGGCGAGCCAGGGACATTTTCCCCGCTGCGAGAAACACTCTTGGGCCGCGACTACTACATGCATCTCGCCGACCTGACGTCCTATCTCAACGCCGATCGGCAATTGTTAGATTTGTATGGAGATCAGAAGTCGTGGACCAAAAAGGCCATCCTGAATATCGCCGGCTCGGGAATGTTTTCCAGCGACCGCACGATCGCCGAATATGCTGCGGAAATTTGGAACGTGGAGCCTTGCCCGATACCATAGCCCTGTTGATGATTCGTACTTAATACCATTCGACCAACCATAAATTACGCATTTTTCGAGGAGTGACCCATGGCCACCGCCAATCTGAAACGGAAGCCGAGAAGCGATTCCAAACCAGTCAGCAAAGCATCGTCCGTCGCGGAGGGCCCGCTGAGCGGGGAAGACCTTGAAAAGATGGACGCTTACTGGCGGGCATCCAACTATCTTTCTGTCGGTCAGATTTATCTGCTCGACAATCCGCTCTTGCGTCAGCCGCTCAAGCGAGAACACATCAAGCCGCGGCTGTTGGGCCATTGGGGCACGTCGCCCGGCCTCAACATGCTGTGCGTGCATCTTAACCGGGTGATCAAGCGCGACGACTTGGACATGATCTACATCATTGGCCCGGGTCACGGTGGACCCTCGCTGGTCGCCCATGCCTATTTAGAGGGCACGTACAGCGAAGTCTATCCGAACATCAGCCAAGACGTGGAAGGCATGCAGCGGCTGTTCAAGCAGTTCAGCTTTCCGGGCGGGATTCCCAGCCACGTTGCGCCAGAAACTCCTGGCAGCATCCACGAAGGGGGTGAGCTGGGTTACGCTCTCAGCCACGCCTTCGGGGCCGCATTCGACAATCCTAATCTTATCGTCGCCTGCGTTGTCGGCGACGGCGAAGCCGAGACGGGCCCGCTCGCGACGGGCTGGCAGGGCAACAAGTTTCTCAACCCGGCCCGTGACGGCGCCGTGCTGCCGATTTTGCATCTGAACGGTTACAAGATTGCCAACCCATGCTTTCTGGCCCGCATTCCCCATGAGGAACTGCAGAAGTTCTTCGAGGGCATGGGTTACAAGCCCTATTTTGTCGAAGGGCACGAGCCAGAGTCGATTCATCAACAGTTGGCCGACGTGCTGGACACGATCGTGGCCGAGATCCAGCAGATTTGGGCGGACGCCCGCAACGCAGGCGCTGAAGTCAAGCGTCCTGCCTGGCCCATGATCGTCTTTCGCACGCCGAAAGGGTGGACCTGCCCGCCCGAAATCGACGGTAAAAAGTGCGAAGACTATTGGCGCAGCCATCAGGTGCCGATGGGCGACATGGACAGTCCGGAGCACATCCGCATTCTCGAACAGTGGATGAAGAGCTACCGACCCGAAGAGCTTTTCAACGACCAGGGGAAGCTCGTCCCTGAGTTGCAAGAATTGGCGCCGAAAGGCCACCACCGGATGAGCGACAATCCGCACGCCAACGGCGGCCTCTTGATGCGCGACCTGAAGCTGCCTAACTTCCGCAATTACGCCGTCGATGTGCCTAGTCCTGGCGCGACGACTTTCGAGTCGGCTGCGTGATGGGCACTTTCCTGCGAGATGTGATGAAGTTGAACTTGGAAAGCAAGAACTTTCGTCTGTTCAGTCCCGACGAAAACAATTCGAATCGCTGGCAGGACGTGCTCGAAGTCACCAATCGCTGCTACATGGCTGACATTTATCCGGAAGACGACCATCTTAGCCCGGACGGCCGCGTGATGGAGGTGCTCAGCGAGCATCAGTGCCAGGGTTGGCTTGAGGGCTATCTGCTCACGGGCCGCCACGGATTTTTTTCCTGCTACGAAGCATTCATTCACATTGTTGATTCAATGTTCAATCAGCACGCCAAGTGGCTGAAAGTGTGCAACGATATTCCGTGGCGCCGGCCGATTGCTTCGTTCAACTATTTTTTGAGTTCGCACGTTTGGCGGCAGGATCACAATGGACTTTCGCACCAGGATCCTGGCTTCATCGACCATGTGGTCAACAAGAAGGCCGCGGTAGTTCGCGTCTACTTGCCGCCCGATGCCAATTGCCTTCTTACCGTGACGGACCACTGCTTGCGAAGCAGGAACTACGTCAACGTGGTAGTTGCTGGCAAGCAGCCGGCGCCACAATGGCTGACGATGGACCAGGCCATTAAGCACTGCACGGCCGGATTAGGCATCTGGGACTGGGCTTCCAACGATAAAGGATGCGAGCCGGACGTCGTGATGGCCTGCTGCGGCGACGTGCCGACGCTGGAAACTTTGGCGGCCGTCGAGTTGATCCGCAAGCATATTCCGGAATTGAAAGTCCGCGTCATCAACGTCGTGAACTTAATGAAACTTCAGCCATCGTCCGAGCATCCGCACGGGCTCTCGGATCACGATTTTGACACACTGTTCACAAAAGATAAGCCCATTATCTTCGCCTATCATGGCTATCCTTGGCTAATCCACCGGCTAACGTACCGGCGAACCAATCACAAGAACTTGCACGTTCGCGGCTACAAGGAAGAAGGCACCACATCGACGCCATTCGACATGGTCGTGATGAACGATTTGGACCGCTTCCACCTCGTGCAAGACGTCATCGACCGCCTGCCGCAACTCGGCGCACGAGCCGCATACTTTAAACAGTCGATCCATGAAAAGCTTATCGAGCACAAAGAGTACATCGAACAATACGGCGATGACATGCCAGCCATCAGCGGTTGGAAGTGGGGCGCAAAAGAAGCGGTAAAATCGCGACGGACTTCCACGGAAGGCGACAACGTGTGACAGGCGGCTGCTGGGGCCTGTTCGAATCGCGGCTCTTTGGCAGCAGATGCAGATCGCGAGGTATTCATGCCGTCCGACCTTCCACGTTTATTTCTCGCACGGCATGGCGACACCGCCTGGACCGATTCACGCCAACGAACGGGCAGGACCGACCTGCCGCTTAACGTGCGCGGCGAAATGCGGGCGCAGGAGCTTGGCCGGCAGTTGAGTCGCTTTACATTCGCCCGCGTCTACACTAGTCCACTGCGGCGGGCGCGAAAGACGTGCGAGCTGGCCGGTTTCGGCGACCTGGCGCAGGTCGACGACGATCTGGTCGAGTGGGATTATGGCCGCTACGAAGCGGCGCTGACCAAAGACATAAAAAAGGGGCGGCCAGGTTGGGAGCTGTTCCGCGACGGCTGTCCGGAGGGCGAGTCGCCGCAGCAAGTGGCCGAGCGGGCGGACCGCTTCGTCGCCCGGGGCGAGAAACGTCGGGCAACGCGCTTGCGTTCTCCAGTGGTCACATTATCCGGATGATTGCAGCCCGTTGGCTGGGTTTGCCGCCGGATGCCGGGCGAGTATTTTATTGCCGCCCGGCGAGCGTCGGTGTGCTCGGCTTCGAGCACAATAGTCGCGCGGAGCCGATCATCGGTTTATGGAATTACGTCACAAGTCTGACGGAATGAAGGGGCACTCGTCGGTGAGCCGCAACAATATAATTCGTTGGCCAGCCATGCTGCCCGCGACTCGTTGGCTCTCGGACTATCGCGCAAGCTGGCTCAAGATGGACGCCGTCGCCGGAGTTACGCTGGCGGCGTACGCTGTGCCGGTATCGATGGCATACGCATCGCTGGCCGGGTTGCCGCCGCATCACGGCATCTACTGTTATCTCTTGGGTGGACTGTTTTATGCGGCGCTGGGCACTTCGCGGCAGTTGGCGATTGGACCGACCTCAGCGATCTCGCTGCTCGTCGGCACGACGGTCGCCGGAATGGCTGCCGGTGACACCTCTCGCTGGTTGGCTATTGCATCACTGGTTGCTTTTGTGGTCGCTGTCCTGTGCCTGCTCGCATGGGTGCTGCGGCTGAGTGGGCTGGTCAGCTTCATCAGTGAGACGATTCTGATTGGCTTCAAAGCCGGGGCGGCGCTTACGATCGCCATGACCCAACTGCCAAAGCTGTTTGGCGTACCAGGTGGCGGGGAAAACTTCTTCGAGGCGCCTGGACGCTCGCCAGTCAGCTAGGGGCAACCAACGTCGTGGTCCTGGCGATGGGGCTCGCCGCCCTGGTCCTGCTTCTGCTCGGCGAGAAGCTAATGCCAAACCGTCCGATCGCGCTGATTGTCGTCGCATTGTCGATCTTGGCGATTGCGGTCACGTCCCTGGAGGACAAGGGAGTGGCGACCGTCGGTGCATTGCCAGCCGGCTTGCCCGATTGTCAACTACCCTCCTTGCGGATGCGAGACGTGGACGGTGTTCTGCCGCTGGCTTGCGCCTGCTTCCTGCTGTCCTACATCGAGAGCATCTCGGCGGCTCGCACTCTCGCCGCCAAGAACGACTACGAAATTCGCCCACGCCAGGAACTCTTGGCATTGGGTGCGGCCAACCTGGCCGCCGCTTTTGGGCAAGGGTTTCCCGTTGCCGGAGGACTATCGCAGTCGGCAGTCAACGACAACGCCGGCGCGCGGTCGCCGTTGGCCCTGGTTATTGCCTCGCTAACCCTGGCTGCGTGTCTGTTGTATCTGACAAACATGCTCAGCAATTTGCCGACGGTCGTGCTGGCCGCCATTGTCCTCGTCGCCGTGCGCGGGCTGATCGACTTCGCGGCCCTGCGGCATCTCTGGCAAATCAGTCGACCCGAGTTCAGAATAGCCATGATCGCCTTGTTTGGGGTGCTGTTGTTCGGAATCTTGAAGGGCGTGCTTGTGTCCGCGATCGTATCGATTTTGACGCTGCTCGCGGGGGCTGCCCGACCTTACGTCGCGTTCCTCGGCCGAATACCAGGCACGTCCCGGTTTTCCGATCTCAGCCGACATCCGGACAATGAAGAGCTACCCGGCGTCGTCATCTTTCGCGCCGAATCGTCGCTCCTCTATTTCAATGCAGAACATGTGCGTGAGGTGGTGACCAATCGGCTGGAAACGACGCCTCATCTCAACCTGGTCGTGTGCGATTTGTCGGCGTCGCCGTCGGTCGATATCGCAGGTGCACGCATGTTGGCTGGGCTGCATCGCGACCTGTCGAAGCAAAGCATTGCGTTTCGCATCGTGGAAGGCCATGCGAAGGTTCGTGACCTGCTGCGCCGAGGGATTGGAGGATCAGGTCGGTTATTTGGGGCGGCACTTGTCGATTGAGAAGGCGGTCGCGGAGCACCACGAGTCGCACGTTGTCGAAACCTCTGAGTGTGGCAACCGTTGAGGATCTGTATGGCAAATCCGACGGATTTCGGTCGCAGCTCGCCGCTAGGCGCAACTTGCACCAATGACGGCGTCAATTTTAGCTTGTACTCGCGCATGGCGTCGAGCGTCGAGTTCGTGTTGTTCGACCATGAGGGCGCCGTCCAGCCGTCGCGCGTAGTTCGACTCGATGGCGCTGACAACCGCACGTATCACTATTGGCACGCGTTCGTGCCGGGCGTCGGGGCCGGTCAGATCTACGGCTGTCGCGTCGACGGACCTTTTGATCCCGAACACGGGCTGCGGTTTGACCCAACGAAGATTCTGCTCGATCCATACGGCCGCGGGGTCGTCGTCCCGAACGGATACAACCGCGAGGCGGCGCTCGTTGCAGGCGATAACGCCGCGACGGCGATGAAGAGCGTCGTCGTGGAATCGAGCGATTACAACTGGGAGGGCGACGCGCCACTGAGCCTGCCGGCGGCCCGGACGATCATTTACGAGATGCATGTCCGCGGTTTTACGCGGGACCCAAATTCCGGCTTATCCGAAGCAACGCGCGGCACGTACGCCGGCCTGGTGGAAAAGATCCCCTATTTGCAGAAGCTTGGCATCACGGCAGTTGAGCTACTGCCGGTGTTCCAATTCGATGCTCAGGATGCGCCGCTAGGCAAACTCAATTACTGGGGCTACGCGCCGGTATCGTTCTTCGCGCCTCACCGGGCCTATAGTTCTCGGCAAGATCCGCTTGGCCCGGTGACTGAATTCCGCGATATGGTCAAGGCGCTGCATCGTGCCGGCATCGAAGTCATTCTGGACGTGGTATTCAACCACACGGCCGAGGGCGACCAGAACGGCCCGATGCTTAGCTTCCGCGGCATCGACAACCCGACATATTACATCTTTGAACAGGGCGGCGCCCGGTATGCAAATTACACAGGATGCGGCAACACGCTGAACGCCAACCACCCGGTCGTGCGGCGGATGATTCTCGACAGCCTGCGGTACTGGGTCGAAGAAATGCACGTCGACGGGTTTCGCTTCGACTTGGCGTCGATTTTGGCACGTGACGAGTGCGGTTGTCCACTGCCGAATCCCCCGGTGCTGTGGGACATTGAAACAGAACCCGCCTTGGCGGGCACGAAGCTGTTAGCCGAGGCCTGGGACGCGGCCGGGCTGTATCAGGTCGGCAGCTTTGTCGGCGACGCCTGGAAGGAGTGGAATGGCCGCTTTCGCGATGACGTGCGAGACTTCTTCCGCGGCGAACCGGGGTCGCTGCGCCGCGTCGCAGATCGGATGGTCGGCAGCCCGGAGATTTACGGCCACGAACAGCGCGAAGCGGAACAGAGCGTCAATTTCGTAACCTGCCACGACGGCTTTACACTCAACGACCTGGTCTCGTACAACGAGAAGCACAATGAAGCCAATGGCGAGGAAAACCGTGACGGCGCGAGTGACAATCGCAGTTGGAATTGCGGCGTGGAAGGGCCGACCGACGATCCAGCGGTGGAGAAGCTGCGTGATCGACAGGTCAAGAATTTCTTGACTGTCACGATGATGTCGCTCGGCCTGCCGATGATGTTGATGGGCGACGAGGTGCGTCGCACGCAGCGGGGCAACAACAACGCTTACTGTCATGACAATGAGCTCACCTGGTTCAATTGGTCGCTGGTAGACAAGCACGCAGACCTGCTGCGTTTCGTGCAATTGCTCAACGCGCGTAGAGCCTTGCGCGACATTGAGCCCGAGCGTCTTCGGATCAGTATTCGCACGCTGCTGGATGCGGCCAACAAGGCCTGGCACGGCGTGAAACTGAATGAACCCGATTGGAGCGACAATTCGCACAGCGTCGCGCTGGAAGCGGAGGTCGAGCGGCAGTCGCTGCGCATCTATTTGATCCTGAACGCGTATTGGGAACCGCTCCGATTTGAGCTGCCAAAGTTGCCGGCCGACCCGCCGTGGCGGCGGTGGATCGACACAGCCCGCGAATCTCCCGACGATATTGTCGACTGGAAAGAGGCGCCCCCCTATAGCGACGGTAGTTACCTCGTCCAAGCTCGCTCGGCCGTGATGCTTTTCACCGGAGGCGAGGACGTATGAACGTCCTATTGCTCAATGCCGGCTCCAGCAGCTTGAAAGCCACGCTCATGGAGTCGGCCGATGGGACTGTCGTCTCACATGGGGCTGCCGACTGGGCCGGCGACACAACGCGCTACCAATACGTTGGCCCGGATGGAACGAAGCATAACGAAGAGGTGACCTGGACCGGCCACGCCGCGGCCGTAAAACGGTTTCTGTTTGATCTGCGGCATGCAGAGCCGATCGCACTTGCCGGCGATTTGTCGCTGCAAGCGGTTGGTCATCGCATTGTGCATGGTGGGGCGTTCACCTCGTCGGTTGAAATCACGCCCGAGATGCGCTCCGAAATCATGGCCCTGGCCGATTTGGCGCCCCTCCACAATCCGCCCAGCCTCGAAACGCTTGCGGCCGCCGAGGCCGAGCTGCCGGCGGTGCCACACGTTGCCGTTTTTGACACGGCTTTTCACGCGACGTTGCCGCCAGAGGCCTATACCTATCCGGTTCCGGCAAAATGGACTCGTGATTGGGGTATTCGCCGCTTTGGTTTTCACGGGCTTAGCCACGCCTATTGCAGCCGCCGGGCGGCCAAAATGTTGGAGCGGTCGGATCGCGAACTGCGCCTAGTGATTTGCCACTTGGGCCACGGTTGCTCGGCGACGGCGGTACGTGGCGGCCGGTCAATCGACACGACGATGGGCTATACGCCGCTGGAGGGCCTGATGATGGCCACCCGGAGCGGAACTGTCGATCCGAGTCTCCTCGTGCATGTCGAGCAGCGCTATAAGTTGTCGCCTGAGCAGATCGAAAACGCGCTCAATCGGCAGTCAGGACTGCTCGGCGTCTCGGGCATTTCAGCCGACATGCGGCGCGTCCTGGCCGCAGCGAAAGAGGGCAACGAGCAAGCGCGACTGCGCGCTCGACATTTACACGCACCGCGTGCGCCAGGCGATCGGCGCTCTGACGGCCACGCTGGGCGGCGTCGACGCGCTGGTCTTCACCGCCGGTGTGGGCGAGAGCTCAGCAGCGGTGCGGGCCGCCATTTGCCAACGACTCACGTGCTTGGGGCTGACCATCGACGCGGCACATAACGAGCAATGCCAACCGGACGCAGACATTGCAACCGACGATTCGCGCGGCCGAATCCTGGTCATCGCCACGCGGGAAGACATCACCATGTGGAGAGAAGTCACACTCGTTCTCGGCCAAGCGATGTAAATTGGGGCCAATTCGGCTTTGGTGTCGTTGCGGCCGTCGATCTTCCCCAGGCGGCGGCCGGCTGTGTGCGGATTCGCACCGTGCGCCGGTTCGAGCGGGATCGTTCGAAGGATTTTCAAACAAAGGAACTGCGGATGACGAGCGGCGACTGTGATTGTTCGTGTCGCAAGGTTACATTGAGCTGAGCTTACAAGTTTTGGCACGATCCCTTCAGGAGGGCAGAAGTCATGGCTCATTGTGTGAAAAAGATACCGCTCATGGTGGCGCTGGCCGTTGCGACGCTTCCGGCGATTTCGGCGCGGGGGCAATTTCAGGAACTGCTGACGAAACTGCCGCCGGGGCCGAACGTGATCGTGATGGTCAACCCGCAACAGATTTTTTCGAGCGAAGTTGGGGTGCAGGGCGGTTGGAAGCAGAAGTATGATGAGACATTCAACAGTGTGCCCCTGCTGATGCCGCCGGACGCGCAGCAATTCGTGCTGACGGCCGATTTAGATTTGCCGACGATGAAGCCGCAGTGGGAAGCGGCCGTCATGCGGTTGGGGAGTGATCCGTCGATCGAACAAGTGACGCGCCTGGTTCACGGCACGCGCGATACGGTGGCCGGTGTGGAGGCGGTGGCGACCGAGCGCGGCGGGATGATCGTGAAGTTCGGACCGCGGATGTATGGCATGATCAGGCCCGGTTCTCGGCAGACCGTTTCGCGCTGGGTGCGGAGCGCCGTAGGCTCAACCGTGGTCACGCTGTCGCCATATTTGAAGGCCGCGGCCGACGTGCCCGATCGCGTGGGCACCGAGATTATCATGTCGATCGATATGACCGACGCGCTGAACCGTGACCGCGTTCGCCAGGCGCTCGAGAATTCCGAGGTATTGAAGAAGAGCTCGATCGGCGTGGCGTCCGCTACGGAAACCATCGTGGGCCTCCAGGGGGCCACGCTGGGCGTGCGGGTGACGAGCCGCGTGTTTGGCGTGTTGAAGCTCGATTTCAGCGGCGAAACCAAGCCAATCGCCGAAGTGGCCAAACCGCTGGTGCTCGAGGTGTTGAGCGAAGCGGGCGCGTCAATCGACGAATTTGCGAACTGGACGCCGAACGTGACGCCGCACCGCATCACGCTCGAAGGCGAACTGACGGCCAGCGGCCTGCGGCGGCTGTTCAGCTTTTTGGAGCTCGATACGACGGCCGTTGCAGCCCCCGAAGGCGGCGCCGAGGCCCTCAGCGCGACGCAGGCGGCCAGTGCGGAAGCAACCAAGACGCTGCAGTATTTTCAGGCGGTCCAAGGGTATTTGAACGACCTGCGGCATGAAGACGGGGCGACTTCCTATGCGTCGATCGCACTGTGGTTCGACAAATACGCCCGGCGGATCGAAAAACTGCCGATTTTGGGGGTCGACAAAGACATGGTCGACTACGGCCAGTACGTGATTTATCAGCTGCGGAACGCGGTGGACGCCATTCGCGGGGTTGGAATTCGGAGCGGCGCCAGTCCGCAAACGTGACGACTGGTTACAATGATTATTATGTGTTTGATTCGTCCATGAACTACGCGGCCAACCAAATCCAGACGGTGGAAGCTCAGCGGCGGGCGATTCGCAGAGGTGAGCAGGCGCAAGGCTCGGCGGATGCGCGTGGCATCATGCGCGACATTCAAAGTAAGACGACCGATTTGCGCCGGAAGATGACCGAGCGGTATATGATTGAGTTCACCGACACACCGCCGCGCACCAGTCAGAAGTGAACGCGAGTCGCTCGCGGGGCAGTGAAATGAATCTTTTCCGATGGTTGCGCAGTTCTGAAAACGGCACTGCAAATCGTCCGGCCGTGCACGTGACGTGGGCGAAGTCGAGCGTTGGACGGACGGTTTCGCGCACCGGGATTTTTCTGAAGCGGCAGATCTGGGCGTGGCCGATCCTGGCGGTCATTCTGCTCAGTGTGATTGGCTTTTTTGTGCGGGGCGCCATTGAGACCACGATGCGCGACGATTTAAAGTCGCAGTTGCAAACAGTGGTGGATCTCGAAGCCGCGATGCTCAACACGTGGTATCGTGTGCAACAATCGAATGCTGAATCGCTCGCCAATAGCGTGGACGTGCGACAGTCAATTTATCCGCTGCTAGACGCTCCGGCGGCTGACGTCCAGGCAGGGGCCGATTCGTCAGCGGTGCTGCGCGTAAGCTAGACAAGTCGCTGGGCCCGGCTCTAACAGCCCATCGCTACTCGGGCTACATCGTGGCCGACAAAAGGAAACGGATCGTCGCCGCCGGCCGGCCCGAGTTGATCGGCCAACAGGACATTGCGGAATACAGCGTGCTCCTGACGCGGGCCTTGGACGGCGTGACGCATGTGTCGGCGCCCTTTGCCAGCGTCGTAGTGATGAAAGATGACGAAGGACGCGCCGGACGGGCGTGCCGACGATGTTCGTCGCAGCGCCGATCCGCGATGACAGCTTTCAAGTGGTCGGCGTGCTGGGGCTGCGGATCGATCCCGACAAAGAATTCAGCCGCATCATGCAGTTGGGGCGGTTTGGCGAAACGGGAGAGACGTACACGTTCGACAATCAGGGGCGCATGGCGTCCGAAAGCCGCTTCGACGAGGATCTGATCCTACTGGGCCTGTTGCCGGATCAAGAAGACGCCCACTCGATGCTGGAAGTGCTGGTGCGCGATCCGGGCGGCGATATGACGGCCGGTCATCGATCCGGCACGCGGCGACATGATTTGCCGCTGACCTTTGCCGTAAGCGAAGCCGCGAGCGGTCGGCCCGGCGTCAATGTGGCCGGTTACCGAGATTATCGCGGCGTGCCGGTCGTCGGCGCGTGGACGTGGTTGCCGCAAGGCGATATCGGCATCGTCACCGAAGTCGATTACGCGGAAGCGTTTCACCCGCTGACGATTCTGCGGCGCACGTTTTGGGGTCTATTTGGGTTATTGGCAGTTAGTGCGGGAGCGATCTTCGTATTCACGCTGCTCCTGGCGCGCTCCCGGCGCAAGGCGCAGAAGGCGGCCATCGCCGCCCAGCAAATCGGTCAGTATAAGCTGGAGCAAAAGCTGGGGGCCGGCGGGATGGGCGTCGTCTATATGGCCCGGCACGCGATGTTGCGGCGGCCAACGGCAGTGAAGCTGCTCGAGCCGGACAAGGTGAATGAGGGCACGATCGAGCGTTTTGAACGCGAAGTGCAAATCACCAGCCAACTGAATAACCCGAATACGGTCGCGATCTACGACTACGGCCGCACTCCGGAAGGAGTGTTTTACTACGCCATGGAGTTTTTGGACGGCATTGATTTGCAGTCCCTCGTGGAGAAAGACGGCCCGCAGCCGGTTCCGCGGGTAATTCATATTTTGCAGCAAGTGTGCGGCTCGCTCTACGAGGCACACTCGCAGGGATTGGTGCATCGCGACATCAAGCCGGCAAACATCATGCTGAATCGCCGCGGCGGACAGCCGGATGTCGTGAAAGTATTAGATTTCGGGCTGGTCAAGGCGATGGACGATCAGCGGCAGGCTGGTCTTACGCAACAAGCCTCGTTGACGGGGACGCCGCTTTACATGTCACCCGAAGCGATTCAGATGCCCAACTCGGTTGATGCTCGCAGCGATATCTACGCCGTCGGCGCGGTCGGCTACTTCCTGCTCACGGGGCTGCCGGTGTTCGATGCCAATAACCTGGTCGATTTGTGCCAGCAGCATGTCGGCGCGGCGCCGGTGCCGCCGTCGGAACGTGCGCGGATCGCGGTGCCGGCCGCACTGGAAAACGCGATCCTGGCTTGTCTCGAAAAGTCGCGTGCCAAGCGCCCCCAGACGGCGCGCGAGCTGTCGCTGCAGATATCGCGGAGCGTCGAGGCGGCGCAGTGGTCGATTGAGGAGGCGGACGCCTGGTGGGGACGTCACGAGCGCGGGCAGGAGAGCGTCAAACGGCCACTGCCGGGGGCGGTCGGATCGACGTCGAGTGCTGGACATGATGTCACGGTTGATCTGACGATGAAGCGGCGATGACCGCCCGTGCGCGATCACGCATCGGCGTCGCGATCGCGCGCAGAGCGCGGGATTTACGGCTTCTCTGGGCCTGCCATCTGGCGTTCCGTCGATTCAAACGCTTGACGGGCTATCTGGGCGTAGTTCAACTGGAGAAATGGCCAGAAGCCGCCGGGACGCGAATTTAGGCCGCCCGCGGGTTTTTTTGACTTTTCTACGGCTGGCAGGAAGGTTCGGCTTGGACCTTGCGGCCCGCACAGCGTTCGGCGCCGCGGCATCTGGCTGCTTGGCCGAACGAATCGAGACTCGAAGCGAATGGCGAATCGCGGCAGAAAACGGGGCAAATCAGCGGAGAGCGGGAGCAGGCGAGCGGGCGAGCCAGCTCAGCCGGCGGCCAGTGCACCAGTTGACAAGACTTCGTCGCGGCCGCGGCGGCGAATGAGTCGCCCCAAGCTGTGGGCTTTTCGAATCGGCGCCGCGATCGGCGTTCCGCTGCTTCTATTCGTGGTGCTCGAACTGGGCCTGCGAGTCGTCGGCTTCGGCTATCCGACCAATTTCTTTCTGGAAAGCGAGCGCGACGGAAAGCCGGTCCTGATCGAGAACGATCAGTTCGGTTGGCGCTTCTTTGGTCCCCGCTTGGCGCGTATGCCGAGCGTCATGTCCATCGACATCGAAAAGCCGCCGGATACGGTGCGGATCTGCGTGTTCGGTGAATCGGCCGCGTTCGGCGATCCGCAGCCCGACTACGGGCTGCCGCGAATGCTGAATGCAATGCTCAGTTTGCGTTACCCAGGGGTCCGCTTCGAGGTAATAAACGCCGCAATGACGGGCATCAACTCGCACACCGTACGCGAAATCGCCAAGGATTGTGTGGCGACCCATAGCGACATTTGGGTCGTCTACATGGGAAACAACGAAGTGGTGGGGCCATTCGGCGCCGGCACCGTGTTTGGGACGAAAACGCCGCCGCTGCCCCTTATCCGGGCGAATCTGGCATTTAAGACGACCCGCGCCGGCCAGTTGCTCGAACGCATTCTGCCCAGCGCCGCGGGCGGCACGACCGGTAGCGGCGAATGGGGCGGGATGGAGATGTTTGTCAACAATCAGGTTCGCCAGGACGATCCGCGGATGGAAACCGTATATCACCATTTCCGGCAGAATTTGGAAGAGATCGTCGAACTTGCGCGGGGCAATAAAGTTGGCGTCATCGTGAGCACGGTCGCGGTCAACTTCCGCGATTGCGCGCCGTTTGCGTCGGCATCCTCGACCCGGCTGCCGGCGGCACAAAAGGCAGACTGGGAAAGCATTTATCTGGAGGCGCTCAAGCTGCAGCAAGCGGGCAACGATGCCGCGGCCTGTGAACAATTCGAGAAGGCAGCGAACATCGACGGCACCGCAGCCGACCTGCAGTTTCGCTGGGGTCAATCTCTGCTGAAAATGGGCAACGTTGCCGCGGCGCGGAAGCATTTCGTGCTCGCCCGCGATGAGGACGAATTGCGATTTCGCTGCGATAGCCGGCTGGACGAGATCACGCGGGACGTGGCCAGCGGCCGGGAAGCGGAGCAGATTCGATTCGTCGACGCGGCTGAAAGATTTCAAGAACTAAGCTCGCCGCAAATCAGCGGCAACGAGTTCTTCTACGAACATGTTCATCTGACCTTCGACGGAAATTACCAGCTTGCCCGGCTGCTGGCGGAGCAGTTCGTGCCGCTGTTGCCGAAGGAGATCGCGTCAAAAGCGACTGCCGGCGACGACTGGCCGACACGTGACCAATGCGCCGATCGATTGGCCTGGTCGCGGTGGTCGCTGCGGAGCGTTTTAGCGGATCTGCTCGTACGGTTGGACGACCCGCCATTCACTTCGCAACTAAATCACGCAGAGCAATTACAGCAGGTCGTCCGGGAGCTTGCTCGGCTTGACGACGTAAATCAGCCGGCTGGACTGAAAGCCGCCGCGGAGCAATGCCGCCGCGCAGTGCAAGCCGCGCCGGACGATCCGGTTCTGCTATCGCAGTTGGCGCTGTTGCTCGGCCAGACCGGCGACTTGGACGGCGCCTATCAAGCGGCTCTTAAATCATCGCAGCTGCTGCCGCACAGCGCCGGAAAGTTGTTTCAACTGGGCATATCACTGGCCGTGCAGCATCGCGACGAAGAAGCCGTGGCGGTTTTCAATCACGGTTTGACGCTGCAGGCCAACAACGTCTGGATGCGACAGGAGCTGAGCAAAACGCTTATCCGGCTGAATCGCAAGGACGAGGCGCTGGCGCAGTTGAAACGCACGATCGAAATCAGTCCGCAATTCGGGCCGGCCTATCTTACGGCCGGCATGTTGCTGGAAGAGAAAGGGCACTCGAAAGAAGCAGAGACCTACTATCGCCAAGCTCTCGAACACCCAATCCATCGCCCCGCCGACATGGCGGCGCTGGGACAGATGTGCCAGCGCAAGGGATGGTTCGCCGAAGCGGAAAAGTGTTATTCGGAAACGCTCCGCTTAAGCCCCTTCGATCCGACGGTTCATTTGGCAATCGCCCAGTGCCTCGACGCGCTGAAGCGGCCCGCGGAAGCCGAAGCGCACTACGCCCGGCTCGTCGAGCTGGCGCCGCAATCGGCGCAGGCGCGGTACGCCTGGGGAGTGCACTACGCCAAGCAGGGGGACGATGCCCAGGCGGCCCAGCAGTTTCTCGCGGCGGCTGAGTTGAAGCCGGAGTTTCTCAACGCCCGTGTCGATTATGCGATGGCCCTGATCGCACTGGGCCGCCAGCGGGAGGCACTCAACCAGTTCAAACTCGTTCTTGCCCGCGACCCCAAGCATAAGACAGCGCTTCAATATAAAGAAGCGATTGAGAAGGAACTTAGCGAAAGGAAGCAACTGTAGCCGCGGGCCCGTTTGAACTTCCAGCTCGTTCGCACGAAGGCCGTCCTTTCGCGGCACGGGCCGTACCGAAGCCGCGTCTATCCACGCGATGTGGGCGCGTCTGGCGGACGCGCCGGCATCGCCCGCATCGCCCCGATCGAGATGCCGCCATCGACCAGAATTGTCTGCCCGGTGATGTAGCGGCCGGCTTCAGAGGCCAACAGCAGCAGCGTACCGTCGAGATCTCGCGCCTGGCCAGGTCGGCCGAGCGGGATCCGTTCGCACAGATATTCGAGCCAGCCGGGATCGTCATAGAGGACGCGGTTCTGAGCCGTCTTGATCCAGCCGGGGGCCAGGCAATTCACGGTGATGCCGTGGCGGCCCCAATCGTGGGCCAGGCTCATCGTGAGCTGCTTCACGCCGCCGCGGCTGGCCCCGTACGGGGCCAGGCCGGCGTAACCGGCCACGCACGTGACCGAGCCAATGTTGATGATGCGGCCGGCGCCGTGGGGAATCATGTCGCGGGCCACCGCCTGGGATACGAAAAAGGTGCCGCGGAGGTTTGTCTCGACGACGGTGTTCCAATCGTCCCACGTCACCTCGGCCGCCGGCTTGCGAATGTTGCAGCCGGCGTTGTTGACCAGAACATCAATGCGGCCGAAATGCTCGATACCTGCGGCAACCGCCTGTTGGATGCTCTCGTGTTGGCGGACATCCAGGGCGACGGGAATAACACGGCGGCCGTGGGCCGTCAGCTCGGCCGCAATTGGTTCCAGCGAACACGTACTACGGCTGGTGATGATCAGGTCGGCGCCCACCCGAGCCAGCGCCCGGGCGAAGTTTTCTCCCAGGCCGCGGCTCGTGCCGGTGACCATCGCCACCTTGCCGGTGAGGTCGAACAATTCATTCATAGGCGGTTGTTCTGGCCGTCGGGGCGAAGTATGACTTTCATCAGGTTTGGTTCGCGGGCGTAAAGCCGCTCGAACCATTGCGGCCCTTCGCTGAGCGGAGCAACGGCGGAAATCAGCGGCGCGACGCGAATTTTCTCGCTGGCGATCAGTTCGATGGCTCGTGGATATTCGCCTGCGGAGGCGCAAGAGCCGGCGAGCGTAATTTCGCGCGTAACGACCGCTTGCAGCGGAAAGGGAACGCTCGGCGAGAGATTGCCGACGAGCCCGACCTGGCCGCCGCGGCGGACCGAGTTGACGGCCGTGGCCAGCGCGGCCGCGTTGCCGACAACTTCCATGGCCACATCCGCGCCGCCGCCGGTGCGCTCCAAGATGGCGGCGACCGCGTCGGTTTGTGCGGAATTGATGGTGACCGTTGCGCCGAGTTCACTAGCCAGCTTCAGCCGCGCGGCGTCCAGGTCGATGGCAATCACAGTTCGGCAGCCGGCCAGCCGCAGGGCTTGTATCACCAACAGGCCAATCATGCCGGCGCCGACGACGACGGCTGAAGCGCCGGCCGCAACGTGGACGCGGCCGACGGCGTGAAGTGCCACGGCGACGGCTTCCGCCATGGCCGCATGCTCGAACGACATGCCGGGTGGCAGCGGAAAGAGGATATGGTGGGGCACGGCAACGAATTCGGCGAACGCGCCGTGCTGGCGATAATCTCCGCAAGATACGCCGAGCACGCGCCGATCGCTGCACAGGTTGACCTGGCCGCTGCGGCAGGCTGCGCATCTTCCACAGTACACTGTGGAATCGAACGTGACTGCGTCGCCCACCTTGGCGTTCTGCACCTCGGCCCCGACCTTGGCCACGACGCCGGCCGCTTCGTGGCCCATGACGATCGGCGGAATCCGGCGGCCGCTCGCGCCGTCGTAGCCGTGCACGTCGCTACCGCAGATGCCGCAGGCCCGGACCGCGACCAGCACGTCGCGCGGGCCGAGCGGCGGCTCGGCGAGCGAAGTGAGTTCGAAATTTCGGTAGTCAGTTAAGAGCAGTGCTTGCATCATTTGCTGGTGCGGAAACCTGCTCCTGGCCCTTCCTCTCGGCCTTTCCCTGGGACGGGGAAATCTTGATCAAAACCCAAGGCCTTTGGTCGTTAAGCGGACCCGAAGGAGGTACATATCGGCCGTGATGAACAACGTCGAACCGTTTTCACCGAATGCAACGTTCGACGTCTTTTGGCCGGTTTTTAATGTGCCAAGGTGCTTGCCCGCGGGCGAAATGACGACAACGCCACCCGGGCCGCCGAGCCAGACGTTGCCCTGCGTGTCGACTTCCATGCCGTCCGGGTTGTTGTCGACGGGGTCTTTGATGAGAGACTCCGCATTGAAAAATACGCGTCCCTCGCCGATCGTGCCGTCGTCTTTGACCGGGTAGGCCATCACCACCGGCTTTGCCGTGAATGAATTGGCCACATACAGCGTCTTTTCATCCGGTGAAAAAGCAATGCCGTTGGGGCGTTCGAGCTCCTTGGTTAGCAGGGTCACCTTGCCGTCCGGCGTCACGCGAAAGACGCCCTGAAAGTCAAGTTCCTTGTTCGGAATCTTACTCACGTCTTCATCGTAGCCCACCATCCCGTACGGCGGGTCGGTAAAGTACAGAGCGCCGCTGGAGTGGCAGACAATATCATTGGGGCTGTTGAACCGTTTACCTTCATAGCGATCGGCCACGGTGACGAATTTAGGCTCTGGCTTATCGAGCGGCGCGTCCATGCGGGCGATACGGCGATCGCCGTGCTGGCAAAGGATAAGACGCTTCTGCCGATCGAGCGTCGAGCCGTTCGAGCCCTGCTCGCCGGTACGGGGCGTCGTCCCCGTGTAACCAGAAGGCGTGAGGTAGACGGCCTTGCCCCCCCGCGGATCCCAGCGATACAGGACGTTTGGCGGAATGTCGGTAACGATCGCAAAACCGCCGCCGGCCGGTATCCACAGCGGCCCTTCGCACCAATCCAGGCCGTCGACGACGACCTCCAGTTTTGCGTCTTTGGGAACGAGCGCGTCGAGCGCCGGATCGACTCGCTCGATCGTGCCGATCGTCGGGCGGGCAGGTGCTTGGGCCGCCGCCTCAACTACATGTATACCTGCGAATAAAACGATAAACATTGGAACGACTGCGAACGGGGACGGATACCATCGACGGTGCGAACACATTTTGCGGGGACCTCTAGGAGCACTGGTTGTTACGGCATAAACAAGAAATCTGCCGCGTGGCTGCCGCCAGCGGCTGTATTGTGGGACATCGTGTCAGGATGTTGATGTGCCCGGTGAAGGAGACCGGTTCTTTCGAAAATAGCCGACCAACAGGACGATGGCCGCACCGATGAATGGAAACACGACGGCCAGCGCCATGGCTTTCGGGAAGTTTCCTTCTTTAGCGGCTCTGCCGACCACCGTGGGGCCGAGCGAGCCGCCGAGGTTGCCGATCATGTTGATGAAGCCGATTGCCGACGCGGCCGCGGCGGAGCCCAAGAACATCGTTGGAATCGGCCAGAATGCCGGCAAGATCGAGTAGATGCAGCAGCCGCCAGTCACCATCAGTATGACAAAACCAAGTATCGGTGCGCTCTTGAGAAAGCTGAACAGCGCTAGCCCACAACCCAGCACAATGTATGGAATCGCAACATGCCAAAAGCGTTCGCGCCTGAGGTCGGAATGCCAGCCGTTAATCTGGATCGAAATGAACGAGATCAGGAAGAACAGCGAAGTAATCCAAGAGGCCGTCGAATCGCTGACACCCAACTGAGCCTTCGCGATGCTCGGCATAAAGGTTGCCAGGGCGTACGAGGGAACATTTTGGCAAAAGTAGACGGTCGTTAGCAACAGCACCAGTCCAACGTGATGCCGCCAGGCACCGTGCTCTCGGGCCGCGCGGTCGCGGTGCTCTTCGTCGAGTGTTTTCAGCAGCCAATCGCGTTCGTCCTGTTTCAGCCAGGTGCACGATTGTGGCCGATCGGGCAAGCAAAACAAGACCACAAACGCGGCCAGGGCAGGCGCCACTCCTTCGAGGATGTAAATCCACCGCCAGCCAGCGAGGCCCCCCCAGTGAACGTGGTCGCTGATCATCTGCGAGAGGGGCGTTCCGATCGTCAGCGAAAGCGGGATCGCGGCCATAAACGTCGCCATGGCTTTGGCGCGGTGCTCGGCCTTGAACCAGATCGACAGATACATGACGACGGTGGGAAAAAAGCCGCCTTCGAAGAAACCGAGCGCCAACCGGAGACAGTAAAACTGGCTCTCGGGGTTTTCGCCCAGGCCGTTCCAATGCCGCGCAAGGGCCCCCAGCCAGGGCACCGATTCCGACTCGGGAATGTGCGGCAGCCAGCCGAACAATGTCGCGAGCAGTGGCATTCCCAAGAATCCCATCAGTGCAGCGCATATTCCCCACAGGATCAGGATGTGCGCAAATACCCAGCGGGCGCCCCGCTTGTGGACGCTCAACGTACTGGGAATCTCCAGAATCCAATAGGTCCAAAAGAACATCCCAGTGCCGAGCCCAATAATCGCGTCGTCGAAGCCCAGACCCTGTTCAGCCGCTGGCTTGTTCATGCCCAGCTTGGCCACCGAAATGTTCGAGCGGTCGATGAAAGCCAGGATATAGAGGCAAAACACAATCGGCAGCAGATGCACCCAGACGCGACGCCGCGTGCGCTCGTCCACCGTCGTCGCCGCGGGGCGGCCCTTCCAGACCCAATCCGCGACCGTATCGTCCCAAGCCCGCCGTTTGTCCGCCTCGGCCATGATCTCCCTCGTCGGATAAGTGGTTCCCGCTCGATCATAACAGGTGGACGGGCGAATTCGTAGCAGCTAGTTGCAGCGAAATGGCAAAAAAGTTGGACCGGATCGGCCGCGACGACGACCGCGTTTTAGGTGCGATCGAAAGGTGATTCCCACGTATGCCGGCGGCAGTCCACCGGCAGCGAGACGCTGAATCTCGATGCCGTTGACCGCAGACACGCGGCCGCAGCACTGCAAGTGCCATGCAAGTGGCCGAGGCGGGAGTCGAACCCGCACGGGGGTTGCCCCCCAACGGATTTTAAGTCCGTAGCGTCTGCCATTCCGCCACTCGGCCAAATCAGTACAGCAATCGAGCAGTGGAGCAGCAGGCTGCGAAGCGGCAACGCTCCGCTCCTCCGCTTCACCGCTCCCCGGCAATCTGCTATCGTTCCGTCGATGGATGACTTTGCGGGCATCGATGGTTTTCTGGGTTCGCGGGCGCCGCTGGTGCTCGATCTGTTGTTCCTGGCGATGATTGTCGTCGTCATCGTGCTCGGCTGGAGCGTCTATTTGGTCAAGGGCAGCGACGGTACCAGCTTCACAAGAGTATACAGATTCTGCTCGGCGTCGTCTTGTTGGCCGCGGTTGTTGTGTTCGAGATCGACATGCAACTGCACGGCTGGCAGGACCGCGCGGCGGGCGAGGTGGGGGGAAAGGTACGGTCGGCCGTGTGGACGGCGCTCTATATTCACCTCGTGTTTTCTGTGTCGTCGGCCGTTTTGTGGCCGGTCGTCATCGTGCGAGCGCTGCGCAACTTTCCTGATCCGCCGCAGCCCGGCGCCCATAGCGCGTGGCATCGCCGTTGGGGTTGGGTTGCGACCATCGATATGGTGCTGACGGCCGTGACTGGTTGGGTTTTTTATTGGCTGGCGTTTGTCACGTAACGCAATGCCGAAAGCGGCGGTTGCCCCGGCGCCAGACAGGCGTTGATTCTGTGTGTCAAACGGCCTCGCGCCGGGGTCCGGCGATCGTTGCCCGGCGCCCGGCGGCTACGCGATTGATTGCGTTGACGAAGGCCAAAGTTGCCGCTTCCACGGTGTCGGTCGAGACGCCTCGGCCGCGGAACACGCGGCCCTGGTGCTCGACTTCGATCGTCGACTCGCCCTGGGCATCGGTGCCGCTGGTGACGCTCATCACGCGGAAATCGCGGACACTCACCCGCGTGCCTGTGATCTCTTGAATCGCGCGAAACAGGGCATCGAGCGGGCCGTCGCCGCCCTTGCATGTTTGCGCCTGCTTTCGACCGCTGTTTTCCAGCGTAACTGAGACGGTCGGCGGCTCTTTGCCGGTCGAATGGACTTCGTAGGCGACGAGCTGCCACTTGTCGGTTTCGTTGGTCATGCCCTGCTCGATCAGCGCGGCGATATCGGCATCGTAGACTTCCTTTTTCTTGTCGGCCAGCTTCTTGAACTCGTCAAACACCTCCTGCAACTGGTCGCCCGTCAAATGGTAACCGAGCGCCTTGGCCCGGTCGGCCAGGGCGGCCCGGCCGCTGTGCTTGCCGAGCACCAGGTCGGTGGCCGTGAAACCGACGTCTTCGGGACGCATGATTTCATAGGTAGTCCGTTCCTTGAGCATGCCGTCCTGATGGATGCCGGCCTCGTGGGCGAACGCGTTGCGGCCGACGATGGCCTTGTTGCGCTGCACCTGCATGCCGGTGATGTTCGAGACCAGCCGACTGGTCGGCACGAGCCGCGGCGTATTGATCCGCGTCGTCGTGTGGTAATAGTCGTTGCGGGTCCGCATCGCCATCACGACTTCTTCCAGCGAGCAATTGCCGGCCCGCTCGCCGAGGCCGTTGATCGTACACTCGATTTGGCCGGCGCCGTTTTCGACCGCAGCCAGGCTGTTGGCCACGGCCAGGCCCAGATCGTTGTGGCAGTGGACGCTGATTACCGCGCGGTCGATATTCGGCACGCGGTCGACGAGGTGCTTGATCACGCCGGCGTAATGCGCGGGAGTCGCATAACCGACCGTATCGGGGATGTTGACGGTCGTCGCGCCGGCGTCGATGGCGGCCTCGACGACGGCGCAAAGGAAGTCGGGCTCGGTGCGGGCGGCGTCTTCCGGCGAGAACTCGATGTTCTCGCAGTAGCCCTTCGCTCGTTGGACGCCGGCCACCGCCCGCTTGATGATCTCGTCCTTGCCCATCTTCAGTTTAAATTCGCGATGGATGGCGCTGGTGGCCAGGAAAACGTGGATCCGGGCGTCGGGCGCCCCTTGGAGTGCCTCCCAAGCGCGGTCGATGTCTTTGTCGTTGCAGCGGGCCAGGCCGCAGATCGTCGAACCGCGCACGCTCTGGGCGATTTCGCGGACGGCCTCGAAGTCGCCGGGCGAAGCGATCGGGAAACCGGCCTCGATCACGTCCACGCCCAGGTCCACCAGCGCCTGTGCGACCTCCAGCTTCTCTTCGAGATTCATGCTGCAGCCGGGCGATTGCTCGCCGTCGCGGAGCGTGGTGTCGAAAATGACGATCTGACGGGGGTTCGTGGTAGTCATGGCGGTGGAAGGTGAGAAATGAGAGGTCGGAGCTCGGAGGTCAGCGGTCGGATTTCAGTTTTGCGCGTAGCGATCGTTGAAGGCCTCGCAGCATGCGGCGCTCTTCACCGACTGGTTCTGAAAGTTTTTGGATTATTGCTCGCTGACCAAGATTCAAACGAATGGATAAGTCGAGAAATGTTTCTACTTCGGCCAGAGATCTAATAGCTATGGACAATAGATGAAGATACTCTTTCGTCGAGGAGTGCGCATTGCCCTCCGCAATATTTGCAGGAATCGAGGCGGCCGCCCGACGAAGTTGGCTGACCAATCCAAACTGTTCGTCCTTGAGAAATTCTTTTGTCAGCTGATAAACGTCGACGACGATGTCCATACCTAGCCGCCAGACGGCAAGATCGCGATGGGACTTGATGGTTTGAGAGTCATTCATATTTCCGACCTCCGACGCCCGGTTTCCGACCTCCGACCCCCGACCTCTCTGCCAATAAAAAAACCCTGAAGGCCGGCGGGCCTCAGGGTTCTACGATACTTATTCTGCGATATTTTTGCGAACCCTAAGCCCGGACCTTGCAAAGGCTAAGTAACAACAGGCTATGGAGGTTCGTGCGGAACATGGATTGATTCCTGGGTGCTTCAAATCTACTTGACCGACTGGGGCAAGTCAAGGTTCAGGGCGAGTCGTTTTTCCGGGGTTGCGGCCGCAGCTGCGGAGTTTCAGTATCGGGGCGAAACGGCAGGCCCTGCTAGAATTTCACGGCAGGGGCCGAATCTTTGGCCATGACGGTCCAATCATTCTCGGCCCCGGTCGACAACCGGTTATTGCCATATGGTCGGCGAATCTCTCGATTTAACGGACGATCCCGGCGGCGGCCATTGCCGCCCGCCGGCACGGGCCGGCCGCCGATTTGTGGGCGTTCATTTTACGTGCTGCGACGTGTACGCTCGGGTCTACATCAACAGCGACGAAACGGCATATGAGGGCAACTGCCCCAAGTGTGCCCGCCGCGTGCGATTGCGAATCGGGCCGGGCGGCACGGATGCGCGGTTCTTTACGGCGGGCTGAGGCACTGGAACGCGACCACGCGTCTTCGCGGAAATTGCTGAGCGAATCCAAGGTAGCTGGCGGTGCTGGCACGAGCGCCGCACTGTCTTGCTGTCGCCGGCCGAATCTCGTACGATTCGCGGCCCGACGTGTCGGCCGAGGCCGGCCGATTCGTCGTTGCTCGTCTGCCTGTTGCCGCTGGGTGGATTATGCTTCTCGATTTTGAAGTTGTGCGCTCGTCGCGCCATTGTGCTGCGACCAATCGGCCGCTGGTGCCCGGAGATGTTTGTTATTCGATGCTCGAAGTGCATGGCGCAGACATCGTGCGCAAAGACTATTGCAGCGAGGCTTGGCCGGGGCCGTCGGGGGCGGCGCTTGGTTGGTGGCGGTCGCGAATCCCCGAGCCGGCGGCAAAGAAGATCAAACTTGCGCCGAACGACATCTTGCTCGAATTGTTCGAGCAATTGGGCGAGCAACCCGAGAACCAGGACAAGCGCTACGTGCTAGCGCCGCTCCTCGTGCGCCGCCGCGTGCTGCGGCTTGAAATGGCGAACGAGTTTTCGGAAATGATACACGCCGCGCAAAACGCCGGCGGCGAATGCGAAATGATGACCGTTTACAGTCCCAAGCGCGACGTAAGCTACACCGTGCCGATTGTCATGCCGCAAAACGAACGGATCGACCAGATTCAAGATCAGCTTAGCGAGCTGTTGATCGCTGACGCCCAGTGAGTGGGATGCGCTCAATGAAGTGCCGCGCAAAGACACCGCTTGCCTATCTCATGGCGCTGGCAATGCTCATCGCCAGCGGGGGCGCATCGTGCCAACGCCGCTTCGGCGCGAACCCATTCACAACACACGTCCCGCCGCCGCCATCAGTGCTTATGAGCGGCGCCGGCCGCGATCAGATTGTCGCCGCCGTCAATCAAAACAGCGCCCGCATTCAGTCGCTCACGGTGACCGGCGCAGCGATTACGATTCCCGGCACGCTCGGGCTGCCAATTTTAAGCGGCAATATCGCCGCCCAGCGGCCCGGGCGTTTTCGCATGACGGCCGGCACGGCCGTCGGCGGGCAGGAGATCGACGTCGGCAGCAACGACGAACTGTTCTGGCTCTGGGCGCGGCGCAATCAGCCGCCGGCCGTGTACTTTTGCCAGCACAGCCAGTTCGCCCAGAGCAACATTCGTGACTTGATGCCCGTAGAGCCGAGCTGGCTCTTGTCGGCGCTGGGGATGATCGACATCGATCCGGCCAGCGTGTTTGACGGCCCGACGCCCCGACGCGACGGCATGGTCGAGCTACGAACGTGGCTGCCATCGGCCTCGGGCAATCTGCCGCGCGTGCTGGTGATTGACTCCCGCACGGCGTGCGTTTCGGAACAGTATGTCTACGACGTGCGCGGCACCTTGCTCGCGAGCGCGGTGGCCGAGTGGCATCGCTATTGCCCGGAACAGCAGATTTCGTTGCCGGGACGGCTGTCGATTCAACTGCCGACGGCCGGACTGTCATTCAAGATCGATTTGGGCGCTGTGGCAGTCAATCAATTGGCAGGCGACCAATCGCAGCTCTGGACGATGCCAGCGTTTGCCGGATTTCCGCAGTACGATTTGGGAGGAGCCGTACAGGGCACGCCGCTACCGGGGCCCGTGCACACGGCGCCGATGCCGCTGTCGGCCCGAACGGATAGTCCAATCGCAGCTCCTGTTTCGACTATGCCGCCGGCCGCAGAAGCGACCAGCGCCTACCGCGTGCAATAGCAGCGGGAGCCGCAGTGTCGCCGTTTATTCAAAGAATCGCCTCACCACCACACGAAGGTCGGACAAGATTTCGGGCACGGCAAATTCATCTTCGGCGCTGAGTTCCTGCGGCGGCCGATCGGCGTGGTAAAGGTGAGCACTTTTCGTGTCGTCGTCCAGAATGCAGACCGCCAACACGTTCGCATCAAGATATTCGCCTATCTTGACATGTATTTCACTCCAGCGATCACTGGGCGGACGGACCTCGAAAACTAAGTCGGGAGAAATCGCAAGCAGCCCGTCCGGCAATGGTCCTTTGGGGACGCGCTCGTAGCTGTAGTATGCCACATCTGGCCCGCGTACGCTGTCGGGATCCCTTTCCGTGAGCATGCTTGAATCATTGCTGACGACGCGCCCGATCGGATGATCGTCCAAATACTTTCGTAGTAAATACCCAACTTGCATGAAAATCTCACCATGACGTGGCCTGGCAGGAGGCAGCGTGACCAGTACTCCTTTCACTGGCTCGGTTTGACCGTCAAACGAGTCCGGCAGGGCCATGTACTCGTCGGCCGTCATGAGTGAAGTTGCCGTCGCCATAAAACGCTCCGTACGACCTGCCAAATGCACCATTTGGAATTATAGTTTGCAAGCGCCTTGTCGGGCAAATCATGTCTCGTACACAATCCGCCCCCGCTGTTGGCTGCGGCTGATGCGATCGGTGGCGTAGAGGCCGGCCAGGACAAACTCGACGCAGCTCGCGCGGACGGCCGGGTTGTCGCTGGCGTTGACTTCGAAGGCCTTGTCCCAAATGGGCGGCACGCGCTTGACGAGGGCCGCATAATGCGATGACGGCAACATGTCGCCGACTTCGATTTTGACGCCTTTGGAAAAGATCTCGGCAATTTCGGCCAGGCCGTGCTTGTCGACGTATTCGCTAAACACGGTGGCGATCGCTTCGGCCAGCACCGCATCGAGCACTTGTCGCTCGCTCATTTGGTGCGAGCCCATCATGTCGAGCTCGAGCTTGCCCAGTGACGACGCGTAGAGGTGGCCGAGGTCGCTGATCCGCGGCACGGCCGGCTGCTCGCCGAGCACGGCCGTCCGTTGCCGGGCTGCGGCCAACATGGTGCGGTAATTGGCGATCGACAGCCGTGCGCTGACGCCCGACGAGTGATCGATGAACTTCGACCGCCGCGCCGCTCGGCTGATCTCCTCAATCAGCTCCTTCATAAAATACGGCACGACGACTGAAGGGGGCGGGAAAAGAGCGGACGAGGGAGTATTATCATCGATCTCTTCGTCCCCCTTCTCCATTCCGCCTTCCGCCTTTGCTTCAACTTCCTGTTCGACGATCTGAATCCCCAATTCCCGCTCCAGCGGGTAATGCGTGTGGATGATCGAGCCGATGCGGTCTTTGAGCTGCGGAATCACTTTGCCCGAGCGGTTGTACGTGGCCGGGTTCGCACTAAACAGAATCAGCACGTCGATGTCGAACTGCAACGGATAGCCGCGGATCTGCACGTCGCGCTCTTCCAGGATGTTGAACAGCCCGACCTGCACGAGCTCGTCGAGCTCGGGCAGCTCGTTCATTGCAAAGATGCCGCGGTGCATCCGCGGAATCAGGCCGAAGTGAAGCGCGTCTTCCACGCCCATGCTAACGCCCGCAGCCAACTTGGCCGGGTCGATCTCGCCAATGATGTCGGCAAACTTCGTGCCCGGTGCCAACCGCTCGGCATAGCGCTCTGCGCGGCCACCAGGCGATCGGCACTTCGTCGGCCGGCACGCTGCCGACCAGTTGCCGGCCGCGCTTGGTGATTGGGCGAAACGGATCGTCGTGGACCGGGATGTGCGGATCGTCGATGTAAGGAATCGCCTCATCGAGAAACGAGGTCATCAGCCTCATCAGCCGGCTCTTGGCCTGGCCTTTCTCGCCGAGAAACAAGAGGTCGTGCTGGGCGAGAATCGCGATGTTCAGCTCGGGGATGACCGTGCTGTCATAGCCGACGATGCCCGGGTACAGCTCGTCACCGCTTTGCAGTCTCGCTAAGAAGTTGTCGTGGATTTCCTGTTTAACAGTTTTCGATCGCCAGCCGCTGGCGCGCAATTCGGCGACCGTGGCTGGCTGGCTCGATACAGACGTAGACATGTTGGCAAGCGCCCCGGCGGAATGAACGGACAGTAAAGTTCATCGATTATAGCGCGCAGGCTGTGGATTCCAAGCGTTCCGAGAGGCCCGGCCGGGGCTGCACCAAATGCCATGCGAGGGGCGCTGATATTCCCGCGCCCCGCGTAGCCGAGGGCCAGAGCCGACTTCCTAGGTGCGCTTGGACAGCTTTTCCACGAATTGAGCGTGCTCAAGCGACGTCAGGCCGCGTCGTACGACGGCAAGGACATCAGCGAGCCTGCCGCTGGGCATAGCTTGCGTATCCAGCCACAATCCCGGAAAGACTGCACCGCGCGTGATGCCGTCTTCTGCGGCGGAGAGGGGCAAGTAGTGCCCGCCACGAAGTACAACCCAATCGATGGCATGGTCGAGAACTCGTCAAGCGATGTATTCCTGTACGCCGTTCCGACTATAAACGCGAACGTGTCGTTCAGATCGATGCTCACCGAACGTAGTCATCTTGTCACTTTCGGTGGGTCGAGCAGGGTAACTACTCGTCCGTCACGCACCCCTCGGAGGCACTCTTCACGCTTTTGATGTACTTATACAGAATGCCCTGCGTAGCCTTCAGCGGCGGCGCCTGCCAGGCAGCCCGGCGGCGCGACATTTCTTCGTCGGAGATGTCGATAGTGATGGTGTTCGCTTCCGCGTCGAGCGTGATGCGGTCGCCGTTATTTACCAGGGCAATCGCGCCGCCGCACTGGGCTTCGGGCGTGACGTGGCCGACGATGAAGCCCGCCGAGCCGCCCGAGAAGCGGCCGTCGGTGATCAGGGCCACATCCTTGGCCAGCCCTGCGCCCATGATCGCGCCGGTGGGCGAGAGCATTTCCGGCATGCCCGGCCCGCCTTGCGGCCCTTCGTAGCGAATCACAACGACGTCTCCCTTTTTGATGCCTTGTTTTTGCATCGCAGCGATCATCGATTCTTCCGAATCGAAGCAATTTGCCGTGCCGCTGAATTTGGTGCCTTCCTTGCCGGTAATCTTAGCGACCGCGCCGTCCGGGCAAAAATTGCCGCGCATGATTCGCAAATGGCCGGTGGGCTTAATGGGGTTTTTCAATGAGCGGACGACTTCTTGCCCTGGCTTCAGGCCAGGCAGCTCGGCTAGGTTTTCAGCCATTGTTTTGCCCGTGATCGTCAGGCAATCGCCGTGGATCAAATCGTTCTCGAGCAGCAGCTTCAGCACGGCTGGCGTGCCGCCGACGGCATGCAGCTCTTCCTGCACAAACGTGCCACTGGGCCGCAAGTCGGCCAAGTACGGCACGCGGTCGCTGGTGTGCTGGAAATCGTCGATCGTGAGCGGCACACGGACGGCCTTGGCCATCGCGATGAGGTGCATCACCGAATTGGTCGATCCGCCGACGGCCATGATCAGGGACATGGCGTTCTCGAATGCTTCGCGGGTCATCACGTCGCGCGGTTTGATGTCACGTTCAAGACAGTTACGAATGACAGCGCCGGCCCTGCGGCACTCCGCGATCTTGTCGGGATCGGTGGCCGGAATCGACGAGCTATAAGGCAAAGCCATGCCGAGTGCCTCGATCGCGCAGGCCATCGTATTGGCTGTGTACATGCCGCCGCAGGCGCCGGGACCTGGGCAGGCATGGCGGACGACGTCCTTCCGTTGGGCTTCGGTCATCTTGCCGGCGAGTGTCGCGCCGTAACACTCGAACGATGAAACCACGTCAATCTTTTCGCCCGTCGACGAGTGCCCGGCGCGGATCGTGCCGCCGTAGACCATGAACCCGGGCCGATTCAGCCGGCCCAGCGCCATCAGCGAGCCCGGCATGTTCTTGTCGCAGCCGGGTAGCGTGATGCAGGCGTCGTACCACTGGGCGTGCATCACCGATTCGATCGAGTCCGCGATGATGTCGCGCGACGGCAGCGAATAGCTCATCCCTTCGGTGAACATCGAAATTGCGTCCGACACGCCGATCGTGTTGAACCGCATGCCGACTAAGCCCGCTTCGACGACCCCTTTCTTGACCTCAGCCGCGAGATCCAAGAGGTGCATGTTGCATGGATTGCCCTCGAACCACATGCTGGCGATGCCGATCTGCGGCTTGTTCATGTCCTCTTCGGTGAGGCCGGTCGCGTAGAGCATCGCCTGCGACGAGCCCTGGGTCGGCGGCAGTGTAACTTGGCGACTATATTTGTTGAGAGGCGCTGCCACGGAGAACTCCTTCAATTTGCACGTAGAAAGGGATGAGCGGACTGCTTTACAGCGGTCCGTCATTTTAGCATAGCGACCCGCCGGTCATCTACTCGGCGGATTTCGTCTCGAAACCTGATAATGGTAGATTAATTTGCGATAACAAGGTTCGAGTCAGAGGGAGATGAACGACGACGAAAAAGCAATCCGTGAACTCGTCAGCACCTGGATGAGGGCCAGTATGGCCGGCGATTTGGATGCTGTGCTGACGCTGATGTCCGACGACGTGGTGTTTATGGTTCCGGGTCGCGAGCCCTTTGGGAAAGAGCAGTTCATGGCTGGCAGCAAAGCCATGGCGGGTGCCCAAATCGACGGCACGAGCGATATTCAAGAAATCAAGGTGCTCGGCGACTGGGCTTGGCTGCGGAACAAGCTCCGCGTGGTCATCACGCCGCCCGGCGGGGCGCCGCTGGTCCGGTCCGGTTACGTGCTGACAGTGCTGCAAAAGAACTCCCAGGGGAGATGGGTGATTGCGCGAGATGCGAACTTACTGGTTCCTGAATAAAGGCGTATTTACCCGCGCGACAATTTCCGGCGGCGCGAAAGCCAACTTCTCTCGATCGCTCGTGATGAACATGCTTGCGCTGGCCATGTGCTGGCCGACCGTTTAAAACGACCGTATGGTCGGTAGTATTTCCGTGGTCGGTCTGGGCGAAGCGCTGTGGGACATGCTGCCGGGCGGGATGCAGCTGGGCGGTGCGCCGCTGAATGTCGCCTGCCATGCGCAGCAATTGCTGCAAGGGCAGGGGGGCCGCGCAATTGTAGCCAGCCGCGTGGGCTGCGACCCGCTCGGCGATGAGATTGTGGCCCGTCTTCAGAGCCGGGGTCTGACGGCTGATTTTTTACAGCGTGACGAAAGACATGCGACGTCGACGGTTCGAGTGGAAATTCGAGACGGTCAGCCCCAATATGAGTTTGCCGCGGACATTGCCTGGGATCACCTCGATGATTCCGCTGCGTGGACAGAGCTCGCCTCTGGCGCCGCGGCCGTGTGCTTTGGCACGCTCGCCCAGCGTTCGGCCATTTCGCGCCGTACGATTTGGCAGTTTCTCGACGCGGCCCCACAGGCAATCCGACTATTTGACGTGAATTTGCGGCCGCCGTATTACGACCGCGAGTCGGTCGGAGAGGGCTTACGATGCGCAACGATTGTTAAGCTCAACGATCAGGAGCTGCCTTTGCTCACTGAAATGCTCGGACTGACCGCCGGCTCGCCCGTGTTTCAGTTGGCCCAACTACGTGCCCGCCATGAGCTGGAGGCGGTTGTGTATACGCGCGGCCGGCGCGGCACGATGTTCGCGCTTGCAGATAAAGTGCTCTCCCCGCCGGCTGTCAGTTACCCGGTCGCTGAGAATTCGGACACCGTCGGCGCCGGCGACGCCTGCACGGCGGCCGTCCTAGCCGGCTGGTGCCTGGAAATGGCGCCGGCCCGCATTGCTGAGCTGGCAAACCGCGTGGGTGCCTACGTCGCCAGCCAACCTGGAGCGACGCCCGAGCTGCCGAAGTCGTTGGTCGCAGAGTTCGCGCGCTGACGTGCTCAACAATAGCTGCTTCTATGCCGCCGCAAGCGATCTACTTTGACCTCGGTAACGTCCTGTTGGGCTTCAGCCACGAGCGAATGTGTCGGCAGATCGCCCAGGTGGCCGGCGTTTCGCCGAAAGTGGTGCGCGACGTCGTGTTTGACTCGGCAATTCAAATTGCTCGTTCGCAAGCGTCACCGTACCAATCGTCCGCAGCCGGCGCCAGCGGTGATCAACAATCGATGCACAGTCTGCAATGGCGCTACGAGGTGGGCCAGATCGATGCCGACGCCTATTACGAGCATTTTTGTCGATGCACAGGCACGCGGCCCCACCGCCGGCGACTTGAGCTCGCGGCGAGCGACATCTTCTGGCAACTGGACGATTCGCTCGAGCTCGTGCAGCGGCTTGTCGCGGCCGGCAATCGGTTGGGTATCCTGTCAAACATCAATTCGCTGCACTGGAACTTCGTGACGAGCGGCCGCTTCCCGGCGCTTGAACGGGTTGACGAAAACCGCGCGGTCTTTCAGTGGCCCGTGCTGAGCTTTCGTGTCGGCTCGATGAAGCCGGATCGGGAAATCTATGATGCAGCCGTCCAATTGGCCGGCGCCGACGCGGCCAGCGAAGTGATGTTCATCGACGACCGAGCGGACAACGTGGCCGGCGCCCTCGCTGCCGGGCTCGACGCGGTCATTTTCGCTGGCGTCGAAAAATTGACGGCCGATCTGCGAGTGCGTGGCGTGCCCGGCGTGTAGCCGCCGCAGGGACCTCTGGACTTGTGCTAGCAAGCTATCAGCGCGCGTCAACTTAACCGTTGCTCGATCGGTAGGCAATTGTTAGCATCCGCCCGCGCACCAAAACACATAGTCCAGCCATCTTGGCTGGAAACTTGGCGACGTCTGCCAAAAGTTCGCGAACAAAAATTCGGCCGGGCCCGGCCAGCCATCAGCGATCGCCCCAAGATGGGGCGGCTATATAGTCATGCGTCTCGGCGTTTTTCTACCGAATTGGGTCGGCGACGTAGTGATGGCCACGCCGGCGCTGCAGACGCTCCGCCAGTATGTCGGGCCCTACGGCGGCATGATTGGCATTATGCGGCCCTACGTGGCTGATGTGCTCGCCGGCACGCATTGGCTGGATGAAATGGTTTTGTACTCCAAGCAGGCCAACGACGGCATCGACAATTGGAGCGACGCACAGGTGCGGTTGCGGACGGCAAAACTCGATTCCGCTCTGCTTTTGACCAACTCATTTCGCACTGGTTGGATGGCGTGGCAGAGCGGGGCCCGCGACCGGATAGGTCATACGGGCAACCTGCGCGGCTGGCTATTGACGCGGCGCGTCGTGCCGCTGCGGCGGTCGAATCGCGATTTGATTCTGACGCCGATCGACGCGTATTTGCAACTGGCCGAGGCTTTCGGATGTCCGGCCGGTTCGTCGAACAAGATGCAGTTGGCCACGACGGCCGCGGATGAACGGGCGGCCGATGAAGTTTGGGCCCGTCTCGGCCTGCCCGACGGCCAGCGTGTTATTGTATTGAATTCCGGCGGAGCGTTTGGCGCCGCGAAGCACTGGCCCCCCTCGCACTTCGCCGAATTGGCGCGGCGGATTGTGGAAAGCGGGCCGTATTCGGTGCTCGTCAATTGCGGTCCGGCCGAGCGGCCGATCGCCATCGAAATCGTCGCCCGCGCCGCTCACCGCCGCGTCGCCGGCCTGGCCGAATGCAAAGATTTGCCTGTCGGTCTAACGAAGGCCTGCATTCGTCGTGCGCGAATGCTCGTCTCGACCGACAGCGGCCCGCGCTTTTTTGGGCTGGCATTCGACAAACCGGTGGTGACGCTGTTCGGCCCGACCGATCCGGCGGCCACGGTCACGTATGACGAAAACGAAACCCCGCTGTCGCTCGGCCTCGATTGCCAACCCTGCAAACAGCGCACTTGCCCGCTCGTGCATCACCGCTGCATGCAAGATCTGTCGCGTCGAGCGAGTATTCGCCGAAGTGGCGAAGAAGCTCGCGCGAAGTCGTACTGCTGCGCGAGTTGCTTGACGGTTCCCATATCCGTTGCAAAAGTTGCGAACCAAGACGACGCATTCCGCCGCGTCGCTAGCGACGCTCAATCAGTAGCCGCCGATGAAACTCCTTCTAATCAATGCCAAGCCGACGCTGGTCGATGCCGTGATTGCCACGCGGGGATTGGACGTCGTCGCGCTCTGGCCAAAGAAGCATCATTTTACCCATCTGCCGCCGCCAAAACTTGCGCCGATGCGGTATTATGCCGGCGGCCGCAAATTGAATTTCCGCGCCGTCGTGGCAACTGCGTCGACTGATTCAGGCCGAGCGTCCGGACATCGCCCACGCGTTTTATGGTCGAGCGCTGGCCCACCTGAACCTGGCCGTCACCGGTTTGCGATCGCGGCCCAAAGTCGTATCGTTTCGCGGCATCGTGTCGCCACTGTCGCCCGCCAACCCCGGCGACTGGTTCAGTTATCATCATCCATCGGTCGATGCGCACGCCTGCGAATCGGATGCCGTGCGTCAATCGCTCGATTCGCTCCGGCATAGCCGCCGATCGCTGCTGGACCGTTTACAATACCCTCTATTCGTCCGTTGATCGCCGGCCCGGCCGCCCGGCCCTGGCCCAGTTCGATATTCCGCCCGACACGTTCGTTGTCGCGACGGTGGGCACGTTCCGCCGGGTAAAGGGCGCCGATTTGTTGCTGAAGGCGGCGACCGAATGCGCCAACCTCAGCGACATTTATTGGCTGCTCATCGGCAAGACAATCGATCCGGAAATCCACCGCCTGGCCGCCGACCCGCGCATCCGCGACCGAGTGCGGCTGGTCGGCCATCGGCCCGACGCGGCCGAATTGGTCAGCGGCGCCGACCTATTCGTGATGCCCTCGCGGGCCGAAGCCCTTTGCCAGGCCCTATTGGAGGCAATGCACCAAGGCGTCTGTCCAGTCGTCAGCGACGCGGGCGGGATGAAAGAAGTTGTGCGGCACGGGGTCGATGGATTGGTCGTGGCTCAGGAATGTGTTCATCAATTGGCCAATGCCGTTCGCAGGCTCCAAACAGACACAATGAGCCAGTCAACAATTTGCGAGTGCTTCTCAGCAACGAGTTCGCTATCAGTTCACGGCCGAGCGAATGGCCTGCAGACTGCTCACCGCCTACCAAGGAATACTAGAAGTCCCGAAAGTTACTCGTGAAGCAGCATGACGGGTCATTGCTGGTTAGCCAAATCCGTCACCCTTTTGTTCAAATCGACAATTACCAAGTGCATCATCGTTATCGATCGGAATCCCGAATACGATTATTTTGCCGGTGGCCGATCCATGATGTTTCAGAACGTGAAACGATTTGCCGAACACTTTCGAACCCCACGATGTCTGCCTCCACAACTGCAGCGTGAAATCGAAATAGTAACGCCGTGAGTGCGTCGCTCGATCGAAATTGCCTCGAACCAAAGTCTGGTCGAATATGATATTTGGCTCGTAAGACTCGCTGGATCCATCGATGGGCCGATCAAGCGGACGATCGCGACCTCTGCCAATAATTGTCCCTGGAACGGAAATCTCCGCAACTTCGGTCTCGCCCCACAGGAGCGGCTTGGTTTGAAATTGGTCGAAAATCTTAATTCGATGGTCGAGATGAAAGTTAAAGACGCTGCAATCGCTCTCTAAGGACAAACGGTTTGATTTGCCGAGAGAAATCCAATCGCTTTTGTAACAGACTGCATGGACGATCGTCGCTTCTTGCACTGGCACGCGTGGCGAGGACGATGTAACCAAGTACGCTGGCCACAAGTGTGACGAGTGCGAACAGCCACTTAAGCCCGAACGACCGCAGGTCCAATTCAACGATGCCGTCGTTCGGGGAGCGATAGATTCGCACGGGACCGCGCTACAAATACGTATTAATCAAATTCTCAATCATCTCCTGCCGCCCGCTCTTGTTGGGCATCGCGTCACCCTTTTGCAGCATCACTTTTTCCAGCGTGGCGAACGTGTGCTTGCCCGCTTCGATCTCGGCGCCCAGGCCGCTCTCCCAGCTGGCGTAGCGGTCCTTGACGATCTTTTCAAGTTGGCCGTCGCCGCGGATCGCCGCCGCGATCTTCAGGCCGCGGGCGAAGGCATCCAGGCCGCCGATGTGGGCATAGAACAGGTCGACCGGCTCGAAGCTCTCGCGGCGGACCTTGGCGTCGAAGTTGACGCCGCCTGTCGTGAGACCACCCCATTTGAGGATCTCATACATGCACTGCGTCGTGAGATAGATGTCGGTCGGGAACTGGTCGGTGTCCCAACCCAAGAGCATGTCGCCCGTGTTGGCGTCGATCGACCCCAGCGCCCCGGCCGCCCCGGCCACATCCAGCTCATGCTGCATCGTGTGGCCGGCCAACGTAGCATGATTCGTTTCGATGTTGAGTTTAAGGTGCTGCAACAGATCGTACTCGCGGAGGAAATTCAGGCAGGCCGCCGCGTCGGAATCGTACTGATGCTTGGTCGGTTCCTTCGGCTTCGGTTCGATGTAAAACTGGCCCTTGAAGCCGATCTGCTTAGCGTAATCGACGGCCATGTGCAGGAAGCGGGCCAGGTGCTCCAGCTCGCGCTTCATGTCAGTGTTCCACAGTGTCTGGTATCCTTCGCGGCCGCCCCAAAAGACGTAGCCGACGCCGCCCAGCTCGAGCGTCACTTCGAGCGCCTTCTTCACTTGCGCGAAGCGAAGGCAAACGCCTCGGCGTTCGGGCTGGTGGCCGCACCGTGCATGTAGCGCGGATGCGTGAACAGTGAGGCCGTTCCCCACAGCGGCTTAATGCCGGTCCGCTGCTGCTCTTCTTTCATCACTTTGACAATCGCGTCCAGGTTGCGATTCGTCTCGGCCAGGTTCGCGCCTTCGGGCGCGATGTCGCGATCGTGAAACGCGTAGAACGGCACGCCCAGCTTCTCAATGAACTCAAACGCCACGCGGACGAGATTCTGCGCGTTTTCGACCGAGTTCGAGCCGTCGTCCCATGGCCGCACCGCGGTGCCCGCGCCGAACGGATCCGAGAGCGGATTGCGGAACGTGTGCCAGTAAACGACGCTCGGCCGCAGGTGGGCCTGCATCGATTTGCCGGCGACCACCTCCTCGGCGTTGTAATAACGATAGGCGAGCGGATTCTTGGACTTAGGCCCTTCGAAAGGAATGCGACTGATTTCGGGAAAAGCTGGCATGCCGGTGCACCTGTGGTTTGGGAGGGTGAAAGCGTATTGGCGAAGAGCGAGTGGGGGCAACGGATCGTCGCGCCCGCGGCAGAAATGATTGGGGGGCGGTACGGCCCATTCTAGCGAATCGGACGATTGTGACGGTAGCCGTCTGTTGGACAGTTTTGGAGCCGATGTGTACGCTAAAAGGTGTGCCGTCCTCGGGCCACGGCGGGAGTTGTTGAGCGGCCGCGGGAGATCGGGAACAGAATGAGTGCATTATTTGGCCGGATTCTCGCCTCGTTGCCGAGCCGGCGTCGGTTGGCGGCTGTCAGCGGCCACTCTTACAGGCTGGGCGGGCGGACCATTTTTCGCCAATGGTCCGGTCGCTTGTTGCTGGCCGCGCCGCTTGCCCAGTTATTCGTCTCGCCGGTTGCGGGCAGCCAGTTCGTGCTGCTTGATTTCAACCTAAGCGTCTCCCGGTTTCGCGACGTTGCGTTTATTGAGTTGTTCGACGACCGGCCCCTGACACGCGACAACTTCCTGCAATACGTCGAGACCGGCAAATACGATGGCATCCTGATGCACCGCCTCGCCCGCAACTTCGTGCTCCAAGGGGGCGGTTACTTACCCAATTTGCAGAACGAGCCTGACCCCGTGGTCGTTTCGCTGGATCCGACGGCGAGAGTCGATCTCGACGGGAACCCGGCGACACCGAACCCAACCGTATTGAACGAATTTGGTAATTCACCGTTTCGCTCGAACGTCACAGGAACCCTCGCCATGGCAAAGTTGGGCGGCGATCCCAACAGCGCGACATCGGAGTTCTTCTTTAACTTGGCGAACAACGCCGGCACTTCCCCGAACGGGCTCGACTTTCAAAATGGCGGTTTTACCGTATTCGCTCAGGTGGTCGGCGACGGCATGAACTTGATCGGGGCCTACAACAACCTGTCGCTGGTGAATCTGAATCCCGACACGAATGACGACGGAATCCGGGACGGAGGGCCGTTCTACAATAGCTCCTCAGATGCCGTACCCGTTTCTCAGTCGGGCTCTTTACTGATTCTGCAAGACGCCCAGCGCGTGAATTACTGGGGCGCCGGATCCACGACCAACCTACCCGCCGGCGGCCTGACGATTTCCAATCTCGACACCTTTATCGACACCGGCGCAGCCTTCACCGGCACCGGTGCCCTCACGATCGGGCCGGGCCGCACGCTGGGCGTTCGCGAAGGCATCACCTTCTCGCATACCGTGATTAACCAGGGGACACTCGCACCGGGGCTGCGGCTGGGGTCAATCACTGTGCAGAATCTTCAACAGTCTTCCACAGGCATCCTCGAAATTCAATTAACAGGAACCGTGCCAGACACAGGGTATGACCGGGTCGCTGTCTCCGGATCGGCTCAACTGGGTGGCACGCTCGACGTCCTGCTCGGATCGAGCTTTTTACCCAATCCGGGCCATTCATTCACTGTGTTGACGGCGAATTCCATTAGCGGCAAATTCAGTCAGCTTAACCTGCCTCAGTTGCCGGCCGGCGGCGTCTGGGACGTCGATATTTCCACCACGGCCGTCACCCTCACCGTGGCCAACGCCGACTTCAATCACAACGGCATCGTCGACGCTGCCGACTATACCGTTTGGCGTAATACCCGCGGCACGACGGTTACCGCCTATTCCGGCGCCGATGCCAACGGCGACACGGCGATCAACCAAGCCGATTACCAGATCTGGAAGGCCAATTACGGCAACAAAAACGGCGGCATTGCCGGCACTGGCGCCGGCCGCGGCGTTCCGGAGCCTGACACTTGGCTGCTGGCTGCCGGCGGGTCGTTTGCACTCGCCTTCCTGCGGCGCCGGCGGTAGCACAGCGCCCCGCCACTTCTCATCGCGATCTTGCGAACCGGCTGAAACTGTGTCACCATTTGCAGGGCAAAAAAGCCGCGGCACTACCTGCCGCCCGGCCGATGTTGCCCGCCGCGGCCGATAAACTGCGCATCGCGGCCGTTGCCCTAATAATGGGAACTATTCCATGAGCATCATCCCCGAACGATTGGCGGCCGGGAAAATCGTCCGCACCATGCATTTCACGGCGGTGGCCAGCCCCAAGCTGGTCGAGATCGCCGGGCTGTCGGGCCGGCTCCACGGCATCTGGATCGACCAGGAACACGCCGGCTTCCATCAGAGCGATTTGGAGTTGATGCTGATCGCCTGCCGGGCATCGGGAATCGACGCCTTTGCCCGCGTCCCGTACAACGATTATTCCACGGTCATGCGGCCGATGGAGGCGGGCTGCTGCGGCGTGATGGTGGCCCAGGTTCGCACGCTCGACGAAGTGAAAACAGCCGCCGCCTGGGCCAAGTATCCACCCGAGGGCATCCGCGGCGTGCTGGGCGGCAACATCGAAGCTCGCTACGGCACGACGGAACTCGCCACGCACATCGCGGCGGCCAATCGCGACCGCTGGCTGGCGATTCAAATTGAAACGGCCGAGGCGGCCGAAATCATCGACCAGATTGCCGCCGTGAAAGGCGTCGATCACCTGTTCGTCGGGCCGGCGGACCTCTCTGTCTCGCTCGGTGTGCCCGGCCAGTTTTTACACCCCAAGTGCGTCGCCGTGCTCGAACGTACCGGTACGGCAGCGAAAAAGCACGGCAAGACTTGGGGTACGCTTTCGCGCAACGTCGAGCACGCCCGCAAATGCCGCTCGCTCGGCTGCCAGCTCTTCAGCATCTACGGCGATCTGGATTGCTATACAACGGGCCTGCGGGCGATCAGCGATAAATTCAGCGACTTCGTGGGCGATTAGAGGCTGGATGCGAAATGCTTAACCGGGCAGCGGCGAAAGAGCTTAGCCGTCGGCGCGAACCCACGAAATGATGAGAATTGATGAATTGTTAAGCCGCCCAGCAGCGACACAAAACCGATGTCGCCGCGGCGCAGCTTTTCCATGTAATATCGAGGCTAGAGACTGCCTTTACGCCCACGGCTAAGAGTTGACGCCGCTGTGCGGTTGATGCCCCCATCAAGAACTGAAAGTCAAAATCGGGAGAATGACATGTCCAAAAAGTCTCAATCCGAAAACATCGCAAAAGTAAAGACGGAACTAGCTGATAAATACTTGCACCTGGCCGCAAATCGCAAGAGCAAGCCGGCACGGGCCACGCTGCTTCGCCACGCCGAGCGCTTCCGCCAGCAGTCGGCCGTCGCGGCGCGGAAGATGAAGTAGTCAGCGCCAGCGGTCTCTACGCACGTTCTGGAAGCGAGAAAAGGACGCGCGACCGGGGCAATAAGCATTTCCGCGCTACTTATGATGCCGCTTGCAGATCAAGCGATCCGGCCGGCGGGAGGATTGGCCGCCTGAGGCCCGGTAGCCGTATTGAAGTGCGAACCACTCGGCGAACCGCTCGCGGTCGATGTAGCTAGTGTTTCGTTCGTCGACCAGGTGGCCCAGCTCGTGGATCAGGATGTTATTCAGATAGAAGTCGCGGGCGGCCTCTTCCGACCAGGTCAGCGTCCAAGTGTTCGGACCCCGCTCGTCCCACTGGCCTCCGTACATCTTGGCCTCATTCACCAGGCTCGGCCGGGGCGGACGATCAAAATGCTCGACGAGCGACTCCTCTAGCGGGTAGAGGTAGAGCGCATTGCCCCATTGCATGCCGTAGCAGGGGAACGATTGTTTCTTGCGGGTCATCCGGCTGAGCTGGACGACCTCCAACTGCTCGAGGAAGTGCTGTGGCACCTCGGCCAGCCGAGCACGAATTTCGGCTTCGCTGACGACGTGGCGAAAGCCGTCGCCGGATGACTGGGTGACGACGCGGAATACGTCGCGGTCGGTGACTTCGTGCCAATCTTCGGGCGGGGCGAAGGGCAGCCGCACGCTCCGCTGGCCGCTGATCGAGCGGCGGGCCTGCTTCGGCTGCCGCTGCCACGTGCTGGCCGTTACGGACCGGTTGCGGCGGCGGGCCTGACGGGCCGTCGAACGGGTCGAATAGTCGCGGCGGAAGTTCATCGCAGCACTGTGGGCAAGTGGCCCGTCGATCGACTCCGACGGCGTCCGGCCGCCGGAATCTACGGTTTAAAATCGCGCGACCGATGCCACATGAGTGCATCAGAGCGCACGTCGTTGCGACCCGCCACTTCCGAATGGCAGGACGAGGTGGGGAAGAGAGCCGTCCGCTTCCCTGTTCCATCCTAGACAGCCCGAAACGGACGGTTCAAGAAAATGTCTAAGTCGATATATTCAAACAACTTAGCAATGTTGACGAAACAGGACATTCGGCCCCATTCGGGAGTCGGAGCGGGCCCTCAGGGGAACTCCCATCGGGGCAACCTGGGCTATTTAGCGTCGTCGCTGGTGGCGCGTTCGATTGCCGCCATTCGCGTGCGTGTTTCGTCCTTCCGTTGTTCGCGGACGGCTTCCCGCCAGCCGTGGCGAAAGATGGCGTAGAAGCTGCTGCCCAGAAACGCGATCCAGCCTCCCAGCACCGCCAGCGAAACCGCTCCCACCGTCAGACCGACAATCGAAGTGCGATAGCCGATCGACCAGGCCAACAGCGTTAAGCCGCCGACGCCCCCGATGGATACTCCAACCAAGACGTGCAGCGGAAGCCGTGCCAGTGGCGAGCTATCGAAACCGTGCCAGGACGAGCGGCTGACCGGCACCTGGGCCAATTGATGGCTGGAACCCTGCCTGACAATTGCCCGCAGGCGGGCTCTTGTTTCTTCGTTTGTTTGGGTGCCAGCCGCCTGCAGTTGCGTGCCGAGAGCGGTCGCCGTGACGTGTAGCATCACCACCAGCGTGACGACGAGTAGAGCTAGGCCGGCTACACCAGGCGCCGCAACTAGCTCGGCCAACAGAGCGGACACGATCGCCACGAGCGCCAACAAGTGCTTCAGGCGAAAGCGGAACAACGGCAGCTCGGCGGCGGCACCACACGGCCCGCGTTGCTCTTCACACTGAGCTACTTTTTGGCCAGCCAGGGGAGATGTGGCCGCTGTCACGTCGGAGATATGCGAAACAGGCGCCATAGCCTCGATTATCGGCAGTCGGTTAAACACCGGCAAGCGAACTGGAATGGGCCGGCTAGTCGTCGGGAGTGCTACTGGATGCCCACGGCGACATGCGCGATACTGGTGTTTGGGTGACGAAGTCGGAGCCGGAAACGAGGTACTGGGTCCTGCGTTTTGGGCATTCTAGTCTGCTTACCGTCAATTCTTCTGCCAGTGATTCGTAAGTAGTGCACATTCTATGCCTTGGATCGCCGAACGTGCGTCAGAACTTGACTGGGCCCGCCTCGACGTGCTGATGCGCCAAGCCGTCGCCGAAGCGCGGCGGCGAATATGCGCGAAGCCCCGCCGGGTGCTGCTGTTGCCGCCCGATGTTACCCGCATGCACTCGGGCTCGGGGCGCCTGACGGAAATCGTATACCGCCTGCTTGCCGACGAGGCCGACGTCCACGTCATTCCGACGCTCGGGCAGCATGTGCCGCACACATCGGAAGTCAATCGGCGGATGTTTGGCTCGATTCCAAACGACCGCATCCACGCCCACGATTGGGCGGCCGGCTGCGTCGAAGTTGGCGAGATCCCTGCCGAGGTCGTCAACAAATCAACGGGCGGGATCGCCGATTGGCCGATCCCCGTTTTTCTCAACCGCATGCTGGTGGACGAACCGTGGGATCTGGTCATCAACGTTGGCCACGTTGTGCCCCACGAGGTGCTCGGTTTTGCGAATCACAACAAGAATTACTTCATCGGACTGGGCGGCAAGCCAACAATCTGCGCCGCGCACATGGCGGCGGCCTGCTACGGCATTGAAAACAACCTAGGCCGCTTGATCACGCCGCTCCGCGCATGTTTCAACTGGGCTGAGGATAAATATCTTGGCCGGCTGCCGGATTTGTACATTCAAGTGGTGCTGTCCGTCGCGACGAGCGGCTCGCCTGCCAAAAGCCGGGATCGGAGTGAGTCGGCAGGCGGGCAGCCGGCCGCCACGTTGCGGCATTCAGGTCTGTATGTGGGCGACGACCTCGAAACCTACCTGGCCGCCGCCCGGCAATCGCGGGAGGAAAACATTACGCTGTTTGACGAGCCGGTGAAGAAGATCGTCTGTGTGATGCAGGGCGACGAATTTCACAGCACGTGGGTCGCCAACAAAGCCGTATATCGAACCCGCATGGCACTCGCCGACGGCGGCGAACTGGTGATCATTGCGCCAGGCTTGGTCCGCTTCGGCGAGCAGCCGGCGGTCAACGCGCTGATTCGTAAACATGGTTACTGTGGCACACCGCGAATAATGGAGGCATATAAGCGGGACAGTGGAGTCGTGGAGCAGGGGAGTGGTGGAGGCAGAGTAGAAGATAATCGCGCGAATGCTTTGCGACTCCACTCGTCCGCTCCTCCACTACTCCCCTCTCTTCACGATCTCGCCCATGCGGCCGCTCATCTGATCCACGGCTCAAGCGAAGGCCGTTTCCGCATCACTTATGCCCCGGGGCACCTGTCGCCGGCCGACATCGAGGCCGTCCGCTATGAGTTTCTCGACATCCAATCGGCCCTTACCCGCTACCGGCCGGAAAATTGCCAGCCCGGCTGGAACTCCACGGCGGACGGTGAACAGTTCTATTTCATTCCGACGCCGTCCGCCGGACTGTGGGCTTCCCGCGAGCGGATGGACGACCGCAAATAGCCGAGCGGCCGCGATTTCGGGCGTCTCTCGTCCGACACAGTGCGGCGTCCTTGGTCCTCTCAGCGCATTCCGATTAGTCTAGTCGTAGCGGTGATAGCGCCACCGGCGGCAAGCGGCTTTAGTCGTAATGCGGTACGCGTTCAGGCCAACTCATTCGCAACCTAGGCTTAACTACTGGGGCTGCCCGCGTGCGTGGCTCGGCGCATAGGGGTTAAATTACCCCATCGGCCGGGCCGGAACGCACCAACGATTTCTGTTCTGCGCTAATCCTATGTCCACCGATCTGGCCGCCGAACGCGATTCGGGCCTGCTGGCCTCGTTGCTGACGGACGACGTTTTTCACCCGGTCGAACCGCAGTCGCTCGACGAGGCAGGCGTGAGCCCCGTACTGATCGAGACGCTCGTCTGCAAATACTTGTTGCAGGTCGGCTCAACGAGCGGCCGCGACATCGCCCAACGACTTTGTTTACCGTTCGGAATCTTGGAAGACCTGCTCTTGGCGTTGCGTGCCCGGCAGGTGTTGGTGCACCAGGGCCAGGCGCAACTGAATGACTACAACTACGCGCTGACAGAGCAGGGCATGTCGCGGGCACGGTCGGCGATGCAAGCCTGCGCCTACGTGGGGCCTGTGCCCGTCCCGCTGGAAGAGTATGTAATGAGCGTCGAGGCCCAAACCATTCGGGCCGAGGCGGCCCGCCGCGAGCAATTGCTGCAGGCGTTCGCCGGCATCAGCGTGCCGCCCGAGCTGTTCGATCTGTTGGGTCCGGCCGTCAATTCCGGCGCCGGCCTGTTTTTATATGGCGCCCCGGGCAACGGCAAGACGACCATCGCCAAGCGAATCACCCGTTGCTTCGGCCAGCATATCTGGATTCCCCGGGCTTTAATCGAGGACGGCCAATTCATCAAGCTTTACGATGCGGCCTGTCACGAAGCGGTCGAGGGCGCCGCCACCAGCATCTTGAAGACCGCGAGCGCCGACCCGCGGTGGATCAAAATTCGCCGGCCCACCGTGGTCGTGGGCGGCGAGCTGACGATGGACAACCTCGAAATTCGGCACGATCCGAACTCCAACGTCAGCGAGGCCTCGATCCAGCTCAAAAGCAATTGCGGCTGCTTGTTGATCGACGACTTCGGCCGCCAGCGGATCGACCCGGCCGACCTACTCAATCGCTGGATTGTGCCGCTCGAGAATCGCCACGATTTCCTGACGCTGGCCACGGGCAAAAAAATCCAAGTGCCGTTCGAGCAGTTGATCATCTTTTCGACGAACCTCGAACCGATGGACCTGGCCGACGAGGCTTTCCTGCGGCGGATTCCGTACAAAATCGAGATCAAGGACCCCGCGCCGGCCGAATTCGGCCAATTGTTCGAAGCGTCCTGCAAGTCGTTCGGCTGCCAGTTCTTTCCCGAGGCCGTGCATTACTTGATCCATACTCACTATGCGCCCTGCGGGAGATCGTTGCGCCGCTGCCACGCCCGTGACATTCTCTCGCAAATCAAAAACTATTGCGTTTACTACGGCCGGCCGATGGAACTGCGGCCCGATTACCTGGATCGCGTCGTAAAAAGCTATTTCACCGCGATCGGCGGAGTCGCAACGGCCAGCGCCAGCCGGCAAGCACTACCCGCCGATGCGCCCGCGCGGCAGAGTTCCCTGCGTCAATCATCTCTGCGGCGAAGCGTCATCGGCAGCCCACCCGTTCAAGTTGCGGAACCCCAGCCGTGAACAGCGACATCGAAATCAACTACGAGCCGCTGCCCGGCTATCGCCTGATTAAGCACCTGGGGGCGGGTGGCTACGGCGAGGTGTGGAGCGCCGAGGCTCCCGGCGGGCTCACGAAAGCAATCAAGTTCGTATTTGGGCAACAGCACGAAAAACGGGCGACGCACGAGCTGCGGGCGCTCGAGCGCGTACGCAGCGTGCGGCATCCGTTTCTGTTGTCCCTGGAACGCATTGAAGTCGTCAACGGCCGGTTGCTGGTGGTCACCGAGCTGGCCGACGGGAGCGTGAAAGATCGCTTTGATGAGTGCCGCCAGCAGGGCCTGCCGGGCATTCCCCGCGACGAGTTGGTTCGCTATCTGCGCGATGCGGCCGATGCGCTGGACTTCATGAACACGGCCCACGCGCTCGGGCATTTGGACGTCAAGCCTGAAAACCTCTTGCTTCTGGCGGGCCACGTGAAGGTGGCAGATTTCGGCTTGGTGAAGGACATGCGTCAGTCCGAGGCCTCCCTCGTCGGCGGGATGACTCCCCTGTATGCGGCCCCGGAGGTATTTCGCGGCCATCCCAGCCCGCAAAGCGACGAGTATTCGCTGGCCATTGTGTACCAAGAGATGCTAACTGGCGCCTTGCCGTTTGCCGGCGACAACGCCGCCCAGTTGACGATGCAGCACTTGAACGACGAGCCAGATCTGTCGCTGCTGCCGACCGGCGATCGCTACATAATCAGCCGGGCCCTGGCAAAGGAGCCGGCGCACCGTTACTCCAGTTGCCGGGAATTCGTGGACGCATTGGTCGTGGTCCCCAACAGCGCGGCGGACTGCGGATTGCCGACAGCCCCCGGTGTTTTGCCCGAGCAACCGTTGTCGTCGACTGCCTCTCCCATGCGCCCGGTGCACTCGCCCTCGTGTCCGACCGACGTCTTCGACGTCGACGATACCGACCCGCATTCGCTCGATGCGTCGCGGATGTTCGTCGAACGACCTGGGCATCCATCGCAGTTGGTGGATTTGCCGCCGCTCGATTTGAACGGGTATTTCGCCCAGCCGGTGCCTACGCTGGTGCTTGGAATCGGCGGGGCGGCGGGACGCGTGCTGGTCCATTTGCGGTCGCTGCTCAGCGAACAGTTTGCGTCTCGGCTTCCGGCAATTCAACTGCTGTTGCTCGATACGGACTCGCGAGCAGTGGCCGACGTCTCACGCCAAACCAATGCCGGCTTGTCCGCGGACGAGACCATGTGTCTGCCGCTGGAGCGGCCGCAACACTATCGCAAGCAGTCGCAGCAGCTATTGCGCTGGTTGAGTCGTCGCTGGTTATACAACATTCCCCGGTCGCTTCGCACCGAGGGCCTGCGGCCCTTGGGCCGGCTGGCGCTTACCAACCACGCGCGACAGGCCGGACAACGAATTCGCCGCGGCATCGTCCAGGCCATCGATGCGGACGCCATCGCGACTTCATGCCAGACGCTGGGTCAGCCGTTCCGCACGGATGACGTCCAGGTGTTTGTGGTAGCCGCCGTGTCGGGCGGAACGGGCGGCGGCATGTCGCTGGATGTGGGCTTCGCCGTGAGAGCGTTGCTCGAACGACTGAACGTCGCGCAATCAAAGATTATCGGTCTGATGTTGCATGCCACGAGTGGCGACGCCCGCCACTGCGAGCTGGCCCGCGTGAATGCGTTTGCTTGGTTGACCGAGTTCCATCATTTCGACAGCCCGGATGTGGCCTATCCCGGCGATGCCTCATGCGGCTTTCCTCCACATGATTGCCACGTGAAGCCGTTCGATGAGACGTACTTTGTTCACCTGGGCGATCAGTTGGACGCAGACGAATTTGATGCGGCCGCGCGCGACGTGGCCGAATATCTGCGACAAAACACGATTTCCCCAGCAAAAGCCTTTTTTGACGCCTGCCGGCAGGTGCCCTGTTCCGAGGATTCGGTCCGCGAAACATGTAGCCGTTCAAGCCTGCGATCTTTCGGCATCTACCGCCAGAGTGCGGGCCGGACCGGCGCCGGCGAAGTCATTTCCGCGGAACTGAGCCAGTGCGTTGTCAACGGCTGGTTGGGCGGGTCGCCAGCGACGACGGCGCAAAACTCGGCCGAGTCTCGGGAATCCGCTTTGATTCAGCGCTTGCGGCTGGATGCAGACGGCATCGCACTCCATACCCGCGCCCTGATCGATGCGCACCTCGGAGCCGACACGGCCAGCGTTCTAGAGAATTGGCTCGCGCGGCAGTCGCCCGGCAAGCAAACGAGCGACGCCAATGCGCTGGCGGCCGTCAAACGCGCCTTTGACGAGGCGCAGCCCGTCTGGCCCAGAACGTGGCGTGGCAATATTGGGCGAACCGGTTTCCTCAATCGTCGCTCCGCTGCAAGAAAAACTGCGCGCGGAAGTGCGGCGGTGGGTCGTTTCGCGAATGGACGAGCCGCGGGAACGGCTGGCTGGTACGCGAACCGCAATCCAAGGATTGATCGGGCAACTGCGGGCGACGGACGCCGAATTGCGGCAACGAGCCTGCGGCGACGGAAATCCGTTGCGGGCAACTGATGTGAATCCAGCGCTGTCAGCGGCTGAACGATCGCCGCTCGAATACTTCAAGGCACGGCTGGAGCTGCTAGCGGCGCAGGCGGCCAGCCGCACTGCTGGTTTGTTGCTCGCCGATTTGAAGACGCTCGCCGACGATTTGACCGTTCTGGGCCGCGAAATTGAGCAAATGGCTCGCAGCGCCGCCTCGGCATGCACCCGCGTCGAGCCTTGCTGGGAGCACGATCCGACTGCCCCGAGCTTGCCGGATTCGCAGCGGACCGACCTGGTCGAGGAAATCGACCAGCAACTCGCCAGTGAATGCTTGTCCGAGCAGGGCCTGTGGTTGACGCTCATGCAGGGCGGCCGGCGGCGGGCACAATTGACGGCGAAGCTCAGCGAATTATCGCGCAGCGCGGCATTCCGCACTGAACAGCGTGAACGTGAGCGAGGAGTGGTCTACTTCGGGTGGAGAATCGGTTTCTGCGGATTTGCATTCGCACCTGGCCGCTGCGACGCCGGCTCTGCTGGAACTTGGCGGTACGCGGCGGGTGCTGGCCGTGCTCCCGCGCGGCGGTGAGACAACCGGCGACGCGAGCCCGATATCTACGTCGCTTGGCTCTGGGGTGAATTCCATCCGCGGCGTCGACAACGGCGTGACGCTGTGCGTCGAGGCTGCCGGCCTGCCGATTGAAGACGTAGCCATCGAACTGGTGCAGCGGCGGCGCGATCGCATCGAATTTGCCGCCCGCGTGCAGAGCCGGACCGATATCGATTGGACGCCAATTGTTCGGCTGACGACGCCGGCGGCGAGCGCCGACTGCTCGGCGCATTTGGCGCAGCCATCCGTGTTCGATGAACCGCTGCTGGAAAAAACGATGGTGATGTGAGAAATGGCGACCTCCACCCTAGCCGTGAAGCGACCCGTCTGGCATTTGAGCGGCCAGTTGTCGGACGGCGAATTGGTGCGGCAGTTTCGTGTTGATGCCGCGCGGTTTACCGTGGGCCGGCGGCCCGAAGCGTCACTGAGCATCTCCAGTCCCTCGGTCTCGCGTGACCATGCCGAGCTGACCGTCGTGGACGACGGCCTGTTGCTGCGCGATCTGAGAAGCACGAATGGCACCTTTGTGAACGGCACGCGAATCTACGAGCCGTGCACTGTGTACCACGGCGACCTGCTGCAATTCGGGCAGATGGTGTTTCGCGTCGTGCAGCAATCGACCGAAAGCGGGCCGCAGACGGTCAAAGATGATTCGTGCGATCGGGCACTCGCGCTGATTCAGTTCGACCAGTTGATGACGCAGCGCACCGTGGCGCCCCACTTCCAGCCGATTGTCGCCCTGTCCGATAAGCAAGTGTTCGGCTACGAGGTGTTGGCCCGCAGCAGGTTTTTCGGCTTGAAAGATCCGCGCTCCATGTTCGCGGCGGCCAAGGTGCTCGACCTGGAAGGCGAGCTGAGCCGCATCCTTCGCGAAGAAGGCCTGCGAAGCGGCCGCGTGCTGCCGGACGGGCACGCGTTGTTTGTGAATACGCATCCGATCGAAATGGACGACGTCGAACTGCTGATCTTCTCGCTCCAGGAACTCCGCGAATCGGAGCCCCGCCGACCTGTGGTGCTGGAGATCCACGAAGCGTCGGTCACCCACAGCGAAACGATGCTGAAGCTGCGGGCCGCCTTGACGGAACTGGGGATCGGCCTGGCCTACGACGACTTCGGCGCCGGCCAGGCCCGGCTGGTGGAACTCGTCGACGTGCCGCCCGACTACTTGAAATTCGACATGAAGCTGGTGCAAAATATTCAGTCTGCATCGGGCGATCGGCAGCGGATGCTGGCCAGCCTCGTGAAAATGGTCTGCGATCTGGGCATCACGCCGCTGGCCGAAGGGATTGAAACCGCCGGCGACGACGAAATCTGCCGCCAGATCGGCTTCACCTGCGCGCAGGGCTTTTATTACGGCTACCCGGCCTTGCCAAAGTCGCTGCTCGCACCGCAAAACGACGACCAGGCGGCGGTCGAGGCCCACGACACCGATTTCGGCGGCGAAACGCAAGGTATTATTCCATAAGCGCGATCTAGCTGGCGAATCCGGCCGTTCTTCGCTAAAAAGATGTAGAAGATGGTTGGTCCCCAATTCCGCTCTTGCCTCACTTGATGAAGGCTGCGCCGCCATTGAACCCAGGCAAAGCTGTCAGCCATCAGCTTTCAGCCGTCAGCCAGATAACAAGGGATCATTTGCAGCGTAGGCTTCATTAGAATAACTCCTCAGTAACTTTCTTCGTGGGGGTGAGGCGAAACTCCATTGATTTCGCCTCAGTCGGATTGCGCAAGCTTGTTTGCTGGCACGTCTTCTGGCGGCGGGGTGAGGCGCGAGGGGCGGCACTTCGCCCCGGTGAGGCGAGATTCGCTCGGCGGTGGCGCGAAACTTTGGTTGGAGATTGTGGCAACGGGCTGCCCGGCTGTCGTATCGCGGGGAAACGATGTTGCGTGTTCCCGAATCCTATCGAAGGTGTCCAAAACTCCCCCACCGAGTTTTGGCCATCTTCACTCTTTCGGGGGGGGGTAAAATCGATAGGTGGCTGCGTGCTGCAGTGGGCGCGCAGTCGCGAGCGCTGGCCGCGGGTTTTGCGGAGAAGAATAAAGATCGGTTGCCAAAGAGCAACGGGCACTGCTGAGCTTAGCAGGTTGTTGTTCGTTTGTATAGTAGCGTTTTCGGCCAGGGTGGGGAGAGTCCAGAGTCAAGAACTGAGAGTCAAGAGCCAGAAGAGCGGCAGGGGGGGGGGGGGGGGAGAGGGAGCAGGGGCAGGGAGCACAAATTTGTTGGCTGCGGCGGGGGGTGCCAAGAGAAAGCGGCGGGTGTTGTGGCCGCCTGACAAACTCAAAGGAACAAAGTCGAGAACACTAATTAACGCTAATCGAACACGAATAAGGTAAATACACTGGCGGCAGGTTGTCTGCTCCTCGCCATTCGTGTTTATCAGTGCGTATTAGCGTTCCCAAAGCGGCCCGCCTCCCCAGATACCGCTGGCATTTGTCACCCACTCCGTTCACTTCCGCCCGCGGTCCATCCACGCGGCCATCTTCGCCGCCATGTCTTTGACCGCCAGCTCGGCTCGCATTTCGTTTGGCCCCGTTGCTCCCCCTAAAACAGCCAGCACGGCGCCCCAACTGTGCGGCCAGAGTGTGGGTGGCCCCATTGTCCTCCCCATTGTCCTCGACGCAAAGCGTGGATGTCTCCGCTGTTCCCTAGCCTACCCATTTTTGGTGGCTGCCACCTTTTTCAGCGGCCCTGTGGAACCAAGGGATGGTTCCACGGGCCGCTCAGCTTCGTTACACCTGAAATGAATCAGATTCTGAATGTCGCAAATGGGGCCATCCTACTTCTGATCACGAATCACAGGCTTCGCGACTTCGTGCGGTTGCTCCGTGAAGTCGCTCTCGCCGCGGATCGTCTGGCACATAAAGCGGACGGCCTCTTTGTACTGGTCTTCGACGTTTTCATCCGCAAAGAAAGCCGCACCCGCGATCTGTTGGGGGCTCACGTTGAAGACCCCAGTCGCGAACACCACGGGCAGGCCCGTCTTTTTTATTTTACCACTGCCGGTAACCAACAGCGCGCCACGCTCCGTCGTCGTCGGTTCGTCATATTGGATTTCCTGCAGATATTTGTCGAGTCCGTCCTTTACGATTTTGATGCCCGCATCTTTATCTTTGGCATCGTCGATTCTGGCGATCACCGCCCAGGCGTTCCCCTCGGGGCTGGTGGCAGTCACAAAGCTCTCGCCTGCCTTCTGCTTCCAATCGTCTGGATAGGTGATCCCCACGACGGGCTTGCCAGCTTTGCGCACAATGGCCTCACCGGCCTGGGCCGCAGCCACAGCGGGCGTGGCAGGCGCTGCCGCGGCGGGCGTCGCGGGCATCGTCGTTGCGGGCGTAGTCGTTGTCGTCGTAGTCGTAGTCGCGTTACGCGATGCGGGCGTCCCGGGCGTCACCGCAGCAACCACCGCCGTCGTGGCCAACACATTCGGCGGCGAGTCATTGAAATTCGAATGTTGAGTATTCTGGTACGCCGCGCTCGATTCGTACTGGGTGCGCGACTGAGTTTCCGAGTTCATGGCCTGGCGATTCTGAGATCTTTGAGCCACATTTTGGGTCACGCCGGCAGCGACGCCAATCTTGGCGCCCGTTGCCGCTCCACCGCTTCCGCCGACCATCCCTCCAACCATTGCGCCGCGCATGCCGCTGCGGGCGGCCCCACCTCCCGTCCTTTGAGCCATCGCGACCGCCGCCAACATCAGGACGGCGAGAGCAACTGATCCGAGAATTCGTAACTTGAACATGGCGATTCCTCCTTTTTCCTCCGAGCGTCTCCATCGCGTTTCAAGTCGGGCACGTACCCAGACTCGCGATGGAATGAATTTCCGTCTACATCAGATCGATGAGCAGTGCGCAATTGCTGCGCCAAATTTAGGCAACCCCGAATCCGTCCTAGAGCGCGGCGTCTTTTCTGCCCGCCCGCTATCCGTTGGTGACCAAACGGGTCCAGAACAATTGTAAGAAAAGGCGGCAACCGAAATTGACCGCCGGAGATTATCGACCTCTTTGCCTTCAATTGCAAGCGGTGGCGCTATCGATGGAATTCGAGTCGGCTGGACGCCATCGTGCCACAGCACATCGAGCGCGTGTCGCCGCGGCAGAAATGAAACATTACTCATGAACACCCTTGGATTAAATCGAACCCGGCACGCCATGCACGAGCTATGAGCAGGCCCCGCTGATCGACGACCGCACGCCATGTTTGGCCGCACGCTTACGACGTCACAGAGCCACGCTTGTCTCGATCCCGATCCCATTCGCGGCCGCGGAGCAACTTTAGCCGCCCGCCCCGACGAGTGTTGCGCGCGTCGGGGCGGACGCCTTTTACCGGCTACCGCTGTTCAGGTGCCGCATCGCGTGCCGCATCGCGAAGCGCATCACGAAGTGCCTGGCGAATCTCAGACCGCACGTCCGAATCGCCCTCGCTGAGCGACTCTTGCCGCTCGTCGCGACGTGTTTCGCGCACGTCGCGGCGCGCCTCACTTATCGGCGCCCGGTTTTCCAGCACCGCATCGCGAAGCGCATCACGAAGTGCCTCACGAACCTCGGCCCGCACATCCGGATTGCCCTCGCCGAGCGACTCTTGCCGTTCGTCGCGACGCGTTTCGCGCACGTCGCGGCGCGCCTCACTTATCGGCGCCCGGTTTTCCAGCACAGCATCGCGAAGCGCATCACGAAGTGCTTCACGAACCTCGGCCCGCACATCCGGATTGCGGTCGCCGAGCGACTCTTGCCGCTCGTCGCGACGCGTTTCGCGCACGTCGCGGTGCGCCTGACTTATCGGCGCCCGGTTTTCCAGCACCGCATCGCGAAGCGCATCACGAAGTGCTTCACGAACCTCGGCCCGCACATCCGGATTGCGGTCGCCGAGCGACTCTTGCCGCTCGTCGCGACGCGTTTCGCGCACGTCGCGACGTGCCTGACTTATCGGCGCCCGGTTTTCCAGCACCGCATCGCGCGCCGCATCGCGAAGCGCCTGGCGAATCTCAGATCGCATGTCCGAATCGCGGTCGCCGAGCGACTCTTGCCGCTCGTCGCGACGTGTTTCGCGCACGTCGCGACGTGCCTCACTTATCGGCGCCCGGTTTTCAAGCACCGCATCGCGAAGCGCATCGCGAAGCGCTTCACGAACCTCAGCCCGCAGGTCCGAATCGCGGCGCACGTCTTGTGTCGGCACCGCTGTTCAAGCACCGCGCCGCGCGCCGCGTCGCGAAGCGCATCGCGAGCCTCAGGCTGCTGGCCGCGCACGCTACTCGTGCCGGCTATTGCAAGAATCATTAGAAGAAATGGAACACATCTCATGATTAATCCTCCATCACTGCAAAAAAAGTTACTGCCGAGGCAGCTTTTGAAAGCCGATCGCAGATTGCTCAACAACGACACGATCAGCAGCCGGGTACCACCCGACATCGCCAATACTAGTGCTTTGTCAAACCTTGATTTTCGGATTAGCCGTAGGGCAGCTAGCCCACGGTTCGTTCAGTAAAAACCGGGGGAAAGCGCCCCGCGGCTGATTTGTCGAACCCGAATGCTTCGCGTTGACAGAGCACTAGTGCCATAACCCGCCTTGTTTTACATCTGTACACTCCTTCATCCAAAGAACAACGCCGCGGTCGCAGCTTGTCCACTGGGGGGCAAGTCCACGGCGACCGCGGACTATCGCCTCCAGGCGAACCGCAACTGGAGACCAATTCGAGGTGAATTGGATGCTGCATCACCTCCTTTTGTTAATCGCAATTGAGATCCAGCGGTGGCCGCCTTTTCTCGCTAGGTTTTCTCATCGCGTTTCGAGCCTGGAAACGAATCTAAGCTCACGATGGTTTCTGTTATCACCAACTTTTATCGTGTGAAATGACGAGGATCTGTTCCTATACACCTCGGCAATTTCCACCCCACCGCAGTCAGGGTGGAGAAGCATTCACCTTTGGGCTTGCCTGATGCGATTCAATTGAGCCCCGTGGCTTCGGCGACCGCAGTCAGGAGCGCTCGTGCGGAAAATGGCTTGGTTAGGTAATTTGCTGCTCCGAGTCGTTCTGCTTCGTCACGCAGGTTGTGTCCGTTGCAGGCGGTGACAAAGATTGCTGGGGTTGTCAGTCCAGAAAGTTTCAGCGTTCGATAGAGTTCGACGCCGGACATTCCGGGAAGCTCTATGTCAAGGATCAGGCAATCCGCAGTCATCGCCGCTTGCATGTCGTCGACGGCTTCCGCCGACTCGTACAACTTGGTGTTGTGGCCTGCCGTGTGCAGGATTCGCTCAATGGCCCTCCTCATGCTGGCGTCATCCTCCACAATTACGATTCTCAGGATCCGGCCGGGCATTTCAGCTCACCGCCTTAGTCCGGCAGGCAAATGGTCCTCCGAGCAATCCTCGATGGGACAGTCTTGAGCGCCCCAGCGCTCCGTAAATCGTCCTTTGGCGCAGGGGATCATTGCCCTTTGGTGCGGGCGGACAGCAGGTAGTTCAAGGTGAGTCAGTCTGAAACCCAGCCCTTCACGGGACAACAAATTGTCACCGATAACCAGCGCCCGTACACCCATCGCCCATTGCCTCGTTACGACGCTCGTCTTGAATACGTTGATAAATCTCCTGACGATGGATGAAAACATCACGCGGTGCATCGACTGCCAGCCGCACTCTGTTCCCGCGTATGTCCACAACCGTCAACTCGATGTTCGGCCCAATCACAATTCGTTCACCGGGTTTTCGACTCAAGACCAACATGGCGTTCTCCTCCTGAGCGGGGTGGAATCGGTGCAGCGGCGCTATCGATTCATCCGTTTCAATGATTGATTCCGCGAATGGGTACGACATGGCGCCGTGGCCGGCAATGAGCTTGAGTTCGCACCATGTCTTTGCCGGTATGCTGGCGTCATCCTCAGCGATGACGATTCACTGGTTCCGGCCTGGCATTCGCCCGCATTGGGAAGTGTGGAGCAGCCAAGGATCGCCGTAAACCGTCCTTTGGTGCAGTCGCCCCGTCCCTTTGGTGCAGGTGGACAGACGTTCCGATGGCAGATGACAACGCCGATCAGCAACCCGGCGTATGAAGTTGTTCCGCGATTCGGGACAACTCGGCTACCGACTGCACGTTGAATTTTTCCATGACGGTTGAACGGTGTGCTTTCACCGTCCGCTCGGAAATACCCAGCTCGACGGCAATCTGCTTATTGAGCTTGCCAGCGGTAACACGCGAAAACACTGCGTTCTCGCGCGGAGTCAACGACTTGTAGCGAGCTTCCAAATCGGTCAGCCTGGCTTGATCCGATCGATTTTTCTCGTCACGAGCCAAAGCAGATTCAACGGCAGACAGCAGGGCCTTCTTCTCAACGGGCTTGGTGAGGAAATCCACGGCGCCCGGCCTTTATCGCCCGGACGCTGGTCGGAATATCGCCGTGGCCTGAAAGGAACACGATGGGTATCGAGTCGCCCGATTTGGCGAATGCCTCTTGCAGATCCAGCCCGCTCGGACCGGGCATCCGAACATCCAAAATGACACAACCGGGGCGATCGGATTGTCGGTTTAATAGGAAGTCGCCGGCGGTCGCATGAACCCGCACCTCATAGCCAGCCGCACGTAACAAGCGTGCCACCGCAGTCCTGACGGAGTCGTCGTCGTCCACGACGTGCACGATGGGGGAAGAAGAAGTCATATGCCAGGAGATTGGGGACTGCTCGCCAAGCCGGCCGTTTGCGTTTCCCAATCCATTCCAACAAATCGCGGTCGACTGGCGGTGCCGCATGGTTTCATCCGCGCAACCATATTCCATAGGTAGTTGATGGCTAAAACCGAGGAAAGGCTGCTGGCGAACTTGCTGGGCGGCTCCCGCCGCGTCGGCAGGTCCAAGGCCTTTAAGGCCAGATTAGTGTGCGTCGGTTGCTATTTGGGCAGTGCTTTCGATTCCGCCGTCGTGTATCCGCGGATTAACACCGCGATTCTCTTGCCGCCGTATGCAATTCTGACGGCGGCCCTATTGCTTTCGCTCGTGCGGCATTGGTGGATCTATCTCCTCGCAGTGGCCCTGGGAAACTAACTTGTTAGACTCACTCGCGCTGACCGGCAGCGTGATCGAGAACGTCGCACCGCGGTCGGGATTGTTGGCAGCCCAGACTTTGCCGCGGTGGCGTTCGACGATGGTGCGACTGATCGCAAGCCCGATCCCCAGGCCGTCGCGCTTGTTAGTGATGAAGGGGTCGAAGATGGACTCGAGTTTTTCCGGGGCGATTCCCGTGCCGCTGTCCTGCAGTTCGACCAGGACGTTTGAGGCGTCAATCGGCTTCGTGCGCACGATCAGGCGCCGCGGGCCGTTGAGTTGGGCCTCATCCATGGCGCTGAAGGCGTTGAGCATCAGGTTCAGCATCACCTGCTGGAGTTGAACGTTGTCGGCTTTGACCAGCAGGACGCCGGGCCACAGGTCGAGTTCGACGGTGACGTTGTGGGCGACAGCGTCGCCGTGGACGATGCGATCGACGTCGCGGATGAGCTGATTGAGATCGAGGCTGGTGAAGCCCGGCGTGTCGCGCTTGAGCATGTCGCGCAGCCGATGAATGACTTCGGCGGCCCGTTCGGTGTCCGCGCAGATGTCGGAGAGCGCGGCACGCGCCTCCCGAAGGTCGGGTTCAGGTGCGTCGAGGAAGTCGATTCCGGCGGAGGAGTTGGCGAGGATCGCGGCGAGTGGCTGGGCTACTTCGTGCACAACGGTTGCGGTGAGCTCGCCCAGGGTGGCCACGCGTGCGACGTGCTCCAGCTCTGTCCGCTTCTTCCGGAGTTCCTCGTGCTCCTGCGCGGCTGACGCCTCCGCCTGTTTGCGAGCCGTTACATCCATCGAAACGCCGACAAGCTTCAGGCCCGTGCCGTCGTTGTGCATCCACACAACGAGCGCACCCGATAATCCAGCGGACCACGCCGTCCGGCTCCAGCAAGCGATACTCGATTTCGTATCCGCCCCGCGTTTCCAACGCTCGTTTGATTGCGCTTTCACGCGCGGCGCGATCCTCGGGGTGCACGCGATCCATGGTGGCCGCGAAAGTGATGCGCGCATTCGGGCTGGAAGCCAAACAGTGACGCGGCCCTGCTCGGTCATCCACAAATCGTCGGCAGAGACGTCCCAAACCCACATCGCCGCGTTTGCTGCTTCCGCGGCGAGGTCCATCTGGTCCCGCTTCTGCTGGACTTCGGCTTGCGCCTTCTTTTGCGCCTGCTGGGCGAGGTTTCTTCGCCGGCGCTGAATCAGCAGCGCGGAGATCAACACGGCTTGCGTCGCGATCAGCGCAACCGTTCCGACCATCTGCCACCAGTACCGTTCCCACACGGTGGGCTGGCGGAACATCACGACACTCCCCGGCGGCAGGCGGCTTTCGCTGATCCCCCAGCGCGTCAGTTCGCGCCAGTCGTACGTCGGCGGGCGCGTCTCGATAAACAGCGGAGCGAAATTCGAGGCCTGCTCGCCCCGCAGGATTCGCGCCGCCACGCGCGCCGACTCCGCCCCCTCTAGCTCTCCCTGGTACAGCCGCCCGCCCACAATCCCCAGCCCCATTTGGTGCTGGAACAACCCGTTGATCGGCGCCTGCGAAACTGCGTGCAGGCGCACCAGCGCATCGTCCTCGTTGTACGTCACCCCCGACGCATCCCGCATGAACAGCCCCAGCAGAACGAACGAGTGCGGCGGCAGCTTCGACACCAGGTCCAGCATCTGATCGAACGACAAGTCGTTGACGTACGTAAACTTCACCCGTCCCGTGAACGGCTCGAATGCCTCCTGGAATGCCGCCGTCCAATACTGCTCCAGCGACGTCGCCCCAAGAATCACCACAACGTGATTCGTCTCCGGATCGAGCTGGAGCATGTCCTCCACGAGCCCCTTCAAATCGAAGTTCTCCCCCACGAACGTCGCGTTCTTCGCAAACGCATCGGCCGGCAATGTCCGCCTGTCCATTCCCGAATAAATCACAGGCGTCTGGGGGAACAGCTTGTCCCGAAATTTCGCCACGAACTTGCCCGCCGGCGACCCGATCGGCACCACCAGGTCCGGCTGCCACTCCGACATCCGCTTCCCCAGAAACTCCGCGAACGCCTCCTCCATGTCTGGCTGCGCGTACCGCGCCATGTCCAGCGACACCTCATCCAGGTCGACCGCTGTGCCTAACTCCCGCTTGAGCGTCGCCTCAAACGCCGTCGAATGCGTCGTGAACGGCGGCGCGCTGCTCCCGAACGAGTGCACCAACAGCACACGCCACGGTCGCTTCTGCTGACCTTCCGCGCCCCACGCGCAGGTCATCGCCACCGCCAGAAACAGCGGGCAGAGCAAGACCGACAAGGTGCGGTACAGGCTCGTTACGTACGCGCAAGCAACAGACAGAAATGTGACCATATGACCGTCCCCGAATCCCGTTCGTACTGGGGAAAGCAAGAGAGTCCTCGCTGTCGGGGATACGATGGGCCCAGGCGATCTGCGTGGCGACATTATAGCAAACATCGCAACGCGGGAGGGGAATGTGACCGAAGAACGAATCGGTCATCTGCCGACCTGCTCGGGCGGCGGCCATATCCAATGGCGCCGGGTTTCGTTTAAGAAACCGACTCGCTGCGCCGACGGCCGAACGACATATTCGCGCAGTTCCCCACGGGCCTCAAATGAACGTGAAGGTGTGGATGGTCCCGTTGGCCCCGTTGTCTCCGGACAACATACGCCGTGGCTGGTTCACTATTTCCCAACAAAGTTGTTGTATGCTTCGTGGGTGCCACACCAATACCAAACATTAGTATCACCATCGATAACGTATACTGCGCGAAATCGATGTGTGATACTCACGGCGCGGCTACCCTTCTTATGCCGACCGCGCCGGTCGTCTTTGAGGACAAGTAGGTGTAACCTAGTTGTCCCGCGCCTGCCCGTCAATTGGTTTTGGGGTGAGTAAAGAAAACTGGTCTGCCCCTCCAAGCACCCGCTGTCCACGCTTTGGGCCGCACACTTAACGGCCCACCACCGGCTGGCGGCCTAGTGTTGCCAGCCATTTTTCATGCGCTGCGACAAACAGCGTGTCAATCCACCAGAATCTATTTCCTAACCTGTACCACTACCAGCGCCGTCATGGGCGAGGCGCAGGCGTCCGCGGCGGAGTCTGAGAACCTGAGCATGTCTGGAAATTCCAAACGCGAGAACCGGGAGATCCCCACGGCCTACGACTCTCACGAGTCTCAGCGGTCGGCGAACGCTTCGGGCGGTACGGCTGGCATGTACGCCGCCGGGACGCAGAGCGTGGGATCGAGAAAATTGAAGAGGAAAGCCCCTCACCCCGGCCATATCCCAGAGGGAGACGGAGACTAGCAGCGGTTTCAAAAGCGGGGGCCAGCGCCCGCCGGCTGATGATATCGGCCGGAACGCGCTAGCATCCGGTTCGTGTCACGGGTTTTGACTTCTAGCCCTGGAGGGCCTTGATCGCCTTAGAGAGGCGCGATTTGGTGCGGGCGGCGGCGTTGGCGTGGATGAGGTTTTTGGCCGCGGCCTGGTCGAGCTTTTTGGCGACCGCGCGGAACTGCGTCTGGCACTCGTCGAGCTGCTTGGCGTCGATCGACTCGCGGAGCTTGCGGAGCATCGTGCGGAGCGTCGAGCGGGCGGAGCGGTTGCGGGCGCGGCGGACGGCGTCTTGCCGCATGCGTTTTTTGGCACTGGCGATATTGGGCATGGCGGATGCGGGATGCGGGATACTGGATACTGGTTGCTGGATATTGAGCAACCAGCATCAGGATTTGGAATCACCCACTATCACGGATTTTGGCCAGTTTGTCTAGCCGGTCTGCCACGTCGCGATAGCCGAAATCGATGGCGGCCAGCTCGGTGAGGTATTTTTCGGCCCGCTCCAGTTCCTTGAGCTCGGCGGCCAGCGTGCCGGCCCGGTAGAGGGCAAGTTTTTTCGTGTCGGGCTGCCTCGTATCGGCGGCGGCGATGGCGGCCTCGTAGCTGGCGAGGGCCAGGCGGAACTGGCGGATGTGCTGGAACGCTTCGCCCAGGTTGAGCTCGACGAGGGCCTTGCGGCGGGCGTCGTCGCGGGCGGTTTGGAAGGCCTGGATCGCGTCCTTGAATTTGCCCGCCCGCTTCAGTCGCAGGCCCAGTTCGTACTGCAGCATGAGGTTGCCCGGCTCGCGGGCGGAGCGGGCGGCGTAGACCTCGAGCTCGGCCTGGTTGGCCTGGGCGGCCATCCGCCGGGCCAGGCGGCGGGCGTCGTCGGAGTTTTCTTTTTCGGCCCGCCGCTTGGCGATTTCGACTTGCTGCTGGGCGCGGCGGAGCTGGGTTTCTTCGAGCTGCTCGCGGATTGCCAGGTCGCCGCCGCCGGAGGCCGAGAGCGCGCGGGCGAGGAGCTTCTCGGCGTCGCGGAAGCGCTCCTGGGCGGTGAACAGATCGGCGAGCTGGCGGTAGTTCGAGAGCTCGGCCGGGGCGGCGTCGATCGCGGCCAAGAGCTCTTGCTCGCGGCGGTCGGCGGCATTCTTGCCACTGGCGTCGCGGTCTTTTTTGGCGACCAGTGGCGCTCGCGTCGTTTACCTCCGCTGGGCCATGGCCGCGAACGGCTGCGTCGAGCTTCGATGTATCGGCAATTGCGCCGTGCAGAGCTTCTTGCTGGTAGCCGCCTTTTTGGATGGCGTGCTCCACGCCGAGTTGCGAGATGGCCTTGGCCGCTTCCTGATCGCCGGGCCGAGCTTGCTCAACGCGCCGCCAGCAACTGATGGCCTGTTCGAATTGGCCGAGGCGGGCGAGCGTGTGGGCAGCGCGGCGATTGACCGTCAGATCTTTCGGCGCGACGTCGAGGGCCCAGCGAAGCACGTACATCTGGCATTCGTCGCTGCCGGCGTGTTCGTAGGCGTCGGCCACGGCGAGGAGCGTGGCGACGTCCCAGGGGTTCGGCTTCAGGGCGTCGCTGGCGGCCTGGAAGGCGTCGCGCCACTGGCCTTTGCTGACGGCCTTGTTGAGCGACATCCGCGCGGGCGTCTGCTTGAGGGCGGCCAGCTTGGAGCCCTTCTTGCTGTTGTTGTATTTCTGGGCCAGGTTCGCCAAGAGATGCTGCAGGTAGATCAGGTTGACCGGATCGTCGACCAGGCACTGCGCGTAGAGGTCGTGGGCGTACTCGTGATCGCCTTTCTCGGCCGATTTTTGGGCGTGGTCGAACACGGCCTGCAACCGCTGGCGCACGGCGGTCGTCAGCGGCGGCAGGACGGCGTGCGAAGTTTTCGTTGGTTGTTGAGCAGACATGGCCCACGCGAGCGTTTGCCAAATGGCAGCACGCTCTATTGTGTGATGGCTGATCACAAGCACTGATCCGCCAAAGCTAGATCGACGCTCTTACGCGGATTTGAGCGGCCCCCGTTCGCGCTCGCCCGCCTACATTCTACCAGTAGTCTATCGCCATACAAACCGATGAATTACGTTAGCAGGTGAGGTAAAACCGCGGTTTCGCACGATGAATGCTTCGATGGGCAAGGTGTATTTGGTGGGGGCCGGGCCGGGTGATCCGGGACTCGTGACGCTGCGCGGGGCCGAGTGTTTGCGAATGGCGGACATCGTGCTGTACGATTATTTGGCCAATCGGTTGTTGCTGGCTCACTGCCGGCCGGCGGCTGAGGCGGTGTGTCTCGGCCAGCACGGCCGGGGGCGGCTGATGACGCAGGCGGAGGTGAACGCGGCGATGATTGCAGCGGCCCGGCGGGGCGGCGTGGTCGTGCGGCTGAAGGGGGGCGATCCAACCACATTCGCCCGAGCGGCCGAGGAGCTGACAGCGCTGGAGGCGGCCGGGGTGCCGTATGAGATCGTGCCCGGCGTTTCGGCGGCGCAGGCGGCCAGCAGCCACGCTGGGATTCCGCTGACGGATCGTGATCAGGCATCGTGCATTGCGCTGGTGACCGGGCAGGAATCGACGGCGAAGCGGCCGGAGGAGCAACTTGACTATGCGGCACTCGCGCAGTTTCCTGGGACGCTGGTGTTTTACATGGGGCTGACGACGGCGCCGCAGTGGAGCCGTGCACTCGTCGAAGAGGGCAAGCCGGCCGATACGCGGGTCGCCATTGTGCGGCGTTGTTCGCTGCCCGATCAGGAAACGATTTTTACGACGCTGGGCGAGGTGGAGCGGGCGCTCGGCAGTGGGCCGGGGAAGCTGCGGCCGCCGGCGGTCGTGATCGTCGGCGAGGTGGCTGCCGCGCGGAACACGGTGAACTGGTTCACATCGCGGCCACTGTTTGGAACGACGGTGCTCGTCACTCGGCCGGCGGGCCAAGAGGAGGAGCTGGCCCTGTCGCTGCGCGAGTTGGGGGCTGCGGTGCTGACGCAGCCCGCGATCACGATTGGCGAGCCGCGCGAATGGGCGCCGGTGGACGCGGCGATTCGCCGGCTGGCCGAGTTTGACTGGCTGGTGTTTTCGAGCACAATGGCGTCAATTACTTCCTGGATCGTTTGGCGTCACTCGGGTTCGACACGAGGCATTTGGGCGGCGTGCGACTGGCGGCAATTGGGCCGGCCACGGCGGCAGCGCTCGCCGACGCGCGCTTGTTGGCGGACGTGCAGCCCGAGTCGTATCGGGCTGAAGCGCTGGCCGAGGCGCTCGTTCCGGCTGCGCGGGAAGCGGTTTTTGCTGGCGCGGGCCAGCCGCGGGCGGGAGGTGTTGGCGGAGATGCTCACCGCGGCCGGCGGGTATGTCGAACAAATCGTCGTGTACGAAAGTGCTGATGTCGCGGCTGCGGATGCGGACATCGCGGCCGCGATGGCGGGCGGCGGAATTCAGTGGACGACCGTTACCAGCTCGGCGATTGGCCGCAGCCTGGTCCATCTGTTTGGCGATTCGCTGCGGCGCACGCAGTTGGCGGTGATCAGCCCGGTGACGGCCGAGACACTGCGCGAGCTGGGCTATGAGCCGGCGGCAGTCGCGGCCGAGTATACGTCGACCGGGCTCGTGGATGCGATTCTCGCTCGCAGTAAGGCGGACTGACGTCGCGGCCGCGCTTCCGAAGGTGACGGCACAGCAAGATGGCAAACTCTGCCGCCTGGTGAGACTCGCCGTGTTGCGATGCATCGGCCGCTGGCAGCGGTTCTTCGGCGAAACGTCTGACGTTTGAGGTAAGGTGGGCAAACGTCCGATGCTATCTGTCGGCGGGCGGATGCACTGCAGCATCGCTGCCACTGAGAACGTGATCCGAATTTGCAGAAGTTGCATTCAAACCCTCTCGCCTGGGAAGAGTGACGGGTGAGGGCGCGTGGTTCAGCCGCCATTCACCCTCACCCCGACCCTCTCCCAGAGGGAGAGGGGCATTTTATAGCTGTCCGCTGGCGCCCCCCGCCGTTGAACTGCCCCGCGACCCACCCCGTAAGAAAGATTGCCCCCATGCCTCGACGTTTTCGTCCCCCGGCGCCAAAGGTTCGCGCCACGCTCTATCTGCCTATCGATTTGCTCGACGAGGCCCGCGACGCGGCCGTGCATTTGGCCGGCCACCCCGTGCGGCTGACGTTGACGAAGTTTGCCGAGCAGGCGTTTCGGGCCGAGCTGCAGCGCCTGAAGGAGAACTACAACGCCGGCTGCGATTTTCCCCCCCGCGAAGAAGACCTCAAAGGCGGCCGCCCGATCGCCGCCTGATGCACTTGCCTTACCGACCACGCGGCCATGGGCCGCGCCTGCCAACGTAGACGCGGCACTTCGCCGCGTCGGTCAGATTGTAGCCGCGGCGCCGCGCCGCGCGAACAAACTGGAGAACCTCATGGAACGCACTCACCTCAAGGCGAAGTCCGCAGCCCTGCGGATGTACCCTCGCCTGGCGTCCAAACCGCAGCAAATAGTTTCCTCGTTCGTGCACCGTCCGACGAGCCGCCGCCGCGCCGAGCCATCCGCCAGCGGCGATACGACAGCGACAACGGCCCATGCCCAGATGCGGCTGCGACTACTCAACATGATCATCGAAAATGAAAAGTCGCGGCGGCACGAACATCATGCCAGTTGACACCGGCCTCGGCCAATCGAAAGAGCTGCATCGCGGACTATTGAACGTGATGTGTCGGTCCCTCTGGCGGCTGCTGCTCATCGCCGGCGTGGCCCTTGCGCCCGCGTTGGCAGTGGCCGCCAGCGGCCTCGATTCGCCATCGTTCGTGTCCGATGATGCGATCGCCCGCACGGCCGGCTGGCCGTTTGCCGGTCTCGGCCGGCGGCCCGCCTCTGAGTCGTCGCGCTACCCGGCGACGCCGCACCCGGCGGTCGCCCGCATCGTCGCGCCGAAAAAGGCGCGACCGCCTACGGCAGCGGCACGCTGGTCGACGTTCGCGATCAGTACGGTCTGGTGGTCACGAACTGGCACGTCGTCTCGGACGCGACGGGCGACATCGAGGTTGTCTTTCCCGACGGCTTCCGTTCGCACGCGCGGGCGCTGAAGGTCGATCGCGACTGGGACCTGGCGGCGCTAGTGATCTGGCGGCCGGCGATCGAGCCGGTGAAGCTGGCGTCGCAGCCGCCGCGGCCCGGGGATCGGCTGACGATCCATGGCTACGGCAAGGGGCAGTATCGCGTGGCCACCGGCCGCTGCACGCAGTACTACGCACCGCACGCAAATTTTCCCGCGGAGATGGTCGAGCTCGACGTCGAGGCCCGGCAGGGCGATTCGGGCGGGCCGATCTTCAACGACCGCGGCGAGCTGGCCGGGGTATTGTTCGGGGCAGGGCAGGGGACCACGCTGGGCAGCTTCGGCCCGCGGGTCAGTTCGTTCCTGGCGACGCTGGCCCCGAATATTGGGCAGTCGCGCGACCAGACGCAGATCGCGATCGCCGACCGTCCGGCGCCGAATGTCTGCGCTCAATCGGACGCGGGAAGCAGCGCCGTGACCAATGCTTCGCGCGAGATTTGGCCCAGCTCTCCGTGGGCTCCGGCACCGGGCTCACCAACGCAAATAACAAATTCGCAAGACAGACTGGTCGCTGCAGCGACCAGTCCGCAGGCATCCACCGATGCCAGCGTGCACAGCGCGAATAGTTGGTACGAACCCGCGAAGTCATTCCTCGCAGTGGTCGGCCTGGCGGCGATTGCGCTGCGACTGGTTAAGATTGTGCGCTGACGTCGATGAGCGCCGCGCGCGGTGGCGCTACTCCGCCAGCTTCGCCCGGATGTCGCCCACAATCGCCAGTGGCACGAAGCGGGCCAGCTCGTCGTCGGTGGCCAGCGGCGTGATCTGTTTGATCAGCGAGCTGGAGACGTGTGAAAACTCTTCGTCAGCCATCAGAAAGACGGTCTCAACGCTTGGGTCGAGCTTACGGTTGGCGAGCGTCATCGTGAATTCGGTGTCCATATCGGAAAGCGAGCGCACGCCGCGGATGATCACGCGGGCGTCGCACTGGCGGACAAACTGGACGGCGAGGCCGGAAAACTGTTTGACGCTCACATTCCCCAGCGGCCTGGTGACGCGCTCGATCAGCTCGACGCGCTCGTCGGCGGTGAAGAGAGATTCTTTGCCGATGTTGGTCCCCACGCCGACGATCAGTTCATCGACCAGACGGCTGCTCCGCTCGATCACGTTCAGATGCCCGAGCGTGATCGGATCGAAGGAACCGGTGTAGACGGCACGACGGGACATGGGGCAGCCTAGCGAGGTGGCGACGTTGTAAGAACGGGAGCCGCATCAAGATGCAGAAATTGCAGATTGCAAATTGCAAATTGCAAACTCACAATTGTAAGAAGGGAGCAGAAACGCCTTGATCGCCGTTTTTCAATTCGCAATTTGCAATATGCATTTTGCATTTTGCAATTCCCTTTCGAGCTTCACAACTTCGTTAGAGCGCCGACCAATCGCTCAACGTCTTCTTCATTGTTGTACGCATGGGGGGCGATTCGCAACCGGCCGGCGCGGCTGCTGAGCACGACGCCTTGCGTCAAACAGTGCCTTTTCACGGCCAGCGGCTCATGGGCTGGCCACTCGAACGAGACGATTCCCGATCGCTGCTCGCCGCCGCGTTGATCGGTCCGCCGGTCGGAGACGATCGTCGCCCCGATCTCTGCCAGCCGCCGGCAGGCGAGGTCGGTAATGTCGAGCACGGCCGCGGCGACCGCTTCCGCGCCGAGCTCCAACAACAGGCCCAGGCTGGCTCCAAGGGCGAGCATGCCGGCCATGTTCTGGGCGCCCCCTTCGTAGCGGGCGGCGGCTGGCTTGAGGTTCAACTCGATGTGGGTGTAATCGCGTTCTTGGACGACGCTGTGCGAGCCCAGGCCGATCGGCCGCAGCCGCGGCAAGAGCTCGCGGTGAATAAAGGCGATGCCCGCTCCTTCGGGCCCCAGCAGCCACTTTTGCCCCCCGGCCGCCAGCGCATCGACGGGCATTTTTTTGACATCGATCGGAAACACGCCGAGGGCCTGAATCGCGTCCACCACGCACAGGGCGCCGCGCTCGTGTGCGATTTGGGCGACACGCTCCAAATCGTGGCGGTAGCCGGTGGCATAGCCGACCCAACTGATCGCCAGGACCCGCGTGCGATTGTCGCACTCCGACGCCAAGCGGTCTAAATCGACGCGGCCGCTCGGCTCGGTCGGCACGCGCCGCGTCTGGACGCCGCGACTTTCTAGATTCATCCACGGGTAGACGTTTGACGGAAATTCGTCGGCCAGCGTGACGACGTTGTCGCCCGGGCGCCAGTCGAGCCCTTCGGCGACCAGATTCAGACCGACCGTCGTGTTGGGCACCAGGGCGATTTCGTCCGTCGCCGCGCCCAGCAGCCGGGCGGCCGTCGCGCGGGTCGCCTCGACGCTGCGGTGCGACTCGGGCCAATTCACGTCGCCGTTGGCCGAGACGTCATTGACCCATTTGGCCAGCGTCACGGCCGACCGCCGAGGCAGCGGCGAGACGGCCGCATGGTCGAAATAGGCCCAGCGGTCGGCGGCAGGCATTTCGGCCCGCAGGCGCGCTCGAACGGCGTCCACGTTTGACGTAGGATTACTCATAGGCCGGGGCGTTCAATTTGCTCGGTTTCGCGATGATACGATTGTAGCCGGTCCCTCTCACCGACACAGGTGCGACCATGAGAAAACGTTGGCTGTTGCAGATTCCGTTGGTAATCGCATTGTGCGGACAGGTCGCGGAGTCGCTCGCGCAACTACCCGCCCAATCGCTCCGCGATTGGCAGCAACTCGCCGGCGACATGGTCGCCAAAGAGATCGCCGCCGCCGGCGTCACGAACGAGCGGGTGCTCGAGGCGGCCCGGCAGACGCCGCGGCATGAATTCGTGCCGCAGAATCAGCGGCCCTATGCGTACTATGACATGGCCCTGCCGATCGGCGACGCGCAAACCATCTCGCCGCCGTTTATCGTGGCCTACATGACGCAGGAGCTCAGCCCGCAGCCGACCGATCGCGTGCTGGAGATCGGCACCGGCAGCGGTTACCAGGCGGCGATCCTCAGCCCGCTGGTGAAAGAAGTTTATACGATCGAGATCGTCGAAGCACTCGGCCGGCGGGCCGAGCGGACGCTGAAGCGACTCGACTACAAAAACGTGTTCGTCCGCATCGGCGACGGTTACCAGGGCTGGCCTGACAAGGCGCCGTTCGACAAGATCATCGTCACCTGCTCGCCGGAAAAAGTGCCTCAGCCGCTGATCGATCAGCTTCGCGACGGCGGGCTGATGATCGTGCCGGTCGGCGAACGCTACCAGCAAACGCTCTATCGCTTTCGCAAGGAGGGGAGCGAATTGAAGCGGGAAGCATTGCGGCCGACGCTGTTCGTGCCGATGACTGGCGCCGCCGAAGACCAGCGCCTCGTGAAGCCCGATCCGACCAAGCCGCAGATCGTCAACGGCGGCTTCGAGCAGACGCAGCCCGTCGACGCGGCGAACAAGGATGGTGCGCGCGAGCCGGCCGGTTGGCATTATCAGCGGCAGCTCACGCTCGTCACGGGAGCCGCGGACGCACCCGAGGGTCAGGCATACGCCCAGTTTCATAACGACGAGCCGGGCCGCGGTTGCCAGGCGCTGCAGGGCTTCGCCGTCGACGGCCGCAAAGTTTCCGCGCTCCGCCTTTCACTAGCTGCGAAGGGTGAAAACATCCGACCAGGCCAAAACCCCAATCAGTTGCCGCAGGCCGTGATTTCGTTTTACGACGAGCGGCGGGCCGTGGTCGGCGAAGAGGTTTTGGGACCATTTCAGGGCACGTTCCCTTGGCGCCGCGAAGAGCGGCGGATCGGCGTCCCGCTGCGGGCCCGCGAGGCGATTCTGCGGATCGGCTTGCTGGGGGCCGTGGGCGATCTTGCGCTGGACGATGTCGAGCTTCGTGCCGCCCAGTGAGCGGTCCGCCAGACGTTCGAAGCTGCTGCTTCCCGCCAACACGTCGGGCTGCCAGCAGATTTTTCGATACGTCTGTTGCAGATTTCCAGCGCCCTGGGCGGATTTGGGAACCTATCCGGGCCGCGGGCAAGAAACTCGACTGACAGCTAGCACATTCCCCAATCGCGTGGCCGGAAAACTCCGCGAAATCAGACAATTTGACCCAGCTTACTTGAATTACACAGACCGGCTGGTATCCTAGTGGGGGACGTAAACCAGGCCGGCCGCCGACGGAAAGCGGCCGTAACGAATGTTGTTCTAGGAGAAAACGGGAAGGAGAATTAAATGACGCGTATGACCGGTGTGTCAATCGCCGTCGCGGTGGTGCTATCGCTAGCGATGGCCAGCGATTCCCAAGCGTTTTGGGGATCGCGCGGTAGTTCGGGAAGCTGTGGCTCCTCCGGCGGTAGCTGGGGCAGCTCCGGCGGCAGTTGGGGCAGCTCGGGCTCGAGCGGTGGCAGTTGGGGCAGCTCGGGCGGTAGCTGGGGCAGTTGTGGATCGAGCGGCGGCGGCGGTTTGCTGAGCCGCATTTTCAACCACGGCTCGTCCGGCAGTTGCGGTTCGAGCGGCGGCTATAGCTACAGCAGTTGCGGATCGAGCGGCGGCTATAGCAGTTGCGGCTCGTCGGGCGGTGCTGCCTATTACGGCGGCGTCACCGGGGGCAATTATGTGACGACTTCGCGCCCGACGGCGACCTATGCGTCCGTGGCAACACCGACGCCGGTGGTCAAAACCGAGCTAAAGCTGCGTGTGCCGGCCGATGCGAAGGTTACGCTGGCAGGCGTTGCGACGAAGCAAACCGGCGAAGTGCGGCAGTTTGCGACCAGCAACTTGGCCAGCGGCCAGGCCTGGCAAAACTACCAGGTGGTCGTGGAAATGAACCGGGATGGCAAGCCGGTACGCGAAGAGCGGACGATCACGCTCGTCGGCGGACAGACGCAGGAATTGTCGTTTGTCTCGGGCGATACCAAGGTGGCGAGCCTTACGCCGTAGTCGGCCCGCCACTGGCATGCGAGGCGCCCGCAAGCGCTCGAGCTGTGAAGAAACACACCCTCGCGGCGGCCCCAAGCCGCCCGCGAGGGTTTTTCGTTTGCTCTGGTCCCAGGCCGCCGTGCGCAGCTACCATTCGGGCGAAATCCGGCTGGACCAGTTTCGCGGTCGTACTCTCCCTCGCTCGTCCGCGGCCGCTTGAGACGTACCGATGCTGCCATGAGTAAGAACCGCCCCAATTCGCCGCCTTCGCGGGATGCCAGCGGCAGCGCTGCACGCCGCGAGCAGGGCGTACCGACGTGGCTGCGCGTGATGGTGTCGCTGCTTTTGGTTTGGCACTTGACGGCGATCTTCGTGGCGGCCCTGTCCGTGCCTGGAAGCTCGCAGCTGGCAGAGCGTATTGCCCAGGGTTCATTCATGCAATACTACCTCGATGCGCTGCACTTAAACCAAGGGCATTCCTTCTTCGCACCGCAGCCTCCCCTGCCGGTGACGGTTCGTTATCAGATTTATGATGAGCGTCGCAACTTGATCAGCCAGGGAAAGATTCCTGACGCCAAAGAAGAATGGCCCCGTTTGCTTTACCACCGATATTTCATGCTCGCCGACCAGGCTGGCCCGGGCGATCCGCGCAACATCGATCCGAAAATCCAAGAACTCAGCGATAAGTATCTGGCCTATTTTGCCCGCCACCTGTTGCGTAACTCGGAGGGCTACACGATTCGTGTCCGCCGCGTGCTGCAGGAGCTGGTTTCGCCGGAAGAATTGCTGAGCGGCAAGAAGCCGGACCAAGGCGTCGACCACGAGGTAGCCGCCGTGACGGTGACTCGGCGAGACTTGGATGCACACGATGCGGCCACGGCCTCGCGGCAGAACGCGGCCGGGTGGACATCGGGAGGTGCGCGATGATTCGAGCTGCTCGCGAGTACTTGGCGGACGTCTGGGAAGTCTGGAACGACTTTTGGTTCAGCGCCACGGATCCGGCGACGCTTTCGGTGATCCGCGTCTTCGCCGGCGCGATGTTGTTTTATACCCACCTTGTTTGGTCGAAAAGCCTCGCCGAATTCTTTGGTCCGCAGGGCTGGCTGCCGCCGGAGCTGATGAACGAATTCAGCGGCCCCGCGCTGGAACTGGTCTTATTTCTATCACATTCAATCGGCCGGCTGGATGTGGACGGTGCATGTTGCGGCGCTGATGATTTTTTTTCTGCTGACGATCGGCCTGTTCAGCCGCACGATGTCGGTGCTAGCGTTTATTTGCACGGTGTCGTATGCGAATCGCATCACGCCCGGCGCGTACTTTGGCCTCGATACGATCAACAGCATGCTGGCGATGTACCTGATGATCGGCCCGTGTCGCGCGCAGTACTCGGTTGACCGCTTGTGGCGTCTCCGCCGCGGCGCGCCCGACCGCATCCCGGCGAGCGTTTCGGCCAACGTCGCAATTCGCTTGATTCAAGTCCACATGTGCGTGGTTTACCTATTCTCGGGTGTCGCCAAGATTCGCGGCAGCGAATGGTGGGAAGGCCGTGCGGCCTGGTGGTCGCTGGCGAACTTTGAGTATCAAACGCTGCCGGTCGACATCTTGCACTGGTTGGCGAGGCATCCGTTCTTTGTGCAGTTTGTCTCGCAGCTCACCGTATTCTGGGAGCTTTCGTATTGCGCCCTGATCTGGCCACGTTTGACGCGGCCGTGGATGCTGCTGTTGGCCGTGGTGATGCATGGCGGCATCATTTTTGCGCTCGGCATGCCGACCTTCGGCCTGGTGATGCTGATCGGCAACCTGGCGTTCATCTCGCCGACGACCGTGCAGAAGGTGTTCAACCCGATCGCCCGTCGGATCCGGCTGGCTGTGCTCGGCAGCGAAGGGCAGGGGAGCAGCGGCGCCGCGCCGCGGCCAATCAGTACGCCGCAGCCCGGCGCACCGCAGATCGTCACCCGGTAGGGCAATTGTGTAGCCGGCAGGCTCCGCGGGCCGTAAGGCAGCCCCTGAACGAACGTCGATTCGAACTTCAGCTACGGCACGCGGAGCGTGCCTGCTACATATTGTTACGCGTTTGGTCGCAATCTATACTTAGTTGCTGAAGCAAACTTGTTGCAATCAGGCCGTCTGCGGTCCCAAAATAATGCGGCGGCAGCGCCGCACTTCACACCGGGAGAACGTCCGTGTTCGATTCGATTGCCGTCGTCGGCGCCACCGGCGCCGTGGGGAACCTGATTCGCACCATGCTCGAAGAACGCGTTTTTCCCTACCAGAAGATCAAGTTCCTGGCGTCGGCCCGCTCGGCCGGAAAAACGATCGAATTCGCCGGCGAGAAGCACACAGTCGAAGAACTGCGGCCCGAGGCGTTCGAGGGGGTCGAGCTGGCGATAGGCAGCACACCCGATCCGGTCGCCAAGGATTTCGTCCCCTGGGCTGTTGACCGCGGCTGCGTCGTCGTCGATGAAAGCGGCTTTTGGCGGATGGACCCGAAGGTGCCGTTGGTGATTCCGGAAGTGAACCCGGACGCGGTGCAAGAGCACCGGGGCATCATCGCCAGCCCGAACTGCTCGACGACGCAGATGGTCGTCGCGATGAAGCCGCTGTACGACGCCAGCCGCATCCGTCGCGTCGTTGTCAGCACCTACCAGGCCACCAGCGGCGCCGGAGTCGGCGGCCAAGCCGACCTGGAAAAGGGGAGCCGGGCGGCGCTCGAGGGTGAAAAATACGATTACACTACGTTCGCCCACCCGATCGCCTTCAATCTCATTCCGCAGATCGGCTCGGCGAAATACAAGGGCTACACATCGGAAGAGATGAAGATGGTTTTTGAGACGCGGAAGATCATGGGCGACGATGAGATTCAAGTCTGCCCGACCTGCGTCCGCGTGCCCGTCAGCAATTGCCACAGCGAGAGTATTTTGGTTGAGACCGAGCGGAAGATCTCCGCCGAAGAGGCCCGCGAGCTGTTTGCCAACTTCCCCGGCATCAAGGTGTTCGACGACCTGGCCAGCGGAAAATACCCGAAGCCGAGCGACTGCGACGGCGACGACGCCGTATTCATCGGCCGCATCCGTGAAGACCTCTCTTGCGAAAACGGCCTCGCGTTCTGGTGCGTCAGCGACAATCTCCGCAAAGGCGCGGCCACGAATGCAGTACAAATTGCGGAGCTGTTGGTGCGGACGCAAGCGGCGGTGTCCTGAGACGGCCAAAGAGAATTCCACCACGGAGCCACAGAGGGCACGAAAGAAGAAAACAAACTTGAGAATGCAAAATGTTCAATGCGAAATGAAGAATGGAGCATCAGTGTCATTGAATTGTGCATTTTGCATTTAGTATTTTGCATTTGCTCATTTGCATTCTTCTTCGTGCCCTCTGTGGCTCCGTGGTGATGAAACTTCCACGAATCACCCATGAGCGTACGTTGGCTCAAGCTCACGATCGCCTACGACGGCACGAATTACGCCGGTTGGCAGGTGCAGCCCGATAAGCCGACCGTGCAGGGAACGATTGAGCAGGCCTGGGGCGAGATCACGCAGGAGACTTGCCCGCATCACGGCCGCCGGACGGACGGACGCTGGCGTCCATGCACTGGGGCAAGTGGCCGGTATTGTGACTGAAAGCCGGCTGTTGAACAATGACTTGCTCCGCGCGCTGAACGCGGTGTTGCCGAACGACGTCGCCATTCTCGCGATCGAGCCGGCGCCGGAAGGCTTTCACGCCACGCGCGACGCGGTCGGCAAGACGTATCGCTACCAGATTCACAACAGCCGCGTGCCGAGCGTGTTTGATCGATATTACGCCTGGCATTACCCGCAGCCGCTCGACGCGGCGGCGATGCACGCGGCCGGACAGGCGCTCGTCGGCCGGCACGATTTTTCGAGCTTCGAGACGGCCGGCTCGGAGCGGCCCGATTCGATTCGCACGGTTCACAAGATAGCTGTGGAACGCGGCGTGGCCGAATTGTGCGACCGCATCACGCTTGAAGTCACGGGCGACGGCTTTCTCTACAACATGGTCCGCACCATCGTCGGCACGCTGGTCGAAGTGGGTAAGGGTGCCCGCGACATCGACTGGTCGGCCGCCGTCCTCGCCGCCCGCGACCGCCGCCAGGCCGGCCAAACGGCGCCGCCGCAAGGCCTGTTTCTAGTCTGCGTTAACTACGGCCCGGCGTAGTCGCTTCGCTTTCAGTCAGTGAGCCATCAAACGCTCACGATGGGAGCGGGAATCGCTTCGCGGCTTTGGCCGTGAGCTCAGCCGATCGGAGCAAGATGTCTGCGCTCAACCGCCCCGCGACCCTTCGCCGGTTCGCACTTCTATGATCTGCACCGTCAGGGTAAACTGTTAGGGGGCTCGCGCTCTTGCAATCTGGGCAGCCGTCGACTGTCAACCCTCAACTTTTACCCGCAACTTATCCGTGCCTGCAGCTCAGCAATTTGTCGGCAGCTACCGCATGTATCACCTGATACGTGCCGGGGCGATCTACGAGATTTGGGCGGTACGGCCGATGTCCGAGACCACCGCCTACGCCATCAAGTGGCTGCCGCCCGGGGCGAAGCACACGCGGCACAACCTGGCCGAACTGCGGCACGAATTCCAGGTCGGCTCGACGCTCGATCACCGGGCCATTATTCACACCTACGAATTCAACACCACGAACAACGGGGCTTACATGTTGCTCGAGCTGTTCAAAGTGCTCAATTTGAAACAGCAGATCATCGCCGGCGGCTATAAGAAGATTCAATACCGGGCCCGCGAGATCTTGATGGAAGCAGCGGCCGGGCTGGCCCATTTTCACGAGCAGGGTTGGGTCCATCGCGACATCAAGCCCGATAACTTCTTGGTTGGTGGCGAGAACGTCGTCAAGCTGATCGATTTCAATCTGGCCCGCAAGCCGACCGGCGCCTTCGGCAAACTGTTCGGCGGTTCGAAAGTGGTCCAGGGCACGCCCAGCTATATATCGCCGGAACAGATTCGCAATCAGAAATTCGACCAGCGGGCCGATGTCTACAGCTTCGGCTGCGTCGTGTATGAAACTCTCTCCGGCAAGACGCCGTTCACGGCCACGTCGCAGAACGAGCTGCTGCAGCGGCACCTCAGCTCGCGCCCGCCGGACCTGACCGTCATCGACAAAAACATCACGCCTGACTTTTCGGCATTCGTCCAGCGGATGATGGCCAAGGAACCTAAGGACCGGCCCGACAACATGAAAGACGTCATGATGGAACTGAAGACTAAGAGCATGTTCTACAACAAGCCGCAGCCGCCGGAGGAGGAAGAGGCGAAAGAGCAGAAGAGCCGGAGGGTAGAAGAGGAGTAGTGGAGCAGTGGAGTACTTCGAGTGAGCACACCAAGCCGCGATTCGTAATTGCGGACATCCAGCAATCAGCATCCAGAATCAACCGACACCTGACACCTTCTTCCCCTATGGCCAGCGCTAGCTATCGATTGGCCTTCGAACAGCCAATCCACCAACTCGAACAGCGGATCGCCACGCTCGAAGCGACCGAGCCGAAGGTGCCGGAGCTGCGCGACGAGATCCGGACGCTGCGCCGGGAGCTGACCGACACGATCCGCCGCGTCTACAGCCAGCTCGACCCCTGGGAAACGGTGCAGGTCGCCCGCCACCCCGAGCGGCCGATGTTCACCGATTACGTCAATCTGCTATTCGACGAGTTCGTCGAGCTGCATGGCGACAAGTTCTTCGGCGACGACCGGGCTCTGCGGACCGGTTTCGCGAAGCTCGACCGCTACAAGGTGCTCGTCGTCGGCCACTATAAGGGAAAAACCCTCAAAGAGCGCAACGAATGCTTTTTTGGCTGCGCCCATCCCGAAGGCTATCGCAAGGCGATGGCCAAGATGCGGCTGGCGGCCAAATACAAGCTGCCGATCATCTGCCTGATCGACACGCCGGGTGCGTACCCCGGCATCGGCGCCGAGGAGCGCGGCCAGGCCCAGGTGATCGCTGAGAGCATGCTCGACATGTCGCGTCTGCCGACGCCGATAATCTGCGTCGTGATCGGCGAAGGGGGCTCGGGCGGGGCGCTGGGCATCGGCGTGGGCGATCGAGTGGCCGTGCTGCAGTTCGCGTACTACTCAGTGATCAGCCCCGAGGGTTGTGCCGGCATTCTCTGGAAGAGTCACGACTACGCCCAGGACGCCGCCCGCGCGCTGAAGCTCACGTCGAGCTATCTGCGCGAGCTGGGCTGCGTGGACGACGTGATCGAAGAGCCGCTCGGCGCGGCCCATCGCGACCATCATCAGATGGCCACACGCCTGAAGATGTACCTCTTGAAATCGCTCCGCGAGCTGGTCGACCTGCCGGCCGACAAGCTGCTGGCGGCCCGCTACGAAAAGTTCCGCCGGATGGGCCGCTTCCTCGAACACGAGGACGGGCCGGCCGCGGGCGAAAATGTCGATGCTGCGACCTGATTGTGTGAGACCGTCAATGCCGCTCCTTCTATTTGCCGTGGCGACGCTCGTCGGGCTCGGTTTTGCCTACGTCGACAGCCGGCCCAACTTCGACGACACGGGCCTGCTGGCGTTCGCAATTGCCATCGCCTGCGCCGTCTTCGGTTTCGTCGCCCCGCGGCGGGCCTGGCTGTGGGCGCTGGCGGTGGGCGGTTGGATCCCGCTGGCGAGTATTCTGCGCGGCGGACCGGCCGGGTCGGTGTTGGCCTTGGCGTTCGCGCTGGCCGGCGCCTATTTCGGTGCCGGGTGCCGCAAGCTTTACGCTTCCGCCACTTGAGCCCGGCGTCGCCGCAGGAAGCGATCGTCCACGGCCGTCGCAAACGAGCGCCGGCTGTTGAGGTCGACCCGACTGTTGACTGGCCACACGAGGTCGGAATGAAGGCACTGGGCAGGGCAGCCAATCAGCGCTTCCCGGGCCCGGTGCCCAACGTCCGATAATCGCTCTTATGTTCGTTTCGGGCCAATTTTCGGCGGCGATTCAAGCCTCTGATCAAAATCGTGCCCCGGCTCTCGCCGTGGTTCAGCGTCGCCAGTTCCGCTCGGTCGCGATATATTGCAGATGTTGATGAACGACTGCTTGGAGCCCGAGGATATGCGCGGCCGCGTTGAGTATTTTTGAGGATGCCACCGCACTCCTATGGATGACATCGACGACGACTGGCCGGACGAAGACTGGTCCGACGACCCGGACGACGACGAGCTTGATGCGGGCGAGTCGGTTTCTTGCCCGGAGTGCGGCCAGCCGATCTCCGAGCTGATCGACAAATGCCCGTCCTGCGGCTACTGGCTGACCGAAGGCGACCGCCGGCGGCTCGGCCGTAGTGAGTCGCGGCCGCGCTGGCAGAAAATCACCGCGGCCGTCTTTGTTGTAGCATTCGTGTTGATCTTGCTTCTGGCGGGCATCCGTCTCTTCTGAACAAGACGCATCAAATGGGAGGGCGAGGCTCCCGCCGAGCCGCAACGATCGGCTCAGCAGGAGCTTCGCCCTCCCCATCCACGTTTCACCCCACCGCCGCTGACACCTCCGCCGCCACGTCCTGCAGAATCTTCGCCGCCTGCTCGGCCTCGTCGCGGGAGACGTCGAGGTGGGTTACCGCGCGGATGCGTTGCGGGCCGAGCGCCATCATCCACACGCCTTCGTCGCGGAGCCGCGCAGAAGGCGGCCGCCGTGCCCAGCTCTGGGTCGACCTTGAAGAACACGATGTTGGTGTCGACAAACTCGGGGTCGAGCCTGAGGCCGGGCGAATTGCGAATGGCGTCGGCGATCAGCCGCGCGTGCTGGTGATCTTCGGCGAGCCGCTCGATGTGGTGCTCCAGCGCGTACAGCGCCCCGGCCGCGATGATGCCGGCCTGTCGCATGCCGCCGCCGAGCGGTTTGCGCAGCCGCCGCGCGCGGCGAATGAGTTCGGCCGAGCCGCAGAGGGCCGAGCCGACCGGCGCGCCGAAACCTTTCGAGAAGCATATGCTGACCGTGTCGAAATGGGCGGCCCACTCGCCGGCCGGGATGCCGCTGGCCACGACGGCATTGAACAGCCGTGCGCCGTCGAGGTGGCGGGCCAGGCCGTGGTCGGCCGCCCAGCCGCAGATTTCGACCACTGTATCGTAGGGCTGAATCCGCCCCGCGCCGCGATTGTGCGTATTCTCTAAACACACCAGCCGCGTCCGCACGCAGTGATCGTTCTCGGGCCGGATCCGATTGACGAGCTGCTCGACGTGCAACACGCCATAGTCGCCGTCGACCGTTTGGGCCGCCAGCCCGAAAAGCTGGGCATACGCCCCTTGCTCGTAGTAATACAGGTGGCACTGCGACTCGCAGATGAACTCATCGCCCGGCTGGCAGTGTAGCCGCAGGCCGATTTGGTTGCTCATCGTGCCCGAGGGGACATAGAGCGCGGCCTCTTTGCCGACCATTTCCGCGACTTTCGCCTCGAGTCGGCGGACGGTCGGATCGTCGCCGAACACGTCGTCGCCCACCTCGGCGTTGGCCATGGCGGCCCGCATGGCCGGCGTGGGGCGCGTCACGGTGTCGCTACGTAAGTCGATCGTTTGGTTGGACATGAGATGGGCTGGATGCTGGATACTGGATACTGGATACTGGATGCTCGTTGCTGGATGAACTCTATGAGATTATCCGGTATCCGGTCGGGCATTTCTAGTGTCTGATCAACAGGAGCAGCAAGCTCGACACACCATGCATGTGTAACGCCTGCGGCGTAACCGATCAACGTTTGTACGGTTACCCAGGGTAGGCCGCAAGCGGCCAATCCTGGGCTGTGGTGTGAAACGCCTGCGGCGTAGGCAGACAGCGCCCGAGCCCACCAGCAACATGCTCGCACCTGAAACCTGACACCTGATACCTACTTTCCGCCCATGCCCGTCTTCATCCAGCGCATCGATACTCGCCAAGCCGAAGCGGCCACGGCCATCGCCGCGTTGCGGGCGAAGCTCGCGCCGAGCGGCAATGTGGTGAGCGAGGCCGCGCGGCGGAAGACGATCGACGTGTTCGGCAAGCCGCTGTTGCCGGCGGAAGTCGTCAGCCGGATTTGTTCGGACGTGCGGGCGCAGGGGATCGACGCGGTGCTGCGGTACTCGGCGCAGCTCGACGGCGCGACGCTTACGGCCGATACGCTGCGCGTTCCCGAAGCGGATCTCGCGGCCGCACACTCCCGCGCAGATGGCGAGTTTCTGGCGACGGTCCGCCGCATTCGCGAGAACATTCTGCGGTTTCAAACGGCCATTCTGCATCACGATGTGCAGGTTGAACTTGGCAACGGCAGCTACCTGCGGCAGCGATACTTGCCGCTGGCGCGTGTCGGCATCTGCGTGCCGGGCGGCGCTGCGGCGTATCCGTCAACCGTGTTGATGACGGCCGTGCCCGCGCAGGCCGCCGGCGTCGCGGAGCTGGCGGTCGTCGCGCCGCCGACGCGGTTCGGCTCGTACAACGACGACATTCTCGCCGTCTGCCATGAGCTGGGCATCCGCGAGGTGTATCGAATGGGCGGCGCTCATGCCGTGGCCGCGCTCGCTTATGGCCTCGACGGACTCGCCGGCGGCCCGCTCGTTCGCGTTGACAAAATTGTCGGGCCTGGCAATCTGTTCGTCGCGCTGGCCAAGAAGCACGTCTTTGGCATCGTCGGGATCGACTCGATCGCCGGTCCCAGCGAAGTGATTGTGCTGGCCGACGATACGACGCGGCCCGATTTCGCGGCCGCCGACCTGATCGCCCAGGCCGAACATGCGCCCGGCTCGAGTGTCCTCATCACGTGGAGCGACGGCCTGGTCGACGCCGTGGCGGCCGAGCTAGAGAAGCAACTGGCGACGTTGTCACGCGGCGAGCTGGCCCGCGAATCGCTCACGTCGTTCGGCGCGCTGATTCGCGTCCGCGATCGCGACGAAGCGGCCGAGTTGGCCAACACGCTGGCCACCGAGCATCTGCACATTGCCTGCGACGATCCCGAAGCCATGCTCGAAAAAATCAAATTCGCCGGCGCGATTTTCATCGGCCCCTATAGCCCGGTGGCGATCGGCGACTACGTCGCCGGCCCGTCGCACGTCCTGCCGACCGGCGCGACGGCCCGCTTCGCGAGCGGCCTCTCGGCGAATGATTTTCTGCGGGCGGGGAGTGTGATCCATTTTGCTAAAACCAAGTTTGCCGCAGTCGCCGATGACGCGATCCACATGGCCGAGCGGGAAAGACTCACCGCGCACGGGGCCAGCCTGACTGCACGCCGCGCAAAACCCAACTAAACCAACGCATTCGATATTTATATTCCGCATCCGCACTCCGCATTCCGAATTCCGCCTTCACCGTTTCATGCCCCACATCCGCCCCAACATCTCCGCCATGCACGGCTACGTCCCCGGTGAGCAGCCGCAGGGTGGGAAGCTGATCAAGCTGAACACGAACGAGAATCCGTATCCGTGCTCGCCCAAGGTGAAGGCGGCCATCGGGCGGGTCGTGCAGCAGGGCTTGCAAAAGTATCCCGATCCGCTAGCGACTGCGTTCCGCCTGCGGGCGGCCGAGCTGTTGGGCGTTGCGCCCGATTGGATTCTGTGCGGCAACGGCAGCGACGACATCCTGACGATCGTCACCCGGGCGATGGTCGGCCCCGGCGACACGGTGCGGTTCGCCACGCCGTCGTATCTCCTGTATCGCACGCTGGCCGAGATTCAGGACGCCCGCTGCGATGTCGTCCGCTATCGCGACGACTGGTCGCTGGGCGACGACTTCGCCGCGCCGGCCCCGAACTTGCGCCTGGCCTACCTGGCCAACCCGAATAGCCCGTCGGGCACGCAGTTGCCGCCCGCTCGTGTGGCCGAAATCGCGGCCGCCCTGCCCTGCCCTCTTTTGGTCGATGAGGCCTATGCCGATTTTGCCGATCGCAACTGCCTGTCGCTGGTGGCCGGCAATGAAAAGGTGATGGTCTCACGGACGCTGAGCAAGTCGTACGCGCTCGCCGGATTGCGGTTCGGTTTCCTCGTAGCGCAGCCGCAGGTGATTCACGAGCTGGTAAAGGTAAAGGACTCGTACAACTGCGATGCGATTTCGATTGCTGGCGCGACGGCTGCCATCGACGACCAGGCCTGGCTGGCCGAAACGCGCATGAAGATCCTCTCCACCCGCGGCCGGCTGACCGCGGAGCTGCGTCAGTTCGGCTTCGCTGCGGTCGACTCGCAGGCCAATTTCGTCTGGTGCCAGCAGCCGCACTTCTCGTCTGAGACGATTTACCAGCAGCTCAAGGCGGGCGGCGTGCTGGTGCGGTATATGAAGTATGCCGATTGGGGCGACGGGCTGCGAATCACGATCGGCAGCGACGAACAAATCGATGCTTGCATAGCGCAGCTGGCGACGATCGTCCGCTAGCTCGTTGCGCAGGCCGCTAGCGATGCGAGCGTTTAACAGACTGTATCCCCCTCCTTTGCCGCGTCGCACACGCTTTGGTTTCGTAGGCCCCGCCGGCCTGAACGGGACCGTTTGTGAATCTGCGCCTCTGCGCAAACGCTTCCTAACAGGAAGCATCTTGTGGCGACGCCCCCCGACTTCAGCCGATGCAATCCTCACGGGCGGTACAACCGTTTCGCGCGGTACGTCCGTCATAATCCGAAGGTCATCGCGTTTCGGGCCGTTAATCGCCGTTTTCAGGCTCCAGCGCCCGGGACCATGAATCCTGTTCGAGGGGGGATCTGGCGTGCACGAATTGATTCACCACCGTACCTGGAAGCCGGTCGTTTGGGCCAGCCTGCTGACCCTGGTCTGCGCTGGGGCGAACGCCGAGGGCCCGGCGGCAAAACCGTCGAGCCCGCGCGAGCCGTTCCTCTCGATGGACAGTTGGCAGGAGCCGATCGCGTTTTCACCGCGCGTCGAGGCAGCGAGTTTGCAAGACACGAATGCGGTTCCGGCCCCACCAGGCGCCAGAGAAGGCATCCTCAGTCCGAACCCGGCCCCGGAAGCGACGTTTCCGGTGCCGCCCTCGGCCCCGCTGATGCTCTCACCCGATGGCTACTGCGACCCGAACGGGAATATCGAGTTGCACGACGGCGGCAGTCCCGACGATTGGTCGTGGGGTTGCGGTGGCTCGCCCTATCGCACGGGCCCTGGCTTCTGCGATAACTGGAAGGTGGGCTGCCGCTGGGAATCAACATTCGAAGGTAGCGTCTTAGTTCGACCCAGGACGAGCCTGTCGGCGCTCAATGCGGCAACGTCGTTCGATCTGGCCGGCGCTCCGCTGGCTGGCGCGGCGGCCGTCCCCGACGTCATTGACAATTTCGACATTGCCACAGGCGGCCGAATCTCATTCGTCGGTTACATGCCGCGCTGGAACAATTACAATGTGCAGGCTGCGTACGAAGGGTGGAACGATTGGGACGCGTCAATCGTCTATCCCAAGTTCACGCCGGAGTCGGCTCCGCTTGCGGGCGTGGTCGGGCCGGCCGGTTCATTCGAGCAACGGACCGTTTACTATCGCTCGACCCTGAATTCAGCCGAGCTGAACATCGTTCGGCTATGCCATCCGGTGTGGCGGCCCTACTTCGGGGTGCGGTACGTGCGGTTCGACGACCAGATTCGCGACACGATCAATCAAGAGATCCCCAATCCACCGTTGCCGTCGACGCCGTCGACCACCACGTTTGCCACCGACATGTCCAATTTGTTTGAATTGGAGAATCAAATGATTGGCTTTCAAGTCGGCGTCCGCCGCGACATCTGGCGGCTGGGGCGGTGGTTTTCGGTGGAAGGCTATGCCGACACGGGCGTCTATCACAACCTGGTCAAGCGGACGCACCTGATGCAAACATCAACGCTGGAGCTGGTCAGCGAAAACCCGGCCACGACCGCGCTTGAAAATGGCTCGGTGGGCACCTCTACGACAAACAACGACGTCTCGAACCTGAACGAAATCTCGTACTTGTCGGAGGCGTCGTTGTCGGTGGTCTGCCGCTTGAACCGCTGCTGCGCTCTGACGGGCGGTTATCAGGCTTTGTGGATCCAGAATCTCCACCTGGCAGACGATGAGTTCGTGAACAACGACTCGCTGACGCGTGGCCTGTTCTTCCAAGGCTGGCACGCGGGGTTTGAATATCGCCGGTAAGCGTCCCGCGGTTAAAGATTCGCGCCGACACGCCGTGGCGGTATGCTGTAACGTATGCAGCACACCGAATACGACTACGACGTGATCGTGGTCGGCGCCGGCCATGCCGGCGCCGAAGCCGCGTTGGCGGCCGCGCGGCTGGGTGCAAAAACGGCTCTCCTGACGGCCAACTGCGACACCGTCGGCCAGATGAGCTGCAACCCGGCCATCGGGGGCGTCGGCAAGGGGCAGATCGTTCGCGAGATCGACGCCCTCGGCGGGGCGATGGGCCAGGCGATCGATGCCACCGGCATCCAGTTCCGCATGCTCAACCGCCGCAAGGGCCCGGCCATGCACGGCCCGCGGGCGCAGGCCGATAAGAAAGCGTATCAGGCCGAGATCAAACGCCTCATCGAACAGCAGCCCAATCTCAGTCTGCGGCAGGAGGTGGTGGAGGATCTGCTGACCGATAACGAGGAAGCACGATTGACGAATGATGAATGTCACGCCGATCGACATTCGTCATTCCGCCTGCTCGGTGTTCGCGTTCGCGGCGACGCGGTGTATCGTGCCCGCGCTGTCGTCCTTACCACCGGCACGTTCCTGCAAGCGCTGATGCACACGGGGGAGACGAAAACACCGGGCGGCCGGGCCGGCGAAGGGACCACGGCGGGCATCAGCGGCGCATTGACACGCCTTGGCTTTCGACTGGCCCGCTTCAAGACGGGCACCCCGCCGCGGCTCAACGGCCGTACGATCGACTATGCCGAATTAGAACTTCAACCAGGCGATGATGACCCGCAGCCCTTTTCGTTTCTCACGGATCGGCTCGCGGTGGACCAACTTCCCTGTTTCATCACCCACACAAGCGCCGCTGTTCACGACCTGATCCGCGCTAACTTGCACCGGGCGCCCATGTACAGCGGCCAGATCCGCTCCAGCGGCCCGCGCTATTGCCCCTCGATCGAAGACAAAGTCGTGCGCTTCGCCGACAAAGAGTCGCATCAATTGTTCTTAGAGCCCGAAGGCCGCCGCACGCACGAGGTGTATGTCAATGGCATCTCAACCAGCCTGCCGCGCGACGTGCAGGACGAAATCTTTCGTCTGATTCCCGGCCTCGAGCGGGCGGAAATCATGCGTTACGGTTATGCGGTCGAATATGACTACGCACCCCCCGATCAACTGCAGCCCACGCTCGAAACAAAGCGTGTCGCCGGCCTCTACTTCGCCGGGCAGATCAACGGCACCACCGGCTACGAAGAGGCCGCTGCGCAAGGCCTGGTCGCCGGAGCGAACGCGGCCCTGAAGCGACTCGGTCGCGAGCCGCTCATCCTCAACCGCGACCAGGCCTACATTGGTGTTCTAATCGACGACCTGGTCACGTGCGGCGTCGATGAACCCTATCGGATGTTTACCAGCCGCGCCGAGTTTCGCCTCCTCTTGCGTCACGACAACGCCGATCGGCGGCTTACGCCGCTGGCCCACGAGCGGGGGCTCGTAAGCGAGGAACGCTGGAATCGCCTCCGGCAAAAAGTCGTTCGAAATCGAACGCGTGTGCAATTGCTTGGATCGAAACCACGTCGACGGGGTGCCTCTTTCACGCTTCTTACGGCGGCCAGAGGTCGATTGGAACGACGCCGCAGCACATTTGCCGGAGCTAGCGGCCGTTGAGGAGGAGGTGGCCCGCCAAGTGTTGTCGGACCTGAAGTATGCCGGCTACGTCGCCCGCCAGCAGGTCGAAATCGATCGCCAAACACGGCTGGCCGAGAAACGCATCCCGGACAGCTTCAATTACGAATCGCTTGCTCAGCTTCGCGCCGAGGCCCGCGAAAAACTCTGCCGGGTCAGGCCCCGCAACCTTTCGCAGGCCAGCCGGATCAGCGGCATCACGCCGGCCGATATCGCCCTGGTGATGGTTCACCTCAACCGCTGACACGCATCGGGCCCCCTATTTCCGCGCGAAATCGGAGCGACTAAGGATAGACCAAGGCTTGCGGCTCGTTGTCAAAGTGCGAAAAATGGCGAGAGCTGGCCAAGCATTCGCGGCGACGCCGCGTGCGGAATCGCCCAAAAGTCCATGTTCTGAGGACCGGAACCTGGCAAACCTGCGGGAAAAGAAAGCTGCGGGTGCGATTTGTCCCAAATACTTTCCTTGCAATATGTTGCGACGAATCAATCGATATTGACTCCGCAAATTGCTTCGATATAATTCGCAACATCTGGCAAGCCAGGCAACATCGGCAGCTATGGCTGAGACTGCTGTTTAAGACCTTCGGTAGAATTGTGTAAGCCACATTCAACTAAGGGTTTTGCGCGTGCCGGGTGCGAGAGGGTAGATACCCTTTTCGGTGTGCTCAGGCGTACGAATGCTGCTGGCCGTGACCCACCTCACGGCTGCCTTCCGCGCGGGGCAGGGATTGTCACCATCAACTAAGGAGAGAGGTGGTTGAGCGCATGAAAACCGTCTTCACCACTGGCGAAGCTGCCAAGATTTGCAAAGTCAGCCAGCAAACGATTATTCGCTGTTTCGATTCCGGCCAATTGAAGGGATTCCGGGTCCCCGGCAGCCGCTTCCGGCGCATCCCGCGCGATCAGCTCTATGCTTTCATGCGCGATAACGGCATTCCGACCGATGCGCTCGATAGCGGCAAGCGGAAGATTCTCGTCGTCGACGACGATCAGGATCTCGTCGAGCTGATCGTCGACCAGCTCGAGAAGGACGGCCGCTTTGACGTCCGCAGCGTCAATAACGGCTTTGGCGCCGGCATGTTGATCAAAGACTTTCGGCCCGACCTGGTCGTGCTCGACGTCATGCTGCCAGATATCAACGGCAAGGCCGTCTGCGAGCGCGTCCGCAGCGACAAAACGATGGACGACGTTCGCGTGATCTGCATCTCCGGAATGGTGGAAGAAGACCGGATTCAAGAGCTCCGCGATGCTGGCGCAAACGAATTCCTCAAGAAGCCGTTCGACGTCGACACGCTGATCGATCGCATCTGCCAATTGCTCGATATCGAAGCCGCTACCCGCGGCTAGCGCCGCCGCGGTCCGCTCTGCTCTTCCCGTGTAGCGCCAATTCCGCTTACGGTTTAGCAGCCGGCAACAAAGGCCACGGGTTTGCACTATGCGCGACGAATTCCCCGCTGCATTTGACGCCCGCCTCGAGCGAGAGAAGCTTGAATCACTCAAAGAGCTGGCCTATGGCGCCAGCCACGAGATCAACAACCCGCTGGCCAACATCGCCGCCCGCGCCCAGTCGCTCTTGACGGACGAGGCCGATCCCGAGCGCCGCCGCAAGCTCGCGGCCATCCATCGCCAGGCGATGCGGGCCCACGAGATGATCTCCGACTTGATGCTCTTCGCGCGGCCCCCTAAATTGAACCGCCAGCCCTGTATTCTCAATCGTCTCCTCGAACGGGTCGTCGCCCAACACCGCGAGTTCGCGGCCGAGCGCGGCCAGACGATCACGTTCGCCGCAGCGGACGACCCGCATCCGGAGTTGCACCTCGACGAGACGCAAATCGCCGTTGCCGTCGACGCACTCGTCAAAAACTCTATTGAAGCCGCTGGCCACGACGGCACGATCGAAATCATTGCTCGGACGGAGACGCCCGCGGCGGGCGACGCGCCCTGGGTCGAAATCATCGTCCGCGACGACGGGCCAGGCATTCCGCCAGCCGTGCGTCCCCACATCTTCGATCCCTTCTACAGCGGCCGCGAAGCGGGCCGCGGCCTGGGCTTTGGCCTCTCGAAGTGCTGGCGGATCGTCACCGAACATGGCGGCGAAGTGACCGTCGCTCCGTCGACGAACTCGGGCGCCGAATTCACCATTCGCTTCCCGGCAGCGGCAATTTCCTAGTACTCCAACGGCCACGCTGGCGCAGAGCGAGAGCCATCCCGAGAACTTATGGGCAGCGGCGAAGCCTTAATCAACCTACGCCGCCACAGCTCAAAAGCTATCGAGAAGGCCGGCAAACGGCCCTCTGTTCGACAATTCTTTGATCGTTCGACCATTTGTCGCCGCCAATTCTACGTGTTATTCTTGATAGGCGACGCGATTCAGTTTTGTCGTCAGCTCGATCGGAGTTCCCAAGCATGGGCAGCGTCAACGAAACTTTTAAGACCGTCAACGTCACGCTGCGCACTCTGTTGATGCTTGTGCTGGTCAGCGGAGCTGGCTACGGCGGTTACGTCGCCTACGGCCTCTACAACGAGCCGCAAAAGAAATTGGCCGACAAACAGGCCGAGCTCGATGCGGCGCTCGATCATCTTAAGCAGGCCGGCGCGGACCTCGCCGACCGCGAAAAACAAATTGCCGACCTCAACGCGCAAGTCGAGCGGCTGGAGGTGGCCAAGCGCCTCTTGAAGGTTCGCCGCCGGCTGGCCCGCCTGAACGTCCTCGACCAAAAGAAAGACGACGCGACCGGTGAGCTCGTCTCCCGCGTGGAATTTGTCGAAGTCAACGACGACGCCCAGCCGATCGGCGAAAGGAAGACGTTCGACATCAAGGGGGATCTGGTGTACGTCGATTACCTCCGCGTGACGTTCGACGATCGTTACATCGAAGAATCCGATCTCGATCGCTCGACCGCCATCTGCCTCTTCCAGCGGATCTTCGGCGAGCACCAAACGCCCGACCAAGGCGAAAAGCTCGACAAGGTCGGCACCCGCCCGACGGCCTACGCCCGCGGCACGGCCATGTCCGACTTCGAGAAAAAGGTCTGGAACGATTTCTGGCTGATCGCCAACGATCCCGACCGCGCGGCCAGCTTGGGTATTCACGCCGCCCACGAAGTGGCCGTCGGCATGCGCGTGCAGCCGGGCAAATCGTACGAGATCGAGCTCCGGGCGACGGGCGAGATGTCGTTTCGGACGCTGGAATCGCAGCAGAAATGAGTTGTACGCCAATCGATCGCGATTCCCGCGTAATGCGACATGAAAAGAGCCCGGGGATGTGAACCTCGGGCTCGCATCAGCGCCGCGTTCGTCAATTTTCGCTACCTGCGACGGCGCACCTGCCCGACGATCAACACGCCAGCCAGACCGAGGAGTAGTGCGCTGGCCGGCTCGGGGATCGTCTTCAACTGAAATGCCATGTCGAACAGTCCGTGCTGCGGCTGAATCGGCATCCACTGGCCGTACTGCCATTGGTTGTCGAGCATCGCCAGGTGGCCCATCGTGGCCACGTCCAGCAGGTGCTTGGGACTTGTATGCCAGCCCCAAAAATGATTGTCGGCAAACTTCCCGGTGTCTTCGCTGACCCAGCGATTCTCGCCGGTCGTCGGATCGACCACCAGGGAAATCTTATGCCCCACTTCCGCCGTGATGGAAATCCAATACACCTCGCCGGCCTTTTCGTTGAAGCCCATCGGATCGCCGTACGGCGTCACGGCATGATCCAAATGAGCGTCCATCAAATTCGCTTCATATTCGTAAATGGGATGTTGGTCCCAGCCGATAAACGGCGTTTCCTTGATGCTGATTCTATCCAACGGCAGCACGTACGTGGCCAGCAAACCGTCGGGCAAGCTGTAGGACAACGGATTGGTCGCGTTCGGGCCGGCCGGAATGTCACGGAAGAATGAAATTGCGTAGCCGTCTTCGGCCCCTGGCGCCGGCGGGAGCGTAATGATCGGTCCACCCGCGGCCGGCTGCTGGAAGGTTGGGCCGACATACGACCCCCACCACTTCACGGTTCGCACCGGAAGGCTGTAGATGTCCTGGAAATCGTCGGCGATGATCCAGTTTGGCTCCAGCGGCGCGGTGGACGGCATCATGACTTTATTCCAGTCAAAGTCCGATGGAATGTCTTCTCCCCAATTCATCATGTCGTTCGGCCAGTCCGAATCGATCACGTGCCGGATCGGCTGGTCGAATTTGACGAACGTCCCTTTCGGCTGAAACGTCGTTCCCTGTGCATAACAATTTACTGTCGTGACAGTCGCGCTAACACACACGGCGAAGATCAACGTGGCATGCCGCGCCGCCCCTTTCGAAGTTGTCATGAGTTCTACTCCTAGAGCTAGGATGCAAGCAACCAAAATGAAACAGACCTGGTCGACGAACACCGACCGAACATCAAGGGTGAGTTTATTGGCAGGTCCTCCTTCCTTGCTGAAACGGCGCCGCAGGGACACGCGCAGCCAGCCGCGCGCTGTATCCGGCAAGCCACGCACACCCGAATTGCCACTGCTCTCGGCGTCCTTGCCACGTCCGTCACGCCGAAAGAGAACAAGTCGCCCTGCTTTGGGGCGCACCTTGGCGTGTTTAAGATTGTCAGTCGGTTGAACAACGCTCTCTCAAGCGTCGTGTCGTTCCCCCCAATTCCTACCCACATCCTAGCCAACCTACGTCCGGACCGCCACTTTTTTCTACGGAAATCGGCGAAAACCTAGCTCATGCTTTACTCGGCGTTGCACACCTCAGATCAAAACCTTGCGATTTCCGCTACGTCTCACGACGGCTGACGGCTTCTTCACGTCAAAACTTCGCAATTTCCGCCTCGTCTCACGGGTTCCCCGGCCGCGGCCGGGAGAACTGCTCCAGCCAGTAATCCACCTGGTCGGGCGGCAGCTTGCCCTCCGGCCTTGCGGGCGTTTCGGCGCCCGGGGCCGCCTTTTGCTGGGCCCGCAGGTCAGCAAACCAGCGGTCGCTGTCGACGTACTCGGCTCCCCGCCGCCGGGCCGCCCGCTGCACACGATGATCGCCCGACACAACGACCAGCGATTTCGGCGCCGCTTGCTCCTCAATCAGGTGCTCCAGCATTTCGTCGGCATCGGCAAACTTGCGAGCGAACTGCACCGTGATTCCCTCGTGCACGATCGTTTGGGGCAATCCGGGCGGCGCACGGCCGCGTCGAACACGATTGTCGTTTCGCGGCGCAACTTGGCGTCGAGCGCCCCGGCAAGAAAATTGAGCAGCGCCTGCCGCGAAGCATGCAGCGCCGTCTCGGCCGGCCCGGCCACGCCGAAAATATCGGTCACGTGCAGCAGGTTATAGCCGTCGATCAAGAGTGCCATGCCGGTATTATATCAAACGCTCCGTGGCTGCGCTCGGCGCCCCCTGCCCTGCACTCACACCGCCAGCGCCACTCGCGGCACGACCCGTTCGGCCTCGCTCGACAGCTCGAAATAGGTCGACCGCTCAAAGCCGAATGTGCCGGCCAAGATATTGGTCGGAAAAGTCTCGCACATCTGGTTCAGCTCGCGGACGTTCGCGTTGTAAAACCGCCGCGCGGCCGCGATGCGGTCCTCGCAGTTGGCCAGCTCTTGCTGCAGAGCCAGAAAATGGACGTCCGCTTTCAGTTGCGGATACGCTTCCACCACCGCAAACAGCTGCTTCATGCCGATCGCCAGGGCCGTCTCATCCACCGCTTGCTCGTTCGCCGCCCCGTGACTGCCCATCGCCTGATTCCGCAGCTTGACCACCATCTCCAGCACGTCCCGTTCATGCCGCGCATATCCGCGGACCGTTTCCACCAGATTCGGAATCAGCTCATAGCGCCGCTTCATCTCCACCTCAATGTCGGCCCAGCTCTCGCGCAGATGCTGCCGCACGCGCACCAAGCCGTTGTAACTCGCGACGAGCCACACCAACGGCAAACACGCAATCGCGCCGATCACAACAAGCGGAATCAATGCTTCCATGGGTCACGTGCTTGTTCGAACTATCCCGTTTACAGAAAGGCAAGAAGGAAAAACATGAGTCACTAAGTCACGAAGAACTATGCGCCAAGAACACTAACAAACACTAATCGAAACGAATGATCTAAGCGGGCCTCACCGACTTAACAGAATTCATCAGTGGCAGTATGAGTGCAGCAATGTTCCCATTTGTACTCTCTCTTTGTGTTCCTCGTGCCTTTGTGGTTTGAACAATTCCTGGCACACCCCGGCGCGAGGTGTGCCTCGACGCCAGCCTTAGCGCGTCTCCAGGTCTGCCACCAAGTAGTTCGGCCACAAGTCAAAAAATTTCTTTGCACAATCGGCGTTCGTCCGAAACTCCTGCGGCGGCCAGCGGCCGCCCCGCGACAGGCAGCACTGCCCGCGCTCGATGTCGATTGACGGCGGATCGCACGACAACAGGAACTCCATCATTTTCGGGTGGATCACGTCGTACGCGAATTTCTTGTCCGAGCTCTTCACGTAAAACCGCTTACTGAACTCGGCAGATTCGAAATCGATGTCGTCAAATCCCAGCGCCCGCTTAACTGAGTCGAAAAACCCCTCGCGACGAATGTATAAATCGGGCAACTGTGAGTATGGCAAGTAAACGAGCAAGTAACTGAAATGATGCGTCTGGGTGGTCGTCGTTTTGCCATTGCTTGAGGTCGTGCAGTAGTGATAGTCGCCCATCAGAGCCCGGCACGACCGGCCGCCGATCGAGAGCGACCCTAGCAGCGTGTTGAACGCATACCGCGAATGCCCCTGCCGGAAGATGCTGAATTGCGAGTACTCGTTGTCGTGCGCATAGTCCGGGTCCGGATCAAAGTGCCAACCCAAGTCGGCCGCCAGCGCAGCCAGGGCCTCGCGCCGCTGCTTCTGCTCGAGATGCGAAAAATAGGCGACGACGAGTACGACCGCGATGATCACAACCAGGATGAAGATACCCAAGGCAGCTACGCCTCCTTAATAACTGCGAGTTCGCTGCTCGGCCGCTGATCTTGCCATTTTAGGCGCACTTTTCGCCGGCCGTACCCCAATTGTCGTAGTTCGCAGATCGGCTGCGGCCAACACGCCGTGCGTGCCGCAAGAGCCTGTTAAGAACGGGAACTGGCTCGCGGTTCGATACGAATACGTCGCGAAATTGCGTTGCCGTGGGCGTGCCTGTTCCCTCTTTCGAAGAGGCTGCAAAGAGCCCCTGCGAGAGCGCCTCAGGTGCCCACGCCGCGGCTAGCGGCGCAAATCGGCCGCCGGTGCGCCGACGGCAGGATTGGGGGATCGCCGAGCCGTTCGACCCGCCTATCGACTGCTTCGCCGACAAGCCGCCTGGGCGAGGCGAAGCCTCGCATCGCCGGACGTTCTCTGTCGACGGGCCCGCGGGCGGGCGCAGCCTCTAGTTCGACTTCGAAAGCGATGCCTTTAGCCGGTGGCGGCGGCGACGACCACCGCGGCCCGCCGGCCGCTACTGATCGGCCGCGGCCGTTGTCGCGTCAAGCTGCGACTCACCGCTGCCGACCTGCTCTGCCGCTCCGTCCTCGGCGGCCGCCGCGATGGCTGCTTCCTCGGGCTGTGGCGCAACGTGCTGGTAGGCGTCGTGCGCCGGATGGCGCTTGATTTTCGGCGGCGATTTAAGTTGATCGATAACCTGCCGCACGCCGGAGACGCCCTTGACGGCGCCGATGATCTGAATCCGCTGCTTCTCGTACTGCAACTGCCCGGAGACCGTCACCGTCCCGCTCCGCATCGTCGCCGTCACCTTGTTCCTCATCCCAGTGCGTTCCAGCCGTCGCTGGACCGATTTCAACAGCGCTTTATCGTCGAGCCCGCTTCTGCCAAACATGGTTCCGATCCCCTTAAATAGAAGAGCACGGCGCCGCGCGAAAACCGCGCCGGCGCTCGGAAGGGGAATCGACCGAAACGGCCGCATGCGTTTTGTGAGGGCGGATCTCCCGTCCACGTTCATTGTACCCGGCCGCGCCCGGCATCTGCGGCAAGAAACTGGCCAAAGCCGAGAAATGGCAAAGAAACACACTCGTGTCGCGGCTGTTGTGGGCGGCCTCCCGCCTGTGCCTGACGCAGCCGACGGCAAGATCGAAAGCGTCAGGCAAAGTTTGACTATCTACTGAGTCACCGACGCCAATAGAAAAAGCCGCCGCGGTGCGCTTCGCACCGCGGCGGCAATATTGCATATCTCCGAGCTCACACACATAGTGGCCGGTCTCTCGACCGGAGCCAAGGTTCAGCGTGCCACCGCCGATCACCCGGTCGTCGCCGACCAGGAGTACTTTTCGCCCGGGGCCGCTTCATCAGGGCCGTCGCCTGCTCGTCGCCGATGAACTGCTCCTTTTGCGGATCGTACTTCACCTCTCGGCCGAGCATCATCGCGATGTTGCAGAGGTGGAGCGTGTTCATCGTGCGGACATGGGTGTAGACGTCCGAGATCGGCTGCTTGCGGCTCTTCACGCAATCGATGAAGTTCCGCATGTGGTCGGTCGGCTCGACGCCGCCGTAGAGCTTCACAATCGCCTCGTGCAGCTCCTTGTTGTCCGACTCGGTGAGGTTTTCGACCGGCGACCCGGTGAGCCGGTTGCGGTTGACCATGATCCGGCCATTCTCGCCTTCGAAAATGATGCCGTTGCCCATGTTCGTCCGCCCGTCGCCCGGGTTGTAGTTGTCGTGCAGGTCGATCGTATGACCGTCCGCGTATTCCATCACGAGGTCGAACTTCTGCGGCGTGTGGAAGCCGTTCGGCAGCTTGGCCTCGCCGGCAAAATAGGCGTGCCAGTCGAATTTCTCGGGGACGAACGGCGGATAATGGCCCGTGCCGCTGACCTTGACCGGGTTCGTGTTCGTCTGGCCCAAGGCCCACTGGGCGATATCGATGTGGTGCGCGCCCCAGTCGGTCAACTGGCCGCCCGAGTTGTCGTAGTACCAGCGAAACTCGCGCTTCCGCTGCATGGCGAAGCCGGTCTCCTGGGCGGGGCCAACCCACATGTCCCAATCGAGATCGTCCGGCGGGGCCGTCGTTTCAAACGGACCGCCGGGGCCGCTCGAACCGATCGCAACGTGACACTTGATGTTCTTTCCCAGCCGACCGCTTTGGACCATCGCGATCGCCTTCAGGAACAGTTGCCCGAACTCGGTCCGCTGCTGCGAGCCGACCTGGAACACGCGGCCCGATTCCTTGACCGCGTTGCGAATCAAGTTGCCCTCGTCCATCGTTAAGGTCAGCGGCTTCTCACAGTAGACGTCGCAGCCCGCCTTGAGCGCTGCGACCGCGACGGACACGTGCCAATGATCGGGCGTGCCGATCGTGACGATTTGCGGCTTCTCCTTTTCGAACAGCTTGCGGTAATCGCTGTAGAGGTTAATTTGCGAAGCAACCTGGTTATACGGATTCGACGGGGCTGGAGCGCCTTCACCGCCGCCCCGGCGGCCACGACCGCCGCGCCGGCCTGGGATGACGCCGGTCGTCACGGTTTCCTTGAATTCATTGGCGTGGAGACTATCGACGTCGCAAACGGCAATGACGCGGGCGTGCCGGGCCGCTGCCAGGCCGATGTCGCGCCCGCGCGAATAGGTGCCGCGGCTGCCGCCGACGGCGATGCAGGCGAGGGTCGGGCGAGAGTCGGGCTCCTGAGCCCGGCCTGACTTGCTCGTCCAAATGAAGGGAACCGAAACCGCGGCACCAGCGGCCGCCGATCGTTTCAAAAACTCGCGCCGAGTCGTATTCATCATAGTTCTCCGAGGGATGGCCCGACCGTCGTGGTCGAGGGAAGGGATTTATAACCGCCTTTACAAGGGCACACAAAAATGCCGAACCAGCCTGGTCCGGCTAGGAAGAGCCTTATTGAATCTGATACACGACCGTGTGTTTGTAGGTATCGCCGGGCCGCAGCACCGTGTTGGGGAACGCCGGCGTGTTGACCGAGTTCGGATAGTGCTGGGTTTCCAAGCACAGTCCACTGCGCTTGGCGTAACTCTTGCCGTCCTTGCCCTTGCCGCCGTTCAAAAAGTTACCGGCGTAGAACTGAATGCCCGGCTCGGTGGTGAGCACGGTCAGCGTCCGGCCGGAAGTAGGCTCTTTGACGGTGGCTGCCAGGGCCAGTTGGCCGGTCTGGTTGCGCAGCACCCAGTTGTGGTCGTAGCCGCCGCCAGGCGCGCTATTGAGGGTCGCGATCCGCTCGCCGATCTTGTGGAACTGCGTGAAATCGAACACAGTTCCTTTCACGTCGGCGATTTCGCCCGTCGGAATCAAGAGCCGGTCAACTGGCGTGTACTTGTCGGCCTCGAGCTTCAGCTCGTGATCAAGAATGGTGGGCGAGCCGGCGCCGGCCAGGTTGAAATAGGTGTGATTGCAGATGTTGACGGGCGTCGGTTTGTCGGTTGTCGCTTCGTAATCGATCCGCAACGCGCCGTCGTCGTTGAGCTTTATCGTCTGCTTGATCTTGAGGTCGCCTGGAAAGCCTTCTTCGCCGTCGGGGCTGGTGTACGATAGCTCGACGCCGTCGCCGCTGGGCAGCGCCTTGCCTTCCCACACGACTTTGTCGAGGCTGCGCTTGACGCCGCCGTGGAGCGTGTTCGTGTTGTCGTTCGCCGTCAGCTTGTATTGCTTGCCGTCGATATTGAAGCTGGCGTTCGCAATGCGATTGGCGACCCGGCCGGCCGTCGCACCGAAGTAATTTGAACCTGCTTCGTAGCCGGCGACGTTGTCATAGCCGAGCACCACGTCGACCGGCTTGCCGTCCTTATCCGGCACGTCCCACTCGGTGATCGTCGCGCCGCGGGTCATGACCTTAATCGTCACGCCCTTGGCGTTCTTGATCGTGAACTGTTTGACTGGCGTGCCGTCCGCCGTTTTACCGAAGTCACTCACCGTCACCTCCGCCCTGGCCGTCAATACGAGCGCCAGGCACACACCCACGCTCATCACCCCGTAGCACCAATTTCTAGCAGAAAGTACGCCCGCCAATTTTCCAACGCGATACGTCAACGTGCTCATGCATTTACCTCGCCTGATAACAACGGATCGATGGTCACTCGTCCTCGCGGCAACATGAATAAGAGGCAACGGCCGGCCGGCCGCGGTGAAAGATGATTATAGCGTCGGCGTTTGCCGGTTTCTACCGAGGCGCACGCCGCTCCCGGCTATTGGGAACTACGCTGCGGTCGGCAGCTTGGTTTAGCCGGCGACCGCCGGCCTGGCCGGAGGCGCGCCAGGGACGGAATAGCCGGCGTTTTCCGGCATTTTCGGCCCCTGGTGTCGGCTTCTGCCGCCTCTGCGGTCCCAGCAAAGCTACAGTTTCCTAGCCCCAAACCGACACCGAAATGATCATCGGCCCCTGGGTCGAGGTAGCGGTGGCTCTCGGTACCCGGAGAGACTTTGAAATGCGCTGGAGAACGCTTGCCATATTGGTGCTTCCTTTCCTGTGTAACTTGGCCGGCCCAGTGCGGTTGGCGGTTGGTAGCGGACTCGTCGCCCATTGGAAGCTGAATGAATCGAGCGGCACGAGCGCGGCCGATGCGTCGGGCAGCGGCTATACGGGAACGGTTACGGGCACTGGCAGTTGGGTCGCCGGCTACATCAACAACGGCTTCTCATTCAATGGCTCTACGAAGATTCAAGCCGCTGGCCTGATGGGCAACCCCGCGAATGTCACGCTGGCCGCGTGGGTAAACCTTACCACGACCGACACCAACGGCGCCGAGGTGATTAGTCTCGGCGATCACGCGCAGCTGCGGGTGGACGCCGGCACGAATGCTCAATTCGCCGTGTACAACGGGTCTACCTGGACGACGTTGAACCTGCCGTCGACGACCCTGGCCGGCACCGGTTGGCACCACATCGCAGCGGTGTTCGATGATACGAACGACATAATGTATATCTACCTCGACGGGAACCCGGCGGCGTCGCAGAGCACGTCCGTTACGATTTCCTATTCAGGACTCGGCGCCAACACGGTGATCGGACGGCACGGCAATGGCGCCACGACATACGACTTTACCGGCATCATCGATGACGCTCGAGTGTATAACTATGCCCTCTCGGCGGCGGAAATCCATGACCTCGTCGGCCGCGTCGCACATTGGAAGCTGGATGAACCCAGCGGTGCCAGCGCCGCCGATGCGTCCGCCTACAATCGCGTCGGCACCGTGACCGGCACCGCGACGTGGTCTTCGGCCGTATTTAACAACGGCTTCACGTTTGACGGGTCGACCAAAATCCAGGCCAGCGGCCTGTTGGGCAGCCCGAGCAACATCACCGTCGCGGGCTGGGCAAAACTGACGTCCGCCGACACCAGCGGCGCGGAAATCGTCAGTTTGGGCGATCGCGTCTATTTGCGGCTTGACGAGAGCGGCGCTACCAAGGCCTCGTTTTACAACGGATCGAGCTTCGTGACCGTGTCCGTCAATAAAACGTACGCGGGCACCGGCTGGCATCACTTCGCGGCCACATTCGATAACCCGTCGGATTCGTTCAAGCTGTACGTGGACGGCGTCCAAGCCGCTTCGACGACGACGACCTCCTCCATTTCCTATGCGGGCGGCGGCGCAAACACCGTCATCGGCCGCAATGGCAACAGCGGCACCAGCAACGATTTAACCGGCATGTTGGACGACGTGCGCGTCTACAACTACGCGCTCTCGGCGAGCGAAGTCGCCGAGCTTTACGGCTTTGTCGGGCACTGGAAGCTCGATCAAACGAGCGGCACGACGGCTACCGATTCCTCGCCGTTCGCCAAGCACGGCGCCGTGGCCGGCACGGCCAATTGGTCGACCGATTGCGGCGGCATGGGCGTGTTTGATTTCAACGGCAGCACGAACTACGTCAGCATGACCAATGCCGCTCAGTTTCAGCCGACGACGGCCCTGACGATCGCCGCCTGGGTCAAGGGCGACGCCTGGGGCAGCGGCGGCGATGTGGACACGATTCTGCGCAAAGGGGATACCAACCCGAACAATTTTGCGTTTCACATTGCGGACGGCAAACTGGAGCTCTCGCTGGACGGCAACAACGGCTCGGGCATCCGCGGCAACACCGTGCTCGCCACAGGCCAGTGGTATCACGTGGCCGCCGTCTGGAACGGCTCGACGGTGCGGTTGTTCGTCAACGGAGTGCTCGATAACACTCCCCCTTCGCGCAGCGGAACGATCGCCACCGACACGCGGCCGCTGTACATCGGCGGCCGCACCGGCAGCACCGATATGTTCGACGGCATGCTCCGGGGCGTGCGGTTCTACAACCGCGCACTATCGGATACGGAAATCAAGAAGCTGGCCGGGCTGGCCGGCTATTGGCGTTTCGCAGAAGGCTCGGGCACGACGGCGGCGGACAGCTCGGGCCAGGGCTTCGGGCGCGACGCTCAGCGGTGCCACCTGGACCACCAGTTGCTCCGGTGAATCAGCCCTGGCAACCGACGGCGTCGGCGGCATCGTCCAGACGACCGCGCCATTTACGCCGCCCGACACGGGCACCGTCGCGTTTTGGATGAAGTCCAACGGCAATCCGCCCGCCATCGGCCGCTTGTTCGGCGCCGGCCCCGACTGGGAAATGCGGCAACATCCCGACGGCAAAATCTACGACGACTTGAGCGCCGACGCGGCGACGATCATCTGCACGCCGGCGCTCAACGTGGTCGGACAGTGGTATCACGTGGCGGCAACGTACAATTCCTCGACCAACGCGTATGCGATTTACGTCGACGGCGTACTCACATCGAGCGGCACGCACTTCAACACGATCGTCCAGCAGCCGGCTGGCGTGCTCTCCTTTGGCACGCGGACCGGCAGCACGGAATATTGGCAGGGCGCCTTGCGCGAGTTCCGCGTCTACAGCCGCTGCCTGTGTCCGAAGGAAATCGCCGAACTGGCCTGTGTCCCAAAAAATTGGCAGCTTGACCAAAACTCCGGCGTCACGGCCACCGATTCGTCGACGCTGGCCGCAAACGGCACGTACGTGAACGGCGTGCTGCTCAATCAAAGCGGTCCGAAGGGCGGTCTTGTCGCCGCCCAGTTCGACGGCACGAACGACTACGTCAGCGTGCCCACGGATAGCCGAGACTATAACGGCGGCTTTAGCGTGGCGGTGTGGCGCGGCCCACGGCCAGCGGCTCCGGGGAGCGGTTTGTCGATTTCGGCAACGGTGCGGGCAGCAACAACTTCTATTTCGGCCGGCAATCGACGACCAGCACGCTTGAGCTTGCGATCTACAACGGCGGGGCCGGAACTACTTATTCCTACGTCCGCGCGTCGAACGCAATCAGCGTGAATGAGTGGCACCAGTACGTTGCCACGGTCAGCCCCAGCGGCGTTGCGAAGCTCTATCGCGATGCGATCGAGCTGCCCGTCTCGGCCGGCTCGGCCGGCTATCCGACGATCGGTTTGCCGAACACGATCAGCCGCACCAGCAACTACATCGCCCGCAGCAACTGGGGCGCCGACGCCTACTATCAGGGCAAGCTGTGGGACGTCCGCGTCTACAACCGCTGTCTTTGCCCGACGGAGATTCAAGCGCTGTACGCCGGCGGAAGTTGGCCCGGCGTGCGGATTATTAAATGGATCGAAGTGCAGTAGTGCGCGGCAGCCGGATGCCAGGCAACGGCCTGGGCGGCGAGCGGGAATTCACATCGCCGCCCATCTTGGAATTTGCTTCTGGCGAGGGTAGTATGACGCTTTCAGCGTTGATCGACTCGGCACACCCGGCTCCAAGGCGAAGTTTTATGCCTCAACAATTCCACGACCGAGCTTACAAGCACGGCGAGCAATTTTTACTCGTCGTTCTGGCCCTGCTTCTGGTTGCAATGACCACTCACGACGCATTCTCGCAATCGCCGCCCAAGACGATCGGCTCGATCGAGCGGCTCGATCCGGCCTTGGACGCGCTGGTGCCGACCGATGCAAAGATTGAAGTCGTCGGCGACGGACTGACTTGGGCCGAGGGGCCGGTGTGGGTCCGCGACGGCGCGTTCTTGCTGTGCAGCGATACGCGGACGAACAAGATCTGGCGGTGGGACGCGAAGGACGGTTTCCGTGAGTTCATCGCGCCGTCCGGTTACACGGGCGAGACGCCGCGCGGCGGCGAGATGGGCTCGAACGGCCTGACGCTCGACCACGAGGGCCGCTTGCTGTTGTGTCAACACGGCGACCGCCGCATCGCCCGGCTCGAATCGAAGTGGGGCGAAGCGCCGCGTTATACGACGATTGCCGACAAGTACGACGGCAAGCGCTTCAACAGCCCGAACGATGTGACGGTGCACTCCAGCGGGGCCGTCTATTTCACCGATCCGGCCTATGGGCTGGAACGGCGCGGAGCGGGCTCCGGCAAGGAACTGGAATACCAGGGCGTGTACCGCGTCACGCCCGACGGCGCGGTGACGCTGCTGACGAAAGATCTTTCCGCGCCCAACGGGATCGCATTTTCGCCGGATGAAAAGACGCTCTACGTGGGCAACACGGGCCAACCGTCGGTGCTGACGGCCTATCCCGTCAAAGAGGACGGCACGATCGGCGAGGGAAAGACGCTGCTCGACGCCCGCCAGATGACGCCCCGCCGCGCCGGCGGCTTCGACGGCATGAAGATCGACGCTCACGGCAACATCTTCACAGCCGGCCCCGGTGGCATCTTGGTCGTCACGCCGGAAGGAAAGCATCTCGGGACGTTCATCACGGGCCAGCCGACGGCCAACTGCGCCTTCGGCGAAGACGGCTCGACGCTGTTCATCACGTCGAACCACCAACTGCTCCGCGTGCGGCTGACGACGAAGGGGAACGGTTTCTAACCGGTCGGTTTTAGCTGTTCGCTGTAGGACTGATAATCCTGTCCGTCCTGAGTGTACACGAACGGACAGCATTGTCCGTCCTACACCATACACGAATCCAGCATTCAACTCGTGAATCGGCCGTTCGCGAAGCCTCACCGCTCACCGCCCGGAAACGGGTTCGGCTCTTGCGGCTGCGGCGAGTACTCGCGCGAGGACGATGTGTTAATCGTGCGATAGGCGTCGGTTTCCGACAGCGCGCCGCCGCCGTTTGCCGGCCATCCGGTCGGCGCCGGGTTGCTGCCCGTCACCGGCCACGCCGATTGCGCCGGCTGCTGTGGCTGCGGCCACTGCGACCCTGCTTGTTGTGGCCAGCCCGCGGGTGCGGTTTGCTGTTCGAGTTGCTGCCCACTCGGCAGCGGTTGACCTACCGGCCATAGATCGCGGAGATCGGCGCTCTGGGGCGGCAGCGTTGCCGCTGATGCGCTCTTCGATTTTGTTCAAGTAGGGGTCGATCACCTGGTTCAGTTCCTGCGGCACGACGTCATGTGCCTTATTGAGCAGCACGACGATAGTCCGCCCGGCACGCGACGCGACGATCGCCTCGCCCTGCTGTTGCGGCAGCAGCGTCACGGCGAAAAACGTAATCGCTACGCACAAGAGCACGCCCTTGGCGAAGCCGATCATGCCGCCTAGTTGTCGATCGAAGCTTTCGAGCTTCACTTTGTCGATCAACTCGGAGACCAGTCGAAAGATCATCCAGATCACGAAGGACGTCGCGACGTAGATCGCTAGCATCGCGGCGAAATCGATTGAGCGGCGCCTGCTGGCCGAAGTACGGAGCCAGCCGCTCGCTGAATCGCAGCGCGGCAAAGTAGCTGACAACCAGCGACGCCAGCGACGCGATCTGCCAGGCCATGCCTTTCCAAAATCCAAACAGCGTGGCCCCGGCGAGCACCAGCAGCATGATGACGTCGTAAGTTTGCATCGTTTTTGTCGTAGGCACACCCTCTGTGCCATAACAGAGTTCCGTGGGAGCACACCGCGAGCAGGTACTCGGCTAGCGCCTGTTCGTACGGCCGCTACGGCACGCGGAACGTGCCCGCTACATTGCCAGCAAGCAGAGTATAGCGGCCGCAATCGATATTAACGAAGATCACTCCCTTGGCGCGAACGATTGCTAGCATTCGCCCAATCCTTGCCGCTCTTGGCGGCTGCGCAAGGTTTAGCGTACAGTTCGCGCGGATTCTCTCGGTGCCGCCGTCGTCGGACGGCCGATCTCTGCCGAATCGACGTAGAAATTCTATCCACACAGTGTTGGCAAGAGCACTCCACACACGCGAGAAACGATCATGGCCGGCTTCCGCACGCATGTTACGACGAGCACCGTGCTCGGCTGCGGATATGCCGGCGTCGGCCATTTCTACCTGGGCCTGCCGGTCGAAACTTCGCTGGTCGGAGGCGCTCTGTGCGGCTTCTCCGGAATGTTACCCGACCTGGACAGCGACTATGGCGTGCCGCTGCGCGAATCGATGGCCTTCATCGCCGCGATCGTGCCGATGTTTCTCGTGAACCGCTTTCAAGCGCTCGCGCTCGGCTACGATGCGATGGTGTTGGCCGCGGTGGGCGTGTACCTTGGCATCCGCTTTGGCGTCACAAAGTTGATCCGCCGCTTCACCGTCCACCGGGGCATGTTTCATAGTATCCCCGCATGCTTAATCTTCGCCGGATTGGCGTTCTTGATTTGCGGCGCGGCGAACGTCGAAGTTCGCGTGTTCAAAGCGGGCGGCGCGGCGATCGGCTTTATGTCGCACCTCGTTCTCGACGAGATGTACTCGGTCGAGTGGAAGCGTGGAAGATGGCACTTCAAGAAATCGTTCGGCACGGCGATTAAGCTCTTCGGCGACGACGCCTGGGCCAACTTCTCGACGTACGCCAAGTTGGCCGTTGTCGTGGCAATGGTCCTCGGCGAGCCGAGCGTGATGCAGCAGATCGAGGCCCGCAATCCGGAATTCGCCCTCAATTACCAGGAGTGGCAGCACCGCCTGGGGGAGATCACCACGCTGCCGCCTGCGCTGCAAGTGCCGCAAGTTGAAGCTGCCGACCAGGCCGGCCCGGCTGCGCCCGCGAACAATGCGTCCGCCACAATCCGCCGCGACTTCGACACGGCCCAACGTCGCCCTAAACCGTATGAGTAGGCCGAACGCATCGGCTTATCGTTCGGCCGTATCGATCCACAACGTCACCGGCCCATCGTTGACCAGCGCAACGCGCATCAATTCGCGAAAGCGGCCCGTCGCCACAGTCGCACCGGCCGCTCGCACCCTTTCGACGAACGACTCGTAGAGCCGCTCGGCCAGCTCGGGTGGCGCCGCGGTAGAGAAGCTGGGCCGCCGGCCGTGTCGGCAATCGCCAAACAACGTGAACTGGCTCACGACCAACATCTGGCCCTCGACTTCCGCGAGCGAGCGGTTCATCTTGCCTGCCTCGTCTTCAAACACGCGTAGCCCGATAACCTTGTCGGCCAGCCAGCGGACCTCCTCATCACCATCGGCCGCGCCGACGCCGAGCAGCACCAAGAATCCGCGTCCGATCTGGCCGACCACTGCGCCGTTGACCGTGACGCTTGCTTCGCTGACTCGTTGCACGCAGGCTCGCATCGATTGGCCCCTGAGTCAACGGGATTCCGGCATTTCGTTCTTACTCACGCTGAGCGCGAAGATACATCCGCAGGCCCTTCCATCATCGTCCAAAACGCGCGCTCGGCCGTGTGGATGAGTTGTTCACTGCGGACGACGGCGGCCGAGCGCTGTTGGATTTCCTTGCGACTCAGTTTCTCTTTCTCATGCAACAATGTGCGGGCCATCGGCGATCTCGCGGCGGGCGGTTGCTTCGTTGGAACGGATTGGATCGTTACCGGCGGCACTATCTTTGTTGCGAGGCCACCGACGCGCCACGCGGGCTTACTCTTGTCGATTCCTGTGCTTGCCCAGCGCGGAAATCAGATATCCGGGTCGATTCGTTGTGATCGCCCACGCGCCGAGACGCTCATAATACGCCGCTTCGTGTGGATCATCCACCGTCCACACTTGAAACTCGCGAATGCCGGCGGCACGCAGTTGACCGACAAATTCCTCATTAAAGCACGCCATCTTGTTCTGCGTGCCAAGGCCGTCCGCATGAACGCGGCGGACGCCGGCTGCCACCTCGTCGGCCGTCGGCCTCCAGCGGCCGCCGGCATCTTGCTGATACTCAACCAGCAGGTGTCGTCGAACGTGCGGCAGCTCGCGAGCGCAGGCCGACAGAGTCGCCTCGTCAAAACTGATCAGCACGAACCGGTCGCTCCTCAGCGATGATCGATTCAGAACTGCAACCAGCGGGCAGACGATTTCAGGCCCCGTTTTGAGCTCGATGAAAGCATACTTGTTTTGCGGCACGCTGCCGAGCGCCATTTCAAGAGTCGGAATCGACGCCTGGGCCCAGCAGGCTCCTTTCCACGACCCGACGTCGAGCGACGACAATTCGTCATATCGCGACTCTTCGACAGCAAACGCGTTAAGACCGACTTGCGAATCCCCGCAAACGCGCCTCGTATCCTCATCGTGAATACACACGATCACGCCGTCTGCCGTCAGGCGGACGTCCGTCTCGATGCCGTCGGCCCCTTGCCGCCAGGCGAGCTCGAACGCGGCGAGCGTGTTTTCGGCGCACTCGAACGACGCGCCGCGGTGGGCAATCAACAGGGGTTGCGTACGAACAGACATCGACTGCGGTCCCAAGCGGAGACAATGGAGTCGCAGGTATTGGATAAGAGCGGCCTCAATTGTTATAACCGATCAAAAGGCGACACGCTGCTATGACTTTTTTATTGGCACTCGACCAGGGCACCTCGTCGTCGCGGGCCATCGTCTTCGATGACGCGGGCCGGATCGTTGCGGCCGCCCAGCAGGAGTTCGCCCAGCACTTTCCTCAGCCGGGCCGCGTCGAGCACGATGCGAACGAGATTTGGGCCAGCCAGGGCGAGGTCGCTCGGCAGGCGCTGCAGTCAGCCGGTCTGACCGCACACGACGTGCAAGCCCTGGGCATCGCCAATCAGCGCGAGACCGTCCTCGTCTGGGACCGCGCGAGCGGCCAGCCCATCCACCGGGCGATCGTCTGGCAAGACCGCCGCACGACAGACGTCTGTGAACAGCTCCGCGCCGACGGCCGCGAACCGCTGGTGCAACAGAAAACGGGCCTGCTGCTCGATCCCTATTTCAGCGGCACCAAGATTGCCTGGATCCTCGACCAAGTGCCCGGTGCCCGCAAGCAGGCCGAGGCCGGCGAATTGGCCTGCGGCACGATCGATGCGTGGTTGATCTACAAGCTCACGGGCGGCCGCTGCCACGTCACGGACGCATCGAATGCTTCGCGGACACTTCTAATGGATATACGTCGTGGCCAGTGGGACGACGAGCTACTCAAGTGCTTCCATGTGCCGCGGGCGATCCTGCCCGAGATCCGCGCCTCGAGCGAAGTGCTGGCTGAAGTCAGCGGTGGGCCGGTACTCACCGGCGTGCCGATTGCCGGCGTCGCAGGCGACCAGCAAGCCGCCCTGTTCGGCCAGGCCTGCTACGCGCCCGGCATGGCCAAGAACACCTACGGCACCGGCTGCTTCGCGCTAATGAACACGTCTACTACGGCAGCCGCGTCGAAAAACCGGTTGCTGACGACAATTGCCTGGAGAATCGACGGGCGCACCGAATTTGCCCTGGAGGGGAGCGTGTTTGTCGGGGGCTCGGTCGTGACGTGGCTCCGCGACGGCCTGGGGTTGGTCAAAACGTCGGCTGATGTGGAGGCACTGGCGAATTCGGTCACCGACACGGGCGACGTGTTTCTCGTGCCGGCGTTTGCCGGGCTCGGGGCGCCCCACTGGGATCCCTACGCGCGCGGCGCAATCGTTGGACTGACTCGCGGCACGACGGCCGGCCACATCGCGCGGGCCGCGCTAGAAAGCATCACCTTTCAAATCGCCGATCTCGTGGACGCGATGGCCCGTGACGCCGATCGCCCGCTCACCGAGCTCCGCGCCGACGGCGGCGCAAGCGTCAACAACACGCTGCTGCAAATGCAAGCCGACATCTCGCAAATGCCGGTCGTGCGGCCCCAAGTCACTGAGACCACTGCCCTCGGCGCCGCCTACTTGGCCGGCCTGGCGACCGGCGTCTGGAACAGTCGCGACGAAATCGCCCACCACTGGAAGGTCGATCGTCGCTTCGAGCCGAAAATCTCCGCCGACGAGGCGGCCGCTCGGCGAGCCAGGTGGAGCCAAGCGGTGGAGCGGGCGAAGGGCTGGGCGCGGACCAAAGGTCGGGAAATGCAAAATGCAAAATGATCCATGTAAATTGCAAAATGGGATCCAGCCGAGCATGTTCGTCATTTTGCATTTTGCAATCAACACTTTGCGTTTTTCATTTTTGGCATGAGCGTCGATAGCATTTACAACCGCGAAAGCCAGTGGCAACAACTCGAAGCAGCCGACCAGCCATGGGACCTTGCCGTCATCGGCGGCGGGGCCACGGGCGTCGGCGTGGCGATTGACGCCGCCTCGCGCGGCTATCGCGTCGCCCTTTGCGAGCAACACGATTTCGGCAAGGGCACAAGTAGCCGCAGCACAAAGTTGATCCACGGCGGCGTGCGGTACTTGAAGCAGATGCACATTGGCCTTGTTCGTAGCGCCCTGCACGAGCGCGGCCTGTTGCTCAAGAACGCGCCCCACCTGGTCCATCGGCTGGCCAACCTCGTGCCGATCTATTCGCGCTGGGAAGGGCCGTACTATCGCTTTGGAATGAAAGTTTACGACTGGTTGTCGGGCCGGCTGAGCCTGGGCTCGTCGCGCTGGCTGTCACCCGAAAAGTCGCTCGAACGCGTCCCCACGTTGCATCAGGAGGGCCTCCGCGGTGGCGTGCTCTACTGGGACGGCCAGTTCGACGACACACGCCTGCTCGTGAACATGGTGCAGACGGCAATTGATCACCGGGCCGTATGCATCAACTACGCCCCGGTGCACGGGCTAATCAAAAATGCGGGCCGGGTCCGCGGCTTCGTTGCCGAAGACGCCGAGACTGGCCGCCAGGTCCGCGTCGCGGCCAAGGTCGTCGTCAACGCGACCGGCCCCTTCAGCGACAACGTGCGGCGACTCGACGACCCAGCCGCTGCGCCCGCGATCGCCACCAGCCAGGGCGTCCACCTGATCTTCGACCACAAGTTCCTGCCCGGCGAAACCGCCCTGATGGTGCCGCGCACGCCCGACGGCCGCGTCATCTTCGCCGTCCCCTGGCACGGCCGCACCATGGTCGGCTCGACCGACACGCCAATCAGCGAAGCGCCGCTCGAGCCGCACGCGCTCGCGAGTGAAATCGACTTCCTGCTCGAAACGGTTCGCCCCTATCTGTCGCCCGGACCGCAGCGGGCGGACATCCGCTCCGTCTGGGCCGGCGTCCGGCCGCTCGTCCGCACCGGCGAAGCCGATCGCGACGCGAACACCTCGAAACTCGGCCGCGATCATGTCCTCCGCGTCTCGCCGTCCGGCCTTGTTTCAATTCTGGGCGGCAAATGGACCAGCTACCGCAAGATGGCCGAAGACTGCGTCGACCGCGCCGCCGCGGTCGGCGAGCTGCCGCACAAGCCGTGCGCTACGAAATCGCTCTCCATCCGCGGCGGCGACGATGCGGCAAGCGTCGAGCGCTTAGTGAGCATGAATCCCCAATGGGGCGAACCACTCGCCCCTGCCCTGCCCTACCGCGCCGCCGACGTCGTCTGGGCCGCCCGCCACGAACTGGCCCGCACCGTCGAAGACGTCCTCGCCCGCCGCACGCGGCTCCTCTTCCTCGACGCCGCGGCCGCACACGCCGCAGCGCCCCGCGTCGCCCAGCTCTTGGCCGCAGAACTCGATCGCGACGCAGCCTGGCAAGGCGAGCAAGTCGCACAGTTTTCCAGCGTCGCCGCCGGCTATTCCGTTTAACAAAACCCACACGGCTTGCCAGCGCTCACCGGCCGCCGTCGCGCCAGGCCAATCCGAGCAGTCAACTCGCTCTGCTAGTTGAATTCCACTCGCGGAGCGAGTCTCAACGGCAGTTTGTCCGTGAAACAGACTCGTCCGCCATGATCCTGCGGAATTTACACTCCTTGGCCAGAGTGATAAACTGGATGAGTGCCCCATTCGCGAGCCGAGACCCCGCATACCCGCACAGTCAGCCATGTCAACGATTCCGCATTTATCGTCCGATGCCGATTACGTGTGGGAAGTCGCCACGCTATTTCCCGAGCAGGGTGAATGGTCCGAGGAGCAATATCTCGAATTAACGGATCACTCGAAACGTCGCATCGAGTTCACCGATGGGCGATTGGAGTTCTTGCCGACGCCGACCGAAATCCACGAATCGTTGGTGCAGTATTTGTTTTTCGCTTTGCATCATTTCGTGGAAAAGGGAAAACTTGGCAAAGTGTATTGGACCGGAATTCGGCTCCGAATTCGGCCGCGGAAGCACAGGCTGCCGGACATCATCTTTTTGCACAAGGACCACTTCGAGGCACGACACAACCGAGCGTGGGAAAGTGCCGACTTGGTTATGGAAGTCGTCAGCGATGCACCGACCGACCGCCAACGCGACTACGAACAAAAACTGGCTGACTACGCCGAGGCCAAGATCGCCGAATACTGGATCATCGACCCCGAACGGCGGCTAGTGACCGTCCACCAACTGCGCGACGGCCGCTATGCCGTCCACGGGCAGTTCGCCGCCGGTGCAGCACGCCACGTCCGTCCTGCTGCCCGGGTTCACCATCGACGTGACCGCCCTCTTCGCCGTGATTCAAGATATTCCGGAATAGGCGGTCCAAAATACGCGACGCGCCCGCGGCTCAGCCCCACGCCGGGTTTCTCAAAATCAATTCGACAAGTCCCTGCCCAGCCCGATGGCTCGCGGCGCTAATCGGAAGCAAACCACTGATATCACGGACGTCACGGATGAATTCTTGGAATTGGAACGCCAATTCGTCTCAAGTCATTGTATCCGTGCCATCCGTGGTCGAATTTGTTCGCGTCATGATGGGCTTGCTCGGCGCATAAAAAAACCCGACGCAGGGCGGCTCAGCCCCACGTCGGGTTCTCAATATCAATCTGGCAAGTTAGTTGGTCTCGGAGCCGCGACATCCACGATGAACTCGGCCCATAGCTGATAAGAGGACCACTATAACTGTGGCCATCGTCGTAGTGGACGGCTCAGGCACGCTGCTTGATAAGTTAGCCGTGCCGGTACCCGGATTGTGTTCTCCGTAGTGCAGCTTCCAGAGATCGTAGTCCGCCCGATCGACCACGCCCGCGCTGCTGTCCGTTTCGTCTCCGTTGCCGTTCAAATCGAAATTCGTTCCTAAATAATTGCGCCACACCGTATAATCGGCCGCGTTCACTTTGCCATCGTCATTAAAATCGCCAGGTAAACTTACATGTGGAATCATGTCAAAGCTGGCCCGTGGGTGATCGAATTCCAGGCCGACCGGAAAAACTAAAACATTCGTGGGGTCAACGGACGGCAAAATGTCAAAGATCGCAAAACTTGAAACGCCGCCACCTGGAAAACTGCTGAATTCAACGCTCTCTCCAGCAGTGAACCGGCCTATCACACGCCCTTCGACCGAAACTGAAAAAGGGCTGTTGAATCCTGACGGCAAATCAAATAAGCGAGTAAATCGTGAGCCATCCGTTGTTTGATATCGAAAGCCCGACGCAGCGGGCGGATCAAAATAACCGCCTGATGGCAAATCGTCAAAGTGTCCATATCCAACGCCGGTTGGTAAGAACGGATAGTCTTTCGACCCGTCCTGTGACGTAATTTGAGCACTCAACACTACCGCCGAATCGCTATCGTTCCTTTCAGGTCGGATGACGAATTCGGGATATATATAGTCTTCCGTAGCAACATGGTGAACTGCCAAATTGTTTACAAAGTTCGTTACGTCCAAGTTGATTGGCAATCTCGCACCGGCCAAACCGAAAGTAAGAATTGGTGTCGCATCGTTTTTAGCGTGCTGGAACGTCGTGGGCTCGAAAATATCTGCATCCAGGCCGCTCACGTGCAGAGTAACAGGCTCATCGGGCGACACATATCCCGAATAAAACCCTAGCACCCACTGCGGGGCAGGTTGTCTATTAGCGGGAATTCCCGGCGGACCAAATAGTCCTACACTTTGATGCCCCTGGTCACTAGCTCTTATGGAAACTGAAGGATATGAAATCGGTGACATCGTGTCGTCGTCCCGCAGCAGTCTTTCATATAGTCCGCTTGCATAAGGAAGAGTTGCCATTGAAAAACGCGACGCCCCAAATGCAATGAACGCGGCCATAAAAAAATGTTTCATTTGCTTCATGAATATTTTTGCCTACCAGTGAAGCGCAAACATTTGTCTTGATATTCGCACAGAATACGCACGTCGTACATTATGGTATCGTTCCCCCAGCGCAAAAGCTACCAGCAAGGGTCGCCATTGGGGCAATTGCGAAATTCCATAGTGAACTCGGCGCAACAAAAAAACCCGACGTGGGGCGGCTCGGCCCCACGCCGGGTTCTCGATATCAATCTGGCAAGCTCGCCGCGTCGTTGTACGCGGGTCTCACGACCCGGCACAAATGACTCGGCCGATCTCCAACGTCAGCCAAGGACTGCCTCATAAGTACTGCGCCGTAATAGCCGCGATGCTACGCATCGCCGGTTTTCACGGGCAGCTCGTTTTCTAAGAAATCCTTAGAAAGGAGGTGATCCAGCCGCAGGTTCCCCTACGGCTACCTTGTTACGACTTAGTCCCAATCGCGGAATTCGCTCTAGGCGCCTGCCTCCTTACGGTTAGCACAGCGACATTAAGCGCCTCCCACTTTCGTGGCTTGACGGGCGGTGTGTACAAGGCTCAGGAACACATTCACCGTAGTATGCTGACCTACGATTACTAGCGATTCCGGCTTCATGCAGGCGGGTTGCAGCCTGCAATCCGAACTGGGCTGCGTTTTTTGGGATTTGCTTACTCTCGCGAGCTTGCTTCCCTTTGTACGCAGCATTGTAGGACGTGTGCAGCCCTGGTCATAAAGGCCATGAGGACTTGACGTCATCCCCACCTTCCTCCGGTTTAACACCGGCGGTCTCGCTAGAGTCCCCGACCGACCCGGCACCCTGCTAAACCGCCTGCCGGGTGCACGTCGCCTGTCTTGCCTCCTCATGGAAGCATTGAGTATGATAAGCTTGTCGGGAATGACGGACCAAACAGCGGTTGTGTCAACGCATGGCAAGTCATCCCAACAAACACATCCGCGAAGCGATGAATTACGCCCAAGAACAGGGTTGGACGTTTACCAAAGCAAGTGGAAGCGCCCATATATTCGGAACGCTGTGGTGTCCTCAGGGAGGCCGCGACGGCTGTCGATTCCGGGTTTATTCGACGCCGCGCGTCCCGGAAGACCATGCCCGGCGTATTCGTCGCGCCGTTGATGGCTGTCTGCACTGAAGGAACAACCTCATGAAGTATGAATTCTCGTTGATCCTGACGGACCGCGAAGTGACCGACAAAGACGCCGATACGCTGTACGACGCGGGTTGTGACGACGCCAGCATCTTGACCCGCGACGGCGTCACCAGACTCCAGTTCGACCGTCAGGCCTCCAACCTGGACGAGGCGCTCGCCACCGCGATCCAGAGCGTGGAGCGCGCCGGCCTGGCCGTGGCCCGCGTCGAAATCGAGCGGCATGAAGTCCCTCAGATCGCCTGATTCGTGCGGCAGCGCGTTCCGCCGGCCGAGTCCCGAAGCCAATCCCGTGGCCCGATGCATCGGGCACCTTCCCTCCGCTCGGACACCGGCGGTCTCGCTAGAGTCCCCGACCGACCCGGCACCCGGAAAAAACCGGCTGCCGGGTGCCCGTCGCTGGCAACTAGCGACAAGGGTTTCGCTCGTTAAGGGACTTAACCCGACATCTCACGACACGCTTCTGACGACAGCCATGCAGTCCATCCGCTGCGGCGGATGCACATTGGCACTCGAAAGATTGGCGATCTAGCAGTCGTTTTTAGACTGGAGTCGCCGGCTCACGTTGACGAGGCAAAATACCGTAGACGCCAATCCACTGAAGACCAAGAGCATTGACGGCTCGGGAACGGCGTCCAAAGTAAGCCCGATTGTGATTTCGTCGATCGCGACGCCGTCGGTCAGTGGAAAGGGGAATGTGTCCGCCTGTAAAGGGTTGAAAAGTCGCACCGTGGTGAACGGCGTATCTGAAATTAGACCAAAGAAGTGGACTGAACCATCGGTAATCGTGGCCGGGTCGGCTTCGATCACATCGATCGGCGAACCGCCGTCTAAGATGATTTGAATTGGCGTGAACGGTCCGCCCGGCACGCCCGAGTAATCGCTAAAACTCGTCCCGTAGAATCCAATTGCGGATACCGCAGAGCTCAACGTCAAATCAAAATAAGCAGTACCCTCGTTCGCCTCGGTGAAGAAGTAAGTCGTTCCTGAGATCGCAAACCAGTGGGAGAGTACGGGCGTGTTGCGAATCTCCGCAACATTGGCGGTAGCGCCGTTGACAAGATCCTGAATTGTTCCAGTTACCGCGGTTGATGGAAATGCAATCGATCTTGTGCCACCCGGGAAAGCGCCGAGCGATACGCTCTCAAAATCCTCCGTGCCGACGCTCGCAGGCAAAACGTTTGCAAGAAACGTCACTCGAGCCGCGTCAGAATTTGGATGAGGCCCGCCGGGACCAGCACCCAGATCGCTCCCAAAAAACGTTTGAACGCTGGCGTGGGAAGTAGCCGCGAAGCAGAAGAAGGCGACGTGAATCAGAACGCTACGTCCGCAGTTCGTCAGGGAGGCAATCGGGTTCGTTCGCATACTCTTGACCCTTCAACTGTCGTGGAAAAGGAATAACGAATAAAGAGTGGTAATGCTTGTTCTACGTAGCACCAACACGTATGCCATGCCTATGCACAAGGTTATACAGCCGGGCTCAGGAATGGTTGCCACGCGGAACCCGATGTCGATGTTCTCATTCGCCGAGTCGGTGTCGAGGCGGCCGGAGGAGGGCAGGCCGATGGAGAAGTAGTTCCAAGACCCGCCACGCTCGCCGCGCGACGAAGCGCTCACAGCCGCTTCGTTCCATTCATAGACGTTGCCGCCTTGATCGAACGTGCCGTAAAAACTCGGCGACGACGTGTACGCGCCCACGTCAGTCAAGTAATTCTGACTGCTGCTGTAGATCGTTGAGCCCGTCACCGCTAAACCGTCGTCATATCCATTGGCGACGCCGTCATCCTGAGAGAAATTTCCGACGCGCGTATTATCGGGCGTCGTTCCCGGTGGCTGGTCAGAGTAGGGCGCACTATTGGTTTTCATGGGATACGCCCAATAGCCGTCGGAGTCGCCGCCTTGTGCTGCCAGCTCGTAATACGCCGCCTTGTACCATTCATTCTCCGTGGGGATGAACCATGTGGCGCCGGCGTTCCGCGTCACCGCCATCAACGCGGCAGAACTTGTGGCGCCGTTGAGCGTGTACGCGCCGGTTTCGGTGGTGCCGACTCCTTCAGCGCCGGTGGGTTGACCGTTGTGCAGCCAATTGGCGAATCGCGCCGCGTCGCCCCAGTTCACATAAGTGATCGGATGGTTTGCCGAGCCAATCACGCTATATGTGTAGGTGCCTGATGAGCCGCTACGCGCGATGCCAGCGATGTTAAGGTTTGTGGCCATCGCTGTGTTGTAGAGCGAAAGGGGTCCGTGGCTGCGATCGAATTGAGGAACGCCGTGTATTGCCCAACGGTCACTTCCGTAGTACCAATGTTATAGACATAACTGACGCGGCCGTACAAACTTCCGGTTGCTGGGTCGTTGGCGTTGCCGATGTTGCCGACCGGCACGGTGGGAATGGGGATCGCGAGAACTGCGGGCACGTTTAGCGCAACGGCCAGCGAAAAGACTGACCGGATTATGCAGCGATTCATTAGAGTCTCCAACCAGGGGCGAGAGGTCGGATTAGAAATCCGAGGATAAACATATATCACCCGAATTGCATTTACAACAATTCTTTGCCAACCAACGCAATTCCTTGGAAAAATCGCACAAAGTCGCAAACAAAAAAACCCGACGCGGGGCGGCTCGGCCCCACGCCGGGTTCTCGATATCAATCTGGCAAGCTCGCCGCGTCGTTGTACGCGGGTCTCACGACCCGGCACAAATGACTCGGCCGATCTCCAACGTCAGCCAAGGACTGCCTCATAAGTACTGCGCCGTAATAGCCGCGATGCTACGCATCGCCGGTTTTCACGGGCAGCTCGTTTTCTAAGAAATCCTTAGAAAGGAGGTGATCCAGCCGCAGGTTCCCCTACGGCTACCTTGTTACGACTTAGTCCCAATCGCGGAATTCGCTCTAGGCGCCTGCCTCCTTACGGTTAGCACAGCGACATTAAGCGCCTCCCACTTTCGTGGCTTGACGGGCGGTGTGTACAAGGCTCAGGAACACATTCACCGTAGTATGCTGACCTACGATTACTAGCGATTCCGGCTTCATGCAGGCGGGTTGCAGCCTGCAATCCGAACTGGGCTGCGTTTTTTGGGATTTGCTTACTCTCGCGAGCTTGCTTCCCTTTGTACGCAGCATTGTAGGACGTGTGCAGCCCTGGTCATAAAGGCCATGAGGACTTGACGTCATCCCCACCTTCCTCCGGTTTAACACCGGCGGTCTCGCTAGAGTCCCCGACATGACTCGCTGGCAACTAGCGACAAGGGTTTCGCTCGTTAAGGGACTTAACCCGACATCTCACGACACGAGCTGACGACAGCCATGCAGCACCTGTGCACGTTCCACCCGAAGGCGTGGCCCGGCTTTCACCGGGTTAATCCGTGCATGTCAAGACTAGGATAAGGTTCTTCGCGTAGCCTCGAATTAAGCCACATCCTCCACCGCTTGTGTGAGCCCCCGTCAATTCCTTTGAGTTTCAGCCTTGCGACCATACTCCCCAGGCGGAGCACTTGACACTTTCGCTACGGCCGAGAACCTATGAGGGGATCCCCGACCAAGTGCTCAACGTTTACAGCTAGGACTACGGGGGTATCTAATCCCCTTCGCTCCCCTAGCTTTCGTACCTCAGCGTCAGAAGAGACCCAGTAAGCCGCTTTCGCCACCGGTGTTCCTGATGATATCAACGCATTTCACCGCTCCACCATCAGTTCCGCTTACCTCTGTCTCCCTCAAGCACTGCAGTATCGGGCGCAATTCCTCGGTTGAGCCGAGGGATTTCACACCCGACTAACAGCGCCGCCTACGTACCCTTTAAGCCCAATGATTCCGAATAACGTTTGGACGGTTCGTATTACCGCGGCTGCTGGCACGAACTTAGCCCGTCCTTCTTCCGAAGATAGGTCAACAACGGGGGAGAACCCCCGCCGATTTCCTCCCAACCGAAAGCGGTTTACAACCCGAAGGCCTTCATCCCGCACGCGGCGTCGCTCGGTCAGGCTTGGCCCATTGCCGAAGATTCTCGACTGCAGCCACCCGTAGGTGTCTGGGCAGTGTCTCAGTCCCAGTGAGACGGGTCATGCTCTCACACCCGCTATGCATCGTTGCCTTGGTAGGCCATTACCCTACCAACTAGCTAGTACAACGCAGTCCGCTCCCGAGGTGGAATCACACCTTTGGTCCGAAGACATTATCCGGCATTACCTGCAGTTTCCCGCAGCTATTCCGGTCCTCGGGGTACGTAACTACGCGTTACTCTCCCTTTCGCCGCTGTCCCCAGCCTCTCACAAGAAGTTGTAAATCGTTAGTCGTAAGTAAAAACACTTACACCTTACAGCTCCCAGTGAGAGGCTGGTTCTCGCTCGACTTGCATGCCTAATCCACGCCGCCAACGTTCATTCTGAGCCAGGATCAAACCCTTCAATTGGTGTATGCTTGAACCGAAAGCAACCCGACCGGCGATGCGGAGCATCGCGGCTAGGCCACCTCCAGGACAATGAGCCTCTTGAAAAAGCTTGACGGTTTGCAGAAGTGCACACGAAGACCGGCGGTGCGTAGCACCGCGGCACTCACGTGCCTCCTGCCAGAATACAGTCTTGGCTGACAAAAAAATTGGAGGTCACTTACCAAATTGTCAAAGAGCAATCGCAAGCTAGGTATTCTAGCCCCATCTTAAAAGTTGACAAGGCCAGAATAAAAAATCCCACCCGCCGGCAGGCCCGTTTTGCGGCGCCGACGACTGAGATCATCACTAATCTTAACCATCGGCCGCCGACTGTCAACCACTTGAATTTCCGCCGCTTTTTAAGTTTATCCGGCCCCCGATGGGCCGCCACTTGAACCATTCGCGGCGCGGCCGGCCTTCAGCCGTCACACGGCAGACGCTCCACGTCTTCGATCCGAAACACGAATCGGTTATTCAGAGCATAGGTGAGCACTGACACGGCAAAGGCCGCCGCGGCAAACGATATCGACTTGGAAGCTTCGCCCGGAAACAGCGATCCGGCCAATACGAACAGGAGCACGGCTGACCCCGCGGCCGTACAAGCCATGCCGATCAAATGCACGCCGATGAATCGAGTGAACTGGGCGGCCGATGGTCGCTCTTTTGCCGAGAAAGTCACGGTCCGCTGTAGCAGATAGCTTAGGCTGATCCCAAAAGCGTAGGCGATCGCGATCGAGAGCGTGTACTTCAGGGGCGAATCGTCCTGTAGCAGATAGCCGATAATCGCTCGAAACGCGACCGTGGCAATCGTTACGAACAGGCCCACGACAACGAAAGTTGTGTATCGTCTTAACATCGTTTGTCAGCGCGATGCGGTCACGCAGTATTGGGCGCCTACGGGAAGCCAACCAAAAAAACGATCCACGAATTTCAGGGTTTCCCACGGCGTAAACAGGAAGTAATTGGTGTTCAGCAAATTCAATCGGGCCGCGTCGAGGTGTCGCCGCAAGGTGTTGCTGGATAGCAGCACGGCATCGGCGTCGAACGGGCAGCGGTTCACGACAAGCCGCGTCAAGGGATTATAGGGATTGTGTTCTAATACCATTGCCAGCCCTTGCGGCTTGAGCACCCTCCGCATCTCAGTGAGAAAACCGGTCCAATGCGGCCGCGGAACGTGATGCATCACACAAATCGTGAAGCACAAGTCGAACGTTTCGTCGGCGAACGGCAAGCGATTCTCATTGCCGACGACATAATTCACGGCGGGGTTCTTACGCTTCGCTTGATCAATCGATTTGGGCGATACGTCGGTGCCCGATATCCGCCACGGCTGGCGGGTTAAAAACGCGTCGGTCAATCCGACGCCGCAGCCGACGTCGAGAATGTGCTTGCCAGCCAAGCTACCAAGCCGTTTGCTGGCCGTGGCCACGATCAGGTCTGCTTTGACGCGCGTGACATAGTCGTGGCTCATCCCGGAAAAGCTCATCGAGTCTTCGACCAGCGCCTGATACGTGCCGTCGTATTGGTCGAATTCCGGGTCGGACTGTGACATCGCGAAAACCTGGCTGGGCCCGGCTGAGGCGCCGAACGGGGTGGACTGCCTGGATCAGGCGTCTTCGAAACCACGTGAATCGCCAATGGTAAATTGCGGCCGCCCCCGCACGTTATCGTAAATCCTGCCCACATATTCGCCGAGGATTCCCACGCATACTAGCTGTACCCCCCCGATAAACAGCACCGCAATGACCGTGGTGGCAAAACCGGGGACAAACGGCATGCCCCAGGCGGCAAACTGATCGGCGAAGACGCGCTGAAAGAAGGTAAAAATGGCGCCGAGAAAGGCCGCCACGGACACCAAGAATCCGAGGTACGTGGCCAATCGCAACGGGTGGGTGGAATAACTGAAGATGCCGTTCAGTGCCAGTTGCAGAAGTTTTGCGAAGGTATACTTTACTTCTCCCGCGGCACGACGGTCCCGTTCGTAGGCGACCCCAGTTTGGCGAAAACCGACCCAGGCTCGCAGGCCGCGAACGAACGGTTGTTGTTCCGTCACGACCGTCATCGCGTCCACGACGCGGCGGTCCATCAGGCAAAAGTCGCCCGTATCGAGCGGGACGTCAATTTCGGCAAGAAACGCGAGCAGTCGGTAGAAGCAAAAGTAGGCAACGCGCTTGACAACGCCTTCTTTTCGCCTTCGCCGGATTGCATAGACGATGTCATACCCCTGACGCCACTTTTCCAGCAACATGGGCACGCGCTCAGGCGGGTCTTGAAGGTCTGCGTCCAATACGACGACCGCCGCACCACACGCGTGCTTGAGACCTGCCCAAAGGGCAACTTGATGCCCGAAATTGCGCGTAACCGAATCGCCTTCCAGCGTCGGTCTGCGTCATGGTATTGGCTTAGCAACCGCCAGGTGTCGTCGCGGGAGCCGTCATCGACGGTAACGACTTCGTAGGGAATTCCCCAATCCGCGGCGGCCGCATTCAGCCGCTCGAACAATAATGGCAAGACTTCCGATTCGTTGAAACAGGGAATCACCACTGAGATGAACCGCTCTTGGGGATCGCTCTCGGTGGATGGCAAAGCTTGGTCGGCCATAGGGTTTCTTGAATGATTGGATTGGCGCTGTTATGCTAGAAACGGCCCCAAGGAAACGACAAGCCCGCCACAGGATTTGAGCTGGTGGTGACACTCTCTTGCAGTCACCACGCTGACCGGCATCTGTCGAAGGTTGGAGTTCGCGGCGGGATTTGCATCAGCGACATGTCTACGACTTCAACCTTGGCAAAAGCTGGCTGCGATTGGATTCATCCAGAGCGAGTGCTGCCCGGCTGGATGCCGGACTTGGCGTTCTTGGTGCTTAGCTTTCTTGTCGCCTTTGGGTGCCTGGCGCTGGGCCCGTATCCGGTGACCAAGTTTGCCCAGGACACGATGTACGTTCTATCCGAGGGCGATCTGCTCCTCAAGGGAATGCGTCCCTACGTGGATTACTACTCGCTGCACGGTCCGGTGCCGTTCTTGTTTTTTGCGGCGGCAATGCAGTTTTACGGCGTGTCGTTGAAATCGATCGTCCTGGGACAGGTCCTGGGGGGGCTCACGATGGGCCTGCTCAGTTACAAAATCGCCCGCAGTCGAACGAGCGGCTTTTGGGCGGTGTTCCTGGCAATTGCGGTGGAATTGATTCTCGTCTCTTGCACACCGGTCGGCAGCAAATCATGGCGCGAGTTCACTTGCGCCATGTGGTACAACTCGCTGGGCTATTGCATTGACGCTACCGTGTTTCTGTATTTGCTGGCGCCCAGCCGCTCGCGCAGCAAGTCCAGCCTTGCGACGGATCACTTGATTGTGGCCACGCTGCTAATGGCCAGCTTTTTAACGAAGGCTTCCTATTCCCTCCCGCTGTCAGGCGTTTTCGTCATGGGCACGATCGTCCTGCCACGGAACCGACAAATGCGACTTGAGGGTTTGGCGGTTATTGCCTCAGCGGTAGCAATGACCTTTGCCGTGATGATCGCATTGCGCGGTTCGATCATCGGCTACGTCGACTTCCTGAGCGTAATGAAGGTCAAGGTTTCACCGTTAATGCTCGCCTTGCGGTTCCTGCATTATACCAGAACGATCGGTTTTTTCTTGCTGGGCGCAGGCCTGCTGGCCTGGTCCGCGCACGAAATGGGGCTGGTGCGGCGACTATTGCGCGAGGCCGTATTGGTTGTGCTGATGTTCGGATGTCTCATGGTGTCGGCTGCCACGTCGGCGCAAGATTTGGAGATTGTGCCGTTGCTCGGAGTCGTGCTGTTGGGCGCGGCAATAGCGATTGTATCGGCTGCGCATACCTACACTTCATTGCCGCCCAATAAGTATTTGATCGCTTCCAGCTTGGGAGTGGCCTTGCTGCTGATGGTGCATACCCCGAAGAACAGCATTCTCAGTTGGGTCTTTTCGCACACGAAAGTGCCCACGCTGGCCGATCCGGTTGAGCGAGCGCCGCTGTCGGCGATCAATAGCCTGCAGCTCGCATTGTCGCCGAGCGTAGATCCTCGTCTGTTGGCGTCGATGCCCAAGAGTTGGACAGACGAACAGGCTAGCGCGATCTTACTGCTGCAACGAAATGGCTTTACCAAGTCGGACGTGCTTTTCGCCGCTTCCGACGTGAGCTTTCTGAACGTGCTGACCGGCGCCCAATATCCCCATGCTTTCGTAGCCTGGTGGCCATTTATCTACATTGAAGAGCCGGAGAAAATCCGGCTGTTGGACGAAAACTTGTTGTCCGATGCAGATTGGCTGATCCGCGATGCGACCTACGAAAGGTTTTGGAAGTATTTGGAACTGCACCGGGGTGACTATCTCCACGCCCACTTCGAGCAAGTTGACGAAAATGGCCAATGGACGCTCTATCGGCGCCGGGCCCATTGAACAGTTCCCCGGCCTCAAAAAATCGGCGTTTTCATGCCGCAGAACCGCAGTCACCTGGGTGATCCCTTCAGCGGACAAATCGCCGGCCACACGTTTCCCCGCCGGTCAACTTCGCGTGGCAACTTCTGGGATCAACGGCGGCAGTGGCCCGATTCAATAAAACTCGACCAGCCTATTTGGAATTGAGAGCCGCGTCGCCTTGAACGGGCCCTAATCCACCCGCGCGGCAGTCTCGCCAGAAAATGGGCCTTTCCCGCCGAGCGGAACTCGGGACTTTGCCGGAAGACGCGTGCGTCGCCATTCAAGTGCCGCAGGCCGTTAATAAAAGCTCACGGTCGGGTGTTGCAAACGGACTGTATTGTTAGAATGGGACCGACGATCCCTTGAATCCGTTCTTCCGCCTCCTTCCGCCGCCGGAGAACCGTTCCCATGCCCTGCCGAGGCGTACGAGGCGCCACCACCGTCCCGGCTAACGACCGCGAGGAAATCCTTGCGGCCACGCGGCAGCTTTTTGCCCTGATGATCCGCCGCAACGAGATCCGCAAAGAAGACGTCGCCAGCGCCGTTTTCACCACCACTCCCGACCTGGACGCCGAGTTTCCGGCCCTGGCCGCCCGCCAACTCGGCTGGCTGGAGGTGCCGATGCTGTGCGGCCACGAAATCGCGGTCCCCGGCTCCCTCCCCCGCTGCATCCGCGTCCTAATCCACTGGAACACCGAAACGACCCAAAACGAGATCCAGCACGTCTACATTCGCGACGCGGTCCGCCTCCGGCCCGACCTCTGCAAGCTTCCCCCGGTCAATTGGGACGAACTTGAAGCCTGGATTAACGGTCATATGCAGGAACAGCCATAACATTGGGCCGCGACGTCGCCAGGGGCAATGCCACATCCGCATTATCATGGACGATTTGATGGAACAGTCGAAATCGGGAAAAGTCGCCGCTCGTAATTCATCGAGATTTCGCGACGCGCTGTTCCGCTACGTTCCGGCCCTTGATTCGCTGCGCACGTATTCCGGCACAGATTTTCAATTCGACCTAATGGCCGGCCTGACCGTGGCCGCGGTTGCCGTACCGCAGGCCATGGCCTACGCCCAGGTCGCCGGACTGCCGCCTCAATACGGCCTGTACACGGCCATCGTCATGACAGCCGTCGGCGCGCTCTTGGACTCATCCAAGCAGCTCATCAACGGGCCCACGAACGCCATTTCCATCGCCGTCCTCAGTGCCCTGGTCGCGATTCCGGAGGGCGATAAAATCGCCGCCGTGTTCCTGCTCGCGCTGATGGTCGGCGTCATTCAAACGGGCATCTCACTGCTGCGGCTGGGCGACCTGTCGAAGTACGTCTCGCACTCGGTGATCGTCGGCTTCACGCTCGGCGCCGGCATTCTGATTGTGCTCGATCAATTGAAAAACCTGCTCGGGCTGCCCGCCCGTGGTTCGGGCGATGATGTCTTCCTCAAGCGATTTTGGCTAACGATATCGAACATCGACGCTATCAATATGACGACGCTCCTGATCGGCCTGGGGACGATCGGCGTCGCACTCTTGCTTCGCGCGATCAATGCGAAGTGGCGAGTGCGCCTGCCCGAATTGCTGCTAGCCATCATTAGCACAACGGTCGTCGTCGCCTACTGGAACTTGGACGCCCGCGGTGTGGCGATCGTCAAGGATATTCCAGCGAAGCTCCCGTCGTTCCAGTGGCCGATTGTGAATTGGCAGCATGTCCGCTCGCTGAGCAGCGGCGCGCTCGCCATCGCGCTATTGGGCCTGCTCGAAGCCATTGCCATGGCCAAAGCGATCGCAGCCGTGACGAAGCAGAAACTGGATATCAACCAACAGTGCCTTAGCGAAGGGGTGGCCAACCTGACCGGCAGCTTCTTTCAGTGCATTCCCGGTTCCGGCTCATTGACGCGCTCGAACATCAATCAGCAAGCGGGCGGGCGCACGCAATGGTCCGGCGTGATTTCTGCGGTCGCCTTGGCCTTCACCGTGATTCTGTTTGCTCGCTATGCCTACTACATCCCCAAAGCCGGCCTGGCCGGCATTTTGATGCTCTCTGCCTGGCGGCTGGTCGACCGCAAACAGCTGGAGTACTACGTCCGAACCACGCGCTTCGACGCCTGGATCGTTGCCATCACCGCGATCGCCGCCGTCGCCGTCTCGGTCGAGTTCTGCGTGCTGATCGGCGTCTTCATGTCGTTCGTGCTCTACGTGCCGCGGGCCGCCCGCGCCCACCTCACCGAGCTCGTGATGACCGCGAACAACATCATCCGCGAGCGCGAGAAGTCCGACGTCCCTTGCCGACGGATCCGCATCTTCAGCCTGGAGGGTGAGTTCTTCTTCGGGGCCGCCCCCGAACTCGAGCAGCACCTCGATCACATCGCCGCCACCGTCGACGAAGGCGCCCGCGTCGTCATCCTCCGTCTCAAGCGAGTCCGCAACCCCGACGCCGTCTGCATGTCGGTCCTCGACCACTTCATCGACAAAATGCAGGCGGCCGGCGTCTCGGTCCTGTTCTGCGGCGTCCGCCCCGACCTGATGCACGTCATCGAAACCAGCGGCCTGGCCCGCCGCATCGGCCCCGAACGCTTGTTCGTATTCGAAGAACGCACCAAGAAATACTGGACCAGCGCGTTCGAGGCCGTCCAGTTCGCTTACACCATCCTGGGCGACGACCTTTGCGAAACCTGTCCCCGCCGCGCGGAAACCGCAGGCCAGGAAGGCAAGGAAAGAAACGATTGGTATTATCTAATTTAGCCTTCTTTCCTAGAGTTGAGGGTCAATCGTCGCGGTTCGTGATCCGCGGCCGCGTTTTCGACACATGACAGGGCCAAATAAAGGGGCAGTCATTGGGACTAGAAAACATGCGGCGCTGGCCGAATCAGCCCCCACGTCGGGGCTCGTGCTTACCCGGGATTCGGACTCGCGCCGTTTCGTTGTCCCGGAGGAAAAAATGACCGCAGCCCAGCGATTCGTCGTTGGGAACCCTGCCACCGCCAACATGAAATCGAGTTTTCCCGCGGATCAATCACGAGCTGATTTTACAACGTCGCTTCGGGACAATAATGTGCCTGCCAATGCCGGAACAGTCGCAGCGCCGCCTGCCCCAGCCAGGCAAGGTTGCGATACATCCTGGCGAGGATGCGCAAGTTTAGCGGTGTAAACCGTCCTGCCTGCAGCGCGCCCAGGGAAGCCGCTGGCGGCCGCGGGCAGTCGTTCTGACCTCTACCAAATTTCGGCTGGTGGTTTCCGCTTGACAACTACTGGACGACCAGTAGAATCAAGGCACAACTACTGGATGACCAGTAGAAATGCCCCTAAAGGCGCCGGAGGCGAACATGGTAGAAACCCAGCCGACCGACCGCGAATTGGAGGCGCTTAAAGTGCTGTGGGATCGCGGTGAAGCGACTGTTCGCGAACTTGCCGACGCGATGAACGCAGCCGCGGGCGCCGCAAACAGTAAGGGGGGCGCGGCGGCGAAGTCGGCCGTCGCCGGCGATCTCGCTTACACGACGGTCCTCAGCCTGTTGCAGGTGATGGAGCAGAAGGGGCTCGTCAAGCACCGCCGCGTGGGCAAGGCGTACGTTTATCTGCCGCGGGTCGAACGCGAACGGACGTTCCGCCAGTTGGCAGGCAGCTTCTTGAACAAAGTATTCGACGGCGCGGTCGGCGAGTACGTTGCCCACGCGCTCGACGCGAAAAAGCTCTCCGAGCGCGAGCTCGACGAGCTGGAGGCGATGATTGCCTCGGCGCGAAACGCAAAACCATCTACCGAGCAGGGCCAACGCTCGAAAAAAGGAGGCCGGAAATGAACGGTCTCGTCGATCAATTGTCCGGGTTTTCACTGTGGCTCGCCGATTACTTGCTGCTGGCCAGCGTGGTCTTGGTCGCCGTGCTGGCCGGTTTGGCGGCAATTCGACAGCCGGTGAACCGAATGGCAGTGATGAAGGCGGCGCTGGCCGCGCTCGGTCTCATCGCGGTGTTGTGCGCGCTACCCGGCTGGTCGTTTGTGCATTTGGTCTCGGCACGGCCAGAATTCGCACCCGCGCGGCCGGTTGTTGAATCGTCGCGGACGGACCCGAGCATAATGCAGACTTCCGACACGCTGTCGGCGGACCAGCCACCGTTTCCCATCTCGCCGCAGCCGCTGCCAAGTTCGGCGCCCCCTGCCCCGCTGTGGACTTGGGCCGAATCGCCCTGGCTAATCGTTGCCGAGTGGGGGTATGCCAGCGGATCGGCCGCGATCATCATTTGGCTCATCATCGGCGCAATGGCGGCTCGCCGGTTGCGTTTCCACGCCGCACCAGCAGGAACTGAACTTGTCGACTTGTTCCACAAGCTCGCCGGCGGGCCGCCTCGTTTGCCGGCGCTGCTCGTATCCGACGATATCGACACCGCCCTGGCCATTGGTGTAATCACGCCCGCCGTTATCCTACCCAAATCGTGGACCACCAGAATTCCCCTCCCTTGTAGGGAGGGGCAAGGGGAGGGTTCTTCTCCGGGCGACGAAAGAAACTCACCGACGGCGCTCGACCTTGCCGCCGTTCTCACCCATGAATGGGCCCACATCCAAAACCACGACCTCCGCTGGCTGGCCGTCAGCCGCGCAGCTCTTCGTGCTGCTGTGGGTGCAACCCTTCTACTGGCTCCTGCGCCGCAAGCTGCGGCTCGACCAGGAATTACTCGCCGATGCAGCCGCGGCCGACACCAAAGGACGCCAGCAATACGCGGCCGAACTCGTCGCCTGGGCCCGCTCAGCGACCCGCCGCCCGCGAATGCCGGCGGCCGCTGCCGTGGGCCTGTGGGAGGGGCCGTCGCAGTTGCGCCGCCGCGTGGCGCTCTTGTTGGATGAGCGTTTCACGATGTTGCGGAAGTGTTCGCGTAAGTGGCAGCTCACGTCGAGCTTTTCGCTTGTCGCGGCTGCCGCGATGCTTTCACTAATTACCGTGCAACCTCGCACGGCGGCCCAAACAACGCCCGGTAAGGAATCCATTCAAGCCGAAACCCCGACCAGTAAGAACGAACCGATTGCAAATTCGCGATCGCGAAATGTGTCGGGGCCTGCGTCGCGTCCAGGCGCTAGCGGCGCCTCCGAGAAGTCGGCGGATGCTGTCAGGACCCGATTGCGTGAACTGGCTGAGGCGGCAGCGCCGAGTCTGGCGACGATGGCGCAGGAAGACGGCTACAACCTACAGCCGGGCGAGGTCGTTAAGCGAATTGCACCGCCCTTTGCGCCGTCGCGCATGGAATATTTCCGAGCCGTTCATCCACCACTTGGTGAACCCGATCTCGGCCCCGACACAATCGTGTTCCGCTGGGCGGACGAGCGACTTCAAGGCCACATGTCGATGTTTTTCTATGGCCCACCGGATCCCGGCTATGACCTCACGCTACTTCTCTATGCGTTAGCGAGAATCACAAGCGAGCAAATCGACGGTCCGCCAATCCTACTTCGGAAAAAGTTGTCTGGCGACTGGGTGGTACGGTCGGGTGCTTCAGAGGATGACATCGTCAAGCAACTGCAAACGATTTTGCAACGGGACTTTTCCTGGCCCGTGAGGCTGGAGCTTCGTGAAGTGAAGCGGCCAGTGTGGATTGTTCGCGGGGAATACAAATACACGCCGCTTGCCGGGCCGGTTGAGGACGACATCAAGCAGCGCGTCAACCCGGCGAGCCAAGTCGACTTCATCGAAGTTTTTGGCACGCAATTACCGATTGGAAAAAGTGCGGGTAGCGGCGGTAGCGATTTCCCGCGGTTCCTCAATCGACTTGGCTCTTGGATAGGTGCGCCGATCGTGCCGGAAGTCCAACTTGTTCCACCGCGCTCGTTGATGTTGAATTTCCATGAGCGCTCGCCGTCGAACGAACAAACACGCGCCGAAGACCACGACCCGGTGACGGTGCTCACGAATATCACGCGGCAGACCGGCCTCACATTTGCAAAGGAAGAGCGGCCGGTGCGGGTGCTTTTTGTCGAGGGAATGGAAGAGCGGTGACTGTACCGACGTATTCGCTGTGGCTGTTGCAATTTGACCTGTCAGGCCGTTGCCAACACTTGCACGCCGTTCACTAATCGCTCAATCTCCTCCGCCGTCGTGTAACACGCGCAGCCGGCGCGGACCGCGCCGCCCGGGGCGAGGCCGAGGCGATTGATCGTCGTGGCGGCGTAGAAGTTGCCGTGCGAGAGGTACAGGCCGCGCTCCGCAAGTTGGCCGGCGACGTCGGCGGGGGCGTGGCCGCGGACGGTGAAGGCGACGGTGGCCGTGCGGAGTGTTTCCGGCGGCGGGCCGTAGAGCGTGACGCCGTCGATCTGGGACAGGCCGGACCAGAGTTGTTGGATCAGCGCGGATGAACGCTCATGCAAGCCGTTGAGGGCGGCCGACAAGTGCTGCCGACGCGAATCGCCGGGCGCCAGCGACGCCAAGAGGCCGTCCGAAATCTTCCCCCTCTCCCCCTGGGAGAGGGCCGGAGTGAGGGGTTTTTCCACAACACGTGTCCCCTCACCCTGCCCTCTCCCAGTGGGAGAAGGTTTTAAGACCGCCTCAAGGAAGTTCACGGCCGCGGCGGCGCCGGCGATCCCTTCGTGATTCTGCGTGCCCGTTTCGGCACGGTCGGGGGCCGTGTTCGGGGCCGGTTCGAGTTTGACGAAGGGGAGCGACTCGAGCAGCTCCCGCCGGCACCACAGCACGCCGATGTGCGGGCCATAAAATTTGTACGCGGAGCACATCAAGAAGTCGCAGCCCCAGCCGGCGGCGTCAGGCACAAGATGCGGCGCGTAATGGACGGCGTCGACCATCGCGTAAGCGCCGACTGATTTCGCCAGCCGGCACGCGCGGGCGACGTCCGTAATCGTGCCGAGCGCGTTCGACGCGGCCCCCACGGCCACCAGTTTCGTTCGTTTGTTTACAAGCTGCTCGAAGTGGGCCCAATCGAACGTGAATGTGTCGGTGTCCATCCGCGCCGTCCGCACTACGCAGCCGCCCTCGCAGGCGAGGGCCTGCCAGGGGGCCACGTTGGCGTGGTGATCGAGCTCGGTGACGATGATCTCGTCGCCGGCGGAAAACAGCGGACCAAGTGCCCGCGACAGGTGAAACGCCAGCGAAGTCGAGTTTGGGCCGAATACGATCTCGTCGGGCTGGCCGCCGACGAAATCGGCCAGCGCGTGGCGGCCGGCGGCGATGACCTGGTCAGTCTCATGGCTGGTGGGAAAGTTCCAGTGACTGTTGGCGTTGTGATGACAAAGATAGTCGACCATCGCGTCGACGACTCCTTGGGGCACTTGCGTGCCGCCCGGGCCGTCGAAATAGGCGACGGGTTGGCCGTCGCGTTGACGAGTAAGGGCCGGGAACTGGGTACGGATTTCGGCGACGGGGATAACTGCTTCGCCCAGATCACGCTGTGGGGCGGTGTCGCGTTGAACGGGAGGAATAGTTGTTTGACCCATGGATGACGTCCCTTGTCTGAGGTTACGGACGGAGCCTTTCCGCCGTGGATGAAATATTCAGCCCCCCGGACTATTCTACGCAAGAGTCGTGCAGCTGCGCTCGGCGTGGCGGGCGAGTCGCGCCGTTGAGCAACAATCTGATCTTCCCTGTCGCAGCTCTGCCGCAGTGGACAGAGCGTCGGAATGAGACGCGGGCGGACCGACACGATAGTCTGTCCGGCAGGATATTCGATTTCGGCACGGACAGACACGATTGTCTGTCCTACCGAATGCTCTGGCAGAAGGGAATGTCTGCCCCACGGCTGGCACTGTAATCTGCCCGCCCACTTGCTACAATCGACCGCATGTCCACTTCGCTCGAACAGGTCGTCGCCAGCACGACCGCCAGCTTCCAGGCGCGTTATGACCGGCCGCCGCAGTGGGTGACGGCGGCTCCGGGCCGCGTCAACATCATCGGCGAGCACGTCGATTACAATGACGGCTTCGTGCTGCCGATGGCGATCGAGCGCTACACCGTCATCGCGGCCGGGGACTGTCCCCTTTTCGCGTCGACCGGTGATGCCCCGCCAAGCAGCGCGAATCGCGAAAAGGGGACTGTCCCCCTCGGCGCCACAAGCGGCGTGACCGCCACGCTAGACCCAACGGCCACGATCTTTAGCGCGGCCACGAACGAAGAAGTCAGCATCTCGCTCACCGCCCCGCCCCGCCGCCGGCACGGGCACTGGTCGAACTACGTTGCCGGCGTAATCGCCCGCAGCCTGGCCCGGGGCATGCGGCCGACATCGTTTCAGGCCGTGATCGAATCGAGCGTTCCTTATGGCGGCGGGCTATCCAGCAGCGCCTCGCTTGAGATGGCCCTCGTTACATTGATGGAAGCGATGAGCGGCGTGCAGATTTCGCCCGAAGAAAAGGCCCAGGTTGGCCTCGAGGCCGAGCACCAGTATGCCGGCGTGCCCTGCGGAATCATGGACCAATCGGCCTCGGCCATGTGCCGGGCCGACCACCTGATGCTGCTCGATTGCCGCTCGCAGAAAACGGAGCAGATCCCGCTCGTCGATCCGCACATCACTGTGCTGATTATCAACACGAACGTCAAGCACGAGCTGACCGGCGGGGAATACGCCGAGCGCCGCCAGCAATGCGAGTCGGCCGCCAAGAAGCTGGGCGTCGCTTCGCTCCGCGACGCCACGATGGAGCAACTTGAGGCGAACCAAGGCAAGCTGCAAGAAGTTGAATACCGCCGCGCCCGCCACGCGATCGGCGAAATCGCCCGCACGCTCGACGCCGTGGCCGCGATCAAGGCCAAGGACTGGCCGACCGTCGGCCGGCTGATGTACGCCAGCCACGATTCGCTACGCGATGATTACGAAGTGAGCTGCCCAGAGCTCGACCAACTCGTGGACACGGCCCGCGCGCTGGGTCCGGCGGGCGGCGTGATTGGCTCGCGGATGACGGGCGGCGGCTTCGGCGGCTGCACCGTCACGCTGGCCGAAACGGGCAAGATCGACGCGATCTCGAAGAAGCTGGCGGACGACTATCAGCAAGAGTTCGGCATCGAGCCGACGGTTCTCACCAGCCGGCCGGCCCGCGGGGCGCATGTAGTGCAGGCGTGATAATCGTTCCGTTGACTTACCCAGTCGACCGCGCCATATTGGCAACTTCTTACGTTGCATTATTCCGGCGGCGGTCGGTCGACGTGTGCCGAAACCTCGCCGGCATCTCTTTTCACTCAGGCGAGGCTGCGTATGAATGCCGCTCTGGTCTTGGACCTGGTCGTTTTCTTCGGGTTCATTTTCTTTGTCATTGCCGTCGGCATCGGCATGAGCCGCGACGAGAAGGACAGCGAAGACTACTTTCTCGCTGGTCGCGGGCTGACCTGGTGGCTGATTGGTTTTTCTCTCATCGCTGCCAACATTTCCAGCGAACAATTCATCGGCATGTCCGGCCAGGCGGCCATGCATGTCGGCCTGGCAATTGCCAGCTACGAGTGGATGGCCGCTATCACGCTGGTGGTCGTGGCGTTCTGGTTTCTGCCGAAGTTTCTCGGGGCCGGCATCTACACGATTCCCGAATACCTGGAGTATCGCTTTAACCGCGCGGCCCGCTCTCTCATGTCGTTGCTAATGGTCGCCGTCTGCGTGCTCGTCTCCTTTACGGCCGTGGTTTACTCGGGCGCGTTGACCGCGTCCGTGCTGTTTGGCGACGTCACTCTCTGGGGCGATGTCCACATCAACGTGACGAACGCATCCTGGGCAATCGGCATTTTGTCGGCGATCTACGTCGTGGCCGGCGGCCTCAAAGCGTGTGCCTGGGCCGACCTGATTCAAGGCACCGCACTAATTATTGGCGGCGCAATCGTCAGCTATTTGGCGTTTCGGGCCTTGGGCCACGCCGACCCGCAGGCGATCGGACTGGCCGCGTCGCAAGCCGCGGCCGGACCGATCGAACGCTTCCGCGAACTCAACGGCGCAAAGCTCCACATGGTATTGCCGAGGACCGACCTGATCCTGCCTTGGACGGCACTCGTGGTCGGGCTCTGGATTCCGAACTTTTATTACTGGGGCCTCAACCAATACATCGTCCAGCGAACGCTTGGTTCCCAGTCGGTTTCCGCCGGGCAGAAGGGCATTGTATTCGCCGCCGCTATGAAATTGATCGTGCCGTTTATCATCGTCATTCCCGGTATCATCGCCTTCAATCTGTTCGCCCCGGAAATGGTGGACCTGGCCGCCACAGACAATCAAGAAACGCTAAACGCGTTCAACGCTGCACGGACCAATCCCCAAACTGCGCGGACGGCGTTCAACTTCGACAAAGACTTCGCCGACCAGCATCAGGAGGTGGCGCAGCAAATCCTGACGTTCAACCAGGCTGTCGCCGGCGTCCAGCCAACGACGGCGATCTCACCTACAGAACTAATGGAAAACAACCAAGCAGCCCTGGCGAAAATCGACCAGCGGAATGCCGACGACGAGACGGCACCACCCGTCAAGGTTTCGACGACGCTGACCGGCTACAAGTACGACGCTGCATTTCCATTGCTAATGAAGCGTCTGGTGTTCGAATACCCGGGCGTGCGAGCATTCGTCATGGCCGCCCTGCTGGGCGCCGTAATCAGCTCGCTGGCTGCCGTGTTAAACGCGGCATCAACCATGTTCACGATGGACCTGTATCGCGTGTACGTGAACCCAGGCGCGTCGCAATCCAACCTTGTCGGCGTCGGGCGTTTGAGCGTGGCGGCGTTCGCGGCGCTCGGCTGTTGGATCGCGCCGGAATTGAACAAACCGGAGTTCAAAGGAATCTTTACGTTCATTCAAGAGTTTCAGGGCTTCTTTTCGCCCGGCGTGTTGGCCGTGTTCATCTTCGGTCTGTTCGTGCGTTCCGCTCCGCGCCATGCGGCATGGCTGGCATCCTCATCAACCCGGTTGTCTACGCGTTTCTCAAATGGGGCCTGCCGAAATTTGATGTGCCGGAAATTGCTTTCCTTGATCGGATGGCAATTTCGTTCGGTGCCACCCTGCTGGCTCTTGGCTTGCTGACGCTCGTCAAGCCTCTCCGCGAACCGATTCATATGCCGGAGCAAACGAAAATGGAGCTTGCAAGCTCCGCCGGCGTGAAACTGTGGGCGCAGTCGTCGTCATCGCGACGCTCGGGCTATATTGGCTGTTCTGGTAACAGCGGTCGTGAAGGTCGTCGTCACATCCCGCGGCCTGCGGTCAACTGCCGCATTGTTTTCGCACGCCGGCAACTTGTCGACCAATATCGCATCGCAGAATTGTTGCGAGCGGCGGTGCGGCGGACGGAAGGCGCGGCGACGTACTAAAAGCTCCCAGCCAACCGATAATGCGCCTCGTTCCAGCGAATCTGGTTCTTGAAGTCGCGCAGCTTCGTTTCGTTGTCGATCACTAACAGCTCGATCCCGGCCCAATCAGCAAACATTTCGATCTGGTCAGTCGTCACCGATTGGCTGAATCCGGTGTGGTGCGGGCCGCCGGCGTAGATCCAGGCCGCGGCCGCCGTTGGCAAGTTTGGCTTGGCGTCCCACAGTGCGCGGGCGACTGGTAGCTTCGGCAATGGTTCGAGCGGCTTGACAACTTCGACCTCGTTCACCAGCAGACGGAAGCGGCTGCCCATGTCCATGATGGCCGCGTTGATCGCCGGGCCCGGCGGCGTATCGAACACCAGCCGCACCGGGTCTTCCTTGCCGCCGATCCCCAGCGGGTGAATTTCCATCTTCGGCTTGCCGGCTGCGATCGACGGGCAAATCTCGAGCATGTGGGCGCCCAGGCAGAGCGACCGCGCCGGATCGAAGTGGTACGTGTAGTCTTCCATGAACGAGGTGCCCCCCTTCACGCCGTGGCCCATTACTTTCATCGCCCGCACCAGGGCGGCCGTTTTCCAATCGCCTTCCGCGCCGAATCCATAGCCGTCGGCCATCAGACGCTGCGAGGCGATGCCGGGCAGTTGCTTGAGGCCGTGCAGGTCTTCAAATGTATCGGTGTAGCCCTTGAAGTTGCCCTCTTCGAGAAACGCCCGCAGGCCAAGCTCGATCTTCGCCGCGTCGCGAAGGCTGGCTCGCTTGGCGCCGGTCTTCCGCAGCGGCTCGGCCGTTTCGTATTGCTCTTCATACTGGCCGCACAGCTTGTCGGCTTCGGCGTCGCTGACGGCGTTCACCTTGGCCACCAGGTCGCCGACGCCGTGCGTGTTCACCGAATAGCCCAGGCGAATCTGTGCCTCAACCTTGTCCCCCTCAGTCACGGCCACCTGCCGCATGTTGTCGCCGAAGCGGACGAACTTCGCCCCTTGGGCATCGTGCCAGGCACAGGCCGTGCGGCACCAGGCGCCGAGCTGCGCAAGGGCCCGCTCGTCCTGCCAGTGGCCGACGACCACCGTCCGTCCCAGCCGCAGCCGGCTGCAGATGAACCCGAACTCGCGGCCGCCGTGTGCCGACTGGTTGAGGTTCATGAAGTCCATGTCGATCGTCGACCAGGGGATGTCGCGGTTGAACTGCGTGTGGAGGTGAGCGAACGGCTTCTTCAGCTCGGTCAACCCGGCGATCCACATCTTGGCCGGCGAGAAGGTGTGCATCCACGTGATCAGGCCGACGCAGTTCGGCGCGGCGTTCGCCTCTTGGCAAATCTTGTGGATCGCGTCCGGACCGGTCAGCACCGGCTTGAAGACGATCTTGATCGGCAGCTCGCCCGAGCGGGTGAGCCCGGCAACGATCGCCTGCGAATCCTTATCGACTTGCTTGAGCACTTCGTCGCCGTACAAGTGCTGGCTGCCGGTGACGAACCAGGCTTCGAGCGGTTTCAGGTCGATCATGGGAGGACTCCGAATGAAACTATGAATGAATTGTGCGTGGCGGAAGATTTAACCACAAAGGGCACGTAGGACACGGAACCATACAACAAGGACAGGATCGACAGGGATTACTGGATAGGAAACTACAAAAACCGCTTTCTGTGTGAATAAGCGCGTCGATCATTTAAACAGTGTGCGAAATAACTAGAGGTCAATCGCTACGTTCTCTGCGTCACACACTTAAAGCAGTTTCAAGGCCGGTAGAGCTAACCGGACGCCGGCTGGTGCTTTCAGCCGCGGCGGTGAACCCTCGGTTTTGAAACGGCTTCTACACTCTTCTTGGTGACCGTCGTGTCCTTTGTGGTTCGAAATAAACTGAAGCGAGATTGTCAATATCCCTTTTGTCCGTAGTATGAGCCGGGGCCGTGTTTGCGAAAATAGTGCTTATCGAGGACGTATTGTTCGAGCAGTGTCGCGTCGGCTTTGATTTGCAGCACGCCCAGGGCCATCGCCGCGACGGCCTCGAGCGCGACCGCGTTCTTGACCGATTCCGGCGCGTTCTTCCCCCAAGCGAACGGCCCGTGGCCGGCCACGAGGACCGCCGGCATCGCCTTGGCCTCGAGCTTCGCAAACCGCTCGACGATCACCACGCCCGTGTTGAGTTCGTAGGCTTCGTCGACTTCTTTCTTGGAAAGCGGCCGCGTTAGAGGAATTGGGCCGGAAAAGTGATCGGCATGCGTCGTGCCGAAGCACGGGATTTCGGCTCGGGCCTGGGCGAAGGTCGTGGCAAAGCGACTGTGCGTGTGGCTGATGCCGCTGATGTCGTCAAAATGCTTGTAGAGATAAACGTGCGTCGGCGTATCGCTCGACGGGCGCAGCTTGCCCTCGACGACCTTGCCTTCCAGATCGACCACCACCATATGCTCCGGCCGCATGTCATCGTACGGCACACCGCTGGGTTTGATCACGCACAGCTTGCGATCGTCGCTGACGGCGCTGACGTTGCCCCAAGTGAGCGTGACGAGGCCGTGCTTGCCGAGGTCGAGATTCGCCTGGCAGACAATTTCTTTGAGCGATTCGAGCATCAGCCCGTCCTATAAAGCCGGACCATTTTGGTCCAGACGCTAAAATAATTCCCGACCAAGATGGTCAGGCTACATTACGAACCCTTCCGCACGCGGTCGCGGATGGCGATCAAGATTTTCATCACGCCGCTGAGCGACTCGGTTTGCCCTGCGGTGCCGAAGGCGTCGTGCATCCGCTTGTACAGCGAGTACAACTCGGCATACACGGCGGCCCGCTCGGGGTTCGGCAAATACACTTGTTTCTTCACCCCGGTCATCGCCGCCTGGGCATCTTCCACGCGGGCGTGCGCTTCGCCGACGACCGCCCCGAATATCGACGCCCCCAAGGCACACGTTTGCGCCGAGCGGCTGATCTTCATCGGCCGATTGCAGACGTCGGCGTAGATTTGCATCACAAACGGGTTCTTCTCAGCGATGCCGCCGCAGTTGATCACTTCCTTGACCTTGACGCCGTACTCTTCGAACCGGTTGATGATCGTCAGCGCCCCGAAGGCGGTCGACTCGACCAGCGCCCGATACACTTCCGGCGCCGTCGTATGGAGCGTTTGGCCGACCAGCACGCCGGTCAGCAGCGGGTCGACCAAAATCGTGCGGTTGCCGTTATTCCAGTCGAGTGCGAGAAGGCCGCTCTCGCCCGGCTCGAGCTTCTCGGCATCGCGGGTGAGATTAACGTGAGCGTCCCCCTTGGACGCGTATTTGGCCGGCGTCAGGTAGCTGACGAACCAATTGAAGATGTCGCCGACGGCCGATTGGCCCGCCTCCAGGCCGTACATGCCGCCCATGATCGAACCCGGCACGACGCCGCACAGGCCGGGGATTTCCGGCAGTTTTGTCTCCAGCGGCGCGACCATCGTGTCGCACGTGCTGGTGCCGATGATCTTCACGAGCGTGCCCGGTTTGATGCCGGCGCCGACCGCGCCCATGTGGGCGTCGAACGCGCCGACCGCGACCGGCACACCGGCCGGCAGCCCGACCTTCTTCGCCACGGCCGCCGTCAGGTGGCCCGCCATCTTATCGGCGGGGATGGCCTGTGAAGTGTAATGCTCGCGGAGCGGCGCGAGGTCGGGATCGAGCGAGGCCAGAAAATCTGCCTTGGGCAATCCACCCCAGCGGTCGTTGTAAATGGCCTTATGGCCAGCGGCACAGATGCTGCGCTTCATTGTCTGGGGATCGGTGTTGCCCGTGATGAAGCCGGGGACGAAATCGGCCAGCTCGACCCAGCTGTAAGCTGCGCTAAAGACGTCCGGCTCGGTCCGCTTGCAGTGCAGAATCTTCGACCAGTACCATTCGCTGGAGTAAGTGCCGCCGCAATCGGCCAGGTAGCGCTCGCGGATCCTGCCGCGCCTTTTCAGTGATCTCCGCCGCCTCGGCGTGGCTGGTGTGGTCTTTCCAGAGCCAGGCGTGCGCCGCGAGCTTCTTCTTAAATTTCGACTGCATCGCAAGGGGCGTCCCTTCGCGGTCGACCGGGATCGGCGTCGAGCCCGTCGTATCGACACCGATGCCGACGACGTGTTCCGGCTTGAAGCCGCGCCTTCTTCTTGGCCACGTTCACCGCGCGGCGGACCGATTTGAAAAAGCCCTCGATGTAGTCGGCCGGGTTCTGCCGCGCGAGGTTCGGCTCTTTCTTATCCAGTAGGATGCCATGGTCCCCGCTGGGATAGTTGAATACGTGCGAGGCGACTTCCGTGCCGTCGGCCGTATCAACCACCAGTGCGCGAACGCTGTTCGTCCCGTAGTCGACCCCGATCGAAAACTTCTTCGCGGTCTTGGCCATGCAATTTTCCTACTGAGAACAGACTCAAAAGTTGGCTAAATCACTGAATGCGGCCTAGATATCTTGAAACGCTATATCCTACACACGCGCCACGCCCAGTTGCAATACACTGCAGCAGGTCGTCGGGCGCACAATCCTGTCCGCCGCTTTTGCACCGACCGATTAACTTGACGCGAAATGCACGCGTTTCATGGCCAGGGCGGACAGAATTGTCTGCCCTACGGCGATGCAAACTTTGCTTGACCGGCAATTACGACGTAAGCCCTTTGGTCAGTGCCATGAAGGCCGTTTCGAGATTTAGGTCTTCTTCCTGCAGGAGAAGCAAGCGGTGACCGGCCGTTACCAGGATGTTCGCCAGCTCGCTGTAGTCTTGCTGGCCGTCGGTGAGCGTCACCGACAGATACTTGTCATGCACGTCGACGCGATCGACGAGCCGATGCCCTTCCAACAGTCGGGCGGCCACATCGCGATCGCCCGCCACGCCGATCCGCAGAATGGTTTGCGGCCGCACTTGCTTGAGTAGTTCCGACACCGTCGCGTTGAACTTCAACTCGCCCAGCTCGATAATGCCCACTTTGTTGCAAATATCGGCCAGCTCTGGCAGGATGTGGCTCGACACCATGATCGTCTTGCCCATTGCGCCCAATCGCTTCAGCAGCGCCCGCATCTCGATGCGGGCCCGCGGGTCGAGTCCGCTCGCTGGCTCGTCCAAGAGCAGCACCTCGGGGTCGTGCAACAGCACACGGGCCAGGCCCAGCCGCTGCGTCATGCCTCGCGACAGGCTGGTCACTAGCGCCTCGCGCTTGTAGCCCAGCTCGACCAGCTCCAGCACTTCTTCGCAGATTTGCCGCCGCTTCTGTCCGCGGATGCGGTACGCGGCCGCGAAGAAATCGAGGTACTCGATCACTCTCATGTCGTCGTACACACCAAAGAAGTCGGGCATGTAGCCGATCATGCGGCGGATTTCTTTCGGCTTCGTATAGATCGAGTAGCCGCCAACGTACGCCTCGCCCCAGGTCGGCTGCAGCAGCGTGGCCAGGATCCGCATCGTCGTTGTTTTGCCCGAGCCATTCGGGCCGATGAAGCCAAACAAATCGCCCCGCACGAGATTCAAGTCAATCGACTTGATCGCGTAATGCTCGCCGTACTTCTTCGTGAGGTCGCGGGTTTCGATCATGGGGGTGAGAGGACAGGCGGAACAGTGAGTGGATGAATTGGACCGCAGGCCGGTCGCGTCGAACTGCGATCATCACAGGTCAAGGGCATCCGTATCGAGGCATCCAGCGAAAATCGGTGTCTTTAAAATTGTGGGCCCAGCCGACTTAATCGCCTATTCACCTTTGCCCACTGGTAATACAAAACGATACACGACCAGGCGCGAGCTGTCGCCGTCTGCGCTTGGCGCCGGATCGGCGTCCAGGCCGAGAAGCTGGCTGCCCGGCGTTTGAACCTCGGCGACCAGCACGGCCCGGCCTACGGCAAGCGTGCGAGTCAGATCGCAGAATCGCTCGAAACGAAACGGCAGGCCCGTGTAGCGGGCTCCGCCGGCCGCCTCGTAAAACATCATGGCGTTCAGCAGTTGGGCCGCGGTAGCGTGATCGGTTTCGAGCAACGGCCGCTGCGATCCGCCGGTCGCCACGCCGCCGATCGCCGCGCCGGTGACGAGCGTCTGAATGCTGATCGGCGTTAATTGACCGTCGATCGTCACCGACGCGCTCGGTTCGATGTCTTTGAGCCGGTATGCCCAATTGCCGAACATCAGCCGGACGTTCTGCAGCCGAAGTTGCGTCTTGTTTTCGATCGCGCCTGCGACGAGGCCGTCGCTGTCTTTCAGCATCGCCACCACCGGCGAATCGGCCAGCGGCGCCGACCACCGCGCCTCCAGCGACTTCGTCGCCGCCGTCTGCACAGGAATCCCGGTCAGCTCATCGGCCGTCGGCTGGTGGTAGCCCGTGGCGATGACGCTCATGCCGCTGGAGTTGGCGCTCATTCCCCCGATGCCAGCGCCGGCGAGCCCGTTCCATGAGAGCCGGGCATCCGCGCGCTCGGCGGCTCGGCCGGCAAAGCGGGGTGCAAAACTCAAGTCGTAGCGCCGTGCTCGCGGGCTGTAAAGCGTCGCCCAAAAGGCGCCGCGGCGCTGCTCGACATCGAGTCGACGTCGACCAGCTCGACGATATTGACGGCCGGCCTCGACGATGCGTCCCGTGTACCAGCTAGCAGCAGCGCCCCGCCGCCGAACGCCGCCAGCAATAGCGGAAACGTGATCCATGCTACCCAGGGACGGCGCAGCAGCTTGTGCGCAAACAAGTAATTGAGCGGGCCCAGGAGTAACAGGTACGTCACCGACATCCCGACGACACCGGAAAACGAAAATGGCTGCACGCCGGCGAAGGCTTGGCCCAAACGTTGCCGCATTGCGCCGGAAAGATCGTTGTAGCCGGAGGTTGTCAGATTGTGCGGGCCTTCGTCTCTTTCTTCATTCGGCTCGACATACGGCCGCACCAGCGCCCGCAGCAACGGGCCGCGGCTCGGCCAATCGGCGAGGGGCGGTTCGTCGACGTCGAGCCCGGCGAACGAAATCTCGCCCAGCCCGTGCGGCGAACGAACAACCAACGGCAATTGATCGCCGGCCGCGCCATAGACTTCGACTCGCCCAGCGACATCGGCCAGTTGCGGCACCGGCAGGCCGCGCTCGGAACCACGCGCCACGATCGCCGCGCTCGATTCGAGGTACCGCTCCAGGCTGCCGGTTTCCCGCAGCGGCACGACACTCACCAACCGTCCCGGGGCAAGGGGGGCCAGTGGCCGTCCCTCGGCGAGCAGCTCCGGAGCGTGCTTCCCTCCGCACAACAGCACCAGGCGGCCGCCCATTTTCACCCATTGGGAAAGCGCGGAAACCTGGGCCAAATTAGCGGATAAACTGCGCAACTGCATCGTCACTGGTGGACAACACGAGCACGTCAACGCCGTCGTACCCAAACCAATTCGTCGGCAGCGCGTCGACTTGCGGGACCGTGATCGTTACGCGTTGCCCCTGTCGCGCCGCGCCCGTTCGGGCGGGAATAACTTCCCCCAGGCCAAGCTGGGGCCGCCCCACCGCGACCAGCATTTCTCCCACCGCGGACATGTCCGCGACCGGCTCGCCGCTGCTCTGTTCCACGCCGGGACGAATCGTCGCCCGGTCGACGATTTGTTCGCCGCGCGCAGCCGCAAGCGGATCGGGCTGCCCAGCCGGCCAACCTTGACATACGTTTGCGCGGCAGACGTTGCGGCCGGCACGCCGACCGTCGTCGTGACATCGACGCCGTCACTGTCGCTGGTGACGATCGCGACTTGCAGCTCGCCGGTCGATCCGGCGCGGTCAAGCGCTATCCAGAGCGGCGTCCAGTGGCCAATCTTGTAGTGCCCGGCAAAGCCGATTCGGCAGCCGGTGATGCGAGGCGTCGCCTCGGCCGCCGGCGGCCCGGCTTGCGCCGCGCAAACTTCGCGCTGCCCAAGCCCCCCAGCGAGCCAAGCGAGCAAGATAATAGGTAGCCAGCCGAGCGCCCGCGTACGCATATCACTAGTAATTGTAAATGTTCCGGTCTCGAACATGCGACACGCAGCACCCATGGCGTCACGGCTTGCCCGCGTCGGCGCAAGTGCAGACGAACTGTCCACAACCAGGGCAGCCGGCGCCGTATTTCGTTCGCACAGCCGCGGCCAGGTCGACGCCGACCACGTTGGCAATCGTCGTCAGCCAGGCCAGCACGTCGGCGAATTCGGCAGACTGCTCGTCGGGCGTCCCGTCTCGCAGGGCGGCCGCCAATTCGCCGACTTCTTCCATCAGCCACATGAACGTGCCGTCGGCCCCCCGCGCCTGGTCTTTCGCCAGGTACATCCGCCGAATCAGGCCCTGGAAATCGCTCAGCGAGATGTCGGCGGCGGGTTCGGGCATGAGGAGGGCTGTTGACAGTGAATCGAGTGCCAGGGCGACGAGAAAGACCTGTCTATGGTGGGCGGTGACTGTCTATTATTCTACACAGTCGCGCCCGCTCCGCACGGGGGTACGAATCGGCAAGTTGATCCGTCCAATCTCTGAAAACTTACGATGGCCAGCGAATCGCCGCAGGACGAGCAGGGCTTTGTCACCGTCGCTAAAATTAGCCAAATCCCCGAGGGCAAGGGGGGCTCGTACCAGGTGGGCGAGCGGCTGGTGGCCATTTTCAATTACCATGGCGAGTACCGAGCGATCGACGACATTTGCCCCCACATGGGCGCCTCGCTCGGCTCAGGCTATCTCGACGAAGAGGGGACCGTCACTTGTCCCTGGCACGCCTGGCGGTTCCGCATCTGCGACGGCAAATGGGCCGACAATCCGCGGCTGGGCGTCGATACGTTCGAGCTTCGCGTCGTCGGCGAGGACATCCAGGTCCGCCGGAAGTGAAAATTAGCGGCGGACGCCAATGGCCGCTTCACCGCCCCCGAGCGTCCATCAACTGTTTCGGCGGCGCGATGACGGATTTGACATCGATCGTTTGATTGAGCTTCTGATCTAGCTCCTGCTTACCGTACTTTACCGCTACCGTGGCCCGGTATATCAGCGTTGCCGATCGCAGTCGGCCGGCCCGCGCGTCGAACACGATCTGCCCCTCGGACGACTGCTCCTTGACGCCCCGCTGCGACGTTTGGCCGGGTTCAAAACCAATCGTCCTCGTGACGCGAATTACGGCACAAGTCGCGCCGTCGATTTCCTTCGTTCCGTCGTATTGGTAATCTGTTTCGATCGTTTGTTTGCCCCCCTCGCCGAGATCGGCTTTCGACTTGATCGACCACTTAAATCCCGGCTCGACGGGCTTGGCGGGTAATTGAGGGAACGCCGGCATGAACAGCGCCTGGAAAGTGGCCGGCTGGGCCAGGTCGCCCAGCGCAGCGGCAGTCTGCACCCGCTTCAGCCCGGCCTGAACCGCGTCGGGCAGGGAAACACTTTGGATTTCACCGGCGGGCGACAGCACGATTTCGACCGGCGACTTCACCAAGGCCGCGTACAGCGGCGCATTGATTGCCGCCATGCCGGCGGGCGGGCCTTCCTTGCCAGAGTCGTACTCGAGATGTCCGCTCGGCAGCGTCATTTCGGAACGGATGCGCTCGAATTCCACCACGATCACGCCGTTGCCGCCACCTTCGATTTCCTTGACCTGCCAAGCCACGTCGAGCTGTTGGCGAGTTTTGCTTTGCAGCTTTTCTGCGCCTTGTTCAACGTTTGAAATCGTCATCTCCTGCACTACGTTGTAGCCCAGGCGCTCACCCGTCTCGAATTTCCAGCGCAGCGGCTCATCGGCCCGCGCCTGAGCGGCGAACGCTGTGAAACAGAGTCCAGCTATTCCACAAATGATGCTTTCGACGCGTGGCATGGCAGACAATCTACCAGAAAACCGCGCACGGATCACGCCCGGTAGCGGCGTGGCAAAATTGAACGCAGCACGACCTTGCCGGCGCAAAGATCGCTTCCCACGATCTCTAACCTCGTGTTCCTCGACTCAGACGGCCATCTTCCCGCCCGGCTCGAGCACGATCGGCTCGGCGGCCGTGTTACGGCGGACCTGGTCGGCCCAGGCGTCGGCATCTTGCGCGATCGGCGGCCACGTGTTGTAGTGGCAGGGCGCCACCCGCTTCGGATTTAACAGTGTGATTGCGTCGATCGATTCTTCCGGCCCCATCGTGTAGCGGTCGCCGATCGGCAAAACAGCCAGGTCCAGTCCGCCGGCGCCAATCAGCTTCATGTCGAGAAACAGGGCTGTGTCGCAAGCGAAATAGAGCTTCGTTTTGCCGATTGTGAGCACAAAGCCGCCGGGCACTCCACCATAGCTGCCATCGGGCATGCTCGAGCTGTGATGGGCGATCGTGAACTTGACGCGGCCAAACGGCTGCTCGATCGTCCCGCCTGGATTCATGGACTCGATCTGCTCGCTGTCGACGCCCTGCTTGGCAAACCACTGGCCGACCTCGAAATTGGCGATCAGCTTGGCGCCGGTTCGCCGGGCGATGCTCACAGCGTCGCCCACGTGGTCGCCGTGCCCGTGCGAAACGAGCAAGAAATCGGCCTTCACGTCGCCGGCCTTCACCGGGGCGGTCGGCGAATCGTTCAAAAACGGGTCCAAAAGCAGTGTCCGGCCGCCCACTTCGATCGACCAGCAGTTGTGCCCGAACCAGGTGATTTGCGCTGTCATTGCTATTCCCTCCCACTGCGAAGGTGCACCGCGAACGGCTTACGCTTTTGGACGGATAATATTACTCGTCCGTGGCCACGCCACGGACAGGACTACCATTCCCACTAGCGATGCCGTCCCGAAGGTCCGCGTAGGCTAAACGTTTCCCCACAGATCCGTCGTGCCCGCGTCGCTCTTTTGCCGGGGCCTCCACGGACGCGCCGTCAGCGCGACCTGCCTCGCTTCTGTTTTCGTGGGCGCGCCTTGGCTGCTGGGGCCTTTGCCCGGCGGTGCTTTGCCGGCTGCAGCCGGACGTGGATGGCCACGTCGCACGTCAGGCCGAGCACGCCGCAGACGGTCGACAACATGTTGGGCGATAACGACCACTGCGAGTTTTCCAACCGCAACACGGTGCGGCTGGAGCAACCAACGAGCTCGGCCAACTCGCTTTGCGTAAGACCCAGTGCAATGCACCGCGCACGAAGCTCGCGGCATTGTTTGTCCGATAGTGGTACCGATACCAGCCCGGGATGTACGGTTTGCATGTCCCAGCCCCACGAGGTGAATAATCAATCACAGGTCGGCCGCTCCTTCCTCGCCCTTATTGCACCCGTTAACTACGCAAAATTGCGTTCATGTTCTTTTTATACGCTTCAACACCCGGCTGGCCGTAGGGGTTGATTCCAATCAAACGCCCTTCCACGACGGTCGCCAGCATGAGCATCTGAAACAATTGCCCGAGGGAGTGCTCGTTGAGCTCGTCGACCCAGATATCGGCCGTCGGCCGATTGTCGTCGCGGTACGCCTGATTGGTGCCGGCTAGCGCCGCCCGCAGCACCTGGGGCAACGTTATGCCCGCCAGTTCATTGAGCTTGTCCTGATCCTGCTCGCTCTTGCCGATCGCCAGCGGCGTGTGGCGTGTCTTTTCGATCGCCACGTTGGTAATCAATTTATCGCGGCGGCCCTCCTGGTGTTGCTGTCCTCGACTATGCAGGTCGCGAGTGTTCACGACGGTCAGCGGAAAGGCGCCGCGCTCTTGCTTGCCTAGGCTTTCCGCGAGCAGTTGGTCATACCAGAAGCCAAACGCCTCCAGCCGCTTGCCCCAGGTCGACAGCACGCGGGTGTGACACCCTTGCTTTTCATCGAGCAGGTGGCAGACGCCGACATACTGGAGAACGACGTTGCTCTCGGGCGGCGCCGTGAGAAAGTGGTCGTTCATATCCGCGGCGCCCTTGAGCAACTGCTTGATGTCGAGGCCGAGCACCGCCGCCGGCAGCAGCCCCACGGCGGATAATACAGAGAATCGCCCGCCCACGCCCTCGGGCACTGGAAACACATCGGTGCAGCCCAAGGCGCCGGCCAAATCGAACAGCTTTCCCGAATCGCCGGTCACCGGCACGACGATTTGCCCCAACCTTGACGCATCCTTCCCCAGCGATTTTCGTAATTCACGCAAATAGATCCGCAGGGCCGCGGCCGTTTCCAGCGTGCCGCCGCTTTTGCTGATCGCGATAATGCCCCACGGTTCGCCGCGGCTGGCGAGCAGCGTCGCCAGATCGGCGACCGCGTCGTTGTCGGCATTATTGCCCTCGAAATACATCCGCGGCCGGCCGCCGCGCTCCGCGGGCGAGACCTCGTTATAAAACGTCGTGCAGCAAGCTTCGAGGATGGCCCGCGCTCCCATGTAGGAACCGCCAATGCCGAGTAAAACGACCGAATCGAGCGACTCGGCCAGTCGATCGGCGCACGACTGAATGTGGCCCACGAGGCTGGAATCGCCCTGTTGCGCGTCCTCTTCCAACAAACGATCTGGCAGGCCAAAGAACCCGGCGTCGAGCGGTTGCTTCGCTGGCGGTACGTCGCCGTGTGCGGACCACAGTTCGACGTCCTCTTGTACTTCCGCGCGGGCTTGTTCCAGCCGGGGCGCAGCGCGGCCAATTCCGCCGGAGTGATTCCGCCGCGAGTCAGAATCACGCCGCTAGGATCGTAACGGAGCAACTTCATCGCGAGACCCTCGTACTGAGTGACCTAGGTTCCTGGCCCACGTCTACGCACGGCAACTGTGATTCTAACCGCTCGCTGGTCGCCTTCTAGGGGTTGATTCGGCGGGGCCCTTGCAGGGTTGTCCATTTTTGCGACGATAGAGTTACGCGGTGTACCGCAAGCGACGGGGCCTGGTCACTTATGCGACCCAGCGTTCGCGTGCGATTCACGCTCAGTCATCCGCGCACGAATCCAGTGGGCTTACGATGGACGTTCACGACCTAACCCGCCCATTGCACATCAAAAACAACACGAAAATCGTGCTGTACGTCGGCGACGGCTTGGGCGGCCTGCCGCGAGAGCCGGGCGGCCTGACTGAACTGGAAACCGCCCGCACACCCAACCTTGATGCCCTCGCCAGGCAAGGCGTCTTGGGCAGCAGCGTCCCGGTACTTCCCGGGATCTCCCCCGGCAGCGGGCCCGGCCACTTAGGTCTGTTCGGGTACGATCCGCTCAAATATCTGATCGGCCGCGGTGCCCTCGAAGCCACCGGCATAGGCTTTGAGCTGCAAGAAAACGACGTTGCGATTCGGGCCAATTTTTGCACACTCGACGCAGCCGGAAATATCACCGATCGTCGCGCCGGGCGGATCGCCAGCGAGCGGAGCGCTGCACTGGTCACGAAGCTCCGCGCAATCTCGATTCCTGGAGTCCAGGTGTTTGTCGAGCCTGTGAAGGAGCACCGTTTCGTGATCGTGTTTCGCGGACCCGGCCTGGCCGGGCACGTGCACGATACCGATCCCCAGCAGACCGGCGTGCCGCCCTTGAAGCCGACGGCGGCCGAGCGTGACAGCGAAAAGACAGCCCAGGTCGCGGCCGAGTTTGTCGTTCAGGCTCAAAAAATACTCGCCGGCGAAGAGCAAGCGAACGGGTTGACACTTCGCGGCTTCTCGGGCAAGCCGAAGCTGCCCTGCTACGAAGAGGTCTACGGCCTGCGGGCGGCGGCAATCGCCGTCTACCCGATGTACAAGGGCCTGGCCCGGTTGGTCGGCATGGACATTGTCGGCAAGCCGCAGACGCTCGACGAACAGATGACGCTGTTGGAGCAAAACTGGTCGAAGTACGACTTCTTCTTCATCCACTTCAAGTACACCGACAGCAGCGGCGAAGACGGCGACTTCGCAGCCAAGGTAAAACGCACGGAAGAGTACGACTCGGCCGTGCCGCGGATCACGGCGCTGAAGCCCGACGTGTTCGTCGCCACGGGCGACCACAGCACGCCTGCCATGCTCAAGAGCCACAGTTGGCATCCGGTGCCGACGCTCTTGTGGGCCAAGAACTGCCGCACCGACGCCTGCCAAAGTTTTGGCGAAAGCGAGTGCCTTCGCGGCGGGCTGGGTCAGTTCGAGGCCAAGTACCTGATGACGCTAGCGCTGGCCAACGCCGGCCGACTGGGAAAATTTGGAGCTTGAGGAGTGGAGTAGTGGAGGCGTGTTGCGGCAAACTCAATCGCCGTTTTTGTGCTTTCCGATTCTTTTTCACTCCTCGGCTGATCTACTCCACTGCTCCGCTGCGTATTTCACGAGCCGCGCATCGAGCCAATCGGCATAATCTAGTTCGTCGCCCCGGTCGGCGTAATCAACGGTCAGCGTGACTGATTGGGCGCCGCTCACATCGACCGATATCGGCTTGGCAGCTTCGCCGCCGCGAATTACGTCGCTCGTGAACACTGTTTGCAGTTTGCCGTCACGCTCCAGATGGACGCCAAACACTACGCTGCCGCGGCCGCCGGCCGCGTCGTCGACGGCGATGTCGGCGGCCAAACACTGCCATTTGCTGTCAAGACGACAAGTCAGCCGCGCCGCCGAGTGCATGCCGATGCCTTTCCAATAGCGCTCGCCGCCCGCCGACAGCGGCCCGCCGCGGACGTTGCGATCGCGCTCGTAGGGCCACTCGAGCGACAAATACGGCACATGGTGATACTCGACCGGCGCCAAATCCGAAAGATAGACGAAACGGTCACCCCCCAGCGACTGCACGGCGACGACATCGTCGATCGTGCCGCCACTCAATCGCACATCTCCGCCGGCCAAGCGGATATCGAGGCTCTGATTGTCGCCGCGCAGCATGGCCGCCCGAAGCGCCGAACCATCGCGCAACTCGACCTCAAACTGCGCCTTGCCGGCCAGCCGCTGCGGCTCGCCCGGCCTTTGCGGGCCAACAAAGCGAACCGCTTCCACGCGTGACAGCGGCAGCTTCGCTTCGCCGGCCGCCGTGGAAATCGTCAGCGTACCAGTCGTGATCTCCGCCACGCGTCCGCTGATGCGGTCGCCGTTCGACAGGTACAGGATGTCTTGCGGCTCGCCCGGCTTTCGCACCTTCTCTTCTAGCTTCCGCCGGCTGTCCGGATGGCTTCGCTCGGAAAACACCAGCCCCTGCACCAGCGGCTGCGGCAATCGCACATCGTTGAGCAGGTCCGACTTCACGACGAACTGGTTGTTAACCAATTTGACGGGTGCCCCGCCCGCCCAAGCGGCCGCGGCCACGAGCCGCGATCCATCATCGAGTAAAACGAACCACTGCGCTCGCGGCGGTGCGAAATGGCCCCATCGAACCAGCGCGTCCGACGACAGCGTTCGTGTTTCCCCCGTGTACGAATGTGTTGCCGCGTTGTTGGTCGACGACGATTCACGAAACTCAAAATTGCCGTTCGCATCCACTCCCACTAGCTTGCCGTCAAACCGCGCCCCGTCGACCGACACGACCTCAGCCGCCGCGCACAGAAGCGAATCGCAGCAGAAATCACCACACAGCACACAAAGTACGCAGAGCGTAAAAAATAAATCGCGCCGACGTTGATCGACAGCCGCGTGCTGCATGTCTTCAATTCGCAATTTGAAATTTGCATCTTGCATTCTTCAGTCCCTGTCTTTCTTCGCACCCTTCGATGGACTTTGCCATTCGGCGTGAGCCTGTGCTCTCACCGCTGAAAGATCGGCACGCTATTGTCCGGCATTTGCAGAATTATCGTGGCCATCGCGGTCGCGTATTCGGGCCCGGTGGCGTCGGGCCACGAGCCGTCGGGTTGTTGAGTCTTTACCAGCAGGTCGCGGATGGCCGGATACCAACGCTGCCAGCGCGTTCCGCCCGTCTGCCACATTGCCTGCACGGCGTAATACTGGCCGTAGAAGAAATACGCGTCCTGTGGACCGGGGGCCTCGCGCGGGAGGAAGCGGTCCAAATACGCCAGGCCGCGATCGACCTCCGGTCCTGCATAAATGCCCGCGCTAAAGAGGGCCACAATGCCGGCCGCCGAGCGCGGAAACGCGCTTTCGCCCGGCGGCAGCATGTAGCGAAAGCCGCCATCCGGGTTCTGGCTTCGCTTGACGTAATCGATGCAGCGGTCGACTGTTTCCTTCGGCACGGCGAGGCCGGCGTTGCGCGCCGCCCGCAGGGCCATCACCTGGCAGATCGTCACGCTGATATCGGCGTCCTCTTTTCGCGGCTGATAGCGCCAGCCGCCCTCGTCGTTCTGCGTGCGAACGATCAGCTCGACCCCCTTCGTAAGTTTCTCCCGCAAATCGGCGCGCGGCGACATGCCGTGAACTTCTGCCAGAAAAAGCGCCGCGAAGCCATGCTCGTACATCGGCCCGTGGCTAACGGCCTGCGGCACGTTGATGAAGCCGCTCTCCTCGACGTGGTCGAGCAAGTAATCGCAAACGCGCGAGACGTTGTCGCCATAGGGTCCGCGCCCCGGCGTGCTGCCGCCGGCCAGCCACGACATGCCGGCCAGCGCGCAAATGGCCGCGTTGCGGCCGTTGCCGTCGCCCAGCGCGCCGTCGTCGGTCTGGCGCGTTGCCAAGTACGACAATCCTTTGTCGATCGCTTCCTGCGCGGGCGCCATCAAAGCGGCATCGGCGGCCGACTTCGCCGCGGCATCTTCCGCGGGCGATTGTTTGTCGACTGTCGGCTCTTGGGCATTGACAATTGCCACAAACAAAACGGCGACCCAGACGGTCGCCTTTACGACGAGCGGAGGTCGTGCCAATTGCACCATCTCGTCGATTCCAAACGACATCGATCTGGCACTAGCCGTCATTTGCGTTGCCGCCGCCGAGCCCGTGATCGTCCAGCTTCTTACGGAGCGTCGTGCGATGCATGCCCAGCAGCCGGGCCGCGGCCGCACACTGCCCCTTGTGCTGCTGCATGGCAGCGGCCAACAGGGGTCGCTCGACGACGGCGATCAGTCGCTCGTATAACTGGCCGACCAGTCGTGGGTCGCCCACGTTTTGCTCGGCCCATTGCCGCACGAGCGTCGCCACTTCGGCGTCGATCTTGTCGCCTGCGATTGTAGCTGCCGCGGCCGACGCCGGTGGCGGCAGATGCTCCGGCATGAGGGCGCGCCCGCGGGCCATGATCAGCGCATGATCGATCGCGTTCCGCAGCTCGCGGACGTTGCCCCGCCACGGACGTCGTTGCAGCTCGGCCAGCGCCTCGGGCGTCAGCGACACGCTCGGCGTGCCGGGCGGTTGGGCGAGCAGTGTCGTAAAATGTTCGGCCAGCTCGGCGATGTCTTGCGGCCGCATCCGTAGGGCCGGTATGTCGATTTGAAGAGCGCACAAGCGGAAGTACAAATCGTGGCGGAAAGAGCCGTCGTCGATGCGGCGGGCCAGGCTGTGCACCGTCGTCGAAATCACGCGGACGTTGGTCCGCACGGCCTCGCTGCCGCCGACGGGGGTAACTTCTCCATGTTCCAGTGCTCGCAGCAGTTTGACTTGCGTGGCCGGCCGGATATCGGCGACTTCATCCAGAAAAAGCGTGCCGCCGTGGGCCTGAGCCAACACTCCCGCACGTGGGTTTTCGCCGCCGGCAAACGGGCCGCGCACGTTGCCGAATAGTTCGATATCGGCCTGCTGGAGGGGCAATCCGGCCAGATTCACAGCAACAAACGGCCCATCGGCCCGCGAACTGTAACGGTGAATCGCCCGCGCCGCCAGCTCCTTGCCCGTGCCGCTCTCGCCGCACAACATGACCGAGGCGTCGGACGCTGCCGCCAGCGCGATCTCTTTGTAAACGTCTTGCATCACCGGCGAACGGCCGAGCATGCCCTCAACTCGAAGCGGCAGTTTCGGCTCTTGCGCCATTTGCCCGGGCCGGCTGGCAAGCGCCGCTCCAGCGCCCCCTTTACCTTGGCCGCGTCGAACGGCTTGGCAATGTAATCGAACGCGCCCCGCCGCACGGCTTCGACGGCCATTTGCAAGTCGCCGTAGGCCGTGATCACGATGATCGGCACCGCACCGCACAACTGCTGAAACCGCTTGATGGCCGACAGGCCGTCCATCCCCGGCAATCGAACGTCCAGGATCACGACGTCGGGCCGGGCCGATTCGACGCCCTCCAAGCCCTGCTCGGCAGACGACGCGGCGAGCACTTCGTGCCCCAAACTCGCACCCAATCGCGACAGCCCCCAACAGATCGACTGCTCGTCATCGACGACTAAGACTCGTGGCACCGATTGCGCCTCCTGCCTGCTTTGAACCTGTTAGGAAAATCGCCGCGGTGCGCAGTTTACACGCCGCGGCGGGCACCGCCGTACCGCAAGCCGCCGGTTTGCATTATACCGTCACACGGCCCCGGCCGCTGCCGTATTCGACCTTGCCGCGGCCGACTGAGGATGAATCGCCGGCAGCGTCACTTGGAATCGCGTGCAATTCCCAATTCGCTGCCATTCGATTTGTCCGCCGTGCTCCTGCACGACGTCGCGGGCCACCGAAAGCCCCAGCCCGACGCCGTCCGGCTTCGCCGTGACAAACGGCTCGAACAACTGCTCCCGAACGCCTTCGGCCGGCCCGGCGCCAGTGTCGGTCACGCTCAACACGAGTTGATTCGGCGGCAGGCCGGCGAGCTCAACGACGACTTCGGCTGGCCGTTTCACGGTTGACGCCGGTCTCCCGACCGTGCCCCCCACCTTGCCCTGGGCTGCCGCCTCGATCGCGTTTAGCAGCAAATTGACCACTAGCTGCCGCAGCCGGTCGAGGCTGCCCCGCACTGTCGCATCCCGCGCCGTCGGAAACCACCGCAGCTCGACCCCCGCGTGCCGGGCCGACGGCTCCACCAGCGGCAGCAGGTCGTCGACCAGGGCCGCCACGTCAATCACGTCATCGGTCCGCGCCGAGGCATTCTTGCCCAATTGCAAAAACCGCTGCAAATACTCTTCCATCAATTGCAATTGTCGCTTGGCCACGCTCAGGCTCTCGCAACTTTCGCCGGAGGCGCACTCCTGCGAATGCAGGTCGAGGGCCAAGCTGCAGCCGGTCGTGGAGTTGCGCAATTGGTGGGCGATGCCGCCGCCGAGCTGGGCCAGGGTCCGCATCTGCTCGGTGCGGCGCACTTCGTCCTCGTAACGGGCCAGCAGGCCGGCCATGCGATTGACGGACTCGCCCAGCGCGCGGACTTCGTCGTCGCGGTCCGGCACGGCCATCTGCTGAAAGTCGCCTTCGGCGATTCGCTCGACCTGCGTTTGCAAGCGGCCGACGCGGCCGGCGATTCGCCCGGCCGTCACGGCCGCCAGCAGCATCACCACCGGCAGCGCGAGCGCCACAAATGCCAGCGACGGGTATAACGACCACTGCCAGGCGTGGCGATAATCATCCTCCGGATAAAGAATGTGCAGCCGGGCCCCGTTCTCGGCCCCGCGCCGGCCGGTGAGCGGTATCACCGTGTGAAAGTAACCCTGGTTGCGGACCCACTGCCGGTCGCCGAGCGACACTTCGGGCATGTTCAGCGCCTCGGCCGTGACAATTGCAGACAGCTCGCCCCGCGGCCGACTAGAGGCCAGCTCCTGACCCGTGCTGTCGACGAGCACCAGCGCCGCACCGGAGAGCGATTCCATCTGCTGCAGCACCGCGTCGGATAGCGGAAAATTCGATTGCTCGAGAATCCGTGCCACGCCGGCGATCTGCGATTCGATCCGGTGCTGCGTCGCCCGCACCGCCAACAGCGCCCCGATGCCCGCGACGACCACGATCGACAGCAACATCGTGCCGGCCATCGGCAGCATGATCTGACGCGAGAGCGGCCAGCGCATCGGCGGGTTATCCCATTAAGCGAGAATGGAGATGAAGTTCAGCTATCATTCTACGAAGTGGAAATGAGGGCAGCAACTTAAGTAGTAGGCACACTCCATGTGCCATAACTGCCCCTGGAAATCGCGCATTCACAGTATTAGCTACTGCGCCCAGAGAGGCTGTGCGCGTGAGTAGGGTGGGCATCGCCCACCACGAGCGCTGGTTACCATGGTGGGCGGCGCCCCCTAAATATTCCCCAGAAACATGCGTAATTGCAGAGCTGTTTACGGCACGCGGAGCGTGCCTACTACGTCGACTTCAGCCATTGCGTGAGCACGATCGTCGGCGCCATCAGCATCAGCACGGCTAGGCCCCAACTGGCGCTGACCAGCCCCACGCATACGGCCGCGTCGATCACAATAATCGCCTGCACGGCGTTGCGCACGGCCGGCTGCACGCGGGCCGGCGTCGGCTGGGCAACGGCCGCGATGCACCGCCAACCAATCATCAGCGTCAGCACGGCCCACAGCAGGCGGGAAATCGGCCCGGCGCCGACGAGCCCCAGCGGCACGGCCGCGACCACCCACAGGCCGGCGAGCATCACGCCCGTGCTCACCGCCAGCCGCCACCGCGAGCTGGCCCGGGCCTCGGTCCGCGCGAACGACGTGACGCCGGCGATGTAGATGCCGATGCCGATCGCGATCATCCACTCCCCAGCCGCAAGCTGACGTGGAACTTCGAACTGAGCCGCGGCGCCAATCGTTCCGGAACTGGCCGCCAGACTCATCCCGAGCAGGACGTTGAACATTCGACACGTACCCATGAGGAGGGGCGCGATCGGCGTCCGTTTCAACGTCCAGTCGTACAGCACAACGCAAGCCGCCAGCAGCGTCGCCACGATGCCGGGCCGCCAATTGCCGGCCGAGTAACCGGCAAGCCAGCCCAGCAACACGCCGCCCACCAGCAGCGCCCAGCCAAGTGCTTGCGCCCTTGGCAGCGGCACGCGGCCGGAGGGAATCGGCCGCTCCGGCCGCTCCCGCGTGTCGACCTCGACGTCGAACACGTCGTTCAGCACCATGCCGGCCAGATAGAGCGACGAGGACGCGACGGCGAGCAGCGCGAACAGGCCGGCTGGCTGCAAGTCGCCGTGCGTGACGAGAAACCCCATCGCCACGTCAGCCACGGCGGTAAAGACGTTCGGCAGCCGCAGCAACTGCAACAGCGCAAATCCAGCCGACGGCCTGGCGGAAGGGAACGACATCTAACCCAGCCTCTGGTCGAGAAAGGCTTTCGCTTCGCGGGCCGCCTCATCGGGGTTTTCAATATAGGGATAGAGTTCGACCGTCAGCCAGCCGTCGTAGCCGGTCTTGCGAATCGCCGCGATGGTGGCGGCGAAATCGATCGCCCCCTGACCCGGCACCAGGTGGGCGTGCACCCGCGTCGCGGCGATGTCCTCGAAATGGTAATGGACCGTGTGGTCCTGCATCTTGTCGACCCAATCCTGCGGATCCTCGCCGACACAGTAGGCGTGGCCGATATCGAAATTCAGCCCGACCAGCGGTGAATCGATCCGGCTGACGAACTCCAGATACTGGTCAAACTTCTCGATCAACAGGCCCGGCTCTGGCTCGATCAACAGCGGCACTTCGAGCTTCTCGGCCACCTCGATGCACGGCATCAATTCCTCGTAGAACACATCCGCCCCGCTCCGCCACGATTGTCCCTTCGCCAGCGGCCCGCCCGGCTCGGTCGTGATGTGGGGCGCGCCGATGTCATGGGCCAATTGCAGCGAACGCTTCGTATGCTCGCGGCGGATGGCTCGATAATGCGGATCGGGCTCGATCCAGCTCGGGTGCCAATAGGGCTGCCGCGGGTCGGCCACGGCGTTCATCATGAAGGCGTTAATGTTCGAGATCGTCAGCCTATGCTTGGCCAGTGAGTCTCGAATCGCTGCCTTCCGCTCTTCCAAGAGGCCCGCCGGCCAGGCGTGCGGCACGTCGGCCATCAGCTCGATGCCGCGATAGCCGAGCCCGGCAATGCGGGCGATCGCCGACTCGATCGAGTGGTTCAGATAGGCATTTGAACTGAACGCCAGCTTCATCCGTTCCTCCGCCGAAACAAGTTGCCAAGCCCCTCCGCTGACTGTGGTATCGTAACACCGGCGGTCGGCGGCCACAAACGGGACAGCGTCTATGTTGCGAGAAGCAAGTTCAAAACCGTGGGCTAGCGCCCAGCGGCTGACTAAATCCGCTGACACGCGCTAGCGTCGGTTTCCAGGTCCATTCACCAACACAGTCCGTATTTTCTGAGTAGAATGGCGGGCAGGAAGTGCCGCAAGCTGCGAATTGCGTGGTGGGTCGCGTGGGTCATCGCCTGTCTGCTGCTGATAGCGTTGTGGGTGCGGAGCGGCCGGCGTGATGACGCCTTCCGGGCACTGCTTCCAAAGCCCTACGTACTTTTCGTTGACTCGTTTCACGGTCGAATCGTCTTCCAAACGTATGACACAACGCCGTTTCCCCAAGATCGCAGTTGGAGTTACGAAAGCGCTGATCGGAGTGATTTGCAGTGGAATCTCGAACCTGCTTATCCATTCTATTGGATTCTGATGGATCCGCCCTGGCCGCGTGCGCTGGCCATGTCAGTTTGGGTCGCAGTGTTGCTGAGCATAGCGTTTGCCTTAGTGCCGTGGCTCCCTTGGCGGTTCAGCCTCCGCACGTTATTGATCGGCATGACCCTGGCGGCAATCGGGCTGGGTTGGATCGTGTACGCGATCAGGTAGGGATGGGAGTCCCACCTTAGAAAGCATCTCAGACATCCGGATTATCGAGCAATTCTTTCAGGCGAGCGCTCAGCTCCGGCCACAGTCGGCCGAGCCAGCTTGCGTCGAGCAAGCCGACGTCGATCAAATCACGAAGATCGACGGCGTCGTCGAGCCGATATCTGGCCAATTGCAAACGTACGAGCGCTGAAAGCTCTAATACGCGTTGACCTTCCAGGCAAGCTACTTCATCTGGTGCAGGAGTTTTAAGCTGAGGGCACTTGCCGATTACCTTCTCGCCACCGACGGTAATCTCAATCGCACCTCTCCAATCGCCGCGGTCGCCATCCAAAAAGCGGATTTGCCCGATTCGCTCAACCCGGTGGAAACCGGCGCCTTCGAAAACACTTGTTGCCGCGCAAACCGGCGTCGTCCAGCAGAATTTCGACATTGCGATATTGCCGGACTGCGGACGGATCAACAGACGCGATCCAAGAATAGGTCGCGTTGCTTCCGCTGAGCGCATATAAAATGCCGGCTTCTTCGAGCAATTGTGTTGCGCAGTTGTCGCTGTTGGACGCGGCGAACGGCCAGCACCATCCTGTCCAGCTCGTCTTCGCCGAACGACACGACGTTGATGTTTGGGTCAATCGTATCCACACGCGGCTCCAAGCCCGATTGTAACACACGCGGTTTTCACACGGCATCCCCAATGCTCCGTCGGATTTGCCAAGGCCGGCCTACTCCGCTTCGCGGGACGCACCGGCCGGCCGCACGACAGCTCCCCAAATTGCGATTGTTGGATTGCCGCAGACTTCGGACTAGAATTAAGGTTAGCGAGCCGCTGTACTACTTTCGGCGGATTTACGAGGCTGCGAAGCGGGAGGATTGTTGCGATGGAAATGACGGACATCATCGCTGCGCCAGAGTTCTTGCCGACACCAGTTCCACTCTCAAAGTGGATGCAAGAGTACCACGCGCTTCATCAAATGGTCCCGACCTTGCCGGCAAACTATGCCGGAAAGTATGTGGCCGTGCATGAAGGGAAAATCGTCGACTCTGGCGATGACCAGGTTACGGTGGCGTTGCGCGCTTATAGTCGCCACGGCTACGTGCCGATTTACGTCGGCTTGGTATCGCCCCCGACTCGACCGATACTCCGAATCCGCTCGCCTCGACTGGTCCGGACGACTGCTGGATGAGCATTCGCTATAACTACAATCGGCAATTGGAACCGCCTGCACCGTGCGCTTACGTTTCGATCGCGCGGCCCGACAATGCCGCCATAGTTGTCGCGAATTTGCCGGCGCAGTTGGACACCGGCGCCGACATCACGGTCGTGCCGGCCGAAATTGTCGAGCGACTACAGCTCGTGCAGTTAGACCAAGTCGCGGTCGGCGGCTTCGGGGGTCATGTCATGCTGGCCGCCACTTATCTGGTGCGCCTTTCACTGCACAGCTTTGACGCGATCACGATTCCGGTCCTCGCCGATCGGGATGAAAACGCGATCTTGCTCGGACGAGACGCGCTGAATCGCTATCGCCTGCTGCTGGATGGTCCGCGCGGCATCCTCGAGATTCAGCGCCATACGCGCCCGTCCGACATTCTTGCTTCTGGCGATGCTGCTCCGCCTCGCATCGCGGTTGTGGGAACAAGCGCGACCAAGAAACACATTGCGGCCACCAGCAGAAGCAGCCAGCCCGCCGGACGGTGCGTTTTATCGCACGAAAGCCGGCTGGAAAGTGTCCACGTCGTCCGCACGGATATAGAAAACGCTTTCCACTGTTTGTAAAATCAGGGCTACCGAGTCCAACGCCGGTTAACTGGCCCTGTTCGTTCGGAGTCCTTTATGGCAACACAACTTCAACACACACTCCCCATCTGCGACCACACTCCCGAGCCCTACGCCGGCCCCAGCCGCGAGGAGGTCCTTGCCCTGCGGCATCAGTTCATCTCCCCCGGCGTGTTCATGTACTACAAAGATCCGCTGCTCGTCGTCGAAGGGCACATGCAATACGTGTGGGATGAGACGGGCCGCCGCTATCTGGACGCCTTCGCCGGCATCTGCACGATCAGCGTCGGCCATTGCCACCCGAAGGTGGCCGAGAAGGTCCGCGAGCAAGTCGGGCGGCTGCAGCATATCTCGACCGTCTACCTCCACCCAGCCATTGCACAGCTCGCCGAAAAGCTGGCCGACAAAATGCCGGCCGGCCTCACCCGCACGTACTTCACCAACAGCGGCAGCGAAGCGAACGAGGTGGCCATCCTCTCCTCGCGCGAGTACACGGGCAACCACGACGTGATCGGCCTGCGGAACGGCTACCACGGCGGCACTTCGTCGATGATCAATCTTACCGCCGTCGGCACCTGGCGATTCAAATCGAACACGGGCTCCGGCGTCCACCATACCCACGCCGGCTACTGTTACCGCTGCCCCTACGGCCTCACCTATCCCTCGTGCGAGCTCAAGTGCGCGAAAGACATCAAGAACGTGATCCAATTTGAAACGTCGGGCGAGCTGGCCTGCTTCATCGGCGAGCCGATGCAGGGAGTGGGCGGCGTCGTCACACCGCCGAAAGAATACTACAAGATCGTCTACGACATCGTCCGCCAGCACGGCGGGCTGTGCATTGCGGACGAGGTGCAAGGCGGCTTCGGCCGCAGCGGCGAACACTATTGGTCGCATCAATGCTGGGACGTCGTCCCCGACATCGTCACGATGGCCAAGGGCCTGGGCAACGGCGTGCCGATCGCCGCGATGACGACCACCGTCTCCATCTCGGAAGCAATGAAAAAACGGCTCCACATCAATACGTTCGGCGGCAACGCCGTGAGCATGACGCAGGGCCTGGCCACGCTCGAGGTGATCGACGAAGAGGGCATCCAGGAAAACGCCCGCAAAGTAGGCGGCTACCTGAAAGAGGCCCTGCTCGACTTGCAGGAAAAACACGAGCTGATCGGCGAAGTCCGCGGCCTGGGCCTGATGCTGGGCGTCGAGCTGGTGAAAGACCGCGAGACCAAAGAGCCCGCCTCAAAGGAAACGGCCGACGTAATGGAGCGCATGAAAAAGCGGAGCGTGCTGGTGGGCAAAGGCGGCCTGTGGGGCAACACGCTCCGCATCAAGCCGCCGATGTGCATCACGAAGGATGATGTGGACTACCTGCTCGCGATGCTGGATGAGTCGCTGGGCGAGGTGGAGGCGAGTGCTGGTTAGTTCCTGACAGAATCTACCGGATGGACAGGATGCGCAACAGTGCGGTTCGAATGTCACAGATGCTGTTGGGAGAGTTGCTGTGCAACTCAAAGAACTGACCGGGGAAATAATCGGTGCAGCGTCGCAGGGCAGGAACTTAAGCATTAAGTGCTGAGAGTTTCGTGGTTTGAGCACGCTAGCGAGTTCTGGCGAGTGGGTGGTGGTGTGAAGAGGTTGGGCCACCTGGAGCGCACTGGCATCGCGGCCGCCAACTGGCTGCCGCTGGTGACGCGCTTCGGCCGAATGTTTCACCGCGTGGCTGGCGCCGCACAGCGTGGACCGGCTGACGCCGACCGGCCGCCGATTGCATCGCGGGCGAGCAACGCTGCTCGCGCTCCCCTAGGGCCGCGGCCGATTCGGCCGCGCTTCCAGCCTCACGCCGAGCACGTCCCGCGGGCACACTGCGCTCCGCCGCCCGCGGCGCAGTTCTTAAGCTGAAGCCGCCTATTCCGCGCGCTGATTCAGGCGACTCTGTAGCTCGCACAAACGAATTGCGCGTAGAATTCCCCGCCGTGACGCATTAAAATGGCCAGGAGATTGATTGAAGTGTGGCTGAAAACATGGAAAGAGAACAGAGGGCCGCACCGCGAGTGGGACGGTCCTTGAAAACGTGGTAGACCGTTGGCAGTTAGTTCTACTTCCAACCTCTCCACAAAAGGAATCTCGCCATGAAATTCGTCGGTGCGGACCTCCACAAAAAAAGTATCACGTTTTGTGTCGTCGAGCTAGTCGGCCGAGCCACCCAGGTCGTCGCGCGGAAGGATACCATCCCAATTCTTCTGTAAAAGTGCCTGAGTGATTTTGGGCGGTCTCACTTGGTTTCGAAGGTTACATAACGTTTTCCGGTCTCCCATTCTTCGCTGAGCTCCATCAGCACGGCGGTCACCAATCTTAGCAGCGACGCATCGTTGGGGAACAGGGTCGCCACGCGGGTGCGGCGTTTGAGTTCCTTGTTGACGCGCTCCAGCATGTTGGTCGTCCGCAGTCGCACGCGGTGCGATGGCGGCAGGCGGAACACGGCGAAGCTTTCGGGCACGTTCTCTTCCATCCAGGCGGCCAGCTTTGGCGCCGTCTTCTGATACTTACGCACCACACGCCCAAGCTGTTCGCCGGCCGTGTGCTCGTGGGCCGAGTCGAGGACGCTTTGTAGATCTTCGATCACCTCGCCTTTCATCTCCTCGCGCGGCACGTGAGCCATCGCATTGCGCATCAGGTGGAACTGGCAGCGCTGCCAGGGCACGCCGGGAAAGCAGGCCTTGCGGGCTTCTTTCAAACCGGCATGCGCGTCGCTGGTGATCAGCTCCATGCCGCAGAGCCCGCGCTCCACGAGCGACTTGAAGAACTCACGCCAATGAACTTCCGCTTCACTGAGCGAAACACTCACGCCCAGCACGCTGCGGCGGCCCTCGGCATCCACGCCAATCGCTAGTAATACCGAGCAGTCCACGATTCGGCCCCCCTCGCGAATCTTCTCATAGCGGGCGTCCAGGATCAGGTATTTCACCTGCCCGAGGGGCCGGTTTCGCCACTTCGCCAAGTCTTCATCCAACAGCGCCGTGGCCCGGCTGACGTCGCTGGAGGATATTTCGCAGCCACACAGTTCTTCAGTGATCTTCGTGACCTTGCTGGTCGACACGCCTTGCACGTACATCTCCGCGAGGGCCAGGCGAAGCGCTTTCTCACTGCGACTGCCGCGTTCCAGGACGCTCGGGTAGAACTTCGCCCCGCGGACCTGCGGCACGGCGAGTTGCAACTGGCCGACCCGCGTCTTGAGCCGTCGCGGCTTGAAGCCGTTGGCCTGGCCATGCCGCGCATCGCCGCGCTGATATGGTCCCACGCCGAGCGCTTGTTGCCGTTCGATCTTCATGCACTCGTTGATGAGTAGTTCCATCGCCCGCGCCATGCCGTCAAAGCCATGCTCGGCGAGCAACTGGACAGCTTCATTCGTAATGCTAGGATGAGCTTGGTGGGTCATGATTGGGTCTCCTTAAATTGTGAGTTAAACAATTCTAGGAAACCAAGCGTGACCCGCCCTCTTTCACCCAGGCCGGCGATTCGTCGCATCGCTAGCAGTTACAGAATTCGTGGGACGCTATCCATTCCGGGTGGTCCGTCGTAATACATTGTCAATCTCCAATTCACGCAAAATTGCTTGCCAGCTGGTCACCGCGACGACCGGCGCGTCCGAGCCCAGTGCCATATCCCACACGTTGTCCAAATTCCCTTTCGGCCCCTCCACCCGCGAACGTAGCCCATCCACTTTATACACCATCGTCGGCGGCGGGCCGACAGGCAAGCCGCTCGGCTACGGCTGCACCTTAACCAGCCGGTTGTCATTGTTATCTCGTGCCCGTCACCTTTTTGGAGCCCGTTTCCTGGCACTTATACGCTTAGTCACTACGATCAATTGACCAGCCACTCTCGGGCATTTCGCTATCATAGCGTCGAACATTCCCGTCAAAAAAGACTAAGTAGAATTCGCTGTCGCTTTTTCGAAAGTAGTTAATTGGAACTTCCACATCCTTGATGTGAATTTTTGGCATTTCTCGTCCTAACAATGCTTTCAATTCCTTTTCGTCACTTGGAGCCCGGCCGAGCTTCGTGCGGATTAAACTGACTTCTTCTATGATTTGTGTGAGGATGACCTTGTTATCGTCTGATTCGCGCTTGAATTTCTCGTTCTCGACTACTACCTGCCTCGCAACATAAATGATTGCAAAGCAAACTAATAGCAAGAGCCCCCCAACGACAACTGATATTAGCTTCACTCGTTTTGGCAAAAGCTTCGAACGACGTTCTTTATCACGCAACTCGGCCGTCGTATTGTAGACCATATTGGAGACTCTATGAATGAGTTCAATTGCCGAGGTCGATTTTGCCCGCCTTGAAACTTGCTATGCAGCAACTAATAATTTGAGCTTGCGACTGAAACGCTACAAACGCCCCTACCACGGGATCAATAGCGCCTTCTTTGCAACCTGCGCATTTCGCGCCAATGGATCCTGCACTCAACGCTCGACGTAGAGCGCCTTTAGATTGTCCTTGACACATCGTTTGAAATCGATCTCGTGCGTCGTTCGTACATAGTGCACAAGCACAACTGTGACAAAGCATTGCGAGAACGCCCACGGTCACGCAGTGTCGAATCGCACTATGCTCGGGAGTATTGAAAGCGAAGCCCAAGCCATTTGCCGCCGCTTGTCCAACTGCAGCCGCTGCGATTGCATCCGCCTCTGTACCAAACGCTGTTCCGCACTGCACCAAACATGATGCTTTTGCAAAATCTACCTCGTTTTTGTATTGGGAGCACGGGCCGCGATACGCTCTACACATGTCCCCGCCCGAGCCAAGAACAATTTCGACACCTTCCCAAACGTCACCCCAATTCCAATCGAACAAACCACTTGGGTCGATTAACCGAACTGGATTGCTCCTCCCATACTGGTATGGATGCGCGTTGGAATAGGGATGAATATACTCCAGGTCCATCCCATTGGCCGATGGTCCAACCAAATCGAGCATCATTGCGGGCGGTCCAGTGTATTGCATTTTTGAACTCCTATTCCTGCGAAATGGCTGTCGCGGGTTGCGGTTGATAAACTAGTTCCGTGGGTCCCCAATGTGCCCGAATGAAATATAAGGAGTGCACGAATGAGTCAGTTCAGATCATACACCATTCGTGCGCTTGTTGGTGGGCTGCTAGTTCTCGTCCCTTGTTGGGTATTTCATTGCGCAAGAGTTGCCGCGCTCAACGTGCTTTTTGATAGTGATGTTAAACGTCCAACAGCGGTCATGCTCGCTGATATTACAAGAACTGCAAATGCTGGAAACACAGAGCTCGCACTCAAGAAACTGCACGCTATGGAAAAACTTTGGCGTGACTACACAAGCGGTGGAGACGCACCTGAGTTGTTCGTTACGAAGGTAACACAAACGGACAACGGCTAGCCAAAACTAAGGCGAACCGTATCCAGGGGGATGGTGAGGGCACGGTCCAGGCCCCCTTTTTGTCCCGCATTGTGTATCGCAGCAGGCGGAAGGCCCACCAGAGAGGGCACCGCCCCATCCGCAAAAGTACCCCGCCCAGGCGCCTTCGACGTTAGCGTCAACATCTTTCGGGTCACTCTCATCTATGCTAATTCCCACTCCGATTACCGTCCCTCCAATACCAAGACTGTATGCACCGGTCATGCACACGAACCAACAATGATGAGAGCTGTCATCGCCAGGGCCAGCACTCCCCCTTCTGCATTCCGCTTCGTCGATAAGCCAACAAAATGGTCGCCCACTGCAGGGGTTTTGAGGAACGCGTCGGGGCCACCCATCATTGGATTTTAGTTCGTCGCGACCGGGAATTCTACGCGCTGCGCGTTTGTGCGAACTTAAGGCGGGACGAAAGGGGGACACGCGCGCTTATTGACGCAAGAGACGTGAAAACGGGCGCCGAACGGCTGCAGAGCGATTGAGAGAGGAGAGCGTGGCGCAAGTCCCAGTCTGACAAATTCAGTGGCCGAATTCAAGCAAATTCAGCGCACGCGTCATTAAGCCAATTCGCCCGCGATCGCGGCCGCTTTCTCTTAACACCCCGCCGCAACCAACGACATTTTGCTCCTTATTCCCGCTCCCCGCTTCCCTGACTCCTGACTCTTGACCATTCCCACCCTGGCCGAAAACGCTACTATACAAACGAACACAAACCTGCTAAGCTCACCAGGGCACCTTGCTCTTTGGCAACCAATCGAATGCATCCGTCGCAAAACCCGCGGCCAGCGCTCGCGACGCGCGCCACAGCAGCACGCAGCCAGCTATCGATTTTACCCCCCGGAAGAGTGAAGATGGCCAAAACTCGGTGGGGGAGTTTTGGACACCTTCGATAGGATTCGCGAACACGCAACATCGTTTCCCCGCGAGCCGCCAGCCGGGCAGCCGGGCAACTCGTTGCCACAATCTCCAACCGAGTTTCGCTTTACCCGGGTACCCCGTTTCGCCTCACCGGGGCGAAATGCCACCCCTTTCGCCCCACCCCGCCCACCGAACGACCGGCCGGCAAACATTCTGCGCAAACCTACTGAGGCGAAATCGACCGGGTTTCGCCTCACCCCCCCAAAAAAAATGACTGGGGCGATGTAAAAAGTGAGGCGAAAGTCCCCCCACCCACAACATCTTTCTGGCCGACCTCCTGCCGGGTAAAGATGTCCAAAACTCGGCGGGAGTGTTGCACATCTTCGAATTCTCGCCAATGAAAATACCCTCCAAGCTCCTCACCTGAAGGGTATTGAGATGTGCGTTACGGATGGGCCTGTACCCGATTACTCCGCCGCCTGTTCCTCAGAGACCATATTGATCTCCGACGCCACGTCGGTCAGCTTTTCGTCGGCCTCTTTCTCTTCGCCGAGCGTCGTGTGCAGCGTGTCGACCGCTTCATCCAGGCCGAGCAGCTTGGCCTGAGCGACCAGCGTGCCATAGGCCGCGATCTCGTAGTGCTCGACCTTTTGGGCCGCGCCAATGATGCCCGCGTCGCGGGTGGGGCCTTTTTCAATCTCCTCGATCAACTCGGCGCCTTCCTTGAGCAGGCCTTCCATTGCCGGGCAATGTTTGCCGCGGGCCGTCTTGCCGAGCTGCTCGAAGACCGACTCTAGCCGCGTCACGTGCTCTTCCGTCACGCTCAAATGGCTCTCAAAGGCCGCTTGCAACTCTTCGCTCTCAGCCGCCTTGATCATTTTTGGCAGCGCCTTGAGGATCTGCTTTTCGGCATCCAGCGTGTCCTTGAGCTCGTCCAAAAACAAGTCGTCCAAAGATTTACTTTTAACAGGCATCGTTCACTCCCTTCTAACCTAGAAATATGTTTCGTAACCGATTACGGCAACGCTGGAGATTGCAACTCGCGTGCCGCCAGTCGCGCTCCTGTTGATCATGCTCAGCCCGTCAAGCGTTCGTTCCGCGCACGCAAACGCGTCGGCCGTTCAAGCATAAATCTACGGACGGCCGACGCGTTGCTGTCGACGAAGAAGCTTGGCGAACATTCATTTACCTGTTCGCGTTCAAATCCTTCGTCAAATCCTGCAGGGCCGACTGGACGGATTGCTTGTGCGCATCCCAATTTGCCAATTCAGCGTCTTTCAAATTGTCCAAGGCGTCCTTGACGTTGTCCCGCTTGGTCTTGATTGTGTCAATCTGCTGCTCCAGCGCGTCCTTGGAATTCCCTTCGGCCGCATCCGCCCGCTTCTCGAGCTGGTTGATCGTCTGGTTGGCCTGATCAAGCTGTTTCTGTACGTCGGCTACGTACGCGTCGCGATCCTTCGTCATTTGCATGTTGTGCTGCGTCGCCTGCAAGTTTGACTGCGCCTGCCGCACATCTTGCTTTTCCTGAGCCACATTCTGGCCCGCCTCTTGCTTGGCCTCGTTGACGTTTTGTTGGGCGTCGCTCATCGTCTTGTTATCTACGATCGGCTTGTTGACCGTCGTCCGGTTGTTGTCGTTGACGTTCTCCTGCGCATCGCGACTTTGCCTCGGCCACGTTTTGCTGGCCCTCGCGCTGCGCCTCTTTGACGTCGCGCTGTTCGTCGGCAACCTTTTGCCTCGCATCCGCCACGTCCTTGGTGGTGGTGCCCTGTTCGCAGCCGGTTGCGATCAACATCCCGACGGCCATCAGTCCTCCGAGTGTACATTTTGCAAGATTCATCGTTATGCTCCTCATTTTTCGCGGGTGCCCGCCCGCCACTAGGCGAGGCAGTGGTTGGGCCGTTAGGCGAACCGCTGGTGTGCGGGCTAGCTGGCGGCCACATCAGCCACTAACGCAAACGCTATGCCGCGAGCGCAACTGCGATGGGTTGAATCCCTCGGGTCCTGTCGAAAGAGCACGAACAGCAATTCTGTCGCGGTTGGCCCCGACGAGTTTTCGCAGCGCACCGCCGGCGATCGTGGCTCGGCGCGCGATCTGCGGCCCGAATGGCCGCGCGCGAATCACGCCAGGCGGATTTGCCCCGCCCGGCTCCTCACGAAGGCCCCTGGCCGTGCCAGAACTTCTCATTGAATTGCCGTGACTGGCCCCGCGGAATCGTCAGCACCTGCCACTGGCCCTTCGCGAGAATGCGGGCGACCATCACGATCTGCCCCGTGTGGTATGCGTAATGGTCAATCTGTCGCAGAATTGCCAGCGGCACGGTGTGCGGCTCGCCGCGAATAATGACTTGCCGATCGAGGTCGGCCTCGGTCAGCGCCCCGACGCTCTGCAGCAGGCACGACCAGCCCGATTCCCAATCGCTCATAATTGCGGCCCGCGTCTTGTGGGTGTCGACGAACTCATCGTCCCGGTCGCGCCACGGCTTCTCCCCGTCGGAGGTGAGAAAGTCGGTCCACCGCGACCGCATGTTGCCGGCCATGTGCTTGGCAATCACGGCGATCGAGTTCGTCTCCGGATGCAGCCCGACATGCAGATCGTCGTCACTGATTTGCATCATCGCCTTCTCGGCCATCTGTTTTTGCTTGCTGAAGGTGTTGAGTGTGGCGTCAAGGAAAGCAGACATAAGGGCAACTCGCAATCTAGTGGGTAGACAATGATGTAAGTCGCACAAATCAGCAAGCCGTAGTGTAATCCTCTCGCTCCGCGCGATGAACCCAACCAATGTCGTCGTCTTGCTCCGCGAGATGAGCACGGCTCGCGAAGCCAGCCGCCAATAATCGCTCCCAAGTGCCCAAAAGCACCCACTTCACCAGCCACTCGCAGCCACGCTGCATTTGACCGTAGAATAAGAAGAAAGCCAGCCGCTTCGCGCCCGTAGCTCAGTTGGATAGAGCAACGGACTTCTAATCCGTAGGTCGGAGGTTCGAATCCTCCCGGGCGTAGTTTACGTGTCAGGTCCAGGCGTCAGAGTGCGATTTAAGGCAGCATCATGAAAGCAATGGTCTTGCGGCGGGTCGTTGCACTGGACGATACCGATGCGCCATTGGAGATGGCCGATTTGCCGATCCCCAAGCCGGCTGCCGGTGAAGTCTTAGTCCAAATTGCGGCTTGCGGTGTCTGTCATACCGAGCTTGATGAGATCGAGGGCCGTACGCCGCCGACGGTGTGGCCGATTGTGCTCGGGCATCAGGCGGTCGGCGTTGTCGAGCGGCTCGGCCGCGGCGTGGCTCGGCACAAAGTGGGCGATCGCGTCGGCGTTGGGTGGATTTTCTCTTCGAGCGGCGCGGCCGATGAGAACCTGAGCGAAGCCTTTCGTGCCACCGGCCGCGATGCGAACGGCGGATACGCCGAATACATGACGGTCGGCGAAGACTACGCCTATCCGATTCCCGACGTCTTCGCCGATGAGCGTGCCGCTCCGCTGCTCTGCCGGCGCGGTCGGCTACCGCGCTGCGGCTGACGGAGCTGGCCGACGGCGAGCCGCTCGGACTGACCGGCTTCGGCGGGTCGGCGCACATCGTCCTGCAAGCCGCCCGACATCAGTATCCCAATTCCCGTTGTTACGTGTTTGCGCGCGATCCGCAGGCCCGTGAGCTGGCGCTGCGGCTCGGCGCCGTCTGGGCCGGCGACACGGCCGACCGGCCGCCGAACCACTCCGCGCGATCATCGACACCACGCCCGTTTGGCGGCCGGTGGTCAAAGCGCTGGCAAACCTGCGGCCGGGTGGCCGGCTCGTAATCAATGCCATTCGCAAGGAAGATTCCGACAAAGATGAACTGTTGCGATTGCAGTATGAGAAACACTTATGGATGGAACGCGAGATCAAAACGGTCGCCAACGTCACGCAGTTCGACATCCGCGAGTTCCTGCCGCTGGCCGCGGAAATTCCCATCGAGCCGGTGGTCGAAACATATCGGCTGGAAGATGCCAACCGCGCCCTGTGCGAATTGAAGCGCGGCCCGGTCCGCGGCGCAAAGGTGCTCGCAATGTAGCAAGCACGCTCCGCGTGCCGTAGCTGTCCTGGAAATAAACGCCGATTTTGAACCTCGGCTACGGCACGCGGAGCGTGCCTGCTACAATTGGATCGCCGATTTCGCGTGCGAGCGAAGCCGCCATCCCCCGCACAATTGACGGCCCCCCGCCACGGCGACTATAGTGCCCCCTTCGCGAACTCGCTACGATATTAATAGAAACCTTGTAAGGAGTTGGAGTCTCGATGGCCACGGGGAGCGTATCGGTTCACGAGCGCGGCTTGGGTCTGACGCAGCGTCGTGACAATTGGTGGGCCAGCCCGCTTGCGATCGCCGTGGCCTTGGGCACGTTTATTATCTATGCGACGATTCGCGGCCTGGCAAATTCCAGTTACGAGTACGGCCACGGCACGGACGTCCTGCCCGACCACGCCTACTTTCTTTCGCCGTTTTATTCACCGCTCTTGCGCTGCCAAGCTGGGTGCCCGCCTGGATCGGGCCGGCGATTTTCGTGATGTGGATGCCGGCCGGCTTTCGGTTGACGTGCTACTACGCCCGTAAGGCGTACTACCGCGCTGTTCGCCGATCCGCCCGCCTGTGCGGTGGCGGAATACTGCAAACAGAATTACAAAGGCGAGCGAGGCCTGTGGACGTTTCAAAATTTCCACCGCTTCTTTCTGTATCTGGCCGTGCTCCTGGTGTTCATGCACATTCATCACGTGATCGACGCCTGTCGCTGGCCCGTCGACGGGGGCGGAATGACGTTCGGCATGAGCGTCGGCACGCTGGTGTTGGCGGTCGACCTCATTTTTCTCACGCTGTACGTCTTCTCGTGCCATTCGATGCGGCACCTGGTGGGCGGCGGCCTCGATTGCTTCAGCGGCGGCACGGGCGAAACTCGCTACAAGCTATGGAGTGGCGTCACGAAGCTCAACGAGACGCACGGACTGTTCTCCTGGTGCAGTCTGTTCACCGTCGGCTTCGCCGACTTTTACGTCTGGCTGGTGGCCTCCGGGCGGATCAACGATTTGAGGTTTTTTTGAGGTGGGGAGGCTAGCGATCTGTCATCGCGAAGTATTCGGGTTCGACAAATTAGCCGCGGGGCGCTAGCCCCGGTTTATACTGAACGAACCGTGGGCTAGCGCCCTACGGCTAGTCCGAAAATCAAGGTTTGACAAAGCACGAGCTGCAAGATCGGCTTGCCGCACAGCATAGAATTGGGTTTCCCCTCCCCTTCGAAGGGGAGGGTGATTTTCCCGCGCGACACGTTGCCAAGTCACGGGCCGCGACGCCCGAATTAACCAACAATGGACAAATACCAAACCTACGAATACGACGTCGTCATCATCGGGGCCGGCGGGGCCGGCCTGCGGGCGGCGATCGAGGCCTCAGCCCAAGGGGCCAAGACGGCGCTGGTCTGCAAGTCGCTCCTCGGCAAGGCCCATACGGTGATGGCCGAGGGGGGCGTCGCGGCCTCGCTGCAAAATGTCGACACCCGCGACAACTGGCAAGTCCACTTCCGCGACACGATGAAGGGGGGCAAGTATCTCAATCAGTGGCGAATGGCCCAACTCCACGCCCAAGAACCGCCGGCCCGCGTCCGCGAGCTGGAAGAATGGGGTGCTGTGTTCGATCGCACCAAGGACGGCCGCATCTTGCAGTGTAACTTCGGCGGCCACACCTATCCGCGGCTGGCCCACGTCGGCGATCGCACGGGCCTCGAAATGAGCAATACGTACTCGTAGCATGCAAAAG
>CAVTXL010000011.1:0-229559 GCA_963738665.1 uncultured Planctomycetota bacterium
ATCTGGAATTTTGGGATAGGTCCTAATTCTTTATCTTTAAATAATCTGCCGCCTAATCACCGGATTCAGCTTGACATTCAGACCGCCCTCACTTTCGTGCGCGATGCCGTCGATTATTGGCGCGTTAAAGGTCCGCCAGCCGTCGCTAGTCCAGAATTTGGCCTTCTTCACATCCTCGGCAAGACCCAAGAAACTGCGTAGCCGCCCTTCGCCCCATCTACCCAACGGCGTTGCGCCCTCGGTACCAATGCCGTACCTGGCGGGCGGATGTGCGGCCTACCGAATTTACCCCGTAGCCAGCAATGGGAACGGTCGCGGCATCGATCGCATCCGCGATCGCCGCACGGACACCGCTTCGTATCAGGCCGGCTCCGGCGGCGGCGACGACCGTTTCCGGCCCGGCGACAGATTCAATTGAAATCGGATCAATTCCCGGCGGACCTTGCCACCTGGTTTCGTCGAGATACTTCGACAGATCGTCGATTCCGCTGAAAAACTTCACGTCATCGTTTAATACAACATACTCATCAAACAAATGATGCGATCCTCGGAATGCAAACTGGATATTGTTGTAGCCCAGCTCCTCGAACTGATGAGCCAGTAGCTCCCGCTCTCGCCCTGACGACGTTCGGTAGCGTTCCCCAAGTGCCAACGCATCAAACGCTTGAATGTTGCTTACGTCGCCAAGTACCGAAATCCCAAACGAGAAGTCTAAGTCCGCCCCCTCGCCGTCGTCCTCGTCATCCACCGGAGTCGTCACCGTCACCGTCCCCACCGTCGGCAGCGGGTCGTGGTTGGTGAGCGGGTCGTGGGGGGCGCCGTTGACGATGGCCCAGTGCTCGAAGTGGCCGGCCGGTTCGGGGGCCATGGGCGGGTCGTTGACCGTCGGATCAATCACGTACGTCCAAATATCCCCCAGCCCGTCGCCCGGCGTCAGCACATCCGTGTGCCAGCCGGTGACGAACGAATATTCCAGGCCGCTCGCCGAGCCCGAATCCGGACGATGGGTTTCCAGGTGATGGATCGTGTTCCGCCAGCCGTCGCGGCCGTCGGCGTATTTCTCGGTCTCGTAGTTCGACTCGTTGAGCAGGTAGTCCTGGCGCGTCCAGTTCAACGTCGTGCGCAGGTCGCTCCACTCGTCGTAGCTGCCGGTCGTCGTCGTACCGTGCGTGTTCGTCTGCCGGTCTTCGAGAACGTAGTGCGTGAAATCGTCGTGCGGCGGCGACGCCTCCAGGTATTGCCAGAACCCGGTGTTGTCGATCCGGGTGTGGATGAAATCGCTCGACGACTCGACGATCGTGTAATCCGCCCGCTGCACGCGACCGGCGAGCGGATCGTCAAAATAGGTTCCCGTCTCCTCCGCCGTCCGCGTCTGGGCCGTGCCGCTGCTGAGCGAATGGTCGACGTTCTTGTCCTTGATGGAGGGTCGGATTCCGTCCACTCCTGGGTGTGCTCCGTCTCGGTGAATCCCTCCCGGCTCGAGCGGTCAAAGTCGCGGCTCTTGAACGTGCCCCCCGTGGCGAAGCCGGCGGCGGGTCTGGAACGGCTACCGATTGCGAAGTATAATTGTCGTTGTCGAAGAAGCTTTTGTTCTGTCGTTCACTGGACCGCGGTATACACCATGGACATCCCCGTGCTCATCGAGTCGGTGCCCGGCAACGGGTTTCGGCCCGGGGTGGCGAGCCGTTCGCCGTCGTGGCTAAGGGGCCACTCCCGAAGAGGCCCTGGCCCAGTTCAAGAATTCGGTTTCGCCAAGCTGCGGACGGCGTTCGCGTCGCCACGGTCACGATCGATTCGGGTGAACACCCCTGGCTCCCGTTTGCCGGCAGTATGACCAATCGGACCCGATCGTGCAAGAATGGCTTGACACTCTCCGCGAAGAAAGAGAACTGCGCGGAGGCGGCCGGATGAGCTCTTTATCTTGGATACGGACATCCTGTCTTTGTATCAGATCGGCCAAGCCGCGGTCCGGCGGCGCATGGCCGAGCACGAGCCGGCCGAGTTGGCGGTGACGATTATCACGGTTGAGGAGCAGCTCTCTGGGTGGTACACCCTGCGCCGCCGGACCAAGGACCGCGCCCGGCTGGCCCGAGTCTACGATCGCTTCACTGCCAACGTCCAGTTTCTGGCACGGCTGAACGTGCTGTCATTTTCAGAGGCCGCGATCGACCGCTTTGAGGGGCTGCTGCGGATGAAGCTCGGCGTGCGGGCGAACGACCTGCGGATCGCCGCCATCGCGCTCGAAATGTCGGCCGCCGTGGCCACGCGGAACCGCCAGGATTTCGAACGCGTGCCGGGGCTTGCGGTCGAGGATTGGTCGGTGTGATGGCGCGCGGCGAAGTCGCTCAAACCAGATGCGCACTTCCAACGTGTAGCCTTTAATCTTCTCCGCTTCCAGCAATTGGCGGAACCTCTGCGAGATCAGCAGCACCGGCGAGAGGAGCCAACTGTTTGCCTTGCCGACGAACTGCCGCGTGATCGCCACGTCGCTGCCGTCGTAGCTGCCGCGGTCGACGTAGACTTCGGACAGCAGGTTCAATCCTATCAGGTCGCCGCGCGGGCAGCGATACTCGTTCTTGACATCCTCGTCAAACGGATCGATGCCGGTTTTAGTCAGGGGCATGGCCTCAACCGGCTGCGTACTGGGAACAAGCTGATACCAGACCGGCATCGGCTTGCCTCGTTTCAAGGCTTTTTCCTCTTTCAGCGCGCTACATATTCCCTGCTTGCTCCCACAACGCGAAATTCTCCGGCTGATTGATCCAAATGTCGTATTCCGTCGTGCGCTGCTTGATGCCCGCCTCTTGGGCCGGGGAAGATTCGCGGCCGTAGGCGTGCGGTCGAGATACACCGGGGCGTCGAAGAAATAGTACTTATGCACCACGCGCCGCAGCTCCACGCCCGTCAACCCATGATCGATCATCAACTCGCCCAGCCGCTGGGAAACAATCCATTCGTGGGCGATCGTGCGGGCGATGTCTTTGCCCTTGGGGACCTTGCGCAGATCGAGACGTAATGGGCCTAGCTGCTGTTTGCCCCGCCGCAGTCGGGGCACCCTGAATCGGCGACGAATTGTGTTCCACACTCCTCGCCGACTGGCTCGAAGATGGCGGTGATTTTAAGTTGGAAGAGTTCCGCTTCCTGCAGCTCCTTTGTCGTATAACTCCGATGGATGTACCAACCGGCGAAGAAAAGAGTATCTTGCTCGGCTGAAATCTGCTGCTGTATTTCGCCGATCCGGCAAAGCCGCAGGTCATCGCCCGGAAGCATAACCTTGCCGCACAGTACTGCTAAGTTTTTTTCCCTCGTCTGGGCGAAATAGTCGGTGCGCAAATCTTTCCAGAATCCGAAATTCATAAACTTCTTGCATACTCACGGGTTCCCACCGCTTAGACCCTGAAATGGAGGAAGCGGGTATTTACTGTAGACTTCCTTGTTCAGCTGCTGCAGCCTTTCCGCGCTTACCGGTCCAGTTTTCCACGGCTGCAGATCACGGAATTCGTTCGTTATGTACTGATGATACGGTGCCGGTAGGTTGACCGTTGGTCCACTGTCATTACCAGTCAGATACTGCGGATCAATGTGATGATCTTCGTTCGGCCGCAGTGCCTTCTTTGGATATTCTGCTTCCGCTTCCTTGACGAGCGCCTCGTAGCGAGCACGCTCCGCTGCCGCCTTTTCCACATCCTCCAGCGGAATGAAGTTGCAATCATTATGCACCAGGATTTGTGTCGCGCCGACGGCGTAACAGTGCAGACTGTCGACCGCGAAATTATAAACCTTTCCAGCGAACGGGCATAGCGAAATCTCCGTAATGCGGGCGGGGCGCGTGCCCCGCAGCAACAGGACGTCTCCGACCTTGAGATCATGCGAGTCCACCCACCGGCCCGGCACGATCGGGCTGCTCGTGGACGCTTTGAGAATGTGGCTGCGCCGCGGCCGGCTTGCGAGGTCGTCGCCCTCGATCACCCAGAACGGATGGCCAAGAGTCGCCCGCACCGTCTCGCCGGCGATCGTCAATTCCACTAGCGGCTGCGTGTGGTCGCTTTCGTGCGTATCCAGCACCGGGCACAGCCGCCACGTTCCATCGCTGAGGTTAAACGCCCACACCAAGTCGCCGATGCCGACGTCCTGAATCGGCCGCAAGCCCGTCTCCGTCGAGATCAGCGTGTCAGCCGGGAAGCACTTGGGCGTGGCCTGCGCGGCCTCCTCGACCACTTTCGGCCCGGCAAACTTCAATATGCGCCGCCGATCGTCAGCACAACGCCGCTGGCGGCGCCGATCCCGCCGGCCAGCCGATTGATGCCCTCACCGTCTTGCAGTTCCCTGCCCGTCAGCAGGTCGACATTGTACATCCATTCGGCAATCCCGTCGGTGCCGACGAAGTGGGAGATCCCCGTCAGCGCGCCGTATTGCCCGCCCACGTGAACCGCATCAATTGCGTGGTTCACGACCCCTTCGGCCGTGCCTGGTAGGTCCACGACGCTGCCGCCGATGCCCCCGACCACGCGGAGGGCGTACCCAGCGGCCCCGCCAATCGCGGCCAGCGTCTGGCCCGCCCAATTGTCGTTGCCCGTTTGCGTGCTGTTTTCGATGCTTCGCGCCGCGTGGTCCGCACTGCGACGAATTCCATCGCCAACGTAGGTTAAAGTCTTAGGAATTGGGCCCGATCGAAAACCCGCCCAGGCCGCGCCCCACACGCTGACTTCGCCTGACTCCCAGTTTTGCTTCACCGGCGCCACCGCCGGCAGCGGCGGTGGGTCGTTCAGTGGGTCGTGCGGGCGCCGGCCTAGCCTAGCCAATGCTCGAAGTGGCCGGCCGGCTCGTAGGCCCATTGGCTGGTGTACGGATCCACGACGTACGTCCAGATATCCCCCTTGCCGTCGCCCGGCGCGTTAATATCCGTGTGCCAGCCGATCACCCGGTCGTACTGCAGCCCGTGGGCCGGGCCGTCGTCCGGATAATGTGTTTCCAGGTGGCTGATGCCGGTCTGCCAGCCCTGTTCTCCGTCCGTGTACTTGTTGAACGCGTACGATTGCGTGTCCGACCAATCGTCCGCGCTCGTCCAGTTCGTCGTTTCGCGGAGGTCGCTCCACTCGTCGTAGCTGCCGGTCGTCGTCGTCCCGTGCGTCTTCGTCTGCCAAGATTCGCCGTCTGTGCGGTACTCTTCGTCGGAGATCGGGTTTGACGCGGCGTTGGCAAAGGTCGTCCGCGTATGATCCGACGTGTGCTCGAAGTCGACTGACGTTTCGACGATCGTATAATCGGCCCGCTGCACGCGCTGGCCGAACGGGTCATCGAAGTACGTGCCGTCCTCCGTCGCTAAACGTGTCTGCAACGTCCCGCTGCTATCGGTGTGGTGAATCTCATGCTCGATTTTATGCGTCGAGATGTCCGTGCCGTCGTAATCATGCGTCGTCTCGGTGAACCCCTCCTGGCTCGAGCGGTCGAAGTCGACGCTGTTGAATTTACCGCCCGTCGCGAACCCGGCGGCGTCCGCGTCGTGGGATGGGTCGAAACGGAAACGGTGTTACGTACCGCTATGGGCATTCACTCTAAAAAGGTTCCTGACACCTTATTCCCGCCAAATTCGCTAAATCTTCGGCCTGCAAGACTCAATTAAGAGACCGTCTACTGGTTCCTGTCGAAGCTCCAGTGTCGCGATCGGATCCCGAAATCCCACCAAAGTATTAGAAGGAAGAATTATTTTCAGTATTCGACCACGATAATTACTAACGATGTCAAAACCAGTGCGATCAGTATGCGCTACAGCGATGGCATCGCCTTGCTCAATAAAGTCACCTTCCGAAACGTAATACTTTTCCAGGCAAACGACGCCTTCGCTTGATTCACCCGGAACTATCGGAATCTTAACGTAACTCCACATCGAAATCTCCATTTCACTACGGACGAAAAACGTTGCCCGGTGGAACCCAGAATTGATCTTCTCCAATTGTCTCACGGAACCAGCCCTGCCCCTCAAGAAAGAGCCGCTCAGCATTCAGATACATACCTCCACTGTTTCCAGGAGAAATATCACGAATTGGCTTTCCTTGCTTCATTGCTTCCTCAAGCAAAGGACGGTTTTGATAATCCCAGTTCCATTGAAACCCACGTTCTGGATCAAATTGCATGTTTACATCGATTGGCGATTCTCCCGGACGAAGTTTCGCCGCATTTGCAATGTCCTCACCACGACCAATCGCGTAACTATCTGCGTCCGGCAAACTTCTATTTGCAAGGCTCTTTAGTCCTCCGTTAGCTTCTTCGAACGGCACTTCTTCCGGCGTTGCAAATTCTCCCGCGGACGTAGCCGCTTCGTCAAGCGTCGCGGCTGTTTCTGCTTCCACTTCCGCCAGCGCCACCTCCGCTTCGGCGCCCGTTTCGACGCCACCTCCCAATGCCCCAATCTCCGCCTCCTCGGCGCCGGCACTCTCGATTCCCCCCACCAAAATCAAGACCGCATTGAACGCCAATTCGCCTTGTCCCTCGGGGCCGCTGTTCCACTTGTCAACCACGGCGTCCTTAACGGCGTTGAATGTCGTGGGTAAATGCAACAATGCATGGCCGAGTCCCATCACCGTGTCGATGGGATGAACGGTCGAGTTCCAGGCCAGGTTCCCCGCGCCGATCGCCAGGTTTTTCGGCCCGTCCCAGTAGTAGCCCTTGGCCGTCAGGGCCGCATCGCGAGGAATGTCCCGCGCTTCGTCAATGTAGGACTCCAGCGTGTCATGATAAAAATCGTCGTACGATTTGCGCGTGGCCGGACGCACGAAGACGTTGTACAACTGCTCCGTAATAGCATGCCAACCACCGCCTTTGGACTTCGGCTTGGTTTGCTTGATTGGCGCTTGCGCCGGCAGCGGCGGCGGGTCGTTCAGTGGGTCGTGCGGGGCGCCGGCCGAGCCGAGCCAGTGCTCGAAGTGGCCGGCTGGCTCGGGGGCCCATTGGCTGGTGTACGGATCCACGACGTACGTCCAAATATCCCCCTTGCCGTCGCCCGGCGCGTTAATATCCGTGTGCCAGCCGATCACCCGGTCGTACTGCAGCCCGTGGGCCGGGCCGTCGTCCGGGTGGTGCGTTTCCACGTGATTGACAATGGTCTCCCAGCCCTGTTTTCCGTCCGTGTACTTGTTGAATGCGTACGTCTGCGTGTCCGACCAGCCGTCCGCGCTCGTCCACTGCGTCGTTTCGCGGAGGTCGCTCCACTCGTCGTAGCTGCCCGTCGTCGTCGTCCCGTGGGTCTTTGTCTGCCAAGATTCGCCGTCGGTGCGGTACTCTTCGTCGGAGATCGGGTTTGACGCGGCGTTGGCAAAGGTCGTCCGCGTATGATCCGACGCGTGCTCGAAGTCGACTGACGTTTCGACGATCGTATAATCGGCCCGCTGCACGCGCTGGCCGAACGGATCGTCGAAATACGTGCCGTCCTCCGTCGCTAAACGTGTCTGCAACGTCCCGCTGCTATCGGTGTGGTGAATCTCATGCTCGATTTTGTGCGTCGAGATGTCCGTGCCGTCGTAATCATGCGTCGTCTCGGTGAACCCTTCTTGGGTTGACCGATTAACGTCAATACTCGAGAACTCGCCATTCGACGCAAAGCCGTCGCCATCCACGTCGTGTGCCGAGTCGTACGTGGAAACGCTCATACTCTCCGTGCGGCTCACGGTCGAGGTCGTATCGAGTCCAATCGGACCAGCGGCATTCTCGACCACCGTGCGGAAATCGTCGTACTCAACCGCGTTCGACTCGATGTGCACCGACTCATGCCGCCAGTCCGCCGGGCCGGAAGCCGTAACCGTCTGCTCAAAGTGCCCCTGGCTCCCCTTCGTCTGGACGATCGCAACGCGATAGTAGTTCTCCTCATCGGTCCAGTTATCCGTCGTCCGCTCAAAGTCGATCCACGTGTCCTCCCAATCGACCGTCTGCACGTTGCTGATCGTCGCCGGGGGCGGCGGTGCGCTTCCTCTGGCTCTGCGTCCGGCTTGGGGTTCTTGATCGTCGTCGTGATCCGCGACGTCCACAGGCCGTCGGATTTCGTAAAGTCGGCCGCCGGATCGGTGACGTCGTAATCCCAACTCTTCACCTCGACCACGTCCTCCCCGCCCCCCTCGGCCGAGCCCGGCCCCGCCGCGACCGTCGTCCGGCTCGCGCCGCCCGCAGCCCCGTTCTGCGTGACCGTGCCGTCTCCCTTGGTCGTCGTCTTGCTATTCACCGTGTGGATGATCGTCTCGCCCGCATACTGCCCGACGCCCCCCTCATCCAGCCAGCCGGATGTCCAGACGCTCGTGCCCGTGCCGTTTTCGGTCGCGATCTTGACCAGGTTGGCGTGCGTCTGGCCGTAGTTGTCGCCGCCGTAATTCTGGAAGACGCTGTCGTAGGCCGTCACGTCCCGGGCCGTGAGCTGGCCGCTGGCGCTCTCGAACCGGAACCGCGGCTCGGGGCCCGACTGGGGCTGGTTCGCCATGTGCGAATACACCACGTCCACCGCGGCCGCATTGTTGCCGCCGCCCGTTCCGTTCTGCTCGATTGCGTCATCGCCCGCGTCACGCTTTTGCGTGCCGTCGGTGTGCGCATCGCCGCTCGACGTATCGGTGCGGGTGACCGAGTCCTCGGTGTGCGAGACGGGCGTGAAAATGCTCGCCGTGCGGGTCGTCGACTGCCGCTCTTTTCGATGAAGTGATGGAAATGGTTATGCGCGGCTGCGCCCCATTACCACTTCATTAAGGACCTATCCCAAAATACGTGAACGGGTGTTGTTTCCGTGCGTAGAAGGATGTGAGGAATGGCTTCTCATCGAATCGTTTCTTTGCTTGCACGGAGGTGTACATGCACTGCGATTGGCAGGGCAAGTTTGCTTGGATGCCCGAAAACCTTTGGCAGCAGCTTGAGCCCTTGCTGCCGAAGTATCCGCGACGCTCGAAAGTTGGGCGACCCCGCGAAATCTGCGCCCGTCGCCAGTGGTATTCTTTATCTGTTGCGCACCGGCTGCCAGTGGAAGGCACTCCCCCCACAATTTGGCAGCCCCAGTACGGTTCATCGCTATTTCCAAGAGTGGACACGCCTGGGTATTTGGCGGCGATTCTGGAAGCGGGCGCTGCGGAAGTACGATCAGAAACGCGGTATCGCTTGGCGATGGCAGTCGGTGGACGGCGCGACAACCAAGTCGCCGCTGGGCGGGGAAAAAAAGCGGGAAAAATCCCACCGATCGCGGTAAGCTGGGGGTCAAACGATCGGTATTGACTGACGCCCGCGGCGTTCCTCTGGGCGTCGCGATTGACGGTGCCAACGCTCACGACCAACGTCTGCTGCGAGACACGCTTCGATCTATCCCCGTTCGACGACCGGGCCGACGGCGCGTACGGCAGCATCTGTGTCTCGACAAAGGGTACTTTGGAAAACGCTCGACCGCGACGGCGAAACGTTTCGGATACGTTCCTCACATCCGTTGTCGTGGTGAGGAACAGCGCCGCTGCCGCGCCGGACAAAAAGCCCGACGCTGGGTTGTCGAAGCCGCGCATTCCTGGACCAACCGAGCCCGCAGGCTCTTGATACGTTGGGAAAAGAAGGCGGCCAACTATCTTGGATTCGCTCATCTACAATTTGGCCTCATCGCCCTGCGGCGATCTGGAATTTTGGGATAGGTCCTTAATCGAAAAGCACGCCATCGATCAATAATTGATCGCCCAATACGTGATAACTAGCCTGGCCTTTGCTTGTATCCAACTCGACGGCCGGCGCCGAGAGCAAATCGCTGATTGACGTTGTCGTCGCGACGACGAACGGGACGCACGTTTGAAGCCGTGCCACACGTAGATACGGTGCATTCGCGACAGAAATGGGACGCGGCAGATCACGAATGTTTCTCAGAACCTCATCAATCCATTCAAGTTCGTCGCGGAAGGTGGATTGCCGGATCGATTCGCCGTTCAGCAATTCCAGTGTTAACGGTCGCCCAGCTTCCGAAACAATGACGAAGTACTCGGCGCCAAGCGTGAGCGGATGAACTGGGATAGCCCGCCCACCTTTCCGACGAGGCGTTTGCATTCGTTCTTCACGATCGGCCAACTCAATATAGAAGTCTGTATTGAACCATTGTGGCAGCATGACTTGCGGTTGCGAATGGTATTCCGCGAGAACGCGCAACGCCGACATTGGCGTGGCATGCAGTACCGCGCCGCCTTCTAGCAGCAGCGCTACCTCCGAATGCAGCAAGGGCCTATTCATTACTTTCAATACGATCGATTTTGCAAAAAGTCACTCAGCCAATTTGTCCGAAATTGCCGCATTTGGTCGAATCGAAATTGCTTGGCTACATCGGGTGATAGTCGCATCCGGTCGGCCAAATCTCTGATGTTCTCGTAGAATTCAGCGACGCCTTGCTGATACGCTTTCGCATCCTCGGGAGTAATCCGGAACCATCGCTTGGCCCAACCCGATCCATCCTTAAGCGGCGTGCCTGTATCCAGCAGTTGATTCGCAGGGTTGCCGCTGATCGATCCGGGACGCGGCACGCGCGGAGGGCTCGGCCACTTGAATTCTTCAAACGGCAGCCCCGTATCAAACTGGCTTACAATTGGTCGGGGTTCGCCGCCGACGATGATTGACTCCGTGGGCGGTACTACTTTCGGCGCTTCAAATCCCGGAAAAACCGCCTTTACTTTCGCTCCAATCGTTTTTAACACCGGCGCGGCGACCTTGCCGATTCCATAGAACGCGCCTGCGGTAACTGCGCCCCCGACCGTGCTGCCAACTAGTCCTGACAGCGTGGGGTCGGCAACGCGTCCACCATTATTGGCGTCCGATAGAATATTCGCCAGGAGGAAGGTGGAAGTATACTCGCTGAGCCCACCGGCCGCGCCTCCCAGAATGGTCGACCCGAAGGCGCCTACGCCCGCCTCAAAGGCAACGGCGCCGCCAACCGCCCCTGCCCCCACACCCGCCCCGACCGCGCCGACGGTGAGGAGCGTCAGCTCCCAACCGCCGGCGTGCGCCAGGTAGTCATCGCCCAGCGTATTGCGAATCCCTTCGCCGACGAAACGCGACGCGGCCGTATCGGCGAACCACGTTAGATGTGCTTCCTGCCCGCCGCCGCCGTACGCCCAATCCAGCGGATCATGCCAGAAATCGGACCAGGTAGACTCCTTCGGCGCCGGCTGCGGAATTGTCGGCACGTGCCGCGGCGGCGGCGGGTCGTTGATGGGGTCATATCCCTCAGGATCATAGTAGTCGAAATCGAGATCGGAGGAGAACCCAGACACCCAGGATAAATCACCCAGTTGGTCGTTGTCGACATCGGTCTGCCAACCCCAGACATGCCCTTCTGCCCAGCCGCTGGCCTGGCCTGCGGCGGGGAACGACGCGTCAAGATGGTGTGTTTCTGTCTTGTCCCCTTCCATTTCGGGGCCAAGCGCATCGGTTGCCGCATCGTAGCCCTGCGTCCAGACGTGCATCCAATTGTTTGAATCGTCGTTGGTGCTAATTGAGTCGCTCGGCTTGCGGTTCCCGCCGCCAGAGCCGTAATCGAGCGTGAAAGCGGATACGACCGTGCGACTGTCAACGGCCAAGTTTTCCGTTTCCTTGATCTCGTGTTCCCAATTAGTTTGCGGCAGTTCCTCCGGTGGTTGGATCAGGTAGGTCTCCGGATCGGTATCGAAGTAGCTGTACTCAAAGTTGAGCGTTGCCGTCCGTGTGGTCGTCGTGCTGTCGGCATGGCCGTCGCTCGTGCGAACGGGCTGGCCATTGGAGTTCACTCCGGCGTCGCGGTAATGGCCATCTTCCGTTACGAGCGAGTCGATCGTCGTGTTGGTGACTCCGTTCGTGAAGGCCGGGCCGATCGTGTCCTTGTAGCCATAGCCCAGGTTCAGCGCGTAGCTGTCGCTGAAACTGCTTCCCATGTTGTAAACTTCGGATTCGTACACCCTCCGCAATGTGTTTACGTGCTCGAAATGCCGCTCATCGCTGGCGTGAAACTCGCCGTCCTGCGCGAGACCCTCTTCGGTCACGCGGTGCGTGGCATCGTAGTGGTAGGCGTTGTCCTCGGTGATCTTATCGAGCAGCGTATAAGTCAGGTGGGCGTCAGCCTGATTCTGGTAGGTGCCGACGACTTCCGACGTGGACGGGTCGATCCAATCTCCATCTTCGTCTCGATGATCGATAAAATCATGCGTTGTTTCCGTTTTTTCTTCGTGATGCAGCGTGTTGTCGACGACGATCGTTTGCCGGTCGCCGCTCAGCGTGTGCGTCTGCGAATTGTGGCCCTCTTCCACCAGGCGATGAATCACCGTCGCTGGCGTGTCGGGCGCGACGGAGTCAATGTATTGCTCCGGCCGCACAGCCGTTGTGCGCCAGCGGTCGAGCGTGTTCCAATCGACCGACCTGCTCTCGGTCGAGGTCGGCACCAGCACCTTTTCGCCCTGGGCGTTCTTTTCCCAGGTCGATCCCAGCGTATCGGTGAGCGTGTCGGTCTCAAACCGGTCGTAAATGACAGCGTCTTTGTCGGGCTGCGTCAGGTCGATGTTCCAATCATGGATCTCACGCGTGTCGGTGCTCCGTGCCGAGGGAGAGGCCGGATCGCTTCCATCGTCGTCGTTGACCGGCAGGCCATTGACAAGCGTGGCCTCGCCGCCCGTCTTCGCGCTGGCCTCGATCGTGTGCGTCGTCTCTGAGCCTTGCGACCAGCCTTCCAGGTCGAGATTGCCGGCCTGCCAGCCCGTGGAATTGGTCAATTGAAAGCTTGTGTCGTGGCCCAAAATGGCGTGCACGCGCTCGTCATTTTCTGCGCCTACCTCGGCGAACACTGCGTCAAAATCGACGTTGTCGCCGGTGTGTGTGACTACATGAGTCGACTCGAATCCGAATCCCGAAACTCCAGACGCGTCCTGGCTGCCACCCCCCATTTCATCGAACACGATGTCCACGGCGCCTGTTGTCTCGCCGTGGCCGTTTTCCGTCCGCTGGGCGTTGTCGTCCCCCGTCTCGCGCTTCACCGTCCCGTTCGATTGGCTGTTGCCGCTCCCCTTGTCGGTCCGTGTCAGCACGGTGCGGCTGCTCGTGGTGGGGGTGAAGGCGGTCGTGGTGCGGGTGGTGCTGAGCGTGCGGCTGCCGCCGGTGGTGCCGTTTTGGGCCAGGTTCAGGAGCTGGCCGGCGAGGAGCTGGCCGATCGTGCCGCTGGCCGTGCCGGTCGAAAAGCCGCTATTCGTGGCCCGCGTGGTCGTCAACTCGTTCGACGCCACGTCGCCCGGGGCCATGCTTTTGGCCTGGCTTTGAACGAAGCCCTTGTCGCGCTGGCGGGCGGCGGCGGTCGAATTCTCATTGCCCGACGACTTGCTGCCTTCGACCGTGCCCGTGGAGTTGTCCGTCACGGAGCTGCGCGAGCTGCTGTCGCCGCCCGAAATCGTCGTCGTATCGGTCGTCGAGACGCCGTCCGGCTCCGGCTGGTCCGCGATCAGCTCTCGCCCAAACCCGCCGCCCGTGTTGGCAGTGCGAAAATCATTGCCGGCGTTGAACGTCCCGCGGCCGGTCGAGCCGCCCTCCGGCCCTGTGGCCCCGATGATGTTGCTGTCGAATGTGCTCCGCGATTTACTTGACTGGGTGCCGCTGGTGCGGCTGGTGTTGCCGTCGGCCTGGTTCGCAAAATGGGCCGTGTCGGCCGTGAAGAGCTGTTGCGAGGAGTTGCTCACCCCGTCGGTCGAGTAGAGCCGCCCCTGGCCCTGGCTCCCCGCCGCGGCCGGGGCCGGGGCGTCGGTGAATACGCCCTGGTAGCCGCCGCCGCTGGTGCTGCCCGTATCGCTGCGGGCGATATAGCTGGCGGTCGTGCCGGCCGCCGTGGCCGAGACCGTCGGAATCTGCCGCGTTGTATCGCGGCTGGACGTGCCGTTGTCGTCCAGCGTGCCCCGCCGAGTGACGCTGCCGTTGGTTTCCTGGTAGTCGAAGTCTTCCCGAATTGTGCGGGTGCTCAGCGACTTGGCCAGGCTGAAGCCCCCCGCATTCGGCGCGAGGCGGAGCAGCTCTTCCTGTTCCGGCAGCCCATCGAGGTCCCCCGCCAGCCCAGAAAAGTTCGACGACCGGCCCCCCAAGACTTGCGTCACCGTGGCGTGGCCGGCGGAGGTGGTTGAAACGCCGCGGGGTCCAAGTGCAGCCGACACACTGACATTTAATGCACTTACCTCACCGCCGATTTGACTCCCGTCCCCTTAAGTTCGCCTGTTCATAAGGTCCCGTGTGAATGCCGTTTGGAAGCAGGCGATGGTCGCCCGCCCTTAAGGGTATTTTGAAATCGTTCGGGTTCAACCCCCGTGCTTTAAACTCATCCTTGAACTGCGTCGGCAGCAGGTGATGCTGCTCGATAGCATCTACATTGCACTTCGCCGTATTATGCACCAGCACGGCGTCTGGGCCAACTGCGAACGTGTGTTGCTCGTCAATCGTGAGGTTATGGACCAGGAATGCTCGGACGTACTCCTGCTCGATTTTGAGCACGGTGCGCAGTTTGCCGTCTTGCCCTATCAAGCGGTCGCCGCAGCGGAGTTCGTGGGAATTCACCCAGCGGCCGTCGAGTGACAGGTCTTGATCTTCATGTTCGTCGAGCTCGCGCGGCGTGCTGCGTTCGGCCAAGTCCCGGCCGGCTACTATCCAGAACGGATGGTAGACCGTGCAGCGCACGCTGCCATTTCGATCGGCTCTCATTTGTTGTGTCTGACAATTCGTTGGAACTCGGATGGAGATTTTGAGACGACTTCTAGGCTAAGCGTGCCCGCATCCACACCGGTAAGACGCACGATATTTCCGATGCGAACTGTTTTTAGCTTTTCAATATAAGACGCCAGTTCCAACGCGCAATTCTCCATGCTTTGCAGATCACGTCCCAACGCAGACATTCTTGCGATGATATCGCTTTCGGAGATTTCCTTTCCGATATAGACAATTAGCCCCAGCGTCGTGGTCCTACGTGACGTAATTCCAAAGAACTCCAATTTACCACTCGAGTTCATCGGAACGAGAAAATCGCTCGATGGACTTTCTGGCCTGTTTTCGTCAAACGCCACGGCGAACTTTTTCGTTTGTGCCATTCTTACCACTGCCAGGGCCGATAAAATCGGTGATGCAAAATGTGCAAGTCGGTGCCTTGGAGACGCATATTTGACGGGAGGTCCGCCCCACCAATCGACAATGGCTTGATGTGATCAACATTGAATCCGGGAGGCACTCGCCCTTCTCGCAACCACGGCTTAATTGCTGATGGTGTACGGTAATCGTCAGCTAAAGACTTCAGAAACTCGGACTTTGCTGCCTTACTGCGAGTTACCCCATGAATATTGCATCCGTCCGTATTATGCACCAGCACGGCGTCTGGGCCAACGGCGAACGTGTGTTGTTCGTCGATCGTCAGATTGTGGACGAGGAACGCTTGGACGTACTTCTGTTCGATCTTCAGTACCGTTCGCAGCTTGCCGTCCTGGCCAATCAGCCGATCGCCGCAACGCAAGTCGTGCGAATTTACCCATCTTCCATCGAGCGACTGGCCTTGGTCTTCGTCCTCGGCAAGTTCACGTGGAACAGACCGTTCCGCTAAGTCCCTTCCCGCCACCACCCAGAACGGGTGATAGACCGTGCAGCGGACGCTGCCCGCCTCTGTCGTAATTGTCAGCAGTGGCCCTTCGTAGATACTCTCGTGGAACTTGGCCACGCGGCGATCGACCCACTCGCCCGTGCGATGATTGAACGCGCGAATCGTGCTGTTCTCGCGCAGCTTACGAATCTCCTGCGGCCCGCCCGGCGTCGCAATCAACGTCTCCGGGGCAAAGCAGAAGTCTTGCAGGATATTGAGTTCGCGATTGGCTGCTTCAAATTTGTCGACCGGCTGGACCGACACCACCCTCGGCGTCGTGAAACTCCCCTTCAGCGCCTTGGCATTCCCATGCGCGCCGATCAGGCTTTCGATCGTGGCCACGCCGCCTTCGGCCACGCCGATCCAATCGCCGTTTTGGGCGGCCGCGATTGCGGCCCCGCCGTTGTTAATCGCACCGGCGCCATTCATCACCAAAAAAGCGCCTTGCACCGGCCGGCTGGCCAGGCCGCGGCCAATGAGTTGTCCGACCGGCGAGGCCACAATGCGACTCACGCCCGGCACTGTCCCAAGCCGAGCCAGGGCCGAAGGCGTCGCCGCCGCAAACGCCGCCGTCACGCCCTCGTTCGCCGCCAGCCGCGTCAAACGGATCGTGTTTTCGTCCAGGTAGGCCGCGTCGGCCAGCTTGGCGGCCTGGGCATCCAGATTTACGGTTCCGAAGGTGACCGTCTTCAGTGCGACATTGACGACTTCGGTACCACCGAAGCCGAAGCCCAAGGCAAACGCCTCCAACACGCCCGGCGGCTCGACCGGCTGTGGGATGACGACCGGCTCTGGCGGCGGGGGCGGGTTGTTGATCGGGTCGTAGCCCGCCGGGTCGTCGTAATCGAAATCGAGATCGGAGGAGAACCCGGACACCCAGGATAAATCACCCAGTTGGTCGTTGTTGGCATCGGTCGGGCAAAAGGTCGGGGCTAAAAGGGGATCGGGGCTAAAAGGGGATCGGGGCTAAAAGGGGATCGGGGCTAAAAGGGGATCGGGGCTAAAAGGGGATAAGTCCAAATACTGGCTAGGTAATGTTGCGCTAATGTAAGGGCACTAAAATTGTACTTATCCCCTTTTCTCGGCCTGGGTGATAAACCGTACGCGCGGATTGGACCACTCTCCGTCGTGATCGTGACCAGCGGCCCTTTGTAGATGCTCTCGTGGCATTAATGTTCGAAGCTGTCTCGATAGCGAGCGCAAAGTTTTCTCAGGCATTCCGCTAAGGCATCAAAGTCAATGCGCCACGATTCAGATTTGGCCAAACCTCGTATTAAGGCAATGCTTGAGAAAATGCCGTCGGAGATTGCCTCAACCAGCCGTTCACGGTCGTCGCGGAGGATTCCAATATCGACGGATAGATATTCACCATCGCGATCGACGTCGAGATTTCCGGCTCCCGACTGTCCAAAGCAATGCACCATGCCGTCGACCCGGAGAATAAATGCCAGCTTGGGAAAGGGGAAACCTTCACAGGTGATACCGCGCTCAGCCGACTTCAGCGCTTTGAAATGCGGTAACACCGCATCGGCCGCGTCTTGTCCTCCAAACTCAGCGGAAAACTGAATAATGGATAACATCGTGACTATTCCCCTCGGCGGATTCCGGCCCAAGGTTCTCGGTTCAATGGTCCTGGCATTCTTTCGACAAGATCGCGCTCGATAGCGATGATATCTCGCCGGGGTCCAGTTAGCTTACGGACCAGAAATCCACCATCTAGTTCCTTCGCCGAGTATCTCGTTGCTGGATCTTGAGAAACGCCATGCTTTAAGAAATTCCCTTCAGCATCAAACCGTTCATACAACGTTGCGGGTCTGGGGCTTTTGTACGAATTACCATGTACATCGCACTTCGCTGTATTATGCACCAGCACCGCGTCCGGGCCAACTGCGAACGTGTGCTGCTCGTCAATCGTCAGGTTGTGGACCAGGAACGCTTGGACGTACTCTTGCTCGATTTTCAGCACCGTTCGCAGCTTGCCGTCCTGGCCAATCAGCCGGTCGCCGCAGCGCAATTCATGCGAATTGACCCAGCGGCCATCGAGCGATAGACCTTGGTCTTCATCCTCGGACAGCTCGCGGTGTCGATCGCTCACCTAAATCTCTTCCGGCAACGACCCAGAACGGATGATAGACCGTGCAGCGCACGGAGCCGCTCTCGGTTGTGATGGTGAGCAGCGGCCCTTCGTAGATGCTTTCGTGGAACACGGCCACCGCACGCTCGCTCCAGCGGCCGGTGCGTGCGAAAAGTTGCAGCCCCGTTGCGAGCGGGTAATGAGACTCAGATCAAATGCGCCACCTCAACTTTGTAGCCCTTGATTTTATTGGCTTCGAGTAACCCCCAGAACTTCCGCGAAATGAGTAGCAGCCGGAACGGACGCCCAAAGTCGCCCTGGCGGATACCCAGGTACTGCCGGCTGACGGCCACATCACTGCCGTCATACCTAGCCCGATCGAGGTAGGCTTCTGATATCATCGTCAGTCCGACAAGATCACCGCGTGGACAGCGAAACTGATTGTCCGGGTCTGGGTCAAATGGATTGATCCCCGTCTTAGTCGGTGGAACAATCTCGACTGGCTGTGACGTCGGAACAAGTTGATACCAAACAGGGGCCGGCTTACCCCGTTGCTTAGCTCGATTGCGCTTCATCGCGGCCATTTCTTGCCGCGATTGCTCCGCGAGAGGCCGTTTTTCCGGTCGATTGATCCAGACGTAGTACGGCCACGTGCCGTGCTCGATCCCTACTTCCTCAATGATCTCAAGTATCTTCCGGCCCGTCGGCGTTTCGTGAAGATAATAGGGATCATCCTCATAGTGGCCCTTGTGCCACACACGGCGTAGCTCAAAGCCAGTCAGGCCGGCGTCAAGCATCAACTCAGCCAACCGCTGCGAGACGATCCACTCATTGGCCAGGCTAACGGCGATGTCTTTGCCTTTAGGCACCTTGCGCAGATCGAGCCGGAGATCGGCCACCTGCGCCGCGCTGCGCCGCATTGAGGGCAGGCGGTCGAGTCATCGTACGGCTGACCTAAGACTTCACCCGGAGGCTCGAACACGGCTGTGATCGTCAAATCAAATAGCTCCGCGGATTCAAGCTCTTTCTTGGAATAGCGGCGATGAATCGTGCTGTAACTAAAGAAGTAGCGAGGGGGTTTGATTGCCTCTTTATGAATCCTTTTATCGAGCGCCTCCGATTCTTTGTAACCGCTGATCATTCGCGGGCATTAAAACCTTTCGAACCAAATCGCCGAGACGTTCGCCCTCATCTGAGTCAAATAATAAGCCCGCATATTCTTCCGGAACACGGACTTCGTAGATTTCTCGCATCTGCCGTTCCTCCTAATAATCGGTTCCCGGAGGAAGGGGGAATTGACCGTAAACTCTTTCCTTTATTCCCTGCAATTTGGTTCCGCTTAACGGCTCGTTTACCGTGCCGTACGGTACCTCATTCCGAAACGCGTTCGTAATCTCCTGATGGTAGGCAGCCGGCAAATTGGCTTTCGGCCCGCCCTTGCTTTTCGTCAAGTACTGTGGATCGATATGATGACTCTCATCCGGCAGATTCGCCTTCTTAGGATACTTCTGCTTCGCCGCCTCAACGAGTGCGTCGTAATCCGCGTCGCACTTCGCCGTATTATGCACCAACAAAGCATCCGGGCCAACTCCGAAGGTGTGCTGTTCATCGATCGTCAGGTTGTGGACGAGGAACGCTTGGACGAATTCCTGCTCGATTTTCAGCACCGTCCGCAGCTTGCCATCCTGGCCGATCAGCCGGTCGCCGCAGCGGAGCTCGTGCGAGTTGACCCAGCGGCCTTCGAGCGATAGGCCTTGGTCTTCTTGCTCGTCGAGTTCCCGCGGTACTGAACGCTCCGTCAGGTCGCGGCCGGCCACCACCCAGAACGGATGATAGATGGTCGCCCGGATCGCGCCGCTTTCAGTCGTGATCGTAACAAGCGGCCCTTCGTAGATGCTTTCGTGGAAAACGGCCACGCGGCGGTCGATGCACCGCAGCAGATTTTGCTGTTCCTAAATTAAGATTTATCCTCCAGTTCTGTTTGGATACGACGCCTTGCCTCGTCAATGATGGAGATGTCGATTTGTTCGTCTGGATCAAAATCCCAGGTTGGAACAGCCTCATCTCCGTACAACCAATGAGCCAGCGTTCGATACGCTATCTGGCGTTCTGCTTGAGTTTCGCGTTTGTCCTCCCATCGCCCCAACACTGGCTTCAAGAGTTTAGCCGGAGACGGGTAGTAGTCGTGACCAAACGACTCAGCCGGAACGAAAACGGCATTCTTAATATCGTTGTTCTCGCAAAATTCCTTAAAATGTAGCGTAACCAGAAAATCCCCAGAACCGCGCGGAATGAATATATCCTCTCCTGACCACGTGCCAGCTTCGATTATCGTCCTTCTGTTGCGAAGGAACGTGACGTCATTTTTCGCTAGTCGACAAATAGGGCAGAGGTCCGGATCTCCCAACCACTCCGATTCAGACGCCTTATCATCGATTGCCGCCTGGCTGCGAGCCAATTCCACTTTGAAATAAGGGGGGGCACCTTGGAGTTTGCGACGACGTTTAACTTTCACGATGTCCACCGGTTCAAAGCCCGCGATGCCATTTAGTCCGGACTTTTCGTAAGAATCCCGAAACCGATGTGAAACCAACAATTGACAACCTGGAGAGAGCAATACGTCTCCGTAGTGTCCCCATGCCACTAGCTCTACCTGAAATGGCGGGAGCCAAGTCAGCGTACTAATAAGCCTGTCGCACTCTGGACAGCGAGGTGCAGGGCCGCGGTTAACCATGCGACTCTTAAATGCCTCCGTACGAGCCCTCCTATCTGCTTCACTACCAATTTCTGGCTGAGTTAAGACAAAGAAATTCATGGCGTTCTGCTTCTTTCAAAACCCGTTTGGGAAACGCTTCATCCGGCTGATTATAGCGCCATCGCAACCATTCCTCAAACTGCTGAGGCGTTGCGTTTTTATTTTGAGGCGCACTTATCCAATCTGTTACCTCCTTATCGAACTTTTCATGCCAGCCCCAGTAGCCGTTATGGGCCTCCTTGTCTATCGCTTGCGTCGTAAATCGCGGATCGCGCAGTGTACTCCCCTTTCAAAATAGGATGCTCATCGAGAGCTTCAGCCACGCGCTTCTGTCTTGGTTCACCGTGAACAGGAGTTTGAACCGTTCGCCGTTAGCGAGTTGAAACGTGGCATCCTGCCGAAGAGTCACGGCGTCGTGCCGTGAAGGTTTATCGCTTTCGTGCCAATCCCGAAGAGGAAGACGGGCGGCGACACGTTTTATGCCAACCGCCTGCTCTTCGGTCTTGGCCCCTAGGTCGGTGCTCGGGTCGGTCCTCACCGTTGCCCTATCCTCCGCCCAGGCCGTTTTGCTTTGTAGCTTGTCGTCGTTCATCAAGCAACTCTCCCCGGCGAGTCTGCGACTCGCTTTCGCACGGCTTTGCGTCGCTCACGGGCTTGTTCGAGCTTGCGATCACGCTCGGCGAAGATTACCGTCTCCAATCCGGCCAGTTTGTCCGCCGGGGTGATGTAACCGATCGCACTGTGCAACCGCACTTGGTTGTAATGATCAACGTAAGCGGCCACCTTGCGTCGCGCATCCTCGACCGATTCGATGGCGGCCGGACGAACGCACTCTCGTTTCAAACTGCCGTGCCATCGTTCGAGCTTGCCGTTGGATTGCGGGTAGAACGGGCTGGTCCGCACGTGGGTCATCCCACAGATGCGGATGAACGTCTTGAAGTCCTGGGCGATAAACTGCGGGCCATTGTCGCTGATGATTCGCGGCGTAACCCCCGGATGTTTTTCCAAGGCCCGCTGGACGATCGTCTCGACGTCCTGTTCAGTCATCGATTCGCGGATTTCCCAGTGGACGATGAAGCGGCTGTAGCCGTCCAGCAGGCTGCACAGGTAGTAAAACGTGCCGCCCAGGTTGAGATAGCTGATATCGACGTGCCAATGGACATGCGGACCGATCGGCTGCACAAAGCCGGTTCCTTTCTTCGAGGCCTTCTTGTTCCAGCGATCGAGTCGACCGGCCGCTTTGAGGACGCGATAGACGCTCGATGGGCTGACCGCGACGATATCATCGTCGAGCATCATGAACGTGAGGCGACGGTAACCGTCGAGTGGATGGCGGTCGTGGAAGTCGAGAATCGCCTGTTTTTCCCACGCCTCCAGCCACCAGTCGCGGGGCACCTGACCGTTGTGCTCGTTGGCTTTGCCGTAACGCTCCGTCCACTGATGGTACTTGCTCGCGCCCAGTTCCAGCCAGGCTAAAAGTTGCTTGGCAGGCAGCTCCGTGCGTTTGGTCCAGTGCTTGATGTAGTCGACGATTTCGTCGCGCGTGTCGTGGGGAACCCAGCATCCCTTTAGAGTTCCCCATTGGCTTTTTTTGCCTTGACGTTCTCCTCCATCAGCTCGGAGATGACTTCGTTCTTGTCGGCCAGCTTGGCCTGCAATTGCTCGATGCGACGGTCCTTGGCCGTTTCGGCCCGTCGCTGGCCAGCCGACCGGACGAACGCCTTGTCGGCCTGGTCAAGGACCTGCTTCACCCAGGTGTGAATCTGCGTTGGCTGAACGCCCAGCTCATCGGCCAGATCGCTGACCGCCTCCTTCCCGCTAACCTGCCGCCGCACCACCTCTGCCTTCTGCTCCGCCGTGAATGTTCTGCGTTTTCTGGACATGGAATGATCCTCCCCTTGGCGTTATGCTAACGACCGCACGGGAAAATTCCAGTTCCATTAGGAGCAAGACACTTGGGTCTCGGCGAAAGAACTCCGACCCGGCGACGAGCTAGAAGGCATGAACGGGCGGATCACCGTCCGAAGCGTGCGAAGCATCCCCGGCGTCCAGCGCGTCTACAACATGACGGTCGAGGGCGAGCACGTTTACCGGGTGTCGCTGCTTGGGGCGCTGGTGCATAATGCGAATTGCGGTCTAAACGCAAATTCTGCTGCTAGTAAACTACCGAATGAAGGGTATGGAATAATTAACAAAAATACAGGAGAAATCTACAAGTTCGGCGTGACATCTCGCGGTGCAGATACGCGGTTTGCGGAGCAATTGGATCGGCTCGCGAAATGGAGCGGCGTTTCAGCGGAAGATTTTCAACTGGTGAAATTGCGAGATTTCGCAAATCGCGCCGACGCACTAAAGTGGGAGCGAGAAACGGTAGGTTTCTTTAGGAAGAACCTTGGGCACGAACTGCCGTACAACAAATATCCGCTTGGCGATCCGTTCTAACAGTCACTCGTAGAACACTATAATCCGATGCCATCGAAATATTTTCGCGATTTATCAATTTACGCTGACAAAGGAATCGTTGAGGTGTTCAAAGGGGGATTTGTGCAACGATTCCACCGACAAACGTGTTGCATTTCAGAACATTACCGGACCAAATTATCCGGTAAGCTTTTGACAAATGGTACGGCAAAGGTGCTGCTCGAATTCGTCGCGGACTCCAGCACCATCAAACCGGCATTACGGCCGGGACCAGACACCGATGTTCTGATTCGTCAATTGCGATTCGATTTCGCTCCATACCTGAACGATAGCGCCCTCGGGAAAAAGCATAGAGTCGAAAGCGCACTGTATGACTGTCTCACGTCAATAGCAGTTGAAGGTAATTGGAATCGATCCCTTATTGACGAAGTGCATAAAGAAGTCATCGACAATGATTTTATATTCACCGGAATATCGAAAGCATCATGGCCGGGCCCAGATTCGAAATATCGAGTTCGAATTGCGTTTGATTGGGACCTGGATGCGATCGGACTTTTCGCGGTTCTGTTTCGCAACAGGTCGTCAGTTGAAGTCTCACGAAAGAAACTCGGAGAGCTTGTGCCCGAAAGCGGTATTCTTAGCGAAGCCATTTGTCAACAACATGGTAGGTGGGCCTCGAATACGGAGTTCGAATTGAAAACAACGGATTTTTTACTGAAGCGGATGAAAGTGAGCTTTGTTGACGAGATGTAACGACGACCGACAAGTACACGCAGCGTTTCAAGTCGTCGCGCGATTACACGCCGACGACCGACACGTCGAGCCCGACGCAGCGGGCGCGGCGCGGCGCGGGAGCAGGAGCACAAGTACGTCGTCGACCGAGAATACTGGGGAGCGAACTTAAGGGACGGGAGTCAAATTGACGGTGAGGTAAGTGCATTATGTGTCCGATCGTGGGCTTCACTTGGGCCCCCGCGGTGTATCAACCACCTCCGCCGGCCACGCCACGGTGACGCAAGTCTTGGGGGGCCGGTCGTCGAACTTTTCTGGGCTGGCGGGGGACCTCGATGGGCTGCCGGAACAGGAAGAGCTGCTCCGCCTCGCGCCGAATGCGGGGGGCTTCAGCCTGGCCAAGTCGCTGAGCAGCCGCACGATCCGGGAGGATTTCGACTACCAGGAAACCAACGGCAACATCACGCGGCGGGGCACGCTGGACGACAACGGCACGTCCAGCCGCGATACGACGCGGCAGATTCCGACGGTCTCGGCCACGGCGGGGGGCACGACCGCCAGCTATATCGCCCGCAGCGATACGGGCAGCACCAGCGGGGGCGGCTACCAGGGCGTATTCACCGACGCGGCGGCCCCGGCCGCGGGGGGGAGCCAGGGCCAGGGGCGGCTCTACTCGACCGACTGGGTGAGCAACTCCTCGCAGCAGCTCTTTGCGGCCGATGGGGCCTGCTATACCAAGCAAGGTGACGGCAACCTTGAATGACTTGCATGAGGCCGGTCGCCATTGGATTGCCAGGCAAAGATACGGCAGCAGCTGAAGTTGCTTGCTGCGACGATCGCAGAACGGGCGCCGCGTGTTGGTCGCTCTCTACCGCCCTCCGACAACGAACAGCAGAATCCCCAGAAAGTGGCAGGTGCTGCCGGCGATCACCAGCACGTGCCATACTGCATGGAAATGGCGAATGTGTGTGTCGTAGTGCAAGAATAGCGTGCCGATGGTGTAGCAGGCGCCGCCGAGCAGCATCCAAGCGAATGCGCCAAAGGGCAGGGTATGGGACAGGGCCGGGGCGGCGACGATTGGCATCCAGCCGAGCAGGACGTAGGAGGCGATCGAAACGACCTCGACGCGATGCGAAAAGAAGAGTTTCGCAACGAAGCCGGCCAGTGCCACGTTCCAAATCGCCGCCAACAGGACCCACCACCAAAAGCCGCGCAAGTAGGCGAGTGAAAACGGCGTGTAGGTTGCCGCGATGAGCAGATAGATGAACGCCTGATCGAGGCGTCGAAAGAGGGGCTTCCAGGCGAGCGGCACGGCATGCGAGAGCGTGCTCATCGCATAGACGGCCACGAGGCTCAGCAAATAGAGGCCGCAGCCGACGAGTCGCCAGGGGTCGCCGCGTCCGACGGCGGCCGTGGCCATCACCAGTGCGCCGACGACTGCGAGCACTAGCCCCGCAGCGTGCGTCGCCGTGTTGAGGCGCTGATCCGACACCGAGCGATGCCAGACGGGTAAATCTGGTTCAACAAAAGCTTCAGCGCCCATCGGCAAAGTGTTGGAGGTCAGGGGAATGCAAATCGGAATCTGTAAAAGTCGTGGCCGACGAGGATCGTCAATTCTACCACGCCCGCTGAACGGGGCAATCGGCGGCCAACAATCGGTGAAATCACGCATCTGTGAGCACGAGTTGCGGATGCTGGCAAGGCAACGACGTTTTCACACGCCCTCCGGCGTTTTGACGTGGAATTCGCGCTGCGAACATAGCCAGGCGGCGAGCAGCGTGAAAACAATTGTTGCGGTCGCCAAAATGATGAGGCAAAGCGTAAGCTGGGGATGTTCGACCAAGGTCGGATCGATCTGCAGGTCGAATTGCCATGCGTCGGCGGCGACGTCCACTGTTTGGCCGGCGGGCGTCGTGACCGTGAAGTTGAGCGAGTGATACGCGATCAGCCGGGCGTAATAAATGACGGTGATGAGGCGGATGCCGAAGGGAAAGTTTGCGAAAAAGCCCTCCACTGCCGCGATGTAAATGACACCAGCGAGCAAAATGCGACGCGTAAAGAGGCTCATCAAACCAAACAGGCTGCAGTAGGTAACTACTGCCAGTGAGTGAATCGCCGCCGCAACGAAGCAGCGGCTGGCCACTTCTGCGGTTGACACGCCGCCGCCAGAGTACACGGCCACGAATGTAATCAGCGTGAACACGGCCGTAAGCAGCGCGGTAGTCGTCATCGTGGCCACTAGCTTGACGATGTAGATGGCCCACTTGGGTAAAGGGCGGACGAGCAAATAGGTAATTGTTTGCTCTTCTTGTTCGTCGCGAATGATGCCGGAGGCGTAAATCAGCGCCACCAGCGGCAGCAGCGCTTGCGGAATGAACATGAAGACCAGGAAGAATTCGAGGCCGCGCAGCGGCACTGCCGGCGCGACGCTGCGGAGCAGAATGGCGAGACCTGCCGGCAACAGAAAGAGGCACGCCAAGACCATCCAGCGCTTACCGCGCAGGTGCTGTCGCAACGTCAGGACGTACAGCGCATGGAGCGAGCTCAAAATGGAGGTCCGTTGCTGCTGTGGGCCGGCCGCATCGCGCGGAATTCTCCCGCCCGGGTCCTTTTGATGCTGGTTAGAATATGCGGCGGCCGTTGTCATTTGCTCACCAAGTATTTGAAGACGGCTTCGAGATTATCGTCGTCTGAGTAAACGGCGTTAATAGCCAGGCCGTCTTGGAGCGAGATCGCGGGGAGCCGGCTGTAGAACGAATCTGGCGCTCGCGTCTCGATCATAAGACCTCCTTCACGCTCTAACACACGAACGCCCTCGACATAGTCCCACTCGAGCACGCGCCCGGCCAGCCGGCGAAACTCTTCGCAGACCAGCACGATGTGATGTGGATGGTTGTCGATCAGGTCGCGGATCTGCCGCACGTGACCTTCAGCGAGCAGTCGGCCGTGGTTCAACAAGATTATGTATGGCGTCAGGGCTTGCACTTCGTGCAGCACGTGGCTGGAGACGATAACGCTCTTGCCCTCAGCGCCGAGGCGGGTGATGATGTCCATCAAATCGCGGCGGGCGACGGGATCGGTGCCGGTGAGTGGCTCGTCGAGAAACAGCACCTCGGGATCGTGCACGAGCGCTTGGGCCAGCTTTGTGCGCTGCCGCATCCCCTTGGAGTAGCCGCGAACTGCGCGGTCCTTGTGATGGGTCATGCCGACGGCTTCGATCGTCCGCCCGGCGGCCTCACGAGCTGCAGCGCGCGTGAGACCGCTCAAGCGAGCACAGGAATAGACGAAGTCCCATCCCGTCATCCATTCATAAAATGCGTCCTGCTCAGGGCAGAGGCCGATCCGCCGGTTCAGTGCCGCGTTGTTCCACACCGATTCGCCGAGCACGCGCACTGAGCCCTGGTTGGGGTAGAGCTGGCCGGTCGCGAGCTGCAAAAGCGTCGATTTGCCGGCCCCGTTCGGGCCCAGCAGACCGGTTACGCCGGCGCGTATTGCCAGCGTCAGCTTGTTGAGCCCGATCACGTGGCCGTACCATTTCGATACGTCGTGGAAATCAACTACGGGCGTCATTTCAGCCGATCGAGCGACTTGATGGAGAACGTCAGGATGCATGCGGATAAGCCAAACAGCGCGGCCAGCACTGCGGCCGACCATTGCCAGGGATACTCATATCCCTTTAAATTCGCGAGGAATTGGTTGCGGAGCTGCGGCGGCTGGAGCGTGCCCAGCTTTTCGACACAGGCGTTAGTGCCCAGCAGTTGATCGCCGATTCGCTTGAGGTTCGCTCGGTATGATGCCAGCGGCCGCCAATTCGTATTGGCTGCCTTGTGGATTTCGGCCGTCACGGCCTCATTTAGCCGTTGCTGGACGGCGCGATTTCGGAATCGTTGGGGCACCCCTTCAGTAGCGATCACCTGTTGCCAGTGCTGCTGATAGTCGACCGCGTTGAGGATAAATGTTACGACCCCGCTGACGATCCAAACACAAAGCCAGAATAACGCAACGTAACGAGAATTGCGCGACAGCGACGAAAGCGCGAGCACCAACAGGCCCGCCGAGAGCGCAATGAAAAGCCCATACGCGACGCTAGCTAAGAGTACGCGATAGGTATCGCGAAGAATCGTGTAATCCAAACTGAAGGCAAGGCCGAGCAGGTACGCGATGACCGAAGGCACCACGATGACTAGCCCGACAAACACGACGGGTATGCCCAGCTTGCCGAGGAAGTAATCGAGCCGCGACAGCGGGCGCGAAAAATAGAGCGGCAAGGCATTGTAGCGCAAATCTTGACTAATCAGGTCGGGGCCGACAAGCAACACGAGAACCATCGCGATGCTTAGCTCCAACGAGAGAAAGCAACTGAAACAGATCGTCCAAACTTCAACGCGATAGAGACGCGGCTCGAGGCGGACGGCCGAGCCGATGAGAAACTCGAAGATCGGCGCGAAGGCGCTTACGGTCTCGGACTTCCGCTCGACCATGCCCCATAGGCACAGCACAACGATCAACAACAGCGCCGGCAGCCAGGCCATGAGGAGGAAATACCGCAGCATCCGGCTTCCAAGGCCCACGCGGACGCCGTGCCGCGTGATCGCCAGCCAGCGCCAGATGGGGGCCGAAAGACGGCCTGACCAGTGTTGATACCCCTGATCGAAAATCGGCATTACTTGGTCTCCACGGCGCTGAGAAACACGTCTTCCAGCGTGCGATGTTGCGGCCGGAGGTGGCGGATTTGCTCGCTCGCGTCGAGCGCCGCCTGCCACAGCAATCGGGTTGTTTGGCCGGAGGGCAGCCGAACGCGCAGCATATCGTCGCGAGGTTCGGCCGCGCAGCCGAGCCGCGTGAGCTCGGCGGCGAACCGGCCCGGGTCCAACTTGACCCGCACCTCATACCATTGTTCGTTCGACTGCTTGAGCTCACGAATCGCGCCTTGGGCCAACAGCTTGCCGCCGCCCAGCACGACGACGTGGTCGCACACCGCCTCGACGTCCGGTAATAAGTGACTGGAAAACAATAGGCTCATGCCCTTGTTGTGAGCCAGGTCGCGGGCCAATTCGAGTATTTCGACCCGGCCGGCCGGGTCCATGCCATTGGTGGGCTCGTCGAGAATCAACAATTGCGGATCGTGCACAATTGCCGACGCCAGCTTCAGCCGCTGCTTCATGCCGGTCGAATAGGATTCCACCTTGCGATAGCGGGCTTCGCCGAGGCCGACATAATCGAGCACTTCGTGTGCCCGCTGAAAGGCATCTTTCGTCGACATCCCGACCAGTTCGCCGGCGTAAGCCACGAAGCCGACGCCGACGACATGCGGAAACAAGCACTCATCTTCTGGCGCAAAGCCCACAGCGCGGCGAATGTCGCGCTGGCGGCGGCGAAAATCCATTCCCAGCACTTCGCCCGCACCCCGATCGACGGAAATCAGGCCGAGCAGCGTGCGGATGAGCGTCGTCTTGCCCGAGCCGTTGGGGCCCAACAAGCCGATCGCGCCGGCCGGCACGCTGACCGATAGCAGATCGAGCGCCTTCACCGGGCCGTACGATTTCGTTACGTCTTCGAAGTGGAAGAGCACAAGCCGTCTCGGTCTATCGTCGATCAGGTGCGCGATGGCAGCACGATGTTCGCCCTGACTGCGAGTCCAGTGTATCCGCGCCGATGGGCCGCTTCAACGGACGTCGCGAGGGCGTCGCCGTGCGGCTGCCCGGCAGCCTATGATCGATGTACCGCAACTCGGATTGTTTGCGATCGAGGAGTCTGGTTACACTGCCCCCCGAGAAACCGTGTTGATAAACGCCGTCGTGGCGTTCTTCAACCTCGCCAAATGCCGAGCAAAGCTCGTCACGGCTCGCAAAACTGCGACTTGGGTCGCAGTATTGACATCGCATCCATGCGATCACGCAGCCCGTCGGCTTTTTCAACGGACCGCTAGAAAGCCGAGGATACAAACATGCCGAAGCAGGTTCCCGATGAGCTGATCGGACCGATCCGCGAGGCCGTCTTCGCCGGCCACAAAATCGAGGCGATCAAGCTCTATCGCGTCGCCACCGGACAGGGGCTCAAAGAAGCGAAGGACTTTGTCGAAGCGCTGGAATCCGAGATGCGACAGCGGGAACCAGAGAATTTCGCGGCGTCCGCGCGAGGCACGGGCTGCAGCGTATCGACGGCAATTCTGATTTCGTTGATCGCGACTATTGTGAAGTATCTCATCGCGTGATGCGGACGGTAATACAAACAAAACCGGCGAAGAGCCGCTCTCAGCAGCTCTTCACCGGGGCGCTTATTCAATTTTCGATGCGCTGCAGCTATTCATTTACGGCGTAGTAGCTGCCGACGCTGGCGCGATCTTCAGCAGCACCGTGCCGTGTCGCGGGACTTCTGCCGTGAATTCGCCCTCGGCCGTGCCGAGATCCTTCTGACGCCACAAGTCGCGGACCGTTTGCTTGCCGCTGACGCCGATATCCGTCCACTTTGCGGTAACTTTCATCGGCATTTCATCGCGATTAAACAGGCCGACGGCTTTGCCGCCGTCGGCGAGCGGGCGCGCACCAAACTTCGAGCCGGCCGTCGCGGGAAACGCGGCTTGCCGTTTTGCCGAGCGGGTCTTGGTGGACGGCCAGCACCTCGTCATTGCTCAGGAGGCTGAGGGTGAAATAATCGATATTCGTCATGTCGCAGCCAAGCAGCATGGGCGAAGAATAAAGGGTCCAGAGCGTGATGTGTGTGTACTGCTCGTTGGGGGTCAAGCGGGTCGGCCGCGGATTCGGGCCCCAGCCCAAATGACCGATCACGAGCATATCGGGGTCGTTCCAATGGCCGGGCCCGGCGTACTGGGCCAGGTCCACTTGCTGAAAGCCGATGTTCGACATGCTCTGCCAAGTGTCGGTGATGTCGCCCGTCGTCCGCCAGGAGTTGCCCTCGATGCCCGGTTCGGCGCCCCATTCCCAGACGCGTCCCCAGCCGTATTGGCACAGGCTGTAGATGATGTCGCGAGGCACTTGATTGAGCGCTTGCCGGCCCACCTGATAGGGTCGTTTGAGGACAGGCAACTGCTGATTGGTTTCACCTTCCTGCAGCACGTTCGAGTACCCGCACCAGTCGTATTTGATATAGTCAACGCCCCACTTGGCAAAGGTGGTAAAATCTTGCAACTCGTGCTGCCAGCTCGCTTCGAGGCCCTGGCAAGTAGTGGGCCCGGGCCCGGTGTAAATGCCGAACTTGAGACCCTTCGCATGGATATAGTCACTCAGGGCCGTCATGTCCGGAAATTTCGAGTTCGACAGCATCGTGCCGTCTTCGGCCCGCGGCGGGCCCTCCATGCCCGGGCGTCCGCGACGTCCGCGGCGACCCTCGGCGGCCACCGGTTGATTTTCCCAGCCGTCGTCGAGATTGATGTAAGTCCAGCCGTGATCGATCAGGCCGGTCGACACAAAGGCGTCGGCAGTCGCCCGAGCCAGATCGTCGCTGATCGAGGCGGCGTAGACGTTCCAACTGTTCCAGCCTAGGGCCGGCGTTAGCGCGAGCTTGCCTTCGGCGACGAACTTGAATTCTTTCGACGCGCTGCCGGCATCGTTCTTGGCGCGAAAAGTCACGGTATAGGTGCCGCGCTGGGGAATCTTTCCGGTGATAATGCCGGTCACAGAATTCATGCTGAGGCCTTCCGGCAAGTTGTCGACCGAATACATGATCGGCTTGGTGCCGGTCACGGGGATTTTATAGAGCACCGGATGGCCAGGTGTTACACCCGTCAGCACTGGGCCGTTGATCCGTGGCGCCGGCCCCGGCTTCGGCGTGAGAATATAGGGCTCCTCGCTGGGTGCTTCGATGGCAACTGGCTTCGCGCCGGAGACTTCAAATTTGGCGTTGCCCCAATCGGCAAATGCAGCGCTGCCACCGCCAAAGCCACGGCCACGTCCGCCGCCAGCCGGGCTAACCATCAGAACCAATGTTTGAACCCCCTTTACGTCGACACTAATCTCGACGCCAGCTTGCCCGCGGCGGATCGTATCGGTTTCGTGCAGCACTCGGCCGTCGCCGAGCACGCGAAAGGCGGCGCCCGGTGCGGCCTGTTGCCCGCCGTTCTGGCCGCGATTGCCCCGTCCACGGCGGTTCGCCGGTGCTGGCGGGACTGCATCGTCGACGCCCACCGTCGCGGTGAAGCGATCGCTGCCGTCACCCAAGTTGATGAACAGCACCGTATTGCCACTCATCGCCACGCCCTTCTCAACGGTCTGGCCGTTAATCGCGAGCAGCGCATCGTCAGTGGTCTTGTCGGCTAGCGGGGCTCCGCCAGCGTCTGATTTGGCTTTGCTCAACTCAAGTGACGAAAGCCACACATCTTCGCCGTGCGCCGCACAGCTTAGTGACGCGGCAATTGCGGCAACGAGAAGAAAACGCACAGCGGTGGAGAAGTAAACAGGCCGCAGGTCTCGCACCGCCGGTCGGCCGCTCCCCTGAGGAAAATGCGCTAACATGATCATGCCCCTTTGGGATGCACTATATTGGATCGACGCCTGGAGGCCGCGCGGAAAGCGGCGAACCTAAGTATACTCGCGGGATGCCTGTATTGCAGCCCTTGTTGGCACGCGAGGATTTTCACAGAGGCCGTGCGAAGCCGCCTGTATGTGCCGCCCGCGTCGTCCGTGACAATAAATCGAGCTGGGAGCGCTAGCAAAGCCAACTTTTCATGTTCTAGCCGAAGTGCTGGTCTGGCTGATCACTGTTCGAGGTCAACTCGGTGATTCCGGGCGCCCGCTTGCCCCAGGCGCTTGTTTGCCAATTGTCGGGGTGGTCGCGATCCGGGAAGAACCGGGGCAGCGCCAGGTCAAAGTACCTGGATAATGCCAGTAGAAATGGCTCGTACAGGGACCGCAACTCGTCGAGTCGAGCAGCAGCCTCGCCGACGCCGACACCGCCCAGCGCGAGCGGCGGCGCAATTAGCTGGTCGCGTTCGGTGGTGGTGAGCCGATCCACGCCGCCGGCCGTCGGCGGCAGCCGAAAGACCAGGCACAGGTCGACACTGGCGTGTCGGGCCATCGCGAAGGTCAGCTCCGCCCGACGCCGGCAGCTATCGCCAGCCGTTACCAGCAACACTGCGGATGCGTCCAGCATCAGCGCGAGCGCCGCGAGCCACGATTGATTATCGTGCTGCGAATGGTAGTAGCTGAGCACGGGGAACGACAAATGGCTCTCAAGCAGTTCGGCGCACCAGACTTCCCATTCGGCCAGAAACCGCTCGACCGCTCGTGAATCGTCGGCCCGGCGGTTGCGGCGCAGCATTTCGGAAGCGGTCGGCGGCGAACCAGCCCGCACGTCAAGCAGGCCGATGCTGCGTTCGCGGCTGGAAAATGCCTGGTAGAGGACCGGCAGATAACCGATTGTGACGGCCATAAAACCGAAGCCCGTGCCGGCCTCGATGACCGACAGCATCATGCCGGCGCCGGTCGTCGGTGTGAAGTCGCCGTAGCCGAGGGTGAAGAACGTCTCGCCACTGAAATAAACGTATTGAAAGAAACCTCTTGCGCGGTCGGCCGGCAGCGATTGGCAGCCCCAATGCAGCAGTGCGAAGCCACAGATCAGCATCAGCGCCCAGGTGCCGAACAGGCCGAACAGCGACAGAGGCCCGAAGGCGCTGAGGGCGTTTTCCCGATGGCGACCGGGCGGCAGGGCGAAGCAGAGGCGCCGCCAGATTCGCCATCCGGTGCGGTAGAAAAAACGGGCCAGCCGCCAACGGCGGACAACCCGTCGCGGCAGCACCATCACTTCAAAGCTGTCGTGCAGCGCGAGCAGGACAAGCAGGGCACAAAAACGGTTGCAAGCATCGCGTCGTTTTCCAGATGTCGATTCCCAAATCGGCCCGTCCGCAATCGGCGGTTGGCGAACTGGCTGCATAAATTCTCACGGCCACAGGGACCGGCCGGCGACGGCAAAAAAACGGCGAGAAATGGTCCGCCGGCGTCGCTCGGCCAGGCTGCGGTGCGAATCGGTATTGCCCCGGCCCGCCGGAAGAAAATATACATGACTCCGGCGATGCTGGCACGGAGGATGGGCCGCAAGCAGGGAAGGTCGCACACGGGATGTCTCAAGCCGTCATTATCAGCGGGATGCACCGCTCTGGCACGTCACTTGTGAGCAGTTTGCTGCAGCGCGCGGGCGTCAACGTGGGGGGACAGCTCCTGGCGGCGAACGTCGCCAATCCGCGGGGCTATTTTGAAGACGTTGATTTCTACGAGTTTCAGGATGCGCTGCTACACGCCCGAAATCAAACGTACTTGTACGTTGAAGACCACTTCCATTTTGAGCCGACCCGTGAGGAGCTTGACCGCGCACGGCAGTTGATCGATCAGCGGTCGCACTTGCCCGTGTGGGGTTGGAAAGACCCGCGGACAAGTCTCTTTCTCGATTTTTGGCACGAGCTGCTACCCGGAGCACGCTATGTATTTGTCTATCGCCACCCATTCGAGGTGCTGTTGTCGCTCGTTCGTCGCGGTGATTTTCACAATCACCCCGCCCTGACGGCCGGCCTGTCGGCCTGGCTAGTCTACAATCGCCAAGTGTTGGCATTTCGCGACCAGCACCCGAACGAATGCCTGTTGGCGCACATCGACGGTGTTGTTGCGGCCATTGATCGGTTCGCAGAACTTCTGCGGTCGAAACTGCACATCGACTGCGAGGTCGACGGCGCCACACTCGAGGGACTTTATCACCCGTCGGAATTAAAGCGGACTCCGCTGCCGGCGAATATCTCCGCAGTTCTGCCGCCGCTTTTTCCGGGGTTGCTCGACTTGTATCAGCAGCTCAACGAGGCGGCCGATGTGCCACCCGTCATCGGCGGCTTGGCAGCGGTGAATTCGCAGACTGAGGCGTCGCTTGCGCGGCTGGCTGTCTTGGTGCAGGAGCCAGTCACGCTGGCGGCTCGGCAGGGTCTATTGCAGTTGATTGTCGCGGAACTTGCGCTGACGCCACGGAAAAGATGGCCCGCCACTTCGACACGAATGCCATGGGATTGCAGCAGAAAATCGACAAGGTGTGGCAGCATGCTCAAAATTTGGAACGAGCGAACGGCAGCCAAAAGACGCAGCTAGTGCAGCAGCAATCGCTGTTAAAGAGGCAGCAGCAACAATTATCAGCTCAAAACGTGAAGCTGAATGAACAAGACGAGGTGTTAAGCCGACAAGCCGTACAAATCGGAACTCTACGTGCGGAAATGGGTCGCGTTTATGCATCGCCGGCCTGGAAGCTGATGCAAACGGCCGATAACGTCCAACGCAGACTAACGAGGAAAAGGATCATGCCAACACAACCCGATCGGAACGGCGTTCCGAACTCCATGATTAATTCAACGATTCCGGAGCGCATCGATCAGATTCGCCAACTCCAGGCCGAGCTGCGGACGCAGCCGGTGACTGGCTCGGCGCGGCGCTTGAAAAAACTCTTTTACAAGATGACGCATTCCACTTTCTCGCGTCAATTTCGACTCAACGCGGCAACGGTTGATCTGATTGAAATCGTCTACCGCAAGCTGGATCTGGAACGGAATCAGTTGCAAACGCAGTCGCAGCAGATGCAAGATCAGGCCGCGCAACTGATGCCGTCCGAAGACCGGACCAGCACCGCCGTTCTGGCTGGGGAGACTTTGGCCTCCTGCGGTCAAACTCAGGACCAGGCCAAGATCAACAATATCCGCCCGCTTCGCGGTTTCGATTTTGTTTACTCGGCGCCGGCCGAAATGCGAATGCCCGAACGCGTGACACTCTACAGCCTCATTTTCGGCTTGCAGCCGAAGAACTGCCTGGAGGTCGGAACGTTTCGCGGCGGCTCATCGGCAATTATCTATGGCGCGATGGAAGACACCGGCGGTGGCCGGCTGGCTTGCGTCGACCCGATGCCGAAGGTCGATCCGGCCCTGTGGGCGCAGATCAATAGTCGCTGCAGTATGTTTACCGGTCCGTCACCTGAAATTCTGCCGGAAGTCGCTCGGCAGGTGGGAACGCCATTCGACTTCGCACTCGTCGACGCCAATCACGAATACGACTACGTTCGCCGCGATATCGACGCCGTGCTGCCGCTGCTCACGGATGAGGCGTACGTCCTGTTTCACGACGGGCACTACGACGGTGTGAAGCGGGCGATCGACGAAGCCGTGGCCACGAACGCTCAGTTGATCGATTGCGGTCTGCTCTCGGTCGAGCCAACGGTCCTTGCCGACAACGGACAAATGACGACTTGGGCCGGTTTGAGGCTGTTGCGTTTCCATCGCAAAGGGGCCAGGTGAGCTTCATGGCAGACCGCACGCCCGTTATCATCGTCGGCATCAATTGCTTGAGCGGGGTTACGACCTGGGCGGCGCAGCTGCCGCGCCGTGCTTGCCGACCACGCGCGGTACGACGTGCAGCTCCTTTATATCGGGCCCGATCAACCGGGGGGTTTTGACGTGTACGTGCCGTCGATTGACGCGGCGCAACAATACGTGCGGAGTGTCGCCCCGGCCGTGCTGATCCCAAACTACGTGTGGGATCTCTATCTTGCCGGTTTCGAGTCCGGCATCGCTTGCGTGGGCATGTGCCATGCCGACGACGAAGAACAGTACTATCGGCCGCTCGGTTGGTGCGAGCCGATGATCGCCAAGTTCATCGCCGTCAGCCGTGAATGCGGCGAGCGGCTTGCCGAACGGCTGCCCCACCGGGCTGGCGACATCGCGACCTTACCCTACGGTGTCTCGATTCCGCGGCCGCTGGAGCGAAGCGATCAAACAAAAAAGATCCGCTTGATTTACGCCGGCCGCGTAACGCAATTGCAAAAACGAGTTTGGGACTTCATTCCCTTGCTGCAGCATCTGGTCGCGGCAAACGTTGACTTTGAATTTGAAATTGTCGGCGACGGCGATGCGCTGTCGGCCCTGAAAGATGAAGTGCTCGACAAAATTCCGGCCGGCCGCGTTCGATTCCGTTCGCGCATTCCGCACAGCGAGATGCGCGAAGTGTGGCTCGGCAACGATGTATTCTTGCAAGTGTCCGACTTTGAAGGAACGAGCGTCAGCATGCTCGAGGCGATGGCCCACGGCGTGACGCCGGTCGTGACGGCGGCCAGCAGCGGCATCGCCGGCGTCATCCATGACGGCGAGAACGGCTTCGTCGTGCCGATCGGCGATATGACATCGATGACCGGGGCGATCACGAAGCTAGCGGACGACCGGCAGCTACTTTCACGGATCGGCCGGGCGGCTTACGAATCGGTGCAGCCTTACGCAATGGAGTTGTACGCGGAGCGGTTTGCCGCGTTTCTCGATCAATTGACACCCGAGGGCCAGCAAGTCGACCTCTACCAGCGCTACGGCATGTTCGGCCATGCCCATCCGATGTTCAAGCTGCGACAGTTATTCGTGCATCAGCAAGAGCAAATCGCGCAAATGCGCCAAGGCGCGATTCGGCGAATGCTGAAGAACGGCTATCGCTCGCTCGCGCGGTCGAAACACGAAAACGGCGTTCACAAGTAGCAAGCGAGGGGCGTGCGTCAACCAGTCCAACCGAAATAGCGTTTATGCCGCCTTTGTTGCCGGCCGTACCGGTTCGAGCTTGCCGTAATCGACGCGGACGATCCGAGTGGCCAGGGAGAGCGTACTCTCGCGGTGGGTGATCATGATCAGCGTCCGCTGCTGGCCGAATTCGGCTAGGGCATCGTGTATCAGCTTTTCGCTGTCGACGTCGATTTGGCTCGTGGCTTCGTCGAGAATTAGAATCTCCGCATTGCGGAGAAACGCCCGGGCCAGGGCAATTCGCTGTCGCTGGCCGCCGCTGAGCCGCTGCCCGTTCGGGCCAACCATGGTTTCATAGCCGTCCGGGAAACCACTGATGAAATCGTGCGCTCGCGCCAGCTTGGCGGCCGCGAGGATCTCGTCTTCAGTCGCATCCCAGCGGCCGTAGCGAATGTTGTGCAGGATCGTTTCGTTGAACAGCTCAGTCTGCTGGGTTACTACCGCGATGCGGCTGCGCAAATCGCTAAGCGACACGTCGCGAAGCGATACGCCGTCGATGAGCACTTGGCCCTGCTGCGGATCATAGAACCGACACAGCAGGTTGACGAGCGTGCTTTTGCCGCCGCCGTTGGGTCCGACGATTGCTAGCCGATCACCGTGTTCAATCGTTGCGCTCACGTCGTGCAGCACCGGATGAACAGAATCGTAGCTGAACGTCACGTCGCGAAACTCGATCTGCCGGTGCGGCGAGGGCAGCCGCACGGGATTTGGGCTCTCGACAACCTGCGACTGGACGTCGAGCAGCGGGTAGAGCAGGTTCGCCGCGGCCATGCCGTTGTTGATGCCGCTGAGCACGCTCGACAGCTTCCGCAGCGGGTCGGCCGCGCCGATCAGCATCGCGAAAAACACGGTCAACTGCGGCATGTTCAACGGCTGATCCGACATGGGAATGCCGAAAATCTTGGTTTGCTTCGAGATCACCAGGTAGCCCGAGACGATGACACCCGTGCACAACATGCCCATGCCCAACAGTTCGGTGACCGGGCTGGTGAGCGAGTTGTAAAATGTGCCTTTGATAGCGATGCGACGGATCTGGGCCGTCGAGTCGCGGAAGCGGCCACGCTCGAAGTCTTCCATCGTGTTGGCCTGCACGGTGAGGAGCGAGTTGAACACTTCCAACATCACGTGGTGAAAACTCATTGACCGGGCCAGCACGCGGAGCGACAGGCCGCGGATTTGCCGATTGACATGCAGGATCAAAAACGCCGCCAAGGGCGCAAACACGAGCGACGCCAGCGTCAGCCGCCAGGAAAACATGCAGGCGAAAAACAGGCAGGAGACGATCCGTAGCGGTTCGGTGATCGCGCCGCTGTAGAAGTTGGTGAGCCCCGTTGCCAGCATGTCGGTGGTATGGGTGATGTGGGCCGTGAAGCCGCTGATGCCGAACCGGTCGAAGCCGGGCCGGTCGAGCCCGATGGCCTTGTCGAAGATTCGGCCCCGCAAGTCGCGGACGATGCTTTGCGAAACGACGGAGGCCAGCATCGTGTTCGAGATCATCAGGGCTTGTTTCAACATGGTCGCCACAGCGACCAGCGAGACGATGAGCACCACCGTGGGAAACGGCCGGCGTGGCAGCAGGCGGTCGAACCAGGGCTGTAGCCGTCGGGAAGTGGCGACTGTCGCGCGGCCGAAGCTGAGTTTGGTTTGAGCAACGTCGAGCTGCAGCCGAATTTGCCGCTGCTCGGCGGGGTCGGTGCTTTGGGAGAGTTGCTGCTGGAGCTGAGCGGCCAGCGGCTCGTTTTGGGCAACCGCCTGCTCCGCTTGCTGCAGGCGTTGTTGGTTCCACTCCTGCAGTGATTGGCCGTTGAGAGTGGTTTCGATGATTGGATAGAGGGCGGCGATATTCAGCGCCCACAGGGCCGCCACGGCGAGGGAGCACACTACGGCCGCGGCCAGCGTCGGCCAGTGGTGCCAGGCTTCTTTAAGTGCACGGGCAAAACTTTTCATGGAGCCAAATGCCGTGGATGCAAAGTAATGCAGGTGCCCGCGGCTAACACGAGGGGTATCGGCCGCCGAATGGACAGTGATAGCGTCAAAAAAGGTGGTCGGTAGCACGATGCGCCAAATTCGCGGCGGCGGGAAGTGTAGCGTGTGGCCCGGAAATGCCACAAGCGGGAAGTCTGCGGGCGCCGCGGCCAAATCAAAGAAAGCGAATTCGGCTGAAAAGTGGGTTTAAACACCGCCAAGTTTCAATCTTGCCAGCGTGCGAAGGCTTGTACTACACTCCGCCGGCTCCGGACGATTGAACCGTCAGGGAAAAAGCAGATTTTTCTTTGCCGGGCGTACCGTCGGACCGGCCGACGTACATCTCTGGGTGAAGTGACGTTTCGCAACAAGGCATGCTTTCGTGAACGGCCGCGTCGTCCCGCATTCGCGTGGTTCGAAGTTGGCGCGGCGTTTTTCATCGAAGGTGTGTCTTCGCACTTCAGTAACGCACCCCTTCCGTGGTATATCGTGCGCTGAAGCATGCCATCGACGCTAGAACTTGCCGTCATTCTCACCACCTACCAACGCCCCAAGCATCTGGAGCGTTCGCTCGCGTCGCTGGCGCTGCAGCGGGGCATGGCCGGGCGGTTTGAAGTCGTCGTCGCCGACGACGGCTCGAAAGACCGCACGCACGAAATCGTACATCGCTACTCCCGCCAGGTCGACTTTCCGCTGAAGCTGGTTACGCATCCGCACAATGGCTTTCGCGTCGCCCAGTGCCGCAACGATGGCGTGCGGGCCAGCACGGCGCCCTACCTGCTGTTCTCCGACAGCGATTGCCTCTTTCCACCCGACCACTTAGAAAAGCATCTGGCCGCCCGCCGGCCGAGAATCATTCGGGCCGGCAATTCCTTCCGACTCGACCAAGAGGCGACCGCCCGGGTCGACGCGGCGGCGATCGAATCGGCGCCTATCGCTCGTGGGTTTCGGCCACAGAACGGCAGCGGTTATTACAGAAATGGATCAAAGAGCAGTACTACCAACTGCTGCGTCATCCGTCGAAGCCCAAGCTCACAGGCTGCAACATCGGCATTTCACGCGACGACCTGAAGGCGGTCAACGGCTTCGACGAAACGTTTGTCGGCTGGGGCTGCGAAGATGACGATTTGGCATTTCGTCTACGTAAGGCCGGGATGCGGATATGCACGGCACTGGGGTATACACACTGCTATCACATGTGGCATCCGACCGATCCCACCCACCCCGGCAAGTGGAATGACGGGCCAAACGTGGGCCGGCTGCTGTGGCTCGACCGGCCGATTCAGTGCCCGAACGGGCTGTTTTCCTTGGCAAGCGGCCGACCGGAAGCACCGCGAAGCAGTTCCCACGAGGGGCGGCGGCGTGTGTCGGCCTGATCGCGAACCGCCGCCTAGTAGAGATCGTTCTCATGCGGATTGCCTTTTTTTCGACGATGGCCGGCCTGCCCTGGGGAGGCAGCGAAGAATTGTGGAGCCGCGCGGCGACCGTGCTGCTCACGCGTGGCCACGAAGTTGCCTTCAGCTCGCAGCACTGGCCGCAAACCCCCGCATCGCTGGAGCGATTGATCCAGGCGGGCGCCCAGCCGCATTTCCGCACACGAATGCGGCTCGGCCGCACGCTTCGCCGAACAATGGAAAGGCTGCGACTGACGCGAGTGAAGCACGTCGGTTGGCTGCGGAAGAACAGGCCGGACCTGGTAGTGGTGTCGTTTTCTTGCCACACCGATGACCCGCAGATCACAGTCGCCTGCCGAATGCTCGGCATTCCCTATGTTGTTGTGTTGCAAGCGGCCGGGACGCATCATTGGATTCCCCAGCGGTACCTGGCCGACTTCCGCGCTGCCTACGCCCGCGCCGCCCGCTGCTTTTTTGTCTCGGCCGAGAATCGAGACGTCGTCGAATCAAACCTGGCCGTTGATCTATCTCATTCGGACATCGTCGACAACCCGTTCAACGTCCGCCGCGACACGGCCCCGGCCTGGCCGTCGCCCGACGCCGTTTGGAAACTGGCCTGTGTCGCCCGCATTCATTTTCCGTCGAAGAGCCAAGACCTATTGGTACGCGTGCTGCGACAGCCGAAGTGGCAGGCCCGGCCGCTGAAGATCACGCTGTGGGGCAACGACGACGGCTTTCTGCCGCGACTCAAGCAGCTTATCGAGTTGAGCGGCGTTGGCGATCAGATTTCCTACGGCGGCTTCGCCACCAACATCGAGAAGCTGTGGTCGCAGTATCACGGCCTGCTCTTGCCGTCGCGGATGGAAGGAAACGCACTTTCGCTGATCGAGGCCATGATGTGCGGCCGGATGTGCATCACGACCAAAGTCGGCCGCGCGGATGAGCTGATCGACGACGGGAAGAGTGGCTTTCTCGCGCCGGCGGCCACGGCCGAACTGATCGACCAGGCGCTGGAGCGGGCCTGGGAGCGACGCAGCGAGTGGCAATCGATCGGGCAACGGGCCGCGTTTGCGATTCGACGGCGACACAGCCAGCAGCCGGCGGAAGACTTCGCCGAGCGACTGCTGGCATTCTTGCAGGCGAAAATGGTGCGGCGATTGGCGGCCTGACTCGGAAGCCGGTGCGCGTACGACTGGTTTTGCCCGGTGTTTCTCTTTGCGCTGCGCGGTTTTTGCGCTGGCAGTAAAGCAGGCCTTGATTGATCGATTCTGGCCGCTTTCTTCTTGCGGGTGATGACAACAGCCGTTCACTCTGCTGTTCGCCGATTGCTGCGCGGTAACGATCGCTAATCGTAGCGCAATTGGCCGCGGGCAAGACGCGTTCGACCGGCACAACCGGTATCTTCGTTGCCGCTGCGATCGCCTCAATGATGGCCGCGTAGCAATTTGGCATCATCGGCCGGGCGTTCCGCCGCCGGCAATTAGGCTGAAGTCTTGACACCTCTGTGTCGCCGCGACCTGGTCGCGTCTCGTCGGTTCGCCGCATTCAATGAGGGAGCAACTCATGTCTTTTCCGTTCTCTGCTAACGCCTGCCGCGCATGGCCTCCGTTCGTGAAATCGCTCATCTGTATTGCCCTGGCGCTCGTCACACTCAGGAGCGCGTGGGCCGTTGAGATCTCGGTCGGCGACCTGGAGACGATTTACAAAAAGTCGCAGCGCAGCAGCAAAGGTCTTTCGTCGTGGCCGGATGGCAATTTCGGTGTCGTGCCCTTGGGCAACGGCTTGTACGATTTCTATGCAGCCAACGGCTCGAAGCCAGTGAAGACGACCGGCACGCTGACGACCCTCGGCAAAAGCAAGAAATCAGTTTCAATTACCGGCATTCCCAAGGGGACCTACAACTACGTCTCCGGCGGGCCGGTGTACGAAGATTCCGCCAGTGGCGCCCGCGTCATGATTTATCATGCGGAAAAGCACGGCTCGAGCGCCAAAGATTACTACAGCGTGCTCGGCATGGCGGTTTCCACCGACGCCAAGGGCCGCACGTTCCGCGATTTGGGCACGATCGTCGAACCGAACCTGCAGGTCGGCCAAACTGAAATCAACGGCGGTTCGTTTGCGATCATTGATGGCCAAATGAATGTATACTACCGTGATTGGTTCCCGGACGGCACGACGAGCGAACTGGCGGTGGCCCGGGCGCCAATCGACCAGATCATCAGTAACGCACTGGCGGGCGCGGCGACGCCATTCTCCAAGTACTACAATGGCAGTTGGTCGCAGCCGGGCCGCGGCGGGCTGTCCACGGCGCTCGAGGTTGGCAATCCATCGAACGGCTGGACGGCCGTCTCGTACAACGATTACCTGAATCAGCTCGTGATGGTCAGTTCGCAATGGACGCCCAGCCAGCCCGATTTGTACCTGGCGACTTCGGCGGACGGTATCCATTGGTCGCCGCGGCAGGCGATCGTCACTGACCCCGGCGAGCAGTTCTATCCGACCCTTGTCGGCACTGGCGCCGATCCCCAGCACACGGGTCAATCGTTCTACTTGTATTACACCGACAGCCAGAAAGGCGCTTGGAGCCGGTGGAGCGATGCGAAGCTCGTGCGGCGCGAGATTACGTTTGATCCGTTTGTAGCACCGCCGGTGCTGGGCCCGGGCGCACCGTCGGGCGGGTCCACAGGCGGGACCACGAACTCGCCCTTGGGGCAGCAATCGCTTAATTGGGCACAGGTCGCTGATTACTCGTCAGATTTCCAGACTGGCGCCGGCCGAGGGCTGGAGTTACGCCTGGAATCCAACCGGCAAGCTGGGCAACTCGGCCAACTTCTCATCGCTCAGTTGGAGCAACGAGGCCCAGGCCTACAACACGACCGGCGCGGCCACGCCGGCGCCGGGCAAGAAAAAACACAATGACGACTATTTAACTCTGTCCGACAGCGGCGGCCATCCCGGCAACAAAAAATACCTGCCGATCGCCGGTTACACGATTCAATTCGATGATGGAGCGGGCGAGTACCGATTGACGGACAGCTCGATCTCAAAAGCCGATGGCGAATCGTCGAAAAAAGAGGACGGCTTGGGCGTACTCGTGTATGTCAATAATACGCGGATTGGCTCATCGGCCGCGGTTTCGACCGACGGCTCGCTGGCCAGTTTCGACCGCAGCTTGGGCCAGCTTAACGTGGGCGACACGGTGTGGGTGATGATCGATCCGCTGAAGAACCAGCTCTTCGACGCGTTTTCACAGTTCGATTTTTCGATCCAGAAATCCGTGCCGATCGTTCAGGCGACATCGCTGGCGCTATTGAGTACTGACGCCGTGCCGGAACCGTCTGCCGCGCTGCTTGCCTTCATCGCGCTGTGTGGCGCTACAGGGGGTCGGACGCGGCGGTGGGTGCCACGGTGAGTGGCCGACTCGAGCTCATTGCGGTCGGCCAAGAGGCTACCGCCGCACGAGAATCCAGCAAGAATGAATCCGCTGGTTTCGGAAGTCTTCGGGAATCGTTCGCCGCGTAATGTCGCGGATTCGATATGCGTCGAGGCTCGCTTCGTCGAGTTTGAAGCGGCGGAAGTTCGTGCTGAAGAAAATGCGGCCGCTGCGCACGATGTGTGGCGCTAGCCGGCGGAGCAGCTCGGCATGGTCACGCTGGACGTCCCACGGAACGTCGACGCCTTTCGTGTTGGAAAACGTCGGCGCGTCGAGGACGGCTAGGTCCCAGGCGTCGTTGCGCTTCAGTCCGCCGGCAAACTCGCGGATGTCGCTGCGAATGAGCCGGTGCTCCGGCCCGGTGAAACCGTTTAAAGACAGGTTTTCGCTGGCCCAATCGAGATACGTGGGCGATTTGTCGACCGTCGTCGTGGAAGCGGCGCCGCCGGCCGCTGCATAGACGGTGAACGCGCCGGTGTAACCGAACAGGTTCAAAAACCGCTTTCTCGCGGCGGCGTCGCGAACCATCTTGCGTGTCGGGCGATGATCGAGAAAGAGCCCCGTGTCGACGTAGTCGGACAGGTTCACCAGGAACTTGAGCCCCGCCTCTTCCACGACAAAGCGGGCCGACCGGTCGCCGACCCGCCCATACTGGGCCGCGCCGCGTTGCCGATCGCGCTGCTTGACAAACACGAGCTCGCGCGGCACTTCGAGCACCTCGCTGGCCGTGCGGACCATCAGGTCGAGCCAATCGGCATGCTCGGCGGGCGAACGCTCGTCGGGCCGGACGAATTCGGCGATGTGGAGCGCCTCGCCATAGCGATCGACCACCAGCGGCACGCCGGGCACATCGCGTTCGTACAGCCGGTAACAGGTAATGCCGCGCTTCGTCGGCCAGCGGCGCAAGTGGCGGGCGCGGTTGCGCAGCCGGTTGGCGAATTCGTCGGCCTGCCGCGCGGCCGAGGGAAGCAGGCCGCCGAAGGCGGGGCGGGGCGGCAATTGGCGGCGCGACGGCTCGTGCCGAGTTTGTTGCGTGGCCGGTTCGCTGCGCGGCAACTCGTCTTCCGGCTCACTCGCCGATTGGTCGTCGAGGCGCCGGGCGACCTCGTCTTTTGGTTCTCGCAATTCGCCTGTCGGCGGACGCGGGCCGAAGAACTGGTAGTAGGTGCACTCGATCGGTCCGTTGTACAGCTTGCGGCGTCGGTCGGCCCTTTGGCCGACGAGCGCCTCCAGGTCGCGCCGGGCCGAAAGGATATAGTGCGACCAAGTCGGCAGCCGCCGCAGCACGAGCGGAAATGTGCGATAGAGCTCCTCGATTTCGGCCGAGTTGCCCATCCGCTCGCCATAGGGTGGATTGGTGATAATGCAGCCGTACTCGGCCTTCGCCCGCAGCTCGGCGAAGGGCCGCTGCTGCCAGTGAACATCGGCCGCGACGCCGGCCTGCTCGGCGTGATAGCGAGCGAGGCTGAGGGCGTCGCCGTCGATGTCGTAGCCGATCAGCCGCTCGGCGAGCGGGGGCAGGGCCAGGTCACGCGCCTCTTCGCGGGCGAGCCGCCAGTGGCTGGCGTCGAGCGTGAGCCAGGTCTCGGCGGCAAAGGAGCGGTTGAGGCCCGGCGCGAGGTTGCGGCCGATCAGGGCCGCCTCGATCGGAATCGTGCCCGTGCCGCAGAACGGATCGACAAGCATGCGCCCGGGGCGCCAATAGCTGAGCATGACGAGCACGGCCGCTAGCGTCTCGCGAATTTGAGCCTCGGCCACGAGCGAGCGATAACCGCGTTTGTGTAGTCCGACGCCCGTCGTGTCGAGCGTGAGCGTGGCTATGTCGTCGCGGAGGCTGATTTCCACAGCGCAGCGCGGCCCATTCTCCGGCAGCACGGCGACATGGTGCGCGTCCATTAGACGTTTAACGATCGCCCGCTTCACGATCCGCTGACAGGCGGGAACGCTGGAGAGCTGCGAGTGGTAAGACCGGCCAGCGACGGGAAACTCTGCATCGCGCGGCAGCCATCGCTCCCAAGGGAGGGCGGCCGTGCCGTCGAAGAGTGCGCCAAAGTCGGTTGCTGGGAAGGACCCAATTTGGATGAGCACCCGCTCGCCCGCGCGGAGCCACAAATTGGCCCGGCAGATTGCGGCCTCATCGGCGGGAAATAACAGCCGCCCGGGGGTGACCGTCCTGGCGGCATAGCCGAGGTCGGCCAGCTCACGTTTGACGACCGCTTCGGTACCGGCGGCGGCGGTGACAATCAACTGCAACAAAGCGGAACGCACATGCAGCGAACTCGGAACACTCGGAGCGTACGGGTAGCGGCCCTGAGTGTAACCGGCAGCCGCCCAGATCGTCAAATTCGGCTGCGGCGGCGAGCGGCGACAACACCGGCCAAGCCAAAGATAATGCCGAACACCGCGAAACTAGCGGGTTCCGGAACACCGGGAGTGGGCAGACCACCGCCACCCGGGCCGACCAACGGGGCGATGTCGTCAATGGCTCCAAAAAAGCCGCCATGACCATCATCCGTGCGAATGATGATTGTGTTCAACGGGCTCGTAATGTCGCCCGTGGCGCTGTAGTCAATGAACGTAATCGCACTCGAACCGGCAATAAACGCGTGGCCGAAGCCGTCGACTGCTCCCTGATCAAAATCTCCGATACCAGGAACGTCGAATTGCTTGAGGCTTGCGGTAATGGCCGCGGAAGTCGCTAAGCTTGCATCGATGGTCGCAACTTGGCCACCGCCGAACATCGTCATCATGCCGGTGTAGGGATCGAACACGATCCCGTGGGATGCGGCTACGAAGCCTGGTGCGATCAATTGCTCCGTCGTGTTGGGAGCGCCCGAACGTGAAGAGACCAATCGACCCATAGGCATTTGGAGTTCCGTTGGTGTACACAACTTTGCCACCCGGATCGAACGCCAATTGGGTGATATTGTCGTCAGTTCCGACCGTCGGAACGATCGCGCTGGTAGCTGCAACCGCGCTTAACGAACCGTCGGCAGCGAACGACCACGTATCGAGCGGACCCGTTACGCGATTGTAGCGATTGCTCGAGTAGAGCTTGGTGCCGCTCGGATCGACCGCCATGTGGTAATCCGGAAAAAAAGGGGTACCGGTGGCCACCGTTTGCAGTACTGTTCCGGTTGACGCATCGATGCGGTACACCGAACTCGTAGTATTGCTCGTGACAATTAGATTTCCGTTCGGCGCGAACAAAATACCGTCCGCTCCGGTGACGCTCGCCACCCCGGTGATTGCCCCGTATGTGAGGGTTGATGTGCTATCGTCATAGGTAAACCCGACCTTCAGCACGTTGGGGCCGCCACCGGTATAGTGGGTGTAGTTGAGCGTGCCGAGGTAAATGCTGGCCTCGGCCGTGCGACTTGCAACCGAGCTGGTCACGACCATGGCGACGCACAACATAGACGCAACCACCAAGCGAATTCGTGTATTCATCGTAGCCCTCAATCCGATTTTTCGTTGACCCGTGGACAGCAGACGAAACGGCAACTCCGTTACGCAACTTGCTTTGGACGTTCAGGCGCAAAACGCCCCATCAAGGTGAGGGGGTGCGACAATCCGTCCGCACTAGCAATTTAGTAAGTTTAGTCCGTTTGTCAACAATTTTTTGAGAAGTTTTTTACAGCCGCAGAGGTGCGGTTGGAGCCTCGGGGCCGTCCAGCTCGGCCACTCTTTGGTCGCCAAGCGTAAGTGCTGTACTCCAAATCACTTGCGGCGGATTTCGACGGCACCTTTGAGGGCGCGAACAGCAAGGAAAGTGCACTTTCGGGGGCGGCTTTGGACCAAAAACGGTTCGTGTTCGTCGGGGATTGCTCGTAGATTCCACAGATTTGCGTTTCGGCCCCACCCCCCCCAACTGCCAAATTGGCAAGGGGCCGAGCGTGCTCCTCGCCAGTTGAGAAGCGTTGGGTGCAAACCCGCCGCGAGGCCGGTATCCAAACGTGTCCATCCCCTGATGACTGCCAATCCAACTCTACGTGAGGCGAGGGCGGCGGGCGTGGACGTCCAACTGGAGTCGTCGAGACTAACGCCGCGTTCTGCGGCGGACTACCTGGCCGGCCGCAATTAGAAGCAGGACGAGGCTGGCTGGTTCTGGGACCGTGACGATGTCGTAGGCCAGGGCGACGCTGTCGAACAGATCGTTGTCCTTGCTGCCGATTGCGACGTAGATGCGATCACCGGCGACGAGAGTGCCGAGATGACCGCCGAAGCTCGTTTCACTGCCGAAGCCGGCGGGCGTAGCGGCGGAAAACAGGGGCGTCGCGCTGTCGTTGAGAAACACGTCGACGCTCACGCCGTCGACGCTGCCGCCGCTATTGGGGTTGACGTTTTGCAAGTGGCCGTTTAGCAGTGAAATCGAATCGGAAACTGGTACGGTATAGAGAGCAATTGCGTAACGACCAATGCCGCCGGATGTGTTTTGTGAAGCACTTGGGCCGGGGTGAGCACCGGGGAGTTGTTGCGTGCCCTGGGTGCCAAAGCCGAGGAATGGGGCCGGATTCGGCCGGGGGCTGTTGTCGGTGCCGTCGGAGGTGTAGCGCCCGCTGGGAGTGGGGAGCAGGACAGCGTAGCTGGCCGGGTTGCCGATGGGACCGGCGCTATTCCAGAGGTAACTCCAGCCGGCGGCGGGGCCGCCTCCCTGGTAGGCACTCTGAAAGGAGGTGAGCAGCGCGGCCTCGGCCCGAGGCACGGCATCAAGCGCGGCCAGGCAAGCGAGCGGCAAATACAATAGGAGATAGCTACGTGCGACCATACGAGTTGGCGGCTCCGACGGATGAAAACAGCGAAATCAACTGCGAGCGAACGTCAAGATGTGTTCGTACATTGGCAGGTCGATTCGCAGTTGCGGCGGCCAACAATGGGCCATGAGACCGGAGGAGGGGCGGACCGGTGTGAGGGGGCTGGAACTCAGTCCGCAGGGCGCACTAGAAATAGTATTTTCAGCTGCGACAGCGGCGTCAAGTATATTCTCGAAAAACGTGCAATTTATGCGGACTCTGCGATGCCGGACGACACCCCGCATCGTGTCCGGCAACCACGTACTATGGTGGAACGCACAAGCGGTGCTTGTCGGCCCAGCGTTGCCGTGGCTAGGCTGACGAGTCGCGGGGGCCGGCGTCCCGGCTGGCAGTACAAGAGGCGCTGTGACCGGGGTGTGAATGACTTAGCCACTGTCCGAGAAGTCTCCCTCTCCCCTGGGAAAGGGTCGGGGTGAGGGGGTATTCCCACAAAACGCGGCGCCTCGCCCCTAACCTCCCCCACGGGGAGAGGTTTTTAAGACAGTCTCGTAAAGACTGCCAGCGCGTGGATTTACAGAACAAACGGGCCGGCCAGTCCGTCTAACTGGGGGCGGGGTTTTGTCTCTTGGAGCGACTAATTTCTCGGGGTGTGTCGATTTAACTGCCTGTGCAGATTAGTTTTTCGCCAATACAAAGCGGGGTTCGCGTACGCGGTTGGGCCGCCCCTGCCGATTCCCTACGTCAACAGAAAGGCTCGACACTATGGCGGTAGCTACTGAAACGGTCCCCAAGCTGCATGCCGACGATGTGGCCGCGATTGATGAGCTGCGCAGCGTTTTCGACCGCCTGCAGGCCGAGTTGGCCGAGATCATCGTCGGGCAGAAAAGTGTCATTGAGCAACTGGCCATCTGCCTGTTTTGCGCGGGCACGCGCTCTTGATGGGCGTGCCTGGCCTGGCCAAGACACTACTCATCAGCCGGTTGGCCGAGACGATGCATTTGAAGTTCAGCCGCATCCAGTTTACGCCCGACCTGATGCCGATGGACATCACCGGCACCGATATTCTGCAATTGCAGGCCAACGGTGACGGGCGGCGCGAATTCGAGTTCATGCGCGGCCCGATCTTCGCCAATATTCTGCTGGCAGACGAAATCAACCGGGCCCCCTCAAAGACTCAGGCGGCGATGCTCGAGGCGATGCAAGAGCACCGCGTGACGGTGCTCGGCCGCACGTATCAGTTGAGCCCGCCGTTCTTCGTGCTGGCCACGCAAAACCCGATCGAGCAGGAAGGCACTTATCCGCTACCGGAGGCCCAGCTTGACCGCTTCATGTTCATGATCGAGATGGATTACCCGGACCGCGACGAAGAGATCAAGATCGCCCAGACGACCACGGGCGAGCCGTATCCGCCGCTGAAGATCGTCATCGACGGCGAGAAGGTGCAAACGTTTCAATCGGTCGTGCGGCGGATGCCGGTGCCGCAGCACGTGTACGAGTTCGCGGTCGACCTCGCCCGGCGGACGCGGCCGAAGAGCGACGAGTCGCCCGAGTGGCTGAAGTCGCTCGTCGGCTGGGGGGCCGGCCCGCGGGCAGTGCAGTATCTCGTGCTGGGGGCAAAGGCCCGGGCGGCGCTGACCGGCAGTTACTTGGTTCGGCAAGAAGACGTCGTGGCGGTCGCCGAGCCGGTGCTGACCCATCGCGTGATCACGACTTTCACGGCCGAGAGCGAAGGGATCAAAAGCCGCGATGTTGTGCGGCGGCTCGTGAATGAGCTGATGGCTGAAGGTTAGGCTCCTTCGCTACCAACCGCACTGAGCGTGATCGCATGCGCCTTGAGTATCCTCACTGGAGTAAGCCGTGGCGGAGCAGGTGAAACGCGATTTTCTCAGCCCGAAAGTGCTGGCCCGCCTGAGCGCGCTGCCGCTGGCGGCCCGTTTCCCGATGCTGGGCAATGTCTCGGGCCGGCATCGCAGCCCAATTCGCGGCTCGAGTCTGGAATTCGCCGCCTACCGCGAGTACACGGCCGGTGACGATATTCGCCGCCTCGACTGGCGCGTGCATGGGCGGACCGATCGCCATTACGTCAAGGAATTCGAGGCCGACACGAATCTGCGGATGTGCCTGGTGGTCGATACGAGCGGTTCGATGCGATACGGCGTGAACGGCACGACGAAGCTCGATTACGCGCGACGCCTGGCCGGCACTCTTGCCTATTTGGCGGCACACCAGGGTGATGCCGTCGGCTTGTACTGCGCCGGCAAGGGGTTTGCCAAAGAGATACCTCCCAAGCGGAACGCGGTGCACCTCGGCAACGTCCTCGACGAGCTGGGCAGCATGCAGGCCACGGGCGAGACAGGTTTGGCCTCGGCGCTGCACGAAGCTGCCGAACGCGTGCCGCAGCGGGCGCTGTTTGTCGTCGTCTCCGATTTGTTTTTGCAGCCGGCTGAGCTGGCCCTGTGCTTGCAGCACTTGCGGTTCCGCCGCCATGACGTGGCCGTGTTCCACTTGCTGCAACAGGCCGAAGTCGATTTTCAGTTCGACCGGCCGATCCGCTTTGTCGACCTGGAAGGAGGCGCGGCGATCCTGGCCGACCCGTCGCTGATCGCGCGGCAGTATCGGCTGGCCCTAGAGAAGTATTTCACAGAACTGAGGGAGGCGGTCCGCGAAGCGGCCGTCGATTATCATCGCGTTGATTTGGACGAACCATTCGACGACGTCCTGGCCCGGTTCCTGCTCGCGCGGACGCCGAAGAAGTCGCAATGAATTGAAGTGGATGGGAAAAAATTTTTTCCACTAAGGACACGAAGAACACGAAGAAGAGAGAAGGTTTGGAACACTAATAAGCGTTAATTATCGCCAGTCTGAAGCGGTTTGCACTGATCGGATTTGTTCGCGTTAATTGGCGGCGATCAGTGTTCCAGTCGCGGCCTCTTCAGATTTTGTTCTTTCTTCGTATTTCTCTTCGTGTCCTTCGTGCCCTTGGTGGTTCAGCGCTTTTTGCGAAGAGCGCAGCAAGCTGGAATCGGTTATGAGTTTTCTGCAGCCACTACTGCTCTGGGGTCTGCTGCTGGTGGCGCTGCCGATCATTATTCACTTGATCAATAAATGGCGGCACCGCTCCGTGCAGTGGGGCGCGATGATGTTTCTCTTGGACGCCAAGCGGATGACCCGCGGCCTGGCCCGGCTGCGGTTCTGGCTAATCATGTTGATGCGGATGCTGGCAATCGCCGTGCTGTTTTTGGCCGTGGCCCGGCCGCTTTCGACCGGCTGGCTGGGAATGACGATCGTGCGCAGGCCGATACGACGATCATCCTGCTCGACCGCTCGGCCAGCATGGAGCAGCAGGATTTGCAGTCGCGGCGCTCGAAGCGGGCGGCCGCGCTGGCCAAGCTGGACAGCGTGTTCCAGTCGGTCGGCGGCGGTTCACGGGTGGTGCTGATCGAAAGCACGACGAACACGCCGCAAGAAATCGAGTCGCCGGCCGAATTGGAAAAAATGACCGAGACGACCGCCACTTCCACATCGGCTGATCTGCCGGCCATGATGCAGAAGGCGCTGGAATACGTCGTCGCGAATCAAACCGGCCGAACCGACATCTGGATCTGCTCCGATCGCCGGGCCAACGACTGGAACGTCGACGACGGCCGCTGGACGACGGCCCGTGACGGCTTTGAGCGGCTCAAGGGCGTGCGATTCTATTTGCTGACCTATTCGACGCCGGCGACCGACAACGTGGCCGTCCGCGTGACGAACGTGCGCAAACGCGAGATCGGCAGCGACCGCGACTTAATGTTCGATATCTCGCTGAAGCGCGAGCCGGGCATGACCTCGCCGATCAAACTGCCGATCGAGCTGGTTGTGAAAGGGGCCCGTTCGGTGCTCGCCGTCGAGATGACGGGCGACGAATATGTGCTCCAAGGGCAGAAGGTGCCGCTCGACGAAGCGGTCGAAGGGGGTTGGGGCCGGGTCGAGATTCCATCCGATGAAAATCTGCTCGACAACGTGGCGTACTTCGCGTTCTCAGATCCGCCCGTGCATCACACCACCGTCGTGGCCGAAGATCCGCAAGTTGGCCAGACGCTCGCGATCGCGGCGACGGCGCCACTTGATCCCGCCCTGTCATATACAGCCACCACGCTGCCAGCCGAGCGGGCTGAACAGGTCGATTGGAGCGCCTCGTCATTGATCTTGTGGCAGGCGCCGCTGCCGACTGGCAGCGTGGCCGAGCAGTTGGCGGGCTTCGTCCGGTCCGGCAGGCCGGTGATTTTCTTTCCACCTGACGGCGAGAGCGGCGACAAAGCGTTCGGAGTGGGGTGGGGTGAGTGGAGAGGGACGGCCGGTGGTGAGGCGGTGCCAGTGATTTCATTTCGTGGTGACGCCGACTTGTTTGCCAACGCTGAGAGCGGCGAATCGCTCGCCATCGGCAAGCTGCGGACATATCGCTATCGCACGATTGGCGGCGAGCGAGCCAACTCACTAGCCCGGCTGGAGGGCGGCGCACCGCTGCTCGCTCGAGCAACGAGCGACGGTGGGCCCGTGTATTTTTGTGCGACGCTGCCGATTTTGAGTTACTCGAGCCTGGCGCAAGACGGTGTGGCATTTTATGCAATGATCCAGCGAGCGCCTGTCCATCGGCGCGGCCACGCAGGGCAAAGCGCGGCTGGTGAGCGCCGGCACTGACCTTGCCAAAGAAGTGGAACAATGGGAGCCGGCGGCGAGCTCGCCCAAGGATGTGCTGCTTTCGACACGCTGGGTGAATGCAGGCGCCTATCAGAAGGGAGATCGCTGGCTGGCGCTCAATCGCCCGCCGACGGAAGACGTGGCGCTGGTGCTCGACGAAGGGCAGGTCGATCGGCTGTTCAACGGGCTCGACTGTCGCACGGTGGAACAAAACATCGGCGACTCGGGCTCGCTGGCGAGCGAGATTTGGCGGGCGTTTTTAATATTGATGGGCGTAGCGCTATTCACCGAGGCGTGCTTATGTCTGCCGGATAAGAAAGTCGTCGCGTTCGAGCCCGCATCGCGGGACGGTTTTGCGAGAATGAAGGCGGCGAATGCGTAAACGGCGCGGTGCGATCGTCGTCAAATGTCAAATGAACAAATTCGCATGTCGTCACAAATTCGGCGTTACGAATTCTATGTTCAGTTCCGAACTTGAAACAGCTTCCGTATGAACACTGGCCAATCACTTTCAATGCAATGGTCGGCGTGGAGCGTTGCCGCCGGGGTAGTGATATTGGTCGCGACCGCGATCGTCTGCTGGATTGCCTGGCGGCGGAACGGCTCGTCGCAGGGCGCGGGCCTGCTCGAATTGCTGCGGTTCACGATCATTGCGCTCGTCGTGCTGACACTGATGCAACCGGAATGGCTGACGGAGTACATCCCCAAAGAAAAACCGACGATCGCGGTGCTGACGGACGCATCCCGCAGCATGGAGACGCGCGACGTCGTCGACGACGCTGACCCGGACCAAAAACCGCGGACCCGCAGCGAGGCGATCGGGCCACTCTTCGACGAAAAAACCTGGCAACCGTTCGCCGAGCGGTTTCATATCACCTTCGAGCCTTTTTCGTCGTCCTTGCCCGAGCCGGCCGAAGGGACTGACCTCAATAAAGCACTCACGGAGAGTATGCGGCAAAATGAGAACCTGACGGCTGTCATCGTCGGGACCGACGGCGACTGGAACACGGGCGATTCGCCGGCCAAGGCGGCCAGCCAGTTGCGGATGAAAAACGTGCCGGTGTTCGCCGTCGCGGCCGGAAGTGAATCGCGGCTGCCCGATTTGGACCTGACCCGTGTCGACGCGCCAACGTACGGTGTGTTGGGCAAGCCTCTGCGGATTCCCGTTGTCGTCGAAAGCTCGCTTCCGCGTGACACGGTGGCCACCGTCACCTTGAAGCCGTCGGACGGCGATTCGGTCTCGACACAGGTCACCATTCCGGCGAATGGCCAGGCGGCAGATTCAATACTTTGGTCACCAAAGCGCAAGGGTGATTACGAGCTCACGGTCAGCCTGCCGGTTGACGATGCCGAGGCCGTGGCCGAGAACAACAAACGTGTCGTGCCGATCACGATTCGCGAAGAGGCGCTGAAGGTGCTGCTCGTGGAATCGCTGCCGCGCTGGGAATACCGCTACATTCGCAATGCGCTTGAACGCGACCCAGGAATTCAGGTATCATGTCTTTTATTCCACCCCGACCTGAAGCGGACGGGCGGTGGAAAGGATTACATCCATGCGTTTCCCAAGACGCTTGAAGAGTTGGCGACGTTCGATGTGATCTTTCTTGGCGACGTCGGCGTCGCAGCAGGGCAACTGACTCGAGAAGACTGCAAGTTGATCAGGGCCGTGGTACAGAGCCACGCCAGCGGTCTCGTTTGGATGCCTGGTACTGCGCGGTGCCCAGCTTACGTTTAGTGGAACCGAACTCGACGAGCTGTATCCGGTCGTGCTCGACCCGGCCCAGCCGCACGGTTGGGGCTCGCGCGTTGCCTCGCAGATGGAACTGACGGAAACGGGCCGCCGCAGCCTGCTTACGCAGCTCGAAGATACGGACGACGCCAACGCGCGGCTGTGGGCCAACCTCCCCGGCTTTCAATGGTACGCGGCGGTACTCCGCGCGCGGGCTGGCGCCGACGTGCTGGCGACTCATCGGTCGGTGAGCGCCAGTGGCGGGCGGCTCCCGCTGTTGGTGACAAAGGCCTTTGGTACGGGCAAGATTCTGTTCGTCGGCACGGACACGACCTGGCGGTGGCGCGAGGGCGTCGAAGACAAATACCACTACCGCTTCTGGGGCCAGGTGATTCGTTGGATGGCGTACCAGCGAAGCATGGCCCACGGCGAATTGATGCGGCTGTTCTTTTCGCCGGATCGGCCGCAACAGAACGACACCGTGTCACTGTATGCCAACGTGATGGCAAAATCGGGCGAGCCGCTCCGCGACGGGCACGTGCTCGTGCAGGTCGTGGCGCCGTCCGGCAAGACCGAAAGCGTACGGCTGGTGAACCAGGACGAATGGGGCCTCTTCACCGGCCCGTTCACGCCGCAAGAGTCGGGAAGCTACAAGTTCACGCTAACTTGTCAAGAAAATAACGCCGCATTAGACACTAAGCTGAACGTCGAGCACGTTCGCCGCGAGCGGCTGGGCCAGCCGGCCCGGACTGACGTGTTGGCGGAGATTGCCACGACCACGGGCGGCAAAGTGGCCGGGATGAAGGACTTGCCGTTGCTGCTCGCGCAAATTGCCGCCCTGCCCGAGCCGACCCCGTTTGTCAAGCGTTTAAGGCTCTGGTGTCACCCGGCCTGGGCGGGGACATTGGTGACGCTCTTGGGCGTGTTCTGGACCAGCCGCAAGATAATGGGTGTAATATAGCCATTGGCGGTTTTTCGCGGAGAGAAAGGCGGTTTTCGAGCGTCTAGATTGTTAGATTGACTCAGGTACGCAGCAGGGCGAAACGATACGGGCGAAGCGAGATGAACCAGGATCATCCCGCCGCTGGGGAAATGAAGGAATCAAATAACTCCCAAAGGAGCCACTCATGCACGTGCCATCGGCCAAGCAGCGGATCGATTTACCGGACGGAATGCGTTCGAAACTGGAGTCGTTCCGGCGGCGGGTGTGGTGGATCAAGATCGGCGAAGGCGTCTTGGCCGGGCTCGCCGGCTTGTTGCTTTCGTACGCGCTGGTGTTCGTGCTCGACCGCTTTTGGGATACGTCGGCCGGGCTGCGGACGACGATTCTCATTCTCGGGTCGCTGGGATTGGGCATCGCGTTTCCGCTAAAGTTTCACCGCTGGGTGTGGGGGACACGGCAGTTGGAGCAGGTCGCGCGGCTCCTGCGGCATAAAATGCCCCGCCTGGGCGACCAGTTGCTCGGCATCGTCGAGTTGGCACATGCCGAGGTTGACGACGAGCGGTGTTCGCCTGCGCTCCTGCGGGCGGCGGTGAATCAGGTCGACCGAGATATCGCCAAGCGCGATTTCAAAGACGCAGTGCCGAACCCGAAACTGCGCCGCTGGAGTCTGGCGGCCGCGGCGCTGGCGGCGATCGTCATCGCGGCGTTCGTCATCATGCCGGCTGCGGGCAAGAACGCGTTCTGGCGCTGGATTGCGCCCTGGAGGCACACCGATCGCTATACGTTCGCCCAAGTTGATCATCTGCCAGACAAGCTCGTCGTTCCTTACGCGGAAGACTTCAATTTCGAGACGAAGCTTTCGGCCGACACGGCCTGGTCGCCCAGCCGAGGCTATGCTCAATACGGCACACAAGACGCAGTTGGGAGCGATTTGGCGAACGGCGGCTACACGTTCCATTTCCCGCCGCAAAAAGACCCAGATGCACTGATGGTTTCCGTCGGCGATGCCCGCAAGTCGGTTGCCGTAGAACCGACGGTCCGGCCCGAGCTTTCCGACGTGGTGGCCCAAGTCACGCTGCCGGCATATTTGCAATACACGAGCGACCAGCTGAAAGACGTTCGCAGCGGCACGATTTCGCTGGTGAAAGGGAGCCTGGTCAGCTTCAAGGGCACGGCCACGCGCCCGCTGCGAGAAGCGACCTTTGACGGGCGGCCGATGCAAACGGCCGGAGACGCGGTAGTCACCGCGCCGGCTGCCGTCACCAAATCGGCCGAGCACGAGATCGCCTGGCGCGACACGCTGAACTTAGCCGGCAAGAAACCCTTGGTGATTTCAGTCAAGGCCCAAGACGACGCGCCGCCGAGCATTACTTGCAGCGACTTGGCGTTCGAGCAGATCGTTCTCGACGAAGACGTGCTGAGCTTTGAAATCAAAGCCACCGACGATTTTGGCATTAAGGAAGTCGGCATGGAGTGGGCCGGCATCGAAAGCATGACGCGCAATCCCCATCCGTCAAAGGGTGAAAAGTTGTTAATGGCGGGCGAGCCTGAGAAACGCGACTTGCCGGTCACGGCCACCTTTTCGGCCAAGCGCGAAGGGATTCCGCCTCAATCGCTGCGGCTGCGAATTTTTACGACCGATTACCTGCCTGAGCGTAAGCGCATTTACTCGCCGACGTACGTTATTCACGTGCTAACGCCGGAAGAGCATGCCATCTGGCTCACTCAACAACTCGAGCGCTGGTTCCACCAAGCGCAAGAGGTGTACGAGGGTGAACAGCAACTGTACCAGGCGAACTTCGATCTGCGGGCACTGTCGGCCGACGAACTTGATCAGCCCGAGAATCGCCGCAAGCTCGAGAGCCAGGCAATGGCCGAAGCAGCCAGCGCCAAGCGATTGGAAAACGTCAGTGCGGCCGGCGAGCAGTTGATTCGCCAGGCGATGCGGAACGACCAGTTCAACGTGCCGACGCTCGAAGCTTGGGCCGAGATGCTGAATTCACTCAAAGACATCGCCAAGCACCGGATGCCCTCCGTCGCCGATCTGCTGGGCGAAGGCGCCAAGTCGCCCGCCACGATGCAGAAGACCGCGGCGCGGCCAGGCGCTCAGTCGCAATCAGGCAACAAGAATCCAAGCGGCCCACAAGGTCGGACAGAATCGCGATGCGATGGCGGGCGGCGGGGGCCCGCCGAAAATCGGCGACGTGCCGCCCGTGCCGAAAATCACCGACATGGAATCGGGCTGGAACAAGGACAACTCGGGCAAGCCGAGGGAAGGTCCGCCCACGCAGGCTGGTACGCCGAGCTTTAAGCTGCCCGTCACGACGATCATGGGGGGCGGCCCGCCGCCGCCCGATCAGCCGAATCAGCCGCGGCAAACGCCACCGCAACAAAAGGTGCAGCAAGCGGTCGAGGAGCAGCAGGCGCTTCTCGATGAGTTCGCCCGCGTGGCGGCCGAACTGCAAAAAATTCTCGACAATCTGGAAGGAAGCACGTTCGTCAAGCGGCTCAAAGCGGCTTCGCGGCGACAAATCCAGTTAGCCACCGATTTGAACACCGGCATCTTGTCAACGTTCGGTCTGGACGACGAAAAGCTCGACAGGCCGACCGTCGATCATTCGTCGGCGATCGCTGACCGCGAGCTGGCCCACGGAGACACGCTGTGGGACATTCAAACCGACCTGAAGGCCTATTACAATCGCGTTCGCGACGGCAAGTACAAGGCCGTGCTCGACGAGATGGACGTGGAGAAGCCGGTCACCGGTTTGTCGCAAGTTAGCGATACGATCAAGTCCAACTACACCGGACGGGCGATCGCCAAGTGCGAATACTGGGCCGACGTATTCGACCGCTGGGCCGAGGAGATGGTCGGCCCCGCCTGCCCGAACGGCCAGTGCCCGCCTGGTAAAGGAAACAGCCTGCCGCCCCATGTGGTGTTGCAGATCATGAAGATATTGGAAAAGGAAATCGCACTCCGTGACGAGACGCGAGCGGAAGAAAAGTCCCGCCCGACGCTGGGCGCGGCGGAGCACGGCAAGCGCGCGAAGTCGCTGGGCACGACGCAGACGGAAATTGCCGAGCTGGTGGTTAACGCCAGCGGCGCGATCATGGACCTGCCCAATGCCGACGCCTTCGGCCGCGAAAGTGCGCTGTTGGCCGAGGTCGACAAGGTGATGCGAGAAGCGGCCGACTTGATGCTGGCCAGGGCCGAAACGGGCGACCCCACGATCGCCGCCGAGACTGAGGCAATCGAGCTGCTTTTGCAAACCAAGCGCGTGCGGCCCGGCGGCAGCGGAAGCGGCGGCGCGAACCCCGGCGCCGGCGGCAGCGGCAAGACCGAAGAATCCGCGATCGCTCTGATCGGTGAAGGGGACGACAAGAACGCCAAAATCGATACGCGCCCGGTTGGCCAGGCCACCGGCACAGCGGGCAGCGAGTTCCCGGCCGAGTTTCGCACGGGGCTGGACGCCTTTTTCGGCGCCCTGGAAGGCACGCGGGTGCTGGACAAGAAGTAATTGGATTCGTTGAACGCGTGGCAATAGATTCGCGGCGGCACGCGCTTTGGGCTGTCCGCGGGAGGTGCCAATTATGAAGTTTTCCTCAACAACTTGGACGGCGAACGTTTGTCGCGTCGCGCTGATCGCGGGGGCCTGCGGGGTACCGGCCCGAGCCGATGATTTCGTGATGCCGCCCGGCGCGGTGGCCAACCTGCCGCAGGGCGTGCAGCAAAGCATCGGTGCGATGGCCCAGCAGCAGGCCAACAGCATGCTCAATTACATGCTGCTGAAGCTCGACGAGATCAATCGCGTCTGCACGTTGACCGGTTCGCAGCGAATTAAGCTCACAGTGGCGGCCAAGGGCGCGATCGAGTACGCGGTGCAGGATTGGATCGACACATTCGGCATGCAGATTGGGACCGTGGCGGCGCCCAATCAGGCTTGGCAGGTTCAACTGGGAGCGGCTGCGCCAGCCCAGGTCGTGCTTCGAGTAGGCAATGTCGCGGGGCAGGCTGTGGATGTCGCGCCCGCAAATGCCGCCCAAGCCGTGGCCATTGCGCGGGCCCAAGCGGAAGTGGGGAATCGTCTTGCGGCCGTGCAGCGGCAACAGGCCCAGGCTGGCATTCAAAACGCGGCCCAGGTGCAGCAAGTTCAGCAGCAAGCCGATGCGCTTGCCGCGCAACTCCAACAACTGCAGCAGCTCCAAGTCCAGCAGAAAGCGGCTGCTCAGCAGTTCACAACGGTGGTCGAGGACGTCGTCGTCAATGAGAACGGCGTCAACCGTGTGGTGCGGTGCGCTCGGCGGGTGCCGGTTGCCCAGCCGAATGCCGCAGCCACGGCCGAGCAGCAACACGTGTGGACCAGTGCCTTGGAAAGTACCCTCAGCGACGAACAACGCAAGCAGCTTGCGGCGGCAACGGCCGAGCGCGTCGCCAGCCAGGCGCAGACGACTCCGTCGGCGCGGCTGGTGAACCAAATCGACGATTGGCTGCTCGTCGATCCTGAGCAGCGGGCCAAGCTCAAGGTGCTCGTCGATCAGACGCTCGAGCTGCCCACCTTCAAAGTGCAGGTGCAGCGGACGCCGCAGCTCTCGCCGGCGATCATCGACCGAATTATCAAGCGCATTCCAGCAGCCGACATGACTGCTTTGCTCTCGCCGCTGCAGATGACGCGCTGGCAGCAGTTGGTCCAGGGGCAAGTGGCCCCTGGCGGCGGTGCGGCGCCGGCGGTCAACATCATCGATGGACCGGCGCCGGTTCCAGTCCTGCGGGTGCAGTAGCTTGACCTGCGGAGTATTAGCCGCCCTACCCATGTTGATTGCAAGAGATCATGTGATGCGCAGAGAAATCGTCGCGACCGCTTTCTCACTCTGTGCGATCATTGGCGGGCGTGCTTCAGCCCAGTTGCCCGAAATTCGCTACGGCACCGAGGTGCCGCCGGAAGTGAAACAGATGTACGAGCGCGGCGTCGAGTATCTGTGCCGCACGCAGCAGCAGGATGGTTCATGGGCCGGCGGGCAGCAGGGGGCGCGATCACCGGCATGGCCCTGATGGTGCTTTTGGCCGACGGCGAAGACCCGAACTTTGGCAAACATAAACTCGAAGTGCAGCGGGCCGTGCGAAACTTGATTCAGACCCAGGACCCGCAAACCGGCTTCATCCCCAGCAGCATGTACCATCACGGGTTTGCCATGCTGGCCCTGGCCGAGGCGTACGGTCGGGTGGATGATTCCATGTTGTGGGAGGGGGGCGGCGGCGGAAATCAGCGCTCGATCGGCGAGGCGCTGGAACTGGCCGTTCGGTGTACGCTGACCGCGCAAAAGATTAATCAGTTCGGCGCCTGGCGCTATTCGCCCAGTACGAACGATGCGGACACATCCGTCTCCGGGGCCGTGCTTGTGGGGCTCCTCGCCGCGCGTAATGCGGGCATCGAAGTTCCCGACGAGAATGTCGACAAGGCGCTCGCCTATTTTCAAAGCATGACGACTGGCAGTGGCGAAGTTGGATACTCGGGCGGGCCGAGCGGCGGACAATCGATGAATCGCTCGGCCATCGCTACGCTCGTATTTTCGATCGGCAAGCGGAAAGATTGGCCGCAGTTTGCCGCGACGTCCAAGTACATTGCCGGCGAGCTCAATCACCAGGAAGGCGGTTATCCGCAGTATTTCCGCTACTACATGGCCCAGGCGCTGTTTCAGTCCGACTTTGAAGCCTGGAAAAAATGGAAACGCGAAAACGCAGCTGCAACTAAAGAACTTGCAGCAAGAGGACGGCAGCTTTCAGGCCAATTATGGCCCCGCGTTCGGCACGGCCATGTCGCTGTTGTCGCTGGCGCTCGATTATCGCTTGCTGCCGATCTACGAACGTTAGCCGCCCGAGGAGATTTGAAATGTCGCGAGTGCTCGCTTTGGCGAATCGTGCCGACGTGCGAGGAGCGGGCGCAATGTTTGTCGCCGGCTGGCTGATCGTTACCGCGGCCGTCACGGCAATAGCTGGCGAAAGTCCCGCGAGTGCCACGTTGCGCTGGAAGAACGGCGACGAGCTTCCGGGGACACTCGTCGGCGCTGCCGCCCAGGCCGTACGCTGGCAATCGCCAGTGCTCTCGCAGCCGATCGGCGTGAATTGGGATTATTTGGATTCGGTGCGTGCCACCATGCCTGCCGAGCCCTTGGCGCCCGGCGGCACGCTGCGGTTCTCGCTTGCGAACGGCGATGTCATCGACGGCGAGCTGGTCGGAATCTCCGACGACAAGTTTGGAGTCCGCAGCCGGCGGCATGGCGACGTGGCGGTCCTGCGAGCGATGGTCCGCGGCATCAGCCGCGCCGATCACGCCGAGTTCGTCGACCTTACGCGGGCCAGCACCGAGCGCTGGCAAAGCCTCGACCGCCAATGGAACCCTTTGCCCGGCGAGCTGGCCGGTTGGAAAAAAGACGAGCCGGGCCAAGTGTCGACGACGACGGCTGCGTGCGTCTGTATCTGCCGACGGCACTGCCGCCCGTTTGCGAGATCGAGCTTTCGCTGAGCTGGCAGTCGACGCCCGCCTTCACGTTTGCTTTTGGCACGCAAGCAGTGCTCAAGCGACGCAGCGGAGATTTTCAAATCGATACTTGGGCGGATGAGCTGGTTGTGCAGACCAGCGCCAAGCAAGACGAGTTCGAGCACCTGATGACGCTCGACGGCCGGAGCAAGTCGCTGCGTCTGCGAATGCTTTGGAATCGCGAAACGGGGCGACTGGCCGTGTACGACGGCAGCTTCAATCTGCTGGCCATTATCAACGGCACGCGCGATACATTTCCCGGTAGCGGGCTCTTGCTGGAGAATCGCGGCGCCGATCTCACGGTGTCGCTGCTGCGGGTTGCCGTATGGGACGGCAAGAAACGACCCAACGAGAACGCCGGGAAAGAGCGAATCGGGCTACTTGACGGCACCGAAATCTACGGCAAGATCAGCAAGATGGACGGACCGGGGGTGATGCTCATCGAGGACGGCGGCAGCGACGGCCCGAAGCGGGTACCGCTCGCCCAACTGGCCGAAGTTCAGGTGATCGGCATGCCGCCGGCCAAGATCGTCGATGACCTCGACGACGCTTCGAACCTGCGCTGGTACGACGGCTCGCGATTGCACGGCACGCTGCTGGGCGTCGTCGACGGAGTCGCCAGCATCAAGACCTCATTCTGCGAAGAGCCCGTCAAAGGCGCGCTCGCCGGGATGAAGGAGCTGAGTTTTCCCAAGGGGGCGGCCATCGCCCAGGCGGAAGCTCCTTTCATTCTGGCCATCGGAGATCATCGCCTCCGCGGCACGCTGGCGGCAGCCGGCACGGCGCTCGGCTGGCAGCCGGTCGGCTCGGCGGACGTGGTTCCGCTTTCGCCGCACGGCCGGGCGCGGATCACGCGCGTCGATCTGCCAGCGCCGGCATCCAGCGCCGGCAAGCCGGACGAATTGGCGAGATTCCTCGACTCGTTGTACCTTAGCAACGGCGACCGCATCCCCTGCAACGTGCTGGCCGTAGACGACGTCGCCGTGCGGATCGCGCCCGGTGTCGGCGAATCGACGAGCATTCCCCGGGGCGACCTCAAGGCGATCGAGTTAAACACGGCCCTCACGGGCCCGGTCTCCAGTTTTCGCGATGAGCGTTGGCAAATCATCCAACGGCAGGCGAATGCGATTGAGCAGACCAACGAGCGGTTGATGGTCCGCGGCCGCGGCGATTTAAGCCATCCCGAACTGATGAAGGACGGCGGGTTCGAATTCGATGTCGATTGGAATCGCAACGTTGCGGCCAGTCTCTATTGCTATCTTTACACGCAGGGCGTGGCGCGGCAGGCCTCGTCGCCGCGGGTGCAGCTTTTGTCGCAGAATGGCCAATTGCAAATCCTGTTGATGGTGGGTGGCAATACGCAGGTCAGCATGATCGCACTGGGCAACAAGGACAAATCGAAAATCGGCTTCTTCACCGATAACAATGAGCTGAAGATTTTCGTGGACGGCAACCAGGTCGTAAGTTCGCCGCTCGCGGACGGCAGACCGAGCGGCCGTGGCGTCGTAATTTCCTGCACGACGAATTCGACCGCAGTGAACGCTCCCAATCATGCGGCGAATGGACAAAACGCGGTCCTATTGGGTGGCATGTGGGGCCCGGGCGTCAACCAAGTCATGATGGGAGGCGACATGCTGGTCATCAACAATGGCCAAGCCGTGCCAAATCCGGCCGATGCTCCCGATCAATCCAAGAAGGATTATTTGTTTGCTCTGTCGAATGTTCGCTCGGGCAGCTCAGTCGGCGCATCGCGGGGCATGTCGTTGGCGGCCGAAGATAAGAAGCAGTTTTTGCTCGTGCCGCGGAGCCGACAGAACAACCCGCCGAAGCAGGCCTTGGTGGCTCAAAACGGCGACCTATTGCGCGGCGAGTTGATCGCGCTGGGCCGCAGCGTCGTCCAGTTCCGCTCGGCCATGGATGACGTCAACATTCCACGCGAACGGTTGGCGGCCATCGTGTGGCTGGCGGCGGAAGACGCCGCCAGGCCTCCGGTTCCACCGGCCGGCCTAGCACAGGCCGTTTTTCGCAACGGCTCGATTATCAGCCTGGTGGTGGAGAAGGCGGTCGGCAATGAGATCATCGGCCGGCACCCGCTTTTGGGAACTTGCCGGCTCGCGCTCGATGCCATCCGCGAGCTGCGACTTGGCGAACAAGAGGACGTCCGGCAATCGCTCGCCTATGCAGAGTGGACATTGATCAACGCTAAGGAGCCGATTATTCCGGGCGCTGGCGCGGGGGGTGACGGCGGTTTTGGCACGTTTTCGCCACTTCTCGGCAAGATGGCCGATGACTTCACGCTCACGTCCCTCGACGGCAAGCAATTCCGCTTGAGCGAACATCAGGACAAGGTCGTGATCCTCGATTTCTGGGCGACCTGGTGCAACCCGTGCATGAGATCGCTGCCGGAAACGATCGAAGCTACTTCCGGCTTTGACGCGAAAGACGTGCTCTTCGTCGGCGTCAACCAGCAAGAGACCGCGCCCGTCATCAAAGACTGTATGGATTCGCATCAGTGGAACTTTGCCGTGGCGTTTGATGTCGACGGCAAAGTGGGCAAGCAGTTTCAAGTCGATGGGATTCCCCAAACGTTCGTCATCGGCAAAGGGGGCAAGATCGCGCGAGTGCAACTCGGCTACAACCCGGGCGCCGGGCCCGAGCTGAAAAAGGCGATCGAGTCACTCGTGACGGTCGAAGCCGATCCGCCGGCGGACGGCGGGGGAAAGGACGGCACTCGGCCGAGCGCGAATGCGGCCCACGCGGGCGATCAGCAGCCATAAGCGAGCCTTTAATCGGGACTTCACCGCCGTCGCATTACGTCGAAGACTGCGCCGTCCGAGCCGGATTTCGAAACGTCACTTCGGGAGCGAGGTGGCTGGTCGCCGGTTTGCCTTCGCCCGCGGCCAGGGATGACAGGAGACGCCGATAGCGCTCCGCCATCAGCTCCCAGCGGTAAGGCGCGTAGTCTTGTTCGGCGTTGGCGACGAGCTGCGCGCGTCTGGGCGGCTGGGCATACAGATCAACCATTGCCGCAGCGAAATCACAGACGTTCGCCGATTCACATAATATCGTCGATTCAGGCCGGAACAACGAGCGCATGGCAGGCGTGTCAGCGGCGATAAAAGGGCGCTGCATTAAGGCGAATTCGTAAGCCTTCGTCGGCAGCACCAGTTCCATGAAGCCGTCGGAACGATAAGGAATGATCCCGACGTCGCCGGCGGCGACGAAATCGACCAGCTCATCGGACGAAGAGGGCGGCACGATTTGAACTAAGTCGCCAACGCCGAGCTTTTGGGCTAGCTCGGCGAGGCCGGGCGTGCACTCGTCGCGCCCTTTGATGTGGAACCGGACGTGCGGCGCCTGCGGCCTGGCTTCGGCCAGCGCGCGAATTGCAATGTCGAGCCCATTCCGCTCGGCCAGCGTGCCATGATACATAAACACGAGGGGACGCTCGGCGGTCGGCACGCCCAGGTAAGGCTGGCTCCGTTTTTCCGGCACAAACAAGTTAGGGTCCGCGCTGTTGAGGATGCTGCTCAATTTGCTTTGCGGCACGCCCCGCGCCAGCAGCAGCTCCTCAAACGGCCAGCCGACCGTGAGGACATAATCGGCAAAGGCCGTGCAGAGGCGCTCCTGCCAGGCGGCCAGCAACAAGGCGAGCCGCTGCAGGCGGCCCTTCGACTTAGCGGCCATGAGCTCGGGCGTGACATCTTGCACGCCGAGAATCACCCGCGCTCCCGCCAGCTTGGGCATCAGAGCGGCGAACACCAAGAAGTCTGGAATGTTATGGACGTGAATCACGTTAAACTTGTGCTTGAAGTGCAGGCGCGTTGTTTTCCACGCGGCGAAACAGGTGAACGTGATCCACGAAAACACCATCCGCAAAAGCGAACCGCCAACGCGGCGCTTCATCGGCAGGCGATGCACGTGCACGCCGCGAAACACTTCGTAATTTGGCTCGCCTTCCTCCATCACGCAAACGACGTGATACTCGTAGCCGGCGCTCTCGGCCGCTTCGGCCATGCGGCGGACGAGAATGTCGTACGGATACGGATCGTAGCAAATGGCACATACGCGAACGGTGGACATGGCGGCCTCATTATCACGGTGCGAAATCGATTGGTGGGTGTTCCTACGATGGATTACGGGCCGTGCGGACCCATTCCTTGGTGTGTTTGCGGCTCTTCGCGAGCACAAAGACGACCCACAGCTTCCACAGCACAAATCGGGGCGTGTGCAGCAGCGACTTGTAGACGCCAGGTGGAGGTCGCAGCAGGTAAAACGCAGTCGACACGTAAAGAACCATACCGGCACAGAGCGTCATCGCCAACACGAGCGGCAAAGTCATTCGCAATAGCACAGCGGCCGCAACCGCCAGCCCGCATGCCACAACCAACAGCGACAGGGGCGGCGTCAACAACTCAGCCGTCGCGTCAAGTTGCACCCAACTGCGCTGGCTCACCCCGCTCTTGAGCAAGCGCCAGGCGGAGCGCAACTCCGATTCGCCCGGCGCGACCGCTTCCCAGCGGATGTCCTGCGACCGCAACTGAGCGAACGACAAGGGCATCTGTGAATGCACGGCCGCGTCTGGGACGAAGACGACGCGCTCCCCTTGTTCGATAAGCGCCAGATAGTACTGATAGTCTTCCCCCAGGCCGAAAGCTCGCCAGGGGTGCTTTTTGACAACCGCCCGGCTCAGGCACATACCGTTGCCGGAAAGATTGGCCGAGCCGCCCAGCCCGTATCGCCCCAGCGGCCGGACATAGTTCACCAGAGCCAGCGCCACCCACCGCAGCGCGGCACTTGGCGACGCAGTGAGGTTCAAAACCATGTTTTGCGATTGCAGTGCGCGGCGCCGCGCGACAGTTCGTGGCACATCGCCAGCAGGAAGTCCGCGCTCGCAATCGAGTCGGCATCGATAATGACGTACGCGTCGTAAGCCAGGCCGCGCTGGGCTAGTTTCTGCCACGCCCAGTCCAAGGCATACCCCTTGCCGCGGAACTGAGGGTCCCGTCGCTCCAGCGCCTCCACTGAGACGAATCGCCGCGCCACCTCGGCCGTGCGATCGGTGCAGTTATCGGCGATGACGTACACCTGGTAGAGGTCCTTCGGGTAGTTCAACTGAGCCAGGCTTTCGAGTAGCCCCGCAATGACCGCTTCTTCATTATGTGCCGGCACGAAGACCGCGAACCGGTGGCAAGCGGCCGAGCAACAGCAATCGTGTTGTGGCTGCCTCCGTAGTTTCCTTTGCGCTCGAATTGCAGCCAGAGAGATGGCGCATAAGTAGACCACCGGCGCCAACAGCACGAGCTCGCCGGCGATGAGCAGCGAATCAGCAAGTTGCCAAAGCGCATTCACGCGACTGCCTCCTGATGCTCTCCACGGCCTCGATCACGTCCTCACCGCACCGCTGCCAACTATACTCCCGCTCGGCCAACGCTCGCCCGGCGATGCCCAACGACGCGCGCCTGCCGTCGTCTTGCAAAAGCTCAACGACCGCCCGAGCGAAATCCTGGGGCTTGTCGCCGATAAGCAAGTGCTCACCTGAGACGACATCGAGGCCCTCGCAGCCGAGGCTGGTCGATACCACGGCTTTGCCCATGGCGAAGCCCTCCAAGATTTTCAGACGTGTGCCGCTGCCAATCCGTAGCGGCGCGATCGCTACGGCCGCTCTTGCTAAGTGGGGCTTGACGTCCGGCACCGAGCCGGTGACGGTGACGCCCGGCAGCCGCGCAAGCGCCACACGGCCGCCGCCGGATTCTTCCCCACGACGTGCCAGGTCGCGGCGGGAGCTTGGGCCCGAATGAGCGGCCAGCACTCGTCGGCGAAGTACCGCACGGCATCGATGTTCGGATAGTAATCCATCGCGCCGGTGAAAATAATTGAATTCGCGCACTCTGCCGCGATAGACGCCGGCTGGAATGCGTCGACGGCGACTCCGTTCGGCACAACGGCAACCGATCCGTGCGGCAGATGCGGTTGCAGTAGCGATGCATCCTTGCGACTGGTGACCAGCACCTTGTGAGCGCCGCAGCAGCGCTCGAGCTCGGCAGTTCTTACCTGACGGCTTTCCCACCAGTTGTACCACTTTCGCAACGTAGACTTCTCGCGTTGGTACATCCGGTAAAGCAACTCGTGTTCGATGTTGTGTTCGTCGACGATGACTTGCGTGCCGGGCGGCAGGCGGTAGTCGGCCATGTAGACGCTCTCGAACAGCACGACGTCGTACCGCTCGTCGGTGAACATGTCGTCGATCGCCCGCTGCACGGTGTCGATTTTGTAGGCGTCCAAGAGCCGCGACCGGCCCCGCAATATGCTGACGAGCTGATGTAGCCGTTTGCGGCGAAACACCGAGGGAAATGGTAATTGGATGACGCGCCGCAAATTCAGCGTCGACAGCGCCGCGTTGGCTCGGTCGTCGAGCGGGTCTCCCACCAGGACAACGAGCGACACATCGTATTGGCTGGCCAGAGTGCGCAGCAGGTAATGGCTGCGCGTCGACGCTCCGGAGGACGGACACGGAATATAGGGGGAAACTGCCAATATTCTCATCGTGTTTGCCTGTAACCTGTTCCGTGCCGATCATTAGGGTTCCGATGCGGCGGCCAACTGTGCCACTGGCGGTGAAGTCGACCACGAAACGGCCGACCCACCGCTGGCGGCGATCGAACTCGTCAGCGGCGTGAACGACCATTCAAATTCCGACGTACCTCGTGCGACCGAAATGCGCACTGGCCGAGCACGGTGCGCGGCCGTGCCGTAAATACTCCATTTTCCGCTGGCCTCCTGGCGCAGCATTAATTCATCGCGCAGCCGCCACCATGCGGCCACCTCGCGCGGCAGCGCGTTCCACGCGAGGTCGATTTCGCGAAGCTGGACGAGGAACCGCCGATAGACGTCGATCCGCTCGGGCGAGTCGAGATAGTCGGGGTGCGTGATCACCAGCGCCATCCCGCACAGCCGTTCGAGGTACGCGAGCTTTTCTGTCCACCGCCGTCCGTTCGATTCGCCGAGCGCAATGAACAAGATGTGATCTTGCGGCAAAGTGTAGGGTAGCTCGACAAACCGGCCGGCGACAAATGGCCACACGCCGCCGACTCCCCCCGGCATCGCTTGAAATGGATCGACGTCAAAGCAGGAGGCGTCGTAATCGATGTCGAGCGATTGCAGCCAGGCGAGATTGCGGTGCACCATCGGCGCGCGAAAGCCGACCGCGCCAAATTCGGCCAAGGCCCGGTTGATTGCCGGCGCGGCGATCAAACTCGGCCCGACTGGAAAACAACGTTCCGTCGTGATTGTAACCGTGAACGCCGATTTCAAAGCCCCGCTGAGCCAGCTCGCGCAGCAGCCCGCGATCGACCGGGTATCTGTACGGTACGACGTTCCACGATGAGCGCAGGCCGGACCGCTCTTCCAATTCGGCAATCTGCCGGACACGGCGCATGCCCTCGGCCGTTTCCACGTCATGCGTCAGGACGCACGCGATGTTCAAGCCGTCCGGCCAAGGGTGGATCACAGGGATTCCGCCGGGCGCAGCGGCGATGCACTCTGCCAGTGCGCTCATGCAGTTCGCCGGCAACGGCCAATCCGGACAGCGCTCAACTCGTCGGTAGCGCTGCAGTAGTCGACGGAGAGGCAGCGGCAACAGCGAGCGGATGCGGTAGTAGGCCTGAAAAGCGGGCGACAGGCGGGCCGCCCGCACGTCGGCGGCCACAAAATCCCGCAGCACACCGTCCGCGGCCGCGTTGCCGAAGACAAATCGGCAGCCATTCAGACAAAACGTCGATCGTGAGTCGTTGTGATCCATCGTCAATTGGCAAATCGGTAGAAAAACTCTCCCAGCCAGCGGCACACAAACGTCGGCGAGTGACGAATCACCACATTGCCGATTTTGAGCAGTCGTGATTCCTCATTCGGCGTTTTGCCGTCACCCACCAGTTGCACCGAGTGCACGTCGGCTTCGTCGGTCGCCCATTGCCGCTTAAAGTTAATCAGGCCCTCGTGTGTGCGGTTCGAGACGCCGAAATCGAATGCCTCAAGTCCCCGCTCGGCCGCCAGCCGCATGCCGCTATACACGAGCAAGTCGTTCGGCTTGCTGGTTAGCGCCGTCGCGTCTGACGCAGAATATTTAAAGGTCATCGTGCCGTTGAACATTAGGAAGACGCCGGCCGCGACAGGGCCCGCTGCGCTCTGCACCACTCCGATGAGGCCGAGGCCGGCTGCAATCAGCTCACTGTGGATGCGCTCGAAAAAGCGCTTTGGCTGCACGGGCACGCCAAGTCTTCGGCGGGTCAACACGTGCAAGTGATAAAATGTATCGAGTGCCCCGCGATCGTCTCGCATCCCAAATCTCAAGCCGGCCCTCTCGGCGATCCGCAAATTGCGGCGCACCGACGTTTTGAACGTGCTGATGAGCGCCTCGGGCGGCGGCAGCGGCTGCACCTTATGGCGCACGAAATGCGAGGCCGATGGTACGTCCGCGAGTGCGCTATCGGTCCGCATGTTCATCGAGTCGCAAGGCGGGTGGCGGCGGACCAGCGCCTTGAGCAGCGCATTGGCCGCCCGCGGACGACGTTCCAGCAGCGGAAGATAGTCGGAGTAGGGCAGGGAAACCAGGTTTCTAGCGCCGCGCAACGAGCGGCATTCCAGAAAAGGCGCAGCCGCTACGACTTCGTCGCCCATCTTCAGGCAGGGAATGTACGTGTCGAGGCGATAGAAATCTCGCAACATCTCAACCCAGCGGCGATGATGAAACACCACACTGTGCGGATGCGACTCGACAAACGCCTGCCACTGGGCCATGTCGAGCTCGTCTAAGCGGGCGTCGACGTCGGTTGCGATGGATGATTTAATCGCCGCGATGTCAGTTACAAGCGAGCTCACTGCAACGTCCTCGACTCTTTGCTTTCGTGTTTCGGGCTGCCATGGGCGGCGTTACTGCCGTCCCCTCATTAGCTAGCGACTAGGCGTCGTCCCCGGCAAGCCGCAACCGCAACCGCCGCAACTGCCGACGCGCGCTCTGGCGGAATCGATTCGGCACGCGCACACCCCAATGTTTGCGAATCTGGTAATGAACTCCGGCTATCTTCAACCGCCATTCCACGCTGACGCCCGGGAATGCGGCCGCGTCGGTCCGGCTGTAGGCGAACGGGCAATAAACCAGTGCGTCGACGCCGAAGGCCATCGCAAAGCCCGCCTCACACGCCAGGCGGCAAACCGTGGGCGATGATCGACCGTAGGGGTATGCGAAGGTCGAAATCTCGCGGCCGAGCAGGTCCTCCAGCGCCCGCTTCGAGCCAGCCAGCTCGTTTTGCGCCTCCACCACGGGGAGCTCGGGCAGCGACAAATGCCTGCGCCCGTGGGCGCGAAAAGAGAGGCCGGCCTGGTCCATCTCACGAATCTCGCCGACTGACAACAGCGGGACCATTTCGGTTTTGCCATAATCCCACCGGTTGTGCCCGCCGATGCAATCGGTGACGAGCATCACCGTGGCCGTCAGGCCATATTTCTTCAGAATTGGCCAGGCATGGCTGTACGTGTCACGATATCCGTCGTCGAATGAAATGGCGACTATTTTGCGGCGGCGCGACCCGTTTCGGATTGCGTGCGGCACATCTTCCAGGCCGATCGAGTCGTACCCATGGTCGCGTAGATATCGCATCTGCGCGTCGAAGTGCCCGACCGAGATTTGCGTGTTGAACGCATTCGGCGGCCGCACTTCTTCGACGACCCGGTGGTACATCAGCACCGGTAGTCGATCCATGTTATCGCGCTGAGCGGTGTTCATGGTTCTGACTCCTTTCCACCTATTGTTCACTCAAGGGCATCAAGAAGCGCTCCCGCAGCCCCAGCCCGCTTTTGCAAGCGGCCCACACCAGCGCGGCCAGCAAGGCCAGGTATAGGCAAATCGTGAGTACCGACGCGACCACGATATTGAGCGAAGTCGTAACCGCCATCACGGCGCTCATGGCGCATCCGGCGACGAGCACGTGGGCAAACAGCGTAGAGTGCCACCGCACGCGGATGCCGTCATCATCGGCCAGCGCCTCGCGGGTTGCCGCGTAGTGCAAGTAGGCATTCAGCGTCCAAGTAAGAAGCACCGTCGTCGCCGCGCCGACAACTCCGAAGAAACTCACAAGCACCACGCCACAAACGAGATTAAACACCGCGTCGATCACTACAATTCGCAGCGTCAAGTGTTCCTGCCGCCGCGAATAGAGCACCTGGCCAAGCGTGGTCGTGACGGCTTGCAGCAACAACATCGGGAGCATAATCCGCAGCGCGACGACCGAGCTGGAAAAATCGTCGTGCGAGTATACCAATTGGATGACCGGCCCGGCCGCAAAGTACATCAGGATGCAGAACGGCACGGCCACAATGGCCTGCATCTCGAGCATCCACACGGCCAGTTGCTGCAGCCGTTTGCGACCTCTTTCCGCTCGCCGGCAGAGGACCGGAAACATGCTGTTGCCGACGGCCTGCCAGATGATCGTCATTGGCACCAGCAGTTGCCAAGCGGCCGAAAACACACCAACCGCCGCCTCGCCGGTGAGCCACGACAACAACAGTATATTCGTGCTGCCCCACACGGCGATCACGCTATCGATGCCTAAAAACCTCCAAGTGCTCGTCAACAAGTCGCGACAAAAGCCAAAATTGACGCGCGCTTCGCCGCGCGGCAGGAAACAGGCTAGCACCAGCCATTCCAAAACTAGTCCCAGACAGTACGAGGCTACGAAAACCCAGGTGATCGATTCTACGCCTCGCCCGCTGGCCAACAAATAGAAGCAAACGACGACTTTAAGCAAGTTCACCGGAACGGCCACCATCACAATGAAAACCATCCGCTCCCAGGCCTTCAGAACGGCCTCGGACATCATTGCGAGCGACCAGGGCAGCACACACAGCCCAAGCGTCTGCACGACGTTTCGCGTATCGCGCGGATAGTCAGAGATGGTCGCTAGCACGAACAGGCCGGTCAGGCTGAGCACCGCTGTTCCCAGCACGATGATGCTAGAGTTCACCAGATACTTGCGGCTCAAATCGTGCCGCTTGGCAACTTCTCGGGTGATGAGCGTCGGCAGCCCTGCGCTGGCGAAGACTTGAAACGTGTACAGCAGCATCAAGCCGAGCGATAACTGGCCGAACGAGGTGGAGCCACAATAGCGGGCGACCATTGCATAGACGATGAACGACGCGGCGCGGTTAAGGACGTCGCTCGTCAGCAGCGACGTCATGTTGACGGCAATCCGCCGCGCCATCGCCGCGCACCAGTGTGCGAAAGGTCCTCAGCTTGTGCGATTTCGTCGTTCATCGATTCCTGTTCGTCGATCTTATCGGCTCAAATGGCATTTGCCCGCGCATGCGACATCCACTGGCTCATGTGACAACTGCCGGCTCAATCGCCGTCTGCGCATCCTGATGCGGCCAGTAGTAAATCGCTGCCACGAGACCCGCGCACAGCCACAACATCTGGACCTGCGGGCGGCCCGCGAAAATGTCGACCATCATGTGGAACATCTGTCCAAAGATGGCGAGCGTCATTGCCAGCGCGATTGGTGCCGACGGGTCATTCGTCCGCAGCGCGGCCTGCCAGCCCATGCGCAGCGTGGAAATTAGAAACCACACGAACGCGGCCAGGCCAAACAGGCCAAGTTCCGCCCACTCCAGCAGGTATTTATTGTGAACAGTGTGGAACCAGTCCTCGCGGAACTCGCTCGCTAGCGCGTATTTTGACGCTGCGAAAGCGTAGTTGTTGGCCCCTACCCCGATCAGCGGCCGATCGGCGATCATGTCACGGCTCATGCTGAGAAGCGGAAAACGGGTCGTCACTGCGCCTTGATCGTTGCTCAGCATACGGTTCTCGATCGTGTTGAACTCGAGCCCGCCGATTAGCGCGATCAAAACGGCGCCGGCAGCCAGTGGACGACCGGGAATCCAGCCGCGTCGCCAGGCCATCAGGCAGAACAAGGCCACCGAACAGCCGGTGACAAGCCAGCCACCTCGGCTGAGTGTCAGGAATATTGCGGCGCCTCCCAGTAAAAGAGCCAAGCCCGTAAAGACCTTGGTGCGGCCGCCAATGGGCGTCACGAACAGCGCCAGCGCGGGTGCCATCAAAAGCTCGAGATAGCTGGCCGCCTGATTGGGCGTCACCAGTGTGCCGCCGACGCGCCCGTCCGGCTCGATATACGCGGCTACCGAGCCTATCCGCACTTCATGGCCGATAAATCGCATCGCGATCATGATGGCCGATTGAACTGACAGCGATACCATCAGCCAACGGGCAACGTTCTCGACGTCCGACAAATCGGTCAGACGGTTCGCCACGTAGATATAAATGAGTAGCGCCTGGACCAGCAAGCATACTCCGAAAAACGCCAGCGCTCGATTTTGGGCGATGAGGACCGAAGACGACGTGAATGCCAAGTAGGCCAGGGCGGGCAGCGGCAGCCGAAGCGGCCGCGGTTCTCGGACCGTTAGTTGCGTTGCTTTCTGCACGAGCCATAGGCCATATAAAACGCCGAGGCACAGCGTCGTCAGTGAAATATTCAGCCCGCCAATCGCTCCCAAATCACCCCAGCGGTCGCTGTAGAACAGGCTCACGTCGATTTGCAGCGGAATCTCGATGATGATCGCCCCAAGCAAGAATCGCTCGAGCACGCTTAGCCGCGCAGGCGCACACTGGGCCGCCGTCCGCGGCAGCTCGGCAAAGTTCGGAGTCGAAGTTGTAATCGAAACGCTGCTCATAGGACGGCGAGTCTTGATTCAAACGCGAGCACTTCGTGCGCCACTCGCTGCAGTTGTTCGTCGGTTATGCCTGGATATATCGGTAGCGATAAGATCCGCTGCGCCAGCCAAGTCGCCACTGGCGCTCCGTCTGCTACCGTGCGGACATCGATGAACGGCCGGGTGTGATGGAGCGGCTCGGGGTAATGAACGCCGCACTGCACGCCATTGGCGTTCAGGTGGGACAAAAGCTCATCGCGGCGCTCGTGCTGGACAACATACAAATGGTACATGTGCGTAAAGTCTTCCCGCTCCGCCGGCAGGACAAGCTCGGACTTACCGAGCAGCTCGCGATAGCGGCCCGCCGCTGCCTGACGTTGCCGGTTCGCCTCGTCGAGATACCGAAGCTTCACGGAAAGAATCGCCGCTTGCAGCGTGTCCAGCCGGCTGTTGTAGCCCGGGGCCAGGTATGCGTGTTTCGTCCGCTGGCAGTAATTGCGCAGTAGCCGCACACGGTCGGCCAGCGTATTGTCGTTCGTAATGACGGCCCCGCCGTCGCCGAATGCGCCAAGGTTCTTGCTGGGATAGAAACTAAAGCAGGCCGTGCCGTAGTTTCCCAGCGGCGCGCCGCCGATTCGTGCGCCATGCGCCTGGCAAGCATCCTGCACGACGGCCAAGTCGTGTTTGTCGGCAATGGCTTGAATGGCCCGCATGTCCGCTGGCTGGCCATACAAGTGAACCGGCACGATGGCCTTCGTCCGAGGTGTGATCGCCTGTTCGATCAAATCCACGTCGATGAGGTAGTCATCGTCGTTGACGTCGACGAGGACCGGCGTCGCCCCCGTGTAATGAATGGCCAGGGCCGTGGCGATGAACGTATTGGCAACCGTGATGACTTCATCGCCGGGCCCAACGCCGAGTCCTCGCAGCGTCAGATGCAGCGCTTCCGTTCCGTTTGCAACGCCGATCGCGTGGGCGGCCCCGCAATATTCGGCAAACTCCTGTTCGAAGTCGAACATATCGCGGCCGAGCACGAAATGGGCTTCGTCCACGACACGCTCGATCGTGGCCAACAGCTCGCGCCGCTGTTTGGCGTCATTCACATTTAAATCAACAAACGGAATCGTCATCATAGTGCACTCTCCAGTTCCAAACTGCGGCAGCGCGCTGCGGGCGTTTCGCCGCATTCATCGCAGGTGGCTTGGTCAAAATTACCCAGCAGCCGCGCTCCGCAGCGGCAGACGTCGCCGGCGCGGCGGGCTGGCGCGCCAACCACCAACGAGAATGGCGCGACGTCGCGCGTGACCACGGCCCCGGCGGCCACCATCGAGTAACGTCCCACGCGGATGCTCGGCAAGATCGTCGCGTTGGCGCCAATTGACGCGCCCCGTTCGATCACCGTCCGCAGCAGCCAGTTCTCCGTCCGCGCGTTGCGCTTGCGGACCTCGGGCATCCGTGCCGAGCGCGGCGTACGGTCGTTCGTCAGGGCCACGTTGGGCCCGATGAACACGTCGTCCTCAATCGTCACGCCCAGCCACACGCAGACGTTGTTTTTGACTGTCACGTTGTCGCCGATCACCGCGCCCGATTCGACGAACGAATGGTCGCCCAGATTGCAATCGCGGCCGATCATTGCGCCCTTCATTACGTGAGCGAACGCCCAAATCCGCGTCCCCTCGCCTATGTGTGGCGATTCGACGAGCGCCGTGGGATGATCGTATCGCTCGCTCATCTCAGCCCCCCGCCGCCACGAGCAGCTCGGACTCAACTCGCGCCGCGGCCGGCGCGATGGGCAGCCCGGCCGAGTCGGCGACTGCCCGTTCGAGCAGCACGTGCCCGCCACCCATGCGGAGCGATTTCTGCGCGGCCTCGATCACCTCGACCACCCGCAAGCCGTTCCAGCCGTCCGTCTTGGGGCGACTGCCGGTCGTGATGGCGTCGATAAAGCTCCGCGCCTCAACCCGCAGCGGTTCGACCTCCTTGATTCGCGGGCTACGGATTTCGCCGTAACGATAGCTGTAAAGAAACTCGCCGAAGTCGGTGGGCGTGGGCGCCGGCTCGACGCCGCTGTCATAGATGCGAATCTTCTCGAGCGGGTTGACGTCGTCAAACACGGCCATTTTCTTGCTGCCGACGACGGTCATTAGCCGCCGCTTGTGCGGGTCGAGCCAACTGACGTGGACGATGCCGATGCAGTTGTCGGAAAACCGCAGCGTGACGTTGCAGACCTCGTGAATCTTCGGATCAAGGTAAGCCAGGCCCGAGCAGCTCACGCTGTTGGGAGATTTGCCCATCAATTCGAGAATGATCGAAGCGTCGTGCGGCGCCAGGTCCCATAACACGTTGACGTCCCGCTGCACTAGTCCCAGGTTCAGCCGCGAAGCGCTGATGTAATAGATATCTCCCAGCTCGCCGCAGGAGACAATCTCTTTTAACTTAGCGATGCCCGCCGAATACAAAAATACGTGGCCGACAAACAGCACACTGTGCGTCGCATCCGCCTGAGCGATCAGGTCCAGACATTCTTTGCTGCTGGTGGCCAGCGGTTTTTCGACAAACGTGTGCAGCCCTTTTTCCAGCGCCCGCATCGCCAACTGGTAGTGGGTCTTGATCGGAGTGGCAATCACCACCGCGTCCACCCGCTCGCGGTTCAGCACAACGGAATCGTCCGTCGTGCCTATCACGTCGGGAAAACGCTCGCATACGGTATTCAATTTTTTCGCGTCGCGGTCGCAGAGGTACGCCACGCGACATCCGGGCACGTCTTGAAAGCAACGAACCAAATTGGGTCCCCAATAGCCAAGGCCAATTACTCCTATCCTAATCATGTGACGTTCATCTCCTGATGTTTCGCCGGGTGCGCGCTTGAGTGGGTACAAAAACGTAAAGTCATCCGTCGTTAACGTCTCCCCCCAACGTCTGTGATGTGTCTGTTAGTGCCGCGCGATCGCGGGAATGGTCCGCAGCAGGATCGACACGTCGAGCCAGGGGCTGCGGCGGCCGATGTAGTCGATGTCCATCTCCAACATTTCGGAAAACGTGGTCCGCTCTTTGTCGCTGATTTGCCACAGGCCGGTGATCCCCGGAACTACGTCGAAGCGGCGCTGTTGCCAGTCGAGATAGCACTGCAGGGGCACGACATGGGGCCGCGGGCCGACCAGGCTCATATCACCCTGGACCACGTTGATCAGTTGCGGCAACTCGTCGATGCCTAGATTTCGTAGCACTCGTCCGCCTGAGATAATCGCCAGTTGCCGGTCGCGCTTGACCATCGGCTGCTCATTGTCCATCAGCTCGACCATGTAATCGCGTTGCGTGGTGGGCGAGTCGTTGACGCACAGCGTGCGAAATTTCCAAATGTGAAACGGCCTGCCAGCAACGCCGTAGCGCAACTGGCGAAAGAAGATCGGCCCTGGCGACACCCATTTGATCCATGCGGCCACGACGGCCAAGAGCGGCGACAGCACGAGTAGCGCCGTACACCCCAGAGCGACATCCATCATGCGTTTCCAGGATGGGCACGGACAGATCACCGCAGTGTCCGAAAAGGCGGCTTGCGTCGTTGGGACAGGCTGCGGCGCCAGGGCCACTTGCTGATCTGCCACTTTCGCTGATTGCGAGGCTGCCGAATCCAAGATTTCGTTTGTCATTCTCATATCCGTATCGCGGCCACTTAGACGCTTCGTACTCCAGCCCGTAAGTGCGCACCTCGATCCTGCCGGCAACTGACCATCGCCGTTTCTACTGTGCTTTTCCACTACAGCCGCTGATAGAGCCAGCCGGGGATGTATTCCCGACGGTTGGCCAACACGACTCCCGTTACGTGGACGCCTGCCCGTGACAGCGCTTCTTTGGCATGCTGCGCCGATTGAATGTGAGTCCGCTCCGCCTCCACGACGAGAACGACCTCATCCAGCCACGTCGAATCGGCTGGCGCTGTACCCGATTCGTTGTCGGGCGGCAGATCCACCACCACCAGTCCATACTCGGATTTGAGTCCGGCCAGTGGCCCCATCGCGCTGTTTGCCGCCGGCGCGTGACCGTTTAGTTTCCCTGGCCCCATGACGGCCAGATTCTCGACAGCCCGTCGATGAATGCAGCTTTTGGCCTCAGCCGCACCAGCCAGCACCTCGCACCAGCCGGAGTCACCTTTAATGTGGAATCGGCTAGCGACGCTCCGCTGCACAGCGTCGGCGTCGATCAACAGCACGGGCTCGCTCGAGGTTTGTGCCGCCTGCAGCGCGAGATCGCCCGCCACTCGGGCGCAAAGCCGAGTCGTCCCGCACCCGACGATGCCCACTGCCTTCGCGCCCGCTTTCGCAGGTGCGGCCTGGCCGCCAATGCGGACCAGTTCTTGAATCAGCGCGCGATAGTCGCCCAAGCGGTCGGCCCCGCCGCCGGCGCTGTTCCCCGGGCCCTTGGCTCTGCCTGCCTGTGGACGCCATCTCTTCTGGTACGGCAGCGATATCAGCACCGGCAGGCCCAGTTGCGCCTGAACTTGGTCGGTTGTGCGGAGCGTCGAGTCGCAGCCTTCCATAACGAACGCCAGGCCGACCGCTCCGCAACTGGCAGTCAGCAGGCCGATGACCAGGATGAGCGCTTTATTCGGGGCAACCGGCTTGGTGATGTACGCCGCCGGCTGGGCGACGTTGACATTCGTGATGCGGTCTTGCCCAAGTGCGTCGTTCACCCGTGCCTGCTCGAGCTTCTGCGCGTGCATTCGGTACTTCGCGTCCAGCAGGTCGACCTTGCGCTGTAGTTGCGAGAGCTGCAGGTCCTGGTCGTTCAGCATCTGAAGTTCCGAATCGATCCGGGCTAGGCGCTCTTCATCGGAACCCGTCCCTTGCACAAGTGAAGTAGAAACGGCAACCGCCTGCACGGCATCCACGCGGGAGCTGGCCGGGGTTAAAGTGGTGGCTGCGCTGATCACGGGCGGGCCGGGCATTTTCGCGAGCATCGCTTCGGCCTCTTCACGCTGTCGCCGGATCTCCTTCAGGGGCGGGTATTCGTCCGTGTAGCGGGCCTTGAGATCGTTCTCGGCCAGTTGCAAATCGTAGATCTTCTGCCGCATGCCCTCCTTTGACTTCTCAATGATTGATTCGCGGCTGTTGGCCGACGTCAATTGAAATGCGTTCTTACGGTCGCGGAGTTCCGCTTCCGCTGCAGTTAGCTTGTGGAACAGTTCGTCGACCTGTTGCGAAAAGAATTCTAAAGACCCCTTGGTCTGGTTGATCCGCACGTGCTCGTCGACGAACGTGTCGGTGACTGCCTCAACAATATCGTGCGCAGCGCCGGTGAGGCCGCAGTCGACGTCACTGTAATTACGGTAGATTCCTTCGGCGCCCAGACTTTGACGCGACTTTCGAGCGAACGTATCGCTCGGTCATTTTCCGTGCCGGGATCCGAGAGTCCCAGACGCTGCGCCCATTCGCCGACGGCCGCTCGCGCCGACCTGATTGCCGTCAGAATTCGCGGTCCCGGAGGTGTCGTGTCGTCGCTGGCCGTGGCGGACGCGTCTGCCAAAATCCGGGCGGCGCCAATGCGATGGACGACCCCCTGCAGAATCGCACGCCCGGCGAGAATATCAAGGGCCGAGTTGACCTCGTCCACCTGGGTCTTTTGCATTAAGATCGTTTCGCCAGTCGTCGCCGTCGGGTCGAGTGAAACACTTTCGCGACCGACACGAATGAAAAGCTTCGCTTCGGACGAATACGACCGCGGGTAGATCGCGATCAGCAGCAGCGTCAAGGCGGCCACTGTAAAAAAAACGAAGATGATCAAGCGGGAGTGCCGAAACAGCACGCGGGCCACGTCGCGGCGAGTCAGTCGGCTTTCAATCTTGGCAGTCATCGCGGCACCTCCCAACCGTCGTGCCGTCGCAACTCGCTTCCAATTCGAGACACTGCGACAGCGGCGTTGATTGTTCCGACGACGGCTTCCTGGATCGTCGGCGGCGCAGGCATTTACGTGCTAGCAGTTTCGTGCTGTTTGAATGCAAAGGCCGCACATATCTCAGCACACGCACTACATGTACCACGCCTAGGTGCCGCATTCTACCTCTTCATTGTTTTCTTACTAGTCCACTCTACAAATTTTTTCGATTTATTAACCTCATCTATCCTAGTCGTCTCATTCTTTGTATCGATCGCCGACGCTCGGCGCGCATGAAAGAATTTCGGCGTACAGATCGCTCAGACACTTCAAACAGTTCAAACTAACAACGAAATGGCGAGCATTCGCGCGGACGCCCAGAAGATATGATCGAGACAGATGGATAAATAGAATAAGAAGAATGGATAATATACAATCTGTGCATCAGCGCACGACCGATCCACCCACCACCGATCTCAGTCCAAGAATGAGTAGAATGGATGGTTGGGGATCTTTGGATGAATTACGTAGATTGAGCGAACGGCCACCGTCGAGCTGCGGCGCGGGATAAGATAAGTGCTGATAAACTATCCATGCTACCCAAAATTCCTATGGTATCGGGACGATCGTGCTGCCCGTCGAGAAGTCCTTGACAAACGAAATCGGGAAAACCGCGTAAACTCCGCGAGTAAAGTACAGTTCGATTACGTCCGCAGCACACAGTATGCGGGATTTCGGCACGATCACCAAGTCGTTGTCCCGCAGCCAGACATCGTTCACCGGGCACGGGTCTTTGCCGTAGTAGGGTGCTCGGACATCGATCTTCGTCGCCTTCAGGCACCAATTCTCGTCGCGCCGAAACACCACCACCTGGTGCAAGTTGCCGCCATTGTTCCAGCCTCCGGCAAGCGCGATTGCTTGCATCACGGTAGTCGGTCCTTCCAGCGTATACCGGCCGGGCGTGCGGACCTCCCCGCCGACAAATGCATAGCTTGTGGCGCGCTCGGTAAGCGCTGGGGAAACCATGACGGCAATGCCCAGCGTCTTGCTATAGCGAGCCTCCAATTCGCTTCGCAGCTCTTCCAGCGTAAGTCCTTGCGCAAATACGGAACCCAGGCCGGGCATTGGATTGTTCCTTCGGGCGTCACTCGCAATTCGAGCGCCTGACCGCTGGAACGCGATTGTGAGGTCACGGCCTTCAACAAGTCCTCCAGCACCACGTTCACTTCGATCGGCGTGACCGTTATTTGCGGGTCGCGCTGATAACGGCCATACAATCGCACCAGCTCGTCCTGCATTTCCTTGACCGTCTTGCCAGAGGCCCCTACTTCACCAACCAACGGCAACGAGATCGTGCCGTCCGGTTGCACCAGCACCTCGCGGTCGAGCGACGCCTCGTTGCCGGTTGCACTCCGAAGCCACTCAAGTTTGAGGCGATCGCCGACGCCGATCCGATAGCTCTGGGAGTTTTTCTGTCGCGACGCGATGAACGTCAGCGTGATCACATCGTTGACGCGCAGGAAGTAGGTCGCAATGTGCTCGGGCCGCGCTGGGCCAACGTATTCGCCGGGTCCAAACAGCGACCACGGAATGCAGCGGGCATCCGCCCATGTAGCGCAGCAGGGAGCACCGCTGCTGCCGCAATCGACTCCGCAGACGTTCGGCGCCCGACTGCCCGGCCTGGTACGGGCAGGCAGCGGGTGCAAACGGAGTTGTTCCAGGACTGCAGGTGACCGAGCCGACGTACGCCGGGACATCACTCGGCGCCGCCGCCACGGGCTCCGCGCCAGCATACGGAGTATCCAGAATGGCGATTCGGTCGCCCGTGGATGTCACCGGCGCACGCAACGCGGCCACTTCCGGAAGCGATATTGCCGGCGGAATCGGCATCGAAGGAGGAAGCGACGATGCCGGCGGGAGCGTTGCCAGTTCGGGCAGGTCGGCCGGCTGTGGCGCGATCGGGCCGATCGCGGTGTAGGCGTCGGTCATCGGCGACTGCAGCATTTCCTTTTCCATCAGGTTGCCGGCAGCCGGCGCCTTGGGCTGCATAGGCGTATTGACGATCGATAAAGTCGCAACTGAGGGCGACGTGTTCGTCTCTCGGGGGCTGGGAGCGACCAGGGGGCTAACGTCGGGCACTTCCGACGCGGGCGCAGGGACCGGCGTTTCACTCACCGACTCGACCGGCAAATCGTTCGCTGCCACGACCGGTTCGCCCGCGGTTGCTGGCGCTGGTTGCGGTGCGAGGTTCGGCAGAGTGGCGACAGGTGCAACAGCCGCAACCCCGCCGTCCGCCGCAGGTTTCTTAACCGCACTAGGCTCCGGCGCGCCGGCATTATTACCGGGCGCTGTTAGAGGCCGGCTCGGGGACTGATTGATCGTCGCAGCGACAGGCTGACTAGCAGCGATGATTTCCGTTGGCCCCGGAACGACTTCTCGTCGTTCCCCTTCCTGTGTCGACTTCGTCAGCAGGGAATGAAGCTCGTAGTCGGCCGGCGGACCAACTTCGGCTGGCGTCGACGGTGCGGTTGGCCGGGCGGGTGCGGGCAGAGGCGGCGCCGAACGCGCGGCGCCGGTTTCGGCCGCTGCCAGGGCCGAGGACAAATCGGTGGCATCCGAACGAGCTGCATCGAAATCAAAGGTTGGCTGTGATGTTCGGTCCCTAGACTCGACGTTCGCAAACATCTGCGCTGGTCATGTTCGGTAGAGGTATCAAGATCGCCGGGCTCTCCGTCGCGACGGACGGAGCTGGTTTATCAACCGAGGCTGCCGGCGTCGGAGGCGGCGCGGTTTCGCCTTCCCGTCCCGCTCGCACCAAGATCGCGAACAGGTCGCCGCTGCCCGTCGACATTTGTGCCGTCGTCGTCGTGGGCGCCAGGCCGAGCGTCATGTTCGGCACGTTCGCTGCGCTTGCGGCAGTCGGCTGGGGCACGAATGAGAATACGTATACTTCGTTGTCGTCCGCGGCTGCCGCCGCGCGCAGCGTCGCTTGTTCAATTCGATTTGTTGCCGCCGGCGGAGATGGCGTCGCCACTGCGCCTTGCGTGCCGGCGATTTTTAACGTGGATTGGGCAATAACCGACTGGCAACCAACCACCAGCGCGGCGACTGCCACGCAGTGTCCCCATCTGGCCGGCCGGCATTTGCAATAACCGGAATGTGAAGAATAATTCATAAAAGTTGCGTTCATTGTAGAGGGGGGATATAGTGCGAATCGGCGGCAGGCTCCAGAACTCATCGACGAAATATTTTTGGTAGCTCCGGTACAACGTTCCATCGCGCCAAGACGCTCGGCTTTTTTTGAGATTCAGTGGCTTCCGCGGGCGCGAGCGGCGGTTCTGGTCTCGGCGTCGCGTCGCGCGCTACTGCCGCTTCGGCGGCGCTCTGGGCCGCCACAGCGTCGCCGGCCCGCTGGGCCGCCCGGCTGGCGGCATCGTTTCCCTTGCGTGCATAGACGACCGACAGATTCCGCCAGGCTTCCGGCGTTGCGTTCGTGGCGACGCATTGCTCGAATAGCCGTTCGGCCTCGTCCAAGTGACCGTGCTGTGCGAGCAGCACCCCGAGCTCGTTGCCGGCCAGCACGTTCTGGGGCGATACCTGGAGCGCAACTCGCTGCAGCAGGGCCGCCTTGCCGGCGGCGTTCGTCACTTGCAGGCCCGGCATCACCAGCGTTCGGCCCAAGCCGTAGAACGCGAGCGAAGCCGCCGGCATTCCTTGGCAGCCGGCGGCCATCCGTTGTTCAGCATACGTGTAATAGGCCTGTGCCGCTTGGACGGCATCGGTAGGAACGTCCGGCGACTGCCTGAAGATCGGCGTCACGTGTGCGGCTGCGGCCCGGCGCACGTCAGCCGAGCTCCGCCAATCGAATTGCTCACCGCTGAATTCGTCCGCCTCGTCGAGTGCCGTCAGACCTTGTCGCAGCGCCTCTCGATGCGCCGCGCCGCCGGTCTTTGCGTCCAACTCTAGCGCACACAGGCCGAGCACCGCGCGAAACTCGCCGTTTGCCGAGTACGTTGCGCCGCGCTGCGCGAGGTCGAAGGCGTAGCTCATCCGCCGCGCAATGTGGGGCGGCAGTTGTGTCTCCAGGCCGGCGACTTTTGGAATTCGCGGAACGTCCGGTTCAATAATCCACGATGCTTGCCCGTCGCTGCCTGTCGGGTCGAGTGCAACTGCCTGCACGGGCCGCTGCATCGCCACATCGATACTCGGCTGGTCGGCGGGCGACGTGACTGCAATCTGCGCCGTTTTGGTGGCGCAGCCGGAAAGCGAAACGATCACAGCCGCGAGGGTCAGCCAATGACCGCTCTTCGGCCGGATGTGTGCTCGAGATGAAGAACACAAGTTCATGGAATTCGCAAGTCCCTGCATATTCCGTTCGAGTTACGCGGCAACGTGCGGGCGCAGCGCATCCGAACAACCCTCATTTCACGTTGCATCCTTTTTAGTCGTCGCGCCAGTTCAGGATGTCCGTGAATTCCGGGCCGAATGTGCCGGCAGTCCGCCAGGTAACGATACATTGCAGCAACATCCGGAATAACCGCTAGGATTGCACCTGCCAACAATGCGAATCCCGCAGGCTTTTCCAAGGGCGCGAAGGAATCGGCCCCAGCGTCTTCTTCGAACCTCCCTCCCAAAAACCGGAGAAGCCGCCTGATCCCCGGGCTCAGCTCAAGCTAACACGGTGCCCCCAAGGGGTTGTGCCACGGGGCGGCGGGGTAGACTCGTCTCGCTGAGACACGGAATTCGCATAAGTGGCCGGTATGATGAATGTTACGAGTATCCGCAGATCCAAAAAAGCCGCTGGCTTTACACCGCAGTTAGATTTTGTGAATTTTACTGGAATTTATGTCTTACCCCCCATAGGGGCTATATGCGACATTGTGACGCGATCTTAGGATATGCGATCGCTGTACTAATCAGCAGGGGGCATTCCTACTAATGCCATTCAACTGGGTCACACGTCTTAAGGATCATTGTATGCGAATCGTTTCCTCAATGTGCCGTTTGGGTCTGGCCGTTCTTGGCGGGATGTTGGTCGTCAGCGCGATCGGCAGTCCGGCGCTTGCATTCGACGTCAACTTTGGTCCCGAGATCGATCCCACCTCAATCGCGAGCGCTGCCACACTGTTTGTGGGCAGCGTAATGCTGCTGACCGCTAAGCGGATGAAGTAACCTCGAAACTCCGCGTCAGATGCGCGCCGGGAGTACTTGGCACTGTCGGTGTGCGCATCGGTGTCTCTCTATTTGCTTCGCGTGTCTGTCTGTGTTTTCGCGCTGTGCGCTCTTTCAGTTATCTATGCCGAGAAAGTGCATGGCAACACTTTGGCCGACTTGTTCCGAATTGGATCGACTAACTTCGCTGAAGGGGCGACTGTTATCTGTCTCGCCGTTGCTTTGTGTTGCTGGCCTGCTCCCGGTTGAATTGCTGGCGTTTTCGATTCGTTTTGACGCCGTCTCGACGACCGGTCCCTGGGTGCAAGTTTTCGGCTATTTGCCGGTCAACGGCGTGGCCAGCCATGTGGCGATCGCGGTCGTCGCGGCCGCGGTGTTATTTCGCGGCCATCAACTCCGCGCGTCGCTGAAGAAATTTGCGGGCCGAATTGAGATGGCACATCTCTTTTGGTTGTCGCTGTTGGCGCATTTGGCGTTCCTGGCCGGGTTTTACCGTCTGTCCGTCATCGTTTTCGAGGGAGACACCGCCACCAGGAGCCAAGCCGGTTGCCTGGTGGCAGGGTGGATTGCAGTTCGCGCCTTGGCCTTTGTGTCTTGGCTGTCCGCACTAGTCCCGATCACCGAAATACGTTCGCTCGGGCGACCGGCACTGCGCTGGTTCCTTCCAACAATCGTGGTCGGTGTCGCGGCCTGTGGAGCCGGTCAGCTTACCGATCAGCTTTGGCCTCCATTGGCTCGAGCGACATTCGTTATTGCCAAATCTATTCTGGGGCTGGTCTATTCGACGGTCGTGACTGAGCCGCAAAAGTTAGTCGTCGGAACGCCGACGTTTGCAATTCAAATTGCTCCGATGTGTTCTGGTTATGAAGGCGTGGGGCTTGTGCTGGTATTCTTGGGCGTGTTCTTGGTCCTCTATCGGCAAGAACTGCGATTCCCTCGCGCTCTGCTCCTGTTGCCGTTGGGGGTCATTACAATTTGGCTTCTAAATGCACTGAGAATTGCTTTGCTGGTCGTTGTCGGTACTTCAATATCGCCGTCAGTCGCGCTGGGGGGCTTTCATTCACAGGCCGGCTGGTTAGCGTTTAACGGCGTCGCCTTGGGGTTAATTGGCTTGGCGTGGAATTCTCCATTCTTTTCAAATGCCATTACGAACTCGGCTGTTGTGATGCGCCGACGCGCGAACCCGGCGGCGCCATACTTGCTGCCGTTTCTGGTCCTCGTCGCGACGGTGATGATCACGAGCGCCTTTCTCGCCGGAGGATTCGACTGGTTTTATCCAATTCGGGTGTTTACGGCCGGCGCGGCACTGGCGTATTTCTGGCAGTCCTATCGCCAGACGACGGTACTGCAATGGACGTGGTCCTGGTTTGCCGTAGCAATCGGAGTGATGGCCTTCATCCTTTGGATGGCGCTCGAACCCCTGGCCAGCGCAACCGGTGCCTCCCGGGACAAGCAGGCCGCCGCCCTCGCCGCCTTGCCCACCTCACTGGCCGCGTTGTGGCTCGTATTTCGCACGGTTGGTTCCATCGTCACGGTGCCGCTATGTGAAGAGCTGGCATTTCGCGGTTTCCTATCCCGCCGATTGATCGCCGAAGATTTTGCCAGCATTCCGCTGGGACGATTCTCGTGGTTCTCGTTTGTAGTTTCATCCGTCCTGTTCGGCCTGCTACATCAACGCTGGCTGGCTGGAACATTGGCCGGGATGTTGTTCGCCGCCGCTATGTATCGTCGTGGTCGCCTGGCCGACGCCGTGCTGGCCCACGCGACTACGAACGGACTCGTTTCCGCCTACGTGCTGATGTCGGGAAATTGGTCCGCTTGGTCTTGATCATTTACTGAACCAAAAAAGCTCGTATTAATAGCAACGCGTCTGAGGGTCAAAGTCATGTCGTGGCGATCGAAAATGAACCGTAGTCGGCAGCCGAAGTATGGTCGCATTCCGTTGCGCCGCCGCGAATCGGGACGCGCACTACGCTTCGAAACCATGGAAACCCGGCACCTGCTGGCCGGGTTTTTGCAGGGCTTCGCTTTCGTCGATTTGAATAACAACACCGTTTATGACGCAGGCGACACGCCGAAAGTTGGCGCCGCGATCGAACTACAGAGCGGGGACGGATCAACCGTCTTAGACACACAGTTTACCAATTCCAACGGTTACTACCGGTTCGACGGTCTGTCCACCGATACCTATCGTCTGGTCGAGGCAACAGTCCCTGCGGGATATATGAGCAATGGCGTCCAAATCGACGATATCTTGAGCGACGGGTCGATCGTCAATGCAAATACAATTCAAGTCAACTTTACCGCGGTCGACGATCCAATTTGGGTAGCGCCCGATCCGTTAACGGTTCATCGGCAGCCGGGCCTGACCGGCGTGGCCTCGGCGTTCACCGTAGCCGGCGGCCCATTCAATGCGTTTTCGGCGGTTTCCAACGTGACAAATGCGCATCAGTTTCAACTGATTCTAAGCGGCGGTGCGCTGAATCCCGATCCGTCGGCTGCTTTCTATTCGTTCTGCGTCGATTTGTTCCACGTCAATCCCAGCGTCTACGGAGTGCAACCGAGCTTGACTCCCCAGACGCCAGGTTTGGCGACAAACATCGGTAAAATCGGCTACCTCTATAACACCTACGGACGGCAACTATTGTCGCCCACTGATGGCACTGCGTTGCAGCTTGCCTTGTATGAACTCATTTACGATACCACTCCCGATCTCACAAGCGGAAATTACATTGTCAACGCAGGCGGAACCAATCCAGCCGCCTACGCTGCCGCGAATGCCTTTCTTGCCGCCGCGGTTGACAAAGATGAGCGAGCCGTGTTCCTCAATTTGACGCAAGACGCTCAAATCGGCGAGCAAGGGATGCTCGTCACCGAGAACTTCAACTTCGCCAACAAAATCGTCGCCGGCGACCTCAACATCACCATCACGCCCGACCAGACGAACGAAGTCGGTGTCCCGCATACTTTTACCGTCACGGTTCAGCAAGACCTGGGCGACGGCGTCGATTCCGATATGGATGGCTCCCCGTTCGACTCTGTCGCAAACGCGCCCGTCACGGTGGATCTTACCAGCCTCAACGGCGCCAGCGCCGTGCCATCGACTCCGCTCAGCGGAATGACCGACGCCAATGGCCATTTCCAAGTTACCTTCACGTCGCTGAGTGCCGGGCTGGTCGTCGGCAATGCCACGACGACATTTACCGTCAACGGCACGTCGCTGACGCGCGACACCGACCCAGCGACATCCGAAACCGCCGGCCCAGGCGGCAGCGGCCCGGCCACGAAGCGCTACGTGGACGCCAAGATCATCATCACGCCGGACTCGACGAACGAAGTGGGCCAGCCCCACACGTTCACGGCGACCGTGTACGCGGACAACGGCGACGGCGTTGACGACGACGGCGTGATGGGCAACTACGACGCGGTCGGTGCAGGCGAAGACGTAGCGATCACTTTGACCAGCAGCAACGGCGCGGCGGCCGTGCCGTCGACCCCCTTGGCGGGCGTGACGGACGTCTTGGGCCAATTCAGCGTGACATTCACGTCGCTGTCGGCCGGCCTGGTCGTCGGCTCGGCCACGTCGAACGTGGACGTAGCCGGCCTGGTGCTGCCCCGCACGACCGACGGCAGCGAAACGGTCGTGGGCAGCGGCGTCTACAACTCGGGAACGGCCACCAAGCGCTACGTGGACGCCAAGATCATCATCACGCCGGACTCGACGAACGAAGTGGGCCAGCCCCACACGTTCACGGCGACCGTGTACGCGGACAACGGCGACGGCGTTGACGACGACGGCGTGATGGGCAACTACGACGCGGTCGGTGCAGGCGAAGACGTAGCGATCACTTTGACCAGCAGCAACGGCGCGGCGGCCGTGCCGTCGACCCCCTTGGCGGGCGTGACGGACGTCTTGGGCCAATTCAGCGTGACATTCACGTCGCTGTCGGCCGGCCTGGTCGTCGGCTCGGCCACGTCGAACGTGGACGTAGCCGGCCTGGTGCTGCCCCGCACGACCGACGGCAGCGAAACGGTCGTGGGCAGCGGCGTCTACAACTCGGGAACGGCCACGAAGCGCTACGTGGACGCCAAGATCATCATCACGCCGGACTCGACGAACGAAGTGGGCCAGCCCCACACGTTCACGGCGACCGTGTACGCGGACAACGGCGACGGCGTTGACGACGACGGCGTGATGGGCAACTACGACGCGGTCGGTGCAGGCGAAGACGTAGCGATCACTTTGACCAGCAGCAACGGCGCGGCGGCCGTGCCGTCGACCCCCTTGGCGGGCGTGACGGACGTCTTGGGCCAATTCAGCGTGACATTCACGTCGCTGTCGGCCGGCCTGGTCGTCGGCTCGGCCACGTCGAACGTGGACGTAGCCGGCCTGGTGCTGCCCCGCACGACCGACGGCAGCGAAACGGTCGTGGGCAGCGGCGTCTACAACTCGGGAACGGCCACCAAGCGCTACGTGGACGCCCGCATAACCATCGGCCCGGATGCGACAAACAATGTGGGCGATCCCCATACGTTTACCGTGACTGTGCAACAAGACGACGGCCTCACGGCCGCGCAAGGCGGCGACGGCGTCACCGGTTTTGCAGACGTCGTCAATGCGCCCGTGACGGTCACGCTTGCGAACGTCGGCACCGCAGTCGCGACGCCTGCGGGTCCGTTCGCGGGTAACACGAACGCCAGCGGCCAATTCCAGGTTACGTTCACTTCGGCGACCCCTGGGCAGGTAATTGGTAATGCCACGACCACGTTCATCGTGGGCGGTGTTTCGCTGACCCGCGACACCGATCCGGCGACCGCCAACATTGGGTCTGGTCCGGGTGGCAGCGGCCCGGCCGTCAAGACGTACGTCAAGCCGGGCATCAAAATGAAGAAGTACACAAACGGGCTCGACGCCGACACGATGGACTCCGGCCCGGAAATCGCTCCCGGCGGTGTCGTCATGTGGACATACATCGTGGAAAACACGGGCCAAACTGATTTCGCCCAGAGCGACATCGTAATCACGGATGATGCGGGCACCCCCGGCAACCCGTTGGACGACTTCAGCACGGCCGGCGGCAACGGCACGAACTCGGCGATCACGTTCGACACGGTCCTGGTCGGCGACGGAGACAATATCCTCGAGCCGGGCGAAATTTGGCGATACAAAGCGACCGGCGTGGCGCAAGACCTTTCGGTCGGCAGCGGGGTCGCCACGACGTTTGATTTCTCAGGTAATTCCGCGCTCGACGGCCCTGACGCCAACATTCGTACGTACACGTCCGGTTCGCTTTCGGTCAATGCCAGCGCCTTCAGCCGCGACACAAGCGGCAATTGGTCGACTGCTTGGCTGGGGAGCTATTCCGGCGGACTAGGAGTGACCGACCCCAGCGAAGGCAACGGCAGCAACAACGCCCACACCGTCGATAACACGGGCGGCGACAATTATGTGCTGTTAGAATTCTCCGACACCGTCGTGCTTGATTCGGCCTACCTCGGCTACGTCGTCGACGACAGTGATCTGCGGCTCTGGATCGGGACCGTAAACGGCGCGTTCAACAGTCACCAAACTCTCAGCGATGCTTTCCTCACCAGCCTCGGCTTCACCGAAGTAAACGAGACCACGCTCACGACACCTCGGCTGGCCGACCTGAATGCCGGCAACATTGCGGGCAACGTGATCGTGATTGCCGCCAACACCGGCGAGCCGACCACGGAAGATAACTTCAAGATTCAAAACCTGACGACAAAACTCATCGAGCACCTTTGCTACGAAAACTACGCCGTCGTCACCACCGGCCCCGGCGGCCCGACCTCGACCGACCTCAGTCACTACTGCAATCCCGCTGGCCAGCCTGGGATTGAATTGAAGAAGTACACCAATGACGCCGACGCCGACACGATGACGGGCGCACCGCAAATCGCGGCCGGCGGCACTGTCACCTGGACCTACATCGTCAAAAATACGGGCACGACCAATTTCAACGCCAGCCAAATCGTAATCACCGACGACGCCGGCACGCCCGGCGTTTTATCCGACGATTTCAGCACGGCTGGCGGCAACGGCACAAATTCGGCTATCACCTTCGAAAGCGTGCTGGTCGGCGACGGCGACAACGTGCTCGAACCAGGGGAGCAATGGCTCTACAAGGCAACCGGCATTGCGCAAAACTTGACGGGCGGCGGCGGTGCTGCGAGTTTTGATTTCAGCGGCAGTAGCTCGCTCTCCGGCTCGGCGGGCAATGTCCGCACGTTCACGTCGGGCTCGATCTCGGTGAAAGCGAGCGGCTTCAGCCGCGATAAGACGAGCGGCGCCTGGGCGGCGGCCTGGCTCGGCAGCTACTCCGGCGGCCTGGGCGTGACCGACGGCAGCGAAGGCACGGGCTCAAACAACACCCACACGGTCGACAACAACGGCACTCGCGACAATTACGTGTTGCTCGAATTCGATCAGAGTGTGGTCCTCGACACGGCCTTTTTGGGTTATGTCGTGGGCGACAGCGATCTCACGCTGTGGATCGGCACGGTTGCCAATGCGTTCAATAGTCACGTCACGCTGAGCGACTCGGTCCTCGCCGGCCTGGGATTCTCCGAAATCAGCAACGGTGGCGGATCGACGCGCACGGCCGACGTCAACGCCGGCAACGTGGCAGGTAACGTGATTGTGATTGCCGCCAAGACGGGCGATTCCGACGATTACTTCAAAATCCAGAACGCCCTCGTCCGGGCCAACGGCTGCTACGAAAACTACGCCGTCGTCACCACCGGCCCCGGCGGGCCGACTTCCACCGATCTCAGCCACTATTGCAACCCCGAAGGCGTGCCCGGCATCAAGATCAAGAAGTACACCAACGGCGCCGACGCCGACACCCCGGACACGGCCGCGCTGCTCAACGCCGGCGACACCGTCACCTGGACGTACATCGTGACGAATACCGGTACGTTGCCATTCGCCGCCGGGCAGGTTGTGATTACTGATGACGCCGGCACCCCCGGCGTCTTATCCGACGATTTCAGCACGGCCGGCGGCAACGGCACGAATTCTGCGATCACGTTCCAGAGCGTGCTGGTTGGCGATGCCGATAACATGCTCGAACCGGGTGAGCAATGGCTGTACAAGGCCACCGGCATTGCCCAGGAACTGGTGACGACCGGCGCCGCCAGCCAGTTCAACTTTGGCGGTAGCTCGTCGACGACAGGCACGTCGGGCAACACCCGCACCTTCTCGGCCGGCGGAATCTCGGTCAAAACCAGCGCTTTCAGCCGTGACAAATCGACCGGCGCATGGTCCAGTGCCTACTTGGGCAGCTACTCGGGCGGCCTGGGGGTGACCGACGGCAGCGAAAGCGGCTCGAACAATACACACACGGTCGACAACAACGGCAGCCGCGACAACTACGCGCTGTTCGAATTCAATCAAACGGTCATTGTCGATTCCGCCTTCCTGGGCTACGTCGTCGGCGACAGCGATCTCACCGTCTGGATCGGTTCCGCCATCGATCCATTCAACAATCACCTCGCCCTCAGCGACTCGCTGCTGACGGGCCTCGGCTTTACCGAAGTCAACTTGGGCGGCGGTTCGACGCGCACCGCCGATTTCAATGCCGGCAACATGGCTGGCAACGTGCTGGTGATTGCCGCCAAGAAGGGGGACTCGGACGACTACTTCAAGATCGACAAGCTCAACGTCGCCAAAGTCGAGCTGGGTGTGTACGGCAACATCGGCAAAGTAATGGCCGGCGGCGTCAGTGATATCGATAAAAGCCATTACAAGAACATGGACTGCATCGACGTCACCTATAACTTCGCCGGCAACACCTCCACCACGGGCACGGCCGGGAACATCCGCACCTATTCGGTGAATGGCGTCTCGGTCAACGCCAGCGCTTTCAGCCGTACCACGAGCGGCACCTGGAACGCGGCCTATCTGGGCGCCTATTCCGAAGGCTTGGGCGTGACCGATACGTCGGAGAACGGCAGCAATGGCACGCATCGCGTCGACAACCTCGGCCGCGTCAATTTCGTGCTATTTGAGTTTTCAACGTTGGTGGAAATTGACCGCGTGTTCCTCGACTCGGTGGTGGGTGACAGCGACATATCCATTTGGGTGGGCACCGCCGATAATCCGTTCCACAATCATCTGACCCTCAGCGACGCCAGCGGTTCGCTGGCCACGTTGGCCGAAACGAACGACGGCGGTTCCAGTGCACGTTGGGCCGACGTCAATGCCGATCACGTGTACGGCAACATTGTGGTGATCGCGGCGTCAATTACCGACCCCACACCCGACGATCAATTCAAGATCTCGCAATTGGAAGTTTGTGCCAAGCCGGTCAAGTTCTATACGGTCGATTCCGGCTCGGACGATACCTTTGAGTACGGTCCCGACGGCGGGGCGCTGGCCAACTACAACCTGGCCGCTTCCAACAGCAATCCGCGCGGCGTCACCACAACGGCCGCGGGCACCAAGGTCTGGGTCGTCGACGGCAGCAAAGTCGTTTATGTTTACGACACCGACGGCAAGGTGCTCGGTTCCTGGACGGCCAACGGCCTTACGACGCCGGAAGACATCACGACCAACGGCACCGACATCTGGATTGTTGACGACGGCTCGAACAAGGTCTTTCGCTACAGCAATGCCGCCAGCCGTACTTCCGGCAGTCAAAGCGCCGCAGCCAGCTTCGCGCTGAATTCCGGCAATCAGAACGCCAAGGGCATCGTCACCGACGGCACCTATCTGTGGGTGGTAAACGACACGTCGACGGTCGACAAGGTCTTCAAGTACAAGGCGTCCGACGGATCGCTCGTCGGCTCCTGGACGATCGATGCGGCCAACGGCAGCCCCACCGGCATCACGCTCAGCCCGACTGACGTCGATCACCTCTGGATCACCGATATCGCAGACAACGCCGTTTATCGCTACGCTAGCGCGGCCGGTCGCATCTCTGGCAGCCAGAACTCGGCCGAAGTCTTCCAATTGGCGGGCGGAAACAACAACGTCCAGGGCATCGCCGATCCACCTCCAGCCGGCGCGGACTCGGCCGGCCGGTTCGGCCTCGCGAGCGAGCTTCACACGTTTGCCTTGCCGGTCGACACGCAGTTGGCCACGACGAACGCGGCCTTTTCCAGCCTTGCGTCGGTTTCGCCCATGAGCCGTTCGACACTGGTCGACCGCGCCACTCGCCTGCAGCCCTCCAAGGTCGACCGCTGGTTCGACGTGTTGCCGACGATTGTCCCTGCCATGTCGGCTGTCCCCCAAGTGCACCCCCAAGTGCGCGACATGCTGGTCAACGAGCTGCAGAGCTCCGGCAATTGCGACTCGGCGTTCGCTGCGACGGACGCCGCCTTTGGCGACTTCGACACCCATTCGCTCGACAGCAGCAACGAAGACCTGGCATCCGAGCGGGTCCTTGTCTGCGGCTAGGCGCCTTTGGCCTGCCAAACTCTGGAAACTTCGAGGGCGTCTCCGACAAGCATCGGAGGGTGTTCTCCTTTTCGGGGCCGCGGGGCATAAACGGACCCTAGAAGCGGGTAAATCCCCCGCGCCGGTCGCCGTTCGAAAGGGGCGATGAACGTAACGGACGCGGCGTATCAATCGGTGATGTACCGTCATTCGTCGCTCTTGCATCCTCCGTCCCAAATCGCGACGCGGGCGAGGCCTCAATTCTTGTACACCCGCTACAATCGCGCTACCGCTGCTTCCGGGGCGAAGGCGGGCGGTGAACTATATTTATGATGGCAGATGACGAATGTATCGAATGTGCGCCGGAGATAGTGTATGCACACTATAGGAGACGTTCTGAGCCTTTCCGCGGCCGAACAGGATCTCGTGCGGGCCGCCCTCGGAAACCAGGGCGTATTGGAAATCGCACTGCGGGCGGATACGCACGGGCGGGCGGTCGTGGCCGGCAGGAAGAAATTCTTCGACCCGCAGGATCGGACCGTCGCCGAGCACTATATTTCTTTGTTGGCGCAGCTCAAGCACCTGGAGCTCATTCGCGAGTCGGCGAGCAAAAACCGCTATGAGCTAACCAACATCGGTTGGCAAATGAGTCGGAAGCTGGGTCGGTAGACGGCTTGCCGTCCCCAGGACGAGCCACAGGCGGCCTGGCCCCTCTCCGAGTGGGACCGGGAAAACGACAGCGCTTATGCTTTTTGGAGATATTCTGTGATTACCCCTACCGACCGACGTGAAAGCTTCATGGGCGCGACGGCGACGCTCGAGCGAACCGAGTCGCTCATTTCGGCCCTTGGCCTGGACGAAAGCTTCCAACCGCCGGAACCGGCGACGTTGAAAGACACCGGGCTGAGCGACACGCTGATCGAGGACCTCGTGCTGAAGTTCCTCTCCGGCGTCGGCTCAGAGAGCGGCCGCGCAATTGCCGACCACTTGTGTCTGCCGCTGGCGATCCTCGAAGACCGATACATGGCCCTCCGGCAGCGGCAGGAAATTGCCCCCAGCGGGGCGGCCATGCTGGGCGACCACGTCTACAAGCTGACCGACGCCGGCCGCGACCGCGCAATGCGGGCCCTCCGCGAAAGTGCCTACGTCGGGCCGGCGCCCGTGCTGCTGGAAGACTACGTCAGCTCGGTCCATGCGCAGACGATCGCCTCCGAACGGCCCCGCAAGCCGCAACTCGTCAAGGCATTTTCTGACATTCACGTCGAAGACGATCTCCTGAACGGGCTGGGACCGGCGATCAACGCTGGCAAAGGCATGTTCATCTACGGCCCGCCGGGTAATGGAAAAACGACGATCGCTCAGCGGATCACGCGCTGCTTCGGCCAGAATATCTTAATTCCCCACGCCATCGTGGAAGGCGGTCGAATCATCAAAATGTTCGACGCCTCATGCCATCGGCCCGTGCGGACGATTACCGAAAGCCTGGTCCGCACGGCCGAGTTCGATCGCCGCTGGATTCGCATCGAGCGCCCGACTGTGGTCGTGGGTGGCGAGCTGACGATGGAAAACTTGGAGCTGAAGCATGACCCCGTGTCGAACGTCAGCGAGGCCTCGCTGCAGCTCAAAAGCAATTGCGGCTGCCTGTTGATCGACGACTTCGGCCGGCAGCGGATCAACCCCACCGAACTTCTGAATCGCTGGATCATTCCCTTGGAAAACCGCGTCGACTACCTGACGCTCTCCAACGGCCGCAAGATTGAAGTTCCATTTGAACAGTTGATCATATTTTCCACGAATCTCGAGCCGCACGACCTGGCAGACGATGCGTTTCTGAGGCGGATTCCGTTCAAAGTGGAGATTGGCGATCCGTCGGCCGAGGAATTTCATCTGCTGTTTCAGATTTTTGCGCAGAAGTTCAAGGTGGAGTGTCCGCCGGCGATGGTGCATTATCTGATTAAAACGCACTATGAGACCAGCGGCCGGCCGTTGCGTCGCTGCCACGCCCGCGATTTGCTCGAGCAAGTCGTCTACCTCTGCAGCTACAACGAGCTGCCGCTGGAGATCAAGGAAGAATATCTCGACCACGCTGTGCGGAACTACTTCACGGCGCTGAAGGGAGATTAGCAGTTCGCCGGGCGGCGCCTCCGAAAAAGGCGCCACTCGCAACAGCGCGGTCTGCGAAACCACGGCGGAATTCCGGCGAGATCTGCGTCGAGTTTCCATTACCGGCGGAGCAGCTCAGACGGCCGCCGGCTCGCCGATGAACGACGGCACGACGAGGCCGGCCAGGCTTTCCTGCGAGCCGTCTGCAGCCGCGAACGTTTCGGCGTCGATCGGATCGATCAGCGACAGAAAGCCGTCGCACGTCAGGTAGCCGAGCGGGTGATCGCCGGCCGTTACGACGAGCGTCGCACAGCCGCGCGACGAAAATGCCTCGTAGATCTCCGGGAAAGTGGCGTCGTGCGGGATGGTTTCCGGCATCACCAGCGCGTCGCCGTGGGGCCCCCCGACTTGACGTAGCCCAGTGTCGTCGACCGGCGTTTCATCCGCGGCCATGCCGACAAGCCGCCCTTCGCGATTGACGTACGGCCGCACCGGCACGCCCGACCGCCGCAATGCGGCCGCCAATTCTGCCTGTCGGGCCGGTTCCGCATCGCGCGAGAGTAGCACGGCGAATGGCTCCATGATGTCTTGCGCGACGACGCCGGCAAACGGGTTGCCGCTCGTCATCTCCTGGTTCCATTCCGCGAACTGTTGATTTAACTCGCCGTGCTGCATCACGCGATCGCCGCCGGAATGCTCGGCCAGGCGGAGCGTTTCCAGGGCGTCGCCGAGAAAGCGGTCGGGGCTGGCGTCCTGGGGCCACGGGACGACGGCGCACGTCAACGTGGGCCGCGGGATTGATTCATGGTGACTCTCGCGGCTGCCAAAATCTTTGGCCAGCGCCTCGGCAACCAGCTTGGCGCTGGCGACCGGCTGGCCGACGAGCAGCGTGGCAAAGCGGCCGTCGCCCAAATAAGCCGACACCGCGTTGTCGCCAACGGCTCGCTTGATCGCGCGCGAGGCCGTGTTGAGCAGGCCGCGGCTGGCTGTTTCGCCGTTTTTCCGCGCGATGCCGGCAAACCAGTCGATCGCGCACACAAGCAGCGAATGCAGCGACGGACCCGACTCGTCCCCGCCTGCCAGTTTTCGCAACTTGCGCAAAAGTCCCCGCCGCGAGAGCAGCCCCGATACCATGCTGCGCGTCGACTGTACTTGCAGACGCCGCTCGAATTCGAGATAGCGGGCGCCCGTGCGGATACGGGTCAATACTTCGCCGCGGCTCACCGGCACGCGCAATGCGTCTTCCGCCCCGGCCGCGTACCAGGCCGAAAAATCGGCAGGCTGGGACGGGTCGTACAGAAAAATCCGGTAAAGCGGGTTCTCCGATTCATGGCCGAGCACGGCGGGAGTCGGATCGGGGACGCCGCGGCCGTCGATGATCAAAACGTCGGGCAGCGAATACCGCCGCCAGAGGGCGTCCTGGTCGAGGTCGGTCGAAGTTTCAACCTGATAGCCGACGGCGTCGAGAATCCAAGAGATTTCGTGCAGCACGGACACATCGGGGGAAACGACAACCACAGATACGGGGCGTGGGTCGGCCATCGGGTGCTATCCTTCCGAATACCGGGATTGGAGCGTTTGGTCCACTGACAACCCTAGCATAGAAGGCCGCGACCAGAGGCGAAAATCGGCCCGTCGCGGTCCCCGACTGGCACGAAATGCTAGGCTTTCCTACGGGTATTCCGCAGAATCCTGCGAGACCGCCTGTACACAAACGACTCGTCCAACTCCGGCCGCCACCTGGCGCATGCGCGGTGCGCATGGCGGCCGAACCTTGAGCACCCCTGCGGCCACGACCGTGACGCACATCACTCTCTCGAAAAAATCGAACTCCAAGCCGAGCCTCGAGTTCTATTCCGACGGAAGCGGTGAAGTGCGCCGCGTGACAATCGAGAACTTTCCGTTTCGCATCGGCCGCGCCGAGGGAATTGACCTGCGAATCGAGTCGGTCGAGGTTTCCGCGAGCACGCGGAGATCGTCGAACGTAATGGCGTGTGGCTGGTGCGCGATTTGGGCAGCACCAACGGCACGCAAGTCAACGGCCAACTGATCAAAGAAGCGCTGTTGGCGGACGGCGACATTATCCGGGTGGCGCAGACGGAGTTGACGTTCACGGCTTCCAGCGCATCGCAATTTCAGCACATGGTGACGCAACCGATTCAGGCAGTGAAGGCGGCCGTGCCCGCGACGCTGCCGCCGGAAGTGGCCGAGGCGCGGATGATCACCGAGGCCACGTTGTGGCAGGCAATTCCCACGCGCCTGTGGGCCGCCGCATCCCTTCGCCACGCGACGGTGGAAGCGCACTTCGCCGGCCACTCTTAAAGTGCGGCAGAAATCGATTCTTGAGCAGCCGTACTGCGTGATCGCCCGCTACCGCGAGGTGGAGCGGATGCGCACCGTCGAGCTAACCAATGATCTGGGCGAGGTGGGCCGCCTGTTTTTGGCCGTTAGCCCTGCGGAAATCGAAGCGCCCCATCGCCCGTTTGCCAGCCTGAAACATTTGCGGTCGCTCCTGGCCGGCGGCTGGGAGCTGGGGATCACGATTTCGCTGCCGACCGATGTCGATATCTTGCGGATCTCGGACATGTATCGCAACGCGCAAGATCACGAGTTGCTCGTGGCCTACGACGAGTTTCAAGGGAACGGCGCTCAGGTGATGCACCTCAAAGCACAGCAGCCGGACTACCTCGTTCTGTCGCATAGCATGACGAAAGACCTGGCGGCCAATCGCCAGCCAATGCGGCGATTGGAATCGCTCCTCGCCGCTTGCGAAGAACTTGGCATCAAGCCGGTGCTGCCGCCCGGCGAACACCCGCATAATATTTCGCTGTGCCAGGAAACAGGCTTCGACCTCGCGCTCGTCCCTGCGATAGACGCAGTGACCAGCCGCGCGGAGTTACGCCTGACTGTGTAGGTGCGGCCGCTGCGACGGCGACCGCGCACCGTGGACAACTGATTAATCTCATCTCATGACGACCGGCACCCAAGTCTGTGAAATCTCGATTCCAGGCTACACACTGACCGATCGGATCGGTGCGGGCGGCTACGCCGAGGTGTGGCGGGCCGAGGCGCCCGGCGGCATCGAGAAAGCCGTCAAAATTGTTTACGGCTGCTATGAGGATGAGTTTGCCGCGCAAGAGTTGAAGGCGCTGGACCGCATAAAGGGCGTCCGCCATCCATTTCTCATTTCGCTCGAACGGTTTGACGTCATCAACGGCCGGCTGGCAATTCTCACCGAACTTGCCGACATGAGCCTGGAACAGCGGGTCACTGAGTGCCGGGCCGACGGATTGCCTGGTATTCCGCGCGACGAATTGCTGCGGTATCTGGTCGATGCGGCTGAAGCGCTCGATTTCCTGGCCCAGCGGCATCAGCTATTGCATCTCGACGTGAAGCCCGAAAACCTATTGATTTCTGGCGATCATTGCAAGGTGGCAGACTTCGGACTGGTGAAAGAGCTGGCCACACGGACGCAGAATTCGCTCGTGTCGGGCATGACGCCGACCTACGCCGCGCCTGAGATGTTCGATGACGATCCGTCGGCGTTCAGCGATCAATACAGCTTGGCGATCGTGTTTCAGCAGATGCTCACGGGCAGCCTCCCCTTTCCGGGCCGCACGGCGGCTCAGCTTGCGAAACAGCACACGCAGGCCGAGCCGCAGTTGTTGGCGCTGCCGGCCGCAGACCGGCCGATTATCGCGAGGGCCCTCGCGAAGAAGCCGTCCGACCGTTATCCCTCGTGTCGGAGGCTCGTCGATGCGTTGCTGCGCCGGGCGACATTCGCTGCCGAGCAGGCCCCGGCTGATACACCACCGTCACCACCAGCCGCCCCGCTACCCGCTGCTCCTAGACAGGACGATACCAAGCCGCCGTCGTTCTACACAACGCTCCGCCGCGCCGGGCCAGCCGCTGGAGCAGCTGGGACCTACCGTCACCCAGCGAGTGATGCCCGGCGCCCAGCCGGCAGAACCGCCGCAGGTCGAAGTCACGGCGGCCGAACGGTTGCTGCCGGAAGTTGTCGTAGACATCGATCCGCCCGAGGTTGCGGCGGAAATGCGTTGCGCGCAGCCGACACTGTACATTGCCGCGGGCGGCGTGGGAATCGGCGTGTTGTGCCGCTTGCGGGAGATCGCAGCGGCTACGGGCAAATTTGAGGACGGCCAGCCGCCGTTCGAGTCGATCGCGCTCGATACGGATCGCGATGAGCTGCGAGAAGCTTGCTCGCGCCGGCACACGGCGCCACTGTTGTCGGAGGACGCGCTACACTTGCCCCTGCGTCTCCCAAAAAGTTACGACAACTCGAAGGAGATATTGGGCTGGCTCAGCCGGCGGTGGCTCTACAACATTCCCCGTTCGCTCGAAACACGTGGTTATCGCCCGCTTGGACGGATCGCCGTAGTCGATAATTGCCAGCGTATGCTGGCGCTCATCGATCGGAAACTGCAAAAGCTGGCGGCGGTGGCGGGTAAGAATGACGAGACCGGCCAGGCGCACGACGAAAACGTACGTGTCGTATTGCTAGCAGGCACGGGGGGTGGCACCGGCGCCGGCATCGTCATTGACGTCGCGAACGCCGTCCGCGCACTTGCTTCGACCCGCAAGTTGCCTGTCGACGTGCAGGGCTTTTTCGTCTGCACCTGCTACCCAAACAACAACGCCTCGCCGCTCGTGGCCGCAAACACTTACGCGTTGCTCATCGAGCTCAGCCACGCCGCGCTGCGCGGCAACCAGACCAGTGGCGAGCGTGGGCCCACGAACCAGGCCTTCGATTCGGCGGGCGCCCCGTTCGACTGCGTCTACTGCATCCCGGCCCGCAGCCGCGGCAAAGATGACCCGACGACGGACGCAGTACGAATCACAGCCAAGTACCTGGCGACGGAGCAAATCCCGGAGGCGGGCGCGGCGTTTCCGCGTGCCGCTCTTCACCCACGCCGCGCAAACAAGAGCGCGGCCGCGCGCTGGTGCTCAATAAACTGGGATTCGGCTCGCTGGCGGATCAGAAGCTGCGGCTGATAAGCGCCCTGGCGGTGGAACTTTCGGTCTCCGTAAAACAGTTTTGGCTGACTCCAGATACGGCGGCTAATTGGGACAAGCTAATCAGGGAAGAGCAGCAGGTGGCGGCTGCGGCCCGTTCGAACAGCGGGCCAGACGACGAAGCGAGCCCACCGCCGGACATTGCCTGTGTGAATGAAACGTCGCCGCTGGCGCTTGCGCGCGGTTCAATCAGAATAAAGGACTGCAATTCACCAGCGACATCACGCGGCAGATCCAGGAGCTACTTGTCGCCCGCGACGACCGCGGCCGGCCCCAGATTTTGCTGCGCGACGCCAAACTGATTGCCGACACGGCCCGCGACGTCCTCGCTGAACTTGTGAAGGCAGCCGGGCGGACGGGCGACCGCCAGAGCCGATTCGACGCGTCCCTCGTATTGCAGTCGCTGGTCGCCGAAGCGAGCGATCGTGTCCTTGCGTCAGCCGTCACGAAGTTCGATTTAAAAGCGCCAGAACGGTTTCTGCCTACCGATTCGATCGACGACATTCTCCATTCGCATTGTCAGGCGCTACTGGAAGAACGGCTGGCACAATCCGCAACGGCCGCGGCGCTGGCGACCTTGATGGATATCGACACGGCGACGGCCGCGATGCTAGAGAGCGCATCGACTGACCTGCTGCAATGCGGGTGCGACCGGCGGACGCTCATCTTCGTCCCAAAAGGCGATCCTCAGGCAGCAGCGAAAACTTTACGCGAAGCGCACCCTCAGGCTGCTGTCATCCCGACTGACATCGACGACGTGATCGTGATTTCGGAAGAAGCCGGCATCTCGCCGCGCTCGCTTGGCCGGGCAATGGAGCGCGTGTTTCCCGGCATCGCGGACGCGGCCCGCCGGCTGCTCACACGCACCGATATCGATTGGCAACGGCTGGTTTGAGAAGCAAGGTGTGCCGAGTACATGAGGCACACCCAATTCTCAGCGGCGGTCAGGGGAGGTGTGTCTCGCTGCGATCAACACACCCTACGTCTGCGTTGCACTAGGTCGAGGGCAGCTTCCGCGCCGGTGCGATTGCGATAGAGCGACGGGTCGACAGCCTGAGCCATCTTTTGGACGTCGATCCGCCGATCCAAGAAATCCGCCACGCGGCGGGCTTCGTCGGCCGGCGATTCCATCAGCCGGTTGTAGCTAACATACAGGACCTGCATATTCGGCCGCTCGGCGAGCCACCTCTTCAGCCGCTCCAGGTGCAGCAGGTACGAGCGTTTGATTTGATCGCGCGGCGCGGCTGGCCGGCCAAGCCGCGCGAGCATCTTTTCTTGCGACGCCAGCGTCTCTACGAGGTCGCGCTCCATAAAGACGACGCGATAGTTCTCGGCTGCCGGCAAATCGTAGAGCAGTTGCGATATCATTTTCATTGCCTGGCCGCGGGCTTCGGGCAGCCAAGATGCGTCTTTGGCGATTTTCTTCACCTTTTCCAGCTCATAGTAACCGCGCGGGTTGTCGACGTCCGACGCCCGAATGCCGTCGGTGACTACCTCCACGCCGCCGCCGGCCAGCATCTGCATCATCAGCGACGTGCCCGAGCGAGGTAGACCGGAGACTACGATAATCTCGTTCATTTTCGTATACATCGTATCGGGAAAAGGTAATTCGTCCGAGCACCCTGCGCGTCAAATATTCACATTCAAAAACGGACGAAAAACAAACGCCGCCACCATCGAGGCCAAAAACCAATAAATGATCCAACCCTTCGTGCCGCTCATCCACGCGTCGCGCGGCGGGTAATCGACCGCGATTGATTGGATTACTTCGTTCGGCCGAAACGGTCTCTCATCGGGATATAGCAGCGCGTCGGACCAATTCCAGCCGGGCCGCAGCGGGCTGAGGCGGACATATCCGTCGCCGATCGCCAGTTCTTTTTGGGCCCGCTCCTCCGCGACTCGAAACACCAGCGGCTCGCCGCCCGGCCGCCGGGCGGTCACGTCCCAGTAAATTGCCCGCTCGCTCGCCACCCGCACCGGACCCGTCTTGATCTCGAGCGCTTCGTTCGGTTCGAGCCGCACTTCTGGCCAGGGCGAATTTACCTCGCCGTTCAGCTTGAGCGAAACAATTGTTTCTTCGCCGACGCGTAGCGGCCGGGCCTGGTACCAGGTGGCCAGTTGGGCCATGAACAAAATCACCGGCACCATCATCACCAGCATCGGCACGAGCGACAGGACGAACAGCTTCCCGGCACCGCGCAAAATTCGCCTCTGGGCCGTAAGCAACACCCACGTGCTGTCTTTGAACAGCTTCAGCGCGAGCAAGTTTGCCTTGATTTCGTCGCGGGCCCTTTTGATCGCCCGCTGGTTCGACGTGTATTTGAAAATCACCAGCAACAGCACGCCCGTAACGGCCGCCACCAGCGTCGCCGAGAGCCAGCCCGGCAATACGGCGATCGGCGCCAACAGCAGCCGCCCGCAGGCGTTCGCCACGGCGTTCAGCCAGCTCACGATGTGCTGCCAGGACGCCAGTCATTCGATGTAGCCCAGGCCGCGGAGCTGGTCGGCGACTTGCCCTTCGGCCTCGTCGACTTTCATCCGCTGGATTTCATTCTCAATGCAATGGGCGACGAATTCGTCGACGCTGCTGTAACCGGAGCTGTCGGCCGCGTTCTTCGCGGTCGAACAGGCCGTCGTCAATCTTGACCTTTGCCATGCGATGTAGTCTCCGAATGATTCGATGTAGCCAAAGGCGTGATCAATTCATTGAACAGGAGGAAACCGAGTTTGCGGTATGAGAATTCAAATCCTTAAATCCTCTGTTGCCTTTGTTTCCACCTGTTCAATTCTTCTGTAAGGAATAAACGGCGTTGCCTCTTGAAAAGCTGTTGGACTTACGACTCGAATACGTTCTTTCCTTCCATCGTCTTCGGAGTTTCTTTGATTCCGAACTCCGCCAGGATCGACGGCGCCACGTCCACCAGCGCCGGTGAATCGGACGACAATTGCCGATTGGCGAACAGCACACCCGGCACTTCCAGCGCATCCGCGCAGTGGTCGGCGCTCCAGGCGTTCACGTTATCGAGCAGCAGCTCGTCCGTAACGTCGCCCAGCATCGTCGCCCACGAGCCGCGATATCCGCGGGCGTAGCCGACGATGATATCCGGCGCGAAATGCATCTCGTGCCCGTGATAGACCTCGTGGGCCAGGTACGCTTTACGAATCACCGGCTGGCCGTTGAAGTCGCGGACCGATTCCAGGCCGGTCGCAATTTCTTGCAGCAGCGCTTTCTGTTGGTCGCCCGGCTCGATAATTCCGTCGCGCTCGCGGCCCTTCAAATTCACGTAAAGCGCATTGATCCCGAGTCCATACGCAGCCGTCCGCTTCCAATCGATCGTGTTGGAAAACAGCGACGTGCACTCCGGCGGGCCCAGGTAACCCATGCCCCGCAGCCAGGTGTTCAAATTGAACTGCCGGCTCCAATTGGCGAAGCCATGATCGCTCATCATCACAATCATCGCCTTCCCGCCGTACTGCTGCAGCAGCTCGCCGACCAGCGTGTCAAGCCGCTTGTAAAGCGCGCGGACGTGGCCGAAATACTCCTTTGCCTCCTCGGCCGAACGAAATGGATGCTTCTCGTCCGAGTCCCACCAGAAAATGTGCGACTGCAAATCGCTGCTGGAAAAATAAAAGAAGAGCAAACCGTCTTCGTAGTCGTCGACCGCGTAGTTGTACAGTGCGATCCGCTCTTCGAGCACGAGGCCGGCCTGCTTGGCGTATTCCGCGTCGTCAAAGACTAGGTCCTTGCGCGCACTGTGGTCCTCTTGAAAGCCGGTCGTGTAAAACAGCCCTAGCTTTTTCGAAACATCCTGAACGAAAGAATCCGGCTCGGAAAGCTTGGTCGCCGGTGCGGACGGATCGATGTTCACCGGCGAGACGTACAGGCGGAAATTCGGTTCGATCTCTTGCACCAGGAAACGGCAGATGCCGGGCACCGCCTTGTCGGGGACAAACCAGGGCGTTGAAAGCGAAAAATCGACCTTCACCCAGTGGCTCATTTCACCCGGCTTCAGCAAGAGCTTGTGACCCTGAATATCGATCACGGCGGCTCCGGCGCTGCGATCGCGATGGACGAGAAACTCGAGCTTGGCCGGCTTGGGTGTCTTCAGCATGCTGTTCGTCGGGCCGACCAACTCGATCTTGGCTGTCTCGTTGGCAAACACGATCTGCGATTGGATGCCGCCGCCCAAGTCGTACGGCTCTTCCGGTCCATCTTCAGAAAAGTACTGATACTTGCCGTAGCTGCCCAGTAAATCGGGCGTGCCCATGCCGCTGATGCAGCGATGATGACCATGGTGCGACGGGCTGGGCGGGTAGTTCGACGGCAGGTCATAAAACGTCGTCGGAATGCCCTTTTCGTCGAGGTAATCCCAGAACGGCACGCCCTGGCGCATGCAGCTCCGTTTCGGCCGGGCGGTGATTGAACGGCCAAAAATCAAGCTGCAGCTCGTAGTCGCCGACTTGCCAAAAGCCTTCACCCGCGATCGTGTCGGCGCCGGAAAAAAACAGCGCACACTTGCTCTTCAGGCCGGCGATGAACGAAATCGAAAATACCATGCGAGCCCGGCCCGGCGCCGTTGATAAAATTTGCCCAGGCGACGGGGCTTTGCGGCGGAATGCTGGTTGCCAGCGGGCTGAACCCGCCCGCCGCGTCAAGCTTTGCAAGATTTGGCAGCAGGCCCTCGTCCATCATCGATTTCGACAGCCGCGGGTCCATGCCGTCCACGCCGATGACGATCACTTTTTTGCCGAGCGCCCGCGACGGCCGCTTGCGGCGACTCATCCAATATCCGCCACCGCCAAGGGCTGCCGCACCGATGGCAGCCCCAGCCGCCGTGCGGCCCAGGAAAGCCCGGCGGTCAATCTTCGAGTCGGAATGATCAGTCATTGGATAACGACGCAGACGGCCACCGCGCCCCTGCGTGAAAAGAAACTAGCGTGCCGCAACAGCGGCATCGGCCTTTGCTTTCGCCGGCCTTGTCGCCCACTTTCCAAACTTTGCCGTCCATGTAATCCGGCACGCCGATGCCGAACAAATCGAGGATCGTCGGTCCCACGTCCATCAGCCGCGTGTTCTCGGTTTCGATCGGCCGGTCGCAGAACAATACGCCCGGGATCAGCGTCGGGTCGATGCAGTGATCGCCGCTCCAGGCCTTCGTGTTATCGTGAAAGACGTGCTCTGTCGTGCGGCCGATCGCCGTGTCCCAGCCGACGCGGTAGCCCCGCTGATAGCCGATGATCAAATCAGGCGCGTTGTCCTTGTACGGGCCTTTGTAAATCTGTGCCGTCTGGTACACGGCCTTGATGGCGCACTTGTTCGTCTCGGGGTCGATCAGCGTCGCCAGCTTGGCCGCGATCTCGCCGCGGGCTTTGGCCGTCTCCTCGCCGGGCTCGACGATGCCTTGCTCGTATTTGCCCTTGATGTTGATAAACATCCCCGAAAGGCCTAATGCGAACGCCCTCGTCTGCGACCAATCGACGCCGGCCAAATATTCTTCGTTCTCGCGTCCCGGAAAGTGCTTCAAAAAGCCGTTGTCAGCCAGCCAGCGGTTCAGATCGATCCCCCGGCGAAACGAGTTGAAGCCATGATCCGAGATGACCAGGAGCATGGTGTCATCGCCACACTTGGCGATCGTCCGGCCGACCAGGTCGTCCATCCGCAAGTACAACTGCTCAATGAAGTTACGATCGTACGTCGGCGGGTAATGGGGCCGCGCAGGGTGGTCCGGCTCGATGTTGCGCCAGAAGGTGTGCTGCAACCGGTCGGTGCCGTCGAAGACGACGACGCACAGGCCGCGCTGAATCTTTTCCAGCGAATCGAAAAACATCACTTCGCGCTCGTGATCGGCGTCGAGACATTGCTGCAAGAAATGCTCATCGCCGATGATGTGCTCGTTGAGCGACCACGTGTCTTCCGCCAGTCCCAACGTGGCGAACGTGCCTTGCTGCTTCGACAAGTAGATCGAATACACCGACGGATAACTGACCGGCATCGCCGGCTTTTCGGGGTCGATGTTGATCGGAGTCACGTACAGGCCGAAGTGCGGCTCGGTGCTGATCAGTAAGAATTTGCACACGCCCGATACTTTCATCCCCGGCGCGACCTGAAAATTGACTTGAATCCAATCGGTGTACACATCCTTGCGCAGTTCATGCGTGTGGCCGCCGATTTTCAGCTTGGCATGTTCGGCGTCGACCACGGTCACCTCGAACGGCACCTTGAGCACGCTCTCGTCCGTCCGCAGCGGATTGGGCGGCCCGATCAGGTCGCCGCTCGTACGTTTCCCGTTCAGCACGACGCGGCGAACCTCGCCGCCCGTGCGTTCGCCTTCCTCGAGCGGCTTGGTCGTATAGTATGAAAACATCCCCTGCGTGCCGCGAATATCCGGCACGCACATTGCCGAGAGCAGCACGCCGCGCGTCTTCTCGGGTGGAAACGTGATCGGCACCCGAATAATCGAGCTCGAAATGCCGTGCTCGCCGAGCACGTTCCAAAACGGCTTGCTCTTCCGCATCAGTCGCACGCGGGCCTTGCCCAGCGGCAACTGATACTTGCCCAGTCGCAGCATCCGCCGCGGCGGACGAATGTCGACCGAGCTGAGCTTCGGCCGATACGTCCGCCGATCCGGCTCCAGAAAATCGAACACATTGTGCTTGCCCGGATTCGACCCCGTCTGAAACGATGACCAGGCCACCGGCGAGATCGGCGGCAGCGTCGTGCCGAGCGACTTGAAGCAGCCGCGATCGCGCAGCGAAGCCATGTGCGGCAGCTTGCCGGCCGCGAGCATCTCAGTCGTCAGTCGATGGTCGAGCCCGTCGAGACCGAGCACGACGACGCGCTTCACGCGGGCCTTCGCCATCGCTCGCCGTCCGAAGAAGAAGCGGAAAATCATCCGCGCCGGCCAAGTCAGCAGCATCACAATGGCCGAAAAAATGGCGGCGAACACGGCGAACAGCGACCCGGCCAGCGCAAACCCGGCGCCAGGCCCGATGTACGCATGCGCGTAGCCGGGCACGAGCAGCACCAGGCCGATCGCCGCCAGCCAGACGCGCGCCGACCTCCACCTTGGGCGAGCTGAATTACTCATTGCGCCCTTCGTCGCCTCCCCGTGCAATTTCCTCCAACGTCTTGCCAGGCGTCAACTGTTTGTCGGCCAGCCCGGGATAATCGGCCGCGTAGCGATACGCCCGAAACACCGAACCGCCGCCCCCCGGTCCACCGGGGCCACCAAAACCGCCCCGTCCACCCGGCCCGCCGCCACGCCCGCCCGGACCACCCGCGAAACCGCGATTGCCACCGCGCCCGCCCGGACCGCCGCCGCGGCCGACCTGCGTCAACTGGCCGCGCTGCCCCTCGGTAAGGATCTCGCCCAGTTTCGTGTCGACTTTCTTCTGCAGCTCATCCATCTTCGGTTTTTGCTCATCGGTCAGATTCAGCCGTGTCTGCTGGAAGGCGGACAAGAGCTGCCCGGGTTGCGAAACACCTGCAAAACCGCCGCCGCCGCGCATCTCGTCGAGCTGCTTCTCTTGCTCGTCATTGAGGATCTCCTTCAGCGTGTCGTCCACTTCCATTTGCAGCGATTGTGCTTTTTCACGCTGCTCTGGCGTGAGCCCCAGCGCGTCCTGAACAAACTGCGGCAGCGCCTGGCCAATTTGCACCGGCGCCGGCCCGCCGCCAAATCCGCCTGGTCCCCCCGGCCCGCCACCGAAGCCGCCAGGCCCACCGCGTCCACCCGGTCCACCACCCCGCCCGCCACGAACTGGGTTAATGAACTGCCAGACCGTCTCGCCTTTCGGCGTGACTTCAAAGATTACGCCCGACGCACCCGTGCAAATCAGTGTGTTGCCGTTCGGCTGCCGTTGTGCGCCGGATATGAAGTTCGAGTAGAAGTCGGTCTTATTCGGCGAGACGTAACTCCAAGTCGCGCTTTCCGGTCCCTGCGGTTTGCCCGGCTCGAGCTTGTAATTCCCCTTCTCATCCACCGGCAGAATAATCTCGTCAACGGTCGAATATTGACCGCTCGGCCGGCCGTTGCCGTTGTTGAAAATCAGCACGTGACCTTCGCCCGGCAGACCCTTGGGAATCCAGTGCGCGTTGTGCTGGGCGAACAGCCGCTGATCGGCATTCGTGCCCGCGCGATACGCCCGCGGGTTGCCCCAGCGATACAGCAAATCGCCGCCCTTGCCGTATCGGCCGCCGTTGTGACCGGCTGCTTCGTCTTTCGTCGTGCTGTGATCAATGATCCAGATTTCGCTGAATTCATGCACGCTGATCATCACCTGGTCGAAATCGGCGTTGTACGAAACGGCGTTGACGTGGGTCCAGTCTCCGCCCCGCCCTGGACCGCCGCCACGCCCACCGCGTCCGCCTCGGCCACCGCGCGCACCACGGCCCGGTCCACGCCCGTCGCCGCCGCCCGGCGTATCGGCCCCGCCCAGATAGCCGATCGAACGAAGCTGGTCGCGGCCCTGCGGATCGTTCATCATCGCCGCCAAAATACCCGTCCCGAAATTGATGTCAACCAACTCCGGATGCTGGGCCACTTCGCCGAAATTGGCTTTCGTTTTGTCAACGTCCTGAACCAAGTGATCCCAGATGTGCCATTCCCACACCACTTCGCCCGACGTCGGCCCGGTCGGCTTAATCTCCACGAGCCCATCGGGCTGCAGTTCATTCACGCCGTTCAAGCTGGCCGGCGCTCGGCCCGCTGCGATGCATTCCTCCGGCGTCCTCTTCTCGCGAATCACCAGCATCACGTTGCCGTTGGGCAACTTCACGAAATCATGATGCGGTAGCCGCGTGTCGGTCGAGTACGCAAAATCCCAAACTAGCTCACCGTCAAACGTAAACTCCTGAATCTTTCCGCCGGCGCCCGGTCCCTGCCCGAACGGCACGCCACGCAACTCGCCCGCGCGAATCATGTGGCCGTTGTCCAACAAGTACGCGCTGTGGCCAGGCGTCATATCGCTCTTCCACTCCCGCACGACGCGGCCGTCCATATCCAGCAAATACGTGGAAGTCGATTGCATGGGCGCGATGAGCGTGTAGCCCCGAAACGCGCCCGCGTTATTCTTAATGAGCCCGACGCGCGGCCCGGCAGGCTGGTCTTGCCCGCTGCCCGGCACTCCCCCTGCACGTTGCCCCCGCTCGCCGCCCGGTTGAGGCTGGGGCTCTTGCGAAAACGTTACGCTCGCAACGGCGGCCAACATGCAAATTGACGCCGCGATGCGGAAGGAGGCAAATCGTCCTGATTTCCGCGTATCTTTGCTGCCGGGAATCGTCTTCATACTGAGTCAGCCTTTTGTGATTTCTTTTGCGAAGGTTGATTGACCTGTCAGGAATGAACACCGTCGCCGCCGACACGGACCGTTGGCGGCCGCTTTTCCCCGCGCCAGCGTCGCGCTCGTCAGAACACTCATAGAAGAGACTTGTGCAGTCGCCAATTCACCGCTGCAATCGACCGCGCCGGCAAGCCGTATCTTGACCGATGCCCACCTCCGGGTCGAGTAGTTCAGCGAATTCTCCCACGTCAGCGGCGATTAGCCCATTCGGTCGCCTTTTCTGTGTGCCACCGCCATTTTTCAATTTGCCGTCCGTAGCGGCGATGCTCTCGCGCCCGCAGGCGAAGCATTCGCCCGCGCAGGCCGCATCCTTGATAAGGTTCGCTTGCCTATTTCCGTCCGCTCACAGGTACTGGCAGGCGGTCGCACATCGTTGCCAGCTTGCGGACGATGCTCGCCATTCCCGCTATTTCTCAACGATTTACAGCCTGAACAGACTGTAGCGCCGGCGTGACTGCCAATCGGGATACAACGTATTAACACTATGCATCAGGGAGCGGGCGAGCCGTGCTCAATCAGCCTGGCGACCACAGGAAGTCAGCACCCGCTCCACCTCGTCATCCACTTGGCCGAGACAGCCTGCGATTCAGCCCGCGCGTCTGCCGCTCAGAGATCGCCCGCCGTCCGCCTTCTCCAATGGACGGTTCAAGCGGGCTCCCGCCCGAGCGGGCTCCCCGCCGCCAGGCTCCCTTGTGGTTTGCCGCCAATCCCGTCGCGGGCGGCTCGTCGACTGGCGCCGCTGCTCGCAGCCGCGAATTAAGCGAGCGAACTATCCACCCAATTGGAAGATCGAATCGACGACATAATTGCATCTTCCCCGCGACGCGAAGGATCCGCTTGCAGCCCTGCCGCAGAGCCGGCCGCCGCCAAGAAAAACTGCAAAAGATCCGCGTTTTGAGCGCGCGCTCGGTCGCCCGCCGGCCGTGCGACAACCACATTTTTCAGAGGGCAAGAGGCCAATAATATGTTGTGCACAAAAAAATAACTCGCAAATTTGGAAAAATCGTTTGCAGCAGGACTTGTCGGCGATTAGACTAGGCCTTGGAATAGCGGTCCAAAGAGGCGGACGGCCCTGCGCCGTGTTTTGGGGTGGGATTCAAGGGCGGCGGTTGCTCTTATCCAGTGCATTGGGGCGGTATCTCGGGGATGGCTTTGGCTCGTGCGCATTCACGACATTTGCCCGGTCTGATCCCTGAGTTCGACGGCGGTTTACGTCGCCGTACCGTGCCCGCTGCCGGGAAATCGGTCTCGCTCCAAAGCGACGCGGGCCTGTGCTGCGGCGCTCCCGCATTGCCTGGCGCACCGCGACGGTCGACTTGGAGGGAAACGCTGTGGTCAGCACTCCGGTCGGGCCACAAGCGGTGCGGCCTGGTGCATGCCGTGCCAAACAGGTTAGCAGCACAAATGGCAAGAAAGACAACAAAGAATTGAAACCAGCGTTAATTCCTGAGGCTCTCCGGCCTGGCAAGGGTTGACGCTGCAAAACGGGGAAAAAAGTTACCGGCAACAATTAAGTCAGCTTCTCTGCAAAAGATGCTTGACTTTTTTGAAGCCGGGCGATAGTTTGTGTTGATATCGGCCGCGCATACGCTCTGAAGCGCTTGCGCAAGCTCGCCCGCTCACGGCGGTTGTAGCAGGGGCGCAGCGAGCCGGCCGATGATTGTTGACCTTTTCTTTTCCATTTAGAAGCTTGAAAGGTTTGAGGCGGTAACTTCCAGCAAATCACAACCGGCAGCGGCAGTGAATGGGTTTTGCCCGCCGCTCCGGGGTAGTCAGAATCGAGGAACGCTGCCTGCTCGTGCCGGGCTCGTTCCAGGGAAGGAGCCAAACCAGTCAGACGGCTCCCTATAGGTTGCGAGCGTTTATTTAATCACTGGGTGATCACAGGTTTTCGTTTTACAGGGGACTCCGCTAGGAGATTAACATGATGATGGCCGACTTGAATCCAAAGCGCCCGTCTAGGACTGTCTTGAGATTGGGTATTGCTTGTTTGGCAGCTACCGGCGGGCTGGTCCTGGCGCCCCAGGCTCACGCCGTTATTCCTACTCCGACGCACCAATACACGTTCAACACGAACGTCGGGCGCTGGGCACCTTCAGTGACACGGGCTCGGGTCCGGCCGCAACCGGCACGCTTGTCAACAACGCTACCATCAGCGGCGGCAAGCTGTTGCTGCCCGGCGGGGCGGGCACGATCAGCAGTGCCACCGATTCCGACCATGCCGAGCTCAACGCCGCGGCGATCGCAATCAATACCTATACCGGCGTGACGTTTTCCATCTGGGCTACCGCCGATTTTCCGGGCACGAACTGGCAGCGGCTGTTTGATTTCGGCGGCCAGGCCACGATCAACACCACCAACGGTGGAAACTGGATTATGGCGACCGTTCAAAATGCGGGCGGCGGTCCAGGCTTTTCCATTTCCGACGTTGATCTAGCAACGGCTGGCGACGGGAATTCCAACGCCCAAACCGTCACCGGCAACCCGGCGAGCCAAACGCAGCCAGGTCAGCTACGCAACTACATGGTCACCTTTGATGACGCAACGAATACGGGCCGGTTGTACAACGACGGTATGTTAGTGGGCGTACGTACGGATATGACCAACACCTTAGCGCATCTCCAGACCACAAACGCCTTCATTGGGGCTTCGAACTGGAACGGCGATCCGGCTCTCCGCGGTTCGGTCACCAACTTCGAGGTCTATAACACGGCCCTTTCGCCGACGGACGCCCTGGCCCTGTATTTCCAAGGCATCCCGGCGCAGTTGGGACCGAGGCCACGGCCGCCCACCGGGTTACGCTGGAGATCGACCGGAGCACCGGGGCGATGACGTTCAAGCGGAACGGCTCGAACGCCAATATCGTCGGCTACTCGATTACATCCGGCGCCGGCACGCTCAACTCCACCAACTGGAAGAGCATCGCCAATAACTACGACAGCGACAGCGGCACCCATGCGGTCGACTCCGACGATGCCTGGACGATTTTGTCGCCGGCCAGCAGCGTTACCGAGTTGACTGAAATCGAGTTCGACGGCAACGGCGGCACTCTGACGGCCGGCACCGACGTTCAGATTGGCAACGCCGGCACCTGGCAAAAATTCTTTATCGAAGACGTCCGCGGCCGTGTTGCCTTGGCCGATGGCAGCCAGCAGGATCTGTTGGTCCACTTTGTCGGCAACAGCGACTTCGCTTTCAAGCGCAGCGATCTCGACTTCGACGGCGACATCGACCTGAATGACTGGAGTATTCTGATTAGCAACCATCTGTCGACCATCAGTCCGACTCTGACCGATGCCCAATCCTACGCCCTTGGCGACATAAATGGTGATCAATTGAACGATCTCACTGACTACCGACTGTTCAAGGCCGACTATCTGGCGGCCAACGGCCCGGGTTCCGGCGCCGGACTGTTCGGCTCGGTTCCTGAGCCGACCACGATTTCACTCCTCCTGATGGCGGTCTTCGCCCCGGGCCTGGTTCGGCGGCGGCGAACTGCGGTCAGCCCGCCCGTGTCGTTCCCGACCGGTCGCTCCTTGTTGGCTGGCTTGGCAGCCCTGTTGCTGCTGGCGGCGGCGCCGATCAAGGCGAATGCCCAGGCCCCAACGCTGCGTGACCAGTTTCGCTTCAACGAAGCGGCCGGTGCGACCACGGTGACCGACTCGGTTGATGGCGGCAACGGCCTGGTCGTCGGCAATATTCTGGGGACCGGCGCGGTGTCCAATGGAGCAGCGTTGCAACTGCCGGGTGGTGCGCCTGGTAGCGGCTTCGCCTACGTGGACCTGCCCAATGGTTTTGCCTCATCCCTCACTGGCGATGCGTCGTTTGAGGTTTGGTATACGCAGAACACAGGGAATGCTTGGTCACGCATCTGGGACTTCGGCAGCGCTGCCGGTTTGGAAATCACCAGCCCGGCCGCTCCCACGGGTGCTGCCGGCGACACGTTCTTCTTCGCGCCCAATCGCAACGGCAACATCAACCAGCAGCGCATGGGCATGGAGAATGATGAAGCGTTTCACTGGAACAGCACCACCCTGATGTCTGAAGCGGGTCCCACGACCAACACGACAAATGGCGACCCAAACGTTACCACGGCTCTCGGTAGCCAGGTCCACGTGGTCGTGAACTATCAAAAGCAGTCACCGACCACAGCCGGACCCCGCATCACCACATACATCAATGGTACCAGCGTTAACGTCATCAACGGCACTCAGGCCAATCACCAATTGAGTGAGCTGAACGACGTGAACGCCTGGCTCGGCAAATCAAACTACTCGGGCGACAACCAATTCGGCGGCCTGTTGAACGAGTTCCGAGTTTACAACGGCCTGCTCGACGCCGACACCATCGGGGCCGACGCCTATCTGGGCCCGGACGTCGCGAATCCCAAGCTGCCTGAGCTGGTAGTCGATGTGGCGAGTGGGGCGGTGTCGATCAAGAACGACAATTCGGTTTCTCTGCCGGCGTTCGATTACTACCGCATTACGAGCACGGGCGGGGCCCTGTCTCCGGCCGGCTGGACGAGCATCGACGGCACTACGGCGCTGGCGCCGGTTGGGACAAGGCCGGCGGCGCGAATGCCAACGCACTGGCCGAAGCCTACCTGGGCGGCGGCTCGGGTGGCGACACGTCGTTCGGCGCCGCGACGGAGCGATCTTTGGGCACGGCCTACGACAGTACGAAGTCTGGCATCCGTGACCTGGTGTTCCAATTGATCTCGCCGACCGGTGTTACCGTCAACGGCAAAGTAAGCTACCTGAATGTGCCCGCTCCGAAACCGGGCGACTACAACAATGATGGCACGGTGGATGCGGCGGACTATGTGGTCTACCGCAACCACAAGGGTGAGACCTTCACTCTTACGAACGTGAACCCAGCAGCGGCGACGCCTGGCGTTGTCGATCTAGAGGACTATACCTTCTGGAAGGCGCAATACACGGCGACGCACGGCGCCGGCAGCGGCTCGGCAGTTCCCGAACCGACGAGCCTGCTGGCCGCGATTCTGTGTGGCCTGTGCCTCGTGGGCGGCGTTCGCCGGAAGCGGTAGTTTGTTGTGGGTGTCAGCGTTTGCTTTATTCACAGATTGGATGAGCATTTAAATAAACCTAAGCGGACGTCAAAATTAATTGACGGGAGAATAAGTAATGTCAATTCATGCAAGAAAGTGCGTAACTGCAAGGATGTTCGGGTGCTGGCCGTGTATCTGGTCGTGACGGCCACGGCCTCCGCATCCACGTTGGACAGGCAGTACCTGTTCGGCGATGATCCGTTCGAGGGCGGCACGGCGGGCAGCGCCTCCTTCTTCAGCTACAATTCCCATCCGGTCAGTATCTTCGCGACGAATGATCTGACGCCGACCAACAGTCCGACGTACGCGGACGCCAGTGCGCGTCCCGGCGCCGCGGCCGGTTCCCTCGACATGAAGTTCGACGGAACGAGTCAGTATGCGATCGTTCCCTGGGTCACGGGGACCTCCGGCAGCCTCGGCTCGCCGGCTCGCGCAGATGATAATTACGGTGCCACTCCGAGTCCGACCTATGCCGGCATCACCACGCGGCTGATGGAGGGCTGGGTGAAACCAACGAACTCCGCGTCCGTTGCCCGCCAGGATGTCGTGTTCGACTCCTCCCAGTTCGGCATTTTTATCGATGCCACCAACAAATGGGGCTGGGCGTATACCGGCAACACCGGCTCCAACGATCGGGCAGTGATTGACACTCCCCTCGCCACAGTCGCCTATGACCAGTGGACCCACGTCATGCACCGCACCATTGGCAATGGGACTGGGTTCTTTTACGTCAACGGTGTCGTAATTGGCGCTCAGGCTTCGAATTACACGACAGGACCGTCGACAACGGCCGGTACGCCTGCTGGCGTGCACCTTAACCTGACGTTTGGCGTGAACTACAACCCGGCCGCGGCCACCCCGAACTTCTTCAAGGGTGAAATCGACGACTTCAACTTCTACGTCTCGGGCAACACCACGCCCCTGCCGCCGGCCACGCCAGGTGGCACCAACGGGCAGGACTATGGCGCCGTGGATCTGCGGGTGGAAAACGACTACATTAAACAGGCCCTCGCCGGCAAGAACGTTGGCGACGTGAACCTGGATGGGTCGCTGAATCAAACGGATATTAACCTGTTCGTCGCGAATTACGGTACCCAGAAGCGCGTCAACAATATCGTCGTAGCCGACCTCGATACCCGCAAAGCCGGCGACCTCGACATCGACGGCGACATTGACTTCGATGACGCTCTGATCCTGCGTGCCGGTTTGCATGCACCGGGCGCTGCCTCCGGCCTCGACCTGTCCGGCCTCGCCGGGTTGGGCGCGAGCGTGCCGGAGCCGGGTGCCCTGTTGCTCGCCGTGTTTGGGCTGACGGCCGTCGCCTCACAGCGCCGTCGTCGCAAGTAGGGCGACTCGAGCGGCGTGCGTCCCAGCGGTCGGACCGACAAAGCATTGAGTCGCCCGATGGTTGGCAACCATGCGGCTGACCTGATTACAAAACGAGACTCAGGGCCGACGACGACGAGTCAGTCGGCCCTTTTTTATTCCCACCAAAACTTCGCGATACGACCTCGCGTCCCACCCGAAACGCTATCCGACAATTTGCCCACGTGCTAGGATGAAGCATTGAGCGGGCGGGCCTGGGGGCGGGCCACTCCATCGGAGAACTCAACGCACGAACAGTTAGTGCGAGGCATCTTGCTGGACTGGCGCACTTCGGCCTAATGCCGCCCGTGTTCGCTTCTGGCCGTGCGCGACGTGTCGCGATCGTGAGGCAACTGGGGGGAACGTGTGTACTTTGGTAACGGGTAGAGGCTTCTCCCTGACGCATGATTTGACGACCGGCGCGAACGACCGGTCCGGCAGCTTGAACTTTGCGCTCGCGCCGCGACTGCGCCTCGGCGGCCTCGCCCAATTATTGGTTGCAAGGCGGTCGCTTGGCCCGTCTTTTGTTCTTTTAACGATGTCGCTGCAAATTGCGGTGATTGCACATGGCGTAGCTGGTTATAGGCCGTGCCGCCCAAGGGCGGCCGCGCACCACAACAACAATCGGAAGGTGAGAGCATGATCCGGGGAAGAAGAGGTTCACTGCCGATCGTCGCCCGAGCGGCCGCCGGAGCAGTGGCTATATTGATCGTTGCGGCAACCCACGCGAGCGCGCAAGATTACCGCCTCGAGCGGATCGCGTCGGGCCTCGCGCAGCCCACGTTTATGACGCAAGCGCCAGGCGACCCGAGTAATATTCTCTATTATTCCACACGGGTTGCCCCTGGTTCGAGCGGCGGCTCGGGTACACACAGCATGGGCGGCATCTTCCGCTACGATACGAACACCCGCACCTCGACGCAGATTTTGGATTTAGGCGCGCGGCAGCTCACGCTCGACGAAGGCCTGGTCGGCTTCGCATTCAGCCCAGACTTCAACACGCCCGGTGCGCCCGGCTACCAAAAGCTGTACACCTCCACATCAACCTTTCAGGGGAACGGGCAATCGGCGCTCGACCGCGTTGAGGAGTTTAAGGTCAATGGTCCCAATGGCACGGTGCCCGTCAGTTCCGGTCAGCCGATCGTCAACCGTTTGATTCTTCAATACACCCATGTCAACAACGATCAAAACCATACGATTGACTGGATTGGCTTTGATCCCACGGCGGCCTCGCTGCCGGTCGGCACGCCGGAGCGCAACTACTTGCACATCATTACGGGTGACGGCGACCTCGGCGGCGAGGCCCACACGCGACCCGAACAAAAGGCGAACACCGCACTGGGCAAAATGCTGCGCGTGGACGTCGACGCGAGCCACCCAGATGCGTATTCCGGCGACACGTTCGACCTGACGCGGAATTTTTCCATACCGGCGACGAACCCGATCCCCCTGTGGAACGCCAGCCACGACGCGAACAACCAACTCGTCGGCACTCGTCTGAATTACACTGTGACTCCCTCGACGGTCGACTATACGCCGGCGTTTCCGGAAGTCTATCTGACCGGTTTGCGCAATTCGTTCGCAGCCAGCTTCGATCGCCAGACCGGCGACTGGTGGGGCGGCGACGTCGGCGAAAACGCCCGCGAGGAAGTGAACTTTTTCAAGGCCGGCACCTACAACGGCAGCCAGCCGCCGCAAGATTACGGCTACGTGCAGCGAGAAGGGACGATCGCCGGCGGGTTTAACTCATCCGGGGCCACGTCTCTTACGTGGGTCCTTTCCGGCGGTGGCACAGTTTCCACGGATAGCGTCAACCCAATTCGCGAAGGCAAGCATCAGTCGGTGAATACGCCGGACGAAGTGCGAACCACGGGACGAAGCGCGTACTTAGGAGGCTACGTTTACCGCGGCCCTGTCGCGGAGCTGCAGGGGCAGTACTTTTACACCGATTTCGTGCATGGCAATGTGTTCCAACTGGATTTCGACCGTGACACGCCGCTGGCCTCATACAGCGGGAACAATTTCAACCAAAATGCAGACGGCGTGGCCGCTCTGGGAACGCGAACAACGGTCATGTCGCAAGACGTGGGATCGCTTTGGCAGTCGCTGATCGTCGATCCGAGTGATCCGAGCTACACGCCGGCCATCGGCGGCACGTTCGGCATTTCCCGCGTCATATCGTTTGCCGAAGACAACTCGGGAAACATGTACGTGATCGATTTCGGCGGCAGTCGCGGCTGCCCTGATTTCGGCTGCGACTACCCGGCCGCCGGAACGGGTGAAATCTTTCGCATCACGCCGACGCTGGCAGTCACCATTACAATCAATCGCAACACGGGTGCGATGACGGTCACCAACAGCACTGGACAGGCTACCGATATCAAAGGTTACATGTTGTCTTCGGCCGCCGGAACGATCGACCCGGCAAGCCTGACCCCGGTCACGGGCAATTGGGACGTCAATGGCGACCACTCGGTCGACGGGACGAATGCCTGGGCGATTACCTCGGCGGCCGGCGACCACAACGAGTTCGGCGAGGGATCGACGGGCGGACCGGCCAGCCTGTCCATTGGCCAAAGCTTCCAATTGAGCCCATCCGGCGGCTGGATCCAGTCTCCCTACGAAGGCGGCAGCGACACGCAGTTCTCCGTCATCCTGGGCAACGGCGCCGTCGCGGCGGCACAGGTCGTCTATGAGGGAAACAACGGCCTGCCGTTCGGGCGCAGCGACTTGAATTTTAACGGCGCGCTCGATCCAGGCGACTGGACGCTCTTCAAGGCGGGCCACGGGCATGTGCCCGGCAGTCTCTCCAAGGCGCAATCCTACCAATATGGCGACCTCGACGGCGATGGCGACAACGACTTCTTTGACTTCCGCATTTTCCAGAGCGATTACAACTCGGCAAACGGCGCCGGCGCCCTCGCGGCGCTGGGCGGCACGATTCCGGAACCTGCCAGTCTTGGTCTGGCTGCGCTGCGCTGTTGCGCCGGCCTGACGCGCCGCCGCCGCCGCGTGCCGACGGCCCGGCCCTGTGCCAACCCCATCCGCGGCCACCGGATGGCAATTCCGGTGGCGCTCGTCCTGGCGTGCGTGTTAACACAGACCAGTGCGCAAGCCCAGTTTATGCTCCGCGATCGTTTCAGCTTCGGCGAGGCGGCCGGCAACACGACGAGTGGTGTGAGCACTGTCACGGACTCGGTCGACGGCGGCAACGGTTTGGTGATCGGCACGATCAAGGGAAACAACGGCGCGTTTACCGGTACGGCATTGCAGTTGCCTGGCGGAACTCATGCGGCCGGTGGCGCTTACGTCGATTTGCCCAACGGCTTCGCCTCGTCCATTCACAGCGACGCGTCGTTCGAGGCTTGGTACTCGACGACCACGGCGAACACTTGGGCGCGGATTTGGGACTTCGGCAGCAATTCAGGTGCAGAGATTACGTCAGCGGGCGTGGCGCTGCCGAACGCGAACGCCGGCGATGCGTTCTTCTTCGCTGCCAGCCGTAGCACAAATATTAGCCAGCAGCAAGTCGGCATTGAAAATGACGAGACAATCAATTTGGGCGGAGTAGTAGGGGTCACCGCCCCCCGCGTCACGCTCGACCCGAATGTCGCCACATCGCTCGGGAACCCGGTCCACGTTGTCGTGAACGTGGAGCGACAGCCAACGCCCGGACAGGGTCCCCGCATGACGATTTTCATGAACGGTGCTCAGGTAGCTACGACGAACGTGTTGAACTCGTCTCAAGCCGGGCTTCAATTGGAGCAGCTGAACGACGTAAATGCCTGGCTTGGCAAGTCGAACTATTCGGGCGACCGGCAGTTCGCCGGACTGTTGGACGAGTTCCGCGTGTACACGGGCGGCGTACTGTCGCCATCGCAGATTGCCAACCATTTTGCGTTCGGGCCCGGGTTTCTCGATCCGGACCCACTGAGGCTGGAAGTGAATACATTCTCCGGAGAAGTGACCATCTGGAACGACAGTGGGCTGGCATTTTCGCCAATCGATTACTACCGGGTGACCAGCAGCGACGGCCTGTTGAGTCCGGACACCTGGAACAGCCTGGACAATCAAAACGTGGATGCCGTGGGGGCGGGCACTGGCCAGAGCTGGGACGAAGGGGGTGGCCCGACCAACGGTGAGGTGACCGAGCTGTTTCTTGACGGAGCAGCAACGATCGCCCCCCACGGCACTGCGCACGCTGGGCAAGCTGTTCGATCCATCGGTGCTCGGCAAGCGAAAGCCGGGCGACTTGCAGTTTCAATTCGGGCTCCAGGGCGGCGGGTTGATTAGCGGAACGGTTAGCTACGTCATTCCGCCGCCGCTCGTGGGCGACTACAACGACGATGGCTTTGTCAATGCGGCCGATTACGCGGTTTGGCGAAATCATCTCGGCCAGCCGTTCCAGCTTCCCAACGAAGCTGCTGGCGTCTCGGAAGGATCCGTGACGATGGCGGACTATACGGAGTGGAAGAACCACTTTGGCAACGAGTTGAGCCTCGGCTCGGGTAGCAGCTCGCAGGCAGTGCCGGAGCCGAACGCCATGTGTCTCTGCGCTTGGGCGCGCTGGCGCTACTCGACGAGCGTTCGCTCTCGTTTGGCGTCGTGAATCGGTTTTGATCGCCACCGCTTTCCCGTCGAGGGGACAGGGCAAGGGATGGCATGCCCGACGCTATACACGCCATCCGGCGGCGGTCGCTGCGTAATTTTCGCCGGGCGGCCGCTGCCCGGTTCGTAGCTCGGCCGACGGCGCAATCGGGGCTGCCTTTGGGCTGGAAAATCATTGCTTGCCGTGCAGCCCAAGAGGGTTCGCGGCGAAGGTCGCCGGCGGCCTCCTTCCGCTTCCGGCGATCCTCCCTAGCCGTTGCTCGCTCAATGTTTCTACTCTATGTCCGCCGCGCCAGGCTGCTAACTGTGGCCGCCAATTCTTTCGGCTCGATCGGCTTCGCCATGTGGACCTGGTAACCTGCCAGCATGGCCTTCGTGCGGTCTTCCGAGCGGGCGAATGCGGTCAAAGCGATGGCTGGTGTTCGGCCCGCTGGCGTAGGCCCCAGGGCCCGCACCTGGCGGATGAACTCGTAGCCGTCCATGCCGGGCATGCCGATGTCGCTGATAATCACGTCCGGCTTTTCGGTGCGAATCGCCTCCAGCCCTTCGCTGCCCCCCGGCGCCGTGGAAACCTCGGCTTCGCACTGCGTGAGCACGCGTTTGAGAATTGCCCGAGCGTCCGGCTCGTCGTCGACCACCAGCACCTTGACGCCGGCCAGGCGGATTGCGCAAAGTCTGGGGATTTTGCGTCCATTTCGGTCAACCGCGGCTGGTCGGGGCCCTCGCGCACCGGGGCCAACGGTAGCCGGACCGAAAACGTCGCTCCCTGGCCTTCACCGGCGCTATCAGCGCGAACCGTTCCGCCGTGCATTTCGACCAGGCTCTTGACGATCGATAGTCCCAGGCCCAGGCCGCCGTGCACCCGCGTGGTCGACGAATCGGCCTGCTTGAACCGCTCGAACACCAGCGGCAAAACTTCGGGCTTGATGCCGCAGCCGGAATCACGCACCGTCACTTCGATGTGCGACTCGACGCGGGCCAGCGTCACATCGACCTTGCCTCCCTTGGGAGTGAACTTGATGGCGTTGGTCAGCAAATTCCAAAACACTTGCTGCAGCCGCGTCGGGTCGCCCGACACGGGGCCCGGATGCGGATCGACGATCGCGCGCAGCCGGGTCTGCTTGGCGTCCGCACTGGGCCGCACCGATTCCACCGCCTGATTGACGACGCTCGCCACATCGGTCCATTGAACTTCCAGCCGCAGTTTTCCCGAGATGATGCGGCTCATATCGAGCAGGTCGTCGATCAGGCGGGTCTGGGCACGGGCGTTCCGCTCAATCGCGTCCAGGCCCTGCGCGACGTCGCCTTCCTCCATACCCCCCGTCGACAACAGTTGCGACCAGCCCAAAATGGCCGACAGCGGCGTCCGCAGCTCGTGCGACAGCGTGGCCAAAAACTCGTCTTTCATGACGTTCACCCGCTCAGCGTCGGCCCGCGCCGCGCTCGGCCACCAGCAACCGCTTCCTCTCTTCGGAGGCCTTTTTGAGGTTTTCATAGAGACGAGAATTATCGATGCCGATCGCCGCCTGGTGCGCGATTGCGCCGAGGATCCGTTCCGTTCGCTCGCTGAATACGCCGACTTCCGGATGACCGAAGAATAAGCCGCCGATGACTTCGCCAGTCCGCGACACGACCGGCACGGCCAGATAACTGCGGACGGGCAGGTGGCCTTCGGGCATCCCGAAGTGCGGCTCAAATTGGCCGTAGCGCGGGTCCTGGAGAATGTTGTCCGAGCGAATGATTCCCTCGCCGCGAAACGTGGTTCCGAAGAGCGCCGTCGCCCGCGGCTTCCCCAGTTTCTCGAATGCTTCCACGGGCGCCCCAGAAAGCGTATACAGCAAATAGGCGTCACCGTTATCATCCGTCGTATTATAGAAGAAGGCGCCGAACTTGGCGTCGCTCAGCTTCGTGGCGATGTCCGTCACCGACTGGACCAATTGGTTTAAGTCCAGCGTCGAGCCCACGACGCGGATGGCTTCGTTGAGCGACTCCAACGTTTCCGTCTGCTCGCGCAGCACCTGCTCCGTCTGCTTGACGTCGTCGATGTCGGTGTTCGTGCCGAACCACCGCACGACGCGCTCCTGCTCGTCGCGCAGTGCATGAACGCGCGTCAGGAACCAGCGAAACACGCCGTCGTGCCGTCGCAGCGGGAACTCCATTTCAAACGGTTCGCCCGTGGCCAGCGAGCGTTTCCAATGCGCGACCACCGCCGGCAAAATCTCCGGATCATGTACCGATTGCCAGCCCCAGCCTTGCATCTGGTCGAGCGTGGTGCCCGTATATTCAAACCAGCGGTGGTTGTACCAGAAGATGTGGCCGTCCGGATTGGCGATCCAGGCCAATTGCGGAATCGAATTCGCCAGCGTGTGCAGCTCATTTTCGCTGCGACGAATCACTTCCACGGCCCGTTTTTCCTCGGTAATGTCGTGCGCGATCTTCGACGCGCCGATGATCTTGCCCGCGGCATCGCGGATCGGCGACGAAGTCAGCGAAATGTCAATCTTCGTGCCGTCCTTTCGCACGCGGACGGTTTCAAAGTGTTCCGTCGGTTCGCCCCGGCCGAGGCGCGATAAGATCATTTTCTCTTCGTCCACCCGGTCCGAGGGAATGAGCAGCATGATATTCTTGCCCACTGCCTCCTCGGCCGTGTATCCGAAGATCCGCTCGGCCCCGGAGTTCCAGCTCCGAATCGTGCCGTCGAGCGACTTGCTGATGATCGCGTCGTCGCTCGATTCCACGATCGCCGCCAGGCGGCCTTCCACGACTCGGGCCTTGGACGCCAAACGGCCGACCGCCTGCGAGGTCCACAAGATGAGCAGCAAGAAGAACAGTACTTCGACCAGGTTTTCCAGCGCCGTTCCGAAGGGCGCATCGAACACGGCCGCCTGCTCGCCGGCAATTCGCAACCAGCCGAGCACGAGCGGAACCACGATGATGGGCACCACCAGCCGGCGGAGCAGGGCCCCGCCCGAGTCGTTGCGGCGCAGCGCCGCGGCGAGTCCGTGTTCCGGTACGGCGGCCATCACGCCAATTCCCAGGGCAGCCAAGAGTGTGCTGGTCTGCCAGGCGATGCCGGTGAAACGCGCGGCGCCAAGCATCCCGAACAACTGGCTCGCCCGGTACCAATAGCCAATCAAGGATAGCGACGCAACGGCGACCGGCAGCGGCGCCAGGTAGCTGGCCCAGCCCCGGGCGGCCGGGCTGCAAGTCGTCAGGTAAAGCGCAATCCCCAGGACCAGGAATGACGTCGAAGCGGGAGGCCCCATCCGCATCGCGGACGTCGCCGCTTCTTGCCCCCAGTCGCGAGCAAACAGCAGCGTGTCGATTCCGAAATCGAGGCCCAGCAGATGTTCCCACAACGTCAGCCCTCCGATCACCGCCGTCATGGCCGCTAGTCCCCGACCCAATCGCCGCCGCCAAGTCGGCCCGCTGTCGTCGGCCAACAGCAACGCGACACCGCACAACAACGAGCAAATTGCCGCATTGACGAACATCGAAATGCCGTCGTCGGCCCAGTCGGTCAGGCGACGGACGTTGAGAAACCAGCCGGCCAGAGTGACCGCTCCCGCGGCGATGGCGTACACCGCGACCACGCGCGTGACGATTCGCGGCGCAGTCGGCAAAACGGCCGAGCGGCGCATTGTTCGCAAAGAGTGCGTTCGACGGCTGACCTAGGGGCACGTGAAGTGACGCTTAGAAGGAGGTGAGTGCAACCAGCGCTCGCCAAGAGAACACGACGGCGGTGATCGGGCCTTTGCACAACCGGCCGCGCTGACGGACCGCGAGGGGGCCATTCGATTATCGTTGCCCGGCCGGTGCTCAGCAAGTCGACTCGAACCGGCGTGCGGCAGCTACTGAGTGGATCGCCGCTCGGTGCTCGCGCCTGCCTCGGAGCGCCTGGGCTGCCGCCGCTCGCGCCGCGCTCACCGCGACCAGTGCCCCCGCCGCGGCGGCCGCGGCCACGCAGGCCGCGACGGTTTGTCGCGTCGGTCTGCGCCCCGCCGGCCGCGTATCAAGATCATCGCGGTGCTTCACGACTTGCAGATGATCGCCGGCATCTTCGACGTCGAACAGCCGGGCCGTCGCCCACTGGCCGTACGGTTGTTCCAGCGCCAGCATCAACCGGCCGTCGAACGTGCGGAACAACATGCCGTTGCCGCCGTCTTCCTTCACCAGCGGTTCGAGCTGTTCCCAGGGGCCCGCCAATTGGCCGGTTGTCGAACGGGCGACGGTTACAATGTAACCGTCCGCGACCGTATGAGTCGACCACAGCATCAATAGGTGATTGTCTTTCGTGCGAAACAGCTCAGGGCCATTCGCGACATACATCCGCTCGTCGGCCGTGAGGTGCTCCTGCTTCGCCAGCCACGGTCCGTCCGACGCTTTGAACAGGTAGCTCGGGTCGGCCTCGGTCCCCGAGAGATCTCCGGCCAACGGCACGGCCTCGATCATGCCGTCGATTACTTGCGTCCAATCGTGGCAATACACCATCCACGGCCTACCGGCAGGATCGACGTACAGCGTGCCGTCGAGCGTCATAAACTCGCGCGGCGGAAAGGGCCCGTCGCCGCGCAGCAATTCATAGGGCCCGGTCGGCGCATCGGCTTGGGCGATCACCGTCCCGCGCAGATGATTCGGCCGCCAGACCTGCGGCGGCTCGGCGAAAATCGCATCGCGGTTTTGCAGCGTCACCAGCAGGTAGAACATGCCTTTGTACTCGTGCACTTCCGGCGAAAACGCCCCATCCCGCGGATTCGCCCAAATCCCGTCGGGAACTGCGAATACGGTTTGCGGGCCTTCCCAAATCTTTAAGTCCTTGCTCTTATAGGCGACCACGGTCGCCCGGCCGCCGCTCTCATGGGCCGCGGAGAACAGGTAATAGCTCGACTCCTTGGCGTACGGAAAAACGTACGGCGCCTGGCACGGAAACTCCGATAGCATCAAGTCAGTCGTGCGGTTTGCCGGCGGGATGACTCGTCCGCCGCCGAGCCGCGCACCGCGGCCCAGCCGCCCGCCGCGACCGCCCCGGCGCAGCACTTCCGCGGCGGCGGCGGCCGCGAGCTCTTCTTCCGTCGGCTCCTCGAGGGCGGCCCCGGCCCCTCGGCCACGCTGCCGCGCGGCGATCTCAGCCGCGTTCAGTGGTTGCGGCGCCTCGCCCGCCTGAGGCGCCGACGGCTGGGACTCCTGCGAATACGCAAGGGCGGCGAACAGCAGCGCCGCGCTTGCCGTGGCGATAAAAAAGTATGTGCGAAAGGCCACAGTCCATCTCCGCGCAGTCGGCGTTGCCGAGGGGCTACGCCAAGATTGGCTTGATCACTTCACCCTCGACGTCCGTAAGGCGGAACCGCCGGCCGTTGTGTTCGTACGTCAGCCGCGTATGATCGAGGCCGAGCAGGTACAGAATCGTGGCGTGAATATCGTGCACCGAAACGCGATTCTCCACCGCCTTGTGGCCGATCTCGTCTGTCGCGCCGTGGCTGACGCCTCCCTTCACGCCGCCGCCCGCCATCCAGATCGCAAACCCGTCCGGGTTATGATCGCGTCCCTGGCCCGACTGCGACACCGGCATCCGGCCAAATTCCCCGCCCCACACGACCAGCGTCGAATCGAGCAAGCCCCGCGCTTCCAAATCGGCCAGCAGACCCGCCACCGGCTGGTCCATCTCGGCCGGCCGATCGGTGTGATTCGCCTTCAGGCCCTGGTGGGCGTCCCAGTCGCGATTCGTATACGCCTGCACGAACCGCACGCCGCGCTCCACCAGCCGCCGCGCAAGCAGGCACTTTTCGCCGTAGGGCCGCGACGCCGCGTCCTCGAAGCCGTACAGCTTCTTTGTCTCGTCCGATTCAGCCGAGATATCGACCGCTTCCTTCGCCTCCGCCTGCATCCGATACGCCAGCTCATAACTGTCAATCCGCGCCAGCAAATCAGCCTCACCTGGGTGCTGCTCGACGTGCTCCTGGTTGAGCTTGGAGGCAAAGTCGAGCATCCGCCGCTGCTCGGCGAGCGACATGCCGACCGGCAAATCAAGGTTCAACAGCGGCGAACCGCTCGCTCGGAAGCCGACTCCCTGGTAAGCGCCCGGCAGAAAACCCGAGCCCCAGTTCTGCGGCCCGCCTTTACTGCCCGAAGCGTTCGGCATCACGACGAAGCCCGGCAGGTTCTGATTCGCCGAGCCCAGTCCGTACGTCGTCCAACTACCGACGCTCGGATATCCCGAGCGGATGAAGCCCGTATTCATCTGAAACATCGCCGGGCTGTGATTGTTCGACTCGCTGTAGCAGCCCTTGAGGAACGCGATCTTGTCGACCTGCCCGGCGATCGCCGGCATCGTTTCGGCCACCCAGGCGCCGCACTGGCCATACTGGGCGAACTTGAAGGGCGAACCCATCAGCGGCCCTGGCTTGCCGAAATACACGTCAATCGACTTCGGCGGCTGCTTGCCGTCGTATTTGGTCAGCATCGGTTTCGGGTCGAACGTGTCGCACGCGCTAGGGCCCCCTTCCATGAACAGCCAAATTACCGCTTTGGTTTTTGGGGCAAAGTGGGGCGGCTTGACGGCCAGCGGGCCCGCCGGGGCGACCGGCGCGGCCAGCAAGTTGTCGCGGGCCAAGAGGTCGACGAGCGCCAACTGGCCAAAGCCCAGACCGACTGATTTCAAAACCTGGCGGCGATTCAGCATGGCTCGTCACTCCACGTAGATGAACTCATTTAGCGAGAGCAGCGTGTGGCAAAAATCAACCAGCGGCTGCTCGTCCTTCTCACCCTCGGCCGCACCCTGCGCCAAAAAATCAAGCGCAGCCGTCCGCTCAGATTCACGCGGCAACCGGCCAAGCGCCAAGCGATAGGCCCGGTCGACTTGCGCCGCAACAGAATTAGGCGCCTCTTGCTGCACCCGCGCCGCGAACAGCTCAGCCTGCCGCCGCACTGCCCCGTCATTCAACAGAGCCAGCGCCTGCGTCGGCACGGTCGTCAGAATCCGCCGACCGCACGTCATCGTTTCATCGGGCGCGTCGAACACGTCCATCATCGGCAGCCGGACCGACCGCTTACGGAACAAATAAACCGTCCGCCGCCATTGGCTGGGTCCGTCCTCGATATTGCCGGGCCAGCGTTCCTTGGCCTTGGTGGCCACCGCCTCTGCCGGAATGTACGATTTGACTCCCGCGCCGTACATTTCCGGGTTGAGCGAGCCCGCGACGCTCAGGATCGAATCCCGCAAGTTTTCGGCATCCATGCGAAACGGCCGGCGGTGCCATAGCAAACGATTCTCGGGATCGGCCGCCAGCCTCGCCGGGTCGCTCGCGGTCGACGTCCGGTACGTCGCGCTCGTCAGAATCAGCCGCTGGATCGGCTTGAGCTGCCAGTTATTGCGAATGAGCTCGCCGGCCAGCCACTCCAGCAGCTCCGGATGCGTGGGCGGATCGCCCTGCATGCCAAAATCATTCGGCGTACGAACGATGCCCTCGCCGAAATGGTGCTGCCAGAGGCGATTGACGATCACGCGCAGCGGTAATAGCGCCGGCCCCATGCTCGACGTCCACCAGCCACTCGGCCAGGGCCCGCCGCTGAAACGTCGTCCGCTCGAGCCGGGGCGCCGTTCGCAGCACTTCGTCATAAAAATCGGCCGCCGTCTTATCGCCGCTGGCCGCGGAAAGGAAGCCAAACGTAACCGAATCGGCCTTCTTGCTCACGTCTCCGCGCAGCAAATAGTGCCGCCGCAGCGGCGTCGCCTGGCGATCGAGCGCAATCCAGCCGCGATCCTCCGGCTCGCCCGCCGCCCGCGCCTTCAGCCGCGCCAGTTCCGCTCGGCCTTTTTCACCCAGCCACTCCTCGAACTCGTCCTCTGAAAACTCAAGCCGCGATTCCCACGTTGCATAAGCGACCTCCTGGCTCGAGTTGTCGCGCCGCCGCAGCCCCAACAAGAGCACGCGGTCGAAATCCGGAACGCGGACCTCGTCCATCTTCTCGATCCGCAGCTCCTCGCGCTTCTTCTCCAGCCACAGCTCCAAGTCGCGGCGGGCCTGCGACAGCGGCGCCTCGCGGCGCTCGAACGTGCCGAAGGTCGCGGCCAGCTCATAGTATTCGCGGCTCGAAATCGGGTCGTATTTATGATCGTGACACCGCGCCAGCCGACCGTCAATCCCAAGAACCCCTGTCCCAACGTGTTGACGATGTCGTCCAGCTCGTCATAGAAATAGCGCTCTTTGTTCAGCGCCGTATCGGTCGCGTGCGGCACGACCCGCGGCCCGGACGAGATGAAGCCGGTCGCCACGACCGCGTCCGGGTTGTTCGGTTCGTACTCGTCGCCGGCCACCTGCCAGCGGACGAACTTGTCGAATGGCAAATCGTCGTTGAACGAGCGAATCACCCAATCGCGATAGCGATAGAGCAAGGGCTTTTCGAGATCGTTCTCGTAGCCCTCGCTGTCGGCGTAGCGCACGACGTCGAGCCAATGCCGGGCCCATTTCTCGCCGTAGTGGGGACTGGCCAGCAGTTCATTGACGCGCACTTCGTACGCCTCCGGCGATTCATCGGCAGCGAACGCGTCCGTCCACTCCGGTGTCGGCGGCAGGCCCGTCATGTCGAGCGACAGCCGACGCGCGAGCACCTCGCGGCCGGCTTCCGCGGCCGGCGCGATGCCGCCCGCTTCTAACCGCGCCAGCACAAACGCATCGATCGGGTTGCGAACCCAGGCCGCGCTTTTTGACCGCCGGCGGCGCGACCGATTGCAGCCGCCGCAGCGACCAGTGCGGTTCAAACATCGCGCCCTGGTCGACCCAGCGCTTGATCAATTCAATCTGCGCCGGCGTGAGCGACTTGCCGGTCGTGGCCGGCGGCATGTGATAATCCGGATCGTTCGACGAGATGCGGGCGACAAGCTCGCTCGCGGCCGCGTCGCCAGGAACGATCACTGACGCCCTGGCCGCTTCGCCCACGTCCAATCGCAACTCGGCCTTGCGCTGCGCCGCGTCGGGCCCGTGGCAGGCGAAGCAGCGATCCGAGATCAACGGCCGGATGTCGCGATTAAAGTCGACCCGGTCGGGCTCGGCCGCGGCCGCCGTCGCACCAGCGGCGAGCCCACCAGCACACACGGCCGACAGCCACAAGGCAAACAACGAAGTGAAAGTGCTCCTCTGAGTGCGCACACGGAAAAGGACGACCTTCGACATGGAAGCGCTCCGCCGCCAACGTCCACCAAACGCCTCGGTCCAGCGATAACTGCCCCGATTGTAACCACTTGCAGCGACAATAGGAAGCGATTCCCTTGTAGTAGGCAGACTCCGTCTGCCGTAACAGCCTGCCCGGGCGGCCAACCCATAGTCCTCTCGGAAGCGCCAGATGGCGGCTGGGCTGGCGACACGAATGGAGCATGCCTGCTACAAACCGGCCGGCGAAGCGACTTCGCCCCCATGGGGCCGGTTCACGACCCCGAACAGCAAGATCGACGCCATTGTCGACAGCGGCACCAGCCCCAGCAGAATGAAGATCAGGTTGTAGTTGCCGGTGGTATCGATGTAGGCGCCGATGAATGGGTTCACGGTCGCTCCGACGACGCAGCCAAAACCGCCCTGCAGCCCCATAACCAGGCCGATGCTCGCGAAGGAGATTTCCTGGTAGCAAGCGAGCAGGTTGGTCATCAACGAGGTAATGCCAAAGCCGGCGATCGCCAACAGGGCAATGCAAACGTTGGCGTTTTCGCTGAAGTTCGCCAAAATCGCGCTCGACACGAGCACAGCTCCCACAATGACCGCGATGCCTCTCGCGAACCGCACCGAGTAACCGCGGCCGGCGAGAAACTTGACGAAACCACCGCCGCCAATATTGCCCATATCGGCAAACAGAAAGACCGGCGTCGTCGAGAGGGCGGCCGTGACGAGGGTCATGCCCCGCTGGTCGTGCAAGTACTTGGCCGACCACTCTTGCACAAAGTACCAGCACGGGTTGATCGTCCCCGCGGCCACGAGCAAGATCCAAAACGCAGGGCTGGCCAGGATCCGGCCCAGCTCGAGCAAAAACGGCTCGCGGCGAACGGCTTTCTTCGACGCCGGCGTTTCCACGGACCGGCTAGAGGAAGCGCGCCCCGTCAGCGAGAGCCAAGCAATCACCCACATGCCGCCGAGGATGCCGATACAAAGAAACGCGGCCCGCCAGCCGAAATGGTCGGCAATCGGCGCGATGATCAACGGCGCGACCAGTGCCCCAATCGCGGCCCCGCTGTTGAAGATGCCGTTGCCCAAGCTGCGATCGGCCGACGGCAAAATATTGCCCGTAACCCGCAGCGCGCACGGCCAATTGAATGCCTCGCCAAGCCCCAGCGCCACTCGCGTGCCGAACAATTGCTTCGCACCCGGCACCCAAAACGCCGCCGCGCCGGCCAGCGACCAGAACGCCACCGCACACGCATAAAATCCGCGCACTGAGAATCGATCGACCAAACAACCCGCCGGCACATGCAACGCCGCATACGCCCACTTGAACGCCGACAAAAGCTGACCGTACTGTTCGTTGTTGAGATGAAACTCTTCGGAAATGGCCGGCGCCGTGATCGAAACCGTCTGGCGATCGAGATAATTGAGAATCGTCGCGCAAAACAAAAGACCGACGACGCTCCATCGCCACGTGGAAGAAATGCGCAGGCCCTGGTGCTCGGCGCGTTTCCGGTTCGTCAACGAGCACCTGCGTCATGGTCAACCTTCGCCTGGCTAGCTGAATCGCGCAGCGCAAACTCACGCCGCTGCACGATGAGTTGACTCTATCAGACGCCGAAGCGGTCCGCAACCAGAAGCCTCTCGCGACCCAATCCGTGGCCGACGCTCAGGGAAACGTCAACCGCAGGACATATCCTTCCCACCGCTTCTGAAAGGCCGACATGTCCTGCGCCGATCGTCGTCACCAGTGTTCGATAACCCGTCGGATCGTCCTTCTGATTGACGACGAAGTCGCGAAAGAACGTCCGCAGCTTGCCTTGCTCCTGCAGATAGTAACAAAGATAACGGGCCTGGGCATAATTCGTTCCCTTGTCTTCGCCGTAGAACTGGCGATCATTCGTGCCGGTCAGCTCCTTGAACGACGGCACGCGGCCGGTCTTGATCGCCCGCTGCAAGCCCGCCAGCCGCCAATTCGTGTAGCCGACGATGTGGCCCTCGCGCTCGCCGCACTGCTCATAGAGCGAGCCGAGTCCCTCGTTTAACCAGGCCGGGCAGTTCGGAAAATTCGCCCGCACAAACGGGTGCACGATTTCATGAACCAGTGTGCCCGTGCCCGTCGCAATGTTCATGATGAGCGCGCGGTGGGCAGCCGAGTAATAACCGTACGGCGTCGTCGGTTCGTCGTTGAAGATCGCTTTCGCATTGCTGCGATAGCTGTCGTCATCTTTGAATAGCCAGATCGTGATCATCTCGTCCGGGTCACGCTCGAAGTAATCCTGCTTCAATCGTTCGACCGCCCACCGCACCGTGTGCTCACAAATCCGCTGGATCTCTTCCCGTGAACTATCGCCCACGACGATAAACGGCTGCTCTACGAGCACGCTAAACTCGTCCGGCAGTCGCTTCCTCAGCTGCGAGGCCTGCGCCGACAAGTCGGCCGCCATAGCCCGCGGCTTGGCGTTCGTTGCGGCCAGCGGCTCATCGGCCCGCGCGTAGGGGGTCACGGCGGATACAAGACAAACGGCGGCGGCCAAGCACATTCGGGTATTCATTGCTCTATCACTCAACTGTCCACTCCCCTTCGTTCGCGGATGGTTTAAAATGATATTCCTACCATGATCCAGCTCACCAATCAGCCCATTGATACAAACTCGTTACTTTCGCAGGCGCGAAACCCCGCGGCCGGCGCCGTCGTGTTGTTTCTGGGCACCACCCGCGAGTTGACCGCCGGCCGGCAGACCGTCGCCCTTGATTACGAGGCCTATCCGGCCATGGCCGAGCGGCGGCTGACCGAGCTCGAGGCCGAGGCCCGCCGCCGCTGGCCGGTGTTAGAATGCATGGTCGTCCACCGCCTGGGTCGCGTGCCGCCGACTGAGGCCAGCGTCGCCATCGCGGTCAGCTCACCCCACCGCGCCGATGCCTTCGCTGCCGGCCAGTGGCTGATCGACTCGCTCAAACGCGACGTGCCGATCTGGAAACGCGAACAGTGGGCCGATGGCGAAGCGGAATGGGTTCATCCGGGACTAGTCAACCACAAAGACAAAAAGGACACGAAGTAAGAGCACAACGAAGAATCAAGAATTAGAAGCTGCGTGCCTAGTCTTGCCACAAAGATGCTTGGCCATTTGTGCCGAGGTTAGAATTCATATCTACCTACCCATTTTGTGTTGACTTTGTGCCCTTTGTGACTTCGTGGTTTCGATTTTCCTTACGAAACAGTCAATGTCCATCATCGAAGCTATACCTCGGATTGCCGACCGCTCTCCTCTCACCGACACGCTCGGCCGCGTCCACACCAGCCTGCGGATCAGCGTCACCGATCGCTGCAACATCCGCTGCTTCTACTGCATGCCGAACGAGAATGTGCAGTTCGTGCCGCGGCGCGACGTGCTCACGTTCGAGGAGATCACCCGCTTCGTGCGCGTCGTCGCTCAAATGGGCGTGCGGCGCCTCCGACTCACCGGCGGCGAACCCCTCCTGCGGGCCGACCTGCCGCGCCTCATCGAACAGCTCACTGCCGTCCCCGGCGTCGAAGACCTCGCCCTCACCACCAACGGCATGTTGCTAGGTGAACAAGCCGCCGATTTACGATCGGCCGGCCTCCGCCGCCTCAACATCAGCCTCGACACGCTCCGCGAAGAGACCTTCCAAAGAATCTCCCGCCGCCCCGGTCTCGACCGCGTCCTCGCTGGCATCGCCGCCGCCCAGTCGGCCGGCTTCGATAAAATCCGCCTCAACGCGATCGCCATCCAGGGTCTCACCGAAGAAGAAATTGTGCCGCTGGCTCACTTCGCCCGCCAGCGCGGCCTCGAGCTGCGGTTCATCGAGTACATGCCCCTCGACGCCGAACAGCACTGGCAAGCGGCGGACGTTCTCGACGGCGAAAAAATCCGCGAAATCCTCGAAGCCCAGTTTGGCCTCCTCGTCCCCATCGGCCGCGATCACCCGGCCCAGCCGGCCAGCGACTTCCAGTACGCCGACGGCATCGGCCGCATCGGCCTCATTCGCCCCGTCTCGCAGCCCTTCTGCGGCGATTGCGACCGTCTCCGCCTCACGGCCGAAGGTCAAATCCGCAACTGCCTGTTCTCAACGGCCGAATGGGACGCCCGCCGCATCCTCCGCGGCGGCGGCACCGACGACGACCTCGCCCATCTCGTCCGCGACTGCATCCACGCCAAAGCCCCAGCCCACGGCATTGGCACCGCCGACTTCGTGCGGCCCGAACGGGCCATGTATCAAATTGGGGGATAAAGAGAGAAATCGCTAATGAACGCTAATGAACCGAATGGTTAGTGTTGATTAGCGACGATTAGCGGTTTGTTCCGCCTTTCGTACCAATCGGATATTTATGTCAGACATTCATCGCATCTACCTCGACAACGCCGCCACCACCTGGCCCAAGCCGCCGGCGGTGTACGACGCGGTCGACCATTATCTGCGTGAGATCGGCGCCGCCAGCGGCCGCAGCGGCTATCGCGATGCGCTCGAATCGAACCGCATCGTCGAAGACGCCCGCCACGGCGTGGCCGAGCTGATTGGCGCGGACGCCCGCGAAATTGTCTTCGGCTTCAACGGCACCGATGTCCTGAACATGGCCATTGTCGGCGCCGTCCGGCCGGGCGAACACGTGGTGACGACCGTCTGCGAACACAACTCCGTCCTGCGGCCGCTGACACAGCTGCGCGAGTCGGCCGATGTGGAAGTGACCTACGTCGACTGCGACGGCCAGGGTTTCGTTTCGGCCGACGACATCCGGGTCGCCCTGCGGCCGAACACGCGCCTGGTGGCCGTGCTGCACTCCTCGAACGTGACCGGCGCGATTCAGCCGATCGCCGAAATCGGCCGGGCTCTGCGCTCGCCGGTTCACACGCGCTGTTCCTCGTCGACGCCGCCCAATCGCTCGGCCACGTCCCGATCGACGTCTCCGAGTTCGACATCGATCTGCTGGCCGCCCCCGGCCACAAGGGGCTGCTCGGGCCGCTCGGCACGGGCGTTCTGTACATTCGCAAGGGCGTCGAAGGCCAAGTGCGCCCGCTGCGCTGCGGCGGCACCGGCACGCAGAGCGACGAAGACCGCCAGCCCAGCGAGATGCCGCAAAAATTCGAGGCCGGCAATCACAACGTCGCCGGCCTCGCCGGCCTCGCGGCTGCGACCCGCTTCCTCCACGACGAAACGATCGAACAGATCCATCGCCACCATACGCGGCTCGCCGTGCGGCTCTTGGAAGGCATTTGCAATCACGGCGGGATCACGATCCACGGCCCGCAACTAGCCGGCGATCGCACCAGCGTCGTCAGCCTCACCGTCGACGGCTACGAGCCGCAAGAGCTGGCCGCGATCCTCGAATCAGCGCACAACATCCAATGCCGCGCCGGCCTGCACTGCGCCCCCGCATGCACGCCGCCCTGGGCACGACCAACCGCGGCGGCACGCTGCGGCTCAGCCCTGGCTTTGCGACGACCGTCGAAGAAATCGATACGGCCGTCACTGCACTCAACGAAATCGCCGCCGTAACAATCTGAATCGCCGAGAGCCTCTTCCAGAACCCTCTCTCTTCGGGAAAGGGCCGGATGCCACGAGCGACTCGCCGTGGTGAGTTGAGGGTGACTTGCCTACGGGCAGTCTTCCTGCACCCCCCGTTTCTTTCCCACGGGGGAGGGAGTACGTGGATAAGCCCTAAATGTCGCTCAGCCGACTGGTCGAATCGCCAAACCGCTCCTGCTTCCTGCCGCCGACACGGTCAATCATGCTCAGGTATAGATTCGAGATCGGCAGGTCATCGTAGCGCACGTAACGGCCCGGGGTGAGTGTGCCGCCGCCGCTGCCGGCGAGGATGACCGGCAAATTGACGTGCGAATGCCGGTTGCCGTCGCTGCAGCCGCTGCCGTATACGATTTGGGAATTGTGGAGCAATGAGTTGTCGTCGATATCCTTCGTCGCTTCCATCTTCTCCAGAAAGTAGGCCAACTGCTGGACGTACCACGTGTCAATCTGCGTGACCTGCTCGATCCAATCGGCGCGGCCGCCATGATGCGTTAATGCATGATGACCGTCGTTGATGCCGATCTCGGCGAAGTCGCGGTTGTTGCCATCGCCGGCGATCATGAACGTCGCCACCCGCGTCGAATCAGTCTGAAATGCGATGAGCAGCATGTCGTACATTAAGCGGACGTATTCTGCGTAACTCTTCGGAATGCCCTCCGGCGCCTCCTGATCGGGCTGCGGACGTCCGGCCCGAGACTTTTCGGCCGCCTGGATCCGCTGCTCGATGTCGCGGATGCCCGTGAAGTATTCGTCCAGCTTCTCGCGGTCGCGGTGCGACGAATCTTTCGTCACGCTTTCCCGTTCGCTCTGCAAGAAGTCGAGGATTGAACGCTTCTGCTGTTGGCGGACGGCCAGGTTGCGGGCACGGTCTTGGGGCGTGCCGGCGCCAAATAGCCGCTCAAACAGCAGCCGCGGATTCACTTCCGGCGTCATCGGCGTCGTCGGCGAACTCCAGGCCAGATTGTGCTGGTAAACACAGGCGTAGTCGGTATCGCATGAGCCCACGTTCAGCACCACATCGCATGAGATTTCAAGCGAACGGAACGGTGTGACCAGGCCGATCTGCTGCGCCATCACTTGGTCCGCCGACACTCCCGCCTGAAAGTCGGCGCCGTTCGTCTTCTTGATGCGGACACCCGTGAGAAACGTAGCGTTCGCGCGGGCATGGTCCCCACCCCCATCGCCGCCGGCATTCGCCGAAACGTCGCCCAGGCCGCCCAGAATCTGTAGCTTGTCCTTTACGTTTTCCAGTGGCTTTAGAGTGCGATTAAGTGTGAATTCTTTGCCGGTGCCGCCCGGCCACCACGCAGCCGGAATGGCCCCATTGGGAAAGTACAAAAAGGCGGTCCGCAGCGGTGCGCCGGTCGCCGTGGTCGCCACGGTCGGCGCCGTCTCGGCAGCGGCAGCCACATGCGTGAATCGCGGCAAAAGCGATTCCAGCGAGGGCAGCGCCATCGCAATGCCCACGTTGCGCAGAAAGCGCCGACGGCTGCAGTCACGGAACGCTTCTGGAAGCGGCGACTCGTTGGTCCTTCCCGAACGGTTCAGTCCAGTGCTCATCGTTCACCCTCAATTGAAGATACTTCTGACGCTACGTTGGCGATTACCGTTGGCCTGCGCTCCTGCACCGGCGCTGATTCCAGCACACCCAGCAAGAGCGCCGAAAATCGTCCGTCTTCCTTTTCCATTCGATCGACGATCGCGTCGATCGTCGGCACGTCATAATATTCGATTCCCCGGCCCAACACGTACGTGAGCAGCTTGCTCGTGAGCGTACGATAAAACTCCAGCTTGTGATTCTTGACGAGCGCCTGCTTCAAATCGGCGACGCCCGCAAACTTCTCGCCGGTGATCAATTCGCCGCCGGCATCGATCGCCTGCTGACGCTCAAATTGCCGAAAACGGCCGAATCCGTTGAAGTTTTCCAGCGCCAGACCGAGCGGGTCCATGCGGGCATGGCAGGACTGCGCACAAGGGATCCTCCCGATGTTTCGCCAGTAGCTCTCGTTGCGTCGGCCGATGATCGCTGATTTGACTGAGCGAATCCTCCAGTGCCGGCACGTTCGGCGGCGGCGGCGCGGTCGGCGCCCCCAGGATGTTCTCCAGAATCCATTTGCCGCGCTTCACCGGCGACGTCCGGGCTGGGTTCGAGCTCACCGTGAGCACGCTTCCCATCGTCAGCACGCCGCCCCGCGGGCTGTCGGCCGGCAACTCGACCTTTCGCATCTCCAGGCCGGTCACGCTCGGTATTCCATATACCGGCGCGAGGGCTGCATTGACGAACGTATAATTGCTGTTCAAAAACTCCAAAACGCTCCGATCCTCACGCATGACGTAACTGAAGTAGCTATCCACCTCCTGTTTCATCGCGCTGCGAACCGTCGGCGTCAGCTCAGTGCCGCTGAACACTTCGCCCCGGCCCCGCCCCCGGCCGCGGCCAAAGCCCCGCCCCCGTCTGCCGCCAGCGCCCGCCACCCCCCGCGGCGCACCGCCGCGGGCAATTGCGGCCACTTCCTCAGCCGGCGACGCTCCTTCAGGTTCGGCGCCTGCAGGCGCTGCGTCCTCCGGCGGTGTCTCTATCGCCAGTATATCGGCCGAACTAATCGGGATATCGAGAATCGCCCGCGTCTGCAGCCACTGGTTTGCAAAACTCTCAACAAATGCTTGCGATTTAGGGTCCGCGAGCATCCGCTTCACCTGCCCTGCCAGGTTCTTGCGCAACTCCCCGGCCGCCGCCAGCCGCGTCAACTCGTCGTCCGGAATCGAGCACCACAATGCGTACGACAGCCGCGCCGCCAAGCCGTATCCGTCAATACGCGGATACTTTTCCCCCGCTGCCAAAGGCTCGGTCTGTTCCAAATGAAACAGAAACTGGGGAGACGACAACACAGCCACGATCGCCTGGGCAATCCCGGCCTCAAACGGAACGTCTGGCTGCCCGTAGGACTTTTCGGCCAGGTCCACTACGCGCGTCAGCGTTTCTTCCGAGGCCGGGCGGCGGAATGCCTTCGCGGCAAATCTCCCCAGCACCTCGCGGGCATACGCGCGCCGCTCCTGCGGGTCGCTAGGCGGCTTTTCGCGCGTATACAACTTGTCAAAACCGGGCGGATGCTCCCACAACGCGCGATCGCGCGGGCCGTCGCATCTCACGCTCACGATGCGGTATTCCAACTTCGTCCGCAGCGGACGCAGTTCCGGGTGGACCGGATCGGTCGTGAAAGAGACTTGATGATCTCCTACTTCCCAGTGAACGTCGCTATCGTACTCGTACCACATGTTGTCACTATAGTGGTACTGCTCGGAGAAAAACTCCTTGTCATCGGCCGTGACATGAATGCGGCACTCCTGTGGATCGAACGTCTCATCGCCGTCGATCTTGCAGTAAATGTGAATCAGATAATCGCCCGCCGCCCGGGCGTGAAACGTCTTGCTGACAGTGCGTGTTTGATAGAAGGAGAGGTGGTCGCCGTTCCGGCCGTCTTCGCTGACAAAGTCGGCCGGATAATAGGTCACGCTGGAAATCGCCACATTGTCTTTCGGCACGCCCTGGTCCACGACCGCGATCGCGGCCTCGATAAACTTCTCCAGCCGCATCGGCGAAATGCTCAACACGTCGCCGATGTTGTCAAACCCGTAGCCCACGTCGTCCGGCGGCAGGGCCGTGTTCACGTCAAACTCAACGCCGAGCAGGTCGCGAATCGTGTTCCGATACTCAGTGCGATTCAGCCGCCGCACCGTCACTCGCCCTGGATCGAGATTCTGCGGGTCGCTCGCGAAAGCGCTGGCCTTGATCCACTCCTCCAATTGCGCCATCTCGGCCGCAGCCGGCCGACGTTCGCCAGCCGGCGGCATGATGCCGGCCCGCAGATTCTTGAGCACTTTCAGCCACAACTGGGGATTCAAAACCTGCTCATCGGTTTTCAGCGAGTCCAATGCCAAGTGGCCGCTCTGTTCGCCGTTGCCATGGCAGTCGTAGCAATAGTCTTCCAGAATGGGCTGCGCGTTCTTGTGAAAAAGTTCCACGCCGGGTGAAGCCGGCTTAACTGTGGCGAGCTTCTCGTCGGCGCCCTGCGCGGCTGCGGCAGCTTCGGCGAAGGCGAAGCGGTTGACGTAGAAAAAACCGGCAATGCCGATCACCGAAAGAAAGAAAACCGCCCTGGCTCCAGCCGGCCCGCGATTGCCGAGTTTAAAGAGTTGGGCCATTTTCGCCATGTTCGCAATCTAAGTAAGATGCGGGCAATTGTCAATTCTGAACGGGCCGAATTATGATTGGGCTTGGCGTACCTTCCCACCACGGGCGGATCGGAACCCTCGCAAGCTGCCTCAGCACGGCCAATAACCCGCGAACGATTGCCACTCGGTTCCCGACACGTCTCCAGCAACCTATTGAAAAGGTCATTGCATGAAAACTCTACGAAACGCCTCTTGGCTTCCGGTCTTGGCGGCCGGCTTCTTGACGGCTGGCTTATCGCTCCCAAGCCTCGCCCAAACCGAGACGGGCTCCCCGGCCGCCGTCGGCCAGACGCCAGGCCAGCCTGCGGAACCGGCGAGCGGCCAACCCGGCCAACCACCAGCCCGCGGCCGCCGCGGCGTCCGCGGCGCTCGCGGCCCAGCCATTACCGTCGCCCCGCCGGCCGACGCCGCAGCCGTCGAAAAGGTCCCGTCGCTTGACAAGAGCGGAAACTTCAAAGTCGCGACAACCGGCGCTTGGGAAGATGTTCCGGTGCTGACCGTCCCAGACGGCGTACCGCGCGGCAAGGTGACAACATTCACCATGAAAGCCGACGACTCCAAACTCTACCCCGGCAGTTTCACCCGCGACGTTTGGGTCTACGTCCCCGCCGGGTATGTCGAAGGCACCGTGCTCCCCCTGATGATCAATCACGACGGCGCCACCACCTCAAACATGCAGGCCACGCTGATCGCCGTGCTCGATACGCTGATCGCCGAGAAGCGCCTCCCCGCCATGGCGGCCGTCTTTATCGCCAACGGCAGCGCGGGTGGCGGGCCGCGCGGCCAGCGCAGCTTGGAATACGACACCGTCTCCGGCAAGTTTGCTGAGTTCATCGAGGCCGAAGTTCTGCCCATGGCCGAGAAGTCGGCCAACGTCAAATTAACCAAGGACCCCGACGGCCGGGGCGTGCTTGGCGCCAGCTCGGGCGGCGCCGCGGCCCTCTCGATGGCCTGGTTCCATCCCGAGTTGTACCACCGCGTGATCAGCTATTCCGGCACGTTCGTCGCCCTGGCCCGCAGCGATACCGCGCCCCACGGGGCCTGGGAATATCATGAAAACTTCATCCCGAAAACTGACAAGAAGCCCATTCGCATCTGGCTCGAAGTCGGCTCCCGAGACAACGGCGCAACCAGCGCGGCCGAAGGCATGCGCAATTGGTGCCTGGCAAACAACCGGATGGCCGATGTGCTCAAGGACAAGGGCTACGACTATCAATACCTGTGGGCCGAATGGGCCGGCCATGTGGAAAAAGGACTCGTCCGGCAGACGCTCGGCGAAGCCATGGAATGGGTCTGGAAGACGTACCAGGCGCCCTGAATCATCTCCAGGTTCGATGACGCGGATCGCCCCGAAAGAGCATCATGCGAAAGCCCAGCGCGAGCTGTGAGTATCATTTTACTTTTACGGAACGCTGACGATTAACCTCCGTCCTCAAGTCTGTTGCATGTTCGGGTCATTGTTGGCCGCGTCGTTCTCGCTGTCGGCCGCCGCGCAGCCGCCGCGCACACAGGCGCCGAACTGGGAGGCCGACAACCCCGTCCTGCAAGGGTTCAACTCGTTCTTCCGTGAAACGGAGCCCGAGCGCCAGGCGATCGAGAATATTCCGATCGATGCCAAGACAGAACGCCAAATCGGCGACGCAGACATGGCCGCCTATCTCAAATCGCTGAAGAGCCGGCAGATTCGCGTCACCCAGCGCGGCCCCGATTTCGACTACGTCTCGTCGCTCGTCGACCAGATTCACCCCCGCCTGCAGCACGCCAAACAATACTCGACAATCCGCGTCTATATCGCGAATACCCCAGAGACCGACGCACACGCCTTTCCGGGCGGTTCCATCGTCGTCATGACCGGCCTGATTGATTTTACCCACAGCGAGGCCGCCCTCGTGGGCGTGTTGGGGCACGAATTGTCCCACATCGATCACGGCCACCAGCTCCGCATGGCCCGCGCCGCCGGGCTCGCGCAACGAGGCTGGCAAAACGGAATGGCCAGCCCGCAAGCGATGCAAACCAATCTCCTCACGATGGCCAAAAACTTCGCCCGGCCGTTCCGCCAAGAGGACGAAGCGGTCGCCGACCACGACGGGGCGACCTGGGCATTTGAGCTCGGCTACCAGCCGGCCGAGCTCGCCAAACTGTTCGACCGCTTCGACGAGCGGCCGGGCCCAGCCGCCGGCCCGGTCTTCGTTCCGAGCTTTCTGCTGACGCATCCCTCTTACCAAAGCCGCTCGGCAACGATCCGCGACCTGGCCGCCGACTTGCAGCGCCGCTCGCCGGGTGCCAAGCTCTACGTCGGCCGCACCAATCTCGAAAAACGTGTTCCCAGAACGGCCAAAGAGTTTGGCGATTAATGGCCGTCAGCCGTTTCGCCCGACTGGCCATTCAACTGTGCGCCGCCAAATCCGGCCGAACAATCAGTCCCCATTTGCCCCCGATTTACATCGGCGAAACGAGACGCGATGATGTTACATAGCAACCACGCTTCAGTCCTCTCCTTTGTGTCCTTCGTGCCTTATGGGGTTAACTTCTCGCGGCAGAGGTCGTCAACCGTTAAATGTCGAGTGATTCAGACCAGCCCTGGTACAAAGACGGCCTGCGCTTCCAGTGCACTGGCTGCGGCGATTGCTGCACCGGAGCGCCCGGCTACGTTTGGGTCAACAAACAAGACATCGCCGCCCTGTCCGCCGAGACCGGCCTCTCGGTCGACGAGTTTGAGGCCAGGTACGTGCGGCTGGTCGGCGTCCGCAAGAGCCTCGTCGAATTCGCAAATGGCGACTGCGTCTTCTTCGACAATAAAACCCGCAAGTGCCGCGTCTACCCGGCCCGCCCCCGCCAATGCCGCACCTGGCCCTTCTGGGACTCCAACATCCGCACCCCCGAAACCTGGGCCGCCACCTGCGAAGCCTGCCCCGGCAGCGGCAAGGGAAAGCTCTATCAGCTCGAGCACATCCAACAGCAGGCCGCCGTGATTCGGATTTAAAAAGTTCGCTAATAATCTACGACCACCAAGGCAGCGCTCGCTCGTGGTACGTTGAGGCGCACCTGCGCATCGACTGCCCGCGCCGTCTCTACTTCTTTTGGCGACCACGTTCCTTCCGCTGAAACCTCCGCGCCCGCCAGCGTCACACCGGAAGTCGATTCGAGAGCGGGCCCCGTCAGCCGCCAAATCTTCGCTTGCTTCGACGTTGCCGGAACTTGCACCGCCAGCTCCAAATCGCGCTTTACGTCCTTGTTAAAAACGGCAATTCGCAGCTCGCCGTCCATTTCGCCCGCGTAGGCCGTCGCATTGACTCCCGAGGCCGCCAACGCGACTTGTTTCGATTGCGTTCCCGCCAATTGGTTCGCCAGCAGCATGCCGTAAAAGATCGGCCGCGCATTGAATCCCTGGACCAACTCGCCGGCAATCGGCGTGTAATAACCCCCCTTGGTGTCGCTGTCGGCCGCGGCCACCAGCTCGCCCGGCATGTGATTTCCCAGCGAAGCCCGCAGAATGCTCCGGCTGCCGCCGTGGAAGTTCACCCCCGTACAGCCGGCGCTCGCCAGCGCCAGCATGTAGTCGCCGCCCCATAGCGCAGAGGCGAACGCATCACTCATCTCCGGCTTGCCGCCCCGATAGCACGAGTTGCCCTCCGTCATACGATAAACCAGATGGTCTCGGGCGGCCGCATCGACGATCGCCTTCGTGCGGCGGGCGATCCCCGGGTTCGCCGCCAACAGCCGCTCCGTCGTGACGCGCGGGTCGTCCGGCGGCCCTTCCGCGTAATAGTGGCCGGTCACCGTGAGCAAATGCGATCCCAGCTTCTCCGCCGCCCCCTTCGCAAACTGCGGGATCCAGTTCGAGCTCGAGCCGACGTCCGGCCCGCCAAAATTGGCCTGCGGCACGCGCTCGCGTATCGCCTCGGCATACGCCGTCCACTCTTTCAGATAGTCGGCAAACCCCCAATTCGCCGGCCGCGTGCGGTTGTTCGCGTTGTGATAAAAATCGGGCTCATTGCCAATCTGAAAGTACAACAATCGCTCGCCCACTTTGCCGGCTACGTACTCGGCCTCGCGCGGCCCGCTCCGGCGTGTTGTGCCCAAAATCCAGACCGTAAATCAACTGCCAGCCGGTCGCATCCAGGAATTCGGCCAACCGATCGATCGCCTCGGGCCGAATCATAAACAACTGATTCGGCATCCAGTTTTCCTCCGGCGAACTACCGACCGGCCGAGTCTCCGGCGGCTCGACTGACGCATCTGCCTTGAACCAGCACCACTCGCTGCTATTGCCGCCCAGCCGCAACACACCATGCGGGCTCAATAGCCGAAACAAGGCGACCAATTCCAGGTTCGTAGCCGCGAAAAAACCAGGGTCGGCCAGCTGCGCCAGTTCGTAGCTCAACCCCGAATAGTTTAGCGGAATCAGATGCGACGGCCCGGCCAGGTCGACGGTCAAACGACCGGCAGCGATGTCGGCCGCCGCCGCGCCAACCTGACCAAAGACCGGGCGGACGCCGCAAGCGCCACCCAAGAAAGCTGCCGTGTTTCTGAGGAATTGACGTCGGTTCATGGAAGTTCTCCGGACGCGGCCGTTCCACCGCTGAATATTTTACTATCGTGCACCAATCACGTGTCCAGCGTACAGTAGTTTCCCAGTTTTCTCTCGTCCAAATCAAGCCGCGGGCGTACACTAAAGGCCGAGGCCGCGACATGAATTACATCTTGCGTAAATCGGCTTGCGGTATTGGGTTCCTATGTTTCTCGATGTTCGCACGTCAAGTCGGCGTTCTCAACGCCGCCGAGCCCCGCGTGCTCGTCGACGGATACCACGTAGAGCGCATCGCCCAACAGCCCGAGATCGTCACCCCCGTCGGCCTCTCTTTTGATAACCAGGGCCGCTTGCTCGTCGTCGAATCACAAACGCACGAGCGGCCGCAGAACTACGACGGCCCGCCGACTGACCGCATCCGCCTCGCCACCGACGCCGACGGCGACGGCCGCCTCGATCGCTGGACCACCTTCGCCGACGGCTTCCGCTTCGCCCTCAACGTGCTGGCCCGGCCCGACGGCGGAGTCTACGTCGTCTCGCGCAGCAAAGTCGAGCTGCTGCGTGACTCGGACGACGACGGCGTCGCCGACCAGCGGACCGATATCCTGCGACTCGATACTTCGGCCGTGTATCCACACAACGGCCTCTCCGGTATTGCGCTCGATCTGGCGGCGAATGAGCTGGTCGTCTGCCTTGGCGAAAACTTCGGCGAGCCGTACACGCTTATCGGCAGCGACGGCACGCGGATCGCCGGCAGCGGCGGCCGCAACGGCGTGTTTCGTTGTTCTTTCGCCGGCGAAAAGCTGCGGCAAATCGCGACCGGCTTCTGGAATCCGTTTGGCGTCTGCGTCGCGCCCCCTGGCCGCGTCTTCGTCGTCGACAACGACCCCGATTCCTGTCCGCCCTGCCGGCTAGTTCATGTCGTGCCGGGCGGCGATTACGGCTACCTGTACCAATACGGCCGCTCCGGCCTCCACCCGCTGCAATGTTGGGACGGCCAACTCCCCGGCACGCTTCCGATGGTCGCCGGCGTTGGCGAAGCGCCGACGGCGATCGTCGCGCACCGCGGCCGCCTCTGGGTGACCAGTTGGGGTGAACACACAATTGAAGCCTATCGCCTTATTCCGCGCGGGGCGTCGTTTTCCGCCACCCGCGAAACAGTCGTTCAGGGAGACGCCGATTTCCGCCCCACCGGCCTCGCCGTCGCGCCCGACGGCTCGCTTTACTTCGGCGATTGGATCCGCCGCGACTACGGCGTCCACGGTGCCGGCCGCGTGTGGCGGCTCTCGCTGCCATCGGATTCCAAAGACATCCCGTTTCCACCCCCCTCTGCTGCGGAACAGAAAGCCGACCGGCTGCGGGCGAACAACCGACTGCCGAACTTCGCGACCGACTTCGACGCCAGCGATCCATTCCTGGCGACGGCCGCCGCCTTCGGCCTCGCGAACAATTCAGAGCCCGCCTCGCAAGCAAGGGAATCGCTAACAGTGGCGCCACTGAACGGCCCCGCGGCCGCCCGGTTGCAATTGTTAATGGCCAAACGATTAGCAGACCATACAAATCTCGACGACGATCTCCTCCGCGTCGCCCTCCAAGACGATTCACCCGCCGTGCGCCTCATTGCTGTTCGCTGGATTGCGGACGAACATCACACCAGCCTGGTCGGCGACGTTGCCCGGCTTCTCGACGCGCCCAGCTTGAACGAACGCTATTACCTGGCAGTGCTCGCGGCCGTCGATTGGCTCAGCAACCCGCCGCGGCAGCGCAATAGCCAGCTGACCGATGGCCTGCTCGTCCGCGAACTCCGCAATACCGAGCGGCCGCCGGCAACGCAAGTCCTCGCTCTGCGACTGCTGGCGCCAAATAATTCCTTCCTAACCTCAGATCGGTTGCGTTTCTATCTGCAGTCCAATCATCCGCCGCTGCGCCTGGCCGCCGTCCGGGCACTCGCCCAGCAAACGCGGCCCGAGCGGTTCGAACTGCTCGGCGAAGTCGCCCGCGACGCCAGCCAGAAGGACCAGGTCCGCGCCGAGGCCGTCATGGGCCTCGGGGCGGAGGCCGCGCGCTTTGAACCCCTTCTCGAAGAACTCGCTGAAGCTGAAGGCGACAACCAAGTGGTTAAGCAAGAGGCGTCCCGCGTGCTGCGGCTGGCCCATCTGAAACCGTCCGTTGCCGAAACCAAGCCACCGGCCGCCGACATCCAAGCCTGGCTGGCCCTCGTTGCCCAACCTGGCGACGCCGCCGCCGGCCGCCGCCTCTTCTTTAGTGCCGTCGCCTCTCGCTGTAGCATCTGCCACCGGGTCGAAGGGCAGGGGGGCACGGTTGGGCCCGACCTTACCGGAATCGGTCGCCGCGTCTCCCGCGAGCGCCTTTTGACCTCAATCTTGCGGCCCAGCCTCGAAATTGCCCCGCAATATCAAAGCTGGGAATTGCGGACCGCCAACGGCCGGTCGTATTCCGGCTTGCGACTGCCCGAGGCCGGCGACAACGGAAGCGAGGAGTACATGGATTCCGCCGGCGATCGCTTTCAGCTCGCCAGCGAGACGATTGAATCGCGCCGGCCGTCGGCGGCATCCGTCATGCCCGACGGCTTGGCAAGATTGATTTCGATCGACGACCTTCGCGATCTATTGACCTTTCTGACATCACCCGGCTACGATGAATCTGAAATGTAACAGCGGCTTCTCTTCAGCGCTGCTACATTCGGCGGCGAACTATAAAGCCAGCCAAGAGGCGGTGGGGCTGAGGAACAGTTGGGGTATGGCTTAGTGATCGGTGATTGCTAGGCAGAGGGTCCCAGCGTGATTCAATTCGCTGTTTGTACCGACGGGCGCGGCCGCATGCTGCGTGGCGTCCGGGCTGTCGTTTATTTTCGCCGATGCCCTTCTGGTTTTACCCTTGTCGAGCTGCTCGCTGTCATATCGATCATCGCCATTCTGATCGGCCTGTTGCTACCGGCCATACAAGCCGCCCGCGAAGCGGCCCGTTTGACTCACTGTCGTAACAATTTGAAACAGATCGCGGCCGCTGTGCAGCAATTCGAGGCCACGAACCGCTACTTTCCCGGCCACGGCGGTGAAGCCCAGCCGATGGATGCTGTTTTCGACGCCGACCATGCCCGCCAAGCGCGCTCGATGCCGGTGACGGGCAGTTGGCTGATGCAGGCCTGCAACTACATGGAGGCCGGGCAAATTACTGACGCAATGCTCCGGGCGGCGCAGCGCCGAGCGACGCAGGCAGAAGCGGCCGTCGCTGTCGCGACACCCATTCCCACGCTCTACTGCCCAACTCGCCGCGCGCGAATTGCTTACCCACTAACCGGATCGGAAGCGTCCGCCTGGGGCGTGAAAATCGGTGGCCGAACCGATTATGCGATGAACGCCGGCAGCGGTACCCCGACGCAAGGTTCCTTTCAGGGGGAACAGAGGCAAGGGACTCGCATTGACCATGATGGCATTTGGTCGTACGGACGGCAGATCACTGCCGCTAACGTCGCGGACGGCTTATCGCACACCTACCTCGTGGGCGAAAAGGCGATGGACCCGCGCCAATATACGACCGGACTCGACCATGGTGACCGCGCCCGGCAGCCGGTTTGGCCAATAGCAGCGGGGCCTCAAATTCTTACATCCGCTTTGCCGCACGCCCCCCGATTCGCGACGTGGTCCAGGGCTGCAACACATGCCATGACTTTGGCAGCGCGCATTTGACCCTCTGGAATATGGCCATGGCCGACGGCTCGGTCCGCGGCTTTGCCTACTCGATGGACATCCGGCTGCATCTGGCGTTGGCTTCCATCAATGGCGGTGAAAACACGATAGGAAATGAGTAAGCCGCCAAACATTTCCGAGAAGTCGGCAATTGGCAGCAACATTACGTTGCAAACGGGCGCAGGCTCGCAACGCGAAGCAAAATCAAAATATCGGAGGATTTCAGCGTGGCCGACCTTGCCTCTCTGCGAAATACGTCCGTCCCCTGTCGCGACCGCGTTGGCCGCAGCTGTTTATCGCACTTGCGCGGGCCTGGGTTTACGCTTGTCGAGTTGCTGGTCGTCATCGCGATCATCGGCATTCTCATCGGCCTGCTGCTGCCGGCGTTGCAGTCGGCCCGCGAGGCGGCTCGCCTGACGCAGTGCAAAAGCAACCTGCGGCAGATCTCGACAGCGATCCACACTTTTGAATCGGTGAATAAATACTTCGCTGGCCATGGCGGCGAGCGTGCACCACGGGGGATCGACTTCGGTCCCGGACGAACTGCCAGTGGCGCGAACCCCTCGGGAAACTGGGTGCTCCACGCGCTCGAATACATGGAAGCCGCTGAAGTGGCCAAAGCGATGCTTCCTTCGGCAAAGAACTCGAACACCAGCGAGGCGGTGAAACGGGCAGTGCAAACGCCAATCCCCACGTTGATCTGCCCCACGCGTCGCGCACCCGTGGCCTATCCTTTAAATCCCAATGGGGCTGAATTCCGGGCCTATCGAGTCTATCAAGCCGGCCGCACCGATTACGCCATGAACGGCGGCGCTTCCACCGTTGCCGGCAGCAAGGGCTTGAAAGATGCCACTCGGCCCAGCTTTCCTTATTTTACAGTTCAATACGACGGAGTCTGGGCATTGAATCGGCAAATTACGGCAGGGCAGATTGCGGACGGGCTTTCGCATACCTATCTGGTTGGTGAAAAAGTCATGGACTCGCAACACTATACCGACGGCCTTGACTACGGCGATCGTGGTCCGATTGTCGGGTTAATCGATCATGATGGTGCGGCAAACGCCTATGTGCGATTCGCTGCCGACCCGCCGTCACGCGACGGTCCGCAGAATTGTTTGTCCTGCCACGGCTGGGGCAGTGCCCACATCAGTGGCTGGAACATGGCCTTTGCCGACAGCTCGGTCCGCACACTCAACTATTCGATCGACATCAAGCTCTACCGCGCCATGGCCTCGATCAACGGCAACGAGTATCTCGGCGATTCCAACTAAACAGCGGCTGATGTGGTCGACAGTTGTGGCTGCCAATTGATGGGGCCCGTCTCCCCCTGTTGTGGCACAGTCTCCCGACCCTGCGGTTGTGGCCGTTCTCTCGATCGTGCCACGGTCCGTCGTCGCGGCACAACCCCAGTCCCCGGCGACGTGACTGCGGACTTTGGCGTCTGCGCCGGGAAAGCGGCCACGTGACGAACCCTCACGGCCTGGTAGTCCCTAAACGACCACTCGTCAGCTTGCCGGCAGTTTGTATCGATTAGTTCAAGTTTGCCGGTCAGCCCGTCGATGATCATACCGCGACGAATCGCGCCGCTCCTTCGCCCACGCGGGTTGCCCGAATTGCTTGCAAGTTGTTTTCTTAAAACAAGTTGTAGCAAATCCGGCTCCGGCGAGGGGGAATCGAAGCCGCTCCATTCGACGTTAAGTTCTTTGGCAATATGGATTTAATGCCCGACTTCGACTCCCGGAAAGGGGCGTCGAACAATTGGCGTTATTGGCCACGATCGGGCCCCTTTGCCGGCCCCAATCTTGACACTAGTGCTTGTGCCAATTACACTTGGGACGTGAGAATCACCAAGCGGGGCGGCGGTTTCGGCGGTCGGTTCTGCCGGAATTGCCAATTCTCGTAGGGGACACATCTCGTGACCAAGAAAGAGATTGTTAAAACCATCTCCGAGGAGATTGGGCTCACCCAGCTCAAGACCAAGGAGATCGTTCAGAAAACGTTTGACGCTATTGTCGAAACCCTTGTCGAAGACCACCGTATTGAGCTACGCAATTTTGGCGTCTTTGAGGTCAAGCGCCGCGCGGCCCGAAAGGCCCGCAACCCGCGCACCGGCGACAAGGTCTATGTGCCTGAGAAATTTGTAGTTACGTTCAAGCCAGGCAAGGAAATGGAAGAACGAGTCCGCGAAATGGAACGCCGTGCCGCCGAACAGGCCGAGCGCGAGCGGATGAATGGCGCCCCAACTGCCGATCGGCCCCTGCATTATGACGAAAGCCCTTCGCCGCCAACGAGTTAGAGCGCCACAAAACGCCGCAAAGCCAGCTCCACTACCCAAACAGCAAATCTCTCCAGGTGCAGACAGCACCGCTGGCTTGTAACTGCTAGCCCGGATAGGCCTGCCGATCGAGCGAATCTGCTCTCGGCGCAGCGGACAAATCCCGCTATTGTCCGCGTCACTCTTCCACCACCGTCGGAGCGAATTCGCGTCACGCGTCGCCACCGACGAACTTTTCCGACTTTTGTGTCCGACCGCGATCGCTGCGCTCGATCGGACGTTTTGCGTCCATTCGCGCCGGCGTTTGAGATTGCATTACCAGTCTGCGAAGGCAAGTTGGGAACTCCGTACCCTCTCGCCGGCGAATTGCCGTCGTGTTGGTGCACCAGGTCTCAACGGCAATTCGATGAACTGCCGCGCCGCTGCGCCACTGAATGGCGGCCAACTTGGGAAAACTCATCACGGCCATGGGCCGCACGATAAATCAACCGAAGCTCATCCAGCTGCTCAGGGAGACGAGCGTATGCGCAAGATTCTTTTCGCCAGCGTCGCCGCCATATTGATGGCCGCCAACTCGGGTTGTTTCATTCCGATCTACTCGGCCGACCCGGCTCGACCGCACAGCAGCTCATCTTCACGTCCGAAGACCTGCGCCTGTTCCTCGACGACTGGGAACGCATCTGGTTCCTCGATCAGCCCAGCCACCTGACGCCCTTCCGCGTCCACGGCGGGATTATCTAACATCTATCGCAGCGCCGGCGCAGGCATTGCAAATCGTCGCCGCACGACTGAAAATCAGAGGCTGCGGCGATCAAAAGCCGACTAATGACCCTGCGTGCCAAGGCAAACAGCGGCGCTGCCATGCGATCAGGCTCAGTCAATCAGCGCCCCGTTGATCTTGGTGTCGAGCTCGGCCGCTTGCGGCTGCCGAATCCGGTCCTCGTCGCTTCGGGCACGTTCGGCTACGCCCGCGAAATGGCCGGTCTCGTCGATCTCCACCGCCTCGGCGGTATTTTGCCGAAGACGATCACCCAAGAGCCGCGGCCCGGCAACGCCCCTTGGCGCACCGTCGAGACGGCCGCTGGCATGCTCAACTCGATCGGCCTGGATAACGACGGGATCGAGGCCTTCATCGCGCACCACTTGCCGTACCTGGCATCGCTCGGCGTGCCGATCATCGTCAGCATTGCCGGCCGCACGCACGACGAATTCGTGGCCATGACGGCCCGGCTCGACGGCCTCGCCGGCGTCGCCGCCCTGGAGCTGAACATCTCCTGCCCGAACGTCACCGGCGGCGTCGATTTCGGCACCGATGCGGCCATGTGCGAGCGGCTCGTCGCCGACTGCCGCCGCGCCACGGCCGCACCGATCATCGCCAAGCTGACGCCCAACGTGACCAGCATCGCCGGAGATCGCCCGCGCCGCCGAAGCGGGCGGCGCCGACGCCATTTCGCTCATCAACACCTGTCTGGGCATGGCGGTCGACTGGCGCACGCCGGCGGCCGATGCTGGGCAACGTCATGGGCGGCCTTAGCGGCCCGGCCATCAAGCCGATCGCCCTGCGGGCCGTCTACCAGGTCGCCCAGGCCGTGAAAACGCCGCTCATCGGCATCGGCGGCATCGCCACGATCGACGACGTCATGGAGTTTCTCGTGGCCGGGGCCACAGCCGTTCAACTCGGCACCGTGAACTTCTACAATCCAAAGGCGTCAATGGAAGTGCTCGACGCCTTGCCGGCAGCCCTGGCCGAGGCCAGGGGCTCGACCGTCGCCGAAGTCGTCGGCACACTAAGGACCAAGTAAACCAAGTGTGCGGGATGCAGGATGCGGACGCAGGGGAATCCTGTTGATCCGCGCTGATTTCTGCCGCATCCGCATCCCGCAATCCGTCAATCCTCATGCGCGTCCTCTCCGGCATTCAACCGACCGGCCCCATCCACTGGGGCAACTACTTCGGCGCGATTCGCCAGTACATCGACCTGCAAGACAACGAGCAGGCGTTTTACTTCATTGCCAATCTGCACGCGCTGACGACCGTCCGCGATCCGGAAAAGCTGCGCAAGTACACGCTCGACGCGGCGCTCGACCTGCTGGCCCTGGGGCTCGATCCCGAACAAGGCCACGCTGTTCGTGCAGTCGGACGTGCCGGAGGTCAGCGAGCTGTGCTGGCTGCTTGATGACCGGCGCGCCGATGGGCCTGCTCGAGCGCTGCCACGCCTACAAAGACAAGAAGGCGAAGGGGCTCACGGCCGACGCCGGGCTGTTCACCTATCCGGTGCTGCAGGCGGCCGACATCCTGGCCTACGACAGCGACACGGTGCCGGTCGGCGAAGACCAGGTGCAGCACATCGAGGTCTGCCGCGACCTGGCCGGCAGCTTCAACCACCAGTTCGGCGACGTCTTCGTGATGCCCAAGGCGCACGTCCTCGAAGCCTCGGCCCGCGTGCCCGGCACCGACGGCGAAAAGATGTCGAAGAGCTACAACAACACGCTCGCTCGTGTTCGAAGACGCCAAAGGCGCAGCGCAAACAAATCATGCGGATCGTCACCGACTCGCGGCCGATGGACCAGCCGAAAGAACCGGCCGGCGACGTGCTGTTCGATCTCTATTCGCTCGTCGCCAACGACGCCGAGCGCGAAGCGATGGCGGCCCTCTATCGCCGCGGCGGCTTCGGCTACGGCGAAGTCAAAAAGGCGCTCGCCGACGCGGCGGAAGAATATTGGGCCGAAGCCGCGGGCCCGCCGGGCGGAATTGGCGGCCAAGCCGGACGACGTCCGCGAAGTCTTGGCCGCAGGCGCGGCGGAAGCCCGGAAGAAAGCGGCTGATGTGCTGAGCAGGGCACAGGCTGCGTGTGGAGTTCGTTGGATTTGAAACTATATGGAGTGACTTCGAGCAATGAATCACGCGGAAGCCGTCGATCACGCGACGCGAGTTTTCGAGAGTCTTCACTTAACCGTAACTGTCCTACCGGAGGCGAATGAAAAAACGGCCGACCTTCGCAATGGATGATTGCGCCGCAGTTTACCTTATCGAGGTCAAAGTTAAGTCGCACAATTCAGAGATGTGGCAACGAATTCAGAATGACTTGCTATTGGATGACGTTGTTTCCTCCGAGGAGTCTCTGCTTCGTCGGGACGCAGTGGATAGCGTGCTAAAGCACGCAGCAGACCAAATAGATGCAACGGCGACCGCCGAGAGTGACTTTCGCATTGTGTGGTTAAGCTTTGACGGGCACGATCAGGATTTACGGTGGAATCAAGTCCTGGCGACTTTTTATGGTATCGTTTATACGCTTCCGCGTCACGGATCAACGACGTCCGCGGATCATTGCTATTATTTTGACTATAGCACTGCGTACTCGTGTCCCAAGATTGACGCACTTGTGATTTCTGACGGCAGACACCTTCAAGTCTGCTTAAACAATTTTTCTCCGCGTTACGAAGCAATAAAATTGACTGGAATCGTGGCGGAACTACAGTCGCGCAACGGGGTGATCGATCCTCCTAAACTAGCAGAGGATGGAATTGCGCTCGTTCTCCGTTCGAATGTTTCAAGGCGAAATGAAATCGATGTTGTAAGAGCACTTCAGCAGCAAGAAGGAATTGAAGTCACGCCTATCCGCATGAAGCGGCATTCCGCCTATGCTAGTGTCGGTCCTAAGCCCTAAATATTCGATACCATCCCAACTCTGTAAAAGTGCCTGAGTGATTTTGGGCGGTCTCACTTGGTTTCGAAGGTTACATAACGTTTTCCGGTCTCCCATTCTTCGCGAGCCCATCAGCACGGCGGTCACCAATCTTAGCAGCGACGCATCGTTGGGGAACAGGGTCGCCACGCGGGTGCGGCGTTTGAGTTCCTTGTTGACGCGCTCCAGCTGTTGGTCGTCCGCAGTCGCACGCGGTGCGATGGCGGCAGGCGGAGACGGCGAAGCTTTCGGGCACGTTCTCTTCCATCCAGGCGGCCAGCTTTGGCGCCGTCTTCTGATACTTACGCACCACACGCCCAAGCTGTTCGCCGGCCGTGTGCTCGTTGGCCGAGTCGAGGACGCTTTGTAGATCTTCGATCACCTCGCCTTTCATCTCACGCGCAGCACGTGAGCCATCGCATTGCGCATCAGGTGGAACTGGCAGCGCTGCCAGGGCACGCCGGGAAAGCAGGCCTTGCGGGCTTCTTTCAAACCGGCATGCGCAGTCGCTGGTGATCAGCTCCATGCCGCAGAGCCGGCGCTCCACGAGCGACTTGAAGAACTCACGCCAATGAACTTCCGCTTCACTGAGCGAAACACTCACGCGCAGCACGCTGCGGCGGCCCTCGGCATCCACGCCAATCGCTAGTAATACGGAGCGGCCACGATTCGGCCCCCCTCGCGAATCTTCTCATAGCGGGCGTCCAGGATCAGGTTTTCACCTGCCCGAGGGGCCGGTTTCGCCACTTCGCCAAGTCTTCATCCAACAGCGCCGTGGCCCGGCTGACGTCGCTGGAGGATATTTCGAAGCCACAGAGTTCTTCAGTGATCTTCGAGACTTTGCTGGTCGACACGCCTTGCACGTAAGTCTCCGCGAGGGCCAGGCAAGCGTTTCAAATGCGACTGCCGCGTGCCAGGAAGCTCGGGTAGAACTTCGCTCAGAGGACCTGCGGCACGGCAGTGCAACTGGCCGACCGCGTCTTGAGCCGTCGCGGCTTGAAGCCGGGCTGGCCAAGCGAGCATCGACGCGCGGATATGGTCAACGCTGAGCGCTTGTGCCGTTCGATCAATGCACTGGGTGATGATTAATTCCAGCGCCCGCGCCATGCCGTCAAAGCGATGCTCGGCGAGCAACTGGACAACTCACGCGTCACGCTAGGATGAGCTTGGTGGCTCATGATTGGGTCGCCTTAAGTGAGTTAACAATTCTAAGAAAAAGCGAGACCCGCCCTCTTTGAAACAGGCCGGCGATTCGTGCATCGCTACACTTACAGAATTGGTGATCGGTCGAAATATTCTTCAATTGCATTTATGCACTTCCGCACCCGAGCCATTCACGTCGGCCAAAAATGCGACCCCGCCACCGGCGCCGTCGTGCCGCCCGTCCATGTCGCCTCGACTTTCGTCCAGCACGTGGCCGGCATGTGGCGAGAGTTTGATTATTCGCGGAGCGGCAATCCCACGCGCAAGGCGTTTGAAACCACGCTCGCCTCGCTCGAAGGCGGCTGCGGGGCGCTGGCGTTTGCTAGCGGCATGGCCGCCACGCATTGTGCGGTGATGCTGCTGTCGGCGGGCGATCATGTGATGGCTGGCCACGACATCTATGGCGGCACCTACCGGCTGCTCCATCAAATCACCAATCGTCACGGCATCGGCGTCACGCTCGTCGATGCGACCGATCCCGCCAAAATCAACGCCGCGATGACGCCCGACACCAAGCTCGTCTGGATCGAATCGCCCGGCAATCCGCAAATGTCGATCACCGATATCGCCGCCTGCGCCGAAATCGCTCACCAGCACGGCGCGCTACTGGGCGTCGACAGCACCTTTGCCACGCCCGTGCTGACGCGGCCGCTGGAGCTCGGGGCCGACATCGTCATGCACTCCGCGACGAAGTACCTCGGCGGTCACAGCGACCTCGTCGGCGGCGCTCTCGTCGTCCGCGATCCGGACCTGTTCGACCGCTTATACTTTATCCAGAACGCCACCGGCGCGGTCATGAGCCCGTTCGATTCGTTCCTCGCCGTGCGCGGCCTGAAGACGCTGGAGCTGCGCGTCCGCGAGCAATCGCGCACGGCCAAGCAGCTGGCCGAGTGGCTGGCCCAGCGCGAATCAAATTCGCCGCGTGCTTTACCCCGGCCTGCCGACGCACCCCGGCCACGCGATCGCCAAGCGCCAAATGGACGGCGCATTCGGCGCGATGCTGTCGTTCGAGCTGTCCGCCGACTTCGTAGCGACGAAACGCTTTGTCGAGTCGATGAAACTTTTCCAGCTCGCCGTCAGCCTCGGCGCGGTCGAGTCGCTCATCGAACAACCGGCCTCCATGTCGCACGCCAGCTACGCCGCTGCCGACCGCGCCAAGCACGGCATCACCGATGGCCTGATACGACTATCCGTCGGCCTGGAAGCCTTGGAGGATCTGCGTAATGATTTGCAGCAAGCATTCGATTCTTCCGGCTCTTGACCCTCGACCCTCGACGCTCCCGCCATGCAACTCGGCTTCGTCAGCGCAATCTTTCGCGATCTGTCCCTCAACGATGTCCTGGCCTTCGCCGCGGCCGAAGGCTACCGGTGCGTCGAGGTCATGTGCTGGCCCGGCCACGGCGCCGATCTTCGTCATCGCGGGGTCACTCACATTGAGGTCGACGGCTTCACACCAGCCGCCGCCGACGACGTGCGGGCGATGTGCGAGCGGTACGGCGTGGCGATTTCGGCACTTGGTTACTACGCCAATCCCCTTTCGGCCGACGAAAACGAGGCCCGCTTCTGCCAGGCCCACCTAAAGAAGGTCATCGCCGCCGCGCCCCTCCTCGGCCTCAATTCGGTCAACGCCTTCGTCGGCGCCCGCACGCAATTGCCGCTGGAAGACAACCTGAAGCGCTTCGCCGAAGTTTGGCCCGACCTCGTCCGCCACGCCGAAGATCGCGGCGTGCGAATCGGCATCGAAAACTGCCCGATGCTCTTCCAGCACACCTGGCCGTTCGGCATGAACCTGGCCCGCACTCCGGCCATTTGGCGGCAAATGTTCGAGATCATCCCCTCCGCCAGTTTTGGCCTGAATTACGATCCGTCCCACCTCGTGATGCAGCTGATCGACCCCTACGCGCCGATCCGCGAATTCGGCCCGCGCATCTTCCACACCCATGCCAAAGATATGCGCATCGACCGCCACCGCCTCGACGACGTCGGCTCGCTCGGGCTGCCGATGGAGCGGAGCACGGCCAAAATCCCCGGTTTGGGCCAAATCGACTGGGGTCGCTGGATTGGGGCCCTCTCCGACGTCGGCTATAATGGAGCCGTCTGTGTCGAGGTCGAGGATCACGCCTTTACCGATACTCTTGAGGGGCGAAAGCGGTCGTTAAGGATCAGCCGCAACGTACTCCAGCCGCTGGTGGTATAGAGCAGCAGGACGGCAGAGCAGCAGGGCCGTAGAATTCGTTCATCGGCCGCGGCCCAACTGCGCTTCAATCCTTCCGCTCTTCCGCTCTACTACTCTACTGCTCTTAACAATGTTTCCCGCCGATAAATGGATCGCCGGCTTTGGCCCCGAGAGCGACGCTCGCGAACTGGCGCTGGCGGCGCTCGAAAACCGCCTGGCCGCAGTAGTCTACTGGCTGCCCGCCGCGGCTTACTGCGCCGACCACGATGTCGAGCACGTGCATCGGCTCCGCGTGAGCACCCGCCGGGCGCTGGCCGCGATTCGGCTGTTCGACGATTGGCTGCCGGCCAAGCCGGCCCGCCGCGTCAAAAAGTTGCTAAAGAAGATCCGCCGCGCGGCCGGCCTGGCCCGCGATCTCGACGTCTTTCTCCAGCGTCTAGGCGAACACGAGGCCGACAGCTCCGACCTCGTCGCCGCCGAAAGCGCCTCGCGCCGTTGCGACGCGCAGCCCGAGTTGGAGCGCATTGCCGACCGCCTCCGCCACAACGGCCGCTTCTCTCGCCAAGTGAGCAAGCTACTGGCCCGCATTCGCCGGCTGGGAAACGAGCGCGAGGACGGCGCCGTCGTGCCGCTTAGGGCCTGGGCCTCCTGGCGCCTGGCCGAAGTTACCGACGAGTTCTTTCGGGCCACTCCGGAGCAAAATCACGACACGGCCGCGCTGCACAAATTCCGCATCCAAGCCAAGCGGTTGCGCTACGTCATCGAGCTAGTGGCCTGCGGCCTCGACCCGGCCGTTCGCGATGTTCAGTACCCGCTCGTTGAGGAAGTTCAGGACCGACTCGGAAAAATCAACGATCATGCCTGGGCCGTCGAGCGGTTAAAAGAATGGATCGCGGAATCATCGAGCGACAAGCAGGCCCAGGCGCTGCGGGCTGTCGCCGCCCGCGAGGCCCAAGAGCTGGAATCGGCCCTCAGCGAATTCCAAGCCTGGTGGACGCCCGAACGAGTCGACGACCTAAGACTCGGCCTCGGCTGCGGTTCCGACCGCACGCCGTCTCACGTCCGCACGATCCTCGTCTCGTAAAATACCTCAACAGACTGCCACAGCGCAACGTCTCGGATCAAAGAACCGCCAAGGTCGCCCAGGAAACGTCGACAAGTGCACCAGCGATCCATGAAGGTACCGAATTCACACTACGCAACCGATTTGCTGGTAACAGAAAAGGCGCGATTCAGCTCACGCACGATGCTCCCGGCCGCGTTATCCGAGACGTTCGTCCGCACGAGCATGCAAGATGATGACCTTAACGCAATTCGAACTTGTGCGCGTGAAGTGTTTGCTCCGTCCGCCGTCTGAATACGACGGTTGGCGGGTCAATAAACGTACTCCCGCGGTTGGCGACGTCGGAACGCTCGTCGATATCCTACACGCTGAGGGGCTTCCCGACCGCTTCGTCGTTGAATGCTGCCAAGGTGATGGGGAAACCGTGTGGCTCGGCGATTTCCACGCAGACGAACTGGAGCCTTACGATGCAAATCGAAACGTCGCACACGATACGGCTCACTTAGTATTCCTGCGATCGGGCCGATTGCTGATGGTAAAACGTCCGAATGTCAATTGGCGACAACTGCAAGAAGACTATTACGATTACATGGCATCTCTCGGTCCCTGGACGGCAGATCAGGTCGCGTCGTACTTCAAAGATGGCTATACTGCCGATGATTCAAAATGGCCATTCTCGCGCCAGGAGATCGATGCGTTCTTCGTGTCCTCGAACTCAGTCGAGACGTCAACCGGATAGCCGACGAACCAAGCCATGCACCGGAGTGGCGGTGGCCGGCGTTTCGTGAGGTCAAAGTCAACTTCCACCACCCGGTGATGGCAGGCGTTAGCCCGACAGAATAACCCGCCCTATTATCTCGATGCATCCACACGTTCCGCCGCAGCCCACGGGGTCAGTTCGCTCCCAAACGTCGCCGGTAGCTTGAGCGCCGCCGCCAGCCGCTGTAGGTACTTTTGCGCGGAATGTCAATCGCCCCCAGCCGCCCTGTATGCGGCGTCCACTGCTGAATATCGAGCAGCCCGAAGCCGCGCTGCCGCAAGTGGTTCACCAAGTGAGCCAGGGCGACCTTCGACGCATCGCGCTCGCGATAAAACATGCTCTCGGCCGCGAACAGGCCGCCAATCGATACTCCATACACGCCGCCCGCCAGCGTCATTCCCTCTCCCCGCGGGAGAGGGCCCACTGTCCCCTCATCCCTTGGGAGACGGCCAGCGTGAGGGGCGTTGGCCTCAGCGTGCGGGCCCTCACCCCCGTCCCCTCTCCCGCAGAGAGACGGGTGCAAACCCGTTGCGGTTTTAGAGCACCACGCCTCCACGCTGTGCGCGTGGCCCAAGCGATGCAGCCGCGTATATGCGTCGATCATCGACGGCGTCAGCCACGTCTCGCCAGCGCGGCCGTCGGCCGTGGCGCAACCGTAAATTACGCCGGCAAAATCGCGATCGCAGGTGACGATAAATCGGCCGCGGCGAATCGTCCGCCGCAGCCGTGTCGACAGCCGCAATCCGTCGACCTCGATGATCGTTCGCGGATCGGGCGACCACCAGGCAATCGGCTCATCGTCCCACATCGGCCAGGGAAAAATGCCGTGCGTGTAGGCGTCGACCAACCACTCGGGCGACAAGCGGCCGCCGAAACAGACTAGGCCCTCGGGCGTCGTGGCCGTCGGCGGCGGGAAAAACCGAGCGGGCGGCAACGAAATCCCCGGCGGCAATTCAGCCTGAACGGCACTGGCCGGCACGAAGAGATCGTCCGATTCGTACACAGGGCGCGGCATGCGCTCCATCATACCGCACCCGCCGCGCTGCGCACCAACCTGGATGGAAGCGAGTTCAAAACAAGGGGCTCGCGCCCCGCGGCCTCCCTTGGCGCCCTACTTCTTTTTCGTCGAAATCGTACCCAGCAGGGTATCCCATTTGATATCGGTCAGCCGGCCGTCTCGCTGCCGCTCCTCGTAGGTCACTCGACAGGTGATCGTTGGATTGACCCAGTACGCCTCAATCTGCACCGGCAATAACTGCTGCGCCGTTCGCGTCGCCTTCAGCCGCTCGAGCAGATCATTGGCATCCTGGCCGTCGGTAAACGTCGGCGCCACGTTGCCGGCGTACACGAGTTTTCCTAAATAAGCGGCGCCTAACACGAGCGACGTCAAGCGTTTTTCTTTGTCGAGCTGGTAGCCGAGGATCACGCAGTCGGCGTTCTTCGGCGGCTTGGGCGGCGTTTTGTCCGCCAGATCGTCCACCCCCGCCTTGCCGGCGAAATCGCCGACCGCGTCTTCCAAGCTGTCCGCCCGCTGGCCGTCCACCTTTTTGACGCGGTCCATCACCGCGCCCATCAGGTTTTGCTTCGCGGGCGGGGTGAAGCCCCAATCCCACAGCCGCTCGTAGGGCAGCGATCCGATCACCAGAATCGACATCAGAACTGCGGCGATGCCGCAGGCGGCTGCGTTCGTCACCCACCACTTCTCAGGCAGCTTGCGGAACGCCCGCAACCACAACTTGACCGGTTTGAGCACCAAATCGAGCACTCCAACGTCGGCGTCTTCAGCCGCCTGCACCGTGAAGTTGAACAAGTGCAGCACGAGAACCGCGATGATGCCGACTCCCAATTGAGCAACCGACCAGAGCATGCGCACACCACTGCCGGCCGGCGTCACGAACCGCGCCGCAGCACTCTCCACGACAATGGCCAGCACGCTGGCGATCATCAACCGGCCCCACCAAGGCACCATCGCGAGCCACACTTTCAAATGCGACGGCCGCGGCGCCGGCGCCGCGTCGTCCGCCGCATGCTCTTCGGTCTCCCACGCCGCGTCGATCTCCACAAACTGCTTCAAGCTGGCGTACCAGCCGCAGCGCCGGCAAACCGTAACCACCTCCGACTTCATCGGCGCGCTGCACTTCTCGCACTGCGGTCCGGTCCACTCTTCGGCTTCGGCCGTCGCCTCGAACGGCCCATCTTCCGGCTCGTCCAACAAGGCGACCGCCGTTGCGGCCAAGTCATCGGCCCCAGTCTCTACGCTAGCGTCGTCACGACCGTCCGGTTCAGGCTGTTGGCGGTGGATAGGTGTTGTCTTCATGGGGTTCGCGTCGATCGAGTAGGCTGTAGTGGCTCTCGCCGCGACGGCGAAGATAGTCGCGCCAGTGAATGTGCAAGAATACACTTTCGTACCGACCCGCGCCGGAACTCCGTCCACGGCGGGCCCACCGAACGCGCTCCGATCGCACCGGTTGCGCCGGTTGCATTAGCTGTGCCAAAGTAGCCGCCACGCTCCGCGTGCCGCAGCAGCCCTTGCGTGTGCGTACGAAGCACATACCTCGCGCCACGCAGCGCAGGCCCACTCAGTTGGTGGCAACGCTCAGCGAAGCTGCGAACAAGCTCATCGGCCCAGCAGCCCAGCAGCCCAGCGAGGCAGTGCATAACCCTGGGCCAGTTACGGCAGACGGGGTCTGCCGACTGCAAATCCGTCCCCGAATCCTGGCAAGTCGCTTTCCCCGCTCGAAACGTCTATAATTGAAGTTGGACGCTGTCCATGTCAGATTCCGCGCCAGGCGACCTGCTTCCCGCAACTATTTGCTCGTACGGGCATCCGCCAGTTCTGCATGAGTACTGCCTACGAAAGCTTCGACTTTGTACCGGACCAGCCGTCCAGCAGCCATAGTCCTGTTGCCGAGGCGTCCAGCTCCTCGCACAACGCTCGGACTGAAACGCCGCCCGATACTCGTTCGGTCGACTTGGCCGCCGTGCGCCGCAATCGCAATCGCGTGCTGGCCGCGCTGCTCGTCCTGCTGGCAATTGCCGCCGGGCCGCTCATTGTCGGCCGCTTCATCTACCACTACACCTACAACGAGCTGAAGGCCGGCTACGACGTGGCCACCACCGCGCTCAGCGGCCTGAAGCCCCGGCTCAACGACCTCGAGCTCGCCTCGCGGCTGGTCGCCCAGCGCGTCGAACCCAGCGTGGTCAGCATCTACCGCCCGGTCGGCCGCGACGGGGAAGGGCAGGGCTCCGGCGTGATTGTCGATCACGAAGGGTACATCATCACGAACTACCACGTCGTCGAGGAGGCTTCCACCGTACAAGTGCAATTGCACGACGGCCGCCGCACGACGGCCGCCGTCATTGGCGACGACCCGGAAACTGATCTGACAATCCTGAAAATCGACTTGCCGAACTTGATGCCGGCCGAGTGGGGCGATAGCAGCAAGCTCCAGGTCGGCGACCTCGTGTGGGCCCTCGGCAGCCCGTTCGGTCTCGACAGCAGCATCACTTTCGGCATCGTCAGCGCCAAAGGCCGCCACGGCGGCGGCTTATTCAAAGAGTATTTGCAAACGGACGCCGCCGTGAACCCCGGCAACAGCGGCGGCCCCCTCGTCAATATCGATGGCCAGGTCATCGGCATCAACGCCGCCATCGTCGGGCAGGCCTACCAGGGCGTCAGTTTCGCGATTCCCAGTGCCATCGCCCACGCTCGCTACGACGACATCCGCCGCGACGGCCAGGTGAACCGAGCTTGGCTGGGCGTCGAGCTCAAGCCGATACCCAGTTTTGTACGCCGGCGGATGAGCTTAGAGGATGGTCAAGGCGTGTACATTGAAAGTGTCGAGCCGAATTCGCCCGCCGACCGCGCTGGTTTTCAGCCCTTCGACGTGATCCTAAAATGGAACGGCGCCGAATGCACAGCTCCCGAATCGCTCGTGCAAATGATCGCCGGCACAGCCATCGGTTCGCAGGCCACAGCGATCATCGCACGCCGCGGCGACGCGCAAGGCGAACAACAACAGGTTGAGCTGAACGTAACGATGGAACGCCGCCCGCGCATCCTGCCAACGCGATGACGCAGCCCCCGACTTTTGCATTCCTGAACGGTTAGCGGCGCCGCCGCCAAAGCGACCCCACGCGGCGAAATAGCGCCAAGAATCGCGATTCGCCCCAGTCGCGTCGGTCCAGGTCACGTCCGGCCGCATATCGTTCGTCACAGGAGGACCACCGCAGTGAGCTTTGGGTCGGCCATGGATTTGAAGGAGCAGGTGCGCCAAGCGGTCGACATCGTCGAGCTCGTGGGCAGCTATGTCCAGCTCCGCCGCCAGGGCCGCAACTACGTCGCCCTCTGCCCCTGGCACGACGACAGCCGCCCCAGTCTGCACATCAACCCCGAGCGGCAGTCGTTCAAGTGCTGGGTTTGCGACGTGGGCGGCGACGTCTTCAGCTTCATCATGAAGGCCGAGGGCCTGGAATTTCGCGAATCGCTCGAAATGCTCGCCGAGCGGGCCGGCATCCCACTCCGCCAGCAGGCCCGTTCCGTCTTCGACACCGGCAGCCAAACGAGCGACGCCAGCAGCGACAAACGGACTCTCTATCGCCTCCTGGCCTGGGCCGAGGAGCAGTTTCACCGCTGCCTGATGTCTTCGCCCGATGGCGAGCCGGGTCGCAGTTATCTCGTCGAGCGGAAGGTCTCCTCCGACAGCGCCAAGCGGTTCCACCTTGGCTTCGCGCCCAACCGCTGGGACTGGCTGCTCGAGCGGGCCCGCGGCACCGAGTGGACGCCTGCCCTTTTGGAACGGGCCGGCCTCTTGCGCCGCAAAGAGCTCGACGGCGGACACTACGACTGGTTCCGCGGCCGCGTCATGTTCTCCATCCGCGACGCTGCGCAGCCGGCCGATCGCCTTCGGCGGCCGCGTGCTGCCACAGCTAGCAGACGACCATGCCGCCAAATATATCAACTCGCCCGAGACGCCGCTGTTCGTCAAGAGCCGCGAGCTGTACGGCCTCGACCTGGCCCACGAGCACTTCAAAAACCCGGGCGGCGCGATCGTCATGGAAGGCTACACCGATTGCATCATGGCCCACCAAAACGGGATTCAAAACGCCGTCGCCGTGCTCGGCGTCGCCCTCGGCGATCGCCATTTGCAACTTTTGCGCCGGTACACTGATAGCATCACTCTCATGCTCGACGGCGACGACGCCGGCCGCAAACGCACCAACGAGATCATCGACGCGCTGCTGGCGCTGTTTGAAAGAAATGAAGTCGATTTGCGAATTCTGACCTTGCCTCAGGGAGTCGATCCGTGTGATTTTATTGCTACGCAAGGAAGCGACGCGTTCCGCCAACTGCTGACGCAGGCGGCCGACGCACTGGAACACAAGTTCAACGCAGTGACCAACGGATTGGACACGCTCACCGATACCCATCGTACGACGCAGGCCGCCGAGCAGTTGCTCGCGGCCCTTGCGCAAATCCGCCCTGCCGGCTCGGCCGCCGATTCTTCGCGGGCCATGCTTCGCGAACAGCAGATGCTCTCGCGGATCAGCCACCGCTTTCATCTGCCGGAAGAGCAGCTCCGCGGACGGCTGGTTGCGATGCGGCACGAAGTTGGCCGGCGAAGCGAAATAATAAGAACGGCAGAGCGCGAGACCAGCAGAGCAGAGGAGCACAAAGGCGGCGGCGACACGCGGGCTGCAGACAGCTCCAGTTCGCCCGTTCTTCCGCTCCACCGCTCTACCTCCGCTTGGGACCGCGACCTTTTGGAATTCATCTTCGCCGAGCCGTCCCTCCTGTCGCGACTGGGCGATGAAATCGAGCCCGCCGATTTCACCTCGCCTGTCGCTCGCCAAGTTTTCGATGCCTGTCGCGAAATGGTCGAAGAAGACGGCGACGTTCGATTTCGGCCGTTTGCTCGCCGCGTTCGATGACCCGGCGGTGAAGAATTTCATCGTGGCGATTGACGAAGCGCGGGCGGAAAAGGGCACGACCGACCACCAACGCATCTGGCCCGACCTGGTCGCCGCCGCCCGCCGCCGTCGCGAAGAACAACAGCGCCGCCTCGCCCTGGCCACCGCCCAAAGCGACCAAGACGAAGCCGAACGAATGCTTGCCAGCTTCTATCAAAAAAACCGTACCAAAAACCTCAGCGAATACGAAAGGAGGAAGTCGTGAGTTGTTAGTAGATATTGGATGGTAGAGAGTTGTCAGCCCCAGCAACAAAAGCTTCGTAGTCGGCCACCATCAACGATCAACTAACCGCTATCTATTATCCATCATCCGCCCAGCGTTTCAATTGCCCACGGAGGTGCAAGGCGGCATGGGCGGCGGCCGATCCGCATCGGTCATTCGCCACCTCACACCCGCCGCACAGGATGTGCGGGAGGAGCCGAAGATGTCACAGTACATTGATTCCGATCTGAACCTGCTCATCGCCAAGGCCAAGGCCCAGGGCCAGCTAACCTACGAAGAGGTCAGCGCCTATCTTCCCGACGAAATCGAGGGCACCGACCGCATCGACGCCCTGCTCGCCGCGCTCGACGGCCTGGGAATCGAGCTAGTCGACGGACCCGACGCCCATCGCCGCGATTTGGCCGAAGAATCGCCCGCCCCCGCCGACGGCGATCGCTCGTTCATTTTGAACGAAGGCATGCCGCACGGCTCGAGCGATCCGATTCGCATGTACCTTTCGCAAATGTGCGATATCCCGCTCCTCACTCGCGAAGAAGAAATCCGCCTCGCCAAAAAAATCGAGCTCACCCGCAAGCGTTTCCGCCGCAATCTGCTGCGGTCGTTCTTCGCCCTGGAAAACACGGTGAAAACACTCGAACGGGTTCACGGCGGCGACCTGCCGTTTGATCGCACAATCAAGGTGTCGCTGACCGAGCGGCTCACGAAAACGCAGGTCCAGGCTCGCATGCCCCACAACCTGCCCCTGCTGCGGCACCTAATGCACTCGCAGCAGCGCGATTTCGGCCTGCTCACTAGCCGCCAGGCCGACCCGGCCGCCAAGGCCGCCGCACGTGTCCGCTACATTCGCCGCCGCGAGAAGATGCTGATCCTCGTCGAAGAACTCAGCTTGCGGACTCGTCGCGTGCAGCCGCTTATTTGCCAACTCGAAGACATTTCGCAACGAATGGACGAGTTGCGAGCCGACCTGGCCGACCTTCGCGTCACAAGCGCGCCAGCGGAAAAGATCGCCTCCGTCCGCCATGAGCTGCAACAGCTCATGTACCGCACGCTCGAAAGCCCGGCCAGCCTGCGCCGCCGCGTCCGTCAGTTGCGTGGCCAGTTCCGCGAATTCGAAAACGTCAAGCGCGAACTTTCCAGCGGCAATTTGCGGCTGGTCGTTTCAATCGCCAAAAAGTATCGCAACCGTGGCCTGAGTTTTCTGGATCTGATCCAGGAAGGCAACACCGGCCTGATGCGGGCGGTCGACAAGTACGAGTACCGACGCGGCTTCAAGTTTTCGACCTACGCCACCTGGTGGATTCGCCAGGCGATCACCCGCGCCATCGCCGACCAGGCCCGCACGATTCGCATCCCGGTCCACATGATCGACGTCCTGATGCGGCTGCGCAACGCCGCCAAGAAGCTGCTACAGGAACTGGGCCGCGAGCCGACGACCGAGGAGACCGCGCTCGCTGCCGGCGTCAGCCTGGAAGAAACCGAACGCGTTCTCGATATCGGCCGGCATCCAGTCAGCCTCGATCGGCCGATCGGCGAAAGCGAAGACGGCTGCTTCGGCGAATTTGTAGAAGACTCGGGCACCGAAGCGCCCCACAAGCTGGCCAACAACGGCCTCTTGCGCGAGCGCATCGAAGAGCTGCTCAAAACGCTCACCTATCGAGAACGCGAAATCATCCGCCTCCGCTATGGCCTGGCCGACGGCTACTCCTACACGCTCGAAGAAGTCGGTCGCATTTTCAAGGTCACTCGCGAACGCGTCCGGCAAATCGAAGCCAAGGCCGTTGCCAAGCTGCAAAATCCGGTCCGCAGCCGCTACCTGGAGCCGTTCGTCCCCGGGGTTTCAGCGGCGGCCGCGTAAGTGTAGACATTTCGCCGCGCGAAATGAAACCCGACCCGCGAGTCCGGCGGTCACATAAGAATCGACAATTTGTCCACCTCCACGAAGCCACTCGCCGTAAACGAGTGGCTCTTTTTAACGCTTTGCGCGAATACCACGTAAGATCAGCTAATGGTATGATGATTACGACCCGACGCTCGTAACATTTGCACCGGCAACTCAACGCCGGAGAGAGTATAATGGCGAAGGCGGATTGCCGACGAGTACCGGCTCCTACAGCGTGCGGATTAAGCCGGCAGATCAAAAGGAGCTTGAACATTTGCCGACAAGATCGCGCGAGCGAGTGGAATTCGCGGTTAGCGGCTAGTGATCCGCGACCGGGCCGATGGAAACATGCATGTTGTGCGTGCCGACTGGCTGATGAATCAACTTGATGTACCGTTCGAGCGCGTGGCGGGTGATGAGCGAATCGTTGTGAGCCACGAGGGCTGACAAATCACGCTCGTGTCTTTCGACGATCTGGCTTGCCTCGAAAAGGTCGATCAAGAATTGGATGAGCGAGACGCAGACAAAGTTGCCCGTCGTTTGGCGGACCAGGGCCAGTGCCCGTCCCCTTCGTACGCTGGGCAACTTCTCGGCAAGCCACCGGCGCACGATAATAGCGGCAGGCGAAGTCTACGATTGCGCATTGAGGGTTGAGTTTGTCCCATTGAGGAGGCCGCGCATGAGCGTTCCTGCTGTCGCATTGCGGGAGTTGCATCAAATTCATCAACAACTCGCCGAGCTGCGCGATCGCATGGAGCGCGGCCCGAAGCAGATTCCGCCCGCGAAGCTAACGTCGTCCAGCTCGAATCCCAGCTCGCCGCCGCCCGCGACCGCGTCAAACAAACCCAAATGGCGGTCGACCGCAAGCAGCTCGACCTGAAGGCCGGCGAACAAAAAGTGGTCGACCTGCGGGTCAAGCTGAACGCCGCCAACAGCAACCGTGAATACCAGGCCCTTGTCGAGCAAATCGCCGCCGCGGAAATGGCTGGCAGCGTCCTCTCCGATGAGATCATCGAAGGACTCGAAAAAATCGACCTGCTCAACACGCAAGTCAAAGAGGCCGACACCGCCCTCGCCGCCGGCAAGCAGGAACTCGAAAAGACACGTCGCGCCATCCAAGATACCGCCGTTTCGATTCGCGATAGCATTTCCCGGCTCGAAGGAGAGTTGGCGGTTGCCGAAAAGGCCCTCCCCGCTGACTTCAAGACCGAGTACCATCGGATTGTCCGTGGCAAAGGGGCCGACAGCTTGTCCAACGTCGAGGACGGCGTCTGCATGGGCTGTGGTCAGCAGATTACGCTCAATATGCAGAACGAACTGAAGCTTTCACGCTTGGTGTTCTGCAAATCGTGCGGCCGGCTCCTCTACATCACCGGCGAGTGAATGGATGTCGCCTTCTCGATGTTGGAGACTCAATGCTAGATCGTAATTACTGAGTCAAGCATAGCGTATCAAGCATCCAGCATCTTCCCGAAAAATCCTCTTTACAATCGCCGTCCAGGGCTGCAAAATACGGGAGTTGCCTGACCTGGCCCCGCCCTGGGGGCCGTTTTTTTTGGACTCATCCGAGCGATAAGATAGGTCTCGCCATGTCCGAACGCATTCCCATGACCCGTGCCGGCTATAACAAAATCAAGGCCGAGCTGGACGAGCTGCAAAACGAGAAGATGCCGGAAATCGAAAAACGCATCGCCACCGCTCGTGCCGAAGGCGACCTCAGCGAAAACGCCGAATACCACGGCGCTCGCGAATCGCAAGGCATGTTACAGGCCAAAATCAATCTGCTCCGCGACAAGCTCGCCCACGCCGTCATCATGGAGTCGGGAAAGTCGATCAAAGACGAAGTGACCTTTGGCGCCACCGTCGTCGTCAAAGACCTCGACTTCGGCGATGAGGAAGAATTCACCCTCGTCGGTGCCGGCGAAGAAGATTACGACTCCGGCCGCATTAACATCTCCAGCCCGCTAGCCCAGGGCCTCGTCGGCAAAAAAGTCGGCGAGCGGGTCGAGGTCGCCGTGCCGGCCGGCGTCAATCGTTTCGAAATCCGCGAAATACGCTTCGACGACGAATGATCGTTGCCGCTGCCGTAAATCCGTCATGCCACGCGCTGCGGCAAATCCATGCCGGAGAATCCTCGACCGCGATGCCGGACTAGTACAGCGGGAATGTCCTGCGTAAGTGCGACAGCCGTGACGAACTAGGCCGCGTCGATATCGTTGGTTGGCACTTCGCGCAAGTGTCGGTTTGCTGCTTCGCGCCCCGCTCGATGGCGCAACGCGCGATACGGATTCAATTTTTTGCACCGGCGCGGCACCGGTGTCGACGGTATAGTGCTGCCCGCCGATTGTTTCGGCGACGCCGGGGCGGCGGGCAGCGGATCGGCATGCTTCCAATGTCGCCGCGCAACCAGATCATGCACCGTTGCACCGAGCGCAGCTAGCCGCTGAACCGCTGTCTTTTGCCCCGTGAACGCCAGCACCTGATTCTCCTGCCTGCCGAATTCAGCCAGCACCGCAGCCAGCGCCGCCGTCCCCCGCTCGTCGAGTCGCTCAAAATGATCGTCCAGCACCAGTGGCAAATAGACGCCGCGCCGGGCGACCGCCGCCACAAGCGCAAACACGAAGCTCAAGTAAACCTGGCTGGCCTCGGCCGGCGAAAGCGATTCCAGGGCCACCGCGTCGCACGTATTCCGCACGGCCCAAGCCCGGCGTCCATCGGCGCCCAGCTCAACGCGCACTAATTGTCCGTCTGTGAGCTGGGCCAGAAAGTCGGACGCCCTCCACGGCTCGTTGCTCCAGAAATCGCTATCGTACGCCAACAGATGCTCCCCGGCGGTTTGCTCAAGATCCTGCTGCGCATCGGCCAGCTCGCGCTGAATCTGCTCGATCGACCGCGCCGACAAGAGCCGGGCCCTCTGCCGATCGATCGTCGTCCGCTCCTCGCGCAGCTTGCCGACGCAATTTTGCTCAAGTCGCAGCTTTTCCGAGAGCGTGAACCGCTCTTGTTCTAGCTCCAGCCGTCGTTGTTCCAGTTGCTCCGCATCGGCGGCGCTGAAAATGCCCTGCGCGTCGCCGAGCTGCTGCGCTGCTCGGCGGCGACTCGTGGCCCCTTCATTGGCGAGCGCCTGCCGGCGGTCGACGAGGTGATCGAGCTGCCGCCGTAGCTCGGCCTGCGTGCGGGCCAGGTGCTCGGCCTCGTCCGCCCAGTCGGCCGCCTCGTCCGCACGCTGCCGCGCCTCGATCAGCGCTTCCAGTCGGTTCAATTGCCGTGCGAGTGTTTCCACCATCGGCCGCAGCCGTGGATGAGCGTCCTGGCAAACGCACTGCTGCGAAGCAGTCGCCCGCGCCAGCCGGGCCACTTCCCCGTCCAAATCGGCCGCGAGCTGCCGCGCCACGGCCATCCAGGCCCGCTGCTCGGTAATCGACACCGCGGGCGTCTCACTCGCCGTTGCCGGGACAAGCTTCGCACGTACATTCGCTTCCCGCCGCGCCAGGTCTGCGGCTGTCGCTCGCCAGCGAGCGATTTCCTGATCCAGCTCGGCCAAGTGTGGCTCCCACTCGTTGGCGTCGAGCGTGTGCCACCGCAGCTCGGTGTTCAGCTCCAGCCGCCGATACCGCAGCCGAGCATCCGTTTCGGCGAGTGCTGACTCCACCGCCCGCAGCCGCAACTCGATGGCGCTGGTCGCCTTCTCACCCTCACGAATTCGCCGCTCAGTTTCTCGCCGGCGGTGTTCCAGCTCGCCGCTCACCCGCCGTTCGGCAGCGACCCGAGATTCCAATTCCGCCGCCAGTGCATCGCGCTTGGCCGCCAGGTCGCTGGCCTTGCGGCCGGGCTCGCCCTGGCCGATCAGATTGCGGAACTCGCTGGCGAACTCCGCCGCGTCCGTCGAGTCAACCTGCCGGCCAGCGGCGAAATTCGTCGCGTAAACTCGCGCCAACAAACTGGCCGACAAACCGCCCAGTAGCCGCTTCACCGTCTCACGATCCACCACTTCGCCGCTCAGCGATGCGACCGTTAGACGTCCGGCCGCAGTACCGTCGTGATAGCGCCGCAATTGATAGCAGCGGCCGCCAGCCTCCAATGTGGCCTCCCCTGCGGGCGCCTCGCTCGCCGCCGGAACGCGGCCAAACACGACATGGGCCAGGAACTCAGACAGCGTCGTTTTTCCGCTGCTGGCTGGGCCCTGAATGACGTTCAGCCCAGGGAAGATGGGCGAAATTTCGAGGTCGGGCCAACCTCGCATTCCATTGAGTGCCAGTGCGGTGATTTTCATGGCTTGGGTCCTTGCCTCCTTGCCGCGGTTGGAGAATCGTCGCGCGACGATAGCGAATTTGTCGAACCCAAACAACGCCGACTGGCGAGTGCTGGCACTCACTCGCCGTAGAAATTCGCACGCCGGCCGATCGCCCAGTCCACGCTCCGTCGAGCTGCAGATTCTTTGCGCAAGGCCCATGCAGGCGTAATTTCACCAACGCCGTAATGGCCCGGATCGCTCGAATCGCAGTTCACCGAGTCGCAAATGTCAAGACTGCGCGCGCAGCCGCAACCGCTGCGGTCGTAGAGATCGGCCGTCCGTTGAAGAATCGACGGGTGCAATCGAAACGCTGCCAGCGCAATCAATAACTGCCGCGCCGGCCGCCCCCGCCGCCCCCGCCATAGCCACGGCCGCCGCCCCCGCCGCCCCCGCCGCCATAGCCGCCACGGCCGCCGCCCCCGCCGCCGCCGCCCCGCTCTTGCCGCGGACGCGCTTCATTGACCGCTAGTGGGCGGCCTGAGTGATCTTTCAGGTTCAAGCCGTCAATTGCCGCTTTCGCTTCCGCATCCGTGCTCATTTCGACGAAGCCGAATCCCTTGCTCCGGCCAGTCTCCCGATCCATGATCACTTCGGCGCTCTGAACCGTGCCAAACTCGGAAAACAATTGTTCCAAATCGGCATTCGTCATACCGTATGACAAATTTCCACAATACAATTTCTTTCCCACTGCGTTTCTCCCGTAAGCAGGGAAGAACCAACCCACCATTAACTTTCGGGGTCGATTTGAAAGGGGCCAGCGTGGAGGCCCACCAGGAGGGACGGCCGAATGTGCATGCGGACACCCGTCGCAAAGAACGGCGGCAACGCGTTTCGTCGCACCAACCGCCGCACAGTATGTGCGATCGTCCGGAAATTGTCCAGACCTCCTGTCAATACGAAAACTCGGTCCAATTCCGAGGCGGATCTCCCGCCCGGCCGTCTGGTTTCGTGTACCGCAGGCCCTGTCCGCCGGTCCCCAAACCAGGTACCGCGATACCACCGGCGACGCCGGCAAAACGGTACACAAAACCGCACGCAACTGGTGCCGTTGAACTCTCGCACCGGCGCGGAATTTCCCGCTGTCCGCCACTCTCGACCACCAGCCCCAGCCCGTTGCAGCGCCGCGGGCCGCTACGGGTACTGGAAAATGAATAGGACGAGCCGCCGTTTCCGCGTGTCAAGTCCTGCCCTGCCGCTGAGGTTTGTCGCGGAAAATGATTGACAGCGCTTCCAAAACTAGCGATTGTAATTGCTGATCGGTTTCTATGCCTGGACGGCGCCAGCCGGACGAAGCGACGGCTCGGTATGGCCGCTGCCGTTTTTCACAAACTGGCTCGCCAGCTTCGCCATGCCGCGACCCTGGTGACCGGCGGACTGCTACGTTGCTGTCGGCGAACTGAAAGCCGGCTATGCACATTGGAGGTATCATGAGACTGCCTTTGGTATTGGCGAATCTTTTGCTGGCCGCGCCGGCTTTCGCGCTCGATGGCCAGGTCCAAATCCACGATCCGTCCACGATCGCCTTCTGCGACGGCAAGTATTACACCTACGGCACGGGCGGCACGCCTCTCGTCTCCGACGACGGCTGGACCTGGCGCAGCGGCACGAGGGCCGCGCGCACCGGCGCCGCCCCTGACGTGATCCACATCGGCGACCGCTACTTCATGTACATTTCCGGCGTCACGATGATCTCCAGCAAGTCGCTCGATCCCCAGTCGCCCGACTACAAATGGGAGGATGGTGGACGCATCGCCGGCTCCGAAGGGCCGGAAGATTTCATCAATCCCATCGATCCGGCGCCTTCCTCGACCCAACCACAGGCCGGCTCTGGCTCACGTACGGCTCCTATTATGGCTACACCCGTTTGGTCGAGCTCGACCCCCACACCGGCAAGCGCCTTCACCCCGATCAGCCGGCGGAAAACATCGGCATCAATCTGGAAGCTACCACGATGATTTATCGCGATGACTGGTACTATCTCCTTGGCACTCACGGCAGTTGCTGCGCCGGCGGCAGCTCGGGCTACAATATTCGCGTCGGCCGCGCCAAGCACGTCACTGGCCCGTTCGTCGACAACATGGACGTGCCTCTGCTCGAAGGTGGCGGCAAGCTGCTTATCGGTTCGGGCGGCCGAGTCGTCGGTCCCGGCCACTTTGGCCTGATCGACCTGGGCGACGAAGTCCAAAAATTCTCGATGCATTGGGAAGCCGACCTCGACCGCGGCGGGGCCAGCGTGCTCGATATCCGCCCCCTCCTATGGAAAGACGGCTGGCCGATCGCCGGCGAAAACCTCAAGGAAGGCACGTACGAAATTGAATCAGTCCGCACTGGGACGGCGCTGCAGTTGGCAGTCGAAGACACGCCCGTCGGCGGCCGCCGTGGCCGTGGCGGCCGCGGACGTGGCGGCCGAGGTCCAGCCGACGGTGCTGTTGGCCGCGGCCAAGGAGGGCCAGGGGCGCCAGCGGCGGTGCAGGCGGATCAAGGCACGCCAGCCGGCGACAACGCGGCCGGCGGTGACGCCGCCGGACGCGGCAACGGCCGAGGCACGCAGCGCCGCGGCGGTGGCCGCGGCCTGTTTGGCGGCCAGGGCGGCGTGATTCCGAACCAGGACGTCGCCCAAGTCTCCGCCAATTGGCCCGCCGGCAACATCGACGTTCGGCTGTCCAATTACATGCTGCAGGCGCAGCAGAAATGGACCGTTGCACCCGTCGCCGATGCCGGCGGCTTCCTCGGCTCGCCCTTTTTCAAGATTATGATCAGCGGCACCGACCGCGCGCTGGCCGCGACCGAAGACGGCGAATTGGTCACAGTCCCCGCCTTCACCGGCGGCCCACAGCAGCTCTGGCAAATCGACCAGCTCACCGACGGCACGTACCGCATCATGCCCAAGGCAGCTCTGAATTCCAAAGAGCGGCTCGCCCTGTCAGCAATCGGCAGCAGCTCCGCGACGCTGTCGAAATTCGACCCTAACAGTGACAAACAACGCTGGCTGTTCAAAACGCCGTAGCAACCCGGTAGCGATCGAATCCAGGGAATACAAGCCTAGCGAAATTGAAGCCCATAATTTCTACGCCCTGAATAGGCAGCGTGTGACAGCCCAGGCCAAAGGCCTGGGTAAGCTGTGCTAATACATTACGTTAGCCCTGTAAGGACGTGATACACGTTCGTAAATTACTAAATGATGTGATTCCCATGCATTGCAATCGGAACAGGCACGTTTTCGTGTTCGCCATCTGGGCCTCCTCCATGCTACTTGCAATAGCCGCCACCTCGGCGCACGTCTCCGCCGCCGAGCCGAAGATCCGCGTCCTGATCACCGACGGCGCCAGCAACCACGACTGGCGCCTCACCACCCGCTGCATTCGCGGCATCCTCGAGCCGACCGGCCTGTTCGATGTCGCCGTCGCGACCGCGCCTCCCACCGCCCACTCGCCCGCTTGGGAAACCTGGCGGCCCAAGTTCCGCGATTACGACGTCGTCATTCAGCATTACAACAATCTGTTCGGCGGCGGCGCCTGGCCGGCCGAAGTTCGCGGCGTTCGAGGATTTCGTCCGCCAGGGCGGCGGCGTCTATATCTGGCACTCGGGCAATAACTCGTTTCCCGAATGGCCCGAATACAACAAAATGATCGGCCTCGGCTGGCGCAAAAAGAATCAGGGCATCGCCCTTCGCGTCGACGACAACGAACAAATCGTCCGCATCCCCGCCGGCGAAGGGCCCGACACGAACCACGGCGACCGCATCGACGCCCTCATCGTCCGGCTTGGTGATCACCCCATTCACCAGGGCCTGCCACGCCGCTGGAAGGCCGCCAACATCGAGGTCTACAACTACCCCCGTGGCCCCGCCGAAAACCTCGAAGTGTTGTCCTACGCCAACGACGAAGTACGCGCGAAGATGAATTGGCCGATCGAGTGGACCGTCACCTATGGCAAAGGCCATATCTATAACTCAACGCTCGGCCATGTCTGGAAAGGCGACGTCCAGCCCGTTACCGTCCGCGACGCCGGCGTGCAAACCCTGCTCGTACGAGCACTCCAATGGCTCGCCCAGCGGCCCGTGACGTACCCCGTGCCCGCCGATTATCCCACCGCGACCGCCACCTCCGTCCGCGGCGAATTGAATTTACCAGCAGAATAGCCATATAGCCGGCCCCTCTGGGGCCGGTTTCCTAGCTCGCTGTCGGCCTCCCTGCGGCCGGTTTCCACCACCAACGCGCATGGCAGCACAACCCCATCCAAGGTCTACCATGAAAACCCTCCCCACTCACTTCGTGCCTCTTTCGATCACCGTCACCGCCGGCCTGTTCCTCTTTCTAGCCGCCACTCAATTCGCAGCCGCCCAAAACTTTGGCGGCACGCTAACCCGGCCCGATTCCGCAGACAAAGCGCCCCGCGCCGACGGCTTCATCCAGCGCTGGCTGGTCCTCGAACCGGTCGCCTCCGGCAGCCTCGCCCAAAACGCCGTCCAAACGGCCGTGAAATCCGAACCCTTCGCGAACCTGCTCAAGGAAATGCCCCACGACGGCGAAGAGGTAACGGTCGGCGGCAGTGAGCTCACTTGGCACGCGGTCGACACCAAAAATTACAACGTCAACCTCTATCACTTCGCTTCCTCGTTTGACAGATCCCCCACGAACGCGCTCTTCTTGGCCCTCACTATCGTCAACTGCCCCGATGAGATGCCCGGCGTCCGCCTGGCCATCGGCTCGAACGCGGCCTCGGTTTGGTGGGTCAACGGCCAGGAGGTGATCGGCATCTACAACGACCGCCAGACGGTCGTCGATGACGGCGTCTCGAAACGCCTCACGCTCAAGAAGGGGGCCAACTTCATTCGCGCCGCCATCGTCAACGCCGGCGGCGCCACCGACTTCTGCGCCGCCTGCTCGACCGCGAAGAAAAGCCGCTCACCAACTTCAAAATCAGCCTGCCCGCCGAAACGAAATAGCAACTTTCGCAGCTGCGGCCGACTGCAAACCATCTCCCCCTGGGCGAGGGCAGGGTGAGGGAGCCCCACCAACAACAGCAAACGCAATTGTCGCTCGAATCACCAAGCGGAGGGCACGGGACTCGAACCCGCAACCGGTTTCCCGGCACCACATTTCCAGTGTGGCCGCTAGCCAATTCGCTTACCCTCCAGAACTGCGATAGAAGTCTCCATCGTATCCGGTGTTCCGACCGAGCAGAAGAGTCGAAGTGTCCGGAGCGGCCGAGCGTTGGCCGCGCACTGGGTGAATTTGTTTCGTAGCCGGGGGCTAGCGCCCGGCGGCTAAAATTATCGGCCGGCTTGCGTTCGCGGGCGGCTCTTTCGATGGGATTTGAAACTGGTTCTGGGAACCACAAGCTGTTGTGGTTCGATTTCGCCTCGCGCTTCACGAATTTTTTTTCTGAAACGCGCGAGGCGATATTCGGACAGTACGGATCGCGGCCGATTGTGCAAGTGCCGTGGTGGCCGGTGTTTGCGAGTTGCGGTCCACCCAAAGACGAACGAATAACGCCCCAGGGGTGGGGCCAAATTCCGGACGTCCTTCGGCCGCGCAGTCGAGAATTGTGGTCGCGCGGTTGAAGCACCGTGCGCAGAGCGAGCGCGACCGCGGATCGGAACCCCATTGGGCCGCGCGGCTGGGCGAGCTATCCGGTTGCCAAAGAGCCGTATTGGGAATCTGATGTGATTCTAACCGTTGCATGAACGCCTGTCCAGACCCCTTTTTTTGGCCAGTCAGAATTGAGGGATGAGGTCGAGGATCGACGAGCCTGATGGGTTTTATCACAGCGGCACGGAGGGCACGCGAAGATAATGTCGGCCGTGGGGAAGGCGGTGAGAAGGCAATTGGGGCCGGTTGGCCGGCGGGGCGGCAATACGTTACGATCGCGCGGTCGGAGCCGGCAACCGCTGAACCCGAACCTGAGTCAGTCGGCCGTCGACGAGATGCTGATCCAGCACCTGTTAACGATCCGGCTGTTCGACACGATCTTCGACAACCCGGATTTTATCCGTCCCAACGTGATCGCGGGCGAGGTCGAAAAGGTGATCGCCGCGCCGGCCTCGAGGGCGTTCAACCGCGAGCAGTTTTTGAAAAGAACAAGTGGGAATACGAGAGATTTGACTTCAAGATTCGCCAATAGGCCACGGACTACGCGGAGTGTTCGGATTTCGTCGTGTCGAGAATAGAGGTAATTCTCAAAAAGACAATTGAATCAGCCAACAAAACGCCAGACAATAAATGCTACGGTGGGTTTCTTCAAGACTATGCCCCCGACACCCGGCCCAAACAGCTACCTCAATCCCTCGATCAGCTTCTTCAATGCCGGGATGGTTTCCTGGTGGATCTTTTGCTCGGATGGCACGTAGCTCTGTTGCGGAGGAGGAGCTACAAGTGCATGCTCGAGTTGCGTTTTGAACTCCTCTGCTGCCAATTCGCTCATGGCGGGATACTCTCTTGCGACCCAGGCCTCCCTGGCATCTGGTCGGTTAACGTCAGGTCTCCCATTACCCAGGAGGAGACGAGGGAATAGTTCGCGCACATCGCTGGGTGCAAGGAACGCACCGATACCGTGCATCAGGGGGCGTTGGCACGCCTGGACGAAATGTGCGTTCAGCACCACCTTTAAGTGGCCGAGGATTAACTTGCGTTCCTCTTCATCAAGAAACTGTAGGTCACTGGCCCGAAAAAAATGCCTCTCGTACATGTCAATCCTGGCAGGGACTGCCGCCTTGAGCGTGGCTTCGTACTTCAGCACTGCCTCGTGTTTTACCGGGCTGTCAGCCTGGTCGAAGCATATTCGATAGCACTTTTCGAAAGTCTCGCCCGGGCTATTCTTGTTGTCAGAGTTTGCCTTCCAGCGTTCGAGAGAATCCGGCAGGTATTTGAGAAGGAGCAAGCGTCGCTCAGTGTCGTTTATTCCCTTTAGGTGGTCGTCAAGGATTGTAGTCCTTGGATGCCGGAGTAGTTTCTCCGTAATATCGTCCGCAGTGGGACCGTATACTTCCATTCTCTTTTTCACGACATCGCCAACGATCCGCTTTACGATAGCCTCCGCCAAAGCAGCCCCGTCGCTGTCAACCCGCTCTCTCAGCCGCTTCATTCGGCCTGGGTGAATCAAGTTACGGAAGTTCTTGATGACCGTACAGGTCTTCTCGGCGTCGTCGTCGAGGATGTGTTCCGCTTGACACGCCTCGATGCAATCTGAAAGATCCATTTTCAGGATCCTTTCATCGTCCCATTGGTTGTACTTGACGGCGAAGAGGTAGTCGATGAGGACGGCCTCGACGATGCTCCCGGCGAGGACGTGAACGCACTTCCACGCCCCGGCTATCCTTGTCGACTCGAGTTCAGCAAGGTCGTTTTCGAGACTGCTTCGGAACTCGTCGTCAGTGATAAATCGGAAGAGTGACTGTTCAAGCGGCTTGATCTCGGCAATCATTGCTCGCCCCTTCGGCGTTGGTTAGACCACTCGCTTCGGACACGTGGTACTGTGAGGAAGTTCACTCCCCCTCGTTCTCTGCACTGTGTCCAAACGGATTGTTATGTCAAATTCAGGCGTGATTCAGTAGAGGAGATCGCATCTGCCTGGCAAGTAATTCGTCGGTCGTTGGTCGGACGATCGGTAGTCCCACTTGGCATCCATTTATCCTGCGGCGGCCACCGCGTCAAGCAAGCGCATCCGCAACTCTCGCGGCTATAAGTTCCGCCGTCAGCACCCGTTGCGCCCGTGCGTGCTGGACGTCTTCTGTAAAGAGAGAATGTTGGTTATTGAGCTAGACGGTGCGGGGCCCAAGGCGAAGAGAAGCAGTTGTGCGACGAGCGCCGCAGCGAGTACCTTTCACAATAGGGCATTCGCCGTTCGCGATTCCGTAATGACGCATGCACAACGATACAGTGCGCGTACTTCAAGATATTCTGGCTGCGCTGCGAGCGGGGGCAGCTGACGGCTGATGGCCCTGCCCGGGTTGAACGGCACCGCAGCCTTCATTAATCCTGCGGCTGAATCAGCTTGATAAACTCTTTATTCGAGTTGAATTTGCCGAGCTTCGTCGTTAGCTGTTCCATCGCGTCGACGTGGTGCATACTCGACAACGTCCTCCGCAGCATCGTCGCGGCGTGCAGCGTTTCTTGCGGCAGCAGCTTTTCTTCGCGGCGGGTGCCCGATTGCTCGATGTCGATCGCCGGCCAGATGCGGCGGTCGGCCAGCTTGCGGTCGAGCACCAGCTCCATGTTGCCGGTCCCCTTGAACTCCTGGAAAATCAGATCGTCCATGCGGCTGCCCGTGTCGATCAACGCGGTGCCGACCACCGTCAGCGAGCCGCCTTCTTCGAACGCGCGGGCCGTGGCAAACAGCTTCTTTGGCACGTCCATCGCTTTGATGTCCACGCCGCCGCTCATCGTGCGGCCCGTATTGCCGACCCATTTGTTGAACGCCCGCGCCAGCCGCGTGATCGAATCCAAGAGCATGAACACGTCCTTGCCCATTTCGGCCAACCGCCTGCACCGCTCGACCACCAACTGCGACAGCCGGACATGGCTTTCGACGTCGCGGTCAAGGCTGGAGGCGAACACCTCACCCTTGATGATCCGCTGCATGTCGGTCACTTCTTCGGGCCGCTCGTCCACCAAGAGCACGATCATCGCGATATCGGGGTAGTTGGTCGTGACCGCATTGGAGATGTTCTGGATCAGGATGGTCTTGCCCGTCCGCGGCGGCGCCACGATCAGCGCCCGCTGGCCTTTTCCCAGCGGCGTGAGCAGGTCCATCACCCGCGTGCTGATCGGCTGCTGGCCCGTTTCCAAGCGAAGCCATTCTTCCGGGTTGATCGGCGTGAGCTCGTCGAAGCTCTTCACCTTCGAGTAGTGTTCCGGCGCAATGCCATCGACGTCCAAAATCTCTTTGAGGCGCGGGCCCTGGCCGCGGCGGTGCCGCTGAACCATGCCGCTGATCAGTACGCCTTCCCGCAGACCGAACTTCTCGATCATCGTGCCCGGCACGAAGGGATCGGTTCGCTCGCGGGTGAAATTCGTGGCTGGATCGCGGAGAAAGCCGTACCCGTTGGGGTGCATCTCCAGCACGCCCGAGCCAGCCACCAGCGGCAGTGGTTCGCCATTATCGGGGTAATCCATTTCCTGCCGGCTGGCCATCGCCGGTCCGCCGCCTGAGCGGCGCCGGCCGCCCCGGCCCTGGCCCCCTTGCCGGCCCTGGTTTCCGCGGCTGCCGTAACCTCCCTGTTGACGTCCTCGGTAGCGGCCACCGCCTCCGCCGCCTCCGCCACCGCCCCCACGCTTCTTTTTGGCCATGTGCATGATGTCCTTCACAATCGTAAATGTTCGCTGCCCGGAGATGTCAGCGTTTCTTGGCCGAGTAGTTCCGTGAGAGCGTACATAGGTCCGCGGTCCGATCCGCGAATGTTCGGGTACTCACGTGCTCCTACTCACATACGGCGGCAATAGAATCCGCCGCTCGGGAAAAAGTCGTCGCCCTCGGTGACACGAATCCATGACTTAGCGCGTAACCGTAGCGCGAATGAAAACTGGATGCAGCTTTAAACTGCTCTGCGCGCCGTGTCTTCACAGCAACCGCGCAGGGAAAAACGTAAAAGCAGATGTCAGCGTTCACCTACCGCAATGGAACCGACGGCCCCGAGTACGGTATCGCACCGAACCCACGGGGCCAGGGACGCTCCAACGGAAACCCTTCCGCTCAAGAAAAAATCCTGTACGCGGGAAGGCGGCCTTCGACTTGCCGGACAGCGGATGCCTGGGCGCGACGTACTTGCGACCCGTCTCTTTACTCTCGCTGCCAAGAAGCCAAAGCGTTTGGCCGGTAGAACCTGCCCCGATCGGGCAGGATGTTCAACTCATGCGTATTCTTGACCATAAATCGGCCGGTGTCAAGCTGTGCATCGATGCCGTCCGGCAAAATTTATGGGAATTTCGGCCTTCAAGTGCCTCTTCGCCCCGGGAAGTGCATATTTTCGCTCGCTTCGACACGTCGCCCAAGTGCGGCGAACCTGCTTTCAATGCTCAACAAGTTGCGGAAACATTGCTTGAAAATATCGGTCTCCGCGTCCCTGTCCTCGCCCTCAATGACCCTCCTCGGCGCCTCCTCGCCGGCATTTTCGCCAAGATTTGCCTAATCGGCAAGTTTTAACGCAAGTCGCTTGCGAACGTCGCCGATAACCCCCACGAGATGTGCGATCGCTCGCGCGGCGTGGACGCTTGCGCAACGTTTCGCCTGCAACGTCAAGGATGATGCCATGTCCACTCTTCGCTGGCCGTTTGGCTTGGGAATGCTGCTCGCCGTTGTGCTGTCGCTGCCAGCGCTGGCACAGACCGACCCCCTCGCCTGGCGAACGAGCCTCGACAACGCCAAGGCCGAGGCCCGTCAGTCCGGCAAATTCGTATTGATCCACTTTTGGACCGAAGACTGCATGCCCTGCATGGCGCTGGAACGAAACGTCTTCAATCAACCCCAAGTGGCCGCAGCGATCGAGACCAGGTTCGTCCCGGTCAAACTCAATGCGAACGAAAACCCGGCCACGGCCGCCGGCATGGGCGTCACGCGCGTGCCGACCGATATCGTCATCACGCCCGACGGCGAAGTGGTCAGCAAAGGGATCAGCCCGGCGACGCCAATGGCCTACGTCGGAGAACTGTCCAAAGTTATCGCGAATTACGCCGATCGCTCGGGACAGGCCTTCGCAGCGGCAGCGGCCACTGCCCCGATGCCGCCGCAGCTCAACGCGGCCTACGCCGGATTGCAAACCGGTCCCACGTCCATGCCCGCGCTGGTGCAAGCAAATTCGGCCCTGGCCGCCAGCCGGATCGCCGGCTCCGCGTCCCGGCCCGGCCAGATGGCGCCCAGCTATCCCATGTCCTATCAAACAGAAAATGCCGGCTCAGCCATGACGCCTCCCTTTAGCGCGCCTTTCAGGCCCAGCGACAATGCCCGCTCGCTCGAATCCGATCGCGGCTGCTGTGCAAATGAGCGCCCAGCCCACATTATCTACAAGCGCCCAATCGCCTTCTGCTCCCACTTACAAATCACCCTTGTCGGCCGCTGCACCCGGTTACGGCGCACCGCCCACCTCCGCGCCGCCTCTCACGGTCGGCAACCAGTTCGTGCAGGCCACTGCTGGTATTCCGTCGCAAACCCAAGCGACTGCCCCGCACTCCGCCGCTGCGGAGATGGACGCCAGCGGCAGTCGCTATGCCATGGCGCCGCAAGTGCCGACCACCTATTTAGCCGCGTCCGACAGCGGCCCGGCCGCGGTCGCCGCACCGTCGAGCACCGCGTCCTATCAAGCGAGCGCGGGCCAATCCATGTTTGGATCACCGTCCGCACCGGCTGTTGCGGCGACCACAGTTACGCCGCCGGCCACAGCCAGTGGAACGCCGATCGCGCCCACCGCCACGCCCGATCCTCGGCAGCTTCCGCCGGGTGCGATGCCGCTCGGCTTTGACGGTTATTGCCCGGTGAGCATGCGGAACTCGAACCTAACGAAGTGGGTGCCGGGAAATCCACAGTACGGGGTCCAGCATCGCGGCCGCACGTATTGGTTTGCTGGTCCTGAGGAACAGGCCCAGTTCTGGGCCAATCCGGACGCTTTTGCCCCGGCCCTTTCCGGCCTCGACCCCGTAATGTTTATTGATCATCACCAGCAAGTGCCGGGCACCCGCGCGCACGCCGTCGATTACGACAACATCTTCTACATGTTTGCCAGCGAAGCGTCGCTTCAGCAGTTTCAGGCCAGCCCGAAACGCTACGTCACGGCCGTCCGCGCCGCGATGGGAGCGCCACCGGCGCGCACCCTGCGCTAAGAGCAGTATTGGTGCCACGTAAGCCGCCGATGAAGAGCAATCGACGGCCTTTCGCCCAAACGGGCAGTTCCGTCCTGAAAGGGCATAATGTGCTTGCCCAGGCCCAAGGCCTGGGTGCCGACGTTGGGGCCGCGAATCGCTAAGTGGCCTGCCGAACAATTTCAGTTGTAGGACGGACAATCCTGTCGGTCAAAAAGCCATACGACGGACAGAGTTGTCCGTCCTCGCGCCTACCGCAATCGCCGGTGCGACTTAGCGCTGAAACGGCGAAGTGCCCTGCGCCAAATTGGGTCCACCGCGCCCGTTCAGGGCTATCGTAACTCAGCTTTGTTTTCACACCCCCGGCTGCGCCCTGGGACATTGCATGTTGCCGTTGCAGGACAAGAGAATGAACGGTTTTCAGCGCTGGCCATTCAATCTTCCTTTAGCGTCCGCTGCAATCGCACCACCTGCGCCCGCACCTCTTCCAGCCCCGGATTCAACCGCAGTGCCCGCCGAAAGGCCTCAAGCGCGGCCATGCGATTGTTCTGCAGCATGTAGCACTGCCCCATGCCGGCCGCGGCCGTGAAGTGGTAGGGATTGATTTCCAACGCCTGGTGGCAATCCCGGATCGCCGCCTCATAATTGCCCAGATGATAATGGGCCGTGCCCCGCTGGCACCAGGCTTCTGCGATCCAGGGTGAATTCTGGATCAGCCGCGAGGCCATGCGGGCGGCTTCATCGAAACGCTTCTCGTCGTTCAGCCCGACTATCACCCGTAGCGCTTGCCGCTCGTCGCGTCCCCGCACGCGGCACCACAGTTCGCGGATGCCGCTTTCCGCGATCGTCCGCACGCCGCGGTCGCGGTCGGTCAACGCCCGGCCGAGCACCGCGTTCGACGAGTAATCGCCCAGCAAGCTCAAGGCCAAAACGGCCGCTCGCCGCGTATTGCGATCGCCCGTCGACGCCAATCGCTCGAGCGTGCCGCAGGCATACCGTTCCGCCGTTCGCTTGACGAACAGCACGCTGTCGCAGCTCGTGAGATAGCGGTTGTAATACGCCACCAAGATGGGGCTGCGGACATGATGGAGATCCACACTATCGCTCCGTTATCACTGACCCTATGGTGCATGATCAAGGTGGAGAGCGGTCGGGAGGCCCCCAAATCGCTGACCGGCAGGGGGGAAAGAATCTGGCCGATTAGGCCCCCCTGCTGCCTGCCCCACGGCGCCCCGCGTCTATGGTTTGAGTTTAATCAGGATTGCGTCGGACACAACGAAAAATTTAAATCCGCTCCGCGCTCGGCACCTCGGCCTGGCGGAAAAGTCTCCCGTGCCGCCCCGCCATGGCATATAATAAACGTTGGACAGCTTGACGCGATCCGACTCGCCTGAATAGGCTTTGGCTGCGGCCGTTGGTCATCTCGCGCAACTCGTTTTGTTTTTCGCTTGACAGGCACCCAGGCCGCCGGTGGTTGCCAGCCAGCAACGGTTGCGGGCGGGCGCAGCTTTGCTGTCCTCACAAAACCTGGTCGCTTCCGGCAGCAGTTGCCGTGCAAACTCGCCCGGAGCGCGGGAGACACAGCCCGTGATTTCGGCTGTCCTACACAACCGAACGCTCGTTTACCGGATGCTGGTCGCGGCCGCCTGCCTTGCTGTAAGCGCATTTCCCACCTCGTCGTCAGCGCAAAGCCAATCGCCATCGGTGGCCCGCCGGGCGACCATTCACTGGGACCAGGCTCCTATTGCCGACGCGATGCAGCGGCTATCGGAAACGTTTGGCGACGCCCTCCTCGTCGACCGCCGAGTCGACCCTTCGCAACGTCTGACGCTCGATGCGGTCAACGTGGATTTCCGCCAGGCACTCCAGCAAACCGCCGATGCGCTCGGACTGGGAGTGGCCGAGGTCAATTCGCTCGCGTATCTAGGGCCCCGCGCCACCACCGATCAAATGCGTACTCTCGCCGCGGTTCGCGATGATGAGGCCTCACGGATCCCTGCCACAGCCCGCGCACGCATTATGCAAAAGAAGCCGTTCGTCTGGCCCCGGCTGTCAGAGCCACGAGCACTCGTGGCGAATGCGGTCGCAGAACGCGGTTGGCAAGCGGCGGGCCTTGAGCTTATTCCGCATGACCTGTGGCCCGCCGGCACATTGCCCGACATGACGCTGGCCGAACACCTGACGGCGCTGCTTGCAGGTTTTGATTTGACGTTTCGATTTGACGGCGCGCATCGTGCGGTCGAGGTCGTGCCGATCACTGGGCCCGTCACGTTGACGAAGCGCTATCGCTTACGTTATGGCGAAGCCGATCTTACGCGGCTGCGGCAGCAGTTCCCCGACCTCGCTCTGCGGCTCGACGGAGATTACGCGTCGGTCGATGCGCGCGTCGAAGAACACCAGCAGGTGGCGGCGTGGCTTGGCGGCTCCGCCTCGCGAACAGGGTCTCGCGAAAGCTCGGGCCGGTCGCGAAATGTGTATACGCTTCACGTCCAGGAGCAAACCGTGCGGGCAGTGCTCAACACCTTGGTTGAGCGGCTGAACTTGCGGATCGGGATTGATGAATCGGCGATTCAGGCGGCCGGTCTGTCACTCGACAAGCGAGTCACATTCGAAGTGACAAATGCTAGCCAGGATGAGCTGCTCCAAGCGCTGCTTCAACCAGCCGGCCTGGCCGCGAGCAAACAGGGGAATGCCATCAAGATCGTACCGGCGAAGTAGATCGAGGGGCACTGGAGAAGTTGAGCAGTGTCCTCCACTACTCCATTCCGCTACTCAATTCCACTACTGCTTCACTATCTTCTCCAATTGCTCGCGAATTGACGACTCAATCTTGCCCTTGAAGATCATTGCCGAGAAGGGCAACTCGCCGGCCAGATCGAGCTGCTTCTCGGTCACCGTGATGCCGCCCGAAAGCGGAATCCCGAACGATTTGAAGCGGAACTGAAGCGTATCCCCTTCCCACTTCTGTTCCAGTTCGCTCACCTGGTCGCGGAACTTTTCCCCAATCACATCGGCGAATCGGCCCAGCCGCTGGCGGGCCTCCTGTTTGTCGAGTGAATGGGGGACTTGGACGCTGAACTTCGGCATGACGGCTCCTGCAAACAGCGGAGGCGCGAAGAGGTGCAGAAGCGGAGCCGACGCGATTGCCGCCGCCTTCATTCACCGCCACTTTACTCCTCCGCTCCTCCGCTACTCCACTTCTTCGTAGTCGGGGCGATCTTTTTCGTGCCACAGCGGCAGGCCCGCATCAATGCGGGCGGCCAGAACTTCGAGCTTCGCACGCGTTCCGGGTATCGCCCGTGTGGCTTCAAACTGTCGCGAGTCTAATTCCTTGGGCTCGAAAAACCAATCCCCTTCGCGTATCGCTTCCACCACAGACTTTGCCACTGCCTGGGCCCTCCACGCGGTCGGACGAAAGTGTCATCAGACTGGTCGGTGCCAGCACCGGCTTTGAGCCAAGGTAACGCAGTCTGCAATCGACCGTCAAGAAAAAACCCTGTGCTTCCCCGTTGTTATGTGCACCCCGCATGGCCGCCTGTGCAAAGCTGCCGCCCAAGGTCCTGGGAACTGCGAACATCGACGGGGTCCGAGCGGCCACTACGGACCGGTGCCAGCGAGCTTCGCTATTCGACCCATTTTATGCATTTGGATTAACCGGAAATCTCCTCGTCTTTCTGTTAATTCTTCCTAGGCGGGACGGCCGATACATGCCCGACAGCGGGCGAATTGCACGCGGCGCCGGACCACGCACCCTGGCTGCCAGCGGCTCTCCGCCACGCACCTTTTCGTCCCGATTGCAGCAAGGAAGCGATCATGTCTCTTCGTAGATTCGCCGTGCTCTGCAGTTTGCTGGTGTTGGCCGTTGACAGCTCGGTCGCCGAAAGCCAGGCGCCGCCGCGTCGTCCCACCATCGCCGAACGAATCTCAGCTTTCGGTCGCGGACTAACGGGCAGCGACGCGGATGCCCAACCAGTCGGCCCCACCCAGCCCGAGGCCGCGGCGTCCCGCAGTACCGCCTTTCCACAGGTCGACGGCCGGTCGCTGCTGCCAAGCAACATCTTCGGCCGCAGTCCGCAGCCGAGCCAACACACGGGCGGCGGTCAGGCGTCCCTTCCGCCACGTGCCGGCTCACAATTTATCAGCAAAACCAACGGCACGCCAAACGCTGCAGCGGCCGCCCAGCAGCCCTGGCAATCCGCGGCGCCGCCCGCTGGCGACCGGGTTGCCGTTCGGCCGCCAGCCGAACTGGCGAGTGAGAATAACGCGGCCCACCAATTGGACGGCTCCCTGCCCGGCCTGGGAGGATCGCCGTTGCCATCGAGCGCAGTAATGGGGAATGCGGGCCGCACAGACGACGGCACTTCGCCGGCAATCTCGGCCGTCGAGCCGTTCATTCCCACGGAAACCGCTCGGCCTGCTCAATCCATTAGCTCGCGGCCCAGTCCACTGTCGGGACCCGCCGCTCCGTCGGCGGCTCGGCAATCGCCCCAACCCCGGACGCCGATGCACGTCGATGCCAGCGAGTTGCGTCACGAATTGGCCGGGTCTTTTCCCGCCGGTGAGGCGGGTGACCCAGCCGCGTCAGCCTCCTTGGAACCGTCTCCAACGGCGCCCACAGTTGAAAGCGATGCGAAATCGTTCACGCTCGACGCGGTCCACACGCTGCCAACCGACCGCGCCGACAGTTCGCAGAACGAGCGTGTAAACCCGCCGGTCGAGCCGCGCCCCATCACACCAATCGAAGCGCCCGCTCCGCAAGCATCCGCACCGCCGGCCGCCGTGCCGGTCGAGCCCATTGCGCTGCCGCAGCCTTCCAGGCCGTTCACTCCCACGACCGCGGCGACCGGCCAACCGCAGCCAACCGCTCCGCTGCAACCGATCACGCCGGCACTGCCCCAAGCCCTGCGCCGCTCGACGGCCGCCATTTCCGCCTCGAAGCAATTGGCGCAGGTGTCGCAGAATGACCCGAACCTGCTGGTGTCGAATCGGACGCCGGTGATTACCAGTGACATTCGCGGCCCGAAGCAGATTCTCGTCGGCCGCGAAGCCACGTTTCGCGTCCATTTGCAAAACCAGGGTGAAGCGGCGGCTGAAGGCGTCGACGTTGTAGTGCGAGTTCCCTCCTGGGCCGACATCATCGATACGACCGCTTCCGCCGGCTCGGTGACGCAAGCGCCGGGCGACACGCAAGGCACGCTGCACTGGCAGCTTCCGCGGCTGGAAGCTCGCAGCGGCGAGACAATCGATCTACGCCTCGTGCCGCGCGGCAGCCGGCCGCTCGAGCTCGGCGTGACGTGGACGCTCGCCCCGGTTGGCTCGCGGGCCGTGGTCGAAGTGCAAGAGCCGAAGCTCGAAATGAACGTTGCCGGCCCCGATGAAGTCCTCTTCGGCAAGCCGCAATTGTATCGCTTCACGATTTCCAACCCCGGCACTGGCGTGGCGGAGGGCGTCAAGATCGAGCTATATCCGCCCGGCGGCGGCGACAAACCAGCGGCCAGCAACCCGCTCCCCGACTTGGCGCCCGGCAAGAGCCAATCGATTGAAGTCGAGCTAGTCGCCCGCGAGGCCGGCAAGCTCAGCATCAAGGCGGTCGCATCTGCGGCCGGCGACCTCACGTGCGATACGATGAAGGAGGTGTTCTGCCGCAAACCTGAGCTGGCTCTCGATTGGCGCGGCCCCGAAATGAAGTACGCCGGCACCGAAGCCACGTACTTCATTCGCGTTCGCAATCCGGGCACGGCCCCGGCCGAGAACGTGACCGTCAAAGCCGTCTTGCCCGAAGGCGCACAACTGACGACCGCCAGCGAAGGGCAGACTTTCGACGCGGCCCACCGCGAAGTTTCGTGGCGTGTCGGTTCGCTGGGCCCCGGCGACGACTCGTACATGGAGCTTAAGTGCACCGTCAATACGCCGGGCGCGAATCAACTAAACCTCGAAGCGACCACGGCGGCGGGCGATCTCGCGGACAAGAAGTTGGTTGAGACAAAAGTCGTTGCGCTTGCCGACTTGAAACTTGACGTTAGCGACCCGAGCGGCCCGGTCGCCATCGGCGAGGCCGCCGTCTATGAGATTCGAGTGCAGAATCGCGGCGCGAGCGCCGCCAAGGACGTGAACGTCGTCGGCCTGTTCTCCGCCGGCGTCGAGCCGGACGTCGTCGACGGCCCGCAATACTCTGTCTCCAACGGCCGCGTTTCGTTCCGGCCGATTGATGAGCTGCCGGCCGGCCGCCAGGTGACGCTGAAGATTCGCGCTCACGGCGTCGCGGCGGGAACGCACATATTCCGCGCCGAGGTGCTCTGCCGCGAGCTTGAAACCAAGCTCGCCGCCGAGGAAACGACCCTCTTCTATGCTGATGACTCGCCTGATACGCAACAGCGGCAAGCCAATAGCAGCAACGGCTTCGATACCACGCGCTAGCACGTCGCCGATTCGTCAACGATCTTGCTTCGCCAGTTTTGGCTCTGCCAGCCTATCTACCGCCGCCGCGTGACATCGTTGCTGTCAGTATCTGGCTTCTGATCTTGGTCGGGGCGCTTCGCCCGCTATAATCGCCGCCCGCTCTTGATTGATTCGCTGCGGCTGCGAGCGCCGCGCGCTCATCCGTCTAACCGGCGAAGAAGCAACTGTTCGACATGCCCGGCAGATACTATCGACTAATGTTGCTTGCATTCCTGGCGGTTGCCGCGCCGGCTGGTTGCGGCACGACGCGCGCGACCGACACCGGCCGCACTGCCACCGAACAGTTGCTGATCTCCGATGCGATCGACCGGGCTGTGCAGACGGTCGATTTCCGCCCGCTGGCCGGGCAGAGCGTGTACCTCGACGACAAGCACGTCGCCGATGTCGTCGATCGCAACTACCTCGTTAGCACGCTCCGGCAGCAGCTCTTGGCCAGTGGCTGCTCGCTCCGCGACAAGCCGGAAGACGCAGATTTCGTCGTCGAAATTCGCGCACGGTGCAGTCGGCACCGACCGCAACGATCTGCTGTTCGGCGTGCCATCGATGAACGTGCCGCAAATCGTGCCGCTGCAGCCGGTGCCGGCCGCGATCCCCGAAATCCCCATCGCCAAGCGTCGCGACCAACGCGGCGTCGCGAAGATCGCCGTCTTCGCCTACCACCGCGCGACCGGCACGCCGGTTTGGCAATCGGGAGTCGCCCAGACCGAAAGTTCATCGAACGACGTTTGGATTCTAGGCGCCGGCCCCTTTCAGCGCGGCACGATTTACAACGGCACCGAATTTGCCGGCACGTCGCTGCTCAATTCGTCGGAAGTAGGCCCCTCGCCTGGCAAGCGGTCCCAACGCGTCGCGTTGTCAAATGAAAAATTGTTCACGCCGCCCGCTCAGTTGGCTAACGCCGAACAGAAATCAAAAGGCGATGTCGCCCAGATCCAGCAGGCCAGCGTCGAGCTGCCAACCACGTCCAAAGCCACCGCATCACAGGCCTCGACACACGCAGCCGCGCAGTCTGCTCCTTCGTCGCCGCCACTGCCGTCGGAGCAGGGGACGCTGCGCGAAGCTTCACACTCCTCGACAGCCAACAGCAACCGGCGGGCGCCGGGCGGCAATTCGGCGCTGACCGCACAACTGGATCACGAGCAGACGCCCGAGCATGCACAATCACAACTGACCGAGCCGATGCCGCTTTCGCCAAATCACCCGGAACAACCGTAAACCGCCCCACAATCTAGCGCGAATATGGAGGGAACCGGATGCGCACGTGTTGCTATTCAATAGCTGTGGTCCTTGCTTTAAGTCTCGGTAGGACAGCCGGCGCCGTTGCGCAAATGCCGAATCTGCCGACGCTTTCTTCCGTTATGGGCGAATCCAAGGACACCAGCAAAAAGCCGGAAGCCGACCCGACCGACACGACGCCGGTGGAGAAAGCACCCGAGGTCGCCGCCAAGCGGGCCGAGAACCAGGAGCTGCTCCGCGTCGCGCAGCGCCGCCTGGACGCCGGCGACCCGACCAATCCGGCCGCCGCCCAGGAAGTTGCCACGTACAAAACGGTCGAGGCCGTGCTAGCGCAGCAAGAGGCCGTCGACCGCCAAATCAAAGATTTGACCGCTCGCCAGTCGGAGTTGCAAACGCAAATCCGCTCGACGCGCGCCGCCGGCGCCGAAGGGTCCGAACCGACCTCGTTTATAGATTTGGATCGCCTGAAAGACGAGTTGGCCGCGGAAGATGCCCGCGTCAATCTGGCCGAAGATCAGCTTGGCACCGCCAAGGGGGCGCTTGACAAAGCGCGGGCTGCGCTCACCAAGTTGGATGTCAAGCGCCGCCAGGCCCAAGACGCGCTCGAAGCCGGCAAGTCGGCCCCGAACGCCGCCGAGTTGTCGACTGCGTTCGAGCAGGCCCGGCAGGCGGCGAACTTGGCCGGCGAGATCGTCACGTTGCGGGAGAAAGAAGTCAAGCGCGGCGAGGTGTCGCAAGCCGTTCAACAACTGGCCGCACAATTGAAGAAAGAGCGCTGCTTCGCGCCGCTCCCCAAGCCGTTTTCTCCGAGGCCGACCTGCAGGCCCAATTCGCACAAATCGACAAACAGGAAGAAGCTGCGAATACCGCTTTGACCAACGCGCAATCGCGCCGGCAGTTGGCGGAAGATCGCCTCCGCGACACGCAACATCAGCTCGACGAAGCCGGCGAAGACCACGGACCGCTCACCGAACAACTGGCTGCCCAACGCCGTCAGCGCGAGCGCTGGTCGGACGAAGTCGACCTGCAGACGCAACAACTGCAACGACTCGCCCAACTGCGAATTGTGTGGAACCACCGCTTTGCGCTGGCGACGGCCGAACGCAACGCCGATCAAAAGACGTCGCTGACCGACGTCGCCGCGTGGCATAAAGAAGCGCAGACGGCTCTCGACGAGCTGGCTATTCAATTCCGCAGCCGCATTCAGCGAATGACGGACCTGCGCAACGACCTGGCGACTGTCGCCGACAAGGCCGAGGCCGCCAAAGACAGCCCGCCCGACGTGATCAACGCGATCAACGATCAGCGGTTTCAGTTGGAAGAGATGCTCCGCAATCAACAGACCAGCCTGATGCAAATCGAATCGACGCGGCGCGTCTACGCGAAGCTGCTCGATGAATTGGGCAACAACCCGCTCTCGCCCACGAATCTGGCGGTCGGTGCGCTGGCCCAGGTGAACAACGTTTGGAATACCGAGCTGTTTCACGTCGGCGAAGGGGAAAGCAAGCGGCCGATCGTCGTCAAAGACGCCGTCGCCGGGCTGGTGGTGTTTTTCGTGGGCTGGATCTTATCGCGTTTCTTTTCGCGCGTGTTCGCCAACCGCTTTCTGAAGCGATTTCGCCTGAGCAAGGACGCCGACGCCGCGCTGCGGTCGATGGTGTATTACTCGATGCTGCTCGTCGTGGTGTTGATCGCGCTGAACACGATCAAAGTGCCGCTGACGGCGTTCACGATCCTGGGCGGTGCGTTTGCGATCGGCATCGGCTTCGGCAGCCAGACGTTGATCAACAACTTCATTGGCGGTCTGATCATGCTGGCCGAGCGGCCCATCCGGCTGGGCGAACGGATCGCCGTGGCCAATATCGACGGCACGGTGGAGGAAGTCGGCTTTCGATCCACAAAAATCCGCACGCTGACCGACCACCTCGTGACCGTGCCCAATTCGACGCTGGTGAACGAGGCAATCGAGAACATCGCTCGCCGGCGGACGATTCGCCGGCTGTTCAACGTGACGATCACGTACGATACGCCGCAGGAAAAGGTGGCCGAGGCCGTGCAGGCGATTCGCGAAATCCTTGATGAAAAAGGGATTCGCGAGCGAATCCACCCGATTGTCGGCTTCGAGCAATTTCCGCCCCGGGTGTACTTCAACGACTATAATGCCGAGAGTTTGAACATCCTGGTCGTGTATTGGTATGCTCCGCCCGAGTGGTGGGATTACATGGACCACTGCGAGCGGGTCAACTTTCGTATCATGGAAGAATTCGAGCGGATCGGTGTCGAGTTTGCCTTTCCCACAAAGACCTTATTCCTCGCCGGCGACCCGAAACGTGAACTCGCGGTGCGGATGGTGCCCGCCGAAACGAGTAGCTCGCTCAAGAAGCACCGCAACAGCGCGTGAAATAATCGGCCGTTGATTTCCCCCTTTGCAGCCCCGTGCCCGAGCCCATTCCACAAGCCAGCGCGATTCCCTACCGCCGCAAGGGCGAGACGGTCGAGTTCTGCATGATCTCCTCGATGAGCGGCCGCCGCTGGGGATTCCCCAAAGGCATTATCGAGCCGGGCGACACGCCGGAAGAAACAGCGCTCGTCGAGGCCCGCGAAGAAGCCGGCCTCTGCGGCCAAATCATGGGCGACCCCCTCGGCACATACCGCTACCAGAAGTGGGGCACCCACCTCGACGTTATGGTGTATTTAATGGAGGTTGCCCAGGTCGAGGCGACCTGGCAAGAAGCCGAGCTCCGCGAGCGAATTTGGCTGCCGGCCGATGACGTAAAAACCCGCATCGACCGCGTCGAGATCGCGGCCATTTTTCAATTGGCCGTCGAGCGTTTGCGTGGAACTTGATCTCTAAGTCATGGTGCGCGAACAAGGTGCTTGCGCTATTTCGTCAACCACGGCAGCACCGCGCCGGCGAGCGATAGCACCAGGAAGAAGCCCGACATGTCGGTGATCGTCGTGAGAATCGGCCCGGCGGCCAGGGCTGGGTCCTGGCCCAGACGCTGCAACAGCAGCGGGATCGAGCCGCCGATGCAGACGGCCACCAGCGTATTGACCGCCAGGGCAACCGCGACCACTGCACCCAGCATCACATTTCCCTGCCACACCCAGCCGATTAGGCCCAGCAGCAGACCGAGCACGAGGCCGTTGATGATTCCCACCGACATTTCCTTGCCCAGCACTTTCCACAGATCTTTGGGCCGAATCAGGCCGAGTGTCAGCTCCCGCATGCTCACGGCGACGGCCTGATTCCCGCTGCAGCCGCTCATATCCGAGATAATCGGCAGAAATACCACCAGCGCAATGACGGCGGACAACGTGGCCTGATGAAACGCAATTACGCTGGCGGATATAAGATTCAGCCCGATGTTGGCGCTCAGCCAGCTCATTCGCCGCACGGTCCGCGTCCGCAGCGACATAGTCCGCAGCTCTTCACCTCCGACGATGCCCATGTAGCTGAGAAAGCTGCGGCTCGACCGCTCCTCGGCTGCTTCTTCGATTGTGCGATTCAGCACAACGCCCATGAGCACGCCTTCGTCGTCGATGACCGGGGCGGCGAACAAGGGGTGGCGGTCGAAGAATCGCTCCAGCTCGTCCAGCTTGGCCGTGTCGAACACGTAACGCGGGTTATCGATCATTACCCGCGACACCGGCGTTCGGGCGTCGGACAGCACGACATCGCGCAGCCGCAGCACTCCGCGGAGCTGGCCCTGCATGGACAGCACGTAGGCGTACTGCACGTCGTAGTGGCGATAGCGGTCGGCGTTGGCGCGGAGGTCGTCGAGCACGTCGCCGACCGTCGACAGCTCTTTGTAGGCCAGGTATTCGGTGATCATCAGCCGCCCGGCCGTCTGAGGCGGGTACGCTAGCAGCCGGCGCGCGCTTTGGGCCTCGGCGAGGGGCAATGCCTCCAGCAAGCGGGAGGCTTCGAGGTCGGGCAGGCGGGCAATCATATCGGCCTGCTCGTTCGAGGGCAGGGCAGCCACGATCCGGGCGGCTTGCTCAGCCGGCAGGCGTTCAATCATCTGGGCTGCCTGTGCTTCGGGCAGGTCAGCCACGAGCTCCGCCGCCATTGTGCGGGGCAGCGCCGTCAACATGCGCGATTGGTCAATATCGCTCAGTTGATAAATCGCATGCACCGCCTCGCCCGGGTCGAGGGAATCGAGCGACTCCCGAATGGCCTGGGGGTTCTCGCTAGCCACGGCTGCTTGCAGGAATTCTTGGGAATTTCTCACGGGGTTGCTAGTCATCGGAATGTCGTTGGGTGCTTAGATTTAAGTGCGAGCGGGTGAAGTATGCCGAGAACCAGCCGGCACGAACTCTGGTTCAACTTCGGCCGTAAACTTCAGTTGTGCCTGCATAAGGCGACAGCGGCTGTTGGATCAAGGGCGATTGACCGATAAATAGGTGCGAGCAAGAGAGACGCTCATTGGGTCACTTGCTTGGAAGGCCTCAACCTTATCGATTATGCCGGTTCGGCACGCCGCTTGCTCCTAATTCAACGGTCCGTTGGTGCCCTCGGCGATGGCACGCACAGGACGGATTTCGCGGGGGCGAAAGCGGTTGTCCACTCAACGTTGTTTACCCAGATTGTCAGCTCAAGACTTGAGTGGGCCGGAATTAGTGCCCAATCTTAGTGCAGGAGGAATTCGATGTTTGCCGCCACAGCTGAACGGCCTGCAACGACCGCACCGGAACGTCTCGACTTGTCGTTGATGGCTCGTCACCAACTGGAACAGCACCCCCATTTCCGCGGGCGGCTCAGGTGTCTGTCGATCGAGCAGCGAGGGAAATCACTTCGCCTTTCTGGCCGGCTGCCGACGTTTTACCTGAAGCAGTTGGTTCAGGAAACACTGCGCCACGTGCCTGGAGTTCAGCGCATCTACAACGAGATCTCCGTCGTGAGTGCAGCCGGCATGAGCAGCGAATGTTAACCCGTCGCTGAGCTGCCCGGCAGGCTTCGCCAACTGGGACGGTTTTGCTCCGCGTTTTGGGGGGATGGTGTCCAACCCGCCGCGCGCTTGTATTCTCCGTGGCCAGTTTGGCTTATCCCGGCGCATGACGGCATTTGCCAGCCGCCCATCGCGGTGTTATCGCCGGCCCGCCGCTCAAGGTCATCACCTTCGCAGCCCTATATTCGGGATAGCAAGGGGGGCCCAGCCGGCGAACTTCGACGACAGTTTCCGCCTTCTACTGCCGGTGACGCGTCGCCGACGATCGAGCGAACTTCGTTTCAGTGAGGGGACGCATGTCCGCGAACGGGCCCGCTGTGACGGTCTACCTGGTTATAGGACAAGAACTGAGTCCGCGACGGTACAAATTACGGGCCGGTTTTGCACCCCTCGTCCGGGCCCGCCACCTGTCGTTTGGCGGGCCGCTACTCGAAACGCGTCGGCGCCTTTACCCAGGGTTTCCCAGCCACGCCCATTGCCCCGTCTGTTATGATGGCAACAGGGAGGAATGTGCTGCCCGCCGGCTTACCCCCGGCGAGGATTTCGCTGACGTAAAACAGCGACGAGTTGAGGGGGGATTCTCGTTCCCGCCCATTGCACGGGAGGGCGGCGTGCTGAAACGGTGCGTCGCGTGGCCGGAGTCGCGGTGAGTCTGGGTGCGTCTCGCGGTCTTCTCGCGCTCGCACAGATGGGGCCGGCCTTGAGACAGTTGTAAACCTTTCGTCAGATGTTGGACGAGCATGTCGTGACGCCGCTGCGTCCTGGTACCAAACTGGGCAAATATAAATTGAAGGGGCAGATCTCCAACGGCCCTTTCGCGACGGTTTACCGGCGCACGACACGCTCGAGGGCGTCAATGTCGCGCTGAAGATTCCCCATCCCGGGTTGATGAACAAAGAGTCGCTCGAAGATTTTTCGCGCGAGGTGCGGCTGGCGGCGCGACTGGATCATCCAAATATTCTGCGGCTGAAGACGGCCGATTTCATCGACGGCCAATTGGTCATTGCCCTGCCGCTGGGTGAAGAATCACTCGAAGAGCGGTTGCAGCGGCGGTTATCGCTGCGAACGGCGCTCAACTTGGGCGAGCAACTGTTGCGAGCAGTGGCGTTCGCTCATGAAGAGGGCGTGATCCATTGTGATGTGAAGCCGGATAATCTGCTGCTCTTTCCGGACGGCCGGTTGCTGCTCACCGATTTCGGAATCTCGAAAATCGCGCATCGCACGATCTCGGCTTCGGGCGCCGGCACGGTCGGCTACATGGCGCCGGAGCAAGCAATGGGCCGGCCTTCGCGAAGATCGGACGTATTCGCGGCAGGGCTCGTGCTGTGGCAATTGTTTTCGGGCGAGTTGCCAGAGTGGCCGTTTGAGTGGCCGCTGGCTGGTTACGGCCGATTGAAACAGCTCGTGCACCCAGACATGGCCGCCCTGCTGCGGCGTTCGCTCGAGTTCAAGCCGCCCCGCCGCTTTGCCGATGCCGGTCAGATGCTTTCGGCCTATCTGCGGGCGAAGCCGAAAACGCTGCGGTACATCGCCCAGAGCCTGCGGCCGCGGAAGACGAAGCCCCCCACGCAGCGGCACTGGAAGGAGATTCGCCAGCGGCAGTTTTTGCGGCAATTCGGCCGCATCCTGGCGGCTCGGCTGAAGTGCCACCGTTGCGGCGGGCCAGTTTCAGAGCCGATGCAGGCCTGCCCGTGGTGCGGCATCGCTCATAAGATCACCAAGAGCGACTCGACGACGTTTCCCGCTCGCTGCCACCGCTGCCGCCGCGGCGTGAAGCTCGACTGGCGTTATTGCCCCTGGTGCTACGGGACCGGCTTCGAGCCGGCCACCGAGCGCAAGTTCAGCGACCGCCGCTATGTCGCCAAGTGCAAGAATCCCAAGTGCGATCGCAAAGACCTGATGGCCTTCATGCGCTACTGCCCCTGGTGCCGCACCAAGGTCCGGCAAAAGTGGAAAATCATCGGCAGCAGCCACACCTGCCGCAAGTGCGGCTGGGGCGTGCTGCCAGATTTCTGGTCCCACTGCCCGTGGTGCGCGGCGAAAATCTGAGCGGAACCGGGTGTGATGGAAGCGCACAGAGTAACCGCGAAGCGGGTCAACTCCAAAGCCCAGCGTCGCCGCGGTAGCGGCGCACCCTGGGAATGGGTCAGATGTGACGCCGATTACACCGAAGGTGTTACACAACTACTCTTGGCGGTCAAAACTTGGCAACACTCTGCGGTTCAGCGCCGCGTCAATGAGCTTGGCCGCATATGCCTGATCTTCGCTCGCCGGCGTAGCGAACTGCATGCCGCTGCGCCAATGCTCGGGCGCTTTGGGATGGACGCCGCAGAGGACGACCCACCCCTTTCCAACGGCGCCTTGCACAACGGCCGGCGTACCGTCGGGATATTTGGCGACGATCTGGCCCCAGCCGGTGAACTGCGGGCCGTCTTCCCAGTAGTGATCGAACGTGGTTCCGTCGGCGCTGGTGACCGCCGCCGTCGTTTTGTGGATTCCTTGGTTCACAACGGCGTAGAAATCGAACCGCACGCCATCGGTAAGATTGAATTGACGGTGCGGCCCGTCGCCGGCCAACAGGCCGCCGGCGCAGATGCCGAGAAAGTTCAAACCGCCGGCGACCGCGCCGCGAACATTGGCGGCCGCCGCGGGCGAAAGGCTGTTGCCCATCTGGATGTAATTGCCGCCAGGGACGACGAGCAGCCGGTAGGCCAGCAGTCGCGATTGGCTCAGCCGGTTGAGCTGGTCAGAATCGGCGGTCGTGTAATCGAGATGGTGAGCCTTGAGGATCGACTCGATGGCTTTTACGTCGTTGGATGAGCTGCCCGTGCCCGCGAAGACGAGAATGGCAGGAATGGTGTTGGACGGCGGCGGCGAACAGCCCATTAGCGCGGCCAACGCGAAAACCAAGAACGGAAAAGACCTAACCAGCGGCATTGGGAAACCGTTCTAATCCACCACAAAATAATTATCATGCCCCGGCACGATGATATCCGCCAGCGCGGCGAGCTTGTCCATGCTGCGGGCGGCCTGTTCGAAGTCGGCGGAGTTATAGAAGCCGCGGCGGTCGTGGAAGAAGTCGAGCGTGGCGACGGCGTCGCCGGCGGTGGCGATGGAGCGGCCGGCGCAATTGAAGCGCAGCGAACAGTGGTCGCGGGTGTGGCCGGGCGAGGGGACGACGTCGAGCGCGTCGAAGAGGCGGCCCTCGGCGGGTTCGATTTTCTTGGAGAGGCCGGCCGTGCGGTTGAGGCTCTCGGCGACGCCGGGCGAGGCCAGCCAGCGGGCCTGCGGGAAGTTTTCGATGCCGGGCCAGTGGTCGCCGTGCTCGTGGGTGATGAAGCAGGCTGTGACGATATCGAGCTTTTTGCCGGTGCGGCGATCGAACTCGCGGGCGATCTGGCCGGCGTCCTTGATCGGCGGATCGACGAGCAGTGCGAAACCATCACCACGGATGAGGGTCGAGGTACAGAGTATCGGCCGCACGGCCCGCTCGCGGCCCTCGCCCCAGTATTCGTTGCGCGAAAGGTTGCCGACGGTGATCACGTCCCAGCGTGTGACTTTGGACTCGGGGCGGCCCTTGGGGCGGGGCGGTGCGTCGGCAGGGGGCGCCGTTTGAGCGAGCAGGCGAGTAGTCCAGAGGCCGGCTGCTGTGACGGATACGGTGATGAAATCTCGTCGTTGCATGGGCGTTTTCCGGTTGGCAATGGATCGTGCGGCCGTGGCGCAGACGAGTCGTTGGAGGCGCTTCCCACACGCCACCATTGCGTCAACCTGGGAAGTGTAGCGACCGGTTCGTCCACTGATTAGAATACGCCTTGTCATTCACCGCAGGAAGGAGCAATCATGGGCCGCAGTTGGCAGATCTTCGATCGAATTACGGGTTTCACGCTGGCCGTCGTCGTGCTCTGTTGCTTGACGGGCCCGGCTCGTGCGCAGGAGCTGCCGCTGCTTGCCACGTATAATCCGCCGACCGATCCGACGCCGCTCGGGGTGACGCTGGTCGATTGGGATGCCCTGGTCGCGCGGGAGAGTCGCGAAGCGGTGGGGCGGGCCGTGTTCGACAATCCGGCCCCCGGCTTCGACAAGATTGGCATTCACAGCACGGCGCTCAAGCCGGGGATGACACTGCACCGGCCGCACCATCATGCCTCGGAGGAATTGTTGCTGGTGAGAGAAGGAGAGGTGCAGGTGTCGATCAACGGCGTGACGCACCGAGCCGGGCCGGGGTTTTTGGTATTCTTCGCCTCGCACGATGTGCACGGCATCGAGAACCTGGGTGACAAGCCGGCGACCTATTATGTGATCAACCTATGGCCGCCGGCGGCGCGGACGGCACCGATATGCCGGCAGCCGAGCAGCATGTGCCCGGAATGTTGCCGTCCTCGGTGTTTGATTGCGAGAGGATGGCGGCGACGCCGACGGCGGGCGGCAGCGTGGCGACCGTTTGCGACTCGCCGACGTTGACTCTGAAGAGATTGGCGAGTCAGATCACGACACTGAGCGCCGGACAGCGTGCGCTAGGCGACACGGCGGAGGGCGAGAGCGGACTGTTCTTTGTGAAGTCTGGGACGGTTGAGGTGAACATCAAGGGAGTGGCGAGCCGGTTGGCGGCGGGTTCGTTCTTCTATTGTCCGTCGAACGAAAAAGTGCTGCTGAAGAACAGCGGGCCAACGGCAGCCGTGTATCAGACGATTCGCTTCGTGCCAGGGGCGGCGAAGGAGCGGTGACGAAGAACGGGTGCTTAGAGAGGCGGTCGAACGGCGAGGCGCGCGCCCGCTCTGCTATTGCCTAATGCCAACCCACTGGTGTCTTCCACTGTGGCCGCGAAAAGTAGGCGAGTTGGCGCGACGTGCCAGTTTAGCAGTGAGACGTTCGTCCAGAATCGCCAGTTTCCAACTTGCCGACGGCTAGTTTTCAGCTAGGGCATCGGCTATAGTGAACGCCTGAATACTATTCCGCCAGCGCCTTGCGGCCGGACATATCGCTTCAAAACTCTCCCAAACCCAGCGATAATGCACCTGAACGCGGTTAGTTGTGCGCGGCCAAGTCGGCCGAACGCCCTGGTTTTCCCGAATGGTTCACACGCCCCCGCAGGGCAAAACTCGCCGACTTTTGCCCGAGCTATCGGGCCCCCCCGGCGGAAGTGCAAAACGTGCCAGTCGCCGGTCCGAAAATTTGCCAACGCCGGCCATCTTGCGGCCCGTTTTACATGCTATGTTTGCGGGAAAGGGGGGCTGCGCACATGCACCGACCAAAGATCATCGACGACCCGGCCTATCATCTTCTTCGCGAAGACAATTTCGACGGCTTCAACAAACAGATCGAGGGCCGGTCGGAGGTCGATTTCTCGAATACCGATCTGCGGGGGATCGATCTGCGGTCGGCCGACCTCAGCAAGGTCAAACTGCGCGGCGCATATTTGCGCGACGCAGACCTCCGTGGGCAGAACCTACGGCACATGGACCTGGAGGGTTGCTCGTTGCTGAATGCGCGGGTCGGCGGCACGTTCTTCCCGGACAACCTGACCGCGCAAGAACTGCTCTTGAGTTTGCAATTCGGGACCCGCCTTCGGACGGCGAATTAGCCTGCGCGGAGCGGCGCGTCGGACGGGCGTTTGGCGGTTCTTCGTACTATCACGCCGCCTGCATTCGCAGCGGCGTGGGCGCCGCCGCTAAATCAGGACGGATTGAACGAGCGGTTCAGGCCTCGTTCATGATGCACATCTCGGGTTTGTCCATCACGCCGGCTTGCTTCATCCGTTCGAGCAGCTCGGGCGACTCGGCGAACATGCGGGCCGTGTCGAGGTCGGCGGCGCGGTAGAGGATTGTGACGATATTCGGGTTGCCCGAGTCGCGAAAGATGTGCATTTCATCGAGGCCGGCTGCCTCGCGGGCGAGGCGGTGGGCGTCGTAAAACGGCCGCCAGCGATCGTAGTCGCGAACTTGATGGCGAAGCAACAGATAACGCATGGCAAGCACTCCCGGTAATGCTCCAATCTATGCAAAACATGCTGGACGGCCAGATGGCAGCATCCTACCTAATATGGCAGGTTCATTGAACAGTGCAAATTGTGAATTCGCCGCGGGCCGACCGGATTCGATCGACGAGGCAATCCGCTCGGCCTGGGGACGCGGCGGCGCGTCGTTAAAAGCCGCAGAATCGTTGCGAAGCGTCGCGCCCGGTCGCCATATAATTTGACATAATTGGGAGCCCATTTTAGATTCAAAGGATGCGGCTAGGGGGCAGGCTCCTGCCCGTTTTCTGAGGGTTGGAGGCACCACTTAGTGCGACTATTCTTTGCTATCGTACCGGCCCTGACGTTCGTGGTGCTGGTACTGGTGCCTCAGTCGCCGGTCCTGGCGTTGACCGAGCTGCAGCGGATTGGGGCCAGCGACGCGTTGCAGAATGACGGCTTCGGCCGCTCCGTGGGGCTGAGCGGCAACATGGCCATCATCGGCGCGTCGCGCGACGATCAGCCAGGCAAGGAGGATGCCGGTTCGGCGTATGTGTTTCGCGATGCGGGGACGGGCAGCTTCAGCCAGCTCGATCATCTGTTCGCGGACGACGGCGTGGCGGGCGACTTGTTCGGCAGCGCGGTCGCGATCAGCGGCAACACGGCGATCGTCGGGGCGCCGCATCGCGGTGGCGGTGGGGCCGCGTATATCTTTCGCGACAACGGGGCCGGCGATTGGGTGCAGATCGATAGCATCGCGGCGGGCGACGCGGCGGCGGGCGACGAATTCGGCTATTCGGTGGCGATTGACGGGAATACGGCCGTGATCGGGGCGTGGAAGCGCGGCGGCAACACGGGTGCGGCATATATTTTTCACGACAATGGGGCCGGCGATTGGAGCCAGGTGGGCAATGCGCTCATGGCCGGCGACGGCTCTGCCGGCGACCAGCTTGGGGTGTCGGTGGCGATCAGCGGGACGACGGCGCTGGTGGGGGCGTGGTTTGATTCAAAGGTTTCGGCGCTGGCAGGTTCGGTGTATGTGTTTCAAGAGGCGAGCGGCAATTGGTCGCAAGTCGACAAACTGATGCCCAACGATCCCTCGCTGGCGAAGCAATTCGGATCATCGATCGCGATGTCGGGTTCGACCGCAGTGATTGGCGCATTGGGTGATGCGGTGGGCGCGAGCAACGCGGGATCGGCGTATGTCTTTCAGCGCGACGGCGCGATGGCTTGGCAACAACAAGACAAGCTGCTGCCGGCCGACCCGGCGCATGGGGGGCAGTTTGGCATTTCCGTCGGGCTGAGTGGCGATACGGCGATTATCGGAGCGAATCAGGCTGTGGCGGGCGGCTCGGTAAATGGGGCGGCCTACTTATATCGCAACAACGGGGCCGGAGCTTGGAACCAAATTCGGAAGCTCGTCTCCAGCGACGGTGTGGCGGGCGATTGGCTTGGCTATGCGACTGCGATGGACGGCGACGTGGCGCTCGTCGGGCGCCGTGCTGGCGAATGACGCATCGGCTGGATTCGACGCGGGCGCCGGGTATTTCTTTCAGTCGCCGGGGCCAGTGCTGGTGGGTGACTTCAACGGCGATCTGGTCGTTGACGCGGCCGATTACACGGTGTGGCGGAACTCTTCGGGGCAGGTGGGCAGCAACTTGCCGGCGGATGGCAACGGCGACGGAGCGGTGAACCGGGCCGACTATTTGTTGTGGAAGCGGAACTTTGGCGGCGCGATGGCAAACGGTTCGCTGGTCGGCGGAGCGAGCGTGCCAGAGCCGGCGGCGATCGCACTGGCAGGGATCGCTTTCTTATGCTGCGCGACGTTTCGATTTCGGAATCGTTAAACGGCTCGACGCGCACACGGGGCTGAAATCGGCAACTGCCGTACTGCGGCAAATAATCACTACTTCCGGTTTTCGTTGCGAACCGTAATTGTCTGTCTTGCATTTGCCGGCCGGTTCAATCATCTTGTTCGAAGGCGGCGGGGCGAAAGTTCGCCAGCGAATTTGCCGGCCCCAGTTTGAGGGCCTTAAGGTTTGAAACTTGTTCGTACCGGGCGTATCAGTAACGCAGCGCAAGGAGGAAGGGCGGACTGCGGCCACGGATTGGTGACACGACCGAGGGTTGCCACGGGGCGACCCTCGGTTGTTTTCATGAGAGACTGTCGTGCGGTTCGAGAACACGCTGCCAAATCAATGAATCTATGAAAGCCGTCCTCTTCACCGCGTTTCTCCAGCCGCCGCGTCTCGAGATCGTCGCCGATCCGGCGCCTTCGCCCGGCGGCGTCGTGCTCCGCGTGAAGGCGACCGGCCTGTGCCGCAGCGATTGGCATGGCTGGATGGGTCATGATCCAGACGTGCGGCTGCCGCATGTGCCGGGGCATGAGCTAGCGGGCGAGGTCGAGGCCGTCGGGCCAGATGTCAAGAATTGGCGGGGCGGCGAGCGAGTGACGCTGCCGTTTGTGTGTGGCTGCGGCGTATGTCCCCAGTGTGCGAGCGGGAATCAGCAGGTTTGCGATCGGCAGTTTCAGCCCGGCTTCACGCATTGGGGGTCGTTTGCCGAGTTTGTCGCCATTGACTACGCCGATGCCAATTTGGTGCGATTGCCCTACGAGATCGACGACGTGACGGCGGCCGTGTTGGGTTGCCGGTTTGTGACGGCGTTTCGAGCGGTGGTCGATCAGGGGCGGACGCGGGCCGGCGAGTGGGTGGCCGTCCATGGCTGCGGTGGCGTCGGGCTGAGTGCGATCATGATCGCGGCCGCGATTGGTGCGCAAGTGGTCGCGATCGATATTGCCGAGGAGAAGCTGGAGCTCGCGCGATCGCTCGGGGCGGCGGTTGGCGTCAATGCGAAGACACAAGCCGATGTTGCCGCCGCCGTGCGCGATTTAACCGGCGGCGGTGCCCACGTGTCACTCGATGCACTCGGTCATCCCACAACGTGCTTTAATTCAATCGCCTGCCTGCGAAAGCGCGGGCGGCACGTGCAGGTGGGGCTGCTGCTGGGCGACCAGTCGCGGCCCGCCGTGCTGATGGATCGCGTCGTTGCGCATGAGCTCGAAATTTACGGCAGCCATGGCATTCAGGCGCATCGATACCCGGCCATATTCGCGATGATCGCGGCTGGCAAGGTGCTGCCGCAAAAGTTGGTAGGCCAGCGGATTCGGTTGGCGGACGCGGCCGGCGCCCTGACGCAAATGGATTCATTCGACGCGATGGGCGTGACCGTCGTCGACCGGTTTGATTGACAGCGGATACGCCCGCGGGGGCCTACCGTCTACTTTTCCCATGACTTTGTGATATCAGGCTGCCGTCAAGTAGAAATGCGGCCTCGTCGCGCGGATGGATGTGTGCTTCGGCAAAGCACTTGCGACACGGCATGCGAGTTGCTTGGGGCGTTTCGCCCGCCAGTGACGCGTATAATATCGCCAGTGCAGCCTAATCGCGGCCGAACACGCCGGGCCGCGAGCGGGGGAACCAACGCGACAAGAGGGTTCCGGCCGGTCTTTGCACCGTGCCGGCATGAGTTCCGGCCGGTCTCCTGACCGAGCCGGCGGGCGCGGCCGGAAGACCGGCCGCAACGAATCGGCGCGGTCGGCAGACCGTCCCCAACGTCGACCCGAACACCACTTGTCGCTGGGGCGAAGGCGCAGATACGGCTGGCACGGTCGCCAGACCGGCCAGCACCGCATCGCGCCGGGATACCTTTCCATCCTAGCCCGTCAGCTAACCTCGTCGGCCGGCTGGAAGATGGTCTTTCAGCTTTAGGAAATGGGGCCTTCTGTCTCCGATGGCGGCGACGAAGAGCCTGCGTGCTCTTGGTCAATCTGGACAGCTTGCGGCTGTCAGCCATCCGCTTTCAGCCGTCAGCCATCAGCGATTCGCTGGCAACATTGCCGCGATTGCGCTGGCTCGCGCTGCCAGGCAGAATAAGGGATGCTGCCATGTTTACCAATTTATCGTTTTTCTCGTCGGGTTTCTCGCTAAACCCCGGTGTCCCGCTGGCGCAACTCGCCACGGTGACGAAGTGGATGCTGGCCGCCTGGCCCTATTTTGGGGCCGCGTTGGGTCTACTCGTGATCGGCTGGTTGTGCTTCCGCTACATTCCGCACAACTGCGTCGGTGTGGTGGAAAAGCTGTGGTCATGGACCGGCTCGGTTACCGAAGGCCGGCTCATCGCCCTCGAGGGCGAGGCCGGCTTCCAGGCCGAGCTGCTCCGCGGCGGTGTCCATTTTGGATACTGGCGCTGGCAGTACCGCATCCACAAGGTGCGGCTGGTCACGATCGGCCAGGGCAAGATCGCCTACGTCTACGCCCGCGACGGCCAGCCGCTCGCGCCGAGCCAGACGCTGGGCCAGTACGTCGAGTGTGACAACTTCCAGGATGCGCGGCTGTTCCTCGTGGGCTGGGAGGAAAACGGCCACCCCGGCGTACGCGGCCAGCGCGGCCGGCAGCGGGCAATCTTGCGCGAGGGCGTCTATGCGATCAACCCGGCGCTGTTTGTCGTGATTGCCGAGGACCATGTGTTCGGCCTGCCGGCGATTCAATCGCACGAGGAGACGGCGACGATTCAAAGCTACCGGGCCGCCTTGCGCGGCGTGGATGGTTTTGATCCGGTGGTCGTCGGCGCGAAGGTCGAATCGGTCGACGCAAACGATGATGAACTCCCCGTCATGGTCGACACCATCGGCATCCTGACGGTGCACGACGGCCCGTCACTGCCGCCAGATGAGATCATCGCGCCCATTGTCGGCAGCGACGCCGCTGCGCCAAACTTTCACAACAACTTCCAGGACGCCGAAGCCTTCCTGCGGGCGGGCGGCCGCCGCGGCCGGCAGTACCAGACCCTCACCGACGGCACGTACTTCATCAACCGCTGGTTCGCCACGCTCGAGATGATCCCCAAGACGGTCGTGCCGATCGGCTTCGTCGGCGTCGTGGTGAGCTACGTCGGCCGGCACGGGCTCGACCTGTCGGGCAAGGGCTTCCGCCACGGCGAGCAAGTGGCCACCGGCGAGCGCGGCGTGTGGGAGCGGCCGCTGGGCCCCGGCAAGTACGCGTTCAACACGTATGCCGGCGCGATCATTCTCGTGCCGACGACCAACTTCGTGCTCCACTGGATCACCGGCAAGAGCGAGTCGCACAAATACGACGAAAGCCTGCGCTCGATCGACCTGGTGACGCGCGACGCATACGAGCCACTGTTGCCCCTGTCGGTCGTCGTGCATATCGACTACGAGCGGGCGCCAAGCGTGATTCAACGCTTCGGCGACGTGAAGAAGCTCATCACGCAGACGATCGACCCGATGCTCAGCGCCTACTTCCGCGATGTGGCCCACAAAAAGACGATGCTCGAGCTGTTGCACGAGCGCGACGCGATCCAGGCGGAAGCCCGCGGCGAGCTGCGGCAGAAGTTCGGCGCGTTCGACATCGAGTGCGTCGACGTGCTGATCGGCAAGCCGACCAGCATTGGTGAGGACGACAAGATCGAAACGCTGCTCGAACAACTGCGGCAGCGGCAGCTTTCCACCGAGCAACTGGAAACGTACGAGCGCCGCAAAACGGCCGCGGCCAAGTTGCAAGAATTGAAAGCGGCCGAGGCTCAGGCCGAAATGCAGACGACGCTCACCAACGCCCAGGTGCAGGCCCGCATCGCCGAAAACCAGGGCGAAGCCGAGCTGGCCCGGGCCCGCAAGGCGGCCGAGCAAACGGTCGTCGTGGCCGAGGCGGCCCTGGCCCGCTCGCGCCGCGAGGCCGAGCAAAAGATCGTGCTGGCCGAAGCCGACAGCCGTGAGCGAATGCTGGCCGGCCGCGGCGAGAGCCAACGCATCATGCAGATTGGCCTCAGCGAGGCAATGGTGCTCTTGCGCAAGATCGGCTCCTACGGCGATCCGCGCTTGTACGCGGTGAACCAGGTAGCCGAGCGACTCTCGAAGAGCCAACAGCCGCTGGTGCCGCAGCGACTCTTCGTGGCCCAAGGCACAAACGGCGACAAAGACGGCGCCCAGCAAGGCAACCTGCTCGGCCTGTTGATGAGCCTGCTCGTAGCCGAAAAGTCCGGCATCACCGCCCCGGAAACGCCGGAGCTGGACGACTTGCAATCGTTCGAGAAGGAACTGACGACCGAAGCCATCGGCACGATGCGGCGGGGGATCGCCAGTGGAAACGGCGCGTAACGGCAACGGCGCGTTGCGCCCGGCGGGCAAGTGACGCGAACGTCATCGGAGTGGCACGGTCGGAAGACCGTGCCACAACCGGTGGCAGCGGTGGGCTGCCACACGGCCGCCACGTGTCGCGCGTCCTCAGCGATTTCGAGCCCACCGCCACAGGCAAAACTGTCCGGCTCCCATCCACAGCAAACAGAGCGTGCCACAAACCGCCGCGGCAATGATGCGAGTGTGAGTCACCGCGTTCAGCTGCTTGATTGCATCCTGTGCCTCAGTCAATCGATCGCGAAAACCCGCGATGCGGGAATCGACGTCTACGAAGGTCGCCAGCAACCGTGCGGTGATCGTTGCGGCTTGTTCGCTCCGCTCAGCTCGCAGCTCGCCGTCGCGGCCCTCGCCGATTTGCTGCGCCAGAATTTCAACGGTCTTTCCCGCGTCGCTCAAGCTTTCCGTGATGCTCGCAATTCGTTCCAGCAGCGGATCGACAATTTCGGCCTTCGTCGATAGGCCCACGTCGGCGCCCATCTCGAGCGCCTGTCGGACAGACTCGACCATTTCGCGCGACAAGTCGAGCATCAACTCGGCCTGTTGCAGGCCCGCAGTCAGCTGCTGCGCCCTTTGCTCGACTTCGAATCTCTCGACCACGCGATCCTTGGCTACATTCGTCGACCAGTCCCGCATGTGCTGCTCAATTTCTGTGACGTCGAGCTTCAGCTTCTCGGCCAGTTCTTGAGTTTCGTCGAGCCGGCCATTGATACCGGAAAGCGATTGATCGATCCTCTCGAATATGCGCTCTCTCGCTAGGTCGATCCGCGACTCGACGTACCACACTCCCAGGCAACCTGCCACGCAGAGCAAAATGCCAAGACGCCCAGTAACAAACCGAAATAGCGCAGCGCCGTCATAGCCGTAGTGTACACCAGCAGCGGACGAAAAGCCGTGCAGAATGGCATCGGACGATATCCAAGGGTCTTGTTTTTTCCATTCCATTGCGCCCGACCGCAACTGCGGAGATTGGCAATGGCGAACTGTGTGCCGCCAGTCTCGGCGTGCGGAAACTAGCCGCCGATGAGCGAATTCGCACGGCAGCGCTCCGACGATCCATTTGGCGGGCCGCGGATTTCGCGGTAAACATCTTCGTTGAGAGCAAGATTCCTCGTGTGCGTCGGACCGATCCATAAAAAATCGACGGATAGTGGGTTTCTTTGCTCTTTGGCACATGATTTGGATGTGTTGCAACAATCTCCCAATCGTTTTCAACAACCAAGGAACTTACCCATGAGACGATTAGCTCTGCTTCTGATGATCCTCGCAGTTGCCTGGACGACTAATTCGCGGGGGCAGCAGCCTACTAGCCAGGCGGATGACGAAGCCGCAATTCGCAACATGGTCGACTCTTATGTGGCGGCGTTCAACAAACATGACGCCAGTGCCATGGCAGAGCACTGGTCGCCCGATGCCGTGTATCTCAATCGCAGCACCGGTGAAGAAGTCGTCGGCCGCGCGGCCATTGCCGACCAATTCACGGCCCAGCTCGAGGACCAGCCGGACGTTAAGCTCGAAGTGAAGGTGGACACGATCGATTTCATTTCGCCCACCGTGGCGATGGAGCGGGGCAAGGCCAGAATACTCAACCCGAATGCCGAACCGGAAGAGATGGACTACACGGCGGTCGACGTCAAGCGCGACGGCAAATGGTTGCTCGACCGCGTGACCGACAAAACCAAGGAAGTCGCCCCGTCTCATTACGAACAACTCAAGCCATTGGAATGGATGGTTGGTCACTGGGAGAGGCGCAATGGACGACGCTGAGGTCGAGATGGACTGCAACTGGACTAAAAACCGCAACTTCTTGACGCGCGCGTTCAAAATCACCATCGACGGTGAAATCAACTTCTCGGGAATGCAGATTGTCGGCTGGGATCCGGCCGAAAAGACGATTCGCTCCTGGACCTTCGATTCCAATGGCACGTTCGCCGAGGCGACCTGGCAGCAAAAAGGCGGGCAATGGTTCCTCCGCAATCGCGGCACCCTCGCCGATGGCCGCCCCGCGAGCATGATCAACGTGATGAAACAAGTCGATGCCAATTCGTTCACTTGGCAAACGATCGAACGCACCGCAGGTGGCGAATTGCTTCCCAATATCGACGAGGTATCTGTTGCCCGTCGCTAACCTCCCACTTGTTTCCCAACACAAAAAAAGCATTAACTATCCAGGTGCACTGATGAAACGAATACTTGTATTTATTGTGGCCGTCGCGGTTGTGACGCTGGCCGTACAACTTGAGATCTTCGCTCGCGGCGGGGGCGGCGGTGGCGGCCGTGCCGGTGGCGGCGGCGGCGGCGGCGGTGCTCGTGCCGGTGGAGGGATGTCCCCTTCAGGCGGAGGCTCACGTCCGTCCGGCGGAGCTTCTCGTCCGTCCGGTGGAGGTGTTCGGTCCAGCGGGGGCGGCCAAGCCGCAGCGCGCAGCGGAGGAGCAGCTCGTAGCGGACAATCGGGTGCAGCCCGCGCGGGTGGCGGGCAGGCAGTCGCCCGAGCCGGAGGCGCGGGTGGTGGACAGGCTGCAGCCCGGGCCGGTGGTGCTGGCGGGGCGCAAGCCGGAGCCCGCGCAGGCGGTGGACAGGTCGCCGCCCGCTCTGGCGGTGCCGCCACGCGCCAAGGCGGCTCGGCGGCACAGCGCTCGGGTGCCGGCGCAGGAGCGGCTGCCGTCGCGGCTGGCAACCGTCCAACCGCCGGCCAAGTAAATAATTTCATGGACGTTCCTAGTCGCGGCGCCGGCGCAGCCGGGGCTGCAGGTGCTGGACGAACCAGCGCCGCGGCAGATTTTCTGCAAGGCGGTGGTGCGTCACTCGCGACCGGCGCTGTCGCCGGCGGCGCTGCTGCCGCAGGCATCGCCGCGCGGACCGACGTTGGGCGGCCCGGCACGGGCAGAGAGAATCTGGCCCAGAATCGACCCGAGCGAGTCGACAACCGCGGCGAGCGGCAAGGCGACCGGGACCAGCGGCGCGACGAAGTCCGCAATCAGTATAACGATCACAACCCGGGCAATTTCTGGCAGCAAAACCCCGGGTGGACGGCGTTCGCCGTTACCCGCCCCTTCGCATGGGCGAATTGGGGTTCGGTGGGAACTTGGTGCGGCTATAGCGGCGAACCAGTGTCCTACAGCTACGGTGATAACATCTATTACTCAGGCGACCAGGTCTACTCCGGCGACCAGCCGATCGCCACGGCCGAAGAGTATGCGAACCAGGCCGCGGCGATTGTCGAAAGCGCCCCGGCTCAAGCGCCCGCAGCGGATGACTGGATGCCGCTGGGAGTGTTTGCGGTTACCCAGGACGGCCAGGCCTCGGGCACCGAGCCGTCTATCTTCATGCAGCTTGCACTCAGTAAGCAAGGCATGATTTCCGGAACGCTCAAAAACGATCTCACCGGCAAGGTTCAGCCGCTGGAAGGCATGGCCGACAAAGAGAGCCAGCGGGTCGCGTGGGGTGTCGTTGATCAAGAGCGACCCATCATGGAGACCGGGCTGTCGAGCCTCACGCAAGATACCTCGCCGGCGCTGATCCACTTCGCCGACGGCCAGACCCAGCAGTGGCTGTTGGTGCGAATTCCAGAACCGAAACAATAGGAACAGCCCGCTGCAATCCCGCGCTCCAATTTTGTGGACGTCAGAAATATACCTCCTCGCCAGAATCTGTGGGTTGTTTGTCGGACGGAAGCCGGTTCCGTCCGAGGAATCTCGGGGAAACAGGCGTTGCAGCGCATCATCCATTCGGCGCTGGATTCGCTTCGGTCTCCTGCCATGGTTTTTTTTCAGCAAGGTTCGCCGCCCCCTTTTGTCGAGCCGGAGCGAAGCGAATTTCAGTTCTTTGGCACACTCAAAAATAACTTCCGTAGTTTGAAGTTCGTAGCTGATGGTTTTTGAACAAAAGGCAACAAAGGAAACGGAGAAAAAGCTCTCTGTTTCCTCGGTCTCGTCCGTTAGCTTACTCCAGGTTTGCACCGGGAAGAATTAATCGCGACAGGCCGTCGGTCAGTTTCAGCTCGTTGAAATTGATGATTAGTCCCAAGGGGATAGAGGATGTCCCTCTCTTAGTTGAAATAGGTGGATGACTCCTAGCGGTGATTGTCAGGCGAGTTTGGGTTGTTTGTCAATGATGGTTGGAGCGTGAAGTCGATCGAGGGCTGCCAGGAGCTGCGGCAGGTATTTGTAGCCCTTGATGCGGTTGAAGCGTCGTTCGGCATCCAATAGTCCGGCCGCACACCACCGCTCGCGCATGTCGCCGTCACGCCAACGCTTCACGCGGCGTGTCACACTTTCGGCCACGCTGAACGCACTCTCGATGGGGTTGGTCGTCGAGAGTGTCTGGCGGAGCAGTTCCGGAACACTCAATCGGACCACGGTGAGCGTTTCATCGAGACCTTCTTCAAGACTGGCGGCCGCGGCCGGGCTGATCTTCCGCAGCCACTTCACCGTGGCCACCAGCAGCGTACGAGCCTGCGTGGCGTTCGTTTCATGGTAGGCTGCATTCAGCCGCTGGCGCAGTTCTTCATGATGCTGGTCGGGCAAGTGGGCTTCGACGTTTCGCCGCTTATGCACCTGGCAGCGTTGAATCACGGCGAACTTGCCCCACACGCGGACGACCGCCGCCCGCAGCGCTTTGGCCCGTCCAGCACGAACAGCGTCGGCACATCGGTGGGCACGCCACGCTCGCGCAACTCTTCCAACAGGGAAGTGACGACGGTCGCATTCTCCGTCGCTCCTTGCCGCAGGCCCAAGAGACGTTTCTCTCCCGTGGTCGTAATTCCCAGGGCCACGACCATCATTTCGCCCGCATACGGCTGGGCGTCGATGAAGATCACGGCGAACCGCTCACCCTCGAAACGCCGCTCGGCCAGCCGCGCCACTTCCTGGGCCGAGGCCCGCACGAAACCGCGGCTGACACTCGACTTCTTCATGCCAAAGCCGGCCTGGGCCGCGTGAACCACCCGCTCGTAACGACGCGTCGAAACGCCGTTGACCAGGTGCTCCAGGGCTGATTGCGGCATCGCCTCGGGCGACTGCAAGAGCGTGTAACGCTCCAGCTCCGCTTCGCCACGGCCGTCCGTGTAACGCACCCGCGGCTTCTCGACCGACACCTTCTGGCCGGCGATCGTGATGAAGCCGCTCTGATGGCCGAAGCGGGTCTGGCTGCGGTCGGGCACACGCTCATGCCGCTGGCCACAACGCTGGGTAACTTCGTCTTCCAGCAGGCACTGGGCCACTTTCAGCCCCATCTCCACGGCGAACGATGAGATGCACTCGCGAGTCATCTCGACCATGCTTCGACATTTAGCGGCAATTGCACTTCGCGGGACGCCGCCAAGGCCTGCGCTTCGATCCGCCGCGGCCGACCTCCCTTTCTCCGGCCGTCGGAGCTAGTTGACTTGCGAACACGAGACGATTTCGGATAGCTTCGTGACATGGTGGTGAACTCCTTCTGTGAGTGAAAATGACATTCCCGGAATGTAACCTCCGGGTGAAGGAGTCACCACCTTTTCAACTAAACTCGGGACATCCTCAAGGGGATATCGAGCAGTTTCATATAGCGGAGCAGTTGCGCCTTGTTGATGGGAAGAGGCTCGTGCAAACAAAGGGTGCATGTTAGCTCCTTCAGGAACAGAGGAACCAAACAAGACGAAGGAAACAGAGAACCGGACTAGGCAAGCATTTCTCTGTTGTCTTTGATTCCTTCTGTTCATTCAAGAGCCTTACACCACCTGCCTCCGTCGTTGAAATGCCGAAGTTATTGTTGAGTTGTCCCTTAATCACTCTCAGATTCCGCTGAAGACCCAGAAATATGACTTACGACCCAGAGCCCCAGCAACGTTCTGCCGCGGACGCCGAACTCGAACGAGAAATTCGCAAAGAGCGCAAGTTCTCTCTTGAGGAAGCGATCATGCGAATGGCGGGCCCAGGAATGATGAAGGGTGAATCGCCCGTGACCCTCAAGCAACAGGCTGAAGCGAAGATCGAAGGTTTCTTAGGACGCCATCTGATTGATGCAGCAGATTCCTTGTCAATCGTTTTGCTTCGTCACGTCCAGAATAGTGAACTGCTGCTCGAGAACTTAAACCAGCCGCTAGTCGTTTTGGCCAACTACGTTCAACGAGTTCTCGACTCAGAGTACTTGTTGGCGGAACTTGTTCGTGAGACGGACGCAGAGTGGGGACGATTGCTCGGAGAGAGACCCTTTTTTGAGAAAGTCGGAACTCCACCCCACCCGGACGACCCGTACACCATCGAGTCGGTTCGCATCACTTTGTCCGAGCTCTTGGAAAAACTCGCCTCGCGCGACACGTAGAACGACCGCTTGCGCCTGGTTGACTCGCCAGGCCAAAGTGCGGAGAAGACGCTTTCTGCCGGTGAAGCGCCTATTGAAGAGCAAACGAATCTGCTGGGCTGATTCATGCGAACTCGAAACGCTCAGCGGAAGCCCTGCCCCCTTCAGTTGCGATTTATCGAACCGGCTGACAGCGGATGGCGAATAGCTCATCGCTGCGCCAATCACAACCGTTGACAACTTCTGCAATTCCGATGTTGGCTGCTCCCGCCGACGAGTTTGCTTCCACGCCTGTGGCAAAATGACGGCTCCGCCGGGCGTCTGAACGTCTTTCCTTGATCAGGTCCGTCGGGATAGGTAGCCTCCGACGGTTCTGGAGTCCTCATGATGTGCCTCCCTTAAACGGGTAGAGACGCCAATCGACGCCTCGATCGTAGCTTAGTTCGACTTTCGCGGTTTTAAGCCGCTAGAGCGAGTATGTGTTCCAGGGTTTGCAGTATTTTTTGCGATCCTGGTCCGTGGAGGCCCCAGGCAAAAGTCTGTTCGTAAAGGCTGCGGCGGCGGAGAGTCGCCAGCATGTCGGTGAACGAAGCGTGGGGCTTGTCGGCGTACCAGGATTGTGGGAGCGGACGATAGTGGCGATGTCCTTCGCTGGCGAACCACTTCACGATCAGGCTGTACAGCAGCATCGCAACCGGCGCGGTCCGCTCCGCTGCGCGGCGCGTCCAGCCTTGCGGCTCTTCAAAGCCAAGATGCGTCTTACTGTCGTGGAACGAGACTTCAGTATTCCAGCGTGCACGATAAAGTTCTGCCAAATCGCTGGCCGTCACCGCCTCGGCATCCAACAATAATGAAACAACGATCATGCTCCGACAGCGGAATCCGGGCTGCCGGACTTGGACGCGTGTCTCGCGGATCGTGAGAAGTTCAGGAAGAGCCTTGAAGTCTTGCCCGTTCATCGAGCGAATCAGAGCGGGTTTCGGCCACTCGACGATATGATCGCCTTTTCCCAAACGCTTACCGCGCCTGAAGTCGCTTCGACGGCAATGATGGAGACGAGTGACCGAATCGATCCCACGATGCTTGAGCAGATAGATTTCGTGCCAGGCACACATGTAGCGGTCGGCAAGCATGATATCGCCTGGACGCAAAATGTCCCACAGCTGGCGTAGCATTCCCAGTTCGCTGTTCCTCTTGCCTGCGTAGCGGCAGATCGCCAGATCAATTACCGCTCCACAGGAGAGTGAAAAGAAAACCGCCATCCGCGCCAGTGGAAAGCCAAGGCCTGACTGCTGCTGGGGGGGCTGCGGGTAAGCCTGTTGGTTTTCTGCCGTATCGGGCATCGATACGGTCGACCCATCATAAGCCAGGACGCGACGACCTTTCCAAAGCCAATGCTGCTTGGCACTGTTATCCAACGCTTGTCCCGTGTTGCGGGCGACGGATGCAAAGAATTCTTCGGGGAGTCGCTTCCGGGCTTGGCAATAAGCGCCGGTTTCCGCTGAGCAGGGACGTTGTGCTCGTGAGATACGATGAGCGATCAGACGAGCGACGGCCGCACGACACGAATGATCTTGGCTCAGTACCTGCCCGAGGAAAACCCACAGCGTGACTAGCGGCGAGTATATCCGGTCGAGCCACACGTTATTCAACGCTGCCAGTGCTTGCGTGACAGTTTCGTCAGACAGCACATCAGTGAACGGCAGTTCGCCGTCTTGGAGGAATTGCCGTCGCAGAAAACGCACGTGTTCGCGAAATCGTCCGCGGATAGAAAACGACATCGTGAGGTCTCCTTGCCTCGGATAGGTGTGTGACAACTCCATCTACGCAAGAGAGGCCCATTTTCATCTATACCAATTCAGGGTAACACCTTACGCAAGAACTACGTGCCATTCCCGCGTCCATGTTCGAACGGAGGGCGTCGGCAGCTCGCCAGAGCTGAGCTTCAAAGCCCAGATTTGCGCTACCCGCCGATTTGGCGCCCTTGGCGGTAGTGGCGCGGCTGGTTTTTGATGTGCGCTTGGCCATAGACCCGAGGCAATGGCAAATCTTGGGGTACCGGATACCGGCGCCGGCGAAAATCAAGAATTGGCAGGCGCCGCGATTGAATGATAGATTATGCCGCGTCAGAATTGAGTGTGCAATTGCTATTGGCGTTAATAAATGACTTACCCTACGGCACCTCCCCGCTGAACGTTGCGTTCTCAGACCGAACGGATTCAGGACCTATCCCAAAATACGTGAACGGGTGTTGTTTCCGTGCGTAGAAGGATGTGAGGAATGGCTTCTCATCGAATCGTTTCTTTGCTTGCACGGAGGTGTACATGCACTGCGATTGGCAGGGCAAGTTTGCTTGGATGCCCGAAAACCTTTGGCAGCAGCTTGAGCCCTTGCTGCCGAAGTATCCGCGACGCTCGAAAGTTGGGCGACCCCGCGCAAATCTGCGCCGTCGCCAGTGGTATTCTTTATCTGTTGCGCACCGGCTGCCAGTGGAAGGCACTCCCCCCACAATTTGGCAGCCCCAGTACGGTTCATCGCTATTTCCAAGAGTGGACACGCCTGGGTATTTGGCGGCGATTCTGGAAGCGGGCGCTGCGGAAGTACGATCAGAAACGCGGCATCGCTTGGCGATGGCAGTCGGTGGACGGCGCGACAACCAAGTCGCCGCTGGGCGGGGAAAAAAAGCGGGAAAAATCCCACCGATCGCGGTAAGCTGGGGGTCAAACGATCGGTATTGACTGACGCCCGCGGCGTTCCTCTGGGCGTCGCGATTGACGGTGCCAACGCTCACGACCAACGTCTGCTGCGAGACACGCTTCGATCTATCCCCGTTCGACGACCGGGCCGACGGCGCGACGGCAGCATCTGTGTCTCGACAAAGGGTACTTTGGAAAACGCTCGACCGCGACGGCGAAACGTTTCGGATACGTTCCTCACATCCGTTGTCGTGGTGAGGAACAGCGCCGCTGCCGCGCCGGACAAAAAGCCCGACGCTGGGTTGTCGAAGCCTGCGCATTCCTGGACCAACCGAGCCCGCAGGCTCTTGATACGTTGGGAAAAGAAGGCGGCCAACTATCTTGGATTCGTTCATCTACAATTTGGCCTCATCGCCCTGCGGCGATCTGGAATTTTGGGATAGGTCCTTAGCCCATCTGGGCTATCACGCCTTAATTAGGGTGATGAAAGCATTTCCTGAACTTTTCCCTGCTCAAGGGGCTACCTCTCGGAAGAAGGATTACGAAGCCGGGCGTGTATTCCATAAAGCAATTCTGTCGCTAGTCAGCACTCCGCCAATCAGCAAACTACCACTTGAACAATGGGCAGTGTACCTGGACTGAGGATGTCCCGAGTTTAGTTGAAAAGGTGGTGACTCCTTCACCCGGAGGTTACATTCCGGGAATGTCATTTTCACTCACAGAAGGAGTTCACCACCATGTCACGAAGCTATCCGAAATCGTCTCGTGTTCGCAAGTCAACTAGCTCCGACGGCCGGAGAAAGGGAGGTCGGCCGCGGCGGATCGAAGTGCAGGCCTTGGCGGCGTCCCGCGAAGTGCAATTGCCGCTAAATGTCGAAGCGCTGGTCGAGATGACTCGCGAGGCGCCTTCATCGTTCGCCGTGGAGATGGGGCTGAAAGTGGCCCAGTGCCTGCTGGAAGACGAAGTTACCCAGCGTTGTGGCCAGCGGCATGAGCGTGTGCCCGACCGCAGCCAGACCCGCTTCGGCCATCAGAGCGGCTTCATCACGATCGCCGGCCAGAAGGTGTCGGTCGAGAAGCCGCGGGTGCGTTACACGGACGGCCGTGGCGAAGCGGAGCTGGAGCGTTACACGCTCTTGCAGTCGCCCGAGGCGATGCCGCAATCAGCCCTGGAGCACCTGGTCAACGGCGTTTCGACGCGTCGTTACGAGCGGGTGGTTCACGCGGCCCAGGCCGGCTTTGGCATGAAGAAGTCGAGTGTCAGCCGCGGTTTCGTGCGGGCCTCGGCCCAGGAAGTGGCGCGGCTGGCCGAGCGGCGTTTCGAGGGTGAGCGGTTCGCCGTGATCTTCATCGACGCCCAGCCGTATGCGGGCGAAATGATGGTCGTGGCCCTGGGAATTACGACCACGGGAGAGAAACGTCTCTTGGGCCTGCGGCAAGGAGCGACGGAGAATGCGACCGTCGTCACTTCCCTGTTGGAAGAGTTGCGCGAGCGTGGCGTGCCCACCGATGTGCCGACGCTGTTCGTGCTGGACGGCGCCAAAGCGCTGCGGGCGGCGGTCGTCCGCGTGTGGGGCAAGTTCGCCGTGATTCAACGCTGCCAGGTGCATAAGCGGCGAAACGTCGAAGCCCACTTGCCCGACCAGCATCATGAAGAACTGCGCCAGCGGCTGAATGCAGCCTACCATGAAACGAACGCCACGCAGGCTCGTACGCTGCTGGTGGCCACGGTGAAGTGGCTGCGGAAGATCAGCCCGGCCGCGGCCGCCAGTCTTGAAGAAGGTCTCGATGAAACGCTGACCGTGGTCCGATTGAGTGTTCCGGAACTGCTCCGCCAGACACTCTCGACGACCAACCCCATCGAGAGTGCGTTCAGCGTGGCCGAAAGTGTGACACGCCGCGTGAAGCGTTGGCGTGACGGCGACATGCGCGAGCGGTGGTGTGCGGCCGGACTATTGGATGCCGAACGACGCTTCAACCGCATCAAGGGCTACAAATACCTGCCGCAGCTCCTGGCAGCCCTCGATCGACTTCACGCTCCAACCATCATTGACAAACAACCCAAACTCGCCTGACAATCACCGCTAGGAGTCATCCACCTATTTCAACTAAGAGAGGGACATCCTCCCGGACTCGCGCGGAAAAGACTTTGTGCGGGGCTATGACTCACAATGCAACGATGCCATTCGGAAACTTACGGTTACCTGACGCCAAACTCATTGCTGCAACTCCCCGGCCGGTGGCGGTGATGTTCGGACACGACTACTCGCCTGAATCTGACCCGCCAGCGGGTCGCACCTATCACAAATAGTTGATTGAACTCTTCATCGGAATTTCCCAACTAGCGGAGCCATTTCGTTGTAAGTGGTGTGACGACAAGCATGTTGCGGGTGTCTCGGTCCTGCCCGCGAGCCGCCATGACAAGATTGGGACCTGCCCGCCGGTTCCGTTGTACTGAATATGGGAGGACGACCCGCATGTTGCGGGCGACCCGACCCAAGCGCCACCGCCCCTGCGGCTGTCGGGCAACTTTTCATTGGAGCCATTATGTCTAAGGAAACACTCGACAACGCAACTCACCTGCCGGTGGCAGCGAAGTTCGGGCACGACTACCCGCCTTAATTTGACCCAACTTCGGGTCCGCACCAATCAGGCACGGGCGATCGAACTTTTTTATCAGAATCTTCCGACCAGTGGAGGAAAAAGAGATTAGTAAGTGTAGGGGCGAATCGGACCAGCCAATTCCGAACTCGGACAACCAGCACGCCGGAAACGGTGTACTGAATATGGGAGGACGACCCGCAAGTTGCAGGCGTCTCGACCCGAGCCGTCACCGCAGTTGTGGCTGACGGAACACTTTTCACTTGAGCATGTATGTTTGACGAAACACTCGACAACGCAACTTACCTGCCAGTGGCGGTGGGTTAAGCCGTCATCGACGCAATTTTCCGCCACGATCTACTGATCGTCAGCCCGCCGCCCGCCCTGAATCTAACCCCGCCACCGGGTCTTCACCAGGCTCGCAGCAGCTACGAGGGCTGACACGTCCGCTCCTCTTGGGGCGAAGCTGCTGAGTACGGTCACTCCTAACGAAACGGCATGATTTAACCATTCGAGATATTGGATATGAACATCAAAGATTTTCTTCAAATGAACGCTGTGGCCGACAAGCGGTTTTCTCGGTTCAACGAATTGGATGCCGAGCGGATTGACTACACCGTTCAAATTCAAAAACCGGACGGCGAGATCGTTACCTTTCGCAATCCAAGTGAGGCTTCTGATGGTTCACTGGTGGATAAGCGACATAACGTTCCGAGCGGGTCACGGCTCCTGGCGGCCGGCACGGCTTTTTGGGATTGGACGGCCAAGAAACAGCACACAGTCGGCACCGACATCGATACGAATCACACCCACGCAGATGGTTTAGAAAAGAGGATGTCCCTCTCTTAGTTGAAATAGGTGGATGACTCCTTCACCCGGAGGTTACATTCCGGGAATGTCATTTTCACTCACAGAAGGAGTTCACCACCATGTCACGAAGCTATCCGAAATCGTCTCGTGTTCGCAAGTCAACTAGCTCCGACGGCCGGAGAAAGGGAGGTCGGCCGCGGCGGATCGAAGCGAGGCCTTGGCGGCGTCCCGCGAAGTGCAATTGCCGCTAAATGTCGAAGCGCTGGTCGAGATGACTCGCGAGTGCTTCATCGTTCGCCGTGGAGATGGGGCTGAAAGTGGCCCAGTGCCTGCTGGAAGACGAAGTTACCCAGCGTTGTGGCCAGCGGCATGAGCGTGTGCCCGACCGCAGCCAGACCCGCTTCGGCCATCAGAGCGGCTTCATCACGATCGCCGGCCAGAAGGTGTCGGTCGAGAAGCCGCGGGTGCGTTACACGGACGGCCGTGGCGAAGCGGAGCTGGAGCGTTACACGCTCTTGCAGTCGCCCGAGGCGATGCCGCAATCAGCCCTGGAGCACCTGGTCAACGGCGTTTCGACGCGTCGTTACGAGCGGGTGGTTCACGCGGCCCAGGCCGGCTTTGGCATGAAGAAGTCGAGTGTCAGCCGCGGTTTCGTGCGGGCCTCGGCCCAGGAAGTGGCGCGGCTGGCCGAGCGGCGTTTCGAGGGTGAGCGGTTCGCCGTGATCTTCATCGACGCCCAGCCGTATGCGGGCGAAATGATGGTCGTGGCCCTGGGAATTACGACCACGGGAGAGAAACGTCTCTTGGGCCTGCGGCAAGGAGCGACGGAGAATGCGACCGTCGTCACTTCCCTGTTGGAAGAGTTGCGCGAGCGTGGCGTGCCCACCGATGTGCCGACGCTGTTCGTGCTGGACGGCGCCAAGCGCTGCGGGCGGCGGTCGTCCGCGTGTGGGGCAAGTTCGCCGTGATTCAACGCTGCCAGGTGCATAAGCGGCGAAACGTCGAAGCCCACTTGCCCGACCAGCATCATGAAGAACTGCGCCAGCGGCTGAATGCAGCCTACCATGAAACGAACGCCACGCAGGCTCGTACGCTGCTGGTGGCCACGGTGAAGTGGCTGCGGAAGATCAGCCCGGCCGCGGCCGCCAGTCTTGAAGAAGGTCTCGATGAAACGCTGACCGTGGTCCGATTGAGTGTTCCGGAACTGCTCCGCCAGACACTCTCGACGACCAACCCCATCGAGAGTGCGTTCAGCGTGGCCGAAAGTGTGACACGCCGCGTGAAGCGTTGGCGTGACGGCGACATGCGCGAGCGGTGGTGTGCGGCCGGACTATTGGATGCCGAACGACGCTTCAACCGCATCAAGGGCTACAAATACCTGCCGCAGCTCCTGGCAGCCCTCGATCGACTTCACGCTCCAACCATCATTGACAAACAACCCAAACTCGCCTGACAATCACCGCTAGGAGTCATCCGCCTATTTCAACTAAGAGAGGGACATCCTCCCAGGGAGGTCGCCGAGAAGGTTCTCGCGGCTTGTCCGGACCCTGAATGGAAATTGCTCTTCGCACTCAGCCGCTATGGCGGATTACGATGCCCGTCTGAACATCTGGCTCTTTGTTGGAGCGACGTAGATTGGAACCTCGGTAGGATCACTGTCCGCTCACCGAAGACCGAGCACCACGAGGGCAAAGAATTTCGTACTATTCCGCTGTTCCCCGAACTCCGCCTTGAGCTGCAGAAGGTCGCTGACAAAGTGAACCTGGGCAAAGACACGCCGCTGAGTGCGCCAATCATCACTCGCTATCGCGATCGCAACAGCAACCTACGAACGCAATTGGAACGGATCATTCGCAAGGCCGACCTGAAACCATGGCCAAAGCTGTTCCAGAATCTTCGCGCCACGCGTGAAACCGAGCTGGCCGAAGAGTTCCCGATTCATGTGGTCTGCGACTGGATCGGCAATACCCAGGCTGTCGCTACGAAGCACTATCTACAGACGACCGACGAGCACTTCACCCGGGCCACCGAAAAAGCGCAGCAAAAAGCGCAGCAGTCAGCGTCGGAAGGCAGGCAATTTGGCCGGAAGGGGTGGGAAGGGCAACGCGAAAACTCCGAAGGTTTTGCTAATCCTCGGAATAAGCCAGATGTGAAAGCTCCCCCGGTAGGAGCTGAACACCCGTCAGAATCATCGGGAAAACCCACCGATGCGTCAAGCGGCGCAGCAGAAAGCGCAGCAGTTGACTCCGAGCTCGCAATTGTGATCGACGCGTGGGACAGTCTAGCCCCAGATCTGAAGTCGGCGATCGTTGGTATAGTTAATAAGACTGCCGCTGACGGCCGTGCCAATGACGAATGCTGATCTAATCTGATGCGCCACGACGCGTCGAATCGTGTTTCTTACTTTTCGCGAGCCATAACCGTCTCTGAACGTGTGATTCATGATCGAGCACGTTGCCCGACCGCCTAAGCGGCGTACCGCGTGTCGGTCGAGGCGACCGACACGCGGTATGCAGCTCATCACAATACTAGCGACAGCCGTTCCAAAATCGTCTTGCGACGAGCAGACATATAGCGAATCAATGCGGGAGTTCGATGTCTCTGTGCTGCCATGCCTTCACGATTCCCGTTTGGCGAATGGGCCATCATCGGTCAGGACGACGCCGTTGGTCGTGACGTATTCGTCTCAGAGTCTGAGCATTTTTGCTTTCGTTTTATTTCTGGTCGGCGATGTGATGGAAGACCGAGAAGCGGCTAGCCAGGCCAAAAGAGGCGGCAATGAGCGCCCTTGGGACGCGCCAGTCGAATCTGTCGCATGGCGGGGACCACCTATAATCACTATGCTCGGGGCCTAATGCTCACGCTACCGCTCTGGATCGTTACAGAGCATATTCAGCCCACTAATCCCGAACACACTCCTGAACAGGAGCCTGGGGCGGCGTTGGCATTCAGTACTTCAAGTAAGCTGTTCAAGTTTATGAGTGGCAATCTTGGCGGCGAGTGGAAAATGCAAATGGCCGCCGATCGGGATGGGTTGGTCATACTTATTGCGGATCTGCACCGCCTTAACATTACCACGCTCACTCTTGACCCCGAAAAAAACGGAAGCGGCGGCGAAACGCTAGCACTAGGGGATTTAGTTGCCTACGCCGATTCGCTGAGTTGATTAAGTGGCCCGGCCGCTTCAACCTTCGTGAGATCGAATCGCATTTCGCAAGTTTCGCACCTAGAGATTAGAAAGTTATTTGGCCGGAACTAATCACGTCGAGCCTCCCCACCGCACGCGCTAGGATCGAGTCCGTTCAAATGTTCGCGTCGTCGTGCCCTAGCGAACAGGACATATTTCGATACGCGTTGGCCTGGGCGAGCAAGTCCTTAGCCTTCTTCTCAAAGGTCTCAACGGCATCGGCGCCAGCGGCCCAGCGCACTGGGGGCTCGGCTTCGCTTGCGAGTTGGACGAGAGCCCTGGCGAGCTTGGCGGGATCACCACCTTGCAATCCGTTCATTTCCTTCCAGGCCGTAATGGTCTGTCTGGTTTTCTCCGCGTAGTCGTCGATCGAGGGTTCGGGCCATTTCGTCGACTCGTCTGTAAGTAGCTCGGTGCGGAAGAAGCCAGGCTCGACGAGCATCGTGCGGATGCCGAATGGCGCGACCTCGGGGGCTAGCGACTCGATCCAACCCTCGATGCCAAACTTCGCCGCTGAGTAGGCGGACACGAACGCTTGCCCGGAAATGCCGCCGGTTGAGGAGATCGTCACGATGAGTCCGCGACGCTGAGCGCGCATGACGGGAAGCACGGCACGAGTGACGTTCACTGGGCCGAATAGATTGGTTTCGATCTGAGCGCGGAAGTCCTCAGGGGAGATTTCCTCGAAGAACCCGGCGTAAAAGTTGCCAGCGTTGTTGACGAGAACGTCGATGCGGCCAAATCGCTGAATTGCGGCGGCAACGGCCGCCTTGGCTTCCTCGGGATTGGTAATGTCGAGCTTGACGACCATTAGATCGTCGGCCTCGCCGACCGCTTCGCTCACGGCACCGGTGTTGCGACCTGTGGCAACAACTGCGTGACCTGCGGCGAGCGCCGCTTTCGCAATGTCGACGCCCAGGCCACGGCCTGCTCCAGTGATAAACCAAATTTTGGTCAAGATGTATTTCCTTTAGTGCTTCCGATAGAACACGTACGCGTCGACATAGCCATGGGAAGGACGGGAAAGCGTCGCTGGGAACATGCCGAAGCTTGCGAATCCAAGCCTTTGCTCCGCCCGAATCTTAGCAGACAGATGCTCCACCGATCCATTCCTAGACCTGCGGCCCAGTTGCCGCCATTCCACGAGGATACTAGGCGTCGTGAAAGTAAAATAACGGTAAGATGTGGCGATGAGAAACGTACTGGTTGTTATCGGACCTGGTCAGATCGGGCAAGCGATCGCGCGGCGGGTTGGTGTAGGTAAGCACATTCTGCTCGCCGATTTGCGCAAGAAAACGCCGATGCCGCGGCAGAAGTTCTCGGGAATGCCGGATACGAGGTTAGCACCTCTATAGTCGATGCATCCTCACGCGAAGCGGTCGACGACCTCGTCGAGCAAGCTACAAGCCTCGGCGATGTTACGGGGCTCATACACTCCGCAGGCGTCTCGCCGACGCAAGCTTCACCGGCGACGATACTCAAGGTCGATCTATATGGAACGGCACTTGTGTTGGAGGCGTTCGGCAGCGTGATTGCCCGCGGTGGTGCGGGCGTTGTTATTGCATCGCAGTCCGGGCATCGCCTCCCACCGTTCACCGTCGAGCAGAGTAAATCATTGGCCACAATACCGGTTGAGCAACTACTTAGCCTTCCGTTCCTTCAGGCCGATCAGGTGACGGATTCTCTCCACGCATACCAGATCTCGAAGCGCGGCAACTCACTGCGCGTGATGGCGGAGGCGGTTCGTTGGGGCAAGCGTGGTGCACGGGTCAACACGATCAGCCCAGGAATTATTATTACTCCGCTCGCGAAGGATGAACTTACAGGGCCAAGCGGCGACAGCTACCGGCGAATGATTGAGGTGTCCGCCGCTGGTCGTCCTGGCACCCCCGACGAGGTGGCGAATGTAGCCGCACTACTCATGGGGCCGGACGGCGGTTTCATCACGGGCAGCGACATTCTCATGGATGGCGGAGTAACCGCCGCCTATTGGTACGGAGAACTCGCTCCTAAGTAAGAAGGCTGAGCATTAAATGCGATGCGCAAGCCGAAAATGCGCTTACATTCAGTGGCGCCCGGACGTATAATTACGTACAGCGGGGTCTTAATCGCTCCGCTCTTCGGATGACTCTATAAAGAGCAGCCCGGCCAGTTCCGGGAGGCTTGTTAACGAGTAAGCCGACGTTGTGGAATACCTTCGGGTGTTCTGCTACGTCGGCTTTTTTTGTTGGTCAACAAGTTCTAACAACAGGAGTCGTCATCATGGGTGGAAAAACAGATGTGGTGAAGGGCCGGATCAAGGAAGCTGCCGGCGTATTGACCGGCAACGACAAGCTTCGCGCCGAGGGCAAGGCCGATCAGACAGTCGGCGAAGTCAAGCAAGTCGCCGACAAAGCCGTCGACAAGGTTAAGGAAGCCGTGAAGAAACTGAGCGACTGAAGCTCGGTGCAGTACGAGAACGCAATTGAGTAGCCGATGCTGAGGCGTTGCCAAAGCCGGCTTGGTTTAATCAACGAAAGGGAAGATCATGGATAGTACTACTCTAATCATTTTGATCGTCGTGTTGTTCCTCGTGTTCGGTGGTGGTGGCGGCTATTACTGGAACCGCCGCGGACGGTAACGATAGTCGTTTGCCGCAAATGCGGCGCACACCGGCGTGAAGACGGTTAAATAATCGAACGCAGTCGTTCGGTTGCGTAGGTTCTATTGTTGGTTTCTATCTCGTTTATGAGGTGACGTATGTTATGGACCGTCCTGGTTATCTTGCTGCTGATGTGGGCTTTGGGACTTGGGTTTGGCGTGGCGGGGAATTTAGTCCACATTCTGCTGGTTGTCGCACTCGTGGTATTGATCATCAACGTTCTTCAGGGACGCCGCGTCACCTAGCGCCGAGTAAACCGTGCTGGGCGACCAGAGCGGGATCTCAACCAGAAAGTTAGGGACCTGATGTCAGATAACTCGATCGGCCTCTCCTCACAAGAATTAGGAGAGCGGTTTGACCTGCTCGCAACCGACGCGAAGGAATACGCCGTTTTCCTGGTCGGACTTGATGGGCATCTCCTTTGTTGGAACGCAGGCGCAGAACGCATCTTCGGCTTTCGGTCCGACGAAGTCATCGGGCAGCACTTCTCTCGGTTCTTTACACCGGAAAGTATTCGGGCCGGCGAGCCCGAGCGTGAACTCAAGTCGGCATTGGCTGATGGGCGTGCAGACAATGTTTGCTGGCAGGTCCGGAAGGACGGCACTCGTTTTTGGTGTCAGGCAATCGTGACAGCCCTGCTGGGCGAGAACAAACAGGCTCGCTCATTCGCCAGAGTGATGCATGATCTCACCGAGAGCGAGGCGGTCGGGGCTCAGCGGAAGCGGGCCGACGGACTGGCCGAAGCGAATAAGAGCAAGGAAGAGTTTATGGCCTTGCTGTCCCATGAACTACGAAGTCCGCTCTCGC
>CAVTXL010000012.1:0-91347 GCA_963738665.1 uncultured Planctomycetota bacterium
AGCGTGCGCTGGCCTCGCCGCTTGATTTTGGAGTGGATCGAAGCGGGCTGCCCGCCGTCGGCTGCCTGACGACGTGCAGGCATGCAATCCTAATTAGAATAGATATATGAAAAGGCATTAGCGATCAAAACGGCTGAGCCAGAATCTATCAGCAAACTTTGTGACTACAACAGTGCGCAGCCAACAATGACGGCTCCAGCCGCAAAAACCGAACAAACCGAGAATAGGTACATTTAAATGGCGAGTTTGACTAAAACTGTGGGCAAACGCGGGACAACGTGGAGGGTTGATTTCTTCCTCGGTGATGATCCCAAGCGTCGACATATCCGGCTCGGCAAAATGGACAAACGACGAGCCGAATCCATCAGATCGCAGGTCGAATTTTTGATTACCGCTAAGATCACTGGCACGGCACCCCCTCCCGAAACAAGCCAGTGGGTAGCTAGTCGAGAAGATGAGCTATATCGAAAGCTCGCCAAGCATGGTTTGGTAGCGCCCCGAGCGGAAGCCGCAAGCAGCACGTTAGCGGCCTTCTTGGACCGTTATATTGAAGGCCGAACGGATGTGAAGCCTAATACGCGTGCTCACTTAAAGCGAGCACGTAACAACCTCGTCGATTACTTTGGCGCTGAAAAATCCTTGTCTGAAATTACCCCAGGCGATGCCGACGATTTTCGAGTTCGTCTGGGACAAACCTTGGCCGATAATACCGTTCGCCGGGTCTGTGGCCGGGCGAAACAGTTCTTCCGCGCAGCTGTGAGAAAACGCTTAATTGCCGAGAGCCCGTTTGCGGACATGAAGGGCACCGGAGTTCGGGCCAATAAAAGTCGCGAGCACTTCGTCACAAGGGAGGTCGCCGAGAAGGTCCTCGCGGCTTGTCCGGACCCCGAATGGAAGCTGCTGTTCGCACTCAGCCGCTATGGCGGACTGCGATGTCCGTCCGAGCATCTGGCCCTGTGTTGGAGCGATGTAGATTGGGACCTCGGTAGGATCACGGTCCGCTCACCGAAGACCGAGCATCACGAGGGCAAAGAATTTCGTACTATTCCGCTGTTCCCCGAACTCCGCGTCGAGCTGCAGAAGGTCGCCGACAAAGTGAACCTGGGCAAGGACACGCCGCTGAGTGCGCCAATCATCACCCGCTATCGCGATCGCAACAGCAACTTACGGACGCAATTGGAACGGATCATTCGCAAGGCCGACCTGAAACCATGGCCAAAGCTATTCCAGAATCTTCGAGCCACGCGTGAAACCGAGCTGGCAGAAGAGTTCCCAATTCATGTGGTCTGTGACTGGATCGGCAACACCCAAGCCGTCGCTACGAAACACTATCTTCAGACGACCGACGAGCACTTCACCCGGGCCACCGAAAAAGCGCAGCAAAAAGCGCAGCAGTCAGCGTCGGAAGGCAGGCGATATGGCCGGAAGGCCCGGGAAGGGCAACGCAAAAACTCCGAGGGTTTTGCTGATCCTCGGAATAAGCAAGGTGTGAAAGCTCCCCCGGTAGGACTCGAACCTAGGACACAGCGGTTAACAGCCGCTTGCTCTACCAACTGAGCTACAGGGGATCATCGTTGCGCGCCTGGACCGCAGCATCGTTGCCGCGAATCACTGGTTAATGGCGGCGGTCGTTAATTGATTTGCACTAAAATTTCACATGTACGGCAGAAATCACTATACCGCAGGGAGGCAACACAACATTTTTGCTCGGCACTAGATTGTGTGCAAGGCCAGCCGCGCCGCGCGGTTAACATCCGCAGGCATTGTCCGCAGCGGTTGTGCGGATTTTTTCCATGGTAACGCAGTTTCCGCGTTCGTTGTGCTCCACTCGGGTCATAAACGCCTGGATCAAGGCCAGGCCGCGGCCGCCAGGGCAGCCCAGGTTTTCGTCGGATGTGCAGTCCGGTACTTTGCTCGGCGTGAAGCCCGGCCCCTCGTCATGCACGCGCAGCCAAAACCGGTCGGGGCTGACCTTGCATTCCATTCGCACAATTTTTGTTTCATCAAACCGGTTGCCGTGACGAATCGCATTCGTAAGCGATTCTTCGAGGGCCATCTCGATGCCGAACAGGTCGCGACCGTTCCAGCCATGGCGTTCCAGCTGCGCGAGTATCTCCCGCAGGGGGGCGAGGTGCGCGCCAGTTCGACTGGGAATTTCAGCGCGCGTAGTCCAGTTCCAGCGGTGCTCGGACATGCGATCTATCTTTCCGCCGCAAGCGATCGGGCTCGATGGTAAACCAACCAGGGACATGAGTATGGCACCGCGCAAAAATCCCTGCGCTAAAAAAATCGTCGCCCGCTCAAATTACGGCCAATGCATCTGCCTCCGTATCTTTGATGATGAACAGTTTCGTCAACTTGGTGATGGCGAACACTTCGTAGATTTCAGGACGGATATTCGACAGCACGAGCTCAGCGCCATGCTGCTTGACGCGCTTGTCGAACCCGATCAGCTTTCCCAAGGCAGCGCTGGACAGAAACTCCACGTTCCCAAAGTTCAGCACAATCTTATTGCGCTTGTCGCGCTCGACCAAATCGTAGAGCTCCTGGCCGAACTCTTGAATCTCCGCCTCGTCGATAATCTTTGAATCGGCGAACGTGACAACAGTGACGGGGCCCGATTCATTCACTTTGATGCGTCGCGTTGTGGCCATCGATGCGATTTTCCTCAAGGTACCTGACGGACGATGCTGGGCGCATCGACTCTCGCTACCGAACCAAAACTGCCGGCGGGAGCGACCGGAGCGGCGCCGCGATCAGCAGCTTCCCACCCTCTCAATGATACCGTGGCTCCCGGCCGCCTGCAAGGATTGGCGGCGTTGGACGAGGCGCTGCCGGCGCTCGATATGTGGTCGTGGGGCCCCGCTAAACGGCAGCGAAGGCAAGCCGGTTTGACGCGTCGGTGGAGCCCGGTCGGGAAGCCGGTTAACCGGGCTTCGGCATCGCCAGCGAATGGAGCGCGAGCACCGCGCCAACGGAGATCAGGCACCAGCTCAACCATTCCGGCGGCTGCAACACTTTGCGAGGTGCGGACGACGTGCCAGCCGTCGCGGCAAAATAGTTCGCGGTGCTTGCCGTCGATTGACCGGTGTGCTCCGCCAGAAAACGCGTCGTATCCGGGTTCAGCACATACGCGCTGACGTAGCGAAACTGCAAGCCGATCAACAGCACCAACAAGCCGAGGAAGAAAAACTGGTGTCGATTGAGATCCATGACTTCGCCAAGTTACGGGAGGATTGCGGTCGTACCGGCATCTCAGCGGCCGAGAGCGACACGTCTGTCGGTTACATCGTAGCCACCTGCTTTGCGACTTCAGCCACATGACGAAAATCACGCCTCTGTCGGTGGTACGCTTCGTGCGGGCCGCGAGAGAGTCGGCCAGCCGCGCCGAATTCCGTCGTCTCGGCCATCAACATGAGTCCCGCAATCGCGCCCAGATGCCAAACGACTCCAATAAGCGGCCACCGCATGAGTATCGGCCGTCGAACCGCTGGCGGAAGCACATCGCGTATTCCGCTCCCGGCCGTCGCTTCTGTCAGGTAAAGTAGCAATGATGCTACAAACGACTTCATCCTCGCCAGCCTCCGAGTCTTCGCCAGCCGCAGGGCCGGACGATTCGACGCCGCGCGACAGTCTCAAGTCGCTCACGTTTGTCGGCTTGCTGCTTACTCAATTCCTCGGCGCCACGAACGACAACATTCTCAAATGGCTGGCAATTGGCATCGGCAAGCAGTATTTCCCAGCACCAAGCCAAATGAGCTTCGTGCTCGCCGTGGGCTCAGCCTGCCTGGTGTTGCCCTACATTCCGCTGGCCGCGCTGTCGGGGTTTCTGGCTGACCGCTACAGCAAAACGGCAGTCATTCGCTACAACAAGCTGGCGGAGATCGCCATCTGCCTGGCCATGGTGGGCGCCATCGTGATCGGCCAATCCTGGTTAATGTTTGTCGTTGTGGCCCTGATTGGGACGCAGGCGGCGCTGATGGGGCCGGCCAAGTTGGGCAGCATTCCTGAAATGCTGCGGGGCGAAAAGATCTCAGCCGCCAACGGCGTGATGGGGGCGATCACGGTGGTTGCCGCGGTGGTCGGCGCGGGCCTTGGCAATTGGCTGGCCTCGCCGCAGGTCACGGGCGACTTTGGCCGCGAGCGGTGGTGGATTGCGGCCGTTGTTCTACTCGCGATCGCGGTTAGCGGCTGGCTCACCAGCCTCCTGATCATGAATTTGAAAGCGGCCAACCCCGACCGCGCTTTCACTTGGGATTTTGTTCGGCAAACGATTCGCGACATTGTCATCCTCTCCGAAAACCGGGCCATGCTCCGCGTGGCTTTGGGCATGATGTTCTTCTGGTCGCTGGCCCTGCTCGTGCAGTTGAACGTCGACCAATTCGCGACCGAAGGCGGGGCCAAGGAGCAGACCCAAAACACGCTCTTGTTGGCGTCGCTCATTTTTGGCATCGGTCTCGGCAGCGTGCTGGCGGGCGTCTGGTCGGGCGGAAAGGTCGAGCTCGGCATCCTGCCGCTTGGCGCAGGCGGTTTGGCGTTGTTTTCGTTTTGTCTTTTCTCCATCGAGGGAAAGATGCTCGATCCGGGTTACACGCTCAGCTACTTGGCGGCCTGTGTGTTTCTGGCGGGTCTGGGCACCAGCGCCGGGCTATTCGACGTCCCGCTCGCCTCCTACATGCAGCATCGCAGCCCGCCCGCGCACCGCGGGGCCATCCTGGCCGCGAATAATCTGCTTTCGTTCGGCGGTATGTTTCTGGCGTCGCTCGGTTACTACCTATTGCGCGTCCCCACTGGCAACCAAGAGCCCCTTTTTTCGTCGCGACAGATCTTCATGCTTTGCGGGTTGGCCACTGTGCCCGTGTTCGTCTATATCATCGCGTTGATTCCCCAGGCATCGATCAAATTCTTCGCTTGGCTCACCACACACTCGCTCTACCGAATTCACGTCTATGGACGCGAGCACTTGCCGGTACAAGGGGGCGCAATCTTGGTCCCGAATCACATTTCCTGGCTCGACGGCTTGCTGCTCCTGACGACCTCTTCGCGCCAGATCCACATGCTCATTGATCGCTCGCTGATCAACAATTGGTGGACGCGCGGACTGGCCCGCATCATGGGGGCGATTCCGATCGGTCCCGCGCCGAAGGCTGCTCGCGCGGCGATCGAGACCGCGCGACAGGCGTTGCAGAACGGGGAGCTTGTTTGTATCTTTCCCGAAGGAGGGATCAGCCGGTCGGGCCAATTGCAATCGTTCAAGTCCGGGGTCCTTGAGATTCGCAAAGGCACGTCCGCGCCGCTGATTCCCGTGTATCTTGACGAGCTGTGGGGCAGTATCTTCAGTTTCCGCGGCGGCAAGTTCTTTTGGAAATGGCCCACGAACTTGCCGCGCCGCGTATCCATATGGTTTGGTTTGCCAATCAACGATCCACAGGACATTTACGAAGTGCGGCAAGCTGTTGCTGATTTGGGGGCCGACGCCGTGGCCGGCAGAAAACAACGCACCGCCGCTTTGCCCCGGGCGATGATTCGCATCTGCCGCAAGGCAATGTTCCGCTTCAAGCTGGCCGATTCGACTGGCGTCCGGCTGACTGGCGGCAAGTTGCTAGCTGCAACGCTCGTCATGAGACGCCTATTGCTGCGCCACGTCATCGCCGCCGACGAACGCTACGTCGGCATCCTGCTCCCGCCTGCTGTCGGCAGCGTCGTCGCCAATACCGCCGTTTCGATGGCCGGCCGCGTGTCCTCCAATTTGAATTACACGGCTACTTCGGCCGTCATTAACTCGTGCATCCGCCGCGCCGGCATCCGCCACGTCCTCACCAGCCGCAAGGTGATCGAAAAACAAAAGCTCGAAATCGAGGCCGAACTTGTCTATCTCGAAGATCTCCGCGAAAAGGCCAATCGCGGCGACAAGCTCGTTGGCGTGCTTGGCGCCTATGCCCTTCCGGCCCCGCTCGTCGACCGGCTCCTCGGCCTCGACAAAATCCGCGGGGACGAAGAAGCCACCGTCATCTTCACTTCCGGCTCGACCGGCGAGCCCAAAGGCGTTCTGCTGACCCATCACAACATTGCAACTAATGTCGAGGCCATCGACCAGGTGGTGCATCCGCATCCGTCCGATTTGATCCTGGGAATCGTGCCGTTTTTCCATTCGTTGGGATACACCGTGACGCTGTGGGGTCCGCTCCTGCTCGATATTCGCGCCGTCTACCATGTCTCGCCGCTGGATGCCCGCATCGTGGCCCGCCTGGCGAAGGCACATAGCGCCACCATCTTGCTCGCCACTCCTACCTTTCTGCGATCCTACCTCCGTCGCTGCGATCCGGATGGCTTCCGGACGCTCAACACCGTCGTCGTCGGCGCCGAGAAACTTCCCGCGCCTCTCGGCCAGTCATTTGAAGAGCGATTTCACGTCCGCCCGGTCGAGGGCTACGGCACAACCGAGCTCTCGCCGCTCGTTTCGGTAAACGTGCCGCCCAGTCGCTCCAACAGCTTCGGCGTCGATCACAAGGAGGGCTCTGTCGGCCGGCCGGTGCCCGGTGTTTCGGTCAAAGTTGTCGATCCCGAAACGAACCAGCCGCTGCCTCACGACACGCCCGGCATGTTGCTCGTCAAGGGGCCGAACGTCATGAAGGGTTACCTGGGCCAGCCGGCCGAAACGGCCAAGGTCATCCGCGACGGTTGGTATATCACCGGTGATATCGCCCAGATCGATGCGGACGGCTTCATCTTCATCACCGGCCGCCTGAGCCGCTTCTCCAAGATTGGCGGCGAAATGGTGCCGCACGTCCGCATCGAAGAAGCGCTCTGCGACATCCTCGGCGTCGAAGACGAAGGCGAGACGCGCGTCGTAGTGACCTCAGTCGCCGACCAGCGCAAGGGCGAGAGAATCGTCGTTGTCCACGTGCCGCTGCCTCTCTCGCCGGAGGAAATCTGCCGTCAGTTGGCAACTACCGGTCTGCCAAATCTGTGGCTTCCCTCGCCCGATAGCTTCCTTCAAGTTGATGTCATTCCGGTCCTCGGCAGCGGCAAAACGGATTTGAAAGCGGTCAACGACCTTGCCCGCAAATACTTTCAGGGGGAGCCCCGATAATACTGCGTGCTTATCGCAATACTCCCTCTCCCTGTGGGAAGAGGGCTGGGGTAAGGGTGAATTGTTGCGAGGCGAGGGCCCTCACCTCGAGCCAGCGAGTCGCTCGCGGCGACCTGCGCACTCCCAGAGAGAGGGGGTTCTAGGATAGCTACTTCGAGCCCCTCTCTCGGCGGCCACACCGCAGCTAACACACTGGGCGCCGTGTGGCGACGATTCACAAAACGCTCAAGACACTCGCCGCCGCTCATTTGACGAGCGCATTCGCCACGCCGTCGCTCTGTACGAGTAACGCTTCACCCGCGCGTCCCGGTCGCTCGAGATACGAATATCGTCCGGCCGTCTGATAGCACAACTGCACCAACGCGCGGCGTGTCGGTTCGTCGATTGTCGTCAATCGTGCCGCCAGTCGCTGCATGCCTTCCGGGTTGCGTTCCGCGGTGTGCGAGAAGTTGCTGAAGAACGTCAGCGTCTCGATCAGGTTCCGGTCGGCCGTGGCGTTCACCCACGGTTGCACCGTGCGCGCGACCAGTTCGACAGCCATCTGCTCGACGCGAATAAACACGTCCGCCCGCACCGTTACGTAGCGCCGACCGTTGCTCTCCTGGACGGCATCCGACCGCAGTAGTGCAATCGTCTGGGCCTTGATCGGAAGCACGAACGGCTTTCCGTCGTAGGAACCATCTGCAAAGATGACGGCCGTGTTTTGCGCATCGGGTCGGCAATTGCTCGACAGAAATCGCACGACACCGGTTGTGCCGGCGCCGTCGCTGCCGCGATAGCTGCCGTCGGAAAGCTTCTCGAGCTGGACGCGGCTGATGCCCATCACACGCCACACGTCGGCGATGACTTCCGGATGCTGCAGGAGAAACGTGAACATTTCAGGGTCGCAATCGATGACGCGCGTCGGCAGACGGCGATAAATTGCCGCGTTGGAAATAATCGATTGCGTCAGTCTTCTCTGCTCCGGGTTGAGCTGTTGCCACGGAACGGCGCGCGCCGCTTCTTCGCGCGCGGCGCGGCTGGACGTGGGATCGGCGGGGCTCTCCGCCCGTGCCGGGGGTCCGAATGAGCTTCCACTAAGGGCTGCCACAACGAGGCACGGAAATAAGATGCAGCGCCCGGCCGGTCCGACGCCGCGAATCCCGTCGCGCGCAACGCGAGCGCGGTCCCCTTCAGCGCAGCACCAATTTATCACTCGCCGTTGCGGTCTCATAAACACTTCCCCCCAAAATGAAACGGCCGACCGCGCTCCGCGGCTGCTAGCATGCCGTTAAGCTTTGTCGGTTTCATAGATATTTCGGCCGCCCAAGCGGCCCCGCGACAGGAAAAACCCCTGCTTGCGCAGGGCGGCCGCCGCCGGCTACAAGCTATTTCCGATCTTGCCACGATTTCGGGCCTCTCAGACAATCGCCCGCCTCTTTCTTTACACGCCCCTGCCACGGGAGTTCCGTCTTGGATCAGTTACGAAGACGCCGCCCTGTTAGGTCGATCTTCCTTCTCGCCGCCTGGGTGCTGCTGCTGCTAGTGGCCGTGGCGAAGCTGGCTGCGATCCAGCGCCGCGCTCGTTGCCGAACTCGAGCAACACGTCGCGCGCGGCGCCAGCGACGAAGCACTCGCGGCCCTCCGTCAACTCGCCGACATGCGCCCGGCCCCTGCCCGGGCCTTGGTTACCGCGTCGGCTTCCCCCAATCCGCAAATCGCTGTCGCGGCCCAGTCGCTGATAAACCACCGGCTGCAATCGTACGGCGAACAGATCCGTGGCAATCGCCGCCTTGCCGAAATCGGCGACGACTTCGTGGCTTTTGCGCTGGCCTTGGCCGAGCTGCAAAAGTCGAACACTGGCAATTACGGCTGGATTCGCCAGACCGCGCACCGCATAGTTTGGCTAGCCAACAAGATGCCCAGCGGCGCGACGCCGTCCCTTGCCGCCATTTGCGACACCATCCTGTCATCCCCCGCTGGGCCCGGCGTCGGCGGAGCGCCGCTGTCGACGCTCGCGACGAAATCTGCGCTTAGTGAAAGGTCCGAGCCGTCCGGCCCTCGAAGCGATCTCTCCATTGCGCTGCCCGATTTGCGAGAGTCGTTTCAACGCCAGCCGCGCGCTAGTAACCACGTCGCCGCCGGCGCTCCGATAGTTCCTCTGACGACACCTGATCCGGGCCTCCCCCCAGCGCCTTCCCAGTCGATCCCGACGCCCCCGCCAAATCAGATCACGCCGTCGAACAGGGCTTTGTGGCGGCCGCCTAGACCTGTCAACGACGACACTTCCGCGGCGCCGCTTTCACTCCGCATTCTGCCCGACCCGTCTGCCGGTCAGCCGATAGCCGAAAACAACGCCGCAGCCCAGCCTCGGCAACAACTTTCGGGAGCGGCCAACGCCGACCCCTCTTTGGCAGATATGCCAGCGCGCGAATTGCTCAGCAGTTGGCGAACGGCAACCGCGAAAGACGCCGGTGTTCTCGAAATCGAGCTCGCCCGCCGCGGCTTTGGAATCCTTTCACGCCCGATGGTCGAACAATTCCTTTCGCCCGACGCTTCGGGGCGGTCGAAACTTGTCGAAACCGTTCAAGCTCAGCCCGGCGCCAGCGCCCGCCCCTGGCTTCTGCTACTGGCTGCCGACAGGAGTGCCGACGTCCGCCTCGCTGCCGTCACGGTCATGGCCACGTCGAACGACCCGCAACTGATCGAGCAAGCGTTTCAAGCCGCGATCCACGACCGCGACCCCCGTATCGCCGCCCTAGCGGCCCATCTCGCCCAGCGTCGCGGCGAATTACGAAAATAGCTCGCAGCGCAAGCGCGGGTCCATCCTCCTTCGCCTACAATAATGGGGGGTGCATCTCACAATGCAAAACGCCACACCTGTCTGCCGCGGCGAGTTGCCCGCGGCGCCATATCCTTTCCGACGCGGGGAGAGATTTCACTCCCGTCCCGCCTTGCCAATCATCGACCGTCGCGTTCACAATGCGCTGCGATGCTTCTCACGCACGAACAACATCGACCGCTCGGCGGCTCCGGCCTGACCGTGCCACCTGTCCAGTTTAGCGCTGCTCCTTTGGGAAATGCCCGTCGCGTCATTCCCGATCAGACGAAACGTGCTATATGCGGCCAGTGGTTCGAGCACGTCGCCAAGCCGGTCGTTATCGATGCCTCATTTGCGGCCGGTCTCCCGACCGAGCCGCGGGCTGGAACGATCAAAGGGGGCCCCGGCCTCGCACTGGAAAATGTTGGCCAGGCACTGCGCAAGCTCGAAATCACGCCCGACGACGCACTGATTTCCGTCCGCCTCGGCTGGACGGTTTCACCGCTCCGCCCCGCGCCAATCGATCCGACCCGCACTCAACCTCAGCCGCTCACCGCACCCTCACCCGCCAGACGGGCTACGACGGCATCTTCGCATCCTGGACCCAGAACTGCGAGCTTCTCGGCGAACGGTTGACCCCGCGATTGGCGTCGCTCGACGCAGCAGCGTCGTTGACTAATGGCGATTCGGCGGCAAAAAACACCGCCAGTGTCGCGCCCCCTTCTGATAACGGCTCCCTGCGCGCTCGTCGCACTGAAACAAACGGGCGCAGTCCGAGCGATCGGCATCGAAGCATTCGACTGGCGGGCCGTAGAAAAGATCGCCACGAGCGCACCCATCGACTTTCTCACGCTGGTCAGCGGCCTATCCGTGCTTTACCATCCGCCAGAACTTCTGGATTTCATCGATCGCCTCCACCAACGTAACATCGCGGTCGTTATCGCCGCCCCGTTCCACAACGGTTTCCTCGTCGGCGGCAATTATCTCGACGGCCGGCAACTGAATCGCGACCTCGAGACCGATCGAAAGCTGTTTGCCTGGCGCAAATCGTTCGCCGCCTTGTGCCACGGCCACGGCGTGACGCCCGCGCACGCCAATTTGCAATTTATCCTCTCCACCCCAGGCGTGACCGCCGTGAGGCTCACGACAACCTACCCCGATCGCATCGCAGAGAATGTCCAGTCCATTGCCACCCCGGTTCCACGCGCTCTCTGGATGTCCCTGCAAGAAGACTCAGGCCTTAACCGGCTACCGCACGCGACATAGCCCCGGCTATTTAGTCAAGCGGTTCCAGCGCAACTTCGTACCGTCGAACTCTTCGCGCGTCGTTCTCCGGCTCGATCGTTTGCTACTGTTAGCGAACACCTCCTCGTAGGTCCTGTTCAAGTCCGTTACGAGCTCCTTCTTGTCGCTTCGAGAGTTGTGAAGCAGGCAACAGCTATCGCCGTGGCCACGTTGCCTGAGCAATTCCGATGCACTGCTGAGAACGGCGAGCCTCAATCCGTGAAGCATTTCGAGCAGTTGGCAAGCACTTCAATCGCGGTTGCAGGGTAACGGCTTGTTGCAACCGAAGTGTCAGTTCGGCGGCCATCCGACTGTCAGCGCGGCGGTCATTTCGCTACCACGACCGCGTCCGCACCATACCGCGAGCAAATGCAATCGTTGTTCAAAAATGAGATGCGTGCTGCAACTGAACGGCCGCTGGTTCGTAATTGCTCCAATTATTCCTGGTGCAATCCCGCAAGGCGGAGCGTGGCCAGGGTTACGTTGTATTGGGCAAACTGGCGCGTGTCGATCGCCCGGCGATAACATTGCTCGGCCAACGGGGGGTTGCCGCGCAATTCGCACAGCCGGCCTAGGAAGTAGCCGTACTTGCATCGAGCGTCGATGCTCATGCCATCGATGAGGGCCATCAACGGCGTGGCTTCCAGCTCAGGCCGCTCGCCGGAAGCGAGTTGGTCGACCAGCAGGTGGACCGCGTCGCGAATGTAAGCCGCCGTTTTCGGGTCGTCGGCATTCGTGCGAGAGAGCAGCTTCGTGAGTGCGGCGTCAACGGCCCTTTGATTTTCTTGCTCGGCTGTCAGCAGCACAGCGTGCATGCCGACCCAATCGGACGCGGGCGAACGAGCCCACGCCGTGTTGAATTGCTCCAGAGCCTTCTGCGGCTGTCCTTCCAGAATTTCATACACGCCGAACGCTTCTGGTGCGAAGAAGTCACGGTCTCGCGGCGCGGCGCGAAATTGCTCTGCCAGCGAGCGGGCCTCGTTCAGATCGCCGCGGCCGGTGCGGCGGCACCAGACGTACCATTGCATCCGGTCAATTCCCTGATACGACTGCGACAGCCGCCGGATGAAGTCTTCCGATTTTTCCCAGTCTTCAAGTCCTTCATAGACGGAGCTGGCCGTCATCAGGGCCCACGCGGCGCCGCTTTCAGCAGCCGCCAGCGAGTAGGGCTCGGCTTGCTTCCAGTTGCCGTGAGCGATGTAGTCCTGAGCGATGCGGTCGCGGACACGGGCGTCGTCGAGGGCCGGATTGTCGAGCGCCAGGAATCGCTCCAGCGTGGGCCGCCATAATTCGTCGTGGCCGTTGGAGCGATATACGTCGGCGAGTGCGATGAAGGCCGACTGGTTGGGGCTGAGCGCAACCGATTCTTCCAGCAAGCGAATGGCATCATCAAAGCGGCGTAGTTGGCGGTACCTTTGGCCGAGCACGCGGGACGTGTCGGCGTCGCCGCCGGCGGCTTTTTCCCATTGGGCGAGCTGCTCGGGCGAGGGGGCCGAATTTTGCAGGATCGCCGCTCGAACTGCGACCGGACAATTCGGGCTCACAATTTGAATCTGGCTGAAAATGTCATCATACATGCCGGCCACGGTTCGGTTGGTCGATGCCATTTGCTCGACCTCACCGACGCAAGCCATGAGATAATCGCAAGTGAAGTCGCGCTGTTCGAGCGCATCATACATCGCTCTTGAACCGAGAAAATCACCCCGCGCATTCACGTACCACATGCGGACGAACAAGCGCCACATCCAGGGGTTGGGGTCGACAATGCGCAAGCCTTGCATAAAGCGTTTGTAGTCGTCGGAGCGGCCCGCGCGGTCAACGCCATATCCCCGGATCAATACGTCGTAACGATGACCGTCGGTCATCGCCTGGGCCGCCTCGAGCATTGGCTGAGAACTGTACGAGCCGCCGAAATACGTGAAGTAGTTGGTGGAGGTGGAGAACGCTTCGTCGCGGATAATGGCGGCCAGCGCCCGCCAAGATGGCTCGCCGCCCGCCACTTGCGCCAGCGCGCCGGCAATTTGAACGGGTGCGGCGGAGAATTCCGAGCCAGCGACGGGCTGAAACTCGGCGCCGCCCGGGCCTTCGTCGGCCGCGGCCGACTCCACCTTTGCCGTGGCAAGTTGGCGAACGTCTGGCGGGATTTCCGTTGTCTGTTGCAGGCGGTTTGGCAGCAATCGGGCAAAATTCCGCAGTGTCGTGGCCAGCGCTTGCTCGCGCGGGCCGGTCGCTTGCGGAATGAGCGGCAGAAACAGGCCGTATGCCTCGGGCAATGCTTCGAAGTACTCAGGAATCCGTTCTGCTAGCTCTCGTTTCGTGCTCGACGCATCGTTGAGCTTCGCGGTAAGCAGAGCACCAAGCGAGGCCACGTCCGAGTTGGCCGGTGCTGCTGCCTTTAACTTCTCGCGGTCGAATTGCACGTAGGCTTCGATGAGCGGCAGCCAGGCCGGCAGCACGCCGCCCGTGCTCTGCGGCTCGTTGCTCTGCTTGTGCAAAACCGCGATGTCGTCCAGCGCCAGCGCATGCAGCCCGCACAGCGCGCGGGCGTAGCTGCGATAGGCGAGGGCGGTCGGCGAGTCGTTTTGAGCCGCGACGAGCCGCTCAGCATAGAGCAAAGAGCGAGCAGCGCAGATGTCGCTCGTGGCACTCCACAGCGATTGCGTCAGCGCCGCCAGGTGAGAATAGCCACGGACCAGCCGTCCCAAAAGCTCCGGCGACTCGCCGCATTGGCGAATCTGCTGATGCGTGAGGCGCACGGCGACAAACTGTGAGACGAAGTCCATCTTCGCCAGCAGTTCATCGATGCGAGTAAAATCCGGTTTGCGATTTGCCGGCGCCGGGCTGGCGGCATCAGCGCTGAGTTTCTTCAGCGTGTCGCTCAACGTCGTCCGCGACTCGCGCTCCAGGAGCGCGGTTAACAGGGCGTAACAGCGGCGCGGGTCGGGGTCAAACTCATATTCGTGCGTCAGGAGGCGCTCGACGGGTGATTTGTCGAGTGTGATTAGCTCGAGTTTCAGTCGCTTCTCGCCCGGCGAGGTGACCTGGATTCTGATCGCCGGCCGGTGGGGATCGACGTTGTCCGGCTGCACGTCGCCCAGCCCTTCGTCGCCGGTGTCCCACCCTAGCTCATCGCGGGCGGCGATTAGCACGGCCTGGCGCACCAGCTCGCGCGTCAACAGGCCGCCCGGCAGCTTTTTCACCAACGGCGAGGTGTGCAGATCGGCGCTCAGCCACACGGCGTCGACCGGGTTTTGCAGCGCCACTTCGTCCGCCAGCGCAGTGCGGGAGAGTGGCCAGCCCAACGCCGAAAACAGCAAGCCGGCGCACGGTGAGTATGGTGAATTGCCCAAATCGCGGCAAATTACTTTCAGTTTTGACTTCCGATCTCTTCGGGAATGGTAGCAGTTTCATATTTGTCATTGTCCACGACCTGGTCGATCGGATCATGCAAAGTGGCGGCCAGGGCCTCATCGCCCACGTAAACGCGAAGCGACTTTTTCGTTTCTGGATCAAAGAACTGTAAGATGCCGTTACCGAAATCTCCACCAGTCAGTCGCCACTCGACTGCGTAAGTGCCCGCCTCGAGAGGAAGATTGTAAACGGCCCTTTTAACGCGATCATCACCAACGGAGCCAACTTCGCGCCCGTCGACATAGAGCCAATCAATGCCGCGGTTGCCCGAGCCACCGTAATGCATTACTTGCACGATCATCTTGCGGGGCACCTCCAATCGGCCGCGCAGGTCAATCTTGATGTCACGCATCGACTGGCCGGCTCCAAAGACTTTTTCCGTAATCAACTGGTTCGGCAGCGGCTTGCCGGTTGAATAGTGAAAGACGATGCCGGTCGGATGATCGGCCACCGTCAGGGGACCGACGAGGCCTGCCGATTCCTTGCCGGGAACTTTCTTTGGCGGCGTAAACTCCGCGACCGCCAGCTCGGCCTTGGGCTCGGTTACAACGTCCGTCGCGGCCGGCTCGTTCGGAAAGCGGCCGCACGAAATAAAGATCGTCATTGCCCTCGCCGCCCGGGCGGTTCGACGTGAACCAAACCGTTTGTCCGTCGTAGGAGAGACGTTCCGCCGCATCTTCAAATTCGGTATTGATCGGGGCGGGCAAGGCAACACGGGGCGGCCGAACGCCTGTTCCGCTCGTTGCTCGTGTGGCCATCCACAGGTCCTGCCCACCAACGCCGCCCGCCCGCGGCGAACGAAATAGAAGCACTAGTCCGTCGCTTGACAATCGCGGCGACCAATCTTCGACCGTGCTATTCACGCGGAGGCCAACATTAAAGGTTCGCCCCAAGCGTCGGTTCGCGACTGCCGTTTGGCAAACCACAAATCGACAAACCCGACTCCGCCGTCTCGAATCGATGAAAATGCCAGCGTGAGACCGTCCGGCGATATCTGTGCTGCTACGTCGAGCACGTTCGAACTGATCGGCGGGCCGATGACTTCAGCCGCCGGCCACGGCTCATCAACCGACTTGCGCGTACTCACATAGAGGTCGCGATCGCCGCTTCGCTCCGGGCGGTGAGAGTCAAAAGCAGCGTCAGCCCGTCGGCGGTCATCGAGGGGCTTCCATCCCATTCGGGCCGTTGATATTTGCGCCCAGGTTGACAGGCGGATCCCAATCTTCCGATTTCGCTTTGCCGCGTGGACATCCAAATATCGAGGTTGCCTTTTCCGCCGCGGCGCATCGACCCGAACAGAAGCGTTCGCCCATCGGCCGAGAGGAATGGGGAGTTGTCCATTTCCGGGCTATTCAGTAAAGGCCCGGCGTTTGTCACTTCGCCCCATTTCCAAGCATCGGACGTCAGCACTTCGCGAGTGCTGACCTTTAGCTTGGGCAGTGCCGGCGGCTGCGGTAGATTCTTGTCAACTTCCGCCAACGCCGGTTTACGCACGCGGCGGCTCATGTAGATATCGGCCCCGCCGAAGCCGCCTGGACGGCGAGAATCGAACCAGAGCTGGCTGGCATCGTCCGTGAGAAACGGCGCGTCGTCGTCCTGGGCACTGTTGACGACCGGCCCCAGGTTGACCGCAGGGCCGAACGAATCGCCGCGCGACTTGCGCGTGGACATGAACAGATCGCGGCCGCCGCTGCCGCCGGGGTGCGACGTCGAGAGGATCAGCACCAGCCCGTCGGACGACAGCGCTGCGGCGTACTCTTCCTCGGGAGTGTTGACTGGGCCCATGTTCGCCGGCTCGCCCCAGGCATCGCTACGGCTGGCCCGCGTCGACATCCACAGGTCGCCCTTGCCGGCGCCGCCCGGGCGGCTGGAATCGAATACGAGCGTCAGGCCGTCGCCTGAAATCATCGCCCGCTCCTCCTCATAGCGGGTATTGATCGGCGGGCCGAGGTCGACAGGTTCGCCCCAGGTGGCGCCGACCGCGTCGCGCGAGCTCACGTAGAGGTCGCTACTGCCGGCCCCGTCGGGGCGAGTGCTTTGCAGGACCAGCAACAGGCCGTCCGCCGTCATGCTCGGCCGGCCTTCCGCGGCCGCCGAGTTGATCTTCGGGCCGAGATTGACCGGCGTGCTCCACGGTCGCCCAATGGGCCGGCCGCGTCGCCGACCAGATGATCGGCCCGGCCTTGTCCGCCGGAGCGAATGGAGCGAAACAGGATGGTCAAGCCATCGGCCGAAAGGAACGGCGCGTTGTCGTCCCCGGGCGAATTGAGGATCGGGCCGGTGCGAACGGGTGGCGTCCACTCCCAATCGTCCGAAGTCAGCATTTCCAGTGGAGTCGGGCGGCTCGGCGCGGGCGCAATCGGCCGAGGTACGCCTTTTGGGACACGGCGGACGCTGTAGATTTCGCTTCCTCCCGAGCCTTCGGGCCGGTTCGACGTGAACCACAGGGTCCCGCCGTCGGAGGACAGGCTGGCATTCGTCTCGTTGGCGGGGCTGTTGATTGGCGCCGGCAGATGGACCGGCTGGCCAAATGGCTCATCGAAGCGGCCGCGTTTGGCCAGCCACAGGTCTTGCCCGCCCAGGCCGCCCGGCCTGTGATGAATTGAAAACCATCACAAAGCCGTCGGACGACAATCGGGGGGCCCAATCGTCGGCGGCGCTGTTTACGCTGGGGCCGGCATTGACCGGTTCGCCCCAGTCATCGCTGAGCGACTTGCGAGTCGCAAACCACAGGTCGGCGGCGCCCAGCCCGCCGGGCCGCTCCGACGAAAAGGCAAGCAGCAAGCCATCGGGTGAAATGAAGGCGGCATTATCCAATTCTTTGGAATTGATTCGCGGCCCCATGTTGACGGCAAGGGGCCAGAGCTGACCGACGCTTTGCCGCCGACTCCAGTAAAGATCGCCGCTGCCCAGGCCACCGCCGCGGCGCGAATGAAAGACGAGCGCCAGGCCGTCGGCGGTCATCGTCGGCGAGGCGTCGATTGCGCCGGAGTTGATGTTGGGGCCGAGATTCGCCGGCGGCCCCCACGCGACCTCCAATGCTCGACCGCTGAGTCATCCACAGATCGTTGTTGCCCAATCCCCCGGACCGGTTCGAGTGAAACAACAGCGTGCGCCCGTCGGCCGATAGGAACGGCGAGTCGTCGTTATTCGGAGTATTGATCTCTGGGCCGGCGTTTACGCACCGGTCCCCACTCCCAGTCGTCAGACGTCAATTTCTGCGACGGTGACAATGGCTGGCTGTCGTGTCGACCACGTTCGACGGCATGCTCAGCGGTGGAATGATGCCGGCCGCCGGCCGCTTTCGAAGGAATTTCACGCCCAGGACGGCCGTCGCGGCCAGCACTGCCCCGAGCGTGGCCTTTCCCAGCATGCGAAGCCGCTTGTTGCGGCGGAGAGTTGCGCCGCCGTGGGGCAGTGCGAGCCGGCGCTCAGCCTCAGCGGCCTGCAGCCGCGCTTTGAGAATGTCGCGCTGGCTGCGGAGCTGGCCAAGGGTGGCGTCCAGTTTGGCCATCCGCAGGTCGATTTCATCGCTTTCGTCGCGCTGTAGAGCGAGCTGCGCTTCCAACTCGGCGACCACTTGGGCGTGATGCTGGCGAATCGTGTCGGTGATCTGGGATGAACGCCCGGCATTCTCGTGGGCTTCGATTTGCTTCGCAAGCTGATCCGCGACCTGCCGCGCTTCGCGGGCGAGAGCCGCCAGCTCATTGCGTCGTTTTTCATAGACCGCCAAGGTGCCGTCTATCTGCAGTTGCGTGTTTTGCAGACTCTTCAGGGCCGCGGGGGCGTGCTCGTGGAACAGCGCATGAATTCGCTCGCCGAGCGATTGCGGCCGCACAACGGGCAACATGCAGTGGCACGCCGCTCCTCTTCGGCGAGATCGAACTCGGGCGCTCTGATAATAATCGAGGTCTCACTCGTGGCGGAAGCTTTGGCGGCGGGCGCCGCCAGCGGCCGGCCGCTCTGCACCGCGGCGATGTCGGCCATTAGATCGTCGGCTGTCTGATAGCGATCGGCGGGATTCTTCTCCAGCAAGCGATGGACGATTTGGGCCACGTCGTTGGTAACTTCCGGCGCGGCCACGTCGAGGGGTAGCGGCCGTTCGTAGGCGTGCTGAAAGATCATCGCTGTCGGCGTGTCGGCGGCGAACGGCAAGCGGCCGCTCACAAGTTGGTAGACGAGCACCCCGATTGAGTATAGATCGCTGCGGCCGTCGACCGCCTGCCCGCGGCCCTGCTCGGGCGAGATGTAATCGACGGTGCCCATGACCATGCCGGTGGCCGTCATCTGGGCACTACTGCCCAGCGATTTGACAAGGCCGAAATCGGCCAGCAGGCGCACGCTTGTGTTCGGCGTCGAGGAGGATATTGCCCGGTTTGATGTCGCGATGGATCATTCCACGGGCGTGGGCGACCGCCAAGCCGGCCAGAATTTGCTCGACGATTGAGAGCGCTTCTTCGCATGGCAAAACGCCCCGTGCGCGGCAGCCGCGCGGCGAGCGTTTCGCCGGGCACGAACTGCATGGCGAAAAAGTGATGGCCGCGGTCTTCGCCGATGAAATAGATTTGCACGATGTTTGGATGGACGAGCCGCGCGGCGGCCTTTGCCTCATCGACGAATCGCTGCACGAAGTCGGCCTGCCGGGCCAGTTCGGGCGGCAGCACTTTGATGGCGACGCGGCGATCGAGCGCCGGCTCGTAGCCGAGATAGACGTCTCCCATGCCGCCGCTGCCCAAGCGCTGGACAATGCGGTAGTGGCCGAGCTCGGTGAAGGGCAAAGTTTCGTGGCCACCTGCGGGAGGTTCTAGCGAGAATCGATCGCCGGTGGGCGATCCGTCGGGCGGCGTGTAATTCGATGCGTCGGTCAGCGTGCCGGCGTGTGGCGTGTCGGCGGCGGCCGCGCGATTCGGCGCAGGCGTGCTCGATATCGCCGCAGCCACTTGAGCAGTGGCGCTCGGCAGCTCCTCACACGTTTCGATCCGTGCGGCCGGATCATAACCCAGCATCTGGTCGATCAGGTTTCGCCAGGCTGGCGGGACTCGGGCCTTCACTTTGGGGCTAAACAGATAGGCTGCTGGTTCTTCGCCGCTGACCAGCGTGCATAGCAGAACGCCGAGTTGGTAGACGTCGATGCGTCGAGGGTCGATCGTCGAGCCGGCCGCACGAAGCACGCCGCGGGCTGCTTCCAAATCGGCCGGCAGCGAGGGCAAGGAAATGCCATGCAACTCTGGCGGCAGCATGGGCTCCGCGATGCCGCTCTGTTCGATCGCATCCGGCGGCTTGGCAAGGCTCATCCGGAGCTGTTCGTCGAGGATGACGCGGTCGGCGGACAATGCCCCGTAGAGTTTCCCGGCTTGATGCAGCTTCGCCAGCTTCCCCGAAAGGTACTGAGCTGCTGCGAGCACTTGCCGCTCGCTCAGCCGCCCTCCCGCGGCCAAGTAGGCGCTTAGCGTTTGCTTCGCTCTTGTCATGCCAGCCATGCCGACCTCGTCCGCGGATTGGGCCGCCTTTGCGGCAACTGGTTGCCCTCGAAAGCATTTATGTGCCGGTTTGGGCGTTTTAGTAGTAAAAATTGCCAGCGGAGGTGCAACTGCTGCAGCCGGTTCGACTTGTTCCAGTGTAGCCGGACGGCGCGTGTGGGAACAAAGGTGGTTCCTGATATTGTTGGCGACGGGTTGGGCACCAAGCTTTGGGAGGGCAGGAACAACTGGGCCACGGCAGAGGTCGGACCTGGCAGACAGAGATGCCTGCCCCAATGGCACGTGAACGGTAGGGCGGAGAGGATTATCCGCCCGACGGTGGGTACGCGATTCGTTTCCCAAATCGCGGGCCCGGAATTATGATGATGCCATGACCTTCCCCCAAACACGACACACTTTGATCCAGCGGCTGGCCGTCGGGGCCGACGACCGCGATTGGCAGCAGTTTTTGGCCGATTATTGGGGGCCGGTGTGCCGCTTCGCGCTGCGTCGCGGCAGCTCGCCGCTCGCCGAGGCGGAGGACGTGGCTTCGCAGACATTCGAGGTGCTCTTGCGAAATAATCTGCTCGGCCGCTGGATTGCCTCGCGGCAGGCCAAGCTGCGGACGCTGTTGTGTAGCGTGGTCTGCAAGGTGCAGGCGAACGCCCGGCGGGCCCGGCAGCATGGCCAACAATTGCGGCTCGAATTGGAACAACTGCAATTGGCAGCGGCCGATCCATCGAGTGAGCAGGAGACGGCCTTTCTCGCCGCCTGGGTCGAAGACGTTTTGGATCAGTGCCTGCATGACGTCGCCGGCGAATATCATCGCCAAGGAAAAGGGGATTATTTCCGCGTGCTGTATGGCCGGCTGTGCGAAGGCATGTCGATCGCCGAGGTGGCCGCGGCGCTGGGGATCAGCCCGAGCGCGGTCGACAACTACTACCGCCATGTGCGGCAGCGGCTTGCCGAGCGACTGGAAGCGGCCGTACGCTCGCATGTCTACCGGTATTCGCCGCCGGACGAAGCGGAGGCCGAGTTCGCCGCCGAATGGGGCCGGCTGGGCAACTATCTGAAAGATCACGGCGGGCTGGAAGACGCCGTCCGGCGGGCGCACGAGCTGGTCGAGCGGCCGCAACTCGAACGTACAAAGACGCAGCGGATTCGCGATACGCTGACCCGGATTTTGCCGCCGGCGTGACGAAAGCGGCAGCCGTTTGCTGTCAGTCGACCGTTCGCGTGCCGGTATTCTCGCTGCATTCCTCTATACGCGGCAAGAATTCTTACGAAAACGGCACTCCCGCGACATGAAGCTTGGTGAATGGGCCGGTTGTCGGCCCCGATTGAGCGGCCCGCTGCGGGCGACTTGGCACTTGCCAATGCCGCCGCCGCGAACCAGGAGTTCGACCATGCTCATGTACTTGCCCACGCGGATCGATGACGGCTCGCCGCCCCACGCCGTGCCCGTTGCCAACGGCCTGATCATCACGGTCAATGTGCTGTTGTTCTTTCTGGGGTTTCAGTGGACGGTTGGACCAGGCAGCGGACTATTCAGCGTTGTCGGCTACGGCCTGTCGCACGCCGGCATCGGGCACCTCATGATCAACATGTGGCTGTTGCTGCTGGTGGGGAACGTCGTCAACCGCCGCATTGGCGACGGTTACTACGCGCTCTTGTATTTCGGCACCGTGATCACGCTGGGTGTGTTCGCTCGGTTCTTCGCTGGCCAGCATCTGGCCGGCTCATCGGGGGCGATCTTTGCGATCGTCGCCGTGCTGGCGATTTTGCGGCCCAGCTCGCAGACGCACGTCGGCTACGTCGTGTTGTTCCCGTTATCCGTGGTCTGGGGCCTGTTCGCGCGGCCCGCGCACTGGCTGTATTGGATTATTCGCTGGGACACGCTCCGTTTGCGGGCCGTATGGCTACTGGTCCTCGTTCCGCTGTTGCAACTAATTGGGCTGTTGTGGTGGTGGGACTGGACCAGTTTCGGTCACTTGTTCGGTTTTGTCTGTGGCATCGTCTTTGTCCTGCTGCTACCCGATCGCATTGCCAAGCCAGGGTACGGGCAATTTGAATTTGGAGTAAGGATATGAGAAAGTGCGCAAGTGGAACGTTCAATCCCGAACAGCCGCCACAGCCGACAAGGTCACGCTAAAATCTCACTCCGTAAGTTACTTACTCAATCTCGGACTCACTCACCCAATACCATATTCCGAAAGGTAACCGACATGGGCATTTTCCAACGCTTCAGCGACATTATATCTGCCAACCTGGACGAAATTGCGGAGGGCTTCGAAAACCCGGAACAGATGCTAAAGCAAGCGATTCGCGAAATGGATGCCTCCATCGACAGCGCAACCAAAGAAACGGCCAAAGCGCTCGCCAACTCCAAGTTGCTGCGTCGCGAACTGGCAAAGAACCAGACGCAGGCGAGCGAATGGGAGAAGCGCGCGGAACAGGCCGTCTCCTCTAGTGACGACGAACTGGCCAAGCGAGCCTTGAAGCGGAGGAACGAGCACGAAAAGCTGGCGGCCGCCTTAGGGGATCAACTACAGAGTGCTGATAGCGCGACCACGTCTCTAAGACGGCAACTCGAGGCGATGAAGGCCAAGTTGGCCGAAGCCAAACGCAGCCTGGCCACGCTTTCGGCCCGGCAGCGTGCGGCCCAATTTCGCAAAAAGATGGAGATGGTCGGGGCCAGCGTTTGTAGCGAATTGGACGATGACGCCTTCGCCAAGTTCGACCGCCTCCGTTCCCGCGTCGAGCAGGCCGAGGCCGAAGCCGAGGCCTTCGCCGAACTCCGCGGCAGTTCAGCCGGTCCATCGGCCGCTGCAAACGGTGCGGACGTCGAAGCAGAATTCGAACAGGAGCGGTCGGATACGATCGACGCCCAATTGGCCTTGATTAAGAAGAAGCTCAATCGATAAGCGCCGATCGTCTGAAAATGGGCGGACACAGAGGTTCCGCCGATCTAAACTCCGTCTACGGTCCGGGCCCCAGACGTTTCATCGATTAGAGCGGGACATCACGATGGATAGGGCGAATCGTCTCTATCGATGAGGGCCGGCCCATTGCCGCTCGCAATTGAACCCGGGCGACGCCCCTGGCAGAGAGGCAGGCGCCCAGCTTCCTCGCCCGTAGTGTTATTGCGCTCGAAACGATCTCTCCAGACCTGGACCGGGCCCCAAAGCGAGAGGTGCGAAGCACGGCGACGGAATCCGGAATACCGAGTACGTCTGACACTCCAGAGCTGATCTGCCGCCGGTGCTTGCCCGCGGCGATCCCGAAAACTGGCTGCAACTGGCGAAAAGTGGTGGATTGCCTCGCCTGGAACTGGGGCCGGACTCGCCGCCGCCAGGGAATATTACTGCTTGCGGCGACGCCCGCGTCGAGTAAACTTCATAATTATGCCGGGTTCAAAGCCTACCGCAATCGCAATACCTGGCCAATTGCCAGGTTTGCACAGGCGAAAGGCGCCGGCCCGGCAAAGCGGTTGTATTGTCTCAAGTTTAATCTGACAGGCAAAGTCATATGAACACACATCGCACCAACGTCGTTGTCCGCATTGGTCTGGCTGCAGTTGTTCTGTTTACTGCTGGCGCTACGGCCAGGTCCGCCGACAAGCCCACGTTGAAGGACACCTTTAAGGATTACTTCCTGGTGGGGGTGGCCATCAATCGCACGATAGCAACCAGCTCGGACGTCCGCGCCGACAACGTCAACCGAAACATGGAGCAGGTGAACAAGGATGCTGCGCTCGTCGTTGAGCAATACAACCAGATATCGCCCGAAAACGACCTGAAGTGGCAGCTTATTCAACCGCGCGAGGGCGCCGACGGCTACAACTTTGGCCCGGCCGACGCTTACGTCGATTTCGGAGTGCGGCACAACATGTACATCGTGGGGCACACGCTAGTCTGGCATGGGCAAACCCCGAATTGGGTTTTCCAGGGAGATGCGCCGACGGCGACGGAAACGCAACCGGCGCAGCCAGCGGCTGATGCCCAGCCGGCGGCCGGAGCGCAGCCGGCTGGTGATCAGGCCCCGCGTCGCGGGCGTCGCGGTTTTGGCGGTCGCGGCGGTTTCACCGGCCCGCGGGCGACGCGCGAGCAATTGCTCGAGCGGATGCGCGATCATATCCATACAGTAGTCGGCCGCTACAAAGGCAAGATTAAAACTTGGGACGTCGTCAATGAAGCCCTGGCCGACGGCGGTGGCGGCGACGTGCTGCGGAATTCGCTTTGGCTACAGATCGTCGGGCCGGATTTCATTGCCAAGGCGTTTGAGTACGCCCATGAGGCCGACCCAGATGCGACGCTGCGTTACAACGACTACGGCCTGGAAAACGCGCAGAAGCGCCCAAGCTGATTACTATGATCAAGGGCTTGCAGGAGCAGGGAGTTCCCGTGGGAGCCATCGGCACGCAAGCCCATCTCAACGTTTCGTCGGCCACATTTGAAAGCATGGACCGGGCTTTGACAGAGATCGAGACGCTCGGTTTGCCGATTCACGTCACGGAACTCGACGTGAACAGCGCTCAGGGCGGGCAGCGAAACACCGGGGCCGACGTTGCCAACAACGCAGCGGCGACGCAAGGCGGCCTGGTGGACGACGCCAACCAGCGGCTAGCCAAGGCCTACGAGGGAATCTTCCGGGCCTTCGTCAAGCACAAAGATCACGTAAAAGTCGTCACGTTTTGGGGGGTGAATGATGCGGTTTCTTGCGCGCCAGCGGCCGGCCGTTGCTGTTTGACGGCAGCGATCAGCCGAAGCCCGCGTTCGACGCAGTAATCGGCGTTGTCAGCGACAAGCAATAAGTGGATGAGAGGCGAGTACTACAGGCTCGCGCCGAATCAGCGTCGCAGACTCGTCTCACGCGCGGGCGAGGGGCGGAGCGAAGCGGCAACCTGCCGTCCGGCTTCGGCAAGCACGCCGCGGCACTAGGGTGGCCGCCACCGCCCAGACAATTGCGATCGAATCAGGCGGCTCCGGCACGTCGATCGTGTACTGCGTCACGCCCTTCTGCAAAGAAAGAAAATAGCTCATGCCGCCGATCGTCAGTTGATAGTCGCCATAATATCCGGTGAAATTGATGTTGCCGCTGGCGTCGACCAGCGGCATGGCCGGATCGTAGCCGACCGGGTTGCCGTTGCCGTCGACGATTGCCTTGCCATCGAGTTGCGTCGTCCAGCCGTTGCCCAGCACACCGTCCCACTCTTGGACGCCGAGCAGGTCTTCATAGGCCTTGCCGGCGCCCGTAACGTTCCACGTGTTCCAGTTGGCCGTGTTTACCGCGTACAGTGCCGCGGCAGGCACGAACAGATTACCGCCGGCATTGGAGCCGTTGTTGTTTTCGGAGTGAAATCCCCACATGTAAAAGCCGGTCGCCTGGGGCGTGCCGAACATCAGCGTCATCGTGTCGGTCAGGATTTGGCTGGCGGCGGCCATGGTGCCGGGATTCGGCTCGCTGTCCGTCGGCGCTGTACCGTTGACGCCGAACTCGTTCAGCGAAATGGGCAGTCCCTGGACGGAAAGGCTCTGGAGCGTCGAGATAATCCGCGCCGGGCTGTGCTGGCCATTGCCGCTGCCGGTGCCTGCGGTGGCACTGGGGTAGTACTGGACGCCGACGCCGCCGACGTTGCCGCCCGCGTCGCGGAGGCTGTTGATGTGGTTGACGTAATAGGTCGCGTAATTGTTGCCGGTGTTTTGCAGCACGTTGTACTCGTTGACGAAGGTTTTCGTCGTCGCGCCGGCGGATGCAACGGCGCCGGCCACCTGGTTGTAGATGTCGGCGATGCCGCTCGTGCCGAAGACGTTCCAATAGTTGCCGGCGTATGAATTGTTCTGCCCGGTGTGGTAGCTCTCGTTGTAGACGTCAATTTCGTCATAGCGGAGCGACCGGCGGGCGCTGCCGCCGACGTAATAATTGATGCGGTTGGCGATCGCGTTGCTCAGGCTAGTCTTGGCCGTGGCGTCGCCGGCCGCGGCGTTGTTCAACAGTGAAACCACCCACGAGGGCTGCTGTTGCGAACTGGTTGAACTGGTGGGTCCCCAAATCAGATTATGCGTGCGCGCCGTCATGTCGTGAGCGCCGGCGTAATTCAGATACGTGTCGACGCCCTGCATCGAGACGTTGTTCTGCGTCCCCTCGTTGCTGCTCCATTTTCCGATGTTTTCGGCCGAAAGCGAATTGAAATCCCGATTGAGGACGGCTTGATACTTTTGTTGCTGCAGCGTTCCGTTGGTGCCGAGAAAGTTTCGGACGCCGTTCGAGCTAGTGCCCGGAACCGCCGTGCCGAAGTTGAAGTCGATCCGCTTGAGATTCACGCTGACGGGCGTGCCCGGCGCCGGGCCAGAAAAATGAACGGTGGCAGCCCCGCGGCGGAAGTTGGCGATGTACGTGTCAGCGGATGCAAACGCGTTGGCGTCGCTGGAAGTGTTCGAAAATGTGGCGGCCGAGCCAGCGACCGTATTGACCGTGAGATTGTTGACCGTCAGCGAGCGAGTCGAGTCGTTGCTGTGATCGTAGTCGCGCTCAGCGCGGACGAAGTAGGTCCCGGCGGGCAGCGTGACGGTCGGCGTCGCGTAGTTCGTCGCCGAGCTGCTCGCGACGTCGATGGCAAACTTCGAATCGGCAAGCACGAGATTCAGGTGGGGCGCCGCGCCCGTGCCGACAGAGCCCGCGGTCGCCCGCACAGTGAAATTGATCGTCGCGCCGCCGCTGGGCACGCGCAGATAAGTGCCCACGTAGCCGGGGCTCGACATCGTGGCCGACCCGAGCGACCGCAGCGCCATGCTAGAGCCGGTTAGCGTTGTTTGGGCCTGAAGCGTGCGCGGAGCTGAAAACGACAGCGCAATTGCAAGTGCCGCGGTACCCCACCGGCGCACAAGGCATGCGCGCTGGTTGCCTCGAGCAGTGCTCTCCGCCATTGACGCCCCCTTCAAACGTTCCGAAATCACTGGCATTATGCGCGCGTGCTGGCCAATTTGCAAGGATTTGCGGGTAAATTGGCTTAGCGCTTATCCCATTACTCCCTCTACCTCCGGGAGAGGGTTGGGGCGAGGGAAAATTGCTGCTACGCATGGCCCCTCACCCTGTCTTCTCCATCGGAGAGGGCTCTCGGATAAGCTCTTCAGCGCCCAATGCCGATCGGGAACCGCTCCGACGCCGATCGCGGGTTGGGGTAACCTAAGCGTGCTGGTCGGCTGGCATTTATCTTGAACAGAGGTCAGGTCGGTTACGGGTCGGCCGCCAGACTGGCCGGCTCAGCTGCGCTAGGGTCGTCGAGCGGGCTATCGTCGACGAACTGCAGAGGATTAGCGCCCAGGCGCACTGTGGGCCAAAACTGTTATCGAAGTCGGCCGAACATTCGTACGAAGCGGCGCCGGTTCGCTTAGCCTTCGCCAGGCCCCACGGTTCCGCCGGTGAACTTCTCATCGATCGCCGCGTGCCCGGTGAGCACTTGGGCCTCATAGCCGCCCTTCGATTTGAAGTACATAATCAAAATTAGGTAGCAAACACACATGACGGCCGGAAGCAGGGCGATTTTCGCCAGGGCATGCTGCTTGACAGGGGCCTGAATGGCCTTCAGTTGGTCGTCTTGTTCGTTGGTCAGCTGGGCTACCTTCGCAGGATCGACATAGTCATATGTTTTGTAGAACATGCCCTCATTGTTTGTTCCCTTCACGACCTCATACAGGGCTGGCGCCTGGGACATGACCGCCTTGTTGACGTCGATATCCTGCAGTGTGCCGATTGCCGGGGCCCCCAGCACGCCGACGGCGATCATGCCGACACCGCCCATTGTGTTGAGCAACAATGCGCCGCCTTTAGGGTACTGCTCCGATACAACGCCCAGCGTGGTTGGCCAGAAAAACGTCTTGCCAAAGCCGTATAGGGTGGCGGCGGCAAACAGCACGATCGGCACGGCCGGGGCATTGCCCAGCCACAATAAGCCGCAGCAGGCGATCGCGGCCGATGCGGCTAACAACCCCAGCGGCGAAATGCGATGCACAATCGGCCCGGCAAAAAACCGCAGCACGAACATAATCGACGACGTGTAGATCAGGAACATTGGGCCCAAGAAGCGGCTGTGCAGCACCGAGCCCATGATGTCCTGAATCCAGCCGTCCGTGCCCAGCTCGGTCGTGGCCAGCAGGAACATGATCAGCAGCATGAACACAAACATGGGCCGGCCAAACGATGGCACGGCCATCGCGAAGAGTACGGCCGGAATGACGGCCAGGCCCAGGAAGATGCGCCAGTCAATGGACGGCGTAAGCTTCATTGCCACCAGCACTTGGCTGAGGCCCATCATGATCAAAAACGAGACGATGTAAGCGCTGCCCCAGCCGAATTCGGACAGCATTTCGCGATACGAGACGCCAGCTTGCACCCGTTCTTGCACGGGGAACTTCTGACCCAGCAGCAGCATGCCGTACACCAAAATCGGCAACAGTAAGACGCCCATTTGCCACTGCCACAAGTGCCCGGGCAAGGACGTCCCGATGCTTCCGCCTAGCGAGAGCACCGCGATCGACAACAGGCCGCCAAGCACCAATCCGCCTGGCCAGCCGGCGTGCAGAATATTCAAATAATGCGTTTTGTTTTCACGATGAACGGTCGCGACGACGGGGTTCACGACCGCTTCGACGACGCCATTTGAGAGTGCATAGATAAACGTGGCCAAATACAGCATTTCAAAATTCGAGGCGAAAATCGTCATCAGCGTGGAAACAAGATGCCCGAAAAACGCGATCGCCATTGACTTTCCATAGCCGACTTTATCGATGATCAGACTGAATAGGATGATCGATATCGCAAACGGTGCCGTGCCGACGCCGACGATCATGCCCTTTTGTTCTTCAGACAGACTGAATTGGGCAGCCCAATCGGGCAGCAGCGCGTTACGAACGACAAAGCCAAATGCCGTTGCCACCAGCGCGATGAAGCACCCCAGGAAAAGCCGCCTCCTGCCGTTTTCGTCCGCCATGATCGCCCTCGTCGCGTTATAGATAAGTTTGCAACATGCACCGCCGGCGGCTCCGACCAACTGCCGGCGATCACCGATTTGGTACTGTTATAATTTGGGGCTTCGCCCGCGGATAGACAGACTCCGGCCAGAAATGCGAGCGTGGCCGTCCGTTGATCCCTCGGGTCCTGAAACGGCAAACCTGCCGGTCCCGGGCACCGAATCGCCCGGGGGAACAGCCCGCCCATTGTTGGACGACCGCCAGTCTCGGCCGACCTACTTGCGATCCCGGCCGGTGCCTCGTGAAACGGAAAGCACGACGGCAGATTTTTCCACGGCTCGGGCGGCCCGACCTTGCTGCGGCGGGGTTTAGTCACGGTTCGGCTGTCTTGCTCGTGACCCGCGATTGGCGATTCGGCGGTCATTTCGGCCTCTCCCGGCTGGCAGTCTTCGTCCCGTCGCGACGGCCCTGCGTAACCACCGCCGGCCCCATGCGCCCCCGACCATTTCCCCGTGGTATACTAGGCACTTGAATCACTAAACACTCCACCCAGCGCTTGTCTCGGGCCCGTCCGTTGAGTAGCTTAAGTCTCTAGCCATGCTATTCTTCGGGCTTCCGCCCACGCGCCGCCGCTTGGATCGGGCGAACTCCGGCCGCCGGCGCTACTTTTCCGTTTGCCCGCCGCGTTCACTTTTAAGTGCGAGGTCCAGATCGTGCCGCAGAATCGACTCAACGTAGCCATGGTGGGGCTCGGGTTTGGAGCCGAATTCATCCCCATTTATCAGGCGCTGGGCAAGACGAAAGTTGCCGCCGTCTGCCGCCGCAATGAGGCCGAACTCAACAAGATCGGCGACCAATTCGGCGTCGAGCGCCGCTACACGAAATTTGAAGACGTGCTGGCCGACACGAACGTCGATTTCGTACACATCAACAGCCCCATCCCCGACCACGCCCGGATGTCGATCGAGGCGCTCAAGGCGGGTAAGCACGTGATGTGCACCGTGCCCATGGCCACAACAGTTGAAGACTGCGAAAAAGTCTGCCAGACCGTTGCCGACACGGGCCTGAAGTACATGATGGCCGAGACCGTGGTCTACAGCCGCGAGTTCCTTTTCATCAAGGAGATGTACAAGAAGGGCGAGCTCGGCAGGCTTCAATACATGGCTGCGTCCCATCCGCAAGACATGGACGGCTGGCCCAGCTACTGGGAAAAGATGATCCCGATGCATTACGCGACCCATGTGGTCAGCCCATGTCTGGGCCTGGTCGACGGCGTGGCCGACTACGTTAGTTGCTTTGGCTCTGGCACGGTCCGCGATGACATTGCCAAGAAATCGGGTAACAAGTTCGCAGTCGAAAGTTGCCACATTAGAATCAAAGACTCCGATGTCGCCTGCCACATTTGGCGATTCCTTTACGACGTCGCCCGGCAATATCGCGAAAGCTTCGACGTTTATGGTTCGAAGAAAGCGTTCGAGTGGACCCTCGTGGAACATGAGGCGCACGTTATTCACACCGCCAAACAGCCGGAGCCGCAGATTCCGGAAAGGATCACGGTTCCCAACTTTGCCCATCTGCTGCCCGAACCGATCCGCCGTTTCACGCTGCCCCAAGAGATTCACGATGCGAAGCATCTGTCGTTTATCCAAGGCGGCGGCCACGGCGGCTCGCATCCCCACCTGGTGAACGAATTCGTCTCGGCCCTGGAGCAGAATCGCGACCCCTGGCCGAACGCCACCCGATCAGCGAACTGGACATGCGTCGGCATCTGCGCTCATCAGTCGGCGGAGCAGGGTGGCGAAATCGTTCGTTTGCCGAAATTCACTCTGGCGTGAGCCGGTTAACGTTGTGGTTGCAAACGGCACCGGCACAACGAGCCGGCCCACCCTAGGTTCTTTTATCCGAATTTTTCACTCTACTCAGTGGGATCTACCGCGCTATGAAGCTTTCATTCCGACGAGTTTTCCCGGCCGCGTGCGCATTTTCCGTTTTGGTCATCATCGCCGGCGGCTTGGCCGCGATAGCGCAGCAGGCCACGCCGCAGCAAGGGGCCAATGCCGCGAAGGCCAATCCGGCGGCTGCGAAAGCGCCCGACCACAAGCTCATATTTCTCGGCGACCGCCGCACCCACCGCGGACAGATCCGCGCCGACGCGTTCATACCGGTGATGAAAGATCGCGGTATCGCGATCGAGTACACCGAAGACGTCGACATACTGGCGTCGCCGAAACTGAATGAATACGACGGTTTGATCGTGTATGCCGATATTCCTCGCGTCACGCCCGAGCAGGAAGCCGGCCTGTTGAATTTTGTGGAAGGCGGCAAAGGCTACATCGGCATCCACTCGGCGTCGAACTGCTTCACGAACAGTGACAAATTGATCGCGTTGCTGGGCGGCCGATTCCAGCGTCACGGTACGCAAGTAATGACGACCCGCATTGCCGCATCCGACAATCCGATTATGAAAGGCTTTGGCGGATTTGAAAGCTGGGACGAAACGTACATTCACCGCAATCACAACGAAAAAGACCGCACTGTCCTTGAGTTTCGCGACGTCGGTGGCCAGGCCGAAGGCAATACGTCCGAGCCGTGGACCTGGGTCCGTACGCAAGGCAAAGGCCGCGTCTTTTACACCGCCTGGGGCCATGATCTCCGCACGTGGAATAATCCCGGATTCCAAAACCTGGTTGAGCGGGGCATCCGCTGGGCCTGCGGCGGCGACCCGGGCCTCGTGCCGGCCTTTGCCAAGCTGCAAGCCACGGACTCCATGCCAGCGGCCGCCGTTCCGGCTCCGGCCGGCAGTGCACAAGCGGCCGCACCGGCGCGGGCAATCGCCGCTCGGCCGGGGTTCGTCCCGCCGAAGATGATCGACGGCCCAGGCCGCGCCGAAGACGTCGTCTACGACGACGTCGGTCCGGCCGTCCCTATCTACAGCCCGCGGGCCCGCGGCGGCAATCAAGGTGAGGGCCGACGAAACGGTGGTGGCCTGGAACACTACAACATGCCCCGGGCAATGCGCCCGGAGCAGTCGAAATACTACTACACGGTTCCGGAAGGCTTCTCGCTTGAGCTAGTCGCTTCGGAGCCAGACCTCGGCCCCAAGCCCATTTCGATCAATTGGGACGCCAAGGGGCGCCTGTGGGTTTGCGAGACGGTCGATTATCCGAACAAGTGGCATGAGGACGGCATCGGCAACGACCGCATCCGTGTATGTGAAGACACCAATGGCGACGGCGTGATGGATAAGTTCACCGTGTTCGCCGACAACTTGAGCATTCCCTATACGTTGACGTTCTATCACGGCGGCGTCATCTGCCAGAACGGCGGCTACACGATTTACTTGAAGGATACCGACGGCGACGGGATCGCCGATTTCCGCAAGTTGCTGATTACCGGCTGGGTCATGCGCGACACCCACGGCGCGGTGAGCAACTTCCAGTACGGGCTCGACAACTGGATTTACGCGATGCAGGGTTACAACGCTTCGACGCCGCACTTTGTCGACTCAAAAGGAGTCGCCCACGACGTGCCGACGTTCCGCCAGGGCTTCTGGCGTTTCCGTCTCGACGGCAACGACCCGCCCAGCGTGGAGGAAGTGGAGTTCATGCGCTCGACGAACAACAACACCTGGGGGTTGGGCATTACGGAAGAGGGCCTGATGTTCGGCTCGACGGCGAACGGCAACCCCAGCGTGTTTATGCCCGTCCCGAACCGTTACTACGAGCGCGTCCGAGGTTGGAGCGCCGAAACGCTGCGGATGATCTCGGACACAGCGCAATTCGCGCCGGTCACGGATAAGGTCCGCCAGGTCGACAATTTCGGGGCCTATACCGCCGGCGCTGGCAAGGCGGTCTACACGGCCCGCACCTATCCCCAGCAATGGTGGAACCGCACGGCCTTCGTTTCTGGTCCGACGGGGCATCTCATCGGCACGTTCGTTCTGGAGCCGGATGGCGCCGGCTTCAAATCGCACAGCCCGATGAACCTGGTGGCCAGCCGCGATGAATGGAGCGCACCGATTCAGGCCGAGGTCGGCCCGGACGGCAACGTGTGGTTCCTCGATTGGTACAACTACATCGTCCAGCACAACCCGACGCCACCCGGCTTCCAGACGGGCGCCGGCGCGGCATACGAGTCGACCCTCCGCGACAAGCAGCACGGCCGAGTTTACCGGCTGAAATATGTAGGCAGCGAAGGGGGCCCGACCGCCCCGCCGCCGGGCGATTTGACCAAGGCCAGCCCCCAGGAGTTGATCGCCGCCCTACGCCATCCGACGAAGCTGTGGCGCCTGCAAGCCCAGCGGCTGCTAGTGGAGCGCGGCAATACCGACGTTGTGCCGATGCTGATTGAAAACCTGAAGGATACCTCGGTCGATGCGATCGGCCTGAATGTGGGCGTGATCCACGCTTTGGGTGTCCTCGAGGGCCTGCTTGGTTTCAATCAGCCGGAAGCGGCAGCCGATCAGCCCCAACAAGACCGGAAGGCCAAGGACATGTCGGCAGCGGTCAATGCCGTCCGGGGCCTACTGACGCATCCATCTCCTGGTGTTCGCCGCAATGCGATTGCTGCTTTACCGAAGAACGACGCGTCGCGCGATGCCATTTTCGCCGCCGGCGTGCTGAACGACAGCGACGCCCAGGTGAAATTGGCGGCCATCCTGGCGCTGTCCGACCTGCCGCCCAGCCAGCGCGGCGCAGAGACGATCGCCCACATGCTGGCGAGCGACGCGGCAGCCGACCGCTGGCTGAGCGACGCCCTCTATAGCGCCGCCGCTATGCACGGCGTGCCGTTCATGCAAGTCGTTGCCAAAATCTACCCGCGGGGTTTGGCAGCCGATCGGCCGTTGCCGCCGGGAATTGAGCGGGCGGTAAATATCCTTGGCGAGCACCTGGCCCGCGGTACGCTCGACGGCGACCAACTGGGCGCACTGCTCGATGCAATCGCCGCGACCGACAACCGCCTGGCCACGCCGGTCGTGGCGGCCGTTTCCTCGTTCTGGCCCGAAAATCGCAAGGTGCAGTTGCCGAGTACGGCTGACGCTGCGATCAAGCAGCTCCTGGACGATACCCCGTTCGAATCGCGCAGCGACCTGTTGCGGCTGGCCCGCTTGTGGAACGCCGGCAACACCGACGAGCTGCAAAAAGCGCATAGCGACGCACTGAAGGCGATGATCAGCAATGCCGATCTTTCAGACGAACAGCGTCTCGCCGCGGCCAACTCGTGGGTTCGCTTCGACCCCGATAGCGGCATTGTGGCCAGCGAAATCGTGGCCTCGATCACGCCGCAAACCGAAGTTCCGCTGCTGACCGGCCTGCTGCAAGCCGCGGCCAAGGGGAAGTCAACGACGTTCGGAACGGAGCTGGTTTCGCTGTACGGCAGCGTCCTGCCACAACAGCAAGCCGTCGTCCTGCGGCAGCTCCTCGAGCAGCCCGAAACCACGGCCGCCTTGCTCGACGCCATCGCTGAAAACAAGATCGACGCGGCCGTGCTCAGCCTCGAGCAAATTGCCGCGTTGAAAAACCATGCCCAGGAAAGACTTCGCACGCGTGCGGCCGAGCTGATCGCGGCCCACGGCGCCAATCCGAACCCCGATCGACAAAAGGTGCTGGCCGACTTGCTCGCGGTCACCGAGGCCAAGGGCAACGCCGACCACGGCAAAGTGCTGTTCACGAAAAACTGCGCCGTTTGTCACATGCACAGCGGCGTTGGTGAAACGATCGCGCCAGATCTCACCGGCATGTTTGTCCATCCGAAAAAGGAAATCCTGCAAAACATCATCGACCCCAGTCGCGATGTCGAAGCCAATTTCCGCAGCTACTCGGTGATCGCCAACGGTCGCACGTACGTCGGCCTGTTTGCCGGCGAAACGCGGACGAACGTCACGATGGTCGATTCGACCGGCAAGCACAGCGTCATCCAGCGAGATGAAATCGAGGAAACTTTCTCGTCGAACAAGTCGCTGATGCCCGACGGCTTTGAGAAAATCCTCGCGAAGAGCGATCTATCGGACGTGCTCGAGTTCCTGGCCACGCCGCAGCGGTACGTGCCGCTACGACTGGCGAGCGTCGCCACAATTTCGAGCGCGCCGCAGGCGTTCGACGGCTTCGGCGGCCAGCAGGGCCGTGGACGTGGCAACCGCGGTCGCGGCCAAGGGCAAGGGCGCGGTCAAGGCGGTGCCCAAGGTGGATTTGGGGCCGGCCAATTCGGCCAGCGAGGCCAATTCGGCCAGCCTCCACAGCCCGGTGCGCCAGGGCAGGGCAGCGCACCGGCTGCCGGACAAGGCCTCGGCCGAGGCGGGCCGCAATTCGGCGGCGGGCCCGGGCAGGGCGCCCGCCGCGGCCAGCAACTCGCCGGCGGCCAGGGCGGCGGGAATCGCCGCAATCGCGGCGGTGGCGGTCGGGGCGGCCGTGGCTTCGGCCTGATCGCGCTCGACCAGTGGAAGCCGCGGACCGTCAATGACGTCCCCTTTACGCTGATTGATCCGCAGGACGGCGCCGTGAAGAACGTCGTCCTGTTCGGCAGCGATGCGTCGTTCTTCTCCCGCGGTTTGCCGACGACTGTCCGCGTTCCGGTCGGCATGCCCGTCAAGACGCTTCATTTGCTCAGCGGCGTCAGCATCGGCGGCTATCCCGATCTTGAAGAACCGTCGACGTCGTTGATCGTGCGTCTGCACTATAAGGACGGCTCGAGCGAAGATCACGAGCTGAAGAACGGCGTCCAATTCGCGACGGTCGACCGCCGCGAAGACGTGCCCCAATCGGTGTTTGCGTTCGCCATGGGCGATCAGCAGATGCGGCACGTGAAAATCAACCCCAAAAAGAACGATGCGATTGTCGACCTCGAGTTGGTCAAGGGCAACGACACGACCGTGCCGATGGTGCTCGCGATCACAGCGGAAATGCCAAAAGCCGCGGCGACCGCCGAGTAGAGGCGCGCAATCGATTGAAATCGAATTAAGATCGCGCCAGCGATCGCCCTCCCCCTCATCCTCTTGGGGGGGAGGGGCGTCCGTGCCGCCGGCCGAGCAAGCGTTGCGCCCCAAGCCGTATCCGCGTTTCTCAACGCGCTGCTACACGTCACACCGCCGCACGGCATCTTTCAGTTCCGCCAGCGCATCGCGCTCAGCCAAAAACTCCTGCCCGACATACCCGTCGTAACCGAGCTCCAACAGCTTCCGCATGATGGCCGGGTAGTTGAGCTCCTGGTCGTCGTCGATCGGCCCGCGCCCCGGCACGCCGGCTGTTTGCACGTGCCCGATCAGGTCGCGGTATTCCACGATCCGGTGCATCACGTCGCCGTTCATCACCTGGACATGATAGATATCGAACGACAGTTTCACCCGCGGCGATCCCACCGCCCGCGCGATGCGGGCCACGTAATCGATATCATCGCCCTGGTAGCCCGGGTGCCCCCGTAGCGGGTGCGACGCGTCGCGGGTGCTCAGTTGTTCGAGCAAGATCGTCACGCCCTTTTTCTCCGCGTAACCGGCCAGCTTCTTAAGGCCGGCCACGCAGTTCGCCGCCCCCTCTTCCAGAGAAATCTCACCGCTCTTTTCATTTTCGGCATCGTGATATTTGTAGCCCGTGAAGGCGATCACGCTTGGAAAGCCCGCCGCGGCCGTGTCGTCGATCGCTTCCTTCGTTTTCGTCACCAACTCGTCGTGGTAGGCCAGGTTGCTGAAACCCTTCATAAAAAAGGCCCCCGGCATGCCGTTGGGCGACACGGCGCACACTAGCCCGTTTTCTTTGAGCAGCCCCCAATGTTCCTTGCCGATCAGCTCGATCGACGAAACGCCGAGTTCCTTCGCCACCGCGACCGTCCGGTGGGCATCCCACTGGTCGCCCGTCATGTTAAAGCACCAGAAGGCGATCGATTGTTTGATCCGCCCGTTTTTGACAACTGGCATTTGTTCGGTCCTTGTAACAAAAAGGAAGGGCAAAGCTTCTGCCGAGCCGCACGAATTATCCCGTGAGCGGGTCGGCTGGAGTCCCGCCTTCCCGGCATGGAACGATCCTTTTCATCTCAATTGAGCTGCCTCACCCGCCCGCGCGGCCCGATCTCGCCCGCGAGCAGCGAAGGCGCTTCGTCCGCCGTCTCCAGGCCGGTCACGAATTGCAGCTCGTTCATCGTCTTCTCCGTTTCCATCATGCTGGCCGCCACCTGGTCGACCTGGCCCGAGATATAATCCGGCTCTTGCCGGTTCACGGCCATCTCGCTGAGCGAGCGAATCTTGTTCTCCAACCGGTCGATCTCGAGCTTCACCAGGTCGTAATTCTGCCGGGCCCGCTCAAGATTTGCCAGCCGGTCGCGGCTCGTCTGCAGGTTGTCCTCAAGCGCCTTGCGCACCCGCTGATCCTGCTCGCTCGTCGATTCCTTGGGCAAGTCGGCCAGCCGGGCCTCCAGCCGCTTGATGTCGGCCTGAATCTGGTCTTCGCTCGTCTGCTTCAAGAATCGATAGAGCGCAAACTGCGTGTACAACAGCCGCAGATGGATCCACAACAGCCGGTCGAGCCCGGCGATCTGGTAATGCTCCAGCGGCAGCGGCGACTCGCCGTGGCTGGTCTGCTTCAACTCCGACGCGATCTGCTGCAGGCTCAGGCATTGCTCTTTGAGCGTGAGGAAGCGGTCGAGCAGCTCCTTCGGCAGCGAGTTGGTGATTCGATCGAGCGTCTGCTGCGCAGATTCGCTCGTCGCGGCGCGGGCTTGTTTGGCCTCCTGCACATCGACATACGATTGAAACTTCGGATGCGTCCCTAAGAGACCCAGGTAGGTCATTTCCGCCGCGGCCACCAGCGCCAGGGCCACGTCGGGCAGCGGCGAGATCACGGCAAACGCGCAGCCGCCGATAAACGCCAGCAGGTTCCAGCGGTTGGTGAACGCCTTTTTAAGATACTTGCCGAATCCCAAGGCCGGCTCCTGGCTTTGAGGAAATTCCAAGAAACAAAATGCCTATCCTAGAACCCACTCCCATTGGGAGAGGGCAGGGTGAGGGGGCCTGGCCCACCGGCGATTCTCCCTCAGCCCCAACTCTCTCCCAAAGAGAGAGGGAGCATCGGGACGGCTATTTCGTCTTGCCGCTCGCCTCCGCCTCCAACTGCGCGATCAAATCGCGAATATAGTATACCGTTTCTTGGAACCGCGGCAGGCGGACCATTTCCAGGGCCGGGCGATCGGCCGGCTCGACTTCCAGCTCCTTCATCACTCGCCCCGGCCCGGTCGACATGATGTACACGCGGTCGCCGAGGAACACCGCCTCCTCAATCGAATGGGTCACGAAAAACACCGTGGCCTCGACCTCGCGCCACAGATGGACCAACAGGTCCTGCATGTTCATCCGCGTCTGCGGGTCGAGGGCGCCGAATGGCTCGTCCATCAGGATAATTCGCGGTCGCAAAATCAGCGTCCGCGCGATGGCCACGCGCTGCCGCATCCCGCCCGACAGCTCATGTGGATACTTTTCCGCGTCGCTGGCCACGTCGAGGCCAACCTGCCCGACCCAAAATCGGGCCAGCTCGTTTCGCTCCTTGCGGGCGACGCCGCGGCATTCCAGGCCGAAGGCGATGTTGCCCAGCACCGAGCGATGATCGAACGAGGTGTAATCTTGGAACACCATTCCCCGGTCGGCACCGGGCACGGCGACCGGCTGCCCGAACACCAGCACCTCGCCCTTGGTCGGCGGATGCTGCGGCTCGAGGCCGGCGATCAGCCGCAGGATTGTGCTCTTGCCGCAGCCGCTGGGCCCCAAAACGCAAACAAACTCGCCCTTTTTCGGCAAATCGGCGACGACAAAATTCACGTCCTCGATGGCCGTGAACTGGTTGGGTTGGCCGACGTTGTAGGTCTTCGTGACGTGGCGAAACTCGACGACATGCGGCACAGCGGTTGCCGCCGGCGACATGATCGCATGCCAACACGCGCCCCATGCCGATTTCCGCTTGGCCGCGTTGCGCTTCAGAAGAAGTGGTCACCGAATCCATACTCATACGTCGTACGTTCGAGACGTCACGTAAGTGAAAACTACGAGTCGTTAACAATTCCGCGAGCCGGACGCTTCCCCCGCGCAGCCGCCAACACGGCCTGCTGGGCCGGGTCCAGCGGCGTCGATCCCACGAGCGTGTGCTTCACCACTTCAGCCGCGTGCATCAGCCCGCGCCACACGTCGTGTAATACGCCCCTTCCTCCGTACTGGTGCGGAAACAGGCTCCGCTGGATCCAATACAACAGGCGATCGATCGTCAGCGCCACGGCCGGGATGACCATCAACACGAGGAGGATCGTCTCCCGGTGCCCGCGCCGCTGGGCCACGTTGATAATGTTCCCCAGCCCGCCCGCGCCACCCCCTTCCGTGACCAACTCGGCCAACATGATGTAGCCGAATGCCAGTCCGAACAACAGCCGCAGCGAATTGAACAGCCGCGGCATCGCCAGCGGCACCATGATCTTCAAAATGATCTGCCGCCGCGAAGCCCCCAGCGTAAACGCCGTATCGATGTAGCGGCTGCTCACGTCGGCGATCGCCGCGGCCGTATCCATCATGACAAACGCCACGGCCGCGATGAAGATGAACATCACCTTCTGCAACTCGCCGATTCCGAACAGAGCAAATGTCAGCGGGATGAGTGCTGCGATCGGAATGTTCCGTCCGAAAATGTTCACCGGCGCGAAAAACGCGTTGATCCACGGAAAGCAGCCGCAGAGCACCCCCAGCGGAATGCCGATCGCCGCCGCCAGGGCAAAGCCCAGGGCTACGCGGCGTAAGCTGGCCAGCAGGTTCCGCGTTAGTGCGTTGTCGAACCACAGCTCCTCGAGCTGCGCTTTGTCGAAGGTCTCGGCCGGGCTGGGCAGCGTCGAGTACTTCAGAATCCGCTCTTCTGGCTCGCCGCGCGTCAAAAACCACCACAGGCCAAGCACAGCCGCCAGGCACGCCAGACCCAGCAAGATGCCGATCCAATGCGGCACGGGCCGGCGAAAACCAAAGATGCTGCGGCCGCCGGGTCCGCCGGCCGCGGTCTGTTTCACCACCGTGTCGGCCGGAACCGCTGCGTTGGGCGTGGCAGAGGGCGGCTTCACCGAATCGTCATTCATTTACCCGCCCTGCTGTCGCTGAAAGCAGTTTCAAAACTCCCCCTCTCCCAGGGGGAGAGGGTTCTGAAACTGATTCTACTGCTTCTCCGCCGAATAAACTTTGATCTCCACGCGCCGGTTCTTGGCCTGGTTGTCCGGGTCGTTCGGGTCGGCCGGCACATCCCAGCCCATCCCGGACGCGGCAAAGCGGTTCGGATCCATTTTGTATTTGTTCACGAGCGCCTCGCGGACCGAGTTCGCTCGATTCAGGCTCAGCTCTTTGACCATTGATTCCGGCACTTGCCCCTTGCGCGAACTGTCGGTGTGCCCCTCGACAATGATCCGGGCCGCCCCGAACTGGCCGGCCAGCTTGGCCACTTCGTCCAGCACGTTGTCGACGTTCGGGTCGTAGAGCACTTCGACCACTTTGCCGTCCTCTTCGCGGTTGACGCGCTTATAGACATCCCAACTGTTCGGGTAAAATTGAATCACAATCGTGTTCGTCAAAATCTCATCCGACTCGGCATGGATCTGCGAAACGCCCTTCGGGGCCAGGTGCACTTCGTATTCGTCTTTCTGATTGCGATACTTCGGATCTTTGCCGAGTTCGTCGATGATCGAATAATCCATCACTTTGTCAAACGACACCGGCTGGTGCGTGATCGCGCCAATCTGCCGATACAAGTAATAGGCCTGCGACCACACCCGCTCGAAATTCGTCGGGTTGTTCTGGTTCATGAAGAACTGGAAGTTCTCGGCCCAGTTCGTATTGTGGGCGTCGCCGAACATTTTGATCGTTTCACTGGCCGGGATGTTGTACCCTTCGGCCATCAGCTTTGCACACTCGGCCTTCTTATCTTCTTTCTTCAATTCTTCCATTGAATCAAAGATTCCCCGCGTGATTGCCACCAACTTGTCGCGATGGTCCTTGGCGAAATCGGCCCGGGCAAACCAGACGTCGGCGATCAGCTTGTTCGCTGTCTGCGTCGTCACCAGCATGCGGTTTCCCTGCACGCCGGCCAGGTTATAGATATCCGGCGCCCACGAGACGGCCGCTGCAGCGTCTTTCTGAGAGTTGAATGCCGCGGCCGCCTCGAATGCCGTCGTCGTGAACACCATATTCACTTCGCTCGGCTGCACGCCGCCCGAAACGAGCATGTTCAAGAGAAAGTAGTGTGAGGGCGAATTCTGCGCGAGAATCACCTTCTTGCCACGCAAGTCTTTGACCGTTTTGATCGACTCGCGGGCGACAATGCCGTCGCCTCCGTTGGACCAATCGATCTGCTGGTAAATCCGCGGCATCACCCGGCTGTCGCGGGGCTGCCCGAGCTTGTCGACGAACCCTTCCATAAAGAGAGGCACCATGTCGAGCGTCGCCCAGCCGATGTGCACGCTGCCCGCCGCGTAGGCGTCCCGCATCGCGACCGGATCGTCAATCAGCACCAACTCAACTTTGAATGTATCGCCCTCGGCCGTCTTCCATTCCTTGCCCGGCTTAAAGCCGTTGTTCGCCAAAATGATCGGTCCCCAACCGGCCCACACGTTCAGCGCGAATCGCACCGTGTTGTCTTCGAGCGGCTTGTAGGCCGCCGTTCCCTTCACCTCGGGCAGCCGCTCGGCGGGCTTGAACGTGTACTCCTTGACCGTCGTGACTGACTGCGAGTCCTTATCCTCGGCTCCCAGCGTAATCGGTTCTTTCGTGGCGCCGTTCCCGCCGCCCGCCATGTTCCCCTTCGGGGCGAAGATATCACTCCGATAGGCGGCGAACGCCACCAATCCGGCCACGACGAGAAACAACACTACGTAAAAAGGGGTTTTCGGTTGACCGTTCATGATAATTGCCCGTTTCGATGTTACGTGGTTCCTGAGATTATTTGGCCTCGCTCAGCCGGCGGGCCCTCGCGAGCGGTGGCAGTCCACCAGTTGTCGAATCGTTAAAAAAAGTTGAGTTCGCTTGTCGACGGGTGCACCTGCCTCAACCCCGAAACTTCGCCGCCGGCCGCGCACTTTGCATCATGTTCAGCGACTGCATCAAGTCATAGGCCGTCAGCTCGCACAGCAGCTCGGTCACTTGCGCGTGCAGCTTCGGCTCGAGTTGCGGCTCGATCGCCTTCATCAATTTGACGACGCGCTCTTCCTGCGTCTTAACTTCCGCGTCCGTAACTTCTCCGTCGGCCATCGCCGACAGGAACGATTCCAGTTGCTGGGCCTTATCGGCGATCAGCGACGCATTCGATTTGTCATCAAACCAGGTTGCGTTTGCAGCCATATCTGTAAACCTTTCGCTGAATACGGTGGATTATCGACGAAAATGCCAGTCGTTTTGAACCACCAAAATTGAGCCGTTTGGCACTTAATTCGATTCCTCAATCAGTTGTCGAATCGCCACCATCCGTTCTTGCAACTGCCCGCGGCCTACCTTGGCCATCTTCTCTCGCCATTCCTGTGGCAGGAAGCTCATCTGCGTGCACTCCAGCACGGCCGCCAGCTCTTGCAGTTCTTTTTCGAGGCCCTGGGCGGACGGGATAAACTCGGCCATCGCCTTATCCAGATCGGCACGTGTAATCATGTCGCGCCCCGCTTCGAGCGCCACCCGCCGCGCTGAGCATCACGCTCTCCAAATCGGCACCCGACAGGCGTTTCGCCGGGTCGACGGGCGGAATCGCGTCCGCCGCTAATTGCAGCTTGTTCTTCTTCGCCATCGCCCGCAGCATCTCTTCGATGTCTTCGGCCTTGGCCGGGTAAAACAGCGGAATGTGCACCTCGGCCCGGCCCTGCCGCTTCAAATCGATCGGCAGCAAATCGGGCCGGCTGGTCAGCAGCATCCAGATGATCTGCCCGCGATATCGCGTATCGCCCATCTGGCTGGCGATCATCGAAAACACCCGCGCCGATGTCCCTGAATCGCCCGACGCCTGCCGGTTGCCGAGTGCTGCATCTGCCTCATCGACGATAACAACCAATGGCCCCAACGACCGCAACACCCGCAGCACCTGTTCCAGGTTCCCTTCCGTCTCGCCCACGTACTTTGAGCGAAAGTTGCGCAGCACGAGACAGGGAATGCCGATCGAGCCCGCGTAGCACTCGGCCAAAAAAGTTTTGCCAGTCCCCACCGGCCCGCAAATCAAATAGCCCATCGGCGCCGATTCGAGTTCACCATCCGTGATCCATTTCGCGTCCTGCTGCAAGCGATGCTTTGCCGCGTCGAGCCCGACGACCAGGTCCAGCGTGTGCTTTGGCTCGATGATTTCGACCAGCCCCTGGCACTGCCGCTCGATCATCGACTTCTTCAACTCGCGGAATCGCACTGCATCGAGCCATTTGCCGGAGCGCCCCGCCTGTGTCAGCACAACGCTGAGATTCGTCAGCATCAGCCCGTTCGACAGCTCGGCCAGCTGGCCGGCCGCGAAGTCGGTCAATTTCGTCAAGTCCTCGCCGGCCGCCACTGGGATGAATTTCGCCCGCTCCTGTTCATCCGGCAACGGAATCTCGATCGTCGCCACGTGCGGGCTCTGCACGAGCCGCTCGTTCAGCTCCGAAAGCCGATCGACCACGAGCACAAACGCGGTGTTGACCCGTTTAATCAGCGGATTCTGCGCCCACGACAAGAATCGCACCAGCCGCGCCGCCCGTCCCTGTGCCAGGCTGTCGAGGTCGCTCGTGGGCACCAGGAACTGCGCGTAGTCGAACACCAGCGCCACGCTCTTCCGCGCCGGCGGCTCTTCGAGCAGATTGCGCTCGATAAAGGCATCCAATCCGAGCAGGGCCTTGTCCGGATCGCGCGGCCACGTCGCCGGCTCGCCCCACCGAGCGACCAGGTACTGCGACATCGCCCGCAGCCGCTCGGCATCATCCGCCGCCAAGGCCCGCAGCCCGCGGCTCAGATCGTAGCCAAGCACCAGGTCCCACCGGCCGAACACTTGGCTCACGAGAAAATCAGTGAGCCCGCAATAGCGATCCGCTCCGCCATCGGGCAAACGCACCAGGTCATGCACATTGCCATGCAGCACGAAGACGCACGTGGTGCCAGAGAAGTAGAGATTGGCGAGCTCCGCTGCCCAGGCCGGATACCACGTGGCGAGCGGCGCCGGCCCTTCCCCGCCGGCCGTATCTTTAAGCTCCGCCGTTAACACGCTCGATTGCACCATGACATTGCTTATATGCCTCTCGCCGCACGTTTTCTCCCCTCTCCCGCCGGGAGAGAGGCCGGGGATGAGGGCGCCCCGCCGCAAATGCCAGCCACCGTGCTGCGAACAACTACCCGCGCAAAACAGCTACCCCTCCGTCGCCTTCAGCTTGGCCGGTCCAAGCTCCTTCGCGGCCTCGGTGACCTTGGCCGTCTCCGGCGTCACCATGCCCATCTGCACCTCGAAATCGCGCAGCGCTTGCTCGGCCATCACGTTTTCCATGGCCTGCTCACGCTGGATATCCACGATCCCCTCGCTCGACAGATCGGCCGCGACGCGGGCCTTGGCCCGGTTCAGGCCGATCTTGTCCTGAATGACGTCTTCGATCTGGCCGAAATCGGTCGTCACATTGAAGTCGAAGCTAGTCGCCAGCTTGGCCATCTCGGCTTCCGCCCGGCTCATTTTCAGCTCGGCATCGTACTTGACGATCTTTTGTTTTACGTCCGCCAGCTTCTTGGTCGCGTGCTGGATCTTGGCGACGTTGTTGTTGTAGGCCTCTTCATGCATCTTGAGTTGACCTTCGTTCTCGGCCAGCTCCTGCTTGGCCTTTTGCAGCTCCAGGGCAAACTTCGCCGCGTAATCGCGGTCGCCGGCTTGCAAATAGCTTTTGATCTTCGCCTCGAGCATCGAAATGTGCTGCTTGGCGTTCGCCACCTGACGGCTGACACGCTCGACGAGGGCCCGGTACTGTTCGAGCCCTTCGCGGCCCGTCTTGAGCTGCTCGACGGCCGAATCGTATTCGTACTGCATCTGCGCGATCGGGTCGGCGGTCCAGAAGAAATTCGCGAGCTTATTGATCTGCGCCGCAGCGCCGCCCATAGTTTTCCCACGATCATCGCCAATCTCCTGCCTGGATTAGGAGTGAGAAGCCCGCACCGGCAGACGCCGCAAAGCTGGCATCTCGCCGCCGGCGGCCCCGCCGACCGCTTCGGCCTGTTGGTATACACCCCGCGGCCCCGAAGTGTCAATTCGTCAGGGTCATTCGCCGGGACGATCGCTTTCTTGCCGGCAATTCGAGTGGGCGCTCGAAAATCACGACGCATTACCAGGCCAGAATTGTGGCCGACAGCGCTTGCCGCAACGGCAGCGGCTGGCGTCGAGTCGCGAAAGAAAAGCAATTCAGACAGGAGAGAACAAGGCAAACGAAGGAAGAGCGAGAACTCTGTTACCTCCTGTCCATTCCTGTTAAGAGAAGAGCGCCGCCGCGTTCACAGCCGTCGTTGGCAGCACGGCCAAGTCACTCGAACCGAGCGCATCCCAGGCGAGTGAGAACGCGCCCGTTGAGACTGGCTCCACGGCTGGCTTGTCGTCGGACGAAATCGCAGCCGAAAACGTCACATCATCCCATGCAACCGGTTGAGACGGCGCGTCGCCGGATGCGATATTGACGACCGGTACATGGCACGCAGCGTGCGCGGCCAATCTCTGCGGCAATGGGTTCCCTCCCAGCGATGCGCCGACCGGCGGCGCCGCTTGCAATGAGCGCCGCGTTCCGGTCGAGCTGGCGATCGACGCCAGCGCCGAGGAAGTCAGGCTCCGCACGTACGTGTCGGCCGCAGCGTAGTCCACCGTGTAGCCGATGTCGGCCAGCGACCCGATTGTCACCACCGAAAGCGGCAGGTTCGCGCCGGGCCCGGCCCAGCCCGTCATGAGTTCGCTGCCAAAGACGGTCTCGCGCCAATGGCCGTCCGCCGTGCCGGGTCCGCCGGTGTTCTCGATCGGAACGCCGCTCGCCGAGGTGCCGAAGAGTTGATTGTAGGCAGCCGTCGCGTGCGCACCGACAAAGATCGGATTATTCGTTCCCCCGCCCGACAGCAGACCCAAACTGTCCCAGATCGTTCCAATCCCCAGCACATGCCCCATCTCATGCATGACGACGCTCAACAGCAGCCCGCTGCGCTCCATGCTGGCGAGGTCGGCCGAATCGAACTCCATCACTCCGTGGTACGGCAGCCGGCTGTCCGAGCGCACGCGCATCGGGCCCCGCCTGGCCCAAGATGCCGTTCACGCCGTCGATTGCCGTTGCGCTGGCGTTGATCAAGATGTCGTCGACCGATTGCCCGCGATAGGTCGTATTCGGCAGGTCGCCGACGATGACTTGCTCCCAGCGGTCGGCCGCCTGCTGAAAGATCGCCTGCTGGCTGGCGGTCAGGCCCGACATGCTGAGCGTGATCTGAAATCCGCCGCTGCCCGAGGAAGGTGTTGCCGTCGTCGTTGTTGTCGTGGTGCCGGTCGTCGGGTTGCCGCTTGACGTCGGCGCGGTCGTAATCGAAGGAAGCGCAACTGTCAGCGAATAGTTCGGGTTCGTCGCGCCGCCATTGCCCCAGACGACCGCGTAAAACGTCCCGGCCGCATACCCGGCAAGCGAGATGGATTCACTGTTGCCCGCGCCCTGCGAAACGCCGACGAGCCGCCCCGACGAGTCGTATAGCGCCAGTTGCAAATTGCCCTGGGAGTTTTGAAACGCGATTGAAACGCCGCTGCCGCTCGCCGCAGTGGCCGTCGTCGTGAAGCGATACCAATCCTGTGAGTCGGCCATCACCAGCTGGCCGATCGTGCGCGAGGCTGCGAGCGTCCCCAGGTTCGTCGCCGCTCCCGACGAGTCGTTATTCTCGTAGGCATCATCGACAAGCGCCGGGCTGGGCCCGTCGATCGACCAGTTGTAGCTGCCGCGCATGGCGCTCGAATAATTCGTGACGCCAATGTAGTAGCGCGAGCCGGCGGTCAGGGTGACTGTCAAGCGGCTGTCGGTGTTCATGGCGAACACGATGTCATCGTCGTACGCCAGGCGCTGGCCGCTCGCAGAAAACACGCCGAGAACCGTGTCTAGGTTGCTGCTGGGCGTCGAGGTGGAAATCGCGTACGTACCAGTACGGGTAGCGGTGAAGCTGTAGTAGTCGACCTCGGTGCTCGCAATCGACGCGCTGCCGACCGCCTCAGCCTGGGAATTGAGCGAGACCGCCCGCGCACCGCTAGGAGGCGAGATAAAGGCAGGTGGCACGCCCAGCCAGGTCAGGGCCAAGCGCGGTTCAAGTGACTCCAAGTGCAAACGGCGAGAACCTTCGGCGCGGCCTCGCGGGGCCCGGCTCGAGAATCGCATCGTAGTCCTTTCGCAGGTAACAGAATGTCGCACCCCACTGCTAGCGACGCATCGAGGCGCAAAGAATAGCGGCCCCTCATGTTTACAAGACCGAAAGGCGCTGCCGGCCGTCACGCCTTCGCACGCTTTCACTCGCCAGCGCACCACTCGTGTTTGCCGCGCGAAATAGCAACGCGCACCGGTGCGCTACTGCACCGATTCCTTTCCGGCCGCTTCGTTGCATAGTTGCGGCCCGTCCTCAAGCGTGTCCTGCCGCCGCCGGAGCAGAAGGCCCATGAAACCGACCGCGCCGATGGCCGCTGCAGCCGGTACGACGGCTGGCGGGGCGCTGGTCTCTACGGTTCGGGGCGCGTTGGCGTCTCGCGGCAGGAGTGCCGCGGTCAGCGCATCGGACGCGGCTTCATTTTGCGGCGCGAGCGCTTCGGACGCGACATGGGCCGGCGCGGCGATCTCGATCGGCGCCTGATCGGCCGCTACGTCGAATGCCTGATCGAGGCCGATTGTGGCCTCCACGTTTAACTTCTGCGGCGCCTTGTCGAGCACTCCGATCGCAGCCGCCAGCAAGATCGGACTTTCATTCGCGTCACCGACGGCTGGCAACAGGATCATTCCGCCGTTGCCGGCTTCCGTCTGCGGCGCTGCCTGGTTGCTAACATTCGGTGTGCTGTTCACGACCGTTTGGTCAACGCGCTGATCTGCCGGCCGACTGGCCGCCGCTGCGGCCGGCGTTTGATTCGATGACGCCGGGTCGTGCAACTCGCGCAGCACCTGCTCGACCGCCGCCCGCTCCTGGGCGACCGATGTAAAACCTGAAAGACCATGGTCTAAAACATTCCATGAGCTATCGCTAAGCCATTGGTCGAGGGCACCGTCGTCTGTCACCGCGTCCGCAGCGACACTCCGACCACTTGTATCCCTCGCCGTATGCGTTGATCCACCCACCGCCCCGAGCACCAAGAGCGAAGCGGCGCTCGCGTCCAGCGCGGCCCCGCGGGCAGGCGTCGGCGAGTTGACGACCGTCGCATGGTGCGTTGGTTCCGCCGAACGCGACTCCGACAGCGCCGCGAGCGCCACGTCGATCGCCGCCGGTCGGATCGTGGATTCGTAGTTGACATTGGATGGCGGTTTCGGCAGATTCGACGTCGATGGATTGTACGTCGCGGCGAGCGGCGGCGAGTGCAACTTCAGCGGCTCATCTTCCATCGCTGGCGCCGTTGCATGAGAAGCAACACTGCTGCTAGCGGTTGCAGCCAGCGACGACGGTGCGTGGAACTCAATGATGAACACAAAGTGCAGCACCGGCGCCGTCTGAGGCGCGAGCGTCGCGGCCAGCGGCTGATAGCCGTTGACGATCCGCTCGCCCACGTGGCCCAGCGGTTCGGCGTACTGCCAGGCCGCCACGGCCACGTCTTCGTGCGGTTCGTAGGCGGGCTTTGACGCTGCCGTGCCGCCGGCGTCAGGAGCGGTCGCCATAGCCGCTGGCCATTCCACATAAGCGGGCATTGCGACCGGCGCCGTCGCCGCGACCACGACGTAGTTGATCGACACCATTTCCGGCGCCTCGGCATACGAAGCCGAAAGCATCGCCCGCGGCTCCAAGGCTTCAAAGCGGCCCCGAAGCCTCTCGCCGCATCCGGACGCGTCGGGGCGACTGGCTCGCCGACTCGATCCGATTGAAAACACTCTTCCAAATAGGCTGAACATGGCTTGGGCCTTTACTTGTTCCTACTTCCCCTGGGCGGTTAACGGTTGGCGGCCACATCTGGGTGTGGTGCGGTCGCCGGCGGCGCTGGCCCGCGGTGCCCGCCCGTTAGCAGTGTGCGAAAGCCGTTTCCATCGCGGATATCATCAAACGCGGCGTCGTTCAATCGATCGGGCGAAAGTCCGGCCGTGAGGGCCGACCGCAGCGTCGCAATTGCACTCGCCTCGCATCTAGCTTTTTCCGCGGCCTCTGCGTCACCTCGGATTGCTCCGTGTATTGCCGCCAGATCCTGGGCCACCTCGAATAGTTGTTCTGGCTGGCCGGACCAAAGCTGCGCACGCTCGACCGAATTATCAATCGCCTCAGCAGACCTGCCTTGTTCGCGGAGATTCTTCACCAGGTTGGCATAGTGGCGGCTCAACAAGTCGCGGGCGCTAGTGCTGTTGGCCGATTCGTGATACGCCCGCAACTGGTCCGCAATCGCCTGGCGGTAAGCCTTTTCCGCCTCCGCCGGCTGTCGCCGCCCATCCAAAAGCATTCCCAAATTGTTGAAGACGCTGCCCCGATTACTGAGCGATTGCCCGTCGCCCGGCTGAGCGGCCAGCAGCACCCCGAGCTGCTCTAGTGCCCGTCTGAACGATGCTTCGGCATCTGCCGACAGGCCGCTGCGGCTTTGCATCATGCCGCGATTGTTGTAGCTGACGGCCAAGTCGCGACGGTAGGCAGCCGCCAGCGGCGACGCTTGAACGAGCTGCGACTGCAGCTTGATCGCGTCACCGAAGCATTTCTCCGCGCTGGCCCAGTCTTGCTGTTGGCCGTAAGGATAGCCCAGGTTGTTGTACGTCCGGCCCAAGTCGCCTTGGTAGAGCCGATTGATCGGATTGAGGGCCACGAGCCGCTGCTGAATGGCGATTGCCTGGCCATACGCGTTGACGGCGGCACTCGAATCATGCGCTCCGTCGCTGCCGCGCGACAGCGAGCCGAGATTGTTGTAGCAGGCCGCCAGTGTGCGCAGCGCGGTCTCATTGGGCGTCGCTCCTTGGGCCAGCGGCGTGACCAAATCGATCGCCTGCTGAAATTCAGCCGCGGCATCCTTTGTCTTGTCGAGGCCACCGAGCGCGAGGGCTCGATTGACACGAGTCGTGGCCACTTCCACGGTCCACTCGTCCGCGTCCGAGGATTTAGCCTGCAATCGATTTTGAAGGGCGAGGGCAAAATCCAGCAACTCCAGCGCCTCTTTGGACCGATGCACGTCGACCAGCAGCTTGCCCAGGTTATTCTGAGTCAAAGCCAGATTCCGCGCGGCCGCCGCATCGTCTCGATCGGTCTCTAATCGCTGCTGCCATAAGCTGATGGATTTACAGTAAGCCGCCTCGGCTCCTTGCAGGTCGCCAAGCAGCACCGAAACGTCGCCCAGCTTGCCGTTGGCGAGCGCCGACTCGGCCACAAACGCCGGATCGTCGTCCGTCTCCTGCTTTAGCTGCCGGTAGTAGCCAAGAAAATCTTCTAGCAATTGCTCCCGCACGCCTTCGGCCGAAGGAATCGCGGCCAACTGTTCGCTCAGCGACGCCATCCGTTCGACGACCCCGCTCATTTGTCGCAGGTTTCGGTTTGCCAGTTCCAGGGCGCGCCGCGTCTGTGCATGCCCGTGAGCGACCGCCGTCAGCACCGCGACAAAGGCCACCACCAACACCAGGCCTGCCGCCAGCCCGGCCCGCCGGTGACGTCGCAGCAACTTGCCGGTTCGCGTCCACGCGCTGGGTGGACTGGCAAGGATTGGCCGGTCTTCCAAAAACCGTCGTAAATCGTTGGCCAACTCCTCGGCCGACGAGTAGCGCTCTTGGGGCGACTCGGCGAGCGCTTTCAGGACAACCGTTTGGAAATCGACCGGGATGTGGCGATTCCACTGGCGGAGCGGCTTCAGGACGCGATAGTCGCGCTCGAAGTAAATCGCCAGATCGCTGACGCCGTCGGCAGGGTGGTGCAGCGTGGCGAGTTCGTAGAGCGTGACGCCGAGCGAATACACGTCAGTGCGATCGTCGACGGCGGCCGGCTTTCCGCGGGCCTGTTCCGGGCTCATGTAGCGCATCGTGCCCAGTACGTCACCCGTCTGTGTAAGTCCGCTCGACTCGCGGCAGCGGGCCAGGCCGAAGTCGCTGATCCACAATTTACCGTGAGCGTCGAGGAGCAGATTCGACGGTTTGATGTCGCGGTGCGTGACGCCAAATTCATGCGCCGCATGCAGGGCGTCGGCCGCTTGACGACCCAAATCCGCGACAAACCGGATATGCTCGGCCGTTTCAGCCGGCGAAAGCGGCGCCCGTCGCTCTCGCGTCGTGGCCGCCGTCGCGCCGGGCGTGCCGATCTTCGGCAATGGATCGCGACATACGGTCTGCGCATCGCGCTTGGCAATGGTCGTCGCGTCGAGTGGCGAATGACTAGACCGCATTGACTCCAGCAGGCTACCCAGCGACCGTCCGTCGATCAACTGCATCGCATAATAGTGGACACCCGCCTCTTCACCCACCGCGTAGACCGGCACGATGTTCGGATGCTGCACCTGCGCCGCCGCCTGGGCTTCGTTCTTGAAGCGGCCAATTTGCTTGCTGTCGTTTGCGGCGGTGAACGGCAGAATCTTCAGCGCCACCCGGCGGTTGAGTGAACCTTGCCATGCTTCGTAAACCACCCCCATCCCGCCACGGCCGATTTCACGGACCAGTCGGAAATCGCCGATCGTCTGATTGGCCTTTACGCGAAAGAGCGGCTGTCCGCTTGCGGGCAATCGCTCTCGCCCGGCGGCCGCGTGGAAAAGCTCCAGCCCGCTCAGGTAGCCGCGCAATCGCCCGGCGTCCGCCGGAAAGCGCGCAAACAGCGCTTCTGGAGTCACGGCGTCGCCGCGCTCCACCGCCATCAGATACTCATCGAGAATCTGCGCCAGCCGCACGTCATCGACCTCAGAGGACGCCGCAGCGATTCGACTTTCATTCTCTGGCAACACGAGGAGTCCTCGCTTCGCGGTCAATTCTCGCTTTGCTCAGTGCTACGATAGACCGCCCGCAGCCGATCGATCGCCCGCAGCCAAAGCATGCGGGCGGCCCCGACCGATCGATCCATTTTCGCCGCCACTTCGTCAAAAGAAAGGCCTTGCAAGTTCCGCAGCACAAGCACGCGGCGATAGTCGCCTGGCAACTGCGCGAGCCGGTCGGCCAGCACGACCGCCTCTTCGCGCTCTTCGACTGCCATGCTGGGCGATTTTTCCGAATCTGGCACGAGGGCCGCCAATTGGATCGTCGATCGCTCCAGCGCCGCGCCAATTCGCTCCAGCGAGATTTCACGCCGCACGTCCCGCCGCGCGGCCAGCATATGCTGCTCGACGAATTTCGCCAGGTTATTCACCAGGATTTGCCGCAGCCAGGCCAGCAGCTCTTGTTCGGTCGTGCCGCGGAATTGGCCGAAATTCTTGTGCGCCCGCAGCAGCGTTTCTTGGACCGCGTCGGAAGGGCTGACCCGCGGCTGCAGCCGTTTTTCGATCTGCGTAGCCGCAAGCACCACGAGGTAGTTCCGGTAGTGCTGCAGCAATTGGCCCAAGCTGCTTTGGCTGCCCTGCCGCGCTCGATCAATCAGCCGGGCCGCGCTCCGCCCACCGCGACTTCCACTCTCGGATCGGCCCGGCTCGGTCACCGGGCTCGGTCGTTCGGCTTACCATATGCTTCGCCCCGACGTCTATGTTCCGTCGCCCTCTTCTGCGGGCGGCTGTGAGAAGCAGCCTCTATTTTAACCCTGAAGCGTCCTTTTTGGTGAGGACCGAATTCTCGGAACTATGTCACGGACGGCACCGGGGAATTGACCGGTTTTTTGCGGGCTCGATTCCCTTTCTGCCCGTTCAATTTGTTTCAATGCTGATTCTACGCAGAAAAACACGCTTTCGAGGCGTCGGTCACGCCACCCTCACGCCAATTCGTGGCGCAGCGGCCGCCAAGCCGGTCCATCAGCCTAGGGGCAGGTTGCGAAAGATGCCCTCCTGGCGACTATTTGTCGCCCTGTTCGCCAATTCGGCTTGCCGCAGCGGGATCGATCCGCGGCCGGACCGGACGTCCGCTGGAGCACTGTCTCCCGACGACGTTATGTGCTGGTGCTCCCGGCGTCGTCTGGACCCGGTCTCCCGACCGAGCCGGGCGGAAAACGACGGGGCCGGACCCGACGTGAGGCAAATTTATTTTTCGAAGGAGCAACTATGGCTACGCACCGACAAAACCGCTTCGAAACACTGGAGAAACGCCTGGCACTCGCCGTGACGGCTGCTGTGACCGACGGCGATCTGATCGTACAGGGAGACGCCGACGGCGCGGTCGAAATTGCGGCGATGGGGGGCGGCGCGTTTCAGGTAACCGACAACGGCAATGTTGTTGCCGACGCGACCACGCTAACGGGCGTGAACGACGACATCCGCATCCAAATCGACAAAACGGCCGGTGCCGATAACTCAGTCACGCTCGACTTGACGAACGAGACAGTCGATCGGGTCTATGCCAGCCTGGGTGATGGTGACAACGCGCTGCAGCTCATCGGCGGCACGGCCGGCAGCTTTTATTTTCGCGGCGGCGATGGCGTCGACAATGTCGAAATGGGCGCAACGGTTACGGGCTCGGCCATAGTTCGCCTCGGCGACGGCGAGAACAACCTGACCGCTAGCAGCGACGTCGGCCGTCTGGACGTTTGCGGCGGTGACGATGCAGACACTGTTTCGCTTGACGCGACCGTCAGGGGCAACGCGACTGTGGCTCTCGCGACGGCGATAACTCTTTCACGCTCGCCGGCACGGTGGAGAAGAATCTCTCGATCGCCACCGGTAACGGAGATGATGCCGTCTCGCTCGCCGAAGGCTCCTCGGTCGACCGCAACACGAGCCTATTTCTAGGCGACGGCACTAACACTGCCGAGCTCGCCGGCACGATCGGAGGATCGCTGCGCGACTCCGGCCTCGACGGCGACGACGCGCTGACGATCACCGACACCGCTCAGATCGCCGACAACCTGTTCGCCCGCCTCGGCGAAGGCAACAACACGGTGAATCATAACGGAAGCGTCGGCGGCAATTTCACTGTTGTCAGCAACAATGCCAACGACGTGGTCAATATCGCCGACACGGCCGTGATCGGCGGCGAGCAACATCTTGGCCTAGGCGAGCAGCAGGATCACCATGGCGGTGGCTGTCACGGTGCCCGCGGTTTCGGCGGCGAGTACGCGGGCGAACATGGCAATCAGCGAGAGCGAAGGACAGGCCGACACCGTTTCGAAAACGTGGCCAGCCTGCTATCGGGACGCGGGCTCGGCGACCTCGTGCTCAACGGCCAACGTCTGGGATTCTTCCTCCGCGGCTTTGGGCGCTGAATGAATTGAATTTCAATACGATACAACCACGTGGTTTCGCTGATAAGTGCCAGTGTCCGCCAGCCCCTGGCGTTCACAGTTCGAGCTACGTAGGAGTTGAGGCCATGAGGCACCTATTGAGTTTGGCAGTTGGTGTGATGATCGGTGCGGCAACGCTGCCTGTGTTCGCGTGCGGCGGCGGGGCCGGAGCCGGGAACGGCGCGGCTGGCGCCGTTTCGTCATCTCCCGGAGTTGCACTAGGTTCCTTTGCCGCCACCGGCGGCATGAGTATCACGCCAATCGAGCAACTGCAAACGCGGGCGCTGATGCAACAGCTTGCATATCAGCAAATGCTGCTGCAACAGCAGTACCTGAAGCGACAGGCGGTTCAGCAAGCCATCGCGATGGCCGAGTTGAAGTCGCAGCAGCGCGAACAGCACATCGCCCAGCGAAAGGGACGCGAGGCGGCGCGGTTGGCGAAACTGGCGGAGACCAAGACCAAAAATCTAGCCCTCCGAGCCGCACGCGAGGCAACCGAATTGCCCTCGGCGACTACGAACGACAAAGTCGCCGCCGTCGAGCTTAGATAGGCTTAGTTCGCACCAGTAAGTCACGAGTTGTGAGCGCATCCACTGAACCTCTTCAAGTGGTGCGCCCTGAGGCTGGGCGAAGCGCGTGGTGCCCCGTTGCCACGCCTGTACAGGGCGCACCGCTTTACTTTTTTTTGGCTTCTTTTTGGAGTCCCATACGCCAGCCGCGACTCAAGCGTGCTGCCCGTGCGCAAGACGCAACCTCAGTGCTCGGCGTGAGTTGCGCAGAAGGACAGGCGCTGCCTCGTCCGCGCGGCGGTATACAGAAAAGTCTCCGCATCTTGACGTGCTTCTCTAATCTGACGCTGCTTTTGACTCGCCACTCTCTTGCTAGCTCACAACTCGTTATAATCGCAGTTCCTTCCGCCAGCCGCCCACAGACTCTCGCCAAGCGGCCGGCCATTCGCCTCACCCCGGGGACCGGATCGATGTCCGAAGTGCACAAGCCGCACTCCTGTTGTTCGCCCGCTCATTTCCACAAGCTCACGCGGCGCGGTTTCTTGTCCGTAGGAGTGCTGGCCGGAGCCGGGTTGACCTTGCCCCAGTTGCTGGCCCGGCGGGCGCTGGCCGATCAGAAGCACTACGACAACTTCCAGGGCACCGCCAAGTCGATCATCCACATCTTCCTGCCCGGCGGCATGGCCCAGCAGGAATCGTTCGATCCTAAGCCGTTCGCGCCGATTGAATATCGCGGCGAGATGCGGCAGGTCAAAACAAAGATTCCCGGCGTCGAGTTCGGCGAGCTGTTGCCCCGCACGGCCGACATCGCCGATCGACTCACGATCATCCGCTCGATGTCGCACGGCGAGGCCGCCCACGAACGCGGCACGCACAATATGTACACCGGCTATCGGCCCAGCCCGGCCGTGCAGTACCCGAGCGTGGGCTCGGTCGTCGGCTTTGAGCTGGGCAGCCGCAACAACCTGCCGCCGTACGTCTGCGTGCCGACGCTGCCGAATGAGTTCGCCGGCAGCGGCTTTTTGAGTTCAGCGTTCGCCCCCTTCTGCCTGGGAAGCGACCCGGCCGACGGCGGTTACAAAGTCCGCGACCTCGAGCTGCCCGACGGTGTCGGCGAAGATCGCTTCGCCAAACGGCGCCGCGCGCTCGACGCGGTGAACGACTACTTCGAGCGCCGCGAGAAGTCGGACAAGATCGACGCGATGAATAGCTTCTACGAAAGCGCGTATAAGCTGATCAGCTCGCCCGACGCCCGCGCCGCGTTCGACATCGGCAAAGAGCCGGCTAAGCTCCGCGACGAATACGGCCGCAATCAGGCCGGTGCGCGGATGCTGCTCGCCCGGCGGCTGGTCGAATCCGGCGTGCGCTTGGTGAACCTCACCTATGGCGCGTGGGACCACCATGAAAACGTGACCAACGGCTTCCGCAGCCAGATGCCTGCGTTCGACCAGGCATTCAGCCGCCTCATCGTCGACCTCGACGAGCGCGGCCTGCTGGGCGAAACGCTCGTCATGGTGTCGTCCGAATTCGGCCGCACGCCCAAGATCAACGGCACGGCCGGCCGCGACCACTGGCCCAAGGTGTTCAGCATCGCGCTCGCCGGCGGCGGCATCCAGCGCGGCCTCGTGTACGGCTCGTCGAACGCCACGGCCAGCGAACCGGAAGACAACCCCGTCAGCGTTGAGGATTTGTTCACGACGCTTTACCACTGCCTGGGCATCAACGCCGACAACGAATTGATGGCCCCCGGCGATCGCCCGATCGAGATCGTCAAAGACGGTGAGATAATTAAAGACCTGCTGGCGTGACGCCTGCCGATTGGCCGCGTTACGTTCCCGCCCGCATGTATTCTGTGCATCCAAACCGCTCGAGGATTCGATGGGGCGTAGTCCATCGGCGCAATCTCACGCAGAGCGTGTGCGCCGTCAGCGCGCTCCTGGGTTTGTGCTGGCTCGCTTCGCCGGCCGCCGCCGTTTCGCCGCGGATCAACAACTTGCTGCCCCACGGCGGCCAGCGCGGCACGCAAATCGAATTGGTCATCTCCGGCACCAGCCTCGACGACGCGGAAGAAATCCTCCTCGACGAGCCCGGCTTGGAAGTCGTCGATTTCCAGCCGCCCGACCCACCTGCGCCGCCGGCCGAAGGCGCCGAGCGCGGCCGTCGCGGCGGGCGAGGAGGGCGCGGTGGCCGCGGCCGCGGCGGCCCCCCGCAGGAACTCCATGCGACGATCAAGATCGCGCCCACTTGCCCGCTCGGCAGCCAGCGCCTCCGCGTCCGCACGCAGAGCGGCCTCTCGAACCTCATTAACTTCTATGTCGGGCCGCTGCCGGTCGTCGAAGAAAAAGAGCCCAACACCGACTTCGAGCACCCGCAGGTGATACCGCTTAACGTCACCGTCCACGGCCGCATCGATCGCGAGGACAACGATTATTACGTCGTCGAGTGCAAAAAAGGAGACCGACTGACGGCCGAGGTGTTCGGTATGCGCCTCGGCAGCTCGACCGGCGGCGAATACTTCGATCCGTACGTCGCGATTCTCGACGCCAGCCGCTTCGAACTCGTCGCCAGCGACGACACACCGCTCGTGTTCAACGATGCCGTGGCCTCGATCATCGCACCGGCCGACGGCAAGTACACCATCCAGATTCGCGACGCCGCCTACAACGGCGACGGCAACGCCTATTATCTGCTCAGCATCGGCAACTTCCCGCGGCCCTCGGCCGTATACCCGGCCGGCGGCCAACCGGGAGAGACGCTCGAAGTCAAGTATCTGGGTGACGTCGGCGGCGAATTCACGCGGCCGGTGACGCTGCCGACCAGCCCTTCAGAGCGGTTCGCTGTGGAAGTTCAAGACGATTCCGGATTCGCGCCTTCCGATTTGCCGTTTCGCGTTAATGATCTGCCGAGCGCGCTCGAAGTGGAGCCCAACAACGATCGAGCCCAGGCCACGCCGGCCGAAGCGCCGGGCGCGATGAATGGGGTCATCAGCCAACCGGGCGATGTCGATCAGTTCAAGTTCACGGCCAAAAAGGGGCAAGTCTTTGAGGTGGAAGCCTACGCCCGCCGCCTGCGTTCGCCGCTCGATCCGGTCCTCACGATCCACCGCGCCGACAACGGCCAGCAGCTCGCCGGCGACGACGACGCCCGCGCCCCCGATAGCTACGTGCGCTTCACCGCGCCGGAAGATGGCGATTACATCGCACTGATTCGCGACCATTTGAACCGTGGTGGGCCGACGTTCGTGTATCGCATCGAGGCCACGCCGGTCTCGCCCCACATCGATGCCTCGCCGATCGAGTTTCGCCGTTACGAACAGCCGCAGATCGTCATTCCGCGCGGGGCGGCCTTCGGCATCGTGGCCAACGTCGAGCGCCGAGACTTTGGCGGGCCCGTTACGCTCACCAGCGACGATCTGCCGGAAGGCGTTCACATCGAGTGTCCCGAAGATGCCGCGACCAGCGGGCAAATTTCACTGCTCTTTCAATCGGATGAGGACGCGCTGATCGGCGGCAACTACGCTGCCGTCACCGCGAAACTAAACGACCCGCAACATCCGGATAACAAATTCGCAGGCCCCCTCTCGCAAAAAATTCTGATGATCCGCGGACCAAACGACGCCCGCGTGTTGGAAGAGCGCGAAACGCGGCTGCCGATCGTCATCACCGAACCGGCCCCGTTTCGAGTCTGGATCGACCCGCCCCAGGCGCCGCTCGTCCGCGGCGGCTCGATGCAACTGGCCGTGCACTGCGAGCGCGACCCTGGCTTCAACGCGCAAATCAACTTGCAGGTGCTCCGCAACCCGCCCGGCTGCGGCTCGAACGGCTCGATCAACATCCCGCCCGACAAGACCGAAGCCGCAATCCCCATCAACGCCGCCGGCAATGCCGAGCTGAAAGATTCGCTCATCGCCGTGCGGGCGTTTGCCCAGGTCGGTCGCGGCCAGGTCGAGCTGTGCACGCCGCTGGTGCCGCTTCGCGTCGAAGAGCAATACATCAAGCTCGAATTCGTGCCGGCCGTCGTGGAACAGGGCAAAGAGACGCCGCTGGTGGCCAAAGTGATCAAGCAGCGAGAGTTTGAAGGCGAAGCCGAAATCAAGCTGCTCAACTTGCCCGGCAACGCCACTGCCGAGCCACTTAAGTTGACCAAAGACACTACCGAGTTGACGTTCACCGTCAAAACCGCGCCCGATACTCCGCGCGGCAATAACAAGAACGTGCTGTGCCAGGCGATGATCCCGGTGAATGGAGAACTGGTGCTCCATAGTCTGGGTGGTGGCCAATTGCGCGTCGATCCGCCGCCGCCGGCGCCCCCGCCAACCGCCGCGGCCGGCCCCGCGCCGGCCACACCGCCGCCGGCGACCAAAGTACTCAGCCGCTTGGAACAGTTACGACTCGAACAACGCAACCGCGTGGAGGCCGAAGCGGCGAGCGGCGGACGGTGAACCGGTGAACCTCGAGGAAACTCAGGATACAAAGAAGTTGCCAGGAAAAGGCCCGCAACTGCGCAACAATTGGGTAGTGGCTGGAGCAGCTAGCTGATGTAAGTGATGGCTCGCAACAGGTTGGGAGATTGATTGAATGAAGCGCAAATGCCGAATCTGTTTGTCACTGCTGGTGGCATTCACGGCGGCCGGCCGATGCGCCAGCGCAGCGCAATTGGCCGAGCTGAAAGTCTATCCCGATTCAATCCAGCTCAGCACGGCAACGGCCCGCCAATCGATCGTCGTTCAAGCCGTGTTTGACGACGGGATCACCCGCGACGTCACGCCAAAGGCCCAGTGGGCCGCCAACGACGACAAAATCGTGCGTCGGGAGAACAATGTCGTTTATCCGGTCAACGACGGCGAAACGAAGCTCACGGTCGAGTTCGATGGCAAGACGGTTGACGTTCCAATCACGGTCACAGGCGCCGACCAGCACCCGCCGGTCAGCTTTCGCCGCGACGTGATGCCGATCTTCATGGCCGCCGGCTGCAACACGGGCAGTTGCCATGGCGCGGCCCGCGGGCGCGACGGCTTTCGACTGTCACTGTTCGGCTTCGACCCTGCTGGCGACTGGTTCCGCCTCACTCGCGAGCAGCCGGGCCGCCGCATCAACCTGGCCGTGCCCGACGAGAGCCTGCTACTGGAAAAGGCCACCGCCAAAGTCAATCACACGGGCGGCAAGCGATTCGAGCCGGATTCGGAGTATTACAAGACGATTGTCGAGTGGCTGCGCAGCGATACGCCCGATGACGCCCAGGACGCCCCGACGTGCACTGGCATTGAGCTTTATCCCGGCCAGGCCGTGCTCGACGGCGCCGACGAATCGCAACAGATGGTCGTGCGGGCCACGTATTCCGACCGCACGACCCGCGACGTTACCGGCCTAGCCGTGTTCCTCTCGAACAACGACAGTTCGGCCGCGGTCTCCAAAACGGGCCTTGTCACGGCCGGCGCCCGCGGCGAAGCGTTCGTCATGGCCCGCTTCGATACGTTCACCACCGTGTCGCAGGTAATTGTCCTTCCGAAGGGCCTCCAGTTCACGCCGCAACCTCAGACGCCCGTGAATTACATTGACGCGCTCGTTTCGCAAAAGCTGATGAAGCTGCGGCTGCAGCCGTCGCCGTTGTGCAGCGACGAGGAGTACTTGCGCCGCCTGACGATCGACCTGGTCGGCTCGGTGCCGACACCGGACGAATACGAATCGTTCATCACGAGCCCTGATCCGGAAAAACGCACGCGGAAGATTGACGAGTTGCTTGCCCGCAAGGCGTTCGCCGAGGTGTGGGTCTCGAAGTGGGCCGAGTGGTTGATGATGCGCTCGAACATCGACGTGTCGCAGAAGTCGATCGTGCTTTACTACCAGTGGCTGGTCGATCAAATCTCCACCAACGTGCCGGTGAACAAGATGGTCCGCGACCTGCTTTCGGCCAGCGGCGGCACGTTTTCGATTCCGCAGACGAATTACTACGAGATCGAGCGCGACCCGCTCAAGATTGCCGAAAACACGGCGCAGATATTCATGGGAATGCGGATTCAGTGCGCCCAGTGCCACAATCACCCGTTTGACCGCTGGACGCAGAACGATTACTACAGCTTTGCCGCCCTGTTCTCGCAGATCGGCCGCAAGCGCGGCGAAGATGTCCGCGAGCAGATCGTTTTTAATTCGGGTGGCGGCGAAGTGAAGCACCCGGTGACAGGTCAGAACGCCGCCCCCGTATTCCTCGGCGGGCCAAAGGCCGAGTTGAAGCCGGGCCAGGATCGCCGTCAAGTCGCTAGCCGAGTGGATCGTCTCCGACGCCAATCCGTTCTTCGCTCGCAACTTTGCCAATCGCATCTGGAAGCACTTCTTCGGCATCGGCATCGTCGAGCCGGAAGACGACCTGCGGGTGAGCAATCCGCCGTCGAACCCGGATCTGCTCGACGCATTGGCCAAGAAGCTCGTCGCAACGAATTTTGACCTCAAGGCAATGGTCCGCGAGATTTGCATGTCGCAAACTTATCAGCGCTCAACTGAGCGGAACGAGACGAGCGCCACCGACGAGCGCAACTTCGCTCACCAGACGATGCGACGGATCAAGGCTGAATCGATGCTCGACATCGTCAGCCAGGTGACCGAGGCCAAGGATGATTTTCCCAAGCTGCCGCCCGGCGGGCGGGCCGTCGAGATCGCCGACGGTGCGACGACTACCTATTTCTTGACGACATTCGGCCGCGCGTCGCGGCAAACCGCTTGTACGTGCGAGGTCAAGATGGAGCCGACCCTCTCTCAAGCGCTCCACTTGCTCAACGGCGACACGGTCAACGCCAAGATCCGCCAGGGAGGCGTCGTCCACCGCCTCGTCGAATCTAAAATGCCGCCCACCGATGTTATCGACCGGCTCTATGTGACGTGCCTGACGAGAAAGCCGACGGACGACGAACGATCGCATTTGCTGGATATGGTCGCCCAAAGCGACAACACCGAACGCGAGCTGGAGGACGTCTTCTGGGCCCTGCTCAACAGTCGGGAGTTTCTATTTAACCACTAACGTGAATTGCGTCGACTTAAATTGAAATGAGTTGAACCACGAAGGTATGAAGGGAATAGAGAAGACGATAAAAGAAGAACTGAATTGAGAACACTAGTAATCTCCACTAATCAACACGAGTGACAGATGTGGGCATTTGTAATGAAAGGCTTCGTTATTAGCGCAGATCAGTGTTTATAAGTGTTCCAACATTCTCCGTTGTGTCCTTGGTGCCTTTGTGGTTCACAATTTGTTGGTTGATTCTGCGGGCCAGCGATGATTCCATTGCATTATAAGTTGTTCGCGGCCGTCGCCTGGTGCGTAGTTACCTGTGCGCCGAGTTTCGCTGCCGAGCCGCCGGCCGACCCCGATGCCGCCCAGCCGAAGATCAACTTCACGGACAACTTGCTGCCCATCTTTCGCAGCCGGTGCGGCTCGTGTCATAACTCGAGCGACAAGAGCGGCGACCTGGTGCTCGACAGCTACGCCGGTGTGATGGCCGGGGGCAGCTCTGGACAAGTCGTCGCGGCGGGCGAGGCTTCCGCCAGCCGGTTGTGGAAATCGGTCAGCCACGAGGCCGAGCCGTTCATGCCGCAAGGCGCGGATAAGCTGCCGGACTCCGAGCTGAACGCCATCCGCCAGTGGATCGACCTGGGCCTGCTGGAAAAGTCGGACAGCGTCGCCAAGCTGCCGAAGAAAACCGATATTGCGCGGATTGACGTCAGCGGCCAGCGGCCGGCCGATGTGGCGATGCCGGCGACGTACCTCGGTGAACAGCCGCGGATCATGCCGCGGGCCAATGCGATCACGGCACTGGCAGTAAGCCCGTGGGCGCCGCTCGCCGCCATCTCCGGTGAGAAACAAGTTGCTCTCTACAGTACCGAAACGTTGATGCCTTGGGGCTTTTTGCCGTTCCCAGAGGGGCAACCCGAAGTGCTCAAGTTCAGCCGCGACGGCGCGCTCTTGCTCGTCGGCGGCGGCCACAACGCGGCCAGCGGCAAGGTCGTCGTCTATGATGTGAAGACCGGAAAGCGGATGATCGAAGTGGGCGACGAGTACGACACGGTCCTCGCGGCCGACATCAGCCCCGACCACACGCTGATCGCGCTCGGCGGACCGAAGCGGCTGGTCCGCGTTTATTCAGCGGCCACCGGCGAATTGCTTCGTGAATTGAAAAAGCATACCGATTGGGTCACGGGCTCGAGTTCAGCCCCGACGGTGTGCTCTTGGCGTCGGGCGATCGCTCCAGCGGCCTTTATGTCTGGGAATCGTACTCGGGTCAGTTGTTCCACGACCTGACGGGCCATCGCGCCGCGGTGACCGACGTCAGTTGGCGGCCGGATAGCAACGCGCTGGTCTCGGCGAGTGAAGACGGCTCGCTCAAAATGTGGGGCGCGGAAGAAGGCAACCAGATCAAATCGTGGAACGCCCCGGGCCCCGTGACCGCAGTCGAATTTACTCGCGATGGCCGCATCGTCAGCACCGGCCGCGACCGGCGAGTCCGCCTCTGGAAGCAAGACGGCGGTCAAATTCGCGAGTTCCCGCCGCTGTCTGAGATCGGCCTGGAGGTCGCCTTCGACTCCGAGACCGATCGCGTCCTCGGCGGCGATTGGACAGGCGCGGTAAAGGTGTGGAACGCCGAAAAGGGAGACGCCGTTGGTGAATTCGCCACAAAGCCGTTGCCAATTGCCGAAGACGTCTATGCAATCGAATCCCGCCTGGCGGCCGCCGAAAAAGGCGCCTCCTCCGAAGCGTCGGCCGCAGGCGCACTACAATCGAAGCCAGATGACCGTGTCATCATCGCATTGCGAGCGCAGCTTGACGCGTTGAAAAAGGTAATCCCGCAAACCGCAACGACGGAAAGCACTCCAAATTAGGACCGAAAGGCCGCGATGCGGTAGCCCAGGGCGAAGACCCGGGTTCGTGGCCGCAAATTCAAAATCGGCCCTGAAAGGGCTAACGGCCGGATGCACGATCGATACCCAGGGCGTTGCCCTGGGCTTTCACACGTTGCCCTTTCAGGGTAATCGCCCGCAGTGCCGACGCGACGAAACATATGCCTCTCCGCGGTGTTTCAAAGCATATGAAATACGCCGCACAACCTATTCTGGCGGCCGTCCTATTCATCACGGGCGCGAGCGTGATGTTTTTCGGGTTCATGGATTCTATGCAGCCTTATATCTCCCTGCACCTCGTCCTGCCACCGGGCTTGCGGGATGAAGCGAAACGCGAGGAATATCTGGCTCGAATCAAACGCGGCTTCATCCGCGATTCGATCGTTTGGCTCGTTCCCGGGGCCGGGCTTTTGTTAGCCGGCTTCATCTTATGGAATTGGCGCCGGAATTATCGAGAACCACGGGTCACTTCTTCTCCGCCTCTCCCAGCATCTTCGCCAGCGGCTCCTTCACCGCTTCTGCCCAAATCGTGTAGCCCTTCGTCGTGGGATGCAGGCCGTCGGCCATGATGTCGATCGGGATCGTACCGTCTTCGGCGAGGAACTTATCGCCGATGTCCATGTAAATCACCGTCTTATCGTCGTTCAGCTTAGAGATGATTTCGTTGACGAGCTTGATCTTGGCCCGCACCGGGTTATCAGGCCGGCTGCGCGGAAAGATGCCGAGCAGCAGGATCTGGGCGTTGGGGAAGTCCTTCTTCAGTTCGTCGACAATGGCCAAAATGCCGGCGGCGATTTCCTCTGCCGAGTTCGGGCCGGCATTGTTGGTGCCGATCATCAGCATCACGGCTTTCGGATGGAATCCCTGGCCCTCGCCGTTTTGCAGCCGCCACAAGACGCCTTGCGTCGTGTCGCCGGCGATCCCGAAATTGGCAACTTTCCACGAGCCGAAGTATTTGTCGAACACCGGCTTGCCGGCCGCTGGGCGATTCTCATCGGCAGCGGGCTCGGTCGTTGGCGCGCCGCGGCGACCTGGTCCGGCGCCTGCGCCACCAATCCATGTTCGAGTCGCCCAGGAACAACACGTCGATATCGCCCCGCTTGGCGATTTCAACAAACTGCTCGTGCCGCGGCATGTTCATCGCCATCAGCCGCGGCACGATGGCCGTGTTCACCCGAGCGGGCGCTGGCTGCAGCTCCTTCTGGACGGCTTCTGCCGGTCCCTCTTGGGTTGCAGCCTCTTGCGCGGCAAGCGGACAGGCCGGCACAGTCATTGGCAGCGCGGCGAAGACAAGCGACCATCGGCAGAAAGCACGCCTCATAGAAAGCTCCTATTCACCATGTCGGCTGGGACACTTGAATTCCCCGCGAAGCCGAAGCGACAGCAGTCTAACCCACCGCGTACAGGTTATCCAGGCGCAAACCGACCGGCGCAATCGCGGCAACGCGGTGGATTTGCCGGCCAGAGTGCGCTCGGGGGAGCGCCTATTGAGCTTGTCGCCGCCGTGAACTAGCTTGAAGGTTCATGTCCAGCAAAGATGCCATTCTAAGTGCGATTCGCGAGGCGCAGCCGCCGCGGGTGGAGCTGCCGGAGCTGGGCGTGGAGTGGACGACGTACGCCAATCGCCGGCAGCAATTCATTGACATGCTGATCGCGGTCGGCGGGCGGGCAATTTGCGTTTCAAACCTCGCGGCCTTGAATGCGCAGCTGCGCGAGCTGCCCGTATATCGAGAAGCAAAGCAGATAGTTTCGCTCGTGCCCGGCGTTGGCGAGGCGAACGTCGATCCGGCGGCTGTATCGTCGCCGCATGAGTTGGCCGGCGTCGACGTGGCGATCCTGCCCGGGCAATTCGCCGTGGCCGAAAACGGGGCGGTGTGGATCAACGACCAAGGCGTGCCCCAGCGCGTGCTGTACTATCTGTGCCAGCATCTGGTGCTGGTGTTGCCGGCGAGTGAAATCGTGGACCACATGCATGCCGCGTATGCCCGGCTCGCGACGGCGGGAGTGGGGGGCGCGTCTGTGTTTGCTCACGCGGCCTTCGGGGCGTTCATCTCCGGCCCGTCGAAGACGGCCGACATAGAGCAAGCACTGGTGGTCGGGGCGCACGGTCCGCGGTCGCTGACGGTGTTTCTGCTTGGCGCTTGATAGCACAGATCGCGAGAAATGATGGGGCGCGGAAACGCCCAGTCCGCAGCGAACGGCTGCGAGCCGCGTATCTTGTCTTGCTCCGAATTCGGAATCCGGTTACTGTCCGGCCACTCATCTGCTGTTTTGCCTACACTCTTCTCGAACCTCTCGTGGCCGCACTATGGCTCGTGTGTCTTTGCTATGCGCGCCGGCCTGGCTGGCGCTGGCTGTAACTATCACTGTGTGTTGCTGTGCGCGGGGGCAAAGGCTCAATCGGCGTCGCCGACTCCTGTCCAAACGCCCACGGCCACAAGCGCGGCCGTCACGCCCCAGGCTCCTGTGGCGTCTCCTGCGGGGGAGCCGACTTCTGCCTGGTTGGGGTCAACGCCTCCGGTGCTGCAGGTCGGCCCGGACGGGGCCGTGCAACTCGATCAGCCGGTGATGATGATGCCGAACCCGGCGATGGGCGCTCAATACTATGGCGGGCAATACTACTACGCCGGGCAGCCTGTGGTCGCCGCGCCGGGGCCACCGGCGGCCCCTTATGCGCCGTATGGTGTTCCCTATGGAGCCCAGCCCGCGCCCTATCAACAACAGCCGCTGGTGCAACCGCAACCGGCGTGGGACTCGTGGCTGACTTCGCCGCAGGGATTGGCAGGCGGGCCGACCCGGCCGTTCTTCATCCACCGCACCAGCGTGTACGGCGAATTCCTCTACCTCCGGCCGCGTGATGCCGAAGTCGCGTACGCCCTGCCGATCGACGGGCCGGTCGCGCCGGTGCTCGGCAACGAAGTTCCCGTTGGAGCGGTGGCAGTTGTCGATCCGGATTTTGACATCTCGTTTCGGGCCGGCTTCAACATCGCAATCGACCAAGGGAGCAGCATTGCCGCACAGTTCACGCGGCTAGATTCAGGCACGACCGACTCGGTGACCGTGACCGCGCCGACGATATTGCGGTCGCTGGTCAGCCATCCGCTGGGGGCAAATGCGGCGACCGACACGCTCGATGCGGCCGCCGCCCTCGACATCACGCTCGACCAGATAGATCTCGATTTCCGCAGCCTGTGGTACGGCTGTGAGTGCAATTACGCCTACGCCGTCAATTATCGGGTGGGCGCCGCGTATTCGCGGCTGGAGCAAGACTTCGCTTCGACGTTTGCCACTCTCGGCACGACGACGGTGAACACTGCCCTCGATTTCACGGGCGTTGGCATGCGGTTTGGCATGGATGCCGAGCGCCTATGGCCGCGGGTGAACCTGTTCGTTTACGGCACGGGCACGGCAAACTTTCTTTTCGGCGAATTCGACGCCAACTACGTCCAGGCCAATTCGCAGAACGGCACTGAGGCGTTCACTTCGTGGAGTGCCGGGCGGATCGTGCCGGTGCTCGATCTCGAATTCGGCGCCGGCTGGCTGGGCGTCAACCGCCACCTGCGGCTGTCGGCCGGCTACCGCGTAAGCACGTGGTTCAACGTCGTGAAGACGGATGACTGGATCTGGGCCGTGCAAAACCACGACTTCCGCAACCTCGACGGCACGCTCACATTCGACGGCCTGGTCGGCCGGGCGGAGTGGCTGTTCTAGCGCAGCGGCAGGCGGCTCGCCTGCCGATTGCATCGAGCATTCGCCGTGCGGAATTGAGCCGACAGGCGAGCTGCCCGGCGCCGCGGAGTTACGTCTCGTCGCTAGCGCGGAGCCAGGGTGTGATCGCGGGCGTGTTCGCACAGATTTCTGCATCGCGGAAGTAGAGCTTGATCTCGCGGGCCGCCGCCTCGGGGCCGTCCGAGCCGTGAACAAGATTCATCTGGCGGCTGGAGCTGTAATCGCCGCGAATCGTGCCCGGGGCCGCCTTCAGCCCGCTCGTAGCGCCCAGCATGTCGCGGACGACGCGGATCGCCTCCAGCCCTTCCACGACCGCGGCCACGATCGGCCCGCCCGTGATGAACGATTCCAGCGCCGGATACCAGGCCTTCTGCGCGTGCTCGGCGTAGTGCTGCTTGGCCAGCTCGGGAGTGACTTGCATCATCTTCATGGCGATGATGTTAAGCCCCTTCTCTTCCACGCGGCTGATCACGCGGCCCATCAGGCCGCGCTGGACACAATCGGGTTTCAGCAGAATAAGAGTGCGTTCCATGCGGCAGATTCTACGGCATCGGCGTTGGTCGCTCAAGGCGCAAACTCCGATGCCGCACTGCGATCTACGTGCCGATCCTCAATCGATCATCTGCTGCTCATCGAACTGGGCCGCAATACGCTCGAACGGAGCGGCCGCGGACAAAACTTTCGCCAAGCCTCCATTCCGTCATCAACATAACTCTTTGTCTGATACAGGGATAATCTCACGCAGAGGCGCCTTGAACGCGGAGGACCAAGTTTCCGACTCTCTGCGCCTCCGCGCCTCTGCGTGACAATTATTTGGTTGCGGCCGTAGGCCGCGCTGGGAAAATGGGTGGCTGGTTCTTGCATTTCGCCTGGCAAACTTGTTCCGGTTATTTCGTCACTCGCTCGGCCAACGGGAAACTTGGCTGAAACAGGGCGTTCGCGCAGACGGTGACGGGAACGTTGCAAACGGCGCTGGCGTCACGCAGTTGACAAAATCGGCCGGAATGCGCGAGCTTCCGGCTCTTCCAAGTGGTTTCGCTTCCGCATCGCTTTCGTGTACCATCAGAACATGCCGTCGGGCATATTTGCAAGTTTCGATCCTTTCCACCGAACAGTTTCAGATGCCGATTGCTGGGCCCAAACTGGAGCGGCCAATTTGTTTGGCCAAATTGCTGGGCGCTGGGTTGCAAAAGCACCCCGACGGCGCGGCGCTTGTGCTGTTCGACCGCTGTTGGTCGTGGCGGGAGTTGGATGAGGACTCGTCCCGCTTGGCGGCCAAGTATCTGGCATTGGGACTTGCGGCGGGCGATCGGATCGCGTCGCTCTTGCCCAACCGGGGCGAGCTCATTGTGAATTACCTGGCCTGCTGCAAAGCGGGGCTCGTCGCGACGCCGCTCAACTATCGCTACCAGACGCCAGAGATCGATCATGCGCTCGCGGTGAGCGGAGCGTCGCTGATTGTGGCTCATGCGGAACGTGACGAATCGCTGGCCGAAAGCGAGCAAGTGCCGCGGCTGCGGCTGGGGCGGATCACTTTCGAGGCGACGGGCGGGCCGCACCGCCACTTGGAAGAGATGATGACCGAAAACGGCCCGCACATGCGGCTGGCGCCGCCGCCGCCCGATGCGCCCGTGTTTATCTTTTTCACTTCGGGCAGCACGGGCAAGCCGAAGGGGGTCACGCATACCCATACCACGTTTGGTTGGCTGGTGGCCAGCGCGGTCGCCGGCCTCGGCATCATGCCGAGTGACGTATTTCTGCCGGCGACCTCGGCGTCGCACGTGGCCTGCTCATCGCTGTCGCTGGCCGGGCTCGCGGCCGGGGCCCAGGTAGTGTTGGCACGATCGTTTGGACCGGATGAGCTTCTGCCGCTGATTCGGAGGACGCGGCCGACACTGTTGTGCTCGCTGCCGATGCCGCTGTTTGGGCTGGCCCGCGATCCGAGTGCGACGCGGGCGGATTTTGAATGCATCCGCCGCTGCATCTCGGGCGGCGACAAGATCGCCGCCGAACTTGAGGAAGAATACACGGCCCTTACCGGCCACGCGATTGAGGAAGTGTATGGCATGACGGAGACTGGCACGGTCACGTTCAATCCGACAGGCGCCGGCAACCGGTTGGGTTCGATCGGGCAACTTGCGCCTGGCTACACGGCGTCGATCCGCGTCGATGAACGGGGCGAAGTGCCGACGGGCGCGACGGGCCGGCTGTGGATCCATTCGCCGAGCAACATGATCGGCTATTGGAACCGGCCCGACGCGACGGCCGAGACGATCCAGGGCGGCTGGCTCGATACGGGCGACCTAGTGCACGTGGACGGGGACGATTTTTTGTGGTTCCACGGCCGGCGGAAGCAGATCATCATTCATGACGGCTCGAATATCTGCCCGCAGGAGGTAGAGGAATCGCTCCTGGCGCACCCGGCCGTGGCCGAGGCGTGCGTGATCGGCATTCACGACACCGTACATGGCGAAAACGTACGGGCGTACATCACGTTTCGGCCGGAGGTGCCGGGGCCGAAACGCACTTGGGAGGCGACAGGGATGCCGAGCGCGGTGCGGGAGGCGATCAGCGCCGCGGGCCGCAATGCAAAATCGTGGTCGAACAGTGCTCTGCAAGAGATTATCGAGCAAGGCCAACCGGAGGCTGGGGCAGAGGGCGCAATGGGCCAACGCCTCAAGCGGCCGACCTGGGCCGAACTGATCCAATTCTCGAAGGCCCGGGTAGGCTATAAGGCGCCGGACGAAATCATTGTGCTTGACCAGATGCCGACCAATGCAGTCGGCAAATTGGACCGGGCGGCGCTAAAGGCAATGGCGGAGGCGGGTCACTGAAATTCATGCATTTAGATTCTCAGACCACAGGGTATCGGATTGAGGTCAATTATTTACCCGGCTCTGGCATAGGTCTGCTGACACTGCGCGGCTCGATGCGAAGGCGGTCGACGACCTGGCTGACGCCGACTGTGTCTTGGGCGAGGCGGACTGCTTTTTCGCGGGTGTCGTTGTCGGGGACGCGGCCGGTGAGGACGACGACTTCTTTCGTTTGCATGTCGACGTCGATCGGCTCGTCGGCGAGCGCTTTGTCCCAGCGGAGCCGGCCGTAGACGCGGCCCTGCACGCCGAGCTTGTCGACTTTGGCGCGGACATCGGTCCAGGCTTCTTGCACGCCCTCGGAGAGCCGCTCGAGGCCCTCGTCCAGACGGCGGCCGATCTTTTCGGCCGTGCCTTCCTGGGCGGGGGACGTGGCGGTGAGGAGGACGGGGACGAATGCGGCAGCGAGCAGGATGGCGATAGCGGTACGCATGATGGTTTCCTTTCGCGGTGACGAATTGGCTTAATGAGGTGTTCGGCAGTTTGTGAGGAATATCGTGCAAATTGCGGGCCACTGGCTGCGTGCGGCAGGTTGTCTTGCTGCGGGCCATTTTCCTCCGAGCCGGAAGCGACGCGGTCAACAATCGGGCAGAGCCGCCGGACATTGATCGGCGGCTAAATGGAGATCCGAACTCAAGAAACCCCGTTGGGAGGTCCCAATGGGGTTTTCACGTGTTGATGTCGATCAAGTAATCGCGCCGACTCCGAGCGGCAGCGCTGCTACTACGCAATTGTACGATGTCCACCGAAGACTTGGCGTAATCAAAAACCCCGCGGGATCTGACGAGCCAACGGGGTTTTTGCAGAGACACCTGGCGACGCCTACTTTCGCACCCATTGTGCACCGATCACGCGGGAAAGCTCGCGCGGCGGAGTTCGGAATGGGAACAGGTGTTTGCACTGCGATCTCGCCCTCACGTCCTACGATTCCAGCGGGAAATGGCAGGCCAGGCCGAGGAAGCGGTCGAAGTCGTGATCGGCCGTGTGGACCGTTGCGTTGTGAGCCAATGCGAGGGCCGCGATTTGGGCGTCGGTGACGAGGTTGCCGCCGGCCGAACCGGCCTGGACGAGTAGCGCTATGACACGCGATACATGGTCCGGGCCTGCGTGAAGTAGTCGGCAGATGGTGCGGGAGGTCCACGACGCGACATGTCCGGCTGCTTCGTCAAGCGTGAATGGTTCTTTGGCGGCGCGCGTCGTCGTGCTAATGCGGAGAAAAGCAAAGAGGACGGGGTGCGTGAGGCCCACCGGTTCATCGCCCGACAGGGATGCTTCCCACCAGCGCCGCGCGCGAACATGAAAGGGCGAGGAAAGATTGTACGCGTGCAACAACAAGTTGCTGTCTGGGACGATCACGGATTAGTTGTTGGGCGCAATCGCTGTTGAAGTTTTTCCGTCAATTCGAGAAACGCATCGACCTCAAGTTCGTCAGCAAATTCCTGTAAACGGGCGGGGTCGATGCCGGGCCGCAATCCCATGTCCTTCGGCCTAACGACGAAGGGTGGCTCTTTGATACGGGGAAGCATGTCCGCCAGCCCCCTCCGGACCGCCTCGTTGAGCGTGGTCTTAAAGCCTTGGCCTGTCTGCTGCATCGCATCGCGGAGGAGCGCTTGGACATCGGGATCGATGGTGACGGTGGTCCGCATAGTGCTATCATAGCATCATCGTTTTTTGCTGTCAAGATGACAAAAGCGAGGATGACGGCAGCACGGCTTGGCCAGTGCCTGGCATCAATCGAGTGACCACTAGATTGTGATAATTCGTCGAGTTTCGCCTCACAATATTTTATTTTAAAAACGTGGGGCTTTATACAGGGGGTTTCTGCTCGGGGCCCATTTCGCAAGTGCTGTGTCGGCTGATGCTAACGGAATCCAGGTCGTGCCAATGACGCTCGAATATCGCCCCAGGGGGCGGACATTATTGCCGAAGCGGGGCCTTATTCGCTGCGAAATTGTGGTTTGGATTTGAAGGTGCCCAAAACTCCCCCTACTAGTTTTGGCCACCTTCGACAGCTGGCACCGGTATTCGATTCGTCACAGGATGAGATGTGCGCACACCGCCAGCGGTGCGGACGAGTGGCTTTCCTGGCGATGCGAGCGCGCGAATTGCCAAAGAGCTAATTGGCCGCAGTTTAACCTATTAGTATACGTCTGCATAGTATCGTTTTCGGCCACCGAAGGGTTGAGTGGCGAGAGTTGAGAGCCGAAGCCGACATGGCCGTACGGAAAGTTTTCGCCGCGCTTGATTCTGAACAGAAGAACGCAGAGAGCGCGGAGGGTAGGGCGAGGAGACCTGCGGTCGGGACTAGTGCGGGATCGGGAGACCGGCGCACAACCGAGTTTTTTCGGCCAGCGGAGAATTTGCGCCGCGGAGATTCTGCGATATTCAACTCCATGGCCGCGCGGATGCTGCCGAGGCAGCGGCCGAGAAGATGCTCTTCGTTGTGGGCGGGGATTATGTAGGAAAGCACCGTTTTATCGTTCATGAACTTGGCGGCGGCTCGAATTGGAAGTCGCCCACATCATCGCCGACTTGGATGTTGCGAGAGAATTCGGTGTATTCCTTCTCTTGGCCTGCGTTCACTCGGAAGGTCTTCCAGTCTTCACACAGATAACCGCTGTCCCAGGTGTAACTTGGAGTTCGCCCGGCCGGTTAAATATATGGTGTTTTGGCAAACGATAAATCGTGGATGTGGACTTTCGAGAGCTCCGCGCGGATGTTGGCTGGCAGTTGGAAGGCGGTCAGCCAGCGGAAGAATTCGGAGACCTGCTCGTATTGACGCTGGCGTGGCCAGGCGACGAAATGCCAATGATTGCTCATCAGCGTATGCCCTAGAATCCGCAGCGGCACGCGCACGAAGGCCTCCTCCATCACCCGCTCGAAGGCGGCGAAATCGGCCCGCTTTTTGAATAGCCGCAACCGGCCATTCGCCCGGTTGAGGACGTGATATGCGTATCCGCTCACGATCGATCGAGCACGGCGCGGAATGGGGGGCAGTCTATCCCTGAGGGCCGCCGACGTCAAGAAATGACTCCCGACCCCTTTAGTTACTCCTATCGTTGGCCATTTAATAGTTGCTTAAACATTTCTTCTTTTGGGATATGTGCGGCATGTGCGTCGCCGAAGCCGGCAACGATGCCCTGCTCGGGCCAGGTGTCGTACGCTTCATAGACGAGAATCGTTTGCGGGAGCTTGGTGCCGGCCTGCGGCCGGACGTATTCGAAGTGCCCTCCCCCGGGAAGTGTTTGCAAATTCTGTAGCACGTCTGGCTTAAGGCCGAGATCGGATAGTTGATTCGGAAAACTATTGCCGTGACTCTGATAATATCTGCAGCACTCAAGGGCCAAATACATCGCTTTCGCGTAAAGCTGGCCAACGCGTTCTGGCCCCATCGCGCTGATGGACACTTTGTAGTCTTCCGGCGGCTCAAGACTGAACAAGTCGTCCGGCAGTTCTTCATCAATTTTGATGGAGGAGTATACGAGTTCCGAGTTCGGGCGCGTGACGGTGACTTGAAGAGGGCGGCGAGTATCCGGATCGGTCCAGACCTTTACGACGCGGCTATCGTTGGCGGACTGCAACAGGCGAACTTTGCGACCCGACAGTTCGACCTCACCGAGGTCTTTTACGGCGCGGGCTTGCAGCGAGAGTAGGTCCTCGCGGAGACTTGTGTGAAGTTTTTCAGGGCGGAATTTCCCAGTTGCGGGATCAATCTCGAAGACATTGGTCCAATCGCTAATCCAGGCTTCCTTACTTGCCGGCTTGAGGGACAGTTGGCGTCGCTTGGCGTAATCGGTGATCGTGATTTCCGTCGCTTGACCGTCCTGAATGATTTCGCGGCGCGCGAGGTTCGGCTGTTTGAAGATGGTACGCTGATGAAAGCCCTCCCGTGTGCCGTTGACGGTGTAGCTGCCTGACTCTTCGGCAGATAGGGTGTTCGCTTTCGCGGCTTGTTCGAGAGCTTGGGCGAAAACGCGGTCGGCGTTGCCGCCGCGCTGGAACATCCAGATGCCGGAGACGACGACAAGCCCCATCAGAGCTGCTAAGGACCATTTCATGATTTGGGATCTTCTGGTTGAAGGAATCGCGGCGGGATGGCGGCCCAACCGTCCAAGGTCCTGGCCGTTCTGGACACGCCAGTCTGCGAACGTCAGTTCGGGTCGGCCGGCGAAGGCAGCGCGAAGCGAACGGTCCAAGTCGCTGTCGTCTATTGGTTTGTTCATGGCGTATTTGCTCCTAGACCTTTGTGCGTGAAGTGCTTTTTGAGCTCGGCCCGCGCCCGCACGAGGCGGCCATGGACGGCCGCTGGCGTGATGTCGAGTGTGGCCGCGATTTCGTCGTACGAGAGCTCGCCGAAGTAACGCAAAATGATGACTTCTTTGGCTGCTTTCGGGAGCAGCTCGACGGCGTCGTGGATCTCCTCATGTGACGAATTCGTATCACTGACGGTTGCCACGATTTCGTCGACTGGCAGTTCCCGCAATCGGCGATTGGTTTTATTGATTCGTCCGGCGACTCTGCGGCAAATTGTGGCCAACCAGTAGGGAAATTTTCGCCCGTCACAAAGCTTTCCCAAGTGGCGGCAAGCCTCGGCAAACGATTCTTGTGCGGCGTCTTCCGCCAAGCCGCGGTCGGATAATTCGCAATAGGCGACGGCGACCGCCATTGCTATGTGACGGCGATATAATTCGGCAAAGCTATCGACGTCGCCCAGGTTAGCGGCCTCTACTAACATTTGGTCGCTATGTTCCGCGTGCACGATGATCCTCGAAACAAAGCGTTGAATCGCGAATGAATTCGATAGTCTCGGTTCTCTATTATGAATGTGCGATTTGAGTCCCAGGAATGTGCGCGGATTTTGGAAAGAATCAGCGGAAACGTTGCAGCGATCTGGAATCGGAGTAGAGAAGCACTACTTGGCCTTGGGAAATGGGTAATGTCTTGCGGGCGGCCCCCCGGTCAATGACCGGGGGCTAAATGGGACGGCGGAGAAACAAAAAACCCCACGAGGTCCGAAGACCCGGCGGGGTTTTTCATGTGTTGACGTTGGTCAAGTAATGGCACCGACACTGAGCGCGGCGCTTCTTACCGAATCGACGTCAACAAAATAAAACCTGGCGATACCTACTTTCGCGCTGGTAGGCACTATCATCGGCCCGGAAAGCTTAACGGCTGTGTTCGGAATGGGAACAGGTGTTTCCTTTCCGGTATGGTCGCCAGAAGAAGGCGCCGGCCGCGGTTAGACGGACGGCGCCATTGTTTTGGTAGTTTGCAAGAGGGCGGGGATCAGGTGTCGGGGTGCCAGGTGTCAGGTGTCAGAAAGGCCTGCGAATCCTGAACTCTCGACACTCAGCCCTCAACTCTCAACTTGTCCCTACATCAAGAGCGTTGGATAAATGTGGCCAAGCGTTCGTCCGTTAGTACCGGTTAGCTGAATGCATTGCTGCACTTACACATCCGGCCTATCAACCTGGTCGTCTTCCAGGGGACTTTCGGGTATTACGCCAACGAGACCTGATCTTGGAGCGGGCTTCACGCTTAGATGCCTTCAGCGTTTATCCGTTCCGGCCATAGCTACCCAGCCGTGCCGCTAGCGCGACAACTGGAACACCAGAGGGCCGTCCTTCTAAATCCTCTCGTACTAAAGAAGAACCTCCTCAAGTCTCGTGCGCCCACAGTAGATAGGGACCGACCTGTCTCACGACGGTCTGAACCCAGCTCACGTACCACTTTCATCGGCGAACAGCCGAACCCTTGGGAGCTTCTCCACCCCCAGGATGTGATGAGCCGACATCGAGGTGCCAAACCGCTCCGCCGCTATGGACGCTCGGGAGCGATAAGCCTGTTATCCCCGGAGTACCTTTTATCTGTTGAGCGATGACCCTTCCATACGGGAATCACCGGATCACTAAGCCCTACTTTCGTACCTGCTCGACTTATAGGTCTCGCAGTTTAGCACCCTTCTACCTTTACGCTCGATGCCTGATTGCCAACCAGGCTGAGGGTACCTATTGGGCTCCTCCGTTACTCTTTGGGAGGAGACCGCCCCAGTCAAACTGCCCAACTGACACTGTCCGCTGCCCGGATTCACGGGAATCAGCGTTAGAACTAATGCATAAAAAGGGTGGTATTTCACCGATGACTCTGCCCGTGCTTGCGCACGGACTTCAAAGCCTCCCACCTATCCTACACAGTTAATACCACGAGCCCAATATCAGCCTACAGTGAAGGTTCACGGGGTCTTTCCGTCTAGCTGCGGGAACGTGGCATCTTCACCACGACTACAATTTCACCGGGTCACTGGTTGAGACAGTGCTTCTGTCGTTACGCCTTTCATGCAGGTCGGAACTTACCCGACAAGGAACTTCGCTCAGTGTTGTTACTGACGTAACCAAGCTGTTAGCATGTCAGCTATTAGCTTTGAGCCAAACAATATTGGACGCAGGGCTGGACATTTCTGCCAACCTCTGCATGTCGCCATGCAGCTCGGACTATCTCTTCATCCGGCAACTTGAATTGCTTCAAATAGCGGAGCTCGGCGTATAGTCTCTGAGGATTCTGTTCGACGATATGCACGCTGCATAATTCACAAGGGAATGTTGCAACCTGCAATCGCGGAGATCGGTCTTTCCTGCTGATTGCCTGCACCCTGCGGATTGTAACTGCCGAGTTCAACCGAAAGCGGAGAAGTTCAGCGAGTACCGAGTGGATACTCAGGTGTTCCAGCATTTAGCCGAGTGCATGAGCCGCTGGTTGCCCAGCGAGGGGCAGTGTTAAGAAACTACCTTAGGACCGTCATAGTTACGGCCGCCGTTTATCGGGGCTTCGGTCGTGAGCTTCGCCTTACGGCTAACCCTCTACCTTAACCTACCGACACCGGGCAGGCGTCAGTCTCTATACATCCACTTGCGTGTTAGCAGAGACCTGTGTTTTTGATAAACAGTCGCAGAAGCCGATTTACTGTGGCCGCGAGCAGCGTGAACCGCCCCCGGCACCCCTTATCGCGAACTTACGGAGTCATTTTGCAGAGTTCCTTAACCAGTGTTCTCCCGAGCGCCTTAGACTACTCGTCTCGCCTACCTGTGTCAGTTTTAGTACGGTCGGCTGTGCTTCAATCCTTAGAAGCTTTTCTTGAACATCCTGCCGATGACTTCGTGAACATAAACGCACTCGGTCCCCTCGCTTGGATTACGTGGGCGGATTTTCCGATCCCACCACCTTGCAAGGGTCCACGGACATTTCTAATCGTACCGCTCACCTTTCGGATGCCGTCCCTCCATCGGTCCACATAGCTGGCGCAGGAATGTTGACCTGCTGTCCATCGTCTACGCCTTTCGGCCTCGACTAAGGAACCGGCTAACCCTGGGCGGATTTACCTTCCCCAGGAAACCTTAGGCTTTCGGCGGGCAGGATTCTCACCTGCCTTATCGTTACTCATTCCGGCATAATCACCACCAGGCCCCACCACCGCTCCTTACGGTACGGCTTGTATCTGACCTGCTGCGCTCTCCTACCACTTGCTTTGCCCGCAGGCGCCGCAAATCTACTGCTTCGGTGTATGCTTACTCCCGTTCATTATCGGCGCAGAATTGCTCGACCAGTAAGCTGTTACGCACTTTTTAAATGGTGGCTGCTTCTAAGCCAACATCCTGGTTGTCTCAGCAATTCAACTTCCTTAGTGACTAAGCACCACTTCGGGACCTTAGCAGGTAGTCTGGGTTGTTTCCCTCTCGACCGCGAAGCTTATCCCTCGCGGACTGACTCCTGAGATAGTCGCATCCGGTATTCGGAGTTTGGTTCGGCAGGGTACTTGGTGAAAGGCCCCAAACCAATTCAGTATCTCTACCCCCGGCATGCGTAGTGGCTCAAGGCTAGCCCTAAAGCTATTTCGGAGAGAACGAGCTATCTCCACGTTTGATTAGACTTTCACTCCTCCCCACAAGTCATCCCCTCGGTTTTCAACCCAAGTGGGTTCGGTCCTCCACGCGGTATAACCCGCGCTTCAACCTGCTCATGGGTAGATCACGTGGTTTCGCGTCTACCGCCAACGACCAATTGTCGCCCTATTCAGACTCGGTTTCCCTGTGGCTTCGGTCCGGAAGACCTTAACCAAGCCGCAGACAGTAACTCGCCGGATCATTATGCAAAAGGCACGCCGTCACACATTGCTCACGAAGGCCATAGTGCTCCGACCGCTTGTAGGCGTATGGTTTCAGGTTCACATTCCCTCCCCTAGCAGGGGTTCTTCTCATCTTTCAATCGCCATACTGAGTTCACTATCGGTCATCAGGGAGTATTTAGCCTTACGGGATGGTCCCCGTGGATTCAGTCGGGGTTCCACGTGACCCGACCTACTCAGGTACCTCTCGGGAGATTGCTGGCTGTCGCTTACGGGACTGTCACCCTCTGTGGTTCAACTTTCCAGAAGATTCTGCTGGCCGGCAATTTTGTGACTCCCATGTGAAAGGCCCTACAACCCCGCAGAGGAAACCTCCGCGGTTTGGGCTGTTTCGCTTTCGCTCGCCACTACTGACGAAATCGATTTTTCTTTCTTTTCCTATGGGTACTTAGATGTTTCAGTTCCCCACGTTGGCCACGTACGCCTATGGATTCGGTGCACGCTAATTCGGGAATCCCGGGATCATCACTTGTTTGTCAACTCCCCCGGGCTTTTCGCAGACTTCCACGCCCTTCATCGCCTCCTGATGCCAAGACATCCCCCATACGCCCTTAGTAGCTTGGCCACATTTATCCAAAGCTCTCATGCGAAAAAGCTGTTAGCTGTTAGCTATTAGCTCTTAGTCAGAAACTGCAAACAAATGCTGGGTGGATTGGTTGCATATCCGATCCACGCTACGCTGTTGTCCAAATCGCCGGCGAAGACGAACTGGACGAGTAACGCTCGTCGGTAAGACAGAACTATTCCTGTCTTTACCTTCATTCAATCTCAGGACAAATTAAGAGTCTTGGCCGAACAGGTTCGCTGCCCGAACCGCTCGCAAATGCGATCCGTTAAGCAAACTGTTCAGCAAAGATGCCACTCTTGCTTAAACTACCAAATTGTCAAAGAACATCGCGACCAGTCGTCACTCGCCGCGGCGAGACAGGGAAGCTCTCGGTGAGACCTTCGCTTCTCGCCTACCCGGTCACAATCTACCGGGCTCTGACATTTCACCTAGGGCGCCACTGCGGCCGATGCCGTTGGTGGCCATCACCCAAATGGACAGAGGCCGACAAGGCACGAGTGCTTCCCTCCTGGAAAGGTTGCCTTATCAGCCTCTGGCCACTAAACGGGCCGCACCACCGATGAGCGGCCGCTGTGGGCCAGCATCCTTCGGCGGAACGAGCAATATAGCCAACCGCTAAATAGTTGTCAAACGGTGTCCAGAAACGATTTTATGCCCGGCCGCTTGCGTGGCAAGGGGGTGGCCGCCGGGAAATTGGGCTATCTTACTTCCAGCTCCGGTCACCCGCTTAAACCATGTCCTTTTCGGCTAGTTTATTGGCAAACCAGCGGACTATTTCAGGGCTCGAGAAAACCTACTCAGTTCGGCCGCTGGAAACCAGTTTTCTAGTCAGCACGGCGGTGGCACCGCAGGCGACTGCGGCAAAAAGCAACCGGATTAGCAGCAGGAACCAGCGGTCGAATGAGGACGGAGCCATTGCGTTGGCAAGGAGTATCGGTACACAAGGGACCGTCGCCCCGACGGCAAAGGCACGTATCTCGCCCGTTCCGTAAATTGGCGCTGCCACCAAGGCGGTCGGCAGGATGTAAAGGGCAATCTCGGCAAAAAAGGAGATTGTTTGACCGATGATGGAGGAGAAGCCGAGCGCGGTACGCGACGACCGTCATCGCCAGCAGCAGGTGGGCCAGGCGGAATTGAAACCGCGAACGTGGTTTGCGGTTCAGAGACGGGTTTTGAGTCATGGCATTGCGAGTCACGGGAGCCGCATCATTGCCGGCGATTGTAAACCCGTGGCTGATCCTTTTGCGAAGTCACGGGTGGGCAGGACTGCTAAAGAGCGAAATCGAATTGGCCTACAGCGACTAACCCGCGTCCGCGGGAATCAGATTTCAATTTTGGTGCGGTCGGCGCGGCCGAGGCAGTCGCGACGGGCGGCGCAAGTATCAGATCGTCGGCGGCTCCCCCGTCCTTGAGCTTGCGATGCTGTGCCGGAAATGCAGATGATTTCTCGATCAATCTCTGGGACCGGACAGCAAGCGAGCGACGTGCACGTTTGCCAGCTGATGTGCGTCGAAGGCGGTGCTGCCGAACAGCAGGACGGCAAATTCTCCGTTTTCGACACCGGCCAGAACGTCCCTGTCGCGGAGACACTTGCTCAGCGCCTTGGTAGCGGCTGCAAGTGCGTTACGGCCGATGGCCGGGCCGTAAAGTCGGCAGATGCTCCCGTATTCCTCAATCTTCAGGTAGAGAACCGAAAGCGGGATGCCAAGCCGTTGGCTCTCGTCTACGCGGGTTTCGAGGACGGTGGCCAACAGGCCGGGCCCGACGATTGCCGGCAACCCTGGCGACGGGGAACTCAACGCGGCAACCGCGTCGGCCGGGGAGGCTTTAGCGGGCGGATCGGAAAGGGGATAGCAGGCATGGGAATCTCGCCAGTGGCCGCAATTCCGCCCGGCCTTCTTCGATGCGTAGAGTGCTTCGTCGGCCCGCCTGATGAGTCGATTCGAGTCGTCGTGTGGCTGAACTCCGGCTAAACCGACGCTGGCAGTTACTTTCAACTTTTTGCTGTCACATTTCGTGACCGACTGCTCGATAGCCCTGCGAATTCGTTCGGCGACGAATCGGGCCGCGGTTAGCTGCGTAGCCGGAAGGACGACGGCAAACTCCTCGCCGCCGTACCGGCATGGCCGATCCATTTCGCGGCATTGCAGGACGAGGTTTTGCGCGACATGTCGCAGGACTTCATCGCCGACCTGATGTCCGTGAGTGTCGTTGAACTTCTTGAAGTGATCGATGTCGATCAGGATCAGTGAAAAGGGGATTTGCTTACGATGCCACTCCGCGATGCCGTTGCGCATTTCATCGTCGAAGGCTCTACGGTTGGCCAGGTTCGTCAGCGAATCGGTGCGGGCCTCGGATTCTTGGCTGCGGATTTCTGCCGCTTGAGTTGCGATCTGCTTTTCCGCGTCGGCCAGTGCAGTTGCAGATCGCCGTTGGCGGTGACGATCTGGTCGAGAGCGGACAGGACAACGGAATCGAGCGAGGAGTCCCCAACGATGCTGCGTAGCTCCGCGGTGATAGCGCCGACCACAGCAGAGTGATCGTTGACGTCGGTGGCCATGCAATTCGCCAGATCGACCAGGCGGCCGGTGGCCATGACCGCGCGCTCGGCGGCGAGGCGGTCGCCGCGATCGATCTTCTCGGGGGGCTTGCGCTTCGGCTGCGTTTGAACAAAGCGGACGCCCAGAAACCAGCCTCCGGCAACGAAGCCGACGCTGACGCAATGACGGCGCAAAGGACGTTCACCAGCAAGAACGTATTGATCGTCGCCGGCAGCAGGAACATCCCCATCCACTCCGAAGCGGGTCGGTCGCCGTGGGGCGGTTTCCACGGCGGAGAGCTTGATCTTGGTGTCCGGTGCCGGATCTGCGACGAAACGCCTATTCCTAAAAGCCTAGCCCGGATCGACCTGGTGTCAAATTGTGGAAATCGCTGCAAAAGCCGCTGTTTGCCGTTGTTTCTGAGCGTCCTCGAGCCGCCAGCGGAAGATCGGCTGGAGCAGCGCCGAACAGAGGGGAAATACCTCAGCTTGTGCAAGTTGCTGCTGGCCGCGGCTGGAGCGACGAAACCGGTTTTGCCGGTTGAAGTCGCCGGCACTATGCTGAGTTTAACCGCTATTCCGCTGCGTGGCGCTTTGGGCAATGCCGCGGCGGCGGATCGAATAGAAGCCGTCTCGCGAGAGCGACTTTTCGAGTGGAGCCGATCGGACTCGAACCGACGACATCTAGCTTGCAAATGTACGCCGGTACAGTCCAAAAGCAGTCGTTTTCTTCGGCATTTCCCGATGCTTTTGCATATTCTAGCAGGTTCTTAGGGTATTGCAAGCCATTGCACAGAATTGCGGTAATTGCGGCAATTTCCGCCAGGTGCCGTCTCACAAACGGGTAGAATACCCGCTTGGCTTGTTCAGTATGAATGATGGAATTAGGGATCGCCCGGTGAACGCCCTCAGAGCCCCATACACGCATCCCGCCGCCGGACGGGTAAAGAGCCGAGCCGGGCCGCAGCAGCTCGGGACGTGCCGCCCGAGGTGGCCGCCATGCTATTTTAATCGGGATCAATTTCCATTTGCCGTTCCATCCGGTCCGCCTCCTTTCGCAGCTCGTAAATTAATTGCAGCTTGTTTTGTTTTCCGATCCTGGAAAATAGCGACCGCAATTTTGCTAAGCACTCATCGGTCAGTTGTATGATCCTTATACCTGATGTGATAACACCGTTCTGAGTAGTGCCGAGCCGACCATTTACAACGCTCTCAACGTGCTTTGCCGTAATCTTGCCCCGAGGTGCAGTCTTGACCGCTTCAGCCCACGCCTCATGCCTTTCTTCGCGCGGCAACTTGCTCAGCGGCCGCGCCTGCCGTTCGTTCCGTAGCGGCGGCAGTGGCTCCGGCGGCGGGGGTGAACTCACTGGGCGGGGAGGGTCATGCTCCGCTGCCAATCGCGATATTTCCCCGAAAGGTGTGTCGCTAAGGCCGGTCGCACCATCGCCTTTTGGTACCTGAATATCGGCGGCAACCTCTGCGGCCGCCTCAAGCCGATGCGCATAATAGCGAGAAAACCCCCACCGTTCCTGGCAGTAGTCCTCGAACAATGCATATTGTTCGCGGTACAACTTGTGCTCCCGGATTTCGATCAATGCCTCGCCAACTACGAGGAACGTCTGAAACCCCTGCCTAATAATGTCTTCGCATCTTGCGAAGTCGGCCTTTTCGTTTTTGGAAAGTGTTACGGACGAACGAATGTTTTTACTCACCTTGCGTCTCCTTGTTTTTTAGAAAAGGCGATCCGCACGCGCAGACCGCCACAAGAAAAAACGCAAGCGCTACTCGGCTCTCGAAGTCCGCAGCTATTCTCGCGAAAACCGCCGGGTCGGCTTCGTCGCGGTTCTGGCGCCAATATGAACGCGCTGGCGACGAAATGAATTTTGCGGCTCTCGGAGTCCGCACCCGGTAGGGGGATTGTAGTGTTTTAGTAAAAATGGAACAAGGGTGATGTTGCCCATGGGCAACATTTTGCCCTCACTCTCAATAACAGCCGATTGTCTCAATAAGCGAACGCACAGGATGCCCCAGGAATTGCGCCGACGGCTTGGGTCGATACTTCACACGTCCGATTTTGCTTGGTGAGCAGGCGGAACTTGTGACGGTCGTCTTTGCCAATACCTATTTCGCCCGTGGGCGAATTAGACTTGTGCCCAGGCTGCCCCCTCTCGCCATCCCCCAGCAGCTCCCCAATCCGCTGTATGTATAATGCCCGGCCGGACGACGTGCTGTAGGAGGACGCGAATCCGCCGCCGCCCAGCCGGGGCGTGATAGACTTACGCCAGCCAATCGGACTGCTGATCCTTTGGCTTGTACTCCAACTTCGGGATGTCGCGCTCGGAAGAGGTGTTCTGGTTCGCCGCAACGTCCGCCGCCGAGAGCAGCTTGCCCTGCTGAAACGTAACTTTAGCGTCACGCCTGCTGGGCCAATGCTTAATTTTGTCGCAGAACGCCGCCCAGGCGTCTTGCTCGTGCTGGGCGACCACGTTCTGCTTCCGATGGAATTCGACTAGGCCGAACTTGGCGTCCTTGTCAAACCAGCAGGCATCGACCGTCCAGATAAACTGGGGCTTTTCCATTTCACGCGCCGCGGCGTAGGCAGGGTTGCAGCACTTCAGCAGCTCTTTGCGCTTAGCGTCGCGCTCGGCTTGCCGCCGGGCCATGTCCGCTTGGTGCGCAGTCAGGTCGATCGCCGCCGGCTTTGGTTGCGTCAACTGGTCAAGGGTTAGGGGTTCGGTCGTTAGTTGCGGCACTGTCGCTGTCATTGGTTCCTCTTTCGGAAAATGGTTAGCTTGCGTTTCTCCCGTAACCATAGCCGCTCTTTGCGGCGAAGCTGGTCCAGGCGAAACAGAAATTCAAAATCGTCATCGGGTGGGGGGGCGTACACACGCGCCAGTTCATTCTCGCATCGGTTGGTCCGATGCTCGTCGAACTGGCGGGCGCAAAACTGCATTTCGTCGGAGGCGTATCTCAGGTCGTTCAGTAGGGTGTTCTCGTCCATAAGATTTCCTTTAGCGGCGGTAGCGCGCAGCAAAACTGCCGGGCTTTGAAAAATCCAGGCCATCCGCGCTTTCGGCGAGGCGCTGCCCGCCGCGCGTTCGCCTCGATGCCCTCAATGTGTCCATAGTGGTTTTGAGGTTTTCAAACGCTTTGACTAACTCCAGGGGAAGTTGAGTCTCGGCCGCCAGGGCGATGATGCGACGAATGGTAAACCAATGCTGTTGCAGCTCGGCTGCGTAGTGTTATCAGCCGAATCTTTCGTATCGCCGGGCTCCAGGGGGTTTTGAGGTTCAATCAGAGTTGACCAGGTCGGGTGGCCGCTTCCGAACTCGGTTATGAATACGTTTTCTCATTTTGCTTTTCCTTTCGGTTTTTGGGACCGCCGACGTTGGCGATCCAGTTTTGCTTGGGTTTCATGGGTGGGGCGAAAACTGTGTAGTCGGCTCTTTCTCGGGCGGCCGCGGTAGAAGGCGGAAACGGGCGGGCGTGCGAGGAATGCGTCGTCATTCATGCTGTTAGTACCTCCTCTCTCGTTGGCGGAGTTAAATAGGATTGCGATACGTTGAGCGCCGCCGGCAACGCGAATGCCAGCGCCATTGCCCTATCAGCGTGGCCGTCGTCGTCGCGCGTGGCCGTCAGCTTGAAGCCGCGGAGCGTTTCCTTCACGCGAATCCGCAGCAGGTCACGGGCTAGGTCCGGATCGTTGTAAATGTCAATCCGGCGATTCGTGAACGCATCCAAAAGACTCCGCGTTATCAGGTCCAAGTCGCCCGCGCCTAAGCGGCATTCACTCATGGGGACGCCTTTCGAGCGAAGTTGTTGGGCCATTAGTTCGCATTGCCAGAAATCGTATTTCACGCACCGAATTTGATAACGTTGGCAGGCCGTTTCGACAGCGTAGGAGACTTCCATCAGATCAACTTGCCCGCCGTTATCTTGCGGGCGCCAGCTCCGCAGCGTGGCCAGCTCGACTTTGCCGGTGCGGGGATTCGCCCCTAGGACGGCAAGCGCCGAATGGTCGTTGCGAATGCCCAAGTCGAGCCCGGCGATGTAAATCCTGTCCGCTCGAGGTCGCTGCGGACCGGATAGCGTAGTGCAAGCTTGGATGTCCGCGGGGTTGAGCCCGTCGCCTTCGCCACTGGACCAGATACCTTGCCACAAACGGGCGAACCGATGGGGCGGATTACGCTTGGCCGATTCCGCTAGATCCGCTTCACTCACCCACGGGGCCGGCGTGTTCAAAACCGAGAAGTGCCAGCGGTCCGACTCGCGGGCGATGTCACGCCACTTCTCTTGCCACGTTCCGATTTCGCCGCTGTTCGTCGCCACGATGACCAATGAATGAGGAACTTTGTCGGCATTGTCAAACAACGTTTGCATAAACGCTTCCGAGCCGACGTGCGATAACTCGTTCGCGATCACCACGTCGGGCCGCGAACCGTGGGAGCCCTAGGCATCGGTTGCCAGAATCTCGCAAACGCTTTCCGATCGGCCCGGCGTGGCGGCGTGGGCAACCATGCGATATTTCTGGACATCGACCACGCTGGCCAAGAGCCGGTTGAGCGGGGCGTCGATGTTGAGTATCGCCTTCACGATTAGCCGTAGTCTCGCTGGCCTGCTAATTGGTCGTAGGCGCCGACCTGGATACGCACCGAACGCGGGGCGAACGCCAAGAGCCAAAGGATCGCCACGGCACAGTCGGAATCCTTGCTCCCGCCCTTGGTTCTCTCAATCCAGAACCGCCGGCAGCTCGCCACGTCGCCGAGAGCCAGGGCGTGCAGGGCAATCGCCAGCTTGGCGAAGTCCGCCTGTTGGAAGCTGGCCCAGTGATCGCCGAGCCGGCCGGACGCAGCCCAGCGGGACGTGGAGGTCCGCCGCGAATGTCAGGAAGTCGCCCGCATAGCGGGCCAGCGGATTGCTTTGGTAGTTTGGGGGGTTAGCCATTGTCGTCGCCTACGTTCGCTTCTCTGGCGTTTTGTGCATTGGTGGCCTCTTGGTCAGCATGAACGGGTGAATCGCTTGTACGGGCTTGTAGTACCTGCCAAAGGTCGGATGATGACGGGTTGCGGTCGATGCCCAATTGCTTCAGCAGCTTGGCCGCTTCACCCATGCCACGCATTTCTTCCCGGCTGAACGTTAGCCGCTGGTCGGGGGTAAGAGTGTTGTGGTGATTGGCCAGCCAGAACCCCGCTTTGACCGAATGTTCGTAGGCCAGCACGGCAGCCGCTATGATCGTGGCTTCAGCCGGTCCGACCCCACGCCCCTGCCCTAGCAGTTCATCTTCGATGGCCTGCCGGTACTTGTTCCTGTACCTTTCAATCGCCTTGCCGCCTTCGAAGGGCAGGTGCCTTGTCCGCAGACCATGCCGCAGCCCGCGGCGCCAGCGGCCGTCCGGCTTGGGGGTAATCGCGGTGGTTGTTGTGGGGGGGGTTATCATGGGTTCGGCTGACTGCGGGTTAGCAATCCGGGTTAGCGTTCGCTGTAAGTCTTTTGTGTATAACGATTTTGCTTTTGACCGGTTGTCAAACGTTCGGCGGGTGCCAGCTCGTTAGCCGGCTGGAATTTTCCAGGGGTGGGACGCAGTTTGACGCATCATTTCAGCACTGTGCATAGTGTGCATAGTGTTCATGCTTTTTCCCTATTAAACGCCTTACACACGCGAGGACCGTGTTATATTGCAATTCTGTTGCACACTGTGCACACCGTGCACAACTCAATCCCCAAACGCCAGGATGCCGATGCCGTGGTAGGTCACTTTGAACCGATGCGGCCCGCTGGTCGGGCGGTCCTTTTGCAGTCCTCTTTCCGCCAGCCGTCGGCCGAACCGGGTTTGGCGTGTCGGGCTTTTCGCCCCGCCCGTCGGACCACGATTTGTAGTTGCTGTACAGGTCGCTGGCCCGGGCTTCCTCCGTCTCGCCCAGTACGCATCGCTCGGTCGATGAATTCGCCTAGCACGTCTTGTTCGGCCCGATACTCAGCCGTTGCCACCTTTACTTGTTCCGGCTCAGCCAGCCCGCCACGTTGCCAGGCGAGACAGCCTGCGACCGCCCAGCGAAGAATCGCCGGCCACTCGGATTGGAGTTTCTCGGCCAGCTCGTTATCTCGTTCCGGTTCGGGGATTACCACGCCAAACGGCACCAATCGCAGGCGCCGCCAGATGCCGTAATCCGTGCCGCGCACTTCCGGCCTATGATTCGTCGCCAGCACAATCGAGTGAGTCGGGGAGAACTCCCAAGAATCTTCACGCATCCGGCGGGCTCGAATCTTCTCCCGACTGGTCAATTGCTTCACAGTCGATTCGCTCAGCCGATTTCCTTCGCCCGTTTCATTGATGCAAACGAGTCGCTTACCGAACAGGTCCGCCCGCTCTGTGGGGTGCCTTCCCCAGCGATCCACTAGCAGCAGCGTCGGGGCCGCAAACATGGCGTAATCGTCGCCCAGCATGCCGCAGATAGTTTCAATAAATACGCTTTTGCCGTTGGCCCCCGTGCCATGCAAAATTGCCAGGATGTTTTCCAGTACTTCGCCGACAAGCGCCATACCGACGAGCCGCTGAGTAAAACCAATCAGCTCGCCGTCGCCGTCGAAAATCCGGTCAAGAAACGACGAGCCACAATTCAGGATCGCAGCCCGGCTCCGTGGGGTAATCGACCGGGCATAACTTCGTCAGGAAGTCGCCGCGCCGATGCGGTCGTAGCTCGCCGGTTCGCAGGTCCAGCGTGCCGTTCTGACAATTGAACAGCCACGGGTGCGAATCCAGTACATCAAGACCGATCGGCAATTCGCTTTCGGCCAACGCCAGCATTGCCGAGAGTCGCTCCCGTTTTTCGCTCGCCGCCGCCCAGTCCGCCAGCTCTTTCGCCTCATCTTTCGTGCGGGCTTCAGCCGCTTCGCCGTAGATTGAGCGTGCCGTTTTCTTGGCGAGTCGCATAACTTCGCCGCTGTCGTCAATCGCCCAGCGCTTGCCGTCCCAAACGAGCCACTTTCGCCAGGCGTGGCAATACCTCACGTTCTCGCCGTGCTGCCGTGCGAAGCGTTTGGCGTTCTCCACGTCCGTGGTGAGTGCTGTACTGGCCGGGCTCGGCCGCCGGTTCCGGCTTTGCTTCGCTTGCGTTGACGAGCGTCAGCAACTTGTCGGCCGTCCCGCCGGAATTGAGCCAATCAGACACGTCGCCTTTATCGGGCAGCCCGACAGCTCGATTACCTTGACGATGCCGCCACACCCGAAGTGACCGGGCAACTTGCTCGGCGTGCTTGCGGCCGGGGTCATCATTGTCGGGAAGCACCACGACGTGCCGCCCGGCCAAGTGCTTGGCGTGTTCCGCCCGCCACTTGCCTGCCCCGCCGGCGTTGCACGTTGCCGTCAGCCCAGCCGCCCGCAGCCGGTCCACGTCCTTTTCGCCCTCAACAACGAATACAGGCTTCGCCCTATCCGCCGCCAGCAGCTCCGGCAGCCGGTAGGGGATGACGGGGCAGCCCTTGACGCTCCACGTCCAGCCGCCATTGCCGTCGGGCCGGCGCTGGCGAAATTCTTTTGGGCTCGAATCGAACGGCTTGAAAAACAAGCTTCGCCGCTTGCGTCGCAGTAGTCGTACTCGGCAACTATTCGGCCTTTGCCGTTTTTCGTGTGGCCGTTCGCCGCATGCCCGGTGGTTGGCGGGAACAGATCATCAACTGCAGACCGAACTTTTCCGAGCACGTCCGGTCGTTGCACAATTCGCGTGGCAGTGAAGAAGTATGGTGCCGTCAGTCGCTTCGGTGACAGACAGGGACGCCCGCGCATCATCATGCGCCGGGCAGCGGGCTTCCCACTTGCCCTTGCCGACACTGCGGACGCCCTGAAACTTTGACAGAAGTGCTCCCGGTGTCATCGTCGGCCCCCCTCAATATGACGCAGGCAATCGAGAATTTCGCGGCGGGCCCGGCAAATCGCGGTGCCGATCGCCAGTAACTCCTGTTCTTCCTCAAAACCGGGGGTGTCCTCCACACGGCGGAGCGTGAAGTAGCCCAGAGATTTCAGATTTTGCTCTGCCCAGCGGCCGATCTCGCGGGCGGTTGCACGTTTCGCACGTTGTTTTGTACAATCCATTGCGTTCGACTCCCGCCCGCCGGCCGCTCGCAACAAATGGCCGCGCGGGCTTTTTTCTTTGCTGTCAGGCGACGCCTTCTCGCTCGCCGACGACCTCGATAATGCAAACACCCTCTTGGTGAACCAACCCCACCCAGGCCGCGGAGCATGTGTCGCCCTTTCGCAGCCCGCGCCGAATCGCTGACGCGCCCGGTGGTGCCGCCCCAGCGATTAAGAAATTGGCGAACGGTGGTTTGCGCACGAGTGCGACCTCATCGTTCTCGTTCAAGTGCGTTTCCAAGACCTCATCGCCGAAAAGACTGTGCTTTTCACGGGCAATTCGAACTAGCTCTCTAATCGTCATTGCGCTCCCTCAGTTCCCGCATGCTCAACAAACGCAATCAGGTCCGTGCCCAAAACGAAAACGGTTTTTCCGATTGTTATGGTCCTCAGTCCCTTCCGCCGATTTTGGCGGAACGCCCATTCACCCCAGCCGCAGAGGCGTTTGACGGCTTCGCCAGTGTAGAGCAGGCGCGGGTCAAAAACGCCCAGCGGTTCGAAAGTGGCGGCCGGCTTAGGCATGCGCGGCCTCGCGAGGGTTAGCCGCACGCTCGACCAGCATGCGCTCAACAGCTTCGGGAGCAAAGAGATACCGGTTTCCCGCCTTGAGGCACGGAACGCGGCCGGCGTCGGCCTCAGAGCGTAGCCAAGCCACCGTTACCCGCAGCTTGCGGGCCATGCGACTGAGCGGCAGTAGAGGGGCATGGTTCGTTTCCATGCCCTGATTATTTCAGGCGGCCAGTAGAGTGAAATTCAAGTTGATTACAACTTGGCTACAAGTTTGTTCGCAATGGCAAGGCCGGCTGGCGTGGCTGATAAACCTTTCTTCGGCCCTTTCGGGCGGCCCGCGAGATCATGGCTAATTAGTTCGTCGGCGGCCAGCTTCGCCGTAGCTGGTGCCAGTCCAAACTCTTCAAGAGGGGTGAGCACCGGGTGCCGTGTGGCCAGAACCTTTAGTGCCATTGCGGCCTCGCGAGTAATCGGCGGATCGTAGGCCACTGGTTCCTGCGCATCCAGTTCAGCGGCAATATCTGGGAGCGTTAAAACTGCGATATTCTCTGGCAGCCACCCCTGACTGCGATAGTGCCGGAAAACAAATTCAGCGGCCGCTTTCGAATCGTAGCACGGAACGCCTGCGGCCACGTGAATTCGCTCCGCGGATTCCTCCCCACGCAGATGGCCAGCGAACAGTCTTGACCTAATTGATTCAACAACGGAATTTGACATCCTTGCACCTACTTGCTTGGTTGAGCCGGCCGACCGCCGACCTGCGCCCCGTAGGTGCCAGGGCAACGGTCGGCAGCCGCTTGCGGAGCTACCGCCGGCGAAGTGAAGCTAACCTTTTCGCTAACCTTTTAGGTTTTGAAACTGCATAAAAAGCAATTGCACGCAGTCCGCATCAATCATATTCTCATCAAAACAAGGGGCAACCGCTACCGTACCCCGCAGCTTCGAGGTC
>CAVTXL010000013.1:0-174037 GCA_963738665.1 uncultured Planctomycetota bacterium
CCGCCGCAGGCTGATTCGGCCCGTTGCCTCCGTAGCTCGACATATCTGAGAGCGTGATGCCCAAGCGGGCGGCCGCATTGGCCTTCTCGACTATGACCCGCGAAATCTCGTACTTCCCAATGCGGTAATCATAGGGCACCGAGCCGGCGATTTCCGGTGTGCCCTTCGAATCAGGGGCGTTGCCCGCATCGCCAATCGTCGCAAACTCAATACCAAATGAGTAGACCCCGCTTCCAAAGCTGTCGCACCGGGCTCCTGTCTTGCTCCAATGGAACTGGAATTTTCCCGTGCGGTCGTTAGCATAACGCCAAGGGGAGGATCATTCCATGTCCAGAAAACGCAGAACATTCACGGCGGAGCAGAAGGCAGAGGTGGTGCGGCGGCAGGTTAGCGGGAAGGAGGCGGTCAGCGATCTGGCCGATGAGCTGGGCGTTCAGCCAACGCAGATTCACACCTGGGTGAAGCAGGCCCTTGACCAGGCCGACAAGGCGTTCGTCCGGTCGGCTGGCCAGCGACGGGCCGAAACGGCCAAGGACCGTCGCATCGAGCAATTGCAGGCCAAGCTGGCCGACAAGAACGAAGTCATCTCCGAGCTGATGGAGGAGAACGTCAAGGCAAAAAAAGCCAATGGGGAACTCAAAGGGATGCTGGGTTCCCCACGACACGCGCGATGAAATCGTTGACTACATCAAGCACTGGACCAAACGCACGGAGCTGCCTGCCAAGCAACTTTTAGCCCGGCCGGAACTGGTGCGAGCAAGTACCATCAGTGGACGGAGCGTTACGGCAAAGCCAACGAGCACAACGGTCAGGTGCCCCGCGAGTGGTGGCCGGAGGCGTGGGAAAAACAGGCGATTCTCGACTTCCACGACCGCCATCCACTCGACGGTTACCGTCGCCTCACGTTCATGATGCTCGACGATGATATCGTCGCGGTCAGCCCATCGAGCGTCTATCGCGTCCTCAAAGCGGCCGGTCGACTCGATCGCTGGAACAAGAAGGCCTCGAAGAAAGGAACCGGCTTTGTGCAGCCGATCGGTCCGCATGTCCATTGGCACGTCGATATCAGCTATCTCAAACTGGGCGGCACGTTTTACTACCTGTGCAGCCTGCTGGACGGCTACAGCCGCTTCATCGTCCACTGGGAAATCCGCGAATCGATGACTGAACAGGACGTCGAGACGATCGTCCAGCGAGCCTTGGAAAAACATCCGGGGGTTACGCCGCGAATCATCAGCGACAATGGCCCGCAGTTTATCGGAGGATGTCCCTCTCTTAGTTGAAATAGGTGGATGACTCCTAGCGGTGATTGTCAGGCGAGTTTGGGTTGTTTGTCAATGATGGTTGGAGCGTGAAGTCGATCGAGGGCTGCCAGGAGCTGCGGCAGGTATTTGTAGCCCTTGATGCGGTTGAAGCGTCGTTCGGCATCCAATAGTCCGGCCGCACACCACCGCTCGCGCATGTCGCCGTCACGCCAACGCTTCACGCGGCGTGTCACACTTTCGGCCACGCTGAACGCACTCTCGATGGGGTTGGTCGTCGAGAGTGTCTGGCGGAGCAGTTCCGGAACACTCAATCGGACCACGGTCAGCGTTTCATCGAGACCTTCTTCAAGACTGGCGGCCGCGGCCGGGCTGATCTTCCGCAGCCACTTCACCGTGGCCACCAGCAGCGTACGAGCCTGCGTGGCGTTCGTTTCATGGTAGGCTGCATTCAGCCGCTGGCGCAGTTCTTCATGATGCTGGTCGGGCAAGTGGGCTTCGACGTTTCGCCGCTTATGCACCTGGCAGCGTTGAATCACGGCGAACTTGCCCCACACGCGGACGACCGCCGCCCGCACGCTTGGCGCCGTCCAGCACGAACAGCGTCGGCACATCGGTGGGCACGCCACGCTCGCGCAACTCTTCCAACAGGGAAGTGACGACGGTCGCATTCTCCGTCGCTCCTTGCCGCAGGCCCAAGAGACGTTTCTCTCCCGTGGTCGTAATTCCCAGGGCCACGACCATCATTTCGCCCGCATACGGCTGGGCGTCGATGAAGATCACGGCGAACCGCTCACCCTCGAAACGCCGCTCGGCCAGCCGCGCCACTTCCTGGGCCGAGGCCCGCACGAAACCGCGGCTGACACTCGACTTCTTCATGCCAAAGCCGGCCTGGGCCGCGTGAACCACCCGCTCGTAACGACGCGTCGAAACGCCGTTGACCAGGTGCTCCAGGGCTGATTGCGGCATCGCCTCGGGCGACTGCAAGAGCGTGTAACGCTCCAGCTCCGCTTCGCCACGGCCGTCCGTGTAACGCACCCGCGGCTTCTCGACCGACACCTTCTGGCCGGCGATCGTGATGAAGCCGCTCTGATGGCCGAAGCGGGTCTGGCTGCGGTCGGGCACACGCTCATGCCGCTGGCCACAACGCTGGGTAACTTCGTCTTCCAGCAGGCACTGGGCCACTTTCAGCCCCATCTCCACGGCGAACGATGAGAGCGCCTCGCGAGTCATCTCGACCGCGCTTCGACATTTAGCGGCAATTGCACTTCGCGGGACGCCGCCAAGGCCTGCGCTTCGATCCGCCGCGGCCGACCTCCCTTTCTCCGGCCGTCGGAGCTAGTTGACTTGCGAACACGAGACGATTTCGGATAGCTTCGTGACATGGTGGTGAACTCCTTCTGTGAGTGAAAATGACATTCCCGGAATGTAACCTCCGGGTGAAGGAGTCACCACCTTTTCAACTAAACTCGGGACGTCCTCCAGTCCAGCGGCGTCGGTTGTAATTGTTGCCGGTGTACTTGTCGTGCATCAGGCCCTGCCAGCCGAACACCTCATCAATCGCCGCCGTGTCGAGCCGGCGGCCGGATGTGTCGTATTCGACGTGGTCGAGATTCGTGCCTGAATTGTTAATCCAATCCCGGATCGTGCCGAGGTGGTCCGGCAGCGGCCAGGTAATGACGTTCGTGGTCGCATTCTCGTCCGCAAGCAGCTCGTCCACGGCCGGGCCCCACAGGTACCGGTGCCCCAGGTCGCTCATGTTCAGCGTGCCGTGCTCGTAGTACACGTCGTCGTCGAACTCAAGCACAATCTGGCCGTTTTCCCAGAAGTAAAACGAATCGACCGTGTACGCGCTGCCCGTCTCCCCGTCCGTGTCGACGCTCCGGCTGATGAGCTGGTTGAACGCGTCGTAGGTGCCTTTCCATTAAAACGGTTCCTGACACCTTATTTGCCCTCCCATCCCGCCGCTTGCCGTGAGCCATTGCCAGCCTCCAGAATTTTAAATCCGAAATCCTGAAAATACCACGGCCGTCAAGATGCGGTTCGTGGGACGGTAACGAACGGACACAGATTTGAATGGAGTTACTAAAGCTCCCCTAACCGCACTGCGTCATCACGGTGGATTGCGAATTCATTACCCTTGTACGGTCCAGCAATGTACTCTTTCGTGTACGACGTTCCAGTCGGCCCCTTCGTCTTATTAATACGATAGGTGCCATCTTCGTCGTTCCAATGGCGAGTACCACGTCTCACTTGCACGTTGATATTGCCGTCAAAATATCCCAACCCAGTTTTCTCAGATATTATCATTAGAATCGTTGGGTCGCCGACCATACTCGCCAAGTCAATTGGCGTATCTCCTCGGCTGTTTCGATAATTGGGATTGGCCCCGCGCTCTAATAACATCCGAACCGTTTCGGCACTTTCCGCCGCGACCGCGAAATGGAGTAGTGAAGCTCCGGAGTTATTTCGCAGATTCGCGTCCATCCCGCGGTCCAACAACAAGCGCATAACTTCAGGGTATCTTACCGCTGACGCCGCAGTTTTCACTGTGGCCTCGTCTGAATTATCGATACACGCGCCCCGATCTAATAATAGCTGCGCTAAATGGGCGTCTCCCTGCAATAGAGCACTGTGAAGAGCCGTTACTCCAAGATGATTGCGTGCATCTATTAGTGCCCCAGCCTGCAGCAACATGAGCGCAACCTCGATGCGATCGCTTGTAGCCAGCGCAGCACAGTGAAGAGGCGGATCGTCATCCGTTTTTATCGCGTTCGGATTCGCACCTTCCAATAGAAGTTCGCGTACACGAGAAATGTCCGGCCTTGAGTAGTAACCGATTGCATTCCTCAAAGCGCGGTCCAGCTCGTCGTGCGACATGCCTTCAGCATCGTTCCGTTCAGAGTTGATCATTTCCAATGACACCACCGTAGGAGCTTCTATTGATAGAATATATCCGGTCGCCCTGCACACACACACACACACACACACACACACACACACATGGGGACAACCACACGTTCGTCCAAGCTCCTGGCCATTTTAATGCGTCACGGCGGGGAATTCGACTGCGCAGTGCGTTCGTGCGATGTTTAGAGTCGCCTGAATTGGCGCCCAGAGGAGGCGGTTTCAGCGTAAGAAGTGCCCGGCGCGGGCGGCGGCGCAGTGTGCCCGCGGGAAGCGTTGGGCGTCAGGTTGGAAGCGCGGCCGAATCGGCCGCGGCCCTAGGGGCCCGCGAACAGCGAGGCTCGGCCGCGATTGCGGTAGTGTACACGCGTTCCATAGCGTGTCAAGCATGGTCGCGAGAAAAAATGGACCGCAAATTCCAGCCGTTTTCGCTAAAACGTGGCTGTCCCCCGACGCCCCCCTAGCTCGTAAAACCACGGGTCATGACGCAATGCATGGGACATGCCACGGCTCAATTCCGTCAAATCTAATCCCATGTGCCACGCTCTTCCGGAAGCGCCTCCCACGAATCAGCGATAACTTCGAGACATCCTGCGCTGTCGAGGTAAATCATATAATGGTGCATTTCCCACTCATCTCGCCAACGTTCCGACGTATCCGCTCGAATCTCCTTCGCCCAAGTTGAGTCTTGAACTTCCACCAGCGTGTCGTAAGCACTTTCAATTTGCCAAATTGTAGAACAGCGTTCGGCACGCGTACGAGTTGCTGCAACACCGCTAAAACGAATCCCACTCCGATACGCCACACCGTCCCGTTGAAACTCATACCATATGCTAAGCGGCGTCTTCCATTCAAAAAAAGCAGCTTCCGTCAGAAAAGATGTGGATGGAACGGGAACCTTAAACAATTTGATTTGTTGGTCGATCATAAATATTAGGGTCTTCAGAGGAATTAGTGGGTGAATAGCGGCGTAAGGCGGTTAGAGGGGCGACGTCGAGGCCCCTCAGGAATCTGAACAACAAAGCCTGGTTTGGCCAGTGCGAGGCAACGTCTATTGACGGGTCTACGGCTTCGTCGTCCTTTCATCCGTCGGGGCCATGCGCTGTGCCCGGGGGTGAGCCCCGACGGATGAAAGGACGACGAAGCCTGACGAACCGATGTGCTTGAGGGACATCCAAACAACACCCGCTTCAGGCGACCGTTCGACGGCAGCGGCTGCCGCTCGAGAGGAACCGTGGGGACACCCAGCCATCCTGGCAACTGGAATCGACACCCGCCAGGTTGCAGAGGCACCCGCTCCCGTGAAGCGGCTTCGCTCGGGCCTCACCAACAAAGGCACCCCTCCCGCCAAATGCCTGGAAATTCAAAGAAATGTAAGCCAACCGGTTGACACGAGTCTTTCCATAGATGTCCCCCGGGCTCCCCTCTCCTCCGTTTAGCCCCCTGCGGTTCGCGGAACGGACACCTTTTCGTCATCGGGTGAAATAATGAGTCGCCACTGTCGTTGCCCATCATCACCTTCAATTGTCAAATTGGAAACCCCAAACGTCGAATTGGAAATTGACTCAATAGTCTTACTGCGAATCGAGACGTTCGACGATGAAAGTGACGTATTCGATGATGCCATTGCTGCTTTTCCACGGTAAACTATTGTCCATCCATCGGCCGAAGACAGAGAATCAAAAACCTCCTCAAGCTCAACAGGAGCAACTGTCGACAAATTTGCTTCCTCGTTTAAGTTAGCTAGCTCTTCCGGCGGCGCTTTCAAAAAAGCTCCATGTTGCCACTTGAACAGTCGCGGTACCACTCCCAACGCTTTGTCTTGATCGGCATACAAAGTATCTCTCCAGTGGAACAAATACGTTGAATTTGGATTTACTGAATTAAGTGGTGCGGCATTCGTATGAACTTCTCGCACAACTCCATCTTTATCGATAACTAGAATGGTGCGGCCGACGGTGGTGTCCAGCCAGTTCGGTGAGGCGGTATAACCGAGCCACTCCGATCTCTCTATGTCACACAAAATCCAAATGGTGTCAGCACCGCGAAGTATTTGAAGCGATCCAAGGTGTTGATACGGTAAATGCCGCCTGCTTTCGGACGAGTAATGTGCGACTAATGCTACTGACGCAACCAACACGCACAAAATCAAAAGCTTTCGCGATAATGGTCGTCTATTGGACATTTCGATTTTCACGAATTCAAACCGGTGGTCGCTTCTGCCAGGATTTGGTTAAAGCGCAGACGGAAAGGAGTTAAGAATCGATTCGCAAAGATAGTGGCGCGACGTGTGATTGCATGTCATTTATCTATAATTCCATTTTGCCAGTGCTCTTCATGTTCTGCTTCATTTTTAGGTAGGGTACCGTAATTGGGCGCAGTCTTAGGATCTTGCGCTAAGTTGCTGAAAGTATATTTCGAGCAACTGCGACAATTTATAAAATTTTCCACTAGGATCAACATGTTCCATTGTATACGCAAAGTATACCCCCTGCTTGTTTGAAGGCAGGTCTTCATAACACCAAGCGCTGGAACCATGTCCGCGCCACTTAGGAAAGAGTTTGCCTTGTAACCATTGAAGGCCTTCAATGTCCGTACTGTAGAAAAGTACGTGCGCGTCTGGCAACGAAGTCGCAAGTCTGGCAGTTTCCGTGAAATGGCCAAGGTCTATCCACCCTGCATGTTTTGTGTAGATGTACGCCCAACCAATCTCTTGAACCTTGTTTGTATTCGCTGGCGGAGATCCAGTGCTGGCACTTCCCGCGCTACCGCAGGATGCACTGCCACCGGACCCAGATCCTCCGGTAGCGGCTGCTCCGAGGCCCTTTCACCGCAACTCGAACACGTACAAGCGTTTCCCGCGCCGATTCGTTTGGAAATTTGGCCTCAATCACTCTGACCATATCTAAAAACTCCTCAAGCGTAAGCGCGTTGTCAACGTTTGGAGTCAACCCGCTTGGGTCCGTCGCCACCGTTGCCGCGTTGCCTGCGTATACGTACAAACTGAAGCTGCCGCCGTGGAAGCCGATCGGGTCTTGGCTTAGCCAGCGACCGGTCTCTGGGTCGAGCCAGCGATTGCGGGCGTAGTCATTTCCGGTGTACTTGTCGTGGAAGAGGCCCGCTCGGCCGAACACTTCATCAATCGCCGCCGTATTCAGGCGGCGGCCGGACGTGTCGTACTCGGCGTGATCCAGGTTCGTGCCTGAATTGTTGACCCAATCCCGGATCGTCCCAAGATGGTCCGGCAGCGGCCAGATAATGACGTTCGTGCTCGCGTTTTCGTCCGCCAAGAGCTGATCGACCGCCGGGCCCCACAAGTACCGGTGGCCCAGGTCGCTCATGTTCAGCGTCCCGTGCTCGTAGGCCAGGTCGTCGTCGAACTCCAGGACAATCTGGCCGTTTTCCCAGAAATAAAACGAATCGACCGTGTACGCGCTGCCCGTGTCCCCGTCGGTATCGACACTTCTGGAAATGAGCTGGTTGAACGCGTCGTACGTGTAATTGACACGAATAATGTCTCTACACTAACTTCGAATTGACTCCCGTCCTCTTCTAATTCGCTCCTTTTCTTCGTCCAATATCAGTGATGTCCCCTTTTCTTCGGCCTTTTCTTCGGTTTCGGCCACGTGGGAGAGTTAGGAGTCAGGAGTTAGGAGTTAGAAAAGCGGGGAGCAGAAAGGTTGGCTGCGGCGGGGTGTTAAGAGAAAGCCAGCGCGATCGCGGACGAATTGGGGAAACGGTGCTATCGCTAAATTTGCTTGAATTCGGCCACTGAATTTGTCAGACTGGGACTTGCCCCACGCTCTGGTCTCGAGCGGCCGGCCGAAGCGGGTGTTGTGTGGGTGTCCCTCAGCCACATCCCTCAACCACACTTCGTTGGGCCCTCTAAAATAGCCGACACAGCGCCCCCGACTGTGCGCCGAAGTGTGGGTGGCCCCGTTGTTCCCTCGGCCAGGGCCGCGAACCAGTCGTAGCCGATCGTGGCTTCCACGGTCACCTGACAGGCGCCCAGGGAGCGCAGGAATTGCGCGATCTCTTTGACTTGGTTGCAGAGGATTCGCTTCCGCGCGACGACCTGGGTGGCTCGGCCGACTAGCTCGACGACACAAAACGTGATACTTTTTTTGTGGAGGTCCGCACCGACGAATTTCATGGCGAGATTCCTTTTGTGGAGAGGTTGGAAGTAGAACTAACTGCCAACGGTCTACCACGTTTTCAAGGACCGTCCCACTCGCGGTGCGGCCCTCTGTTCTCTTTCCATGTTTTCAGCCACCGATAATGGGGCATTCGCGTGGAGAGGTTAGTTTATGGGGTGAGGGAAACGGGATAAGTCCCTGGTTCGTCAGGTCGTGCTGGAAGCGGTCCGGCAGCAAGCAGTCGACAGGCGTCACATCAGCTTCAGCGACGCGCTGCGCTGGCTGCAAGCGGCCCAGCCAGGCGACGAGCTGCCAAAACTCGTCGTCAATCCACTGCGGGCCGAGCGCCTCGAGCCTCGTGTCCGCAAGCGGAGGCCCAAGAATTTCCCCTCCTGAAAAGGCCACGGCGACAGCTACAAAAAGAATTGGCTGGCGAATGAGTTACGGAAATGTTAATGCCATTCGACTTATCCCATTTTGTTATTCGATGCCGAATGGGGGAAATGTCGACTCCGATGGCTGGCTGACTGGCGCGCGGCCGGGGTGGTCGTTGGGGATCAGATAGCCGTTGTCGGCGACATTGAACAGTGGGCGGTAGCAGCTCGAGAAGCTGCGGCGAGCGCGGCAGTCCCACGACCAGACCAGCGCGGTGGCAATGTTCCAGACTTCCTGGCTGGCGCCGACGGTGCCCGAGGGGGCGTCGGGAATCAAATACGTGAAAGCAGCGCTTAAGCTCCAGCGGTCGGTGAGGGGGATCAACATGTCGGAGCCGATGATGCCGTCGCTGTCGTCGGTCCAGCCGCCGTAGAAACGGCCTTCGCCGCCGTTGCAACCGTGGAAGCGATAGAAGGCCAGGTATTGATCGGTCGCCCGCCAGATGGTGCTGGGGCTTTCGCCGTCTTGGGCTAGGAACTCGTGGTCATTGAGGTGGACGGCCACCGAGGCGCCAATTTCGTGGCAGCCGTGGTCGATCAGGCTGAACTCGGCGCGGAGCTGGTGAAAATCGTTTGTGCCGAAGCGCTCGTCGCTGAGCATGTCCCAGACGATGCCGCCCTGCAGGCCGTCTTTCGCGCGATGGAAGATGCCAGCGGTGACAAAGTGCTGCGTGTGCGAATCGGCAAGGCCGGTGTTTTCGTCGCCGTTGAGCTGGCTGTGGACGGCTTGGTAGCCAAGCTGATAGCCGAGCGACGTGAACGGCACCTTGAAGCCGGCGTTCACTCCTTCGTGGAAACCGAAGTTGCCGCTGTCGCGGTCCTGATCATAAGGGCCCTTGAAGCCGTGGACACCGCCCCAGAGCGTGAGCTCTTGCCAGCGCGGCAGGCGAATGCGAATCGTGCGGCACGATTGGTCGTCGCCGATGCCCAGGCAAAGGCCGTCGCAATCGTCGTGGCCGCAGCGCCCGCAGCCGCAGCCTGGCTCGCAGCCGCAGCCGGGTTCGCACATGCCGCCGCAGCCGCAGCCGGCTTCGCAGCCGCACATACCGGTGCCGCAACTACATGCATCGCCGCAGGCGCACGCATCGCCACAGCCACAACTATCACCGCAGCCGCAGGTGTCGCCACAACCGCAGCCCGGGCTGCCGCAGCACGTGCCGTCGCTGCAGCCGCCCATCATCGGTGGGCCCATCGTGGGTGCTGCATAGCCGGGCATGTTGTAGCCGCCGTTGGGAAGCGGGATTTGTTCGGGTTCGACGGCATCACCCCATTCGGCGGGCGATTGGAAGGCGACGGTGACGGCGTTCCACAGGTTGCGCTGCGCGAAGTTGGAGGGGCGGGCCGTTGCGGCCCGGGCTGCGAAGCGTAACCATTGTTCCAACGGGGAGCGGTATTGGCGGCGCTGTCGTTCGAGTAGTTGCCAGGAAATGGCGGAGTGGCACGGGGGACGGTGTGCTGCGCGGGAGCGGCGGCATTGTTTGGCGCACTGTAGTTCGTCAGCGTGTGATTGGCGGCCGGCGCTGTCATTTGGCTTGGCCGATTCAATGATGAGGACGCGATCGCTGCGGTGCGTTGTGGAGCGGCGGAGTCAGCGGGCGGCTGATTTGCCGTCAGCGGTTGCGCAGCACCGGGCGCGGGCACGAACGGGCGCGGTTCGTGTGGCGTGTTGTCGCGGGCGCTGGAGACGACCCGAGTTTGATCGCCCGCCGTCGGTTGCTGATTGGGGAGCAGCCAACGGGGCGGAGCCGAGCTGAACGCGGGCGTCGAGGCGCCAGCGAGTTGGACGTGCGAATCCACCGCAGAGCTGGTCCCTTGCGCAGTTGGAAGTCGGAGCGGCGGCGGAAGTGACGGAAGCGGCTGGGCGCTGCGGTGCTGCAACTGGACGCAGCGGCCGCTGCACAGAGGCCGTCGTGGGGATTTTGGTCTCGCGTTTTGACGGCGTCGCGGTCGGTTCGGGCTGGCTGGGCGCAGGGTCGCGCAGTTGGTTGCGGTTGGGGGCCCAGTCGACGGGTTCGTCGCGGCCGGGATTGCTGGATGCGGCTTGCCAACCGTCGTCGCCGGCGGTGGCATGGGCAAGGGGGCTTATGGTCCAGGCGAAAAATGCACAGCAAAAGACGATCAAACGGCAAATTTGCGCGGAGATCCAAAGTCGGTAGGCTATCATCGGTCGATCCTTGGGGGGCGGGCTGACAAGGTCGGCCGGTCGCTAGCATGGATTGCCGAAGGCGCAGCGACCGCCGAAAATCCCCCCTTGGATTCGTACCTGGGCTCAGTTATCGACGATTCTGGTGCTCGACTTTCACGAAAAGTCTACGTAATCGTTAAAGTCTGGCGGCGGCATTGCTGGCGGACGCCACGCCGGTGCAGCCGAACCGGGTAAGTCAGCAACGACGTGTGAAGTCGTGGCGCAGTAATGCTCGGCCAGGATGGCCGGGTCGTTTGCCGCCAGGCAGGATGGAAATTGACGTTTTTTGGCCGGCCGCAGCGATGGACGGGAGACGTATATGACAGCACTGAGCTTCAGCGTGACAGCGAATGTGGTCGACATCGCGGTACGGCGGGTGCGGACCGCGCGGGTGACCGTCGAGGCGGGGCGGATTGCCTCGATTGATGCACTGCCTGTCGGAGCGAGCACGCCCACTACCTATTTGCTGCCCGGTTTCATCGATGCGCACGTGCACATTGAGAGCTCAATGCTCGTGCCGAGCGAGTTCGCCCGGGCGGCCGTCGTGCACGGCACGGTGGCGACGGTGAGCGACCCGCACGAGATCGGCAACGTGCTGGGCGTGGCGGGCGTGCGGTACATGCAAGAGAACGCGGCGGCGGTGCCGTTCAAGTTTTATTTTGGCGCGCCATCGTGCGTACCGGCGACGATGTTCGAAACGGCCGGGGCCCAGATCAGCGTGGCCGAGGTCGAGGAGCTGCTCGATGATCCGCGGATTTTGTACCTCAGCGAGATGATGAACTTTCCGGGCGTGCTGCACGGCGACCCGGTGTGCCTGGCGAAGATCCAGGCAGCGCACGCGCGGGGCAAGCGGGTGGACGGCCATGCGCCGGGTCTGCGCGGGGCCGAGGCGGCCCGGTACTTCGGGGCGGGCATGACGACCGACCATGAGTGTTTTACGCAGGAGGAAGCGCTCGATAAGTTGGCGGCTGGGTGCAAAATTGCGATTCGCGAGGGATCGGCGGCGCGGAATTTTGACGCGCTGTATACGCTGCTGGGCGAGTACCCAGGCCAGACAATGTTATGCAGCGATGACAAGCATCCGGACGAGCTGCTCACCGGGCACATCAATCAGCTGGTGCGACGGGCGGTGGAACGCGGGATTGATGTGTTCGATGCGCTGCGGGCGGCTTGCATCGTGCCGGTGGAACACTATGGGCTGGCAGTGGGGCAATTGCGGGTGGGCGATGCGGCGGATTTTATTGAGGTGGATTCGCTGAGCGAGTTCAACGTGCTGCGGACGTGGATTGATGGGCGGCTGGTGGCCGAGCGGGGTGACGACAATTGAGCGCGTCGAGCCGCGGTTGGTGAATCACTTTGTGGCGGAACCGATCGAAGCGAGTGATTTGGCGGCGGTCGCACCAACTGGGGGCGGAGCTGCCGAGACGTTGCGGGTGATTGAGGCACTAGATGGGCAATTGATCACGAATTGCCTGGAAATGCCGGCGAAGATCGAGCGCGGGCTGGTAATGAGCGACGTTAAGCGGGACCTGTTGAAGCTGGTGGTCGTGAATCGATATCGACGGGCCGCGCCGGCGGTGGCGTTCATCAAAAACTTTGGGCTGCGGCGGGGGGCGATGGCCTCTAGCGTCGCTCATGATTCGCATAATGTGATCGCGGTGGGCGCTAGCGACGCCGATATTGCAGCCGCAGTGAATTTGGTAATGGAGGCGCACGGTGGACTGTCGGCGGCTTGCCAGGCGGAGGGAGTCGCCGAAGTGCTGCCGTTGCCGGTGGCGGGGCTGATGGCGAGCGGCACGTGTCAGGAAGTGGGGGCGGCCTACGCCAAGCTCGATCGATTGGTGAAAGCTTGGGGCTCGGCGCTGCGGGCGCCCTATATGACGCTGTCGTTCATGGCCTTGCTGGTCATTCCCGCCCTGAAATTGAGCGACCGCGGGTTGTTTGACGGGGGGCGATTTGAATTCACCACATTCCTACGCTAACCTGCGCCGTTTCGAGTGCCTTTGGCGAACCTGCATGTTTGCCGAATAGACCGATTGCTATAATTGCTGGTGGCTGAAAGCGCGGAGGATACCAAGTTTGTCTCAACAGACTCTCGAACGGCGGGTTGCGGCCGTGGAGAAGGAGGTTTCGCGTCTGTCGACATTTGCGGCCCGCGCCGGAGCCCGGCCCGGACGCTTGGAAATCGGTGGTGGGAATGTTCGCGAACGATCCAATCATGAAGGAGATCGACGATGAGGCCGCAAAATTCGCGAGGCGGATCGGGACGAAAGCGCCGCAACAAATAGGAGCAACGCGGCACACACAAATGATCATTTTGGATACTGATCATTTGACCGTGTTGCGATATCCAGAGCATTTGCAATATGGAATTCTTTCGTCAAGGATGAAGGAGTCGGCCGGTTGCGAGCGTTTGCAACGCCAGCAATTTCCGTTGAGGAGCAAGGCGAGGTTGGCTGGCGGCCATCCGCCGTAAGGGCTCGCAAGATTCACGCATCAGATCTTTCTATTACACTCGACTGATCGGACTCGATGCGTTTTTTCAACAATTGGCCGATTCTCCTATTCGATGAGCCGGTCGGCTGATCGCTTCGAACAACTCCGAACAGGCCGAATCGGAATCGGCACGCAATGGATCTCAAGATCGCGTCAATTGCCATTGAGAGAGATTCGTTGTTGCTTTCTGCGAATCTCGCGATTTCCGGCGGGTGCCCGGGCTGCGGGTTGAGAATTGGCTGCAATAGGAGGGCCTAGAAGTGAAGGCCGTAGGATACGTGCAAAATGCGGCCGAGCGAGCAGCAACGGCCGTGGCCGCCGTTTGAGTTCGCTTTACGGTTGCGGTAGAATTTGAGTGACGCGAGGCGGGGGGCGCGGTCCCCCTCTTTTCGGTCCAAATTACAAGGAGTCCCAGGCATGGCCACTGTCACGGAATCTGTTCGGCGTCCGAAGATCAAAGAAACGCAATGCTTTATCGGCGGCAAGTGGACTGCTTCCGCCAGCGGCAAGACGTTTGAAACCATTCATCCGGCGACGGAAGAAGTGATCGCCGAGGTGGCCGAGGGCGACGCGGAAGACGTCGATGCGGCCGTCGATGCGGCGCGGGAAGCGTTTGACAACGGGCCGTGGTCGAAGATGGACGCCCGCGATCGCGGGGCGCTGATCGCGCGGCTGGCCGATTTGATTGAAGAGGAAGCCGACGAGCTGGCCGCGATCGAGACGCTCGACAACGGTAAGCCGATCAGCGACGCGCGGAAGGCCGACATTCCGCTGGTGATCGACACGCTGCGATATTACGCCGGCTGGGCGGATAAGATCCAGGGCAAGACGATTCCGGTCCGCGGCGAATATTTCTGTTACACGCGGCGCGAGCCGGTGGGCGTCGTCGGGACAGATCATTCCGTGGAACTTTCCGGCCCTGATGGTGGCCTGGAAGTGGGGGCCGGCCTTGGCCGCGGGCTGCACGATCGTGATGAAGCCGGCCGAGCAGACGCCGCTGTCGTGCTTGCGGATGGCGAAATTAGCGCAGAAGGCGGGCATACCGGACGGCGTGATCAACGTGGTGCCCGGTTTTGGTCCGACGGCCGGGGCGGCGATCGTCCGGCACCCGGGCGTCGACAAGGTGGCCTTCACCGGTGAGCTGGCCACGGCGCAGATCATTCAGAAGGAAGCGGCCGCGACCACGAAGCGGCTTACATTTGAACTGGGCGGCAAGAGCCCGAACGTGATCTTCGCCGACGCCGATTTGGATTCGGCCGTGGCCGGCGCCCATTTTGGTTTGTATTTCAATCAGGGCCAGTGCTGCTGTGCTGGCAGCCGGTTGTTTGTCGAGCAGAAGGTTTACAACGACGTGGTCGATCGGCTGGCCGACCAGAACAAGAGCACGCGGATCGGCGATCCGTTCGATCCCGATACGCAGCAAGGTCCGCAGGTTGACAAAGCGCAGTTCGACAAGATCTTGAAGTACATCGACTACGGCAAGAAAGACGGCGCGAAGTGCGTCACCGGCGGCAAGCGGCACGGCGACGAGGGCTACTTCGTCGAGCCGACGCTGTTTGCGGACGTCGAGGACGACATGCGGATCGCCCGCGACGAAATCTTTGGGCCAGTGCTGAGCGTGCTGAAGTTCAAAAGCGAGGACGAGCTCATCCGCCGGGCGAACGACACGAATTTCGGCCTGGCCGCGGCCGTGTGGACGCGCGACATCGCTAAGGCGCACCGCTACGCGAAAGCAGTGCGGGCGGGCACGGTGTGGATTAACTGCTACGACGTGTTCGACGCAGGGGCGCCGTTTGGCGGCTTCAAGCAGAGTGGGCTGGGTCGCGAGCTGGGCGAAGCTGGATTGGATGCGTACACCGAGAACAAAACGGTGTTTGTGTCGCTGAGCTAGCGGGCGAGGCCGGGAGCCTGCCCCAAGCGGCGCGGGCACGGTCGGAAGACCGGCTCTAACCCGCAATCGGTCGGAAGAGCGACCCAGAAATGACAGCATTCGATTGAGATTCAAGACGCCGCTGGGCTTCGTGCTCGGCGGCGTTTTTTTGCTTCGGCCCGGCGCAAGCCCCGCCAAACCGGCTGGGCTTAATTCGTAACCCCGACAGGATAGTGGGGCTATATGTACGGGTGCATCCGCGGCTTCCCCGTGGTGTCGGGCGATTTATGCCGACATTTGGCAGAATTCTTGGCCCCCTTGGGAAACTTTGCCGATTATTCCCGTTATACGGATCGTAACGGTTGCTCCGGGGGGCGCTGGCGCCACTCATGTTACCGCGAAAGTCAGCGAGTATTCCATGCCAAACTTAGTCATCAGAACACCTAAATCTCGGCTCACCGCGGTCGCGGGCAGCGTGCTCGTGGCGGCGTCGGCCATCGTCTTGCGCGCTGGGCGTTCGGTCAAACATCGACGTTGACACTGGCGCCAGCCAGCGGCGGCGAAGCGACTGAAGCGGCGGTGTCCGCCGACCTAAGCGCACCGCCGACTGCGGATGCTCCGGCAAGCGCCACGACGGCGGCCCAGTCGCCCCGATACGGGTCCCGGCCGGCGGAGTCGGCGACGCAACAAGCGGCTTCGACCTCTGCGGAGACGCCGCAGCTCGTCGAGAAAACGTACCCGTGGAACGACAGCACGCGCAACGTGCTCTCGGCGTGGCAGCAAATTTCGCAGCAGAGATCGGACATCCGCATAACGTTCGACGGCGCTCACGCGCAGGCCCGCGTTTTCGCTTCGCCGACGGTGCATGCGCAACTCCAACAACAATTGGCGCAAGTGCAATCGAGTGCAATCGCCCCCAAGGCGGCCGCTGACGCCAAGCCGGCAGCTCCCGCCGCGATCGCCGCGAACGACTCCGCCCCAGCGAACGAAGCGGGCGGGCAGCCGACGACGGCCTCGCTGGTGCTGAAACACTTGCCGCCGGCCGAATTGAAGCCGCGCTTGGAAAAGGTACTCGCCCAGCCGCTGGTCGCCGGCAGCGATGCCAGCGGGCAGTGGCAACTTCTCAACATCGAGTCGCCCTCGGGAAATCGGATTACGCTGGCCGTCAACAGCGGCACGCGGGAAGTGCGACTGGCCGGCTCGGCGATGCAAGTCGCAAATTGGCGAACAGTCGTCGAAACGCTTGACAGCGGACCGTCGGCCGATGGCACGGTGGCCGAAGTCGTGGCCACCAAGCCGCGATATGAACCGTACGTCCGCCAGGCCCTCTCCAATCTGCAGATCGGCGGCGCGGCCGTGGAAGGAACCGCGGCGGTCGCTTCGATGTTGTTCCAGGCGCAGCCGGGTGGTGCGATCCAACCGGGCATCACGCCGCCGCAGCCAGCGGGCGGCCAGGTGGTGATTCCCCCCGGAGGCGAGACACAGGCCGTGGGCGGCACGCCGGGCGCTTTGAGCACACTGCAAGCCGCCCAGAACCAAGGCCTCTTGGGCCCGGTCCAGATTTCGTATCTGGAAGGGGCGAACCTGGTCATCATCCGCGGCCGCGAGCAGGACGTGCAGCGGGTGCTGCAGATCATCGAACAGATTGAAAAGATCACGCAGACGAGCGCAGCCGAAGATCGTCGTGCACCAATTGCAATACGTCGATAGCGGCTCGATGCAGGCGCTGGTGAACCAGGTGTACACGACGATGTTCGCGGCCCGGCTGGGAACGCTCAGCATTACGGCGCTGGCGAAGCCGAATGCATTGCTGTTGGTTGGCCCGGAGGCCACGGTTGACATGGTCGTCAAGAACCTGGTCGAGCCGCTGGACAAGCCGCTGTCGCCGCAATCGAGCTTTGAAGTATTTCAGCTCAAGCATTTGAACGCCACGACTGCGGCGACGACCGTGAACACGTTCCTCGGCCAAGGAACGACCGCCCCCACGCCGGCGACCGCCCTCGATGTATCGGGGATTGGCGTACAGGCACTGCGCCGCGAGCACTTGTCGTGGCCGAAACGTCGACCAATTCGTTGATCGTCGTAGCCTCGGCGCAAGACATCGCGCTGGTGGCGGAGCTGCTGCGTCGCCTCGACCAGCCGCCCGAAGTGGCGGCGAGTTTGAAGGTCTTCAAGATCGTCAATGGCGATGCGAGCGCGTTGGTCGATACCCTGGCGACGCTGTTCGGCGTCGGGCAGACGGGCGTGGGCGTCGGTGCGACAGGTCAGCCGACCGGACTGGGCAACGTCGGGCTGGTGCCGATGCAGTTTTCGGTCAACGCGCGGACGAACAGCGTGCTGGTTGTGGCGTCGCCCGAGCAATTGGTCACAGTCGAAGCAATTCTCACCCAACTCGATCTGGGCGACGCGCGGACGCGCGACATTCACGTGATTCGCCTCAAGAACGCGTTTGCACAGAATGTGGCGACCGCGCTCACGACCTGGTTCCTCAACGAGAACAACGTGTACCTGTCGGCCGGCGTCGCGCAAAGCACTACCGAAACTCTGCGTCGGCAGGTGGTCGTGATTGCGGAACCGTCGACGAACAACTTGATCGTTAGCACCGCGCCGGAGAATTACCCGCGAATTCTGGAAATGATCAACCAACTCGACAAGCGGCCGCCAATGGTGCTGATGCAGGTCTTGATCGCCGAAGTGCGGCTGACGGACACCGACGAATTTGGGGTTGAGTTGGGCCTGCAGGATTCGCTGCTGTTCGACCGGTCGCTCCTCGACACGGTGCAGTTTCAGACCGTGACGAACACGTCGACGAACGGCGTGCAAACGACGTCGCAGCAAATCCTTAGTGCCAACGGCGTGCCGGGCTACAACTTCAACGCCCCAAGTTTGGGGTTGGGCAACAACGTGGGCACGCAGTCACTGGCTGCCGCCTCTAAGGTCGCTGCCCAAGGACTGTCAAATTTTGGCGTGGGTCGCGTCAACAACGAACTGGGCTTTAGCGGCTTTGTGTTCTCGGCCCAGAGCAACGGGGTGACGCGCCTTGCTGCGGGCCTTGCAAGAAAAGCGTCGCTTGGAAGTGCTCAGCCGGCCGCAGGTGATGGCGCTTGACTCGCAGTTGAGCCAGTTGCAAGTCGGCCAGCAAGTGCCGTACATCCTGAACTCGTCAATCGCCAACGGCATTCAAACCAACACCACGCAGCTCGTGAGCGTGGGTTTGATTCTGCAGTTGACGCCGCTCATCAGCGACGACGGAAAAGTGGTGATCATCGTCCAAGCGCAAAAATCGCAAGTTGGTCCGGAAGCGGAAGGCATTCCGATCCAGATCAGCGCCACGGGCACCGTCTTGCGTTCGCCGCGGATTGACATCATCCAAGCCAATACAACCGTCAGCGCAATGAGCGGGCAAACAATACTCCTGGGAGGTTTGATATCGACCAACAAGACCGATGTGCATCGCCGGGTGCCATTGATCGCCGACGTGCCGCTGATTGGCGACTTGTTCCGGTACGACAGCGTCGGCGAAGAACGGCGCGAGCTCTTAATCATTATCACTCCGCGGATCGTGAAGAACGAGGAAGACGCCGAGCGCCTGAAACAGATTGAATCGTCGCGAATGAGCTGGATCCTCAATGACGTGGTGGCGCTGAATGGGCCGTCGGGCCTGAAGAGCCGCTGCGACAATTGGGGTGACGGCGAAGTGGACGCTGTGTACCCGAACTATGTACCACAGAACGGCGAACTATGCCCGACGTGCCAACCCGGCGAGATGATGTACCAGGGGCCGAGCATGCAAACGCCGACGCCGATGTTGCAGCCGCTGCCGGCCGGTTCCCAGCCGAACGTAATTCCGCCGCCGCCACCGACGCAGCCGGCGAGCGGCGATATGACATCGGCCGGGCGCACCGCAACGACGAGCGTGACTCAAGCCCGCTATCAGGCGACTGGCACGAGCACCCGGCGACCACCGCGTCGGCGACTGGCGTGCCGACAACGCGGCTGCCGACGGTGCGATAATGCGGCACGCCGAGCTGGCATCAGAAATCAGCAGATTCAATTTTCCACGGAATGGAAACAAGGGGCCAGGCGTCAGAAGTACCCTCGATCTGACACCTGACGCCTGACACCTAATGCAAGGACGCCCCGGTGGCGGGCGGAGCAAACGATGTTCACGTTCCCTCGACTGGCGTCGCTGGCGACGCTACTCTCGTTGACGGCGTTGATGGCCCTGTCTGGTTGCAAGACGACCGGGCCGGCGCTGGCCAAAGTCAATCGCCATATGCCCTGGTATGACGAAAGCGAACCGCGTCTGGGTATGCCGGTACGGATGGAAAGCACGTGGACGGACACCGTTTTGACGCGCCCGGGTCAAAAGCCGCAACGCGGCTTTGGCGGGCGCGTGTTGTTTTACGAAAACGGCAGCGACAAGCCGATTCTCGTCGACGGGGATATGGTCATCTATGCTTTTGACGAAACGAATCGCAGCCCGTCTGACAACAAGCCGACGCGTTTTTACAAATACCCGGCGGAGCTCATCCCGCAACTGATGAGCAAGTGCGAATTGGCGCACTCCTACAGCTTTTGGGTCCCGTGGGACGAGTTGAGCGATACTGGCAGCCCGCAAACGGACATCAGCCTGATGTGCCGCTTCGAACCGAAAGACGGACCGGCCGTGGTGAGCGAACAAACGCGCCAGCGGCTGCCGGGCACAGCGCAAACGCCCAATGCGGCGCCCGCCTCGATTTCGCAATTGCCCCCGGGGGTGCCGTTCCGGCCGGCGATGGAATCGAAGGATTATCAGCTTCCCCGAGCGAACGCAGCCGCGACGCCGGTAGCGGCCGCGACGCCGACAGGTGTGCAGCCGGTAAGCTATGAGCAACCGCTGCCGGTCGCCGGCACGGGTGGGCCGCTGATGACTGGCGTATCCAGTTCGCCCGTTTCGGGAGTATCCATTCCGCTGCCAGAGAGCATGTTGGGAGGCGGGCAGCCGTGGACGATAAAGCAAGGTGGCGCGGCGGGGCCGCGAGCGGCTCAGCCAGCCATGCCAGCCCAGGTGACGATGCCGATGCAAGCCGCCCCTGGCTATCCGGTCCAGGCGACGATGCAGCAACAACTGCCGGGAATGCCAACCGGCCCGCTGCCAGTGACTCCCGGCGCGGCGGGCGCCAATTACCAATCGCCCGGCCTGGTACCGGGGCAGAACCCGGGAGCAGCGATGAACATGAACCCGGCGCTGAGGTCGAGCGGCTACCGCGTGGCAGCGCAGTCGCTGGGATCGAACAATTCGGCAGTGTCGCCGATCACGCTTCCCTATAGCGTAAATTCGATGCCTCAGATGCTCAATGGAGGCGCTGCGATGACGGGCGGCAACGGATTGGCTGTGATCCAATCAGGCTACGCCGCCCCCACGGGCATTGCCGTGCCGACGCAGCAAATCATTCCGCTGGCGCAGCAGCAAATGAACTCGGCCGGTCCGATGTCTACGGCCATGTCATCGGTAGAACAACAGCAATATTCGATTCAGGGCTGGAATGACCATGCCCAAGTGACCGGCGGCACGCCGACCGTGAGCTACGGGACGCAGACGAATGGTTATCCGCAGCAGGTGAAGTGAAGGCTGCGGTGATCACGAGGCGGGAGCCCGCTTCTGTTCTTCGTTGTGCAGGTGCCGGTGGTGCGCAGCACCGCGGTTATCTTCTCGAGAAGCGCAGCCCTGAGTGTGGCTTGCGTCTTACTGATTCGATTCTTGATCGGATGCGATCGTGATTTCATTGCGAATCGTTGCGACGCCGGGCTGCATCGAAACGATCTGCTCAATCACCTGGCGATCGTGCTGAGAGGGGGCTGTGCCCGTGAGGACGGTCACGCCGGCCGGATCGATGGCCACCTGAGCACTGCCCAGGTTTCGAGCCGTTGTGGCGGCTTGCAAGCGAGCCTGAACAGTGGACGTCAGGGCGGCAGCGGTTGGGTGTGGTACAGCGAAGGCAACCTGCAAGCGAACGGGCACTTGCGGCAGCGTGTTTCGGACGGTTTGGCTCGTTTGACCAAGCCCAGTCTGGCCATTCAGCCCGTTGCGGCCGTTCAGACCGGTCGTTGAGGCACCTCGCGTTTGACCGACCTGGCCGGTCGTGCCCTGGCCCACGGAGCTGTAACCACTCTGTTGGCTGAACGCGCTGTAACCACTCTGCAGACCAGTTCCGGTGGTACCGACGCCGGTCGAGCCAAAGCCGGTGGACCCGAAGCCCGACGAGCTACTGGACCCGAAGCCGGTCGAACCCATTCCGCTCGAACCCAAGCTACTCGAGCCCAAGCTTCCGGTTGAGCCGAGGCCGGTCGACCCAAACGATGACGACGAGCCCAAGCTGCCGGTGCTCGTCGATCCGATGCTGCTCGTCGTTCCACCACCGGTCGTGGTGCGGCCCTGGGCGTGAAGGTTTTCCACGGCAACGCCAAGCAAAAAGAAAGCGGCGACCGCGGCAGTCAGATTGGCTCGAATCATGGTTACTTTCTCCAAATAGCCAATATTCAGATCGGCTGTAATAGAATCGGTTGTATTATATGCGGTTCAGCGGCTGGATTACAACATTTCCCGGCCAGCGGGGGCTGCCCGGCGTGTTATGCCGTATAATGACGCCGGAACTTGCCAGGGGGCTGGCAAGATTTGCCGGCCCCTATCGAATTAAACCCCAACCGGCTGGCCGTCGGCCTCGCAAACGGCCCAAAAAGGTAGGCTTTTTCTGTACGTTCTCCCCTGCCCTCCAAGGGAAAATCGACCCATGTTGCACAGCTTCACATTCGCGGTTCGCCCCCGGCGACGCCGCCTGGTCGCCGTTTTGTCCGTTTTGACGTTGCTGGCAGGGCTGGTGCCCCGGCGCAGTCCCAAGGGCGGACGGCGCTGGAGCGGTTTCCGTACGATACGTTGCTCTTGCTGCGGACAGCCAACGCCCAGGAGTTCGCCGAGCGGCTGAAGGAATCGTCCACTGGCCGGATGCTGCAGGACCCGCAGATCAAGCCGCTAGTGGATCGTTTGATGGGTGAGGTGAGCGACCTCTACAGCGAGCGGGCGGAAAGCGAAGTGGGAGTGGGCTGGAACGATTTGCTGAAGCTGCCGAAGGGCGAGCTGGCAGCCGGAATTGTGGCAGTGCCGGGCGCCATGCCGGCGGTGCTGGTGATGGTGGAAGAGGGCGACCAGCCGACGGTGGCCAAGACACTTCTGGATCGCGCTCGACGAGCTTAAGAACCGCGGCGGTGAGACCACCAAGGAGACGATCGACGGTGTGGAAGTGACGGTCGTTCGCCAAGGGACGAATCAGAACAACGTCATCGGGATGTTCGAAAAGGATCGCACGCTCGTCGCGTCGTCGAGCGCGAACGTGCTGCGGAACGTGCTCTGGAATTGGAACGGCAGCCGGCCCGCGCCGTCAGGCGCCGAGGCCGACGAAAACGGCTTCACGCCAACGGCGACGCTCGAATCGAACGAAAAGTTTCTGGCGATCATGCGGGAGTGCCGCCGGCCGCACGATCCGCCGCCGAACCTGGTGCTGTATGCCGACCCGATCGAGCTGGCGCGGCAGTTCGGCCGGGCCTCTCCAGGCGTGATGCTGGCGGTGGCGATGCTGCCGCAGTTGGGGCTGGACGGCGTGCTGGCTTTTGGTGGTGCGATGACATCGTCGACCGGCGGCTACGACAGCCTGAGCCAGCGCACATCTTGTTGCAGAACCCGCGGGCGGGCATTTTGTCGATGATCGCGCTCGAAACCGGCGACAACACGCCTGAGAAGTGGGTGCCGCGGGACGCGGCGAGCTACGTCACGGCGCGGTGGCGGTTCCAGCCCTTTTACCTGCGGCTGGCGTCGATCGTAGATCAATTTCGCGGCGAGGGCGCATTCGACCAGATGGTGAACGGCCGCGTATCGGAGCGGCTGGGCGTCGACTTTAAGTCAAAAATCATCGACAACCTGGCCGGGCGATTGTCTCTTGTCACGTATTACGAACGGCCCGTCACGCTGCAGAGCCGCAAGCAGGTGCTGGCGATCGAGCTGAACGATGAAGCGGACGCGAAGCAAACGCTGGACACGATTCTGGCGCGCTTTCCAGGGATCACCGTGAAGCGGCAGGCGGGGGACGTGTCGTATTACGCATTTGTAATTCCAGCATTCGACCAGATGCCGGAGGAAGAGCGGCCGATGAGCCCCTTCATCGCGATCATGGACAAGCACTTGTTCGTCGGCACATCGACCAAGATGCTTGAACAAATAGTGCTGACCAGCCAGGGAGACGCGGAGCAGTTGGCAAGCTCGCGCGAGTATCAACGCGTGCTGGACACATTGGGCCAGGAGACCGAGGGTGTGCGGCCGGTGGTGTTCATGATGGCGCGGCCCGACCTGGACCTGCAGTTTTGGTACGACCTTTTGATGTCGGACCGGGTGCGGTCCCAGATCGACGAGGCGGCGGCCGGGAATGAGGTCATCGAACGATTTGCGAAGATTCTGCGCGATGGCAGCGTGCCGCCGTTCGAGGTGTTCAAGAAATACTTGGCCCCGTCGGGCGGGATATTATACGATACCGATAATGGGTATCACGGCATCTCGTTTCAATTGCGCGGCGAGTGACGCCGGCGGCCGCTGAGCTGCACTCCGCGCCGCGGACCAACAACGGGCAAAGCCCGCCGGCAGATCAGAATTGCCGGCCGCGAAGCATCAGTTACCGAGCGCGTTTCCCGGCCGGCGTGCCCCCTACGGCGCCGCCCGAGCGGCCCGAACGGGGCGTGCGATCATCGGCTCGATCGTCGTCGGCGTCAAATTGACTGCTCCCGGTGGCTTCGTCGATCTCGGCGATCACCGGTTCGCCGTCGCCCTCGTTGCTGCCGGCGAGGCCGCCTACCGCGGTGCCGCCGCCGGCCGTGCCGGCAGCGTACACGTCGCCGCGGTACAGATGCCGCGGCGGCGATTCGAGCGGATCGACCCGTTTTAGACGGTCTTCGCCCATTTCACCTTCGGGGGCGAGGGTGTCGGCGGGAGTTCTTGGACGGCCTGTGTCGATGTTCACCTCGGGCGTTTCATGCGCGCTTTCGGAACATTTGACGCAAAAGCGGGCATAGGGAATCGCTGCGAGGCGCTCCCGGGCAATCGGCCGGCCGCAGCCTTCGCACTTGCCGTACGTCCCTTGTTCGATGCGGTCGAGCGCGTCCCGAGACTCGCTCTCGATGAATTGCGCGTTTTCGAGCAGGGTGGCGTTCAAGTCGTATAAGTACTCCTCCGTCCCCATGTCCCCCAGGTGCATCGGGGCGTTCGAAAGTCCTCCGTCCTGCTGGCCGCCGGAGCCCGCGCGGGCCTGTTCGAACATCGCCTCGGCATCTGCGCGGATGCGGAAGGCAAGTTGCTCGAGCTTATGCTGTAGTTTCTGTAATGCTGCAGGGTTCATCACAAAGCGCTCCAAGTTCTGACCCGGTTCGCCCGGGGGGCGAACAAATCCGCCCGCGGCGTCGCGTGTCAATATGTCGGCTTACGGCCGCCTTGATTCTAACCGCCTGGCTGCGTGCCCTCCATGGACGTGCAAACGCTGCGCCCAGATGCGGCAGCTTGACGGACGACCTCCGGGCGGCCATGAACACCGCGGCGTGCGCATTGCAAGTTGAAAGGTGGACGCGGCGCGAGCGGCGAAGCTGGACGAATTGCGACCAACTTTCGCATCAGTGTTTTATGGCGGAATTCCAGGAGTCTTATAATGATTCGCAAACTTGCCTCGGGGCAGTACCGGCTTTACTCACGCAAAAAGAACCCGAAGACGGGCCGGCGGCGGAATCTGGGAACATTTTCCACCCGCGCCGCTGCCGAGAGACACGAGCGCGCCGTGCAGTACTTTAAGCGACACGGGTGAGCGGATTCGGCACACACGTGAATCGAAAGATCGTTGCAGCGGCTACTCGGATATTGGCAATGCCGTGGCTTTCGGGGTGGCCAATTTCCGGCCATGTGGAACGAATGACAGAGGGTGTGAGGCTTCGTCCGGTGGAGATTGGGGCGACCAAAGGCCGCGGGGCGAGTCGTTGCCGGCGGCTGCAGTCGATGCCCTGCACCTCAGGCCCTGCTGCTGCGGGTCAGCAATGACACGGATCGTGGCAATCGGAGTGTTGGTCGGCGTGCTGGTGACGGCCGCGGGCTGGGGCATGCTGCTCTTGGGCGGGTGGGGGCCGTGTGGACCGGCGAGCCCCATTTCCTACGTCGGTGGGATGATATGCGGCATTGGATTTTTGGACGTCCTACCTCTGCCGCCGTTCGCTGCGCTGTTCCTAGCAGCAGTTTTCTGGTCGGTGGTGGCTGGCATGGCACTAGTGCCTTGGAAGGATCGGTGAGTAGGATGGCAGATTCATAAAATGCCTAGGAAATGTAACCGTGCCCAGTTTCGCATCGGCGAAATCGCGAAAGGTAGCCTCCATCGGCGGCAAGTCGCCACTCCATTGCGAAATCGAAGGAATAGCGAAAGAACAAGGAACGCGACCAGCGGTTCTGCGGTTGGTGAAGAGCATGTTTACCCCATGCGCCTTTTGAAAACGAGTTGCTCTGGTGGGACCGCGACTTGTCGCGTGGTATGAATCTTCCCTGTCACGACTTGCGGGCGTGCACGGCGTCTTGCCGGCCGCCGTGCTTGGCGGCCGCCGGCTGCGAACCGCAATTTCCCCCGCGGTTTGCCCTAGATTTCAGCCATTTTCGGCTGGCAGCCAAGATGGCGTGTGTTACAATCGGTCGTGCTATGGGCAGGGTGTCTCTCTGAATTCGATGCGAGGATGAAATCATGCCTAATTTGCTGCGTGGCTTGCTGGCGGCGTTGTTCGTGGGGCTGCAATCCGTCTATCCGGCCGGGGCCCAGCAAGTCGGCGAGAAGAACACAAAGGCAGCCCAGCCGGCGGCAGCGCAAACGGCAGCCCCAGCTCGGCCGGCGGCGGACGACAAGGAGGCTACGGCGCCGCTCGATCCGACCGGCTCCTGGAAATGGGAGTTTGAAACGCCGGACGGGAACAAGATGGATTTTGTGCTGAAGCTGAACTGGGACGGCAAGCAGCTCGACGGCAAGTACACGGCGTTCGACAATACGACGAAGGTCGAACAGGGTAAGGTCGATAAGGACAGCGTGTCATTCGTCGTGCGACCGGAGTTCGGCGGCGCATCGTTCGACGTCAAGTTCACCGGCAAGGTGACGAAGGATGAGATTAACGGCACGATCAACCTCGACTTTGGCGGCGGGGCGCAGGAGATTCCTTGGACGGCCAAGCGGTTCGTGGATGTGGACGACGTCGTGGGCGTATGGAACCTTTCGATCGACGCACCGAACATCGGCGAGATTCAATCGATTCTGACGATCACCAAAGACGACCAAGGACTGCACGGCAAGTACAAGAACGATTTCTTTGACCTCGACGCGAAGAATGTGCAGATCAAGGACAACCACCTGCAGTTTGAAATCTCCAGCGACAATGGGGACCAAGGCTTTTCGTCGAAATACCAGGGAACGCCGCGCGGCAACACGATGGAAGGAAAAAGCAACTTCGACTTTGGCGGCAACACAGGCGAGATGAAATTCACGGGCAAGCGGCAGCCGCCCAAGGAAGAAAAAAAGAAGGAGGACGCTGCTCGACCGGCCGCAACCCGCCCGGCCGATGGCAGGTCGGATGCCAAGGAAGCGGCCACGACGAAATCTGATGGCAAATAGCCCGCGCGGATTTGCCGCCGCTTATTTTGGCCAGCCAGTCACCGCGGCGGCGCGAATTGCTGGCCGATGCCGGCTACGCGTTTGAAGTGATCGCCCCCGCCCACGACGTTGAGTGCGGCGTATGTAGCGAGAGTGGCCCAGCCGGGCTCGTGGCTGAGCTGGCGGTGCGCAAGGCGGCAGCCGTGATGTCGGAGCTTGCCGCCGAGTCCCAGCGGCACGGACAACTGATTCTGGCGGCCGATACCGTGGCCGAATGCGACGGCTTCATCCTGGGCAAACCGCGCGATGAAGAGGACGCCCGCGCGATGCTGCGCCGACTGAGCGGACGCGAACATCGCGTCTACAGCGGCGTCTGCCTCTGGAGGATTGGTGGCGGCGAGCCGCTGGTTCGCGTGGCCCAGACGCGTCTGCGAATGGACGAGCTGTCGAGCGAGGAGCTCGGGTCGTACATCGCCAGCGGTCAATGGGAAGGCAAGGCGGGCGCGTTCGGCTATCAGGACCGGCTGGGGTGGGTGCACGTCATCGACGGCAGCGCGTCAAACGTCGTGGGCCTGCCACTGGAGTTGCTGGCGGACATGTTGGCAGCGGAACAAGCGCAGAGACAGCCAGCCGGGGAGAATGGGACGGATTCACCGTAATTCGTCCACCGCACATTGCCTCGTCTCGCCGCTCTCCACATCGCTTTTGACGACCGTATCGCGAGGGGCGGCGCGGCAAATCGTGCCTGCCCGCCGCCGGCGGCGTTCCCGCCGGGCCGTTTCATGCCAGAACATCTTTGCTCGCTGCTCACCCCGGCCGTTGACGCAGTTCGACGAGCGCGCGGCGGAGCGGAATCTTGAATTGCGTTGACACGCGCGATCACGCGGCGAACGCGCCTGCTTCCGGTTGGGCGCAATGTTGCTCGCTGGCCATGCGGTAGTACAAACCGCCGCGGCGGAGCAGTTCGTGGTGCGTGCCCTGCTCGATCACCTGCCCGTCTCGCAGCACACAAATCCGGTCGCACGGCAAGATCGTGCTGAGTCGATGGCTGACGATGATCAGCGTTCTCAGCCGCTTTAGCGACGAGAACGTGTCGACAAGCAGTCGCTCATTCTCGGCGTCCAGTGCGCTGCTCGGCTCGTCGAGGACCAAGATCGGCGCTTTGCTCAACAGAGCGCGGGCGATGGCGATCCGCTGCCGCTACCCGCCGGAAAGATTCTGCCCGCCTTCGGCGAGGACGGTGGCGTAGCCATCGGGCATGGCCTCGCTGAAGCTGGCGGCACCAGCGGCTTGGGCCGCCTCGCGAATCTCGGCCTCCGACGCGTCAGGATCAGCGTAGGCGATGTTCTCGGCGATCGTCGTGGGAATGATTAGACCTTCCTGGAGCACGAGCGCGATGAGCTTGCGCAGGTCGGCCAGCGCAATCGAACGCAGATCGTGTTCGTCCAGCTGCAGCCGGCCAGCGGCGCCGCAGCCCCGTTGCTTCGATGACGAAGTCGCAGCCGGCGCCATCCGTCAGCTGGGCTACAATTCGGCTAGCGTCGTCGCGCTCGGCCGATGCCGCGGCAGCCGCGCCGCTTTGGCGGGCTATTTCGCGACTGAGCGCGCGGCGCGATGTGGCCACCACCGTGGCGCCGGCGCCCGCCGCCAATTGAATGAGCACCGCGCCCAAAAACCCAACTCCTACGCCGGCCACAACTTCGCCGGCCTGAATCCTACGGCGTCGAAAGACATTCATTGCGCAGCCGACCGCTTCGCCTGGAACCGGAAAACCATCCAATTCCTCAGGCAAGCGCGCCACCTGGTCGGCCGGCGCCCAATCGTGCGTGGCGAATCCGTGGTACGAGAGGGCCGCGACTCGCTCGCCCACTACGACCGTGCGGACATCCTCGCGAGAATGCGGATGAAATGCAAGCTGCGTTCGATTGGTCGTGCACATTGGACTTTCGGCCCGCCGGCCCACCGTCGAAAAAATCCCCGTAATGCGTGACTAATGTCTGACGCTACCTGTGCGCTCGGCCCCCAGTCTGGCTACCAGTGAGCCAGTCGCGCTGTCGCAGCGCGTCGATCGGCACGGTGATTGCAAATTCATCCGACTTGTTGACACCTGAGCGGGGTCCGTCCCTAACTGGGTGCGCCTCGATCTGAGCTTTTCAGCTAAAGACCAGTCAGACCGAAAAGGAGTACAAACATGCCATCCTGGACGAAAAAAGAAGAGCGTCAATACGAACACATCAAGGAGAGCAGTAAAGACCGCGGAAAATCCGAGCATCGCGCCAAGGAGATCGCCGCACGGACGGTAAACAAGAACCGCCGTCAGAAGGGCGAGACGCCGCAGAAAACCACTCAAGGCACAGGAAACCCAAATCAATCTCTCGAAGAGCGAAGCAAGAATGAGCTCTACAATCTGGCTCAGGAGCTGGACATCGAAGGGCGTAGCAAGATGAATAAGCGTGAGCTAGTGAAATCGATTCGGGCCAAGCGCTGAATGCCAAACGGCGCTCCGGATGGACGCGGTCTCAGTGCCATCACCAAATTGTCAGCCAGGTTTTGGGCGAGCAATTCGACCCGGCGTCAACTTGCGCAGTGACAACGCTCTCTCTTGAGGATGCGGTAAACGGAAATTCACTGCACGTAATCCCGACAGTTTTCAGCGCTCTAAAACGCGCGGTCCTTGCGGCCAAAAGCTTCAAGAAAACCATCGATCCTCGCGTTCGCGGGCGCAAAGCGTTCGCCCGGCAGTCGCAAGGGTGAAAACGATCGTCAATGCGGCGGCCACTTTCCGCAATCCCCTTGCGATACCCTTCGTCGGCCCTTATCTTTGGGCAGCACTCTCGGTTAGAATGGGCAAATATAGAAATTGGCGAAACCAAACCATCGCCAAATAAAGTTCGGGGATGTGGCGGAATTGGCAGACGCGCTGGACTTAGGATCCAGTTCCTTCACCGGAGTGCAGGTTCAACTCCTGTCATCCCCAGTGGAGAAAGGTGAGAGCTAAGAGTCGAGAGTCAAGAGCCCGAGCATAATCGCGCTCGAATCTTGACTCTCAATTCTTGACTCTTCCGAGCTCGTAGCTCAGTTGGTAGAGCAACGGACTTTTAAGGCAATCCGGGTGTTTTCATCATTGCCCTAAAATCGCAGCTTTTGCCGTGTTTTATAGCCTGAAAAGCACTTCCGGCAGCTTGCCGAAATAGGTGTACAAAGGGTCAGAAAAGAACCGTTTCGGGTGTCAGGACACCCGCGCCGTTCTCGGCTTCTCAGGGCCCCATAGACGCATCCCGCCGCCGGCCTGGTAAAGAGCCGAGCCAGGCCGCAGCAGCTCGGGACGTGGCAGCGTAGCGGGCCGCTGGTATACCATTCGGCATGGAGCAGCCGCCCCTCTACTTGCCGTCGCCAGCCGAAATAGAGATAGCCTGTCGAAGTAATCCAGTCGGGCTGGTCCCGCCGCGAAGAGCGGCAGCCGCCGTCATAATGCTCGCGAATCGCCGCGGCCGACGCAATCTTGCGGACGGGGAGCGCAGAAGCGGGCTGGCAGCCGCCCACGATCAGCGTCCCGGTCGCCGTGGCAGCCGGGTTGAACGGCGGTTGAGGCCGCAGGCCGCTTCACACGCCGGGGATTTTCCGCAGCTTCGCCGACGTCGCCGGGCGAGACAGATAGAGGATTGCATAGCCGGCCAGGTCCGCCATTGTTTCGTCGATGCTCTCGGCAACGGCCGCATCCTGCTCCCGCCCGTGGAGGTTCGCCAGCCGGGCGATTTTGTCGCTCATCCGGCAGAGCATGGCCGCTTCGATCGGCATCGTCGGGGCCAGCCGGGGGGAGAAAACACACTGCCGCCGTAGTCGTGATTTTTTCGCAGCAAGGTATCGAGCACGGCCAGGCCGCTACGTGCGATCCGCTGCCCGTCGTCGCCGCAGAGCCCGTCAATGGCCGCTTGCACGGCTTCTAGGACGTCGGCCGATTGGCGAACAATCTGACTCATGTTTTGGCCTCAGTCTCAATAACAGCCGATTGTCTCAATAACCGAACGCACCAGATGCCCCAGGAGAGCGCCGACGGCTTGGGTCGATACTTCACACGTCCGTTTTTGCTTGCGTTCTTGGCAGCAACCTGGGCCGCCTGTTGCTTGTCGGGGATGCATGTCAGCTCGCGCACAGTGCCTTCTTTCCATTCGTCTCCAATTTGGAGATGCTTGGAAGCCTCTCGCGATATTCGGCACTCGTGATGAGTCTCCAAACGTGCTGCTTCGATAGTTCCCACCGCTCACGACAGTACTTTTCCCATGTTTCAAAGCCGTCCTCTTTGTAGAGTTCGTCGTCTCGAATCTCCTTCACCTGCTCCGTGCGAACTCGAATCACGGCATCGCGAATTAACGTCATGCTTGTTATCCTTTGTATAATGCCCGGCCAGGCGACGTGCTGTAGGAGGACGCGAATCCGCCGCCGCCCAGCCGGGGCGTATAGACTTACGCCAGCCAATCGGCCTGCTGGTCCTTCGACTTGTATTCCAATTTTGGAATGTCGTGCTCGGAAGAGGTATCCTGATTGGCCAGAACGTCCGCCGCCGAAAGTAGTTTGCCCTGCTGAAACGTCACTTTCGCGTCACGCCGGCTGGGCCAATGCTTAATTTTGTCGCAGAACGCGGCCCACGCATCTTGCTCGTGCTGGGCGACTACGTTCTGCTTGCGATGGAATTCGACTAGGCCAAACTTGGCGTCTTTGTCAAACCAGCAGGCATCGACCGTCCAGATAAACTGGGGCTTTTCCATTTCACGCGCCGCGGCGTAGGCAGGGTTGCAGCACTTCAGCAGCTCTTTACGCTTCGCGTTGCGCTCGGCTTGCCGCCGGGCCATGTCGGCTTCATGCGCAGGCTAGGTCGATCGCCGCCGGCTTTGGCTGCGTCAACTGGTCAATGGTTAGGGGTTCGGCTGTTAGTTGCGGCACTGTCGCTGTCATTGGTTCCTCTTTCGGAAAATGGTTAGCTTGCGTTTCTCCCGTAACCACAGCCGCTCTTTGCGGCGAAGCTGGTCCAGGCGAAACAGAAATTCAAAATCGTCATCGGGAGGGGGGATGTACACACGCGCCAGTTCATTCTCGCATCGGTCGGTCCGGTGCTCGTCGAACTGGCGGGCGCAAAAGTGCATTTCGTCGGAGGCGTATCGAAGGTCGGTCAGTAGGGTGTTCTCGTCCATAAGATTTCCTTTAGCAGCGATAGCGCGCCGCAAAACTGCCGGGCTTTGAAAAATCCAATTCGTCCGCGCTTTCCGCTAGGCCGCTCGATTCATTGACGAGCTGCCCGCCGCGCGTCCGCCTCGGTCCCTTCGATATTATCCATCGTGGTCTTTGAGGTATTCAAACGCCTCGACTAACCTCTAGCGGCAGACCGGGGATTTCGGCCGGCATCGGCAATCAGCCGCCGGATTGTAAACCAGTGTGCCCGCAGCTTGGCTGCGAGTCGGCGTCATCGTCCGAATCGGTTTCGGTAATTGACCGGCGAAAACTGTTGGGTCAGTGCCGAGGATATCGGCTTCGCGGGTCAGGTGGTTGTGCAAAACTCGGTTCCATGAATGCGTTTTCTCATTTTGCTTTCCCTTTCGTTTTTTGGGACCGCCGACGTTGGCGATCCAGTTTTGCTTGGGTTTCATGGGTAGGGCGAAAACTGTGTAGTTGGCTCTTTCTCGGACGGCCGCGGTAGAAGACGGATACGGGCGGGCGTGCGAGGAATGCGTCGTCATTCATGCTATTAGTACCTCCTCTCTCGTTGGCGGAGTCAAATAGGATTGCGATACGTTGAGCGCCGCCGGCAACGCGAATGCCAGGGCCATTGCCCGATCAGCGTGGCCGTCATCGTCCCGTGTGGCCGTCAGCTTGAAGCCGCGAAGCGTTTCCTTGACACGAATCCGCAGTAGGTCACGGGCTAGGTCCGGATCGGAATAAATGTCAATCCGCCGATTGGTGAACGCATCCAAAAGACTCCGCGTTATCAGGTCCAGGTCGCCCGCGCCTGAGCGGCATTCACTCATGGGGACGCCTTTCGATCGAAGTTGCTGGGCCATTAGTTCGGCTTGCCAGAAATCGTATTTCACGCAGCGAATTTGATAACGCTGGCAGGCCGTTTCGACGGCGTAGCTCACCTCCATTAGATCCACTTGCCCGCCATTGTCTTGAGGGCGCCAGCTCCGCAGCGTGGCCAGCTCGACTTTGCCCGTGCGGGGATTCGCCCCCAGGACGGCAAGCGCCGAATGGTCGTTGCGAATGCCCAGGTCGAATCCGGCGATGTAAATCCTGTCTCCGCTCAGGTCGCTGCGGACCGTTCAGTGTAGTGCAAGCCGCAATGTCCGCCGGATTGAGCCCGTCGCCTTCGCCGCTGGACCAGATACCTTCCACAAGCGGTTGAAGCGATGGGGCGGATTACGCAACCGACTTTCCGCCAGGTCTAATTCAGCACACCCACGGGGCCGGCGTGTTGAGAACCGATACGTGCCATCGATCCGACTCGCGGGCGATCTGCCGCCACTTCTCTTGCCAGGTGCCGACTTCGCCCGCGTTAGTCGCCACGAGGACTAAGGAATGGGGAACCTTGTCCGCGTTGTCCAGCATTGTTTGCATGAATGCTTCGCTGCCGACGTGCGATAGCTCGTTCGCAATCACTACGTCGGGCCGGCTTCCGTGGCGAACCGTAGGCATCGGTCGTCAGAATCTCGCATACGCTTTCACTCCGGCCCGGGGTGTTGGCATGGGCAATGATGCGATTGCATTGCACGTCAACTTTGCTGGCCAGTAACTGATTGAGCGGGGCGTCGATATCGAGAATGGCCCGGATGATTAGTTTCATCTCGCTGGCTTGCTCCCGGTCGTATGCGCCGACTTGGATCCGAATTGACCGCGGGGAGAACGCCAAAAGCCAGAAAATTGCAACCGCACAATCGGAGTCCTTGGAGCCGCCTTTCGTCCGTTCGAGCCAGAACCGTCGGCACGTTGCCACGCCGCCGCGAGCCAGGGCGTGCAAGGCAATCGCCAGCGCGGCAAAGTCGCGCTGTTGGAAGTCGGCCCAATGGTCGCCCAGCCGGCCGGACGCGAGCCGAGCGGCACGTGCAAGTCGGCTGCAAACGTCAGGAAGTCGCCGGCATAGCGGGCCAGCGGATTGCTTTGGTAGTTTGGGGGGTTAGCCATTGTGAGCCGTCTACGTTCGCTTCTCTGGCGTTTTGTTCATTGGTGGCTCTTGGTCACTGTGAACGGGTGAATCGCTTGTACGGGCGTCTCCGTTGGCTTGGGGGGCTTGTAGCGCTTGCCAGAGGTCGGACGATGACGGGTTGCGGTCGATGCCGAGTTGTTTGAGCAGCTTGGCCGCTTCACCCATGCCACGCATTACCTCGCGAGAGAAGGTGAGCCGCTGGTCAGCCGTGAGCGTGTCGTGCTGATTGGCCAGCCAGAACCCCGCCTTGACCGAATGCTCATAGGCCAACACCGCCGCCGCAACGATGGTGGCTTCAGCCGGTCCGACCTCACGGCCCTGCCCTAGCAGCTCGTCTTCAATGGCCTGCCGGTACATGTTCCGATACCGCTCGATCGACTTGCCACCTTCGAAGGGCAGGTGCCTTGTCCGCAGGCCGTGCCGCAGCCCGCGACGCCAGCGGCCGTCCGGCGGCTTGGCTGAGGGGGTATTCGCGGCGGTTGTTGTGGGGGGGGTTGTCATGGTTTCGGTGCCTAGTTCCTAGGCAGACACCCGTTTGCAGGTGTCAGGGAATCAGGGTCGTTGCCGTAAGTCGTTTGTGGGTTAGCGTTTATATTTTCAGGGCAACGTATCTCATATCCGTTGCTTTGGTCCGCCGGGGAGTTTATGGGGTCAGAACTGCGGGTCGCTAGAACCGTTTAATTTGTGACGTTCGGGGAACGGGTGTTCAGGCTTCGCCCTTCGATTCGTGGACCGCTTCGGCGTGTATTTCGATCGCTGCGGCAATGGCCGAAAGTCCCTCAGTGATTCCCATTAGGGCTTCCGTGAGGCTTGTTATGTGGCCGTCGTAGGCATCGTGACCGGCCGCTACGTTGCGGGGGGTGATTGCGTTGGCGATCCCTTCGAGTGCCCAGGCCATGCGGTCGCCGACGTCCACAACGTTCGCTGTTTCGCCATTCGAGTCCTCCACGTTTGGGGACGCAAATACGGCGTTCAGCAGGTCGCCCAGGTGGTCAATTTGTTCGTTTGTAATTGGGCGTTTCCGTGGGAGGGTAGCGGGATGACAGCCTTAGGCGTTTTACTAAGGCATTCATGCTGCGAAGGCATTCATGGGTGAAATGTAAAAAACACGGGATATATACAAAGGATGTCATAATACTCTCTCTGGGGGCCTTTGCCGTTTTCCGAAGGCATTCATGCTTGACAGCCTTCGGTGACAGCCTTCGGTCAAAAGTCGTCGTGATAGTCTTCGGCATGCCCATTCGTGCTTGGCAAACTCAGCAGCCATTGCCCTTGGAACTCAGCCACCTTTTCCGCTTTCACGCTCAAGGCACGCCGGGCTCGCCAGTAGGTCGATGTTGAAATGCCGGCATCCTCGCAGGCTCGTTCCACTTCGTTGCTGCCACGGGCGTCCGCCGCCCAGAACATCCGAAATAATCTGCCTTAGCCTCGTCGAATTTGCTGCCTTCGCGCTTGCCAGGGTTCATAATCTCGCTCGCTGTCAGGTCGCTTTGTCCGCCCCACCGGATCCGGGACGAGTCGCCGCACGCTTCGATTTCAAACGTCAATGAATGGGGCCGGGGGCCTAGGTTGTGCTTGACGGGCGCGAACACTTTGACGCCCGGCTCTTCTGGGTGGCTGCCGATCGTGAATGCCGCCCGCGCCGCTGCGACGATAGCCACGCTGCCGCCGCCCCGATACATGCTGCGGAGATTTTCTTTCTTGTTGAGGTGCCGCAGCAGTAGGCACGTTGCCCGCGTGCGATCCAGCATGGCCGCTAGGGGTGTGGTCACGCGTCGCATATCTTCGTCGGAATTCATGCTCAGCCCAGGCTGCAAAAAACACGAAAACACGTCAATGACGATAAACGCGATTTTCTTTTCGGCGATGATCCGTTCGATGATCGATAGGTCCAGCGGCAACTGGGGTATTCGCTCATCTTCGCCGTCGCAGCTCAGGCTTTGCAGGACGTGGAACCGCTCTGGCTCGCCGCCGGCCGCCACGATGCGCGGCTTGACGGTGTGCTTCAGCGAATCTTCGCCAACAATCAAGAGGACATTTTCACGATCAAACTTGCCGTCGGGTGCGGTGCCAGGCGGCATGGAGTCGCCACGTGTTCGCCTTGCCGCCAGGTCAATGGCCAGCGTGCTCTTGCCCTCATTCGCATCGGCATCGAGCAGGGTGATCGACCCAGCGGGAATGTAGCTCGGCCCCCAGAACCAATCGACGGGCTTTTCTGTTACGTCGCTCATTGTGACCAGCTCCGGCGACCATAGGTCCGTCGCCGAGTCCGCAGCCGCAGCCGCCGCGGTAAGCAGTTCCTCAATCGCCGAGTGCGAGTCTTCTGGCAAATTGAACTTTGAAACGACCGCTTCCCTGAATTGCCGCCGATGAAATTGACTATCGGGGTCAAACTTGTGCTTGTGGGTCAACTTCCCAAGTGTGGCGACAACCAGCATCCGGCCGCGCTCGTCGCGCCGTCCGGCGGTGAGGGTGAGCTTCTCTACCACTTGCGAGCCCTCCCCGCTGGTGCCTTCACTCGTCGCGTAGGCGGCGGGGCGAAGTCGTCGTCGGCCGGGCCGAGCACGGCCGCCCGGCAGAGCCGGTTTACCAGCGGGCCGAACCGCTGCGGCAGCCCAGGCTCGGCCACGGACAGCCGCAACTCAAGAATATTCCACTCGGCGATCGCGCTACCCAGCGGGGGCAGCTCATCGGGCCGGCAAAAAATGTCGCCGCGGTAGCCGCGCTCCTCAGCCCGCTGGCGCACGGCTCTTGCCACTCGGTAAAAAGCTGTACAATCCATTCCGTCTGCTCCTTTGATTTTTGGGCACGGCGGTTGATTTTGCGGTCCGCCGCCGTGCCCATTTTGAAAACTCACGTTTCGGCCCAATTCGCCGCGGCTGCGGTGACTTCGTACAGGGCAACACCCTCCCCGTGTACTAACCCCACCCATCCGGCGTGCAACGATTCCCCGCGGCGCACCTTGCACCAAACATCGCGCCTGCCCGGCGCACGTCGCCAGTACCGCGCGAAGTCATTTGCGTTTGTGGGGCGGCAGTACACCAGATCTTCATCTGCGTTCAAGTGGCACTCCACAACGTCGCTTCCGTCGAGGGTGATCTTTGCAGCGGCAAAGTAAAGTAGTTCTTTGATCGTCATCGTGCCTTCCCCCTCAGACAAATTGCTTCACATCCACCGCCGCCCGTCGCCGCAGCCGTGGGGCATTATCCCCGCCGCTCGGCACTACCAGCCGCGAACGTTCAAACGCGGCCAGGTCATCGATGTCGATCGCATAGCGGGGGCGACCGTCCGGACGTCGGGCAATGTTGATCGCCCGCAACTCGCCGCTGCGAATCCAATCGAGAACTTTTTTCTCCGCCACACCCTCCATGCGGGCGATAGTCGGAACGCTCATCTTGCGGCGCTGATGATTTACCCTGCTGGGCATTGGGGTTGCCTTGCGTTTTGATGTGATTGCCGCTGACACCACTTGTCGGCGTATACCTATTGCCCCCGTGTTCAGCCACGCGGCGAAAGAAACGTTTGCAAACGAAAAAGCCCCGGAAAATCCAGGGCTTTACGCAAAAAGAATTTTTAGTGAGTGTTCAGCAAACTAGAATGAACACCTGAACGATGAACGCTCAATCATCGTATTCGCGGGCATGGTCGATGAGTAATTGCACAGCGTCTGCGGCCGGGGTGTCGCCCTGCCATTGTGCGAGCATCATGGGCAGGGTGTCGTTCGCACAAGACCGCCGGTAGCTCTCGATATTCCCATCCTGCCCACCACGGCGGAAACGCCGCTTCCAAAAACTGCTCACTGCCCCCTTCGAGACACCCGCCTTGCGGGCCAGTTCGTTGCCGCCGATAGGCTCCATGAGCAGACATCCTCCATCTTTGTAACTATGGTGCTTTGACAGATGCGAAATAATCAGGGCGTCAGCGCTTCCCGGCGTGGTGTTTCGCTTTGCCGCTTCCGGATTGTGCACCTTCAACGGTTGCGGTTGCGGTCCGAAGCCTTCGATGAATGTTGCCAACTCAACTACGTCGGCCCGCTCGATCTCTTCCCGCGTCAGAACGCCAATGAGAAAAGGCACAAGCACGTCAGCGGTGTAATGGGGCATTCGTGGATCGACGCCACGCCCGATTCCCCATGCTGCAATCCGTTCAGCCGCCGCCCGCCGGTTGTGCTTTTCCGGGGTGTCACTTTCCCTTACGCGAATTATCGGGCCGTGTTCTGGATGCGGGCAGCCTCGCGCTATAAAAAGTTTGCTGCGCGTTTTTCCAATCAATGTTTCGTACATCTTGCACCTACTTCCTGCCGAGCGACCAGCCGGCCGACGCGAGTAGGTGCAACGCGCCAGCCGGCCGGTCTGTGCGGTGTACGGCCGCAAACCCGGCAATTAAGTTATCAAACCGCTCACAATTTTTTGGGAGCGGCTGCGATTCTACTTGTCCTTCACACCCGCGAACAACCAGCCATGAACATGATCGACGACGGCTTGCAACCGCTCATCCTCAATCCGCTCCCTGTACGTCGCCGCCATGCCAGGTCCGACGTGGCCCATGATAAAATCGACCGCCACTTGATCGCGGCAACCGCCGCCAATAGTCTCGAAAACGTGCCGCAGGGTGTAAAATCCAATGCCGCGTCGATACACTTTGGGGGGCGCGTCGTCGCCATTCTTGGCCGCTTCCTTCGCCGCCGCCTTGTCGATTGAATCGAGCAACTTCCGAAACTCCTTTCGTAATTGGCGAATCGGACGTCAGTTTTGCCCAGGGCTGTCCGGCTCGCGTGATAAACAACAACTTCCCGTGCTTTCGGTCGGCCGGCTCCGGCCGCTCATCGACCGCAGCCTGTAAAGCCTTAATCGTTTCGGTCCACAACGGGCAGCGTCGCTCAACCGCTGTCTTCGGCCGCGGGTAATCCACCCAGCCGCGATTCAGGTCGATTGCCGACAATGGCAGCGAACCGCAATCACTGTTGCCGTATCCGCAATTGAGCCCGAGCAATATCATTGCCTTGAGCGGTATCGTCGCGGTGTCAATGATCCGCCGCAGCTCCGCAGCCTCAATCATCTTCTCGCCGCTCTTTTGCCGATGCGCCCGCATGATGCGGGCCGCCGGCCGCTTGAACGTCGGGCCGACCCGCACGGGCCGATCGTACAGCCCGACGTCCAATCCGTACTTGAAAAGCGTCCGCACGCGCTGAACTTCTCCTCCCAGTCGGTGCGGCCCCCATTGCTTGGCAAATTGCGCCCGCAGCGATTGGAAGTCGGTCGGCGTCCAGGTCGTCAACCAGCCGCTTGATCCCAAACGCGGCAGCGACACGCTTCCCAGTTGCTACGTAGTCGGCAAACGAGCGAGGCGAAATATCACCAGCATCCCGCTGTTGTTCTTTCGCGGTCAAAAAATGATTGACCAGCTCCTGTACGGTCAGTCCTTCGCGGTTGTCCGCCGGGCGCACGACCGGCCAGCAAGTCGTCTTTCTGCTCGGCCCACAAAATCGCCGCCCGTTTGCCGTTGGGGTCATCTGCCCACTTGCCAAAATACTTGAACGAGCCGCGAACTTTTTTACACCATCGGCCGTTGGCATGGGCGAAGAGCGGGAAGTCCGGGCGGGGTTTCGCGGGCTTCGAGCGGCCGAGATAGAATTGCTCACGGCATTACCTCCATGTCATAAGGTTCAGGTGGTGTCCGACACCCGGCGGCTACAATCCGCCGGGTGTCATCTTTGTGGCTGTAACGATAGCGGGTGTCCTAGCTGGTGTCAAGCGGTTTTGCTAGCAACGCCAGCAAGTCGCGAAAATGCCTTGTTTTGTAGATAGTCCGAGCCTGTAGCTCAGTTGGTAGAGCAACGGACTTTTAATCCGTAGGTCGTGGGTTCGAATCCCGCCGGGCTCAATTGTAACTCACGCGCATCGGACGCGCATGCGACTCGCAAATCACCACGCGGCAACGCTTTAGGTTCGCTACCTCTCTCGTTCGCCGATTTGCGTGGCCGCTGCGTGCGGGGTGCGCGGGGGGTGCCAAAATGTTCACCCCTTTGCGCCTCGTTTTCACCCCATGCCACGAAAAGTCCGTTGGAACGTCATCGGTACCTGTCATCGCCAAGGCTGGCGGGGGACCAAAGAACTGCCACAAAACGTACGAATACGACCCGCATCTCGACCCCCAGCTCGTCCGGGCCGGCAAGGCAGAACAGTCGGAATGGCGCAGACGAGCTGTTTAAGACCGGCATCGGCGGCCGTAGCGCTCATCGAATCAAGTTTTCTCGTGTCGAAATTCTCGGCGGCACGCACTGGCTGTTCTTCCGGCGTCCCGAGCGGGAAACCCCGCCCCCCATCGGTTACAATATTCGGGTGTGCTTGTCCCCGCTGGACCACGCCCATGGCTGACGTCACGCAAATCTTATCGCAAATTGAATCCGGCGATCCGAGTGCTGCCGAACAACTTTTGCCGCTGGTCTATGATGAATTACGGCAGTTGGCGGCTGCCAAACTGGCCCGTGAGAACCCAGGCCATTCCTTGCAGGCCACGGCGCTTGTGCATGAGGCGTACCTGCGACTGGTCAAGGTCGAGCAATCCCAGCGGTGGGATAACCGGGGCCACTTCTTTGCCGCGGCCGCTGAAGCAATGCGCCGCATCCTCGTAGAAAACGCCCGCCGGAAGAAGCGGCTTAAACGTGGTGGCAATCGCAAGCGGCTCGACCTACGAAGTCCGCTGACAATCGACGAACGCTCATCCGACGAAATCCTCGATTTGGATGCGGCTCTCGATAAACTTGCCGAAGAAGAACCGGATAAGGCCGAAGTGGTCAAACTGCGTTTCTTCGCCGGCCTGACATTGCCGGACATCGCAAAAGTGTTGAAGGTCTCCGAAGTTACGATCAAACGTCACTGGCGATATGCCCGCGCCTGGTTGCATAAGGAGATGACGCGCCGGCATCGATCCTGACTCTTCCAGGTAGATTTTCCCAAAAACCATGATCCCCTCCCCGCGCCGATGGCGACATTAAAGGGGAACGTGGGTTAGGAGGTCGACATGGCTACCGGCACACCGCCAAAAGACCAAATCTTTCACTCCGCCGCTGACATACGCGACGCCGCGGAGCGTGCGGCTTTTCTTGAAGACGTTTGCTGCGGTGATAAGGATCTTCGCCGTGAAATTGAGGATCTCCTATTGCACGACCAGCAGGCCAGCCGATTTCTTGAATCGCCGCCAGTGCAAGTTGACTTTGATCACGCGACTTCCCATCGACGAACCACTGGCCGAGCGGCCCGGCACGGTCATCGGGCGGTACAGACTGCTGGAGCAGATCGGCGAAGGGGGATTTGGGGTCGTCTTCCTGGCCGAGCAGCAGCAGCCGGTCCGCCGGCGGGTCGCACTGAAGATCATCAAGCCGGGCATGGACACGCGCGAAGTGATCGCCCGCTTCGAAGCCGAGCGGCAGGCCTTGGCGATGATGGACCACCCCAACATCGCCAAGGTTTTGGACTGCGGGCGACCGAGCGACCGATGGCGTACGCCCGGCCGGCCCTATTTCGTCATGGAATTGGTCAAGGGTGTTCCCATCACCGAGTATTGCGACCAGTGCAACCTCACGACCCGCGAACGGTTGGAGCTGTTCGTCGACGGTCTGCCAGGCGGTGCAGCACGCCCATCAGAAAGGGCATCATTCATCGCGACCTCAAGCCAACCAACGTGCTGGTGGCGATCCAGGACGGCCGGCCCGCGCCGAAGATGATCGACTTTGGCGTGGCCAAGGCGATCGGCCAGCGGCTCACCGAGCACACGCTGCCACCGGGCTTCGCCCAGATGGTCGGCACGCCGCTGTACATGAGCCCCGAGCAGGCGGAGCTGAGTCCCGCTGGGCGTCGACACGCGGAGCGACATCTACTCGCTGGGCGTGCTGCTGTACGAATTGCTCACCGGCTCTACGCCGTTCGACAAGGACCGGCTGCACGAAGTCAGCTACGACGAGCTCCGCCGCATCATCCGCGAAGAAGAGCCGCCCCGGCCCAGCGCCCGCATCAGCACGCTCGAGGCAGATCTCGCCACGACAATTGCTGAACGCCGCCGCACTGACGCGCGTCGCCTGCTGCAAACCGTCCGCGGCGAGCTCGACTGGATCGTGATGAAATGCCTGGATAAGGATCGGAGCCGGCGATACGAAACGGCCGCTGGGCTCGCTCGGGACATCGAACGATATCTCAGCGATGAGCCGGTCGAGGCCTGCCCGCCGTCGGCCGGTTACCGATTGAATAAATTCGCGCTGCGAAACAGAGTTGCGCTAGTAACGTTGACCGTTGTGGCGATAAGTCTCCTGTCTGGTATAGCGGTCAGCGTCTGGCAGGCGGTCCGTGCAACGCGGGCCACCCACATCGCTGAAGCCGCGACGGGTCGAGAAACCGAATTACGCCGAAAGGCCGAGACAAAAGAGAAGATCAGCCGAGCTTGGTTTCTCTATCGGGAGCGCAAGATCGACGAGGTCAGACAATTGCTGAGCACAATTCCAAACGACCTGTTCGTGCCGGACGGGTACCATGCCCATTTACGGCGCCGCCTTGGGTGGCTAGACGCGATACATGAGAGGTGGGACGAAGCGGCCGCCAATCTCGCGGTGATGCTTCAAGTAGACGGTATCGACAGCCGTGACGTCCGCTCGCTGGATGTCCTCATGTACGTCCCAGTGCTGCTCGAGCAGGGTGACGTCGCGGGTTACGAGAAACTGAGGAATGAATTTGTATCCAAATATCAACATACGTCGAGCTGGACCGACGCCGAGCGGATCTGCAAGATCAGCCTCCTGCTGCCTGCTGATGAGAAAATGATGAACAGGATCGGAACGTTATACGAATATGCGAAGGAACACGAGGTCGATGTGAAAGACCCCTCGATGAAGGCTTGGCTACAGTTGTCGTTGGCGATGGTCGATTATCGGCGCGGCAACTTTCCGAAAGCGATCGAGTGGTGTCGCAAATGCCTAAAGACTTCGAGGGTAACCGGTCGGACTGCGACTGCCGAGGCAATCGCAGCAATGTCGCACTTTCATTTGGATCAAACATCCGAAGCTGAAGCCGCGTTAACCCGGGCCCACGAAGCCCATGATCTGGCAGGCGCCGGTGCCCCAAATCTTGAAAACCCGGGCGCAAGCGCGCTGATAGGGCTGTATGACGGGCTCTACGGCGATTGGGTACTACGTGAAGCGGATGCGTTGATTCATCGTATCATTACAGTTTCTCACAACGGGTACGCCGCCGCTGAACTTGCGCTGGGAGATCGGTACGCTAGAGGGAACTGGGTGAATCAGAATGACGCTGAGGCCCTCAAGTGGTACCGCAAGTCGGCAGAACTAGGGAACCCACGCGACCAGTTAATTCTCGGCCGGATGTATGACACAGGCCAAGGTGTGCAACAAGACAATGCCGAAGCGGGCAAGTGGTATCATAACTTGGCCGAGCGCCGGACGTTACTTTCTTGAATGTTTCCGCTTGGGATTTGGCCACAAATCCCAAAACCGAACTGCGCGATCCACGGGGCGCCATTCAACTGGCGAAAGCGGCCGTTCGACAGGAACCGAGGGACGGCAACATTCTGAACACTTTGGGTGTAGCCTATTATCGCAACGGGGAGTTTCCAGCGGCCATCGAGACACTACGGCGCACGCAGAAAAGAGCCGCTTGGTTTTCGTCGGCCACGACGGTTATTTCCTGGCCATGGCCTATGCGAACCAGGGCGAGAAGGACACGGCGGAGACGTGGTTTCACGCATCGGAGGCTTGGACGCGCTATTTGCGCGACGATCATGATCTGCTGCGATTCCGCACGGACGCAGCGGAGGTGCTCGCTCTGATGTTGGAACCGCTGGCAAGTGGGCCGGACTCGATCGAGGAGCATCGGGCAATTCTTAAATCGGCGATTCTTCAGCCGCTGATGGAGGTCGATCCTCAGGCGGGCTGGACTCATTTTGTATTGGGTGTAATGTTCGCCGAGGATGACAACCGGTCGAAAGCGGCCGAGCAGTTCGCGCTGGCCGCGGAACGAAGTCCTGGTTCGCCGGATACCTACTATTTCTTGTCCGCATTGCGGCGATGTCTTGGCGATGAGCCCGGCTACCGCGCTGCGTGCGCAGGGGCTTTCGACGTGGCGGAGGAGAGCGACGACGATGTGCTACGCGACCGACTAGTCTGGACGTGTACTCTTGGCCCGAACGCACTGGATGACCTGAGCGTGCCGCTCACGCACGCCGAGACGCTCGTTGCGAAAGAACCTAAGAATGCTGAAGTTCTGTACGCTTTGGGGGCCTTGCTCTTTCGTGCGGGTCAGTATGATCAAGCGGTGCACCGGCTTGAGCAGTCGAAGGCCTTATATGCCAACGAACCGTCCGGAGCATTCGAGGGCCTACATACTCAGCTGCTCTTGGCGATGACGAAGTGGAAACAGGATCGGCACGATGAGGCCCTCTCGCTAATGTCAGAAACACGTGCGACCCTCGATGACGTGCTTCAATCTCCCCAAACCAATTGGCTGCGCCATGTAACACTCGAAGTATTGGACCGAGAAGCAAAGGCACTGATTGAACAGGACGAGGCAACTGAATCCAGCGAGGATAGAGTTCCGTCTGGTTGACGTACTGACATACGCACGTCGATGGCGCTGTCGAACCGTCGACGGCGAAAGCAAAAAAAGACGGCCGCTGAGGTCTCGCCAGCTAAGCAGATCCCTCAGCGGCCCGCGACCGCCCGCGCCGCTTGGTCTGCGCGCCGCGGGAACGGCCGTTTTCATTGTACCGCAGACCGAACCGTCGCGGCAGCCGCGAATATCTCGCGGCCGCCGCAAAGGGGAATCGCTGATGCTCATGCTCTGCCCCCAAATTCGTTGCCGGTTCGTTCTTTTGGTCGCCGCCAGCATTTGTCCGTTCTGGTCGGAAGTGGCCCCGTCGCTCCGCGCGGCCGTCATCGTCACCGGGATCAATAGCAATGGTGAAACGGTAGACCTCACAACATCCTCCTATGGCGACTTCGTCCACTTCACTGCCAACGCTACCAATGAGATCACGTCCACGCTGGCAACGCTCGGTCCCAGCGGCATCCCCAACATCGCGGTAACCAGCGGCGCCGCGTTTCAGAATTTTTTCAATACATACTCCAATGGCGAGGGCGAAATCTCAATTCCTAATAATCCGTTCGCGGTGACGGTTGTTCACGGCGGCGGCACTCCGGCGTCCAATAGACGATTGTGGTTCGGCGGGTGGGGAACGCACGACGCGGCCGGTTTTGACCTGGTACTGCCCAGCGCCAACGGCGCATTGGAGGTTTTCGCGGGCGGGTTTGCGGCCGACGGATCGGGCGGTGGAACGCTCACCGCCGTCTCCAGCGGCGGGTCGGGCTCATCGAACATTTTACGATCAGGAAATGGCGCTGCGCAGGCCAATGGGCCGGTGTCTTTAGCGTCGGTTGGTCAAATGAAACACCCGGCGGTTTGCTATCGGTGAGCTTGGCGAATCTCCCGGCGTTAGGCGTCGGAAATACGGGCCTGATCGCCGCGGCGGTGAGGATCCCCGAAACTGGCACCATATCGCTTACCGCTATCGCGGTGATTGGAATTTTGCTCCGCCGGTGCCCGGGCGATTTCCTACAAGTGAAGCAAAAGAAGGGGCGCAGCTCTTTGCCTAGGTGACAAAGTCGTCGGGTGGATGGAGAAGATCGGCCACAATATTGAGGAGTTGCGCCATTTTAGGAACGAACGGCCGCTTTCATTGTACCGCAGACCACGCCGCGGCTGCAAAAGTCGCTCACGCTGAAGGAGACCAATCATGTTGCAGTTCACACGCCCAGTTCAAATCCTTCGTCGGTTGATGTGCGCAATTCCTAAGCCAGGTATAGCTATCGCGGATCTGGTTCGGAATGGTGTATTGAAGCTACCGGTGCCGACGGCTTGGGTTTTGCTCACCATTTTCGCCGCGGTCACGCTCACTTCAGCGACTGCCCGCGCCACGGATTTCTCTTTCATCGCCGATGGCGGCGGATTCAATAACCCCGACAACTGGCGCAGCCCCCTTTAGTTCCTCAAGACTTCGATAACATCCCGGACGCCAACGATGTGATCACCTTCAACCGTGGCGCCGTGCCGCCGTATACGGTTAGCTTTGTGGAAGAAAACCTTTCACGGAACCCGATACAGGCGACAGTCGACCGATTGTTGGTGGGTACCAACACGCTTACCTTCTCCGGTACTACTCTTCCGATTTTCGGCAGCAGCTCACTTACGATCGACAATACGAGCACGAGTCAAACCGACCGCGGACTAGTGATTGGCGTGAACTCGGGTGACAATGCTGTGCTGACTAATTCCCTGCCCGGCGGGCTTAACGCGCAATATGCAACGCTTGGTAGCGCGGCCGGTTCCAGCGGCACGCTCAATGTGACGGGACCAAACAATACATTCAATGTTACGGGCACCGGAGCGCTAAACGACTTGATCGTCGGCCTGAGCGGTACGGGCACGATCAACGTCAGCGCAGGCGCTGGCGTGAACGTGGCAGGAGATACTGCGCTCTGCGCCGACTCAACGAGCACTATCAGCGTCAGCGGGGAGAACTCCAAGTGGAAAAGTGACGGCACACTTAGCGTCGGAGGAACGCTTAACGTGAGTAGTCAGGGAGTCGTCGAAAGTGCCGAGGCCACGATCGATAATCCTAATCCGGGAATGCAATTTGCCACTGCCACGCTCGACGGTATGGGCTCGAAATGGACCGTGGACGGGAATTTCTACATTGGCCGCTCTGGCAACGGCATGCTCCAAATCAGCAACGGGGGAACGGTCGAAAAAATCGGGAGTTCGTTGACTTCTACGTATATTGGCTTCCTGGGCGGCAATGGTGAAGCGACGGTTAGTTCCGGCGCGAATTGGACTAATAGCCAAGACTTATTCGTCGGTGCAAGTGGTACGGGGACTCTCACCATCCAGACGGGTGGCACCGTTAGCAGCCAGGAGGTGCCGTCGGCAACAGCCTTACCGGCACGGTCACGGTCGACGGAATCGGTTCGGTGTGGAACGTTGGGGGCAACGGTCTCGATATCGGCGTTGGTGGCAAAGGAGAGCTTTGCATTCAAGATGGCGGTGTCGTGAATAACATAGGAAGTATCGGCGGCGCCGTTGGTTTAGCCGAAGGGTCGGATGGCGCGGCCACCGTATCGGGGACCGGCTCGATTTGGACTAACGCTGGCGACCTTACCGTCGGCTCGCTCGGAATGGGCAATCTCCGGATCGAAGATGGCGGAGTGACCACAAGCAACAATGGCATACTCGGCTACGACGCCGCATCGATCGGTACTGCTACTGTGACTGGCAGCGATGCTGGGAACAACGTGTCGACCTGGAACAACAGCGGCAATCTCACCGTTGCCAAGTTCAGCCAGGAATTTGATGGGCAACGAACGGAATTGCGGATCGAAGGGGGCGGCCTCGTCATGAGCGACAACGGCCTGATTGGAGACGAAATCGACTCCAACGGATTGGTGACGATCAACGGCAAGGATGGGGCTGACAACCGTTCGACCTGGTCCAACGCGCTCGACCTGAAGGTCGGAAACAATGGCACAGGCACGCTGCTCGTCGAAAACGATGGCGTCGCCAGCATCAATGGCGAACTCACAATTGCCGACTTTGGTGTTGGTACGCTGACCATCGACAGCGGAGGCACGGCTTTCAACGGTTCCGGAACGATTGGCGCCAACATGAACTCGCACGGAACCGTCACTGTCACCGGCGACGACGGCGCCGGTAATTATTCAACATGGGCCAACGGCGCCAATCTATTTGTCGGCCTTGCCGGAACAGGCACCCTCATGGTGGAAAACGGCGGCAAGGTCTCGAACACCAATGGGTCCATTGGCAGCCTGGCCGACTCGACGGGCCATGTTTACGTCACGGGCGGAGAGGCAAACTGGTCAAACGCAGGCGACCTCACGGTCGGCGACGGCGGTACAGCCACTTTGATGATTGACACGAGCGGAGCGGTTTCTGATATCTCCGGATGGATCGGCCGCAATGCCGGCTCGGACGGAACCGTCATGGTGGCGGACGCAACCTGGACGAATTCCATGGCTTTGGTCGTGGGCAATGACGACATGGCAAAGGGCATGCTGACGGTTCAGCCAGGCGGGATGGTCTCGAACGACCAGGGTACTATCGGCTACGACCTCGGATCGGACGGCATGGTCACCGTGACCGGCGACGGAGCCGTATGGAACAACAGTGGCAACCTCACTGTCGCTAAATCTAGTCAGCAGGCAAAGCTGAGAATCGAAGCGGGCGGTCACGTCTTCAGCGCCGATGGGACGATTGGCACCGAGGCCAATTCAATTGGCATCGCCACTGTCACAGGCGCCGCGCTACGTGGACCAACGCTGGCGAGTTGCGCGTCGGTTACGCAGGCATGGGTACGCTGGACGTCGAGAACGGCGGTATCGTTATGAACACCGATGGATGGATCGGTGCGTCGGCCGGCGCGATCGGCACCGTCACAATCAATGGCGCTTCGACCTGGACGCTGACTGGGCGGCTTTCGATCGGGGGCGATGCTGCGACGGCGACCAATGGCGGAATGGGTACGCTCGGCATTCAGCCAGACGCCAATGTCAGCATCGCGCAAGATATTGTGCTGTTCCCCAATGGCTCAGTGGACTTTGAAGGCGGCACACTTTCGACCGCGGCCGTCAGTTTTGATGTTGGTGGCCAGTTCGACTGGACCGGCGGCACGCTCCACGTGGGGATCTTCAACGGCAACCTGGTGAACCAAGGGGGCACGCTCGCGCCCGGTCAGTCGCCTGGCAATACCGTGATCGTCGGTAACTATACGCAACAAGCGGCCGCGTCGCTTCAGATCGAGATCGGCGGCACGTTGGTCAACACCGAGCACGATTTCGTGAACGTCACCAGCAACGCGGTACTCGGCGGCAAGCTGGAACTGACGTTGATTGACGCCTTTGTGCCTGATCCCGCAGATACGTTCACGATCTTCAACGCCGACAACTTGCTAGGGTTCTTCAGTAACGTGACCGACGCGCAGCGACTCACGACCACAGATGGTATGGGCTCGTTCCTGGTGCATTACGGCGCCACCAGCTCCTTCAATCCAGGCCAAATTGTGCTGACGAGCTTCCAGCTCACCCCGCTTCCTGGCGACTACAATGGCGACGGCATTGTCAACGCGGCCGATTACACCGTGTACCGCAACCACCTGAGAGCGAACTTTGTCCTGCACGGCGAAAACCCCGCTGCGGCGACGCCCGGCATTGTTGACGAAGAAGATTACAATTTCTGGAAGCTGCACTATGGCGAGACGCTCGAAAGCAGTTCATCTGCCGCCAGCTCTCGGAGCCCAAATCAAACGATTCCCGAACCTGCGACCTTGGTGCTGCTGATGTTTGCGGCCGCCGCCTGGAGTCTCCAGCGAGACCAGAATGCACGGAAGGATCAGCAACTCATCAACGCGTGACACTGGTCATCAAACCGTAGTTTCCGATACTGTGCTGAATCTCTCGATATCGGCTGCTTGCAGCCAGCGTTCGGTGCCGACGGTTCGTAAAACGCTTACGCGATTTGGGTACACAAACCCTTGCAATCGCTGAAAAACCCTGTAAATTATGCGCTATCGTGAGTGAGTTGGTAAGTGCGCATTCTGTTATCAGCAAGGGACTCAGAGTTTTCACCCGGCGAGCCTTTAGGTCGTGGGTTCGAATCCCGCCGGGCTCATTGGGTAAACACATTGAAGCGCAAGGAGCGCCAATCTGCAATTTTCTGCCGCTGTCTCTTTTCCCGGGCCGCTGGCCTGCGCCATTTGCGCATGATTGCTGCGGCGCTTTCGCTGCGCTCGATTGAAATCGGCGTCTGTTGTCCGCCCGTAATGCTTGCTGGCAACCTCCGGCATGTGCGCAGACTGTCGCCGGCACGCCGTACATGTGAATTCGGGATAAGTTGCGTCGATGGGCGTGCCACATGTTATTCCAGGTTTGCTGACGATATAACAGGGAATCAGGCAGCCTGCCCCCGGATTGCCGGTAAGTTATCGCTTGCGATTACCGCAGGATGCGGTAGGATGAGACCACAAACCTAGCCGAAGGCTCGGATGCCTCGTCTCCCGAGGAGTCGCCTTCATGTACGAAGCTTTCCCGCGGCAAATTGGGCCGATACTCGCCAGCTTCGCCATCAGCTTACTCTGTTTCTGCTCGTTGCTTGTCGCGGCCCTGGGGCAGTCACCGCCGCAGGAAGCATTGCCCACGCCGTCGGCCGCCCCGGCGCAACCGTATGCGGGCACCAATCAGTGCTTCCAGTGTCACCGACCGCAGACGAATTCTTGGTCGGCCACCAGGCACGCACATGCGTACACCGACCTGCCGCAGCCATATCAGAGCAATGCGGCGTGCCTCAAATGCCATGTGACCGGTTTCGGCCAGCCGAGCGGATTTGTCGCCGGCGGCGACAAGGACTTGCTGATGGTCGGCTGCGAGACATGTCACGGGCCTGGGCGCAGCACGTCGACGCGGCGAAGCGGTTCATTCTAGCAAACCCCGGCGAGGAAGGGGCGATTGAGAAGGAAATGAAGGAATCGATCGTGCGGACGCCGCCGGATCGCGTTTGTGCTCAGTGCCACACGGTGCAGGCGCACGGCAGCCATCCGGCGTATGTGGGACAGCCGGCGCGGCCGGCGACTGGGCGGCAGGCGGTTTCGAACCATGTTGTAATGACGAGCGACGCGTCGGGCCCGTGGACGATTGGCAGCACGACGGTGCCGCACTACTCGGTGAAGACGTGCGGCGGCTGCCACTATGATCAGTTCAAATCGTGGAGCGCCGGGGCGCACGCGTCGCTTTGGAAATCGTTGCCCGCCAAGTATGTGAACGACGAGAGCTGTCTGAAGTGCCATGGCAGCCAATCACCGGCGATGGTGCGCACGGCGGCGGTCGAGACGACAACAACGAGCGGGGCGACGTCAGCCGCGACGACGACTGTGGCCGGCGCCGAGCCACATTGGATCGGCCTGGCGTGCGAGACGTGTCACGGGCCGGCTTGGGATCATGTGCGGTTTGTGCGGCAGTACATCAGCGGCCCGCGGCTGAGTCCGGCATTAGAGCAGATTGCGCGGAATATGCTGCGGACGGGCAAGCCGGCGGCGACCTGTTCCGCCTGCCACCTTACCGTGGCCCACAAGCCGCATCCAGATTATGAAAAGGCTGGCCTCCCGCCGTAGGGATACTGTGCGCGGTCTCCCGACGCCGCACACGCTGTTGTGCGTGCTCGCATGACGCCGCACCCCGCACCGAATCGCGACGGCGGATCATTCCCCTTGTGGCGCGGTCAGGAGACCGGTCCCAACCGTGGCGCTTAGCACAGATCGCCAGTGGATTGGTGGGCGATATCGCTCACGTCGAGTGTCCTGGCCTGGTTGCTGTAGTCAACAACATAGTCGGCGAAACGTGCTCCACAGGCGTTTCTGCGGAAATACGTTGGACATTCCGCGGTTCACTTGTTAGACTGCTCCGATTACACTCGACTGCGCTGCGACTGGGTGGTAAGCAAGAACGATGACAGGTTATTAGTTGAGTGCCGTTTGCAATACAGCGGAGGTCGTGCGCAAGATTCAGTCGGATTTGGATTTGTCGGTTAAGTAGAGCCGTGGAACGCAGTATGCCATCGGACGGACAATCCTGTCCGTCGTATGGCTTGCCGACGGGCAGGATTATCTGATCCTACGACCGAATCGATTCCGCGGGGTCACTTAGCTCGGGGAGGCTCCTATGCAACGTGTCATGCTGCGTGCGCGGTGGACGACGCCGCTCGTGATCGTTTTGGTACTGGTAGCTGCGGCCGTGATTGGCGTCTTGATTCGCGAGCCGTCGGCGGCCCAGCAGCCGCTGGCCCAGCCGCCTGAGGGCCAGACGTTTGTCGGCTCCCGCGAATGCGCAGCCTGCCATTTCGAGCAGTTCAACGCTTGGCGGTCGACGCCGCACGCCAAGGCGTTCGACATCTTACCGGCCAAGTACAAGACGGATCCGAACTGTCTGAAATGCCACACGACCGGCTTCGGCCAGCCAGGCGGCTTCAAGAGCCAGGCCGATACGCCGAACCTGGTGGGGAACACGTGCGAGAATTGCCACGGCCCGGGCAGCAAGCATGCCGAGGTGGCGAAGTCGTTCGGGCAAAAGCAGCTCAGCGCCGAGGAGACGGCGTATGTGAAGAGCACGATCTACAAGATGTTGCCGAAGAACGTGTGCGTCGATTGCCACTTGGCGACCAGCCATAAGAAGCACCCGGCGTATGACAAGTAGGGTCTACGCAGGCCGGCAAGAACCAAGTGCGTATCCAGGGTAGAGGGCTGCGCTGCATTCCGATGTTTGAACGATGGTATCGCCCGCGGATTCGACCTGCGCGGCCGTGAAAAGCGCGATCGGAACCACAGTTTCTTCGCAAACTTCTCTTTGACGCGGCGGTTGCTGCCGGTACATTATTTTCGGCCGCGTATCTTCACTGGCTGACGTAGTCTGCGCGGGGGCAGGCGTCAGCTTGGTTGTGGTGAGCCATAGGGCGTTTGATGCGAGCATACTCGATTGCAAGTTGCGTTGGAGTGTTATTCGCGTTTACGTGCGCCGATTCGTTCGCTCAAGATGCGCCGCCCGCCGCGCAGGGGAAGCCGCCCGTCAACCAGGAGGCGGCCGAAGCGCAGATCGCGGCGACGCCGGTGACCGGTTCTAAGACGGCGGTCGCCGACAATTTTTGTGCCTCGTGTCATACCGAAGAGGCGCTGTGGGACCAGCAAAACAAGCGGCTGTTCGTTCCGCAAACGGTGCTCGCGCACGACGTCCATTATCAGAAGGGCGTGACGTGCAGCGACTGCCACGGCGGCAAGTCCGACAGCTCGCGAGTGAACGACGCGCACGCCCGAGAGAACGGCTTTCGCGCATCCTTGGCCGAGATTCAGCCGGCCTGCGCGCATTGCCACGTGGCGGAAACTAAGAAGCTCACTGAGGGGTTGCACTCGTGCGCCGGCCAAAAGAACCCGCAGGGCGTGGCCGTGCGCTGGCTTGCGCCGAGTGCCACGGCGCAACTGGGCACGGCATTCGCGCGACGACCGATTCCGAGTCGCCGCTGTTCTTGACGAAGCAGATCACGCTCTGCGGGAAGTGCCACGAAAAGAGTCAAACTACGTACCTGGCCAGCGTGCACGGGCGAGGCTTGATCGAGTCGGGCCTGGCCGTGAGCGCAACATGCGCCAGTTGCCACGATCCGCATGGTCCGCTGCCGCCCACGGATGAGCGGTCGAAATTGCATGGGGCAAACGTCGTGCAAACGTGCGGCAAGTGCCACCTGTTCATCGAGCAGCGGCTCGCCGCGAGCGTGCACGGCTGGCCGGCGAATGCGGATAACAAGCCGCTGCGGCCGGCGCCCGGCGGCACGACGACCGAGCGGCCCGTCTGCACCTCGTGCCATTTGGGGCACGATTTTCACGACCCGAAGTCGGTGACTTTTCGCGAGACTCTGCCCGGCCGGTGCGGCAATTGCCACGGCGAGCTGTCGAAAGAGTACCTGATGAGCACCCACGGGCAGCTCACCAACTTAGGCCATGGGCCGGCGGCCAAGTGTTCCGACTGCCACGGTTCGCATGATATTTTGGCGGTGACTAATCCCAAGTCGCAGGTGTTCGGCGAAAACCGCGTGGTCACATGCGCCAAGTGCCACTCCGGGGCGACGGCGAGTTTCGCGAGCTTTGATCCGCATGCCAATTTTCACGATGGGGCGCGCTCGCCGATGCTGCACGCTGTTTATGTGGCAATGGAAGTCTTGCTGTACTCCGTGTTCGGCTTCTTTGGCTTGCACACGCTGCTATGGTTCGTGCGATCGCTCATTTACCGGGCACGTCACGGCCGGCCGCGGCGGTTGCATCCGGGGGAGAAGGCGTACGTGCGATTTGAGGGATTTCACCGGGCGCTGCACGTGGTCGTGATCGTGTCGTTTCTCGGCCTCGCGCTGACGGGGTTGCCGCTGAAGTATAGCGAACAGGCCTGGGCCCAGCGGCTGGCCGCCGGGCTGGGCGGCTTCAGCTCGACGAGCTTCTGGCACCGGGTGTGCGCGCTGATGACGATATCCTACTTCTCGGCCCACTTGTTTTGGATGGGGCGGAAGGTCGTCGAGTGTCGCAAGGCCGGCTGGAGCTGGCATGCGATCTTTTTGGGCGCCGACTCGCCGGTGCCGAACGTGCGCGACTTCAAAGACATGATCGGGATGTTCCGCTGGTTCTTTGGCGCTGGGAAAAGGCCGACGTTCGAGCGGTGGACCTATTGGGAGAAATTTGACTATTGGGCCGTATTCTGGGGCGTGGCGATCATCGGCTGCTCGGGCCTCTTGTTGTGGTTCCCCGAATTCTTCACGCACTTCCTGCCGGGAAAGACTCTGAACATCGCCAAAGTGATCCATTCGGAAGAGGCCCTGTTGGCGACGGGTTTTATTTTCACGATTCACTTCTTCAACACGCATCTGCGGGCGGAGAAGTTTCCGATGGACATGAGCATGCTGACCGGCCTGGTAACGCCCGAAGAACTCGAGGAGGAGCGGCCGGAGATGGTCCAGCGGCTGAAGGCGAGCGGCGAGCTGGAGAAATATGCGGCCCAGGCGCCGTCGCAGACGACGCTCATTCTGACGATGTGCGGCGGTTTCTTGGCCGTGGCGATCGGGCTAGCGCTGTTGGTGGGGATTTTGATCGCCGTGTTTTCGTGACGTCAATTGCTCGTACTTACGCTCTGCGCTCCCCGTTCTCACGCTCTGCCTGGGGACGCGGAGTTTGGCCGCTCTGCAGCCAGTCCGGCGAAGGGGTAACACGTCGAGCGCAGCTCACTCGACGCTGAGCGTTGGGAATCGCGTAACCACACAGAGCGTGGGAACGAGGCTTACGAACGTGGGAGCGAGGCTTACCGCGCAAGCGGGCGGCAAGCTACCAGGTGCGGGTGGCCCCGGCGAGGAACATATTGGCCGTGCCGCTGTAGAGGCCCTGACCAATGTCGTCGTAATCGTACAGAATGTAGCGAGCGTACAAGTTCGTGTTGTGGTAGGGTTGCCAATCGATGCCTGTCGTGACGCGCTGCGTTTCGACGACGACGTCCGACAGCGACGGCAAGAGCGACCAATCGGCCCCGGACGGCGACGGCGGAACGTTGAAGAAGTTCTTGCCGCGGTTCCATTCATAGCCGCCGACGAGCTGGACGCAGGACGAAACGGCATAGTTGGCATTGAACGAGAACAAGTGGTTCTCGCCCGTGTAGTTCCAGTTCGTCGTTTCGGTATCGGCCGGCACCCCGCGGTTGGCGCCGAGCGTGATGTCCTGGTCGATCCAATCAGAGTAGTAAGCGTAGCCGCCGGTCAGCGACAGCCGGCACGTCGGCGCGTACCAGGCGGTGAACGACATCGGGTAGTTGTTTTCGCTGAAGTTGGCGTATTGCGAATGGTTCCAACTATTGCGGATCGTGAACTCGGCAGTCGTTACGAAGTTCGAGTAGGGCGACCAGGTGTAGCCGAGATCGACGTTGTGGACCTGCTCCGGCTGGTTGCTGTTGAACGTGCCGTTGACGTCCGGGTCGTCGATACTATATTCGCTGATGCCGACCAGCGGATTCTCGATGAACTGCAGTCGGTAGCGGACGAACGTGTCGAACGAGCGCGACCAGCGCGTGGCGGGGCCGATCTCGATTTGGTTCGTCGTCGTGTCGGCCTGAGCGAACAAGCCGGGCGGGTTCGGCTTAGTGCGATAGACGGCGTTGTCGCGCTCGAGCAAATAGTACTCGTAGCCGGAGGTGATTGTGGTGCCCTCCCACAGGCCGTAGTCGGTGCAGCGTCGCCCGCGGTCTCCGTAGGGCTGCCAACTGGCTTTGATGCCGGCACGGGTGCGCGTGTAGTCGATTGGCTCGCGGAGCGAATCGGCATCATACGTATTGGCGGGCGCATACGGCGGAGTTGTCAGGATCACTCCCGGAAACGTCGTGTCCTCGGCAAAGCGGCTGGCGTAGCCCGTGATCGTCGTGTCGTCGAAGCCGGTGTTGATCAGCCGCAAGTCGTAGCCGTTGATGCGGCGATCCATTTCGCGAAATTGATTCGTCATCGTGCCGGCATAGGCGTTGCCGTAGAACTTCAGCGAGTCGCTGAGGTTCGCGGCGACTTTCAAACGGCCGATTTGCGTGAAGTTCTCCGGGACCAGGCCGTAAGCGTAATCGGGGCCCAGCACGTCGTTGGCCGGCGAGAAGCCGCTGAAGTGGGTGTACTGGCGAGTGACGAGGTCGTCGTTCGTGCCGAAGCTGCGAATCGTGTGCGAGTACTCGACGGTGACGTCCTGAAAGCGGGCCTCGACGGCCGGCTGGACCTCGACGGTCCGCCAATCAATGCTCTGGCCTTCGCTGACGACGTGGCAGGTGTTCCCGGCCGCCCCGCCGAGCTGGAAGCAGTGAGCGGTGGCGTTTTCCTGCCGATCGCCGAACTTGCGCTGGCTCCAGACGTTCATTCGCCAGGTGACGTGGTCCATCAACTTGCCGCGGAACTTGGCGTCTAGCTCTTCGACGCGAATGGCATAGTCTTCGCCAACGCTCATGTCTTGGGTGACGACGTTGTCGTTCGGGCCGGGCGCGATCGGGCCGTTCAGATCAAAGCCATTGAGCGGGGCGTGGTCGAGGCGGTGGATGAACCGCTCAAAGTCGAGCTTGGCGGCGAGATTGGGGCCATAGTAATCGAGGTGCACGTCGTTGGTCTCTTTGTCGAGGCCGGAGAGCAACAGGTTCCACGTGCGGACGCCGTCGCTGTGGATCACGTCAACATCGTAGAACGGCGACGCGCTCAGGTCTTGGTATTCGCCCGTCTTGTGCTGAGAGCCGCTCGAGCTGATGCCCCACCAGCCGAAGCGAAGTGCGCCATCGGAAACGTAGGCTGGCGGGCCCCAGACGTCGCAGCAGCCGTCGTTCGTCATCCACTGGCCGTTTTCGTCGAGACGAGTTTCGCCCATTGCGCAGGCGCAGGGCATGTCGTAGCAGTCGCAGGTGTCGCAATAGATAACGTCCCATGCGCACCAACGGTCGAGACAGGGATTGAGGCAGCCGCAGTCGCACAGAGGCCGATAGGGACGAACGCAACTGTCGTCGGCAACGGAAGACGACAAATTCGAAGCGCCACTGGTTGCGGCGCTGCCACTGTTCGGCGGAACATCTTCGAGGGTGAGCCCGAAACTGACGGGCAGTGCCTGGGACTGGCTTGTCGGCTGGGACTGAATTGTCGGCAACGTGCCAAAATCCGCGGGCGCATCGGGCACCGGCGGCAGCTCGAGCGGAGCGGCCAGGTCGGCCATCGGCGGTTCCGTGTCCCCCGCCCAGGCGATGGATGCCGCGAGGACAACCACAGCAAGGCTTGCAATATTACGTATCATCGAACTGGGTCCTCACAGACGTCTGGCGCGGCGCAGACGGGGAGAAACTGCACCGAGCGACGTCCGGCGTCGATTGAGGTAGTCTACATTTTCGCTGGCGGTGAATCGAAATCGTCAGGTGCTGATGGTTATCTGAAGAACGCCCGCGGCAGGTGCGGCGATGGCAGGTCGCTGCCGTGAATCTGATGATGGCACTGCGTGCAATCTGTGTAGAACGCCATTTGCAGCGACGGGCTGTTGCCAATGTCGCCCAACAATGGGTTCGCGCCGGTGGTGTGATTCGGGCCGGTCGGGCCCTTGCGGTGGCCGGTGTGGCAACGCAGGCAAAGGAACGGCGGCGGCTGTTTCAACAGGTTGTTGGCGACCGTGCCGTGCGGATTGTGGCAGATGCCGCAGTTCTCACTGACCGGCGGATGTTCGTAGGCGAACGGGCCTTGCTTATCGGCGTGGCACTTGTAGCAGACCATGTTCACGGTCGGCTGCGTCAGGTTATCTTCCGTCTGCCCGTGCGGATCGTGACAATCGGAGCAGACCATCTTGCCTTCCTTGATCGGATGGTGGGACGGCATCGCGTTCTGCGCGTAGATCTGCGGATGGCATTTGTAGCAGGCCTGCGGCTCGTCGACGGCCATCGGCATCCGCGGATTGCGATCGATATGCGTATGCTCGATATCGACGACGGTTTGCACATGCGAGTTCGGGTGCGGATTGTGGCAATCGGCGCAGGCCACGCCGAAGCGGGCGTGGGTCGACGAGTGCCAGGCCAAGGTCGGCGAGCTCATGTCGTGGCACTTGAGGCACAGATCGGTGCGAGTTTCGGGCCGGATTTTGCCGTGCGGATCGTGGCAGGTGATGCAATCCATCTGCGTCGCGCCGCAGATTTGATGCGGATGTGCGATCTCTTCCTGATGCATCATGTCGGCATGGCAGCGATAGCAGACGTGCGGCGTGATCGCGCCGATCTTGCGCGAGTTGGCTGGCGACGTTGAGAGTGATGAGCTTGTCGCGTCGGTCGAGGATGTTGATGTCGTCGCTCGAGGCGGAATTCGAGCGAGGAATTTGCTGCCGGCAGCGGCTCCTGGCCGATGCCGACAGGCCGGCGAGTTGGATTGAGTTATTGCTGCGATCATTTTGACTGAGGTCGTTAATCTTAGTACTGGGCGGCACGTTGTAATGGCCGGTGTGGCAATCGGTGCAGGAGACGCCGGCGTTGGCATGGACCGACAGGCGCCACTCCTTGCCGGGTTGGCAGCCGTCGTTTTCATGGCATTGCAAGCAGGTTTCGCTCCGTTCGGCCGGGGCCATCCGCTTGAAACTGCGGATCAGGCCCGGTTCTTTGCCGCGTGTGCGGACGTGTTCGCTGCCGGGGCCATGGCAGGTTTCGCACGATTGCTTGGAGTGCACGCTTTGTCGGTGATACTTGACGAACGACTCGTGGCAGGTGGCGCAGAGCTGGTCGTCGTTGACCATTTCCGCGTTCGGAACTTGCGGGATCGTCGCTTGGACCTGTTTCGTTTCGCGCTCGTTCCAGTCGGCGGCCGGTTGGACGGCATAGGGCGTTTCCGGTCTGCTGGCGACGCTGGCGGTGGGCGAATTCTTGCGGCCGAAGAAATAACTGGCCGGCGTGCGACAGGAGACGACGCCAAACAAAACGAGGCCGATCAGGCCCGCCAGAAGGGACGAGCCCAGGCTTGACGCGGCAAAGTTTTTGGCGTGTGAAGACAAGTTTCCTGCCCTGGAACGCATAGCGGCCGGCGATCCGTCGCCGGACATCCGCGGTAGACTAAAATCTGCTCCCGGCGCGACCGCGGATTGCGCGCGCGGGAAAAGGTATTAGCTTTGTCGAACAGTAGGCGCGAAAACTTGCGAAAGCGGATTAAAAGAGTTCAATGCGGGCGCTGCAAGCGTCGACAAACGAATCTCCAGTCTCGGCTGTTTATCCAGCTTCACCAAATTTGCCTGCGAGAAGTGGTTAAAAGTTTTTTGTTCAAACCTCGCCAGGAAGGACAAAACGATGCATCATGTGATACTGAGTGCCGCGGTGTTAGCGATCTTGGTTGCTGGTTGTGGTAATCCGGACACACCGAAAACGACGGCCGAGAACGAAGCCGGCGGAAGTCGGCCCAGAATAACCGGCCAGGATGCGACGCCGACGGTTGACGGCGGCGAGAAGGCGTTAGCGAAGACCAGCGGTGGCGCCGCTGAGCGGAAAGTGGAACTCGATGAGGTGACGCTGACGGCCCCGGAGGCATGGGTGCGAAAGCCAGCGAACTCGTCGTTCGTGGCTGCGGAGTTTAGCTTGCCGCATGCCGAGGGGGACGATGCGGACGGCCGGCTGACGGTGAGTACGGCGGGTGGGAGCGTCGAGGCGAATATCGACCGCTGGAAGGGGCAGTTTCAGCCGCAGCCGAAATCGGCAAAACAGGACGAAATTGAGGTGGACGGCGTCAAGGTGACGAAGGTCGACATGAGCGGCGATTTCAATGATGCTCGCGGACCGTTTGCGCCGGGCGTGATGCGGCCCGCATATCGCCTGATGGGCGCGGTCATTCCGGCAGGGGGGCAATTGTGTTTTGTCAAAGCGACCGGGCCAGAGAAGACGATTGCCGAACACGCCGATGAGATCGACGTGTTTATCCGCACGGCCCAGGTGAACAAGTAGCTTGCGAGCCGAGCGGCGGCGTGAGAGTCAGGCCGCTTTGCGGGGCGGTCGCTTTGCGGTTTGGCGCACGCGATGGTTGCGGCCGGTTACTAGCGTATCCGGCGTTTTGGGCCAGCAGACGGCAGCAGGCCGCTCGCGCTTCCGCAGCACGATGATCGTTGCGATGGCTAGGAACACAATCACAACGAGCGACGCCCAGCGCGAGAACCGGAGCCAGACAAAGGGCTGGGCGCCAATCTTGAGCTCGATTCTGTAGCCTGGCGGAAACGGCTTGCCGAGCCAATTGAAAATGGCGGCCGCGTCACCAACGTCCGCCATCGGCTGGGGCAGGTTGCACGTCAGACGCTGGATGTTTTCGCCTCGGGCTTGGATACGGAAGTCGCCGCAGGGCAAATCAAGTGGGCGGTGGAAGACGCCGGATGCGTTTTCGAGCGGCACGTGGTAGGTGAATTTCAATTCGCGGCGGCCGGGCGTCCAAGGGATGTCGGTCTGCAGGCGGTGGTCGACGATGCGAAAGCGGCGGCCGAAGTATTCTTCGTCGAATGTGACGCGGTCGAAGTTTGGCGGAATCGAGAGCTCGAGCGTCACGCGGCTGCCGTCGCTGGCGGGCTGGCCGACGTAAGTTGTGAGCGTCGGGTTGGAGATGACGATCGTTTCGCGGACGGTCATGAGCTTCTGTTCGACGTGGAGGTCGATTTCGTGGCGCTGGGCGATGAGAGGGGACGCCGATTCTTCTGCGTCGTAGACGACAATTGTCGTTTGCATGAGGCGATACCGATCGACCAAACGTGTGCGGGCGCCGGGATAATAGACGCCGCCGCGCTCTGCGCCGACGAGATACGTTGTCGACGCGTCAAGCGGCAAGCTGTCGAATGAGAACTTGCCGTAAATATCCGTGCGTGTTTCGGCCATTGGGGCAAGGGCGCCGTCGGGGCCGGCGCGGAGGATGACAGCGACGTCGGCGGCCGGGCGGTTGCCGTTCGTTCCGTCGAGAACGACGCCGTGGATGTCGCCAGTTGGCGGCGGCAGTTCGTCGCCGCCGATGAACAAAAGCAACAGGGTTGGCAACAGATGAAGCATGCCTTATGTCGAACGGCCGTGCGCCGCTATGCGGCTTGTTTGGCCGCGCGCGAGTCGCGACATTCGGGGTTCGGCGTGCCGCCCGCGTTGTGACCGGTTTGCGCAATGCGTCGTTTAAATCGTTTCGATGCCGCGGCGATCCAAGCTGCGTACAGGCCAATGATCGCCGCGGCCACGCTATAAGTGATGACGAGGGTTTGCACGGCTGCCTCTGATTATCGTGGATTAGCGAACGGGTTCGGTCTGGATGACGCCGAGGCGAAGCCACTGGTCGGCCGCCAGTTCGGCGACTTGTTCTTCCTGCGCGAGCACGCGCTTGCGGCTGGCGATCAAATAAGCGAAGAAAACAGAAAAGCTGAGCACGGCGGCGAGCAGGACGTAGCGCATCGCCGGCACCATCTCGGGCGACACCGGGTGAATCCCGCGAAACCAGCGGGTGGCCATGACAACCAGCGGCACGTCGCTGGCGGCGACGATCATCAGGACGGCGCTAACGCGGGCGCGGCGAGTCGGGTCGGCGATGTGCGAGCGGACTTGAAAAACGCCCGCGTAGAGGAGCCACAGAATAAGCGACGAGGTGAGCCGCGGCTCCCAGGTCCACCAGGTGCCCCAGGCCTCGTGGGCCCAGGCCGAGCCCGTGATCAGTGTGAGGGTTGTCGAGAGCCAGCCGACTTCGGCGGCCGCACGAGACCAATGGTCCCAAGTCGGGCGGCGACCGGTGAGATAGGCGCCCCCGCAAATTGCGGCGGCGATGCAGCCGACGAGCCCAAACCAGGCGACCGAGATATGGAGGTACAGGATGCGCTGCACGTCGCCCATCGAGGCTTCGGTGGGCGCGACGAAAAAGATCAGCACGAGCGACATGAACACGAGAGACGCCGCGACGATGCCGAACAGGCGCGTCGGCCACGGCGAGTTGACGCTGTTGTGTTGTGTGGTCATTCATTCCTCCATCAATAGATCGATCAAGAGCGCGCCCACGACGCTAAACAGCGTAGCGCCCACGGCTAGCAATTGAATCCACTGCCACCAGGTGTCGTCAACCTGGCCGGCCAGCAGCACATCGGTGGCGCGGCGCAGGCCAGGATGACTGGCGCGACGAGGGGCAAGTAAACTAGCGCAATCAGGCCGCCGCGGCTCGGGGACGAGGCGGCAACGGCGCTTGACAGCGTCCCCATGGCGGCAAAGGCCGCGTTGCCAAAAAGCGCGATCAGCAGCAGGTGGCCGGGCCGGGCCAGCAGCGGGACATCCGTCATTACCACAAAGAGCGGAATAAGGACAAGTTCGAGTAGTGCGAGCGAGGCGGCGTTGACAAACACCTTGGCGATGAAGATCGTGTCGGGCGAAACAGGGTATATTCTAAGTGCCGTCCACAGCCCGTCGTGCCCTTCGTTGGCGAACGACGATTCGATGGCGAGCGTGCCGGCAAAGACGATGGCGAACCAGAGCAGCGTGGCGACGACGTGGGCCTGCTGCTCCGGCGGCAGGTCGATTTGCATCGCCAACAGGCAGACGAGCACGAGGCCCAGCAGCAGCATGGTGGGCCAGGTGCGCGTCGCGCGAAGCTCGCGGGTCAGATCCTTGTGGATCAGCCAAACGAGCGATCGGAGCGTCGTAAGGGCGCGGGTCATGCGGCGGAGCAAGCAATTTCGTTGTCGGACGGGATGTTGAGAACTTGGCCGGCGGCTAGATGGATCGTTCGATCGGCGAGCCGTTGTGCTTGATCGGCGTCGTGACTGACGAAGCAGACGGTGCAGCAGCAGCGGCGCCACTCGCGGAATTGCGATTCCAGCCACTCGCTGCCGTCCGAGTCGAGGCTGGCAAACGGTTCGTCGAGGAGCAATAGCCGTGGCTCGTGGATTGTCGCGCGGAGAATGGCAAGACGACGCCGCGCGCCCTGGGAAAGCTGGGCTACGCGGCAGTTGCGAAAGCGCGCCAGCCCACAACTGGCAAGCCGCGCGTCGGCGAGGTGGGTCGGATCGCTTAGCAAGTACATGCGGGCGGCGAAGACGAGGTTTTCGACGGCCGTCAATTCGGGATAGAGGGCGTTTTCGTGGCCGAGGTAGCCAGTATCGCGATTGGCGGCCGGCGGACGAGACGCTGCGTGAGAGAAGCGACGAATTTCGCCGGTTGTTGGTCGCAGTGTTCCGGCGAGGCAGCCGAGCAGCGTGGATTTGCCCACCCCGTTGGGGCCCATGACGGCTACGGTTTCGCCGGCCGCTAACTTGAGATTGATGTCGCGCAGGATTAAACCACGGCCGCGAGTGACTGAGGCGTTAATCGTTTCGATAACGTTTGCGCGAGGTGAAATCATAGTATAGCGTACGCCTCAGGCCGCGGCTGGCGATTGTTGTGGTGCGTGAAGTGCGGGATGAAGTGCTATCTCGGTCGCGGGGAATTGATCGCTCGCGGCAGCTGCTCCTCGACGGCGCGAGGGCCAGAGCGATATCAAGGCACAGGCAGTCGTGAATAGCCCGCCGACCCAGATCCAGCGAATCAGCGGGTTATAGACGAAGGTGACGGCGATTTTTCCCCCGCCCAGGCCGGCGTTGAGGATTGTGTAAACGTCGCCAGCCCAAGTGGAATTAATCGCGACCTCGGTCGTCCACTGGTTTTGCAGCAGGTGGAGGTGCCGGGCGGGGCGCAGCACGACGGGCGGGGAACCGAGATGTTCTATTTCCAGGACGGCTTCGGCGATGAGCTTATCGGGGACCTGGCGTTGGATGAGCCGCGTATAGTGAATTCGCCGGCCGGCCCATTTGAGCGTTTGTCCCTCGTCGAGCGTCAATTCTTGTCGCTGCGTGCCGAGGGACGAACCGGCAATTCCCAGCGCGACACAGACGAAACCAAAGTGAATGCCATAGGCCGCGTATTTGCGGCGGCCGGTGATAAGGACGCGGGAAAGCCGGCGCGGAAGGCTGCCAGCGCCGCTGCGCAGCGCTTCATTGAGAAGCGCAGTGACGAACGTACTGAGTGTGAGCACAACCAGGCCCACAACGGCAACAGCCAGCGGATGGCTGATGGAACCGCTAATCCATGCGCCGCCGGCGGCGACCGCGGCAATGGCGACAGCGATGCCAAGAAGCCGGCGAGACCGCAGTGTCGGAGCGTCGGCCCATTGAAGTAGCGGCACCAGGGCGGTCATCGTAAGCAGCCCAAGGCCGACGGGCGGCAAGACGTTGTTGTACAACGGTGCGCCCACCTCGATGGTCCGGCCAGCGAACATTCTTGATAACGGCGGGACGAGCGTGCCAACAAACACGACGGCCGCGAGCGACAAGATCAGCAAAAGGGCGACGATGACGAGCGATTCGCGGGCAAAAGGATGCGAGACGGCCGGAGCGCCGCCGAGCGCGCGGCGACGCCGAACGACTAGCGTCGTCGCGGCGACAAGGAGGACGGCCATCCAAGCGAGAAACAGCCAACCGATCGGCGACTCGCTGAAGGCGTGAACGCTACTGAAGATGCCGCTGCGGGTGAGGAACGTGGCAAAGTTGCATAAGCAGAGCGTGATGACCGCGAGCAGCAACGCCGTTTTTTTCAGTGCGCCGCGGTGACGCCACGTCATCAGGCTGTGGATGAAGGCGGTGCCCGTCAGCCAGGGAAGAAGCGAGCCGTTTTCGACGGGGTCCCAGCCCCAGTAGCCGCCCCAGCCAAGTTCCTGATAGGCCCAGTGAGCGCCAAGCAACAGGCCCACACCCAGCAGCGTCCAGGCGGCGAGAGCCCACGGACGGGCGACGTTCGTCCACGCCGCGGCCAGCTTTCCAGTGGTTAGCGCGGCGAGGGCGAGTGCGCAGGGCACGGCCCAGACGGAATAAGCTAGAAACACAATCGGCGGGTGGATCAGCATCGACGGATGCTGCAGTAGAGGACTAAGGCCCGCGCCTTCATGGGCGGCGATTATGCTGGGTGCCAACGGGTCGGCGGCGAACACGACCACGCAGAGCAGAAAGAACAGGTTGATCAGCAGCAGGCCAAATGCCGTGTTGCGCAGATCGTCGTCCGCGGACGGAAGCAGGCGCAAGGCGAGCGCGACCAGGGCGATCATCCAACTCCACAACAACAGCGATCCGGCCTGGCCGACCCACAGAGCGGAGAAGCGGTATTGCGGCGGAAGGAATGGGCTAACGTATTGGGCCACATACTGGAAGCGGTAATCGCGCATGACGAGGGCGTAAACGAGCACAGCCACCGTGGCGGTGAGGCCCGAAAAGCCGATTGCGAATGCGGCTACCACGATGCGCTCGCGAACGGGATTGGCGGAGGACACGCGCCAGAACGAAAGCGCCGCAGCGTAGCCGACGGCGATCCAACTCGTGAACAGACAGATTTCGCCGGCAAGTCGCATCGTAAGCACCCACAAGACGAGTCACGGATTTCAATGACTGGGCGAGTTGAACCGAAAGAGTGTCATCGCCTTCATTACGGCTAAGTTGATTGTCGGGCAGGCCCTGGCAAAGCCAGTGGCCCCCGCCGCGGATCAGCGTTGCGGTTCGTGCGGCTCGGCGGCGATTTTTGTTTGTTCGTATTTGCTCGCACAGCGCGTGATGACTTTGGTGCCGACGAGGCCGGCAGGTTGGAGCGTGCCTTCCACGACGACGTCGATGTTTTCGGCCAGGTTATCGGGCAGCAGACAATTGCACATAGCCGGCAGACCCGAGTGTTCGCCTGCGAGCCGGAACGAGGCATGGCGGCGGTCGCTGGCAATCGCCAGCGAGCCCGGCTCGACGCGGCCGCTGACGCGGATCCGCCGCGTCATGAGCTGAGGCAGGTCGGCGGCGACTTCGTCGACGGACACATAGTACTGCCAACTACTGGCAGCACCGAGGTAGGCCAGGTAGCCGATTGCGGCGGCAACGCAGCAAGCCGCGGCGGTGAGCTTGGCGCCGGTGGACATGACAGCTCCGCGTCAGTATGAATTTGTTGCGCCCCGAGCGCAGACGGGCGCGAAGGCTAGCAGGCGGCGAGGATGGCGTCAAAGGGGAACGCGTGCTAGCAGCCGGCCGGGTCCCGGCGCCAGCAGCCAGCGAGCAAGATTGGCTGCTGCCGAGGCGGTGCAGGGCGTGAGCGAGTCGGAACGCGACGGCTGCCGCCGGGCGCGACCGGTCCGCGTCGCTCGAGCGTGCGCGGACGGTCAGGGAGCGGGTATCCCCAGGCCGTCGTGCAAGACCGACACCAGGTCGTCGGTGTCGCGTGGCTCGGGCGTAACCCAGCGCGCGCCGAAGACGAGTTTGGGGACGGCATTTCCGCTAAGGGCGGTTTCGCCGTACATCTGGATCGATGTTTGCATATGGGCGTCGATCCAGGGATCGGCCTGGGCGGCGTCGAAATTCGACTGGCCAACCAAGTCGAACGCTTTGGCTTGGGCTTCAGCGAGGCTGCGGGGACGCCAGAGTGCGCCCGGTTCCGGCGGCGAATACACCCAGTTGTCGAAGGCGGCAAACGCGTCGTGATCGGCCAGCCATACCGCCAGTCCGATTTTTGCCAGCTCGCAAGAGTCCTTGAATTGTTCGAGGTTGCGGGAGACGTATGGATTGCACTGAGTATTCAATGGCGCCGGAAAGAGCGCAAAGGCGAGTTTGCCGTCGTAGCGGCGGATCGCCTCGGCAAGCATCGAATGCAATCGCTGGCAATGCGGACATTTGTAATCAAAGAACATCGTGACAACGTAGGGGGAATTGGGCGAACCAATCAAGGGCACGGCGTGGGAATCGAACGCGGTCCCGCTGTCTTGCGCCTGGCCGGCACGATACGCGGTTGGTGGATTCAGGCTAGCCTGGGCCAGGGCCAGGACGGCGGCCAAGGCGAGCCCGAGCAAGGTCAGGCCGGTCGTGGCGAGCGGGCCAATCAAGCGGCGGGGCGAGAGGAAAGAACAACCTTGGAGGGAGTCGGCGCCGCTACGCGCCCCTCTTTGCATTGGATTCGGCGGAAAGAGAATCTGCCGAATTGGTCGACGGCGCGGATTCGGTCGGCGCGGACTCGGTTGAAATTGGTGCCGACTCTTGGCAAATGCGCCAGATGACCAAAGCCGCCAGCAGCATGCTCGTCGCGTGGGTGGCCATGCAATAGGGGCAAAAGGCCCCGATGACCGAGCTTTGTAAAATGGTGAACCATATGCCGCTGCCGGCCGCAGCCGCAACCAGAAGCAAAAGTGCGCCCCAGGCCCACTGACGGTCAACTGCCGGTGTGGATGGACCAATAAAAAGACTGGCCACCAACATTGCCAGATACGCCCCGGCCGCCAGGCCGGTGACGGGCAACACGCCGGCCACCGCGGACCACCGGCTCGTGAGCACCTGTTCGCAGGGACTGCCGCCGCCGCAACCGATCACCGCGCCGCCGAGCAGATAGTGCCAGCTCAGATACGAGCTTAGCACCAGTCCGAGCGCACTCAAAGCGAACAAAGCGCAGCGCCACCAGGGCCAGGTACGACGGACGCCTGTCTGTGCTTCGTCGGGCATCGATGGTCGATTTATGCGTCAAGTGGGCTCACTGCGGACGCTGATTCGGTGCGCCGGGCGTGGAGACCTGGACTTGGAAATCGGTACAGAGGCTGTCGGTATCGGCGCCGTCCGCGACGCGGCCCACGCTGCGGCTTGGCGCGGGCCCGCCGGCGGCCTGGACGCCTCCCCTGCCCCGCCCGCGGCCGCCGCGGCCTACGTTTGGGACCACCACGATGCAGCCGCCCTTGCTTTGGTCGCCCTCGAGGGTGGCAATTTCCGGGCTGGCAATCGTTCCGTTCGCACTCGAACTGCTCTGTTGTGAGCCGTAGACGATGGCGTCGGCGACGACGCCGTCGGCCTCCATTAGTGCGATCGAACCAGCCCTGGCGGAGAGCGCTCCGCCGAACCATTGGTTCGGCGCCGGCGGCCCCTGGTAACCTTCCGTCGTGAATTGGGAATTGACGACCGCTGAGCCGTAGGGGTGGTAGTTAGACAGAGGGGCGTCGAGCGTGACGCCGCTGCCAAGCGCCTGGACTGCGTCGCCGCTGGTGTGTGAAAACTTGGTGGGGGGTGAGAATCTGATCCCTGTCCCCTCGTCGGACAGGTCCACACCGGACGCGTGGTCGAGTTGGAGCGGGGCGGCCAATTCGATATCGGCGACTGCGCCGCCGCCGCGACCGCCGCGGCGGCCGCCGCCGGGGGCGACATCGCCGGCGGCTGCCGGGGTAATGCTCTTGACTTTGACGGTTTCCTTACGTCCGCCCGTATCAACGATCAGCTCATCGCCGGGCGTGATGTTTTCTGCGGAGACCTTGATGCCGGTCGCGCCGGCGGCGGCCGCGGCCAAGAGAGTCGTCTGCGTGGCCGCTTTGCCGACTGCGGTGACCGTGGCCACCTCGAAGTTGCCGCCGATGTCGATGCCGATCTTTTCGCCGACGACGAAGCCCGCAGCGTCGGTAACGGGCAGATTCGTCGCGCCGGCCGGGATGGTCAGCCACGGCCCAGTGGAGACGGGGATGAAGACCGTTGTCATGCTTGTGGCCGCTGTTCCGACGCTAGCGACTTGGCGCCGCTCGCCGCCTACGCCGATTTGCTGGCCGGCCTGGAGGCCCGCAGTGCTGCGAACGTTGATGACGGTTTCGCCCGCGCTGGCCGGTGTAGCGAGGGCTGTACTGGAGAGTGCCAGCAGGTAATGAGCGCCGCCGGCGAGCTTTGTACCGGCCGGAATCGTTGCGAGCTTGACCGGGGCCCACTGGCTCTGAGTGCTGATGAGGGACCAATCGGAGATGTCGACGTCGCTCGGGCCGGCGTTGTAGAGCTCGACGAACTGATGGCTCAGGTTGGCGCCGGCACTTAGCTGGACCTCGTTGATTTTGATGGGCGACGCGTTGCGCAGTCTCTGGGTGGTGGTCTCGATTTGTGTTCGGCCAGGCGCCGCGCTTATCCACTCGGCATGGCCGGTCAGGTAGCCGGCGCCGGTCGCTGACGGCGCGGTGAGCTTGAATGTTGCGCTGGCGGTCGCGCCCGGCGCGATCGGATCGGCGAACGTCTTTGCCGAGTCAGTCGTGCCGGCGACCACCGAATTCCACTCGTCCGGCAAGGAAACGCTGAGCTTGACACCGGCCGCGGGCGCGCCGGTGGCATTTGTGAACGTCACGGTGACGTCCTGCGACGAACCTGGCGTGAATGTCGTGACCCGCGACAGTCGTACCCGCTCGACGTCGTACCTGGCGGCGACAATGTTGGCCTGGACCGCGTCGGTGGTGGCTTCGGTCGGATATCCGGCCGTCATTGCGCCCTCATAGAAAGTGCCGGCCGAACCGTTGCCGTTGTCACCGCCGTTGCCGAGGAGAACGGCGCCCTTTTTGTGCATTGGGAAATAACGATCGTTGGACTGCGAGCCGGGGCGAATCCCGCTGTAGAAGCTGGTCAGAGAGCCTGCTTGGGCGTTGCCGCCGCGGAGGTCCCACTTGTTGCCGCCGCCACCGTCGACGACGGCGGTCACGAATCGCCAGGAATCGATCGTCGGATCGGCGACGTTCTTCTTCGCGTCGTAGCCCGAGAAGAGGCCTGCCTCCATGTCGGCCATGATCCACGGGCCGCGGCCGTCGCCGCTGCCCCAGGCGGTGGCGGTGCCGAAATAGGTGGTTTCCATTGTGCCGGTGCCGACGGCGCGGCCGTTGGTCGAGGCGTTGCCGTAATCGAAGCAGCAGCCGCTGTCGTAATGCGTGCCGTCGATTACGTAGTAGATGCCTTCAGGCTCGTCGCCAATCGCCAGCCCGGTTGCGTTGTTGTTGCGAAAACCCATTCCTGGCATGATGTAGACACCGTAGGCCTTGTGGCCGCTTAGGGTGATCGGCGCCATGTCGGCTATCGGGAGGGTGTCGAATCCACCCTTGGCCGGGCCGGCGAATGTGCCGGGGGCGCCTGGTAGAGGTGGTTACCCTTGCCCGCTTGGTCGTAGATGCGGCTGATCGTGCAGAGTGTACCGGCACAGAACGCGTCGTGGGCAGCCGCATCGGCGTAGCCGCCGGCGTCCGGGACCGGCGCCGCGGAGGGCGGGACGACGCCGACATCCAATGTCTTGCCATCGGACTGTGCTCGACCTGATAGAGCGGGCCCTGGTAGGCGGCGAACAGTGCGCGGGTCGTGCTGTGGGCGGCGAGACAAGGCGTGCCGGCTGCGGCATAGACGTCACAGGGACCCGCGGATCGGTGCGGAGCGCCGTTGCGGCCCAGGCCGGCCTGCTGGGCCATCATCAGCGCGGCGGGAGGCAACGCCAGCGATAGTGCGAGAAATGCCGGAAGTTTGAGCCTTGTCGTCATGTTGCATTCCACAAGTCGAACTGAAATAGCGAACGGACCGCTGGGCGGCAGCGAATGCGGACCCGCCTGCGAGCAGTATAACCCCCGGCGCCCTTGCCGGCAGCAGCATCACGAACGCGGCGCGAAAACGAACCGCTCCGCGGCCCACGTGCGAGCCGCGGAGCGGAAATTCGAGATCGAGGGTTATTCCAGCTCGTGCCGTTTCAGGCGGTGCAACAGGCGACCTTATTCCGGTCTTCGGTGATATTCGTTGGCGGCGCCGGGCGTTGGAGCGCTGCCGGCGACCGTCGCGCCGCCTTCATGGGCCTTGGTCAAGGCCGCCCTGAGAGTGATCCCGCTGCCGGCGACCTCGGCACCCTCGGCGTGCGCCATCTTGAGTGGCGCGGTGATGGTGATTGAGCCGCCGCCTCCGCCACGGCCCCCGCGACCGCCGCCCCTGCGTCCCCCACGCCCACCCGTAATCGAGGCAACTACTGCCGTCTCGCGGTTAGCGTCGCTGCCTATGGTGATGCTCTCGCCGTTTCGAAAACCGGCCGCGCTAGCGACTGGAATGACGGTCGCGCCGACCTCAGTGGCAGTGCCTACCGTGCTGCCGCCCGCGGTACCCACCGTCGCGATCACGGCCGACTCTTGGTTTTCGCCGGTATCAATCATCAGCTTCTGGCCGGCGTGAAAGTCGACGCCCGCGACTTTGATATTCGTCGCGCCGGCGGCTGAATCACTGGCGAGGAAGGTGCCTGTCTGCAAGAGGAAATCGCGGCAGTTGCTGTCAGTGTCCGCACCGTCGGGGAAGCGGCCCGCGCTCCGACTGGCCTGGGCTGCGGGCGGGCCTCCTCGACGACCGCCGCCCCGGCCGCCGCCGCCGGGCGACGCAACGCTGCAGCCATTTCCTGGTGAAGCGCCTTGATACCCCTCGGCAGCCCAAGGGTCGACGAGGCCGCCGTAGTTGAGGCTGTCGGCGACGTTGCCGGCCCCATCACGCAGGACCATGTTGCCGGTGGGCGTCAGGGCGGGACCGCCGAACCATTGGTTCGGGGCCGGCGAGCCCTGGTAGCCGGACGTCTTGACCGAAACGTCGCGCACGGCTGAATCAATCGGATGATCGCCGGCCAACGGACTATCGAGCTTAATACCAGTGCCGAGCGGCAGGATCGGCTCGTTGCTCGAATGGGCAAAAGCCGTGGCGGGCTGGTAGGTAACGCCTGTTCCTCTCACGCTGATGGGAATATTGGCCGCGTGATCGAACTTGAGCGGAGCTTCGAGTTCGAGTTGAGCGCCGCCACCGCCGCCACGACCGCCGCGACCACCTCGGCCACCCCCGCCCGCCACTGCACCAACACTTTTGACCGTGATGGTTTCGATTCCATGACCAACGCTGTCGATATCCAATCTGATCGTGTCGCCCGCGGAAATATTGGCCGCATTTCGGACGCGAATCGAGGTGTCACCGGCTTTTGCGTTCGCCGCGAGAGCCGTTTGGGTGCCGGGTTTGCCGACTTCCGTCACGGTGACCACTTCATATTGCTCTGTGTCTTTCGAGACAGCCGGGCCGCTGGTGCCATGGCCGAGGCCGATTTTCTGGCCAACCTCGACGGCAAAGCCACCGCCGCCGCCCCGGCCGAAACCACCGCCCCCGCCGCCGGTGTAAGGCACGTTCGTTGAGCCGGCGGGGATGGTGATCACCGGTCCTTCGGGGAGGGGCTGCCACAGCGTTGTGCTGGGGCCGGCCGCCGCGCCGTTTTCGGCGATAGTGGCGATCTTATGCGTCTCCTTGGCGGCGCCGGTGTTGATTTCAATCGTATCGCCGACCTTCATGTCCGCCGTGCTTCTGACGTAAATGGTGGCATCACCCTTGTGCGCGGGGACGGCCAAGCCCGAATCGGATTGCCCCAGTAGGTAAAAGCCGTGCCCTGCGAGCTTCGTGCCGGCCGGGACCTTGATCGATGAAAAGATGGCCTGCTGGGTCGGATGCTGGGTTAGCGTCCAATTCGAGATGTCGACCTCGCTGGCGCCGGCGTTGTACAGCTCGATGAACGAGTCGGTCGCGCCGACTGCGAATTCGTTGATCTTGATCGGGCTGCCGTTGCGCACTTTCTCGGCCATGGTCGCTACTTGCGTCTGGCCGTTTGCGGTCCAGGAAGCCTTGCCGAGCAGGTCGCCGTTGAAGGCGGCCGGCCCGGAGGTCACTTTGAAGGTCGCGTGCACCGAAGCGCCCGGTGCGACCGGGTCAGTAAGTTTTTTCGTGGCTTCATTGCCGCCGGAAGCGACTGAGGACCAGCCGGACGGAACAGTAACGCTCAGCTCGAGGCCGGTCACCGGCGCCCCGGTCGTGTTCGTGAACGTGACCGTGGTATCCTGCGAGGAACCCGGCGCAAAAGTTTGCAGTCCCGGCGGAGCGGCCGTCGCGGCTGCCGGCGCGATACTAACGCGCTGCACGTCGTACTTGGCAGCCACGATGTTGGCGTGCAGTTTCTTGTTGGTTTCTGCCGTCGGGAAGGTGTTGGCGGCAGTCATTGCGCCTTCGTAGAAGGTGCCCTGCGAGCCGTTGCTATTGTCGCCGCCGTTGCCGAGCAAGATGGCGCCTTGCTTGCGCATCGGGTCGTAGCTGCTATTGGGATTCTGAACGCGGGTGCCGTCGAACATGACTTGCATATCGCCCTTTTGGGCGTCGCCCCCCATCGTGCGCCAGTGGTGGGGCTCGCCGTCGGCGGTGGCTGCCACGAAGTGCCAGGTGATGATCGGCAGGTCGGCGCAGAGCTTGTTGTTGGGCGAATCGGTGACGCAACCCACCAGGTTGTTTTCCTGGTCGGTCATGATCCAGGGACCGGGCGGCGAGCCGTGATACCAGGGAGTGGCGTTGCCGAAGTAGGTGGTTTCCATCGTGCCGTCGCCGTCGTCACGGCTGTCGGTCTCGGCATTGCCGTAATCGTAGCAGCAGCCGCCGTTGTAATGATGGCCGCTGACAACCCAGTATTGCCCTTCGGCCTGATCGTCGACGGCCGTGCCCTTGGCGTCGTTGTGGCGGAGGCCCATGCCGGGCTCGATGAACACGCCATAGGCCTTGTGGCCCATGACAGTGATGGGCGCCATGTCGGCGACGGGGAGATTGTTGAACCCGCCCAGGGCCGGGCCGCTGAAGCCGCCGCGCGGCGCCTGGGTGAGGTGATTGCCCTTACCCGATTGATCGTAGAGCGTGGTGATCCAGCAGGTCGTGTTGGCACAAAAGACGTCTTGCGCGGCCGCGTCGGCGAATCCGCCCGCGTCCGTTGCCGTGGCCTGGACAACGCCGACGTCTAACGTTTTGCCGTCGGATTGGCGGAGGACCTGGTAGAGGGGGCCGTTGTACGACGCATAGAGTGCGCGGGTGCTGCTATGTGCGGCCGTACAGGGAGCGCCGTTTGCTGCATAGACGTCACATGGCCCTTCCGGCCTGGAGAGGGCGCCACTGCGAGCGATGCCGGCCTGTTGAGCCATCATCAGCGCGGCAGGTGGCAGCGCGAGTGCCAGCCCGAGCAACATTAAAAGTCCAAGTCGTGTCTTCATAGTAATTCAACTCGCTAAACCGAACATTCTCAGCCGACTTTCCGCCCGTGACCGCCACGGAAAACCAAGGAAGCAGTATAACCAGGCGCCGCTCAGAACGGAAATGGATTCTGGGCGGGTGAGGCGGTGCGATGGGCAATGCAATTCGTCCGACATGAGAGGACGACAGGTACGCAGCCGACCCGCACCCCCGGCGTCCGGCGCCGGACCGGTCGATGGAGTTCGCTGTCCCAGCGGGACGAGCTCAGCCGAGTCGGGACGGCAAGTCCAGAGCGGCCCCATTATTCACGGCGATAATTGACGAAGGGCCGAGCGGTTGAGATAATCCGGCTTCCACAGCGCTTTCAACTTTCGGTTATCTTGCGCGCCTGGTGAGGCAGGCGACGGAGCGAGAAGCGCAATTCTAGCGGGAAATCGCGCGGCTGGCAGTGTGGATCGTCCGCACATCGGCGGCCCAGATTCTCTGCTTGGGCGGCGGTGTCAAGGCGTTGTCCGCGCTGAGGGGACGCAGTGCTATTTGCCGGATCTCGACCACTTGAAGACGCCTGAGGCCCGGTCGGGGCTCGCGGCGGTAGGCCAGCCGAGCCAGAGGTCCGGTCGATTGGACGCCTTAATTCAAACCAACCGTTGAATCGAGTGGATGCTGCGATGGGGAACGCAAAACAAAAACTGTCCGCATTCGAAAAGGTCGGTTACAGCCTGGGCGACGGCGCGGCGAACTTCGTCTTCATGACGATGGTGCTGTTCCAGGCCAATTTCTACACCGACGTGATGGGCATCGCGACGACGATGGCCGGTTGGCTGCTCCTGGTGCCGCGGGTATGGGACGCCTTTTTCGACCCGTTCATGGGCATTGTGGCCGACCGCACGCGGACCCGCTGGGGGCGGTATCGCCCATGGATTCTGGCCACGGCCGTACCGTGGGGCATCGTCATGTACCTGGCGTATCGGACCCCGCAGGGTTTGAGCCCGGGCACCGTGATCGCCTACGCCCTGATAACGAACATGTTGCTAATGACGCTGTACTCGGCCAACAACATGCCGTACGCGGCGCTAAGCGGCGTGATGACGGGTGATCCGAATGAGCGGACGAGCCTGAATGCGTATCGGTTTGTGGCCGTGAACATCGCGCAACTGATTGTGACCGGCTTCACGCTTCCCTTGGTGGCGAAGTTTGCAGCCGAATATGGCACGGGTGCGACGGCCCGGGCGACTGGCTGGCAGATGACGATGGGGCTGTGGGCGATCGTCTGCGTCGTGTGCTTTTTGATTACCTTTGCGACGACGCGGGAGCGAATTGTGCCCGATGAGAGGCACCGGTCGAGCCCTGGGCAGGCATTTCGCGATCTGTTTAAGAACGGTCCCTGGAAGGTAATGTTTGCTATGACGCTTGTGCACTTCGCGATTCTCTCGTTTCGCGGGCGAGCGTTTTATGACTATTACCACAATTACGCGGACCCGGCGGAAATGTATAAGTGGTTGGGCGGCCTGGGCCTGACGGCGCCGCCGGCCGGGGCCGCAGGCGGCGCCGGATCGCACGGCTTGCTCGAATTCCTCGGCTGGATCGCTCATGCCGATCCGCAAAACGAAGTTTACGGCAACATCGCCGACGTGACGCAGAGCATCATCGGCGTGCTCGAGAAGATCGTGTTTATCGGAATGATTCTGTTATCGCCGATGCTGACGGCGCGATTCGGCAAGAAAGCAGTCGCCCTCGTCGGTTTCGCTACGATGACGGTCACTTCCGGGCTGTGGTACTTCGTCGGGCCGCAGCAGATTTGGAGCATGGTGGGGCTGACCGTATTGGGCGGCATCTGCTACGGGCCGACGATTCCGGTGTTGTGGTCGATGTTCGCCGACGTGGCCGACTACTCGGAGTGGAAGACGGGCCGCAGCGCGATGAGCATCGTCTTCGCCACGATTTGCTTTGCCCTGAAAACCGGCTTGGGCTTGGGGTCGTTTCTGGTGCTGCAACTGCTCGACGGTTATGGATACGTGGCGGGTCAGCCTCAATCGGCCGATTCGCTGGAAGGAATTCACCAGTTGGCGAGCACTTATCCCACGGCCATGTTCGCAATCTGCACCCTGCTGCTGGCCGTCTACGGCATCAATAAGCAACGGACACTGGAAATTGCCGGCGACTTGGCCGTGCGACGAAGTGAGGCGGGCGAGACCAGCCCGGACGGCGCCGCCTGAACGGACAATCGCGGGAATGAACCACCCTCTTAAACATCCTTGAAGGCGCTGCCCAATGAGTGAGTCGCTGGCGAATGCACCGTATCACAACCCGGGGTTGGCCGTGGCCGACCGTGTTGCCGATCTGTTGTCGCGGATGACGCTCGCCGAGAAGGCGGCCCAGATGACGTGCGTCTGGCAGCAAAAGGCCGAGCTGCTGCTGGACGGGGCGGGCCGCTTCGATGTTGTTAAGGCGCGGGCCAATTTCGGCCACGGCAATGGGCTGGGCCAGGTGGGCCGGCCGAGCGACGCGACGGGCGGGCTCAACGCTCGTGACACGGCTGAGCTTACCAACGCGATTCAGCGATTCTTTGTGTCGGAAAGCCGACTGGGAATTCCCGTGTTTTTTCACGAGGAATGCCTGCACGGCCAGGCGGCGGTCGATTCGACCAGTTTTTGCCAACCGATCGGGTTGGGGGCGACGTTCGACCCGGACCTGGTCGAGCGGCTGTTCACGATGACGGCGCTGGAAGCCCGCGTTCGCGGTACCCATCAGGCGCTGACGCCGGTGGTCGACGTGGCGCGCGACCCGCGGTGGGGGCGTGTCGAGGAAACGTACGGCGAGGATCCATATCTTGTCGCTCAATTAGGAGTGGCCGCGGTGCGCGGCTTTCAGGGCGACGCGACGTTTCGCGACAAGTCGCGCGTCATCGCCACGTTGAAGCACTTTGCGGCCCACGGGCAGCCCGAATCGGGCAACAACTGCGCCCCGGTGAACGTGTCGGAGCGACTCTTGCGAGAGACGTTTTTGTCGACGTTTAAGGCGGCGATCGAACGGGGCGGGGCGCGCAGCGTGATGGCTTCGTACAACGAAATCGACGGCGTGCCCTCGCACGCCAGTCGCTGGCTGCTGCGCGAGATTTTGCGGCGCGATTGGGGCTTCACCGGGACGGTCGTGTCCGACTACTACGCGATACGTGAGATGGCCGACCGGCCGGGCTTGTTCGGCCACCAGGTCGCCCGCGACGCTCGCGAAGCCGCCAAGCTGGCCGTGCGGGCCGGCGTCAACATCGAGCTGCCCGAGCCCGATTGCTACCGGAACCTGATTGAGCTAGTGCAAGACGGCACGCTGGCCGAGCGCGAGCTGGACGAGCTGGTCGCGCCGCTCTTGGCGCAAAAATTTCAACTCGGCTTGTTTGACGATCCGTACACGGACCCGGCCGCGGCCGAGCGGCTGGTTGGCTGCGACGAGCATCGCAAGCTGGCGCTGGAAGCAGCGCTGAAGACGATGACGCTGCTTAAGAATGACGGCGGCCTGGCGCCGCTCGATGCGAACAAAATCAAAACGATCGCCGTGATCGGTCCCAATGCGGATCGCGAGCTGATCGGCGGTTACAGCGGCCGGCCGAAGCATCGTTCCACCGTCTTGGAAGGAATCCGCGCGGGTGCCGCAGGGCGTCGAGGTGCTCTACCACGAGGGCTGCAAGATCACGATCGGCGGGTCTTGGCAGCAGGACGACGTGACGCCAAACAATCCGGAGGACGACCGCCGCACCATTCCGCAAGCGGCCGCGCTGGCGGCGCGGGCGGACGTGGTGGTGCTGGCGATCGGCGGCAACGAGCAAACGTCGCGCGAAGGTTGGGCGCTCAATCATCTGGGCGATCGCACCAGCCTCAACATGGTCGGGTTGCAGGACGAGCTGGTGGACGCGATTTCCGCGACGGGCAAGCCGATCGTGGCGCTGGTGTTCGGTGGGCGGCCGCTGTCGATCAACAACCTGGTCAAAAAGGCGAACACAGTTTTTCAGTGCTGGTACTTGGGCCAGGAGAGCGGCCGGGCGATCGCGGCCACGCTATTCGGCGACGCCAACCCGGGCGGCAAGCTGCCCATCACGATTCCGCGGTCGGCCGGCCACCTGCCGGCATTTTACAATCACAAGCCGTCGGCCCGCCGCGGGTATTTGTTTGACGACGTGCGACCGTTGTTCCCCTTCGGTTTTGGCTTGAGTTACACGCAGTTCCGATTCGGTCCGCCTCGGCTGGAGCGAGCGACGATCCGCTGCGACGAATCGACCCGCGTGCTGGTCGACGTCGCGAACGCCGGCGACCGCCCGGGCGACGAAGTAGTGCAGCTTTACATTCGCGACCTGGTAAGTTCCGCCACCCGGCCCGTAAAAGAGCTGAAAGGCTTCCAGCGCATTACGCTCGCGCCGGGCGAAACTAAGACCGTAGCGCTCGACATCACGCCCGACCGGCTGGCATTTTGGAATATCGATATGAAATTCGTCGTCGAGCCGGGCGAGTTTGCGATCATGGTGGGGCCGAATTCGCTGGAGACGCAGTCGATCGAACTGGTAGTGACTTGATTTGGCACGTCGCATTACTCAGTTCGCTGGGACCGCATTGAACAAATCATCCTCGCAACGGAGAGGGCCATGCACCGGAAACAGTTGTTCGCCGCAGCCGTATTGGTTTCCGCCTGCACTATGCTTGCCACGGGGTCTCCGCCCCAAGCGCCGACAATCGGCCAGTCGCTGCGATATTGCAACCCGTTGCCGCTGGTGGCGTCGTCGTCGACCGGCGCGCCGCAGGGCGTCAGCCTGGGCGACGTGACGGTGCTGCGCGAGAACGGCAAGTACTACATGTTCTGTTCGGGCGGCGCGGCCTGGGTATCGAGCGACCTGGTGAATTGGGAGTATCACCGCGTCAACGGCCAGGTGCCGGTGGCGCCGCACGTTGTGAAATTTAACGGCTCGTTTTATATGTCGGGCAACAGTGCGCCGTTGTATCGGGCCAGCGACCCGCTGGGGCCCTACGAGCTGGTTGGCCAGTGGAAGCAGCAAAACGGCGAGCCGTGGAGCGGCGTGTCGTCGAATGGCCAGTCGTGGACCGGCGCTTTCGACGTCGACATTTTCGTCGACGACGACAATCGGCCGTATCTGTATTATCCGGGCCGCGGCATTGACGGCATTTTCGTGGTTCCCCTCGATCCGGCCGATCTGTCGCACTTTGCCGGCGAGCCAAAACGGCTGACTACCTTCGACAAATCGCACGTCTGGGAGCGGTACGGCGACTTCAACGAGTACACCGAGGTGAGTTGGATCGAAGGTCCGTTCGTCATCAAGCACAATGGCACGTACTACTTGGAATATAGCGCCTCGGGGACGCAGTGGGTGACCTATGCGACAGGTGTGTACAAGAGCAAAAGTCCGTTGGGTCCATTTGAGTACGGCGGGGTGAACCCCATCTTGCGGCAAACCGAGGGAATCGTCACGGGTCCAGGCCACGGCTGCGCGGTCGAGGGGCCGGACGGCAAATGGTGGCAGTTTTACACGATCGTGCTGCACAATCCGCCGGGCGGTCGGCGAATTGGCATGGACCCGATCGGCTTTGACGAACACGGAGATTTGTTCGTCCACGGGCCGAGTTCGACGCCGCAATGGGGGCCCCGGGTGGTGGCCGACCCGGCCCGCGACGGCGATTCCGGCTCGCTGCCGCTGACGGTGAACAAGCTGCGGGCGATGAACGCCCAGAGCGATGCGTCCGGTTCGCGGCCGGGGCACGACGCGCCGTATGCGACCGACAATTCGAACGGCACCTGGTGGGAGCCGGCCGAGGACGAGGCCCAGCCAGCGCTGACGCTTGACCTGGGCCCAGCGACAAATTTTGATCGCACGCAGCTATTTACGGTCGATTCCTGCCGCATCCTGTTTCATACTGGTGCCAGGGGCGGTTTCGGCCGCGGACGGGGGGCCGGGGCGCGGGGCCGCGGCGGACTACGAGGCGCAGCCAGCGGGCCGCCGGCGGCAAGTGGCGATGCGGCTGCCGACAACGCGGCGGGGCCGACGGCGCATCAATTTAGGATCGAAGTCTCGACCGACGGCGCGCAGTACAAAACGGTGCTCGACAAAACGAAGAATACGGTCTCGAAGTACACCGAATTCGAGGAGCTTCCGCCGACAACCTGCCGTTACGTTCGCCTGACGCTCACCGGCTGGCCGCGCAATGGCGCGACGCCGCTGGGAATCGTCGAATTCACGGTTTTCGGCAAACCGGTGGAACAGTAGAAACGAACGACTTGATGCGCGTGATCGTACCGCTGACAGCTTGCACGCCACTGGCCACGCAAAGTTGCTCTTATTCGCAAACTTTTGACAACAGGAACCCAATGATGGATGTCCGACGCTTGATTCAATCCCTGACCGTTGTCCTCTTGTCCTTTCTTCTGCTATACGCGGCGGCTAACGCGGTCGCTCAGACGCAGTCGGCAGCGCCGGCGGCACTTACCGGACCATTCAAATGGAAATCGAGCGGCGTGCTGGTGAAGCCAGTGTCGGACGATACGCACATGATCGTGTCGGTGAAAGACCCGACGATCGTGCGTTACAACGACATGTGGCACATCTACGCGACGACCGCCAACAACCGCGGCAATTGGAGCATCGTGTACTTCGGGTTCAAAGATTGGAAGGACGCTGCCGACGCCAAGCCATTCTACATCGACAACAATCCGAATCTGCGGGGCTATCACTGTGCGCCGCAGGTGTTCTACTTCAGGCCGCATAAGAAGTGGTATCTGATCTTCCAATCGCAGCAACCGCAGTTTTCGACGGCGGACGACCTCTCCAAGCCGGAGACCTGGACGAAACCGGAAGACTTTTTTGCTTCCAAGCCGCAGAGCGCACCGCGGCTGTGGATTGACTACTGGGTCATTTGCGACGACACGCACGCGTACTTGTTCTTCACCGGCGACGACGGGCACATCTACCGCAGCCGGACGAAGATCGAGGACTTCCCCAAGGGGATGAGCGATCCGGAAGTTGCCATCCAGGAAACGCGGCAAACGGTGTTCGAGGGGGGCATGACCTATAAGATCAAGGGCCTGAACAAGTACCTGACCTTGGTGGAGGGACTGGGGCCGACGCGCTACTACCGGGCGTATACGGCCGACAAGCTCGACGATCCGTGGAAGCCGATGCCCGAGGCGGATACGTACCAGCATCCGTTTGCCGGCATCAACAATGTGACGTTCGAGGACGGGGTGACGCCCTGGACGAAAGACATTAGCCACGGCGAGCTGATCCGCGACGGATACGATGAAACGCTGACTGTGGATCTGCAGGGCCTCAAGATGCTGTATCAAGGGCGCGACCCGGCCAGCGGCGGGAATTACAGCCTGTTGCCGTATCAGCTTGGGGTGTTGACGTTGGAAGAGGCAGGGCAGTGACGGGCGCTTCATGGTGACGCTCGGCGCTACTGGCTTCGCCAGTGTCTTTGGATGCTTTGCCTTGGTCGGTTGTAGTGACAACGAGGTTAAAAGGAAATGGCGGCGAGCGCACTGGCAAAGCCAGTGGCACCCAAATGTGGCAAAGCCAGTGGCACCCAGACGTGGCAAAACCAATGGCACCTGCAGCGGCGCCCACATGTGGTTTTTAGGCGGCCTCAATTCGTTATCGTTCGGTTCATCCAGTAGCAGAATCAGGTAGGTTTCTCGTGAAGATCAAGTTATCCATCGCTGTCGCTTGGGTATTTGTCAGCCTTCAATTAGCAATGCTCTCGCGCTCCGCAGTCGCGCTCGCCGGCAAGGCGCCGGCGCCGGAGGAACGGCTTACGCTGTGGTACCGTCAGCCCGCCCGGGTGTGGACCGAGGCGCTGCCGATCGGCAACGGCCGACTGGGGGCCATGATTTTCGGCGGCACGAGCGACGAGCGGCTGCAGCTCAATGAGGACACGTTGTGGGCGGGCGGACCGTACGATCCGGTCAACCCGGACGCAATGGCGGCCCTGCCCGAGGTTCGGCAACTGGTGTTCGACGGCAAGTATCGCGAGGCGTCTCAGCAGGTCAGCCGGCGGGTGATGGCCAAGCCGCTGAGCCAAATGCCCTATGAAACGGTCGGAGACCTGTTGTTGAAGTTTGCGGACGCCGGGGCCGCAGAGAATTATCGGCGGGAGCTCAATCTTGATACGGCGGTCGCCCGCGTCAGCTTTACGGCCGGCGGCGTCACTTATACGCGCGAGATGTTCTCGAGCCCGGTCGACCAGGTGATCGCCGTGCGGCTCAAGGCCGACCGCGGCGGGCAAATTTCCTTCACCGCCAGCATGCGGACGCCGCAGAAGGCCACGGTGGCCGTTGAATCGGGCAACACGCTGGTGATGAGCGGTGCGAACGGCAGCAGCGCCGGGATCCAAGGAGCGCTGAAATTCCAGGCCCGCGTGCCGCGTGGACGCCAAGGGGGGCGGAATGACGGCGACGGACAAAGAAATATCGGTTCACAACGCCGATTCGGCCGTGCTCCTAATTGACGCCGCGACGAGCTACAAGAGTTTTAAAGACGTCACAGGCGATCCTGAGGAAAAGACGAAGACGCAACTTGCGGCCGCCGCGGGCAAGGATTACGAAGCCCTTCGCGCATCGCATGTGGCCGAGCACCAGAAGTTGTTTCGTCGCGTGTCGCTGGATTTGGGACCAAGCGAGAACGCGAACTTGCCGACGGACGAACGAATCAAGAAGTTTCCCGACGCGAACGATCCGCAATTCGCCGAGCTGTATTATCAATATGGACGTTATCTTCTAATCAGTTGCTCGCGGCCAGGCACGCAGCCGGCCAACCTGCAAGGTATCTGGAACGAAAGCATGTCGCCGCCGTGGGGGAGCAAATACACGATCAACATCAATACGGAGATGAATTACTGGCCGGCCGAATCGGCGAACCTGTCGGAGTGCGTCGAGCCGCTGGTGGCGATGGTGCAGGATCTCTCGGAAACGGGCGCGCCGGACGGCCCAAGAGATGTACGGCGCCAAGGGCTGGGTCGTGCATCACAACACCGACCTGTGGCGGGCGTCGGCGCCGATCGACGGCCCGAACTGGGGCATGTGGCCCAGCGGCGGCGCCTGGTTGTGCATGAGCCTGTGGGATCGCTACGCCTTTAGCGGCGACAAGGCCTATTTGGAGCGGATTTATCCGCTCATGAAGGGGGCGGCTGAATTCTTCGTCGATACGCTGGTCGAAGATCCGAAACACAAGTGGCTGGTGACGAATCCGTCGCTCTCGCCGGAGAACCAGCATCCGTTTGGCGCGGCCGTCGCGCCGGGCCGACGATGGACGAGCAGATCGTACGCGACCTGTTTTCCAGCTGTATTCGGGCGGCTGAGATTTTGGGCGTCGACGCCGATTTCCGCGCCGTGCTGGCGGACAAACGAAGCCGCCTCGCGCCGAACCAGATCGGCCAAGGCGGCCAGCTGCAAGAGTGGCTGGAAGACTGGGACCAGCAGGCCCGCGAGCAGCAGCACCGTCATATTTCGCATCTATATGGGTTGTTTCCCAGTTCGCAAATCTCGCTCCGCGAGACGCCGGAATTGGCCGAGGCTGCGAAAGTGACGCTCAACAAGCGCGGCGATTTGTCGACCGGTTGGGCGATCGCGTGGCGACTGAATTGCTGGGCCCGCCTGCACGACGGCGAGCGGGCGACATTACATTTTGAGCAACTTGTTCGCACCGTCGCGGACGTACCCGAACATGTTCAACGCGCATCCGCCGTTCCAGATCGACGGCAACTTCGGCGGCACCTCGGGGATCAGTGAAATGCTCGTCCAATCGACGGCGCCTGGCGCCGATGCGCCGGCCCGGATTGAGTTGCTGCCGGCGCTGCCAAAAGAGTGGCCGTCGGGAAGCCTGGCCGGCGCACGGGCGCGGGGCGGATTTGAAATCAAAATGAAGTGGCAAGGGGGCGAGCTGGTGAACGCAGAAATTCACAACACAGGTCCCCAGGCGTCGGTGGACGTTGCTTATGGCAACAAGACGGCGCAGACTGACGCTCGCCGCCGGGGCGAGCCAATCGCTCAACGCGCAACTGGCCGCGGCCAAGGCGACGCCCTGATCCGACTGCCCGATCCGTTCCTCTTTTGATTCGAGCTACTTTTGATTCGAGCTGACTGGACCCGAGCGATGCGCTATTTTCTAACTCTTTGTACGTTGGCAAGCATATTCCTAGTGGCCGCTGGCGGGGCGACGGCGACGCCGCCGGAAGATTCTGGCAATGCGGCCGACTGGACCAAGTCGTGGACGGCCGACAACGGCAACGGCACCTATTCAAATCCGTTGTTCTACGAGGAATTCGAAGACCCGGACGTGATTCGCGTCGGCGACGATTACTACCTGGCCGGCACGACGATGCACATGAATCCCGGCCTTCAGGTCATGCACTCTAAAGACCTGGTCAATTGGGAGCTGGCCAGCTACTGCATCGATCGGCTCGACCTGGGCCCGGCGTACCGGCTTGAAGGCGGCAACATCTACGGTCGCGGTATTTGGGCGCCTTGCATTCGCTACCACGACGGCACGTTTTACGTGTTTTCCAACGTCAACGGCGCGGGGCTGCACGTTTTTCGGTCGAAGTCGGCCAGCGGACCCTGGGAGCACAATCAGCTTCCTGCAAGGCACGATTTATCGGTTCTGTTCGATGATGATTTGGGCAAAGTGTTTATGATCTCCGGCAATAACGCCCCCTACCCCATCGACGAGGTCGCGGCGGATCTGAAGTCCTTTGTGCCGAACGTTCGCCACCAATTGGCCCCGCAGGGGCAGCGAATGGGGGAAGGGCATCATCTCTACAAGATTCACGGCAAGTACGTGGATCTGTCGGCGATTCCGGGCGGGCCGGTGGACCAGATGGTCGCGGTGGCCGACTCGATTGACGGCCCGTGGCAGGTCGAGCGGATGGTGCAGAGCGAATCGCTGGGCGTGCCAGGCACCACGCCGGCCCGGGCCCAGGCCAACGATCGCGGGCTGTGGCTGCATCAGGGCGGCATGTGCGATACGCCCTCGGGCGAGTGGTGGAGTATTATCATGTCCGACCACGGCAGCGCGGGGCGGATGGTTTCGCTGGTGCCAATCACCTGGAACGACGGCTTCCCGCTGATCGGCCTGCCGGGCAACTTGCGCAAGGCGCCGAATACCTGGCTCAAGCCAAACACAGGCCATGTGCAAGACCCCAAGCCGCCGTTTGTTCGCAGCGACAGTTTTGAATCGGCGAAGCTCAATCCGGTCTGGCAATGGAACCACGTGCCGGACGACAGCAAGTGGTCGCTCACCGAAAAACCGGGCGTGTTGCGATTGCACTCGCTGCCGGCGGATAGTTTCTACAACGCGCGCAACTCGCTCTGTCAGCGGCCGCCGGGACCGGAGTCGCTCATGACGGTCGAACTGGATACATCGGGGATGTCGGCCGGAGACACGGCCGGCTTGGGGCTGGTCGAGCGCCCCCTTTGCTTGGATTGGCGTCGTGAAAACGGCCGAAGGCTCGACCGTGCAGATGGCCACGGGCGGCGGTGGTGGCCGGGGCGGCGGGAGGGGACGGGGACGACGGGGCGGCGGCGATGCGCCGCCTCAGCCGGCGGCGCCTGCGGTCAGCGACGTTGCGCCTCCCGCGCGGGTGTGGCTGCGCGTGCATTGCAACTTTGATACGGACGAGGCCGTTTTCAGTTGGAGTAGCGACGGCAAACAGTTCGCGCCGCTGGGCAGTCCGTTTACGACGCGATTCCAATTGACCACCTTCCAAGGCGTGCGGCCGGCGCTGTTCAATTTCAACACGGGCGGCGAACCGGGCGGATACGCAGACTTCGACAATTTCACCGTCGACGAGCCCCGCGCTCGCGGCCTTGAGCGGATGATTCCCAACGGCAAGACGATCACGCTCACCAGCGGCGCCGATAGCAGCGTGCTTGTGGCCAATTCGCAAAACAACACGCTGGAGAATGTCGCGGCCGACGCGGCCGGTGCAAATGCGATGTTTCAAGTGGTGGACCTCGGCAAGGGGCGCGTGGCGCTGAAGGCGGCCGGCGGCCGTTTTGTGTCCGTAGATGGAGAAGCAGCGGTTTTGAAGGACCTTGCGGGAAATAATCCCGGCGAGGCCGAGTCGTTTCAGTGGGTCAACCTGCTGCGCGGCGACACGATGTTGATGTCGCTCGTGAATCATCGCTACCTAGCCACGAAGCCCAACGAGGCGGGCGCGGTGACGGTCACGGCGACCGGCCCAACGCCGGCCCGCAAGGGGGGCGAGTGCTTCAAGTGGAAAGAAGCTCAATAACACGGTTATGGTGCGTTCCGGAGGTTCGATCCACTTTTCGGCTGCCACCGGCGATGTCTTTTTCTTCAAAATACTTGACAACTGCGGTTCTACGAGCGACTTATCGAAAGGCGGCCATGAAGACATACCTCTTTGCACTTGCGCTTGTCGCGGGATTGGCGTTTTGCGACCGGCCTGTTTTCGCCCAAGGCCATCACAAGAGCTTTATCGTCTCTACGTACGCCATTCAGAGCACCGTGCAAGGGCTGATGAACGGCAATCAGGATCCGGCGCAGACGTGGGCCACGCTCACGCGGAACCTCAAGATCGACAAGATTTACTTGGAGGTGATGCGCAACCACACGCTCGTGGACGAGGCCGGCCTGGAGAAGCTGAAAAAGTTCTTCCAGGACCAGGGCGTCGAGGTGTGCGGCGGGCTGGCCTACAGCATCAGCGAGTCGAACGGCTATCAGGGTTTCGATTACGCCGACCCGGAGAATCGCGAGTTCGCTCAAAAGGCCGTCGAAATGGCGGCCCGGCACTTCGACGAGATTCTGCTCGACGACTATTACTTCTTCGATCGCAAGACCGACGACGACATCCAGGCCAAGGGCGACAAGTCGTGGACGCAGTATCGCCTGGAGACGATGCGGGAGGTGACGGAGAATCTCATCGTCAAGCCGGCGAAAGCGATCAACCCCAAGTGCAAAATCATCATCAAGATGGCGAACTGGTACGACCAGTATGCCGGCATGGGCAACGACACCGAAAAAGTGCCCTTGATCGCCGACGGCATGTTTTCCGGCACCGAGTCGCGGCTGTGGGTCGGGCAAGAGCAGCACCTGCAGCCCTACCTGAGCTACGACATCATGCGATTCATGGATAACCTGAAGCCGGGCGTGAACAAGGGCGGCTGGGTCGACCAGGGGGGCTCGAACCCGATCGATCGCTACTCGGAAGAGCTGCTCGACACGGTTTTTGCCCGCTGCCCAGAGATGTGCTGCTTCCACTATGGCGGGATGCTCGGGCCCGTCCGCTCATTCGCCAATCGGAGCTGGGAGGATCAGCCGACGAGCCTGAATTTGAGCGAAGTGCAGAAGACGCTCGCCTCGCCGGAGGCCACGCCGATCTTCGCCGATATCGCCGCTTACACTCTGGGCCAGGTGGATAAGGTACTGGCGCAAGTGGGCAAGCCGGCCGGCATCAAGTGCTACACGCCCTACCACGCCACCGGCGAGGAGTTTTTGCACGACTACCTGGGCATGATCGGCCTGCCGATGGACATCTTTCCCCAGTTCCCAACGGATGCAGACATGGTACTGCTGACGGAGCAGGCCAAGTTCGACCCGGAGATCATCCAAAAGATCAAGGGCCAGTTGCAAACGGGCAAATCGGTGTATGTGACGTCAGGGTTCGTTCGCGCGATGCAAGGCAAAGGCATTGAAGACCTTTGCGAATTGGAAGTCACTGGCGCGACGATCCCGGTCCGCCGCTTCACGTTTGCCGGGGGCCCGGCGCGCCGCGACGAGGCCGCGGTCGTGGTGCCGCAGCGGCAGCGCCAGGTGGACCGGACCCGTTCGAAGCCGCGCGCGAAATCCTGATCCCCGAAATGAAGTATTTCAACATCCTCACGCACGATGCTTGGGGCGACGCGTTGGGCATCTCGCCCGGCGGCACGACCTATCCTGTTGTACTTTCGTGCGATTACTCCAAGGGCAAATTGTACGTATTGACAGTCCCGAACGATCCGGCCGATTTGTACGCCCTGCCGCCGAGCGTGCTGTCGGTGATCCGCGCCACGATGGGCGAGGCCGAGCCGGTGCGGATCGACAACGGCCCGGCGCAGGTGGCACTGTTCCGCTACGACAACAACACTTTCATCGTGCAGAATTACTTGCCGGCGGCGGCCGAGGTCACGGTGTCGGTCGCGGGCTCGGTGGCCCAACTCAACAACTTGTTGACCGGCGACAGTGTCTCGCCTGCACCGGCGGCCGACCGCGGTTTTGGCGGACGCGGCCGGGGGTTTGGCGGGCGGGGGCGCGGCCCAGGCGGCCCGGCCCCGCGAACTTCGTTCACGTTCACGGTGTTGCCTCATTCGTATCTGGGCTTTGCAACCAAATGAATTTTACGCAAGCGTCGGCGACCGGCCGCAATAATGGCGACGATGACCACGCCTGCCTAGAAACTAAACCGCTGGAACATTGCATGCGACCCCAAAACGCTATCTGTGACTCGGATCGCATTCCACTTCTCCCGCTCCCCGTGGGAGAGGATTGGGGCGACGGCGTTTTTTTGATTTTCCTCACTTTGTTCTCTGCCAGTAGGAAAGCATTCTGGGGCAGGCTCTTCGTCACGGCAGTCGTCCTCGGCTGCTCGGTGGCGAATTGCGCAGCAGCCGAGTCGAATCGAAACGACATGGTGCTTTGGTATCGCCAGCCGGCGACGAACTGGCTCCAGGCCCTGCCGCTGGGCAACGGCATGATCGGAGCCATGGTTTTTGGCGGCGTCCCCCAAGAGCGCATCGCCCTCAATGAGTCCACATTTTGGTCCGGGCGGCCGCACAATTACGACAATCCCGAAGCATTCCAGCACTTCCCCCAGATTCGTGACCTCGTGTTCGCCGGCCGCTTCCAGGAGGCCGAGAAGCTGGCGAACGACCACTTCTGGGGCATCCCCAAAGCACAGGAGGCCTACCAGCCGATCGGCGACCTGCTGCTGTCGTTCGACTCGACCGACTTTTCCGATTACCGCCGCGAGTTGGATCTGGCATCTGGAGTCGCCAAAGTCAGTTATCGCTCGGGCGACGCCGTAATCACTCGCGAGGCGTTCGTCTCCTGGCCCGATCGCGTTCTGGTCGTGCGCATCAGCGCGGACCGACCCGGATGCATAACATTTAGCGCAAGTTTTCGCGGGCCGTATTTGGAAACGAATCTTGCCGATCGCGACCGCCTCAGCATGTTGGGCGTCTGGAAAGGTCCGTTTTCCGCCCCGCCGACAGGCATGGCCGGCTTGATTTCGCGAACCCGGGGCGATGGCCTGCGTTACCAGACTTCGTTAGTCGCCCGTCTGGAAGGGGGCCAGTGCGAGGCCGCAGGTGCCAAGCTCAACATCACCAAGGCCGACGCCGTCACGCTGGTCCTGGCAACAGCCACCAGCTTTGTGAATTACAACGACATCAGCGGCGACCCCGCTGCCCGGTGCCAGGAAATCTTGGACGCGGCCGCCGCCAAAGATTTCGCCTCCCTTTACCGCCGACACGTGGACGACTTCCGCGGCCTGATGGACCGGGTAAGCCTGAACCTTGGCGACGCGGCGCCCGGCGACAGCTCCACCGACCAACGTCTTCAGTCGGTGCGCGCCGGCGGCATCGACCTCAATCTCGAATCACTATGTTTCCAATTCGGCCGCTACTTGTTGGCGTCCAGCAGCCGCGTCGGTGGCCAGCCCGCAAACCTTCAGGGCCTCTGGAACGAGGACCTGCTTCCACCGTGGGGCAGCAAATACACGACAAACATCAACGTGGAAATGAACTACTGGCCAGCGGAAGTCTGCAATCTCGCCGACTGCCATCAGCCCCTCTTTGAGTTAATTAAGGACCTCTCCAAAACCGGCGCCAGCACCGCCAAGACCTACTACAACTGTAGCGGCTGGGTGGTTCATCATAACACCGACCTCTGGCGCGGCACGGCGCCGGTCGATGCCGCCAGATACGGCATGTGGCCGGTCGGCGGCGCGTGGCTGTCCCAGCATCTCTGGGAACATTACGCGTTTTCGCGAGACGTCGAATTTCTCCGAGAGTACTATCCGGTGATGAAAGGTTCGGCCCAGTTCCTGCTGGAGCTGCTGGTCGAGGAGCCCAAACACCATTGGCTGGTCACGCCATTCTCCATATCTCCTGAACATACGTATCGCGACCAGGATGGGAACACAGCGTCCTTGTCGCCGGGCCCGACGATGGACGGTGCCCTCATCCGCGAGTTGTTATCGAACTGCATCGAGACCGGCCGCATCCTGGGCACGGATGAGGGGTTTGCGCGCAGCTTGCCGCCGCCCTCAAGAGGTTGCCGCCGTACCAGGTTAACAGGAACGGATACCTGCAGGAATGGATCGAGGATTGGACGCCCGGCGCCGAGGGCCACAATGTCTCGCCCAACTTCCCGATCTTCCCCGGCAGCACGATCACGCTGCGCGGTCAGCCGAAACTAGCCGCCGCCGTCAATAAATGGATGGGAACGCGCCAGCCACGTGGCGGCTGGATTGCCGCCTGGGACGCGTGCGTGTGGGCCCGCCTGGAACGCGGCGAGCAAGTCGAGCAGTGGCTTCGGGCGATCGAGCGCAATTCGTTCGCCGATAATCTGCATAACTCGCGCAACAATCAATCGGACGCGAACTTTGGTTTCACCGCCGCGATTGCCGAAGCGCTGCTGCAAAGCCACGCCGGTGAAATCTGCCTGTTGCCCGCTTTGCCCCCTTCGTGGCACGACGGAACAGTCCGCGGACTCCGCGCTCGCGGAAACTTCGAAGTGGACATCGCTTGGCGGGGCGGGAGGCTGACCGAAGCCGCCATTCGTTCGCCGAGCGGCGGTTCCGCTCGATTGCGTTACGGCGCGATGACGCGCGAAGTGAATATCGGAAAGGGCGAAACGTATCGCTGGAACGGACAATAGCCTTCTGATTCCTGACGAGTTGCTCAATCTCCAATGTTCCAAAATCGAACTCGACCTATGCACGACAACCGAATGCTCGTGACGAATCATTCACCGTGCCTGGCGTTGGCCCTCGTGGTGGCGGCTCTGGCCGGCTTTGCCGGGCGCCTGCCGAAGGGTCCACGTCAGACACGCTCAAGCTGACCCCCGCCGACCTGTCTACCATCCGGGGCGCCAACTACCGCGCGGCCGGCGCCGCGAATACGACCGACTATTGGCAGCACTACCAAGCCGACGAAACGCAGCGCGACCTGAAGTACGCCGACCGGCTGAAGCTGAACCAGTTGCGGGTGTTCGTCAATTACGCCGCGTGGGACGCGGACCGGGCGGCGTTTCGGGCGAATCTGGTGGATCTAGCCCGAACTGCCAATCGGCACCACATCGGCCTCTTGATCACGGTCGGCGATTCGGCGTCGTTCATCGGCAGTGACGGCGCGATCAACCGAGATCAAATTCGCGACTTTGTCGGCGAACTGGTGGCGGCGATCGGCGACGAGCCGGCGCTTGCGTTCTGGGATGCCTCGAACGAGCCGGACTACAATCCGCCCGGTTCGCCCAGCGACCGGCAAGCGAAACGGACGGAAATCGCCCGCTTGATCGCGGCCCGGCTGCATGAACTGGACAAGAAGACGCCGGTGACGATTGGCGTGGCTAACGAGCGCAATATGGAGGTGCTCGCGGACGCAGTCGATGTGCTGTCGTTTCACGATTATCTGTCGACCCGTGCGGCGATTGCCGGCGACATCGCCCGGGCCAAGGCCTTTGCGGAACAGGCCGGCAAGCAGGTGATGAACACGGAGATCGGCTGCATTGCGCGAGCAAACCCCTACGACGTGACGCTCGAGGAGCATATGAAGGCTCACGTCGGCTGGTATATTTGGGAACTGATGATCACCAAGCGGTGGGGCGACGTGCACGGGGTGTTTTACCAGAACGGCACGGTCCGCGATCCGGCGATTCCGGCCGCGATGTTCGGCTTGTTCCGCAACCGTTCGGACAACGCGCTCCCGGAAGACGTCAATCGGGAAGGTTGGGTCAACACCGACGTCGCCAAAGCGCAGGCGTGGCTGGATGATCCGGCGGGAAGCTGGGAGGCGGGCCTCGACGCGGCGGAGCGGCTGGCGAACCTCGCGGAGGCGGCCCAACTGGTCGCCATGCGCGAGCCGCCGACGCGCACGATCGGGCTGTTGCGGCAAGGGGCGCCGAACATGGCAGCCCTGCGCAGGCGACAACCCGGTACATCGAGTTGTTGCGCCCGTATGAGCGGCCGAACGCTTCGGCGACAAGCGGGGTGCGCGGCGGTACGCTGCCGGCAACCCTGGCCCCGCATGAGGTGTATCCCATCAAGCGCCGCGCCAACTCGCGGACGCCGGAAGATACGGCGACGATCCGCGGCGCCAATTACTGCTACGCCGAGTACGGCGGCCACCCAGGGATGTGGAATAACTATTCGCGCGAGATCACCGAGCGCGACCTGACGTACGCCCAACGGCTGGGCATCAACCAGATTCGCTGCTTCATCACCTATCAGGCGTATCAGAACGACAAGCAGCAGTATCGACAGAACCTGTTGCACCTGGTGCGGGCCGCGGACGAGCGCGGGATCGGCGTAATGCCCGTAGTCGGCTACAACCCGGCAATGCAGCGAGAAGGGTACCCGGGCGCGGAAGAGTGGGCGAAGTTCCTGGTCGATACGCTGGGCAAAGAACCGGGCCTGGCGTTCTGGGACGTCTCGAACGAGCCCGATTATCCGCCCAACAATCCCGCGAGATCCGGCCCGCGGATCGCCTTCGCGAAGCACATGGCAAGCGTTTTCCGCCGCCTCGACGGCCAGACGCCCGTGACGATCGGCTTCGCCTACGAATACACGATGGAGCAGTGCGCCGACGACGTCGACGTGATGGTCTACCACGGTTACCAGCAGACGCGAGGCGCGGTGCGGCTGGACATTGAAAAGGCCAGGCTGGCGGGCGCCGCGGCGCACAAGCCGGTCATGAACACCGAGATCGGCTGCGTGGCGCGGGCCAATCCGTACGACACCACAATCGAGGAATACCTGAATGCGGGCGTCGGGTACTATATGTGGGAGCTGATGATTGTCTGGGACGGCCAGCGCGGCTGGGGCCCGGTGCACGGCATTTTTTACCCGGACGGAACGGTTCGCGATCCGTCGATCCCAATGGCCATGCTGGGCATCTTCCGCAATCGCGGTCCCGAGGTGGTACTCGAACGGCCGAATCGTGAGGGTCGTGTGACCCGCACGATTCGGGACGCCCGCAACTGGCTCGCCAACCCGAGCGGCGACTGGCACACCGGCCTGGATGTGGCCGAAGTGGCCGCGAATTTGTTGGAGTCTGGGCAACTGGTACCGCTGCACGAGCTGCCGACGCGACAGGTCGAACTATTGCACCGCGGGCCAGAAGACCGGTCCGCGCTAAATGCACTGCTCGCAAAAGAAATCGCCGCACTAGAGCCATATGCACAATGAGCGGACCGGTTCACACGCGTCTATTGGTCAAATGAGCCTGACAACTCAAACAGGAGGACTCCATGATGGTCGCTGAGGTGAAAGTTATGATGTTAAGGCGGGGCTGTCGGCTGCTGTTGGGGCTGGGGATTTTGTTGACGACAGTCGCTCAGGTACAGGCCGGACAACAAGCGTCGCAAGAAACCTCCCCGGTGCCGCCGCAGGGATTCGACAAGGTCCGCGAAGGAATCGACAGGGGCAAGCTGGAACGCGTGGACTACGATGCGCCGGCCGTCGCGGAAGGTCTCAAGCGCTGGATGGAGGTTTACACTCCCCCCGGATACTCCACCGACAAGAAGTATCCCGTGCTCTACTTGCTGCATGGCATCGGCGGCAATGAGAACCGGGAGTGGACGCGGCAAGGAGTGGCAAACGTCGTCCTCGACAATCTGATTGCGGACAAAAAGATCGAGCCGATGATCGTGGTGTTCCCCAATGGCAATGCGACGAATGGCACGGGGGCCGGCGCGAGCCGGGGAGGGCGCGGTGGCCGCGGCGATGCGGCCGGGGCAGCCGGTGGGGCTGCGCCCTGCGCTGCCGAAGCAGGTGCGGTGGCTGGGAATGGTGCGACACCCGGCGGCCGGGGGCGCCGGCGGGCGACGCGCGCGGCCGACGCGGCGGACGTGGGCGGGGCGGCCTGGGCGACGGTTGGGGAAAGAATTTTGAAAACGACTTGCTGCAGGACATCATCCCCTACGTCGAGGCGCACTATTCCACGTATGCCGATTCCGAGCACCGGGCCTTGGCCGGTCTTTCGATGGGCGGCATACAAACCAAATCGATCGCGCTACCGAACTTTGAGAAGTTCGCCTACATCGGCATCTTCAGCGGCGGCAACATCAAGCCTGAGGAGATTGCCGATTTGGACGCCTTCAAGAAGCAAATCCAAGTCGTCTACATGAGCTACGGCAGCCGCGAAAGCTCCGCCCCACGCGGTGGTGGAAACTCGCCGGCAGGACCGGAGGGCGCAAAGCTCGCGGCCGACGCGCTGAACCAAGCCGGAATTAAGGCCGTCCAGTACACGTCCCCAGATTCCGCACACGATTTTACGAGCTGGAAACGCAGCTTGTATTACTTCACCCAGCTTCTCTTCCAGAAGTAACGGGCGTCGCGCCTATTCATCAACAGTAAAGGAATTGTTATGAGAGCTGTAATCATCGTTTTGTCGCTCTTGGCTGCGCTGCCAGCCGTCGCGCAAGACAAGCCAGACCAACAAGAAAAGCCGTCGGCTCATCCTTCGCCCTACAACTTTCGCGGGGCGGAGTTTCCGCGGATTGAAGCCGACAACCGCATCACGTTTCGTTTCGTCGCCCCCGATGCCCAAAAGGTGCAGGTCGCGATCGTCAATGTCGCGCAAGACATGGTCAAAGGCGAAGACGGCGCGTGGACCTACACCACCAGCGAGCCGCAAACGCCCGGATATCACAACTACTGGATGATCGTGGATGGAACGATCGTGCTGGACCCGAACGTCGAGTCGTTCATCGGCTACGGCCACATGTGCAACGGGTTTGAAATTCCCGATCCGGAAGGCGGCTTCTACGAATTGAAGGATGTGCCGCACGGCAAACTCGAGCTCAGAGACTATTTTGCCAAGTCGCAAAACGCCTGGCATCGCGTCTTCGTCTATACGCCGCCCGGTTACGAAGCCGATACGACGACGCGCTACCCGGTGCTGTATTTGCAGCACGGCGGCGGCGAGGACCGCCGCGTGTGGATTGAGATGGGGCGGGCCAATACGATTCTCGACAACCTGCTGGCCGAGGGCAGAGTGAAGCCGATGATGATCGTGATGGAAACGAGCGTCGCGCCGGGGCCGCGCGGGGGCGGCGGCGCTCGCCGCGGTGCGGGCGCGGGCGGTGCTTTGGCTCGTGGCGCGGGCGGCGGTCCGCCGCGTGGCGCGGGCGGGCCCGGCCGCGGGGGCGGGTTCAATGTGACTGAATTTCAGACGCTCCTGATCGACGACCTGATTCCGTTTATCGATGCCAACTACCGCACGCTGTCGGATCAGTCGCATCGCGCGATGGCCGGCCTTTCAATGGGCGGCTTCCAGACCCGGCAGATCACCATGGCAAACCTGGATAAGTTTTCTCACATCGGCCTGTTCAGCGGCGGTAACATCAGCACAAACGACATCTCCGATCTGGACGCCTTCAAACAGAAAGTGAAAACCGTGTTCTTCAGTTATGGCAGTTTGGAAGGCGGCGCCGCCGCTGCCAAGACGGCAGCCGACGTGCTCAAACAGGCCGGAATCAACAGTCATTATTACGAATCGCCGGGCACCGCGCACGAGTGGCAATCGTGGCGGCGCAGCCTATATCAATTCGCTCCGTTGCTTTTTCAGAATTAGTCGTCGTACTTTCTCAAACCAAATCGAGGAGAAACGAACATGAGAATGTCACTAGCTGTTTTGGCCGTTGTCTGCACGGCGGCTTTGCCGGCTTGGGCTCAAAACGAACAGGCGCAGTCGTCCGACCAGCAGGCCGCGGACGATTTCAAGCCGTCGATGCTGAATCAGCCCGGCCAGCAGTACCCGCAGGTCAATTCGCAGCGCTACGCGCGATTTCGCATTGAGGCGCCAAACGCCCAGAGCGTGCGCGTGGGCTTGGGACGTGGCGGCACGGCGCTGACGAAGGGCGAAGACGGGGCCTGGGTCGGCACGACGTCCGGGCCGCTCGATGAGGGCTTTCACTATTATCATCTCACGGTCGACGGTGGGACGTTCAACGACCCGGGCACGTTGAACTATTACGGTTCGACGCGCTGGGAGAGCGGCATTGAGGTTCCGGCCCATGACCAGGATTTCTACGCCGTCAAAGACGTATCGCACGGCCGGGTGCAACTGGTGCTTTTCCCCTCGAAAAGCACGAACTCGACGAAGCGGGCCTTCGTTTATACGCCCCCCGGCTACGATCAGGACACGAACACACGCTACCCGGTGCTCTACCTGCAGCACGGCTGGGGCGAGGACGAAACCGCCTGGTGGAATCAAGGCCACGCAAACCTGATCATGGATAACCTGATCGCCGATGGAAAGGCGAAGCCGTTCATCATCGTGATGACTTACGGCATGACGAATGAAGGCACGTTTGGCGGCCGGCGCGGCGGCGCGCGGCCGTCGAGGCCCAGCGCCGGGCGGCGCGGCGGCGGATGGGGCGCCCGCCGGGCGCGGCGCCGGCGCGGCCCCCGCAGGCGAAGCGACTCAAGCGGCCGCAGGCCGGCAAGGCGGCCGAGGGCGACGCGGCGGCGGCGGTGGTTTCTTGGCCGGCTTCGACTTCTCGGGCTTTCAGTCGGTGCTGGTCGACGAGTTGATTCCGTATGTGGACGCCAACTTCCGCACGCTCGCAGATCAGCCGCATCGCGGGATGGCCGGCCTCTCGATGGGCGGCGCGGAGACGAAGTCGATCACGCTTAAAAACCTCGACAAGTTTTCGCATATTGGACTGTTCAGCGGCGGTACGATCACTCCGGCCGACGTCGAAGCGACTCCCGGCTTCAAGGACAAGGTCAAAGTCGTGTTCGCCAGTTGCGGCAGCCGCGAGAACCCGGACAACATCAGGTCGAACCAGGCCGCGCTCGAAGCGGCCGGAATCAAGAACACGGGGTACGTGTCGCCGGACACGGCCCACGAGTTTTTGACCTGGCGGCGGAGCCTGAATGAATTTGCGCCGCTGTTGTTCCGCGACTAGGCAACGGCGCGGCCGCCGGATGTGCGGCGCACCGTGAACGCTTCGATTGCGGCCATTTGGCAATCGATTGAACTGAACGAGGACGACGTCTTCGGTCCGACCGGGGACGTCGTTCCTCTGCTTAACGTATTTGAAGTGCCAATTGAATCCTACTTCTTCGGGGTTCTGCCATGCGCTTGGTTTGTCGTTTTGGTTGCATCTTGGTCGCCGCCGTATTAGCGCTCGTGCTTGCATTGGCGCCGTTTGCCAGTGGCGCGGACGAGCCGGACACGTCCCACTGGGTGAAGTTTTCGGCGTTTCATTACGCGGGCAAATCGCCGGTCGCTCCCCAGGAAGGCGAATACCTCAACCCGATTGTCGCCGGGTTTTATCCCGATCCGTCGATCTGCCGCGTTGGCGACGACTATTACCTGGTGAACTCGTCCTTTCAGTACTTTCCCGGCCTGCCCATCTGGCACTCGAAAGATCTTGTGAATTGGACGCAGATCGGCAACATAATCGAGCGGGCGTCGCAATATCCGGCCCGCGGCGGGGCCGTCTCGGCCGGAATGTACGCACCGACGATTCGCTTCCACGATGGGACATACTACGTCGTGTGCACGCTCGTCGGCGGCGGCGGGAATTTTTACGTGACGGCGAAAGACCCCAGAGGGCCTTGGTCCGAACCCGTGTCCCTCCGCAATGTGGGCGGCATCGACCCCTCTTTCTTTTTTGACGACGACGGCAAGTGTTATATCGTCAATTGCGACGAGCCGCCAAACCGGCAGGCGCAGTACAACGGCCATCGGACAATTCGCCTGCAGGAAGTGGATCTCGCGCAAGGACGAACGACCGGTGAACAAACCATTCTGGTCAACGGCGGCACCGACATCTCGCAACAGCCCGTATGGTGTGAAGGTCCCCATCTTTACAAAATCAACGGCACGTATTACTTAATGTGCGCCCAGGGCGGCACGGGGACTGCCCACTCCGAAGTGATCTTCAAGTCCGACGCGCTGCGCGGCCCGTACACGCCCGGGCCGAACAACCCGATGATCACGGCCGTCGGGCTGCCCGGCGATCGGCCCAATCCAGTCACGTGTACGGGCCACGCCGATCTCGTCGACACGCAGAACGGTGAATGGTACGCGGTGTTTCTGGCCTGCCAGCCGTACCAGGCCGGGTTTTACAACACGGGGCGGCAAACATTTATGCTGCCCGTGACGTGGCAAGGCGGATGGCCGACGATCCTGCCACCGAGGACGCCCGTTCCGCTCACCGTGAAGAAGCCGAACCTCCCGGCGGACCAACCGGCTGCGGTGCCAACCATGGGTAACATTGCCTACACCGACAACTTCGACGGCGATACGCTGGCCTTTCGCTGGGTCTCGCTGCGGGCGCCGACGTCGCGGTGGTATGCAACTTCGAAGACGGCCAAAGCGCTCTTTCTCGAGCCGCGGGCCGAGCTCGTCTCGGGCCAAGGCAATCCGTCCTACCTGGCCGTGCGGCAACAGAACAACGACTTCACGTGCAGCGTGACGCTGTCGGCCCAGCCGGGCACTGCCAATTGCGTCGCCGGTTTGGCGGCCTTCCAGAACGAGGCACATTTCTATGCGATCAGCGCCAAGATCGACGGCGGCCGCATCACGGAGATTTCTTTGGAGCGCGCGGCCGGCGGGCGTGGAGGACGCGGGCGCCGTGGTCGTCGCGGTGGGGACGGCGGCGAAGGTCAGGCCGCGGCGCCGCCCTCAGTGACTGAAAAGCTGCCCGATGACGTCCGCTCGGTCGAGCTCAAAATCGAAGGCGCCGGACCCGTCACCCGGAGCTTCTACCGAGCCGAGGGCGAGTTCAAGCAGCTTGGCGACGATCTGCAGTCGTCGTTTCTGAGCACCGACACGGCGGGCGGGTTCCAGGGCGTGACGCTAGGGGTGTTCGCGCACGAGTGATCGCTGATTTCGGGCAACGGCCAACGATGGACTAACGACGTTTGCACTTGCACGGCGCCTGCTGTTGCCGTTTTTCCCATCAGCAAGTGAACCCACTGCGCGTCAGCGTTGGAGATGCAGATCATGGCTAACGTCCATTTCGGCGATACACTGGCCGCAGCAGTCCGCCGTGCGGGAAACGCCGTCGTCGTCGGGCTGGATCCGCACTGGGAGCAATTACCCAGTGGCCTGCGGCGGGGAAGCGATAACTCGCTGGCATCGCGGGCGGAAGCCTACTCGCGATTCTGCAACGCGATCTGCGACGTGGTTGCGCCGCTGGTGCCCGTCGTCAAAGTTCAGGCCGCGTTCTTTGAAGAACTGGGGGCGGTCGGCATGGCGGCCATGGCCCAGGTGATTTCTTATGCGCAGCAAAAGGCTCTGCTCGTCATCCTCGATGCCAAACGGAACGACATCGGCAGCACGGCGGCCGCCTATGCTCGGGGCTACCTGGGGCGCGGCCAAAGCGCTTGGAACGTGGACGCCCTCACGGTCAGCCCGTATTTGGGAGACGATTCGCTCGCGCCGTTTGTCGACGTGGCCGGCGAGCGCGGGGCCGGCGTGTTCGTGCTCGTAAAGACGTCGAACCCCGGTGGGCAAATGCTGCAGGACGTGGCCAGCGACGGCGTGCCGCTCTATCGGCGCGTGGCCGCGCACGTCGAATCGTTGGCAGCCGCGACGACGAGAAACTGCGGCTATGGCAGCGTGGGTGCGGTCGTTGGGGCGACCTATCCCGAGCAACTGGCCGAGCTGCGGGCGGCCATGCCGCACTCGTGGTTCCTCGTGCCCGGCTACGGCAGCCAAGGTGGCACGGCGGCGGACGTGGCGGCGGCTTTCGATGCCGACGGGCTCGGCGCGATTGTCAACAATTCGCGCGGCATCATCTTCGCCCATGAGCGGCCCGAGTACGCTCAGCAATTCGGCGCGGCGCGGTGGCAAGAGGCGGTGGAGGCGGCGACGCGGCGAATGATTGAGGACTTGAAAGCAGCGAGTTAGCGGGAGCCGCGAAAGTGCCTCGTAGTTTACTTCCGCCGGTCCAGCCGGCCCGATTTGCCGATCGCCCGCAGCAACCGCCAGCCGAGAAATGCGCTGTATAAGACTCCCAGCGTGCCGGGGACAGAGACTCCGTAAACCGACCACACGTCCTGGCTGATCATCAGCGACGAGCCGAGAAACAAGGCACTGGTCATCATCCCCAGCACGAGGCGGTTGACCGAGGGCTCCAGGCCGCGGTGGTCGAGATGGACGTCGAAGCGGCCGGCTTCGATTTGCTGCAGAATGTCGCGCAGCCGCCGCGGCAATACTTCGACGAGCTGCTCCAGCTCGCTGTAGATGCGGCGGGCCTTGCGGAACTGCCGGGCCGGCGACATCCGCCGCCGCCACACGGTTTGCTGATAGGGCTCGAGCACTTCCATCAGGCTGAAATTCGGGGCCAGCAGCCGCGCCGTACCTTCGAGCATCACGAGCACTTTGATCAACATCGCCAGCGACGACGGCAGCACGATGTGGTAGCGCTGGACGATCTCGACCATTTCCGTTACGGCGCCGCCCAAATCAAACTGGTCGACCGGCTGATTCGCGTAGTGCAATACGAACTCGGTCAGGTCGACGCTCAGGGCGGCCTCGTCGAGGCCGGGCGGCACGGCGCCCAGCCGCATCACGAGAGAGGTCAACTGCTGCGCGTCCTGCGTGACAATCGCCAGCAGCATGTCTTCGATGTCTTCGCGGAGCGATTCATCGAGCCGGCCGACCATGCCGAAATCCAACAGGCCGATCGTACCGTTTTCGAGCACGACCAGGTTGCCGGGATGCGGATCGCCGTGGTAGAAGCCGTGCCGGAAGACCATGTCGAGGTACATCTCGGCGCCGTGGCGGGCGACTTGAGCGAGGTTGACGGAACGGAATGATGAATGACGAATGACGAATGACGAATCGTCGGCTTGGCCATTGGTTTGTGCATGTTCGTCCGGCGCTGCACACGCTTCATGTATGGCGACTTCCCCCTGCCCTGCCCCGGCGTCGCGGACGGCGGCCAATTCCGAGATTTTCGCCCCATCGAGCCATTCCATGGTGAGAACGCGTGACGTGGAGAGGGCCGGGTAAAATCGCGGAATGCGGACGCGCGTCGAGCGGGCAAAATCGCGGGCGAACTGCTGCAAGTTGCGGGCCTCTCGATTAAAATCCAGCTCGCGGCGAATCACGCGGCGGAACTCGGCCACCATCGCCTGCGGGCGGTACGCGGCGAGCTCCGGCAGGCCCTCGGCCAGCTGGGCCAAGCCGCCGAGAATGTCGAGATCGACCTCCATCCGCCGGCGGATGCCGTCGTGCTGCACTTTGACGGCGACATCCTCGCCGCCTGCGAGCCGTGCGCGATGGACCTGGCCGATCGAGGCCGAGGCGATCGGCGACGGATCGAAATCGACAAACAATTGTTTGATTGGTTCGCGCAGCTCCGATTCAATCGTTTCGCGGACCGTTTCGGGCTTGTCACAGGCGACGCCCGTTTGCAGCTTCTGCAATTCCTGCGCCAGGGACATGCCGACCTGGTCGGGCCGCGTGCTGAGGATTTGCCCAACCTTGATGAACGTCGGCCCCAGCTCTTCAATCGCCAGGCGGATGCGCGTTTCGCGGCTGAGATGGGCCAGGGCCTCGCCTTCGCGGTTCTTCAGAATACCTTTGACGAGCGGGACGTCGAACCGGCTGACCCAGTCGGCCAGGCCATACTTGCTGAGAACCGTAAGTATTTCGCCCCAGCGATTGACGTTGCGATACAAATGCGGGATGGTTGAGATTTTCATGCGATTGGGCGCATGTGGAGTTGAGGGCCACCTTCATTGTAGCTTCGCAGCGTGCGCAGGGGCAATTGACGGGCCGTATTGAGAAGGCAGGCCATAGTAGCAGGCACACTCCGCGTGCCGTAGCGGCCATGCGAGTTGGCGATTTTCCTGATTCTGCCTTACGGCCCCTCGGCGCTTGCCTGCTACCTAGCCGTAATCGAATCGAGCGCAGCCTGGGCCAAGCGCACGAGCCGCGGCGGCCCGCTGGCGGCAGCTTCGTGAAGGACGGGCGCTGCGGCGGCCGCGGCCGGGCCGATGTTGCCGAGGGCCCAGGCGGCTCGTTCGCGAAGCGCGCGTTCGTGCGAGTTGCGGACAATCTCAGCTAGCGATTCGACGGCCGGCGATGCGTCATGCCCGGCGCGGCCCAAAAGGGTGATCGCCCAGTAGGCGACATCCGTGGATTGGAAATTGATGAGCGCAACCAGGTCGCCAATTTGCTGTGGCGCCGGCGGGCCAAGTTCTTCCAGCGCCGCCGCCGCCCAGGCCCGCACCGTCTCGTCGGCTGCTCCACAAGCGCGCACGAGAGCTACCGCGGCAGGCTGCGCGTCGGGTCCCATGTGCGTGAGTGACTCGGCGGCGGCAGCCGCCTTACGCACGTCGCCGCCTGTCAATGCCGCGATTTGTGCCTGAACTTCGCCGTCTGCCATTTCCGTAGCTCCGTGCTCGTTCAACCCTCAACCATCAACCCTCCACCCTCTACCCTCAACTCCCCCCTCACCAGATATGCCGACTGGGATTCCAGGGCCAATACGACTGGGGCCGCACGCCGTAGCGGAGCTCGAACCCAAGGGTGAGCGTCAAGTTGTTCATAGTCGGCAGGCCGCCGGCGCCCACGGAAATGAGGTCGGTGAACTCGGCGCGGGCCGCCATCCAGCGGTCGATCGGGAACTTCAGCCCAAGCCCGATGGGGAGAGTGAGCAGCGTCTGGTCGTCGCGGTTGCCGTCGTCGGTCGGATAGTCGAAATGAGCGCCGCCAATGCCCCAGCGCCAGTACGGCCGGAAACGCGAGTCGCCCCACGGATAGTACATCAAGTTGTAATTCCAGATGAACAGCGAATCGGCGCGATTGGCATCGGGCGCGTCGCTGTTGATTAGCTCGGGCGTGGCCCAGTCGAAACGCAGCTCGCTGCCCCAGTAAAAGTCCCAATCCCAGCCGAAATAGAAGCCGCCGATCACGTCGGTATCACGGCTGACAGAGTCCTCGACGCGGCGCATGATCCAGATGCTGCCCAGCTCGCCTCCGCCATAGATGGGACGGTTCAGCCAACTAGTGCCGACGAGCGGCCCGCCGAGACCGACGTTGCGGCCGTCCGTCGAGCTGTGCCGCAGGCCGAATGTGGTGACCAGCGGCGGAAACCAATTGGCCGGATAGAGTGACCTGAGCGACCAAGGTTGATCGTAGACGGGCTCGTTCAGCGGCGGGCCCGGGTAACCGTCGGGCGGGGCGGTTTGGCCATAGGGCAGGACGAGCTCGTTCGAAGGCGCCGGCCGGCCATCGGGCCAGGTCGGCGGGGCGGCATCGAAGTCGTCCGGCGGCGGTTCCAACAATGTGTGCGGCGGGCCGTCACTGGCCGGCGGCTGTGCATGTAATTGATTCGTGAGCAGACCGGCGGCCGCAATCAACAGGCCGAGCGCGAGCGATCGGCAGTGCGGGGCCGCGCAGAATGCGATCCAACTTGGCGCGAGTCGTTAACACGCGAACCCGTTCCATTCGCCCGTACGGCGAAGCAGCGCGCACGGCGCCTGCCGGCACAGGAATTCGCACCGCCGTCGCCGCGACGCTGTTTGTGAAGAGAGACAGCGATGAGCGGCCGGATTATTCCCACGGTGCGACCAGCCGTCAATCCGAGCCGGCCACGCTGTCGGCGCCGGCAGTGCTGGCGCTGGTCGACGAGCGCATCTCGGTATCGGTCGGTTTCCGCTCCGGATCGTTGGCCGGTTTGCGGTCGGCCGTTTCGGTTGCCGGAGACACGACCGTGGCATACGCCGTTAGGGTCGGGCGGTAGGCTTCGCCCATGTCGGTGGCGATGTGGATCGTCTGCTTGACCTGTCCCGAATCTTGCTTGGGCGCAAACGTAATCTCGACGATGTGCGTGGCGCTCGATTGGCTATCGGTTTTAAATTGGAAACCGTCTTCGTCGCAGGTCACGTCCAAAATCTTGAAGGGTGCCCGGCCGCGCACGACCACCTTCTTGGCGACGTGCTCGCCGCGCGGCACGCTGCCCAAGATGAGCGACTCGGGCGAAACGGAAATCGCCGCAACGACGTGGCCGGTGACGTCCATCGGCACACGTGGGTTGCGATCGTCGTTGGTGACGAGTACGAGCTGCTGATTGAAGTAGCCGGCCGGGGCCGTGGGCTTCAGCCGGACGAGCACGTCATAGATGACACGGGCGCTGGAGCGCTGCTTTTCGGTCAGCTCGACTTCGAAATCGTCGGTAGCGCCTCGGACGTCAGTGATCTTCCAATCCGGCCGGCCGGCGTAGCTGACTTGCACGGTTTGCTCGCTGTTCTTGCCTTGCTCGACATTGTCGAACAGGATGGTGCCGGGCTGGAACACGATGTCGCCGCGAATATTGCCGTCGACGCGCAGTTGCGTCTCCCCGGTGCGGCGAATGCCGTTGTCGCTCCAGGCTACCGTGAGCGTGAGCGTCGCGCCGTGCACGCCGGTGAAAGTGCGGGTGTTGAATGTGGCGACCACATAACCAACCTCGCCCGTCTTGATCACCTTGCCGTCCAGCGTCGGCGTGGTGCAGCCGCAGCTTGTGCGGACACTCACCAGCTCGACATCCTGCTTGTAAATGTTCTTGATGGGAAAACGGAAGACGGTGTCCGAACCGCGGGCGACTGTGCCAAAGTCGTGTTTCTGAACAGACACCATCTTGTCGACCCACTGCTCAGCCACAGCCGGGCAGGCGACGATGGAAAACAACACGAGCCCGATAAACAATGTATGCCGGCGCATCACCGATTCCCCTGCTTGGTCTCGCACGGCGGGGCTTATCGCCACCAGGCGACGGCCGCCTCGCCGGCTTCATTATACGAATATTGTAAGTCGCAAAGCGACGCCAAGTGATTAATTGACGGGGCGCATTTTCGCCGGGGCGAATGCGTCGCAGCGGGAAAATCGTATCGCTTGTAGCGGTTGTAATGAACTTTGGCAGAACGCCGAGATGCACGGGAGCATACGTCCGCGAAAGGCGGCCCATGGCAGGACAGTTTGGGCGGCACGAACAGCGAAATCGGACCGCGGCCGGCGAACGAACGTGACATGGCCCCCACAGCGCGGCGGAGCCTTGGAACACTCGTTATGCCGGTCCCTGGTGCGATCGACACCATCCAGGCACTGGCTGGGCGTCGATGGTCAGTTGAAGCGCGGCCAATTTTTGCGCAACAACTGGCAGGTGAGGGCCGACGCTTCTCCACCCTGACAGCTCAGCAGCGACAAAAGACGCGGCAAAAGACATCGCCGTCTGGCTCATACCAATGGCTTAAGCCGACAAACGACCCACATCGGCTGATCAATTTGGCGAGGCCGACCCGCTGACGTCGTAGCACCAGAGCATATTCTTGTCGCGAATGTAGAGCCGGCCGTTGGCCACGACAGGGTAGGCCCACGCCTTCTCCATCTGGTTGACGCGCTCGGGCAAATCGGCCAAAACGATCCGGCCCTTCTCGCGGTATTCGGTCGGTGTCGCCTCAACCAGGGCGACCTGGCCGTTTTCGCCGTGGAGGAACAGCAGGCCGTCGGCGGCACAGACCGAGCCGACGCCGATCGACGGGGCCTTCCACTTTTCTTCACCGCTGGCAAAATCGGCGCAGACGAGTCCGTCACGCGTCGTGCCATACAGGTTGCCGTCGATGAGCACGGCGCCGCCGATCGCGCTCGGCAGTCCGCGCTTCTTGTACACTTGCTTCGCTTCCAGGCCGTTCCCGGCGGGCGTGAGCTGCGCCAGACCGCCGAAACTGTTTCCGGACGGCGCATAAACTTGGCCAGCACGTTCGATCGGCGTCGCCATATTTGCGCCGACGTTTTCTGTCTCCAGTGCCCGCCACAAAAACGTGCCCGTCGCTGCATCAACGCCGACCACGCCTTGCGCCAAGTATTGAACATACTGTTTCTTGCCGCCCACGTTCACGACGATGGCCGAAGCGTAGCCCGCGTCGTCGCCCCCGGGCACCGGGCACTTCCAAATAACCTCGCCCGTCATCTTGTTGAGCGCGACGATCGTCGCGTCGGGTCCGCCCGGCGTGCAAACGACGGTGTTTCCGTCCACCAGGGGCGATTCGGCATAGGCCCATGCACCGGTTTGCCACCGAATTCACTGCGCACGTTCTTTTGCCAGAGTATCCGGCCGCCCTCCTCCATGCAGACGATGTCGCCGTCCGAACTGAAGGCGTAAATCCGATTGCCGTCGATCGTCGGCGTCGAACGAGCGGCTGGGTACGGCGGCTGTTGATCGGGATTGCCGACCTTGCCGATGCGACGCTCCCAGGTTTTCCGACCGCTGGCGATGTCGAGCGCAAATACGAATTCGTCGCTGACGCCCTCGCTGCCAATCACGTACAGGCGGTTGCCGGAGATGGAAGGCGAGCCGTAACCATTTCTGATTTCCGTCGATTTCCAAACGAGTTTCGGCCCGGCTTGCGGCCATTGATCGGCCAGGCCGTTTTCGGCTGAGACACCGGTCCGCTGCGGGCCGCGCCACTGAGCCCAATCGGCGGCCGGCGCAGATGAGGCAAAGACACTCACCACGATTACACGCAACAGCTTCAATCCAACACTCATTGATTCACCTTGCAGATTTGAGGAGGAACTTCCTAAAGCACAATAATTCCTGGCAGGGTGAGGCTCCCGCCGAGCCAGACGGTTGCGGATTGCGATGCTGGCTCTGCAGGAACTTCGCCCTTTCACCCCCCTCAACTTTTGCCTGCCGCTAACGGCCCCCCGCTGGCTTTGCTTCCGCGATATCATAGCACCAGAGGACGTTCTTGTCGCGGACATAGAGCCGGCCGTTGGCGACGGCCGGGTAGGCCCAGGCCTGTTCCATCTGGTCCTTGCGCAGGGGCGGCTCGGGCAGCGTGAAGCGGCCCTGTTCGTGATACGCAGTGGGCGTCGCTGCGACGAGGGCCAACTGGCTGTTCTCGCCGTGAAGGATGATCAGGCCATCGGCCGAACATACCGCCCCGGGACCGATCGAAGGCGCCTGCCACTTGACTTCTCCGGTCTTGAAGTCAGCGCAGACCAAGCCGTCTTGCACCGTCCCATATAAGAAGCCGCCGACGAGCACCGCGCCGCCGATTTGGCAGGGAAGTCCACGCTTCCGGTAGACCTGCTGTGCGGCCACGCCGCCGGACGTCGATTCCAAACGCACCAAACCGCCTCCCGACAGGAAGGCCGGGACGTAAACGTAGCCGTCGAATTCAATCGGTGTGGCCATGTTGTCGCGCTCGGTGTCGAGGGCCCGCCAGAGATACTTGCCCGTCGCCGCGTCCACGCCGACCAGACCTTGGGACAAGTACTGCACATATTGCTTGCGCCCGTTAAGCTCGACGGCCAGGGCCGATGCGTAACCGGCCGCCTCCCCGGTGGGGTTTTCGCACTTCCAAAGCACTTCGCCATTGGTTTTGTCGAGGGCGGCCAGGCCGGCCTCAATTCCGCCGGGTGTGCAAATCAGCACTTTGCCATCCACCAGTGGCGATTCGGCGTAGCCCCAGTCGCTCGGCTGGCCGTGGAAATCGGCGCGCAGATTCTTTTGCCACAGGAGGTCGCCGCTCATCGCGTTCAGGCAGACCAAGTCGCCGTCGGAACCGAGTGCGTAGAGGCGATCGCCGTCAATCGTGGGCGTCGAGCGGGCGGCGGGGTAATTCGGGCTCTGGTCGGGTTCGCCGACGTTGCCAATTCGCCGCCGCCAAATTCGACGTCCGTCAGCCGCGCTGCGGGCCTCGACGAATTCATTGTCGAGGCCGTCATTTCCGAGTAAGTACACATGCCCGCCGACGATCGCTACCGAGCCGTAGCCTTCGCCGAGGTCTCTTACTTGCCACAGCAGTTTCGGCCCCCCTGCCGGCCAAGCGTGGGCCAGGCCCGTTTCCGCGGAAACGCCGGTTCGCTCCGGCCCGCGCCACTGGGTCCAGTCGGCGGCCCGGGACACCGCGGCGAGAACCGCAACCATGGAAATCCCAACAACAATCGGCCGGTAGCGCATCGGCGAAGACCTTCATCGGCAGGGGGCCACATAACCCGCGAACGGATGGCCAGTATACCACGCTCCCGGGCCCGGATGCCAGTGTCGGCGGGAATCGCGCGTGGCTTGGTCTTCCTCGTATCGATCATGACGGCTCCACTTTTGGCCGATCGCTAAGCTACCTTTGCGCGTACGTTTTGGTTTCGCAAAAGGGTACCCACGAACATGAACGAATCTTCCTGGCGCGAGCTGTTTTTCCATTGGCCACCCGGCTTGCCCAAGCGGGGGATTGTCGTCAGTACACTAAACGAGGCCACGCCGTTCAAGAGCTTTCTGACGAAAGGCGATATGCTGATGCTGGAACGGATGAACCCGGATGCGATGGGCGCGCGGTTTATCCTGCTGACATACGACGCGATCCATATGCTCAAGTTCACCGATCCGTTCAAGGAATCGGTGCTGACGGGCGCCGGTTTCGCAGGCAAGCTGGCGGCCATTTAGTGGGTGAGTAGCCAAGTGGGCGAGTGGGCGAGTGGGGCCCCGACACCTGGCCCCGCTTCCCCCAGCATTTGAATTCTCTTTCGATGCGACCCCCGATAGTCTTGATCGCGCAGGCGCGAATCGATTATTTATTTCAAGACTCCTCCATTTTAACGCCCCACGAATCTCTGCCCCTTGGCACGGGTGCCGGGTGAGGAGACCGCCGCACAACAGAGTGGGCTGACGGATTCCAGCAGACCGGAATGTCTGCCTCACGGGCCCGTCTTGACAGCGCCGGGTTATTGCGGGAATGCTTACGGCGAAGTTACGTGCGTCGGTGTATCGGCGCTGCTCTAGGCGAAATCTCAGTGGATCGGCAATGAATGCCAACGTTCCCAAGCTGGCGGCGGAATCGCACTCGTCGCTCACGTGGCGGCTCGCCGTCGGTTATTTGCTGATGGTCCTGCTGACGCTGGCGTCATTTATGGCGATCCGCCACTTTGGAGAACTGGTACGCGCCGCTCGCGGCCACGGAAGCAGTGCCCGGCGCCAGCCTGACGGTGAATAAAGACGTGCTGTATCACATTCTGTTCGCGCTCACAGCGATCACGGTGCTGGGACGGCTATTGGGAAAATTGTGCCAGCATTTCGGCCAACCACGCGTGATTGGAGAGATTGTGGCCGGCATCGCGCTGGGTCCGTCGCTGCTCGGTCAGGTTTGGCCTGACGCGATGAACTTCGTTTTGCCGCAGGAGGTCGGGCCCTACCTCGAGATCATCGCCCAGATCGGTGTGCTGCTGTATATGTTCCTGATCGGCCTGGAACTGAACGCGGGGCTATTGGCGCTCGCGGCGCATGCCACGGTGGTGATTTCGCACGCGAGTATGTTGGCGCCGTTCGTTTTGGGCTCGGGTCTTGCGCTGTGGCTATACCCGCGGACAGTGAGCGGCAATGTCCCGTTCACCAGCTTTGCCCTTTTCATGGGCGTGGCGATGTCGATCACGGCATTTCCGGTGCTTGCGAGAATCCTCGCCGACCGGGGCCTCGACAAGACTGAGTTGGGCGTCGTGGCCTTGGGATGTGCCGCTGCCGGCGACGTGACCGCCTGGTGCCTGTTAGCGCTGGTGGTCGGTGTTGCAAATTCGCAAGTCGGGGGCGCGGTGCGAACGGCGGGCTACGCCCTGCTCTACATCGCTGTGATGTTTGCCGTCATTCGGCCGCTGGCAATTCGTTACTTGGGAGCCAGCGCCGAGCCGCAACCGCCGCGGCGGTTGGCCGTGTGGGTGCTCGTGGCTCTACTCGTATCGGCGATGACGGCACAGTACATCGGCATCCATGCGATTTTTGGCGCGTTCTTGTTGGGAGCCGTCGTGCCTCACGACGCCGAGGTGGCCATCGACTTCCGCAACAAGCTGGAAGACATTGTCAAAATCTTGCTGCTACCGGCGTTCTTTGCCTTTACCGGCATGCGGACGCACGTCGATTTCGTCTCTGGTTGGGAGGCGTGGCTCATGGTGCTGCTGATTGTCGTCGTGGCCACGGCGGGCAAGTTCGGCGGCACCTACGCGGCAGCGCGCTTGACCGGCTTGCCGAGTGGCGCCGCGACGGCGCTGGGCATCTTGATGAACACCCGCGGGCTGATGGAGTTGATCGTGCTGAACATCGGCCTGGAAATGGGTGTCATTTCGCCGACGCTGTATGCGATGATGGTCCTGATGGCTCTGGCGACGACGGTCGCCGCCACGCCGGCGCTGCGGTGGACAAAAGTCCTGCCGGCGCGATCGTGAAAAAACCCGAACTTCTGCGTCACATTTCTGGCAGGGACGTCGTCAACATACCCTGCGGGCAGTGGATTCATGCGCGGCCGCGGCGCTTCGTCACGAGGCCCCCCATCGCCAGTGCCCACAGGAGGAGAACGGCCAAAGCCGGCTCGGGCACCGGCATGAAGAACACGTTGTTTTGAATGTTCGAAATCGACGTGTTCCAACGAATGACGTCCGAGAGGCGGACCGATTCCAGCCAAGCGATATCGTCGGGCGACAAATCGGGGTCGTTGCGATACCAGAAGCGGTCGCCATCGCGAGTGCGGGTGAATTGCTCGACGAGGCCGGCTGAGATAAGTGGCCCCACCTGCTGGCCGGGAAGGTGATCTTCGGCCACCGCCCCGACCCAGACGTCAATGTCGTTGAAGTCGCAACTGCCCGGCGAATCGCAGTACAAATCACTGAGGGCAGCCTGAGTCGACGGATCCGACGTGATTTCGTCGAAGGAGTCGATGGGATTCAATCCGTAGGCCTGACGGATCGAATTGTAATCGGGCAGGCCGTGGTCGCGGCCACGCTGAATGTTAAGGGCGCCTAGATCGAAGCCGCCAGCCAGGGGTTCGCCGAACAGAAAATCTCGCACGTCGTCGATGAGGTGCATGTCGACTTCCTGTTGCTCTTCGGAAGCGAGGCCCTTGAGCATGTAATCCAATTCGCCCGGATCGGATATGTTGTGCGGTTTGAAGAACGCGTCGCGCAGTGCCATCGGCCCGCCGGGTGCTTCCGTGCCGTCGTTCTGCATCCGCATCAGCCGGGGCGGCAGCATGGTATGGCCGACGCGAAACAGGGCCGTGGAAAACTCGGTGGCAATCGACGCATCGACATCGTCCTGGTAGGCGCCGGTGAAGCCGGGTGCACTCGCACCCAGCAGCGCGGGCAAGAACTCGTTGTAGGTGATCACCTGAATTTCAGCGCCGACGAGCTTGCGAACCCGTTGGTAAATCGCTTCGTCCGTGCCGCCCACGGTGCTTTCAATTTGGGCGGCCAGGCGATTGTGCTCACGCATCATCAGCGTGTGGATTGCCGTCAGGCCAACCTGTTCGTTGACGCGAACGTCGCCGGCCACGTAGAACTGAGAGCGATCGGGGGCGCCGTTGTCGCCGTTGGGCAGGTTCAGGTCGGGCGTGTTCAGCGGCAGCAGATTGCCGGCACTCGTTTTGAGGCGGCCGCCGACGCCAGTGCACAGCGCCAGAGCCCGATTGGCGCTCGAACCATACACTTGCGAGCCGTCGAGGTACGACGTGATGGAGTTGATTTGCTGCCGCGGGTTGCCGGGGTCGGTGCCGGTCGTCACGTCAAACAGCGAGCGCGTAAATGGCATCAGGGCCGTGCCGGTGTTATTCGGGTCGAAGACCGGGTCGCCGGCCGGGATCGGGATATCGAATTCTTCGGTCGTCGGCGGATTGAAAGTCATCGTCAAGTCGATGTCATGATCGACAAATTGGCCCCACTGAAAGACCCAGTCGGTCATGTGGTGGGCGTTGGGGGCCATGACGGTCTGTGCAATGGCGACGTTGCTGATTTCGCGGGCACTGGGCCGATTTGGGCCGGCCGGCGAAGCATAGCCGTCGGAATAGGCGGCAAATGATTTTCGAATGAGCTGCGTATTGGCAGCGCCCCAAGCGGGGTTCGATAGGTTGTTGTTCGTGCCGTCGTACGAGCGATTTTCGGCGTTTGCGGCGGCGGCGAAGGCCGCCAGGCACGTGACCGTCAGGCCGACGCGGAATGTGCAGCGCATCATGAGGTCAACTCTCAGCTATAACGTCACGAGACGCTGTGCCAACCGTACATGGGGCCGACGGGCACCACGCGACGAATTGTTGCCGAAGCAGGTCGGCGGCGATCACAGCACTCGCAACCGTGAAAAGAAACCGCCGCCCGCAGATGGCGGCCAATACCAAATTGACCGACAGGAGAAGTTTGCCCGGGACCGCCCCCGTCAACCAGCTTTTAAGATGGACGGGTTGTGCAGAGTTGTCAAGCAATTGCCGGCCGGGGCGATGAACTAGCGGCTCGGATCCCCACCCGGTGATGCCGTTTTTCCCAATTTTTCCAGTCGCGGTAGGTCGGCCTCCGTCACGCAGAGCCGCTCGATTGCCGTCGCCCGGCCCGTTTCCGGCTCGCAGGTCACGATGGCCCCGTTGATCCGCACGTCGCCCGTGGCCACGTCGAACTCGGTCGGCAGGCCGGTAAGGGTGGTTTCCATTACCCGGTCGATGCGGCGGCCGAGGATGCTTTCGTGGGGGCCTGTCATGCCCACATCGCACTGAAAGGCGGTCCCCCCGGGCAGAATGCGCTCGTCAGCGGTGGGCACGTGCGTGTGCGTGCCGAGGACGGCAGTGACGCGGCCATCGAGGAAGCGGCCCATGAGCTGCTTATCGCTGGTAGCTTCGCCGTGGAAATCGACGATGCGGACGCGGACGTCATTGGGAATTTGGGCCAGCACGCGATCGGCCGCCGCCCAGGGGCTGTCGACCGGCTTCATGAACAGCCGGGCCAGCAGCGAGACGATCGCGACGTGGACGCCGTTGCGACCCCGCACGACGGCCCACTCGCGGCCGACCGATTCGGGCGGAAGATTCGCCGGCCGAACGATGTTCGCTTCCTTCTCGAGCGTCGAGTAAATCTCCTTACGGCGATAGATGTGATCGCCCAGAGTGATCGCGTCGACCCCGGCCTTGGTCAGCTCGCGAAAAATGGCCGGCGTGATGCCCGAGCCGCCGGCCGAGTTTTCGGCGTTGGTGATGATCAGGTCAAGCTGCTTCTCGACGGCCAGGCCCGCAACGGCACGGCAGACGATGCTGCGCCCCGGGCTGCCCACGATGTCGCCGATGAGGAGGATGCGCATATTAGAATTGAGTTCGGAATTATCGCAAATCGCCACGGGAAGTTTACGATGAAATCGTTCCTCTTGCTACGGTTCTTTTGTGCTTCCGTGCTTTCTTGACAGCGCATCCCAAAAAAGGGATAATTGAGCAGCAATGCCGAATCCGCCGATGAAGCCCTTGGAATGGGTCGGCTCATCGAAAGCTGATTTGATTGCTTTCCCGGTTCCGTGCGCCGAATTGCCGGGTATCCGCTTTACCTCGCGCAAACCGGGATGAAGAGCCCGACGGCGAAGCCGTTCAAGGGATTCGGCGGCGCGGGTGTTTTGGAAATCGTCGCTGATCACGATGGGAACACGTATCGCGCTGTATACACCGTGAAATTTGCCAAGGCCGTTTTCGTGCTGCACGCCTTCCAAAAGAAGTCGAAGAAAGGCCTTGCCACGGCCAAGGCCGACGTAGAGACCGTGCGGCGGCGGCTCAGGCCAGCGGTAGAAGTTTTTCTTGAACGATACGAGAGCGAGGGGAAATGAAGAATGAGAAAGTTCAGCGCGGTAGTGGCAACGTGTTTGCCGATTTGCACATTCCCAACCCAGAACAATATCTTGCCAAAGCGGAACTTGCCGCCAAGATTCTAAAGATCGTCCAACGTCGCCGGCTAACCCAGGCTGCAGCGGGCAAGCTGTTGGGAATTACGCAACCGAAGGTATCCGCTCTTTTGAATGGCCGCCTGGACGGATTCTCCAGCGACCGACTGTTCCGCTTCCTAAACGCACTTGGGTGCGACGTTCGGATTAGCGTTTCAGCACCGCGCCCTGACACGCGGGGACGCGTTCGCGTTTTGACGCAATAGCGAACAGTCGCCACTCAGGAGCTTTACATTCTTCGGACGTTACTATCCGGCTGATGAACTTGGTCGCCGCCGAGAGAACGGCGGGTATAAGCAATGCAGGCTTGAATGTCGGCGGGCTCCAGAAACGGATACTCCGCCAGAAGATTTTCCCGAGTGTCCCCAGTCTCCAGCATTCCCAAAACGTGATCGACCGCGATCCGCATGCCGCTTATTATGGGTTTGCCGCCAAAAATCTGCGGGTCTAACGCCTTGGCGATGTCGCGGCAGGTTTTTGCGGCTGACGCGTCGGTGGGCTCTTTCGTGCTGGCGATAACGCGAGGGTATGGGCCGAATTAACTGCGGGCGATTTGATGTGCTTCGTAGCGCGCTATTTCCTCTTTAAGCCGATTAATGAATCGCATGAGCGACTCCATTTCCATTTCCCGCAGAGTTTGATCTTCGTAATCCTCGTTGACGACTTCCGCATAACTTTCTTCCAGGAGGCGAAGCTTCTCGCGCGTGTTGGCCAGCTCAAGGTCATTTTGCAGCGTCATAACAGCACCTCCACCATTCCTTTCGGCACTCCGTTCCGGTCGGCCGCAAACAGCTTCGAGACATATTGGTCAAATCGCTTCGTCGCCGCTATTGCAATATCGAGAAACGGCAGGCCGGCTTTCAACTCACGAACGGCAGCCAAGTCCTTGGGTTGGCCCGGGCGAAACAGCAATACGCAGTCGACGTCGTTTAGCTCCATTATATCCGTGACAAAACTGCCGTTCAAAATGATTCGCTCCGCGCCGGCCCGATCGGCAAGATCGACCAGCCACCGAACCGACTCCATTTGAACTCTACGAATTTCGGACATCCGGCCGAATCGGACGTCTATTTCCTCGAGCGTGCCGGCGGGGATACCCAGCGGCAATCGGCCCAAGTCGTCGAACCGAGGGATCATAGCGAATCGATTACCGCGCCGTCTCCGTCACCCGCGTCTCGCGAATCATCGTCACCTTGATCTCGCCTGGGTACGTGAGCTGCTCTTCAAATGCCTTGGCGATGTCGCGGCAAATTTTGGCGGCCGATTCGTCGCTGGTTTGCTTCGTGCTGGCGATGACACGGACCTCGCGGCCGGCCTGGATGGCGAAGGCCTGTTCGACGCCGGGGAAGCTGGTGGCAATGGTTTCCAGTTCCTGCATCCGCTTGACGTAGCGGTCGAGCGTTTCACGTCGGGCGCCGGGCCGGCTGGCGCTGGCGGCGTCGGCCGCGGCCACGAGCACGGTGTAGGGCATGTCGATCCGGATGTCGTCGTGATGGCCGAGCGCCGCGTGGACGACTTCGGGGCCTTCGCCATAACGCTTGAGGATATCGGCGCCGATTTGGGGGTGGCCGCCTTCCGCGTCGTGGTCGGCCGCCTTGCCGATATCGTGCAAGAGGCCGGCGCGGCGGGCCAACGTGCCGTCGAGGCCGATTTCGTCGGCGATCATGCCGGCGACGAACGCGACCTCGATCGAATGCCGCAGCACATTCTGGCTGTAGCTGGTGCGGTATTTGAGCCGGCCCAATAAGATGACGACCTGCTCCTTCAGGCCGCGGACTTGCACCTCTTGTACGGCCTCGTCGCCGGCGCGGCGGATTTGCTGTTCCACGTCCTTCTGCGTCTCGGCCACGATCTCTTCAATTCGCGACGGGTGAATGCGGCCGTCGGCGATCAGCTTATTCAGGGCAATGCGGGCCACCTCGCGGCGGACCGGATCGAACGCGCTGACAATGACGACGCCGGGCGTGTCGTCGATGATCACGTCGACGCCGGTCGCCTTTTCGAACGAGCGGATGTTGCGGCCCTCGCGGCCGATAATGCGGCCCTTCATTTCATCGTTGGGAATGTCGACCGTGCTGGTCGTGGCCTCGGCCGTGTGGCTGGCGGCGAAACGCTGAATCGAGGTGATCAGCATTTCCTTGGCCTTAGCATCGCAGACGGCAGTCAGTTCCCGTTCCTGCTTGAGGATCAAGGCCCCTTGTTCGTGGGTCAGTTCCTGGTCGAGCCGTTCCAGCAGGCGGCGCTTGGCCTCCTCGGGCGAGAGGCCGCTGATTTGATGCAATGTTTGCCGCTGGATGTCGAGCAGGTGGTCGAGCTCCGATTGCCGGCGGCCGGCGTCTTCGAGTTTTTCGGCCAGCTTTCGCTGATTGTTCTCGACCATTTTTTCTTGCTTCTGGAGCTGGTCGGTTCGCTGCTGAACGGCGTCTTGCTGGCGATCGAGGGTCCGTTCCTTTTCGAACAATTTCTGGCGGACTTCATTGAGCTGCTCTTCGATTTTAGTTTTTTCGCGGAGGGCCATCTCGCGGGCGTCGACTTCCACTTCTTTGCGGCGGGCGCCGGCTTGGATCTCGGCCTTTTCGATGATTTGGCGGGCTTCTCTTTCGGCGTCTCGCTTACGTAGGTAGCCCAACAGCTTGAAAACGCCCATGCCCATGCCGGCGGCGACGACGGCCACGATCGCGTAGCCCCACATGCCGGCCGAACCGCTCTGCTGGGCGCCCTGCTGAGCAAGCAGAAAGTCAATTTGATTGATCGCCACGGCCCGGACTCCTTTGCAGCGCGCAAGCGCGGTGGTATTCTTAAGCCAGCGCCACAGAGCAGAAGCGGGCGGAAGCCAGGCACCCACGCTAGCGCGAAGCAACCGCTTCGCGCTGCAGCATAGAGTGCTAGCTGCGAACGCCACCGGATCGCATGAAGATCGTCAAGTCGACGGCGCCCTCTGGCCCAAAGGATGGCATCGCTGCGCAGCCCCAGGGCGGCCGATTTCCGAATAGGTCAGAACAGGAAACGAAACCAGTGCGCAACGGCAAGAGTGGCCAGCGTTTCGGGCCGTCGCGGCGGCGCTCGCACGCAAGCGACAGTCGCCGCGCCAGTGTGGCGCAAAGGCCTTGCTCTCCGTGAAGCGCTCGCGCAAGCCCGTGTCCGGCGGCTGACCAGAAGGTCTGCCGCCAGCCGCTGCGCGTCTGGTTTCGCACGCCGAGCCGCCCCCGACAAAGCGACCAGCAGGTCGCCCAAACGGCAACGGCCCAGGCCCAAAACCGGTACGTTCCAGAAACGGTCAATGGTTGACTTGAACTCATCCGCAAACAGATCGTATGTAGCGTCGCGTTCCGCTCGATGGCACAGTCGTGCAGTCGAACCGAACACATTCAGTTCCACAAATGGTGAGTAGGTGAGTAAGTTAGTACGTGAGTATGTCGCCAAGTCTTATCGGGACATACTCGCTTTTCAGCGACCGCCTTACTCGCCAATTTCATCATCGTATCAAATGTCGTGGGCAACGCAACCCGGAACAGGGCGTTATCGCATCAAACATGCAATTTGAGTTGGAAAACCGACTGGCCGCATCGTGGCCCTGCTCCGAGTGGCGAGACTGCCACGTCCTCATTGCCGTGTCGGGTGGGGCCGACAGCGTAGCCCTGCTGCGAGCCGTCGCTGCCCTGAAACGAGAGTGCGGCGGGCCGGGCGCGGTCTATGTCGCCCATCTCAACCACGGCCTGCGCGGTGAGGCGGCCGACGCCGACGAGGGCTGGGTGGAGGCGCTTTGCCAGGAGATGGGGCTGGCGGTCAGCGTCGGCCGGGCCGACGTAGGGGAACTGGCAAACCAGGCGGGCGACGGTTGGGAGGCGGCGGCCCGCTTGGCACGCTACGATTTTTTGCGCACCATGGCCGAACAGATCGGGGCGCGGTTCGTGGCCACGGCGCACACGGCGGACGACCAGGTTGAGACCGTGCTGCATCACATCCTGCGCGGAACGGGGTTGGCTGGGCTGGCAGGCATTCCGCCCACGCGGCCCCTTTCGCCGAGCGTCACGCTCGTGCGGCCGCTGCTGAGGACGACGCGCGGGGAAATTGTCGAGTACTTAAAAGTCCTCAAACAGAATTACCGCAGCGATGCCTCCAATGCGGACGTGAGCTATACCCGCAACCGTATCCGGCAGGTGCTGCTGCCGCTCATTCGCGACCGATTCAATAGTGAGGTGGACGCGGCGCTATTGAGGCTCGCCGGCCAGGCGAGCGAAGCGCAGCATTGGCTGGGCGGCCATGCCCAGGAGCTTGTGAAGAAGTGCGTTACGTTCGCAGGTTCGTCTTCCACGCCGGCCCGGCTGGATCAGGACGAAGATCGCCACGATTCCTCTGGCTCCAAAAACTCTTCCGCCCCACCGCCCTCCTCTTCCCTTCGGCGCCGATTGCCAGCGTGCGAGTCGAGTGCCCTCCATTGGCGGGTGAACCGCCGCTAGTGATCCGGGAGGTCTTCAAGCTGGCCTGGGGGCGGGCGGGCTGGCCGCTGCAGGCGGCCGGTTTCGACGTGTGGCAGCAGCTCGCTGAGCTAGGGACGGGCGCCCAAACGGCCCAGCCGCTCATTTTGCCCGGTAATGTGCGAGCATCGCGCCAGGCGGGCAGTATTCTGTTGAGCCGCGCGGGCAGCCTCTCTTGACGTTATTTGCGCCTCGAAGCTACCATCCTCCGCCCTAAATTGCGCATCTGGGGCAGGTTAACTTTTGCCATGGGCATCGCGGAATAACTGTGCGCGAGTTGCGCTGCGGCTGCGCTCCGCTGCGCATCGCGTTTAAACCGGTGATGAGGTAGTAGACATCGTTTCGCGATTGGTCAACGGCTGTTGGCGGTTGTTTCAGTGGGGCGTGATCCTCGCGCTCGTCGCTGCGCTGGCGGTGGGTATCTACTTATACATCCATCTAGATGACGAGATTCGTCACCAAGTCGAACAGCGCCTCGCCTCCCACTATCAGCATTTGACGGTCCACGTGGGAAGGGCGCAATTCGAACAGGACCGCGGGATCACGATCCGAGATATCCAATTCTCCGAGCCGCAAACCGGAAGCTCGCCGCAATCACTGCTGGTGATCGATGAGTTGTACCTGGCGGGCAAGATTCGGATGGATGAGCTTCTCTCCGGCTCGCTGCCGATTGAGAAAATTGTCGTCCGTCGCCCGCGGGCCACTGTGGTGCGGCAGCCAAATGGCCGTTGGAACGTTCAGTCGCTCATGCCGCTGCCGAAATTCAGCGATGCATCGCCACCGATTGCGGTCGAGGACGCGACCATCTCTTTCAAAGACGCGGCGCACCCCACGGCTCGGCCGCTGGTGCTGCGCGGGATTGGCTGCGAGCTGACTCCGGTGGCCACCGAGCCAGCGGCGACTATGGCGGAAGGTACCCAGTCGCGGACAGGGCACAATTACCACCTGGTGGGGGCGGCCGCGGGATTTGCTGGCGGCGATTTTCGACTTTCGGGCGACATTGGGACGAAAGACGGCTCGCTCGATCTGACGATTTCTACGGCCGGGCTAGAAGTATCACCCGAACTCGTCGCGTCACTGCCACTGGAACTGCCACTCGCGTTCGACGACGTGCAGATCACCGGCCGCCTGGGGCTGGCCGTGCACATCGTGCGTCCGCCCGGGCCGGCGTCCAGTCTGGCTTGGTCGGCGCAAGCGGAAGTCGAGCGCGGTCGAGTGCGATACGCAAAGTGGCCGCAGCCCCTGACCGACTTGCAGTGCCACATCATGGCCGACGGCAATCACTTGAGCGTCGAGCGGATGACAGCTAAGTGTGGCCCGGCTGAGGTGGCCGTGTCGTGCAATCGCAACGGCTGGGCGGCCGACGCGCCGCTGGCTTTGGCTGCGCGGTTGACCGGACTTACGCTGGACGCCGAGATGGCAGAGGCGATTCCTGAACGCTGGGCGCACTGCTGGCAGCGTTTCGAGCCGGCAGGCAAGGTGGACGCCGAGCTGCGCGTGGCATTCGACGGCCAGCAATGGCGCCCGGAAATAAAGGCGGTTTGCCGCGGCTTGTCACTTACCGATACGGAAAAGTTTCCCTATCGCCTCGAACAAGCCGCCGGCAGTGTGGACTATACTCCCGAAAAAGACGGGCGGCCCGATCGCCTGGCGATCGACCTTACGGGCGTCGGCAACAATCGGCCCGTCACGATCAAAGCCGAACTGACGCAAGTGCTAGCCGATCCGCCCGACACTCGGCCCAGCCGGACCGGAGTCGCCGATGCGCCCCCGCAGCGTGTCAACCTGGTGGGATATCGCGGAACCCAGCTCGCAACGACGGCGTTCGAATCACACTATCATCCGGTCGGCTGGATCGTAATCGCCGGCAGCGACATCGCCGTTCACGAGCAACTGTTGGCGGCGCTCGACGAGCGGTCGCCATCGGGCAACAACTTCGTTCGCTCGCTCCGCGCCAGCGGCACGTTTGACTTTCGTTGGCGAGCCGAGTGGACCGACCGCATTCAGCCGCGGCCCGCGACCTCGCTCGACCTGACGCTCAAGGATTGCAGTATTCTTTTCGATCGATTTGAGTATCCACTGCGCCACGTGCACGGGCTCGTGACCGAGCGCGATCGACGCTGGGAAATTCACGATGTCGAGGCCCGCGGCCCAAGCGATACGACGATCGTGACCTGTCAAGGTACCACCACGCCCGTCACGGCAGGCCACGAACTCGGCCTGGTGTTCCAGGCCCAGAACGTGCCCCTGGATGACAATTTGAAACAGGCATTGCCGCCGGGCGGCCAACAGGCCTGGGACAATCTGCGTCCGCAAGGGCGAATCGACTTCACGGCCCGTGTCACGCAGACGCCAACCGACGAAAAGCCACGCGTGGACGTCGAACTGCGTCCGCGCGAGCGTAGCGTCTCGGTCGAGCCGCTGCCGTTTCCGCTGCGTCTGGATCAGGTCGATGGCGTAGTCCGCATTGTCGACGGCCATGTCTCTCTGCATGACCTGCGAGGGGTACACGGTCGCCTGGAGTGCTTCGCCAAAAGCGGTGGCTGGCAACCCACCGAAGGCGGCTGGCACATGTCGCTCAGCGGCCTCGACGTTGATCGACTGGATCCGCAGCGTGAGCTGCTGTCGGCGCTGCCGCCCGGATTGCAGAGAGTCATTGAGCGGTTGCAGCCGTCGGGCGATTTTGCCATTTATGACAGCTCGCTGTCCTTCGCCAAGCTGCCGAATGCCTCGAAGATGGCGTCCGCGTGGGATGTGAACCTCGATTGCCACCAGGTCTCGCTCGGCGGCAGCCTGCAGATCAACAACATCTTCGGCGGCGTCCGCTTGGTCGGCCAATCGAATGAACGCACTTCGTTTACTGCCGGAGAGTTAACAATCAATTCCATGTCCTGGAAGGGAATGCAATTCACGTCGGTGCACGGACCATTGTGGGCAGATGGATCGGTGTGCCTGTTGGGCCAACCGGCCGGCAACCAGCAAAAACGGCCGCCGCAGCCGATCACCGCCGACGCCTACGGCGGCAGCCTGACGGCCAACGTCCGCATCGAACACGAGCCGAATCCCAATTACGTCATCGGCTTGGCAATTGGAGGCGCAGACCTCGGCCGCTTTGCCGGCGAACGGCTGGGCGGCCCGAAAGAGCTGACCGGCAAGACCTCGGGCACGCTCCTTTTGTCCAATAGCGGCCAATCAACGCGCACGCTGCAAGGGGCCGGTGAGCTGCACGTGGTTGACGGCAATATCTATGAGCTGCCGGTGATTGTCTCGCTGCTCAAAGTGTTGCGGAATCGGGCCCCCGACAAAACGGCCTTCAACCGCTGCGACTTAAAATTCCGGGTCCTGGGTGAAGACATCCTGTTCAGCCAGTTGAACCTGCTGGGCGACGCCGGCAGCCTGTACGGCGAGGGAAAAACCAATCTCGATCGCAAGCTCGATCTGGTGTTCTATAGTTTAATGGGCCCGGCCGATCTGCCGATCCCGTTTTATAAGACCATTCTCGGCCAAGCCAGTAAGCAGACGTTGTCGCTCAAGGTCGGCGGCACCTGGGACGTGCCGGTCATCGAGCCGAAGGTGTTGCCCGGCGTGAACGACGCCCTCGAACGTTTGCAGACCGAGCTCGAGGCGGGCGCCGCGACCGTGACCTCGCCCTCCGCGATGCGCGACGTACTCACCCCGCGACGATAAACAACAGCAGCGCCGAAGCATGATCCGCGTTGGATCGTTGGAGCCAAGCCATGATCACAGCACCCCTAGGCGGAATCGTCGGCAGCGCCGCCGGAGCACCCTTGTCGCAAACGGCCGGCAGCGAAACCGAACGCGCCTCAAAAGACGCGCAGTCGCAAACCCGCCAGGCCGACGCCAACGAATTGGCCGAGCAGGCCGCCGGCATCGGCCAAACGCACGAGGACCAGCAAAGCTCCGAACGCGACGCCGACGGCCGCCGGCTGTGGGAAGCACCGGCCAAACGCGGCAAACGCGCCACGACGGAAGAACCGGCCGACTCGCCGCCGCGTCAAAGCAAAGACGCCACCGGCCAATCCGGCAACCAGCTCGATCTGACCGGCTGATCGTGGACGCCACGTTGAGATTCTGGCCCGACGAATTGCTGACAGGCCGACGGAAAGCAGACATCCACTTTCAGCCGGACAACAGGACTCCTCTCTTACGAAGTAGGTCAGTTTGAACATCGCCCGACCATCTTGGTCGGGACTTCCCCGCGCAAAACTTCCAACTGATCCACGAACCCCCCTTCTCTTCAGCGCGTCTCTACGAAACAAGACCAACCCAAAAACCGCTCCGGCACTCCGGGCGCTTCATCAAACTGGAATTCGCGCAAGTCCACGATCTGAAATGCCCGGCCCAGCTCGTCGCGAATCTCCTCTTCCGTAACGACTGGCGGCCCCGGATCGTGCGGCTCCCGCGCGTTGCCGGCCAACACCAGACCGCGGCCGCCAACAGCCAGTTGCCGCGCCACGGCCGGCCCGTACCGGCCGCTTCCGTCCCGCCGCACGGCATGATAACAACCGCGGTCGAAAAAGAACGCAAACGGCCCGCCCAGCTCGGGCAACTGAAGCACATCGGCCACCAAAAACCGCGCCCCGAACCCCGGCCGCCCGGGCCCGTTCTTCCGCCCGCTCCACCGCCAGCGGGGCCACGTCGACCCCGGTCACGTCAAACCCCTGCTGGGCCAGCCACAGGCAATTGGTTCCCGTTCCACAACCAATCTCCAGCGCGCACCCGGCAGAACCCCGTTCGCACTCAAAACCCGCTGCAACTCCGCCGAAGGCCGCCCCGTATCCCACGGCAGATCCCCATCCCGATAACGATCGTTCCACTCGATGTGTTCTGTCATGGCGCCGCCCAGAAAGAGTTTGTTTCGTCTCCCCAAATTCTAGCCGCGCAGCGGCGACGGCAGATAGCCGGGGGTGCAAACCCCCGGACACGGTTCCCCAAAAATCTCTCGCCCGCAGGGCGAAACAGCCGCATAGCGGCGACATTATTCAGTGCTTATCCCAGAAGCGTCGGGGACCATCCAAATTTTTCGGGCACCATCGCCGCGATGGTCCCCCGAGGAAGGGCACCGACCAAAGGTTGGTCGGGACTGCCCCCTCTCTGAGACGGCTCTGGGATCCGCTCTAAATACAACTTCTTCAGAGATTGTCGGCTACATCGAATCATGCCCTGCTTCGAACTCGGGGACATCTATGGAAAGCGTCGTGTCAACCGCTTCGCGTGCGTTACTTTGATTCTTAACGCATTCGGCCGGAGGGGCGCCTTCGTCGGCGCCGGCCGTCGCTCGCTAAAACATGCGCTAAACCACGGCTGGCCCCACGTCGCCTGGCGGAGGATGTACCGCCGAATCCAATGGACTTAGGCCTGTTCGGTGCGGTAGGCATAATGTTTGGCCCGCAGGGCGAACCTCAATCGGTCGAGCAGCCGCGGAAGATTCGGTGCCTCGGACGATCGATTGCCGCGAGCGGCGCAGAGTAGTAGACTACGGCCATGTCTAGGCTTGCCAAGTCGTGTGGATGACGTACGATACGCATGTATACTAAACTGTCGCACAGTTGTCAACCTGCTTACTGAAGAACTTCTTCAATATGCAGGGCTTACTGAAGGAATTTCTGTCTAATAACAAGTTAGCCACCATGCGACCCGCGCCCTCAGAAGTTCACAAAGCTTACATGACGCTTCTCGAACGCGCGATCTTGAATTTGCGCATGCGATTGCGATATGGTGAGACTGTTACCGCTGATGAAATAATCGCCTACTTGGACGCCATCGAAAACATCCCCACGATGTTGCTCAATTACGGTGGCTGGCACGTAGAAGAGAACATTGATTGGCATCTGGCCCATTACGATGAGAAGTGGATGGGGCAAGCTGGCTCTGAACTCCGCCGTTCGCTGATTGAAACCTTAAAGCGTGCTCGCGCCGGTGAGTTCGACCGGCCATTGGGCGGTGGATAACCACGCACTGCAACGGACCGGCCGGGCGGAGCGGTCCATGCCATCCCAACGCGCTCAGTGCCCGGCCGGCCGTTGAATGCTGATCCGTTAGCCGACAAGCGCACACGATGACTGAGTCCACCCTTACCGCGTTGTGGATTGATGGCCCTGATCCGCGAGGCCCACTCGGTTACGGTGTGACCGCGTTCTCGCTCACGGATGCTTTGGAGATTGTTCGCCGTGCTGGTTATCGGTTACCGGAAGATGCGAGCGCGCTCCGAGTTCGAGCCGACATCAGACCTGCGGACATTGAGCACCGTTTTGTCCGTGAGCACATGGGGCCGATTGTCGTTCGAGGTCTGTGGTATCCGTTCATTGATGTTGGAGTTGGATCCTGAGACTGGGAGTGCCTAACCAGAGCATGCAGCGAACCGCCGCCCCGCTGGGCAGTTGGACGGTTCGGGTAATTTGGCCGCGATTGTTGCAGCCGACCGGGCGTTTCCAGCGGCGGTCGCTGATCCGTTACGTTCGGCGATCGGCTAAGCATGACTAATGTGACTGTTATTCCCGATGACCGCGAGTTGACGGCTGAGGAACGCGGCTTAGTTGAATGGTTGTTGGAGCACGGGACGTCGGGCGGGACGCGCTACCGCACGCAACTTGAAAAGGCGCGGGTCGCCACGCGTTGTTATTGCGGCTGCGCCAGCATTGATCTCTCGATCGATGGTCGTGTTCCGAAGAGATGCGCACCGATATCTGTTCTGGCGGATTATGAATGGATGGACTCAGACGGGCGACTCTTCGGGGTGTTCGTATTTGCTAGTTGCGAATGGCTGGCGGGGCTTGAAGTCTGGTCGCAAGATGGCTTGGCAACCGCTGATCACCTGCCCAAGATCAGTGAACTCCGACCAATCGGCACAACGAACGTCGGCGAACAATCGCATGGACCAGAGCCCGCGGCCGGGTCGGTTTCAAATGGAGAGTCGTCACCGCGGCCCCGGCAGCTTAGCCGTACCGTTAAATCTCATTACCTCACGCACATAATGAAAGCCAAATCACCAACGTGGGAAATCCCCAAGAATCTTCAGGAGCTAATTGATGCTGACTCGCCCGATGGTGATGGGATGTGGGAAGACGCCAGTTGGGATCCCATTCTGCTGACGGTGATGGCTGGCACGTCTTATGGCGGACGTGACATCCCATTGTGCTGGCAGATTGAGTTTCAGCCCGACGACGAGCGACTGGAGACGGCCAACAAGGAAATCGAAGCAATGGGACTGGAGCCGGATGGCTACGGATGGGCCAAGCTGATCGAGGCCGTATTTGCCAAGGACCACCCGAAGTTGGCCGACGAGTTGCATTTTGGCGACACGGAAACAGACGCGTGTGTTGTTTGGGTGGAGTCAGAGAGCACGTGCAAGATTCTGGTCGAGAGAGTTTGGTCGCTCATTCAGGTTTCATGAATCACTTCACACTGAGGTCTAACCAGAGCGCTGCAGCGAACCGCCGCCCCGCTGGGCAGTCGGGCGGTTCAGGTAATTTGGCCGCGACTGTTACAGCCGACCGGGCGTTTCCGGCCGTCGCTGAGCTTGGGTCGTTCTGCCATGAAGACCAGAGCCAGAGCCCGAGCAGTGGTGGCGTCCGGCCACTCGTGTTGGTAGCGTGTGACGCATGAGAGACCGCGAGGTGTCACGTGCCGCCATGCTGCTAGCGCTCACCCTATTCGGCGGTTGCTCCATAGAGGATTCCACAATGAAGGCGAATGAAAGATGGGCAAATAGCCACGCGTTAATCGGCTGGGAGATAGAACCCGATGGACAGGGCGACGCCGTCCGCAATGCCCACCTCAAACGCCATCCCCGCCATTGCGCCTACATTCCAAGTTTCGAAGTGAAGCCGTTGACCGAGTCTGAAGAGAAAGCGTATGGCCGCTTAAACGGCAAACTGCATGACGAGATTCGGCGCATTACCAAGGAGCACTTTGCCGACAGTCCGCCTCCACCCGATGGAGAATTGAGTGACAGGTTGTCCGAGTACTTCACGCCGTTCACATACCAAAACGATGATTGGTATGGCCCAAGTTACGAGTGTTATGTTTGTGTTCGTACCAACTACATCTCGGCTGCCCTTCTTCAAAAGTTTCAGGGTTTGCTGGTTGGTGATTTCAAGGACTGGTGCATTCAGGTGGTAGCGTCCGATACGCCGAGCTTTGGTACTAATCATGAAATCGCTGTTTTCTCCGACCAAATTGTTGTCCCGTTTCGGGCAGCAGTTGCAATCGGATGGGCTAAAGCGTCGGCCGCTGAATCAGGGCAGGCAGAACCAAGCGTTGCAGCAGACTCGCGATAACGTCCTGCGGTATGGTGAATCTGTTGGCTGCGAGCTGCTCAACCTTTTCGTTGGGCCTACTCAACATGGGGTGGGCGCGGGGCCAGCCAACGCTTTGGGTGGCGTGTTGGCTGTTTTAGGTTGGCGAGGTGGAGTTTGCCTAAGCGGGGCGCCTTATTGAGGCCGGCCGATGAGCGGGAACGGCACGGCGCTGTGCACGGGGTGCGCCGAAAAATGGGCGTCCCCCGGCCGCAACGCACGCCACGGCGCAGCGCCGCCCTCACAAATGGTTGCGGAAATCGCTGGCCAGCGATAAGCTGTTGTCATGACAGGCGTTCCGGGTTGATACGGACGGCGGCGGTCGTGTTATATACGGCTGTATACCATATAACGTCTGCCTGTCAAGCACTATACGGCGCTGCGCCGTAGAATTCTTGTTAGCGGGCACAGACGATGCGATTCACCATTCGAGGCGTTCATCCCGTCGAAGCCCCCGAACCGTGCCACCTCATCGAGGCGGAATTGTCGGGTGGCGAAGAATTCGACTGGGGACAGGTGACTCAAGAAGACGCAACTCAACCTCGCGCCAATGGCCGGTTCCGTACGACGAGCAATCTTTGGACGACGATGAGCGGCGCTGGGTGTTTTTCTTTCACTACCTCGACTTGAATAAGCCTCTGTTGACTCCGGTTGGTTCGATCCAAGTTCCGGCTCCGACACCGCGCCCTGCGCACTTGAAGGACATCGAGTACATGGAGCAGTAGGCGAAGTGCCCGCTAACCAAACACTGCACTGGACCGGGGCCGCGACAGTCCTTGTGATTCGAATACTGGCCGTCGGCCCCGGCCAGTGAATGTTGGTCCGTTCGCCGGCGCAGGAGGGTCGCCGAATGGCGGAGGATTTGATCTCTCGAATTCGGGCTCGCGCCGATGATCCTCGAACCCGGACCGATAATGTGGACATCGCGTTGACGCTCAGGTTTCCTGCTGTTTCCGCGATTGACCTCGCGCTGTCCGAGCGGCGCCTCGGGTTTCGGCTTCCGTCGTTTTTGGCCGAGGTTTACCAACAGGTGGGCAACGGCGGATTCGGTCCAGGCTACGGGTTAATTGGCTTGCCTGGCGGTTTCGCACACGACGAAGCGAAGTCAATCGTTGAACTGTACGAGTCGTATAACGTTACCCGTACTGAGGACCCGAGTTGGCAGTGGCCGGATAGCCTCGTGCCCATCTGCGATTGGGGCTGCGCGATTTTCTCTTGCGTTGATTGCCATTCCAGTTCGATCATCACTTTCGATCCTGGCGAACAGCCAGAGGGCGCGCCCATAACATTGGCTTTCGCCCAATCGCATCCAAATGTGGCCGCTTGGTTCGAGGATTGGGTAAATGGTGTCAAACTTTGGGACAAGATGTTTGAGCGCGATCCGGCTGGCGATATGGTGATAACGAACCCTTTTACGCGAAAGCCGGTCGTTGTTCACAAAAAGCGGCTGCGGCGGTAAGTGAGGGCCGGTGAACCATCCGCTCCACTTGAACGGGCCGGTTTTTGTCGGTTCGCCGTTCTTCCGGTAAAATGAAGCCATTGGCGCTTCAGCCCGGCAAGTGAGCTCAATCGTTAGGTGACAGCGTATGCGCAAACAGGTTGTTACACTCTTCTTCTTGTTCTGCGCCACGGCTGCACACGCCGCTAGCAAGTGGCCCGACCACGAGTGGCTGATTGGTTCGACTGGCGTAGCGTGGAGTTACCCTGAGATGTCCGGCGGCTATCCTCGCATGGAGATATGGTTCGTCTTTTTTGGATCGGAGTTGTATGTGCCGTTACCGCTCGCGCCGGTGATCGCTGTTATCTTAGCGCTTTTTGGATTTTATGCATTGTGGATGTGTCGTCGTCGGCTTCCGAAAAAATGAGCCTGTTGTCACCTAACCAGAGGCGCTGCCGCGAACCGCCGCCCCGCTGGGCAGTCGGACGGTTCGGATAATTTGTCAGCGGGCCAGAAAAGGGCCAGAAAAGGCGTCCGAAACCGTTTTAATGTGAAGACACGTACGGCGGCGATACCCGCGACCTCTCGCACCGCAATCTGTGGAGGCCCGGCCGACTAGCTCAACGGAAAATCAATCACCCCCGCAAGACGATTTGGCTTTCTCTGCGCTCCGCCTCTGCGTGACAATCTTCGATTAACTTCGCCGCGCGAACCCACGACACCCGACACACTGCGCAACTCACCCCACCCTACCATTTCCACTGGCCGATTCCAACACAATTCCAGCTCGTGCCCACTTCGTATTTTTCAAACCGAAATCCAGATTTTTAACTAGGCCGTTCGCCGGCACCGGCCCGGCCGGCCCCCATCCCTCCGTCTTCCGCCCTCCCCCTCCCCTCACCGCAAGTGGCTCATTTCCAATCCTTGACTTCTGAACAAAAATACACTATAATCTCCCACGCCAACCACAACCCGTCGCTCTTTGAAAACTCGTCACACGTTTAGCCGCGACGCGCCAGCGGAGCGCTACCGGCGACCAGCGCCAGGGCCACCACAAGACCCGCCCCATTTCGCCCCACACACTATTCATAAAGTCCCCTCCCCGGGGCGTTATTCGGGCCTGGCCGGAATGAGCGATCGCTGCAGATCGTCGTCAGCCATCAACTTGCGATAAGCGGTCGTCGCGCCTACGCTCGAATAAGGCCCCACCAAAAAAATAAAGAAATTTAGCGGGGCCCCCTCGAAAGTGAGGCACACAACATCTAGTGGTCGAACTGCGGTCGCTGCTAAGCTAACGGCCAGACCGATCGGAGCAGACAATTCCATGCACTTCACCAAAATGCACGGGGCGGGCAACGACTATATCTACGTCGATTGCTTCGCCCAGCCGATTCCGCGCGACATCCCGCCCCTGGCCCGGCGGATTTCCGATCGCCACACCGGCGTGGGGGGCGATGGGCTGATTCTCATCTGCCCCTCCCAGCGGGCCGACGCCGAAATGCGGATGTTCAACGCCGACGGCTCGGCCGCCGAGATGTGCGGCAACGGCATCCGCTGCGTGGCCAAATACCTCTACGACCACGGCATTTGCCGCCGCTCGCCGCTGGTGATCGAGTCGGCCGGCATGTTGCTGTCACTCGAGCTGAAGCTGGCAGGCGGCGTGGTCGAGCAAGTGCGGGTGGATATGGGCCAGCCGATCTTGCGGCCGGACCAAATTCCGACGACACTCCGCTCGCCCAAGGGGCCGGCCGAGCCGGTCGTCGACGTGCCGCTAGCAGTCGCCGATCGGGAGCTGGCCGTGACGTGCGTTTCGATGGGCAATCCGCATTGCGTGACGTACGTTGCTGAGCCCACCGACGAGTGGGTGCTGGGCGTCGGGCCGAAAGTGGAGGTTGATCCGCACTTCCCGAAGCGCATCAATGTCCACTTCGTCCAGGTGCTGGGCCGCGGCGAATTGCGGCAGCGGACATGGGAACGGGGCACCGGCGAAACGCTGGCTTGCGGCACGGGCGCTTGCGCGGTGTGCGTGGCCGGCGTGCTTTCCGACCGCAGCGATCGGAACGTGCTGATTCACGTCCTGGGCGGCGATTTGTCGATCAAGTGGAGCGAGGCGGACGATCACGTTTACATGACCGGGCCGGCAGTGGAAGTGTTTAGTGGCGAATGGAAGGATGCATAGACACCGATGGGCCGACGGCGAAGAAAAATACCCCAGTCTTTTCTGGGCATTGGCGGATTCGTTTGCGCGGGCGATTCGGGCGTGGATGAGCACGCTCGATTATCGGGTTGCTTATTACGACCGCTCGGTCGACCCAGTGATGGGCGTGGGCACGCCGCGGATTTACATCTTCTGGCACGAAAATATTCTCATCCCGCTCTACGTGCGCGGGCATTGCCACCTGACGATGCTGTTGAGCCAACACCGCGACGCCGAGATCCTCGCTCGCGTTGCCAACCGGATGGGCTTCGATTGCGTCCGCGGCTCGACCTATCGCGGCGGGGCGAAGGCGATTTGGGAGCTGTGGGACCGCAGCCGGCGGCAGCATCTGACGATCACCCCCGACGGGCCGCGCGGCCCGCGGCGACAAATGGCCCTGGGGCCAGTCTTTCTCGCCTCGCGGCTGGGCCTGCCGCTGGTGCCGATGGGCTTCGGCTACGATCGGCCGTGGCGGATGAACAGTTGGGACCGCTTCGCCGTGCCCCGGCCCTTTTCGCGGGCGCGGGCAATCATCGGCCCGCCGCTGTCGATCCCGCCAAACCTCGACCGCGCCGCGATGGAGCGGAGCCGGCAGCGGGCCGAGCGGTTGCTGATTGATCTGACGGATGAGGCGGAAGCCTGGGCGGCCGCCGGGACGCGGAAGATGGGCGAATTGGTGATCGGGCCGCAGGCGGCGCCACGGCCAGTGCACGTATCTGCTACGGAAGGCGTCCTGTGGGCTCTCAACGCTGCCTGATTCGTTCACTATCTCAACGAATCGACGTAACTAGATGTCAGTGATATCTTGAGGCGTCTAAATTGTCCCAATGCATACTCTGCCGTCGTCGTTCCACTTGTCCACGCAACCGGTCCAAGCCGCCGCGCCCGCAATTTCTGTTGCGCAACTGACGGCGCAGATCAAGGACCTTGTCGAAAGCGGCTTTCCCAGCGTCTGGGTCGCCGGGGAAATCTCGAATTACTCGCGGCCGTCCTCCGGCCATTCGTATTTCACGCTCAAGGACGAGCAGGCGCAGATTCGGGCCGTGATGTGGCGCGGGACGACGTCGCGCGTGAAGTTCGATTTGAGCGACGGGCTGGAAGTGATCTGTCATGGGCATCTTGATGTCTATGCACCGCGCGGCAGCTATCAGCTCGTCGTCGACGAGATGCAGCCGAAAGGGGTTGGGGCTTTGGAGCTCGCGCTGCGAAAGCTGCGCGAGAAGCTGGCCGCCGAAGGATTATTCGATCCGGCGCGGAAGCGGCCGCTGCCGGCCTTTCCGCGGCGGCTGGCGTTTGTGACCAGCCCGACCGGGGCCGCGATTCGCGACTTTCTGGAAGTGCTGCGGCGGCGCTGGCGGGGAGCGGACGTGCTGGTGATTCCGGCCCGGGTGCAGGGCGACGGGGCCGCACAAGAGATTGTGGCCGGCATCAAGCTGGCAAATCGGCTTTCGCCGCCGCCCGATGTGCTGGTGGTCGGACGCGGCGGCGGCAGCCTCGAAGACCTGTGGACGTTTAACGAAGAGGCGGTCGTGCGGGCGATTGCCGCTTCACGCATTCCGACCGTCTCGGCCGTCGGCCATGAAATCGACGTCACGCTGGCGGACCTGGTTGCCGACGTGCGTGCGCTGACGCCGAGCGAAGCGGCCGAGCGTGTCGTGCCGTCGGCCGACGAAATCACCAAGCGGCTGCGCGGCTTTCACGAGCGGCTACGGGCATCGGTCGCGCGGCGGCTGATGATTCTACGGACGAAGTTTGCGGCGCTGGTGACGCATCGCGCCCTGCGGCGGCCGTTCGATTTGATCCACGAGCGAAGCCGCACGCTGGACGAACTGTCGCTGCGGACGGGCGCGGCGGCGCGGGCGATCATCCGCGAGCGCCAGGGGCGCTTGAACACGCTGGCCGGCAAGTTACAGTCGCTCAGTCCGCTGGCCGTGCTGGAGCGGGGCTACAGCGTTACCACCGACGAGCAGGGCCATGTCGTGCGCGATGCGAGCGCATTGCGCAAGGGCGAGGTAATTGCTACACGGTTTGCAAAGGGACTGGCAACGAGTAAAGTTGAGTCGGTGCAACCGAAATAACGCCGAAGGCATCTGGTTTCGGTCGGCTCATTCGGTTAACTCAAGTGTGCGCTCCTCGACAAGCTCGGAGCGACCCCGGGCTGTGGAGTACAACCGCTTCGCGGTAAACACAATGGCTAAAAAGAAACGCGCTTCGCGCGACGACATCGCCGAATGCTTTGAAGATTCGCTGGCCGAGCTCGAGGCGATTGTCTCGCAGCTTGAGGGAGGCACGCTCAGCCTGGCCGAGGCGCTGGTCCGCTATGAGCAGGGAGTCAAGCATCTGTCGGCCTGCCAGCGGATGCTGGACCGGGCCGAGCGGCGAATCGAGCTGCTGAGCGGCGTGGACGCCAATGGCAACCCAGTCACCCGGCCGTTTGACGACAGCGAAGCGGCTTCGCTCGAGGAAAAGGCGGCATCTCGCGGGCAGCGCCGCTCGGCGGGCGCAAAGCCTCCGACCGGCAAAGCCGGCAACTTCGACGAGAACATGGACGACCTGCCGACGCTGTTTTAGAATGGACGTTTGCGAGCCGCTATGGGTGGCAAGCCCGCGCCGCGGCCTCTGCAGGGATTCGACTTGCCACAACGTGCACTTACGTCGGCTGACCGCTGCGGCCGACTCGATTTGCGGCGCCCCTCCACCTTTCTCACCTGCCAGGCGGATGTCTGTGACATTGCCGACCACTGACGACGCAACCGCCATCGACTGGGAGCGGCTGCGGCTGCCGATCGACGAGGCGCTGAGCCGCTACTCGCAATTCGGCGACGACTGCCTGGCGCATTTGCAGGAGGCCATTCGCTACGCGCTGTTGGGGCCGGGAAAACGACTGCGGCCGCAACTGGTGTTAATGGCGGCCGAGGCTTGCGGTGGAAGAATTGAGCAAGCACTGCCGGCGGCCGCGGCGGTCGAGATGATCCATGCCTATTCGCTGGTGCACGACGACCTGCCGGCGATGGACGACGACGACCTCCGCCGCGGCCGGCCCACTTGCCACAAAGTATACGGCGAGGCGGTCGCGATCTTGGTGGGCGATGCCCTGCAAGCGCGGGCGTTCGAACTACTCGCCACGGAAATTGCTCCGGCCGAGAAGGCAGCCCGCTGTTGCGCGGTATTGGGCCGGGCGGCGGGGGCGACGGCGCTGGTCGGCGGTCAGGCGGCTGATCTGGCCGAAGAGGCGCACCCGACGAGCCATTCGCCAATCCGCGGCTCGGCAGAGCTGGCCGAAGTCAATCCGATATCTGAAATCAAACTGCAGGAGCTAGTGGCCATCCACCGTCGCAAGACGGGGGCGCTGTTTGTCGCGTCGCTGCAAATGGGCGGGATCGTGGCTGCGGCGACGGTCCGGCAACTGGCCGCGCTCGAGGAGTTCGGCCGCAAACTGGGCTTGGCATTTCAGGTTACCGACGATTTATTGGACGTGACCGCCAGCCAGGCCGACGTCGGCAAGCGGGTGGCCAAGGACATCGACCGTGGCAAATTGACGTTTCCCAAGCTGCTGGGCGTCGAGGAGAGCCGCCGCCGGGCGGCGAAATTGGTGGACGACGCCTGCAGTGCGATCGAGGTTTTCGGCCCCGCCGGCCAGCAATTGCGGTCGCTGGCCCGGTTTGTTTCCACCAGACATAATTGAGCTATCGACAGCCGCATTGGCACAAGACGATACCACCGTGACACTTGAACCCATCCTACCCACGATTAATTCGCCCCAAGACTTGCGCAAGCTGTCGTTGCCACAGCTCGAACGGCTGGCGACTGAGATGCGCGAAGTGCTGTGCAATCTCGTCAGTTGCCGCAGCGCCCACTTCGCCTCAAATCTGGGCGTGGTTGAGCTTTGCCTGGCCCTGCACCAGACGTTCGACTTCCGGCATGATCGCTTGATTTGGGATACGGGCCATCAGATCTATCCTCACAAATTGATCACTGGCCGCTATCTGCAGTTCGACACGATGCGGACGAAGGGCGGCCTGATGGGGTACCCCAACCCGGCCGAGAGCGATTACGACCTGTTCATGACGGGCCACGCGGGCGCCAGCGTGTCGACGGCGCTGGGCCTGGCGGGCGGCGATGCGCTGTTGCGGCCGGAGGAGAATCGCTGGAGCGTGGCCGTCATTGGCGACGGGGCCTTCCCATCGGGCATTGTTTACGAAGCGCTCAACAACGCGGGCCGCTTCGGCAAGCGGCTGTTGGTGGTGCTGAACGACAACAAAATGTCGATTTGCCCGCGGGTGGGCGGCATGGCCGACTATCTCGACCGCATCCGCATGAACCGGATGTATTCCGGTTTGAAGGACGAAGTTGCGCGGGTGCTTTCGAAGGTGCCGCTGTTGGGCGACCCGGTCGAGCGGCTGTTGGCCCAAGTGAAAGAGGCGGCCAAGGCCGGCCTGCATGGCGGCATGCTGTTCGAGGACATGGGTCTGCGTTACTTCGGGCCGATCGACGGGCACGACATCGGCCTGTTGCGGAAGTATTTCCGAATGGCCCGCAACATGGACGGACCGGTTTTGCTGCATGCCGTGACGGAGAAGGGCCACGGCTTTCGGCCGGCGGCGGAAGACCCGGTGCTGTTCCACGCGCCGCCGCAATTTGCGCGGCAAGCCGACCGCGTCATAGAAATGAAAAAGAGTGCCGCCCGAACTTTCACGCACGTCGCGTCGGGGGCGATTTACGAGCAAATGAAGGCTGACCCGCGCGTGACGGTGATCACGGCCGCCATGTGCCAGGGGAACAACTTGGAGCGGATCCGTGACGAGATTCCGGAGCGATTCTTCGACACGGGCATCTGCGAAAGCCACGCGGTGGCGATGGCGGCCGGACAGGCGAAAGTGGGCTTGCGGCCGATCGTAAACATCTACAGCACGTTCCTGCAGCGTTCGTACGACCAGGTGTTCCAAGAGGTGGCTCTGCAAAACTTGCCCGTAACGTTCATGATGGACCGGGCCGGGTTGGCTGGGCCGGACGGGCCCACGCATCATGGCGCGTTTGACTTCGGCTATATGCGGCGTGTTTCCGAACATGACGATCATGGCCCCGGGCGACGAATACGACCTGCCGCAGATGCTGGACCTGGCGCTCGCGCACAATGGTCCCTGTGCCATTCGCTATCCCAAGGCCGCGGCGAGGACGCTCGACGGCCCGCGCGCCGCCGTCGAACTCGGCAAGAGTGAAGTGCTGTCGTGGGGCGCAGACGGAGCGATCATTTGCTGTGGCGCGCTGCTGCCCGCTTGCCTCGATGCGGCCCACGCGCTGGCGGACGAACACTTGCAGGTCGGCGTGATCAACGCCCGCTTCGCCAAGCCGATCGATACCGAGACGATTTTCCGCGCCATCCGCCAGTGTAGTCTTGTGGTCCTGGTGGAAGAGGCGGCGCTCGCGGGCGGCTTTGGCTCGGCGGTGCTGGAGGCGGCGGTCGATGCTGGCCTCGACATGCGCCACGTCCGTCGCCTGGGCATCCCCGATCGCTTCATCGAACATGGTGAACGGAGCGAACTGCTGGCCGATTTGGGCCTCGATGCCGCCGGCATCGCCGCGGCGTGTCGCCGGATCCACACCAGCAGCGTGGGACCGCCAGTGACGACTCACGTCCCGAGCCTGAGCCACATGCGGCGCTGAGCCGCGCCCTGACCCGTTGTCGTGCAAAACGTGAAGGAACCACGTCGATGCCCGCCCCTCGTCTTTCTCGCGCAATTATCCTGGCCCACGGCTCGCGGCCTGCGATGCGGGCCGCCGTCGATCGGTTGCGGCCGACGATCGAGCACTATCTTACGGTCGTGGGCGTCTCGCTCGATTTTGGCGCAACACTCGACACGAGCGGCGCCGATCTCGTGATCGTGCTGGGTGGCGACGGTTCGATCCTGCGATCAGCGCGACAAATGGGCTACCAGCAAAAGCCGGTGCTGGGGGTGAATTTGGGGCGGCTGGGCTTTCTGGCGGCGCTGCAGCCGGAACAGCTCGACAGCGTTCTGCCGGAGATTGCGGCCGGACAGCACCGGCTGCGTGAGCACCTGATGTTCGAGTGCTCGGTCCGGCGCGGCGGCGAATTGCTGCACGAGGCGCTGGGGCTCAACGAGGCCGAAGTGCTAGCAGGCCCGCCGTTCGCAATGGTGGACGTTCAGCTTTACGTTGACGGAGAATTGGCCACTACCTATAGTTGCGACGGCCTGATCGTCAGCACCCCAGTCGGTTCGACGGCGCACAGCCTGTCGGCCGGCGGCCCGATTCTGCGCAACGAGATCGACGCCTTCGTCATCGTACCGATTTGCCCGCACACGCTGACGCATCGGCCGGTCGTCGATTCGGCCGAACGGACGATCGAGTTGGCGGTGCCGCTGCCACACGAAGGGACGTCGCTCGTCGTCGACGGCCTCGTGCTGTGCACGCTGACGGCCGACGACCGCGTGAAAGTAGTGCGCTCGAAAGCTCGGTTCCAAATGATCGAGGTGGGCGACCAAAGCTATTATCGCACACTACACGAAAAACTGGGCTGGGGCGGACAATTGAAATTGAATCCGTAAGGATGCGGAAAATGTTCAATGCCAAGTGACCAATGCAAAGTGCAAAACGATGTGTGCGGCTGTTTTGATTTGCATTTTGCCTTGAGTGCTTTGCATTTTGTATTTGGTTCCCGCGCAAGGATGCGTTTTATGGATCGCAGCTCGCAATACTCTCCTTCTATCGTGATCTATGGCGTGTGTGCGTTTTGCTTCACCTGCCCTTCTTTCCTTCGGGCGGACGACATAAAGCCGGGTGCCGCGGACTCATCCACTGAGGCCGCCTCGTCGCGGGCTGAGCAGGACGGAACAAAATACCTGCTGCGGTACAAATGCGCGATCGGCGACGTTTGGCGGTACGAAGTTTCGCATCGGGCCTCGATTCGCAGCACGATCGATCAGACGACGCAAGCGGCCCAAACAAGGACCGATTCGGTAAAGTCGTGGAAAATTACCGATGTGCTCGCAGACGGCTCGATCGAATTCATGACCGTCGTGGAGAAAGTCCGGATGGTTAACCAACTTCCCGACACGAAGCCGACGGAATATGACAGCGAGCGCGACACGACTCCGCCGCCCGGCTATGAAGACGCGGCGCGGAGCGTCGGCGTCCCGTTGTCGATCGTGCGGATGACACCGTACGGCAAAGTCGTCCGACGGGACGCGAAGATTCGCCGCGCAAGTGGCGACGACGACGGCCCGCTGACTGTCCTGCTGCCTGAGCAGCCGGTCACGGTTGGCGACGCGTGGGACGAGCCGTTCAATTTGACGGTTGTCCTCAAAACGGGCGGCACGAAGGCGGTTCAGACTGCGCCGGCACTACAAACTGGCCGGCGTGGAAAACGGCGTCGCGACGATATCGATTGCTTACCAGGTATTGACGCCCGTCGATCCACAAATCGAATCTCAGCTCGTGCAACGCTTGATGGATGGCGAAGCTCGGTTCGACATCGACGCCGGCCGCGTCGTCAGCCAAAGGATGGATGTCGATAAACGCATCCTCGGCTTCGCGGGTCCGACGAGCAGCTTGCAGTATGTCGTGCGGATGGAAGAGAAGCTATTGTTCGCGCCCCACAAGATCACACTCAAACCGGCTGAAAAGCCAATTCCCCAAACCGCCCAGGCGCCTGCCAAGACGGACGCGCCGCCGCAATTAGCGCCACCGGCCCCGACGACGGAAGCCGCACGCACGGCCGCGCCCCAGCGGACGCTGGCACAGGGCAGACGACGCAAAAGCGATAGGCACCTTACGCGGTCGCGATGCCTTCCACTTCGTGCACGAGCACAACGTCGTGCGCGCCGCTCGCCATCTCTGCGCCTTCGGGGCCGGCAGCCAGGTGCGAGCCCCCGACAATCACGATACGGTCGCCCTGCGTCGCATAACCGACGCGGCACGCCCACTCGTCGGCGTGCCGAATGAGGGCGTGCATGTCGCGGGCCGGCGCGTCGCGGACGGGCGTTACGCCCCAGTACAGACACATCCGCCGCAGTGTTTCCTCGCACGAGCTGACGCCGACGGTCGGCGCGAAGCTGCGCTGTTGCGACAAGGCCAGCGCGGTGCGGCCCGAATGACTGGCCACGAACACCAGTTTCGCGTCGACATCGTAGGCCATTTGGCCGGCGGCCCGCACGGCCGCCCGGGTGATGGCGTGCAGACCGTGGCCGTTCTCCTCGATCTTGCGGGGCTCGCGACGCTGCATGCTGGCCTCCGTTGCCAGCGCGATGCGGTTCATCATCGCCACCGCTTCCAATGGAAACTTGCCGACGGCCGTTTCGCCGGAAAGCATGCAGGCGTCGGCCCCATCGAGAATCGCATTCGCAACGTCCGTCGCTTCGGCGCGGGTTGGCCGGGGTGAATCTTGCATGCTGTCGAGCATCTGCGTCGCAATGATCGCCGGGCGATGCAAGCGCCCGCAGGTGGCGATGATCCGCTTCTGCTCAACTGGCATTTGGGCCACGTCAATCTCGACGCCCAAATCGCCCCGGGCTACCATTACGGCGTCGGCCGCTTCCACGATCTCGTCCAGCCGCTCGAGCGCCTCGCGTTTTTCGATTTTAGCCACGACGCTGGCGTCGGAGCCGCTGGATTGGAGAATGTTCTTGAGCGCCCGCACTTCGTCCGGCGCACGGACGAAACTTAGCCCGACAAAGTCGACGCCGGCCTGAGCTGCCCAGATTGCGTGCTGATGATCGGTGACACTGATCGCCGGTACGCTCAGTTTGGCGCCTGGCAAGTTGATTCCTTGCCGGCTGCGAATGATGCCGGGGTGCACGACACGGAGCGTGGCGCGCTGGGCATCTTTCGCTTCGACGACCATGCTCACGGTGCCGTCGGCCAGCATCACGTGGTCGCCGATGCGGAGTTCTTTGACGAGCCTCGGATACGTCGAAGTCAACTCGTTGGACGCCGCTCGGTGCGAGTTGTTCGAGATATAGAACACCGCATCGGGTTCGCAGACGACACGGTCGTCCGCGACGTCGCCCAGGCGAATCTTTGGGCCGCCCAAATCAACCAAAATGGCGATCGGTGAGCCAATTTGTTCGCTGAGCGCGCGAATATTGTCGACGTGCGGCTGTTGTACTTCCGGGCCGGCATGGGCCATGTTCAGTCGAAAGACGTCGACGCCGGCGCGCACAAGCTCGGCCAGTTGGTGTGGTTCGGAAAAGGCCGGGCCGATGGTGGCGACAATTTTAGTACGCGAACGCAGGCGCGGGTCGAGAAATGAATTCATCGTTCTAAAGGACGGCAATGTCTCGTTCTTCGCCTGTGTCGAGCGCTTCGTTGCAACCATGATTGTCTCTTTTCGGCGGTGTTCTGAAAATAGCGCGGCCCTACCCTATTTCGTGCCGACTTCCAGCGAACTCCCGCCAAATACGCCCAGACGCTCGCCGCCCGCTTGATTCAGACCGTACCGATCAACCATACTTTTTTCCCGGTCAGTTTTGCTCGGGGGCGGACCTCGCCCCACCGCTAAAATCGGAAAACACCACGCGAAATGCCTGAAGGACTCGAAAACATGGATCGAGAGCACGTCCCGCCCGGCGACAAAAATTCGCGTGGAGACGAAGCGAACCCGCGAAATTCGCTTTCGCTGCGGACGTTCGGCGTCGTTGTGCTCGCCGCCATTTGCCTGGTCGCGGCCGTGGGGCTGGCGCTGGAAATGTTCGTCGCCGACCGGATTCCTGCTTTGACACGTGAGCGCCTGGCCGAGGCCGAGTCGCTCTGGCAGCGGAACCAGCCGGAGAATTATGACCTGAACTTGGCGATTCGGGGTGAGCGGCCGGGGCCCGTGCATGTGGAGGTGCGCGGCGGCGAAGTGGTCGCCATGACCCGCGACGGGCGGACGCCCGATCAACGTACATGGCGGACCTGGTCGGTGCCGGGGCAGTTCGAAATGCTGGAGCGCGAAATCGTGCTGGCCGAGGATCCGCAGCATGAGGCGAACATGCCGGCCGGCGCGGATGCAATTGCGATGTGAGTTTGACCCGCAATATGGATTTCCGCAACGCTATCAACGTACCGTCTTCGGCGGCGGTCCCGACGTTTATTGGCAAGTCACAGAATTTGCGGTGCGATAAGTGGATTACTGGCGCGACAAGCGAGCGGTGATTACCGGCGGCTCATCCGGCCTCGGCCGCGCGTTGGCCGGCGTCCTCGTCCAACATGGCGCGCACGTGGCCATTGTGGCCCGCGGGCAGGCATCACTGGACGAAACAGCCCAGCACCTGGGCGCACTGGGGGGCGACGTGCTACCGCTTGTGGCCGATGTGACCGACCGCGACGCGGTGCAACAAGTCGCCGGCACGGTGCAGAGAATCTGGGGGGGCGTCGACTTTGTGGGCCACTGCGCGGGTCGCTCCATGCGCGGCAATGCGCTGGCGACTTCCGTCGCCGATTTCCGCAGTCTGTGGGAGGCCAATTTTCTCTCGGCCGTGCACTTGGCGCTGGCGTTTGCCGAGCCGTTGGCGGAGAGCCACGGGCACCTGGTGTTGGTCGGTTCCTTGGCCAGCAAAGTAGCTCCCCGATATCTGGGCGCTTACCCAGCCAGCAAATTTGCCCTGGCCGCGCTGGCCCAGCAGTTGCGGTTGGAATGCAACGATCGCGGGGTTCACGTGTTGCTTGTGTGCCCCGGGCCGATCGCTCGTGAAGGGGGCGGACGTTATCACGATCAAGCGGCCGACGTGCCGCCCAAAGCTTTTCAACCCGCGGGCGGCGCCAAAGTTCGCCGAATCGATCCGCAGCGCCTCGCCGAACGCGTTCTTACCGCGTGCGAAAAGCGACGCCCCGAGCTCATCGTCCCCGGCACCGCGCGGCTGCTATTCGCAGTTTCCCAGTTGTCGCCCACACTTGGCGACTGGCTGCTCCGCAAATGGACGGCGGTGTGATTTTCGCGAGTTCCGCGACGTCGTTGGCTGAAAATGAAAACCCGGTTGGCCCTGCGAGGGGTGCCAACCGGGTCTTCCGGGTAGGGACGCGAGCGATCGCCTCGGATCTTGCCGAGGGCTTTCGGCCTGGCACGGCGACATCGGCCGGACTACCCAACCCGATGGCGGGACCGCCGTGCTACGCCCGTCGCTTTCGCTCCCTGGTGATGTGAACCTTGCAGTATCCCGTGGCGGGCAATGGTCGCCATACCCCGGCGACAGCTTTTGCTAATATTCACATGCGCTCGATTGCGCCGACAAGTGCTTTCGCGGCCGTCCCTGACGAGTTCGGCCAATGCTGGCCCATGGCGACGGCTTGCGGACGCCCATATGATAATGCACGTCGCGTGCCATTCGGGCCGAGTCAATTCCCGGCGCTGCTTCTTTGGCCGCAAAATGTTATGGGATGGGCCCGCAAAAAATGCGGCGCCGCCGCACATCGAGGGCACTGAGAATCCTGCTGCTCGCCGATGAGTTGAGGCGCGATGAGGTCCTTTGATCGGTGTTCGAGTTGTAGGATTTACAAGTTCGTAGCTGTCAATGACAGCGGCGGGCTGTGGCTGCAATTGTGAGTGGCCCCGGCGTTCGCTACCATCGACCGGATTTTCCGAAATGCCGGGAACGTCGTCGCGAGCCACCGTGCCACATCGGCCCTGGCGGCGTGGCCTGCTCGGCGTACGCCGCGGATTCGCGATCTTTGCCACGGCGTCGCTTGGACCGCCCAAACGCTCAGAGCGCAAACGCAATGCGCCTCCTAATCTTCCTCATCTTTTGTTTGTGGTCCTCGCTCGTAGCCGGCTGCGCACTTGTCGGCCGGCACGGCCCAGCATCGGCGGATGGCGCCACGGCGCGCGATCTTTCCATGCAAGGCATCGCGGCGATGGAACACGGCGATTGGCAACGGGCCGAGTCGCTACTCCGCCAATCGCTGCAGAGCTCGTCGAGCGAGGCCCAGAGCCACCGCTACTTGGCCGAGGTCCTATGGAATCGCGGCGCGACGCAGGAAGCAATTGCACAGATAGTAGCAGCCACACAGGCTGACGCGACCGATGCCCCCCTTGCAGTGCGGGCCGGCGAAATGCTGCTCGCCGTCGGCGCGACCGAGCGAGCCCACGCCCAGGCCGATCAGGCAATTCGACTCGATCCCACGTTGTCGTCCGCTTGGGCGCTGCGTGGGCGGGCATATTGGCACCTGAATCAACCCGATCGCGCCTTGGGCGACCTGCACCACGCGCTAGAGAATTCGCCGAATAACCGAGATGTGTTGCTCGACTTGGCGGCCGTTTATCGGCAAACCGGCCAGTCGACGCGCTGCCTTACGACCCTGAACCACCTGCTCGACACGTACTCGCCGGGCGAGGAGCCGCAATCCGTGCTGCTCATGGAGGGACTGGCACTTCACGATCTCGGCCGCGGTCAGCAGGCCGCGGAAACTCTGCTCGCCGCCAGCCAGCACGGTCCGCCGAATGCGGCCGTATGGTGCGCGCTGGCCGAAGCGCAGGCCGCGCTGGGCAACTACGCGGAAGCGACAGCCAGCGCCAGCGGGCGCTGGGGGTGGATTCCAACCATGCCGCCAGCCGACGCCTGTTGGCCCAGCTAGCCTCGCGGCCCGCCGGAGCAGCGGCGAGCGCCGCTAAACCCGCCCGCGGCCCCGGCCCGAGCAACGCACGTTGCGCGTCATAATCGCGCCAGCCATCACGGGCGCGGCGCGGTGGGATTTCGATTTGCAGCGCCGGAATCGATTTGCGGTGCGCCATTCTGTGACGTATGTTTCCACGGGCGCACTACCGGATCGTGCGCTCTGGCGCCGCTTGAATTGACCCACCCAGATCCGTTTCTGTTTGGTGCTCACGATGTCGCTACTGGCCACTCCACCCGAAGTCTTTCTCGACCGCCGAACCCAACATCATTCGGAAAATGGGCCGGTGATCGAGCGCCGGCAGTTCGCTAACAGTTACGATGATTTGTCGCCGGATGCTGCGGAGCTGGCCCGGGCGATCGACGGGTACAAGCTGCAGCACCGCCGCCGCTTCATCAATTTTGAAGAAATGCTGGCGATCATCAAGTCGCTTGGCTATCGGCGCTGGTAGCCCGTTGAAAAACTCCACGGGCTGCTTCATCGCAAGGTAGCGCTGTCAAAACTGCGACCAAAGTCGCAGTCTTGCGAGCCGTGACGAGCTTTGCTCGGCACTGGGCGAGGTTGAAAAACGCCACGCTGGCGTTCTTGACAGGCTGCTAGTGCAATCCGGCATCGCAATGCACGGGCAACAAGCCGGTTGCCCTGCACCACAAAGTCTCTCGATACCAGGGTGGCAGCAGAACGATTGACTCGGACGGTGAATGCGCGCCGTCATTCATCTTGCGTCGGTGCGGTACTCAGTGCTACGTCGAACATCGAAACAGCCGGCACCAGCATGGCCGCCGATGCATAGCCATACATGGCGACCGCCACGAGGAACGCAGTGCCATGATGGTGCAGCAGAAAGCTGACGATCACGTAGAACGTGGCCAGCGGGGCCAGCAGCGCAACCCAGGTGAGGGCCCATGATTGATAGCGCCAATTGAGGGCCACGTACATCCCCAACATGCCGCCGGCGATAAAGCCGATGAAGGCAGAGTACTGGCTTTCGAACGAATTGACGGCCAGCATTATTCGCATGCAAGTGGCCACGCCCAAGAAGAGAAACAGCAGCGTGCCAATGCTCGTGGCAATCGCCGTCCGCGAATTTGCATAGGTAATGCCGGCGTGCAAGCCGAGCACGGCGGCAAACAGGGCTAAGGCAACCCAGCCGCCGAGCAGAAAGAGCAGATTGACAAGCGTCAACTGGCCACTGCCCCAGAGGTAGAAACAGAGGACGATTGGCAACAACACGATCTCTTTGGCGTTGTAAAACGCGCCGCCCAGCTTGCCAAACACGATCTCTTTCGGCGACAGGTCGGTGACCAATAGCAAATCGAGTGCGCGGCTGTCCCGTTCATTCGTTAGCGAAGTGACCGATTGGGTGTTCAGCAGAATCAGGCTGACGACCATCAGCGCCGCCAGCGGCCGGGCCGCGGCCGGAATCGCCGCCCTCATGTCGGCTGCCAGGTTGCCGCGGGCAATTGCGACCAGTGCCGCGGCGCACATCACGAACATCGCGCAATACGCGACGTGGATTACGATGATCCGCTTGCCATAGGCCCAAGTGCGGATTTCGCGCCACAAAATTGGATTGTTCCAAACAGGCCTTACGCGGCCAGCCGCACTGTGCACGTTGACGCCCGGCCGCGGCGCGGCCGCCGCATCGCCTGCGGTTTCGAGCATCGCGGCCTCGGACCGGATCTCGCGGGAGGGATTCCAAATTCGAACCCGGAGGATCGCCACCGCGTTCAGGAGCACGGCAATTGCCAGCGAAATAAGCAAGTTCAAATTGACCGGGTCACCGAGCCAGTCGCCGCGGCCAACGGCAAACCGGGGCTGGGCCGCCTCGGCGACGGCAAGCCACGGGCTCATCGTGGTGGCCAGCTGCTGCGCCGGACGCCCAGAAGCGAATCTCCGGCAGCGCCGGCCGCGACGATTTCCCACCCTGCCAGCCACAACACGAGCACGAGCGTGCTCATCGCCAAGGCTTGGAAGGTTTTCTCTCGCTTGAGCGCGAAGATCGAGCCCAAGCTGCCGGCGGCCAGGGCCGCGGCCAATGTGACGAGCTGGCCGCGGAAGATTTGTGCCCCCGAAACGCCGCCGAGGAGCGAAAGAATCAACAGCAGCGGCAGCGCCGCCATCAAGACGATAAATACGGTCAGCAAGCCGGCCAGTAATTTGCCCAGCACCAGCTCCACGTTCGACAGCCGAGTCATCAACAGCAGATCGAACGTCTTGCGGTCCTTTTCCAACGCGACGGAGGAAGCGACCAGCAGCGCTGAGAACGGCAAGGCCACGGCCAACTGCAGCGGCGCGAGGATTTGAAACACCGACGAGCCGAACCAGGCTTGATCGCCCAAGTTGGTAATGCGTTGCGAGCCGACCAGCAATTGCCAAAAGGCGAAGACGATCGCGAAAAGTGTCGCGACGTAGGCCGTCGGGGCGGCAAAAAACCAGATGCGGCGGGGCGCCATCGCCACTTCACGCCTGAAGACGGGTCCGAACAATCAGGCACCTGTTTTCGTTAAGGATTCGATGGGCCCGCGCGTCGCAGCCGCTACAATCCTGCGCACATGACTTGTGCGAAAAGCCAATTCGGGGGGAAGAATCGCCCCAAACGGCTGCCCGCCTCCAGGAAATCGTCTACAATCAAATAATAGCCAAATGCGCGTCCGGTTGAAAATGGCATACCGCCCGGCGGCTGCGCCGAAAAACGCTGACGTTTTGCCGGCGGATTGGGCCGGCTTCGCGGCGCTAAACTCGCATTCTCCGGCGTCTGGCGGAATATTGCTCTTCTTTCCAGTGAGGATTAGATAATGTATCAGGTGATCAATCGCGTTGCTCGGGCTACCTGGGCACATACCGCTTTGTCGGCGGGCGTGGTTCTCGCGGCTGCCGTCGTTGCCGCCGGCTGGCCGGCGACGAGCCAGGCCCAACAGCAGCTAACCACCGAATTGTTAATTGGCGACTCGGTCGCCGATCCGGGGAACAAATATCCGGAAGTCGACACGGCGATCAAGTACTTTGGCAATGGCGACGTGCTGGGGGCGCGGACGTTGCTGGAAGAGGCCAAAAAGAAATCGCCAGCGCTGCCGCCCAGCGATCTGCTGCTCGCCAAAATGTACCTGATCACAAGTCAAATCGCCGCCGGCCGCTCACGCCTCGAGAACGCCGTGATGGAAAACCCGACCGATCCGGAATCCTACATTCTGCTAGGTGAAATCGACCTCGCCCAGGGCGGCACGACCGAGGCCGAAGCGCTGTTTGACAAGGGCCTCGCGCTCACCGAGCAATTTAACGAGAATCCCAAGCGGAAGCGTAATTTTGGGATCCGCAGCCGCTGGGGACGTTCGCAGGTCTTTGAACGTCGAAAAAATTGGACTGCCATGGGCAGCGATTTACAGGCCTTGCTGAAGATTGACGAACATCATGCGGCCGCGCGATTTAAAATGGGAATCGCTCTTTGTCGGCTGGGGCGCTTCAGCGAAGGGAAGACGTTCATGGACGCTGCCCAAAAGGACGACGACAAACACACGCTGCCGGGAACCCTGGTCACGATGGCGTGGTTGTATGACCAAGCCAACAAACCGAGCGAAGCGAAGCAAACCTTTGAAGCGGCACTACGCGATGACCCGAAAAGCATGCCTCCCACGGTTCAATACGCGCAGTGGCTGATTAAGAACGGCTCATATACCGATGCCGAACGAATTCTGGCGGCCGCTCGTCAAGCCCATCCCGAGGCCATCGACATCTACGTGCTGAGCGGTGCGACCGCGCTAATGTCCGGCAAATTGAAGGAAGCCGAGGAGAATTTCATTACCGCGCTCGGCAAGCGCCGGGCCGTTTGGACATTATCAACCAACTCGCGCTGTTGCTGATCGAGCAGGATAATGCCGATGCCAAGAACCGAGCCCTCGCCTTCGCGGAGCTGAACGCTAAGGCCAACGACAATAGCGCCGACGCGAGGATCACGCTGGCCTGGGTGTATAACAAACTGAATCGCTCCGCCGATGCGGCCAAGGTGCTGCGCAGCGGGCTGCAGCTCGGCAATCTGACGCCGGACAGCAGCTATCTGGTCGCCAAGATGATTTCCGACACGAAGCAGCCGGATCAGATCGAGGGTGCCAAGAGGCTGCTCGCCGATGCGCTCTCCTCAGACAATCCGGGCATCTTCGTGCACCGCAAGGATGCGCAAGAGTTGCTTAAGCAACTCGGCGGCGGTTGAGCGCCACCCGGCGTGGGCAAACAGCCGGAATGCTGAATCGACGTGAGCGCCAAATAGATTACGCCATTAAAAAAAGGTGATGGCAAGCCGATCCGTCGTCTTGCCATCACCTCTATCCTGAAGCAAAACACACTGTGTTTTGCCCTCCCGTTACGTTCGTTTTATCGTCGAATGGCCGCTCGCCGCTTAACATGAATTGGCCCAATTCGCCGATTCTCCGGGTTTTTCTGCGCTTCACCGGGGAATCGGGCATCCTCTTACCGGCCGACCGGCGCACCGACTTGTCCCCCGACGGCGCCTAACATCTGCAAGTCGTTGGGAACTTTTCCCAATCGTATAAACTCTGCGGGCCCAATCCCGTCGCAGGCAACCGACGCGGATTGATCGGTAGGACCAGCGCCGACCCAGCAAGCGCAATTCGGCCGCCGCGGGATAAAGTAGCCGCGCAACGGCGTTCTTAAATCGTCTTCCGCCCAAAACGTGCGCTGCCACGCACAAATCATCGCGCTGTCACAGCCATGACAGACCGCCGGCAGGCCGGTCAATGCGGCCGAGCCGAACAAGATCGATAGGGTCACGCGGGCGGACGGCCGGAAATGAATGATTCGGATGGGCTTCATGGTTTGCCTCGCCGACCTTTACAGCCAATGCTGATCTCATAACCAACATCGGCAGCCACTGGCGCCGGCTTCGCAGCCTGGCCGGCTTTGCCGGTTATAGCAAGCAAATTGAAGTGCCCCGAAACCGCTGAACACGGTCCGCCGAATGCCTTACAAATAGCCTAGGCCGGTGCCGGATCGAGCCGGGGCGGCTGCAGATTGAAGAGTGAGAAAACTTCCTGTCGCGATAGTCCGCTGCTTGGCGAGGCGACCGCTTCGCCGAATACCTTGTCGAACAGCTCCCGTTTGCGGTCGAGAATTTCGTTGATTCGCTGTTCGATCGTGCCGGTGGTAAGAAAACGCGTCACGGTCACGGGCCCAGCCGCGCCGATGCGATGGGCGCGGTTGATGGCCTGGTCCTCCACTGCCGGATTCCACCAGCGATCGAACAGAAAAACATAGCTCGCAAATTGCAGGTTCAACCCCACGCTTCCGGCGCCGTAGCTGATCAGCATGACGTGGCAATGCGGGTCGTCGCGAAAGCGCGCGATTTCCGCCTCGCGTGCACGGTGCGAGATTTGCCCATGAAACTCGGCCGGTTGATGCCGGGCGAGCCGCGTCCGCAATTCGCCGATGGTTTCTACCCACTGGCTGAAGACTAGTGCCTTGCGGCCGCTCGCCGCGCATTCTTCGAGGTCGGTTTCTAACCGCCCGAATTTGCTGCTCGCGCCGGTGGCGGGGTCGAAGTTGCAAATTTGCTTTAATCGCAGAATAAGCTCGAACACATGCTGAATTGTTACCGTTTGTTTCATTTCGCGGAGGCGAACGACGCCCTCGTCTTCCGCCAGACGATAGGCGATCGCTTGTTCCGGCAAGAGCTCGACAGGCGCATCGCGGATTATTTTCGGCGGCAGTTCGGCGAGCACTTGTTCTTTGGTCCGGCGCAATACGTGATCGGCCACGGCCCGGCTTAGGGCAGCCGGCTTCATCTTGCAGTCGATCCGGCCGGGAGCCACAAACTCGAAGATCGCTACCAGGTCGTCGACCCGGTTCTCCATCGGCGTTCCGGTGAGCGCCCAACTGCGCGTGCGCGAGAGCGCTCGCACTGCTTCGTTGGTGGCGCTGGCAGCGTTCTTGATTCGCTGCGCCTCGTCGAGGATGACGAGATCAAAGTGCTCGACCGGGTCCGCGGCGGCCACTCTGTCCCGGACCAGCGCCTCGTAGTTTGCAATGACGACCGGACTGGCCGCCGCCTGCCACAGCCATTGGCGGCGCGACGGGCCTCCATCGATGACCGTCAACCCCAGTTCCGGCGCCCACAGGGCAAATTCGCGCTGCCAGTTTACGACGAGCGGCTTCGGGCAAACGAGCAAAACGCGTCGCAACTGGCCTTGGTGTACCAACAGACGCACAGCGGTAATCGCCTGCATCGTCTTGCCCAGTCCCATTTCGTCGGCCAGCAGGGCCTCGTGCCGCGGGTATAAAAAAGCCACGCCGTCCAGTTGAAACGGAAACGGAGCATGCGCGAACTTAAGCGAACCGCGAGCGAACAAACTCTCCAGCGGCGGCTCGAGCAGCAGCCGCAGCCGGTCGGCCAGCTTCACCACATCGCGAGGCGGCCTCAGGCGCGTGTACGACCGACGAGGCAGCCGCCCGGCCAGACCCGCATCGGCATCTACCAGGGAGGGCGAATGGTCGCGATTCTCCGTCCATCGCGGACGCGGCCCCGCTGACCGATCTGCTGCCCCAGTGGCATGTTGCTCTACGAACAGACAACCGATCGTCGGAATCCGGTTTGGCGGGAACGTTGTCGAAACGACCCCGACCGACGAAATCGCGAATTCATTCGCCGTAATCGAAACGTGCCGTGGAGCTGATGTCTCATTCACGCTGCCCGCTGTATTGGCAGCGCCGATCCCGCGAGCCAACCGGTCTCCCGCGGCGCTGATCCGGGCCTGAATCGCAAAATCAATGGCGTCAAGCGGCCTGCTCATGAATGCCTGTGCGTTGCTCGCCCAGCCGTTGGGCTTCGCAGATTGCTTCTCGAATGCGCTCGAACGGCTCATCGAGCTCGACGTATTCGGCCAACTCGGCTAACAAAATCGCCACGCCCTCTCGATCGGATTCATACGACGCCGGCAGTTCGAGGACACAGTTCGCAACTGTCATTGGTCCAGCCGTGGCTGCGAATTTGTCGCAAGTCTCCGCCGCTAGCAGGTCGGTCGCTGCGGCCTCCCTGTTGCTCCCCGTCCTCACGAGCCGCACCATGGGCGTCTCCCAACGTGATCGCAGGCACAGCGCGGCGGCATGATCGACGATAATCAACTTCGTTCGCAGCTTGGCTTCGGCCAACAGCGTGCCGCCGATTTGCTCCCCCAGAACGTAAGGCCACAACGTTGGCCCATAGAGAATCTGCTGGGCTCGGCTGGTGCGGATGGGCGCCGTGCAATGAAATTCGAGCGGACGCCCGACCGCCGAGACAATCAGGTATCCGCCCAGACAGCCGTGTTCGGGCGAGTCCCAAGTGGACAGGTAGCCGAACGCAGCGTCCTGCGGCGCGCCGGTGCGGGTCATGATGCCTTCAGTGCGGGGTGGGGATGAAGTGGCGGGCGGCCTGACAGTGTTAATCTGGGCTGACTTTACCGCCGAGGCATTGGCCTTGCTGAGGTACCAACTGCATCGGGACCAAACGCCGCCAGACTTTAAGCAGCCGTCCGACGGCAAATGCTGCTGGCACGGTGGCGAGTGCGGAAACCGTTTTGCAGTTGAGGTTTCCGCATGCTGCTGGCGAGATTCAAAGTTTGAGCTCCCATGCAGGACAGCGACGACGTCGCAGGTCCGGCGACACAGAATCGGCAATCATTCAACTTTCTGATGCTGCCCAAATCTAGCGTCGTCGGCAAATAAATCGCACTGAAACCTGGAAAGGCAGTGAAGCGGCCGCTACACTGAGAAGGGACGTCACGCCTGATTCGGCCGCAGTCCATCCCACGAACGACCTGCCTCTCAGCACGTCCGGCCGTTGGCTGGCACTGCTCTTTCACCATCAGCTCAAGCGAGCCATCGGCAACCAATCTTCTATTGCATCCATAGGACCGTTTGTACATGGCCATCTCTCGCCAATCAGTTGCGCCCTTTTTTCGCAAGTGGATGTATCCACGGGCAGCCACCCGCACACCGTGCTGTCGCCGCGGGAAGAGCAGGTGGAATTGCTGAGAGAGATTTTGGCCTCGCAAGATCGCACAAATGATCTGTTGGAGAACCTGGTTAACACGACGGCCGCACATCATAAGCAGCGGACCAACGAGTTGAACCAGTGGAGAAACGCCCATCCGGCTCTGGCGAGCGCCTGTCGGCAGGCCGCTGAAGCGCTGACGCGTGTGCAAATCGAATATCTGGACCGGATGACTGAAGAAATCAACGTGACCTGCGAGGACATGGTTGGTGGCGAATATATGGTCAACGAGTTCATCGACCGTTTTGGCCCGCGGCTGGCACACCTCAACGGCGTAATTCAAGTTTTGGCCCAGCTCAGTAGCGTGCCGAACCCGGCCAATTCCCAGAGCTGACGTAGCCGGCAATCGGTTGGGGCCAGATGTGGCGGTCTTGCAGCCTGAACGCGGAAACCGTGACTTTTCCGCGGCCGCTCCTCTAGGTCGATGTGTCTGGCTTGCCGGGTTACCGTTGTCAGACCACCTTCGGTCGGGTATCGTCAAGAAAGTGCATTCGCGCCGCAAGCGTTCTGCGCAGTCGCCGCAGCTTATGCTGCCTTCCAATCCTCCAGACACTGGCTTGTCCCCCCGATCGCAATGCCTACCGCTGTCGCCGACGATGCCGTATCCCGTGCCCGCCAAACACTCGATGACCAGGTCGCCGAGACCGTCGCCTGGCATTTCCATGAGTCGACGGGTTGCCCGTTCTGGCTTGATTATCGCCAAAAGCTGAAGTTCGATCCGCTTCAGGAAGTCAAGTCGTTCGACGATCTCAAGAAATTCCCGCCGTTCGAGGACGAATGGCTGCGTGGTGGGCCCGTCCGGCGCTGGGTGCCGAAAGGCCTGGGTGATAAGCCGATCTACGTCTTTGAAACCGGCGGCACCACGGGCGTTCCCAAGAGCCGCATCGCCCACGAAGATTTTCGCATCGACTATTCGCTGTTCAGCGACACGCTGCCCGAAAAGTATTTTCCTTGGGGATCGAACTGGCTGATGCTGGGCCCCAGCGGCCCCCGCCGCTTGCGGCTGGCCGTCGAGCACCTGGCCCAGCACCGCGGCGGCATTTGCTTTTGCATCGATCTCGATCCCCGCTGGGTGATCAAGCTCATCAAGAAGGGCTGGACGGAACACCTGGAGGCGTACAAACAGCATTGCATCGATCAGGCGCTGACGATTCTCGGCGCGGGTCACGAGATCAAGTGCATGTTCGGCACGCCGAAGTTGATCGAATCGCTCTGCGACGCGCTGGAGAAGAAGGGCAGCAGCCTGCGTGAGACGGGCATCACCGGCATTTTTTCGGGCGGCACGGAGTTTACGCCCCAATGGACGCGGTTCTGCGTCGAAGAGTATTTCGGCGGTCCGCCCGAAGCGAGTGGCATCTATATGACGCCGACCTACGGCAACACGCTGATGGGCCTGGCCTGTTCCAAGCCGGTCACGGCGGCCGAAGGTTACAAGATTTCCTACTATGCGCCGCAACCGCGGGCCGTGCTCGAGGTGGTTGATTTCGACGATAACAACCGGCTGGTCGGCTACGGCGAGACGGGCCGCGCAAATTGACGACGCTCACCAAAGAGTTCTTCATGCCCGGCTTCCTCGAGCGCGATGAGGGCGAACGCGAGCCGCCCTGCGATCTCTACCCCTGGGACGGCATCAGCGGCACCCGGCCGTTCCGGCGATTGGCAGAGAGCACGACGGTGGGCGTATACTAATCATCAAAATGCCTTTCGCGATCGAGTTTGCCGACGCAGTGGTTGACGAGTTGGCTGCCATTCGCATGTACGATCGCGCCCGGATTATGGGCGCGATCGTCAATCAATTGCAGTTCGAGCCGATGGTTACCACTAAAGACCGCAAAATGTTGAGCGGGATTCAACCACTGTTTGAGCACGAGCCGCCCGTTTGGGAACTTCGCGTTGGGACTGTTCCATGTATACTATGACGGAGACGTGGAGTCGAGCGTCGTTTCGGTTCGAGCCGTAGGTCACAAACCACCACACCACGGAGCAAACGATATGAAGACCGTGGACTCCAGTCAATTTGCGGCAAACGTCGATCAGTACCTCCGCGATTCCCGTAGCGAAGCCACTGTCGTCACTCAGGACGGCCGGCCGTGTGCGGTAGTCCAGGGCCTTGATTACGACGACGAACAATTGGAGCTTGTTAATTCGTCCGAATTCTGGTCGATGATTCAGCAGCGCCGTAACAGGCCGGCGATTCCTTTGGAAGTCGCGAAGAAACGACTGGAATCCCTCGACTCGTAAGTGCATGGCACTTGAAATCTCGGACTTCGGAATCCCTTTCATGCTTAAACTTCCCGTCATCCGTTGGGGCCAGCCGTACGAGTCGCTCGAAGTGGCCGAGGTGCATCACTTCGCCACCGGTGAGCCGATCGCCAAGGTCTGCCAGGCGAATGCTGGCATCATCCGTCGCGACCAGCGCGAGGCGTACAAAGCCGCGAGGCGCTACGCCGCATTCCGCACGGCGACTTAATTGCCCTTCTCGGCAAATCGGCAGACCTGTATGAAAAGGGCACGCTGCCGATGGGCGATGGCCAGCAATCGCCGGACGATTTCGTCCATCAGCAATCCGCCAGCACCGGCCTGCCCGAGCACATGTGCCGCGCCAACATGGCCAAGAACTCCTTCGTGCTCAAGAACATGGAGAAGATTCTCGATTGCCTGACGCGCGGCCTCGCGCTCGACATTTTGGCCAAAGGCTACGGCGAAGAAGGCCGCGGCGTGACGGTAAGCTACCAGGCCCAGTCGCCGGTCCTGGCCGCCGTGCTGCCGTCGAACTCACCCGGGGTGCACACACTGTGGCTGCCGGCAATTCCGTTGCAACTCGGTCTGGTCCTCAAGCCGGGCCCGCAAGAACCGTGGACGCCTTACCGCATTTTTGCCGCCTTCACCGAGGCCGGTGTGCCCCGGGAGGCATTTTCACTCTATCCTGGCGAGGCTGAGGCGGGCGCCGCCGTCCTCGAGGCCTGCGACCGCTCGATGATCTTCGGCGGCACGGCAACGGTCGAGCGCTACCGCGGCAATCCAAAGGTGCAGGCCCACGGCCCCGGCTTCTCCAAGATCATGCTCGGCGACGACGTCGTCGATGATTGGAAGAAATACCTCGACCTGATGGCAGAGAGCATTTACATCAACAGCGGCCGCGGCTGCATCAACGCGTCCGGCGTGTGGGCGTCGCGGCATACGCGCGAAATCGCCGACGCCCTGGCCGAGCGGCTGGGGCCGATTGAGGCGTTGCCGCCCGACGATCCGAAAGCCGGCCTGGCGGCGTTCACCGTGGCCGGCATGGGCGCCGCCGTATGGCAGCAGATCGAGCAGGACATCAAGGGGGAAGGCGTCACGCACGTAACGGCCAAGTTTGGCCCGCGGCTCATCGAACAACAGCGGGCCAGCTACCTGCGGCCGACGATCCTGCACGTCGACTCCCCCGAATCGCCGGCCGCCCACAAGGAATACATGTTCCCGTTTGCATCGGTCGTAAAGTGCCCGCAGGCCGAAATGCTGACAAAGATTACTGGCACGCTGGTCGGCACGTTAATTACCAATGACGCCGCGCTCCGTCAGGCGGCCGTCGACGCGACGAACATTGACCGTTTGAATCTGGGCCCGATCCCCACAACGAGGCTCAACTGGCTGCAGCCGCACGAAGGGAATTTGGTGGAGTTTTTGTACCGCAATCGGGCGCTCCAAGTGGCGGATGGATGAACCGCGAGGCCATCGGCCGCGTAGTTGCGTATACGGGTGGTTGCGCGGCAATGGAATTGCCCTGCTCTGCAAAAACCTGTGGACGGAAAACTGTCCGTCGGCGCCAGCAACAACCGCCTGCCTTTGCGGGAATTCGCATGATTCCGTTCGACTTCCAACTGCCGACGCGGATCATCTTCGGGCCAGGCAAAGTGGCCGAACTGGGAAACGTGGCCGTGTCGCTCGCTGCTCGCCGCGTGCTGGTGGTCAGCGATCGAGGCATCATCGCCGCCGGCCACACGCCGCGCGGCGTGGCAGCGCTCGAAACGGCTGGCATGACCGTAGCCCTGTTCGACGGCGTTGAAGAGAATCCGACGACCGAGCATGTCGACGCCGGCCTGGCAGTTGCTCGGGAATTCAAGCCAGAGCTGCTCGTCGGCATTGGCGGCGGCAGCTCGATGGACTGCGCCAAAGGCATCAATTTTCTCTATTCGTGCGGCGGCCGAATGGAGGATTACCGCGGTGAGGGTAAAGCCACCGCTCCACTGCTGCCGATGATCGCCGTGCCAACCACTTCCGGCACCGGCAGTGAGACCCAGTCGTTCGCCCTGATCTCCGATGCGAAATCAAGGACCAAGATGGCCTGCGGCGACAAGCGGGCCGCGTTTCGGGCCGCGATTCTCGACCCCCAGCTGACCATCACCCAACCGCCGCGCGTCACGGCGCTGACCGGCATCGACGCGCTGTCGCACGCGATTGAAACCTACGTCACGCGCCGCCGCAACGCCATTTCGCAGGCCTTCAGCCGCGAGGCCTGGCGGCATCTCGCGCCGAACTTTTCGCGCGTGCTAGCCGAGCCGCAGAACCTGGCCGCCCGCGCGGAAATGCAGGTCGGCGCCTGCCTGGCCGGCCTGGCCATCGAAAACTCGATGCTCGGAGCGGCGCACGCGCTCGCCAATCCGCTCACGGCAGAATACCAAATTGCTCATGGCGAGGCGGTCGCGCTGATGCTCCCGCACGTGGTTCGCTACAATGGGCAAAACGGCAGGCAGATTGGCCATTTGTATCGCGACCTGCTGCGCTCCAGCGGCCACGCCGACGGAGAGCTGGACGCTGCCAGCGCCGCGGAAACGCTGGCCGCACTCGTTCGACAATTGGTTCGTTCGGCCGGGCTGGCTGGAAGACTGAAAGATTGCGGCGTGACGACCGACCGCCTGCCTGAGCTTTCGGCGGCGGCGGCCGAGCAGTGGACCGGCACGTTCAATCCAGTGGAGATCAATCGTGACGGCTTTCAACGGCTTTACGAAGCGGCGCTGTAATGATTCTGCGTTGAGCGCTGTGCTTCGATCGATATTTGAATTGGATCGGCAGTTGTGCGCTCTGCCGCTGGCCATCGGTCTGTTGCTTCTGTTCTTACGCGCAACCATTGCCGAAGATTGGCCCGTCGTCCGCGGCGACAATGCGGGCACCGGCGTCGCCGGCGGAAAGCTGCCGGACGAACTCGAGCAGTTGTGGACCTATAGGGTTGGCAAGACGGCGAGCTTTGAGGCGGCAGCGGTCGTCGCTCGCGGCATCGTGTACGTGGGCGACACCGACGGTGTGCTGCACGCCCTCCAGCTCGCCGACGGCAAGCCGGTGTGGACGAAGACGTTTGCAGAGAGCGGCTTCTCTGCCGCGCCAGCCGTGGATGGCGATCGACTTTACATCGGCGATGTGAACGGCGTCGCCCGCTGCCTTGCGACTGCGGACGGCAAGGAAGTGTGGAAGGCGGAAGTCGGCGGCGAAGTCTGGGCGGGGCCCACGCCCCATGCAGACAAGGTGCTGTTCACGTCCGAGGCGGGCGCGTTCACCTGCCTCGACAAGGCCACAGGCGAACAAAGATGGCAATTTCGGATCGACGCGCCGCTTCGCTGTTCGCCCACCGTGAATAACGGCCGGGCGATGCTGGCCGGCTGCGACAGCCTGCTGCATGGCATCAACGTGGACGATGGCAAGGAGGTCTTCACAGTAACAATCGACGGTCCGACCGGCGCCACGGCCGCGATGCGCCAGGGCCGTGTTTACTTTGGCACCGAAGGGGGCACGTTTTATGCGATTGAAGTGGCCGCCGCGGCCGGTCACGATCCGGCCGTGGCGTGGCTCTATCAAGACCCCAAGCGGAGCCGCTCCATTCGTGCCGCGGCCGCGATCACTGCCTCCCTCGTCGTCTACGGCAGTCAAAGCCGGGCCGTCTTCGCGCTCGACCCGGAGAGCGGGAAAGAGAAATGGACGCTGCCCATGCGGAGCAATGTCGATAGCTCGCCGGTGATTGTGGGAGACCGGGTCGTCGCGGCGACAACGGGTGGCAAGCTGTATTTGCTCGACGCGGCGGACGGCAAGCCGAGATGGGAAATTGACCTGGGCGGCGGCTTCAATGCCTCGCCCGCCGTCGCCGACGGCCGGCTGGTCATCGGCAACACCGACGGCACGCTGTACTGCTTCGGGGCAAAAACGGAATCGGACAAGTCATCAGGTCCCGACAGTCAGGCAACAGAAAGGGCAAAATGAGAAATTGAAAAATGCAGATTCCACAGAATACATTTCGATCAGCGCACTCCCATTTTGCATTTTTGCATTGATCATTTTGCGTTTTACATTGGTTCCCTTTAAAATCGAGCAATGTCCACAACCTCCACCAAAACCGAAGTTGGTAGTTACTTCATCAGCAACTATCCCCCTTTCTCCGCCTGGTCGGCCGAGCAGTTAGATGCAGTGCGAGCCGCGATGGCGGCGCCGCCGGCCGAGGTGCCGCTGGGGCTCTACTTGCACATCCCGTTCTGCCGCAAGCGGTGCAAGTTTTGTTACTTCAAAGTCTTCACCGATAAGAACTCGGCCGAAGTCGAACGCTACCTGGCGGCGCTCTCACGCGAAATTGAAGTGGTCAGCCAGTTGCCGGTGATGGGCGGCCGGCCTTTTCGCTTTGTTTACTTTGGCGGCGGCACGCCCTCCTTCCTTAGCTCGCGTCAACTGACCCGGCTGGTCGATCGACTGCGGGAGAATGTCTCGTGGGACAAAGCCGAGGAGGTCACCTTTGAATGCGAGCCGGGCACACTCTCAGAGGCGAAGGTGCATACGCTCCGCGAAATCGGTGTCACCCGGCTCAGCTTGGGCGTGGAGCATTTCGACGATACCATTCTTCGCGAAAACGGCCGGGCCCATGAATCGGCCGAAATCTACCGCGCCTGGCCCTGGATCGATTCGGCCGGCTTCGCGAACGTGAACATCGACCTCATCGCCGGCATGGTCGGCGACAGCGACGAAAAATGGCGCGAAGCGGTCCGCCGCACGATCGAACTGGCGCCGAACAGCGTGACGATCTATCAGATGGAGCTGCCCTTTAACACGGTCTACTCGAAAGACATCCTGGGCGGCGTGATTGAAACGCCCGTGGCCGATTGGCCCAAAAAACGCGAGTGGGTCAATTGGGCCTTCGACCAGCTAGAGGACGCCGGCTACAGCACGTCAAGCGCCTACACAATGGTCCGCAACACCGACCAGGTGAATTTCAGCTACCGCGACAACCTGTGGCGGGGAAGCGATCTGCTCTCGACCGGCATCGCCAGCTTCGGCCACATCTCCGGCGTGCATTACCAAAACCACCCGGAATGGGACGCGTACTGCGGCAGCCTGGAGACGGGCCAGTTGCCGCTCGGGCGCGGTATGCAGATTTCACCTCATCAGAGGCTAGTGCGTGAAATGATCCTGCAGTTGAAGAAGGGATATCTCGATCTGCCCTACTTTGAAGACAAATTTGCCGTCGACGTCATCGATCGCTGGCGCGACCAGTGGAAGTCGCACCAAGAAGAAGGCCTAGTGACGATCGACGAAGACGGCCGCCGCATCGAGCTGACGCGCGATGGCCTGTTGCGAGCCGATGCGCTGCTGCCGATCTTTTTCGAGCCGCAGTATCAGGGCGTGCGGTACACGTAGTGATTACTGATCCGAGCTTGTTGCCTGAATGCCGCGCGATCAGCCGGTTCGACGAGACGACACTGGCTCGGCTACTGCGGCGGTGCCGGTGCTGCAATCCGACTCGGCATGCCTTTTGCTCTCCAAGGCCGGGGATTCTACCATCGAATTCCCATTCCAGAAGGAGATTTTACACATGGACAAGCAAGAACTCATCAAGCTGCTCAACCAGGACTTGGCCGGCGAATTCGGGGCCGTCCTGCAGTACATCACCTATGCCGCGAAGACCACCGGTCCCTACCGGCCCGAGCTCTCGAAATTCTTCCTGGCCGAAGTGCCCGACGAACAGGGTCACGCCCAGTTCCTGGCGAACAAGATCGTCGCCCTTGGCGGAGAGCCCGTCACCCAGGCCCGTGAAGTGCCGACCGCCAAGAACAACAGGGCGATGGTGGAAGCAGTCCGCGCCGCCGAACAGAGGGCGGTGACCGACTACACCCAGCGGGCCAAGCAGGCCGAAGAATTCGGCGACAAAGGGCTCGTCGTGCAACTGGAAGACATGGTCCGCGACGAGACGGGGCACCTCGAGGAAGTCGAGCGGCTGCTGCGCGATTGGCCGCTGTAACGTCACACGTCCCAGGTGCGGCCATCTGCTGTGTGGACGACGCGAACGACCGGCCGGTCTTTGCCGCCCATTAAGCGAAACGTTAGCGGCAACACCTTGCTGGAGAGAAGTCGGCGCGTTTTCAACGTAGACCTGCCGGTCGATTTGAGATTCTTGCGGGACAATTGCCAGATCTCAAGCTGCCATGGGTCGCGGTCGACGATCAATAGTTCGCGTGTGGCGACCTTGCCGTAGAACGGAAGCTTATCGCGAGTGCGATCGTCGTCGCTGCTGATTTCGACGGCAAAGTCCGGTCCGCCACACCAGTGTGTATCGCAATTCCTTGCTTTGTTGGGTGCCGAATAGACGACCACGTCTCGACAGTGATAGTTGTGTTCCCAGCCTGATACACGGTCGCTGGCGTTCGCGCCAGGCAGCACGATGCCCTGATCCCGCGACACGACGGAACGCAACGCGTCATAAAAGCCACCGACAAAGTCCTGGTGCTCGTTATTCGGCAGCGGCGCCATCATGTATGTCCCCTCCCAGACTTCATCCCAGCGGTCGGCGCCGGCTGCGGCACGCTCGCGGCGGAGCAATTCGGCGAAATGGCGGTCCATTACAACAGTGGCCATGGTACAGGGCTCCTCGACACGACCAAAAGTCCCTCAACAATTGTACGCCGCGATATTTCTCATCGCAACGCGGCCGCGGTCGTCGCAATTGACACGACGTTCGTTAGCGGGTTTGCCGATGAAAAGTTGCCCTAGTGATGTGAATGTGATGAAGTTAAATGAATGAGCGATTCCACCACGTATACTGTCAGCGACGGCGATTTGGTTTTGCACCTGCAGGATGCCGGCAACGGCTGGTTTGCCGTGAGCACTCCTCTGGATCCGCACGTTCATACCCAGGCGAAAACAATCCCCGAGGCCTGTGAAATGGCCCGCGATGCAATGGATGCCCTGAGCGAGGCGCGCGCGCGATACATGAAGCAGATCGAAGACGCGATGTCTGGCTCGAATTAGCGCTTGGGTTCTGGGATTCACAATCCGCGACAGATTCCCCGTGCGGTGTAAATATCTATTTCATTATGGCGTGGCAACGCCTCCTGATCGCCAGTCGCAGGATGGATCCAAACATCATGCTTGCCGCCGTGATGGTGAAGGTGGCAACCGTGCGATCGCAGGTGCTCTTCGAGGTCGCGTCGCTTCCTGCGAAAGCTTCCGCACGTATCGTGAATTTTAAGCCCGTGCCGCCGGCGCTTCGTACGTCCGCGGCGCGTGGCTGCCGTTGGTGCCGCTGGCGGCGCCGGCCTGAGAGTTTGCCAGCGCGATCTGATAGAGCTTTTGCCCGTAGGCGGTCGGATAGCGGCTGGTGATGCAGGCGCGGCACAGTTCGTCGGCCGGCCGATCGACCGCGCGGGCAATCGATTCCACCGGCAAATAGCGCAACGACTCGGCCCCCAGCTCCTGGGCCATTTCCGCATAGACTGCTTCCATCGGTCGACCTGCCTGCATGAACCGCGGCGCAAACAGCTCCGAAATGGTCGACATGTCGATGCCGTAAAAGCAGGGCGAGATGATCGGCGGGCAGGCGACGCGGACGTGGATCTCGCGGGCCTTGCCGACCGAGCGGATCCGCGAAATCAGCACCCGCATCGTCGTCGAGCGGACGATCGAATCTTCGACCAGGATCACCCGCTTGCCTTCCAGCACTTCGCGGAGCGGCGTGTATTTGGCGGCTGCCTTCGTCATCCGGCTATCGTGCCCTTCGATGAATGTGCGGCCGGAGTAGCGATTGCGGATCAGCCCTTCCACGCTGGGCACGCCCAGGCGGTAGGCCATCGCGTCGGCGGCCGCTTTGCTGGTGTCAGGCACAGGAACGACGACGGTCGAGCTATCGATCGGAATGTCTTCCAGCCGGGCCAGCTCTTCGCCCAGCGCCTTGCGCGACAAATACACGCTTCGTCCGTCCAGTGTACTGGCGACGTTCGCGAAATAGATCCATTCAAAGAAGCAATGGGCCCGCCGCGGGCTTTCGGCGAATCGCTCGATGTGAAACTCCCCGCCGGTGACCGTGATCATTTCGCCCGGCTCGAGCGAACGGATGTTCTGGTGTGAAAAACCAAGGTTCAGCAAAGCGACGCTCTCGCTCGCCGCGGCCAGCAGGGGCCCTTCAATCGCGTATGACACCGGCTTGATTCCGAGCGGGTCGCGGGCGATGAACATTTCACCAAGCGCGTTGAGATACGCGATCGCATACGCGCCGTCAAAACGCTGGGCCACGTTCCTCATCATTTCCACCAGCGTCGGCCGACGCTCGCCGGACAACTCCCGACCAAACTCGTGCATGATCACTTCGGTGTCGGTCGCTCGGGCCAGGTGATGCGCATCGTCCGCCAAAATCTTGGTCCGCAGTTCGGAGTAGTTCGCCAGTTGGCCGTTGAAACCAAAGCTGAACCATTTGCGCTTCTCCAGATGCTCGCGGTCAAACGGCTGTGCGTAGCTCAGATCGTCTTTGCCGCAGGTGGCGTAGCGGACGTGGCCGATCGCCGCCATGCCGGCGTACCGCGCCATGATGCTCTCGCTCTTGCCGCGGTGCCCCAGGCGGAAGACTTCGCTCACCGTGCCCAATCCGCGATACGTGTCGAGCAGCTTCTGCCGGCCCGGGTGGTAGCTGGTCATGCCGGCCGAAAGCTGGCCGCGGTTTTGAATGTCCAGCAACAATCGCGGCATCAGTCGCGACACCTGCTCAGGGCCTTGCGGCGGGCAGAGGGGGCTCACCGCCCCGCCTGGCAAGTGGTAGACGGCCGCGATGCCACACTCGTGTTGAAGATCGCTCATGGAATTGCGGATTGCGGATTGCGATTGCAGAATTGGGACGCACAGCGAATCCTCAATCCGAAGTCCGCAACCCGAAATCAATTTCCTCCCACTCCGCAGAGAAAGCGCCTGTTGCCGCCCACGATGAATTCTAAGTCCCAGTGGCCCTTCCCTCAACCACCGTGCTCTCTCGAGCGACCGCCAGCAAAAGAAGCGGATGAAACCGGCCCGCCGCCAAGCAGTTCCTCGGAATACAGCCGCCGGGCCAAGATGACGCTATTGCTGCGCCGGTATGGCCGGAACGGCGGCTGCTGGCGGCTCACGCTCGAAATCGGCAACTCGCTGCCGTGCTTCCAACGCCCGCAATTCCAACAGCCGCCAACGATCGGAATGAAACCGCACCAAGGCGTTGCGCTCGGCCCGCAGGTCGTCGAGCCGAAGCTGGGCCTGGAGCAAACAAATCCGCAAATCTTGCATCGGATAGAGCAACGGCCGGCCGGTGGAAAAACTGTCAAACGAGTGGTACTCGCGAAGCCGGTCTTCGTAGGCCTTGTTCTCTGCTTCGGCAATCTGAATATCGGCATCCAAATGCCGCTGCTCGCGCGGATAATCAACTTGCAAATACAACCGCAGCTCTAGATTGGCTGCCTCCAGGGCTCGCCGCGCAGACGCCCGTGCCGACTGCAACGCGTCATCCTGGGCGTGGGCCGCTGACGACGGCCAGGCAAACAGAGCGGCCACAAGGCCCAAGATTGAGAGGAAACGGTTCATGAGAAGCCTCATCACTGGAGAGGAGCGGAAGAGAGGAGCCGCGAAGGCCGGCGGCCGCAGCACGGCAGAAGCACCGTGCTGACGGCTTCCAGCCTAATTGCCCGGTGCAGCGGCTGCAAATTCAGGCGATTGCGTGTGGCAAAATGGCAACATCGAAGGCTAGTGCTTTGTCATACCTTGATTTTCGGATTAGCCGTAGGGCGCTAGCCCACGGTTCGTTCAGTAAAAACCGGGGGCTAGCGCCCCGCGGCTGATTTGTCGACCCCCAACACTTCGCGTTGACAGAGCACTAGGCACTCGCCCTCTTGGAAGAAGACTCGGCGGCCGATTCGGCACGTCACACGAGAACTGGCGCAACTTGCAACTTCCACAGATTCAACACCGCGCGATCCAAAGCGACAACGCACGTTTCGGACCTGAGTTACCGCGGGCGGCGCAGCCTAGCCGAGATCGATCCGCCGGCCAGCGTTTCGCTGTTCGTGCCCTGTGCGTCCTCGCAGCCGATTTGTAGCGGCGCCTCGACCAGCTCCACCAGCTCGTGGATATTTCCACCGACGGGGCTGCTGCAATACTGCCCGTCGGCCACGTCAATCTGCATCGGCACGCCGTGGGTCGGAACGAGCATCGTCGACTCGACGTGGGCGCTGATTTCCGCGCCCGGCGCCACGCTCAGCCGGTATTGACCCAGAATTCGCCGCAGAGTGATGCGCAGAATGGCCAGCGCCAATGGCCCGCCGATGCACAGCCGCAGCCCCGCTCCAAACGGATGGTACGCATATGCGCTCGGCCGCAGCCCGCTCCAGCGATCGGGCAAGAAGCGCTGCGGCTGCGGATAAAGCTCGGGCAAGCGATGCGTGACCAGCGGAGTAAACACGATTCCCGTGCCGCGCACTAGTTCGAGCGGCCCCAGCCGCACTGGCACGACGTTGATCCGTTGCGAATACGCCGAGGCCGGCAACAAGCGCATACTTTCCTTGATCACGCGATCGAGCAGCGAGAGATCTTCCCCTTTTGGCAGGGAGCCTAGATTCGATGGATCGGCGCCATTTTCGTCGCCGCTGGAAAGCTCATTCCACAATTGACGCATCACGCTCGGGTGCTGCGCCAACAAAAACATCGTCCATGACAGCGAATGGGCCGTCGTCATGTGGGCGGCTGAAAACAGCACCGACGCCTGGCCGACCAACTCCTCATCGCTCAACCCGCCCAGCTCATCGTGGCTGTGGACCAAAAGCGACAACACGTCGCGGCCGAACTGGCCGGACGCCCGCCGGTCGCGGATCATTGACATCACTTCGGCTTCCAGCACTTCCGCGAACGCAAGCAGCTCTTCGTAGCGCTGACCGAAGCGCTCGTCCGGCACCAGCGCCTCCACGCCCACCTCGTCGTTGAGGAGCACCCAGCGGGCAATCAAATCGCCCAGCCGGTAGGCCCGCTCCGGCTCGTCCAGGCCGAACAAGATCGTGCTCGTGACACGCAGCATGTAGTGCCGCATCTCTTCGGCCATGTCGCGCGTTTCGCCGGGCCGCCAGCCGGCCAGCATGTCGTCCGCCAGGCGCTCGATCGCTGGCCCATACTCGGAGATCGCCCGCAGCGAAAATGGCTCTTTGACCAGCCGCCGGTTGCGGGCGTGTTGCTGGCCGTTCATCGCCAACAGGCCGCAGGTCAGCCGGCGCTGGGCCGAACGCTTCGGACCACGAACGGCAAAGAAGCGGGCGTGAAAACGCTCGGTGTCGGACAGGACCTGTTGGTTGTATTCGGGGCTAAAAAGAAAGACGATCCGCTGGCCACCCTCTTCAATGGCACCGATCGGTCCATGGATCTCGTGCAAGTGACGAATGTTACCCAACAGATTCGTGGCGAACTGGGCGAAAGATACCCGCGACACCGGTTCATGCCCGCGTCGTGGCGAGGCGTCAAACGGTAAGGCTTCGAGAGTTGCGGTCAACGGTGCCATGGCGGCGATGTGCGAAAAACCGTGGGAAAGAAGATGATTTAGCTAGCAAGCTGGTTTTGCGAAATTGCCGCCTACAGATTACGCAAAGACGCCATCCTACCCCCGTTAACTGAGCAACGCAAGATTATCGCGATGGACCACTTCGTCGTACGGACAGTGGCCCAAAACCTCAACGATTTGCTCCGTCGGCTGACCGGCGATCCTGCGCATTTCCTCAGACCCATAGTTGATCAGTCCCCGGGCCAGCTCCCGCCCATCCTCGCGGCACAACGATACGACATCCCCCTTCTGGAAGATGCCCTCAATGCGGCGGACGCCGATCGCCAGCAGGCTGCGGCCCTTGTGCTCCACCGCCTCCTGCGCACTGCGTCAAGGATCAGACGGCCGCATGGGCTCGCGGTCAGCCCGATCCAGCGCTTGCGTGACGCGACGGCCGGCCCCTGGGCCGGGATCAGCGTGCCGACGGCTTCGCCCGACATTATCTCCAACAGCACGTTCGGCCGCCGGCCGTTGGCGATGATCACGTTTTCGCCAGCCATAGCGGTCAAGCGGGCCGCTTCCAATTTGCTCGCCATGCCGCCGCGGCTCAATATAGGCCCGGTGGTCGGATGGCTCGCCGTACTGTGCCGCTGAAAGCGCCCAATCGCCTCGTCCAGGTTCGACACCGTGGAAATTACCTGTGCTCCCGGATCGGACGGATGCCCGTCGAACAGCCCCTCCACGTCCGACAGCAGCACCAGCAGCGGCGCCCGCAACAGGTTCGTCACCATCGCCGCCAGCCGATCGTTGTCGCCGACATTGCGCTGCAGCTCGTCCACGCGGACCGTGTCATTTTCGTTGATAATCGGCAGGGCGCCGAATTGAAACAGTGCCAGAAGCGTGTTTCGCACGTTCAAGTACCGGCTGCGGTCGTTTAGATCGTCGGCCGTCAGCAGGATCTGGGCGGCGTGGCGACGATGGGCCTCGAGGGCCCGATTGTACGACTCGATGAGCCGGCTCTGCCCAATCGCCGCCACGGCCTGAAGGTGGGCCAAGTCGGTCGGCCGGCCAGCCAGCTTCAGCCGCCCGATACCAGCCCCGACGGCGCCGCTGCTTACCAGCACCACCTGCCGCCCACCCCGGCGACTATCGGCCTTGTCGTCCATCAACGCGACGAGCTGCTCGGCCAGTGCCGTGACGCGGTCGTGATCGAGCGACCCATCGGGATGGGTGAGGACGCGGGTGCCCACTTTGACGACCACCGTCCGTGAGGCGTCGGCAATTTGCTGGCGGAGCGGGTCGACCATGGCAGAGCGAGCACTGAAAATGGCGATTGAGGACGCCCAACAGCGGCTATCCGGATTACGCAACTTGCCGTTCGGCCGCCGTATCCAGAGATTGGTACCGGCTGCAAGAAACGATAGAAACAAGCCGTTGTGGCCGGCCGCACCCCCGTGCCACCCGGTGCGATGCCGGGTGCAAAAGTGGTGGCAACCCCTGCCCGCCGCGGATGGCCAATCCCGCATGATCATGTACTTATGCCCTCTCGGCAAGCCCTAACAGCATATTGAAAGAGGCGACTGGCTCGCGGTCCGCTGCGAAAAAGGTCGCGAAATCACCTTGGCGTGAGCGTGCCCGACCCCTCTTTTTGCAACGGGCTGCTGAGAATCTGTTGCGGCCCGCTGCCTGCGGCTGCAAGATTTTCATCCACAGAGTGTACAACCGCTATTGACCATGTACGTTAGTATATTATAAGATGGAATCATCGAGTCGTTCTTTACTTCCCAGGCCGCGCCGCCCAGTTGGCGCTGGCCGCCGGTCATGGAATCGGCGTGTGTAGAATTTCCCCGGAGGGCTTGTTATGGACCTGTCTGAACTCACGCCGCGTCAGCGCGAGATTTTCGAATTTACCCGCGGTCTGATCACCAACCGCGGCTACGGGCCGACCGTCCGCGAAATTGGCGAGAACTTTGGCATCAGCTCTCCGAACGGGGTGATGTGTCATCTGAAAGCCCTGGAAAAGAAGGGGCTGATCACTCGCGAGCCGAACATGTCGCGGGCCATTCAAATCGTCGACGAATACAAAGAACGTGGCATGCCGCTGGTGGGCCAGATTGCGGCCGGCAACCTGACAGAGGCGATCGAACAGGCAGACCGCTTCGAGTTCGAGGATTGGTTCCCCCATCGCAAGAACCAGTTTGCGCTGCGCGTGAAGGGTGACTCAATGATCGAGGCCCAGATCGCCGACGGCGATGTGGTCGTCTGCCGCCGCGCCCGCACCGCTCACAAGGGAGACATCGTCGTCGCCATCACCGACGACGGCGACGCGACGCTGAAGTATTGGTATCCCGAAGCCAACCGTATTCGCCTGCAACCCGCGAATTCCTCCATGAAGCCGATTTACTCGAAAACGGCCCAGGTGCTGGGCATCGTTGTTGGCGTCGTTCGAAAGGTGACCTGAAGATGTGCATGTTCTAAAACTGCCTGCACCTCTTGGTCGCGGTGCCGCTTTACACTCAACCGATCGAGTAACCGCTTAACGACTTATCTGTTCCGCTCGGCCAGGAAGCCACCGGCCTCGCCGGCCTCTCCGTGCAGGCCGCCCAACAGGTCAAAACCGGCACGCTGCACGCCGAGCGGCTTGCGGATCTTTCCAAACACGACCATTCGCTCGAGCCGAACGTCACTTTCACGCCGGCACGACAAGTGGATCGTCTTTCGCGCGAATTTGCTCGGGCCAACGCCTGTCTACGCCGTCCAGGTTGCCAAAGCCAAAGAGGGTTGAGAGTTGAGCGCCAAGAGCGTAGAGTGGTGACTGTCAAGTTCGCGGCGATTGGGATCGATGCCCCTATCGGCCCCTCCGCTCTCACCCCCTTCGTTCACCCGGCTCCCATGTCGCTCACCACCTATTCCAAAGACGGCATTCTCACCATCGTCTTCGACGACGAACGGATCCTGGACGAAACCAAGCTCGAACAAGTCGCCCGCGACTTGATGCAGAAACTAGAAGCGACCACCGAAGAGCGCGTAATCCTCGACTTCCGCCGCGTCAAGTTCATGTCTTCCGCCATGCTCGGCAAGCTGGTGCAAATTCACAAGAAGTCGAAAGAGTTCAAAGTCCACCTGAAGCTGGCCGCAATCGCGCCGGAAATTCGCGAAGTCTTCAAAATCACCAAGCTCGACAAGCTCTTCGAAATCGAGGATGACGAAATAACCGCCCGCAAGGCGTTCATGAAACGCGGCTGGTTCGGTTAGTCGTCGCGCAGTTCTGGGGGAAAGAAAAGAGGACATCACTGATATTCGTAATTCGAGCGAGTGATTATCAGTATCGCGGTAGGGACCGCCGTTGCCGGCGGTCCCCCGCACAGATCCGTACGTGAAGAATTACCTCATACGGCTCCTACCTTGGGTCGAACGTCGAGACATCGCCTCGCGTACTCCTCCGCTGGCACCTTGGCATGGTGTTTCCGGCGCGGTGTCCGGCCATGCTGCCCGCGGCAAGTTTCCCTTGGTCGAACCCCTTCCCTCGGCAGACTCCGCCCGCAGGAATCGCACCCGCGTTTGTTCGCCTGCGTCGTCGGTACTACGAGTTCGTCTGACTTCCCGGCAGCGTCCATGTCCGCCGTGCCGTCCTGGACGTTCGCGGACCGCTCCGACGGCATCCCATCGGAGGCTGTCGGGATCTCCCGGTTCTCGCGCTTGGAGTTTCCAGACATGCTCTCGCTTCTGCGACTCCGCCGTGCCGCGTCACCGCTTGCCATAGCGCGGCGCCGCGTATTGCCTTCCCGCAGACAGCACAGGGTCGGCACACGGAAGTTGTGATTTCGGAGCTCAATAGCTGGCCTGCCTGTACCTCTGGCCGATGCTACACCCACGATGTTACCATCCCCAGCGTACGGTCCGAGGCCGCAGTGGCTGGCTGGACCTTCTGCGTAGGACTCTTGCATTCCCAACTCCAAGCCGGTTTATCCCGGCGCTTTCGGTGGCCCCCTCGCGCCTACTTCGTTGCTCTCCTGGTCGTCGACCGAGTCGCGGCGATGCGTAAGTGGCGCTGATGTCCGGTTTTTCCTCTAACGCCTCATTTTCTTCGCAACATGCATAGTTGTTTACCGTTCTTTAGCAGCTTCAATTCCATGCATCGATAGGACATGGGCCGTGATACGGGCACCTTGCACGGCATCTTCGTAGGAACTGCGGTACTTGATTTGTTCCGGAGGCGTCAAGCTTTTAGCTTTAACGCGAAAGTGCCTGCGGTTCGGGTAGAAAAGGATGTACTCGCCCGGCCGTGGACCGGTAACCGGATAAGCAACATACGTCACTGCGCCGCCGACTCCCCGTCGCTCGATATTCGGATCGTAGGCCACAACGGCAACCGCCTTGATCGCGTAGTTAATATCTTGCCTAAAAGACAGTTTCCCTTGACGATCGCTGGTCCGCACAAAAGTACATTGCGAATTGTCGAACATTCCGTAGCTCTCGGTATATATGACAATTTTTGCATCCGGAACGGCCTCTCCGGTGGTGGCATCAACCACGCTGATGGAAATATCTACCTGGCGGGCGGGCGGACCAAACAGGACCCAACCAAAGCTGACGACGAGAATTGAAAATGGCGCGATCATAATTACCACGCGTCTTCGAAGTAAGTGACGTTTTCGAGTTAAAACCAATTGCCGTGACGTTGTCGCTATTTGCATTGCGCCTTTATCGCAGTAGGCAAATTGCTCTATAGATGTCGAGTAGCCTAGCGCGTCATGTGTTGTTTAAAGGCGTCTATCACCCCGGCCCGAACGTCTTTTGAATCATCGATAGTGTTGTGGTTCAGCGGTATTCCTTTATCATCCGTCCAATTCCAAAGATTAGGGACCAACGGGGACATCTATGAACGGACAACGGGGCCACCCACTTTGGCGCGCACAGCTTGGGGTGCGGTGTTGGCTATTTTAGGGTGGCGCGGTGGGGTGCGTCTTGAGCCGCACGTCCATACAACCCTCGGATTCCGCCGGCCACTCCCCCGCAGCGGCTGCATGCGCGATCCGAAAGAGGAGCGGGCGGCAAGTCCCAGTCTGACAATTTCCCTGGCCGAAAACAACGAGAATCTTCTCTATTGCGCCTGGTAAATTCGATTGCGATATCTAGCATTTACGCTTGACGTCCCGCCGCAGCCAACCTTTCTGCTCCCCGCTTTTCTAACTCCTAACTCCTGACTCCTAACTCTCCCACGTGGCCGAAACCGAAGAAAAGGGGACATCACTGATATTGGACGAAGAAAAGGAGCGAATTAGAAGAGGACGGGAGTCAATTCGAAGTTAGTGTAGAGACATTATTCGTGTCAATTACACGTACGACGCGTTCAACCAGCTCATTTCCAGAAGTGTCGATACCGACGGGGACACGGGCAGCGCGTACACGGTCGATTCGTTCTATTTCTGGGAGAACGGGCAGATCGTGCTGGAGTTCGACGACGACCTGGCCTACGAGCACGGCACGCTCAACATGAGCGACCTGGGCCACCGCTACCTGTGGGGCCCGGCCGTCGACGAGCTGCTGGCCGACGAAAACGCCAGCAGTAATGTGATCACCTGGCCGCTGCCGGACCACCTCGGTACGATTCGCGATTGGGTCAACAATTCAGGCACGAATCTCGACCACGTCGAGTACGACACCGCGGGGCGGAGATTGGATACGGCGGCGATTGATGAGGTGTTTGGCCGAGCGGGCCTATTCCACGACAAGTACACTGGAAATGACTACGCCCGCAATCGGTGGACCGACCCGGAGACAGGCCGCTGGCTAAGCCAAGACCCGATCGGCTTCAACGGCGGCAGCTTTAGTTTGTACGTATACGCAGGCAACGCGGCAACGGTGGCGACGGACCCAAGCGGATTGATTCGTATCTTCGGTGAACAATGGACCTGGCCGTGGAGCCGTGACGCCGCTGGCTTTAGTGGTACGATGGGGGCTTACGGGCGTTCATTGGGACGCGCCGTAACTGGCACCGCGTCTGGTGCGGTCGCTGGTGCCGGGACGGGAGCTATCAGTGGTGCTGCAGTTGGGGCAGGTGTCGGCGTTTGCGCCGGTGGCGTGGGCGCAGGGCCGGGCGCAGTAGCTGGGGCAGGAGCGGGCGCTGTCGGCGGCGCAACGTGGGGCGGAATTAGTGGACTGATTGATGCGGCCTTCGCAGAGGAGGATCAAGGCTTCGTTGATACGGCAAAGCGGGGTGCTCGATCAGGGGCCATTGGCGGAGCGTTTGGTGGTGCCGGAAAGGCGTACGGGGCGGTACGAGCATTGGGAACAGCCGCTACGGGTTCTAGTACGCTAGTTTTTGATGCAACAACTCAATCGTGGCGTAGCGAGCTCGTCCCTGTTTTAGTTGAAAAGGTGGTGACTCCTTCACCCGGAGGTTACATTCCGGGAATGTCATTTTCACTCACAGAAGGAGTTCACCACCATGTCACGAAGCTATCCGAAATCGTCTCGTGTTCGCAAGTCAACTAGCTCCGACGGCCGGAGAAAGGGAGGTCGGCCGCGGCGGATCGAAGCGCAGGCCTTGGCGGCGTCCCGCGAAGTGCAATTGCCGCTAAATGTCGAAGCGCTGGTCGAGATGACTCGCGAGGCGCTCTCATCGTTCGCCGTGGAGATGGGGCTGAAAGTGGCCCAGTGCCTGCTGGAAGACGAAGTTACCCAGCGTTGTGGCCAGCGGCATGAGCGTGTGCCCGACCGCAGCCAGACCCGCTTCGGCCATCAGAGCGGCTTCATCACGATCGCCGGCCAGAAGGTGTCGGTCGAGAAGCCGCGGGTGCGTTACACGGACGGCCGTGGCGAAGCGGAGCTGGAGCGTTACACGCTCTTGCAGTCGCCCGAGGCGATGCCGCAATCAGCCCTGGAGCACCTGGTCAACGGCGTTTCGACGCGTCGTTACGAGCGGGTGGTTCACGCGGCCCAGGCCGGCTTTGGCATGAAGAAGTCGAGTGTCAGCCGCGGTTTCGTGCGGGCCTCGGCCCAGGAAGTGGCGCGGCTGGCCGAGCGGCGTTTCGAGGGTGAGCGGTTCGCCGTGATCTTCATCGACGCCCAGCCGTATGCGGGCGAAATGATGGTCGTGGCCCTGGGAATTACGACCACGGGAGAGAAACGTCTCTTGGGCCTGCGGCAAGGAGCGACGGAGAATGCGACCGTCGTCACTTCCCTGTTGGAAGAGTTGCGCGAGCGTGGCGTGCCCACCGATGTGCCGACGCTGTTCGTGCTGGACGGCGCCAAAGCGCTGCGGGCGGCGGTCGTCCGCGTGTGGGGCAAGTTCGCCGTGATTCAACGCTGCCAGGTGCATAAGCGGCGAAACGTCGAAGCCCACTTGCCCGACCAGCATCATGAAGAACTGCGCCAGCGGCTGAATGCAGCCTACCATGAAACGAACGCCACGCAGGCTCGTACGCTGCTGGTGGCCACGGTGAAGTGGCTGCGGAAGATCAGCCCGGCCGCGGCCGCCAGTCTTGAAGAAGGTCTCGATGAAACGCTGACCGTGGTCCGATTGAGTGTTCCGGAACTGCTCCGCCAGACACTCTCGACGACCAACCCCATCGAGAGTGCGTTCAGCGTGGCCGAAAGTGTGACACGCCGCGTGAAGCGTTGGCGTGACGGCGACATGCGCGAGCGGTGGTGTGCGGCCGGACTATTGGATGCCGAACGACGCTTCAACCGCATCAAGGGCTACAAATACCTGCCGCAGCTCCTGGCAGCCCTCGATCGACTTCACGCTCCAACCATCATTGACAAACAACCCAAACTCGCCTGACAATCACCGCTAGGAGTCATCCACCTATTTCAACTAAGAGAGGGACATCCTCCCAATCGTCAAACAGTCATTACACCGGCTTCCAGTCTCTCTCCTGCTCAGGAACATCGTAGGTCGTGATCTCCAGTAGAAATCCGTCGGGATCGGTAAAGTAGATCGAGTGCGAACATTGTGGTCGCGAAACTGGAATGCGACGCCCCGCGCGTGCAGCTCGCTCTGTGCCGATTGGAAGTCGGCGTAGGTCGCCGCCCCCAGCGCCAGGTGCCAGGCTTGGCCATTGACAGCCGGCGGCTCGCCTTCCTTCTGGGGAAACAGCGCAATATACGTCGAACCTAACCAGAATACGATCGGAACGCCGTCCCACTGGCCGGCAAACACGTGCTCGAACCCAAGCACGGTCTCGTACCAGCTTTTCGTCGCTGCCGGCGAGCGCAACGTACCGCAATATGGTCGATTTGCTCCAGCCGCATCATAATCGGGTCCTAACGACTGCGTTCACTTGCTGGCGTGGCCTCCGCCGCCGAGCACGCCGCCACCGCCGCGAGCTGCTTCAACATTTTCGCCCAGCCATACTCGGCCCCCCGCAGTGCCTGTTCTCCAAACGGCTGCGACACGTCGAAGCCCGCGTGCTCGAACACCAGACGCGTGCCATCGCCGTCCGGCTCGAGCTGAAAGGTCACCCGCGTATCGACCAGCCCTCCGGCCGACCAGGAGAGGGCCAGCCGGCTGGGCGACTCGCACTCCAGCACCTCGCAATACACGACGATTCCCTCGAAGCCGACTTTCGGATTCGCCGGCACTCGAAACGTGAACTTGTGGCCGATGTGCGGCTCGAAATCATTGGGGTACATCCATTCGGCGAGCGTCGCTCTATCGGTGATGGCCCGCCAGACCTGCTCCGTTGACTCTGGAAGCTGCGTCTCGCGATGAATCGTTCTGGTCATTTCTTGCCCTTTTTGGATAGCACCTCTTGAAGTCGCTTCAGATGATCGTCCCAGAACCGCTCGTACTGCGCGAGCCATTCCCGCACCGGGGCCAGTCGTTCGGGGACAAGTCGATACCGCCGCTCACGGCCGCGGCGCCTTCGGCCACCAGGCCCGCATCGAGCAGCACACGCAGGTGCTGCGACAAGAGCCGGCCGGCTCACTGAAAATGACCGGCTATCTGTGCCCGCCGAGCGGTCGGCCTCCACCAAGAGATCGAGCATCCGCCGCCGCTCCGGGTGACTGATGGCCGCAAACACGTCGGGTGGCGCGATCGGCAGTTCTCACCATGCGGCCAGTATACGTAAGCGATTGCTTACGCGTCAAGAGTGCAGTTGTCGAAC
>CAVTXL010000014.1:0-261994 GCA_963738665.1 uncultured Planctomycetota bacterium
TGGGGAGCCGGGGGACATCCACACGTTTCCAAAAACCCCGGCTTTTCCAGTTCTGATTTTGTCTCTGCAGCCCCTTGACACAATACGGTACAGGTGTATACTCCTGGCCATCGCGGCGCATTGCGGCCGATTCCGTCTGGCTGTCTGCCCGCTGCCTGCCGGTGTAACGGTTCAGCGATTTCCGCGGCCCACGGTCGGGGGGTGGGAAAAGCTCGTTTTTTGGTGCCTAACCAGGGTGTTTCCGGATGGGAACAGCGTCGGAGCATGTGCCGACGAGCGGTTCTTGGACAATTCGAGTCTGCTGCCCTTCGAGAGCCTCAGGATCGCGCGACGCGGCGAGCGGCCCTCTGCGGGCAGCTTCGCGGTCGCGTCAGAGGGTCGCCGCAGATGCCACAGGTGTGCGCAGATTTCCCAGAAGAGCCTGTCCGAATCCGGGCCACTGCGGGGCGGCAAATCGGTGTTTGCCAGCCCGCTAGCGGTCAGCTCTTTCGAACGCGCCAGTAAACGGAATAGCGCTGGTGATGCGCTTCGTAGATCGGCCGAAAAGCAATTCCGTCGGCCGGACCTACGTTATGAGCCGTGAACGCCAGTTTTTCGCCGGCAATTGGCTGCAACCAGTCGGCCGGGTTCGTCGAGGCACTGACAATCTCGGGAACATTCGCGGGCGGCGTTTTTAAATGAGCGTCTTTGTCAGCGAAGTCGTTGGGCATGTTGTCGCTTCCCAGCCGCCCGCCAGCAACACGGGACCGAAGAAGATCGACGCCATTGCATTGTTATCTTTCGCACGTTCGAGACGCAGTCCAGCAGGGAGCGCTAGAGTAATCACATCACCAGTATTCCACCGACGTTTCACGGAGACAAACGTCGCGGGCGTGGCGGCAGGTGTCTCAACCTTGTCGTTGACCTTGAGAACCGCCGATTCAACAACCCAAGAAGGAACGCGGAAGTTCAGGCTCGCGGCGCTGGGGCCGGCCTTCACGACCGTGAAGCGGGCCGGTTCCCCCTTAAGGATGTCGCCCTCTTGACGGAGCACGATGCCCGCCTGGCGCCAATCAAGCTCAGACGGAATGTAGAGATTGATCCACAGGGCGTCGCTGTCGTGGTAGTAGATGCCTTCGTTGTAGCGCGGCGTGTTCTCGATTCCCGTGCCGGAGCAACAAAATGTGCCGTTGATGTACGTGCGAAAGCCGCCGTGCAGCGGCATGAAATACGTCATTTCGCCGGTATCGGGAGCTACGCTGGCGAGCACGTGATTGTAGAGAACGCGCTCGTGGTAGTCACCGTAATCGACCGACGGCGTGCGCTCGAAGAGGCGCTCCGTGAGCTTGAGCATGTTGTGGGAATTGCACGTCTCGCACGTCGTGGCGGGGAGCACGCTATTGCCATCGATCGAGGGCCCCACTTCCACGCCGGCCTTGTCGAACCACTCTTTGAATGAGTTGCCGCCGTTCGCAAACGAGTGATCCGAAACCACAATCTTCCAAAAGTTTTCCGAGGCCTTCAATTCGTCGGCATCACGATTCGCATTGGCGCAGGTCGCCAGACCGACCGCCTGTGCGATGTGTGTGTTGGCGTGCAGACCTCCCAAATGATCCTCACCCCGAGCTAGCGGGCCTACGAACCAGGGGCGATTGAAAATGCGCGCTGCATCAAGATGCTTCCTGTTGTTGGTGACTTTGTACAGTTCTGTGAGTGAGTCGCTCATGGCCCCGAATTCGTTTTGCGGGTTGCGACTTCCGTCCGTGCGGAAAGCGCGTTCGATTTGCTCCGCGCTGAGTCCAGCCAGCCGCTGCTCGAAATACGTGGCCATCTTTTCGGCCACTTGCAGCGACTGTTCGTGGCCCACGTATCGATGTGCGTCGAGCAGGCCCGCCATGATCTTGTGAATCGTGTAGTACGGCACGACCACGCCGCCGGAGTTGCCGCGTTTGCCTTCCAGGCGATCGAATGCGCCGGCCGGAAATGCGGCGAGATAGCCGTCCTGTTGCAGCGCCGCCTGGCATTTGGCAAGTTCGCCAACCAGATAATTCACCCGGTCGCGAAATGTGTCGTCGCCGGTTGCGGCCGCCATGCGCGACGCGGCAGACAAGTAGTGGCCCGTCATGTGGCCACGCAAGAAACCGCTATCCCAGCCGGGATAGCCGCCCCTGACTCCCTCGGCCTGGGGCAATCCGGCGAGTGCTCGGTAGTGGAATAACAGTTTATCCGGTTCGTACGCGGCCAGGGTTTTTTTGCGGTGCAGTTGCTGACGGTCAAAAAACGGGCTGCCTGGGAGCAGGCGCACGTCGGTCGCAGTGCAGAGCTGGTCCATGGCGAGCTGCGACGGGGCGGCTGCCGAAGCGACAGCGCCCGATGAAGTGCCGCCTGCCGCCCCATCAGGCGCGGATGTAAGCTGAGCCTGGCGCGGCCGGCGAAATAGGCCGGGACCGCCGCGACGGTGGCTTTCAGCATGGCTCGACGAGTTAGTGGCATGGGGGCCTCCTGAACGCATGAAATCGGTCGCGTCATTGTACCACAAATGCCGTAGTTGCCGCACGTTGTCATGCTCCAATGGGCGTTGCGGACCAATTGCCGTATATAACTCGTTATCCCAAGGCGTAGCCGATTCCTCGAGAAAAAATGGTACGGCCCTCAGTCGTGGGACGCTGACGTATCGTTTACAATTGTTCGAAGCAGGGTAACACTTGCCTACCCCACACGCGCGGCCTGGCCGCATGCTGATGACGAGGATTTATTGACGCCATGAGACCACGCATTTGCATCACACTGATTTCTTTGTTCTATGCAACATTCGCAATGCAGGCCTTCGCATCTGTGACCGGAGCGAAGGATCTACCAGACGGCATGCAATTCACCGTTGACGACGGGACTTTACGCGTGCAGTTTTGGTCAGACAGTATTGCCCGCGTTACATATGCCAAGGGAAAGGAGTTGCCGGAGATCAATAGTGTGTCCGTCGTTGCGCCGCCGGCCGCTGTCAAATGGACTAAGCAGGAAAGTGACCCGGCCATTTTGTTGGTGGGCTCACAATTCAAAGTGAGCGTCGACAAACAGAGCGGCGCGGTCGCGTTTCTTGATTTGAAAGACAGCGTGCTGCTGCGTGAATCGGCCGAGGGTCGAAAAATCGCCGCCGCCACGCAGGCGGGCGTCCAAGGCGACTCGTGCAGCCAGACTTTTGATTTGCCAGCAGACGAAGGACTCTACGGCCTGGGCCAGCATCAGCAGGGCGTGTGGAATTACCGCGCTGGTGGCCCGCAAGGGGCCGGTGTCACGGTGCGGCTGGCACAATCGAATACCAATGTGGGCGTGCCGGTGATTACCTCCACGAAGGGGTACATGCTGTTGTGGGACAATCCGGCGGTGACGACGATCTCCGCCGGCGCTGCGGCGACGACCAGCGACGCTGCGGGCGATAACGCGCCGCGGGGTCGCCGCGGCAGAGGCGGCGGCCAACCCCCGGGGGCGGGCGCCGACGTGGTGCGCTGGACGTCCGAGTATGGCCCGGCCATCAACTACTATTTCTGTTACACCGACGGCAGTGCCGGCGGGGCCATGAAGGCGTATCGCCACCTCACGGGCGAAGTGCCCCTCATGCCGCAGTGGATGTTGGGCTTCTGGCAGTGCAAGGAGCGCTATGCGTCTGAAAAGGAGTTGCTCGGCGTGGCCGCGAAGTACCGCGAAATGAAAGTACCGGTCGACGGAATTATTCAAGACTGGCAGTATTGGCCGTCCGGCAACAATACCTGGGGTTCTCATCAATTCGACCCTGAGCGCTACCCCGACCCGGCAGGCATGTTCAAGACGCTACACGACGAGCATTACCACGTCTTGATTTCAGTCTGGCCGAAATTTGACCTTGGCAGCGCCAACAGCAAGGAACTCAATGAAAACGGCGGCATGTTTCCGCAAATCACGCGATATGTTTTCCCCCCAGGACAAGGACAATGGTACAACCCGTTCAGCGCCAAGGGACGGGAGATTTACTGGAAACAGATGAGCGACCAACTGTTTGCCAAAGGGGTCGACGGTTGGTGGCTTGACGCGCCCGAGCCGGAAATCAATCAAAACGAGTGGCGCCGCTATGACACCGGGATGGGCCCCGGCTACGAGTGGTTCAACGCCTACCCGCTAATGCACTCCACCGGTATCTATCAGGGACAACGCGCCACCACCGACCAGAAACGAGTCGTGATCCTCACTCGTTCTGCCTATGCGGGCCAGCAGCGAAATAGCGCGATCACCTGGTCGGGAGACATTCAAGCGACGTGGGAAGTTTTGCGCAATCAGATTCCGGCCGGGCTCAACTTCTCTCTTTCGGGGATCCCGTATTGGAACACCGATACGGGCGGCTTTTTCGGCAATCGATCGGCCGGCAACGGCGACGCCACGAATTCGAGGTACCAGGAACTGTTTTCACGCTGGTTTCAGTTCAGCGCCTTCTGCCCGATGTTTCGCGTCCACGGTTCCTATGGCCTGAATCCGGGCAAGGAAATCTATCGTTTCGACGAGAAGACTCAAGGCATTATGCGATCGTACCTGGATCTGCGTTATCGCCTGCTGCCCTATCTCTACTCGGTCGCTTGGCAGGTCACTTCCAACGGCAGTACCATCATGCGTCCGTTGGTCATGGACTTCTCCAAGGATCGCAACGTCTTGGACATCGGCAACGAATATCTGTTTGGACCCTCGATCCTGGTGACGCCGGTGACCACCTCGCAGGCAACGACGCAGTCGGTCTATCTACCGGCCAGTGATTCGCCGTGGTACAACTTCTGGACAGGCGAGAAGGCCGCCGCGGGCCAGCGGATCGAGACGGCGGCGCCAATTGAGACCCTGCCGCTATTCGTGCGGCCCGGCTCGATTCTGCCGATGGGGCCGTTTCTGCAGTACTCGAATGAGAAACCGGCGGACCCGATCGAGCTGCGAGTATATCCGGGGGCGAACGGCTCGTTCACGCTCTACGAGGACGAGGGCGACAGCTACCGCTACGAGCAGGGCAAATATGCAACGATCGACGTCGCTTGGGACGACGCTGGCAAGACGCTGTCGATCGGCGCCCGCCACGGTGATTTCCCTGGCATGTTGAAGGAACGAACGTTTCACGTGGTCTGGGTGAAGCCACAGCACGGCGGCGGGATCGCCACGACCGACGATCCGGATGCGGTGATCAAGTACACTGGTGAATCAGTGAGCGTCTCCCAGACCCGTCAATAACGTCATCGCCAGTGAATGGAAAAAGCGCTTGTCAACAAGTCTCTTCTGCCAACTAAAATCGAAGGTGCCTCCGCCATGGCGGAAAAGGTGGCAGCCACCAAAAATGGGTCAATCGCGTCTCAAGTCGTTGGCAATCGACTCGATCGCTTCGAACCGCGCTGCATCAAACGACGGCCCGAACCCCACGCTCTACTGCAACGACCCCGACACGAATACAAACGAAGTGCAGCGTAACAACTTACGAAATTTCAAGTGCCATTCAGATGTGCGACCGTAATCTTTGACGTGCCCGGTTGGACGTAAGTTCCCTAGATTCTCAAAAACAGGGTGATTTATGGACCAATGTCACGTGTTGATAAGTTGCTGGGACATATTGTGCGGCCCGGCCTCGCTTCCGGCACCAGCCAGTCGCGGCAAACAGCAGCAGCGCCAGAGTTGCCGGTTCGGGAACTGCTACATTCGCAACGGCGTCCGACCCGCTGCCAGCGTGCGTCCCAAAGTTTGCTTTCCAGAAGTCGTAGTCAGCCCGATCGATTATTCCCGCGCTCGCACCGGTGTTGTCTCCGTTCGCCCGCAAGTCGGTCGTCGATCCAAGCGTGTTGCGCCACACCGTGTAATCAGCCGCATTGACGGTACCGTCGCCGTTGTAGTCGCCCGCCAAGCCGGCGGCCGCGATCGCTAGATCTACAGAATTAAGGCCGTAGTTGATGTTCCAGAACAAGTTGCCATCGAGCAAAGGCAACATCGTGTTGGCGAAACTGCCGGTCACGCCGCTTGACGCGGTGATGATGTGAAACAGATCGCCGACGATCGGCATGAAGCCGGAAATCAGCGAAACATTCAGTGTGCCGCCGAGTTGTGCCGCGCCACCGCCAAGAACGTGATTGAGCTCGTCGTAATCGCTGCCCGGAACGACACCTCCGATCTCGATGTTCAAAACGCCATCGTATTCGGCGCTGCCGAGGCTCACACTCGCCGGCCCGAAACCAGGCGAATATGTTCCCGTAAGTTTGACGTTATCCATGCTGCCGTTCCCTATGACGAAGCCTGGCAGCGTAAGGGGCACGGCCATCGAATTACCGTTGAACGCACCGTCATTGACGAGCGGTGTAGCAATATCGTCTGGCGTATCGATCGTCCCGTGACCCGCGATGTTACCGCCCGAGTTGAGCGTCAGTCCGCCCGCGGCTGCCAGAGTACCGGGACTCGCCACCGCTCCGAGCGTCACCTGGGCCGCCGCATCGAATACGGCACCGTCGGCGTCAGCGAGCGTTACGGTGCTCAAACCGACGTTAAGCGTGCCGTTGCAATAGTATCCGGTGACCTTCGTGGCGTCGCCCAGCGCCAGGTCGCCCCCCATTACATCGGTGACCGACCCGGTTTGTGCGAGTACTGGTCCCAGCACCTGCGAGGATTGGGCGCTAGTCATGTGACTGCCCGACAACATCACCAGCGAATTTGCGGCGAGCGTTCCCGCGGTGAGCATCAATGGTGCAGCGGCCGAAATAGTGGCGTTCCCCTCGATGACAAGTTTTTTTCCGGGTCCGACTGTGGGCGCGGCGCCGAAAAGGTCCTTAATCGCCGCGTCGGTATCGATGGTTCGATCACCTGCCACTTGCACCGTGCCGGAAGCGAAATCGACAACGCCGCCCGGAGCTCTGCTGTAGCCGTCAAAGCGGATCGCTCCGCCATTCAGATTAACCGTCCCCAACCCGCCAATGGACAGATTCGTCCCGATGTACAAGGTTCCCTGACTTTGGATCGTCAGCGCTCCTAGTCCCGCACCACCCACGGTAACCGAGTTGCTGTTCGTCCACGCAGCGCCCGTGTTCAAAGTAAGTGCGCCGCTACCGCCAGCGCTCCCTGCGATTATCGCATTAACGGTGTTGAGCGCGCCACCCGAGACTGCCAGCGAGGCCGTGCCTTGATATTCGCCAACCACGAGCGAAGGCGTGGCGGGGCTGGTGTTGGACAGTGTGTAACTACCGCCTGCCAGGTTCCATGTGACGTTGCCCTGCCGGACACTGGCTTCATCGCTAGTGTTGCTTCCAGAAAACGTGACTGTATAAGATGCGCTTGGCCGACTGAAGATGACCTGATCGGTCGCCACCGGGACCGCGCTAGTAAAATAGTTGCTGCCGTCGGCAAAGCTGCCGCCCGCCGTGTTCGACCATCGCCGTTCACCGGCCTTCGTCGGGATGATTTCCGTTGCCGCCGTCGCCCAGTTCCAATTGGTGCCGGAGAAGAGCCGCGCGGCTGCGTACTCCTGGTGAGTCCAAAAGATGCCGGGATCGGCCGGATCGGGTGTCGTCGCGCTGTAATCACCCCAACGGTTACCATCGTAGTAGTTGCTGCCAGCCTTCGTCTGGACGGGCGTTCCGAAAGTGAGCGTTCCACCCGCTGCACCACCTGTCGATGAGCCCACCACGGCGTACGTGCTGGCGTAAGTGGTCGAACTGGAACCGGAGAAACCGACCACCACGTCGCCTGCCGCGTTTGCCGCGATCGACGGGTAGAAGAAGCTTAATGTCGGATCCGAAATCGTCCCCTGCTGCAGGATATTGAAAGTCGTCGCGTTCGCGATCGTCCATCGCACGGCCGACCGACCATTCACTGAGATGTTTTGAACCAGATACAGAATGTCGCCCATCTGCACAACGTTGCTGCTAAATCGATCGTCGCCATTATCGAGCGTGTTCGAACTCCCCGGCTGCGGCGAGTTCGTGGGGTTTGACGTGGATTGAACGGTTTTGACCGTCGTCGAGCCGATCGTTGCCCCGGAATCGCTCGTGCCATCCAACGGCGTAAAGTTATACTGGACGGCACTCGTGTTATTTCTAGCTAATATGATCTGGCGATCGGACGGCAGCTTTGGGCCATAGTTGACAACCGCCTGGAGCGTAAAGCCAACTGTGTTCGCGCTCAACGCGCTAAAGCTCGTGAGCCGCGACAGCGTTGGAGTGTTCGCCAACAGGTCGGCCTTCGGCACCGAGTATAGGCCCTCACTTCGGAACAAACCGCGGGCGGAGAAGTTGTTCGTACCCACATAAACGCCGTTAGCGTCTAGACCTAGCGTGGGAAAGTCGGCAAAGCGGTTATTGGTGGTTGTGAACGACACACCTTTGAACCCCTGCGTCGGGTCGGCAGCATTAGAACGCGCAAACAGAATCTTATTGTTGGTGCTCTGATCGGTGGTAACCATGACCGCAAACCAGCGCTGGCTCGCCGGATCGTAAAGAATCCGCGGATCAGTGAGACCGCCCGGATTGGCGCCCGCGCATTAGTCCAGAATGCTGACGGGCTCGTGCTACTGATGAGCGTGCCGTCCTTGCCGAAGACTGAGAAGCCGTCGTTGTTGAACGTGACAATGTGATTCGGCCCCGCGGCACCCATCGTGTCCGGTGGCTCTCCTGTAGATTGCGAGTACGACATCGTCGTGAAATCGGTCCCCAGGCTAAACGTCTGAGCTTGCGCCTGCTCGACAGCCGCGGCAAGTGCGACGACGCTCCCCGCGAGAAACCAGCCAATGGTTGGCATTCTGAGCCTTTCTTCAGCCGTCCCGAACCTCGACCACCCTTGCGAACAATCGCTGGGCACGAATGGCAGCTGAGTCAACTCACATTGACCATCGGGTCCTTACGAACGATCGCGTCCCATGCACTGGAATTTGCTCGATACTTGTTGCTCCTATGCTGCCTTTTTCATTTCCCCAACCAGACGTCGACCTTGGCTACAGCGACATATGGCTCGTGAGCGACAGAGATTTCTAAAACGTCGGAGCAACACAAAATGCCAACTGCCTATTGTAATACCTAGCTTTGCTGAGACGATTCGCCGTAAGTCTCGTGGCCGACAAATCTTCAGACGCCAATATCTGATAACTCATCTCGTCAATCAGAGTGCCATCAGACGTCGAATCCAGAGCTTGAAGGTACCCGTGGACGTCGCCCTCGCGCAGGCGCTAGCCAACCCAGGGTTTAGTAACCTCCACTGCATTTCGCGACGGCGCCTCAACGTTTAACCCCGGCGTCTCTCGATCGTTTCGCTCGCTCCGTTGGCGCGGAAAAGGTGGCAGCCACCAAATTTGGGTAGGTTAGGGAATAACGGAGACATCCACACTTTGCGTCGAGGACAATGGGGAGGACAATGGGGCCACCCACACTCTGGCCGCACAGTTGGGGCGCCGTGCTGGCTGTTTTAGGGCGAGCAACGGGGCCAAACGAAATGCGAGCCGAGCTGGCGGCCAAAGGCATGGCGGCGAAGATGGCCGCGTGGATGGACCGCGGGCGGAAGTGAACGGAGTGGGTGACAAATGTCAGCGGTATCTGGCCGAGGCGGGCCGCTTTGGGAACGCTAATACACGCTGATAAACACGAATGGAGAGGAGCAGACAACCTGCCGCCAGTGTATTTACCTTATTCGTGTTCGATTAGCGTTAATTAGCGTTCTCGACTTTGTTCCTTTCAGTTCGTCACGCGGCCACAACACCCGCCGCTTTCTCTTGGCACCCCCCCGCCGCAGCCAACAAATTTGTGCTCCCTGCTCCCTGCTCCCTGCCCCCGGCCCCCGGCTTCCTGCCCCTGCCCCCTGCCGCTCTTCTGGCTCTTGACTCTCAGTTCTTGACTCTTGACTCTCCCCACCCTGGCCGAAAACGCTACTATACAAACGAACAACAACCTGCTAAGCTCAGCAGTGCCCGTTGCTCTTTGGCAACCGATCTTTATTCTTCTCCGCAAAACCCGCGGCCAGCGCCTCGCGACGCGCGCCCACTGCAGCACGCAGCCACCTATCGATTTTACCCCCCCCGGAAGAGTGAAGATGGCCAAAACTCGGTGGGGGAGTTTTGGACACCTTCGATAGGATTCGGGAACACGCAACATCGTTTCCCCGCGAGCCGCCAGCCGGGCAGCCCATTGCCACAATCTCCAACCAAAGTTTCGCGCCACCGCCGAGCGAATCTCGCCTCACCGGGGCGAAGTGCCGCCCCTCGCGCCTCACCCTGCCGCCAGAAGACGTGCCAGCAAACAAGCTTGCGCAATCCGACTGAGGCGAAATCAATGGAGTTTCGCCTCACCCCCACGAAGAAAGTTACTGAGGAGTTATTCTAATGAAGCCTACGCTGCAAATGATCCCTTGTTATCTGGCTGACGGCTGAAAGCTGATGGCTGACAGCTTTGCCTGGGTTCAATGGCGGCGCAGCCTTCATCAAGTGAGGCGAAATCCCCGCACCCGCAACATCTTTCTGGCCGTGGCTCATTCCACGACTTGACGAGTGGACAAATAGTCAGTAGACTTATCCACGGCGAGACACAGCCGTCGATGTTTGAAAACTTGTACTACGTCCGTTCCGCCTCAACGACCCGAAGGGGATTGGCGCCGATCTACGGGTGAAAAGAGATCGCGGCTTCTGCCTTTCGTGCGCGGTTTGACCGCTGCTTACCGGTCGGCCTGGCGCGGCGCGGCCGAAACAGTCGTTCGCGATTCTTACTTTATTCTTCTGACCCTTTATTCTTCCGGGGTTATAACCCTGACAAAAAGAATAGTTCAGATAGCCCCGATTCCCCTACGTAGAATGTCCGGTCCGACGGTTCTGACCCCTTTTTCTCTCCCGCGGGCCGATAAGGTACATCGCCAGCATTCCTGTGAGGCCCGACAAAACGACCGATGGCTCAGGGACGGCGGCAGTGGCGCCGGAGCCGCTACCATTGTGCGCGCCGAAGTTCGACTTCCAGAACGTGTAGTCACCCGAGTCAACAATGCCGTTGCCGTTGCCGTCGGCGTGCAGATTGGTCGTCGAGCCGAGCGTGTTGCGCCAGACCGTGTAGTCGGCGGCGTCCACGGTGCCGTTGTGGTTGTAATCGGCTGCGAGCGTAGCCATGCGCAGCGTCACGTCGTTGCCGTCGCCGCCGACGTAGCTGATCAAAAACCGATCGCCGCCGATGTCGATCTCGGAGCCTTCGGGCTGATTGGAGAAGATTCCCGCGACCGCGTTGGCTGAGCGGTTGTCGATGATCGTATACACTTGACTGAAAAGTCCGCCGTCCGCGCCAATAAGATTTCCCTGCGGTGTCACGCCCAGGCCGATGCTGACGCCGACGGCGCTGACCTGATCGGCGGTTCCATTTGCTGGATCGATATCCAATCCGAAGATCGAGCCCGAGCCGAACTGTACCGCGCCGTTGGTGGTGATCTTTCCGACGCTCTCGCCCGGCGCGAGGATGCCGCCGCCGCTGAGCGTAATCCCGTCGGCGATGATCCCGTTGCCGCCGAGCGTGCCATTCTGGACATCGACCGGCCCAGCGAGCGAGCCGTTCACGATAAGCTTGCCATCCAGAATCGTCGTGGCGCCGGTGTAAGTATTCGCGCTGAGAGCGTCAACGTTCCGGCGCCGACTTTCGTCGAGGCGCCGCCCGCGCCGGAGATCATGCCCGAGACCTCAGTATCCAAGTTCAGGCTGCCGACCGTCAGTGTTTTCGCGCCGAGCGAATACGCACCGCTGCCCGCGATCGATCCGGCAGTCGTGCCGGCGCTGCCGAGGTAGCTGATATCAAACAAGCCGTTGCCTTCCGTGATGAACGCTGCCGCGCCGCCACTGGCAGAATTGAAGAAGCGCGTGTAGCCGCCATTGCCTCCGACATCGCTGCCGAGCGTCATGATCGTCGCGTCGCCAGCCGTCGAGGTGTCGTTAAAACGGAGCGAACTGCCCAGTGCGCCCGCGACTCCGCCGCCGAGGACGTTGATCGCCGCGCCGCCCGCGGTCGAGTTGCTGAAAAACCCGATGTCGCCGCCCTGCCGTCCGAAGAGCGCGCCGCCTTGATCGATGAGCGTCGCGTGGTCGGCGGTTGCGGTGTTGCCAAAACCGATGAAGCCGCCGTTCGCGGAGCGCGCGGTCGCGGGGAGGTTTTCGAAGGTGGCTTCGCCCGCGCTGGATTGATCGTAAAAGATCACGCTGCCCGTGGCGCCGAAGTACGCGTTGAACGTCTTCGCGCCCTCGATGCTGAAAGCCGCGTGATCGGCCGTGCTCGTATCGTAGAATGCCACCGCGCCGCCGCTCGTGCCCGCGTTGATCGTCGGCGCGAGCGCGGAAAAGGTCGCGCTCGCCGCCGTCGAACTTCCATGAAAATCGGCCGAGCCGCCCGCCCCGCCGGGCCCGGTGCCCGCATCAAGAGTAAACGCGGCGCTACCCGCCGTGGTGGAATCCTGAAAAGTCACTAACCCGCCCGGCGTGCTCGCGGCGAACATGTTATGCATCCCGCCACCGCGCACGATGATCGTGGCGCTGCCCGCCGTAGATTGATTAAGAAACTTTACCTCGCCGGGGAGCGCGTTCTGGTTCGGTGCGCCGAAAGCGGTCAGCATCGCGTTGCTGGCGGTGGCGTTGTGTTCAAACTGCGTGTAGCCCGCCAGCGCGCCGGCGACATTGCCGTTGCGGTTTTCGATCTCGGCGTTTTCCGCGGACGCGTCGTTGAGAAAGCGGACGCGCGAACCGAAGGCGCCGGAAACCGTGCCGGGATAATTGATCAACGTCGCGCTGCCGGCTCCGGCGTTTCCATAGAAAGCAACGCCGCCACCCGAGCCGCCATTCGCGGTACCGCCGAAGTTCTCGATGACGGCCGCGCCAGCGTTGCTCTGCTCGCTGAAACCCACGCTGCCGCCATTCTGCAAACCGCGCGAATCGATCGTGGCCGTGCCTTGGTTGATAAAATGCGCGGTGCCGCCGCTCGCGGTGCCTTGGAACGTAACGAACCCCTGTCCCGCGCCGGCGACCCCTCCTCCTTGATTCGCGATAGTGGCACTGCCCGCCGTCGATGAGCCGAGAAAGAAAATCGCGCCGCCGTGCGAACTGCTGCCGGCCTGTCCGCCTTGGTTGGTGAACGACGCATTTCCCGCCGTCGCGCTGTCTTCAAAGTAAGTCTCCGACTCGGTGAAAACCGTCGGGAACGTCGTCCCGTTTTGAAAAACATTCAGCGAACCGGCAGACGCAGTGTCGCGAAACAAAACCTTCCCGCCGTTTTGATTCGACGCGATCGCGGCGGTGTTAGTCACCAAATGGCTGCCGCCGCGCCCGCTCTCGGTGTATTCGAGAGTGGCGCCCGGTTGCACCAGCGTCGAACTCGTGCCGAGCCCCTGGCCGGTGGCTTCGTTCACGCGCAGCGTCCCAGCGGTGATGGTCGTGGGACCCGTGTAGGTGTTCGCGCCTAAAATGATCAGCGTGCCGGTTCCCACCTTGCCAAGCCCGCCGCCGACCTGCCCGCTGTAGCCGCCGTCGCGCAGCAGTCCGCTGAAAGTGGTGTCGAGATTGTTGCTTCCGACTGTGAGGAATTTCGAGCCAAGGCTCACGATGCCATCGCCTTCGATCGAACCGATGCCCATTCCCGCGCTGCTCAGCAGGCTGATATCGAGCCCGCCCGCGGAAACGCCGGTGCCCGCGAGGATGGCCCGCGCCGTGCCCCCATCGCTCGTGTCCTGGAACACGACGTTGCCGCCCACGGCATCGCCGGCGTCGATATAAAGCGTCGCGCTGCCCGCTTTCGCGCTGCCGCTGAAATAGACCGACCCGCGCGAGTCGCTCGTCATCGAAGCGCCGCCGGCATGAATGGCCGCGCTGCCGGCCGTCGCGGTGCCGGAAAAATAGGCGCTGCCGCCGAACGCGCCGGGGACGAGCGCGCCGTTGCTAAAGATCGCGCTGGTTGCCGCGGTCGAGTTGCCGGTAAAATTCACCGAGCCGCCGAAACCCTGTGCCACGGCACCACCGATATTCACGATCGTGGCCGCGTTCGCCGTTGTCCCACTGTAGAAGTCGGTCCGGCCGCCGGCGGTGTTCTCGAACCGCCCGCCCTCGTTGGTGATCGCCGCCGCCGCCGCACTCGTCGCAAAGGTGCCGAAAATCGTCACTCCGCCGCCGCCGCCCGGCCCGGTCGCCGCTTGATTGACGATTGTCGCGGTGCCCGCGTTCGCATTCGCGTCGAAATAGGTCACTGCGGCGCTTTGATAACTGTTGCCAATGAAAGCGCTGCCTTCGTTCACAATTGTCGCCGCGCCCGCGGTCGAGCTTTGGAAGAATTGGATGAAGCCGCCGTTGGAACTGGCCGCCGTCTGGCCGTGGTTGACGATATTCGCCGAAGCCGCCGTGGCCGTGTCGTAAAAATATAGCGCGCCGGGAGAGCCGAATTTCAGCTTTCCGCCCTCAATCTCGATCGTCGCCTGGCCGGCAGTCGCGCTGTTATGGAGGCCAGTGAAGCCGTACGACGAGATGTTCGTTCCGAGCGTCGCACCGTTAAAAATCGCCGCGCCATCGGCGCTCGCGGTGTCAAAGAATTCCGCGCTCGTGTAGCCGATGTTTTGCGAACCTTCGTTCATGATCGCCGCGGTGCCGGCGCCGGCCGTGTTCATGAAAGTCGTCGTGCCGCCGCTGGTGCCGGCGCCCGTCGAGTGGCGATTGTAAATCGTGCTCGCGCCCGCGTTCGCCGCGCCGCTGAAGACGGTCGTGCCCCCGTTCGCACCGCTGACCGTCGCGCCGAGGTTTTCGACCAGCGCGCTTCCAAGGTTCGGCAGGCCGCCCAAGAAACCCTGCACTTCCAAATCGCCGCCGAGCGCGCCGGAGACAGTGCCGGGGAATTGTCGGAACGTCGCGGTGCCGCCGTCGCCATTGTAAAAATAAACGACGCCACCTCTGCCGGCGTTCACCGTCGCGCCTTGATTGAGAAACGTCGCCGTGCCCGCGGTGAGTCCGGCGAATTCGGTTCCGCCATTCGTGGCCGCACCGGCGATGGTTGCGCCGCGGCTGGTGATCGTCGCGTTGCCCGCGCTCGATCCGGTGTAGAACTCGGTTAACCCGCCGCCGCCCGCCGCCGTCGTCGCGGCGTTGTTGAAAATCTGCGCGTTCTCCGCGGTCGCGGAACCGAGGAACGACGTATTGCCGACCGAGCGGCGCGCCGAACTAAAGGGCGACGCGCCATTGATGATCGTCGCCGCGCCCGCCGAAGCATGGCCCTGAAAAACCGTCGCGCCTGCGTCGTTGGGAGAAGCGGTCGCGCCGAGATTGGTGATCGTCGCGCTTTCCGCATTCGAGGCGTCGTCGAAGACCGTCGAGCCGACGGAAAAAGCCGCGAAGGGCGTCGCATTGTTCGTGATCGTCGCAGTCCCCGCGAGCGACGCGTCGAAGAACTTCACGCGCCCGCTGTTGGTCAAATTTTGCGCATGCGTGCTCACGCTGTCGAACATCCGCAATTCCGCGCCAAACGCGGTCGTGATTGGTAGCCCGTTGGCCAGGTTACCTGCGCCGCGCAATTCCAGCGCTCCGCCGCTCACCGTGAGCCCGCCGCTGAATGAATCGGCTACATCGATGGTCGTCGTGCCGGCGCCAAGCTTCGTGACGATTCCCGCGCCGGTGATGGGGACGCTGAAGTAGATGTCGTCGGTGTGATTGAATTCAAGCTTCGAAAATGCTCGCACCAGTTGCACCTCGCTCGCGACCAGAACTCCTGAGCCTGCGCACAGCGCCGATACGCGCGATGCTTTGAGTTCCTGATGTGGCCGAGCCGACGGTGAGAATACCGGCGCCATTGGCGATCTGCACTTGCGCTCCGTCCGCCACCGTCAGGTAGCCCGTGCCGCCGCTGCCAAGCGTGATGGCGCTGTCTTCGAGGTACAGCGAATCCGTGCCGGTGACGTTCACGGCGCCGAGGCCGCCGAGGAGCAGGCCGACGCTCGTGCTGGCGCTTTGCACGAGACCGCCAGCGGTGACGTTCAGTGTGCCGTTGCCCGAATTGCCAACTCCGATGCTAAAGTCGCTGCTCAGGCTGCTGCTGGCGCCGGTGACCGTGAGCACGCCGACCGAACCGCTCTGCCACCCGATCCGCGTCGCGCCGCTCAGTGGAGAAGGCGCGCCGGTTCCTCCGACTGCGACCGTGCCTCCGGCGCTTACGGTCAGCATTGCATTGCCGCCGTTGGTGAGCAAATTGTCGGAACGTCCGCCGATCGCAAGAATGCCAGGCACGTATGCTGACGAGCCGGCGCCGGTGATTGTCGCGGAGGAAACGCTGTTGGTCGCCGCGCCGATTTCAAAATTCTGCGCGGAGACCTGCCCGGCCGCCGAGACGGTGAGCGCCGCGTTTCCGGCGTTTCCAATGCGCAGGAGCGGTCCGTTCACGCTCAATTCCGAGTCCGCGCCGGTGACGGTCACGTTGCTGGTTGTGCGCCGCTCGCGTTGGCGACGAGGAAGTTATTGCCGACCAGCACCCGCCCGCCTGTATTCACCGAGAGCGACCCCGACCCGCTCTCGCCGACCAGGAAGTCGAGCGTGGTGCTCCAGGTCGAGCCGGCGCCGGTGACCGTCGCGATCCCCGAACCACCGGAGAAGCGGCCAAGCCGCGTGTAATTCGAGGTGATTGCGCTGCCGCTGCCCACGGTCACCACACCTTGTCCGCTTTCTCCGAGATGGAGATTCTCGGTCACGTCGAGCGATCCGCCTCCGGTCACCTGCAAGCCGCCGCTTTGGACATTCGTTCCGCCGAGCGTGATCCGCCGCACCGCCGCCCCCGGCGCCAAGATCTTAGCGATCCCGCCATTGTCGATCCGGGCATCGAAAGCCGTTGGGCTCGCTGGGTTCGGCACGCCGAGCGACCAGTTTGCGCCGTTCAACCAATCGCCGACGCCATCGACCCAAAGCGTTTGCGCCGCGGCGTCGCCAGCCGCCAATAGGGGCCAGGAAAGGAGAATTCCCAGCACGCAGCATCTGATGGAATGCCTGACACAACGGACTCCCATTGTCTTCTCCGATGTGCGTGGCGAGGAGAGGATTGGCGCGTACGGGCCAAACGCTGCCCATTTGAAATCACTTTTGCCCGCCAAGGCTCGACACGCCAGCAAGCGCAGTCCAGCAAGCCGGCTCTGAGATCGCGTCCGCGACAGGGACGGCGAAGTACGTCAGTATGCCCGTGACAAAGAGGGCTGGCAATTGCCGATCCAGCCTCTGTGAGGACAGTTCCCGCCAAAAACGTCAAGGAGAATTGGTCGAGCGAGTAGGGGGGAAGGGGGGAGTCCGGGTCCACCCGAGCGGCGAACGGGAAGAAAGGGGTCAGAACTGGTCAGAACTGGTCAGAACTATTTCTTGGTTGCGGACGGCTGTTTTCTGGGGCGGCCGCGGGGGCGGATCAACTGATCCAGGTCGAGGCGCTTGGCGAGTCGCCAGAGCCAGGCCGCCTCTCCGAGCGGCAAACCAGTCGCGGTCGAGCGGCGTATCCGCGCGAGCGTGGCCTCCTCGAGCGGCGAGTGCACCCCCTTATTTCCCCGATTGAAAACGCTCTGTCCCACAATGGGCCAGCGTCAGCTCGCCCAGACGCTGCCGCGGGCTGGCCTCCACCTGGCCGCCTCGACGGTGCAGCGGATACTTACGACGCCCCCGCAACCCGAACCTGCCTCGAGGTCAGTGGCTACTAGGCCCCGCGTCGTCACGGCCAAGCGGCCCAATCACATTTGGCACGGCGATCTCTCGGTCGTGCCAATCGGCCGCGGCTTCTGGACGTCCTGGCCGCCAATGCCTTGCCGCAGTGTTTTCCTAACCCCAACCTTCATAACACCTGGTACAGGAATTTGATGCTGGTCAGTCCGGCAGCGGCCAGCTCGTCACATTCGTGCTCGCATTTTCGTCGGCGAGCAACTGATCGACCGCCGGGCCCCAAAGATACCGGTGCCCCAGATCGCTCATCGTCAGCGTGCCGTGCTCATACGCCATGTGGTCGTCGAATTCGAGAACAATCTGCCCGTTCTCGAAGAAGTAGAATGAATCGACCGTGTAATTCGACCCCGTCTCGCCGTCGGTGTCGACACTGCGGCTGATGACCTGGTTAAACGCGTCGTACGTGTACTGGACTTCTTGAGCTAATGTATCATCACTAGTTGTGGATGTGCCGTTCCCGTCGTAATCCTTTACGTCCGTGAGCCGGTTGCGATGGTCCCACGTATACACCGTCCGGTCGTGCGTCGTATTATTCTCCAATATTCGGACAGCTATATCTAAACACTTGTTCAGACGACGCGGCGGGCTGCGTTCTGCGCGGAAAAAAGGCATTGGAAAAGGGGATAGAACTGCTCTGACCCATTTTTTCTCTTAACCTGTTAAAACGGCCGAACGGCCGTACGCTCCTAGAAATCGGCCAGCCGATCGGCTATAACCGAGGTGCGTGCAATTGCCAGGCGCTAGCGGCACCGCAAGGGGCAGCGAGCCAGCGGTGACGGCTACCACTTCACTGCTGTTCTTCGGATCACGGACAACAATCGAACTCGTCGATCGACGATTCACTTTCCACGATCAACGACCAACAAACCAACTTCACCCGCGGCGAAGTTAACCATACCTCCCACCTCCGCGGCGAAACTTGTCGAATTATGGCACCGGGTACGTCACAGTGTGCCTTATTCTCCAGCGGAGGCGAACACCCCCTGCGACAACACTCAACCAATTGATGTAAGGTTTTGCAAATCCACCGCGCTGGTGCACAACTCCATCGCGAGCCATCACAAGTACGGCCAATCGACCATGTCAGAGCAGCCAGACCCGGCCGAAACGGCGCCACCGCCAGCCGGTGCGCCGACGAGCGACCAGCTCAAATCCGCCTTCATCGCCTTCAAGAAACGCTGGAAGCTGACGCGGCTCGACTACGAATCGCGCATCGGCCGGGGTCCTCTCTCCAGCGGCAGCCGCTCTGCGATCGTCGGCATCGAGCCCCCCAAAGAGTTTCCCCGCGCCGTCTGGGAAGAGTTGGCCAAACAGGGCCGTATCAAGACGGCCGGCAAGGGCCTGTACGCCATGCCCTAGCTGCCATCGTGCCATTGCCGCGAAATCGCCATAAACTGTTTGAAACAGCGCTTAACACTTTCCAATTCTCCCCGGCACTTTCCAACACGTCGCTTCGCCGCGGCGGCTATGCCGCTGCGATCAACCCCGGCGCCATCGCTTCAGCAAAACTCCCGACGCCCACAAGGTTCGCGTCAATCTCGCGGCTCCACCGGCGCCGGGTTCGACCCACGCAGCTCGGGCATGGCGCCGCTCGGCGTTGGCCCCGGCGGCCGAGGCGTATCAAGCGCCGGGTTGCTACGCAACCAGCCCCGCTTTTTGAACGACCACAGCATGCCGATCGCCACCGCCGCCATCATCCCCAGGGCAAAGAAGTAGCCAAACCGCCAGCGCAGTTCCGGCATGTTCCAGGGCGACGCGTTCGGATCGAAGTTCATTCCGTACAAGCCGGCAATGAACGACAGCGGCAAGAAGATCGTCGCAATCACCGTCAGCGTTTTCATGACTTCGTTCATCCGATTGCTGATCGACGACAAATAATAATCGCGCACGTCGCCGGCGATGTCGCGGTACGATTCTAGCAAGTCGATCAGCTGCACCGCATGATCGTAGCAATCGCGCAGGTACATTCGCGTCGCGTCGGTGACGAACTTCGTTGATTCGGCCCGCAGCTCGCTGACCGCGTCCCGCATCGGCCAGATCGCCCGCCGCAGTAACACCAGCTCGCGCCGCACGACGTGCAGCTCGCCAAACCCGGCCGCGCTCTCCCGTACTGCCTCCGGATCGTCGAGCCGATCGAGATGATCGCCAATTCCCTCCAACACTGGGAAGTAGGCATCGATCGCCGCGTCGATCAATCGATAGGCCAAGTAATCGGGCCCGCTGCCCTGCCGCGCCGCGCTCTGCTCGGTGCGAATCCCGGCCCGCACCAGGTCGAAGCAGTCTCCCTTCCGCTCCTGAAATGTCACTACGTAATCGCGGCCCAGCACCAGGCTGATCTGCTCGGTGAGCGCCTCGCACGTCGGATCGGGAATCCGCAGCACGCACAACACATTGTGATCGTACCCCTCCACCTTCGCCCGCTGGTGAACGTGGACGACGTCCTCGAGGGCCAGCGGATGGATGCGAAACGACTGCCCCAGCCCACGAAGCAGCGATTCGTTGCCCAGCCCCGCGACGTCCACCCACACCACCGGCCACCGCCCGACCAGTTCCGTCAGCTCGCACAGGTTCTGCAGGTCGTGCTCCACCAGGCGGTCTTTGTCGTAGGCCATCACCCGCACGGTCGTCGGCGCGGCATCGGGCGATATCGAGAGAGTTCCTGGCTTCGTGCCGGGCGGGGCGCGGCGAACGCGCGATCGCAGCCGCCGGCGATGTCGACGTGGAGTGCTCATTTCGCGATTCTAACACGCTCGCCGCGCCGAACCGAGAGCGCGATGCCGCGGTGCCCTGAGTTTTGAACGGCTTAGAAGCCGAGCGTCCCCCGCAAGCCGAATACGACCGCCGTGTCGTTCCGCTCGTCGGCCGGCTCGATCACTTGCAGATCGGTCGTCACTTGAAAGCCCTTCATCAGCGCCATGTTGTAATACAGCTCCACCCCGTCAACGTCCTGCAGGGGCAGCAGTGGGCTAAACAGGTTCTTCAAGTCGCTGCTGATGCCGGTATGAAAGTATCCCACGCCGGCCGAATCGTGCGGCCGTGCCGGATTCACGCCAAACGCCTGCAGCGAGGCGTTGGCCGACCAACCAATTGGGCTGGTTGCCTCATCGGCGAGACCCCATTGGCTGAGCAAGACGATTCGGCGATCCTTGTTGCAGCAATCCATCCACATCGTCTGCTCCAGTATGTACAGGAGCGTGTAGGCTCCGCCCTGCCGCGGCGCGACGATCCCTTCATCGGGCACAATCACAAATCCGGTCGGATCGAACGCCACGAAGTCGCCCGTCGACCAAATGCCGCCGAGGAATTGTGAACCCGGCAACCCGCCCACGTGCGTGAAGAATCGCCAAAAGCCCATGATATTGCAACCATTGTCGAATAGGTCGTCGAAGCCACTGGTCGTCGCGCAGTTCTGCGTGTCGTATACGAGCACGCCGCCCTGGGGCTGTTTGCCATCGTACGTCAACATGCCTGCGCCCAAAAACGACAGCGGCACGACGCGAGCCACCGCCAGCGGCAGGATCGTCGACGCATTCATGAATCCGTTCACGCCCCGGCCGGTTTCCGGGTATAGCGAGTAAAACAGGTCGTTGGCGTTGAACTTGCCCCACGTCAGTTGCGTGCGTTCGTTTAGCGCCTGGGCGAACGTCAGATTCGTGATCGCCGTGTCGTGCTCGTTCTCCTTCGGATAAAGCATCGCCACGTTGGCAGGCGCAAAGCCGACTGCGTCAAGATTCACGTCGTCGCCGAATCGCGTCTCGGCGTGCATGGTCATCGTCAGGCCCTGCCAACCGGCCAGCTTGCCGCCGTCCACGATCAGCATCTGGTCGACCTTGCCGCCATACTCAAATACCTGCTCTCTGCCGCCTGTCGTGTTGCCTTGATAGAACTGCGTCACCCCCGGCGCGTACGTCACGCCACAGCACGCCAGCGATTGCGCCATCGCCGTCATCCGCCGCATCAACTCGTCGGAAACCGGGCAATCGAAGCAATATCCGCAGTCGCATGCGGCTGGCGCACAGCATTCGCACGAGCAGCCATCCGCTGGCGAGCCGCAATCGACCGGTCCGCAATCTGCCGCCCCGCATTCGCAAGATGCGAACTGGATGTCGCGTGGCCAGTCGCCTTCCGCGGCAACAGCCGTAGAGCGGATGAACAGTGTCGCCGCGACGATCAAGGCTGAACTACGGACCATTTGAAACGTATACGTCTTCACAGCCACCGTCCTTGCACGAGAACATCCACTCCATCTGGAACTCAGCGTCATTGAAGGCTATCGACTTCGGCCGATAGCTGCCTTCCCACCGATGCCGGGAAACGTATCTATATCAGTCAGTCAAACCCTGCGGCCGACAACGTCAAGCCGCCGCCCGGGTCGCTCCACGACACGCCGGGCCATCGCGTGCTCCACGAATGCGTCGGCTTCGGCTGGTCGCAACCGGCAGCGAGAAGTGAACGAAACAAATCCGTCGCTGGCACGTGTTCGCCGCCCGCACCACTGCCAAGCGGTCCGCCAGGTCGCCTTGCGGCCGCGGGCTTTTCGCGTAGAATTAGGCACGTCCAGGCGCGACGTTTGTCTCAGCGCGTGGCCTACGGTGCGTGCCAACCAGTCCAGTTACACGTCCCTTTGCCGCCGTTGCGGCATACGGTGCCCAGCGAGCATCGCACAGCGAAGTTTTGCCGTTTTTTTCGACTTTGCACCCCTAGCTCAATTGGATAGAGCATCGGTCTACGGAACCGAAGGTTAGTGGTTCGAATCCACTGGGGTGTACTCGACTTACGATGACAACTACATGCTTGACAGAAAAGTCCCGGAACCTTTTATCGTGTTCGGTGCTGTAATCGCACGTCTGACCGCGAATCTCTTGTTGAAACAGCAGCACCGCAAGCGACTCATTCAGTCGGTACGGAAATGGCCGCAATAAGTCGTCGACGCGCTTCGGCCGTCGTTTCTCTGTTTGCGACTGACTAGTCGCCACAATCGACTCAACCGTCACGTTGCCGTTTGGCAACATCCAGAGCGAATTGCTGCTTTGCGTTAACACAGATTCGGCGCTCTGGATCGTGGACGCTCGACCGTATGGTGAATTAGCAAGGCGAATCGGCCCTGCGAGACCAAATCGCGGGCCGGTTGCCGCCTGGGGGCACGGAGTTTGCCAGTGGTGGGTATCGCCCGACTATTTCCACTCACCGCGTAGTGGACTTGCCGCGAACTCTTGCCAAACGGTCAACGATGAACACACTTCTGCGCCGCCCGACTTTCGAGCCAGAAAGCCTTCCAAGCGACCCAAACGCAGAACGCGGTCGGCCAGCATCCTCGGCACCGGGGTGTGTTTGCCCGACCGCGTCATCGGCAACGCTTACTTCAGCCAAGAATTAGGGATTGAGACTACGCCTGAATGGATTGAAGCGCACGTTGGAATTGTGGAGCGTCGCTGGGCCATCCACGAATCGTCGACCGACCTGGCCGTTGGGGCTGCGGGCTGCGCTGCGCAGCGCAAATGGGACCTGACGACATCGACGTGGTCATCGTTGCCACGAGCACGCCCGACTTTACCATGCCTGCGACGGCATGTCTCGTGCAAGGCCGCTTAGGCGCGACCCATGCGCTGGCCTTCGATGTCGTAAACGCCTGCGCCGGATTTGTGTACGCGCTCGACGCCGCCACTCGATACGTTCAAGCGAGCGATTTGCAAAACGCACTGGTGATCGGTGTCGATCGCGGCAGCAAGCTCGTGGATCCTCGTGATCGCACGACGAGCGTGTTCTTCGGCGACGGCGCCGGGGCCGTGCTTGTGAGCTCCGAAGGTTCCGGCCGCGTACTGGCCTCGAAACTCCACTCGCAGGGCACTAGCGAGCCGTTGTCGGTTCCTGTTGCCGGCGCGATGCAGATGGACGGAAAGGCAATCTGGAACTTTGCCACGGAATCGCTCCCCCTTTCGGTGTGGGAATTATGCGATATCGCGGGAATTCGCGTCGACGAAATCAACCTGTTAGTGCCCCACCAGGCGAATCGCAATATTCTGGTAAACGCGGCCGCGGCGATTCCTCTGCCGCTAGATCGAATCGCCATCAACATTGAACGACTGGGCAACACACTCGCGGGCAGCATACCCATCGCACTGGACAATGCCATGTCGAATGGACGAGCTCAGGCTGGCGATATCGTCGCTCTGGTAGGGTTTGGCGCCGGTTTGGCATGGGGCGGACTTCTGCTCCAACTGTAAAAAGAATTGCGTGCGGTCAGAGCTTATCACAGAACCGTCCCAGGGGGACGGTCCCGACCGACTTTCGGTCGGTCAATTCCTCGCGGATTCGGAAGAATTGGGACAGTCGCCCGCGGATCTGGGGCAAGCTTTTAACCGCTCCATATTGGCTCGAGGGAACTTCTATGACGACTGCGGCAGCGTACTTATCGACGAATCTCTTTGCTCGATTCGAAGGATTTCGCAAGCGTTTCGGTGTCAAGGGCGCGATCTTCAAATCTCTTGACGCGGTGCTGCACAAAGCGCTGCGAACGCAGGTTCATCGAGTGGTTTGGCTGGAGCTAAAGTCGGTTGCAGGCATGGCACCGCCGGATGAGTCTTTCAGATACCGCTTCATTTCGGCCGATGAGCTGGCCGCCTTCGCCGAGGAGCCGAGCTATTTCATCGGCCCTTCGCTCGTGGTCGACGTCCGTAGCGGGCGGACGATGTGCTTCGCGGCGCTCGCCGGGAAGCGGCTAGCCGCCTTCGGCTGCTACACCCTGAGATATGTCGAACCCGATCAGTCTGCGGGCGATGCCATTTCGTTACCGCGCGGTGTGGCCTACATGTCCTATGGCTTCACGCATCCCGATTTTCGTGGCTTCCGACTGCACGGGCTCATCATGGGGCTGGCACTCCAGGAATTGGCCGAACGCGGCGTAACGAGGCTGGTGTCGCTAGTCGCTTGGACGAATTGGGCTTCGCTGAAGAGCTGCGAGCGATTGGGTTACGTCAACTTAGGGAACATGATAACGTTCGGCAGCCAAAAGCGCGCCATTGGCATCTATCCAAACACCGCAAAAGAACTGGGCATCCGCTTTGGCCGCAACGCCCGGAAGTTCAAATGACGAAGTACAAGCTCACGTATCAGTTTCAGCGAGTTGAGTGGGCACACCCGGCATTCGCCCGACTAAACGCCTATTGCGCAAGGCCTTTGTGCACCGAAAACGTACTGGAGACTTCTCTTAGGGCGTGGCCTCGGCCAGCGAAGGACGCGTATTTAGTTCATTGACGGCGAACCCGGCCAACAGCTTATATTTGTCGGCAATCGTCTGCAGCTCGTCGCGGGTAACGACGTCCTCAAGCTTCACAAATCCGTCGGGTGCCCGGTCTTCGACGAGCTGCATGGCCGCTTCCGGGCCCTGCTGCCGATTGGACAGAACGATTTGAGCGGTCGCCGGGCGGCGAAGCTCGTCGTAGCGCGCCAGTCCGCGCTCCAGGTCTTGGCGGTAATTGCGAAGGCAACCGGTCAGCGCACGGGCGTCCAGAATTGCCTGCGACGCGCCGTTGGAACCGATGGGATACATCGGATGGGCCGCATCGCCTAGCAGCGTGACGGGTCCATGCGTCCAGCGCGGCAGCGGATCGCGGTCGACCATCGGATAAACCCAAACTTTCGGCGCGGCGCGAATCAGCGCCGGCACGTCGAGCCAGTCGAAACGGAACGATTCAAATGCGGGCAAGAAATCCTCCAGCCGGCCGATGCGATTCCAGTCTTCGCGCTCGTCGAGAATCGTCGTGTCGAACCGCCGCTCGGCCACGAAATTGATCTGCTGCGCACGGCGCGGCTGGCCTGATGACTGATCGGGTAGCAGACGAACTTGGTCCGGGTGTGGCCGGCCATGATCATCGTGTATCCGTCCAGAAAGCGATCGAATTCGGCGACGCCGCGCCACAGCACGGCCCCGTTCCAACCCGGCGGCCCCTCATTCGGATAAAGAATTCGCCGGGCAGCCGAGTGGATGCCGTCGCAGGCGACGAGGATTTGGCCGTCGACCGGGGCGTGTTCCTTGCCGGTCCCACGATCAACGAACCACGCCCGCACGCCGTGGCCGGGGTGGGCCTCAAATCGCACGAGCTGTCGGCCGAGATGCAGCCGGTCTGGGCCGATGCGCTGCCGGGCCGCTTCGAGCAACCTGAGCTGCAGAACGCCGCGGTGGATAGAAATCTGTGGCCAGCGATAGCCGGCCAGCGTCCCGCGCGGTTCGCCCCAGATGTGTTCGCCCCGCTTGGTGTAGTAGGCTAATTCGCGGCACGCGACGCCCTCGCTTTCGAGCGGTTCGCGGAGCCCCATCTCTTCCAGTTCCCGCACCGCATGGGGCAATAGGTTGATGCCGACGCCGAGCGGCTTGATCTCCGGCACGGCCTCAAACACGCGCACGCGAAACCCCGCGTCGTGCAGGCTGATCGCTGCCGCCAGCCCGCCGATTCCTGCGCCGGCGATCAGGAGCTCGTCGCTTGCAGTCATTCCCGTTGAGTGGTTCGAAATCCGGGCCCCGGTTTTAAGGGGCCTCGCTCGCATAGGAAGTCGCCGATTCCGGCGGGCCGCTGACGAATTTCGGATAGTTCGGATACGAACAAAGCGGCAAGCTGCGGCCGCCCGCGGTGACGACCAGCGTTTTCCCAGGGGCCTGGTTTTGTTCGACCCACGTTTCAATCAACCCGCGCTTGTCGAATTGATTGGGAATCGCCGTCGGCGGAATGGCCTCGCCGGCGCCGTTCGCGTTGGAGCTATTGCCCGAGAGGCCGTGGCCGACTTGCGGAATCACGAAGAAACGGGCGAATGCGTCTACTTCGTCGCGACCCAGCTTATCGATCACCGATTGATAATAGTCGAGTTGCGCACAGGCGAAGCCAGGGTATCGTTTGTTCCCATCGTGACGATCATCTTGCCGCCGCGGCGATAGAATGCCGACAGGTCGGGGTTCGTCGAGTCGAGCCACTCGGAGATTTCTTCGCGCCGCTTGTTCCAATTGCCGCCCTCGACGTAATCGAGCGAGTTCGCTTGCAGGTCTTGCATTAGGAACCCGGTAACGCCGAGAATGCCAAGGTGGGTAAAGACCGGTGCATTTTCGGCGGCGCCTTCCTGGCCGCGGAAGCGTGCGTCCGCGACGAGGCCGCTGCCGGCCGGGTCAGTGTTCGGGACCCACATGCCAAACGACTTCACGCCGTTGGCCAGCGGCGTGGCGAACTTGTATCGACTGTAAACGAACTTGAGCGTTTCGATCTGGCCGTCGGTGAGTTTGGCGGACGCCGACGTGTCGGCGGGGTTGGGGTCAACTCCCGTGGGCGCCCGCAGCGCGGCCCAGGGATTGCGATCGGCTGGCCCCTCGGACATGTCGAATAGCGCCGCGCCGCCATGTAATTATTCATGATGCCGTCTTCGAGACCGTCGAGTTTGTCGGCCTGCCGCATAAACTCGGCCCGAATGGCGTTCACCTTGCTGCGCGGCACCCAGTTGGCTTGGCGCTTTTCTTGAATGCGAATCAAGACCGGCCCGAGCATGAGCGAAGAGAAATTCACAATCGGTACGTCGGCCACGATGCCGTCGTAATCGGCCGGATAACGCTGAGCGACCGTAAGCGCTTCTCGGCCTCCCTGCGAAGCGCCAAAATAGTAGTTAAAGCGGGGCCGTTCTCCGTACACGCGCTCGACGATTATCATGGCGGCATCATGCGTTTTTTTCATCTGCATGTAGCCGAAATTCTTGATCGCCTCTTCGTTGAGGGACCACTCGTTGGGTGAAGCGCCGCCGGCGGACGAAAAACCGCCCGGCCCGCCGAATCGGCCCGGCCCGGCTGGCCCGCCAGGCCCGCCCGCTCCGCGACGTGGCCCGCCGAAGCCGCGCGGCCCCGCGCCGGGAAAGCCGAAGCCTTGATGCCCCGAGTCGCTGCCGTAAGTCGCGTAGCCGCGGATTAACTCGCGCCCCGTCAGATTCGGGATCGACCCGTTCATGCCGCCGCCACCGATCTGGGCCGAGCGGCGTGACCAGCTTCCCGGCAGCGCCACGCGAAAATTGATCGGCTTGCTTTCTGGATCGACCGGCAGGATCATGCCATCGATGAGGCCATACCCGCCATTGGGGCCGTCGACCCACCGCGGCTCGTTGAGATTCACCGCACTGACAGGTTCGCCAATCGCAGACGCGGGAATGGACTTGCCAACTTTTTCCGGTGTCAGGTCGGCCGCCGTGATGGGGATGTTCAGTTCTGCCGGCGGCAGCTTCGAGCCCGCAGCCGGAATGGGGTCGGCGGCTGCCGCGTAACTCACTACGAGATCGGTTGCGATTAGTGCTCCCACCAAAACCCAAATCGGCTGCGATCTGCGAATCGGCTGAATCGTATCGCCAGCGGCCAGTTTTTCGAGCCCGTAGCGCATTGAAACCCCCTGCGAAGGAATGAAGAATCGACCTAAGCCACGGCGTGTAAAATCTGCCGCTACGCTGCGAGTATATTGCGGCGACCCGTCAGCGCCCAGGGAATTCGTCTGTGCACCGGGTCGTTCCAACAAATTCTGCAGCAGCCTGATCAGACGGCTGCCGCTTCCACCAGTTCGGCCGCCAGGCGCTTGCGTTCCGGGCAGCCGTTACAGCTCCACCAGCCGGCGGCGCGGTCGCTCGACCAGACATCGTCAAGCACTACTTCTCCCAGCGCCCGCTTCAGCTCGAGTACGTCCTGGTAGCGATGCTCAGGGTCCTTTTCCAGGCACCGCATCACGATCTCCTCGAACTCCCGAGGAATCTTCGGATTGAGCTGCCGGGGCGGCGTAACGTCGTGTGATGCGTGGGCGATCAGCACCTTGACCGGGTTCTCGAATGCGAACGGCGGCTGGCCGGTCAGCATGAAGTACATCACCGCGCCCAGCGAGTAGATGTCGCTGCGGGCGTCAATCCGCTCTTCGCCGCTGGCCTGCTCGGGCGACATAAAGAGCGGCGAGCCGGTGACTGTGCCTTCCATCGTCAACTGGTGTTCGCGGCCCATCTCGAGGGCGGGTTTGGCCAGGCCAAAATCGAGTAGCTTGGCCACGTCAAACACGCCACCGCGATAGGCGCAAAAGATGTTCGCGGGCTTGATGTCGCGATGCACCAGGCCGATGCCGTGGGCTTCGTTGAGGGCGGCGCACACCTGATCCATCAAATAGATCGTGCGGGCAGTTGAAAACGTTCCGTACTCTTCGACAATTTCGCCGATATTGTGTCCCGGCAAAAACTCCATCACGTAATAAAACGTGCCGTCTGCTGTGCGGCCGTAATCATAGATGTCGATCGAATTCCAGTGCGAGAGCTTGGCCGTGGCGCGGACCTCGCGCTCGAAGCGGGCCAACATCCGCGGATCCCCCGCCTTCTCGGGTCGAATCAGCTTCACGGCGCACGGCCGCTTCATCATCTGATGCTCGGCCAAGTACACCTCGCCCATACCGCCTGAACCGAGCCGCTTCTTCAAGCGGTATTGGCCGAGCTGCTTGGCGGTGAACGCCTCGCGGCGCAGTGTGCCGATCGTGTGGACGCCGACCGTGGCACCCAACACCGTCAGCGACATCACCATCACTCCCAGACTTACAAAGCCCTCATACTGCGGCGACTTGGCGAGGGCCTGATACGCAGGCTCGCGCCGATAGAGCAGCGCCAACACGACCAGCGGCGCCACGGCCATGGGTGCCATCACGGACAACGCCCGCCGCCATGTGTTCGGAACGAACATCGCGTAGGTGAATATCAGCAAGATCCACAACGTCGATAGCTCGGGTAAATATGCGCGGCCGCCCGGCAGCGACGCGTACTCCGCACTTTTGTGATAGCCAATGAGAAAGAAGAACACGGCCGGGCAGCCAAACACGAGCAGCTCGCCGATCCGCAAATGCGTCAATGAAATCGCGCAGCGCCGGCAAAGCTTGACACTTGCCGCTCCGAGCAGCGCCGCCACGATGCACTGGATGTAGAACAGCCAACGGTGCTCTGGCAGGCCCCATTCGTCCCAGTAGAACAGCCAGCGAATCGTCAGTGCCAAAAAACCAATAAAGAACAGCACGGCCACGATTCGCAGCCGGCCACGGAGCAAATCTCGCGTCTCCGCGCTGAGATGCGGCGAGCTCCCCTCCACCAACGCCACCTGATGGCGTGCCGCCAGTCGCAGCCGATCGCTTTCCGAACCGGAGCTGTCCGCCGAGCCGCTAACGGACGTCGGGCTTCCATTCCCGCGGAAATTGGGCAGCGCAATTGTCTCGGTTACGTCGCTACTGGCAAGCGGCCGGCCGCGATCGGAAAAGTATTGGTCAGAACCGTTCGCCGACATGTGTTATCCCACCGCAAACAAGACAGCCGAAGCCGCAGCCGGTTCGGGAAAACTCAATGCACGTACCCATCTTATCCAGGGTCGCACGGCAAGGGAATGTACCCGCCCGGCCAATGTTATGGGGGTCGATCGATGGCCCGCCGCGCAGCCCACCAGACACTGCTATTTTGTAGCGGATTGCGCGGCAAAACGGTTGAATCAGGCAAAGAGGGTAAAACTCCGCGAGAAGTTTGCCACAACCGTCGTAGCGGACGATTATGCGACCCGCCGCATCGCGGCCGATTCGGCCCGTGTCGCCAGCTCCGCGATCGACAATCGCGCGAGCGTTACCTCGCCTGCGGCGTCGAGTTGCTCGCGAAAAACCAGCGAACTGGCCCGCAGCATCCGCGGCACATAGAACCAGGCAAACGACATTTCGTCGTCGGTCACCGCATGACCCACAACGAGCAGCTCGGTGTTCTGATGCGCGTTGGCAATTACAGATATCGACCGCGCCGCGCGCCGGGCACCAGCCGCACTTGGGCGGCGGTCGCCTTGAGCGTCGCATGGGCCAGCTTGAGCGTCAGCGGAGCTTGGCCGGCGGGCCGGGCGTCGAACCAATCCAGCCCGGTATAAGCCACCTTGCCCTCCGCCGCGTATCGCTGCGCAACCTCAATCATTGCGCACGTTCGCGCGACGTCGCGAATGCCCACCTCAACGATCCGAGCGATCGCCTGCCGCTTGAGTGAGCGGTAGACCTCACGGTCGGCCTGAGGACGCGAAAAATATGCCAGCGACGCAAACTTCAACCAACCAACGGCAGCCACGAGTGGGGGGTCTCCAAGTCGATCGCGGGCGTGTGCGGAAAATTGAGTGTGGTCCGCGCCACGGTAGAAGGCGGCGGCGCGGCCGGCGCTCTCCTATAAATGATCGGAAGCCAGCCGGCGCTGACTGCACTCCAACCAATCTAGGAAATTAGCCTCTTCGGCAGAATTTGTGGGTTGTTTTGTCGGATGGAAGCCGGTTTCGTTCCAGGAATCACGAGGGAAACAGGTGTTTCGGGGCATCATTAATTCGCGCTCGCTTCGCTTGGGTCGCCTGCCGTGGTTTTTTTCCGCAAGGTTCGCCGAAGCCCCTTCCGCCTTCGCCGTCGCATCGCCCTCACAAACACTGGGGTGATGCGACGGTGAAGGTGGAAGGGCGCCCCCTTTTGTCGAGCCCGAGCGAAGCTTACTCCCGTCCCCAATCACCCACAAATTCCGCGGAGGACCCGGAAATTACTGCCCGACGAAGTCCAGTTCACTCGCAGATCGCCCGCCGAGCGCGCAACGCCACGGTGCAAGCAAGTTGTGGTCAGCCCGACATGGATCTTGCGCGTTGCGTCCGCGGACGTGAGATGGCAGACCGGGATCCCACCCGATTTAGCACTTTTCACGCGGCTTCCGAAGCAAACCATTCCCCGCGACGCTAAGAGTGAACGAGACCAGACGTGAATTAAGATCGCCTCCGTCAACAGCTTGGGACGGCTCTCTGCGCCACTGATAGAAACACCTCACGGCGCGCTGCGCGGCCGGCCGTGGCAAACTTTGACGGTCGCGGAACATTTGAGGCAGCCCCGCTTCTCGTCATGCTAGCGATTCACCGACTCCAGTGTTTGAAGTGCCGCACCAGTTGCTCCGAGGCATTTGGTGCCGCGGCATTCAAGCGCGTGGACAGGTCGCCGTCCGCCTTGCCGCCGCGCGCGTCCGCCAGGTAGTCGATCAGCACCCAATGCGCACCCGGCGGACCGTGCAGCATCCAATGCACCCACGCCCACGAATAGCAGTAATCCAGCCGGCTCATTTCTGCTAGCTCGCGGCGGCGCTCGAGCGCTGCGATCGGCCGCACCATCCCCAGACGCAAGTTCCACCGCAGGGCGTCAAAATTCGGATGTTCGAAGGCTCGTCGGGCAGCCGGCGCTTCGAAGTATTCTGCCAGGCCCTCGTCGAGCCACAGCGGCAGGTCGCCAACCGCCGCGTGGAGCAGGGCGTGCGTGCATTCGTGACGCAAATCAGTGGCCAGCTCGGCTTGTCGGTACGCATAAACGTCCAGTTGTCCGTCCCCTTCGATAAACAGCGCTTGGCGGTAGGGCACCTGGGGAAAGTGAGCGGCAATGTACTGCTGATGCTCGGCCGCGCTTGCGAACAGGTAGATATGAATCTGCTCATTCGCAGCCGGGATTCCCAGCGTGCGGCTGAGCTCGCGTTGCAGCTCCGGTAGCTCGCCCAGCAATTGCTCCTCGTCGGTCAACGCAAAAGTCGCCTGACAAACAAAGGGGCCGATTCGGCGCGAGTCGACCCACCTCGAGTCACCGGCCGTCACCGGTGAAACCGGGCCAATCAGCGCGCAATAAATCGCGCAAAAGGCCGCCAGCAACTTGCCCGAGGGAACCCGCCCAATGTTCCGAGCCTGGAGCAGCATGTTCCCCTCGACCACGTGCGGCGCACTGCCAGCGCACGACCAGCGGTCGACCAATAGTAAGTTGCCGAATCCGTTTCTGCAGGCGGCAAGAATTAGCGGACGCTTGAAAAAAGCAATTTCGGCCGTGGTAGAAAAGTGGCCGGCAAGTATAGCGAGGGGCAGGGGGGCGTCAATCCAAGTCACTGGCTTCACTGCGTGCTGGCAATGGCCGTCACGGCGGGTGGTGCCTGCGCTTTAATGCCCCCTGGCGAATGCCTGGCACGGCCCAAGCCATCACGTCAGGCCGAGCGGCCAATCGCTCAGCAATTCGACGCCGTCTTTCGTAACGAGGTAATTCTGTTCCAAGCGGACGCCGTGCCGTAGCGAATCGTGGTACAAGCCCGGCTCGACCGCCAAGAAATCGCCCTCGGCAAAAGTGTCGTCCCACCGCGGGTTGAGATGGGGTCCCTCCTGCGGGGCGAGCCCGACCCCATGGCCCAAATGGTGGTTGAACGTCCAAGGGGTCATTTCATCCAACTCGCATTGCACCAAGTTAAACAATTCCCGGCAACTGGCCCCCGGCCGAATGAACGATTCGATCACCGGAAAAACAGCCGCCACAGCCTTCCACGCCCGCTCTTGCTCGGCCGACGGCTCACGGTCGACCGCAATCGTGCGGGCGTTGTCGGAATAGTAGCCGCGAAAGCCCACGCCCAAGTCGAGAATGTACAACTCGCCGGCCTCGGCCGCCCGGTCGCGGGGCCCTCCGCCGCGGGCGCCAGACCGAAAATCTTGCCCAAAGTACGTAAGCGGCTCGCCCAGCGTTTGGATCGCCGTGCTTTGCAGCTCCAGATACACCTCGAGCTCGCGCACCCCCGGCGCGATAATTTGCCGTGCCCGCTCATACATCGCGCGGTTGGCCTCGTTGCGCGCCGCATTATTTTGATCTCGTCCGTATCCTTCCGGCGACGAAGTTGGAACAGAGTGGCATCGACACCGACGAAATCGGCGTCCCAGCCCAGCATTGTATGGGGACAAAACGCTTCGAATTCACACGCCACGCGCCGCCGAACATCGTTGAACTTCGACCCTAATACGGCAGCGCTTGCCGCCCGCTGGTCGTCGCGGGTCGTCGAGTGGAGCTTCGCGTCATAGCCGAGCAACTCATCGACAGCCGCCACGATGCCGAGCTGTCGCTGGGGAAGAATAAGCGTCACACGTCCGTCGGCAGTGATGGCTGCGAGCGGAGCGAACGGCGGTCGAACCAACGCGCCGGTCAACCATTCGACCGATTCTTGCCGGGCCAGCACGGCCAGCTCAACGCTTAGCGGCCCAAGAGCGTCAAGCAGCCGGCGTTGGCGGCCGCAACATGCTGCGATATCAACGCCAAATGGGTCCATCTCAGTCCGGCGGCGAAAGGAACGAGCGGAGACGTGCGGTTGTCGGTCCGTATCCTACATTCTTCGGTCGGCCGATTCTATCGCCCACAGGTGCCAACGCCGGTGCGAGCACCGGTTGTGGCCGGTCTCCCGACCGAGCCGCCTGTTGTGGCCGGTTTCCCGACCGAGCCGCGATTGCCAGCATGTGCCAACGACGGTGCCAGCAACCGCGATTCGCACACTGCAATAGTCTCAATTCTGGATGCAATTCTCGATTTGAGATCATTTCGGCTGCATTCGGCATCGCCAAGTTTTCGGCGATCTTGAACCAAAATCGAGCCGTTTCTTAACGAATTGCCGCGGAAAACCGCTACCCTTACGACAACCTGGCGGTGCGGGCGCGCCGACCCGCGCCGCGCGGCACGGCGGTTGCTTCTACCGCGGAAGTCGCATCACGCGACACGTACCGCTCACCACCGGGCTACGTCGTTCACGTAAGAACAAGGAGTAAGGACCATGCTCGTGCTCAGCAGGAAAGTTGGCGAAAAGATTCACGTCGGAAACGACATCGTGCTGGAAGTCCGCCGCATCTCTGGCAACCGCGTTACGCTGGCACTGGACGCACCCCGCGACGTGCGGATCCTCCGCGGCGAGCTTGAAAGGGCAGCCCGCGAGTTTGAGCTCTCCACCGACGGCCATCCGCTGCCCGCACCGAAGGAGAATTCGGCCCCCGCGCTAGGCGTTTTCGAAGACCTGCGGGGCAGCCACGTCATCACCCGCGACTTCGCGATATGATCCCACGGGAAGAGGCTTTATTCGTCATCATCTGCATCTGGTTACTCCGCCGGCCGCGGCGCTTGTCGCGGCCAATTATTGTCAGATCGTCGTCTGCTACGGTGCTCCACCAAGGCGGAGCGACGATCTGACTTTTTCTATGCGCTACTCGCACGACAGCCATTTAGGGCGCCCCTTTTCGGTTGGGGGGCCGCGGTCCCCGATGCTGGCGGGCGACAAACTATCGTCGACGATAATTTGGCGGCCGCCCCACAACTGGGGCTGCTAGCGGTCCCAGTTCCAATTGACCGCCAGGCGGCTGATTCGATACTCTCCGCCGCCCGGCCCCGACCGGCCGGCACTCATCTGCCCACCGAATCTGTCCAAAGCAAGCGTCCATGCCTGTGCGCCGGCTACCGCCGCGCCGTTTCAACGGACGGCATCATGCGCTGTTGATCTGCCTTGTCGCGGCATCGGTCGCCGGCTGCGCGTTGAACGAGTGGGTCAAGGTTCGCGACACGCCCCACAATCCGCTGGCCGGTACGCTCGATTTACTCTCCCCGGCCGGTCCCAAACCGACGCAGCGCACCCGACAGCTCGTCCATCGCTACAACCTCGACGACCAACTGGGCGGCGACCGGGCCGGCCTGTTGGTCCGGCTGGAGGAAATTCAGCGTCGCGAGCCGAACCGCGAGAACGAATACGCGATGGCCGAGATCGCCTACGTCACGGCCGCCCAATCCGAAAAAACCAACCGCGAGCGGGCCATCGAGTTCTATGGCACGGCCCTGATCCATGCCTATCGCTACTTGTTCGATTACGCCAGCGACGCGCCGTTGAACGCGTTCGATCCGCAGTTTCGCGGCGCGTCGGACCTCTACAACGAATCGCTCGAAGGCGTACTGCGATTGGTGCGCCGCGAGGGCGAGTTGCGGCCCGGCATGTCCCGGTCAATTCAGACTTCCAACCACACTTGCTCGTTCGACGTGGTGATGCACAGCAGCGGCTGGCACGCAGAAGACATTGACCGCTTCGAGTTCGTCAGCGACTACCAGGTAAAGGGGCTAACTAATCATTATCAGACCTACGGCTTGGGCGTGCCGCTGATCGCCGTCCGCCGCAGCCACAGGCGCCGGACGCAGCGGAGAGATTCTACCCGCCCAGCGTCTGCTTTCCGGTGACGGCGTTTCTTCGCGTTGAATCACCTCATGAACCGACCGACCGCGCGGGGACCGGCAGTTCCGCGCAGCGATCCAGCAGCCGGCCCCTGGCGACCGACCCCTCAGCGCCCCATTTCGTCCTCGAGCTCTACGACACGCTCGATCGCCAGGCGATCGAGGTCGCCGGCCGGCCCGTGCCGCTCGAAGCCGACCTCAGCACGCCGCTGGCCTACTTCCTCAGCCAGCCGCAGTTTCAGGATGCTCAGCTCTCGACCCTGGGTCTGCTGCACCCGGGCGACGCCAAAAAGCTGCAGGGCCTCTACATGCTCGAGCCGTTCGACCCCAACAAGATGCCCGTCGTGTTCGTGCACGGCCTGTGGTCGAGCCCCATCACTTGGATGGAAATGTACAACGATCTGCGGAGCGATCCCCTGGTCCGCGACAATTACCAGTTCTGGTTCTACCTGTACCCGACCGGCCAGCCGTTTTGGTATAGCGCAACGCAAATGCGTGAGGATCTGGCCATGATGCGTCGCGAACTCGACCCGGCCCGCCAGGCCCCGGCCCTCGACCAGATGGTGCTCGTCGGCCACAGCATGGGCGGTCTCGTTTCAAAGCTGCAGTCGGTCGACAGCGCCGACGCCTTTTGGCACACGATGAGCGATCACGAATTCGCCGAGCTGCACGCCGACGACGACGTGGTGCGAAACCTGTCGTCGACCTACTTCTTCAGTCCGAATCAATCCGTGCGGCGAGTTATTACTCTCGGCACGCCCCACCGCGGCAGTCCGTTCTCCAACGGCATCACCCAATGGCTCAGCCACAAGCTCATCAGCATGCCGGCCAAGATGATGCACCGCCGCGACGAGCTCGTGGCGGGAAACCCGGATTTCTTTCGTCCCGATGCGCCGATTGAAATCACGACCAGCATTGATTCGCTGTCGCCCGATTCGCCGCTGTTGCCGCCGCTCTTCGAGGCAACGCCGGGGCCTTGGGTGAGCTATCACAACGTGGTCGGCATCGACCCCCATCCCGGTCTGAAAAAATACATCGTCGGCGAAGGCGACGGCGTGGTGCCGCTCTCCAGCGCGCGGCTGGACGACATGCGGCAGCTGAAGTCGCAAATCGTGGTCTCCGCCGATCATAGTGGCGTGCATCGCCATCCGCAAAGCGTGCTCGAAGTGCGCCGAGTGCTGCTCGAGCAATTGGCCGAGCTGCGCGGGTTTCCCAGCGGACCTGTGGCTGTAAACCACACCGACCCGCCGGCTGCTTCATTTGGCGAGTTGCCGGAGCTTAGTATGCGGCCGGACAGTGGCAGCCTAGGGAAGCAGTAGTTTGCGCTGCGATGTCGTGACGAGAACCTGTTCCGATGGCTTCCATGACGAGGTTGAAAAACAGGCAAGCGCGCTGGCCAAAAACTGCGCGATGCGGCCTGAGTCTGGTGTTACACCGTGGCCCGGCGCTGCAGGAGCGGCCGTAGGGGGCCCGCTTCGCCGGCCAGCCGGGGCAGCATTCGCGCTGCCTCCGTCCGAGGAACCCGCTGCAGGGTGATCTGCATGGCCGGCTCATGCCGTCGGGCAGCTTCCTCACCCGACGGCCGAGAATCGGTTGTCCAAGAGGCATCGACAGGCGCCTGCGAACGCCGGCTGCGGCGAGACGTGGACGGGGCGTCCTCGATGCATGCCGCCGTGGTCGTGTCTGCCATCGCTGCCGCGCCGCCCGCCACAAGTTCCCCGCGCACGACCGCTATGTGGTCGGGCGCTTCAATGCCCACGCGGACGGCCTTGCCCTTCGTTTTCAAGATGGTGATCGTGATGTTATCACCGATCCGAATCTTCTCCTGTTGCTTCCGTGTAAGTACCAACATTGCTCACTCCCTTGGTTGGTGATCCTGAGATAGCCCCCGCTAGCCGCCCGCGCAATGGCACTAGCGGCACCACGTGCTCCCGAATACGCACTCTGCGTGCCAAACGTCGCGGATGGGACTGCCGAAACTACGTGAAGTGGAGTAGCACAAACGGGTTGCGACAAGGTGACAGCACCCGGATTTTTACACTGGTGCTGTCAATCCCTTCCAGCCACTCGCGAAACGGCAGAAAAAGTGCAACGCCACTGGTCAAATTTTGCACAACCGGGCCGCCGCACGATCGCCAAGCGAACGCGAGAGAAGCTACCGCTTGCGATGCTGCCGACCCAACTGATCACGCAGCTTCGCCGCTAATTCGTATTGTTCCGAAGCGATCGCGTCTGCCAGTTGTTGTGCTAGCGTCGGCCGCAACTCGAAATGGTCGGCGATCGACTGCTTCAGTTCTTGCAGTTTCAGCGCCAATTCGCTGTCATCGAAATCTTCTTCAGCATCGTGGACGGCAAACACCTCCCGTATCCGGCCGAGGCCGGCGTCAATTGCTGCTACCGCCGCGCCCGGCTGGTTCCGCTCCAGCTCCACCAGCGCAGCCGCCTGGACCCGGTGAAACAGCACGAACGGACGGTATTGCTCGTGGGCCGTCGCCCATTCCGTATCCGCCGCGTACGACGAGCTGAAATCCATCAGGGCCAGCGTATGGTCGGCGTCTTCAATTGCCCGCTGGAACGACCGCAGCGCCAGCCAGGCCACCCGCCGGTGAAAGAACTGCATGAACTCACGATCGATTTCCATGCAGCGCTCGTCGGTCAACAGGAACGCCTCGCCTTCCTGGAACGCCAGCGACATCAAATGATCGTAGTATGTGTCGCAGCCGCCCGGCCGAGCGCCGTCAGGACGGCCCGTGACTTCCATCTGCATGAGCCCCATGTCCACCCGGAGCTGAATCACGTCTCGGCCGTCCGCACCCGAGACCAGCCGGGCCGACGCCTGGCCGAACTCATACGGCCAGTTCGCCAGGATGTGGTCCAAATGTTGCGGTCGATTGCTCATGCGCCAAACAAGGGGGGAACCAGAGATATCAGCATGTTCTGCAAGCATTATACGCAACAGGCGCCCGGCGGCGCAGGGCCGTTCGCCCGCGCGGCATACCGGCCGTTCACAAGCTTGCTGCTCGCGCCGTCGAACTGCCGCAACTGCTTGCCAGGCAGACCGTTGAGGGGCCCTTCAGCCCTGGCCGCCCTCTTCGTCCCAGAGCGACTCCTGAAGAAGCTCGACCTCGGCCTGATCGTGGCGATCGATCTCGTCGAGCAAATTGCGAATGTTGTCGCAGACCTGCCGAAAACGCTCGACCTCCCACTCGGCCAGCGCATCGAGCTCCGGTTGCAGCCGGGCGAACTTGCCGCGAAACTTAGTGTGATCGCCCGACAACGCCTGAATGCGCCGTTCGAGATGCGGCTTGCAATCGCGTACGATGCTCATGTAGCCGCCCTCTTCCTCGAGCGACATCACCCGCTCCAGGTGCCGCTGTAGCGACTTGAACGTAAACTGCAAGCTGTTAACCTTGCGCGGCAGGCTCACTTCGGGCGCCTGCCAGTTCAGGGTCACGCGCATCGCTTGCTTGATGTGTTCCAGAATCGCGTGCTCCATCGACGCGGTCGAAATTGCCGATGTGTCGTCGGTGGTTTCCATGGCATGACTCCTGGGTGTTAATACACTCTGTTGCGGCTGAGGAAAGAAATTCCTCCCGAAAAGCCCCCTGCTGAATCGATTGGGTCGCACCGCTGCCTTCCATTCGCGGTGCAACGGCGGTGCCAAAACCGGGGGGGCGACCCGTCACCCCCCGCAGAAGCTGTCCGGCCCCCGCGGCTCCCTGTCTCACAGGAACGCCACGCGTGCGGAATCTTTCCGCCCTCGCGAGGTTTTCCTGGCGCCCCTCGCGGCGAGCGGCTCGTTCCCGACTGTTCCTCGGAGTGATCGCCCGCTACGCTTCGCCAAAAGTGAATTGATCTGCCAGCTTCGTTGTAAACCTTCCGCGCGAAAAGTGTTCTGTCCACATGATACGCGATGGGGCCCGAGATTTCACGACGAATTTCCCCGCACGGCCTGTTAAAATGGGCCGATCACGCAAATCAATGACAGCCGGCAAAAGATTTGAATCCTTCTGGCCCCGCTAAAAGGCACGGCAGTTCCCTCGGCGATTTGGCCGCTTACCCGGGCATCCTCGCCCCTCGGCAGACGCTTTGCCAGACAGCCGCCTAACTGCGGTGTTGAAAGGGGCTGGCTCACTGTCCGCTGCGAGAATTGTCGTGAAATTTTGTTGCCGTGAGCGTGCGTGTCCGCCTTTGTCGACGGGCTGCTAACCGTCCTCACCGGAAACGCTCCGTCGCCGCTTCTTCTCGGACGTCGCCCGCTTGTCGCTCAACCGCGCTTCGCGGGCGGACTTCGTCGGTCGTGTTTTCTTCCGAGCCTTGGGCCGCCTGGACGCGACGACGATCATCTCCTTGAGCTTCGCCAGGCAATCGTCGATGTTTCGCAGTTGATCGCGATATCGCTGGCTGCTCAGCACCACCTCGCCGCGATTGTTGATTCGAGATGAGTAACGAGCCTGAAACCGGCCGCGGACTTCATCGGAAAGCGCGCGGCTGGCCGCGACATTCCAATGCAGCACCGCCTTGGTCGCCACTTTGTTGACGTTCTGGCCGCCGGGCCCCCCGCTGCGGACGAACGAAAACAAAAGCTCGCTGCGGGGAATGGCGATCTGCTGAGTGACGCGATACAATGCAGGAACGGTCATGCCAGGGAGCGGGTCGCCGGGGCGCACGCCAGTTCGACAAATGCGGCTTGCGAGTGCTCCAAAAGGGTCCAGTAATCGCTGGTCTCGATCTCCGGGCCGATCAGTTTTACATCGAAGGCGCCGGTGTATCCGGCGTTCTGCAGCGTCTTGACAATTTCGCGCAACGGCAACATGCCGCAACCGAGCGGGCAGCGCTCGAGATCGACGCTCGGAGGCAGACGCCGATCGCTGAGGTGAACAATCGCGAGGTGGCGAATCGCCCGAGAAAGCAGCTTGCGTTGCAGCTCGCCCCAGGGGAAATGGTACGTGTCGAGTGCCAGCTTAAGCCAACGGCTGTCATAACTTTCAACCAGCTCCAAGGCCGGCGCCAACTCGGTAATGAACGTCCAGTCGGCCGCACAGGCGGCGTGCATGGGCTCAATGGCCAGCGGCACACCCGCAGCTTCCGCCAGCGGCAACAATTGGTCGATCGCCGTGCGTAGCAAACGGGCCGCGTGGCGCAGCGTGTGGTTGTTGCGCCCGCCGGCGTAGACGACCAGGCACCCGGCGCGGAGCGCTGCCGCCAGGCGCAGGGCGTCGTTGGCGTCGTCGATGCTCTCCTCGAGCGTGCGGCCATCGCTGCCTGTGAAGCCGCCCGCCCACAGTAAGTTCGAAACCGTCAAATCACTATCCAACAAGAGATCGATGGCACGCTCTTCGTCGCCGTCGGAAACCTTTTGCCGCCAAACGCCAATTGCCCGATAGCCGGCTTGCTGATAGTGCTCGATGTCCTCTTCCAACGACCAACGATAGGTCGTAATCTCGTTCATGGAGAGTAGAGTCATGGAACGCGGGTTCCTGCGTGTCTCGCGAGGGACAGACGTCAGCGACGAATTGCCATGCCTCGGGCCATCCCGCGGCTGGCAGATGAGTATGCGTCATCCGCTTGGGCGTGTAAAGCTCGCGTCGTCAGCGGGGCCGCCAATGCATCGCTTAATTATCAGAGAGTTGAGATTTGCCGGACCGCGCGGATGCTAGCATGGTTGCGGCGCACGGCAATTGACCCCTACGGGGAAGGCGGCAGTCGATCCGAAACCCTCGAACCGCTCGACTTGCCAGCGCGCCGAAACGCTGGCCAATCTGAAGGCACCCCGCGCCTTGCCCCGTGCGTGGGCCTTGCATTTTTCGCGCTCGACGGCGGGTGTTAATGTGTTATCACTATTCGGCAAGGTGGCCGGGCGGCAGCGCTGCAGGCAGGGGCCTGGGGCGCGATCGGCCACTCGTGGGCTCTAAATCGGCACCGCAGATCGGGTTAAACTGGCTGGCGATGAGGAAACCAAACGGACGAAAAATGGCTGTCGCACACCGCTGTTCCCTCCGTCAGAGGGGGCAATCCTGTCATTGCTTTGCGTTCGTATGCCAGGCTTGTTATAGTGGAGGGTTTGGAAGTTCTCTCTGGGTGCTCCGAGTGCCCGGGGTACCGCTATTCGAGGGGTGGGGTGGCCTCCTTTCGAATTCCTTAACGGGGGGACATCCGGGCTAATCCTGTTTTCGCTCTTTTCACGTTTGAGCGCAGCGGTGCCGGCCTGATCGTCTGACGGGGACGCGGCGCGCGGACACAACGGTCGGACGTAACACGATGCGGCTGCCGGCAAGTGAGCACGGCGTCTAATTTGGGTCAGATCTGGCGTGGTTGACGGCGTTAGCGTTTGCGATTCTGCCGTGCCGGCCCCTGGCTGGGCACGCAAACTGCGTGCGTCCTCATCTTCCCACTCGCTCTGCCCGGGCGGCATTTGCGCTAGCTCCGGCTTGAGTCGGGGCGCCCGCCACCGAAAGAATCACGTTCAGCGCCGTTATCGATAGAAGAGCTGTTGATGGCTATCGACCTCGTCATCGCCGACGACCACGAAGTGATCCGCGCCGGACTTGCTCGTCTTTTCGAGGGCACGGGCATGCGCATCGTGGCGCAGCCGCGGACGGCAATTTGGCGTTCGAATTGACTCTTCAGCATCGTCCTCAGGTCGTCTTGCTCGACGTACGAATGCCCGACGGCGACGGATTGAGCTCGCTGGCGCGGATCAAGGCGCAGCTCCCGAATACGCCCGTGTTGATGTTCAGCGCGTTCGACAACCCGACCTACGTCGCTCGCGCTGTCGCCCTGGGGGCCGCCGGATATCTCTTGAAGAATGCTTCCCGCGACGAGATTATCGAGGCAATCGAGCTGGTGGGCCGTGGCGAGACCATTTGGTCGCGCGACAATCTCGCCGCGCCAGCGGTTCGCTGGCTTCGCCCAAATCGAATGTCGAAATCGACGTGCCGCTCACCAAGCGCGAAAACGAAGTCCTCAAACAATTGGCCTTCGGCCTGACAAACAAAGAGATCGCCCAGGCGCTCGGCATCAGCTACGAAACAGTGAAAGAACACGTACAGCACGTGCTGAAGAAGCTGGGCGTCGCCGACCGTACGCAGGCCGCCGTCTGGGCGGTCCGCAACGACATCGTCTAACACTTGGGTAAGCCGGTGCCGGGTCCGCGTGCGGTTTGGCTCTTGCTAAATGCTAACCCGCCGCCCGTTCGAATCGCCGAACGAATCCACCCCCCCGATCCCCATGTGGTCGAGCATCTCGACGAACATGTTCGACATCGGCAGCGAGCGAACTTGGTGAAAGCGGCCGGGCGTCAAACGACCGCCCCCCGCGCCGGCCAGCACAACCGGCAGATTCGTATGCGAATGGCGATTCCCATCCGCGTTGCCGCAGGCGTAAACAATCATCGAGTTGTGGAGCAGCGAATTGCCGTCGATATCGTCCGTTTCGGCGAGCGACTTCAGGAACTGGGCAAACAGGTCCAGGTAATGGGCATCGATCTTGGCGATCTTTTCCAGCCGGTCGGCGCGGTTTTCGTGGTGCGACAGATCGTGATGGCCGTCCGCCACGCCAATATCCGGGAACGAACGATTGTTGCCATCGTGGGCCATAATCAGCGTGGCAATCCGCGTCGAATCAGTCTGGAACGCCAAACGAAGCATGTCGAACATCAGCTGGGCGTGCTCTTCGACTTTCTTCGGGATGCCGCGGGGCGTGACCATGGCGATCTCCGGCAAGTCGCCAAACCTTTCGGCCAGCTCGATTCGCTGTTCGATGTCGCGAACGCTCGTCAGGTATTCATCCAGCTTCTGGTCGTCGTGCGCGCCCAGTTGGCGCCGTAAATCCAAAGCGTCGTCGCGGACGAAATCTAGGATCGAGCGTTGCCGATCTTGGCGAGCGCGAAAATTCGTTCGCCGCTCGGCCGGCGTGCCGCTGCCGAACAGCCGCTCGAATACCAACCGCGGATTGGGCTCCGGCGGCACGGGCGTCGTCGCCGACCGCCAGGAGACATTGAATTGGTACGCACACGAATAACCGCTGTCACAGCCGCCGCTGGTGCGCACGGCGTCGCACGTCAGCTCCAGCGACGGGAACCGCGTCAGGTGGCCGACGTGCCTGGCCGCCAACTGATCGATGCTCGTCCCCAGGTGAATATCGGCGCCCGACGTCTTGCGGGCGCGGCAGCCCGTGAGCAGCGTCGCATTCGCGCGGGCATGGTCGCCGGCGCCGTCCGCGCCGGCAGTGGCGTTCAAATGGTCGAGCCCGCTGATCACCTGGATTTGATCCTTAACGTCCGCCAGCGATTGCATCGTCGGGCCGAACTCGAAACTCTTGCCGCTGCCCTTGGGCCACCAGGCCTCTTGATTCACGCCGTTGGGCAGCGTGACGAAGGCCATCCGCACAGGGGCTCCAGTCGACGAAGCGCCGGCACCTTCCGCGGCTCGCGCGGCCAGCGGCTTCAGCGAGGCGAACGAGGGCAGGGCGATACACGCGCCAACGCCGCGCAAAAAATGGCGGCGGCTGAGCGACCAATGACGCTCCGACGCTTGCTGGCTGGCACTGGGAAGCTTCACCGCCATGACGTGACCTCTCATTTGTGGGTAGGCACTCTCGCGTCGTTCCGCGGCCACCCGTCACGGTCGCCGACGTTTCTGAAACGGCGCCGAATCCACGATGCCAACGACGAGCGCCGACAGCCGCCCGTCGTTTTCGTCGAGTCGTGCGACGAGCTCGTCGACCGTTCGCTCATCATGATAGTCCAAACCGCGGCCTAGCGCATAGATAAGCATCTTTTGCGCCAGGCAGCGGTAAAAATCGTCCGGATGCGATTCCGCGATGATCTGTTTCAATTGCCGGATATTTTCGAATTTCTCGCCCGTGATCAGCTGGCCCGACGGATCGATCGGCCGGCTCTTTTCCTCACTTCGCCAAGTGCCAACGGCGCTGAAATTCTCCAGAGCCAGGCCGAGCGGGTCCATTCGCGCGTGGCACGACATGCAGAGCGGCTCGCTGCGATGCAGCTCTTGCATTTCGCGGAGCGTGGCCGGATGCTTGATCGACTCGGCTGCTTTCTCCAGCGGCGGCACCGTGGCCGGCGGCGGCGGGGCGGGGGTACCCAGGATGTTTTCCAAAATGTATTGCCCGCGCTTCACGGGCGACGTCCGCGTCGGATTCGACGTCACGGCCAAGAGCGTCCCCTGTGTGAGCAAGCCCCCGCGCGGGCTGTCGGTCGGCAGCTCAACACGCCGCAGCTCGTCGCCACTGACGCCGCCGATGCCGTAAAACTTGGCCAGCGCCTCATTTAAGAACGTGTAGTTACCGTTAATCAGTTCCAGCACGCTCCGGTCGCTTTTGAGAACGTACTGAAACGTCATCTCCGTCTCGCGCCGCATCGAGTGACGCAGTTTGTCGTCGAACGAATCGCGGAGCTTCGTCAGCCGATCGCGCTCGGCGGTTACCGCTGCCAGTCGCTCTTGCCGCTGCCGCTCCTCTTCGGCCTGCTGGGCGGCGGCCCGTTCCGCGGCCGCCCGCTCAGCAGCCGCCGCGCTCGTCCTCCTGTGAGTTCCGCTCGCCTTGCCCTCCTTCTCCCTCTGGGAGACGCGCCGGGGGTGAGACCTCGCTACTTTGCGCATCTTCTTCCGCCGCCCCGCGGCCGCGACGCCGATTCGGCGCAGTTGCGCCCGGCGACCGCGCCGCCCGCCGCCGCGAAGCTGCCGCAACTCGCGCTCGGCCCGGTCCAAGTCGTCTTGCAGGTCGAGGGCCGCCAGCACATCGATGTTGACCTGCTCCACATCCCGCGAGCGCAGCCACTGCCCGCCAAAGTTTTCAACGAACGCCGCACTGCGCGAATCCTGCAGCATCCGCTCGATCTGCCGCGGCAACTGTTCTCGAAGTTTGCCTTCGTCGGCCAGCCGTAGAAGCTCGTCGTCCGGAGTGGTCGACCACAAAAAATATGACAGCCGGGTGGCGAGCGAAAACTCGTCGACCAGCGGGAACGCGGCATCGCCACTGTCTGTCGCGGGCGCTTCGACGCGAAATACAAATCGCGGCGAGGCCAGAATGGCGACCAAAGCGCGGGCGATGCCCGATTCAAACGATTCGTCGCTGTTCCCTTCGTTGTCGCCTGTATCCGTATCACTTCCTTTGGCAAGTGAGACCAACCGGTCAACAAGCGCGTCATCCACCGGCCGCCGATAGGCCCGCTGGGCAAAATTCGCCAGTATCTTCCGCCGATATTCATCGCTCGCGTCGGCATCTGCGGGCGGCGGGCCGTCGATAAAGATGTGTCGATCATACGGCTCGCGCTTGCGCCTTGGCCGCCGGCCCCGTGTTTCCGGCGCCGGTCCGCCGGCATCCGGAATTACTTCGCCGACAATCGCCTCCGCGGCCGCCAAATACTTTTCCATCAAGAGCGGCGACATCGAGAGCACGTCGCCGATGTTATCAAAGCCGTACCCCGCGTCGTCCGGCGGAAACTGCTCGTCCGTGTCGTAGTCGACGCCGACCAGGTCACGGATCGTATTGTGATACTCGGCCCGGTTCAGCCGCCGCAGCGTCGCCCGGCCCGGGTCGATATTCGCTGGATCGATCGCAAACGCGTCCAGCTCGATCCAGTCGAATAGTTTCCGCCGCTCATCGGCCGTCGGCCGCTCTTCGCCCGCCGGCGGCATGATGTTCGCCCGCACGTTTTTCAGCACGGCTTGCCACAACTCGACGTTGCTCACCAGGACCGCGCCGTCCGCGAGCTCATCCAGCTTCCGCCCCCCCTCGCTGGCGCCGTCGCCGTGGCAGTCGTAGCAGTATCGTTCCAGGAGCGGCTGCACGTGCAGGCGAAAGCGCTCGGCAGCCGCGCGCTCGTCGGCCCCGGCTGACGAGCAACCGAGCCACCCGATGGCAACCGCCAAAGCAGTCGCCATCCTGCGGGTGTAAGCAGTACTCAACGTTAGTTTGCTGTTCAAGCAGAACATGGAGACTACTCAGCGAAAACAGGCGGAAAAGGTCTTCGCGATTTAAGGCGCCGGCGTCGAGCAAACGAGCGCACGGCGGCGCGTTGCGGAACCATCCACACGGACCTTCATTCTAATGTCTATTCCGCGATCGGAACACAGTCGGCCTGCGAAACACCTCGAATATGGGAGCTCAACCGGGCAATCCTCCGCGAAAAGCTGCCCAGCGTCGAAGTATTTCGCCGGGCGTCCCGACCAGGCGACGAAAATTCGCCCCCACGAATCGTCACTTGATTGACGAACGCCACGCCGCGCGTTTTAATCCTCACTGCTGACAGGGACCTTGTGGAGACGCCTTATATCTGGCGTTCCGTAGTTTCGCACGCTTATGGAGGATCTCAGCATGAACGTTAGAACATGGTGTGTGTTGGGGGCGGCGATCGTCGCCACGGCTGGGCAGCTCGCCCGCGCTGAAGAAGGGCGCCCGAGCCGGCAGTCACTCACCAAAATGGGGTTGAGCGGCATCGTGATGATGTCGGACGACGAAGCAGAGGCCGTGCGCGGCAAGGGCTTTATGGGCGGCGGCTCGTCGGTGCAAGTATTCGGCAATTCGTTTGCAACCATCAACGGAGTAAACGGCGGCGCCCATTCAGAAAACGGTTACGCCGCCTCGGGTAGCCACTTCGCCGCTGGGGCGAACGGCTCGGTGGCCGGCGTGATCCACATCGCGACCGGCGGCCAGGGGCCGGGCGGCGGCAACGGGGGCGGCATGGACACATGGTCCCCCGGCAAAACGGGCGGTATGAACCCGTGGACGCGCACTCGCATGCCAGGCGGCAACAGCGGCGGCTATGGCGGCATGGGAGGCCAGGGCGGTCGCCCCGGGGGCATCAACATCCACGCCACCGTGTTCTTCGCCGGCGGGTTTTCGTTTGGCGTCGCCCACTGATTTCCGCCGATCAAAACGTACGGTCTTACTCACAAAGAGCGCCTCGCCACGCGAGGCGCTCATTTTTGAAATGGTTCATAAGTCGGGCCATCGTGGCGGGCAGGTTTGTCCGCCCCTGGGGAGATTTGCGATAGAAATCAATGCCCTACCCACGAGACCTGCGGCACTTAGGAATGTCTGTCACGCGCGATGGCCGATCGACTGTTGAACAAGACGATCTTCATGACGGCCGCCGGAAGGGGGATCGGGCGGGCGTCGGCGGTGGCGTTCGCGCGGGAAGGGGCCGACGTGATCGCGACCAGCCTTTCGGAATCGTCGCTCGAAACGCTCGCCGCCGAGGCGCCCGGCATTCGCATGCGACAGCTCGACGTCCGCGACGCGGCGGCGATACGCCGGGCGGCCGAAGATTTCGGGCCGATCGACGTGCTCTACAACTGTGCCGGCTGGGTCCACCACGGCACTGTGCTCGAGTGCGAAGAGGCCGACTGGGCCGCTTCGTTCGATACGAACGTGACGTCGATGTACCGCACGATCCGGGCGTTTCTGCCGGGCATGCTCGCGGCCGGCCGGGGCAACGTCCTCAACATGGCGAGCGTCGTTTCGAGCATCACCGGGGCGCCGAGCCGCTTCGCCTACAGCGCGACGAAAGGGGCCGTGATCGCGCTGACCAAGTCAATCGCCCGCGACTTCGTCGGCCGCGGCATTCGGGCGAACGCGATCTGCCCGGGCACGATCGAATCGCCGTCGCTGCGCGAGCGGATGGCCGCCGAGGGTGATTACCTCATGGCCCGGTCGGCCTTCCTGGCCCGCCAGCCGATGGGCCGGATGGGCGCCAGCGAGGAAGTGGCCCAACTGGCCGTCTACCTGGCGTCGGACGAATCGGCGTTTGTTACGGGGCAGACGTTTGTAATTGACGGCGGGTGGACGATGTGAGGGTTGAACCACGAAGGACACAAAGGACACAAAGGTATGATTGAGATTCAAGTCTGACAATTCTTACGCCTGATGAAAGATCGAATTCTACGTGTTCCTTGTTGAAGTTGCGATGGATATGAGTAGCCATCATGTCGAACTACGACCCGCAGCCGACGAGGTTTCCAATTCAACGTGCGGACGATGATATATCTAACCGCGCGGCGCAACTGGCGATACCATTGCAGCAGCAGCCCTTGCCTTGCGGTCGACGTGCCAGCTCAGTTCGTGCGGTGAAAGAGTTCGTCCGCCAGCCTATTCGCTCCGTGGCGAGTTGGTGCAGCTTGTTCTTGCGTCGGGAAGAGCACTGGCAAAGCCAGTGACACCCGAGCGCTCTTCGTCAGGGCGCAAAGTAATCGTCCAAGTACGAGGGATTAAACTGACCGTCGTGACGCTCCGCGAGCACGGCTGCGTAATCGATCAAGGTAAAACGGTCTTCGTCGGCGTTGTAGTCGAGCAGATATCCGCGAATCGGTTCCGAGGAGTCGCTATATAAAGTATACCGGATACTTTCGCTGATGCCGCGAGTTGGAATGCCCGTCCCGGCGCGAGGGAAGCTCCCGAATCGAGCGACCTCCACGTCGCACCCTTGGGTCGAATTGGTGATGACTACTTCGTAGCGAAGGAGCATGAAATCGTCACGGAATCGTGGCCGCGAGCGTCCCGGGATTTCGTCGGTAGACTCTACCCTTTCGATGAGCGAACGGACCTTGGCACATGCGGCCGGCGTAAATTTGACGGCTGGCATAAACGTTGCGTACTGGCGACGCCGGTCGAAAAATGGTCCGGCGACGTCGGCAAAACGGCGGTTCATCTCGGCCGGAGTAATTGAAATATTGCATTTTTCGCCGGAATCTTGGAGGATTCGTTCGGCCACCGCGGCCGAGATGCATTGCAGAATATTGAAATGGTCTCCGCCCGAGATAATGCAGGCCGTGAAGGGGACGCCGCTGCGTTTGGCCAGTACTTCCATTCGTCGGGCATCGCTGCAATAGCTGGAATTAATCCCTTCGAAATAGAACGTTGGCGTGCGAATTGCCCCAGTGTAGTTGACTGCCGACCGTAGAATCGCCTCTTGTTGGATGCGCATGTCGAACGGTGTATTGCCGTAACCGGCGCCGTCCGATACCACGCGCTCGATATCGGGCGCGCCGCCGAACGAAAACGCAGCCCGGAAACGGCCGCCGGCCGCGACCGCCAGCAGGACCAACGTGCCGCCCGTGCTGTGGCCGGCGAGGTAAATGCGGTGGTGGTCGACGTAGGGCAGCGTGGCCAGGTAATCGGCTGCGGCAAGCAGGTCGTTGACCTCGCCGTAGAACATCTCGAAGTGTCCCGCGTTGTCGTTCTCACCGCGCCACGAGGGACACATCAGGACGAGGCCCGCCTTACGGAAGACAGCAGCCGATTGATCGTTGCGCCAGGAAGCTGGCTGCCAGAAGGTGTCACCGATTCCGCCAAAGCCGCCATGGGCCCAGAGCACGGCGGGGTGCCGTTGACCGTCGCCCGGATCGGGCGTGACGTAGGCGACCAGCTCGCCGACGTCCGACTGGTAGTGCACTTTGTTGAAGACGCCGGAGGGCGGATCGGGGGCGGGACCTTCTCGCTTGTAGCTCGAAGGAATGAGTCTGGTGGTGAATCCGTGGCGGGCATCGAGCAGCGTTTGTGAATCGCGCGGCGCAAGTTGGGCCGCTTGCTGGTCGCCGGCCGTGGAGGGCACTGGACGACCAGGGCCGAGCAGGGCAGTGTCGATCCAAACGTACGCGATCGCGAGGGCGAATGGCGTCGCGATCCACAGCAGCGTCGACAGGTGGCCGCGGGCGAAGAACAGGCGGGGGAGCCAGTGGATGGGTTGGCCAGCTTTGGCGCGGGCGCGGACGTTGTCGAAGACAATCAGGATGGACGCCGCCAGGATGCCAACGACGGCGCCGCCGAAAAGGGTGGCAAATTGCCAGCCAAGCCCGCCCAGCCAGAAGTTCTTTTGCTCCAGTATCGCTACGGACGCACAGAGGGCCCCCCCGAAGGCACCGCAGGCTAGTGCCCCCACGATGGAGGCGGTGCTGTCGAGCCAGCGGTCGCCGGAGGCAACATGACCTTCGGAGATCGCCGGATGTTGATTGCTCTTCAGGGCCGGCATGTCGAACTGCGAGTGGTCGCTGGGGGGGAGTGGCCTGGCGGGCTCAATGTCTAAAAAGTCGGCTTCTTCCAGCAGGATGGGGATCTGGATGCGGGCGCCGCATCCGCACCTGGCCCATTTGCCGGCTAGCTCGTCTTTGACGCTATATTGCCTACCGCAGGCGGTGCATTCGAATTCAATGCTCATGGCGACTGCTCGTGGGCGGGCTCGGCGGCCGACGTAACTGAGGAGAGCCCGTTTGTGCCGGAGAGACAGGCCTGGATTTTTGGCGAGGCCGCCGTCGGCAGATGTATTCTACCTAGGAGTTTTTCGTGCTTTCAAGAGTGCCCGCGATTTTATGGATTGCTTTGCGGAAATAAATCGCCGGGCGAAACTTTGTCGGCTGGAATAGGCGGGTTCTGGCTGACGCCGCGCCCCAATTGGCCGCACAGCGGTAGCGGGAGTTGCCAGGGCTTTGCACCGAAATTCTATGGGAGCGGTCTGGTGGCCGCGACTTTCGCGTTGGCATCCGGACTTTCGCGTGCCATCCACTACGCTTGTGTTTCCGGGCATCGAAGCGGCGCCGGAGACGCCTCCCACAGGGGGTCCCCCACACGAGTTGGTGCAAAGCAGAGGTGTAACGCATCGGCCGGTGGTCGGCTGGGGCTGGCGTTGCGATAAATGAGTTTGCTGCTTTTCTGTGGTGGGTGGGACAGTTTGTTAATGCGGGGGTGCGCCTTTTCTGCGCATTGGGCCGCGTAGCGATTTTTTCTGAAAACCGTGATTGACGATGTACGATACATTTGTACAGTTACCTAGCGGTAGCGGCAGAAGAGCAGAAGAACCTGGGAAATGGCCGTGAGCAGTTTACCTGCGGTGGCGGGCACGGCCGGCCAGGCGAAAGATTCGGGCGCGCGCCCGGAGGAATCGCGACGATGGAAGCTCGAGACGTCAAGTTGATGGAGGATGTGCGCGGGCGGCTGCTCGCGCAGTTGCAGGGAATGGTGGAGGGTCGAGAGCTGGAAGATAGTCAAGAGCTAAGAGTCCAGAGTCAAGAGCCGGAGGATTTTTCTGGCTCTCGACTCTTGACTCTCGACTCTCGACTTTCTTCCGACCCTCGACTTTCTTCCGGTGTTCCGGCGATTGATCGGCTCTTGCCCGGCGGCGGGCTCGCGCCGGGGATGTTGGTGGAGTGGGTGGGGGGGAGTGGAGTGGAGGAGCAGTGGAGTAGAGGAGCAGCAAGTCAGAAAACAAGTCACTACTTCACTACTCCACTGCTCCACTGCTCCACTTCGGCCACAGCCCTCAGCCTGCTCGCCGCCCGCGAGGCCTGCCGCGAGGGGGGCGTCTTGGTGATGATCGACCGCGCGGGGGCGTTTTATCCGCCGGCGGCCGTGGCTTGGGGTGTTGACCTGCAGCGATTGATCGTCGTGCGGCCGGCCAGCGCGCGCGATCAATTGTGGGCGGCGGTCGAGTCGCTGCGGTCGCCGGCCGTGGCCGCGATGTGGACGGCGATCGATCGGCTGGACGACCGGGCGTTTCGCCGCTTGCAACTGGCGGCCCAGGCGCAGCGGGCGGTGGGCCTGTTGGTGCGGCCGGCGAGTGCAATCAAGGAGCCGTCGTGGGCGGATGTGAAGATGAGCGTGGAAGGGTCGAGGGCCAGAGGAGAATCAAGAGCTAAGAGTCAAGAGTCCAGAGCCGGAGGAGTTCTGACTCTTGGCTCTCACCGTTGGCGCACGTTCGCGTGCTGCGATGCCGGCGGGGGCGGGCTGGTGGGGCGGCTTGGGTGGAGATTGACGACGTGGAGCGCGTGGTTCGGGAAGTGGAGGAGGGCTGTCGGCCGTCGGCAATGAACTCTCCATCAGGCCGACGGCTGACGGCTGACGGCTAACGGCTATTCCTATGACGCGGATCCTTTGTGTGTGGTTGCCGAATTGGGCGGTGCAGCGGGCGAGTGGTGGCTCGGTCGGGAGACCGGCCACAACGATTGGCGGGAGACCGGCCACAAGTCAGATTCCCCCTCTCCCTTGGGGAGAGGGTCGGGGTGAGGGTGGCTCACCGAAACGCGGGGCTCCCCCACCTTGCCCTCTCCCAAAGGGAGAGGGTTTAGGGCCGCTGGTGCTGGCCGCCGAAGGGCCGCGGGGGGGTGTGGTGGCGGCTTGTTGTAAGTTGGCGATCGATCAGGGTATTCGCCCCCAAATGCCGGTGGCCGAGGCGAAGTCGCTCGTGCCGGCGGTGCGAATCGCAAAGTACGATCCGGCGGCCGATCGCCGGGCGCTGTCGGAACTGGCCGCCGCCTGCGAGCGGTTCAGCCCCTGCGTGGCGATGGAAGAGAGCGAGGCACCGGAGTGTTTGTTGATGGATATTTCGAACCTGGAGCACTTGTGGGGCAGCGAAGAGCAACTGGCCGCGCGGGTGCGGGCGTTTTTCGTCGGCCGCGGCTGGCGGGTGCGAATCGCCGTGGCGGGGACGGTGGGCGCGGCGTGGGGATTAGCGCGCATTTTGCGGAGGAGGATTGCAAATTGCAAAATGCAAATTGCAAATTGTCAATTGAAGAAGGGGCGGCGGCGGTGGTTTTCAATTCAAGATTTGCAATTTGCAATTTGCAATTCGCAATATCTTCACTGCCGATTGAAGCGCTGCGCATCGCCGACGGCACGGCCGCCCTGCTGCGTGAGCTGGGCATCGAAACGGTGGAGCAGGTGTTGGCGTTGCCGCGAGAGGAGCTGTCGTCGCGTTTTGGCGAGGCGCTCTTGTTGCGGATCGCCCAGTGGACCGGCACGGTGGCCGAGGTGCTCGTGCCGCATCGGCCGGCGGCGCCGCTGGAGGTGGGGTGTTCGCTGGAACAGCCGACGGGAGATCGCACAGTGCTGGCCCAGGTGCTGGAGCAACTGGTGGGGGAGCTGGCGGTGCAACTGGCGCGGCGCGGCGAGGGGGCGATCGTGCTGACGTGCAGGCTGCGATGTGCCGGCGGCCAAGTGGTGCCGCTGTCGATCGGGCTGTTCGCGCCGTCGGCTTGCGCGCGGCAGCTTGGGGAGCTGGTGAGTTTGCACCTGGAGACGGCGCGGCTGCCGGACGAGGTGGTGCGGGTCGAGCTGCGGGCGGCGGCGACCGGCCGGCTGGGTGAACGGCAGGGGGAATTGTTCGCCGATGGTTGGCCGAGCGATCCGCACCAGTTGGCACTGCTGGTGAATCGGCTGAGCAGCCGGCTGGGCGAGGGGCGCGTGCTGCGGGCGGAGCTGAGGGCAAGTGCGCTACCGGAGCGGGCGGTGCGATGGGTGGCCGTGACAAAAAGAGGAGAAGAGAAATTGCAAATTGCAAATTGCCAATTGCAAAATGAAAATTGGAAGAAGAGGAAGCGTCCGAAAATTGACAATTTGCAATTTGCAATTTGCAATTTGCAATCTCCCCGGCCACTGCTGCTTTACCCCGAGCCCCAACCGATCGAGGTGACGAGCGTCGCGCCCGACGGGCCGCCGCAAATCGTGTGGCTCGCCGGGCGGCACCATCGCGCCCTGCGGCACTGGGGGCCGGAGCGAATCGAGACGCTGTGGTGGCGCGGGCGAACGGTGCGGCGAGATTATTACCGCGTGACCGTAGAGGAGGGCGGCGATGCTGTGGGTTTTTCGCCGGTGGCACGATGGGCGGTGGTTCGTGCATGGTGTTTTCGCATAGGAAAAGAAAGATTCACCACAGAGGCACAGAGAACACGGAGAAGACTTTTTAAGGAGAAGAGTTGAAAGTCTTAATCATCCATCTCTTCCGTCTTTCTTCTCTGTGCACTCTGTGCCTCTGTGGTGAATTTATTCACGTGAATGATCAACGATGCGTTACGCCGAGCTGCACTGCAAAACGAACTTCTCCTTTCTCGAAGGCGCGTCGCACGCCGATGAGCTGGTGCGCCGCGCGGCCGAGCTGGGGTACCGGCGCTGGCGGTGACCGATCGCAACAGCTTGGCCGGCGTGGTGCGGGCGCACATCGCGGCCAAGGAGGTGGGGCTGCCGCTGATTGTTGGCGCTGAGATTACGCCCCTCGATGGGCCGCCCGTCGTGTTGTGGGCGACCGACCGGGCGTCGTACGGCCGGCTGTGCCGCCTCGTCACCCGCGGCCGGCGGCAGGCGGAGAAGGGGCAGTGTGCGCTGGCGGTGGCGGATGTGGCCGAGTTTGGGGAGGGGCTAATTGCCGGTGTCTCGGTGCAAGGGGAATTGCAATCGAATGATGATTCCCACATCGGTGCCTACCGTGACATCTTCGCCGATCGCTGCTACCTGCTGGCCGAGCTGCATTGCGGGGCCGACGACGCCGGGCGGTTGGCCGCGTTGCAAACGCTGTCGCGCCAGATGCGCACTCAGCTCGTCGCGGCCGGCGATGTGCATTATCACGTGGCCGGGCGGATGGTGCTGCATGATGTGCTGACGGCGATTCGCGAAGGCACGACCGTGGCCGCGGCCGAGGGAACGCTTCTGTTTCCGAATGCCGAGCGGCACTTGCGTTCGCTCGCGGAAATTCGCGCACTGTTTGCCGCCGCGCCGGACGCGATCGCGCGAACCGTCGAAATCGCCGAGCGGTGCCGGTTCTCGCTCGATGAGTTGCGGTACGAGTATCCGACGGAATTGGCCCCCGAGGGAAAGACGCCGCTGGCGTATCTTACAGAGCTGGCGTGGCAAGGGGCGGCCGAGCGCTATCCCGGCGGCGTGCCCGAAAAGGTGCGCGGGCAGATCGAGCATGAGCTGGCGCTGGTGGGCGAGCTGCATTACGAAGCGTATTTTTTGACCGTCTGGGACCTGGTGCGTTTCGCCCGCTCGCGAAATATCTTGTGCCAGGGCCGCGGCTCGGCGGCCAACTCGGCCGTCTGTTATTGCCTGGGCGTGACGTCGGTCAACCCGGCCACGAGCGATCTGTTGTTCGAGCGGTTCATCAGCCGCGAGCGGGCCGAGGCGCCGGACATCGACGTCGATTTCGAGCACGAGCGACGCGAAGAGGTGCTGCAATATTTATATGACAAGTACGGCCGCGAGCGGGCCGGCCTGGCCGCGACCGTGATCACCTATTGCAGCCGTTCAGCGGTCCGCGACGTGGGGAAGGCGCTCGGTTTGTCGCTCGACCGGGTCGACGCGCTGGCGAAGCAGGTCGAGGGCTACACGCACGAGCCGAAGTTCACGCAGCGCTGCCGCGAAGTGGGCATCGACCCGACGAGCGACCTGGGCCAGCGGCTGACGTACTGCGTGAACGAGATCATCGGCTTCCCGCGGCACTTGTCGCAGCACGTGGGGGGGATGGTGATGACCGCCGGGCCGTTGTGCGAGCTGGTGCCGATCGAGAACGCGGCGATGGCTGATCGCACTGTCATCGAGTGGGACAAGGATGATTTGGACGAGCTGGGCATTTTGAAGGTCGATTGCTTGTGCCTGGGGATGCTCACGGCGATTCACAAGTGTTTTGACCTGGTGAATCAACATTATGTGTCCGAAAAAGGTGCCAGCCACCTTTTTCCGGAACGGCCCGTAGGATGCTTCGCACAAAAGGTTCCTGACACCTTTTTCGGACTGGCGACAATTCCGCCCGAAGACCCAGCCGTGTACGACATGATCTGCCGGGCCGACACGCTGGGCGTGTTTCAAATCGAGAGCCGGGCCCAGATGTCGATGCTGCCGCGGCTCCGGCCGCGGTGCTTTTACGATTTGGTGATCGAGGTGGCGATCGTCCGGCCCGGGCCGATCCAGGGGAATATGGTCCATCCGTTTTTGCGGCGGCGGATGGGCGAGGAGGAGGTCACCTATCCGAACGAGGCGATTCGCGAGGTGCTCCACAAGACGCTCGGCGTGCCGATCTTTCAAGAGCAGGCGATGCGGCTGGCCGTGGTGGCGGCCGGCTTCACGCCGGGCGAGGCCGATCAGCTGCGGCGGGCGATGGCGGCCTGGCGGCGGCCGGGACTGATCGATCAGTTTCGCAAGAAGCTGCTCGACGGCATGCGGGCGAACGGGCTCAGCGAAGAATTCGCCCAAAACGTGTATCAGCAAATTCGTGGCTTTGGTGAATATGGTTTCCCCGAGTCGCACGCGGCCAGCTTTGCGCTATTGGTGTATGCCTCGTGCTGGCTGAAATATTATTACCCGGCGGCCTTCTGCGCGGCGATGATCAACAGCCAGCCGCTCGGTTTTTACGCCCCGGCGCAACTGGTGCGCGACGCGCGCGAGCATGGCGTCGGCGTGTTGCCGGTGGATGTGAATGCGAGCGGGTGGGATTGCCGATTGGAGGAGGCTGGGGAATTGCAAAATGCAAATTGCAAATTGCAAATTGCAAATTTGTCAGATGCAAAGCGAAGTGAAATAGAATCTCCAGCCCCCAGTCCCAAGTCCCCAGCCCCCTGCCTCCGCCTCGCCTTGCGGATGATTCGTGGCCTGCGGGCGGATGCGGGGGCGGCGATTGAGCGGGCGCGGGAGGCGGGGCCGTTTTTGTCGCTCGACGATTTGCGCGGCGGACCGGGCTGGGGCAGGCCGTGGTGAAGCGGCTGGCCGCGGCCGATGCGTTTGGTTCGGTGGGCGCGAATCGGCGGCAGGCGCTGTGGGAATCGCTGGGGCAAGAGCGGAATCGCGTGTCGCAGCCGCTGTTTGAGACTTTACTCCCTCTCCCTCCGGGAGAGGACCGGGGTGAGGAAATTCACAGTGGCACTGTCGGGAGACCGGAACACGTGGCACGGTCGGGAGACCAGCCACAACAAACATCGGGAGACCGGCCGCAACGGGAGGGCTGGGGAGGGGGTCTTCCTATGATGCCGGCGTACGAAGAAGTCGTCGCCGATTATCGCACCGTCGGCCTCTCGCTGCGGGCGCATCCGATTTCGTTTTACCGCGAGGCGCTCGACCGCTTAAAAATCACGCCGGCCCGCGACCTGCCGGCAATGCAGAACGGCCAGCAGGTCCGCGTGGCCGGTCTGGTGTTATTGCGTCAGCGGCCGAGCACGGCCAAGGGGATCACGTTCGTGACGCTCGAGGACGAGACGGGAACAATCAACTTGGTCGTGCACCAGGGGACGTGGGATCGCTTCTACCGCATCGCCCGGCGAGCGCCGGCCTGGATCGCCCACGGCCACGTGCAAACGACGGCGGCCAAAAAAATACAGCCGGCCCGTCTCGGGCAGGGCCGGGCGAAGGGGACGGTCCCCATTTCGCAGCCACTCGTGATTCTCGGTCGAAAGACAATGGCCGCGCTAACCGCTCGTCCGGCGAAAGGGGGTCAGTCCCCGCGCCGGTGATTCACGTGGTGGTGAGCCGGCTAGAGGCACTGGGTGAACAACTGAACAAAACTCGATGTGAAGTCGAGGGATTTTCGATCGAGTTTACAGTCGACGGATAGACTGGATGATCCGGTAGCATCAGTCACGAACTATTGATGGAGTTGTCATCAATGACAGACGCCCACGCATAGTAGACTTTACCAAGTTCTAGAGTCATTGAAGCAAGCACAGATCAGCCACGCACTATGCGTTACTCGCGATGATGCAATAACCGTACAAGCAGCCGTCCCAGGAGAACGTTGGGAAATCGATGTATTCGCCAACGGCACCGTCGAATTTGAAATATTCAAGAGCAACGGACAGATAACGGGCGAAGAGCGACTCACTACTGCAATTGCCAAGTTTGGCGACTGACGAATGGTGTCAAAGTGAAGTAAACTTCAGGCACTTCGGCTGCGAATTCACGCACTCTCCCCCGCCAGCCAACCCGTGCTGAACGCGGCCTGAAAGTTATAGCCGCCGATGAAGCCGTCGAGGTCGAGGATTTCGCCGGCGATGAACAGGCCCGGGACGAGTTTGCTTTCCATCGTGCGGGAATCGATTTCGTCCAGGGCCACGCCGCCGGCGGTGACCTCGGCCTTGGCGAAGCCGCGAGTGCCGGTAACGCAGATTTCGCACCGCTTCAGTTGAGCTACAAGCTGGCCGCGCTCCAATTTAGATAGCTCACAGACGCGGCGGTCGAGCGGAACTGCGGCGCGTGCGAACAGGGCTTCGACCAAGCGGCGCGGCAACTGTTCGGCGACAAGGCCGACCACTTGCCGTTTGCCGTCGGTTGCGGCAGAAGCGTGCAGGTGATCGTCGAGCTCGTCTAGCGACAGGCTTGGCAAAAAATCGGCAACGATTTTTAATCGCCGCGGATCGGCCACGGCGGCAAACGCGCGGCTCACGTCGAGGGCGGCCGGGCCAGACAGGCCAAAGTGCGTGAACAGCAAACTGCCGCGCCTTTCAATGAGTACGCCCGGCGGCAAACGTCCCCGGCGGTGCGGCTTTGTCGCGCCCAAATTGCAATCGACGACCTTTAGCAACACATCCGGAACTGTGACACCCCGCAGCGCGCAGCCACGCTTCGTCGCTGGCGAGTGGCACCAAGGCAGGACGGGGCGGGATAATCGTGTGGCCGAGGGCGGCCAGCCACGCGTAACCGTCGCCGGTGGTGCCACATCCCGGGTAGCTTTTGCCGCCAGTGGTGAGGATGAGCTTGGCGGATTGCAATTTCCGTTTGCTCGTTGCGATGAGGAATCTGCACGGGTTTGGCTGTTCACTGAAGTGACAAGCCCGTGGTGCTGTCGATTCGGTGCGGACGATATTCGTGACCGGTTCTCCGCACGAGATTTCCGCGCCGCTGCGCCGCAACCGACGGAGCAGCGTATCGAGGACGTCAGCCGCGCGATCGCTCGTGGGGAAAACTTTGCCGCCCGGCTCGACCTTGGTGTCCAGGCCCTCGGCGTGGAGCAGATTGATCAAAGCATCCGGGCTGAGAGCTGCCAACGCCGAATGCAAGAATGGACCGGCCGAACCGAAGGCGGCGATGATGCCGGCGGCATCGCAATCGTGCGTGATATTGCAGCGGGTGCCGCCGGACATCAGAATCTTGACGCCCGGCTTGCGATTTTTCTCCAAGAGGAGCGTCTTCCGGTCAAGCTCGGCAGCGCGGGTGGCGGCTAAGATGCCGGCCGCGCCGGCACCAACCGCGACAACGTCGTAGCAAGGAAAATCGGCGTCAATTGCGGTCATTTTGCGCCACGGAGCGAAGCGACCCGTCTTTCCAGCGGCTTCGCTCGGCGGGCTTGGTGGAGAAAAAGATAGTCGAACCTCGCCCTGTATTCTGATAGAATCGAGAAGGCGACATTTCTGGCCGCGGTGTGGAACAGCGCCGGGGCCAATCGTCCCCCCACCCAGGCACGGCGACGGGAGCGGGGCGTCGAGAGAGATGCAAGTGGACAGGGGCGGGATCGAACCGCCGACACCAGGATTTTCAGTCCTGTGCTCTACCAACTGAGCTACCTGTCCAGTAGCCTCCATCATAAGAAGAACGCTTGCAGGCTGTAAATGGCAGCGGGGACGAGCGATGAGAACGATGGCGCAGCGGAAGAGCGGAGGAAGGCCAGCGAGGCGAAAGCTCGCACTGCGCACCATCGTGCCGCTGCCTTTCTTGCTCATCCTTTGCGTGGCCGCAGGGGAGGCGAGAGCGGTCACGCCGCAGAGCCCGGAGGTCCGAAAGCTGGTCGACGAGAGCCTGGCCTATTTGAACAACCCAATCACCGACGGCAACGGCATCAAGCTGGGGGGCCGCTGCCTGGTGGGCCTGGCCTATCTCAAAGCCGGGCGTCGCGACCATCCGCATATTGCTGAAGCGGTAAAGGCCTGCCGGGATATGATGACGCGGGAAACGAATTACATCGACTTCGACATGTACAGCAACGGGCTGGCGATCATCTTCCTGTGCGAAGCCTCGGAGAAAGACTACGCCCGCGAAATTCAGTGGTATTTGAATCAATTGAAACTGCGCCAGAAGGAGCATGGCGGTTGGGGATATGCGAACTCAGAGACTGGCGACACGTCGCAGACGCAATACGGCGCGCTAAGCTATTGGGAGGCCCTGCGTCACGGATTTCGGATCGACGGTGGATCCGTGGAAGGGGTCGCCGACTGGATCATGCGGACGCAATCTCCGCAGGGTCATTGGGGATACCAGGGGATCGCGGCACCGCCGGGAGAACGCGTCGACCAAGTGCCGGAGTCGTGTTCGATGCAGGCGGCCGGCCTGGGGATTGCCTATATTTGCGCCGATTTGCTGGGCGCGAGTTCGAGTTCGGCGGCGATCTCGGCGCCTGCGGAAGACCAACGAGCGCCCCTGCCCGCCTCGCTGCGGCGGCTCGACGAACAGCAACGACCGGGCGACGCGCAACGAATTCGTCCGCAGCGAACGAACCTGGGCAAGTTGATGGGCGCGATCGACGAAGGGCAGAAGTGGTTCACGCAGCACTACAAGATCGATAACGGCGACTACAACTACTACTATCTCTATGCGCTGGAGCGATTTCGGAGCTTTCAGGAAGCGTTTGACGGCGCGTGGAATGACGAACCACAGTGGTACAACGATGGTTACGAATTCTTATTAAAAACAAAGAAGCCGCAAGGCTATTGGAACGCGGGCTGCGGGCCGGCCTGCGATACGGCCTTTGCAATTCTGTTTTTGTTGCGCTCGACGCAGCAAAGCTTGCGGGGCGGCTTGGGCGAAGGGGCCCTGGTCAGCGGCCGCGGTTTGCCGATGAATCTGTCGAAGGCCAAACTGGTTGACGGGCAGCTCGTGATCGAACAGGTGCATGCCAAGGTCAACGAGCTGCTCACGATGATCGATGCCGACGACAACGCGGCGCTCGACGACCTGGCCCGCGACCCGAGCCAGCTCGTGGTCGAAAACGTGGACGCGCAGAGCGGGCGGCGACTCCAGCAGTTGGCCCGGGGCGGCGATCCGGACGTGCGTTTGCTCTCGATCCGCGCTCGGCCGAAGCGGAAACGTTGATTACGTGCCAACGCTGATTTACGCGCTGGGTGATCCCGATCCACGGGTCGTGTTGGAAGCCCGCGACGGGCTGCAATTTATCAGCCGCCAATTCGATGGATATGGTCCGCCGAGTCAATTCACCGATGAGCAACGGTTTGAGGCCGTGGACGCGTGGAAGAATTGGTACCGTGCGCTGCGGCCGGGAGCGGTCTTCGAGCGGTGATTCGCCGGGCAGCGGCGATATACGGCTGGCGCTGAGTCGAATTCGCGGCCCGCGGCAGAGATCCGGGCGAACGAGCAGAGTCTACAAGTCATGTCCACCGTACGCCAAGAGGCGAAAGCTGGTTTGCGGGTCAACTCGTACGACCGCGTTTCGAGCTGGCTGGTGTCATTCCTCGTGATCACGAGCGTGACCGTCAGTGCGCTCTTGCTGCTATATTTCGCTCGTCAACTGTCGTCGATTCACGTCTCGCCGAAGGTGACGCCGATCGGCGGGGGCGGCGGGGGCGGCGGGGGCGGCGGCGGAAACGTCGGCGCCGAATCGGACCTGGAGACGCCTGCAACCGACGACGCGGCCGAGCCGACCGAATCGCAACTTGCCGACACGCTCGACGCGCTGACCATGGCCGTGGCGGAAAACGACGATTTATTGGCGAACAATCAAATTGACGTGCCCCCGGACGTGATCACCAGCGGCGATCCCCAAGACCGCCGTAGCCCTGGATTCGGCACGGGCCGCGGCGGCGGCTTCGGCAGCGGCGTCGGCCGCGGCGTCGGGAGCGGCATTGGCAACGGCTATGGCAGCGGAGTCGGCGGCGCGCGGAACCGAAACGCGAGTTCCGCTTCGAGCCCGCCGACTTGAACGAGTACGCGTTATTTCTCGACTTCTTCCAGGTCGAACTGGGCGTCCTCAACACCGACGACAACCAGGTCTACTACGCCAGCCACCTGAGCCAGGCGACGCCGGCCACGCGGGTCGCCAGCCCGGCCGACGAACAGCGCTTGTTCATGAACCCCGCGGCCGGGCAGTTCGCAGCGCTCGATCGGCGGCTGGCGCAAAAGGCCGGGGTCGCCGACAAGGGTAAAATCATTATGCAATTCTATCCGCCGGCGGCCCAGGCGATCATCAACGATTTGGAACAAAAGTACGCCGAGCGGCAAAAACGCCGCCCGGATCTGATTCGTCGAACCGTGTTTCGCGTGACGCACACGGGGAACCAATTCGATTTGAAGGTGGAAGAACAGTCGTATCGCTGAAAGGCAACTGGGGGCCAACGGGAACCGAAGGACAGAGCGGCCCGGACTGCGCCGCCGCGAGCAAGAAGGCAATCATGTCAGCGTACCAACTCACCGAAGAATTAAAGCGCCGCGGCCTCTTGGCCGATCGGTTGATGTCGCGGCTGCGCGAGAAAGTCGCCGAATCGGAGCGGCCGCTCTCGGCCCGGGCAGTCGCCAATTTTTTGGTGCAGAAGAAACATCTGACCCAGCAGCAGGCGCTGGACGCGCTGAATCGCGCTGACGGTGCGCGGAATCGACGTCGACGCGGCGCCGATATTGGGCGCCGCGTCGCCGACAATCGTCAGCGACGTAATCATCGAAGAGCCTGACCGAAGCTCGATCTTTGCGCCGACCATGGTCTCGAAGCTGCCACCGCCACCGCAACCAAAGGCCAGGCCGCCCGTCGAGGAATCCGAAGAATTGACGCTGGCAGACATCGATGAGGACCAGCCCGAACAAGATGAACAGGATGATCAACAGGACGACGTCGAATACGTCGAGCTGACGCCGGTCGACGATCCGCCCTTGGCCCCAGTTGCGCAAACGCCGGAATCGCTCCGCCCCACGCCGCCGCGCCCTGGGCCGGGCGGCGATGAGGTGTACGAAGCTGCTTCGCCAGCCGCCCTGCCCAGTCTGGCCGCTTCGCCCGCGGCTTCGCCGACCGGTCCGCCGCGCCGGACGCTCGTTCGTTCGAGCGCCGCCGCCCGGGCCCGTAAGAAGCCGCAACAACGCAAAAGTGATTTCGATTCGCCCCTAATCTTGATCGGCGGAGGTGTGCTCGTATTGCTCATCTTGTGCGGCGTCGCCGTGCTGATCTTGCTCCGCAACCGCTCGGGCGAAGATACGCTGCGGCAAGCCGAAAAGGCGGTGAACGGAGGCGACTACACCCAGGCAATCACTCTCTACGAGGATTTTCTCAATCGTTTCAAGGGCCACGGCGACTACAGCGCCACGCGAGTGAAGCTGGCCACGCTGCGGCTGCGGCGCGATGTCGAAGCAGGAGACCTGGACGCGGCGCTCGCGACCGCTCGCAAAGAATTGCCCGATGTCGAACAAGAAGAGAAATTTGCTGAAATTGCCCAACCAGAGCTGGCCGCTTTGTTGCCGCGGATCGGGCAAGGATTCGCGAATCGGGCGGATGCCGCCGCAAACCCGGAGGACGCCCAGCATCCCATCGAACAAGCCAACGTGGCACTAGAGTTAATGGCCAACGTGCGCTACATCCCCGACGTGCTGCGCAACCAGGCCCAGGTGGATCAAGTGAGAGAAACGCTGGCCCGCGTCGAACGGCGCCAGCAAACGCAACGTGATCTCACCCAGACGCTGGCGACAATGTCGCAGGCGCTCGACTCGGGCGACACCGGCGCAGCCTACGCCGGCTATCGCAAGTTGATTTTGCAGCGGCCCGAACTGGCGAGCGACGCGGAGCTGGTTGCGATGCTGAACAAAACGACGGCGGCCGAGTGCGCGGCGGTTCATTTCGTGGCCGACGAAAAGCCGGCCAAGACGGCGGATCCGCCGACGCCCTGGGTCGCGGCCCTGGTGCTTGCCGAGCGCCGCGCCGGCGCGGCGGCAGCCGCAGGCAATGGGGAACCGGTCTGCGTTCGCGTCGAAGGCGCTCTGTGGGGCCTGGACGCCTCGACCGGGAAGTTGTTATGGAGGCGGTACATCGGCTACGACCGGGCGGGCCGCCCGGCGTCGGCCCCGGTGCTTGTCAACGGCGACCTCTTGGCAGTCGACGCAGCCGGACAGGGGCTGTTGCGGCTGAACGCAGCCACCGGCGAGCTCCGCTGGCGGCAGACGCTCGAGGAATCGTGTTCAGCGCCGCTGTTGGTTGGCGGACAGATTTTTCTCGCCGCCGCGAGCGGCCGCTTGTACGTGCTCGACGCGGCAACGGGGGCCAGGCAAGGCTACGTCGCGTTCGCTCAGCCGCTCGGCGTGACCCCCAGCGTGGACCGGCAGGGACAGCGGCTATATGTCACAGGCGAGCAGGCGAGTTTGTATTCCATATCCCTGCGCGATTTCGCCTGCCTCGGCGTTTATTACCTGGGGCACGCGAAGGACAGCGTGAGCGTGCCGCCGGTCGCTTTGCAAAGCAAGCTCGCCGTGCTGGAAAACGACGGCGTCGAGACGTGCCGACTGCGACTCTTGTCGTTCGACGACCGGGCGCAATCTCCGCCCAGGCCGCCGAGCGGCGATTGACCGGCCAGGCCGCGTCGCCGCCGCTCGTGGCCGGACGACGGCTGATCGTGGTTACGGACCGCGGACAGCTCGAAGTCTACGACGTCGGCGTCGGCGCCGAGGATGTGCCCCTCTCGCTGGCCGCGTCACGCGAAGCGACCGACGCCCAGCCGGTGGTCCGCTACGCCGCAGTGACCGATCGATACCTGTGGATCGGCGATCGACAACTGACGAAACATGAGATTTTGCCCACCGGCAATCGGTTGCCCGTCGTGAGCCTCGACACCGATTATTCCGGATCGACGTTCGACCGGCCGTTGCAAGTTGTCGGCCGCTCGCTGATTCACGTGACGCGGAGCAAGGGGAAGGCCGGCTATCTGGTCGCGGCGATGGACATGCAGGCGGGACGCGTGTTGTGGGAGACAGGGCTGGCCGATCCGCCCGCGGCTGCGCCGATCGTCGACGCGGCAGGCCCGTCGCTGCTCGTGGCGAGCGCCGGCGGTTACGTCTTTCGCTTCGACAATGCAGCCCTGCGCTTGCGCGTGCTCGATACGCCGTTATCGTCAATCGCCCTGCCCGCGGCGCGGCCGTTGCGGGCAAGTCTCGACTTAGGGAACGGCCGGGCGGCCTATTCGTCCGCCGGCAACGACAAGGTGCTCTTGGTCGACTTTAGCCAATCGCCCCAGCCGGTGGCGCTGGCTGACGTTGCCCGGTCCGCTGGCCTGTCCGCTGGCGGCGCTTCGGCGACGGCCTCGTGGCGCCGCTCGCATTGGGGCAAGTCCTTTATTTAAGCGCGGCCGACGGCCGAGAGCTCGGCACTTCGTTTCAGCCACAGCTCGAGCCGGCGCAAGGTCCAATACACCGAGCCGGGCCTCGTCGGCGATCCGCCCCGGCAATTTGTGATCAGCGACGGGCGCGAAAAGATTTACCTCGTCGGACAGGCCGGTTCACCCCCGCAGTTGCAGCAAATTGGGGAGGCGGCCGCGGGGCCCGATCCGGTCGTGTCGCCGATCATCGTACGCGGCGCATCGGCCGTGGCCGCCACGAAACACGGCCGCCTCGTCCGGTTCAACTTGCCCTCCTTAGCGACGGCCGGCGAGACACAGCTCTCGGCGCCGGTCACTTGGGGCCCGTACCCTGCCGGTGACGGGGTCGTTCTGGCCACGGCAGCCGGTCAACTGACGATGGTCGCCGCCGACGGCAGCCTGGCCTGGAACGAACCGATCGAGAAACGCGAGCCCGTCGGCGCACCCTTGACCAGCGGCGGCAATCTGCTGATTGCTTACCGCGGCGGACTCTGCGAGCGGCGGGCGCTGGCCGACGGCGCCCTGGCCGGCAATTTGGACGTGGCCCAATCGATTGACGCCGGGCCGGTGGCGTTTGCTGGCCGGCTGGTGCTCGCCGCCCATGATGGCACGCTCTTGATCGTCGACCAGCCATGAGAAAGAAATCCGTGCTCAGCCGTCAACCTCATTGTGCGTCTACCCTGGCCGAGCGGGGAAATCCCGTGCCGCGGATTCCGCACTCCGCATGCCGACTCTTGTTGCTCGTGTGCGCGGCAACGGTCGTCTGTCCGGTTGCGGCCGCACCGACGCGGCCGCTCGATCGGGAGCCGTTCGACCAGGTGATTCTGAAGGAATCGGCCGGTGGCGACGTGCTGGAAGCAGCGCCCCTCGATTTGCCGCATCGGCCGCTCACGACCTTGCCGACCGACGGGCTGCTGGTCCTGGAATTGCTCGCGCGTCCCGGCGAAAAATATGAGGTGCCATGGAATCGAGTGGCTGAGGTCCGCGTGTATGAGCAGGTGCTGTTGGCGGCGGCCGAGCAACTGGTGAATGACGGAAAGTTCGACGAGGCGTACGAATACTATGCGCGGCTCGAAGCCCGGTACCCGAAGTTCCCAGCCGTAAACGATGCCGTGAATGCGTATTTGCGGCGCAACGCGCTGGCGCTCCACCAATCGCAACAAGACGAGCGGGCCCTGGCAGTGCTCGTTTCGCTGGCGGAGCGAAGCCCCCACGATCCGGCTCTGCCCGGCGCGGTCGAGGTGGTGGCCGGCGAAGTGATCCAGGCCCATTTGCGCGAGCAGGACTTCGCCGCAGCCCGCGGCGTGCTCGAGCTCTGGCAACGTCAGTTCCCGGAAGTTGCTAAGTCGTCCGCCCAGGCGTGGCAGCAGCGATTCGAAGCGGCCGCCGAACGGCAGGTGGGCGAGGCGCTGCGGCTGGCCGGCGAAAAGCGATATGTCGAGGCGCGTCAGGCGGCACAGCGGGCCCTCGCCGTTTGGCCCAAGTACGCGCGGGCGGTCGAGACGCTCGCCCGCATTCAGCGCGAGTTCCCCTTTGTCAACGTCGGCGTTTTCGAGGCGGCGCCCCGGCGGCCCACGCCCCGCATCGACGATTGGGCCACCCTCCGCGCCAGTCCGCTCGTCTCGCCGATGCTGGTCGACCTGGTCGGCTTCGGCGCCGAAGGGGGTGAATACAAGTCCCCGCTCGGCGAGTTGTCGCTTGACGAGAGTGGTCGCGTATTGCGGCTCCGCCTGACGACAGATCGTTCACCGCGCGCCGCCGGCGAACTGGCTCGAGACGTGCTCGCGATGGCCGACCCGCAGAGCGGCAGCTTTCGGCCCGAACTCGGCGAATGGCTGGCCGGTGTATCGATCGGCGCTCACAACACGCTTGAGCTGCAGCTCAAGCGGACGCACGTGCGGCCCGAGTCGCTGCTGCAAGTGCCGTTGCCACCGGCGACGGCCGATTCACCGCACAGCGCGGCCCAATTTCAAATGGCCGAATTTAATCCGCCAAGCGTGATCTTCGCGGCGCCCGGCAGCGCCGCCGCCGCCGCCGACTCGAACCCCGCGGATGGCCGTATGCAGGCGATTGTCGAACAAACGCTGAGCGACGACGACGCGGCCGTCGCCGCGCTCGCCGCCGGCGAGATCGATGTCCTCGACCGCGTGCCGCCCTGGCACCTGGCCCGGCTGCGCGCGACGGCGGGAGTTCACGTTGTCTCCTACCGCCTTCCGACCGTGCATGTGCTGTTGGTCAATTCCAAGTGCCCGCTGGCGGGGCGCCGCGAGTTCCGCCGCGCCCTGTGCTACGGCATCGACCGCTCGTGGATCGTTGATCGCGTCCTTTTGGGTGGAACGCCTCAGGCCGGGTTCGAGGCCGTCAGTGGCCCGTTTCCGCCCGGCCGCTCGCTCAGCGATCCGCTCCGCTACGGCTACGACGGGCAAATCGCGCCCCGCCCATTCGAGCCGCGGTTGGCCGCGATTCTGGCCCGCGTGGCCTGGGCCAGCCAGCGCAAGGCGGACGGCGTCGAAGGCGACGCCGGCGATTTGCCGAAGCTCGTGCTGGCCCATCCGAGCGATCCGCTCGCCCGCAACGCCTGCCAACTGATGCAAATGCAACTGAAAAAAGAAGGCCTGAACATCGAGCTGCGCGAATTCACCGCCGAGCAATTGGCCGCGGGGCAGGTCGATTATGATCTGCGCTATGCCGAGCTCGCCGTCTGGGAGCCCGCGCGCGATGCCCGCGGCATCCTCGGGCCGGGTGGACTCGCCGGCGATGAGCCGAGCCCGCAAATGCGGACGGCACTCGCGCAGCTCGATGAGGCGACCACCTGGAAAGACGTCCCGCGCGGCTGTCCGAACTGCACGACATCGCGCATCACGACCTGCCGGTGATCCCGTTGTGGCAGACGGTGAACTACTTTGCATACCGCGACACGATCGCCGGGATCGGCGACGCGCCCGTGACGCTCTATCAGAACATCGAAAACTGGCGCGTTGCGCCGGGCGCAGCGTGGTCAGCGCGCGGGGCGAATGAAGGGAACACGGCACGTGAGGCGAGGAATTCGACAAGTCGATTTCGGATTTCGGATTGCGGAATGCGGATTGTTTTCATTCCGCAATTCGCAATCCGCAATCCGCAATTCCGTGCGCCTCGTTGCGATGCTCGTTGCGTGCGGCCTTACGCCCACGACGAACGCTCAGGAAATCGCCTGGTCTTTGCGGCCGTATCGCGTGCAGGCGCTCCTCGCCGTCGCCGGTCCGGGGCAGGCGGCCGACCGGCTCGCCGCGACGCTGCCCGATTATCTGGCCCAGCGCGCCGCAGCGGCGATTGGGCCGCTGTGGCAATTGGAAACGCTGCGCCGCGGGCGGCGAGCTCCGCTACCGAGTGCTCAATGAATTGGATGCGCTCAGCGACGATCCAGACAACGAATTCGCCTTTACCGGCGACAAGCTCGTCCTGCTGTCCGTCCAAATCACGCCCGACGGATATGAGCTGGCCGGGCGCGAGTTTGACCGCTACGTCGAGCGCCTGGGGAAACTCACTACGCCGCGAGACGCGCCAGTGGGACGCCGTAGGCGAACAACTGTTCGAGCTGCTCGAACGAGTCGTCGCGCCCCTTGCGCTGCTCGAACCGGCGCCAAACTCGGACGAGGTCGTCGTCACATTGCAGGGGGCCGAATTGCCGAAAATGGCCGGCGACGCGCGCGGCGTCCGCCCCGGCGACGCATTCTTGCCCATTTGGCGGCGTACGTCGCGCACGGGCGAACTGCTCCCCAAGGGCGGAATTCAGCCGGTGCCCTGGACCTTCGTGGAAACGACCACGGTGAATGATGACGGCTCGGTCATCGGCCGCGTGGCGAGCGGCCTACATCGCCCGCTGTCGGCGCATCGCCGCGGGCGCGTTGAGCAACTCGGGATTGCGCTGCGGGACGATCCGGCGGAAACGACCATCCGCATCGTCGCCCGAACGAAGCCGGACCAGCCGCTCGCCGGCTGCACCGTCCTCGCGCTGAACGTGGACACGCAAAACAAGGACAACCAGCAGGAAACGGAATTGGGCGAAACCAGTCGCGACGGCTCCCTGGCCATTCCCCCGGGCGCCGTGCCGCTGCGTATGCTCCTCGTAAAGAATGGCAGCGTCCTGCTGGCACGGGTGCCGATCGTTTCCGGCTACCGGCCGCTCGTCGTGGTTCCCGTGGCCGACGACGGCATCCGCCTCGCCGCCGAGACGCGGCTGGCGGCTCTCCGCGAGGAGCTGATCGACCTGGTCGCCCGGCGCAACATCTTGATGGCCCGCACGCGGCGAAAAATCGAAGCCGGTGATTTTAAAGAGGCGCACGAGCTGCTGATCGAGCTCGACCAGCTTCCGGGACGCTCCTACTTCAACCAGGAGCTCGCACGCCAGCGGCGGCTGTATCAGTCGCCCGACCAGCGCGCAGCGCCGCATCGATCAGCTAATCAAAGGCACTGAGACGGTGGTCGGACAATTCCTCGACGCCCGGGCGGTGCGCGATCTACAAGAAGAATTGCTGAACGCAGAACGCGGCAAAGAGCAGGGATGACGAGCAAGGAGTAAGCGTCGCCACTCGCCGGGAAAAAGACGCGGTGCGCAGTTTTCCTGCGGCGGCGGGAATCGCCGGGCCACGTTCGACATCTACCAAAGCGGTTTTTTATTCTTCCATCGATGATCCCTCATCCCTTATCATGCACGGTTTGAACTCCTGGGAGTTGTAAACTATGCGGATTCTGGTGACGGGCGGGGCCGGCTATGTCGGCTCGCATGCGGCGAAGCTGCTGGCCGGGCGCGGGCACGAGCCGATCATTCTCGATAACCTGGCCGAGGGGCATCGCGGCGCGATCGGTCATTTGCCCTTCGTCCAGGCCGATCTGCTCGATCGGCTGGCGTTGGCAGGGGTAATGCAACAGCAGCGGATTGAAGCGGTGATGCACTTCGCCGCCCTGGCCTACGTCGGCGTCAGCGTGACCGATCCGGCTTCCTATTATCGCAACAACGTGGTCGGCTCGCTGTCGCTGTTCGATGCGATGCGCGACGTCGGCCTCAGCCGAGTCGTTTTCTCGAGCTCCTGCGCAACCTACGGCGTGCCGGTCCGCGTACCGATCGCCGAAGACCATCCGCAAAACCCCATCAGCCCGTACGGCTACACCAAGCTCGTCGTGGAGCGCATCCTGGCTGACTACGCACATGCCTATGGCTTCAGCTATGCGGCGCTGCGTTACTTTAACGCGGCCGGCGCCGCGGCCGACGGCACACTGGGCGAAGATCACGACCCAGAGACGCACCTCATTCCGCTCGTGCTGCAGGTCGCGCTCGGCCAGCGCGAAAGCGTCGACGTGTTCGGGACCGACTACCCGACGCCCGACGGCACCTGCATCCGCGATTACATTCACGTCGACGACCTGGCCGAAGCGCACCGGCTGGCGCTCGAAAAGCTGGCCGCCAGCAGCGACGGGACGGCTCTCAAACTGAACCTGGGCACCGGCCGCGGCGCGAGCGTGAAAGAGGTCGTCAATTTATGCCGGTCGGTGACGGGCCGGCCGATTGCCACACGCGAGGTCGGCCGCCGCGCGGGCGATCCGCCGCAGCTGGTGGCCGACGCCGCGGCGGCGCACGCGCGAGCTGGGCTGGCAGCCGCGTTATCTCGAGATTCGCGAAACGATCGAAACCGCCTGGAAATGGCATCAGGCGCACCCCCGCGGCTACGAGCGATAGTGCCGCGGGCGCGGCGAACCTGTGCCCCGGCACGCAATCGACATGAAATTAACCGATTGAGGCGTTTCCATCGGCCGACCCGCGCAAAAACGTTTGACACGCGCGGTCGAACGATTTACCATAGGCTGCACGTGTCGACGCGGGCGGTTTCATGTGCGCGTCGAAATCTGTGTGACTCATGCACCAGGACCTAATGATCCACCACACTGAGAACTGCTCATGAACCGATTCTGCCGTCTGCGTTTGACGGGCGCTGCTTATTATTCAACCCATTCGCACTTGGATGTCGAGCGTGGCGGCCGTGCTGATGGCTGGGGTTTTCGCCTCGAGCGCGGCGGCGCAAATCGACACCGATCCCGTGAACAACGCGCCGCTAGGGGCGGATACGCTATTGCTGGCCCCGGGCCAGGCGATCGCCAACATCGCGCAGCTGGGCGGCTTGCCGGCAACGACGTCGACTTCTACTCAGTAATGCTGGCCGACGGCGACGTGCTGTTGGGCATGGTCACGCCGCTGGCCGACCTGCCGAATACGTACGACGTGCCGGACACGATGGTGAGCGTCTTCGGCGCGGCCGGACCGCTGACCTTCAGCGACGACGACGCGGCGAGCGAACTTCCCGGCGCCGGCCAAAACCGCGGCTCGCTGTTTCGCCTGAACGCGCCCGGCGCCGGTGCCTACCGCGTCGGCGTCACCGGGTATGCCGATTACGAATTCGACGGCGACGCCAGCGGCGACGGCCATGCCGAGGCCGGCCGCTACCTGTTGACGGCCGGCATTGTGAATCCAGCTCAATTGGGAGGCGGCTTCGCCGATAGCGATCCGGCGAACAACGGCCCAGGCATTGCGAATCCACCCAATCCACTGCCCTCCTACCTGGGCGTTCCCGATGTGATTTCTCTAGCCGGCAACTCCGCCCGCATCGCGGTCGCTGAATTGCTCGCCGGCGACGTCGATTTCTATGAGCTGCACCTCTCGGCCGGCCAGGTGTTGACGGCGATGACGGCTCCGCTAGCCGGTCTCGACGTGAATTTCGATTCGCCTGATACGCGAATTGCGCCGTTCAATTCAACTTATGCGCCGCCTAATGGATTGGTCCCGCGGCCGCAAAGGCTTGTCGAAAACGACGACGCCGGTTTCTTCGGGGAGAGCGGCCTGTATCCAGATTTGGGCAGCGACAGTCCATTCGTGCCGTTCGGCATTTACGGCTCGGCTCTGCGGGCGCAAATTACAGAGACGGGCGTTTATTACCTGGGGGTGACCGGCTTTGGCGATGCCGATTACACGGGCGACCACGGTGAAACGGGGCGATACGCCCTGTTGGTGGGCGTCGCAGTGCCGGAACCGGGATCATTTGTGCTGGCGCTATTCGCAATGGGATGCTTGTCTTGTGGACGGCAGAAGGGCAAGGGAGTTGTTTGAATCGAAAACCATCCTCAGAATATCGCAATGGATCAACACTTTACGGATTGGAAGGGATCGTCCCATGTACGCGACAGGCATTCGGAAGGGTCGTCGAACGAAGGGCCGTCGCGGCTTCACGTTCGCTGAATTGGCGGTATGTTCGGCGATTGCCGGCATGCTGTTCGTCTTTGCGGCCCCCGCCTTGAACAAAGGCCGCGACGGGGCGAACCGGCTCAGGTGCGAGAACAATTTGCGACAGCTTGCGCAGGCGCACTTGATGTACGCAAATGATCATGGCGGCTTTCCGCCGATGGCGCTGGCGTTCAACAGTATTTCTTATGTTCAAACACAGGGCGGCGGCCCGGGCGGGTGGTACGATGGGCACGGCTGGTACTCGCTGATCGGCCCGTATATTGGCGAGCCGGAGTGGGCCGCGATGCTCGATTTGACCGTCAGCATGAGCCATCCCAGAAACGCGGCAGCCCGTCGCGCGGGGTTGCGCTTGAAAATACACGCCTGTCCAGCCGACATTGGGATGACGCGAAACGAATGGAACAGCAACAACTGGGCTCGCATTCGCAGCAATTACGTCGTCAATGCGGGAAATACGAATTACGGGCAGCAAGCCCAAAGCAGTGTTCCATTTCTGGGAGCCCCATTTGCCGGCGGATCAATTACGCCGCTGCCAGCGATTACCGATGGCCTATCGAACACTTTGTTAATGTCGGAAATCGTCGTGTTTCCGGAATCGTTTATGACCTGGGGCGGCGCGTATTCCGAGGTCCAGACTTGCACGGGTGGGCAGACTTTCGTAGGCTTCAATCCACCCAACACCGCCGCACCGGACACGATCGGTTACGGAAGAACAGGCTTACTTGGTGAGGCGGTCGCTAGTGCGAAGTATGCCCAGCAGGGGATACCACAACCTCTCCAAGGGGCCCCGTCGTCTACGGTGTCGACAGCCATCGCCCCCCGCAGCAAGCACGCCGGCGGCATCAACGCCTCGCTCTGCGACGGCTCGGCCGGCTTCATCGCCGACGGGATCGACCCGGCCGTCTGGCGGGCGCTCTCCTCGCGCGGGGCAGCGACTTCGTCCCGCCCACGCAAACAACCGCGCTTGCTGCTAAAGCAAAAGCCAAATGAGGACGATTCCATGTTACAACGCCCACTCCGCAGCGGGTTCACGTTCGCCGAGGTAACCGTCTGCGCGGCGATCGCCGGCATGCTGTTCGTCTTTGCGGCCCCCGCCTTGAACAAAGGCCGCGACGGGGCGAACCGGCTCAGCTGCGAGAACAATTTGCGACAGCTTGCGCAGGCGCACTTAATGTATGCGGCCGCGCACGGAGGGCTCCCGCCGATGGCGCTCTCATTCAGCAACGTCGATTATCAAACGACGCAGCCTGGTCCCGGCGGGTGGTACGACGGGCATGGATGGTACTCATTGATTGGTCCGTATATTGGCGAGCCGGAGTGGGCGAGCTCGATCAATTTTCGAATGTTTCGCTCAGTCCACCTGGATAACCAAGGTATGCGGCGCGGCGGATTGCGGTTGAAGATTTACGCCTGTCCGGCCGACATTGGACTGCAACGAGACGAATGGACATCCAATTACTGGGCGCATGTTCTTGGGAACTACGTCGTGAATGCCGGGAATACGAACTATGGTCAAAGGCCTTCAAGCGTAGTTACGGGATCCTTGGATTTCCTCGGTGCGCCGTTTGCCGGCGGCACGATTTCGCCGCTGGCATCTGTAACGGACGGCCTGGCAAATACTTTGATGATGTCAGAAGTGCCTGTACTCACTGGCTGCAGTGCATGGGGCGGCGCCTATTCCAGCATCCAAAACAGCCTCGGTGGACAGATATTCACAGGGCTTACAACTCCAAATAACCATTCTCCCATAGGCGACGGCATCGGCTATGGATGGGCGGGCAACGGTGATTGCGGCGGTTTCCTTAAGACGATCACTAGATATCGCGCTGCTGGAATTGATCCCCCACCTAGTCAATCAGGCGGCAACCCAAAAGACACCTACATCGCCGCCCGCAGCCATCATCCCGGCGGGGTGAACGCTTCGCTCTGCGACGGCTCGGCCGGCTTCATTGCCGACGCCATCGACCCAGCCGTCTGGCGGGCGCTGTCGTCGGCTAGTGGCAACGACTTCGTGCCGCCGACGCAGGCGGCGCCGCCGTTGAAGGCCAAAGCGAAGTAAGCGCTGCCGCCGCGCTGGCTGCTATTTCCCCACGCGCCACAAGTTTGACTCCGTGCGCAGAAAGATCGTGCCGTCGTCGACCGCTGGCGAGGCGAGGGCCCGCTCACCCAGGTCGTTCTTCGCGATCAGCTCGTAGGTGGCGCCGGCTTTGACGACGCTCGTTACGCCCGCCTCGTTGAGAAAATAAACGCGCCCGTCGGCAAAGACGGGCGAGGCCGAGAAAGCGCCGCCCAGCCGCTCGGTCCAATGCGGCTGGCCGGTGCGGGCGTCGAGGCAGGTCGCGACGCCGTTGTCCGAGACGTAATACAACTCGTCGCCCACGACCAGCGGCGACGGCGTCAGCGATACGCTCCGATTTGTCTTCCAGCGGACGCTGCCAGAGTCGGTGACGTCGCCCCGGGCGCCGGACGGGTCGATGGCCAACAAGCTGGCTTTGCCGTAGCCGGTGCACACGAAGAGGAGACCGTGGGCGAACACGGGCCGCGGCACGACGGAAAATCCGTCGCCGTAGCGCACGCGCCAGATTTCGCGGCCAGTATCCGGATCGTACGCGCCGACAAAGCCGCTGGCCTGGCTAACGACTTGCTTCTCGCCGTTCACGGCGATCACCAGCGGCGTGCTGAAGGAAAAAAAGTTCATGACTTTCATTTTTTCGCGCGGGCTTTTCCACCGAACCCGGCCGTTCGATCGTTCGATAGCGACCAGAAATGGATCTTCGATGCCGTCGCAACTGTAAACGAGTGTGTCGCCAAACACGATCGGCGAGCCGCCGTTGCCGTTCTGCGGCGCGTACTTGAGCTCTGTTTGCCGCCACAGCACGTTGCCGACCAGGTCGAGCGCCGCGGTGCCCATGTGGCCGAAGTGGACGTAGACCCGGCCGGCGGAAACCAGCGGCGTCGGGCTGGCCACGCTGTTCTTCTCGTTCATGGCCTTGGCTTCGTCGACGGTCCCCTGGAGCGCTTCGACGTTCCACACGATATTGCCGCTCGCGGCCTCGACACACAGCACGCGGAGCGAAACGCCGCCGCCGGCCAATTCGAGCGGCACGCCGGTCGTGACGTAGATGCGTCCGTCGACCAGCACGGGCGATGACCAGCCGCGACCGGGAATCGCCTGCTTCCAAGCGACGTTTTCCGTCGCGCTCCACTTCACCGGCACGCCGCTGGCGGCCGACAGGCCTTGCCCAGTCGGCCCACGAAACTCGGGCCAGTTTTCGCCGGAAGCAAACGGGCCGCACAGCAAACACAGCATCAAGGCGCCAATCAGCCGCATGGTGGAAACCTATTGTGGGGTCGATGTTCCTAGCGAATCGTCTGCCGCATTATCATGCCTGAACGGACGGCGATTGACAACCGTGAAAGCGCGGCCAAACGCCGTCCGGAAGGGCTTTAATCGGCCAGGCCAGTCGCCAAAAGGCGATCTGGTATATTACCTCTTTCATCATTTCCTAGCCGGACGGAAGGAAGCTCGAATGCAAGCCTGGTTGTTCCTCGCGGCGGCGATTGCGCTGGAAGTGGCCGGTACGACGTCGATGAAGCTCAGTGACGGGCTGTCGAAGTTGCTGCCGACGACACTCGTATGTGTCTGCTACGCCGGCGCTTTTGCGTCGATGAGTTTTGCGCTGCGGAAGCTCGACGTCAGCGTCGTCTATGCGATTTGGTCGGGCGTGGGGACGGCGGCCATTGCCCTGATTGGCGCGGCATGTTTTCGCGAAAACATGAACCTGGTCAAACTTGTCAGCCTGGCCCTAATCATCGTCGGGGTCGTGGGCTTGAATCTGGCTGGCTCCCGGCACTAGGCGCCGGTTTCGAGTATACTGGGGCCAGCTGGGAATTCTCAAGGAGCGATTATGGGACTCCGCCATCCACGCGATTTGAACTTAGTATTCCCCCTCTCCCTCCGGGAGAGGAGCGGCGTGAGGGCGCCTTGGCAAAGAGCTGGGCACCCACACCCTGCTGGCTCTCGCGCAGGGGCTACGAGGGCGCAGCCTCGTCTTTCCTGCGATCACGCTATGTGCAATCTGTTTGTCCGCGTCGCAGGTCGTCGCCAAGGATTATTTCTTCACGATCGGCGGCGGCTACAATCCGACCGGCAACCAGGTCTCGCTCGAGAAGAATGTCATCTTCATGCAGAGCGTGCTGGCCGAGAAGCGGCCCGACCATCCGCCGCACGACATATATTTCGCCGACGGCGACGACGCCGAGCGCAACGTGCATTTTCGCGACCCCGATTTTGACAAAACGTGCCCGCCCGCGCGGCGGATGATGGCCGAAATATTCGGCGACGTCGAGGCGATGGACTACGTCTATCGCAATCATGAAATCGAGGGCGTGACCGGCCCCGCGACTCGGGACGTGCTCGAACAGCGGTTTCGCGAGTTAGCGCGGCAACTGAAAGCGGGTGACCGGCTGATCGTGTATGCGACCGGCCACGGCGGGCCGGCCGTGCCGTTGCGCGGCGGTCGGCGGCGCGGCGGCGGCGGGACACGCGGCGTGGCGGGCCGCGGCCGCGGCAATCCGCAAAACACGACGCTCTATACCTGGGACGACGGCCGCATTCCGGCCAGCGATTTCACCGCCTGGCTGGCCGACTTCCGCCCCGACGTGACCATCGTCCTGATCATGGTGCAATGCCACTCGGGCGGATTCGCGAACACGATCTTCGATCAGGCGAATCCGGCGCAGGAACTGGCGCCGCACGAGCGGTGCGGGTTCTTCTCGCAGGTTTACGACCGGGCGGCCGCCGGCTGCACGCCCGACGTCGACGAGGCCGATTACCAGGAATACAGCAGCTTTTTCTGGGCGGCGCTGGCCGGCCGGACGCGGGCCGGCGCCAAGCTGGCGAACGTTGATTACGATCACAACGGCGAAGTCTCCTTCGCCGAAGCGCACGCCTACGCCGTACTGGCCAGCGACACCATCGACATTCCCGTGCGGACGACCGAAGCGCTGTTGCGGACGTACAGCCGGGCCGAGGGTGTGGAAACGATTGCCAACTCGCCCCAGGATCAAACTTTCGGGCCGCGGCGCGGCGGGCGCGGCCGAGGCGGTGCGTCGGCCGAGCTCGAGCAGCCAACGGATAAACAAGGGGACAGCGGCGGTAACCAAGAGCCGCCGGCGGATCTGATGCGAATGTCCGGGCCGCTATCGCGGCTGGCGGCGATCGCCCGGCCGGATCAGCGGGCCATCTTGGAGCAGTTGCCGTTACGGCTAGGTCTGGGCGGCGCCGCCACGGTGGAAGACGTGCGACGACGATTGGAACGCGCGAATAGCGATATTAGTGCGGCCAGGCGGCGCTCGGGCGCGGCGGCGCAGAGCGATACGGAAGCGTTAAACGAAGTCCGCGACGAGGTCCGCCGCATCTGGCCGGAGCTGAATTCTGACCTCACGCCGACGGCGATGTCGCTCACGAGCGAGCGGGCCGACGAGTTTGCTTCTCGCGTCGGCGCGATGCCGTCCTTCCGGAATTACGAGACCGCGCACGCGGCCGAGAAGAAAGCATCCGACGCGCAGCTCGACGCCGAGCGGATGGAGGCCAAGGTGCAGCGGCTGCTGCGAACGTGTGAAGACGTGGTGCTGGCGGCCAATTTACCCAAAGTGGCAACGCCGGAGATCATGGCCCGCTACGAGCGGCTGCTCAAGTTGGAAGAAGCGACACTGGCTGGCAATTGAGCGCAACCCGTTCCTGCGCTCTGCCTGGAATCGCGTATCCCGGCCGCTCTGCGGCCCGTCCATCGCCTGGTAATTTAAGTGTCAGATGAGTCTACGGGCGTAAATAAACCGATCGTCGCCGGGCGCATAGAAATCCGCCAGCCGGGCGGCAAGCGTGTAGCCGTTGCGTTCGTAGAATGCACGTGTTGGCAGGTACTTCTCTTGGCCCGACGTGTCGAGATAGATCGCCCGGCCGCCGGCCGCGGCGATTCGGGCTTCCGTGGCCGCGAGAATCTGCCGGCCAATGCCGTGCCGCTGATGGCTGGGCTCGACGGCGATCCAGAACAAATCGTAGCTGCCGATCGTGCAGGCGATCGGGCCAAAGCAGGAGTAGCCGATCAATTGGCCCGCGCTAGTTTCCGCGAACAGGAATTCGTAGCCGCTCACTGGCCCCTTGGCGAGTCGCTCGTCGACCAGTTCGACGGCGATCTCGATTTCCTCGTCGCGAAAGAAGCCGGTCCGCTCGACGAGCTGACGGATCGCGTGGCGGTCGGCAGGGACGACGGCGTCTCGGTAGTGCAACATGGGTTCAGAAGTTGAATGCTGAGTCGCATTCTCTGCCACCGCAGCGTTGGCAACGATTGTTGATTCGATGTTCATTTTTTTCCCCCCGTAGTATCGGCAAGGCCTCGAAAGAAATGCCGCGCATTGGTGCCAAGCGTGCGCGTGCGGTAGCCCCCTTCTTGTACGACCAGCGTCGGCAGCCGCAGTTCGGCGATCAACCGGCCGTTGGCCTCAAAATCGGTTGCGATCAAGCTCCAGGAGCCGGTCGGGTCGCCCTTGGCTGGATCCAGGCCGAGCGCCACGATGAGAATCGCCGGCTTGAATGCCGCGACCCGCTTGATCGCCCGCCCCAGTGCGACGCGATACTGTGCGCCATCCTGTTTTTCCGGCAGCGGCAAATTGAGGTTATATCCGTCGCCCCCGCCGCTGCCGCGTTCGTCGGCGAAGCCCGTGAAATAGGGGTAGGCGAAGTCGGGATTGCCATGAATGGAGACCGTCAGCACGTCGGCCCGCTCGTAGAAGATGTCCTGCTGCCCGTTGCCGTGGTGATAATCGATATCAAGGATGGCCACCTTCCCCAGATGCGACAGGTAATTGGCCGCGATGGCCGCGTTGTTGAAGTAGCAAAAGCCGCCGAACGAGCGGCGCTCGGCGTGATGGCCGGGCGGCCGGACGAGCGAATAGGCGAGCCGGCGCCCGGCGACAATTTCGCTGGCCGCCGTGAGCGTGCAATCGACCGCCCGCCGCGCGGCGAGGAAGGCATTGCCGTTGAGCGGGGTGAACGTGTCGATGCAGTAGTAACCGGCCCGCATCGACAGGTCCTTCGGCGGCCGGGCCTGGTTGCGAATGGGAAACACGTAGGGATAAACCGACGAGCCGGCCGGCACGCGAGCGCAGGCGTTTTTCAAATACAGCACGTAATCGGTATCGTGCACCGCCGTGATATGCCGCAACGGAAACTCCTTCACAGGCACGCGCTGAACCAGGCCGCTCGGCTCCAGCTCGCTGAGAATCGCTTTGATCCGCACCGGCGACTCGACGTAGCCCCGCTCGCGGACGTGATGAATGTCATGCCGGTCGTTCACGGTCATCACGATCACTTCGCGCGCAGCGCTTGCGACACGCGGCAGCGCCGGCGGATTCGCTTTGGCCTTGCGAAGCTCGCGAAAGCGCAGCGGATCGCGAAACGACGCGACGACCGAATCGATGTACGCGGGCGGACAGATTTTGGCGTACTTGCGTTCCAAAATCGCCCGCACAACCGGCCGGACCAAGGCCGCTTTGGGCGGCGCCTCACGGCCGAGGCCGTCGTACATCAGGTACGGAAGCAGGGTAGACGCTACGCCGGGAATCGGTTTTTCGTAGTCAGTGCCCACATACGGGCGGGCGCCGTACCGTTCGTAAAACCTCAAGCGGGCGGCGTTTTGGCGACGCAGCGCGACATCGGGACAGCCCGTCGCATCGTCGGGTAGGCATTCATAGAACAAGCCGTGCGAGCCGTGGGCGGCCGCGTCGTCGCGGACCGTTTCGTACAGGGCCGCGCCCACTCCCCGGCCCGGCACTCTTTTGGCCGTCGCCAAATAATCGAGGTACGAAAACTTCAGTTGCGGGTCGTGCATCACGATCGCGAATCCAAGCACCTGCCCGCGGGCATTTTCGGCAACGAACAAAAACGTGCGAAAACCCTTGTAGAACGAATTGCGGAGCCGCTCGACGAGGTTTTCAATATCGGCCGGGGCGGCTGCGAAGTGCTCGTGATAGATGGACTCGACGGCGCGGATCGCCGCTTGGTCGACCGGTAGTGCGTCGTCATAGATACGCCGAATGCGAAACATGAGCTTGATAGTCGGAGCGCGGGCCGCGGCGAAGCGCCTCGTCGACGATCCGCAGAATGCCCTCATCATAGCCGATCCCGGCCTGGGCGAGAGCCGCCGCGAAGCCGGACCCCGGCGCGAGGCACGGATTCGTGTTGATCTCGAGGATCCATGGCTGGCCGTCCGCATCGACGCGAAAATCGACACGGGCATAGCCGGCCAGCTCGAACAGCCGGCCGCACTCGGCCGCCAGCCCGCAAAGGCGGCGAAGCAGGACGCGGTCGCTCTCGGGAAAGTCAAATCGCCGCGGCGTGTTTTCGAATTCAAACGAGCCGGCGTCAAACTTCGCGCCACGGCCGACGATCCGCGGCTTGCCGACAGGGAAGGCCGAGAAATCAATCTCGGCCGCCGGCAGCACAGTCGTCCCGTCGCCCAGCAAGGCCAGGTTGAATTCACGGCCGTCAATAAACTCCTCGGCAAAGTAAGGCCGATCAAAGCAGGCTTCACGCGCGCGAATGCAATCGTTGATCTGCTGTTCATCGTCGGCCACGATGATCGAGTTGTCGTCGATGGCGAACGAGGCGTGTTCCAGGACCGACTTGAGAATAAACCGGAGACCCCCGCTCCCTCTGGGAGAAGGTTGGGGTGAGGGGAGGACGCCGTCAACCGACGCTCCCTCGACCAGCCCTCTCCCAAAGGGAGAGGGTTTCAGGTCGAGTTGCCCGCGTTCACGAATGGTGCTGAGATCGACCCACCTCGGCGTCGGCAGATGCGCCGCGACGAGCCGCTGCTTCACCGTGACTTTATTCGCGGCCGCGACAATCGCGGCGGTCGAACATCCCGTGTAGGGCACGCCGTGCGTGTCCAGCACGAGCGGCACGGCCGTGGCGAGCGCGTCGCTGCCGCCTAGCGACTCGACGCGGTTGAAAACAACGTCGGGGCGCAATTGCTCCAGCTCGTCGCGCAGCGACGACAGATCGAGCGTGCAGGCCAACGCGGTCACATCGTGGCCGGCCCCGCGCAGCGCGCGAACGATCGGCGAGCGATCCGGGTCACTATCTTCGGCCAGGCCGGCGGGGTCTTGGCTGGCATCGTTGTAGAGGAAGGTGATCCGCATTATGACAGTCTCGCCCTGCGAGACGAAACGGCCTCTCGCAGAGCGGGAGGACTACACTTGCGACCAGATGCACAACTGCGCGAACTGGCCGACGCGACAATCTTTTCGATCAGCTCAACGTACGAGATGCCGAACGCCGTGCAGATCATCGGCAGATCCGAGTGCTGCGGATGCAGGCCGGCCAATGGATTGATCTCAATCAATTGCGGCTGCCCGGCCGCGTCGCAGCGGAGATCGATCCGTCCGGCGTCGCGCCCGCCGACCGCCCGCCACGCGGCCAACGCAATCCGCTCCGCCTCCGCCACCACGGTATCGCCGCCAGCCGGAATAAAGCGATACTCCACGCGCTGGTCGCACTCTTCTTTGTTGACGTACGAATAGACCTCGGCCTCGGCAGCTGTTTCGCAGCACAATTTCCATCGTCCCAATCACGCTGGCCTCGTCGCCTCCGCCAAACAGGCCGACCGTAAATTCGCGCCCCGGCAGAAACGTCTCGACAAGCACCGGCTGCTCGAACTTCGCAAGCAGCCGCTGGCAGATTTGGCCCAGCCCGGCGCCGTCGGCGATTTTGGACGCGGCGTCGATTCCCTTGCCAGTCCCTTCCGCCACCGGCTTGGCCAACACGGGAAACGGCAGCCGAAACCCATCCAGGTCGTCCTCGTTTTCGATTAGTTGCCAATCGGGCGTCGGCACGCCTGCCGCGCGGACCAGCGTCTTCGTCCACGCCTTGTGCAAGCAAATCGACGTGACGGCCGGGTCAGCGAACGTGTACGGAATTTCGTACACCTCAAGAATCGCCGGCACCTGCGCCTCGCGGCCGATGCCGCGGAGCCCCTCGCAAATGTTGAACACCAGCTCCCAACGGTCGCCCCGGGCCAGCCGCTCCACAAGCTGCCGCGCATGGCCGATGCGATCCGTCTCGTGGCCGAGTCGCGTGAGCGCATCATCAATCGCGTCGATCGTGCCGATCTGATCAAACTCCGCCGTCTCCTCTGCGCCATAGCCGGCCGCCAGATATTCGTCGCGCAGATCGTAAGTGAGACCGATGTGCATGGGGCACCATCAGCCGGCACGCGCTAGCGTCCGGTTCTTATTCGGATTGGGAATGAAGGCTGCGCAGTCAACGCACGAATCATTCTGCCTGAAGCTGAAAGCTGACGGCTGACGGCTGATAACTGACGGCTGACAGCCCTGCGATGGGTGCAATTGCCGCGCAGCCGTCAATAGTTGGTGCTAGACCGGATCATAATACCGGAACTGCCGGCCCTCGTAATTCCGCAGCACGATCCAATCGCCGTCACGGCCGACGACGCTGTCCGGCTGCAGCGGAATCTTGCCGCCGCCACCGGGCGCGTCGATCACATAGGTCGGCACGGCGTAGCCCGTCGTGTGGCCCCGCAGGCCCTGGATAATCTCCAAGCCCTTCGCGACCGGCGTCCGGAAGTGGGCCGAGCCGCTGATCGGATCGCACTGATACAAATAATACGGCCGCACCCGCATCAGCAGCAGCCGGTGCATCAGTTGCCGCATCGTCTCGACGTTGTCGTTCACGCCCTTCAGCAGCACCGTCTGCGCCCCCAGCGGAATGCCCGCGTCCGCCAGCCGGGCGCAGGCCTGGGCCGATTCGGGCGTGCATTCGTCCGGATGGATGAAGTGCAGGCTCATCCAGATCGGGTGATACCGCCGCAGCACGCGGCACAGCTCGCGCGTGATCCGCTGCGGCAGTACGGCCGGCATCTTCGTCCCGATGCGGACGAACTCGATGTGAGGGATCGCCCGCAAGTGGCCCAGGATCCAATCGAGCTTGTCCTCGCTCAGTGCCAGCGCATCGCCGCCCGAAATCAGCACGTCGCGAATCTCAGGGTGGGCCCGCAGATAATCGAACGCCGTCAGCAGCCGCTTCTCGTTCGGCACTAGCTCGCCGTGTCCGACCACGCGCGAACGCGTGCAGTAACGGCAGTACGTCGAGCAGAAATCAAGCGGCAGAAACAGCACGCGATCGGGATACCGATGCACCAGGCCCGGCACCGGGCTGTGGCTGTCTTCGCCCAGCGGATCGTCGGCCTCGCCCGGCGTGCGAACGAACTCATTAGGCGTCGGTACGACGGTTCGCCGCAGGGGCTGCAGCGGATCTTCCGGATCGACGAGGCTCATGTAATAAGGCGTGATGCCCACCGGCAGCATCGTGCCTCCGTCGACCATCGCCTGCCGTTCACCGCCCGACAGCCGCAGGATCTTCTCGAACTGTTCCAGCGTCCGGATGCGATGCCGCGATTGCCATCGCCAATCGTTCCAGTCTTTGTTCGGCACGTCCGGAAAGTGCAGCCGGCGGAACAGCCGCGTCCGCGGATTGCCGCCCGTCGACTTCAAAAACGCCAGCGGACCCGCCTGGCCGAGCTGCTCGCCGCTCGGCAGGCTGACCACCACCGCGCCGCCCGTTGCCCTCGGCCTGCCCCAACAAGGGCAGCGGCCGCTGGCGGTAATCGCGCCGCGGCAGGCCGCCATCGGTCGAAAAATCAAGAGGTGGAGCGACCGGCACGCCGTCTCCGGCGAACGCCAAATCCGTGGAAAAAAGGGAAGAAGGTAGGTCCAGAGGACCGGGAGGTTCCTCGTCACTGGCCAATTGACTGCTTTGCTCGCAGTCAGTGCTGCCAATCATCCGTGGGGCTCCAAAGAGAGTCGAGCTTTAAGAGTCGCACGGCCGGTTCGACTCGAACCCGGCCGGGCGCTGGCCGCCATCGAGGGCAGCCGAGCTGGGTGGTGCCTGGCCTCATTTCCAGGCCGACACACCCAGATTTATGCGATGTCCTTCCATCCTATTCGTAAGGGCGGGGACTGTCCCCTTCGCCAGGACCGGCTCCGACCTAGAACCGGTCCCATTCAGCCCGGCCGCCACGATCGATGCCAGCACATCGGTTCCGTTGGGACGAATTAAAGTGATGTCCAAGCAAACTGTCAATCCGGTATCGACCAACAATCCCGCGATTCTATAGAAATGCCGCCCATGGGTCGGCGGCCATTCCGCAATCTGCCCGGCCGTCCCGACCGGGAACCAACTTTGCCTTCATCACACCGTTAATCCAACCGCCTCGGGATGCAACCCGCCCGCCCGTCAAAGCCGCCACGCAACGTATGAGAATCATTGGCCCCCGCCGCGACGAGACAAGACGGAAACTGCCAAGTTTTCCGAGATTCTCGTCCTTGTGGCCCAGCCAATCACTGCCGTCCCAGCCACGCTCGCGCTCCAACCCTGGGACCGCCGCAGAACGGGCACGCATTCGCCGAGAATCGGCGCGGTAACCATCCACTCGCACTCGTCGGCCGGCGCGATATTCACCGATTTCTTTCTGAGTTGCCTCGTCCGAAATCGAATTCGCGGTCGGCAACTGGCGCAGCTCCGCCGTAACGCGCCGCCAGGCCTCGGCAAATTCGGCGGCGCTCTCTCGCTTCGGGCAGATCGTCACTTCCACCTCGGTGCCCGGCGGAAACGGACCCCCACGACGCGAACGTCCCCCAGCGGCAAAACGGTGACCGAAGCTTCGAAGGTCTTCATACGATTATTGTAGGATGCGCGGCGGGAAAACGAGCAGGCAGCCAAAGGAGTGCAGCGAAATCCCCCGGAATTTGCCCGCCGCTCCCACCCGAAGTAAAATACCGGCGCAGTGATTGGCGACGCCAACCTTTGGTGACGAGGTGTCCGATGGTCGCACGGCGTAGTTTCCTCCGCCTGTTGTTAGCGCTGGTATCCGCTTCCTCCCTGGGCGCCATCGCCGCTGCGGATCCGCCGCTCTCGCTCACCAGCTATCGCTTCATCACGTCCAAAAGCCTGCTCGATGTTCGCACGAGCGACGGCACCGCCGACATGCAGCTCAACATCTTGGGGCACTTCGGCCTGGTTACGGGCTGGAATGAAGAGGTCGATCCCACGGCCCACGTTCCGCGGCTGGATCCTTTTGCCCAATTCACAGACGTCGACGCGATTCTGTTCGATCCGCGGCGGGCCACGCCCCTACCTACGCCCGGTTGGGACCTCGATAAGACGCTCGGTCTTTCCGGGCTGACCGGCACCTTCACCCAGCCCGACGACTTGTTCTTTCTCGGCGCCGACGGCCACGGGCAAGCGATTCGGCTCGAGGCGAAAGTTACTGGGCCGCTATTGCATTTGACCGGCGGCAGCACCGACCCCTGCTGCAACGACGATCTCTACAGCGTCGACGCCTGGGCCCACCAGTTGCCTTGGGCCGATTTCAACGGCAACGGAGCCGTGGACGCCGGCGATTACGCCATGTGGCGGCAAGATTATGGAGCGACCGTGAAACAGGGCGGCGAGGGCGACGCCAACGGCGACGGCATCGCGAATGCGGCCGACTACACAATCTGGCGCAACCAATTGGGCCAGACCGACGGGATGAGCAGCCTCGCCCCCGGCCAGGTCCCCGAGCCGGCGACGATCTGCCTGCTGATCATCGGGATGTTCGTCTCTTTGGCTCAGTACCCTCGTTCGCGGCGAAAAGGCTAATCCAGTGCGGAGGGTCGAAACTGCAACGCAAGAAATCGTAAGACATTTGAACATGAGTCGCGTTGGCGCCACCTATCTTTGCATCATGGCGAAGCCCAGCACGTCGATGCCGAACTGCCCAGCCAAAAACGCCAGCCGCTCTTCCAGCCACCGTTTGCGGTGGTCGAAGTTGCGCTCGGTGAAGGGATCATCGCCGCAGAGAAAACAGCGGCCCGCGCAGCGATCGAGTGCACGACGCCACGTCGTCGGCAAAGTAGCAGGCAGACTCCGTCTGCCGTAGCAGCCCCCGCGCAAGGCGTGATCCCGCCATTCGTTGACAATGCCCCTAGGACACGCGAGGAACCGTAGTCAAATCGACGACGACGGCATTAGTGTACAGGCGTATCAATGCATGTCAAGAGGGCGAGGAAGAAAATTTAGCTGGCAAATCCAGCCGTACTTCGCTAAAGAATGTAAAAGATGGATGGCCCCAAAGGGCCAAAGGCCAAGGCAAAACGAAGCATGGCCCCAAAGGCCGGTCCCACCGCCAGAAATAGCGCAGAGCATGACCAGCAAGGCACGGTTCTGGCTTGCTACGTACGCCCAAGCAACAGACAGTATTGTGACCATGAGACCCTCCCAGAATCCCGTTCACACTGGGGAAAACAAAGAGAGATCTTGTTGTCGGGGAAACAAAGGGCCCCAGCGATCCACGTGGCGGCATTATAGCAAACATCGCAACGCGCGGAGGGGAATGCGACCGATGAATGAATCGGTCATCTGCCAACCTGCTCGGGCGGCGCCACTCGAAATGGCGCCGTGGTTCGTTTGAGAACCCGACTCACAGCGCCGACTGCTTAACGATCCCTATTTGCGATGCTCCCAGCGGGCTTCATACGTGAATCCTGGCTCAACGTTGAGTAGCCCGAACGCAAGAACTCGGCCTTCCAGCGTATCGAAATTGTAGGCCGGGGTGACCCGCTCCGGCACTTTTTCTTTTCCGTTCTGGAACCGCAGCAGCTCAAAGTTCTGGTACTGCCTGCCCTCAGGCAGCAGCAGCCAGCAGCTCACGAGGCCCGTCTCGTCATCGACGTAGAAGGACGCGGAATCAGCGGCCCCTGTCGCCGGCTGGCGCGACATAAATTCGATCGGCAAATCCACCGCCTCTTGCGGTGGCAACTTCGATAGATCAAACACGACTTCGAAGACGTTTACGGGCGGGCTGTCGGCGCTCGCCGACTCTTGACTTCGGCGTATCGCCGCCGGCACCCGCTTGTTGAGTGTGCGTACTTCTACCCGCTCCGTCGGCCACCGCGAGCGGACGGTGAAACGGTTCGCTGTCGGCTCTGCCTTCTTAATCCGCATGCGGCGATAGACGAACGCTTTCGAACGCTCATCCGCCGTTGGCGACGAAGCCATTTGCAACTGGCGCAGGTCCACTACCCGCATATCAGCAATCACTTCAATCCCCTTATTTTCAGGAGGTTCAACCTTCGGCACCTCCTCAACGGCCATCCCGACAAACGGCTGCATCGGACCTCCCTGGAGCAGCTCGCTCATCAGGCCGTAATCCTGATTACTCTGGGCAATGCCCTCAATCAGGCGCTGGGCAACCTGCGACTGGTGGTACCATTTGGCGGCGTAATAAGGCAGGACAACCAAAATTGGGACAAGCAGCGGCACGTAGACATACGATGTCCAGTCGCGATAGTCCAGCAGCGAGCTCCATAATCGCCGTGTTGCCGATTGTTGCAGCTCCCGCGTTTGCGCTGTTTCCAGCGCTGTCGCCGGTACTGGGCCGCGCGTCCCTGCCGCAGTTACGGGCGGCGCTAGTTCATTTTCCGCCGCAAGCGGATCCCAAGGCGGCCCGGTTGGGATTGTCGCCCCAAATAAGTCCGAATGAGAGCGACACGCGCTGCGGCCGACACAGTAACCATGCCGCACGAGCGCGCTTATCTCCAGGGGGGAAAAGCGGTCGAGGTCGGTGCGAATGCCGGCCGCCATGCGTTGCACTTCCGGATGCGCGGCGGTGGGATCTTCCGCTTGTTCGATGACGCTAGAAATCGGTGCGAAGACAAATCCTGGCGTGCCGGAGAATGTATCGGTCTCCAGTTGCCAGACGCGGTCCATTACGATATCCGTGGCGCGCATCGAGGTAGCGATCAAACCGCCGGCGCTGGCGTTTCGGATCTTGAATTGTTTGCCCGCGTCGCTGACCAGCACAGCATCAAAACAAGGATTGGGCGAACGAAAGCAGGATTGGCCAGATGCCTGCTGAACGGCCGCGTCCACCAGTTGGCGATTGAGCCACAACTGCTCGCCGGCTTCAATTTCGCCGTCCTCGCTCTGGGCCGATTCCAACAGCACAGCGGCGTCTGGATCGGACGGAGAAAGACCGGCGAACGCCGGTTCCCGCGCCAGGTTCTCGTGGTTCATCACGTCCCATAGACTGTTAAGCAGTTGATCTAAGGATTGGCTCGGTTGCGAACCGTGCGACGCTCCTTTTCTGACCAAGTCCAACATTTGGGCGAGACGGCGAAGCGGAGTGTCTTCCGCGCCTTGCGCCGCAGCGTCGAGTGCCCGACGCACTTTGTCCGCATCGGCCAGATCGTCCTTTTCGAGCCGGACCTCTCGCGCCATCCACGACCGCTCCATCCAACGGAACATACGCACACCCAAATTGTCATAGACACCGCCATCGGTGAATGCCAGCCGGCCGAATTGGCCCGGGTTGGCTCCGACATCCTGATCCTGCAGTTCGAGCGGCGGGAAGAAACCTGGAAATGCCGACGACGCGGTCACGGCCATTGGCACGGTGGCCAATCCGGTGTGAATTCGATCGAAGCGGAATCGTTGGCCCGGCCGTCGCCGTTGCATTATTAGGCCGTCACGAGTAAACGCGCACAGGCAACCCTCGCTCAAATTCGTCGCCAAGATATTGAGCCGCGGCCGTTCAGGTAACTGGAACAAGCAGGTGTCGCCATACAGGAACTTCTCATAATGAAATTCGAGCAGTCCCGTGCGCGTCAGTTGTCGAATCGGTCGTTGCAGAGTTAGCCGGCGCAGCGCGCAGCGGAATTGCCAGTGGATAGCGGCGCACCACGCGATTGCGCACATCGAGTTGGACAAACCGGATCAGTTCGGCTGCGGCCGCGTCAAATTCCTCCAGAGGACCATTGTAGCGCTTCCAATTCAGGACCAGGTGCGCCGCCAGAACGCTGCCGCCTGAGACGGAGGTGATGTTCGTGACCTGCGGCAGAATATTTGCTTCCCGCAGGAAGCGGATCATGCCCAGATGAAAAAGCGTGGCGCGGAAGCCGCCCCCTGACAATGCCAACCCGATGCGATGCATGATTACTCCCCGCCACAGACAGCAAATCGGCGGCAGAGAAATGCGTGTGATAAATGGCGCGCTACGCACTCTCCGCGCCAACCAGGCTCTGCCGACTTGCGCCCAATCTCTTTATTATCCCACACGGTTTTCCCATGGGAATAAGCAGTTGGTCTCGCTTTGGAGAATTAAATCCGTCGCGGGGGCTTCGGAACGCACAACGAGGGATGGTTCTAGTCCCGAACACACGAAAAAGGGCACACACACGGGGCACACATGGGAGCACACATGGGGACAACCACACGTTCGTCCGATCTCCTGGCCATTTTAATGCGTCACGGCGGGGATTTCTACGTGCAACTTGTTTGTGCCTGCTACAGAGTCGCCTGAATCAGCGCGCGGAAAAGGCGGCTTCAGCTTAAGAACTGCGCCGCGCGGGCGGCGGCGCGCAGTGTGGCCGCGGGATTTGCTCGGCGTGAGGCTGGAAGCGCGGCTGAATCGGCCGCGGCCCTAGGGGAGCGCGAGCAGCGAGGCTCGGCCGCGATGCCGGTAGTGTACACGCGTTCCACAGCGTGTCAAGCGGGGTCGCGAGAATAAATGGACCGCAAATTCCAGCCGTTTTCGTTAAAACGTGGCTGTCCCCCTCGCGTGTTCCCCACCCCTCGCACCCCCTCACCTTAGTGCGAGATAGAAAAGATACGTCAATACGCAAAAGACGGAAACTAGAAACAAAGCAAGCCGAAGGCTGAACTGAAAACGAGTCTTTATCCCGCGTTTATGGTCGATATACCAGCCTACGCCGAGTCCAATCAATACGGGTTGTACGATTGACAAGGCTTCAAATTCCATCCCAAGGTTTTCTCCGATGATAATCGACGTGGGCAAATGCGCGCCAAGCCACCAAAATTTTTGCGCACTATCTCTTGGAAAAGCTGTCCCCGACTGTTCCCGCGACTGTCGATATTCTTCGACGGTCGGATTGATCACTGGAAGCACGATGCCTGAGCGGAACAGGAGCAGGTATAGAAGCACATCGATGATCGCGACGCAAATAGGGATTTTGAGCTTCATATTGACCAGTTGTTCATTAATAGGAGCGCTATCGCCTACCTTGATTATTCAACTCTTCAATGCTCTCTAGCAGCTTCCGTATGGCACACATGGGCACACATGGGGGGCACACATGGGGACGGGGGCACACATGGGGACAACCACACGTTCGTCCAGCCGTTTTCGTTAGAACGTGATCGCGGTAGGGACCGCCGTTGCCGGCGGCCTCCCGCACAGATCCGTACGTGAAGAATTACCTCATACGGCTCCTACCTTGGGTCGAACGTCGAGACATCGCCTCGCGTACTCCTCCGCTGGCACCTTGGCATGGTGGTTCCGGCGCGGTGTCCGGCCATGCACCCGCGGCAAGTTTCCCTTGGTCGAACCCCTTCCCTCGGCAGACTCCGCCCGCAGGAATCGCACCCGCGTTTGTTCGCCTGCGTCGTCGGTACTACGAGTTCGTCTGACTTCCCAGCAGCGTCCATGTCCGCCGTGCCGTCCTGGACGTTCGCGGACCGCTCCGACGGCATCCCATCGGAGGCTGTCGGGATCTCCCGGTTCTCGCGCTTGGAGTTTCCAGACATGCTCTCGCTTCTGCGACTCCGCCGTGCCGCGTCACCGCTTGCCATAGCGCGGCGCCGCGTATTGCCTTCCCGCAGACAGCACAGGGTCGGCGCACGAAAGTTGTGATTTCGGAGCTCAATAGCTGGCCTGCCTGTACCTCTGGCCGATGCTACACCCGGGATGTTACCATCCCCAGCGTACGGTTCGAGGCCGCAGGGGCTGGCTAGACCTTCTGCGTAGGACTCTTGCATTCCCAACTCCAAGCCGGTTTATCCCGCCGCTTTCACTGTCCCCCGGCCTCATCGGAAGCTGTTTGATGTCTCGCGCGGGATCCGCGTAAGACGGCACTCCGTTGTATACGCGAATCTGAGCGAAGCGACCTGAGCGAGTTGACTCGGATGCCTATTTTTTGGTGTCGCGGAAAAGCGGCGACCTGTCCAGAGTGAACAACACGACCTCTTCGCCGGTGATTGTGCTGATGTCTTGATGCAGGCTCACTACTTTGACGCCGGTTACATCTTGGATCAAGGATTCCATGACTGGTCGCGCGGTTTCGACGAGGTGGATTCGCACTTGCTTGAGCAGGTCTCTGCCCTTATCGGCGGGCAGAGATTTAACCAGCTGCTGTTCAGCCACAGTCAAGACACCTTTGAGTCGAACGACGAGAAGATCGCCGATGAGGTACGCGCGGATATCTTTGGGTCCCCGACCCATATAGTCCTGTTCAAACCGCGCAATTCCTTCGCAGACGGCGGCTTCGATTTGTCCTTGGGTCTTCATACGCGCCTTGCACTGCTTGAAATCCCAGTTTTATTTCAATGCTGGCAGTTTGCCGCGTTTCGTCTCAAAAACTGGCAGAAACGGTGCTTCGAGGGCTCGAGTAACATCGTACCAAAAAGGTGCAGAAGAGTCGAAAGGGCTTGTGTTCGGCCGTAAAGGCCTTATACTTATATCAAGAAACAGAGATTGCTGCCCACGTAAGACTTCCATGGGCGGCGAACAGGTATCGAGAATCGGAAGCGAAGTTTTCGGGTGACTATATAAGGAGCAACCCGGCCGGGCTGGGGGGCTCGTTAACGAGTAAGCCGACGTGGTGGAACACTTTCAGGTGTTCTGCCATGTCGGTTTTTTTGTGCGCTGTTGAATTTCGTTCGCAGGGTGGCGACGCGGGAGCCCGCAATGAATCTGTCCGAATCAGAAATGGCACAGCAAATTGCTGGTGTGGCCGTCATATTCCAAAAGGAGCGGACGGGCCATGCGCCGAAAGCGGTAACCGTGGTCCTTAGCGAAGACACGTTAGTGATCACGTTCCACGACGCATTGTCGCCGGCCGAAAAGGCCGTGGCCCAGAGTGCGGCCGGCGCCGCTCAGGTGCAAGAGTTTCACCGCCAATTGTTCCTGAGCTCGGGCAACTCGCTACGGAACGAAATCAAGCGGATCACCGGCCGAGACGTCCGCGAGGCGGCCGCGGAAGTCGAGCCGGCGACGGGAACGGTCGTGCACGCCTTCACAACCGGCAACATAGTGCAGGTATTCATGCTGGCAACCGCCATCGCTGCCGCACCGGAGTAATTCAGGAGATTTTAGGAATGTCAACATTACCGCTGAACACGCGCCGTGCGCATGAAGGGCGGCGGGCGAACCTATATGACATCCGGCGCGAAGTACGCTGGCCCGCCCGAGAGCGAGGCAGACTGGATGTGAAACCATCTATCGCCGCAGGTACGCAACGCCTGCGGGTGCTGGTGGTTGACGATCACCGCGACGGCGCCGACACCATGGCGTCACTGGTTGGCCTGTGGGGCCACGACATCCGACGGGCCTACGACGGCGCGACAGGGCTGGCCCTGGCCCGCACCTATCGGCCCGACGTGCTGCTGCTCGACGTCATGATGCCGACAATGAGCGGAATTGACCTGGCCCCGCAAGTGCGGCGGCTGGCCGGTTTGAAAAAGTGTCTCATGATTGCCGTCACGGGCCGCACCGCACAACAACTCAGTCCCAGTGCAATCGGGCGGGCATCGACCTGATTTTCACGAAGCCGGTGGACCTCGAGGCCCTGCAGACGCTGTTGGCCTTAGTCTCCGAATATCGAATGACGGCGCAACTCGACGTGTGGAAACGCGCGATTGCGTTGGCGAAACGAGACCGACAAAAGGGAATGAATGCCTCGTTGCGAACACGGAGGTCTTGCGTCGGCCTTCATAATGGTATCGCCTCATAACAAGGATTAGAAGCATGTTAGTTCTATCAAGGAAGAGCCGGCAATCGGTCGTGATTGGTGCGGCTGGTAATACGAACGAAATACTGCGAGTGACGGTCGTCGAGATCCGTGGCGGAACGGTGAAGCTAGGATTCCTGGCCGAGTCCGACGTAGCGGTCTATCGCGAGGAGGTGTGGAAGCGCGTTTGTGGCGAACATCAGGCCACCTCACTGAAGCCGCCGGTCGGCCGCCCGAGGAAACGCGTGCCATACACTGGTTAGTCGTCTGGGGCGACAACAGAAATCCAAACGGTCAGAGAACTGGCCTCAAGTCGATCGAGAAGTGATCAAGCCGCTGCAGGAGGACCCGCGCCAATCGGCACGGCAGTCAAAATGGAGCAACATGTTGAACGTGGGGTCTTCCGCAGCGGCGTCGAATTCGCCACAACAATTCAGCCATGTGTTCTACCGATTTCGACCGGATTCGCAGTAAGCAAGGGCTAGAACCAGTTGCAAAACCGCCGGGGGCTGGCTCAATTTGCGCAGTCTGCGGAGCAACTGGTGCCTGTCCCCCTTATGAGGCGGTCAGGAAACTGCTTCTAGCTTGAATGGCCGAGTACCGATCACGAACTCGAACGCATTCATGCCGATACTTGACCGCCGATCGATAAGGAGTTAATGAGCGTGAAGGTATTCAGTGTCGGGATAGCTCGAATCGACGGGGCATCGCGACTCCGCGTGGAGGGCCGCGAAAATGCAATGTGGCTCATGCGTCGTTTGAGCGATTTCTTTATCTTCAAGACCTGCGACCCAATGCTCGAAGTTCCTAATTCCACGGAATGCATCTTTCGAATTGCACATAGTTCTGAATTATCTGGTTCCCAGTTCGAAAGAATGCTCGCCGGAATCAAGGAAGTGAAACTGAAGCTCGAACCGGCTGTCACCGCGCCACAGACGGACCGCGGCCAAATCGAGGAATCGAACAGAGATGCGTCACAACGGTTGATCGACTAGACGGGACCTGAGCAGCGACAAAGTGTTCGTAGCCTGCCCCTCGCGGGACACGAAACACCTAGGACCTCGCCGTCGTTCAACATTCATCAGGAAAAGTGATTGACATGGTCACCATAACGCAGATTCTGATTGGGATCTTGGTGGTAGCGCTATTGGGAGTATTGCCCGGATGGACCCACTCACGAGATTGGGGATATCGCCCAGGTGTCGCGATCGGACTCGTAATAGTAGTGCTGGTCGCGCTACTGCTCTCGGGTAGCATTAGCTAAGACGCCTTCGACAAGCCCAATGCCGCCCAGGAAGCAAATATATGTATAATGTAAGCGATGGTCGCATTTCCGACATGATCACGAACAAGCTCGCAGCACGCGGTTTGTCCTCGTGTCGGCTCACTGTGCAGACGAACAACGGGCAAGTGACCTTATCGGGAACGGTTGAGCACACCCATCAAGTAAGCCGCAGCGGCGGCCGCAGCAAGAGGAATGTCGGGCGTGCGACGAGTTGTCAACCAAATCATCGTGAAGCCGCCGGTGGTGCGCTAGGTGTCTGCGATTAACGGCAATCGAAGGACTATGCGACGCAACGCATGGTCGGATTGATGTGTTTTTATGGACCAAGAACTACTTATTCAGCAAATCAAAGTGGAGAGCCAGGCCCTGGAGCATGTTACCCGGGCCTTGGAAGCCACGCTTCTTTGGTCGATCAACGGCGCTGGCTTTTCCAGAAAGCTATCCAGCGTAAGGTTTCTAACAGATTCGTATCAGCGACACGTGGAGCGACTGTTCGCGTTAGAGGAGATTGACGGCTTCATGGAGAGTATTTCTCGCCTCAATCCCGAGTTGGCCAGCCAGGTGGACGAGTTGAGAATTGAGCACGAGAGGTTTCGTGCCGCAATTCGCGAATCCGTGGTCCGGATCGATTTGGCGTCGTCGAACCAGCTTGCCGAATTCGATGCGACATGTGAACAGCTGCGAATCACGATCAATCAGGTGTTGGAGCACCTGCGTCGAGAAGACGACTTGCTCATGGAATCGTTCCAGCGCGACACCGGCGGCCAAGGCTAAGTACACAACCAGTTCCAAGGGAAGATGCCAATGCCTACTGGAAAGATTATCAAGCTAGTCCATTTGTCGCAGCAAACCAATCAGCCGACTTCGCGGCTGATTCCCCGTCACAATGATACGGGCTATGGCACTATCCGAGACGAAGACGGGCACGAAGTATATTTTTCGCACGATGCAGTCCCGGGCCGCCACGGCTTCGACGATCTGCGTCGGGGCCAGTCCGTTGAATACACCTTGGACAGCGAATCGAATGCCAGTGCCCAGTTGGTCGATGCGACCAACGACCCAGCGAATTGTCAAATCCCTACGCCTGACGTTGATGAAGGGGACGAAACGCGCTTTGGGCACGTTGCCAGGACATTCCAGCGACCTACTCAACCGACAGCAATTACTTATCATCCGCTAGACGGTTATTCCCGAGGAAAATAATGGACCAACTTCGCCCATTGTTCATATCAACGTATCCACCCGAAAAGTGTGGATTGGCAACATTTACCAGGGATTCGGCGGTTGCCGTTGATTTGGCTGCGAATGAATCAGTCTCTTTGGTTGCGGCGATTCAAAAACTCGACGCGCATCAATACGAAGATCTGCGAGTCACCCATGTAATTGATAACAACTGCGCAAATGCATACTCACTGGCGGCCGAAGTGGCAAACGACGGGCCATGCGACGTCGTTTGCTTACAACACGAGTTCGGCCTGTTCCCCGGCGAGTGGGGTGTCGACGTGCTCGACTTTGTGCGTGACTGTCGCAAGCCGCTCGTCACCACGTTTCACACGATGATGACCAGGCCCCAGCCAGCGGCTCGGCAATTGATCCAAATCATCGCCACCCAAAGCCACAGCGTCGTCGTCATGACAAAGCTGGCTGCACGCTTGCTGGCAGAGATATATCTCGTTTCCGGACCACAAGTGCGAATAATTCCCCACGGGGTCCCAGAATTCGCTTTCGAGACGGACGGACGATCAAAGAACCGGCTCGAACTTGTGGGTCGAAAAGTTATTTGCACTTTCGGCCTGATCAATCGAGGCAAGGGCCTAGAGCACATGATCAAGGCGATGCCTGAGATCGTGGCGACTCATCCCGAGGCCATCTACCTGGTGGTCGGCGCGACGCATCCCCAAGTGAAGCGGCAAGAAGGCGAATTCTACCGAGAGAGCCTAGCAACGATGGCCAAAAAACTGGGCGTCGGCGGACACGTGCGATTTGTCAACCGATTCCTAACGTCGGCAGCGCTCGCACAGCATTTACATGCTTGCGATGTATTCGTGACGCCTTACCCGGGTCGAGACCAAATCGCCAGCGGCACCTTGGCATATGCCCTATCCGCCGGGCTGGCCGTCGTCAGCACACCCTACCTGTATGCGGAGGAAGTTTTGGCCGAGCAGCGCGGACAGCTCGTGCCGTTCAATGATAGCCGCGCCCTGGCCGCAGCGACTTTGAAATACTTCGATGACCCATCGTTTCATTTGGAGACCCGGAGGAGAGCCTATGGTTACGCCCTTCCTATGGCTTGGCCGAATGTGGGTAAGAGCTACTTGAACCTATTTGGCCGTGCGAAGCACGCGAGTGTTGCCAGTCGACGACAGCCCTTCCGCGACATCCTGCCGATGTCGCGCAGCTAGGCAGCGATCACCAAACCTCGGCAGAGGGAACTTAAATGTCTGTACGCGATTGGTTGGTATTAGACCACCTGGACCGTATGACCGATTCCACGGGCTTGATCCAGCATGCCATCTTCAGCGTCCCACGCCGCGAGAGCGGCTACACCACGGACGACAACGCCCGAGCCCTTCGCCTGTGTACCCGCTTGTGGTGCGAGGACCCGAACGAGCACATGCTGGCTCGCGTGTCGATATATCTGAGTTTTCTCGAGCACGCGCGTTGTCCGGCGCGAGGGTTTCACAACTTCTTGAGTTATCAGCGCGATTGGCTCGACGCCAATGGCACCGGAGACTGCCAGGGCCAGGCAGTCCGAGCGCCTGGCCGAAGTTCTCGGCAGCACGCTGCCTGGCGGATATCGCGACCTGGCCCGCGAGTTGATCGGGGCGGTCCTTCCTGTGTTGTCCGACCTGCGGAGCCTGCGTGCGCAGGCATACGTAATCCTGGCCTGGGGACATTTATGGGCGAAGGGTGTCCACGACACGGAAATGCTGGAGTTGCTAGCCTGGACGGCGGCGCAGCGACTAGCTGAATGTTACCAGCGCTCCGTCCGAAGCGACTGGCAGTGGTTCGAGTCACGTCTGACATATGCGAACGCTGTTTTGCCGCACGCGTTGTTTGTTGCCGCGCAGCGCTGGCCGGACGAGAGATTTCTCGACGTGGCGAAAGTGTCGTTTGCTTTTCTCGACCGCGAAACGACCGAGGAGGGCCTGTTCTGGCCGATTGGCAATTGCGACTGGTACCCTCATGGAGAAGAAAAGGCTCGCTACGATCAACAGCCGGTGGAGGCGGTCACCATGGCCGAGGCCGCCTTGACGGCGTTTCGTTGCGAATCTGATGAGCCGTACTTGAGCACATTCTGTCGAGCCAACGACTGGCTTCATGGCAGTAACAGCTCGGCAGCGAAATTGGCTGACCCCCGCTCCGGCGCCTGTTGCGACGGCCTGCAACCGTCGGGCGTAAATCGAAACCAAGGAGCAGAATCAACGCTGGCGTACTTGTGGATGGCTGTGCACAACTTCGATCTTCAGAGCCAGCTAGGAGACGAGCCCTCGCAGTCGGCAAACGAATACCGTGCATTGCACCCGATGCTTTATCTTCAGGAGAATTGAAATGCAGGTCCTGTTGTGGATCATGATTGGACTCGTTTTCGAGGCCCGAGGGGGACAACCAGGTTTTAACGAAAACGGCTAGAATTTGCGGTCCATTGTTTCTCGCGTCCCGCTTGACACACTACAGAACGCGTGTACACTACCGGCACAGCGTCCCTTTTTGTGGGGGCAATTGGGCCACCCACACTTTGGGCGCACAGTTGAGACGGCGTGTTGGCTATTTTAGAGGGCGAACGGGGCCAAACGAAATGGGAGCCAAGCTGGGGGGCGATGCGTGGCGTGGCGTCAGTGGATAAACCTTATTCGTGTTCGATTAGCGTTGATTCGTGTTCTCGACTCTGTTCGTTTCAGCTCGTCAGGCCGTTCCAACACCCGCCGCTTTCTCTTGACACTCCGCCGCAGCCAACAAATTGTTGCTCCTGCTCCCTGCTTCCTGCTCCCTGCTCCCTGCTCCCTGCTCCCTGCTCCCTGCCGCTCTTCTGGCTCTTGACTCTCAGCTCTTGACTCTTGACCATTCCCACCCTGGCCGAAAACGCTACTATACAAACGAACAAAAGCCTGCTAAGCTCAGCAGTGCCCGTTGCTCTTTGACAACCGATCTGAATGCATCCGTCGCAAAACCCGCGGCCAGCGCTCGCGACCCGCGCCCACAGCAACACGCAGCCAGCTATCGATTTTACCCCCCGGAAGAGTGAAGATGGCCAAAACTCGGTGGGGGAGTTTTGGACACCTTCGATAGGATTCGGGAACACGCAACATCGTTTCCCCGCGAGCCGCCAGCCGGGCAGCCGGGCTACCGGGCAACTCGTTGCCACAATTCCCAACCTCGTTTCGCCTCACCGGTGCGAGATCACTCGGCCGCGAGGCAAGGGCTGCATTCACACTGGCGAAGCTACGGCCACCCTCGCGTTGAACGAGCAGCCCTACCCACCCGCACCCGGTGTCTGTTCAATCGGCTGGCCGACGCAGACGGTGTCGCCGCCTTGTTCGCGGGCCTCTTTCATGGCCGCTTCGGCGCTGAGCATCAGGTCCATCACGCGGAAGGCGACCGTCGAGTGGACGACGCCGATGCTGGCCGTCAGTTCCCACAGGCCGACGCCGATGCGGACCTTGCACTCGCGAACTTGCGAACCGAGCCGCTCGGCGACCGCGATCGCGTTCGCTTCGTCGGTGCCCGGCAAGAGCAGGGCGAAAATTCCATCCTCGAATTCGCACCGCTCGTCCATGTCGCGGGTGGCCGCTTCCAGCAGGCGGGAGACGACCTGCTGAATAAACCCCAGCGCCGGCGGGCCGAATTGTTCGACCAATTCGTCAATCTGGTCGACCCGGACCAAAGCGACCGAGACGGCCGGCCCGCCCCGTTTCCATTCCGACATCCGGCGGCTGAGGTTGGCCATGAACAGCGACCGGCCCGACAGGACGACCGGCTTGGAATCGGCGGTCGCGCCCGGCCGGCCCGCCCCTTGCATGGGGTCGGCTTCTGTCGTTTCACGCCACATCGAGGCCATCGTCTGCGAATCGCCGCCGCCGCCGGCCGAGTTTTGGAAGACGGCCGAGACCGCAACGCACTCGCGGCCGTCGTGACGGAAACACAAGTTGCCGCCGGCGGCCTTCGCCGCGTCGAGCGCTTCGCCAGCGTGCCCCAGCGCAACCACCGAGCCTTCGTCGGCTCGCAACTGCGCAATGCCGATGCTGACTGTGACCCGCAGCGGGCGGTTGCCGTGGCTGAACTGACTGATTTCGATCTCCTTGCGAATGCGCTCGGCGACCGGCAAGGCGTCGTGGACTGTCGATTGCGTGACGAGCACGGCGAACGAGTCGCCGGCGTAGCGGGCAACGGTGTCTTTGCCCCGGACGACGTGCTTCACGACGCTGGCCACCTGGCGGAGGATCAGGTCGCCGCCCTGGTGGCTGTATTGCGTGTTGACGCGGCCGAAGTGATCGATGTCGATCATGAACACCGTGTGCACGCTGGTCTTGCCCGTGGTGCGGCTGGTCGCTTTTTCAATCGCCGCCTCAAAGGCGCGGCGGTTGGGCAGCGACGTCAACAGGTCGGTGTGGCTGAGGATCGCCTGCATGTTGACCGTCTTGGCTTCGCTGTCGATCTTCTTTTCGGTCGATTCGACGCGGCGCTCGAGATCGGACGTGGCGTCGAGAATTTGCGAAATGGCGTTGTTCACGCCGGCGGTGCCTTGGTTGCCGTCGGTCGTGATGTCGGCAGTGATGGTTTGAATCCGTCGCTCGTGGCCTTTCACGTCGCCGGCCAGATCGGCGGCGAGCATTTCCAACGAGGCCAGCACCTGGCGATAAACGTGCTTCTGGCGATCGAGTGAGGCAAATGTGAAAAACAAGCCGTCGCTTTGGGACAGGCAGTCCTGGATTTCTTCTTGCTTGCCGTCGAGTACGCGCTGCACGTCGCCCAGTTGGTGTTGAACCAGGCCATTGGCGGCGATGATCGACTGGGCGGCGCTGGTGATGATGGCCGGCTCGGTGCCGGAAGATTCGTTCAGCTCAGCGCGGATCGCCTGGATGCAATCGATGTGCTGTTCGACGCAGGAGCGGACCGTTTCGGCCGCCGCATGAAGACTGGCAAGCGTTTGCTCCGCGAGCCGCTTGCGGTCAGCGGGCTGTTCGCCCGAACGGGGCCGTCGGGCGGTCGGCGGGGCCGCACGCCCGCGCAACCACCAGCCCCCCATCCCACCGGCGAGCGCGGCAAGCAGCCCCAGGCAGAATTCCACGATCCAAAGCTGGGACATACGGCAGACCGCGGCGGGTACGAGAAAGGGCGAACTCGACGCTAGAGCAAGGATGGCAAACGACTCGCCGCGGCGAGACAGGCAGACGCCCTGAAAAACATAGGTCATTCTTCGCCTTCGCAACGGGGCGTTACGGACCTGGCGATCGTCCGGCCTGGACGTGACGAAGCGGGTCGTGCGGGCGTTGCGGGCGTCACAACCCCTCGCACCTGCTTGACGGGGCGCGATTTTTGTGCACAATGCAAACTGCGCCGACCGCCCCAGCGCTTCTTTGGGGACCCGGGCGGAACCAGCAGGCGGACGAGCAGCCAGATCGTCATCTTCTGTCCCAAGCCCGTCGCGGCCGTTCTCGAGCTCGAGCTGAAAGGCGAAAACCGTGAGACATCAAGCGTACTATTTGAACGTGTTCCTATTGACTGTGCTGATTATCGCGCTCGCCCCGCCGGCTGAGGCCCAGCGCCGTGGCCGTGGACAAGCGCCACCCGATCCGAGCGACACGGGGCTCAACCTGGCCTTGATCGCCACGCCGACGGCTTCGTACGTCTCGGGTGATACGAAGGTCACGAACATCAACGACAATCGCGTCCCACTCGGACGCCGTGGCCGCCCGGTGCCCGATCAGGCCTACGGCAATTGGGGCAGCCGCAGAAACACGAACTGGGTCGAGTACGAGTGGCCCCAGGCAATCAGCACGAACAAGATCAACGTCGTCTGGTGGGTCGACGGCCGCGACATCCATCTGCCGACGGCCTGCCGCCTCAAGTATTGGGACGGGACGGAATTCGTTGACGTGAAAAACGTCCACGGCTTCACCGACGATCCCAACGACAAAGGCCTCGGCCTGGAAGACAACAAGTACAACACGACCGTCTTTGACGAAGTGACGACGACGAAGCTGCGGCTGGAATTCGACCCGGAAGGTTCCTTCTCGACCGGCATTCTCGAATGGAAGGTGTACGACTCAGGCAAGTCACCGAAGTTCCCACCGAAGATCGACGCCGGGATTGACCGGGTCGTCGTGCAGGGGGGCAAGACGTATCTCAACGCGAAGCTGCAGAGCTTGGGCACGGGGACGGACAATGCAACGAAGCTGTTGTGGAGCAAGGAAACTGGTCCCGGAACGGTGAGCTTCGCCGACCCGACGAACCCCGAAACAACGGCGACGTTTTCCGATCTGGGCCACTATGTCCTTAAGTTGACGGCGACCGAGGGCGACTTGTCTTCCTCGGGCATGGTCAACGTCAAAGTCGACGCGCCGCCGCCGCCCAAGCCGCTGGGGGTGGTTTACACCAAGCGCTACAAGATTGACAGCCCGCTCTGGAACGCCCGGGCCAAGTCGCTGATCGTCGGCTGGATTCCCCACTGCATCGACGAGATCAATAACACCAGCCTGTCGCAGGGCGGAATTGATAACTTCATCGAAGCCGGCAAAGCACTCAAGGGCGAGCCGCATGCCTTCCACAAAGGTTATCCATTCTCCAATGCCTGGGTTCACCAGACGGTCGAGTCTATGTGCATCGCCCTGATGGTCGACCCGCAGGGCGATCAGGAGATCATCGACGCCCAAACCAAGATGCGGGCCACGCTCGACGAGTGGATTCCGATCATCCTGGCCGCGCAAGAGCCCGACGGCTATTTGCAAACACGGTTCACGCTTGGTAAACGTGGTGAGCAGCTTCCGCTGGAGCATTGGAGCCCGCGGACCCGCGGCGAGCATGAAGGTTACGTGGCCGGGTACTTCATCGAATCGGCCATCAACCATTACACGCTCACCAACGGTACCGATCTACGGCTCTACAACGCCGCCAAGAAGCTGGCGGATTGCTGGGTGGCGAACATTGGTCCCGAGCCGGGCAAGAAAGAGTGGTTCGACGGCCACCAGGAAATGGAACAAGCCCTCGTCCGCTTCGGCCGGTTCGTGAACGACATGGAAGGCAGCGGCCACGGCGACAATTACATCAAGCTGGCCAAGTTCCTCCTCGACTGCCGCAAGAACGGCAGCGAATACGACCAGAGCCACTTGCCCGTGCAACAGCAGTACGAAGCGGTCGGGCACGCGGTCCGCGCGGTGTATACCTATTCCGGCATGGCCGACGTGGCGACTGAGACGGGCGATCCCGATTACCGCAGCGCCGTCAAATCGCTGTGGGACAACATCGTCAACAAGAAGTATTACGTCACCGGCGGCGTGGGCAGCGGCGACACGTCGGAAGGTTTTGGTGTCAACTACGCGCTGAAGAACAATGCTTACTGCGAATCGTGCTCAAGCTGCGGTGAAATCTTCTTCCAGTACAAGATGAATCTGTCGTATCACGACGCGAAGTACGTCGATCTGTACGAAGAAACGCTCTATAACGCGCTCTTGGGTTCAACCGACATCGAAGGCGAAAACTTCTGCTACACCAATCCGCTGGTGGGCGGCAATAATCGCACTCCCTGGCACACTTGCCCGTGCTGCGTCGGCAACATTCCCCGCACGCTGCTGATGATTCCGACCTGGACCTACGTCACCGACGACCAGGGCGTCTACGTCAACCTGTTCATCGGCAGCACGATCAAGCTCGAGCGCGTGATGGGAATGGACATCGAAATGGTGCAGAAGACGGATTATCCGTGGAGCGGCAACGTGTCGATCATCGTCAACCCGGCCCAGTCGAAAGAGTTCAGCGTCCGCGTGCGGGCTCCGAACCGCAGCGTGAGCGAGCTTTATACCAGCACGCCGGAGGTGAACGGCATCACCTCGATTGCCGTCAACGGCGCGCCAGTTCCTTTGAACATCGTCAACGGCTATGCCGTGATCACGCGCCGGTGGACAGCGGGCGACAAGATCGACGTCGTGCTGCCGATGGTGCCCCAACGAGTGAAGGCCGCAACGGAGGTGGCGGCCGACCGCGGCCTGGTTGCGCTGCGCTTCGGACCGCTCATGTACAACGTCGAGTCGGCCGATGGCAACAACATGAGCGGCGTCTTGAATGAGAACGTGCCTTTGACGACCGAGTGGCGGCCCGACCTGCTGCAGGGCGTTGTGGTGATCAAAGGCAAGTTCATGGACGGTTCAGATATGATTGCCGTCCCCAACTACGTCCGCAACAATCGGCAGGCGAGCAATCGCCGCGGTAGCGGTGCCGGCGCCGCTAATGACGCCGGCGCAGCGGGCGTCGGTGAGAACGCGGGCGCAGGCCAGGCCAACGCGGGTCAGCGCCGAGGGCGGGGCGGACGCGGCGGCGGCGAGTCAGTGGTATGGATTCGCGACGAAGCCGAGTAAGTGACGGTGCAAAATAAAATGCATCGGTGCAAATCGCCGAATGATATAGCCCGACCATCTTGGTCGGGACACCCAACATCTTGGTCGAGACACCCAGCGACGCCCCAAAAAACCAGTCATTCCAGCACGGAGTAACGCGGCGCTATGCACAAAGGCAGTGAGGGCCGACGGAGTCTGCCTACGACGTACTAGGCGCGCGGGGCCGGCTGCATGGGCTGGTCAATTCCCGCGCGATTGGTCTGATGGAGTTTGCCGCGCGGCGTTTGATCAGTCACAATCAGGAGCGGCTGAAGGGAACTGGCTTGAGCGGCGTTGGGCTGCAGGCCGCCGGAAATTGGCGACTTCCTCACGAGTCGAAAGGACGACCGACATGCGGACCTGGGGCTTTGCCGCAATTGCCGTGAGCTTCTTGTTGGCCGCAGCCCTCTCGGCCGCGGAATCGGGTTTCGCCGGTCAGGCCGAGCAAAAGGCGACGACGCAGGAAAGGCCGGCTGCCGAAGCATTGACCGAGACCGTGACAGCGGCGCCCGCCTCGGCGGCCAGCAGCGATGACGCCAAATTTTACGACAGCGAGGTGCGGCCGATTCTCGAGGCCCGCTGCTACGCCTGCCACGGCGCCGCGCCCGGCGGCGACAACAAGAGCGGCTTCAGCTTGGTCACGTGCGCGGGGCTCTTGCGCGGCGGCGAGAACGGGCCGGCCCTCGATGCGGAGAATCTCGAAGCCAGCGCGATCGTGCGGGCGATCAACTACGACGGTTTAGAAATGCCGCCCAAGGGCAAGCTGGCCCGCTCGCAGATCGACGTCCTCACGCGGTGGGTAAAGATGGGCGCGCCTTGGTCCGCGGCGCCGCCCACGCCGCGCCGTGGCTCGCCGCCGGTCGACGATGCGGCCCGCAACTTCTGGTCGTTTCGCCGCTTTACGCGGCCCACTGTGCCCGCGGTGAAAGATAGCGCTTGGGTGCGAACGCCCCTAGATGCGTTTATTCTCGCGAAGCTGGAAGAGAAGGGCCTGTCGCCGGCGCCGCCCGCGGCGAAGTCCTCGCTCTTGCGGCGACTGTATTATGATTTGATCGGCCTGCCGCCCTCGGTCGCCGACGTCGACGCGTTTCTCGCCGACGATTCGCCAGAGGCCTATGAACAGGTCGTCGATCGGCTGCTGGCCTCGCCCCGGTACGGCGAGCGCTGGGCCCGGCACTGGCTCGACCTGGTTCGTTACGCGGAAACGGACGGCTACGAATTCGACCAGGCGAAGCCCGACGTCTGGCGATTTCGCGACTACGTCATTCACTCGCTGAACGACGACAAACCATACGACGTCTTCCTTCGCGAGCAATTGGCGGGCGATGAGCTGTCGCCGCCGACGGCCGACTCGATCGTGGCCACCGGATTTTACAAGCTCGGCATCCACGACGGCGGGGCGCCCGACAAACTGCAGGCGGAATTTGACGAGCTGGATGACGTTGTCGCCACGACGAGCCAGGTGTTCCTCGGCCTGACGATGAACTGCGCACGTTGCCACGATCACAAAATCGATCCGATCCCGACGCGCGACTATTACCGCCTGCTGGCGTTCTTCCGCGGCATCCAAGGGGAACGGAAGCCGCGCTCGCTCGCGAACATGGTCGACACAGGAAATACCGCCGCGAAAACCAAAGACGCGACAAAAGGCGCAAACAATGCCACTGGGAAGGCAAAACCGCAGCCGATCCCGATTAACGATAAAGAGATCGCGGCCTACGAAAAGTCGCTCGCCGCGCTGACGGCGCGGCTGCACGCTATCGAAGAACCGCTCGAACCGCTGCTGTCGGAAGGGCAAAAGGGCGATTTCGAAGTGGAAGAATACCGGCCGCCGATCGTCCGCGCTCACGTGCCGAACGACATCAGCCCAGACACCTGGGAGCACTATGCGACGCTACTGCGAAAGCGCGACGAATTGGAGAAGAACCGGCCGGCCGGCCTGGCGAGCGCGCTGTGCGTCAGCGAAGACGGACCCACGCCTCCCGCGACGCACGTTTTGCTGCGGGGCAGCCCGTATGCGGAAGGAGACGAGGTCGAGCCGGGCTTCCCGATCGTCGTAACATTCCAGTCGCCGACGATACCGGCCGCAGCCCCAGAGGCTCAGTCGTCGGGCCGCCGCACGGTGCTCGCCCAGTGGATGATCGACCGCGACAATCCGCTCACCGCGCGGGTGATTGCCAATCGGCTGTGGCAGTATCACTTCGGCCGCGGGATCGTGCGGACGCCGAACGACTTCGGCTTTGGCGGCTCGCCGCCGACGCATCCGGAGTTGCTCGATTGGCTAGCCAGCGAGCTCGTAGACGGCGGTTGGCGGCTGAAACGAATTCACAAGCTGATCGTCACCTCGAATGCTTACCAGATGTCGTCCGCGACGAGCGCTGCCGGCGAGGCCAAAGACCCGGACAACGACTCCTTATGGCACTTCGACGTGCGGCGGCTCGAAGCGGAAGAGATTCGCGATTCGATTCTCGCCGTCACCGGCAACTTGAACCTCAAGATGGGCGGGCCGAGCATTTATCCGCATATCGTGGATGAGGTGAAGGCCGGGCAGTCGCGGCCCGGTGAGGGCTGGGTTGAATCGACCCCCGAGGAAGCGGCCCGCCGCACGGTGTATGTCCATATCAAGCGCTCGCTAGTGATGCCGCTGACACAGGTCTACGACGCAGCCGACACCGACGCCAGTTGTCCGGTGCGGTTCGCCTCGACCCAGCCGACGCAGGCGCTGTCGATGATCAACGGCCCGTTTCTCAACGAGCAAGCGGCGATCTTTGCCCGCGACGTCCGGAAGCAGGCAGGCGACGATGTGACCACCCAGGTGACGCTGGCCCTGCACCGCGCGACGCAGCGTACCCCGACGGCGGCCGAGGTCGACCGCGGCGTGAAGCTGATCGAACGTTTGCAAACGACGCACGGCCTGTCGCCGGACGCGGCGCTGGCGAGTTTTTGCCTGGTGGCGTTGAATTTGAACGAGTTCATGTACTTGGATTGAAAACACCTCGTTCCCACGCTCTGCGTCGCGTGAGAAAGTGAAACGATTGAACGGCATTGACGGGCTGGCCGCAGAGCGGCCGGCATCGCGTTCCCACGCAGAGCGTGGGAACGAGGGGTTAGGAAACAATCATGCAAAAACAATCACGCGAGTTCTGCGGCCGCACACGGCGTGAGTTTCTCTGGGAAACCGGCGCCGGCTTCACCGGCCTGGCCCTGGCCGGCCTCTTGGACGCCGGCTTTCTCGCCCGGCAAAGCGTGGCCGCCGACGGCGTCACGAAGTTTAGCAATCCGCTCGCGCCGAAGGATTCGCACTTCCTCGCCCAGGCCAAGAGCGTCATTTTCCTCTTCATGTACGGCGGCCCCAGCCATATCGATACGTTCGATTTTAAGCCCGGCATGATCGGCCTGGACAACAAAACGGTGAAGGTGACGACGTCGGGCCGCGGCGGCAAGAAGAACGAGGGCCGCATCGTCGAGCCGCGATGGGCCTTTCGCCAATATGGCGAGTGCGGCAAATGGGTCAGCGATCTGTATCCGAACCTGGCCAAGTGCGTCGATGACATTGCCTTCATCCACTCGATGACGGCCGATTCGCCCCAGCACGGCTCGGCAATGCTGCAAATGAACTCGGGCCGCATCCTCAGCGGTCACCCCTGCCTCGGCTCGTGGGTGAATTACGGCCTGGGAAGTGTGAACGAGGACCTGCCCGGCTTCGTGGTGATGCTCGACCCGCGCGGCGGGCCGATCAGCGGGCCCAAGAACTGGTCAAGCGGCTACATGCCGGCCCACTTTCAGGGCACCGTCTTTCGCTCGGCGGGGGCGACCATCCTCGATCTCAAGCGGCCCACTGGCATATCGCAGCCCGTGCAGCGCGATTTATTGGATGCGTTGCGCGAATATAATAATGACCACCTGGCCATGGTCGGCGGCAACCAGACGCTTGCCTCACGGATCGCCAGCTACGAGCTGGCCTATAAGATGCAAAGCACGGCGCCCGAGGCAATCGACCTAGCCGACGAGACGGCCGAGACGCTCGACCTATACGGCCTCAACAACAAACAGACGCAGGCCTTCGGCCGGCAGTGCCTGTTGGCGCGCCGGCTCGTCGAGCGGGGCGTACGCTTCATTCAAATCTACTCGGGCGGCAATCACAACGACGCCAGTTGGGACGCCCACGGCGACCTCGTGGCGAACCACACAATGCATTGCCGGGAGACCGATCAGCCGATGTACGCGTTGATTACCGATCTCAAGCGCCGGGGCCTGTTGGACCAGACGCTCATCGTCTGGGGCGGCGAGTTCGGCCGCCAGCCGACGGCTGAGTATGCCAAGGGCACCGGACGCGACCATAATGCGTTCGGCTTCACGATGTGGCTGGCCGGCGGCGGCGTAAAGGGAGGCACCAGCGTCGGCCAAACAGACGAGCTGGGCAGCGCGGCCGTGGAGCAGCCGTTTCACGTCAAGCGTCTCCATGCCACGGTGCTCAACCAACTTGGCCTCGACCCCAACCGGTTGACGTATTTCGTCAATGGCCTCGATCAAAAGCTGGTCGGCGTGGAGGGGGCCGAGCCCATTCGAGAGATCATCTAGGCATCGCACCCGCAATCGACGAATTCGCGAACGGCAACTAACCCACGGCCGGCGAAATGAGTTATGCTCGACGTCGTATGGGCGTATTGGCACTCGTAATTCCGGTCGATCTTCTATCGTGGCCTACGGTTCACGGCTTTTCAGAGGAATCCAAAGCGCATTTGAGAAAACCGGCCGCCGCACGATATAATAAGAAGTAGGACCAATGGCGCAAGCCGCCGGGCAATCGCAGGCGACACGATTGCTGTGGGTGAATTGCTGCGCCGGGTCATGGGCGTGCGAGACCCGCCGCCGAAACACTTCTCTTCCTCGGCCATGGGCGCGATATCACAAGCTGCTGAAGCACGGCCGCCGCTCGAGTGGATGGCAGACCTCTGCCGGGGCCGCTCCGAGGGCGCGAATGGCGCTGCAGGCCAGCAGATCGACCAACGGTCTGCCGGCGCGTCGTGCGTCCTTCGCTCGCTGCTCGACAGCCTGCCGCAGGCGCTGTTGATCAAGGACGCCGACGGCCGGCGCGTTTACGCCAACCGCGCCTATCTCGATCTGCATCACAAGACGCTGGAGGAAGTGCTCGGCAAAACCGATTTCGACATGTTCCCAGCCGATGAGGCCCGGATGTTGCGCGACAATGACGACCAGATCGTGCGCACCGGCCAGCCCTCGCACCGCATCGATGAGCTGCTCATGCCGGACGGTCGCAAGCGGTGGCTGGAGTGCAATAAGACCCCCATCCGCGACCTGGAGGGAATCATCGTCGGCGTGCAAGTACTGCTCCGCGACATTTCCGACAAGCACGCCGCCGACGAGGCGCTGCGGCTGGAACGCGATCTGCTCTACACGCTGATGGACAACATCCCGGACTCGATCTACTTCAAGGATCGGCAAAGCCGCTTTCTGCGGATCAGCCGGCAGATGGCGGAAAAGTTCGGCCTGGGCAGCCCCGAGCAGGCGATCGGAAAGACAGACGCGGACGTGTTCACGACCGAGCACGCCGAACAAGCGCTGGCCGACGAGATGGAAATCATCCGCAGCGGCCAGCCGCTAGTCGCCCGCATTGAACGCGAAACATGGCCCGATCGCGAACCGAACTGGGTCTCGACGACGAAGATGCCGCTGCGCAACGCGCGCGGCGACACGATTGGCACCTTCGGCATCTCGCGGGACGTGACCGAAATCAAACGAACGCAGGAAGCGCTCGTGCGGGCCCGCGATGCGGCCGACGCTGCCAGCCGCGCGAAGGGCGATTTCCTGGCTAACATGAGCCACGAAATTCGCACGCCGCTCAACGGCATCATCGGCATGACTGAGCTTTTGCTCAACACCGATCTCTCAGCAGAGCAGCGCGATTACCAGGAGATCGTCAAATCTTCCGCCGACTGCGCTATTGTCGCTGCTGAATGACATTCTCGATTTTTCCAAAATCGAGGCCGGCAAGTTGGAACTCGAAAACATCCCGTTCGACGTTCGCGACACACTTGGCGCAACAATCCGCGTCCTGGCGACGCGGGCCGCCGAGAAAGGGCTCGAGCTGGCCGTGCACATTCCTCCCGACGTGCCCAACTGGCTCTTGGGCGACCCCGGCCGATTGCGGCAGATCGTGGCGAACCTGGTCGGCAACGCCATCAAGTTTACGAACAAGGGCGAGATCGTCGTCGATGTCGGCGTCCTGTCGAGCGACGCCGAGCAAGTGACGTTGCACGTCGCCGTTCGCGACACCGGCATCGGCATTCCGGCCGACAAGCGCCAGCGCATCTTCGAAGCGTTTTGTCAGGAAGATGCATCGACCACCCGGCGCTACGGCGGCACCGGCCTCGGCCTGACGATCTCCGCCCAGCTCGTCGACATGATGGGCGGCCGGCTCTGGCTCGACAGCGAGCCGGGCAAAGGGAGCACGTTTCATTTCACCGCCCGGTTTGTCCCGGCCGCCGACGAGCGGCCGGCCAAGCCAGCCGAGCTGGCATCGCTGTACGATATGCCGGTGCTGGTAGTCGACGACAACGAGACGAACCGTTTCATTTGCCAGGAGCTCTTGACCCATTGGGGCATGAAACCGCAGACGGTGGCCAGCGGCAAAGAAGCGCTCGAGGCGCTGCGGCGGGCCTCGGCCGCGGGCAAACCGGTGCGGCTGATGCTGCTCGATGTGATGATGCCGCAGATGGATGGCTTTGAGGTGGCCGAGCGGATTGCAAAAGCGGTCGACATTCCGGGCCTGACGATTTTGATGCTCTCCTCGGCCGGTCGGGCCGAGCATGTCGAGCGGGCGTCGCAAGTGGGCGTGTCGCGCTGCATGACGAAGCCTGTAACGCAGTCGGAGCTGCTCGATGCGATCACCAACTCGCTCGGCGTGGCCCAGTTGAGCGATCGCCCCAAGGACTTGATCCAAGCCAACCGGCCGGCAGATTTCCAACCACGCCGTGTGCTCCTGGCTGAGGACGGATTGGTAAATCAAAAAGTGGCCGTGATCTTGCTCGAGCGCCGCGGTCATTCGGTGACGATCGCCAATACAGGCGCCGAGGCGCTTGATTTGTTGGAACGTGAGCGATTCGACTTGATTCTAATGGACGTCCAAATGCCCGTGATGGACGGCTTCGAGGCGACGGCCGCGATCCGCGAGCGCGAGAAGACGGCCGGCGGACATTTGCCGATCGTGGCCATGACTGCCCACGCCATGAAAGGCGACCGCGAACGCTGCCTGGCCGCGGGCATGGACGGTTATCTTTCGAAGCCGTTCCGGCCGAATGAGCTGTTCCGTGCGATCGAAGAGCACCCGTCCGATGGAAAACAAGGGCAGGGGGCCTGGGGCGAACTTGCCATCAAGAAGAAACGTGGCGTCTCGGGCGGCTGGTCGAAACATCGTCGGGCCGGCAAAAAGCCCGAAGCCGGTTTGAGCGCTTTCAACCGCGAGGAATCGCTCCATCGCGTCGGCGGCAGCGATGAAATTCTGAAGGAACTGGTCAGCCTGTTCTATGAGGAGTGCCCCAAGCAGATGGACCGCATCGAGCACGCGTACCGCGAGGGTGATATGATGGGCCTCTCCCGGGCGGCGCACGCTTTGAAAAGTTCGGTTGCGATTTTCGCGTCGCAAGCGGCCCATTCGGCCGCCTTGCGACTGGAGATCATGGGCCGCGACGGGGACGCGTCCGAGTTTCCCGAGGCTTGGCAGAATTTGCAACGGGAAGTCGAGCGGCTGAAGACGGCGCTGGCGGCGGAGTGTAACGTCGAAGGCAATTCGAGTGGAGTAGTCGAGTAATCGAGTAGTCTACTAGTAGTGGAGGGGTGAAAGGATGGAGGGGTAGAGCGGTTACGACGCCCTTTCGCTACTTCCTCGTTCCCACGCTCTGCGTGGCAACGCGCTGCCGGCAGCTCTGCGGCCGGTCACAACGTAGCACTCAATGCTTTATTGTAATTCACTCGACGCAGAGCGTCGAGGATCTGCGTTTCCACGCAGAGCGTGGAAACAAGTGAACGAGTGAGTTGGGGGCGTCCCATGAAAGTCCTCATCGCGGAAGACAACCCGTTGTGGCGGAACCTGCTGGAGCGGAACGTCAGCAACTGGGGTTTTGACGCCGTCGTCGCCCAGAACGGCCGCGAGGCCTGGGAAATCCTGCAGCGGCCCGATGCGCCGCGGCTGGCCGTGCTCGATTGGGAAATGCCCGAGATGGACGGCATCGACGTTTGCAAACGCGTCAAGGAAAGCGACAACCTGCCGTTCACGTACGTGCTGATGCTCACCAGCCGCGACGACAAGGAAGACATGGTCGCCGGCCTCGACGCCGGCGCCGACGACTACCTCACCAAGCCGGTCGAGCCGCGCGTGCTCAAGAGCCGGCTCACCGCCGCCTGGCGGATCGTCGAGGTCGTGCCGCCCAAGGAATGGTCGATGCCCCGCGTGCCGGGTTACGACGTCAAAAAGCTGCTCGGCAAAGGGGCCTTCGCCACCGTCTGGGACGCCGTGCAGACGTCATCCGATCGCCGCTGCGCACTGAAGGTGATTCGCGTCGACCTGGCCACGGACGAAGTGTTTCGCCGCTTCGGCCGCGAGATCGGCATCGCCCAGCAGTTAGATCACCCTAACATCGCGCAAATCTACGACAGCCGCATCGATCAGCAGATGGGCTACATCGCGATGGAGCTCGTCGAAGGCCTGCCGCTCGATAAGTACGTCAAAGAGAAGCAGCCGAACGCGGCCCGCATCTTGCGGCTGGCGGCCGAAGTGTGCGGCGCGCTCGACCACGCCCATCGCCGCGGCATCGTGCATCGCGACCTGAAGCCGTCCAACATCATGGTCACCGAGGCGGGCCACCCCAAGCTGCTCGATTTCGGCCTGGCCCGCACGATGACGCAACTGGCCGAAGACGTAGGCGCGAACGTATCGATGGACGGCACGGTGATCGGCACGCCGCTGTTCATGGCCCCGGAGCAGGCTCGCGGCGAAAACGAAGCGCTCGACGGCCGGGCCGACGTCTACGGCCTGGGCATCATTCTCTACCTGATGCTCTTGCGCCGGCATCCGCACAAGGTGGACGTCCGCGATCGCTGGCGGACGATCCGCCAAATCGCCGAGGGCCGCGTCCGCCGCCCGAGCGAAGTGCGGCCCGATTTCAATCGCCACCTGGAAACAATCTTGATGCGGGCGCTAGCCGAAGAGCCCGAAGGCCGCTACGCGACCGCCGGCGACTTTGGCGAGGCCCTGATGGGATTTTTACGCGAGCGGGCCGAAGTGAAGCAGCAGCGGGGGGCGGCGGATGATGCGTAGCCGGCAAAATAGAAGCACGAACCGGCGGCATGCCTGTGACCTCGTTCTTACCGTAAGTGTGGGAATAAGGGCCTGCGTTGCAGGCATCAACGTGCCTTCATCGCAAAAGTCGCCATCGCAGCGATTAAAGACATCGCCGTCCCGACGGCCAGCAGCACCAAGATCGTATCGTTCGCTGTGCGTGCGGGATCACGGACCACTGTATTCAATGCCTGTTCCTTTACCAACCGCAAATTGCTGGGCAACCGGCCCGATTGCAGAATATTCACGATGAATTCTACGCCGTCGCGTGTCATGCCGCCGCCACTGATTATTCCGCTGTCGCTGATCCGCGAATTGATACGCGGAGCGCTGAAGCAAGCGGTCGTCAAGAATGATACCCAGATAGCGGTACGAGTTTGCCGCCCGATCTGGCAAATTGTCGCTAGTGAGTTGCCCGAAATAAGCGGCGCCCCGGTTGTTGAATGTAAAGTGGACCGCCGGCAGATTGCCATTGTCGAGGCTAACAAAGACCGATTTCAGATCATCGCCGGCTACGTTCCAAGAGTCGATCAGCACGAGAGCTTGCGGAACATCCCCAGCCATCCGTTTGACGGTGCGGAAATCGGCAACATTCGGCGGCCCGAATTCCTCCGCTGAATAGGTGACCCACCGAGCAACTTCCTTCCCATCAGTTTTGACCGCCGTTTCGGTTGGAGGAGTCGATTGTGCTTGTTCGATAATATTGCGAATGTCCGCGCGGTTCGGGTCCGCGGTAATGCGGAATTCAAGCACTCCCGGCACGCCGACACTGCGCTTGATCCAAGCCAACGTCGCGTCGTCCCGGCTGGCAAATACTTTTACCGTGAGGTGTCCTTCGGGCTTTGATTCGACAAGGCCGCCGCTGCTGATCCTCATCTGGATGGCTTCGACCAGGCGCGGCATGTCGATGTCCTCCACAGTTTGGCCGCGCAACGGCACTACTTTGTACGTCAACACGTGACTGACGCGGCGCTCGCTGCAACCAAAGAATGTAGCGACTGCTAGGTATAGCAATAGGAGCGCGACGCGACAGCTCGAATACCAGCCCATCGTCGATGAATTACTATTTATCGACATGAATTCACCCGGATTCACCACCGGCGGCACATCAAAACGTGCCGATTTGCAACGAAGCCCCAATCGGTTAACAAATTCGCCGCCAGCTGTAGTGGCTGCGCAAATGTAAGAATTACGTTCGGCAGAACAGTGAAATATCGAATTGCCTTTTCCGAAGTTGATCTTACTGTCGGGCGGGAGAAAAAAACACCCTGCGCAACGGACGAGCACGAATGGGTTGTTCCGACGCGTCGCGTCCCTCGTTGCGGCAGTATGCGGGGACGCAGTTTCATCGACTTGTCACGCCCGTTAGACGGGCCGCAGAGCGCTTGCTGTCGCTCCCATTGCGGGAAATGCGACGAACTACCCGCGAGCCGGCTGCGGCACACGGAGTGTGCCTGCGACGGTTACCCAATTCCCCCCAGTGTCGTCGCGCGGTCTACCCGGCTGATGCCGAGCATGAAGGCCGCAGTGCGGAGCGAGACCTTTCGTTCGCGCGAGAGATCCCACGTTTCCTCGAAGGCCGTGCTCATCGTCTTATCGAGCTCCTGGCGGACGCGGTCGAGGTTCCAGCGGTAGAACTGGCGATTCTGGGCCCATTCGAAGTAGCTCACGGTGACGCCCCCGGCGTTTGCCAGCACGTCGGGCAAAATCGTGTGGCCCGATTTGTCGAGCAGCTCGTCCGCATCGGGCCTCGTGGGTGAATTGGCGGCCTCGATGATGACCGGCGCCTTGATGCGCTCGGCGTTTTCGCCCGTGATGACGTTGCCGACCGCGGCCGGAATGAGCACGTCCACGTCCAGTTCCAATAGCTGCTCGTTGGAAATCGAATCGGCTTCTTTGTAGCCGCGGAGCAGGCGATTGTGCGTCAGCGTGTGGTGCAACGCGCTGGGCACGTCGATGCCGCTGGCGCGGTAGTAGCCGCCGGTCGAGTCGCTGATGCCGACGATTTTGCAGCCCGCCTCGTGCAGGAACTTGGCCGTGTGGGTGCCAACGTTGCCGAAGCCCTGAATCGCAACGCGCGTGGCGCTCTGCTGGCGGCGCAGACGGCCGAGCAGCTTCACTGTGAGCAGGCCGGCGCCGCGGCCGGTCGCCTCTTCGCGACCGGGTATGCCGTAATACTCGACCGGCTTGCCGGTCACCACGCCCGGGTTGAAGCCGTGGTACTTGTTGTACTGGTCCATGATCCAGGCCATTACGCGATGATCGGTCCCCATATCGGGGGCCGGGATGTCGGTGTCGGGGCCGATCATATCGTGAATTTCGTCAATGAACCTGCGCGTGAGTCGCTGCAGCTCGCGCTCGCTGATTTTGCTGACGTCGATGGCAACTCCCCCTTTCGCTCCACCGAACGGCAAGTTGACGAGGGCCGTCTTCCAAGTCATCAGCGAGGCCAGGCTGCGGACTTCGTCGAGGTCGACGTCGGGGTGATAGCGAATGCCCCCCTTCATCGGGCCGCGGGCGCGGTCGTGTTGCACGCGGTAACCAATCAGCGTGCGCAGCTCCCCGCTGTCCATCTCGACAGGGATTTCGACCTGCACTTCGCGGCGGGGCGTGATCAAGAGGCGGCGGCGGCTTTCGGACAGTTCGAGCTGGTCCGCTGCACGATTGAAATACATCTGGGTGGCTTCGAAGGCACGCATGGCTGTAGAAATTCGTCTTGATATCGATGGCCGCTAAAGAACTTGTAGCTGGAGCAGGCCTGCAAGCAGAGTATGATTCGGATGATAGGCGGCTGGTGGTCTGGATACAAGCGCAAGCGTTGCCGCCGAACGGCGCTGGCCATACAAACGGAGCTATCCTACACTGAACGTGCACGTCGAAATGCCTCTGTCTTCTCGGGCGAACCAATGAGCGAACGGCAAGATGTTGAATTTGAAACGGGGGCAATGCTGGCCCCCCGCCGACCGCGGCGGCGAAACGTTTGGCCGATTGTTGCCTTGATCGGAGTGGCCGTCCTGGGGGCGCTGGCCCTCGTTGGACGACAGGCAATGCGGTTGGCCGGCGCCGACAAACAGGCCGCCGTGGCTCCATCGGCGGAGCTGGCGGCAAGCGGTGACAGCGTCAGAACGGGCGCCGTGGAGACCCCGCCGCGCACGGGCAATCGAGTCAAGCGGCCGGCGATGCGAACCCAGCCGCTGACGTTGAATTGATCGCCGACGACGGGCACACCATGTGGGCATCGCCGACGGCGGGCACGCCGCTGGAATGTTCGTACTTGCCGCCTGGTGTGCAAATTGTGCTCGCGCTCCGGCCGGCGGCGCTGGCAGCGGTGGGCGAGAGTGAAAAGGCGATTGCCGCGCTGGGGCCGCTGGGTGACGAAGCGATTCGCGTGGTCGAGGCACGGTGCGGTTACAAGTTCGCCGCGATTGAGCGGCTCGTCGTCGGCTGGCAGTTGGTCGGCGACAGTGGCGAGCTGGCCGCGACGATCATAATGTATTCGCGCGATTCGGACCAGGACGAGCCGCTGGAACGCACCATGGCGGATGCAATCAAGGCTGAACACGACGGACACGCGTATTGGAGGGCCGGCGATCTTGCCTATTATCGTCCAGCGAAACCGGGCGGGCCGGCCCTGATCGTCGCGCCGGCGGCGGCCATCGCTGACATCATCGATCTGAACGGCCAACCGCCGCCCTTGCGCCGCGATGTCGCGCGATTGCTCGCCGAGACCGATACCGATCGGCAGGTGACGGTCGTCGTCACGCCGGGCGTGCTGTTCGGTGAGGGGCGCGAGTTGTTTGCCGGATCGCTGGCGCAATTGCGACGGGCGCTGTTTTGGTTTTTGGGCGACGAGCTGAGCTCAGCCGCGCTTAGCCTGAATTGGGGCGACGACTTCTTCGCGGAGGTAATCGCCACGTCATCGCTCGACGTGCCGCCTGGGCGGGCGGCTGAGCGCCTGGCCGAGAGAGTCGCTCAAATGTCGGAGCAGATTGAAGCCTTCGTCGTAACGCTCGACGCCAGCCCGTACAGCCGTCGTGTGGTGGCCCGCTGGCCGGGCATGGTGCGAAAGCTGGCAACCTACACGCGGACCGGCTACGGGCGCGACTTCGTGCTTTTGCGCAGCTATCTACCGTCGATCGCGGGGCATAACCTCTTGATGGGCGCGGAGCTGGCACTTGCCGAATCGCCCGGGAACGGCAGCGGCGCGGAGCATGGCGGCACCTTTGCGGAAGGGGACGCGCCGGCGGGCGGCGCATCGATTGCCGACAAGCTGAAGCAGCGTATGTCGCTGCTCGTGCCGCGAGATGCGCTCGAACTAGTGCTGCGGCAATTCGCCCAGCAACTCGGCGTGGAGATCGTGATCCGCGGGCCCGACTTGCAACTGGACGGCATCACCAAAAATCAATCCCTTTCGATCGACCGGGCCGACCAGCCGGCCGAGGACATTCTCGTCGAGATCTTGCGGCTGGCGAACCCCGACAAATCGGCGGCCGACCCGGCCGACCCGAAGCAGAAGCTGGTGTACGTGATCGGGCCGAAATCGCCCGGCGGGCCGGACGTGATTTTCGTGACAACGCGGTCGCGGGCGGCCGCGCGGGGCGAGACGCTGCCGACTGCATTCGTCGCCAAGTAGGGCCGGCGGGGCCGATTGACCGGGTTAACCGCGGGTCCTGGCTTGCGGGCCCTGGACCGGGCGACTCGCCGCGCCGCGGTTCCTGCCGATCGTTGGCTGGCATGGTATGATGGAGCTTGCCCCGGCCGGGCAATCATCGAGTCGCGGCGGGGAGAATGGACGTACGGTTTCTCGTGCCGATTGGTGCGCACCGCTTGCCCGCCCGCAGAGGCGGACTCGCCACTGTCCAATCGCTGCGCCAACACTCGTACTGTGATTTCAAAGTGGTTGCTTTTCCAGTCACTTGCGAAACGTGCCGGGCCCGGCTGAAGGTCCGCAGCGCGAAAGCGATTGGCGAGATCCACGCGTGCCCGCGCTGCGGCAGCATGGTGCACATCATTCCGCCGGCCGGCTGGGTGATGGAACGGGCCGAAAGTAACAGCGCGATGCCGGTGGCAGCCGCGGCGGCGACGAGCGCCCACTTTAAGCAAGTCATGACACCCAGCCAGGCCGCGGCCGATGCGTTCGCCGAGGCAGCGGTCGCCGTGCTTGACGGCGCCGGCAAGACCGGCGCAGGGCAACCGCAGTTCGCAACCTACCCGCAGTTCGATATGTCGTTCCACGGTGCGGCCGCGGCTGCGCCAACCGCTGCGTCGCCGCGCAGGATTGAGCGCCGTCTGCGCAAAATTGGCGGCCAGCCCGGCGGCGCTGGCCGGCGCGGCCGGTTTGGCCACGCTGCTGGTCGCCGGTGGTTTGGCTGCTGCGCTGTGGCCTCGCGGCGGCACGACCGATGCCGGCGAGGTTGCTCAGCCGGTGCAACCGGCAGCGTCCTTTGTCGCGGCTGACGATTCAAGATCCAATGTGGATACGTCGTCCGGCGAGGCCGGCGCCGCGGCAATTGGCTCGGTACAGCCGTCGCCGAACGAACCGGTCCCTGCCGTGGCATCGGCTCCGCCTGCGCACGAGTCGAGCGCTACAGTCGATCCAAACAAGGCAGAGCAAGTCGCCGCGGCCCCTGCATTCGAAGCGGCGCCCGCAGTGGACCCGGCCCCGCAGACGGCGCCGCCAGCGGCTATTGCGAATCTTGAACAGGCCAAAGGTTCAGCCCGAGGCGCCGGCGGAATCGCGCCGGCGGCGGAGCCGGCGCCGCCGGCCGAGCCGGCCGCCAAAGCGAACGCGGGTCGCACTGGTGTGCTGGCGATCGATCCGCTTGATCCTCTTAACTTCGACCCGGCGAACTTGAGCTTGCTAAGTGGGCCGCCGGCCAGCAGCGCAACGACAAGCACGGTGCCGCCCTCGACATTGAACAGTGACGTCGCCAACGGGCCGGCTGCGAATCCGAGTCGCATCGACGCCCGCGTCGACACGAGCGTGCGGCGGACGGCGGACCAGGAAGAAACCCCCACGATCAGCGTGCGGCGAGGTCCGCCGGATTCAAGCCCTGCGGCCATGCGCAGTGTGGCCGACCAATTGAAGCTGCCGATTCGCCGCGCTTAGCGTACGGGCCATGCCGCTCGCGCAGTTTGTCCGGATGATGTCGGACATGTCCGCCGTGCCGATCACGATTGATCCGGCGGTATTCGACATGACGGGCGCATCGCCTTCGCGCGAGGTGGCCGTGGACGCGACGGACGCGACGCTTGAATCGCTGCTGCACGACGTGCTCGGCAAGCAACGTATGGATTTCGTGGAACGCGACGGGCAACTGGTCGTCGTCTGCCCGAACGGCGACGCACGGCGGCCGCGAGAGTATGACGTTGCGGATTTGCTGAACCCGGATGAGGCGGATGCGACTCGGCTGGCCGCGTTGATCGAGCAGTTTGTCGACCGCGAATCTTGGCAGGCCAACGGAGGCGCTGGAACGATCGCTGTGAACGCCCGATCGCTGCACATCGAACAGGCCGACAGCGTGCACCTGGGCATTCTCGTATTCTGCGAACGGCTACGGCTGGCCCGCGGGCTGCCGCTGAAGAGCCGATACCCGGCCGAGCGCTTGACGGTGGCCCCTGCTTACTCTCAATTGGCCAGAGCGTTGGAACAGCCGACTACGTTCACGTTTGTCGCGTGGAGTAATCTGGCGGACGTGGTCCGCGATTGGCAGAAACGCAGCGGCGTCACGATGCTGGTCGACTGGCGGGCGCTGGCCGAGCTCGAATTGTCCCCGACGACGCCGATTTCGTGCAGCGTGATTCAGCGCACCTGGCGGGAATCGCTCGACGAGATTTTGCCGGCGCTCGGCCTGGCGTGGTGGGCAATCGACGGCGAGACGATCTCGATCACGAGCCGGGCGGCGGCCGAGCGGACGCGGCGAATTGAGTTCTACGCTATTTCAAAGGACTTACACGAACAGTTTGCCGGCGATGCGGCCCTGATCGATGCCCTGCGGCAGGAAGTGCGGCAACGGGCCGCGGGCGAGCCGGGCAAACCGGCGGGCGGCGACTTCGAGCTGGCAGTCGACCGCGATCATCTCATCGTGCTCGGCAATGCGTTTGTGCACCGCTATCTGACTGGGAGGCTGGCTAGCGGGCTCTAATCGGGCGGGCTGTAATCGCGGCCGTGGCGGCTGGCTTCGCGAGCCGGGCTCATTTTGCAGAGCGAAATGGCTACCCTGGGCACGCCGAACGGCTTGCATTTCTGAGCGGGTAGCGGACAATGGGCTTGGTCTCGGTTGGCCCTTCTCGTGGGAATCTGTGCGCTTCACACTCGATTGCTGCGGTGGCAGCACGGCAAGGTACAGGAGGACGATAGTATGCAAGCTGTTGGTCGTTTGTTCGTCTTGGTAGTTCTCGTGGCGTCGACTGCATTGGCGCAAGAACGAGGAGCAGCACCGCGGCGCGGCGGGCGGGGCGGGCAACGCGGCGGCCCGGGCGTGGCGTCGCCCGCGATCGAGAGCGACGGCAAAGTGACGTTCCGGCTGCGTGCGCCTGAGGCGAAAACAGTAACGCTCAACAGCGATTTTCTGGCCGAGACGTTCGAGATGACCAAGGGGGACGACGGCGTGTGGAGCGTGACCGTCGGGCCGCTCAAGCCGGATATGTACTATTACAGCTTCAACGTGGACGGCGTAAAGCTGCTCGACCCGGCGAACTCGCAGGCCAAGATCGGCTTCACGACGAGCACGATCACGAGCATCCTTGATATTCCGGGCGAGGATTCGGATTTCTACGCGATCAAAGACGTGCCGCACGGCCAGGTTCGGCTGGAGCGGTACAACTCGAAATCGAACGGCGTGATTCGCGAACTGAATGTGTATACACCTCCCGGATATGAGGAGCACCCCGACCTGCGATACCCGGTGCTGTATCTGCTGCACGGTGCGAACAACGATCTGTATTCGTGGTCGCGGTACGGCAAGGCGAGCGAGATTCTAGACAATCGTTTGGCCGAAGGGGCGATCAAGCCGTTTATCGTCGTGATGCCTATGGGTTATGGCGGCGCCTCGGCCGACGGGCGCGTGCGCGGCCCGCGGGGCGGCGGCGGTCGTGGCGGCGCGGGGGGAGCGGCGGCCGCGGGCGGTGCTGGCGCGGGGGGCGGCGCGCGGGGCGGGCGGCGGTGGGATGGAGCTTTATGAACGCGACATCCTGGAAGACATCATTCCGTTCATCGACGCCAAGTACCGCACGGTGGCCGACCGCAAGCATCGCGCGATCATGGGCTTCTCGATGGGCGGCGGGCACTCTGGCCGCTACGGCCTGAAGCATCTCGATACTTTCAGCACGGTCGGAATTCTACGCGCGGGAGGGCCGAATCTGGAAACCGCGCCCTATTCGGAGCTGGCCGCGAATGCGGCCAAGACGAACGAGCAAATCGATTTGCTGTGGATCGCCTGCGGCAAAGACGACGCGGCCTTCAACGGCGCCCAGAACTTTTCGAACGCGCTCAAGCAGGCTGGCATCGAGCACACGTTCGTGGCCAGCGAGGGGGCGCACCATTGGCGCGTGTGGCGGCGGTACTTGCGCGACGTGTCGCCGCTGTTGTTTCAGCAGCAGACGTCCCCGTAGCCGGCGAGATTCACTTCTTATATTTCGAGTTATCGTCCCAGCCGATCGGCGTTTGCCGGCCGGTCCAGGGCTTGACGCCGGTGCGATCGGCCCACGTGTTGTAGAGGGCTGTGAGCTCGGCGGTTTTATCGGGGAGTTCCTTGGCCAGGTCGTGGGATTCCAGGCGGTCTGATTTCATGTTGTACAGCTCCCACGCGTTCGGGTAGCGGCTAACGATTTTCCAGTCGCCTCGGCGGAGGGCGCGGTTGCCTTCGTGTTCCCAGCCAAAGACGGCGGGCGGGCGCGTGCCACCCGCCAGGACCGGCAGCAGGCTGCGGCCCTCGACGGGCTGGATGCGGTGGCCTTGGTACTCGGCCGGATAGCTGGCCTGGGCGAGGTCGAGCAGCGTCGGCAGCAGGTCGATGACATGGGCCTGTTCGTGCGTGATCGCGGGCTGAATTTTGTTCGGCCACCAGACGATGCAGGGAGTGGCTATACCCCCCTCGTGCACGAAGCTCTTAAAGCGGCGAAACGGCGCGTTGGAGAGGCTGGCCCATTCTAAGCCGTACGAGGCATAGGTGTCTTCCGGGCCGGGCATGATCGTGGGCACGTTGCCGACGCGGACCGGCGCGCCGCTGCGGGTGCGGCGGGGGTAATCGTTGGCCGCGTTGCCGGTCTGGGCGATCTCTTCGGCGCAGCCGCCGTTGTCGGAAAGGAACAGGACGATCGTGTTGTCGCGGTCGGCGCGGGCGGCTACGGCATCGAGAATCGTACCCACGCCGCGATCCATTTGTTCAATCATCGCGGCATAAACGGCCATTCGCCCGTCGAACCAATCGCGATAGGCGGGGTTAATTTCGTCCCACGGCAATTCCTGCTCGTCGCGCTCGGGGAGCGGCCAGGCCGGATCGATCAGCTTCAAATCGACGAGCCGCTGGTGACGCTCTTTGCGGAGCTCATCCCAACCGGCTTGGAAGCGGCCACGGTAGCGGGCGATGTCGGCCTCGCGGGCGTGCAGCGGGAAATGGGGCGCCGCATAGGCCACGTAGAGGAAATACGGTTTATCCGCGGGCTGGTCTTTTATGTAGGCGACGGCGTGCTCGCTGACGGCGTCGGTGAAGTGATAATCGCCCTCGGTCGGCGGCAGCGGCCGGCCGTCCTCCATCAGCGATGGGGGATTGTAGTGGCTGCGGATCGATTGAATGATTCCGTAGAAGCGATCGAAGCCGCGGCCGGTGGGGCCGTTCTGGGCCAGGCTGGGGGAGTTGGGGCGGTAGGGGGTGACGTGCCATTTGCCTGTCATGTAGGTGGCGTAGCCGGCCGTCTTGAGGCCTTCGGCCAACGTGATTGCGTTATGCGAGAGGTCGCCGTTGTAAAGGCCGTTGGGGCTGCGGCCGACCATGTGGCCGATGCCGGCCTGGTGCGGGTAAAGCCCGGTCAGCAGGCTGGCGCGGGTGGGGCAGCAGCGAGACGCATTGTAGAACTGCGTAAACCGTAGGCCGGCAAAGCCGAGGCGGTCGATGTTCGGCGTGTTGATCTCCGAGCCATAGCAACCGAGATCGGAGAAGCCCATGTCGTCGGCGAGGATCAAAATGATGTTCGGCCGCGTGTGGAGCGAATCGCTCTGGGGTTCTCCGGCTGGACTCGTCGCGTTGCCGCCGAGCCAGGCGAGAACGGCAAGAATTGCGATCACGAGGAGATAAAGACGCGATGTAACGGTGTTGGCCATAGCGCTTCGCGCAATCGGAATACCTTCAGCGCGACCTTCTTCCAGCGGAAAGAGACTCATTGGACGGCCTCGATCACGACTCGCACTAGCCGCGTGCCCCGCGGCCCGCCGCGCTGGGGTCGCCGGTGGGTGGTGGGGCGTGGTCTTCTTTGGCGGGTGGGCCAAGGATTTCGGTGAAGATCGGTTTCAGGGCGTCAGCCCAGACCTGGTAGCCCTTGATATCGGGGTGGAGCCGGTCGCGGTTCATCATGCCTTCTAACAATTTACCGTCGGCGTCGGCGAGCTTGTCGTTGACGTTCAGGTAGCGAACCTTTTTGCCGTCGGCTAGTTTGGCCAGGTTTTCGTTGATCTTATTGATCGCCGCGTTGGCATTGGGGTTGTCGTTGCGGGGGAAGATGGCGGTGACGATGATTACGGCGTCGGGCGCTTTTTCCTGGCAGACGCGGACGACGGCGATAAGGCCGCGAGTGATGTCTGCGACGCGGGCCTCATCGCCGGGGGGGCCGCCGATGTTGTTCGTGCCGCCGAGGAGAACGATGATTTTCGGATTGATTCCATCGAGTTCGCCGTTTTCGAGTCGCCAGAGGATGTTTTCGACGCGGTCGGCGCCCCAGCCGAAGTCGGCCGCGTTCCAGCCGTGGAAATTCTCGTTCCAGTTAGCGAGGAGCTGCGGGTAATCGGTGGCCCCCCAGCGGCGGGTGATCGAATCGCCCTCGAAGTAGACGTCGATTTTGCCTTGTTTGGCCTTGGCGAGGAGCTGCTCGTGAGCGGTGCGCGAGTTGGCGTCGTTGCGGGGGGCGGCCTGGTCGGCGGCCGCGGCGGCGAACCCGCGGCCACGGCCGCGTCCGCGGCGCTGGGCGGGTGGCGTGGCGGTTTGGCCGTTGGCAGGTTGCTGAGGGGTTGTCGGTTGTTCTTGGGCGCAGCAATCGGCGGCGAGGGCGGCAGTGAGCGCGAGGGCGATCAGGTAACGCATGGAGTGAGGCCTCCAGGACGGTGTTGGAGATTGTGGAATACTTATTGCGGGGAAACAATTTGCAATTGAGTTTTGGGTAAAATGCGGTGGAGGTTACGGGAATTGCGCCCTTTCAGGGCTGACGAATTATGGCGCAACGCCCTACCCAGGCCGGCGGCCTGGGCTGTCGCATGGTGCCCTTTCAGGGCGGACAGGCAAACTCAGTGCTCACTCGACGCAGAGCGTCGAGCATCGCGTCCCCACGCGGACCGTGGGAACGAGATATCGTATTTTGCCCTCTTGGGGGCAAGTAAACGGTATGTCAAATCCTCTCGAACCACTCCTCAACGGCGGCGGTGTCGTCTTCCCAAGTGCAACGTCCGCCATCGGCAGATCTGAACCATACTACTTCGACTGTTTTAGATCTGTCGTTTGTTTATGTTTAGTGGTGCTAACAAGTTACGCCGCTTCCAATGGTACAAGCGGGCTAGTTCGTTGCGTACCAGACGTTGTTGGCATTCGTGTCGGATGCGAGACGGTGTAGCGCATCCGCGGATACGTCGTAGGATTTCGGAGATGCGCGCGGACTTGTGGGACGGTAATCGAAGGCGTCCATTTTTTTCCCCGCCGGGTTTCGACCACCAGGAACCAAGCGGCGATCAGAGAGAGCGTTTGGTGATGCTGCCAGCCTTTCCAGTTGCGAACCTCGTAGTCGGCCAGACCGGCTTCGCTTTTGGCGCGCTGCAGGCATTCCTCGATTCGATGTTCCGCCTTAGCGACGCGGGCAAACTCAGTCAGCTCCACGTCCGCCGAGGCATTCGACAAATAATAATCCGTCTTGACCACGCGCCGGTTCTCGCGATCACGATAACGAATCACGACCAGCACTTCCGGATGGCCTTCCTGACGCCGGTGATTACGCCCTACGACGCGCCGCTTGACGACCTCGATCAACAGCGGTCCCTTGGAGCCGTCGCGGACGTCCACCTTGGTCCAGGCGCGTTTCGGCAGCGAGTTGGCCCACTGGTCGACGCGCTGCCAGGGACGCTTCGGCGGACGGCCAGAACCGCGATAGGATGGTTCCTCGGTTTCCAAGTCGCGGATCGTGGTGTTCGACGGAACTGCCAACAGATAACGCTCACGGCGGTCGTCCAAACGGCGGCGAAACGTGTACGGACGCCCCAATTCGTCGTCGCCGGTGATCCAACTGTGGGGCAGCTTGTCACCGTGTTGGTCCAGCAATTCCAAGCACAGTTGATGTCGCGTGCGATAGCGCACCTCCTGGGGGACGCCGGCCTTCTCGCGCCGCTGCCGGTCCTGCGTCCACTCCTTGGGCATAAACAGCCGCATATCGACCAAGGCGTGTTCTTTCGCCGAGACATAACCCATGTAGACGGCGACTTGGCAGTTGTCGACCTTTCCCAGCCGACCGCACCACTGACGGGCCACACCGACGGACTCCTTGCCCGATTTGGGAAAGGCCGACGGATCGAAGACCAGGACGCCGTCGTCGCGGCCCAGTTGCTGGCCGATTTGACGAACCAACTCTTCGCGCAAAGGTTCGTCCGCCCAATCGGACATGCCCACGAACCATTGCAAAGGCATCCGCTCCTGGCCAAAGCGGTAAGCGATCGACTCGGTATTCTTGTTCTCCAAATCCGAGAGCAGACCCCCCACAATCGTGCGCGCATGATCGGCTTGTTCTTTGCGGACCAGGTTTTCGACGAACGGTTCCATAAATCGCTCCAGCCGCTGCATCACGCCGTCAAAGACCTGCGGGGCGACCGTGCATTCAGCCAACAATTGCTGCTTGCGTTGCTCATAATTATTCGCATCCATGCGTTCGCTCCTTCCCTAAAGCATTGTCATTCCATGCCCAACGGAAGGTGCTATTACAAAAAGACTTAGATCACGTCAAGACACATCAAACAGTCGAACTACCGGATCGGTGGTAATGCCTGGCAAAACAATCCACTCTTCACCAGCACGATGAACAGCGCCGGTTGGACTGCCGTCAGTCGTACTAACGACAATTTCCTTTTTGAGGCGTACCCGTTGTCCAAAAACCAAACCGCATTGATAGCATGTGATGCGGTTGTCGTCAGCGGGAATATGAATCTTCCATTCATTCATGCTTTTACTTCACTTTATCAATTCCTCCAGTTTGTCCTTCACGGCGGCGCCCAGATGTCGTAGCCCTTGGGGGCTGGGTGGAGCTGATCGTTCTGGAAGGCATCGGGCAGGAAGTTGCCGCTGGCGTCGAGGAACTTGGGGCCGATGTCCAGGTAAAAGACATGCTGGCCGTCGTCAAGCTTCTTAATGAGCTGGTTGATCTCGGCGATTTTATCGCGGACGGGGTCGCCCGGGTTGCCACGGGGGAAGACGGCGAGGAGCAGGATTTTGGCGTTGGGGAAGTCTTTTCGCAACTCCATGACGACCGCACCGATGCCTTCGGCGATTTCGGGCCCGGTGTTGCCGCCCGTGTTGTTGGTGCCGATCATGAGCATGACAGCTTTGGGTGAAAAACCCTGACCTTCGCCGTTGGCGAGTCCCCACAGCACGCCTTGCGTGGTGTCGCCGGCGATGGCGAAGTTGGCCGTTTTCAGGTTGCCGAAGTATTTGTCGAACATTTCCTTTTTGGCGTCGTTCTGCACCCACCAGTCGGTGATCGAGTCGCCTTCGAGCAGCAGGTCGATATCGCCCTTCTTGGCGGTCTCGACGAATCCCTCGTGACGCGGACCCATTCGTTGTTGCGTTTGCGTGAAGGTAGCCGCGTTGTTGGGCGCGGCGGCTGGACCATCAGCAGCGACTCATATTTTTGGAGCAACGGCCTGGCTGGCGAAGTGTCGGTTTCAACGAAGTGTTTGATCGCGTCGTTGATCTGCGTGAGCTCCTCCGGCGTGGGCCGTGGGATGGCCACTTCGGCGGGCACCGGCGCCGGGGGGCCGATCCGCACCGGCGCGCCGAAGCCGCGGCCGCCGCGGAAACCGCGCTGGCCGCGCTGGCCGCGGGCGGCGGGCTGCTGCGCGGGCGGAGCAGCGGTTTGAGCCAGGCACTCGCCGACCGTTGCGAGCGATAACACTATCGTCAACAGGCGGACCTGTTTGATGATCATGGCAAACCTTTCGTTGTAGGACGTGTTAAGGAGCTTATTCGCAGGGGCACTGGGGCGTTTTACGATTCTTCGCATCCGGGCGCCGTGCGCGATCGCAGCGGCGTGGCCACCGCTGCGAAATTCACGTGGCTCCTGGAAGCGGAAGTTGCACTAATTTCCACTCGAGGTGGCCGCTTTGGGTATTGCCGGCGCTTTGATGTAATTGGCGACCCACTCGAAGAACGTGGGGAAATTGGGGACCGAAGTGTGGCCGCCGGAATGCTGCCGCCAGGCCAATTCGCCGCCGACGAGCTGATCGACGGGCGGCATCGGGGCGGTGAGGAAGTTCTCGGTGACGCCGAGGTCTTTCCTGCCGAGCACCGTGTAGGCCGGGCCGGCAAGGACCGTGGCCATGTAGGCGCCGTGGGCGTCGATCCACTTCGGGTCGCCCGGTTCGATGCCGTTGCTGATGAAGCAGAGCCGCGGAGCGCATAGGGCGATTAACTCGTGGGAGTCGACCGGCATGTTTGAGGCGTCCATTTTGCCGAAGGCGGCCTGCGAGGCGCCGTACTTCAGGAAGTTGCCGGCCATCCAGTGGTACTCGCCGTTGGCGGTGAGGTTTTCGACGGCCTCGCCGAAATCGTGGCGGTGGAGCTTGGCGCCGCCTTCGCCGGAGGAGGCGACGAAAGCGACGGCGATGCGGGGCTCGAACGCGCCGGTGACGAGGGCGGCTTTGCCGTAGCGCGACACGCCTTCAATGGCGACTTTGGTGGCATCGACTTTGGCGTCAGGGTTGGCCTCAAAGTAGTCGATCAGGCGGCTGACGCCCCATTGCCAGGCGCGGAGCGAGCCCCAATCGTCGGGCTTGCGCGGCTGGCCTTTGTTGGTCAGGCCGATAATGCCTTGACGCAGATTGAAGCCGCCGGAATCAGCCTGCACGCTGCCCGGGTTGAGGTAACCATAGCCCCAACCGTGGGCGATGGCTTGCTGTGTCCAGGGGGGCCCGCCGCCGCCAGGACCGCGACCGCGACCACCGCGTCCAGCAGTGCCGCGCCCGCCGGCCGCTGGCCCGCGCGCCGCTGGTCCGTCTGCCGCCGGCTGTTCGCCTGCTCCTGCACCGGCTGCTGCTGGTCCGCCGGCCGGCTGACCGGCCGCACCCGCGCCTGCCGCGAGCGTGTTGGCTGGTGCGCCAGCTCGGGCTCCGCGCCGGGCGCCGCCGAATCCGCCACCGCCACCGAACTCGATCACAATGGGCACGGACCCTTTCGCGTCAGCCGGTACCGTGAAGCTTGCCTGGATGTTGACGGTGATCTCTGGAAAGGCGCTGTTGTCGACGTGGCCGACGAGCGTCTTGGTGATCGTGGGGATGTCGCCGCTGGTGCCTTCGGTGGTGCCGGTCACTTCCCAGGTGACCGCGGGCACATTGGCCGGAATGCGGCCGTAGACTTCGCGTTCAAAGTCTTCTTGGATTTCGGCGCGGCGCTTCTGCCATTGCTCGGCCGTGACCACCTTGGTGCCGTCCTTCATGGTCATCAGGTCGGGCATCGATGGCATCCAATCATTGGCCGATGCTTCTTCAAATCCCTTTCCCGTCTGATTATTTCCGCTTTTACCGGGCCGAAGCTCTTTGATGCCGAGCTGGTCCATCATGTTTTGATGATCGTCGTAGCCTTCGGGGATGAACGCGGGCGGCGGTCCGCCGCGACGACCGAACTGAGCCAGGGAGGTTGAGGGGATCGCGGCGGCGGCCGCAGCGACACACAGGAACAACGTCCAATTCCGCCTGGGGGCTCGCATTACGATGTCTCCGGGTACGAGGCTGGAAGGGCAACGCGGCCGGGCGCCGGCGCTGCGGGAAATAGAGACGAAAGAGGCCGAAGAGACCGGCCGCTGTCGCGGGGCCCGGGCTGCAGGCCGGTCTATCATACCGCCGCGCACGGCCGGCCGCAAAGTGATTCAGAGAAAAATTGTCGGCGCAAGTGCGAAGCGACGAACGAGGGGCGGCCGCCTGTGGCAGCGGGAACCGCGGGCTGTCCGGCAGAGCGGACGGCTAATTTGCCGGGCGCTGGCGTCCGAGTTCTTTTCGGAGTCGCTCGATTTCTTGTTCGGCCGCCTGTCGGGCGGCGCGTTCGGCTTGGAGGGCGGCAGCCTGCGCTTCCGCGGCCGCGTGCTCGAATTCCGCCTCGGTCAAGAGCCGCTGGCCGGTCGCGGCGTCGTAGAAGATCAAGTCGCCGTCTTCCACACGGAGCCACAAATCGAGTTCCTGCGAGCGGAACCGGCCCGCCTCATCAGGACGGATGTTTTCGTAACCGGCGGCACCCAGGCGGAAGCCTTTCAACGGGGGCCGAATCGCCCGCCCCCGCGGGTCGTAGAGGAAGTACTCGCCGATGCCCAAGCGCTCGTAGAGGCCGGGCTTGAATTCCAAGTCTTCACGCCTGGTGCCGCGCGAGACCAGTTCGAACACGACGCTGGGCGGGCGGCCCTCTTCCCAGACTTTGAAGACCGGCCGCAAATGCGTGTCGCAGTCTTTCACAACCATCACGTCGGGGGCGAAATTATGCTGCGGCAAGCCCTCTTCATAGTACACGAACAAGTCGCAGCCGATGTAGACGCGCTGCCCACGGTAGCGCTGCTTCATGATGTCGCGAATGCGAATCGCCCAATTCACGTGCCATTCGGTTTCGCCCATCGGCTTGCCGTCCGATTCCGGATAGTAGATTTCGGCGCTGGTGGTTTCGATCTTCATAGCACACTCGTCGCGGAAAGGCGATTGACTGCTCAATTATAACGCGCGACACGTTACAGGAACAATTTAACTTGGAGGGCGTTGGGGGCCTTTTGAATGGGGTCCTCAGCGGAATTTGTGGGTGATTGGGGACGAAAGTAAGCTTCGCTCCGGCTCGACAAAAGGGGGCGGCGAACCTTGCGGAAAAAAACCACGGCAGGAGACCCCAGCGAATCGAGCGCCGAAACGCCTGTTTCTCCCGAGATTGCTGGAACGAAATCGGCTTTCATTCGACAAAGCAACCCACAAATTCTGCCGAAGAGGCTTTGAATGATTAGCGCGAGGACCCGGCCGAGACGGCGGGGCGATGTGCGTGGCCGTTTTGGCTTGGAGCCGGCCAGTTTTCCTACATTTTCACCCCCAGGGCCGCGGCCACTTTGCGGCAGCCGGCCATGGTGTCTTCGAACTGGGAGAAGGTGAGCGACTGGTAGCCGTCACTCATGGCTTTGGACGGATTGGGGTGGACTTCCATGATCAGTCCGTCGGCGCCGGCGGCGACGGCCGCCCGGGCCATGGCGGGCACGAGCGGCGTGTGGCCGGTGCCGTGGCTGGGATCGATGACGACGGGCAAGTGAGTCTTCGCCTGCAGGTAGGGCACGGTGGCCAGGGGGAGAGTGAAGCGAGTATGGGCCTCGAAGGTGCGGATGCCGCGTTCGCAGAGCATGACCTCTTGGTTGCCGGCGTCGAGAATGTACTCGGCGGCGAGGAGGAGCTCATCGACCGTGGCGCTGGGGCCGCGCTTGAGGAGGACGGGTCTGGGGCTTTTGCCGCAGGCTTCCAGCAGGCGGTAGTTCTGCATGTTGCGGGCGCCGACCTGGAGGACATCGGCGTATTCGCTGACGAGCTCGACGTCTTCGCCGGCGACGACCTCGGTGACGACGGCGAGGCCAGTTTCGTTGCGGGCGGCGGCGAGGAGCTCCAGTCCTTTTTCCTTCAGGCCCTGAAAGCTGTAGGGGCTGGTGCGGGGCTTGTAGGCGCCGCCGCGGAGGGCCGTGGCGCCCGCCCTTTTTACGGCGTGGGCGCAATCGATGATTTGCTCTTCGGTTTCGACGGAGCAGGGCCCGGCGATGACGCCGAGCGTGCCGCCTCCGATCGTGAGACTGCCGGTGCGGATGACGGTCGGCTCGGAGCGGGTTTCGCGACTGGCCAGTTTGTAAGGAGCAAGTACAGGGAGCACTTCATCGACACCGGGGCCGCTCTCGAGGACGCCGGCGCTGGCGGCGGCCCGTTCGTCGCCGACAGCCGCGACGACGGTCCGCTCGGTGCCGCGGATGACGGTCGGTTTCATGCCGAGCGATTCGACTTGCTTGATCATGTGTTCGATATCCTGTTGGGTGGCATCGCGCCGCATGACGACGATCATGGGAAACTCCAGTTGAGGGTGTAGAGTTGAGAGTTGAGAGTTGAGGGTTCAGATTCGAGAACTACCATTCCTATTTGTCCGGCTTAGCAATTGACGACCGCAGTCCGCTCAGCATGCGTGCAATGTGCTCTCATTTTTCATAGGTATCGCCAAAGCCTTCCTGCGGAAGGAATCCCTGTCTATGTGCAACCGTCGTTTCCGTGACGAGTTCCATCAGCGAACTGTAGGAGAACTCAATGAGCCGTGTGAAATCGGGCGCCGAGCCGCGACCACTTCCCTCGGCAATATTGGCCGCGACGGAAACTGACGCGCGGCGCATTTGGCTCGTCAGCCCAAATCTCTCGTCGGAAGGGAATGGGCGCGTAAACGCATAAACGGAATCAGTCAACGCGACTGCTCTTTGCCAAACGTCAAGCTTTTCGAAACCGAACATGATAGCCCCTCACATTACCTTGCTTATTTCCTCTCAACCCTAAACTCTCAACTCTGAACCTTTCTTCAACCAACAAAAAACCCCCGAGAACTCAGTGGCCTGGGTCTCGGGGGTCGCCGGTTTGTTCGTAGTTGAATGAGTCGCTACGTACAAAGTCTGGTCCCGCTACCCAGGCGGGTAAAGGTAAACCAGAAGTAATACCAGAACGAGCGGCTCATGCCGTCATTGTGAACTGGTGGTGCAGAAAACGCAAGTGGGGTTGGCCGGTGGAGCTTAATTTGTTGTGGACACGCTGTGCGTGCTGCAGCTGAGGTGTGAACCGGTGCTTCTTTCTGGGGCTGTTACGGCACGCGGAGCGTGCCTACTACCGATTGGCGGCTGAGTACCCAGATATCGACTAATGCAGGTGGAAGACTTGTCGCGTCTCAGATCGAAACGGGTTTCTCGGATTGAGACTGCGACGAGCGTGGCTGGCGGCTTGGCGGGCCAACTTCAACGGCATTTTGCCGGCCGTATTTTCGCGAAACTCGCGGCGGTTCTTACTCGGTTGGGCACCGGGCGGAAACCGATCGACCTGTCTGGCACGCAGCTTGCCCTTTCGTTCTGCCGTAACCACGAGTCAGCCGCAGCTTGCACGCCACTTGCAAGTTGCTAGCAAGAGAAAGCGAAGCGATTTGCGATGATCTGCCCCCATTTCAATCGCCGAGCTGTTTGGCTGCCTCGCGGGCCTGACGCTGACCGCCGCCGCCGTGTATGCGACTTTGATTTATCCATCGCATCGTACAACGTCCCTCGTGGCGCTGCGGTGCAGAGAGCGTCGACGTTAACGATCGACGACACGGCGGCCGGCGTCAGCGGCCCAAGAACGCGGATAAAACGTTACGACGAAATTGCGCGGTTCTCCACGCAAAACAAGCAAGTGGAGTGATGCACAAATGCGGATGAATCCCTCACAGAGAAAGTCCTGCCATCTTCATTCTGCCTCTCCGTTGGGTCGCGACACCCGCAGTTAGACGACGGGGGCGACCTGGCAGCAGCCGGCACCGCCCGCGCCGGCTGCTGCTGTTTTTTTGGTAGAATAAGTGAGTGAATAGGTGTCGGAGCGAGTATGTGCCGGCGTTTACGATTGGCGCGACACGGTCGATTGCGACATACTCACCGATAGACGTCCTCACGGAGTCAGGCTCGCGGGCCCTCTTGTCGTTTGCATCTCGAACTCAAATTAAGGAGTTGTCATGTCCACTGCTATTTCTGCTGAAATGGACCAGGCCAAGGTTGAGGCGTTTACCGAAAAACTGTTGGGAATCTTAAGCGGCGGGGCGCTGAGCCTGATGATCAGCATTGGGCATCGGACGGGGCTGTTCGACACGCTGGCCAAGTTGCCGCCCTCGACGAGCAAGAAGATTGCCGAGAAGGCGGACCTCGATGAACGATACGTTCGCGAGTGGCTGGCGGCGATGACGACAGGCGGCATTATCGAGTATGACCCACTGGAGCGGACTTACGCGCTGCCAGCCGAGCATGCGTCGCTGGTCGCGCGATCGGCCGTGCCGCTAAACATCGCCTCGACGATGCAGTTCACGTCGGTGCTGGGGGGCGTGGAGGATCAGCTTGTCGAGTGTTTTCGCAACGGCGGCGGCGTGCCGTACGAAAAGTTTCACCGGTTCCATGAAGTGATGGCCGAGGAGAGCGCGCAGACCGTCGTGGCCGCCTTGGAAGATCACATTCTGCCGCTGGGCGACGGGCTGGTGGAAAAACTTGAGCGGGGCATCGACGTGCTGGACGTGGGCTGCGGCAGCGGCCGGGCGATTTGCGCGATGGCCAAAACGTTTCCGAAGAGCCGTTTTACTGGTTTTGATATATGCGAAGACGCGGTGACGGCTGCCCGCGCGGAAGCGAATCGCCGCGGCCTGAAAAATGTGCAATTCGAGCAGCGCGACGTGACGAACCTGGGCCAGCCGACGAAGTTCGACCTGGTCACTGCGTTCGACGCGATTCACGACCAGGCCCAGCCGCAGATTGTGCTGCTGGAGATTCATGCGGCCCTGAAGCCGGGGGGCACGTTCCTGATGCAGGACATTTTGGCCAGTAGCTACCTGGAAAAGAACCTCGACAATCCGCTGGCGTCGTTCTTGTATTCGATTTCGACGATGCACTGCATGACGGTGTCGCTGGCCCAAGGGGGCGCGGGCCTGGGCACCTGTTGGGGCCGCGAGCTGGCCGAGAGCATGCTCCGCGACGCTGGCTTCGACGATGTTCGCGTCGAGAAGCTGCCGCATGATGAGATGAATTATTATTATTTGGCGAACAAGGGTGGCGAGATGCGGCGGTTGGAGTCGCGTGGGCAGGCATGAGCGTGGTCGATCCGGAAAGCGATGATTTAAGTTCGATTCCACCGGAATGGCTGGCGGAGTTCGAAGCGGCGGCGCGGCGGCCGCTGGCGCAGCGGTTTAAGTATGCGTTTATCAAGACGTATAAGCCGGTGATGGATGATGCGAAGTTCCGATCGTGGGATACGACGGCAGAGTACCGCAAGTGGTGCGAGGAAAACCTGCCGAGTTGGTTGGGTTATGGGCGCGAATGAGCTATGGGCGCTTTTGAATATCGCCAGGCTGAAGAAATTCGCGACGCATTCGCGCGAAACGGCGTTCGGTATCTGTTTCTCGGCAAGTCAGGTGCGATTCTACTTGGATTCGCTGACACCACGCAAGACGCGGACGTGCTCATAGATAAGACGCCCGAGAATGGGCGAGCGTGCGCCGCCGCGCTTCGTGAGCTGGGATTCAGTCTATCGGCCGAGGAGGCTGCCCAGATAGAGCGAGGCAAGGACTTTGTGCAACTCAAAAACGGTCCGTTCGATATCGATTTAATCTTCGCGCCGGACGGTATTGAGCGATTTGAAGACGCCTGGAAGCGGCACGTCGAAGTCGAGGGGTTTTGCGTGTGCCATATTGACGACATCATCGCGAGCAAGGAAGCGACCGGGCGGGCGAAGGATCGTGAGTCGTTGCCGCGACTGAAGGCGTTTCGGAGTTTTTGGAAACAACACAAAAAATAGCCAGCGTGTAGATTCACCCCTCGAACTTAATCCCCTGCGCCAGCGGCAGCTCTTTGGAATAGTTCACCGTGCTGGTGACGCGGCGCATGTAGGCTTTCCAGGCGTCGCTGCCCGATTCGCGGCCGCCGCCGGTTTCTTTTTCGCCGCCGAAGGCGCCGCCGATTTCGGCGCCGCTGGTGCCCAAGTTCACGTTGACGATGCCGCAATCGCTGCCGGCCGCGGAGGTGAATCGTTCGGCCTCGCGGACGTCGGCGGTGGCAATTGCTGAGGAGAGTCCTTGCGGGACGTTGTTGTGGATGCGGATCGCTTCGTCGAAGTCGCTGTAGCGGATGAAGTACAGGACCGGGGCGAAGGTTTCTTGTTGGATAATGGCCGCGTCGGGGCCGATTTCGACGATCGCCGGACGGACGTAACAGCCGCCGGCGGGGACGCCTGCCGTGACGCGGCCGCCGCCGTGGACCGTGCCGCCTTGCTGCCGGGCGTCGGTTAGTGCTTGTTCCATGGCGTTGAACGCGCTGCTCGTCGATGAGCGGCCCGACGAGGTTGCCCCTTTGGCGTGGGTCGCCGATCGGCAACGATTGATACGCGGCGAGGAGCCAGTCGCGAAGTTTGTCGGCGATCGATTCGTGAACGATCAGGCGGCGGAGCGTGGTGCAGCGCTGGCCGCAGGTTCCGGCCGCGGCGAAGACGATCGAGCGGACGGCCAGGTCGAGATCGGCCGAGGGGGCGACGAGCATGCCGTTGTTGCCGCCGAGCTCCAAGAGCGATCGCCCCAAGCGGGCGGCGACCGTTTGAGCGACGGCGCGGCCCATGCGGACGGAGCCGGTGGCGGAAATGAGGGGCAATAAACGCGAAGACGCAAGCGATTGGCCGACTTCGGCGGCGCCGATGACGAGGTTGGAGATGGCGGGGGGAGTGCCGGGGGTTTCGGCGATCGCTTGTTGCAAGAGGGCGTGCATCGCGATAGCGCAGAGCGGCGTTTTTTCGGAAGGCTTCCAGACTAGAGGGTCGCCGCAGACCAGGGCGATCGTCGCGTTCCAGGCCCAGACGGCGACGGGGAAATTGAATGCGGAAATGACGCCGACGGGGCCGAGCGGGTGCCAGTATTCGGTGAGTCGGTGGCCGGGGCGTTCGCTGGCGATCGTGCGGCCATAGAGTTGGCGGCTGAGGCCGACGGCGAAGTCGCAGATGTCGATGACTTCCTGGACTTCGCCGCGGGCTTCGGCGGTGATTTTGCCGACTTCCAACGTGACGAGTGTCGCCAGGTCGCCGAGATGGGCGCGGACGAGGTTGCCGAAACGGCGGACCAATTCGCCGCGGGCGGGGGCGGGGGTGTCGCGCCAAGTTGGAAACGCTTGCCCGGCCGCTGATGCGGCCTCGCCGGCTTGGGCCGCTGTCGCGGCGGGGAACTGGGCGATTGGGCTGCCGTCGATCGGTGAGCGAATGACAATCGCTGCGCCGCCGCCGACTTTCCACTGATTGCCAACGGCGACGGCTTGCAGCGGTTCGCGTACTCCTAGTCGCCCAAGTGCCTGGCTGATTTCGTTATTCATCCGATTCGCCCTCTCCGGCGGTGACCGAAATTTGGCTGCTCGTGCCGCTGGTAAATTGCGAGGTCGCGTGGCACTCGTAATGTTGGCCGAAGCGGTTGTCGATGAACTGGTCGAAGTCGACCTGCTCTTGCAGGACGAGACCGCGGCGCGGCAGGCGGCCGGCGAGGTGCAGGTCGAGCACGGCGCAGATGCCGGCGGCCGTGGTGATTTGGATTGCGCTCCACGTTTCGTCGCCGATCATGCGGTGATAAATCTTGCGGGCGTCGCTCTTTTGTACGAGCAGATTGCGGCGCCAGCCCGTCACGGTGCAGAAGGTGACGACGACGTCCTGGAACGTCAGCGGCACGGCCCGCTCCAAGATCGTTTTCAAATCGTCGCGGTGCTCGCTCATCCGCAGCTCGTTCACGAGCAGCATCATCTGGTCGCGATGGCCGACGTCGCGGACGGTCTTGTAGTTCAGCTCACGGACGCGGCCGGCGAGCGTGTCGCAAAGCGTGCCCAGGCCGCCCGAGGTGTTGAAGGCCTCGTAGCGGACGCCGTCGAGCGAGAAGCTTTCCAGGCCTTCGAGCGGCAGCAACTCGACGCGGCGGCCTATGTGGATCGCTTCGCACGGGTTGCAGTATTCGTTGATCAGGCCGTCGGTCGACCAGGTAAGGTTGTACTTCAGCGAGCCGGTGGGAAACTGCGGCAGCGCGCCGACGCGCATGCTCACGGTATTAACGCGGTCGAACCACTTGATGAGGTGATTGGCCACGATCGAGATGAAGCCGGGCGCCAGGCCGCATTGCGGCATGAAGATTTGGCCGTCGGCGGCGTCTTTGGCGATCTGGGCGACTTCGTCGCTCGTGGCCACGTCTTCGGTGAGGTCGAAATAGCTGATGCGGGCGGCCAGGGCGGCGCGAGCGACGGTCGGATTGTGATGGAAGCTGAGAGCGGAGATCACCGCGTCGACGTTTTGCATCGCGCCGGTCAGTTCCGTGGCACTGCGGGCGTCGAGGAGGGTGGCCTCGGCGCCCGATTGGCGGACGATGCGCTCCAAGAGGGCCGGACTGTGATCGCCCACGAGCACGCTATAGTCGCCACTGTCCATCAGGAGGCGGGCGATCATGCGGCCGATCTTGCCGGCGCCGAGGAGGAGGACGCGATGTTTCATGATTGTAGCAGGCAGGCTCCGCGTGCCGTCGCAACAGTTAGGGTTGACGTTTTTTTGGGCTCAGCGTGGCACGGTCAGGAGGCCGGCCACAACGTTATTTGCTCAGCGTGGCGCGGTCAGGAGACCGGCCACAACAATAGGTCAGGCGACCGGCCACAACGTTATTTGCAGGGGCCGTTGCGGCACACGGAGTGTGCCTACTACTTTGCCGCTATACATATTCTACGTCACGCTATAATTCTTAAGACAGTTCGACGCAAGCTTGGTTTTAACGGAGTACGCCCGATGCCTGCTACCAGCGCGCCAAGGCACGACAAATTCGCCTGGGAAATTCAGCCGGCCGCAGCGGCGCGGGTGGCCGGGTTCGTCGCCAAGTTCGTCGAACGCAGCTCGACAGTCGCTCGACTGTCTCAGCTGCTGCGCGAGGAAACGGGCACTCGGCTCGTGGATTGGATCGATCACTTGTCACTGGTCGAAGCGAATCACACGGACGGCGCCGCGCAATTAGCCGCGAAGCTGGAAGCAGTTGGTTATCTGCCGGCGTCGGACGATCGCGAGGACGTGAATCTGTGGCGGCACCCGCTAGGGATGTTTCCGCCGTTGCGGCTGGACGCGGCCCACGACGGGCTGGCGATTCGCGTCGATTCAGTCGAGGATGCGCTCGCGAGGCTGCGGCAGTCGCTTGGCTTGGCCAAGCAATCCGACGGCGCGGCATCGATTAGCGGCGAGCGCGGCGGGCCGTTTCGACAGACATTGCTCGACGACTCGGGGGGCGTGCACCTTTGGTTGATTGAGCGACACGGCTTTCCGCACTTTCACGTGCCGGGCGTGACGCAGGCTGAGATTGACGCCGCGAAAAAACAATTGGCCGTGTTTCGCGATCGGCAGCGAGCATTTGACGCATTGGAGGATGGGTTTCGACACGCGTCCAAACTATTCGCCGCGGCGGAGGCAGAGATCGGCCGCGATTGGGCCTGCGATTTGTTTTTTTATGGAGAGCGCGAGTATTGGCAGGGCCGCAACCGGGCGGGGCGCGTGCAATTCGAGCGCCAGAATCGGCTGGGGCTGGGGTGGTCTAATCACGATCATCACACGTACCGCTCGAGCCGGCTGGCGTTCCGGCACTTGATTGCCGTTTTGGAGCAGATGGGGTTCGAGTGCCGCGAGCGATTTTACGCAGGGCGCGAGGCAGGGTGGGGCGCGAAGTGCTGGAACAGCGGAACAGCCGCATCGTGATATTTGCCGACGTCGATTTGTCGCCGGAGGAGGTATTGTGCGACTTCGCTCACGAGCCGCTCGCCGAGCGGGAGGCGCTGGGCACGGTCGGGTTATGGTGCGAGCTGCATGGCGAGGCGTTTCTCGAGGCGGGCATGCATCACCTCGAATGTCAGTTCGATTTCGACGCGGCCCGCGAGCAACTGTCGCGGCTGGGCGTCGAAACGCTGGCGCCGTTTACAGATTTTGAGTTCTTGCGGCAGGCGTTCACCAAGGGCGAAGTCTGGCAGGTCGATCCGCAGCGAATCGAGCGATTGCTGGCAGCGGGGCGAATCACGGCCGAGCAGGCCGAACGGTTTCGCCGCGAGGGTGTGATTGGTTCGCACCTGGAGATTCTGGAGCGCAACGAGGGCTACAAGGGCTTCAACCAGACGGGCATCAGCGACATCATTCAGCGGACCGACCCGCGGCGAGTGGTGGGGGCGTAATGTAGTAGGCACACTCTGCGTGCCGTAACAGCGATTAGTTGCGGGGTTACGTTATTGGATGTGGCTGCGCCGGCACACGGAGTGTGCCTGCTAAATTTTGCGTCGGAACGAGATCGCTAGTTGAACCGCGACAGCGATAGGAAGTCGATCGGCAGGTTCGTACCGCCGTCGAGCACCAAATCTGCGAGAGCCTTTCCCAGCACGGGCGCAAATTTGAATCCGTGGCCCGAGAGGCCGGCGGCGAAGACGACATTCGAATTTTGCGGGTGGCGGTCGACGATGAAATGTTCGTCGGGCGACATGGTGTAGAGGCATACCGTGTGGCCGGTGACGCGTGAGGAGGCGCCCGGCAGGTAATGCGACAAGAATCGAACAACGGCCGCTTGTTCGAATGGGTCGACCTGGCGATCGACGCTAAGAGGATCGGAGACTTCGCGGCCGCCGCTATGCTCGCCGATTTTGACGCCGCGGGCGTCGAGCTGAGGGAAGCCGTAGAAGATGCCCGTCGGCAACTCATATAAGAAGGCCGGAAAGCCGCCGGCCGCGGCATAGTGGGAAGTATTCGTTTCGAACCAGAACAGGCTCTTGCGACGTACGGTCAAACGCAGCGACAGTTCGGCAAGCAGCTTGGCCGCCCAGGCGCCGGCGGTGACGATCAGCCGGTTAGCGGCGATTTCGCCGCCGGCCATCCGCACGTGGACTTCGCGGTCGGTTACGGTCCAAACACGCACTTCAGTGTCGACAATAAGCCGAGCGCCAGCGGCCACTGCGGCGTCGAGATGCGCTCGCACGCAATCTTCGACAAGTAAGTAACCCGCCTGGCGTTCGTACACGCCCACGTGCTGGTCGCCGGCGTGAATGCCGGGCCAGCGGCGGGCGACGTCGGCCGGCCAGAGCTGTTCGACGTTCAAATGATGCAGGGCCGCGGCCCGCAGGACGCCCGGCACCACGACGCCGTTTGCGGGCCCGATTTCGACGAGGCCCGTTTGAAACAAAAGCTGGCGGCCGACGCGCTGTTCGAGCTGATGCCATAAACGATAACTATCCAGCACCAGGGGTACGTAATCAGGATGCTCGAAATAGGCCTGCCGAATGATCCGCGTGCTGCCATGCGAGCTGCCGCGGTCGTGGGGCGGGGCGAAGCGGTCGACGCCGACCGCGCAGGCCGCGGCGGGCCAGTTCGAAGAGTGCGGCGCTGCCGACACCGCCGGTTCCCAGGACGATCGCGTCGTAGCGCTGCATGCCTGATCGTTGAGCCGCGCGGAACGAACGTCAAGGGCCGGCCGTTCCTCCCTCGGTTTTTGAGTCGCGGCTGCCGGCCGGCTGCACTTCGAGATCAACGCTCGAGTTCGCAATTTCGTCGGTTTGCCGATCATGCACGACCAGTTGCAGGCGGTAGCGGCCGGGAATCAGCTTCTGGGGCAGCGCGAGGGAATACTGGACGTGAAAATCGCGCCGCCGGCTGCGGCAAAGGTCGGCCACGTCGGGAAAAACGTCGCCGGCGACGCGCTTGCCATCCTCATCGAAAAGTTCGTAGCTGGAAGAGAGGAGGGTCGAGTAGCCCTTATCGCTCGAGCGGCTGTGATAGTTTTCGACTTCGACGTAAAGCGTGATCGACTGGCCCGGGACGAACCAGGCATCGGTGTACGGGTCGAGCACGCCGTAGCCATACACTTTTTTGCAAATCGTGAAGTTGCGGAGGGTGAGGGAGGCGACGTCGCGAAGGTTCGTCAGTGCCTCATCGAGGTGCATTGCACTGGCGGCGGCTCGGCGCATGTCGTCGGGCTGAGTGTGATGATCGAGGTAGGTGGCCAAGGCGAAGATCTGGTGGGACCAGTAGTCTTGCTCTGTCGGCGAGATGTGCGGGATCGGCTCGAGGGCGCCTTCGGTGTCGCCGGACAAGAGACGGAGAATGCGGAGCGTCACGTGCTGGTGGACTTCGGCCGTAGAAGCGGGCGAATCGGCGACGCGCGCGGCCAGGCTGTCAGCGGCCTGGTTGACCAGTTCGCGCCAATCCTTGGAGCTGCTATCAGAACCGTCCGCAGATAGGGGGACAGACGCATTTTGCTCCGCGGACTGCGCAAAATGAGCCGGTCCCCGATGATTTTCGGATAAGCTCCTCGACTCTGTGACGATTGCTGTCGAAGGCGAGGCGCCCGAGTTCTGTGGCGGAGCGAGCGATTCCCGGGCGGCCGGGTTGGTGGCGGGCGTGTTTTCCGCCGCTATCGCCGCGACGGAAAAATTCGCTTGTTCGACATGCGGTTTCGGCAATTGGTTGGAGTCGATCGCCGGCAAGGTTTTCACGACATTCGCTTGATCGCTGCTTGCCATCTTAGCGGCGGGCTGCCCTGGCTCAACGGCACTTGCAATCGGAGCTGTGCCGGCGGCCGCATCTTGGTGCTCGGACTTTTCGCGGGCGATGAGCTGCTCGTGATAGGCAAGCGACGAGCGAAACTGCTCGGCCGTGGCGGGCCATAACTTGGGCGGCGTGGTTTGCAGCTCGGTCAACAGCTTCTGAGAGGCAGTGGGATCGATCGCGTTGATTTGCTGCAGCTTGTCCATCACCGAGGCGAGGATGGCGGGGTCGACGGCGTCGGCGGGTATTTCGCTGTTCGCCGGCGGTAACGATTGCGATGGTTTCGGTAGCTGATCGCTCGCCCGAATGCCGGCCGTGCCCACCGGTGTCTCGTGGAACCGCTCGTCGCCGCCCAGCCACGGCGACTGACAGCCGGACGCGATCAGTGCGACGATGGGAATCGCAACGCAGCGCGTGCGAACGGGAATTGTGAACATAGCAGGGCAATGCGGAGGCGACGGCCGATTGGTCCGTGCGCAGTAATGGGACGGACCTGGTGGGGATAAGGCGGAGCGAACCTTAGAACAACCGGCCGATGCTGGCAAGCTCAAGAAGAATCGACGGGCATTGCGTCCTTTCAGGGTGTGCGAAGTAATTCAGAGTGTGCATCCGGGCCAGCGGTTAATGCGGGGTCTGCGGCCGACGCGATGCGGCATTCCGGAGGAGCTATCAATTCGCTGCTGCCACGCGGACGATCAATCGCTCGAGCTCGGTGCGGGCGCGGTCGTCGGCTGAGTTGTGGCTTTTGATGGCGAGGTCGGCAGCTAGCAGCCAGTCTGCCATTTTTTTGCGCGGGCCCGGCCGATGCGGCGGAGCTGGCGCTCGGCGTCGCCCAGTTTGAATGGCAGCACTCCCGCCTGGGCGAGCGCCTCGCGCAGCGGCAAGCGGCGATGGTCGGCCTCAGCCGCCTCGATCTGCCCGACGGCGACGCTGAAACGGCGGAGCGATGAACTCATTTGGGGCAGAATGCCGTGAGGTTTTTCACCCGATGCGATGAGGCGATCGAGCTGAGCGATGGCGACGGTGGCCTGGCCGTCGGCGATCGCGTCGATCATTTCCCAGGTTGTCCTGGTCCTCCAGCCGCCGACGTTGTCGCGCACGAGCTTGGCGTCGACGGTGCGGTTGTCACCGACCAGGAGAGCCAGTTTTGCGACTTCTTGCTCCAAGACACCGAGTTCAGGCGGCAGCAGCTCGACGAGCGTTTCAACCGCCGCCGCCTCAAGCTTGACGTCGTGCTCCGATTTGGCCCGCTGAACAAGCCAGGTCTTTGTCTGACGCACATTAGGCGGCTTGCATTCGATGGTGACGCCGTGGGCCGCGACGGCCTTAGCCAGCCGCGTATTCGCCGGCCACGTCTTTACGTCGAGTATCAGCACGCCATTTTGGAATGGGCGAGCGACGTAATCTTCGAGCTGCGGGCGATATTCGCTGACGAAAGAATCGGCCTCCTCGACGACGACCAGGCGGCGGCCATCGCCGAAGAGCGACACGCTGGCTAGGGCGTCAACGAGATCGCGAAACTGGGCGTCGCGGCCGGTGAGCGTGGTTAGCGAGAAGTCGGCCTCGCCGGCGCCGAGCAGTAGCTGCCGCAGCGCCGCCAGCACTTTGGACCTGAGGTACGCATCTTCGCCGCTGACGGTAAAGACGGAGGCATTTGTGTGCGCCGCGGGCTTGGCTAGGAAATCAACGGCGGATTGGACTGAGGACTTAGCGGCTTTGGCCATGGCGCGGCCCAAGGGGAGCGATTGCAATGCGGCGAGGAACTGCACAGTATCGACGCGCGATCCAATCTGACGCGCGATCCATTCTATTGATGCTCGAGCGGAAAATAAACCGTTCGGGCGGCAACCTGCAGTTTCAGTCGGGCATTCAACCGGCCTGCTGGCCCATTGTCGGCAGCAGCGTCAATTGCTTCGTCTGCGCCAAGCGGCAAGCGCCAACAAGCCGAGCGCCAATTGGATCGAGGCCGGCTCGGGGACGATGATCGAGTTAATCCAACCGGCATAAGCTGAAACGAGCGTGCCGCCATAGGTTGATCCGTAAGCGGGCGCATCGTCGGAACCGAACGTGTTGATGCCGTACACGATGGGCCGGCCATCGTCGCCGAGTTGCAACAACCCAGTCGTGCGGTCGCCGAGAAAACTGGGTCCACCTGAATCGCCGGGGCCGATCGTCGATTCGCGATTGTTACCGAGCGTGCCTTCGATGGAGGGGCTGAATCCGGGGAGTCCGACGTCGATCACGTTCGTCGACTGGTCCGGGCCGTCGAAATCGGCGTCGAACACCTCGAACGCGGAGCCAAGTTCGTCATCGCTGAAGACGCGGTCGGCCTGGTTAAAACCGGTTCGTCTCACGCTGAACGACCCTGGAACGGTAAAGCCGCCCGGATCGCCGGATGCGCCGTAGCCGGTCGGTTGAAGCAACTCGATTTGACCTGAGAAGGAAGTATTCAGATTGTAAGTCGGTACGCCGAGGGGCACCGGCGAGGACAAGCGGAGGAGGGCGACGTCGTCGTTGATGCTTGGCCCCTCCGGCCCGGAGACATTCAAAAAGCCGTGCCAATCGGGGTGGAGGTGAATCTCGGTGGCAGGAATTACGGCGGTGACGTCGCCTCCGTAATTCAGCACGAACCGCACGTCAGGCGGCTCGACGTCGGGCGTGCCGTCGCCGGTCGGATCGCCGGAAAAGTCCATTCCGCCGGCAAAATCCAAGCAGTGGGCGGCCATCAAGACGTAGTCGCGGACGACTTGCTTGCCGAGGGTGAACCCATGAATGGCGCAGCCGGAGCAGAGAAAACCTCGACCATCGTCTGCGGGCGGCGCATCGATGAAAACGCTGCCGACGCCGGCGTAGGGTGAAGACGTGGTGTTTGCATCGACGTGCAGGGAAGGAGAATCGGGCGGCGTGCCCGAGGGGCTGCCCGCGACGATCATCGGCACGATATGGTGCGTCGGGGCGGCGGCAACGGCCACGGGCGTATCGGCGGCGGCAAGCGACGCCCGCGCCAGGGCCGCGCAGAGCGTGGCACAACCGAAGATCTTCCAATTCATTAGCGGGCTCCAGGGAATCGAGATCAATGCGTGCGGGCTACGCGCCCAGCATACTTGGCGGCTGCGCAAGAGACAACTAATCGGGGCGTGAATTTCGGAAAAGTATTGCGCCCAGGCTCGATCGATTGCCGGCCGCGGGCCGGATAATTCGTGTCTCTCGGCATGCTGTCATCGCACGGACCGGCTTGACAGTTTTCCAGCCGCTGGCGGCTAATACCGCTCATCACCGGGAGAGTTGGCAGCTGCATCGACTGGGAGAACGGCGCGGACGGACGCGCTGGGTTGGGCGAATTCGAGGGAAATCGGATCGATGGTTTGGAAGGCGCCGACGTTGCCGGCGGCGTCGCGGACCTCCAATCGCAGAAAACTGCGTTGCGGGAGATAGCGGTCGAGGCGCCACTCGTAGCGGCCCGAGTTGGGAAGGTTGGACGCGATCGTGGACCAGGGGCCGGCAGGTCGACTGCTGTAGAACAAGGAGACCGGGCGAGCGTCGAGATGTTCGTCCTCGGCCCGCCAGTTAATCTGCAGAAGATCGGCGCGAGTGCCCCTGCCTGGCTCGATCGCAGTGATTTCGGCGTACGGACGGCGAGCGTCGACGTCGATCCAGCTTTCCGGCGCGTCGCCAGGCTGCGGCGGCGCCACCGCGCACCGCCGGCCGCTTGGGCGACGATGCGAAAACCGTACACCCCCTCGCCGTCGACCGTTACCCGCAGCGGGCTGCGCAAGTCGGCATCTTCAGCGTAGCGGCGCCACGACTTGCCGCCGTCGCGGGTCCCCCACAACTCAACGCGGGAAATGCCCCAACGGCCCAGGTCGTCAAAATGATAGTCCAAGTCGAATGTTCGGGACGACACGTGTTTCGGCTCGATGCCGGGCGGAACGGAGATCGTTTCAGGATAGCGCAGCGTGGGTGGCGGCTGGATGGCAACGTTTCTTCCTGCAGCCTGGGCCGGAATTGAACGGTCTGACTCGTTGATGGCGGTAGGTTGATTGGGTGAGCCACTCACGGCCTCTGGCACGTCGATGGACAAGTTGACCTCGTGGATGGGCGGCAAGCGGCGGACGGTTACGTCCCGAAACGGCTCCTCCGGCGTCACCGCGCTTTCCGCCCCCGTTGATCCGGGCGGATCGCTGCTCGCCGCCGCTATCGGCGGAAGCGGCAAGTGCTGGGACGACGCGGCGAGGCGAGGCGGATTGCCGTACCGCGTGCCAGTCGCTTCGAGCGGCGAGGTGGATGTATCGTACAGCCGATACGGCGAACGCGTCGCTAAACCGGCGGGCCACGTTTGAGTTTCCGAAAACTCGGACGCCGAAGCGGTTGTGGGGTCATACCTGGAAGCGATCGGCGGGCTGGCGGCGAGTGGCGTGGCTGGCTGCCAGCCTGGCGGGGAATTCTGCGCAAGCGTCGTCTCGCCGGTTGGGGCAGCGGTCGGGGCGACGCTCAGAGTCGCCATGTTTCCGGCCAGGTCTGACACGGTCGCTCGCAGAGTGGCCGCGCGAAAACCGGGGGGCGGCATCCAGGTTCCGCAGCCGGAGTTTGGCGCTGAGGACGTCGCGGCAACGCTGATTAATTGCCAGTCGCTCGTGCCTTCGGCTTGCGCCTCCCATTGCCACGAATTCGGGTTGAGATTGGCGTCGGTGGCGGATGATAGCAATTGAAACGTGCCGTCCGGGCGAAGTGCGGCGGTCGCGGCGGCGATGGTGGGACTTGTTTTGTCGACGACCACTCGCAGCTCGGGCTGATAAGAAGCGGCTGGCCAGAAACGGCCCGCCGCGTCGACGGCCCGGACGGCGAACCAGTATTCGCCGTCGCCTGCCGCACGATAGTTGAAGGCCTTTACGTTCGGCTTGGCCGCGCAGATTATCTGCCAGTCAGCTCCGCGATCGGTCGAGACGACCAGTCGCACCGACTCGGCCTTGGCGCCGCCGGGTAGTGCGATCCCCTGGTAGGGAATGAGAAACAAGTCCTGTTTCCAATACACCGGGGCCGGCACTGCCGGCGGCGAGTTGATCGACGTCGGCGGCTGGCCCAAGGCGACCCCGGCCCACGCCGCGAGCGCGAAGACGGCCGGCCTGGCGGCGATCAACACTGTGCGTCGTATGGGGGCGGGCATGGCTGGTGTTGCACGGAAGGGGATTGGAGGACGGCGGCGCGGGTGTCGGGGCAAGGGCGGGAGCATTGGAACAGAAGCGTCCCGAATCGTTATCGGGACGTTCGACGGGGCGAAGCTTAGCCGGGCGAGAATTCGGCGAATTGGAAGGTCTGATTCGTTTGTAGACGCTTTCGGACGAAGAGTGCATAATGTATGAGTTGGGCAAATATGGGCAGTTGGTCCTCTCGTGCCAGGCAACCAGACAAGGTGGGCATGACAGAAATCTTCCGCCATCCGTTGCTGCAGGCCGGATTGTGGTTTGCCGCAATTTTCGCATTATTGGCACTAGGCTTCTTGGCGGTGAGAAGGTGGCGCGGTGATGAGGCCAACGACCGGTCGACTGCCAGCGAATTGCTCACGAAATTCAGAGAAGTGCATTCGCGGGGTGGGCTCAGCGACGGCGAATACCGAACAATTAAGACGAAGCTAGCAACGCAACTCCAGACGGAGCTAAACGACGACAACCAGACGAGTTAGGCCGTGAACGACTGCGGCGCCGGTGGCGTCGCCTGGCACGGTTGTGCGGCCGTGCCGTGAGTTTGGCACTTGCCCGCACGGCAAGCATTGAACGACCCCCGACAGAGTTTCGTAATGTAGAGCAATGCTTCGTGAATGGCCGGGCCGCCGTGGCCAGGCCAACGAGCAACTGGGGACAAGGAAGCTCCTCCGGTCGCAAGCGTGCGAGCGCTTTCGCAGCGGAAACGACGTGCCAACGCAGCGGTGGCAGGGAACCACAAACCACCGCAACGCGTCGCCCGCCGATTCGGCGTTCGCCATTAAGCGAGTGACAACCAGAGACCAAGCGAAGCGATGCGGTGGGCTGCCGTGATGAGCAGCACCCACGTCGCGGACCGAGAAGGAGTAATTCATGCCCTCCAGCAGGGATATCACCGGCACACGCCGGGGTGGTACTACCAAGAAGAACGCGTTCTGCTCATTCTGTCGCAAGAGCTATCGAGACGTCGGCCCCCTGGTCGAGGGACCGGGCGACGTGTACATCTGCGGCGAGTGCATCGAGCTGTGCCAGTCGATTCTGGACCAGGAGCGCAAGCGGCGCGGCACAAGCAAGCAGCTGTTCACGCGCATTCCCTCGCCGCGTGAGATCATGACGCAGCTCGACGAGTACGTGATCGGCCAAGAGTCGGCCAAGCGCGTGCTGGCCGTGGCCGTGCACAGTCATTACAAGCGTTTGGTTGCGGCCGAGGACGACTCGGACGTCGAAATCGACAAGTCGAATATTTTGCTGGTCGGCCCGACGGGCTGCGGCAAAACGCTCCTCGCCCGCACGCTGGCCCGCAGCCTGAACGTGCCGTTCGCTATCGGCGACGCGACGACGCTGACCGAGGCCGGCTATGTCGGTGAGGACGTCGAAAACTTGCTCTTAAAGCTGCTGCATGCAGCCGATTTCGACATCGAGGCGGCCCAGCGCGGCATCCTGTATATCGACGAGATCGACAAGATCGGCAAGACCAGTCAGAACGTGTCGATCACGCGCGACGTCTCGGGCGAGGGCGTGCAGCAGGCGCTGCTCAAAATGTTGGAAGGCACGACCGCCAACGTGCCGCCGCAGGGCGGCCGCAAGCATCCGGAGCAGCAGTACATCCAGATCGACACGACGAACATTTTGTTCATCTGCGGCGGAACGTTCAACGGCGTCGACGACATCATCCGCAAGCGGCTGGGCCGGCGGTCGATTGGCTTCACGCAAGACGCAAAGAGTCACACCGATCTGGGCTTGGCCGAGACGCTGCCGCACATTACGCCGGACGACTTGATCGAGTTCGGCATGATCCCGGAGCTCGTCGGCCGCTTGCCGGTGGTGAGCGCGTTGACGCCGCTCGATGAGGCCGCGCTCGTTCGCGTGCTGACCGAGCCGAAGAACGCCCTCACGAAGCAGTACGAGCGGCTGTTCTCGATGGAAGAGGCGGACCTCAAGTTCACCGAGCAGGCGCTTCGGGCGATTGCCTTGAAGGCGAAAGAGCGCGAGACGGGCGCCCGCGGGCTGCGGTCGATCATCGAGCATGTGATGCTCGACATCATGTTCGACCTGCCCGAGCAACCCCGCGGCAGTCGCTACGTGATCACCGACGACATCGTACTCGGCAAGCAGCGGCTGTTCGAGCAGCCGCAGACGAAGAGCGCGTAAAAAAAGCCTGACTGCATCGGTCGGTGCAGTACATCGCCCGACCGTCTCGGTCGGGTCTTCTGCCCGGCGATCGAGTACCGACCTGAATTACCCAATTAACCCCCAGTCAACGACTGGGGGTTTTTGTTGCGCGGGCACCGGCCATCACGCCGCGCCGGCAATCAACCCCGGCTGAATCGTGCGCGGCGGAATGGCGACGCTCGGCAGGCCGGCGGCGCGGCGCCAGATGCTGAGCTGGCCGAGGTGCAAGCTTTCGTGGTGGAGGAGCAGATCGGGCAGCATGAACTCGACCGTGGGGTAGAGCTTGGCCCAGCGCTCGAGCGTGGGTTTGCTGGTGAACGCTTCGGGCGGCGCGGCGAGGAGTGATTGGGCCACTTGTTCGTGGCCGGCAGCGTAGTGGTCGACCATCGCCTGCTTCGAGTCATACTTCGAGCGATCATCGAGGGGCCCGTGGCCAGCGAAGCCGAACCGCATGTCGTTCTTGGGGTCGTTCACCGGGCGGCCCGAGAGTAGATCTTGGATGACCTGGTGGTACGCGCTGATGTGGCCCAGGATCCAGGCCGGGTGATTCATGTTGCCGCCCGGCCTGAGGATCATTTGCTCATCGGTGACGTCGGCGAAGAGGGCCAGGGCGTAAGCGAGCTGGTTGTCCCAGGGGTAGATGATCGAGGCGACGGAGAACATTGCGAGACTCCACGTGCGGTCATGGTGATGGCTGCGTTGCCCTTCAACAGAGGCAGAGCTATCAGCCGTCAGCTTACAGCTAGCAGCCAGAAAACGTAATGGTCGATTGCAGCTCTGGTTTCGTTGGTCTCGCCGATAGTAATCCTTCCGGCCTGAAAGGGCATGATGCGATAGCCCAAGGCGCAGCCCTGGCTCGGGGATCGCCAAATGTTCGTGAGCCCGGAAAGGGCGAAACTCTTGTTCTTCGCACCACGGAAAATTTCGCCGTTTCAGGGCTTTGCGGATCAATATCGCGGCCGAAACCCAGGCCTTCGGCCTGGGCTGTCGCATCGTGCCCGTTCAGGGCGTAGTCACGGTTCAATACAGTCTGCGGACTTGCAATCGATTGCAACGTGGCGCAAATAGGAATCGTAATCCGAGTCTTCTGAGTCATCGTCCCGTACGAACTGCTCATAAACGAACAGCCGCCGTTCTTCGTCTTCTGCTTCGTCATGGCGTAATCGACCATTCGAGTTTGCCTCGATTCCGGACGTGTTATTGGTTTTGTTCCGTGGACTCACGATAGGATTTGTCCATCATTGCCCACATTTTGCTCCCCCAGAAATAACCACCAATTGGAAACAATACGAGCGCACTGATTAATATCGGAACAAAATGCCAAGACATTACGAGAGACATTGCGGTCGACCAAATAACCCCCGTACTCACACCCCACCCCAGAACTCCGATCTTCCAGACGTAGGCATCGCGTCCCTTTGCGCGAGTCTTCTCCCAACGTGAGACTTGCTTCTGGGTCAGTTTCATCGCCGCACACTATATGGCGGATTCAGCTGCCATTCAATTGCTTGAGCACCTCGATCCCCCGCCGCAACGTCTCTTCGGTCGCCGCGTAGGAGATGCGGAAGTGCGTGTCGCGGGCGCTGAAGATGTTGCCGGGGATGATGAGCAATTCGTTTTCAATCGCGCGGGCGACAAACTCGGTGGCCGTCTCTTGAGTGCCACTGGCCTTAACAGTGCGCTTGGGCACCTCCGGGAAAACGTAAAACGCACCGCCGGGCTTGGCCACGCTGTAGCCGGCCTCTTGGAGGCCGCCGACAATCAGATCGCGCCGTTCTTTGTAGCTCGCCACTTGCGGGCTCATGTCGGCGTCCAGTGCCGCCAGGGCGGCCCATTGCAGCGGGTGGGGTGCACACACGAACGTGTATTGCTGCAGCATCGTCAGCTTGTCGATGATTGCGCTGGGGCCGTGGATGAAGCCTAGCCGCCAGCCGGTGACGGCGTGCGTCTTGCTGAAGCCGTCGACGACGATCGTTTGCTCATTCCAGCGCGTCGGGCTCACCAGTCGCGCAGTCGTAGCAGAATTGGCTGTAGATTTCGTCGCTGACCAGGGCGAGGTTGTGCTCGGCAGCGAGCTGGGCCAGGGCTTTCACTTCGGCCTCGCCGGCGACGGCCCCGGTCGGGTTGGCCGGCGAATTGAGCAGAATCATCTTCGTCCGCGGCGTGATGGCGGCCGCGACGCGAGCGGGGTCGATCTGGAAGCTGGGATAGGTATCGATCGTTACCAGCTTGCCGCCGACCATGCCCACCAGGGCTGGGTACATGACGAAATATGGATCGAAGGCGATCACTTCATCGCCGGGGTTGATCATCGCCAACACGGCGAGCACCAGCGCCCCGCTCGTGCCGCTGGTGACGAGCACGCGGCGATCGGAGTGGCCCAACTCGTCGACATTGGCCTGCAACTTGGCGCGGAGCTCGGCGATGCCTTGCGTTTGGCTGTAGCCGTTTTTGTCGCCGCGAATGGCGGCGATGGCCGCTTCTTTTACCGCGTCGGGCACCGGAAAATCGGGCTGGCCGATCGACAGGTTGATCGGGTTCTTCATCTTGGCGGCCAGGTCGAAGACCTTGCGGATGCCGCTGGAATCGAACTTCGACGTGCGCTCGGCGAGCCAGGGGTGCATGGGGGAAGGGAAGTTGTAAGGTGTCAGGTGTCAGGTGTCAGGTGTCAGGTGTCAGACATTCGACTTCCAATTCAGGACGCAAGCGATTCGGGGACTTCAATGGCTGCGTGCGTCGTGCTCAATTCCGGATCGACCGCGAGGATCACCAACGGCACTGCGGTGGAGACGATTTCGTCGGTTGATTCGCCGGCTACGACGAGCGGTTCCCGCCGCGCCCGATTGTACAACAGCGACCATCGCCAGAATAGTTGCGATTGCGACGAGTTGCGGCGTACTGATTGTCTCCTGATCGAAGCCGCCCCATACCAGGGCAAGAATCGGCACGACGTAGGTCGTCATGCCGGCAAATAGCGGTCCCTTTTTGAGGACCATCCAGATAAAGACCATCGTCGAGATGCCGCTGCCGACAACGCCGATCAAAAATAAATAGAACACGGCCTGTGGCGTGACGATGGCGCCGGCTGGCGCCGTCATTTGCCATTTCGCGAGCGCGGCCGGAAATATTTCGAGCGGCAATAGCGACAGGGCCGACACGACGAGCAGTGCAACGGTCAGCGGCGCGGCTGGCACATGGGGCAGCTTCCACTTGATGTACACATTGCTGAGCGTTGCCGAGAGAGGCACCAGAAAGACGAGCACCAGGAGCCAGGGCGAGACGCCGCGCTCGACGCCGTCTTCGACCAACAGGCCCATGCAGGCGAGGCCGCCCAGCACGCCGACCAGCTCGCGCGGCGAGGGCCGCAAGCCGAGCATTGGGATCGATATCAAGATCGTCAAGAGCGGGATGGCCGCCACCATCGAGCCGAGAAAGCTGTGATTAAAACCGTGCGCCAGCACGAAGGCTTGAATCACCTGTGAGGGGGCGGTGAAGAGGAGCGCAACCACCAGGAGGGGCGCCCAATCGCGGCGGGCCCAGCGATAATCGCGATTGCGCAGCCACCAGAAGACGCTGACCGCCGCTCCGCCGGCAAACAGGCGCAAGACGGCAATTTCGACCGGGCCGAACACGTGCGTCACGCGGTCGAGCAGGATGAATGTCGAACCCCAGACGATGCAGCAGAAGGCAAAAGCCAGGTGGGCCACAGCAGGGGGACGTCACGGGTGTAATTGGGGGCGGCGGTGGACAATCCATTGTGCCTACGGTCGTAGGACGCGGGCAAGCTGTTTTTGGTTCGCCGCAAGATTCTAACAGCGGCCCGGCGGCTTGGGCAGTGCAGATTTTGGCCGGCAAAACTTCGCCAACTTCGCGGCGCGGCCAACGATTATGGGCCCCGCACTCGACGCAGAGCGTCGAGCAGCGCGTCCCCAGGCAGAGCGTGGGAACGAGGCAGGCAATCCCAAAAGTGCTCACCTTTTGTACCCGCCGAGCGTGGCGGGCAGGGGGGTAATGCGCGCTCCTTGTGCGTCCTTCACTTTAATGAACACGCGCCGCTCGTCGCCGCGGAGCTTGGCCCAGTAGCGGCGATCGATGATCTCGAGCGCGTCGCCCGGCTCGGCGACCTTGGCGAAGTAGACTTTGTATAACCGCGGCACGGGCGGGAAGGGAACGTTGAGCGGTTCAAGCATGATGAGCTGATCGACCCGCTCGTTTTGCTCGCCGTGCGACAGAATCGCGGCGGCCGGCGTGTTGTAACTATACAGGCAGTGAGCCAGGTAGGCGTCGACGAACCCGAAGTAATATCCGAACGGATAGACGCACATCGCGGCGACGACGGCCCGTGTCCATTTGGCGCTGTCTTTCCAATCTTCGCGCACAGTGCGTTGCCAGGGGGCGATGAGGGCGAAGCCGGTCAGCGCCAAAGCGATGTTCCAAGGCCAAACGGCCTGGTTCCAATTGCCCATCGTGCCGTAGATCGTCGGCGACCAGAGGATCAGGTATTGCAGCGCCCCCAGGTGGAGCATCGCGGCGAGGATGGCGCACCGATTTGCGCGCTTGTGGCAGTAATGCGAAGACGGCGAGCGAGATTTCGAGCATGGCGACGGCGCCGCGGAGCAGGTCGAAGATCGACGCCCAGGACTGGCTATCGCCCAGCACGGCGGAGAACGGCATGGGGACCGTGTGCAGATAGTAGCCGACGGAAAGCACTTTGTGGAATCCGGCGAAGAACCAGACGGTCACCAGGTGCGCACGGGCGATTGCTTTCGCGGACGGTGACGAGAGCGTGCCCAGCATCAAGAGCCACATCGAGATGAACTCGGGCTGCATGCGGAGCTGGTCTTGCAACATGGCCCACAGCAAAAGTGCGCCGTGTAGTGCCAAACCCGTGCGCAGGCGCACGAGTAGGACCACGAGCGAGGCAAGCAGCCAGGGCCCGGGGCTGAACTGCAGGACGCCGAGGGCTGGCAGCAGCGGCGGATCGCTGCGGACCTGCCACAGCGGCCAGGTGATGAAAAAGGTGGCCGCTTGCATCGCCACGACGAGGAGACGGTAAGCAAGCAGCCAGCGGTCGTCGGCATGCCATCGCCGAACGAGCGGCGTTCCGACGCTCGAGGAAACAGGTGCTTGCTTGATCGGCGGCAAACGTTTCGCAATTGTGCGACGACTTTTCATTTGCCCCTCAACTGATCTTGTCAACAGTCGTAAAGTTCCGGGGGGTATTTGGGTATCCCAAGACTGGTACCGGAGTTGCACTTCGATCGTGGCGAGTGGCGAAGTGTCGCAGTCGTGACCGTACTGATCGCGAGGGAGCGAAGCAATGTCCTATACGATTTTACCATTTTTTCTCGCCGGACTGTTTCTTGTCGTGCTGCTGTACGTAGCGTGGATGAAGATTTACGAGCACCTGCTGGCCCACCGCGATGAGCACCAGCAGCGGAGCCACCATTTAGTGGAAGTGCGGAAGATTCAGCGTCGCAAAGAGGCGCGAACGCAGCCAGCCGGGGAGGCACCGTAGCAGGCATGTTCCGCGTGCCGTAACCGGCGCTTCGCTTAGCGTCGAGTCGTCGTGACCCGCAATGGGAGCAGTTGCGCAGCGGCTGCTTCGGCACGCGGAGCATGCCCGCTAAATTTAACAGCTAATCTTCAGGCAGGCGACAAATCGGGCTGCATTTCAACTCGCACGACGTCAAAACCGGCCGACCGGACATCGACTACGGCGGAACGAATTGCTTCTTCCAGCGTCGACGATTGGCGGTGAAAGTGAATTTGCGGGGTGCCTGCGATTGTGGAGATGGTCGCGTCGTCGAACGTCCCGTAAAGCTGGTCGGCCTCTTCCTCATTCGGATCGGCGGTCAGAATCAATGTGAATTCATGTTTTTTCATGTCGTCGATCCTTACGCGATCTTGCTAATGGGGACATCGATCGACGTCGCGGCGAATGTCGCTGGCGTGTCCCTCCGGGTTTCGCGGCGTAGACATCACGCGGATGCGGCAGCCTTCCCGACCACTGTGTCGACAATAGAGTGTACCCCAAATGTGTGCCCGAGGCCCAGCTTTCTCCACATACCAGCCATGCTGCTCTGCGTAGCGTATTGCTTGGCGAATATGCTTATTCTGATGGCTGGCCACTTCCGCCCTCGACTACGACACGCGACGGATACCCAAACTCAGTAGTTCCAAGTTATCAGTTTTTCCGCAGTTCGGCGGGCTTCTCGATCGCAAGGCGAGCCATCAGCCGTCAGCCATCAGCCATTAGCCAGACTGGATTTCTCTGGCTGAAAGCTGACGGCTGATAGCTGATAGCCAAAGTGGTTGCGAGCTCGAACATGTGCCGACGCCAGAGAAAACGAGGAACTTGGAACTACTGAAACTATAGTATCATCCACAGATGCAGCGAAGTCGAGACGCTTGGATTAGCGGACGCGCGCCTTGAACTGCAGAATGCCGCCTTGGCCTGGTTCGATCGGCGGCGTGACTTCCCAGCGTAGAATTGTGGAACCGCTGTCGTTAGGCTGCGCGCTAAACTTGGCGTCGACCGTGCTTTTGGCGCTATCGGGCACGTACTCGAGCCGCGTGGCGAGGTTGTCGACGATCGTCACGTTGCCGATCACCTGATCGCCGATGTTGTCGAAGCGCAGCGTGAACTCGACTTCTTCGCCCGGCAGGGCGTCGCCGGCCGAGGCCAGCTTGATGAGGCGCAGGCGCGGGCTTTCTGGGCCGCTCGTTTGGTAGATGATTTCGGGCTGGCCAAGGCCGACCTGGGCCTGGGCCGCGCGCGTGCCGAAGAGGACCTGCGGCGCCTGGTCGCCGGTCCAAGTGACGGCGTGCTCGACGTAGCGCTTCACCTTGGCCGTCTCGCTGCCGTCGACCTGGCCGAGGCGAATGATCGATACGTTGCAATATGGCGCGAGGGAGTTGTAGACATCCATCACGGCCAACAAGTTCTTGAGCTCGCCGGCTTGCTGGCGCTGACGGAACAAAATCGGCGGAAGGCTGGCCAGGTCGATCGAAGCGGCGTGGCGCTGGACGCTCGAGGCAGGCGGCTGCTTGATTGTGGCTTTGGCGAGCGCCTGGTCTTCGGCGACGATTCTCACATAAACCGGTTGCTCATTGACGAGCGGATTGACGACTTGTCGCACGGCCGCGAAGCGCGGCGCGTAAATGCAGACGCGATTGCTAGGCACGACGAGGATGCGACCATCGAGCGTGTCGTAGTGGGCGACGGCGTCTTCCTGTTCGAGTCCTTCGACTGTCCAGTCGGCCCGCACGCCGGCGGGCGAGCCGAAGTCGCCGCCATCGCACAAGTACTCGTCGCCGGGCCCCATGGGCGTGCAGGCGGTGCAAGGGACTTCGCCGCCAGGGGAGCTTGGTGGACAGGCGGCGCCGCCCGGCGGGCAATCGGTGTAGGAGGCCGTTACGACCATAGCGTTGTCGGTCCCGATTTGGTTGGTCGAGTCTCGATTGGCAGCCTGCTGGGACGGAAGCACTCGAAAATTCTCGCTGATGATGCCGGCCGGGGCGGACTTGGAATCACTTACCGTCACGTCCGAAGAAGAAACAGATCCATCGGGCTGAAGGAAGGTTCCCGCTGCGCCGGCGGTGGCCGTGGCGAGCGTCGCCGTTTCGCCCACCGGCACGGGCAATCCGCGGCAGGAGCTGAAAATCAAAACACAGGTAGCGATCAGCAAGTGCCGCCACCACGAGGGTAACAGTACATCGCCGGGGTCACGCGGAATGACATGTTCGAGAGTGCGCATGAAAAAACGCGTTCAGCGTGACGGGTTGTAATATGCGGCCGGACGGGCGGCGCTGCGATCGTCGCTGCGGCTGGCTTGCGGTTGCAAATTCGGCGACGAGGTTGGCAGGGCTTGCGGCTGGATGCCGGGCACCGCGTTTGCGTCGTAGATCATTAGCGGCGGGCAGCCGAACGTGAACTTGCCGTCGGGGCCGGCCGCAGATGGCACGCGGCCGCCAATTCGCAGGATGGCAACTGGGCGGCCTAAGGCGTCAGCCACGACGAGCGGGTCATCGCCCGGCCGGGCTTCGATCCACGGCTGCGATTCATCGGGCGACCGGCGGACGGGCAGGGCCTGGTCAGGGTCTTCCACGTAGATCACGCGGGTGACAAACACGCCTTGGGCCGCCATGTCGAGCTCGTCGGCCGAGAGCTCGATCGGAATCGGATAGCGCAGAGCGCGGCCCGGCGGCGGATAGAGGCGGTCGATCACTTCCACGGTGGGAAAGATTTCGACGCCGGGGTTGTTCTGAATGGTGGTGACCTGAAGGCGGTAGACGCCGCCGATTTGCATGCCGACCAGGGCATCGCCCGGCTGGGGCTCGGTGAAGCTGCCTTCCGAGGCCAGTGCGATCCGGGCGCCTTGGGGCGCCCGGATCCGCACCGGCTGGAAGTATCCCGACAACGGTCCGTCTCGAAGGAGTCGCTGGCTGCCAATCGCTCCCGGAGGCATCGCACCGGCATGTAGCCAGTGTACCGGCGGCTGTTGTGCGGAGGCGCAGGGCCTCGACACGAGCAGCACCAGCACTGCCCATCGCAGTGAGCCGGCGACTCGCAATCGACGAAGTGCACTTCGTGCGATGAGCGGAACCGTTGTCATGGATGTCGTTGGTGGACGAGTAGGTAAGCAGGTGAGTAGGCGAATGCGCATTGGTAGTTGGGATGCAGATTTAACCGGTGCCAACGAATAGCGATGCCACCTACTCACGTACTGATTCAGCGACTCACCCAAACGTTAGTTACAATTCGGCTGACGATTCGAGGGAAACATGTTGGTGATCCAGTTGGGCAATAGCTTGAGTTGTTCGCGATTGGCTTCGTCGACGCGGACTCGGTCGACCGGCCGCGGGTAATTCAAGCCGGGCCGCTGCTTGACGGTGACGTCTACTCGGGCGACCGGCGGCGGGATCATGATTCGCGTCTTGTTCTTGATCACGTGTTGCTGCAGTCCGGCCGGCGTGCCGAGCGGAATGTGGGGCGGGCCAGGGAGGCCAATCGGCGTGCCTGTAATGGGCATTCCCCAATCAGCCGCGGCGATCATATTGGGCGGCACGGCGGGCGGGGCAAAGCCGGCGGTGGGCATGCCCATGGGCATGGTGCCGTCGGCGGCACCGCCGTAGCAATACTGCGCCGGGGTTACCGAATTGCCGATGGGCTGGCCGGTGGCCGGGTCGAATTGCTGGTTGTACACGGCCTGCGTGGCGTAGTCGGCCGCCGCGTTGTAGCCTGCCTGGCGAACGCCTCCGGCAGCGGGCACGACGCCATTCGAGGTGCCGCGGTTGCCCTCCAGGTCTTTGTTGCCCAAACGAACGATCGCCAGGATCGAGCCGCGATGGTCGGCTTCGGCAATCGGGTCAACGCCCGGATCGAGCCGCGTGCTGACCAGTGTTTCCGCGCCGGCCAGTGCCAGCTCTTGGAACTCCGGATCGGGCAAGTAGATCACCTTAGTGACAAAGTTGCCGCTCAGGGCCTGGTCAAAATCTTCTTCAGTGAACTGCACGGGAATCGGTGAGTGGGCGAGGAACGCATCGGTGCGCGGTGTGACGGGGCCCACTTCGAGCGTTGGATACAACTCAACACCAGGTCGGCCGGGAATGTTCGATAGCTTCAGGCGGTAGATCGCGCCTTGGTAGAAGTCTTGCCGGCCGGGAATTACGAGGGCGGCTGAATCGAACATGCCGCTGCCCGTGGTGTCCCACGAGATCTGCACGCCGTCAGCACCGAGGAAGGCGATTTGCGAGGTGGGCATGGGGCCCAGGTAGCCGTCAGCACCGCTGCCGTAGCCGTAACAGCCGCGATCGCCACGGCAGAAGAGTCCGCCGAGGATGTGGCCGGTGCCGCCGCAGGCAGCGCAACCGACGCCGCCGCATTGGCAGATGTCGCCCTGCTGGCCGTACGAGGCTTGTTGGACGCCGCTGGGCGGTCCGTTGTCGGCGCAGCGCCGGCAGGACCGTAGCCGCCGTCGCCGTTCCCATATCCGCCTGGATAGACGTTGGCGCCAGCCATGCCCGCGCCACCGGCGGTGGGGATGACGCCCGGGCCGGGGCCGCCAACGCCGGGGCCTGGCTCCATGATTCGATTTGCCGGCGGTAAGTTGTAGGCGAGCCGTCCCTGACAGCCGGCCATTGCCACCGCACTAGTCAACAATAATCCCACGAGCGTACGCTCAACTCGCATGGTTTCCCCCCTTAGTTTTGGTGAGTAGGTGAGTAAGTGAGTAAGCGAGTCGGTAGGCCCACGGGGCGACTACCGACTCGCTTACTCACCTATTCACTTACTCACCCAATCAGCCAACGCTAGCAGCGCTCCCGCCGATTGCGGTGGACCCAGCCAGCAATGGACAACTACAATTCGCCACCCCAATCCGGTGGCCGGAGCGCCTGCGATACGGCGGCGCAGTTGGGCCGCCGGGCGCATGGTTCTCCGGTCAATAATGGTCGGCCCCGTAATCACGGTTTCTTTGGCAAAACCGGCAAAACCGGAACATGAAGAGAAGTTCGCCCTACTTATCAGCGCTAGTACTGGCGGCGCTGGCGGCGGCAGCAATTGCCGAGCGGCCAACGGCTCGCGGCCCGCGCGACGTGCGTATTGCCATGGCGCGAGGAGGTAGCGACCCTGCCGACGACGAGGGCGAGACAGCCGCTTATACGAGCCCCCCGCACGTCAAGGCGCAAGCGGAGGAAGACGAAGGGCTGCCGGTCGGCGAGCGGCTCGTGCGCGAAGCGGTGCGGCGCCTCGAGGAGCCCGATAGCATCACGGCCCGGGTGCGACACGAGGTGTCGATCGACGGCCGACGGCACTACGGCTCGGGCAGCTACTGGCAGCAGGGGCATGGTGACGATCTGGAAACACGGCTCGAGCTACAAATTGCCGGGCAAGAAGCCAGCTTGCTGCAAACATCGAACGGACGGTTTCTGTGGACCGATCGGCGGTTGCCGACCGGACGCGTCGTAACGTGCGTTGAGTTACACAAACTGCGGGCCGACCTCGATCTCCGCGACATCGATGAAGGCGTCGCGAATGATGACTGGTCGGGACAGTATTCCGAAGATCTACCAGCACGAGCGCCCGACTTTCTGCTGGTCGCCGTCAGCGGCGGCCTCCGCGGCCTCTTGGCTTCGCTCGGTGAGAACTTCGATTTCCTGCCGCCGCAAGCGATGCGTCTATCGATTACGCCCCTTGCGGGAAGTCAGAGTGTCGATTTGCCGGTGTTTGCTGTCGTCGGGCGTTGGAAGCCGGAACGGGCGGCGGCCCTGCTGGCGGACGGCGCGTCCCAGCAGAGTGCGAGCAAGGGCCAGCCGGCCGAAAAAAAAGAAGCTGCCCAGCCGCTTTCCGCAGGAAGTATTACTGCTCTTAGGCCAGTCCGACTTGCTCCCCTATCGGATCGAATATCGAGGGTTGGAAACGCCCACGGAGGATCCGAGGGGTCCGTCCGTTATTTACCAACTGAGTGCCAATCCACTGGTTGTATGGGAACTGACGGACGTGCAACTCAACGCCCCGATCGCAGCCGGCCTTTTCGATTACAAGCCACCGGACGCACTCTGGACGTACCAGACGACCGCGGTTCGCGACCGGCTTCGCAGCGAGCGGCAGCAGAAGCTGGCGGAACGTGCGCGGCCGCCGGCGACGCGGTAGGCTGGGTTCGAGGCAGCGAAGGGCCGCGTGCAGTCTGTAGGACGGACAGTACTGCCCGTCGTGTGCCGGTGCGGCGGACGGGACGACGTGGTTGTCACCGATGGACGAGTCAACTGTTGGACTCATTGTCGGTTATTCGTCTGACAGACGGGCAGGGTCGTCGGTCCTACTGAGGAAGTTGTGCCCTGTTCGCCAGCCGGGCGACCGTTTTGGTAGCCGAGACCGTGCCGTCGCTGTTGACCTCTGGCCCTGCGCCGGCCGGGTCGCCCATCGAGATCGCGAGCAATGATTTGGCCCAGTCAGAGACAAGCGAAGCGGGTAAGGGGGTGCAATCGCAAGCAAATGCCGGTACGCTGCTAGTAGATTCTACCTCGGTTACCGGCGGACGATCCGTGTCCCGCCGTAGCGACCAAGGTCTCTGCTCACTGCCCCCTCGATCCTCACCCGTTTTCCATGACCCGCATCCTGGCCACGCTTGCCACCGTTTCGATGATCGTCCTCGCGGCGGCGCTGGTGATGGGCTTGTCGATGGGCGACCTATACGCGCGGCCGTTGCCGACGGACGCGACGCTGGAATGGGCGCGGGTGCACCGCCTTACGGGCGTCCTGGCAGCCCTGCTTGTGGTGCTCGTCGAGAGCGTCGTGGTGACCTACTTCATCGGCACCTGCCGTTGGTGCAAAGAGGTCGTCGAGACCTACGGGTTAGATTCCATGCCGGTGCGAAATAGCAACCGACTCAAGCGGCGAACGTTTCCCTGGCGCTGGCCGGCATGTTGGCCGTGGTGGGCATCATTTCGCTGGGGGCCGCGGCCGATCCAGCGACCGGCCTGCCCCACACGTCGGCCTGGGCCCCGTGGCACTTGGTGAGTGCTTTTTGCGGGATTTTGTTTATCGGCTGGACTTACATCGTGGCCTGGAACAACATTTTTGCCCAGCACGCGATCATCCAAGAAATCGTGGCCCAAGTGGCCCAGGTGCGGTGGGAGCGGGGCCTGGACGGGGAAAGTACGCCCGTGACAAGCAAAAATCGTCAATTATACTAGACAGTTTGAAATGTCTTCCGCACTTTCCCAGACTGCGATTCAGGGTACCGGGCCGATGGCAAAAGCGATGTCGATCGCAGCACTGGCTGCCGGCGGCCTGATTTCGCTCGCGTTTGCGATGGACTTGATTCTGAAAGTCCCTTTCGGCGGCGTCAACGCGATGATGGACATCGGCTTTGTCGTATGTGGCGGCATTTTGGCCTATCTGGGCTGGAATGCGCTCGCTGAAGTGAAGTAGAGGAGGGGGGCGTAGTGGAGTAGTGTGGGCGGCGGCTTTCCTGTGGCTGTTGCGCTCCGATCTACGGAACGTTTTCAATTCTACTACGCAGCGAGGCGGAGGATGGAGCGCTGCGGCTTGACGGCGGGCACTGCCGAAAGTCTGTCGGCTGCCTGAGACAGCGTTTCAACGTGCAGCAGGCCCCGATCGCGCAGCTCGGCCACTTGCTTAGCAAGGCGGACAATGGCATCGACGCGGCCGCGGCTGGCGCCTTCCAGTGCCGGCGCGTCGATGACCAGGTGCAACGTCGCGGCATCTTTCGCGGCGGCGGCCAATGCCCGCTGTAGTATGCGGCCCGCGCTGTTGAACCATCCGGCCGGCTGCGGCAACCGCTGGCTGGCCGGCATCTCCCACACACCGAAGTGCAGCGCCCGGGGCCGGACCTCTTGCAGCCGCGGCGCCGGTAAATCCGTGCCCGCGACAGCCGTAATGCCTTTCTTGACGAGCAAGTCGAGATGGCGCGGGGCGGGGCTACGCGCGTAACAATCGTGCTTGATCGAACCCCTGCGCCCAGGCCCTGCCCCAGTCGCTGCGACAAAGCTTGGGCGAAATGGGGGCGGCGCACCTCGGGCCCGAGCCAGCTTTCATCGCCCAGCAGGGCGACCTCATGGTTTACGGCCGAGCGGATAATTGACGTCATGACGGCCGACTTCTCCGGAACGGCCGCCGCCCAGGTGACGCAGATCCGCTCGGCGGAAAACGCCCCAACCAACATCTCCGTGAAGTTCACCAGCTTTCGCCGCTGGCTGATATTGAACTCGGGCGCGGCCGGTTCCAATTCGACAGTGATCATCAAGTGGCCAATGTGGTGCTGCTGCCAGGTCCCACGGGTCGTCATGCTGGTGGTTCCGAGGGTTAAATGAAAGCGTGTAGCAGCATTTTCCCTGCTGGGGGTCGCCGTTCGCGGCGGCGAAAGATCTGCTACGGAGTGAATGACCAGCAATTAGCATCGAGCGCCAGGCAGGGCCGACTGGACGCAAGCGCCGCTGGCGACGGTTAGATAATGCCGGTAAAGCGTTTGGAATAGGCTGTCGCTGACGCTTAGGGAGTAGCCTGGCCGGCCCGCGGCCATTGGCGAAAGCCGTAAACCTCGCGTAGATTCAGCACGGGCGTGCGTTTCGCGAGTAAATCGCTATACTGTTAGCCAAGGTCCAAGTGGACCAAGGACTGTAGGAAATACTTTTCAAAGTTTGACGATCAAACCGGTTGCACCGGCGCCGTGGGATCTGCTCTGCGGGTCGTGACGCAGTGGACGGGCGAAGGAATGTCGTGCGGCACCCGAGGGCGGCGCGAATCGGGCGACGACCGATCGCGCGGCTATTCGCATTCTTGGACTTAAAGATGGCAATCCTCCATCGCCGCCGGCAGCATTTCGCCGCCTTAACGTTATCACGACTTGCCCCGATGTTGCTGCTCACCGCGTGGCAGGGTGCGGCGACCGCAGCCTCGCCGCAGCATGAAAGCAATCGCCCCGCCCGGGAGCAGCTTTTGAAGAAGTTCGCCGAGTACGAGCAGGCTTACCAGCCGTACTACCTTACGGTCGTGTCGACGATTCGGTTTGCCGAACCACTCACGCCGGCGCAGCGCAGCCATCCGTGGGGCGACGGCCGGAAGCATCAAACGTTGCTCGAGTACGGGCAGCGTGGCCCGCGCTGGCTGCGCCGCGAAACGCGGATGGTCGACGACGTGGTGGGAGCACAGTACGAGTGGTATTGCGACGGCCGGCAGGCCGTCAGCATCGCCGAGAGCGGACCGGGCGAGCCGCCGCGGGTCAACGTGTTTCACGACAAGAGCGAGCTCATACGCTTGCCGTACATACCGCCGCTGCTCGGCGTGTTTCCGCTGTCGATCTATTCGGATGGCGATCTGGTTTCGAAAATTGCCGCTGAAGATGCATCGGCGGTCGAGCTCGCTTGGCAAGGCAATGACGGGTTATTAACTGTATCGTACGGGCCCAAGGAGCGGCCGTTGCGTTGGGTGATCAGGCTCAGCCGCGAGCATGGCTGGCATCCAGAGCGGATGCAGTACTTTTCGCCGACCGATGCGGCCGAGCCTCAGCAAGATTGGGAAGTGACGAAGTTCGTGCAACAAGGCAAGCAGTGGCGAATTGCGGCGGGGACGATCCACCGACTTGATCTGCCGGCGAGGAAGCTGGATCACTTCGAAGATTTTGAAGTCGTCGATGCCAACTACGGCGACGACGTCCACGATGGGCCGTTCGCGTATCAGATTCCGGTGAAAGCGTTGGTCGAAGACCATCCGGCGCACCGGCCCGAAGATGTCGCGAAGATGAGCCAGATTGTCAATCCGGAAGGCCAGCCCGTGGCGTTCGCGACAGTCTCCATTCGCTTACCGAATCAAAATAGGGCAGCGCCGTTGACAATCACGGCCAACAGCCAAGGACGCTTCGACTATCCGGCGGATCTTCCAATGACTGGCTACTTCGACGTGACTTTTGCCGCGCCGGACCCAACGCCCGAGAATCGCAAAGTAAACGGCGACGCTATTGTCTTTGTCAATGGAGCTCGCGTCCGGAATCTCGCGGAGTATCTGCCGGAAACTCGCACGGGCAATCAGGACGCGTATCTTCTGAAGAATGGCGTCCGTGTTCCAGACCGGATCGTGTTGTCGCGCCCGGCGACGATTTTCGGTCGGGTAATCGGCGCCGATGGGCTGCCGATAGCCGGCGGCTCGCTGATGGTGACAGAGCTCGGGTATCGGTGGACAAACGGTTATTCCGTGCGGATCGACACCGACGGTCACTTTCAACTCGTTGGTCTGCGACCAGGTCACATCATTTTGCATTATCAATCGGCAGGCGCCGCACCAGGGCAGCGGGGGGCGGCACGAGTCCAAGCCGGTGAACTTGGGATTGTGCAACACGACGTGGCGAGCGGCGACGCCGTAGAGGGGTTGGACATCGATTTGAGGAAATCGCGCTGCGTGATCGAGGGCGCGCTTGTCGACCATGCTGGGAAAGGGGTCGCCGGCGGCACGATCCGGCTTGGTATTGCCGAAGGAAATACTGGTGGCTTGGCGACTTTTCGCTCGGCAACCAGTGACGAACATGGCAGTTTTCGGTTCGATAAACTGCCGCCGGAACGATTCCAACTGCTCTTGAGCGGTGCGAGTGGTTCCAACACACCGACGACCGTCGACACGACGCTCGATCGCCCCGCGCGGGTGCGGCTGGCGAATTACTGCACGGGAAGTCCGCCGCCGGCGGACCGAGATTGGCAGCCGGCGTGGGGGCGTCCGAATGCCCTGGGGCTCGAGGCGGCGATAGAATTCGAGCCGCGGAAGTCGATCGTACCGTGCAGGGGAAAGAATAACTACGGCACGCGTGCTGGTCCGCAATGCAACAAAATCGCCAGTCTATTTCGAGAACGTATTTGGTAGCGGGCGAGGGTCGCGCCGTCGACGAGCAGGGAAATCTGTTGCAGGCATATGACTGTCAGATCCTGGGCAGCAGCCGAATGCGGCAGCAGTGGTTATCTTCTGGGACCCGGCGAAGAAGTGACCAGTCGGAACGTTTCCGGTCGGTCTCGTTCCTGCGGATGCCATGGCGCGGCGAATCTTTTGCGGACGTCGTTTCCATCAATGGTCGAAGCCGGGAAAACGGGTGCAGTTGCAGTGTGCTTTCGAAAATTCAGGATGTTGACGGCGGCGCGGAGGAAAAGCAGAGCCGCAGAAATCGCCGCGCCGGTCGAGGAATGGCTTACCGGAGCGGCTGATTTGCAATTTGAGTCTTCGCCGGCCGGGAAATAAGCGATCGGACCGGTGTCCGCTACGTCCAGCGATGCTCGCCGGGGCCGGCGCTTGGTGCGAGTGTTCTTGCGACTCGAAGCGTGCGGCCACGTAGGCCACGAGCAGGCCGGCGAGGAGGGCCAGGGAGAGCTTGACGCGGTCGTGCTGGTGGAACTGCAGCTCAGGCAAAAGGTCACTCAGCGAGATCGAGAGGAACGTGCCGGCCGAGAAGGCGAGCGCGTAGGCGACGAAACTCGACTCGCCGGCCGCACCACTCGCGCTTTCGTCGCGCACGAGTCCGATGTAAAAAACCAGCACGCCGAGCGGAATCGCCAGCGAAAACAGGGAGTTGACGGTTTGACGCCAGGCGAGGCTGCGGCCGCCACGGGTCATCAGGGTGCCGATCGTCATTGCGTCAAACGGCTTGTGCAGGAAGATGACGAGGAACGTGCCGAAGCCGGCCAGGCCGGCGTCATGTTCGCCATGCTGGACTGCCGCGGCCAGCGCCACGCCGTTGAGAATTGTGTGCAGCGTGAGGCCCAGCGCGGTGCCGGTCCAGGAGGCGTCGTGGGGCTGGGGGCTGGGGGCTGGGGGCTGGGGCGTGTGATCGTGGTCTGTGCAGGTGTGGCCATCGGCTGTTTGGGCATCTTCGACGTCGTGGTGGTGGAACGAGAAGAAGCGTTCGATGAAGAACATGATGAGCATGCCGGCGAGGAGCCAGAACATGGTCCACCAAATGGCGTCGACCATGGTCGTGCCGGGCGTTTCAATCGCCTCGGCCAGCGCGTGGGGCAGCATGTGGAGCACGCCGACTCCGAGCATGACGCCTGAGACGAAGCTGACGGCGAACTGCATGCCGCGGTGGGTCAACTGAAACCACACGGGAACCATGCCGCCCAAGAGCGACGCCGCGAGGATGAGTGCGCAGTAGCTGATAAGGAGGACGATCTGCATGGAATTGCGCCGCACAGAAACGCGACAAAAGGCGTGGCCGGCCGCGCCGTTTATCCGACGCGCTAGATACCAATATCGCCCGGGTTCGGTGCGACGACAATAGAGCCGTCGCGGCGCCGGGTGATGCCTGGCGAGTCAGTCCCGAGTCGCCACCTCGTAGCGCGGGGTATTTTGACGCAACGGAGGGCTGTCAGCCGTCGACGATCGGTCCATAAAATGTAATGCCTCGAAAGTGCCGGCTTCGTTCAATGGTCGCCCGTGCGCCGCTGCCATGCCCGCCTACTGCCGCCCCGCTGCTTACGCCGCATTCGCCCGAGAAATGCCGCGCGTCGATTCGACGCAGGGGCTGTTTCGGGCGGCCTTTGCGATTGCGCTGCACGAGCGGCCGGGGGCTGACGTGGTCCAGGCCGAGGAAATGATCGCCGAATGGGCGGACGCGATTGCGCGGCGCGTGCATTCGCCGAGCCCGCCGGCCCGGGTGGCCCACTTGCACGACGTGCTGTTCGACGTGGCCGGCTTTGGCGGCAATCCGCACGATTATTACAACCCATCGAACAGTTATCTGCCGGATGTGCTGACGACGCATCGCGGCCTGCCGATAGCGCTGGTACTCATTTACAAGTGCGTGGCCGAGCGAATCGGCCTGCAGGTGCTGGGCATCAATGCGCCGGGGCATTTTCTGGCGGCGGTCGAGTGCCCGGAACCGGGTGCGGCGGGGCAATCGAACGGGGGCTGGATTTACGTTGATCCGTTCTACGGCGGCGACTTGCTCAACGTGCAGGACGTGTATCGCCGCGTGCGAGAGGCGACCGGCCGCGACGTGCCGGATGCGCCGAGTGGCTGGCGCCGGCGTCGCACGTGCAGTGGCTGCAGCGAATGCTTCACAACTTGCAGGCCGTGTTCGCCCATGCCGGTCGCGAGCGCGATTTATTCGCGATGCAAGAATTGCAGGAATTACTCGCCGCGCCGGCGTAAGGATCGGGTAGGATAGAAACATGGCGACGAAGTGGAACGAACGACCTGCCATGGCTGCGACCATTCCAATTAATTCTGCGCAGCCAATGAACCCAGGCAGCGCCGTCAGTCGTCAGCTTTCGACTAACTGCCGGAAAACGAACAGTTCATTTGCCGCACTGGCTTCAGCCGTGGTCGCGGTGCAGGCCCTGTGGTTGTGCGCGGCAGTCGAGCGGGCCGCGGGGACCGATGTGGTCGTGCTGGCGAACCGCACGGGGAACCAGATCGACGTGCGGTTTCAGCCGGCCGCCGGGGCGGCGGAGGAACTGACGATCGCGGCCGGCGACGTGCGGCCGCTATTTGTCGACGGCGGGGGACAAGTCGAATTCAATGTGCCGCGGGCAACGAAACGGTACTTGCTCGACCCGAACAGCGCCTACTTCTTCGGGCGCGACGCCAGCGGCCAGCTCGACTTGCAGAAGATCGGCCTGGGAGACGAGAAATTGCACCTCTCTGGCCGCAGGACGAATTCGATCGGCGCCGCCCCGCTGGCCACCATCACGGTCAAGATTTTAGTGGACGAGGAGGAGCCGGCCCGCCAGTTTGCCTGGGAGCAGCGGCTTCGCCGGCGGGTCGAGGCGGCCTCTCGGATCATCGAGCACCATTGCCACGTGCAACTGAAGGTCTTGGCCGTCGGCACATGGGATTCGGACGACGCGACGACAGATTTCTTCGATTCGCTGAATGAGTTCGAGCGCGAAGTCGACCCCAGCCCGGCCCGCCTGGCGATCGGTTTCACCAGCCAATACCAGATGATTCGGGGCCGGACCCACATGGCCGGCATGCGCGGGCCGCTGAGTACGCATATTCTCGTTCGCGAAGGGTCGCCGCAGATCGACGAAGCGGAGCGGCTGGAGTTTTTGGTCCACGAGCTGGGACATTTTCTGGGCGCATCGCACAGCCCAGAGCGGTTCAGCGTGATGCGGCCCGTGTTGGGCGACAACCTGGCGGGGCGGAACGGTTTTCAGATCCGGTTTGATCCGGTCAACACGCTCGTCATGGCGATGATCGGCGAAGAGCTGCGGACGGGCCGCGTGAAAAAGTTCATCGACCTGTCGACCGATACCAAACGGCAATTGCAGGCGATTTATACTTCGCTCGCGGCGGTGATGCCTGAGGACCCGTCGGGCGTGCATTTTATGCAGTTGGCGGAAGCGGCGACAAACGAGCCGATGGTCCGCGGGGCACGGCGTGTCGTACAAAGCATCTTGCGGGCGGCGGTGCTCAATCAGTCGCTGCCCGCTGAGCCGGCCGAGGACGACAAGGGGCCGGCCCGGCGGCGCGGGGACGCGCTGTGTGATTATCTGGTGCGTCAGGCGGCCGCCGCGGCCGACACGCTGCCCGACGATGTGGCGCCTGCCGCGCTGCTTTTGGGTCTGGCCGTGGGGATGGATGATTCCGACGAGTTGTTGAACCGTCTCGACACGCGAAGCTTGGCGCAGGCCATCGAGTCGCCGAGCGATCGCTCGGTGCGGCAGGCATCGCTGGGCGACCCGACGATATTGGGCCGCCGCGACATGTCGCGACGCTTCTTTATCGCCGCCTACTTGGCTTCGAATCTTGATGCGGATTCGTGCGCGGAAGATGTGTCTGGCCGGCGAACTGGTGAACGCGAAGCGCGGCAGCTTCAGCTTTGCCCTGGTGGCGGCCGACCGGGCCGGCATCCGCTGGGGCGAGGACGTAAATCGGGGCGCTGACGCGATGCGCACGCTGGCCGCTGGTTTCTCCGCAGCGGCCGTGGCGGCGGCGGTCGACGGATTGCCTGCCGAGCTGTTGGCCGCGCAACTGTCCGCACAGTTTGGCGATTTCGATGACGAGCGTTTTCGCCGGCAGTTGTCGCTCATTGACCAGCGGATTTCGAACTTGCCGCCGTATCGCAAGCAGTGACGCGGCGGGGCGCGTGTGCCAAGCGCGAATCGACGGCAGCGGCCTGGGTCGGCTTGCCGAGACGACCCGACGAGTGCGCTCAGTCGTTTGCAAGCGCCGGCTGCGGAACACGGATCGTGCCTGCTACAAGTTGGGGGCACTCGACCCCTGGCCTTGCGGCCAGTAAAATGTGCGGTCAATTCCCTGGATTTCGGCACAACCGCGCACCTTGATGGTTCCGATTCAGCCACAACACAAGCTTCTCGTCGGCATCGATTCGGACGGCTGCGTGTTCGATTCGATGGAGCTGAAGCACAAAGAGTGCTTCATACCGAACTTTATCCGCTGCTACGAATTGCAGGGGGTGAGCAAGTATGCGCGGGAGGCGGCGGAGTTTGTAAATTTGTACTCGAAATGCCGCGGGGTGAACCGTTTTATCGCTCTGGTCGAGCAGCTCGAGTGGCTCCGCCGCCGGCCGGAGGTGAAGGTGCGCGGGCAACGCGTGCCGCCGGCAGACGGCCTGATAGCATGGGTGGGCCGCGAGAAGAAACTGGGCAATCCGACGTTGGAAATCGCGATTGCGGAGACGGGTGATCCGGATTTGCAGCAAGCGCTCGAGTGGTCGCACGCGGTGAACCGCTCGATCGCCGAGATGGTCCGCGGCCTGCCGCCGTTTCCGTACGTACGCGAGTGCCTGAGGCGGTTGCAAACGGGGGCCGATATGATCGTCTGCTCGCAGACGCCGCAGGCGGCGCTGGAAACCGAGTGGGAGGAGCACGATATTGCTCAGTACGTGCAGACGATCTGCGGACAGGAACGGGGCAGCAAACAACAAGTGCTCAAGGAAGCGTGCGGGCACTACGAGGCGGGCCGGCGGCTGATGATCGGCGACGTGCCGGGCGATTTGAAAGCGGCCGTCGCGAGTGAGAGTTTGTACTTTCCGATCAACCCGGGCAACGAAGAGGCCAGCTGGCAGCGGCTGCTGGACGAAGGCATCGATCGCTTTTTCGCCGGCACGTTTGCAGGCGAGTATGAGCAGGAGTTGATCCGAGAATTCGATACCTACCTGCCGGAGCACCCGCCCTGGCAAGTCGAGTGACGATTTGTATTCAATGAACAGCGACCTCAATCGCTTGCGTCTTTGCTTTTCATCCGCGTAGTGAACCAAAGCTATGAGCGACAAATGTGACATCGGCGTTATCGGCCTGGCCGTCATGGGCGAGAACCTGGCCCGTAACATCGAGAGCCGCGGCTTTCGCGTGGCCGTGTACAACCGCACGACGGAAGTGGTCGATGAATTCATGCAAAAGCACGGGGCTGGCCACCGTTTTGTAGGCTGCCAATCGGTTGAGCAACTGGTCGCTAGCCTGGCGTCGCCGCGAAAGGTGATGCTGATGATCAAGGCGGGGCCGGCGGTCGACGCGGTGATCGATCAGTTAATCCCGCTGTTGTCGCAGGGCGACATCATCATCGACGGCGGCAACACTTATTTTGCCGACACCGAGCGGCGCACGCGGTACGTTGAGGAAAAGGGCCTGTTGTACATTGGCACGGGCGTATCGGGCGGCGAGGAAGGGGCCTTGAAAGGCCCGAGCATGATGCCGGGGGGGAGCCCGGCGGCGTGGCCGGCGGTGAAGCCGATCTTTCAAGCGATCTCAGCGAAGGTGGGGCCGAAGGGGGACATCCCGTGCTGCGAATGGGTCGGGCCGCGCGGAGCGGGCCACTATGTGAAAATGGTGCACAACGGCATCGAGTATGGCGACATGCAGTTGATCTGCGAGGCGTACTTCATGATGCGCGAGGCGCTGGGCCTGTCGAACGACGAGTTGTACGACGTATTCGCCGAGTGGAACCGCGGGGAGCTGGACAGCTACCTAATTGAAATCACGCGCGACATTTTCAGCGTAAAAGATCCGGACACCGGTGATTTTCTCGTCGATCGAATTCTCGACCGGGCCGGCACAAGGGAACCGGCAAGTGGATGAGCCAGTTGGCGCTCGACCTGGGGGTGCCCAGCACGCTGGTGACCGAGGCCGTGTTCGCCCGCTGCCTGTCGGCATTGAACGAAGCGCGGCTGCGGGCGAGCACAGTGCTCAAGGGCCCGTCTGCGACGTACAACGGCGATCGCCGGGCGTTTATCGCCTCGATACGGCACGCGCTGTACGCGTCGAAGATTTGCAGCTACGCGCAGGGCTTTGTGCAGCTGCGGGCGGCCGCGGCCGAACACGATTGGCCGCTGAACCTGGGCGACTGCGCGTTGTTATGGCGGGGCGGGTGCATCATCCGGGCCGTGTTTTTGGACCGCATTAAAGAGGCGTTTGACGCCGATCCGCAGTTGGAGAACTTGCTGCTGGCGCCGTATTTTGCGAAGGCGGTGGCCGAAGCGCAGGACTCCTGGCGGCACGCGGTGGCGACGGCGGCCCAACTTGGCATACCCGTGCCCGCGTTTGCGGCGGCTCTGGCCTACTACGACGGCTATCGCCGCCCGCGACTGCCGGCGAATTTGCTTCAAGCGCAGCGCGATTACTTCGGCGCGCACACGTACGAGCGAGTTGACAAACCAGGCGCATTCCACACCGATTGGTTAGGTCTGCGGCGGCAAGCGTAATCGGGGCGTTCGGCGCACCAGCACCGGCGATGCGCTAGGGTGAACCGTTTATGTGGCGCCAATTGCGGCCCCGGGGACGTCGCCGTTCGCTCAAATGCGATCGGCCGGAAAGGCCAATACTTATTCGACGCCAGCCGCGGCGCACGAAGTGTGGCTGCTACATAATATGTCCAACAATTACTTAGAGACTTTATTTGGTTTCAACGGCCGCGTCGCCGTAGTAATCGGCGGCACGGGCGTTTTGGGAGGTGCGCTGTGCGAGGGGCTCGCGCAAGCAGGCGCCACCGTGGTGGTCAGCGGCCGCAGCGCCGAGCGGGGCCAGGCGCGGGTGGCGGCCATTGAGAAGCTGGGGGGGCAGGCGTCGTTCGCAGCAGTGGAAGCGGCCGAGCGGCCGTCGGTCGAGGCGTTATTGGCAGCGGTGGACGAGCGGCACGGCCGGGTCGACGCGTTGGTGAACTGTGCTGGGGTGAATTCATCGACGCCCTATTTTGACATCAGCGACGAGGAATTCCGCCGGATCATGGACACGAACGTCCTGTCGACGCACATTGCGTGCCAGGTGTTCGGCCGGCACATGAAGGGCGCTGGCGAGGGCGCGATTTTGAACGTGGGCAGCGTGACGTGCGACCGGCCGCTATCGCGAGTATTCATTTACTCTGCGTCAAAGGCGGCGGTGTTGAGTTTGACGCGCAACGTGGCCCGCGAGTTAGGGCAGTATGGCGTACGGGTGAATTGTCTGTGTCCTGGCTTTTTTCCGGCTGAGCAGAATCGGAAGATTCTCGACGAGAAGCGGGTCGACGCGATCCTGGGCCACACGCCGCTGGGCCGGCTGGGCGAACCGCCGGAGCTGGTGGGCGCGGCACTGCTCTTGCTTTCGCCCGCCGCGGGCAGTTTTATCAGCGGCGAGGCCGTGTTTGTCGACGGCGGCTTTAATGCGATAACTATTTAGAATTCATCCTACACCCTCTCCCTCCGGGAGAGGGCAGGGTGACGGGGCCTCGCCAAGCGGCGTTTCTCCCTCACCCCAACCCTCTCCCGATGGGAGAGGGAGTAATGGATAAGCACTCAGTGCTGCTCGACGTCCTCAAATCTTCAGCATCCAGCATCCAGTAACCAGCATGCACTACACGATCGTCATCTTTGGTGCATCAGGCGACTTGACGCATCGCAAGCTCGTGCCGGCGCTGTTTCGCTTGTTCTGCAAGCGCCGCCTGCCCGAGGGGACGCGAATCGTCGGCGTCTCGCGAACGCCTTTTTCGCACGAAGCGTGGCGAGACAACTTGGGCAAGGCGCTGGCTGAGCATGTGGGAGCGAAGTTTGACCAGGCGGGCTGGGAGAAGTTTGCGCCGCTGAATTTCTACCACGCCGGCGACATCGAGCAGCCAGACGATTTCGAGGGCCTGGCCGAGTTCCTGAAGTCGATTGAGCCGACCGGCGAGGTAACGCGTCTCTACTATCTGGCGACGGCGCCGCGGTTCTATGAGCCGGCGGTCCGGCAATTGGGCCACTCAGGCCTGGCAAGCGAAACCGGCGGGCCGCGACGGGTGATCATCGAAAAGCCATTCGGCACCGACCTGGCGAGCGCTCGACATCTGAATGAAACGGTCCACAGCGTATTTTCGGAGCGGCAGGTATATCGGATCGATCATTACCTCGGAAAGGAGACCGTTCAGAACCTGCTTGTGCTGCGTTTCGCTAATTCGATCTTCGAGCCGATCTGGAATCGCAACTACATCGATCACGTGCAGATCACCGTGGCCGAAGAGGTCGATGTCGGCAGCCGCGGCGGCTATTACGACTCGGCAGGCGTCGTGCGCGACATGTTTCAGAATCACCTGCTGCAACTGATGATGATCACGGCGATGGAGACGCCGGCCCGTTACGCGGCCGACGCGATTCGCGACGAAAAGGTGAAGGTGCTGCAGTGCGTGCGACCGCTGGCGGGCGAGCAGGTGGCCCAGAACACACTGCGCGGCCAATACATCGGCTACTCGAACGCCGAAGGCGTGCGGCCCGACAGCCGTACGGCCACGTTCGCGGCCGTGAAATTGTGGATCGACAATTGGCGGTGGCAGGGGGTGCCGTTTTACTTGCGCAGCGGCAAGGTCATGTCCTGCCGCACGACACAGATCGTCGTGCAGTACCGCAAGCCGCCCCACATGATTTTCGCCGACGGGCCGAAGAGCGACATCGATGCGAACCGGTTGGTGATCCAGGTGCAGCCGGCTGAGGGGATTCAACTGCAGTTCGAAACCAAAGTGCCAGACGCGGGAATGGACTTGCGGCAAACCGACCTCGACTTTCGCTATCAGCGCGAGTTCCGCGGCGAGATTCCAGAGGCGTATGAGATCTTGCTGCTCGACGCGCTGGAAGGGGACGCCAGCTTGTTTGCCCGGGCGGACGAAGTGGAACAGGCCTGGACGATTTGCGACCCGATCGTCGACGCCTGGCAAAAGTCGAACGATCCGCCACTGTATCGCTACGAGCCCGGTTGCTGGGGGCCGAGCGAAAGCACTGATTGGATGTACAAGCAGGGTCGGCAGTGGTTCGATACGTGTCCCGTGCTGCATTGATCAACCAATACCAAACCAGTTCAAACGAACGACTTTCATGAGGCGCAACCGGGCGGTGGAGCTTGCTACCAGATCGAGCTGGCCTGGGGCCGGTGGAGGCGTTGGTACTTGAAGCGATTTCGATCCGGCTACGTCCAGCGCATGGCTCGCCTGCGGGAAGGTGACGCCAGCGGCGCACCGCATGAGATTCTCGACCCGCGCGATTTGAAGTATTGCCGCACCGATTGCACAGCCCACTGGCGGCCGGAGCACGACCCGTTCCGTTGGCGCGACCGTTTGCCGGTTACGCGGTGGGGCCTGGCTGAACTGCAAATCATGGGTTGGCCGCTGGGGGTGCTGATCGTAGTATTGATCGGGCTGGGAGGCGTTTTGCGGTTGCTGGTAATCGCGCCGGCGGTACTGCTGGGCCTTGTCGTCTACTTCTTTCGCGATCCACGGCGGCGAATACCGACGGCGCCCGGCTCGATCGTCTCGCCGGCCGACGGCAAAGTGGTGGAGATCACGCAGCTCGATCACGACGAATTTGTGGGCGGTCCGGCCGTGCGGATCGGCATCTTTCTGTCGATCTTCAACGTCCACATCAATCGCGCGCCGCTGGCTGCGAGTATCGTCGAATTGCGCTATCTGCCCGGCGAATTCATTAGCGCCACGCGGCCTGAGAGCTCACTCGTCAACGAGTCGATGTGGATTGGCTGTGAGGAAACCGACTCGCCGCATCGGCGTTATTCAATGCGGCAGATTTCGGGCCTCTTGGCACGGCGGATTGTGTGCAATTTGAAGCCTGGTCAGGCGGTAACGCGCGGCGAAAAATTTGGTATGATTAAGCTAGGCTCACGCACCGAGCTGGTGCTTCCCGCCCGCGAAGTGCATGTCGACGTCCGCCTTGGCGATCGCGTCCGGGCGGGCAGCCAGGTCTTAGCACATTGGACGCGCGGCGCTCGAGCGCCGCGGGCCGGCCGAGCCTTGCGACCGAATCGTGCGCACGATTGCGATTGGATGAAGAGAAAGCAATGAAACCGATTCGCGCTGTTGCCGTGCTGCCGACGCTGTTCACGCTCGGCAACTTGTTGTGCGGATTCTTCGCAATCGTCGTCGCCTCGCGGATCGCCAAGCCCGGGCCGGAAGACTTGATTGCGCAGCCGGCTGAGCCGATCGCGCTGAAGGCGGCGGCCGTCAAGGAATTCCTCGTAAGCGACGATCCCACGCACAACCTGATGCTGTGCGGGGCGCTGATTCTGCTAGCGATGCTGCTCGACGCGTTCGACGGCCAGGTAGCCCGTCTCACGCGGCACATTAGTTCTTTCGGCGCGGAGCTTGACAGCCTGGCGGACCTAGTGTCGTTCGGCATCGCGCCGGCAATTCTGCTGGTGAAGATGTGTCCGCAGTTTACGATTCTGCACGGGAAGGAGATTTGGAGCATCGCGGCCCTGTTTGTGTGCTGCGCCGCGCTGCGTCTGGCGCGGTTCAATGTCGAAACGGATGAGGACGACGACCACACGACCTTTGCGGGCCTGCCGACGCCGGCGGCCGCGGCCGTCGTCGCCAGTTTCGGCATCTTCAGTTACACATTGCGCAACGAATTCAATTACGAGCATTATGCCGGCTACGATTGGTGGATGCAACGGTTGTTGCCCATGTTCTGCGTGCTAATCGCGTTGCTGATGGTTTCGCGCGTTCCGTACCCGCATCCGCTGTCGCAGCTAATTCGTGGCCAGAGCAGCTTCGCCCATTTGGTGGCGATTGTGTTTGCAGTAGTGGCCGTGCTCGAGGTCCGCGGTTTCGCCGTCCCGCTGATCTGCTTGTTGTTTGTGCTGGGGCCGCCGCTGCGGTTCGGCTGGCAAGTCGCCCGTCATCGCCGCACGAGCGAGGAGCCGTTGTTTTGAGGGGGGTGAGTAGGTGAGCAAGTGCGTGAGTGAGTCGGTCGCTTACCAACGTGCTCACTCACTCGCCCACTCAGCTACTCAACTCCACACCCGCCCATGTTCACAGGCCTCGTCGAAATGATGGCCGAAGTAGCCCGGTTAATTCCGGACGGGCCGGGTGTGCAACTGGCCATCCGCGAACCGCGGTTGGCGTCCTCTGCCAAGCAGGGCGATAGCATGGCCATCAACGGCTGTTGCCTGACGGTCGTAGCCGCCAGCCAAGGGCTGGTCGAGTTCCAAGCCGGGGCCGAGACGTTGTCGCGGACGAATTTGGGCGAGATCGCGGCCGGCGACTTGGTGAACATCGAGCGGCCGCTGAAGATCGGCGATGACTTCGGCGGCCACTTCGTCACGGGGCATATTGATGCGGTCGGCACGGTCGCTGAGCGGCGTGACGACGCCGAGTGGTCGGCGATGTGGTTTCGCGCCCGGCCGCCGCCCTGCGGCAGATGGCCAGCAAAGGTTCGATCGCGGTCGACGGCGTGAGCTTGACGCTGGTCGACGTTGACGATGAGCGATTCAGCGTGGCGTTGATCCCGCACACGCTGGCGGCCACAACACTTGGCCTGCGAAGAGTGGGCGACCACGTCAATCTTGAAACGGACGTACTTGCCAAATACGTCGAAAAACTACTCGACTCCCGAATCTGACGCGTGTCCAAGCCGATGCGCAAAACTGGAGTACGACTGGAATCTAAGCTCGATGGAGTCGAGATATTTTCGTCTGCGCAGTTAAGGAACGCCCGGAGCGCTATCAGCTGCCGGCTATCAGCCGTCAGCCAGAAAGAATCGTGGGCCATTCACTGCAGGCTTCACTAGTTCGAGAGGCGGCCAAATGCTTCGTGGGCCGTGCTCACTTTGAGACTGGTCCGTTGTCGGGTGGATGCCGAAACGCTGCTTGATGATCTCCATTCCGTGTCGAGTGCGTCGAGTCGCCATTGTTTATTTCCACTTTTCAAACTCCCAATGTTGACGCTGTTCCAATTCCGCCGGCCATTCCAAAAAGAAGTGCATCGTGGTCTTTGGCATGGGCTGTCCCTGCGTAATAAAACGTTTGATAATGGTCGATGACCTTGTCGAGCAATTCGCGTTTTTCAACAAGCTGTTGCGGCAGCACGACGCTGCTTCATCAACAGCTCGTAGTTATTCGACGGGGCCCTGGTGGATTGTGAAAGTCTTGGAGGTGCCGTTAGGAACGTGCCGTCCAGGCCCTTGATTGTTGCGGGTCAGAAATCTTTCGCCGAGATGAGAGGTTGAACTGCTTCAAATGCCACGTCAGACCAAGACCTATCTGATCGAGCGATTCCGTGAGATGGGCATCGCGCCAGCCACGCGGCATGGGCAGAATTTTCTCATCGATCTGAATTTGCAGCGGGTGATCGTCGACGCGGCCGAGCTGATGGCCGACGACGTGGTGCTCGAAGTGGGAACCGGCACCGGGGCGCTGACGGCCGAGATCGCCGCCCGCGCGGCGCGGTAATTACTGTCGAGATCGATCGCCACCTGTTCGAGCTGGCGAGCGAGCAACTAATCGATCTGCCGAACGTGACGATGCTGCAAATGGACGCGCTGCGGAATAAGAACAACTTCGACGAGCGAATCATGGACGCCGTCGGCCGCGAACTGGCCGCCGCGCCGAATCGGCGGCTGAAGCTGGTGGCGAACCTGCCCTATAACATTGCGACGCCGGTGTTGTCGAATTTGCTCATGGCCCGCCACGTGCCCAATTCGATGACGATCACGATCCAAAAAGAGCTGGCCGACCGCATCACGGCCCGGCCCTCAACCAAGGATTACAGGCGCTGAGCGTCTGGGTGCAGAGCCAGTGCACGGTCGAGGTGGTGCGGCAGTTGCCTCCGTCGGTATTCTGGCCGGCGCCCAAGGTGTCGTCGTCGATTCTGCGGCTGGTGGTCGACCCGGCCAAGCGGTCGGCCATTCCCGATCTGGAGTACTTTCACCAGATCACGAAAGCCTTGTTTCTGCATCGGCGAAAGTTCCTACGGGCGAATGTGGTTTCGGCCATGAAGGGGACGCTGGACAAGGCCCAGATCGACGCGGTTCTCGACGAGATGGGCTTCGCGCCCGACGCGCGGACCGAACAGCTCGACGTGGCGACGCTGCTGGCCCTGGCGGAAAAGTTGCGGCCGATTGTGCCGGACTGGAAGATGTCTTAGCAGAATCTTTACGATCTTTCGGCGCAATTGCCTGCTGCTGACAAATGCGTGCCGCTGCGTTAGAATCGAGCAAAAAGGAAACTCCGCCATGTCCTTCATCGAAATGACCGGCGCCACGCTGGAACGGATCGTCGCCGACGACGAGCTGCACCAGGGCGACCTGGCTGACACCGGCGTGAACCCGAATACGATCGTGCGTGTCAACCGCCAGGGCGATATCGAGGTCCGCCGCGCGTCGGGCTGGGACGTGATCGGCGGCCTGCTCGGCGAGTTTGACGAGCGGGTGCGGCGAGAGACGGGGCTGGACTGGGCGTAGCTCCAATTCTATGTGCTAAAATTGCGTATGGCCCGCACCGCCTCCATCGACCGCAAGACTGCTGAAACGGATATTCAGTTGACGCTGAACCTCGACGGCGCCGGCCAGGCCCAAGTGGACACGGGCATCGGGTTTCTCGACCACATGCTGACGTTGTTGGCTAAGCAGGCGGTGATTGATTTTACGGTAACGGCTCGCGGCGACCTCGACGTCGATCAGCACCACACGGTCGAGGACGTGGGCATCTGCTTCGGCCAGGCGTTGCGGCAGGCCCTGGGCGACAAGTCGGGGATTCGCCGTTACGGCCACTTCACGCTGCCGATGGAAGAAACGCTGGCCACTGTGGCGATCGACCTGGGCGGCCGCTTTGCGCTGGTGTTCCAGGCCGATTTTCCCTCGGCCAAGATCGGCGACTTCGACAGCGAGCTGGTCGAAGACTTCTGGCAAGCGGTCGCAGCGAACGCACTGTGCAATCTGCACATCCTGGTCCCCTACGGCCGCAACAGCCACCACATCAGCGAGGCGATCTTCAAGTGCGCGGCCCGCGCGCTACGTATGGCCGTTGAATCCGATCCGCGGATGAGTGGCGTGCCAAGCACCAAGGGCACGCTGTGATGAATTACGGGCGGTAAAGGTAAGTCCTATGACGCTTCTGGAGCGCTTGCCTTATATTCTGTTTTGCATTGTCGTTATACTGATTCTCGTCGTATTTCCCTTGTATTTATTATTTGGTGGCCTGAGGACGTTTGCGCTTCGGCCGTTGCGACGGTGCTTTGACGGAATTGAGATTCATGAAATACCGCAGCTCGGAGACGTGCTGATCGTGTACCACACATATCGAGGATTGTTTCTTTGGTTCACTCAGACTGAACATCGAGTGGCGGCGTCGCCACCGGAGGCTGATCGGCTGCTGCGGCGCCTGCTGCGGTTCAACTTGACTTGGGGAATGCTGAGCTACGGGATGCTGTTTATCCCACTAATCGCGATAGGAAACTACTATTCACAACTTCGCTCAATTCGAAGCCAGATCGACGCCCATATCGAAGGCGTGCGACTTCGTCCTGGCGAAAGCCCGGACCCGCAGCGTTCCGACAGTACTCATCCGCCGAGACACGCCCACGCGAGGATGCTTTGGAACGAATGCTTTCCGAACAAGCAGACTTAAACCAGCCGAACGTCGGGCCCTCACATCGACGACTACTCGTCGAATGTCCATTTCTAGGTGCTATCAGTTCGGTGGAATATGGAGCACTGCTTTACATTGTGGCATCACCGGCCTCTACTGTAGGCCGGTATCTCGTGCGTGCCGCTCGGCGAACATTCTTTCAGGCGGAGGATCCCATGAGGAAGCGCAACTGGGCGTTGGCCCTCGCTGTCGTCGTTAGCAGTTTTGTCGTATCGGGTGCGGAAGCACAGCAGTCCGACGCGCTCAGCGCCGGGTTCGCCAATCCGCCTGATACGGCCCGCCCTCATACGTGGTGGCATTGGATGAACGGCAACGTCAGCAAGGAGGGGATCACGCTCGACCTGGAGGCGATGAAGCGCGTCGGGATCGGCGGCGCTCACATTGCCGAAGTGGGCACCGGCATTCCAAAAGGCCCCGTGGCCTACGATAGCCCCCAGCGCGTCGAGCTAATCCGCCATGCGTTTCGAGAGGCAGACCGGTTGGGCCTGGACCTGTGCATGTTCAATTGTCCGGGCTGGTCGTCGAGCGGCGGGCCGTGGGTCACGCCGGCCGACTCGATGAAAGTGCTCGCGCTCACCGAGACGCAAGTCGTGGGCGGGCAGAAATTCAATGGCCGGCTGCCGCAGCCGACCGCGACCCAAGATTTCTACCACGACGCCTACGTGATTGCTTACCCGACTCCGGCGGCCCAAGTGCGAATCGAAGGGTACGACAATGGCCTGGGCCCAGGCGCGGTCGGGGTCGGGGGCGCGGCCGCGGCGAGGGAGCGACGGCGGAGCCCGCCAACGCAGCGGCGATCGACCCCGCGAAGGTGCTTGATCTGACGAAGTCGATGAACGGCGAGGGGCAGCTCGATTGGGACCCGCCGGCTGGCAACTGGACCGTACTGCGGATTGGTTTCACCACGAATGGGCGGACGAACCATCCGGGCCCCGACGGCGGTGTGGGCCTGGAGGTCGACAAGTTCAGCGGCGCGGCGCTTGGCCGCCATTTCGATGCCTTCTTCGGCAAATTCTATGACGTGATGAAACCGCTGACGGCACGGGGCAAGGCGGCCGCACTAATCGATAGCTACGAAACGGGCCAGCAGAATTGGACAGACAAGTTTCCGGATGAGTTCAAGAAGCGCCGCGGCTATGACCCGGCCCCGTATATGCCGGTGATGGCGACCGGCCGCGTCGTCGGCAGCGTCGATATTTCGCAGCGATTTTTGTGGGACGTTCGCAAGACGCAGGCCGAGCTGATGAATGAAAACTACTACGGGCGTTTCGCCGAGCTGTGCCACAAGCACGGCATGGTCGCGTACCTCGAGCCCTACGACAACGGGAATTTTGACGAGATGATTGCCGGCAGCTATGCCGATATGCCGATGGGGGAGTTCTGGCAGGGGCAGGCCAACCAGCGGAGCATCAAGCTGGTGGCCTCGGTCGCGCACATGAACGGCCGGGCAATTATGGGGGCGGAATCGTTCACCAGCCAGTCGCGGTGGACGGAATCGCCCTATTCGCTGAAGGCACTGGGCGATTTCATGTGGACGCAGGGGCTGAATAAGTTCGTGTTTCACCGCTTTGCCCACCAGCCGAACCCGGATCCGACGGTTTTCCCCGGCATGACGATGGGGCCGTGGGGCGGGCACTTCGATCGCACGAATACGTGGTTCGAGCCGGGCCGGGCGTGGATGGACTACATCGCCCGTTCGCAATTTTTGTTGCAGCAGGGGCTGTTCGTCGGTGACCTGGTGTACTTCGCCGGCGAGGACTCGCCGGTGCGAAACCCAGACGAAAGCCGCCTGACGCCGCCGCCCCCAGGCGGCTACGGGTACGACACGATCGATACCGTGACGATGCAGAAGCGGGTCAGGATCGTGGACGGCAAGATTACGTTGCCCGACGGCTTGGCGTATCGCGCGTTTGTGCTGCCGCCGAATGTGCACACGATGACCGTCGAGACGCTGCAGAACGTGCACGATTTGGTGAGCGCCGGGATGACGCTCGTCGTCAATGGCCCCCCGCCCGAAAGAACGCCCAGCCTGATGAATTATCCGGCCGCCGACGCGACCGTGACCCGGCTGGCGGGCGACCTGTGGGGCGATCTCGACGGCACGGCGAAGACCGAGGCGCCTTTGGCAAGGGGCATGTCTATTGGGGCCTTCCGCTGGCAGACGTGTTGCGGAGCAAGCTCGGCGCCAAACCCGATTTCGAATTCTCCAGCCGATCGGGCGCGGCGGACGTCAATTACATCCACCGTCGGGCTGGGCAGACCGACATTTACTTTGTTGCCAATCGCGGCCCGCAGCAAGAAGAGCTCGTCTGTACATTCAACGTTAGCGACCGGCAGCCGGAATGGTGGGACGCGGTGAGCGGCCGAAAGGTGCGCTGTGATGTTTATACGAACAAAGACGGACGCACGACATTGCCCATTCAGCTTGATCCGTCGGGCTCGATCTTTATCCTGTTCCGTGAGGCGGCTGCGGGGCCGCGAATCGCAACGATCAGCCGAGACGGCGTGACGTTGACGTCGGTTGCGCCGCTGTCGGCGAACAATCCGCCATCGACGCCGGCCGGCAACTTTCCACGCGGTGGCCAACTGCCGCTTGCGCTGCCGCAGCCGGCTCCGTTGCTGCCCGTCGAGCTTACCGCGGGCGCGGCGCCGGTCGCCTGGCAAACCGGCAGCTATGAACTGCGCGGTGCGCAAGGCCAAACCCGAACCGTTCATGTTGACGGCATTGCCGAGCCGGTCGAGGTGGGCGGCCCATGGAGAGTCACCTTTCAGGCGAAACACGGTGCGCCGCCCGAGGCCGCATTTGAAAAGCTTATTTCGTGGCCAGATTCGACCGACTCCGGCATTCAATACTATTCCGGCACGGCCACGTATTCACGAAAGCTTAGCATTCCGGCCGAAGCTTTGGCGAAACCCAAACGGCTATTTCTTGATCTGGGTCGCGTGCAAGTGCTGGCCGAAGTGCGGCTCAACGGCAAAGAACTGGGCACGCTGTGGACGTTCCCCTTTCGCGTCGATATTACCGATGCGGCTCACGCGGGCGACAACGATTTGGAAATCCGCGTCACGAATTTGTGGCCCAACCGACTGATTGGCGATGAGCAACGTGCGTCCGAAAATGAATATGTGTCTGCGGACAATCGCGGGGGCCGCAGCGGCCGCGGGCCGGCCAATAGCATCACGCGAATGCCCGACTGGTACATGCAAGGGCTCGCCAAGCCGACCGGCGGCCGCGTGACGTTTACCACGTGGCATCACTGGAACGCCAACGACAAGCTGCTGGAATCGGGCCTAATCGGGCCAGTGCTGTTGAGGACGGCAATTCCGCTGGGCGAGTAGCAACCGGCCGGAGAAAAGCGGTCACGCTCGCAGTCGATCGACCACAGATAGGGTCCATTAAAAACGTCGACGCTGCCGCTCGCAGGCCGCGACCGCGGAATCGGGCTTCCATGTTGATTCGATCTCCGGAAGCGCGTGTGGCGTCGCGAATGGGACGGCATCGTGCTTGTCGAGCCGTAAACGCCCTCTGCTGTGGACGGCGGCGTTCCCTCGGGCGTACGAATTCGTTGCGCCAGACGCACGGAGCGTGCAGTAGCTCTGGCAGCTTTCGACTTCATTCTGGCCGCGCTGCAATGGACCGGCTGGCAAGGTGACGGACCAGTCGTTTCGGTCCATTGTTACCGTCGGCGATCACTACAATACAGCGCAAATCGGCTAGAATTTTCTTGCGAATGACATGTCCCCCGCTATAATGGCGACTCGATAGGCAGGACTCCCCAGATTGGCAGTCCGCGATGGGCGATTGGCGCGCCCATCGTAGAAAGCTCCCCGTTTCGTTTGGCGGAGAAGCGGTTGGCGATCGGGCGCGTCCTCGGCCCGACCGCCGGAAGCAGGATCTGCGTTTGCTCACGGCTAACTTTGTTCGCTTCTAACGCATCTTACATTTCCGAGGACTTCTATTGCGGCAGTAGTCGTTAAATGAATCGCGCGTCGCCATCCGCGCCGCAAGTCCGCGTTGAAGGCCGGTGCGTTCCGGACAGAGTGGGTAACGGGGAAGCAAGCATCGTATATCGAAACCATTACCCGCTGGCGCGGCTTACCGCCGCGAGCCGTCTATGGGCCGGAACCGATGGCAGAAGCGTCGTCGCGAGCGTGCGCGTCCGAAAGCCAGTTCAACTGCTTCGAACCCGCTGAAATTGCACATCGAGCGGCTCGAAGAGCGGTGGCTATTGGACTCGGCCGGACTGATCGTAGAAGATCCTTTCTCGCCGCATCTGTATCGGCTGCCGAGCGTCTTTCAATTGCAAATCGGCGTGGTCGCCGGCGGGAGTGACGCGCAACCGCAGGATGGATTGGCGAGTGGAGCATCGATCGGCGCCGCGTCGCAGAACGTGGCCTGGGACTTTGCCGGTCCCTCGCCGCTGATCCATAACAACAACGCCAATGGAGTGAACCTGGCGCCGAATTTTGGCGCCGGGGCGATTGAAGCGATCGCTGTCAACCCGGCGAACACGGCAATCGTCTATGTGGGGACTGTAGCCGGCGGCGTCTGGCGAACCCTGACGGCTGACCAAACAAATCCGTTCTGGGAGCCGCTCACTGATTTTCAGCGGTCGCTGAATATCAGCTCGATCGCGGTCAGCCCGGTGGACATCAACCCCGACGGCACGGCGAAGCTGCCGTTCGAGGGGAAGACGATCTACGCCGGCACCGGCAGCTTCAGCAGCGGCGGCGCCAGCGTGGGCGATGCGATCGGCGTGATGCGGAGCACGGACGGCGTGAACTTCGAGGTCACCAAAGGGAGCGGGATCTTCGCCATTGAAAACTTGAAGATTCGCAGCATCGTGCCGCTCAACGAATTTGATCCCCAGACTCACAAGCAAATTGTGCTGGTCGCGGCTATCGATGCAAAGGGCGAAAGGGGGGGCATCTATCGCAGCAACGACGCGGGCGAAACATTTCGCAAGGTTTCGATCATCGGCACGGCGCCGATGCGCCAGCCACCCACATTGTGGCCGATATGAGTCCGTTCGGCGTACTCGGCAATCGCGTGTACGCCGCGGTGATCGGCAATTCGCTGAAGCAAACGGGCGTGGCCGGCATCTATATGAGCCAAGGGGCCAACGTCGGCCTGACTTGGACGAAGGTCAGCACGGGCATTCCGCAACGGACGCTCGACCACGTCGAGCGGATCGAATTGACGGTCAGCGCCGCCGACGGGACGGTTTATGCGGCGCTGCTCGGCAATGGCTCGGCGCTCAGCATGCCGGTGGCGGCGGGAGCGACAGTCTTGAATGTCGAGGATCCGGAGTTTTACCGTTCCGGCGATCAGATCGAGATTGGCTTCGTGCCGACGACGAAGATAACGGTCGCCAAGAAGGGCGAGACCAAGATCACGCTCGCGAACCCGAATCTCGACGTGCGCATGGGGGACATAGTTGAGCTTAGCGACGGCGCGGGCAAGGGGCAGGTCACGATTACAAGCGTGATGGGCGGCGGCGTGTACGGGATCAGCACGGCACTCGGCCGCACCTTGGGGGCCGACGCCAAAGCCAGATTCATCACGGAGAAGGCGTTTATCGTGCCGGGCGGCGTCGACGTGGCCAATAAGCGGATCACCATCGACCGGCTGCCGGAAACCGCGGGCATGCAGGGAGCGCAGCGGGCATGGGCGGCGGGACGAATTGTCCGCAGCGCGTCGAGCGCGGAGCGGGCCGTGGGCATCTATCGCTCCACCAATCAAGGAAGCAGTTGGACGCAGGTAAACCTGCCGCAACCGGCCGGCGAGAGTGAAGACGTCGAAGTCAAAACGACCAACGGCGCGGCGATTGCCGCGCCCTGGCCGATTCCGGCGGCTGGGGCGAATCAGTCGAAGACGACGTTGAAAGCCGCGGAGACGGGATTATTCCCGGGCAATCAGGCCGAAACACACTTTGCGATGCTGGCGTCGCCGACCAACGGCAACATCCTGTTCGTTTCTGGAGACCGCCAACCTGATTTTCAGGTTGTCGACGCGCTGCACGACTATTTCGGCCGCCACTTCGTCGGCTTGCGACAAGCAGATGGCACGTTCACTTGGGTGTCCATGGCGGGCAATCGCACCAAGAGCGCCGTGGACGTCGACGGCAGCCCCGGCGTGGACCCGACGGCGCCGCACGCCGATTCTCGTGATCTGGTCGCCGTCCCGGGCACGTCAACGTTGTTGGCCAGCAACGACGGCGGGATCGCGAAGTTCACGATGGATGCGAACTTCGTCAGCAACATCACCCCGGGCGGCGGCAACCTGGGCCATTGGAACAGCATCAATGGCACGCTCGGCGTGATCCAATTTTATGACGTTGATTACGACCCGGTGCGTGATTCGATACTGGGCGGCGCACAAGATAACGGCACATCGGAGCAGACCGGCTCGCTCAAGAACTTTTTGGAGGTCCGAGGCGGCGACGGAACGGTCGTGCAAGTACAGAGCATCCCGGCTGTCGGTGCGCCAATCGTGTCGACGCGTTACTTCACGTCACAGAATTTTAAGATCGCGCGGCAGATTGCCACGGCCGGCAACCAGCCGACAGCGGCGACACGATTGACGATCCTGGACGCGAGCGGCAAACGCGTGACGACCGGCTTCGATTTTGTCCAGGTCTACGCCGTCAATGCGACCGATTCGTCGCGGATCTTGACCGAGTGGAACGACGGGGCCAAATTCGGAAACGGCAACCTGATTGAAATGCAGTATAGCTTCAACATGGCCCGGATGCGCGACGAATTGCAATTCGTGCGGCGCTTCACGCGGCAGAAGTTGGGCACGTCAGGCGATAATTTGCGGACGGCGATCTATGGATACCTGCCGCCGGACGCCACGAGCCTGAACGACGCGAGAATTCGCCCGGACTTGCTCTACGCCGGCTTCGACAGCGGGCTGTTGTTCTTTCGCGAGAAGCTGAATCCGAACAAGCCGACCGACATCAAGCAAATTACGAGCTACAAAGGGTCGGGCATTCGGGACGTCGCGATCGACCCGTTCGATTTTCGCAAGCTGATCGTGATCGACGACGACGGTCGGGTGTGGGCCAGTTCGAACTGCGCCCGACAACGGGAGCTTTCGCGAGATTACGGCCGACCTGAAGCTGCTCACGAAAGGCGATATCCGCTCGGTTGAATACATCAATCACACGGGCAACCCTGGCGACGAAATTCTGCTTGTGGGCGGCCTGGGCGGCGTGTACCAATTTGCCAGCGATCCCTTCAACCCGGCTCAATTCGCGCAGTGGCACAAGTTTGGCAGCATGCTGCCGAAGGTGCTCGTGGCCGATTTGCACTACGATCCCACCGATGACATCTTGGTAGCGGGTACGTTTGGCCGCGGCGCATGGTCGATCAAGAATTTTTCCGCGCAGAAAAACATCTTTCCGACCGCGGGCGGCGCCGGGCTGGCGCAAGCGGCGTTTGAACCGGATGATTTGGCGGCCGGAAGCGAGGTTCCGGCAGGGAACGCCCTGGGCGGCTTTGTGCTCGAGCTGGCCGGCACGGCGGGCAACGACGACGTCCTCGTGCGGCGCGACCCGATGAACCCCGCCTTGCTGCAGGTCCTCTCTGGCGGCCAGCCGGTCGACTTGGGCGGGCCGGTCGAGGTGGTCAGCGTCGCGCAGGTCGTGTTTGACGGCATGGGCGGAGACGACCACTTCACGGTCGATGTTTCCAACGGTGTTGTCGGTTTTCCAGGCTCGTCGCTGACAGACGGTCAGACCAGCATCGTGTTTCACGGCGGCGGCGGGATCGACACGTTCGAAATGCTTGGAGGCCCGGTAATGACGCAGGCGTCCAACTTCGACGCGATGACCAAGATGGGCACGTTCTTGCTGGCCGGAGACGATGCGATCGGTGAGTACCGGGTCGATGACGTGGAAGTCGTCCAGCAGAATCAACTGGCCTCACCCACGAGCGATCGGCTGCGGGCGCTCGGTGCCGGGCTGGAACATTTGGCCGATTGGTCGGGCGGGATGCTCACGTCGCTGGCGTCGCCGATCGCCGCGCTGGGCGATTCGTGGACGAAGGTCCTCAACGGGCTCAATGTCGAGCCGGATGAAGAGTCGCTTAGCGACCCTGAGGCGGAAGATGAGACAGGCGCCGGTCAAGGGCTGGCGACGGGAGCGGCGGACGACGGCGGTGATGATGACGGTGGAGAGGTGGAAGAAGAGGAAGGGGGCGACGGTGGCGGCGGTCCGACAGCCGTGCGAGGGACGATCGGCGTCGCGACGAGCGAAATTCTCCGCCGCCTCTTTGAAACGGGCGACGACCGGCTGATGTTCGCCGAAATCGGCACGTTCATCACGACGACCAGTGAGCTGGTCAGCCGGCTCGACGTCTTGGGCGATGTCACGGTCGTTCAAGATGACGCCAATGGTCTCATCCTCGACGTGCAGATCGAGAAGCGGCTCGACGGAGAAGCCGAGCTGGACGTCGACGTGCTGGACGGCGCGGTCGGCATCGCAGGGGACGTCAAGGTCTCGGCCGACGTGACAGCCAAGCTGCGTTTAGGAGTCGATTCACGCGGATTCTTCATCGATGCCGATGCGACCAGCGACCCGGAGATCGTGATTCGCAATTTCGAGGTGGACGGCGACATCCAGGCGATCGGCAAGGTCGGCTTTTTGGGTGTGGAAATCGACGGCGCGTCGCTGGAGGTGGATCCCAATGTCGCGATAAAGATCGACATCCGTGACCCCGGCGCCGATCCGCTCGTGGGCGATCAAGACGGCGTCGTACGGGTGTACGAGCTGGCCGCCGAGCCGACGACGATGGCCAGTGCGACGATTGTCGGCAATAGCCAGGCCGACGACCTGGTGTTAAAGCTAGACGCGAAGGCGCTGCCGATTTTTGACGCAATCGAGCCGCTGTTCGAGCTGGCTGATGCGACGCTAGAGCTCCATTTTGCCGACATCAATGCCCCGGACCATGCGGAACTAACGGTCAGCTCCCAGGCCGGTCAGGAGCTCGTCGACTTTCTGAACGCGGATATTCCCGAGATTGTCGATGGCATCCAACAGATCGCGTCCACTTTTCAGTCGTTTACCGGCGTCGATGTACTGGCGACGAAGATCCCCATCCTGGGGAAAAGCATTGGCGATTTGCTGTCGAGCGTGCCCAAACCGGTCGACTTGACGTCGGACATGATCACGGCGGTCGGCGACGTCAACCAGGACGGCGGCACCTCGTTCTTTGCGGTGAACGTCAACGTCGACCTGGTGAAGGAGGGCGTGGCCGTCGGCAACGTGGTGCACTTCCGCGGCACGGGCGGCTCGACAGTTGACGGCGAAGTCGCCAGCGTTGAGGCGTCCTCGTTCACGGTGAAATTCTCGGGCAGCGAAGGGCCCGATCGCACCAGCCCGTCAATGCAAATCGTCAAAAAGGGCGGGTTGGGCGATCAGCTCTCGAGCTTGATCGGCCATTCGGCGACGACGCTCGTCGACTCGGGCACGATTCAGGGACTCGTCGAAGAAATTGCCCAGCGGCTGGGAATCGACGGCGACAAATTCGAAATCGAAGACGGCGGCGCCGCGGACGGCCGCGTGATCATGGTCAAGCTACCGCTCGACATCGACCCGTTCGTGTACGAGACGACGGTCGATTTCAGCGGTCAAATTCCGGGCCTCGCCCTCAGCGGCGCGGGCAAGGTGCTGGTGACGATTGATCCGGACTTCGAGATCGAGGTCGGCATTCGTTTGGGCTCGGGCATCTCGCCGGCCGAGCGGGTGTTCATCGTCGACAATGCGGATCCCGAGGTTTCGCTGCACGTCACCGCGCAGCTTGACGACCCCGTGATTCACGGTTCGCTCGGGCTGTTGGATCTGACGCTAGCTGAGCAGGCATTGCCCGTCAACCAGGGAATCCTGATCGACGGCACGATCACGGTGAACTTGCACGAGCCCACGATGGGGGACGGGCGGATCACCCTGGGCGACCTGGCCGGCGGCTCGTTTACCGACTTTATCGACGTCGGAATCGATGCCAGTTTCGACATCGATGGACTGGAGCTGAAGGCGGGCGGGGCGCTCTCCGGCGCTCTGGGCACGATCAAGATCAGCCTCGACGGCAGCGGACCCGGCCACGTGACCAGCCTGGCTGGGCTCACCAATTTGCCGTCGGCCCTCAATATTCAGGGGCTCGATGAGTTTCTGAACTTCGACAACCTATCGGCCGTAGCGCTGCAGCAGATTCTGCTGCAACTGCGTAGCTGGCTCGATTCACTGCAGGGCTCGTCGGTGTTTACGACCGGCATTCCATTTACCAGCAAGACGCTGGGCGATGCGATCGACATGGGCACGGCCTTCTTCGACTCGGTCGTGGGCGTGCTCGACAACCCGCGGCTGGTGGCCGAGGGGCTCGCGGCGGCCGATGGGCAACTCGAAAAGGACGTGAACCTGTCGCTGAGCGTGAATGACTCGATCGATTTGAATTTCAAGATTTTGGCCAGCGAGACGATGGACAATGCGAGCCTCGACGATCTGGCGGCTGACATACGGGCGGCGCTGGCGATCGCCCTGCAAAATGCCGGGCTGCCCAACGCGCTCGACGTCGGCGTGCGGCAAGGTGCGCTGACGATTTTCGCGAAGACGGACGACATCAAGGGCCTCGCCGTGTCGGCCAGCGACGCGGCGATCGGTTTCGCGAAGGACCAGCTCTCAGACGCGATCGGCTACCGCAGCCTGGACGAATTTTTCGCGATGCTCGCATCGCGGCTGCCCGGGCCGCTCAATCCGGCCTACGACGCCGCGTCAAACCGGCTCTCGTTCACGCTGGCGTTCGATAAGTCACTCGCCGCGAATAATCTGCCGCTCGATTTCAGTCTGGGCTTGGGCTCGCTGGCGGAAATCAGCACGTCGAGCCAGATCAGCGTCACCGGCGAGGCGATGGGCAGCCTGCGGGTGGGCATCAACTTGAGCGACCTGACGGGCGGGTTTCAACTACAGAACAGCACGCCACTTTCGACGCTTAAAAAGGGCCAGGGCGTTGTGATCCCGGCGGACTCGCCGTCGACGATCAAAGACATTCGCATCACGCTCCGCAACGGCTCGACGGTCGACGTCGACCTGACGACCGCGATGACGACGATCGGCGACATCGTGAACGCGATCAAGAATGCGTCGCCGTTTCTGGCCGGCAGCGGAATCGATCCGGCGACGCAGCAGGCGATTCGCATTGTCGATTCGTCGACTGGCAGCGCGATGTTGTCGGTAGCGGCCCTGCCGGGGTCGCTGGCGGCGCTCGACCTGGGATTGGTCGGGCTGGACGCCGACGGCGACGGCATCCTCGTCGGCCAGCCGCTGCACGGCGTGACGGACGGCGATCGCTTCTCAATTGACGTGGCCGGCAGCTCGCTGGGCGGCAACATCAGCCTAGTGGCCAATGACGTCGATGCGACAGCTCGCGTCGGGTTCGTCGACGTGTCGATCGTGAATGGACACGGTTCGGCGAGCGCGGCGGTGAATGTGTCGCTCAACGATCCGGGAACAGGCGCCGCCGACGGGCGAATTACGCTCGATGAACTTTTTGGCGCGCTGGCCGACAATCCGGCCAGCCTGATCACCGTCCTGGGGCCAACCGGCTCGGCCAGTTTCGATCTGCCGATCCAGATCAACCCGGCCCCGCTGTTGCCGCCGGCCGATCCGCACCTCATCGTCTCGATGACGAATCTGTTCGACCCGGCGACGTTTTCGGCCGCGATCACGCCGCAGTTCGATTTGCTCTCTGGGCTGGAAGACTTTGCCTTTTCGCAGCTTATCGACGGGCTGCGTCACGTTCAGACGCTGCTCGCCGATGTTGAAAACATCAACCTATTCAAGCAGCAACTGCCGCTGGTGAACACGAGCCTGGCCGATATGCTCGGCCTGTCCGAAAAGTTCGGCCGCGTGATCAATCGGCTGGAAGCCGACCAGCCGCGGACGATCAACCAGTTCCGGCAGTCGCTCGACACAGCCATTCAGGCCGAGCTCACCGGCACGACCATTCCGAATCTGAACATCACGCTGGTGCCGGCAAGTTCGACATCGACCTGACGTTCGGCGGCGGCGTCACCACATCCGTCCCACTCGACTTCGATTTGGTCAAGCTGGGCGGTGCGGCCGACAACCTGCTCAGCGTCGAGTCGGGCGGCGAGCTGGACGTCACGGCCAACGCGGCGTTCAACTTGGGGCTTTCGGTCGACGTGACGACGCCGGCGTCGCCCAAGTTTTTCGTCAAGGATACGACCGGGGTCACGGCCTCGGCCTCCGTGACCGGCAGCAACTTGTCGTTCGACGCGACGGTGCTGGTGTTCAACTTGCTGGTGCGAAACGGCACGGCGAACATCATGGGCAATTGGACGGTCGGCCTCATGAACGATCCGACCGATCATCGCTACGACCTGTTCAACGAGTTCAACACGGGGCTGATCACGTCGTCATTGACGGGCACGGCCACGGCCAACTTGCCGGTCGATTTTATGACAGTCGGCCATCCGCTCGATCCGAGCACGCCCGCCATCACGCTCAACGTGACCGACCTGGCAAGCGTACTGAACAATCCCGGATCGCTGCTGCAGCCGCCGATTCTCGTGATGCCCGATTTTGCCGGGCTGGTGAATCAGCTCATTGGCGACCTGCAAAGCAATCTCGACGGGCTCACCGGCAGTTGGGACGGCATCTTCAAGCTACTCGACGAGCTGGTGGACGGCAACGTGTTCGGCGTTCCGATTCCGCTGGTCGGCAAGCAATTGGCCCAGGCAGCGAGCTTCATCACTGATCTGCGCAACGAGGTGACGACGCGGCTCGATACGCTCTCCGGCCAAGGGCCGCAACCGCTGTTAGACGCTTTTCTCGACGTGCTGGGCCCGGCGAAGCTCAATGTGCTGGCCGATGTGAACGGCGACCACGTGATCACGACGGCCGACATCCCGCTCGTTTCGACGCCCGACCGCGTGGAGTTCAGCTTCAAGCTCCACCGTAACCTGACGCTGGTCGATCAGAACGTGGCCTTCGACCTGGGGCTGCCGGCGATCGGCCTGGAGGTGGACGGCGGCGTGCGGACGCTGGTGGGCTTCGATTTTGAATTCGGTTTTGGCTTCAGCAAGACGAACGGCGTTTATCTGAACGTCGCGAAGAATAACGAACTCTTGGTGAATTTCGACGCGACGATACCGAATTTGAGCGCGACGGGCCGGCTGGCCTTTTTGCGGCTGGGCGTGACCGACGATCCGACCGATCCATCGCATTTTTCCGGCATGTTCACGGTCGACCTGCGCGATCCGGGAACGCAGGCGGCCGACGGCCGGCTGGCCCTCACCGAGCTCCGCAGCGCGCCGGCCAGCAGCCTGATTCACGCGACGCTCACGGCCGTCGCCGACGTGAATCTGCCGTTCGTGACGAGTATCTCCGGCAGCGACCTAATGCCCAAGCTGCGCGGCGAATTCAACCTTGAATGGCAATTCAACTCGGCCGACCCGATGGGCGGCGGCCCATTCGGCAGCGTGCCGCACGTGGCGTTCAACAATTTGCAATTCGATGCCGGTGGCTTTGTTTCCGATTTATTGGGCTCGACGCTGGGCAAGATTCAACAGGTGCTCTCGCCGCTCGACCCGGTGATCGACGCGCTGACGTTTCAGATTCCCGTGCTGAACGTGTCGCTCATCGACCTCGCCAAGCGGTACGGCAGCAGTCAGGTCAATTTCATCGCGGCGGCCGCCGACCTGGTCTCGCTCGTGCAGAACCTGCCGATCATCAACGACGAATTGTTCGTCGATGTGGGCAGCTTCGATTTGTCGGGGACCGATGTTCGCGGACTCACCGATCTCAACAACGTTACGCCGCACGCGCTGTCGATCGGCAACCCGACGGCGGAATTGGCCGGCATGAACGCCCAGGCCAACAGCTTCTTGAATCAGGCCAAGAACGTCACCGGCAGCGGTTTCTCGTTCCCGCTGTTCAGCAGCCCATCGAGCGCGTTCGGCTTGTTCATGGGCAAAGACGTCGACCTGGTGCTGTTCGACATGGCGCCGCTCGCGCTGTCGCTCTCCAAGACGTTCACGATCCCGATCGTGCCGCCGCTGGAGGCCGATTTCACGGGACGGGCCAGCGTGGCCGCTGATTTTAACTTCGGTTTCGATACGAGCGGCTTGCGCAAACTCGCCGATTCTGGCTTTTCCGATTTCGCAGCGATCGCCGACGGCTTCTTCGTGCTCGACACCGACGCGATGGGCAAGGACGTCGACGAGCTGACGTTGTCGGCCGGCCTGGAGATCGCCGGCGGCATCAACGCGGCCGTAGTCAAGGCGGGCATCAAGGGGGGCATCGACGCGGTGATCGGCCTGGATCTTGACGACCCAAATGCGGACGGCCGGGTACGGTTCGACGAACTCGAGGCGAATTTCCTGCGGTCGTCGCTGGCGATTTTCGACGCCCACGGCAAGATCGACGTATTTGTGGGGCCGTTTTTGAAGTTCGGCATTACGCTGCCGTTTGTCGGTTTCAAAACACTGCACGAGGTCGACCTGCCGGAGTTCCGCGAGACGCTCGTCAGTTTCGATTTCGACGCCAGTGAGGTAAATCAGCCAGTGCTTGGCGCACTCAATCAAGGCGAGCTGACGCTCAACATTGGGCCGCGGGCCGGCGATCGGCAGCACGGCAACACCGAGGACGGCGACGAGCGGTTCAATGTCTTGGCCGGGGCGCTCGCGAACCAGGTGATCGTCGAGGCGTTCGGCCGGCGGCAGCAATTCGACGGCGTCACGAAGATCATCGCCGGCGGCGGGGCCGGCAACGATGTAATTACGATCGCGGCAGGCGTCTCGGTTCCAGTCGACCTATCGGGCGGCGATGGCGACGACGAAATCACGGCAGCACTCGGCGCTGCCGTTCTGCACGGCGGGGCGGGGAACGACAAACTCTCGGGCGGGGCGGCGAACGACCAAATCTTCGGCGACGACGGCGACGACGAGCTGCAAGGCTTCGGAGGCAACGACCTCATCGAAGGCGGAATGGGCCGCGACACGATCAAGGGCGGCGGCGGCGATGACACGCTCCGCGGGCAGGACGGCATTGACGACATCGCCGGCGGCGATGGCAATGACACCATTGAAGGGGGCGACGAGGCCGATCAAATATCCGGCGGTGAAGGGGCCGATACGATCGACGGCGGGTCCGGCAACGATTTCATCGAAGGCCTCGGCGGCAACGACATCATCAGCGGCGGCCAGGGCGATGACACGATTCTGGGCGGCTTGGGCCAGGACACGATTCACGGCGACGACGGCAACGACATGCTGCTTGGCGACGAGGACGCCGACACGCTCTTCGGCGGGCTGGGCGACGACATGCTCGACGGCGGCGCCGGCAACGACGCGCTGTTCGGGGAAGACGGCAGCGATTCGCTCGTCGGTGGCGCGGGCAGCGACATGCTCGATGGCGGGTTGGGCAACGACACGATCATCGCCGAGACCGATACGACAGGCGGCTCGACCACCGCGACCCACATCATTCTGGGCGGCGGCGGCAACGACCTGATCTACGGCGGCAACGGCGCCGACGTGATCGACGGCGGCGACGGCAACGACACCATCTTCGCGCCTGGCCGGAAACGACACGATTCAGGGCGGCACGGGCGACGATGTGATCGACGCCGGCGCCGGCGATGACTCAGTTTTCGGCGACGACGGCAACGATTCGATCACCGCCGGCCTGGGGATGGATACAGTCTCGGGCGGGCTGGGCGACGACATCCTCATTGCCGGCATGACGGCCGCGGGCAGCGAAACGACGGCGAACACGATCGAGGGCAACGAAGGGAACGACACGATTTACGGAGACCTCGGCGTGGACACGATCGCGGCCGGCGACGGCGACGACCAGGTGTTCGCACTGGCTGGCAACGACGTCGTCGATTTGGGCGCGGGCGATGACAAAGCGGCCGGTGGCGTGGGGGCAGACTACATCTTCGGTGGGACCGGCAACGATAACATCACAGGCGGCGATGGTGACGACGTGCTCGATCGGCGGCATGGGTAACGACGTGCTCAGTGGCCTGGCGGGACAGGACGTAATCTGGGGCGACGGTGAAGCGATCCCGCGGGAAGCGCTGTTGGCCGCTTTGGTAGCCCCGCCCAATTTTGCCGCGGCAGAGCTGGCGAACCCGACCGGTTACGTTCCTCCGGCGATCGTGCCGGCGATGCTCGCCAGCGCCGCCGGGCTGGCCCTGGCGGCCGGCACGGCTGACGACGGTGCCGACACGATCTCCGGCGGCGACGACGGCGATTGGCTGTTTGGCGGGGCCGGCAACGACGTGATTGGCGGTGACGCGGGCGGCGACTTTATCTTCGCCGGTTCGAACAACGACAGCGTGCGCGGCGGCGACGGCGACGACGTTGTGCTCGGCGGCGACGGCGACGACACCGTGCACGGCGACGCAGGCATCGACCAGGTCTACGGCGACGATTGGCTCGACGCAGGCACGGGCCACGGCAACGACAACGTCTTCGGCGACGCGGGCACAGCCGGCGTGCAGGCCGGGCAGCGGATATGGGGCGGCGGCGGCGCCGACGCGCTGTTTGCCTTCGCCCCATCAACGACTGACTTGATCGAAACGCTGCTCGTGGGCGACGAGTTGCACGGCGGCACGGGCAACGACCAACTCTACGGCAACCTGCGCAAAGAGCTGGCTGTTTGGCGACGGCGGCAAAGACGATCTCCGCGGCGACAGCCTGGCTGGGCCCAATTATGCACTCAACACCAGCGCGGCCCTCATCGGCGCGGCCGACCGTTTGTTCGGCGGCGACGGCGAAGATCACCTCTTCGGCGGCGGCGGCGACGATGTGTTGTGGGGCGGCCGCAATTCCGACTTGCTCGAAGGGCAGGACGGCAACGATCAGCTCTTCGGCGGCAGCGACGTCGATCTGTTCATCCTCGACATCGATCCGGCCTACACGCAGCACAACGACACAATCGACGGCCACTTCGGCAACGACGCGCCGGGCGACACGCTGGACGATCATGCGACGGATATCGTGCAGATTCTGGGCACGCAGAACGACGACACGATTCAACTGTTCGAATATCGGCGACGGGCGGCTGGGCGTGCACTATCGCGTCCGAAATCGCCGGAGTGGCGCAGTTCGACGTAACTTTGCCCGTAACCTGGCGGAACGCGGCCGGCGTGCCGCTGGTCGAACAATTCCGCATCGCCGGCCTTGGCGGCGACGACAAAATCGGCTTTGCAGTCCGGTCCGACGGCGTTGAATTTTCGGCCCTCATTGGGCGAAGCAGCGATTTTGTCGGCGTGCTCGACGGCGGCGCAGGGGACGACATGCTCTTCGGCGGGGCCGCCCGCGATCGGCTCGACGGCGGTGCGGGCAGTGACACGCTGTTCGGCTTCGGCGGCGACGACCGCTTGTTCGGCGACGACGGTGGCGGTGGGCCGACTAGCGACCTGATATGCTGTTTGCCGGGTCCGGCAACGACGACTTGATCGGCGGCCCGGGCACGAACGACCTGTATGCCTGGTCGTTCGATCCCGCAGCCGACGTCGATATGAACGCTGATTACAAAGTTCGGCGTGTTCGTGGACGCGAACGGCAACCTATTCGACGACGACGAAGGGCGGCACGCTCGATCTGGAGGATACCGGACTGAATCGCATCATCGGCGGGCCGAACGACGATCGCCTGTTCGGCGGGACCGGACTCGACTTCCTGTATGGCAACGGCGGCAACGACGAGCACTTTTCAGCGTCGACGGCACACTGTTCGAAAATCTCGACGGCGCGTCTGGCGGGCGACGCCTGGAAAGAATATGCCAAGTCGACCGACAAAGTGTGGTATGTCGGCGCCACGAATCTCGACGACGTGATTGCGGTCGAATTTCGTCACGGAGCCGGGCTTGTTGGCCGAGCATCACATCGTCACGCGGCTGACCAACAACAGCGGCAACTTCTACGTTCGATCTCCAGGTGCGGCTCGACTTCGATGCGACGGACGAAAACGACAATTGATCTGGGACCCGGCCGACTTGATCGTCGATTTGGAATCGCTGACCGGCCGCCGACCCGGCCGACCGCCAGTTAAATTCGACAGCCTCGTGCTCAACGGCGGCTTGTTGCCCGACGAAGGCGATTTCCTGGCGATTATCATCGACGCTCTGGGCGGGGACGATCAGATCACCGTGGGCCCGACCGTGCAAAGCACCGTGTGGATTGATGCCGGCGCGGGCAACGACCGCGTGGAGATCAAGGCCGGCAACGCCATCTGATCGACAAAACGGAACGGCCGACGGAGAAACGACGGGCCGAACGCGGCGTACGACCTGGCCTCGGCCGTCGGTTCCCTGCCGGTCGCCGGCCGACTGCAACTCAAGGCGTGCAATTCACCGGCCTGACGATCGACAACCCGAACGACGTCGATTGGTATAATTCGCGCTCGACGACCCGGCTGGTGCCCAGTTGTACTCTCGACAGTATTGTCGGTCCACGACCGGTTGAGCATGCAAGTTACGGCCCGGCGGCCGATGCGGCTTCGAATTGGCGGACGGCACGAAGATCGCGCCAGGGTTGCCGCGCTGCGATCGACAAGGGCGACCTGTCGCCGGCGTCGAACGATACGCTGCCCGGCGCACTGTACGTCGACGACATCCGTCGCTCGCCCGCATCACGGCGCCACGCTGCACAGTGCGAGCGGACGTCGACTACTATCAGTTCACGCTCGGGCGCCGGCGATGCGGTGGGCAGCCCGAAAGTGCGGCTGGTTACGCAAAGCCTGGGCGGAGACCTGACGCTGGAGCTGCTCAACTGCGGCTGGCAGCGGCCGTCGGATCGGTCACGCCGAGGAAGACGGCGTGTGGATCGCCGATTGACGGGCTGGCCACCGGACGATTACGTGCTGCGGGTCTCAGGCCAAACGGCCTCGCGGTATGAACTGGTTCCCTCGTCGGGCCGACGGGCAAAACCGTCCTGGAGCTGGACGTGGCCCGCCGCCGCAGTTCTCGATTTGTCGGGCCTCGTGGCGGGCACCAACGTATTGGCTCGCAGATCGCCTCTCCGCAGATCGTGCCGACGATTTACAGTCTGAGTTTTGCCCTGCCGAGCGGGGGGGGCTTCGCTGCCGCCCGTGGATTTGGGCATTCGCCAGGACCTGGTCCGCCGCGACGTCATCCTGGGCGGCACGGGCAACGACGTGCTTTCGGGCGGTCCGGGCGAAGACTTCATTTTCGGCGGCCCGGGCAACGACGTGTTGACCGGCGGACTGGATCGGCAGGCCAGCGACTTGTTGTTCGGAGAAGATGGCGACGACACGTTCCAGATATTCCCGACGCCCTGCCATTGCTGAACGGCAGCGATCAGACCTTCATTCCCACCTTCAGCGACCAACTCTACGGCGGCACGGGGACGACCGCGTGCTGTATCTCGGCGGCGACGTGGATCCGGCCGGGCAGCCTGTGCCCGACTACGTCACAATTCGCTACAACACAATTCTGCACCGCTATGAGATTGGTGCGCTGGTGTGGGATGCGGCAAACCAGCAGTTCGTCACCACGGACACGCCGGCGGTGCTGCAGGCGGCAGAGCCGGACTTGGACGGCACGCTTTCGGCGGAGCTGTCGTTCGGGCTGCAGCGGCGCGGTCAGCCGATCGTGCCGGTGACGGTTAGGGAGTCAGCGCGAAGGAACGATTGACAGTTTGGTTGACGACATCAACGAAGGACTCGCGGCGGCCGGTTTGTCCAAAGACGTCGTCGCCGGGCAGATCGACGGTCGGATCGCCTTTGCGCACCTGGGTCGGCGCCGGCCTTGAGCTGACGATTGCCGGGGCAGAAAGCAGGCACTCGGCTTCTCGGGCGACCCGACCGAGCGGCCGTGGGCTACGACGAGCACTCTCGCAACTACGCGTTCTATCAGGCCAAGGACGACGTCGAGGGGATGGTCTTCGACATGCGGGGCGGCAACGACGTGGTCCACGCCGACGCCGATTTCCGCTTCCTGCTGCCGGACGGCACGCGGAAATCCGCGCAGCACCGAGTGGGGACTGTCGGAAGGCGACTTCCAGCAAGGGGCTCTGATCGCAGCCCTGGAAATATACGGCGGCAGCGGAGTCGGACCAGCTATTTGGCGGCGCGCTCGCCGACTACTTGGACGGTGGCGAAGGGGACGATTTTCTCTTCGGCGGCGGGGGCGACGACTCGCTGGTCGGCGGCGGCGGAGAGGACTTGTTGGTCGGCAACGACGATCTTCATCCCGACCGCTTCGAAACGGTCGTCCGTGGCGGGGCGACCGGTCGCAACGATGACCTGACCTTTGCCGCGCTGTTACCGCCGCTCGACTTATCGCCGCAGCAACCGGTCGTGATCAAGGATTTGAATTTCCATCAAGGGGACAGCTCCGATTGGTACGTTATCCCCACGCCGACCGCGCTGAACCGGTTTGGACAGTCCCAGAGGGCATTCTTGAGCAGCGATCTGATTTCGGCGAATGTCGTCGGCACGGGTACGCCGCTCGATATCACGCTGATCGCCGCGGAAGACATCGATCCGACGGCCGAGCTCAATGTGGTTCCCAGCGCGGAGCAAGATGGCGGTGTTCCTGACTATTACCTGCTGCGCGTGGCCAATGCAACGACGGCCGCGCTCGAGTATCAATTGACCTTTTCTGCCGATATCGGCCGATCGATTCACGTCGCCGCCGATGACGCGGCGTACGACGTTTCGCTCACGGACACGCGGTATGTGCCGGCGGCGATCCCGCTCGGCGATATTAACGGCGACTTGCTGCCGGCGACCGGCCGGCCCGACATGATTGTTGGCCTGCGAGATAACCCGGGGGAAATCATCGATAGCTTCACGGCGCTCGCCACGCCCGGTCTCCACCCAGCCGACGTCACCAAGCCGAGCTTCGCGCAGGTCGCATTCGGCAACGGCACATTCCAGGATCAATCGTTCGGCCCCGGCGGACTGACGCTCCGTCTGCCGGCGCCAGTGCAATCGCCTTCGCTTTGGGCGCGCAATCCATGTTCGCCGCGCCGGGTGATTACAACGGCGACGGCCTGGACGACATCGCGGTCGCGGTGTCGCTCGTCAGCAGTGCCCTCGTCGACGCCAGTCGGCATTTTAACAAGGCCGGCGTCTACGTTTTGTACGGGCGCACCAGTTGGCCGGCAGAGATCGACCTTGTCACGCAGGCCGATCTGGTGATCAAAGACAATGTTGGCATGGGAGGGACGCTTCGTGTCGAGAATGCCGGCAACATCAACAGCGACAAGAACAACGCGCGCGACGTGGATGATCTAATCGTCGCCTACGATCCGATCGAATTCAACGGCGTCGGCAAGGTCTTACTGTACTTCGGTCGGACGACCGATCCCCCGGCGACGCAGCAAGTTCGCTCATTCAGTGACGCCAGTGTCACAATCACCACCGGACAACCGAACGACGGCTTCGGGGCTAGCATCGCAGGCATTGGCGACTTTACCGGGGACAACATGGACGATTTCGCCATCCTCCGGGAAACGCAGAACGTAGCCGCCCTTTGTCGGCGCCGTGTACGTTTTTGCCGGTCGCGCAGCGGGCAACGCCTGGCCCGCGACGATCACCACCCCCAGCACGGCGGCGACCTCGGTATTGACGCATACGGAGGGGCTGCTTGGCTATTCAGTGCGCGCGGCGGGCAACGTCACGGGCGACTTCCGGCACGATTTACTGGTCACCGTGCCGCGCGGCTCTGAAGACGCCGGCCTTGACCCGAGCTTTCTGGTCGCCGGCGACCCGGCGACCGTTTTGGGGACCGGCGTGCTGGCGTTTAACGTAGTGCCGCTGGGCGACGTCAACGGAGACGGGTTTGACGACCTGGGCGCCTCGGCGTTTGAGTCGACACAGCAATTTGTGCTAGGCCAAACAACACGCAACGTATATCGCGTCGGGCACATCTTCTTGGGCGGCCAGAACGGCCCCGATTTCGACGTACCGGACCTGAGATTGGAAACTACCAACCGCAATCTGTTCGCGTCTCCGGACGGTTCGCCGCTGCCCGACTTTCAATTGAATTCGGCCGGCGACCTCGACGGCGACGGCCGCAGCGAATTTGCGCTGGCCGACAATCGCGGCGGCCAGTTGCACGTCTTTCGCGGCCAAGCATTTGAGACGCCGCTGCCGGCGGCGATGGCTGAATCGCAGCCCGCGGTACCTTTTGTCTATGGGTTGGCAACGCCGCTCTCTGGCACGCAAGTGGTCCAAAGCGATTTCAACTTCCACGACGCGAATCCCGATTTGTCACTCGTGCCGGCGCTGTTGGGGACCTCCCAGTTCAACCACCTGGGCCAACTGCTCGGAAACCTGGGCGACGTCAATGGCGATGGGTTCGACGACGTATTCATTGGCAGCCCGAGTTTTCCCGCGCGGGTGGTCGGCGAGATTCTGCTGGGGCCGGTCCGAATCGACGATCAGGTCCCCGTTTCCGACGTAGGTTCGATCGTCGTCGATGTGCCCTCGAACGCAGCCATCGCGCCGGATGCGGGCGACGTCAACAACGACGGAATCAATGACCTGATATTTGTGCGGCCCGCTTCCAGCACTGCGTTCACGGTGTTTATCGTGTTTGGAGGCTCGGACTTGCCCAGCCGGATCGATGATCTGGCGGCGATCGCCGATCGCACGATTACCGTGCCCGTCAACTTTGTTTTTTCGATGCCCGTGCCGCGCCTGTTGGATTGGAATGGCGACGGCTTCGACGACATCCTGATCCAAACGCCTGCTTCGGAAACTTTGTCGCTCGAGGTTGCCGTCATCTATTCCGGCAGAGCGATCAAAGATTCGGCTACGACCATCGTCAATGAATCGGCGGCGCGGTTGCTCAGCATCCTACCGGACACCGCGGTTACGGCCAACGAGATGGCGCTGCTCTTCGGGCCCAATTGGCAATCCCTCGGCATCAACCCCGGGACGGCCACCAAACGTGGCGGCACTCCGGCCGTCGTGGGAGACGTGAACGGCGACGGTCTCGACGACCTCGTCTTCCTGAATCGCAATTTCATCACTGTGTTTGGGAACACCATTCTGTCGCGCGGGTACCTGCTGCTCGGTCGAGCGACGCCGCCGGCCGGCGGGCAAGTGAGCCTCGCCGCGGCGAACACAATATTCCAAGATTATTCCTTGAGCACCGTGAGCGCCCTAGGCGACATCGACGGCGATGGGCTCGACGACATCGCCTTTGGGCACGACGCGGAAGACAGCTTCATCGGCTTCGACGGGCTGTCGATCATCCGCGGCAGCGCCGCTCCGCCGGCCTTTAACGGCGTGCGACTCAATAGCCAGCTCGTCGCCGACCGCACCATCCACCGCTTTGCGGCGGATGAACTGGGCGATGGGATGGGGGTCATCGGAACATTGACGGCGACGGCCGGGGACTTCGACGGCGACGGCCGCATCGACCTGGCGGTGGGGGAGCCGAATCGAATCGTGACGGGTGGAATCGCGGGCACTCCCGACCTGCGGGGACACTTGTATGTGTATTTCGCAATCGGTCAGCAACCGACTCAGCTTCTCTTGGCCGATGCCGATTTGACGCTCGATGGCGAGGCCCAGGCCGATGCGCTCGGCACGTTTCTCCCTGCGCCGCGCGTCGATCTGGACGCTGACGGCATCGACGACCTGCTGGCGATCGCCGCGAACGCGACCACGTTTGTTGACGAAGCGTTCGTCCCCAACGGAGGCAAGGCGTACATTCTCTATGGTTCGCGAGAAGCAGGCCACTTGCCCGCGCCAGGCGACGTCACCGCGCTGGCGAATTTTGGCGTCAGCGGCAGCGGCAGCTTCCTTGTCGATCGCGCGACGGGCCAGCCGGAGACGTTCAATTTGCAGTTGGAAGCCGGCCAGGCCGAACGCTGGTTCCGCTTCACGACGCTCGGCGACGGTCAGCCCGGCGACCACGCTTTGCTGTCGCCGGAATTCCATTCGGCCGCGCCGGCGCCGCTGTTCGCAATCGGAACTGGCACGCTGACTGCCGGAGCGCCCAGCCCTACGGCCGGGCCGACCGACCCGATCACGTTGCAAGCGAATTCCAAGATCGGCATTTTGGAATTCGACATCGCGCAGCTACTTGGAGATTTGGACAACCCCGCAGCGATTTCCGCAATTCAATTGCAGTTGCAGTTGAATTCCGTTGTGCGCTCGGCCGGCGACAGCTTGCGGGTTAGCCTCATCAATCGCGAAGGCGACGGCTGGCTGAACGCCGTTGACGCCACGGCAACGGCGACGGCGACCTTGCTCGGGACGTTTGGATTGCAATCGCTGACGGTGCCCGGCCTGTTGACAATGGACGTCCGCAGCGCGGTACTCGCCGCGCTAGCCGCCGGCCATACGAGAATCACGCTGCGATTGGACATTCAAAGCCCTGGCGCGCCGGGCTCGCTGGTGATTGAAGGTGCGGGCGCATTACGGCCGCAACTGCTCATCGAGCGGCCGCAGGCCGGCGTGCTGGCCGATTTGCGCGACGAAAATGGAGCGCTGCTCGCGGCCGGCCGCAGCTTATTCGATTTGCAGTTGCTCCAAGCTGGCACGTTTTACCTGCGCGTTTACAATCCGCAGGGGCCCCAGCCGAGCGCGCTGCCCTTCACGGCCGCGATTGTGGCGCCCGGTGCGGGCGATTCGCACCCCGTTTTCGATCGCGACATCCTCCACGGCAGCGATGGCGATGACCAGTTGGTTGGCAACGCAGAGCTCGATCGGTTGTTTGGCGAGGGGGGGCACGATTCGTTCACGGCCGAAATAGTTGAAGTGCGTGACGCCGAAGTCGGCGAGACCGTGAACACGAATTTGCCGATCGGTCAAAGACTGGCAGATTCACGGTTCACTCCGCTGAATCCCGAGGTCAATGTGCCGGATGCTCAGCTCCGGGCTGCGCTTTCGGAGGTCCTGGGCAGACCAATTACTCAGTCGCATCCGCTGACGGCAAGCGAACTGGCGTCATTGCAAATACTCGATCTCAACGGCCGCGACGTTGTCGACTTGACCGGGCTGGAGCATGCAACGAATTTGCACCGCCTGTACCTTGGCTGGAACCACATCACCGATCTCTCGCCGCTGACGGTGGGCCTGTCGGGCACGGCCGGTCCTGCCAATTTGGAAGTGTTGACCCTCGACGGCAATGCGATTAGCGACCTAGGGCCGCTCGCAACGCTGGCGAAATTGAAATCGCTAAGCCTCGATTTCAATCCGATCACGGACGTCAGCCCGCTGGTGCGCTTTCGAAGCTGGAGTTTTTAAGCATCGATGGCCGTTACTCAGCGGCCTTGGCGAAATCTGTGCCCGGCGGCCTGGTCGACGGATTTGGCATGGTCCACGAGCTGACGAACCCCGGCGGCGGTGCGCTCAGCTTTGGTTTGTCGGTCGCCGCGATGGACAATCGCGTCGTCGTCGGACGCGCCGTTCGGCAACAACGGCATGGTGTTCGTCTATAGTGCGATCACTGGTCAGCGGCTGCTGACGATCAGCAACCCCAACCCGGCGGCGGGCGGCAATTTTGGCGCTTCGGTAGCGACGCTGGGCGGCAGAATCTACGCCGGCGCCTCGGGCGGCAACGGCACGGTCTATGTATTCGACGGTGCGAGCGGCAAGCTCTTGCAAACGATTGTCTCGACCGTCCCGCAATCCGGGGCCACGTTCGGCCTTACGCTCGCCATTGTCAACGGGAACGATATCCTGATCGGCGCGCCGGCCGAGGATTACAACAGCCTGGCGAACCCCGGGGCGATGTACCTCGTCGACGGAGACACAGGCGTGCGGACGCGGATTCAAGATCCGTCGCCGTCAGCAAATCGGTTCTTCGGCAATGCGCTCTCGGCCGTGGGAGATCACAAGTTCCTGGCCGCGACTGGCAACATCTTCTTCAACAACGATCGGGTTTATTTGTACGACGCCACGAACCTAGCGAACGTCAGCCTGTTGCAGATTCCGCAGTCTGGCTCGTTTTTCGGTTACCGAACGCTCGGACTCGACAGCCTGTTGCTGGTCTCGGCGCCAGGGGCCGATGCGGCCGGCAACAACCAGGGCGCCGTTTATTTATTCAACAGCGCGAATCAGGCGCTGCTTGCCCAGTTCATCAGTCCGGACGTCGCGACCCAGACGGCGCAACAATTTGGCCTCGGACTGGCCGCGACCAATGGCGCAGTGATCGGCGTCGGCTCTCTATTCAACGGCAACGACGGCGCCGTCTACCTGGTGGACGGGTTAACGCTCGATTCCGCCGGCCGCATCGTCAACCCGTTCCCCTCCCAAGGCGACGGCTTTGGCCAATCGCTGACGTCGCTCGGCCAGGATCTGATCGTCGGCGCCGCCGGAACCGATCGCGGCGGTGTGATCGATACGGGCTCGGTTTACGTGTACGGCCAATTTGATCACGGGCTGAGCGACGTAGCGGGCCTGGCCGGGCTGTCGAGCCTGCGGTGGCTGAGCCTGGCCGGACAAGACATCGCCGATCTCACGCCGCTGGCCGGCCTGGGCCAATTGGAACACCTCAACCTGCAGGACAACGAGATTCAGGACGTCAGTCCGCTCGTGGATCAATTCCTCATCGACGACGGCGATCCTGGATTTACGGGCAGCTTGTCGAACGATTGGCTGACGAACACCGAGCCGGCCGCGGCCGCTTTCGACGACGACTACCAATTTACCAACGGCGATTCGCTCGCTTCCGGCAGCGTGTCGTATCAATTCACGAACCTGCCGGATGGCGTGTACGACGTCGAAACTACCTGGATCGCTGGCGAGACGCGGGCGACCGACGCTGCGTATCACATCAGCGGCGCGACGGCCCAAGCCGACGTTGTCGTCAACCAGCGCTTCCAGCCAAGCGGGCCGTCGTTCGGCGGCGAGCAGTGGCAGAGCCTGGGCGCGTTTGAGGTGGTCGGCGGCGTTCTTAACGTGCAGCTCGACGATTCGGTCAGCGGTTCGGTCGTCGCCGATGCGGTCCGTCTGGTTCGGCAGGGTTCGCAGCCGGTGGCCAGCGGCCTGGGCACCGTCGAACTGGGCGGCAACCCGCTCAGTGGACACTCGCTCGATTTCATCCTGCCGGTGCTCGACGGCCTGGCCGGCACGGTCACGTTCGACGCGAACGTGTCCGCGCCCACGCTGAATGCGTTGAACCCGGCGTTTACGAGCGGCGCAACTCCGTTCGTCCTCGATTTGACATCCGCCTTCAACGGCGTCGACGGCGACACGGTATTCCTCACCGCCGAAAGCGACACGCCGGAAGTGCGGGTGTCGATCGTCAACAACGTCCTCACGGCCTCGCCGCCCGCCGACGGCAGCTTTGTCGGAACGGCGCGGATCACCGTGACGGCCGGCGATCGCCTGGGTGGCGGCCGCACGGTGCGGCAACGGTTCGATCTGCACGTCGGCACCGGCGGCATCCACGGCGTCAAGTGGAACGACCTCGATCGCGACGGCATGCTCGACGCCGGCGAGCCGACACTGGAAGGCTGGACGATTTACATCGATGCCAATGCGAACGGCCAATTGGACGAGGGCGAGCAGGCCACTGTGACCGACGCCAACGGAGATTACGCCCTGAACAACCTGCCGGCCGGCACGTACAACGTGGCCGAGGTGCAGCAGCCGGGGTGGATCGCGACGCTGCCGCAAACGGCCCTGAGTGCAGATTTCACCGGTGGCCAGGCGGAGGGTTTTGCGATCGTGGGCGACTGGCATCTCAGCACGCGGCGCGGCAACGATGCAGGCCACACGCCCACTAGCAGCTTCTACTTCGGCAGCGAAGGAAGCGGGACATACCTTGCCAATTCAGAGGGGACACTAACGTCGCCCATCATCGACTTGACCAATGTCACGTCACCAGTTTCGCTCAATTTCAATCAATTTCTCAACGCCGCGTCGTCGTCCACGCTGTTCAATGCCGATTTTAACGGGCCGATCTCGCTCAACTTCAGCTCCGATGGCTTTACGGCGAGCGGTTTGTGGCACGGCACCAATTTCGGGCCGGCACTCAACTTGCTCGATGCCAGTTTTTACTTCGGCCAATCGCAGCCGTCGAACGGCGGCTTCGGCAGCGTGCCCTTGGGTGCCACCGGCTCGCTCACCTCACCGCTCATCGACCTGACTCAATTCGCCGGCGCGACGAACATCCAGTTGCGTTTCAATCACGCGCTAGATCGACAGAATGGATTGTTGCGAAACGACTCAGTCAGCGTCGCCGTGATCCGCAGCGGGTTCCCGCGCACTGTGATCGGTAGCAACTTTGCCGATACCGCAAATTTCTCGCCCGTCGCGCTCGATCTGACGCCGTTCGCCGGTCAGCAAATTCAGCTCGAATTTCAATACAGTGCGTCCGGCATTTCCGGGACGGTCGGCGGATGGTTCGTCGATGACGTGGCGATCATCGCTAACACCCAAGACGTAGCGCAAGTGAACGTTCTGAAGGGGGGAGTGACCACGCTCATCGCCGACAACGTCACGCTCGGCAACCTGGCGAACGCGGCCGCATGGCAGCAGAAAACGCTCGATCTTTCCGCCTTCGTCGGCGGGCCGATTCAAGTGCAGTTTCGCTTCGCCGCCGACGCGGCCCTGCAGTCCGAAGGTTGGTACGTGGACGACGTCGCCGTCTCGATTGGATCGAGCGCCGTTCAGCTTGGAACCGGCGCTGCTGGAGTGAAGACTTCGGTTGTTCTCGGCAACTTCCGCGTGGTCGATATCGGAGCCGATCGCGTTGTCAGCGAAGGGTCGCCGGTCACAATCAGCTCCACGATTAGCGACCCGAACCCGGCGAACGGCAGCAACCTCACGAGGCTGTGGCACGTCACCTCGTCGAACGGGCAATTCGTTCCCGACGGCAACGCCACGAGTCTCAACTTCACGCCGCAGGACAACGGCGCCTACACCGTCACGCTAACCGTCACCGACAACGACGACGGCGGCAAACAGTATGTCGACACCATGCAGGTCATCGCTAACAATGTGGCCCCGGTCGTAAACCTCGGCGCCGATCGCATCCTCGGCGAAGGCACGCCGCTGTCATTCACGAACTTCGTCTCAGACGCGGCCGGCGACACGCTGACGTACTTGTGGGAACTGATTGACGGCTTCGGCCAGGCCATGATGGTCGGCACGGCGGCGACGTTTAGCCCAAATACGTCGGACGACGCCTCGTACACGGTGCGCGTGACGGTGAGCGATGACGATGGCGCCTCGGCCAGCGACGAAGTGCACGTGACTGTGCAAAACGTGTCTCCCGCGGTGAGTATCAGCCCAACGTTCCCGGGCGGCATGAACCCGGCGACGCTCAACGAGGGGACGCACATTTCATTCACGGGCTCGTTTACCGACCCGGGGCTCTTCGACGGACACACAATGAAGTGGCACGTAGCTGCCACGAGCGGCCAACTGATCGCCGACGGCACGGGCGCCGACTACGACTTTGCACTGGCCGACAACGGCACTTACGTCGTCACCTTCACAGTCGCGGACGACGGCGGCGGCATGACGTCGGCCACGTTCGTCATCAACTCACTCAACGTTGGGCCGCAAAACGTCAACGCCGGACCCAATCGCACCGCCAACGAGGGCGACACGGTGAATCTCGGAGTGACGTTCAGCGACCCTGGCACAGCCGACACGCACACGGCCGCGTGGACCGTACAAAAGGGCGGCGTCACTGTGGCGACCGGCGCCGGGGCGAACTTTTCCTTCGCGCCGGTGGACGAAGGTCTGTACACGGCAACCATCATCGTCACCGACAGCAACGGCGCGTCGAGCTCCGATTCGGTGGATGTCACTGTGTCGAACGTCGCACCGACGGCTGTCGCCGGGGGGCCGTACGCCATCAGCGAGGGCGGTGCGCTCGCTCTCTCCGCAACTGCGGCCGACGCCGGCGCTCAGGACGTGCTTACGTACTCGTGGGACGTCAACGGCGACAACATTTTCGGCGACACGACGGGCGCCTCACTGAGCTTAACGTGGGCCCAGCTCAATGCGCTCGGAATCGGCAACGGCCCGTTGACAACTGGCGTCCGCGTGCGTGTCTCCGACGGCGACGGCGGAGTGACGACGTCGGCGCCCGTGCTGCTCTCGCTGGCCAACGTCGCCCCGCAAAACGTGTTAATCGCAGTGGCCCAGCCGGCCGGACCGCTCCTCGAGGGAACGCGGATTTCGCTAACCGGTACGTTCGCGGACCCTGGCGTCGGCGAATCGTACAGCTACACGTGGCAACTGTCGACGACCAACGGCCAGCTCGTGGCACAACAGTCCGGCGGGGTCGTGGTCAAGGGCCAGACGCCGGCGTTCAATTTCACGCCGACTGGCGACGGGACGTATACAGCGCGACTGACGGTGGGCGACGGCACGCAATCGACCAGCCGCTTGATGACGCTCGACGTCGGCAACGTGCTGCCGACGAGTCTCGCACTCAACGCAGGCGGCAGCCAATTCTCCAGCGGAAAGCCAATCGTCGTCAACGGCTCGTTCGTCGACCCGGGCAGCGACGCCTGGCGGGCCACGCTCGTCGTGCATAACAACGCGACGCAGCAAACGCTGCTGCGGCTGCCGGTGCTGCTAGTGGGGCACTCGTTCTCCACGTCGTTCGTGCCCGGCGGCGAGAATGCCCTGTCGCTCGTTCTGGAAGTGAACGACGGCAGCGGCGTGTCGAGCTCGACGCCGTTAATCCTGTCCAAGTCGACGGGCGGCGGCCTGGCGGGCGACTACGACCGCAACAACGTCGTCAATCAGGTGGATTACGCGTTTTGGAAGCAACACTTCGGCGAAACGTCGGGCCTCGGCCTTCAAGCGGACGGCAACGCCGACGGCATCGTGAATGCGGCCGACTATACGGTTTGGCGGAATAATTTGGGCGCGACGGCCGCACAACTGCTCGTTGGAGATTTCAATCGCGACACGATCGTCGATCGGGTCGACTACGTTTTTTGGAAGAAGCACTTCGGCGAGACCTCCGGCATCGGTCTGCGGGCCGACGGCAACGGCGACGGCCAGGTAAACGCCGCCGATTTCACAGTTTGGCGAAACAACTGGCATCCGGTGGGTGCGCAATTCGCCGTCGGCGATTTCAACGTCGATACCGCTGTCGATCGCAACGACTTCATATTCTGGAAATTGCATTCCGGCGAGACTTCCGGCAACGGCCTGCAAGCGGACGGCAACGGCGACGGCACGGTAAACGCCGCCGACTACACGGTCTGGCGGAACCACTTGAACCAATTGCCCGCCAGCGGCGCTGCAACGAACGCCGGCTCGGCATTCATCGCCGCCGAAACGACTACCGCTTTGGCCGCGCCTCAGGCGCTCGTTTCGTATGACACGCTACCGCCGCCATTCACAAGCCGCGCGCAGTTCGAGCCGCTTCTTATGAGCGCTGATGAACTCGCGGCCCCTCCGATCCTGCAGCCGGCAATCACGACCAAATCTGGGGAGGTGTCCGAGCCGGCGCTCGCCCCGTTCGACGAATTCGTTCGCCTGACGAACACTGGCCTGCGTCGCAATGCCTGGCTCGCGTCGCATTTGAGGGCGAGGGCGGCGGATTCGGCATTGAATCATCGAGTTTGGATCGACGACCTACGCCGCGATATACCGCGTTTGTTATCTTCTCCCGGCCGGGGCGATGATCTAGATTCCTTCGTCGAGCCGACAGCGACAGAGGATCGCAACAGCATGCTGCGGGCAACGGATGCCGCGTTTGACAACTTGGCCGCCGACCATGTCGCGATAAACTGGCCCAAATTCCACAGATTTCGGCAATAGAGTCCTGGATAACCCGCTGGGGCCAATACAGACCAGTCAGCAATGGTGCCGCAGACCACCACGGCGCCCCTCACACCTCCTCGCCGCAATAGGAACAGCACCGCGGGCAAGCGGCCTCGTGGCGCTGAGTAAGCACCGAAGCAATGCTGCTGATCAGCAGGGTTAGCTCTGCGTACGCGGCAAACAGTGGGCGACACTGGATTCGAACCAGTGACCTCTGCGGTGTGAACACAGCGCTCTAACCAACTGAGCTAGTCGCCCGGGGCAGCTTGTTCGGGGTGTTCAAGCCGCAGCTTGCAACCCCTGCCTCGCCTGAAGGCGGCGAGAGACACTATCTGAACCCGATAGTATCCAATATCGACGCGGAGCGGGCAAGGTCGCGAGCGTGGTTGCAGCAGCTTGTGACAACGGAAGCTCAGGATGAGCTTTGTTATACCTGGCTCTCGGCTGCGTTCTCTTGCGGCGTTGGTTCCGCCTGGGGCGGCTCGAAACGCGGGCCGGCGGGCTCGCTGTGTTCGTCGTAGGTGACGCGGGCTTTCGGTTCGGAATAGATGCTGCTTTTGACTTCGTTCTCGATGTCGGCCATGCCCTTCTTGAATTCCACGATGCTCTTGCCGAGCGAACGGGCGACCGAGGGGAGCCGGCTGCCGAACAGCATCACGGCAATCAGCCCGAAGATCAGCATTTCACCGCTACCAATACCAAACATGGCGATACAACTCCCGACCGTTGGATGCCGCAGGCGCTGGGCCCCCTGTCCGAGTTCAGGGCACGTCCGGTCAATGAATGAAACAGATTCTAGCGGTCGCGATCGGACCGGTCATCTTTCGAATGATCTTCGATTTCCTTCATGCCCTTCTTGAATTCATTAATGCTTTGTCCGAACGACCGGGCCACGGTCGGCAAGCGATTGCCGAACAACAGCAACACGATCGCCAGAAATATCAGCAACTCGAATCCACTGGGCACCCAGGCAAGCATTGATACCTCGCGCGATAGGCAGTCGCAGGGCGGCGATTAAAGGGTGGGGCCGCCAACCGACTTACCTCAATTCTACAAGATGGAGGCGGCCAGTCAAACGAGGCAGGCGCGGAGCAAATTTCGGCCTGCCTGGCCCAATTCCGTGCGGCACGGCCGGAAACAGACGGCTCGGAGGGGGTGGACGCGTGCGACGAACCAGAGGGACCAGAGTGACCACGTCGGTCGACAGGCAGCGCGCTCGGCCGCGGGCTTAACCTTTGTATGGATCTTCTCGCGACGGCTCGCCCCCCGGCAACTCGTAATAGAGGACGCCGTCGATCGAAGAGACGTTGGGCACGCCCAGCCGGCGGCTTTCTTCTTGGGCGCCAGCGACGGCTCTGGTGCAGGCATCTCGCTCCGCGAGATGAGTTCCCGCTCGCGGAGCGAGCGGTCGAAACTGTTTCGGCGAAGCGGACCTACCGCCAATTGGCCGCCGCAAACGGCTCGACCCGCTGGCTGCTGGACCTAATAATATCGAGCTGGCACTGGCTCACATGTAGACACAGGACATGGCCCAGATTCGTTCCACCAAGGCAGATGCCGATACGCCGTCTGCTTTGCCGCTATTGCGGCGGGCCGATCAGGTGACGGTGGCGATGTTCGTGGTGGTGGCGCTTGTCGCCATGAGCGCCTATTGGGTGGTCCGGGGCGGGCCGCGTGGCGAGCTGATTGAGATCGATCGGGCTGGGCCGCTCGAGGCGCGGTTTCAGGTCGATATCAACAAGGCTGAGGCGCCGGAGTTGGCCGAGCTGCCCGAGATCGGTCCGACTTTGGCGCAGCGGATTGTTGACACCCGCGCCCAGAGCGGACCGTTTCGCGATCATGACGACTTGCGGCGGGTGCGTGGCATCGGACCGGTAACGCTGGAGCGGATCCGGCCCTATTTGTTGCCGATGCCGCAGCGCGGCAGCGTCGCGGGGACGGCGGAGGGGGAGCCGGGCAAGTTATGATGGATGCCTCCCATGGCCATGCGGCGGCGGGCGGCGGGCGGCGGGCGGCGGCTGGGCGACGAGGGGACACCCGAACTCTTTAATGGGTGCAGTGTGCGACATCTTTGGGAAATGGATGTGGACTTGGTCGACGGCGACGGCCAGTTGTCGACCGGCGCGAATAGCCCCTATGCAGAATGGGGTTGGGCAGTGTTTTGTTGGGACGGCATCATGCCGGCCGTGATCGTCATCGTCCCGCTCGTGGCGCGGCTCTTGTTCCCGCGGAACGATGCCGTCTCCGTGGTGATCAACGTCTTCCTGCCGATCTTCGCGTTCTTCATTCGCCTGGCGGTCGGCAATCAGCGATTCGCCCGTGGCGAACTGTATGGTTGGCAGTCGCTGCTATTTCTGATTGCCGTGTTCTTTTTGATCTTTTTGGATACGATGCTGATCCTGTTCCAGTCGCAACGGGGCGGCATCCGGCCCCCCGATTGGACCCTGCTCGGCCTGCTGTACCTTGGCTACCTGACGGCAATGGCCGTCGCCTTTTTTCCGCTGCGGTATACACTGCATGGGCGAGCGGACCGAGTCGAATTGGAAGAGGGCGTTTGAGAAGACGATGAACTTTCGCCTCCAAGCCCCGTTCCAGCCGGCCGGCGATCAGCCGGAGGCCATTCGTCAACTGGTGGAAGGGCTGCGCGGCGGGCGGCGCGAGCAGGTGCTGATGGGCGTCACCGGTTCGGGCAAGACGTTCACGATGGCGAACGTCATCCAGGAGCTGCAGCGGCCGACGCTGGTGCTGTCGCACAACAAGACGCTCGCGGCCCAGCTCTATAGCGAGTTCAAGGAGTTCTTCCCGTACAACGCGGTGAGCTACTTCGTCAGCTATTACGACTACTACCAGCCCGAGGCCTACATCCCGCAGCGCGACATCTACATCGAGAAAGACGCCTCGATCAACGAAGAGATCGACCGCATGCGGCTGGCCACGACCAGCTCGCTCGTCAGCCGGCGGGACGTGATCGTGGTGGCCAGCGTGTCGTGCATCTACGGCTTGGGCTCGCCGGAAGATTATCGGCAGATGATGGTCGGCGTCAGCGTGGGCGATGTGCGCGATCGCGACACGCTGCTGGCGAAGCTGGTCGACATTCAGTACGAGCGGAACGACAACGACCCGGCCCGGGGCAAGTTTCGCGTGCGGGGCGACTCGGTCGAAATCTGGCCGAGTTACGAGGAATTTGCCTATCGGCTCGAATTCTGGGGCGACGAAATCGAGCGGCTGTCGATCATCAACCCCACCAGCGGCGAGGTGGTCGACAAGCTGGAGCAGGTGTTCATTTACCCGGCCAAGCACTTCGTGCTGCCGGAGGAACGGATTCACAACGCCGTCGACGAAATTCGCAAGGAGCTGCGCGAGCGGTTGGAGCTGTTCAAATCGCAGGGCAAACTGCTGGAAGCGCAGCGGCTGACGCCCGGACGCGGTACGACGTCGAGATGATGATGGAGATGGGCTACTGCCCCGGCATCGAAAATTACAGCCGGCCCCTGTCGGGCCGCAAGCCGGGCGAGCCGCCGTATACGCTGTTCGACTTCTTTCCGAAAGATTATCTGCTGTTCGTCGACGAGTCGCACGCCACGGTGCCGCAGGTGGGGGCGATGTTCAACGGCGACCGCAGCCGCAAGGTGACGCTTGTCGAGCACGGTTTTCGCTTGCCAAGCGCGCTCGACAATCGGCCGCTGAAGTTTGACGAGTGGCGCGGGCGGATCAACCAGGTAGTCTACGTTTCGGCGACGCCGGGGCCGTTTGAATTGGAAAAAACGGGCGGCGAGGTTGTCGAACAGGTGGTTCGGCCAACTGGGCTGTTGGATCCGGTGATCGAAGTCGTGCCCGCCCGCGGCCAGGTGCCGCACCTCCTGGAGCAGATTCGCGAACGAGCGGCGGCCGGTGAACGGGTGCTGGTGACAACGCTTACCAAGCGGCTGGCCGAGGACCTGGCCGACTACTTCACGAACCAGGGCGTGCTTTGCAAGTGGCTGCACAGCGAGCTGGATGCGTTCGAGCGCGTCGAGCTACTGCGCGATCTGCGGCAGGGCAAGTTCGAGGCGCTGGTGGGCGTGAATCTGCTCCGCGAAGGGCTCGATTTGCCGGAGGTGTCGCTGGTGGCGATTCTCGATGCCGACAAGGAAGGCTTTCTGCGCAGCGAGACGTCGCTGATGCAAACGATCGGCCGGGCGGCCCGCAACGTGAACGCCAAAGTGATTCTGTATGCCGACAAGGTGACCGATGCGATGCAGCGGACGATCGACGAGACGGCCCGCCGCCGAAAGCTGCAACAAGACTACAACGCCGAGCACGGCATCACGCCGGAGACGATCAAGAAGGCGATCTTCGCCGGGATCGAATCCACGGCCGCCGCCCACGCCGAGGCAAACGCCAAGGTCGGCCGCACCGATGAGACGCAGTACATCACTGAGGAATACATCGCCGAGCTGGAGGCAGAGATGATGACGGCGGCCCAAGAGATGGAATTCGAACGGGCGGCCCAGCTCCGCGATCGGATTGGCCAACTGCACGACCAAATCGGCAAACCGGTCTCGGCCGTGCGGGATGCAGAATCCACGAGCAAGCGTCGCCGCGGCAAGAAGAAGACGGGCGACCCGGCAGCATGGAAGGGGCGGGTGCCGCGGCCGAAGCGGAATGTTTAGTCGGCGGCAACATTCAGAATACTCATCGACCGCAACGATTCGGATTTCGCCTCGCTCGGAATCGGCCCCACTAATTTTTTTATTTTTTTCGTGGGGACAAAATGCGGACGTGCATCGCCGGACGCTTGTTCTTAAGTGACGAGCCGGCCGCGAGTTGCAGCGCGGGCTCCGGCGACTTAGGTCCGAATAACGCCCCGGGGGTGGGACATTATTCGCCGGTGGGGGGAAATGGGGAGCGGAAATTGTGGTCAGCGGCCGGTTGCCAATTGCTGGAAACCACGGCCCGCACCGAGAGCGCGAGCCGCAGCCTGCGGAAGTTGTTGTTGAGTTGCCAAGGAACAATTTGCAACCAGGAGGATAGCCGATTTGTGTTCTTTTGTCCAGTAGGTGGTTTTGGCCAGGGGGGATTGAACAGGAGATCGCGGAGGGAGCAGAGAATGCGAATGGCTGAGTTGGAACCGCTAATGGACGCTAATCGCCGCTAATTGATCAGGGGGATGCTGTGGGCCGGGCTTGATGGGGACTGCGGAGAGATGGAATTTGTCATTGCCAATGGATCATTGGTCATTCAGTAGTTCCAAGTTCTCAGTTTTTCCGCAGTTCGGCGGGCTTCTCGATCGCAAGGCGAGCCATCAGCCGTCGGCCAGACTGGATTTCTCTGGCTGAAAGCTGACCGCTGATAGCCAAAGTGGTTGCGAGCGCGAACATGTGCCAACGCCGGAGAAAACGAGGAACTTGGAACTACTGTCAGTGGTCTTTTCAGCCGGAGTGAGCCGGGGTGCTTGGTTTTTTGGACAGGCGTATAGATAAGGCGGGCCGACGGCCTAGGAAAAGTTTTGAATTTCGGTTTGGAATTTACGAAGCGGGATCAAGACAAAAATGTTTGGAATCGGCCACTGGATTTGATAGGGTGGTCAGTGCATCTGTGAGCCAGGCAAGCGTGGTTGTCACCCGGCGCCCCTTGGCATCATCTCCCTGAACGGCCGCCAGCCAGGCCTCATCAGACCATGCTCTCACGTCACAAAACAACGCGAATCCGCCACACCACTACCCCATCCACCCCACCAGGGTTGCCTACCACAATTCCTAGCAATTGCTAGCTGACGAGCCCATGCAACTGATCTTGAAACCGTGAATTGCAATAGTCCAGTTATCATTGGGGTTGTTGCATTTACACCTAGAATCCGACTCCGGCGCATGCACGCTTTACATGCACGCACGAGAGGCGAAAGAGGTACTTGCGGGCGAAAGAGGCGACCGTTTCAATAAACGAAGAGACGACACGTCCCGACGTATCGTGTTTCCGCGCTCGTCGTGCGGATGTTCGCAATGCAGAGGTCGAGGGTTCGACTCCCTTCCGCTCCACTAGAGAGGAAGGGGCAGAGCTATGTTCTAAAATATTTCTGACCCCTTTTCTCTTCACCGCGTCAGCAAAAGCGCAGCCAAACTAGGCAAGATGCGCAGTCCTGGCCGTCATCCTGCACCCACGCGACGACAAGCAAGTGGTGATTCCGGAGTCCACAAAGTAGCCTGCTCAAGCCTCGCATAACTGACGGACAATATTTCGCTGCTTAGCTGCAATGCATTTGCGACCGCTGCCAAGCACAACTAGAGCGGCCACAAGCATGAGCTCGCCCGACGTGGGTTCCGGTACGGCTGCGGGCAGCGTCACGATCCACCAACGGTGATCGGTATCGGCATTGTTGCCGGCGATCGTGCGACCATCGTCGGAGATGAAGGTCGCCTGTTCCAGAAACTGGTTGCCAATTTGGGGACCCAGCCCGTAATCGTCTTCCAAGACAGTCTTCAGCAAGCGTGTGCCATGTTGCGCATCCCAAATCACGGCCCCGGGGCCGCTAAAACAATTGGTGCCGCATGAGCCGCCCATCCGGCCGACGACGACCGAGCCGTCGCCGCTAACGTCCAAGGGGAACACCTGGTTGCCTTTATTGCCAATGGTTTTAAGCGGTCGCATACCAGTTTCGGCCTGCCAGATAAAGCCTTCAAAAGGGCCAAACGTGTATCCGACGACCGTGGTCCCGTCCGCGGAAATTGCCGTTGCTGAAGTGTCCTCCGGCGCATGCGGCCGGCCAGAGGGGTCGGTTGTGGGAAGTGTCGGGTGAAGTGTTCCCAGCGGCATGGTGCCACTCGCTTCCGTCCAAATATACGACTGCTGGTATCGCACGATTGGCGGATCGCAGACCCCGGCGCAATCATACACGATCCCGCTGTTGTCACATTCGGGACAAAGCACGGTCGCAGTGCCCATAACGACCCGACCGTCCGCAGATATGCCGCTGGCCATCGCATCGACGGCATTGGGCGGAAAGGGGATCGGCGTCATGCCGCCGTTCGCAGCCCAGCGGAATCCCTGCCATATCGCCGCCGCATTGCGACTAGCACCGGCAAGCGCGTCGCCGCTTGCAGACATGCCATAGACAAGCGCGGCGTCGCCGCCCAGCGTGCCAATGTCTACATAATCCTCGCCCGGCCGCTTGATCCAGCCGCGCCCAAAAGGAGCGTCCTGCGTCCAAGCGTAGCCGGCAACGATGCTGCCATCAACGGAAAGCGCCGTCGCGACGGTGGTGCCACCGAACGCTTTCAAAACGGTACGCTGGGGCGGGTTTGGAGTAAACAACTCCGATGAAGAAAGCCTCGCACCATTGGGAGAGATAGCAATGACCCCGCCGTAGGGAAAAGACTGAAATGATGCCGGCGCAGCGTTTAACGCAGCCGTAGACATTGAAACAGCCGCGAAAACAACAAGTGCCTTTGATCGTCGCATTTGAAACGCATCCGATCGTCTCATGTGATATCGAGCGGGCGATTAGCGGATTCTTCGACGCAAGTGAGGTCGCTCCTAGTTTTGCGCCGACAACAAATGAAGCACAAGGCAATTCCCGTTTCGTGGCCCGATTGTATGGGATGGCCGCCTATTTCTAGAAGGGCGATCCGCAGGCTAAATGCCACCAGCTCACGCGGCAGCGGCGGAAAATACTGCCAGAATCCCACGAAAAACAGTTACCCGCCCGCCAATACGGGGCTACTTCAGCAAATTCGCCGCAAACTCGCAGGCGACAACGGGGCCGGCGAGGGGGACAGCCACGTTTTAACGAAAACGGCTGGAATTTGCGGGCCATTTTTTCTCGCGACCATGCTTGACACGCTATGGAACGCGTGTACACTACCGGCATCGCGGCCGAGCCTCGCTGCTCGGGGGCCCCTAGGGCCGCGGCCGATTCAGCCACGCTTCCAGCCTCACGCCGAGCACGTCCCGCGGCCACACTGCGCGCCGCCGCCCGCGCGGCGCAGTTCTTAAGCTGAAGCCGCCTCCTCCGCGCGCTGATTCAGGCGACTCTCTAGCGCGCACAAACGAATTGCGCGTAGAATTCCCCGCCGTGACGCATTAAAATCGCCAGGAGATCGATTGAAGTGTGGTTGTCCCCGTTCTTCTTTTGCTGCGGGGAGCCAAAGGGGATAAGTCCAATTATTGGGTCCAGTAATTGGACTTATCCCCTTTTCACGCCTCTTTGACGCAACTCTATTTCTTAGCAACGACGTTTTCCACCGAAAGCTTCGGTGCCGGTGGCACTGCGATTGTTGTCTTTTGTGCAGACTTGTCTTCTGACTTACGCGTAGACTTTCGTCGCTTCCGAATACGAAGCGGCCCCATTTCGTCGCGTGCTTCTTGGCTAAATAGATTATGAACTGCGACGGCTAAATCCTCCGGATCAATCAAAACGTCGCACTGATGACGTATTTCGCGACGCAAAACCCGTAACACACTTTCATGAAAGATTGCTCTTCCAATCGACCCGGCGCAAAGGGCCGTCATACGTTCCCAATATCGTTCTAGCCCTTTCTTCGCAACCGAGCGTTTATGTATTAATGACAGCTTCTCGACCGCAACGTCTAGTTTTTCTTCCGCCAACGAAATCTCAAATGCAGGATCGTATTCGATACCTTCCTTTTCGTCGATCGAGACGTGATAAAGATTCCATTCAACGCCATTGGTCAATAACACCCATTGAAATCCATTTTCAGAGGCGTAATGTTTAGCTTGATCAATTTGTCGAACACGAAGTTGGATCGCGGCAGCCTTGGCCTCAACAAGCAAGCAAATGTTTCCGTCAACCTTCAGACACAGGTCAACATATTTGCCCTTCATTTCGGTTTCGAAGGAAATGTCCTTTACCTTGTCATATCCCAATACTTCTTCGAAGAAATCTCGGAGCCGGGCGACAGTATCCGATTCATTTGCCTTCGCTTCCCTCAATTCGATGAAATGGCGAGCGTACTTCCGCAAAGATGTTCGGATATTCGGTACCATGAATTCGCCCCTAGCGAAACGAGTTCCTTCGCGGATTATCACACTTTAGCGAACCGTGTCACAACATGCAAGCCAATCACGCGAAATTACCAATCGTCCTTCGGCAACAAGGGGACAACGGGGCTACCCACACGTTGGGCGCACCAGGACAACGGGGCCAGCGACACTTTGGTGCACAGTTGGGGGTGCCGGGTTGGCTATTTTAGTGAGTGCGTGGGGGCCACACAGGTCTTATAGATGGCCGAGCTCGACGCCGCCGACTTCCACCTTTATGCCATCGACCGCGACGATGCCCAGTACATCCTCAGCACGTTCAAAGGCATCCACGATGAGCCGCCGCTCCTCGCCAGCGGGGATCGACGGCGAATTTGAATCTCGCCAAATTCGATGAATTCGCAATGTAACAGGGAGGGGCGAGGCTCCCGCCGATACCATCCCAATTCTTCTGTAAAAGTGCCTGAGTGATTTTGGGCGGTCTCACTTGGTTTCGAAGGTTACATAACGTTTTCCGGTCTCCCATTCTTCACTGGGGGGCGTGAAAAGGGGATAAGTCCAATTACTGGACCCAATAATTGGACTTATCCCCTTTTCCGTCCCGACGTTCGACCCAAGGTAGGAGCCGTAGGAGGTAATTCTTCACGTACGGATCTGTGCGGGGGGCCGCCGGCAACGGCGGTCCCTACCGCGATACGGAAATTCGAAGGTGGATTGCATTAGCATTTGCCTTCTGCCGCCTCGGCCGTGGCGGGCCGAAGGTCCGAAATCAGTGGTGTCCGCTTTTGACGCTCCGCTGGATGACCCCCCGTTACGCCGAAGGTGTTCAACACCAAAGCCCAGTGTCAGCCGATGCGGCGTGAGCCGCGAGGCGCCACCCTGGGTACGCGAGTCAAAAAACCATTGTTTGTACCCCAACGGGGTTCCACACCGCTGCTGGCGCGGATGAATTGTGAAACCCCGTTGGGGTTTGAATTCGTCCCGTTCGGTCACCCAGGGTGCGCCCTTCGACAAGCTCAGGGCGACCCTGGGCTACGGGGTAAAACACCTTCGGTGTAAAAACGTCGGTACGACGATTGTCCTGACGTGCCCAAATTATTTTCGCATCATTCCTTGGGAAACAGCGAATGGCAAAGACTAAAAGCCGATCCCAGAACCGTCTCAGGGGGTGGCTGAGGGACATCCACACAACACCCGCTTCGGCCGGCCGCTCGAGACCAGAGCGTGGGGCTAGTCCCCAGTCTGACAAATCCAGTGGCCGAATTCAAGCATATTTAGCGGCAGCACAGTTTCCCCAATTCGCCCGCGATCGCGCTCGCTTTCTCTTAACACCCCGCCGCAACCAACGTACTTTTGCTCCTTCTTCCCGCTCCCCGCTTCCCTGACTCCTGACTCCTAACTCTTGACCATTCCCACCCTGGCCGAAAACGATACTATACAAAGGAACACAACCCTGCTAAGCTCACCAGGGCACCTTGCTCTTTGGCAACCGATCGAATGCATCCGTCGCAAAACCTGCGGCCGGCGCTCGCCACGCGCGCCTACAGCAGCACGCAGCCAGCTATCGATTTTACCCCCCCGGAAGAGTGAAGATGGCCAAAACTCGGTGGGGGAGTTTTGGACACCTTCGACGAGGGGAACAACGGGGCCACCCACACTTGGGCGCACAGTCGGGGGCGCCGTGTCGGCTATTTTAGGCGTCGGGGGACAGCCACGATCTAACGAAAACGGCTGGAATTTGCGGTCCATTTTTTCTCGCGACCCGCTTGACACGCTACCGAACGCGTGTACACTACCGGCACCGCGGCCTCGCTGCCACATTGCGATTGATTTTGGGAGGCGTCGGAATTTGAGGAGTGGAACGAGCGGATCATTTTTCTGCCGTTTTAGCGACTACGCCGGGAAAAGTCCGCGTCGGGAATCGATGGGCAAAGTATTTTGGCCCTGGTTGCGACCTTCGCCAAAGCACAAACTGTGCATTTCATGTGTCAGGATGCGAAGGCGGCGACGGCAAATACGGTCGTAAAACTCAAGAACAATAAGGGCAGCACCGCTTCGCCGGCCCAGAGCCACCAAGCCGTCAGGTGCTCCTTTACATCGAGCACAAGTTGCAGCGACAGGCGGACGCCCCAGAAGACGGCCAAGTACGCACAGACGCTGCGGGCCAGCAGCGTGCCGCTGGCGAGCTCCTCTGCGTTCACGAGCGAAATCGTTCCCAAGGCGATGATCGACAGCACGACGTAGCCGCCGTACATCCAGTACATTTGGCGATGCAGGCGGGGCAGGGCGGCCAGTTGGGTGCTCCACTGGAGGCGAATCGGCACCAGGGCCGAGGCGACGAGCACCGAGAGCTGGCCGGCGCCGGCCAGCATGATCAGGGTTGGCAAGTATTCTCGCATGGATAGCCCTCTGGTTTCGTTTCGGAATTCAGGCCGCGCCGAGCGCGTTCATGAATGGCAGTACGACGTCGAGCACAAATGGATCGTGAAACAGCAGGCGTATCGGGAGCAGCAGCACGAGCGCGGTGAACAGCCAGCCGCGCCATCCGTCGCCTAAGCCCAGCGCGCGGCCGAGTTTCGAGCGTTCGATAACTACGGCTGCGGCTTGTATACAAAAGTACGCGGTGGGGCCGCCGTAGCCGCCGCCGGCGGGCAGCGAGATGATGAGATCGTGTACGAGGCCGCTGAAGACAAAGACGACAGTAAACGCGGCCGGCGCACCAAGACTTGCGGCCAGCGGGCGGAACAATAGCTGATGGGTCACGTCGCGAAAGGCCGTGTTCCAGCGGCGGCCCCAAAACTCGGCCACGCTCGTGGCACGCGTGGGGTGATTCATGAGCGGGCGGGCATCGATGCCGGCGCTGCGCCACGCGCAGCTAAGCAACTGGAATACTCCAAAATGGAGCATCAGGATGGTACCGATCATGCCGCACCAACCGACCGTGAGCAGACTGTCGACCGCGATCCACTGCTGCGCCCCAAAACAATGTTGCGCCGACCGTGATGTTAAGCATGCCTGCTAGCCACTCGGCTCTGGCGACGCCCGGCGATCGAGGTTCGCGTGCACTTGCCAGAAACTTGTCCGCATTTAAGCCGGGCCAAGCCAGCACGTACGCCCACGTTCGCCGCGAGAGTACGTCGTCTATTTGCAGATCGCTCAGCGTTGCCAACTTGAAGGCAAAAAAGACACTGATCGCCGCTGCCCACATCGTTTGCCACCGCGGCCAGGCTGCTGGTGCCAATATCAATACCAGGATCGGAAAAGCGGTCGCAAGAATGAGTAAGCGGCTCACCGTTCGCCGCGGTTTGTCGCGGCTTCGGCGATGTTCCGAGAGTATCGCGTATGCGGTCATAGCACTGCGGCACTGCCGTCGCCCAGTTGGGTGGAAATGAGCCTCGCCCAACCAGAAACCGTCGTTTCACAGCGAAGTTAACGCGATTTGGCGAAAAAAGTTCGTCGCTTGAAGCCCAGAAGACTCGCCAATAGCATGGCCGGTTTTATGGTCTGACCGCCTCGCTAATTTCGCTCAACGCCAAGCCAATTGATTCGCGGATGACGACGTCCGCGATTCCGTCGAGCGGCGTCGGGTCGCGATTGATAATGACGAGTTTTGCCCCGTGCTGCTTCGCGGCGCGGGGGATGTCAGCCGCAGGCGTGACGAGGAGCGACGAGCCGATGGCCAGCAGCAGGTCGCACTGGCGGGCCCACTGGAGTGCCTCCATCAGCACAGCGGGCGGCAGCATTTGGCCGAAGGAGATCGTCGCGTGCTTTAGCCGGCCGCCGCAGGTGGGGCAGGGGGGTACGCAGTCTTCGGCCAGGAACTGGGCGATGAACGGTTCGATGTCGAAGCGGGCCTGGCAATCGAGGCAGGCGGCCTGGCGGGCCGTGCCGTGCAGCTCGAGCACGCGGCGGCTGCCGGCCAGTTGGTGCAGGCCGTCGATGTTCTGTGTGACGACGCCGCGAAGCCGGCCGGCCGCTTCCCACGCGGCCAGCACGCGATGGCCGGCGTTGGGCTGGGCGGGGCCGAACTCGCGGTGCATTTCCACCTTTTGCCGCCAATATTCGTAGCGCCCGTCGGCGCTCTCCAGAAACTCGTTGAACATCACGGTGCGATACTTCGACCACACGCCGCCGGGCGAACGGAAATCCGGGATGCCGCTCTCGGTGCTGATGCCAGCGCCGGTGAGGGCGACGGCGGAGTGCGCAGAAGCAAGCCAGTGGGCGACATTCGTGATGGCATCCGCGTCCGCGCTACTGCGGGATCCGGATGTAGATCTGATCAAACTCATCTTGTACGGACGGAATGGGTGCGGCCGGCGTCAGCTTCATCACGAGGTCTCTCGTCAGGACTTGGACGCGATATTGCCAGCCCTCTGGCAGTTGCTTGAAGCGTTCGCCGAGTGTGGCAAGCGAATCCGTTGGCACTTTGTGCCCCTGCAAGACGTAGACGTGGCCGTCCGGGTCGACGAGTTCATACACGGGCTTGCCGGCTTTCCATAGCAGGTTTTGAAACTTGGCCGGGTTGAAGACCGTGTATTTTGGAACCGTCAAGGTGCCGGCAGGGAGATGAGCGCCAAATACCATGTCGGTGCCCGCAACCGGTACGGGCTTGGACGCCATGACCCCAACCTCGTCCATTGACCACCACTGTGGCCCGTTCTTGTAAACCGATTGCGCGCCAAATTTCTGTGCGAGAGCTTCGACGTCAAGGCTATTCCACCAGTCCAACTTAGCCTGGGCCAACGGCGATGTACTGTAAATGTCATTGCCTTTGTCGCCGTAGTTGAAGACAAGCTCGCAGTACATGTAGCCACGTGAATCTGGCAGCGATTGCATCGTGAGCGGCATCGACTGGCCCTGGCCGCTGGTCATCGTGACCTGACCGGTCCTGGTCGCGCCTTGCGTGGCCTCAAATTCCTGTTTGGTGGTGTAATAGCCCTTAGGAAAGTAAGGGCCCATCACGGCCTCTTCCATGCCAGGTTGGGTGACGTTGTCGGGCCGCTCCTTCCAGTCGGGATTCGTGGCCATGATCCGCAGCATAAGCATACCGAAATCGGCGCGGTTTTTCGGGTCGTCCAGACCCTCGCCGCGCGGGCTCCATTCGAGCCACGCGACGCCGTTTTCGAGCGTCGCATTCGCCGGCCGGTCTTCCGGTCGACTGACGACGATCGTGTAATTTCGCTCGGCATCCAGAGGGACCTGGAAGTCGGTCAGGCCGTCAACGATCTGGCCGGACGGCGCCGCCTCGCAACTGACGATGGACCAATATTGGGTTTGGGCGTCCGGCGTGACCGCCAGGCCCTTGCCGTCTTCGCCCGCGTAGGTGTTGGGAAACGTGGGCATTTTGCCGCGCATGAGGTACACGGGACCGAATTTTCGCGACAGATAGGTCGCGAAATACTGAGTCGACGGATCGCCGCCCCCCTCCATCGCGCCGGCATAGGGTATTTTGGCTTGCGCTTCGGGCGTCTTGAATGCACCGACGAGGGAGTACTCGATCGTCCAGAACTTCTGCCACTTCGGCTCCTTGAGCGCGGGCGCCGTCGCCGGATCGAGCGACGGATCGTTGTCGTTCGCCCTCACCAACGCCACCCACTGATCCACGGTGAGCGGCGGCTTGGTGGCCCCCTCCATCGGGCGCGCGAACTGCCGGACGACCTCCGCCGCGGAGAGCCGCGTTCCGTCGGCAAGTGTTCCGTCATAGCGGAATGCGGCAGCGGCGGACGGGGACGTCCCCGGCCCCCATCCAGCGCCGTCCCAGCCCTGGTCCGGCAAGTAAATGCGGACGACACACTGCAACTCGCCGCCCTCCTTGCCGGCATAGAGTGTGTTAGCGGCCCGGCCGGCCGAGTCTTGCGGCGCATCTGCCGCCACGACTCGCAGCGTGAAGTCGCGGTTCTGAGCGAGCCGGTCGGCGCCCAGGCGAAATGGATTGGTCGATCCCGAGTCGGGCTCGGTACGCGGCCCCGCGATCGCTTCGCCCGTGGAGACGAACGTGTTCCGCTCCCATTTGTAGAGCGCGAACTGGAAGTAGCGGGCGTGAGGGTACTTGAAGTGGACGTTCAAGCGGCTGCCCGCCGGCATCGCAAAACGAGAGATGAAATAGGTCGAATTCGAGTCGGGCCACAGGTTGGGGTTCTGGATCGGCTTGGGGTGTTCGAGACGGGTCCAGTAGTTCCAGCCGCGCGGCCCCTGGAATAAGCCATCGCGGCCGTAGCGCTCGTCCGTGCGGACGACCGCCTCGAGTGGGAGGCTGCCGTACCGATGTGAAGAACGCGAGTCGGCTGTCGCTGGAGAATCGGTCGGAGTCTGCGCCGTAGCAGGCGCGGCCTGTGTTGCGATCAGCGTGATCAGCGCCGCGGCGGCGCCCGCCGATTTGATCGAAGGCATGACACGGGTCCTTGGCGATGCTTCGTTGTACGGTTGCTTCGTCGTCGTCGCCCGTGCGCGGGAGACGATCCAAGCACGAAATGCCCGGCAAATTGGCGACGGGGGGCGTCACGTATTTTAGTTTTGCAGCCGTGAGAACGCAATTATCGCGACAAGAACGCGATCTCGCGATTGAAGCTGGCCCGGCGGGCGGCTGGAAAGTGCCGCAATCCGCCGGGAATCCCCGCGTCGCCGGGCGCGACGAGACAAGCCGGTGGATAAATCAAATCGTGATGCGAAGCGCCGTTACATCGCCGCGCCCGGCCACATAAGGGCGAAGATCAAGCCGGTAATCAAGCCATAGACGATGCCGTCGGCGATGTCGGCGACCATTTTGCGATTGAACCAGATGCCGTTGAGGATGTTCGCGGTGCCATAGGTAACGATTCCGGCCGTGCCGACAAAACGAAACACCGTCATGAAATCGGCGCCGCGCGGAATCGCGGCGAGCGAAGCCAGATAGGCGATCGCGAAATTGGCGACCATGAAAAACAGCACCGTGCAAAGCATATTGACGAACATGTTGGGCATGCCGTGCGAGACGGTCAGCGTGCCGGTCGGGCCGGCCTTCATCTTGGCCTGAAAGGAATCGCTCTTCCAATCTTGCGGCGACGCCGGATGCGGAAACGTGTATTGGCCCGGCGGAATGTTTAGCCCCCGCAACGAATTCATCAGGGCGTCTTCGTTCGCCAGCCCGCGCCAATCCGGCTTGTGGTGCGGCAGGATCATCCAGGCCAGCCAACTGGCGAAAAACAACGCCACGCCCGAGATAAGAACCGGCAACATCAACGACCAGACGCTAACCATGATTCGACCTCCGGGAAATAAACTGTGGCCACCCGCAACGGTTGGGCCTCCCCGCATCGTGACCGGAATCAGGCCGAATCGTAAAGTTCAGCCGGGCCCGTGCCCGTACAGATGTTGAATCGGCGTCGAATGGCCCCAGGTGATTTCCTCAATCGCGACGCCGAAGACGGCCGCGATTTTTTGCCGTTCGCCGGGGCTGGGCGTCCAGCGGCCGAGCGCAATGGCCAGCACGCGACCCTCGTCGAGCTGGGTCTGCTCGGCCAGTTGAGCAATCGTCAGTTGGCGTTCCGTGCAGAGTTCGGCAACGCTGCGAGACATGGCGACGCTCCCAAAAGGCAGAATTAGAAAAACGAAACCGGCGACGATTCACGCAGGTTTATTGCAAAAACTGACACGTCCGCGCGTCCCTATTTTATCAAATCGAATCCTTTTGAGGCAGATCGCGACAGCGCATTTGGGGGATTCCGGCGGAATCGCCACGGTAAGATTGTGCCGGCAACGCGGCGGGCATATAATTCCAGTGGAAGAGGCTCCGCAGCGGGTGCGCCAGGCAGCGATCGTTTCCAACTTCCCGCCTAGGCCGCACCCTGGACTGTTTCTCGCAGCTGATGTTCCCGGGAGAGGCCAGACTCTATGGCGACTGAAACGATTGACCGCACAACTGATATTCCTCTCGTTCAACCGACCGAGCCCAAGTTTCAATACAGCGGCATTCCGACGACCTGCGACGGCGCCGAAGCCGTCGTATGGATCGAGACGAATATCTCGCAGGGCAGCGGGGCGTACCCCATCACTAGCTCCACCACCATGGGCGGCGGCTACAATCAGGCCGTCGTTAATGCCGCGCCCAATCTGTGGGGCGAGCAGCTCGTATTCGTCGAGCCCGAGAGCGAGCACTCCTCGGCCTCTTTCTGTGAAGGCTTTGCTGCGGCCGGCGGGCGGGTGACGAATTTCACGTCGGGCCAGGGCCTGGTGCTGATGAAAGAGGTGCTCTACACGATCGCCGGCAAGCGGTTGCCGGCCGTGTTTAACATCGGCGCCCTGCGCTGACCAGCCAGGGGCTCAACGTCCACGCCGGACACGACGACGTGATGAGCGTTGCTGATTGCGGGTGGGGAATGCTGGTCGCCCGCAACGCGCAAGAGGCCGGCGACCTGTGCCTGATTTCGCGCTGCGCGGCGGAAGCTTCGCACACGCCGTTTTTCAACGTGCAGGACGGCTTTCTGACGACGCACACCGTCGAAAGCGTGCGCCTGCCGGAAAAACAGTTCATGAAAGACTTTATCGGCAATCCCAGCGAGAAGCTCGTCAATTTGATGGACCCGGCAAACCCGATCATGTCCGGCGTCGTGCAAAACCAGGATTCGTACATGAAGGGCAAGCTGGCCCAGCGCTGGTATTACGACCAAGTCGAGCCGGCATTGGCCGAGGCATTCCAAGAATTCTACCGCAACACGGGCCGGCGCTATGACTTCATCATGCCGTATCGCTGCGAGGACGCGGAATACATCATCGTCGGCATCGGCAGTTTCATGGAAACGGCCCAGACGACCGTCGACTGGCTGCGAAAAGAGAAGGGCATCAAAGCCGGCTGCATCACGATGTACTGCTTCCGGCCGTTTCCGGCGACTTACCTCGTCGACGCACTAAAAGACGCCAAGGCGGTCAGTGTGATCGAACGCATGGACGACCCGTTATCGACCACGGGCAACCACCTCACGCGGGAAATCAAAGCCGCGTTTTGCGACGCCTTGAACGGGCAGAACGGCCAGGAAAAGATCGACCGCATCCCCAAGATCTACTACGGAGCAGCCGGCCTCGGGAGCCGCGACGTGCGGCCCGGCGATATTTTCGCGGTTTTTGACAACATGGTACGCGACGGGCAAGACTTTTTCAGCGTCGGCATCCATCACAGCACGGCCCTCACCGTGCGGGAAGACCCCGATCTGCGGCCCCGCGGGGCGTTTTCGATGCGGGGCCATTCGGTGGGCGGGTTCGGCTCGGTGACGACAAACAAGGTCATTGCCACGATCGGTGGCGACGTGTTCGGCAAGGACGTGCAGGCTTATCCGAAGTATGGCTCGGAAAAGAAGGGCCTGCCGACGACGTACTATCTGACGGTCGCCGAATCGCATATTTACACGCACAGCGAGCTGGAACACGTCGACCTGGTCGTGCTGAACGACACCACGGCCCTGTTCAGCGGCAATCCGCTGGTGGGCCTGGTCGACGGCGGGGCGATTTTCATGCAAAGCCCGTACACGAACCCGGTCGACGTTTGGGCCCGGATCCCGGCCCATCACAAAAGCACCATACTGAACAAGAAGCTGCGGGTGTATTTCGCCGACATGGTGCAGATCGCCCGCGAAGTGGCCAGCGAAGCTGACCTGCAGATGCGGATGCAGGGCATCGTCCTGCTCGGCGCGTTTTTGAAGCTGACGCCATTCGCCAAGTCGAGCAATATGACGGACGAGGCCGTATACGCCGGCGTGGAAAAGGCGCTGCGGAAGTACTTCGGCAAGCGCGGCGAGCAAGTCGTGCAAGACAACCTCAACTGCGTCAAACGTGGCTATAGCGAGATGCAGGATGTTTCGCCGGAGGTTATGAAGCAAGGGGGGAATGGCAAGGCGTAACTATCGAGTTTGATATGGGAGCGCGGTATATGGGCGGCAAACGAGTTGTCTCGATCTCGGAATACAGGTCGCGTCCGAACTCAGATAGTTTTTTCCGAGTGCTTAATAAATGTGTCGCCGCTACATCTCCTAGCGGGAATCAAATAACGCCTTTTTCGACAATGATTGCGATTGGACGAGAGGGAGAACACTTTTGCTGGTTGCACCAGCGTGCGGGTCGAAATGGCATCGACTGTGTTATCGAGCCAGCGATTCCTACGCACTTATTGCACGACATAAAACTACGATTAAACGAAGCAGGAATCAAATACAAAGACTTGCACAGGATGCGGTCGGAATCGCGAACTATAGATATCTACGTCAGTGCCGAACAAGTTGGTCGCGACGATATTTGGAAACCTACTCGAACATATTTTGAAGATAGCTGCTGCGGCCACATGATGTGACATGGATATGCCGTATTACGAATTCCAATGGACGGAGGCTATAGAAGAACATCTTGAGCAGCATGGTATTAGTGCAGAGGACTTTGTGCGCGTCGTGCGCAATCCAGCAACGACCGGACTACAGTCGGTCATCTGGTTACCCGGCGGCCCGGGGATATACGGCGGATGGGCGATTTATTATCGCGGTATATGACGTGCTTGATGAGTTGATGCTACCGCCAATCACTGCTTACGAAGTGACTGAGCCCGGCGAGGAAAGATAGAAGTGTATTATGCCTGAAGCAAAGAAGAAGTACATTGAGTTGTCCGACGAAAAACGGGCGGAAATTCGACGTGCACAGGCACTGATTAAGGAGGAACAGTCCGAATGGGCAAAACGATTGCGTCTAGCCACTGAGGCGGCGAAAGAGAATACATTTAGTGGCGAGCTGCGCCTTGCCATCCATGCCAGCGGATTCAATGTCATTCACATCGCCAACCAGGTGGGCACGACTCCGGTGGTGGTTGACGAATTCTTGACGGGAGAGAGAACCCTTCGATCGGACACCATTGACCGGCTCGCGGCGCTTTTGGGATATGAGCTTCGATTGAAGGAGGCCGCCAACGGCCACGCAACCGGCGTTTCGAAATCCGCATAATCCTCCAAATAGGAGTTAGAATATGGCCACCGCCGAACTTTCTCGCTCGATGAACGATGCGAACGAGCGCGACCCTTACAACAATAACAGCTACGGCACACTGGTCGACCGGCCCTATATCGAGGTCAGACTGCCGATCCTCGACGTTGTCGATTTCAACGAGCGGGTGATTCGCGGCTATGAGGAAGGGAAGGGCGAGAAGGAGCTGCCGGCCGACCTGGCCGTCGCCCGGTCATTGATTCCGGCCGGTACCGCCGCACTGCGCGACTTCAGCTACGTCGCGCCGGAAATCCCCGAGTACATCCGCGAGAATTGCACCGGCTGCATGGACTGCGTCACTGAGTGCCCTGATACAGCCATCTTGGGCAAAGTGATTGCCGAGCCGGAGCTGGAAGAGAAGCTGGCGGCCATTCCGAACGAGGCCGATCGGGCGATGTTCGAAGCCCAGTGGTCGAAGACGCGAAAGTACTACGAAGGCCCGCAAAAGAAGGGTCAGCCCGGCGGACGATTCGCGATCATCATCGACCCCAGCAAGTGCAAGGGCTGCGCCGAATGCGTCACCGTGTGCGATGACCTGGCCCTGAAAATGATCCCCAAGACCGAGCCGGTGATGGAAAGTATCCGGAAGGCGCACCGGATGTTCAAGCAAGTCGGCCCGTCCGACGACCGCTACATCAACGACAATCTGCTGATCGACATGATGCTCAAAGAGCAGACGCACATTTACGTCGGCGGAGCCGGCTCGTGCGCTGGCTGCGGTGAGGGGACGGCGCTGCGGATGATGTGTGCGGCCACCGGCGCCAAGTACGGCGACCAGTGGGGCATCGTCGCGGCCACCGGCTGCAACACCGTCTATACGTCGACCTATCCGTATAACCCGTATCTCGTGCCGTGGACCAATTCGCTGTTCGAAAACGCTCCGGCCGACGCCATGGGCGTGCGAACGCGGTGGGACCAGATGGGCTGGAAAGACAAGCCGCTGTGGTGCATCGGGGGCGACGGGGCGTTTTTCGACATCGGCTTCCAATCGCTGTCGCGAATGCTGGCCTCCGGTCTGCCGGTCAAGTGCTTTGTGCTCGATACGCAGGTCTACTCGAACACGGGCGGCCAGGCATCGACCAGCACGTACACTGGTCAAAACACAAAGATGAGCATCCATGGCAAGGCGATCGCGGGCAAGCAAGAGCATCGCAAGGAAATCGCGCAGATCGCGATGATGCATCCGCGGACGTACGTTGCCCAAACGACTTGTGCACACATTAACCACTTCTATAAGGCGGTGCTCGGCGCACTCGAGTTCGACGGCCCGGCGCTGATTACCTGTTACACAACGTGCCAACCCGAGCATGGCGTGGCGGACAACATGGCCGGCGAGCAGGCCCGTCTGGCGGTCGATACTCGGGCGTTTCCGCTCTTGATCTACGATCCGCGGAAAGGCGACAAAATCGCCGAGCGATTGTCGCTGCAAGGCAACCCAGCCGTGAAAGATGATTGGTTCACCAATCCCAAGACGGGCGAAATCGTCGATTTTATTGACTTCGCTCGCAGCGAAGGCCGCTTTGCCAAACAGTTCGATAAAGACGGCAATCCCTCGCCCACGCTGCTCGACGCCCGGCAAGACCGGCTCGAGAACTGGCACATCCTGCAAGAGCTGGCCGGGCTCCGCTGAACGCTTTGCCCCGCTCGAATTCGCCGGCGGGCGTCGAAATAATTTTCAGGCCGAAGCCGCACACCGCGGCGTCGGCCTTTTCTTTTGCCGCCCCGCGTGGTGAAAATGCCTCCGCACGCCGCCGGGCGACCGGCACCACCCTCACACCTGCGATTTCTTAAAATCTATCGTACAACGCTTCGCATGGATCTTGCCACGTTTGCGGCCCTCCGGCGGCGATTGCCGGCGCTCGGCTCGGCAAAATCGGCCTAATGCGAAATCACCTGGCGGCCGCCCAAAAAACCATATTGGTCGACCGTTGACGAAGCTCTACCTCGAAATAGTATGGGAGTCTGTCAGTACTTTGGTACGGCAAAACTTTTCGAGGTCTTTTCTTTCGTGTGCCTGGGAACTTGTGGTTTGGTTGACCACTCCCTCCACCTTTTCCTTCCTTTCCCCTAGGAGACGACATCACAATGAGCAAGGTAATTCTGTCGACGCTGGTGGCCGCGCTGGTCTGCGTGGCCTCTGCGAAAGCCGACAACAACATTTCGGCCAAGAGCCTGAATGAGATGGGCCTATCGAGCATTAGCCTGATGAGCGACAGCGCCGCCCTGGCCATTCGCGGCAAAGGTGCTATTGACTTGCGTTGCGACGCTTGCAATCGGACCGAACCGAAGACCGCCGTGATCGGCGCCTCATTCGCCACCATGAACCTGGCGAACTGCCCGGATTGCGTCGCCCTCGAAGGCGGCTCGCACAGCGAGAACGGCTACGCCGCGATGGGTCCCTACTACTCGGCCGGCACCAACTACTCGGAAGCCGGTGCGATCTACACCACGATTGAGAGCGTGGACGTCGGCGGCGCCATCACCAGCTTGACCAAGACCACCTCGGCCAAGGTCTTCGCCGGCGGCAGCAGCTCGGCCCGCGCTTTCTAGGCTCGCGAACGATTCCCTAAACGGAATTGAGATAGAAGGCTGAAACGTAAACAGGCGTCCTGTCGCCCAAAGGGTGGCAGGACGCCTTTCGTCTTTTTCAAGCACAATGACGCAAGCGCAGAAATGTGAAGATCCAAGCGGTACGTGCCGCTGCATCGAGCGACTACGCTGACGTACACTACCAGGTAACACCCGTGGCGAACGTAAAGCCAAACAGGTCGAGCTGCGGCTCTTCCGCGCTAGCCGAAGTGCGGACGAGCGACGTCGGGTCCGTCATCTGCGTGATCGAAATCCCCGCGAAGGAGTCGGCTGCCGAGTAGCCCTTGCCCCCGTCCCACCGCTGATATTCGACGGCAAACCGGCAGAAAGTATTGGCCGGTATGCATTGCAAAGCATAGTTCCATTCCAGGCCGAGTTGCACCTCGCCGATGAACAGCGTATCGTCAAGCCGTGTGTAGGCGCCATTCACGCTGGCGGCCGTGGCGACGAAATTCGGGTCGTTTGACTGCACCGAGGCAAACGATTCGGCGCTGGTGCCGGTCGGTCCCCACAGGGCCGACCAGCGCAGGTTGTAGAACCAATTCACGCACGAGCAGGGAAACACCGGCTTTCGCCCGTACAAGCCGAACAAGATGCCGGTGCCGCGGGTGTAACGGTTGGACCGGGCGTAGCCTTCGAGCAGGCCTTGGTCGGTGATCGCCAGGCCGGTGATCGAATCGCTGTTTTCGATGTCGGCGTGGCGGACGCCGAATGATGCCTGCATCCAGCAATCATTGATGCAAAAGCGGCGGGTGACCTCGAGATCGACGGTGTACGCTTCGAGCCGGCTGCAACTGAAGAAGCCGATGTCCGGGCGGCCGCAATCGTAGTCGTCCCAAGTGCCAATCCCGCCCAGGCTAGGATCGTATTCACCTTCCGACGCCTGCAAGTGCCAGTAGCGGAGGTTGACGCCCCAGCAGCAGCCTTGGATGCCGACCCACGCCCGCGGCGAAAAGTAGAGCGAATCCACGTCCGACGAATCGGTGCTGAACACATCGTCGCGATCGTCGTCGATCTGTTCCACCTCGAACGAAGCGCCGTGGCGGTTCAAGTCGGGGTTCAGAAACGTAGCTTCCACGCCGCCCGTCCAATACAGCACGCGCTGCGCGCGCAGCAACCGGTGTCGCAAGTCGCACAGCCGGTATCGTAAGAATTGGGCGCCAGCGGTGTGGGGTGGTTGGCGCCCCCCGCAGTCGGAAGTGGCTCTTCTGTCGGCGATTGTAGGAACTCGGCTTCGAGGAATGTATTCGCCGCGAGATGGACCTGGCCATCGTCGTGAACGGTGTACGGCGCGGGTGCCGCGGCAACTAACGGAACCGGTGTGGCGGCGACCGCAGGGACGACGGTCGCGATCGGCGCTGCCGCGGCCTGGGCCGGCAAAACAATCCGCGGCAGCCCGCCTGCCGAGGGCGTGCTTGCCGAATCGGTCGCAATCGTCGTCGGCGAGTTTTGAAAGCGAATCTCCTCGATATTGGGTTGCTGCACATCGGGGTAGGGCAGGGGTGCTACCACCGACCCCGCGACGGACGCGGGCGTCTTCGACGCAGCGAATGCCGTCGACGATGCGACCGCCAGCCGAGTCGCCGCCGGCTGCTGGGCCGCGGCCGCCATCTCGGCGGCTCGGGCCGCGAGCTGCGCCGCCTGACGGGCCAATTGGGCGGCCTCCTCTGCCGAACCGCTCGCCGCGGCGCCAGCGCCGGACGACCACTGCATGGGCAAACTGTCGGCCGCCTGCGCCGTATCGATCGCGACAGCGAGCAGGGCGATCAGCAGCCCCAGTAGATGAATGGTGCGGTGCGACATATTCCTAGGCCCTCCTGAAATCGAATCCGAATTTATATTGTCCGGGTCGTGACTTATCCGTGACGTCGTTGTGGCCGCGGGCATAACCGCCGGGCGGTCGCGTGATTCGTCATCGCCGCTGGCCGGTGGGTAAGCGTTACCCCGCTCTTTCGCTTCAGCCGCGTCGACCGTTTCATTCGCCACAAGCGACACACGTCCGACTCTCGGTCTAAACGGGTCGACCGCTACATCAGCCAAGACCGTTAGAAGCGGTACGATTTGCCACGTGTAAATCAGCGATCGACGCGTAACGGCCCGCCTATCGAGTATTTGCGTTACGCCGTGCATAACCGCTACAAGCGGCAAAGTCTGACACTCCGGGGCTCACCGCGCGTCGCCCCGGATAGTTGGGAGGAGATTTTGGGCCAACCAGCGCTTCGCCGATCCGTTTGACCGCTTGCATCTTGACAACGCTAGCCGCAGCAGCATCGCTTTGCCGGCAACGTCATAAAGAAAACGTTTTGCCTGGACCGATCTATCGATACAGCCGGCAAACTTTGCGCCGGCGGGCTAGCATTACGCAACCGTCACGACTGGAACGACCGCGACGATTTTACATGCCGCTTCGTGGGCCACGGCGCGGCCCCGCTTCACACGCACGAGAATCTGGTACATGCGCGACGAACGCCGCATCGCACGACGAACGACCGCGTCGCCGGCCGGCCGCCGGTTCGCTTGCGCGCTCTTCGTCGCGCTGGCGCTGGCGATGCTGGCCGTCGGAACGTGGCGCGTCGCCGCGGCGGCGTCTGGCGATTCCGCGTCGCCTGCCGGCGATGCATCGGCCGTCGCGCCCGCATCGCTATCGCAGCCGAGTTGGTACTTCACCCGGGACGAGTCCAAACCGCCGATTGCCGTTCCCGGACTCAGCCAGCCGGGTTTCATCGCGCCGCCGGCAAGTCTCCAATCGATCCAGACGCAGGCTGCCGTCGGATCAAGCGACGCGAATTCGTCGCCGCACGTTCAAGAACCGTCGCCGACCGAGGTGGCGTCGCCAGCCGCTCCTGCGCACAACGAAGCGCCAGCACCGGCTGGATGGGCTGCCCTATGGCGCCAGTTTCTAGGCAAATCGATCACGCCGCCGGCAAGCAGTAACTCGGCGCCCGTGGCCGTTGCGCTAAGTCCGCCTCCTCCGCCGGCGGTGCGGCTGCCGACGTCGCAGCCCCCACAACGCCCGGATGGCGCGGATTTGAGCGCGTGGGCAAGTCCCGACGCGGCCGGCAACCAAGTGGAACAGGCACTGGGCGTGACGACTTTGCCGGCAATTGCACAACCAGCCGCGTTTCAGCCGCCGACGCCCCGGACGGCGGCATCGACGCAGCCCGTGACGACGGTTGACTTACACGAGGGCTCACAAATCGCGCCGCCGGCGCAACGGCCGCCAGAGGGGCTGCAGCATATCGCCAACCAAAGTCCGAAGAGTCCGTGGCAAGGGCTGCTGCAACAATCGATTGGCGCCCATTCGATGCCCGCCGCCGCCAGCCGGTATGACGGTTTAGCCAGCAGCCCTGTCGGAGCGATTCCGCCAATTTCGTTGCCCGCGGCGAACACGCTGGTGATGCCGCTGCCGTCATTGCCATTAACGCGGCCCACAGTTGCCAGTGTGACGGAGCCTGCCGCCATCCCGGCCGCGGCGACTCAGTCTGCCCCAACGATGCCGCAGGCCGTTGGCGGCAACGTTGTCTTGAACAAAGTGGCAGACGAAGTGGAAGCAGTCGCTGGCCCGAGCGCAGCGCAGGAGGTGACCGCCGGGCTTTTGCGGCCGCTCATCCAGACGCCGAGCCCGCCTCCGGCAGGCATGCATGCACTGAACCCGACGGTCTCCGTGGCTGCCGCTCCAACGGGCAGCCGGTTGAATAGCACGATCGACGCCGGGGCAACTCCGTCGGAAGCTTACACACTCGACACGTCGCTCCTCACGCGGCCGTTTGAAATGACCAATTCAGGTGCGCCCCCCCGTGCAAGTATCGCCGCGGCCGGCACGGCCGATCAGCAGCGCTCGCCCGACGTCTGGAATAACCCGCTCGTGCGGCAATTCGCGATGTCGAAGGGAGAGGATCTACGGAAACCGCCGACGGACGCGTCTGCACCAATCGCGCCGCCCGTGTCGACCGACTCCGGCAATGCATGGGCCTTGTACACGCCGTCGGGCCCGGCGCAGCACGCCCGCGCAAGTCGCACTGGTAACGCCGGGCAATCCGGCAACGACGGCACACTCGTCGGCTTCATGCAGGACGCGGCGCTTGAGCCAATACCCGATCCGGCCGATCTCGATGCCACTGCCGGCCAGGCGGCCGGTGGCAAGGCGGGCGGCCAGGGCGACTCGCTCGCCCAGGCCGACAAGCTGGGCAACAAGCCGGAAGACAACACGCTTGAGTTCTTGCGCACCCAGACGGTACTGCTCAAGCCGGGCGATTCGCAATGCGACGTAGGACTCAACTACTTCTTTACCGATACTAGCTTTCCCGTGCTGCTTACCGATGGAACAAACATCGTCGGCGTGACCGACGCGAGCTTTCGCGTCCGCCAATTGACGGTGCCGATCGAGTATCGCACCGGCCTCACAAAACGCGTCCAGGGCTTTATCGGCGCCCCGATCGGCTGGTCGAACACGCAACTCACGTTCGCCCAGTTCGAAGACTTCCGCAATGACGGCGGACTCGGCGACCTCAATTTCGGCCTCACGATGCAGCTCAAGGACGCGGCGGTCGACTGCCCCTATTGGGTGGCCACGGTTTCGGGAACCGCTCCCACCGGGGGCGATCCGTTTACAGGCATCGCCGGCCTGGCCCCCTCCGCGCCGTCGCTCGGCCAGGGCTTTTGGTCGCTCACCGGCACGTTGCTCTTCATTCAGCCATACGATCCGGTTGTGTTGTTCTACGGGCTGGGAATGGAGCACTTCTTCCCGCACGACTACATCGGCGCCGAATTCAACCCGGGCAATCAGTACAACTACACGTTCGGGGTCGGCTTCGCGGTCAACGACCGGGTGACGCTCAGCGGCCGTTTTCGCGGCACGTATCAAGATGAGATCGAAGTCAATGGGCGGCGCATTCTCGACACGAACACCGAGCCGATCAGCCTGCGCTTCTCCGCGACGATCTCCAGGCCATGCGATCGCATCGTCGAGCCGTTCGTCGAATTCGGGCTCACCGACGCCGCAACCGACGTGTTTTTCGGCGTGACCTGGACGTTCTCGCGGATCTCCCATCCCGAAGACGCCAAAACTAAACCTGCCTCGCAGGACGGCGGTAAGCAATGACCCTTTGCATACCTCGCCGCTGCGTTGCGATGGGTCTGGTGGCTGTGCTCGCGGTCGGTGGCTTGGTGCGCCAACCTGGGGCGAAGAAAAGAAGAAGCAGCCGCAGCCAAAACCGCTGCCCACCGTGCCGCCGCCCTTCCGCGACCCAGAGCACACAGTCCAGCTACACCTCCAAAACTACACACGCTTGCAGCGGCAGAACATCGTCTTGCAAAGACGCGACTTTTCCTGCGGCGCCGCCTGCCTCGCAACCGTCGGCAAATACTACTGGGGCGACAATGTTGACGAAGACCTGTTCCTCAAGGCGCTCGACGAAGTGCTGACCGAACAGGAAATCCTCGACCGCATCAAGAACGGCCTGGCGATGAGCGACCTGCGGCGGGCGGCCGTACTGGTGGGATATGAAGCGGCGGTCGGCCGCACGACGTTCGACAAGCTAAAAGCGGTGAAAGTTCCGGTGGTCGTGGGCATTTCACCAGGGGGGCACGACCACTTTGTGGTGCTGCGCGGGACGGACGACAACTGGGTCTACGTGGCCGACCCGATCCGCGGCAACGTCCGGATGACGGTGCCCGACTTCACCAAACAGTGGCAAGAGAACGCGCTGCTGGTGATTCGCAACCCGCGGAAGGAACTGCCGGAAAGCTCGCCGCTCCGCGTGCGACCCGAGGAGTTCCGCCGCGGTGAGCTGAACGATCAATTGATCCGCACGCAACCGCAGCGGCAATCGGCAACGCCCGTCCGATCGCTGCGGCCATAGCGCGGCGCGGTCAGCGGCCGCAGTCGCGCCATTAAAACTTGCCGTGCGCTGCGTCATTGATGGTCCCGACGTAGACGCCGAAAATTCGGAAGATCAAAAAGATGATCACCGCCGCGACGAGCACAAACACGCCGCCGCCGCCGAACGTGGCTAGCGCCCGCACGGCAGCCTCTGCTTCTTGCTCGTAGCGGTCCGCCAGCCGGCCCATCGATTCCACGATTTGTCCGCTCTCTTCGCCGACTGCCATCGTATCGAGAAACTCGGTCGGAAACGCCCCCGTGAGCGCGAGCGATTGCACGAGGGGCCGGCCGGCGACGACGGACGCAACAATCTGGTCGGTGTGGCGAATGAAATAGTCGTTGCCAGTCGCCCGCAGCGCGAGCGGAATCACGCGCCGCATGTCCATTTCAACGTTCATCAGAAGCTGCAGCGCCCAGGCCATCCGCGACAGGGCCAGCTTTTGCAAACACGCGCCGATGCCCGGCAGGCGAAACATGGCCCGCTGCAGCGGCCGCACCCACAGCACGTCCCGCCGCAGGGCCGAACGGACCATCAGCAGGCCCAAGCCAATTGCAAGGAGAAATCCAAGGTAAATTACCAGGCCACGCACGCCTTTGAGACCGAAGCCCAGCAGATCGATGTTCTCGCCACCGGGTTGCGACGAAATATAGCCCATCACGAGAATCAACACACCCACAAGAACGACGGTCAGCCCAAGTTCGAGCATCGGCCAGGCGATCGCGCCGAGAAAAACGCGGCGGGCCTGCACCTGGCGGCGGTAGTGCGCCTCGAGGCGGTGCATCACACGGCCGAGCGTGCCGGTTTCTTCGCCGACGTGGGCCATCTCCAAAAAAAGCGGCGGGAAGACTTTTCCGGTAGCTGTCAAGGCCGACGCCAGGCTATCGCCGCGAGCCACCGCGTCGCGAATGCCGCTGAAATAGGGTCGAAATCGGCCCCGCGCTGCCCCCGCCTCGCGCTGCCACGTGCGGCGAATGTCGATGCCTGATTCCGTCTCTACGGCCAGGCGGTGGCAGAGCTCTGCTAACTCCTTGTTCGAGATGCGAGGTTGGGACATGATGTTGGGTCCGATGCGAAACGCCGTAGCAGCGCTTCCGAGTAATCGGGAACCACTCGGATACGGTACTGTCTGATTTCAGGAGTAGAAGTGGAGCAGAGGAGAAGCGGTAGTGGAGTAGCGAAGGCGCCGAAGGTTCAATTTCTACTCCACTCCTCTACTTCTCGGCTATCCCACTGCTCCACATCTCACTTCTACCAACACCCAAATATAACATGCTCGCGATCCGCTGCACCAATCTCGTGAAACGCTACGAAGGCAAGCCGCCAGTCGAGGCCGTGCGCGGCCTGGACCTCGCCGTCGAGCAAGGCGAGTGCTTCGGCCTGTTGGGCCCGAACGGGGCCGGCAAAACGACGGCGATCGAAATCATCGAAGGCCTGATGCCGGCCAATTCGGGCGAAGTCGAAGTGCTCGGCATGCGGTGGGACCAGCAGCCGGATGAGATTCGCCAGCGAATCGGCATCTCGCTGCAAGAAACGCGCCTTTCCGAAAAGCTTAGCGTGCGCGAGACACTGACGCTCTTTCGCAGCTTCTACCGCCACGGCGGCGAGCCGGCGGCCGTCATGGCCCGCGTCTCGCTGGAAGAAAAGGCCAATGCGTGGGTCAAGAATTTATCGGGTGGACAAAAGCAGCGACTGGCGGTCGCCTGCGCGCTCGTGGGCAATCCGGAGCTTTTGTTTCTCGATGAGCCCACGACCGGCCTCGATCCCCAATCGCGCCGCCAATTATGGGAGATTATACGCGACTTTCGTACCACCAATCGCACGGTATTGCTGACAACGCACTACATGGATGAAGCCGAGCGGCTTTGCGACCGGGTAGCCATCGTCGATCACGGCAAGCTGATGGCCCTCGGCACGCCGCGGCAATTGATTGCCGGCCTGGGCGGCGAGCACGTCATCGAGTTCACATGCGAAACCAACGGCGGCGCGGCCGGCATCGAACCAGACCGCTTCGCCGATCTGCCGGCCGTCACTTCCGTTCGCGCCGAACACGGCGGCGTTTGTCTGTCGGTCAAAGAACCGCATGTTGCGCTGCCGGCGTTGCTCAATCGACTGACCGAGTTTGATTGCCGACTCACGAATCTGACCACGCGGCACGCGAGCCTGGAAGATGTTTTCGTCAAATTCGCCGGCCGTCATCTGGACGAGCCCGACGCGAATGGAACTGGGAGCGGGGAACATGGATCTCGCAACTGAAACACCGCGACCGACCACAGATAGTCACGCGCCGCTGGCAGCCAATGCCAGCGGCGAGCGCAGATACTGGCCGCTGGGCCAACTCATTCTGGCTCGCGTTCGCGAGTTTATCCGTGAGCCCGAGGCGCTGTTCTGGGTTTACGGGTTTCCGATTTTGATGATGATCATGCTCGGGATCGCGTTTCGCAACCAGTCGGTCGAGCGGCTGGTCGTGGACGTGATCGAGGGGCCACGAGCCGCTGCCACCCGCGACACCCTGCTGCGAAACAGCGATGATCCAGAACGTTTCAAGGCCTCAATCCACACGCCGCAAGAGGCCGCGACGCGCTTGCGGACCGGCAAGACCGATGTAGTCGTCGATCCACAAGACCTGACAACCTCGGAAAACGCAGCAACCGGCACCACGGAGAACACACTGCCGCCGGCCGGCATTCGCTACGAATACCGTTTCGACCCCACGCGTTCGCAAAGCGTACTGGCCGAGCGAGCCGTCGACGACCAATTGCAGCGGGCACTGGGCCGCAAGGATGAAGCGTCGATTTCGCTCGTGCCGGTCGAAGAGCCGGGTGGCCGCTATATCGACTTCCTCGTGCCGGGGTTACTTGGCATGGGGCTGATGGGGGGCGGCCTGTGGGGCGTCGGCTTCGTCACGGTCGACATGCGCATTCGCAAGCTGTTGAAGCGATTCCTCGCCACGCCCATGAAAAAGAGCGACTTTCTCGGCGCCATCATGGGCAGCCGGCTGATCTTTATGATTCCAGAAGTGCTGATTTTGCTGGCCTTCGCACGGGTCGCCTTTGGCGTGCGCAATCACGGCAGCATTTTCACTCTGATGCTGTTGATCGTGATCGGGGCCGTGATGTTCGCGGGCATCGGCCTCTTGGTGGCCAGCCGGGCGAAAACGATCGAGGCCGTTTCCGGCCTGATGAACCTGGTGATGCTGCCGATGTGGGTACTGTCCGGAATTTTCTTTTCGTCGGAGCGATTCCCTGACGTGGTCCAGCCGATCATCAAGGCCGTCCCACTCACGCCGCTGATCGATGCCCTGCGATCGGTAATGCTGGAAGGTGCGCCGCTCGCCGTGCAGTTGCCGCGGATCGCGATTATGGCCGGCTGGGGCGTGGTTTCGTTCGCCTTGGCGCTGAAGTGGTTCCGCTGGCAGTAATGGGTGAAGAGGTACAACTCGCCACAAAACCAAATGGGGAGTTATACGTGAGAAACGCTCGACATCTGGTGGACAACGTTTCTTGTTGAAGTCGTCTGATGCTCCGCGATCGACGCGCCGAAAATCGACTCCAGAACTCAATTCTTGCTGAAATCAAGCTGGCCGGCGATGCGGCGGCCGAGCGGGTCGCGAAGAAACCTTTTGCGGCACTCGCTGCAAAGGTCGAACCGCAATTGCTGATAGACCTCTTCGCCCAGCGGAGCTTGCCGCGGGTCAGAGTTGTCGAGGCCTTCGAGAATGTCGTGAATCTCGGACAGATGATCGCGATCGTCAGCGACGCCTTCGGGCCCGTCGCTTATCGCCGTGTACACTTCCATGCGAACCACGTATCGCAGATCCTGCTCGGGGTCGAGAGAACTCTTGCAAACATCGCAAACGTAGTGAATCATCTCGAGTCAATCCTTTCTACTGATTCACGCGGCGCCAAGCGCCGGCAGGTGTTGAACTACATTTCATCGTAATGCCAACGGTGCGCGCCAGGCAAGCGGGAGCTGAAAGTTTTTGACCTCCCGAAAACCGCGTGGCACGTCGTCGCGCGGCTGGTCCTGGAACAGATTCCTTCGATGTTACGAAATAAGGCGACGGCCCGTGACCGCTATATGTGGTATGCAAATTGCGTCGCCAGCGCCTGTCGCGATAGTCACCGCCCGTGTCCGCGGGGCGCAAAGGTTTCGTGAAGGGCCCAATTCAAGGCCTGGCATGGCTGGTCGCGGAGATTTTGGTGGATTACAATGACTTATGTATTGAGCCGAACGGGGCGCGACGGAGTTCGTGGCTGGTGAGCCTGTGAGTGGCGGGTCCGAGAGTCAGACTGCAACAGAGTGCAGCTCTTTGCGACTACTCGCCGACTCTCCATCCAACTTACTCTTGCCCGCTTGTTTTGATTGACCACGCCTACATGACCACTGCCAACTCCGCCGCCCTCAGTTCGAGCGTCCTGCTGCTCAACCGTCAGTATGTGGCGATTCACGTCGTCGACGTCCGCCGCGCGTTCATTCTGCTGTTTCGCCGGTTGGCAGAGGTGATTCAAATCGAGGACGGCCAGTGGGCAAATTACGATTTCGAATCGTCGCGCGAAGTGAGCGAGCTGCACTCAAACTTCAAAGAGCCGCATCAGGATTGGATTCGCAGCGTCAGCTTTGAAATTCAAGTGCCGCGCGTATTGCGTTTGTTGCACTACGATCGCGTGCCGAAACAGCGCGTGCGGCTGAATCGCCGCAACATCTTCGCCCGCGACGGCAACCATTGCCAGTATTGCGGCAAGCGGTTCGCCACCAGCGAGCTGAGCCTCGATCATATCGTTCCCACTTGCCGCGGTGGCGACACCAGTTGGGAGAATCTCGTCTGCGCTTGCGTCCGCTGCAACGTCCGCAAAGGGGGTCGCACCCCGCAAGAAGCCGGCCTGAAGCTCTTTCGCAAGCCGATGCGACCGAAGCGCAGCCCACTTCTCACGATCAAACTGGGTAACCCGAAGTACGCCAGTTGGAAGACGTTTCTCGACAACGCCTACTGGTCGGTCGATCTAAAGTAACGTTGCCCTACGGACTGGTCACTTCAGAGACCAGCCCGGCTCACTCGCAAAGCGGTTTCGCCGCTTTCTCCGTGATCACCGGACACTGCGGCGCCATCTCGGCGTTCAGCTGGGTGAATGGCTTCCACTCTTCGGGCACATTGTCTTCGTGGAAAATCGCTTCGACGGGGCATTCCGGCACGCACGCTTCGCAGTCGATGCATTCGTCCGGATGGATGTAGAGGATTTTCTCTCCTTCATAGAAACATTCCACCGGGCAAACCACCACGCAATCGGTGTACTTGCAGCCAAAGCACGGTTCGCAAACGACGTGCGTCATTGGACGGAATCTCCCTTTCTGAGAGGGCCTGGTGACAAAACGCTCACGCAACCAGCGGCCGCCAAAGCAGCAGGCGGGGCACTGATCCTGGGCACGACTTCGACCCGGGCCGGGCGGGGCAAGTCATTACACGCAAAGCACTTGGATGCCGAGTGCCGCGTGTTTTGGGCAATCCTAGTGCCAGCCTTTGGAAGTGTCAAGCGGCGGACTGGCTAGTTTCGCAGCCGCCCGTTCACCTTGCTCCAATCGACGATCGTACTTAAAATTAACGCTGTTGCGGAATGATTCTTGCGTGCGCTCCCTCCGGTGGGGCCGTGTGGCCGAGATGGGACTTATCGCTCGCGGTCCGGCCCGCCGTCGTGCCGTTGGCCACAACTGGCGTATGTATTGCGCTCGAACCTGACGAGGTACCCCCCGTGGCGCTTTCGGATATCGACCGAAACCTGCTCGACCGCTGCCTGAACGGCAAACCGCGGGCCTGGGAAGACTTTGTCGACCGGTTCATGGGCCTGGTGGTCCACGTGATCAACCACACGGCTCAATGTCGCTCGATACGCCTCTCCGCCAATGATCGCGAAGACTTGGCGGCCGATGTCTTCACGGCCATCGTGGATAACGATCTGGCCGTGCTGCGCCATTTTCGCGGCAAGAGCTCGCTGGCGACCTATCTGACGGTCATTGCCCGGCGCGTCGTCGTCCGCAAGCTGGTCGAGAGGCACACGGCCGTGCCGCTGGGTGACATGGTCGCCCAGGCTGCCAGCGACGAAAGCGGTCCGATACAGCGGATCGCCGACCAGGAAGAAGTGGGCCGGCTCTTGGGCGAGCTGCGCGGTTCGGAAGCGGCCGTGGTGCGGATGTATCATTTGGAAGGCAAAAGCTACCAGGAAATCAGCCGCACCGTCGGCATGCCGGAGAACAGCGTGGGCCCCCTGCTAAGCCGCGCCCGAGCCAAGCTCCGCCGCCACACCAGCGCCGATCAGGCCACGACGTAATCGCTTCGATATCGTGGGCTACTCCTCCGCCGAATTCCGGACCCGCGTATGCGGCAGCCAGATTCTGAGCAGCGCGGGGCGTGTTCGTGATAGACTCGACCCCTTCGGTAAATCTTAGCAACTGCTAGCGTCAAACTTTTCCTGTTGCGCGCGTCGCGCTGAATCGTGGCAAGCGGCGCGGCCGATTCTATGAGTACGTGCCTCACTACAATCTAACCGCCGTCCATAGTTGATCGGGAGCGACGCATGCGATTTTTGAAGCCAACCGCGCTGGCCCTGTTTGTGTTTGGTCTTTCGCTCGTCGCGGCCCGTCCGCTGGCGGCCCAGCAGTTCGACACGGCGGCGCCGGTGGCCGACGTCCCACCGAGCGAATCATCCTACACGCCCTCGACTTATGCGCCGCCGACGTATGAGCCCAATCCAAAGATGATCGTGCAGCAAAACGCACAATTGCGGGCGCAACAGCGGCAGCTCCGGCTGGCCTCGCTGGCCTGGTACGGCATGTCGAACTCGCGCCCCATGGCCTCGCCGACCCCCTTCGCCACGAGGTACAGCCCGGTCTGGGAAATGCCCGGCGGCCGGCCGTTCGCTTGGCACGATTGGAACCGGCCGACGTATTTGATATTTCGATAGGCCGGCCTCTCTGCCGCCAACGAATAGCGGGCAACGGCACGTCGTAGAACAGCACGGGCGAAATGCGTTAGAATCGCGTTCGACGGTGTCGAAACGGCGTTCGATCTTCGCACTTCGCAGGCCTTGGCCCTCGGCTCGTGCATGCACCCTGACTTTGCCCAACTTGAGTGGGACGCGACAATTGACGACGACCTGCGGCAGCTCGTCCGGCTGGCCGTGCGCGAGGACTTGGATCGGCAGAACGATTGGACAACCGTTGCCTTGGTCCAACCTGAACAGCGGGGCAGGGCCGCTGTCGTGGCCCGGCAAGCGGGGGTCGTCGCCGGCCTGCGCGTGGCCCCGGTGTTGATCGATGAAATGCAGGCCGACGTCGCGTGGCGGCCGCTCGCGGCAGATGGCGAACGAGTCGCGGCCGGGGCCAGCCTGGGAGAACTTGAGGGTTCGGCCCGCGACCTGCTCACGTGCGAGCGGCCGCTCTTGAACTTCATCGGCCGGCTTTCGGGCGTTGCCACGCTCACGCAGCGCTATGTCGAGCAAGTAGCCGGGACGTCGGCGCGAATATACGACACTGCGCAAGACAACGCCCGGTTGGCGGCGGCTGGAAAAATTCGCCGTCCGCTGCGGCGGCGGTCACAACCACCGCACCGGCCTGTTCGACGCAATCTTGATTAAAGACAACCATCTCGCCCTCACGGCGGCCGAACACTCGTTCCCTGCGGACGCGGTGCGCCACGCCCGCGAGTTCTTGGGGCAAGCGGCAGCCGATGGGATCGCGGCAGCGATGCCCGTCGAAATTGAAGTCGATGACTTGGCCGCGCTCGATGAAGTGCTGCGGGCCGGGCCGGATATGGTGCTTCTCGACAACATGACGTTGGACGAGTTGCGTCGGGGCGTCGCGCGGCGGAGCGCAATCTGCGCCGTCGATCGAGCTTGAGGCGTCGGGCGGCGTCTCGCTCGCAACAGTTCGCGAGATCGCCCTCACCGGCGTCGAGCGCATCAGCGTCGGTAGTTTGACGCACGGCGCCACGTCGCTCGACGTGGCGCTTGATTGGATCCGGGAGTCCGGGGCTCGTGCCGGCGTAAACACCCGGTAATTCCGGCTTCGCGTATTGTGCTGGCCAGGAGCCCTCACCGTTCGCGCCAGGTGGTCGTCTTCGCGCCGTTCCGTGGCGGGAAAGCCACACTTGTGTGCCGCCGGCCACGGCTGGGGGCGTCATAGTTCGCAGGTCCGTTAGCCTTGCCGAGGCGGTTCGCCGGCGGCGAGGACCGGGTGCGCCTGGCGGTTTGACACCCCAGACTGGCGTAGTAGGCTTGCCCTGAAGCGGCACCTTTGGGGAGGGGTGTCGACTGAGGACGCGGCGGGAACGAGCTGGGAGCTTGAGGGGACCTCGCCGCGTCTTTTTTTGCGCTTTTTGCGTGGCGCGGCGAACCGATTTCGGCCGCCGCCAACGGCGGGAAAAAAGCCGATAATTCATGCAATCTTATTGACACCCTAGCCAACTTTGCCTATAACTAGAGGTTAGGTGAGAGGCGGCTATCTACTCAAAGCCGCCTCCGGAATTGTTCCGCAGAGTTGTAGTGCTTTTTCACGTATTCGGAGCGACCTCATGAGTGTCAGATCGGCGGCCGCGACCACGTTCGCACTGCTGATCGCATGGCATTCGAGAGCCGCCGGCTAAGGTCCTCCGATTTCTTCGGCCCCCATTGCGGCGTCCCGCTCCTTGTGTTTCGGTGATTCCTGCTAAGAGGAATCGGCCGGATATTCGGCGGGCATCGGTTCTCGCAGTCGCCACGCCGGCCCCTTCGGCTGGTAGGCGGATTTGCCTGTGATTCGCTCTTGGCTGCCGATCTTTTGGCGACCGGCCGAGCGAGCTGAATGGTCGGCTCGTCCTCGACGTTCGGCCTGGCCCAGCGCCGGCTGAAGGTCGGACTTCCGTCGCCCACAGCCCGTATTGGCCCGTGACCCCGCGGTGAGAGATATCGAGGCTCTCCTCCAGCGGGTGCGGGACACTAGGGCTATTACCCCACCAACTACCTTTGCCGCTGCTGCGCCGACCCGAATGGGCTGCGAACGGGCAGCCGGCGGCCCAACCGACCCGACATGCATCCCGGAATCGAGAACGCACCTTATGCTCAGCCATCGTTTGATAATCTCGCGAATCGTCCCCGCCCTGGCCGTATCTTTCATGGCCTGGCAGGCGTCTGTTCCGACGCCAGTGCTTGGTCAAGACAACTCGTTTTCGCTGCGGCTCAGCGAAAAAGAAAATGAGTTGGTCCACACCGGCGACATGGCCTGGGAAAAATACAACATGTGGGACCTGGGCTTCGAGCGGATGAGCGAAAGGAACATGCCGTTCTTGGAGCTCACCAACAACGGCGACACGCCGCTGACCGAATTTCATTTGACGATCGGCGACACGCGCTTTCACTTCAGCGACGACTTCCTGGGCCAGTTCGCCCTGTTGGGCAATTCGACGCCCAGCTTTCAGATTTCGTCGAGCACGCTGAACGACGCGGGCGACGAGCTTGTCGTCCAAATCGGCAACGGCGGCCTCAAGAAGGACGACGGCCCGCTGCGGTTCGAGATCGACCTCGACGTCGACCCGACCTACATGGCCGATCCGTTCAATTTCTATCCCCATCCCGATTACCGCACGGTGCTGTTCGACATCGTTGGCGTGTCTCCCTACGGCCCGCAGGATAACGAAAACGCAAACGATTCGTCGGCCGACAACGCAATGTACTGGGCACTTTTCAATTCGGGCGAAGGGACGACCACGACCGATATGCTCAAAATGCCCGATGCCGACGTGCCGGCGGCGTATCAGGGGTTTTACAACGAGAATCTGCGGCCCTACCGCCTGAGCGACGCGGTGGGTTTGTTTGAATTCAACGGCGGCACGTCGGTGCCGGAGCCGGCCAGCGGGCTGATCGGGGTGATTGCCCTGGCGGGCTACCTCGCCGGCACTGCGCGTGGGAAGCGATCGCACCGGCGTGCGTAGAGCAATGACTTCTGGAACTTGTGGCGAGTTCATACTGATGATGGACGCTCCTCGATGTGTGAACTCGCCGCGCTCGGCTCGCCCGCGAGAGCCGCGCAGGGCCTTTCGCGGCCGGCGACATCGGACGCGTCTGCGGCAGCCCGCGCCGTCCCGCCGCGCGCAGCTCCGCCCTGGCAAGGGGCGGCTGGGCCGGAAGATGTCGTACCGGCGGAAGTAAAAGACCGTCCCCAAAGTGTCCCACTCCCGCTGGAACAGGGCCGGGGTGAGCGGCTTTGCCACAAGTCGTGGCCCCGCAGCCTGCCTTCGCCAGGGGGAGATAGAGTTTCGTTCACAAAAACGGGAATCCATTTGAAACGACAAAACTCGGAGGTTTTTGATCGGGCGCCCAGCGAAAAGGCCCGGAAGACCGGGCTCCGCTGCTGGTTGGAGCGCCAAAACGCATCGACTTTTGATCTCGCCCGTCTGAACGCCGCGACAAAAGGCAAGCGTCGGACCGGGCGGAAACGGGCGCGGACCCATCAAGCTGACGGCGCCCAACCGCCGATCCCCTGCTGATCTGCTGCTTTGCTGCTCTTTTGCCCCGCTGCAGTACCGCTCTTCCGCCCTGCATTATCAAGCCGCGGCAGCGCTCCGCCGCCGCCTGGCGGCCGGCGAGGGTGAGTATCGCCTTAACTATACATGCGTTTAAGATGCGAAATCGGCCGGTTGAACAATCGGCGTCGCCTCGGCCGATGGTAGCTTCGCCGAGCAACGTTGACATCGATGGAAAGCGCTTTGTCAACCGGTTGGCTTTTTGGTATCTGCGTTTTTGCCTCTTCGGCAGAACTCGTGGGTTGCTGCACCGGACGAAAACCGGTTTCGTGCGAGTAAACTCGAGGAAAGCAGGCGTTTGGTGGCATCATCCATTCGGCGCTCGATTCGCTGGTGTCTCCTGCCATGGTTTTATAGAACAAGGTTCGCCGAAGCCCCTTCCGCCTTCGCCGTCGCATCGTCCTCACAACGACCGGGGTGATGCGACGGTGAAGGTGGAAGGGTCGCCCCCTTTTGTCGAGCCGGAGCGAAGCTGACTATCGCGGTAGGGACGGTCATTGCTGACCGCCCCCCGCCCAGATCCGTACGTGCGTGTTTACCTCATACGGCTCCTACCTTGGGTCAAGCGTCGAGATCGAATCTCGCGCACTTCCAGCCTACGTGACGACATGTTTTGACCGGCACTGTGTCCGAACCATGCATGTGAGTCACAAGTTCCCCTCGGTCGAACGCCTTCCCTCGACAGACTCCGCCGCTCCATCGACCACCTCGCCGTCAGCGGTGGTGACGGTGTTGCCTTCTCATTGACAGGACAAGATCGGCAGGCGAAACGGATGATTTCGGAGCTCAATAGCCCGGCCGGCCTGTCCCTCTGGCCGATGCGACACCCGGGATGTTACCAGCGACAGCGTACGGTTCGAGGCCAGAGTGACTGGCTAGGTCTTCTCTGTAGGACTCTTGTATGCCCAACTCCAAGCCGGTTTATCCCGGCGCTTTCGCTGTCCCCTTTGGTTACTCGTCCCCCCTTGCGGGGCGGGTCAGGGAGGGGGCAACAAGGCGACTTCGCGTTGGGAGTCGAAGGACTCAGCAGGTTTTCTTCGAAGGTGTCCAAAACTCCCCCACCGAGTTTTGGCCATCTTCACCCTTCCGGGGGGGTAAAATCGATAGGTGGCTGCGTGTTGCTGTGGGCGCAGGTCGCGAGCGCTGGCCGCGGGTTTTGCGACGGATGCATTCAGATCGGTTGTCAAAGAGCGACGGGCACTCGTGAGGTTAGCAGGTTGTTGTTCGTTTGTATAGTAGCGTTTTCGGCCAGGGTGGAGAGAGTCAAGAGTCAAGAGCCAGAAGAGCGGCAGGGGGCAGGGGGCAGGGGGCAGGGGGCAGGGGGCAGGGGGCAGGGGGCAGGGGGCAGGGGGCAGGGGCAGGGGGCAGGGAGCGGAGAGCAGGGAGCACAGATTTGTCCCCGTTGCTTCCTAACCTACCCATTTTTGGTGGCTGCCACCTTTTCCGCGCCTATAATGAGTGCCGCGACGGAGGATGTGTTGCAACGAATCACCGAATTCTGGCCAATCTTCGCTTGCGCGCTGCACGTGGTCATCGCACTCTGCGTGTCGTCGGATATTGTGTTGAGGAAAAGAGATACGCGAGCCGCCCTGGGTTGGATCGGAGTCGTCTGGCTGACGCCACTGCTTGGGACATCGCTATATTTCGTGTTCGGCGTGAATCGTATCCGTCGGGCGGCTCAGGCCCGACGGGCGCATTTACCTGAAATCGAAGTCGTACCGGCTGACGATGTAGTCGGTGCGGAATCGGTTCTACTGAAATGCGGGCCGTCGCGACAACATTTAGTTGCTTTGGCCAAACTTGTCGGTGAAGTTACGGGCGCGGGTTATGTCGTGGAAACACTATTCAGCCACTCGTCACGGGCGACGTCGCATATCCGGCGATGCTTGAGGCCATCAATTCGGCCAGCCGCTCAATTGCTTTCGCCACGTACATCTTTCGTCGCGATCAAGCCGGACAACTATTTGTCGACGCTCTCACCCGTGCCCTTGAACGTGGAGTCGACGTGCGGGTGCTGATCGACGCCGTCGGAGCTCGCTATTCGTGGCCATCGATTATTAGACTACTGCGAAAGAATCAGATTCCGGTCGCTCGATTCATGCGAACTGCGCTGCCATGGCGTTTTCAGTACGCCAATCTCCGCAATCATCGAAAGCTGCTTGTCGTTGATGGTCGCATCGGATTTACAGGCGGCATGAATATCGACGCAGGAAACCTGCTGGGCAAATCACATCGCCGCGCGATTGACGACACTCATTTCCGAATCACAGGTCCAGTGGTTTCCCACCTTCAAGAAACCTTTATCGTCGATTGGATCTTTGCGGCCGGCGAAACACTCGAAGGCGAGTGTTGGCTGCCGAAAAATGACGCAGCCGGCCCCGTACTGGCTAGAGGAATAATGGATGGTCCGGACATTGACTTTGATAAGCTGCGGCTTGTCCTGCTGGCAGCAATCAACAGCGCGCACGAGTCACTGTTTATCGTGAGCCCCTACTTCTTACCGGACGAAGCTCTGATTACAGCGCTCAATCTGGCTGCCATGCGCGGAGTTGCCGTAAACATCATTTTGCCGCGCGTGAACAATCTGCGATTGATGAAATGGGCATCGGCGGCTCTCGTTCCGCAATTGTTGGAACATGGCTGCCGAATCTGGAAGTCGGAACCTGTGTTTGATCATAGCAAGCTTATGGTAGTCGACGCTATTTGGAGCCTGATTGGATCGGCTAACTGGGATGCCCGCAGCCTGCGATTAAACTTCGAATTCAGCGTCGAGGCTTACGATGCTGAGCTGGCCGCATCGCTGACGGCAATCGCCGAGTCGAAGATCATCAAGTCGACCCCCGTCACGCTCAGCGGCCTTCGAAATCGCCCGATCCTTTGTAGGCTCCGCGATGGTTTCGCGCGTCTTGCCTCGCCGTATTTATAGGTTTTGCGGAGTATATCATGAATTGGCACACACCTTTCTAATTCGACTGTTTGATGTGTCTTGACGTGATCTAAGTCTTTTTGTAATAGCACCTTCCGTTGGGCATGGAATGACAATGCTTTAGGGAAGGAGCGAACGCATGGATGCGAATAATTATGAGCAACGCAAGCAGCAATTGTTGGCTGAATGCACGGTCGCCCCGCAGGTCTTTGACGGCGTGATGCAGCGGCTGGAGCGATTTATGGAACCGTTCGTCGAAAACCTGGTCCGCAAAGAACAAGCCGATCATGCGCACGATCGTGGGGGGTCTGCTCTCGGATTTGGAGAACAAGAATACCGAGTCGATCGCTTACCGCTTTGGCCAGGAGCGGATGCCTTTGCAATGGTTCGTGGGCATGTCCGATGAGGATGTCCCTCTCTTAGTTGAAATAGGTGGATGACTCCTAGCGGTGATTGTCAGGCGAGTTTGGGTTGTTTGTCAATGATGGTTGGAGCGTGAAGTCGATCGAGGGCTGCCAGGAGCTGCGGCAGGTATTTGTAGCCCTTGATGCGGTTGAAGCGTCGTTCGGCATCCAATAGTCCGGCCGCACACCACCGCTCGCGCATGTCGCCGTCACGCCAACGCTTCACGCGGCGTGTCACACTTTCGGCCACGCTGAACGCACTCTCGATGGGGTTGGTCGTCGAGAGTGTCTGGCGGAGCAGTTCCGGAACACTCAATCGGACCACGGTCAGCGTTTCATCGAGACCTTCTTCAAGACTGGCGGCCGCGGCCGGGCTGATCTTCCGCAGCCACTTCACCGTGGCCACCAGCAGCGTACGAGCCTGCGTGGCGTTCGTTTCATGGTAGGCTGCATTCAGCCGCTGGCGCAGTTCTTCATGATGCTGGTCGGGCAAGTGGGCTTCGACGTTTCGCCGCTTATGCACCTGGCAGCGTTGAATCACGGCGAACTTGCCCCACACGCGGACGACCGCCGCCCGCAGCGCTTTGGCGCCGTCCAGCACGAACAGCGTCGGCACATCGGTGGGCACGCCACGCTCGCGCAACTCTTCCAACAGGGAAGTGACGACGGTCGCATTCTCCGTCGCTCCTTGCCGCAGGCCCAAGAGACGTTTCTCTCCCGTGGTCGTAATTCCCAGGGCCACGACCATCATTTCGCCCGCATACGGCTGGGCGTCGATGAAGATCACGGCGAACCGCTCACCCTCGAAACGCCGCTCGGCCAGCCGCGCCACTTCCTGGGCCGAGGCCCGCACGAAACCGCGGCTGACGCTCGACTTCTTCATGCCAAAGCCGGCCTGGGCCGCGTGAACCACCCGCTCGTAACGACGCGTCGAAACGCCGTTGACCAGGTGCTCCAGGGCTGATTGCGGCATCGCCTCGGGCGACTGCAAGAGCGTGTAACGCTCCAGCTCCGCTTCGCCACGGCCGTCCGTGTAACGCACCCGCGGCTTCTCGACCGACACCTTCTGGCCGGCGATCGTGATGAAGCCGCTCTGATGGCCGAAGCGGGTCTGGCTGCGGTCGGGCACACGCTCATGCCGCTGGCCACAACGCTGGGTAACTTCGTCTTCCAGCAGGCACTGGGCCACTTTCAGCCCCATCTCCACGGCGAACGATGAGAGCGCCTCGCGAGTCATCTCGACCAGCGCTTCGACATTTAGCGGCAATTGCACTTCGCGGGACGCCGCCAAGGCCTGCGCTTCGATCCGCCGCGGCCGACCTCCCTTTCTCCGGCCGTCGGAGCTAGTTGACTTGCGAACACGAGACGATTTCGGATAGCTTCGTGACATGGTGGTGAACTCCTTCTGTGAGTGAAAATGACATTCCCGGAATGTAACCTCCGGGTGAAGGAGTCACCACCTTTTCAACTAAACTCGGGACATCCTCACGATTGGGGAACCGCTAATCTTCGCCAATTTACGCTGATCTGCATTAGTGATACTTAGCGGAGATTCGTGTTCCCCGTCAATTGTTCGTATCTGTCTGACTGAAAGACTTTAAGTCCTTTCGTTCCGAAATTGAAAATTATCCTTTCGCCGCGATTATGAAAGTAAGCACTAAGCGTTCAATTCTGCGTTGGATTCACATCGTCTTTGCGATCCCGATCGCCGGCTATGTGTATAGTCCGTTTGACAAGATTCCGGAGTACGCCGGCCCGACTCGGTACGTTTTCCTGCCTGTGCTTGTGCTAACTGGGCTGTGGATGTGGAAGGGGCATGTGGTGCGAGGACTGTTTTTGAGGGGAGGGGCCTGAAAAGAGGCGGACGGCAGCGGTGTCATTCGCGGGTGCGGGCGGTTTGGCACTGCACTTTCGCATCGGCTAAACTACCCGCAAACTCGCTGCCCTGTTACGGCGAACACCCAAGAGCTAATTTAAGGTCCGAGATGCGAAAAGAGCGGATCATGGTGCTTTCGGATTGGCCGCAGCCGGACGCAGGTGTTCCGACGCCCGTCGTTGTGGCAAACGAAACATCTCTATTCGTGCGCTATTACGCGTCAACCGGGAAATATAGATACCATCCCAATTCTTCTGTAAAAGTGCCTGAGTGATTTTGGGCGGTCTCACTTGGTTTCGAAGGTTACATAACGTTTTCCGGTCTCCCATTCTTCGCTGAGCTCCATCAGCACGGCGGTCACCAATCTTAGCAGCGACGCATCGTTGGGAAACAGGGTCGCCACGCGGGTGCGGCGTTTGAGTTCGTGGTTGACGCGCTCCAGCATGTTGGTCGTCCGCAGTCGCACGCGATGCGACGGCGGCAGGCGGAACACGGCGAAGCTCTCCGGCACGTTCTCTTCCATCCAGGCGGCCAGCTTCGGCGCCGTCTTCTGATACTTACGCACCACACGCCCAAGCTGTTCGCCGGCGGTGTGCTCGTCGGCCGAGTCGAGGACGCTTTGTAGATCGTCCATCACCTCGCGCTTTCATCTCCTCGCGCGGCACGTGGGCCAGCGCATTGCGCATCAGGTGGAACTGGCAGCGCTGCCAGGGCACGCCGGGAAAGCAGGCCTTGCGGGCTTCTTTGAGACCGGCGTGCGCGTCGCTGGTGATCAGCTCCACGCCTGCAGAGCCCGCGCTCCACGAGCGACTTGAAGAACTCCCGCCAATGAACTTCCGCTTCACTGAGCGAAACACTCACGCCCAGCACGCTGCGGCGGCCCTCGGCATCCACGCCAATCGCTAGTAATACCGAGCAATCCACGATTCGGCCCCCCTCGCGAATCTTCTCGTAGCGGGCGTCCAGAATCAGGTATTTCATCTGCCCCAGCGGCCGGGTTCGCCACTTCGCCAAGGTCTTCATCCAACAGCGCCGTGGCCCGGCTGACGTCGCTGGAGGAGATCTCGCAGCCACACAGTTCTTCGGTGATCTTGGTCACCTTGCTGGTCGACACGCCTTGCACGTACATCTCGGCCAGGGCCAGGCGAAGCGCCTTCTCGCTGCGACTGCCGCGCTCCAGGACGCTGCGGGTAGAACTTCGCGCCGCGGACCTGCGGCACGGCCAGTTCAACTGGCCGACGCGCGTCTTGAGCCGTCTGCGGCTTGAAGCCGTTGGCCTGGCCATGCGCGCATCGCCGCGCTGGTAGGGGCCCACGCCGAGCGCCTGTTGCCGTTCGATCTTCATGCACTCGTTGATGAGCAGCTCCATCGCCTGGGCCATGCCGTCAAAGCCATGCTCGGCGAGCAACTGGACGGCTTCGCGTAACGCTAGGATGAGCTTGGTGGGTCATGATTGGTCTCCTTAAATTGTGAATAAAAACAATTCTAGGAAACCAAGCGTGACCCGCCCTCTTTCACCCAGGCCGGCGATTCGTCGCATCGCTAGCAGTTACAGAATTCGTGGGACGGTATCGAAATAATTGTCGTACATTTTCCGCTTTGCGCGATATTTAAGTTTGGCTCGCCCAATGATGAAGCCCTTGGCGGGCACCCGCTTTACGGTAGAGGCTTGTCGTTTTACACCGTCCATCGCGTTGAGGGATCCTCATGGAATTGTGAACTTGAGCGGCAAAACTCTGTTCATCCGGGCCATGACAAGAATCGATTTCTCAAGGACAAAAGCCATTACATATTTACGTTTCATGATTACACACTTGAGTGCGTTGTGAACGAGGGGAAGCTTTGATAGCGTCCCACGAATTCTGTAACTGCTAGCGATGCGACGAATCGCCGGCCTGGGTGAAAGAGGGCGGGTCACGCTTGGTTTCCTAGAATTGTTTAACTCACAATTTAAGGAGACCCAATATGACCCACCAAGCTCATCCTAGCATTACGAATGAAGCTGTCCAGTTGCTCGCCGAGCATGGCTTTGACGGCATGGCGCAGGCGATGGAACTACTCATCAACGAGTGCATGAAGATCGAACGGCAACAAGTGCTCGGCGTGGGACCATATCAACGCGGGGAAGCGCGGCATGGCCAGGCCAACGGCTTCAAGCCGCGACGGCTCAAGACGCGGGTCGGCCAGTTGCAACTCGCCGTGCCGCAGGTCCGCGGGGCAAAGTTCTACCCGAGCGTCCTGGAACGCGGCAGTCGCAGTGAAAAAGCGCTTCGCCTGGCCCTCGCGGAGATGTACGTGCAAGGCGTGTCGACCAGCAAGGTCACGAAGATCACTGAAGAACTGTGTGGCTGCGAAATATCCTCCAGCGACGTCAGCCGGGCAACGGCGCTGTTGATGAAGACTTGGCGAAGTGGCGAAACCGGCCCCTCGGGCAGGTGAAATACCTGATCCTGGACGCCCGCTATGAGAAGATTCGGGAGGGCGGGCAGATCGTGGACTCCTCGGTATTACTAGCGATTGGCGTGGATGCCGAGGGCCGCCGCAGCGTGCTGGGCGTAAGTGTTTCGCTCAGTGAAGCGGAAGTTCATTGGCGTGAGTTCTTCAAGAGGCTCGTCGAGCGCGGGCTCTGCGGCATGGAGCTGATCACCAGCGACGTGCATGCCGGTTTGAAAGAAGCCCGCAAGGCCTGCTTTCCCGGCGTGCCCTGGCAGCGCTGCCAGTTCCACCTGATGCGCAATGCGATGGCTCACGTGCCGCGCGAGGAGATGAAAGGCGAGGTGATCGAAGATCTACAAAGCGTCCTCGACTCGGCCAACGAGCACACGGCCGGCGAACAGCTTGGGCGTATGGTGCGTAAGTATCAGAAGACGGCGCCAAAGCTGGCCGACTGGATGGAAGAGAACGTGCCCGAAAGCTTCGCCGTGTTCCGCCTGCCGCCATCGCACCGCGTGCGACTGCGGACGACCAACATGCTGGAACGGGTCAACAAGGAACTCAAACGCCGCACCCGCGTGGCGACCCTGTTCCCCAACGATGCGTCGCTGCTAAGATTGGTGACCGCCGTGCTGATGGAGCTCAGCGAAGAATGGGAGACCGGAAAACGTTATGTAACCTTCGAAACCAAGTGAGACCGCCCAAAATCACTCAGGCACTTTTACAGAAGAATTGGGATGGTATCTGTTCCCCGTCAATTGTTCGTATCTGTCTGACTGAAAGACTTTAAGTCCTTTCGTTCCGAAATTGAAAATTATCCTTTCGCGCCATTATGAAAGTAAGCACTAAGCGTTCAATTCTGCGTTGGATTCACATCGTCTTTGCGATCCCGATCGCCGGCTATGTGTATAGTCCGTTTGACAAGATTCCGGAGTACGCCGGCCCGACTCGGTACGTTTTCCTGCCTGTGCTTGTGCTAACTGGGCTGTGGATGTGGAAGGGGCATGTGGTGCGAGGACTGTTTTTGAGGGGAGGGGCCTGAAAAGAGGCGGACGGCAGCGGTGTCATTCGCGGGTGCGGGCGGTTTGGCACTGCACTTTCGCATCGGCTAAACTACCCGCAAACTCGCTGCCCTGTTACGGCGAACACCCAAGAGCTAATTTAAGGTCCGAGATGCGAAAAGAGCGGATCATGGTGCTTTCGGATTGGCCGCAGCCGGACGCAGGTGTTCCGACGCCCGTCGTTGTGGCAAACGAAACATCTCTATTCGTGCCTATTACGCGTCAACCGGGAAATATATTGTCGTACATTTTCCGCTTTGCGCTATATTTAAGTTTGGCTCGCCCAATGATGAAGCCCTTGGCGGGCACCCGCTTTACGGTAGAGGCTTGTCGTTTTACACCGTCCATCGCGTTGAGGGATCCTCATGGAATTGTGAACTTGAGCGGCAAAACTCTGTTCATCCGGGCCATGACAAGAATCGATTTCTCAAGGACAAAAGCCATTACATATTTACGTTTCATGATTACACACTTGAGTGCGTTGTGAACGAGGGGAAGCTTTGGCCCAGCGGGATTTCGGAATTCGACAACAAAGCGACTGCCGATAGCTTCATTGAAGAGAAGATGCTATCCTCAACTTGCCGACAGCCGGTTGACGCCCCATGTGGCTCGGGCTGAAATATCTGCATCGGCTATTCTGTGCACTCCGCTGGTCCGCCGGCCGCCAACAGGCGCATCTGGTTAAACGGCTTGGATTCGATCAAATGACATTGAATCGCGAACTCGTCAGACGATTCATTGATGCAGCTTGAGGTGGACCCCAATCGTTGGGCGCGCAATAAGGTTGATTAAGGTAGTTGGGCTGGCGGCCCGCGAGACCCCCATAGGTCTGCGCGGCCGCGGCAGCGGTTTAACTGTCTGATGTGCTAACCAGCGTCTCCCCGGTTTCGCGAGATTTCATGATGATTTTCATCGGCCGCCTTCTT
>CAVTXL010000015.1:0-20792 GCA_963738665.1 uncultured Planctomycetota bacterium
CCAGCGGCAATCGTTCCACGGGGCAAGAAAGGTGTGACGTGCCGATGGAGCCCACAACGCTTATTTGCAGCGTCTGCGGCGCGACTGCGCAGGTGGTCAGCGCACACCCGCGATTTGATAGCGTCATGTACAGCCCAGGGGCCGGCGGTAAATTCCAGCAAGTCTTGCGGGAAACCCGCTACGTCATCGAGTGTCCCAAGTGCGGGCGACGGGATCAGATCGTGAAGGCCGTCGTCAAGCAAACGAATCGGTCGCACCGTTCGCCGCTTAACGGCCCCGAGGACCGGCGACGTGTATTGAGTTCGTCGGCGAATGCCGGGCTTAAATGGCCGCGTAGGCGCTCGATGTTTGACTAGATTCGCAAATGGGAATACGGTGGACGTTTTCCAAGCCGGAGCATTACCTACTCGCCGCAGCTCGCGCGGCATTCATGTAAACGATGGATGGCACAACTCTCACCCGCAACGTCTGCGGGGAGACTGCCCAAGTGGTCAGTGCACACCCGAGATTTGAAAGTCACATGCATGGCCAGCAAGTCTTGCGGGAAACGCACTACGCCAATCTTATGCCCCAAGTGCGGGCGCCGGGGCCAAGTCGTGAAGGCAGACGCCAAAGTAGCCGCGGCGCGGTATGCTGCCGCGATGTGGCTTTTCTCTCAAATGGGCTTTGGCGGAATGAAAACCCAAGGCGAAATTGAGGCGGCCATAGGCATGGGGATGTCCCGTTTCGTGCAGGAACACATGGGGAGGGGACCAAAGGTTCTCACACCTCCTATCTGATTGGCGACATGATCGTGATTCGACTAGGGGGTGTTTTGACGGCCGCCGAAAAACAATTGGTACAGACGCTTCCCGCCGAAAAAGGGCGTGACTTACTCAAACAAGTCCGGACCCAGTTGATCGAAGTAGCGCGACCCGATTTGGAATACGCTCATTCAGAACATTACCGGAACCAAATCTGTCAGCTTGCACCACGACATTAGCACTCTCACGGGCGAACAAGTCGTGATCTTCACGCTCGCCGAAGCACCGCAATTCCGCGAGAGCAGAATGACGTAACGCCGTCTCTGATATCGCAGTCGCCGATATATCGTGTGCAAACAACCTCCTTTTCCATTTCGCAATGTGCGTAATTGCTGGCGACGGCCGGTGCGATTGCCGTCAACGAGAAAACGCCCTTCCAAAGCCGCTTTGTGGGCGAGCCGTATTGGGCCGTCAACAAAAAATGGCAGCGGCGTTAAACGGCCGCTCAGAACCGTCCAACGCGGCTGCCGCCGGAGTATGCGGTCTTCCCTAGCTGCCAAGCTGCACAGCCACGTTATTAAAAGTCGTCGCCGTGTTAGTGCCAACCGTGCGGATGGCCGTGAGGCAGACGATCACGATCAAGGCCGACATGACGGCATACTCAACGGCAGTTGGACCGTCTTGGGCTTCAGGAAGGACGCAGTGCGTCTAAGAAGGCGGCTCATGAAATTCGTCCTGTAATGGAGAGCGGGGCAGTCTATATCAAGCCTATGACGCATTGGCCTGGGCGGTCCGTGAAGCAACACACTGGCATTTGGAGTTTTCAGTCGCATCAATCCGGGCAGGCGGTAAACCCCGCACAAGCGAATCTGCAGCGATGCTCTGCTCTCTTTGAGAGTCATCACCGTTGGATCGGTCGGCCGTAGCAGCTGTTCGACGACAGCGCCCCCGGGCGTCTCAAACGACGTGATCGGGCCCGCTGGTCAGCAGCACGTGCATCCGGTGGTGGCCGGCGGGCGGACACCTCAAATGCCAGCAGTCTGTGGACTTTTTCAACAGGCCCGGTCCGTTGATGGCATGACGCGTAGGGTGTTGGCGCAGCGCCGGTCAATCTTTCAGTACAAACGTCACCTTCATGTTGACGCGATACTCAGACACCTTGCCGCCGTCGACGGCAACTGTCTGCTTTTGAATCCATGCTCCTTAACCTTATCGAGCGTCTTGTCCGCCCGAGCGATCCCTTGCTGGATCGCATCCTCGAAGCTCTTGGTGACGCGGCGGATATCGGTGACTTCGCAATGGCCATCATGAGGCCTCCTTTTAAGAGGAATTGGTCAGTGTCCGGTCAGATGCGTGAAACGCACTCTACAGACCTGCGACTCACCGAACTCTAGAGGATTTGTCGCTGGAATCAGACAAAGCAGCCGTGAAGTGTGGTCACAGAAGCCCCGATCAAAGCGCAATCGAACGCATCGCTACTCGATGCAGGGACGAATCAGCCAAACCCAAAAAGCCACTCGCACTTTTTCAACAGGCCCGTCTGTTTGACGGGCGCCGGCAACCGTGCCATCCAGAACTGCGTCAAACGGTCCGAGCAGACGGTTGTCAGCACACGATTTCGTGCCTCAGGAAAGGTGTGTCACGACCGTCGATTATCAAAGCCGATCTCTCGTGACTTGCTCTCCGCGAGTGGGCATTATGCGAAGGTTGCCCAAGGCATTATCGTGAGCGTTGTCGACCGAAGCAGCGCGATTCAAAATCGGAATCAGCAGTAGGTATTGACTCGCACGCGTGCTGTGTGAAATCGCTGGTCTAATTCGCAAGCCAGACTCCCGCCCCCCCTCCCCCCCCCCCCCCCCCTCTTCGCCCCCTCCCCCCCCCCCCCCCCCTCACCCCCTCTCTCTCCCCCCCCCCTTCCCCCCTCCCTCTCCTACTCGCCCCCCCCCCCTCCCCCCCTCCCCCCCCCCCCTCCCCCTCCTCTCCCCCCCTCTCCCCCTCCCCCCCCCCCCCCCCCCGAACTCGAGGTGTACTGACGATCACAGATATCGCCACCGGTAGTGTCCGGTTGGCTCCGTCCACTAAACGGACAGCTGAACGCCATGATCACGAAAATCGAAGAAATATTGTCCACGAAAAACGAATCCGGCGAGAACGCCTATCTCTGGCTCCAGTCCGCCGCCGGTGACTGCATATTATGGCCCACCGAGGAAGCCAGCGAGAATGAAGACACGCCGATGCGATCGGCAGGTGGCAACTTACGGTCGACGAGGCGAATGCATTGATTGAGACGGGCGAAGTCGACGAGGTTGAGTGACCTAACCGTTGCTCATTACCGCCGATTATACCGCCATTGCACTGGCGATGGATCAGCCCTGAACTTGGGGAATTGGCTGCTTCAACACGGGGGCTCGGCTTTTGTTTCAGAATTTTCGATTGATGGTACGCCGGCGAGGCCGGGATAGCTGCCGCATCTCAGTCCAGAAAAGGGATAACTTCTCGGCACGCGCAGCTGTCCGAGGTTTGCCCGTCGATGAGTTTTGACACATTAAGCGAAAGCGTCATTCGCGATCGCCGGTTCAGGTAGGATCGGTACGGGTCGGCTGTGTGAGCCGGGTCGATTCCAAAAACAAGTCGACGCGTTGGGGGCGGCCGCCTGTCGCACCCGTGATCAGAGTTCGCTGGACGGGAGGGCGGCCCGACTGGCCGATGCCGCGAGCAATTGATCCGCCCGCGTCAGCAGCGCGAGGCCGGAATCCGACGGCGGGTAATCCGGTGACTGCGGATCACAGGCGGCGAACTGCGCACCGCAGTGGCGGCAAGCCACGCGTTTGCCCAAATAGATGACGCGCACCTGGAGCCGTCGGCCGCAGGTCGGGCATTCCTGAACAAAGTACGTGACACCCGCCATGGTTCACCTCGTGCTGAAGAAGAAGAGAGTGTGCCCGGAAAGCACAACGGCAGCTCCGGTTCTGCCCGAACCCAGCATAGACCCGCCCGTTTGCCACTTCAATGCGAAACGGGAATCGGCGGTGGCGTGGTGTCCGTCCGCGACCGGTCAGCGAGGTCGCTAGCTCGGCCAGGACGCCCCACGAAAGATGCAGAGCGGCGAGAATGAGAACGTGCTCAAGTACCTGAACAAGAGGTTGACGTGACCCCGGCGTCCGGGCATGGGTCGACTTCTATTGTGCCTCTGCCACCGTTTCTTTCTGAAGCACCGCACCGCCTTGGGTCGCCTAGTGCACTTCAGGCCAAAATAGGGCGCGTCTAAATGGGTGGTTTGTTGGCGCGTTTCAGTAAACGCTTGAGATTGCCGGACTGTTGCGGGGCCAATGCTCCTTTCCACGACCTGTCGTCTTGTATGGTCGCCCTCCAGGGTCTCTAAACAGTTGGTGCAGTTGACGTGCGACACAAAGTTCGAGACTCATGAACGGCGTCACGATTTGCTACAATGACATCATGGTGAACTTTGGGGCGCTGAGGGAGAATCGAGATGGATCGAAGCCGAAAACAAAGTCGTGAAGGCCGCGAGAAGACGTTTCAATACAAAAGTCGCCAAGAGGCACTGCTTGATGAGGAATTGACCGAGGACAAGCTGGCTCAATTGCTGGCGTTCATTGGAGAAATGGAGCACACTCCTGAGGGAAACGCCGAACTTCAACGCCGGGTCAAATTATTCGGAGAGTGCGAACGAAGTGAAGGTGAAACATCGGCGGAATTCTATGCTAAGCTGCACCATTGGCTGCACAGGGACATTCCACAGACAAAATCGCCACTACATCCTCCGAGGCAAACCAGCCGGGTCCAACTACTGGATGAAGTGGACGACTAGTTACCTGACCCCGGGCTTGCAACGGTAGTCGAGCAACTCCTGCAATTCGCAACGGAGCGCACCGGCGGCGCACTAGGTCAGCCGACCAGCTCGTCGGGCAGTCCCGGCGTTCCAAAACGGTGGAATAACGGTACGTCCGACAAACGCACGAGATTATGACACAAGTGCATGTCGGCGAAGTAACGTCACCACAGACGAGAGTTCATATTCCATGATCGCCTCCCGATTTATCACCGTCGACGGTAACGAAGCCGCGGCAGCCATCGCCCACCTCACCAACGAGGTGATCGCGATCTATCCCATCACGCCCGCTTCAACCATGGGCGAGTTAGCCGATCATTGGACAGCCGCGGCCAAACATCTTCGGCAGCATTCCGGAAGTCATCGAAATGCAAAGTGAAGCTGGCGCCGCCGCCGCAGTCCATGGGGCCCTTCAGGCCGGAGCACTATGTACGACCTTTACGGCTTCTCAGGGCCTGCTCCTAATGATACCTGATATGTTCAAGATTGCCGGCGAACTGTTGCCGACTGTCTTTCACATCGCTGCCCGTACAATCGCCACGCATTGCCTCTCGATTTTTGGCGACCATAGCGATGTAATGGCCGTCCGAAGCACCGGATGGGCGATGCTATCATCCAATTCCGTTCAGGAGGCCCAGGATTTCGCCCTCATCGCCCAAGCCGCGACGTTGCGTTCGCGCATCCCGTTCCTGCACTTTTTCGAGGGTTCCGCACATCGCACGAGGTAAACAAGATCAGCCCCTCGGCCCGACGACTGTGCCGCGCCATGATCGACCAGAATCTGATCGAAGACCACCGCCGCGAGCCATCTCCCCCGATCATCCGGTACTCCGGGGCTCGGCTCAGAATCCCGACGTGTACTTCCAGGCTCGCGAAGCGATTAATCCGTACTATCTCGGCGCCGCAAATCGTGCAGGACACGATGGACCAGTTCGCCCAACGGGTCGGGCGCGTACCGCCTGTTCGAATACGTGGGGGCGGACGACGCCCTCAATGTCATCGTGATTATGGGGTCCGGCGCCGGCGCCGTCGAAGAGACGGTGGCCGGCAGACAGCGCGGGGCGAGAAAGTAGGTCTGTTGAAGGTCCGCCTTTACCGGCCGTTCGACGGCGACGCATTGATCACGCTTTACCGCCGACAGTCCGCCGGCTGGCCGTGCTTGACCGTACCAAAGAGCCGGGCGCCTAGGGGAGCCGCTTTACCAGGATGTCCTCACTGCGGTGGCAGAGTACTGGCCTGCGCCGCCACGATGCCGATGCTGCGCCACTCCCGTGGTCATCGGCGGCCGCTACGGTTTGTCCTCCAAGGAATTCACCCCTGCCATGGCGCTTGCGGAATCTACGTGCATTTAAAACAGCCGCAGCCCAAACGCCATTTTACGGTTGGCATCTACGACGACGTCACCCACTTGAGCCTGCCGTGGGACGCAGCCGTGATCGCCGAGCCCGTTGACGTCGCACGGGCCGTGTTTTATGGCCTGGGCAGCGACGGGACGGTGGGCGCCAGCAAGAACTCGGTCAAAATCGTCGGCGAGAACACGCCACTGTTTGCGCAGGGTTACTTCGTTTACGACTCAAAAAAAGCCGGCTCGGTCACCGTCTCGCACCTGCGCTTAGCCCCCGGCCGATTCGATCATCCTATCTATTCGACCACGCCAACTTCGTCGCCTGTCATCAGTTTCACCTTCTTGGAACAGATGGACGTGCTGAAGGTCGCCGCCGAGGGGGCGACCTTCTTACTCAACAGCCCTTACGGCGCCGATGCGTATGGGAACAACTGCCGCGCGAAGTCCAGCAGCAGATCATCGACAAGCAGCTGCGGTTGTTCGTCGTCGACGGAGACGCCGTCGCCCAGCGGGCCGGCATGCGCGGCCGCATCAACACCGCGATGCAAACCTGTTTTTCGCGCTGTCCGGGGTGTTGCCTCGGGACGAAGCGATCGAGCACATCAAGGCCGCCATTCGCAAGACTTACGGCAAGCGCGGCGAAACGATCGTCGCTCAGAATTTCGCCGCGATTGAACGGCGCTCGCCAGCCTCGCCGAGGTTAAGGTCCCCGCAGCGGCGACGGCCAAGAAGCGGCTCCGCCCGGCAATCGCCGACGCCGGTCCGACTTCGTGCAGCGAGTCACCGCCGCCATCATCGCCGGCCGCGGAGATCTCCTGCCCGTCAGCGCGATGCCCGTCGACGGCACGTTTCCCACCGGCACGGCTCAGTTCGAAAAGCGGAGCATCGCCGCGGAGATCCCCATTTGGGATCCGGCATCTGCATCGACTGCGGCCTCTGCGCGCTGGTCTGCCCGCACGCCGCCATCCGATTAAGGCGTTTCCCGACGGCCGACGCTCGCCGACGCCCCTGCCGGTTTCGCCTCGAAGCTGTGGCAAGAAAAGGACCACGGCGACCACCTGCTCACGGTCCAGGTCGCTCCCGACGACTGCACCGGCTGCGGCGTCTGCGTCGACGTTTGCCCCGCCAAGAGCAAAGAGGTGGTGCGACACAAAGCGATCAACATGCAGCCGAAGGGCGACCACCTGGATCGCGAGCGGCGCCAACTTTGATTTCTTCCTCGACATCGCGCCGTCTCGATCGGACGCAAGCCAAGATCGACACGGTCAAGGGCTCGCCAGCTCCTCGAGCCACTGTTCGAGTTTTCCGGCGCGTGCGCCGGCTGCGGCGAAACGCCCTATCTCAAGCTGATGAGCCAGTTGTTCGGCGATCGGGCCATCATCGCGAACGCCACCGGTTGCTCGTCCATTTACGGCGGCAACCTGCCCACCACGCCCTGGACGAAAAACCACGACGGACGCGGCCCCGCCTGGTGCAACTCACTGTTCGAGGACAATGGCGAATTCGGCTTCGGCATCCGCCTGGGGGTCGACGCCCAGCGGCAAGTATGCCGAGCTGTCTGCTCAAGCGGCTTGGCGGGAGCGTGGGCGAGACGTTGTGACAACTGCTGCTCGAGGCGACGCAAACAGACGAGGCGACAATCGACGAGCAGCGCCGCCGCGTCGCCGCGCTGAAACAGCGACTGAAAGATTCCGCGGGCCCGAGGCCCGCGAACTCGCCGGCGTCGCCGACGCACTTGTCAAGCGAAGCGTATGGATTGTCGGCGGCGACGGCTGGGCCTATGACATCGGCTTTGGCGGTCTCGACCACATCCTGTCAATCGATCGCGACATCAATGTGCTCGTGCTCGATACTGGCGTCTATTCCAACACCGGCGGGCAATCGTCGAAGGCCACGCCCCGAGCCGCCGTCGCTAAGTTTGCTGCCAACGGCAAGGCCCCGCGAAAAAAAGATCTCGGCATGCTGGCCGTGTCGTACGGAAATGTGTACGTTGCCCAAATCGCCCTCGGCGCCAATCCGAACCAAACCCTCCGCGCGTTCCACGAGGCCGAGTCCTATCCCGGCCCCTCGCTGATCCTGGCCTACAGCCAATGCATCGCCCACGGCATCAACATGTCCGAGGGCATGACGCACCAAAAAACCATCGTGCAGTCAGGGCTCTGGCCGCTGTACCGGTTCGACCCGCGGCTGGCACCGGCCGGCGAGCATCCGTTCCATCTCGACAGCCGCAAACCGACGATCCCGTTCACGGAGTTGTCCGCTCGAGGCCCGCTTCGCGATGGCTGTCCGCAACGACCCCGAGCACGCCCAAGGCCTCATCGCGTTGGCCCAGCAGGACATCGACGACCAGTGGCATTACTACGAACAGATGGCGACGTCGAAGCGGGCGTACTCGATCACAGGTCGAGGAGCTCCACGTATGAGCGTAGACTTGCGACTAGCTATCTGGGGCTCTTGCTGCCGAATCCGATCGTGGCCTCGGCGGGCCCGCTCACCGGCGATCTGGACTCGCTCATGCGACTGGAGCAAGCGGGCGTGGCGGCGGCGGTGTTGCCGTCTCTCTTCGAAGAGCAAATTACTGGCGACGAGTTGCGGATCCATGCGCTGTATGAAGTCAGGCCGATGTTTCGGCCGAGAGCCTTGTCGTTCATTCCCGGTGCACGACTATCAGGTTGGGCCTGGCGAGTACTTGAAGCAGCTGAGGAAGGCCAGGCGAGCGCGTCTCGTACCCGTCATTGCGAGCCTCAACGGCAGTTCGCCCGGCGGCTGGGCGCACTACGCCAAATTCTTTCAAGACGCCGGCGCCAACGCCATCGAGCTCAACATTTACTTCGTACCGACTGACCCAATCTGACAAGTCGACGTCGTCGAATCGAGCTATGTCGAATTGGTCGCCGCGGTCGGGACGATCCGTAGTCGTCCCCGTCGCCATCAAGTTGGGAGCCCAATTCACCAATCTGACCAACTTCGTCCCACGCCTCGCCGCTGCCGGCGCAACGGCGTCGTACTCTTCAATCGTTATCTCGAACCCGACATCGACCTGGAACTCTTCAAGTCGTGCCCGAACTGATGCTGAGCAGCCGGCACGAAATCCGGCTGCCGCTTCGCTGGATCGCCATCCTCCGCGACCAGACGCCGATGTCGATCGCGGCGACCAGCGGCGTTCACGAGCCGAGGACGCGCTCAAACTACTGCTCGCAGGCGCCGACGTCTGCATGGTCGCCTCCGCGCTATTAAGCGCGGCCCCGACCACGCCGGCGCCAAATGATCCAGGGCGTCCGCGACTGGCTCGCCGCCCACGACTACGATTCCGTCGAGCAACTCAAAGGCAGTATGAGTTACGGCAACTGCCCCGACGCGGCGCTCTGGAGCGAGCAAACTACATGAAGGCCCTCGCTTCATATACGGCGGCGCAATGAAGTCTGGCGCGAAACCGACGCCAGATAGATAAAGACGTGGGCAATTACAGCGTCTGCGCACTGAACCGGAGTCGTGCCGGAGCCCGCCAGGTCGGTCGGCATTCGCCGTTCTCTTGCCGCATTCAGCGCCTTGAGCGGCGCCACTCTTCGGACGGTGGAACCCCTGAACCGCAACCGGCATGCAGTTTGCCTTCGATGGTTACTGCATTGGAATACGCCAAAATAACAGGAGGTTGCCGACTAACGCGCGTGCATCTTGCGCGATCGGGCTCAGCAGAGGCGCGACAAAACGACACAGTTTACCTGGCACGATGACGGGGCGCCCATTGTAGTGGAACTTCGCGTAACCTGGGGAAGGCATATCCCCGCGGCTCGCGAACTCGTCCGATCAGCACGCAATGTTCAAAAGACCACGAGGTCATCGAGGTCATCGATGGTTCGCCTCACCAAGACCAGTGACGCAGGCGGCCGAATGGACGTCAGCGGGGAAGCATTGATCAAATTGGCCGAGAGACAGATCCGTCAGGGTTTGGCCCCTCCGTCGGAAATCTACCGCATCGAATATCGGCACCGCATGGACTGGCTAAATTTCCCTGATTGGGGGCGGCCAGTCGACCCGGAAATATATGCAGGCTGTTGTCACGAGGGGTGAATTATGACGTGCGTCCACTTGCAGCACCTTTACAAACTTTGCCAGGAACACGAACTAAGCTCGGCGGATCAGATTTGATCCACGTGGTCTGCCATCTGTGTGGCGAGTACGAAGTTTGCCCGTCCACGCTAATGGATGAGTACGATGCCAGACAGTTAATGTCCGTCCCCCACACGTCAACGGCTGACGGGCCATGATTCGTCGACTGTATAGGTCGACCGCAGGTCGGAGCCGCTCAGAGATGGCCATCAGACCCTACTTGGCGAACGCGATTTGCTTAATCTTGTTGGAGCACTCCACGCGTTGGGCGGCGGCGGTGCGCTGCTTGAACGGCCGGCAGCAGCAGGACAATCAGGACTTTCGAGGCTTGGGTTGGTCGACCGTTCGCCCACGGTGCGGAGTATTTCGAACTCCACGCCCAACTGCCTGTCAGAATAACTAAGTCCTAGGGACCGACTGCTGATCGGGACGACGGAACTTGAACTCAGTTTCAGAAATGGGTCGTTTTCGGCGTGTCTCATCGACTAACGAGTTTGAGACGCCGGGCTATTCATCGCGAATCCTCCAATCGCTTAACCACTGCAAGGAGCCCCGCGGCGGTTATCGTATCAGGTCAATAGCGGTATATTGACAATCACAGATATCGCCAACCGGTAGTTACCGGTTGGCTCTGTCCACTAAACGGACAGCTGAACGCCATGATCACGAAAATCGAAGAAATATTATCCGCGAAAAACGAATCTGGCGAGAACGCCTATCTCTGGCTCCAGTCCGCCGCCGGTGACTGCATATTATGGCCCACCGAGGACGCCAGCGAGAATGAAGACAGCGCCGATGCGATCGGCAGGTGGCAACTTACGGTCGACGAGGCGAATGCTCTGATTGAGACGGGCGAAGTCGACGAGGTTGAGTGACCTAACCATTCTTCCATTTACTTAAGAAAGGTGTCGGAATGTCTATTGCTAAAGTTACCGAGATTATCTCCTCCTCCAAGAAGAGTTTTGAAGATGCCGTCGAAGGCGGTATCAAGCGATCGTGTAAAACGCTCGAAGAAGTCCAGGGCGCGTGGATCAAAGAGCAGACCGTGAAAGTCGAAAACGGAAAGATATCCGAGTACCGCGTCGCTATGCTTGTGACGTTCGTGCTCAAAGACTAACGTCGTGATTTCTCCCGGTTCAGTCTTACTTGACCAGTCGTACGTCGAGCCAATCGGCGTGGTCCAGCGTGGCGTCGCGCATGTCAAAGACCCTGGTGCGACGAACGTTTCTTCCGCGGGAACGACAGCCGAGTGACAGACCGGCCGCGGAGACGAGTTTCCGGGACACTAGAACTGTGTCATCAAAGGGGTCGTTTTCCGCGCGAAGTCGGAAAAGGCATGACTTGATGAGGTAACTGTGGAGGTAACGTTTAAGCTCAGCAGCGGCGGAATACCGGGGAGCTGTGGTCAGGACAATGGAATCATGCCCCGCCGGCTGCTGCAGCGCTTTGTTGGGCAAGCCTGGCTGCCGAAACACTATTCATTGCCAGTGCCACCCGCCGGAGCGGTGGACGGATTCAGCTTCCCGAGCAATTCGAGGACGTCCGTTTTGCCTATTCCCCCCTCTACCTGTTGTAGAACCGTCCTTGTGGATCAGTGATCATTGTGGTTGGCGTGGCGCTGACGCGGTAACGACTTAATGCTGCGGCGGCGTTCAGGCGCCTTGGTAGGCCTACACAAGGGGCGGCGGGTCAAACGAATGACCGACATGTGCCCGTTATGGCCACTTCGGTCGCGCGTTGAGGTGAGGGCCTGCTCATGCCATACCGCGTTGCCGCCGGCGCGGCTGAAGGGGCGGCGAAAACGCACAATGCGTGTGCAAAAAATGTTTTGTTTGGATAAAATATCCAGATTGGCGAATCGGCTCGGCTACCAGCGGGGAAAAACTGTTTTACCAGTCACTAAATAGTCGTTCCCCTTTTGCTAGGCGACCGGTGGCTGGAAAAAGGTTCGGAGAGCGAGGTAACTTGGTTTCATGTTGAATGTATATGTGCGACTTTGTGGGCTATTGGCCTGCTGGGCACTGCTATGGTGTCAAACAACCTTGGGCAGGTCACCGTGAACATCGATGCGTCGAATGTGCTGGCGGCAATGCCGGATATCGGCATCGGCTTGCACACGTCGGTGTACGCCAATAACTTCACCCAGCCGACCCTTCCAGCCGAATCGCGGCCGGTGGAATTCAACTGTTGCGTTATCCGGGCGGCAGCTATTCCGACATCTACCATTGGTCCACCCACACCGCCACGGTGGTTACGCTGCTGCCGAGTCGCACTTCGGCCGCTTTGTCACCGATTGATGGAAGCTCGGTCCACAGAGGGATGGTGACGATCAACTATGGCTCCAGCTCACCAATACACAACGGGCGGCCAGCCTAAGGAGGCGGCCGCGTGGGTGGCCTACGCCAACGGCGATGCGAGCCTCTATGGCACTCGAAGACATCGTCATCGGCGTGGACGACGAAGGCAACGACTGGCGAACGGTTGGCTACTGGGCCCGACTGCGAAGTCTGACGGCGGCGCAAAACCCGGACAACCAATACGATTTCCTGGCCTCGACCGCGACGACGCCGGTCGGCATCAAGTACTGGGAGATCGGCAACGAGATCAACGGCAACGGCTATTACTCCGATTATCGACGCCAACTGGAATTGGGAGGTCGATCTTCATGGCGGCGGAGCCGCGGAGGGCAATAACCCTTTGCTCTCGCCGACGGCCTACGGCAACAATTTCAACGCAGTACGTCGCTGCAATGAAAGCGGTCGATCCGACGATCAAAGTCGGGGCGGTCCTGGCCGGCCCGGGCGGCGTGGGCGACGTAGCCGACCCGAGCCCGCAACTGGGACCGCAACGTCCTGCTAACCGCCGGCGCCAACATGGACTTCGCCATCCTCCATTACTATGTCAACAACGGCAACAGCACCAATACCGTTCTCAATGCGACCGATGACTTGCCCGGTTGCTTCGACGTGGTTCGCAATCGGATCAATACCTATGTAGGCCCCGGTGCGGCGGACGAAATCGAATTGCACATGACCGAATTCGGCTACTTCGGCACCGTTTCCAGCCCGGCAGATCGATGGCGTGTTTGCCGCCAATACTTATGCCACCGCACTAGCCGACGGCGTCAAAAGCGTCCATTGGCTCGAACTCAGCAAGAATAGTTATTTCGGGGATGGCGTGCCCGTGCGAGGGGGTGCCTATCACGGCATACAGATCTTCAGCGAGATCGCCGAGGCCGGGGCGGAATTCGTTCAGACGACCTCATCCAGCGGCAATATTGAAGTCCACGCGACGGTGTTGCCCGATGGAGGCATGGGGATACTGATTGCGAATCTCAATCCGTCGGATACGGCTAATATCCACTTCACTATCTCTAACATTGATCTGGAAGCATCCGGCGCCGAATGGTTGTATGGCGTCAACCAAACCGTGCCGCTTGAATCTGGCCTGACCATTGATTCGGGCAACAACTTTTCGGTGAGCGTGCCATTCCGTTCGATCTTAGCGTTGCGGATCGATGCCGCGACCGGAGTTCCTGGCGACTTTAACGGCGATGGCTTCGTGGATGGAAGCGATTTCCTGGTCTGGCAGCGGGGGAATTCTCCAAACCCGCTCAGCGTCGAAGACCTGGCCGATTGGCGGGATCACTTTGGCGCCATACCCGAGCTGGCTGGTTCGGTGGCCGTTCCAGAGCCTGCTGCCAGGTTAATCATTGCCTTGCTGGCAGTGATGACTGGTATCTATCGGGGCTTGCGAGCCGAAGGGAAAAGGGGTCAGAAGTACTGCCTACTATTGGCTGCCGCATCTGGCCGGGGACCTGCAGCAGCCGCTGCACGGAGCGGCGCTGTGTTGTGAACGGTTTCCGGACGGAGATCGGGGCGGCAACCTAATTCCGGTCGTACAGGGCCACAAACTCCAAAGGTAGGACATCCCTCGGTTGCTGGCCACTGGTGCTGAGGTGAAATCGACCGACGCACCCAACGTCGGCCAACCAAGGGAGTGCCAGATTCCGTTGGTTTGATGAGCGTTTCAGCGTGACGACGAGCGCCGTAACCTCAGTCTCAGAAACCGCACGAGTTTCTGAGACGTCCTGGCCGTCCATCAAACGCTTAGTAGTTTATCCGATGTGCCGCGTACAGCTTGAGCCTTTGCAGTCCGTTCGACCGGCACGTCGGATAAACGTGCGATGAACTGAACGCGGTGCTATGGGGTTTGAATGCGGCTTCTGAGTAGCGGAGACGCGTGGGGCATTGCGCCGCTTGCTGGCGACGCTGGGGGGAGCGATGGACGCCGTTCGGGTCGTAGGGAAGCAAACGCGCAGAACATGCCTTGTAGCGGTCGTGGCGCATCGGTAGCGGTGGTTCGCTTCGGAGCCAGTGATGGGTAACCGGTGATGCATGAGCACGCAAGGCGATGACTACGAGGTGTCGAAGTCGGCGGTCTTAGCGGGCGCGCTGGCGAGCAGGTTGGGGCGTGGCGGCGGCGACCGATCGCCGGGGCGCGGCAGATCGATGCGGACGAGCGTCCCACGCTGGCAGACCGGGCAGATCTCTGCAGATAAAGATTCGCCCGGCGTATCCGCCGGCGTTTCGGCGTCTTGATCGGGCGACGCCGCTCCTGGCGGAACAACGCCGAGCAGACAACGACACTTTTCGAGCCGCGCGTCGCGGTTACGGTTAGCCAACAGGCCAAAGTAACGGATACGGATGAAGCGGCTCGGGAGCGTATGCATCAAGAAGCGGCGAATGAACTCGGCGGTCGAGAGGCGCAGGATCTTGGCTTGTTGATCATCCGCGTAGTCCTTGTAGCGGAAGCTGACCTGCCCCTCGCCGAGCTGGACCAATCGCTGATTGGAGATGGCGACCCGGTGCGTGTAGCGCGCCAGATACTTCAGGACGCAGTTCGGCGAAGCAAACGGACGTTTGGCGTAGACGACCCAGTCGTGACGCGTCGCCTGGTTGAGCAGTTCCACGAAGGCGACCGCCTCGTTGAGCGGCTTCAGTCGGCCGTGGAATCCCAGCTTGCCGGAAGCGAAGGCCCGTTTCAATAGGGCGATGAATTTCCCCCGGAAGACGCGGCTCAAGATCTTCGCCGGGGCGAAGAACGGCTGGCGGCTTCCGCTCGTCTTGCCGTGGACCCAGCGTGAGCCGTCGGGCGACAGGCCGCCGCCGGTCACGACAGCGTGAACATGCGGATGATGCATCAAGTTCTGCCCCCAGGTGTGCAGCACCATCAGGCAACCGATCTGCACCCCGAGATGCTTCGGGTCGGCGGCCACTTCCAGCAAGGTCCTTGAAGCGGCGCGGAACAACAGGCCGTAGGCGACTCGCTTGTTCTGTCGCGCCAACGGCGCTAGCTCATGCGGCAGCGTAAAGACGACGTGAAAATAGGGCACTGGCAGCAGTTCGCTGTCACGCTTCGCCAGCCACGCAGCGCGGGCCATCGCCTGGCACTTGGGGCAATGCCGGTTGCGGCAAGAATTGTATTGAATCTTCTCGTGGCCGCAGTCGCTGCACCTCTGGACGTGCCCGCCCAGGGAGGCGGTGCGGCATTGGGTCACCGCACGGAAGGCCCGACGCTGCTCGCGCGAAAGCGTCGGGCCGTAGCGAGCCAGGAAGCCCGGCTCGCCGTCACGGAAAACGTCAGCGACTTCCAGACGGGGTTTCATCGACTGTTCTGGTTCGATCGAGGCTCGATCAGCGCCATCAGGCTGGGGGCGTCGCGGGCCTCCTGGAGGGAAACGTGCGTGTACAACACGGTGGTGTTGATGCTGCCATGGCCCAGCAGCTTCTGAATCACCCGCAGATTCGTCCCCGACTCCAGGAGGTGCGTCGCGAAGCTGTGTCGTAGCGTGTGCATCGAGATCCGCTTGGTGATGCCGGCCCGCCAGCCCGCCTGCTTCAATACGTGCCCCGGCGTGGCCAGGTCGTATTGCTTGTCGGGCGACGCGCCAGGAAACAGCCACGCGGGAGGGCGATAGGCTCGCCAATACTCCCGCAATAGCTTGAGCAACTCGGGCGTCAGCCGCGCGTAGCGGTCCTTGTGCCCCTTGCCCTGCCGGACGCGGATCACTCTCCGCTCGCTGTCGACGTCCTCGACGCGGAGGTTGAGGATCTCCGAGAGCCTGAGTCCGGCGTCGTAGGCCACCATGAATAGGGCGCGGTGCTTGAGATTCGCGACCACCGAGAAAAGTCGCCGCACCTCGTCGCGGCTGAGCACCACGGGGAGCCTCTGCTCCCGCTTGGGCGCGGGAGGTCCGCCAGCGAGTTCGGACGGCCCAACGTGTCTTGATAAAGATGCCGCAGGGCGTTCAGTTGCAGGACGTACTGGCTCCGCGACAACCCGCGATCGGAGACCAGGTGGACAAGGTACTGGCGGACGTCTTCTTCGCCTAACGCCGCGGGGGATCGCCCAAAGAAGCGGGCAAAGGCGGCGACCGCGTGGATGTACACCCGGATCGTGTTCGGCGAGAAGTTCTTCAACCGCAGGTCTTCGATGTACCGACGTCGCAACGGAGTCATGTCGCCGCCTTCCCGAACGCACCTATCGCGTCACGGAAACGTGGCTTACAAAACCGCAGAGTGCAAATCGGTAGAATCAACACAACCGGTCTGCATCGACCGGCCAACTGACCGTGGAGCTCGCCCGAAGCGTGCCAACGAAGTCGGCGTCAAGTGCCCATGCGCAGCGTTTAGTTCAACGGATGACTTGTTGAGAATCGTCGCCAGTCTCGGAAACGGGTCGTTAAACGAACAGTGTCGGATTCGACGAGTTGATGGGACTTTCTGTGGGGCCCGACGTCGTTAGAGACACCAGCGAGAGGTCGTCAGGGTCAACAGCGCCGCGGTCGCCGGCTCGGGGCCCAGCGTCACGGGGATCCCCGCCGGGAACGAAATCGTCGCGTCCCAGATATCGGGGTCAGGGCGAACATTTGCTCGTACGCCATGGCGGCGTCAACCGCGGCCGGGGAGAGTTGGGGCGTGCGCCCACGGACGCCGTCACATAGGACTCGACCGCCGCCACGGTGGCGGGGCTGCCAAACGACGCTCGCCAGGGGGCCAGGTCGGCGCCGTCCACGTCGCCGTCGTTGTCCGCGTCTCCGTCGCTCTTGGCGGCCGTCGGCGCTGGCTTGCCGAAGCCGCGCTGCCAGGCCAGGAAATCGAAGCCATCGACGTCGATGTCACCGTCGAAGTCAGCCGAAGCAGCGCCAAATTCAAACGCCCCGATATCGATGCGTCCGCCGACGACCCGACTGTAGGCAAACCCCCGCTGGTCGTAAGCGGGCGGCCCGACGAAACTCGGGTCGCCGGCGTCAATTGCGGGGCTGCCGGAGAGTAAGGCGTGCGTCTTAGTCTTGCCGCCGTTGTCGGCCAGCGGACCCAAGAACGGGTTGATGGGCGAGCCGGCCGTGCCGATCTTGTTGCCGCCGTTGTTGGTAATGGTCGCGCCGGTGTTCACCCCCAACAGGCTAAAGCCCAGCGTAATCAAGCCAGTCACATCGTTTCGTACGGAGGCGCCGCGCGTATTTCCGGCCACGATGGTATTGCGGAGCACGGTGTCGTTACCTGGACTGCCGGTGACCACGATGCCGCCGCCGTCGCTGGCGGCCGAGTTGCCAGTGATCGTGCTGGAGTTCACGTTTGCGTTGCAGAAGTGAAAGCTGACGCCACCGCCTGTGGAAGACAGTCCTGTCGCCGAGTTGTTGCTAATCGTGGTGTCGGTGACGATCGTCAGAGTGCCAAAGACGCTATGGATGCCGCCGCCTCTCGCACCGAAGCCTGTCGCCGAGTTGCCGCTGATGGTGCTGTTAGTAATCGTGAAAATGCTGGAGCCGAAGCCCTCATTTGCAATGCCGCCCCCATCGCCGCCGGCCGTGTTGTCGCTGAGCGTGCTGTCGGTCACCGTCAGGTTTTGCCCACCGGAATGGTTATAAATTCCTCCGCCACCGGCTGCGGCCGAGTTGCCGCTGATCGTACTGCGGGTGATAGTTAGCGTCGCAAAAAAACTGTCAATGCCGCCACCACCGCCGCCGGCCGAGTTTCCGCTGATTACGCTGCCGTCCACTGTCGCAATGCCAGAGATATACATCCCGCCGCCGCTGGTGCCAGCCGAGTTGCTGCTGATGGTGCTGCCTGTCACTGTCATGTTGCCGCCGATGATGCCCCCGCCGCGTAGGACGGCCGCGTTGCCGCTGACGGTACTGCTTGAGACCGTCATGTTGCCGTCGCTAGCGATGCCGCCGCCAAAGCTCGCGGAGTTTCCACTGATCATGCTACCCGTGACTGACAAGTTTCCATGCGCGCTGAAAATTCCGCCGCCGCCGCTGCTGCTGCCAGCGACGTTCCCGCTGATCGTGCTGCCGATCGCCGTCAGATCGCCATAATTAATGCAGATGCCCCCACCATTACTGCCTGCCGAGTTGTCGCTGATCGTGCCGCCGATCACGGTCAATTCACCATTGCGGCTGTAGATGCCGCCACCGCGCCTCGCCGGAGGAGTTGCCGGTGATCGTGGAGTCAGTCACTGTCAGGTTACACGCGCCGGCCGAGATGCCGCCGCCAGAGCTCGCAGAATCACCACCGGTGATGGTGAGGCCGCTCATTGCGACGTTCGTCGCACCGGAGATATTGAACACCCGACTGCCGTCGCCGTTATTGGTGCTGGGCGTCGGGTCGTTTCCGCTGGCGTCGACTCTCAACATTCCGGCTCCCAGACCGGTGATGATGACCGAATCGGCGATAACCAGTTCACCTTGCGTCAACAAGATCGTCCCGCCGGCCAACACGGGAGCAAACGCGATCGTGTCCGAACCGCCGAGATTATTGTTGGTGAGTCGAATTGCTTCGCGTAGCGACAAGTCACCCACCGAATAATTGCCGTCATCCTCATCGGCCAGCGTATCGACCAGCAAGTGAAGCGTCCGTTGTTCGACGGCTCCGATGTCGATCCGCGAACCGCCCACGTCGTCACCATCAACAACGCGGGCAAAACCGCGCTCGTCAAACTCGGGCACGCCGCCCACGCCGGCCACCGCGCTCGGATTGCCCGCATCGATCGCCGGGCTGCCGGGCAGCAGTGCGTGGGTCTGCAGGCGGCTTCCGTCCGCGAGCGTCGGACCGCCATTGTCGGACAGCGGCGCCAGCTTCGGATCGATCACGCCGTGCAAGACGCCGCCGATCAGATTGCCGTGTGCATCGGGCGTGCCGACAGCGCTTCGACAAGCGTACTGCCCATATTATCGCCGATCAAACTGTATTGAACGTCGACGACGCCAAACGTGCCAGTCAGGTCTGAATTGGCCGTTGCAAAGTTGCCGGCGACAATCGTCTGGTCCAACGCGAACACAGCGGCGATGCCAAAAATGCCGCCGCCATTGTCCTGGGCGTAATTGCCGTTGATCGTGCTTTGCCTCACCAATAGGGCGCCGCCGCCTTCGTAGATTCCGCCGCCATCGGTAGCGGCAAAATTACTGCTGATCGTGCTCGAAGTAATGACTGCATCGCCCGACATCACGATGCCGCCGCCCATTCCTGTATAGGCCGTGTTAGAACTAATCGTGCTGCCGGTCAGTGTAAGTGCGCTTGTGATAATCCCGCCGCCGTCGGTCTGGGCGAAGTTCCCGCTGATTGTGCTGCCGACCACCGTGACGCTGTCGGCGAGAATGCCGCCGCCGGATTCGCTGGCCAAGTTACCGCTAATCGAGCTGCGAGTTATCGAAAGACTTCCTAACGTGCTGAAGACGCCGCCGCCGTAGGGTGCAGAGTTCGCACTGATCGTGCTATCGCTCACCATCAGCGTGCCGCCAGAGTTGTCAATGCCGCCGCCGGATTCGCTGGCCGAGTTACCGCTGATTGTGCTGTCCGTTGCGGTCAGGAAAGATCGACTGTAGACGCCGCCGCCGCTGACGGAGGTGTTGTCGCTAATCGTGCTCCCGGTCAGCGTCAATGTTCCGCCCGAGGTTCCGCCGAATTGATTGTGGATGCCGCCCCCGTAGCGGGCCGAGTTACCGCTGATCGTGCTATTGATCACCGTCAATGTGCCGCCGAAGTTGTTGATGCCGCCGCCGTCGCCGCCAGTGGCCGAGTTGCCGCGGATCGTGCTGCCGGTGATTGACAACGTTTTGCGCGAGAAGATTGCGCCGCCGAAAGTGCTGGCGCCGCCGGTGAGCGTCAAGCCAGAGACCGAGACCGTCTTATCGGCAATGGCGCCGCCGTCGTCGATGTTGAGAATGTGCGAGTTTTGTTGCGCATCGATCGTGAGTAGATTCGCCCCCGGGCCGCTGATCGTCAGATTCTTGTCGATCGTCAGCTCGCCATGCGTCAGCAGGATCGTGGCCGGGCCGCCGCTCGTGAGGGCCGGGGCAAAATTGATCGTCTCGTTGGCGCGGCCGCGACAATTGCGTCCCGCAGCGAAACACCGCCGACGCCGACGCCATCATTCTCGTCGACGAGCGTGTTCACCGTGATGGTCAGCAGCCGCCGGTCTTCCAGCGGCTCGATCCCCAAGCGGCGGTAAAACGGCTTTCTCGTGGGCAGCCGGCCCTTACCCGGTCGAGCCAAAGAGCTGCGGCTGAGCAGGAACCAATCGAATCGTGTGCTGCGGGCCATTTGAGTTTTCCTCGCTGAACGGGAGGTTGAGTCGGATGACTGTAGTTGCGTTGCCAACAGGCGAACTTGTGTAGGTCAGCCTTCCAGGTCGCCACGGCGACTCGCTGCGGCGAGCCGAAAAGCGCGACCTACCGCGA
>CAVTXL010000016.1:0-608520 GCA_963738665.1 uncultured Planctomycetota bacterium
CTGGGGACAGCCGCAATTCGCGCAAACCGGTCGGAATTCGGACTTGCCAAATTGGTCCAAACGGTGGGTGTCCCCGATCTCTCCTCGAGACGACTGGCTAGGTCTTTCTCGTAGGACTCTCTCATTCCCAACTCCAAGCCGGTTTAACCCGGCGCTTTCGGTGGCCCCGTTGTCTTAGGGCGTTTGGGTGTTCCTTCCGGGAAGTGCTGTCATGTTCAAATGCTGTCTCGTCGCAGCCGCAGTACCTGTTATGTATTCGATCGCGATCGCTGAGACGTCGCGGCAGGTCGACGAATTGGCCCAGCCCCTCGTCGATGGCCAGGCCGTGGTCGGCTGCGTCGTCGGCATTGTCGATAACGGCGCACTCAGTATCGACAACAATCTCAGTGTGCGGATGGTCCGCCCCGTGGCGATCGGCCGCAAGAATTACCTGTTCCTGGGCAGCGAGCATGGCGGCAAGACTGCCGCCGTCCTCTACAGCATCATGGCCAGCGCCAGGGCGAATCAGGTCGAGCCGTTCGCCTACGTGCGCGATCTTCTGACCCAGTTGTCACGCAACACGCCGCCGGCAGTCGCGGCGCTGCTTCCCGACGCTTGGCTGGCGGCGCATCCGGAATCTCGCCCGTGCTGGTCGCGGTAGCTGGGCGAACCCATGCCACATTGCCGAGAAGCTAATTTTCGACGAGTACTCGGTGTTTTGTTTGAAGACATGAGATTAGACACACCGTTGTCCGAAGATTTGTCGGTAGATCGACTTATGGCGACGACTACCGGCAAACCAACGTATTTCGGCGTGTAGGTCAATTCCCGTCGGCCCGACTTTCTGCCGAAATGAGCCCTTCTGACAAAGCATCACGGAGCGGTATCTGCTTCCGCGGCTCATGGTTGCGGCGCTCACCACAAGCCTCCATCGACTATCCTTGGCGAGAGTGCTTGGCACGACTCTTTGGCTGCCCCCCAGACAAATGACTTGCGGAGGGCCAAGAATCCGGCCTCGCGGAAAAAACTTGCGTGTCGGGTTCGCGGGGAGTAGAACTAGGGCGGTAATCGAGATCAGGGGAAGAAGGCTAGAGATACAGAGGCGTTTTTCGCGGCCGTTGCTAATGAACACGACAAGCTGAGACTGGAAACCTGGATACTTCGTCGTTCGACTTCCGGGAGGCTGAGAAATGCATTGCCCAGCGCGAGTATCTGTCTCTCATGTTCTTTTGATTGCCGTACTTCCGGCCCTGCTCTTTCTCGGCGTAGCCGTAGAAGCAGTCGCCGCACCGGTCTATTCGGCAAATCTGACAAATGCGATGTTTGTTCAGAATGGTCCGAGCCCCGTTTTCTTGTCGAGCAGCCAAGATCAATCCCAAGGGCGCCACGCAGAAGGCCGGGTCTCGTCCGGCTCCGTGCTCGCTACGTCGCTCTTAACCTCCAAGGGTATCAGCGGTTTTAATAACGGGATTGTTACAGACTACAGCGCGATCCTCGCGTCATCGCATGACGACATCATCGTCACCGGTCCACCAGCGGCTTCCATCCCTGTCACGCTTCACGTGCCGTTTTACGCGACCTTCACTCAGTCGTGGGATGCGTTGGATTTGCCCGATTCTGGCTTCACTGACTACTCGTCCCTGAGTCAAGGGGCGTATTTCTATGCGCAGCTTGCCTCTCCCAGCTTCGGCATTACGCGCGGACAATTCGATCTCGGACTCAACGACCAGGCTGATCTTGTGTCAGAGGCAATCACGCCATTCAATAACGGAATTCCGACTCCGGCGGCGATCCAGGCCGGACCAAGTCCGGGGCCGCCATCGATCGAGACCATCGGCGGGATTTCAATTTTTCGCAACATTTCGCTCGACGCGAAGGGATTCTTGTACCTCTACCGGGTACAGACACCCGTTACTTCCCAAACAGGCATCTTCGGACCAGGCGCCGGCTTCCACTACGACGATGTTGTCGTCCTCAACGGCGAAATGGTCTTGCCGGGAATCGCCCAGGTCGGAGTGCCGATGACGCTCGACTTGGCACACACTTCCCGTTCCATCGCCTCCGGCGGATTCCAACTGGCGTCGGCTGGCAGGCTCAATACGCTCAATAATTTCGGCATGTCGCACGGCGGTGCATACTTCGATTTGCCCGCCGGCTATTCTGTAGATTCTGTCTCGCTGGGCGTGGTCGGTAATTCGGTCACCTCGCTCGAGGGCGATCTCACAATTAGGAACGATCCGAGTGCGACAACCATCAATATCGGCTCTTTGACTACTGTGAGCGGCAGCGTCGATCTCAGCGACAACACGGCTGCGACAACTATCGGTCTGGGATCCCTAACCACTGTAAGCGGCAGCGCGAATGTCAGTGGCAACACGTCGGCAACGCAAATCAGTCTCGGTTCCCTGACTACAGTAAGCGGTAGTGTGGACATCAGCCACAATGGTTCGGCGGCGGTTAGTTTGGGATCAATCATGACCGTGAGCGGGAGCGCGAATATCGAGACGACCGGCAGCGGCACCTTTGACATGGGACAGGGATCGGTCGCTGGCAGCATCGACCTCACCGCCATTGGCTACGACGAAGTCGACGCCATGACGGCCGCGGGCCAAACCGATGTCACGATGATCAACGGCGCTGCGAAGATGGAAATGGTCGTGCCGGAGGGGGCCTTCCCGGTCGGGGAGCATGTGCCGTTTAGCGTCAAACAGCTCGCCGCCGATCCAGCCGACTCTTGGGGCCAGGACCCGATCTCCACCTTGGCCCAATATCAATTCGATTTCGCCATCACGACGCTCGGCCAGGATGCTACGCTCAACTTCGCGATCGACCTGCCAGCGCTTGGCCCGGAAGCGCAGTCGGCACTGTTGGACCTGCTCCACGCCAACACGCTGCTGACCCTCGCGGTGCTGGGCGATGATCCGAATGCCCAATTGCAAACGTTCGATGTCTGCGGCGCCGGCGCCGATCCAACGAGCGGCTGCATCGCCGTCCGCTGGCTCGATACGAATGGCGCCGAACTCGTACCCTACGGTGCTATCGATCCGGCCATGCTACGATTCGAAGCGCTGGTCGGCCACTTCTCGACCTACAGCATCGTCGCCGTCAAAGCCGTCCCCGAGCCGCCGACGCTTGTGATGCTCCTCTTGGGAATGTTGGCGACGTTCCCTCGCCGACGCGCAACGGTCTCTAAACTCGTGTGTGCCTGAAAGGTGCCGAAAAAGGACCGTTTTAGAAACGGTGCTGGATCTGGCTGCTCGTAGCGAGGGTTGAGACCGTGTGGATCGTGGAACGCTTACACCGTTCTCGATCGAGCCCGATTACATCGAGCTGGGCTACTTCGATCTGTTATCGAGCACCGGCGGCGCGATCGGGTCGCTGGCGGGCCTCGTGACCTTTTCCAGTCCGCTTCCGGGTGACTACAACCAAAATGGCATCGTCGACGCGGCCGACTACACAGTGTGGCGCAACAATCTCGGCGGCAGCACCTCGTTGCCCAATGATGACACGCCCGGCGTCGGCCAGGACGACTATGCCCGCTGGCGCACCCACTTCGGCCAGACCGCCGGCAACGGTTCGGGTGCCAATGCGAATGCGGCCGTGCCCGAGCCGGCGACTTTGGCCCTGCTGATGCTGGCAGCGGCCTACGTTTGTAAACAACGGCTCGGTCGCACGTATCAGAAACTCGATCGCGTGTGACACTCGTCAACAATCCACCGTTTTGGAAACGGTGCTGGATCTCTCAAAATCGGCTGCACGCAGCGAGCGTTGTGACCGTGTGGTTCGTGAAACGCTTACTGAACTGTGGCCTGGAAAATAAGAAAGGCCCCGGGTCTTTCGACCCGAGCCTTCCGGTAATTCACTGCGATAGAACTAGTCGTAATCGTTCACACCCTGGGGAGTAGTGACGGCGTCGGGGCGGGGGGGCGGGGGGGCGGGGGACATCCACAATTTGACGAAACTCGCGGGATTTGCGGGCGATTCTTTCTCGCGATCCGCTTGACACGCTATGGAACGCGTGTACACTACGGCCATCGTCGTCGTTTTTTGGCCCAACTGCATTGAGTTCCCTGCCGGAGTTTGCCGTCATGGGCCGTCTCGCCCGCGCTGAGCTATTCCACCCGGCCGAAGTGGCCGTCGGGCATGTCCGGCAGTGCGGCCATGGAAGAATAGGTGCGCAAGTTGATCTATCTCGTGGGAACTGCGATTGCCTGGCACATGAGTGTGTCGACTGTCTTGGCTGCGCCGACTTCGCCCGTCGGCCGTTCAACCGATGCCGGCATTCGCCAGATGACCGACGGGCTCGCGCCAGAGGAATTGCAGCGATTGGAAGAATTTCGCACGAAGTACGCCGCGCAAAGGGAGTTTTACACGCGGCTGGAAGCGATCCTCCGAAGGTCGCGGTATCCACAACTCGTTTCGCAGGACAATCCGGAAGGGCGCGAGACGGTGAAGCTGGGACGGGGAGCCCATCTGTCGAGCCCAAAGAGACGCCTAGATTCCCTGGAATTGCATTTTCGACCCACTAAAAACTCGTGAAGAACCCTCAAATTCAACTTGGGTCAATCCAGGGCGTGGCCAGTGCGGGAACAGGGTTTGTCCATGGCGTCAACGAGCGGGAGCAAGATTTGCGCACTGGTGGCGCTCGTCGCCTGCTGGGCGTTGCCGACTCTGGCTGGGGCCGAGCTGATTGTCAATCCGCCGCGGCCGATCAGGCAGCGTGTCACGGTGCAAATCATCCAGACGGCGCTGGATAATGGCACCTCGCCCGCCACGCTGTTCGGCGATGCGACACAAGCCGCCGACATTCGGGCCGGTGTCGACACCATTTGGGCTCAGGCGGGTATCGATATTGAGTTCTTGCCCAACATCACACGGTTTAACGACACGTTTGCGTATCAGGGCAACGGCGGCGCGCGGCCGTCGAGCGACTTGGGAACGATCTTGTCGAACGCCAGCGCCATCATGAATCCGCAGCCCTCGGTGATCAACGAGTTTTTCGTGAACATCGTGCCCGGCTTCTCCTTCACCAGCGAAAACACGGCCAACGGCATCGGCAACATCGGCCGCGACGGCACAGCACAATTCGTGGGTGACACCTTGTTGACCTTCGCCTCGGGCCGCGATGTGATTGCGGGCGTCGTCGCCCATGAAATCGGCCACGTGCTTGGACTCAAGCACGCGACCAGCGGTGCGGCAAACCTGATGAGCCCGCAGGGAACGTCGGAGCAGTTGACCACCGAGCAGATCAACGACATCTTTCGCACTAGCTTTCTCAACGATTCTGTGGCGTTCATTCCCTCCGGCGGAACCGGGTTCCCGCAGCCGCTGCCGCCGTCGCTCGTCGGCGATTACAACGGCGACCGGGTTGTTAATGCGGCCGATTACACGGTGTGGCGCAACACGCTCGGCTCGCGGTCGAATCTGGCCGCGGACGGGAATCGGAACCAGCTCGTCGACATGGGCGATTTCAACGTCTGGAGGTACAATTTCGGCCACACTGCGGCGGCGGGCGGACCCGCCGAGCAAGCGATCCCGGAACCGGCGTCGGTTGTCATTTCACTGGTCGCGATTGCACTTGCGATGTGCCCACATCGGCCCCGCCGACGCTGGTCCTCACGCTGCTCGGCCGGTATGCTGTGGTGAGTCGTCGGCAAACGCGGCGTCACGAAATTCAGCTTGGGCGGCCATGACAGCACAACAGCGCGAAGTTCCCGTGTTTGACGGACCGGATGCACTCATCACGGCCGTCGCCCAAGACGCGGCGAGCGGCGAGGTGCTGATGGTTGCGCACATGAATCGGGCGGCGTGGGAAGAGACGCTAGCCACCGGCCAGGCGGTGTACTTCAGCCGCAGCCGCAAACGCCAGTGGCGCAAAGGAGAGGAGAGCGGCAACGTTCAAAACGTTCGGGCGGTATACGTCGATTGCGATGGCGATGCGGTGCTCCTCAAGGTGGAGCAAGTCGGCGGGGCCGCTTGCCACGAAGGCTTCCCGTCATGTTTCTTTCGACAAGTGCTCCCGGCCGGTCTGAAAGTTGTCGCCCAGCGGGTGTTTAATCCGGCCGATGTGTATGAGAAGACTGGCAGGGAGTAAGTGAGGAGCAGCAGAGCTGTAGAACCGTGGTGCCGGAGCAGCTTGGTTGCAGCGATACAGTTGCATCAAACCGCAGCGTGTTTTGCGGTCGCTCAGTGAACTTGAATACGTAGCTTGAGAAGGGAAGTGCCGACGATGGGTCACGAAGCGCGGTTGATCGAATTGAGTCTGGAACTCCCCCCACCCTCGAAGTCGATCGGCCTGTATCGCTCGATCGTGATCGCCGATCGCTACGCGTATTTGTCAGGCCACGGGCCCCTGCGGGCCGACGGCACGGTGACGTGCGGCCGGCTGGGCGAAGACCTCGACGTTGCCGCCGGCTATGAAGCGTCGCGCCGCGCCGCCACGGCGACTCTGTCAACGCTCCGCACCCAATTCGGTAGCCTGGATTCGGTCCGGCGGATCATCAAAACGACGGCCTATGTCAACGCCACGCCCGAGTTCAAGGAACACCCAGCCGTGGTCAACGGGTTCAGCGAGTTGATCCGCGACGTATTTGGCACCGACAACGGCGTCGGCGCCCGCAGTGCAGTTGGGCGTCCCGTCGCTACCCGCCGGCTGGGCCGTCGAGATTGAAACGATCTTCGAACTAGCGTGAGGTTCACCGACCTAGCGCCGTTCGACGATTGTCATGTCCAGTCGTAATCAACCGGCGAGGACATCGACTGCGGAATGCACTCTCGGAACCTGCTGCGGCCAGGCAAGAAGCCCGAGCAATTCGCCCAATTGTTCTAAACCGCACACTTCTGGGGCGCCAAACACAACTCTGGCGGCACGACCGGAGACGGCTCTGCGCTGCCGCACAGGTAGGTCCTGTTTTCACCCAGCCGCTTGGCTTTTGCAAGCGCCGACTGCAGTCCGCTGACGGCCTGTCGCGCCGCCGCGCCGAGCATCACCTGCGACAGCGCACAGGTAACGGTGGCGTGCATGCTGCGGTCGTCGGCGATAAACTCCGTGGCTTCAATCGACTGCCGCACAATCTCAGCTCGCTGCGTCGCCTCCGACTCATCGTCGCCAGGCAAGAGCAATGCAAAACGCCGGTCGGCAATCCGCGACAAAGTCTGCGCGCCAGTGAGTAATCCCCGGACCGTTTCAGCGATGCCCGCCAGCAGCCGGTCGTCTTCCACGTCGCCGCTGCCACTGCTGAAATCCAGTTCCATCAGCGCGACCGACGTCGGCCGGCCGGTCTCTACCCCCTCGGCTGTGATCTCGCTCAGAAGTTGATCGACGTGGTCGAGCGTAACCAGGCCCAAATTCTGCGCGATCGGCGCGGCGGCCGGCGTCGCCGAGTTCGATGCCGCGTCGGCGATCGTTGCGGCCGGCTTCAGCGCGCCGGCGGGTGTCACCTCGGCCTGGACGGGTAAGACAGTAAGCGGCATCGCGAAATGAGCTTCGGTCGGCGGCCGGTCTACGGCAGGCAGCGAGGCAGAGGAGTGATTCGCGCTCTGGGTGCCACGCTTCGCCTGGTCTCCTGTGGCTTGGCCGCCGCCCGATTCGCCGTGAAGATGGACGGCCAGCGCATAGCCCAAACCAAGGTTCAAAATCGCGATGAACGTGATGTAGCCGAGCATGAAAAAACCGCCAAGTGCGTGGGGCCGAAGTGCGGAAACAATTCTAGGCTACGTCACACTTGGCCGGAAAGCGCGCCGCTCCGTAGCCCTTGCCGGGAGGCGGCTGCTGACAAAAGATGCCAAAGCTGCAGCAGACTGCCGCAAAGCGGTTATAACGATTCCGACGGCCGGACCGGCGGAACGTTTCATTGCGTCGCCCTGCCGACATGGCCGGTGAAAGCCAGCCTCTCGTGCGGAGCGCGACGGCCGAGTCAGCGAGCCTGCGGACCCGTCGGCTGGCTGCGGCTGGCGAGTGCGCGAACGAAATCCGCCGAGACGTTGTCGAGTGTGATCACTTCACTCTGTCCGCCCGGTTGTTTCGGCCGAATGATGCAGATCACCTCCGACGTCGCGGCCCTTCGCATGATTTCATCCCACGCGGCCTGCTCGGTCGCGTTCAAGCCGGCCGGCGGGGCCGCCGGCGCCGACGGTGCTGAGATATTGACGGCCAGCGGCGTCACGCCGCTCATCGAGCGACTTGGGGTGTCGCGATCCGTCCCCGGCGCCAACGTCCCGCGATCGGCGCCCGGTGTACCCGTGCTACCTGGGTCCTGCCCGCGGACAATCGGCCCGCTCCCCGGCTGGCGTCTTGTTGCACCCGCATCCCCGTCGGCCGCCAGCAAGCTTCGCGGCGTAAAAACTTCGCTCAACCCGCGCATGCTCAGTTCATCGTGAATCGCTTTCAGTGCTGCGTACAGGCCTTCGTTGCCTTCCCGATCGGCCGCAAAGCAAACGCCGATTAGCTCGCCCGCTTCGTTGAACAAGCCGCCGCCACTGCGTCCCTCGACCGGCGCACCGCTGGCCTCGATATTCGGAGCGCCTTGGTAACGATCGAGCGACGTAATACGTGAGGCCAAGGCGGTCGGATCCTGGCCGTTGCTGCAGCCGACGCTCACCACCCGGTCGCCGCGCTGAATTTCCGTCCGCGGCGGTGCCACTTTGGCAACAGTCACGTTACGATCTGGGCGAATTGCCACCAGGGCCACGTCGCGGTCCAGGTCGAAACTGATGACTTGTCCCGGCACCTGCCCGGCCGATCGCACCCCGCCCGGCGTGGCTTCAAACATTTCCACCGTAACCGGTCCCTGTCCTTTGGTGTCGCGGAACAAATGGCCGCACGTCACCACGAGGGCCTGGCCTTGCCGGGCGTCGATGATCGTGCCCGTGCCAAACGAGCGACCGTTCTCTTCATCGACACGCAAACGTACGCTCGCGCCGATTAATCTCGCAACTCGAGCGTCCACCGGCGAGCTTGTTGCTACCGTGCCGGGTCGCGTGTCCCCAAACGCAGAGCGCGGCAAGTCAGTGCGGGGTTGCGTCAGTTGCGGTGCGTCGGCCGGGCCGAACGTCGCCGGAGTCTGCCGCTGGGCGGCCGGCCAGGTATCGCCGGCGGGCACCACCTCGTGCTGGCCAACTGACGCCTGGTTGGCAGCCAACCGGTCGGGCGATTGCAGCCGAATCTGGTTGCGGCGCTCCAGCTCTGCGCCCGCGTCTTGAAACATCGCCGTGATCTGCTGACCGCTCGCGGCCCCTTCCGTCCGCCGGAAGACTTGCCCGTCGACTAGCATGATCAACGTCGGCAGGCGTTCGACGTGATACGTCGCAGCCGTCTGCGGCTCCACGGTCACGTCGACCTGCCGAATCGGGTAGCGGGCGTTGATCAAACTGTGAATCGTCGGCGCCATCTGCTGGCAGTAGACGCAGTGGGGCGACGTGAAGTCGAGCAGCTCAATATCGCGGCCGCTGGCAGAATGCGCGACCAGGGCGGCGCACAAGAGGCCAATGGACGCAACAACCGATCGGACCATACGCTCCCTCCTTGGATACGCGGTCGCTGAACTTGAAATGGCAAAGGCAGCCCATCCTGGGCCGCAGTGCGGGCGGTGAGTGTTCCAGCCGGTGCAGATTTGGCACCGGCGTTGCCGACCAAGATGGTCGGGCTATGTGGATTGCATAGCCCGACCATCTTGGTCGGCGCATTGGTGTGGGCACTGTAATCCTGAATGCGGGTAGGGGTGGGCGAACCTGGGTTTGGCCGGCGCGTCGTTTCGTCTGCTGGCAAACGCCGCCGGGCCGGGGGCGGGAATGTCCTCGACTTAGGTAAAAGTTTCAAGACCAGCTTGGAACAAAACGGGCGAATCGTGCCGCGCGGCCGCGATTTCTGGCCGTTTCAGCGGCGGCGCCTGCAGCCCATTTAACGAGAAGCACTTCGCATGCCAATCACGGCTGCTGGTCGCCCTCCCTTGTTTTCGTTAGGAGGGATACAATGGCGATCCCGCGCACTACTGCTCGCGATGCTAGCGAGTTGCGAGCGGCCATAGTTGCACGCCTACCGCTTCGCCGCAGAATGCAATTCAAGAGGGGTTTCAACTTTTACTGTGCGTCGCATCCTTGTCACCTCCGCCCTGCCCTACGCCAACGGGCACCTCCACGTCGGCCACCTGGTCGAATACATCCAGACCGACATCTGGGTCCGCTTCCAGAAGCTCGTCGGCAATCAGTGTATTTATGTTTGCGCCGATGATACGCATGGCACGGCCGTCATGATTAGCGCCCGCAAGGCCGGAGTCAGTGAGGCCGAATTCATCGCAGCAATGCAGCAGGCCCACGAGCGTGACTTCGCCGCCTTCGACATCGCGTTCGACAATTACGGCAGCACGAATAGCCCCGAAAACCGCCTTCTGTGTGGCATCTTTTGGCAGGCGATTCGCAAGGCCGGCATCGTCAAGCAACAGAACGTCGAGCAGCTCTTCGACCCGATGGCCGGCACGTTTCTGGCCGACCGCTTCGTGCGAGGCACCTGCCCCAACTGCAAGTCGCCCGATCAGCCCGGCGACAACTGCAGCAAGTGCGGCCATCACTATTCGCCGACCGACCTCATCGATCCCCGCAGCACGCTAAGCGACGCCGTGCCGGAAATTCGCCAGGCGCCCCATTTGTTCATCGAGCTGGAAAAGCTGCATCCGTTTTTGGAAGAGTGGTCGCAATCGGGCGGGCATTTGCAGCCGGAGATTGCCAATTACCTGAAGGGCCATTTTCTCGGCGAGCCGCTCCGCGATTGGGACATTTCGCGACCCGCGCCCTACTTCGGCTTCGAGATTCCCGATAGTCCCGGAAACTACTGGTACGTCTGGTTTGACGCGCCGATCGGCTACATGGCCTCCACACGCCAGTGGTGCGATCGCACTGGTTGCAGCTTCGACGACTGGTGGCGCGGCGGCCAGGCTGAGGTGCATCACTTCATCGGCAAGGACATCGCTTACTTCCACACCTTGTTCTGGCCCGGCATGCTGAAGACGGCCGGGTTCAACCTGCCCAACAAAGTGCACATCCATGGTTTTTTGACCGTGGACGGCGAGAAGATGTCCAAGAGCAAGGGCACGTTTGTTAACGCGCGCACCTATCTCAATCATCTCGATCCGAATTACTTACGATACTTCTACGCTTCCAAGTTGTCGTCGCGAGTCGAAGATATTGACCTGTCGGTCGACGAATTTGTTGCCAAGGTGAACACGGATCTAGTGAACAAGGTTGTGAACCTGGCCAGCCGGACGGCGAAGTTTGTGGAATCGACCGGCCTGTCGGCCAAGTACCCGGACGATGGCGGGCTATTCGCCGCCGCGGCGAAAGCTGGGGGCGAGATTCGCGATGCCTACGAAGCCACCGACTACAGCCGCGCGATGCGAATCATCATGTCGTTGGCCGACGCGGCGAATCCGTTCGTCGAAGAGCACCGGCCGTGGGACTTGCGCAAAGACCAATCGAAGGCCCGCCAATTGCAGGACGTCTGCACGGTGGCGCTGAACTTGTTCCGGCAAATTATCGTTTACCTCTCGCCCGTGCTGCCGCGGCTCGCGCAGCAAACGGGCGAATTGTTGAACGACCCGATCGAGCGCTGGAAGCAATCGCAGACACCGCTCGTCGGCACGAAGGTCAACAAATTCACGCACATGCTCCAGCGAATCGAAGAAAAGGACGTACTAGCCATGATTGAAGAATCGAGAGAATCGCCCGGCGAGGTCGCCGCGGCGACCGGGCAACCAGCGCCGAGTTCGACTCCAGGCAACTGGAAAGACACAGGCGACGCCCTCGCCGCCGAGCCCCTCGCGGCCCAGTGCACAATCGACGACTTCACCAAGGTCGACCTCCGCATCGCTCGCGTCATCGCCGCCGAAGACGTGGCGGAGGCCAGGAAGCTCTTAAAGCTCACGCTCAGCCTGGGCGGCGGCACGACAAAAACCGTCTTCGCAGGCATCAAAGAGGCCTACAAACCGGCCGATCTTGTCGGCCGTTTAGTCGTCTGTGTGGCCAACCTCGCCCCGCGGCAGATGAAGTTCGGCACTAGCGAAGGCATGGTCACCGCCGCCGGGCCGGGCGGAGCGGACGTATTCCTCTTGGCTGTCGACAGCGGGGCCATGCCTGGGCAGCGTGTGCATTGAGTTGTTCGGCGCAATTGGCAATCGCCAGCAGATGCCTCACGCCAAGGCACAAAGGCGCTAGGCGGGTTCAATTGCTACCTTTGCGCCTCGGCGCTTTTGCGTGCGGAAACTTTTTCCGGTAACCTCACCACAGTTGGGGGGTTCAACAATTGAGGTGATGCGATGCGGCACTGCGCGGTCGGTACGGCTATCGTCTTGATGAGTTTGGTGAGCTTTATCCATTGCTATTCCACTCGTGCCACCGGCGACGACTCGGCCGTCTCCACCATCGGCCGCAAGATTGTCGACTTCACGCTCCAAGATTATTTGGGAGCGAAAGTCTCCCTCGCCGATTGGTCCGACAAGCGGGCGATCGCCGTCGTCTTCCTGGGTGCCGAGTGCCCGCTGTCAAAGCTCTACGCGCCGAAGATCAGCGAGCTGGCAAAGCAGTACGGCAAAGAGGGCGTGCTGTGTGTCGGCATCGATTCCAACCGGCAAGACTCGCTGGAGGACATCGCCCGCTTCGCCCGCGATCTGAAGGTCGATTTTCCGCTCCTCAAGGACCCAGGCAATCGCGTGGCCGACGCTTTCAGCGCGGTCCGCACCCCCGAAGCGTTTTTGCTCGACGGCGAGCGGCGGATCGTGTATCGCGGGCGGATCGACGACCAGTTCGGCGTCGGCTATGTCCGCGGCAAGACGGATACGAGTGACCTTTCGACGGCGATTGATGAAGTGCTAAGCGGCAAATCGGTGTCGACGCCGACCACCAACGCTGTGGGCTGCTTCATCGGCAAGGTCCGCAGCGAACCGACCAGCGGCGACATCACCTATACGAAACACATCGCACCGATCCTCAACGCCAACTGCGTCCGCTGCCATCGCGACGGCGAAGTCGCGCCGTTCGCCATGTCCTCGTACCAGGAGGTCGTCGGCTGGGCCGACACGATCGCCGAAGTGGTCCGCAATGAGCGGATGCCGCCTTGGCACGCCAACCCGGCCTATGGGAAGTTCAAGAACGATGCCCGGCTACCCGACGCGACAAAGCAGCTCATCTTCAACTGGGTGAAAAATGGCGCACCGGAAGGCGATCCCGCCGACCTGCCGCCGCCGCCCAAATTCGTCGACGGGTGGCAGATCTCAAAGCCCGACATGCTTGATCGAGATGCCCAAGCCGTTCGACGTGCCGGCCCGCGGCGTCGTCCCTTATCAGTACTTTTATCTTGAAAAAAAGATCGATAAAGACATTTGGGTCAAGGCGGCCGAGCTGCGGCCGGGCGCCCGCTCGGTCGTCCATCATGTAATCCTGTTCTACATTCCTCCCGGCCAAGAGCGTCACCGGCCCGAAGATATCTTGGCCAACAGCATCGTGACCTACGTCCCCGGCCTGCCGGCGATGAATCTGCCCGCCGGCTACGCGACGCGGATCCCCGCCGGCTCGCGGTTGGTCTTTCAGGCTCACTACACGCCGAACGGCACCGCTCAAACCGACCGCAGCGTCGCCGGCCTCGTTCTAGCTGACCCCAACGAAGTGAAACACGAGCTGAAGTACGCACCGGCCATGAACTTCCGCTTCCGCATTCCGCCGGGCGCGAGCGATTACAGGGTAGAAACCATCTATCGCGTCCGCGAGGATTCCATGCTCTTCGCCCTGACGCCCCACATGCACTACCGCGGCAAGAGCTTCCGCTTCACGGCCCACTACCCCGATGGCCGCGATGAAATCTTACTCGACGTGCCCAGGTACGACTTCAATTGGCAAAACGTCTACACGCTGGCCGAGCCCAGGCCGCTCCCCAGCGGCACGCAAGTGCTGCTGGAAGCCCATTACGACAACTCAGCCGACAACCTGTTGAACCCCGACTCGACCAAGGCTGTGACCTGGGGCGATCAGACGTGGGAAGAAATGATGATCGGCACGATGACCGTGACGAAGGCCGACGGCGCCGATCAATAGTCCGACCATCTTGGTCGGATATGGGCAAAACGTTAAGAATCCGCGCCGCGTTCCCGACCAAAATGGTCGGGCTATCTGCGGACCAAATTCACCGCACTAAATTGCGTCCACTGCATGCGCCTTGAGATCTTCCAGATCGCAAAACGCCAGCGTCTCTTCGTGGGTCGCCGCGAGGATCACCTGCGGGGCCATGCCGGCTTCGAGCGCCTCTTGCCAACGCGGCGCACATAGGCACCAACGATCGCCCGGCTGTAGGCCGGGGAAGCCCCAGTTAAGATGGGGGGTCGACAGATCGTTGCCGGCCGCCTTGGAAAACTCCAAGAACTCGGCCGTCACGCGGACGCAGACGGTGTGCGAACCGGTGTCCTCCGGCCCTGTATTACAGCAGCCGTCGCGGAAGAAGCCAGTCATCGGCGAGGTTGAGCAGGCCTCCAGCTTGCCCCCCAGTACGTTTTTCGCCTTGGGCAGCCGGACGACACCGTTCTCAGCAATGCGAATCATACAACCCTCACACAATGTAGTAGGCACACTCCTGTGTGCCGCAACAGCGGAGCAACATGGGCATGCCACCTGTTGGAGGGCAAAGCGACGCCCCAGCGGTTCTTTGCCACGGCACGCGGAGCGTGCCTGCTACAATGCCCTGTAAAACGCGAAACTCTCGCCCCGGCTGCGGGGTTAAGGTAGGATATACGCAACCTCGCTCTGTGCGGCCCCGCACCGGACACGGGACCGATTATAGCAACCCTGAGGGCTGGCGCGATGTCTCTGCAGTCGTGCGTCCGTTTTCTGGCTTGGTCCGTTTCTTCGGTTCTGCTGGCCGCGGCAAATGCTTTCGCCGCGCCCGCCAGTCCCCCGCAAGTGGCTCGCGGCGTCGATCGCCTGCTCGGCGAAGAACTGTTCAAATCCGATTCGAAGCTGGCGCCGCGCACCGGCGATGCGACGTTCCTCCGCCGCGTCTGGCTCGACATCGTCGGCGATATTCCGACGCCCGAGCACTTGACGGCCTTCCTGCTCGATACTTCGCCCGACAAACGCGACCACGCGGTCCGCGAGCTTTTGGCCGATCCGCAATACGGTCAGAACTGGGCCCGTTACTGGCGCGACGTCGTGTTCGATCGCAAGCTGGAAGAGCGGGCTGAGATTGCCTCCGGCGCGATGGTCGCCGACCTGACGAAACAACTGAACGATAACGTCGGCTGGGACAAGGTCGCCACCGCATTCATCACGGCCACGGGCGACGTCAAGGAAAACGGTGCTGCCGCGATTGAAATGGCCCAGGACGGTCGCACCGAAGAAATCACCGCCGAAATGTCGCGCATCTTTCTGGGCATCCAGATTCAATGCGCCCAGTGCCACGATCACAAGACCGATCGCTGGAAGCGCGAGCAGTTTCACGAGCTGGCCGCCTTCTTTCCGCGGATTGGTTTACAGCCGGTCCAAGCCGCGACGCGCAACAGTTTTCAGGTTATCGCCAACGATCGCGGCGTTGCTCCCCGGGGCAACAATCCGGACGTGGCCAACCGACGCGGCCGGCCCGAACATTACATGCCCGACCTCGAGCACCCCACGGCCCAAGGCACTGAAATGACGCCGACGTTTTTCTTGAACGGCAAATCGATGCCGCTGGGGACGCCGGACGCCATCCGCCGCGGCACGCTCGCGAAGTGGATGACCGACAGCCCCTGGTTTGCCACCGCGCTGGTCAATCGCATGTGGGGGGAATTGGTTGGCGAAGGCTTTTACGAACCGATTGATGACATAGGGCCCGATCGCACGCCCCACGGAAAGAAGGCCGTCGAACTGTTGAGCCGCAGCTTCGCCGAGAGCGGCTTCGACATTAAGTGGCTGATCCGCACGATCTGCGCCACCGACGCCTACCAGCGCGATAGCCGGCCGCGTCGCGGCGCCGAGGATACGCCGTTTCTCGCCAATGTGGCCCAGCCGCTGAGGGCTGACCAGCTTTACAGCGCCCTACTGACGGCAACCGATACGTCCGAGGCCGAAATGCGGCTCGGCGCACGTGGTCGCCGGGGCGGCCCAACCGGCGCAGTCGGCCCGCGCCGCGGCGGCAACGGCCCGCGGCAGCAGTTCGACGACACGTTCGGCTACGACCCCAGCGACCCCCGCGAAACGGTCGCGGGCTCGATTCCAAAATCATTGGCAATGATGAACGGCCCGCGGATCAACCAGGCCGTCCGCGCCAGACCGCGCGACCACGCTCGGCCAACTCGTCGACGACATCCAAGACGACCAGGCGCTCGTGGTCGAATTGTATTTGCGCACGCTGTCGCGCGAGCCGACGCCCGACGAATTGAAAACCGCCCTGGCCTACCGGCGGACGGTGACAAATCGGCCCGCGGCGTTTGAAGACCTCATGTGGGCCCTACTGAACACCGCGGAGTTTTCACACCGCAGATAAAGAACGATTGCGGATTTCAGAATACGGTTTGCAGATTGGATTCCGACTCTGACCCAAATCGGCAATTGGAGCATTAGCTATGACCTCCATCTTTCAACGTCACATCCACGCCCGCACCAACTGCGACTGCGTCGTCCATCGCCGCGACTTTCTGCGCGTCGCCGGCGCCGCCGGCTTGGCCGCCGGGGCGATGAGCTGGACCGACGCGATCTGCCTCTCGGCCGACACGCTGCGGAAGCAGGGCAAGGCCTGTATTCTCTTGTGGATGGCCGGCGGGCCCAGCCAGTTCGAAACGTTTAGCCCCAAGCCGGGCCATGAAAATGGCGGCGAGACGAAGGCGATCGCCACGGCTGTCCCAGGCATCGAAATCGCCGACAGTCTGCCGAACGTGGGCCAGGCAATGAACGACATCGCGATCATTCGTTCGATGACCAGCAAGGAGGGTAGCCATCCGCGGGCCAGCTTCTTGCTGCATCACGGCTATTTGCCGATGGGCGGCGTGAAGTTTCCCACGCTCGGCGCGCAAGTGGCCAATCAGATTGGCGACCGCTCGTTCGATTTGCCCAGCTTCGTCCGCGTCGGCGGGCGGGGGGCCGAGCTCGGCGGCGGTGGCTTTCTCGGTGTCGATTTTGATCCGCTCATCCTGCAGAAAGCCGATCAGCCGCCCGCCAACAGCGAGCCGCCGGTCCGTGACGATCGATTCAACCGCCGGCTCGAACTATTGTCGCGACTCGAGCGCAATTTCGGCGGCGTCGAAGGGGCCGACGTCGCGGCAGACAATCAGAAAATGATCCACAAGTCGGCCGACATGATCCGCAGCCCGAAAATGGAGGCCTTCGACCTCGACAAGGAATCGGCCAAAATGCGCGACGCCTACGGCCGCACGCAGTTCGGCGCCGGCTGCCTGCTCGCCCGGCGGCTGATCGAAGCGGGCGTGACGTTCGTCGAAGTCGTCGCCGGCGGCTGGGACACGCACGACGACAACTTCAATCGCGTCAAGGCCCGCAACGGCGAGATCGATCAGCCGATGGCCCAGCTCGTCACCGATTTGAAGCAGCGCGGCAGGCTCGACAAAACGCTCGTCATCTGGATGGGCGAATTCGGCCGCACTCCGCGGATCAACCCGCGGGCGGGCCGCGATCACTACCCGCGGGCGTTCAATGTGGCCCTGGCCGGTGGCGGCATCCGGGGCGGCCAGGTCGTCGGCAAAACAGACGCCGGCGGCGAAAACGTCACCGATCGGCCGGTCACGGTGAACGACCTCTTCCGCACGGTCTACACCACGCTCGGCATCAACGCCGACTTCGAAAACATGAGCCGCATCGGCCGGCCGATCAAACTCGTCGACGGCGGCGAGGTAGTGAAGGAATTGCTGGGTTGATCCCAGGTCACGGCAGGTCAATATCTTTCAGCTCATACTCCACCGGCATCTCCACAATCGCCGCGGGCGTCTCGTAGATCCACGTGTAGTCGCCGATATCCTTGCCTTCCGGCAAGTAGAATACGTACGCAACGCCCACCTCGTTCGGCGTCTGCCGCGTCGTCTCGAACCCCGCCTGTTCGACGCGGGTATCGCCACTGGGGTCTTTTTTATCCGTCAGATAGGACAGATTTTGAAACACCCAACCGCGGTGTGATTCGAGTGATCGGTTCGCCTCGTCGAGCGCCAGCCGCATGTGAATCTCCCAGACGGCGTTGTTCTTCTTAACGTCGTCGACCGTCACCTCGACGCCGCCGCTCCGCTGCGTCTTGCCGGCCGCATGGGCCAGGTCGCCAAACGTAAACTTCACTTGCCGCCCCGGCACCAAGGCGGTGAATTTAGCGTGCAGTGTCGCGATTTGCTTCACGTCACGCGAGGGGAGCTCGAACGGCAGCACAAGCTCGGCCGCCTGCGTGCCCGTCGGCACTTCGACGTCCAGCACCGCGTCCGGCTGGGCGATTGCGAACGGCTTGCCGTTTTCGTCAATCGCTTTCACGTTCGCCGCCGCCTGCGTCACGGCAATCGGCCGCAACCGCGGCTCCCACGCGACTTCGAGCTGGAGCTTGAGCGAGCGGCGATTCGGTTGTCGGCCGTTGCGCTGCCCTTGAATCTCCAGCACCTCCATCCGAAACGGCCCGCTGTAGGCCGCATTGCCAAACCGCGGCCCGTCGTCGGGCCCGCGGGCTACAATCGCCAAGCCGTCTTCGCCCGCGTAGTTGTAGACGCTCAACTTCGCTTCATCGAGCAGCATGTCGACCGCCGGCCAGAAGAGCTCGTTGTCGATCCCCAGCGTGACCATCGCGCTGCCTTCCGGCCCGCCAATTTGACCGCGCTTGTCGTACAGGTGATTGCCGGTCTGTTTGGCGATCAGATCGAAAGCCGCGCCCAGCGGCATGCGGTCGGGCGGCAGCGTGACTCGCGTCGCGGCCACGGCCGCCTTGGCGGCCCGGTCTTCGATTTCGTTGCGAATCCGCGTCAGGCGATCGCGCACGGCCAGCGGCATCTCGTCCTTCGGCTCCGGCAGCAGTTTGAGCAGGCCGTCGCACTCAATGGTCGTTTTGCCAGCCAGTTCGAGCAGTTGCTGCTCGGCAGCGTCGCGCGTCGCGGCGCGATCGTCATTCAATTGCCGCACCAAACGCTCAACGCGGCCGGCAAGCTCGGCAGCGGCCATTTCCCCTTTTTGCGGCTCGCGGCCGCTTTCATCGGCGCAGCCTCTTTTGCCGGCTCTTCCATCTGGGCCACCAGCGGCGGCGACATAACGGACACAGCCACGATGGCTCCAAGAATCGACATACGCATGAGGGCACCGTTGAATCGATGGACGGGCTGGGGCGGAGAAGTGTTCACACGTTTCCACGCGACTGTTTCATTCTACACATTTGGTTACGGTGAGTCTCCCAGCGGTAGCAGGCACGCGCCGCGTGCTGAAGCACGCCCTTGTTGGTGCGGAAAGCTAGGTTTCCGGCGTAGCGATTTGCGACAGGGTGGTTACGGCACACCGAGTGTGCCTACTACAAATAACGTAAGCTAGACTTTTCGTAGCGGCCGATTCGTGACGAAAAAGCACCGACTCTGAGCGGAGATTGGCGACGTGAAGCGCTCGATTAATCAAAATCTCTTTAGCCGTCCTGGCCTGGCTAGGCGCATGTGCCACGGGTCCACAGGCGGCCACCGGCGAAGACTTCATGTTCCGCGCCCGCATCGACGGCCAGATGCTCGAAGGCCGGCCGCTGGAGTGGAGCGCGACGCAGATGCTGCTGTTGGGCCGCGACGGGCAACTGTATGAGTTCAACCCGAAGCTGGCCAAGGAAGCACAGAAGACCAGCCCGCGGTTCTTCGGCTTGTCGTCGTCGGAGATGAAGTCCGTCCTGCAGCACGAATTTGACCAACGGTACTTTGACGTTTCGGCAACTCGCCATTATCTTGTCGTCCACCCGGCCGGCGAGCGCGACCAATGGGCCGATCGCTTCGAAAACCTCTACACACAGTTCAACCACTACTTCCATGTCCGCGGTTTCGACATCGCCGAGCCGCCCTACCCGCTCGTGGCGATCGTCTACCGAAACCAGGACGAATACTTCAAAGCCGGAGCGGCCAGCGGCGCACCCATGCGGCCCGGCACGCTGGGCCACTATGACCCGAAAACAAACCGTGTGTTCCTGTTCGATTCGAGCGACAAGACCGGCGGAGACTGGACGCAGAACTCCGACACGATCATTCACGAAGCGACCCACCAAATGGCCTTCAACACGGGCATTCATCGGCGTTTCGCCGAAACGCCGCACTGGCTGGTGGAAGGGCTCGCCACGATGTTCGAGGCCCGCGGCGTGTGGGACGTCCACGCCGACCAGACCCAGGCCGACCGCATCAATCGCGGCCGGCTGGCCGATTTCCAGGTCTACGTCGCCAAGCGACGCAAATTCGGTTCCCTGTTGGCCGAGCTGTCGGGCGACCAACTCTTCGACACCGATGTCAGCGCGGCTTACGCCGAGGCCTGGGCCCTGTCATTCTATTTGAGCGAAACCCAGCCGCGCAAGTACGCGGCCTACCTGCAAAGAACGGCCGAGCGCGAAGCGTTCACCGAATACCCAGCAGCAGACCGCGTCCGCGACTTCGAAGACATCTTCGGCAGCGAAATGAAGATGGTCGAGACGAAATTCTTGCGATACATGGCCGACATCAAGTGACGCCATCTTATGCGAGCACTATTGCTCGCCAGGCCCTTTATGCGTGATGCCGTCGACCGGCGACGAATCGGGCGCTTGAATTTCGACTGGCGTCTCTTTCGTTCCGCTGTCCTCCTCGGTTTGCCGTTCCCGCACGGGCTTTTTGTCGTGATAACTGGCCAGCTCGTTCTTGAGCTGTTCGTGGTCCTTCTGAAGTTGTGTCTTTTCCTTTTCCGACGTGTCTGCGTCCTGGGCCGCGTTTTCAATTGCCTTACCAGAGGACTCGACAGCTTTTTCCGACCATTTGACGGCCGACTCGAAATCACCGGTTTCAGCGTAGGCCGCTGCCAGCGTGCTCAGGATATGCGGCACGTCGTAACCGGCTTCTTCGCAGGCCTGCGTTGCCAGCTTCACCGCCCGCTTACCGTCACGCACGTCGTCGTCCGGCGACGTGGCCAGCACCCAGGCAAAGTTGTTCAACAGACCGCTGTCCGGATCGCTGGTGAGCTGCAATGCCCGATCAAAATCGGCGACGGCATCGGCATGCTGGCCGACACGCAGAAACGCGTCGCCACGCAACCGCAGGGCCCGCGCGTTGTCGGAGTCGACCTTGATCGCCTGCGTTAGCACGCCGATCGCTTTGTGTGGCTGATCATTGATCAGGTACATCGAGCCGAGCTGATTCAAAATCAGCGTTTGACCGGGCGCCAGTTGCGATAATCGCTCTAGCTCCGCAATTGCTTTATCCATCTGATCATCTGCCGCGTAGATTTCTGCTTTCAGCAGGTGCGGCTGCAGAATCTGCGGCTGCACGCGGATCGCCTGATCAACGTCGGCCATCGCCTTGTCCATCTGCTTCAGCTCAAAGTAGATGCTGGCTCTGAGCAGCAGCGTGGCGATGTTGTCGGGCGACTTGTCGAGCGCCTTGGTGAGCTGTTCGGCCGCTTTGTTCAAATCGCCCTGCTGGCGGAACAGCTCGCCTCGTTGCTGATAAGGCAGTGCCGAATCGGGATCTAGCTCGCCGGCCTTGTTGAAGCTATCGAGCGCATCGTCGTAGCGTTCCAAGCCTAACAGGATCATGCCACGCAGCTCGTGGCTTGGCGCATTGTCGTGGTCGAGCGCGAGCGCATGGTCGATGTCTTCGAGCGCTTCCTTGAACTTGTCCTGGCCGCGGCGATACTGGGCCCGCAGACGAAAGTAATCCGGTTTCTCCGGCTGAAGTTCGATCGCTTTGTTGAGGTCGTCTGCCTGCCGCTCCGGGTCGCGCTGCACGGCGCTCCGCAAGGCGAGGGCTTCGGCCCGCACTTCGGCCGGAGCATCTTTGGCGTCAATGACTGTCGAAAACGAACGCCGGGCTGCGTTCGGGTCGCCCAGCGGCAACGCATGCAGCCGGCCCATGATGAGGTAGGCGTCCCAATCCTTGTCGTCCGTGTCGACCACCCGCTGCAAATCGTTCAGCGCAAACTGGCGCAGCCGCATGATTTGCACGCCCGTCCGCGCGTCTTGCATTGGCATATTCATAATGGCCGACGAAAACGCAGTCGCCCGCTGCATCAAAGTCGAGACCAGCATGCCCTTCGCATTCTCGAGGTTGTCACCGGTCAGCCCTTTCTCCCGGGCCGAATCGAGCTTATCGACCACCTTTCCCAGGTCTTCGATGCTCTCCGCCGAGATCCTTAGCCGCACGGCTTCGTCCAGATCTTCCTGGCCGGCGTCCTCGGCCAGCGCCGGCCGGGAGGCGGCCATCAACAATAGGATCCCCACGATCCACGAGTAGCGACGCATTAAGGAGAACATGAGAGAATCGCTCCGGGTTAGACATACAGCCCATCGCTGCCTCACATGGTGGCGGGCAACGAAAACCGGCAGTTGCGGTACCGTCAGTTGTATCTGGCAGTTGTGTCTGGCAGTCCGCCGTCTATTATTACCGTTTCAAACACCGCGGGCTACACAAGATTTCCGGCCCTGGCGGCCCAAAAAGTGTTGAAAGCCGCCTTGATTCGCCGGCCCGCGCGGTTGTTACTCGTCGGGTTGCTGGAATAGAATGCGACACTTTGCAAGTGCCGAAACGGGTCATTTTGCCAATCAATTACCCAGCCCCAACGTAGACCAGTGCCGGGTCGTTGTGGCCCCGTCTATCGACCGTGCCGTTGTTGTGCCCGGTTTACCGACCGTGCCATTGTTGTGGCCGGTCTCTGACCGTGCCACCGAGTGCGCCGCAAACCGAACCGCCCCGCCGCCCCGTTCGACACCAAGTCAATTATTCAGAAAAGCCCCCGACGAGCATCGCTCGCGCGACAAAAAGGAACCCTATGGAAGCAGGCATTGTCGGACTGCCCAACGTCGGCAAGAGCACCCTCTTCAACGCGCTGACGTCCGCCGGCATTGCGAGCGAAAACTACCCGTTCTGCACGATCGATCCGAATATCGGCAGCGTGGCCATTCCCGATCCGCGGTTGGGAACGATCAACCGTTACATCACGACCGAGAAAATCGTCCCAGCAACGTTTCAATTGGTGGACATTGCCGGACTGGTCCGCGGCGCTTCGCAGGGAGAGGGTTTGGGCAACAAGTTTCTCGGCAATTTGCGGAACGTCGACGCCATTCTGCACGTCGTCCGCTGCCACCAGGACGCCAACGTCGTTCACGTCGAGGGCTCGGTCGATCCGCTCCGCGACATCGAGACAATCGAGACCGAGTTGATGCTGGCCGACGTGCAGTCGGTAGAGTCGATGCTCGACCGCGTGAAAAAGTATGCCCGCACCGGCGATAAAGACGCCAAGCTGCGGGTCGAGGTGCTCTCCGCCTGTCATGCCCGCCTGGCCGACGGCCTGCCGATTCGCGGCCTGGCGTTCGCCGATCCGCCCCGGGCGGCCCTGCTGCGCGAGACGCAATTGCTCTCGGCGAAGCCGGTCATCTACGTCGCCAATGTGGGCGAAGATGAAATCGCGGGCGACAGCCCGCCCGTGCAGAACATCCGGGCGCGGGCCGCTCAAGAAGGGGCGGAAGTCGTCCCCTTGAGCGCTCGAATCGAAGCCGAAATCGCCGAGCTCGACCCGCCCGATCGCGCGGAAATGCTCGCCAGCGTCGGCCTGCCCGAGCCGGCGCTGGCCGTGCTGGCTCGCGCCGCGTATCGCTTGCTGGGCTACCAAAGCTTCTACACGGCCGGCCCCAAGGAAATCCGCGCCTGGACGATCTCCGTCGGCGCGACGGCCCCCCAAGCAGCCGGCGTCATTCACAGCGATTTTGAGCGGGGATTCATTCGCGTCGAAGTCTATTCCGTCGACGATCTCGTCGAGCACCACTCGGAAAAAGCCATTCGCGAGGCCGGCAAAATGCGCAGTTGAAGGCAGGTCGTACGTCATGCGAGACAGTGACGTCTGCCACTTCTTGTTCAACGTTTGACGCCCGGGCGGCGGCCCACCAGGCTGCCCAGGGGAGTGCTCGTGCGGGCATCTCTTTGCCCGGAACATCTATTTCGCCCTGCGGCAAAAAAAGTGCCCTTGACCCAATTTTCGTCGCCTAGTAATTATCCCCCCACTCATCTGCCAGGAACTGATAGCTGTCGACGAAACTCGTCTGGTCGGCCGCGCCGGCATGGCGAAATGCACCAACCGCCTGCGTCGGCCGTACCGCCTTGTCTCATCGAAAACTGTTGCGCACAACCGCTTGCGGACATGAGCATGCGTCGCGCCCAGAGCCGGTTCGCGGCTGATCGATACAAACCATGCGAGAGCCATCCCAGCTTGTCGCGACTCTATCGTCGCGTCAGGCGTCGCCCTGCAAACGGGCCGCGGACGGCCATTCGCCAGCAAGGAGAAGCCCGTTGAGCGCCAACCAAATGCGAACGGTTTATTGCATGGCCTGCCTCGTGTCATTGTGCCTGAGCCGGCATACGCTGGCCGCACCAGGCGCCGCTGGGTACATCGAGCCCTAGCGGCACGAGCGGCCCCGGAGCCGCAGCCTCACGCGTGAGGACGTCGATCAGCTACTGGTCAAAGCGCAAACCGCGATCAAAGAGGGCAACCTGGAGCAGGCCGAGGCCCTCATTACCCGCGCCGAACGAGCCGGAATTCATTACAACTTCATGTACATGGGTCTGCAGCCCGCGACCGTGCGTCGCGAGCTGTCGAAAGCTCAAAAGGTCCGCGGTCCGGTCGCGCGAAGCACCCCGGCCGGCGTCATTTGCCAAGCCGCGAACCGCTCGGGCCGGCCAGCTCTGGCGACGACGTGCGAGGCGCTGCAACCGCCGCCGCGCCGCTGCGTACGATGCCAGACACCGTCGTCAACGACGGCAATTTGACGACAGCGCCGCCCCCCTCCGGCGGCATTGCTAGTCGGTATACGGCCGGCCCCACGACCGCGGGCCGCTATGGCGTCGCCGATAGCAGCGATATCCAACCGGCCGCGGCGGGCGATACCGTTCTACAAGTGGGCTATGGCGACGGACCGTCGCTTACGCCACGCCAATATGCGACCACATCGGCGCCCGCCGATTCGTGGACACTGCCCAATTCGTCTTCCACCGGCGCGGCCGTCGGCGGCAACACTTCGACCCCGTCCACTACCATTGCCGAATTGCAGCTGCCGGTAGGCGCCGGCACTGTGCCCTCCCTTAAAGACGAGGCCCTCCTCCGCCTGGCCGCGGCGCGGCAGGCCCTCGACGCCGGTCATCTCGACCTCGCCTCGCAAATGGTTCGCGAAGCCAGCTCGCTCGGCGTGCCCGAATCGCAATTCCTGCCCCAAGAAGACCGCCCGTCGCTTGTCGCGGCCGATATCGCTCGCGCGCAGCAATCGTCGCGCAGCTCGACCGCGCGCCAACTGGCGACCCAAGCCGATTTGAACGCGCCGCTGGGGCCATCACGCTACGCGGAACAAGCGGGCCCCGCTATTAAGTCGCTGACTCCCGATCCGCTCGACCTGCCCGTCGGAATGGCCCCGCCCGCGAGCTCTGGGTCGCCCCGAGCCGCGTCCAACGCCGCGGCCGACGCCGCGACATTACTCCGCGACGGCGAAGCCGCCATGCGCGCCCACGACCGTGATGCTGCCCTTCGAAAATTGAGCCAGGCCTATATAGTGCGCGAGGAACTGCCTGCCGCCGATCAACAGCGGCTCCGCGATCACTTGCAAATGCTGCAAAGCCAACCCCAGGATTCTTCGGCCGCGAACCAGACGCCGCGTCGCCTGGCTGCCGTGCCGCGCGACGCGGTGCCGACGCAGGGCGAAATGCCGATCGGCGGCGCAGAACCGCTTGGCCGACCGGCCGATTTAATTGCCCCGCCCCAAAACGCCGTCCGCCTCCCCGCGCCGCACGACGAGACCACCGTCAGCCCGATGCCGCTTCCCAGCCAGGGGCGCGACGCCCAGAGCAAATGCGGCCGATTCGTCGATGCTCGACGTCGCCGGCACGCAGAGCCAGGTGCTGGCCCGCCAGCTTCAGACGGAAGTCGGCCGCAACCAGACCGAAGCGCACCGCGTCCGTGAACAAGATCCGCAGCAAGCCCTCGAGCTGCTGCAGGCGACCCGGCAGAAAGTCGCCGACGCCCAAATCTCCGACGACGCCCGCAGCCAATTGCTGCGCCGGCTCGACGTCACGATCAAAGAAACTGAAAAGTACTTCGACGAGCACCGAGCGGAAATCGAGCTCGATCAGCAGAACAAGGCAGTCCTTGCCGACGTCGACCGCAGCCGCGAAGTGAAGCTCAAGCTGCAGCAAAAGACAGCCGAGCTCGTGAACGACTTCAACCGGCTGCGTGACGAACAGCGCTACGCAGAAATGGAAGTCGTCGCCCGCCGGCTGTACGAAATGAACCCGGATGAGCCTGTCGCCCAGCAGGTCTGGATGGAGGCCAAATTCATCCGCCGCACCATTTTGAACCGGCAACTGAACGACCTGAAGGAAGATAGCTTCGTCAAACAGCTTTACTCGACCGAATCGTCCGCCGTCAATCCGGTATCCGAAGACGGTCATGAAGTCGATTTCGACAAGCACTATTGGAATCAGTTCGTGAAGGACCGCAAAGGCACCGGCGACCTGGGCCGCCGCAACGAACGCGAGCTCGAAATCGAACGCCGCTTGCAAACGCCGGTGCGGCTGCGCTACCAGAACACGCCGCTCAGCCAGGTCGTCGACGAGTTGTCGCAACTGGCCGGCATCAACATCCACCTCGATCCACGCGGCCTCAGCCAGGAGGGAGTGGAAACCGACACGCCAGTCACCATCAATTTCCCCAACGAAATCTCCTTAAAAAGCGCCCTGCAATTGATCCTGACGCAGTTCCATTTGAGCTATGTCATCAAAGACGAAGTGCTGCAAATTACCAGCGAGCAAATCAGCAAGGGCGATCTGATCAAGAAGGTTTACAACGTGGCCGACCTGGTCATTCCGATCCCAAATTTTGTGCCCAGCAGCAACTCTGGCCTGCAGGGGATGATCAACGATGCCTTCACGGCCGAAGCCGGGCGTCAGTTTGGAGTCGGCGGCGGCGGGCCCCGCGTATTCGTTGGCGAGCGCGGCAACCTGCCGAGCGTCGTCGGCGGAGCGAGCAACAAAGTGCTGGCCAACCAGATGCCCGGAGTAACGCCGACCACAAGTGGCGGGCTCGTCCCCACGACCGCGCCCTGGGCAGCGGCCCAGGTGGCATGGGCGGCGGCGCCAACGCCGATTTCGATTCGCTCATTGAACTAATTGTCGCCACCGTCGAGCCCGAATCGTGGGCCGAAAACGGCGGCGGCACCGCCGAAGTCCGTTCCTTCCCCACGAACTTGAGTCTCGTCATCAGCCAGACGCAGGCCGTCCATCAGGAAATCGCCGACCTGCTCGAGCAACTGCGCCGCCTGCAAGATTTGCAGATCACCATCGAAGTCCGCTTCATTCGCCTGAACGATGCGTTCTTCGAACGGATTGGCGTCGACTTCGACGTGAATATCGAAGATCGGACAATCGGTACGGCAGATTTGGTTCCCGGCACGCCCTTTGAAGGCCGGCGTCAAACGGCCACCGTCGGCCTCACCACGGCCACCGGCCTCAACGACTTTCCTCGGTTCACCTCCGATCTCGACATTCCTTTCCGTCAGAACAGCTTTGAGCTGACGCGGCTGGCGCCGTTCGGGTCGCCTGCCGACGTCTCGACGTTCGGCTTCGCCATCCTAAGCGACATCGAGGCCTACTTCCTCATCGAAGCCGCTCAGGGCGACCGTCGCACCAACGTCCTCAACGCGCCCAAGGTCACCCTATTCAATGGCCAATTGGCGACCATCAATGACACGAACAACCAGCCGTTCGTCGTGGGCGTGGTCCCGGTCGTCGGCGAATTCGTCGCCGCTCAGCAGCCGGTTATCGTCGTTCTCAGCGAAGGCACGATGATGTCGATCCAGGCGGTGGTCTCCGACGACAGGCGATTCGTGCGACTTACCGTCGTGCCCTACTTTACGCAAATCGGCAATGTCGACACCTTTACGTTTGAAGGCGCCAAGTCCAGCACCAGCTCCAGTAGCACGACTGACGACGACAACAACGGCAAGAACGAGAAATCGGACTCGAAGGACGAATCTTCCAGCACCGGCACGACAGTGCAACTGCCGTCCTTCCAAACGATTACGGTTTCCACGACCGTCAGCGTGCCCGACGGCGGCACGGTGCTGCTGGGCGGCATCAAACGCCTCTCCGAGGGACGCAATGAATTCGGCGTGCCGCTCTTGTCCGAAGCTGCCCTACATCAACCGGTTGTTCAAGAACGTCGCCATCGGCCGCGAAACCGACAGCCTGATGATGATGGTCACGCCGCGGATCATCATCCAGGAAGAGGAAGAAGAACGGCTGGGCATCGTGCAGCCGTAGAGTGGCCGACTTGCGGATGTCTGCCGGCTTGGTGCAGAATGAGGCAATGCAGTCAACCGGAAATCGATGGATTATCGCCGGCGCGCTCTCGGGAGCCGCCGGCGTTTCTTTGGGCGCCTTTGGTGCGCACGGCCTGTCCGATAACTTGGCCAAGCTCGGCTATGAAGGCGCCGACTTGGCCCGCCGCCACGGCATATTCGAGACAGCCGCCCGCTACCAGATGTATCACTCGCTGGCCCTGATGTTGACGGGCCTCTTGCTGCGCGACCACCCGGCCGCCGCTTGGCGGTGGGCCGGCGCCGCCTTCCTCACCGGCATTCTCCTCTTCTCCGGCCTGCTCTACGTGCTCACCTTCGCCGGCCCGAGCTGGAACTGGCTCGGCGCGATCGTTCCCATCGGCGGCCTGTCGTTCATCGTCGGCTGGCTGGCGCTGGCGTTCGGCGCGATTCGCGATTTGGGCAATCCTAGCAGGTGATCACGAGAATCCCGCACAATAAGCAAAAAACAGTGATCGCGATGAGCAGCATCTTGGCGCTAAATCGCGGCTTACGACGTGTGGCCAGAAAATATCCGGCCGGACAGCCAATTGGTGGAACCAACGTTGCTGCGAGGATCCAAGCAAGTCGTTTGCCGCCTCTCGGCAAATGATCTTGCAGCACGAGGCACGTCGCGACCCAGGTCGCGAAAACAAGCAATCCGCAGGAAAAATCTAGCAAGAAACACATGAACGATATGTGGCGCGGGTCGTTCGGTGGAAGTAACGGCGAAACGACGCCGTAGGGCGCGATTCGCCAAAAGAACCACGCATAGAAAGCCACCGACCATGCTGGGAAAAAACTCAGCCATGCATCGAGGAAATTGAGCATCCATCGAGTGCCACGATCATCGCGTTTGTTGTAGGTCGGCCGCGGCACGAATCGTGTCCTCCATCATCGCTCGGCACGATGGCCACAATTGCCAAGATTCGCCGATATGATCGAAGCTCAGCATCGCTTCGTGCTCGAATCGGCGTATGGGACAATCGCCGTCAGGCCGTCGCCGATTCAAGTCAAAACAGACCGGATCGTAACTATGAATACCGTTATCGCTATAGCAAGCAAATGGCACGAATCCATTCGGAATTAAATGTGAAGTGAGTACCGAATCACGAAAAATGTTCCATTTGAGACCATTCAAATCCGGATCCGGCGGATTTGCTAAGAGTTGAATGCGGTGCAGAAAAACTTCGAGCCCTCGCCATGACAAAATAAGTCGTTCATAAAGCGGTGGCAGGTTTCCCGGTGTGTAGTCGTAGATCGCAGTGAGAGCTGATCTTTCGGTCTTGATTGCTGCAGGCCTATTGAGAAGATGTCGCCAATCAGCAGGGTCTATTCCTGCATTGAGTTCGTCCGGCGGCGGCTCGTCGTGCGTTGTCCAATAACCGTCGTCAAGCACGTGAAATGTGCCTACATATTTCCGAATCAATTCGTCATCTGAGTTTGCGGGCGTGTCTACATAATAGCCGTCCACGCAATCGGTGATCTATGCCACTCAAAACGGGGATGCCCGAGCGGAACGACCGCTCGAACATCCCCCGGACACAAAGGTAGCAGACAACAAACAAACTTTTGCTTCACACAGCCGACGCCGTTTCCAATTGCCGCGCCAGCCGCTTCCGGGCCACGTGCAGCCGCCGTTTGATCGTGCCGATCGGCGCCGCAAACGACGTGCTCATCTGGGCCAGCGACTGCCCGCGGACGTAGAACGCCTCCAGCGTCGAGCGGTCCATCGCGCCCAGCCGGGCCAGGCCGCCGCGGACTTGCTGGGCCCGCTCGTCGGCCAGCACTGCGTCGAGCGGCGTCCGCGATTCGACGCAGCTCGACTCGAGCGACTGCGGCTCGGCCGTCAACACGGGCCCGCGCCGCACCAGCCGGTTGATCGACATCCGAACCGTGATCGACCGCAACCAGCCGCCGAACGCGGCCGGCGCCTCAAGCTGCTCGATCTTCTGCATTGCCTTGACGAACACTTCCTGGCTCAGCTCTTGGGCCTCGGCGTGGTTTCCCAGCCGGCGGAAGGCGATCGAGTAGACCATGCCCTCGAACCGCGTGACCAGCTCGCCAAAGGCTTCGCGGTCGCCGGCTTGGGCGGCTTCGACCAGGTACTCCAGCGAAGTCGTTTCGTCTTCGATTTCGTTCAGCAGTGCGTTCATGGTTCGTTCGCTTTCGGAAGCGACCGGAGGCGATTTGGGCCGACGGTCGATGGATCGTGGGGGGATGCCAAAGTGCCCGGCCACAGTCGGATGAAGGCAAATAAAGCCACATCGCGACTTGCGGGGCCCGTCAGTCGGCGAAGGTCGTTTCTGATTCTGGCCTGGTCACGCGAGTGACCCAGGCACCGATCAGCAAACGCCGACTGTGCCAGGCGTTACGACGACGCCCGGCGTCCAGCGCGTAACGCGCTGGCGGCGACGGTCCGAAATGATCGGACAGATCGCGGGCATCGCCGCGGCCGGCAGGCGCTTTAGGGAGAGCGCATGCCAGAGGCCGTGCCACAAAGAGAGTCCGCGCGAGAGTTTGCTCGCCAATCTGGCGGCGAGCGCGCGCGCACGGCGGCCTCGGCAGCCTGTTCAACGGCGCTGTTCGTACCTTGGCCTTGGAAGAAGGTGCCAAGTGACAGACGGTTGAAGTAATTGGCTTGCATCGTGGCCTCGTTTGCGCCGGTGCGCGGAAGCGAAAAAACCGAAAGGGGAAAACAAACGTTCCTTAATCAAGCATCCCACGGACTGGGGGGAGAGTCAAGCGAAGCGCCCGCTTTGTAGCAGGCACGTTCCGGGTGCCGTTGCCTACAGCAGCTAAACGCTTAATTCGCCGACCGTTACGGCACACCGACCAAGAGGGTGCCCCGGTTCCTACTACATTGTCTGGAACGCCCCCTTAGACAACAGGTTCGGCCGGCCGGTTCGCGGCCGATGCGGAAAAGTTGGAAAAATGCGATTTCAGCGGGAAATCAGGCCATATTCAGGATTGCCGTGGTGGAAAAGTGGGCTGCCAGCACCGATTTTTGTCTGCTGCCTGACGGTGAGACTGGGCTTAGAGTCTGGGTTCGCGGATTTCGCCTCACTTGCATTTCGCCACACTTATTTTTTTTCTTTCTTTCGTGGGGGCGAAATGCGGGCATAAGTCGCGACCCGTTTCCTCGTAAGTGACCGGCCGCTGGAAGCTTGCAACTTTTCGAGCGCCAACTTACGTCGGCATTTCGCCCCGGCTGTGGGACATTATTCGCCCGCGCGGGGCGAAAAGGCCGGCGCTGGAAGCTTTCAGCCGCCAGCCCAACGAGGCATGGTCGCGAAGCAACCATTGGCGCCCCGCAGCCTACTCGCTGACCCCTGACCCCTCGATACTATACACGCGTATACAAGACCATAACGCATCAGGTGACCGAGAACAAGTCAGCCGTTGGCCATGAGCTATTAGCTGTGAGCCAGAGAAATAACGTACAAATCCAGATTTTTGAAACAGAATTCACAAACGGTGCGAGTGGCAAAGTTTTGTTGAAATTGGCCACTCGATTTGCTATCTTGGGTCCGTTTTCCATTCGCGCCCGGCGACATCTTCCGCCACGATTTACAAGACAGCGGTGAACGAAGTTTCGAGCGCGAGGTCGAAAGCCGGCGCGGAGTCGACGTCATGCTTTTCGTTCGCGCCGGCAACCAGAGTTGCGTCTGCGGGCGACGTCGGCGCGCTCTGGGACGTTAAAGCTGCGAGGTCGGCGAAGGCTTGCTCCTTGGCGGGCGCGGTCGAATTCTTCTTCAGCGCCGGCGGCTTGTCGGCGGACGTGGTCGTTGTTTCAAGTGACGAAGTGGCCAGGGCCATGGCGATCATCGAGCCCGACGCGCCGCCGCTGGCGCGGGCGACCGTCGTCGTCACACTATGCGAGCCGTTGCCGGAATACGTGTGTGAACCTTTCACCGAGTACGTCGTGCCGGATTGCGTAATCGTACCGCTCGAAGTGTTGCCGTCGCCCCAGTTGATCGTGGCCACGTAGTAGCTGGCCGGATGAACGCCACCGGCATGGGTGAACGTGGCCGTCGTAATGTTGTTATTCTTCTTGCCCGATAGGATGAGCGGGCTGCCGGAGACAATGATCGGCGCTGCCGCCACGGCCACTGTGTTGCCTGCCGAGTTGTTTCCCAGATTAGTGTCCGAACTGCTGGCGGTGATCGCCACGCTGTTGGTCGAGTTGCCCGGTTCCAATGCCGTGGCCTGTATTTGTGCGGTTATCGTCTGGCCGACAGCCACCGTGCCGATGTTCAACGTGACTACGTCGCCCGATTGCTGAACCGAGCCTTGGCTGACGGTCGCCGAGCTGAACGCCCAGTTAGCACCGAGCGTATCGCTGAGCACGACGCCCGTAGCGCGTATCTGGACCGTTATTGGTGACGCTCAAATTGAACGTCACCAGGTTCCCTTCCGTCGTCGAGCTGACGGCGGAGCTGCTGACGGCCAGGTCGGCCGAGCTGACGCTGCCCGTCGATGCCGTGACGGCCACAATCCCTTGCGGATTCGCGTTTCCCGACGCCAGTGCGAAGGAGGAAGAAGCTGATTGGCTGCCGGAGACGCGCGTGGCCGCGCCCGTGTACTGATAAACGCGGTCGGTGCCGCTATCGGTGATCAGCAGGCTGGTTGGGTTGGCCGGATCGATCGCAATGCCGACCGGATTGGAATTGGCCGAATCGATCGTCCAGCTTCCCGCCAGCGTTCCGGCGAGCGAATACTTGAACACCTTGTCGGTGGTGGTGTTATTCGTTACCCACAGCGACGTGCCGTCGGTGACCAGGCCCGTGGAATTCAAGTTACCGCTGTTCAGGCTAAAGCTGCTGGCAGCGTTCTGGCTGCCCGAGAGCCGGTCGGCCGCGCCCGCGTAGCGATAGACCTTGTCGCTCCTGCTGTCGACAATCCAGATGTCGGTGCCGTCCGTGGCGATGCCCTGCGGTGTCGAGTTACTGGCCATCGTTCCGGCCGTCCACGAACCAAGCAGGGCACCGTCCGTGTCATATACATACACGATGCGGTTCGAGTTGATGACCCACGTCTTGTTGCTGCCGGCACTGCTGGTCACGCCGCGCGGAGCTGAGTTGCCGGACGCCAGAATGGTCGAGCTATCGAAGCTGCCGTCGGGCAGATACTGGTAGTTGCGATCGGTTGCCGAGTCATCAACGACGAAATACTTGGTGGAGTTCTCAATATTCGTCAGTGCGACGTCCGGCGGGTCGATGCCGGCGTAGTCTGCGTCCGCGCTCACCGCGGCGCCCAGCAAGACGGAATACGACTGGTTGCCGTCGGCCACATGGTCATCGACGCCAACAACCGTCACCGTTTGTGGCACGTTCCAGTTCGCGGGCGTGAAGGTGACGCTCGTTTGCGTGGGCGTTCCTTCCTGCGGGTTGCTCGAACCGATCGGAATCGTAACGTTCGACTTCGGTGGCGTCGTCAACATGACCTTGAACGCGGCCGCCCCACCGCTCTCGGTTGTCGTAAGCCCTGAACTGGGACGCACGGTGACGCCGGGAGGCAGGATGGCGATCCCCTGCGTCCTGCCGGATGCGCCCAAGATGGCAACGGCATCCGTGCCATCCAAGTTTGCTCGGAAGAGCGGCCCGTTGAGATAATCTGAGAAATAGATCTTGCCGCTCGCCGCATCGATTTCCAGCGAGCCGACGAGGGTGTCGGAGAAGAATGCTCGCGTATCGATCAATTCCTCGACCTGTGAGCCATTCAAATTCGCGCGCAGAATCTTGTCCAGATTGCCATCGGACCAGTAGATCTTGCCTGCTTGAGTGTCTAGGGCGATGGCGACCGGCTGCGAATTGCTGTCGCCCGACCATACGACTTCCATATTCGTGCCGTCCAAATTTGCCCGGCGAATGTCTCTCGTGCCCTGGTCGGCCCAATACAATTTTCCTGCGGTCAGGTCGAGAACGAGCGCACGCGCTCCACTTACCGACGCTGAGACGATGTCCTGCACTCCACTGCCATCGAAATTAGCCCGCTGAATCTTGTGCGTTGCAATATCAGTCCAGTACATCTTGCCCGACGCGGTGTCCAGCTTAATTTCGCGCAGGCCGCCGCCGGTGAACCCGGAGAGCAGAGTTTCGACTTGCGATCCGTCGAGGTCGGCTCGCTGGATTCGGCCGGCAGTAGAATCTGTCCAATACAACTTGCCTGCCGCGGAGTCGAGCGCTACGTATCGCGGCGAGTAATCGCCGTCGACGCCGCCAAACAGAGCACGCAGATCGACGAGCGTTTGGACCGCTGAGCCGTCAAGCGATGAACGCTTAATGGCATCGTTCGCCACATCCACGAAGTACAAGAAACCCGCCGCGTCGCTGTCTAGGTTTACGCCCGCCAGGTCGGCCGGGTCGAACCCGGCGTAATCCAAATCCGCGCTATCCGCCGGGCCAAGCATGACCGAGTACGCGACGTCGCTATCGCGCACGCCATCGGCCACGCCGGTGATCGTCACGGTTTGGGGCACGTTCCAGTTGGCCGGCGTAAACACCAGGCTCGGCTTCGATACAACCGCCTCGCCTACATTGCTTGAAGATATCGGAATCGTCACGTCCGCCGACGGCTGGGAATCGAGGACGACCGTGAAGCTGACTCCTGGTTGCCCTTCGTGCGTGACGATTTGCTGGGGCGCGTTCAACGTAATTCCGGACGGGGCCGTGGACACATTCACGGTGTAGGCGCCAAGCCAGCCATAGACGGCCGTTTTCGTCACCGATAAGAAATACGTCGCGGGGCACAGCGGCAGGAGCAGGTCGGCCGCTTGACTGGCTACTGGACTGGCTTGCGCGATCAGTGAACCAGCCGCAGTGCGGAGTTCGATGACTGCATCAAGATTCGGCGCGATCGCAGCCGGATCGACGCTCAGCCGATACGTGTTTTGCGCTGACACTGTAAACGACCACACGTCTACGTCAATATTTGTGCCGATAATCCCGGAGCCGCTGTAGGCTGCGCCATCGAACGCTAACGGGTCGGCGGTGGCAATCGTATTGCCGTGGTCATCCGCACGATAACCAAACCCATTCGTGCTGCCGGCGAGAATCGCCATGTCATCCTGATAGGTGGTGGCGCTAGTGCTTGTGCCGTTGTACCAGGTGGTCACCGGAACGTAGTTGTAGCCCATCAAAGGCGCCCAGGTTCCGTCACCCGGGTTGTATTCATTCGTACGATTACCGTTTTGATCGTAGGTGCTTTGGTGCGAGAGGCCAAAGGCATGGCCCGCTTCGTGAGAGGCCACATCGCCTGCCCAATCGGTCCAAGTTGAATCGAGATTGTCTGAAAACACATACACCGTATTGGCGGCCGAGTTGGTGAAGGCCCCAATGTTGGCGATGCCACCGTAGACTCCGCCGGTCCAGCTCCCGTTGCCGCCGATCGCGACTCGCAGCGCCACGCCGTTGGCCGCGCTTTCGGGGACGCCGGGGGCAAGCTCCGGCGGCTCGACCGTCGTGACGTCGATATTGAAGGGCGCATAGTCCTCCGCCGTGCGGCTCCAGATGATCGACATGTTGTTGAGCTCTTCATCGCTGAACGTGGTGGGGTCGCCATCGCGATCGTAGACGGGCGTCGTAACACCATTGGTCGGCTCGAAGTGGCCGTCGAAATCCAAATACAGCTTGGCCCGCGCGCCGGGGTCACTGTGCAATTGCGGGATGCTCGACAGCGGGTGCGTCGCGCCGCTCGTGGCCGAGGACGATAATTGCCCCGTAGCGACTGGGGCGGGGGTTGGATCCGCAATGAACTCGAATGGCACGCCATTGATGATTTGCGGTTCGGTATGAGCCTCCGCGACTGCGAACCCCGGCGGCAACACGTTGAAGTCCATCGTCGTCGCGCTGAGCATCTGCCGCGGCTCGAGCGCTTCCAGCATAGGGCGAAGGAAACCAACCTGCCGGCGATTGGCGCGGGAGCTGCGCGACTTGAGAAAGCGACGACGAGCTGCCAGATGGTTGAACATGGGTTGCGTCCTTATAAGAATTGAGTTTTAGGAGTGGCGAGGTTATGCAAACGACTCTCTGGTAAAATGAAATCAGCAGGCCCGATGGGCGCACAATGCGACCGCTGTGGTTTGCGCTGGGCCGGCGAGGAACTCGTTTGCTGCGTGGGCCTCGCCGGCCGCTATTTCTGGCAATAGTCAGGGATAATATCTAGTCGTCGGTCGAGCTCTCGCCGCCGTCCGCCGCCGACGATCGCTGAAGGTTTTCTGCTTCGCGCATCAAGACTTGCAGCTCGGCCCAATCGCCGAACTGAATCGGGTACGACCCAAGAGCGTGGGCCTTACGTGGCTCCTCGATGACTTCGCGGGCCGTGGCTAAGCACTCGTTAGCCTTATTGACATCTCCCAGTTGATAATGTGCCATCGCCATCACCAGCCAATTCTGTGAAATCCCGCTCCAGGCAGGCGCGGCCACTTTGGATTTCACAATGGATTGAATGGCCTCTTCGTATTTTCCGGCGCGGTATTGTGCGAGTCCCAGGCTATGCAATTGGGGCGCACCGCTTTCCTTTTCAACGCCCACTGCCGCCCAACGCAAGACGGTTGCCGACTCGACGTCCGCAGCCGGACCCAGCGCGCACACGCGCGCCATGATGTTCGCTTCGTATCCGCCGGGCGGTTCGTCAAAGCGGGAAACCATTTCGTTGCAAAAGTGCTGGTAGCGAGTCTTGGAGGCATCGAGAAGCAAGAGCACGCTTGCATAGGCGACGTCATCAAATTCGATCGGACGCGACGCGATCACCCGCGCGTAGTCGGCGGCAGCCTCCTCCCATTGATCGTGCAATGTGCGATTTGCTGCGCGGCCAAGGAAGAGACAGGGCTCGTCTGGTCGCAATTTGGCGACGCGATTGAACAATTGGTCCCACTGCGCGATTTCTCGACAAACGATCTTGCGTTGGTTGCTGGAGTTGGGCGTGTCGTCTGGCGCACCGTCGAGCATACGCGCAAATCCTCCGCCGCTCGATCCCATCGTCCATCAACGTCGCCGTCTGCCGCCTGAAGCGCCTGCGCGATGAACCAGTAGGCACGATGGCGAGGTCGATCGACGATCAGGGAGGCGACGTTCGATTCAAAGGCCTTGTGATAGGCAGCCGCCGCGTCCCCGTACTTGCCCTGCCGAAATAAGGTCATCCCGAGTTCGCAAAGAAATCCTGGATCGTCGGGGATTAGCTGCAACGTGTGTCTCGCAATTTCCTCGGCAAAGGGGTCGTTGCCTTTGGGAAGGCGCTCATGAAGAAACACACGCGGTTTGGACCAGGTCGGCGCCAGGCGAATGGTTTCATAGAGCGCCTCGAGGCAGTCGTCACCTCGGTCGGAATTTAGGAGTAAATACGCGTAATAGACGTGCATTTCAGCGCCTGTCGTCGGGCCCCGGTTTCGGCGCGGCGAGCAGCACGGCGGCGGCCTCAGCCTGCTTCCTTCGACGTATTAGAAGATTGTAAAGATTGTAGTGATTCATGTAAAAAGTTGGGGCGACTTGCATTCCCCGACGTAACACGGCTTCCGCCTCGTCGAGGTTGCCGGCATCCCCAAGAGCGACGGCCAGGTAGTTGTAGGCATGTGGACTGTCGGGCCTGAGAGAGAGAGCCGCGCGCCTGTAGACGATCGCCTCCGCGAGCTGCGCCGGAGTCGCTTGTTGCAGACACTCGGCCAGTTCGAAATTGAGCCAATAATCGGCCGGGTGTCGAAGCTGCGCCTGCCGGAGGAACGGGATAGCCTTGTCAAAAAGCTTGCGAGTCTGGAGTGCGCTGGACAAAAGTGCGATCGTGGCAGGTGGTTGATCCAGGATGTCTTCCGAGCTTGCGAGATTTAAGAGTGCGGACTCGTCATTGCGCTGGATCGCGTCTCGCAGCCGATCACGCCACGGATCCCTGTCCGCCTGCCGGGCGGTCTGCAAAAGCATTTGAAATAATGGACTGCGGGAAAAAGGGTTGAACTCTGCCGCCTGCAATTCGATCCGGTACCAATCATCCAGCGCCCTAACGAGTGTATTCTTGATGGCAGATTCTCGAATCAACTGCGACGCTTGATCCGCGTCCTGCTCGTCAAAGTCGATACCGTAGTCGCGAAACGCGTCTTTATAGTCCTGGCCGTTAAATCGACGCTCCACGCTGTCACTGCGCAGTCGCGTTCGTTCGGATCAATTCCAGCCGATTCGCGGCTTCCAGGTCACTTAGCCAGGTTCTTACGGATTGCTCAAGGCCTTCGGTTGCCTCGCCATTCGCCAGCATTCCTTTGGCGCGATTCACAGCGGCGAGAGCTTCGCGTAGCTGGTCAGCTTCATACTGCGTCTTAGCCTCCACGAGCGATTGGTTCACCTGCACTGACAACGCAGCTTGCCGGACGGCGTGGTCGCGTATGACCCACTCGAGCGTGGCGCCGATGGCGAGCACAGTTGTCACGAAGGCGATGATCGTGGCACGGATGCCCGCCGGATGCCGCCGAGACCATTTCACCACCTTATCCCGGACGGTCGGCGGCGTTGATCTAATCGGTTGGTGTTCGATAAACCGACGCAAGTCATCGGCAAAGTCGCTGCGCTGTAGCAAATCGCTGTGCCGGATTCTTCTCCATGGCCTTGAGAGCAATCGTTTCCAGATCTCGGGGAATTTCAGTGTTCGCTTGCCGCGGGCTGCTGCGGTTCCTCGAACGCAATCTGCTTGAGCAGCTCCTGGCGGTCGTCGGCAGGGAACGCCGGCCGGAGCGTCGATCAGCTCGTATAGCGTCGACGCCCAGTGAGTAGATGTCGCTGCGATGGTCGACGACCACGCGCTTGGCGAGCGCCTGCTCGGGGCTCATGTAGCGGAGCGTGCCCAGGATGTCGCCGGTCATGGTCATGCCGGCGTCTTGCTCGATGCGGGCCAGGCCGAAATCGGTGACCCAGAGCTTGCCGTCGTCGTCCACCATCAAGTTGGCCGGCTTGATGTCGCGGTGGAGGATGCCGTTTTGGTGGGCGTGATCGAGGGCCTCGGCCGCCTGAATGCCGAGGCGGGCCACGCTGCGGTAGTATTCGCGAGAGGAAAAATCGGGCAATGTGGAGAGGTGGGCGAGGGGGGCGGTGTCGAGGCTAGATGCTGGATGCTGGATGCTCGTTGAGTGGTGGTCGGTCGTTGGATCTTCGTTGGAACCTTGATTGGCGGGGCGAACCCCTTCCCCTAGCCCCTCCCCACAAGGGGGAGGGGAACAAACCAGGTTGGTAGGTTGCGTGTTGTCGCGAGGGGGAGGGGAACCAATCCCGCTATTGGTTTTGCGCAGTTGCGCGATCACCTCGGCCAGGCTTTGGCCTTCGATGAGCTGCATCGCGTAGTAGTGGACGCCGCGCTCGGCGCCGACCGAATAAATGGCGACGATGTTCGGATGGTCGAGCGTGCCCGCAGCGCGGGCCTCGTTCTTGAAGCGATTAAGCTGCTGCTTGTCGAGCATGGCTGCGAAGGGAAGAACCTTGAGTGCCACCCGACGTCCAATCGAAAGCTGCTCGGCCTCGTAGACGACGCCCATGCCGCCGCGACCGAGCTCGCGGAGGATGCGGAAGTCGCCCAGCGTGGCCCGCTCCGATGCGGGTAAACGTGCCGGCTGGTCGGCGCCTCCGAGTTGAGGCGCGATCGTGCGGATCAACTCAAAGCTGTCCAGATAGCCGGCCAATTCCAGGCGGACGTCGGCATACTTTTCGAGCAGCGCCTGGCGATCGAGGGGGCGATTGGCATCGATTGCATCGTGGTACTCGATGAGCGCTTCTTCCAACCGCGCTCGAGCGCGCTCGTTGAACTGGCGCGGCTGGTCAATACGCCGGATCGTAAGGTATTCATGGCTCATCCACCATCACGGTTCGCAGGCGGATCAGCCCGCGGGCGAGAAGTTTTTTGACACTGTCGAGGCTGCGGCCCAGCCGCTCGGCCACCTCCGCCAGCGAACGGCGCTCGAGATGATACAGCACCAGGGCGTCGCGATAGTGGCTGGGCAACGTGGCCAAGGCGTCGGCCAAGAGCACGGCCGTTTCGCGGCGTACTGCTGATTGACTGGGCGAATGCCGCGACGACACAGGAATCGACGCCAGTGCTTGTGCGGAAAGGTCGAGTTCTGCTTCGAGCTGGGCTTCGCGAACGATCTGGCGGCGCTGGGCGTCCTTATAGTGGCGGATCATGGCAATGCCTCGGTGGGCCAGGATCTTTCTTAACCAGGCAATGAACTCTGCTTCGGTGGAGCCGCAGAATTGATGGAAATCGCGGGCCGCATGCAGGCAGGTTTCCTGCGCCAGGTCGGACGGATCGGCTTTGGCTTGCAGCGTGGTGTCGACGTGTACGCGGGCCAGGATGACCAGGTAGTTGCGATACAGGCTTATCAAATCTGCAAGGGCCTGGCGATCTCCGGCCTTGGCACGTTCGAGGAGCCGTTCAGGAGAAACAGGGTTGTCGGCCGCCATGCTCAATCGGTGTGCCCCCAATAGGATAAGGAGCAGAGTGCCCGCTGAAAGTGCCACATCCTATCAGAAAACTTCGGCGGAGCGGGGGCAAACGCAGCTAAACCATGCTGGCTCAAGAACTTATCGCGAAGCAGCTTGAAAATTGCCTGGGGAAGGGGGACAGGCACAATTTGCTCCGCCGACTGCGGAAATTGAGCCACTCCCCGGCGGTTTTGAAACTGCTTCGCCAAACGTGGCGGAAATCGGGCGGCGGCCCGGGGCGGCCGCCCGGCCGCGGTCGAGCCTGCAGCCTCTTGGCTGGCGTCGAATTACGAAAACCCTGGGGGATTTCCGTAATCGTGTCAGTGTCGACTTAGAGGCTAATCGTTAAGGCGCTTTCGAGCGCCAGGTCGAAGGCCGGCGCGGAGTCGAAATCATTCTCGGGGTCCGCGTCCTTCGGCCGAGTTGAGACGACGGGCGATAGAGTCGTAGCCCGCGATGATTGAGCGGGAGCGGCGAGGTCGGCGAAGGCTTGCTCCTTGGCGGGCGCGGTCGAATTCTTCTTCAGTGCCGGCGGCTTGTCGGCGGAAGTGGTCGCAGTATTCAGCGACGAGCCGGCCAAGGCGGTGAGTGACATTGGCAGCGCCGGCGGATTGTAAACGAGCGAAAGTTGTGGCCGGTTTGCCGCCACGGTCGCTTCCTTGGAACTGAACACCAAATCATCCTTGTTCGTGTTTGCATAATCTTGCAGCACGAAACCGAAGTTGCTGGCCGGGTTATTCACCCAACCTTGCACCACGGCCAGCCCGGCCGCGTTGAGTGCCACATTGAGAATGCCGGTTGCAGAGGCGGTGACGGTGCCCAAGACGGTCGTGCCGCGGTCCAGTGCTCCGACAGCACCGGCCGTCTGCCAATTGGTCGCGGAATTGGCCTTCTTCCACGTGGCCTGCGATTCCGACCAGCTCCGCTTGAGCTCGTAGATCTCGTACGTGTTGGTGCTCGTGCCGGTCACGTTGAGCGAGAGTTTTGCGGACTGCAACGTGCTGCCCGCCGGAATGCTGCTCAAATCCCATTTAAGGAGTGCCGCATCATCCGGTTTGCCACTCACGCTGAGGCTTGCCGACGTGCCATAGTTCGTGGTCGTGCTGCCGCCGTCGATGTAGGTGTCGGCGACGGCGGTGAGCGTGGCGGTCACCGGGTTGACGGTGATATTCACGTAATCGACCGACGTAAACTGGCCGTCGGTCGCCTCGAGCTGCAGCAGGTAATTGCCGACGGCGCTGAAGGTCGCCGATGTATCGAGGGCCGACGCATTGGCGAAATTGACCGTGCCCGGGCCGCGCTGACCTGACTCCAGGTCGTGGTCACCGGATTCGGCAGTCCATCGTCGGTGACTGTGCCGTGAAGCTTGCGGAACCGGTGACAACGATGGATTGGCTGTTTCCCGCATCGACGACGGGCGCGCCGGGCTTGGGGTACACTTGCGTTAAGGTCAGGTGAGAACCGTTTGATTGGTACCGGTACTCGCGAGCTAGGTTTCCGCCGCCGGATTAGGATCGAAGTCCGCTGTTCCTCGAAATCTGCCCGAAAGTTGAACCTCGCCGTCGGGCGTTACGCTAAGGCCTTGAACGCTGCTAAGGCCTGTATTGCCGCCGAGCGGAACGGCCCAGCGAAAGTCGCCCGCGTCTGTCAGGCTAACAACGTATCCCGTGTAAAACGTCGACGGTCTGACGAGTTCATAGACGCCAGGCCCAGGGTCAAAATCACTTGTCTGACCGGGCTGGCCTCCTGAGCCGAAATAACCGCCGAGATAAACGTTGCCGTCGTTGTCCAGGGCGGACTCGACGAGGGCCGTTGATCCATCTCCTCCAAATTGACGCGCCCACGCGACCGTCAAATCACTGTTGAGCTTGAGCGCCAAACCATCAACACTGCTGTGAAAGGAGGTTAAGGGGAGACTCGCGCTACCCGGAGCAAAATCGACGGTCCCTGAGAAATACCCGCCGAGGATCACCGATCCGTCGCTGGTCAACTCGATGTCCCGCAACACAGTGGAGCCGTCACCTTCCGTCACGTACGAGCTGACATAGTTCCCGTCCGCGTTGAGCTGTACAAGATAGGCATCGTTGGTTGCGTCGCTGTTAGAGACGATGTGGACGCCCGCGCCCGGGTCAAGATCCAGATCCCCGACAAAGCGTGCACCCATGTAGATATCCCCTTGCGGACCCACGGCGAGGCTCGGACCATTTACAGCCTGTGAAGCTCCCGCATTCCCAATCTGGCGCGCCCACACGAAGTCGCCATCGGTGCTGTATTTCAGCACGACCGAATCGTAGGCGCCCTTTTGGTCTATCAGGAATTGGCCGGGACCGGCGTCAACGTCCGTTGGAGAACCGCCAAAGAAACTGGAGGCGACAATCAGATTGCCGTGGCCATCCACTTCAATTCGCAACGGATCCAGCCCGTTGGAGTCCAATGTGCGAGCCCATTGCAGCTCTCCAGCGTTGTTGAGTTTCACCATGTAGTACCCCCAGTCGCTCCCGCCCGCCGTCGACGTGACATTCACAACTCCCGGGCCGGGGTCGACATCCATCGTGCCGTAAAAGTCCCCTACGAGGTAAACGTTTTGGCTGGAATCGACCGCGGCGGTAACATGCACGTTAATGGACGAAATGAACGGGGCTGTCCAGACGACCGCGCCACTGGGATCAAGCTTCACAAGCCCGGCGGTCATCGTCGTGGCGGCAACGCCCGGTCCGGGATCGAGGTCGATCGTCCCGCTGCTGACAGAGCCATCGCGTGTACTATTGATCGTCACATAGCGGTTTCCGGCCAGGTCGGTCACCATTCCGCCCCCTCGGGTGGAAGAAACTGAGTTTTGGGTATAGATGCCGCCAGTGCTTCCGCCGATGATGTCAAACGCCCCGGCGAATCCCAGATTCGCCGAGAGCATCTGCCGGGCTTCGAGGGTTTCGAACGTGCTGCGGCGAAATGTGTTGAGGAGACGTGATTGATGGCAGTTGGTGCGGGCTTTGAATGACATAGTGTCACCTGGTTATAAAAGGGATTTTAAATGATGAAGGACTCAAAATCATTGGCTCAAAATCTTTGCGACCTCTTGGGGATTTGTAACGCGTGCGTGTTGGCTTCGGCTGATGTCGGAGGCCCAGAGTCTTCAGCCGATCCGGGCTTCGGCGGATGCCGGAGGCCAACCCGCGCCGCGTGTTTCTAAGATCTGCTTCCAGTGAGAGGAAACTGCATGTCTTTCGCAGTCACTGACGTACAAAATACATGGCGGATACGGTCTCTCCGCCGTCGCCAAGTCAGCGGCGCCACTGCCAGCGCGGCCATCAGCAGCGTGCTCGGCTCGGGGACGCCGACGACCGCCAGTTGCGCGCTGTTCGACGAATACCGCACGTCGAAGCGAAGGCCGTTGGAGAGCTCCGGCAAAAGCAATCGGTCGAAGCGACCGGACAGGCCGTCCGTTGCGGTCAGGAATTCGAAGGTTTCACCCGGACGGGGTAGAAAGTCGAGAAGTGACACGTCGAGCACGCCGCCGAGCGTCGCCGTCCCGGTCACGAGCAATTGATCGAAGTTGTTGGTTCCCGCCAGTTCGATCTGCAATTGTCCAGCGGCACTTTGGGAATACTCTCCGTCGATGGTGAGCGAGCCGGGCGACGCGCCAGGGGAGATGATTCCCGTGTTGACCACGCTGCCGACGATTGAGCCGTTACCGCCTAATACCCCACCCGAATTGATGACGACGCCGTTGATCGCAGTGATTGCAGCATCGGATGCGAACGTGAGCATCGACGTGCCGTCGCCGCCACCCAGTTGCAGTTCATTGAGCGTGCGGCTCATGGCATTGCCAGACACAGTGACGCTGGCTGAGCCATCGATAGTGATCTGCATGACCTCGTCGGGCGCCTTGCCGTGGCTCCAATTGGTCAGTGCGTCCCAATCGCCGTTGGCCCCGTCCCACTGCTGCCGCATGACGCGGACGAACAATTGGGGAATTCCATTGACCTGTTGAGTAAAAATCAGTCGACTCCCGTCGGGGCTGTATTGAGGGCTATTGTAAATTGCTGCGGCCGAAACATTCACCGGCGTGCCGCCGATGCTCGGCACGACGAAGAGGCCTCCGAATAGGGTGTAAATGACCCTGCTGCCGTCAGGACTGAATAATCCTCCTTCCCCGCCCGGCGACAAGTTCAGCTTGACGGCGGGCCCGCCCGAACTCGCGACGCTGACTGCATCGTTCTTGCCATCCCCGTCGATATCGCTGGTATACAGGACTCGACTCCCGTCAGGGCTGAACACCCAAGGTGCTCCCGGAGCGACGTCGGCAAGCTTGCGCGGCGCCCCCCGCGGTCGGAACGATATAAAGCGGCCGCGGCGCACTATTGGGGGAAAACTCGATGTAGAGAACCTGACTGCCGTCAGGACTGAATTTAACATGATTGACCACGCTGCTGTGACCATGCAATGGCTCCGATAGTATCACCGGCGCACCCCCGTCAGTTGGCACGCTGACTATCGAAACCTGTTGATTTGAGTCTTCCCCCAAGTAAAGGACATGCCCGCTGTCGGGGCTTATCACCCAATTAGAATTGAGGATGGTTGTATCTGGGATTGACTGGAGCACAACTGGAGTCCCGCCGTCAATCGGACTGCTGCTCAGCCCATGAGTGCCATTTTCATAGATGACGCGGCTGCGGTCGGGGCTAAAAGTCGAAATACCCACAGTGGTTCCTGCGAGCGTAACAGCCGCGCCGCCGGTGCTGGGTATGCTGTACAGCGGATGGGACGAGACGTCACGGTCGACGACGATGACGCGGCTACTATCGGCGGTGAATCCAACGAACTGAGCAATGTCCTGTATAAGCGTAGCTGTCGGGCCGCTTGCGCGTAGACACGCTAAATGTGCCGTCGGCCCCCCGAAAGACGACACGATTACCGTCAGGACTTACATGGAAAGCAGAATAGAACGAATCGTATCCGTCTCGCAGTCGCAGCACCGAATCGCCGTCAATCGATGCCGCATAGAGGCCCGCGACGTTGGCAGGCGATTGGACGGTGTAAAACACCTGGTCTCTATGAACCAAGAAGTTGATGGTCGGATCGAGTTTTGCCGTAGAATCGATTTGGGGCGTGAGCGATGCTGCGGCTCCTCCGTCTAAAGAGACGCTGTAGATGAAATTGTCGACGCTCGAATTGAAGACGCCATCGGAGACGTAAGAAACTCGGCTGCCATCGGAACTGATATTTATTGGCGCTGAAACGTTCTCACCTGGCGTCACGATCTTGCGCGGCGCCGCCGCGAGCGCTCTCGTGGCGCTGACAAGTCCTAGCAGCATGACCAGCAGAGCAATTGCACTGGTTGCCAAACGACTTCGACAAGTGTCCAAACAAGTATGTGATCGGGCTCTCCGCCGTCTGCCAAAGAACGGCACCAGCGCCAGCGCCGTCAGCAGCAGCGTGCTCGGCTCGGGGACCACAGCGCTACGAATCCCTGCCAAGAGAAAAACTTCGATGCGGTCGCCGTTGGGTATTGGCTTCGGGAAGTTGATCTCAGTTACCCTTGCCAAAGGCCCGACGGCAAAGTCATCAAGATCAATGACAATGCCGCACAGAGTGTCGCCACTATTGCCCGCTGTCGCAGGGTTGTAGGGGAATGGATCGGAGTCCAATACGCTCAACGTGATGTTGGATCCACGACTATAGTAGTGATAGGGGACTTCTCCCAGCTTCAAGTCATATAGGGTTCCCGGATACGCAACGGTCACACCGTTGGTTTCAACCTCGAAGTTCTCGGCGCTGTAATAATTTGTCGAAAACAGGACGAGGTCCGGTCCTGGTCCATTCACCAACCCCGGCGTGAATTGAATGTGCGCATCAATTACGTTTAATAAGCCGGTATCCAGTTGAAAATCAGTCATCAGCAGCGAACGCTTGCCAGCAGCGGGCACGCCAGCGCCTTCCGTGGCAGCAATGCCGCCGTTGAAAAGCAAGGAGGTAATTGACGGCACGATCAAATCGGCCTGAGTGAAGGTCTTCCCGCCAGCGACAAAACTTTGCAATTCGAATGTGCTGGACATGGATAGCGACGAGACTCGCGCGGTCGCCGCGTGGAGGCTGGCTGGTATCATGCCCAATACCATGGCAACCACTAGAATGAGCAAGTGCTGAAATTTGCGGTCGAAATAAAACGTCGTGATTCTGACCTTTGAATACTTGAAGACTCTTGGGAAGGGGTACATATTTGTGCTTGTGGTGGTTGAAAGTGCTATGCGATTGTGATGGAAGCGGTGGGTCAGTTATCAGGTTGTGAGACACTCCTGTCGGCCTCGGTGGCCAGCGTGAGGAGGTCTAGGTCTTTCGGCCTCTTCTCGGCGATCCACGTTGAGGCCTTGCTGTGCCATTTGATCGCCTCCATTGCGGCCATGACGAACGCGGTTCATCGAGTGCAACAGCCAATCGAATGCGTTCGTAGAGGGAGTGAGTTTATTGACATGGTTGTTCTCTTTCTAACTGTTAAAGTTGGCGACGAAGTTCGTAGGCCACACCATTGAACGTAGCTACGGGTTGCTCTTTCCATCGTCACGCAGCCCTAGCTTGGCGACTTTGCTGAGATAGATACTGCACGCTAGGCAGTAAGCGGTCGGACTATTTCCGCGGATTTCAAGAATCGACAGTAGGCGGCCGCTTGCCGTGTGAGGCAACACAGGTCCTATGTGCCCCGTCTGACCCTCAGCTAACACTTCGCCCTGGCGTTTTTCCTACTGGCGGCGGCCCTTTTCGTGACGGCCGAAGAATCCGTAAGTTGGCCGCTTGCTCAGGCCGGCAGTAAGTATGTCTACTATTTGTCGGTGCCCGAGGGCTGTGGGGTCGGTTTGACCAAAGCGGTGGCTTCGTCGTACAAGATAGCGGCGTTTTCCCAATCGAACCAATCCATTGCTTCTGTTGGTTTCCAGCCCGTCTTCGTACGGGCGTCGGCAATGAGTAAAGCAGCTTGGCGAAGTCTCGCGCGCGCCGCGTCCGGCTGCACCAGTTTATGATGACTCATGGCCAAAAGAGAAAGGATCATGGCACTCTTGCTCTTGGTTGCGTTTTGCGATGCAAGCCCCTCCTCACACCATTTGATACATTGATCCCATTGATCCTTTCGATATTCAATTAGCCCTATCGCCAAGCAGGATCGAGGTTTCCTCCAGGCAGCGGAATCCCCTGCGTATCCCGCCACGAGGTCTTTGCGCCAATGATCGAAGGCATCTGGCCATTCGCTCTGCCAGGGTAAGAGCAGGCAGACCCGTGAAATGTATTCTTGAGTTGTAGGAAATCTGGTGTCGGAATATTGGTCCAACGCCATTTGTCGAACGGACTCATACGTTTTCAAATCGCCCTGTCGAACCAAACTGGGCGCGTATCGAAGATAGTCGAATTGAATTCCGACAATATGTCGCGAAGTAGGCGAGTTGAACAAATTGGCGAAGTGGCCCGACGCCGTTTCCCATTGTCCTCGCAGCGCGGCACGATCACCGATCAAACGGCGACCTTTCAGTCCGACCTCGTCGACGAGTGCGTTTTCGACGGAAATCGCCGCAGCGCTGTCACCCTTCTTTTGGAGCATGTCTATGAGAATCAAGTAAGCGTCGGTATTTTCAGGCTCGTTGTTAATGATTCCCTGGTAATAACCAACGACCTCCTCAATCTGGAGGCGCATCCGCAAAGCATCGGGATCCACCAACCGCACGATTTCGACGAGCGGCTCCCAACTCGGGTCTTTTTTCTTGCGCCGGATATCGCCCAACCGGTTCAGATACACGACCAGCTGCAGGCTGACTCGCCGCCCGCGAATTCGCGCGGCCGCTTCGTCCGGCTCCAAGGAATCCACGTCGATTCCATAATCGGTGAATGCTTTTGTATATGAACGCATCATTTCATCAGATGATCCCTCGGCGAGAATATTCTTCAGCCGCTGAACCATTTCCACATCCCGGCGAAGGTCAGCAGCCTTTTTTTGCAGCTCGCCATTATCGGAAACTACGGCAAATCGATCTTCTGCAAGCTTTATCGTAGCGAGGCGCACGGGCCAATTAGATTTATCCACCAGTGCCGAAGCTTCATCTAAGATGTGAATCACGTTGGCTTTTGCAAGCGATTCGTGGCGCGGCTCGATCTCGCACAATCCAGCCGACACTGGCCGCAAGAACAAGTACGCAGACGATGACCGTGATCGCCGCCGCCCACACGGCCGCGCGGTTTCGCCGCGACCACTTGCGAGCGGTGCCGAGCAGCCCAGGTCGCCGGGCCAAGGTTGGCCGATTTTCGACGAAGCACCGCAAATCAGCAGCTAGTTGTGCTGCCGATGAATAGCGATCATCCGGGTTCTTTTCCATCGCCTTGAGAACGATCGTCTCCAGCTCGGCCGGGATGTGGCGATCGACCTTGCGGAGCGGCCGCGGATCTTCGAAGGCGATTTGTTTGAGCAGGGCCGAGCGATCGCTTTCGCCGAAGGCTGGCTCGAGCGTTAACAGTTCGTAGAGCGTCGCGCCCAGCGAATACACGTCGGCCCGGTGGTCAATGACGACCCGCTTGGCGAGGGCTTGTTCGGGCGCCATGTAGCGCAACGTGCCGATGATGTCGCCGGTCATCGTCATGCCGGCGTCGGCCTCGATGCGAGCCAAACCGAAATCAGTGATAAAGAGCTGCGACGCGGCATCAATCATGAGGTTGCTCGGCTTGATGTCGCGGTGCAAGACGCCCAGGTCGTGGGCGTGCTGCAAGGCTTCGGCCGCTTGGATGCCTAGCCGGGCGGCTGATTGGAAGTATTCGTGATGGTTCTTGCTGTGCGGAGGGTTGAGAGGTGGGCGGCGGGGGCGGTGTCCGCGAAGCGGATGAGTGGAGTAGTGGAGTGGTGGAGCAGTGGAGTAGTCGGATCGTCGCTGCGCGATGGTTCTACTTCGCTGCCGCTCTGCTGTTCTACTGCTTTGCTGTTCTGCTGCTCTTCTTCCCTGACCCCTGATCCCTGACCCCTGACTCCATCTTTCATCGCCGCGATCACCTCGGCCAGGCTGCTGCCTTCGATCAGTTCCATCGCGTAGAAGTGGACGCCGCGTTCGCTGCCGACCGAGTAGACGCTGACGATGTTGGGGTGCTTGAGCGTGGCGGCGGCGCGGGCTTCGTTTTTGAAGCGGGCGAGCTGCTGGCTGTCGAGCATGGCGGCGAAGGGTAGAACTTTCAGGGCGACGCTGCGGCCGAGCGAAATCTGCTCGGCTTCGTAGACCACGCCCATGCCGCCGCGGCCGATCTCGCGGAGGATGCGGAAGTCGCCGAGGATGCCTGGGCGGGCCGCCGGCTGCTGGATGCTGGGAAGAACCCTCTCCCCTAGCCCCTCCCCGCAAGGGGGAGGGGAAAATCTCGCCGGCGAATGGGCGGCCGCGGGGGCGGCGCCGTTCTCCCCGTTTTCGCTGTTGGCCGCGGCCGCGTAGTGGCCCAGGTCGACCATGGCGGCCAGGGTGGGCAGTAGTTTTTCGAGCGGCTCGCGGAGCTCGGGACAGTCGGCCGTCAGGGCGGTCACGTCCGGCAACTCGCCCGCCTCGAGCCGCGAGACGGCCTCGGCGACCAGATCGTCTAGCGGCGTGATCGAAGGATCATTGACGTCGGTGCGGTGCGAAGCAACTTGCGGCATGGTTTTCCCCTCGTAGCGGCAATTTGGCCGCCGAAATCCCGACCGGGACGATCGGGCTGTTTTTTCGAGGAGCTTATCCCAGAACCGTCTCCGAGAGGGGGACAGTCCCATTTTTCCTCGCGGACTCGGAAAAATTGGGACAGTCCCCGACGGTTCTGGATAAGCTCTTACTCTCGGGTGACGATCTTATGCACGCGCTCGATCGCGCGGCGGTAGCGCGAGCGGACGGCCGCCTCGGTCAACTCCAGCACGGCGGCCGTCTCGACAAACGTCATGTTCTCCAAGTGCTTGAGCACAATGATCTCGTAGTCGCGCCGCGGCAATTCCCGCAGCGCGGCCGCTACCTGGGCCAGCAATTCGTCGTGGGCCATGCCGTCGCTGGGGCTGGCCGAGCTGGCCACCAGGCGATCGACGAGCAGCATCTTGGAATCGCCCGACAAATCGAGCCGGCCCGCCTCGCGGCGGACGCTGCGCCGCTGGGCATAAACATGGCGGCGGTGCAAATGCACCAACTTTTCCCAGGCGATCTTGCGGAGCCAAGGATAGAACGGCACGGCGCGGTTGTCGAGGTACTCGGGCAACTTGCGATGGGCCTCGGCGAGCGCGTCCTGGACCACGTCCGACGGATCGAGCCGCGGGGCCAGCCGGGCATCGATCCGCAGGGCGACCATCGTGCGCAGCCGCACCGCGTGGCGGTTAAGGAGTGTGTTTACGGCCGACGAGTCGCCGTCGGCGGCCCGATCGAGCAGCGCGTCCGTATCCATCGCAGCTCCAGCAACATCAGGACGAAGTGAACCGCCCCGTCCACCTGCGTAAGATACTGCAACGAAGAGTACAACCGGTCGCGGAATCCGGCGATTTTGGCAGAATAGCTCGACCTGAGGGCGGTTCACCCAAGAACAGGGAAGCGAAAGTGCTGGTTGCCTGCCGAGCGTCGACGGTGCACGAAGACTACGGCGGCTAGCGAAAAGGAGGTCAACAGGATGCCGCCCGGCTCTGGCACGGCCACGCCCGTCCAGGCCAGCCCGTAGACGTCGCTGTTCGCTTGGTGCATTACGTCAAAAATCTCGCCCGTCAGCCGCACTCTCAGCATGTACTCGCCGGTGGTCGGAATCGCGAAGCTGAAATGCTCGACGTTGTTGTAGACGCTTTTCGATTCGGAAATGAGGGCCAAGCGGAGAGCCGGCTGCGGCGCTCCACAGTTCCAAGTCGAGATTGTCAAAACTGATGTCCTCAGATGAGCTCAACCCGTACGTCTGACGCTGCCGGAACCAATCGAGCGTGGCCGTAAAGGTCGAGCCGCCCAACAGCGGCCGATCGAACAGGTAGTCGTTCGTCGCGCCGTCGGCGGCCAGGCCGTAGTCCCAGCCGGCGTTTTCGACGGTGCCGATGAGGCCGCTGGCCGTTCCGGCGACGTCCGTCGTGCCGCTGAGGTACTGATCGAACGCTTTGCTGAGATTCATCCGGCCGGTGCCGACTCGGTCGTCGAGCGATTGCGTCGTCAGCACGCCGCCGTTGCCATTGGGGTGCGCGACCTGGCCGTTGTCCCAGCCGAGCGTCTTGTCGGCCGAGTTCATCAGCACGGCTTTTATGACGCGGGTGTCGCGGGCCTGGGGCGAACCGCCGAGTACATCATACGCCGCATCGTAGAGCAAGGCGGCGCCGCCCGACACGGTCGGCGTGGCGAAGCTCGTGCCGGCGACGCTTCTTAAGTACCAATCCGGCCCGCCATCGGGACCATTGGCCGGGCCGTAAACGTTGGTTCCATTCCCGCCCATCTGACCTCCGTAATAGGCCGTTGCAATCCCCTCGCCGGGCGCCGCCAGATCGACGACGGCGTGCGCTTCGCTGACGCTGCCGTTGACGGGATCGTAGTAGTCGTTCGGGCCTCCGTTGCTGAACGAGCTGGCCACATTGAACGCTCCGCCATTGGGGGCCAGCGCCGCGACAGTCAAACCATTGAACGCGCTGCCCGGGCTGGGCACGCGATTCGGCCCCATTCCGCCGTTGGGGTTCGTGGCCGTAACCGGCGTGTTGCCGGCCGCCATTACCAAGAGCGTCCGCGGATTCTCGTATACCATCGCGTCGAGTGTGCCGGCTACTGCATCACTCGCCGTATGGCCGCTGAAATCATCGACCCATTGCCAACTCACGTTGACGACGTCGGCCGTGCGCGTGCCGCCCGTAACGGCCAGGCCGTCGACAAATGCCGCGTGGAACGGTCCAAAGGTCGAGATCCCCGTGTTGAGGTAAAAGGCGGTCGTGAAGCGAGGATAAAGCGAGCTGCTGGGCCAGGACGTGGCGATGCCGCCCGAAAACAGCTGCGCTCCTGGGGCCATGCCGATTTGATAGGGGCCGGGACTGGCGCCGCCGGAGCGTCCACCCAGAATCAAGCCGACCGCCGTGGCGTGCCGGTCGATTTCGCCGGCGGCGCCGAAACTGTTCGGCATCAACTGCACGTGCGACAGCGCCTCATGTTCGTTCCAGATATAGCCGGCTTCGATATTCGCAATGACGGTCGACGCTCCGTTGTAGCCCGCGCTGTAAAACCGATCCGCCCCGAGCAGCGGGCCGATATCGTAGGTGCCCTGGAATGGGCCTTGTTGTGCGCCGCCGCCCGCATCGGAGTAGAAGTCGACTTCCGCTAAGCCAAAGTCGTCCGCTGCAATCGCCGGCTGGATGCTTGTTGAGCCCAACGCGCCGAGAAGCAGAATAGATACCGCCAGCGCACAGCGCGAGCCGCGGCGGAAGGGGCATCGAGTTGTCGGATTCATGAGGTCGACTCCATCCTCGCGCGGCGCGAGGGCGGCAGTGCAGGTCAATCAAACGTGGGTCGTCGCAGCAATCAGTCGGCGCGGTTTGAAAGCATCACCGGCCGATAGGAAGAGCGATCACTGCCGCTGTGGGCAGACGATGAGTTCTCTCGTATCGCGGCCAAAACTTGCCTTGAAGATTCTGTTCCGAATGCGAACGGCGTCGCACGATCGACAAGCAGCCTGGTCCGTGCCGTCGTTGGCGGTCTTCGCCGAGGGCCAGTCGCCGGTAGCAGCCGGCCCGACTTCATACCAGTTCTTATTCTAATTCGGGCTGCGAGGGCCTCAAGCAAACGGCCCGCAACGGCGGGCGTAGATGAGATAAATAGGCAGAAACCCGCGGGAATTCTGCGGTCGCGCGAGCGAGACTATTCGACGCCGAATATCCGCTCGACGTTGCCGCGGAGCACCATCCGGCCCAAATCGAGCGCTTGCTGCTCGCTCCAACCGCGCTCGATGACGAACCGCTCGGCGAGAATCTTGGCCAGGATGCGTTTGTACATCGCGAACTTCGGCAGTACGAATTCCAGCTTGTAGGCGTCACTGTAGTAGCCGATCTGTTTCGTTTGCGGAACCGCTTCCAAGCGGGCCGTCGCGTCCCGCTCGATGTACGTCGGCGTGTTCGAGTACCACCAGTGGCCGCTCGTGACGACATTCGGAAACACCCACGAAAAGCTGACCAGCTCCTGGTTCACCGCCGTGGCCAACACCGATACCGGAAACGTCACTTGCCCAAACGCGTTGAACAGTTCTTTATATTGCATCAGCGAGAAGCGGCTGTCGTACAGGTCGCGGCCCTGATACACGCCGCCGCTGTAGACGTTGCGATGCACGCCGATCATCAGATCAAATGGCAACTTGAAATCGGCACAAAACTCGGCCAACGTCCAAAACACGAAGTGTGACACCTGTCGCGAATAATCGTCGAATCGCCGCTGCTCGTCCGCGTCGTTCGCTTCCGTTCCCTTCAGCACGACGCTGAGCACCGGGTCGACGAACACGGCCAGGTGCTGAAACTGCGACCGCAGCCGGCCGAAGGGCACGCTTTCGGGCGCGAAATCGGGCGGCAGCGAGATCGCGCACGCCCGCGCCCCCTTGGCAACGAAATGCTCGAACAGCTTGCCGATCGCCGCGCGGAGCGAGGCCGCGTCGTGCACGTCGGTGTTCGTCGCCCGCTCCAGCCGCTGCCGCACCTCGACGTTGCCCAGGTGAAACACCAAATCATCGGTCCTCAGGCAGGGAATGTAGCGCGACGTATCGAAGCCGGCCAGCGGATCGTCGAACTGGTTCGTCAGGAACACGGCGTCGAGCTTCGTGCGCTCGAAAACCTGCTCGACCCAATCGGGATGGGCCATCTTGGCCGCGGCCGTGTCGTAGAGCAGCTCCCAGTTGTCGAGGGTCACGTGTTCGTTGTGGGGGAAGTCGAAGAACACGCGAGCCAATTCCAGCAGCCATTCGTAGGCCGCCGTGTTTTTTAGCGGCGCGATCCGCTCCACCAGCCGGCGAACCTTTTCTTGCGGCGCAAGGCCCGGCGCTTCAATCTCCTCCCGCGGCATGCCAGCCGAGTGGATCAGCTCCGTGTAGTAATGGTAGCCGAGAATATCAGCCAGGTTCGTCGACGCCGGCGAATGGGGTTCGATGTGCGTATGGGGATCGATGAGCCAGAGCGAATCCAGCTCTTCGAATAGTCGTGCTCGCAGTTGGTCAGACATGGATGCTGGATGCTGGTTGCTGGATGCTAGTTGCTGGATGCCGGATGCCGGATCTGACGTCCAGCATCTTGAATTCAGCATCAACCCCGATATCCATCGTGACAATTGGCGCACGCCTTCCAGGCGCGGTCGAGCGCCTTTCGGCCCTGTTCGATGTTGTTCAGTTTGGCGGCTGCGTCCATCTCACCCGCCGCTTCGCGGAGCTCGCGAGCAAACTGGGCGTACTCGACGTCGTCCCAATACTCAAAGCCCTCGTGGCCGATCACGTCGGCCAGCATGGCCACGATCTGCGCCTCGTGCCGCACGTCGTCGCCGTGCGCTTTGAACTCGTTTTCGTTGGCCAGCCATTTCTTCAGTCGCTCTTGTTGGGCGATGTTCAATCGCTGCATCAAGGGCGGACGATCGGCCACCTGGCCCCACGCGGCCGCTTTGTCGGCGCTCGGCACTTGCGGCCGTGCGCCGCGGACGAGGTCTTCTAAATCGCGCTTGCGGGAGATTGCCTCGTTGTACGTTGCGTCCGTGCCGACCTTGGTATTGTGACCGGCGCGGTGCGAACTCGTCGCGCAGCCCCGGCGCGACGTCCTGCCAGCGCACGCTGCCGTCGTACTCACTCGCTACGCCAAACAATACGGCCAGCAGGCTGAAATTACGCCGGCACGACTTGTACCCGTCCGCTTTAAACGGACCCGGTGTTGTCACGTCCACGGTCACGCTCTGCGCTACCCGCTTGATCTCGTTTTCAATCGTCTCGGCATCGATCAACTTCGACCACTGCCTTCCGCCGGCCGGCCGCGGCTCCGCCGCCGGCGTATCTCCGCTGTCCGTGCGCAATGCGCGGGTCGCGCGTCGGCGGTTGCGGCCTTGTAATCCGGCCGCGGACCGGCGAGCATCGTCCGGGCATTGACAAAAAACGCATCCAGCACGTCGACCGACCAAACCGGCGGCCGGGCTCGCACATTTGACGCGGCCAGCGGCATGGCGCGCGGCGGATGGCGTTGCGCCTGCTCGGTTTGCGCCGGCGCAATGCGTGCCGCCGCGGCGACGAGCGAAATGACGATCGTAAAGCCGACGCAACAAAAACGACGGCCCGGCCAATTCAATTTCGGCTGTAGCGGAAGCTGCCTCATCGTGCTGCACATTATCAACCACCGCCTCGACAGCGGCAAGAAGGCCGGTTTTGTCAGTATCGACGTCTCGCTCCGCGAGATGAAATCCCGCTCGCTCAGCGAGCAGCAGTCACTGAACTCGTCAGCGAGTCGAGCCGCCTACACGCACCCGCTTCCAACGGCCCCACCCGATCGAACCTAGCTTGTCGCACTGCCGGTATGTTACCCTGATTGAGTCTTATACGCGACTTGTTGGCGGGCAGAGGCCGCTTAACAGCCGGTTGAAAAACGCCGTGGTGGCGTTTTTCAACCTCGCCAAGTGCCGAGCAAAGCTCATCACGGCTCGCATAACTGCGACTTGGGTCGCGGTTTTGTCATCGCATCCATGCGATGAAGCAGCCCATCGACTTTTTCAACGGACTGCGAACCGTGCAGTCGCAAGTGAGGAAACGAATATGAGCACCACAACCAACGAATCCAAACGGCAAGCCCTGGCGAAAGTCGCCCAGGCCGCCGACGCGGGCAAGATTAGCGCCACCGCCGCCAAAAACGTCAATGATTGGCTCACCGAGAAGCGATATGCCGAGTACGCGCCCGAGGTCATTGCCCACATCGAGGCCGACAAATGGCAGCAACTTGATGACGTCTTTTGGACTGTGATCCCCTTCGGCACCGGCGGCCGGCGCGGCAAGATGTACCCGATCGGCTCCAACGCGATCAATGATCGCACGATTGGCGAGAGCGCCCAAGGGCTGGCCGACTATGTGAAAGAAGTTGTAGGTCGGGCTGTGCCTGACGCGACGAAGAGCCACGCACAAACGGACCGTCAGGCACAGCCTGACCTACTGTCGTGCGCGATCGCCTACGACACCCGCCACCGCTCCGAACATTTCGCCCGGCTGTGCCTGAGATCATGACCGCGGCCGGCTTCACGGTTTACTTCCTGCAAGGCTATCGCAGCACGCCGGAGCTGTCGTTCGCCGTCCGCCACAAGAAGTGCTCGTGCGGCATCATGGTCACGGCCAGCCATAACCCGCCGAGTGATAACGCCGTAAAGGTTTACTGGTCGACCGGCGGCCAGGTGCTGCCGCCGCATGATACGGGCATCATCCAGCGCGTGATGAACACGCAAGAGATCGCGCGGCAAGATTTCGACGCCGGCGTGGCTGCGGGCCGCATCGTCTCGTGCCAGGAAGAAGTCGATGCGGCCTTTCGCGACGCTGTCTTCACGCAGGCCACCCCAGGCCCGCGCGATTTAAAAGTCATCTACTCGCCGCTGCATGGCGTCGGCACGTCGGCCATTTGTCCCGTGCTCGCCAAAGATGATTTCAAGGACGTCGAAATCTTCGGGCCGCACGAACAGCCCGACGGCGATTTTCCCAACGTGCCCGGCCACGTCTCGAACCCTGAAAATCCGCGCGTGTTCGACGCGATCATCACCCGCGCAAAAGAAGCGGGCGCCGACCTGGTCATCGCCACGGACCCCGACTGCGACCGCTTGGGATGTGCGGCGCCGCTGGCGTTCGGTGAATCCGTCGAATGGCGCACCTTTACTGGCAACCAAATCGGCGCACTGTTGGCAGATTACGTGCTGGAAACCCGCGGGGCCCGCAGCCAATTGACGCCCGAACAGTATCTCGTCGAAACGCTCGTCACGTCGCAGCTCATCCGCCGCATCGGCGACAGCTACCGCGTCCGCACGATTGACAACCTGCACGTCGGCTTTAAATGGATCGCCGGCGTGATCGACGACAATGGCCCCGAACGATTTATTTTCGGCGCCGAAGAGTCGCACGGCTTTCTCGTCGGCACCTACGCCCGCGACAAGGACGCCGCGGTCGCGGCGATGCTGCTCTGCGAGCTGACGGCACAACTGAAATCGACCGGCCGCACGCTCCACGAAAAGCTCGACACCTTGTTCTGGCAACACGGCGGCACGCGGAGAAAACGGTTTCGGTCGAAATGCCCGGCAGCGAAGGAATGGAGCGGATGAAAGAAGTAATGGCCGCCTTTCGCAGCCATCCGCCGGAACGGTTGGCGGGCCACGCCGTGGTGCAAATTCGCGACTACCTTAATCGGACAATCCGCCGCGTAGGTCAGGCTGTGCCTGACAAGGCGGGGAGTCAGGCACAGCCCAACCTGCAGTCACTCGACGCTCCCGAGGGTGATCTCGTCATCCTCGATCTGGCCGCCGACGGCAATTACGTGGCCTGCCGGCCCAGCGGCACCGAGCCCAAGATCAAGTTCTACATGTTCGCGTACACGCCGCCCGAGCAGTTGGCCGACCTGGAGTGCACCAAGGCCGAGCTGGCGGAAAGTTTGGCAAGCATGGACGCCGAATTGCGCAAATACGCCGGTGTTTAACCGATTTCCATTTTCGGCCAATATCGCGGACGGGCCGGCGAATAGCAGGCGAAACTTGGTTCGCCGGCGGCCGCGAAAGCGAGCCCCGGACACTTGGCCTCAGCAGAAATCAGGGCATTTCCCCTGCAATTCGCATGGCCGTGCCGCAAAAGCTACAATTGCGGACCGGCCCTCCGAATTGTCAGCAACTCATGGAGCGAGGCCCCTATGGACACCCTATTCACCATCACCGCGCTTGGCGGCGGCACCGTCCTCGCCTTTCAGTTCATCATGACGATGATCGGCTTCGGCGACCACGGCGGCGACATGGGCCACGGCGGCGATTTTGCTCACGGTGGCGATTTCGCTCACGCCGATTTGGGCGGCGACGTCCACGATTTTTCCGGCGTTCACGGCGACGTTTCGGGTGACGTCTCCGGCGATGTCCACGGCCATGATTTCGGCGACCACGAGGTGTCGGGCGACGGCGGTCACGATGTCCACTCCGGCCACTCTGCCCACGGCGGACTGAACTGGTTCTACGAAATGATCTCGATTCGCACGCTCAGCGCGGCGCTGACGTTTTTCGGCCTCACCGGAAAGACGATGCTGGCCTTTCATCATCCGCCCGCTGCCGCCTTCGGTTGGGCCACACTCGCCGGGGCCGCCGCACTTTACATCGTCTATTGGCTGTTCCAACAGGTGTACCGTCTGCAGCACGCCGGCAACGAAGACGTGCGTAAGGCTGTCGGGCTGCCGGCGACGGTGTACGTGCCGATCGGCGCCAAGCGAGTAAGCCCCGGTAAAGTCATGTTCCGTTTGCAGAATCGCGTCGTCGAGTATCAGGCCCTGACCGACGATGACGAGCGGCTCGGCACAGGCGACGACGTCGTGATCGTGGGCATTATCAGCTCCGACACCGTTCGTGTGGCGCGTGCTCCTAATGCCGTCCCCGCGTGACATTCAGGCGAGCGTTTCGCTACAGTAGATTAAAACACTTCAGTCCAATTATGGCAGGCGACACGATGATGAATACACTTACCACGATGCTGGCACAGATTCGAAGTGACGGAGACCTCGCCGGTCTGCTGCCATATCTCTGGCCGATGCTCATGCTTTTCGCGGGCGTCGCGATATTGTTCATGATCTTTGGCGCCGTCAAGAAAACGATCCGCCGCTGCAGCAGCAATCAGATCCTCGTCGTCTACGGCGGCATGACCGGCAGCGGTCGCGTCGCCAAGACAATCCACGGCGGCACCACGTTCGTAATTCCACTGATACAGGATTATAGCTACCTCAGCTTGGAGCCAATTCAGATTGAAATTCCGCTCCGCGGCGCGCTGTCGATGGAAAACATTCGCGTCAACGTGCCCAGCGTGTTCACCGTCGCGATCGGCACGCAGCCGGATGTGATGACCAACGCAGCCGTCCGATTGCTCGAGCTCACGACCGACGATATCCGCAAGCAGGCCGAGGAAATCATCTTCGGCCAATTGCGGCAGGTGATCGCCTCAATGCGAATCGAGGACATTAATCGCGACCGCGATACGTTTTTGCAGCACATTCAGAACTCGGTCGAGCCGGAGCTTAAGAAGATCGGCCTGGTGCTCATCAACGTCAACATCACCGATATCCAGGACGAGAGCGGCTACATTGACGCGATCGGCCAGAAGGCCGCGTCGCAAGCCATTCAACAGGCCCGGGCCGACGTGGCCGACGAAGTCAAGCAGGGCGAGATTCGCGTCGCCGGCGCCGATCGCGATAAGGTCGTGCAAGTCGCCAGCGCCACGAAGGAACGCGAGATCGGCACCCGCCAAGCGGCCCGCGAGCAGGCCGTCCGCGTCGCCGAGCTCGAGAAGGAGCAAACGGTCGGCGAGCAAACGGCCGCTTTCCAACGCGACGTCTCGGTCAAGCAGGCCGAGCAGGCCAAGCGTATTGCCGTCGCCGACGCCAACGCCCAGGCGGTCGACGGCGAAAACATCGCCGATGCCAAGATCGCCCAATCACAGGCCACGCTGCTCGAGCAAAAGGCCGATGCCTACCAGCGCGGTGAGGCGGCCAAGCGCGAAGCCGAGGCCAGCGTCATTGAAATCCAAAACCGCGCGATGGCCAAGGCCGCCCTGGCCCAGGCCGAGCGCGTCGAAGCCGAAGAACGGGCCAAGCTCGAAGCGCCCGCCAAGGCCCAGAAGGCCCGCATCGTCGTCGACGCCGAAGCCGAGGCCGAAAAGCGCCGCCTCGAAGCCCAAGGCGAGGCGGCCGCGATCTTCGCCAAGCTCGAAGCCGAAGCCCGCGGTCATTACGAGATCCTCGCCAAGAAGGGCGAGGGCCTCAAGCAAATCGTCGCGGCCTGCGGCGGCGCGAAAGAGGCCTTCCAACTGATGATGCTCGAACACCTCGACACGCTCGCCGAGACCAGCGCTAAGGCGATCAGCAACATCAAGTTTGACAAGGTGATCGTCTGGGAAAACGGGGGCGCGAATGGCCGCTCCAGCACGGCCGACTTCCTGCATAAGATGGCCGGCACGCTGCCGCCCATGCTGCAAGTGATGCGCGACATCGGCGGCGTCGAGATTCCCGAAAGCCTGGCCAAGCTCGTCGGCGAAGAGGCAGGCACATCACTGAGAGAAACCAACGGCCGCGCAGCGACGACCGCCGTCGAAGAACGGCCGGCGACCCGCCCCGGCGGCACGATACCACAAGCCTGAGCATACCACCCGGCAGCACGCCGTGGGGTGTGTCGAGGAACGAGGCACACGCATCTTTGATGTGCGCCGCGTTTTGCGTGGGTCTCGCAGTTTCGACCGCCCTACTTCTTCGAGTTTCGCCGCCTGGTGAGCGAAAACCGGGGCGGCCCGATCGGGCGTTCCCCTGTGCAGCAGCCAGCCCGGGGGGGACTCTCCTCCCGCACGCCAAAAGCAATTATGATACATGGGCGGGCAAATCGAGAACCATCTACCTCTGGAAAACGTTAAGCCTTTACCGGGCACTCGCTCATGCCCCTCGCGCCCCCGGCAAAGCTGCGTATCTACTTTGGGTCGACCTTCTGTGGGCCTGTGTTCGCACGACTTATGAAAACGCTGATTGCGGCCGGTCTGTTTGGATTCATCTCCCTGGCGGCGTTTGCCTTTTTTCGGCACGACGGCGGCGCTGGCCTCGCGCCCCTCAAGACAGTCCGCGTCGAACGGGGCGATCTGAAATTCGCGATCGGCGCGACCGGCACGGTCGAACCAGAGGAAGTCGTCGACGTCGGCGCTCAGGTGGCCGGCAAGATCATTAGCCTCGGCGCCGATCGCGCAATCCCGCAAAGACGATCGACTACCGGTCGCCCGTCGAGGAAGGCACCGTCCTCGCCCTGATTGACGATTCGCTCTATAAATCCGAAGTCGAACAGGCCCAGGCCAATGTCGATTCGGCTCGCTCGCTGGTCGAGTCGTCGACGGCCCAGGTGGCCGACGCCGTGGCCAACGTCGAACGGGCCAAGAAGGAGCTGCTGCAGTTGCAGGCGTACCTGTATAAAGCGCAGCGGGACCTCACCCGCGCCGACGCCGCCCGCAAAGTTTCGCCAACCTCTGTCACCGACGCCGAGATCGACCTGGCACGGTCCACCTACGAAGCGGCCGACGCCTCGATCGGCGTCGGCACGGCGGCGATCGCCCAGGCGCAGGCCCAGGTTGCCGTCGCCCAAGGCGCCGTCGCTAAAGCAAACGCCGACTTCGCCAGCGCCGAGGCCACGCTCAAGCGGGCAGAAATCAACCTCGGGTATTGCACGATCAAATCGCCGGTCGACGGCGTGATCATCGATCGTCGCGTAAACGTCGGCCAAACAGTCGTCTCCAGCTTCAACGCGCCGAGCCTGTTCCTGATCGCCAAAGATGTCAAGCGGATGCAGATTTGGGCCTCGGTGAACGAGGCCGACGTTGGTCACATTCATCCGGGCCAGACCGTTCGTTACAGCGTCGAGAACTTGCCCGGCCGGATGCTGACCGGCGTCGTCGCGCCCGACAACCCCCGCTGGAACGCCAGCATGAATCAAAATGTCGTCACATACACGGTCGTCATCGAAACCGACAATTCCAGCGGCGAGCTGCTGCCGTACATCACGGCCGACGTGGAGTTCGATGTGGCCGCGCATCACGGCGTGCTCATCGTGCCGAATACGGCCCTGCGCTGGCGGCCGTCGGTCGACCGCGTCGTGGCATCGGGGCTCGATCCGTCGCTCGTGGGCGGCCGCGACGGGGCCGGCAAAACCGGGAAAGCCGCCGACGTTCCCGACGGCCAGCCCGGTTCGATTGGTACAATTTGGGTGCAGGAAAGCGGTCGCGTTCGGCCGGTGACCGTCCGGCAAGTGCTGACGGACGGGACGCGGACCGAAGTTGAAGCACCCGACTTGCGCGAGGGGGCGCCCGTCGTCATCGGCGAAGCAGCCGCTGCCGCGGCCGACGAAGCGGTCGATCCGTTCTCACCAAAGATATTTGGCAACAAGTCAAAGCAATAGACATTAGGAGTTGAAGGACGGACGATCCTGTCCGTCACACAGCAACGATTCAAGGCGGACAAGATTCTCCGCCCTACGATGTGAGTCCCGCAATGGAGCTCGTCAAGCTCGAAGACATTCGCAAGACCTATCACCTGGGCGAAATCGACGTCCCGGTTTTGCGGGGCATTTCGCTGGTGATTCGTCGCGGCGAATCGGTCGCCCTGATGGGCGCCAGCGGCTCGGGCAAAACAACGCTGATGAACCTCATCGGCTGCCTCGATCGGCCCACCTCCGGCAAGTACTGGCTCGACGGCGAAGACATGTCGCAGAAGTCGCCGGCCCAGCGGGCAGTGGCCCGCAACGACAAAATCGGCTTCGTGTTTCAAAACTTCAACCTGCTGCCGCGCACCAGCGCGCTCGACAACGTCCTCTTGCCGCTCGAGTATTCCCGGATCGACGTGCCCGATGCGGTCGCCCGCGAGCGGGCCGTCGGCCTCTTGCAGCGGCTCGGCCTCGGCGACCGGCTGGGCAACGAACCGGCGAAACTTTCCGGCGGACAGCAGCAGCGCGTGGCGATCGCCCGCGCACTCGTCAACCAGCCGTCGCTGCTGTTGGCCGATGAGCCGACCGGCGCGCTCGACTCGCGGACCGGCGAAGAAACGCTCAAACTCTTCCAGCAACTCAATCGCGACGACGGCATCACGGTCGTACTGGTGACGCACGACGCCCACGTGGCCGAGGCCGCCGACCGCGTGATCCACATTCGCGACGGCCTCGTCGAAGGCAGCACCGTCCCCGCTGGCGGGCCCCATGTAGCGGTCCCTCTCTCCTTGGGCGAGCGCCGGGGTGAGGGAGAATCACCGGTAGCCAAAGCACCCGCACCCTGCCTTCTCCCAGAGGGAGAGGGTTCTGGCAACAAGCACTTTGGCGATGCCGTCACGCAAGCTGCCTCGGCCCTGGTCCAGGAGGACTCGCGAATATGAGACCGAAGCACCTCTATCGCACGCTTCTGGTGGCCCTGCGGGCGATTCGCCGCAACGCGATGCGTTCGGCCCTCACGGCGCTGGGCATCGTCATCGGCGTCGGCGCGGTGATCGCGATGATCGACATCGGCCAGGGCTCGAGCGAATCGGTGCGGCGGACGATCGCCAGCATGGGAGCGAACAATCTGATGATCCAATCGGGCCAGGGGGCCAGCGGCGGCGTCAGCCTCGGCGCAGGCTCGATCTTGACGCTCACACCCGACGACGCCGAAGCGGTCGCCCGCGACTGCCCGGCGATCGCCTGCGTCGCCCCGATCGTCCGCGTCCGCACGCAAGTCATCTACGGCAATCGCAATTGGGTGCCTTCGTTCATCTACGGCACGACGCCCACGTTCCACGACGTCCGCGATTGGCGGCAGATGGACGAGGGCGAGCCCTTTACCGAGGCCGACGTCCGCGGCGTGCGCAAGGTGTGCGTGCTCGGACGCACGGTCGTCCGCGAACTGTTCCAAAACGAATCGCCGCTCGGCAAAGAGATTCGCATCCAGAACGTGTCGTTCCGCGTGATCGGCGTCCTCAGCCGCAAGGGCGCGAACACGACCGGCATCGACCAGGACGATACCGTGATCGCCCCTTGGACGACGATCAAATACCGCGTGTCGAGCGTCTCGGCGAACACCACCAACCAGAGCGCGGCGGCCGCAGCGCCCGCATCCACCGACGCCGCCGTGCGGGCCAACCCGCTCAGCGCAGCTCTACCCCGTCGAAAACATGCAGTCGCGAATCTACATCCAACCGTCGGCGCAGCAATTGGCCGACACGCCCCAGCCGGTTCGCTTCACAAACGTCGACCAGATTCTGGTCCGCGCCGTCAGCGAAGCCCAAATTCCGGCCGCCAAGCGGCAAATCACCGAGCTGCTCCACGAGCGGCACCGGATCGGCGAAGGCCGACCCGATGATTTCAACATCCGCGACATGACCGAGTCGACGCGGGCGTTCGCCTCGACGTCGACGACGATGCGCAACATGATCCTCGGCGTCGCGCTGATTTCGCTCCTCGTGGGCGGCATCGGCATCATGAACATCATGATGGTGTCGGTCACCGAGCGGACCCGCGAGATCGGCCTGCGGATGGCGATCGGCGCCCGGGCTGAAGACGTCCTGCGGCAGTTTCTCATCGAAGCGATCGTGCTCTGCCTGATCGGCGGCGCGGCCGGCATCGCCATCGGCCGCGGCACGTCGCTGTTCTTCCGGACTTTTCTCAAGTGGCCGGTGGAAACGTCGCTGCCGGCCGTGATCGTGGCGGTCAGCGTGTCAGTGGCGGTCGGCGTCATTTTTGGTTTCTATCCCGCCTGGAAAGCCTCGCGGCTGGATCCGATCGACGCGCTGCGGTACGAGTAAGCGTTGCGTCGAGTTGTAGCCCACGATCCCCAGTTGCGGCCCCCCGCCCGTCTGTTGCGGCCGCCCGTCTGTTGCGACCGGCCGCAGTTGTGGCCGGTCTCCCGTCTGTTGTGGCCGGTCTCCCGACCGCGCCACAAAGGGCGCAGACGCCGACGAAACGTAAGCGTTCGATCGTTCCCGCAACCGTCCGGGTGAGTATGTCCGGGATCCCAGGCCGGCTGCGCCGCAGCGGCGGCTGGCGACAAGCGGAAGGTGATTTTCACCTCTGCGAGCGCCAGCCGCAATCGATGACGACGGGCTGCGTGTGGCACGGTCGGAGACCGGGCACAACTGCCGGCTACAACTGCCACGGTCGGAGACCGGCCACAACCGGCGGCCGCAACTGGTACGGCCCGGAGACCGGCCCACCACAGCATCTCCGGGAGCACTCCCGCAGCCACGCCCGAACGGTCATTTCGACGGATCAACCTAGCCGATTGGGTGGCCGATTTCCAGCAAAACCTTTTGCCGGTGCGCGTGGCACGGTCGGGAGACCGGGCTCGGCATTCGGCTGCGGAAAAATGATGAGCAACATAGGTGGCCGCCACCTTTTCCGCGCCCTTTTCCGCGCTCACCTTTTCCGCTCTTAGTGGGTTTCGTCGAAGGTGTCCAAAACTCCCCCACCGAGTTTTGGCCATCTTCACCCTTCCGGGGGGTAAAATCGATAGGTGGCTGCGTGCTGCTGTGGGCGCGGGTGGCGAGCGCTGGCCGCGGGTTTTGCGACGGATGCATTCGATTGGTTGCCAAAGAGCGACGGGCACTGCGTGAGCTTAGCAGGTTTTTGTTCGTTTGTATAGTGGCGTTTTCGGCCAGGGTGGGAATGGTCAAGAGTCAGGAGTCAGGGAAGCGGGGAGCGGGAAGAAGGAGCAAAAGGTCGTTGGTTGCGGCGGGGTGTTAAGAGAAAGCGAGCGCGATCGCGGGCGAATTGGGGAAACTGTGCTGCCGCTAAGTTTGCTTGAATTCGGCCACTGGATTTGTCAGACTGGGGACTTGCCGCCACGCTCTGGTCTCGAGCGGCCGGCCGAAGCGGGTGTTGTGTGGATGTCCCTCAGCCACCCACTGGGGTTTCGGACTACGACGGCAACGGCACATCCACAACGAGTGACGACACGCTGACGCAGACGGTGTACTATAGCTACGATCCGTTCAATCAGCTCACTTTGCGCATCCAACTCGTCGGCACTACGTTCTCCCTCAGCGAGTTCGTTTATGACCAGGGCCGGGTCGTCCTCGAATTCGATAAATCGAGTTTTTCGAGCTCAACCAACGCCGATTTAAAGCATCGCTACTTATGGGGGCCAGGCGGTCGATCAAGCTCTTGGCCGATGAGCAGGTCGATTGGTCGAACCAAGCGGCCGAACGGCGAGGTGCTGTGGGCCCTCTCCGACAACCTGGGTAGCATCCGGGACCTCGTCGATAGTAACGGCACGCTGCGTGTCCATCGGGATTTTGATGGGTTTGGCAAGGTCACCAATGAGGCGCATTATCAACACGTCCAGCGGCAGCAGTGTCGAGCGGCCGGCACCGGCTACATCGACGAGGCCTTCGCCTTCACCGGCCGGTGGTTCGATAAGGCGAGCGGTTTGCAGAACAACCTCAACCGGTGGTACGATCCAAGCATCGGCCGCTGGCTGAGCGAGGACCCAATCGGCTTTGCGGGCGATCCGTCAAATGTGTACCGCTACGCCGGAAATGCCGCGACTCAGGTTACTGACCCAAGCGGATTGCAGCCATGCCCACCGATCTTGGCAACAGATAATTTACCGGATTGGATCGTATTCAATAAGTTTTCGACCTGGTTGCGGCCGTATCTGCATCAGGCTGGCTGGTACATTCGATATAGGAACGGCGAACAATTTACCGGGACAGATTCACAAGAATTTGCCAAGACCCTAGCAAAACATAAAGGACAGATTATCGACAGGATTATCATAAAGGGACATGCCAACGACGATCTAATATCTAACGATGATGGATCGGCTACGTACCTTTCAAAAGGTAACAAAGATGAAATTCTCACCGCAGAAGGCGATAATATTGCGGACTTACTAAAAGGTTCGACGGGCAGGAAAACCACGATAACGCTGCGAGGCTGTCACTCAACACGTCTTGTGCGCGACCTTGCCAAGGCCCTTTCAAATGGCACCACCGTTTTTGGATACAACACGTATGAAGTTGGGGTGCCATTTACGCTCTGGGTAGTTGGTGAACCTGACAAGTATCAATTTCAGAAAAAACCAGCACATTTGCAACATGGCAGGTATCACGGCAAGTATATTCCACCTTGGGCCCATTACTAGAGGATGCAGATCGGGATTCGGGCGTACCGCGAAGTAACCAACGTTGCAACGTGCGTTCGGATTCTCTCCCCGTTCAACGTCCTGGAGATTCATGTGTATCCCAAGAAAGCAAACCTGGTCTTTTTGGTCCTAATTTTTTCCCTCTTCGGAACCGGCTGCGACTCGCCGTCAATTGATGCAAACGCAAAAGGCAGCAGCGAACAATGCGCGTAAATACGCATTGCGTTGTATTCGTGATGCAATACGACGATATCGGCTGGATCACAATAGCGATTGCGGCGACTTGCTCGATTCGTCGGGTAAACCGTTGCTGAGTTGGCGAGTGCTGCTGCTGCCATATCTAGGCGAGCAAGAAGCAAAACTATTCGAAAGATTTCGACTTGAAGAGCCGTGGGACAGCGAGCACAATTCTCAACTGATTGCATTAATGCCACCCGATTTTGACGAGCCGTATAATCGATACCAGAGAATCACACCAACCGGCTATACTCGATACATTCTGGTATCCTCATTAAGAGAGATACGCAGCGATAAACTTCAGCTTGAGCAGGTACGGCAGAACTACATTGCAATTGTTGGTCCGATCAATCAAGCGACGGTTTGGACACGACCGGATGATTCAGTGATTGACTTACGCCACATTGACGATCTAGGCGAACTCGTTGGAATCTCGGCCGATGGTGCTATTACTCCTGTCGTCGCCAAGGGAGAACTTAAGGGGATAGGGATCATTCTTGACGATACGGCGGGCGGCGGGGTACATTTGGCCACATGCGGCGGCGGGCTCGGTCTGATTGTTGGTGGGTATGCGTACCATGTGCTCGATCGGGCGAATGGCCGGTTGCGGCTGTTTAAGAAGGAGGCGGATTTCGCAGCCTTCGAACAGGTCCTTCTGGAAGCATTCGAGCGGGTGCCGGTGCGGATTCTCGGCTATGCGGTGATGTCGAACCATCGGCACTTAGTGGTTTGGCTGCGGCAGCGGCAGGATGGACAGGTCACTGATTTCTTTCGCTGGCTGACGCACGCGCACACGCAGCGTTGGCACGCCCATCACGGCACCAGCGGCATGGGCCACCTGTATCAAGGCCGCTTCAAAAGTTTTCCGATCGCGTTCGACGAGCACCTGGCGGCCGTGCTGCGGTATATTGAACGCAATCCATTGCGGGCCGGGCTGGTAGAGCGGGCCGAAGCCTGGCGATGGGGCAGCCTCTATCGCCGCATGCATGGCACGGCCGACGAACGGGCTCTGCTCGCCGAATCGCCCGTGAAGCTCGGCCGGCTATGGTATGAACACGTGAACGATCCGCAAAACGAAGCCGAGTTGGCCGCCATTCGTCGGTGCATCGCGCGGGCCGGCCATTCGGCGGCGAGGCGTGGCAGAAGGAGGTTGCGCGGCAGTTAGACCTGGAATACACCTTCCGCCCGCGCGGCAGGCCGAAAAAACAGCCGCCGGGGATCAGCAAGCCATCAAAATGATCCCCGTCCCCTTTAATTCTTCCTGCCCCAAGGCCAGGCTCTAGGTAACAATTGCAACATAATACGGTATCAAGACGCAGGCACGTTTCGATATTATAACAGCTTCGGTCAGCCGTTGGTTCCATGGACAGGCCATCCCGGCTCGAATGATGACACGCACATACCGCTGGATCATATCGGGCCAATTATAGGTTATCCCCGATAGATCGGCCTGCGACGATAACGAGGATTGCTATGCAATTGACGGAGACAAAAGACGGATGGCATCTCCAATTGGATGATGCAAAACTGACATATTTACACATTGACTTTCGCCTTAGCCTCGACATCACTGAAGCGTCAGCGGCGATCAGTTTAATTCTTGAAACCCAATTTTACTTGCAGCACGAGGGCGACGTGATAAGCATAATGCCCAGCGATACCGCTTCAATTGCACCCATTTTGCCGCTTTTTAATAGCTCAGTAGATGTAATTGAAATTCGAGCGGGCGGCCATCTCACAGTTGGATTCACAGATGGACACTCCCTAAATATTGATCCTCATCCAAAATATGAAGCATGGCAATTAGCAGGCACGGGTAACTTTCTATTTGTTTGTGAGCCGGGCGGCCGCATCAGCGAATTTCGACAACCTGCACTATCGTGAAATTAATTAGGGAAGAAAAGGGGACGCGGGTCGTTCTTGATTCGTGGGACTATCGCAATCGTTTGTCGCAGGTCACGCAGTACGCCACTTACGGTGGTTCGGCCGTGTCGACGGTGTACTATCTTTACGACGGCCTGAACGAGCTGGCGTGGCGGGTCACGCTCATCGGCACGAGCGTGACGCAGACGATCTTCGTGCATGACGGCGGCCAGGTGGTGCTGCAATTCGACCGGGGGGACTCCTCGGCGGGTAACCGTCCCACGAACCGCATCTTGACGGCCGTGTTATTTTCAGGATTTCGGATTCGAAATTCTGGAGGTTGGCAATGGCTCACGGCAAGCGGCGGGATGGGAAGTTGGAGGCGGGGTGGCGGAAGACGCTGGCTGGGCAGGCGCGCAGCGGGGTGACGGCCCGCGAGTTTTGCCGGCGCGAGGGTCTGGCCGAGTCGGCGTTTCATTTTTGGAAGCGGGAGCTGGCTCGGCGTGATGCGGAACAGGCGGCCGCGCATCATGGCGGGCGGGGGCGGGAGGGCCGCCCGGGCCGAGCGCGACCGGCGCCTGTTGCTGCACTCGTTCCGGTGATGATTGCGTCTGCCCACGCGGCGTCGATCGAGTTGTCGCTGCCTCGCGGTGTGAGCGTTCGCGTGTCGGCCGGCTGCGACGAAGCCATGCTGCGGAAGCATCTGGGAGCATCTGGGACAGCCACGCTTGGGCTCGGCGTCGGGGATATTTTACGGTCGTGAAGTGGGGAATTCTACAGTCGGAGATTGGTTAGGGCTTGTGTGTGAGTGAAACGGATGCAGCGGTTGCGCCTGTGGTGCGCGGGTTTGGCCGCTTGTGCCAAGCTTGAACGCACTAGCGGGGGCGAACCAGCGGGCGGGCCGTCCGCAAACCGGCCGGACGGCCGTTTCCTGAAGGCCAAGTCGTCGTCAGGGCTGGCTGCGAGTCGTCGGCGGCGGCCGCTTGGGCCCGGTGCTGCTTCGCGCCGAGGTTGCGTTTTGCGGCGCGGATTGGGTGTTCATTTGCCGGCGCCGTTGCATAATAGGGCCGAGTGTTTCTTGACCAACACCAACGTGTGCGGCAACTCTCTATTTGGCCCGTGGTCGGTTGGCGAACGGCGTGGCTGGGGTGATCTTGCGTGCGGGTTGCCCCATTTTGGCAGTGATTTGAAGCGGCACAAACTTGAGGAGATCGGTTGCAATGGGCAGGCAGCGAGTTCGAAATCGGCGGGGTAAAGTAGGTTCGCTTTGTGAAAGGGGCACTCACCCGGTCCGTCTTCCAGAGGCTGTCCGGAAAGTGCCTAAGAGAGGGGGACAGTCCCCATTTTGCGGAGTAAATCATCGCGGTGGACATTCTCACGGGCAAAATGGGGACAGTCCCCGGCACTTTCCGGACAGCCTCACGGTCGAAGAGGGGGAATTCGGCGGCCGAATTTGTTGTTCCGTTTTGCGGGCGGCAGCTTTCGGGTTGATGGTGGTCGCCGCGGCGGCTGGTTCGGTGCGCGCGCAGTCGCTCTTGACGCAGAAGCCGGATGATCCGGCGCGGTGGTGGTGACGCCGGAGCAGTTTGGGGTGAAGGCGGACGGCGTGGCCGACGATACCGATGCGCTGCAGCAGGCGCTGAACCAGGGCGCGCGGGGGCTGGTGCTGATTCCGGAAGGGCGCTACCGGCTAACGAAGACGCTGTATGTGACGACGGGCACGCGGGTGTTTGGATTTGGCAAGAACCGGCCGGTGTTTGTGCTGGCGGCGAACACGCCGGGCTATCAGGAGCCGGGCCGCGGCTGGCCGTTCGGCCAGGGTAAGTACATGGTGCACTTTGCCGCGAGCCAGCAGGCGGACGGCACGATCGTCGACGCCAGCGAGCTGGATTTCAACAGTGCGATGGGGAACATCGATTTCGAGATTGGGGAAGGGAACCCGAGCGCGGTCGCGATTCGCTTCAAAGTGGCCCAGCACAGCTACCTGTCGTACATGAACTTCAAGCTGGGCACGGCCCTGGCGGCGCTGGAGGACATCGGCAATTGCTCATACAACCTGAAGATTTTGGGCGGGAAGTACGGCATCTCTCACGACGCGGACTTCGCCGAACTGGCAGTACGTGCTGATGGATTCGGAGTTTGAGAATCAATCGGCGGCCGGCGTCAATACGAAGGACGTTGGCTTCTCGCTCGTCCGCTGCAATTTCCGCCATATGCCGGTGGCGATTGAAGTGCCGGCGGATGAATCGGAGCAAATCTACGGGCGTGATTTGCGATTCGAGGATATTCGCGAGGCGGGAGTCAAGTTCGGGGATGCGGAGCACCGGAAACACCAGGTGACGTTGGTGAACACGGCCTGCACGGACGTGCCGCAGCTCGTGGGCAACGTGGCGGAAAAGATCGCAGCGCCGGGCAAGTACTATCTGGTCGAGCGTCTGATGCGCGGCCTCGAGATTGGGCCGGACGGGCGCGAGGTGGGGATTGTGACGCGGCACACGCTGCGGCCACTGGAGGGGCCGGCGCCGGTGGTGGCGTCGGATATCGCGCAGTTGCCGCCGATGGAGGAGTGGTTCACCGTGAAGAGCGGGGCCGATTTGCAGGCCGCGATCGATGAGCATCGCGTGCTCTATTTTCCGATGGGCAACTATCGGGCGAATGCGCCGCTGAAGTTGAAGCCGGATTCGGTGCTGATTGGTTTGCACTGCACGCGGACCACGCTGAGCGCGATCGTCGCGCCGCAGGGCGGGACGACGTACGTCAGCGGGCTGGGGTTTGGCAGCCTGGCCGGTTCGCCGAATGTGCTGTGGATGGGGGGCGAGAAATCGGTGATGGATGACATCGCGTTTACGGGCGGCGGCTTCGGCCGCGGGCGCGGCGGCCGGGGGGCGGGCGGCGGACCGCCGCAGCCGTACCTGGTGGTGAACAACGGCGGGGGCGGCATTTTCCGCAATATTTGGGTCGAGGGAGGCGGGTTGCCCACGGGCCTGGTCGTCGAAGACACGTCGACGCGCGGACAGATCTTTCAGCTTTCCAACGAGCATCACGGCCGAGTGGAAGTCGTGTTCCGCAACGTGCGGAACTGGGAAATTAACTGCCTGCAGACCGAGGAGGAATCGGGGCAGCAGAACACCTATTCGCTCGATATCGAGAACTGCGAGAACCTGCGGTTCGCGAATACTTATATGTACCGGGTGTCGCGGACGGTGCAGCCGAAGGAATATGCCGTGCTGGTCCGCAACTCGGACCACATCGTGTTTGACAACGTGCATATCTTCAGCCAGGCGCGGCTGCCGTATGACAACGCCGTGCTGGAAGAAGGGAGCGGGGTGGCCGTGAGGGCGAACAACTTCGCGCACCTGGTGGTCGGCAAGGGGATGAAAAAGGGCGAGCCGCTGCCGCTAGCCGCGGCGTTTGCCCAGGATGCCAAGCTAGAAAAGCTGGCGGCGGACTTCAGCAACGCCACCAGCCTGACGGCAGACGACGCCGGGCGCGTGTATTTTACGGACGCGGCCAATAGCAAGATTTATCGCTGGAACGCTGCGGACAAGAAAGCCGAAGTGCTGGCCCAAACACCGGGCCAGCCGCAGCCGCAGGTGATGGGCTTTGTCCGGCCGGCAACGCTCTTGGTGGCGGCCTTTGCGCCTGGGGCTCGGCAGGTGGGCGCGATCTACAGCGTGAACACGGTGAGCGGCGATTTGGCGACGGTCTCGGAAACGGCGGAGCCGCGGCCCGGCACGTCGCTATTGCTGCCGGTGGGGCTGCACAATCGGATGGACATCATGCAGGAGTACATTCAGCACCGTGGGTATCGCTACCGCCAGGGCAGCAATACGTCGATCATCAGTGTGATCGAGAACGAGCACCGTGGGTACTTCTACGCGCCCGATTCGAACGTGGCCCTGATGGCCGGCGGCACGGGTCGGCCGCTGATGCAGGCCTCGCAGATGGCCGTGGTTGAGCCGGGCCAGAGCTTTTATCTGACGTCGGAGGATGATTGCCGCACGTGGCTGGCGACGCTCGATAAGGAATTTCGAGTTACGGCGAAGTTGTTCGCCGATCGCGGCGGGAATGCGGTCGTCTCGGATGTTGACGGCAACGTGTACATCGCGGACGGCAACGTGTGCGTGTACGACAAGAGCGGCCAGCAGCTCGGCACGCTGGAGACGCCGGAGCGGGCCTCGGGGCTGGCGTTTGGGGGACCTGATAAGCGGACGCTGTTTATCGGGGCCCGGTCGACGTTGTACTCGATACGGACGCGGGCGGCGGGGAAGTAGGAATGGAAGGGAGGAGGGTGGTAGTGGAGGAGTGGCGTGGCGCAGAGTGGAGTGGCTGGTGCGGGTAGTCGGCAACGGAGCATCCGTGCGAAAGAAACCAAGGCACGAGGGATTCCGGTTGGCGCTTTGTGGCTGACGGGGAAGTTAGAACCCCTGTCGGTCAACTCACGGCTGAGACACTTCCCCGGCCTGCCCGAGAAGCGCCTATGGAATGGAGCCTCGTGCCTTGGCGTAGGTTTGGCCCGCGCGGAATAGGAACGTGGCGGGGGCCGTCATCGGTTGTAGCGATCTGCGAGAAGGCAACCGTTCGCGGGCTGGGAGAGAGCTGCTCGATCCCAGCCACCCGCCGTCTTGGCGTGTGATTTCAATTCAATGAGAGTCAAGGCGTGTGCCACTCGCTGGCCCCGCTTTTGCAGTTGTCGATCGAACGCTGGCAAGGGGGTGGCACACGAACCAGGTTTCGGGATGTCAATCGCTGGCGTCGACGAAGAACGTATCGGACACGATGCGCTCGGCGGTGCGGCCGAGCTCGTCGGGCGAGCGGCGGCGGCCGACAGAGTGCCAGGGGGCAACGTCCTTCAATTCGGGCATCAGCTCGATCAATTGCTGCTCGAGCATCGAGATGAACCGCAAGATTGATACGGACGCCGACGATTCTTTGATCGCCCGGACGGTTTTCATTACGCGGAGCAGCCGGGCTCGGGTCAGGATCGGCTCGGAGAGTGGCGATTCGCTTTCGACGAGCAGATCGACGACGGGGACTTCGAGCGCCTGGTGCCAGTGATAGAGCTCGGAGAGAGGCAAATCGGCGTGGGGGTCTTCCTGCCGGCGGACCTGCTCCATCGAGGTGTGCAAACGCCGGGCGGCGCTGCGGACCGAGATGCCCTGGTTGCGGCGGACTTCGGCGATGCGGTGCAGCGGTCGGCTGCCGCCGATTTCCGGAGCAGGCGGTGCCGGCGCTCCGGGCACGGGAACTTGTTGATTGTCACTCAGCCAGAAACTAGTAATTACGGTACTCATCGCGCTGCCTCCTCGCGCCCACTGCGGGGGCGTGACCATAAGGGATGGTAAAAATGGTCAAAACTGTTCCGACGGACACGGTAACGCGCATTCTCTGTGCGCACGACGGGCGGCCACGGTCCCTGCAAAGACTGCGGGCAGATGGATGCGCGTGAAGTGAGTGCTGCGCTAGTGACCGGCGACAGGGCGCCCAGGTCCGCCTGAGGTCGGCCGAACATCGTCTCGCAGCGCGGGGGCTCACCGCACGTGCACCGACAACCCTCTTCGCAGCGTGCGGCGCCGCTCGTGCACCGCCAACGTCCTACTGCATTCGCCCCTTCGTCGAGTAGTTCGACAAAGATAATCAAACAACGACTGTTCCTGCGTCAAAGAGATCCGAGCGCGACTGGCGTTGACGAGTCTGTTCCGGCGGGCTCGCAAGCAGTCGATTGCTCGAACGCCTGTAATCTTACGACGGCTGGCGCGGCAATGCAAGTGTTTTGTCCCACGGCGCATCGCGCGGTGACCGCTATCGTTGCGCGGTATGAGGACTGTAGCAGAATGCTGCAAGCGCATGAAACGAAAATGGGCAGGGGGAGGGCGAAAGTGGAGCCGTTTTGCTCAAGCGTTTGTTGCAAATCGGCACACATTGGCGAAGCGCCCGACCGACGCGGACAGGCGGCAAAAACGGTGGCCGGCGGCGCTCAGCGAGTTTCGGCGCAGAGGCCGCAGCGGGGTGGCGTTTGCCCATCGTCGGCGGCGGACGGGCCACCGTGCCGCAGGTGTATCTGCCCTACTCGCCCAGGGCAAACTCGGCAATTGCCGCGAGAAACTTGGGCCGCGGCAAAGGCGGAATCTGACCGACGCCTTTGTGGCCGCCGAAGTGGGCGGCATCCGTCCGCGGCGCAGGCAGCGGGGTGAAATCGACTTCGGGAAATTCGATTTCGGCGTCACTCCTTGGCTGCGTGACGAGTTGAAAACCGAGCAAGCGGCCGTGGGCCTGGGCGAGGGCGTCATGGGTCGTCGCGACACCGGCCAGGACGCCCGCATCCGGAGTGGACGAGATGGTTGGCCGGCCGAGCGCTGCAATCTGCCGGTGGATATGTTGCCGCCACAGCGTACGGACCTGGTTGGGGTCGATGGGCGAGACTCCGTCATGCACGATGACGACGTCGGATCGGATGCGTCGTCGGAGGCGGTCGATGGTCGGGCCCAGGCCGCGCTGAGCACGATTGCGTTCGACGGAAATCTGCGGATAGCGGGCGGACAGCTCCTCGGCGGCCGAGAACGTATCGTCACTTGAACCGTCATCGACGATGAGGACGCTAAACTTGGGCGTCAACTCACTGGCCAGCTCCAGGATCTCCCCGACGCAGCGGCGGAGCCGCGATTCGCCGTTATGGATGGGGAGGACGATCGTCAGGGATGGGGTCAACGCGTCGTCTCCTATGCGGGGACCATTTCGTGCGCCTCCTGCGGTTGGGGTGAGCGGTCCGTCGTTTGCTTCGATCGGCCGTTGCGATGCGAAACCTGAACAAGTAGGCAAAATCGCCGCCTTGCGCCGGCGTTGTGGTTCGCAACGGGCCTGCGTGATGGACGGGATCTGACGGCTGTGGCGCGGCGGTTCGCTGTAATTGCGTGAACAATGGGAAGTGTCCGGCACAGCCTGACCCTACCAGCCTGTTGAAAAACGCCATCGCGGCTCATCGCGGCGCTTATCATACCTCGCCAAGTGCCGAGGAAAGCTCGTCACAGCTCGCAAAACTGCGACTTTCGTCGCAGTTTTGGCATCGCGTCCAGGCGATGAAGCAGCCCGTCGAGTTTTTCAACGGCAGCTATGGGGTGGCCGTTTTCTTGAGCAGCTCTTTCCAGCGGGCCCAGGCGTCGTCGCGGGCCTTTTTGTTGGCGGCGCCCATCGGGCTGTTGGCAGCACTCGGGTCTTCGCCCGCCCGCATGAAGCCGTGGCCGGCGCCGTCGTACACTACTGGCTCATAGGTTTTGTTGGCAGCGGCCATCAGCTCTTTGGCCTGCGGAATTGTGGCGTCGACGCGGTTGTCGTTTTCACCGTAGAAGCCGTAAACCGGGCAGTTGATGCGGGCGATCTCGGCGGGAGCGTTCGGTGGCGTACCGTAGAAGACGTACGCTGCCTTCAACTTCTTGTTGTTCGTCGCGTAGCGGAATGACTCGCCGCCGCCCCAGCAGTAGCCGACCACGGACACGTTGCCGTTGCACGAGGGAAGCTTTATGAGGTAATCGTGTACGGCGTTGAGGTCGGCCGTGATCTGATCCTTCGGCAGTGAGCGAATCACCTGGCCGACGTTGTTGCCCAGCTCTTCGCTGCCGCCGCCGTTGGGTGCCATGCCGCTCAAGAGGTCGGGCGTGATGGCGATGTAGCCCGCCTCGGCGAGTTGGTCGGCCACGCTACGGACCCAATCGGTGAGGCCGAAGATTTCGTGGATCACGATCACGGCCTGGGCTTTGTCTTTCACTTCGGGATAGACGATGAAGCTCTTGACGGTACGATCGCCGTGTTTGACGTCGACCCATTCGCCGTGCCGCGACGAGTTCTTGAGCCGCAGGGCGGCCCAGGGCTGCTCGCCTTGGGCGGCGGCCGCCTGGACGTAAGCCAACGCGCTGGCGAGTGCCAACAGAAAAACGCACAGAGATCGCGAGAAGGAATTCGCCTGGAACATGGATGGCTCCTGGAATGAAAGTGGTGCGGTTCGCTATGTGCCGATCGACCGTCCACCCCCGTAGCGGTAGCCGTCTATGATAGGGGGGCGGCGGGCGGGTTCCAAGCGGTGGGACGGGCGATTCGGTCGCAAATTTTAACCTTGATAGTAGTCTTGCCGGCGAGGTTGGCGGCCGCTAAGAATGCTCGAATGGGTCGCTGCTCGCTCGTGCGGGCCCGTGACACATTAGACAAACCAACGGAGTATCACCGATGCGTCGCATTATGGCGTTTTTAGCGGTCGCTTTTGTTGCCGCCATCTCACATGCGGCCGACAACGCCCTCGTCTGGCCGCAGTTTCGCGGGCCGGGCGGATCGAGCGTGAACGACGGGGCGCGGCCGCCGGTCGAGCTCGGGCCGGAGACGAATGTCCAATGGAAAGTCGAGGTGCCGAGCGGGGCTTCGTCGCCGATTGTCGTGGGCGACATGCTCGTGCTGACTGCCTTTGACGACGGCAAGTTGTACACAATCGCTTACAGCCGCGCGGATGGCAAAGAGCGGTGGCGGGCGGACGCCCAGGCCAAACAGATCGAGGCGTATCACCAGACCGAGGGGAGCCCGGCCGCCTCGACGCCGGCGACCGACGGCGAGCGGATCGTTTCGTACTTTGGTTCGTGCGGCCTCGTTTGCTACGACCTGGCCGGCAAGGAGCTATGGAAGATCGAGATGCGGCCGGCCAAGACCCTGGGCGACTTTGGCTCGGGCGTGTCGCCGGTGATCGCCGATGGGCTGGTGGTGCTGGTGCGCGATGAGTACTCTGCGCCGAAGATTGTGGCCGTCGACGTGACGACGGGCGATATCAAGTGGGAGAAGAAGCGGGCATCGCAGGCCGGCTACTGCACGCCCGTTGTTTGGAACACACCGGGCGGCAAACAAGTGGCCGCGCCGGGCATGGGGCAGATGACCGGCTACGATCTCGCGACGGGCGACGAGAAGTGGTACGTTGTCGGCATGCCTTCGGCGATGTGCGCATCGCCCGTGACGGCGGGCGCGGACCTGTTCTTTGCGGCCTGGTCGCCCGGCGACCCGGCCGACAGCGATTTCAAAATGCCGGCGTTCGATGACTTCTTGAAAGAGGCCGACGCGAACGGCGACGGCATCTTGTCGAAAGACGAGTCGCTCAAGTCACAAATCAAAGACTTCTTTGACAACAACGACCGCAACAAGGACGGCCAACTGACGCGCGCGGAGTGGGACGAGACGATTCGTTTCATGTCGGGCTCGCGGAACAGCGCGTTCGCTCTTTCGCCGGGGGGCAGTGGTAACGTAACGGGCACGAACATGCGCTGGCAGAAGACGAAGGGGATGCCCTACGTGTCGTCGGCGCTGGTTTATCGCGGGCAGTTCACGATGGTCAAAGACGGCGGCGTGGTGACCACGTACGATCCCGAGACAGGTCGCGAGTTGTACCAGAAGCGGGCCGTTGCGGCGGGCAAGTACTATTCGTCGCCGGTGGCGGCGGGCGGCCACGTCTATTTCACCTCGCTGGAAGAGGGCGTCGTGACCGTGCTGGCGGCCGGCACGCCCGAGCCGCAGATCGTGGCGGAAAACCCGCCGCTGGGCGAGCGCGTCTCGGCGACGCCGGCGATTGCCGACGACACGATCTATATCCGCACGGCCGGGCATTTGTACGCGTTCGCGGAAAGGAAATGAGCGGCCCCTGTAGCAGGGCACGCTCCGCGTGCCGTAACAGCCCTTGGACACGGATCGCAATTTTAATCGCCGCGCTAAGCTCGCCGCTGTTTCGGCACGGAAGCGTGGCAACTACGTGGGCCGGTTGCACTTTCGCCGTGGCGAGTGTAAACCATTCTGTGGGCGTACTCGGATCTCTTCGGCTGCCTGGGAGGCGTGACTCCGCGGGCCAATAACATTTTACGATTGGATACCAGACCATGAAATCACTCCGCGCTTTATGCGTGCTCTTTCTGTTTGGTTGCATCGCGTTCGTAGAACAATCGTCGGTGCAAGCGGCAACGCAGGCTGCCGCTGAAAAAGATGCCGCCGCCAGCCTCGACATGCCGGCGAGCGATGCGGACCTGCCCGGCGCGGGGCCGGTGCGGCGGGTGGATTGGTTCAACAACTTGTGGCGTGAGCGGCGCACGGCGTTTGCCGAGCGGGCCGACCGCGACCGCGAGGCGGTCGTGTTCTTCGGCGATTCGATCACGCAGGGCTGGGGCGACGACATGCACGGCGACTTCGGCCAATTGAAGGTCGCCAATCGCGGCGTCAGCGGCGACACGACGCGCGGGATGCTGTATCGTATCGACGACGTGCTGGCACTGCGGCCGCGGTGCGTCGTCATGCTGATGGGCACGAACGATTTGGAGATGGGCGCGGCCCCGCAAACGATCGCCGACAACGTGAAGTTGATCCTCGAGAAGTTCAAGACGCTCGACCCCAAGATGCCGATCGTGCTGTGCCGCGTGATGCCGAGTTCTGGCTCGAAGCAGCGGCCGGCCGAGAAGATCAAGCAGTTGAACGAGCTCTTGGCGGGTGGCCCGCGGGAACGAGCAGGTGACCGTGCTCGATACCTACACGCTGTTCGCCAATGCAGAAGGCGACGCGAAGCCGGAAGAGTTTCCGGACCTGTTGCACCCCAACCAGGCCGGCTACGCCAAGTGGAAGGCCGGGCTCTGGCCGCTGTTGGCGACGTTCGGCCTGGTCGAGACAACGCCGGACGATTTCACACCGGAGCCGGGCTTCGAGATGTTATTCAACGGCCGCGACCTGACGGGCTGGGGATTTCGGCCGAGCAGTCAGAGCGAGATTCGCGCCGCCCGCGGCAACGCGAACCTGGCCTGGCCGATCGTGCCAACCGCCGTTAGCCTGGACGGCAAGACGCGATCGGAAGACGGTCGCTACGTGGCCAAAAACGGCCGCTTGATCGTCACCACGCCGACCGAGGGCCGGCGGATCCAAAAGCTATCGACGACCAAGGATTTCTCAGGCGACTTTGTGCTGAAGTTGGAATTTCGTGCGACGCCCAACGCCGACAGCGGCGTCTTTCTGCACGACAAGCAATTGCAATGCCGCGATTATCCACTGGCCGGGCCGTACAAGAATCTGGAAAAGTACAAACCGCAGGATTGGAACGAGCTGGTGGTTACGGTGAAAGACAATAAGGCCCACGCGACGTGCAACGGCGAAGTGATCGAAGCGGCGTACGACATCCCGGCCAGCGGACCGATGGGATTGGAAGGCGATCGCGGACAGATGGAGTATCGGCGGATTCGGATCAAGCAGGGGAGCTAAGGTCGGGTGCGGCCAATCACTCCGACGCGACTGTGCCGGTCCGCTTAACCCGCCGCTCCTCATACTGGGCCGGAACCGCTGCGGCGATTGCCGTCAGCCGTTTTGTGCTATTTTGGCGTCTTCGGCCGCCCTTGCCAGTACGACCGTCACGTTGTCTTTGCCGCCGCCGGCGAGGGCTGCGGCAATCAGCGCGTCGCAGGCCGCCTGGGGGCAGGGCAATCTTGTCAGAATGGCGGCGATCTCCCGGTCGTTGACCATCTCGGAAAGCCCATCGGTGCAAAGCAGCAACTGGTCGCCGGGCTCGATTGCAAGCAAATGGACGCGGGCCGTGACGTTATGCGTATCGCCGCCCAGGCTGTTGAGGAGCAGGTGGCGGAACTTCTTGGCCGTGGCCTGGTCGACGCCCGCGTCGAGGTAGGCCTGGGCCACGGTGTCATCGCGCGTGATTTGGTTCAGCTCGCCGTGTTGTAGCAGGTAAGCGCGGGAATCGCCCACATGCACGACCAATGCATGCGGCGGCAACAAGTGGGCCGACGTCCAGGTGGTGCCCATGCCGGCGAGGAACGGGTTCGTCGCGACATGCTCCCGCAGCGTGCGTTGGATTTCTTCGACGTAGGCCTCGACGCGCTGGCGAATTTGTTGGGCATCGAGATCGTTGCACTTCATGACCCAGCTCGAGGCCTGCTGCGAGAGCTCGAACATCCGCTGCACGGCCAGGCGGCTGGCGAACTCGCCGAAGTTTTCCCCGCCCATGCCGTCGGCGACAACCATGCCGTAGGCCACATCATCGGCGAGCGGCAGGACTCTGGCGGGAAGATTCGACAGCAGCAGTTCGTTCGCCCGACGGCGGCGGACGACGACGTAGTGGTCTTCGTTGTTCGAGCGGACTTTGCCGGTGTGTGTCGCGGCGCCGAAGTCGAATCGCATGCGCGAAACGTCGCGGACGAAGAACTTCTCGGCGAATTGGCTGCCGAAGGTGTAATCATCGGTGTCTTGATCGAGTTTGCCCATTGTCCACCGCCAAATCGATCGCGCCAAAATCGGCCCGGCTGCCTCTACAGCATACAGGATTTAAAGGCGGCGTCGAACCATTTCGGGGATGGAAACAACCAGCGCCGGTGCGGCGCGGCAAGGCGTTCGTGCTGGGCTAGAATAAAAGGCCCGCCGTGAGCGGTCGACGGCCGACAGCGGCCGTCACGTTCACGTCCCTGCCGAGAGAGTGCCCTTCACAGGCTTCGCCGGCGGGCCTCAACGTCTTCGACAGCCTCGACGGCCAGCGTCAGCAGATAATCAAGCGGGCACGGGCAAACCGGCTGGTTCTGGAATTCGCACGTATTGCAGATCTCGTCGTGCAGCCGCTCGATGTACGTGTTCATCAGGACACTGTCGGTCGAGCGGCAAATGCGGACGAGCTCCGGCACGTGCTGCTCGATCCCACACGCGATCCCGTGCGGTGCGCAGGGCGGCGTACCTGGGCGGCGCACGATGCAGCGGCTGCAGACGCGTTCGCGGAGCGCAGCCAAGTGTGGGCTAAAATCTTCCTGGGTTTCGGGCGCCGTCGATGCGATGGAAGGAGTCATAGGGGCACCTCATTTGGCGTGGCAGTTGATACAGGAGCGAGTGGTGCAAAGCAGGTGCCAATCGAGCCTGTGAGGGGGTGGCCGGAAATCGGCGATGGATGACGACCGGACTGTGCGAACGAGCGCGCTCTGCCGCACACTGGCGCATCTAAGCCGCCTAGCGATTCGTTGGAAATGAGCCGCCGGCTACGGCTGCGGTGTCTCTTTGCGACGAGGTGTTTGCGGTACGCGGAGCGGAGCCAGCTAGGGCAGTGGCCTGGAGCGCAGCAGGCCGAGGAGAGTGAGCAGTAAGGCGAGCACGATCGTCACGCCACAGAGCTGCAGAATGCCAGTGACGGCGGGATTATCGAGGCTGCCGGGGGGCGGGAACTTTTCGTTGAGCGTCGACATGAGGCGCGACGAGGAGCCGAGAAACGCGGCCACGACGCCTGCAGCGCCATTGGTCCATGTGCCGACTTGCAAGAGTGCGAACCAAGCCTTGAGGGCCAGCGGCGGAAGTCGCAGGCATGGCACGAGAAAACCAAAGGCGACCATTAGCACACCGTTGGCGGTGAACTCGAGGTGGGCCATCACGATGCCGCGAAACCAGGGCACGGCGGAGGGGGGAATGAAACCGACGAGGCAGCCGACGGTGATCTGCAAAACGCCGAGGATCAGCGTCCAGCGCTGGAGCGAAGTTTTTAGCGCCGAATTGACAGTGGGATCCGAGGACATAGAACATAGTTCCGATTGATGAGTGGACGGTGCGCCGGCCTGATTACGGTAGTCATTGACCTCTGACTTCGCGGTTCTAAGCGTAACGCGCGGACGGGCATCGAAGCAAGCCGGACCTGTCGCAATGCAGCGTGCCCATTGGCGTAATCGAGGTCGTATGGGTGCGCCTGTCAAAACGGAGGTCAACAAGCTAAATTGGCAGGGCCTGTGTGGGGTGACACCCACTCCGTCGAAAATCGATGAGCCGGATGTGGGGCGTACGCAACGCGACGTGTGATACCGTCAGATCTTCTTCTAACCGGCGGAGGTTCGGCAACATGGTTCTAGGGCCCAGGTTCTCAGATCGTTTCGCAATTACGCGACGGCATTTTCTCGGAGGAACGACATTAATAGGTGCAGCGGCGCTGGCGGGTGGGATCTGGCCGCGGCGGGCACGCGGCGCGTTTGCCGATACGTTTCCGGTCGCCGCGACGGTGTGCGGCCGCGTGCGGGGCATGGACGTGGCCGGCGTCAAGACGTTTCGCGGAATTCGTTATGGGGCGAATACGTCCGGCGCCAATCGATTCCTGCCGCCGGTGAAACCAGAGAATTGGAGCGATGTGGTCGACGCGTATGCCTACGGTCCGGCAGCGCCGCAGGCGCCGGGCAACCCGACTGATGCGTATACCCAAGCCGTTGAATGGGACGCGCACGTCAAGACGGGGATCAGCGAAGACTGCCTGCGGCTGAACGTGTGGACGCCGGAGCTGGCGGACGGCGGGCGGCGGCCGGTGTTCGTATATATTCACGGCGGCGGATTCACGAGCGGCTCGGGCGGATTTCCGTTCGACGGCGATCCGCTCGCGCGTCTTGGGAACGCCGTCGTCGTGACGGTAAATCACCGGCTGGGTCCGTTCGGCTTCCTCGACTTGGGAGTGCTAGGCGGCGCTGCGGCGAACTCGAAATTCGCCCAGGCGGGCGCGGTGGGAATGCTTGACTTGGTGGCGGCACTGGAATGGGTCCGCGATAACGCCGTCAACTTCGGCGGCGACACGGGGAATGTGACCATCTTCGGCCAGTCGGGTGGAGGGTCGAAGGTGTCGACGCTGATGGCGATGCCGGCGGCGAAGGGGCTGTTTCACAAGGCGGCCGTGCAGAGCGGTTCGACAATCACGTTGGGCAGCCGCGGCGGACCGGAGCGGATCGAGCAATTGCTGGCGGAGCTGGGTGTTAGCAAGGACAAGCTCGAAGATTTGCAATACGTGCCTTGGGAGAAGATCATTGAGGCGCGGGCCAATCGCGGGTTCGGGCCGGTTGTGGACGGCACGGTGATTCCGCGGCAGCCGTTCGAACCCGACGCGCCGGAGATTTCGGCGGACGTGCCGATCATCATTGGCTATCCGCGGGAAGATGCATCGGTCCGCAACTTGACAGCCGCGTCACTCGCGGATGACGGCCTGAGGAAGTGGGCGCAGGAGACATACGGGGAGGACGGGGCGAATCGGCTAGCGAGCTACCGAAAGGTGTATCCAGACGCAACGCCGTTCCAAATACAGGCCCGCATGCGAACGGACCAGTACAACGGCCGGCGGGCCATTCAAATGGCCGAGCGGAAGGCGGACCAGCGGCGAGGGAAAGCATTTCTCTATGTGATGACGTGGCCGTCGCCGGCGTTCGAAGGCCGCTTTGGCGCCGTGCACGGCACCGACCTAGGGCTGATCCTGGCCAACCCGCGGAATCCGATCGAGGGGAACACTCCCGAGGCCCGCAAGCTGGCCGAAGTGCTCGGTTCCGCGATGGTGGCGTTTGCCAAGACAGGCGACCCCAACTGCGACAATCTCCCCCACTGGCCGGCATATGACCGCGCCGAGCGGGCGACGATGATTCTGGATACAACCTGCCGCGTCGTGAATGATCCAATGAAAGAGTTGCGCGGAGTGTGGGAGGAAGGGGCTAAGGGCTAGCGGCTCGCATCGTGAGCAATTGCTACTTGCAGATTCGAGACCTTCGGTCTGCGAGCGTGTGAGATGTCGAGTGGGCTGCGCAAATCGGCGTGGCTCGGGCGGAGACCGGCCACAACGTAGGCCGGGCTGCTCAGTGCTTCGTCACTTCGCCAAACACGGTGAACTCCGCTACGCCGGGCGTGATGCCGGCCGGTGCGCCGGCGATGACGAGCCGCGCGGCGGAGGCTTTGGTGGGCGGGCACTCGCGGTAGTCGACAACGAGGTCTTCGGTACTGTCGCTGCGGTCGAGGACCGTGGTCCAAGTGTTTGGCCCGGTTAGGAGCTCGACCTTGTAGCGGAACGGGCCTGGGTTCGCTCCCTGGCGGGTGTTGAGGCCGATGTCGCGCCAGGCGATACGGACGGCGTGCGCTGTGCCTTCCGCGGTGAAGTTGCTGGTGAGGGCCGGTGCCTGGTCGTCGGCGTCGGGCTGCCACCAGGTGCGGAGGTCGTTATCCACGGCGAGGCGGGTGTTGAGATTGGCCGCCGTGCTGGTCGCGCGTGTCTGCCGGTTCGAGTTCAGCGGCAGCCAGCCGGCGGGTTCGGCGCCCTTCTCGGTGCCCGTCAGCCGCATCGGCAGCGATGAGGCGGGGCTGACGTGGAGCTCGCCGTCGTCGCCGATCCAGGCGGGGTCCATGCCGAGGCGGCGTTCGAAGCCGTGGATCACGGCCGCCCGCAAAGTGTAAAACGCCCACAGGGAGCCGTTGGGCCCTTCGACGAAGCTGCCGTGCGAGGCACCGGTAACGAGGCCCGTGGTGGTGCGAAGGACCGGGTTATTCTTCTGCGGCTCGAACGGCCCCAGCGGCGACTTGCTGGTGGCGCAGCCGACGGCATAGGTGCCGTTTTCCGTGCCGGCAGCGCAGTAGGTGAGGTAATAGGTGCCGTTGCGTTTGAGCATCCAGGAACCTTCAATCCAGCCGTTGTTGATATTTTCATTCCAGTCGCCCACGCGCTGCCAGGGAAAGATATCGGGCTGGAACGCGATCAGCTTCTGTGGCCCGCCGCGGAGCTTGGTCGGGTCTTCGGGATCGAGTTCGACGCCATAGATGCCGTCATTCGGCGTGCAGCCCCAGTAGAAGAAGAGGCGACCGTCGTCGTCGGAATACAGCATGGGATCGGTCTGGCCCGGAAGGTTTCGCGGCGTGGGGATGCGGCCGAGAGGCGTGAACGGTCCGAGGGGCGAATCGGCCGTGTGGACGGCGGAACCGGAGCCCATCAAGAGGAACTTGCCGCGGTGTTTGACGATCGTTGGGGCGTAGCCCAAGTCGCGCACGTTGAGCGGGTGATGTTGCCAGGTGAGGCCGCCGTCGCCGCTGACCCAGGCCATGTCAACGGACGGATACATGTACCATTTGCCCTCGTGCCACAGAACCGAGACATCGGCCAGCTCGCGGAATTGTTCTTTATGGCCGAGCAGCCAGAGCCCGTCGTTCGCCCCGGTCGGCGAGCCGACGACGAGATCGCGCGCGTTGCGGCCGATGGGGAAGTTGGGGATGGAGAGCGGATTGCAGTACGTGCTTGCCGCGACGCTTGTGCTTGTGGGCGCCGCCGCCCGCGTTTGCGGTTGAGCGACAGCGGCCGAATTCAGAGACAAGATTGATAGAACTGCGAGAAATGATCGGACGTGAGATTGCATTTGAAACACTCTCCGAGTAAAGACAGGCCGCGTGACCGCCGCTCGTTGCGAGACCTTGCTAAGCTCTATTATCAAATTCTCGCAAGTGCGCAGGCGGATTGGATTGGATGGGTCAGGGAAAAGGTTGAATCGGTCGGAAATCACCCACTATTCTGTTCTATGGAAGTTCAGCGGTCTATATTGCCGCTGCCGTGAATGAAAATGATGGGCGAGAAGGCAAGCGGTGGGAGTGGGCACTAGTAGCCAGGCACGGCCAGGCACGTGGGGAGATTAGAGGCCTGGCCACGAGAGCGACAGCGGCTTGGTGGAGGTTGATTATGCGAATTACTCGACGGCCCCTTTGAAAACCAAACTGGGGAGCCTTCGGCCGAGAGACGCTGAGTCGAGAAGTCCGTATTCCAAGATTCCAACGCAAGTGCAGGATTTTGTCTCGCCGCTCTTCGCGTCGCAGGGCCTGCCCTTTCTCGCGCCAACTGGGCGGCGACGGGGGAACGTTGCCGGCTATTCGCGGCGGATGTGGTTTGGGGTACTTGAAGAGCGGGTGCTGCTGGCGAGCGACCCGGACCCGGCGCTGCAAGGCGTGATCGAGACCAATCACGTCTATTCGAACACGACCGGCATCGACGGCGAGTCGTGCTACGGTTTTCAAGGACTGGTCGCGAACAACATCGTCTACGTCCACTCCAATTACGGCGCTTTTATCGAGCGCTCGTTCAGCTCGTGCGGCCGGACATTTAACAATACGGTGTATCAAAGCGTCGGTGGTCGAATACACACACCGAGAAGACAATTAGCAATTCTTGACCATTGTCGCTCGCGGCTCGCACCACGACATCGCTGCGCTGCTGATGAAGGGGACGAAAGCGGCCGCGAGCAGGGCGCAAGAATGTCCGACGCGCGTTATCGCCGCATGGCTGCACGGCGTCTGGGAAGTCACGCTGGTCGCGCGGACCCCGGGGGAGCAGGGGCACACGCGTGCAATCGATGGACTGCTTCGCGACAGAACGCCAAGAAGCGCGAATCCGCCGTTAAGGAATGCGCGTTGCACACCGTTCGTCCGAATGATCAGCGGCACAAGGGCCGCGATTATCTGCCACGACGAATTGGCGGCACGTATGGACAGACGAGCGATTGGGAGAAAGGTGTGGGCGATTCCTGAGGGCTATATTCCGCCCACCAGCCACGGGCCGGCCCCCGAGTTGACCAGTCACGAAGCGGCGTGTTTGCTGAACGCGGGCGACCGCGATGCGCACATTGAAATCACTATCTTCTTCGAGAAGGATGAACCGGCCGGTCCGTACCGAGTGACGGTGCCGGCGCGGCACACGCGGCACGTTCGGTTCAACGAGTTGGACGATCCGCAGCCGATTCCGAGGGGAACTGCCTATTCGTCGGTGATATGTTCGGATGAACCGGTTGTCGTGCAGCACACGCGGCTCGACTCGCGCCAGGCAGACAACGCGCTGCTTTCGACGATTGCCTTTGCCGCTGGCGACTAGTTCGACATTGGAATCGCAATATGCAACGCACGCGGGCCGATGCAAGCGGCCCGACATAATCGGCCCGAGAGAGGGAACCGCACAGGAATAGGAAAGGTCAATGCAATGTCAGGCACCGTTAGCGATTTCATCCTAGAACGGCTCAGCGACTGGGAAATCAAGCGGATCTACGGCTATCCGGGCGACGGCATCAACGGGCTGATGGGCGCGATGGACCGGGCGGAAGATCGCTTCCTGTTTACGCGTGTGACGCACGAAGAGATGGCCGCCTTCATGGCCTGTGCCCACGCCAAGTTCACTGGTGAAGTCGGCGTGTGCATGGCGACCTCGGGCCCAGGGGCCGTGCACCTTTTGAATGGCCTGTACGACGCCAAAATGGATCATCAACCGGTCGTGGCGATCGTGGGCCAGCAGAAGACAATGGCGCTGGGCGGGTCCTACCAACAAGAGGTGGACCTGATCTCGCTGTACAAGGACGTGGCCAGCGCGTACGTGCAGATGATCTGTACGCCGGCGGCCGCTCGTCACGTCATTGATCGCGCGATTCGCATTGCACTCGCCGAGCGGACGGTGACTTGCGTCATCGTGCCCAACGACATCCAGGAGATGGACGCGGTGGAAGATCCGCCTCATGCCCACGGCACGATTCATTCCAGCACCGGCTACGCCTATCCGCGGGTCGTCCCAGAAGACGTCGAGCTGCGGCGGGCCGCCGACGTGCTCAATTCGGGTGAGCGGGTGGCCATGTTGATAGGCGCTGGGGCGATTCGCGCGGCGGATGAAGTGGTCGCCACGGCGGACGTGTTGGGGGCCGGCGTGGCGAAAGCCCTGCTTGGCAAGGCGGCGCTGCCGGACGAATTGCCGTTCGTCACCGGCGCGATTGGCCTGTTGGGCACCGAACCCAGTTGGCATCTGATGAGCGATTGCGACACGCTGTTGATGGTCGGTTCCAGCTTTCCCTATTCCGAGTTTTTGCCTCCGGACGGCCAGGCCCGCGGCGTGCAGATCGACATCGAAGCCCGGATGCTCGGCATCCGCTACCCGATGGAAGTCAACCTGCACGGCGACAGCAAAGAGACGCTGCGGGCGCTGCTGCCCTATCTCGAGCGCAAGAAGGACCGCTCATGGCAAGAGGAGATTGAAGCGGGCGTCCGCGATTGGTGGGAGCTGATGGCCGACCGCGCGATGGACGAGGCCCAGCCGATTAATCCGCAGCGAGTGTTTTGGGAGCTGTCGCCCCGGCTGCCCGATAATTGCATCATCTCGTCCGATTCCGGCTCGGCGGCGAACTGGTTTGCCCGTTACCTCAGAATTCGCCCCGGCATGATGGCGTCGCTCTCGGGCAACCTGGCCACGATGTGCCCAGGCGTGCCGTATGCGATCGCGGCCAAGTTCGCGTTTCCCGACCGTGTGGCGATAGCCGCCGTGGGCGACGGCGCGATGCAGATGCTGGGCAACAACGGGCTGGTGACGATCTCGCGCTATTGGCAGACGTGGACCGATCCGCGGCTGGTGATCCTGGTGCTGAACAACGGCGACCTGAACCAGGTGACGTGGGAGATGCGCGTCATGGCGGGCAATCCGAAGTACGAGACATCGCAATACGTGCCCGATTTTCCGTATGCCTCCTACGCTGATTCGCTGGGCCTGGTGGGCATCAAGGTGGACGAGCCCGAGAAAATCGCCTCGGCCTGGGACCGGGCCTTCGCGGCCGACCGACCGGTGGTGTTGGAAGCGGTCACCGATCCGGAAGTGCCGACGCTGCCACCGCACATCACCTTTGAGCAGGCGCGACATTTCCTGTCGTCGATTTTGAAGGGCGATCCGCATCGCGGCCGGATGATGAAAGGCGCCTTCAAGGAAACGTGGGACAGCTTGGTGCACTGATGCAAAAGCAGCGACATGCGCAAGTCGCGACGCAAATCGAGAAGAAAATTGGCGTTGAATGAATGCAGACTCTCCAGAACCGGTCCTTATCATCGGCGCCGGGCCGGTGGGCCTCGCGCTGGGCGTCGAGCTTGCGCGCTGCGCGGCTGCCGTTCGCGTCATTGATAAGCACGCGGGTCCGTCCTCACGCTCGAAGGCGTTGGGCGTCGTTCCTCGGACACTGGAGGCCTTTGCTCGGATGGGGCTGGCTGAGCGATTCTTGTCGGCCGGGTTGGGGATTCGGGCCCTCAACCTCTCGGCCGGCAAAAAGCATCTGGCCCGCATCGGGTTTGACCGCTTGGAAACGCCCTATCCGTTCATTCTGGTGCTGCCGCAGGCCGAAACGGAGCGGATCCTTGCCGACAAATTGAAATCACTGGGCGTTTCCGTCGAGTGGAATTGCGAGCTCGTTCAACTGCTGCCGTTTGAGGACGGTGTGCATGCCGTGCTGCAGCACGAACACGGGGAGAAGGAGACGGCTTCGGCCCAGTGGATGGTCGGCTGCGACGGTGCGCGCAGCACCGTCCGCGAGCAGTTGAAATTGCCGTTTCGCGGCCACGCGTATGACGAGACGTTTCTGATTGCCGACGCCCGCTTACGTGGCCCGCTACCCGAGGATGAGCTGAGCGGTTTCTTTCATCCCGATGGCGCGTTGGCATTCGTGCCGATGGCGGACGGCCAATGGCGGGTGATTGTGACCGATGTTCCGAAACAAAATTCCGACGCGGCGGGCGACGCAGGCGGGACGTCGCTGGCGCAGGTGCAGCAATTTGTCGATGAGCGGGGCCCCGGCAATTTGAAGCTCTTCGATGCCACTTGGACGTCGCGGTTCCATATCGCGCGGCGGAATGCGGCGCACTACCGCACGGGCCGGGTGCTGCTGGCCGGCGACGCGGCGCATGTTTGCAGCCCGGCCGGCGGGCAGGGCATGAACATGGGGATCCAGGATGCAGAGAATTTGGGGTGGAAGCTGTCCCTGGTTATGCACAAACAGGCGGCCGCATCTCTGCTGGACAGCTTCGAAGCGGAACGACTGGCCGTGGCCCGGCGGACGCTCAAGTTGACCGATCGACTCACCCGGGCGATCACGCTCAACAGCGGGCTGCTGCTGCGCGGCCCGAAACGCGCTGCTGTCGAGCATCCTCCGAATGCAGTCGGTATCCCAGCGGTTCGCCGCGAATCTGGCGGACCTGACCATCGATTACCGGCGAGGTCCGCTGACAATTCGCCAAAACGGGCCGCGATTGATTGGCCAAGCGGCCAGCCCGCGGGTGGGTGATCGGGCGCCCGACGCCGAGCTGACGACCGCCGAGGGCGTGCCCGTGCGAATTTTTCAGTTGATCGAGTCCTTGGCGGAGGCGCGACACCTGTTGTTGCTGTTCCGTGGACGAGGGGAAACTGCAGCCGATCGATCGGCCGACGAGGCACTTCAAGTCTTTTGTCGCTTCGTCGAGGCGCGAATTGGCCGGGCTGGTGAGCATCTTTGAAATCGTTCCCTCGCTTGCCGGCGGCGGAAAGTCGACGTCTTTCGGCGGAGGAAGGTACAGCAGCAGCGCGGCCCACGAGCGGTATCGCGTGGACCAGGATACGTGCATCCTGGTGCGACCCGACGATTATGTTGCCTGTCGTGCATCGCCGCCAAGCCTGGAGGCAATCCAAGCTTATTTTCGCAACCTGCTCGGCCGGGTAGCGACGAGGTCGATCCAGCGGCAGCCGGCGGCGACGATGCAAGCCGCCGCGCCGGCGACGATGTTAAACACCTAATTTGTGCGAGGTTTTGTGTGCGAGCGGAACTGGTGATCGACAATCCGGATTACGTCAACGACCTCGAGGCCGACCTCTCGCACCGGCTGGAGGGGGAAGTGCGCTTTGATACGGGCAGCCGCGGCGCGTATTCAACCGACGGCTCGAATTATCGGCAAATCCCGATCGGCGTGGTGGTGCCGAAATCGGTCGACGACGTGATCGCGGCGGTCGCAACGTGCCGCAAGTATCGTGCGCCGATTACCTCGCGCGGCGGCGGCACCAGCCTGGCCGGCCAGTGCTGCAATGTGAGCATCGTGATCGATTTTACGAAATACTTATATCACGTGCTGGAAATCGACCCCCAGCGACAATTGGCGCGAGTCGAGCCGGGCTGCGTACTCGACCGGTTGCGGAAGCGGGCCGAGCAACGGTACGACTTGACGTACGGGCCCGACCCGGCCACTCATAATCATTGCACGCTGGGCGGGATGATCGGCAACGGCTCATGCGGCATTCACTCCGTGCTGGCCGAGTTTTACGGGCCGGGTCCGCGGACGGAGCACAATGTCGAATCGCTCGACGTGCTGACATACGACGGCGCGCGGATGCGAGTCGGGCCGACGTCGGAAGATGAACTGCAGCGAATCATCAGCGCCGGCGGCCGGCGCGGCGAGATTTACCGTCGGCTACGCGAGCTGCGCGACGTGTACGGCAAGTTGATCCGTGAGGGAATGCCACATCTGCAGCGGCGGGTTTCCGGCTACAACCTCGACTGCCTGCTGCCGGAGAACGGCTCCAACGTGGCACAGGCGCTCGTGGGGACCGAGGGGACCTGCGTCACTATATTGGAAGCGGCCGTCAAGCTCATCAAGAAGCCCCAGGCCCGATCGCTCGTCGTATTGGGTTATCCGGATGTGTATGAGGCGGCCGACCACGTCATGCAGATTCGAGCCCATCGGCCGATCGGACTGGAGGGCATCGACGACAAACTGGTTAACTACATGAAGCGCAAAGGAGTGCACCCCGACGACATCCAGCTCTTGCCGGATGGAAAAGGCTGGCTGCTCGTCGAGTTCGGCGGCGACACGCAGGACGAAGCGGACGAGCACGCAAAAGAATTGATGAACGAGCTGCAGCGCGACGCCGCGCCGCCCAGCATGAAGCTGTTCGACAAGAAATGGGAAGAGCAAAAGGTGTGGGAGGTGCGGGAATCGGGCTTATCAGCAACGGCCCACGTGCCGTCGATGCCCGAGGCCTACCCCGGTTGGGAAGATTCCGCGGTACCGCCCGAAAATGTCGGCAAATATCTGCGCGAGTTTCGCAGCCTGCTGCAGGAGTTCGACTACGACTGGCGCTGTACGGCCATTTTGGTCAGGGCTGCATCCATTGCCGCATCACGTTCGATCTGAAATCGAACAGCGGCATTGAGAAGTACATGCAATTCATCAACCGGGCGGCGGAGCTGGTGGTGAAAAACGGCGGCTCGCTCTCGGGCGAGCACGGCGACGGGCAATCGCGCGGCGCACTGCTCAACAAAATGTACGGCGACAAACTGGTCGATGTCTTCCGTCAGTTCAAATCGATTTGGGACCCCGAGTGGAAGATGAATCCGGGCAAAGTGGTCGATCCCTACCCGCCGGACGCCAACTTGAAGTGGAGCCCAGAAAACTATCATCCGGCGGCGGTCGAGACCTACTTCCGCTATCCGCAGGATCAGGGTTCATTCGCCAAGGCGGCCAACCGCTGCGTCGGAGTCGGCAAATGCCGCCGCGAAGGGGGCGGCACGATGTGCCCCAGTTACATGGTCACGCGGGAGGAAATCCACTCGACGCGCGGCCGGGCCCGGCTGCTCTACGAAATGCTCGAGGGGGATGTGGTCGCCGACGGCTGGCGGGACGAGCACGTGTTTGAGGCGCTCGATCTGTGCCTAGCCTGCAAGGGCTGCCGCAACGAATGCCCGGTGAACGTCGACATGGCCACTTACAAAGCAGAATTCCTATCCCACTACTACGCGGGCCGGCTGCGGCCGCGCACGGCCTACACGATGGGCCTCGTCTACTGGTGGGCGCGGTTGGCGTCGCTGGCGCCGGGCATGGCGAACTTCTTTTCGCAGACCTGGCCCTTTTCGGCACTCATGAAACTGGCGGCCGGAGTCGCGCCCGAGCGGCCAGGTCCCGTCTTTGGCGACAAGGACCTTTGTGGACTGGTTCCGTGCGCGGCCGCCCGGCGCCCGGCGACAGGCCCGCACGCGCAGGCCGAATCGCGGGCAGGAAGCGTTGAGCCACGAGGACGTGCCGCGATTTCAATCAGATACATTCGCCGCGGAGAATGGCCAGAACTCCAACGAGATGGGCGGCTTGAACCCCCATGCGAGCCGATCGCGCTCAGCGACGCGGCGGGTCCTGTTGTGGCCCGACACGTTTACGAATTTCTTTAAGCCCGAAGCTGCCATGGCGGCGGTGGAAGTGTTGGAAGACGCCGGTTTCGTCGTGGAGATTCCGTCGCGGCCACTGTGCTGCGGCCGGCCGCTTTACGACTGGGGGATGATGGATACAGCCCTGGGGCTGTGGCGGCAGACGCTGGACGTGCTCGAGCCGCAGATCGACGCCCGCATCCCGCTGGTGGGCCTGGAGCCCTCCTGCGTGGCTTCGTTCCGAGACGAGCTGGTGAACCTCTTTCCCGGCGAGGGACGCGCCAAGCAGCTCAGTGAGCAAACCTACCTGCTAAGCGAGTTTCTCGAGCAAGAGGGTTATCAGCCGCCTCCGTTGCGACGCAAAGCGCTGGTGCATGGCCATTGCCATCACAAGGCCGTCATGCACATGGACGCCGAGGTGGCGCTCTTGAAAAAGCTGGGGCTCGACTTCGAGCTGCTCGACTCGGGCTGCTGCGGCATGGCTGGCGCGTTCGGTTTTGAAAAGGAACATTACGACGTTTCGATCGCATGCGGCGAGCGGGTGCTGCTGCCGGCCGTCCGCGAGGCGCGCGACAACACCCTCATCATCGCGAACGGGTTCAGTTGCCGCGAGCAGATCGAGCAGTGCACCAATCGGAAGACGCTGCACCTGGCGGAGGTGCTGAAGATGGCGCTCGATCGGGAAATGCCGCGGCGGGCGCCGGCGCCTTCGCGGCGAGGAGTGCCGCGACTAGTACAGGTCGCGGCGCCTCTGGCCGTTGCAGGTCTGGCCGCTTGGGGATACTCGCGATATGCGAACAGTCGTGCCAATCACGTGACCAACGGCAAGAAACAAGGATCCAAGACATGAAAGTCAAGCTGTTAGACGAGGCCGGGCAGCGGACGTTTGCCGTCATTTTTGACGAGGACGACGAGCCAATCAGCGGTCTTACGAAGTTCGCCGCGGATTACAGTCTGCTGGCCAGTTCGTTCAGCGCGATTGGCGCCTTTCGCAAGGCAACTCTCGGTTATTTCAACTGGACAAAGAAAGATTACGAGCGGATCAACATCGATGAGCAGGTGGAGGTTTTGTCGCTGTTGGGCAACATCGCCCGCAAGGGCCGCGAGGCCAAGGTGCACGCCCACGTCGTCGTCGGCAAGCGCGACGGGACGGCGCACGGCGGGCATTTGCTCGAGGCCCGCGTGCGTCCGACGTTGGAGGTCGTGGTGCGTGAGTCGCCCTCGTTTCTGGTTCGCGTGCCCGACGAAACTACAGGCCTTCTACGACTGTCGCTAGTATGACTCGAACCACTGTGGACGAATATCAGACGACTGACCGGCTGATGATCAGCGAGGTCATGGCGGCGGCGTACACGATTCCTACCGACGCGCCGGAGTCCGACGGCACGTTGGCCTGGGATTCGACGACGCTTGTCGCCGTGCATGTCCGCGCCGGGGGCCAGGCGGGCTTCGGCTACACGTACGCCCCGGCGGCCGCGGCGTTGTTGGTGGATGAAAAACTGGCGGACGTCGTGCGGAACCGAAACTCTTTTGACGTCGAGAAGAATTGGCAAGCGATGATTCGTGCGACCCGCAACTCCGGCCAGCCGGGGATCGTGTCTTCGGCAATTTCTGCAGTGGACACGGCGCTGTGGGACTTGAAAGCCAAGTTGCTCGATCTGCCGCTGTACCGTCTGTGGGGTGCGGTGCGAGACCGTGTACCGCTGTACGGAAGCGGCGGCTTCACGTCCTACGGCGATCGCCGGCTGACGGATCAACTTGCTGGTTGGGCCCAGGCGAATTTCGACCGCGTCAAAATGAAAGTGGGCCGGCAGCCCGAGGACGATTTGCAGCGCGTGGCCATTGCGCGGCGGGCGATTGGCGAGCAGGTCGACTTATTTGTGGATGCGAACGGGGCCTACGGGCGCAAGGAGGCGCTGTGGTTCGCCGCAAACTTCGCAGATGAGTCGAACGTGGTCTGGTTCGAAGAGCCGCGGCCGTCGGACGACTTGGAGGGCTTGCGACTGGTGCGCGATAACGGCCCCGCGGGTATGGACATTGCCGCGGGCGAATACGGATATACGCCGCAGTACTTTCGCCGCATGCTGGCCGCGGGGGCCGTCGATTGTCTGCAGGCCGATGTGACGCGGTGTGGCGGCTATACCGGCTTCTTGAAAGTCGCGGCGCTCTGCGAAGCGTTTCACGTGCCGTTGTCGGCGCATTCGCGCCGCACCTGCATTTGCACGTGGCTTGCTGCGCGGCGCCGCTGCGGCACGTGGAGTATTTTCACGATCACGTGAGAATCGCTGAAATGCTGTTCGACGGCCTGCAAACGCCCCTCAACGGACAGCTCTCGCCGGACCCGGACCGGCCGGGCCATGGGCTGGCGTTGAAGACTGCCGATGCGGAACGCTTTGTCGCTTAGGAGCTTGAAACGGTTTCAGATTAGGAGTTCGTCGAATGTTTGGCATGTCAGAAGTGGATCGCCAAGTCGTCGTCATCACCGGCGCCTCGGCCGGCATTGGCCGCGCGGCCGTCAGGAGATTCGCCGAGGAAGGATACGACGTCGGGCTCATCGCCCGCGGCCGCGATGGCTTGGAAGCGGCCGCCCGCGAGGTTGAATCGTATGGGGCGAAGGCGTTGGTACTGCCCTGCGACGTGGCCGACGCTGGAGCGGTCGAAGATGCGGCTCGGCAAGCCGAGGAGCAGCTCGGCCCGCTCGACGTGTGGGTCAACGATGCGATGGTCTCGGTGTTCTCTCCGGTCAAGGAAATGACGCCGGCCGAGTTTCGCCGCGTGACGGACGTCACCTACCTCGGCACGGTGTACGGCACGCTGGCCGCACTGCGCCGGATGCTGCCGCGCGACCGGGGCACGATCGTGCAGGTCGGCTCGGCCCTGGCGTTTCGCAGCATCCCGCTGCAAAGCGCTTATTGCGCCGCCAAGCACGCGATCAACGGCTTCACCGAGTCGCTCCGCTGCGAGCTGCTGCATGACGGGAGCCACGTGCACGTCACCGAGGTTCACATGCCGGCCGTGAATACACCGCAGTTCGACTGGGTGAAATCGCGGTTGCCGCACAAGCCGCAGCCGGTGCCGCCGATTTTTCAACCCGAAGTGGCCGCGGACGCGATCTATTTTGCGGCCACGCACCGGCGCCGGTCGCTGTGGGTGGGCGGTTCGACCGTGAAGGCGATCGTGGCTGAAAAAGTTGCCCCGGGACTGCTCGACCGCTACCTGGCGGAAAACGGCTATAGCTCGCAACAGACCGACGAAGCGGAAGACGCCGACCGGCCGAACAACCTGTGGGAGCCGGTCGACGCGGACGGCGGCGGCGATTTTGGCGCGCATGGTCGATTTGACGAGAGCGCCGCCGCGCACAGTCGCGAATTGACGCTGGCCAAAGCACGCCCCTGGCTGGAAGCGGCGGCCGTTGGCGCCGCCGCAATTGCCACCGGCGCAGTTGCCGCGCACTTTCTGCGAAACGGAGCGCAGCAATCCAAATCTTCAATCACTCCCACCTGGTGAGGTGAGCACTGATGAACGACGCACCTGGAAAACCCGGCATCGAACCCGTCTGGTGCGCTGCCGACAAGGACCTTGTAATCACGTCGCTCGGCAACAGCCGGGTCTGGGCCACGTTGGGCCACGGCATTGTCAACGAAGTCTACTGGCCTTCGACCGGGCGGCCGCAATTGCGCGATTTGGGCTTTATTGTCGCCAAAGGGGACAAGTGGTGGGAAATCAAGCGGCTGCGGAAGTACAAAGTTGCGACGCCGAAGCCTTACATTTTGTGCCCCACGGTCGAACATCACGTAGACGACTTCTGCTTGACGTTGGACGTCATTTGCGACGACTTGCGCGACGTGGTGCTAGTGCGATTCAACCTGCAAGGCGAGGGTTGCCGCTTGTACGCCATGCTGGCGCCGCGGTTGGGCTCTCGCGGTGAGCATAACTCCGCCTGGTGTGATAAGGGGGTATTTTACGGCGAAGGGCACGGCATCTGCTTGGCGCTGCGCTGCGACGTGGGGTTTGCCCGCTGCAGTGCCGGCTATGCGGGCGAGAGCGACGGCTGGCAAGACTTCAAGCAGCACAGCCAAATGACCTGGGAGTACCCCCAGGCGACCGACGGCAATGTGGCGATGATCGGCGAGCTCGCCGCTGCGCAAGGCGTGCTGGCTCTAAGCTTTGGCACGTCTCGGGCAGGCGTGAATACACTGGCCGTTTCCAGCCTGGCCGAGGGCTTCGTGCCGATCTGGGATCGCGTCGAGGCGAATTGGGAGGAATGGGGATCGAAATGGGACTTCCCGGCCCAGCTCACGCAGCGGCGTCGGTCTCACGTCGAGCGGAGCGTGGCGGTGCTAAAAGCGAGTGACGATCGTCTTTACCCGGGCGCCGTGGTGGCCAGCTTGAGCATCCCCTGGGGAACCTCGCGCAGCAGCCTTGGCGGATATCACTATGTCTGGCCGCGAGATTCGGTCGAGACGGCCCTATCGATGATCGCCGTCGAACACTTCCGCGAGGCCCGCCAACTGGCGGCGTATTTGATCGCGACGCAAAACGCCGACGGCCATTGGGCGCAGAATCTCTTCCCCAGCGGCGAGCCGTTTCGGGAAGGGATTCAGCTCGACCAAACCAGTTTCCCGATCGTGCTGATCGCCAAACTCTGCGAGCTGGGCGAGCTGGGCGACCTAAATGGCGCCGACGAAGTGGTGCAGCGGGCAATCGCGTATCTGATTCGCTCGGGTCCGGTGACGCCGCAGGATCGCTGGGAGGAGAACCGCGGCGTTAGCGTGTTTACCCTGGTGGTGATGATCACGGCGATTGTCGCCGGTGCGGACCTGATTCCAGACGAACAGGAAGACGAACGCGAATATGTCCTGTCGTATGCCGACTATCTCAATCGGCGCATCGAAGATTGGCTGTACGTCGAGGGAACAAAGCTGGATCGCAAGTACGGCACGAGCGGGCACTACATCCGCATGGCAACCGATGAGATATTTGGCGGACAGCATGGGCAACTACCGATCGCCAACCATAGCGACCTGTCGCTGCCGGCTGACGAGGTCGTTTCGATGGATTTCACGTACTTATCGCGGATGGGCTTGCGCCGTCCAGAGGACCGCCGCATGCTCGACACGTTGAAAGTGTCGGAAGGCGAGCTCCGCGGCGATACGCCGAACGGCCCCTCATTCCATCGATACACGGCCGATGGCTACGGCGAACACGACGATGGCTCGCCGTTTGACGGCCGGGGCCGCGGCCGGCTGTGGCCGCTGCTTACCGGCGAGCGGGGGGTGCTGGCGACGCAGCTCGGCGAAAATCCGAAAGTGTATCTCGATGCCCTCTGCCATATGACGGGGCCGGGCGGCATGCTGCCGGAACAAGTTTGGGACAGCGATCCCATTCCCGAGCGCGGCCTCTATCCGGGGCGGCCCTCCGGCAGCGCGATGCCGCTGCTATGGGCGCAGGCCGAGTTCGTGACGCTCGCGGTGGCGAGCGTTACCGGCGAGCCGGTCGAATTGCTCGACGTCGTCGTCAAGCGCTACGGTTTCGAGCGGCCCGAGCCTGACACCTGGCACTGGCGCGAGACGCGCCGTTTTCGGAGCTGCCGCGCGGCAAGCATTTGCTTGTGGAAAGCGGTGAGCCGTTTCGCTTGCACCTGGGATTTGACGACTGGCAGGGCGTTGACGAGCGGGAGTCTCTGCCGCTCGGTTTTGGCAGGCACGGAGTCCGCGTCACGCGACACGAGCTGTCGACACGAAGCGAGATAAACTTCACGCTGTACTACAGGGATCGCGATGAGTGGTCGCAGGAAGACGAGTGCGTGCAGATCGTGGAACTGGAGGCCTCGCATGGGCAGGTCGCCGGTCGAGACGGCGTCAATGGCCAAGTTCAGGGACAAAGAGAAGTTGCGGCGCAATCTGGCACGGGAAACGGCAACGGCTATGAGGCAGCCGCCAAGACGGCCGCGAGCGCTGGTTGAATGGCACTGGTGCGTTCTGAACTGCCCCGGGTTAGTCCCGCGACAATGTTTCGCCCATGCATTTTCTCACGGCATTTGCTGTCACGCTGCTCATCGCGGTGCTCGTCTCCGGACTTGCGGAGCGCAGCGTTTTGTCCACGGCCGTGCTTTTTCTACTTGCCGGCTTCCTCTGCGGCGCCTTTGGCGCATTGCAGTTTGAGGCGACCGACGCGCTGGTCGGCGCCTTAATGATGCTGGCCCTGTTCAGTATTCTTTACACCGATGGTATGCACGTTGGGCTGAGCGAGCTGCGCAAAGCCTGGTATTTGCCGGGCCGCGCGCTGATTTTGGGCATGCCGCTGACGCTGCTGTTGACGGCCGCTTGTGCCCATTGGGTGGCCGGCCTGGGTTGGATCGAATCGCTGTTGGTCGGCGCCATTCTCAGCCCCACGGATCCAGTATTCGTGGCCGCGCTGGTCGGCCGCGAGGAAGTTCCACACTCCTTAAAGCAACTGCTCAACGTGGAAAGTGGTTTAAACGACGGGATTGCGCTGCCGATCGTCATTTACTTGCTGGCGATTGCCGAGCATGAGCAATTTGACGCGGTGCTGACGACGGGCGAGGTGTTGGCGGGCGTGGCGCTGGGAATCGCCATTCCCTGGCTGGCGGTCCACCTGGAACAATCTCGGTTTTTCAGCGCCGCGGTCAACTACCGGCCGCTCAACGCCTTCGCAATCGGCCTGCTTGTGCTTGCTGTTTGTTTGTCGCTGGGGGCGAACGAGTATCTGGCGGCCTTTGCGGCGGGCGTGACGGTTGCCACGATCGACCCCGGACTGCGTCAATCGTTCCGCGAGTTTGGCGAGCTTGTTTCCGAGCTGCTGAAGCTGGCGGCCCTGTTGGTATTCGGCTCGATGATCTCTTGGGAAGATGTTCGGGCCGTCGGCGGAGCAGGCTTCACGTTTGCTCTGCTCACACTGTTCGTAGTGCGGCCAGTGTCGATGGGAATCGCTTTGGTGGGCAGCTCGATGCCGTGGCGCGAACGGGCCGCGGCGGCCTGGTTTGGGCCAAAAGGGTTTGCGTCAGTCGCTTATGGCATCCTGGCGCTGAAGAGCGGCATCCCGAATGCCGAGCACGTCACCCTGTTGGTGGCCACGGTGATCGCCGGCTCGATCTTGCTGCACTCAACAACGGACGTGCTGGTTGCCGACTGGTTTGCCCGGCAGGAATCGTAGCGTCAGGCGGCTCGGATGCCGATTTCGCAGTGCAAGCAGCGACTGGCGGCGCGCGCGTTGGATTGGTAACCAGCGACAGGTGGGGGCCGGCACGCGCTTCAAAACGAATTGTTTGGCCCCCCAATGCGACCGGAAAGGATGGCACGGCATGTGCATTCAAAGCCCTGCGTCAGGTTGACGCCTGCCGCCTCGAATCCTGCCCCTACCCCAGAGCGGTGCGTGCTGCTTACCACGAAGCACCGCTTCTGCGCTGGTGGGCTGTGTCTGAGCGTTGTGACATCGGAGCAACTGTGATGGCTAATCGATCTTTTTGGATTGGGTTATTCGTGGGACTGGTGGCGGCGGCGCTACTGGGCCTGTTTGTGCTGCCGTTTTTGGGTGTGTTCGATGCAACGGCGGTCGGTGGCCCGGGCTTTCTCAACTGGTGGGGCGAACAGAACATGGAGAGCAATATTCGCTGGCACGCTCCCGACGCGAAGATTCCGACGCAGGCGGACGTAGACGAAGGGCTGCATCACTACGCGGCGACGTGCCGCGAGTGTCATGGTGCGCCCGGCGTCTCCGGGGAGGAGTGGGCCAGGAAGATGTTGCCGGCGCCGCCCAAGCTGTGGGAGAAGGAAACGCAGGAAATGTCGGACGGCGAGCTGTACTACGCCGTTGCAAACGGGCTGAGCTCGACCGGCATGCCGGCATTCGGGACGACGCACAAGAGCGACGAACTGTGGAACATTGTAGCGCTAGTGCGGCATTTGAACTCGCTCAGCGACGAGCAGCAGAAGGAACTGCAAGAACAGCCCGAAGAGCATCATCACTAGATTCAGTTTCAACAATGCGGCTCGAACTGCTTGCGTGCGCTTGTGGCGTACCGGAAGGCGTGCTGGCGTAACAGGGAGAGCAATTGGTGCAATGATTCCACAATGGTTCACGGTCCTTTCGATCATCATGCTGGTCTTGGGCGGCCTGTGCGCGATCGTGATCGCTGCCGACTTGCTTCTGGGGCATCGCCAGCACATGTGGATCATGAACATTGTCTGGCCGGTTTGCGCCTTATTTGGCACGCTCGCGGTCGTCTGGCTGTATTTCAAATACGGCCGGCTGGCGGCGGAGCAAAAGGTGAACGAGGCCAAGGCGCAAGGCGAAGAGCCGCCCAGCAAGACGCAGTCGCCGTTTTCCGTGATGGTGGCCAAGGCCGCGCTGCACTGCGGCAGCGGATGTACGCTGGGCGATATTTGTGCTGAGTTTTTGGCACTGGGGGTTCCGGCCGTCGCGGTGGCTTTCGGCTGGAGGTGGCTTTTTCCCAGCACCGAGCAGGGCAAGGTTTTTGCCGTCTGGATTTTGGACTATTTGTTCGCGTTCGTGATCGGCGTCGCGTTTCAATACTTCACGATTGTGCCGATGCGCAGTCTGCCGGTATTCAAGGGCCTGGTTCAGGCGGTAAAAGCCGATTGTCTCTCGTTGACCGCCTGGCAGGTCGGCATGTACGGATTGATGGCGATTGCGCAATTCGCGGTCTTTGAACCCGTGTGGGAGCAGTTGGTCAAGCCGGATCGGCCTGAGTTCTGGTTTACCATGCAGATCGCGATGCTTTGCGGTTTTATCACTGCCTATCCGGTCAATTGGTGGCTCGTTTCCAGCGGCATCAAAGAAAAGATGTAACAGCGGCTGGCGGGGGCAACGTATCGGCCTAACCAGCAAGCGCGGCGCGGCGGTTGCTCGGGCAACCGTTGTGAATCGGGTTGTTGCCTGAACGCCCACGCCGCGTGCAAACAGAATCCCACGGCAGAAAGATCCGTCATGGCCAGTGGAGAAAATGTAGGCGATCGAACGCCACTGTCTGCGTTCCTGGGCCGCTTGTTAATTGTCTCGGTCGTTGCCGCCCTGCTGGCAGCCCTGTGGTTCGCGACACGCGTGTTCCTGCTGGCATTCGCGGGGGTTTTATTTGCAGTATTTCTCGATGCCTTGACCCGTGGCGTGCGCTACGTCACCGGCTTGTGGCGGGGCGTGTCGCTGGCGATCGTCCTCGTCTTGCTTTCGACGGTGATTGCGCTTTGCGTATGGCTGATCAGTGCGCGCGTCGGCGATCAGATGTCGCAGTTATCGCAGCAACTTCCGGAGTCGTGGGAGCAATTCCAGCAGCGACTGGAAGAGTCGTCCTGGGGGCGGTGGTTCCGCGTACATCTGCCAGAGACGCCCAGTGTGCTGGGCCGCACGGACCTCTTCTCCCAATTCACCGACACCCTTTCCTCCATCTCGGCGTTTTTCGTGGGACTGGCGCTGATTGTATTTGTCGGGGTCTATCTGGCCGCAGACCCAGAACTCTATTGCGAAGGGGTAGTGCAACTCGTGCCCGTCAGCCGTCGAGAGCGGGTCCGCGCTGCACTGCGCAATACCGGCCGCGCATTGCGCTGGTGGCTGTTAGGTCAGTTGGTGACGATGGTGATTATCGGGGTGACGATGGGCGGTGGGCTGTGGCTGATCGGCGTGCCTCTCGCCCTATCCCTGGGGCTGCTGGCGTTTTTTCTTGAGATCATTCCAAATATCGGGCCGCTGCTGGCGGCGATCCCGGCCTTCCTACTGGCATGGACCCAGGGCCTGACTGAAGTTTTCCTGGTGGGAATCGTCTACATCATCGTTCACGGTCTAGAGAGTTACGTGTTGATCCCGCTGATCCAGCAGAAGACCGTGCGACTGGCCCCAGCCTTATCGATTGTCGTGATCACGCTGTTTGGCCTGTTGGGGGGCATTATCGGCATGTTTGTCGCGGCCCCCCTGACCATTGCAGCAATCGTGCTGATCAAGATGCTGTACGTGAGAGATTATCTCGGTGACTACGACGGAAGCCTTCCCGGCGACGCATGAAATGCAGCCGGAGGGGTGCAATCGGCGACATCGCTTGCGTGGAAGTCGGCCCCGGGGGGTGGTTTATTCCAGGTCGGCCCAAACGACGGCCGCGCCATCGGCGCCAAGCTCGACGTGGATCACGTTCGCCCGGCAACAGACGGGGCAATCTTCAACGTAGGCCTGCTGTAGACCCTGCGACACGTCGATGGGGACCACGATCTCTTCGCCGCAAGCGCCGCAGATGTAACTGGCTTCGTCCATCAAGATGGAAGCAGGGTGTGAATGGCGGTTTCCACTGCAATTCTGGACGTTTTAACGGATTACCGCCCGGCTTGCTTCGCTCGTGGAATTTATTTAGATTACATGATTCTCATAACTATGCCAGCGGCCGGGCTGTTTTTAGACTCACGGGGGAAGCGGTGGCCAGCGGCAGCGATTTTGAGATACACGCAATACGATGGGGAGACGGCGATGACGATCGACAAGAGCTTGAAAGTTCGCCGCGGCGCCACGCGCAATCGCAGCGTGATGACCCGCGTCGAGCGGATCGCGCGGTTGAAAGAGGCGGACAAGTGGAAAGAGGGGGATTCGCCCCTCGGACTGCCGAAGGTCCGCGTCCGCAAGCTGACGATGAAGAAGAAGAAAAAGAAGAAGGAAGAGGGCGAAGAAGGGACCGCTGCGGAGAGCGCCGCCGCTCCGGCCGCTGCGGGCAAGGGTGCAGCGCCAGCCAAGGGTGCGGGTGGCGCGAAGGGTGCCGGTGGCGCGAAGGCGCGGGTGGCGCGAAGGGCGCGGGGAAGTAACTCGCCGCGATTCGTGGCGCTCGGAGTTATTTTCGAGGCGGCAAATCGAACGGCAGCGGATCGTCGCGGAACGGATCGCCTTCGATGTCGCCGGCCGGCGGCGCTACGGCGGCCGCTGCTTGGTCGCCCGCTCGTCGGACTGTGTCCGCCTTCTCGGAAGTCGTGGCGGTTGGTGCTGGCTCGGCCGCTTCCATCGGGGGAACGGCCGGCGCCGTCTCCAACGTTGCCCCCTCGACGGGGCGTCTCTCTTGTTGCGGCTCGCCGGAAACGCCCGCGGCGCTTGGTCCACGGTTTTCGGCGTCGACGTGCTCTGGCGCCGTATCCTCGATTCCTGATTCCGGCGCCGCGCCCGTGTCACTGGGGGCCGGCTGGCCGTTTATTTCTGAGGTAGCCGGGGTCGCTTCCGCGGGCGGCAACCGAACTGCCGGCGTCGCCGGCAGAGGAAATTCGGGCAGTGGCGGCAGCGGTTCGTGGGAGCCGGGCATCGACAGCCGCATCGCTTCGCGAAGCCATTCGCTCAACCGGTGATTGTCGCGGTCGCTGCGAGCCGACTTGTTCCAAGCCGCAATCGCCTGTCCCAATACGAGTCGACGCTGTTGCAGCTCGACCGGTTCTTGGCGATAGGACAGCCGGAGCTGCGCGGCAGTGTCGTTCACAAGTAACTGCAGCCTGGCCACTGAGTTTACCGTCTGACCGAAAGCAGACGTCGCGAAAAGGCCGAAAGGAGGCGCCGCGAATAGAATGAGTCCGACTGCTGCGGCGATTGGCGACAATCGGCGCGGCAGGCGCGCGGTTTTGATTGAGGTGTACGGCAACATGAAAGTGGTCCTTGCGGCAGCGAAGTGAGGGGGGCACGGCGCCGGGGCACGCCGATTGTAAAATCGTACCCCGATGGCGAGAACGGTCAAATCTCGGAGGAAGCGGCCCCGTGGCGGCCGCTCGCACGCTGTGCTAATCTGCGAGGCCCGGCAACGCCTATAGCGATTTTACCCTTTATTGCGCCGCAGCCGGGGCTGGCTCGGGGCGGATTGTGAAATTCGCATGTTTGACGACATCGAGGCGATCGTCTCCCCGCACGAGGCTTTCATGCGCCGCGCTCTGGTAGAGGCCCGGGCCGCGCTCGCCGAAGATGAGGTGCCGATTGGGGCGATCATCGTTCACGAGGAAAGTATCATCGCGGCAGCGCATAACCAACGTGAGCAGCTTCGCGACCCGACGGCCCATGCGGAAATGATCGCGATCACGCAGGCGGCCGCGGCAATTGGCGATTGGCGTCTGGAAGGCTGTACACTGTACGTCACGCTGGAGCCGTGCGCGATGTGCGCCGGCGCCATTGTGTTGGCCCGCATACCGCGGCTGGTGTACGGCGCCAGCGACCCCAAGGCGGGCGCGGTTACTTCTCTTTATCAATTGGTGAACGACGAGCGGTTGAACCATCGGTCCGCAGTACTCGGGGGCGTATTGGCCGACCAGTGCGCGGAAGTTCTCTCGGAGTTTTTTCGGGCCAAGCGCCGCGCCGGCAAGAAATAAGCGGATCGTTGCGACGAGACGCCGCGAAGCGGGCTGCGATGGACATCGAGGTCGGAGCCAGGCGCAGCGGTGAATAGGTAGGCCGCCGGTGGGTCAGGCCGGCGGCCCAGGGGGTGCTCGCGTAAAACGCGAGCAACATCCTTTGCGATGCGAAGTTCGGCGGTTCGTTGGGGCGCTACGCGGGGATGGACAGCGGGGCGCCGCGCGCGTTGCGCAGCAGCGAACGAACGGTACGTGCGGAGGTCAATCCCGACCGGAGGCGTGGGTCAGCCTGGCAAGGTGCGAGGCGGGAAAAGTGGCTTGGAAAAGGTCTGCCCCGGCATTGTGCGTGTCGACGCTCGTTCGGCTCCCGAGCGAAGCCAGCGGCGGCACGCTTCTGGCTTCCACTGCAAGCTTACGTCACGATTGGCGATCATGCGGTCAATTGTCGGACGAACATCTGGCATCTTGAGAATTGCGCGGGAGGAGTGGCCCGACCGGTCGAGCGGCGAGGCTTAGTTGGCGGCTACAAGCACACAGCGGGCAAACGCCGGCGTCGACCAGCGGTTCACGGCTGGACGTCCCGAGCGGCCGGTGAAGGCCTCCTACTGGAAGCCTTCCTTGCGCATGATCGAGGTTGCCGTTAGAGTCTTGCCACCTAAAAACCACGGCGCCGGCAGCCAACTTACGTTGTTGTAAGGTACGGACGTCGTGACGGTGACGGAGGCGCCGGGCGTGGCCGACGCCGGGTCCGGCGTGACCGTCACGTTGACGCCGGCAACGGCCACGCCGGAAGCGTAATCTTGAGCGGCCGCAATGACACCGCTGCTGGTGGCCCCGGTGGTCGAGGCCTGGCGAGCGCCGACGCGCGAGGCGTTGATCAGCACCTGCTGGACCATCAGCGCGCGGCCGAATTCGAGAATTCCGAAGAGGAGCAGAAAGAACAGCGGAGCGATGACGGCAAACTCCGTCGCCGCCGCCCCCCGCCGCAAAAGGCGACGAGAACGACGGTTCAACCGGCGTCCAAAGGATCGATTGAATATCATGCGAATTACCATTAGTTGCGAGTTGGGTTGACCGGATCCCAGACTGCGAGACGGTGCTCGGGCGGCGTCCGCGCTGGCGGTTGGTTACTTCACCAGCACCACCGGCGAAAACACATACGCGCTTGATCCAGAAGAAGACGCGGGAATGACCCCTTTGGTCATCACCGGGCAGACCTGGATCGTCACGTGTTTTTGCGACATCGCACCGGTCAACTTCACATCCATAATGCGAATTCCCTGGAACTTACAGATCGTGTAGTTGGCGTTGTTGCCGTTGCCGCTGACCGTGGAAAACACGGGGATGATCCGCGGCTGGCCGATGATCGACGCCAGCTCGTCTTTCACGCCGGCGCTGATGCCGGTATCGCCGTTCAAATACAATTTGCCGCTCGCGTCGAGTTCCAGTTTTCCGCCTAGGGCTTCCAGATCGGACGGTGTGATGCCGTCCGTAATCTGGCGGGCGATATCGGCGGTGCTGTTGTTGCTGCTGCCGATATCGACCGTGCCGCGATTGCCGGGCGAGCTGGTACCTTGGGGATACAAATTGACTTCCGAAAGGCCGTCCGTGCCAGATTCCGCGAGTTTCGTCTGGCTATTCCATTTCCACTGATCGGGCCCCGAGTTATTGATTAAGGTGTTCCAAGTCTGCTCGTCGAGCGCAAACGGCAGGATTCCGAGGTTGCTGCCGTCTGACGGGGCCTGGAAGCCCTGGATATCACGGACGATTCCGGCCGTCGCGGTCGCCGTCAGCACTTGTCCGGTCAGGCCGAACAGGCGGGCGAAAAAGAAGGGCACTTCGCCGTTCTCGGAGGAATTCTTGTGCATCGTCACGCGGGCGGCGTTGTACAAACTAGGCGTGCCCATCTGCAGCGGGCTGGCTGCTTGGTTAAAGTCAGCAATGTATCCAAAGACAACGTCGCCGGCGGCATCGTTGCTGGCGTTGGGGTCCACGATCATGGCGTGGTTGGTGACGCCGTTGAGAAGCGCGTACTGCACGGCGGCGGAGCGGGCCAGCGAGGCCGCATCGGCGCTGCTCGAGCCTTGGGCCAGTTTTTGCCCGAATTCCCAGCAGGTGGCAAGAGCGGACGCGTCCGCCGAGCGTTGCAGTTCCTCCTTGGCGGTAAGCACGTAGCCGATATCGACGCAAAACGCCACCATTCCCACGAGGACGGCAGCCAGGATGGCAGCCAAGACGGTAACGGCACCTTTTCGCGGTGATCTTAGGTAGTGACGTTCGCGACGCATGGGTCTACTCCTCAGAGACAATAGAATAGGGTTTACACGGCTGCCCGACCGCTGGGCTATTGATCCAGGCTCGTATCGAGCGGAATGGGCGCGTCTTGTTCGTGCACCTGCCCGTCGTCGGTCACCCACACGAGCTTGGTCAAGATGAGGGAGGCAACTCGATTCTCGGCATAGCCAACTTGCGACTCGGAGAGCGACACGGCCGGCCGGTAGGCGTTCAACTCGGTCAAAGAGGTCGACGCAGCAATCGAAAGATCGGTGCCGCCGAAGGCGCCCCAAGTTTCGGATGCACCGTTATGAATGCCGAAAGTCAATTGGCCGTTGTTCAACTCCATGCGCTGTACCCAGGAAACAACTTCGTTCGCGTTCGACAACGTGCCGTGCTCAGGGCTCGAGGTGTAGTCAACCAGGTCGTCGCCATCCCAGTGCTCCACTTGCAGGCCGCCGGCCTCGTAGACGGGCGCGTCTATGTGGTTGATCGTAAAGGCAAAAAAGGTGTCTTCTGAGTCAGCGGTCGGCGACATCACCATGCCGACCTGGGGCGCGGTGCTGCCCGAATCAGGGTCGGCGACTTGCAGCTCCCAGTGCTCTTCGACCATGACAACCTTGCTCTGCGCCCCAGCGGGCAGCGCGGCGAGTGCGGCGGCCGCGCCGATAGTCGCTTGGCAGATTAAGTGAAGTATTTTTCGGTCAGCGCGCAAGCTCGAGGTCATTGAAGAGTCTCCTATGGTCCAGGATCAAAGCGGCGTTGGCAGTGCGCCGCAGCAAGGCGGAGTTTTTCAGGTGGATAAGCGCTGGCGGCGAGCGGACACGTGGATTGGCCGGGGCCGCATGGGTCTTAGCAGGCAGCGCTGGAGAGGAGATTATAAAATCGGCGCCGCTGCTGAAGCCGTCTGAAATCTAGGTTACGAACTGATACTGTGCGGGATGCCGTCAAAATTTTGTAACGTCGGGCAAACTTTGTCGGGCATAGACGCGGCAAAATGCGGGGCATCGATACGCGCAGTTAGGATCGGACAATTTGCCGCAATGAATGGCCGCTGCGGATCCTGACGCCCCCGTCACCGGCGCAAGACCATCTACTTGAGCAGCGTATGCTCATCTTCTTTGGAAGGACGAGGTTGACCAAGGGCAGGAGCTCCGCTTTGGCTACAGCCGGACGAAGAGCGCCTGAGTTTGGTCCCGAGGCTCGCCCTTTCCATCGAGAGCAGGATGGTGCGAGGACGAACGGCCGCAAATGCAAGCGTTCCCACTCGGTAATCTCCCAAGCGGAAGGGCGGATCGAGAGACGGTCTAGTGCGTACCGGCGCCGTTGTGTCCGACGACACGATGTGTTGTCGGGTCGATTGTGTACAGATTGCCGCTCACCGGGCAAACGGGCAGCCCGTCTGGAAAGTAGCCCGTATCGGCGCCGATGTCGGAGAGATCGTTTGCGGGCCAGACGCCGTTGTTAATGTAATATTGTTCAACGGTGATGTTGATTTCCGTCCGATTGTGGAGGCAGGTTTTCTCCTTAGCCACGTCGGTGCTGAGTATGATGCGCGGCAGCACGAGCGCAGCGAGGATCCCCAAGATCGCCACGACGGCGAGCAACTCGAGCAGTGAGAAGCCAAGTTGGGTGGGTGGGCGACGACTCATTAATGTCATTAATGTGTGGCCCTGCTGGGCGGCGCAAATCGCTGGCCGGGGAAAGCGTTGATTGCTTGTCTGTAACCATACGTCGCTCTGCGGCATCAAACCGGATTCGCGGCTGTGCCGGGGACGCTGACAGGCCGGCCTGTGCGGCCTATAGCGAACGCAACGTGGGCGAATTTGCGGCGGCTGCGAACGTTTACAGGCTGCAGGCCACGGAGCGGACCGGGCAAGGTAGTAAATAGCGGGGGCGTCTTGTGGACCGAAGTTGCAGGGCACGAACAGGTGCTATCCGATGTCGTCATCCGTTCACACGCTGAAGATTCTGCTCGTCGAAGAAGAATCGACGCTGCTGGAAATTACGGCATTTCGCTTGGAGCTGTTGGGCTATGAAGTTACGGCGTGCGAATCGGCCGAGCTGGCCGTGGAGTGGCTGCGGCAGCAACTGCCGTCGCTGGTCATTGTCGACCAGGACCTGCCGGGCATCGACGGAATAGCGTTTATCGACCGGCTAAGCAACGACATGCGCACCAGCGAAATACCGGTGATGATGCTGTCGACGAATTCCGAATTGGAAAACGTGCAGAAGGCGTACAACGCAGGCGTCGACGAGTACCTGGTCATTCCGTACGACCCGCTGGTGTTGGAAGCGAAGGTCGAGCGGTTGACGAGCATGGCGGTGGAAGTAGGGCGGAGCTAACCGCTGGCGGCAACGGAATGCGCCGGCGGCAAAATCAAACTGACTATTGAGAACTCTCATGGCTCGGTTAGGCGACATCCTGGTCCAGCGCGGTTACGTAACGGCAGGGCAGCTCGAAGCGGCGCTTGCCGCTCAGGGTTCTGAGCCCGGCATGTTGGGGCGGATTCTCGTTCGTCGCGGCCTGGTCACCATGCAGCAGTTGGGCGACGCTTTGGCAGAGCAGTTCGGCGTATCGTTTGTCGACGTCGTGCCGCAGGCCGTAAACCCGCAAGTGATTCGGCTGCTGCCCGAACAACTCGCGCGGCAGCGATCCTGTTTACCGGTGTCGGTGAAAGGAGACACGCTGCAATTGGCAATGGTAGCGCCGGACGACATCGAGGCGATCTCGGAAGCGGAGCTGATCACCGGCTACCATGTAGAGCCGATGGTGGCCCTGGACGGGCCGGTGCACGCGGCGCTCGATCGGGGCTTCGACGACCGCATCGTGGCCCGGCAAACGATTGTCGACATGAAAATGGCCGACTTGGACCGGGCGGAAGAAGGGGCCGACGCGGAATCAGAAGACGGCCCGAGCGACCCGCAAGAACAGGCGCCGGTCGTGCGGCTGGTCCGCGCCATTTTGATGGGAGCGATCAACGCCAACACGAGCGATATCCATTTGGAACCGCATGTCCCGGAGATGCGCGTTCGCTACCGCGTTGACGGCGAGCTGCAGCAGGTGATGACGATTCCCAACCACATTGAGGAGGCGGTGGTCGCGCGGATCAAGGTAATGGCCGATATGGACACCACCGAAAGCCGCCGGCCGCAGGACGGGCATTTGAGCGTGCACGAGGCGGGTACGAAGGTCAATTTCCGCGTCAGCACGATTCCCACGGTAGGCGGCGAGAAGGTCGTGATGCGTCTTTTGGATGAGGGCAACAAAACGTTCGATCTGAACCACTTGGGCTTGTGCGAGCGCGACCTGAAGACGATTCAAGCGCTGACCGACCGGCCGCACGGCATGATCGTGCTCACCGGGCCAACTGGATCCGGCAAGACGACGACGATGTACTCGCTGCTGTCGAAACTGAACGCCGTCAGCCGCAACATCGTGACAGTCGAAGACCCGGTCGAATATCGGTTGCCGGGCATCAACCAGGTGGCCTCCGACAACGAGCACGGCCTGGGCTTCGCCAACGCGCTCAAGTACATCATGCGACAGGACCCGGACGTGATTATGGTGGGCGAGATTCGCGATCACGAGACGGCGGTGACGGCCGTGCAGGCGGCGCTGACTGGTCACCTGTTGCTGTGCACGCTGCACGCGAACGACGCGGTGGGGGCTGTCGCGCGGCTGGATGACTTGGGCATCGATCACTTCAAAATAGGCGGTTCGCTGCTGGCCTCAGTTGCGCAGCGGTTGCTGCGGCAGATTTGCAGCGAATGCAAGGAACCCATCGAGCCGAACGACGCGTTGCTGAAAGTGATCTGCAAGGACCACAAGATCCAGATGCCGACGAACGCGGTGTTTTACCAAGGGCGGGGCTGCAAGAAGTGCCTCGGCACTGGGTTTGCCGGCCGATTACCGATTTACGAGATCATGGTGGTAACGCCGACGCTTGCCGAAGCGATTGAAAACGGCGTGCCGGCAACGAAGCTGCGGCAGATCGCGACCTCGGAGGGGATGGTGCAGCTTGCCGCCGCCGGCTTGGAGCAAGTGCTCAACGGGCACACGACGATTGAAGAAGTGTTTTACAAGTTGTCCAGCTAGTGCCCGTGGCGACGAAGGGCCCTGCCGATGCGACGCACGCGAAAATCATCGTTGGCTCAATTGGCGGCGAACTCGACGAATTCGGCGGCCGGAGGCACATTCCCTGTGCGACCGAGAGGCCGCTGGTGGCAGTGGACATCGGGGCACCGCTCGGCGTGCGCGGCCAAGCTGAAAGACCGCGACCTGATCTTCCTGCTGCGCAACCTGGCGACGCTGACGGAAAGCGGCGTGCCGCTGCCCAGGGCGCTGGGGACGCTGGCGGACGAACGGGCGATGGAAAAGCATCGCGAGATGCTACTCGACATTCGCCGTCACCTGGAAAACGGCGAAAGCTTTCACGCAGCCCTATCGAAACACAGCGGGCTCCTCGATACCGTCCTGATCAGTCAAATCAAGGTGGGCGAGCATTCGGGTACGCTTTCTGAAACGCTGACCACGATTGCGCGGCACCGCGAAGACGGTTTTCGCCTTCGCGCAGAGATTATCAGGAAGCTCGCATACCCTATCTTGCTGACTGTCGTAGGTTCGGCGGTCATCGTGTTTTTGCTGACCTACGTTATTCCAGTATTCGAAGAGACATACTCCCACGCGCACGTTCCATTGCCGTTTATTACGCGGAGTTTGATCATCTTGGGCCACCTGGCCAAAGAGTACGGCTGGCTGCTGGTCGTCTTGTGCCGGTCGGATGCTGGCCCTAAGGCAGATCCGCAAGCGGCCGGAGCTGGCACAGAAGATGGACGCGGCGATTTTGCGGCTGCCGATCCTCGGCAACTGGCTGCGCGACGTAGCTGTGCTGCAGTTGATGGAAGTGCTTGGGAGCCTAATGGAAGCCGGCTACACGCTGGCCGAAGCGCTTGGCGAATCGGCGCAGGCGGTGGGCAACTGCGTAATTCGACAAAGCGCCCGCGATCTGCAAGGGGCGGTTTTGCGGGGCGAGCGCTTCAGCCGCGAGATCGAGCGGCATGGCGAAACATTTCCGCCGATTGTCAGCCAACTAGTGATCATCGGCGAACAGACTGGCACGCTGACCAAAGCCACCGGGCACATTCGCGATCATTTGCAGCGCGAGATCGAACGCAAAACGAACGTGTTCGTCGGCACGATCGAACCGGTGCTCACCATCTCACTGGCTGCGGCAGTCGGCTGTATCCTGCTCGCCATCTATCTGCCGATGTTCGACATGGTGAACACGATTAAGTAGCTGGGCGGGTGAGTAGGGACCAGGTGTGATGATCGCAAGCGGTGATCGGGTCGTGCGTTGCTGTGCCGTCGGCGGGCAGGCGTTTTCATTGCTGGAGATGATGGCGGTGCTGGCAATCGTGGCGATCACGGCGGCGCTGATCGTGCCGCGGCTATCCGGTCATTACACGACTGCCAAGAAAAACGCATGCTACACGAATCAGGCCGACATCGAGCTGCAAGCGAAGCTGTGGCGGCGGAATCACGGGTCGTACCCGGCCGCGAATTTGAGCGACATCGGCGGCGACGCGAATTACTTTCCCGGCGGACTCCCCACGTGTCCGCTGGACGGCAGCGCCTATACAATCGATACAACCACGGGACTCGTTAGTGGACACACCCATTAGGGGGGCAAGAATGATGGCTTTCCGCGCAAACGAGCAAGACTTGCTGCCAAGTTGAAACTACGTTTTCAAGACACTACTGGAAACACGCCCTGGCTGGTTAACGAGGACACCCTTTTATTGCTCGGCATCCCCCCTGCGCTTGCCGGCAAGGAGAATATGATCGATGAACATTATCAAGAAGAAGCGGCGAGCCGGCTTTTCGTTGATGGAATTGCTGGCGGTTGTGACCATCCTGGGAATAATTGCCGCGATCATCGTGCCGCGGGTCGCCGTGTCGAGCGATACGGCGAAGCAAAAGGTGAACTCGCATAATAAGGCGACGATCAACGCCGCCGTCGAGCGCTGGTACATCGAGAAGGGCACTTGGCCGGCGAATGACCTGTCGGACATCGGCGCCGACACGAATTACTTTCCGGACAGCATTCCGACAAATCCGACAAACGGTGCGGCGTATACACTGAATGCAGCGACGCATCGAGTGAATTAGCCGAGAACGTCTGCGCGGCGGTCGCTGGTCGCGGCTGGGACTTCAGGGAAAGCCGGGCCACAAGGAAAGCCGCCTGATGATTCGACGATTTCCTTGTCGTCTCCGCTGCCCTTCGCTCCCCGGCGGATTTCGGCGATTGCAGTTTCGAACACCGGCATCCGAACGCGGCACGACGCTGCTCGAATTGACGATCGTCGTGTTCATCATTGGCCTGGTGAGCGTGCTGGCCGTCCTGCGCTACGGCAGCGCGGCGGTGTCCGACGTAGGCGCTGAAGGCTTCGCCCGATGCGTCGCGCTCGATTGCGCAGGCACGTCGGCGGGCCATCAGCCGCGGGAACAACCACCTGGTGCGATTCACGATCGCCAGCGGCCACGCCACGCAATACGCCCTTTACGAACGCCAAGGCGGCAGCGTCGTGCAAGTCGATGAGGTCCACGCCGTGCCCGCCGGCGTAACGGTGACGCCCGGAGCGACTGACGTCGAATTCGTGTTCACCGGCGAATCGCTGGCCAGCTACAGTATCACCGTGCAAGTGCCCGACCGAACCAAGACGGTGACCATTTATCAGGTCACTGGCAGGGCGGTGGTGCAATAGTACTAGGCAACTCCGACCAACACGAGCCCCGCTGCTCGTCCCGCTTTCGGAGTCGTCTGCCGCATTCCTGGGGCGGGCGGCGAATGCACGGCTCGACTCGGCATGCCGCTCATGCGACACACTCGTTGCAGTCGTTGCGGCCGCTCACGTCGGCAGTAGCCCGGGCGGCCGCGAAGGGCGGCCGAACGAGCCTTGTCGCGCGAAAGAGGTACGCTTTTTTGTGCCTTTTGCCGCTAGTGGCGGCTGGCCCTGGTGACCGCACCCATCTAGCTGAGCGATGATTCAGAATACGGCAATTGTGGGCCTGCGATCACGGCATCGCCGCGGCTATTCGCTGTTGGAAGTCGTGTTGGCATCGACCCTTTGCGGTTCGGCCCTAGTGGTGCTCTGGCAATTTTGCGCGACGGCATGTCGTATGCGTCCAACATCGACACGCGTCAACTGATGCTCATTTACGGCGTCAGCAAGCTGGAGGAGCAGTTGGCCGTCGTGGCGGCGAGCTGGTCGACCGGGACGCTCGCGGGCGATTTTTCCAGCGACGGCTACCCGGCCATCCGGTACAGCGTTACGCGGAGCGACAGCCCGGCCGGAGGCGGGCTCACCGACCAACTGATGGCCGTTTCGGTGACGGTCTACAACGACGCAAACAGCAACGGTGTGATGGACGCGAACGAAATGCGGTCGGTGTTTGCGACCAAGATCTGCAAGCTGGTCAACTATCAAAGTATGGCGGGTAGCTGAGATGCGACGCGGCGCGTTTTCATTGCTGGAAATGATCACGGCCACGGCGATGATGGCGACCGTCATGACGTCGTCGATCGTGGTGGTGCGTTCAGGCTGTGCGATTTGGAACGCGCAGGAATCCGACATCGAAATGGCGGAAAACGCCAACGCCGTGTTGCGGCATTTCGTCCGCGAGATGCGGCAGGCGACGGCGATCACGGCGATCTCGGCCGCGGGCAGCACGACCGGCAGCCTGTCGTTCACGACCTCGGCCGGCACGACCGGCACATGGAGCTTCAGCGGCGGCACGGTGATGTACAACAACGGGTCTGCGAACCAGCCGCTGGCGCCGTCGATCAACGAGCTGAACTTCATCGGCTACAAGGCAGACGGCATTACTCAGACGGCCGTTGTCGACGACATTCAAGTGGTAAAGTGCACGATAAAAGTAACCCTGTTGCAAGGGAGCGGAACGACGCGAATCGTTTCCTGCCGGGCGTGGATCCGTTCGTGGTGAGCCACCTGATGGAACTGCAAACGCAATTTGTTGATTGCAATGAGCCGTTGGCAGCACGCGGGTTAGCGCGTTCTTCCATTTCGCAGTCGGCAATCGGTTTTTGGCAACCGCGTTTCGGCCGTCGTCGCGCTCGGCCGGGGATGGCCTTATTGTTGTGCATGTTCGTGCTGGCGGTCGTCACGGTGTGGCTGGTTGACATGTTGAACTCGCAAACGGTTTATCAATCGGCGCTACGAAACACGCTCGAATACGAACAAGCGTTGTACCAAGCGAACGCCGGGGTGCATCACGCGGTGGCGCAATTGGAAGCGGACACGAGTTGGCGCGGCACGGTCTCGGCCGGCGGCTACCCGGCCAGCGGATCGTACTCGGCAATGGCGGTGAACGGGGCCGCGGCGGGCACTGTCGACATTTCGTCGACGGGTGTGGCTGGAGAAGTCACGCGGCGTCTGCAGGCGACGGTTCAAGTGCAATAGGCGTGGCAGGAACAAACGGCCGCAAGGTTCAATGAGGCGAGAGCTTGACTATGATTACAAAGCGATTGGGCGAACGACGAGGCAGCGACCGGCGGCTGAGCGACCGGCGACGGCAGCAAGACAACCGCCAGGCGGTGATCGAGCTGTGTCGTTCGACGCTCAACCTGGCGTTAGTGACTCGAACTGCCGACGGCGACAAGCTGCGAACGCGTACGATCCGCTGGCGCGAGACGGCGGCCGCATTGCATACGGAACAGGGCGTGACGGAGCTGAAGCAGGCGTTTCACACGCTGTTCACTGAAGAACGCCTAGCGGGCGCCAAGGTCCGCGTCGCCTTGGGAGGAGAGTTTTGCGTCACGCGCATCGTAACCGGTTCCACGGAGGAAGTTCGGCGCGAACTTGCCTCCCTCGAAGAGCGCAGCCATCGCTACCTGACGCTGGGCCCGGGCCGCAAGGCGCTGTCGCGCAGCGTTCAACAACTCGACGCTCGGCACCAGCACGCGATGCTGACGGTTACGAACCAGCGGACACTCGACCTATTGATGGAGATTATCGGTGAGCTGGGCGTGCAAATTGAAACAATGGAACCGTCGTTGATCTCCCTGACCCGTGCGCAGAACAACTCGCGGGGCCGCTGCGAAGACGCCTGCATCCTGATTCAGCTCGATGAAGACGTCGCGGAACTGGGCATCTGCCATTCCGGCCGGTTGCTGCTCGACTATCGGCCCGGCGGCAAAACGGGCCCGGACAACATTGCCTCGGTGGTGCGGACGCACCTGTTTCGCTTGCAGCGCTACTTGAATCGGTATCACAACTACTTGGAGAAGCCGCTCCGTCAGATCTACTTGACCGGAGACCCGGAAGCGGTCGCCAAAGTACGGCAGAGTTTTGCCAACTTGTCGGACGTCGACGTTGCCGTTCTCGAGCCTGGCAACCTGGCTGCGCCCTGGCAACAGGAGGGAACAGCTCCGCCCACACCAATGGCGGCTGCGCTGGGAATGGCGCTGGGGCTGTTTCCGGGCGAAGGGGATGAACAGGGGCCGAACTTGATCGCGGGCACGCTAGCACAGCAGAGGTTGCCAATGCGGCCGGTTCTGGTACGGAGCCTGGCGCCGCTTGCGGCAGCAGTTCTTATCGCGGTGACGCTAGCCGGCTTGCACCAATGGGACCTGCGGCAAATCGCCAAATTGCAAGCAGAGCTGCTAGGGCTGCAACCCGTGCGGCAGCGAGCAACCGCGCTGCGGCTGAAGCTGGTGGCGGCAGATGAAAAACTGAAGCAGTTGCACAATTTGGAGCGAAAGTTGCCGCACGAGGACTGGCAACGCTTGCTAAGCCGCGTCAGTCAAAGCATGCCGGAGGACGTCTGGTTGGACCGGCTGGCGATTCACGACGGGCAAATCGCGACGCTGGGCGGGGCAAGCTACAACGACGTCAGCGTGTACGATTTTGTCAGTTACTTGAAACAGGTACCAGACGTTACCGAGATCGCACTGGAGGGTACGGGCGTGGGGCAAAACGAAACAGGTCCGACGACGACGTTCGACTTAAGAGCAACCCTGGCGAACTTTGCCGGCGACAGCGACAAGGGCGCGACCAATGAATAAAGAGCTGATACGCAGATTCTGTGAATCCCGCCACCGCACGCTAATCGTCATAGCCGGCACGTTCGTTGTAGGACTTTTGCTGGTAATGCCGACAGTCGATGTCTATTGTGCCGGCCGTACCGATAAAGCCGCCCTGATGGGGGATTTGGAATCCGCCAAGCTGGTGGCCTCGGGCATGGCCGATTACGAACAACGGGTTGCGGCTAAGCTGAATCAATTGACAGCCTTGGAAGCGCGAACGGTTAGCGATGACTCGCTGGCTAAATTGAGGAGCGCGTTGCTGGACCTGGCCAAAGAGACCAATTGCAGCATTCGCCGGTTGAGCGTCGGGACGGCGTCGTCGCGGGCGTGGAGGAAGGACGACGATCCGACGGCGACCAAGGCCGACGTGAAGGGAGAAGAGAACGCTACGCCTTTCAAGCTGGAATGGCGGCCAGTCACCATTTCTTTCAGCGGCAACAGCGAGAATCTGCGGGCGTTGGTCGAGAAGATTGCCGCGATGGGGATGCTGATGCGCCACCAAGTCGCTGGAAATGTATCCATCCAATCCTAGCCGACAATCGCTGACACTTGAATTGGAACTGTGGTACTTCACGCTGGCGCGGAATGGCTAATAGCGGCTGAGATAATTTGACGCTGAAGCAGCGAACGTGTTGCCCACACCGCCAGCGCGGCGGACTGCTCGATTCAGCGCGGCGTTCATGCCGTCATCAGGGAGGACACATGCAGCGTCGGAGCGTATTGACGGGCACGCGATGCGTTACGGCATTGCGGCGGCAGGGCCGCGCTCGAAATATGCCTCTTGGCATGTTCTTGCTCGCATGCTGCCTGGCGGCGACGAACGCCGTAGCGCTGCGACAGGCAGTTGCCCAGACGCCCGCGTTGCCGGCGCCCATCGAACGGCAGCCGTCGCAACCGCCGGCGCCCGCATCTGCCGCATCCGCAAATGAGCCGCCGGATACTGTTGACTTGGACGAGGTGTTGAACCGGCCGGGCGACTTGAATCTTCACGGCGTATCGCTCAACGACGCCCTGTTCATGATCGGCGAGCAGTGGAAGGTCAACATCGTCGCCGGCGACTTGCAGGGGACGGTCAAAGGCGAGTTCCGCCACGCAAGGTTGCGCGAGATTCTCGACTCGATCCTGCTCTCGAACAAATACAACTACCGGCCCGTCGGCAAAACGCTCGTGGTAAGCTCGATCAGTGATTTCGGTTATGCCAATCCATCGTTGGACTCGGCCACGATTCCGGTGCTGACAGCGGACATCGACGAAGTGGTCGAGGGTGCACGCCTGCTGGTCACGCCACAGGGCAAAGTGCAGGCGCTCAAGTCGGCGAGGTCGATTGTCGTGCTTGATTTTCCCGATCGCGTACAGATGGTGCGCGAGTTTGTAAAATCACTCGACGACAACGGCAATCGGCGTTTCGCCGCGCCGGGCAGCCAATCCGGCATGCCGCTGGAGGTCGGTTACTTTCACACGCAGTACATCACGGCCAAATCGGCCGAACAGGCGCTGTCCGCCGTCTTGAGCAAAAGCGGTCGGGTGGGGGTCATGGATCGCGAGGATCGGCTGCTGGTGAGCGACTATGCCGAAAACTTGGCAATGATCGAAAAGGTGCTGACCCAAATCGACCGGCCGCGACCGCAAGTGCGCATCACGGCGCTGATTTATGACATCAGCTTGCAAGACATCCAGCAGATCGGGCTGAATTGGAATGCGGTCGGCAAGTCGCGGATCAACGCCGGCGGCGATCCGCAATCCTCGTTGGGAATAGATTCGATCATGCAGGTGCCGTTTGAGGCGGGCGCGACCGGCAGCACGCTGACGTTCATGAATCTCGCCCGCCATCTCGACATCACGGCCGTGGCGCTGCTTTTGGCGCAGGCGAACGACGCCCGTTTGATTGGCAATCCGAATGTCGCGGTGCTCGAGAACGAGGAAGCGATTTTTCAAAGCGTGTCCGAAATTCCGTACCAGCAGTTGACGCAGACGCAGCAGGGCGGCCAGATCGGCACGACCGCGTTCAAGGAAGCAGGCATCACGCTGAGGGTGCGGCCGAAGATTGCCGCGGACAGAACGATTGAAATGCTGGTGACGCCCGAGTTCAGTCGATTAACCGGATTCACGCCGGGCGACAACCAGCCGATTATTGACAAGCGCACCGCGACCAGCATGGTCCGCGTCTGCGACCGACAAACCGTCGTGATCGGCGGCTTGCGGCAACGCAGCGACGTGGGCGATTTCAAAGGGGTTCCGTATTTGAAGGACATCCCGGGCGTGGGCCGCGTGTTCCGCTCGCGAGATACCGACGTTCGGGAGAGCGAACTGGTCGTTTTCATCATGCCGGAAATCATGAACTACGGAGACCCGCTGAGCTCGCGGGATCAACTCGTTGCCGACACGTCGAACTGCCGCCTGGCACAGATTCCGCTGCCGGAGGGTTGCCCGCCCGCGTGCGTGAGACTGCCCTGCGACGGGGCGGCCGCCAGTCCGACGATCGTTGTGCCCGGCGTCGAAGAACTATCGCAGCCGGCTGCGGCCGCTCCGCCTATCGTTGTGCCGCCCGAGCCCATACAGCAGACCGGCTCCGCGCACGAGGGGCCGCAAATGACCGAAGCGCAAGTGCGGCGATTGCCGGCAGTGACTCCGGCCGCCGGCGCCTTGGGCGCCGTTGCGGAACGTACCGCGCCGCCGCCGCGGATGGGTTCCTCGGCCGCGCCAGCGTCAGCCGGCCAGGAAAGCCGTCGGCCCGTTTCGGCAAACGGCGCCCGGTGGTAAGCGAACCTCAATTTCCGAGTTGTATGGAGCCGACGACTGCGCAGGTGGTTCCGAATTGTCGGCATAATCAGACTCTTCGTCTCGATGGTGCGTTACAAATGCGTCGACGCTGGCAACTCGGTCCAAGGGAGCCCGCGCTGCGAAAAGCTACCCTTGGAGGGGAGGCTGCGCAAGCGGCACCGTCGGTGCGCAGGCTAGCCCGGATTATTCACAAATCGCTGGCGAGCGAATTGGGAGCTTGAATGCACGTGCGGTCACAAAACAGCCGGGCGCATAGTGCCTATTGGGGGGTTCTTGAATTGTGACGTGTTTTTCAGGCTCGAATCCACGTCGGCGTAAATTCATGAATAATCCGGGCTCGCTGAGCGGCTTCCCCGGGGGATAGCTTGTTATGAGATTTGACACAATTTACTGCGGGACAAGGATCGCCGTGGTCTGCGCCGTTTTCGCAGTTAGTGGCTGCGGGACATCTTCGAACCCGACAGAGTCATCTACGTCGGCCGACGCGAGTGCGGTCGCGAAGTCGAAAGAGACGCCAGCGGTGCCAGCCGAACTGACGCCTGCGACAGCGGTTGACGTGGCGGCCGCCGCCGCGGAAGTCGCCGCGCAACCGTTTACGCCCCCGTTTCCCGACCGGGTCGATCCGTTCGCGCCTCCGAAACGCGCGAATGGCACCGTCCGAAAGGACGAAGAAGCCGGCTCGACGGTGGAACTGAAGGGATTCGTCAAAGTGGACGTCCCGCGGGTTGTCCTGTCAATCAATGGAGTTATCGCACCCATATCCGAGGGTGGCGAGAAGTATGGCGTACAGGTCATTTCGATCGACCCGCCCTCGGCTGTGTTGCAGCGTGGACGCACCCGCTGGACGGCGAAACTTGAATAGCGCTGGGGGGTGTGAAGAGAAACGGGTGGAGGCATCAGCCAGTCCGATACAAACGAACGCTCCGATCCGGCTTCGAATCACCGACTGCGGCTCGGCGGCACGTAATCGAATCACCGTTTTCTGCGGTCTTTCACCCCTCAACTCTCAGCTATTAGCTCTCAACGCCGTCACCCCATGGGCTTGTGGGCTGGGGCGGCGGCTCGGGGTGCAGCACGAGCTCGTCTTCGACGACGCGTGGCGGCGGCGCGATGCGGACCTGACGGAGCTCGCGAACGACGCCGGGCAGGTTGAGGACGAACACGCAAAACGCGGCGGCAGAAACGGCCAGCAGGATCAAGTTGGCATCCAAGGGGACGCCGCGGTCCAAAAGCTGGGTAAGTGTCCAAAATGGATTTGTGATTTGCAACAGGCTGTAGTCGAGTTCTCGCAGCGTAATACTCATCATTTGGATTGTCCACGGAATGCCGCTGCCGAGCATCAGCAGCAGGATTTGAATCAGCACTCCGGCAATCATCGACACTGCGGCCACGCGGCGCAGAGCCGACACGATCAGCAGCCCGACGCCCAGATAGGCGACTAAATAACCCCAACCGATGAGGATGGTGTAGACAATTTCATTGACGGTGGGGCGGCCGCCGGCAAACCGCCCGTACCAGGACGACACAGCCAGGCCGATGAACGAGACGGCCGCGACCGCCGTCGCATTAGCGACGACGAACACATAACCGCTGGCCGGGCCTGGGTTGAACCAGCTAAACAGCAACCGGCCGAGGAAGCTATTGGGCAGCCGACGCTTGACGCGCTCGGACATCAGCGGCCGCTCGGACGAGAGCAGGGTGCCCATGATGTACCAATAGAGACCGGCAAAGAGTGCCACGATAAACGAGACGATTCGCCCCGAGTTTTCATTAACGGCCCAAATGTATCCCATCCAACCGACCCAGCACACCTGCTGGACGAGCATGGCTATCCGCAGCGGCGTCGAGCGGTTTTCGCTAGCGAACGTGATCATGCTGGCGGCGGCGAAGAAGAGCAGCGCGAAAGTCGTCGCGAAGCCGGTGAACCAGGCCAAATTCGCGGCCCAGAACCAGCCGGCGGTCACATACATGTAGGCTTCGGACAATAATGCCATCGCCAACCCAATCCCGCAAGAAAAGGCGCCAATCAGACCGGCGACAAACACCACTGAAATAAAGATTTGCCCATACCTCACCTTGCTGAGCGTGGCCAGAAACAGGCCGATCATCGACAAGCCCAGCGAGGCCAGGAAGGAATGCACGAGCAGCAGAGCGATCGTCAACACGTCGACGCCGCGCAGCAGGTACGTGAACGCCAGGCAAGGCGCCACGGCCGAGAGGTAGATGGCCATTTGCGCCGTTGCGCTGCCCAGCTTGCCGCTAATGATTTGCCGCGGCCCGAGCGCTGTGATCGACAGCACGTCGTAGGTATTGTCTTCGCGCTCGGCGGCCAGTGAGCGAAACGCCGAATAGGGTACGACGATCGCCAGCGGGAACGCCAGGATGACGAAATAGGAAAACAAGAGCGTGCTGCCGGCCGCCGCGTAAAAAATGGCGGGCCCGATCGCGGCCACGCCGATGATCGTAGCCACCCAGCAGGCCCCAAGCACCAGCAAGAACGTAATGATGAATTGCCGGCTCTTCAGCGCTCGGCGCGTTTCCTTGACGAGGATCGGATTGAGACAGTCCCCGATGCGCACCAGCCACAATTCGACGCACTGCCAAACCCTACCGGCCAGCCTATTGGCGGCAGCGATCGCGCCGGGGCGGGCTTCGGTGGTGAGGAGCTCGGTTGTCATATTCTTTGTACGGATGCAGAAGCTTCAGGAACGATTGCAAAAGGCAAAAGGCAAAAGGCAAATTGTCAATTGAAGGGGGACGACCGCGCCACCGTTTCCACTTTCAGATTTGCAATTTGAGATTTCCCTTCCTCATTGAACGCGGCCTTCGGTGACGTGCAAAAACACGTCTTCCAGGCTTTTATGTTTCGCACCAAACTCGACGACTGGCAGGCCGGCTTCGATCATCGCCCGCAAGAGGGCTGCTTCGGAGTCGGCGTCGCCACGGTGGCCGAATTGGGCCGTTTCGCCGTCGACGCGCAGATTGTCGATGTCGTCCCGCGCCGCCAGCCAAGCGGCCAGCCGCTCGGCGTCGCGAAGCACGCGGACGCGGACGATGCCGCGGACCTGTGCCTTGGCGCTGATTTCCGCCACGGTGCCGACGGCGATCAGGCGACCCTGCTCGATGATGCCCACCTTGTCGCAGATCTCGGCCAGCTCGGTAAGGATGTGCGAGCTAATCAGAATTGCTTTGCCGACCTCGGCCAAACGGGCGATCATCTCGCGGAGCTCAATACGAGCGCGGGGATCGAGTCCGGCCGCCGGCTCGTCGAGCACCAGCACCGACGGGTTGTGAATCATCGTGCGACCGAGGCAAAGGCGCTGCTTCATGCCCTTCGACAGGCCATCGATCGGCTTCTCGGCCAGCGTCCTCAGCAGCGTGAATTCCATCACCTCGTCAATCGCCCGCAGCCGCTCGCGCCCGGCTAGACCATAGGCGCGGGCGAAGAAGTCGAGGTACTCGCGGACGTTGACGTTCTGGTAGGTGCCGAAATAATCGGGCATGAAGCCCAGTCGCCGCCGCACGCGGTCGGGGTCGTCGACGACGGAGAAACCATCGATGAAGGCGTCGCCCGCGGTCGGCTCGTCGAGCGTGGCCAAAATCTTCATGCTGGTCGTCTTGCCGGCGCCGTTGGGGCCGATATAGCCGAACACCTCGCCCGCATAGACTTCGAACGAAACGTCGTTCACGGCATGCGTACGATCGAAGGTGCGATGCAAATGACGCAGCTCGATTTGCGGTGAGGCGGTATGGATCATGGGTGGGTTGAGAGTGAGGACCGGGCGAAGCGTGGCAATCCGGCGGTCGCGATACTCAAATACACCGGTTGGCGTGGCATATCTTCTTTCTCAACCTGAACCCTCCGGCCGCCAGCTCTCATGGCGTTTACCACTGCCCGACAATGACATGAAAGCTGCCTTCTTCGCGAAGTCGATCGAAACCTAGTTCAATGTCCGGGCCCGTTGTCGTCACCGCGACGTAGGAGCGAGGCGTGATTTCGGGCGTTGGCTCACCGTCGAACGTCGTCCAGCGATTCAGCGCGTCGGCCATCAAATTGCCCGAGAGAGACTCCGCTTCGGAACTGTTGCGGCCGAAATAGTAACGGTTGGGGCCGCCCAACATCGTTTGCGCGGCCTGTGCGCGGCCGGCCGAGCTGAGCTCCGGGGCGCTTCGGGCAGGTGGTCTCGCAGAATCTCAGCCATTTGCCGGTGCGCGTCGGCCGGATCGATCGGCGCGAGGTCGGCGGTCGCATCGTCGGCCAGGTCGTGAGCTGTGAAGAGGCGCCCTGAGAATTCGCGAGGACGACGAATTGAATGTTTGCCGCCAGGTTGTTTCGGACGGACACGCGCCCTTCGCTGGTTCGCACTTGAAGCCGCAAAGGCGAACTGTGCGAGCGGATGGTAAGATACTGCGTCGGCGTGCGCGAGCGGAGCCAGCCGCGCGTAAGTTGTGCGCTATCGTCTCGCCACACTAGTTCGCGAGCCGCGTTGGATGCCGCAGTAGAGCCCCCGAACCAATCGGGACAAATCGGGTAAATCGCCGTCTCCATCGACACGGAAAGGCCTGCGCTGGGGGCCAAGCCAGCGTAGTACGAGAGTCGAGCCCAAGACGCGGCCTCGCCCCTGCGCTGATCGAGCAACGTCAGGCTGCGCACGCGGACTTTCGTGCCGAGGCCGTCCGCCAGCAGCGCATACAGAAACAGGGCCGCCGTCAGCAGAGCGGCCGCCAGCGGTACGGTGATCACCAGCAAGTGCAGTCGCCGCATTCGCTTAAGCAGCCAGTAATTGACCGGGCCGATGACGAGCACAAACAACGTAATCAAGATACGGAACTCGGTGACGGGCGCCAGGCCTACGCCGGGCACTAGCCAGTTGGCGTATTCATCGTTCGGCGCGTCGGGTGTCAACCCGTGGCGCTGCCCCCACGTCTGGGCGGTGGACATTGCCATGATGACGGAGCGCGGCTCACTCGCGTTGGCGACCGACGTGCCGCCCGTCTGCACTTGCGCCGGTGGTGACAGGCCGACAATCCCGGAAGCGCCATTGGCAGTCGCGCGAGGCGCGTAGCAGCCAACTCTTCCAGGTTGCCAACGATTGATTGTCACGAAACAGGCGGAGCTTGCCGAAGCCGATCTGCCGTTCGACGAAGTACGTCATCAACTCGTTGTGCGGGCCTTTGTTTGCGGGTCCGGCGGTAACATCGACCGGCGGTAGCGAAACGGTTTGATCCTCCAGAATGTAGTGGCGTCCGTCGTGCGTATACTGATCAATAATGACCGGATCCATCACTTCGACACGAGAATTGTTTTGCATATTGACAAACGTAACGCGGCGGCCGTTCCAATCCTCCGGCCGGCCGCGCATCGAACGCCAGCCGCGCTGCAAAACTTCTTCATCCTCCAGCGGCCGGCTTGCCTCAGACGTCGCTTCGCGCGGCGCATCTGCCAGGGACAGAAATTGCTCGGCCGCAACCAGTTGTTCCCATTTCGGCCCGACGTCGGTGACCCACAATTGCCCGCCGGCGCGGAGCCAGCGGCAGAGCGCCACGAGCGCCGGCTGCCGGGTCGCGACGATCGTCCGCAAATCGGGCAGCGAAACGGCGATCACGTCGAACGATGTGTATTCGATCCAGCGTGTCGGCAATTCGGCCACGGCAATGCCGAGGACTTCGTAGTTTGTTCCGTTTGCAATGACGGGCACCCGCGACGTTGCCGAGGCGCCGATTGCCAAGACGGACTTGTTGGCCGAAGAATTGCTGGAATACCAGCCGCCGCCCCCGACATCGAGCGACAGGTTCTTGTCGCGGCGGCCGTCGACGTACAGGTCCCAGGAACAGAATCCGCCGCCTGCCCATTGATACGATTGGTACTCCGGCACATCGACCGTCAACACGACTTGCTTACTGCCCATTGGCAGGACGGCCTGTTGCGTTACGCTGATGCCGCCCCAGCGATTATCCCAAGTCATTGCATGTAATTCAAAAACGAGCGAGCGATTGGCAATGGCCGGCGTACGCGAATCAATCGTAACGCGAAACGGGTGATAACCATAGTTGTTCGCCCACTGGGGATCGAACGTGAGCGCCAGCCCGGTCCGCGGCGAAAAGACGCCCGGCGCGTTCGGCAGACGGACGACACTGGCGCTGCCCGCGTGGGTGACGCTCACTTGCGCCCGGGCGAGCCGCGGGACGAGAAGGCACAGCAGCGCAACGACGAGTATGCGGTTAGTGCTGTGCATGCTGCTCGTTCCTAATCGGCCGTGATCGGCGATTCGCTGGCCGCCGGTGCTCGGCCGCCCTCTCGGCGCGCCGCGGGCAGTTGCGAAAACAACCACACCACACCAAACCAAGCCGCGTGGACCAACAATGTGAGGATCAGGCTCGCGGCGCCAATCGTAACTCCCCAGGCCCACATCTGGCCGCGCACGGCCATGCCGGCAATCAGCGATACAATCGCGCCGACGGCGACGAGCACCAGCAACGTGCGGATAGAAAAGCGTGGAGCGAGCATGGTCGTATAGCGGCCGCATCGGACGGCTGCAACGGGCGCGAGGCAGAGTTCCAGTAAGCTCTCAGCAACGGCAAATTGCCGCCGCCTCCCCGATTCTCGCACAGCGAGCCGATTTCGCAAGTTCGTGCGGCGCAGCGAATAATGCCTTTTCTGCTATTTCGCCAGGCAGCGCCCAATATTGGCGATTCACCCGCCGGCCCTGTCCGGCCGCAAGCGGCCCGGATAGCATAGGGGGGCGTCTCTGGCCCGCCCATTTTCCCGCCTTTGGAGCTTCGCAAACATGCGCCCCACCCGCGGCCAGCTTGTTCGATCGATTCGCTGCCAATTCTCAATTTGCAATCTGCCACGGCCGAGTGATTGGCAATTTGCAATTTGTAGTCGCAGTCCGCGGCTGTTGGTATTGCTGGCGAGCGTCGGCGTGCTGCTGTCGGCTGCATCGTGCCCCGCTGCAATCCGTGTCGAGGCCTATCGCGGCCAGCCGTTCGGCATTGGGCGGGTGACCGTCGATCTACCGCAGGGCGGGCCGAGCGTCCCCTGGAGCGACGATCGCGTGACCATCGAGGCCGCCGGCGACCGGGTGCTTTACCCGGTCGTGAGAAATTCCGACGTGCGGCGGGTCGTCCGCAGTCTGCTGGGCATCGAGACGCCGTGGCGGATGACGTTTTACTTCATGTTTCGCGGTGACGGGCCGCTCGACATGACTGTGTACACTCCGTCGCCGCAGCCGTTTACGATTCAACCGCGCGAAAACGGCAAGAAATATCTCGAATTAGTTAACGACTGGTGGGAGGCGACGGCCAATCGCTATCAATCGGTCTATCGCCAGGCCGAATATCCGGTCGTGCTGGAGAACTATCTCACCGCCACCTGGGCCCGCCGGCTGGGCCGCGAGATGCCCGAGCCGCGGACCTATCTATTGCGCAGCCGCGAGACGGGCGGAACATGGATTGCGCAGTTGCTGGCGTCCGAGGCGTATCAGACGGCCGTTGAACGCGATTTACTGTTGGGCCGTTTCGGCAATGGGCAGACGGCTACTATCGAGCTGCCCGTCGTGCAGCCGACAGGATGGAGTGGGGAACGGGGAGCAGGAGGCAAGGAGCTAGGAGCGGAGAGCCATGCGCAGGGAGCGGAGAGCGGGCAGCCCGGGGAACTGAAGGGGCCGCAGCTCGGGATTAACGAACTGCCGCCGCCCAATCCGCAGCCGCTGGTGACCATTGAGCCGATCGCCGGTCACGTGCCGCGCGAATGCTTCTACATGCGCTTCGGCAACTTCACGAACTACCTCTGGTATCGCGACTTCATGCGGAAGTGGCAGGGTGACCTGGGGAACATGGTCGTGCTGGAAAGCGTGACGCACGACAATCGCGAGCGGCTGCAGCAGCAGCTCGCATTGCGCGAATCGCAAGTCGCCCGCGTGATGGGGCCGCGCGTCGTGAACGACGTGGCGGTGATCGGCCTCGACGCCTACATGCGGGACGGCGCAGCCATGGGCATTTTGTTCCACGCGAACAACATCGGTCTGTTGTCGCAGAACATTGTCGGGGGCCGCACGGAGGCGAAGCAGAAGAACCCCGATGCGACCGAGACGACGGTCGACATCGCCGGGCATGAGGTGCAGTTCCTGTCGACGCCCGACGGGCGATTGCGGTCGTATTACGCGCTGGATGGCAACTTCTTGCTCGTTTCGCGTAGCCGGCGACTGGTGGAACGGTTCTACGAAGCGGGGGCCGGTAAGAATCCGCTCGCCGCCGATGCCGAGTTTCAAGCCACGCGCAAGGCGATGCCGCTCACTCGCGACGACACGATCTTTTTCTATTTCTCCGACGCGTTTTTCAGTCAGCTCGCCAGCCCGCGGACGCGCGTCGAGCTCGACCGCCGGCTGCGTTCGATCGGCGAAATTAGCTCGCTCGAAATGGCCCGCCTGGCGGCGAAAGCAGAAGGCCGCGACGCCCACTCGATCGACGAGCTGATCGCGGCCGACCTGTTGCCGACCGGCTTCGGCCAGCACGCCGACGGCAGCCAGCTTGTTGAAACTGATGCCGGCTGGCACGATTCGCTCCGCGGCATGCCAGGTTCGTTCGTGCCGGTGGCCGACATGTCGGTCGACAAGATGACGCCGGCCGAGGCCCAGCGCTACAGCACGTTTTCGCGGACGATCAACAGCGAGGTGGGCCACTTCGAGCCGGTCGTCGTGGCGCTCAAGCGCGACGCATCGCCCAAAGGAGAAGGTCTTGACCGCATCACGGCCGACGTGCGATTGGCGCCGTTTTCAGCGACGAACCTCGTGCAGTTCGCGAATCGACTCGGGCCGCTGACGAATCTTCGAGTCGCGCCGATCGTCGGCGATGTGGCGTCACTTGAGCTGGTCCTTTCCGGTTTCGGCGAGCCGCTGCACGCGTTCGCCGGGCTCCGCGATTTTCGCACGCCGTTCATGATTCGTCAGGGCGAAGCGCAGCCGGCCGCCCGGTTGTCGCAGTTCTTGAGCGGCTACGTCGGTGTTTGGCCGCGGCTGCATTTGCTCGATACGTTTCTGGGCGGGCCGACGGGGCCGTTCGACCAGAACGGAATCGCGCGGAACAATCGACTGTTCGATCTGTGGTTCCGCCGGGCCGACGATTTCTTTCTGTTCGCGTTCCAGCGCGACGTGCTAGTGGATGTTGGTCCGCAACTGGCGATGGTCCAAGCCGAGCGGCCGGCCCAGGCTCGGCTGCACGTCGACGACTTGTCGAACAAGCAAATCGCGACGACAGTGAGCGGCTTCGGCTACTCGCGGGCCCGCGGCCACGGCCAGCGGCAGCCGCTTCATGAACTCGATCATCACTCAACTCCACGCGCCTCCGGAAGATGCCAAGGCGATTGCCGAGCGGCTGGTAAACGGCAAATTCGTCTCGCCGCTCGGGGGTGAATATGCTCTGGTGACGCCTTCGTTGCAGGCGGGCGACACGCTGCCCGGGCCGGGCGAGCACCGCCTTTGGGCCTCGACCGCCACGCCCGCCGCGAACCGGTTTCTGCTGACCGAGATTCCGGCTGATTACCGAATGCCGATGCTCGACTGGTTTCGCGGGATCGATCTCGAACTGGCGCACGACGACGCGGCCGACTCGCTCACCGCGCACGCTGAACTCGACATGGTGCATCAAGACGTAGCGCCGCCGGCGGAGGAGACGAACGGCGGGGCAGGCGCCGGGCCGGCAATTGGCGGCGGACTCAATCTTCGCGGGCTGGGCAACCTATTTAATAGCTTGCGTGGTGAGAAAGAAGACGCCAAGCCGCAAGCGGACGCCGATAAGCCGGCAGCAAAGACAGGCGAGCTGCCCTCGCCGGCTCGCAAATGAGCGCTGGCAAAAGCTTATCGTCTACTTGTGGGCGTCCAGGAACTGTTTGCTGATCAGCCGGCACGCGCTAGCGTCCGATTTTTTGCTGACACCGGCGTTAAACCGCGGGCTACGCCCGTCGGCTGATGTTGCTGGACGAATTTCGGGACTCTCTCATCTATTGGCTCGCCCACGGATCATACGTCCCAAAGTTCCAGATATGGCCCTCCAGATCTCGGCAGGTGAAGCCGCGGCCGCCGTAGCTTTCGTCTTTGATGTCGATCAAAATCTCGGCCCCGGCCGCCTTCGCGCTCTGGTAGACCGCGTCGGCGTCGGCCACGATCACGCACGGCGTTTGTGTTTCGCAGCCAGCGAGCTGGTCGGGCTGCTTGATGTGCCGGCCGTAGGGACCGTCGTTCTTCGAGCCGAGCATCACCATGCCGTTGCCGAACTTAAGCTCGGCGTGCATGATCGTGCCGCCCTCCCCTTCGTAAATGGCATGTCGCTCAAAGCCGAACGCCTGGCACAGCCACTCAATGGCCGCGGCCGCGTTGCGATACATGAGGCAGGGGATGACGGTGGCGGTGGTTTCTTTCGGTTGTGGTTGCATGAAGAGGCTCACGGGCAGGGGGAAACGGTTGCGATTGCGTCTAACATGTGATAGCACAGGGGCGATGGCCGATTCCAGGGGCATTTTGACGGCCCCAAGCGGCAGCGGCTGAGGTGGCCGATTCCAGTCGCGAAAACGCGGGCGATGCCGATGCGAAGGGAAACCTGCGGCGGCGCGACTTTGCGTGTCGGCCGGCCGCGACGTAGAATTCGTGAGGAACGCCGTCCCTGGGACGGATGGCATCTTCGAACGCGCTTCAGTCAAATCGTTGTCCACACCACCAAATCCGTCGATATCCGGCAATCCCCTCTCGCCGGAGCACCTGCGCGAGCTGGCCCTGGCCCAGGAGCGCGGCGCGAAGATTCGCAAGGCGGCCAGCGTCGCGAATTTCAACGGTTGGATCACGGCCGTCATCGCGGCAACCTCCGCTCTGTTCTTGCTGTTCTCGCCAGACATCGTGACTGTCATGGTGACGGTCGGTCTGTCCGTCGTTGCTTTCAACGAGTTCCGCGGCCGCGACCGCCTGCGAGCGTATGACCCCTCGGCCGCGACGCTCCTTGGATGGAACCAACTGGGCCTGTTGGCGGGCATCATCGCGTACTGTGTGTGGATGATGACGACGAGCAAAATCGACACTGGGTCCACGTTGTCCGCCCAGCTTGGTTCCTCGCGTGACAGCCAAGCCCTGATCGGCGATCTGAGTGGGATCGGGGGCGCCGTCGAGTACGCGGTCGTGGCGTTTTACGGCTTGGTGATCGCGCTGAGCGTCATCTTTCAAGGCCTCAATGCTTGGTACTACTTCAGCCGCAGGCCGCACATCGAGGCCTACGTGCGTGATACGCCGGCGTGGGTCCGCGATGTGCAGCGGACGACGGCACGAGGCTGGTTGAATCAATAAGCCGCAAGCGGCAGACCGGCCGTGGCTGGCGAAGCTTTATCGCCCATGCGACAGCCGGCGTTGGTCGATGAATGCCCCCGGCAGGAATCGAACCTGCGACAAACGGTTTAGGAAAGCTTAGACCGTATTCCCAACGGTTGCCCAACGTCGGATTACTGGGAATAATGAAGGGGTATACTGGACGGGCGAACATGCCCGACGAAGCGGAAAAAACACAAAACTGGGTACACTTTCTGGGATGTACCCATAACAGTACCTAGCGGGCTAGCTCCCCGCGTTGCTGCCTGCCCGCGGTTCACCGTCCTGGACCGCTGGCGGGCGGCAGGGTGGCAAAGGACGGATTCTCGATGGCCACACTAAAGGCCGGACAGGCGTTTCGCGAACTATTTGGCGATGACCCGGCAGTGCGGGCCGATCTGCTTAGCATTGGCGACAAATACCGGCCGGTCTTTGATGCGATTAGAAGGCACGCGAAGGAATGGGAACGGCACTACGGCGAACCGATGCCGACTAAGCCCGATGAGCTAATGCAGTGGGCGATTCGCGTGGGGTGGGACGGAGAAGTTGTAAGAAGGGGTCGTTTCACCCTGCGGGAGCTGTTGCCATTCGTTGAGGGCAAATTGCTTCAGTTGAACGACCAGAAGCGGACAGCGGACAAGAAAACGGACAAAGAAAAAAAACTTCCGCCGAATGACGTCAATGATTGTGCACGCTACGTCGTTGACCAACGACGGTTAATTGCGGCCGGCAAACGACCGGCGGCATCGAAAAAAGCCCTGGTTGTTGAGTGTGTTGGCGAGCTAGACGCGCCGGCAATGGAACGACAGCTACGCCCCAGCCGGTTCGGCTGGCTTCTCGACCGAGCGGACAAATAGCGGACAACGTGTTTTGTCCGTTCTCTTTTAGGTGGCAAAATCGCCCGCAGTGCCCGGCAATGTGCCGGCTGTCAATCGACTGACTGCGGAGTGTCTTCCATGCCCCACGCGGCCCCTACTTTAGCGGCAATTAGAGCCGACGAAGCTCTCACCGTCCCTGATTTTCTGCAACGCACCGGCCTGGGACAGAAAAGCCTACGGCGCACCAAGCGGGAAGGATTGCCCGTCCGCCGAATTGGCCGGAGATGCTACATCATCGGGGCCGACTGGCTCGCCCATTTAGCTAAGCAAAAGTGAGGCCGAGCATGGAAGCAACGCTAACAGCCTGGCCGATTTTCCCGTGCCATTGGATTGAAGCGGGGAAGTGTAGCTGCGGCCACGATGATTGCCATTCACCCGGCAAACATCCGTTGACGGCGAACGGCTTAAAAGATGCGACTAGCGACCCCGAGACAATCGAGCATTGGCGTCAGAAGTGGCCGAAAGCAAATTGGGCGGTTCGCACGGGTGACGGGCTGGTCGTCATTGATATCGACCGAAAAAGCGGCGGCTTTGATTCGTTGCTTGAGTTGGAAGAAACGCACGGGCGGCCACCGGCGACATTTGAAGTCGTCACCGGTGGCGGCGGGCGGCATCTCTATTACATCTATCCCAAGGGCGAAAACATTGCCAGCCGCAACGGCTGGCGGCCTGGCATTGACGTAAAAGCGGACGGCGGATACGTCATCCAGGCCGGAGCCGTTCACGCCAGCGGCAACCGGTACTATCCGGACGGCGACAATGAAGAAATTGTAGTGTCGCCCGATTGGCTGCTGGCACGTTTGCCCCACAAGGGCGAAGCCCCCAAGCACGAAACGAATGGGCACGCCAGCAACGGGCAAGCCCCGCCTAGCGTTTTGCAGCGGGCTGAATCATACGTTGCCAAAGCTGCGGCGGCGAGCGAAGGGCAGCGAAATGATGCGGCGTTTCGGCTGGCAGGCAGTGTGGCTGCGATCGAAGGCGAGCACGGCGAGCGGCTGGGTGAGGGTGAAATTTTCACGCTGCTGAGTGGCTGGAATCTGCGAAATTCCCCGCCGTTGCATGACGGGGAGCTGCGGCAATGTGTTCAATCCGCATTGGTGAACGGAACAGCCCGAGCGGCGAAGCCGGCGGCGGAGAAGCGGTCAACAGCCGGCGGCGGCGAAGAGCTGAGCGGCGGCAATCGCCGTTTGACCGACGTCGGCAACTGTGAGCGTTTTGCAGAACAGCACGGGGAGGACGTGCGGTACTGCCACAAGTGGCGTAAGTGGCTGGTTTGGGATGGGCGGCGGTGGGCGATTGACGAAAGCGGCAGCGTCATGCGGCTTGCCAAGCGAACCATGCGGGGCATTTACATTGAAGCGGCAAACGCATCGGACAAGGAACAAGCCCAACTGCTTGCACGCCATGCGGCGGCGAGCGAACGCAAGGAACGAGTGGCGGCGGCAATCGCACTAGCAGAGAGTGAACAACCCATCCCGATTGCGGTCGATTCTCTCGATGCTGACCCATGGCTGTTGGACTGCGAAAACGGCACGATTGATCTGCGAACCGGCGAGCTGCGGGAGCATCGGCGGGAAGATTACCTAACAAAGCTATGCCCGGTCGAATACCCTACGGCACCCGTCGCGCCAAAGTTGTGGTTGTCTGTGCTCACGCGGAACCTGGGCGGCAATGTCGAGCTAGTTCAATTCTTACAACGGTTCTTCGGTATGGCACTAGTCGGCGAAGTGCGTGACCACGTGCTACTGCTTTGCCTTGGACCGGGAGCGAATGGCAAGAGCCTCACGCTAGAAACTGTCTGCGGCGTGCTTGGAAGCGATTACGCCATGCAGGCCCCGGCCGATTTGCTGATGGTTCGCAAGGGCGAACGACATCCGACCGAGTTGGCGGACTTGCACGGCAAGCGGTTTGTGGCAGCGGTCGAATCGAGTGAGGGAGGGCGACTATCCGAAACGCTGGTCAAGCAGCTAACGGGCGGCGATTCGATTCGAGCCCGGCGAATGCGGGAAGACTTTTGGCAGTTCCGACCATCGCACACTGTCGCCCTCGCAACGAACCACAAGCCGACGATTCGAGGCACCGACCATGCAATTTGGCGACGTATCAGGTTGTTGAAGTTCAATGTAACGATCCCTGAGCACGAACAAGACAAACAACTAGCGGTCAAGCTGCGGGGCGAATACCCGGCAATTTTACGCTGGTGCGTCGAGGGCTGCCTGGCTTGGCAAAGATACGGGCTTCAATCCCCCGCTGAAGTGATGGCGGCGACGGAAGAATATCGAGCGTCCGAAGACACCTTGGGCGAATTCATTAGCGAGATTTGTACAGTTGCCCCTCAATATGACTGCCAAGCCGGCGTGCTGTACGGGCACTACAAGGACTGGGCAACCAAGCGTGGCGAGGATGTCATCACACAAACGGCATTCGGGGCACGGCTGGTCGAGCGTGGATTCGCAAAAGACCGCCCAACGTCCGGGCCAAACCGCAAGAAAACCATTTACATCGGGCTGGCAGTTTTGGCGTCGTGCCCATAGTGGGCATAGTTGCCCATAGTTTTTCCTAGTTAGTTCTCTCACGAGCATATCTAAGGAGTTCATACGGAAAATGCGTTCCAACTATGGGCACCGTGGGCAAAGCTGCGGCGGCCAGCATCGTAGTCCACCTCTGCGGCTGCCGGCTGCCGAGTGGGCGGAGAAGCTGAAGCGTGAGGCCCGAGCAATCGAGGCGGCCGACCCGGACTGGCTACGTAAATTTGAAACGGAGCTGGACCGCCTGGCCGGCGAGCCGTCATCGTCAAGGTACTTCCGGGCGAACTAGGTAAGGTGGGGCAACCGGAAAAGCATCACAAATGAGTAGAGTTAGCAAGCATCCCTGCCCGAGCTGCGGCCAGCCGCTGCGGACTCGCACCTCACGGCGAGTCGTCGGTTTGTGTGAGGCGAGGCGTGAGTGCCTGGCATGCGGCTACGCCGACGTGGTACTAATCCGTCCACCCCAAATAGTTTCACTTCGTGTTGTACCTACAACAATTGAACACGCACAAAACGTAGCGAACACTTTAGGATTCAATAAAGGAAACCGCCATGAGCAAAAAACAGAAGCCGCGAACCATGCCGAATCCGATGGCGGGCGATCTGGCCCCGCCGCCTGAGCGGCAGTACTACTCCCTCGGTTTTGTCTGCGGCATGATTCAGCAGCGGCCGGCGTTTGTGGAACGGCTAATGCGTGCCGCCGAAGTCGAATTTTCCTGGACGCAAGACGGCATCGGCGTCATCCGTGGCGACGACTTGCAAAAAATGGCGGCGGCACTCGCCGAGATGCGGGACGAGGTTGAAACTGCGGCCGAGTCGTACAAAACAAACTGATATGACCACGCCCTCAATCATCTTGACCGCCCCAGTCGAAATCAAGGCGAAGCCGGACGAAAGGCCAACCTTCGGCGGTTCCACACCGTGGCTTACACGGGCAACGGACAAATCAGGTTGGCGGCTAGTCCGCCCGCTAGTTGTTGACCTGGCCGGCTTGCGATCGGCGGCAATGTGCTCTCGCAAATTTGGACCACGACGTCGACGAAGCGAGTCGGCAATGTCGAACGGTGGCGAACAATGGCCGGCAAACTTGAACAGCCCGTGGCGCGGCTTCGGCGGCGAACCCCGCCGGCTGACGAAGTACGTAATAGTATGAAAAGGCTACCCCTGGCAGGCGTCGATTGAGGCCATGCAACGCTACAAAATTGCACAACATCGAACGCGGGCGAGAGCGATTGAGGTCAACGGGCGTGCAATTCGACCGGACCGATTTACGTCACCCGTCGAAGGCGACGCTGAAGGGCGTAGCATTCGTCAGCCGAACGGGGCTGACGATAATACTTCAGTGGCAATTGCTGCCACAAAAAGGAACATAGAAAAATGCAAGAACGCAATGTTTGAGACCTGGGTTGCCGACTGCGGGATTGACCCGGAGTTGATGACAAGCGACCAGCTAGCCGGGCTCCATGCAAACTACGAGCGGCCGAGCGAAGTAAACGAAAGCCGACCGTGCGGCCAGTTGCCCCATGATTTCGCTAAGCGGCGACCCGGTAGATACTGAAGCCCGCCGGCTGCGGCAGATTGAAGCGGCTTGCCGTGGCGAGTGGGGCGAAGACGGAGACAGAGTGAACACGCTAAAAGCGACTGCCCATCGGCGGCGAGCTGGCCGTCGATGAACTTGCATGCCGGAACTGAGAGGTATCCGTATGCAAAACCAACTTGACCAATTCGCTGTCGATTATGACGGCAACCCTATTGGGCCAATCAATCACGCCAGCGGCAATCGCCGGGACATCAACCAACAAATTGTCGAGGCCGCGTTGTGCCTGAATGCCGGATTGCCAAACGTCGAAAAACATTTTGACGAGCGGCTGCTTGAGCAAGCCGACGGCGTGCGGCGGGGCATGACGCTGCAAACTATGTTGATGCAAGCGGCTTGCACCAACGGCTACCACGCCCGGCCTGGCGAATCAATCACCGACGGCAATCTGCGAAACGTACTGGCCGCGGCTTTCCAGCCGATTCGGGCGTCCGGGTTTTCCACCTATAGCGTCCCGAATGTCATAACAACGTCGCCAACAAAAATCTGTTGCAAGGTTTTGAAGAGATGGGCGACGAATGGAACACCATCAGCGAAGTGAAACCCGTGCCAAACTTCAAGACCGCTAGTTTCGTGCGATTATTGGACGACCTGCCCTTCAATCAACTTGCCCCCGCCGGCGAGCTGTCGCACGGCACGTTCGCCGATGATGTAATCACCGGCAACGTCGATACGTATGGCGTAATTTGCAGCATCACCCGCAAAGACATCATAAATGACGACCTGGGGGCGTTTAATGACGTTCCCCGCCGCATCGGCCGCAACGCCGGTTCAGAAGTTGCGGCGGCTGTTTTGGACGCTGTTTATGTCGTCGGACTCGTTTTTCTCAGCCGGCAACGGCAATTTAATCGACGGCGTGCTGGACGACAGCGGCGACGACCTGGCGGCGGCATTGATTGCCTTCCGGGCAATGCGTAGCCCGGCGGCGGACGGCAGCCGTTTGCTTGGCGGGGCACCAGGCGTGATGCTTGTGCACCCAAACGATGAAATCACCGCACGGCGGTTGATTCAGTCGTCGGGCATTGTGGCCGGCGGCACAACCACAACAATCGCCGGCAATGGCAACCCGTTTCAAAATCTGGCAACGTTGGTCGTGGTGGATTGGTTTGCCGACGCTCGCTTGGCGGCGACGCGGCCGGCCATGCGTTCTATCTATTCCGGAATCCGTCGCTGCTGGCGTCGATGTACGTCCTGGCACTAAACGGCAATGTAGCCCCCACAGTGGAAACATCAGAGGCCGATTTTTCGACCCTGGGGATTCAGATGCGGGGCTATTGCGACGTGGGCGTAACCCGGGGCGACCCGTTGGCGGGCTTAATGGTGTCCGGCACGCCGGAATCAACGTAACAATAATCGCAGCGGCCAACCGTCCGCTGTGTTCACCCCGCCGTCGCGTGTTTTCTCTTTCGCTCGCGGCGGCGGTTTTTCAAATATATGCACGAAGGCGTTATAGTGCGATTAAATCTGGACAAGGGCTTTGGCTTCATTGCCAGCCCTGGCCAGCCCGATGCGTTCTTCCACTTCAAAGATTTGGGCGACGAGCTGGAATTCGACGGCACGCTGGAACAGCGATCGGTGCGGTTTGACCTGACAACAACCAGCAAGGGGCTGCGAGCGGTCAACGTCCGGCCGGCGTGAAAGTGAAACGTGAGCGACGTACCGACATCCCGAATTATCGTGCCGATTTGGACCGCGGCCGGCATGGCGGGTGCGAACACGTCACGCACACTATTCGAGGGCGATGAGCTGCCATATCTGGTTGATTTTCGGCACGACTTGGCCGTGGGGCAGGGCGTGGGCGAAATCACCAGTTGCACCGTCGCACCATCGGAAGGGCTGGCGGTCGAGGCGAGCGTGAGCTGCGGCAAAGTGCGGCTCGACCTGGTAGCAAGTGCGGCCGGCGATTACGAGATTGAAATGCGAGTGCGTTACACCCCCGGCACAAGCGGTACGTTGGCAAGGTGCCGGTTCAAAGTTTTGCCGTAGAACGCAAGCAAAACCGGACGTATGAAGTATCGAGGCGACCCATTGGGTCCGATTCTGGGGGCATCCTGGAAGGCCGTTTTTCCAATAATTTGACAATTCGCCCGGCGACGGGCAAAATACAACCGTCACAAGTCTTTTGTTCGTTTCTCAAACATGCCGGCTGGCGTGCAATCACCGTAAGGCTTGCGGGGTAGCCGAACACTACCTTGACATCGCCAGCCGGCACCTTATTCGAGGTGAACCATGAAGAAACCCCAACCGCCGAAAGTGCGAATGGCCAAGCCGACTGGCCGGCCGATCCAATTAAGATACACGGATCCATCAACCGGGAAGGAAATTCGGATCACGACTAAAACGCACGACCCGGAAGTAGCTGCCGAAGAAAAGCGAAAGCTTGAAGCGAAGTTGCTGTTGGGCATCGACGCCAAACCGAAGCGGCGAGTGGGTGGGCCGACGATGCAATGGGCGGACTTCCGATTGCGGTACGCCGAATTGCAGTTGAGCACGTTGCGAGAGAAGGCGGTTGATGCTGCCGAAAGTCGGCTGGACATTGCCGAGCGAATCTTGAAGCCTCGCAGCCTGGGCGACGTGGCGAGTGCTGAAGCGTTGCACGAGCTGCAATCGAAGCTCCTGGCGGGCGACGAAGGGAAGGGACCACGAGCGGCATACACCGTCCGCAACTACATGGCGGCGGTAGTGGCTGCCCTCAACTGGGCGAAAACAATGGACTGGCTGCCGTCCGTCCCCAAGCTGAAGAAAATCAAGGTTGCCAAGCAAAAGCAAATGAAGGGGCGACCCATCACCGGCGAAGAGTTCGACCGAATGCTGGCGAAAGTCGAAAAGGTAGTCGGCACCGAATCCGCCGAATCATGGAAGTTCGTTCTACGTGGCTTGTGGGAAAGTGGCTTGCGACTTGACGAGTTGATGCACGTCCACTGGAGTGACGACAGATACATCGTACCGAAGTGGCAGCGGGGCACCTTGCCCGTCCTGTCCATCCCCGCGGCCATGCAAAAAAATGCAACGGAAGAGTCGATACCATTGTTGCCCGGATTCGAGCGGCTGCTACTCACGACTCCAAAAGCGGAACGGTTCGGCTGGACGTTCAATCCGATGTCCCTGCAACCGAAGCTAGGGCGCCCCGTGCGTCACCAGCGACCCGATGCGGAATGGGTGGGCAAAGTTATCTCACGTATCGGCAAGGCGGCTGGCGTCATTGTGGAGCCTGAGAAGGGCGACAAGCCGGCGAAGTATGCGAGTGCCCACGACCTCCGGCGGAGTTGTGCCGAGCGGCTGGTTTCGTCGGACGTGCCTGAAAGGGAAGTGGCCCGCGTCCTACGCCATGCGTCGGTTGAAACGACCCGCAAGCACTACGCCCCGGGAAGCGTCCAAGCGTCGGCGGGCATCATCCGGGCCCGGCTGTCTGTACCTGGGTACATCGAAACGGCGGAATCGACGTAACTTCAATGCCCCCGGCAGGAATCGAACCTGCGACAAACGGTTTAGGAAACCGCTGCTCTATCCCCTGAGCTACGAGGGCAGAATAGGTTTTGTGCCTTGTTTTCTAGGCTCACATTAGATCCGTGACAGCCGTGTCATTAAACTTGTCATTGAATTTCGTCCTATCCTTGTAGTGCGTCATTCAACGCACGGTCTCATTCTACATCGGGGGATTGTCATGACGAAAGGCAAGGGGCAGCGCAAGGGTAGTCGCAATCGCGGTTACTTCTTAAAGCAAGCGCGTGGCTGGGGCGCCAACGTCAAGGGGCGCCAAGTGCCGCTTGAATACGACAACGGCTACCGCGTGCGATTGCGATAGCCCAGGAATTTCGGACGACGGCGGGGACCGGATAACGGTTCTTGTAGGAGGTCCGAACGATGAACGGGATCGAACAGGACGTGCCGCGTCGTAAGCGGCGGTTTAGTGAAGAGTTCAAGCGAGACGCGGTGCGGTTGGTGGTCGACGAGGGCTATACGATCAAGGCGGCCGCGTCGGCCGTCGGCGTGGGCAACCAGAGCCTACGGGCCTGGCATGCGAAGTATGCCCCCCCGAGCCGTGCGGCGAGAATGCCACGCTGGCGGAGCTGCGGCAAGAGAATCAGCGGTTGCGAAAGCAATTGCGACGGGCCGAGCTGGAACGCGAAATCTTATAAAAAGCGACGGCGCATTTCGCGAAGGAGCCGCTGTGAAGTACGCCTGGATCCGTGAACACCGCGACTCGTTTCCGGTAGCCCTGCTGTGTGACGTCTTGGGCGTATCGACGAGTGGTTACTACGCCGCGACCGATCGTGAACCGAGCCCGCGTGCCGAGCGTCATGCACGAATTCAGGCGGCCGTGGCCCTGGTCCACGCCCAGTCGCACGGCATTTACGGCAGCGCGAAGATCGCTCAAACGCTGCGGGAGCGGGACGAACTGGAACAGGCGTGCCGCAATACGGTAGCGGCCGCGATGCGAGAATTAGGCCTGCAAAGTCGCGTCCGCAAAGCGTTCACCCCGACCACGACCCAAGTCGACCCGACGAAATCGCCGGCTCCCAACACCTTGAATCGCGACTTCACGGCCGCGGCGCCCAATCGCAAGTGGGTCAGCGACATCACCTATCTAGCGACGGCCCAAGGCTGGGTCTACCTGGCCGTGGTGCTCGATCTGTCTAGCCGCAAAGTGGTCGGCTGGGCGATCGGCGACTCGCGGCGATAGAGCTGGCCAGCGCCGCGCTGCGGGCGGCGATCGAATCTCGTCGGCCGCCAGGGCAGGCGCTGCTGCACCATAGCGACCGCGGCTCGCAGTACACCAGCGAAACCTACCAGCGGACCTTGCGGACGCTGGGCATCGAGTGCTCCATGAGCCGCAGCGGTTCGTGTTATGATAATATGCCGTGATGGAGCGATTCTTCTGGTCGCTCAAGCACGAGTGGACGAAGCACGCCGAGTTCGAACATTTGGCAGCCGCACGCCTGAGCGTGTTCCAGTACATCGAAACGTTTTACAATACCCAGCGGCTCCACCAATCGCTCGGCTACAAATCCCCAAACAATTTCGAAACCGAACACGCCCCGGTTGTTGCGGCGTAAGTCTAGACCCGCCGTTGTCCGAAAGTCCTGGGCTATCGAAGTTGCCGCTGTCAGCATAAACGTGGAAAAAGCGCGCCCGGCAGGACTCGAACCTGCAACCCCTGGTTCCGAAGGTGCACCAATCGGATAGCGTAAAACCTTTACTGGCAACAGAATGCGTGCGAGTCAGCTCACTCACGATACGCATAATTTACAGGGTTTCTCAGCAACTGCAAGGGTTTGTGTACCACAAGTGTCCGTTTCGAAGAAATGCGATTATTGAGGCGATGGCAGGTTGTGTGACGCCGAAATACAATGTGGCTCGCGTTACTTTTGTCGCTTTCATTGGATCGCGGCACCAAACAGTCCGGTGCTTTCTTAGTGCATAAGCGGAAGGGGTTATGAGCTACCGATCAGAAACTATTGCGACGGCAATCGGTCGCATGAACCGGCAATACTTTCTGCCGGCTATTCAGCGTGAGTTTGTGTGGAAGCCTGAGCAAATCGTTCAGCTCTTCGATTCAATTATGCGGGGCTACCCCATTAGCTCATTTCTATTTTGGGACTTAAAGCCGGAAAACCGAGATAACTGGCAGGTCTACAAGTTTCTGGAAAAGGCGCAACATGGCGGCACGCACAACGAGCTGGCCATTACAGACGGCGTCACTGACTTGTCGTTGGTTCTCGACGGGCAACAGCGATTGACTTCGCTGCTAATTGGCCTGCGTGGCACGTATATTGTAAAGAAAAAGTATAAGCGGTGGGACAATCCGGATGCGTGGAGTCCTCAACGTCTTCACTTAGACCTTTTAGCGGAAGCCCACCCTGACGAGGACGGAGCAGAATCAGGGCTTTACTATCGATTCGAGTTTTTAGACGCTACAGCAGCTCCAACTTCGGAACACTATTGGTTTCGAATCGGACGAATACTCGACTTCGATGAACGCCAGAAGTTTGATGAGTTCCTAGACCAATCGGACGACATCCTTAGTGAATTGGGGTTAACGCGAAGCGAAAGACGCATCTTTGAGCGCAATGCAACGCGCCTGTATCAAGCAATCCATGTTGACCAAGTCGTGGCGTACTGAGGTGGACCCCAAAAACTGGCGCCTGATAAGGTATAGAATCCCGGTTTGGGATGACCTATCAGGAGGCCTGGAGGATGGCTCGGAAGCGACGGAGTTTCAGTGGGGCGTTCAAGGCGAAGGTGGCGCTCGCGGCGTGTCGTGGGGAGAAGACGACGGCCCAGTTGGCGTCCGAGTATGGGGTGCATGCGGGCCAGGTGGCGGCCTGGAAGAAGCAGCTCCTGGAGGGGGCGTCCGGGCTGTTCGAGGACGGCCGCGGGCGGCGGGCTGAGGAGGCCCAGAACGAAGACGAACTCTACGAGCAGATCGGCCGGCTGAAGATGGAAGTCGAGTGGTTGAAAAAAAAAGCTGCCGAGCTCGGCTGAGGAGTTGAGGCGATGCATCGAATTGGAACACGACGCGTTCTCGATCACCCGCCAGTGCGAGCTGTTGGGGCTGGCGCGGAGCACGTGCTACTATCAGGCAATCGGCGAATCGGCCGAGAACCTGGCGCTGATGCGGCGGATCGACGAGCAGTATTTGCGGACGCCGTTCTACGGCAGCCGGAAGCTGGCCGACGTGCTGGGGGTGAACCGCAAGCGCGTGCAGCGGCTGATGCGGCTGATGGGCATCAAGGCGATTTACCCCAAGCGGCGAACGACGCGAGCGGCGGTGGGGCACAAGATTTACCCGTATTTGCTGCGGAATGTGGCGGTGACGCGGCCCGACCAGGTGTGGTCCAGCGACATCACGTATATCCCCTTAAAACACGGGTTTTTGTACCTCGTGGCCGTGATGGACTGGTACAGCCGCTATGTGCTCAGTTGGCGGCTGTCGAACACGCTGACCGGCAGCTTCTGCCTGGAGGCGCTGGACGAGGCGCTAGTGCGGTCCCGACCCGAGATTTTCAACAGCGATCAAGGCAGCCAGTTCACGGCCGCGGCGTTCACCTCGCGGTTGGAAGCAGCCGGCGTGGCGATCAGCATGGATGGCCGCGGCCGAGCGATCGACAACGTGTTCATCGAACGACTGTGGCGGAGCGTGAAGTACGAAGAGGTGTATCTCAAGGATTACGCCGACGGCTGGCAGGCGGAGACGTCGCTGGCGGACTACTTCCGTTTTTACAATGAGGAGCGAATTCACCAAATCGCTCGACTACCGCACGCCGGCCATCGTGTACGCAGAGCGTCGCCCGACGCCGAACATGGCGGCCTGTTGAGACGACAGGGCGGAAGGAGAAAAACGCTTCGCCCAGGATGCCCCAGGACGAGCGCCGACGGGTGGGGCCGACTCCCGACACGTCCGAAACGGCACTTCAGGACGGGCGAGTCTCAATAAGCCAAAGCCGGACGAAGAAGGCGGCCGATGAAAATCATCATGAAATCTCGCGCAACCGGGGGGAGGCTGGTTAGCACATCAGACAGTTAAACCGCTGCCGCGGCCGCGCGAGACCTATGGGGGTCTCGCGGGCCGCCAGCCCAACTACCTTAATCAACCTTATTGCGCCCAACGATTGGGGTCCACCTCATACTACACGGAGACGGACCAGGACTATGATCGTGTATTGGACATATTCGTGCGGGCGAATGAGGGCGGAACAAAGTTGAGCAAGTCCGACTTGCTTCTGTCGATGGTCACGGCGAGCTGGGATGGAGTCAACGCGCGTGAAGAAATTTTTAAATTCGTCGACCAAGTAAACACGCAGCTAACTCGACGCAACAACTTTGACAAAGACTTCATAATGAAATCGTGTCTGGTCCTTACCGACCTACCTGTAGCGTACAAAGTCCAAAACTTCAACAGTGCAAACCTGGCGACGATTCGTAATGGTTTTCGGGCAATTAAAAGCGCTGTCGAGCGGGGAGTCGATTTAGCTAATTCATTTGGGATTGATCGGGACAATTTAACGAGCGTAAATGCGCTGATCCCGGTTATTTACTTTTTGTACAAGAATCCATCGACGACACTTCGCGGATCGACACCATTTGACGGACGGAATTCCAATTCAATTCGCCAATGGTTGATTGCCGCATTGTTGAAGGGGGCCTTCGGTCGGGCATCGGACAATCTGCTTCGTGATATTCGGTCTAACATTCAATCGTTAGATAATCCAGGGTCTGACTTTCCCGTGGAAACGATTAACGCATCGATAGGCAAGACTGGACTCACCCTGGGCTTCGACGAGAGTACCGTCGAAGAAATATTAGGGTTTACATACGGCGGTCAGCAAACCTTTCTGACTCTTTCTCTGCTGTATGACGACGCGACTTGGGGGACAATGCCGTTCCACCAGGACCACATTTTTGCAACAGGCTTATTTAAGGCCAGGGAGTTGTCAGAAAGCAATCGGCGTGAATGGCTTCGGCAGAAAGATCGGCTGGGAAATCTGTGCTTGTTACTAGGGACCGAAAACAGTGGTAAACAGGACATGCCGCTCGCAGATTGGTTGGCCTCGAGAGAAGGCGGTTTTCTCAAGAGACATCATATTCCTGAAGATTGCGCACTGTGGGAATTCGATCGCTTCCCTGAGTTTTTACAATCGCGCGAAGAGTTGATTCGACTGCGGTTTAAGTCTTTATTTGTCGCGACTAGTACCAAGAGTGCAACTTAGCATTGTTTGGCCTTAATTGCTTCGGCGACGACGCGCTCGATGCGTGGTAGGTATTGGCAAACTTTGTCCGACCATTCAAATCGCTGCGCGTGTGTCATCAGCTGAAATTCGGCTATGGCGTCCCGAAATTGCTTTGCCGCCTTCGACTCGTTGTCTTTCAACTGTTCTTCGGTGAATAGACGCTTGGTTTTCCACATTGCGTAGACAGTCGCTGTGCCGGATCGCTCCTCGGCAACTACGCGGATTAGCGAATTAAATAGCTTGTTGAATTCCTTTGGCCGTTTGCGTGCTGGCAGGGTTGGAATCACTTCGTCAATTTCTGGCTCGGTACCGACGGCAGTTGATTCAAGTTCGGCTGCGTTGAGATCGTCGTCGTGTTCGGCAAACGGGTCGGGTACATCATCGACCATGTCGTCGAGGTAACTTCCGAGTCGCCAGCCGAGCTGAATCCAAGCTGCCAATTCGCCAGGGATGTCAATCAGCGGTGTGTCATGCTGGATAAAGTACGTGTCTGCCGTGAATCGCGAACGGCTCATATCCCAAACGACATTTTTGAGCGGTGTCCCCTCAAACATCGGGTACGGGTCGATCGAAGCGTCGTAGATTCGCACGTCATCATATGGCGGAAATGGCAGGTTTAGCTTTCGAGTGAGCCGAATTGCGTTGCCGTTTTCGTCCATCGGCGGAATGAAATACATCTTGAGGTCGAGCTGTAGATCGAACATGACGAGACTCTATGGAAGCCCAGAGTAGGTGTTGGACGATTTCGATAAATGTGCGCGTACCCGAACACATAAAGCGGTTAGCGAAGCGAGCGAGTTGTATCACGCGAACACGGGGATACGGGCTTCAAATCCCCAGGCACGTAGCTGAGGGTAGAAAAGGAGGGCGATAATCCTTTTTGCGATCAGGCGACCAACGCTGGCGTCCGTCTCGTCGATGGCCGTAGAGTGGGACGCGCGATTGCGGAACCAATCGATGTTCGCGAGCGACAAGTAGGGCCGGGCCTCGTCGTCCAGCACGGCCTGGCGGAGGATTTCAGCATGAGGACCGAAATACTCCGTAGCTTTCTGGCGCAACACGGATCCTCGCTCGGATGGGGGGCGCGGCTTGATCACGCATTTTTCTAAGACTCGCAGGATATCCGCCAGCGTCATCTTTTCACGTGCGCCGGCAACGGCTAGCCTTTTCAGGAAGACCGCTTCAGAAGACAACGACTTTGGTGACAGGTTCTCGATGTCTCGAGCAAGCCATTGTGGGTTCTCGTCGTAGAGTCTCCCGAGGTGATCGCGCACGATTCGGCCGAAAACGGACTCGATAAGACGCCACCACTGAGCGAGCCCCATCGAGTAGTCGTCCGTCGGCGTGCAACCTAGCGCCCAATCTCCATTGGTGACGAATGCCCTTTCATGCTCTGCGAGCATATCGAACCAAAAGTAACGTGTCCTAATATCCGGATGTCCGTACCAGCTTAGATCTTCGGCCGTTATCGTCTCGCTTCGTCTAGCGGTTGCCAAGTGTGATTGCGAGTTGTCGGCCACTACCTTAGCAATCGCTTCCTCAAAACCTTCCCAACCAAAATGCGGATTCATCGCCGCCATTACCGCAGGCAATTCGGGTGGGGCAAGTGTTAGTACACGAGCCAAAATGTGTTCCGGCTCACGGTTCTGCGCGGCAGCCCAGCTCGCAAAATCCTCCGCATCAACGAATTCGGACGAATGGCTGGCAAGTGCGTCGCACAGCTGGACATGCTGATAAAAGAAATCCGCCCAATCGGCCCAAAGAAATGTTGGCGCTCCGAGGTCGGCCATGAGAATGGCAAGTTCCTTCAGGTCTGCACCGCTAGCAATAGCAGACCGCCAACCGAGAACTGAATTGACAAGGCTTTTGGCAATTTGGGATTGCGACGACTCCACGGCCAACCGGGCGAGACGTACGACCGCGGTCGGGTGAAAACTTACCAACACGCCATGCTGGCTGTCGATGAAGCTGAGCACCTGGTGAAACGGCCCCTTCTGCTGCAAAGTGTCGCCGTTAGGCAATCGCCACTGCTTCCCATCCCAGCAATCGGAGTACAACCACGCCACCTCCGCGGCACCTGTTCCGCCTTGACCGGCTGAGATGACCTGTTTAACGAATCTCGACCGCCTCGCGTTCGCAAGGTGTTCTTCGCGGCCTGAATAGACCCGCGAGAACCATGCCACTGCCGCGCAGGACGCTTCCAGTTTTGGCGAAGTCAACTCCAACCTTTCGCATCGCGCAATCGCTCCGTCGAAGAACCCATAGCGAAAGCACTCGATCGCTTCGGCAAGAAGAGAATTATCACGCGGTTCATCCTGTGCAGGTGCGCGTAGGCAGCACGCCTTGTACTTCCTGCCCGACCCACACGGACAAGGCTCGTTTCGCCCTGGTCTGCTCATTCCGCTAGTCTCTCTGCTGAGAATTACATCACGCAATTGCTCGCTACGTGATGTGACGTAGCAATATATTTGCGATATCGCCCGGATCGTGGGAAACATCTGAGGCCCAGCGGCCGAATTCGCCGTTTTGATTGACAGCTTTCACCCACTCGTCCAAGTAGCGTCGCTTGGTGCGTTGTTCCTCGTCGTCCTGGCCCTTTACCTCAAGGACAAGATGCATGCCATTGGTCAGGCGGATAAGAAAGTCCGGCCGGAATTTGTGGACAGTGCCGTTGTACGTGTATAGCACTTCAAATCCTAAATGGTCATTCTTTGCCCAGGCCTGCACGTGGTCGCTGTGGTCAATATGATAGGCTTCCGCCGATTCCCAAGTTCCATCGTGAACGCAAACATTGATATGCGAGCGGCGGGTGTGATCATTCGGCCGGCCTGTCCACCAGGGCTGCATGTCGACCGTGCTGGCGATCGGCCGGTACTGATCGAATACGAGCTCGCGTGACTGCGAATTCTCCTCATCGAATTTGATCGCGTTCCAAATGTGGTTGACGATCTTCGACATGGTGAGTGTCAGCAGAATCCGCCGGCGAACGGGGTCTTGCGAAAAGAGCGGTTGCGAAAACGCAATTCGATCGGATCGCAAGACCTTTTCGACAACTCGTATCACTTGGGCAAGGAGCATTTCCTTGTTGCCTGGCCAACTCGGCTTCATCTGTTCGAACACATCGCGGGCGGCCTCGAAGACGATTTTCTGAAAGCGAAACTGGTGGGCAATGTTTTGAAGCTGTATTTCCGTGAGATTTCGCAAGTCCGGTTTTCCGCCCAGGATTGCTGCCAGCTCCGCGGTCGTGACGATGTCTCTCTCCGATAACGTAAGGACGGGGACTCGCTGCAAATCGAGCGTTAGGACCGGGCGAAAGACGTGTTCGATGCGGATCACGTTGGGCCACTCGATTTTGAACTCGCGTTCGCGCTCTTTGAGTGCCTCGACGCGGGTCTTTGGCGACGGTGGCGGCGGGGGTTCGCCGTCGCCTCCTTCGTGCGGCAGGAAAGTGAACGGCACGCCAAAGATATTGACGTACTCCGGGGCATATAAACCGTCTTGGTCTACCTCGTAGCTGGTGCGGCGAAGCCCGCGGCCGACGACCTGCTCACAAAGCAACTGGCTCGTGAATGCACGCAAGCCCATAATGTGCGTGACGGTCTTGGCATCCCAGCCTTCGGACAGCATCGCGACGGAAATGATGTTTTGATATTGCTCGCCGGGTTGCCCCGGTTTGCCGACGGTGTCCACGACGCGACGCAAATACTCTGCTTGCTCCTTCTTAGTTAGCGGACGTGACGCAGTATCGTCGTCGCTCTCTTCCTCGTCGGACTGCTCGCCATCGATTTCCGGAGCTTCATCCACCGCCTCGGCCTGGTCGAGCACTTTCGAGTCGATATGCAGGGTCTTGTCGGGTGCCTGTAACTCGTCGATGAGAATGCGCCGGTTGTCGAACGCGTACTTGATACGGGCGGCCGTTTCTGTACGGTTGGCGACTGTAATCATCACGGGCGGTGTCGGCGATCCTTCTGCTTCCCAACGCTTCTTGGTCTCCAGCCAATCTGCGCCGAGCAAGTAGTAAGCAGCCGTCACCAATTGCGGCAACGGTGCATGAGGCAATGCGCCCTTCTGATTCAGGTCGTCGTGAACGTCATCATCCTTGTAGATGTGGTAAAGCTTTGATCGAAACGTTCGAGTATCGGGCAAAGCATCGTCGCGGATCACGACCCGCGGGGTCTTGACCAACCCCGCCTCGATCGCATCATTCAGGCCGAAGTCGCTGACGATCCAGGGAAACAGATTTCCTTCAGGGCTTTTATCGCCAGCGGGAATGAACGGTGTTGCGGAAAAATCGAAGCATCGCAGGATGCCGCGGGCGCGTTGAATCCGATCCAATCCACCGACCCATTTTGTCGCCTCGTCGCGGTCTTGTCGTGAAACGCCCGTTACGTATTGGTCGGGCAATAGCCGCCAGGCATGATGGGCCTCGTCGTTTAGCACGACTATGTTGCGGGCGGATGCCATTTCGCCCATAACGTCCCGGACGTAAGCTTCATCGCTTTTCGCGCCCCGCTTGTCCACTCCTTTTCGCTTGGCGATTTGTTCCTCGGAATCCCAATCGAGTTTGTGCCAATTGATGACCTTGACTCGGCCTTGGCGAAATTGCTCACGCAGTGACGGAGGCAACAAATTGAAGTCGTCGTAGAAATTGCCTTCACTGTCGGGAATCAGTACGCCGAGTCGATTCGCACCGTCAGACCAGGGGCAACAACCAAAATGTGCTTGGAGAATCGAGCATCCTGAGGCGCGACGACCTTGTTGAGCACTTGCCAGGCGATCAGCATCGCCATGACATTCGTCTTGCCGCCGCCAGTGGCAAGCTTGGTACACCATCGCTCGAACGACCCACCGTCGCCAGGAATCTCAATACCCTGGCGTTCGGCCGGTGATGATTCCGTAAGCCAAATCAGCGTTTCAATCGCTTCCAATCCACAGAAGAACAATCGCTTGTTGGTATCGCGTTGCTCTTTGTCGTGCCAGTGCGCCAAGAGTGTGCGTGTCGTTCCACTCGCGCCAGCATAACCGGCCTCGCGCCATGCGTTCACTCGCGGGCGAATCTGGTTGACCAGTGGCAACTCGATAAACTGGCCTGGGTCGTCGAATCCTCTCGCCCCGGGTGTTGCGACGACGTAGCCGGCTGGGCGTCGGGACTCTTCCAAAGTGAATAGGCGAGTCTCGCGGTCGTAGCTCCAATGCTGCGCGGGCTCGCTGAATGGCGAGTTGATAATCAAACGATCGATAAATGCGCGGCGTTGCGACATCAGTCGAGCCCCATGATTCGCAAGCTTTCGATCCCGCGGTCATCGATGATTTTCACCGCGACGCGGTTGTGCTCGCCGGCCTCAAAGGGCAACGAAGTCGTGCCGCGGTATTCTTCGATCAGGTCTTCGTCGATCTCGGCTTTCAAGTTCTTGGCGAGCCGAGCCCAGCCGTCCTTGTCGCCGGCCATCGGAAAGAAAACCTGCCGCGGGTAGAGACTGCGGCCGTCGTAGTCGGTGTCGAGCAGCCACATAGCGATTTTGGTCGTGTCCGCCCGAGTCGATCGAGCCGGTGCGGGTGTTGTAATAATCGAAGCCGCGGATATCGACCTGGTACTTACCCTTGTCATCGCCTTTGGTGACCTTGCTGAGCTCCACGTCGGGCTGGCCGATCAGCCAATAGCTGTCGTTGCTGACTCGTTTTTTCTTCAAGTCGTCGGTGAGCATGTCGGCGTTCATCTGCGCCTTGAGCAGCGTGACGCCCGGCCAGTTGGTTTCGTCGATGTCCTTGGCAGCCTCGGGGTCGAATTGGAACGCGGCAAAAATGACCAGCTTCGGTTTAGGCCGCAGCGTTTCGGCTTCCTCTAAGGCGCGTGCAACTTGCTTTTGCTCAAGCGGGGCGTGTTCGGGGCCAAACGAGATTACGGCGCGTTGCACCGTATCGCCCTTGGTCTCCGCGTCGGCGTGAAGCCACCGGGTACCGCCGAGGACTTCGACGCGGGAGAATTCGACTCGCTGACGATTGCGACCGCGGATGCCTGTCTTTAAGAGTTCGTCGCGCCATTCGGCCTGGCGGACAGTTTCGCCGCTACGGGCGACGGACGTTTCGAGTCGGCGCTGGCCGTCGAGCGGGTCCAGGCCTGGCAAGGTAGGTTGAGAGTCGGCGTCAATCGGTTCGGGCGGGCCTGTATCGTCAATTGGCAACACGGCCGCGGCGGGGACGGCTTCGACGGTGAACGGGCCGGTAACACGAGCTTTAGATTTATCGATGAGCGGTTGGTCGTAGAGCGTTTCCTGGTCGGCGTACTTGGCAATGGCTGCGTCGATGGCCTGGCGGGTCATACCGGGCTTGATTTCCGGGTTGTTGGCGATCGATTTTAGCGTGACGTGGGGGACGGTCTTGTATTTGAAACCGCTGCTGACGCCCTCGTCGTCGTGGGCAAGCTGGTAGTAGTCGAACGTGGCGGTCATCAGGCGCTGCTTGGCGAGCGTGACGGCGACGCGTGATGTGTCGCAGGTGATCCACCGCCGGCCCCACTGCTCAGCCACAAAACGCCGTCGTTCCCGAGCCGCAAGTCGGATCGAAGACAAGATCGCCGGGGTCGGTGGTCATGAGCAGGCACCGTTCGATAACGGAGGTCGACGTCTGAACGACGAACACTTTCGGATCACTACGCGACTTGATTCCGCCGCTGATGTCATCCCAGATGTTGTTCGCCGGAGTGAATGGAAAGTCTGCAAAGAACCGCTTGAATGCCAGACGATTCCCCTCAACGACGATTCGGCTTGCCTTGATGAGCTGGGACATTCCTTCCTTGCCGGTGCGCCAGCCACCCGTCGTCGGGCGGTACTTTTTACCATCAAAGTCCACTTCGAATGTTGTCGTCTCACTTCCAGACCGCGATGTGAGACCCTGTTTGAAAAATGGCTTCCAACCCGTCGCGATTGCCGTCGGATCATCCTGTTCCTCTGTCGTTAAGCGACGTACCTGCCCTTTGTCATCCTCCGCCAATAAGTAGCGTGTGGTGCCAGCTTCTCCGAGGACGAGACCGTGATACAGCTTCCTGAACTTCCGCGCCAGCTGCACGTGATCCTTCGCGTAAAACAAGATGTACGTTGCTACGTTGTCAACGAATGAAGAACCAAGCCCGACGGCGCTCTTGTAGACGAGTGTTGCGATAGAGTTCTGCGGCCCGAACACTTCGTCGAGCAACGTCCGCACAAGATGGACATTCTCTTCGCCGATCTGCACAAAGCATGACCCACTCTCAGACAAAAGTTCCTTCGCCAGCAGCAATCGGTCGCGGAGGTAGGTGAGGTAGCTGTGGATTCCTTGCTCCCAGGTGTCGCGGAATGCGCGGATCGTTTCCGGCTCTTGAGTAAGGTCTTCGTCGCGACCGTCTTTCACGTCGCGGCGATTGACGAACGGCTGGAAGTTGCGAGCCGTAGCGGATGCCGTAAGGCGGGTCGAGGTAGACCATCTGTACCTTGCCGGCCATTCCCTCCTTTTCCAGCAGTGAATTCATCACGAGCAGCGAGTCGCCGGCGACCAGGCGGTTCGACCAGTTGTGCTGGTGTTGGTAGAAGTCGACCGCGTCGCGGATCGGCGGGTTTTCCTCAGGTCGCTCGAAGAGCATGGCCTGCTGCTTCTTGCCGCCGTGGGAACCATTCCCATTGCCGTTGAGTTTGCGAACGGCCTGAATGATCGTCTTGGGGTCGATGCGCTCGTGAACGTGCAGGGAAACTGTCGGCACCTCGAAGCTGTTGTGCTCGGCCTTGCCGGCCCAGACCAGCTGCGGGTCGAGATGAGGGTCGTACGCGTATTTCTTGCGGCCGGCGTCGGGATCAGTCTCCGGCGTGACCAGGCCGACGGGCGGATTGTTCGCGCGGGTGGCGGTGTGCTCAAACTGCTCGATTGGCCGCTTAGCCGCTTTCTTGGCGGGCCTTTTCGTGGGCGTAGTTTGTTCCTCGCTCGCCTTCTTGGCTCGCTTCTTGGCCATCGTGCATTCCCGAAGTGTCCGCGGTGATGTGAATAGAGCCCGCCCCGTGGCCGTCTCATAAGCGAAGATTATGGCCTGCTAGCAGCAGTGGAGGCAAGCCAGGAAATGCGGGCAATATGGGAGGCGAAATGGAACAAGACCAATGGCTGATGCGTAAGCGGCGCGACAGTTGCAATCGACGCAGGCAAACCGACCGATCGGCAAACTTAAGCTGATTGCTGCGGTCGACGCAAGCAGGAATTTCAACCAAATGTAAAAGGGACAAATGAGCATGAGGGGCAGTAAGAATCGCAAACAAGTCGGCGAGATTGCGCAGGAGTTTGCGGAATTGGCGATATCGTCGGCGGACGCAGCTTGCGAGTTCCTTGGCAAGGGCGATTGGCTTGCGCGATAAGTTTCCGTTGCCTGGTCCAAGCGAACTGACGCGGTGGTTCGAACTTTGGGACGACGACAGGTCTGCTTATGAAGCGACTCTTGATAGGATCCTCGGCCCTGATCCGGCGGAGTTCCGATATACGCACAACGAGGACTACGTGAAATGGTGCGTCGGGCGGCTGCGATCGTTCTTCGAATCGGAGGACGAACATCGATTTGATAAATTCTTTCGCTCGATTGAAGTTCGGTTCATCTTGCGAGTATTTCTGCCGTGTATCGCGAAGACATTTCGCAGGCCGTCAACGGTCCTCCGCGATATTGCGAGTGGCAACAACGGCGAATTGCTGGAAACCGCCGCGGCGATCGATCCAACAGTTATCCGGCACAAAGCCCTAGACGGGTTATTTAGCGGAGGGGACAGCGCGTAAGCAGCGAGAGCTTTGGCTCTTGGTGACAACGCCATTGTCGGTGCCGTCGGAAAGTGATCGTCGGCAAGTTAAGTACGGCATTGCGGGCTGCATCATTTGGGTCGCAAAGTCGCTGCGCAATCGAATAGCAGTTGGTGCATTGTTTGACATGTTCAATTCGCACGCTGTCGCCCTGGGGCGGGGACATCGCGATATGGATTTCAAAGTGGACCAGGAAACTTTCCGACGGGGCGTGAGTCGATTCTTTAAGCGGCTGTCATTGAGCGTATAGATCGGACAGACAAGGGGTGTCGTCTGTCCGAGACATTCTGAGTCGCGTCGATAGACTTCGGGCATGTCCCCCGAAGTATCTGAATTTGATGACGACTGCGCTCGCCGGGCTCGCTCCGGAGCGGTCCGAGCGGAGGAGCGAGTCCGGCGACGCGTCAGCGTCGCCGGGGAGCGATCTTGGCAGGACGGCCACCCGGAACAGAGAAGAGGATAGGGGGCACGGGGGAGAGGCTTCGTCCCCCGTTCTAGGAAAAACAGACTGCCGAGCAGTTCCACAACACTTCCGCAGGCGATGCGGATATCTCGTTCGACCCGCAAGTCTTCGATGGACAGGGTGATCCCAGTAACTCACCCTGTCCTAAAACCATCACCGGTGGAGAAGATTGGCTTTCTGTCAATTTCCACGTCGACTTCGACCAGTTTGATAAGCTCGCTGAAAGGCTCGACAACGCCCAGGAAACCGCACTCAAGGACCTGCGAGGCAGCGACGAGATTCAGGTCGGCGACGTTCGCTTTATCGTTGCGGCCCGTGGAGCTCGGCAGGGCCGTGGCGACAAATCAATCTATATGCGCTGGCGGCTGACCGGCGAAAACGGCCTCGTCATTCTGCTGATGAATCGGGCCCAATCGCATCGGACAATGCCGAATGTTTCTGCTCGTGCAACGTCGCTTCTACTGATGCGATTCGGATTCAAGTCGCGTTTGGGATCTGATGCAGTATTGCGTCGAGGAGCTCAAGGGAGCGATTCAGCAAAATAAACTGTCTCGCGTCGACGCCTGTGTTGATCTCTCCGGAACTCCGATCGCTGAATTCGTCGAGCCATTTCAGAATCGATGGATCGTATCTCGCTCCCGCACGAAGGCAAACTATGCTGTCGGCACATTCGTGAACGACTATCTACAAGGCAAGCAGGCGACAGGATTTACCATTGGCAAGTCGCCGTTGATGTGTCGCGTTTACGACAAGCTCATCGAATCGCAGCGCGATGCAGTGAAGCTCGCCGTTCTGATCGCAACACGGTGGGGTCATTTGCCGGGATCGGCAACTCGCGTGGAGTTTCAGATTGAGCGAACGAAGCTGAAACAATTCGGAATTGATTCAGTCGAACACTGGATCGACAAGCGCGGCGACGTGATCGACGAGCTGACTCAGAATTGGCTGCGGCTGACCGCTGGCCCTGTCGACCGCAAACACGCGGATCGCACGCCGATGCACCCTGTGTGGGAAACCACTCGCAGTGCATTCTTCGCCTGGTGCGGTGATTCAACCGGATGTGAGCTTATTCCATTGCCGAAGCTCGAAGTCAGTTCGCGGCGGCAAATGGCGATGATCGTGGGAATTCTGAAGGGCATGTTTGCCCGCGTTGGTAAGGAAATCCGCGACAATGATCAATTCTTTCGAGAAGCGGAAGCTGTGATTCTGGACGGCATTCGGGATCGCGACATGGCGGCGGAAGTAGTTCGAAAGTCGTTAGAGATGGGATTGGAGTAGAAGATCGGAGGTTGGGCGATGGATGCATTTGATCGAGGCGGACCAAATCCGCGACGGACGTGTAGGGTCCACTGCTGTATCTGTGGCCAATCGTTTTTTGATGACCACTTATTTCTAAACGTAGAAACCGACGAATGGTGCTGCAAGGATTTTCCGATTTGCGGGGGCTCGGGGGGCGACATTGTCATCGATCGGATCGGCCGCGGGAGCGAATTTGGTGAATTGTCCGACGAACAGTTGCAGAAGCTCCTGAATGCTCCGTTTTCGCCTCCCGAAGTCGTGAAACGCGTCCGGTGTATTGAATGTAGGGACGTCTACCCATCAAGCGACATCCGCCAAGAGGGGGGCGCTGGGTGTGCAAAAACTGGCCTGAATGCCAAGGACACGGATACGGACGGTACATCCTTGGTTGGGACGATCCGCGATTAGAGTTTGGGTAACCGCGTGATGTTCACCGTAAAGCAAGTCGCCGAGCAATTGCAAATAAGTGCTACATGCGTTTATCAAATGATTGCCAAACGCAAACTCACCTGTCATCGAATCGGACTGGGCCGCGGTGCAATTCGAATTGCTGAAAGCGATCTCGCTGCGTTCATAGACGGCTGCCGCAGCGAAGAACGTCCGGCGTCTGTGCCGGAGCGAGCTTCTCCTCCGCGAAAACATAAGTTCAAGCACGTGCGGGTGCCGGACTGACGCGATCAAGCTGAGCAAGCAGGTGATCAGTCTTTTGATACAGATGCTGATAAACGCGCCCCAGCATCGATGTGTCTGAATGACCCAACAAAGTGGCCACGGTCATTGGGTCAACGCCCTCGGTCAATAACCGCGTCGCAAACGAATGTCGAAAAATATACAGCGACAGCTTACGGCCGATCTTCTTTTCCAATCGAAAGAATTGGCATTTGACGGAGTGGTGATTCCAAGGTCCGCCCTTCGTGTTGCGAAACAGCCGTTGATTGGGTTTGTCGGTCAGGTATTCCTTGGTCATTCGAACGACATTCTCGGTGAGATAAACGACTCGCGGGCGAGTACGAACCTTGGCCTCCTGCGGCGGAAACAGCCAGCGTCGATTGTCGAGGTCGACGTGGCGCATTTCGACGCGGACGAGCTCCTGCGGCCTGGCTCCGGTTTCCCACGCGGCGACGATCATGTTCTTGAACTGTGCGCTTGGAAGCTTGCCAAGAATCTCCTTGTATTGCTCTGGCGTGACAATTTGCCCGCGACGGCCGGCGGACGGCTTTTCGAGGAACTCGAGCGGGTTGGTTTTGAGATAGCCCATGCGATGGGCCCAGCGAAAGACGCGCTTAACGGCCTGAATCGAATTGCGTTGATGAGCTGTCGACCAGCCGGGGTGAAGCGAGACCCATTGGACGACGTGATACGGCTTCAACGTCGACGCTTCACGGTCATTCTTCAAGTGGATCATGAAGGCTTGGATCCGATGAATGTACCACTCGTACGTGCCTCCCGATCGCTGCGCCTTGGTCCATTCCAAAAAGTGGTCAAACAATTCGAACAGCGAAATCGCCTCTTCCGCCTGCTCGCTGTCTTGATGCAGCATCAGAGCGTGAAAGCGACGCTCGGCTGCTTTCTTATCAGAGCCCAAATTGTGGCGTTGGCCGTCGATGTTGACGAACCAGGCGTTCCGGTCCTTGCGGTACCACGGCTGCGGCTTGCGCGGCATTGAAGAAACCCTCCAGCGAAATTGCTCAGTACTTGTCCGAGCGAGCTGAAAGGTTCGCGATGCCCTCCAGGTAGTTGTCAGCTACCTGGGGGGCTTTTCTGTACCATTCTGTACCAGAGTGCGGTTTTTACGATGTTCCGAATTAGTTACGCGAAGTCCTAAACGGTTGTTCTTACAAGCGTTAGGAAAGCGCGCCGGCAGGACTCGAACCTGCAACCCCTGGTTCCGAAGACCAGTGCTCTATCCATTGAGCTACGGACGCATAATAGGCTTTGTGCCTGTTTTTATAGGCTCAAATTCGAGCCTGGCGGGCCGTGGCAATAAACTAGGCAATAAATATTGACCTAATCTTTCCTAGGTCTCCAGTCTCTTGCCAACCCGGCCGCAACCCGATCCCGTCGAGGATCAAGGCCGCCGTCATTTTACACCAGGGGAGCAACATAGCGAAAGGTACGGGAGAAGTACGGGCAGCACGAATCGAGGCTACTTTTATCGAAAGAAGCGGGGCTGGTTCGGGCGGGACGGCCGCATGAAGCGTTACGTGCCACTTGAATACGAGACGATCGAGCGAATTAGAAACCGCAACACGCCAATCGCCGACGTAAAGGCGGCCTGCCATTTGATCATGTCGGCTCCTCCGGACTCCGAGAACAAGGACATCTAGGCAGCGCAAGTTAGTGACGCTTATTTGGCGAAAACGAAGTTGTGAAGGCCCTGTCACGTTTTGTGTCAGCCGCAGCGGGGGTACGTAAATTGCTCGACCGCTTGCGATACGACCGAGAGCTGTACGCGAAGCAAGTCTGTAAACGGCAAAGCTCCGAATCTGCTCACGAGTGAAAGCAATCAACGTTACGCAATGCAACTGATCCCTAAGGCCGTCGACGTGCCGCGGAATGAACGCCACACCTCGAACGTCCATTAAAATCGAGATGGCCGAAGATTTTAGAGTTTTTTGACAATATCGCACGAACCTCTGGCCGATCTGACACTCTTATAGTCAGCCAACGAAACATTTGCCCTGCCGTGGGGTATAATAGTGCTGAGGTGACTGAAATGATGCATTCAAGACCAAGCCTCATACGCTTATCGCTGAGCGGCGCTGCCGTGCTCCGAGACATTTGCCCAACAGGCGAATGATCCGCAGGGTTACGCGCCCGCCAGCGAAAAAAATAGGCGAAAATGACACTTGGTCCTACTCTTTGATGAGCCACAGCTTTAGCTGATAAGGGGCCCGGTGTCAGAAAGACGCCGGGCCTTTTTCTTTGGCTTTCCTGCCGATCGAAGAGGCCGACCCGGACGAAGAATTTGGGCTGGTAGCTTAGACGGTAAAGCGCCTGACTGAAGATCAGGTATCGAGGATTCGAGCGCCTCCCGGCCCACTTGCGCTCATGGTGCGCGCATACGTAATGCAACGCGGCCCGTTCGACTTCGGGTGAGGTCATCGGTCTTTCAAGCCGACTAGGTTGGGTTCAACTCCCACACGGGTCACTGACAAACAGAACGTGGCGAAGCTTGGTATCGCGATCGCCGCGGCGATAGATCGTCGGTTCGATTCCGACCGTTCTGACTGACAATCGGGCGGAGGTGCAGATGGAAGCACGCCTGCTTTGGGAGCAGGAGAGACCAATCGGCATCCAGGCCGATCGGTGCTTCGGTTCGACTCCGAAGCGCCCGACTGATGAGGTAGTCGAGGACTGGTTGTCCTGATGGCCCTGATAAGGCCGTCACGCTGAGTTCAATTCTCAGGGCTACCACTTGGTGCAAAGAATCCAAACACGAACCTCAAGGAAGCATTCAATGTCGACTGAACTGCAAAGCAAACGCATACGCCCGAGCCTTAATTGGGTCGTGGTGTAACGGCTGCATACCTGACTTTTAATCAGGCTGGTGTGGGTTCAAATCCCTCCGACCCAACTCGCTGGCGCGTAGCTCAGCGGTGAGAGCAGCGTCCTTATAAGACGCAGGTCGAAGGTTCAATTCCTTCCGCGCCAACTGACAACAAATCAAACAAAACAAATCACGGGACTGAAGTGTTGCTGGCCGCACACCTGGCTCTTAACCAGGCAAGTGAGGGTTCGAATCCCTCCGGTCCCACTGACAACAAAGCACTGGTCGTCTAGCGGCCAAGATTCCGCACCGGGCACCGCCGGGGCGGTGGTAATGCGGCGACGTCGGTTCGAGTCCGACCCGTGCTCTTTGATCTTTGACAATTGAATTAGCAATTAAGCAAGCGCCCATGATGTAGCGGCAGCGGGCACCGACTGGCAGGATGCCAGTTGGTCCGCCTTGCCATGGCGGATGTGCGGGTTCGACTCCCGCTGGGCGCTCTTCGTTCGGCGTATGGGAAAGCCTGGCAATTCCGCCTGCTCCGGAAGCAGGAGATCGTTGGTTCAAATCCAACTGCGCCGACTCAATTGCGGAGGGGCAACTGTTGGTAGTTGCGCGCGTCTGTTAAACGCGTACCGCGCAGGTTCAATTCCTGCCTCCGCAGCTCGCAACGGAAGGGCAAGCCAATTGGCGATGGCAGCTGTCTCGAAAACAGTCGAGCGATGAGCCTTGAGGGTTCGACTCCCTCTCCTTCCGCTTATGTGCCCTTGACCGAGCGGCAGAGGTACCAGTCTTCCAAACTGGCGAGGCGGGTTCAACTCTCGCAGGGCACTCTTAAAACGAAATGAATATTCCGGGGTCGTCGCTGTTGGTAGTGATGCCTGACTTTGAATCAGGAGTCCGTAGGTTCGATTCCTACCCCCGGAACTAAACCACAATTGCGGGATCGTCTAACGGTAGGACGGGACGCTCTGAACGTCTTGATGTTGGTTCGATTCCAACTCCCGCAGCTTGCAACGGAAGTCATCCGGCCGGATGAGGACACTGTCTTGAAAACAGTCGGTCGCGCATGCGACTTGTGGGTTCGAGTCCCACGGCTTCCGCCTCGATGGGCTCATGGTCCAACAGGAAGACACAAGCTCCGCAAGCTTGAAATCTGGGTGCGATTCCCAGTGAGTCCACTTAAATGCACGGTCCCGTGGTCCAACGGCAACGACTCCTGTCCTACAAACAGGAAACGATGGTTCAACTCCATCCGGGACTACTTACTAAATCGCCCAGGTACGCCAACTGGCAGAGCGGCTCGGCTTAAACCCGCGCGATTGGAGGTTCGACTCCTGGTCTGGGCACATGCGGCTCGGTAGGCAATTGGCAGACCACCTTGGCTTAGAACCTAGTGCTTCGACGGGTTGTCAAATTGCTAGTGACGAAGCACTGGATGCTGTGGGTTCGAATCCCACCTGAGCTACTGAATACATTTTGTCCTCGTGGAGCAGCCTGGAGTGCTCGCCTGCCTGTCACGCAGGAGACCAACCGACCTCCGTGCGGTCGGTGCCCGGGTTCAAATCCCATCGGGGACGCTCGATAGCACGGTACGCAAACTGGAAAAGCGGCGAAGCTCAAACCTTCGTGACTTTGTGGGTTCGACTCCCACCCGTGCTACTGATTGGGTCGTGTTCCTCGTGGCTGCCTGTAAAACAGTCGTCACAAAACAAGCGAGGTGGCCGACGAGAGGTTCAATTCCTTCACGACCCACTGAGAATGTTTGGAAAAATGGCCCGTTCGTCTAACGGCAGGATGCGAGACCCTCATTCTCGCGATGCGGGTTCAATTCCCGCACGGGTCACTAGCAACAGCCAAGTGGTGGAACTGGGATACACGCGACGCTCAGAACGTCGTGCCCTTTGTGGCATGGGAGTTCGAATCTCCCCTTGGCTACTGACGCGGGTGAGCCAGCGCTCAGCCGGGCCTCATAAGCCTGGACCGTCGGGTGCGACCCCCGAACCCGCCATGACTAGGTACGCAAACTGGAAAAGCGGCGAGGTCGAGAGCCTCGTGTTTGTGGGTTCGACTCCCACCCTGGTCACTAGCAACCGAGCACGGGCGACTGAACGTCGCCCGAGCGCAGGGCGGTAGCTAGGGAAGATCGCGTGGTCCAACGGCGAAGACGCCTGGTCGACATCCAGGAGAGTGATGGTTCAACTCCATCCGCGATCACTTGATAACGATTGGTCTGTAAGTGTTTCGGCCGCACGCGTCCGTGGTAAGGACGAAGACCGGGTTCAATTCCCGGACGGACCTTCAACCGAGCACGGTCGCCAGTGACGACCGAGCGCAGGGCGAAAGCAATGACTAAATGAATGGGCTGGCATGTTCCAAGGGGGCGACTGACCCTTGCAAGGTCGGTGCGTTGGGTTCGATTCCCATCCGGTCCACTCAAAGTAAACGGGCTCATGGTCCAACGGGACGACGCCAGCTCGGCAGGCTGGAGATCCGGGTTCAATTCCCGGTGGGTCCACTGTTACGGAAGGTAGCCGGATACGGTTGGCCGGGCCGGTTTGCTAAACCGTGCGGCGCCACAACGTGCCGTGTGGGTTCAAATCCCATGCCTTCCGCTGTCGCGATGATTAACGATAGCCCGATGGTGAAACGGATGATCATGCTTCGCTTCTAACGAGGTGTTCCAGGTTCAAGTCCTGGTCGGGCTACTCGACCTATGGTGTCTGTGGTGTATTCGGAATGCACGCCTGCCTGTGAAGCAGGAAGTATGGGTTCGACTCCCTTTGGACACCCCTCGAATTGGAATCGGAATTGGTGAGAACAATGAATGCAAATGTACTTGAGCGTCCGACGCTCGTTTTGAACCGCAACTGGCAGCCGGTCAACGTGGCCACGGTGGCGCGCTGCGCTGGTGCTGTTGTGGAACGAAGCAGCTCGCGTTGTGGACGTGGCCGACTACCAGACGTTCTCGTGGGACGACTGGTCGAAGCTGCGGCCGCGCGATGACGAAGCGTTCGTGCAGGCAATCAGCATGCGGCTGCGCGTGCCGGAGGTGATTGCGCTGTCGAGCTACGACCGCCAGCCGCAATCGGCCGTGACGTTCAGCCGACGCAATGTCTTCAAGCGTGACCGGTATGTCTGCCAATACTGCGGCGGCCAGCCGGGCACGGATGAACTTACGATCGACCACGTTGTGCCGCGATCGCAAGGAGGTGTGTCGAGTTGGACGAACTGCGTGCTTGCGTGCGTGACGTGCAACAAGCGCAAGGCCGACCGCACGCCGCGCGAGGCCGGCATGATGCTGCGGCGGCAGCCGGTCCGCCCGACGTGGAAGCCGGTATACGCCGACCATCACGTTAGGCTGGAAAGCTGGTCGAAGTTCGTCAGCGACGTGTACTGGAACGCTTGAATTGCAGAAGTGATTGAGGATGGTTTCCGGTCGCAAGGCCGGGGACCCTTACACGAGTGTGCTCCTGGGAGAGCAGCCAGCCTCCAAAATTGGCGGACGGGGTTCAAATCCTCGCGCTCGTGCTTGAAAGAGCTCTCAGCCATCAGCCGTCAGCTTTCAGCCAGAATCTCAGGGCGTGGCTGATAGCTGAGAGCTGACGGCTGACGGCTTTCGCAACGCCTTGCGAGTGTGATGGATGAGCACGGCAGACTTCGAATCTGCAAGACGAGGTTCGACTCCTCGGCGAGGTATTCGAAGGTCGCGAGTCGAGGGTCAAGAGTCGAGAGCCGGAAATAAATTCAGCTACGAGTTTTCTGGCTCTAGAATCTTGGCTCTCAGCTCTTGACTCCAATGTCCTCGGGGTGTGCCGGATTCGCACGCGACCCTGCGAAGGTCGAAGACCAGGTTCGATTCCTGGCGAGGGCATTTACAATTGACGCTGGAGCCAGACGGTTAGGCTGCTGCCTGGGGCAGGGAAGCGGTCTACAGTAAGAAGCAGGTTCGACTCCTGTCAGCGTCTCTGATCAGCCGACTGCCGGTTTAGACTACATCATTTTTAGAAGTGAAACGTGTCCGAACCATTCCCTCGTTGGCTGGTCTTTTAGATTCAACTACGAAACACGACCGACTGCCGATTGGAGTACATGCTTCAAGAGCCGCGGGTTGCAGGTTCGAGTCCTGCCGCCTCCACTGAATCAAGTTTGGAGGCGTAGCTCAATGGCAGAGCAGCGAAAAGTCTCTGGTCAAACCCTCGTCGGTCGTCTTTATACGAATATTCCTGACTGCCGTATTGGAGTACATGGTTCATAACCCGGAGGTTGCGGGTTCGATTCCCGCCGGCGCACTTTCCAGTGCAAATGCGCCGTGGAGCAAAGGTAGCTCGCCGTAAAGTCTCTGATGCACAACTTCGTCGGGACACAATACACACTCGACTGCCGGTGCGGAGTACATGGCTTTGCAGGTTCGAATCCCGCCCGGCCCCCTTTTCACGAACTGTGGGGCCGGACCCCGCTTGTCGCCTGTAAGCGACGGCTTGGGGAATTTCTCTGCCCACAACTTCGTCGAGTGTCCTTAAATCAGTCCGACTGCCGGCGTGGAGTCCATCGTCACCACCAGGCCAGGGAGTTGACGCTCCCAAGAGTTCCCCGCGGTTTTGCTCGCAAGGAATTCGGCCGCTCTGTGCCACACTTCGTCGGACGTTTTTGTTGGAAGGAGGCCGCTAATGGCTAACAAGAGTCTATTTTCGAGCATCAAGAGCTGGCTGCCGTGCGCCGAGGCCATCAACGAGGCCGGCGGCCGCGCTTACCAGCTTGCGCCGAAGCATGCGCTTGCGCAGCTGGCGGCGACGGGCTGCTTCAACGGCGCTTACTACGCGAGTGCCGAGACTCAGCTCGACGAGCTCAAGCGGCTGATCGACCTCGTAGACGACAACGTCTACCTGGCCAAGCTTGCCGTCTACGCCCGCGAGCGGGCCTACATGAAGGACATGCCGGCGGCAATCGTCGTTGCGCTCTCGAAGCGCGACACGGCGCTGTTGCACCGCGTGTTCGACCGCGTCGTCGACAACGGCCGCGTGCTGCGCACCGTGTTCCAGATGACGCGCTCGGGCCAGTTCGGTCGCAAGAGCCTGTCGTCGTCGCTGCAGCGGGCGTTCCAGCGCTGGCTGAACGGCGCATCGGTTGGCAAGTTGCTGTCGGCGTCGATCGGTCACGATCCGAGCCTGCGCGACGTATTGCGCATGGCCCGTCCGACGCCGCTCGACAACGAGCGCCGTGCGCTGTTCGGTTGGCTGACCGATAAGCCGGTCGAGAAGTGGGCGCCGGCGACAGTCAGACGATCTGCCGGCGAGTGTCCAGGCGCTCGATGCCTACCGTCGCGCGGACACGGCCGAAGCACAGGCGCTGATCGCCGGTGACCTGTCGGTTCGCTGGGACCTGCTGGCCGACGCGGCCAAGGGTCCGCTCGTCTGGAAGGCGATTGCCCGCCAGATGGGACCGCAGGCTCTGCGGATGAACCTCAACACGCTGTTGCGTCACGAGGTCTTCGGTAACGGCAAGGCAGATCACGCGATGGTCGACTACGTCGCGGATCGCCTTGCCGACGCCGAAGAAATCCGCCGCTCGCGGCAGTTCCCGTACCAGTACCTGGCGGCGTACCTGAACGCAGCCCCGGAAGTTCCGCAGAAGATCAAGGCCGCGCTCGCCAAGGCGGCTGAAATCGCCTGCGGAAACGTGCCGGAGTTGCCGGGCCCGGTCCTCATCGGACTCGACACGTCGGGCTCGATGGGTGCGCCGGTCACGGGCCACCGCGGCCGCGGTGCGACGAGCAAGATGCGTTGCGTCGACGTGGCGGCACTGTTCGCGGCGGCGGTTTTGCGGCGCAACCCGGACAGCGTCGTCGTGCCGTTCGACACTGCGGCGTACGAGGCGCGGTTTGATCCGCAGGACTCGATCCTGAGTCTTGCCGAGCGACTGGCCAAGTACGGTGGCGGTGGCACGGACTGTTCGCTTCCGCTTCGCGAAGCCAACACGCGTTACCGCAAGCGGCAGTTTGCGGGCGTCGTGCTGGTCAGCGACATGGAAAGCTGGGTCCACCGCGGTCAGCCGTGGGCTGCAGGCCGACGCGGTGCGACCGGCGTGATGACGGAATGGGACGAGTTCGTTGAGAATCAGCGGAAGCTCGCCGGCCGCGAGGCCGCCGCGCCGAAGCTGGTTTGCATCGACCTGCAGGCCTACCAGACCGTGCAGGCGCCGGAGCGCGACGACATCTTGAACATCGGCGGCTTCAGTGACGCCGTGTTCAATGTCGTGGCCTCGTTCCTGGCCGGCGACGCCGGCCGATTCGTCCGCGAGGTCGAATCGGTCGAGCTATAGTAACATGATACCGGAGGTCGGGAGCAATTCCGGCCTCCGGTTCTTTCTTACTGGCGATTGAAACGGGTTGGCTGCCGCTTCATGGTGGGCTTTTGCTCGTCGGGAGCGACCGCCAACGCCCGTTCGGTCAATGCGACCGAAGCGCCGAATGGCATGCTGATCTCCCAGGACGGTTCATCGAATAGCACGTAAATCTACTCAGCTGCTTTCAGGAATTCACGTTTTCGCATATTCCTGGGAACGCAGGCCGCCGGGAAATCGCGATTTGCGGGCTGTTGATCCGTATAAGTCTGACGAGATTCCTCCTGTGTCCATCAAGTTCACTCACACTCCGTAGACAGTCGCCGCGTGAGTTCGGAGCGGAACGTGGGCAGCAGTGGCCGGAGCATGCGATACGGCGGTTCACGTTGTACGTAGGCTTCCTGCATGAGCTGGGACATTTGCAGGTCGCTGTGCCGAATGCTCGTCGTATCGATCATCGATTCGCCGGTGAAACCAAGGCAGAGGAGATTGCAGGATACTGGAGACAAAAACTTTGGTTACAACGTTTCGACAATACATAATCCGCCGTTAACGAAAGAGCCGGCACCGGCTGCACAAGAATAACGCGATGAACCTTAAACCCGCTTTGCATCAATTGAAATAAATACCGTTGTGCTCCTGCAAGCGGCCGCCGTGTGGCGAGGGCTCGATCGTCGCACTGTGCGGAAAAAATGCCGAAAGCCGAACCGCGCTGAGCATCGGACCGTTCTTCCGTCCCGGCACTGCCGGTGAGGTTGCTGTTGAGGCGGTCGGGAACTGCACCGCAATTCCCCGAATTGGTACGGCCAGCTACGCCGGGTCCCCTAACAAGAAAATGACACCGGGAAAATTTGTCGTACTATCAAAGCGGGGTCAATTCAGATACGCTGACACCTGTAAACTCGCTGCCAATTCTCCCTGACTTCATCCCCCTCCTAACTTCCTAACTGCGCGGGTTTTTTTCCTCGCGTCCCGCGCCGACGCCTGCGCACATGGCTGCTGAGAATGCCGTCAATTCGTCAGGCTGCCAAGCGACCGGGATCGCCGGGCTCGACGAGATACTCGGCGGCGGCCTTTCGCCACACCGGGTGTATTTGGTTGAAGGCGACCCCGGTGCCGGTAAGACAACATTAAGTCTTCAGTTTCTCTTCGAGGGCGTGCGCCGGGGCGAGCGGTGCATGTTCGTAACGCTTTCTGAAACGAAGGAAGAACTGATCGCCAGCGCCAGATCGCACGGCTGGACTTTGGATGGCATCGACGTACTAGAAATTATCGCCTCCGAGGAGACCCTGAATCCGGATGCCCGATATACGATGTACCATCCGTCGGAAGTCGAGCTCGGCGAAACGACCAAGGCGGTGCTGGCGGAGGCTGATCGCATCAAGCCGAAGCGGCTGGTGGTCGATTCACTCTCGGAATTTCGGCTGCTGTCGGAAAGTGCACTGCGTTATCGCCGGCAGATTCTGGCCCTGAAGCAACACTTCGTGCGCCAGGGTTGCACTGTGATCTTTGTCGACGATCGCACCGGCGGCATCGAAGACAAACATCTACACAGCCTGGCCCACGGAGTGATCAGTATCGATCGGCAGACGAGCGAGTACGGCAACATTCGCCGGCGGCTGCGGATTTGCAAAACACGCGGGCAAGCGTTTCGCGAAGGTTATCACGACTTCGTCATCCGTCGCGGGGGCGTCGAGGTATTCCCCCGTCTGGTGGCCGCCGAGTATCGCGAAATGCACAACGCTCCGCCAGTTCAGAGCGGTCTGCCGGCGCTCGATGCGCTGTTGGGCGGCGGGCTGGCGAGCGGCACCAGCACGCTCATCATGGGTGCGGCAGGCACCGGAAAAAGTTCCTTGGTCAGCCAATTCGCCCACGCCGCCGTCCAGCGCAGCGAGCACGCGGCGATCTACGTGTTTGACGAGTCGATCTCCACCTTCGTGGCTCGCGCAGCCGGCCTGAACATCCCCCTTCAAAGCCGCCTCGACGGCGGCCGGATCACGTTGCGGCAAGTTGATCCGGCCGAGCTCGCGCCTGGCCAGTTTGCCCACGAATTGCGTAAAGCTGTGGAGGCGAATCACACCTCGCTCGTCGTCATTGATAGTTTGAACGGATATCTGAATGCGATGCCCAGCGACCGATTTTTGGCGCTTCATCTACACGAGCTGTTGAGCTACTTGGGACACCGCGGCGTGACGACCCTGATGACAATGACGCAGCACGGGTTTGTCGGCGGCAGCGCGGTCCCCATTGACGTCAGCTACGTCGCCGACACGGTGCTCATGCTGCGCTACTTCGAAGCCTTCGGCGAAGTCCGCCAGGCCATCTCGGCGATCAAGAAGCGAACGGGCAAGCATGAGCGCACGATCCGAGAGATGCGCATTGACAATGGCCTCGTGGTGGGTGAACCGCTCCGTGAGTTCCGCGGCGTTCTTGGCGGTTCGCCTGAATTTGTCGGTACGGCATTCGGCGGCGGCGCGGAGGGCGGCCATGTGCGACAACAATAACATCCATCGCGAGCGTGTCCTCGTGCTGGCGCCGACGGCGGCCGACCGGGAGCTGACGCGCTCCATTTTCGCCGAAGCCGCCCTCTGCTGCCAGTTTTGTAACGATTTGAGTGCTGTGGTCGACCAGCTCGGCGAAACGGCTTGGGCGCTCGTTCTCACGGAGGACGTGCTCACGAGCAGCGACGCCGAGCGGCTCGTCGAAGCGCTCGCCAGCCAGCCTCCCTGGTCCGATCTTCCGATCATTTTGCTTTCCGCGACCGGCGAGAATTCGCCGGTTGCCGCCTGGGCGATGGAAAGCCTGGGCAACGTCACCGTGCTGGAGCGCCCAGTCCGCCTGACGACCCTGGTGAGCGCCCTGCGCTCCTCCATCCGCCATCGCGGCCGGCAGTACGAGCTGCGCGATCAGCTTGCGGCCATCCGCAAAAGCGAACAGCGCTATCGCCAATTAGCCAATCTCCTCCCCACGGCCGTCTACACGTGCGAACGAGACGGCCAAATCAACTACTACAATCACCAAGCCGCGGCGGTCTGGGGCCGGGCGCCCGAGCCGGGTGACACTGATGAGCGGTTTTGCGGCTCCGAGCAGATGATCCTGCCGGACGGCGCCTCGCTGCCGCACGACCAGTGCCCGATGGCCGTCGCCCTGCGCGAGGGCCGCTCCTTTCGCGACCAAGAGGTAAACATCCGTCGGCCAGATGGATCCGTCGTACCGGTGCTGGTGAACATCGATCCAATTCGTAACGAGCGAGGCGAGGTGATCGGAGCGATCAACGCCTTCCACGACATCTCGGCGATCAAACTGCGCCGAACAGGCCCTCCGCGATAGCGAAGAGCGGTTCCGCATGCTGGCAGACAACATGGCACAGCTCGCCTGGACGTGCGACAAGCTCGGCGAGGCCACTTGGTACAATGAGCGTTGGCTCGACTACACGGGCCGCTCATTGGACGAAATGATGCAGTGGGGTTGGACCCAGTGCCACCATCCCGACCACGTCGACCGCGTCGTGGCGAGCGTAAAGCGCTCGCGCGAAACCGGTCAGGCGTGGGAAGAAACGTTTCCACTGCGTGGCAACGACGGCCAGTATCGCTGGTTCCTGTCTCGTGCGATTCCGATTCGCGATGAAAACAACCAGATTGTTCGCTGGTTCGGCACCAATACCGACGTGACCGAGCAGCGGCTGGCCGAAGAAGCACTCCGCGACGCCGACCACCGCAAAGATGAATTCCTGGCGATGCTCGCCCACGAGCTGCGCAACCCGCTGGCGCCGATCCGCACTGGTCTACAGCTCCTGCAATTATGCGGCGACGATCGGGAAACGACCGCGGACACGATGCAGATGATGGATCGGCAACTGCAACAGTTGGTCCACCTGATCGACGATTTGCTCGACATCTCGCGAATCACCCGCGGCAAGATTGAGCTTCGCCGCGAAACATGCGAGTTAGCGACTATTTTGAGCATGGCGATTGAGAGCAGCCGACCGGCGATTGAAGCGGCCGGGGTGGAACTCACCGTCGCCCTGCCCCGCCAGAAGATAGTGCTCAATGCAGATCCGGTGCGACTGTCGCAGGTGTTTTCCAACTTGCTCACCAACGCCGCGAAATTCACCGATCGCGGGGGCCACATTTGGCTGTCGGCCGAGCGCTGCGAGAGCGAGCTTCAGGTGGCCGTGCGCGACACGGGCATCGGCATTCGCCCGGAAATGCTGGCCTGCATATTTGAGAAGTTTACGCAGGCCGATCACACGGAGCGCAGCCGCAGCGGCTTGGGGATTGGTTTGTCTCTCGTGCGGGCCCTGGTCGAGCTACACGGCGGGACGGTGCACGCCCACAGCGACGGCCTTGGCCAGGGGAGCGAGTTCAAGGTCCGCTTGCCCATTCTCCGCGAAGTGGGCGCCGCTCGGCAGCCGGCGCCGAACGAAGAGAACCGAGACAACGCGCCACGCCGCGTGCTGGTCGTCGATGACAACCGAGATGCCGCGCACAGCCTGTCTATTTATTTTAAGGCACATGGGCCACGAGGTGCGCACCGCGCACGATGGCCTGGAAGCGGTTTCGGCGAGCGAAGCTTTTCGACCCGACTTGGTGCTGCTCGATTTGGGGATGCCGAAACTAAACGGCTTCGAATCGGCGCAGCAAATCCGTCAACAGCCCTGGGGGCAGGAGATGAACCTGGTCGCTTTGACGGGCTGGGGCCAGGATGAAGATCGCCGCAGGTCTCGAGAGGCCGGTTTTGATGCGCATTTGGTTAAGCCGATCGACGGCGCAGAACTGGCCAAGCTGCTGGCGGCCAGCGAGACGAAGCTCGTACGCGATAGGTAAGCCGCTGCGCCGCTCGGGGGCTCGTCCGGAGCCGACTCTCAGGCGGGCAGCAAGAAGCGGTTGGGGAGGGATTCGAACCCCCGGTGACGTTTCCGCCACGCCGGTTTTCAAGACCGGTGCCTTAAACCACTCGGCCACCCAACCTCACTATCGCAGGCACATTCGTTTGCCGTTGTCGCATTGGCGCTTGACTCTAGAAGGCCGCCCCGCAGGTGTCAATCATGCACCAATCTAACCTATTGCAACCACGCGTTTTGCGCCACGTTGACGAGCGGCCGGCCGGCTGCTACAAAGGACGCATCGGCATCTACCCGGGTTCGGCACTCGAGCTGACCCCTGGCCCCTGGCCCTTGGAACCTTCTTCGCCGCATGACTCTCAGCGAACGCAAACGAGAACTCCGCCGCCGCCGCAAGCGCAGCGAGAAATTGTCCCATCTGAAGAAGCGCCTACCGAAGGCCACCAAGAGCGAGCAGGTCGAAATCGCCCGCAAGGTCCGCGAGATGACCCCTGGCGCCGAGGTCGTTATCGCCAACTGGGGCCTGGAAGCGGTCGATCGATAGGCCGCTGAACGCGCGTCTTTTCATCGCCGTAAGGCCGCGGCGCGTTTTGCGCTGGCGGGCCTCAGGGCGCTCGCAGTTTGATCTCAAGCACGCCTCTCGCGGCGGCAGCGTTTTGCTTGTGCGATCGGCTACTGAATGCTCGTGCACCGTCCCTGGTTGCGTCAAAATCAGGCCTCACTGCACCAACAAAACCAGCCGCCCAAGGCGCTTCCCTGCGCTGGCGGCGGCTGGTGGGGCGTGAGTCCGTTCACGCGATTTTGGTTGAACGGGGTGGCTTGGTCAGGAGACCGGTCACAACGGTTTGGTCAGGAAACCGGCCACAATGGCTTGGTCAGTAGATGGCCAACATCGGTTTGATCAGGCGGCCGGCCACGACGTATGTTGCTCAATTCGGACCGAGCTTGGGTGGGTTGTTGAGCAAGAAGTCACGTGGGCCGCGGAGCGTGTAATATGGGTAGGCCGTTTGGCCGACCGGCGGACCGGGCGTGAAATCGTACCGCTGATCGCCTGAATTGCAGCAGCAACACCCCGGGCCAGGCTGGCCGCAACAGCAGCAGTAGCCGTTGCGGAATAGGCCGTGTCCACCGCAGAGCCCGCGGCAGCGGCCGTTGCAGTAACCGTACCCCGAGCAGCCCCAGCCGGATGAGTCGCAGGCCGAGCAGTCGTACTGGCCGGGCCCGCTGGTGTCGCAGGCGCTGCCGCAGCCGCACGGGCCGGCGCCGCCGCAGTAACGATGGAACAAGCAGCAGCCGTTGAACATCTTGCAGAGCGCACAGCCGCCCGAGCCACACGAGCTGCCGCTACCACAGGAGCTGCCGCAACTGCAGGAGTCACCGCAGCCGCCGGACGTGCCGCAACTGCAGGAGTCTCCGCAACTGCAGGAGTCTCCGCAGCCACAAGCTTCGCCGCAGCCGCCCGGCGTACCACAACCACGCTGTCCGCAAACGGCACAGCCGGCCGACGTCATGAGCGTCAGCGCAAGCACGAACAGTGCGCTTTTCATCGAGATCCCCCCTATTTGACGGATGCGCGTAAATCGCGCCGCGCTGCCAGCCTGAAATGCGGAACTTGAAGTTCCGTTGGGCGCTATCGGTCCCGGGCAGTGAGGCACTCATTACATACAGACTTGGGTCATCGCCTGCCCGCGCAAAGGAGAAGTGCAGGATCGCGGCGGCGATGTCGTTATGAATGGTATCGGCGGCATAATCGGCAGAATCCATAAAAACGGAGCAGGGAAGCAGGCAGCGGGGAGCAAGCAGAGCACGTCGCCCGCTCGGAGGGAAAAGCCGCGGTGCGCTGCGATTGCTAGCAGCGTTGCGCTCTTGGTGAGGCTCGCGCGTTTTGCTACAAACAGCGCCCCGCCGGTGGTGCGATAGCATTCTGGCGCCGCGCCGTCTCTCTTAACATATCGCAATTATATCCTCTGAGCGTATCTGGGCATGGAAAGTTTCAGCCGGGCTTTGAAACTGGCGCTGGCCCATCGCGTCAATGTGATTGGCTGCATCGTGTCGTCGGCAGTCGTGGCCGTGCTGTGGGGCGGAAACCTAACGGCGGTGTACCCGGTCGTGCAAGTGATCATGAACGATCAATCGCTGCCGCAGTGGATGGACCAGGCAATGACGGAGAGCAAAACGGAAGTGGCGGAAAACGCGCAGTGGCTGGCGAAGCTGAATGAACTGCAGGCCGACACCGCGGCGGCCAGCGATCAGAAAGTCCGAGCTGAAAAAGAGCCGTCTGCCGACCGCGTGTCGGCAATTCGCCAGGAATTACAGGCCGAAATCCAGCGGCGGGAGGTCGAGCTCGACGAGCACGTGAAGAACTCGGCCGGCCGGTGGAACGACCTGCAAATCGCGGAGAAGACGCGGCTCTTGGAACGGATTCAGGATTTGAAAACCCTGTACGCCGCGTCGGCTGAGCAGCTCGCCGCCAGCCTGGCGGCCGAGAAGCGGCATGCGGAGCAGCAGATCCAAGTCTACTCGACGCGGGCGCAGCGGTTTGGCTGGCTGGCTCCGCTCGCTCATCGCTGGCTACCGACGACGCCGTTCAGCACGCTGCTGGTGATCTGCCTGTTCGTGGTCGTATGTTCGCTGCTGCGGAACGTGTTCCGCATCTGGAACGGGATCACAACGTCGCGGCTGGGTTATATCATCGGTTATGACCTGCGGATGGAGTTTTACCGGCAGGTGCTGCGGCTGGACATGGCGAGCTTCACGGAGCAGGGCCGCGGCGACTTAATGAATCGCTGTACGAGCGATCTTAACAGCGTCAGCCAGGGGGTGCAGCGGCTATTTGGACAGGCGCTGCTCGAGCCGCTGAAAGTGATCGTGTGCGTGACGATTGCGGCGTGGGTGAGCTGGCGGCTCTTGCTGCTAACGGTGGTAATCGCACCGGTGACGTTTTACGCGATTCACTGGCTGGGGCGAGCGCTGAAGAGAACGCATCGCAAAGCGATGCAGGAGCTGTCGATCATCTATGAGACGCTGGCCGAAACGCTGTCGGGAATCAAATTGATCAAGGCTTTCACAATGGAAGCGGCCGAGCGGCAGCGGTTTCACGGCTCGGCCAAGGAGTTTTACCGGCGGCAAATGCGAATCGCGACGTATAACTCGCTCGTCGGCCCCGTGATCGAAACACTGGGAATTGCAATGGTCCTTCTCGCCAGCGTAATGGGTGGGTATCTCGTGCTGGGCCAGCATACGCACATCTGGGGGATCAAGATCAGCGATGTTGCGCTGACTCACGGCGACATGAGCGTGTTCTTTGCGATGCTGGCCGGCATGGCCGACCCAGCACGGCGGCTGTCGAGCGAGTTCAGCCAGGTGCAACAAGCGGTGGCCGCGGCCGAGCGCGTGTATGAAGTGCTCAACCGCCAGCCCCAGATCGCCGACCCGCCCCACCCGCGGCCGCTGCCGCGGCTGACGCGGGCGCTGCGGTTTGAGAATGTTAGCTTTCAATATCATCCCGATAAGCCGGTGCTGCAGGACGTGAATCTCGACGTGCGGGCGGGCGAGACGCTGGCCGTTGTCGGCTCGAACGGCTGCGGCAAGACGACGCTGTTGCAGCTCTTGCCGCGGTTTTACGACCCGACGGCTGGGCGAATCACGATCGACGGCACCGACATTCGCGAAGTCCGGCTACGTGAATTGCGGCTGCGTTTCGGACTCGTGTCGCAAGAGATTTTGTTGTTCAACGACAGCGTGGCCACGAACATCGCCTACGGCGCAGACGACGCCACGCAGGAACAAATCGAAGCGGCCGCGCGGAAAGCATACGCGCACTCGTTTATCATGGAGAAACTTCCGAACGGCTATCAGACGATGGTCGGCCCAGGCGGCAGCCGACTTTCGGGCGGACAGCGGCAGCGGATTTCGCTGGCGCGGGCCATACTGCGCGACCCAGAGGTGCTGATTCTCGACGAGGCCACCAGCCAAATCGACGTCGAGAGTGAGCAGCTCATTCATCAAGTGCTGGCCGAGTTTTCCCGAACCCGCACGACGCTGATGATCACCCACCGGCCGAGCATGCTGTCGATCGCCGACCGCGTGGCGGTGATGGACCAGGGCCGGATTCTCGACCTAGGGACGCACACCGAGCTGCTGGGGCGGTGCGATTTGTATCGCCGACTGAGCCACTCGGCGTATCGGGAGAGTGCGTGACGGGAGGCGGGCGCCGCAGGTAGAGGCTCGACTTCGCTCGTCGCGATTCTATGATGGTAGGGGCGCGCTTGGGCGGCTTGTTCGTGTGCCGATGCTAACGGCACGCTACGCTCGGATTCGCTGCGGCGGTGTCGTTTCGCTGCCGTGGCGTAGAATCGCCGCGGCCGGCGACGCTAAGACCTCTTGAATTGTGATGTCCACGCTTCCCCTCCATACCGATCACGCCCGCTTGTTCGAGCGCAACCGGTTCGTGTACCCGGTGCTAAGCCGGCGTTCGGGCGGGATCTCGATTGGGGTGAATCTGAACCCGGACAAGATTTGCAATTTCGACTGCATTTATTGCCAGGTCGACCGCACGCGGCAGAGCGAGACGCGGTTTGTCGAGATGGACGCGCTGGTGGAGGAACTGCGGACGACGCTCGAACTCGTGTTGTCGGGGGCAATTTACGCGACCGACAGGTTTCGCGATGTACCGGTCCACCTGCGGCGGCTGAACGACATCGCGTTCTCTGGCGACGGCGAGCCGACGACGTACAAGAACTTCGATGAAATCATCGCCGCGTGCGCGGAGGTGAAGCGGGCGGCAGAAATGCGGAATGCGGAGTGCGGAGTGCGGATTGGGGAAAACGTCGCCGCGACTCACGAGCGGGATTTCCATCCTCCCGCCTCCGGCCCCCAGCCCCCAATCAAACTGTTTCTCATCACCAACGCCAGCATGTTCCACCGGCCGCATGTGCAGCGCGGCCTCGAGATTCTCGACCAGAACAACGGCGAGATTTGGGCCAAACTGGAGGCGGGGACGGACGCGTACTATCACCTGATCGAGCGAACGCCGATCCCGTTCCGCCAGATTTTGGACAACATCACCGCGGCGGCGCGGGTAAGGCCAATCGTGATTCAATCGCTCTTCATGCGGGTCAATGGCGAGCCGCCTTCGCCAGCGGAGCTGGCGGCGTTTTGCGAGCGGTTAAATGAGATCACGGCGACGGGCGGCCAGTTGAAGCTCGTGCAGGTCTATACGGTGGCGCGGCGGCCGGCAGAATCGTTTGTGCTGCCGCTGGCCGATGCTGAGGTGGATGCGATTGTGGAGTTGGTGAAAGTGCGCACCGGTTTGAACGCAGTGGGGTATTATGGGGTGCGGATTGGTTGTAGATTCGGCGTGGCCGCCGACGTTAACTCCCGCGGGTTGTTGAACCCACGATGTTGCGTTAATCTACGAAGGTTATCACCTTTCAGACCCCATTACCACGAATATGTCCGACCCCTATTTTCAAACTCTGTTCGCCGACCGCATCGGCGGTTCGAATTACGGCAAAGGCACCGCGATCTACAAGTTCGAGAAGATCAAGCGGGCCAAGCGGAAGGCGCTGGCCGAGCATCCCGAGCGGCGGCTGTTGGATTTCGGCATCGGTGAGAACGACGCGATGGCGCCCGAAAGCGTCCGCCGCGCGCATGGCCGAAGAGATCAACCGGCCGGAGAACCGCGGCTATGCCGACAACGGCACCGGCCGAGTTCAAGCAGGCCGTGGCGCGGTTCATGCAGCGGGAGTTCGGCGTCGCGCTCGACCCGGCCACGGAGATCAACCACTGCATCGGCTCGAAGACGGCCCTGGCCATGCTGCCGGCCTGCTTCATCAACCCGGGCGACATAACGCTGATGACCGTGCCCGGCTATCCGGTGGCCGGCACGCATACGAATTATTACGGCGGCGTTGTCTACAAGCTGCCGCTGGTGGCCGAGAACGACTTCTTTCCCGATCTGGAGGCGATTCCGGCCGACATCGTACGGCAGGCCAAGCTGCTGGTGCTGTGCTATCCCGAACAGCCCGACCGGCAAGACGGCGACGCCCGAGTTTTACGAGCGGGCGATCGAATTCGCCAAGAAGAACGAGATCGTGGTCGTGCAGGACGCGGCCCACGGGATGCTCAGCTACGATCGCCCGCCGAACAGTTTTCTGGCGATTCCCGGCGCCAAGGAGGTCGGCGTCGAAATCCATTCGCTGTCGAAGGGATTCGACATGATCGGCTGGCGGATTGGCTGGGTGTGCGGCCACGAGCGGATCGTGCGGGCGTTTGCCGACGTCAAAGACAACAGCGACTCGGGGCAGTTCATGGCGATCCAGAAGGCGGCCGCGTTCGCGCTCGATGATCCAGAGATCCCGCGGCGGACGCGGGCCAAGTACAAGCGGCGGCTCGAGAAACTGGTCGCAACGCTGGGCCGCTGCGCCTTTCCATGCCAGATGCCGGGCGGGACGTATTTCCTCTACACGCGCTCCCCCAAGGGCTTCGCGAACGGCGGGCCGAACGGCGAAGTTGGGCGCGGGTCTCCTGACCCCGCCCGAGGGCCGATCTATTTCGAAAACGCGGAAGCGGCCAGCCAGTATCTCATCACGGAACAGTCAATCTGCACAGTGCCTTGGGACGACGCCGGCGCCTACTTGCGATTCAGCGTGACTTATGAAGCGGCCGACGAGCAGGCCGAGGATGCGCTGATGGCCCAGACCGAGGCGCGGCTGAAGGAGATTCAGCCCGTGTTTTAACGCTGGCCGATCGTTGAATCGGCAGTCGTTGAATTGGCAAGTGATTATGGGCTGAATGACGATCCGCATAAGACAGGACATGCGGAGCGTGACGACCAGTCGCAGACGCTTCGGGCAGGCGAATCTTCCAATCGCGGGGCTGGGCCGTGGGAAGTAAAAGCCCCCTTCGGTGCGATCTCCGGAGTTGCGCTCCAACGCGGCGACCGCGTGAGGGGCCGCGGCCCAAACGCCGAAATCAATTGCCCGACAAATGTGCCTGCGCCGCCGAACAGCGCATGCGAATTGGCAGCAAACCACGTTCGGGCGACACTCGCTGCATTTCGAGCCACACTCACAGACGCACTCGCTAAGGACAAGGAGATTGACAACGCTCTGTGTAAGCTGCTGAATCGAAGCAATCGAAGGATCTGCAACTTTACAAGTCAGGGCGCAACAAAAAAGGCCTGCGGGAAGCCCGTTCGGGACGGTTTCTCGCGGCCTTTTTCGTTTGAGTCAAACGTCCGGTTGATTGCGACGATGAGGAGTCGCTCGAAGAAAGGCGCGTGTCGGACTGTGCTGCGCACAGCCGTGTGATCGACTCGGGCCAATCGTTATTATGGTCCTCCCGACGGTATTCAACCGGAGTTTGATTTGGTGGCGTGGAGCGGACAAACGTGTCCGCCGTTACGTTGTGTTTTGTTTGTTGACGCGACGGACAGGATTGTCCGTCCTACTTTGTCCTTTCCGGCCAGACACGAATGTCTGCCCCACTGTATCGGCTGCCGCACGGAGTGGCTACAGTCAAAAGCGCCAATCGTCGTGGCGGGGCGGACGATACACCATAATTGTAGTTTGGGAAAGGCGTGTTGCCAGCTTTTTTGCGCCGGCGAATGAAGCATTTTTTACAATTCGCAGGGGGAGCAAACGGTGTGCCGGAGATCGTCGCGCCGGTTGGCGGGATGAACGGCAATTTGCGTGCCAAGACGCGTTGTGAAATCTTTGTCGACTCAAGCCGAATGCACGCGAGATCGCCGGTGACTCCGCGCGTTCTGATTCTCATCCCCAGTGTGCAAAGCCTGCTTCAGCGCGGGTGGTACTCGCGCTGTCGCGACAAAGACGCAGGAACAGGCGTGGCCGTGTCGGTGAGCCCATGTGCGGTTTGGCGCTACGGCGCCCACGGATTAAGTTTCGAACGTCATTGACGCGTTCATAGCGCGGAGCGAAATGCCTACCCTTGCGCGGCGATTTTTTCGATGAGCTGGTCCATCCGGGGCGAGGTGCCACGGAGGGTGATGCGGCGAGTGGTTTCGCCGGTAACTTCGATTTCGACTTCGACTCGCTCGGGCGGCAGGCAGTCGACCACGCGGTCGGCCCATTCGACGAATGAGAGGCCGGGGCCGAAGAAGTATTCGTCGGGTCCCAGGTTGAGGAATTCGTCGTTGTCTTTGAGGCGGTAGGTGTCGAAGTGGTAGATAGGCAGCCGGCCGCTGGTGTACTCGTTGACCAGCACGAACGTAGGGCTGGTGACTGCTTCGCAGGGGAAGCCGAGGGCGTCGGCGACGGCTTGGACCAGACGCGTCTTGCCGGCGCCGAGCGGTCCGATTAGCGCGACAACTGTTCCGACTGGCAGCAGGGCGGCCAGGGCGGAGCCGAGGCGCTGAGTGTCGAATTCGGATTGAGAGTCGAGCGTTATCACGGCGTAATGGATTGAAAGCCGCCCTGGAGCGTAAAGGGCTAGCTGAGGGCCCTTGCCCAGGAAGGCTTGCGAAATTCGTTAAGCGCCAGCCGCGCAGCGGGCTGTCGCTGCTGCGCGGCCAACTTGCTTAGGTTCGACATTTTGGATCTGGCATCTCGGCAATTACTATCGGACTACGAGCAACGAACGCGTTTCTAATGTAGCCAGCCGGTTGGCTCGAGTGGTTTGCGATGTGCGTCTGCCGATTGTTGCCAGAGGCCTGGATCTGAAATTATTCCTCCGACGCGGGTGACGGGACATTCGAGCGGCTGGTCGTGGAGGATCTTCTGCGCGGCGGGGGGCGGAGCGGCCAGGAGGAGCTCGAAATCTTCGCCGTCGCCCAAGGCGTGTTGCAAGGCGGCGACGACTGCGGGAAATTCACCCTCACTCCGGCCCTCTCCCTGGTGGAGAGGGCGGATCTTATTGCGTTCGCGGTTGGTTAGCTCGTGGGCGGCCCTGGCGATGGGGATACGGTCGGTGAAGAGCACCGCGCCGCAGCCGCTAGCGGCAGCGAGGCGCGACGCGTCGAGCGAAAGGCCGTCGCTAATGTCCATACCGGCGTGAAGATCGTAGCGATCGTGGAGAAGCAGGGCTTCACGAACGCGGGGGTTGAAATCGAAGGCGTGGCCCAGGATCGAGCCGCCCAGCGAACCGGTAACCAAGAGCCAATCGCCGGGCCGCGCGCCGCTACGGGTGAGTGGGCCGCGCGGGGTGACCTCGCCGAGGAGCGTCGCGCTGAGGACAAGCGGGCCGTCGTAGGTGTTTGTGTCGCCGCCGGCGAGGGCGAGGTTGAACTCTTCTGCGAGGGGGAGCAGGCCTTCGTAAAGAGCGATCGCAAGTTGGAGGGGCGCACCGGCAGCCGTTTCGCCGCGGGGCAGGGCGAAGGAGAGAAACGCGGCCAGTGGACGGGCGGCCATCGCGGCCAGGTCGCTGAGGTTGGCGGCGAGCGCCTTGCGGCCGATGCGGCGCGGGTCGTCCGTGGCGAGATGGAAGTCGACGCCTTCGGTAAGCAGGTCGGTCGTGACGACGATGCCCGCCGTGGGAGGATCGCGGAGCAGGGCGGCGTCGTCGTTCAGGGCGAGTGGGAAGCGCGGATCGGGCGGGACGCGCCCGCGGAGCCATTGGAGCAGTTCGCGTTCCATCCTTGTAGAATCGAGAGCTGAGAGCTGAGAGTCAAGAGCCAGATGGATACGAAGTCAAAGGCGCGCAGGGCGGCCACAGGTTCCGGCTCTTGACGCTTAGCTCTTGACTTCCCTTATCGTCGTGTGCTGGCTCGGGAGATGTCGCCGGGGGAGACTGTGAGGAAGCCCTGGTAGAGGTTATTTTGTCCGCGGAGGAGGTAAAACTTCATTTTTCCCAGCTCGGCCAGGTTCGGGAGCGAGACGATGTACTGGACATCTTGGTTGGAGGCCGTTTCCCAGCCGTGCATGCCCACTAGCACGTCGCCGGCCAGGATGCCTTGTTTGGCGGCGGGGCTGTCGGGTCGGACCTCCTCGACGCGCATTCCGCCCCGGTAGCGGGTATTGCGGCGGGCGAAGGTCGATTTGGGTTCTTCCGAAAGTTTGAGGCCGAAGAGGTTCCAGACGGCGGCATCGAAGTCGTCATCGGCGGCGGCGGCGGCGCCGCGAATGGTCGTGCTGCGGGGCGAGCGGTAGGTGGCCAGGGCGAGGTCGACGTTCACCGGCTGGCCGTCTCGACGGAGATGGACCGTGAGCGTTTCGCCGACGGGGCGATCGAGCAGGGCCCGCTCCAGGTCGAGGGGGCGCGTGACGGGCATGGCGCCGACTTGGAGGATCTCATCGCCCGAGCGGAGGCCGGCGGCTTCGGCTGGACTGGCTGGTTCGACGCGGGTGACGCGCAAGGGGCCGCCAAGGTCTTCCCCGGGCTGGGTCGAGAGGCCGTGCCATTTGTTCTGCAGGCGTTGGACGTTGAGCAGGTTCGCGGCCGTCCTCAAGGCGGCGTCGATCGGGATGGCGAAGCCGATCCCTTGGGCGCCGGCGCGGACGGCCACATTGACGCCGATCATTTCGCCGTCGATGTTAAGGAGCGGTCCACCGGAGTTGCCGGGATTGATGCTGGCGTCGGTCTGGATCAGGTCCTCGTAGGCTTGCGTGTCGCTGACCTGTACATCGCGACCCAGCGCGCTGACGATGCCGCGTGTGACGGTTTGCTGATAGCCGAAGGCGTTGCCCAGCGCGACGACGGATTCACCCTCCATGAGGTCGCTGGATGTGCCGATGCGGATCGTGGGGAGCGCTTTGGTGGGCGAAATCTTGAGGATGGCCAGGTCGTTTTTGCCGTCATTGGCGATGAGCTCGGCAGTGTAATTGCGGCCGTCGTCGAGGGTGACCTGAATATGGCGTACGTCGGAGACGACGTGACAGTTCGTGAGGATGTAGCCGCGCTCGTCGATGATCGTGCCCGTGCCCATGCCGTTGACTTGGCGCGGGACGTCGGCAGTGCCCGAGCCATCGGCAGAGCTGGTGACGGTCTTTTGACCTTGAATGCTGACGACGGCGGCGCGAGCTTGTCGCACGGCGACGACGATGGGCGTCATTCGCTCGGGAGTGACTTCGCGGGCGTCGGCGCAAGGTGGCGCGAGGGTGAATGTCGTAGCGAGGCAGGCGGCCGCCAAGCAGGCGGCGGCGCGAGGTTGGCGGGATCGAGCGCGCGGCGTGTGAGTCATCGGCGGGGTCGATTCTTCATCGCTGGGGGGAAGGGCGACGCGGTGCTATCAGCGGCGCCGATGCGGGACGACGGTATGCAGGCAGAATCGGCCCGTCGCTAAGGGCGTCTTAAGCCCTACAATTCCCGCCCGTCACAGAATGCCCAAGTTGAACCCGCCGGCGGCGGTCGCAACTGAAGTGCCAATGGCTCGCCGGGTTAGATAAAGGATGCAGCGGTGCGGGCCGGTGAGGCCCGTGCGCTGCGGAGCATAGAAGCGCAAAGCGGGACGCGGCGAGAAGGACATGCGGCGCTAACCCAAATGCTTCTGATTCAACGCGGCATGAACACGGGCTGCGTGGGAACCGGATGGAAGCGGCCGGGTCGAGGGACGCTCGCCGGAGCGTAGGCGATGGGGCGGATGCAGAAGTTGGTCGTGGCGGCAAACAGGTCGCGTTGCCAGCGGCACCAGGTTGGCCATTGTGAGGAGCGCCAGCAGTTGCAAGCGGGGCCTGGACAGGAGCTGCCGCAACCAGGCTGTCCGCCAAAATCGCTGCAAGGGCTGACGTTGTCGCCGGCAGCGCCATCGGGCCAGGGCGCAACGAGCTCGGCGGAGGCGGGCGCGTAGACATTCGCCGACGTTTCGACGTCTACAAGGGGCCCAACGTCGCCCGGCGGCGAAAGATTCGCGGCGTCAGGCAGAGAGGCGTACGGGGCAAAGGGAGCGCTTGACTGGCCGTATGGGCAAGCGCCGGCGTTGCCATCATGGCAGCAGCCGGAGACAGAGGTGCCGACGGCGCGGGCCAACGCATCAGCGGCGTCGAAACCGATCGGCCGACCATCGGGATAAGAGAGGCAGCCGGTGGTGGACGCGAGCATCAGCGCAAGCCAGGCGCAGGCCCAGGGCAGTCTGCGTCGCGTTGCGGCGGAGGACGTCACAGGATCTGGCAATTGAAAACGAAACGGTGTAACGAGATGGCCCCTGAACATCGCTGCATACGGCACTGCGGCTAGCGCCCCGCGGGCGGGGTAGGTCCGCGCAGGGAAGGATCGGCCACGGCGGCGCGAAAACTTTTGCCGGATCGGCAAAGTCTTCGCGGGTTCGCGCGGGCTAGCAGTGGCAGCGAGACGTGCGGCGCGTAGGGGCGCGAGGCGAAAAGTTGCTGGGGCACTTAAGATATTCGCAGCGGCGGGGCCGCCGCTAGATCACTTCATTGTCTCGATCGCGCGATGCGGTTTGGCGCGTCGCAAGCCAGGGAACGAGTTGCAGCAGCAGGAAGAAGGCGAGCACTGCCAAGAGGAAGATCGGCCAGCCGCCGATCACAGGTCGTTGGAGGATCCAGTCGGCGCCGCCGGCGATGCCGGCGACGAACATCAGGACGAGGCCGAGGAGCAAGAGGCCGCAGCCGAAGGCGGCCATTGTGCCGCGAAAGGCGAGCTGCTCGGTGAGCTGTTGCTGGTAGACTTCGATGGTACGGCCCTTTTGCAGGCTGAGCTCGACGGCGTCGACGACTTCCATGGCGCGGGTGGCTCTGTCCCAGGTGGAGATATCGCTGTTCCCGGGACCAACTGACACTTTACCTGACGCGGTGCCAATACCGTTTGCCGCGGTGATCGCGGTGACCAGCTCGCGAATCGCCAGCCGCGGCGCGTCGCCAGGCTCCTGCGGCGCGGCTTCGTCGTTGGTGAACAAGACGTTTTCGTTTTGATTCCAGACGAGCTGGCCCTTGTCGCCAACGAGCGCGAGCTCGACGCCGGTGCGACCCTCTCTGGAGGGGACGAGCGACCAGCGCATCGTGGCCTTGCCGGCGGCCGTCATTTGGACTTGTAGCGAGCCGAACGACGGTGCGGGACCGGCGTGGCCAGGGGTGTTATCAGTATCAGGTGGGCCGATCGCGCTAACTTGGCGGACGTCGCCGCCGACGGCGGCAAGCAGTTCGACGTCGCGGGCCAGGCTGTCGAGGACTTCGTCGCGAGCGCCCGATGTGACGTGGCGCGTGCAAACGACTTGCTGAATCGCGCCAATCTTTGGGTCGCCCACGGCCACGGCCTGGGCGAAAACCGATTGGACTGGGTTCGCCGGCAGCGGATTGTAATGCCGCAGGACGGCGTGCGTTTCGCGGCGGACCATGTCGAGTTCGTAATAGGCGAGAAGATTTGGGCCAGCCGGGTGGACGACCAAGAGGGGAACGGCGTCGGTGACGAAGCGCTTGAGCTGCTCGGTGCGGAGTTCGACGCCGGCATTTCCACGGCCAATGAGGATGGCGTCGGCCGTGGCCTGGTCGAGGAGGGTTTCCCAGTTTGTGGCCGGGAACTCCGGCAGGGACGAAAGGCAACGGAGCGCGTTTTCGTCGGCGCGGCGAACATCGCCAATCCAGACGATGTGGTGCCCTTCGTCGACGGCCGCGGCGGCAAGCGCGAGGAGGTCGGGATCGGTGCCGAGGATGGCAAAGTTCATCTGGAGAGGCTGAAATTAGTGCATTATTCCAATGTTGCCGGGTGGAGATTGGATTATGCGCTGACGGGGCAGGTCGTGTAAGATAAAATTGTCAGGCGGAGGCAAGAGGGCGTCAAATGGGCGGTCGGCACGCTCGACAGTTTCGCATCTTAATCACGCATTGGGTCAGACCTTGGAAGTGCGTAACACCAGGTTGACATTTGTCGCGGCGATTGTCGCCGGTTGGCTCGCCGGTTCGCTGCCGGCATGCGCTCAGCCGGAGACGAAGGCGCCACCAGCGGCGGCAGAGAATTCCTCGGCGGCGAAGCCGCGAAGCGATGACGGTGCGAGCCCGGCCGCTGAGGCGCCGTCGCCGGCGGAGATTGCCACATGGCTCGCGAAACTGGACGCTGGGCAATACCGCGTGCGGGAGCAGGCGACGCTAGGACTTTTGGCGGCAGGGCCGGCGGCGCTCGAGGCGGTGGCGGTGGTGGCCAATAGTGATCGGCCAGAACCGGCCGACCGGGCCGTGTGGCTGTTGCAACAATTTGCCAATTCGAAAGAGCCGCCATTTCAACGGCAGGCGCTCGAGCGGCTGGTCCAGTTAAGGGACCGGCCTCATGTGGTGGCGGCGGCGGCAAATGCGTTGGCGCTGATTCATCATCAAGAAGCACGGCAGGCGATCGAGAAGTTGGGGGGCCGATTTCTGCAGCAGGAAGTCGTGGGCGTTGATCCGCGAGTGATTCCCCAGGTGCTGATCCTCGACGACCATTGGAAGGGGAAGCGCGAGGACCTGGAGCAAATCGGGTATGTGCTCGGTCTGCGGGATGTGTTTATCATTGGCACGGAGCTCGACGCGAGCGACGTAGCCGAGTTGCGACAGGTGCCGGCGCTGACGAGCTTGCGGCTGTACGGCACGCGTTTGACGCCGAGCGACCTGGACGACTTGAAAACTCAGTTTCCGCAGGCGACGATTGACTATCGGCGCGGCGCGCTGTTGGGCGTTTCGGGAAGCGCCTTTGATGACGGCCGCCCCGCCACGGCGGAGCGAGTCCAGCCGGGGAGCGCGGCCGACGCTGCCGGCATCAAGGCCGGCGACGAGATTCACAAATTCGACGGCCAACAAGTGAAGAATTTCAAATCGCTCACCGACATGATTTCCTCGCACAACGCCGGCGACGAGGTGCCAATGGAAATCGTCCGCAACGGGGCGAAAAAGTCGGTGACTGTAAAGTTGGGCAGGTGGCAGACGGAAAACGTCGTGAAGCAATTGAATGGAGAATAGCGGCCCAGGCTGGCACGTCATGCTCGGTCGCGGCTCCTTCTTATTTGCCGAGCAGCATCTTGAACTTGGCCCAAGGGCGGGTGTTGCCGACGTCGGCCCCCGTGAGGCCGGCGCGGCGGGCCTGCAGGATGCCGTAGCGTAGGACATCCATCCCGGCGGTGCTGTGGGCGTCGCTCGATATAACGATCGGGACGCCGTAGCGTTTGGCGGCCGCGCAATGGATGTCGTTCAGGTCCAGACGGGCCGGGTTGGCGTTGAGCTCCAGCATTTTTTTGTGGCGGGCGGCCGCAGCGAAAACCTGATCGAGATCGACTTCATAGGGCTTGCGACGGTTGATCAGCCGGCCGGTGGGGTGAGCGATGATCGAGACGTGCGGATTCTCGAGTGCCCCCAAGATCCGGTCGGTGATTTGCCGGCGCGTTTGCTGCTGGCCGTAATGGACGCTGGCGATGACCCAATCGGCCTCGGCGAGCACGTCGTCGGGCAGGTCCATGCCGCCTTGTTCGAGGACGTCGCACTCAATGCCTTTGAGGACGACGAAGTCGTCGAGCCGGCGATTGAGGGCGTCGATCGCTTTCCACTGTGCGCGAAGGCGGGCCGGGTCGAGGCCGTTCGCCATGCTGACGCGTTTCGAGTGATCGGTGATGGCGATGTACTGGTGGCCGCGGCGTGCGCGGCGTCGACCATTTCCGGCAAGCTGGCTTTGCCGTCGCTGGAGGTGGTGTGCATGTGGAGATCGGCGACGAGGTCGGCCAGATCGATGAGCTTGGGTAGTTTGCCGGCGGCGGCCCAGGCGAATTCGTCGCGGGCCTCGCGAATTTCGGGTGGAAACAAGGGGAGACCGAGCGTGGCGTAGACTTCTTCTTCCGTGCGGCCGGCGATGGGGGTTTCGCTCGTAGCTGCAGGCGGCTCGCCGGCTGCTATTTCGGCATTCTTGCCGGCTGCGCCGGCATTGGCGGCAGGCGAGTCGCCTGCCGCCACGTTCAGGCGGAAGACTCCGTACTCGTTGATCTTGAGGCCGCGGTCCTTGGCCATGCCGCGGACGAGAACGTTATGGTCTTTCGAGCCGGTGAAGTATTGCAGGGCGGCGCCGAACGATTCGGGCGGAACGGCGCGGAGATCGACTTGCAGGCCGCGCGGGAGGCGGACCGACATTTTCGTGTCGCCGCGGCCAATCAATGTGACGCCGCCGCCGAACATGGCGAGGTGATCCATCACGGCTGACGGGTTCTCGGCATCGACCAGGATGTCGATGTCGCCGACCGTTTCGCGGCCGCGGCGGTAACTGCCGGCGACTTCCAGTTGACGAATGCCGGGCACCTGGCGGAGGTACGCCAGCAGCTCCTGGACGATTTCGTCGGCGACCGCCCAGTACATGCGGTCTTCGGCCATGGCGGCTAGCTCGATGCCGGCGAGGATTTTTTCCTGCGTTTTCCTGCCAAAGCCCTTGAGGGCCTGGACCTGGTCGGCCTCGCAGGCGGCGCGGAGCATTTCGAGCGAGGCAATGCCCAGCTCCTGGTGGAGGATGGCGGCCTTCTTGGCGCCGAGGCCTGGGACGCGAATTAGGGTCAAAACCCCGGCTGGGATTTCGGCGCGGAGCTCTTCCAGCATGGGCAGCGAGCCGGTTTTGACCAGGGTCCGAATCTTCTCGGCCAACTCCTTGCCGATGCCTCCGAACTCAGTGAGGTCGCGATTAGAATCGGTGACGATCTGGGCGACTGATTCGGACAGGTCGGCAATGCGGCGGGCCCCATTGCGATAAGCGCGGACGCGGAATGGGTTGGCGTTTTGCAGCTCCAGCAGGTCGGCAATCTCGTCGAAGGCAGCGGCGATGTCGCGGTTGGTCATTCAGACATGATACGCAGTACTGGGCCGCGGTGCAGGGGGCGGCGACGCCTGCTGGGTACCCGCACATCAGCGAGCGGGCTCCCATTCGTGAGATAAGTTGCGGTGGAAATGTTAACTTGTCTGAGGAGCTCGCTCCATAACCAATGTAACGCAGTCTAGTGGAAAACGGTACAGCTCCTGGCTCTCGAATCGCCGCTGAATTCAGCGAAGACCGCTGCTGTTAACCTGCATCCGTCATCCGTTGGCGCCGAGCCTCATAGAACAACACGGCGGCCGTGGTCGAGACGTTGAGGCTGTCGGCGATGCCGTGCATCGGGAGGCGGACGGCGGTGATGTCGGAGGCGTTCCAGGCGCCCGTGAGGCCGGCCGCTTCGGCGCCGAGGATGAGTGCCACTGGGCCCCGAAGGTCGGCCGCCGTGTAGGTGGTGGTCGCGTCGGGACGGGCAGCGACGATTTGCAATTGGTGCTCGCGGAGCCAAGTGAGCGCGTCGGCCGCGGTGGCCTCGCAGACGTTTTCGCGAAAGACGGTCCCCAGGCTGGCGCGGATCGTATGGGGGTTGAACAGGTCGGTGCGTCCGTCGGCAACGATCACGGCGTCAACGCCGGCGGCGTCGGCCGAGCGGAGAATTGCGCCGAGGTTGCCCGGCTTTTCGAGGCCTTCGAGGACGGCGACGAGCGGATTTGCGGGGAGCTTCAAGTCGGCGAGCTTGCGCTGCGGGGCTGCGGCGACGACGACGAGGCCGTCGTCGCGGTCGCCGAATTGCAGCTTGGCGTAGACCAGCGGCGTGACGGCAAATACTTCGGCGCCCTTCGACTGTAGAGCGGCCAGGGCGGCTTGGCAATCGGGGGAACCACACAGTTCACGGCAGACAAAGGCCTCGAGAGGTCGTGCTCCGGCCTCGAGCGCCCGCACGATTTCGCGCCCGCCGTCGATGAGAATCCGCCGCTGCTGCCGGCGCACGCGGGCGCTGCGGAGCTTGGCAGCGTCTTTTACACGGGGATTCTGGCGGCTGGTAATTAACGAACCTGACATAGATTCAATGTGGCGAATTCCGAACTACTGAGCCGCCGCCACGTGCACGAGAAACGTCGCCGGTGACACGATTGAAATCCCCGAAAGGAGCCCATTGGGAACAGATGCCGGCGATCGCCAGTCACAATGCATGTAGCACCGCCCGCCATGGCGCATTCGACGATTTTGTTATCGTCCGGGTCAGACGGGACGGCGTGCAAGTCGCCAGTAATCGGTGCGACACGCAGAAACGAGAGTAAGTCGATGATTGTCTCGGTTGCCTGTAATGCCGTGAATGCGAGTTTTGACTGCAGTTTTTCATCAAGCTCATCGAGAATCTCTGCGCAAGTCACTCCTTCGACGCGTCCAGTGCGAGCCAACTCGACACATTACGGGCGGCACTTCCAAACCGCGGCTGAAAAAAGGACATCGGTATCGAAGACGGCTATTCCTGGCACGCGCGATCCTCATGGATCAGTTCGTCGGCCAGCGCTTTGCGCTCGGCTTCAGTCATTGCTTCCCAGTCGAGGCCACGCGCAGCGCACAGCTGGCGGAGCTGTTGTTCGGCGAATGTCATCCGTGCATCACGGCCGCCGAGAGCGTCGCACGCCAACGCGTTCCGCACGGCACGTTTTCCTTCGGGCCTCATCTTCCGCACGATTTCGATGACTTGATCGGTGCTGAATTCAACGCTTGCCATTGCAGAGCCCTTTCAGGAAATTATACCAGACGCTCAATCCGGTTGATAACGCGTCATAACGCGAGATTTTGGCCGCCATGCACATCTTTACCTACGGCACGCTGATGTTTCCGGACGTGTGGATGGCCGTGGCCGGACGGGCGTTTGAGACGGTGGCGGGGCGGGCGGCTGGATACGGTATTTATCGCGTCAACGGGGCCGTCTTTCCGGGGATAGTTGCCGCGGATGCGGACAGCAACGTGCCTGGAGTTGTGTATCTGAACGTGGAGGAGGCAACCGTTGCGCGGCTCGATCGATTTGAGGATGACTTTTATGTACGGCAGCCACTGACGATTCAGTGCGCAGAGGGCCAGTGGCTTAAGGCGGATGCATACGTGGTGCCGGCGGCCAATCGCCACGTGCTTACGGCCGAGGCCTGGACCCGGGAGGCGTTTATTGCCGGCCGCGGGCTGGAGGAGTTTGTGGCGCGATTTGCGGGATTTGCTAGAGTAATGGAGTAGGGGAGGAGCGACGTGGTAAGGAAAACGCAACTTTCTGCTCCACTGCTCCCCTACCCCCCTACTCCTCCACCTTGCCGTCATTTCCAAAGATCGCCCGGTAGATCAAGGCCCGGTTGCGGTAATACAACAGGCCGCCGATGGCGAGGATGGCCAGAATGACGACGACCGTCACCCAAATCTCGCCGCTGCGAATCCAATGGCCGACCACGGGGCCGAAGGCGTAGGACAGGCCGAAGAAAAAACCGACCACCAGCGTGGCACACACCAAATCGCATAGCACGAAAATGCGAAAGGGCAGGCGGACGATGCCCGCGGCCAGGTAGACCGGGCCACGGACGCCGACCATGAATCGCGACAGCAGCATCACCTTAAAGGCATGTCGCTGGATGGCCTGCTCGAAGCGGGCCTCGCGCTGGGCGCCGAGCAGCTTCGCAAAGCGCGGATGGGAGTAGAGCAGTCGCAGGCCGCCATAATAGCCAATCGTGTACATCAGCGAATCGCCGACCAAGGCGCCGGCCAGGCAAGCCGCGAAGGCCCATTGCCACTCGAAGGTGCCCTGGGCGCTCAGCACGCCGGCCAGCACGATCGCTACCTCCTCGGGCAGCGGCAATCCGCAGCCGGTGAGCATGATGAAGGCAAAAATGCCGAAGTAGCTCGTGGGGTGGAAGAGGGAAGCAATCACGGGGCGGTCGAAGGTCAAATTGCAAATTGGCAAGTGAAAATGTGAAATAGCAATGTTGCATTCAATCGCAAATGATGGGCCGAAATCTTTTGCGCGGCGTTTAGCAGCCGAACGACCGCCAACGGGTGTCGTCAAGGCCGAAGGTCTGTAGCTCCACGTCGCCGGCCCGGGCGGCAGGTGCTACGAGCAGGGCCGCTAGCTGGGGCCGCCCACTACAGAAATCGGCCACCTGTTCGGGCCCCATGACGTAAAACGCGGTGGAAAAGGCCTCGGCCTCGGCGGCGGTCGGCGCTATCACGGTGGCCGAATAGAGGCCTTTGGCCGGCCAGCCGGTCCGTGGATCGATGATGTGGCCAAAGCGCCGGTCGCGATGGCGAAAGAACTGCGTGCCCGAACCGGATGTCGAGAGCGCCTCGTCGCGAAGTATGAACTGGCCGAGCCGCTGCTGCGGGCGGAGGGGATGACGCAGGCCGATTGACCAGCCGGCCGACTGACCGGGAGACCGGGAGACCGGGAGACCGGGCGAGGCACTCGCCACGGTATCCCTGTCTCCCCGCCTCCGCGAATCTCCGACTTGTCTCCCTGTCTCCTTGTCTGGACTTTCACTTGCTGGCTCAGCGCCCGCGCAAGCGCCTGCTCTTGCCACCGTGCAACAAATAATCATCGACGTGGGCGTCCGCCAGCAGCTCGGCCATGCGATCGAGAGCGTAGCCTTTCCCGATGCTGTTGAGATTCACTGCGACACCATGCCGCTGAAACGCGATCGTCTTGTTGGCCGCGTCGAGCTTGACGTGCTGCATGCCGACGCGCACGAGTGCGGCCGCTATTTCTGCATCGCTGGGGACGCGTCCTTTGCGGCGCGAGAATCCCCAGGCGTCGGAGAGGGGACCGCAAGTGATATCGAGCGCGCCGCCGGTCTCGCGATGCGTCCGCTCGGCCAATTGCAAGAGAGCGAACAAGCGCGGCTCAACGCGCACCGGGCTGGTGCCCGCTTGCCCATTCATCCGCGTGATCTCGCTGTCCTCGCGGTAGATCGTCATTTGCTGTTCGAGCGCTTCGACCAGGTCGAGGGCCGCGAATATGTGTTCCATCGAATCGTCGTTGCGGCTGGCCGAAAGCTGGACCTCCCAGTCGCAGGCCATTGCGCGGCGGCCGACGTTGACCAAAAGGGCCGAGCGGTCGACAGGCAAGTCAGATGTGCCTGCGGACGCCGACGGGGACGGGATCGCCTGGCGATCCACGGGCCTGCTTGGAACCGGAGCAGCTGTGGACGATTCGCGGAGCACGGCGCGCCCGGTCAGGAAGCTGCGTCGCGTTGGCCGATTAGTCGACATCATGGAATATTGTAGCCCGCAGGAAGGGCAAAATCAGCCGGCAGAACGTCTCGGCCTCGGCCGCCGGAGTCGGAACGTGGGGGAGTTTGCTAACCGGCGGTAGAAAAGGCTGCTTGTGGGGAGTTTTACACGACATCCGCCACCATTCGGGCAGTGACGTGGATGGTTTTTTGCCAGGACCCTTTGCCAGGGCGACGCGTGGGTTCTCTACCAATATGGTCGAGCCGGGTAGGGGCGGGGATGTCGACAGCTGGGCCCTCGTTTTTCACAGCCCGTCGCGCTATACTCCGATATGGGCCAATTATTGATGAACGAACCGATTATTAGCGTTTCCGGCCTGCGGGGCATCGTCGGCCAAACGCTGACGCCGGACGTGGTTGCGCTACGCTTCCGCTTTTGCTGAGCTGTTGCCGAACGGCTCGATCGTCCTCGCGCGGGACGGGCGGCCAAACGCGGCCGAGCTAATTCCCGCCATCTTGAATGGCCTGTCGCAGCGCTCGACGCGGCACGTGATCGACGCGGGGGTTGCGGCCACGCCGACCACCGGCGTCCTGGTGCGGAATCTGAAGTGCATCGGCGGTGTGCAGATTACGGCCAGCCACAACCCTGCCGAGTGGAATGGGATGAAGTTGTTTTCGTCGGCCGGCCGAGTTGTGCCGGGCGAATTCGGGCAGCGGGTGCTGGACCTATTTCGGGCGCCGGCGGACGAAAGCCGCATCATCGACGTGCCGCACCGCACGTCGAGCGTGCAGCAACTGTCGGACGTCATCTCGGCGCACCTCTCAGCCGTGGAAGGCATCGTCGACATCGAGCGCGTCTGTGCCCAAGGCATTCGCGTGCTGTTCGATCCGAACCACGGCGCGGGCAGCGTCGTTGGCAGCCCGCTCTTGCGGCGGTTGGGGTGCCGCGTGAAACTCCTCGGCGGCAAGCCGGACGGGCGATTTGCCCACACGCCAGAGCCAACGGCCGAGAATTTGGCGTGCATTTCCCAGCAGGTGCCGCAGGCGGCAGTCGACGTCGGCTTCTGCCAGGACCCAGACGCCGACCGGCTGGCGATCATCGATGAGCGGGGCCGCTATCTCGGTGAAGAATACACCCTGGCGATTTGCGTCGATCACGTGCTGCGGCGCAACCCCGGGCCAGTCGTCACGAATTGCTCGACCAGCCGCATGACCGAAGACTTGGCTCGCAAGTATAGTGTGCCGTTCTATCGCTCGGCCGTCGGCGAGGCCCACGTCGTCGATGAAATGCTGGCCCGCGAGGCCGTTATCGGGGGCGAAGGGAACGGCGGCGTGATCGATCCGCGAGTCGGGCTGGTGCGCGACAGCTTCGTGGCGATGGGGCTGGTGCTGGATGCGATGGCCGCCCGCGAGATGCCGGTCAGCGCACTGGCCGACGAGTTGCCGCGGTATGCGATTTACAAAACAAAACTCGCGCTGCCGCCCGAAAAAGTGCCGGCGGCTTTGGATGCGGTCGAGAAGCAATACAAGGATGCCACGGCCGACCGGCTGGACGGCTTGCGGCTCGATTGGCCGACCACCGCCGGCCGCGACGGCCGGTGGCTGTTGGTGCGAACGAGCAACACCGAGCCAATCGTGCGGGCAATCGCCGAGGCGCCGACAATGACCGAGGCGCGGTCGCTGTGCGATAAGGCGCTCTCGGTGATGCGCGGCGTTTAAAGCGGAAGATGAAGAAAAGGAACGGCAGGACGCAAAGAGTTCAGAGATAAGACAGAAGTAGTTTACGAGCAAGACACAAAGAGTCGTCACAAAGCTCACGCTTTCAGCTCATTTTCCTGGGCGGTTGTTATCGTTTCCGTTCGCCAGTTACGTGCACTGCATCGTCCCATCTCTGCGCACTCTATGACCCCCTGTTCGGTCTTTTGACTTTCAAAGCCTGCCAAATGGATGCCGTATTGCGATGCCACGCGTTTATGGAATCTTGGAGACGGCCGTGTACGTCCGCGATGTGAGTGTTGCGACCGATTTCTATCGTCGCCTGTTTGGCTTCGACACTTTGTTGGACTCGGAACGGCTGGCGGCGCTCTCAGTGGCCGGGCGCGATGTCCTGCTCTTGTTCAAGCAGGGCGCGACGAACGATCCGTATCCGACCGCCGGCGGCGTGATTCCGGGGCACTATGGGACGGGGACGACCCACTTCGCGTTCTCGATCACGCGCGAAGACGTCCAGCCGTGGCTCGAGCGGCTGAAGGCTGAACAGGTGGCCGTCGAGAGCATCGTTGAGTGGCCGGGCGACTCGAAGAGCATCTATTTTCGCGACCCGGACAGCCATCTCGTGGAATTGATCACGCCCGGCTTTTGGCGGATTTATTAAGCAGGAATGGTGGGCAGTGCCCACGCTACCTAGCTGGCTTGTAGTCTTTCCAAAGCCATTCCAGGGCCAGCGGCAGCGTTTGCTGTTTCGCGGCGCGGTCGCAGTGGCCCGCGTTGCGGACGAAGAGGAATTGGTACGGATAGCCCTTGTCGGCGAGCACCCTGGCCAGCCGCTCGTTGGCCTCGACCCAATCATGCATGTTGTCGCGCATCACGTTGGGGTTGAGCAGGTCGCGGTCGCCCACCTGCATCCAGATGCGGAGCGGCTTCTGGGGGCTGTTCGGGATCAGCGTTTCGTGGAAGCCCCAGGCGCCGTGAGGTGTTTCCTCGTTGTGCGGCCACTGCTGGTTTACGAACGTGCCCGAATAGCTGAGCACGCGGTGATATAGGTCGGGCCGATACCAGGCCATCGCCAGCGCGCAGGCGGCGCCGGAGCTGCAGCCCATCGTGGCCCGGGCGTCGGGGTCTTTCGTCAATTTGACGTTGCACTTTTCTTCAACGAGAGGCAGGACTTCGGTTTCGACAAACTCGGCATACTTGCCGCTCATGGTGTCGTACTCGAGGCCGCGCTGGCTGCCTTGGGCGTCGCCGCCGCCGTTGCCGATCGAGACAGCCACCATTGCCGGAACTTTCGCTTCCGCAATGAGGTTGTCGAGAGTGGTGAAGAGCAGGCGGTCGGGCCCGTCGGCGCCGACGATCAGCGGGGCGACGGTGCCGGCAACATACTGCTTCGGCACGTAAACGGCGACGCGGCGGGTATAGGGGGCCGCGTGGCTGGTGGTGACGATAAGCTTGGCCGGGTCTTCAGGGTCGGGCGTGCCGAGCGGGCCGGGACTGCGGGCGATGCCGGGATAGATCTTGCTGTCGGCCGAGCTCATCGTGAGTTCGATCACTTCCCCCTGCGGCACACCTTCCTTGACGGCCGTCTCGGGGGCCGCCGGATGCGTGGGGCCGATGATGAAATTACCGTTCTCGCTGGCCGAGGGCAGCGTGCCGTCGGGCTTCTCCTTGGCTTCGACGAAACCGGGACCGCTGGGGTCACGCGCGGGTGGGCCGCCGCGGCGCTGGGCGTGGGCGGGTGAGGCGATCGAGGCGATTAGGATTCCGAAGAAAAGCGCGTTGCAAGGCAACTTGGCATGCATGGACCACCTGTGATGATTACTGGCAATTCGTGCGACGATTGATCGCCTGAACGAGGCCGACCAGGTTGCTATTTATCGTGTCTCGACTGGCGAATTGCAAGAGACCCCACCCTACGAAAGGCGCGTTGCAAGGCAATTGGCCCGAGAGGCACTGACGGGCGGGTCAACAAAGGCGCTTCACTGGATCGCGATATGTAGAGCATGCCGGCGGTGGCTGGTTGCCGCGTGCGCGGACGGTCGGCAAGGGCGGCAACGTGGAGAATCGGCATGGCGGGCATAGTAACCTTGTCACAATTCACTGAGCAGAATTCGAACGCGATCGCGCAAGGGAGGCAGATGTTCAACCACTACCGACGAGGATGAGCTCGATCGCTTAATGCTGGCCCGCTCACCGCGGTTCCAGGCTCTCTTGGCGAAGTCGCGGCGTAGCATTGCGGAAGGGCGTGGCTTATCAACGATGGGTTTTGGAAGGCGGTTGGCAGGCGGCGTAAGCGGAAGAAGGCCGATTGAAATATCCCTTGATTTGGACGGTCGACGAGTGACACCTGCGTTGGTAGCGTGCTACTTCTAGACCGTGCAAGAAGCTTGTTTAGTTTAGCGCAGGTAAATGATGTCAATCGAAGCGAGTCTGGCAAGAGCACTCAGCTCACTGCTTCGCCAACAGCGGATGGGTGCCACGATTCCATTTTCTCTGGAATTTCGTGACGCTCTAGTGTACCTGGAACGACTCATTGAAACCGTAATTACGGAAATCCACCCCGAATTTACCGATTCACTGGACGGCTTTTTACCCGCAACCACTCGCAAGATCGGCGATCGGGAATTGGAACTAGCCGGGGTAGCGATATTGATATCCGATCAAACGGTAACGCCGCTGCATGTCCGGGTGCAAATCTCACGAACTTTCATTGAAATTAGCTGGATGGAATGTCGGCTGGGTCAAATTCAAAACGGAAAAATGACGCGAACTGCGTATTCGGCCGAATATCCCCTGAGATACACTATAGGTGCATTGCAAGATCCGGACGCGATTGAATGGGCCTACGCAGTGACATTCGGAGAACGACAGTAAGAAATCAGGCCTTCGACTTTTCCGCCGCCATGCGCAGCGCCGCCAAATACGGAATCGGCTCGCTGCCTAGCGCATTCAGCACGGTGCCGCCGGCGGTGAAGACGTGGGTGACCCAGTCTGCTTGGCCGTATTTTTCCAGGGCTGCGCCCCCTTCGCCGCCGCCGACGTAGACCTCGATGCCGTTTTCTTTCATCCGCTTTAGTTGCGGCATGAAGCGGCGGGTGCCGGCTTCGAAGCGCGGGTCTTCGAACATGCCGAAGACGCCGTTGTGAAAGGCGACCGAGCCATTGATGTTCATGAATTCACCCACTTCGTGCTCGAACAGCTCGCTCGTCTGGGGGCCGATGTCGAATTGCTGGTCGGCCGGGCCGAGCTCATCGACGGTGCGGCCGTCTTGGATCACCGAGTCGACCGGCAGGACGAACTTGATGCCCTTCTGGCGGCCGTCGGCGATCATTTTTTTGGCCTGCTCGACTCGGGCCGGCGGGATGTAGTAGGGCTTGTCGCTATGGGCTGGGTCTTCGGCCACGCCGAGGCAGACGTTTTCGCCTTCGAGCTGGGCGGCCGCTTTGCGTAGGGCCATCGCGAGCGAACCGGCGGCGAAGACGCGCCAGATCTTGCCGCGGTCGATCATCGCCGAGAGATCATCGAGCTTGTCAATCTTCAGGCCACTGAAGATGACGAGCTGGGCGTCGAGGCAGCGGATCATCGGGCCCTCAAGCTCCGTCTGCACGTACTGGCCAAGGGCAACTCTTTGCATCGCGGCCGGCACGGCGACGCTACAGGCGTCGAGGCTGCCGGCCGAGAGGGCCTCGAAAACGTAATAGGGGCTGAGCTTGGCGGCGAACTCATTGGCCAGCTTGGCGAGCTTCGGCGCGAGCGCGGGCAGGTCGGCCGGCTTGGCCTTCCAGAGAACGCGCTCGATGTCGTACTTGCGGGTGTTTTCGAGGACGAGCACGGCGCTGGCGGGCGCGGCGGCGATTTGTTTTTGGACGGCATCAGGAATCGTCAGAGTCGATTCATCGAGCCAATCGTCGATGAGCGGCACGTCGCACTTGAGCAACTCGGCAAGTCGCTTGGCGACTTTGGTGAGTGAGCCTTCGGGCTTGCGGCCGATGTGGCCGAAAATGATTTGCTTCCAGCCTCGCTGACGGCCGTGCTGGAGCGTCTCGACCATCGAGCGGAGGCGGATGTCGCCGTCGCCAATCGTTTCGCCGGGCTTGGCGTCGACATCGCCGCGGACGAGCACCGGCGTGCCGCTGGGAAGATGGTCGAGCGCGGCCAGGCTGGGGATCGCCCGCAGATAGTCGGCCAGCGAAACACCGAGCGCGACGGCGTGGCCAGCGAGCAATGTGTCGCACCAGGATTGCATCTGCCTTTCGGTGGCGGGCATGGGGTGGTCCTTCGCGGGCTGTGCTGGTGTAATGATGAACGAGGGAGCAAGAGATGGCTCGACAGGAGTCTCACCCTCCCGTTCTTGGGCATCATCCGTCTGGAGTTCCGCTTGGTCAAGACGCCGCATCCGCTGACAACGATTGCGGCCCGCGCCCGGCGGGGAATGATCGGCGTGTGTACCTGCAGGGTGCTGATCGCGGCGTTGCGTTGGCGGATCCAGCGGCCGCGGTAACCAGTGCGCTGGCCGCGCCGATCGGCTATCCGCCGCTGGCCGAGGCAATTGTGCCGGGCGATCGAGTAGCCGTGGCAATTGACGAGCGCGTGCCCAAAGCGCTGTCGATCGTGCGCGGCGTCATCCTGTCGTTTGTCAAGTCGGGCGTTGATCCGGAGGCAATCTCCATCGTCACGGCGAGTAAGGAGCTGGCCGGGCGGTTTCGTCAGGAGCTTTCCGGCAATGAAGCGGGCAGCGTGCAGATCGTGCTGCACGATCCGGACGATGAGATGAACTTATGCTTCGTGGGTTTGACGAAAGAGGGTACGCCGCTGGTGGTGAATCGTGCGATTCACGAGGCGGACGTGGTGCTGCCGGTCGGTGCGAGGCGGCCGGGGGGCGGCGCCTACGACAGTTTGTTTCCGCAGTTGTCGAGCGCGGCGGTGATCGAAGAATATCGGACGCCGGCGAATTTGAACACGCACGTCCAGCGCAAGGCGCGGCGGCTGCAAGCGCGGGAAGCGGGATGGCTGATCGGCACGGCGCTGGCGGTCGAGGTCGTGCCGGGGCCTAGTGATTCGGTGACCCACGTGCTGGCGGGTGAGGCGATGGCGGTTGGGCGGCAAGCGGCCCGGTTGTATCGCCAACAATGGCGGCGCGGCGGGGCGCGGCCGGTGGGGCTGGTAATCGCCGTCGTATCGGGCGGGCCGATGTCGCAGACGTGGCAGAACGTCGGCTTGGCGCTTTCGGCAGCAGGTCGCCTGCTGGAGGAGCATGGCGCCGTGGCGCTCTGCACGAATCTCGATCAGCCGCTTGGCGAATCGATGGGACAACTGCTGGGCGCGTTCAACCTGAACAAAACGCAAAAGAAACTGCTTCACGAACATGCGAACGACAGTTGGGCGGCCTGGCAACTCGCGCGGGCGCTGAAATCGCGGGCCCGTTTATCTACTCAGCCAGTTGGACGACGAGACGGTCGAGGAGCTGGGCATGGCGCCGGTGGCCGACGCGGACGAAATCGTGCGGCTGGCCGGGCGGCAGGAGAGCTTTATTGTCCTCGATGACGCGCAGCATGTGATGACTGTGGCCGAAGTTGAGGATGCCAATGAGTGAGCCCATCTCAGCGTCGCCGGATGAACAATATGCAGCGCTGCGGTCGGGCCGCGCGTTCGCCGAACTCCTTGGCTGGTCGAGCATCTGCGTCACAGGCGCCGATCGGCAGACGTTTTTGCACAACTTTTGCACGAACGACATCAAGCGGCTCGCGCCGGGAGAGAGCTGCGAGGCGTTTTTCACGAATGTGAAGGGGAAGATTGTCGGGCATGGGCTCGTCTGCTGCAAACAAACTGAGTTCGTCATCATTGGAGTTCCGGGGCAGGCGGAACGGCTGATTCCCCAGTTGGACCGCTACGTGATTCGAGACGACGTCGAGCTGCGTAACACGACAGATGAGCGCGGCTTGGTTCTAACCAGCGGCGCGGTTCGAGTCGCAAGTCGGTCAGCATTCGATTGGCCGCTGCTCGGTCTGATACCTGGCCGCGTGACAATGGTCGATCAAGCGTCGGTTGATGACGCTTGTCGGCGGCTAAGAGACGCCGGTCAGGTGGAGATCGATATCAACACATTCACCACGGTGCGCATCGAATCGGGCACTCCTCTATTGGACCAGGACTTCGACGAAAACAACCTGCCCCAGGAAGTGGGCCGCGATCGCCAGGCGATCAGCTTTACGAAGGGCTGTTACCTGGGCCAGGAGACAGTCGCGCGGATTGATGCGTTGGGCCATGTTAATCAGCAAATTGTCAGCGTGAAGTTTTCAGGACGCGACGTGCCGCCGAGGGGTACAGAACTCACGCACAACGGCGCGGAAGTCGGTCGTGTTACATCGGCTGCGATGTCGCCTGCGTTACGCATGCCGCTCGCACTGGCGATGGTTCGGCGCGGCCATCAAGAGGCGGGGAGTCGATTCCAATCGCCGCTGGGCGCATGTGAAGTGGTCGTACCGCCGTTGGCGAGTTACGCGCCCGTTGCGTCTCCGGATGCTAACTGGGGGTGGCGCGCGGCGATTGGGCAATTGAGTGCCAATTGCACGCGGTCAGCCAATTTTGCACGCGGGCTGCTACATTCGGGCCTGTGGGAAGCTGGCCCACAATCGATAGCCGCCCGTCCTGCAACTCGGACGTCAACTTTTCCAAACGGGCGGCCATCTCGGCGAGGAAATCTTGTTGCTCTTCGCCGGTGAGATCGTGACGGACGAGGTGGATTTCCGTTGCGGTGCGCATTCGCTCAAGAGAGACAAGTCGACCGCGGTCAGCTTTGTAAAGCAGACCCCTATAATAGGCCCGTCTTAACTCGCCTGCGGCGTTGAACTGATAGACGGGGTCCCCGCCGAAAAAGATGCTGAAGTCGCCGCCTCGGCGGAACCCGGCGACGATGGGATCGCTTTCCTCAACGACGGGAGCACTGGCGGAGCCAGTGGTGCCCGCTACCGCACCGACATGGTCAGCGAAACGCCACTGAATCCGTTCGACCAGCGCGGTCGCTTCCCGGAGCAAATCTTCGCGATCAGATTCCTGGCCGGCCATGGGACAATCGTCAAGTGCCAAGAGTCGAGAGTCAACAGCCGGACCCGAACACTTCTGGCTATTGAATCTGGACTCTCAGCTCTCGTCTCTTACGAGGTGGCAGCCACTTCCGCCTGCCAGCCGGCCACGTCGAGCGAAAGCGGCTTGCGTTCGTCCTTGCCGATGCGGCGGATTTCGTCACGCACGCGGAAAGCGGCCTCGATGATGTGCGGATCCCACTGGGAAGCGGCGCCCTCGCGCAGGATCTGATCGAGCTTCTCGTCGGGAATCCCTTTGCGGTAGGGACGGTCACTCGACATCGCGTCGATCGAGTCGGCCACGGCCACGATACGGGCCAGGTAGGGCGTTTCTTCGCCCGCGAGCCCGTCGGGATAGCCGTGGCCGTTCCAGGCCTCGTGATGATGACGGACAACGGGCAGCACCTGGTCGAGTTGCTTGACACCATCGAGGATTCGGCAGCCGAGGTCGGGGTGCGTTTTGATATGTTCGAGCTCAGCCGGCGTCAGTGGGCCCGGTTTCCGAAGTACGTTGTCGTCGATGCCGATTTTACCGATGTCGTGGAGCAAGCCCGAAAGGTAGATCGTGTTCAGTTCGTCGGTCGTGCAGCCCAGCTCGCGGGCCAAACTCACCGAGAGCCGCGCGACGCGGTCGCTATGCCCGCAAGTGTAACGGTCCTTGGCGTCGATGGCCGAGGTAAGGGCCCGGACAACGCTGGCGAAGAATTCCGACTGCTCGCGATAGAGCGTGATATTGCCGCTGTGGATGCCGAGGATCGTGGCCACGCTGGCCATCAGGCAGGCCTCGACCGTGCCGAACTCGACTTCGCTGTTCGTGATCTCGCCTGCGCCGGTGTGGTTCATCGAGAGCAGCCAGCCGAAGAGCTTGTTGCCCTCTCGAATGGGAACACTGATCAGCTCATGAACGTCGGGATAGAACCAGGTGGGCGAGCTGGTGGCTGAGCGGTTGAGCACAAGCGGTTCGCTCGCTACGCGAGGGCCCAGGCGATCGATGAATCGGGCAAATTCGCTTTCCTGCACCGGGCACTGGCCGTGGCAAATCAGCATCGGATGGGGTTCGCTGCCTTGTTCGAGAATGTGACGGGCGTGGTGCTGCGAATCGGTATTCAGCCAAATGGCGACACAACTGGCGGGAATCACGTCGGACAGCCAGGCCACGGACAGGCTGCAAATCTCGGTGACACTCTTGGAGATCGAAAGCTGCTCTGTCAGCCGATGGAGAAGCGTGATTTCTTCGAACGTACTCAAGAGGTGCGACGACAGGTCGGCCAACTGCAGCTTGAGTTGGCCGGTCGACTGGATGAGCAGCGACTTTTCGACGATCGCCTGGCTGGTTTCCCGGGCCCCATTCGGGTGCCAGGGAGTTTTATTTCGGGCCCATTGGTATAGCGCGCACGCATCGACGCCGAATTCGCTGGCAGCAGCCGCGACGTCGTCTTCGCCGTCGACCGGGCCGCTGACGAAAAGTGCAGCGGCGACGAGGGTCGGATCGGTGGCCGCCGTGGCCAGAGGCACCGCTAGCATGAAAACTGGAGCACAGTCGGCCAGAATTTCTGGTCGACCGCGCTGGGCGACTTGCTCCAGCGTGCCAAGGCGGGCATAAAAATCGAACGTCGGCATTTCCGGGGCACACCGCACGATCTGTCCATTCGCGCAATCGACAACGACAAATCGCTCGCGGAACACTCGTTCGATGCCGTGCACGAATTGTTCCAGCTCGAAGCGCAAAGTCTGATCTTGCTCGGGGATCAGCGAGAACCTGTCCGTGAGGGCGTCGATGGGCGACAGCGTGGAATTGGTGAACATGGAGGCCAAGGCCATGAATCTCTGCTAATGCGGGGCTGCGGCGAGCGGGAAACGGAAATGTCGAAGCCCTGCGTCGAAGTAAACAACGCGAGTCGATCGGCGTCGGCTCCCGGCTTCGGCCGCAACGGGAGTCCTACACCGGAAACATACTTCACGGGTGGATGCAACTTGCAAAGCGATCGGTCGCGAAGAGTGAGCTGCTGTTTTCCGTACCGAATCGAGGAACCGCTTGGATCGGTTGCGCCGGTTATGCGAGAGGCAGAGGATCGCAAACGACGGATAGAAACTGTCCCAAAACTGCCACCACTGCCACCAAGAGAGGGCCGGAGTAAGAAATTCTCCTCAAAGCGAAGACGTCACCCTGCCCACTCGCGCGGGGAGAGGGTTCAAAGACAGTCTCCAGTAGGGCAGCAAGCAAGGAAGACCGGAAGAAGCGGGCCCCGAGGCGAAGCAACGACAAACGCGGCGGGCCAAGCCGAGCCGAGTTGGTCGAGTGAGCAAGCTATTTGTCGCCGCCGCGCTCGCGATGGGTGCCTTTGCGCAGGCGATAACGGCGACTGGCCCTCTGCAGGACCGCGACTTCCTCCGGCGAGAGCGAATCCATGCTGGAATCGTGGAGCCGGGCCAGGATGTCGTCGACGCGGGCATCCTCCGATGCCTCCTGATCGCTTTGGCGCTCTTCGAATTGCCGCGACTGCTGGTGCTCGACAAGCACTCCGTCGTCTTCCTCCTCCGAGGCCCACATGGCCTCGAGCAGATCGAGGCCGTCCGCGTCGAGATTGTATCCGGCTGATCCGCCTGCTTCTTCGTGCGGTGGGCCGGCCGCCAGGTCTTGCCGCGCGCTGAAGAATAGGAAGATGCCGAGGAGCACAAACGGAATCCACACCGGGACTGGTGAATCAAAGTCGGCGCGGAGTGTCCACAGCGCGACGAGTCCCAGTCCGACCGCAATTGCCATCGCCGTTCGGCTAGTCCAAATTCGGGCCGTTCGTCGACCGAGAGCTGGCCAGAGCATGGCCCGCATTACTGCCCCGCCATCGAACGGATAAGCCGGAAGCAGATTCAAGAGCATCAACATCCAGTTGAGCCACAGGGTCAATTTCGCAGCGATGAGCCAGGGACTGCCCTCCACCAGATCGATCGACAGAGGGATCGGACTGAGCAAGCTGACGATATTCTGCTGACCGGCGAGCGCCAGCGTGATCGCCGCCAGCACGACAAGCGTCAAGTGGGCCATCGGACCGGCAATGGCGACAAATAGATGTTTTTCGGGTTCGTCGGGCACTCGCGCGGGCAACAAGCCGCCGACCGGGCCAATAACGATGGCGTCCATCTTGCCGTCCACGTGATGGGCGGCCCAAAGATGGCTGAACTCATGCATGAGGACGCTGAAAAAGACGATAGCCACCGTCAAACTGCCGGCGACCACGAGCTCGGAGTCGGGCAGGGAGAAAGCCAGAGCGAGGACTGCGAAGATCAAAAAGAAGAGGTGGACGTAGACCGTCACGCCGGCCCAACGGCCCAGACTCAAGCTCCATCGCTGGACGGTGCCAACCGGCATAGGGACATCCTCGATCTAACCACGGGATCTGGCGGCGCGATCGGAGAGGATTTTCCGACGGCCGAAGTGGCGGCGATTTGGTTTCGAAGTCTCCGCCGGCCGCAAGTTTATCGTACCCAGTGGGCCAATTTCGGGCAAATGGTTCTTCATTTTAAAAGCGGTGCGCGGGACGGCACGACCGGATCCGCGTTGGCCCATCTATTGGGCCCGCCAAACCAATGGTCTTCATTGATCCATGGTTTTTCCTTCGTTTTCGGGTGCCCGATGGCCGGTACGGCTGTGCGAAAACAGATCGGCGGGCGTGGTTAAGTCCGTAGCGCGCCTCACCGCGCAGGAGAGGCCCCTGGCCTATTAAAAACCGAAACACTCGGCGCGGCCCGCGAATAAAAAAGCGTTGCCAGGCCAGCGACCAGCGGCCTTTGTCTTTGCCAATCATCCGGACTCCTTGGCGGACGCGAGAACGGGACGATTCGCCTACGAATTCGGCCATCTGTTCGACGACCGATTGCGGCTCCTGGATCAAACGCTCGTAGTCGAAGCTAAGCGTGGGCAGGCCCAGCGTCTGGACGTGCCATTCTGCCAATTCGGCGTACCGCGCCAGCATCCGCTCAGCCCCGCCCTCTGTGCCGTCGCAGAAGCTGCGGACCGGCGGGCAGAGCATGGCACTTTTGACCGCCGCAGCCAGGCCACGGCGGACGTGGACAATTTTAAGCTGGCGACGGTCGAGGACTCCTGCATCGAGCCAGGCAAGCAGGGTGGCACACAAGCGGGGATCTTTGATTCCCCAGAACCCGCGGCACTTTTGCCAGCTCAAATCGGCCAGGTCGAAAGATCGACGGTTTCCTTTTTCGGCAAGCTCGCGCGGGTCGCCCGGGTCGGCCAAGTTGCGGCCGATCGAGCGAATGAGCGCGTCATTGGCGTCGTTGATGTCCTGGCGTTCGAAGAAGCCGCCCGGATTCCAATCGTGGGCGGGTATCAAGTAACGCTTGGGACCAAAATCGACGCCGAACTTGTGCAGGACCTGGGCGGTCGCGGACGTGCCGGAGCGATAAGGTCCCAAAACGATAATTCCCCGCGAGTCTTCCATCGAACATGCCGCTGCAGTAAATCCCCAAACCGAATATGCCGATCCCTTGCCTTCTGCAGCGTGAGACGATACGCGACTTGCGGTCGACTAGTTCGCAATTTGCAGCCTAAACTACCAATTATTGAAGTGGCCGATCCTGGCGCTTTTCCAACGCCCGTTTGTGCGTCAATAGGACAATCGTAGCACGTGTTTTGCTGTGACGTCCAGCGCGGCGCTCCGCCGCCGGCGGCGGCCAACTGCCACCGCACTGGCCGACTTTTGCAAGGAACTTCCAGGAATGTATGCGGATGAATCCTCGCTCTTTGCGCCAAAGCCAGAGCAAGTAGTCCAACTCTGCCAGGGAGACGAAATCTACGGTATCGGCACGATCATGAAGCTGTATGCTTTGTCGCTGCCGGCGATGTCGTTTGTGGCGCTCACCGAAGGCCCGCTCGTGGAGTGGCTCAAAGCGAACGGCAACCGCGTGGATGTCGTGCCGGGACTGGTGCGATTTCGCGAAGGCGGGCCGTCGTTGTCGACAATCGCGCGGATTCCCGCGGTGATGATGCAAGCGCGGCGCGACGCGGGGCAGATTGACGAGTTGCTTCGCTCGCGCGGCGTTCGCATTGTGCAGGCCAATTGGCGGCCGCAACAGTTCATTGCCGGATTCCTCCGGCGGCGCGGCTACAAATCGGTCTGGCAATTGAACTACAACATGAATCCAAAGCGGCTTTTGGGTTATGGCGTAACGTTGAATCATCGCCTGGCCCGGTGGGGCGCTGATTTGCTCTTGCCGGCCAGTGATTACATCGCCCGCAACTGGTATGGCTGCGGCGTGCCAAGCGTCACGATTCGCAACGCCGCGCCGCCGCTATTCTCCCAGCCGAATGTATTGCCGGAGCGGCCGCTGCGGGCGGTCGTGGCCGGGCGACTCGAGCACTCGAAGGGTCATCATCTGGCCCTGGCCGCGGTGCTGCACGCCCGCGCTGCCGGCTGCGACGTGCGTTTGGATATATTTGGAGGCCCGCTCGAGGGGAACGCTTATGCCGACCAGTTGCGGCGCCAGGTCGCCAGCGCGAAATTGACCGAGCAGATTCGCTTCATGGGGTTTCAAGACGACCTTCGGAAACGGCATCAGCAGTACCACGTCGGCCTGCAATGCCGCCTCGATCCGGAGCCCTGCAGCTTGTGGGTCTGCGAAACGCTGGTCGACGGCTTGCCGCTGGCGGCCTCGGCCACCGGCGGAACGCCTGAACTCGTCGAGGATGGGGTGACAGGGCTCCTCTATGATCCGGAGAGCGGCGGCGATTTGGCGGCGAAGCTACTGCAACTGGTCCGCGACCCGCAGCGGCTTGCCGAGATGCGTGCCCGCACGTTCGAGCGGGGCCAGAAGCTATTCACGGTGGAGCGGTTTGCGCACGACAGCATGGAATCGTACAAGGCGCTGCTCGTATGATCGCCGACGTCCAACTTGACCGGTGCGATGTAATCGGAAGCATTGATTGCCGCTGCGCGGAAGTTGGACGGGGGAGCGCATCGTTGCTGACCGAACTCAGGCTTCCATTGGGCCGCATTGTAGCCGATTCTCGGCACAGTCGTTAAATGAAATTGCGGTCTCGCCAGAATGTGTGGGTAATTTGTTACGCTGGGCGAGCGGCGCTGCGTTTCTTCAGGCGCCGGCAGGTCAACAAGAGGTTTCGCTGAGGTCACCTCGGAGACTCACTCCCAACAAGGAAATGGCCCGCTTCGCCACCGACAGATTCTCGCGAACAACCACAAAACTAGGGCCTCACGGGGACCGACATCGGCTTCAGGGCGTCAAGAATGATCGACGTATAGTGCATCGTGCCGCCGCCGTCTTTGCGCTCGGTCTTGCCCTGCCGGCGGCCGATCGGGGCGACCGCGACGTCCCAATTCTGGCGATGAAACTTACCATCGGCGCCGTAGTATTCAAGCAGATCGACCTCGAAACCGGCGTCGGCAAACAACTGGCGAAAACTATCTGCCGTGTAGAGAACTTTGTGATCGTCCGCGCCCGGGCCCGTGCCGCCGACGCGGACCCATTCGATGTAGTCGGGATCGGGATGGCGGCCGTCCGGCACGGCGACTCGTAGGAAACCGCCCGGCTTGAGGTACTTGTAGCAGCGCGCGGCCGCCTCGATCGCTGCGGCCGGCGTGAGATGTTCCCAGACGTGCTCCGCCAGCAGAATGTCAATCGACCGGTTGCCGAAGGCCCGTTGCCAATCGGAATCCTTCAGAAGGTTCAAGTATTGCACGTCGCTGGGAATCCAGCCTTTGTCATAGAAGCCGCCGGAGCCGATGACAATTCGCAACGGGTCGGCTTGAGCGACGCGCCGGCGGAACCGCCCGCTGCCAATGGTCCGACGGTAAGTATGTAGCCCCCAACGAGCGGCCCGATGAAGCGGCGGCGCGTTTTTCAATAAGCGGTGGATGCGTTGAACGATCGTCATGCGTTCACTTGCAGAATCTCTCGCCTGCAAAAAGAAACGGAAACACGTTTGGCTGCGGCCTCGGCCATTATGGCGCGGCGGCCACGGATCGGCAAAGAGGCGATCGGCGGCCGCGCCTAAGCACGATCCACTGCATGACGGCCCCGGCGTAGACAAGGCACTCTCCGCCCGGTTCCGGGACGGTTTTGGAGAGTGCCCCGGTGCTGCTGCTAAGGCCGGCCAAGAGATTTCGCCAAAATGTGTAGTCGGCCGCGTCGACAATGCCATCGCCGTTGCCGTCGGCGGCAAGATGCGTAGTGGAACCATAATTGGCTTTCCACGCGAGATAATCGAGCGCGTCCACATGACTGTCGCCGTTGTAATCGCCGGCCAAGGGCGCCGCGAGGATTGTCGGCAATGCGACGGGCTGCTCCGAGACTTTGTCGATCGGCAATAGGGCGCCGACGCTGGCCAGGTAATTGTTCAGCGCCAGGCTCATGTTGTGTGCAATCCCCGGATTGAAACCGAGCAAATTGGTGGTTTCGCCGACGTCGCTGGCCAAATTATAGAGCTCAAAGTGCTGATCGTCGTAGAAAAAGAGCAGCTTCCAAGCCCCGTTCAAGGCGGCGCTTACGTAGGCTCCCCCGCTCAGTAGCGGGCTGCTAAAATCCTGCGGGCTAAAGTGGGGGTAGTGCCAGAACAGATAACCGCGATCAAAGCTGTTGCCCTCCAGGGCGGCCCGAATGCTGACGCCGTCCATGTTGGAGTTGCGCGGCACACTGGCGTTGCCCGCGAGGCCAGTCAGGTCGAGGAGCGTGGGGTAAATGTCGTACAACGAAGTTTGGGCGCCGGTAATGCTGCCTGGGGCGAAATTTGCATTGCCCGTCCAACTAAACATCAGCGGTTCCCGAATCCCGCCTTCGTAGAGGCTGCCCTTCCCCTCGCGGAGCGGCAAGTTGCTTGTCGGGAAAGGAGAGGACGCGGTCGGGGAGCGGTCGGCCCCGGACACGCCGCCGTTGTCCGACGTGAAAATGAATATTGTGTTGTTGCGAATCGAATCGGATTTGTTCCCGTCACCGTTGGGATCATCGAGGCGGTCAATCAAGCGGCCCACCGACTGATCCATTTTTTCCACCATCGCGGCATAGTACGGATTGAGCTGCCCCTTCAAATCCACTCCCTGGCCCTGCAACGTGGCGATCTTGTTCTGATACTTGGTGACTAGGTCTGCCGGCGCCTCCAGCGTCTTATGCACCAGGTAATTGGCCATTTCCAAGAAAAACGGCTGCGATTGGCCGGCCTGTTGTGTGATGAAATCGACGGCCTTTTCATCCAGCGCATCGGAGAGATATTTGTCCGCAGGAAACTGACCGGGCGTATTGAGCCCAGGCATGCCGGCCCACATTCCGTCACTACCGGCGAAGTATCCGCCGGCTGAATCTGGGCTGGGAAAACTGGTCCCGCCAACATTCACCTGGAAACCGTTTTGCAGCGGATCTATTGACGGGACAGCGCTTCCAAGGTGCCACTTACCAAAGAAGCCTGCCATGTAACCGGCCGCCGGCGAGCTCAGTGACTCGGCCAGTGTGATTTGGTTCGCCGGAATATTTCGCACCCAGCCGGAGGGCTCTGTCACGTTCGTCCCCGGATGTGGCGGGATCGTGCCGGGAAAATAATCGGTCATTCTGGTCCGTGCCGGCGACTTGCCCGTCAATATGGCCCCGCGCGTGGGCGAGCAAACGGGGGCGGGCGCGTAAGCGTTCGTGAAATTAACGCTTTGTGCCGCCAGGCGCAACAAGTTGGGTGTCTCGTAGAGGACGCTGCCGGTCGGATTGAGATGCGCGTCGTACTGCCAATCGGTCCAGCCCAGATCATCGGCCAGAAACATCACGACATTGGGCTTCGCCGACTGCGCGGACTTCTGCCCCGCTCTTGAGCGGCCCGAAATGTGCCAAGAGCAGGCCCAACGACAGCGCCAGTGTCCCCCACTGCGGGAAAAGTCGAACAATGCGCAACGAAAGACCCTTCGTCTATGTGGTCACGTCAATGCTGGCGCCTAGTCCAGGCCGGGCGCGACGGGAGTTTGCTTCGATGTTGTTCCGGCTACCCACTGCGAGGGCCCGCCACAGCCGCGTTGAGGTGAACAAGATGTTCCTCGTTCTAGTATAAAAGGGGCTGGCAAACGGGTCAACAAACGGGTGCGAACGACGGCCGTGCCATGGGGATTTTGAACCTGTCATCCGCAAATTCCTTGTAGAAACCGGTTGCGATGAAAACGTGGTGCGGCGGGATGGCGAAAGTTGGCTTATATGCAGCCACTGGAGTGCAAGCTAGGATGAAATAGTAGGAAAGAGTGGCGGAAATGTCAGGAAGTCGCTTAGATTCGCCCCCCTCGCTCAATAGTCCTACGCTATATGCGTTACCGATCTAGTGGTGTACTACCTTTCGCAGGCGGATTACCCGTCGGTTATTCGGGATTCACCCCAGGCGGACTATGGCACGCATTCGACGAATCTTAGGAAGCGCGCGGCGGATGCTGCAATTTCGCGCGCCCAAGACGCTGCGCGAATGCATTCGGCTCACTGAGGGGATGACGAACCTGGAGGAATGCGAGCTATTGTACAAGCTGCGCGCAAGCGCGCGGCGGCTGCGTCGTCGAGGTCGGCTCCTATCGGGGCCGTTCGACGGTCGCCCTCGGGCGCGGTTCGCTCGACGGCGCGCGGCTGCCCGTTTATGCCATCGAGCCCCATGCCGAATTTGTGGGCGAGCGCGGGGACAATTTGGGCCGGCCGATCGGGCCGCCTTTTACCGGGCCATGCTGCGGACCGGCTGCTTCCAGTGTGTACGATTGGTGAATCTGAGCAGCGAAATGGTCGCGCCAAACTGGACGCTGCCGGTCGTGCTATTGTTTATTGACGGCGATCACTCGGAGGACGGGGTCCGCCGCGACTGGGCCAACTGGTCACCGCGACTGACGGCGGAGGCCGTCGTGGCGTTCGACGATTCTGATTGGCCGGGCCCGGCGAAGCTCATCAAGGAGCTATGTTCGATCGGTTGGCAACAAATCGATGAGTGCGAAAAGATTGTGGTGCTGCAGCGCAAGTGACAGCCTTGCGCCACAGGCCTCGATTGAGCGACCGTTCGGCGGCAGCGACTCAACAAACCGAGCGGGAGCAACTCAGCCGACCGATAAGGGCTTAATTCCGGTGCCGATGACCCGCGGCGGCAGCATGATAGTCCTAACGTCGATGTCGTCCAGTCCCTCTAGAATCACTTCCCTCATCGCCTGTGCGCTGAAGCGGTAGAAGTCGCCTGGATGATTGTGGATTTGAAAAGTGACCGTGCCTGTGAACAGCACGTTCAGGTACTGGTGATACTTCAGGCGATTCAACAGCGGGGCACGCGAGAGAATCGACTTGTGCAGGCCCCCTTTGATTCGAGTAAAACCGGGCACTCCAATAACAATGAAGCCGCCCGGTTTGGCGACTCGCTTGATCTCGGCAAACGTCTTCCAAAAATACTTATCGTGTTCCAGCGTAGCGTTACAGAGAACGACGTCGAAGCGGTTGTCGGGGAAGCAGTCCATTTGGTTGGCGTTGCCCGGGACGATTTTGAAATCGCGAAACTCAAACGGCCCGCTGTAGTCGAGGCCGATTTTTTCGCTGGCCCCAGCAAGCGATTTCAGGCACAGCAGGCTGCCTTCGTTGGGGATCGCCCCGACCTCGAGCACCGAGCCGCTGATCGGCCGCGCGGCACAGATTCGCTCGAACTCCTGGTACACCCGTTGATGCATGTTTGTATCCTATAATCTATTGACGACGTGCGCGGAAAATGAATCGTGTGGCCAGGCTGTTGCGGCCGCCTCCGGACTGCTGCCGGGTGATATTGGCCCAGCGGCCGCGCTGCGGTCGATAATGGCGGTCGTGATACTTGGTAGCATGGCACGCCAAAGTGACGGCGGCAAGTAAGTTCGGTGGAGGAGCAGTCAGGTGCGCATGCGTCGTAGTAGTTACGCGAATCATGCGTGACGACGACTTCACATTTGGCGATCAGCAAACACCACTCGGCAAGTCCTGCGACGCCATGAACGATAGCGGCCCTTCGGCGGCGGCGAAAGTTGGCTTGGGCACCCACTCAGCGCGCGGCTTCGCCTGGTTCTTTGCCGGCACGACGGCAGCGAAAGTCATTTCGCTGCTCGCACAGGTCGTTTTGGCCGCGTATCTCGTGCCGGACGACTGGGCCGTCTTCGGCCTGGCCATGACGTTCACCGCGTTCATCCAGGTGATCGAGCAGGCCGGCGTGGGGGATGTACTGGTGTTTCGCCGCAAGTTTCACTTGTGGGCCGTGCCCGCGTTTTGGCTGGCTGCGACGCTGGGTACTCTGAGCATGCTCTTGATCGCGGCCAGCGGACCGATCGTGGCAGCTTTCTATGGCAAGCCGCAGATCGTGCCGCTGTTGTGGGTGTTTGCCCCGGGCTCATTGTTAAATTCGTTGACCGTGGTGCCGCGGGCGAAATTGTCTCGCGAACTGAGGTTTCGCGCAATTGCGGCAATCAACCTGGCGAACTTTACTCTCGCTGGGTGCTGACGGTCATGTTCGCCATGTTCGGCTGGGGCGCATACAGCTTTATGGCGTCCGTGCCGATCACGAACGCCATGACGGCTGGCTTGTTATGGTGGTACGCGCGGCCGCCCTGGTCGCCGCGGCCGCAGCTCGACCATTGGCGCGTATTTGATCGGCGATTCGTCGCGGATTCTCACGGCCGAGCTGCAACGGGCATTTCTCGATCAATCGGATTACATGTTCCTGGGGCTGTTTCGCCGGCCGGAGACGCTGATCGGATTATATGTGTACGGTTTCAGTTTCTCGATTCAAATCTTGCAGTTTCTATCGTCGAACTTGATGAACATTTTGTTCCCGGCATTCACCAAATTGAACGATCGGCCGGAGGCGCAGTGCCGGGCGTTTTTGCGAGCGCAGCGGATCATGGCGATGGTCGGCATCAGCGCCTGCCTATTGCAGGCGGCAATTTGGCAGCCGCTGGTTTACGCGGTGTTGCCTGAAAAATACTTCGGTTCGATAGGCGTAATGCAAACTCTGACCGTCGGCATGGCGCTGCGAATGGTGGCCGGCTCGTCGTATGCGCTGCTGAAATCACAGGGGCAGTTCCGCGTCATCTTGTGGAATCGCTGGGGCTTCGTGGTGCTGCAAGTGCTGGGGTTAACCGCCGTACTATCCGCCGGCGGTGGAATTGAAGCCGTAGCAATCGTGGTGGCCATTGTTTCGAGCATCTCCGGGCCGATCACTTTCTACACGGCGCTGTTAGCATTCGATGCCGGCTGGCGGCAGGTGGGAGAAGTGCTGTTCCGGCCGCTGCTGTGCGCGGTCGCGGCCGTAGGTGCCGCTTGGGGTATCGCGCAGGCCATGGCGGGCGTCGGGGTCGGCAACGTGGGCCAGTTGGTGGAAACCATCGTGACGGCAACCGTGCTGAATGCCGCGTTCGCCCGAGTGTGGATGCGGCCGGTGTGGGACGATTTGTGGTCCCGCGTTTGGCGGCTGCTGCCGGCGAGGCTCACGGCCTAGGGCAGCGATTTCTGACGCTGCGATTCGCCGTTGCCGCAGCGTCGTGCCCGACGCCGCATAACCGGATTCTTCACAAACGTCCTCGCGAGCGGACGTAAGTGGATCGCTGGACACGCAGTCGAGCATTTCGGCCGGATGCGTATTGCAATACGCCAGCGGCGAAATGCTAAACCTGAAGCCGACCAGACATTCAGCTGAGTCCTGCGCAGCAGATGGCTGGCGAATAATTCGAGCAATTGGCCGGTTCTTCGTTCGCGGTCGGGGTGCCTGGGTTCCTGCCGAGTCACGGCGCAGGGCAGTTTTCCTGGGAAACGATGGTCAGCCGGCAGAAACCGGCGTCCCCGTTTGGCCGGACGTCGGCTACAATCGGCCGGAGGCGGCCTGCGGATGTGGCCGCGGGCGCTGAGCGGAAACTGCCTCACGGATGAATTCATGCGCCACGATTCTTACGAGCGAATGCGACTTGCATCGACGGCCATTGGCGCTGCGCCGGCCTCGGATTCTGATCGTGCGACTCTCGGCAATCGGCGACGTGATCCACGGCTTGCCCGCATTGTGCGCGCTGAGACGGGCGCTTCCGGCGGCGTACATTGGGTGGGTTGTGGAAGGACGATCGGCCGACCTGCTGGAAGGACACCCGGCGCTCGACGAGCTCATTCGCGTGCGGCGGGGCTGGTTGACTTCGCCGCGTGAGGTGTGGCGCTTGCGGAAGCAGTTGCGGGAGTTGCGATTCAATACAACAATTGATTTGCAATGCTTGACCAAGAGCGCGATCGCCGCCTGGCTGAGCGGGGCGCCGCGGCGGATTGGCAAGGCAGGCGCGCACGGCCGCGAATTGAGCCGCTGGTTCCATAACCAGTTGGTGGCGGTCGGCGGTTCGCATGTGATCGAACATTACCTGCAATTGCTGCGTCCGCTGGGAATCGAATCGCCGCACGTTGATTTCGGCTTGCCGGAGCGAGCGACGGACGGCCGCGCGAGCGACGAATTCTTGCGAGGCGCTGGCTTGAGCGCGGGACAATTTGCAATAGTGAATCCGGGGGCAGGCTGGCCGTCGAAGCAGTGGCCGGCCGAGCGGTACGGAGCTTTGGCCAATTATTTGTATTCCGCCCACAAATTGCCAAGCGTGGCCGTTTGGGCTGGTGACGCCGAGAACGCGCATTGGCGGATACGATTGTCGCGACAAGCGGCGAAACGGCACGTCGTGCGCCGGCAACAACGCTGGCCGAGTTGGCTGCCCTTTCGCGGCGGGCGGCGCTATTTGTCGGCAGCGATACGGGCCCGATGCATTTGGCCGTCGCCGTCGGCACGCCCACCATCAGTTTGCACGGTCCCAGCCGGGCCGAATGGTGCGGAGCGTATGGGAAGCGCAATATTCGCGTGCAAGTGCGTTATGAAGATGGCACGTCGCTCCAGCGGCGGCGCCGACGACAGCGCGATGCGGGCTATCGGCGTCGAGATGGTCGCGGCGGCGTGCGAACGGATCTTGGCGTCGCGCGACGTACGTCAATGCGGTTAATACGTTCGCGTCGTGCGTGCGATTCGATAATCCATCCTCAGATTCATAACACGAAGAAAGGAGTTCGCACCATGCAACGTCATCACGCCCTCGTACTTTGGGCGGCAGTTGTCGCGGTCGGCACGAGCACGGATCGCGCGGCCCGCGCCCAATCGCTGGATGGCACCTGGGAAATCACGGCCGTTATTGACGACGGCCGGGTGGTCGAGCCTGGCAACATTATGCTCAACTATGCCGCTGACGGCCGGGTGATCATCAAGGGACCACAGGTGAGCCTGGTGGTGCCGATGACGTTCCAGCGGAAGCAACTGCCGTTTGTCGTGGACAGCTCACAAAGCCCGATGACTTTCGACTTGGCCGGGAGCGACAAAACAGGCGGGCGTGGCATCTTTATCACCGGCAAAGACTCGATGGTGTTGTGCCTGGCCGGTCGCGACAAGGGCCGGCCGACGACGTTCGTCTCGCTGCCCGGCTCGGGCAACCTGCTGGTGACGCTGCGGCGGACGTCGAACGACACCAGCGGCAACCCGTTGCCCGGTCAGCCGCCGGTGCAAACGCCCCCCTCATACGAGGACCAGCAACTGCGGCGGCTGCTGATGGGAACATGGGGCCACCAGGATGCCGATGCGATTTACTATATCACGCTCAACCCCGACGGCAGCTTCACTTCCACAACAACGTGGAAAGATAACTTCAAGCAGATGTTTCACCAAGACGTCCGTTCGAGCGGGAACTGGAAAATCGTGGAGGGGGTAGTGATCTCCAATATCACGCAATCGACTGATAGCGAGCGAAACGGGCAGACCGGCTCATTTCGCGTCCGCACGATCAACACCCAGGAGCTGACCGCCGTGGACCACAACGGCCAGGTGCGGCAGGAATGGAAGGTACCGACGCAGTGAGGGGGCGGTCGGGGCGAAGGCGGACATACGCCGCCCTGCGGCCGGAAACGTTCAATTTCACGTGCTGCGGCAGTCCGTTGGCGAACGAAAACCTTGACGCCTCGGCGCCTTTCTTCCAAGATCGAAGCCGCACCAGGGAATACTTAGGGATCAAGCGTCGCCGTAGCCGGCCGCGGCTGTGGTACACTGGCGGCGCCGCCAGACAGCCAACGTGCTGCGCCCATTTTCTAAGGAGTTTCGATGTCCACGCTCCAAGAAAAGCCGCCCACCCCTGAAACCACGGTTTCCGAACATTCGGGCGAGCATCCGGCCCCGCCGAAGCGGCGTCTGTTTCGCGTGGCCCTGGGGGCGATCTGGCAGTTCGCCAAGTACATGTTCACGTTGCCTGTCGCGCTTTTTCGGGCGAAGCGCGGCAGCACGATGGACGAAGTCACCGTGTACTCTGCTCATCCCAGCTTTTACCTATGGCTATTGATCGCAGTGGGGTTTATTTCGGCAGCCGTCGTCGAGCACTGGCCGGGGACGGCCAGCTTTTGTGGCTGGCTGTATATCTGGGTGCTGGTGTATTTCATCTGCACGCTGCTGTACGACATCGGCACCCGCAAGTTGGCCCTGTGGGTGTTAATCTTCACGGCGATCTGGCTGGCGTCGAAGCTGTTCGAGGTCGTCCAGCACGTTGCGCTGTTGAGCTCGCTATTCAACTATCTGAGCAGCCTGGACCCAAAGCTCGACCCGGGGACCGTGACCATACTGAGTTGGCTGCTGTTGTTGCCGTGGATCGGCTCGCTGTTGCACATGGCCCTCAACGGACGCAAACGATTCACGGCGAACGAAATCGGCGAATTTCACTTCGGCGAAGGCAGCGAGTTGACCGACCGCACCGGGCTGCGCTTCCGCACGCGCTATCGCGACGTGTTGGAGACGATCCTCGGCTTTGGCAGCGGCGACCTGCAGGCGGTCGATAATCACCAGAACGTGATCAAGCACTGGGACAACATCGTCGGCCTGTTTTTCTTTTGGAATGACCTGGACCGGGTCCTGCATACGCGGCTGGTGGTTGAAGCGGGCGACGACGACAAACGCGGGACGAAGTGACGCGGGGGCGGTTGAATTTGACCTTTGCGGCCAGCCGGTCGGGAGCAAGCGCACGGCCCACCCCGGTACCGGTCTTCCAGGGCTTTCGGTAGCCGGCCCCAGAAATCAGGGCCGGGTATCGAGCCGTTAGTTGACACGGCCGGCGGCGGGTACTTACAATCGTCCCTGCCGGCCGTTGGTGCGCGAGATCCGGGCAGAAACCTGAAGATTTTCGCCCACATTCTCTGCGCGGCCCGCGCGGCCCTCGTTCACGACGACTGATCTATTCCTTATCTGCCAGTGCCGCCGGAGGCTTTCATGCACAAAGAATCACCGGAGTCCTCAGGGGGATTTTCACGCCGGCAATTTTTGCGCGGCGGCGTGGGAGTCGGCGTCGGCTCGGTTGCCGCCACGCTTGGCAGCGGCCTGCTGCCTACCGACGGCTTGGTCGGCGAGGCGCTCGCCGATGGCATCGCCACGCCGATCGGCCCCGGCGAAATCAAAATCTCGCTGAGCATCAACGGACAGTCGAAACAAGTCTCGGTCGAGCCACGGACGACGCTCCTCGATGCGTTGCGAAACCGGCTCGACCTCACCGGCGCCAAGAAGGTATGCGACCGGGCTACCTGCGGCGCTTGCACGGTGTTGAAAGACGGCAAGCCGATCTACGCGTGCACGGCGCTGGCGATCGACGTGGCGGGCAGCAAGATTGAAACGATCGAAGGGCTGGGCACGCCGGACCACATGAGCCCGGTGCAAGCGGCGTTCGTTCATAACGACGCGCAGCAGTGCGGCTTTTGCACGCCGGGCTTCGTGATGGCCTGCACCGCTATGCTGCGAGAGCATCCGAACCCGACGCCGGAGCAGATGCGGCTGGGGCTGGGCGGCAACCTGTGCCGCTGCGGAACGTACAACGGCATCAAGGGCGCGGTCGCAGAAGCCGGTCCAATCATGGGAGGCAATGTATGACGAGCATTAATTGGCCCCCGCGCGAGAAGATGAAGCTGATCGGCCACCGCATCGAGCGGCTCGACGGCCCGGTGAAATCGAGCGGCGCCGCAAAGTACAGCCTCGACATTCAGCGGCCGGGGATGCTGTACGGCAAGATACTGGGCGCGCCGATCGCGGCCGGCAAACTGACTGCCCTCGACACGTCGGCGGCCGAGGCGCTGCCGGGCGTGGCCGCGGTGCAAGTGATGACCGAGGTCGGCCGGCCCGTAAATTGGGTCGGGCAAGAAATCGTCGCCCTGGCGGCCGCGACCGAAGAAATCGCCACCGAAGCGATCAAACTGATCAAGGCCGAGTACGAAGTCGCCAAGCACCAGGTCGACGATGCCGATCCGAGCCTGGCCACAGGCCGACCGCGGACGCGGACCGACGGCGATCCGCAAAAGGCGTTCGGCGAGGCGGCGGCGGTCGTGGCCGGCCGCTATGGCTTGTCGATGATCACCCATTGTTGCCTGGAGCCGCACGGACAAGTCTCTGACCTGGCGGATGGCACACTGAAAGTGTGGCCGTCGACGCAAAGTGTGTCCGGCATAGCCGGAGGGTTAGCCGGCCCAGCCGGCGTGCCGGCGAACAAGGTCGAGATCGATTGCCAGTACATGGGCGGCGGCTTCGGATCGAAGTTCAATACGGGCGCCTGGGGGGCCGCCGGGGTCACGCTCTCCAAAAAGGCCGGCAAGCCGGTGAAGCTCCTGCTCGAGCGCGACATGGAACTGATGATCGCCGGCAACCGGCCGTCCGCGCATGCGGACGTGACGATCGGTGCCGACAAGGAGGGCCGCGTCATCGCCTGGGACTCGAAGGTATGGGGCACCAGCGGCCAGGCCAACTATGGCGTGCCGCCGCTGCCCTATGTGTTCACATTCCCGAACCGCAACACTTCTTCGCAGGGAATTCAAACGAATCGCGGCCCGTCGCAGGCCTGGCGAGCCCCGAATCATCCGCAGGCTTGCCTGATCACGATGTCGGCGATGGAAGATTGCGCCGCCAAGCTCGGGATGGACGCACTCGAATTCTTCATGAAGAATCTGGAGTTTGCCCCGGACAACCTCCGCGAAACCTATCGCGAGGAGCTGACGATTGCCGCCGACATGATCGGCTACAAGCAAAAGGCCCACTTGCGCGGCGACGCGGCGAAAGGGCCGATCAAGCGCGGCCTGGGCATCTCGATGCATACGTGGGGCGGCCAGGGGCACGCCAGCACCTGCAATGTGACGATCAACCCCGACGGCTCGGTGGTCACGAACATCGGCACGCAGGACCTGGGCGTCGGCACGCGGACGTGCGTGGGCATGGTCGTGGCCGAGTCGCTGGGCCTGCCGCTCGAAGCGGTGCAAGTGAATATCGGCCGCAATTCGTATCCACAGGACGGCGCATCGGGCGGCAGCTCGACGATCGGCGGCGTGTCGTCGTCGTCGCGCCGGGCGGCAATCGCGGCCCTCAACGAGCTTTTGGAAAAAGTCGCCGCGAAGCTCGAAATTCCGGCCGACAAGCTCGAAGCCTACGAAGGCAAGATCCGCGAGATCGACAATCCCGAAAAGTCGATCGCCTGGCAGGACGCCTGCAAGTTGCTCGGCCAGACGTCGATCACGCAGCAGGGCCAGCATCGCCCCGGCGCCCGCACCGAGCTCACCGGCAGCGGCGTGGGCGGCGTGCAGATTGCCGACGTGTCGGTCGATGTCGAAACGGGTATCGTGACGATGAACGAGATCGTCGCCGTGCAAGACGTGGGCCTGGTCGTGAATCTCAAGCTGGCCGAGAGCCAAATGTTCGGCGCGCTGATCATGGGCGTCGCCTATTCGCTGTATGAGGAAGCGGTGTACGACCAACAGACCGGCCGGATGCTGAACCCCGATATGGAGTTCTACCGGCTGGCCGGCCTGGCGGACGTCGGCAAGTTCCAAGTGCACATGATGACCGGAAAAGGTTACGACGAACGCGGCGTGATCGGCATCGGCGAGCCGCCGGTGATTTCGCCCGGCGCGGCAATCTCAAACGCGGTGGCGAACGCGATTGGCGTTCGCGTGCCGATGCTGCCGCTCACGCCCGATCGAGTTTTGACCGCACTAGAAGCGGGAGGGAAGGCATGAAATCGTTCGAATATGCGAGCCCGACCGATTTGGACGGCGCCATCGGCATGTTGGCCGAGCGGCCCGGTGAGGTCGAGATATTGGCCGGCGGCACCGACCTGGTGACGTCGATGAAGCAGGGCCTGGTCGAGCCGAAGCGGCTGGTCAGCTTGAAGGCGATTCCCAATTTGCAGGGCATCAAATCAACCGGCAAAATGATCACGATCGGCGCGATGACGTCGTTGGCCGACGTTATGGCCAACGCCGACGTTCGCGGCGAATTTCCGGCGATCGTCCAGGCGATCGAATCGATCGGCAGCCCGCAGATCATCAATATGGGCACGATCGGCGGCGACCTGTGCCAGCGGCCGCGTTGCTGGTACTTCCGGCAGGGCTTCGGCCTGTTGGGGCAGCAGGACGGCAAGTCGCTCGTTCCCGACGGCGACAATCGCTACCACGCGATCTTTGGCAACGACGGGCCGGCGTATTTCGTCAGCGCGTCAATCGTCGGGCCGCCGCTGGTGGCGCTCGGCGCGAAGGTGGACATCCTGGGCCCAAACAACAAAACGCGGCAAGTGCCCGTCGCCACCTTCTTCCGCACGCCCAAGAGCGCGGACGAGCGCGAGATCGATCTAGCGCCGAACGAGGTGGTGACCGGCGTTTCAATTCCACGGCAACAATTCGCTAGCGCCCACTACGACGTGCGGCAGCGGCAAGGGCTCGATTGGCCGCTGGTGACCGCTGCCGTGGCCATTCCGCGACAGCCGGCAAGCGGCAAAGCGGAGATCGTTCTGGGACACGTGGCGCCCGTGCCGTGGCGCGTTCCGGCCGCGGCGGCGCTACTCGACGGTAAGACGATCGATGAGGAGCTCGCCGCCCGCGTGGGCGAGGCGGCCGCCGAGGGGGCGAAGCCCCTCAACAAAAACGGCTACAAAGTTCGCTTGGTGAAGACGGCCGTGAAGCGAGCGATTCTCGCTGCGGCCCAGAAATAAGAAGGATAACGCTATGTCCGACGATCCTTGGCTCCGCCTCAGCGAAGGGCCCTGCCGGCACCTGCGGTCGAAGGAGATGTTCTACGACAACGGCATCCCGCTGGAAGATCGCGGTGGCAGCGGCATTTATTGGTGCAGCCACACGCATCGCTGCCTCGGCCCCGACAATACGACGGTCTCACCGGAGGATTGCCGGACCGAGCGCAGCTGCTTTGAGCGGTAAAAACGCCTTGGCTACGATCGCCGAGCAACCCTATAATTCAGGCGGTTCATCACGCGGCCCAGCTCGAGGGCGTCCGCCGCGGCCCCGCTTACGTCACGCACCGGACAAGGAAAGCAGAAACATGATCGCAAAATTCAGCTTGTTGGGTTTCATCGCCGCTGGGCTCTTCGCCGGCATCCTCTCCGCCAATCGCGATTCGCAGCATGCTGCGGCCCCCGCCCCCAACGTGGTGAACGCCGTTCTGCCGGCCGGCCAGTCAATCAGCGGCGACTACGTCGAAGTCCGTTCATGCGACGTCTACACCGGCCCCTGCTTTGCCAACGGCGAAATGAACCTGGTCGGTGACGAAGCGATTATGGCCTGGGCCGTGCGACAGGGTGGCGTGGACGGCGTCGATTTAACGGGCCTTAACGTCGTCGCCGTCGTCAAGGCCAAGAACACGCTGGGCGACGTCCGTCGTTTTCCCGAGCCGGCCAAGTCGGTCCTCATCGTCGACCAAAAGGCCAGCCCGGCCCAGCGCGCGGCCCTGGTGCATTTCGTCCAGAACAAGGCCGGCGACGTGCTGGGTGACACGGTGCGTGTCGAATCGTCGCCGATGAAGATTACACTGCCGGCCACCTGCTCGTCCGCTGGCTGTTCGAACGTTGAGGCGGGGGACCTGGTTCAGATCGAAACCCGTTGTATGTCGGGCAAGGACCACGTGTGCGGCAACGAGGAGCTCTTTTATCCGCCGCTGACCGACGTCGATAGTCCCCGGCCCGCCTTTACCCTGGCCGCCGTGTTCCACGGCAAAGGCCTGGACACCCAATTCGACGAGGCCAATCGCCGCAGCGCGTATCTGGCCACGTTTACCGATTAGCGTTCGCCGCGCATCGAACAGAAAGTGCTGCCATGAGTCGCTTCGCGCTCGCGCTATGTACTGTGTTTGTCACTTCCGGGATTCATTCTGCGCTGCCGTCGGCCCGCGTCCTGGCCGACGAGCCAGCGAAGCTGAAAATCGTCACGGCCGAGCCGCCGAAGGAGCTTGCCGAGCCGATCCGGGCGGTGCTCGATCAAAAATCGCTCGTGTTATCGAGCGGCGATAAGCCGTTCTTCGAGTTTTGGTTTTGCAAAGAGCTGCCACTGGCGCAAAAGCCGGAAAACGGCACGCTGAGTATCCCGACAGTCAAGGAGGGCACGGTGCTGGGCGCCGTAAAGGTCAGCGTTGAGCGATATGATTTTCGCGACGAGGAGATTCCCCCCGACGTGTACGTGCTGCGGTACGGCATCCAGCCCGAGGACGGCAATCATCTGGGCGTGGCCCCAACGCGGACCTTCGCGCTGCTCCTAACTGCCAAGGAGGATACGAAGCTCGATCCAGTGCCGCATGACGTGCTGGTCAAAGACGCGGCCACAATCAACGCCGCCAAGCATCCCAGCAATTTCAATCTCCAGCCCTATGAAAACGCGGAGGGAGACCTTCCGCGGCTCGACGAACGGAACGACGGCGATCACAAAGTCATCTTGCTGAAGCTGCCGGCCAAAGTGGCGGACGCCAGCGAACCGGCAACCTTGTCGTTCGCCCTGGTGTATGAGGGGCACGGTCAAATCTAGGACCGAGTAAGCCTCCGACTTTCCAGGTTTCGTGCGGATTCTACTTCACGCGTAGGCGCTAAGATCGCAGATTGCAGCACCGAATCCTTCTCTTCTCGGCGGTTCTGTGTGACGCTCTAGACGTTTGAAGAAGCGTTGCCCGTCTGGTTGCAGCAGCAGGCGACAGCGTGCCCCAACTGGCCAAACTGCATACTATACAACTGTATAAGAATTTGCTTAACTGTTCGTCAAGCTGTATCTCCGCGCTGTTCATCGGAAATGGAACGCCAAGAATCAATGGTGCCGCGCCACCTTGCGGAAGCCAGCGCCGGTGGTGCGAGATCTCTCGACCCCGCACCGACTCGCGACCCGTACGCCTCGCCGGTTGCACAGTTGCGGCGGCCCGCCTAGTGACGCTCGCTGACGTGCCCAACGTTTGTATGCAGCGTACTCTCGCGGCGCACAAAAGGGCTGCCATTTTGAACGTGCGACCCGTTATCGGCCACTGATTTTTCAGCGGTCTTTCGCATGCGTTGCTTCAAACAGTCGTTAGTTTTGCAATAAAATATCGATTCGCGGTAATGCACACAAAACTCACTCGAACATGGCCCGCCGCACGCTCTTGGCCGAAGGGGCGCGTCTCGGTACTTGGTGAGGGGGGCGTGAGTGCAGCCCGATCCCTACGTCAAATTGAACCACGCCTGAAACTTGCGGACGATTTGGTCGCGATTTTCGGCGTTTTCGCGGCCGAATGCCGCAGCTTGGCAAATGGTCGGCCGTGGCGCCGCCAGCTTGTCCTGCCTATATTTGGCGGCTAACGTGCTACAATGGAGGGCAGACGAATAACTCGCGGCAGTCGGACCGATTGGAGCCGCAGGGGTAGGCGTAATTCGCGGATAAGCCATTCAAGGAGCAGAGCGATGAACAGGTTCGTGTTGGCGTGCGCGTTGTGTGCAGTTTCGACCCCGGCGATGGCGCAGTTTGTCGGCGGCGCAACGGGCGAGGCGGCGGGGCAGCGCGGTACCGAGGGACGGGGCTCGATTCAGATAGTTCCGCCAGCCCGCGGACAAGAAGCAATCCATGGACAAGACGCGACCGCCGCTGCGGCACCGCAGGCCGCGGCCCCGGGCGTCAATCGCATGTTCGACGCGATCGATGCCAACGGCGACGGCGTGATCTCGAAGGTCGAACTGCAAAAGGCAGTGGTGGCCCTGCGAAAGCTGGACGTAGACGGCGATGGCAACATCACTCTGGCAGAAGCCACCGGACCGGCGGGCCCGGCCGGACCGACAGTCGACGTCAATAGCATGGTCGACCAGACGCTCGCCCAGTACGACAAGAACAAGGACGGCCGCCTGACGGCCGATGAAGTGCCGCCCGAAATGGCGATGACCTTCCGCATGGCGGACCAAAACGGCGACAGCTCGCTAACGCGTCCGGAATTGGCGGCCGCGATCGAAATGATGCAAGCCGCCCTCTCGGGACGCAGCGGCGGGTTTCGCGGGGCCATGAATCAGGCCGTCATGGGCGAGCAGATGATGCGGCAGATGCTCAGCCTTGACCGCAACGGCGACGGCCGCATCACGCCGGACGAAGTCCCGCCGCAAATTCTCGGCATGCTGCAGGGCGCCGATCGCAACAACGACCGCGCCATCGACGCCGAGGAGATGAAGGCCTTCATTACGCAAATGAGCCAGCGAATGGGCCGCGGCCCGGCGGCCGTGGCCCCGATGGGCAACCAATTTGTCGACCCCCGCATCCGGCGTGGCCGGTAAAAGGCTCTCCAGGGCCACGCACACGGACAAAAACCGCGCGTTGCGGCGTACATCAATGCGCGGCCTTCTGTTACCAATCGCAGCCGCGCCAAAACAGGGCAATGATAATAATCGGCAGCGGCAGTCCGAGCAGCCATGCCGCCAAGCCGTATTTGATTTTGCCAGCCCGCTGGGCCAGTTGTTTGCGACGTTCGTTCATCGGGCGTCCCCTTTCACTGCTTGCGATTCAGCACAATCGCGAGTTCAGGGCGACCAAGATCCCGGTCGCTCATTTACCCGCTGATTTGCGGAAAGGTTGGGTGCAAACTGTGCGCCCAATTCCGGGCACGGTCTGCTTCCCGGCGAAGTGCCCGGCGCAACAGAGACATGTTGCGGCGGTTGGCCTTCCAGGCGAAGTCGAAGAGGTCGCCGACGCCCGGCACGATGCCGATGAGAAAATCAATCCCGATGTTGGCCAGCATCTGCGCAATCGTCCACCGCGACACGCCCAGCCGCTTGGCCTCCCAAACGATATACGCCGAGAGAAGCGTCGTAGCCGTATCTCCGACGCCCGGCACGAGGCCGATGATCGCGTCCCAACCGATGTGGTACTTCGTGCCCGGCAACAGAAACGCATCGTCCAGCAGCCGGGCTAAGAGCTCGAGCCGCTGGATGACGCTGGCGCGGGCGGCGGGATCGGTGACGGGCTCGATGAGAATTTTCCACCACGGATGTGGTTTGACATTCGTCCACGTTGCGTATGGCATGTTTGTTCCTGTGAGCTTCTGAGACTGTTCCGGAATTGAAGAAGAGATGGCGGCGCAGTCGCCTGCTGGTAATTCGCCGGCCGAGGCGCATTATTGGCAGGCATGCCTACTCGGCTGGGGTTAGTGCAAACTGCGCGCCGACCGTTGCTCGGCCAGAGTGATCGTAGATCGGCCATAGAATGTCGCGATTGGGAGAGAGCCTTTGTTCTAGCGGAAAATCTGTGCCGAATCGAAAATTCCGCTCCACGCGGACTCGAGTTGGATTGGACCCGGCCCGAAACGGCGGACGTGGAGTTTAGTCTAACAGTTCGGGCCCGATTTCGTGCTTTAGCTGTTGACGTCCGCCATGACTGCTCATACCTCGTCACGACGACGCTGGTTCCGGTTTCGCCTGCGTTCGCTGCTCGCGCTGCCGCTAGTGTTTGCTCTCAGCTGGTGTTGGGTGACGTGGCCGGAGCGGACGGTGCGGCGGTACTGCGAATTGCTCGCGGCAAAGAGTTTTGACGGCGCGCGGTCGATGAGTGACCTGAGAAAGTCGTCCTCGACCATGGAAAAAATTTGCGGCTTGAAGGGTTTTACCATGGGGAAACCTCTTCTCGTGTCGCCGACTTGGCGTGCTTGGCTGCTAGGCGAGCGGCAGTTCGTGATTCCTTGGAACTCACCGACCGCGCGGGGTGATCTGCGGGGATTTGTTGCCAGACGGGGCCATATTTCGTTAACCGCTGCAAGTGGCGACAGTATATCGATCAGCTATCTCATCTCCAATTCTTCCGCGAGCGCTGTCGTCAATGCACTCGCCTCCTATTACGGACCGGAAAAGAGTACCGCGCCTGTGTTTCAGTTCTCGAGCGACTTGGGGCAAAACCGCGTCATAACCTCAGCACCTGACTCTGCGACGGAAGAAGTTCGAGCATTGATCGAAGCTTTGGACGTGCCGCCGCCGGAAACCAAGGATGCTCTTAAAATCCACCTCAACCCCGGTGTTTCCAAAGACGACCTGACTAAAGCATTGGGTGACTCGAGCGCACGTTGCGCCCGTACCACTTTCAAATCCGCCGCCAAATGATGTGCGGATGTTCAGAATTATTCCGAACTACTTGCGAGAGGAGTAGCTCTGACAAGTTCGCGTCTAACGTTGAGCGTTCTCGTTCCCAAACGGCCGGTCGAGGTCCGTTGACGGTGGCGTGAACCACTCGGGACCGGCGTCGGTGATGTAGAAATGGTCTTCCAGGCGGACGCCCATTTCGCCGTACAGGCAGAGCATCGGCTCGATCGAGGCGCACATGCCGGCGGCAAAGGGTGTGTCGTTGCCACGGACGAGGTAGGGCCGCTCGTGGATCTCCAGGCCAATGCCGTGGCCGCAACGGTGGGGCAGGCCGGGCGTTTGATAGTCGGGGCCATAGCCGCGCGATTCGAGCACGCGGCGGGCCGCGTCGTCCGCGGCGTGACACGGTCCGCCGCGGCGAATGACGGCGAAGGCGGCTTGCTGGGCGTCGCGTTCTGTCTCCCAGATTTCACGCTGCCGGGGCGTCGGCTGGCCGAAAACGTACGTGCGGGTGAGGTCGGCATGGTATCCGTGGAAGGTGCAGCCGGTGTCCACCAGGACCAGGTCGCCCGCGCGGAGCGTTTGCGGCTCTTCCGGCCCGTGCGGATAGGCCGTTTCTTCGCCAAAGGCGACGATGGCAAAGGTCGAGCCGGTATCGGAGCCGGCCGCGAGGTGGGCGGCATGCATGAACTCGACGATTTGGCCGGTCGTCGTGCCTTCGCGGAGCGACTCGTAGACGAGGCGGTGAACGTCGAGCGTAACGCCCATCGCGTGCCGGATCAGGTCGATCTCGGCGGGCGATTTGCAACTGCGAAGCTGGCCGACGACGGAGGCTGCCGTTTCGAACGTGGCCTGCGGGGCGGCCTTGGCGAGGCCGTCGGCGATGAAAAAGGGAGTGGCCTCGTCGATGCCGATGCGGCCGGTGGCGAGGCCCAGCTCGCGGAGCATGCCGGCCATCAGGGCGTAGGGCGACTCGTCTTCATCCCACGCACAAAACTTGGCGCCGGCCGGCGCAGTGAGCCGCAGACGCGGCTCTTCAAAAGCGGGAGCAATGAAGACGGGCTCGCCGTTTTTGGGGAGCAGGGCGCCAGTCATGCGTTCGAGCATGCCCCAATTGCAACCGGTAAAGTAGCGAAGGCTAGCGCCGGCGGCGGTAAGCAGAATCGCGTCGAGCCTGTGCTCGGCCATGAGCTTTTGTGCGGCGGCGCGGCGGGCGGCGAATTCGGCCGCAGCAATGGGCGCGGCGGCCGAGCGGGTGTTGCGGATCGAGGCCCGGGCTTGGTCGAATGTCATTGTGCCAACCCTCCCCATACGCCTGTAAGAGTTGCTTTGAACGTTGCTTTGAACCACGAAATGTGAAATATGGAAGAACAAAAAGAATCTACGATTTCGCGGGCCGGCACGGATTCACGATAACCGTTGGCCGCCCAAGTCACAATCGCGCATTGCGGAGGGCTGGGAACTGGCGACGCCAATGGCGCACTTGCACCGGGGCAGTGCAGGGCAAGCTCATGTGAAAGCCGATCTCGAACATCGCCAACCGCCTTGGGCGGCATTACCGGCCAAGGCCGGCTCGCGGTATACTGGGCCAGGAATTGAACAGAGCAAATTCGCGAAACGTTTGGGAATTGGGAAATGGACTGGCGACCGTATTTGCGTTCTCGAACCCGGTCGCCAGAGTTCCTTTGGCGGATGTCGCTGGGCATTTTGTTGGCTGGCGCCGTGCTGGGGTTTTTTGCGCAGTGGATTCTTGCCCGTTCGGCCACGAGCGATCTGCAGCAGTTGGCGATGGCGGCGGTGCAAGGCTCACCGGACGAAGCCCTCGGCACATTGGAGAAGATGCTCACCGATCACCACGTGCGGGTTGACGAGCTGTTTGATGCGCTGGTGGTTTTGTCGCACCGGCTGCGCGCGCCGAAGGATGATACGGGGCAGCCGCTGGTGGTGACCGTCGCAAGGCCGATTGACCGGCAGGAAGTGACCGATCGACTAGCCGCGTCCTTCTTGGACGAGGAGACGAAAACAGCCGCGACAATCCTTTGGCAAAGCCTGGCGGACGGGAAGCTATCGGAGGAGTTAACGAAGCTGGCAGACCGCTCGCCGGCCGTGCGGTATGCAAACCTCGCAGTGGGCGAATTCTGGGACGCGGACGGTTCGCCGTTGCGCCGCCGAGGCGTATGAGCGCGAAGGCCATTTTCCCAAGGCAAGCGCAGCGCGAACGCGCGCCATTCAAAGCTACCTTAGTGAGAACGATTTGGACAGTTTAAAGCGTCTCGCGGCCGATCCGGCCTACGCGAATGAGATGCCGGCGATCGTGCGCATGAAGATTGCCGCCGAGGATGGCCAATGGTGGAAGTTTTGGTGGCTGGTACCGGTAAACCAATGGGAGCGGATGGCATGGGGGCCAGCCTCGCTGGCGATTCTTGCCGGTTGCTGTTGGTTCGTATTTGCGTTGCAGGCGGGTCAGCTTTGCGCCTCGCGAGGCGTGCGGTGGTGGGTGTGTGCGGCGGCCTTGGTGCTCGGCGTGCTAAGTATCTGGCCCACCCATTTGATGATCTCTTGGCAGGAAAAAACGTGGGGGCTGGTCGCGCAAGATAACCTAGTGGGCGGCATTCGATTCTTTGTGTTGGGAGTGGGCCTGCGCGAAGAACTTAGCAAGCTGCTCCTGTTCGTGCCGCTGGTGCCGCTCGTCGTGCGGCGCGGCAGCGAGCTAGAAGCGCTCATTGTGCCCACGTGCGTGGGGCTGGGGTTCGCGGCGACGGAGAACATTCTGTATTTCAAGGCGAGTTTCGGCTCTAGCTCGGTCAGCCGATACCTGACGGCGAATTTCTTCCACATGGCGGCCACGGGGCTGGCTGGGCTAGCGCTGGTGCGCGGCGTTTGGCACCCCAAGACACGGGCGGCGGAAGCGTTGGCCGTTTTTGGCGTGATCGTCTTCGCTCACGGAATGTACGACGCGCTGCTCAGTTTGAGCGCGCTGGAAGAGTATGCCATGGGGTCGTCGATCATCTATGTGCTGCTGGCATATCAATACTTTCACGAGCTGCGCGAAATGCGGATCGAGCGACAGGAGACAGTCAGCTTGTCGGCGACGTTTTTGTGCGGGGTATCGTTGGTGACGGCGGTCACGTTCGTGTACTTGAGCGGACAATTTGGGAGCAGGCTCGCGGCCCAGTTGATGGCGCCCGATTTGATCGCGACGGCGCTGATGGTCTACATGTTCCTGCGCGAGATCCCGGCGCCGCTCGTGACGCGGTAAATTCGCGACGGGTCATGCTGGCGGTTGTCGTCTTTCGGCGGTGTTGGAATCCTTCGCGACGTGGGGACGCGCGACACAGCGATCGGGACTGGCGGCTCGCGGAGATATTGGACGGGCACAACGGCGGCTGCGTTTTCTTGCCTCATAAAAAGTACGCGGGGAGTAAGAGACAAGGCGGCTGCCCACGATTCTGGACGTCAAAAACCGGGGGACTATGGTTGCCGCTTGTTCCGGAAATCAAAGCGTGTCAGGGAGCGACTAACGCGTCGGAAGCCCGTCACAGTCGCTACAACCGGCAGTCACTCGACTCTTTCCCAGTTACGTTCGCTCAGCGCCTCTGAGTGGTCCGAACGGCGCGATCTAGAGTTTCCGTGACGCCCGCGGGCGGTATGCACGGCGCGACGGGCGGCGCCAAAACAGCCTGGTCATCGGAAGCATCGACTGTGAACCAAGAATCAACGGATGTCGCCGGTACGACGCCGATTGACGGCAGGCGCAGCGCGAGCCTCTGACGATCTGGTTTGCGATCGGCCTCTGGATTACAACAATCGGCGTGGGATGGTGGTTGTTGGCCCAGTACGAGTTCGGCACCGACGTAGACGCCGCACCCGTGGCCACTGCGAGTTGGCCGGACGGCACAGCGATCAGCCGGCCTACCGACCGGCCGACCGCCCTATTGTTCATTCATCCCAAGTGCCCGTGCACGAAGGCGACGGTGAACCAACTAGAGCGATTGTGGGTGCTGGGCGGTCAACAACGACAGCCGTTTCCGCAATTGACTGTCGTGGCCACGGTTCCATTTGGAGCAAGTGAAGATTGGTACGAAAGCACGACGGTAACGCAGGCAGCGGCGCTGCCGGGCGCCAACCTGTACATCGATCGCAACGGGATTGAGGCGCGACGGTTTGGCGTGGTAACGAGCGGCACGGTGCTGTGGTTCGACCGGGGCGGTCGCAGGCTGTTTTCAGGCGGAATTACGCCCAGCCGCGCTCACGAAGGTGACAGCCCGGGTGGCGACGCTCTGGGGGGACTTTTGCGCGGCAGCGTTATTCCAAAACATGGACTGCCGGCATTTGGATGTCGCCTCTGTCTGCCGCCTGCGGCTGGCGATGCCCGGCAGTACAAATCGGACCATTCAGATAAAAGCAGCAATGGCGGATCTCATGAATTCAGCGGACCAAATCACAATTGATCGGTCGATCAGGGAAAAGGTCGCTGAAGATGCAGACGCGATCTACCGGCGGACAGATCGCATGTTTATCGTACTGATGCCGCTGCAGTGGATCGGCGGAATCATTGCGGCTCTGGTGGTTTCTCCGAGAACGTGGATTGGCGCAGCGGGGCAAATTCATCCGCACGTACTGTTGGCCATTTTCGGCGGCGCTCTGCTATGCAGCCTGCCGATGGGGCTGGCCCTTTTTCGGCCGGGGCGCAAAGCACGCGCATGGTGATCGCCTGCTCACAGGTGCTGTTTTCGAGCTTATTGATCCATTTGACAGGCGGGAGGATTGAAACGCACTTTCATGTCTTCGGGTCGCTGGCGTTTTTGGCGGCCTACCGCGATTGGCGGGTGCTGATGCCGGCGACGTTGATCGTGGCTGTGGATCATTTCATCCGCGGGGTGTGGTGGCCGGAGACCGTGTTTGGGATCGCCAGCGCCAGCGAATGGCGGTGGATGGAGCACGCGGCTTGGGTCGTATTTGAGGACGTCTTTCTAATCATCTGCATTCGCCAAAACGTGGTCGAAATGCATGATTCGGCCCGTAAGAAAACTGAATTGGAATTCACGGCGGCTGAGCTAGCCCAGAAAGCCGAACAGATTCGCAAACTGTCGCTGGTCGCCAGCCACGCGCGTCACGGCATCGTCATCACCGATCAGGCTGGAAAGGCGGAGTGGATCAACGACAGCTTCACGCAAATGAGCGGGTACGAAGCGGCTGAGATGTATGGCAGGGTGCCGTGGAGCTTCATGCAGGGACCGCAAACCAACCAGGAAACGGTTCGGCAAATTCAAGAGCAGATCGCAAACTGCGCCGACGTCGACGTTGAACTGGTTCAATACACAAAGAGCGGCGAACCGTTTTGGAGTTCGTTTCGAATCCGTCCCATCCTCGACGAAGGTGGTGCTTTGACAAACTTTATTTCGACGCAGATCAATATTTCAGACCGTAAGGCGCGAGAACTCGAGCTGCACCGCGCGAAGGACGAGGCGGAATCGGCGAACCGGGCGAAGAGCCAGTTCTTGGCCAACATGAGCCACGAGATCCGCACGCCGTTGAACGGAATTCTCGGATTCAGTGAGCTATTGCGGCGTTCGACCGACAAAGTCTCGCATGAAGATCGCGACGATTACCTGGAATCGATCAGCACGAGCGGACGGCACCTGTTGACGTTGATCAATGACATATTGGATATTTCGAAGATCGAAGCGGACCGCTTGCAAGTGGAGTGTATTCCGTGCTCGCCCCACCAAATTATTGCTGAAATCGTTTCGGTGCTGCGCGTCTCGGCGGAGGATAAAGGAATTTCGCTGGATTATCGGTGGGAGAGCGAAGTCCCGGAAACGATACAATCCGATCCACAGCGCCTCAAGCAATTGTTGATCAACGTGGTTGGCAACGCGATCAAGTTCACCGAGCAAGGAAGCGTGTTGATCGTGGCCTTGCTGGAATGGTCTCACAGCGGGCGCGTGTTGCGACTGGAGATTCGCGACACCGGGATTGGCATCTCGCAGGACAAGTTGCAAACGATATTTGAACCATTCGCGCAGGCGGATGACTCAATCACGCGCAAGCACGGCGGCACGGGCCTGGGGCTGGCGATCAGCCGCCGCCTGGCGAGGGCATTGGGAGGCGAGGTGTCGGTAACGAGCGAGCTTGGGCGAGGCAGCGTGTTTTGCGCAACCGTCTCCACGGGCGACTTGACAGGCGTGACGATCCACGAGAAGCCGCCGGAAGTTGTCGTGGGCGACGTGACCCATCAAAACTCTATCAATTCGCGGCTGGACGGGCTGAGAATCTTACTCGTCGAAGACGGCGACACGAATCGCAAGCTGCTCCGCTTAACGCTTTCGCGCAGCGGCGCCACGGTGACGACGGCGGAGAATGGACGGATCGCGCTCCACCTCGTCGGTGAGGGGCGGTTCGACATTATATTGATGGACATGCAGATGCCCGTGATGGACGGGTATACGGCGACCAGCATCTTGCGCGACCGCGGATTTGACGGACCGATCATCGCGCTGACGGCCCACGCTATGAAGGGCGATCGCGAACGATGCGAGGAAGCAGGCTGCAGCGGCTACTTGACAAAACCGGTCAATATGGACGACCTGCTGCAGACTGTGTTGACGGCCAGCGGTCGGGCGAAGGGCGAGATAAATGCAGAGAACGCGGAGTACCTGGAAGAAGTGCAGGCCCTCCGGAAGATCCCGGCGATCGTACGGTCGACGCTGCCTACGGAGGATGCGCAGATCCGAGAAATCGTCACTGAATTTGTGGTGAAATTGCCGGCGGAAATCAGCAAGATGGAGCATGCGCGCTCCCACGCCGACTACGAGCAACTGGCCATCTTGGCCCATTGGCTCAGGGGCGCGGGGGGCACGGTAGGCTTCGACTGTTTTATCGAGCCGGCCAGACACCTGGAAATCCTCGCCGCGGAAAAGGCCGACAAGAAGATCGGCGCCCTGTTAGAACGGCTGCGATCGCTGAACAAGTCTCTAGTAGTGTAAAGTGATCGGATAACAGGATTCGTCGAACAAGGCGGGCCAGACACATTTTGGGCCATGTTATAAGTACACCGGTCGGACGACGAACATGAACGTTGCTACACAAGGCCGTCCAGTTGAAGACCGCACGAGCGGCTTGGCATCGATCCATAGCCCGACGGATGCGGCGCGACAACCGGCCGTCGCGAAGAGCGAAGCAAAGGTAATGGTAGTCGACGATGAGCCGACGAATGTGAAGATCGTGCAGCGTGTGCTCGAGCTAGCGGGGTTTTCCCGGTTCGTGACGACGACGGACTCGATGACAGCAGTCGCGTTCATGCGTCAAGAGCGACCCGACGTCGTGATGCTCGACGTGATGATGCCGAAAGTAAGCGGCCTGGACATTCTCGCTGAGGTTCATACTGACGACGAGCTATCGCGTCTTCCAATTGTGATTTTGACGGCTGCCTCCGACCGTGAAACCAAGCTGCGCGCCTTGGAACTCGGGGCAACTGACTTTTTGGGTAAGCCGTTGGACCCCAGCGAACTCGTGGCCCGGGTGCGCAACGTTCTGGCCGCAAAGTTGCTTCAGGATCGGCTGCAGAATTATTCCAAGGACCTGGAGGATGCCGTCCGTACGCGCACCGCGGAACTGGAGGCCTCGCGACAAGACGTGATTCAATGTCTCGCGAGGGCGGCCGAATATCGGGACGACGATACCGGTTACCATATCGTGCGAGTGGGAAAATACGCTCGACTGCTGGGCCAGACGCTAGGCCTCTGTTCACAAGACGCCGAACTGCTGGAACAAGCCGCGCAGCTGCACGACGTGGGGAAGATTGGAATTCCGGATGCGATTCTGCTCAAACCCGGCAAATTGACGGTCGATGAGTACCAGTCGATGAAGACCCATTGTGAATTTGGACAACACATTTTGACGCCCGCCAGTCCGGAGGAAGAACTGGCATTGCGGCGCCACGCGGAAGTCGGCGCGAAGATATTGGAAGCGGGCACATCACCGATCTTGGTGCTGGCTGAGCGGATCGCGATGACGCATCATGAATGGTGGGACGGCAGCGGATACCCGCTGGGCCTGTCGGGAGATGGTATTCCCCTTGCGGGCCGCATCACAGCGGTGGCCGACGTGTACGATGCACTCAGTTCGCAGCGCTGCTACAAGCGCGCGTTGCCGCAGGATAAGTGTTTCCAATTAATGCGCAGCGAACGCGGGACGCACTTTGACCCGACGGTTCTCGACGCCTTTCTCGGAATGGGCAGCCAGATCGCCGCGATCCAGGCGGCCTACAGCGAGCCATACGTCAACGATTGACCGTGCGAACCGCTGTCGACGCCACGGCGGTGCTCCGCCGCCAGCAAGTTGTGGAACTGATCCTTCGCGTCGTCGGCGTGCCAGGCGACGCACAGGTTGTCCGCGCTACGCGTGAATCGGTCCGCCGTTTTACTTTATGGACGGCGTCGATGACAGATCACGCGACAACCGGGGCGTTAGGAGCTTGGTCCAAGCGTTGTAGCCGTCCCCATTGAGGTGCAGGCCGTCAGCGACGAGCAAATCGATGCGAGGCTTCCCGTCGTCGCCCAATAAGGACGGACTCATGTCGACGAATTCCAATTTATCGTCGCTTTCAGCCAGTTTTTGCACAAGCGCATTGGCCTCTTGCATTTGCGGCCACAATTGCCAGGCGCGGTGCTGGGCTTGATCGACAAATAGATGATCCGCGTCGCCGGCAAGCCGGCATGAACTAGTTGCACAAATTCGCGACTGTCGTCGAATACTTGTTGCGGCGGTTTGCGATCGGCGATATCGTTGTCGCCCGCATAAAACACGATCAGGCGCGGGCGGTACTTCAACACGAGGCGATCGACGTAAAAATTTACGTCCGACACGTGCGAACCGCCAAAGCCGCGGTTGATCACGACGAGATTGGGAAAACTCTGGGCGGTCGGCCAAAAGCGAATGCTAGAGCTGCCGACGAATAGGATCGCGTCGGATGGCGAGGAGTTTTTGCGGTCGTATTCTTCAAACGCTTGGATCTCGGCGGCGAACCGCTGCGGGTCGGGATCGGGCCGGTCAGAATCATGAGCGGCCGCCCGCTCCAGGCACACCAGCAGCGATACCGCACCCAAAATCGTAACCAGCGCGAACGAGCAAATTGGCCGCTGCATAAATTCCTCACCTGAAAAGATGCCGTGCCCTGTTTTCGGAAAGTGGAAGCGCGATCCTAGCATGGCAGCGAAATCAGGGTCTGGCAAGGGTTGTCCTCTGAGTGAACCTGCGGTCGTCGCCTAAAAACCGCTATTTCTTCGACAGCGCTTTTTGTGCAACAATCGGGTCCCATGATTCGCCAAACCGCTGATTTTGCCGTCTACGTGCTTGTCCGGCTGGTGGTGGCCGTGGTGCAAGCGCTGCCCTTGTCGGCCTGCGAGCGCGGGGCCGAATGGCTGGCGAACTTTTGCACGAAGGTCCTCAAATTGCGTCGCGACGTGGTTGAAGAGAATCTGCAAACGGCGTTTCCAAACTTGTCGCCGCGCAGCGCGAAGAGATCACCTGGACGATGTGGCGACACTTGTTCTTGATGACCGCCGAGATCGCCCACACGCCACGCAAAGTACATGAAACCAATTGGCGCGACCATTCGCACATCGTCAACTTGGAACTGTTCGTGCGGACGCTGTTGTCTGGCCGACCGCTCGTGTTGATCTCGGCCCACTTCGGCAATTTCGAGTTGGGCGGGTATCTGATGGGCCTGTTCGGCTTTCCCACCTACACTGTGGCCCGGCGACTGGACAACCGCCTCCTGGACCGCTTTGTCAACGACTTTCGCGGCAGGACCGGTCAGTACATGCTGCCCAAGCGGGGCAGTCGAGAGATGATCCAGGCAGTGCTCGAGCAGGGCGGTATCCTGACGCTGCTCGGCGACCAGGCGGCGGGCGACAAAGCGTGTTGGGTGGAGTTTTTTGGTCGCGCCGCGTCCACGCACAAAGCCGTCGCGTTGTTTTCGCTGGGTAACAACGCGCCGACAATGGTTAGTTACGCGCGGTGCGCTCGACGCGCCCTTGCACTATGAGGTCGGCCCCGAGGCCGTGTGCGACCCGAGCGAGCCCGACTTCCCCTACGGTTCGATACCGCTTTTGGCGCAATGGTACACCGACCGCCTGGAAGCGCTCGTGCGGCGTTCGCCGGAACAGTATTGGTGGCTGCATCGCCGCTGGAAAGGTCAGCCGCCGGCGAAGAAACGCCGAGCTGACGCCCACCGCGGCGATGCGGCATGACGTCAACGCCGGGCAAGCAGATTGACCGATTGTCCGCTCGAGTCCGAACCGGAAAGTACGCGAAAAACACCAGGCGCAGCCTTGGAGCGGGGCCGCTGCATCTTTCCAGGTGTGCTGCCTGCGGCTAGGATGCCGCATAGGTAGTTGAACGATCTCTGCCGCACAGGGTCGTTCGTCGATGGTTCATCGTCACCCTCCCTTGTGGCAACGTGTATACGTTCCGGCCGTTTTGCAACTCGGATCCGCCGCGGTTAGCGGAGATATGGCGAGACCAGCCGCCGCAGCGCGGCGTGTTGCAACCGGTAACGTCCGGGCTCCTCGAACAGCTCGTATTTTCGAAGCCTTATTTCGACCCAGCCGGGTTGATTGTGGCCACGCACGGCGGCGCAGCGGTAGGGTTTGTGCACACCGGTTTCGGGCCGAACGATGAGCAGTCTGGCGTTACGACCGAGGTCGGCACTACTCACTTGTTGATGTTACGCAGCGGCCACCGCCAACCGGAACTGGCCGACGGCTTGCTGCTCCGCGGGGAATGCTATTTGCGCGAGCGCGGAGCAAAGGTGCTCTACGCGGGCGGTATCCGTCCCCTCGACGGATTCTATTTGGGGTTCTACGGCGGCAGCGAAATGCCGGGAGTACTCGTCGGCGACGTCACGTTGCAAGGTGCATGCGGACGGTGCGGCTACCGTGAGATCGATCGCGTGGCCGTCTTACAGCTCGAGCTGACTCGCTTTCGAGCGCCGTTTTCGCGCTCGCAGCGGCAATTGCGTCGGGAGACCATCGTGCGCGAAGCTATCGATCCGCCCATCACGTCCTGGTGGGATGCGTACACAACCGGTGCCTTCGACCGGCTGCGGTACGCTGTGGAGCCGACCGCCGGCGGTGCGGAGGTCGCCAGCGTCTGGTTTTGGGACATCGAGCCGCTGTCGTCGTCGTGGGGAATTCCGACGATGGGGATGCGTGACCTGAAAGTTGCTGCCGCGCGTCGTCGGCAGGGCCTCGCCACCCACTTATTAGGCGATGCGTTTGCGCGGCTCGCCGGGCGCGGAATTGTCCGCGTCGAAGCGCAAACGATGCGTGGCAATGCGCGGCGCTGGCGCTATACGCAAAGCTCGGATTTCAGCAGGTGGACGAGGGAATAATCTATCGCCGGGAACCGAGTTGAACGGCAGACGACGCCGTGCGGCGGCAATGCGTACGACAAATCTCGACGCGATAGAGATTCATTGTCGCGATGCGATTGGTCAATCCGGTTTCTTCAAGCCAATGAGCAAGGAAACCAGTGACTGCGCCGGGTCGGCTTCGGTTTTGCTAAGCTGCCGCGAAATTGCTTCGCGCGGGCCGGCGGGCGAGGCTAAATCGAGCATGTAACGTGTGAGAACGTCATGACGTTCGGGCCGCGAATGAAGCATAAAGTACACCCAAGCCCAGGCCTCCGCGTAACTCGGCTGGTCCATTTGGGAAACGTCCGTCAAACGTTCGAGACGCTCCAGGTCGGGTCGCCAGCCGTTGTGTTCCAGCAGATCGTTGAGCAAGTCGACGTGCGGCGTATTCAAGCCGCCTTGGCTGCGGGGCACCTCGAAATATTCAGCCAGCCCCTCGTCGAGCCACAACGGCAGCCCGCTGACGGCCGCGTGCAAATAGCCGTGTGCCACTTCGTGTCTCAGGTCCTCGGCGACGCGGTCGCTCCAGTGGGCGTACACGGCCAATTGGCCATCCGATTCCATGAAGAAGGCGCGTCGGGCCGGCACGTTCGGGAAGTAGCTCGCCAGGCATTCGCCGTACGACTGAGCATCGCGAAAAAGATACACGTTGATCGGAGTTTCGCTGCAAGGCAAACCGAGCGTTTCACAGACGTTGTCGCCTTCGCTCGTGAGCTCGCGGGCAACTCCGCGGCCGTCTGGCACGTCGAAGTTGCTGTGGATCAGCAATCGACCGGCTGACAATTCATACCCAATCGGCAATTCAGACGCCGGCTGGGCGCGCCGAGTGGCATGAAACGGTAGCATACCGCGACAGCCGACGAGTGGAAGCAACAAGCAAACAACGATCGCCAATCGGCCCTGCATGCACGACCCTCCCAAGGGGCCGAGATTGTAGCGAACGCTGGCAGGGGGCCGAAGATCAGAATTTGGGCCGGCAAGGTCCTTGTCGCCGGCCGTTGGCGGCTAGGCTTGCTTGGAGGCAGGCACACCCTGGTCTCGATTTGAGCTCGCCGGGCCACGACGCTTCGTCTTGCGACGGTTTTGGCCTACATGCGGCTTGCGGCTCGACTTGCGGCCCAGGCGGCGGAGCGCTTTGCGTCGCAGAGCGACGAGGCAGACCTCTTGTCCGCCGGTCACAAGCTGTCGCAGGCGGACGTCGCGGAATCCCCAGTTGCGGACTCGCTGCGCGTAATCGTCAAGCTTCTCGGCCGCGTCCCAACCCGAAAGCTTCAGCGTCAGCACAAGGCCGCGGAACGTGACGCCTGGATGGGTCACGATGGGTTCGACTTCGTCGAGCGTCGACTCTGGCGCGATGTTCATGTCGGCCACCAGCCAGCGCACGCCGAGAAACTCGCTGCGGCGCACGTCTTTGCCGCGTTTTTTCAAGTGACGAAATCGCGGGTGGGCGAGGAGGGCCGGATCGACGTCGGCCGGATCGATACCGGTCACGAAGAGGCTTCGGTCGAGCAGGGCCTGGCTGGCGCCGCCGGGCGCAGCCGATTTCGACGGCTTCGTCGTCTGGGGCGACCGGCAGGCCGCTCCAGGCGATGGCCTCTACGAGCTTGGCATAGGCGCGTGAGACTGCGTGGGCGGGCAGTGGCACCGGCACGCGGCCGCCCGGCCAGCGTTCGACGGACGAAACGGCGTAGTGGTAACCGATCCACCATTCGCCGGGTTCGAAGACGACGACGTCGAGCACGAGGCCCCCGCGCGGACCGGGATGGCGGCGGGTGCCAATGCACGACTGCGCGGCGTGCTTCCTCAGACGCGCCAGGGAGTCCGGGGCCGCGTTGCGGATCGCCCGCTCAATTTCCGCAATTAGTGGAGATTCAAATGCAGTCGCCGTAGCGGTTTCGCTGCTGGTCTCCGACGCACTTTGTTCACCGTCGCGTTTCCAGACGTGAATATCGGTGATGCCCTTGCCGGTGCTAGCCAACGTGGCAACCCCTTCGTGTTGCCAGAGATGACCGGCGAGTTCTCTCAAATGAGTGTCCGTGAGGTGGCCGAGTGAAACGCCGTGCGCGTGGGCGAGAGTCCAGGGGTGCTCGGCCAGTTGCCTGCCTTCGCGGGGGGCTGCCGGGTCAAGCTTGAATGTGACAAAGCCCGGACGCGAAAACGCCAATCGCCAGGACGGCTCGCGGCGGGCGACTTCGCGCTTGACGCGCATTTTCGGCGCCAAAACGGCACGTCATATATACGAATTGTGCCGAGTCGTTTGGCATGATCGCAGGCAGCGCGGTGGAATTGATGGGCCGCGTGAGCAATGCGCGAGAGGCAACCAACCATTTTCTGCGAACGTGAAGCCAAAGACAAGCGGCAGGACCACTCTGTCGTGCAGGTTCTCTTCAGTGCCGACCGAAAAACGGATGGTGTCGAATTGGGCGCGGCCGGCGGAGTGCGGCCGTTAAAGCGGCGAATGGACGGCCGATTGGAGGACCTTCCAGGAGAGAAGGCAGCACTTCTGCCGGTTCGGCGTCAGCCTGGCCCCATAGAGGGCGAGCATGTCCTCGGCCGAAAAATGCTTGACTTCGTCGACTGACTTCCCCTGCATGGCCTCGAGCAGCATCGAGGCGGAAGCCTGGCTGATAACGCAACCCTGACCGGTGAAGTAAGCATCGACGATTTTTCCGTCGGGTCCCAACTGAATCTCCACGCGCACCACGTCGCCGCAAAGGGGGTTGTTTTCCTCGTGGGCGTGGGTGGCCGTCGGCAAGTGCCCACGGTGGAACGGGTCCTCATAATGGTCGAGGATGTGCTCCTGGTAGAGTTCTTCTTCATCGGGGGGCATAGTTACTTAAGTTTACGGCCTGGCCGGAGCGGCGACAACAGAAGGATTTGCCAAACCAACCGGCCGGCAAACGATTGCCATTTTGAAAACTGGGTGATACGCTGGAGCTTCCCAATGCGTTGGCGACTCTGCGAGGCAGCTGGCCTGTCCGGAGATTAATCTCAATCGGCGTGCGGGAGGAAGGTATGATCTCGAAACGCAAATGTATCGCTGCTCGTTTTAGCATGTGCGTGCTGGTGGGAACGTACTTGGTTCTACCTGCCGGTCGGAGCAGTGCGCAGGAGGCCGCCGAAAACGGCAGCGGTGAGGCGTCACCCGTCAGCGGCGAGTTGCAGCGCGAATATGCGCGCTTGGCGCAACTGCTCAACTCGACAGATACGATTGGCCGCCGCGAAGCGGCCGACACGTTGCTCCGCGTCCGGCCCAGCGACGTGGCAAACCCTGATACGCGCAAACTGATCGCCAGGGGCTACCGGGCCGTCGCTCTCGAGGACCGGATCTCACAGGAGGAGGGAATTCGCGGGCTGGTCATTTGGGGAGGCAAGTACAGTGTCCCGATTCTCATCGAGATCATGGAAAAAGAACGGCTCAAGCTGCCAGACGCGCTATTTGACGGATTGGGACAGTTGAAGGATCCCAAAGGCGCGGAAGCAATGGCCCGTCAGCTGGGTAACTTTTTCAATCACGACGGGGCAGTGCGTTCGCTGCGGCGAATGGGCTCGGTCGCCGAAGATTCCTTGATCAAGGCGGCGCCGTCGAATGATGCAAAGGCGTCGCTCGCCGCCGTTCAGTTGCTGGGGGACGTTGGTTCGCAAAAGAGCCTCGACATTCTCCAAAAGGCCTCACAGGCGCGGAATCCTGAAATCAAAGCTGCGGCTCGCGACGCGATCAAGCGTATCCGAGACCGGCAGAAGTCTGGTGAATCGGTCGACAAACCCGAACCGGAAGACAGAGATTCCCCGTTTAATTCGAGCACTGGTCCCGCGATTGACATTACGGCTCGCAATTCGAATCGTCCGCCACGAATGCCTGGAATGCCGGCCGGATTTGGCGGGCCGGGTGCGGCGGACGAACCGCAGGACATTTCGGTTGAGCAAGGCGATTGGTCGAAAGTTCGACCTTTGTTGCCAGGTGAGCCGCTCGCCGAAGGGATTTCCCCCGATCCGGCTGCCAATCAAAGCGATCCACAATGGCGACCACAACCCGTGCGGCTGGGAAACGCTACGAACGCGACCGAACGCCCTTCCTCCTTGGCACTCAATCGAGACTCGCCAGTGGGTCTCGTCTTGTACAGTGACCCGTTTCATAAGAGCCTCGGCCGCCTGGACGTGTTTGACGTAAAGCAGCGCAAGACAGTGAGCACGTCAAATGTTTTGGGCGGCAGCGAAGTATGTGCCATTTCTTCCTCCGGTACGCACGTGCTGACGATGGGGCAGGACGATTCGCACGAGCGCAAAATACGTTGCACTCTTTACAACCTGGCGGGAGGCAAGCTCGACGAACGGTCGACGTGGTGGCCCTATTACAGTGCCGACGTATGGCAAAACATGGTTCGAGGCGCCGGGTGGATCAGCGAAGATCGGTTCTATACGATCAACGGCAAGGGAATGCTTGTCGTCTGGGAGGTCGGCGACAAGTCTCCGAGTGCGATCTATCAGCTCGACGGCGAAGTGACTAGCCAGGCGGCGCTCAGCCCGGGCCGCGCGCAATTTGCATTGTCGACGCCCAGAGGCGTGGAGATTTTTCGCGCGGCCGACGGGGAACTGCTCGCGCGGATGAAGGAATCGCCTAATGTCCGCGGACTGCCGGCGTTCAGCGCCAAGGGCGATCGCCTGGCGATCGTCTTCGGCAAGCAGATCATGATTTGGAATGCAGTTTCCGGCGAGTTGCAACGCAATTTTGACTGCATGAATCTCACCAGCTCCAATTCGCTGGAGTGGCTGGACGACACCCACTTGCTTGTTGGCCATACAGACCTTGTCGATATCGAGCGCAGGCTGCTCCTGTGGCGATATGAGTTGAGCAATTCCCTGGCCTGTTTTCAGTACGATCGTCTATGGTTGCTGATGACGGTTGGCAATTCACAGGGATTAGTACCCGTTCAACTAATGCAACCCAAGGTACTCGAGGCGGCCGCGAAGCTGGATGCGGACGAAATCTTGGCTCTCAAGCCGGGTGCCCGAATCAGCCTGGAAGTCTCCCTCGGCGGTGACGACTACACAAAAGCGATGCGGTCATTGCAGGACGCGCTCGCGAAAAATGGATTCACCGTCGCCGACAACCAGCCGCTGCGGTTGCGCGCTCAGATCGTTACCGGCGATTCTACGACAAAGGAATACGGTCGGCACGCGTTCGACTCGCAGCGAGAATCGGTCACCGTGACGCAACAGCGGTACGAAGTGGAGTTGCTTGTCGACGGACAATCGGCATGGAAATCGACGAGTGTATTGCAGGGTTACGCTCCCTCGGTCGTGCTCACGAAGGAAGGCGAAACGGCACAACAGGCAATCGACCGCGAAAACCAGCAGCGCCTGGCCGGGTATAGTTTCGGCGTCACGTTGCCGCAGTACGTCGTACACCCGAAATACGCTGGGCCACTGGGAACGTCTAAAGTAACGTCGTCGGGCGTCGAGTAAGTCGTCACGTCCCGCTCGTTCAGCGCCGACGTCGACGAATGAGACGCGGCCGACCGCGGACTTCCGTGCCGTTGCTGCGGCGGCAGCCGAGCGAATGACGTATTTTGGCGCCTATCGGCCGGTTTTTGCCGCATGTCGGCCGGCCAAACATTAGGCCAAGCAAACGGCGGACGTTAGCGCCAAAGCCGCTGTTTCCACGCGGAGGATGCGCGGGCCGACTTCGACCGTTTGCCAGCGGGCGGCACGCGCGGCAACGATTTCTGATTCGCTGAAACCGCCTTCCGGGCCGATGGCCAATTGAGTGGGCCGCTTCGTTGATAGGGCAAGCGCGCCGGCCAGCGTGCCTCCGGGGTGGGCGACTAGCCGGCGGGCAGCTTCGTCTGTCGACGAAGAGAGCCATTCTGGCCAGTTCGTTGGTTGTGCGATATGCATCAACCGGTTGCGGCCACTTTGTTTCGAGGCTTCGATCACCGCCCGCTGTAAACGTTCCAATGTGCCGGCCGTCGGTTGGGCGACGCCGCGTTCGGTCACCAGCGGCACGAGCTGCGTTACGCCCAATTCGGTGAGCTTCTCGACGAGCCATTTCTGCCGCTCGCCTTTGGGGAGGGCGACGCCGACAGTGAGGGGAAACGGCAGCTCGCGGTTGGCTTCGCGGCGGTCGATGATTTGCACGACGGCACTTGTGCGAGCGACGGTCTCGACGACGGCGTCGAACTCCGCTCCGCTGCCGTCGAAGAGGATCAGGCGATCGCCGACCGCGGCGCACATTACATGGAGCAAGTGGTGAGCCTCGGCGTCGGCGAGCGTAACGTGATTGGTTGCGATCGGCGTCGCGCTAAAGAAGCGTTCCGACATGGGTTTGGGCGCTGAATTCTTGCGAATTCAGCTACGTAAAATGTGCTTTGTGGCAATGTTAGCAGCGGCCGTATGCTAGCAGTGGTTTCAAGTTGACCGGTTTATTTTACCGATAATGACGATCACGCATGGAGTATTCGCGAACGACACCACTGACGCACTGGAAGCTCGAACATTGGCCGTTTCCGAGTGTGCCCGAGGCAGGGCAATTTTACCCTACGGCCGGGCACGATGAAGCACTGGCCCGCGTGGAATACCTCGTCGATGCCCGTCGGCGGCTGGGGGCACTTTTGGGCCACGCTGGCGTTGGCAAGACGTTGCTGCTCGAGGTCGCACTGCGGCGCCTGGCTCGGGCAGGGCGGGCCGCCGTGCTGGTGAGCGGGTTGGGGGTCTCGCCGCGTGAACTGTTATGGCAGGTTGCCGCCGGCTTCGGGGCGAACCCGCCCGCAGAGGCCGATGTTCCGCGGCTGTGGCGACAGATTGAGGACGTGCTGGCCGCGAACCGCTGGCAGCATCTTAACTCGGTGCTGTTCGTCGACGACGCCGGTCAGGCCGGGCCGGATGTGGTCACTCAGATCATCCGTCTGGCCCGGCTGGATGCATCCCCGGCGGCGCGCTGGACGATCGTCGTGGCGGCTGAGCCCGAACAAGCGGCCCGCTGGAACCCAGCGCTTCGTGAAATCGTCGATCTGCGAATCGACGTCGAGCCCTGGGAGGACGCGGACACGATCGGCTACGTTCAGAACGCACTGGTGGAGGCCGGCAGCGGGCGGCCACTGTTCGCCGACGACGCGCTCACCATGCTGCATCAACTGAGCGGGGGAAATCCACGGCACGTTCTGCGGCTCGCCGATTTCGCCTTGTTGGCGGGCGCGGCGGCCGGGGCGGACCGCATTGACGCGGCGCTGGTGCGTGCCGCCTGGGAAGAGGTTGCCTGGCCGGAACCGGCCGCGGGCGTCGCCTAGCGGGCCGCACGGTCTACGTGCCCGATTCACCGCCGCTGCTGAGGGCGGCAATTTTTTCGCGCAGCCTGGCCACCTGTTTGGTCAGCGACCTGCCGTCAAGCTGCGGCTCGCTTGAGGACTTTCCCACCGTTGACCTGGATCGTGCGGGCCCACTTGCCGATCTTTTCCAGGTTTTTGGCGCTTTTTTCGATGTCGAGAATGGCGGTCTCGATCGCCACGAAGTCGGATGATTCCGACTGGAGCCGCTGTTTGCGGCACAGGCACATCAGCCTCGCGAGCTCGAGCGCGGCCTGCAAAAAGGAATCGGTGAGCGGATCTTCAGCGTCCCATACGACGACGATGTCGTCACCGAAGCGACGGAGCGGCCGCAGGCCGTGTGGGGCCGTTTTCTTGGAAAACACGAAGACGCCCGTTTGGGCCAGGCGATTCTTGCGTGCCTGTTCGATTTCGGAAAGTGCGGCCGCGAGCGTGTAGGCCTTGTCTTCCTTGGCCTCGATGGCGATGCAACTGCCGGCCGCGGTGGCATCCGCCCCCAAGGTGACGATTACGTCACCGACTTTGCAATTCTTGATCCCGCCGACGCGATCGCCGGTGAAGTCGCAAATGTCGCCGAGCTGCTGTGACTGGCTGTGCAAAAACTCGAAAACGGCCGATTGAAACGAGCCGCCGTGCAGCGTCGAGCGGGCTTGCTCTTCGCGGCGTGCCGTGAGCTCGCGGAGCGCACCTTTCACCTCTTCTTGAAACTCGGCGTTGGTTTTGACATGGGCCTCGAGAATCGTCAGCAGTTCACGTTTGAGCCGTGAGAGGCACGACGTTTCGCTGTCGAGCGAGAATTCGTTGGTGATCGTGCGCTGCGCCTGGCTGACGTTTTGCACGAGCCGGCTGAGGGCGGAGTTCGGCTCATTGAGCGACAGTTCTTTCGCCAGCACGTCGACGCGGTTCTGCAGCGCCTCGGCCAGGTTGCCGTGTTTGGCCGTGAGCTCGTTGATGAAGCGCAAGTGCGCCCTCCTTGTTGTCGAGCGAAAACTCTTTCAGCATGCCGTTTCCATGCGACGCTAGTTGCGCTTCGACGGCTTGCTTGAGCGTCGCCAAGAGTCCGCGCACCTGTTCCGGGTCGAGGTGCTTCATCAGCGGGCTGTCGCGGCCGACGTGGGCCATGAGCGTGCGGGCGACGAGACTGTTTTCGCCGTCGACGTAGCCCTTGATGAGCTGGGAAAGTTCGCCGTCCTGGGCGACCAGGCCTTGTACCCGCTGGCTGAAGCGGCCGTCCTGCGGATCGAAGTATTCCTTAAGCGTGGCGGCAAGTTGCGAGTGTACTAGCCGGTTGTGCTGCTCCAGCGTTTGCTCCATGCCGCGCACTTCGCGCTGAACGAGATCGGCCGTTGCCTGTCCGCCGACGTGCCGCAGAGCAAGCACGCCAATCTTGAGCGCTTCCAGCGCAAATTGATTGCGGGGTTCGCCTTCCGGATGCCCTTCCAGTGCCCGAATCACATCGCGATCGTGAATGACGAGTTCGAGCTCGATGGAGAACGGCGCGTCGCCGCGCGGTTCATCGGGGCGGGGTCGCGATTGCGTTCGCGGGGCCGTGGCCAGCTCTTCATACAATCCGGACATAGGAGGTCTCCATTCCGAAATCCGCGACGACCGATGCGTGTACAAACGTTAATATTCCAAAACCGGGCCGGGTTGGCAAGCGATTGCCGCGTGCGAACCTGAAGTGGAAACCGAGCGGGAAGTCAAAACGCCGCGAATTCCAAGTAGCCGGCAACCTCTCGCACCGCCCTAGGCTGGCGGCTCCGGGACCTGCCGCTGCCATTCCTCCCAGGTCAGCCGGGCCTGCTCAATTCGCGACAGCCCATGTTCGGTCGACTGCCGATGGCGGCGGCGGCAGCGGACGCGGGAGACTTCCTCTTCCAGGGCCTCCAGCCAGTCAGGCAGGTCGAGGCCTGCTCCGGCCGGCTCCTGGCCCAGGGTCGCGATCTCCTGCTGCAAGGCGGCGAAGGCGGCTCCGTCGCCGCCGCTAGCGGCCTCGATCGCCGGGGCGACCAGGGCCTTCACGCGGTCGATTGCCAATGGCCGTGTGAAGCGTTCGGCGAGCCGCTCGGCAACGCTGGCCAGCCGGATGCCGTATTTCTCACACAACTGCTCGTAGCGACCCAGATGGGCATCGGCGGCTTCGGACGTCTGGGCAGCCAAGGCTCGCTGCCACATCTCGGCTGCGGCGGGACGTTTGTGGCGCACCAAAATCTCGTGGGCAATCACTACCGGCCGCAACTTCCAGGCGAAGCGGTCGTAGCCTGCCCGGAGGCGAAGAAAATCAATCAGCGAGGACAACATTTCGCCGTGGTCGGAGTGAGTCGTCGTCGTGTTGTAATCGCGATACTCGCGATAGTTTTCGACGATCGCCTCGATGGCGATCGTGAGCCACTTGGCCGCCTCTTCACGAGATATCTGCTGGCCCATTTCCCGCACAAGCCGCAAGTCCTCAGCTTGCGTATCCAACTCCAGGTTCGACAACCAGACTGCTGTTCTTTGATGCAATATCGAACGCAAGTTGCCGAGGCTGAGGAATTTCTGCGTGAATAAGTCAGCTCCGTAGCGTTCGACGAATGCCACGAACGATCGCCATTCGTCATCGCCGTCAAGCCGCTCGACAATGCTCAGCCGCAGCGTTTGACTGTGCGTCAGCCAACGATCGATCTGGGCGTTGGTGAGGTCCTGGAGCGCTTCGACAAGCATCGTGTCGGAATCGGACGGACATGTCGCGTGACAAACGACGAATGACGAATGCGGGTCTGTTGTTGGCGATTCGCCGCAGTCGTCGCCGCTCGCGGCTTGCTCGTTGCGAACGCCTTCGCCCCAGTGTGCGGCCGACTCGACCAGGCAGCGGACCATGGCCTGGTAGCCGGCGGTGAACAGGCGGTCGAACTCAGTCATGGCGCCGACGCCGACGGGATGCTCGATTTCGATCCTTTGGGTCAAATCGAGGAGTTGGCAGGTGTCGCCAATCAGGCCGAGGCGCGGCAGCCACTCAAGTAGATTCATGAGCAACTGGCTCAAAGCGCGGGCCTTCACGATGCGGCGGGGCTTTCCACCACGTGAGAGGGGTACGTAGAGCAGCTCCTGGTCGCGTAGCCATTGGGTGAATGCGGGCCAGCGCTCGCGGACGGCCCCTGGCTGCCCGGCAAGCACCGCCTCGAGCAGAGCGATCGGCGCTGCTTCGTAGGCTTCGCTTTCGCCCTCGCCCAACGCGTCGGCCACTCGACTGGCCGCGCACAGCAGCCGGCCGGCGTCGGCCGTTTCCACACAGGTCGTGACGATCTGTTCGAGCAAAGACTCTTTTACCATTCGCTGGCGATCGTACTCGATCATCGACTCGTGCGAGCCGGAGGGTTGCGGGATGCGATACTGGTGGACGGCCTCCAGCAGCTCGAGCAATTGCTTCGATCGCAATGCAGCCTGGCGACACCAGTGGGCAAAGTGCTCACCTTGTTCTCGACGGTGCGAACCGTCGACGTCCCAGGCAACGGCCACATGTCGCCATAACTGGGCGACCGTGCCGAGAAACTCCAGCCGATGGGAGAGCCGTTGGGCCTCGGCCTCGAGTGCGAATCCACCGCCGCTGAACGAATCGTCGATCATGTCGGCGTCGTGCCCGTCGTCGGTGCTGTCGCGGTACGTCACGTCTTCGTAGGCAGCGCGGTACAGCTCATCTTGGTCAAATTCCTGAAGATCCTGCTCTTCGCCGGCTTCGGCCGTGGGTCTGTCGCCGCCATTGCGCGTCTCGGCGGCATCTTTGCCCTCGGGCAGGTCGAACGCGGGCGCATGCCAGTAAAGTTCGGCGCTGGCTTCCAATCGGGAAAAGAACTTGTCCACCAGCGGCCATTGGTCGTCGCCAGTCTCTCGCTCGTATTGCTCGACAGCGCGCAGCCAGCGTAAGGATAGCGGATGAAATGAGACGTCGCCGTCCGCGAGCGGCGTGCGCTCGACCTGGCTGATCCACTGCAACATCAAAGCCATCGACGCCACGCGGTCGCCGCGATCCAGCAGGGCTTCAACGACCAGTTGAAAAGCTTTGGGCGTATCGAACTGGTCGACAAACATTCTCCAAAATCGGACGTTTCCGGCCTCCGCACCGGCTTTCTGCCAAGCACTCAGGGCACCGGCGACGAGATTGGTCGAGACTTCGATTTCTTTGCCGACTAGGCGTTTGATGCCGCTGATGTCGGCGGCCGCGTATTTGTCCCACCAATTGGACAAGCGTTCAAGCGCAGCGGAAAAAAAAGCCTCTTGCTTCGCGTCGTCGATCGCCGCCGCTTCGGTGCGTGCCCGGGCGCAGAGATCTAGAATCTGCTCGACCAGCTCCACCAGCTCGTCGACGCGAAAATCGTGGACCGTGTTTTCGAGGGCCGGGAACAGGCTGAAATTGCCGCCGAAGCCGATGATGCTCCACGGGTCGACCAAGGCGCCGCACTCGATGCCGCGCTCGAGCAGGTTTTCGATTTCCGGCAGATAGCGGGCGACTGCCTCGAGCTGACGGGTGTCGATCGCGTGATGGCCGGCAGTCAGGCGGCAATAGATTTCGCTCAACATGCGCGCCGATACGGTGCGGACCGCCTGCGCCTCGCGCAAGGCCGCGTCGGAGTAACCCATGCGGGCGTAAAGCTGGGCCAGTTGCACGTGCTGCATCTGCGCGGCGCGGCGGCGAGCCAATTCATGATTGAGATGCTGCCGTGCGCCGCCGAAGGCTTGCTTCATGCGACGGGCTTCGACGCGGAGCCGCTCGCCGTGAGCGCCTTTTGTACCCGCCAACAGGCGTTCGTAGAAATGATCGCGATACGTGGCGATGTGCGGCAGCAGATTCGACAACGTTACATCGGAGCTATGGCAACCGGGGCCATTGCCGCTGGTGCCAGAGGCCATGAGGATCGTCCCCGCGAGCACCGCGGCGGCCTCGAATAGCAGCTCGTCCGGCAGAGCGCCGCCCGCTTTGGCAGCTCTGGCTTTGGACCGCGGATTACGGCTGGATGGTGGCGAAGTGCAGTCCATCCGCTGAACGCCGCAGTCTTTGGCGACCCGCGCCAGCAGCGCGTCGAGCGTGATTTGCTGCAAGACGAAACGCCGAAAAAAACCGCGGTTGTCGACCGTGTTCGGATCCCATTGACCGAAATGGTGGTTGGGCCGCTTGCTCGCCGGGTGGTCGAATTCGTAGGCCCGCGGGTCGAGCGCCAACTCGGTCAGCATTCGCAGATCGAACCAGGCCTGCCGCAGCAAGTCAGGATCGGTCTCCCGCAAGATTGCCAGCGCTCGCTCGATCAATTCCTCGTAGGGGCCGGCGGCCACGCCCACGTTCTCGATGTATAACGGAATTGGCGCCAGCCACTCATGGTCGTACGGCTCCATCAGGCGCTGCGACTCGACGACGGCAATCGGCCGGTAGCCGATGTAATCGTTAAGACGATCGATGGCGCCGGAGATGATTCGCTCCGTTTCTTCCCAGGGGGCGCCCAGAGATAGAAGTGCTTCCCAGGCGCGGGCAACAAAGAGCGGCCGCCACAATTGACGATCGGACTGGTGACCAAGCAAATCGCGATGGAAGCGGCGATAGGCGGGCAAAAAATGGTCACGCAGCAGCAAAACGAGCATGCGTGCCTGCGTCACATCGTTGAATGCGGTCGACTCTTTGGGCAACTGTTCAATTCGCTCCAGTAGCCACGCCGAAAGCACAGCGACTGGTTCGTCCGCGGCCGGGTCGTCGCCGGCTGCTGCCCGAAACACGCTGTTGACGTTTCGCAAGAATCTGGAATCGGTCGCGCCGCTGGAGAAGTTCAAATAGCCGACGAGCTCATCGACGAGCGCGAGCGTCTCGGGCGCAGGTTTGGGAATTGTCGTACTCATTCCAACGCGCTCGTCCAATGTTGCCGAATCTCGGGGGCCACGCTGTCGTGTCAGTTCCGGTCTGGACGTGCCCTCATCGACCGCCCGGCCGTACACGGCCCGACCAAATCAGTGCCGGAAGCTGAGCGAGCGGCCGCATCGAAAGCAGTCAGCCGGCCGCACTGGCGATGTTCCGGTCGCGCCCGGTCCTAGACGCCCTGGCGTGTACTTTAAGGGAAGAAGCGGCGGAGGGTCTATGGGGTCGGCCCGCAGAGCGGAAGACGCCAAAAACGACAATTGCCGTCCGACTTCGGTGCGACGACTTGCGCGCAGCAATGAAGTCAGTAAACTGTTAGAAGAGCTGGCGCTGCGGCGGCGGGTGAAGAGGGAGCGCATTGAAGCCCAGATCGCGCAAATGCCCGACGAATTCGTAAGGGCCGTGAGTACAGTACACTTCTCGTGGAGCGATGCGGCGCACTGCGTCCACGAGCTGGTCGAAATCCGCATGGTCAGAAAGGGGCAGCGCGTGGTCGACTCCCCAGCGGAATCGCGTGCTCGCATCGAGGGCCCAGCCGGTGGCGGCAATGGATACTGTTCTGCGCAGGCCGGCCAGTCGAAAGCCGTTCATGCGGCGCGGCAGCGTAACCACTGCGTGTCCCGCGATTGGTGAATCACCAAAGCAGCAAAAGTCGCCGAGGCTCATACCGGCCTCTTCATAGATTCTGCTGATGGCGAAAATCGCAGGGTGCTGCTGAACGGGCACTCCGCGTGACGTCAGGATGTGCGTAATTTCCTGCGATTTTCCGAGTGGATAGGCATGGATGACCGGCGTCGCGCCGGATCCAAGAGCCGCGCGGACTGTTTCGAGCAATTGATCGATGACGGTTTCGCGCGGCGGCAGCCGGTAGCAGGGCCGGCCAAACGTCGATTCCATGACCAGGATGTCGGCCCGGGGCAGCTCGGCGGCTTCCGCGGTGGCCGACGCGTCCAGTTTGAAATCGCCCGTATACAGCAGCGTTTGACAGCCGTCGTCCGCCAATAGCATCGCCGAGCCAAAGCAGTGGCCGGCCGGATAGGCGGTAAGCCGTAGCGGACCGAAATCTATCGGAGCACGAAAGGCCATTTCCAGCACGCGATGTCGGGAGCCCAGGCGGTGTCGATACAACCGCGCCGTGACCGACGTTGCCAACGCCAACTCGTGCCGAGCGATGTGATCGGTGTGGGCATGCGAGACGAAGCAGCGGGGCTGGCGCCGGCGCACGTCGACGCCCAGGCGAGCGGCGGTCAGGAAGAGTCCGGCGTCGTAGTGAAACATAAGCCTCGCGATGCCTGGTATATGAGGGTTGATTGTGGCTGGCGCGGGCCGCCTGCGATTCGCCAATCGACGTCGCCTTTTTGGCCGCTGCTGCGACCTATACTATCACAGATCGTTTTCCGCATATCCTGGACGCCGCGATGGGATTACTGCAAGCAATCGTGTTGGCCGTGGTGCAAGGACTCACCGAGTTCCTGCCGATCAGCAGCACGGCTCACATGAGTATTGTCTCCGAACTCGCCGGCTGGGGGCACCCAGGCACCGCGTTTGAAGCGGTGATTCAAATGGGGACGCTAGCGGCCGTGCTGACGTACTTCTGGCGAGACATTGTGCGCATTCTGTTGGCCATGGTCGCAGACTTGCGCCAGGGACGGCTGATTACCACGCACGATGCCAAGCTCGGCTGGATGATCGCCGTCGGCACACTGCCGGTCGTCGTGTGCGGCCTCTTGTTCGAAAGGCAAATTGACACGTCGCTGCAGTCGCTATACGTCATGGCAGCGGCCCTGGCGGGCGTGGCGCTGCTGCTGGGCGCGGCGGAATTCGCGTTGCGAGCGGGCCGCATGGGTGGGCACGCCACGCGCGACGTCGGACAATCCACTTGGCGGGACGCGATTGTCGTGGGCTGCGCAGGCGTGCGCCCTGATCCCGGGCACCTCCCGCTCCGGTGCGACGATTCTGGGCGGCTTGGCGTGTGGACTGAATCGCGAAGCAGCGGCCCGCTTCTCATTCTTACTGTCGATTCCGGCCGTGCTGTTGTCGGGCATCTACAAGCTCGTTAAAGCCTGGCCGCAACTAATGGCCAGCCGCAGCCAGGCCGCCGACCTGGGCGCGGCACTGGTCGTGGCCGGCCTAGTCGGCTACGCCACGATTCCCTGGCTACTCGCCTTTCTGCGCAAGCACTCGATGTTTGTGTTCATCGTCTATCGCCTGCTGCTCGCGGCACTATTGTTGTGGCTGCTGACCAGCGGCCGGCTGGCGCCGTGACGGCATACGATGGTAGTCACTGCCCGTCTGGTATCCCGGAAGCAGATGCTTTTCGCGGCGTCATATATTTCGCCAGGAATGCAAGGAATTCATGCTTGTAGAGCTTTGGATCGAATCGCTCCAGGTCGCCGTGACCGGCGTCTCGAAATATTACCAGTGCCTTTGGCTCGCTGGCGCAGGCGAACAATTGACGCGATTGAGCCTCTGTCGTGTGGCGATCATTGCTGCCATTAAAAATGAGCACGGGACATTGTGCCGCAGTAATGCTGTCGATTGGTCGCAATTGATTCGCAAAGAACCCCAAGCGGGGCTTCAATTGCAACTGCAAAGCGATGGCCGCCAGCGGACGGAGCGGACCGAGCCGAGGCCGCAATCGATTGTCAATCGCCTCATCCAGCGTCGGATAGACTGCTTCGAGGATCAGAGCCTCGATGCGGAGTGGGCCCGCCAAGACCGCAGCCGCACCGCCGAGCGAACGACCGACGACCGCAACGGGTTCGCCTGGGTGCCGCGCCTGCGCGAACTCGACCGCCGCGCGAGCGTCGTGCTGCTCGCGAAATCCGAACGTTACGTGTTCGCCGGAGCTTTCGCCGTGCGCTGATAGGTCGATCATCACCACGGAGTAGCCGGCACCCTGAAAAAGCCGGGCTCGGCCGACCATATCGGCACGAGAACCGCGAATGCCGTGCAATAGTACAACGACACCAAGTCTGCCGTTTGCTCGAATGTGCCAGCCGGCCAACGTAGTGCCAGACTCACTTTGCAATTGAACGGGTTCGCACGACAGGTCATCGGGTGGCGGAGCGACGACTGAGCGGGATGGCGCTGCCAGTTTTCCCGCCCCTATCCACGAAACAGCAGCTGCAGCAACAAAGCCTATTACCAGAAACGCGACGATGAACCAAACGCAGCGGCGCAGCCAAAGTCGGCGACGCGGTGGTTTCTCGGCGCATTCGCTCACGTACGCCTCGTCGTCGTAGTCGGTCAGTCTACCTGACCTGAAGCGACTACTTCTTTTCCGCGTCGGCGGTGCTTGGCTGGCCGTCGCCGCGTGCGCCCTCGGTTGGCTCAACCCGATGTACCACGCCGAACATATTGCCGCCGCGATCGCCATGCTTCCAGTAACCGGAATAGTGATCCTCAAAGAACATGACCCGCGCCGAGAAGGTGCCCATGCCCGGAATCGTGAAGTTGTCGACGACTATAACGGGAGTGTCGCCGGCCCACAGGATGGGCAGCGGCAAGGGGATCATCGTGTCACGCAATTTCGCTTGAATGATCCAGATATTGCCGAACTGTTTTTTCACTTCGCCGAGAGAGTACTTGTCTGCGGAGAGGCGGGTCATGTCGCGGCCCGCGCCCGTGGTGTTGAAGCTGCCTTCCAGCGTCGCGCCGCTGAGCATTTTGGCAAAGTCGGCATCGAGCTCGGCTTGTGACTTCTTGGGCATGGCTGGCAGTGTGGCTGCCGGCGACTTTTCCGCGGGCTGCGTGGCTGGCTGCGGCTGGGCGGGCGTTTGGGCGTAGGTCGCTTGGATCAAAACAGTTGCGATGGCGCAAACAACGAGCGGGCGGGTAACGTCGATGTGTCGGATCATCTCGGGACCTCAACGAAGACCTGGGGGAGTATTGTCAACAAGGCCCTTACTTTACCCGGATCGTGAGGCGTATGGCAACCAGCGCCGTGACACGCCGGATTTCGCCATGGAATGACTCTCCCCGCCGCGACACCTCATTTCGCAATACGCTGGCAAGGAAGAAATGTGGCAGCGACTGCTGCAATGTGCGGAGTGCTCGCATCACACTACCGCGGCCAACCGCCGAAGAATTGGGCCGTGTCCATGAAGCGAGCGGCCGCACCAGTTGTCGAGGGGACCGCTCCGCGGTATCGCGGAGTGACCACTGTTGTGCTTTGCAGCTGCCGCTGCAACTTTTGAAGCTCGATCTGCTGATTGCGATTGGCTTCTGTCTGTTCGACTTGCGGCCGGACAAAGGCATAGTAGTTCGGCGCACTTTCGCCATCATCCTCATTGCGATAGAGGTTGAGATACGGGCTGACCGTCGGGCCGCTTTCGAAGCCTTGAAACGGCTTCGACTTCGCCGGCAATGCAGAAGGCCCGCGATGCCCGGACGGGCGCTGGGCAGCGCGGTCGGATGCAAAAATCCCGGTGCCGGCCGCACTGGCGTCGCGGAGCTGTCGCAGTTGCTCAAGCACGAATTGCTCGTTGAATGGGGCTGGCGCGGGCGGCCTGGCGTCCGGTGATGTGGCTTGAGGTTCCGCCGCGGAAGCTGCGGCGGCCGCCGTTGCGGTTTGCGGTTGGGCGTTGGCCGCCGGCAACGTGCCGATGCCCGTCTCGATTGGTGCGGCGGGCGTCTCCGCGAGAGCTTCCACGGATGCGATCGTCTCAAATGTGATGGACGATTGACCGTCCGCAGGTGAATCGGGGATGGTTGCTTCAAACTGCACCGTCCGCACAGCACTGCTCTCGGCGGGACGTGCTGGGAGAACCGGATGCACGAAGACAAGGCTTGTCGATTCCGAGCTGGTCGCCGGCGAGCTGATCGAGTCGTTGTGAGCTTTGAACGAGAGCATGGTGGAATCGGATTGCCGGGTCGCCGACGAACTCGAAATTGACGCCGCCGGTTGATTCCAAACCAAATTTGATTTGGCCGCTTGACCGCCCGCAGGTCGCTTGAATCGAGCTTCGCTCGCTGTGGGACGTGACGGCTCTTGAGTAGTCAAAGTCGTCACAGCCTGCGATATCGGGCCGGCAATCGAAATGGTTCGAATCGTCGAACCCGATGCGCCCTCGGCGGCTTCAACTCGAGCCGCTGGATAGGCGGCGGGGAAAAGAGCGCAGGCGCAAACGAGGGCAAATGGGCGTGGCCGAAGCATGGCAGCCTCCGTGCTAATGACTGGAGTTTGGGGGAATTAGGAGGTCGACGACCGCGCAGATCAGCCGATACGGCCGCACCCGGTCGCTCTTGCCTACGTAATCGTCAAAGTCACTCGCGCGACTTGCGATGACCTGCCGGAGAAGGTCGGAAGTTTTCCCGTCGACGCCAGCAATGCAGCTAACGCTGTCGCCCGCGTATGCCCATTGCCAGTATCCCGCCCATCAGGATAAGCAGCATGCTGGCGGGCTCGGGGACGAGCGAGTTGCCGGCGCCGCTTCCCGCACCGGGACTAATTTGCATTTGCCATAGGAGAAAATCGTTGCCATCGACGTCGCCGTCGCCGTCGGCATCTCCTTGCAGCGGGCTCGCACCGCTGACGATTCCGAAATTCGTCTGCCAGACAGCCAGGTCCTGCAAATCGATGACTCCATCCCCATTGAAGTCGGCCCCCATCACAGTGGACAGCGACAAGACGCGCAGGGCTACCGTATCCAACGCGTAGTTATAATCCACCGTCCAGCCGAGCGTCGGCGCGAGCGTTGGAAGCACTTGCGCGTTAAAGATTCCAAACAGGTCGCCCGTGGCTGCCAACACGCTGTAGACGTCGCCAGCCTGCGGTGCGGGCCCGATGACCGATACTTCGAGGGTTCCACCCAGAATGGCGTCGCCTAGAATCTGCAATCGTTCCGGTGTTCCCTCAACAAGTTCCAGACTTAGCTTGCCGGTATAGACGGGGTCTGGAGAAAAGACTTGCGTGAAATCGCCCAGAATCTCAACCGGACTAGCATCTCGCCGAATATCAAACTGGCCGTTGTTTGCGACGCTGCCTTCAAAAATGACGTGAGTACCGACGCCGGTAACCGAAATTAGCCCGTTGGGGGTCATCGTCACGGAGTCGCCGACCAGGTTGGCTACGTCACCCGTCACGCGGTTTTCACCTCCAGTAAAGGCGATCGTGCCCTGGTTCTCAACGCCGGTGCGAAAGCGGAGGATTCCAAAATTGACCTGAATGAATCCGGCCACTCGGCCCGTTGCTGGAATATTCGTTAGTGCGCGATTCTGGAACGGCGACGCCAGGCCGTCCATCGTCGAACGCTCAAAGTCGAGCTCGGCCTGGTAGTCATGGTTCCCGATGACACGGATAACGCCCCAGTTCACCCAAGGGTAAAGTTGGAGCGACGGATTAGTAAACTGGGATAAGGCGTTAACAATCATGTGCTGATTGATGCCGACTTCCATCTCGCCGTAGTAGCGGTTGTAAAAGACGCCGGTGGTGATTTCGCCGTCGCCAGAGATTTTGCCGTCGTTGAACAGTCGAATTTGATCGTTCGGCTCGGAAGACTGCGGATCGGTCCCGATGTTGCCGCCGATCGAAAGCGTGCCGTAGTCCATGACGATCTTGCCGTAACGGCCGCTGATGACTTCGAGTGGCAGGGAGATTTGCTCATCGTCAAGGGGCACGACCTCGACACTCCCTCCCTGTGTGATGTTCAGCGTGCCACGCCCGACACTGTTCGAGTACGTGACATTGTCTCCTTCGCTTAAGTTCATTTGGGGACCAAAGGGACCATCGATGTTATCCCATCCGCCGATTTGCAAGGCGCCGCGCAATTGCCAGTTGGTATTGGAGCCGGTGACATTTACGACACCAGTTCCGCCCCCCTCCGGCACCTGATTCGTGATGAAGTGCTCGCCCCCGATCACCGCGGCGAAAGGAATTTCGCTGAACACGTCGTCCGGTGCATCCGAAAAAATCTGTGCGCCGCCGCTGAGGGTCAGCGTTCCCGCCCCCAAGTGACCAACCGTCAATGAGTGCACCTCGTTTACAGGCGTCCCGGCCGGCGTCTCGAAGCCGCCGCTGCGAACGATCGTGTCGATCCCGTCCACGACCATCAAGCCGGTCGAAAACGGTTGGTCGCCGATGATGAGGGCGTCTTGAATCTCGGCCCGGCCGCCGAGCGAGACATACAAGCTACCCGTACCGCTACGGCCGACATACGCGTCGAACCCGACGTCCGTCGGACGTGGGTCCACGCTGGGAGATGTCGTCAAGGGATACGGCAGGATGAGCGGATTGTTGCTATACAGCGCTCCATTGCCTTCGATCCTCACAACCCCCGTACCGCGGAACAGATTGCCGCTACCTCCGCCTTGCAGCGGGCCCATGTCGCCGATCGTCAAGTCCTCGTCGTTCAGCACCGAAAACGGGCCCGACAAAATCAACTGGCCCGACGACGAACGGCCGACAATGATGTTGTCGAAATTGACATTGGAAGTGCCCAGCTCATTCGTGCGGCCTTCATAATTCGTCTGCATCATGCCCTCGATGCGATTGATCGAATTACCGGTCGTCGGAATCCCCTCGTTAAAGAGTGTGAACGGGTTGTCCTGCATCAGGGTGCCGCCGATGTCGACCCAGACGTCGTCAATCGTCGTCACATCGGCACGAGCGCGCGGCGCAAGTAGGCATGTCGACGACCCGCACATCAGCACGCCAAAAAACGCCACCGCTCTGGCCAGGTTCCGCCGCAACAGGTCATAGTTGAAAATCACGACTGGCGTTTCCTTCCCTCGAACGAATTGACGCATCGACACTCTCCGCTGTTACCAAAGCCGCTTGCAAAGGCTGTTTGGCCCGGCCGGCAAGCGAGCTCGCCGCGCACGGCGCCCTTCAAACGGACGGCTGCCCCCGGACCGCACCCAGGCCGCGCGGCAACGGTTGAGCCGCGCGATTGTCTGCACCTCGTCGGCATCGGCGGCGCAGGACCGCCCCGGTGTTTGACGGAGCGTCAAACGAATGGGACGCGACTCGAACCGCCGGCCGATAAAAGGGGTCACTTGGCAAGCATTTCCCGCCCGTCAAGAGATGTTCCGGCAAATCACCTCTATTGTCATTAAAGCGAGCCAAAACTGTCAACTATTTTGTCGTTGCGGCCGCCGCGGCGATCGGTAGCGATGGCTCGTGAAGATTGTGCGAAAACGGCCGGGCGGCACGTGAAATGGCGGAGAATTCGCCCCTAAATCGGCAGTACTTGGACGTTGTCTCCCGGACTGCAGTTCAACTGTTTCCGTGCCGAAGCGGGCCAGCGCGTTGGCCCCGGCCAGGGCCGCCAGATCGGCCGAGCCATGCCAGGTTAGGACTTCGACCATGTGAGGTCTGCCGACCCATCGGTCACGCATGATTCGTGCCGGCAGAAACGACTCGCCGGCCACTCTTGGAACGAAACGGTGGGCGAACTCAGCGTCGATAAGGGGTAGGGCGTCAAAGGTCCGGCCGCACAAAGCGGCAATTGCCGGCCGCACGAACAATTCAAAGCACACGAAGCTGCTGACCGGATTGCCGGGCAGGCCAAATACGAGGCGTCCGAGCTTCGGCAGCTTCGCGGATGCCAAACCAAATCGGTTTGCCAGGCCGCAGAGCGACTTTGTGAAACACGGGCTGCACGCCAAGCTCAGTCAGCACTTGCGGCACGAAGTCAAACTTGCCGGCCGACACGCCGCCGCTAAGGATCAGCACATCGGCCGCCAGGCCCTTGGTGACGAGCACCCGCAAATCGCCGAGCCGATCACGCGCGATGCCGAGATCGATGGCGTTCGCGCCAGCGGCCGTCGCCGCGGCCACTAGCAGCGGGCTGTTGCTATTGCGGATCTGCCCGGCGGCCGGTTTGGCGTCGCAAAGCACCAGCTCATTGCCGGTCGCCAGCACGGCCACGCGCGGCCGGGGAGTGGCGACGACCTGTGCCCTGCCAGCTTCAGCCAGGATGGCCACCTCGATCGGTCGGATCACCGCGCCCCGCTGGACGACGACGTCGCCAGCGTGAACCGACGCGCCGCGCGGCAAAACATGCTGTCCGATCTGAACGTCGACTCTGAGCAATCGGACGCGGCCGCCATCGAGCAGCTCGCAATTTTCGATCGGTGTGACCGCATCTGCGCCGCTGGGCACGGGTGCGCCCGTCATAATGCGGGCGGCTGTGCCGAGTGTGACCGTGCATTTCGGCACGTCGCCAGCGGCGATCTCCTCAATGACCTGACGAATTTCCGAGCAGTCGCGGCTCAAGACAGCGAAACCGTCCATGACGGCTTTGTCGTGCGGAGGCGAGTCAACGTCGCTGGCGACGTCGGCAGCGAGGATCAGGCCCGCGGAATCGCCGAGCGGAATGCGGCCTGGCGCAAGCGGCCTCGCTTGCTGACCAACGAGTTGCAACGCCTGTTCTACGGTAAGCATGGTTCAAAATGGTGGAATGCCGCAAGCGAATTGGAGCTGCTAAACAGAATCCGCAATCCACAATTCGACTAGTGTCAACTTGCGGCCAAAAACTTGCGCAAAATATCGTACCCCGCGTGCGTCAAGAAACTCTCGGGGTGGAACTGCACGCCATACAGCGGATACTCGCGATGGGCAATCCCCATAATTTCGCGGTAGCCGCCCGGCTCTTCGCTCCAGGCGGTGACTTCAAATTCCGGTGAGAGCGTGCCAGGCCGAATCACCAGGCTGTGGTAGCGAGTGGCCTGGAACGGATTCTCCAGCCCTTGGAACAGCCCGCGGCCGTTGTGGTGGATCATGTCGGTCTTGCCGTGCATCAGGTTCTTCGCCCGCCCGATCGTGCCGCCAAACGCCTGGCCCATTGATTGATGGCCGAGGCACACGCCTAAGAGGGGCAGTTGGCCTTTCAGCCGCCGACAGGCCTCGACCGAAATGCCAGCCTCGCTCGGCGTGCACGGCCCGGGTGAGATGATGACTCGCTCCGGTTGCCGCGCAAGCAGCTCATCGACCGAAATCTGATCGTTGCGCACGACCTCAATGGCCAATTGGCGATCGATCTCGCCCAGACGCTGGACGAGGTTGTAGGTAAACGAATCGTAGTTGTCGATGATCAGGATCATTGCGGTCGAGACAGCGGCAAACGACGACCACGGTGCGAGTCTAGTCTACCTCGCGGCGGTACGTTTTTCCAGGTTCAGCCCGTATCGGTATGGCCAAGTTCTGCAAGTCGTCGTCGAATTAATCGTATGTCAGACGGGGAAACCATTAGCGACAAAGTGGGGGCGCAGCCGGTTGGTTGGAGGATTGTGCCGACGTCGTTTTTTTCGCGACATTTGGAGCTCTTTCGGGGCGACGAACGAGTGACAAGGCTTCGGCGAAACTTCTTGGGCGAGTCTTGCCAATTCTCGGTCGCTGGTCGGATGTTTTCCATGAATCGCAAGTCGATTTGGAAAGACGGATTCCTATTGATGTGCGGAGATGACGTGGTATGCGATGTGAAACGCAATTTCTGGTCGCGCCGCTTCGAAATCAGCGCGGCCGGCGAGGTTTGGCTGCTTCAGCCAGCCGGCTGGTTCACAACCGCGTATCACCTCCTTTTCCGAGAGCGGATTGTTGGAGTGATTCGCTTAGCCGGCTGGTTCACTCGGAAACGGATCGCCGAGTTCTCGCAGGAAGTGCCGATCCCCGTGCAAATCGTGGCGATATATCTGCAAATCATCGTTAGCATTCGGCAGCAGAATGACGCGGCGAATTGATCTCAACGACAACTTCGCACGGCATCCTTAGTGGTTGCAAGCGCTGTCAATCGCCGTTCGATCGACTCTGTGCCGACAGTAGGTGCTTCACAGACAAAATCCTGACAGACAAACAGCGCCGGTTGTTCGCCGGTTTCTTTGCCTTCGAACAAATCGCGTAGCACGTCGGGTGCCGCCGCTTTGCGGGTGGGATCGCTTGCGGCGACGACGCACCGCGGCAAAAACCCAGCCCGAATGCTCCGCAGTGCCAGCTGCCCAGCCCGAGCGGCCAGGTCGCCAATCAGTACCAACTCGTGTGACGGGCCTAGGTACCAATCGAGTGCCAGTAGCATTTGACCCGCGGCCAGCGGGACTCGCTCCATCACTGGGGCCGCAGCCGCGAGCGTCGCCTCGGCCGCGTCGAGGTACTCGCGCCTCCCCAGGAACTTGCCGAGCCGCAGCAGGGCCGTGGCCGCCAGGGCGTTGCCGCTGGGCGTGCTGCTGTCGGTAAGTTCCTTGGTGCGGGCGATCAGCGGCTCATGATCGGCGGCGGTGAAGAAGAAGCCGCCGCTCGCCGGATCGGCGAATTTGGCCAGGACGACGTCCAAGAGCCGCGTGCTCTCTTGGAGGTACCGTTCTTCGAAGGTGGCCTCATAAACGCTGATCAAAGCCTCGGCCAGCGCCGCGTAGTCGTCCAGGTACGCGTCTAACTTGGCCCTGCCGGCCCGCCAGGTGTGGAGTAATTGGCCGTCGTTGCCCCGCACGCGCTCGAGGATGAAGTCCGCAGCCTTCTTGGCGGCAGCCACGTAGCGTGCCTCATCCAGAGCTGCCCCGGCCCGGGCCAGCGTGCCGATCATAAGGCCGTTCCAGGCGACGATTATTTTGTCGTCGCGGCCCGGACGGACGCGCTTCTCTCGTTCCACAAACAGCTTTCGCCGCGATTCATCCAACTCGGCCGCTAGCTCTTCCGCCGTGCGCTTGAGCAAGGCCCCGTTTTGTGCGAGCGTTTTCGGCAGGTGCAAGATGTTGCGGCCCTCGAAGTTGCCGACGTCGGTGACGTCGTACACGCGGCCGAACGTGTCGGCAGCCGCTTCGCCGAGTACTGTTTCCAGTTCGTCCGGCGTCCAGGTGTAAAACAGACCCTCTTCGCCTTCGCTGTCGGCGTCTTCGGTGCTGTAGAAGCCACCGGCCGGGTCGGTCATGTCGCGGAGCACGTAGTCGAGCGTTTCGCGGACTACTCGTTGATAGATCGAATCGCCGGTGACTAGAAACGCGTCGAGATAGACGCCAGCGAGCAGCGCGTTGTCGTAAAGCATCTTCTCGAAGTGGGGTACCAGCCAGCGAGCGTCGACCGAGTAGCGAGCGAAGCCGCCGCCCACGTGGTCATAAATGCCGCCGGCGGCCATGCGGTCGAGCGTCAGCCGCACCATGTCAAGCAGTTCGCTACGGCCCGACCGCTGCGCCTCGCGCACCAACAGCTCCAAATCCATCGAATGCGGAAACTTCGGCGCCTGGCCAAAGCCGCCGTGGCCGGCGTCGAACGAGCGCCGCAACTGGGCGACTGCCGCATCGACCAGCGCCCGCGATAGCCGCACAGCATCACCCTCTTCTTCCGATAGCCCCACTTTGCGCAGCTCGGCGGCGAGCTGTTCGGCGCCGGACAGCACCTGCTCGCGGCGGTGCTTCCAGGCGTCGATCACCGCGCTGAGAATCTGATCGAAGCCCGGCATGCCCCGAGATTCGTGCGGCGGAAAGTACGTGCCGCCGTAAAACGGCTTTAAATCGGGCGTGAGAAACACGCTCATCGGCCAGCCGCCGCGGCCGGTGAGCATCTGCACGGCGTTCATGTAAATCTGGTCGAGGTCGGGCCGCTCTTCGCGATCGACTTTGATCGAAACGAAACGTTCGTTGAGGAGTCGCGCGATGCCCGCGTCTTCGAAGCTTTCATGCTCCATCACGTGGCACCAGTGACAGGCCGAGTAGCCGATCGACAAAAAAATCGGCTTCTCTTCGCGGCGGGCCCGCGCGATCGCCTCGTCGCCCCAGGGATACCAATCGACCGGGTTCTCCCGGTGCTGCAGCAGGTAAGGGCTCGTTTCGTGGGCGAGGCGATTGGGCATCAGACGCCGAGATGCTGCGGTTGAAACTACTCGATCAGTCCCGCGATTCTACGCCCAGTGGTACTGAGGGGATAGTCTCGCAGCCGGGTCAGTGTGACCCAGCGGAGAGAAGAGTGCTTGGAGGACCTTATTCTTCCCGATACGAAGGCCGCGCGGTAACAATCAAGTGTAATGCGATAGCGCGTGACGCCGTGCTTGATCGTTTTCAAGTGACGGGGCGGTCCACATTTGACTCCAGAAAACTGGCGCAATTTGTGCACGACTTCGTCCTGTGCCAACGGCGGACCCTGGCCGTCCACCGGGAATCGTGGAAAATCCCACAAACCGGCCCAACGCTCCTGCTCGCCACATTGACGTAGCAACACTTCGCCTTTTCGTTTGACGACAATGGCCGCTTCGTGCAGGAGCGTGAATTGTGGTCGCCTTTTGGGCTGGGGGATTTCTTCTTGCAATCCATCGGCAAAGGCCCGGCAGACGCCACGCAACGGACACTCCGCACATTGTGGGTCGCTCGGCGTGCAAACAAGCGAGCCCAGCTCCATCAGGGCCTGGTTGAACAGCGGAACCTTTTCCCGAGGCAAAACCTCTTCGGCCGTTCTCCACAAAAGTCGCTGGGCGGCCGCTTTTGTCACGTCGCCCGAGTGGCCAATCAAGCGGGCGAGGAGCCGGATCGTGTTGGCTTCGAGGATCGGCGCGGCGGCCGAAGGCGATCGAAGCGATTGCCCCGGCTGTGTAACGGCCGATGCCGGGCAGTTGCATCAAGGCTTCGACTTCCTTTGGCAGCTGACCCTCATGCTCGGCGACGAGCAGCCGCGCGGCTGCATGAAGCTGCCGGGCGCGGCGGTAGTAGCCGAGGCCTTCCCACAGCCGCAGCACTTGCTGCTCGTCGGCTGCGGCGAGTAGTTCGACCGTGGGCAGCTCGCGGATAAAACCCTCGAAGTAGCCGCGGACCGTGGCCACTTGCGTCTGTTGCAGCATGATCTCGCTGACCCAGACATGGTACGGCGCACTCGATCGCCGCCAGGGCAGGTCGCGGGCGTGCTGGGCGTACCAGGCCAGTAGTCGTCGGCGGAGCTGCTGCTTTTGGGCCGGCGTGAAGGAGGGGCGATCCGTCGCAGCGGTCATGAGATTGGTTTCACGAAGAGTGCGGGGCGCAGAGATGCTTGTTCAAAAACTGAGCGAACGTGACGACTGAAGATTCCCAGCTCGTGGCTGCCGATGCAAGCCGTCTCAAGCTCAATCTCGCGGCGAGTCGCGGCGAGCATAGTCGGTTGAGAGCATAACAAGCGGGCGCAACTTGATCGCATCCGCCGAACCGCAGTTGCCGCACGAGCCGCAGTCGCCGCCACGCCGACGGGTGAGTTGCAGCCAGCCGCGGCGAATTAAAAACGCGGCAGCGACGGCGACGATCGGGATGGCGATAAGGTCTTGCATATGGACAGCGCGAGGCAGTATTGCACTCGTGCGGCTTTCTAAATCAGTCGTATTGCTACTTGGTAGGTTACGAGCGCCCCAACGTAGGCCAACATGGTCATGTAGGCGAACGTAAACGCTGGCCAGCGCCAGCTATTTGTTTCACGACGAATCACGGCCAAAGTCGCGGCGCACTGAGCGCACAGCGCGAAGAAAACCATGATCGACAGCGCCACCGGCAAATTGTACACCGGTTGGCCCGTGTTGTCCCAACGCGCGGCGCGAAGCTGCTCGCCGAGGCGGTTTTGGTCGCCCTCGGCGCCGACGTCGACATCGGGGCCGAGCTGATAGATCACGCCCAACACGCCCATTACCACCTCGCGCCGGGAACGAGGCAATCGCTGCGCAGCCGATGCGCCAGTCCCAGCCGAGCGGCCGCACGGCAGGCTCGATCCACTGGCCGGCCCGGCCCAGGAAGCTGTGTCGCTGATGCAGGCTGGCCTCGAGGCGCGACAGGTTGTCGGGGTCGTCAAAGGCGGCCAGGGCTGCTGGGTCTGCGGCAAAGGCGGCTCGATGGGCCGCCACGTCCGCGGCCACTTGGTCGTTCGCCCGCGGGTAATAGGCTAAGGCCCAAATGACGATCGTTACGGCGAAGATCACGGTGCCAGCCCGGGCGATGAACGCCCAGCCGCGCTCAACCATCCGCGAAACAACCGTCCTCAGCGAAGGCAGCTTGTAGCTTGGCATTTCGAGCACGAACGGCGGCGTCGAGCCGCGGAGCAGCGTCTTTTTCAGCAGCCAGGCGATGCCGATCGCCACAATCACGCCCACCGAGTACATCGCGAGCAGCGTCAATCCTTGCAGGCCGACAAGGCCGCCAAAATATCGCCGCGCCGGCACAAATGCGCCGATCAGAATCACGTACACGGGCAGGCGGGCCGAGCAGCTCATCAGCGGCGCGATGAGGATCGTGGCCAACCGGTCGCGGCGATTTTCGACCACGCGGGCAGCCATGATGCCGGGCACCGCACAGGCGAACGAGGACAAGAGCGGAATGAACGATTTGCCCGACAGGCCGACGCCGGCCATCAGGCGGTCCATCAAGAACGCGGCCCGGGCCATGTAGCCGCAGTCTTCCAGAATCGCAATGAACATGAACAGGATGAGAATCTGCGGCAAAAAAATCACGACCGCACCGACGCCGCCAATCACGCCGTCGACAATCAGAGAGCGCAGTGCGCCTTCGGACATGAGACTCTCGACTCCGGCCGCCAGCGAACCAGCGGCCGCATCGAGCAAATTCATCAGCGGCACAGCGAAAATAAAAATCGAGGAGAAGAGCAGGGCCATGACGGCCATGAAGATCAGCGAACCCACAAGCTTGTGGGTCAACAGGCCATCAATGCGGTCGCTGAGCGTCCGCTGATGGCCGTCTGGCCGGAGCGTAATGCCGTCGAGCACGCGGGCGATCCATTCGTAACGGGCCGTCGCTTCGATCGCAGGCAAGCGGATGCCGGCGGCAACGAGCTTTGACCGGGCCTGGTGCAGGCTGGAGGTGCACGCACTGCACTCGCCGTGGAGCAGCGTTCGCTCCAAGTAGCCGTCGCCGTCAAGCAGCAGCCGCTCGACAAGAAATCGCGGCAGTGGCATCTTGCGGGTCGCGTTCAAAGCATCGGCAAGTGAAGCCGTCGTCTGCTGGAACGAGGCCGGGAATGGGTTTTCGCGCTCGGCTTTGGCGGCGTCCGCTGCGTTGGCGAGGGCGGCTTTCAGTTCAGCCAGTCCCGCCGAACGATTCGCCTGTATCGCCACAACGGGTACGCCGAGCCGCCGCGACAACGCGGCCACATCGATCTCGATGCGGCGACCGCGGGCAATATCGACCATGTTCAGGGCCACGACGGTCGGCAGCCCGAGCGACAACAATTGGCTGACCAGATAGAGATTGCGCTCCAGATTGCTGGCGTCGACGATCGAGAGAATCACGTCGGGCGTCCGCTCGTGTGATTGGCGGCCGAGCAATAGATCGACCGTCACCATTTCGTCCGGCGCCGCGGCGCCAGGCTGTAGGTGCCCGGCAAATCGACCAGCTCCAACTGACGGCCGTCGAATTCCAGCCGTCCAGTCTTTTTATCGACGGTCACGCCCGGGTAGTTGCCCACCCGCTGCCGCACGCCGGCCAGCGCCGTGAAGAGCGTGCTTTTGCCCGTATTGGGATTGCCTACGAGGGCAACGCGAATCGTAGTTGGCGGTGCATCTGCGGGCATTAGAGCAGATCAACGGGCTAGAGGCCTTTACGTGATTTCCACTTGCTCGGCTTCGGCCTTGCGCAAGCTAAGCCGATAGCCACGGACTTCGAATTCGAGCGGATCCCCTAGCGGGGCAGCGCCGAGACGGCGGATCTTGCGCCCGGAGTTACGCCCATTTCCAGAATCCGCCGAGCGATTTCGTCGCTGCCCACGACCTGCCCGACCTGGCCTGTCTCCCCCACGGCCAGCTCCGCCGCCGAACGAGTCATGCCGACATCCTTGGCGCGACGACCACGTTCACTGACCCGGTATTGCGGAAGCAAAACGTCGCGCCGTTAATGCGCAAGATACACGGTGAACCGCTACGCACGAGCTCCAAGCGGGCCCCGTTCCGCAGACCTAGTTCGGCCAGTCGCCGCACGTCCTCGGCCGGACCATCGATTTCGCGAACCTCGGCAACCTGGCCGGAGCGCAGGGAATGCAAGGAGGTTATGTTTGGAACGGCCGTCATCTGAATTAACCACGCCTTATTGCTACTGAGACTAATTCTCAACTACTGGATAATGCGATTCTAAGATATCAGCCTCGTCTTTTCAACAGGGGTTTCTGTAAAAAATCGCCGATTGGCAAATTCGGCCCAGTTGAGGCCGTCGACAGGCTAAACCACAAGCCTGACGCCGGTTACGCAGCTTCTTTAAGGGCCGACACTATGTCCACCATCGCCTTCTTGCCGTCTTCGAAAAGCATTAGGCAGTTGTCGGCCGCAAAGAGGGGGTTCGGGATGCCTGCGAAACCTGGGCTGAGACTGCGTTTAACCACCACGACGGTGCGAGCCTTGTTGGCGTGAATGATCGGCATCCCGGCAATGGGCGATGTGGGGTCGGTTTCAGCGACCGGATTAACTACATCATTAGCCCCGATGACGATTGCCACGTCGGCCTGCGACATCGTCGGATTGATTTCGTCCATCTCTTTGAGCTGTTCATACGGAACGTCGGCCTCGGCCAAGAGGACGTTCATATGCCCCGGCATGCGGCCGGCCACCGGGTGAATGGCGTATTCGACGGTCACTCCCCGTTTTTCTAACAAGTTGGCCAGCTCGCGAACCGAGTGCTGAGCTTGGGCCACGGCTAGGCCGTAGCCGGGCACGATCACGACTCGCTGCACGCCATCGAGCAATATGGCGACCTCTTCGGGCGAAGTTACCTTCACTTTGCCGCCGTAGACAGAGTCTGCGGACGGAGCGTCGGCTCCGGCCTCAAACCTGCCGAACAAGACGTTGGCCAGCGAGCGATTCATTGCCTTGCACATGATGCTGCTGAGAATGATGCCCGAGGCGCCGACAAGCGAGCCGGCGATGATCAGCACGTTGTTGCTAATGACAAACCCGGCGGCCGCGCCCGCCAGGCCCGAGTAGGAATTCAACAGTGCAATCACCACGGGCATATCGGCCCCGCCGATCGGCGCCACCAAGAGCACGCCCAGCACGCCGGCCAACAGCACCAGCGGAGAATAGAGCCAGCCGTTTCCATACCACATCACCAGCGACAGCAGCAGGCAGGCGGCGAGCAGGCCCGCGTTGGCCAACTGCTGGCCGGTAAAGGCCCACGGCTTCTGGAACCATTCGAGCTCTTCCAGCTTGCCCGCGGCGACGAGCGAGCCAGTAAACGTGACGGCGCCAATCAAACCGGTGAGGCCCGCGGCTAGCCAGAAGATGTGGTCGTGGGCCGCCAAGCGTCCGAGCTCCGCGCCCGCGACCAGGACTGACGCGATGCCGCCAAAGCCGTTAAACAGAGCGACAAACTGCGGCATCTGTGTCATCTGCACGCGCATGGCCAAGATGTAGCCAATCGCACCGCCGATTCCCATGCCGACGATTGCCACGCTGATCGGAAATAATCTCAAGTGCAATACGGTCGCCAGAATGGCGATCGACATGCCGACGGCGCCGATCAGATTGCCGCGGACGGCGGTCCGGGGATGGGCCATTTGTTTCAGCCCGATGATGAACATGATTGCGGCCAGCAAATAGGCGAAGTTCGCCCAGTGGCCGACGAACGGCGCTTCCGGCGCATCGGGTGCGGGGGCTGCTTCGCCCACCGCTTGGGCAAGAGTTATAACCTGAAGTAGTGCGTGTGTCATGGCGGCTTACTTTTTGCTGTGGAACATCTCGAGCATCCGATGTGTCACAAGAAACCCGCCCACTACGTTGATCATCGCAAAGATGACCGCGATGAAACCGAGAGCCGCACCCCAAAAGCCGCTACCCGCCCGCACCGCCAGGATCGCGCCGACGACCGTGATGCCGCTGATCGCATTCGAGCCGCTCATCAGCGGCGTATGCAAAATAGGCGGCACCTTGTTGATGATTTCGAAGCCGATGAAAATGGCCAGCGAGAAGATCGTGATCGCGGTGACGAAATCCATAGCGCGGCGGGAAAAGGTGAAAGTCTGGGGGATTGGCCCGCCTGGCCGGAATCGTCGGCAACCGATCGGCCGGCAGCTCAGAGCGGCTGGCCAATTATACATCACTCACTACGTCTGCGGTAAACCGGGCCGGAACCGACTATTACTCAGGGGTCGAATCTAGCGGTGTACTCCACTCGATCCACGAGCGGAGTGCGTCTCGCGGTCTGGCCATGCACTCCGCCGAACGGAACGCGACGTCTACACTTTTGGCCGCTCAGCAGGCGTTACCGCTTCGAGAACTGCGTGCCGCGACGGGCGCCGCGGAGACCCGGCTTTTTTCGTTCTTTCATGCGGGCGTCGCGGGTCAGGAAGTGCTCAGCCCGGAGCTTTTCCGAAAGATCACTGTCGTAGCGCATTAACGCGCGGGCAATGCCCTGCATACAGGCTCCGGCCTGGCCGGTGCCGCCCCCCCCGTGGACTCGGATGACGATGTCGACACTGCCCCGCACGCCGCAGTGCTCCAGCGGCGCGACGACCGCGTTGCGGTCTTGCTGGATCGGGAAATAGTTTTCCAACTCGCGCTCGTTGATCAGCAGTTTGCCCGAGCCGGGACGAATCCGCACGCGGGCCACCGACGTCTTACGGCGGCCGGTTCCCAGGGCGTCAATAATTTTTTCTGCGGCGGCAGGCATGTGAGTATGAGATGTCAGATGTCAGGGAATACGGACGTAACCTATTTGGACGCGACTTCCAGGGGTTCTGGGTTCTGCGCTTGGTGCGGATGATCCGCGCCGGCGTAAATCTTGAGCTTGTCGATCATCTTAAAGGCCAGCTTATTCTTGGGCAGCATCCGGCGGACCGCCTCGCGGAGTATTAACTCCGGCTTCCGCTCCAGCCGAACTTCGGCCGAAACCGTTCGCTGGCCCGGATAACCGGTGTACCAACGGTACTCCTTCTGCTCCCACTTCTTGCCGGTCATCTTCACCTTATCGGCATTGACGACGACGATGTAGTCACCCGTGTCCACGTGGGGCGTATATTGCGGACGGTGCTTGCCCATCAAGAGCACGGCGACACGGCTGGCAAGCCGGCCCACAACCTGATCTGTGGCATCGATTACGTGCCACTTCTGCGCTACCTCGCCCGGCTTGGCCATGTAGGTCTTCATAATTAAACTCAGCGAACAATTGCCGCTCAGCGATTTCTGCCGTACCGCGCATGCGGCTGAGCGAGCACTGCAATTTTCAGGGAATCTATGAGTTTACCTGCCTTGTCGGGTGCCGACAAGGGCGTGTTGTCCGACAAAAACCGCGGTAGAATCAGCCGGAATTCGCGGGGGGAATCCGGCCCGCCGCTCGACGAGGTGCTGACAACGATGGCCGACTGGATCGAGCCGGGCGAGAAAGCGCCGGCGTTTAATTTAATGGCCGACGACGGCACGCGGGTTCGGCTGACCGACCTGCGCGGCCGGCCCGTCGTGGTCTACTTCTACCCCGCGACGACACGCCAGGTTGCACTCGTGAGGCTTGCGCGTTTCGCGACCAGCAGGCCAAGCTCAAGAAGCTCGGGGCCGCTGTGCTGGGCATCAGCACTGATAGCATCGAGAGCCATGCCCGCTTTCGGGACAAGTACGGCCTCAATTTTCCGCTGTTGGCCGATGAAGACCACGCCGTCGCCGAGAAATACGGGGCCTGGCGCGAGAAGAACATGTACGGCAATAAACTGCTGGGTATCCAGCGGAGCACCTATCTCGTCGACTCGAATGGTAAAGTGGCGCATGTTTGGAAGCGCGTCATCGTCGACGGCCACGACGAGCAAGTGCTCGGAGCGCTCCTCGACTTGCCGGGAGGATTGGAATCGGCACGAACGATTGGTTGATTCACGGCCAAGCTTGATTCGCCGTTTGGTGAGCCGCCGGTGGCGGATTCTGCCGTTGGACGGGATTCTTATCGTCTGGTCTAGCATTCGTCTTTGTGTGAGGTGTATAACACGCTCGAAAGTGAAGGGCTGCGCAGCGACGGTTCAGGGGCCGTTGTGGCGGGCCAATCGCGGGCTCTCGTCGGAGGGGATTGCGATGGATTGCGATCAAGTCTTTATGGTCCTGACGCGTGGGCCATTTCCGACCGGCGCACCGACCGACGAGCTCGTCGAAGATCATCTAGAAGAGTGCGCCGACTGCTGGCGCTTGGCCGAGGCGCTGCGTCCCGCGCTCGAACTCTTTCAAGAAGCGATTCCGCCGATCGAAAGCCGTGACCTGCCCGGCTATTGGGGCGACGCCCGGCCGGCGGCATCCGTCGCGGCGAAACATGGGAAACCGGCGAGCACATCCGCTCGAATGGCGCCGATCGTGAGTGCGAAGCCGATCAGTAGCTGCGCTGCGTCCGCAGCCCGTTTCACCGCTTAAGACGCGTGCTTCGCTGGACGTGCTGCCGACAATCGCCATGCTGTCGGCCTTGGCCGCGATCGTGGCCGGCCTGTTTCTGTGGCTGCGTGGTTGAGCGTTTGGCACGTTCAAGCGGACGGCCGCTTGTATCGAGCGTACGGATTGAAAGGCGACCCGCGGCCGAGTAACAGGTGTTCGCGATTTCCGGTCGAGCGCCGATTCATAGGGTAAACTTAAAATGCAGGCTCGCCGGCCGGCCAATTGGCAGTTGCCGCTGCGTCTTGCCCCACATTTCGTTATCCGATCCACCGCGATCTGGTCGCTCGCTTGCAGGGCGAGCACTTGGCACGGCCGCTTGAGACCAGACGGCGAGATCGATCCTTGCCGGCGGACAGAGGGGCGGGCCCCCTGCGGTAACAGTAGATCTGCCGGCACGAGTCAGCGAATGTTCGGCGACTGATTGGCGCCGCGACTCCCAGCCTAAATCTACACGAGGGGCACCATGACCCAAACAGTCGATTTGCATGTCCGGCAGCTTTGCGCCGGCAGCGCACTTGCTGAGCAGGTTCAATTGCTGGTTAGGCGTTTGCACCCAGAGGTCACAGTCGAGCGGCGGCACGTCGAGCGCTACCCGATGCCCGTGCTGCTGCAATTGACACCACTGGATTCCGAACGGCGGGCGGCCGATACGGCGACTATCGCCGTCGGCAAAGACATCTCGCGGTGCGGCATGAGCTTCTTTCACGAACGCCCACTCCCGTACCGACGGGCCATCGTCTCTTTGGAACATCCGGAATTCGGCCGCTTTGCCGCCGAGATCGATATCAATTGGTGCCGGTTCACCCGACCGGGCTGGTATGTCAGCGGCGGCAGACTGCTGCGACTCATGGAGCCGGAGTTACTTGGGCAGTAAGTCATCAAGGCTGCAACTGGCCGCTGCGTTAATTGCGCGACTGCCGATTATACCGATTTTGCGGAACCTACCGACAAGAGTTAGCCTACCGGGCCAATCCCAGCGATAGGATCTATCTACGCGACGTCCACTTTGCAAACTAAATTTCAAGTACAACGATATGGATCTGGTTTCGGCGAATTGCGGCCGGACAATACGAAACACTGCCGACACAATAATGCTTGTCGACTGGCACTGCCATGAATCATGAGACACTAGCCGTTGATCCGAAGACTTGCGCTGCGGCCGCAGTGGCGCCAGATCTTCTCGTGCAGCACGTGCAGGGCCTGATCGACGAGGCGCGGCTGTCCGGAGAGGCCGAACGGAGGTCTCGTGACCGATTTCCGATTCCATACACGTTCCGCCTGACGCCCATCGATCGAAGCGGCAGCTTGCTGCGGCATGAGACGACGACCGTCGTCGGCAAAGACTTGTCGCTCGGTGGAATTGGGTTTTCCCACGATTATCCGCTCCTCTTCCGACGAGTGGTCCTGTCGCTGAACCACCCGAAGTTGGGCCGCCTGGCAGTCGAGGCCGAAGTAGTTTGGACTCGGCCCACCCCGATTGGCTTATACGAGAGCGGCTGCCGGCTGGTCCGCACAGTTGACGGAAACATTCTGCAGATGCAGCCGCAAACGGGTCAGGAACCGCAGCCTGGCCGGGAATAATCGGCCTCAGCTTCATCGATTTTGCTTCTGCCGGGACCGGCAACTAGCCGGCCAACAGAGTTGGCCGCTTGTCTTTTCAGTTGGCCGCCCCCCAGCTCTCTCGGAGGCAATCGGCATGAGCAGGAAGACGTTTCTTCGTGTTGGCGTGCTTTTCTTCTCACTCGCCGTGTTCCGGACAGGGCGGCGCACCCGGCCAACGAAACCAAGCCGTTCCTTCTTCGCCGGCCAACGAGCCAGTTGCAGCGGGTCAGCGAGTCGCAGCGCTCGCGGTCGGCGACAATTGCCAGTGCCTGGGTCAAAACGACGCGGTCGCGGCGCGGATCAAACTCGCGCTCAAGCAGCCGCTACATGACCGCGGGTTGGAATCTAACGGCAACTCGCTGGGAGACAATCGTCGATGAGATTTCAACCGAATATAAAATCCCGATCCTGTTCGACCTCCCGGCGCTTGAGGGTGCCGGCCAGGGGCCGAATCATCCTGTCACGGTGAATCTACGTGGCATGTCGCTGCGGGCAGCCCTGACACATCTGCTCCGCAGCCATCACCTGGCAGCGATTATCCAAGACGAAGTGCTGTTAATTACAACGATTCCGGAAGCAGAGCAGCATCCCCTGCTGTGCATTTACGACGTCCACGATCTCACGACTGGCACAAATCACTTCCTAGACACACCGGGCCTTATCGATACGATCATTTCTTGTGTTCGACCAAATACGTGGACGGTTAACGGCGGCACGGGCGATATCCGCGCTCCTCAGGCGGGGCTTTTAACGATTTCGCAAACGGAGGCAGCGCAGGACGAAGTCGCCGACATGTTGCGCGCGCTGCAGCAGTTCGCCCAGGATCTGCCCGCGGCGGCAGCTACCGTGCCGGCCGCGCGGGCGGATAACCTGGTGACCCGCGCATATCTATTGCAGCTCGATAAGCCGGCGGACGAAGCATCCCGTAAAGAGCTGCGAGATCTGATCGCCCGGCTGGTGCCAGACACGTCCTGGAATACGACGTTGCCCAGCGGCGAGAAGGTCGTGCTTTCCGTGTTGCCGGATCGCATCGTCGTGCGGAACCGCGATGAGATGCAGCGGCAAGTCGCTGCCGCGCTCAACGATATCGGCTTCCGCGCCCGGCTCGGCAAGCCGAGTCGCGTGGCCAAGCGGGCCCAGCCCGCTCCGGCCAACGGGGCCGCAATGCTCGCGACGGCGGCGGTCTCTTTCAGCCTGGGCGCGGACAATAAGCGGCCTGATGGCAGCCGTGGTATGTTATTGTTGCCGAATTCGCAGTGACGGAACGTCACAGTCAGAATTCGGCGAACATCAACTCCCAAGCTACCGGCTGCAGTTTCAAAATGCGGTTTGGCCCGACGGAAATTCTCGATACGCACGCCGAGGCGTTCGCCGCCTGGTACACCCGGCTAGTGATTACGGCGGCTGACTCGCACTGGCTGGATGCTGCTCTGCGCGCGCTGACAGGCTACGGCACGAGCGTCATTGGCTGCGACGCGGAAGTCGGCGTTGAACGACACCTGGCCGCCGAACAATCGCCGGACGGGCGGGCGGCTGCGGCGGTGCTCTTATTTGCGTTCACGAAAAAGAAATTGGCCACCGCAGTCGGTAACCGCGTGGGGCAATGCGTGCTGACGTGTCCCACGGCGGCCTGTTACGACGGCTCGACGCAAGCGAGCGAGAAATTGCCTCTCGGCGACTACGTCCGATTTTTTGGCGATGGCTGGGAACTGCAAGAGTCGAAACATTTGCCACCGGATGCTCCTCGATCGTCATGCTGGCAAATCCCCGTCATGGATGGCGAATTCATTGTCGAGCGGGCTGCTGGCGCGGCAACAGGCGTCGCCGGGGGCAACATCATTATTCAAGCCAGCTCGCAATCGCACGGCTTAGCTGCGGCTCGCCGGGCGGCGGGTGCGCTGACAGCTCTCCCCGGAATTATCACACCCTTTCCCGGGGGCGTTTGTCGCAGCGGCAGCAAGGTTGGTTCGCGATATAAAAAGCTCGTGGCGTCAATCCACGAAGGCTTCTGCCCAACACTTCGCGACAAGGCGCCTTCGCAATTAATAAACGGCGCGAATTGCGCCTATGAGATCGTCATCGACGGCATCAATCGAGAAACCGTCACCGCGGCCATGCGGAGAGCTGTCGAAGCGGCGGCCGGCGAGAGCGTCATCGCCATTGGCGCCGGCAGCTACGGCGGCAAATTAGGAAAAATCCGAATCGGACTGCACGAATTGTTTCAATGACGATGTGCTCCAACCGGCTGAACGGGTTACGTCGCGTGGCCGTCCTCGGCACGAGCGGCTGCGGCAAGACGACCTTTGCGCGAACTTGCTCAAATCGTCGGCGCCACCCACATCGAGCTCGACGAACTCTATTGGGGACCAAATTGGCAACATGTGCCGCCGGAGCAGTTTCGCTCCGCTGTCTAAGAGGCGACCGACCAGCGCAACTGGGTCTGCGACGGCAATTACAACCCGGTGCGAGATCTCGTCTGGGGCCGGGCCACTGCGATTGTCTGGCTCGATTATTCGTTTCCCATCGTCTTCGGCCGCGCACTGCAAAGATCAATTTGGCGATGCTTCGATCGGCGGCCCCTCTTTGCCGGCAATCGCGAGTCGTTTCGGCTGACGTTTCTCAGCCGGCAATCGATTCTGCTGTGGGTGTTGCAAACGTATTGGAGCCGGCGACGTGAGCATTCCCACCTGTTGGCGGAACCTGGATTTCGTCATCTCCAACAATGGGTTTTTCCGACTCCGGGTGCAGCCCGTCGCTGGCTGGATCAAGTAGCCCGAGCACGGCCTGCCGACCGAGTGGCCCCCAATTGTTAATGCCACATCCAGCACTTCGATTTAAGCGATTTCCGCAAGCCGCACCTCGGTTTTAAGGGCACTCCGCACGCTCAACATTGCCGATATTCTGTACCGTTTGCTAAACTGAGGGGCTTTCCGGTTGTCTCGATCGCACTTTTGAAACCTTTGAGCATGGGCAATGTCTTCCGACGCGTCTGATTCTGATTCACCAAAAGTATCGGCCGGCAATGAAAGTGTGGGCCAGGCGCCCACGAGTCCTCCGCCGGCCGAGGCGGACCGCGAGCGTCCGAGCCAGCGCATTCGCATCGGTTCGCAGCGGCTGTCGCCGTGGGCCGAAGCCTTGCGCCGCGGCGAGAAACTTTCGCCCAGCGAAACGCCCACGAGCGACGAGCGGCCCGCCTCGCAGGTCGCCGAATCAGCCACTGCCGCGGATGAAGCGGTTGCTGCCGAGCCGGTGGAAGCGACGGCCGAAGCGCCAGCCACGATTGTCGCTTCCGATGAGTACCAGCCCAACCCCGTGACCCCGGCCGCGCCGCCGGCGAAAGCCGCCGCTCCGCGTAAGCCGGAGCCGAAACATTATCCGCCGCCGAATATCCGCGATCGCCTGTCGCCGGAACTCGAAGCCGAATACGAAGCCGCCCTGGGCGGCATGTCGTTGGAATCACTGATCGAACAAGGGCCCGGCGGCGCGACTGAGGAACTCGAACCGGAAACGCGCATCACCGGCCGCGTGGCCAAGATTCATCGCGACGACATGTTCGTCGATCTGGGCGGCGCCCGGCAAGGCATCGTGCCGCTGCGGCAATTCGAGGATTCGCCGCCGCCCGCGCCGGGCAGTCAAATTGAACTGTTGGTCGTGCGCTTCAATGCAGAAGAAGGGTTGTACGAGTTGTCGAGGCCGACGGCGGCCATCGACATTGGCAACTGGGAAGACGTGCAGGAAGGGCAGATCGTCGAGGTCACGGTCACTGGCAGCAACAAGGGAGGCCTGGAGTGCCAGATCGCCGGCCTGCGCGGCTTCATTCCGCTCGGTCAGCTTTCAATTTACCGCGTCGAAAACCCCGAGGAATTCGTCGGCCAGCGGCTGGCCTGTGTCATCACCGAAGCGAACCGCGAGCGGCGGAACCTGGTCCTAAGCCATCGGGCCGTGATGGAGCGCGAGCGGAACGAACTGCGCGAGAAGCTGCTCCAAGAGCTGGCGCCGGGACAGCTCCGCGAAGGCATTGTTCGCAGCATGAAAGATTTCGGTGCCTTCGTCGACTTGGGCGGCGTCGACGGGCTTGTTCACGTCAGCCAGTTGAGCTGGGATCGCGTCAATCACCCCAGCGAAGTGCTGGAACTCGGCCAGAAAATCAAAGTTCGCATCGAGAAGTTCGACCCGGAAACGGGCAAGGTAAGCTTGTCGTACCGCGAAGTGGGCGACAATCCGTGGAACCACGTGGCGATGAAGTACTACGTCGGCGTGCGGGCGACCGGAAATATCTCGAAGGTGATGGATTTCGGCGCGTTCGTGAAACTCGAGCCGGGCGTGGAAGGAATGATTCACATTTCGGAGTTGGCCCATGGCCGCGTGTTTCGCGTGAGCGATATCGTTAGCGAAGGTCAGGAAGTGGAAGTGAAAGTGCTGTCGATCGACGTCGAGAAGCAGCGGATCGGCCTGTCGCTGAAGGCGCTTCTCGCGAAGCCGGAAAAAGCGGGCGAGAAGAAAGTCGAAGACGAAGACATGCCGCTGCCGCCCGGTGCCCCGAAGCCGCCGAAGAAGAAGCAGTCGCAGCTCAAAGGGGGCATCGGCGGTCCGAGCGGCGGCGAGAAGTTTGGGCTGAATTGGTAAGGAACGCGGCTGCAAACTCCCGAATCGTCGCCAAATCGCTTATGTGAAGCATGGCGTGTATAATTGAGGCGAATAATCCTGCAGATTTCGCCGGGAGCTATTGGCTGGAGGCTTTCATGGATACGCTGGTACTGGATCCATACGTTTCAGAGCGATTGCTTCGTGAACGGCGCGAGCGCGGCATTGACGTCTTCGATGAAGTTTGGCAGGGAGTCTACGTCATGGCGCCGGCCCCTAACGACGAACATCAAGATATCGAACTCAACCTTTCCGAGCCGCTCGTCGAAGTCGTGAAAAAACGCGGCCGCGGTGCGGTTCGGATGCGCGTCAATCTAGCAAGCGACCCAAATCACTGGGAGCATGACTACCGCATTCCCGACCTAGTTGTGTTTCTCACTGGTTCCCCGGCCGTCTGCCACAATTCATTCTGGTCGGGCCCACCGGACTTTGTAGTCGAAATCGCCAGCGCGGGCGACAAGACTCGCGAAAAGTTGTCTTTTTACAGCAGGGTAGGCACGAGAGAGTTGCTGCTCATCGATCGCGGTCCTTGGAGATTAGAGCTGTACCGATTGCAGGAGGGCCAACTCGTCCTCACAGCCAAATGCATGCCGGGAGACGGCGTCGTCGTTGAAAGCCAGGTTTTACCACTGCAATTTCGTCTCCTGAGCGCCGCCAAGCGACCAAATATTGAAGTTACTGCTGTCGATTCAAAGCAGGCTTGGACGGTTTAAACTACTGAAGCGCCGTTAATCAAAGCGGTCGCACCGCTAACGAACGGATTCCTCTTTCGAAATGCTTACAGTCACTCTCCCCGACGGCAGTCGGAAACAATTCGATCGCCCCGTGTCGGCCTATGACATAGCGGCGGAAATCGGCCCCGGCCTCGCGAAGGCCGCCGTGCTGGCCGAAGTCGACGGCCAGCCGCGCGATCTGCACGCCCAGCTTCCTCAAAATGGCGAAGTCAAGCTGCGGCTGCTCACCAAGAAGGACCCTGAAGCGCTCGCCGTGATGCGGCATAGCGCGGCCCACGTGATGGCCCAGGCCGTGATGCGGCTGTTTGACGGCGTGCAACTGGCATTCGGTCCCACAACTGCCACCGGCTTCTACTACGACTTCGCCCTGCCCCGGCCGATCTCGGAAGAAGATTTCCCCAAGATCGAAGCCGAAATGCAGAAGATCGTCAAGGCCGACGAGAAATTTGAACGTCTCGAAATGCCCCGCGGCGATGCGCTCGAGCTGTGCAAGGAACTGAAGCAGGACTTCAAGGTCGAGCACATTCAAACCGGCTTGGCCGACCAGGCGCAGCTTTCGTTCTATCGCCAAGGCGAGTTCGTCGACCTGTGCCGAGGTCGGCACATCCCCAGCACCCGCTTTATCGGTCCGTTTAAGCTCCTCTCTGTCGCTGGCGCCTATTGGAAAGGCAACGCCGACAACCGGCAACTGCAGCGGCTCTACGCGACGGCATTCTTCGACCAAAAAGAACTCGACGCCCACCTCGCGCAATTGGAAGAGGCCAAGCGCCGCGACCACCGCGTGCTCGGCAAGCAGCTTGAGCTATTCACCATCAGCCAAACCGTCGGCTCGGGCCTGATCCTGTGGCTGCCGAAAGGGGCCGTCGTTCGCCAGACTCTGGAAGAGTACATCAAGGGCGAGCTTCGCCGCCGCGGCTACGAGGCCGTCTACACACCAAACATTGGCCGAGTCGAGTTGTACGAAATCTCGGGCCACTTCCCGTATTACTGCGACAGCCAGTTCCCGCCCATCGAGTTCAAAGACGGCGAGCGTTACCTGCTCAAGCCGATGAACTGCCCCCACCACATCATGATCTATCAATCGAAGCCGCGGTCGTACCGCGACTTGCCGGTGCGGCTGGCCGAATTCGGCACGGTCTACCGCTTCGAGCAGTCGGGCGAGCTCAACGGCATGACCCGCGTCCGCGGCTTCACCCAGGACGACGCCCACATCTTTTGTACCGAGGAGCAGGTCGCCGACGAGTTTCGCAGTTGCCTCGAAATGACCCAGACGGTGCTGGCCGCTCTGGGCATGACCGACTACCGCGTGCGGCTGGGCTTTCGCGACCCCAAGAGCGACAAATACGTGGGCGGCGACGACGTATGGAACCGGGCCGAGGCGGCCCTTTTGGAGGTCTGCAAGTCGGCCAACCTGCCCAACATGTCGATCGAGCCGGGCGAGGCTGCCTTCTATGGCCCGAAGGCCGATTTTGTCGTCACCGACTGCATCGGCCGCGAATGGCAACTGGGTACCGTGCAGCTCGATTACAACCTGCCCAGCGAGAAGCGGTTCGCCCTGGAATTTATCGGGGCTGACAACCATCCCCACCGGCCGGTGATGATCCACCGGGCGCCGCTCGGTTCGATGGAGCGTTTCGTGGGTGTCTTGATCGAGCACTTCGCCGGCGCGTTTCCGCTCTGGCTGGCCCCAGAGCAGGTCCGCGTGCTGACGGTCAGCGAAAAATCGGAGTCCTACGGCCGCGACGTTGAGGCCCAGTTGAAAGCGGCCGGCCTGCGGTCGGCCGGCGATTATCGCGGCATCAAGCTCAGCCCCAAGATCCGTGACGCCCAGATCGAGTTGATCCCATACATGTTCGTGGTCGGCGAAAAGGACCGCGACAATGGGACGGTCACGGTCCGCGACCGCATCGAAGGCGACTTGGGCGCACTGCCGCTAGCGGCCGCAATCGCCAAGCTGCAGGCCGAAATAGAGGCTAAAACGGTCCGCCAGACCGTGGCCCGCCAGCCGGCCGCACTCACCCACGGCCAGGCCCAGCATGAATATTGAGGGCCGCGCTGCACCAGCGCCTTCTGCTTTACGCTCCCCTTCCCGTCGTAAAGTAGGACCGCCGGAGCGGGGGACAGCCTTCCGAAGGCCGATAATTGATTGGCTCCGCTCAAGTTGGTCCGCCGCTAGTTGACGAATGCGCTTCACCAAGGCAAGATTTTAATGACGAATCCATCAAAAGGCTGACGCAAGAATTACCAGCCGCTGTATTCCACAATCCACCGATGCAATCGGCGGCTTTGTGGGGAACATCCAACCCCATAGGAGAACCCGCCATCGCCCTCGATCGAAAATCCCAACGCATCAACGAACAGATTCGCATCTCACCGATCCGCGTCATTGGATCGGAAGGCGAAGTTTTAGGCGTGCTCGAAACCAACGTGGCCCTGCAGCGCACTCGCGATGCAGGACTCGACCTCGTCGAAGTCGCCCCACAAGAGAAGCCGCCCGTCTGCCGCATCATGGACTTTGGCAAGTTCAAGTACCAGCAAAAGAAGCGGCAGCACAAAGGCCATACGCACCACAGCAAGAACAAAGAGCTCCGCCTGCGCCCCAAGATCGGCGAGCACGACCTGATGACCAAGGTCAACCGGGCCAAAGAGTTTCTCGAGGACAAAGATAAGGTCGTGTTCTCGGTGATCTTCCGCGGCCGCGAAAACGCCCACGTCGACGAAGGCTTCAAGCTGGTGCAGCGGCTGATCAAGGACCTGGAGGAAGTCGCCAAGCTGGAACAGCCCCCGCAGATGCACGGGCGGCGGATCGTCGTGATTTTTTCGCCGAAGTGAGCGGCTGTTGCCAGATTTGGCTGTCACGTGCGATGGTGATAGAATAGGGGCAGGAGCGGCACGATGCGAATTCAAATTGTTCTGACGCAATCGGACGAAGGCTTTGCTGTGTGCGCTCCCAGTCTACCCGGCTGCTGGTCGCAGGCCGCTACGCACGCAGAGGCCATCGAGAATATCAAAGACGCCATCTCAGAGTATTTGGCGGCAGAAAACGAACCGCCGAATGATCTGTTCGGCCGCGTGCCGAGTGGACCGAGCGGACTTCCGTCTTTTTCTGAAGGTGCCGAAATCCAAGAGCTTGAGATTGCGGACTAGTCCATGCCGAAGCTGCCCGGCGTCAACCATCAAGATGCGGTCCGCGCATTTCAGAAAATCGCTTTCGGACCCTGCGGCAGGGCAAGCATATCGTCATGGAAAATGGGCAGCGGAAACTAACGATCCCGCGCCACAACCCGATCAATGCCATCACGATGGGCGGTCTCGTTCGCGATCCCGACCTTACCATCGACGCATTTCGGAAATTGCTGTGAGCGTCGGCAGCATGCCATGTCGCACGAACGTAGAATTTATCTTCCCAAAATCCCCCTTTTCTAGCTCGGTCCGATTCGTTAAAGTGTGGGATTCCCACAAACGTGAAAGTCCTGCCATGCCCAAACAAAAAACACATAAAGGCACGAAGAAGCGTTTCCGCCTGTCGGCGAACGGGAAGATCAAGCATCGGTCGGCCGGGACGAGCCATCTGGCGGCGCGGATGACGCAGAAGCGGACCCGCAAGCTACGCGGCACGGATACGCTGAATCCCGGCATGGTCAAGGCGATCAAAACCGCCCTGGCGGGAAACAGCTACTAATTCGCACACCCGCATTACGGGCTGGTCACTTCAGTGACCAGTAGCTGCCTCGTACACACAACATGAACAAGCCCGCCGGGCACGAATAACACCCGCCGCCAATTGCGGCCGCGGGGGCCTGGGCCGGCAAATTACGATTAGAAGGGGTTCCTTCGATGCGAACCACCGTCGGCGTTGCCCGAAAGCGCAAAAATAATCGCCTCTTCAAGCGGGCCAAGGGCTACACGGGCGGCCGTCGCCGCCTGCTCCGCAGCATGAAGGAGACGCTCGTCCGGGCCGAGGCGTACGCCTTCCGCGATCGCCGCGCCCGCAAGCGCGAGTTCCGCAAGCTGTGGATCATCCGCATCAACGCAGCCTGCCGCGAGCGCGGCCTGCGGTACAGCGAGTTCATCGCCGGCCTGAATAAAGCCGCCATCGAGCTCGATCGCAAAACGCTCTCAGAGTTGGCCATCCACGACCCGGCCGCGTTCGACGCGATCGTGGAAAAGGTCAAGTCGGTGTTGGCGTAGTCACGCAGCGGTCGTAAAGCCACGATCTGCGCCCATTAAGCCGCGATCGATCATCGCGATCTTAAGCCGCGAAGCGGCGACATCGTGTAGCCGGGTGGCGTAAGCCCCCGGACAAAGGCGATGTGAAATATGAAAGCCCCGGAGGGGCGACAGATTATTTGCGATGCGGCGCAATTAGCTGTCGCCCCTCTGGGGCTTTTCATGTTAAATTTGCAATCTTTCCGGGGGCTTGCCGCCCGGCTAAGCGCTGCGGCCGCTTCGCGGCCAATTCGCGATCCCAACTTTCGCGCTAGCCCGCCATGCCCGACGAAATCCTCCTCAACGAAGCCGCCTATGCCGTCTGGCAAACGGTGAAGGATCACGGGCCGATTGAGCTGGGCGAAGTTGTCCGGCTCACCGGCATCGATCAAGCGCAGGTCTCGGCCGCGGCAACCGAGGCGGTAAAGCAGGGCTTTTTAACGATCGATGAACGTGAGCGCGAAGAAATCGTTTTCGCGGAAAACGCGCAGTCAATTGTAGACGCCGGATTGCCAGAACAGCTTGCCGTAAACGCCCTCGCACAATCCGGCGGTCGAATGACGATGCCCAAATTCGCAGACTGGGCTAAGTCGAACAATGTTGCCGTCAACGAAGTTTTGAAATGGGGAATGGCCCGTGGCTGGATATCGAAGGAAAAGGACGCAAGTGGCGTTTTTGTGGAGATCAGTGCGCGCGGCCAGGCGGCACTCTCGGGCGATTTAACTGACCTGGACATTGAAGCACTTAAATTAGCTGGAGCTTCCGGAAGCATCTATCTTGATGACATTGCGACAGCGCATGAACGACCCACGTCGACTACGATGTCGGAGCGCCTGCACAGACTACTGGGCAATCGTCCGGAACTAGCAAAAATTAAGATTCGGACGGAGCGCGCTCTCTCAATCACGCCGAAGGGCTCCGACGCATTCAACATGCGCGTCCGTAAGATCATCGAGCGCAACTGCCTCACCCCCGAAGACCTCGAATCGGGCGCCTGGCGAGAAATAAAACTCCGCCCCTACGACGTCACGCTGGCCGCGAAGGACGTCTACCCGGCCAAGATTCACCCGCTCCGCAAGATCATCGAACAAACCCGCCGCGCGTTTCTCGAAATGGGCTTCACCGAGGTCGTCTCGCCAATGATCGAGTCGGCCTTCTGGAACTTCGACGCCCTCTATCAGCCGCAAGATCACCCGGCCCGCGACATGCAGGATACGTTCTACATGAAAGAGCCGGCCGAAGTGCCGCTGCCGGAAAAAGGTGTCGGGAACCGTTTTCAGAGTGAAAGACAGACTGCAAGTGACGCAGCGCAAACGGTTCCTGACACCTTTTTCGACATCGTCGAAAACGTCCGCCGCACACATGAAAACGGTTGGACGACCGGCAGCGAGGGCTGGGGCTACACCTGGAGCCCCGAGCGGTCGCGACAGGTGGTGCTGCGGACGCATACGACGGCCGCGACGATTCGAGCCCTGGCCGCCCATCCGCAGCCGCCGGGCAAGTTCTTTTGCGTCGGCTGGACCTATCGCAACGAGACGATCAGCTTCAAGCACTTGCCAGTGTTTCACCAAGTCGACGGGATTATCGTCGACGAAGAGGCCAACCTGGCCTCGCTGATGGGTACGCTCCAGGAGTTCTATTCGAAGATGGGCTTCGGCCGGGTGAAGTTCAAGCCCGCGTTTTACCCCTACACCGAGCCCAGCGTTGATGTCGTCGTCTACATGGAGTCGCGGAAGAAGTGGCTCGAAATGGGCGGGGCCGGCATCTTTCGGCCGGAGGTCACGTTGCCCGTGGGCTGCAACTGGCCTGTGCTGGCCTGGGGCCTGGGCATCGAGCGGCTGGCCATGCTGCGATTCGGCCTGAGCGATATTCGCGATTTGTATCGGGCCAGCCTCGACGCGCTCGAGGGGGTGCCGTTGTGTCGGTGAAAATAGAGGTCAGAGGTCAGAGGTCAGGGGTCAGGAAGCAGGGGGCAGGGAGGAGGGGCGGAAGCACTATGTTTTTTCCCCTCATCCCTCGCACCAGAGGTGACTCCATGCCCATTGTGAACATCGACGTGGCGTGGCTGAATCGTCTGTTGGGTCAGCAGCTGCCGCCGGAGAAGCTGCACGAATCGCTCGACCAGATCGGCTGCGACGTGGAAGACGTTGTCGACATTCTGTACAGCCGCTGCCCGCAGTGCGGTTCGCTGGTCGAGCATCCGCTGGGTCAGGACGAGGTGAAAACATGTGGCCTGTGCGGCTATGAACAAGAAGCGCCCTTTCCGCGGGCCGGCGAAAAGCAAGTAATTCGCCTCGACCTGCTGGCGGCGCGGCCCGATTTGTTCGACGTCGGCGGCCTGGCCCGGCGCTGCGCGGCACGCTAGGAATTGAAAGCGGTCTGCCGAAGTACGCGACGAAGCCCTCGGGGCTGGTCGTCAACGTCGACAAATCGGTCGCCGACAAGTCGAGCTATCGGCCGTATATCGCCTGCGCGGCGATGACGCTGCCGCCGGTAGACGAGACGAGTCTCATCGCCATCATGAAGCTGCAAGAGAACTTGCATTGGGGCGTCGGCCGCGATCGCAAGCTGGCCTCGATCGGCATTTACGACCTGGCCATGATCACAGGGCCAATCATCTACCGCACGATCGATCCCGACAAAGAACCATTCGTACCGCTGGGCATGCCCGGCAAGAAGATGACGGGCCGGCAGATTCTGGAGTCGCACCCCAAGGGGATGGCGTATGCAGAGCTGCTTACGCCGCTCGCGCGGTATCCAGTGCTCATCGACGCCAAACAGCGAGTGCTTTCGATGCCGCCGATCATCAACAGCGATGATACGAAGCTGAAACAGGGGACAACGAGAGTGTTCATCGACGTGACGGGCATCAGCCAGGCGGCGGTGACGAAAACGTTAGACACTCTGGTTTGCTCGCTGGCAGAGATCGGCGGCACGATAGAGACGGTGGAAATCGTCGACGCTGACGGCAAGAAACGGACGACGCCCAACCTCGCGCCCTGATCCACGCATGTCAATCTCGCCGAGGCAAAGCGGTGGCTGGGATTACCGTTGGACGATGAGTCGTTGATCGAATCACTGTGCAAGATGCGATTTGACGTAATGCCGGCAACTAACACGCCTGTCGGCGACGAATCTGATTCGATCGATATGGTCGAATTAGTTATGGAGTTAGAAGAGGAATTTGACGTCGAAATACCGGACGAAGAGGCCGAGACGAATCTTACGACTGGTCAGGCTTTGGATTACATCAAATCGAAAACAAAGGGCCGTTTCGTCGTTTCGTACCCACCTTACCGGACAGATATTCGCCACATGGTCGATTTGTTCGAAGATGTAGCAATTGGCTACGGCTACGCGAACATCGAGCCGCGGCTGGTTCGCTCGATGACGGTCGGCACACCTCGGCCGGAGGAGACGACGAGCGACCGCGTGCGGCAGATACTCATTGGCCTGGGCTTTAGCGAGGTGATGAGCCTGCCGCTCTCGACCGAGGAAGACCAGTTTACGAAGCTCCGCACGGCGACGCCGGCCCACTACCCGGTCGTGTCGAACCCCAAGCTCAAGGCCTACAACGTAGTGCGGACGCATCTTCTGGGCGGACTGTTGGAAGCGCTCCGCGAAAACCGCCGCCGGCCGATGCCGCAGCCGCTGTTCGAGATCGACAACGTCGTCGCCCTCGACGGCGAGGCGGAAACGGGCGCGGCCGAGTTTCGCAAGGTGGCGCTCGTTGAGACGGGTCGCGAGAGCGGCTACGCCACGGCCCGCAGTGTGATGGATTCGCTTCTCCGCGAGCTGGGCTGGCAAGTCGAGTACTGCGCGCTTTCTGAAGACGAAGCCCCGCAGTTCGTCCCCGGCCGCGCCGCCGCTTGCAGCGTGAAAGGCGAGCAAGTCGGCATTCTCGGCGAGGTCCACCCCGAAGTGCTGACAAACTTCGGTCTGACGCATCCGGTGGCGCTGGCAGAGCTGACGCTGCGACGGGTGTTTTAGCCGAAGATTGGAAATACGGTGTCATCGGCCGTATAATGGTCGCAGTGGATGTTCGAGAGAAACTTCCTCTGGAGGACGAATCATGGAGATCGTTACGATGGGAAAGGTGCTCGTGCCAGCCGTCATTGAGAACCTCGAGGACGTGCTGAAGGTCGAGGCAGGCGCCATTCATCGTGACGAAGTTCGTCGCGTGCAAGTGGACGACGCGCTTGTGGACACCGGCGCCGTAAGGCTTTCGCTACCAAAGCGTTTGATCGCCCAGTTGGAGCTGAGGCCCTATCGCAAGCGAACAGTCCGCACCGTGGGCGGTATTGCGCAGACGACGTTGTATCGGGCCGTCCAGTTGACGGTACAAGGAAGAGAATTCACCTGCGACGTCGCCGAAATCCCCGACGACTGCCCCGTCCTCATTGGCCAGATTCCGCTGGAAGGCCTCGATTTCGTCGTCGACCCGATCGGCCAGCGTTTGATCGGCAACCCCGAGCATGGCGGGGAGCACATGATCGACATCTTTTGAACGCAGGTGAATCCCAAACGATCGGCAAGCGGGCCGGTTGATTCGCGGCTGGACGTGCGTCATCATGCGCGTCATGAGTGACGCTGTTTACACGATGCCGGCGATTTTGGCGCGTGCCGTTGCGCGGCGCGGCAATCAGCCAGCTCTGGGGTTCATACGCGGCGGCGAAATCCACTGGCGCACCTGGAACGAAATCGCTGCCGATGCCGCCCAAGTAGCCACCCTGCTACGCACGGCCGGCCTCGCCCCGGGTGACCGCGTCGCCCAAGTTTCCGAAAATCGCTACGAATGGATCCTTTCCGACCTAGCGATTCACTTCGCCCGCGGCGTGCATGTGCCAATGCATGTTTCGCTCGCGGGTGAGCAGATTGCCGACCAGATCGACGACTGTGCGGCACGGTTTTTATTCGTGTCTTCGGCGGAACTGCTGGCGAAGTTCAGGCATCGGGTTGGTCCCGAAGTCCACGTGTTTTTGCATGGGGACGAACAAGGCCAGGGCCGGCGAATTGCACTGCTGGGCGAGCCAGCAGTGGCACCCGAAATTCAACGCGCAAACCACAGTCCCCAGCCGAAGTCCGCCAGCCCAGACGATCTTGCCACGATCCTTTACACGTCTGGCACCACCGGCCGGCCGCGCGGCGTAATGCTCAGCCAACGCAACCTGGCCACGAATGCCGCTGCCACTGCGGAAGCCCTCGGCGGCAGCTCGGACGATACCTGGCTCTGCGTCTTGCCGCTCAGCCACATCTTCGCCCGCACGTGCGACATGTACTGTTGGCTCTATTGCGGGGCAAGACTGGTCCTGGCCGAGAGCCGCGAGACGCTCGCTCGCGATTTGCAATTGGCCCGGCCGACGATTATCAATGGCGTGCCCTATTCGTATCAGAAGATCGCTGAGCAGATTCGCGCCGAGCACCCGCGCGAGACGTCGGCGGCGCTCAAGCACTTTTTCGGCGGCCGGATGCAGATCCTCAACAGCGGCGGCGCTGCGCTTTCGCCGGAAACGGAAGCCTGGTACGCGGAACTGGGCCTGCCCCTCTTGCGGGGTTATGGACTAACCGAGGCGTCGCCGGTCGTTTCGGCGTCGACGCCGACGGCGAACCGCCCCGGCAGCGTGGGCAGGGCGATTCCCGGTGTGGAGATTCGCACGGCCGCCGACAGTGAAATCTTGGTGCGTGGGCCGAACGTGATGCTCGGCTATTGGAACGACGAGGCGGCAACGCGGGAAGCAGTCCGCGACGGCTGGCTGTACACCGGCGACTTGGGCCAAATCGACACCGACGGCTACCTGTTCATCCGCGGCCGCAAGAAGGAAATCATTGTACTGTCCACCGGCAAAAATGTGCTGCCAGGGCGGGTCGAAAACTTGTTAGCCGCCTCGCCGTTGATTGCGCAAGCGGCCGTGTTCGGCGACGGTCGGCAGTCGCTGGTGGCGCTGGTGGTGCCGGCGGAGATTGGCTTGACCAATCGCGAACGCATGGCGACAGAAATCAGCCGCTGCCTGAAGTGCGCGGCCCACGAGGAACAAGTGAGAAATTTTGCGATTGTCAACCGTCCGTTTTCGATCGAGCGGGGCGAATTGACGCCGAAAATGAGCTTGTGTCGAACAACGATCGCGGCCAATTTTGCCGGCGTGCTCGCGAAACTGGAATCGAGTACGATTGAACCACCCAGACACGACGAACTCAAAGCAGCCGTATCGTAGTGCGGCAGCGAATGTACAACTGCTTTACGATTTCGCTCCGTCTTCGATCCTGTCGTCAACTGAAATTGAGAATTCCAAGTGAAACACAAGGTGCTCATTACCGACTACGCTTGGCCTGATCTAGAAATCGAGCGGGACATTTTGGCCGAGTACGACGCGGAGTTGGTCGTCGCGCCGGCGGGCGACGTCGCCACACTTTTGAAACTGGCGGCTGACGTGGAAGGAATCATGTCGAACTGGGCCAACGTGCCCGCGGTGGTGATCGACGCGGCCCCGAACTGTCGCATCATTTCGCGGCTGGGCATCGGGCTGGATGCAATCGACGTGAAACACGCCACGAGCCGCGGCATTCCGGTCACCAATGTGCCCGACTATTGCCTGATCGAAGTGGCCGAACACTCGCTCGCGCTACTCTTGGCGCTCGCCCGCAAGGTGCACATCTTTCATGCCAACGCTCGCGCAGGCCGTTACGATTTGTCGGCAGGCTTCCCGCTGCGGCGGATCGCAGGCCAGACGCTGGGCCTGGTCGGTCTCGGAAACACGGGCCGCTGCGTCGCCATCAAGGCGCAAGCGTTCGGTCTGCGGGTGATCGCGACGAGCCGTTCGCGGCGCAGTCCGCCTGAAAACGTTCCGTACGTCGAATTCGACACCCTGCTGCGGGAGAGCGATTTCGTCTCGCTCCACCTGCCGCTCGCCCCCAGTACGCGACACCTCGTCGGCGCAGCCCAACTAGCGCAAATGAAACAATCGGCATTTTTGATCAATACGGCCCGCGGCGGCCTGGTCGATCATGCGGCCCTGGCTGCCGCCCTGGCGGCGAACGTGATCGCCGGTGCCGCCCTCGACGTGCAAGACCCGGAGCCGCCAGACCTCACAGCTCCTCCCTGGAACGATCCGCGCGTGATCGTAACGCCTCATGCGGCGTTTTACTCGAGCGAGTCGGTCGAGGAGCTGCGCCGCCGTGCCTCGCGCCAGGTGGGGACGCGGCTTGCCGGCGGCCGACCCGAAAATGTGGTCAATCCGGAAGTCCTTTAAAGCCGCCGCCGGGTTCGCCAATCGGGGCGTTTCAGCCGGCCAAAATAGGACCGCACTTTACAAGCGGCACGACCAGCAAATTCGATTGTCACAGCTGCAATTCTTTTGACCTGCCCCGGCTCAAAACGTATATACCCTTGGGAATATCCTTGCGATATTCGCCGACGGCGGATCGCGCGCCCCCAGCTCGCCACCCTGTCGTGCACGCTTGCCAATGAGCATTTTGGCCGGCGAACGACCCGAGAAGTGGCGCTTGCTGACGGGCGGTCCATGCGCCGCCTGTCCGCCGTTTTATGTTTGAGACCAGCATGGAAGAGCCACAAGCACCCCTCTTCGAATCGGACGCAAGTTGCTCAGCCGAGGCGCTGCGCGAACTACAGGTTCGCGCGCAAGCAGTGAAAACCGGCCGCCGAGAACGACTCTCGCAGCTCGAATTGGAAATCACGCGGCAGATCGAAGTGATCGCAGAGACACTTTCGGCTCAGCAGGCGGCCGATGCCGACGGGGCGGCTAGTTCCGAGCAGATGCGGGCCGAACTCGAGGAGCTGCGGGCACGGCTTGACACGCGAGACGGCGAGCTGGCAAAACGTGCGGCGGAACTGGCCGAGTTCGAATCTCAGCTTATGGGGCGCGAGGTGGAGGTTACGCAGCGCTCCTCTGAACTCGACGACCGGGACGCACATTTATCCCGACGCGATCAAGAGCTGGACGCGCGCGAGCAGGCGATCAACGGGCGTGACGCACTTTGGGGCGAACAGCAATCGAGCACGCAAGCGCTCGAGGCGCAACTTGCCGAGCAACAGTCACAGATCACGGCGCTTCAGACGGCGGCCGAGTCTTCCTCCGCGCAACTTGCCGGCGAACGGGACAAGCTGCGGGCGTCGCTGTCGGCCCAGCGGGATGAGCTCGCTGCCGTCGAACAGGCCACCGTATCGGCGACCGCCGAACGCGACGAGCTACAGCAAAAGTTCTCACTGGCCCACGAGGACGTGCAGCGATTCCGCTCGCGCGTTGCCGAGCTAGAACAAGAACTGGCCAATCGCCCGGCAAAGGACCAGACCGATACGATCGAACTTGTTGCGGTGCGGGCCGAACGCGACGCATTGGCCCAGCGCGTGGAAGAGCTCGAAAACCAGCCGCAGGTTGCGATTGACGGCTCGGCTGATGAGCAACTGGCCGATTTGCAGCGGCGGTTCGAGTTGGCTGTCGAAGACGTGCGCGAACTCAAAAATAAGAACGCGCTACTCGAGTCGAAGCTGGCGGCCCCCCGAGCCCAGGCCAGCACAAGCGCGGACGCCGGCGGGATGGACTGGGAGTCTCAGAAACGGCGGATGTTGGCCTCGCTTGAGGGAGCGGCCGACGACCGCGATCCGGCACGGGAGGAAGAACTCGCTTCAATCACCAATACCATTCAAATCACCGATGCCGTTGTGGCCGAAAAGGACGAGCAGATTCGCCGCCTGCAGGCGCAGCTCGTGGAAGCGGCCGTCCCGCCGATCGTCGACGATCAGTCTCATGAAGCGGCCGTCTCCGAATTAGTCGACCAGGACGAGGTAATTAAGGAACATCGGAGACGAATCGCACAACTGCAGCAAGAGCTGGAGGACAAACTGCGCGCGGCCGAGTTGGAGCTATCTGTAGAGCGCGCGAAAATTGCTCGCCAGCGTGCGGAGCTCGATCAATTGAAGGTTGATCTTGATGCGGTGCGCAAGAACTTGCCCAGCCACGGCACAGCCGCCGCGCCGCAATTGCCGAAAAAACGCTGGCTCTCGAAGTTGGGCCTGACGGGCGACGAATAATTATGTCGTAGTTGTAGGGTGAATCTTGGCTCGGCGAGTCAGACCACGTTTGGCTCGACGCTCCGCTGCTCCTTCGACCCATCGCTATCGCACCGTTTCGCAATCCAGGTGATAAATCGCCAGCGGCTTGTCGTCCGCCCCCGGCAGCATTTCGACCTTGAATGTGCCTTCAACGGCGACAGGGCGGATCGAGAATTCCGCCGTGCGGCCCGGCTGCATTTCGACCAGAATGCAATCGTACAATGCCGCCCCTGGCCCAAAGCAGCATTGCTGATTATCGCGCACCAACACGAACTGGTTGATGCCGCGTTGTTGCGCCGTCGGCAGGATATATCCGCGGATGCGAATTCGCCGTCCCGACAAACTTTCGATCGCCGGGCCAATCATCTCGCGGCGAAACGGCTCGTCCGGTTGCATCTCGAACTTCACGTCGTCAAACGTCTTGTCGACGATACGCGAGGAATCCAGCCTCCTAGACGGATTGGGCTTGGCAGGCTGCGACCTGCTGCCAGCGTTCGTCGCGCTCCGACTAACTGCCCTACCGGCCTCGCCAGTCGACGAACCGGTCAGCGCTGGCGGATCGACAGAGGCCGCCCCGCGCGAATTGCAGCCGCAAGTCGCCATCGCTGGCAGCATTGGGAGGGCGAGCAGCGAGATCGTTCGACGCCAGTTCAACACACTTCCCTCATTCGTCTTTCGCTAGGTGCGTCGAATTCGCGAGACGACCCGTTCATGGGCGTCCTGCAAGAGCAGCCGAACTACGTATGCTCCATGGCTCAGAACGCTCAACGGCCGCGCCAGATGAGATTCTCACGCCTCATCGAAAATGCCGTCACCTCGCCACATCCGCCTCAAGGGCAAACACGGGCGCCTGGGGCCCTAGCTCCACGTTCTCCGGCATCACCTTCAAAATTCCACCGACGGCGAACATGCCGTCCGAATAATTCAATCGCATCTTGCCGGCCAGGTCGACCAGGATGCGATCGTAGTACTTGACGGCAGTTAAACTGCCGAAGCAGCAAGTGTTATTGTCACGTACGAGCAGAAACCGCTCAATGCCAGTCCGGACCTCAGGGGGCCGCATGTAGCCTTTGATAAATATCTTCTTCCCGTCCAGCGCCTGAACCTCTGGTGGCACGACCATGCCCGACCGCGACTGCACTTCATCAGGCCGCATGTCGTTGAATGTGATCCGCGTATGGTCGGGCGGTACTTCGGTAGCGCGGGCAACGAAGCCGTAGACTACTCCTCCCGCCAATAAAACTGCGCCAATCGCCGCCCCAGAAAGCGCAACCGTTTTGCCGGTATAGATGTCCGATGCGTCGCGGATCTTGTTTCGCGACCAGAAGCAAATCACCAACGGTACCAAGTTCAAGAAAGCTACGAGAGCTGTGAAGTCCGGTGCGGATAAAGCGGTAGCGACTGTCACCACGCCGGTCAAAGCAAGAAGGGCGACTCCGACGATCGCGCCGGCGTGAATCGCCCGGTACTCGATCGTGTTGCCGCCGTCCGTGGTGTCGAAATTGTCAGTCGCGCGATTGGTCATGACTCGTCGTTAGTGCACAGTAAAATCTATACGACTTTCGCTCGGAAATGGTTTGCGCGGGTGTGTTTTCCAGGGGCAAACCGGGCGGCGGCCCAGCGGTCAGACGGCCCCGCTCCGCAGGATCATCCAGTATACACCGATTAGCAGGAGCGCGACGGCAAAAGGCACACCCACGACCAGCAGGTTCTGCGTTAGCGATGCCGACGCCTCTGCCGCGGCCGGCGTCGCTGGAGTCACAGTCGTAACCACAGATGTCGCAGCAGCTTCCGAGCCGGTCCCGATCAGCGCCGCAGTCGTCGCCGGACTTGCTGTCGTGGCTACGTCGGTCTTGCCGTCGCCCTCCGTTTTGCTGGTTAGTGATCGAGGCACGGCCGCGTGTGCGGTAAAAGTCGCTGGATCTGGCGGGACCGGCTCGTGTGGCGACTTGATTGGCGTGCCGGCGGCCGCACTTGCGGCCGGCGTGCTGCTCGAATCTGCGGCACTCTTCGCTGTTGCCACTGGCGAAGCGGCGGCCAACTCAGGCCGCAGGTTGCCCGTTGCCGGCGACACCGACCGGGCCCGTTGCAAGAAGCCGAACGCCGCCGTCGCTTTGGCCCGCTTCGTGGTTTCCGGGTCGACGGTTTCAAATTCGGCCATGGCCGCCTTGGCCCGCTCGCCGACGGCGTTTGGCTGCTCCATCGCGGCCAGCATGTAGGCCACGATCGGCGGGCGGATGTAACTATTCTCGCTGGGGTTCTTGAACATGGTTACCAACCGATCGAGCACGGACCAGTCCTCCCAGCGGGACAGGTCGGTGATCACCTGGTCTGCGAACTCGGGGTTGTCGAGCAGAAGCCGCATCGATACTAACAGCCGCTCGCGCGGTACTATTTTGGTTTCTTCGCCCAGGAAGCGGATTGCCATGATCGCCGAATAGACTTCCTGCGAGTAACCGGCGTTCTTTGGCTTCAGGATTTTCTCGTCGATCAGATTCATTCCGTCTGGCCCGCGCAACACGAGGTAGCAGGCAACAAGCGCGTCCATTCCCAGCTTCTTGCGGCGTTCTTCAACTTTGACAAACTCGCCCCAGGTCGGCAGATCGAGCGGCCCGCCCATCGCCAGGCTACCCGCCACCGCGGGCTCGATCAGCGGCCGTTGGTCTTCGTAGCCGGAAACAATCATCTCTTCGAGCATTGGGATGTCAGCCGCCGAACCGCCGATGCCGAGCATCGTCATATACAAGCGCCGCCGCGTCGGACTAGTTTCCGGATCTTTGATCCACTTGACCAGGCGATCGTGTTGAATGCGGGGCTTCAATTCAACCAACTCAGAGTAAGGCGCGGGCGAATTCCTCGTAGGCGTCTTGCGCCAACAAAGGCTGCTCGTTTTCCAGGTAGTCCTGAAAGAACACCAGCCGGTCGGCGCCGCTGGCCGGCACATCGGGCAGCCGCTCGATGTATTGGGCCGCCTCAGGCGTCAATGCGAGCGGCGTGGCCCACTCGGTGTAGTCGGCGCCGACGCCGCTGATTAGATACAACTGGTCCGTATCGCTGGTGCCGAAAAAGACAACTTCGATTTCGGTCTTGTCACCCAGCACGGCATTGCCGTTGAGAACTTTAATGATTTTGAACTTGGCGTTCCCGCTGTCGGGGTCGGCGGCATCGGGTCCAGCAAGTTTGGCAAATACGGCCGCATCCGACCGTTGCAGCTCTTCCGTCAGCGTCCGCGATTCCGCATTGCAAAAAGGGCAGGCTGCGGCCAAGCGCGGCCCGCACAATGTCACAGTCACAGCTGCGACAAGCAGACGCGATCGTTGTCGCGACAAGAAACGATCCATATTGCAACTCCATCACTTCTTCCACAAGGCTGCACTGCCTGGACGAAACGCTGTGCAAGCTATTGTAATTGTTCTTTTGTGTACGGAATACACCTCGGCGGATCGCCGGGGGCGGGAATCTCGGCCAACACGGATGGCTTGGCGGTGCCAACCCGCGGCTACCTTCCGCCCGCCAGCGATTTGGCCACGTCCGTGCGATACGCGGCCAGGGCCGGCAGAAAGCCGACTAGCGAGGCCAGGAGTACCAATCCCGGGATCAGCACCAGTTCCTGCCAATCAAATTGTAACATGCTCAAATTCACGCCCGTCTCGGCTACGACATACGGACTTACCAACCCGATCACGCCGTGGCCCAGCAGTACGCCGATCACGCCGCCTCCGAGCGACAACAAGATCGACTCAACGAGGACAATCGCCATCACGGCCCCGCGGCTGGCCCCTAGCGCCCGCATCACGGCGATGTCATGGCTCCGCTCGCTCATCGAATTGTAAATGCTGACGAGAATGCTGATTCCGGCCACGATCACGATCAGAATTGTGAGGACGAGCAGGATGATCTGCATCGGGCCGACAATCCTGTCGAGCAGTACTGTGACCTCGCGCGTTGGCGCCACAGCCTGGGCGATGTGGTCCGGAGCCTTGTTGATCGCCCGATCTAACTTGAGCTCGCCAAAATTCTTGCACAGTACCAAAATCGAAGTGACCTCGCGCTGGTCGATTGGCAGAGGCGTGACTTGCCCTTGCGCTAGTTGACGAGTAAGTTCACGCTTGAGCTCATTTTCATGTTCTTCCTCTGCTTCACTTTCCTTGTGGTCCGACTCGCTGTTTCCTTTCCTTTCGACGGCGTCTGTGCCCGGCTCACCGCCGGCGGCCGACTCTTCCTCTGGATGTTGCGTAAACGCATGCCCAGGCAATAAATAAAAACCTTCGATGTTCATAAACAAGGCTCGGTCGTTCGCCGTCCCGGTCGGCTTCAGGATGCCGACGACCTTGACCGCGTTGTGGAGATCGCTCCCGCCAGCCAGGCCGTGGCTGGGCTGAAACGTATCACCGACTTTCAGTCTCGAGCGGGCCGCGACCACCGAACCGATCACGCCTTCGAACGCCGCGTCGGCGAATGCTTTGCCGGTTAGATGGCTGGCGTCCTTCATATTCCGGCCGCCCGGCTGAAACTCGTAGATTTTCGGCGTGCCGTCGTCGTAGTTGCCGTAATGCAATTTGTCGAACATGTCGGGCGTCGTCGCGACCACACGAAACACCGACCCGTCGGGCGCTTGGTAACTATCGCCCAGGCATTCGGGCACCGCCACCGCCGTTGAGTCGGCAAACTCGCCGCCATCGAGAAACTTTTGATAGTAGGTGTAGGGAATTGGGTACAACGGTCGGCTCACGTAGTAGACCGTGCTCAGGACCAACTGCAGCGAGCCGCCTTTGCTACCCACGATCAGATGATACCCTTGGGCGTTCTGTTCAAACTGCCGCACGGTGACGTTGTAAATCACAATCACCGCGATCATCACCGCCACGCCGAGGGCCATCGACAGCCCGGTCAGCGACGACGCCAGCGCCCGCTGCTCAATGTTTCGCCAGGCTATTTTCCAGAAGGGCATCGTTTACATCTCGCGGTCGGGCGAGCCACAACACGCCAAGGACGCCCAGAGCACCCTTAAATCAGATTCGCGCCCTCTGGCAATCTTGGCGTCCTTGGCGTGTTTCTGTTAGTCGGGGGATCACACGTGCGCCATCACGCGATTCAGGTCTTCCAAATGCTCAACACGCTCAAACTGCCCCGACACTTCCGGCGAATGTGTCACCAGCAGCATCGCAACGTTTTCCGCAGAACATACCTCGCGCAACAGGTCGATCACCTGCTGCTGATGGGCCGGGTCGATGTTGGCCGTCGGCTCGTCCGCCAACAACAACACAGGCCGATTGACGAGCGCCCGCGCGACCGCCACCCGCTGTTGCTCGCCGACCGACATCATGGCCGGCTTGTGCGCCAGTCGGTGAGTTAATCCGACGCGCTTGAGCAGCTCGGTCGCCCGCTCTGAATCGCGACGTTGGCCGGTGAACGTCATGCCCAACAGCACGTTTTCAAGTGCTGTGAACGCGTCCAGCAGATTAAACGTTTGAAACACGAACCCGATATGGCGGGCCCGGAAGCGGTCGCGGACGAACTCGGGCAGACCGGATACACCGGTGGTATTAATCGTCACCCGGCCCTCATCCACGGTGGCCAGGCCGGCGATCACGTTCAGCAGCGTCGTCTTGCCGCCGCCGCTTCGGCCCCGGATCACGACCTGCTCGCCAGCGGCCAATTCCAGCCGGGGCACGTCGAGGATGGGCAGCCGTGACCCGTCGGGCTGACGATACGATTTTTTGACGTTTTCGACCAGCAACATGGGGGAGCGCCGCTCGACGATCAGACCGGAATGATTCGCAAACCGTGACAATGTAACGGTTTACGCCAACGACCACAATCGGCGCGGCCGTAGTTTGAAAGTAGAAGCCCCTCCCCGCGATACGCATGCAGGGCGGACGCAGTTCAGCGACAGGCTCCGCGCGAGCAAGAAATACAACCGCCATCGGAAGGAATTACACGACGATTGCACAGCCGCTCGGCAAGCGGCCCCTTGGCGCCCGCCCCCGTCAGAAAATTATAAGACGTGACGTGCGAAGCACTTGGGCGCAAAACTCGCGATTTTTCGAAAATGCCAGTCGTGCTTGGCACACCGCGTGCTTTAGTCGCGGTTCGGTAGAAGAGTGGGACGACGGCCCGGGCCATTCGCGGGCGGGTGCCTTTGACCGCGATGGCCAGCGTCGACGTCCAGCAGATGAGTTCCCGCCTGTTTTATTTAGTAGGGCTCGCCGGGAGGCGACCCGTAATTCTCCCCGCCTGAGGACCGACGCGGCGTCCCGCACCGCGTCGGCCCTTCTTTTTTTGCGCGTCGTCGTTTGGGCCGGTCTCCAGACCGAGTCCCTCGCAATCTGGGCCGGTCTCCAGACCGAGCTCCTCGCTTCCTGGCTGCCACATCCGGCCGCGACCTCGGACTCAGTCGCTACTCGCTGGTGCGGTTATTGCGCGTAGCCGCCTCCAGTCGCTGCGCATCTTGTTGCGACAACTTCGGCCGCTCGACCTTCAACGTCAATTTGTTCAGTTTGCCCGTGAAGGAAAACGGCGTGTGATAGTCGGCGTCGTCGACCGGCGTACCCGTATCGGAGCCGATGTCGAACGTCTCATCCCATTGCAAGATGACCGGAATCGTATGCTCCATCTTGTGCTCCGCCGCCTCCCGACCATCGACCGTCAGCGTGCCCGTGCCCGCTTGTCCCAGTCCGCTTCGGTTGTTGAAGGCCAGCGTCGCGAAGCCAAGACCGTCGTACTTGAAGTCAAACACGAGCGTGTGCTTGCCGGGGGCCAACGGCTGGGTGTCTTCCCAGCGATCGCGTTTCAGGTCAAGCAGATTCCAGACAAAAACGGGTTTGCCCTGGAGCAAGTAGAACCCCCAGCCGCCGAAGCGGCCGCCCTGCGTGACGATCATGCCTTCGCCTCCGCCCTGCGGCACTTCAACTTCGGCCGTAATCGTGTACGACGCGGCGATCAGGCTCGGCGCGTCACCCATCGGAATTCCGGTCAAATCTCCGGAGTACGTGAACTCGTCGCGCCCGGCCGTCACACTGGGCCGCGGCGTAACCATCCGGGTGGCCAGCGAATTGTCGAGCGGCAGCACGTTGTACTTTTTGGCCTCCGTCATAAACAGGGCCTGCATCTCCTTCAACTTCTCCGGATTCCGATCGGCCACGTTTTCAAATTGCGTCCAGTCCTTCGTCAGATCGAACAGCTCCCACTTGTAGCTGTTCATCACGTCGGGGTTCGGCGTCGCGCCGAAGTCCCAGGGCGGGCTGATCGGCTGCGTGTTCGCATACCAGCCGTTGTGGTAGATGCCCCGATTGCCGAACATCTCAAAGTACTGCGTGGTGTGCCGAGTGGGCGCGTTGGTGTTGGCTTTGTCGAACGTGTACATCATGCTTACGCCTTCGATCGGCCGCTGCGGAATGCCGTCGACCACTTCCGGCTGGGCGATGTGGCACGCTTCGAGGATCGTGGGTACGATGTCAATCACGTGGTGGAACTGATTGCGGATGCCGCCCCGGTCGGTGATGTGGCCCGGCCAGGAGATGGCCACGCCTTGCCGTGTGCCGCCGAAGTGCGAGGCCACTTGCTTCGTCCAGCGATAGGGCGTGTCGAAAGCCCAGGTCCAACCGACCGCCATGTGGCAGTACGTTTTATTTGAGCCCCAAACGTCGTAAAAGTCTTTGAGTTGGTCGGCCACCGGCACCTCGACGCTGTTAAACTGGGCCACTTCGTTCGGCGTGCCGATCGGCGAGCCCTCCGCGCTCGAGCCGTTGTCGCCGCTGATGTAGATGATCAGCGTGTTGTCGAGCTGGCCGATGTCTTCCACGGCCTGTATGACGCGGCCAATTTCGTCATCGGTATACGCGAGGTACGCAGCATAGACCTCGACCTGCCGAATGAACAACTTCTTCTCATCTGTCGAGAGGGCTTCCCAGCGTTTCAGGAGGTCGTCCGGCCAGGGCGTGAGTTTGGCGTCCTGCGGAATGACGCCCAGCCGTTTTTGATTGGCGAAGATCTGCTCGCGCAGCGCGTTCCAACCCTGGTCAAAGAGGTGCATATTGTGGATTTTGTCGATCCACTCCGGGGTCGGATGATGGGGCGCATGAGTGCCACCCGGTACGTAGTGCACGAAAAACGGCTTCTTCGGGTCCACTTCGTGCAGCATCTTGATATGGGCGATCGCATCATCGGCCATGGCCGTGGTCAGATTCCACTTGGGATTGCCGACGTAGGGATAGATGGCCGTCGTCTGGCGGAACAAGTTGGGCTCCCATTGGCTCGTATCGCCGCCAACGAAGCCGTAGAAGTAATCGAACCCCATGCCGATCGGCCAGCGATCGAACGGCCCCACCTGACTGGCCTCGAAGGCCGGTGTGTTATGGTCTTTGCCGAACCACGAAGTCGCGTAGCCGTTGTCCTTCAGGATGCGCCCGACCGTCGCGCAATCTTGATTGATGATGCTGTCGTAGCCGGGAAAACCGGTGGACATTTCGGAGATGACTCCAAACCCGGCCGCGTGATGATTGCGGCCGGTGATCAGCGCGGCCCGGGTCGGCGAGCAAAGCGCGGTGGAGTGAAACTGCGTGTACCGCAGGCCGGACTTGGCCACGCGGTCGAGCGCCGGCGTCGGAATTACGCCGCCAAACGTGCTGGGTGCGCCGAAACCGCAATCGTCCGTCATAATCAACAACACATTCGGCGCCCCCCGCGGCGGCACGATCGTCGGCGGCCAAAATGGGCGCGATTGATTTGCATTGTCGTTTATCACGCCACCGAATTTCGCGTCGGGCGCCGGCAGTTGCTTGCCGTCGATTGACCTCGTTGCGTCCGGCGAACCGGGTTGGCCGGCGACTTGTTGCGCCACAGCCGGCATTGTAATAATTAACACCAGCGCTACGACACATGCACAAGACCCAAGAACGCGGGCCGACCATTGGTACAACATTTGTCCTACCCCTTCATCAAAAACGCAGATGCCAACTTTGAAGAATCGGCCGTCGTGCCCATGCCGTCGGCGGAACTAAACCGGGAATCGTCTCGCGGTGAAGCCAATCGAAAGGTTCCGATTGACCCCGGTCCAAATGTCTCATACCAAGTCATTTATGTTAGCCTCTCGGATGTCGTATGTCATCCTTTTATTGAGGCGTTCTACACCCATGTGCGAAATCGCCTACTCGGGTTAGTCCTACCGCGCGGCAGTTCCAGTCACAGCGGGCGATGTTTGTGGCCTTCAATAACCAAACATTCATAGAATATTTACCTCATGGCACATCCGAATTTGTGCCGCTTTGTGGGCCGGCCGGCGTCAGACGGGACGTTTTCGATTGCCGGCAGAGGACAAGTCTTTTGCAGGACACCCAAGAATCCGCTGGTAGCGAGAGACCACCGGCCACTTCCGGCACCGGCTCACCGCGAGACGCCGCCGTCAACTGGCTCTCGGGCCGCATCAACTACGAGCGGACATTGGAAATACCTTACGGCGAGGGGCAGCTTAAGCTCGATCGGATGCGGGAGCTGCTGGGGCGGCTGGGGCGGCCCGATGCGAGGATGAAGATTGTGCATGTGGCTGGGACGAAGGGTAAGGGTTCGACCTCGGCGATGATTGCCGGGGTGCTCGCGGCGGCTGGGTTTCGGACGGGGCTCTTCACTTCGCCTCACCTGGAGAGGATTGAGGAGCGGTTTGCCGTGGATGGCGAGCCGTGTTCGGCTGAGGAGCTGGTGACGCTGGTGGAGCGTGTGCGGCCGGTGGTGGAGGGGATGGATGCGAGAGGGAGAGAAAAGACGGACCAGGATGGTCCGTGTGCGGGGCGTGCGGAGCAGGGGGAAAGGGGTCAGTCCTTTCTCCGAGCAGAACAGGGGACAGACCCCGGCGGGCCGACTTTTTTTGAAATCGTCACGGCGATTGCGCTCGTGCATTTCGTGGAGCGCCGCGTGGATGCCGCCGTGCTCGAAGTGGGCCTCGGCGGCCGGCTCGATTCGACGAACGCGTGCTTGCCGGCCGTCAGCGTCATCACGAGCATCAGCTTTGATCATACGAAGCAGCTCGGCAACACGCTGGCCGCGATTGCCCGCGAAAAGGCGGGCATTATCAAGCCCGGCGTGCCGGTCGTGTGCGGCGTGACCGACGCCGAGCCGCAAGCGGTGATCGCGGACATTGCTCGCCAGCATGGGTGCCGATTGATTCAGTTGGGCGTCGATTTTGAGGTCCAGTATCACTCGCCCTGTTTGACGAGACAAGAAGACAGCGAGACAAGAAGACAAGGACGCGAGAATCCAAACTCGCAAATCTCCCTGCCCCCTTGTCTTCCGGTCTGCTTCACTGGCGCAATCTTCGACTTGTGCGGCGCTATCGATTTTCAGTACGCGGTCGCCGGCCAAGAAGTGCAGATCGACTCGCTGCCGCTCGCCATGCACGGCCGACACCAAGCGGCCAATGCTGCCCTCGCGCTGGCCACAACACTCGAGTTGCGCAACCAGGGCTGGTGCATTTCCAGCGCTGCGATGAGGGCCGGCTTGGCGATGACCGCCGTTCCGGCCCGGATCGAATTATTTCGCCTCGCAAAGTCTCTCCCACAATCCTCTCCCTCCGAGAGAGGGCAGGACGAAAATGCTGCGAATGTCGGCAATCGTGAAATCAGCGTCGTTGTGGACGTCGCACACAACGGAGCCTCCGCCCGTTCTCTCGTCGAAGCGCTAGCGGAGCTGCCGCAGCCGTCGCGCCGCACGCTGGTTCTGTCAGTCAGCCGTGACAAAGACATTCGCGCGATCGTCGGCGAACTCGTCCCACACTTTGATCGTATCGTCGTCACACAGTATCGCGAGAATCCCCGCGCGGTCGCGGTGGATGAATTGGCCGGCATTGTGAAAGACCTGTGGGCGGCGTCCGAAACGCCGATTTCGCGACCAGTCAGTATCGAGATTCTGTCGAATCCCGCCGCGGCCTGGCAGCACGCCCACGATACGGCCCAGCCGACTGAGTTGATCTGCATCACAGGCTCATTCTTCCTGGCGGCCGAGCTGCGGCCACTGGTAATGGGCGCACTCCGTGTGCCGTAACCGCGCTACGATTCGCGTGCAACCACCTTGGGCCTCGCAGGCCATGCGAATCGCTGTTACGGCATGCGGAGCATGCCTACTACGCTAGAATTGATCGTACGTCGTGGCTTGATCGGCCGATAGGTCGTCGCAGTCCGCATAGAATTCGCCCGTGGCGAAATTGTATAGCCAACTGCGAGTTGCTTCGGCCGCCGAAATGGCGGCGCCGACTCCGCTTCCCGACATCATTTCGATGAGGTTGTTCGCGGCCGGCCCGACAGGGCAATCCGGAAAGTTGTCGCCTCGCAGGTAAGGCCCGATGTCGCTTTTGAACGTGGCCTCGGAACCGTCAGCGCCCGGCAGTTGGCCGGCGTGGTCGGCCGCGTAACGGTCGATCGCGTCGCGGATTACCGACAGCGTTTGTCGCAGTCCGTTGTCCGATGCTCGCGCCGACGTGCCCAAGAGCTTGGGCGCCACAATCGACGCGATGATCCCCAGAATCATCACCACGACTACCAGCTCGACTAGCGAAAATCCACAGACGGCACGTACGTCCGGATTGCTGGAACTCGATCGGCGCATATTTCAGGGCATTTTGGGTGTCCATGAAAACATACCCTATGGCAGGATGCCCTGCGGGCAGCCCCCGGGGGTGAGCGTCGATTCCGCAGAACCGCTCATACCGCATCCCGCTTACCACGCAAATATCGATAAAAACCGGCAGATCTCCAATTTCTTGCCGCCGCCCGTAACACCCGCCGGCGGGCCCGTATGAGAGGGTGAACGGGTCGTGTGACCCAGACAGTTAAACCTCTCTTTTAAGGAGAATTTTCGATGAACGCCTTCCGTAAAGCCCGCACGTTGTCCTTGGTTCTTTTGGTCGCCCTCGTGGCCGTCAGTTTTGCAGCCAACTCAGCCCAAGCCGGCGGCGGCTGCCACAGCTACTGCTCGTATCCCAGCTACTGCTCGTCGAGCTACTGCTCTTACCCCAGCTATTGCAACACGAGCTATTGCCAGCCGAGCTACTGCTACACGAACTACTGCAACTACGGCTACAACTACTGCAATTACGCCCCGACGACCTACTGCTTGCCCCAGCAGACCTGCTTCCCGGTGACGGTGTACGATTGCTACGGCCGGCCGACGATTGTCTGGCAGACCAGCTACGGCGTGAAGCTGGTTCAGTAACAAGTGGACACGAGCGACCGGGCTTTCGAACCGCAATCGCACAAGGCCCACCAACACGAAAAGCGGCGAGGATCCTCCTCGCCGCTTTTTTTGTGCGCCTCTGGGGACAATGCAAGGAGCCCGAAGCGGTTGGTCTCGCTAGCGTGTAGCGGTATTGACAGCTACAATTGAGCCACGAGTTTCATTCGTTGTGTAGGGGACCTGCGAGAACTTGTGCGTCAGAGTGCGGCGGACTCAGCAGAGACGAAGCTTCCAATTTGACTGGTTGCAGAATCAACGGGATAGAACAAAGAATTGAGACAGAGCAGACTGATATCGCCGCCTTACATCAATTGCACCTCAACCGGCAATTCTTCTTGGGCCTGCTGCTGCTTGCGTGATAAATAGTTTAGCCGCTCGAACCCGATCACTCGGCCGCGGCGGTCTTTCATCAACACGACGTCGTCCGCGACCTCTTCGCAGACGTGTTCCTTTCCGGGCGCATCGAACCAAACGGTTAGGGAATTCCCGGTGCGATCGAAATAGACTCTTACTTTGTCCATGGTTCTTTGCCTTGCTTCATTCGATTGGCAATGTATGCCGTAACAACAAACCGCTTTGAATCGTCACCGGGCGCAACAACAACACAAATGTAAGTTCGACCGCTGTGTAAATAGTATACATGAACATCGGGGTCTTTTGCGATCTCGCGAATTGCGACCGGCTCCAACAGACAGCGTTCGATCTCTTTTTCCCGCCCAGACATCGCGGGATGCTTGAATCTGATGATTTCTCGCCAGCGATCGCATGTTAAAACAACATCGTAACCGAGCGGTGTCGTGACCTCGAAAATTCGCCTCTTGGACATTTGATCGTACCGTTCGCGCAGCCCATTGAGTTACCCAGCAAATCATTCGCTACTTCTTCTTCCCTTCCTCCTCCCCCGTTTCCAGCACGGCCAAAAACGCCTTCTGCGGTATATCCACCTGGCCGATCGATTTCATCCGCTTCTTGCCTTCCTTTTGTTTCTCCCATAGCTTGCGTTTGCGGGTGATGTCGCCGCCGTAGCATTTGGCCGTGACGTTCTTGCGCATTGCGCTGATCGTCTCGCGGGCGATGATCCGAGTGCCGATCGCCGCCTGCAGCGGCACTTCGAACATGTGCCGCGGAATCTCCTGCTTGAGCTTCTTGATGACGGCCCGGCCGCGGACATCGGCGTCGCGGCGGTCGCAGACGATCGACAGGGCGTCGATCCGGTCGCCCTTCACCAGAATATCGAGCCGTACCAGGTCGCTCGGGTGGTAGCCGACTAGCTCGTAATCCATCGTGCCGTAGCCGCGCGTGGCGCTCTTTAGCTTATCGTGCAGGTCATATATCACGTCGGCTAGGGCCATGTCGTAAATCAGCATCGCCCGCGTCGGTGACAGATACTCGGTGCGGACGTATTCGCCGCGGCGGTCGGTGCAGAGCTTCATGATGGGGCCGATGTACTCGGTCGGCAGCACGAAATTCACGCGGACGATCGGCTGGCGGAATTCTTCGATGTCGCCCTGGTCGGGCACGCGCTGCGGCGTGTGGACCTCGAGTTGCTCGCCGTTCTTCGTCGTGATTTCGTACGTCACGTTCGGAGCCGTTTGCACCAGGTCGATGTCGGCATCCTGCTCCAATCGCTGTTGCACGATCTCCATGTGCAACAGGCCCAGAAATCCGCAGCGGAAACCGAAACCGAGCGCGTCGCTCGATTCAGGCTCGAATTCAAAGCTGGGGTCATTAATCGACAGCTTCGTCAGGGCGTCGCGCAGCTCTTCAAAATCCTGGCCGTCCGACGGGTAGAGCCCGCAGAACACCATCCGCTTTGGTTCCTGGTAACCGGGCAGGGCAGGGGCCGGCTCGCCTTCAGCCACCGTCACCGTGTCGCCGATGTGGACGTTCGCCAGCGATTTAATGTTGCAGATGAGATAACCGACCTGGCCGGTGGAGAGCTCCTCGCGGCCGGCCCGCCGCGGCGTGAATTGGCCCAGCTCGATCACTTCGTGCGTCGTGTCGGCCTGCAGAAACTTGATTCGCTGCCCCTTCTTTACCGTGCCGTTGAGAATGCGAACATACGTCACAGCCCCGCGGAATTCGTCATACACCGAGTCGAACACCATCGCCTGTAGCGTCGCTTTGGGGTCGCCCGCCGGGGCCGGCACGCGGTCGATCACGGCCGACAGCACGTTTTCGCAGTTGAGCCCGGTCTTGGCGCTGCATCCGACCACTTCCTCCGGATCCATCGCGAGCGTGTGTTCGATCTCTTCTGTCACCTCGTCGACGCGGGCATGCGTCAAGTCAATCTTGTTGATTACCGGGATGATTGTGAGGTCGTGGCTCATTGCCGCATAGGCGTTGGCCACCGTCTGGGCTTCGACGCCTTGAAACGCATCCACCAGCAGCACGGCGCCCTCGCAGCAGATCAGCGAACGCGACACCTCGTAATGGAAGTCGACGTGCCCGGGCGTATCGATCAGATTTAGCTCGTACTCCTGCCCTTTGAATTTGTACCGCATCGAGACCGGATGGGCTTTGATCGTGATTCCCCGCTCGCGCTCCAGCGCCATGTCGTCGAGCAATTGCTCCTTCATCTCGCGCTTGCTGACGGTGTTCGTCAGCTCCAGCAATCGATCGGCCAACGTGCTCTTGCCGTGGTCGATGTGCGCGACAATCGAAAAGTTACGAATGAACTTGGGGTCAATCATACGGTTGAAAACAGCTATATCGCGTCAATTTGGGCTTGGCGTCGGCGGCCACGCCGAATGTCGCAGCAAGATTCCTATCGCACCAGACGACAGGAAGCAAGAGCGACCGAACTGATCATGCCGGCACGTCCGGGCCGGTCATTCGCAGGTTTTTGTCGCTCGCGAGCAAATCGCCCTGAGCGTCCGTGGCCGTGGCGAGCCGCAAAGCCACGCGCCGGGCCAAATGAAAATCGGCGATGTCGAGCTCTTCGTTCACCGTGTGAATGTTACGCTGACCGCAGCCGAGCGTCACCGTCGGTATGCCGTGGGCGGTGAGCCAATTGGCGTCGAGCCCGCCGTTGGACACGGCCAATTCCGGCTCGTGGCCCTCGGCCCGCACGGCCGCCGCGGCCACGGCGACGCACGGCTCGCTCGGCCGCAGCCGGAACGCTTCATACTCCAATCCGCCGTTGAATTTAACCGTGCCGTGTTTGCCGGCCGTGTTGCGAACGGCCTTGGCCGCCCGCCTGAACGCGGTTTCGATCTCCTTTACGATGCGGTTGCGAAACTTGGGCTCATGGCTGCGGGCTTCGGCGCGAATCACCACTCGATTGGTAACGACATTCGTGGCCTCGCCCCCGTGGATGACGCCTACATTGCTGGTGCCGACATGCTTCCCCTTGGTGATTTGGCCGTGCCATCCGTTTTTCACCAGGTCGGCGATGGCAAGCGAGGCAATCGCGATCGCGCTTACTCCGTCGGCCGGTGCGCCCCGGCGTGGCTGGCGATGCCGCCGACTTCGATCGTCATCCGATAACCGCCCGTAGCCCCAATTGTCAACTTCGCCGGCGAGCCGCCGTCAAAATTGAACGCCAACTGGGGCTTGCCGAAGAGCGCCACTTTCGCGAACTTTGCGCCCTGCAGTCCCACCTCTTCCTGGATGAGCCAAACCAGCGTCAGCGGCGGATGGTCAGGTTTGCTTCGCAAGATCACCAGCGCCGTCGTCAGCAACACGGCCGCGCCGCTGCGGTCGTCGGCTCCTAAGCCAGTGGCCGGGTCGCCGGAAACAAATTTGGCCCCCTTGCGGACCGGCCGCGAGCCAACGCAAATCGGCACCGTGTCGACATGGGCTGCCAGCAGTCGCCGCGGCCCGCGCACTCTGCCCGGCAGTTTCAACACCGTGTTTCCCACTTGGCCGGCAATCGCCGTCCGACAATGGGCGTCGTCGGTCGCGAGGGCGGTGGCCGGCAAGCCGGCAGCCAGCAGTTTAGATCGAATGAATTCGACGACGGCCGCTTCCTCGCCGCTGCGGCCCGGAACCGCCATCAGTTGGGAAACGAGTTCGACTGCCTCCGCGTCCGAAATTCCACCTGCAGCCGCCGGGTGCCCCGCCGTGCGCTTGGCCGCCCGCCCTTTCGTCCGCCCCTTGGTTGTAATGCTCAAAGCAATCCTCGTCAGCGTGCAAGAACAATCTCGCGAAAGCCGTCATTGGACCGCAAACGGCGACCGCCGACAATACGCCGCGATCGATTAGGTACTACCCGACCTTCTTCGCCGCATCGGTGCGCAGCCGCATAGCTGGCCGGAAATTCCGGCCGCATCGGGCAGGCTATTTGGCGCCTGACCAAAACGCGGCCTGGGCAGCGGCAGCGATTTCCGCCAGTGCGACGCCGTGCCGCTCGGCCAGCGCGGCATACTTCGTATTCGGGGGCGAACCGCTCCGTGCCATCCGGCAACTGAGCCACCTTCCCCGCGACGTTTCCCCACCGCGTTTCGACCGATTGTGGCCTCCGGACCAACACGGTCCGCATGACCGTGCTCCGCCGCACACCGAGCGTCGGCGTCTCACGAAACAAGATGGCTTCCAACTGGTCGGCCTTGCTCGGCGACCCTTGCACGCTGATTAAAACACCCGGGCGGCCTTTCTTCATCTGGATCGCCGTCAGCGCCACATCGAGCGCCCCAGCCGCCCACAGCCGCTCCGCAGCATGGCCGATCGTCGCCCCGCCCGCGTCGTCCACGTTCGTCTCTAAGACAACAATGGCTTCCGTACTTGGCTGCGATTTGGCACTACTCTCACTCGCCGCTTCGCCAATCAGAATCCGCAGCAGATTTGCTTGCTCAAAATCCTGCCGGCCGGCGCCGTAACCGATGCCATCCACCGTCATTGCCGGCAAGGGGCCAAAGTCCTCCGCGAGCGCAGCGACAATCGCTGCGCCCGTCGGTGTGGTCAGTTCGCCCACGACATCGAGCGACGCCAGCGGTACGCCACGCAAAAGCTCGCCTGTGGCCGGCGCGGGAATCGAACACCGGCCGTGCGCGATCTCGACGAATCCGTGACCGGTCGGCACCGGCGAACAGATAACGCGTTCGATGCCCAAGAGGTTGAAACCGATCGCCGTGCCAACGATGTCGGCGATCGAATCGACGGCCCCGACTTCGTGAAAGTGGACTTTTTCGATTGACGTCCCGTGAACCTTGGCCTCGGCCTCAGCGAGCTTCGTAAAGATTTGCGTCGCCAGCGCCCGTTGCGGCGCAATGAGGGCGCTCCCCTCAATCATCGCCGCGATGTGGTGCAAATGCCGGTGCTGATGCTCCGGCTCGTGCTCAATCGTGATTTGCGTGGCCCGGAAACCGCGTTTTTTAACCTGGCTGGCCTGCAGCCGGCACTGCGGCAAACCCAGCGAGTCGATCCCGGCCTGGATCACCGACAAATCCGCGCCGGCATCCACGAGTGCGCCGAGCGTCATGTCGCCGCTGATTCCGCTAGCACAATCGAGATAGGCAATTCGCATGGGGCCTCGCCGTGAGGGTTGTTGAACAAGTGCAAGGACGCAGGGCGGCGGCAATCGGCCGCCTTGGCGCTCTTTCGCCCGAGAAGCGCGTCGGAGTCGTACCGTGTGATTTTAATCGTTCGCGCGTCTGTTGTGCTATCGGCGTCGGCGTTGACGGGGTCTCCTCCGTTTACTAGAGTTGCCGCCACGTATTCGGGCGCGCTTGCGCGAATACTCGCCTGTGGTTCGCGCCGCCGCACGATGCCTGCACTCACCGTCAATAGATTGGCCGCGCACAACGCCGCCCAAGGCTATGCGCCCAAGATTTGGGGGCAGATGCCCGCGCGGATCAAAGTGCTCTATATCACCACGCTCCACCGCACAGGCGGCTGGCTCGCAGAGGCCTTTGGGGCGGACAGCGCGACGGAGATTTTGCTCGAAGAAGCGGTCGGTGTCACGGCCGGCCTGGCACGCCTTCGCGATGAGGTGTTCGACGCAGTCTTAATCAGCCACGAGCCGGAAGTGCTCGACGCCGTCGAGCTCATCGAAGGGCTTCGCGCAGGGGGCAACGACGAGCCGATGATCGTGCTGGGCGCCGCGCCGGCGGCCGATATGTCGGCCCTGTGTTATGAAGTCGGCGCCGACGCCTATTGCTGCGTCGACGAAACGACCACCCGCTCGCTCTTATGGACGTTTGCCCGCGCGATCGAACGCTACCAACTGATCCGTGAACATCGCCGCCTCGTCCAAACCGATCAGCAGCGACTGGCCCACGAGCACCAAGAGGCCGAGCGGCTCTTGCGCAGCAAAGGGCGCTCGTGGCTGAACTCGAATCCATTGACGCTGATTGGCGGATTGCAGACTGCGGATTGCGGACTGCAGACGCCAAAAACCCCCAATCCGAATTCCGCATTCCGAATTCCGACCTAGCGACGCGATGCGACTTGCCGCCACGCTTGGTCGCTCACTATCGCGAAATGCTGCGGGCGTACGTCGTGATGGGCGCGGGCAACCTGGCCGACGAAATGGCCACACTCGCTGGCCTGTTGGCCGACGCCGGCGTCTCGGCTCAGCGGACAATGCATCTGCACGTATACGTGCTCGAGGAATTGATCGCCTCGCTCGGCAATCGCAGCGCCCGGCACGTGATCAATCGGGCCGATCTCTTAGTGCTGGAAGTAATGGCGCACCTGGTCGACGGTTATCGGCGACGCTATGAAAACCGCTGTCGGCCGCCGCACCAGCGGTTGCTGCCCGGCTTTGATGCCTGCGGGCCGTGGCAGGCCGCCTTTGAGAAGTAGCAGTCTGCGTCATGAAGCTGCCTCAATCTACAGTCGGCGCGCGATATCCTCGCGTGTCACCGGCGAGATGACGCCGCGATCAGTGATAATGGCGGTGATCGATTCAGCCGGCGTCACGTCGAAGGCAGGATTGTAAACGTCGGCCCCGGCGGGCACCGTCTGCCGGCCAAAACCGTGCGTGACCTCGTCAGCCGATCGCTGCTCGATCGGAATCTCGCTGCCGACGGCGACTGCTAGATCAAACGTCGTCCAAGGTGCCGCAATGTAAAACGGAATGCCGTGCGCCCGCGCCAGCGTGGCCACGCTATACGTGCCGATCTTGTTCGCCGCGTCGCCGTTGGCCGCGATGCGGTCCGCACCGGTGATCACGGCCTGTATGCGGCCCTCGCGCATGATTTGTGCGGCGGCCGAGTCGCAGATCAAAGTCGCATCGATGCGGCGCACGACAAGTTCCCACATCGTCAGTCGCGCGCCTTGCAATAGCGGCCGTGTCTCATCGGCCCAAACGCCGCGGCCGGCGACCGCGTCGTGCCAACTCAAAGATCACCGCCAGGGCCGTGCCGTCACCGCCCGTCGCCAAGGCGCCAGCGTTGCAGTGCGTGAGGAAGCCGGCGCCGGCCGGCAGATCTGCGAGCAAATCGGCGCCATGCCGGCCAATCGCGGCGCAGAGCTGACGATCCTCATCATGAATCGCGCGGGCCTCCGCAAGTAACCGCTCACCGACGTTTTTAGCCCTCCCTTCCAGGGAAGGACCGGGGGAGGACTCTTTTCCGGCCGCCAATCGCGGCTGGGCCACCCGCCGCATCCGCTCCAGCGCCCAGAACAGATTGACCGCCGTCGGGCGGCTCGTTGCCAGGTAATTGCAAACCTCGTCCACGCCGCGACCCTCACGGACGCCGACGCAGACGCCATACGCGGCCGCAATGCCGATTGCCGGCGCGCCGCGCACCGAAAGCCGACGAATCGCGTTCCACACCTCGACCGCCGTGCGGCAATCAAGATAGACCGTCTCCGCCGGTAGCCGCGTCTGATCGACGAGCCGCAGACAGCCATCGGCGTCGCCGATCCATTCTAGAGTTTGAAATTCCGTCGCCAAATGCCGAGCTTTCCGCACCGTGTGGTCAGTTCACCACCAGTGTACGGGCGCGGCGTACGCGTGGCAAAGGCTTACTGATCGCCGAAGACGCGGGTACTCTCCTCGCGGCGGATCGGCTGGTCGAGGTCATCCGTCTTTACTTCCACCGTCACGCGCTGGTCGCCCGGCTGTTGGCATTGCACTTTCACGCGGTAGACCGTATCGGCCTTCGGCGCCAATTGCTTGAGCGGGGCGAAGACGATGCCGCCAGCTTGGGGCGAGTTTCTGGTTTCGCCCTCGGCCGACACGAACTGCATGCCGTGCGGCAGCGCGACGGCCACTTGCACATTCGTGGCCGATTTCGTGCCCTGATTCACTACGCGGATTTCGTACGTCGTTTCTTTGCCGACCTCGATCGGGTCTTCCAAGTCGCGGACCTCGAACATGATGGCCGCCAGGCCCTCCACGAGAATCTGTTGCTTCGTTTGGTCGGTCAGTCCCTGTTGCGCCCGGCCTTCGACTTCCAGCGTCTGCGGTCCCGATTCAACGGGCATCGTCACCAGCTCGACTGTGCCGCGCTCTTTTTCCTGCAATTCGGCCAGGCTCCAGTAAACGGCGTGCGTGGACGGATCGTATTCGCCCATGTTGTTCGCACGGACGAACTTCATCCCCTTCGGCAGTTTCGTGACAAGCTGAATGTCGCGGGCAGTGGCCGTGCCAGGGTTCTCGACGCTCACCTCATACGTGGCCGGCCGCTCGAGATAGCGCCGCTCCGGACCGGCCACCGCCACGCTCAGTGCAGGGGCGATTACTTCAAACTCAACCTGCTGTTGAACTTGCAAGTTGCCCTCCGCGCGGGCCGAAAGGGTATTGGTCACGGTGCCTGGCTTGTCGGCCTTCAGGACCAGTTCGAGCTCGCGGGTTTCGCCGGCGCGAAGGGTGCCGATTTCAAATTCGAGCGCCGGCCCCGCCGCGTGCTTGACATTGTCCGGCACGTTTTCAAACAGCATGACACCCGTCGCGTCGCCGCTGCCCGGATTGTTCAGCAATATCTTCACCCGCTCTTCCTGGCCGACCAGTACTTGTTTCGGCGCGGTCATGTTGAGGGCCAGTTGTGGCATCGTCGAACGCGTCTTGATCGACGCCTGGGCCGAGTAATTGACAGTGGCGACGCTGCCGATTTCGCCTTCAGCCGTCGGCATCAATTGGAGTTCGATCGTCCGTTCTTCACCGATCGAGAGCGTGCCCATCCGCCATTGCAGCTGGCTGCCGGTAATCTCTGCAATTGGTGAAGTGCTCACCAGCCGCGTGCCTTGCGGCACCTCGTCGCGAACGACGACTTCGGCAGCCGCCTGGTTGCCCGTGTTGCGAACCTTGAGCAGGAACTTCGCCGGCTTGCCGACTTGAATCTCCGGCGGCGCGAGTTTCTGAATCACCAGAGCCAGGTTTTGATCGCCTTCCAACGCCCGTTCTCCCGGTTTGCCGGTGCCTTCCTGGCCGCCGGGCGAGTCGCCCATCGGCGCTAACAACCCGATTTCAGACCCGCCAGACGGCTCGCCCCCATCAGTTAAACGCTGCGGTTGCTGCGTGCTATAACCGCTGGCCGTCCCGCCGTAGCTGCTCGGCGCAAGGGCACCGCGAGCTGCCGCTTGACGGTAGTCGCTGACCGCGGCCGGCACTCCTTCGCCCGACAGCCCGGACGTTGGCGAAAGTGCCTGGCTCGCGACCGTTGGGCTCGCAACAGGCGTCGCCGTCGGTGCGGCCGCGGCGTTCGCGGCCAGCGGCTCGCGGCCGGCAGTCGCGGGCGTTTGACTGGCTTGCGTCGCGAACGGGTTCAGTTGGATTCCGGGGCTTGACGTCCTGCTCTCATCCTTTCCACCCCGCGACACACCGGAGGTCGCGCCGTAGCGATCGCCACCCGGCGCAGCCGGCGGCTCGTTAAATGCTTGCCGCGCACGTGCGGCGGCCGCGCCGAGAGTGCTGCCTGCGGCCGCTGGTTCATCTGCCAACCGCATGGCATCCGCGGCCCCGCCCGCCGGAAGTTCTCGCGTCGAGTTCGTATCGGCGGTTGTGGCCGGCGGCGCATCCGCCGGATTCTGACCGCGGACGACGGTCGGTGCTAGAGGGCTGAGATCTGCGGAGTGCGCGTCAGCGGCAGAGTCGTTGGCCGGTAGCGCGGCTTTCGAATCGCCGCCGGTCGATTGCTCGCTCGCTCCCATCGGAAGGGGCGAGAATGTATCCGTCCGGTCGCTCGCCGATGCCGAGCCAGTTTGTGCCGCGACATAGCGGTCGTAGCGGCTAGTTGTTGAAAGCGCTGTTTGGCTCTCCGGCGTGGATTCCTCGTCGGTTCGCGCAGTCGTTCGTTCAGCCGAACGCGCCGGTTGAGTGGCCCGCGAATCGGCGTACCGCGCCGCTTTCGGGTCGGCCCAGGCACTGGCTACCGCGTCCAGCGTCGAATCGGCTGCGCCCTGCGGCTTCAACTCCGCTTTGCCCGCAGCACCGCGTTCGGTCAGCAATTCCCAGGGGGCAGCCCCGCTCGTGTAGCAATACGCACCGCCGCCCGCGACAGCTAGCACGCTCGACAAGGCAATCAACTTGGCCGCCAATCGCTTTCTTCCAGTCATGATGGCAGGTTTCCGATTCGAGAGTTTCGACAATTCGTTTGCAACGTTTTAGCGATACCCGACGACGCTCGCGGCGCGCAGCGTCCGGCGCGGCGTAATTATCACAACCCGCGCGGTGGGCAAAGAGCAGTTGAGGGCGTTGCTATCAGGTGATCAATCGTCAAAAGCTGCAACTTGCCTGCGCCGCATGCACCGATTGGCATGGCCGCTCGAGTTAAAATCCGCTATTGCATTCTTTCGCCGTTGCGCCCGTTTCTTCAGCACAAGGAAGTCCGCCATGATCGCGGAGCTGTTTGACCTGATAACACCCGTGTTTCAGCCAGCGCGTGAAGTCTCGCGATTCGACGTAGCGCCGATTCCGCTGGAAGGACCTTCGACGCTGCAACTGGCGATCATTGCGATCGTGACCTTGGCGGCCTACGCCCTGTTGCGACGATGGCGGCGGCAGCCCGTGGCGGCAAGCAGCGCTCAAGGTGCGAAGGGCAAAGAACGGCCCCGCGAGGCAGCGTAGTGCAGCGCCGATGCCGCAGATCGTTTCGTGCGGCTGTGACCTTAGCGTCGCACGGGTACCTCAGAGGCACGCCCTGGTCCCTACCAGGATGGTCGTGCTATCGATTGGCCAGCTTGCGGGCCTGTTCGGCCACGTCGAGGCCCACTAGGTCGCTCCAAGCGGCGAGCAAGCGGTGAAAGACGGGGCCAGGTTGCCCGTCGCCGATCGACAGGCCGTCACATTGGACGATTGGTAATAGACATATCGACGTACTGGTAAGCAGCGCCTCATCCGCGGCCTGAAACTCATTCACTGTTAGCCGCCGCATGACGAACGGCATCTTGAGACGCGCTGCCAATTCGCCGACCACTCCCAGGCTGACGCCGACCAAAATGTGAGCGGCCGGCGGCGAAACGAGACCCTCGCCGTTGCGATAGATCAGCACGTTCGCCGTCGTGGCTTCGGCGACGTAACCGTCCTGGTCCAGGATCAGCGCTCGCGCGCCACGCTGCGCGGCCGCCGCCCGGCGATCTGCCAGGAAGTAATGCATCCGGCTGCGACACTTCAAATCGGTCGGCCAACAATTCTCAGGCACCTGCCGGACGTCGCTGACGACCACCGACACGCCGAGCTCATATTGCCTGGCCCAACGCCCAAACATTAGCGGAGAGCCATGCACGCACACCGTCGGCGGCCCACCTTCACCGACGCCCGGCGTGGCAAACGCCACAATCGACCAGTCATCCCCGGCCGCAATCTGCAACTGGTTGCGACGTATAAACTCGGGCACGGCGCCTGCGATCTGCCCGGCGATTACGTCGGCGTTGAGGCCGACAATCTCTAGAGATCGCGCCATCCTGGAAAGATGCTCGTCCAGGCGGAAGACGCGTTGGCCAAACGTGCGCAGTCGTTCCGTCACCGTCGCGCCGAGTTGAAAACCAATGTCTTCGACGGAGATGCCCAGTCGATCGCTCGGCTTCCATTCACCGTTACAGTAGGCCCATGGTGTGTCCATGCGGCCAGTATAGCAGTCCGTTAAAAAAGTCGACGGGCTGCTGCATCGCATGGATGCGATGTCAAAACTGCGACCCAAGTCGCAGTTTTGCGAGCCGTGACGAGCTTTGCTCGGCACTTGGCGAGGTTGAAAAGCGCCACGACGGCGTTTTTCGACAGGCTGATAGAGGGTGGCGGACGCAGAAGTGAGGGCTGAGGTTATCTGCCCGCGCCGGCGGGGGGAGCGACGCCAGCCGTCGAGACATATTCCCAAATTTGGCCGGCCACACCCGGGGCCCCGACGTACAAGAACAAATCGTGCCGCGAGCCCGTGTAGCGGCTCAGGTCGCGGTTCATGACTTTGGCCGCCTGATCGTGGGACAAGCACATCGGGCCGCACAGGCCGAGCGCCTGCGGGTCGCCGCCCGGCACTGACAATCCGTAATATCGCATTGCCGGATCCTGGCAGCTATTGAGCGACAATAGCCGCCCGACCTCGTTCAGGGCCAATCCGTGAAACTGCCCCTCGCCAAGCCAACAGGCGTGTTCGGCATCAGCCATCAGCACGGCGTTGATCGGTGAGCGATTCGAATGGACGTGCGCCGGCAGCCCGCAACCGCACAAGTCGCCGCCGGCCAGCACATGCAAACCGCCGGTTACAATGCGGGCGCCGTAGCTGAAACCCACGAGACCGACGGGCGTCTCCGCCGGCATCTGGTCGACGAGCCACGCTAACTGCACGCTGGCGGGGCCAGTGCGGGCCGCCTTGATCTCAAAATCGCGCAATAGCCCGGCCGCCTTCGCCGACGGCCACGAAAAGATCACGAAGCGCAGCGGCGGGGCGTCCGCGGCGTAATTCATTAGGCAGCGGTACACGCCCAGTCCTTCCACCTTCGCGTCGCCCGGCGCAATTTGATTGCCGTGCACGAAGACAATTGTGCGGACGGTTGGGTCAAACGCCAAGTAGCTCGCCTGGTCGGACATTTGCCAGCGGCGATGACCGGTGTCGTCGCAGACCGCGTAACTCTCGAACTGAATAGCGGACTGAATCGACTCGACGTCGCACACCCCGCACAGCATCCGCACGTTGACGAGGTCGATCTCGTCACCCCGGCGGATGCCATTGATGAACACGTTGGGCGACGCGGCCACCGAGTCGACAAACGCAGGCGGGGCGGCCCACGCCGGCGTCGACAAAGCCACGAAGATCGTTACCAACGTCAGGCAAGACAGAATTGATTTCATCGCTTCAGGTCCATCTAAAATCGGCGGTTTTTGCGGGTTTTAATGCCATGCTGCGTTTTCTCCACAGGCATGGCAGGTCGCGTTGGGAAAGCTGTGGGAAGTGTAGCACGCCGGCAGCGCGGGCGACGGATCCCATGTTGAAAAAAATCATCCGTCGCGTTTGCACATCTCAGGCCGTGAGGTACAGTTCCGTAGCCTGCCGCCCGCGCTAGTCCAGTGCGAGCGCAAGTGCGAATCGAACGAATGACCCGGGGCTGTCGGCAATACGCAACGTGTTTCCGACGGGCCTCTCACGCGTGCTCCCGATTCGCCCCCCGCCTTACGTGTCTGATCGGAAATTCAGACCACGCGACCCAAGCAGTATTCCCCCGCGCTGCTTTTCCAGGAGAGAGAGTGCTATGAAGAAAATGCTGACTTTGCTGACCGTAGCGATGATCACGGCCAGCCTGACGGGCTGCGGCTGCTGCCGACGGTTGTGCCCGTTCCTTGATCGAGGCGCCTATTGCGGTTCGCCCGCGCCGTTGTTTGCCCCGCTGGCGGCGACCGCCCCCGCGCCAGCCTGCCAGCCCTACCAGTACGCGACGCCCCTCGCAGCCACGGCCCCTGCGACCTGCTGCCCAGCCCCGACGGCCTGCTGCAGCTCGTGGGACCCCTGCCAAGGACAAGTGAATTACAGCTATCCGCCGGCGGGGGCGGCGCCCTGCTGCTCGGCCCCGACGTCCGTTGCCCCGCTCATGTATTCCGGCGAGGCCGGCTGCGCCTATATGGATCCAAGCTGTGGCGGGCCCTATTTGAGTGGGCCAGTCATCAGCAGCGGCTGTGCGACGTGCGGCACCGGCTATAGCGCTCCTGTCGAGGCCGCGCCAATTACCGTTGCTCCGGGCCCAGGCGAGTGAGCGAACAGAAACCAAGAAATCCCTTGGCCCGCGTGCGTAGTAACCGACCTCCCCACCCTCCCGTTCGGTTAGCACAGCACGGTGGGCACGTGGGTTGATCGAGAAAGTCAACCCGCTGAATTGCCCTGCTCGGCCGCTCCTATCCTGAAGGCGGCCGGGCGGGGCATTGATGTTTTCGGCCCTCGCGGTTTCACCGCGACGTCTCGTCGCATTGCCTACAGCCGCCTGCGTCTGCGGCGAAAGGTCGATGGCCCCGGGGCAGCCATTCCTGACGGAGTCGCTATTCGTCGGCAGACGGCCCCTCGCCCCCAATTCGCCCAGTTTTTTGCGATTTGCCTCCCGGCACGCTAGAATTGAGGCATGAACGATCAATGCCGCAATCCCGCCGGTGTGTCTCGGCGGAACAGCGACCGCCCACGAACGTTTCTACCTAACCTACGGATGCGCTCTGCGGCTGCCGCCGCAATTGCGATCGCAGGTTGCTTGTCCGCGGCAGTTGGCCAGGCTCAGAGTTCGCGAGATTCGGCAACTGGCTATGGGCCCCAATACGGGGCGCCCGACACCATCCGCTTTCGCGTCGGGGCCGAGATCACCGCCAGCCGCGGCCCCTGCCGAGACATCGTAGCCACCGTCGCCGTGCCGCTGGAGTGCCCGGAGCAATCGGTGGAAATCATCCAGGAGGACTTTTCGCCGGAAGTGGCCGGCGTTACCTACCGCTCGCTGCCGGGCGGCGAGATGCAGGGGGGCGTTCGCCAAATGCTGATTTCTGTGCCCCGCCTGGCCGCCGGAGTGACCGCCCGCGCGGTAATCGACCTCAAGGTGACAACTCGCACGATCAAGCCGCCGGAACAAACCGACGACCTGAAGATCCCGAAGCGCATCACCAACGAATTGCGGCCCTTCCTCAATGCCAGCCCGTTCATTGACATCCGCAATCGCAACATCGTCGAACTGGCCCGCGAAGCCGTGAAAGATCTCGATTCGTCGGCGACGGATTGGCAAAAGGCCGAGGCCGTTTACGATTGCGTCCTTGACAAGGTGAAATACCTCGAAGGCCCTGACAAGAGCGCGCTCGAACGCGCTTCGCGACGGCCAGGCCGATTGCCAGGGCCGCAGCATGCTGTTCATTGCTCTCTGCCGCGTGAACAAGATTCCGTCCCGCATGGTATGGGTCGAGGGACACGCCTACCCCGAGTTTTATCTGGAAGACCCCGAGGGCAAAGGCTGGTGGTATCCGTGCGAATCGGCCGGCACGCGGGCCTTCGGCGGCATGCCGCTGGCGCGTACGATTCTGCAAAAGGGCGACAACTTCAAAGTGCCGGAGCGCAAAGAGCGGCTCCGCTATGCGTCGGACTATCTAATCGGCCTGCCCGCCACGCGCGATGCGGGCCAGCCCACGTGCCATTTCCTTCACCAGGAACTAGGTCGATAGATTGGAGACTAGTGCTTTGCCAAACCTTGATTTTCGGATTAGCCGTAGGGCTAGCCCACGGTTCGTTCAGTAAAAACCGGGGCTAGCCCCGGCTGATTTGTCGAACCCGAATATTTCGCGTTGACAAAGCACTAGTACCGCTCCAAGGCCGCATTCACCGCGTCGCCCGCAGCGTCCAGGTCGTGACCACCCCAGATGGCGCGGCCCGCGCGATCGAATACGACGAACGTCGGCAGCGCCTCGATGTTCAACTGCTCAAACGGCAGCCAGGTGCCGTAGCCGACGGGCCAGTCCAGGCCCGGCTCTTTCTGGACGTAATTCGACACTTCTTTTTGCTCGTTTGATTCCGACGTCAGACCAATGACCGCCAATCCGCGATCGCGGTATTTGTCTTTGAGTGTGATCAGGTCGGGCAGCGCTTCGTGGCATGGTTCACACCAGGTCGCCCAAAAATCAACAAGCACCACCTTGTCTTTCAAATCCGCCGGGGAAAGCGGCCGATCGGAGTTAATCCAGCCGGCCGCATCCAGCGCCGGCAGGGGCCGGCCCAGAAATGTATTGGGCTCACGCGGCCGCCGCCACTGGACCGCAATGAGAATGATCGCGGCCACGACGACCAGCGCAATGAGCGGCCACGTGGGCGAGGCGCCGACGTCTCGGTCGCGTGCTTCGGCCGTATCATCTTCCATGCGTTTATCCTCGCGCGTAGTCCTCGCCTCTGCGCTCGGCGCGGTAGGCAGGCGCATTCTACTCGATCCGCCGCCGCAGCAGGATCGTCTTTTCCACGTTCAAATCGTCGCCCGGCTTGAAGCCGACTGGGACGGAGCGGTCGATGATGTAAAACATGCGGTGCCGATGGATGTCGCCCGTGTCGCTGCCCACTTCTTTGCCGAGCGTGTAGCCCTCGGGGTAAATTCGATTGTACAATGCTTGGGCAGAGAGCGTGGCGGCCGAGCCGGAATTAAGGTCTCCGCCCAGATGTTCCCAGATATGCTTTTCGTTCGATATTCCAATCCGGCGCCTTCTTCACTTCAAAGTAGCCGACCGTAATCCACACGGCGAAGACGTTCGAGTGCTCCGTAGTGAGGTTCTCGATGCGGGTCAGCGGCTCGTACATCATGCCCGAATTCCGCTCGCCGCCGAAGAACGGCGCGTTCATCGTTTCGCTGAAGAGGGGCGCCCGGGCCTTGTCCCCTTCCGACGGCAAACGGCCACTGGCGTCCACGTTCAACACGTCGTCGCCGAAGCCCGCCTCGCGAATCTTGTCAGCCAGCGCCGTCACCGACGGGTCGGTGTCGTTCTTGCCTGCAACGCCCCAAGCGCCGTCCTGTCCCGGCGAATACGGATGCCGCCTGAGCCACGACGCGTCGACCCCCGTGTGCATCATGTTCACGAGCGGCACCAAGTCGCCCGCGTCGCCCGAGCGGAACGGGTTGGCGACAAATGTCGGAAAGTTCTGGTTCAGCCCGAACTGGAAGGCGTCTGGGTAATGGAGCGGCGGATTGCCCGGCGTCACAATCGGCTGATCCACCAAGTTTCCGGCCGCGTCCATTTGCGCGTAGCCGCGCCGGCTGAGCAGTACGTCGCGCCAGGCCGGGCCAAAGTGGCCGGCCTCGTTGGCGGACGTCAGCCCGTCGTGGCTGCGATGCATGATGCCGTCGAAGACGTCCGACCAGACCTGCGCCGGCACACCGGCGCGTAAGGTTGCCTTCCTGCCGCCGCCCGATGACCGTGTTCAAATTGATGCGGCCCGGATCGCGCTCTCGCGAGATCTTGTTGTACGGCGGCTGGAACAGGAAGCGTGGATCGGCCGGATTACTGATATCGCCGCCGCTGGCTGCCGGATCATTGGCGCCGGGCACGTCGTTAAACACTTCCGGTGTCAGCATCGTATCGGTGCCGACAAACCGCGATGGCACCTGCACAAAATCGAGCAGCCGGTAGTAATTCGGCGCCCCGGCCAGATCATTGCCGCCCGTCCCGTTCTGAGTGATGGTCGCCGGCTTCGGCGCCGTCAAAAAGAAGTTCAGCAAATGGCCGAAGAAACCCTCCTGGTGCGCGATCCGCAGTGGCGAAGGGTCTAACGTGCCCGCCCCGTCCCGGCCGTCGCCGTCGTAGGGGTTCTGCGTGCCGCGATTGATCACCGAGTAGTCGCGCAGCATGAGCGACGACGACCCGTCCGGCACTTGCATCATCTCATTGGCCGAGATGAACGGCCGATTGTTCCAGGGCAGCCAGGAATAGGTCGATTGCGTCAAGAGTTTGCGGTGCTTCTCGATCTCTTGCGCAAGCTGCGTCTTGTTGGCAGCCGTCAAACCGGTGGGCGAATTGATCAGCGCCTTCCGCCGCGGCGTGATGTTCATTTCCTTCTGGTCGGGCGGCAGCACCGGCTCGTTCGCTGCTGCCGGCGGCAACCTCGGGCGCGCCGGGCGCGACGCTGGTGAGCATGGCGGTTTGATCGCCGGTGCTGCGGTCGAGCTCCGGCGCGTAGGCCTCGTTGGTAAACCCAAGCGTTTGCTCGAGCACGAAATCGACGACGTGATCGTTCTCGCCGACATTCGCGGTCGCAGCCCGCAGCAGCGGCCAGACCGCCTTGTTTCGCTGGACCATGTCGTCCGCGTCGGGGGTGGGATATGGCTTGGGCGGAAGTTGGCTCAACCGCGCGTTGCGCGATTCGGGATCTTTTCCAGAAAGCACAAGCTTGCTCGTCGCGTCCACCAGGTCGGTCGCCCGCGTGATGTTGCCGCCCGCGTCCTTGAGGAACAGCGTCACGTTCGGCCGCTCCTGCTTCCACAAGAGCCGGGGCTGCCAGTTCGTGTCGTAGAACCAGCCTTCAGGTGAATTCGCCGTGAATTTCGGATAGTAGATCGAATCGTGAGCGCCGCGCTCCAGCGATTTCAGACTAAGCCGCTGCTTGAAGTTCGGGTTCGTGGGGTCGGGCTTCAACGTGGGATCATCGGGCAGGGCCCGCTTGTAGAGCGACCAGCCCCACTCGCCGCCCCAATCGCGGCCGTACTGGTCAGCGCAGGTTCGCGCGTTCAGCTCATCCCGATTCGCGAGATCGGGCGACTGGCGGTTCTGCTCAAGTCTCCGCAGGTACTGCTGCTCTACCTTCAGCGGGTCGTTCTGCAGCTCTTGTCGAAGTTCCGCCGCCGTGGCCGGCGCCGGGACACCCTCCTGCTTCAGGATATAAACGAGCGCCCAGAGGACGTGGTCCGGCGCATCTACGAGCGAACGGGCCGGCAGCGGCGCAAACAGATCGCTCTGGAAAATCGCAGTCTTACTCAGCCGGCCGCTCAACTGGGCATCGCGAGCGACGTTGTCGGTGGGCAGCTTCTCGCGTTCGAGCGTCGTGGCCCCGTTATACGCGGTGAGATCGACGCTCTGCGAGTCAATCGTCATGTAGGGGTTGATCGGCAGATTTCGCTGGTGCAGCGGATTGACGTTCCCCTTGTCGTCCAGCGGCGGCGGGTTCCACGGCAGCATCGGGTTGGCCAACCGCTGCAGGTGGATCGAGCGATAATTCTGCGTGGTGCGGTTCCCCTGCAGCTCGAAATCGAGGTCGAGCGGGTGATCGAAGGGCGGGTTAAACATGATCTCGCCCGTGCGGGCGTAGGCCTGCTCGTCGATCGACCAATTTGGGAACCGCGATTGACCGGCTTGTGCCTTGTTCCGATCCAGGTACAACTCGATGTAACGCCGGCTCGGGTAGCCTTCCACGGGCTCCGTGATGTTGAGGTCTTCGACCGGGATCGCCACGGCCGGCTGGATGATGTTCCTGCTGGCGTCGCGCTGGGCCGGGTTATGATTGTTCAGATCGCCCGGGTCGGGTATGCCGTCGAGATTGGTATCGGTGACGTTGACCGGCGTGCCGCCCAGGCGCATGAATTCCGGCCCGCCGTTTTCCGCCACGAGCACCTGCTGCTCTTCCGGGTCAGTCGAGGGCCAAAGCTCGATCCGGCGGGTGCTTTGTAGAGTTTGACGATGTTCGACGCTGTCGGTCGCGATGGGCAGCGTCAAGCGACTCAATTGCGACACGAACCGCTGTGTCGACTGGCCGTCGCTCGGAACCGTGGGGTTATTTCCGGTGCCGTTCAATTGAATGCCCGACGGCCCCACAACTGCATAGCGGCCCGGTAGGATCGGCGCAAGCGGAACGTCCAAATCGGTGATTGGTCCCGCCTCCCGCTCGCGCCGGGCGGGAAAATAACGCCGGGCGGAAGCATACGGCTCGGACTGTTTGGAAATCGGATTATTGGCCCAATGATACGGCAGCGGCGGCACCCAGACTCGCAGATTGCTCATCGTGGGCACCAGCCCGGTATTCTGCAGCTCGTAGTCCGCCAAGGCTCGTGTATTTGGTTCGGTGGCGATCGCGTTGTCATCCGCGCGATCCGGGTCGCTGCCCATACCGGTCGTGTAGTCGTAGCCGCTCGTGAAGTAGACGAACCGCTCGCCGGCCTGGTCCAGGTTGATGCCATAGCCGTTGGAATCGGTCTGCAAGAACTGCGTGGCATAGGTCTGGACGTCGGCCGCCCCGGCCGGCGCTGAGCGTCGCCACGTCGATGATCTGGTTGGTCATTTGGCCATTGACTGGATCGCGGAGCACGACCATCCGCCACACGGGCGAACGCTTCTGCGTCGCCCCCACGGTGACGCCCAGGTCGCTCAATTTGTTGAGCATCACGCCCCGCGCGGCGGCCGGATTGGGCGCACCATAGAACTCGGCCGGCCGTCCGCCGTCGGGTGAATAGGGATTCATGAGCTCCACGAACAGCCGGCCGACCGGCTTTAGCTTCTGATCGAGGTCGTAATCGGCCATCCGACCGCTGGGGTCGTTCGGCGGCGGGGCCGGATCGCCGATGCGCAGGTTACCGGTAAAGGCTTCGTCAGTCGTCCGGCGGTCGTGCAGGGCCAGCGTCTCGGTGATCAATAGCTCCGGCCGCTCGGCGCCCCACACCACGCCGCGCGTCTGGTTGAGCACCGTCGCCGGCGCGACGACTGCCGGCACGGCCGCCGCACTGCTCGTGGCCGGCGTTGGGGCGATCACCCGTGGTGCGCGTCGTGCGCACTTTGCTCCAGTCGATCAATTCGCCGTTGTTCTCGTTGGTGGCGATGTCGCCGTCGAGCGGCAGGTTTTGAATTTTCGTGGAATCATTGACATCGGCCACCGGCACGCCCCAGCCGTTCCAGGGGTTCTCGTCGTACTCAAAGGGCGTCATGATCGTGTCCGCATCGCGAAAATCGACGACGTTAATTGCCCACTGCGCCACCCGCCGGGCGGTCAGCTTGCGCATCACCTCCGCGTTGATGTCCGCGTCACTGGCGGTCGGAATCTCTTTCTTGTAGGCCGCCTCGATCGCTTCGCGGAGCCACTCTTCATTGATGTCGTCACCGCCCAGCGAGGGCACATTCGGCGTGTCCACGTAGTTTTCATCCATGAGGAGCAACATCAGGCAGTACAAATGCCGCGCAAATCGCTGCCGGCCTTCCGCCCCCAGGTTGCGGACATTCACCAGCGGCCCAAAGCCCGGCGCCAGCGGGTGCAGCGGCTCGCCCTGGCCACGCAGATAGTCGAACGCGATTTTCTCGGTCACCGGGCCGCCCGCGCCGGTCAGTTGCGGCCAGAGCTGGTCCTGCGGACCGTCGTATCGGCCGTTGCCGTTCTCATCGATATAGGGCTCGAGCAGCGCGAACGTGCCGTCGTCATACTTCCCATTCCCGTTCAAATCCAAGAACGGCTCACCCGCCTCGGCCGGCTCGTCGACGATGCCGTTGCCGTTGTTGTCGTGGCCGTCGCCCAGCGGACGATTGAGGTCCATCCGCAGGCCGTCGGCCAGCTCCGGGGCGAGGATGCCCGTTTCAATGTGCGGCACGTTGTTCTGGTCGGTCCACGTGCCGCCGTTGATGATCGCGTTGATGCGGGCCACGCGGACGGCGGGGTGGTTCCGTCGGGCAGCAAGCCGTTGCTGGTAGTCCGGATCGTATGGGATCGAGTTTGCTCGGATTCGGGTTAGCGGGTCGCTTGTCCAGGTCATGATCGCCCTGCGGGTCGTATTCATCGAACAGCGTCGGCCAGCCGAATTGGCGGCGAATTCGCACCTCGAAAAGCTCGGCCACGCTCTTCGGCAGGCGGCGACTGACATGATCGGGCGGTATCTGCGGCCGCGGGGTATTCGTCGACACCAGCGCGTACGGCGTCTGCATGTATTGCGGTGTCGTGACATTGGCCACCGGCAGCGTGTAGCTGTCGGTCGTCACCAGGCGGCGATTGATGCCGGCCAGAATCTGCGAGGCGGCCAGCACTTCCGAGTTGCCGGTCGAGCCGAACAGGGCCGCCGCCGTGTTCGCCACGAACTGCGGCTGGTCGAGCGTCAGCTTGGTGGGGTCGAAGGCACCAACGGCGTCCCACAACCGACTGGGAATCGTGCCGGCGTCGGCGTCGCCCGAGCGCAGCACTTTTTCCAGGTCGGCGGTGGCGAATGGAGCATCATCGTTCTGCACGAGGCTTTGGCCGAAAAGCGTGCCGTCCACAGTAAGCTGCGGATTGGGCTCGGAATTCAGCTTCCACGAGTCGCGCCGCTGCGACGAGCTTAAATTCAGCTCGTAGGGCGAATCGGTCAGAAGCGAGTTCAGAAAGGCCGGCGCGTTCGGATTATAATCCCGGGCCATTTCATAAACTGGTTGGCCGTAATAATCGAGGCCTATCGCATACCGCACCTTGAGATCGGGCGGTGAAGCGAATGCCGAAAGCTGGGTGACGACCCACGGGTAGTCAAACTGCTTGAATTGCGCCGCCAAATCGGGCGCCGCCATTTCGCCGGTCGGGTTAGTTGGCGAAGGGTCCATTTGGAAGCGATAATTCGTCCCGGGCGAAACATTTTCCTTCGGCTGATTCCGATCGAACCCGTACCGACCGCTGATCCCCGTGCGGTCCTGCTTCAGTCGGCCGGCCAACAGCGTCGCGTAGTTGTCGATCGGCAAATCGTTCAAGTCGCGCACGCCGTCATTGTTGGAATCTTCGACGCGATTCGGCCGGCCGCCCGCGTCGAATGCCGGTGGAAAGATCGGTCGCAGGCTGACGTCGGCCGGGCCGTAGCCGCTCCCCTTCGATAAATAGTTGGACGTGTTGAAAGCTCGTGGCCCCGTCAGGTCGTGGGCCAGGTTGCCCTTGCCGCTGGGCGAGGCCAGCGTCGGATCGAGACTGGTCCGGGCCACGTCGTCCAGTGAGCCGGCCGCGTTGATGTTCAGCCGGCCGTCGAGATCGACGACGTGGATCGCGTAGAGGGTCCGGTAGCGGGTGCCGTCGGGCATCTCGAGTACCGGGTCGCCCAGGTCGACCCAGACGCTGTCGGGGATGCCGTCGTTGTCGTTGTCGACGTCCCAGGGGCCAACGATCTCTGGGAAGGGATAGGTAATCGCACCACCGCTGACCCAGCCGTTCGTCTGGCCCAACGGCGGCACGTAAGAAGCCAAATTGGCCGGCGGCACGCTCTGCGGATTGCTGCCGTTGAAGTCGGGATGGTCGTCGCGCGACGGGCGGAACGTGATTTGCCGCTTAATCGAGGCGACGAGCGCGGCCTGTTGCGGCGACATTCCAAAGTTCGCGTTTTCGGTCGCCGGATCGAACGGCTGCAAAATGGCTTTCACCGCATTTTCCGGCGACAAGCCGGCCGTCATTAAATAGTTCACCAGCCGGTAATACCAGAAGTTCACCAGGGCCGGGTCGTGGAACGACGGCTTGATCAAATCTTCCAAGTCAATCCGCAGAAACTGGCCGCCGCCGGCCACCGTTGGATCGTCGATCGCAAAGTATTGCGGGGCAGCGGCGGTGCCCACCACAAACCGCCCCCGCCGCCGCGGCGTGACGGTCTGCCAGGCCAGGAACATGTTCTGGAAGTCGGGCGCGTCGTACGATTCGTCAAAGTCCCCCAGGCCAAAGATCGTGCCGTAACCAAAGTCGCCCGTCGCGGTGTTGTTTAGTGGGGCGAAGGACGCGGCCGCGAGGCCAGGCATGAATGGGTTAAGCACCGCGGGTGCGGGCGCTGCAACATTCCCCAGATTGAGAAATGCGGCGTTCGGCAACAGCGCCACTTCCGCCCCGACGAGTTCGCTGTTGCCCATCGAGTACACTTCGACCGCGTTCAGCCGCGGCTGGTTCGGCTGACCCGGCTGGGCCGGCACCAAAGTGGGTTGAATCCCGCCCCGGTGCCGTTGAAGGCCCGCCCGTTGACCAGGAACGTGGCATGGAAGGTCGGAGGAACCGCCAGGTCCGCCAGTTGCCCGTTCGCGGCGGGCGCAGCGCCGCGCCGTCGGCGCGCGGAAATGCCATCACGCGGAACCGCCATTGATTCGACGCCGGATCAACTTCGTAGTCGACGATCCGCGTCGTCTGCCCGGCCGCGGCGCCCTTGGTAATCGTCAGCAACTGCCCGTTGTAGTAGCCCCGCATCGCAGAAAGCACGTACGGCGTCTTCTGGCCGAGCGGGTCACGATCGATTTTGACGGCCGCGGGCACACCGCTGGCATCGGTCGCCATATAGATATCGATAAACTGCCCCAACGTGACACCGGTCCCGTTCGGGCCGGGCACCACGCTCGCGCCCGCGTATTCGGCATGGTCCACGACCGCCTCAAAGCCGTCGCCGCCGTATAGATCGCGGAGCAGGCTCTGGCCGCGGATCACCGAGTTGGTGTTCTCGGTGTCGCCAATCACCTGCAGCACCGCCCGCCCGCCGAGCTGCGTCGGGTTGTTGCCGGTGCGGTCGACCTGTGACATCAAATCGGCGTTGATTTTGGTCTGCTTGCTGGTGATGAGAAAGGCCGTGCCGACCAGCATGAACAACACCAGCACGCTCAAGACGACAAGCAACAACACGCCCCGCCGCTCGCTGCGGCGGCGCGAAAAGATTCGCAGCTCATTCCCAAACCAGGCCTCGTTCGCACGCTCTGCCCGCCGCGGCGGATCTGCGACGCGGGAACGGTTCGGCTGGCCGCTCTGCGTTCCTGCAGCATCGCACGCGACGCAGAGCGTCGAGAACTCACGTTTCCACGCCGAGCGGGGGAACGAGGCACGATCCGCCTTCCGCAAAACACTTTGGCTTTCAACTCTCAACTCTCGACTCTCAACTCTTCTGCTGTTCCGCAACATGATCAGTTCTCCACAGAGCGTGTTCTGGCCCGCTCGTGGCAATTTCGTTTCCCCTCTCCCACGCTGGTTGAGGGCCGGGGCGGGGTTTTCACACAAAGTGAAAACCCCATCCGGCTTTCCCCCATGGGGAGACGGCCTTCCACTCAAGGTTCTATTTCAACAGCGACCACGGACTCGCGGCGTTCTGCCCGCCGGTCCCCCAGCTCGAGCCGCCGCCCCAATTCGGCCCCCGCAGGGTTCCAGGCGGATCGTTTTGGTATGCACGGCCACTGCGCCCGGCATGATGCCGACGCAGAGGTTGTTGGATAAATCGTTGCTTGTCGCCAAATTCGGCTGCCAAGGCCATTCGCGCCGCGCAATGTCACAACGCGATTCAGTTTTGGATCAAACTGGGCAATCCCCGTTCCCGATTCGTCGATATTGATCACTTCGTACCAATTGAGCGCAAACCGCGGTTCCTCGGGCGTGCTGGCCGGGTGGGGTCCACACAGCATGACCCATTGGCCGGCGCGGAGTTGCTGAAACGGGTCGCTCGATGCGCCAGAAATCTGAGTATTTTCCAACAGGATTTCGCCGCCGTGGAGGCCGGTCGAAACGACCTTGGCCTTCACCATTCGCTCCCGCCCTTCCAGATCGTCGAGTGACGATCGAGCATCGGCAACCGACGCCACCTGCTTGGACGTGAGACCTCGCTTGTAGAACACGACGACAGAAACGTCATAGGCATAGCTTTCGGGATCGGTTCCCAGACCCAATTGCGCCGCATTGCTTGTCGGCGCGATGGAAACCATCCAAGAATAGTCGCCGATCCACTGCCTCGTCACAGGCGCACCCGAGGCCGTGGCGTCCCACATCTGCACGGCCGGCCGATCTCCTTGTTGCGGTATATCAAATGTCAAGTCATCCTTTCCATTAAACAGAGACCATGCAATGGGCGATTCCATTCTCTTGACGGGTCCGCCCGCTGCTGGCGTTGGATTCGCTTGCGCTAGCGTTACGCGTCTTACCGGCCAGTAATTGGGATTGTAGCTCGGCCGTGTCCAAGGATTCCATGCCGAGCAACTTCCATACACTGCGCTCGTTACGAAAAATGCTTCCGCAGGGAACGCACCAATTGCTGGATTGAGGTTGTTGGCAATTGGCAATGTCGAGGCAGCGACACCCATCGGATCTAGCACATAAGCACTGCCAAACCGCTGCGTCAAGCGGGCTTGGCGCTGCTCGACGGTGGGCAGGCTCTGGTATGCCGCAGAGGCCATTTCTTCCGCCATAACTGGCCCGAGTGGACGCATGTAAGTGTTATTTCCGTAACCGGCATCGGCTGTATAACCGGGGGGTCCACCCGGAAACGTGTTAATCACCGGCATCCGCCAAGCCGCTGGATCAAGCATCCCCCGGGCGATGACGTCGCTCATCGCCTGGCGGGCGATGGCCTGGCCGTGGTCGGCGATATCGGCTTTGACCAGGTAATAGTTGCCGACCGGAAACATGGCCATCACGCCCAACAGGCCGACCGTCAGCACCCCCATCGCGATCAGCACCTCGGTCAGGCTGATGCCGCGGTGGGCGGAGCGTGGGAACAAGGAATCCCACTTTGCAATTTGCAATTTGCAATTTGCAATTTGCAATTTCTTACCTTCACTCATCTCGAACCTTTCATCACCAGTTGCCCCTGGCGGATTTGTCGTCACGGCCGCGTGGGCCTGCGCGACCAAAGGTCGCGGTCATATGTCTTCTTTCTGGCTCTTGACTCTTGTCTCTCAGCTCTTGACTCTCGGTCTACCGGCCTCCCAATTGCGTCGCCTCGCGCAACTTGGCGCGGGCCGCCAGTATCTGCTTCGTGCGCCGCACCTCAGGCGTGATAGGGGGCGGGAACTGGGCATATATGGCGGCCGGATCGACGTATTCATTCGCGACCGTGGCGACCCGCCCCGTCGACGCCCCGATCGTGATCCAGATGCTGTCGCCGCGGAGCCAGTTGAGCGGCGCTTCGAGCGCCTCCCGCTGGTCGTCGGTCACGGCCGCCTGCCATTGTGGATTGGTCGTGTCGAGCGTCGGTTCCTGGTTCGCCGGCGGCGGCTCGGGCACGCTCGCGCCCACCAGCAAGTAGACATTGTCGACGACCGGCGCATCATTGCACCCCAGGCAAACCGACGGCGCACGATTGAAGTAAACCCGCCAGATGCGGCCCTCCGGGGCGAACATGATCATCACGCCGTCCCGGTTGTCGACCCGTGCGGGCGCGGGCGAGTCGGCCGGCCAGTAGAAAAAGTCGTCATCCCCCACGCCCGACGCCCGCAGGTCGACCACCGTCCCAGCCGGCAACTGAAACGGCTGGTCGCTCGCCGGCACCGGCTGGCGAAGGACTTTGTAAGGCATCGGCGAAGACCAATAGGGCGGCACGAAGGCACCCGCCGCCGGCGTTTGCCGCAGGTTCTGGCCGACATTGTCAATCACGGCGTATAGGGCATCGACCTGGCCCGTGTTGTTAATCGGCCGCGTCACCAGGGTGCCGTCCGGATTTCCCGCGTTAGACGGGTAGTAACCGTTTGCGTCGGTCGCGCTCGTATCGACAAATAAGAACCGAGTGCCGGCCACTTCGATTGTGTCGTTCGGCCGGATCACGCCGGGCGGGAATAAGTCGGCATCCCACCCGGGAGGCAAGCCGTCGTTCGGAGTGGTATCTGGACTCGCCTGCCGCACGAAGCGAACCAGCACCTGGCCGGAACCGCCCGTCGGTCCGTTATCGAAAGCAATCTGCACAGCCGACGATGCATCAAACCCCGAATACGGCGCCGGTTGCTCGACGATGTACGCCCGCACGGCCGCGTAGTTGTCGTTCTTGTTCGTCGTGTGCGACAATCGCTCCAGGGCGACGCCAATCGGCCGGCCCTGCGCCACGGCCCGGGCCTGGGCCACTTGGAAAAACGAATTGACGCCCCGGGCCGCCTCGCGGAGCTGTCGCTCAGTCGAGGACGGGGCCAACAGCGGAATCGCCGCCGCGACGAGGGTCGTCAGAATGACGATCACCACCAACAGCTCGATCAGGGTCATGCCGCGGCGAGCAGCGCGCCGGTCATAACGGCAAATGCAAAATGCAAAACGAGAAATGAAAAACGACAAATGAAGCGGAGCGCATACAATGGCCGGATATGTGCCATGTGCACGTCCTTCATTGAACATTTTGCATTTTGCATTTTGCATTTTGCATTCTCTGCTTGCTGTTCCCCGCTCCCAGCAACTACTGCAGCCTTTCGCCGAGCGAATGGTTGGTGATGTTGTCCGCCGACTCGCCCTGCTGAGACGTGTTTTCCGCTCCGAAGAAAGTGCCCCCGCCCGGTCCGCTCGTCACCGTGAGATACGGATTGAGAACCGGGTCGAAAAATGGGTAGACACTGAATTTCACCACGACCGGGGCAGTCGTCTTCCGCCACGGCACGTAGTCGTCGTTCAGTTCCAGCCCCAAGCGCTCGTCGCGGCCGGCGGAAAACACCAGCGGCACCAGCCGAAATGCCAGGGGCTGCAGGCGATACACATCGAATGGGTCATGGTCCTTTGCGATGGCGCTATTGATTTCGGCGTTCGGATCCAGACCGTTTGCGACGGCATTGGTGCGGATCTGCTTCAACTGCGGATAACTCAATTGCACGAGCGAATCAAAACCGGGCGCCCAACGATAAAAACAGATGGGATGTCCCCAGGCGTCGATGAATTCAGGCGCGCCGTCGCCGTCGGTGTCGCCGATGTCGCGCTCGTTGAACTGCGTCCGCGCCTCGCCGTCGCCGCAGGCCATCGTGACGACCATGTAAAGACACTCGGCGCTCTGATTGGACAGAATCTGCGCGAGCGTGTTCTGCTGATTGGTAATGCTGTTGATCCGGCCGTACAGGCTGCGGAAGCGACGCAGAAACGCGGCAGACAGGGCCGGGCGTTCCCTTAAATACGCTGGATCAATCGCCACCGTCGCAGCCGGCAAACCATTGGGGATCATGGCGGCCGTTGGCGCCGGCAGCGGCTGCAGCCATAAATCGCTCCAGCGGTCGGGCATCTCCAAGATCATCATTTCGCGGAGTGCGAACAGCCGGGCCGCGGCCGTAACCTTGCCCTTGTCTGCCGACGAATAGGAGTTTGGGTTGAGACTGCTAATGGCCGTCACGACGTTCGGATTCAAATCAATCCGCCGCCCCTTGAACGAGTCGTAGTAATCGACCAACAGCGAGTGAATCCGCCCGACCGTGTTCCGCGTATTGGCCTCGCACCCGTTTGCATCGCCACCAGCGCAATGCCCGCGACCAGGCTGCCGAGAATGGCCAGAATGGTGATGACGATCAACAGCTCGATTAGAGTGAAACCGCGCGAGGAGATGCCAGCGGCGCTGCCGCCGGCGGTCCGTGTTTTGTTGTTGAGCATGTGCATCGCACGTCTCGATCCTCGTTCCACGCCCCTGACTCTGGCCCATTGCCACACTGGCCCACACTACTACACTGGCCCACTATGGCTGCGCAGTCTTCCAGCCGCGATTGCGTGATGAAGTTGACTACGGTGTCGGCCGCGTCGCCGGCGAACGGCCCGTCGGGGAACAGTAAGTACGAAGCGGCCGACGCCGGATTCGCAACATCATGCGCGGATGTTTTGTCGAGTATGTCGGCACCCCAGGCGTCATCGATACCGCAGTGCAGCACTTGGAATTTGCCCTTGTTCGCGAATTCGATCGGAACGTTCGACGCGGACGATTCGCTGCGCTTCTTCAGCGCGTGCACGTGCAACTCCAATGCAAGCCCTCCGTACAAATCACTCCTGGCGGGCGGATCGTACGGGCCGGTTACCGTGCCGCTCGAATTCACGGCGGCCGGGTTGCGCGAAGTATCAAAGTATAAAATCGGCTGTTGAGAATGTGCCGGCACGTACTGCCAGAAATTGATCCGCCGCCATTGCGACGTGCCGTTGATCGTCACTCGATACTCGATAAACCGCCTCGACGTCATCGGATCTTCGTAGAAATACCCGTCCGACGGATCTCGCGGCCCCAACTGCTCGACCTTGAACGGATGCGTCCAGGTGCCCGTGTCGAGCGGATCAAGCGATCTGTTTTCCGGCTTGCCTGAGCCGTTCGGCAATAAATACGAAGGGCCGTCAGGACCTGAAATGGGGTATTTCGGATTCTTGCTGAATTTTCTGAGCCAAAACACCGTCGCTTCGGCAGCCGTCATGCCGCCGGATAACACACTCGGAAAATCGGCCGCATCCGCCCCGGTTGCGGGTAAACCGACGAGCACCCTGGCCAAGTTGTCCGATTCGTTGCTGCTGGAAAAGGCTGTCTTCAGATGCCGACGCATGTCGTTGAGAGCTTGATTATCATCTACCGGACCCGTGCCATCCGTAACTGCATTCGGCGGATACGACCCGGCCTGGTCTTTGTACTTGTCAAACCCAGCGCTGATTTGATCTACTTCCACTTTGATCGCCGCCTGCCGGGCCGTGCGCAACGCGCCGATCGCCGCCACCGTGATCAGCGCCGCCAGGATGCCGATGATCGTGATCACCACCAGCAGCTCGACCAGGGTAAAGGCAACGCGACGAGCACCGAGAGCGGCGCACGGATCCTCGTTCCCACGCTCTGTGTGGGAACGCGATGTCGCGACGCTCTGCGTCGAGTGCGGCTGGCACGGGCCGCAGAGCGGCCGAAATCTGCGTTCCCACGCAGCGCGTGGGAACGAGCTGGCTTGTTCCGGTTTTGCAAACATGGCGCAATCCCTCATATAAAGCTGTTCGCCTTGTCCCTGCTCCCGCTCGCTGCTCCGACTCCCTACTCTCCGCTACTTATGCTTCGTATTGCTCAAGTTCTGAATCAGCGACACGAGCGGCACGAACAGCGAGATCACGATGAAACCGACGGCCACGCCCAAAAAGATAATCAGGAGCGGCTCCATCAGCTTGGTCAAACCTTCCGTGAGCACGGCCACTTCTTCGTCGTACGTGTCGGCCACCTTGTAAAGCATCGTGTCCAGTTCGCCCGTTTCTTCGCCGACGTCGACCATGTTGACGACGATGTCGTCGACGACCCGCTTGCGGTACTTGATCAGGTAGATCAGGCGCCGATCAGCGCGCCGATGAACGGCATCACCGGGACGCCAAAGCACATGAAGAAAAACAGACCCACGGGATGAAAACCGGGGACCGAGTGCTCCTTCATCGGCTTGGCGATCGCCTCGCCCTCGCGAATGGCCTCGCCGATCTTCGTATACATTCGCTCAAAGATGGCGTTGCCGCTGGTGTCGCGCGTAATGTTTAAGGCCTCGAGAATCGGCACGCCGCTGGCCACCAACGTGCCAAGCGTACGCGTGGTACGGGCGAGAATGTTCTTCTCGATCAGGTTGCCGAACACGGGCACCTTGATGATGAACTGGTCCCAGCCGATGCGCCCGTGCTTGAACTTGCGAATCAGCTTGACCATCAACCAAATGGCAATCGGCACGCCGGGAATCAAGAACCAGTAGTGGACGCACCATTTGGAAATCGCCATCAGCATTCGCGTGGCGAGCGGCAAGTCGAGGCCGAAATCCTTGAAGATGTTTTCAAACTGCGGCACGATCCAGATCATGATGAACGTCAAGATGCAAACCGCGACGAACACGACCACGACCGGGTAAATCAGCGCCGATTTGACTTTGCGTTTGAGCGATTCGGCCCGCTCCAGAAAGTCGGCCAGCCGTTGCAGAATGAGCTCCAGCGCACCACCCGCTTCGCCCGCCTTGATCATGTTGACATATAACCGGTTGAAGCACTTGGGGCTTTTGGACATGCCCTCCGAGAGCGTCGACCCGCCTTCGATTTCGTCGCACGTGTCTTCTAGCGAGTACTTCAGCCGCCCAGGCTTCGCCTGGCCGGCCAAAATCCGCAGGCTCCGCAAAATCGGCAGGCCGGCGTCCTGCAAAATCGATAGCTGCCGCGTGAAGGTCGTCAGTTCTTTCGACTTCACCCCACCGAACACTAGGCCCCGTTTCTTTTTGCCGCCCGCGGCCGCGTCCGCCTTCTTGCGGCTCTTCTTGGCTGTAATCTTGGTGACGAAATAGCCCATCTGGCGAATCGTCGCTTGGGCTTCTTCCTCACTCTGCGCTTCGATCACGTCGCGGATTTCCGCGCCGGTCGCGTCCATCGCTTCGAATTGAAAGGTTGGCATAGTAAAGCTCTCAGCTTTTAGCCATCCGCTTTCAGCCATTCAGCGATCAGCCCTGTCTGGCTGATCGCTCACGGCCGACGGCTGACGGCTCTTGTACTCACGCATCCAAAATCGTTTCCCGTACCACTTCGTCCGGCGTCGTGATCCCCTCGAAGCACGCCTCGACGCCCGCATCGCGCAGCGGCACCATTCCCTGCTTCTTCGCCTGCGCCCGCAGCTCGTCGGACTGCGCGTTGGCCATGATCATGTCGCGTAGGTCGTTGGTCATAATCATCAGCTCGAACAGGCCGACGCGGCCCTTGTAGCCCGTATTGTTGCAAACCTCGCAGCCCGCGCCGCGATAGAACCGGTGCTTGCGCACTTCCTCGCTCGTCAATTCCAGGTCTTCCAACAGCTCGCGCGGCGGATGGTATTCTTCGCGGCATTGCATGCACACCTTCCGCACCAACCGCTGGGCCAAGATCGCCTCGACGGTGGCCGTGATCAAAAACGTCGGCACGCCCATGTCTTTCAGCCGCGTGATGGTGCTCGGGGCGTCGTTCGTGTGGAGCGTGCTGAACACGAGGTGCCCCGTCAGCGACGCCTGCACGGCGATTTCGGCCGTTTCCAGGTCGCGGATCTCGCCGACGAGGATCTTGTCCGGGTCTTGCCGCAAAATCGACCGCAGAATGTGGGCAAACGTGTTGCCGATCGCCGCGTCGATCGGTACTTGAATGATGCCCTCCATGTCGTATTCGACCGGGTCTTCCGTCGTGATCAGTTTGTCCTCAATCGTGTTCAGCTCATTGAGGGCCGAGTAGAGCGTGGTCGTCTTGCCGGAGCCCGTCGGCCCCGTCACCAGCACGATGCCGTTGGGCTTTTCGATCACGCTGCGAAATTTGCCCAGCGTATCATTATTCATTCCGACCGTATTCAAATCGAGCGAGGTCACCGAGCGATCGAGCACCCGCATCACCACGCTCTCGCCGAACATCGTCGGCAGCACGCTCACCCGCAGGTCGACCGGGTGGCCGCCTACGGTCAGCTCGATCCGGCCGTCCTGCGGCAGGCGCCGCTCGGCGATGTCCAAATTTGCCATGACCTTGATGCGGGTTGTAATGGCGAATGCCAAATGCCGGGGCGGCGGCACCATCTCGTACAGCACGCCGTCAGCCTTAATGCGAATCTTGAACTCGTCCTCGAACGGCTCGAAGTGCAAGTCGCTGGCATGTTCTCGAATCGCCATCAACAGCACCATGTTCAGCAGCTTGCGGACCGGCGCGCTGTCGGCTAGCGCCGTGACGTCGTCCAGATTGATCGGTCCGTCCGACGTGATGCCGGCCGCGGCCGCCGCCAATTCGGCGTCGTCCTCGAGCGCCTGCACGATGCTTTCCACGCTGTCGTTGCTTTCGCCGTAATAGCGCTCCAGCGCCGACATCATTCCTGATTCACTGGCCACCAATACGCGAATGTTGTAGCCCAAGAAAGTGCGCAGCTCATCCTGCACGCTCAAATTCTGCGGGTCGCATGTCGCGACCGTCAGCGTCTCCCCGTCGAATTCGACCGGTATCACCCGGTACATCTGCGCCATAGGCGCTGTCACCATCGCCAGCACTTCTCTCGGTATGCCCACGTCGGCGATCGCTACGGTCGACAGCGACAACTGTTCGGCCAGCGCATGGACGAGCTGTTCCTCTTGAATCAGCCCCATGTCGATGGCCACTTTGCCCAACGGCTGGCCCGGGTGCTCGCGCTGCTCATCCACCAACAGCTCTTGCTGTTCGTCGGTGATGAACCCCATGTCAACCAGGACTTGTCCGATGCGGCGATGGGCCATGGATGTTTGCGATGAGTAATTGAGTAGGTGACCGGTTCAGTAAGTATGTCCGCATCGCTTGCGGTTAGCTTTCTTCAACAACTCCTAGACTTCGACCTCTTCTTCTTCCGGTTGGTCGTCAAAGATGCCGCGCTCGGCCTGGGCAAAACGGCGCGAAAGCTCGTCCGCGTTGTTGCACTTGGCCAGCCCGTTTTCCTTGTCGATGACCCCGTCGCGCCACAGCTCGAAGATGTGATCGTCGAGCAGCTTCATACCGTGCTTGGAGCCCGTTTGAATCGACGACGTGATCCGGAAAATCTTATTTTCGCGAATCAGGTTGGCAATGCCGGGCGTGACGATGAGTGACTCGAATGCGGCCACGCGCCCGCCGCCGATCTTGCGCAACAACTGCTGGCAAAGTATTCCGATCACGGCCGAGGCCAACTGCGTGCGGATCTGCTCCTGCTGGCTCGTGGGAAATACGTCGATGATCCGGTTAATCGTGCCGCCGGCACTGGACGTGTGGAGCGTGCCGAACACGATATGGCCCGTTTCGGCCGCCGTGATGGCCGCTTCGATCGTGGGCAAGTCGCGCATTTCGCCGACCAGGATCACGTCCGGGTCTTGCCGCAAGGCGCGGCGAATCGCCTCGGAGAAGGACGTTACGTCGACGCCCACCTCGCGCTGATTGATCGTCGACTTCTTATGCTGGTGCTGGAATTCAATCGGGTCTTCGATCGTGATGATGTGGTGGTCGTAGTTTTCATTCAGGTAATCGACCATCGCGGCCAGCGAAGTGGTTTTGCCGGAACCGGTCGGCCCCGTCACGATCACCAACCCGCGCGGACGCGTGATCAGGCTCTTGAATACCTGTGGCACACCCAATTCGTCCATCGACCACATCTTGAGCGGAATTTGCCGCAGCACGAGCGCCACGTTACCGCGCTGGCGAAACACCGACACACGGAAACGGGCCGCCTCGCCGAACGCGAAGCCAAAGTCGGCGCTGCCCGTCTCCTGAAACTCCTGCTGGCAGCGGTCGGGCGTGATGCTCTTCATCAGCGCCTGCGTATCCGCCGGCTCCAAAACTTTGGTCTTGAGCCGCTGCAGATGGCCGCTAATGCGCAGCACCGGCGGCTGGCCCACCGTGATGTGCAGATCGCTCGCGCCTTGCTTCACGCAGGCCGAGAGCAGCTTGTCGATCAGAATGGTTCCCATAACACTACTTACCCCCTGCGTCCTTTGCTTCTCGTTCCTGTCCAAACGGGTCGGTGCGCTACCCCGTGGCGTTCCGGTGCCCAACCCGAATGCGCACGAAATCAGACCTTTGGCCGCTCACCCGCGGGCCGGTGCTTGCGATCGTCCTGCAAAATGCTGTTGAGTTCTGAATGGGACGTCGACACAAGATGCCTCTCCTCGTGCGACTACGCTGCCCTATGCCCGCATTCAAGCCCTGCCCGCCGGATCTGGCGACGAGGCTCCCGCCCACGCCCGCCGATCCGCGATAAGAAAAGTCCCCTCGGTCGTCAATTTGACCGATCGTCCGCGTGTCCGGCTTGAGCGGGCAGTCAATGGATTATTCGTACCCCCCAACACAAACTCAAGGATTCGCAGGAATTTCCCTCGCATCCCTCCGCCGGCTAGCGATCCCCGATTCGCCGGCGTGGCGATGGACCTGTGCCGGCGATCCAAAACTTGACGGTCCAGGTCGCCGCCCCGGCCACCCATCCGCAGAGGGGGCAATTCGGTCGTCGAATCCGCTGATCCGAGGCTCGATCCAGCACCATCTAGTTCTCTGTCTTCTTCGCTACGCGGAACACCTCTTCGAGCGTCGTGATTCCTTCCAGGACCTTCCGAATTCCATCGTCGTAAAGCGTTGACATATTGCCCCTTATGGCCTCTTTGCGGATGTCCTGAGTGGAAGCACCTTGGAATGCCAGCTCGCGGATCTTGGACGTCATCAGCATCATTTCGAAGATGCCCAATCGCCCGCGGAAGCCGCTGCCACCGCAGTTGTTGCAGCCTCGCCCCTTCATAAAAGTCGCCGACGCTGCCTGCTCCGGCGTGATGCCCGCGGCGAGCAATTCCTGCTCTCGGGGGCTATGGGGCTGTCTACATTTTGAGCACACAACCCGGACTAGGCGCTGCGCTAAAATGCCAATCACGCTGCCAGAGACCAAGTAAGCCGGGACACCCATATCGATCATGCGCGTAACAGCTCCGGGCGCATCGTTAGTATGTAGCGTACTAAATACCAGGTGTCCCGTTAAAGAAGCTTGAATACCCATGGAAGCGGTCTCGTAGTCGCGCATTTCGCCAACGAGGATGATGTTCGGTGCCTGTCGCAACATTGACCGAATGATGGCCGCAAAGTCGAGCCCAATGCTATGCTTCACCTCGACCTGGTTGATGCCCGGCAGGTAGTACTCAACCGGATCTTCGGCCGTGATGATCTTACGATCGGGCCGGTTTAGCTCGTTCAGGGCCGCGTAAAGTGTCGTGGTCTTCCCCGAACCCGTAGGCCCCGTAACCAGCACGATCCCGTTCGGACGGCGGATCAGCCCGCGGAACTTCTTGAAGTCGCCTTCCGAAAGGCCAAGTTGTCGGACTCCGATCTTAATGTTGTCTTTGTCCAACAGCCGCATGACGCACGACTGGCCGTGGTTCGTGGGCAGCATGCTGACTCGCAGGTCCAGCTCCTTGCCGCCAGCGGTGATCTTGATTCGGCCGTCCTGGCAACGCCGGCGTTCGGCGATGTCCATTTTGGCCAAAATCTTGACACGAGATAACAACGCACCCAACAGACGTCGGGGCGGGCTGTCTCGCTCGACTAATACCCCGTCGATCCGGTACCGAATCCGCACCCGATCTTCGAACGGCTCGATGTGAATGTCCGACGCCCGTAGCTGCACGGCCTCGCTGATCATCAACTGAACCAGCCGGACGATCGGGGCGCTCGTCTCGTCGACATCCTCGCCGCCCCTCTCGCCGTCTTCTTCTGTCTCGGTGAAGTCGATGGCCGTGTCGGTAAATTCCTGCAACATCGAGTCAGCCGATTCGTCGCCCATCTGGCCGTAGTTGCGGTTGATCGCCTCGAGAATGCTTTCCCGCGTGGCTAGGGCGATATTCACTTTGCGGTTCAAAATGAACTGCAACTTCTCGAATGTTTCGTAATCGAACGGGTCGCTCACCAGCACTTTGAGAGCGCCGTCTTCTTCGGCAAGTGGGATGACGGCATTCTCGCGGGCCACCGATTCAGGCACCAATTCCACCACCGCCGGCGGAATCGGCACGTCGCGCAGGTCAAAGAACTCATAGCCGTGCATGTCGGCCATGGCCTGCATCACTTGTTCGCCCGTCGCGTAACCCTGCTTGATCAGGATCTCGTGGACTTTGCCGCCATTGCCTTTGGCAATGGATTGGGCTTCGGCCAATTGCTCTGGGCCGATGATACCCCGACCGACGAGATACTTGCCAAGGTCTGCCATGTTCCTACCGCGAGAAGTTGCCCTGCCGCCAAATGAATCGCACCAGGGCCGCGAATTGTTGCCGCCGGCGCAGGAACGCAAGTCGATTGCGCACCGCACCCGCACGGCCGGTGGGCCGGCGCGTCGCTGACCCCATTGGGCAGCAAAAAAGGCGGTAAACCTAGATAGCATTTAGAGTAACGCTGCGACGCGAAAGTGTCAACCAAACGCGATACCCAACGCCGTCGGGACCTCAGTGTTGACGGCCTCCGAAAACGGCCAATTGCGCTACAGATAAGCGGGCGGCCGTTGGGCCTAGGCAGCACGTAAAGTGGCCCGGCGGCTGCGGCTGCGGCATTCGAAGAGCTCTTCGTACAACGCACCGAGACGCGTCAAGTACGCCTGCCAGCCAAAGCGGTCGAGCGCCGATTGCCGGCCACGCTCGCCCATAGCCGCGGCCAGACTACGATTACCCAAAATCGAGAGGATAGACTCAGCCAGATACGGCACACTATCGCCGATCCGCGATGCGGGCGAGGGGACCAGCAAACCGGTCACACCGTGCTCGACGATCTCCGGCGCTCCACCCGCATTGCAGGCGATCACCGGCTTGCCTGCCAGGGCCGCCTCGACGTATACGAGCCCGAAAGGTTCGCGGTGCGACGGCAGACACATCAGGTCGACGGCGTGCATGTAGTTTGCCGCGTCGCGGCGAAAACCAAGAAGGCGGAATCGGTCGGCGATGCCGGCGACCACGGCGTGGGCCTCCAATTCCGCGCAGGGGCCCGTCGCCAAAGCACCAGAACTGAGCGGTCGGAAACCTGTCCAGCACGATCTCGGCCGCTCGCACCAACTCCCGATACCCCTTCTTCGGCGACAGGTGGGCAAAAGTCCCCACGACCGGCGTGTCTTTGTTGACCCCCAACTCGGCGCGTAACTCCAAGACCGAGCGCGTCGGTCGCACGTCGTTCGGATCGACCGGGTAATGCATCACCGTGATCCGCTCGCCACGAATGCCCTTGTCAAGCAAATCGGTTTTTACCGCCTGCGAGCAGGCAATGAGGTGTGATTGCCGAGCGTGCCAGCGGCGCGAAGTAAAACCGTGCACGTGGCCGATGGAAGGAGGCCCGCCAAAATACTCAAGCCAGCCGCACCACCAACTGGCGGTCGACAAATGGGAATGGAGCAAATCGGCCTCACAGCGCCTGCGCCGCGGCCGCCAGGCGGGCTACCGCGGTGACGTTGGCTTTGCCTCCGATCGCCAGCTCTTCCAGTTTGAGTCCGGCGGCAAGTAGCTCGCTTTTGGCAGGTGTCCGGCTCGCGATGCAATGGAACCGCAGCGGGCGGCCCCAGGGCCGCGGCTGGGGAACGGCGGGCCGGTCTTCCCATTCCTCATTGGAAGCCGCCCTTCGCAGCAGCCTTGCCAGAAACGTCTCCGCCCCGGCCATGCGCGAGGGGGTGATCACGTGCATTACCCGCGGGCCTGGCTGTCCGGTTTGCCGCTTCATCGCTCGTTCCACTGCTTCCATTCGCCGCGGATCCCGCTAGCCAGCCAGGCGCCGCGCTCGGTAAAGGTACGGATTGAAACTGGGGTCGTTGTACAACTTCATTTGCCGGTACACCTTCAGCCGTTTCTGGCCGGTGAAAATGTCCGACAGCAACTCGACGAGCGACTGCGTCAAGTCGGCCTGCTGCGCGCGGCAGCGGCCGAGTCGTTCGAGCACTTTGCCTCGGTGAGTGTCGTCGACGTCATCGCGTGCGAGCTGCTCTTCCAGGTGATAGATTCGTAGCGCCATGATCGACAGGCGATCGATGGCGCTGCCGGGCGTCTCTGTGTTGATACTGCGCGTTCGCGAAGGGCGCCACACCTTCGGCGGCGAGCAGCTCGATGAGCGCTTCGTCGATCTTTTCAATCGCGTCGTTGCGCTGCTGGTTGTAGCCGTCGATGGCACGTTTTACTGCGGCGATGCGCTCGGCGGCCGCGAGTGGGCTGCGAGCGACGTCTTCCTCGTGCCACAACAGAAAATTGAAGCGGTGCTGTTCGCCAACGACGGCGAACAGACCGTCGCCCATTTCGTCGCGCGACGCCGGTAGTGCGAGGTGCCAGCGGACGACGCATTCGCGATGCAGGGCCGTAATCAGCTCAACAAGTCGGGCGGGCTGAGGCAGCATAAACTCGGTTCGCCGCGAGTCGACGAAAACTAGAACTTATCCCACTCTCCGCTTGGGAGAAGTTTTGGGTGAGGGCGAAGCGCCGTTGGGCGAGGCCCCGCGCCTTGCCACAGCGAGTCGCCCGTGGCGACCTGCCCCTCCCACAAGGAGAGGCGTTCTGGGATAGGCACCTATTCGCGACTCGGCGGTTTTAGTAATAGGTATGGAGAGCCAAATCTCGGCGGCCGGCATGTCTGGTTTCGTAAGGGGGGGTGATTGTAGGAACTGTCCAGAAAACCGACAAGACAAGCCAAAAACTCGGCAAAAAGGGCGGCCAGAAAGGCGGATTCCACTCGCCCGGCGTCCCGCAGACTTCGTACAATAGCAACATGGCACGAAAACAGCCTCATCGCAAAACCAGCCCCGACTTGGCACGCCGCTTTACGCCGCCTGACGACAGGACGACCCCGGAACGGACGAAAACCTCGCGGCGCGGTGCGATGATTCTGGCCGCCTTTGTGCTGCTCAGCATTGTGGTCGCCGGTACTCTGGCTTACCAGGCTCCGCAATCAAGGCGGCCGTCCGTGGCCGGACAAACAACCGGTGCCCCGCAGTCGCCGACGACCAACGAACTGCCGCCCGCTCGCAACGAGCTCGATGCGGACCGGGCATTCGGCTATTTGACGCAAGTCTGCGATATCGGACGCCGCTTTAGCGGCTCCCCCGGCATGAAACAGCAGCAGGAGCTGCTCAAAAAGCACTTCGAGGCGCTGGGCGGCAAAGTAACGATGCAGGAGTTTCGCGGCAAGCACCCGCAGACCGGCGCGATGGTCCCGATGGCGAACATGATCGTGACCTGGCACCCCGACCGCAAACAGCGCATTCTGCTGTGCGCTCATTACGACACGCGACCTTTTCCCGATCGTGATTCCGACCCGGTGCAGCGGACTCAGGGCGTTTTCATCGGCGCCAACGACGGCGGCAGCGGCGTCGCCGTTATGATGGAGCTGGCCCATCGGATGCCGCAGTTGGAGATGCGCCTTCGGCGTCGATTTCGTGCTGTTCGACGGCGAAGAACTCGTCTTCGGTGAAGACGGCGAATACTTCCTCGGCAGCAAGTACTTCGCCCGCGATTACAATCGCAACCCGCCCGGCCATCGCTACAAGTGGGGCGTGCTACTCGACATGGTCGGCGGAAAAAACCTGCAGCTTTACCAAGAAGTGCATAGCGTGAGCTGGCCCGACACGCGGCCGCTGGTAGCGCAAATCTGGGGACTGGCCCAGCAATTGAACGTGCCCGAATTCATCGCCCTGCAAAAACATGAAGTGCTCGACGACCACTTGGCGCTGCGCAACACGGCCCGAATTCCGACGTGCGACATCATCGATTTCGATTATCCCCAGTGGCATACGGCCGACGACGTGCCGCGGAATTGCTCAGGCGCGTCGCTGGCAAAGGTGGCCTGGGTGCTGTACGAATGGTTTAGGCAGGCGAAGTAGGACGGCCGCCGGCGTACGAAACGAGGGAGCATTCGCAAAGCAAATCGCGCGAACGATACTCCGTTCCTTGGTGCCATGATCTTTGCCCGCTACATTGTGCCGCTGGCGCTGATCGGCTTGTCCGGTTTTCTGCTCGACGCCCACCGCCGCGCCTGGCGAACAGCGCAAGACGATTATCGGCTCACCGACCGCGATCGCCGCTTCGCCCGCTCGCAGTATTTGCGGCGCACACAGGGCAGCAGCTTGATCGGGATCGTGGGGGCGGCAATCGCCTGCTATCCGCTCGTGCAAGATCCGCTGGCGATCATACTTTACATGTTGGCATTGTTCGCGGCTTGCGTTTGCATGTTGATGCTGGCCATGCTGGACGTCATTGCCACGCGGCACAACGCTCAGCGGATTGAAAATGAGCAGATTGCCGCCCAAGTGAAAACTGCGATGAAATTGCGCGGGGCCGGCAAATCACCTGAACCCAAGGAATAGGTTGAGCCTCGCTTTTGTATCGGCTGCTTTTATGACCGTCGATCCACTCCGCCTGGCGATCGCGTGCATTCCATTGGCCGCTTACGCGCTGGTGATGGGTTTGGTGAATCTGCGCCGACGGCCGTTGCTGGTCTCGGGAGGGTGCGATCTTTCAGCGTTGGGGGTGGCCCTGGCGGGCCTGGTATTTGTTGGCCCCATCGAGATGTTCCGCCCCGAAGCAGCGACCGCAGAGCTCGGCAATTACATTTGGCCCGTGATGATCGTGTTTTACGCGTTGCTGCTGCTGCTTGCCGTCTTGCTCGTGCGGCCCCGGCTGGTGGCGTATAACATAGCGCCGGACGAATTGCATCCCGTGCTGGCGGAAACCGCCGCCCGGCTCGATCCCGAGGCCCGCTGGGCCGGCAACCACCTCAGCCTGCCGCACCTCGGCGTGCAATTGCACCTCGACAGTTTTGACTTGATGCGAAACGTCTCCCTCGTCGCCAGCGGCGGCCGGCAAAACATCGACGGCTGGCGGCGGCTGTCTCGCGAGCTATCGATCGCACTCGGCGCGGTCCGCGTCAAAATGAATCTGCGGGCGATTGGTTTTTTACTGGCGGCCGCAGTCCTCTTCGCCGTCAGCGTCGGACAGATGCTCAACCACCCGGTCGAGCTGGCCCAGGCGTTTCGCGAAGTGTTTGCGTTCTGATCGGCGCCTCGTGATAACGCCGATCCGTAGGGCAGACAATTCTGTCCGCCCGCCTCGTGATGAAGCACCCGTAGGACGGACAATTCCATTCGTCCGCTCTGCGTTAATCGCACGCAGCTCAGCCGCCAATTCGGCGGTCGTTGGAAACCCATCTGCTGGAACCGCGTCGGCATCCGACAAAGCTTCCGGTTCGGCGGGCTCGACGTTTGTAATGCGAATTGCGCCGATGCCGGGGATGTAGCTCCGCGTCCCGGCCCGCATGTGCCGGTGCCGCCAAAGTCAAATCGTTTGCGTCTTTTCACCGCAACCTATGGCAGGCAGGAACTTCTTTTTGAAAAGCAACACGACCCCGAATTTCCAATTTTGAGTGCCAACTTTCCTGCCAACCCGATGGACCGACGACCGCCAACACAACGAATTCGGCTGCGAATGTCTCCCCTCTCTCCTTTTCTTCCGGTCTCCCCCTCTTTCTCTCTTGTCCCATTTGCCCTTGCAACCGGCAGGGGCAAATTTATAATCCGAGTGGGTGCCGGCCGAGCCTTGCCGCAGGGCGTTTTACGGCCGGTGCGCCTTGCGGGTGTAGCTCAGTTGGTAGAGCACAACGTTGCCAACGTTGTTGTCGTCGGTTCGAATCCGATCACCCGCTCTAAAGAAAGCTGTTAGCTGTGAGCCATTAGCTCTTAGCTAGCCCGCGCTTGCATGGACTATCTTGGGCGCGGGTTTTTTGTTTTGGCGAATATAACAAACCCCTTCCGCCGGCGGCTTGCCCGCCGCGCGCCGACTAGCGGACGTAAACCATGCCCCAGGACCGCGACGACGACGATATTCCAGACGCCGCTCCAGGCACCGGCGTGGTCAGCACAGCCGACATCGACCAAGAAGCCGATGAGGAGGCCCAGCCGCTCGACCTGACAGTCGACATCAGCAAACCCAGCGCCTGCGAGCGGCACGTGACAGTGACGATCGCGCGGAGCGACGTCGACCGCTACCTCGACGACGCCTTCGGCGAGCTGATGCCGACGGCCGCCGTGCCCGGTTTTCGTGTCGGCCGCGCACCGCGGAAGATCGTCGAGAGCCGTTTTCGCGACGAAGTGACCGATCAGGTCAAGGGGACGCTATTGCTTGATTGCCTGGAGCAGATTTCGAACGAGCAGCATTTCACGGCGATCAGTGAACCCGAATTTGATTTGGAAGCGGTCGAGGTCCCCAAAGAAGGGCCGATGACCTTCGAGTTCACGATCGAGGTCCGGCCCGAGTTCGACCTGCCCAAGTGGAAGGGCCTCAAACTCAATCGGCCCGTACACGAATTTACCGCTGCGGACGTCGATGAACAACTGGAGCAAATGTTGTCTCGCTACGGCCAGCTCGTCGAATATGACGGCACAGCCAGCGTCGGAGATTACCTGTCGGTCAACATCACGAGCATGGCCGAGGGACAGCAAGTGGCCGAGGCCAGGGACGAGATCGTGCGGATTCGTCCGTCGCTCAGCTTCCGCGACGCCAAACTTGAAGGCTTTGACAAACTGATGTCGGGCGTAACAGCCGGCGACCGCCGCACGGCGGAGGTCGCGCTGACGCAAGATGCGCCGAACACCGAATTGCGCGGCAAACAAGTCGCACTCGAATTTGAGGTGCTTGAAGTCAAAAAGCTGAAATTGCCCGAGCTCACGGCCGATTTCCTGCAAGAACTTGGCGGCTTTGAGTCCGAGACAGCCCTTCGCGAAGCAATTCGCAAAAACCTCACGCGGCAACTTGAATACCAGCAGCAGCGCAACGCCCGCAGCCAAATCTCAGCCCTCCTCACCCAAAGCGCCGACTGGGAATTGCCACCCGGCTTGCTGGAACGTCAAGCGTCGCGCGAATTGGAACGGGCCGTTATGGAACTCCGCCGAAGCGGCTTCAGCGAGGCCGAGATTCGCGCCCGGGAAAACCAATTGCGGCAAAACAGCGCTTCCACAACGGCAGTCGCCCTGAAGGAGCACTTCATCCTCGAGCGAATTGCCGAAGAGGAAAAAATCGACGTCGACGAGGGCGATTACGACAAGGAAATCTTCTTGATCGCCGCCCAAAGCGGCGAATCGTCCCGGCGCGTGCGGGCCCAACTCGAAAAGCGCGGCCTGATGGACGTGCTCCGCAACCAAATCATCGAACGGAAGGTGCTTGAGCTGGTGCAATCCGAGGCCAAGTTCAAAGACGAGCCCTATTCGCCCCAGGCCACCGACACCGAGGCGCTACCGATCGCCGCCGGCGGCGGCGCCGGGGCTACCATTCCGGTCATCGAGGAAGAACGAGAAGAGGAGTCTGAGAAGGAGTAGCTGCCGGCAAGGTTGCCGCTGTTGTCACGCGGCCGCCTCTGTCCGGCTCGCGTTGATTAGGGGCCGCCAACATGTCGGTCAGCGTTTCGCAGGGTCGCCTCTTGACGTTTGCCCGCCTGAACGAAGGATGTTCGTATGAACGAATTCAACTGGAGTACACCGACGAACGGGCAAACAGAGCTGGCCGCCCAAGCCATGCGCGATTACCAACGCCAGCGGCAGATGACGCTGGGCGACCTTTTGCTGGAAAACCGGGTCATCTTTCTGCAAGGCGAAATCTACGACGGCAACGCCAACGAACTGGTGATGAAGCTGCTCTACTTGCAGAGCGAAAATCGCCGCAAAGACATCCACTTCTACATCAATTCGCCGGGCGGCAGCGTGACCGCCACCCTCGCCATCTACGACACGATGCAGATGATCTCCTGCCCCGTGGCCACCTATTGCGTGGGCCTGGCGGCCAGCGGCGGGGCCGTCCTTCTGGCTGGCGGCGAGAAGGGCAAACGGTTTGCCTTGCAACATTCGAAGATTATGATCCACCAGCCCCACGGCGGCGTCGGCGGACAAGTTTCGGACATTGAGATCCAGGCCAACGAAATCCTCCGCACCCGCTCTGCCCTGAACGAGATTTTGGCCCAGCACAGCGGCAAGACCATCGATGAGATCGCCAAGGCCTGCGACCGCGATTACTACATGTCGCCCGAAGAAGCGAAAGCCTTCGGCGTGGTGGACGACATTCTGCTTAAGCAGCCCGCCGGCGACGAGGATGAAAAATGACGAACGACGAATGCCCAATGACGAATAAGCCACCGCAATTCTTCGCGTCGTTATTTGTCATTCGGCCTTGGTCATTCCACTTGGGCCTCTAGCGGCGCTATTCAGATTATGAACCTAATTCCCTACGTCATCGAAAAGAGCGGCCGCGAAGAGCGGGCGATGGACATCTACAGTCGCCTGCTCAAGGACCGCATTATCATGCTCGGCTCGGCCGTGAACGACGATGTGGCCAACAGCCTTGTCGCCCAGCTCCTGTTTCTGCAATCGGACGACCCCAAAGCCGACATCCACCTCTACATCAACTCGCCCGGCGGCAGCGTCACGGCCGGCCTGGCGATTTACGACACGATGCAGTTCGTCTCCTGCGAAGTCGCCACGTATTGCGTCGGGCAATGCGCCTCGATGGGGGCCGTGCTGCTAGCAGCCGGCGCGGAAGGCAAACGGCACGCCCTGCCCAACAGCCGCATCATGATCCACCAGCCGTCGGCCGGCATGGAAGGCTCGGCCGAGGACATCCTCATTCACGCCACCGAGTACAAGCGGACGAAGGAGCGGCTCAACCGCATCCTGTTCAACCACACGGGCCGCTCGATGGAACAGATCGAAAAGGACACCGAACGCGACAAGTTCATGTCTGCGGAAGAGGCCCTGGAATACCACCTGATCGATAAGGTGATCAGCAGCCTGGCTCCAAACAAAGCCCTCTCCTAATTAGCCGTCTACGCTTGCGACCACTTCGGACTGCCAATTCATTGGCCAGTTGTGAGTGTCTTCTATGCCAGCGACCAGGCATGCTGGCATTGCTTCGCCTTGACGGTTGACCGCCGATTTTCTATCCATCCGCCCGCGGGAAAGCCGCCGCGCGTTTGTTTGCTTCTCATCTGCCGCGGCGGCGCATCACTCACTCTTCTCGGAACGAACGCGTTGGACCAGCGCTCGCACATACTGCGTTCGGCGGTGCCGCTCATCGCCGTCATCCTGAGCTCGCTCGTTGCCACGGGCGGTTGCCGGAGCGACGCCCAGTCGGATCTGGTCGCGCGAGAGCTCCGCCTGCAGGAAGACAAGATCTACGCACAACAGGATTACTTGGAACAGTACCAGCGCCTGATCTGCCAATACCGCGCTGAAAACGTTGCGCTCAAGCAAAAGCTGGCCGAACAGAGCACCGACCAGACCCCCACCAATACCGCGACTTCCTCCGGAGAGCCCGCTTCCACGGGCAGCTCTGCGGCGCCCCTCGAAGCCCCCACAATCCCGCCGGCGCCACCTGGGCGCTCCAACGAACCAACCGACCTGCAAATCCCGCCGCTCGATATGACACCGCGCCAGCCGCCCAGGCCCGTCGACGAGTCCGCGGGCGGCGGTGATCCATCCCCCGCGACAACACAACTGCCCGAATTCCACACGCAGCTGGCATCGCAGATTGTGCCTCTTGCACAGCAACGGGCGATCGCTGGCGAACCACACGATCCGCATTCGAGGGCTGACACCACTCCCCCCGCGCCGGTTGACCGCACTGAGTTAAAAGTGCCGGCTGATTCATCGCCAGCAGACGAACCGTCCGGCGAACCGGAAATCGCGGAGCACGTTTGGATAACGGGCGAGGTCGTCGCCAACGATGCGGGCGGCCCGCGACTGATTGTCGACGTCACGCCCCTTTCTGACACCGGCCGACCGGCCCCTTTCGCGGGGGAGCTATCGCTCATGGTCCTTGCCCCCTCCGACGTGGGTCCGCCAAGGAATCTCGCGCGCTGGGATTTCCTGCCCGATGAAGCCGCCGCAGCCGCTGGCTTCGACGACGCGAGCCCTCGTACGATGCGGTTCCACCTCGAGTTGCCCGCCGAAACACCGCTCGACCGGCCTGACGTACTGTGGGTCCGCCTCCTCGATAAAGAGCAGAAACTGCTCGCCAATGCGCCGCTCGACTTCCGGACGACAGCCGCATTCTCATCGGTACCGTTCGCCACGGCGCCTGATGAGTCACCGAAAACGCCAATCGTTGTGCGCGTCGTCAACGGAACCCTGGATTCCGAGCACTCTCCGCACAACGTGTCGCCTAGTGCGGCCGAGGGCTGGACCATCGCCCAGCCGAGCCAACCGGGTCAGGCAGCTCCTCGTCCTGCCGACCCCGAAGGGGCTTGGCGGGCGTCGACCCAGCCGATGCCGATGGCGATTGCTCAAACGCCACCGGGGCGGCCCGTGACCGATTTCGACCTTCTGTCGAAGCCGCACGACAAGGTGCCTGTATCGAACGACGGTCCCAGGGCCGACTTCGCCAAATCGGCGGCCAAGCCGATGCCAGCTCTGGCGACGGCCTGGTCACCGGAGCGTCCGGTTCGGACTCCAGCGGCAGCAATATCTCCGCGACGCCCCGTTGACGGCTCGACTCTGCCAAGTCTCTCTGCCTGGTCGCCGACACGGTGAGTGAAACGTTCGCGCTCGCGGAAAGCCCTTGATTCGCCTTTGCCCAAACGCCGGATCCGTCTCCAGCGTTGCGTTGCGGCGATTCTCGCCCGACAATTGAGCGTCAGTCCACAACGGACGCCGACTCTCGCTAGTCTTCTCGTTCCCACATCGCAGTCCAGCCGCGGCGGCCTTCTCGCAGGAACGCGATCGCGGTCGCTGTGCGGGGCGGCCTACTCCCACACTCATGCCTGACCTCGAAACACAACCGCGCAGCCAATCGCCGTCCGGTGAACGGCTCAACGTCGCCGAGCGTCTGACCTCGGTTGCGGCTGTCATGCCGGATGCGATTGCGGTGGCCTGCCCGCGGCGGTCGGCACGACGGTATCCATCAGCCCGTCCCGGCGGATCGCAGACTACCTACGCGACGACGACATTCGCTGAGCTCGACGCCGACGTCACCCGCATCGCTCGCGGACTGGCCACCTGGGGCGTGCCGCCCGGCACACGGCTGGCCTTATTGGTGCGGCCGGGCATCGACTTTGTCGCCCTCGTCTTCGCCCTGCTGCGGGCTGGTGTGGTGTCCGTACTGATCGACCCCGGCATGGGCCGGCGGAACATGCTCCGCCGCCTGGCTGAAGTCGAACCCGAGGGATTTGTCGCAGTGCCGCTCGCTCAATCGCTGCGCGTCTTGCTTCGCCGCCAGTTTCCGCGCACGATGTGGAACGTCACGGTCGGCCATCGCTGGGGCTGGGGCGGAAAAACGCTTAATGCGTTGCGAGTGGCCGGCGACGGCACGCGGAGGGTGCCTGCTACGTGGGCCGACTCGCCCGCCGCAATCATTTTCACCTCCGGCAGCACCGGCCCGGCCAAGGGCGTCCTTTACACGCACCGCATGTTCGATTTGCAAGTCAGCGAGATTCGTTCGGCCTACGGCATCGAACCGGGCGGAGTCGATCTATCCTGCTTTCCGCTGTTCGCCCTGTTCAACGCCGCCATGGGCGTGACCACCGTGCTGCCCGAGATAGATTTCTCGCGCCCGGCCGCGGCCGACCCAAACAAGCTCCTCGCCGCGGCCAACGACTGGCAAGTCACCCAGGCGTTTGCCTCACCGGCCGTGTGGCGGAAGCTGGGCCCGTATGGTGAACAGACCGGCAATCGCATCCCATCCCTGCGGCAGATTTTTTCCTGCGGCGCACCGGTGCCGACGGACGTGATTCGCTCGACGCTCAAGATCGCCGCACCCGGTGCCTCGATGCATACCCCGTATGGGATGACGGAGTCGTTGCCTGTCGCGACGATCGAAGCTCAGGAAATTCTCAACGAAACGGCCGCCAAGACTGACCAGGGCGCCGGCGTCTGCGTCGGCCGCAAGTTCGACTCGATCGACTGGCGAATCATCCGAATCAGTGATGAACCGATTGCCACCATCGAACAAATTGAAGAACTCTCCCGCGGCGAAATCGGCGAGCTGATCGTCCGCGGCCCGCAGGTCTCGCCAGCGTATTTGACGCGGGTCGAAAGTAATGCACTCAGCAAGATCGATGGAGGGGGCAGGGAGCAGGGAGCGGGGAGCAGAGAATTGGCTGATCTCGCTCCTCGCACTCCTCAATCCTCACTCCTCAGCTCTCTTCCCTGGCATCGCACCGGCGACGTCGGCTATCTCGACGAGCGAGCCCGCTTTTGGTACTGCGGACGCAAGTCGCAACGCGTCGAAACGGTCCATGGGCCGCTCTACACCGAGTGTGTGGAAGCGATCTTCAAGTCGCATCCCGCCGTCAGGCGATCGGCCCTAGTGGGCATCGACTCGACCGGAAAACAAGTTCCTGTTATCGTCGTCGAACGCGAGCGTAGTTCGCGAAGTAATCACTTGGATAAGGATCTGATGTGTTTGGCCGCCGCCCACGCGATGACCCGAACCATTGGCCAATTGCTCGTCCATCCGTCGTTTCCCGTCGACTTCCGCCACAACTCGAAAATCAATCGCGAACTTTTGGCCATTTGGGCGGCGAAACGCCTTGGTCACTCTGACACCTGGCACTTGCCACCTGGTTAGTAAATGCACGCACTGGTCACCGGCGGCGGCGGTTTTCTGGGCCGCTACATCGTCGAACAACTACGCGCCCGCGGCGACCGCGTCCGCACGGTTTACCGCCGTTCTTACCCAGCGATTGAAAAGCTAGGCGTCGACATCGTCCACGGCGACATTCGCGACTTGCCGACACTCATCGCTGCGCTGCAAGGCATCGACTGCGTCTTCCACGCGGCGGCCAAACCGGGAATCAGCATGCGGGCCAGAGAGTACGATGCGATCAATCGCGCAGGCACTGAAAATGTAATTCTCGCCTGTCGGCGTGCCCGCGTTGGCCGGCTCGTCTACACTAGCAGCCCGAGTATCGTTTTTTCTGGAGAAGACCAATGCGGAATCAACGAGTTCGCCCCGTACGGCATTGAATGGCTGCGAGCCCACCGCGCTTACTACTCGCTGTCCAAAGCGCTCGCCGAGCAGGCGGTGCTTAAGGCGCAGAGCGAGTATCTCATGACGTGTGCCCTGCGACCCCATTTGATCTGGGGTCCCGGTGACACGCAGCTCATTCCCCGCCTAGTCGCCCGGGCCCGCTCCGGTCGGCTTCGCCGCGTGGGAGATGGAGGGAACCTCGTCGACATTACGTACGTCGAGAATGCAGCGGCGGCCCATCTGTGGGCCGCCGACTTGCTCGTCGGGGGCCCACGCGTTGCCGGAGCCAATTCGCCCGCCGGCAGGGCGTACTTCCTCAGTCAGGACAAACCGGTCAATTGCTGGCAGTGGATCGACGAGATCTTGGCACTCGTCGACGTTCCGCCCGTGAAGAAGTCCGTTTCATTCAAGACGGCATGGCGGCTCGGCGCCGCGTGCGAAGCCGGTTATCGGCTGTTAGGCCTCTCAGCCGAGCCACCCATGACCCGCTTCCTCGCCGCCCAGCTCGCCAAATCGCACTGGTTCGACATTAGCGCGGCCAAGCGAGACTTGGGCTACCGCCCACGTGTTTCGACTGAAGAGGGCATGCGAAGCCTGGGCAAGTGGTTGCGCACGAGCGGGCGCACATAGCCCGACCGTCTTGGTCGGAAGCAGCGCGTTGAACTCGTGACCGCGATTGCGCGTCTTTACGAATGGCTGATCCGTCCCACAAGCTGCGCCGTCCTGCGAAGCGAATGCGGATTCCCGACCAAGATGGTCGGGCTATTTTCGCCCTTCCGACAGCGGCCCTAGCTGAAAAATGCCCCAAAAACTACAATCGCCCCATTACCGCTCGTGCCTTCGCGTTTTCTCCTACAGCGTAGGACCATTCGAGGTTTTTCGTGCTTCGCACCCATACCTGCGGCCAGCTCGGCCGCCAGCAGATTGGCAGCACCGTCACGCTTTGCGGCTGGGTCGACAGCTACCGAGACCACGGCGGCGGCCTATTTGTCGACCTGCGCGACCGCTACGGCATCACGCAAGTCGTGTTCAATCCACCCGATACGCCGCCGGCCCTCATCGATCAGAGCAAGTCGCTGCGCGACGAGTACGTGATCCAGGTGACGGGCGGCGTCGCCGCCCGGCCGGCCGGCATGGCCAATTCGAAACTGGCCACAGGCGAAATCGAGCTCCGCGTCACCGGGTTCAGGCTCCTCAACAGGAGCCTGCCGCCGCCTGTTTCGCCCAACGCGAACGCCCAGGACTTGCCGAACGAGGAGCTACGGCTGGAATACCGCTGGCTCGACCTCCGCCGCCCGGCCATGCAACGGAATCTTTTGCTGCGCGATCGGATCGTGAAATCGATGCGCGACTACTTTGCGGGGCACGAGTTCATCGACGTCGAGACGCCGGTGCTCGGACGCAGCACGCCCGAAGGCGCCCGCGACTATCTCGTCCCCAGCCGCATCCATCACGGCATGTTCTACGCGCTGCCGCAGTCGCCGCAACTGTACAAGCAGATCTTGATGATGTCCTGCTACGATCGGTACGTGCAGGTCGCCCGCTGCTTCCGCGACGAAGACCTGCGGGCGGACCGCCAGCCCGAGTTCACGCAACTCGACATGGAAATGTCATTCGTCGAGGCGGACGACGTGATGGGCATCATCGACGGATTGGTGGCAAAAGTCGCCACCGAGGAGCTGGGACTCGATATGAAGCTGCCGCTGCCGCGGATCACTTACGACGAGGCAATGGAGCGCTTCGGCCACGATGCGCCCGACCTGCGTTACGGTCTGGAGCTCGTCGATTGCACCGACCTGGCCGCGAAGAGCGATTTCCGCGTCTTTAGCAGCGTCGCCGCCAATGGTGGGCGCATCCGCGGAATCAACGCGAAAAAGGGGACGCAGTTCTTTTCTCGCCGCGGCATCGATGCGCTCACCGAATACGTGGCCGGCTTCGGCGCCAAGGGCCTGGCCTGGTTCCGCGTCGAGGCCGACGGTTCGCTCACGTCGACGATTGCCAAAAACTTCTCACCCGAGCTGCTGAAGGATTTCGCCGCGCGCATGCAGGCCGAGCCGGACGACTTGCTCTTGTTCGTCGCCGATCATTGGAAGATCACCTGCAAGGCCCTGCACATGCTCCGCACGCGGATGGCGGCCGAGATGAAGCTCTACGACGCGAAGGCAATGCACTTCTCCTGGGTAGTCGAATTCCCGATGTTCGATTTCGACGACGAGGAGCAGCGGTGGGTCGCCATGCACCATCCGTTCACGGCGCCGCGCGACCAGGACCTGGAGATGCTCAATACCGACCCTGGCCGCTGCCGCGCCAAGGCTTACGATTTAGTGATCAACGGCAGCGAAGCGGGCGGCGGCACGATCCGGATTCACGATGCCGGCGTCCAGCAACAGGTGTTCAACCTGCTGGGTATCGACGAGAATACGGCCAAGGAGCGGTTCGGCTTTTTGCTCGAGGCACTCAAATACGGCGCCCCGCCTCACGGCGGCATCGCGCTGGGCATCGACCGCTGGGTCATGCTATTCGGCAATCTAGACAATATCCGCGACTGCATCGCCTTCCCCAAAACGCAAAAGGCGACCGATCTGATGACCGGGGCCCCGGGCGAAGTGGAAGCGAAACAACTGCGCGAACTGGGGATTAAATTAGATGTTTAGAATCGCTAGCCGCAAAACGGCGCAAGCAGATAGGCAGGGGCGTACGCCGCTCGAAATCACGCTGATAGAAAGGAAAGCACCGCCGGCGCGATACCGGGTTTTATTCGAGTACGGGGTTTTCACAGTATCTCTCGCGCTGAACCTTCTGCTGAATACGTCAGCGGCACAAACGGCCGCGCGACGTTCCGGCAATTCCGCCGCGAAACAGGGCGAGGCAACGAGCAGATCCAACGGGTCAACCACAGACAACACTGCGATACCGGAAATCCCGCCCGTTCTGATGACTAAGCTCGAGTCATCGCTGTGCGGCCTGAAGGTCGGCGACACGCTGCCAGCCATCGAGCTCAAGCAATTGGGCGGACCTGAGCGAGAGCTTTCCAAGCTCTATGGCACGAAGGCCACGGTCGTCGCGTTCTGGAGGAGCGATCGCCGGATGACTCGCTCCCTCTTGGCCGACCTGGGGCCGGATGTCGGCGAGAAATTTAGCAACGAAGGCGTCAACCTCGTCGGCATCGCGGTCAACGAGCCGGCGGACGAGGCGCTCGCCGATCTGCAAAAAGCGGGGGCCCGTTTCCCAAATCTCCTGGACGCCGACGGCAAAGCCTTCGCCCAGGTCGGCCGAGACAAGCTACCCCGCGTCTACTTGGTCGATCCGCAAGGTAGGATACTTTGGTTCGATATCGAGTATTCGCTGGCCACGCGGCGGGAACTGAATCAGGCCCTGCGGGCGGTCACGAACAAATGAAGTGCAAAATGCAAGATTGCCAATGCGAAGTGTAAAATCATAGGCAGGCGCCACGTCAATTTGCATTTTGCAGTAAACATTGTGTGTTTTGCATTTTCTGATCCTCGGCCATTGCCTCCAGCAAGCTCCGTCCCATGGAAAAAACTAAAGTCGCCATCATTGGCCTCGGGACCGTCGGGCAGGGTGTCGCGCGCTTGCTGCTCGATCATGGAGATCGTACGTCCCGCCACGCCGGCCGCACGCTGTGGCTGGAGAAGGCCGTCGTGCGCGACTTGAAGAAGGCCCGCCATTGCGATTTGCCCGAAGGTGTGCTCACCGACCGCGTAGAGGACGTGATCAACGAGCCGGAGATCAAGGTCGTGGCCCTGCTCATCGGCGGGCTCGAGCCCGAGCGGACGATCATGCTGCGGCTCTTGGAAAGCGGCAAAGACGTCGTCACGGCGAACAAGGCCCTTCTGGCCGAGCACGGGCCAGAGCTGTTCGACGCGGCGCGCGAGCTGCACCGCTCGATCGCCTTCGAAGCGTCGGTCGCCGGCGGCATCCCGATCATTGCGAATATCAGCCAAAACTTGTCGGCCAATCAAATCCTTTCGTTGCATGGCATCGTCAACGGCACGAGCAACTTCATCTTGTCGAAGATGCACGACGAAAACGCGCCGTACGCGGCCGCCCTGGCCGAAGCCCAACGGCTCGGCTACGCCGAGGCGAACCCGGCTTTCGATGTCGACGGCAGCGACGCCGCTCAGAAGCTGGCGATCCTCGCCCATCTCGCCTTCGGTGCCCGCGTCGATTGGAAGGAAATCCCGCGGACCGGCATCGACACGCTCGACGTCGCCGATGTCCGCTACGCCCAAGAAATGAAATTTAAAATCAAGCTCCTGGCCGTGGCCGACCTGGTCGACGACACGCTCGAGCTGGACGTGTCGCCGGCCCTGGTGCGGGCCGGCACGCCGCTGGCCGAGGTGAGCGGACCGTTCAACGCGATTCGCGTCGAGGGAGACGCCGTCGGGCCGTTGTTCTTCCACGGCCAGGGGGCCGGACAGATGCCGACCGCTTCGGCCGTCGTGGCCGATATGATCGACACGGCGGTCGGCCGCGGGGCGATCACATTCCGCACGCTCGAGCTATGGTCGAACCGCCAGGCCCGCGTCACGCCCGCCCCCAGCGACGCCGCCCGTGCGAAGTTTTACTTGCGCATCATGGTCGAGGATCATCCCGGCGTACTAGCCCAAGTGACGACCGTCCTGGGCGAATACCACATTTCGATCGCCTCTGTGCTACAACACGAGCCGCTGGAATCCAACGGCATCGTGCCGCTGGTGATTATGACTCACGAAACGAGTGAAGGGGCGGCGGCGCGGGCCTGCGATGCAATCGACAAGCTGCCGCCCGTGCAAGGGAAGACGGTGCGAATGTGGGTGCGGGACTGAAGACGGAAAAGTCGGCGTGACAGACGCCGCTATCCGTTGGCTGCCGCTTGTCGCACCGCCATCTCGTTGAGTCGCGTGACAAACGCCTTGTGCTCGTCGGTTGCCGTCCCTGCTTCGACGGCCGCAAACACTTTGGGCAAATCACCCGCTAAAAGAGCGGCCACTTCCAGCCACAAACCGGGAAATACTTTGCTCCGCAGCCTACTGCTCTCGTCTGCCTGCATAGCCCCGTACTTTCCCTCGATCAGCTCAAACCACTCGACGGCTCGCTCTTCGGTGCGCCACACCAGATACTCCTTGACGCCGTTGCGGCGGTACGCGCGAAGTTTGGCGTGCATGTCGATGCTCACGCTGCTCGCTGCCACTTCGCAAACAAGCTCCGGTGCGCGGGACACGAATCCATCGTCGTCAACAACCGCATTGCCACCCGCCCAGGGAGGAATCAGCAGCATAACATCTGGTTGCGGCTCGTTGTCTTCGTCCAGCCGGCTCGTTCCGTTGTCGCCTACGACGATGTGCGGCGTTTTGCTGGTGTAATACCCAATCCAAGTGACAATGTGTGCGTGCGGATGAGCGTGCTGCACTAACCGGACTGGCGACGGCATATAAACAATCCCCTCCACGAGTTCCGCCTTTTTAATGTGCGGCATCGCTTCATATCGCCGCTCAAACTCAGCGCGAGTCAGGTGGTCGCCGTTTTGCAACAATGGTACTGGAGACGAGGGCGGCAGCACCAACGCCACATCGGCCGTGGACGTCGTTTGATGATTGGCAATACTCATAGGGAAACGTCCGTTTCAACGCCGTCGAAGGGATAGCACCGGCGCCGTCCGGGCCATTATACCCAAGATGGCCCATTGCGTCCCCAGGCACGATTCCACTAGGTTAATCGTACGCCTCGCTCGCGGGCTTTTCCCATGAAATTTGCCATCATCATCCCCGACGGCGCCGCCGACGAGCCGCAAGAATCGCTTGGCCGCCGCACGCCCATCGAAGGCGCGCACACGCCGAATATGGATCGTGTCGCGGCACTCGGCGTGGTCGCGCGGGCCTGCCACACGCCCAAAACGCTTCCGGCCGGTTCGGAAATCGGCAACCTCAGCCTCCTCGGTTACAACCCGTTCGAAAACTTCACCGGCCGCGCACCGATGGAAGCCGCGGCGCAGGGCATCCAGCTCGGGCCGGCGGATTGGGCCGTCCGCTGCAACCTGGTCACCATCACCGACCAGGTCATGCGAGATTTCACCGCCGACCACGTCAGCACCGAAGAGGCGACCAGGCTGCTCGGCAGTTGCCAACAACAGATCGCCTCGAACCCGAAGTACCGCGGCGCGGCCGAGTTCGTCCCCGGCATTAGCTACCGCAACCTGCTTTTGTGGAGAGGCGACAAGCTGCCGGCGCCTTTTTCGAACGAATCGCGGACTCGCCCCCCGCACGACATTACGGATCAATCGGTGCTCGAAGAGTACCCCCGCGGACCGGGCAGCGACGTCCTTACCGATTTGATGACGGCCAGCGTCGACGTGTTCCGCGATCACCCGGTGAACGTCGCTCGCGTCTCGGCCGGCAAGCGCCCGGCGACCAACGTCTGGCTGTGGGGACTGGGCCAAGCGCCGCGGCTGCGGCCATTTACGGAAAAATACGGCCCCCGCGGCGCGATGATTACGGCGGTCGATCTATTGCGCGGAATTGCGGCCCTCGTCGGCTGGGACCGGATTGACGTGCCGGGTGCGACCGGGTACCTGGATACGGATTACGCGGCCAAAGGCCGGGCCGCCGTCGAGGCCTTGAAGATGTACGACATCGTCTGCGTCCATATCGAGGCCTCCGACGAAGCCTCGCACGAGGGCCGCTGCGATGAAAAGGTAAAGGCCCTCGAACAGATCGACGAACACATCGTCGGCCCCGTGCTGGCTGCCCTCCCGTCGCACGGAGATTGGCGGATCATGATCAGCCCCGACCACCCGACTTTCCTGCGGACCAAGGTCCATACGCACGGTAATGTCCCCGTTGCGATAGCCGGCACCGGCATCACGCCGGATGAGTTCACAACGTATGGCGACACGAATGCCGTCGAGTCGCAGCTTGCGTTCGACGACGGCTGGAATCTGATGCCGTGGTTTATTGGGAAGAATTGATATAACCGCGGAGGCACGCCGGTCTATGAGATAGCGAACACAGAACGATGGCCGCCAACGCTACCCAAATCATGTACATCGAACTGAAGTCTGGCCACGGCGATCACGGCCCTGCTCGGATTGGACGAGTTTCTTTTTCTAAGACAGGCCGAACGATCTACTATGGCGACAAAAAGTTTTTGGCCATTGGCGGCAGCGGTATAAGCGGCAACTATATCGACGTGGATACAAACGAGGAATACTGGATATCAGGGCCTAAGAAGGACGGTAAAGATCGGCATTGGGCGGGCGGCGGAACAATATACATCGACAAGGATGTTGCCGACGAATACTGGTCAGATATCCGGAAGTGTTCCCCGCCGAAGAACCCTTTCATTCTTTAGTCGTCTTCTCAGTGCCCTTTGTGTCTCCGTAGTTAATCATTGTTTTTGATTTGCAAGGGAGCTATGTCACTCATCGTCCAAAAATTCGGCGGCACGAGTGTCGCCAATGCCGAAAAAATTCGTGCCGCCGCCCGCCGCGCCATTCGCGCCCAGCAAAACGGCAACCAGGTGGTGATGGTCGTCAGCGCGATGGGCCACCAGACCGACTATTTGGTCGACCTCGCCAAGGAAGTGACCGACAAGCCGCCGGCCCGTGAAATGGACATGCTCCTCTCGACCGGCGAGCAAGTGAGCGTGGCCCTGATGGCCATGGCCATCCATTCGCTCGGCGCCCAGGCCGTCAGCCTCACCGGCGCCCAGATCGGCATCCGCACCGATAGCACCCACACCAAGGCCCGCATCAAGTCGATCTCCACCGAGCGGCATGCGCAAGCTCCTTGACGACGGCAAAATCGTCATCGCCGCCGGCTTCCAAGGCATCGACGAAGATTTCAACATCACCACGCTCGGCCGCGGCGGCAGCGACACGACGGCCGTCGCCCTGGCGGCTGTGCTCGGCGCCGACGCCTGCGAAATCTACACCGACGTCGACGGCGTCTTCACGACCGACCCGCGCCTCGTGGCCGAGGCCCGAAAGATGAGCCGCGTCAGCCACGATGAAATGCTCGAGTTGGCCAGCCTTGGCGCCGGCGTCATGCACAGCCGCTCGATCGAGTTCGGCAAGAAGTTCAACGTGCCGATTCACGTCAAAAACAGCGCCAGCTTCAGCGACGAGCCGGGCACAATCATCGGCGCCGACAGTGAATCGGCCGAACGCGCAGTCAGCGGCGCGGCCCTAACCAAAAACGAGGCTCAGATCACGCTCGTCAATGTCCCCGACCAGCCGGGCACCAGCTTCGCGATCTTCTCGAAGCTCGCTGCGCTCAACGTGGCGGTCGATATGGTCGTACAGAACGCCGGGACTGAAGGTCGCGCCGATATCTCCTTCACCGTGCCGGAAGACGAGCTCAACAAGGCCCTCGAGGCCGTCGAGGAGGCGGCCGAGGAACTCGGCGCCGAAGACGTCCTGCACGACCCGAGCATAGCCAAGGTCTCGATCGTCGGTCTGGGCATGGCCACGCAATCCGGCGTCGCCGACCGCATGTTTCGCGCCCTGGCGGACGAGGGGATCAACATCGAGGCCATCACGACGAGCGAAATCAAGATCAGTTGCCTCGTAAAACAGGAGCAAGGCATTGAGGCGCTGCTGCGCCGTGCACGCCGAGTTCGAGCTCGACAAGCCGCCTCGCGACCGGACGTCCTACGGCGAACAGCAGTTCCGGGCCAAACAAGCGGACGCTATCGACATCGTCGCTCGTTTGCAGCGGATGGAAGACTTGACGATCGAGAGCGTTTCGCTCGACGAGTCACAGGCGCTGCTCACCCTCTTTGACGTCCCCGACCGGCCCGGAATCAGCGCCAGTATCTTTGAGGCGATTGCCTCAGAGAACATCCTGGTCGACATGATCGTGCAAAGTACGGGCCGAGACGATCTCGCCGACGTCAGCTTCACCGTGCCGAGAACAAGCCTCGAGCACGCCCGCCGCGTCCTCAAAGAGCTGGCCAATCAGCTCGGCGGCGAGGTCAAGGATGTACCCGAGATCGCCATACTGACCGTCAAAGGGATTGGCGTTCGCAGCCATACCGGGGTGGGCCTGCGAATGTTTCAAGCGCTTGCCGACGCCGACATCAACGTCGAGCTGGTCAGCACGAGCGAAGTCCGCGTCAATGTCGCCGTCGCAGCCGACAAAAGCGCCGCCGGGTTGTCGGCGTTGAAATACGCGTTCGCAGACGTGCTCGCGTGATTCCTCCCGCCGAGCTGTACGCCAATGCTCGCTCGTTGTCGCATGCGCCATATCCCGCCGTCGGCAGCCGCTGCGAACTGTGGCACACTATTCCCAACCGTCCAAAATCGTCTTTTTCTGGACGCCGTCGTAGCGCGAGCATTCAAACAGGCAATTCGGCAAATCCGACTTCAACCTCCGAACGCCGTCGTACGAAAGAACGTCGCTGATCGTCACGTGGATGTGCCGCAACTCCGCGTTATGTGCTAATTGGGCCAAGCCGGCATCGGAGACGAGAGTTTCCGAAATGTCGAGCGTTTCCAAACGTGGAATTTGCGATAACACTTCCAAACTTGTGTCCGAAATCGCCGTGTTCGAAACGTCAACTACTTCGAGCTGCATGCAGCCGGTTAATTTCGTCAATCCGACGTCCGTAATCGCACAGGCATGTAATGCCAGGCGACGCAAGTTGGTTAGGCGGGCCACATGGGCAAGAGTGATATCCGTGATCGAAGTTCCAGACAGATCCAACGACTCAAGCCCGGCAAGTTTGTCGAGACACGCTCCCCCCACATCGCTCACATTTGCCACGTCGGCCAAGCCCAAGCTTTTCAGCGCCGACAGTTGGAAATCGAAATTACGCCGTCGTCCGACACGTTTCTCGCCGTATTCACCTCCAAGGATTGCAAGTTTCGTCCGTCGCCGATCTCGGCCAGGTGCCGATCGGTGACGAAGCCGCCTTGTAAATAGACGTGCGACAAATTCGGGCCACGGAGCAGTGCGCCAAACGCCGCCAATTGCCGATCGGTGAACTGTCGCACTTCGTCCTCTGGCGGCCGGGGCTCCCACGGCATGGGCGGCCGCGACTCGTAGGACTTTGGGCCGATAAATGTGACGCTGCACACCTGCGGAAGTCCTGACGCAGCCGCATCGATCGATGCTCCGTCGATCACAGAATAAGTGTAGTCCCACTTCACCTGCACGACTTCGGCATATACGTCGCTGCCGAACCAGCGCCGCAGCAATTGAATCCACGGCGAAAGGCCGCCGACCGAGCCGTCGCGAATCTCGTAGTCGTAAGACACCGAACCGCCGCTGCCGCACACCTTGGCAACCACTCCCCTCAGATGCCGCAGGCGGAGCATTTCAGCGCTGAAGAATCCCAGCGGCACGCTGAGCAACGCGATGCTTACCAGCATCGTGCGCATGCCGAATCGTAGAGAAAGCCAACGGCGATTCGCCCGAAGATCTAACGGCACGGTCTTAGCCATCGTACTTGCCGGCAATTTTGCCACGCTGCTCAACGATCCACCGATGATGATTTCACTTCTACACCTTGTTGTTCGTGCAGCCAAGTTCGACGTACCAGGCGTGCGCCTGCAGCGACGCTCGGCCTCGCGCTTGCGAGAGGCGAAATCCCTGGATCCCAAAAGAATCCGCGGAAGTCCGGATTTGGAACGCTTCGCGCCGCCACGACCGCGGCTATCTCACCCCCGTTTTCGACTCGACCGTATTCAACAGCGGCTAGCTTTGGTTCCCCATCACGTCGTTCAGCACGTCCTCAGAGACGTAAATCGGCAGCGGCGGGTTGCACGTCACGGCGACGGCGATCGCATCGCTCGGCCGCGCGTCGATCTCCACAAGCTCGCCGTCGTGCCGCACGCGGAGCTTGGCGTAATACGTGTGCTCGCGCAGCTCACTGATCACCACGTCTTGAAACTCGGCGCCCAGCGATTCGACAGCGCCTACCAACAAATCATGCGTTAACGGCCGTGGAGATTCCACGCCCTTGACCCGCCGATCAATGCTCGTGGCCTCGAAGATGCCGATCAAGATCGGAAATGTGCGCGGCCCGTCGACCTCTTTCAAGAAAATCACCTGTTGATCGTTGATCTCGCTGATGATGATGCGAGATAGCTCCATCGCGACGGGCATGGCAACAATCCCTTTCGGAGAGCGAGCGAATCGGTCGGTCTGGCTGCTCCCATTATATCCGCGAGTCGAGAAGCGAGTGGCAAGGTGCGAGCCGGACGAAATCACTTTTCCCGCACCTTGGGACTCTCTTCTCCCCGGCGTCGCCTAATCCAGCAACCCCTATTCCAACGCCTTTTTGGGCTTCGCGTCGCTCTTTCCACTCACGGCGACGCGGCCGTAGGACTTGCCGGTGCGGTTAAATTCCGTGGCAAATGCCTCGGCATCTTCGGGCGTGAAAGGGCGGTCGATCGTGCGCGTGAACTTCTTATGTTCATAGACATGGACCACGTAATTGGCCGCTGGCTCCGGACGTCCGTACTCGTCGACCCGTTCATCGTCAGCCGGGCCGCCGACGTCCGGGTCGACACGCCGCTGCTCGCGGCGGTCTGCGTTGTCGCGAGCGTCCCCCTCTTCCCGCTCGTCGGGGTCGTCGCGCTCAGAATCTTCATCTCGCGCCTCGTCGTCGAGCGGCGACTCGTCGTCGAGCTCGCTGTCCTCGTCATCGTCCACGAAGTCGAACTCTTCGTCGTACAGATCGTTGTCGTCGTCACGAGCCATTCTACGATCCTCGCAATTCCTAACGCACGTATCACGCAATGCCGCCAAGCGCCTCAAAACCGATTTGCGGCAATACCTCGTGGGCCGCTTGGCGTCCTGGCGGTTCAGCCGGGGGCCGTTTCATAATAGCACAACCGCACAATGAGTATCGCGCCGTCGTCGTCGGCCGTCAATCGGCAAACAACCCGGTCGCATACCAAATGCCATTGCGGCCACGGCGAATGTCGTATCCGAACAGCCGGTGCCGCTTGAGCACCGCCCCCCAATGGCCGGGCGATTGCCGCCAGCTCGCCACGCAATCGATGCAGGCGTCGAGCAGGTCCTCATCGGGCCAGCTTTCCGCGACAACTTCACTGGCCTCCGTCGCGCCCGCCTTGCTGCGCAACAGCTCCGCCCGTGACGAAAACTGCTGATGCCCTTGCACGCCAATGCTGGCCTGATATTCCGAGTGCTCGGTCGCTGCCCGCGTCAACACGGCATTTTGTGCGCCGATCGTGCTGGCTGGCGTCTCCGGACGGACACGCACCGCCCAGACGAGCGTTCGCTGCGATAGCGAGCCGGTGGGCAGATCGATCGCCGCCGCGAAATGATTGTTCTCCCAGCGATAATACTTTCCGTTGGCCATCGGCAGCACAGTCACGACTTGCCCAAAGTTGGGTTGCGATGAACCGCGTAGATCGACCATCGCCACGCCCGCGTTGCCATGCAGCGGCGCAAACGCCGGGTGCCCGAGGAGGCGAATCATTTCGCCATTTTCATTTATTTTCGCATCTGTTGGAAACGCGCACCAATACGAAGTCCAGCAACTTTGTTTGTACGGCTTCGTCGCCGGCCAGCCAGGCGTCGAACTGCCGCCGATAGTCTTCTGCGTCGCCCGCAGCGACGAAGTCGACGATAAGCATTCGTCCCTCGCGCTTTGCCTGGGCATAGGCCTGCGGATAATTGGTGCCCCAAGTGACACCGCGCTGTCCTCGGCTGCCTGCTGCCAGATCCGACCAGCCGCCGGCCGCGACATGCAGGGCACCGAGGCTAAGAATAGCGATCCCGCTGACAAAGACGATCGCAGTTCTAAAAAACGGATGCGGAGTTTCCGCCTGGTTTGTGCGCATGGTATTTCCCCTGGTGCTAGGTGGAGTGGGTGACTGGTCGATGGCCGAGCGCCAATCGATCGAATCGCGCATCGCTGTGGCCGATTGTCGGACCCTCATGGTCCGGCTACCCGGCGATAAGGTGCGATGCAAAGGTGGGATGAAAAAACGCCGCCATGCCCGATTCTTGACATCCATGCGGCCGTCGGCCCCAGGCTGATCCGGTCGAGCGCAGCATGCGCAGCGCGGAAAGGGGCTGTGGTAGGTGCGTTGATGGTACCTGACTCGCCGCGCGTGCGGAAGCAGCCAGAATTGGCATGCCCTGCATTGCGTCAGAATGGTGCGTCCTGCCGCGAAGTACCGCAAAACATGCCGTATTTTGCGGCAGCTCGGTTCAAAAACGTCGCGAATTTCTCGCTGGCACATCGTTTGCGGAACTGTCTACGCAGCATGGGCCACGCCGCCGAATACGGCGCAACGGCTCGATTGGCGGTGCGACATGAAAATTGGGTTCTTCCTTTTCCCACATATCGTTTGCGGTCTGATGCCCACGCCGGACAACGTCATCGGGCAAATCTCCTTCGGTTCGCCGCGGCGCGGCCGTCGCGCTTGGGCGCGCTCGAACCTAAACTTCCCAACGGCGACCCACTGGAGAATCCGCAACCGTTGCCCGATTATCCGACCGACGTGCCCGTGCCCGAGCCGCACGACGTGCCGGCCTGGCAGCCGATCGACGTCCCGCCGCCGAGCACGGGCGAACCCGATCCAAATCCGCGGCCCACGCCGTGATCAACGGCCGTACGCTCCGGTGGGGCTCGCGGTGAAACATCTCTGCGCGACCCTAGGCTCTTGCGAAGCAAGGCCCGTTTTGTCAGCCTGGCGAAAACGACGGCCCCAATCGGAAAAGACTTGAATCTACGCCATCCCTTCGGCACAATGCGCACTTGAGCGGCCCGAGTGATTCGACGTTCGCTACTCTTGATCCTGGCGGAGATCTCTCGCGATGCATTGCACCACCGATCGGCGGACGTTTCTGACTCACCTCGGTTCTACCGGCGCCGCGCTGGCCGCGAGCTCCTGGCTCACGGGTTTTGGCTTCGCCCAGGGCACCTCGCGCGGCCCAGCCCAAGTCGAAATCGACCAGGCCCAGTACCGTGCTGACCTCGACCGCCACTTGCTCGGCGCGTTCCTCGAACATTTGGGCCGGGCCGTCTACACCGGCGTCTACGACCCGGGCAACCCCCTCTCCGACGAGCACGGTTTCCGCAAGGACGTGATCGCCGAGATTAAGCAAATGGGCGTTCCCATCATCCGCTACCCGGGCGGCAACTTCGTCTCGGGCTACAACTGGCTCGACGGCGTCGGCCCCAAAGACAAACGCCCGACAGTGCTGGAACGCGCCTGGAACTCGCTCGAACCCAATCAGTTCGGCACCAATGAATTTATCGAGTGGTGCAAACTCGTCGGCACCGAGCCGCTGCTCGGCTTTAACCTGGGAACGGGCACGCCCGCCGAGGCCGTGGCCTACGTCGAGTATTGCAATGTCGACAAGGGCACCAAATGGAGCGAGCTCCGCCGCTCGCACGGCGTCGCTGAGCCCCACAACGTTCGCTACTGGTGCATGGGCAACGAAATGGATGGCCCCTGGCAAATGGGCCACATGCCGGCCCCCGAATACGGCCGCAAGGCCCGCGACTGCCCCGGCAGATCCGCGTCATCGATCCCACGCTGAAACTGATCGCTTGCGGCTCGAGCAACACAAATATGCCGCAGTACCTTGTCTGGGACCGCGAAGTCCTCGAAGAATGCTACGACCAGGTCGATGCCATCTCGCTGCACAACTACTACGGAAACACCAAGCAGCTCACCGGCGAGAAAACATCTCGCTATCTGGCAATGAACCTCGACATGGAGCGGCAAATCCAGGAGATCATCGCCGTCTGCGATTATGTTCAGGCCCTCCAGCGCTCGCCGAAGCAACTGTGGCTGTCCTTCGACGAGTGGAATGTCTGGTACCGCGCCCGCGGCGGTACTTTTGCGAACGGCAATCGCCAGTTCGCGCCCCACCTGCTGGAGGAGCCTTACAACCTCGAGGACGCATTGCTCGTGGGCGGCTTCATCAACACGCTCTTGCGGCAGTCAGCCCGCACGCACGTCGCCTGCCTGGCCCAGATCGTGAACGTCATCGCCCCCTTGATGACCAATGAGAAGAGCCTACTCCGGAACACGATCTACTACCCATACGCTTGGAGCCTAAAATTCGCCCGTGGCCGCGTACTGAATGCGCGCGTCGCGTCGGAGACGTACCCGATCAAGGGCGAGGGCCTGCGTGCCGACTTCGCCCGCGACGAAGACGTCCCCTACGTTGACGTCGTCGTCACGCTTGACCGCGAGCAGAATCAGGCTGCCGTCTTCATGCTCAACCGCGACCTGAGCGGCGAACGGGAAGTGGCCCTGACCTGGCACGACCCGACTCCGTCGAGAGTTCTCTTCTGCGAAACCCTCACCGGCTCCGACCTGAAGGCCACCAACACCTTCGAGCAGCCAAACCACGTCACGCCGCAAAAACTTGACGCCCCAGCGCCCGGCCGCACGATGACGTTCAAACTGCCTGCCGCGTCGTACACCGTAGCGCATCTGGCAACCGGCTGACATCGTGTGGCTTGGTGTGCAATGCGGTCGCGTCGCGAAGAATGTTTCACACGGGGCTTTGCCACGACTGATTGCAACTTGCCAATGGAGGCGTGGTGCAAACGACAACTCCTCAGTCTACCTCCTTCGCATCAATCCAGCTCATCAACTTCCGCAGCCGGCGGCCGGTCACTTCCACGCCATGGTTTTTGTCCCGCACGCGCATCGCCTTGAAATTCTTGCCGCCGCCTTTGGCCTCGTTGATCCATTCCTTAGCGAATGTGCCGTCCTGGACCTCTTTGAGAATCTTCTTCATCTCCTTTTTCGTTTCGGCCGTAATGATCCGCGGCCCGCGGGTGTAGTCGCCGTATTCGGCTGTGTTCGAGACGCTGTACCGCATGTACGACAGACCGCCCTGATAGAACAGGTCGACGATCAGCTTCAACTCATGCATGCATTCGAAGAAGGCCATCTCGGGCTGGTAGCCGGCCTCGACGAGCGTCTCAAATCCGGCCTTTACCAGCGCACTCGCTCCCCCACAAAGCACGGCCTGCTCGCCAAATAGGTCCGTTTCCGTCTCCTCAGCGATCGTCGTCTTGATGACGCCACCGCGCGTGCCGCCGATCCCCTTGGCGTAGGCGAGGCCGATCGCGAACGTCTCTTCACTCGCCCCGTCACTCGTGGCAATCAGACAGGGCACGCCGCCGCCGGCGACAAATTCGCTGCGAACAAGGTGACCCGGGCCCTTCGGCGCCACGAGCAGCGCGTCCACGCCCGCCGGCGGCTTCACATATCCGAAGTGGATGTTGAAACCATGCGAACACATCAGTATCTTGCCGGGCTTCAAGTGCGGCTTGATCTCCTTTTCATAGAGGTCGCCCTGCAATTCGTCGGGCACCAAAACATTGATCACGTCGGCCGCTTGGGCGGCCTCGGCGGCGCTCATCGGCTTGAAGCCGTGACTAATGGCCAGGTCGTAGTTCTTGCCGCCCGGCCGCTGGCCGACGACCACCTTCACGCCGCTGTCGCGCAGATTCTGCGCCTGGGCGTGTCCCTGGGATCCGTAGCCGACGATGGCCACGGTCTTGCCGGCGAGCGCGTCGAGATCGGCGTCCTGGTCGTAGTAGATTGTTGCTGGCATGGAATGATCCCTGAGTACGAGAGCAGTAGTGGAGAAGCGGAGCAGTGGAGTAGAAGAAGCGATTTCGCGAGCCGTTCATTCTACTCCATTACTCCGCTGCTCCGCTCCTCCACTTTCCTTCATTGCGTCGGCTCGGCGCCGGCGTACCGGCGCACGCCCGTCCCCTTTGCACCGGTGCGATCGATGCTCCGCACCAGCGCGATTCGGCCGGTGCGGGCTAGCTCGATAATGCCGAACGGCCGCATCAGGTCGATAAACGCTTCGATCTTCTTTTCCTGTCCGGCGATCTCGACCATCACTTCGCCGTCCGAAATATCGACGATCTTGCCGCGGAAAATGTCGCACAGCTCGCGAATCTCGCTCCGCTGGCCGGACTTGGCGGTCACCTTGATCAGCATCAGGTCGCGTTCGACGTGGTCGCGAGCGCTGACGTCCTCCACCTGCACGACCGTCACGATCTTTTCGAGCTGCTTGCGGACTTGGGCGAGCACGCTCTCGTCGCCGACAACGACAAAAGTCATCCGAGAGAGCTCAGGGCTTTCGGTCTCGCCGACGGCGAGGCTATCAATGTTGAACCCGCGCGAGGCCAGCATTCCGGTGACGTGCGCCAGCACGCCCGGTACGTTTTGCACCAGGGCCGATAGAACGTGACGCATATCCGCACTGGCTCCGAAGGTTCAGGAAAATGGCGAAACTTTGATGATATCCGGCGAGAAACGGGGCCGCAACGGGGCGAATTCCTCGCCGCTAGTACAACCCAAGGATTCGCAGCAACGCAATTCGGTTCGAGAAATCCATATACAAGTCGCAAGCATTAGAACAGGGAGAGCTGCCCACGAGATGTTCTCGGCGCAAAAGCTATTGCAGTTGAGCGGTTGCCCCTGATGAGCAAAGCCTAGCTTCTTGTGCCATAGTTCGAATGTGCCGGCGATCAGTTTGGCAATGTTGCCCGTGCCGCGCTGCCGCCGGCCGAACTGGCTGTCGCTGAGGCGGCCAGCTCGAGTCGAGCGAATCGCACCTTCGACGCGTTCCATTTTGTCCGGTAAAGTTCGCCGCAGCCAATCTTGAAAAACGTCCTTCACGGTCGTGGGCAGCTTGAGCAGCACGTACGAGGCGCCGATTGCTCCCGCCTCGCGGGCTGCCGACATGATCGCTGGGATTTCGCTGTCGTTCAGACCGGGAATGACGGGTCCGATCATGAGGTGGGCCGGCACGCCGGCCGCGGTCAACTGGTGAATCGCCCGCAGCCGGGCTGCGGGCGAACTGGTGGCGCGGCTCCATCGCGCGGGCGAGCTGGGCGTCGAGCGTCGTAATCGAAAGTGTGACGCGGACGGCGCGGTACGCGGCAAGCTCTTGGAACAGATCGATGTCCCGCGTCACCAGCGCGTTCTTCGTAATGATCCCGATCGGCTGCCGGCACTCGGCCGCCACGGCCACGCAGCCACACGTGATCTGGAACTCCCGCTCGCAGGGCTGGTAGCAATCGGTGACGCCGGAAAAGGCGATCAACTCCGGCCGCCACGCGGGGCGAGCGAGAAAATCGCGGAGCAGCTCGGCCGCCCGATATTTGACGAACACCTTTGTTTCGAAATCGAGCCCGGCCGACAGGCCCAGGTACTCGTGGTAGGGTCGGGCGTAGCAATAGCTGCAACCGTGGGCACAGCCGCGGTAGGGATTTACGCTAAAGCGGAAGCCCACGTCCGGGCTGTCGTTTTCGGCCACAATCGATTGCGACTCGTCGGGAAGATACTCGGTGGGGGGCCGGCCGAGCTGGGCCAGATATTGGTCGTCATTGGCAACCTGCTCCAGGTCAGTCTCCAGTTGAACTGCAAGATAGCGGTTGGCCGGTTGAATCGCGGCGCCACGACCTTTGAGAGGTGATGTCATGATGATTGAGCGGGGTTGCGATGTAACGCCGCGAGTAGGTGCGGGACGCAGTTTCGTGAGTTTCGTGCGCGTATTTGCGAATCGATTCTTTATTACAAAACTGCCCATATTTGAAACGGTCGCGGCGAGAATCGGCTGGAAAAATCAGGAGTTAACGGAACTTGACTGTTCAAAAATGGCCGGCATTTTGTGCGCCGTCGTGACCCGCTGCGTGCACAATTATCGGGCGCACGCTTATTCGTTGCGGCACGGTCTCCTGACCGTGCCATGCATGCGGAGGAGCGAGGGCCGCCGTTGCAGCAGCGGGGGATCTTCGGTCACGAGCGGGTGCGTGGTCTGGAGACCGCGCACAATCCGGGGCCGGGAGGCCGCGCACCGCTCGGGGTCGAGTGAGCCTGAACGCACAGGTGCAATTGCGCCTCGAGGCCCAGATCGCGACGTTTGAATTGAGAAAGAGGTTATGTGAACGCAAGTATAGTATCGCGGGCGGCTGAAAGCAAGCGGGCTAAGTGCGGCGCGCGGAAGCGATGGCCGGTTACCTGAGGGTGCCGTTCGGTTGTGTCCGGTCTCCTGGACGTACCACGCGGTTGGCTGATTGAGGGTCTCGAGCCCTCGGGGGCGGAAGACGGGCGGGCAGGGCAGTGTGGCTGGCTCACTTAACCAAGCTGCGCGGCTGGCGGCAGACAGGAATGTCTGCCCCACTGTCTGCCCCACGGGTGCTTTGCGGCTCGGGAGACGGTGCACAACGCGCGGTCGGACTTTTTGGCTGATTTGGCGGGGCTTTTGCCCGGCTTGTCGCTACCATCTATAATTGCCACGCCTCGTTCCCCTTGCGCGCGGTTGCTAAAGGGGGTTTGCGCAGGAGCTGCCGGGCGATAAACCTAGGCCGGCGTTGAAGATGCGTCCAATTCACTGTCGTTGTTGGCCACGGTTCTTGGGGGGCTCGGCCGCCGTGCTGGCGGTCGTTTGTGCCGGGGGCCCCGGACTTGCTCCTCCGCAGGGCCAGGAGCCGCCGGAAAAAGCAGCGGCGCCGGCAGCCGAAGCTCCGCCAGACGCCGAGACGGGCCAGGGGCGGCTGATTCGCGTGCGATTGCCGCTGGTTGGCAACTCGGATGCACATCTCAAGAGCGCAATACAACGGGGTTTGGCGAAGCTCGCCAAGGGTCCACGCCGCGACGATCGCCGGCCGGTATTGATCCTAGAGTTTTCACCGGGCCGCCGCGACGGCGGGAATGGTACCGGGACCGAATACTCGCGTGCTTTGTCGCTGGCCCAATTCCTCACAAGCAAAGAACTTGCGCCAATCAAAACGGTGGCCTATATCCCCCGGACGATCAAGGGACACGGCGTACTGGTGGCCTTGGCCTGTGAAGAAATTGTTATGAATCCAGACGCCGAGATGGGGGAAGCGGGCATTGATGAAGACGCCACAGGCACGATCCCCGAAGGCACTCTCGGTGTGTATCGCGAAATCGCCGCCATGCGCCGGCCCGCCTATCAAGCGATCGTCCTGGGCATGCTCGACCCGCGCCTCGAGGTCCTCAAAGTCGAAACCGACAAAGGCATCGAATTCGTTTTGCGCAGCGGGCTCGACGAGTTGAAAAAGGAGCGCACCGTCGTTTCCGAAGAAACTCTGTTTCCGGCCGGCTCGCCCGGAGTCCTAACCGGTCGACAGGGTCGCGAGCTGGGCTTCGTGCGGCTGTTGGCCAGCGACGCCGACGAGCTGGCCCGCGGCCTGGGCGTCTCTCGTGAAGCCGTTCTGGAAGATCAATCGCTCGTCGGCGATTGGCGTCCGGTGATGATCAACATCAACCAGCCGCTCACGCGGCGTACCGAGCACCAGATCGAGACGCTCATCGGACGAGAGATCGAACGAAACAACGTGAATTGGATCGGCCTGCGCATCGACAGCTCCGACGGCGAAATGGAGCAGTGCTTAGCATTGGCCAACAAGCTGGCCGCGTTGCGATCGGACGAAATCCAAACTGTTGCGTACGTGCCGCGCGAAGCGAGCGGCGGGGCCGCCCTGGTCGCCCTGGCCTGCGACCAACTGGTAATGCAGCCCGAAGCGCGGTTGCAAAGCGCCTCGGCGACAAACGTGGATCGTCGCGCACTGCGCCAGGCGACTGAATCAATTCGCGATTCGCTGTCGCAGAACTCGAGCCGCAGTTGGTCGCTGCTGGCCGCGACGATCGATCCCAATCTTGAGCTGGCCGCCTACCACAACACCCAGACGGGCGAAACTCAATACTTTTGCGAACAGGAAGCAGCCGAAGCGGACAAGAAGACCTGGCGCAAAGGAGAGGTGATCAAGGCGGCCGGAGAGCGGCTTTCGCTGACGAGCGAGCGGGCCCACTCGCTCGACCTTGCCTGGCAGGTCGTGGACGGCTTCGACGAGTTCAAGCGGTTGTATGGATTCGAGAACGACCCCCGCGAAGCCCGGCCGAACTGGGCGCTGGAGCTCGTTGAAGCCGTGTCGTCACCGACGCTGGCCTGGCTGCTGCTGGCGATCGGTTTTATCGGCATTTACGTTGAATTGCACGCGCCGGGGATTGGCGTGGGTGCGTTTGTCGCCGCCGTGGCGTTCATGCTGTACTTCTGGGGAAACTATTTAAATGGCACCGCCGGCTGGCTGGAAGTGCTGCTGTTCGTTGGCGGCCTGTTCTTTCTGGCGCTGGAGGTATTCGTGCTGCCTGGCTTCGGCATCTTTGGATTAGGGGGCGGCGTAATGGTTCTGGCCTCCCTAGTGCTCGCCAGCCAGACGGCGTTCATTCCGCAAACTCAATCGCAACTGGCCGAACTGCGGCGCTCGCTGACGATGGTCACCGGGGCGGCCGTCATCACGATCGCCGTCGCCGTTGCGCTGCGGCGTTATCTGCCCCAGGCGCCGGTGTTCCGCACCATCCTGCTCAACCCGCCGGCGGAAGAGGATTTGATCGACCTCGATTACCGCGAGGCGTTGGCCGAGTTTTCGCATCTGGTCGGCCAGCAGGGCGTCGCGGCCACGAAATTGATGCCGTCTGGAAAAGCCGAGTTCGACGGCGAGTTGGTCGATGTAATCGCCGAGGGAGTGCCCATTGACCGCGGCGCGAAAGTCGTCGTCATCAAAGCACGCGGCAGCCGCGTGGTCGTCCGCGAAGTGCCGGCGTAAGTGCGTGGCCGGCAGCTATCCGCCGATGGCTCGTCACGGCCACCATTGTCATTTCCGCCGCCCAAGCCAAACCGTGGCCCAACTGCGACCCTTTCGGATATAATTCCGCTCATGACCTCGCTCATCAGTCCGCTCGGCTGGTCGATTCTGCTGATGGTGGCCGGCTGGCGCTGGTGGTGCTCGAAGTGTTCATACCTTCTGGGGGTGTCATCGGTACGGTTTCGGCCATTTGCGTCGTGGTATCGATCATCATCGCATTCAGCGAAAGCCCGGCCACGGGTTTTGCCTTCACGGCCACGGCGCATCCTATCGGTGCCGACGTTGCTCGTGCTGGCGTTTAAATACTGGCCCAAAACGCCGATGGGCAAATCGTTTCTCGGCGATCTGCCAACCGAGAAAGAAGTGGCGCCGGAAGACCCGCGGCGGGCCTTGATCGGGCGTGTCGGCATCGCGCGGTCAAAAATGCTGCCGAGCGGCGCGGTGGAAATCGACGGCCAAATGATCGATGCGGTGACCCAGGGGCAGGCCATCGAACCCGGCGCCTACGTCACGGTCATCGAGGTGCGGGCCAACCGGGTCGTCGTTCGCCCGGCTGCGAAAAACCAGCGGCCCCACCACCAGAACGGGAACGATCTTCTTTCGCGGCCGATCGAGGAGCTCGGCATTGAATCGCTCGAAGACCCGCTCGCGTAGCCCGAATTATTGACGAGCTGTCGGCGGCCGAGGGCTCGCGAAACCTAGAGACCAGCCTGTCTTTCCTTGACCGGTCCGTCGGGTTACAAATAGAGTGCGGCGGGCGAACCAGTTTTCGCCCGGCCGAAAGCGAAGGCTTCATTCCTTTGGGCGGCTGACCGGAAGCCGTGAACACATGACTTATTTGCTGGCCCAGTTCGGCGGAAACGGCGGCCCGGCGGGCAATGACGGCAACGGCGGGCTGCTTACCGGCGGCACGCTTTGGCTGGTCTTCATTATTGCCGTGCTGATTATTGCCTTCGCGTTTATCGCCGTCTTCGCCCGCTACTTTCGCCTCTGGATTCAATCGGTGACGACCGGCGCTGGCATCGGCATTTTCGATTTGTTGCGAATGACGTTTCGCAAGGTGAACCCGACGGTCATGACCCGCAGCAAGATCATGGCGGTGCAGGCCGGCTTGTATGATAGCGAGGGCATTACCATTAAGGCGCTCGAGGCCCATTATCTGGCGGGCGGCAATGTGCCGCTGGTGATTCGCTCGATCATCGCGGCCCGCAAGGCAAAGATCATCGACCTCGGCTTCAAGCGGGCAACGGCGATCGACCTGGCCGGGCGCAACATCCTGGAGGCGGTGCAAACCAGCGTCTATCCGCGGGTGATCGACTGCCCGCCAAAGAACAGCAAGCGGCCGACGCTGGACGCGGTGGCGAAGAACGGCATTCAACTGAAGGTCAAGGCCCGTGTCACGGTGCGGGCAAATCTCGATCAGTTGATCGGCGGGGCCACGGAAGAAACGATCGTGGCCCGCGTCGGCGAAGGGATCGTCAGCGCGATCGGCTCGGCCGAGACGCATGCGGCCGTTTTGGAAAACCCGGACCGGATCTCCAAGGCGGTGCTCGCCCGCCGGCTCGATTCGCAGACGGCGTTCGAGATTGTCTCGATCGACATCGCGGACATCGACGTGGGTGACAACATCGGCGCCCGGCTGCAGGCCGACCAGGCAGAGGCCGACACCCGCGTGGCGCGGGCCCAGGCCGAAGGTCGGCGGGCGATGGCCGTTTCGCAAGAACAAGAAAACTTCGCCCTGATCGAAGAAAACCGGGCCAAGCTCGTCGAGGCCGAAGCCGAAGTGCCCAAGGCCATGGCCGACGCGTTCCACAGTGGCCGGCTCGGCATTCTCGATTATTACAAGCTGCAAAACGTGCAAGCCGATACGAACATGCGAGGCGCGATTGCCACGGCCAGCGTGCCCGGACGAAAGTAGATCGAGAGAAGTTGTTCACTCGGCGCCGGCGGGTGGATGAACTTGACCAGACCGGAACGCGGCAAACCGTACCCGACATGCATTTTCAGCCCCTGCTCGCAGACGCACTCAGCATTGCAATCTTCGCGCTGGCGTCGTTGGTCGCGCTAGCCCGCTGGGCGTTCAATCAGATTCAAGACGCCAAGAAACAGGCGGGCCGTCCGCAGCCACGGCCCCTGGCGCAGCGCGCCAACCGCAGCGTCCCCGCCGCCCGGCGGGCCAGCCGCCGCCGGCCGCGGCGCCGGCCGGCCGACAGGCCGATCCGCTGCGTAACCAGGTGGAGGCCTTTTTGCACGGGCCGCCGAGCAGCAAAGGCAGGCTCAGCAGGGCCCGGTGCGGCGGCCGAAATCGCCGCCGGTCCAGCAAATCGAAATCCTGGTTGGCGACGAGGCGGACACGACAGTTCGAAGGCCGCTCGCCGAGCCCTTTCGCCCGATGGACCAGCGGCAAATCTCCGACAGCCGGCGCCCTGCCTCGCGCTCGGTAGGACCGACCCCCGCTGGCCTTACTCAGCTGCCGCTTTCGACGGTCGCGGCACACGTCGCTGAGCACGTCTCGGCCGGAACGCGGGCCCTGGCCGAACAGGCGTCGAACTTAGGCCAACGGATCGTGGCCGAGGACGAGCAGTTCGACGTCCAGCTCAAGGCAAAATTCGATCACGCGGTGGGGACGCTGGCCTCCAGCACGCCGGCGAGCATCCCGCCGCCGGTTGGCGCCACGCCGGCTAGCCAGATCGCCGCCATGCTGGCCAGCCCGGAAGGAATTCGGCAAGCGGTCGTTTTGAACGAGATTCTCCGCCGCCCCGCCGACCGCTGGTAAATAGCGACCGCTTGGCCGGTTACAACGCGTCGTTGTCCTGCGCGGGCACTTGGGCTTTGCCGCAGCCGATTCGGCAGAAAATTGACATCTGGCGCTGCCGCTGGATATACTGAAAGCATCTTCGAAGGAACTATCTCCTGACACGCCAAGCGTTTCCGGCGGCCGCCGGCGCGGGCGGCGGGACGCGAATGCGGGCCACGGAGGCCGGGCGCAAGGCTCGTCCAGCAGATGAGTCTGCGCCCCGGGGCCAGGGCCTGGATGTATGCGTCTCGGCAAGGATATACCGCGGCGACTGCCCGAATCGGACTGCGCACTAGTAGGAATTGAGAACATGAATTTTCTCGGCAAAGTGTTTATCGTCCTCGTGCTCATCCTGAGCGTCATGTTCATGAGCTTCGCGGTCGTAGTCTATGCGACCCACAAGAACTGGAAGCAAACTAGCGAGGATCTCAAGCAAAAGCTGACCGCGGCGCAAGGCGAATTGGAAGCTCACAAGGCGCAATACGACCGCGATGTCGAACGGCTCACGCTCGAAAAGGACCTGTCCGAGCAGCAAGCGGCGAAACTGGAGACTGAGCGCAAACTGCTCGTGGATTCGAACGCGGCCATTCAAACTGAGCTCGATGAGCTCAAACGGCAGCAGCGCGAAAACACGGCGGCGCTTGCCTCAACGCAAAACGCCAATGAAGGTCTCAGCAAGCAGGTCGCGGACCTAAGCCAGCAAAAACGCGACAGCGAGCTGGCCCGCGACACGCAATACAAGCAGATGCTGGCGGCGACCGAAGAGCGCAATCGGCGTCTCGGCGATTTGGAAACAACGACCCAGCGCAATAAGTCGCTGGCCAGCGAAGTCGCCCGCATGAAGACCGTCATGGAAGCCAGTGGCATCAATCCGAATACGAGCGCCAATGCGGTGACCCCGACGGTCGACGGCGTGGTCAGCAAGATCGAGCGCACCGGCAGCCAGCAGCTCGTGGAAGTGACGATCGGCTCGGACGACGGCCTCAAATCAGGCGACACGCTGGAAGTGTTCCGCGGCGCCCGGTACCTGGGCCGGTTGAATGTGATGCAGACTTCGCCCGACAAATCGGTCGGCCTGGTGAATCGCAGTTTTCAACAAGGCCCGATAATGGAGGGCGATCGTGTCGCTACCCGACTCAGCTTCTGATCGTCCCCGCGGCGTATTGGTTCGCAAGCCGCGGACGAACGCTTATACCGTTTTGCTGGGCATCGCCGTAGCAGCCCTGGCCGTCGGTTGCTTGCTGCTCTTGTTTGCCGAGTGGCGCTGCGGCACGCCTGGACATTGCCCTGGAAGATTCCAACGAACCTGCGGTAGTTTGATTTGTCACACGACAGACGCCGCACTACCGGCTTTTCCGTTTGCATACCATGGCACAAGTCGATTTCACACCGGCGCCCGCGTTTCGCACGGCCGGGCCCAAGGCCCGCATGACGATCTACTTCGCGATGCTGATCGTCTCATTCATCGCGATGTTGACGGCTTGCCTGTTGATGTATCTCGAACTGAGCAACATCGGCGGTTTCAGCGCGGTGCCGAAGCAGCTTTCGATGAGGGAGCGGCTGGAGCGACCGACGAGCGTGTCCGTGCAGCCCGCCGCTGCTGGCCATGCTGGCGCTGCATGATCGGCATGAGCAGTCGCTGGTTCGTATCTCAGAACCTCTCCCAAGGGGAGAGGGCGTTTGGGGGTAAACTCCGGCCCGAACTTCACGTCCGCGCTGTTTCACTCCGCAACCGGCGGCACCGGCGCGGCCGTTCGCGTGCCCAGCTCTCGATCGAGATCCAGAATCGACGCCGGATCGTCGCCGACGAGCTTGAACTTATGCACGATCGCGCGAGCCGTTTTCTCTTCTTCGACCTGCTCGTTGATGAACCATTCCAGCTCCACAAGCGCCGCGAACGCCTTTTGCTCGAATGCCAGCTCGTAGAGTGAATTGATCTGGCCGGTCACGGCCTGTTCCTGGGCAAGCGCCTTCTCGAAAACGTCCACGAGCGACTTGAACTCAATTTGCGGCTGCGCAACCGGTTGCAGCTTGACGCGGCCCTGCCGCGCGATGAGAAAGTCATACAGCCGCATGGCGTGGGTGTATTCTTCCTGGCTTTGCAGCCGCATCCAATGGGCGCAGCCGGTGAACTGCTCGAACTCGCAATAGGCGCTCATCGACAAGTAGCTGTACATCGAGAACAGCTCGTTGTTGATTTGTCGGTTGATGGCCTCTTGGACGGTTTCGTTGAGCATCATGGGACCGGTCCGAGATCGAGTTAGCCGGCGGGAAATGACTGCCAGTAATGAATGGGCTCGACTGGATTTGAACCAGCACGCCCTCGCGGGCACAAGGCCCTCAACCTTGCGCGTCTGCCAATTTCGCCACGAGCCCAACACTGCAATCAGCAAATTGGCTGAATTGCCGGAACACGCCAGTGTACTCCGGCCGGGGCGGGCGTTCAAGCGAAGCGGCGACTTCTCGATTGCCACGCCCGGGCCGGCGACGCCCTCGGACGCTCGCGGATGAACGGCAGTTTTGCTCCACGGCGGTCCCGCGAATCGAGCGGCCAGGGCATGCTGTTTAGCGACCGTCGAAAACGATAAAATGCTATCGGCCTTCGGAACATCGCGCGGCGTACGACGTCCGCCCCATGCGCGCCGAGTTTTCGTGGTCCTACGTCAATTCTGTAATGTTCAAAAACTCGCCCGCACTCATCGTCGTCGACATTGGCAACAGCCGCATCAAGCTGGGACGATTCGAATCGGGCAGAATGGCTGCGAGCTCGGCCCCCCTGCCGGAGCCCAGCATCACCGGCAGCGTCCCGATTTCCGATCGCAGCGGGCAATTCGACGTCGATCGACTTACGGCCTGGTGCAGCGAGCATGTTGACGGAACGTCGGCCTGGCTGGTCGCCAGCGTGCATCGCGGAGCTGCCGAACGTCTCATCGCAGCCTTGACGGGCCTCACCGCCAAGCTGAACGTCGAGTGGCAAATAGGGCGAATTACCTATCGCGACGTGCCGCTGACGGTTCACGTGGACCAACCGGAATGCGTCGGCATTGATCGACTGCTGGCCGCTTACGCGGCCAATCGACTTCGCCAGCCTCAGCGGGCGGCCCTTGTCGTCGATCTGGGCTCGGCAATGACGGTGGACCGCGTCAGCCCCAGCGGTGCTTTTGAAGGTGGCGCGATCCTGCCGGGCATATCGATGGGGGCCCACGCGCTGGCCGAAGAGACCGACGCCCTGCCACACGTTGACGTCACCCAGTTCGAAGAGCGCACCGGCCGCGCCCGGCAAGTCGACCGTGGCGGCGATCGAGGCCGGCCTGTATTGGGGCGCCGTCGGCGCGATCCGCGAACTAGCACGACGGTATTCCGCCGACGAAACCGTTTCGCCCGATCTTTTCATTACCGGCGGCGCGGCGGCTGAGTTGGCTCGGCAACTGGCGCTCGGCGACGGCCAAGCCAATTCGGCGAACGCCATGGTGCGCCACGTGCCGCATCTCGTCTTGGCCGGTATCGCGCTTGTCGGCCAGGCTGCGGAAGCCCGGCCATGAGCGGAGGACGGACGTATGTCGTCGAGTTAACGCCAGCGGGGCGCGGGGCTGTGTCCGTGGTGTTGGTTCGAGGTCCGGGGGCACTTGAGGCGGCATCTCGCTGCTTTACGCCGACCAGCGGCCGGCCCCTTTCCGACATGCCGCTGCGGCAAATTGCGCTTGGGCGGTGGGGCGGCCCGCAGGGCGAAGAGCTCATCGTTTGTCGGCCGGCGCTCGATTGCGTCGAAGTCCACTGCCACGGCGGTGTGGCCGCGGTGCGCGGCATCGTCAAACAGCTCGTAGAACAAGGCTGCCGCCACTTGCCCTGGCAAGAATGGCTGACCGCGAGATCGCCCGATCCAATCTGCGGGGCCGCGGCGGCCGCGCTGGCCAGCGCAGTGACGGCGAGAACGGCCGCCATCTTGCTCGACCAGCAACTGGGCGCGCTTTCGGCTGCGGTGCAAGAAATCGTAAACGCGGCCGGCGAACAGCGCTGGGCGGCGGCGGCCGAAGGAGTCAAGCGGCTACTGGCCTGCCACGACGTGGGCCGACATCTGACGCAGCCGTGGCTTGTCGTGCTGGCCGGGCGGCCGAACGTCGGCAAGAGCAGCCTGCTTAACGCCCTGGCCGGCTTTCCGCGGGCGATCGTTGCCCACACACCGGGGACGACGCGTGACGTGGTCAAGCTCTCGACCGCGATCGATGGCTGGCCCGTGCAACTGGCCGACACGGCGGGCCTGCATCAGGCGGGGGACGAACTGGAGTCCGCCGGCATCGGTTTGGCGGATGAAGCGATGGCCCGTGCGGACTTGTTACTCTTTGTGTCCGACGGCGCTGCTGAATTGCAGACGCGGCTTGGGGAAATCGGCACAGTAGCAAGTTTTCCGCGGCGCCCGGCTCGTGTCCTTGAAGTTCTCAACAAGATTGACATATTGTCGCCGGACAAGCGCAGCGTTGCCGATTCGCTGGGTGCGATTCAAACCAGCGCGCTTACGGGCGAAGGAATCCCTCAACTGATCGCGGCAATCGGCGCGGCGCTGGTGCCTGATCCGCCGGCCGCCGGGACAGCCGTCCCCTTCGCGCCGAGCACTTCGCGGCGCTGGGCCGCGCCCGCATTGCGGTCGAGCGACACGAGGCGCTGGCTGTCAGGCAGGCGCTGCAATCCTTGCTGTCATCGAGCAAGGCAGCTTTGTATGCCCTCGGGCGGGCACCGCAGCCGCGCGGCTTGTGAGTCAAGATTACCAGCGCGATCGCGCGAATCTTCTGGCGAGCGTGCGGGAACCAGTTTCTGCTGGCAGCTATCGCCCCTGCCGCGCGTTCTTTGTCACAAAGCTTGGGAAAGTGGCGGGCAGTCTGCCGATGAAGACAGAGAATCCGTTTAGTCCGATGCTAACGACGGACGATGTCCGCGATCCGTCTTTGAACAGCACGAGTGCCGCGGGGAACAGTAAGAGTGCCGCGGGGGGTTGCCCGGCGTCCCGCCGCCCATGCCGGATCTCGCTGGTGAGTGAGGGGTGAAAAAATGAATAAGTGGTTTTGCGTAACGGGGTTCGACCGTCGTTGGATTCGCAGGGCAGGGGCAGGCGTATTGATCTGCACCGGCGCGGCTGCGCCGCTCGCGTGGGGCGATGACGCCCAACAGGCGGCGTATCAAGAGGACTCGGTGCTCGTGGCCGTGCACGAGGCCGCCGCGGGCCAGCCGCCGGCCGCCAAGCCGGCTTCGGCGGATGCTGACATCCTTGAGCCGACGTCGGAAATTGCCGAGCGCACGCCCGACCTGGCCGAAACGACGCCGAGCGCCCAGGGGTGGCAGCCGCGCAGGTACAACCGGCGCGACAATCGGGCGAAAACAGCGCGCAAAGCCCGCCCAGCCAGCCGGCCCAACAGGCGAGTGCCGTTGCTCAGCAGTCTGGCCCCATTGCGCAGCAGACGAGCGCTTTCGCCGATGAAATCCCCACGGCGGCCGCGCGAGAAAAAGACACAGACAACGACGGCGCCCAATTCGGTGCCGCACTGGCCGACGTGGTGCGAAGTCAGCAGCCGGGTGGACCGCTGGCCAAGACACTGGCGGACGCCGCGCCGGGTAAAACGTCGGGCGCCGCAGCCGGGCTGGCGAACTACGAGCCGGCCAAGTTCCAGGGCATTCAGCCCGGTAAGTCAACGCGTGAAGAGCTGCAGGCCGCCTGGGGCCAGCCGGCCGAAACGACTGAGACTGCCGAAGGCCGCATCCTGACCTTCGAAATCGAACCGTTCCAGGCCGTGGAAGTGCTCGTCGCCCCCGCCGGCCAAGTGGCCGCTATCAAAGTCACCTTCACGAGCGGGCTCGCCGCGCAGCAGCTCGCCAAACAGCTCACCTTGGAAGAGTTCACGCCGGTCATCATCCGAGACGAACGCGGCCGCGCTCTCGGTGAGGCTTTTCCCGAGCGCGGAGTCTCGTTCATGTTCGACGCACCGGGGCAGGGCACAATCACGGATAGCAACGACCACTCGGTACTGCAAGTGGCGATTCAGTCGCTCGACGCCCGGGCGTTTGCGCTGCGGGCCGAAGAACATCTGCACGGCCCGTATTCCAAGAACATCGACGACCTGAAAACGGCGGTTGCGTTGGAACCCCACTTTACGCACGCCCGTTGGCTGCTCGCCGAAATCTATCTGGCCACGGGCCAGGCCGACCTGGCATTGGCCGAAGCCACGGCCGCGCTCGACCTGGAGCCGACGAACGGCGCCTATCAGTTACGTCATGGCGAAGCGCTGATGTTGCTCGGCCAGTACGACGACGCCGTGCACGAGATTCGCGGCGTGCTCGACCAGGCCGATACTTCGCCGGTCGTCCGGGCGCAGGCAATGCATGAAATGGCACAGTTGGCTTCGCTCGGCGACGCCGAAATCGCCGCCAAGGCGATCTCGTTTGACAACCGCGCGATCGAGCTGGCGGACAAGCTGGCCACGAGCGACGATGTGAAAGAGCGCCGCGCCGCCAAGCGCGTGTTGATCGAGGCGCATCTGGCCATCGCCGAGGAAATCGCCCGCCAATCGTTTGGCGACAAGGTCGAAAGCCTGCAGCAATGGGTTGGCCGCGCGTCCGGCCTGGCCGAGGATTATATCAAGAACGAAGGCGGCAGCGTCGAACTGCGACTCATCGTGTCGCAACGGGCGCTGGCCGCGCTGGCCAGCTTCAAACCGACGCTCGACCCGGCGCCGTGGATCGCCGAGGCCGAAGAGGCCGCCACGGCCCTGAAGAAAGAATCGGACGACGAGCTGTGGCAGCAGCACATCGCCTGGGAGTTGGGCCAGGCCTACCTGCACGCACTCCGCACTGAACACTTGCGCCGCGAGACCACCTCCGCGCTTCATTATGGGCAGCTCGCGATTGAAAACATGGCCGAGGGGGCCAAGTCTCGACAGGCCGTACCGGCCGCCGAGCAACTTGTCGGCCAACTTTATTTCCACGTCGGCGCCGTCTATGCCGTCCATCAGCAGGACCACAAGAAGGCGACAGCCTGGTACGACAAGGCGGCGCCGCTGCTGGGTGGCAAGCGGCCCGCATCGGAGCTGTATTCGCCGCGCCGCGACGGTGAGATGCTCGTCAGCATGGGCGTCAGCTACTGGCAGACGGGGCAGCAGTCGAAGGCCCTCGAACTCACCGAGGCCGGCTGCAAACTGGTGGAACAGGCGGTCGAAGACGGCATCTTAGCCAAGGGTTCGCTCGCCGTGCCCTACGGCAACCTGGCTACGATGTATCAGCAAGTGGGTGAACATGCCAGCGCAAAAATACGCCAATCTGGCCAAGGCCATTACCGTAGGCGAAGCCAAACAGGCCCCGCGGACCAGCCGCAGCACCTCGCCCACCGGCCCCATCGGCCGCACCAGCATGGTGCAAACCAGCGGCCAGCAACAGCAGGCGGCCGCGCCGCGCCAGCAGCAATCTGGCAGCCAACCCCAAACGGCCAGCCGCACGAACAACTCGACGATTCGTCGGTAGTCATTCTATGCCGTATCAGATTTGGTCGATCGGATGGCGGTGCGCCGCCGCCCGGCACCGTTGGGCAGAATCATTTCCACATTAGCCGGTCTGCCAGCCTGCCAATGCAGAACAGCCAGACCGCCACGATGAACAGGCCCGGCACGATGATGCAACATGCCCAGTACAGCATGGTCTCGAACCGTTTCCATTGCTGCCGGCGGTCATGCTGCCGCAACCAGGCCCGGCCTTGGACGATCTGCCGCGGCCGGCGAATCGAATAGAGCGGCGTGCGTTTATGGAGCGCCGCAGATCGCGACGAGTGGACTCGTCGGCCCCCGCGCCGCCGCGTAAAAATCTTGCGCAACATCTGTGTTCCTTTCGAAGAGAGAGCGTGAAAAGAAGTTTCGTCCCCGCACCGCGGCCGAGCGCGCAAACTTGGACCATCGCAGCGCAGCGCAAAAGTCCAGAACGAGTCTGCGTAATAACGCGGGGAATCGACGAGAAGTATCAGCGAGGCCCACAAAGAAATCTCGGGCTTCGCCCCTGAGTTCTGGCCTGCGATGAATAGATTACATCAGAGTGGCGAACGCCGCGTCGAATGCGTCGATTAAATCATCGCTCGCAACGTCACTGTCGCGTCCGCGCGAGGAATCGTCCCGATTCCTAGCCTGTGAGTCCAGCCCCAGTCATGACCACTACGGGCGCAAGGACACGGCGGTCCTCCAACGGTTCGAGCCGCAGCGGGCGGCGGTAGAGTAAGCGCGATTTGCGCAGCGTGACCGCGGAAAACTTGCGAGCGACGTTCGGCGGCCGGCTGGGAATTGCTTTTGCGAGACATGTCACGTGCCTCCTCATTAAAACAGCTATAATAGAGATGAATTCCTCGCACCGATCGGTGCCAGGAAAGAATTCGCACGAATTGAGGCGGGGCGGGGCCCCGTGACGAGGCGGGCCGGCCGAGCCGGCGAACGACCCGTCGGCGTTAGAGACGCCGCTTGCACGAGTAACGATGCATCGCGCGCAAAAGAGCGCGGCATGTACCCTGTGGCCAAAGAACGGGCGCAGCCACGCGTTCCAAACGCTGGCTGAGAGCGTAAGAATCGTCGATATTCGCTCGCCGCCCACGTTTCCCTGAGGTTTTCCCTCGGCCGTTGGCCAGCGCCCCCGAATGCAGCCCGCTCCGTTTGACGCCTGTTCCGTTGAGAGGACCACAGTATAGCACGGCGGAGCCGCGCGTGTAAAGCAATTTGCACAATTCGTCCGAACGCCCCGAACGCCCGGATGCCTCTTGAACGAACTACGGCCTATAGCGCACAATTGGCCCTGTTCGCCAGGGCGTGGGGTGAATCTACCGGCGAAACTGCACTAGCCCAGGCAAACTCCATTCGCATCGCCAGCGTACTCACAGGGCGTACTGTGCTGGAAGCCCGCGGCGGCGGAACTGCGGACTGGCTGGCGAACGCGGATTCGTCGATTCGGCCGAGCTCAAGTGACAATTGCCCGACGAATCGGAGAAGGACTGCCCGGTGAATACTTTTGACTCGCAGGCGTACGGGCCCGTGCTGGGGCCTTTTCTACAGGTGGATCGCCGTCGGCCGCTGAACGTGGGTTCGCCCTTTGATGGGCAGCGCGCGCGGTTGGCCGGCGTGACGCTCGAGTCGGCGTTTGGCCACGCGCAGCTCGTCGATCGAAATATGGCCCGGGCCGTGCTCGCGGGCCTGTGGCTCGTCTACAATTTCTGCCACCAGTCGCACGAGCTGAGCCAGGCGATCGACACGCCGACGGGCAGCTTCTGGCACGGCATCATGCATCGCCGCGAAGGCGACTTTTGGAACGCGAAATACTGGTTCCGCCGCGTCGGCCGGCACGAGGTGCTTGCGCCGTTAGGACAGCGCGCGGCGAAGTTGGCGACGGCGCGTGGAGAAGGCGTGTCGACCGGCCGGCTGTTAGCCGGCGGCGAATTGGTCGGCGAGGGGTCGGCCGGCGGCGGCTTTGATCCGCTGGCGTTTGTCGATTTGGTGAAACAAGTGGAGGGCAGCGTGCGTGCTGACGCGCGGGAGCTGTGCCTCGACATCCAGCAGGCCGAATGGGAGCTGCTCTTCGATTGGTGTTATCGCGGGGCGATTGGCAGTGCGTGATAATTTATCAAGACCGCTTCTCGCAACGGAGCCAAGTCGCAAAGCAGCAAATGCGTCCAAACTTCCAGCACCTGCGCCGGACCAAACCCACGCACCAGCCGGTTGAGGACGCCCGCGGGAACGCGGAGGCGCTGTTGGCGATGAAGGAGAAGCTGGGGCTGAAGATTAGTTTGAAGTGATGTTGATTCATATTGCTTCGGGCCGAGTCGATGACTAGTGGTTGAGCTCGAATGAACGATCCCATTGCAATTACTGAAGCAATGCCTCCGGACGTCCAAGTCGTATTTCGGCGAGCTCGCCGCCGGCTGGTCGCTAACTCAATTGTGGTCATCGCCTTATTCTCGCTGGTGATTTCAATAACTTCGCTTGTGTTTGTTGTCGATCCGAATCCATTTGCGATTGTTGGAGCGCTGGTGATCGTGCCAGTCTGCGCCGCGTTGGCGATTCAACAGTATCGGGGCGTGTTCCGCTATTCGGCGAGGGCAGCGGCGTTTGCTGGGTGGGGCCTTTGTGCCCTATCGGCGTTGCTTCTGTTTGGCTTGATGTGCACTGTGTGCGAAGCTCTGCTCAGTGCAGGATCGCTTAGCGTGTTGCTGCGAGAAATGTGGATCGGGCTAATCGCCTGGGCTGTTGGCGGCGCATCACTTCTCTTCATCGGCTGGCAGGACATCGTGTGGGCACGGGTGCTGCGCAAGGCGGCCGATATGGGATTTCCGTTTCCAAGACCGCGCGGGTTTTCTATGCGCGAACTACTAGCGGCGATGACAGTGATTGCGGTGTTAATTGGTTTCACAGCGTCAGTCGTACATTCGTCCGCTTCCCGATCAAGGGAGCACGTGACCCCCGCAGACACCCCCTTCAATCTGCCTACGGATGCGACGGACGTTTCGTTTTGCCGAACGTCGTCTGGCACGACAGCGTTCGAGTTCCAATGTAGCGAAGCGGCTTTTCGCACTTGGTGGGAGGCCGGGGTCGAATCGCCGGAAGCAAGAGCAGCTAAAGTGGAATTAGGCGAGGTCGACGGATCGTATGAAATCGACCGCTACACGTGCCTTGTGCGTAATAGCACGCAAGGCTCGGGCCAGGAGCTCACGGCCCTTATCCGCGACGGATTATTTTATTCCTGGTCGAAGGAGGACCGCGTCTTGTACGTGGCCTATGATCGCAATAGAGGGCGGGCCTATTACTTTTCAAGCGATCGTTAGCGAGGTGGCTGGCGGAATTGACGGCTGTCAACAGGTTTTGCAAATGATATGATTGGAGAAACGGGATGAGCACGCTTAGCCTCCGGCTCCCTGAATCGCTGCACAAGAGTGTGCGCGAACTCGCCGAACAAGAAGGCGTTTCAATCAATCAACTTGTCACGACGGCTTTGGCCGAGAAGATCGCCGCTTTGATTGCCGCCGACTATTTGAAAGAACGAGCGGTCCGCGGGTAGCCGGGCAAAGTTCGAGCGGGCGCTGCGAAGGGTTAAAAATCGGCGATCGGCCAAGGGGGATGAACGGCAGTAGCGGAACAACGAGGCCGCTGTCGATTACCGCATCGCAATGGCCGCGCCGGCAACTTCTGTGCGCTGGTTCAGCCGGCCCCTTGCAACTGGCCACCGAAAAGCGATACTTTAGGTTTCCCACAATCGCGGTTTTTATGGGTGTTGCCGGCCGCTACCTCCTTCTCGCTGGGCGGCAGGCCCCCGGCCGCCCGCCAGACCGTCATCGAGCGCACGAAAGGGTTTTTAACATGGGACGAAGTGGAGTCATTACGTTCAAGGGCGCGCCCCTCACGCTCGCCGGCAACGAAGTCAAGCGCGGCCAGGCGGCGCCCGATTTCAAGGTCCACTATTTCGACAACGGCATGAAGACGATTGAGCTGGCCGACGTCAAAGGCAAGCCCACGATCCTCAGCGTTGTGCCGTCACTCGACACGGCCGTCTGCGCGATGCAGACGAAAAAGTTCAACGAGCAACTCGCCAACCTGGGAGACAAAATCAACGCCGTCACGATCAGCGCCGATCTGCCGTTCGCCATGAATCGCTTCTGCGGGGCCGAGAGCATCAAGAACATGCGGGTCGGCAGCGATTACCAGGACCGCAACTTCGGCCAGAATTGGGGCACGCTGATCGAAGAGCTGAAAATCGAGTGCCGGGCCGTCTTCGTGCTCGACGCGTCGGGCAAGGTGGTGCATGCCGAATACGTCAGCGAAGTGACGAAAGAGCCCGATTACGACGCGGCCCTGGCCGCCCTGCGCGAACAGGTAAAATAGCGGCACGAGCTGCATACGCTGGACGATCTTGGTCCGCAACTTAACAGCCGGGCCAGCTTGGTCCGATAGTCGAGAAACCCTCACCCCGCGCCTCGGCCGGTGGGAGAGGGGGGCAGTTTCTATTCCGCGTCTTCCACGTTCGTTTTGATCACCCTGGCGTCGATGATTTCGGCATGCCCGGGCGGCCCCGCGGCCGGTTCGCTCTGCCAGACTTCCGCGCCGTGCTCGCTTGTGAACTGTGCTGCCCGAATCTCCAGGCTGCGGCGGAACCAGTCCACGACTTGCCGCTTGATCACTCGCCGAATGGGCGGCACCAAGAGGCGCAAACCCGGCCGCGTCGGTAATTATGCCCGGCGCGATCAAGAGCACGCCGCCCACCAGCACCAACACGCCGTCGACCAGCGAATCGGTCGGCATGCGACCCTGCCGCAGTTCGTCCTGAATCCGCTCCACCGCCCGCCAGCCCTGCCAGCGAACCAGGATGGCCCCCAAGAGGCCGTCGCCGATGACCAGCAATATCGGCACCCACCAGGCCGTCACTTCCCCCAGCCAGATCAACAGCGCCAGCTCGACCAGCGAGACGACGGTGAACAGCAAGAACAGGTAGAACAACATGCCAGCATGGTACGCGGCGAGCAAAGCAGGTCAAATGGGGGCCGAAGGCCGCGCATAAAAATCGGGCGGCTGGGGTTGCGTCCTGCCAGACGATGGCATAGACCCCAGCCACCCGTAAGTCCGCGCCGAGCGGCCGCGGATTTTCGCTACTTGATCTACTGTCCTTGCACGGCATCTCCTCCGACGGCGCCGGCCGCAGCGTCGGCGGCCGGTTCTTCCAACCGCACCAACTCGACCACCTGAATGTTGTCGGGCCCGAAGTGGATCAGGCCGGTTGCTTGCGGCTGCGTCAGGTTGAAGATGCTGCTCTCCATCATCACCATCGCGCCGCTGGCGTCGGTGTACGACCAGACGGCCCGTTGCGATTGCTTGTCGACCGTGCCCGTGACGTCGTAACTGACCCCTGTCTGCTGGTTCAGCGCCGTGCCGCCGATCACGCCATCTTGCGTTACGGCCAGTTGCACCAAGAGGTTCGGATTGGCCTGGCCGTCGAGGGTCACGGCAAACACCCCCAGCGGCAGCCAGTTGGCGGCCAACGCTTGCTGAGGCGTGAAGACCGGCGCCGACTCGACGAGCTGCACCGTCTGCTGGTAAAACGCCGGCGCGGGCTCGAACCACTGACCGTTGACGTACACCACGCCGTCGTAGCAGTTGAGGTACTCGCCGTAGCCATAATCCCAGTAATAGGGGGTCGGCCAGCCGAACGAGAACCAGGTTGCCAGCCGCGGCGCCGGGCACCAGTTCCACCAGTAGTACGGATTGCCGTGGAATGACAAGAATACGTCCCAATGATGGTTTGACCGATGGTGGTCGTTCCACCAATTTCCATAAAACGGGATGCCATCGTGCCGGTCGTGTCGCTTCCAATCGTCGCGGACCCGGTCTGCCACGACCAGCCGATTGCTGTTATTCCACTTGCCCGACCAATCGCGGTGATCACCCTGGCCGCCTCGGCCGCGGCCGATGTTCCACTTGCCGTTGGCAAAGTTGCCGTTCTGGCCGTTGTTGGCGAGGTCGAATTGATTGCCGCGTCCGCCGCGGGCGCCACGGCCGCCTCGCTCGCCTTCGCCGCGTGTCCCGTTGCCGCCTCGCGTGACGTCGCCAAGCGAGCCGTTCACGTTATTGTTGCCGACCTGGTTGCCGCGGTTGCTGCCGCGGATCACGTTAGCGCCGCTTTGAACGACCCCGTTCTGATCGTTGCCGTTCTGCAGGTCGCTGGCGCTATTGCCGCGATTGCCGCCTCGTCCGCCACGGTTGGCGCTGTTGACGAACGTGCCGGACCGGTTATCGCCATTGCCAACGTTGTTATTTCCACGATTTGGAATCAGCACGTTGCCGTTGTCACCGACGATGGTGGGGTTGTTGTCATCATTGCTGCCTCGGTTGCCGCCATCCGACCGCTGGCTGCGGCCGAATTGCGATGCGTTGTAGCCGGCGCGGTTGTCGGGAGATTGTCCGCGGATGTTGCGCCCGACGGCGTTGCCGCCGTTTGCAGGTTGGCCGTTGTTGTCTTGCATGTCGAGGAAATCGGCGACCTCGTGGGCGGTTGGGCCGCCGCGTCGCGCTCCGCGGCTGAATCGCAAGCCATTGTCATTACCGGCCTGGGCCGAATTCCCCGCTGGGAAATTGAACGGGTTGGCATTGTTCGCGTTCGCGCCGGCATTGTTGCCGCCGCCCGTGTCGCCATTGACGACGCCGTTGCCGCGTGAACGGAACGAATTGTTGTTGCCATTGTTGCTGCCCCGCGAATTGCCGGCACTGATCGAATTATTGTTATTGCCGCCCGAAGGCTGATCGGTGATTACGACGCTACGACCCGATTCGCCGGATCGGCCAAAGTTGCGCGCGGAGTTTTGGACGTTCGTTCCGCCGCGGACTGCAGCGCTTGAGCCGGAGACGACCCCCGCGCGGCCGTCATTCTGCGAGCTGTTGGGCGACTGCTGATAGCGATACGAGCGCCCGGAGGAAGCCGGGGTGCCCGAATCCCCGCCGCGAAAGACCTGAACGCTTTGTGTTGAACGTCCGACGGACGAGTTGCCGCTGGCAGCGCTGCCGAATGACGACGAACTGCCCGACGAGCGAGCTGAAAAACTGCCTGTAGCGGGGCCGCTGTGCGAACTGGAGGAGCCGCTCAGCGTCCGCCCTTGCCCAGAGGGAGAACTGCCGCGCGACGAGCCGTGCGAGTCGCCGCCCGACGCATAACCGGCCATGCGGGCTGCCACGTTACTCGATCTGCTCGAGGAGACGCTGTGGCTTGGCGACGAACTGCGATTGGACGACGTGCTGCGACTCGCGGCCATGCTGCGACTGGATGAAAAGTTGTGACTCGTCGAACTGCGGCTGCTCGATCCGCTGGAATACCGGCTGGTAACCGCCGCAGAGCGGTGAGAATTTCCTTTGCTTTTATTCTTGGCGACCGCATCGGCCGCCGTGATCAGCGAGACAGCCACGAGGCCGCCGATGGCGAGCTGAAGCCATTTGGAACTAGTGCGAAACATGATATGCCTGCCTTCCACGACTACCGGCACCTACTGGTGCGAGGCGCCGCGCATCTAACACTTGCTGCCTAGAAAAGTTCGCTTAGCCCGCCCAGTCTTCAGACGCCCACGGACCTAACCGCAGCGTCCCGATGTCTGCGCGGAGCACAGCGGAAAAAACGCCAAGGGCGAGCCGGCCCAGCCTGCCGAAGATGGGCCAAATCCCGCTAGGTGCAATTGCGTGCAATGGTCATGCCATTGCTAGCGCATCGGCCGGTATCCGCGAGAATCGGCCGGATTTCATCGGCCTTGAGACGCTGCGCGTGCCTTCGGCCGGTTTAAAAATGTGCTCAGAACTTGGCCAGCATGTTATCAGACTGACGGCGCCCTGCGGGAATCGTTACGAAAAGTTGCTGGTGGCATGCCGGCTATCCCAGTTGGGGGGGAGATGCGCCATTTTGCCCACCGGATCAGTCATTCATGCCCGTTGCCAGCTCCGTGGCGGCGTCGGTGCAGCGAGTTGCGGCGTCCTGGTGCACTAGTCGCAGCATTACTTCACCCGCCGCCCTGCCGAGCGTCGCGTCCTGTTTCACAAACAGCAGCTTGCGCTGACCGCGGGCGCTGCAGCCGACGCGGATGGCGCCTGATTGCCAATCGCGGGGCGCGATGAACGTCACGGTCAAGGCATGGACGCCTTCGAGCGAGGTTTGCGACGACCGCTTCAACTTGAAGAAAGCGCCGTGCCCCTCGTAGGCCGTACCGCTGACGACGACGGCATAGCGTGGCGGAAGGCGTGTCACCTTTTCCGTGGCCGAACCGCCGCGTGACGTGCTGGCGGTGATTGAGGGCGTCAGATGCGCAACTAGCTCGGAATAGGGAGCCGGCAGCGTGCCCCCCAAGGTGGCCTCCAGCGATTTCGCCGTGTGTGAGGTGGTTGTCGTCTCGATGGCCTTGGTCACGTCGGTCGCCAGTTGCGTTGTCGGCTCGTAGCTGGCCACGCGCATCCCGGCCGCTGGCGCGTAAATCTCGATCACCAGCTCATCGACGTCATCGGCCGCCACGCCATGAAATCGTGCCGTCACCGGCAGGTTGACTTCCATAAGCCGCTCGCCCGGATCGGCGGCCGACCGTTCGGCCGGCGTGACGTCGCGGCAATTGGCCGTGCGGGCGAAATCGAACTCGACCGCGGGATCGGCGGAAACAGCTCCGCCAAGGGCAAACGAGAAGCAGAGGGCGATGATGGCTTCACCGCAGGCATAGGCCGCCCGATGGTTTCGGAAGTATTGCATGAGATCACCTTCCTACTTAAGACAAGTCGCCACCGCCGCGGTTCGACTGCAAGCGGCGGCACGCTGCGCCTGACAAACATACTACGCCCCGGGGCGTGCGACGGTTTGTGCCAGCGTGCCGGCAACGGCCCAGCCCGCTGCTAGCGCGCTGGGGCGTCGCGATAAGTAGAAGCGATCGACATTGAGAGCTTGCCGGTCGTAATGATCTGATAAGCCGTGCTGTAGCTGCCGCGCGATTCGGACATAATGAGCGGGCCGGAAAGGCTGCTGCCGACGGCGCGGCACGTGTCAATCTCGACCGCTAGCGTGCCGGCGACGTCGAGCCGCATTTGCGACGAGCTTATCGACGCGGCCTCGATGCGGGCGGCAAACACCGCGTGCGCCGCTGGGGCCTCGTTTATCACTTCGCGCAGTGTGAGAGAAAACTGCGTTACTTTACCGACGCGCTCATCGAGCGCGACCAGGCGGCCGGCCAATGCGACCGGCACATTCAAGGTTTCGCCAATTGACACGGTCCGCCCAGCCAGGTAATCGGCAAACGGGTTGGGGCGGCCGACTGGTTCCATGTCAGCGGCCACGATCTCTAATTCGGCGGGCGGCGGCACGCGGCCCTGATCGTCGGTGACGACTAGATTGTCGCCTTTGCGCCAGCAGCGGTAGGTTTTGCCCGCGACGGGCTCGCTCGTGACGCTGGACGCGCCCGTCGCCGGCATGGCATCTGCCGCGACGGCATGCTCAACGGCGTTGGCCGGGTCCGGTTCGATGTGCTTGCTGGCCTCCCGGTAACAGACAAGCACCCCCTGCGTGCGGCCATTTTCGGCGGAGGTCGTAACGACGCTCCGGACCTGGCGGCTGCGCATCGTTCGGGTCCCCTTTTCGGTCGTGGACGCGCCGCGTCGCTCGGCGGTGGTCAGCGACATATCGCGGGCGATCGTCTGGTCGACCTGGTCGCCGACCTGTGCCGGCCGGCGAGTGAAACGGACCGATTGAGATGAAGAAGTGCCAGCGGCGGGCACGCGGTTCGACGCCGGGGCAAGGTTGCGATCGATCGTCGGTTGCGGCGATTGAGCGGCCGCCAGGCACTGCAGCGCCGCGGCGGCGAGTGCCGCCGCAATCGCGTGACCCAGGCAGATTCTTCGCCGTCCCATATCGCAACTCGCCGCCTTGTTGCTGTCGCCATCGGGGATGAACTCGAACTGCTCGCCGGCGATAGCAGCGTGGGTCGCGTATCATCGGCAGGATGCAAGAGCGGGTCAAGAGCGTTCACGACGTAGCCGGCACGCCCTGCGTGCAGTAGCGACCGACAGCCGGGTGTTGTTTTACACTCGGTCGTAAAGTGTGCCTCGTTCCTGGCACTGCTACGGCACGCAGAGCCTGCCTGCAACATTTCGGCCTAGGGCCTTAATAGCAACATTGATATAGTCCCGCCCCGAAAGGAAAATAGTACTCTCATGTGTTCCAAACACGAGACAATCGCATGTTGCTAGCTGAACAAAAATGGCTGTTCGCGATGGCGGCCGGGCTGTCACTGTCGGCAGCGGCCGCAGCGCAGCAATACGCGCCGCAGCAATACACCCCGGCACCATACCAGCCGCAGCAGGCCAGCGGCAGCGCGCAAGGGACAGGTCCAGCAGCAGCAGCAGCAGCGGGCAATGTCCAGAACGGCCAGTTGCCGTTCGCAGCACCTGCGACGCTCCCAGCGGCACAGCAGCCGGCGAATCAGCAGCAGCCGGCGAATCAGCAGCAGCCGGTGCAACTTCCGCCCGCATTTCAATTGAACCAATTGCAACAGACGCGACTGAGCGCGATCCTCGACCATTGGCAGAAGGAAAGCGCCAAGATCAACACATTTCGTTGCTCCTTTATTCGCTGGGAGTACAACGCCGCCTTCGGCCCGAACAACGGGAAGCTGGCGTTGTATAAGAACGACGGCGAAGTCAGTTTCGCCAAACCAGACAAAGGCAGCTTTCAAATCACCAGCGTAAAGAAGTGGCAGTTCATTCCCCCTACGCAGCAAGAAAAGGGGGACTACGTCGTCGATCCGCAGGCCGTCGGCGAGCACTGGGTCTGCGACGGCAAGAACATCTACGAGTATCGGCACGATCAACAGCAGCTTGTCGTGCGGCCGCTGCCGCCCCAACTTCAGGGAACAGCGATTGTCGACGGGCCGCTGCCGTTTCTCTTCGGCGCTGAAACGGACAAGCTCAAGTCGCGTTACTGGCTTCGCGAATTCGAGGACTACAACGCCCAGAATCCGACCGAGTTTCTGATCGCGGCCCTGCCGAAGTATCAATCCGACGCGGTCAACTACATCCAGGTGAAGATCATCCTCGACCAAAAGGAAATGCTACCCAAGCAAATGTTGATTCAGTTTCCCAACAAAGACTACAATCGTTACGAATTTGATTTGTCAACCGTCAAGAAAAACGGCGCTCTCGATCAAATCAAGCAGTTCTTCAACATGCCGCCGTTACTGCCCGGCTGGCAACGAATTGACGAGCCGATGCCGGTCGAGGAGGCGTCACAACCGCGACCGGGAGTGCGATGAAAAGTGACTGGCGCACGGCGGCCCAGCGCCGGCTCGGTGAGCTTTCAATCACCCACTCTCAACCTGCCACGCAGCACATCTTGGTACACGGCGGCGACGCCAGCCGCCATTGCCGTGTCAGAAAATGATTCCGCGTGGCGATGCCGGGCAGCCACGCTGAGCGCGGAATAGTCGACGTGGCCGGTGATGAACTCCTCGATCGCCGCTGCTAATTGGCTAACGCTGCCGGGGTCGACCAAGAGGCCCGTCTCGCGATGGCGTACCGCGTCGGGCACTCCCTCGACGCGCAAAGCAACGACCGGCAAGCCGGCGGCCATCGCTTCCAGCACGACCATCGGCAGCCCCTCGCCAAACAGGCTGGGCAACACGAACAGGTCGATCTTGGCCAGCTCCTCGCGGATGTTTTTGGTGAACCCGGCAAGCTCGATCGCCTCGCCCAGCGTCAGGCGGTCGACCATCGTCTGGATCCGGTGCTCGTATTCGGGTGTTTCAAACCAGCCGACGACGCGGAGGCGTACGTCCACGTCCTGCGAACGCAGCAGAGCAAGCGCCTCGAGCAGCGTTTCCAGGCCCTTCCGCGGGCGAAACAGAGCGATCGTGCCAAGCGTCCACGGTCCCTCGGGCGCCAGGTGCTCGATTGGCCCCTCAAGTGCCGGCACGCCATTGGGGACGCACACGATCTTGCTCGCCCCAAAGCCGTGTTCGATCATGTGCGTGCGCAGGCTGGGCGAGACGGCAATCAAGCGAACCGCGCGACGAACCGTGAGCTGCTCGACCAGGGCGTTGGTCCAATTCGAAATTTGGTTCGTCGAATCGCGGCCGGCCGGGCTGTGGACGTGGTACACCAGCGGCACCCGCGCCTGCAGCGCGGCGAGCGAAGCGACCAGCGCACTGCGCGGCGTATGGGCGTGGACGATGTCATACTCTTCGTGGTAGATCAACCGCGCGAGCTGCTTGACGACGTTCAGGTCGAAACGCCCGCGCATCGGCAGTTCGACCAGGGGCGTGCCTTTCGAATCGCGAGCCATTGCAAAGCGAACCGGTTTCACACAGGCAAACCCGACGTCGAAGCCAAGGTTCGGCAACTGTTGGGCGAGCAGGTCCTGCACCCGCTCGGCGCCGCTGTAGTGTTCGCCATTGATCACGTGCAGGACGCGGGCGATCGTCCCGGGCGAGTGGCGGCGTGGCGCTGCCACCGCCGCGGTGTTCGTCAATGTTTGTTGTTCAATTTCGGGAAGTAGCGCGGTTGGGGACAATGGGTTCGATCTCAGTGGGGTTAGCGGTTCGCGGTGCCCTAAAAGCGTAGCTCCGCGGCCCTTTGTCGTGCGGGCGTGTGGTAGCGGCTGTAACGCCAAAAAGGGACGAATCGAGACCGGACGTTGCGCTTGTGCCGCTAGAGAATCGGCGTGGCGCCTGGGGGCGGAGTGCCTTTGCCGGCTTGGACGTAGGCGGTGCGGCCTTGGGCGTAATCCGCAGCCGACGGCAGCTCGTCGTTTGCGCTCGATTCCTTCGCCGCGGCCGACTCGAATAGCTTTTTCAAGAAGGGCCGGCACCAGCCGCAGCCGGTGCCCGCGCCGTGGCACTCGGACATTTGGCTGGCCCGCTGCGGCCGCTCGACGCGGATGAAGTTCATCACCTTCCGCTTCGTCACGTGGAAGCACAGGCACAGCTCGTCGTCGAGTTTCATGGATGGTTCCGCGTGAGGGGCTCGGCCCCGGCGAGCGTCGTGACGGGGCCGGCACCTTTCTTATACTCGAGCCGCGCCAGGCCGGCGGCGCCGATGAACCCTGCGTCGCCGCCCAGCGAAGCGTATTCGATTCGCACCACCTCGCGGAGCGGCGCCAGCAGCCGCGGCCTGGTCTCGTTGCGGATCTGCTCGATAAACGCGAGGCCCAGCGGACTGGCCGGCCCGCCAAAGGTCATCGCCCCGCCAATCACCACTGCGTCCGGATCGATCGCGTGCACGAGCGAGACGATGCCCATCGCCAGCCAATGGGCCGTGACCATGATCGCCCGGCGGGCCAAGGCATCGCCGTTTTCGGCGGCCGTGGCGATGAGCCGCGGCGTCAGTTCGGCGTGGGTCGGCAGGTCGACGAGCGTGCTCTTCTCGCCCGCCTTGAGCGCGGCGCGAACCCGCTCGACCAAGGCTGACGCGTTGCAATAGCTTTCCAGCGAGCCGCTCTTGCCGAGCGAATCCCGCGGTGCGCTATCGCCGGGATCGACCAGGATGTGGCCGCACTCGCCGCCACAGTTGTGCATGCCGTCGATCAGCATGTCGCCGATAATGATGCCGCCGCCCACGCCGGTGCCGAGCGTCAGCAGGATCATGCTTTGAAATTGGGCCCCGGCCCCCCTCCAGAATTCGCCGTAAGCCGCCGCGTTGGCGTCGTTGTTGAACGTCACCGGCAGGTGCAGGTGAAAACTAGCCCGTTCGCGAATCGGAAAATCCCACCAGCCGGGAATATTTCCCGGCCGCAGCACCAGCCCTCGCGGCACATCGATGGGCCCCGGCGTCACCAGGCCGGCACGCACGACACTGCCGGCTGGCACCCTGGCATTTGTCTGCAGCTCTTTTACTGCCTCGACGAGCCGCTGACAGCCACGCTCTGCGCCCTGACCTTCGTCCGTGCGAATCGATGTGTGGGTGATCACGCGCCCCGAGTCGTCCACCAGGCCGAGCTTGATGTTCGTGCCGCCCACATCGATGCCCAGATACAGCGGCGGTTGAACGGCGGGGCTGGACATGGTCGATTCGAAACGAGAACTGGTGAGATTAAGCGGAAAGACGCCGTAGTCGAGTATAGGATTGCCCGGTTGAGCAATCAATCACGCGGGTCGGACGCGATTGCGCTGGCGCGGATCGTCGTGGATGAGATGTCGTCCCGATATTCGCTCTCGGGTACGTCTTCACATAAAGCGCGTAGCGCGGGCGGCAAGGCGAGATCGGCAAGGGCGCGAAACTGGCCGCCGACAACGCGGCCGAAGACGAGAAAGCGGCAGCCGCGGGCGGCAATCGCCGCAACGGCCGCGTCGCGACTGAGCAGGTCATCGCCGTAGTAGCGCGTTTCGCCGATCCGGACAATCGTGTCGGCGCCAACCACAAACGTGCAGCCCAGGAAAAGGGCGGCCTTTTCGACAAAGGTCGGCGCCCGCGAAAGCAGCACGTCGCGGCCGGCCAGGCCGGCGAGTCGATCGGCAATCTCAATAAAATCCAGCGGCGGCTTGTCGACGTTGGCGATTGACAGTTCCCACGTGACCGGTGCGCCGTAGCGCTGGGAGGCGATCGCGGCCATCTTCTCGTGTGCCGCGTGGACGGGATGGAACGCGCCCGGAAACACGAGCGTATGCTGACTTGCCTGCGCGCTGAGATAGACGACTAGGCGCTGACCTAGCAACAGCTCGGTCCACTCCGGCGGCGCATGCTTTTCACGGCGTGGGAATTCCTTGCACCCGCCAAAAACTCTGCGCTCCCCGCTCCCCGCATCCACTCCACACGCTTCGGCGACGGCGGAGAGAACCAAATTGGTCGCAAGTTCCTCTTCTTCGCCCCGCGTTCGCGCCCCTTTTTCCAATTCACAGCTTATTGCGACCGTCCTGTCGGCCGACTGCCAGGCGACATGGATGCGGTGCGGGCCGCGCTTCGGCCGCGTCGTGGCCAGGCTGGCAGTGGCGCCGATGCCGCGGAGGGTGCGTGGATCGGCAGCGCTGAGCCGCCGCGCTCGCTGAAATGCCGCCATCGCCATCGTCCGCGCTGTTGCTTCGCTGGCCGCCTGGTCGGGTTGGCCGCCGAGCCAATCGCTCAAAGCCGCCGCCGAATACGGGACGACCGCCTCCAACACCGTTGCGGAGGCCCCCGGCAATTGCAACAGCGCCGACAGGGCTCCGCTGCCGCCGCCGGTAATGGCAATCACCAGCGGCGTTGCCGAAGCGTGTATTCGCTCAACGACTTGTGTTCGATCAGCGGCCGCCATGCACCTCACCCTCTATATAGCCGGACCATTTTGGTCCACATTTGGCCGGACCATTTTGTTCCGGAAAACCGCGTCCACCAATCCATTGCCTCGCCCTTAGAAGCCGCGCTCTCGGCTAGACTCAAAACACACGGCCCCCCATTCTACAAGATGCCGGCACGTTGCGTTTTCGCAACCCGCGGCGGCAATTGCCCTGCCGGGCGCTGCCGAACTGCAACGCGACCTCGCGAAACGGACGTGTTTTTCGGCCGGTATGCAGGTTGCGATAGTGGCCGTCCGCCTCGCCACTTTTCTTGCACTTTCCTGCGACCGGGCGCGTCCCACCACTTGTCTTTTACCGCCAAAGGTTCTCATGGCCGACGTCATCGAAATCAATTGCCTCGAAGACCTGTCCCAAATCCGCCTGGCTTGGAACGCCCTGTTGCCCGAAACGCCGGGCGCCTCGTTCTTTCACACACTTGACTGGCTGGAAACGTATTGGAACTTTTTCGGCCACGACCAAAAGCTGCGCATGCTCGCCGTCCGCGCGGCCGGAGCGATCGTGGGCATCGTGCCGCTCTGCGTGCGTCGTGAACACTACCGCCTTGGCACGCTCCGCGTGCTGACCTACCCGCTCGACAATTGGGGCACCTGGTTCGGCCCAATTGGCCCCTCGCCGGCCGCGACGACGCTCGCCGCGATGCAGTACATTCGCCGGGCCAAGCGCGATTGGGACATGATCGAGCTCCGCTGGGTAGGACCGGAGTCGGCCGAGCGCGGCCGCGTGGCTCGCTCGATGCGGGCGGCAAACCTGCTCACCGAACGGGAAGAATATCAAACCACGTCGCTCGTCGATTTACCCGCGAGCTGGGACGATTTCGTGGCCGGCAAGTCCTCCACACTGCGGCGGCAGTTCCGCCGCACGCTGCGGCAGATGTTCGAGGAGCGCGGAGCTGAGTTTGTCCGTCATCGGCCGGCGCCGACCCGCGACGGAGACGGCGACCCGCGATGGGACCTGTACGAAATGTGCGAAACGGCGGCCCTGGCCAGTTGGCAAGGCAGCTCCACCAGCGGCAACACGATCACGCATGGCCGCGTTCGCGACTATTGCCGTGCCGCTCACGAAGCTGCAGCCCGCGCGGGCATGGTCGACGTCAACGTGCTCATGCTCGAGGGCCGGCCGGCCGCGTTTTTGTACAACTATCATTACCAAGGCCGTATTACGGCACTGCGAACCGGCTTCGATCCGGCCGCCGGCCACGACGGCGTCGGCTCGGCCCTGGTGCTGAAATCGATCGATAACAGCATCGAGCGGGGCGATCGGTTGATCGACTTCGGCCCCGGCGAGCGCGAGCACAAACGCCGGCTGCGGACGCGCATGGAGAGCAGTTACCGCTTGACCTACATGCCAATCGAGTCACTCCGCTCGCAGGCAGTGCGGCTAGGCCGGTGGGCGAAAAGGCACTGGCCGCGACGGGCGCTCTCGCGAGCGGCGGCGATTTGAGCGGTGCGGTGGAATGCGACCAACTGCAGTACGGACAATTCTGTCCGTCCATGGTATCCGCCCGCTCCACGGACGGACAGAATTGTCCATCCTACGGATCGGCGACATCGCAAGAATGGCTCGCCGCGGAATAAAAACGGCCGGCCAGCACGAAAAACGTCTTTGGGCGCGCGTGTGACCAAGCAGCCCGGCCAAATTGGTCGGGCTTTTTCGCAGTTCGACAGCAGCCGTGGGCGGCAGTGTCTGATTCGGCAGTCGACCGCTGCTACCGAGCATCGCCGCGGGCTTGGGCGTCGCTCTTGGTGGCCTCAGATTGCTCTTGCTGGGCGGCGGCTTCGCGCGCCAGTTTGAATTCCGGCCCTGGCGCGTAATATTGAATGTCGTCCCACAGGTAGTACGGGCTGGGCAGAGTCTGGCCAGCGATTTCGACCTGGCAACCGGTGAGGGCGGACAACGCCGGCAGTGTGACCGCGGCAGCCAGGGCCCAGCGCGAGGCATGCGTGAATCGTGAGCGGAACATGATTCTGGCTCTCCCTACCGGCAGGTGATAATCCTAGGCATGGCGAAGCGGACGTCGGCTGCCGGCAAAGTGCCGCTAGCGGCGACGTGGATATAACCAGCACAATCGTTATCGTCCGCCTGAGCGGAAAAGCTTTGCTCACTTTCGCCGAATGTGAGAAAATCAACGTTGGTGCTAGCGGCGAAGGCGAAGCCAGCGCTCCACTAGGCGTCGCGGCTTAACGGGACGATTAACCGCAACGCGCAAGCAGAGCGCGTTTGCACGAGAGGCTTACACGATGAAGGCGCTATTGAACTGGCTCACGATCTTGGTGACGCTGGCAATGCTCGCGCCCTGCGGCACGGCGCTGGCCCAGGTGGGCGAGGAACTTCCCGCCGCCGATTATTACGTAGCCGTGGGCGCGCTCTATTCGGGCCAGTATCGCGACGCCGAACGGGAGCTACGCCGGCAAACGCAGCGCGGTGGGCCGGCGGCGCCGCGGTGGGCCGATTCCATCTGTTATCACGCGATGCTAGGCGAGGTGCTCTTTCACGAGGGCCGAAACGCCGAGGCGCTGGCCCAATTCGACGCGGCCTGCCGCTACATCCAGGCCTATCCCGATTGGTTGACGCGGGTGAATTTTCAGCGTCCGCCGCAGCCCGACGCGAACCTGGCCCGCCACCAGGCGCCCTGGGGTCAAAGCACGCGCGGCAGCACCCCGGCCGTGTTTCCGCGGACCGAACAGGTGGCCTTCGGCCGGCTGGACAACACGGCGGTGCTGCAGCAGGGAGGCGTCTACGCCGCCCCTGAGTATCGTCGGGTGAACGTGGTCGAGATCGTGCGGACGTCTGCCCTGGCGCTGCGGCGGCGGGCCGAGTTGTTAGGCCCGCTGGCCAAGTACGACCAGGTCTTTCAAGACTTGTCGGCGACCCTCGCCCGCGGCAACCTGACACTGGCCGGGCACTGGTCGAGCGCGTGGATCGATTTGGAACGCGGGCTGGTATACGCCGGGCTGGGTCAGTTCGATCAGGCCGGCGCGGCGCTGAATCGGGCCACGATGCTGGGCGGCCAGTTCGACCACCCGCTGACCTGCGTGGCACTCCTTGAGCAGGGCCGGCTGGCGATGCGGACGGCCAACGGCGCGGCCTCCGCGCAGTTGCTGACTGAAGCTGGCATTAGCGCTTACTACTACGAGAACTGGGACGTGCTCACCGAGAGCGCCTGGCTCGGCTGGGTGAATCACATCGCGCACGGAGCAAACGGCGTTTATCCGCCGCTCGAGCCGATCGCCGCCTGGGCGCAGAGCAATCGCCTGCTGCACACGAGCGTCAAGCTGCGACTGGCCCAGGCGGAAAGCCTGCTCTGGCTCGGCCAGCTCCCGCAGGCGACGGCGCTCTTGGGCGGCGCGGCGCGGCCGACGGGCGAAATGGCCAATTCCTTGGTCACGATCCATCATTGGTACTTGCAGGCGGTCGCCAACTATTTGCAGGGGCGAACGGCGCCCGGCGGCGATGCGCTCGCCAAAGCGCTGTCCAGCCAGGCGTCGGCCTCGCTGCGCAATTTCCAGATCGGCGCGGCCAACAAGCTGTTCGACGAGGGGGCCATCTCGTCGCGCATCGCCGCCGACGTGTACGCCGCCCTGCTTGGCGAGCCGCTCCCCGCCGACTGGGCCTATCAGCCGCTCGACGTCATGGCGGTGCTGATGACGGCCCACGACGACGCGTTCGATCGCTGGTTCCTCGCCGCTCTCGACGCGAAGAAAGCGCCGCTCGCGATCGACGTGGCGGAACAGGCCAAACGGCGCCGCTTCCTGGCATCGCTGCCGCTGGGCGGTCGATTGGAGGCGGTGCGGACGATTCTTGAAGCGCCCGAGCCGGAGCTGTCGAAAGAGGCCGGGTTGCAGCGGCAGCAGTATTTGAGCATCGCCCCGGCGTATCGCGAGCTAGCGGCAGCCGGCAACCAACTGCAAGGCGAGCTCCGCGCCGGCCCGATTGTGCCCAAACCGGACGACAAGGACCGGATCAAGCAGTCGTCCGACCGTTTTGACGAATGGCATCGCAACGCCCAGGCACGCGAAGACTTGATCATGCAATTGGCGTTGCGGCGGCTGCCGTCGTCGCTCGAGTTTCCGCCTTGGCGGCCGTTCGCGGAAATGCAGAAGGGACTGGCCGACGGACAGGCCCTTGTCATTTTTCACTCGGCTGCCAATCAGCTATATGGCTTTCTGGTCACCAACCGCGACGCCCGCGACTGGAAGCTGGGCCCGGTGCAGCGCGTGCGAACGAAGCTGGCCGAGCTCCTGAAGGCCCAGGGCAATTACAGCGCCGGCCGCGTGATGACCGTCGACGATTTGAACCGCGCAGCTTGGCGAAAGTCGGCCAACGAAGTTTACGCGGCCGTCTTCAACGACTCCCGGCTGGACCTGGAAAACACCAAAGAACTGATCATCGTGCCCGACGATGTATTATGGTATCTACCCTTCGCGGCGCTGGTGCCGGAGGTCGGTGAGCACGCAGAGCCCCTCGCGGGGCGCGTGCCGATTCGCTACGGCCCGACCGCTTCGCTGGTCGTGGGCAACGATCACCAGTTGCGGCGCCCGCAGCGGACAGGCATCGTCGGCGACGAGCTGAACAAGGACGCGGCCGTCACCGCGGGCGAAGACTTGCTGGCCAAGCTCGATCCGTTGGTCCCGGGCCCGCTGCATTTGTCGATGCCGCTGCCCGAGCCGGGTTACTTGATCGCGCCTCTGTTGGACGGCCTGGTGGTATTCGACGACGTGCAGATCGAGCGGGCGGCGGTAGCCGGCTGGTCGCCGTTGCCGCGCTCGGGCGCCGGAGCTGCTGATACGCTCGCAGCCTGGATGGCGCTTCCCTACGGCGGGCCGCAGCGGGTCGTCGTCACCAGCTTTACCACCGACGCTGAGCAGGGGCTGCGCACCTCGCGGCGGAACGGCGCACCCGGCAGCGAGGTGTTTCAAACGCTTTGCCGATTCATGGCCAACGGGGCGCAGACGATCTTGCTCACCCGCTGGCGCACGAGCGGCCGCACCAACTTTGACCTGGTGCGCGAATTTGTCCAGGAGCTGCCGCACACGTCGGCAGCCGAGTCGTGGCAGCGGGCCGTCGTCCTCGCCCGCGAGGCGCCGCTCGACGTCAGTCGTGAGCCGCGGTTGAAACGATCGGATGACAAGTTGGGCGTCAGGGAATTGCCGACGGCCGACCACCCGTTCTTCTGGGCCGGCTACCTGCTGGTGGACACGGGCCAGAGGCCCGGCCAAAATCGGGCCCCCAAGCCGGCCTCCCCGACGGAATTGACCAAGGGGGCGGTTCCGCCGACATCCCTTCCACCTCCCGTGATGATGCCACCCCAGTCAGCGCCGGGGGCCGGGGCAACACCTGCGCCGGGCGAGGCCACCAACAACGCAAACAGCAAGTCGAACGATGAGACGAAGACGGATTCGGCGAAAATTGATCCGGCAAAAGCCGACGGGCAGAAACCGCGCGACGAGCAGACCCGTGACGAGAAGAGCGGCAACTAGCTCGCCGGCCGCTCGCGCGATGCTGATCGCAGCGGCCGTTTATTCGCTCCTTTCGCCCATTGCGACATCGGCGGCCGGCCAGTGGAGCGTGACGCCGCGGGGGGCGGTGGTGCTTATCGAGGGCAGCGTAGCGGGAATCCGTGAATTCAGCGGCGTGACGTACCTGGGAGCGAGCCCAGCGGGTGCGGAGCGGTTTGCGGCCATTCAGGACGACGGCAATCAAATCGTGACGTTCGACGTCGCGGTCGCCGCCGACGGCGAGTTGCAATCGGCCCGCACCGTAGGCCGACTGGCTATCGCACCCGCGGCCGATTATGAAGGCCTGGTCTTTACCGGCGCGGCCCGAAATACGATTTTCGTCTGCGAAGAAACGACGCCGGGCATTTACGAGCACAGCCTGGCCAGCGGCGAGCGGCTAAAGAAGGTCGAGTTGCCGCGTGTCTTCGCCACGCGGCGGACGAATCGCGGCCTGGAATCTCTCGCGCGGTCGGCGTCGGGTCGGCGGATGTGGACGGCGAACGAAGAGGCACTCGCCGCAGATGGCGCCGCGTCGACGCTCGATCGCGGTACCGTCGTGCGCTTGCAGCGAATGGATGACGACGGCGCACACACCTCGCTCGGATCACAATTCGCCTACCGAGTCGAAGCGATCCACGCCGGCACAAAGCCCCAGTGCAGCGGACTGGTCGAGTTGACATTGCTGCCCGACGACACGCTCATCGCACTGGAACGATCATTCAATCGCGGCGCCTTCCCGCCGTTTTGCACGAGCATCTTCCAGGTAGTTTTCACCGGTGCGACCGACATCAGCGGGCCGCTCTACGCCGACGGCCTGGCCGGCAAGAACTACCAACCGGTCGTCAAAAAGTTGCTGTGGTCGGGGGCGATCGGCGGAGTTGCTGGCTCGGGCAACAATGTCGAAGGTCTGACGCTAGGCCCACAATTGGCCAGCCGCAATTGGCTCCTCTTGGGCGTGGCCGACAACGGGGGCATTGGTCCAACAATGATCGTCTCGTTCGAGCTGGCGAACGCTGGAGCCCCTACCGCAGGCGACCATAATCGCGACCGCCACGTCGACGCAGCCGATTACACTCGCTGAATTGCACCTGACTCAAACCGGTCGGGGCGGACGGATATCATCTCGGCGGCCGACGCCAACAATGACGGCACGATGATTGCGCCCATCAAGATGTGAATCCTTCCAACGTTAACAATCGCATCCCGCAGGGATACCAGCCACTAAGTAGGACCGTGGAATCATGGTTGCTCCCTCTCCCTCCGGGAGAGGGCCGGGGTGAGGGAGACGTGCTATGAAGACATCACCCTAACAATCTCATCCGGGTCACATCTCAGCCGCCAGCGCCGCGACACCAAATCAGCCGCCACGCGCTAGCCCCCGGTTTCTGAATTTCGTCAACCGCGAAGCGGTTACAGCCTGTACCCGGGGGTGACAAGCGCCGGAATAGAAATCCCAAAAGAATTCTTGTCCGCAGAGCGAAACAGGCGCGAGCGCCGATACGAAATCAGTCACACTTCCCCGGCCCCAATTCTGGATTTCTCCCCTCCCCTTCCACCGCGAGGGGTCGGGGGGAGGGGCGATTGGCGGAGCGGTGAACGAATGCTACCATCGTTAGCAGACCTGGACGCTCGACCAACTGGGCAACTGGTCGGGCTTCGTGGCCAAGACGAGCGGGACGACCGATCTGAACCAGAGCCGAACGCACAACTCGGTCAACGAGATTGACACGAATAATACCGACGACGATGGGCCGGGGGCGTCCATTACGGCCAGCACGGGCACGAACTGGGCCGACCCACTGTACGACAAGGCCGGCAACATGACGACGATGCCCCAGCCGGCCTCGCCGGCGTCGGGCTTCACGCTGAAGTACGATGCCTGGAATCGCATGGTCGAGGTGAAGGACGGGGGGACCACCGTGCAGACCAACGAGTACGACGGGCTGGGCCGGCGGATCGTGCGGCGTGGACTCCGGGGCCAGCAACACTTACGATTGCTACTACAACGAGAACTGGCAGCTCTTGGAGGAGCGCAAGAACGGCGACACCGACCCGCTCAACCAGTACCTTTGGCACCCGTATTATATCGACGCCCTGGCCATCCGCTGGTATGATGCAAATACCGACGGCGACACGGCCGACACGAATGAAGGCGAGTTCTACTACTGCTACGATGCGAATTTCAACGTCACGACGATCGTGAATGCCAGCGGCACGGTGCAGAACCGCTACGCCTATACGCCGTATGGAGAAGTGATCACCCTCAACAATTCGTTCGCCAGTGCGAGCGAAGCGACCGGCAACACGCACTTCTATACCGGCCGCGAGCGGGACAGCGAAACCGGCTTGCAGCTCAATCGGAATCGGTTCTATCACCCGCAGCTAGGCCGGTGGCTGCAGCGGGATCCGCTTGGGTATGATGACAGCACTACTAATCTCAATTTGTATGCATCAGGGCGGCCATTAGAAGGCAGCGACCCATACGGTCTACTTACATGGATAAATGGTCCAACGGTCACAACGATAACGGGACCGCCAATCGTGGTCAACAATTTTTTTGGCGGGGGAAACAGAACCGCACCACCAGGAACATTGGGTTGGACCGTTCCTCGGGTTTCCGTCAGCTTTACGTGCGTCAAGACCTCGATATGCAACTGGCAATTGAGCTCGGCTGGTGTTACGGTTACATATCATGCTGAAATCTATAAGTTGCCAACTTCGTCAATGAGCTCTGCTGCACAGGACGCATGGGTCTTGCGCGCCGAAGGCGACCATGTTGCAGACTTTGCCTGGTGGGCAGCGGGCCCAGGTTTGGCCGGAGCGAAGATTGGAGAAACGGTCGCGTCTACGGTTGGTTATTGGACTCAAAGTGGGTGTGGCACGGGTACTGCCGACATCATGAAGGCAGCCATAGCACCCAGTTTGGTTGCCGCGGACAACGCGTCGGTCGCCAAATGGGACAGTACTGGTAAACATACGTGGACGAGTCCAGCTCGTCGTCCGTAGGCAAGGTGAGATATGTCTGGCCTTCTAAATACTGGCTGCAAATCGCGAAAAGTGTGCGTAGCCCTTGTTACCCTAATCGTATCACAGTCCTCATGTTCACGAGGAACCGGGGTAATGAACTCGTCAAATAATACACGTTTTGTACTTCAATCGCTCAAGTTGTCAGAGGATGGTAAAACCCTTGTTGGGATATTCTTATTTGAGAACAAATCGGATAGCCCAATAGAGGTTCCAGGAGTACGAGGACTGCCGCCCAGTACTAATCACGTTTTTCGGCCGCACTACATCAACTATGAGGTGCGGCGAGACGGGAAATGGACTCGTTTGGATGTCGGTTATGACGGGGTGCCAGAGTATTTTACAATTGATCCCCGCGTTGAATATCAATTTGTCATTAATCTGGGGCCCTACTACCTCGAGCACCCTCCGATTCAGTGCCGTGTTCTACTTTCACACTTTGACCGGAATGGGAACCTTTTGGCCACGTACATGTCCGACCCATTTACATTGGAAAAAGTTGAGCCTTCGGGGATAGAAACAGAGAAATAAGATGAATTGTAACAATTTAGGCACAGAATAGAGGATGTCCCGAGTTTAGTTGAAAAGGTGGTGACTCCTTCACCCGGAGGTTACATTCCGGGAATGTCATTTTCACTCACAGAAGGAGTTCACCACCATGTCACGAAGCTATCCGAAATCGTCTCGTGTTCGCAAGTCACCTAGCTCCGACGGCCGGAGAAAGGGAGGTCGGCCGCGGCGGATCGAAGCGCAGGCCTTGGCGGCGTCCCGCGAAGCGCAATTGCCGCTAAATGTCGAAGCGCTGGTCGAGATGACTCGCGAGGCGCTCTCATCGTTCGCCGGTAACCGTCCCACGAACCGCATCTTGACGGCCGTGTTATTTTCAGGATTTCGGATTCGAAATTCTGGAGGCTGGCAATGGCTCGCGAAGTGAAAAAGGGGACATTCTGGTTTTTCGGTAGTCTAGGGTGTTTCCGTACCATGCAAACCTGGGCGCATTGTGCCGACGAGGCGTTCTTTGACAACATAGCAGCAAGTGGCGGAAAGTCTCACGCAGAGGCGCGGAGCACGCAGAGTTGATCTGCTCCGCGCCTCTGCGCCTCTGCGTGAGACGGATTGAAAAAGGATTGAAAAAGAACGGCGACACCGACCCGCTGAACCAGTACGTCTGGCACCCGTACTTTATCGACGCGCTGGCCATTCGCTGGTATGACGCCAACACGAGCGGCAGCCCGAGCGATTATTATTACTGCCACGATGCCAATTTCAACGTCACGACGATCGTCAATTCGGGCGGCACGGTGCAGAACCGCTACGCCTACACGCCCTACGGGGAAGTGATCACGCTCAACAAGTCGTTCGCCAGCGCCAGTGAAGCGACCGGCAACACCCATTTCTACACGGGCCGCGAACGTGATAGCGAGACCGGCTTGCAACTCAATCGGAATCGGTTTTATGCCGCATTTGGGGAGATGGCTGCAGCGGGACCCGATTCGTTATCGCGGCGGACTTAATCTCTATGGTTACGTGAAAAGTCGGCCACTTCATTTCCTGGACCCGATGGGTAGGTGCAATTGTACAAAACCGGGTCCGAATTTTCCGAACGCATATAACAAACGTGCCATCGGCGTCGACTACGGTGATGGCGGCGGAAACGTCATCGAATTTGAAGAGGGGATGGACGCGATTCATCGATTCCATTTTTGGAAAGAGGTATTGGATATCGCCAAATTGAGTGCCACGTATCCCACTCTGGGTTTTGAAGAATTCCTGCAGGAAGCCGGGCACAAAGGAGCGGAAGTTGGGCTTGATCTCACGGAATCCGTTGATGATGTTGTCAACGATTTTCGCAAAGGATTGCGACACAGCCGGGGTTTCACCCTAATAATTACGGTCGAATGGAAGGAATGCAACGGCGACCCCGGCGATTGGGAGAAGAAAACAGATACCTATAATTGTTTTCGGCGCGTCAACACCGCCAGGGGCAGTATAGAGTTTTGGAGTGCAGATGAACCACCAACTCTAAAAGATGTTCGACAATGTATTCAGGACGCAATTGACTTCGCTCCAAAGCATCAAACATTTGATATACAAAAGTAAAGGCCCGCTACGACCAATATGAGAAAGCTACTTCGATATATTCGTGCGCTTGCGAGCATTTGTCATACGTTAGCGATCCTGATCGGATATTGCCTGATCGGGGGTGGCGGCCCTGTTAACTGGGTGCGAGAGTCATGATGCCGCTGCCAGAAAAGAACAATCGCAACTGCGCTATTAAAGCGTTGCAGGATTGGGTACAGGACATCGACTACTTGAATTTTGGTGGCAATTCGCCGGCACCTAAGCATGTGCTTCTGACTCGACCCGAAGACCTCACCGAAGAGGAACGTCGCGGAGATGCGGCCGGGGGCGACAATCGCCCGCAAGTCCTACGAACACGTTCGATCGCAACTAAAGAGCATTAATGATTTTAGCAAACCATTTGGACCGCTATTAGTAGTGGTAAATTTGGATCCAACTAACCCGTTGCTGCTAAAGAAAGACATTCCAAAAGAACGCATCGAATTCCAATGGATTGAGTCCATTCCCCCACAAGTGATGCGGTGACGGGCTTTTATCTAAAACTCTCGGAAGGAGAGACGGTCGACTTTCCCCACTCAATATTGATTACGGGCAGACACCAATTCGAATTGCCCCTCTTATGCAGTGTCTACCTTGCACAACGTGGCGTTGCGTATATGGGTTTGCGTGCTCACGAAACTGACTCGTTGGGCAAGTTTTCCGTAGAAGCCGACAGTACTCTTCTAGACCGATTGTGCAACATGCAGGATGGTGAATTTGAGATTGGCCTTATTCTAGCAAACGACGCACGTACCGACACCGTTCCGCTGGTGAACGGATTGAAATAGCACGTGAGTTCTGGGATAAATCGTCCACAAGAAAAGGGGACAGCGAAAGCGCCGGAATAAACCGGCTTGGAGTTGGGAATGCAAGAGTCCAACGCAGAAGGAGGTATAACCGGAGCTGGGAAAGGTGTTGGGAACAGTTTTAAGGTAAATACACTATAGACTTAGCTCGATCAGCTGGCCGGCGAGCGAGCAGGACTGGACCTTGGACCAACTGGGCAACTGGGCGCGGTTCGTTGTGAGTGAAAAAGGGGACATTCTGGTTTTTCGGTAGTCTAGGGTGTTTTCATACCATGCAAACCTGGGCGCATTGTGCCGACGAGGCGTTCTTTGACAACATAGCAGCAAGTGGCGGAAAGTCTCACGCAGAGGCGCGGAGCACGCAGAGTTGATCTGCTCCGCGCCCTCTGCGCCTCTGCGTGAGACGGATTGAAATAGGATTGAAAAAGAACGGAGACAGCGACCCGCTTAACCAGTACGTCTGGCATCCGTACTTTATCGACGCGCTGGCCATCCGCTGGTATGATGCCAACACCAGCGGCAGCCCGAGCGATTTTTTTTACTGCCACGATGCGGCCAAGCAAAGGGGATAAGTCCAATTTCTGCGCGCCGACAGGAGATATCCCCGGGGATAAGGCCGATTCGGTTTAAAATTGGACTTATCCCCTTTTCCATCCCGGTATTGATCTTCATTGTGAACAACTGACCTGCATAAAGCGAACTATTTGGAGGTGTAAGAAAGACGACAAGGGAAAATGGAGCTGGGTAGAATGGAGCCGAAGGCCATGTAAATGCGACTTTTACGACTAGTGGTCGATTTATTAAAAGCCGATTATGACAGAACACTTGAGTCAAAGAAAACGGTTGCGAATTCGTTTCACAATTCGTCACGTGCTTGTTTTAACGGCTGCGCTAAGCTTTGTGCTTTTGATTTGTGCGTCTACGTTCGACAATTAATATTGGAAGAGAAAACGATTCGGACTATTGAAAGGGACGTGATAGGTATAAATCGAGAGCGAGGTCGAATCGTCTATGTTGCTTTGTCCTCATGTGGAGTTCAGTCGGTTAAACGGCTCGCACGGTTGCAGGGACTCGACAGACTCCAGTTATCGCATTGCACGATAAGTCCCGATGTCGCCACAGCGGTAATACAAATTCCAAGCTTGTCCGAATTAATGCTGTTTGATTGCGTCGTCGAACCGGGGTCACTCGACACGATCTGTGAACAAACTGGAATTAAGGTATTGGATTTGACTGGAAGTTCATTGCCTCAAAACGCCTCAAACGTTCTATCAAAGGCTGGTCACCTGAGGTGCCTGTATTTGCCGGAAGGGGCAACTGATTATGGCGAGATCATTTCTTTGAAAGCGTCCTTGCCTAACACGAATGTCGACACGCAATAGAAATAAAAAGGAGTGAAAAAGGGGACATTCTGGTTTTTCGGTAGTCTAGGGTGTTTCCGTACCATGCAGACCTGGGCGCATTGTGCCGACGAGGCGTTCTTTGACAACATAGCAGCAAGTGGCGGAAAGTCTCACGCAGAGCGCGGAGCACGCAGAGTTGATCTGCTCCGCGCCCTCTGCGCCTCTGCGTGAGACGGATTGAAAGAGGATTGAAAAAGAACGGAGACAGCGATCCGCTCAACCAGTACGTCTGGCACCCGTACTTTATCGACGCGCTGGCCATCCGCTGGTATGATGCCAACACCAGCGGCAGCCCGAGCGATTATTATTACTGCCACGATGCCAATTTCAACGTCACGACGATCGTCAATTCGGGCGGCACGGTGCAGAACCGCTACGCCTACACGCCCTACGGCGAAGTAATCACTCTCAACAATTCCTTCGCCAGCGCGAGTGAAGCGACCGGCAACACCCACTTCTACACGGGCCGAGAGCGGGACAGCGAGACCGGCTTGCAGCTCAATCGAAATCGGTTCTACGCCGGCATTTGGGGCGTAGGGGCCACCCATCTTTTATGCCCGTCGTTGAGCGTGTGCTTGAGGGACATCCAAACAACACCCGCTTCAGGCGACCTTCGACCGCAGCGGCCGGCCGCTCGAGACCAGAGCGTGCGGCGAGTCCCCAGTCTGACAAATTCAGTGGCCGAATTCAAGCAAATTTAGCGGCAGCACCGTTTCCCCAATTCGTCCGCGATCGCGGCCGCTTTCTCTTAACACCCCGCCGCAACCAACGTCCTTTCTGCTCCCCGCTTCCCTGACTCCTGACTCCCTGACTCTTGACCATTCCCACCCTGGCCGAAAACGACTACTATACAAACGAACACAACCTGCTAACCTCACGCAGGGCACCGTTGCTCTTTGGCAACCGATCGAATGCATCCGTCGCAAAACCCGCGGCCAGCGCTCGCGACCCGCGCCCACAGCAACACGCAGCCAGCTATCGATTTTACCCCCCGGAAGGGTGAAGATGGCCAAAACTCGATGGGGGAGTTTTGGACACCTTCGATAGGATTCGGGAAAACGCAACATCGTTTCCCCGCGAGCCGCCAGCCGGGCAGCCGGGCAACTCGTTGCCACAATCTCCAACCAAAGTTTCGCGCCACCGCCGAGCGAATTTCGCCTCACCGCAAGGAACCACCGCAAGGAACCAGGGGCCAGCCACAATTTGCACACGGGACCACCCCAATTGGGGTGCTTTCCGAAATAAGGCAAAGCTCCCAACGAAGAGAGGCGCGTTCTTCCCGCCCGACGGACTCACCTCGCACGCTAACATATCCCCTGGCCCATTCCAAACACTTTTTTGTTTTACCCCGTTGGTAAATTCCATCCCAAAATCTAAATTTTCCTCTCGGCCAACGGCCCACATGATCTACGCCCCAGCTCATCCCTCATCCCCCACCACCATTCCCACCCCCATTCCCATTGGCCAAAAACAGATACTGTACAGATGAACCAAATCCTGCTATACTCGCCGCTGCCCATCGCTCTTTGAAAATTCGACTTGCTGCACACACACCGAGCGTGACCGTCGCGCCGCGACGAGCCAGGCCCGCCGGCCGCCCCCGCTGCGCCGCGAGCGTGAAACACCCTCTGCCGCACCGCAAGCTCACCTTGCCATTTCGCCCCCTGGGAACGAATAAAGCCCCACCCCCTGGGCGAAATGAAAGCGTAACACCCTGCGGGCGTGCAACTTGCGTCCCCATTTCGCCCCACCAAAAAAAGAAAAAAATAATCGGGGGCGCAATCAAAGTGAGGCGGCAATCCACGCGCCACTACAACTTGTGGTGTCAAGGAGGGTTGCTTTCTCCCGTTGCCGGCGGTTCAAACGTTCACATTACTTGAGCTCACGGCAATTCGGGAAATCGAAGATATCCAAAACTCAGTGGGCGAGTTTTGGCCACCTTCGCAAAGACGACGCGCGACTGCCGATGACCTGACTTCTGCCTGTTGAACGGCCTGCGCCTTGGCGCCCACGCTACGGCTGCCGCAAGGCGGTCGCCATATCGCGCTGCAGGACGCCTTCAAAGCTGATCGTGAGGCCCACCGCATTGCCGACAATCGGCACGGTGTTCATGCCGAAGTCGCCCCGCTTGAGCTGGAACTGGCAGATGAATGCCGTGCGGCGGTCCTTGCTGCCGTCCGCGTTCGGCACCCCTTCGCCGTCGGCCAGCATCTGCAGCGGCAGGGTTACCTGCCGCGTGACCCCGTGAATCGTCAAGTCGCCCGTGACGTAATAGACGATGCCTCCCTGGGGCGTGTTGCTGATGCGGCAGGCCGTCGAACGAAAAGCGATCTGGGGATATCGTACCACATCGAAGAACTCAGCCGACTGCAAGTGCTTGTCGCGGGCCGGCAGATTTGTGTCGATGCTGGCCACGTCCACGTCGAAGCGAAATCGGCAATTGGCCGGATTGTTCGAATCGAGAGTATACGATCCCTGGGCCTTGCGAAAAAACCCGTACACGAAGCTCAGGCCGTTGTGACCGACGCCGAAGACGATCGACGTGTGGGACGGATCGACCGAATAGACGTCGACGGCCCGGGCGATCGAGGCCGCCCCAAGCGAGGATGTCAGAACTGCCACAGCGAGAACCGTTCGACCGATCATGACGAGACTCCTTTCCAGTCAGTTAGATCGCCGCAAGGCGGGGGCGTGGCGACGACACCCGCGCCGGCAAACGTGGCGGCCGCGGCCCGTGCCCGGTAGCGGGCGCATTCGAGCGCCCCGTTGTGCCCCGCCAGCCTAACCGATCGGCCGGCTTTGGGGCGACACCAGTTCCGTGCCAAGAATCCTCCATTTGTGCCCGCATCGTCCGGGCGTTATTATGAGATGCGGTGCCAGCAAGCACGCGAGGGCGAGCGGGCGGCTCGCCTGCCACATCCCCAAGACCGCCGCGCAAGCAAGGTAGACCGACCCATGAATGTGAGTCTCCTCCTCGGCCCGCACCCGCTAGTTCCGGTCCGCCCCCTGCTTGCCCAGGGGATCGACGCGGACGCGCGAATGGTGATCTATGCGATCCTGGCCCTGGTGCTCGTCGTCGCGCTTTTGGTCGCCACGACGCTCATCATCACGTTCGGCAAGCTGTGGCTGCAAGCCTACATGTCGAATGCCCGGGTCAGCATGTTCAGTCTGATCGGCATGTACCTTCGGCAGGTCCACGCCCGCACGATCGTCGAGGCCAAGATCATGGCCATGCAAGCGGGGGTCGGCACCGATCCGCAAACGGGGATCACGACGCGGCGGCTGGAGGCGCATTACCTGGCGGGGGGCAACGTGCCCCGCGTGATCAACGCCCTGATCGCCGCCCACCGGGCCGACATCGACCTCGATTTCGACCGGGCCGCGGCGATCGACCTGGCCGGGCGCGACGTGCTCGACGCAGTGCGGACCAGCGTGAATCCGAAGGTCATCGATTGCCCAGATCCGGAAAAATCGAGCCGCATGACGCTCTCGGCCGTCGCCAAAAACGGCGTCGAGCTCAGGGTCCGCTCACGGGTGACGGTGCGGACGAACTTGGCACAACTCATCGGCGGCGCGACCGAGGAGACGATTATCGCCCGTGTGGGCGAGGGCATCATCACGTCGATCGGCTCGGCCCGGGACCATCTGCAAGTGATGGAGAATCCCGATCGAATTTCCAAAGCCGTGCTGGAACGCGGCCTGGATGCCCACACGGCGTTCGAAATCGTCTCGATTGACATTGCCGACATCGACGTGGGCGAAAACATTGGTGCCCGGCTGCAGGCCGACCAGGCCGAGGCCGACACCCGCAAGGCTCAGGCACTGGCCGAGCAACGGCGGGCCGACGCGATCGCCCGCGAGCAGGAAATGAAGGCCGAAGTGGCCTACAACCGGGCTCAAGTCTTTTTGGCCGAAGCGGAAGTGCCCCGCGCGATGGCCGAGGCCTTCCGCAAGGGCAACCTGGAAACGCTTGGCCACAATGGCCAAGCGACGTGAGCCCGCGAGGCGGGCTGCGCCGAAGCAAGGCCGGCCGTGATCGGAAGCAACGTGATCAGAAGCAACCAACCCATCGGCTCGGGGGGCCGCTTGCTCGCACAGCTACATTTGCGTCTTGAGCGCGTGGTCGAACAATGATTTCATGAATTGTTCGTTCTCCGGATCGATGGCCGTATTCAAGTCCCAGCGATTGTCGCGATAGACGAGTTCGTAGACGGCCACGTACTCGTCTGGTTCGCGCATGATCGGAGTTCCCCGAGTGCCGGAGCGCGTATCGCGGCGCGCACTGTCGCTAGTCGTCGAGACGCCGCGCGACGCGTTGCCGGATGAATCGTCGTCCAGCAGCGAATTGTATCCGCTCGCATCATCGGAGCTGTCCGTGTCCTGATCTCGTTTTGTCTTGTCGTCGCCGACCGTCGGCACGCGTGAAACGCGGGATACGGTCTTCACCGTGATCTTGCCGCGATAGGGTTCACCGTCGCCCGCCGGCGGTATTAACTCATCGAACACCGAGTAGTTAAGTGAAACAGCGGTAATGCTGCTGCCGCTTTGCCGGGCAATGGGAGGCGGATTCGCGGCTCGGACGGCTCGGGATAAATCGTCCACGATCAGTTTGAAGCTCTCCTGCGGCGTCGGTCGCTGGATAGCTGCCGGCCCAGAGGGCGAGTTGTGGCAGCCAGTGAGGGCCGCCCCCGCGGCCATTGCCACCAAGCACGCACGCGCCCAGGTGCTTCGTTCGATGTTGCTGGTCATGGCGATCGGCGCACTGCGAAAGTTTGCGAATGCCGCGCCGCCCTCAGCGTTGTGCCGACGGCGTTACAGCGAAGAAAAGTTGGTTCGATCAAGGGCTGCGGAACGGGTCGTCGTCGGGAGCGGCGGCCGGAGGCACGGTGGCCGGCGGCGTGATTGGTCGGACCGGCCGGCTGGGCGCCGCGGTGCCAAACGGATTGTCGTCTTCCGGCCGGGACGCATTGCCGGGCGACGTCGTGGGCGAGGGTGTGGCGACGGGGGAAGCAGTGGTTGGCGCCGGGGGGCTTGCGGCCGCAGCGCCGAACGGATTGTCACCTGCGGCCGGAGGCCCGGACACGCGCGTCGACGCTTCGCCGGCGGGAGGGACTGCCGGAGTCGCGGCCGCGGCTGGACCGGCCGTCGTAGGCCGGGCCGCTGCGCTGGCGTCGTCTCGAAACGGATCAGCCCCATTTCCGGCGATCGGGCCGACTGGCTGCGCCAGGGGAGACACCGGATTCAGCTCCGTGCGCGGCCGTGGACTGGATTCATACACGACCTCCGGGCGGGCTCCGTCGGACCGCAACAAGCTGCTCAGCGGAATAACGGCCTTCCGATCGAGTGCTTCCGCTTCGCGGCTCTGGATTTGCTCAAAACGGGCCTGATTTGTCTGCAGGCGCATTTGGGCCGCGGCCAGTTGGCCGGCGCGGCGATATTGTTCCAGCATCAGCCGTTCGGGGCCTTGCACGCGCTCGAGCGCAGCGCCGACGCCAAAGCGACCTGGCCGCTGCGCCTCGACGGAGGCTCCGAGCTGCATATCGCCGCGGGCCTCATCCGATCGGCCCTGGCGCAACAGGCACATGGCGCGAAAATAATAGCCGCGGGGATCATTGGGCGCCAGCGATGGCCGTCGACAGGTCGGCCTCGCCTTGGGCCCACTGCCCGGCAAAATAGGCGTGGACGCCTTGGCTATAAAAGGCGGCCACATCCGTCGCGGGCGCCGAGCTCTGTGCATTCGCCTTAGTTGCAGTCAGGCCGACCAGGCAGCCGGCGCAGGCAACCAAAACGACGATGAGAGTTTTGATCATAGCGGGTGCGCTCCCAATTCCCGGCACTATGCGATCATCCCAATTTCTGGACTGTCACTAACGGACAGGCGCCGCCTCGGCGCGGGTCACCGCCCGGCCGCCCGTGCGCAGCTGTTCGATTTTCGCCTTCAGGTCGTCGTAACGGTTGCGCTCCAGTTCGTGCAGCGAATCGCGCGAGAGCCCCAGTTCTTCGGCCTTTGCCCAGGCTTCCAAGGCGGCCTTGTTCTGAGCGAGCCCGTTCTTGGCGCCGGCCAGCAAGTGGGCCTCAGCTTTGTGGAAGTATTTGGAGGGGTTCGGATTGTCGCTGACCGCCAGCGACAAATCGGCGATCGCCTCATCATAACGTTTCCGAGCAATCCAGACGACTCCCCGGGTGTCCAGAATGTCGGCCGTGGGGCCGAGAATCTGGGCCGCCTCCTGCACCAAATCGAGCGGGTCGAGGTCGCCCGAAGCGGCCGTCTGGCCTTTGAGCGCCAGCAAAAAACTCAAGTTGTTGAGCACGACGGCCCGGGGGATGCCTGTCACTTCATGGTTGGCGAGCAACTCGCGGTACAGCTTCGTCGCCGCTACATAATTCTCCTGGACTTCGCGAAATTCGGCCTGGGCCATCAAGAGCGGCACCGAGCCGATATTCTCGCTCAGGGCGCGATCGAGCCATTCGTTCACTTGCGCGTCGTACTTGTCACCAACTTCGTCGCGGCGTTTGCGCACCACGTCGATGGCCACGCGCAGAACGCTTTGGGCGTTGGCCGAATTGTACTCCTGGCTGAGCATTTCGAAGCACTTGGCCACGTCGCGATGAATGCCGATGAAACTGGCGACGTCGAATACACGATTCGGGTCTCGCCGGGCGAGCAAGCGATACACCTGCTCGGCGCGGTCGAGGTCGCCCAGGTCGACTAGGAGCGACGCGTAAAGGTCGAGCATCCTGGCGCCGCTGTCGTCGATTTTTTGCGGGTCTGTATAGTTGGCCAGTCGACTGGTGATCAGTTGGCTGACGTTTTCCTTCCGGCCGGTCTTGATGAGGTATTTGGCATAGAGTTGGAATGTGGTTGCATCTTGGGGGGCCAGTTGTGTCAAATCCCGCAGATACTCGTCGGCCGTCTTGATTTCCGCCGGGCCGCCGCGCTCGAGCAGCATGTTGACGTAGGCCTGGCGAAGCACGGCCGACTTGGGAAACCGCTGACAGGCGATCCGCATTTGCTGTTGGCAGTTGTCCCATTTCCCGAGCCGGTAGTAGACATTGGCCAAGACGAGCGACTGCAGCTCGCTCAGTTGCTGCGATCGTTCAATCTCTTCGAGCAAGCCGACCGCCTTAATGAGCGACTCAGGTTCCGGCCGCGAGGAGAGAATCTGCGCCATTTCCGTCCGGTCTTCGAGCGACAGGCGGCCGTCTTGAGAGTTGGAGGCCAGCAAGTTTTCCGCCCGGCGCAGATGCTGGTAATCGCGAGTGGCCGCCAACAGCCGGGCGCAATGCGCCGAGCCCACAATAGATTGTCATCGTCCGGCGGAATTTTGCCTTCGGCGCCGGCCCGCAAGATCTGATTGACGAGCGGCGTTACTTTATCCTGCATGTTGGGGCCCTTGTAACTGGGACCGACGTAAAACGCCGCCAGTTGCTTGACCCGCGCGATGTCGCTCGGATCGGCCTCGTAAATGGATCGATAAATTGATTCGGCGTCGAACCAGCCGTTGAGCGCTTCATAGCTCTTGGCCAGGATCCGCTGCAAATCGTCGCCAGGAAGAGACAATTGAGCGTCGCGCAGCGCTTTGAGGGCCGCATCTTGCTTCCTGGCGATCGCATTGAACACGATCAACGAATACCAGGCATCGGTCAGGTCGGGCTGCATTTTCACTGCTTGCTCGACGGCCTGGACCGCCTGTTCGAGCCCGACTTTCTTTTTGTCGTCACTGACGCCGGGCTGGTCGGCAGCGCGGGCCAGCAATTGCCCATAGCGGAACTGCAAAAGAGCGTTTTTCGGATTCGCCTCGGCTTGGGCGTGGGCCGATTGAATGGCTTGGTCAGCCTTGTCGGTGCGGAACAACAGTTCCCAATACAGATCGCCCAGCAGCGTGAACCGGCTGGATTCGGGCAAGTCGTCGAGCATCTGGGCGGCGCGGGCGAGCTGGCCGTCTTGCGCCAACAAGCGGATGTGCATGGCGACGGCCGTTGGCATGAGCCGGCCGGTGGCCTTGGCGCGATCTAGCTCCTCCAGGGCCAGCTTACGATTGTTGGCCAGTAACTCAATTTCGGCGTTGATCAGGTGCAGATCGGACCAATCGGGCCGGCCCGTGAGCGCTCGCCCGACGAGCTGGCGCACGTCGTCCAGTTTGTCGCGCAACTCGCGCCCGCGGCGAATCAGCGAAAGCTGCCTACGGGCTTCCGTCGACAACCAACTGCTGTCGTTTTTGCTGCCCACGACCTTGAGCACTTCGTCCTGTGCGGCCTGCATTCCGGCGTCGTCGTTGAGGTCCAGCGCCACGTTGAATAACTTCATCCGGGCCTGCAAATCGCCGGGCTGGGCGTCGGCCACTTGCGTCAGGCAGCGCTTCGCTTCGTCAACCATGCTCAGGGCGATGAAATAGTCGGCCAGACCGCTCCATAGTTGCACCTTTTGCTGCACGTCCCAGTCGTCGACTCCAGTCAATAGGCCAGCCAGCTGCGGCCCGGTGTCGTCGTCCCTTTTGGCGAGCATGAGTTCCGCCTTGAACAGTCGCCAATACGCCGAATCTTCCAGAGGCAGTTGGCCCATCAGCTTGAGGGCGGCTTCGGGCCCCTGATTCGGATCCGCACGCAGCGTGTTGAGCATAAATGACTGGACCCGCAAATCCTTGGGCACGGAGCGATTCAGCTCGCCGGCGAGCGCGCGGGCCTCCGTGTACATCTCGCGGGATAGCAGTACCTGGCCCCACAAGATTTTTCGCGCCGTGTCGTCCAGGCCCCGCTCTTCGACGATCCGGTCGATTTCCTGCTTGACTTTCTCCCAGTCCTGGTCCTTCTTGGGCTTGGCCTTCGTCTCGTCAATCATTATTTTGAGTGGATCGTCGTCGGACTTGGTGCCGCTCTTCGCGAGGCGATTGCTAACTCTTTGCTTGCCGAACCGCGCCGGATCGCTGTTCGGCGCCCGCTCCAAAACGGCGTCGTAGGCGCGGTCGGCCAGGTCAAACTGGCCGAGTTTTTCGTAGGAAAGGGCCAGGTTGAAATACAGCTCCGCGGAGAGACCCGCGCCGCGGCTTTCCGCCCAAGGGCGCAAGCGGCTCAACAGCGTGACGGCGCGAATCCAATTGCTCTCCCCCATCAGCGCTTTGGCTTCGTACCAATCGCGGTACTCGGTGGCGAATCCCATATCCTTCATGCGATCAATCGTCGCTCGCAGGCCTGTAAAGTCCTGCGATTCGGCTTGAAGCTGGGCCTGTGTGAACAGCAGATTTCGGCCGCCGCCCGGACTGGCCTTCAACCCGTCGGCGAGCTGCTGCAGGGCGCCGGGATAGTCCTTCTGCGCGTTCAGCAGCTTGGCTATCACTTGATAATAGCGCCAGTCTTTGCGATCCAACTTCTTGCCCTTCTCAGCGAGCTCGCGGGCCTTATCGTAGGCCTTGTCGTCGGCGGCCAGATCCACTGCGGCAAGCAGCACGTCCGCGTCTTCCGGGCCCAGCTCCAAGGCCTTCGTGATGTCGGATCGGCCGCGATCCACTTCCTTGATGCCGATGAAGTAGCGGCCGCGCAATAGGTACGCCTCCGCCGACTTGGGATTTGCCTGCACCGCCTGATTGATGATTCTCTCGGCGAGGTCGGCGCGGTCTTTATTGTCGTGCAATGTTACCGCCGTGTTGTAGTAGATGATCGGCTTATCGGTCAGAGTCGCCTGGGACGCGTCAAATTCCTCCTTGTCGGGGTTGAAGCCGATCAGCGAGTACGCGAGCTTGAGCGCCTCGTCGAAGTTCTGCGACTGGAACAAATAGTTGGATTTGAGAACTTTCGCCTCCGGATCATCGAGAATAAAGTTCAAATGATTGATCGCGTCTTTATAGACGCCCACGCTGCCGTAGAATTTTGCCAACTGCTTGCGCAGCTCCGGCTGGTCCGGAATGTCACGAAGCGTTTGCTCCATGACGCCAACCGCTCGGCTGCGGTCGTCCAGCGACGTGTCGATTTGTTCGGCCAGCAGACCGTAGGCCTTGGCATACTTCACCCGTTGCTCGTTGTCCTTCGGTTGAATTGCCAGATACTGCTGAAGATTCTGCACCGTGCCCTTGTAATCTTCGGCCGCCAGCGACTTGTCGGCTTGTTCCGCCAGCACGACGGAAAGGTGTTTGATGCGAAAATGCCAAATCGAGTAAACAATTCCGGCGGACAACACCATGCCGACCGCCAGTCCGATCAGCAGGCGAAAGTTGAGTCGATACTGTTGCATATCAAACACCTAACGGAAGACGTACGACAATCCGAATGCCGGCCAGGCCGCGTAGTACCTTACATCCCATTGCTGCGCCGAATCGTGCGACGCCAAGTCGTCTGGCCGAGCGACAAGTTGAGCATCCGCCTCCGCGGCCGCGTGTTTCCCAGCCAGTCTTGGACCCAATCGAGCGGCATCCTGATGGCGGCCGCGGCGATGAGGCAATTCGAGGGAGCCCCTGTCCATGGCGCACAGGAGCAGCCAGCGCGACGAAGCCTGTGCCCCGTCACTAGGGCAATCATCGCAAAACCATGCGAGGCCGCCGGTTACGTCAAGCGCCCCAAGCCGAACATGGTGCAGTGCCGATCGCCCCGGCGGATTCCACCGATTTGCGTGCAGTAACACCTGTCGGGGCCTTGTTTTATGGTATCCAGATGCCCTGGGCTGTCAATGAACAGGCAGGCCACGCGGCCTGGCACGAGCGACCGAACGTTACGGTCGCCCGTCTCCTGCCGATCTTACCGATACACGGGGCTGTCTTGCGTCCGGCAGCGTCTGCCTAACGCACATGAACCGCAATGGGTTCGCTGACGGTTGGCGCGGCGCCTTGGCTCACGGCCTGCAGGGATGTCGGCCCTTGGCCGAGCAGGGAGGCTGGAATCTCCACATCCCCCCCGTCGCCTTGTACGCGGCCGACGACGCGACTGTTCTGGCGAATGATAATTCCCGTCGCCCCGACTTGTCGCACTGAAACTTTCAACGTGGCCGCGGACACAACCTCCCCCCGCGGAGCGACGGCGAAATCCAGCGCCGCAGCATGATTGTTGACCGTCACCGGAACGGCCAGCCGGCCTTGCGTTTCCATCGCGCTAGCGAGCGAGGCGACGACCCGCAAATCGTGGTAACCGTCGTAGAGTTTGGTTGTATCGAGCGTCAGTGTTTGCCCCTCAGTCGTTGAAGTAATGAGCCGCCCGTCGATAAAAAGCTCATACAGGCCGATCCGCTGGCCGGCTGCGGTGCGGCCCGAGGGGGTCAGCGTCAAGGTGCCTTTCATCTCCTGATTCGGCTTGACGCCATCGACGCTTACCGTGGGGAAAGTCGCCCACGGCTGACACAGCGGATCGCCGACGATTAGCAACTGGTAAGGGCCGGCGACCGATTGATAGAAAGCCTCGGCCAGAGAACAGCCGCGCGCGTAATGCAACTGCAGGGAAGGAAGCGGGAATTTGGCCTGAATGGCCCGCGGCTCGATGATCGTGCCGCTGGCGCCGGCAGCGCCGGCGCGGAGAAACTCGGAGAGCGGCGTCTGGTAGCTGTTGGAGCGAAGGATGCCCCCGGCGCTCGTGAGATGTTCACAAATCGCGCCGGGTAAGATCTTGTCGCCAGCGGCTGCGATGTCGAATGAATCTGTGCCGGCCATGATCCCCATGACGTCGTTTGCGCCCCGGGGAATCTTTCCCTCCAGGACGCGGGCTTGCACGCCCTGGCGTTGAATCGACGCCGCGACGCCGGCAAAACAGGCATGGCGCGTTTGGCTGCGGATGTCGTTGTTGCGCATGAAGTAAATCGTTCCCTTGGGGCGCGTACCGTCGGCCGTTTTGGCACGCTCCAGATAGTCGATCACTTCCGCAAGCGTATTGCCGCGCCCTTGGGTAACTCCCAGGCACACCGAAAGAAAATAGCGCTGTCCCGTCAATTCGTCCTGTGCGCGGCGGCCCTCGGCGTCCCAGCGATACCGCGACCGAAAGCCGCGCGACGGCACGTCCGCGAGTTGTTGGCACTGCCCTAGATTCTGCTCGTCGAGCGCCGGCACATACCAGTTGGTCGAAGGCATCACGATCGCCGGACTGGGCTTCGGGCCGATAACATAAGGCAGCAAGTAGGTAACGCCAGTGAGCGAGCCGATGGGAGGGAAGTTTTCCGTGAAGGTTTCCTCGGGAAAGAGGGGCTTCAACTCGACGCGCCAGGGGAAATCGCTCGAATAGACCAAGTAGTCGATTTGCGCCGCCATGTGGCGAGTTTCAATTGCCGCGATCGCCGGCCGCAGCACCACGTCGATCAGGACTTTCGCGTTGCACGATTCCAGGCCGCCCCGCCAGTCGACGTAAAACACGTTGTTCGGCGGGATTTGGCGGAGTGCGATGTAGTGATTGGCGACGGTCTTGGAGCTGTCGCTGTTGGCATTGACGATCAGAAAGACGTTTTCTGGCCCGCCGCCGGCGACAGCATTGGCTGTGCTGAACAGGCCGCCGACGACCAGGTTGGCGGCCACGACTGCGACAAGCGGCGCGGGGGCGTGTGGCGCCCACCTCGCTGGCATGCGGCCCCATGTTGTTCGCCGGTGATAGGACAGCGGTAAGTCCTCTGCGACAGGACGAGAATGGCGCAAGCCCCCTCTCTATTTTGTACGATGACTTGGCAGCGACGGCAATCCGCAAAGCGGCGTTTGCCCCGACGTTTCGCCTTCCCGCTGAGGGGACTTCTGCCATAATGGGAAATAATGTCTGGGCGCCGCCGCTTCGGCCGCCCGCCGGGACCTCGGGGCGCGTCCGCATGCCATCGCTTTCTTCCGCAACCGCCGCCCGACCGATCCCCCCTAGTAATACTCCCGGGGTCGTCTTCGCCGCCCGTGGCCTGACCAAGGTGTACCACATGGGCGAGATCGACGTGCAGGCCTTGCGCGGCATCGACTTGGAATTGTACGAAGGCGAATTCGTCGTGCTGTTGGGGCCCTCGGGTAGCGGCAAGAGCACGCTGCTGAACATTCTGGGCGGGCTCGACGTGCCATCGGGCGGATCGGTTTTCTATCGCGGGCAGGAGCTGACCCGCTTCGACGACGCGGCCCTGACACGATACCGCCGAGAAAACGTCGGCTTCGTGTTTCAGTTCTACAATTTGATACCGAGCCTCACGGCCCGCGAGAACGTCGCTTTGGTGACCGACATCGCATCGCACCCGATGAAACCCAGCGACGCGCTCGCCCTGGTCAACCTCACGGAGCGAATGGACCACTTTCCGTCGCAGCTTTCCGGTGGTGAGCAGCAGCGGGTGGCGATCGCCCGGGCCGTCGCCAAACGCCCGGCCGTGCTCTTGTGCGACGAACCAACTGGTGCGCTGGACGTGCATACGGGCGTGTTGGTGCTAGAAGCCATTTCGCGGATTAACCGTGAATTGGGCACGACGACTGCGGTGATTACGCATAACGCCGTGATTGCTGAAATGGCCGACCGCGTGATTTCGATCTCCGACGGGCGAATTGTGCACGTCGAATTGAATCCGCACAAGCGGGCGCCGGGTGAGCTGAAGTGGTAGGTAGGGCTCAAGTACGAGCGAGGGATTCCTGTCAACGGGAACATTCACACGAATGATCAGCGCCCTCGATCGCAAACTGGTTCGCGATCTTTCGCAAATGAAAGGGCAAGCGGTCGCGATTGCGCTGGTGATTTCGGCCGGCGTGGCCACGTTCGTCAATTCGCGGACGATTTTGCACTCGCTCGAGCTGACGCGGGCGACGTTCTATGAACATTACCGGTTCGCGGACGCGTTCGCCCACGTAAAACGGGTGCCGGACGCGGTGATTGAGCAGCTCCGGGAAATTCCCGGCGTGGCCGCCGTCGAGACGCGAGTCGTCCGCAACGTCAACCTGGACGTGCCCGGCCTCGACGAGCCGGCCGTCGGGCAGCTGATTTCGCTGCCCGTCACGCGGCAGCCGACGCTCAACCAGTTGTATCTCCGCCGCGGCCGGCAGCTCGAGCTGGGCCACGACGACGAAGTGCTCGCCAGCGAAGCATTTCTCAAGGCCAATCAGCTCGATGTCGGTGACTCGATCGTGGCCATCATCAACGGACGGCGAAAATTGCTGCACGTGGTGGGCGTGGCATTTTCGCCGGAGTACGTGTTTCAAATCAAGCCGGGCGACATGCTGCCCGACCCGCAACACTTCGGCATCCTGTGGATGGAGCACGAAGTGCTCGCGAACGCGTTCGACATGGACGGGGCATTCAACGACGTTGCCTTCGGGCTGCAAAAGGGAGCCTCACTCGACGAGGTGATTCATCGGGCCGATTTGATTCTGGAGCCGTATGGCTGCTTGGGCTCCTTCGGCCGCAAAGATCAACTCTCGCACCTTTTGCTGGAGGGGGACATCCAGGGCTTGCGCACGCGGGGCCTGATCGCGCCGACGATCTTTTTGTGCGTGGCCGCGTTTTTGCTGAACGTCGTGCTAACGCGGCTGACGAGCCTGCAGCGCGAGCAAATCGCGGCCCTGAAGGCGTTCGGCTACTCGAATCTACAGATCGCCTGGCATTACATGAAATTCGTGCTGTTGATCACAATGATTGGGGGGGCGATCGGCACGCTGGGCGGGATGGGGCTGGCGCAACGAGTTTACAAAGATGTTCATGAGGGTGTACCAGTATCCGGAGCTGGTATTCCGAGTCCGGCCGAATGTGGTGGCCACGGCGATGCTGGTGGCCGGCAGCGCGGCGATTCTCGGCGCGCTGGGGGCGATTCTCATCGCCGTGCGGCTGCCGCCGGCCGAAGCGATGCGGCCGGAGCCGCCGGCCCGCTTCAAGCCGACGTTGTTGGAGCGGATCGGCGCCGGCTGGCTGCTGCCCAACGTGGCCCGCATGGTGCTACGGCAACTGGAGCGGCACCGCATCAAGACGGCTTTTTCAACGGCGGCGATCGCGATGTCGGTCGCGATCGTCGTTGTGGGCAACTTCATGCAGGATTCAATCGACGAAGTGATTCACTCTCAGTTCTACGACGTGCAGCGGTACGACTTGCCGGTGGCGACGGTCGAGCCAGTTTCGTACGACGCCGTTGATGAGCTATTCAACCTGCCCGGCGTGTACGAGTGCGAGCCGATGCGGATTGTTTCGACGCGGTTGCATGCGCAGCACCGCTTTCGCGGCGCGATGGCAATTCGCGGTCTGACGAGCGACAGCGATTTGATGCGGCTGATGAATCGCAACGGCCACGAGACGCATTCTTGCCGCCCGACGGGCTGGTGATGTCGCAGATGCTGGCCGACGTGCTGCACGTCAAGGCCGGGGACGTGATTCGCGTGGAGGTGCTGCAAGAAAAACGGCCCATGGTCGATATCCCGGTGATCGCGTTGCTCGACGATATTTCGGGCCTCAACGCCTACATGGACATCAACGCGCTCAACCGCCAGATGCGCGAAGGGCAGTGCGTGAACGGAGCAATGCTGGCGACGGACGCGGCCTATCGGCCGCAGATTTATCGCGAGTTGAAGGAGACGCCGCAGATTGCCAGCGTTACGGTCAAAGAATCGTCCGTACAGAGTTTTCGCAACACGATCGCGCAGAACATGGTGGCCATGCGGTCGATCAATCTGATGTTCTCGATCATCATCGCAGCTGGCGTCGTCTATAACGGTGCGCGGATTTCGCTGTCGGAACGCAGCCGCGAGCTGGCGACACTACGCGTCATCGGCTTCACGCGCCGCGAAATATCGGCGATTTTGTTGGGCGAAATCTGGACGGTGACGATCGCGGCCATTCCGTTCGGGCTGGTGATGGGATACTTTTTTGCCATGCTGCTGTCGATCTTCTTTCAGCAGGAAGTGTTCCGCTTCCCGTTTGTGATTGAAAATTCGACGTACGGCCTGGCGGCCTCGGTCGTGCTCGCGGCGTCGATCTTATCGGCACTCGCAGTCCGCCGCCGGCTCGACCATTTGGATTTGATCGCTGTGTTGAAAGCGAGAGATTAGGGGCGAGTGACGAAATCCGAACGACGAATGACGATTGAGCTCAAGCCTCCGTCATTGGCCGTTCGTCAGTGGTCATTTGTGCATTTGCTCAATGCGTAACATCGGCAGCAAACTATTCGTCCTACTGTTGGTCGCGGGCATCGCCGTGGGCATCGGCTATGCGTTCATGCCGCAGCCGGTGGAGGTGGACTTGGGGACGATCGGCCGCGGGTTGTTGCGGGTGACGGTCGACGAGGACGGCAAGACGCGGATTCGCGAGAAATACGTCGTTTCGGCGCCGCTCGCTGGCCGGCTGCTGCGGATCAACATGGACCCGGGCGACGAAGTGAAGGCCGGCGAAACGCTGTTGACTGTGATCGAGCCGCGCGATCCCGAGCTGCTCGACGCCCGGACAATCGCCCAGGCTGAAGCGCGGGTCAAAGCAGCCGAAGCGCAGCTACGCAGAGTCGAGCCCGACTTGCTGAAGCAGCCCGGGCGGCGCAGGCATTTTCCGAAACGGAACTTGCTCGCTTGCGCAGTGCTGGAGCGGCAGCGGTGAGCCGCACGCAGTTGGAAACCGCCGAGATGTATTATCGCCAGCGGAGCGAAGAAATGCGGTCGGCCAGATCGCTCAGGAAATCGCCAATTTCGAGCTGCAGCAGGCGAAGTCCGCCGCTAGTCCGTTCGCGGCCGCACGCCGACGAAGAGATGCCGCGCCCTGCGACGGACGGCCGGACCAGCGCCCAGAAAGTTGCCAGCCAAACCGATTCCGACCCCGTCAACGGCAACGCCAGCGGCTGGAACTTCCCGATCTACTCTCCGATCACCGGCCGCGTGCTGCGCGTGTTTCAAGAGAGCGCAGCGGTGGTGACGCCCGGCACCCCGCTAGTCGAGCTGGGCGATCCACGCGATTTGGAGGTCGCGGTGGACGTCCTCTCGCGCGACGCGGTCGAAATTCAGCCCGGGGATTTGGCAATTCTCGAGCACTGGGGAGGCGAAAAACCACTGGAGGGGCACGTCCGAGTTGTCGAGCCGTCCGGGTTCACAAAGATCTCCACGCTGGGCGTGGAAGAGCAGCGCGTCAATGTAATTATTGATTTGGATGCACCGCCCGAAAAACGTCAGAACCTCGGTGACGGCTTTCGCGTCGAGGCGAAGATCGTCGTCGACGAGGTCGCGCAATGCGCTGATCGTGCCCACCAGCGCGCTATTCCGCGCTGGCAGCGACTCGGCCGTGTTCCGAGTTGCGGATGGCGTCGTCGCACTTCAGCAATGTGAAATTCGGGCGCCAAAACGGCCTGCAGGCCGAGGTTACGGACGGACTGGCCGAAGGGGACCGGGTCGTATTGCATCCGAGCGACCAGATCGAGCCGGGCGTCAAGGTAGTTGCTCGCAAGTCGAATGGCGTCGGTTCCGCTGACCAATAGGGGCCCACCCCAGAACTCTCTCCCCTTAGGAGACGCCTGATCGTCACTGCGCTACGCACCGCGGGGCGGTAAAGGGTGCTTTGCCCGCCGGCCATTCTTTCGCGCCCCAACCCTCTCGCAGGGGGAGCGGGAGTTTCGGTGGGGCTCCTCCGGCTTAACTCCAGCCGCCTGCTGCCGAGCGGATGCAGTGCTTAATGGGATTGTATTAACTATACGGTGGAGGAATTGCTCTTTTTGCATCACGCCCGACCTCCTCGGCCGAAGTGTCATATACTTTCCACACAACAATAATCGTCGCAGTGCGCCGTCAGGCGGTTGAATCACGCTGCGACATCGAATTAGCGGAAGCCGGCCGACCGTGGCGTTGTCGGGGCAACCGCCGGCAAACTCACAAGGTTGACTTTGATGTCCCATCATGCCCGTCGTAAGAAATTCGTCGACGTCTCCGTACAAGGCTCGTTGGTGCGGCGGATCGTCTTTCATTGGGCGCTGTTTTTGATCACGACGGCGTTTGTCGCTTTCTTGTTGCAAGTGCTGTCCAATCCGTTTCGGCCGATTTCGGAGCACATTCAAAGCCTGTCCTGGACGCACGGACCGTTGCTGTTGGTGACAATTTTCCTGCTGCCGGTGTTCGTGGTCGACACGATCAAGCTGAGCCACCGCTTCACCGGCCCGATTTTTGCGCTCTGCCGCGCCATGCGTGAAGTCGCCGAAGGCAAGAAGCCCCGCAAGCTGAATTTCCGCAGCGACGACTTCTGGCATGAGCTGGCCGAAGAGTACAACGCCATGCTCCAGAAGCTGGGAGCCGACGTCAAAGGCGGCGAGGAAATTACGGACGAACTGGAACTGACGGCCGCCGGCAATTTGCGAGATTAAGCTGCCGGATTCCAATCGACCAGGTGCATGCGGAAATTAGGCCTGGCACCGAATTAGAGAACCAATTAACGCATTCCCATGTCGACTAAGCATTCGCAAAACCGCGACCGAGGCTCGAATCGGCCGTGCCCCACACGGCGCCGCTGTGACACCGGCCGCAGCCGCCGCGGCGTGGCCGCTTCCGAACTGGCCGTCTGCTTGCCCATTATTGTGCTGCTGGTGCTGGCCACGATCGAAGCCTGCTCGATGGTGTTCCTAAAGCAGTCGCTGACCGTGGCCTCGTACGAGGGGATCCGCGTGGCCATCGACAAGGGCGCAACCGCCACCACAGTGCAGGCCGCCTGCCAGCAAGTGCTCACCGACCGCAAAATCGGCGGGGCCACGATTACGCTCACTCCCGCGAACGTTTCTGCGCTCAAGCCGGGCGAGCTGATCGACGTCACCGTTACGGCGCCTTGCTCGGCCAACTCAGTGCTGCCCGTCATGTTTTATAAAGGCAAATCGCTGTCTGCCACAGCATCGATGATGAAAGAATTCTGACCGTTGCCAATCTGCTACTCTGTACGACCACTCCGGAGGCCCTTGGAATGATTTGCTCTCGTCTTGCCGTCCGAAAAGTAGATCGCCGCGGTGCGATGCTCGTGCTGATTGCGTTTTGCTTGCCGCTCTGCATTATCATGGCCGCATTCGCCGTCGACGTGGCCTGGATGCAGCTAACGCGAACTGAGCTGCGCACGTCGACCGACGCTGCCGCGCGGGCGGCGCAAGGAGTTGAGCCTGGCCCAGGACACGACCGCGGCCAAGAATGCCGCCAAGACGGTCGCTGCAAGAAACCGCGTGGCCGGCGCTCCCCTGTTGCTTAGCGATCAAGATGTTCAATTTGGCGTTTCCGCGCAGAGCAGCCCGACGTCGAAATTCAAATTCACGGCCGGGGGCTCGCAGCCCAACGCTGTTCACGTGCTCGGACGCCGTACGAGTGATTCCCCGACGGGCTCTGTGAATCTGTTGTTTTCGGGTACCTTGGGCGTGACGGCATTTCAGCCAGTCGATTCGGCGACTTCGACGCTGCTTGACCGCGACATCTGCCTCGTGGTCGATCGTTCCGGCTCGATGATGTGGACGCTGACCGGCTCCAAGAATCCGCCCGGCACCGGCGACTGCGATCCGCCCCATCCGACGTTGAGCCGTTGGGGCGCGCTCAATATTGCCGTTTCGGGCTTTATCGACGAACTGGTCAAGACACGGCAAGACGAGCATCTGGCGCTGGTCAGCTATTCGAGCAACATCACCCAGTGCGGCAACATATACAAGATCTCGCAAATCGATTCGGATCTCGTCTCCGACTATACGGCCGTTCGCACCGCGATGACGTCGCTCAGCAGCAAGCCGGTCAAAGGCAGTACGTCGATCTCCGCCGGCATCGATGACGGAATCAAAGTGCTGACCGGCAAGAAGATTCGGCCTTTCGCGGCCAAGACGATGATCGTCATGACCGACGGTATTCATAACCTCGGGCCCGAGCCGGTCTTGTCCGCGCAAAACGCGGCCAAGCTGGGCATCGTGATTCACACGATCACCTTCAGCGACGACGCCGATATCAAGAGGATGACCGATGTCGCGAATGCGACCGGCGGCCTGCACTTCCACGCGCCGGATGCGAAAGCGTTGGTGGATATATTTAAGGAGATTGCCGCGACTCTGCCAGTGCTCTTGACCGACTAGGTCTTTCCACTTGACTTTTCCCTGACTCGTTTGCAATGGATGAACGGGATATGCCTCGCATGACTCGACACGAATCGCTTCGCCACCGCCGCGCGCCGCAAGGCGCGCGGCGCGGGGCCACGACCGTGGAATTCGCCCTTACGGCGCCGATCTTCTTCTTGTTCTTGTTGGCGGCGTTCGAATTCGGCTGGATGAACGTTTTGCGGCACACGGCCGACAATGCGGCCTACGAAGCGGCCCGGACGGCGATGGTGCCGGGCGCTACGGCCGCCGAAGCCAAGTCCAAGGCCAATAGCGTGCTCGGCATCGTCGGCACGCGCGGCGCCGTCGTGACGATCTCGCCGGCGACATTGGACCCCACCACAAAGCAGGTGACCGTTGCGGTCGACGTCCCAATGAACCAAAACGGACTGATCCTACCGCGATTCACGGCAAACAAGACGTTGCACTGCGTGTCGACGTTGCGAACGGAGCGGGCCGAGTGAGCACTCACGAATAGCCGGAGCCCTGCTCGAAAGGCGCGCCACAACTTCTGCCGCGGGTTCGATTCGTCAATAAGAACAGGATCGCGAACAAAAGTAATGTGGCCGTCGCCGGCTCGGGCACCGCGCCCGACCCGAAAATGCTGCTGTCGGACGGGCCCGTCATTCCAAAGTGGTTCTTCCATACCAGGTAGTCACCCGCGTCCACGACGCCGCTGCCGTCTCCGTCCGCATCTCGCCAGGTCGTCGATCCGAGCGAATTGCGCCACACCGTATAATCAGCCGCATCGACGATCCCGTCGTGGTTATAGTCGCCGCTCTGCCCGACGATGAGTCGGATGCTCGACGGGTCGTAGCGCACTCGCCAATTGATACCACCCGGCAACTGAAGACCGGCAAATTCACCGCTGATCTCCGTCGCCGTTACGAGCGTGAACATGTTGCCGACGGTGGGGGTAAACAGTCCGCCGCCCGGATTGATGAGGCTCACAGCCAGTGTGCCGTCAATCGCCACCGGCCCGTCGACTAACAATTGATCGTAGTCGGTGCCCGGCACCATGCCGCCCAGTTCCATTGCCAGTAGGCCGTCCGCGCCGTTGCTAAAGCGGCCGATGATGTGGAGCGTGCCGGTGCTGTTTCCCGGCGACACCGTGCCGATACGATTCTCGACCTGGCCGGGAACGGGCCCGCTGCCGGTCATAATAGTACCGCTTCCGGCGAGCGTACCGCCGCGGATGTCGACATACTGGGTGTCGAGCGTACCCCCTTCCAGCGTCAAGCCGCCACCCGCCTCCAAACTAACGCCGGAAAACGTAGTCAGCGTCTTGCCGCTTTGAACTCGGACATTCATCGTTGCCGCGCCGTTGCCAGAAACGTTCAGCTCCCACACCGTCGCGTCGGCCGAGACTACCGCTTCCTGGGCGCTGCCCGAAACGTTTCGAGCATTGGCAATCCACAAGACGTCCGGCGCGCGAACGGCGTTCCAATTGGTCGTCGTCGCAAAACTGCCGCTGGCGGCATTCGTTGCCCAATCGTGGCCCGTCGTCACCGGATCGCTGATATATAGGCTTGGACCGACGCCGCCGCCGCCCGTTTGTGGTTTGGGATCGATCACCAGGTTACGGCCGGCAAGCGCATTCATCCCGATAATGCCCTCGGCGATATTGCCGGCATGCGCCGGGTTAGGAAAGTCCAGCACCACGAACGGCACATGATTCAGCGTGATGCTTCCGCCGACTGCCTGAATCGTAAACTGCTCGACGTAAAAACCAGGGACGCTTTCCAAAACGCCGCCCGATCCTTGCACTGCCAGCGTGAAATCGGGCGTGTCTAAAACGGGATCGAAACCCAAACGCACGGCGTTAATCTCGGACACGACCGAAATGTCCGCGCCCGTGTCCAACAAAAAATTGGTGTTCGTCAGCGACTGGCCTTTGTTCGCCACATTGACGCTGACAAAGTAGGCGGCCGCGGCCTGAAAACTGCCGTTGATCAGGAGGGTGGGATACGAGGGATTGTCAGTTAACGGCACGGGCGGTTCGGCGAAAATGTTGTTGAAGTTGTAGATGTATTGTGGAGGCTGAAGAAACGACGACGGATCATCCAACGTGATGGGCGCGCGGCGAATAATGCCCTGACCTCCGCTGCCCAGCGGCACGAATTGAACCTGCGGCGTGCGCACGGTTTTGCCGTCGACGGAAAAAATCTGCGGCTGGTCGTTGCGGATAAATGTCGCGTATTGACTCGTGAAGGGTATGCCCAGCACGTTCGGCAGATCGGACTCCGGCGGCAGCGTCGCCAGCGAGATGCTCGATTGACCGATCATCTGCGCCGTGTCGAGTACGAGCGGACTCGTGCCGACACGGTTCGTAGGCCCCAGTCCGGACGCAAAGATCGCCATCGAGTCGTTGGTGATCGCAGTCAAGGAGCCTGTCGCCCCTCCGATCGGCAGCGGCTCCGTGCCGCGAAAACCGGCGCCCGCGATGTTGAAGGCCGTGTCACTGGCCGTGGTCAAGAGCGTCGCCGCGGCGCCCGTGTCCACGAGCGCGATGTCGTAATGCGGCACGCCACCTGCGCCCAACTGCGTGCCCGACAAGGATGCTTCGTATTTCGCTTGGAAGAACGTAAAGGTCGGGTCGTCATCAGGCACGTATTTATTCGTCAGACTAATGCCGGCCATCGGCAAGAAGCCGCTGATCGGCACGCCGGTGGCCCAGACCGCCGGGCCCGCGATCGCGCCGACCAAAAGTGCGGCCAAAAGAATCGTCGCTGGACGCATCCCCTTCATCTGCGTCTCCGCGCCCGCCGCAAGCGGGGCAATAGGAAGAGAAAGCCTGTTCCGAAAGTTCGCGAGTGGCCGGTTGCTGGCTCCCAAGGGAAGTGGATCACCGGCGAGTTCTTCATCACTTAGCGTATGCAATTCGCGCACAATGGTCAACAAATTGCGGCCACGAAGCCCCCGCGGGAACCTGTTTGGTCGCCGGATTGCTCAACCGGCCGACGCCGAGACGCGGCCAGAACCGCTTTTTCTCGGGCCGCTGCCGCGCTGGATGATTAGGTGCCGGCTAAACGCCCGCCGCGGGCCGGCCGATGCTGTGATAGACAAAGCCCAGCCGCTCCATCTGCCAAGGCTCATACAGGTTGCGCCCGTCAAAGACAACCGGCGACTTCATCCGCTGCAGCATCTCCTTGAAGTCGGGCCGCTGGTAATCGCCCCACTCGGTCATGATGGCCAGCGCATTAGCGCCGTCGAGCGTCTTCATCGCCTTCTCGCAGTAGGTGAGTTTGTCGCCCAGCCTGGCGCGGACATTGTCCATTGCCTCGGGGTCGTGGACGCGAACCGCCGCCCCGTGGGCGAGCAGCCATTCGATCAGCACCAAGGCCGGCGCCTCGCGAATGTCGTCGGTCCGCGGCTTGAACGCCAGACCCCAAACGGCCACCGTCTTCCCATCGAGTTGGCCGCCGAAGTGCTCGTCGACCTTGGCGATCATCACCCGCTTCTGCGCTTCGTTGACGTCGTCGATCGCTTCCAGCATCCGCGGCGCGATGCCATGCTCCTCCGCCATCCGCACCAGCGCCCGCACATCCTTCGGGAAACAACTGCCCCCATATCCGACGCCGGGAAACAAAAATGCAAAGCCGATGCGACTGTCATGGCCGATGCCGCGACGGACGTCGTTGATATCGCCCCCCATTCGCTCGCACAGGTTGGCCATCTCGTTGATGAAGCTGATCTTGGCCGAGAGCAGTGCGTTGGCGACATACTTCGTCATCTCCGCGCTTTCCGGCGACATTGCCAGAAACGGCCTTTCGGTCCGCAGGAACGGCTTGTACAATTCGTGCAAGACGTCGCCGATCTCGTGATGTCGCACGCCGACGACCACCCGGTCGGGCCGCAAGAAATCTTCGATCGCCGAGCCCTCTTTGAGAAACTCAGGATTGCTGGCCACGTGACATTCACGGCCCGTATGTTCTTTCAACCGGGCCAGGATTTTGGCGTTCGTACCGACCGGCACGGTGCTTTTGGTGACGACAATGGCGTCCGGCTTCAAATGGGCCGCGATGCCGTCGACTACCGCCCACATGGCCGACAGGTTGGCCGCGCCGGTATCGCTTTGCGGCGTGCCAACGGCCAGGTAAATGATTTCCGCCGCAGCAACGGCCGCTGGCAGGTCGGTCGTGAATGTAAGCCGCTCCGCTGCCTGGTTCTCATGAACCATCTCGGCCAGCCCCGGCTCGTAAATCGGGATCTCGCCTCGCTGGAGTCGCTCGATCTTTTCGCGATCGATGTCAACGCAGGTCACGTCGTTGCCGCTGTCGGCGAAACACGTGCCGGTCACCAGGCCAACATAACCAGTGCCAATGACTGCAATCTTCATGCGAACGTGGCCAAGGGGAGACGATTATAATAGACCTACGCCGGCAGCCGCTCGGCGACCAGAGAAGTACAGAACTTCTATAATAGTCGATAACGGCTGGGCGTCGAGGTGGGACGTTGGCCGCTCCACGAATGCTCCCAGCGAAAAAAACGAGCCGGTTTATGTATGGCGAAGTTCCACAGCGCTTGATTTGCGCATCGTTGCTGATCTTGGTCTTTGGGATCAAGGTCGCCTGCGCCGACGGCTGGGACACCGCCCAGCGCCAGCCCCCGGCCTGGTTCCACACCGACGAAGGCCGACGCGTCGTCGCCCATGTGCTTCGCTACCAGTTCCCTTCCGGCGGCTGGCCGAAGAACATCGACATGGCCGCGCCGCTCGACGACGCTGCCAAACAGGAACTGGCCGACCGCCCTGAAGAAGCCACAATTGACAACGGCGCGACATATCGCCAGCTCCGCTTCCTCGCCCGCGCCGTCAGCGAAACGCAAAACGAAAACACTCGCACCGCGTTCTTCAAGGGCCTCGATTATCTCTTCGCCGCACAGTACGAAAACGGAGGCTGGCCGCAAACCTATCCGAACCCCCGCGGCTACCATGCCCATATCACCTTCAACGACGACGCCATCGCCGGCGTCCTCAACTTGCTTCGCGACGTCGCCGCCGGCCGTCAGCCCTTTGCATTCGTCGGTGCCGACCGCCGCGCTCGGGCCGTAGCCGCCTTCGAGCGGGGCATCGACTGCATCCTCAAATGCCAGGTCGTCGTCGCTGGCCGCCGCACCGTCTGGTGCGCCCAGCATGATGAGAAAACACTTCAGCCCGCCGCCGCCCGCGCCTTCGAACCGGTTTCCCTCTCCGGTAGCGAAAGCGTCGGCCTCGTGCGACTCTTGATGACCGTCGACCAACCCACGCCCGAAGTGAAAGAAGCGATCGGGTCAGCAGTCGCCTGGTTCGACGCGGTAAAAATCACCGGCCAGCGCGTGGCCACGATCCAAACACCCGCCGGCCCCGACCGCGTCGTCGTCGCCGACCCCGCTGCCGCTCCCCTCTGGGCCCGCTTCTACGAAATCGGCACCGATCGCCCCATCTTCACCGGCCGCGACGGCATCGTCCGCACCAGCTATGCCGCAATCGATCGTGAGCGCCGCACGGGCTACGCCTACTATGGCGACTGGCCGGCCACACTCCTCGATCGAGACTATTCAACCTGGCGAGCCAAATGGGGCCTGCCTTAGACTCGCGACAGCGGTCGATTGGCCGCGCAAGCAGCGCGACACGCATCAGAATGGTGCTGCCACTACCGCCGCTGCGTTCCGCCGGTCGCCCGGCCCATGAATGTGGCGGCCGAGACGTCCCCGGTCGCTTCGGTCCAGACGCGGGCCGACTGGTGCATTTTGTCGAGATAATCGATGAGCGCCTTCTCGCGCCGCTGGTCTTTGAGCTTCTCGCTGATTTCGCCCTGCACTTCCGGAAACGACCGCCGTCCGGCCTCTTTCCGCTCCAGCACGCGGATGATGTGAAAACTCGTGTCGCTCTCCAGGATGCCGCTCATCTGCCCCACCGCGAGCGTGAACAGCGCGTCATCAATTGCTGGCGTCTTGAGCGCGCCCTTGGGGGTCCAGTCGTATTGGCCCCCATCTTTGGCGTTCAGGCCGTCGGAACGTGCCTTGGCCACCTCGGCGAACGCCGGCCCGTGAACCCCGCCGGGCACGCTCGCCGCCCGCTTCCATACGTCGTTCCCCATGTTTGCAAGCTCGGCATACGCTTTAGCCGGATCGGCAAAGCGGCTCTTTCGCACCTCCAGCTCTTCCCAGCGGGCCTGTGTGGGATAGTCGTAATCGGTCAAATGCGCGCGATAAAACGTCAGCATCTCATCGGGGCTGATTTCTTCATCGATTTTCACCTTCGAGCGGACCCATTGCGATACAACCGCCTTTTCGTTGAATGCCCGCCGCACATCCGTCAGCGACGAGCCCAGCCGGACCAATTCCTTCTCCAGGTCCTGGCGATTGTCGACGCCCAGCTCCTTCATAATGTCGGGCAGCTCCTTTTCCTCGAAGTAGCCCTGCAGTTGTTCGTCAATCTTCGACAGGTTCTCGGGCGGAATGCTGCGGCGAAATTCGGCGTAAATTACTTTGCGGTCGACCATCTCCTTGACCGCCTGCTGAATCAACTGCTTTCGTACCTCGTTCACTTGGGCGGGCGGAATGCGATCGGCTTGTGATTCGATCAGCTTGTTGACCTTCCACAGCACTTCGCAGGCCAGCACCGTCTGCCCCTCGATGCGGGCGATCACCTGGCACCCGTCGATCGACGACGTGTCGGCGGTCATCGTCAGCGGCGTGACGTCGTTCGGGAAATCGTCCGTCAGTTGCGCCGCCAGGCGGGCGCACAGCGAACCGCAGATGACCATGGCCGCGAAAAGAATTTGCGTCTGACGCACAAAAAGGCTCGCTCGTAGTAGGCACACTCCGTGTGCCGCAACAGCCACTTGATTCCGGTCAACGGCACCAGTCAGGGGACGCGAAGTTTGTTGCCGGCGCAGGCAACGGCACGCGGAGCGTACCTGCTACAATCTGCGAAAAAGCAGCGAATTCTAGTAAGCTCGCTACGCCGGCCGCAAGAGCGATTTCACGTCTTCAAAGATCGCCGCCGCATCTGTCGCCTGCTTGCCCAGCGGCAAATAAGCGCTCGACGCGTCGGCTACCCGCAGTCGCCCGGCCGAGCGCTCCACCAGCCGCACCAGCTTCTCGCGCGACGTATATCCCAGCACCGCGTAGCGATCTTCGATCCGAATCTCGCGCACGCCCCAACTGTGCGCCCAAATCCGCAGCCGTGCTAGCGCCAGCAGATGGGCCGCCTCCGCCGGCGGCTCGCCGAACCGATCGGCCAGCTCGCTGGCAAAGTCGTCGACGCCCGCCTCCGTCGTCAGCCGCGCCAGCCGGCGATACAGGTCGACCTTCGCCCGCATGTCGGGCACATAGCCGCGCGGCAAATACGCCACGCCTGGCAGATCGATGTTCACGTCGACGCTCTTCCGCGGCGGCAGCTTCTTCAGTTGCCGCACCGCCCGCTCCAACAGCGCACAGTACATCTCGTAGCCGACCATCGCGATGTGCCCGCTCTGCTCGGTCCCCAAAATATTGCCGGCCCCGCGCAGCTCCAGGTCGCGCATCGCCAGGGCAAACCCGGCCCCCATCTGGCTGAATTCCTCGATCGCCCGCAGCCGCCGCGCCGCCTCCGGCGACAGGTGCCGATTCTCATCGATCAGCAGGTAGCAATACGCCCGATGCTTGTACCGCCCGACGCGACCGCGAAGCTGATGCAAGTCGGCCAGCCCGTAGCGGTCCGCATCGTCGATAAAAATCGTGTTCGCATTGGGAATGTCGAGGCCGCTCTCGACGATCGTCGTCGACAGCAAAATATCGGTCTGCCCCCGCACGAACCGCATCATCACGTCTTCCAGCTCGTGCTCGGGCATCTGCCCGTGGCCGATGTCGATGTTCGCTTCCGGCACGATCTGGCTTAACCGATGCGCGACGGCGTGAATGTCGTTGATCCGGTTATGCACAAAATAGATCTGCCCGCCGCGGTTCAATTCGCGGACAATCGCGTGCCGCACCAGCTCTTCACTAAACCGCGTGACCCGGGTCTCGACGGCCAGCCGGTCGGCCGGCGGCGTTTCTAAATTTGAAATCGCCCGCACGCCCAACAGCGACATGTGCAGCGTCCGCGGAATCGGCGTCGCCGTCATCGTCAGCACGTCGACGCTCGCCCGCAGTGCCTTGAGCCGCTCTTTGATCTCGACGCCGAACCGCTGTTCCTCGTCGATGATGAGCAGCCCCAAATTGGCAAACTTCACATCGGGCGAGGCAATGCGGTGCGTGCCGATCAAAATATCGATCTGCCCCAGCGCCGCCTTGTCGGTGATCTCGCGCTGCTCCTTCGCTGTGCAAAAACGCGACAGAGCCGCGATTTGAAACGGAAACTCGGCCATCCGCGTCGCAAACGTCCGCCGATGCTGCTCGGCCAGCACGGTCGTCGGCACCAGCACGGCCACCTGAAAACCGGCATCCACCGCCTTGAACGCCGCCCGCACGGCCAGCTCTGTCTTGCCGAAGCCGACATCGCCGCAGAGTAGCCGGTCCATCGGCCGCGTCAGTTGCATGTCGGTCTTAATGTCGTCGATCGCCGTCAACTGGTCGGGCGTCTCTTGGTACGGAAACGCGGCATCAAATTCCCGCTGCCATTCGGTATCGGGCGGAAACGTAATGCCGGGCCGCGCATCCCGTGCCGCCTGCAGCTCGATCATGTCGGCCGCCAGGTCGGTCACCGCCTGTTGGGCGGCCTCCTTTTGCCGCACCCAGGCCTTGCCGCCGATGTGCGCAAGCGAAACCTGTCCCCCCTTGCCGCCCACGTACTTTTGCACCAGCTCGATTTTCGAGCTCGGTACGTAGATTTTCGTACCGCCGTGATACTCGAGCTCGAGATGCTCTTCCGTCTGCCCCTCTTTTTCGAGCAGTCGCAGGCCGCGATACCGCCCGATGCCGTGCGCCATGTGCACCACCAGGTCGCCCGACCGCAGCTCGAGAAAGCTATCAATCGCCCGGCCCTGCCGCCGCCGCGTCGTCCGCGCCAAATCTTGCCGCTGAAACAATTCAGCCGCCGATACCAGCACGACCCGCTGCGGCACGATGCGGAAGCCAGCCTCCAAGTGCCCTACCACAAAAAAGGTGTCAGGAACCTTTTCTCCCGTCCGATTCGTTTCCAGGCCACCAGTGCTTGTGGAGAAAAGGTTCCTGACACCTTTTGTCGGTCCCGCAAACAATTCGCGCAGCCGCACCACCTCCCCCTCCGTCTCGCAAACAACAAACACTTCCTGCCCGGCGCTCACCTTCGCCAGCTCGTCCCGCACCTTCCCGATCTCACCGCTGAACCGCTCGACCGATTCAAACTCCAGGTGGGCCGTCGTCTCCATCGAACCAGCCGGCACGCCTGCCGCCGTCACCGATGGAAACTTGTAGATTTCCTCCAGCGTCGTCCGCACGCTGTGATATGCCTGCGGCCGATCCATCCGCTCCAAAAAATGCTTCCCCTCCTCCTCCAGTTCGTTCGGCTCGACGAACATGAACCACGCTGAATGGTTCACACCCTCTCCCTTTGGGAGAGGGAAGGGTGAGGGCGCTTTGTTCGACGGCAACTCACCCTCACCCCGGCCCTCTCCCGGAGGGAGAGGGGGAATCTGGTAGGAGTTGCTCACCAGATACGCGGTAAAGTGCGCCCGGTCGCTCGCACTCGGTTCGAGCATCGTGATTTGCGCCGCCGCCAGCGACGCCAAGCTCCGCTGCGTGGCCACGTCGAACCGCCGAATCGATTCCACCTCATCGCCGAACAGCTCGATCCGCACCGGGTCATCCGCGTCGGCCGCAAAGATATCGAGAATGCCGCCACGGAGCGAAAACTCGCCCGGCAGCTCGACGGCGCTCGTGGCATGGGCCCCATGTTCGATCAGCCACCGCGTCAGCTCCTGCTCATCGACGCGACCGCCGACGTGAATCTCTCGCGTTGCGGCGGCCAGCACATCCCGCGAAGGCACTGGTTGCAAAAGGCTTTGAATACTAGTCACAATAATGGGGATCGTCCCGTTCTTCCGTAACGGGTCGTCGTCCCGCCGAACATCGCCCGTCGGAAAAAGGGGACGGTCCCCCTCGCCCCGCCGAGCTGCGTTGCCCGCCACCAATTCCTTTAGCACCCGCAGCCGCTGCCCATAAATCTCATCGTAAACAACTCGCTCCCCCGGCTCCGCCTCCCAAGCCGGAAACTGGGCCACGGCAAACTCGGTGAACAGCGCCAGATCGCGGGCAATCGCGTCGATCTCCGCCGGATGCGGCGCGACAACCACCAGCGGCCCAGGGCAAGATTTCGCCAGCGCCGCCGCCACCAGCGCGCGCGAAGACCCCCAGACTCCGCCGAGCGTCCCGCCATGCCCCGCCACGAGGCTGGCGACCACCTCGGAAAAGCCGCGATGCAAACCCAGATGTGCAGCCAGCTCCCGCAGCCGGTCCACGGGCCGCGGATGATCCGCGCCCCACGCCCCACGCTCAGCCGAAGCCGCCGCCGTGGCCGTTTCCATGTGCGAAAGAATTGTAGGCGGTGGCCCGAATCCTTGGTAGGCTGAATTCTATGACACGTTCCCTTCGCGACCGTTGGCAACCGGCGCCAGTTTTTCAATCCAAGGTCCCCACGCGATGGAACTGACGACCGCCGCGCTGTTCGTGACGTCGTTGGTCTCGGTCGGCCTGGTCGCACTCTGGGCTGCCGCTTCTTCGTCGCATTGGTTCCTGCGCACAAGCATTGTTCTCTTTGCCCTATCGTTGCTGTTGCTCGTACCCGCGTACGAGCCGCTGCTGATCTTCGCGCTTCAGGCCGCCACGATTGTCACGGGCGTCAAACTCTGGCAACGGTTCGCAGCAACAAACCGCGACCACGGCGTGCTGCACTTCTCGCTCAAATCGCTGCTGCTGTTGACTCCGATTGTCGCCGTCGTCACAGCGGCCGGCGCCCACATTGCCGCCAGCATCGAACCGCAGAACTCGCAATCATGGACGACGATTGTTCTCGACGGCCTCGCGGGCGGCGCTGCCGTGCTCCTTGCCGTCTGGATCACCGCCACGTCCCGTAAACGGCTCGTACTGCCCATCGCCGCCGTGTTGTGTCTTGGCCTGGCCGCATCGCTGGCCTGGTTCGACTGGCTTTTCCCGACATTGACGCTATTCGCCGACGCCGAATGGCCACCCGACGCCCGGAACATCGCCTCGGCGCTCGGCTCGTCCCAGGTGCATCCTCAATTGGCCTGGCTCGTGGTCCTGCCCGCCGTCCTACTTATCACATTAATCGTAATCAACTTTAGCCTTGCCGCGTTCACACCACTAGTGGAATCGAGAGCCGGCCGCAAACCGAATCGCTGTTCCTGGGGCTTTGCCAAATCCGCAGTGGCACTCCTGGTGGTGCTCGTTGTGGCGTTTCCCACGTATTGCTTGTGGAGATTGCTAGACCCGCCGACGGCGCCAAGCGTTGCCACGCCGGTTCCCAACGGATTCGATCTATGGGTGGCCGCCAGCCGCGAATTCGATTCGAGTCCAATATTGACGACGCGGACGCCGCCTGTGTCCACGGCGCAGTTGGCCGCCGAAGTGTCCAAATTCGCGTCCAGCTATGACAAGGTTCGCCTGGGTCTATCGCAGCAGATTCGCGTCCGCCGGTGGCCGGACGACGCCGACCGCTGGGCGCCGTTCAAATGGGCGGGCGATCCCGCGGAGCGAGTCGTGCGGGCGGTCGCCCGTCCCCTGATGATGGAGGCCCAACTGGCCCGAGAACTAGCGCGACACGCGGACGCCGCCCGAATCTCCTGCGACATTCTGCGTCTCGGCGCCGCGACTTCGCGCGACGGCAATCTGGTGGACTATCTCGTTTGCATAGGTTTGGGCAGTGTGGCTTGTGATAGCCTTTATCCCTCGATTGCGCACCTCTCGCCGGACGATTGCCGGACAATGATCGATGCGCTAAGTGCATTCGATCGCGACCGCGAGCCGCTCGAACAAGCGTTAGACCGCGATCGCGCCTGGTCGCAACTGGCGCTCAATTGGCATGGGCGTCTTGAATCCATTCTCGAAGACATCGCGCCGCGGCCAGATCGAATCGCGGCCGTTCAAGAAGCACTGCGCCGCAACCAGGCCGTCCGACGACTGGTCCTGATCGAGCTCGCGATCCGTGCGTACCGAGTCGAACACCAGGCGTTGCCCGACTCGCTCGCCGATTTGATCCCGAGCTTGAGTGAAGAAACCCTAATCGACCCCTTCGACCCGGCCGACCAGCAGTTGCATTACGTTCGCTCGGGCGATCGGTACTTGCTCTACAGCATCGGCAACGACGGGCAGGACAACCACGGCCACGCGACTAAGCCGACCGCCGGGTTTTCCCACGATGACCAGGACCTGCGGCTGGACGTTTATTTTGCCCCCAGCATCCTTGCCGGCGCAAACGCAACGAGTAGCGGCGGGCCGGGGAACAAGAGCGCGGAAACGTCGAGCACCGGCGAGCCTGATAAAACGCAAGCACTCGATCGAAATTGACGACCGCCCAGTATCGCCGCGGGGTTTCAGCTCTATCGAGTCTTTGTCCATGTCTGGCACTTCCTGCACGGTGATCTCAAGGGTCGCCCCATGCCCACTTGGCTTTCCATCGAACTCGTCCTCGGCGCCCTCCTGGCAACTTCCTTCGCCAGCGTCGGCCTGGTCGCCCTCTGGGCCGCTACTTCGTCGCGGCACTGGTTCCTTCGTGCCGTCGTCATGCTGGCCGTTCTGGCTGCGCCGCTCGTGGTTTCCGCGTACGAACCGCTGGTGCTGTTCTCCGTCGAGGCGGCGATCATCGTTGCCGGTGTCAATCTATGGCGCTGGCTGGCAAACACGTCCCGAGCTGGTTTGAATTCTCAAACTCAACACGTCGAGCAGCCAGCGCAGCCGCGCTGGCAGTTCTCCCTCGCCGCCTTTCTTCTCGCGACAGCCCTCATCGCTGCCGCCCTCGCCCCTGCCGGCCGCGTCGCCCAGTATTTCTCTCCCATGCCGCGAGCCGCCTGGACCTCAATGCTTGGCGACGGTGCAGCCGCCGGCGGCATCGTACTGCTCGTCGCGTGGTTCCTCGTCACGCCGCGAAGGCGCCTCCGCTGGCCGGCCACGCTCGCTTCGCTGGCGCTGCTCACCGCGGCCGCTGTAGCCTCCGACTGGATCTACCTCGCGTTCACCTGGGACGTCGCGTGGCCGCCCGATGTCGCCAGCTTTCCGAGCTTAATCCGTCGCCCCGACGGTTTCTCAATCGCTTATGTCCAGCCGGCCGGCTTCTGGCTCGGCGTAACGGCCGCCACCGGAGTATTTACATTATGTGCCATCTTGTTGGCGCACACCGCCGGCTGGTCGTCTGAGGGTATCAGCAATAGCTCCGCTGCCACACGGGAGCACACGATCCGCGGACGTCTCGCAACAACCTGCCTCGTCATTTCTACGCTTCTGCTCGCCGCCCTTCCCACGTACGTGCTTTGCCAACTCACCCACCGCCTTCCCATCCCGGCCGTCACACTGCCCAATCCCAACGGCCTCGACGATGTCGCCGCGGCCGGGCAAGCGTTTAGCAAAAGTCAGTTGCTGCACTTCTTTAGTCCAGCCGAGCCAAAATCGACCGACGAGTTGGCGGCCGAAATTGCCAAGTATTCCTCCGCCTACAACCAATTGCGGTTGGGGCTCACGCGAGAGATTCACCTGATCGTCTTCCCGGTGAATGGCAAACTCGATGCCTATCTCGATTCCTGGCGCAAAGTCCAAGACACGTCACATGCCAGCAAGGCCCTCATGCGCCAGGCCCAACTCGCCCGCCGCCAAGGCCGCTTTGGAGATTCTGCCCAATTCGCTCTCGAAGACTTGCAACTTGCCGGCGCCATCTCGCACGGCGGCGACTATCTCGCTCACGTCTGGTCCATCGTGTTGATCGAAGGCGCGGCGTCCAAAGAACTCCACGAGTCAACCGGCCAGCTCACGCCCAGCGAATGTCGCGACGCCATCGTCGTCCTCACAAAGCTCGACGCCCAGCGCGAATCACTCGCCACGGCCGAGCTCCGCACTCGCATCCGCGACGAAAATAGCTTCGGCTGGGTCGGCAAGCTGATCGTCGTCGTCAGCGAACTGGCCAACCAATATCCGCCCGGGCACGAACAATCGGTGCGAAGGCACCAACTCTCCGTTGTCTGGAACCACCTCCTCACGGCCGAGCTCGCTCTACAAGCCTTCCAGCAAGAACACGCCGCACTCCCCGACAACCTCAACCAACTCGTCCCCAACTACCTCAATGAAATCCCCACCGACCCCTTCGACCTCGGGGGCCTCCCGCTCCGCTATCGCCGCGACGGCAACAGCTTCCTCGTCTACAGCATCGGCCCCGACACCACCGACAACGCCGGCCGCCCGCCCGATAACGACGACTCCGGCTTCCAAGCCGCCGAAGTCCAAGGCGACCTCCGCCTCGACACCTATTTTGCCCCCGCCCCTACTCCCGCCCCGGCGAACTCCGGCAATAATGCAGTGAACGGGCCAGCCGGGCCGTCGGCCGCGGAAAGTCAATCCGCCGACGACAACGACGGCATCAACCAAGTTGGCAATTAACCCATGCCCCGCATCTCCCTCCGCCAATTGCTCCTCCTCACGGCCGCCGTCGCGCTCGCCATCGTCTCGCTCCGCTACGCCTCCGATTTCTGGCAAGGCCTTATCGGCGTCTTCGCGATCTTGGCTCTTATCGCCGCAATTCTCACTGGCATCTTCGACCGTGGTCCGCGGCAGGTGTTCGCGATCGGCTTTGCCGGCGCGATGGCAACCTATGGCTTGCTCGTCGCGTGTGGTCACCAAGAGAAGTCACCAATTCCTCACAACATCGAATTTCGGATTGGGGAAGGCAAGTATCCGACTACCGCCCTATTGCGTTGCGGATATCAACTGATTGCATACTACGTGCAAGTCGACTCGTCTGGCCGACCCGTTTCAGATGCCGAGGCCCAAAGAATGTGGGCGGCTTGGAACACAGCCGGCGGGCCGCCACCCGGCCTCAGCTCGGTCGCACACCCTGACCAAGCGTTCTTCACCACAGTCGGCCACTTTTGGTGGGGCCTCCTCTTCGGCTTCGTCGGCGGCCACTTTGCTCGCTTCGTCTACCTGCGGCACACGGAGGAACTAGCGGCCCAAAGGAAGGCATGACCATGTTCCGCATCTCCCTCCGACAACTTCTAGCCGTCATGACCGCCGTCGCACTGGCCCTCGTCTCGCTGCAATACGCGACCCGCTGGGGCAAGTCGTCGTCGGACTGCTGCTCTTGTTCGCCTTCTTCGCCGCCGTCATTGCGGCCATCTTTGAGCGCGGCCCGCGGCAGGCGTTTGCGATTGGCTTTGCCGTGGTCGTCTTCGGTTACGCGGTGATGCTCGTCAATGGCCGCCAGTCGGTGAGTGCCGCCGGCAACGTGCTGACGTACGAGGAACTCAACGGTACAGGTTACCTGCCGACAACGGTCGCCCTGGGCGAGCTCTACGACCTCGCTTTTAGGCGGGGCGCTTCTCGCACCGGGCGTCCCTCCCCAGGAAGTCCGCCCCAAATGAACTTCGTCGTCATCGGCCACACCTGGTTCGCCCTCGTGTTCGGCTACCTCGGCGGCTGCTTCGCCCGCTTCACGTACGCCCGGCGAAAGCGAGAACAACCTGCAGTCCTGCCGCCGAAATAGCCCCTGTCATTCTGGCAGTAACTCCGCACCGATTTCGCCGACGAAGCAAGGTCCCGCAGCCAGTTTGGCAGTGGCCCAAAGCGGTATCAATTCAACACCATCGCCGCAACTCTCCACCGGCCAAACACTTACACTTTCCCGCCATTTTGGGCGCACGGCTTGCTTTTGCCCCTTGCCAACTGCCTCGTTCTGCGCCCCAATGAGGGGCTACCGAGAAAGCTATCAGCCCTCAGCTTTCAGCTCTTAGCCAATGACCAGGTAGCGGCTTGCCGCTCACTTGTCTGGCTGATGGCTGAAAGCTGAGAGCTGACAGCCTTCGTTCCAATCCATCGAAACTCCGCCGCGCAATGTCGCGGTCTATATCCAACACATCGTAAATCAGGAGGAACCACCGAGAAAGCTATCAGCCGTCAGCTTTCAGCTCTCAGCCAATGACCGGATAGCGGCTTGCCGCTCACTTGTCTGGCTGATGGCTGAAAGCTGAGAGCTGACAGCCTTCGTTCCAATCCATCGAAACTCCGCCGCGCAATGTCGCGGTCTATATCCAACACATCGTAAACCAGGAGGAACCACATGCCCGCTACCGCTACCGCTCCCAAGAAGAAATCGTCCTCGTCCGCGAAGGTCACTTTGCAGCCGCTCGGCGATAAGGTCGTCGTTGAGCGCGAAGAATCGTCCGACAAGACCAAGGGCGGCATCTACATCCCCGACGCGGCCAAGGACAAGCCCACCCGCGGCACGATCATCGCCGTCGGCACCGGCAAACTGCTCGACGACGGCAGCCGCGGCCCGATGCAAGTCAAAAAGGGCGACCGCGTCCTCTTCACCAGCTACGCCCCCGAAACGATCAAAATCGGCGACGACGAATTCCTGCTCATGAGCGAAAGCGATATTCTGGCAGTGATCGAGTAAACGCACCGCCGGCCCCGCGATGCATAGCATCGCGGCTTCCTCGCGACGACACACGATACGAACATTATTTCACCCGTACACATACAAAGGATCCCAAAATGGCAGCAAAAATGATCGCTTTCGACCAGGAAGCCCGCGACGCGATGCGCCGCGGAGTTCAAAAACTCGCCCGCGCCGTCAAGGTCACGCTCGGCCCCAAGGGCCGCAACGTCATTCTGCAAAAATCGTTTGGCTCGCCGACCGTCACCAAAGACGGCGTCACCGTCGCCAAGGAAATTGAGCTCGAAGAAGTCTACGAAAACATGGGCGCCCAAATGGTCAAGGAAGTCGCCAGCAAAACCAGCGACGTCGCCGGCGACGGCACCACCACGGCCACCGTCCTCGCCGAAGCCATCTTCAACGAAGGCCTCAAGGCCGTCGCCGCCGGCGTCAACCCCCTGCAAATGAAGCAGGGCATCGAACAGGCCGTCGAAGACATCACGGCCGAGCTCAAAAAGATGTCGATCAAAATCAAAAGCACGCAAGAGATGGCCCAGGTCGGCACGGTCGCCTCCAACGGTGACCACGAAATCGGCAAGATGCTGGCCGAGGCCATGGAAAAGGTCGGCAAGGACGGCGTGATCACCGTCGATGAAGGCAAAAGCCTGGCCACCGAGGTCGAATGGGTCGAAGGCATGCAGTTCGACCGCGGCTACCTCTCGCCCTACTTCGTCACCGACCCGCAATCGATGGAGTGCGTCCTCGAAGACGCCTACGTCCTGGTCCACGAAAAGAAGATTTCCAGCGTCAAAGACATGGTCCCCGTCCTCGAAGCGGTCGTCAACAGTGGCAAGCCGCTCTTGATCGTGGCCGAAGACATCGAGGGCGAGGCCCTGGCCACGCTCGTCATCAACAAGCTCCGCGGCACTTTCCAGGTCGCCGCGGTGAAGGCCCCCGGCTTCGGCGATCGCCGCAAGGCCATGCTCGAAGACATCGCCATCCTCACCGGCGGCCAGGCCATCTTCGAAGACCTCGGCATCAAGCTCGAAAGCGTCACGCTGAACGAGCTGGGCCGCGCCAAGAAGGTGATCATCGACAAAGACAACACGACCATCATCGAAGGGGCTGGCAAGAGCCAGGACATCAAGGGCCGCATCGACCAGATCCGCCGCGAGATCGAAAACACCACCAGCGACTACGACAAAGAGAAGCTGGAAGAGCGGCTGGCCAAGCTGGCCGGCGGCGTGGCCAAGATCAACGTCGGCGGCGCGACCGAGAGCGAGGTGAAGGAACGCAAGGCCCGCGTCGAAGACGCCCTCCACGCCACCCGCGCAGCCGTGGAAGAAGGCATCCTCCCCGGCGGCGGCGTGGCCCTGCTCCGCGCGAGCGTCAAGTGCAAGCCGGCCGAGACGGCCACGCACGACCAAAAGACCGGCTACCAAATCGTCACCCGCGCCGCCCGCAGCCCGCTTACGGCGATCGCCGACAACGCCGGCCAAGACGGCGGCATCGTCTGCGAACGCGTGGCCGAGCGCAAAGGCAACGAAGGCTACAACGCCGCGACCGACGTGTACGAGGATTTGGTGAAGGCCGGCGTGATTGATCCGACAAAGGTCACCCGCACGGCCCTCCAAAACGCCGCCAGCGTCTCGATCCTGCTCTTAACGAGCGACGCCCTCATCGCCGACGCCCCCAAGAAAGAAAAGAAGGGCGGCGCGGCGGCGGCCACGGCCACGGCGGCATGGATGACATGTATTGATCAACCAAAAATCAATAACTCACCCCATTTAGCCCCCGGTGATTCGTCGGTCCTGCCGACGACACACCGGGGGCTCTTTTTTGTGTCGATTCGTCGGTTCCACCGACGACACACCGGGGGGCTCTTTCTTGGCAACGGTTACCCCCCGTCATTGACGGGGGGCTAAATGGGGTGAAATGATTGCAATCCCGAACGGGTGTGTTACCCATCCCCCGCATGGGTACTACATTAGGCACGCTCATCTCACATCACAACCTACGGCACATGGCTACGCGGCGACCGCCGCGGCTAGGTGGAACACGGCAACACCTTCCCGCCGACCCACGCCCTCGAAGAAGCCGACCGCCGCCGGATGAAGCATCCGGTCTATCATATTCACGCCAGCAATGCCTGCCTCGAAGTCGGCACCCTGATCGGCGAATCACTACACGAATCGCCTTGCAAGTTCCCATCTACGCCCTCCACGTCGGCACCTGGCACGCTCACATCTATTGATCGGCCCAACGCAACACAAAATCGCCGAAGTCGTGAAGTGCGCCAAAGACGCCGCCCGCTACGGCCTCCGCCGGGCCGCCCCATCTGGACCGAAGGCTACGACAAACGCTACTGCTTCGACCCCCGCACAGCCCTAGCCCGCATAAGATACGTAGAACGCCACAACGAAGCGCTGGGCTTGCCTGGATCGCCATACCCCTTCATCACAACGCCACCAATCCACCACACGCTCTAACCATTTAGCCCCCGGTGATTCGTCGGTCCTGCCGACGATACACCGGGTACTTCGTGCGTCAACGGTCAACGCCCACGTTCCTCCATTTAGCCCCCGGTCAATGACCGGGGGCCCTTGCGTGCGTAACGGTCAACGCCCGCGGTCGAACCGCCAAACACCAACGCGATTTGCCCCAATTCGAAACGATAGGTAAGATGCCGTAATCGACGAAAGCCCCCTCACCCACTGGGTCGCAGATCGGCCGTGGCGAAAGAGGCCTGTCGCGAGCGGAGCCGAACGGGGCCGGGCCACTTGCGGCCCGCCGTGGCGAGGGTGAGGGATGATAGTAAAAATGGTTTGGTCCCTCTCCCCCTTGGGGGAGAGGTCATGGCGAGGGGGGCTTCCCTCTGACGCCCGATCGCAGACTTGCCGTGGCGAACACCCAAAACCTGACACCCAACATTCCCCTGAAGGCTTCGACAAACGCTACTGCTTAGACCCCCGCCTAACAACGCGCCTCCGCTACGTCCACGAGCACAACGAAGCACTCGACCTCGAACCCGCGCCGTGCCCCTTTATTACCACCCCGCCCATTCACCACACCCTGTAACCTTTTACCACCGTCCCTCCCATCACATACCACCCACCCCATTTAGCCCCCGGTCAATGACCGGGGGCCGTTCCCGGCGTCAAGCATTGGGGGCGATTTCCAGCCAACCCTCGCAGCCTCGTTCGACGACTACGCTTGACCTCGGATTCGATAGAAAATCGCGTTGTGCCTCTTGCGTCGGAAAACGAGTTACAATAGGTCCTAACGTCGGTCATAGCTTCTGATCGGAAATCCAAGTAACTGAATGCTTACCCAATGAGGACTGCAATGACCCGACCAGATGCCTCTGACGTATCGACTGTCCTAACGCGAGCGTGGTACTGGTTGTCATCCTGCTGGAAACTTTCTCATCGAATACTTTCGGTCAAAGCATAAAGCTCTCAGACATAGTAGGCGGCGGAAACGGGACGACGGGGGGTGTAATCGGAAGCGGCATCGACCCATCGACGGGCGGGACTAACCCGCCGCAGTTCTACCAAATCTCGCAAACGAATGACACCGATAATTACCACCCGTCTTCACTAAACTTCGTCGATGGCGTGTTTATCCCCGACGGTGGCGTGGGTGCCGTGACACTCGATTCATCACTTCATACGTTTTCCGATTTCCCAAACACCGACGCCAATTCTTGGGACATCATCAAGAATGGTCCCAACCAAAATTCAGGCAGCGTGCTCGGCGGCGTTAACTTCAACAGTGGCCCGCATTCAATGGTCGGCCTACATGCGAACAAAGGCATCACATTTGACCTGCAAGAGATTGCTGCAGCCAATCCAAGTAAGCAATATGTCAGCTTCACTACTGTGGTCGGAATGACGCACCAGGGTGGTGACTACGGGACTGGCGATTGGTGGATTTTTCTTGATGGCGTACTTAAGCAAAGCAAGACGAATGCCATCGGTGGCGTCGGAACATTCATTGACCTTGCTCTGAATCCTGTAGATCGTTTCTTGACTCTAGTGGCCACAGACGCGGGTGACGGGTTTAGTATCGATCAGATCATCTTCGGCGACCCTTTATTACATCCATCGCTGCCTGGCGACTTTAATGGCAATCATCGGGTCGATGCGGCTGATTACACCGTTTGGCGAAACAATTTTCGGGCGCCCGACGATTCGTCTCTGCACGGCAACGGAGACGGGGTCGGCGGCGTCGATTTAGGCGACTACAACTTCTGGAAACAGAATTACAGTATGTCGACCTTCCCAGCCGGATTTGGGTCCCTTCAGCCAAATGCCGTACCTGAGCCGGCGCTTCCAATTCTCTTTTCTGGAATGGCGATCGGGCTCCTTCACTTGCGACGTGTTCTCTTTGCACTTAGAGCCCGAACTTAATTGAGGCAACGAAAGGGAGCAAACTAAAGAGCTGAAGCGAACTAGTGCGAACAGCGGTCCTTTGGACGAACTAAAGGGGACGAGCTAAAACGGACGGCAGCCATTCCGTCGCTCCCCCGCTCGACTCACAAAACATCCAACGCACGCCATGACGCCCGACAAACCCCGTCCAATCCGTTCTCTCGAACTCTGGCAGCCCGCCCCCCTGGCGGATCAAGCTCTACTGAATCGATCCTGGGCGAGCCGCGCCGCGCAGCCAGCTCAAGCGAACGGAAAAGTGGTAACACTAATCTCCACTAATCAACACTACGAGCCGCTTCAAAACCGGGGCTAGCCCACCCAGAGGGTACCCGGGCGGCTGATATTATCAGCCGGCACGCGCTAGCGTCCGTTTTCTTCGCTCTACCTAGGCTTCTCGCGGCGCATGGCGGATATCAATGATCATTCCATTCTCGAGCTCGAGCATCGACGCCAGCGGATTATCGCCCAGCCGGCTGGGCAGAGTGAACTCTGGATCGAATGCCATGAGGTCCAATCCTTCGCGGATCACTTTGGACTTGCTGTGCATCGTCGCCGTCGAAATGCCGAACCATTCGGCAATGTCTTCCGAGCGAACGTGGGGCTCTTGACTAGGATCGCCCAGAAAATTGACCCAACCGGCCGAGTAGACGATTCCGCAGGCCCAACTGGCCGGCTTGCCGCGGAGCACGGGCGAACCGTCTTGGCAGATTGAAATCGCCATCCTGCGGCAAAGTTCTTGATACTCCTCGTTCAGCTTTTCATTGCAGAAGTCGTCCGTCAGCGAGACAATCTCGAGATACACGCGGCGAAACTCGGCCGGCACCTCCGACGAGCCGTCGATCGTTGGTACGGGCGACTCGTCCGAACGCGAAGGGGCTGCATTTTCTTTGGCCGGCGGCGCTTCACGATAGGCGTGCTGCACTCTTTCAATCTTGCGGAGTATCTTGTCGAGCTTCCGCTGCAGCTTGGCGTCGTCCGTATGATTGGCCTCCGCCGCCAGATTCCCGAATAAATCTTCCAGCTCATCCAGCGTAAATGGCACCTCTTTGAGCGCCGCCGCTTGACGAACGCGTGCCTGTAAATTGTCATCCATGAAAAGCAGGCTCTCGACGATCAACTTTCGCTCAGCGTCGGTTAGCTTCAGGCCGACCGTTTCTCCCGCCGCGATTACTTTCTGCCGAGTCATCGGATAAATCTCCCCTGATTAAGCTGCAACGTCCTGTACGGCCATTGTTGCAAGCTGGCAGTCAATTAGGAAGTTCCCGACCGCCAGGGGCGAAAAAATTCCGGCGAGAAGCGTGCCCGGGGGAATATCCCATGTTGTGGCCGGTCTCCCAACCCAACCACCACCCGCCATGTTGTGGCCGGTCTTCTGACCCAGCCACCGCCCACCCCGACCGACGGTCTCCAGAGCCGCGCGATAGCTTCGACTCGCAGCCGGCAAGACTCACGCCCGGGACACCCCCCGCCGGCAAGCTCCAAGAAAAGACCCTTGAGCATCTTCTCTGTTGCCTCCGTCCGCTCCTGTTCCCTCAGACCCCATCCGAAATAGGACAGGGCCGCCGACGAAGCGGTGTGCAATTCGGCCAATTCCGCACGCACGGACGAACCCGCACACTATCATAATCCGTGGCTGATTCCAACAAAGTTTCCCGTTGAACCGCGTCGTATTTTACATCGCGAAATCCAAACTTTTTTCTCGGCCATCGGCCCGCCCCCCTCTCAGAATTGGGGCCAGAAAGGGTGTCAAAAACCGGCGACAGAAACCGTTTTTCTGAACGGGAGCATGGTGCCCGAAAACTCGCCAAAACTCGTTGTGCCGGCGACTCGCCAAAGTGGCCAATTCCGCACCTTGATTTCTGAACAAACATCCACTATACTCTCGCCCACCGCAATCAACTTGCCGTAGCTGTTTGAAAATTCAAAATCATCCACGCAAAGCGTTGTGACGCGTTGTTCGGCGTTCGTGCTGCGCACAGCAATTTAGCCGCGAGGCGGAAGCAAAGTGCGTACGCGGCCGACAAGGGCGCTACCACAAGCTCCGGTCCATTTCGCCCCGCCCCCAAGGAATAATGTCCCACCCCCGGGGCGTTTTGCGCTCTTCGCGCTGCCGCCGTCGACGTCGCAACTCACGGCCGGCTGGTCACTTAAGCGAAACCCGCCTGCGAATTACGTCCGCATTTCGCCCCGCGAAAAAAAAGAAAAAAACTTCGTGAGACGCGAGGCGATATTCAATCTACAACATCTTGTGGTCTCAGGCGGAAGCGCATTCCAATACGTTCGATGTTTTCTCCGATGGACCTCCGAGATATAACGTCCGTGAAACGAACAACCAACGATCGATCCGCCCGCTCCCTCGCCGCCCTCCGCCCCCACGTCCCCGCTACGTGGGTCGCCCCGCTCGCCAAGCTCCTGCGAAAAACGCCCGGAGATTGACATAAGCCCGCAGCCACGTGTGCCGAGGTAAGCCAATACAATGCTCGTTCGACTGAAAACGATGCGGATGGACGCTCGAAATAGCCTATGGTTCATCCCAGCGGTGCTGACACTGAGTGCCGCCGTGCTCGCGTTTGGCCTCGTTCAACTCGAATCGAACTATCCGGTCGATCTGGGCAGCGGCTATTGGCTGATTGGCGGATGGGAAAACGGGACATTGTACTTTTTCGAACAACTGAATTCTCGACCCGCCCAATTCATGATTGACAAACTCCCTCACGACGCCGACGGCGATGCCTTGCGACGACTCGTGGCCACCGGTTCCGATTTGTCGAAGGAAATGGAACTTGACTTCACTGGCGACGTACCAGATTCCGATCGGGGTTCGGCATTCGCTGAGGAAGCGAAACGGATGGGTTTTCGCACTCACATCTATCAGGATGATGAATCGCGTGCCTGGTCGTGCAACTGCACTCGCACGATGATTCCAGCCCTTGGCGAAATTGTCGCAATCCAAGCACAACTGAACGACCTTGGCCGTCCCTTCGGCGCAACATGCGACGGCTGGGGCTCGTTCGGAAACAGCTAAAGATGAATCGCGCGGGCACCCGCTTGCGACGACCAGAGCCTTGGCTTTTAGGCTGCCTACGGCCGCGGCACGCCGAGTTAATCGCAAATCGTGCGGGCGGTCGTGTCTTTGATCACCCGATGCCGCGGCACTGCGAATAATGATCGCCAAACAGGAATTCCCCGGCATCGATAAACAGTCGGAGCTATTCCGGGACACCATCGGTAACCCCGGCCCGATGCTGCAGGCACTCAATTCCTATGTGCACTTCGGAGCGATTTACGGGCGCAGCCTAGTCGGACTGCCGCTCCCTTCGGTTCTGAAAAATTCCAAGAACGCGAAATGGAATGATGATCTCAACAAGCGGCTGCAGGAAATTGCCTGGGATGCGGTGAGCCACTGTGCCTATGGCGGCGTGAAAGTCCCAGCGGATACGAAGTAGTCGCGACGAACCCGTCTCGGGAATATTCGTGGGTCTGTTGGAAGCGCAGGCAAACAAAGGGGGGAATTCTGCTTTGTTCGTGAACCCCTGGGCAATCACTCCGCTCGCCCCGCGGCCAGCATGGGCCGCACCTTAGCTGCGGCCGGTTACCTTGCTTTGCTTCTTGAGCTGACCCTCGATCTTGTCCCTCATCGCCTCCAGGGTGAGCGCATTGATCCGCTTAACGATCTCGCCCGACGGGCTGTACGCGGTCAGCGTGAAGCCGCTCTCGAGGGGCTCAAACTCGCTCGGTTTTCGCCGGCCGGCGACAATGCGATCGACCGACACGCGGTCGACGTGCGGCCACGCCTGTTTTGCAAACGTCTCGAGTTCCTGCTCATTGGTCGGCATCTAAATTTCGCTCCAGGGGAATGCTTGTGGTTAAACCAAGGGACTCTAACAAAACCGCCTGCAAAGAAGGGACAGGCACATCTTGCTCCGCGGACTGGGCCCGGCCATCGCGGCGATGGTGCCCGGCCGGTCCTCGGCGGTATTGTCACGGTCCCCAAACTAAGGAGATACCATAAATTGGCGTGCTAGCGGAGGTAATTCTTTGGGCCTGCCGCAAAAAGGGAGAAATTTGCCAAACGGGGTGTTGCAAGGCACGCGTCTTTATTGAACGTTGACTGGCTACTTCAACAGGCCGATCAACGCGAAGCCGGTGGCCGGCAGGAAAACGCCAAGGCGAGTGTTGATGTTGCAAGTCAAGCGTTCATCATTGCATTTTTGCAAGTTAGCGACTGCTTGAGAAGCGACTTTCCGCGACTTTACGTCCGCCGCCCGAAAGGACGCGAATTGTCACGACTGGCGCACTTTGCTGAGGATTTCAACAAGCGTGGATCACACAGGTTTCCCGTACCAGAGCAAACTAACCCGTCGGACCCCATTCTCAATTGTGCAATCGGTGCCAGCCGTGGTTAAATTTGCTATTCGTTTCAACCTCGTCCAAGCATTGCTCTACCTGGCAGGTCGCCCCTTGCACGCGCCGAAATCGAAAAGTACGTCAAAAGTCACGAAGTCTGCAAAACTCACGGCGAGCCATTTATCCGCCCGCTCCCTCGCGGCCATCCGGCCCCACATCTCCGCCGCGTGGGTCGCCCCACTCGCCAAAATCTTGCGACGGGTGCCCGTGCTCGTGCGGATCGCGGGGCGGCGGAAATCGAAGCATGGCGATCATCGGTTGGCGGCTGGAAAGGGTTATAGCATCATTAGCGTCAACAATTCGGGCAACCCGTGGCAGTTCGTGCTGACGCTGCTGCACGAGCTGGCCCACGCCGAGGTCGCCCACGAGTGCGGAGCGAAAGCAGCTCCCCACGGCCGCGAGTGGAAAACGGCCTTCCGCCGGCTGCTCACGGGCCATCTCGATCTGTTCCCGGCCGATCTACAGCCGGCCGTCGCCGATTACGCCCGCCACCCCCTTTACTCGACCTCCTCCCATCCGCAACTGGCGGCCGCCCTCCGCTGCCACGACACCACCGACCACCGCCCCACCGTCGCCGAGCTCGAAGACGGCGAGCAGTTCACCCTCGACGGCCGGCTCGTGCTGACCAGGCAGCGCCTCCTTCGCAAGCGTTATCTCTGCACGGCCGCCGACGGAAAAGAATATCACGTCTCACCAGCCGCCCGGGTGCACGGCGCCGATCATCAAGCCGACGGAATGGGCCGCGATTTGTTGTTGTGAGTATGAACACGATCACCACGGATCGCACCGATTCCAAGGGTCCGGAAGGAGATCTCCTACTGCCTCACTCGTATCCGTGGGATCTTTGGTCAGTGTTTGTATTTCACCAGCGGCATCTCTACAATCGGCCATGTTGCCGGTACAATTGCACCGGCCACACGGTCGCCTAACCACTCAGCTTCTTTGCGAGGTGCTGCAATGACACTTCTCGGCAGTCGATCAACTGAGCGAGTGACGTGTGGTTCGCTCGGTCCGCAAGCGGAATTTATTTCGCGGAGCGAGATCACTTCGCTGCGCAAGTGGCTTGCCGCAGTCGTCGCGGCAATCACTCTGCTTACAATATCGTCGCCGCCAGCCGCGGCCCAAGGAGAAGCGGCGCAGTCAACCGCCCCACCCGCCGGCCCGGCCACCGAGGGCGTCGGCCTCGTGCGCAACGAGCCGGCCGCCTTTACCGGCTACACGCTCCTCTCGCCGCTGCAGGGAAAAACGAGCTATCTGATGGATATGCAGGGCCGCGTCGTGAAGACCTGGACCACCGACCGCGTCCCAGCCAGTTCGGCATACCTGCTTCCAACGGGAAACCTGATTCGCGCCGGCGAGCAGGCCGATCTGCCTTGGAAGGTCGGCCCCGCCATCGGCGGCCGCGTGCAAGAGTTCAACTGGGACGGCGAGCTCATCTGGGACTTCACCTATTTCACCGAAAAATCTGTGCCCCATCACGATTACACGAAACTTCCGAACGGCAACGTGATGCTGATCATCATCGAACGCAAGACGCCCGAAGAAGCGATCGCGGCCGGCCGCTTGCCCGAGACCGTCTCTGGCGGCGACATGAGCCTGGATGGGCTGGTGGAAATCAAGCCTACCGGCAAGACAACTGGCGAAGTCGTGTGGGAGTGGCACATGTGGGATCACCTCGTTCAGGATTACGATCCGACCAAGGCCAACTTTGGCGACGTGGCCGCCCATCCAGAACTGGTGGATATCAACTATGGCGCCGGAACAGCCGGCCGGCGGGCGCCGCAGCCGGGCGCGAATGATCGACAGATAGGCGCAGATGCAGCATCAGAACTCTCTCCCGCTGGGAGAGGGCAGGTCGCCACAGGCGACTCGCCGCGGCGAGGTGAGGGGGCAGCGGCGGACGGCAACACACCCTCACCCCAACCCTCTCCCAGAGGGAGAGGGGGCCGTGGCCTGCGCGGCGGCCCGCCCCGACGCGGACCCGGCGGCGGTCGCAATAGCAACGATTGGACCCACACGAACGCCGTCTCGTACAACGCCGATCTCGACCAAATCATGATCAGCATTCACAACCACAGCGAGGTTTGGATCATCGATCACAGCACGACGACGGCCGAGGCCGCCGGTCACGCCGGCGGCCGCAGCGGCCACGGCGGCGACATCCTCTACCGCTGGGGAAATCCCATCGTTTACCGCGCCGGCACGGCTGACGACCAGCGACTGTTCGTCCAGCACAACGCCCACTGGATCCCCCAGGGCCTGCCCGGCGCGGGGCACCTGCTTGTCTTCAACAACGGACATCGCGGGGCAAGCGGTCAATATTCGAGCGTCGATGAAATTGTCCTTCCGGTCGACGACCAGGGCCGCTACACGCGCGAGCCCGGCCAGAAGTACGGGCCGGCCGAGGCCGTCTGGAGCTACACAGCCCCGAACCGGCCCGAGTTCTATTCGAGCTTCATCTCCGGCGCGATGCGTCTGCCGAACGGCAATACGCTGATTTGCAGCGGCGCGAACGGCATTATATTCGAGGTGACGTCCGCGAAAGAGGTCGTCTGGCAATACATGAATCCACCCCACAACCAACCCGCCAGCGAGCGCGGCGAAGGAGGAGACGGCGGCGGCCGCGGCGGCCGAGGAGGTGGAGCAAGCGTCGCTTTAGAAACCTCTCCCTCCGGGAGAGAGCAAGGTGAGAGCACAGCGACAGCCGGTAATGCTCCCTCACGCCAACCCTCTCCCTCTGGGAGAGGGGGTCGCGGTAACCGCGGTGGCGGCGGCGGACCAAATCCCAAGTCGCTCTTCCGCGCCTACCGCTACGGCCCCGACTTCCCCGGGCTGGCCGGCAAAGATTTGTCGCCTGGCAAGACACTAGAGGAACATGCCGCACCGCTGAGCAGTGAAGTTAAATGATTTGTTCGAAAGATCAAAATCGAGGTGTGATCGTGTCGAGAATACCTCGACAGCTTCAGTGGACCAAGCTTGCACTATCCGTTGTCCGAAAGTCCTGGGCTATCGCATTCCGCCGGCAGCCAGCAGTATTAGCGCGACAGCCCGGCAACGGGGCCGCGTGCCTCGTGGGCATCTGGGCTGGGGCCATCTTCCTATTGGGTCGGGCCCATGACCGGGCTGGCATGTCCCGAGAGGCGTTGTAGCGACGATTGCAATGCGTCGGGCTGTTTCGAAGCGAGCGGCCCGAGCAGGACGGCAACTAGGAGTGCGACACCGAGGCCGGGCACCAGGATTTTTCGTCGAGGCACCGCGAAGGGTTCCTGCTGGGCAGAGGAGTACAACAGCCTTGGATCGAACGCCAGTAGTGCGGCAAAGGCCCCGAGCGTGATCGCCGCTTCGACGGCGCCAATCGCGGCGTGCGCTGGCATCATGGCAGAGAGCGTCTTGCCGAGCGGAAAGCCGCCGCCAACGGCCAGTTCCAGGGAGCAGAGGGCGGCGGAAAGCACGACCGACGCCCAGCCGGCGATTGCGGCTCCTAGAAGTTGGCCACCGGTCCCCTGCACCCGGCGCCTGATCGACGCGTAAGTCAAATAACCGGCGCCGGACCCGACGATCGCCATGTTGAGGACGTTTGCGCCCAGCGCCAGCAGGCCGCCGTCGTGGAAAACGCATTGCACGACAATCACGGCCGTCACAGCCAACATGCCGGCCCAGGGGCCCAAAATGATTCCGACGAGTGCGCCCCCGAGCAAGTGCCCCGACGTGCCGTTGGCAATTGGGAAATTGAGCATCTGGGCAGCGAAGACTCCGGCTGCCGCGACTGGCAGGAGAGTCCGCATTCGCTCCTTGGGCTCCTGATTGGAGCGTTTTTTTGCATAGACGACGATGGCGGTCGAAACCGCGCCGGCGGCGAGGCTCGTTGGCAGATCGAGTATATGTCCTGGGATATGCATGGCAGTCTCCTTCTATTGACGTCTGGAATGTTGGCTGAATCTGCCGGGGCAGTTAAAGCTGCGGTACAGTTATCGCGCTAAAGTTGTTGCGCTCGCTTGTAAAGGACTGGGCGAGCCGTTGGTCGCCCGACAGTTGGCATGCCGGCCAGCCAGTAGATCGATCCACTGGTCCAGTCCGCGGCCCGTTTTGGCACTTGTCTCGAGCACCTTCATTCCCGGCCGCACGGCCCCAATGTTGGCCAAGGCGGCTGAACGGTCGAATTCCACTGCGTCGGCGAGATCGATTTTGGTAATGATGGCCACATCGGCGGTATGGAAGATCGTGGGATACTTGAGGGGCTTGTCTTCTCCTTCGGTCACGGAAAACAAGACCCCGCGGAGGTCTTCGCCCAGGTCGAACGTGGCCGGACAGACCAGGTTGCCGACGTTTTCGATAAAGAGAAAATCGAGCTGCCCGACGTCCCATTCGTCAAGCGCCTGCCGGACCATATCGGCTTCCAGGTGACAAACGGTGCCGGTGACGATTTGCTTGACGGGCACTTCGGCCCGTCTCAGCCGGCGGGCGTCATTTTCGGTCGCCAAATCACCGACGAGGGCCGCGACGCGGTAGCGGCCACGGAGCTCGGCGAGCGTTCGCTCTAAGAAGCGCCGTTTTGCCGCTGCCGGGACTCGACACCAGGCTGACGACGCAAGTGCCGGCCGCTTGAAAGCTTGTCCGCAGCGCGCGAGCCACCACATCGTTCTGCTTGAGAATCTTCGTTCGCACTTCGACCAGTCGCGTTTGTTCGTTCATGCGTCGATTTCCAAAGCAGTTAGCTCGAGTTCGTTGCCGCTGAGCAACTTGTCGGTCAAGGTTCCGCATGTCGGACAGCGGAGCGGAAGCCATGTCTCGAGTTGACGCTCACCATTGCAGGACGGGCAATAGATCGTGATCGGCATTTCCTCGACGACCAAGCGGCACTCGGCCAGCGCGGTCCCGTCGCAGGCCAGCTCGAAGGCCGAGGCCAGGGCGGCCGGCACGACACCAGACAGGGGTCCCAGCCTGACATGCACGGCCCGCAGCCGCGCCTGGCGGCGGGTCGCCTCTTCGCCAGCCTGATCGAGGATGCTCATGGCGATCGACAGCTCGTGCATTACATGCGCTCGATTTTCATGTAGCGGATAAAGTCGGGTCCGTAATAAACGGCCGCGGCGACGAATCCAACTAGGGCTGCCACGCCGACGACGGCCAAGCCGAGCTGCGCCGTCGACTTGGCGCATTTCGCTCGGTGCGGCATGCCATTGTGCGCGGCATCGCTGTCACTTTTTCCAGTAGTCCAGTTTGCATACGAAAACTCCGATTCAACTTGGTTATGATTGCATTGCGGCCGTCGCCGCGTGTTCTTCGGCAGTTCGAGACGCAGTGGCTGGCTGGCCGATTTGTGGTTCGGCGATCAGGGATTCAATCATTTCAATGGCCGGGTCGACGGCGGCGGCCACCGACGGGCTGAGCCCGCCCAGGCCTTGCGCCTCGTCGCCGGTCGCCTCGGGCTCGCAGGCCACGAGCACGACTCGATCAACCTGCCCGCCCATGGCCTGCGCCGTGCGCAACACTTTCGCCGGGTCCAAATCATGCAGATCGAACATGGGCATGGCCGGCCTCTCCGTCGACGCGCCGCCGACGCTTGGTTCGATTAAGTACAGCGTCCCCGGCCGCTGTCCGTGCGAGGCAGTGTCGACGAGAATCACCAGATCATACCCATCAAGCAGGGCGAACACGAGATCGATGCCGCGAATGCCGATGTCGACGACTTTGACGCCGGCTGGCTGCGGCCGGCGGGCGAGCCGCCGTACGACCTCAACGCCAAAGGCGTCGTCGCCGAGAAAGATGTTGCCGATGCCGGCCACCAAAATCCGCTTGCCGTTCATGGCGCACCTCCCGGCGACGGTTCCAGCGGTTCGATTTCATCGACGAGGAAAAAGAAGCGATGGCCCGGCTGACGGAGAGAGCCCAAGTCGCGGCCCGGGTCGTCGTCGATCGTGACGGCCAGGTAGATGCGGCCTTCGTAGTCCTGTTCAATCGAATCAATCGTCGCGGCCTTGCCGGCCAGGGCGATGTCGAAGATGTCCGCACGCTGTCGCGGGGCGAGCCGTACGCTGTCGCCGGCACGCAGCTCGTTGCGACCGACGTGAATGCATTCCAATTGCCGTCGATCGGTATCGAACAACCAATCGCTCACTTTGGCAGCGTTCATGGCAACGCTCCTTCGGCCGAGGCTTCTGTTGCGATTTGAACACGGCGCAGTCTACCGTGCATTCGGGCTAGCGTCTCGCCGTCGAGCGAATCGGTGCGCTGCAAAAGTCGGCGGGCGGCTTGCTCGACCGCTGCCATTTCGGACTTTTCGTCGTCGGTCAGCGTCAAAACGCGGAGCGTCAGAATTTCATCGATTTCGGTGGCGTCGAACAGGTCGCCGGGGCTTTCGGCGGCAATCTGCGGGTAGTCGTAGAGGATGATCGGCGCGGCCAGCATGTTGTTTCGCTGGCCAGCATCGCCGACAAGCACCGGCCAGAGGCCCTGGTTTTTGCACGCGTCTGCAAAGTTTTGCAGCCGCTGTGGCGGGTCGATCGCGGAGACAAACTGGCCCTGCATGAGCGAAAGGATCGCGTGGGTCGACGCGAACGAGTGGAGCTGAGCCCGGTCGCGCGTGGCTTGCATCAAATCAGGAAACGGCGTGTCGTTGAGTATCGTCATGGTCAATGTGTATACGCCAGTGTCGAGCTGCGTTGCTCGGATGTCGATCGCGCCCTGAATCGTCTGTTGAACGCGCAAGTACGCCGACGTACCTTCCCTCTTCATCACACACGCCCTCGTGCCAGAGGCGCTCGGGAAATTGAAACGCCTGGCGCCGGGGTGCCGCTACCAGCTCGGCGAGCGGCACGCCGCTGAGACAGATTTCTCGCTCGGCCGCTTCTTGCCAGTTGTGAAATGACTCGTTGCCGACCTGCAGTTGCTCGACAGAGCGATACGCCGGCTCATCGCTGCCGGGCCAGCCGGTGATTGGTGGGATGAGTTCGCCGACGCTGCGTTCGATCAGGTGTAAAAAACGGACCCGGATGTCCAATGTCGCGTTTTTCTCGATTTCGAGCAGGCACTCCATTTGCAGTTGGCACGCGTCGTCTTCGTGAGACCCGCTCCACGCTCTTGGATAGACGCCGCCAAACGTCCAGCGCTGCACGTTTTTGAGCGACGGTCGATAGGGGTATAGAATGTATCCCTCGTACATGACCGCGGCGGCAAGCGCGTCGATGTTGGATGGAGCCGTGCTCATGCAAGTCGCGCCACGTAAACGAGTTCCTCTTTGCTGGCCTGGTCGAGCAGTTGTGCAATGGCCTGCTCCCAAGTTGGTAGACCGCTGTGCCGCTTGTATGCCAACAGCCGATCGAAGACGTCCTTCGGCAGGTCGAGCCAGGCGGTGTGCGGGTAGTACGCGTTCATCATGTTGCGCCACACACGGATCGGCAGCCGATAGCGGGCCTGTTTGTCCCAGGGGATTTGCGCAGCTTGGAGTGCGCCGGAACTGCTGGAATAAAAAATCGTCCCGCTGAATAGCAAGCACAGCGGCACATCGCCGTCTTCGACTGCGTCGAAGTACTTTACCGCGGCCAAATTGAAATCGTACGTGCATGGCACGGGCAGGGCGAAACGCGTGGTGCCGGTGAAGCCGGGTACGTTCGCCGTCACATGCGTCCAAAGGATGCTGCGGAGCGTGCGGTCCCACTCTTGCGGCTGACCGAATTGGTCGGATAGCTGCTCTTGCTCGGACGATGTGTAATGCCGGCGCGTGGATTCGATCTGAAACTGGCAGCGCAGCAAGACGGAGTGAATGGCTGGTTGGCCATCCGTGACGAGGTGCAGATGGAATGAAAGCGTCGGCGTGGCGGCCGCCGACACGACTTCGACTGCGGCGACGGTAAAGTCAAGATTTGGCGCCGTGGGTTCCATGCGATTTCTGGGTGTTTGGTTGCTTCGTTCGCTGCGTCGTTACGTGCACGCGATTTCACCGTGCTGTGCGTTGTCGTCTGCGACCCGCCGTGGCGGCCCGCTCATCGAGGCTCGTGAAGTAGCGCCGGATTTGCTGCCATACCTCTTCGCCGCCTGAAAAACCGCGCCAGTTCGTGCGAATCAGCCCGATCAATTTGTAGCATTCGTCGACCGGCACGCGATAGGCATTGCGGGCGCCGTCGATGCGGTTCACGATGAGCGCTTGGACGTCGTCCTCCAATTCTCGCAACGTTTGATTCTCACTCACGATCTGGGCCCAATCGCCGTCGTCGATCGCAGCTTCCGTGGCCCCGCCCGGGCTGGGATACATGGCCACGACTTTTCCCGTCGAACTGCGGCGAAACAAGAACGCCAGGCCAACTGGTATGTCCAACATTCGCCATGCCTGGTCGCTTACGCCGGCGTTTGCCAATTTGTCGATCGGCTTTGGCACGCGGCGAAATTTGGCGTCCGCCTGGTAACCGAACAACACGCAGCAACTGGTGCACGCGCACAGCAGGCGGCCCGTGGCTGATTCGACCAGGTGCTCGTGCCCGTCGGCTAACTCTTCGCTACAGATTTCGCAGCGCTCAACGGCCGGCGGCCGCGTGACGAACCGCCGCAAGGAACTCGTCCAGGCAGGCACGGATGTTTCGAGACCGACGCTCATCGTTCACTTCACTGAGTATTCGTTGACCGGTTCTTGCGCTCATTGTGGCGGAATGTGCGGCATCCGCGGATCGATCGGGCCATGATGCTCTGGGTTGATGCTCGTCGAGTCGCGTGCCAAGCGGTGTGGCGGTGCGTCGTTCCGCCCGTCCTCGCGGCCCCACTTTTGCACCCACTCCTCGCCCTTCGCCGTGCCGGGTGAGTGCGCGGAGATGTCGCTCTTGCCCGGCGTGTGGCCGGGGCCGATGAACGATGAAAATATCCCGAACATGATCACCTCTCTTGGCTAGCGGTTTGAAAAGCGATGCTGGAATGGCCATTGGTGCCGACCGGTGCCTGACGCGACGGCAGCAAACCCGATGAGTGGTCGCTCCCGCTGCCTTGCAGCACGTCGAGCGGGACGAACGTGCCGTGATTCGCGCCGCTCGATAATCCCTCCACCTCAATCGTGCCGACGTCTGGCGCTAGCTCGCAAATGGCTCGTTCGATCGAGTCGCGCAGCGTCGCGGCCGACGAAGGACAGCCGTGGCAGCTTCCTTTCATGCGCAGCCGCACGCCCGCGGGCGAGATTTCCAGCAGTTCGACGTCGCCGCCGTGCGAGTGCAGGTAGGGCCGGACCATTTCGAGTGCCTGAGTGACTCGCCGCTGCAAATCGTCGGGGTGTAAATCGTGCAGCAAGAGCAGGCTCCGCAGCAAATCGTCTTCAAGGCAAGCATGGATGACGTCGCGCCCACCACCGCTCGAATTTGCCAGCAACTCAAAGACTCTCTTCAAGCCCGTGCCGTGCAATTCCAACAGCGTGCCGACAATTTCGCGGCACGTGTCGCGAACGCGCGCGTCGGCGGACCTCTCGATTTGCTCGACCAGCGCCTCGATTCGCTGAATTCTGCGCTTCCAACGGCGGTGCATCGCTAGGCATGGCGAACCTCTTTCGGGCCATTTTTCGCGCGCATTGTGTCAACCGTGCTGCATTCCGAACATCGGCACGTGCCGCACGTCGAGCAATTTGCCGCTACCCGTGTACATGTGGACGCCACAGGGCAGGCACGGATCAAAGCTCCGCACCGCCCGCATGATGTCGACGCCCTTGAACTTGTCGGGCCCGTTCTCTTCAAAGATGGGCGTGTTCTGCACGGCATCTTCGTACGGGCCGGGCGTGCCGTACGTGTTGCGCGGGCTGGCGTTCCACGGTGTCGGCGGATAGGGATGATAGTTGGCGATTTTGCCGTTGCGGATGACGACATGGTGCGAAAGAACACCGCGCACGGCCTCGTGAAAGCCGCAGCCGATGGCCTCGTCCGGCACAGTGAACTCGGTCCAAGTCCGCGTGCGGCCGGCATGCACCTCTTTGAGCGCCCGCTCGACGAAGTGCATCGCCATCGCGGCCGCATAGGCTTGAAAGTACGTACGCGCCCGGTCGCGCTCGATCGCGTTGCTCCACTGGGGAATCTTCCACTGGAGCTTCATTTCGGGCATGGTCGCCGTCTTGGGCAAGTTGATCAGCACGCTGCCGCCGGTGGCGTCGACGTAGCCCACGTTCACGAGCCGGCTCAAGGCGGTCGACCAGAGCCGGGCAATCGGCCCGCCGCCCGTGTCGAGCGCCAAATAATCGCCCGTGTTGCTGTCATACCAGCGCGGCGACATGACCCAGGTGTAATTCTTGTTGAAGTTGCGCTTCTGCGGGCGGGGGATGGTCGTCTGGTTCCAGGGGTGGCGCTTGTCGATCGGGTTGCCGATTGGATCGTGGCTGACAAATGTCGGCTGGTCTTGCCAATCGTCATAAAACGAACTGCCAAGCAGATATCCGCAGGCCCAAGTTGATGTCGATCGAGGTCGTTGGTCACCAATTTGCCGTCGACGACCACGCCTGGCGTCACGTGCATCGTCCGGCCCCATTTGCCCATCCGCTCGTACGTGTAATCGCAGGCGTCGGGCTCGTTCCACGAGCCCCAACAACCCAACAGCACTGCGCCGGCGGCCTACTTCTTCATAGCCCGGTAGGGCCGTATAGAAGAAATCGAACAAATCGTCATGCAGCGGCACGGCCTTTTTCATGAACTCGATGTACTTCATCAATCGCACCAGGTAATCGGTGAAGACCTGGATGCTGGGCACGGTGCCGACGCCGCCGGGGTAGAGCGTCGAGGGGTGGACGTGCCGCCCTTCCATCAGGCAGAACATCTCGCGAGTGAGCCGGCTCATTTGCAGCGATTGCAAGTAAAACTCGCCCGTGAACGGGTTCAGCGCCCGCATGATGTCGCCGACTGTTTTGTAGCCGTGGTATTGTGTGCCCGGCGCTTCGGTGTTCGTCGCTTTTTCCCACACGCCAGGATTAGTGGCCTTGACCATCTGCTCGCAGAAATCGACGCCCACGAGGTTGTCTTGGAAAAGGCAGTGGTCGAACATGTACTCGGCCGCTTCGCCCAAGTTGACGATCAGCTCGCCCAAAGGAGGCGGCTTGATGCCGAAGGCCATGTTCTGCGCGTAATTGGCACACGTGGCGTGATTGTCACCGCAGATGCCGCAGATGCGGCTGGTAATGAAGTGGGCGTCACGAGGATCTTTGCCCTGCATGAAAATGCTGTAGCCGCGGAAGATGGAGGAGGTGCTGTAGCATTCTGCCACGCGTTTGTTTTCGAAATCGATTTTCGTATAGATCCCCAGGCTGCCGACAATCCGCGTGATAGGATCCCACGACATCTCGACGAGCTTGCCGGGTTTCGTGTTGTGCTTTTTGGCGGGGGCGGAAACGGTTGCCATTTTCGTTATCCTCCGTGGGAGAGGGATCAGGCGTCGGGCGTCAGAAGACGCAGTTCTCGGCCTTCTGACAACGGAAACCCGACGCCGGATACTTTCTTCTTCTTACCCGTAATGCCGTGGGACATAGCCGGTCGTCAATTCACCGCCCGCGTGCCGCCACTGCGGCTCCCGATTCGCCGTGCGATTCGTAATGCCCCGCAGGGCGCGAATCATGCGGCCGTACCAAAACACAAGCCCGCCCGAGAGCGTCGCGCCGGGCGGCTCGTCCATGAACGGCATGAATTTGTCTGGAAAGCCGGGCATCGTGCAGCCGATGCAAATGCCGCCCACGTTGGGACAGCCACCGATACCATTCATCCAACCGCGCTTGGTAACGTTGCAATTGACGACCGGTCCCCAGCAGCCGATCTTCACGAGGCACTTCGGCGTGCCATACTCGTAGCCGAAGTCGGCCTGCTCGTAGTACCCGGCCCGGTCGCATCCTTCATGCACCGTCTTGCCAAACAGCCAGGTCGGCCGCAGCATTTCATCGAGCGGAATGATTGGGGCCAAGCCGGCCGCTTGATAGAGCAGATATAGCAGCGTCTCCATAAAATTATCCGGCTGCACCGGGCAGCCGGGGACATTGATGATCGGCAGGCCGGCCGCGCTGCGAAAATCCCAACCCAGGTAGTCTGCCAGCCCCATGCTGCCAGTTGGGTTGCCGGCCATGGCGTGAATGCCGCCATAGGCGGCGCATGTGCCGCAGGCGACCACCGCGAATGCCTTCGGCGCCAGGCGGTCGATCCATTCGCAGAGCGTGATTGGCTCGCCGGTCGCGCGGTCGTTGCCCATCGCGGCCCAGTAACCTTCGTCCTTGATCCGCTCGTTGGGGATCGAGCCTTCTATGACGAGCACGAACGGCGCATCAAGCCGATCTTCGTCGGCCCGGTGCCAGATCTCCATGAATTCCTCACCGCCTTGCGACGGGTCGAGCACGCGGTTGTGGAGATGCACTTTCGGCAAGCCCGGAATCGCGCCCATCAGCACGTCTTCCAAGCTCGGCTGCGTGGCAGCCGTCACAGAGATGGTGTCGCCGTCGCAGCTCATGCCGTCCGGCGTCCAAAGGATGTGCACTTCCTTCACATCGGGCGGCCGGGTGGCTTGCATGGCTTGTGCTTGTGGCATCGCACTCCTCCGTCATAAAAAAACTGATTACGGCCAGCCGAAAAGACTATGATTTCCTTTTGAGATTGCTCACGCCTGCTCGTCGGTCCGGGCATGTCCGAATTTCAATAGTGCGACAAAGATTGCCCCGCCAATCGCGTTCCCCAGTGTCGCCCACAGCAGGAAATGAGCGAAATCCGCCAGTGACAGGTTGCTGCCGGCAAATATCCCACTCAGCACTTCGGTCGAGCCCAGGATGGAATGATGCAGGTGGCCAAAGCCGATCGCGCCGGTGAAGATAAGGATGGTTACGATTTGACTGATCGTGTCGCGCCCGGCCGCCACCAGCCAAGACAACAGTCCCATGATCCAACCGGCAAGGACGCCGCTGAGCAGAATCACCCACCAGGCGTACTCGACCTTGCGACGGGCGATTTCGACAAACACGTGTGGGTCGACGTCGTGGAGGGCCGGGCCGATCAACACGATGAACGCCGCGCAGGCGGCGGCCCCCGCGACATTCGCCACGTAGACAGTGCCCCACAATCGGGCCACCTCTCGCACGCTGGCGTTCCCCGACAGGAGTGGCAAGATGGCCAGCGTCGTCTGCTCGGTGAATAGCTCGGAGCGCCCCAAAATCACGGCGATGAAGCCGAACGACGACATCACCGAAGTCAGCAGGGCGATCGATGGACGATTCGAAGCGCTTTCGGAAAGTGTCTCGAAGATTGCAACGAACAACAGGCTCAGTCCCAACTCCAGACCTGCGGCAAAACTCGACAAGGCCAGCCGATGGGTCTCCATTTCGAGGGCCTCGATGCCCTCTTCCAGCTCTTGCAGATAGATGCGGCCCGAAGACTTCTTCGGCGCTAGTTCGTCCGGGTTCGCTTCGATGGCGTCGGGCATGGTCCGGCAGTGCTTTCATCTGAGTTATGCACCTCGCACCGAAGCTCAACAAATGCGCGGCAGTTGCTCCCCCGATAACATGCTGACGACCCGTTCCCCACCGACCAATGACCTCATAACGACCATTCCGGCATGGTCGTCGACGACCTCGCCAATTACGGCCGCGTTCTGACCCAGCGGATGCGCCCGCATGACGGTGACCAAATGATCCGCGTCCGTCGGCGGCACGACAGCCAGCAACTTTCCCTCGTTGGCGACGTAGAGCACGTCTAGACCTAGCATTTCACATGCCGCATGCACTTCGTGGCGGACCGGGATCAATGCTTCGTCCAACCGCACCCCTACGTTAGAGGCATTTGCCAACTCGTTAAGCGCGCTCGACACGCCGCCGCGCGTTGGATCGCGCATCGACCGGATCGATGGGCACGCTGCCAACATGACGCGCGTCAAGCCACACAAAGGGGCCGTATCGCTTTTCAGCACCGTCTCGAATTCAATCCCCTCGCGCAACGACATAATGGCGATGCCATGATCGCCGATCGTGCCCGAGACGATGATCTTGTCGCCCGGCCGCGCGCCGCGGATCGACAGCTGCCGGCCGGCCGGCACGCGGCCGATGCCGGCGGTGGTGATGAAAAGCTGGTCGCCGCTGGTACGGTCGATCACCTTCGTGTCGCCGGTGACAAGCTGTACCCCGGCGGCGTCGCACGCTTCGCGCATCGACGCGACGACTCGTCGCAGGTCTTCCAGGGGCAAGCCCTCTTCGAGGATGAACGCGGCCGAGAGATAAAGGGGCTCGGCGCCGCCGACGGCCAAGTCGTTCACCGTGCCGTGCACGGCCAGCTTGCCGATGTCGCCGCCCGGAAAGAAGAGCGGCCGCACGACGTACCCGTCCGTCGTGAATGCCAGCCGCGGCGCGGCAGCGACGGCACCGTCCTGCGCTTGGCCATTGTCGGCGTGGCTGTTGGGGGACGGCTCGTTGCCAAAACTGACCGTCGCCTGATCTTCGAGCGAGCCAAGCACCTCGTTGTCGAACGCAGGCAAAAATAGCCGCTGGATTAGGTCGGCGGTCAGCTTGCCGCCGCTGCCATGGCCCAAGAGCACGTGTTCGTACGACGATTGCGGCACCGGACATGCGCCGAACTGCCCCATCACGTTGTCACCGACATCAGCCATAGCGCGAAAGTGTCCGCAAGATCAATCTGCGGTCGCTTGTTTCCTAGCGAGCCACACGCCCAATGCGAACTCGGCCGCGCCGACCCACCGCGTCAGCTCCGGGTTGTCGGCGAACGGCTGCAACATCTGCCGCCACCACTTGGGCCCGCGGAGCCAGAGCTGCACGTGCTCGACCGGCTCGATGAAGCCGAGCGTGCCGTCGCCGATCATTGTCAGAGCGAAGCATTCTAGTGCCCGGCGGCGAACCAAGTGGTTGTTCGGCTTATACTCGCCCGGCGTGCCGAAGCGGCGCTTGGCCTGCTCGGCTAGGTTTTGCGATTTGCGAGCCATCGTATCAGTGATCATAGCACGTCCTCCTCGCCGCGAATCACGTGGACCAAGTCCCACATCAGGTGCAGCAGCGTTTCTTGCGTTTCTTGAATTCTGGGAATGCTGAAGCTCGGTACGACAAAGCAGTAGTCGCACAGCTCCGTCAGGCGGCCCCCGTCCTTTCCCGCGCAGCCGATCGAGAGGATGTGCATTTCGCGCGCCGACTGGAACGCGCGGGTCAGATTTCGCGACTTGCCACTGGTCGAAAAGGCCATCGCCATGTCGCCCGCCTTGCCCAATAGCCGCAGTTGATCGACGAACGCAAAGGAAAAGTCTTGATCGTTGCCGACGGCGGTCAGAAATGCCATGTCGGTCGTCAGGGCGATGGCCGGCAATGCCGGCCGCTTCGTGATGATGGGGTGGGTGCACTCAACGGCCATGTGCATGGCGTCGCAGGAGCTCCCGCCGTTGCCCATCACGAAGAGCCGCCCGCCGGCGTCGAACGCGCGGGCCATTACCTGGCAGCACTCGACAATGCGCGGCGCCTCGTCGGCAAAAAACTGCTCTTTGAGCGCGACGACTTCCCGCGCCTGCCGCAACACCAGCTCGCGCAATTGGGCGTCGGGCGGCGAGCTTGCCGCGCCGTTAGTAGCGGCCGCGCTCGTCATCTCGCATACTCCCGCTGCCGCACTCGCAGATCGCGTCGGTACGGTTCTCGCTGGTTGGAAGGCTCGCGCGTCGACTTATAGAGCTGGACGGCGATGGGCGCCGTGGTGATTGCGCCGATGCCCAAGAGTGTCCAGCCGACGGCTCGCCGCTGTTCGCTCGTCAGTCGATCGGCGAGCAGCAGTGCGACGCCGGCGCCAAGCGCAGCCCGCGTGCCGGCAATTAAGCTAATTTCTGGCAGGGATAATGGTGTGCGTTCCATGGCATGCTCCTCACTCCTCAAGAATCTGAAACGGGCGCCGCCGAAGGGCGCCCCAACTGCACTAGTTCCGGCACTGACCCGCGGGGCGACGCACCGCGTGACTTTTTGCGGGCCTCCAAATGCCGACCATACGCGTAGTAAGCGGCGCACGCCCCCTCGGATGAAACCATCGTCGCCCCCAGCGGCGTTTGCGGCGTGCAACGAGTCCCAAACGCCGGGCAGTCGTGCGGTTTCTTCAAACCGCGCAGCACCTGGCCGCTGATGCACTCGGCAGACTCGCGCGTTTCGATGTCGTCAACTTCAAATAACCGCTCCGCGTCGTGGTCGCGATATTCGTATCGCAGCCGATAACCGCTTTTGGGAATCGTCCCCACGCCGCGCCATTTGCGGTCGCAGATTTCGAATACGTCTTCGATCAATGCCCGCGACTGCCGGTTGCCGTCGCGTCGCACCGCGCGGGCGTACTGGTTTTCGATGCAAGCCATTCCCGCCTCGAGCTGCCGCACCGTCATCAACACGCCTTCGAGCATGTCGATCGGCTCGAATCCTGTAATCACGATCGGCACGCGATAATGCGCCGCAATCGGCTCGTATTCTTCGTAGCCCATTACCGTGCAAACGTGTCCGGGGCCGAGAAAGCCCTGCACGCGATTGCCCGGCGCTTGCAGTATCGCCGTAATCGAGGGGGGCACCAGCACGTGTGACACCAGCACGCTGAAATTCTTAAGTCCGCGCTTGTGGGCGAGCCAAACGGACATCGCGTTCGGCGGTGCCGTCGTCTCAAAGCCAATCGCGAAAAAGACGACTTGCTTGTGGGGAAATTGCCGCCGCCAGGTTCACGGCGTCAAGCGGTGAATAGACGATCCGCACATCACTGCCGCGGCTCTTGAGCGGCAGCAAGTCGCCGCGCGAGCCGGGCACGCGGAGCATGTCGCCGAACGAGCAGAAGATCGACTTCCGGCCGCGAAGCGATGGCGTGCGCCGGTCGATCATTTCGAGCGAGGTCACGCACACGGGGCAGCCCGGCCCGTGGACCAGCTCCACTTCCGGTGGCAGCAGTTCGTCGATGCCGTACTTAACGATCGTGTGCGTCTGCCCGCCGCAGACTTCCATGATGACCCAGGGCCGGGTCGTGATCGCGCGGATTGCTTGCTGCAGCTTTTTCGCCGCCGCTGCGTCTCGGTATTCATCTTGATATTTCATGGCACTTGGTCGCGCAATATGGCCTTCGTGAAACGGTGCTCGATTTAACTGCTGTCGGCCGCGGCCGTCGGCTGCGCGATGCGCAGTTCCTCCAACTCGTTCATCCGCTGGAGAAACTCAAACACTTGGGCCGCTTCGTGCTCGTCGATCACTTGCAGCGCAAAGCCCACGTGAACGAGCACATAGGTTCCAGGAGTCGCATCGCGCATGTGTTCCAGGCAAACGCGTTTAAACACACCGCCGAAATCGACCTTGCCCATGAGCAGGTCGTGTTCCTCGAACGTCTCGACAATTTGCCGGGAATTCCAAGACACATGCGAAAACTCTCACGGGTTGCTAGTGACACTTTGCAGCGGCAAAGCCGACTGGGGCGGATCGGAAATCGCCGGGTCGCTTTTCCGCTGCCACTCGGCCGCGACGGCCAACTGCCCCAGGCACAAGCCGCCGTCGCCCGGCGGCACACGACTGTGGCGGAACACGCGAAAACCGCGCGTCAGAAGCTCGCTGGTCGCAGCGGTCGTGAGCCAGGCGTTCATGAACACGCCGCCGCTCAACACGACGGTGTTCAGGCCGGTTTGCTGTCGGATGCGGTCGCAAGCGGCCTCGATGATTGACACGATCGTCGCATGAAAACGCCGCGCGATGCGCTGCGCGTCGACGGCGATTCCCGCATCGGCCGCGGCTGCTCGAATTAGTGGGCGCGTATCAATCACGTCCGGCAGTGCATGAGCAGCCGCGACCTCGATCGCGAACGGATAGGCTTCGATACCCGCACCCGCTTCGCCGGCCAGCCATTCAAGCTCAGCGGCTGCCTGGCCCTCGTAGCTCATCACATCACAAGCGCCGGCGATCGACGCGACCGCATCAAATAGACGCCCGGCGCTGGAGGTCAGCGGCGAATTCAGGCGCCGCGCAATCATCGCCGCCGCGGTCCGCAACTGCAAGTCCGTCAGGCGCGGCTTCAACGGGGATAGCTCGCAGCCGGCGTCCAACAAGTGAGCTACGGCCATGCGCCAGGGCTCGACGGCCGCCCGTTCTCCGCCCGGCATGGCCACGTACCGCAGCCGCACGGCCCGGCGAAACGAGCGATAATCGCCAACCAAAAACTCGCCACCCCAAACGACGGCCTCGTGCGTCACTTCGTCAATTCCGTACCCAGTGCCGTCCAACGTCACGCCAATCACGGGCTCGTTCAGTTCGTTTTCGGCCATGCAACTGGCCATGTGCGCGTGGTGGTGTTGCACGGCGAACGCTGCAATCGACTGCTGTGCGGCGCGGTCGGCGCGTATCGGGTCGAGGCGTAGTCAGGATGCAAATCGTGGACGAGGACCTCAGGCGAAACGCGGAACAACCGCTCATAGAGATCGATGTCCCGCTGAAACTGGCGATAGGCCGCGATGTGGTCGAGGTCGCCCACGTGATGGCTCACGGTTGCCTCGCTGCCGGCGGCCAGTCCAAACGTGCCTTTCAACTGACCGCCCACGGCCAAGATCGGACGTCGGCACGCCATCGGCAGCCGAATCGGCCGAGGTGCATATCCGCGAGATCTCCGTATCGGTAATTCGGCGCCAGCGACGAGTCGCGTCACGGAATCGTCGCAGCGGACGTGAATCGGCCGGTCGTTCGTCAAGAAAACATCGGCGATGTCGCTCAATCGCTGAACTGCGTCGTCGTCTAGATAAGCGATCGGCTCGTCGGATTGGTTGCCGCTGGTCATCACCAACGGCACACCAGCGACAGCGTCGAGAAGCAAATGATGCAGCGGCGTATACGGCAACATGACCCCGAGATACGGATTGCGCGGCGCGACTGCGTCGCAAACGCTGTGCGCCGCGCAAGCATGTTTTCGCATCAGTACAATCGGCCGCTGAGGCGATTCCAGCAGCAATCGCTCACTTTGGCAAATGGCACACAGCCGCCCGGCGGCCTCGACGTCGCGGACCATCACGGCCAGCGGCTTCTCGTCGCGGCCTTTTCGCCGCCGCAGTTCCGCTACGGCGCGAGTGTTCGTGGCGTCACAGGCCAAGTGATAACCGCCGAGCCCTTTGATTGCACCGATGCGCCCCGCGAAAATATTCTTTGCAAATTCCCGTAGCGGATCGTGCGCTGGACTTCGCTGTCCGCCCTTGCGAACGAGGTCGAGCTGCGGTCCGCAAACGGGACAGGCAAGCGGCTGGGCGTGGAATCTTCGGTCGCCCGGATCGTGATATTCCCGTTGGCAATCGGCACACATGGGAAATCCAGCCATGGTCGTCCGAGGCCGGTCGTACGGCGCGCCCATCACAATGGTCAGCCGCGGACCGCAGTTCGTGCAATTAATAAACGGGTATCGAAATCGTCGATCGAGCGGGTCGAACAACTCCCGCAGACAATCCTCGCAGACCGCCACATCGGGCGAAATTCGGATCTCGGCGCCAGCCGCCTCGATGCTATCAATGATCCGAAACCTGCGCTCATTCCGAAGCGCGATGTGTCGCCATCTCAGATCCGCAATCTCCGCCAGCGGCGGCAACTGGTGGCGCAGCTCTCGCATAAACAAATTAACTCGAGTTGCGTCCCCCTCAATCTCAATGTTCACCGAGCCGGAGTCATTGCGAACAAAGCCGGCCAATCGGCACGTTTTTGCGAGGGTGTAAATGAATGGCCGAAAGCCGACGCCTTGGACAATGCCGTGCACCGTGATGGCCCGCCGCTCCACGTCCGCCCTCTCCTAAAAAAATGATCGGAACTTGCACACGCAAATTATTCGCGCCACAATCAGCGGGCAGCCAGCCGCCGCCCGTCTACCTGGCAGCCTTGCGCAACGATCGAGGCAGTGGTCTGGGCCGCTGCCTGTTTATACCACGTACGATCGGGGCACGCCAAATCCGCAGTTGCGGACTCGCCAACGCCGATTGTGCATAGGCGTTAGTGCGTTTTGCAATTCCCGTCGTGGCGGCGTCTCGCCCGCACGGCCCTCCGCGGCGGGACCAGCGAAACCCATAAGCGGCCGTTAATGCGGCGGCGCCCGATGCGCAGCAAATCTCAGGCCGTCAAAGTCGCACCGCGGCGCGGGGCCGCAATACCTTTCAAAATCAGAGGTGCTCCAACAGCGGCTCGCGCAAACAGAGCGCCGAGGCACCAATCTGGTCGAACGCGGCGCGGCAAAACGGCGGCGCTCGCCACGCCGGTCATTCTCCCGCTTATCGCGGCATGCGGCAATCCACAAACGCCGGGCTGTCGACAAGCTCCCAGCCGTTGCCTTGATTCCACGGGCCAGTTTCGCGCGAGCCCAGCTCCCCGTCGCCGGTCGAATCGTTGAAGAACTTGTTGACCCACTGGTCTTCGATCGGCATTTCGCCGATTTCGAGCGGCCCTTTATCCAACGACTCTATGCGATCCCAAACGCCTTCATGTGCGTAATCTCACGCGTCATGAGAAACTTCAGCGCATCGATCGTGCCTGGATCGTCCGTGTATTTCAGCAGTCGCTCGTAGGTGATCTTCGCGCGGGCCTCGGCCGCAATGTTGTTCCGCAAATCGACTTCCAACCGGCCGCTGATTTTCAGGTAGTCGGCCGTCCATGGGTTTCCTTCCGAGTTGTTCAGCGAGACGCCGCCGCCACCGACGATGGCAATCAGCGGATCAGCTTCGACGGCGCTTCGATGGCCGTTCTTCAGCGGCTTGAGGTGCATCCGCGCCAGGCTGCCGATGATTTCCAAGTGGCTGAGCTCTTCCGTCCCAATGTCCATCAGCAAATCTTTGCGCTTGGGGTCGTCGCAGTTGATGCCTTGGATCGAGTACTGCAGGGCTGCCGCCAGCTCGCCGTTGGCGCCGCCAAATTGCTCGAGCAGCATCTTGCCGAAGGCCGGAGCCGGCTCGCTGATGTTGACGGTATACGTTAACTTCTTGACGTGGTGTACATTGCCTCTCCTTTGCGCAAGTTACATTCTAGGTGGCTGCGGCCGAACCACGACACCACGGCTTGCTCGGCGGGACCCGAGCCGGTTCGGACGGGGGTTCAATCAAATCCTCCCCCATGGATGCTGCGCTGACTGCGCCGCGCCCAGTGGCCGAACAACTCACGTACCGCGAGACCGAACTGAAGATGAACGTTTACCCACCGGATGCCTCGCATTTTGCATCCGCAAACGTCTCGGCGGCCGCATCGACGGCGAGTCAAGATCGATCCGCGGCAACGATTCTCGACCAGATCGCTCAGCCCCTCGCGCGCAGCGCGAGTTGCAGCCCGTGTGTGGGCGATGGTCGCGCAAACCGACTGGCCCCCCAGCGCTGGTGGCATCAAAAACAACTTCCCGCCAGCTTCCGGGCATCGGGGCGGAACAAAACTTGCTCGACTCACCCGGAGTAATCGGACTTGCGTTCGCGGTGTTGGTCCTGTGGGAGAAGCGGTGCGTGGCCGGTCGAAAGAAGAAAGCGAAGAAGAAAAAGAGCGGAAACGCTGTAGCGAAGGCAAGTTCGCCGCTGGGTCGTATTGCGCCTCTCGCCGGTCTCGAAACGGTCAACGTCATCGTCGAAACGCCCAAAAGTAAGCGAAATAAGTTTTGCTTTGATGAAAAAGCTGGCGTCTTCCGCCTGGGCAAGGTGCTTCCGGCCGGCGCCGCGTTTCCTTACGACTTCGGTTTCGTTCCAGGCACGCGGGCGGAAGATGGCGACCCGCTCGATGTATTGCTGCTGATGGACGAATCAGCGTTCCCCGGCTGCGTGGTCGAGGCGCGACCAATCGGAGTCATCGAGGCGGAGCAGAAAGAGAACGGGAGATTTATCCGAAACGATCGCGTCGTCGCGGTCGCCCAAGAGTCGCATGTTCACAGCAATCTCAAGTCTCTCGCCGATCTGAACCAGGATTTAATCAAGGAATTGGAACACTTCTTTCAGTCGTACCAAGATTGCCTGGGAAAAGAATTCAGAGTCCTTGGCGCACGCGGTCCGCAGAAAGCTAGGAAAGCAATTGAAAATGCAATCCAATAGCCGAGCGTAGCGTAGCGCGTCGCTTGCGCTTCACCAATCGTATTGACTAGCTTTGGGGCGGACCCTTCGGATGAGCAAACAAGCCGAAAAGCCGAGCAAAAAATGCCGCCGCAAACCCAGGAACAGCCCGGCCTGGAATCGAAGATGCGTCCCCGCCCGGAGTTCGAGGCTCCGAAATACAGACCGGGCGGAAAGCTTGAGGGCCAGGTGGCGCTGATCACGGGCGGCGACTCGGGCATCGGCCGCCCCCTGCCCCCTCCAAGAGCCGCTTCTTCCAGGCCGTGATCTGGCCCGCGTGGACTCCAAACTCGGCCGCCAACTGGGCCGTCGTCTTCTCGCCACGACAGGCCGCCAACGCCACCTTCGCCTTGAACGCCCCACCAAAACTCCGTCGCTTCCGAGCCATCCTCCAGGCCTCCTGACAGGTTACCCCCGCAGCGGGGATTTTATACCTTATCAGCGCGCCCAGTTCTTGGGGTCCACCTCACTGCATCGCCCCGGGCCCATCTGGACCGTGCTTCAGCCGGTCTCCAAATCGGCCCAGGAAGTCGCCGAGCACGGAATCGAAACGCCCATGGCGCGCCCGGGCCAACCCGAGGAAGTGGCGCCCGCCTTCGTGTTCTTCGCTTCCAACGCCGATTCGAGCTACATCACGGGCGAGGTGCTTACTCTGCTCGGCGGTTAAACCACAGCCGCGTAGTCGGCAAATCTCCCAGTGCGACAAAATGCCGATGCACTGCGGCACTCGCGGTTGTGCCGTCAGTGCGTTGCGTTGCCGTTGCAGTCATGGTTTCGCGCATTGATCAACTCGGGCCTCCACACCATCCAGCGATGCGTGCCGCTGGCAAGGCAACAGCGATCTTAGCAGAGCGATCGAGTGTCGGACTTTGTCGAGGATGGCTGCGTGTCCGCGCCCGTAGTGCAAGACGTCGTCAAATGCAGTACCCAGGCTCGATTCGAACGTGCACGGCTTGGCAATGAAGTGAACGCAGCCCGATCCGGTGCGCAGCGGGTCGGCTGGCCGGCGCCGGCCCAAGGCCAGCAGGATTTGTGTCAGCCGGTCAATACAATGCTTCGCGGTGGTCGGGTCGTTAATGCCGGGCGACAAAGCCTTCACGGCCATGTCGCTGATCTCCAATAGAAAGTATTCCAGGTCCTGGTCGGGCGAGCGCTGCGGGCCGACGACGAATGCAGCTTGCACCTGACGGTAGACCGCGTCGTCAACCGGCTCATCACACCAAATGAGGGCGACCGGCTGGCCCGGTAACAGAAACGCCCCGATGGGCTCCTTCATCTCGATGCGCAGCTCTTGACCCGTGCCTAGCTTGAAAAGTGAATCCTCGTCAACGCCTTGCAGATAGCCGGCGCGGTCGGCGGTCACCGACTGCGGCTGTCGACCAGCAATGTCGTGGAGCGGAGGCACATCCACCTCAGGTTCGCCGACGTCGCGCGGGAAATGGCGTTCGACTTGTTCGAGCGCTTCGTCCATGATTTTTTCCAAAAGGGCGGCGGCCTGGATCGAGCGAGCGAGGTGGTGGATGAAATGGATCAAAAAGCCGATGCTGACGAGTGACAGCAAGATTGCCAGCGAAACCGCCATTTGCGGTACGAATGGCTCGCCCTCGTCCGTGGAGCGCACGACCCGTAGCACCAATAACGTGTAGGTGAACGTCGCGATAAACACGCCCAACACGTATTGATTCGATCGATCCGCCATGAAATTCCGCAAAATGCGGGGCGTGAATTGGCTGCTGGCCAGTTGCAGCGCGACGATCGTGACGGAAAACACCACGCCTGTTACCGTGATCAGACTGCCGGCAATCGTGCTGAGCACGGCGCGGGCACCGTCGACGCTGCCGCCAATCAGCCAATAGCCATTGCCCAGATCGATCGCATAGCTCGACTCTAGTTGGACGAGCCCAAATGCAAGGACGGCAGCGATCAGCGTCAACACGGCCGGGATGAGCCAGAGGCTATCGCGGGCGTCGGTCCACAGCGTTTTGAGTCGAACGAGCATCGATTTGGCAGTTACCTGTGCATGCGCGGCTGCGCGATTGTTTGCCGCCGGGCGATCGTCCCGCGGCGACGGAAAGGGTGTCGGCGTGTTGTCGCGAGCGTCGCTGGCAATGTGCAGTGCCGGGAGCCCGACGATAGCGAACGTGGAGGATGCCACGCTGATTCCTGCATCGCGCAGCGCTCGCAGAATGTCGCGGCTCATCTTATCCTTCGTTTCACGAATTCTCCATTGTTCGGCCACAAACCGCACGCTCAACTCGATCCAGCTATCCGTCAGGCGATAATACACGCGCGGCCGTACGCCGGCATCGTTCATGAAATAACGCCGCTGCATTTCGCGCAGCGCCTCGGCTCCCATTTGTTCGGCTTGAACCGTGTGCCGCTGCGCGACCTCCGCGAGAATCGACTCCGCGCGTCCCGCGTCGGCGTCGAACGAAATCGGAACCGCCAGTTCCTCCCAGAGATAAGGAAAATCTCGCGTGTAGTTATAGACCGGCTCGTCGAAGACTTTGACATTGGGCACGGTCACAACTCGCCCCGAGTACTGCCGGCCGCGAACCCACATGGCCGGGTCGGCGTTTTGCACGGCGGGCGGCTGACCCATCTCCATGATCGTCGTTTGGATGAAACCCAGGGCGATGACGTCGCCGCGCACGCCGCCCATGGTAATGCGGTCGCCAACATTGAAGGTATTGCCGCGGAGGATGACCAAGTAACCAGCGACCGAGAGCACCACTCGTTGCAAGGCAAAGGCCAACCCCGCCGTCACGAGTCCGAGCGCAGTGGCCAGGCGGGTGGGGTCGTCAAACCATACGGAAAGCATTCCCAGCACGAGGACAATCGCCATGGAAAGCTGAACGCCCTGCCTTGCCCAGAATTGAACCCGGGCGTTGGCTCGTTTTCTCAACGTGATCCGCAGCAGCGATCTCAGCGCGCGGCCAGCGAGCAGCACGATCACGATGAAGGCCATGGTGAACAACAGCTTGGCGCCGTTTTCGGCGTTCATACCCACGAGCTTGACCCCGCCGATCTCGACTGCGCGATTGGGCCCGACAAGTTGGATGAAGTCGTCCATGGGATCAACGGATGCGATCAGGGGCAGACGATTGACGGTTGTTGCTGACCTGCGTTCATCGTCGAATCAGCGACGTTCCGCTAAGATTCCGCGTGCTGCGGAACCAGGTTGATTGGGGGTCAAACAGTCCTGTAGCAATTCGTGCGCCGACGAAAAGTCGGGGACCGTCGCGCCACCGGCTCAGGCCTCTGCTCGTGTGCGCCGCCGACGAACTCTCCACCATCTACCAGTCGCTCGGGCAATTGTGTCGTTATCGCACCAGGTGTTCCTTGGCGACGCCGCTTTCTGAAACACTGAGCACAGACGTACCGGCAAAAAAAGGGGGAGGGTGAAACGCTGGCACAAAGACATGCCGTCAATGCGACTCGACTGGTCAGATGCCGGTGGAGCGTGGCAGACACTTGCCAGGTCGACCCGTGGTGCGGGCTGAAATCGGCCTGCGTGTTTTTGTGAGAATTTGGATTACGGAACGCAGCTTGCACCTAACTCGTCGGGGTACATATCGACGATCTAATTAGCGCACCGATAGGGTGCAGGAGGAGTGAGATGGCTGTAGTCGAAAGTCCACGCGGGGGCGAAGCGCGATTTGGCGCGAATCGGGCCGAACGATCGAGTGGCAGCTCGTCGGAAGAAAGGGCGTCGGGCAGGATCGTCGGAACCGCTTTTTCGCTCGACGCAGTTGCGGCGGCCGCGACGGTGGTGCTGGCGATTTTGGGACTGGCTGGCATGTATGTAAACTATATGACACCGATCGCGGTCATTACGATTGCCAGCGCGATGCTGATCAAAAGCGGTGGCGTCGCAGCCCGCTACCATCAGCTCGTCCGCGAAACGGGACGCGGCGTCGGCCCCTCCCTCGAGCTGGCAAGCGGTATGTCGGCCGAAATGCTGGCCGGCGCAGCGGGCATCGCCCTGGGTGTCCTGGCGCTGATCGGCATCCTGCCGATCACGTTGACGGCGATTTCGGTCATCGTCTTTGGCGGAGGTCTGCTGTTGGGCGGCGGCGAAACGTTCCGCGTCAGTCACTTGGGCCCGGTGAACAATAGCCGCGAGGACACCGCGGAACACGTTGCCAGATTGACGGCCGAATCGGCTGCCGGCGGCGAGTCGCTGGTTGGTATCGGGGCCGTTGTGCTCGGCATTTTGGCGCTTACGGGGACTCAGCCGATGATGTTAACGCTGGTGGCTCTGCTGGCACTGGGAGGCGCGATGCTGCTAAGCGGAGCATCGGTTGCAACCCGTTTGTTCGCGGCGACACGCTGAAGCGTGCGCATGCGGTGCGCCAAATGGATGGTGGCTGATGATCGTGCAACCAGACCCGCAACGTTGATAATAATGGACGTCGCCCCCGGCGCGGCCAAACATCGATTGCGTCCAGCGTCGGGTGGCAGGGTTGATCTCGCTCTGCGAGGATTGCTCCGCCCTGCTCCCGACGCTATTTTTTTGCATCGACAGGTCAGCACGACTCGGGCGAGGAGACAAAATGATGCATGCTTCGAGCCTGCACTACTTCCCGTTGGCGTGGCCATTTCTGGTGGCGCTCTTCTGCTTGTTTGTCTTGGTCGTGGCCCTAGTGGAGTTTCACATCCTGGGCCGCGTATTCCGCCGTATTGGGATCCCGCCCCGTTACGTGTTGGCAGTGCTATTGTGCACGTTGCTGGGCAGCGCGATCAACATTCCGGTCGCCGAATTGCAGCCGGAAACGATGGTCACCAATCACGTGGTCGATTTCTTTGGAGTGCGCTATGTAATTCCCGTTATTCGCGAATCGCCGGGTACCATAATCGCAGTAAATGTGGGCGGCGGAGTCGTGCCGACGATCGTTTCTCTCTATCTGTTGATGCGGAACCGGTTTTATGTTCGGGGCATTGGCGCTGTGGCGATCGTCGCGCTTGTCGTGCACCAGCTTGCCTATCCGGTGCGAGGAATGGGGATCGGCGTGCCGATGTTTTTGCCGCCGCTGGTGGCGGCGCTCGCCGCGATGGCTTTGTCTTGGAAGAACGCGCCGCCGCTGGCCTACGTGGCCGGAAGTCTAGGCACTCTCATTGGCGCCGATTTGCTGAATCTCGACAAGATTCAGGGCCTTGGGGCACCGATCGCGTCCATCGGCGGCGCCGGGACGTTTGACGGCATCTTTTTGGCCGGCGTGCTGGCCGTGCTGCTCTCTCCCATTGCAAGGACGCCCGGGCCGGCTCTTGGGGACGCCAGCCCGGTCGCCGCAGCGGCGGACGTCCCCGCCTGAGGCTGCTCGTGCCGCAACCCACCTCTGACCAGCGGCCGGACGATTCTTCGCGGCGGATCAAGCGCGGGACGGCACGCGCCGCGATCTGCCTGGAGCCCCGAGAGCATAATGTGGTGAATCGGCGCGAGATGTGCTGTGCTGGCCGGTGTCGTTACGCACGTCCTATTCAAGCGACTTCACCAAGAAAGGAATTAAAAATGAACTGGGCGGCAGAACGCGAAATGGAACATATCGGCGAGTCCCATGGCATCTTGGATCACGATCATCATCTACTGCACGAGTTGAGCAAGCGAGTTGACGCGTTGTGACGGTATGACCAGTACATTGCGAACGCTGAATGGCGAGAAGGCCTGCGACAATTCTGGCAAGACTTGAAGAGCCAGGAACAGGAAAACATTCGTCGGCTAAAATCATTAATCGCCGAAGAAGTTCGCAATGATTGCTTCTGAGTGGATGCGTGGCCACTTGGCACTTAAGTTGCTTCACTGCATTCCACTCTGGCGTAGCCACGTTCGAAAATCGCGCGGCAGGAGAAAGCCATGAACGGAATTTCCTTATCTTTGGCCGGACTCGAGCTGTTGGCCACGAGTCTACCAGTGCTTATTAGCCCCAGCGGGGGAACGGCGTCAGAACGGGGGCTGCTGTTCGTCACGGCCATCCCGGTCGCGTCGGCATTGGCCGCGTTGATTGCGCCGGCTGATGGACCATCCGGAGGTAAAGGCACTGCCCGTCCATAAGCAGTAGTGGGGCTGACGTCTGCCGTCGTCCGCCCCAGGCGAAAGAGTGTCTTGTACCCGAAACTTCAGTGACTGCAGAGCATCTGTCGCGCTGCGTTCTTCGCACTAAAACTCAATTGCGCGGGCACTTGCTGGCTGTCTTCATTGCCGTGGACATCGTCCATCGAGTTATTGGCTCGGACGCGGCCCCGATCGCCGGGTGGCAGATGGTGTGCCGCGGAGTGCTGGTGTTTGCCTTCGGCCTGCTGCTGGTCCGCGTCGCCGGGCGGCGGGTCTTCGGCCGGTATACAAGCTTCGATATTGTGCTGGGAGTGGTTCTCGGCTCGACACTAAGTCGCACGATTACGGCAAACGCACCGTTCCTTCCCACGCTGGCGACAGTGACCATTTTAGTGCTAATGCATTGGCTGCTGGCGGCAATGGCGAAGAGAAGCGAGAAGTTCGCCCGGCTCGTCAAAGGCGTCGAGTTGCTGCTGATCGAAAATGGCAAAATCCGACCCCGCGCCTCGATGAGGCGAACCTTACCGAGCGCGACCTCTTGGAGTCGCTGCGCTCCAGTGGCGGCACGGGCGACCCGTGCGACGTGAAGGCTGCGTATCTGGAACGCAGCGGAAAGGTAAGCGTCTTGCTGCGGTGAACCCCAGATCGACAGGCTCCCGGGCACGCTGTGACCAATAAGGCGAGGAATTTCAGTCAATGAATCCTGCGTCGGTGACTTCTCACGGCCGCATGGCGCTGCGGCCTTCGCGGTCAGACTGATCACTGCGCGATCGGCCGATCTCGGCTGCTGATCCGTACTTGTTCCCGGCGGCGAAGGTGAAAGCCGTGCGAGTGCGGATTAAGCAGGTTCCCCGGATAGCACGACCGGGCTAGACAAATCGTCGCTTTGCCGGCACCCGGTTTGCACCTCGCCGGGTGCCATCCCCCGACCATCGGCTGCCGTTTTGGCGCCGCGGAGAGTTTTAACGCAAAGTTGCCCTGCCTTGCACCTTGGCAATGTCGACACGAGTCATCTCGCCTGGCGTCTACGTAATGGTGCTGGTGGTGCTGGTGGTGTTGACGTGCCTGACGGTCGGTCTGTCGTTTGTTCCGCTCGAGCCGCAGTGGCACTTGGCTCTCGGCGTGCTGATTGGCGTCGGTAAGGCCGCGCTGGTGGCATTGTTCTTTATGCATTTGATTGAAAGCCGTCCCTCCGTGTGGGCGGTCATTTGTGTGTCTTTGTTTTGGCTCTTCGTTGTCTTGGGCGCTCTCACATTCAGCGACTATTTGACCCGATCATGGATACCCCACGTGCCGGGCCACTAAGTCCCAATTTGTTGAGCTTTGCTATTTACTGAACTTCCCCCCAAACATGGCCAAATCCTCGTGACCGAGCCTCGACAAGCAACGCCCGCCCGAGAACACGTTGCGGCTCTACGGCCTGCGCAATTCCCGCCGGTCGCGTTGGGGATGAGTTCGGTGACTCTGGGGGCCATTGGCTTGTGCTTGTTTATCGTGCCGATCATTTCGATTCCCGTTGGCGCCGCAGGTGTCGTCGTGGGGATTGCGGGAATCCTCGCTTCGTACATCGGCACTTCGACCAGCTTGCGACTAAGCGTCGCCGGCACGTTTTTGTCGGCTGTTGCCCTCGGCGTCGTGTGGGCCATCGCCGGGTGCACCGGTGGCTATTTCACGCCGCGCACGATCTTCCCCTCGTTGATACCCAACATCGAGCGCCCCTACGTACCGCCGCCCGCCAAGCCCAGAATGGCCATGCCGGCAAGCCAACCCAGCGACAAGTGAATCTGACGAAAGCGATCGCACAGGCAAGGGTAAACGTGAGATGGCACAGGCGTTCCATCGCTGGACCAACGTCGGCTCGAAAGGGAGCATACTGGGCCTAGTGCTGGTGCTGGCGCTCTCGACATGGATCGGCCTGGTGATTATCGGCTCGTCGTATGGCACGGACGCCGGAATGGCGCCAGTGCAGCCGATTCCGTTCAGTCACGAGCATCACGCCGGTATCTTGGGAATCGATTGCCGCTACTGCCATACGACGGTTGAGTACTCGACGTTTGCCGGCATGCCGCCCACGAAAACGTGCATGAATTGCCACTCCCAATTGTGGGTCGGCAGCCAGATGCTCGAGCCGGTGCGAGCCAGCTACGCCCGCGACGAGTCGATCGAGTGGAAGCGCGTGTACAACACGCCCGGCTTTGTTTACTTCGCGCACAGCATCCACGTGCAGAAGGGAATCGGTTGTTCGTCCTGCCACGGGCAACTCGACCGGATGCCGTTTACATACCAGGTGCCGACGCTGCTGATGAAATGGTGCCTCGATTGTCATCGTAACCCGGAGCAAGAAATTCGCCCCCGCGATAAGGTTTTCGACATGCACTACGAACAGCCGTCGAATCAGGCCGAACTCGGCCAACAACTTGTGAAAGAATACGACATTCGCACTCCCCACGAGCTGACCAGTTGCAGCGTTTGCCATCGATGAATGCGAGAAAAGATCTACGAGCCAAGTTTGCCCAATTCGAGCCGCGGCTGCGCGCAGCGGCGGCCGTACGTATTGGCAATGTCTGGAGGAGCTGGCCGATAGCGAATCATTCACGCAATTGGTGCGGCAGGAGTTTCCGGCCCTCGCCGACGTGTGGCCGCAAGGATTCAGCCGCGCAAATTCCTGGGGCTGTTGGGCGCGTCGCTGGCCCTGGCGGGCATCGGCGGCTGCTCGGTGCGGCCGGCGCCGGAAGGCACGATCGTGCCCTACGTTCATCCGCCCGAGGAAGTGCTTCCAGGCGTGCCGCTCTACTACGCGACGACGATAGTCCACGCCGGCGACGCGGTCGGCCTATTGGTCGAAAGCCATGAGGGCCGGCCGACCAAGATCGAAGGCAATCCGGACCATCCCGCCAGCCTCGGCCACACCGACGCCTTTCACCAGGCGTCAATCTTGACGCTGTACGACCCGGCCCGCTCGCAAGCGGTCATGCAAGGCGATCAAATCAGCGGCTGGGACGATGTCGAAACGGCAATCCGGACGGCCCTGTCGGAGCAGCGCAACAAGCAAGGCGGCGGCTTACGAATCTTGACTGAGACCATCTATTCGCCCACGCTTGCCTGGCAGCTCAAACAACTGCTCGCCGACCTTCCGGACGCGAAGCAATATCGATACCAGCCGGTATCTCGCTGGAACGCCTATCAGGCCGCACGGACGTCGTTCGGCCGGCCCGTCGACCCGGTGTACGATTTTAAGGCCGCCGACGTCGCGTTGTCGCTCGACTCGGACTTTCTGGTGAGCGAGCCGGGCCACGTGCGATACGCCAACGACTTTATGGCCCGCCGTCAGGTGCCGCGGGCGGCTGACAAGGCCAAGAGCGCCGAAATGAATCGGCTATACGTCGTAGAGACGGCGCTCTCTTCCACCGGCGCCAAGGCCGACCATCGCCTGAGCGTGCGGATGGCCGATGTCGAGTGGATCGGCAGACTGATCGCCCGGGCGCTCGACAATGGTCAGGCCGAAGGCGATGCCAACAGCGGCGACAAACACGCCCGCTGGGCGGCCGCGGTCGCACGTGACCTAAAATCCCACGCCGGCAGGTCGCTGGTGCTGGCCGGTTATCGTCAATCGCCAGCAGTGCATCAACTGGTGCACGCCCTGAACGAGCGATTGGGCAACGTCGGCAAGACGGTGCGCTACATCGAGTCGCTCGCGGCCAATCCGGCCGACCCGGTGGCCGAGCTGCAATCGCTGGCCGATGACATCGACCGCGGCGACGTGGAAGTATTGTTCGTCCTGGGGGGCGATCCGGCCTACACCGCGCCGGCCAACCTCGACATCGCCGCGAAGCTGCGCAAGGTGCAGCATAGCTTTCACCTCGGCCTGTACGAAAACGCAACCTCGCGGGCGTGCAAATGGCACTTGCCCGAGGCGCACTATCTCGAGGCATGGAGCGACGCGCGGGCGTACGATGGCACGGCGTCGATCGTTCAGCCGCTGATCGACCCGCTCTACGAGGGCCGCTCGGCCCATGAGGTGATCGGGCTCCTATCCGGCACGCGCAATCCCTACGGCCGTGAGTTTCTCAAATCATACTGGCGTCAGCAACGAGACGTTTCCGAAGAGGACGAGGCCTTCCGCAAGTTTTGGGAAGCGTCGCTGCACGACGGGCTGGTGGCCGACTCGGCCTTCAGGCCGCTGGACGCTCCATTGCAAGGAGAGTCACTTGCTGATTTGGCCGCGGGCGGCGGGCCGCCGTCCGGCAGCTCAGCAGGCGACGCCAATTCGCTCGAGATCGTTTTCCAGGCCGATCCCACGATCTATGACGGCCGCTATGCCAACAACGGTTGGCTGCAGGAGCTGCCCAAGCCGGTCACCAAGCTGACGTGGGACAACGCGGCCATCATGAGCCCGCGGACGGCTGGGCAATTGGGCATTGAGTATACGTCGTTCGCCCACGGCGGCGAGCATGGCGGATACGACGTGCCGCTGGTGACGCTCCGGGTGGGCGACCGGCAAGTGGAGGCGCCGGCCTGGATTATGCCCGGCCACGCGGATGGTTCGATCACGGTGTATCTCGGTTACGGCCAGCGCGATGCGGCCCGCACGGGCGGCACGTGGCAGTCAACCCTCGGTTTCAACGCGTACACGGCTGCGGACGAGCGACCGCCTGTGGTTCGCGCCTGGGCTCGTCGCGACCAAGTTGGCGACGACCTATCCGCTTGCCTGCACCCAGGCCCATCACGTGATGGACGAACGAGAAGTGATCCGCGCCGGCACGCTGGACGAATATCACCTCGATGCGCATTCCATCGCAGAAAAGACAGAGCCGCCGCGCGGGGCGATTGGCAAAGAAGGCAAGCCGCCGCGCGGAACGCTCTACGAACCGCACGATTACAGCCCACCAAAGCACAAGTGGGGCATGTCGATCGACATCACGGCCTGCATCGGCTGCAACGCCTGCGTCGTCGCCTGCCAGGCGGAGAACAACATCCCCGTCGTCGGCAAGGAGCAGGTCCGCTTCGGCCGCGAAATGCACTGGATCCGCATCGACCGCTATGTCACAGGCGGAACTCGAGTCGCCGCAGGAATTCTACTTTCAGCCCGTGCCCTGCATGCATTGCGAACACGCGCCGTGCGAATACGTGTGCCCGGTCGAGGCGACCGTCCACAGTGCCGAGGGGCTGAACGACATGATCTACAACCGCTGCGTCGGCACGCGGTTTTGCTCGAACAACTGCCCCTACAAGGTGCGGCGGTTCAATTTTCTGGAATACGCCGACTTCAAAACCGAGCCGTTGCGGATGCAATACAACCCCGACGTCACCGTGCGCAGCCGCGGCGTGATGGAGAAGTGCAGCTACTGCGTGCAGCGGATTCGCCAGGCGCGAGATCGAGCGCCGAGGCGGCCGGCAGGCCGACTGCGCGACGGTGAGGTCGCTCACGGCCTGCCAGGCGGCCTGCCCGGCGCAGGCCATCGTGTTTGGCGATATGAACGACGACGCGAGCGAGGTCGCCGAGTGGAAGGATTCGCCGCTCGACTACGGTCTGCTGGCAGAGCTCAACACCTACCCGCGCACGACCTACCTGGCGGCGCTGCGGAACCCGAACCCTCAGCTCGTAGACCTGTAGCATGGCAACCGATGCCGCTCCAACTGCGATTCCGGAAGCCGAGCTTCATCGCTACGGCCTCAAGCCGAGCTACGTGCCGGAGAATTACTCGCTGGAGGCGGTGAGCACGAAGATCAGCTCGATCGTCACCGAGCCGCGACGGCGGCCGATTTGGTGGGCGCTGTTTTTGGCCAGCGGCGGCCTGTTCACGCTGTTCGCCGGCGTCGTCGTTTATCTGCTGGTGCGGGGCGTCGGCATCTGGGGCATCAACATTCCGGTCGCCTGGGGATTCGCGATCACGTCATTTGTGTGGTGGATCGGGATTGGCCATGCCGGCACGCTGATCTCGGCGTTTCTGCTGCTGATGCATCAGAAGTGGCGGACGTCGATCAATCGCCTGGCCGAGGCGATGACGATTTTCGCCGTGATGACGGCCGGGCTGTTTCCGCTGTTGCACCTGGGCCGGCCGTGGTTCTTTTACTGGCTGCTTCCCTACCCGACACGATGGGCCTGTGGCCGCAATTTCGCAGCGCCCTGGTGTGGGACGTCTTCGCCGTCAGCACGTATTTTTTGGTGTCGCTGCTTGTTCTGGTACATGGGAATGATTCCCGATTTGGCCACGCTGCGCGACCGCTCGACATCGCCGTTGCGGCGGTCGGTCTACGGCGTCTTGGCGATGGGCTGGCGAAACTCGGCCAAGCACTGGCACCGCTACGAAATGACCTATCTGCTTGCTGGCCGGGCTGGCGACGCCGCTGGTGGTGTCGGTGCACTCGGTCGTCAGCTCCGATTTTGCCATGTCGCTCGTGCCCGGTTGGCATGAGACGGTGTTTCCGCCCTACTTCGTGGCGGGGGCGATCTTTTCCGGCTTCGCAATGGTGATCGTGCTCTGCGTGCCGATTCGTCTGGCCTATGGCGTGCAGGATTTCATCACCACCGATCACCTGGACGTAATGGGCAAGCTGCTGTTGGCCACTAGCCTGGTCACGTCGTACGGCTACCTCTCCGAGCAGACGGTGACGTACTTCGGCGGCGATATTTTTGACTCCCACGTGTACTGGTACCGCCTCGTTAACTTTGCCAAGTACGGCTGGATCGTGTGGATCTTGTTTGCCTGCAACACGATCGTGCCGCAGCTCCTGTGGTTCCGCCGGCTACGCCGCAACCAGGGCGTATTGTTCGGCATCTCGCTGCTCGTGCTCCTCGGCATGTGGCTGGAGCGCTACATGATCATCACCAGCAGCCTGAGCGAAGATTTTCTGCCGTCCTCGTTCGGCTTCTTCAAGCCGACGGTGTGGGACGTGCTGACGTTCGTCGGTTCGATCGGCTTCTTTATCGTGCCGTTTCTGCTTGTTCGTGCGGTTCTTGCCGGTGATGTCGATTTCGGAAACGCAGGCGCTGTTGCCCGGCGCCCACGGGCCGGAGGTGGGGGCGCATGACCGACGTGAAATATCACGGTTTGATGGTGCAGTTTTTGACGCCCGACAGCGGTGCTCGCGGCCACGCGCAAGGCGCGGCAGGCCGGTTATCGGCAAATGGACGCATACACGCCGTACACGGTCGAAGGTCTAGCCACCGAACTGGGGATGAAGCGATCGCGGATTCCATCGATCGTGCTGATCGCGGGGCTGGTCGGCGCCGCTACCGGTTTTTTCATGCAGGTCTATTCGATGGCGGTGAGTTACCCCTTCAACTCGGGCGGCAAGCCGTACAACAGTTGGCCCGCGTTTATCCCCGTCACTTTTGAGCTGATGGTGCTCGTGGCCTCGCTGGCCGCGTTTTTGGCGATGATCTTGCTCAACGGGCTGCCCCATCCGAATCACCCGGTCTTCAACGTGCCCGAGTTTCTCCGGGCCAGCCAGGACCGCTTTTTTCTGTGCATCGAGGCCGCTGACCCGCTGTTCGACCTCCGCGCGACGACGGAGTTTTTGATGAGTCTCGAACCATTCGGCGACGTGATTCTGGTGCCGATCGCGCCCGAAGCCGTCGAAGAGCCGGAAGAGGGAAATGAGGCCGCGGAAGCGCAAGATCGCGTCGTCGTTCAAGCCGGTGAAGTATTGGGATGAATGCAGGTCCGACAACACGTGTAACAGTTTAGGCATTTACTTCGATCTGCCCTGAACGGGCATGCTGTGACAGCCAGGGCGTAGCCCTGGGTGGTGGTTGATTTTTAAGCGCGTTAACCCTGAAAGGGGCGCATGTGCGCTCACCAATGTCGTGTCCTGCGTCGCCCACGTATAGGGCGAACTAATCATGATTGCGGCCGAAAACCAAGCCTTCAGCCTGGGCTTTCGCACCTTGCCCTTGCAGGGCGTAAATACAGCCGAATTCAGGCGGCTGAAAATATGACCAGGAATGTATAACGTTCGTCCATCGTGGCTTCGCATCGCCAGCCCGCTTCTAGCGGCTGCGGCCTGCGCGCTCGTAGCTGCTGGCTGTCAGCAGAAAATGGCCGACCAGCCGAGCTATAAGCCGCTGCAGCCTTCGGCGTTTTTTGCGGACGGGCGGTCGGCGCGGCCGCTGGTCGAGGGAACGGTGGCCCGCGGCCATTTGCGCACCGACCTCGCCTTTTTCACCGGTCGCATCCACGGCCGCCAACCGCAGCCGGCGATCACGCCCGAGCAACTGCCCACATCCAAGTCGAGCTCTGCGACCAATTCAACGACTGAGACCACGGCCCAATCGTCGGCCAGTGCCGACAACGAGAGTAATCTGCCGCCCGGCTCGCCGCAGAAAGCGGTCGTGCCGCCCGGGTTCATCGACGATTCGGCGTTTGTCTCAGAGTTCCCCGTTTCGGTGAGCGAAGAGATGATTCGGCACGGGCACAACCGCTACATGATCTATTGCGTCGTCTGCCACGATCCGCTCGGCACCGGCCATGGCCGGATCGTCGAACGTGGCTACACGCAGCCGCCGTCCTATCACATCGACCGGCTGCGCAAGATGCCGCCCGGCCGCTTGTTCGCGGTGGTAACCGAGGGCTACGGATCAATGCCCTCGTACGCAGATCAAATTCCGCCCGAGGACCGCTGGGCAATCGCAGCCTACGTGCGGGCGTTGCAGTTGAGCCAGCACTTTCCGCGGAGCGACTTGACGCCTGACATGCAGCAAGCATTGGACAACAGCGCTGCTAACGTGGGGCAGGCATCCCTGTCTGCCAGTGTTCCAAACCAGGCGACAGCGTTTCCTGACGACGCACTCAAGCAATGACCGAAACGGACATCAACTCGATATACGCACAGACCGGGCGCAGCCAGTGGTACGCCCTCGTCGTCGGCGGCCTGGCCACGGTCGGCTGCGTGCTGGGGGCCGTGTTTGATTGGGATCAATTCCTGCGTTCATACTTGTTTGCCTACCTGTTCGTGCTCGGCCTTTCGATCGGCAGCTTGGCGCTGGTGATGATTCACAATTTGACGGGCGGGGCCTGGGGCTTGCTAGTCCGCCGCCTGGCCGAAGCGCAGATGAAGCTGTTGCCGCTCACGGCAATCCTTTCGCTGCCGCTCGTCTTCGGCCTGAAGCAGATCTATGCCTGGGCGAACATCGAGGTGGCGAGCACAGCCACGGACACGGGCTACTTTTGGCGGCACTACCTCGAGCCCTGGTTTTTTTACTTACGGGCCGCCGTGTACTTCATCGTCTGGACCGTCCTGATCGCATTGATGAGCGCCTGGTCGCGGGGGCAAGATCGCTCGCCGAGTGTGGGCCGCTTTTGGTGGGCGTACAAGCTGAGCGGGTTTGGACTCGTGTTGTTGGGCGTGACGGTCCACTTCGCCGCGATGGATTGGATTATGTCGCTGCAGCGCGGATTTACGTCGACGGTTTTCGGCCCGCTCATCTTTTCGAACCAGGTCCTCTCCAGCTTCGCGCTGTGCGTGCTGTTGTTCTGTTGGCTGGTGGCCCGGCCGGAGCTTGCCGGCGTTCTATCAAGCAAGGCGATGAACGACTTGGGCAGCCTGCTATTGGTGATTCTCGTGCTGTGGGCATATCTGAGTTGGTTTCAGTTCATGTTGATCTGGATGGCCGATCTGCCGCACGGCAACGTGTGGTACTTGGTGCGCTGGCGGGGCACGTGGGGTATCGTTGGGGGGTCTTTAGTGCTGGTCCAGTTCGTGGTGCCGTTTTTCGCGCTGCTGCTGCGCACAGTCAAGCAAAGCCGCCGGGCCTTGGCGGCGATCTCCGGCCTCATTTTCGTCGATCAGTGGATTTTTATGTACTACCAGGTGGCGCCGCTATTTGGTGGAACCGGCTGGAAGAACCACTGGATCGATGTGTTGACGCCGCTGGCGCTGGGCGGCATTTGGTTTGCAGCCATGCTGTGGCTCCTGAAGCGCCGACCGTTAGTGCCCCGCTACGATTTGAATTATCAGCAAGCGATCCTCCTGCACGAAATCGATGAGCAGGAGCTGGCTCGCGAGGAGGTGTTGGCCCATGAATGACGCTCCGTCTCCCCAACCGCCCCAGCGCGAAGAAACAGCCTCCCTGTCGCACTCAGACCAGCCACTGTCGCACGACGAAGTACGGCACGAGCCGGCGGAGATTCCGCTCGCTGGCGTGCTTGTCGTGCTGTTGGCGTTTGCGGCCGTTTTTGTCGCTGTGGCATTGGTCAGCGACTGGGTTTTGGTGGGCAACAGCGAAGCGACTGGCGAAGCGAAGCAGACAGCCACTTACACGACGCCCAGCGACGCACGGCCGCCGGAACCGCGGCTCGAGCCCCTCGACTACGAGACGGCCGTCGCGGCGAATGTGTTCAAGGCCCAGATCGAGAAAGAGCACACACTGAACAGCTACGGAGCCACTGAAGAGGAAGCTTACGTTCACATCCCGATCGACGAGGCGATGAAATTGGCGGTGAAATCGATGCCGGTGCAACAGGGGGCCGAAAAGCTGCCGGAGAAAAGTTTTGGACTGGTTGGCGGCGGCGAAGCAAACTCGGGCCGCCAATACGCGGAGGCGCCAGAATGGCTGCAACAGCAAAAATAACGAGAAGCGGTTTCAAAACACTCCCTCTCCCTTTGCGAGAGGGCTGGCGTAAGGGCAAGATGCGCAACAGTCAGCCGCCCTCAGCCTGCCCTCTTCCGAAGCGATACGGTTTTGCACAAACGTCGCACGCTGCGTGGATTGTCTGCGTCATGTGGATTGCTGCCAGCACGGCGACGAACGTCTTCGCTGCGCCGACCGATCTGCGTGACATCGGCTTCGACCAGCGGCTCGACGCGCAGGTGCCGCTCGACGTGCAGTTCCTCGACGAGGCGGGCAAAACCGTGCGGCTGGCCGACTATTTCGGCGACAAGCCGGTGGTTCTCGTGCTGGCCTATTACGAGTGTCCGCGGTTGTGCAACCTGGTGCTCAACGGCCTAGTGCAAGGCATGCTCGAGATGAACCTCAACGCGGGCGACGATTTTCAGGTCGTCGTCGTCAGCTTCGATCCGCGCGAAAAGCCGCCCCTGGCCGCCAGCAAAAAGCAAGCCTACGTCATGCGTTACCGGCGAAAAGGGGCCGCGGAGGGCATGCATTTTCTCACGGGCGATGAGGATCAAATTAAGCAGCTCACCAGTGCAGTTGGCTTTCGTTATAAGTTCGACGCCGAGCAGAACCAGTTCATCCACGCCAGCGGCATCATGATCTTGACGCCGACCGGCAAAATCTCCCGCTACTTTTATGACGTGGATTATCCAGGGCGCGATTTGCGGCTCGGCTTGGTCGAGGCGTCCAGCGGCAAGATCGGTTCGCCCGTCGATCAAATCCTGCTGTACTGCTTCCACTACGATGCGACGGTCGGCCGCTACTCGGCCAGCATCATGAACATCGTCCGGATGCTCGGCGTGCTGACGATGGCGACCATCGGCATGTTCGTCTTATTCCTGCAGAGGTGGCACGGCCGGCGGATTAGAGCGGCGGTTATGAGCACGCAGGCGGGCGGCGATCAGACACCGCAGGACGGCTTCAACGACGTTGACGACGCCGAGACGAGATACGCACAGCTTTCCAGCACAAGCGAGAACGCCCGATGATTGCTGAGATTTCGCTATGGCCGAAGGCTGCCTCCACGACGGCGCACCATGTGGACCAACTGTTTTTGTTTCTGCTGGCTGTGTGCGGCAGCGTGGGCCTGCTCGTGGCCGTGCTTTTGATCTACTTCTGCATTCGTTATCGTCGCCGCAGCGGGGCGGTGGGCAATCCGCCGGATGTGCGGCAATCGCGGGCCCTGGAGTGGTTTTGGACCCTGACGCCGCTGGGAGTGTTTGCCGTGTTGTTCGCCTGGGGCGGCGAGGTTTACTTTACGGCCTTCAGCCCGCCCGACGACGCGACGCCGGTCTACGTCGTCGCCAAGCAGTGGATGTGGAAATTTCAGCATCCCGAGGGGCAGCGCGAAATCAACACGCTGCACGTCCCGGTCGGCAAGCCGATCAAGCTGCTGTTGATATCGCAGGACGTCATCCATAGCTTCTTCGTCCCCGCCTTTCGCGTCCACATGGACGTCTTGCCGCAACGCTACACGTCGGTGTGGTTTCAAGCCACCGAGCCGGGCGAGTACCATTTGTTTTGCTCGCAGTACTGCGGCACGAACCACTCGGGCATGGTGGGCACGGTAGTGGCCATGAAAGACGGCCGATTATCAGCGCTGGTTGAATTTCAGCGCCGACGGCTCGCTGGCGCTCGCAGGGCCGCCAACTGTTTCTGCAGTACCGCTGCATTAGCTGCCATAGCGCGAACGCCGAGGCCCGCGCGCCGGTGCTGGAAAATTTGTATGGCAAGATCGGTGGCGCTCAACGACGGCCGCGCCGTGCGAGCCGAACACGATTACCTGCGCAACGCAATCCTCAAGCCGAGCGCCGAAATCGTGGCCGGCTATCGCGACATCATGCCGCCGTTCGATAGGCAGATCAGCGAAGAGCAGGTGCTAGCCCTGATTGCCTACATCCAATCATTGAAACCGGGCGGCACGCCGTCGCGAGTGGAAGACTATCCGCCGCCCGCTCGCACGCAGCCTACAACGCGCTAAACAGGAGCCCTTGATGACGCGCATGCTCGAAGTGCCCCGACCGACCCCGCCGCCGCCCGAGCGGCCGGCCCGCAACTACTTGAACGCCTCGCGCGGCTTCGCTTCCTGGCTCTTGCCCAAGGACCACAAGCGGATCGCGATCCTATATCTGTTTCCAGTCACGGCCATGTTCTTCATCGGCGCCTTCTTCATGGCCATCGTCCGATTGAACCTGATGAGCCCCAACGGCCTCTTAGTTTCGGCCGACACCTATAACAAAAGCTTCACGGCCCACGGCGTGATTATGGTGTTCTTCTTTCTGGTGCCGGTCGTGCCGACCGTGCTGGGCAATTTTTGCCTGCCGCTGATGATCGGGGCCAAAGACCTGGCCTTCCCGCGGCTCAATCTGCTGAGCTGGTACATCTACATGTTCGCCGCGATTTGGGCGTTGGTGGCCATCATCGCCGGCGGCGTCGATACCGGTTGGACGTTTTACACGCCCTACAGCTCGCACTCTAGCCATTACAACGTGATCCCAACGATGATCGGCGTCGTCATCTCCGGCTTCTCGTCGATGATGACCGGAATTAACTTCATCGCCACGATCCACTGGCTACGCAGCGCCGGGGCTGCGCTGGTTTCGCCTGCCGATCTTCGTGTGGACGCTGTACGCCACCAGTTTCATCTTTCTGCTGGCCGTGCCGGTGCTGGCCATCGCGCTGATCCTGGTGATCGTCGAGCGGATATTTCAAATCGGCATCTACGATCCGGCCCTTGGGGGCGACCCGCTGTTGTTCCAGCATCTGTTCTGGTTCTATTCGCACCCGGCCGTGTACATCATGATCCTGCCCGGCATGGGAATCGTCAGCGAAGTGATTCCCTGCTTCGCCCGCAAGCGGCTGTTCGGCTACAAGTTTGTCGCCTACGCCACCTTTGGCATCGCCTGGATCGGTTTTTTTGTCTGGGCTCATCACATGTTCGTGGCGGGTATATCGTCGTATGCCGCGCTGATCTTCTCGGCCCTTAGCTTCCTCGTGGCCGTGCCGTCGGCAATCAAGGTCTTCAACTGGACCGCTACGCTCTACAAAGGCTCGATCAGCTTTGAGGCGCCGATGTTGTTTTGCCTGGGCTTTGTCGTGCTGTTCACGTTTGGCGGCATGGCCGGGCTGTTTTTAGCCACTCTTGGCGTCGATATCCACGTGCACGACACGTATTTCGTCATCGCCCACTTTCATTTCATCATGGTCGGTGGCATGGTGACGGCCTACATGGGCGGGCTGCACTATTGGTGGCCCAAGATGACCGGGCGGATGTATTCGGAATGGTGGTCGCGGCTAAGCGCGATCATCATCTGCGTCGGCTTCTTTCTGACATTTCTGCCGCAGTACGTACTCGGTTACAACGGTATGCCGCGGCGTTATCACACGTATGCGCCCGAGTTCCAGGCGCTGGAACGTGCTGTCGACGGCCGGGTCGTCGATCCTCGGCGTCGGCTATTTGCTGCCGCTGTTTTACTTCCCGTACTCATTGCGCCACGGCAAGTTGGCCGGCCCCAATCCGTGGCACGCGACTGGCCTGGAATGGCAAACACCTTCGCCGCCCCCGCGCGATAATTTCGATGTAACGCCCGTCGTGGTTCGCGATCCCTACGACTACGCATCTGGAAAGGCCCAAAATGAGCCGTGAAGAGAGCTTTCTGACCGCCGACATGCGCGAGATGTTCAAGCACACTGCGGTCGTGCGCCCAGCCACCTCGAGGAGCACTTTCGCAATCTCGAACATCAATCCGACACGTCCCGCCTGGGCATGTGGCTGTTTCTGGCCACCGAGGTGATGTTCTTCGGCGCGCTGTTTCTGACGCTCAACATCTACCGCTACCAATATGCCGGGGCCTTCGAAAAGGCCAGCGAAAAGCTGAACTGGCAAATCGGGGGCGCCAATACACTGGTGCTGCTGGTGAGCAGCCTGACGATGGTGCTGGCCGTGCATTACGCCCGGCTCGGAGCGCAGCGCGCACTCATCGTCTGCTTGTTATTGACGGCCGCGATGGGCACCGTATTCCTCGTCCTCAAAGGGATCGAATACTACACCGACTACCGCGACAACCTGGTCCCCGGCTGGAAATTCCAAACCAGCGAATGGATCCAAAAGGATGGGCTCTCGCTGGCGCAGGTTTCGCAGGTCAAGATCTTTTTAATCATGTATTACGTGATGACGATGATCCACGCGGTCCACTTGACGATCGGCATCACCAGCGTGTTGATCCTGGTCGCGCTGTCCGCGGGCGGCCATTTCACGAGCGAGTACAACTCGCCCGTCGACATCGTCGGCCTCTATTGGCACTTCGTCGATATCGTTTGGATCTTCTTGCTGCCAATGTTGTACCTGCTCGGCACTCATAAGCTCGCAGGCTGACTTGCCGAAACAGCGAGCGTAACGGATGTGTATCTCTCCTGCGTCGAGGTGTCTCAGAGCCTCCTCCATGGCGGACTCGATGTGGTCATTCTGGGTGATAGCGACAACCGCCATGATCGAGCGCTTCCGACGATGGACGAATCACTGAGCGAAACCGCGGGTAACACCGACCGTGGGGAATCGGTCCCGAATTTGACGTGAAGCTAGTATCGCCAGCGCGGTGGCCGTCGGCGGTTTGGGTGTCGCGACGCTATTCGCCCATCGTCACCAACGGCCCTAACAGCCGCCAGCGAACACTCAATTCGGTCGATAGGCAACCACCGTGAGATCATCCGGTTTCGACGGCCCGGCTCCGTCGGTGGCCGTCATGCGACGACGGGCTTCGGTCACCAGCGCGTCAAGCGCCTCGTCGAGCGGGCCGCTGCGCATGTACTCGACCACTTCCTCGGGAAGCAGATTGTCGACCAGGCCGTCGCTGGCCAGCACCAGCGTATCGCGATCGGCCATTTCGATCGACGGCCCAATCTCGATTCGCATTTGTTCTGATCCGATCACGTTCGAAATCACGTGCCGGTCCGCATGATGAATTGCGTCTTGCTCCTCGATCAGGCCGGCTTCCACCGCATAGCCGATTGGCGAATGCGAGATCGTTTGTAGCTTTAGCTTGCCCCGCTGTCCGGTGAGAAAGATCACCGAATCGCCCACATGGTACGGTCGGATCGTGCGGCCCTGAATCTCCACCAGTGCTAGTGTGGTGGCCGACCCGGTTCCCAACTCGCAGACGGCCCGATTGGCTCCTTCGATACCGTTCAAGATCGTTCCCCGCAGCCCGTCGTCGCTGGGATGATTGTCCGAGGCCACCGCCTCGACGAGCGCCCGCTGAATCGTCTCGATCGCTAGCCGCGACGCCCTTTCGCCTCCGACGTGCCCGCCCAATCCGTCGGCAACGGCCAAGACCCCCGTTTCTGCGCTCGTCGGCAAGAGTGCCGCCACATCCTCGTTCGGGGTAGCCTTATTCGGCGAGCGGCTCGTGAACACGGCCGCCGTGCCGCCGGCGAATGCAAATGCCGCGACCTCGGCCGTTTCGGCCTCGGCGAGAATGGCCCCCAAAATACTTCGCCGCGTGCGGCGGCCGGCAGCGTCGGTTTTCGCACCTGCGGGCAGCGGCAACGTGGTGGGCAGCGTGGCGAGACTCGTCATCGTCATAATCTGCCAGGATTCTAAAAATTGCATCGACTCTGCCGCTCCGGAACGCAAACTGCGGCCTTCCACAGAGTCGTCCCGCCGAGCGAAGCCGCCTGCGGCGCATTTGTCACAAACCTATTGCATCATAGGAGATGCGCCGCCGGCCTCAAACTTTGTTTTTCGCGTTTCCGCCGACTTCGGTCGCCGCAGAGCGCCGCAAACCGTTGTCAGCCAAGAATATCCGTCAAATATGAAAACTCTAATCAAGCTTGGGTGCTATCACTGCTAGCTTGGGAAAACTAGGAAAAATCGGCAGAGCTGGCCGCGCTGCCTTTGGCACGTGCGAACGGCCCTGTCGAATTACTACGACCTGTTCATGAATGCAGCGTCGTGCTGCCACAACAGCTTGTGGAAAAACGCGAATTGCTCGACAAGGCACTTGCGAACTGAGAGGCGATGCACGTGGCGCGGGTAACTGCGACCTTAGGCAGCCAACCGCAGCGTCAGATCCAGAAGCGTTATCAGGTCAAGTGCGTTGTGATACAAAACTGCATCCATGTCGCGTTCGAAGCCGGTCCGCACGTAATCGGCGTAAATCGAGGGGATCTGCTGGCTGGGGACATCACCCGATCGCCGCCGCCGGCAAACGTACTGCTCCAGCGTTTGCAAGCGGCAGTTCGGCAACTGCTTTCGCCACCGCCGCCGGGCGTGGTGCAAGATGTCGATATGCAACATCTGGCGGCCAGTCAACGCCGGGTCGAGGCGGTGCCGCACGCTCCGGTCGCATAGCATCGGCCAATCGAACGTCTTGCCATTGAACGTGACGAGCACGTCGCACGTTGCCGCAATCTGCCACAGCGACGCCAGCATGGCCGCCTCTTCGGCGTAGTTTCTCGCGACCAAAAGCTCAATCGCCGGCCCGTCGCCGTTGTGCCGCAGCACCCCCGCGAGAAATAGCGCCGACCCAGCCAGGCCGCAGGTCTCGAGGTCCAGCAGCATCGCCCGCTCCGGTAGCGCCGCCATCAGCGATGCGAACTCAGCCGCCATGACGAGCGTCGGCTCGACAGCCTGCTGTGCGGTTGCGCGCAAGCCCTGCAAGTGCTGCTGCCGGGCCATTACCAACCGCGTCCCGCCCGGCCAAAACTCTTCGAGCCGCACTGCCACGCGCCAGTGTGGACCAGCCACAGTCTCGATCAATTCCCCCCGCCGCAATAACCCAGGGATGCATTTAGTGGAACACGGCGAACCAGCTTCAGAGGACGGGCTCGTCGCCGTGGCGACCGGCGGCACGTTTCTGTTTTCACGAGGGGCAACATCAGCCAAAGGCCCCCGATTCAGCGCCTCCAATCGCAACCGCAGTGCATCCGTCGCCATGCCAAGAAAAGAGCCGAAAGCGAATCGCCTGTCAACGGCGCTGCGGGCGCAACGCTAGCAATCAGCGACCGCGCACTCGCCCACTGCAGCCCTGGATTCGGTCGCTAACACTCACGCCCGAAAACACACTTCCCAGGCTCGGCCAAAGGACCTTTCGAAGCGCGGCAATCATACCCGCCAGCAGCTCCTGATGCTCAAGGTCCGGCGGCGGAGACATAATGTAAACACCCTCACACACTTCATTGTGTGTGTCGGCGCCCCACGCCTTGCGCTGGGCGATCAGCCGTCGCGCGACCCGCTAAATACGAGTAGTGACATCCGTGTTCGTCGAAACGCCGATCTTGCGGATTAAAGACTACTCTCCATATCCTGTCCCGCCGGCGGCAAACCCCAAGCAGGCGTTAAGCCAGAGCGTTCTCTTGCAGCTTCGGTTCCACATTCAACGCGGCGCCGCACAGCAATTCCAACAGCCGCACGGTCGCCGCCTTGTTCGGCATCGGGTAGCCGCGCGAGATGTCCGGGTCGCTGTGGATCGCCGGCCGCAGGTTCGGCAGGCCGACGCAGCTCGGGCAGCCCTCCTCGCACGGGCAGTCGCGGACCATCTCCCGGCAGATCGCCAAGAGCTCCGGCATCCGGCTGAAGCCTCGCTCGCTGTATCCCAACCCGCCCGGATAGCGGTCGTACAGGATCATCGCGGTGCGGCCCAGGTTTTTGCTGTCCACGACGCCCCCCAAGTCGCGACTGTCGCACATCGCCACCAGCGGCAACGCGACGACCGCCAGGTTGCGCAGGCCGCACACACCCTCGCTTGCCCGCAGGCCGGCGGCCTTCATTTTCTGTCGCACCGCGTCATTCGGCGCCAGCCACACGGCCGTTGTTGGCAAGTTCTGGGCCGGAATGTCGACCGGCCCTAGGCCGATGTTTTCGCGCGTGGCAAACTTGATCTTCTTGAACGCCACGGTCTGCCATGCCACGTCGACGTCGCCGTAGCCGAGGGTCGCCTGCGGCACGGCCTCGCTCGCCGCCCGCTCGCCCGTTATCCGCACGTTGCTTTCCAGCACGGCCTGCGTGTAGTAGTCAGTCTCTCGTCGCTCGACGTACGCAACTTTTCCGTTCAGGTCGAGTTCGCGCACCAGATACGTTTCGCCGTTGTGCAGGTACACCGCCTCGGGATAGACAAGCTCTGGCGCACTGATCGCGTCGACGTTGGCGATCACCGAATGCTCACTCGTCGCTTGACGTCGCCCCGCTCGCGTCTTTGCAACTTCAACGATGCTGAACGTATTATCGCTCATGTGCCGCAGGCTGACGCCCACCGCCGGATTCTGGCCGCCGGCAAAGTAGAACTGCCCCTTCACGTCGACCAAGTGGCCCTCGCTCTCCAGCGCGCCGAAGATCGGCCACGCCAGCGGGCCAAAACGATCGACGTCGTTGACGCTGCCGTCGGCAACGCCCGCATTTACCTTCTTTGGGCACAGCGGCAACTCAAATGCGGCCGCGGGCAAGTGCTTCGCCAGCACGTACGGATTGTCGGGGTCGACGACTGCGTGCTCGGGCGACTGAGCGAAGAAGTACTCCGGATGACGCAACAGGTATTGATCGACCGGGTCGTTGCCCGCAATGAGCACCGCCAGACTTTCGTCGTGCCGCCGGCCGCTGCGGCCGGCCTGCTGCCACGTGCTGGCGATCGTGCCTGGATAATTCACGAGCAGCGCCACGTCGAGCGTGCCGATGTCAATGCCCAGTTCGAGCGCATTGGTCGCGGCCACGCCGCGCAGCCGGCCGCTGAACAGCTCTGCTTCGATCTCGCGTCGCTCGTTCGGCAAATAGCCGCCGCGGTACGCGCGCACCTGTTCGGCCAGCGGCGAACCGCCCGCTGCCAGTTGCTCGCGGGCATAGCGATGAATCAATTCAGCCGCTTGCCGAGTCCGCGTGAACGCGAGCGCCTGACCGCCCGCCTGCAGCGCTTCCACCAACCACAGCACCGCGTCTTCGCTCGCGCTGCGGCGGGCCAGCGAATCCCCGCCGAGCGGCGTCGGGTTCCACAGTGCGAAATACTTGCGGCCGCGCGGCGAGCCATCGTCGTCGATCACTTGCACCTCGCGGCCGAGCAGTCGGCCCGCCAGCTCGCCCGGATTGGCGATCGTCGCGCTCGCCGCGATGAACACGGGCCGCGAGCCATAATGCTCGCAGATCCGCATCAAGCGGCGCAGCACGGCCGATACATGCGCCCCGAGGATCCCGCGGTACGTGTGGATCTCATCGATGACGACAAATCGCAGCTCGCTGAAGAATGCCGCCCACTTCGGGTGGTACGGCAGCATCGCCGCGTGGAGCATGTCGGGATTCGACAGCACGAGATTCGCTTCGCCGCGAATCCGCTTGCGCTGGGCCGTGGGCGTGTCGCCGTCGTACACGCCCGGCCGCACGGCGGCGGCCAATTCGGCATCGGCGGCGACAAGCTCCAATAAACCCTTCAGTTGGTCTTGAGCCAGAGCCTTGGTTGGGAACAAGTACAAAGCGCGGGCGCTCGGTTCGCCCACCGACGCCTCCACGATCGGTAAGTTGTAGCACAGCGTTTTGCCGCTGGCTGTGCCGGTAACGACGACGCAATCGCGATCTGCGCGGGCCGCTTCGAGCGCGGCCACTTGATGGACATAAAGCTGCTCGATGCCGCGCGCGGCAAGCGTCCGCTTGAGCGGCGCGGGTAGCGGCGCCTCCGGAGCGGCAAACCGGCCCGGCCGCTCGGGCAGAATCTCGACGTGCTCCAACTGGCCCGCGTAATCCGCCCGCGCTCGAATCCGTTCAATCAACCCCGCAACGTCCATGTTCGTTCTCCGGTCTCAGTGGGCGCAGCGATGCGGAGACAAGCTGGCGCCTCTTTGTCCGCCCATACTAAACAGGCGTTTACTGTAACCGGGCGACCGCGACGGCGACAAGCTCGAAAGGTCGTGGCGCGGGCTCCGCTGTCCCCGCCTGCTATCCTCTCCCCGCGCGCGGTCCCCGCCTGCCGGCCAATGGCGGCAAGTCGCCGCGGGCCCTACAAACTAACTGTCGGCCGTGTCGAATGTGCCGGCTAGGGCAGGTCGGGGAAATTGGTTGTCCCGCCCACCGGGTAGCCATAAGATACAGTTTGAGTGAAGCACTCATTCCGCCCGAGTCGGAGGGCCTCGTAAATGTTCCGGAAACATTTGTTCGCCACCTTGCTCGCCTGGCTGGCCGTCGCTGCCCTGGCCGGGCGCGCAACGGCGCAAAGCAATCTGTACCAACCGAAGCCCCTCTCTACGGTCGGCGGACCGACTGGCGAGAGCTTGAATCAGATCTATCGCTCGGGCGTCGGCCAGGGCTATACCGCCTCGAGCCTGAATCTGCTGTCACTCCAGTACGGCAGCAATCGCACGCCCTACGCCGGGCAGAGCACCACGCGCTCGGCAGCCGGCTCGTCCGTTGGGCTCGGAATTGGGCCGACCGGCGCCAACAAGCCCTTTTCGGCGTACACGCCGTCGCCGACAACCAGCCCTTACCTGAATCTGTTTCGGGAGGATTTATCCGGCAACGACGATGTGAACTACAACACGCTCGTCCGGCCCCAATTGCAACAGCAGCAATTCAACGAGCAGGTGCAGCGATCGGCGATCGATTTCAATCGCCAACTGCAAACTCTCTCTGCTCGGGCCGATTTCGACGTGCAAGGAGCAAAGGATCAGTTCCCGACCGGCCATCAGACCGTCTATAGCTACACGGGCCACTACTACCGAATGCCCCACGGCCAAACTCACAAGCAGCGCTAGTGCTTTGTCAAAACTTGATTTTCGGATTAGCCGTAGGGCGCTAGCCCACGGTTCGTTCAGGAGAAATCGGGGGCTAGCGCCCCGCGGCTGATTTGTCGAACCCGAATACTTCGCGTTAACAGAGCACTAGTGCGTTCACGACCAAGTAGACCCGCTGAATGATTTCGGTTGTAGGACGGACAATCCTGTCCGTCTTACGGCTCGTCGACAGACACGATTCTCCGTCCGATGGCTTCTCGGCGGACACGATTCTCCATCCTACCCCATACTGGCATTCGACGGTTCTACTTAGCGGCCGCGAGCCGCGCCATGATTTCGTTGAGATGCAATCTCCGATCGCCAGCGGCCTTCACCAGCCGATTTTCCGCAATCGCCGCCGCGCAGAGAAGCCCGCTTATGCGGCGGGCCTGTTCAACGCAACGGTGAGTGCTGGCAAGCCCGCCGCGTTTCGCGGGTTGGGATCCCCAGAGGCGCTATTGATCCACGTCGCCCGGCTCTGCTACAAACCGACTCGCTCATCTGTTGGTGTCTCGTCTACCGGGTGATCGCCGAGGGTGGTCGCCGCTAGTTTGCTCCTTTCGGGGTCCGCCGCCGCTCGCCGGCGTGCGGATGAACGACGGGCTATGTTGACTGCTTTCCGTTCCCCTTTTGCGCGAATGGGCGCGGCTGCCGTGGCTGCCGGCTGCCTGGTGTCGACGGGCTCCGCCGCCGGCCAATATCCGGCTTGGAGTCCCGCGATGTATGGCAGCTATCCCGTTGCCCCAGCCGGGGCGACCGCGGTTCCAGCGGTTCCACCTGCCACTTACGGCCCGTATGCCCCCAGAGACGGCTCTGCCTATCCGACGATTCTGCCGTCCAGACAGTTCCCAGCCGCGACGACACAATTCACCCTCGGCGCAGGCCGTGGGCCGCTGGCACGCCTGGTGCGAAATGCAAACACCGGCGACGGCTCGCCCCCCTTTGCCCTGGCCGACCAGGCGGGACGCATTCAACGGCTCGTCGAGCCCGTGCCCGGCATCGATCTGGAACCCTTTGTCGGCCAGGTCGTCGTCGTCAAGCACGATACGGGCCGCACGATTTTGGCGACGCAACTAGAGCTGCCGCCGCGGCCGCTGCTGCCAATGGTCGGATCGTCGAGCGCTGCGGCCGCGACGCGGTCGGCGGCCGCTTCGCCGACGCGGCAGGTCCGCTTCATTGACGACGACGACACAACGGTCCAATTGATCTCTGACGGCGCCAGCGGCGACGTCCAGCAATCGGCTCCCGCCCAGGACAAGAGCACGCTCGTCAATTCGTCCTCGGCGGCACCCCATGGCGACACGATCGTGGGCGATATCCAGCCCCTGACGGGAACACCCAGTAATGCGACGACCGAAGCACTGCCCGCGATGGGGCCCCTGTTTCCCGACTTCCCGACGACCGACGGCCTGCCGGCAGATGTCGGCTTTGGCGAGGTTTGCCCCAACTGCGGGCGGCAGCACGGGCTCGCGGGATGCGACGGCTATCCCGGCGAACAGGTTCCCTATGGTACGCCGATGGGCCGGCTGGGGCCGCTCAGCGGCCATTGCTTTGCCGACGTTCAGTTAAACTTCCTGCGGCTGCACCTCATGGAAGGCTCCGTCGGCAAGCTGGGCGAGCGGTATGAATTGTCGCCCCGCTTCACGCTGGGCTACGACGGCGGCGACGGCATCGGCGGACGCGTAAGGTATTGGCTCTACGATCGCCAGACGCCGATCCTCGGCGGCGGCGGCCTGCGGGTCGAAATGAACGTGATTGACCTCGAAGCCACCCATCGCTTCCAAGTCGGGCGATCCGATCTGATCACGGCCGCCGGCTTTCGCTGGGCCGGCATCGACCTGGTCGACGCCGACGGTGACGGCGTCGGCACGAATCTCGCCGGCCTCACCGCCGCGGCCGACGGGCATACGCCGATTGGCAACTACCAAGGCGGGCAGCTCGCCGGCGTGTACGGCGCCCGCTGGTGCATTCTCGGAGGCGACTGGGCGGGCAGCTCGCACAACGACCTCGTGCCCGGCTCGCTGCAAGACGACAACGTCGTCGTCGAAAGCGTTTATGTGGGCCTGCAATACGCCACCTGCCTGCGCAACTGCAATCTCGTCGGCCGGCTGGCGTTCGAAATGCAGAACTGGCACAGCGACGTCCTCTCCCAAAACGCCGGCGCCGACTCGCTCGGCTTCTTCGGGCCGGGCGTCCACGTTGGGGCCACCTTCTGACGAGCGGCCGGCTGGGGTGAATCGCCTCTGTTGTGCGCGGGCCTCGTGACCCCACCTGTTGTGCGCGCGGCCGACCGATCCCATTTTTTTCTCGCTGAAGGCGGCAGTGCTCGTAGCCGCTCAAATGTCTTCCACGATGTGTCGTTCATCGAAGTCAAGCCGCACGTCAAGGGCAACCAAGTGGCCGTCGAGCTCACCGATTTCTCGGTCTTCTACTCGCAAGACTCGATCGCCAACGCCGAGGCCACGCTCAAGAACAAGGCCAACAAGATCGTCGTCGAGAAGGGCCAGATCGTGAAGGTCTCGAAGGACAAGGACGGCAAGATCAAGAAAGAAGTCCTCACCAAGCACTGGACCGATTGGATCGACTACTGGTCGGTCGATTTTGATTTTGAGAGCAAGCGGGAAATCATCCGCGTCCCCAGGGGACTGGCTCCTTTTGCGCAGTCCGCGGAGCAAAAGGTGCCTGTCCTCCCCTCCCCCTCGCCACGGAATGGGAAGAACGTTGGACTGGTGACTATGTTTTCGAAAACGAATGGCAATCGTTCCGGACGAAGAAGAACCGGTCATTGGAACTCAAAAGTCCGCCCCACGAATGCGCGCCGGGAAAACGCAAGCTGGCCATGAAAATCGTGGACATTTTTGGAAACGACACGATGACGATTGTCGAGGTGAACGTTGGCGACAAAACAACATCTCGCAAGTAAAAACCCCGCAGGGGTTGAACACCAAAGCCCAGGGTCGCCGGTACTCCGGCGCACTCTGGGTAACCGGACGTCCACAAAACCAAACCCGAACGGGGTTTCACTCCAAAGCCCAGGGTCGCCGCCTTGGCGGCGCACCCTGGGTAACGAACAATAATAAAACCAAACCCCAACGGGGTTTCACACCCTAACCGCAACGCACAATCGAACATGTGGAACCCCGTTGGGGTTCCGATATGATTGAACGACACGTATCCCAGGGGTGCGCTGCGCGACCTTGGGCTTTGATGTCCAACGCCTTCGGCGTACAAAACAAACCCCAACGGGGTTTCATTCCAAAGCCCAGGGTCGCCGCCTTGGCGGCGCACCCTGGGTAACGAACAATAATAAAACCAAACCCCAACGGGGTTTCACAACGAATTGGGGACGCACAACCGAACATGTGGAACCCGGTTGGGGTTCCGATATGATTGAACGACACGTATCCCAGGGTGCGCTGCGCAACCCTGGGCTTTGATGTTCAACGCCATCGGCGTAAAAACCAACGCCAAAGGCGTTGGCGCGGCCGAACGGCGCGATAATAACGCCGAAGGCGTTGAACCCCACAGCCCAGGGTCGCCGGTACCCCGGCCACCCTGGGTAAACGAAAAAACCAATGAACAAACCCCAACGGGGTTTCACTCCAAGGGATGTCCGCAATGCCCCAATCCCTCGTCCAAATCTACGTTCACATCGTGTTCTCCACGAAAGACCGCACCCCATTCCTCCACGACCCAACGTTCTGCGACCGGCTCCACGCCTATATGGCTGGTATATGCAAGAACCAAGATTGCCCGTCGCAACGCGTCGGTGGCGTCGAGGACCACGTCCATATTCTGTGCCGACTTTCCAAAACGCTCGACGTGTCGGCGCTCATTCGCGAATTGAAACGCGACTCCTCAAAATGGGTCAAAGACGAGAACCCAGAGCTGGCCGATTTTTACTGGCAGAATGGCTACGGCGCGTTCTCGGTCAGCCCGTCGCACGTCGAAGCATTGATCGAATACATCGCCAATCAGGTCGAACACCACCGGCACGAATCGTTCCAGGACGAATTCCGGCGGTTGTGCCAGAAATACGGCCTCGAAATCGATGAACGGTATGTTTGGGATTAAACGAATTACGGAAATGGTATTGAAATGAAAGGAACCCCGAAGGGGGTTCAACCCATAGCCCAGGGTCGGTCGCCGCGGCGACCGCACCCTGGGACGCCAATCGCAAACAAACAATTGAACCCCAACGGGGTTCCACAATTGGATTGCCAACCGCGTCACGGATTTGTGGAACCCCGTTGGGGCTCATGAAATATCATTGGCCACATGCCCAGGGTGCGCTGCGCGACCTTGGGCTTTGGAATGTAACGTCTTCGACGTAAAACAACGCCAACGGCGTTCCACCCCCAAAGCCCAGGGTCGACGGTACTCCGGCGCACCCTGGGAAACCTTTTCAGTTCGTCAGGCCGGTCCAACACACGCCGCTTTCTCTTGACACCCCGCCGCAGCCAACAACTTTCTGCCCCCTGCCCCCTGCCCCCGCTCCCCGCTCCTCGCTCCCCTGGCTTCTCTGACTCTTGACTCTTCCCACCCTGGCCGAAAACGCTACTATACAAACGAACAAAAGCCTGCTAAGCTCAGCAGTGCCCGTCGCTCTTTGGCAACCGATTTTCATTCTTCTCCGCGACACCGCGGCCAGCGCTCGCGACCCGCGCCCACAGCAACACGCAGCCACCTATCGATTTTACCCCCCGGAAGGGTGAAGACGGCCAAAACTCGGTGGGGGAGTTTTGGACACCTTCGAAGAAACCTGCTGAGTCCTTCGACTCCCAACGCGAAGTCGCCTTGTTGCCCCCTCCCTAACCCTCCCCGCAAGGGGGGACGAGTAACCAAAGGGGACAGCGAAAGCGCCGGGATAAACCGACTTGGAGTTGGGAATACAAGAGTCCTACAGAGAAGACCTAGCCCAGTCACTCTGGCCTCGAACCGTACGCTGTCGCTGGTAACATCCCGGGTGTCGCATCGGCCAGAGGGACAGGCCGGCCGGGCTATTGAGCTCCGAAATCATCCGTTTCGTGCGCCGACAGTTCTGCCCCCTTTATCGACCCCAGCCAATCACTTCGGCGCGTTCGCGAGCAACCAATCTTCCAGAATCACGTGCCGCACGGTCGGCGCCCGCAGCAGGGCGGCCCGGCTGGGCAGGATCGTGCTCAGCCAGGGGCGGCGGGCCAGGCCGGCGGCTGCCCGCATCCCCATGCTGCCCCAGGTGCTGCCGGCCGTTTGCTGCTGCACGTTTTCGCTGAGGCGGTGGAACGTGGCCGGCGTCAGGTTCGGATCGGGGCCCACGTGAACCACCGTTGTCACGCCGCAGGCCAGCGTCTCGTAGACCGCATCCCACAGCCGCTGGGTGTGATCAGCCCATTCGCGGAGGATGTCGCGGGCGTGGTAATCGTCGTAGCTCCGCTCGCCCGTCACCAGCGACAGAATGGGCGGACACGGGGGCTGGAACCCGCCCCGCATGGCGTCCATCATCACCGCCGCCCGATCTGGGATGAACTTCTGCCGCACGATCGGCGTGTGCAAGGGCGGCCAGCGGTCGGGGTTGATCTTCAGGTGGGCCGGCGCGGGCAGCACTTCGTGCATCGTCGTCTTGAACCGCTCGACCGTGCCCTCCTGCCCCAACAAGAGGAACGTGTTGGGCGACAAGATCGACGACATGCCGATGGTGCCGCGACCCTCCGACGTGATCTGCCGGCACAGCCGCAGCACGGCCATCTCGTCGATCGCGTGCCCGCGCGAAAAGAGGATGCCCATCGTGACATCGGCGGCCAGCGCGGCGCTGTCGGTCGCCATGGCCACCGGCACCCGCATCACCTCGTCCATGTCAAACACGCCGCCGCAGGCGACGGCCGTCAATTCGCCCAGGCTGTAGCCGAACGCTAGTCTGGCCTCGCTGTAATACGTGCGGTGAACTTCCTCGAGCAGTTGCACCTGGGCCAGCTCGGCGGCCATGACCAGGCCGACCGCTTCGGCATAGCGATCGAGGCCCGGCTCGCGCTGCTCCATGACCATCCGCGAAAGATCGACCCGCCGGCCGGTCACGTCGGCGCAAATCTCGCTGGCCCGCTTCAAATAGCGGTGCATCGTCGGCCCATAGACGGGGTGGGTCAAGAGCTCCGGCGTGCGGCCGAGGTTCGTGGTGTTATAACCCCGAAAGGCGAAAGCGGTCGTGGCGATCCGGGGGGCAAGGTCGTTCGACATGATCGGGCGGGCGAGGCAGTTTGCGCGGCGGCAGCCGGGCGGCAAGGGGTCACATCCGGGGCCGAATTGCGACCGCAATCACGGCGGCGGAAATCGGCGTCCGCCACCAAATTGTATCGCGGTTCCCCTGCCGCCGCGGACATTGCCGGCGCGACTCAGCCGATTCCCGGCGGACAGGCTGTGTTCCGGGCCCACGCGGTTATTCGGGTTATAGCGAATGGGAGACGAATACGCCACGTCCACGGGTCGCGGCAACAAATGTCGTCCGGTCGGCCGCGAAGTTTCAGCGAACGCGTACTATTCTTGTTTGAGCATCGCCGCGCCCTTGGAGAAACTTCGCGCGGCAAGCCAAGGAAGTTTCCCCAGGAGCCATTTCCATGCTGACCGCCGGCGATATCATGATCGACCAGTTGGTGACGGTTCGACCCGACGATTCGATCGAGCACGCCATCCAATTGCTGCTGCAAGAACAGATCAGCGGCATGCCCGTCTCCGACGAAAAGGGATACCTGATCGGCGTCATCACCGAGTTCGCGCTGTTGGGCGTGGTTTACGATCACAAAATCAAGAACCAGACGGTCGGCCAGCACATGACCCGCGAGCTGATTACGGTCGATATCAGCGACCCGGTCAGCCGCGTGGCCGACCTGTGCATCGTGCACCGGGTGCGGCGCGTCCCCGTGATGCGCAACGGCAAACTGGTCGGGGTGATCGCACGTCGCGACGTTCTGCGGGCATGCATGAATCGGCCGAAACGGTTTGCACCTGCTAGGCGACTGGGCCTCGCTGCTGACCCGCAAGCCGCGGACAGGTCCTCACGGCTTCCGAGGCATCCAAACTTCAGCTCGCAGCGACCCGGCGCGGACGCGCCAGACGCCGGAGTGGACTCGCTCTGATCGCTGATGCGGCGCTCACAGCGGCCAAAGATCATCCGGCCGGCGCTCGTTTGCAGCACGCTCGTGACCGCGGCAGCCACGCTGTGGCCCACATGCTCGCGGCCCCCTTCGATGACGACCATCGTGCCGTCTTCCAGGTAGCCCACCCCCTGCCCCGGCTCTTCGCCCGGTTTCACGATGCGGACCTCAACATGCTCGCCGGGCAGAAAGACCGGCTTGAGCGAGTTGGCGATGTCGTTGAGGTTGATTACGCCCACGTTATGGAGCTTGGCTACCTTGTTGAGATTGTAATCGTTGGTGACGACTTTTCCCTCCAGGTGCTTGGCCAAGAGGACCAACTTCTGGTCCACTGTCTGGCCGGCAAATTGGGGCAGCTCGCGGTCGTATATCATCAGGTCGACCTTCGGGTCGCTGCGCAGCTTGTTGAGGATGTCGAGCCCGCGGCGGCCGCGATTGCGGCGGAGCTTGTCGTTCGAGTCCGCAATGTTTTGCAGCTCGGCGATGACAAACTGCGGCATCACGAGCTGATTGTCCACGATCCGCGTTTCCACCACGTCGGCGATGCGCCCGTCGATGACGACGCTCGTGTCGAGCACCAATGGCTTCAGGCCCTTCACCTCCTTGGCGAATTCGACGTAAGGGATAATGAACCGAAAGTCATCTTTCGTCTGCAGCAGCACGCTGATGCACGTGTAACACAAGATGCTGGCCAGGGCGACACGCAGCCAGACCGCAAATTGGGGGTTAAACTTCTCGACCTGGTCCAAGTACGGTGAAAAGGCCAGAAACAACACGTACGACAGCACCACGCCGATGATCAGGCCGAAATACACGGCTGTGATCGTGTCCAGCCGCTTGCGCTTCATCGAAAAGTCGGCCGTCAATACGGCCATCGCCGTGCCCAGCACGCCCAGGAAGCTGACCCAGGGCACCCACCGATAATCGCTCACCACCATCTTGGAACTAGCCAACTGGAAGCCGAGCGCAATGGCTACCATCAAGAATACGCAGCGCAATACTACCAGGGCCATATACGGCAGCTCCGCGGATAAAGCGCAACTCCCTGCTCGAAACGGTATAGATGTCTTTCATTTTAGCAGGCGGCACCGGTTGCACCAATGGCCGCAAAACGGCCTGTGGTCGCGGACCGCCGCAGTTTCGATGGAGAAGTTGGGGTAGTCCCGTTAGCCCGCTCGACGACCGTCGACGGTTGCCCAAGCACCACCCCGAGATGTCTGCTGCGTCGGCAGCCGCGGGCGGCTCTACTACTTGCCGACGAGACGGCGATGTTCATCGAGAGCGAACCGATCCGTCATCCCGGCAAGGTAGTCGCCCACCGCTCGCGGCCATCCGTCGCGTCCGGCGAGGCGGGCGAATTTGGGCGGCAACCGTCGTGGATCTTTCAACAGCGCGGCAAACATTTCATGCAGCGCGGACTGTGCTTCCCGCCGGCGCGAAAGCACGTCGGGGTGCCGATACACGCGGTCAAAGAGGAATTGTTCCAGCCCCAGTTTCAACTCGGCGAGCTCCGGCGATGGATGGACCACAGACGCCATTTGCCGCACGGCCTCGACGCCGGCCGCTTGCGACGCCACTAACACGCGTGGAACTAATTGCACGACGTCGCTCACTTGCCAGTCGATCAGCTCATGTACGATCGCGCGGCGAAGCTGCCGATCGTCGAGCTTGGCAAACCGCCGGCCGACGCGCTGGCCGGCTTCGCGCCACAGCGGCACGGCGAGCAACTCGTCAAGCCGCAACAGACCGAGCTCGAGCGAATCGTCCGCGTCATGGGCGTCGTACGCGATGCTGTCGGCCGCGTCGACAACTTGGACCTCCAAAAGCGGAGAGCATGGAGCGGAGAGTGAGGAGGGCCAGTTCGAGGCGCCGATGTGATCGCTCCCCGCTCCCAGGTCCCTGTTGCCTGCTTTCCTCGCCCGCTGCGCCTGACCTTCGAGTACTTCCCGCGACAAATTCAGGCCCGGAAAGTCGGCGTAGCGGGTTTCAATTAGCTCACAAATCCGCAGCGCCTGGGCGTTGTGATTGAAGCCGCCCTGCGCCGACAGGCACTCATCGAGCACTTCCTCGCCCGAGTGGCCAAAGGGTGGATGTCCGATGTCGTGCGCGAGCGACAAAGCCTCGACCAGGTCCTCGTTAAGCCGCAGCGCGCGGGCCATCGTCCTGCCAATCGACGATACTTCCAGCGTGTGCGTCAGCCGCGTACGGTGATAGTCCCCCATTTCACCCGTAAAGACCTGCGTTTTGTGACTGAGGCGGCGAAAGGCCGAGCTATGAACGATGCGGTCGCGGTCGCGCTGGTAGGGGCCCCGATACGGATGCGGCGGTTCCGGATGGCGGCGTCCAGCCGAATCGGCGCTATGCATGGCGTACGGCGCGAGCCAAGCCGCCTCTCGTTCGTTTGTGATGTTGGCGTCGTTCGACATGCTAACCGCGCCGTTGCTTCGTGGAGAAACGCTCACATCCGTGGCGCCGTACTTACCCACTCCGCAGCCAATCGGTCGTCAAGCTCTCCCACAACGCGTCGAGCGACTGCGACATGACGCGGCTGCCGGCTAACACGGGCATGAAGTTGCTGTCGCCGTTCCAACGCGGCACCACATGCCAGTGCAAATGGCCAAGCAGGCCGGCGCCCCCCGCCCGGCCCAAGTTGAGCCCCACGTTAAAGCCATCCGCGTTCATGTGCCGGCGATACGCGGTGATCAGACGATTCAGCTCATCGATACAAGCCAGGTGTTCGACCGGCGTTAGCCACTCCAGTTCGCCTACGTGACGCTGCGGGGCGACCAGCGTGTGGCCGTTATTGTAGGGGTAACGGTTCAACACAGCCAACGCATGCTCGCTGCGAGACACCACGAGCAGGCGGCGATCGGCCTGGGCTTGATTTTCAAATGAAGCGGCCGCCTGGCAGAGAAAGCACGTGCGTTCGGCGCCCTCGCGCCAAGCGGACGGCTCCGGGGGCCGTGCGTCGGGCGACGCTGATCCGCCTTCGCCGCGAATGTATCCAATTCGCCAGGGGGCCCACAAACGATCGTCGGTCACAATAGCGTCTTCCTCGTTAGCGAGTCCGATTTCGCAAGCGCCAGGCTGACCGGCGCCAACCGATCCGGTGCGCACTTGGCCGCTTTGTCGACCGGTCGCTTCGTCTCTGCGGGCTTGCGACCCAAAACCCACACCAGCACAAACACAAGTACAATCAATATGGCCGTCAGCAGCAATGCGATCATCGCCTGCGTGCGCAGCCGATTTCGTCGCCGCACCGTGATCGTTGCTACTAGCGGCGACGCGTCGGGTGGCGGCAAGACGTCAGCCCCCCCCGCGGCGGCCGCCGCCGATCCGGGCGGCGCCGCGGACTGGCCCGTTTCGGCCGACAACGCCACATTCGGTGGAATGGTCGGGATCACCGCCGACTGGGACCCGAAATCGACATCAGGCCACTCGGCCTGGTGCGCGTCGACAGCCTGGTGATCATCAACGGAATGGAATGTGTCGACGGGCTGGAGCATCTCGACGGGCTGAATCGCGTCGACGGGTTGGGGCGACGTCAAATCGTCGGTCGAGGCCGACTGCGCGGTCTATTTGAATGACCAGACGGCGCCGGCGGCAAGGGCGGTTCGGAAGACAGGCGGGGCGTCGCGATCGGCTGAGTCGGTGGCTCCGCTTCGGGTGGGGGCACGATCAATTTGGCGCCGCAGTGCGGGCAAATCGCCCGCTTACCGGCTAAGAACTCTTTGACGTGCAGTTTGTGCCCGCTTGGGCAGGTGAATCGGATACCCATTTCCGCACCCCGTCCCAGACGAGTCGGCCAGCCCAAGTGGTGGCTCCGGGATTAACTTGGTGTCTGCACAGCACACCGATGGCTGCGAGAGCTTCTGCCGCCCGAATCCGGTTTACCCTGTGCACTCCCATGGGCCAATTTCGGCGCAGCAGCCCAGGAACGAGCCATTCGAGAATGTCCTGTTATTATAGTGCGACCTGGGCCACTGGGAAATTGGGGTGGACGTTGTCGGGCATCGTTGCCAACTTTTCGGTCGGCCATTTACTAACATCCATGGCGGCCGGCGCCGCAGGGGTTCCCGGTCGCGATGGTAGCGGTTTTGCCGGCTTTTTCGCCCGCGCGGCCGCCCGTTCATGGAAAAGCTGAAGCAAATCGTAGCACAATTTCCCTCGCTTCCTTAAGATAAACCTTAGCGGCCAGCAGCCGCGGACGGACAATCCTGTCCGTCGTACGGCTTGTCGACGGACAGGATTGTCCGACCTATCGCATACTGCATTCGGCAGCTCGAACGAGTCGAGCGGACCACGTGTCGCGGCTAGCTCTTGAAAGGATCGGGCAAAAAGTCCGGCACAACTCGTCGAGGAAGATCGAGCAGATTACTCGCTGAGATAGTTCGAGTACAAAATCGGTGCGTGAAAGGCCGCGACGGCCCGGCAATTTGAAGGCGAACCACTACGATGATTGAGCAAATGGAACATGAGGAAATGGAACATGAGGGGCCGATCGAGATCGCAATTGTCGGCGACTTGACCGATGCCGAAGGCGAGTTGACCGATCGGCTGCTGGGCGTCGAGCCGGGCGGTGTCTGCACCATCTACTTCGACTCGCCGGGCGGCAGCCCGTATTGCGCCGTGTCGCTGATGACGCTGATTAAGCTCCGTGGCCTGCGGCCGACCGGCATTGTCACGGGCGAATGCTCGTCGGCTGCTCTGTGGCCATTCGCCGCCTGTGAGCGGCGGATCGTGACGCCATTCAGCGTGATGTTGTTCCACCCCATGCGCTGGCAAAGTGAAGAAAATGTCGGCCTCTCGGAAGCGGCCGAGTGGGCCCGCCATTTCGGCCAACTTGAACGCGACATGGACTCGTTGCTTGCCCATTTGTTCGGCGTGCCGGCCAGTGCCATACACGGCTGGATTAACCCGGGCCGCTATGTTTCCGGCCGCGAGTTGGCGGCCGCCGGAATGGCAGAGCTGGTGGAGTTCGATCAGTTGCATCGATTGCAATTCCAGCCCGAGGCGGCGGAGGCCGCGGAAGTAGCCCACCGAACGTCAAATGTCGCCGCCACCGCGACGCAAGCCCATCGCAAAGTTGTCGCGCCGGCGGCAAGACGGCGCCTGCGGCGGTAACCGCTCGAAAACGACAAGGCCGCCGCCGTTCTATCCATCGAGCGCCGTCGGCTCCACACGTTGCAAGTCTTCCCACGCGAAACGCGTCTCGATCGGCACGCCGGCCGATTCGATTTGGTAGCGGACCACTCGGGCAAAGTCGTCCCAGACAATTTCGCGGATCGTACCCGTTTGCGGCTCGTTCGTCACTCCCCGGGGGATGACTTCCACCCAATCGCCCATTTCGAATAACGGCGCGGCCACTTCCTGCCACAGGGCCGGGCGGGCCCGGATGCACACTTCGCCGTAGTGCAATATCGCGTAGCCGCCGCTCGTGCCGTCGCGACGGAAGATGCGAGCACTGGGTATCATCGCGCGGGCGATTGCCGCGTCTTCCGGATGGAGCCAGCCGTCGCCGTCTGCGGGCCACCAGGGAAAGTGGCCATATTTGGGATCGGTTTTGAGTGGCGGTGCGGCCATTCTACATCGTCCGCTCATTTTGATCGGTGGGTCGTCGTCTTGGTCGAGGAATGTGCCTGCTTGGACGTGGCGCTAACGGCAAGATGATCCGGCTACGTACGGTAATTCGCTTTGTGGGGGCCGGCGGAAAGGCTGGCTGCCAATACCATCGGCAGGACCGATTCGCGGTGCGCCGCGGCAGCACCTATAATTGTACACGCTATTCGTCAGTTGTCGGTGGTCCGTCGTCCGTGAAACGCGACCCTGGCCGCGACTGACAACGGACCATGGACCACGGATCACCTTTATGCGCGTGCAGCAGTTTCTCGAGCATCACGGCATCGCCATCAATCCCTTCGCGGAAGAAGACGCCCAGTCGGACCCGGTCTTCAAGGAACGGTGCCGTGACGCGACGTATCATCCAGCCTGGGACAAGGTTTACGGCGACCCCTCCGACCCGGCCACTTCGATCGTCTTTGGCGAAAAAGGGGCCGGCAAGACGGCCATGCGGATGCAGGTGGCTGGGCGAATCGCCCTGCACAACGCCACCGCGGGCAACAGCCGCTTGTTTGTGATCGACTACGACAATTTCAATCCGTTCCTCGACCACTTCGCCGACCGGCTCAGCGCCCGCAAACAGCGCGACCCGGTCCGCGTATTGGGCGAGTTCCGTCTCTGGGACCACATGGACGCGATCCTCTCGCTCGGCGTGACGAGCCTGGTCGATCGACTGCTCCGCGTGCCGCACCCGACCGGCTCGCCGGCGAATGAGGTGAGCGCCGATCGTTTGCGGCAGCTCGATCGATTTCAGAAGCGCGACTTGTTGATGCTGGTCGCCTGCTATGACAACTCCACGGTGGAAGCCGTGCAGTCGCGGTGGGAGCGATTGCGCCGCAAGATGCACTACTCAACATGGCGCAGTTGGGCCGACTTGGCGCTCGGCGTATTAGTCGCGGTGGCAGTCTTGGCGGCTACGACCTACTGGCACAAATGGGACTGGTTCATCACGCCGCCCTACTGGCCGGCGATTGCAATCGTGGCCGGCTGGTTGCCGCGGCTGGTGCACTGGTGGAAGCGAAACCTCATGGCTCGGCGAGTTTCCCGGAATGTGCGTGTGCTCAAGCCGCTGGCAGCGCCGCTGCGCCGGCTGTTGCTGCGGTTTCCAGCCCGCGACATTCAGGGCCAGCCGCTGCCGGTAAGTCAGCGGACCGACGACCGCTACGAACTTTTGGCGAAGTTCCAGGGCGTGCTTAAGACGCTCGGTTGCGACGGCGTCGTGGTACTGATCGATCGGGTGGACGAGCCGCATCTAATCACCGGCTCGACCGAGCGGATGCAGGCCCTGGTCTGGCCGATGTTAGACAACAAGTTTCTCAAGCAGCCGGGTCTGGGCCTCAAGTTGCTGCTGCCGAGCGAGCTGGTCGAATACCTGGAGCGCGGCGATCGCGATTTCTTCCAGCGGGCCCGGCTCGACAAGCAGAATATGATCCCGTCGCTAGAATGGACGGGGCAGGCACTATACGACCTGGCCAACGCCCGCATCAAGAGCTGCGCAGCGGACCACGAGAATCCCTCGTTGCGGGCGCTGTTCGACGAATCGATCACCAGCGAGCGCCTGGTCGATGCGTTCAGCATGCTGCGCGTGCCGCGGCACCTGTTCAAGTTTCTGTACCGGCTGCTCGTAGCCCACTGCAACGCCCATAGCGACGAGCGACCGGTATGGCAAATCTCCAAGGAAGCATTTGAGGCGACGCTTGCCGTCTATCGCCGCGACCAGGACGCCGTCGACCGCGGCTTGCAGGCGGGTTGAACTGGCGATCCGACGGTTCGTAATTGATATCGCCAGATCAAACTCCCATGACGTTCAGTTGACGCAGGCAGTGTTTGGCACTGGGCGCAAGCTGCTAGCTTTGCCGACATCGCAATTGACGGCCGGCCGGCGTTTTGACAAACTCTCGCCCCGCCAATTGCAAACACCCGATGGCCTGCAAATGCTTGATCGCGTGCCAGCGCGTGCTTCGCTAGCCAATTTGGATCACCGAGGAGTTCCACGATGGCCCGTATCGTTCACTGCGTTCTGTTGATCCTGATCGGCAACATTTTGGCCGGCTGTAGTCGTGGCAGTGCATCAACCGATACGCCGCCGGCGGCAACAGGCGCAAGTGCAGCGGCCAAAACCACGCCGGTGCCACCTCCCGGTGACCCAGTTGCGCGGGTCGCCTACGACTTTCTCGACGCCGTCCTCAAGGGGGACGACCAGCGAGTGAGCGCTTGCCTGACGCCAATTGCAATCGAGCGGCTCATCGCCAGTCACCAGCGGTTCGCGTTGCCCGGTGTCGATTCGACGACCTTTCAAATTGGAGAAGTTCGCAAGCCCAGCGAGACGCAGGCGCTGGTTCAGTGCCTCCTGAGGGATTCCTCCAAGCCGGACGACGTCCGCCAAGAGGAGATCTGCTGCCTGGTACGGCAGGTTGAGGGTGGTTGGCGCGTATCGGGAATTGCGTTTAACCCGGGCCCCGGCCGACAGCCGGCAATTATCGATTTCGAGGCCTCGCCGAGCGAGCCGATGGGCATGCCGGTCTCACAACACCCGTCCGCCGGTCCGGACGCCCCTGCCGCGCCGAATCGCCCCTCCCCTCCCCGCACCGCCGACGAAACGCCCCTTCCGTCGTATCGCTGACCTGGTTCCGGGATGGCCAATTCTCGGCCCAAGACCGTTCTTACCCGGAGATTCTTGCAGCCGCCTGGCTCAGGCGGACGGCATCTGTCGGCATACGCTTTCGGTATTTAACGGCATTTAACGGCATTTAAGCCATGTGCCCGCCAATCGCAGGAGGCCGCACCCCCGGGGCCGGCACGCCGACAAATACAACCGTCGCATTCTATGTATATTCTTCATTTTATCCATCCATCCACGCTCGGCTGCCGGTCACTTGACAGAGTTCTTCGCTATGCTAGGTTACCAGCCTAAACGGTGTTCCATTCCCATACTGTTTAATCGGACAGGTTTTCTTGTCCGGAAAGGTTTTAGCCACTTGCGGAGATTCGCGCGATCGGTTCGGATGTTGAGCTTGCCGAACGGGGGTCGGCGCTCCGCGCAGCGCCAGCGACGCTGGCGACCTGCCGGAAAGAAGTGTAGGTTCCCCCTGGTATTTTGGAGGATTGTTGATGAAACGCAATGTGATTCGTTTGATGGCGGTGTTGGCCGTGGCGGCTCTCATCCAGTTTGCGACGCAGTCGCAAGCTCAGGCCCGCCTGTTTGGCGGCGGCAGCTGCGGCAGCAGCGGCGGCCACCTTTTTGGCGGCGGTAGTGGCGGCAGCCACGGCGGCGGGTTGTTTAGCCGTCTGCACGGCGGTAGCTGTGGCAGCAGCGGCGGCTGTGCCACCAGCTGCGAGAGCAGTTGCACCGATTGTGCCCCGGCGCCGACCTGCGGCTGCGAAAGCAGTTGTGGCAGCAGCGGCGGCCATGGCCTATTCGGCGGGCTGTTCCATCGCAACAGCGGCTGTGGTTGCGCCAGCAGTTGCGACAGCGGCTGCGGTTGCAGTTCAGCGCCCGTAGAGACGGCGGCTGCCCGCGGCTGCACCGCAAGCCCCGGCTCAAGCGCCGGCTGCCGGTGGTGCCGCAATGCCTGCTGCTCCAACTGGCGGTGGTGCTTAGTCGTTCGCACTCTCGAATTCGTGGTTTGTTTGCCGGCGGATTCGCAGCCGGTCGTGGACGCAATCACGGCGGCGAGTCGCTGCCGGCCAGCAAACGACGACTGCTTTGGGGCCGGGCCTCTCCGTGGGGCCCGGTCCTGGTTTTTTGCGCTCATCGCTCGTGCGGTCGTCCCACGTGCTACCGAGGTCGCTTACCGTCGACATCTATTTTCGCAGCCTTGCTATTCTCGGCACAGGTCCGCCGGGCTACGATGTCGCCCGATTTGGCCCAAATCGCCTTCTCTAAACCCGTTGAACCGAAAATGGATTTTCGTGTTTCGCTTGAAATCTACCGCGGGCCGGTTGATTTGTTGCTGTATCTGGTGCGCAGGCATGAACTGGACGTGGCGGATATTTGCACGGCCGAAATCGTCAAGCAGTTTCTCGAATTTCTCGACGTCCTTCGGGATCTTGACGTGAACGGCATCAGCGAGTTTCTCGACGTCGCCAGCACCCTGATCGAGCTCAAATCGCGGCAAATCCTCCCGGGCGAGGAGGAAGTCCCCGAGGAATTGGCGGATCCGCGGCAAGAACTGGTCCGGCGTCTTCTGGAGTTCAAGCAACTTCGTGAAGCGGCCCACATGCTGGATGAACGGGGACGACAACGGCGCGACCGCTACGCTCGGCAAGCGGGCGACGCGGTTCCGCGGCCGCAAAATCGGGAACAGCCCCTTCAAGAACTCGAACTGTGGGACCTGGTCAGCGCCTTCGGCCGCGTTCTGAAGGCGCGGACGGCCCAGCATGGCCCCGAGAATATTTGCTACGATGACACGCCGATTCACGTGTACATGCGGCGGATCAAAGCCCGGCTCGACCTCGACCGCCGCGTCGCGTTCAGCGACTGTTTCGAGACGGGTGCCACTCGCCCGACGCTGGTCGGCATGTTTCTCGCCGTGCTAGAGCTCGTCCGTCATCAACACGCTCGAGCGGCCCAGACGGAAATCTTCGGCGAAATCTGGCTAGAGCCCGGCGATCAGCCACTCACCGACGCGATCATCGCAATGCATCGATGCGACAGCCTTTTGCCGCTGGCCGGCGAGGCGGCGTGACGAACATGGCAATCGGCAGGACGGCGACGGAGTTACTAGGGTGTTTTCGAGTTCGCGTAGCACGGCGGCGCGTGCAATCGGAGCGGAATTTCCTCCGCCCGCAACCAGTGGAAACGTAAAATCGGAAGTGGCGACCGTTCTTGACGCGCCCCGGCCCAGGTTAGTTGGCGGCCGATCGCCGACGTGCCCCTCCGCTTGAGGAGTCAGGCCCCGGAGGTTGGCGAAATAAACAGGGCCAGCAACGCGCGCGGCTGAAATGCAAACATTCCAGAACGACGAGCGTATTTGGCCCTAGGATCGGCCGAGCCTCCGCGAGCGGAAGCTCGGTCGGGAACCGAGCGAAGACCCGGAGTTACATCTTCTTTTCGCCTTCGGCCGGAGTTGTCGCCGGTGTATCGGCTGGCGACTTGGTATTGTCAGGCGTTGTCGTCGGAGTCGTCGGTGCCGGTTTGGGCTCCTCTTTGTTGCATCCACCGACGGCGGCCAGCGCGGCCGAAATGCACAGGGCTGCGAACAACTTTCTCATTGCCATTGTCTCCTGAATATTGGCAGGGTGACGAAACGAGCAGTCGCACCCGCCGTTGGGGTGGACGGGCTTATTTGACGAAACGGGCGCGGTCGCCGTCAAGTGGCAATGTGCCCGTCTCGCGTCGTAATATGGGTTTTTGCCGAGCTTTGCGTTGCACAGGGTGCGAATTCGGGGCGACAATCGGTCCGCAAACTTTGCCCCGCCGGCGCCTTCCGATGCAGCTACGCGCCGTCCAAGGGGTGCGCTGTCGCTACGCAGTTATTCGTCGCCGCAAAGAGATTCTTGGCGCCGGGTGATGTTGCCGATTGAATTCCTTCATTCAAGGGGTTAACTGGCGGGGGTGCCTTTGGTCTTCGGCGTTTGCCATTCGATGCCCGACATCCGGGCGAGGCCAAGGATCAGTGCCTGCGTGCCGTCGCGGGCGTGACCCTCGGCGGCGACCGCACGATAAAGTTCTTCCGCCAGGGCCGTCCCGGGAAGCTTGAGCTCCATGCGACGCGACTCTTCCAAGACAATACCTAAGTCTTTCAAAAAGTGTTCGATGAAAAACCCGGCGCGAAGTTGCCGGCGATGATGCGCGGGCCGAGATTCGATAAGGCCCAACTGCCGGCGGCGCCTGGGCCGACCGACTCGATGACTTTGTTCAAATCGAGACCGGCCCGGTACGCGTACAGCAGCGTCTCACAGACGCCCATCATGCCGCAGGCGACGGCGACTTGATTGGCCATTTTCGCATGTTGGCCGGCGCCGGGTCCGCCGTGGCGGACCCAGATTCTGCCCATTCGCTGCCAAAGCGGCTCCAACCCGGCCACGGTATCGGCGTCGCCGCCGATCATGATCGAGAGCGTACCGTTCTTGGCGCCGATATCGCCGCCGGAGACTGGCGCGTCGATGCTCGTCACGCCCCTGGCGGCTGCGGCTGCGGCGATCTCGACCGCCAGGGCCGGCCGGCTCGTCGTCATGTCCACGAGCACGCTGCCGGGACGGCAGCCGGACAGGGCGCCGGTATCGCCGATGAGCACTGCGCGGACGTCGTTGGGGAAACCGACAATCGAAAACACAATGTCGGAATCGGCGGCCACGGCCCGTGGCGAATCGGCCCAGCGAGCGCCGCGGGCGATCAAATCGTCCGCCTTGGCTGGCGTCCGCGTGTGAAGGGTGGTGCGGTAGCCGGCATTCAGCAGGTGGCCGCACATGGAGCGTCCCATAACACCGGTGCCAATCCAACCGATCCGAGTTGAGTCCGGGGCGACGAGCATTCGAATGCCTTCCGGGAAGTGAAATAGCGCCGCCCACGAGGGAGCGGCCAACGACTCAGTGTGACCCAGCATCGCCCGGTAAGCAACCCCCGCGACGGTCTTGCTTGGGTTCAGCAAGCTACGTTAATATATGGAGTTACGCCACGGTGGCCGGGGCGAAGGTGATCGCATCAAACACGAATTGGAGACTGCCTTGGGGACGAGAAAATCGGGGAAAGGTCGGCGGAAGCAGGGCCGCAAGAAGCGGCGCATGCGCGCAAAAATCCGCCACCGGAAGAAGTAATCTTTCGCCGGCCGATTCTGGCACGGCTGGGCGCGAGTTGCGTCCTTGGATTGCTGGTTTTGGCACTCGAGGGACGTGCTGCGCGCCAAGGCCGCCGATTTGCGAACGAGCGGGCCAATTGCGGATTTCACCGAGCGGATTGCGGATTAGAATTCAAGACAACCGGCGATCGGATTTCGTTTGATAGACTTCTTGCATGGATCCTATTCGGCTCAAGGCGGCGCGGTACGAGTTCACGGCAGCCCGCGACGAAAACGGCGTGCCCCACATTCAAGCGCCCGACTGCGCGCGAGGCGCTGTACGCGCTGGGCTACATGCACGCGCTCGATCGGCCCACGCAGCTGTATTTCGCCCGGGCCGTGGCCGGCGGCCGCGCGGCGGAGCGGATTGCCGATACGCCTGAGCTGTTCGAGATGGATTTGTTTTTGCGGCGGGCCGGGTTGTATCGCGACCTCGATCGCGAATGCAAGCGCCTGCCGCCCGCCACGCTCGAGCAGCTCGATTGGTACTGCCAGGGAGTCAACGACGGAGTAATCGACTCGGGCCGCTCGCTGCCGATGTGGGTCACCGGCTTTCAGCCGCTGCCGTGGGAACCGACCTCGGTGATGTTGATCGGCAAGCTGCTCAGCTTCGCCGGCCTGTCGATCGGCGAACAAGAGAATGAGCGGATCCTTTTGGAACTCATCCAACTCGGCGTGGACGAAGAGCGGCTGCGCGAATTGTTTCACCCCTATCTGGACGGCATCGACTTCGAGCCGCTCCGCGAGATTCGCACCGCCAAGCGGCTGTCGGATGAAGCGCTGCAAGTGCTCGCCGACCTGCCCCGCCTGGCCGGCAGCAACGCCTGGGCAGTAAGCCCCAGCCGCTCCGCGAGCGGCAATGCGCTGCTGGCCGCCGACCCGCACCTGGAAGTCAATCGGCTGCCGGCGATCTGGTACGAGATCGTGCTCCGCTGGGGCGACGGCCAATACGCCATGGGGGCGACGCTGCCGGGTTGCCCGATTATGGCCGTGGGCCGCACGAATTGGCTCGCTTGGGGCGTGACCTACATGCACGCCGACACGAGCGATTTTTTTATCGAAGACTGCCGGCCGGGAGGCTCGACCGGCTGGCAGTATCGCCGCGGTGAAGACTGGTACGACTTTCGCCATCGGCAGGAAGTGCTGCGGCGTCGCGGGGCCGAGCCGACGATCGTCCACGTGTTCGAAAACGATCAGGGAACGCTCAGCGTGACGCCTACCGAGGCCGACGGACCGGGCAAGTATCTGTCGGTGGCCTGGATCGGCGAGCAAGAAGAGGGCGGGCGGTCGCTTGGTGCCTGGCTCGATCTGCTCGGTGCGCCGAATGTCGCGGTGGCGATGGACACAGTGCGGGCCTGTCCGCATCCGTCGCTGGTGTGGGTGCTGGCCGACCGGGCCGGCCACATTGGGCTGCAATCGAGCGGCTGGCTGCCGCAGCGGGGTGGGGGCAACTCGGGCATCGTGCCGCTGGCGGCCTGGGACGAAGCGAATCATTGGGAAGGGCGCGTGCCGGTTGATTTGTTGCCGCGCGAATTCGATCCGCCGATCGGTTTCGTGGCGAGCGCTAACGAAGAGCTCTATCGCCGTGACGGCCCACCGCTCCACGCCCACGGCCAGCCCGATTATCGCAAGCGGCGGATCGTCGAACGGCTCACCGAGTTAACTAAGGCGACAGTCGAAGACATCGAGCGCTTGCAATACGACGTGCTCAGCATTCAGGCCCGCGACCTGTTGCCCGTGTTGCTCGCACTGGTCGACAAGTGCCCCCTGAAGGAAAAACTCTCGGCATGGGACTGCCGCTATACGCCCCAAAGCACCGAGGCGACGCTGTTCCAGCACTTTTATAGCTATGTGGTGCTGGAGATCTTCGGCACGGAAGAGGGGATCGGCTGGCGACGGATGCTCTATCTGTGCACGCGCGTGGGATATTCGACGATGGTGCTCTCGGCCATCGACCGCACACTGCGAAAGGTAACGTCCTCGTGGTGGCGGAGGCGCAGCAAGAAAGCGCTCGTGCAGAAGGCCGCCGAACGGGCGCAGCAAGAGCCGGTCGAGACGTGGGCGGAATTCAACTCCTTTCACTTCGTCAACCGCTTTATTGAAGGCGGCCGGGCCGGGCGGCTGTTGGGCTTTCGCTCGGCCGCGGTGGGGATGCCGGGATGCCATGCGACACTGTTTCAAGGGCATTTGCTGGCGACTGCCACACGCGAATCGACCTTCGCGCCCAGTTATCATTTCGTGGCCGACCTGGGCGTCGACGAAGCCTGGACCAACCTGCCGGGCGGGCCGAGCGAAAGCCGCTTCTCGCCTTGGTATAAGGTGGGCATTCCGCGGTGGATTGCCGGTGAATACAAGCGGCTGGCGGCGGTCGAGTGACCGAAATCAGAACCCCTTCCCAAACTGTCCCTAAACGGGGTCGGAATCAGTCGGTGCGGCGTGGTAAATGTGCAACCAGACCTGTCGGCGGCCCGGGCGCGGATTGCCGCGGCGTATGACCCGGCCACGCTCGAAATGGCCGGAGTGCGGCTTATGCGAGAGCTGGCCGAGCACTTACGGCGCGTCGAATCGCGAGAAACGAAGTCGCTGAATTGGGCCAACCCGGAAGACGCCGTTGCCCAGGCGGCGAGATCGCTGCAATCGTCATCGGTTCCGGTGGCGACGGATCGCGAACAAATCGCCAGCAGCGTCGCGCGGTTGGCGAGCGAGTGCCTCGCGCGGGGCAACAACTTACACCATCCGCACTACGTCGGGCACCAGGTGCCGGCGTCGGTGCCGCTGGCGGCACTGTTTGACATGGTCGGCTCGGCGACGAACCAGGTGATGGCGATTTATGAAATGGGCCCCTGGGCGACGGCCGTCGAGCGGACGATGGTCGCGGCCGTCGGTGAGCAGCTTGGTTTCTCGCCAGGTACGTTCGCGGGGCTCGTCACTTCGGGTGGTTCGCTTGCGAATCTAACGGCCCTGCTGACGGCGCGGAATGTCGTGCTGGGCAACGTATGGATCGCGGGCCTAGGCAATCGCGAGCCGGCGCCGGTGATCGTCGCCCACGGCGATTCGCACTACTCGGTGGCCCGCGCGGCGGGTGTTCTTGGTTTGGGTACACAGCAGATCGTGCGGGCGGCGCTCGACGAGCGGCGCCGGATCAATGCCGAACGCTTGGATGCAACTCTGGCTGGGTTGCGATCGCGCGGTGTGCCGATTGTCGCCGCCGTTGCCGCGTCGGGGGCGACGCCGACCGGGGCCTGCGATCGGCTCGCCGATTTGGCCGACGTCTGCCGCCGGCACGAGGTGTGGCTGCACGTCGATGCGGCCCACGGCGGCGGGTTGGCGTTCAGCCCGCGGCATCGGCACCTGGTGGCCGGCCTCGAGCGGTGCGACAGCGTCGTATGCGACGCCCACAAGATGTTGTTCATGCCGGCCCTGTGCGCGATGGTATTCTATCGCGATCGGGCACATCGCTTCGCCACGTTTCATCAAGACGCGCCGTATTTGTTCGATCCGGCCGCGCCGCAACTCGCCGAATACGACAGCGGCATCGTAACGATGGAGTGCACCAAGCGGGCGGCCGCGTTTGGGCTGTGGGGAGTCTGGTCGCTGTTCGGGCCGGGGCTGTTTGCCGATATGATCGACGTGACGCTCGATTTGGCGCAGCACTTCTATCGCCTCTTGGCGGCCGCTGACGATTTTGAATCGCTGCACGAGCCGGAGTGCAACATCGTGGCGTTTCGCTATATGCCGCGCGAGATGCGCGAGGCGCCGGCGGAGCAAATCAATACGTTGCAGTCGAGGTTGCGGCGGGCGGTGATTGAATCGGGCCGGTTCTTTTTGACGCAAACGCGGCTGGATGGGCGATGCGTGCTGCGGACGACGCTCATCAACCCGCTGACGACGATCGACGACTTGCGCGAGCTCTTGGATTGTTTGCGCGAGTTTGGGCGCACCGAATTGAATGGCGCTCGGTGAGTGGCACGGTGCGAGGGCGGCGCGGCCGCGCCGACGCAGGACTATCGAACTTTACGCGTAGTTTCACCAGATCTGCGGCCTGGGCTGTCACATCGCGGACTTTCAGGCCTTAGCTCAGGCACACTGGGCCCAGGATGCCGTTCAGCGATTTCCGCTTTTGCGGACGTTGAGCGTGCGGACCTTCGTGCGCAACTTGCTTTGCTCCATTTTCTTGCGGAGCTGGGCGAATTTGGTGGCCGGCTTGCGCCCGGCCGGTGGTTGAGAGCGTGCCATATGTATTCCTCGAAAGAGTGCCGAATGAAACAGTGGGTTGTTGTGGCCGACACGTTCACCCCGCGAACAAAAGCTCCAGCGCGACGGTCGCCAGCAACAGAGAGATTACCACAATTGTAACAGCGCGATCTACTGCGGTTGGCGATTTGCCAAGGCCGAAGCGAGGACCCAGTCCGTTCCATAGCCACAAGCCGGCGACGGCCAACGGCACGCCAATCAGTGAAATGAGCCACCGCCCAGTGCCGTGCCGGATGAGTTCGCCCGCATCCCCCATTTCGTACCAAGTGCCGCCGACGAGGTACGCTCCGTTGGCCACGAGGCAAAAGCCGGCGAAGAATTGCAGAACATACCAGCCGCGCAGTCTCAGCGGGCGTGCGATGAGCCATGCCAGCAAAGGCAGCGTGATGCCACAGATGGGGCCGGCCCAGGCAACGACGAGCGGCTTTGGGTTTGCGGTCAGCAGCGTGTAGGAAATCGACGTCGGCCGTAGATTGACAGCGGCCACATGGGCGCCGGTCTGCCACGCCGCGGCGACGTGCCCTAGCTCGTGGACGGCCTGCATCGCCAGCCACGACAGGGCCAACGTAGAGGCGATGAGAAGCACGGCGATCCGCGGCCGTTGGTGTTGGCGTTTCATCGGTCTGGGAAGTTAATACAATAGAAGTAGCTATGCAACTGCGACTCCTGCTATCCCATCGTAAACCACTGATCTGGCTGACGCTCTTGGCCGGCGTCGTCGGCGCTGCGCCCGGTTGTTGGGAGGAGGTGCATTATACGGGGCCGTCGACGCCAACGAGGGCTTTGCCGGTCGCGGAGAACTCGGACGGGGCGAAAGACCTCGGCAGCAATGCGGAGGCATTCGGCGACGAATTGGAGAAAAAGCTGGCGGCACTCGATACGAAGCGGTTGGCGCCGGATCAAACGGCAGCAACACGCAGCGATCGGCCGGCTGCAAGCGAGCCGACGCCGCATCCGGGCGGACTGGCCGACGCGCGATCCCGAGCCGGCGAACTGTCCGGTACACGATACCAAATGCCGCCGGCGACCTCTGCGACACCGCAGCCGGAAGGTGTGAGCAGCGTGATGCCGGAGACTGCCGCCACCGCGCCGCCCATCCCAAACGCGGACAACGCGGCGGTGGTGGCCGCGAGCCGTGGCGCTACGGGCCGAACATCGGCTGACACCGCATCGCACTCGCTTAACGAGGCATCCGAGCCAAGCGGCGGTCCATTGCCATCCCCGCCGGTGGTGGCAAACTCTACTAGCGCCGCGCGAACGCAGCAGCCGGCGCAATTGGTGCCGCCGGCTCGTGCTGCGACAAAACTCGACAGTCCAGCGGCCACGCGCCGTGCCGGGTGGCTGCTCGCCAGTCGCTGGAGCCTCGCGGCGCCTGCGCACGAGCGCGGAGCCGACGACAAGAGCGTCGACGAGTGGCTGGATTTTGCCCAGATGCAGGCCAGTCTATTGGGCGTCACGCTAATGCCGCTCCCGCCGCGCAGCGCGACGGAAAACGGGCAGGCAGCACAAACGTCGATCGTGGACTACCTTGTCGCCGAGCGTCAGCGGATGGCGAGCGATTTGGCGGTGAGGCACGGCCCAGAGGGCGCGGCGCTCTTCGAGCTGGCGGTCGATTCGAACCTGCTGCTCGTCTTGTATCAGCCAGGCTCGCGAGAAGCGCGATCGCTTTCCAACGCGATCTCCAAAGCCCGCGAAGGGGCCGGCCTGCCGCCGGACGTCACGCGGCCGCTGTTGGCCGCCATCTCTGAGCGAAGCGACACGGCCGCAATTCGCAAAGCCGTGTTTCGGCTGCATGACGAACTTGATCGCCGCCTCGGCGCGACGTCGCCTCAGCCGGCCGCGCCGCAGAAGTAGCCGCCACAGCCGTAGCCGTTCATCCTGCCGATTTGAACTCGCAGGCAGCAATCTCCCACATCGATCACCGAAAGCAACTACCGGCCCATGCGTGCGAGCGAACCAGAACACCTGCCCCCTTGGTACCGCTCGACGCTGGCGGTTGCGCTTTCGGGCAGCTTCCTATTGTGGGCCGCGCTGCCGCCGCTCGCGATCGGCTGGCTGGGGTGGATCGCCCCGGTGCCGTGGCTGCTGCTCGTGCAAAGTAAAACGCTCCCCGGCCGGCGGCCCTATCGGTCACTGTACTCGGCAGCGCTCGTGATGTGGCTAGCCGTCATTCATTGGCTCCGGCTGCCGCACCCGCTGGTCTACTTCGGCTGGCTGGCCCTATCGGCCTACTTGGCGATTTACCTGCCATTGTTTGTCGGCCTCTCGCGAGTGGCCGTGCACCGCCTGGGCGTGCCGTTGTGGTTGGCTACGCCAGTCGTGTGGACCGGGCTGGAACTGGCCCGCGCGCACGTGATGACCGGATTCATGATGGGTTCGCTGGCCCACACCCAGGTGGGTTGGCCGGCGGTGATTCAGACGAGCGACTTGGTGGGCGAGTACGGAGTGGATTTTTTAATGATGTTGGTGGCGGCATGCGTAGCGGAAGCATTGCGGATTGCGGATTGTGGATTGCGGAATCGATCTCCGAATCCGCAATCCGCATTCCGAATTCCGCAATCGCTGTTGCTGGGCGTGGTTCCCGCTATTGTGGCGCTTGCGGCCGCTCTCGCCTACGGCGGCTCGCGGCTAAACGGTATGACGCCGGGGAACCGCGCTGGGACGGTCCGCATCGCCCTTATTCAGGGCAACAGCCTGGCGGATTGGAAATTCGACGACAAGCGGCAGCGGCAAATCATGAGCGACTATATCGGGTTGTCGCTGGACGCAGTCGCCAAGGCCCGCGCGATCGGCGACGGCCGCCCGCCGGACGTTGTCGTGTGGCCGGAGACGATGTTTCGCGTGCCGCTCGTGACGGTCGGCGCCGGCTATCAATTGCCGCCGGGGGTGACCTACACCAAAGCGGAGCTCACCTCGGCCGGACCGCGAGAACTGGCGCGGCTGGTGGCCGCGCTGGGGACGCCGGTGCTGGTCGGCATCGACCGCCGGGAATTGGGAAGTACGGGGTACTCCGTAACGAGTACGGAAGGCGAGGCGAGCGAGGCCGCTGACAAACAGCGAAGCATCGCGAATAATCGAGCGTACAATTCGGCCGTCTTGGTCGACCGCGAAGGCCAGGTCGTCGACACGTACGACAAAATCCAGTTGGTGATGTTCGGCGAGTACGTGCCGTTCGCCCGCTGGCTGCCGTTTTTGAACGACGTTTCATCCATCACCGGCAGCGTCGAGGCCGGCACGAAGCCGGTCGCCTTGTGCACCGGCGGCGTGTGCTATGCGCCCAACATTTGCTATGAGACGGTGATGCCGCACGTGATCCGCTGGCAGGTGTCGCGGCTGTTGGCCAAGGGGCACTCGCCCGACGTGCTGGTGAACTTGACGAACGATGCTTGGTATTGGGGTTCGAGCGAACTGACCCAGCACCTGGCATGCGGCGTGTTTCGCGCGGTCGAGACGCGCCGGCCGCTGGTGATCGCCGCCAACGGCGGCATCTCGGCCTGGATCGACCGTTTCGGCCGCATCCGCGCCCAAAGCCCGAAGCAGCAGGAAGACGTGATCATCGCCGATGTGGAACTGAACCGCGGGGCGCCGGAGTCGTTTTACATGCGGACTGGCGATTGGTTCGCGGGCGTGTGTTTGGCGTGCTGCCTGGTGCTGACTATTATTGGTTGGCGAAAACTAAGGAAATAGCGATTGCAACCTCAACGCTCAACCCTAATCTCTAAACACTCCATTCTCAATTCTCGCCATGCCCGTCGTCCTGCAACTGATCGACACGCACAAGCGCTACGGCCCGCAGGCCCTGCTCGACGGGGCGAGCTGCGCGCTGGCCGACGATCAGAAGGTCGGGCTGATCGGCCGAAATGGGGCCGGCAAGTCGACTCTGTGCCGCGTGCTGCTCGGAGATGAAGAACTCGACGCGGGCGAAGTGGTGCTCGGCCGACAGTTGCGGCTGGGCTACCTGCGGCAGCACGATCCATTCCTGCCGGGCGAGAGCGTCCGCGAATTCTTGATGCGCGACAGCGGCCAGCCCGATTGGCGCTGCGGCGAGGTGGCCTGGCAATTTCAATTTCCGGACGCCGTACTCGATCGGCCGGTAAAAGAACTCTCGGGCGGTTGGCAAACACGGGCCAAGCTGGCGGCCCTCTTATTGCACGACCCGAACATGCTGATCCTCGACGAGCCGACCAACTTCCTTGACCTGCGGACACAGATGCTGCTCGAGTGGTTTCTCCGCGATTTTCGCGGCGGATGCTTGATCGTCTCGCACGACCGCGAGTTTTTGATGAAGACCTGCACGCACACGCTCGAACTCTCGCGCGGACAATTGACGATGTACCCGGGTAAGGTGGACGCTTACCTCGCTAACCTCGAAGAACGCCGCGAGCACGATCGCCGCGTGAACGCCACGACGCTGTCGAAGCGCCGGCAGCTAGAGACGTTCATCGCCAAGAATCGGGCCCGGGCCAGCACGGCGAGTCAGGCCAAGAACAAGGGCAAACAGCTTGAGCGGTTGCAACTGATCGATATCGAAGGGCCCGAATCGGAAGTGCGGTTTCGCTTCCCCGATATCGAGCCGCGGCAGGGCGTGGCCCTGCGGGCACGGGAGCTTTCGATCGGCTATCCGGATCACACCGTCGCCCGCGATGCGCACTTGGAAGTCGATCACGGTTCGCGCGTAGGCGTTGTAGGTGACAACGGCCAGGGGAAGACGACGTATCTGCGGACGATCTGCGGCTCACTGCAGCCGCTCGCGGGCGAAGTGACGTGGGGCTTCGGCTGCCAAGTCGGCGTGTATGCCCAGCACGTGTACGGGACGCTGCCAGAACAGAAAAGCGTGCTCGAATACCTAGAGTACCAGGCCGCGACCGGCACGAACACGCAGCAAATTAAAGACGTCGCCGGCAGCTTGTTGTTCAGCGGCGAAATGATTGAGAAGAAGATCCGCGTACTTTCAGGCGGCGAACGGGCCCGGCTGGTGCTGGCCGGTTTGCTTTTGCAGAAGCACAACGTGCTCGTGCTCGACGAGCCGGGGAACCACCTGGACGTGGAATCGGTCGAGGCGCTCGCCAATGCCTTGGAGCAGTTTCCCGGCACGGTCGTCTTCACCAGCCACGATCGACACTTTATGCACCGCGTGGCCACGCAAGTGATCGAGGTCCGCGCCGGCCGCGTCGCCAGCTACCCGGGCAGTTACGACGAATATGTTTACCGCGTGCAGACGGAAATCGACACCGGCCTGCGGGCCCCGCACGCTGTGAGCCCCCACGCCGGCACGCCGCCGGCCCCAACGGACGGCGCGATCGACCGCAAAGCCCGCGCCCGGGCCGACCGCGATGCCCAAAAGAAGCTCAAGGCGGTGGAACGGAAGATCTCCAAGCTGGACGAGGAGAAACGGAACGTCGGCGACAAACTGTTGACCGCGACCTCTACGGCTGAGGCTCAACGGCTACATGCGGAGTTGGCCGCGCGGACCGCTGAACTTGCCCAGCTTGAAAATGACTGGCTGGAGCTTTCATCCGAAATGGAATCGGCATAGCGGCCGTGGGGCAGACATTCTTGTCTGCCAATCCTCCAGCAACTTGAGGGGACAGGAAATCTGCCCCTTGTTTCTTTGCGTCCCACGTCTACGCCGGAAAAGCCACAGGCAGACAGGAATGCCTGCTCGACAGAATTTGTCGTTTCTTAGCGGCTTTCTTGGGCTTGAACCGCCGTCCCAAAGCCGGCACAATGAGTGGTTCCCCTATGGATCGGCGATGCCAGCATCCGCATTGAACGTGGCGGACAAAAACTGGGCCAATTGCGCCATTCAAGCCTTGCGAACCGTATCGTTTTCGAGCGATGTATGTCCGAACAACTCAAAATTGAAACACGCCCGGCCCTTGGTAAGCGAAACAATCGACGGCTCCGCCGTAGCGGGCGGCTGCCGGCCGTGTTGTACGGCCACGGTGAAGACTGCCTGAGCGTGACGCTGGCTGCCGATCAGCTCGAGGCCTCGCTGCGGCACGGAGCCAAAGTGGTCGACCTCGACGGGGCCGCCGCGGGCAAAGCCCTCTTGCAAGACATCCAGTGGGACACCTTCTTTCAACACGTTTTGCACGTCGACCTGCTGCGGGTGCGGGCTGGCGAAAAGGTGACGGTCGAAGTGCCGATCGAGCTCCGCGGCGAATCGCCGGGCGCTAGCCAGGGAGGTGTTCTTGAGCAAATGCTCCACTCCCTTGAAATTGAAGTCGAGCTGACGGTCATTCCCGAAAAGCTGCACGTGAACATCAACAAGCTGCAGGTTGGTGGCGAATTGAAGATTCGCGACATCGTCGATCTGCCGGCCGGCGCCACGGTGCTGGCCGATCAAGATGAACTTATCGTCCACTGCGTCCTGCCGTCGGCCGTGGAAGAAGAAGCGGGCCCGGCCGAAGGCGCAGCCGCCGAACCGGAAGTCATCGGCAAGGCCAAGGAAGAAGAAGGGGAAGAAACGGAAGAGAAAGAATAGCATTACGTTTAGCCGCGTCGCGCAGGCGGAGCAGCATTTACGCGCGGCCATTTCATGAATGAAACTTATCGTCGGCCTGGGCAACATCGGGAGGAAGTACAAAGATACGCGGCACAATGTGGGCTTCGAGGTGCTGGACGTTTTGAGCCGGCGGCATGGGGCCGACGCGCCGCGGATGCGGTTCGACGGCAACTTGGCCGAAGCGACGATCGCCGGGCACAAGGTGCTGCTCTTGTGGCCGCTGACGCTGATGAATCGCAGCGGCCAGAGCGTGTGGCAGGCAGTGGATTTTTACAAGTTGCCGCTGGCCGATTTGCTAGTGGTGTGCGACGATTTTAACCTGCCGCTAGGCAAGCTGCGGTTCCGCCGCGAGGGCACCAGTGGCGGTCAGAGGGGGCTGGAAGACATAATCGGCCGACTCGGGACGAGCTCGTGTAGCCGCTTGCGGCTCGGCATCGGCCCCGTGTCAGATCGTTGGGACGCGGCCGATTTTGTGCTGGGGCGGTTTGACAAGGTGGAAAAGGAGACGATCGGCGAGGCGATCCTGACGGCGGCCGACGGCGTGGAGTGCTGGGCGGCCGAAGGGATCGAAACGGCGATGAATCGATTTAACTGAGGAAATCGGATGCTCGATTCTCGATGCTGGATGCTCGATGAGGACGATCGAGCATCCAGCATCGAGCATCCCAAATGATGGAAGTGACGACCGTGGAACCAAGAATCAACGTTTACGAAGCAATGTTCATTCTCGATTCGAACCGCTACGCGCGCGAGCGAGCGTCGCTGCCGGGCGAGGTTGAGGCGATGATCAAAGGGGCCGGTGGCGAAGTGCTCGTCAGCCGGCTGTGGGAAGAACGGCGATTGGCCTACGCCATTGGCGCCCACCGCAAGGGAACCTACTGGCTCATGTATTTTCGCGGGCCCAGCTCGCTGGTCGAGCCGCTGAACCGGCAGTGCGAAATTCACGACGGCATCCTCCGGCAGCTTGTTTTGAAGGTGCATCCGCACCTGGTCGAGGTCGTGCTCGAACACGCCAAGGCCGGGCCAGTGCAGCCGGCGGTCGCGGCCACTGTGGCGCCGAGCCGGGGCAAAGATGTGGCCCACATCGGCGCGGACGTTGCCGAGGAGCTGGATAACTAGGGGGTTGCGGCGGCCCGATGGCCCCTGGGCGGCGTATATTCCGTCGCTTGCTGCAAGTCCGCCGTTTTGGTAGGCTGCTAGCGGTACGGGTGTTCAGTAAAACGACGCGGACGACGGCGCCGCCCAACCAAACGCAGGCCATTGGGCACCAATCCGAGGAAACTCTGCCATGGCAAGCTTTAATCGAGTCATTTTAGTTGGCAATTTGACCCGCGATCCTGAGTTGCGTTACATTCCCAGCGGCACGGCCGTCTCGGAAATCGGCCTGGCAGTGAACGACCGCGTCAAGCGCGGCGACCAATGGGTGGAGGAGACGACTTTCGTCGACGTGACGCTGTGGGCCCGCACGGCGGAAATCGCCAACGAATATTTGAGCAAGGGCTCCTCGGTGCTGATTGAAGGCCGGCTGAAGCTCGATCGCTGGGAGAAAGAGGGACAGAAGCACTCGAAGCTGCGGGTGATTGGCGAGCGGCTACAGATGCTGGGCGGCCGCGGTGGCGGCGGCCCTGGCGGCGGCGGCGCTGGCGGCGGACGAGGCCGCGGCAGCGATGCCTCATCGCAATACGGCGAGCCAGCGCAGTACGAGGAGGCCGACCAGTTCTCGTCGGCCAGCGGCCCACCGGCGAACGATGATATTCCGTTTTAAGAATTTCGATGAAATAACAGGTTTTGTCGCAGAGTTTGCCAGGGGCACAGAGAAAATGCTAAATGCAAAATGAGAAATGCAAACACGCACTCTTCATTTTGCATTTGTGATGCGACATTTTGCATCTTGCATTCATTTGATTGTTGAATGTCCAATGTGGCTTAAGAACGATTAACTAACCGCAAACAGCCATGAAGACCTCCCAAGTAAAAAGACGCCGCAAGCCAATTACGCCTTACCGTCCTCTGCCGAAGGGGCCGCGCGGCGGCGTGGAATTGCTCCTCATTCACGCCGTGGAACACGTCGGCAAGCAAGGGCAGGTCGTCGAGGTGAAGCCCGGTTATGCGTATAACTATCTGATTCCCCAGGGCCTGGCCACGCTGGCCACCGAGCATCACAAGCGGATGGTCGACAAGCACAAGGCCAAGCTCCAGCAGATCGAACTGGCCCGCCAGGCTGAGCTGCGACGACAGGCCACCGAACTGGCCAAGCAGAGCATCACGATCGAAGCCAACGCCACAGATGACGGCCATCTCTACGGCAGTGTCGGCGAGCACGAAATTGTGGCCGCGCTGAAGAATAACGACATTCACCTGCGCCCGAGCAAATCAAGCTGGAAGGGCCGCTCAAAGAACTCGGCCTGTATACTGTCCGCGTACGATACTCCAGCGAGGTCGAGGGTGAACTGAAGGTTTGGGTCGTGCCGACCGTCTCGGGCGACGCGCAGCCGGCCGATTGACGTGCCGCCGGAGCCAGACTTCCTCTCAAAACTTTCCCTCTCCCCCTTGGGAGAGGGCCCGGTGAGGGAACGCCGGGAAACAGCGCGCCCCACCTTCCCACTCCCAGAGGGACATGGTTTCGAGACGAAGCCTAAACCGCCACCGGCCGCGGACGCGTAGTAGGCAGCGAAGTATTCGCAGCCCGCATGGTTTCTGGTTTCACCGACGGATCGAACTGCTGTGGCCACGGATGAACACGAAAAAAAGCGCAGCTCGTCACGTTCCGAGTTCGCGCCATTGCTCGATCGACAACCGCCACGGAGCCTCGAAGCCGAGCGGGCCGTCGTCGGCAGCCTGCTCCTCTTGCCCGAGGCGACTGACGAGGTGGCCCTCCTGGTGCGGCCCGAGGACTTTTACGACGACGCGCTGCGGCGGATATTCGGACACCTCATCGCCCTCCACGAGGATGGCCAGAAGATCGACCCCATGCTGCTCGCCCAGCGGCTGAAGGACGCCGGCGAATACGAACTGGTCGGCGGGGCCGCCTTTCTGCTCGAGCTAGGCCAACAGGTTTCCACCGCGGCCCACGCCGAGCACTACGCCCGCATCGTCCGTGACAAGGCCGTGCTGCGTTCGCTGATCCACGCCGGCACCGACATCGTGCACGAGGCTTATGAGCCAAACGTCAACGCGCGGTCGATGCTTTCGCGGGCGGAGGAGCGCGTCTTCCGCATCCTGGACACGAAGGGCGATCGACAAGTGCAGTCCCTGCGCGAGGTGCTGCACGAATCGCTGGCCCGCATCGACGCCCGGTTGCAGCATCGGCACGCCTACGGCGGCCTGGAGACCGGGCTAATCGATTTCGACGACCTCACCGGCGGCTTGCACAATTCAGAGCTCGTCATATTGGCGGCCCGGCCCAGCATGGGCAAAACGGCCCTGGCACTGAACATCGTCGAGCATATTGCGGTCGATGAGCGCGGGCCGGCCAAGCCGGTGCTGCTGGTGAGTCTGGAAATGTCGTCGCTGGAGTTGGGCGATCGACTGTTGTGCTCGCGGGCGCAGGTCAATAGCCATCGCCTGCGCAACGGGACGATCACGGCCGATGAGAGCCACAAGTTGGTGCAGACGGCGGCCGACGTGAGCCGGGCGCCTTTGTTCATCGACGATTCGCCCAGCCGCAACATGACGGAAATCGCGGCCACGGCCCGCCGGCTCAAGCGGCAGGAAAAACTGGCGCTGGTGGTCATCGATTACTTGCAGCTCATAGAGCCGGACAACCCGCGCGACCCGCGGCAGGAGCAGGTCGCCCGCATTTCACGCCGATTGAAAGGCCTGGCCCGCGAGCTGGCCGTGCCGGTGCTGTGCCTCGCGCAGCTCAATCGGCAGGTCGAGGCCACCCGCGACAGCAAACCGCAACTGAGCCATCTCCGCGAATCGGGAGCGATCGAGCAAGACGCAGATGTCGTGATGTTCGTGCATCGCGAAGAGTTCTACCGCAACAGCGACGAAGAACGCGAGCAAGTGAAAGGCCAAGCCGACCTCTTGATCCGCAAGCAGCGCAACGGCCCCACCGGCGACGTGAAATTGACCTGGCTGCACGAATTCACGCGGTTCGAGAACTCGCAGCACCAACCGTACGACGAGTTTCAGGATTTCCGACCGGATGAGTTTTAGAAATGCCTGAGTTTTCGGATGCGTGGTTGAATGACGACTTTCTCGCCGAGTTAGGCGTGTCACCCAGGGCGTTGCCCCGGGGCTTTCGCACGGTTGGCCTTTGAGGCCAAAATGGGGAGAATCGTTGCGCCAAGTAGCCTCAGCTACTTGTTCAGCAGCTTCTTCAGCTCCTGCCCCAATAGCGGACCGCGGGCGTTGGTCGTCACGACCTTGCCGTCGCGATCGACCAGCATCGTCACCGGAATGGCCGTGATGCCATAGCGCACAGCGTTTGGCATCTCGAAGCCGGTCGCCGCCGGGTCGCTGCTGACGAGCGTCGGCCAGGGGAGGCCGGCGCCGTCGAGAAACGACTTCGCCGCTTGCCGTTCGTCGTCGAGCGAGACGCCGATCACTTCAAACCCCTGATCGTGATACGACTGGTAATTCCGCAAGATATTCGGCATCTCTTCGCGGCACGGCTCGCACCAACTCGCCCAGTAATCTACCAGCACGATCTTGCCGCGGTACGAGCTCCAATCGAACGCCTTGCCGTCGATGAAAGTGCCGTCCAGCTCGAGCGGCTTGCCGACCAGGTCGGCGCGGCGACCGATGCCTTCCAGCATGGTAGCCCATTTCGCCACTTGCGGATCGCTGCGGTCGTTGTAGGACGTGAGCATGGCGTCGACGAGTTGTTTCACTTGCGCCGTGTCACCGCTATCCTCGGCCATCATCGCCAAATTGCTGGCCAGGCGAATGTGATCGACGCTGGGCGCTTGCGTCCGCGCCACCGGCAGAAACTTGTCAACAACGGCCTGCCGCTCCGCGGGACTAAGGTCGCCCCAGCGGCCGACCGACTGCATCAAGCGGAATTCGGCCAAGGCCCCGGTGATCGCCGACTTGGAGTTGGATTCGAGCGATTTCAAGAAGTCCTTTTGAGCCTGGTTCTCACCGACGTCCGACGTCGTAAACGCCCGCAGCGACGCCAATTTCATTTGAATCGCGTCACCCGCCTGGCTCATGTCCGGATCACCGGCCAAAATTTTGTCGGCCGCGATTCCCAATAACACATGAACTTTTTCGAGGTTTTTGAGCCGGTCCTCGCGGGTACTGGCATCGGGCAGCTTTTGCAGCGTGTTTTCCATAAAAGCCATGATTTCCGCCGGGGTGCCGTCGGGCACCGTCTTTGGGATTTCCTCTTCTAGTGCCACGGTTGGTTCGCCGAGCAGGCTTTGAAGTTGCTCACGGAGCACGGGGCCCCGAGCGCTCGTGTGTATTACCGTGCCCTCTTTATCCACCAAGATCATGCGGGGTAGGGCGTCGACGTCATACTTCTTCGACATCGGGTGTTCCCAGTGGCCGGCGGCCGGATTGTCGTCGAATAGCTGCGGCCAGGCAAGGTTTGACTTGGCGATCAACTCGGTCACCACCTGGCGATCGTGGTCGAGATTGACGCCGATGATTTCAAACCCCTTGTCGTGATAGCCGCGGTAGAGCTTAACGAGGTTCGGCATCTCGGCCAGGCACTCGCCGCAATCCGAGGCCCAGAAGTCGACGAGCACGACCTTGCCGCGGTACGAATTCCAGTCGAGTTGCTTGCCGTCGAAGAGCTGGCCTTCGATCTCGAGCTTTTTGCCCGGCAGATCGAGGCGTCGGATTGCCGCCTCCAAGTCCCCCGCCATCGAGTTAACCTCTTTTGCTTTGCTGTCGCGAACGAGCGGCAATAACTCGTTGTAGAGCGGGACAGGCGCAGTGCTAGTCGGAAAAAGGACGGCCGAACACATGTCGCTGTAGCTGAGCAATTGCAAGGCATCTTCCACGGCGACGCCGTTCGCTTTCAGGCTGTCGGAATACTCCTTCAAGACGGCCAGGCGCTGGGCCGCGTTCTGGCTTTGCCAGCCTTTTGTTTTTTCTTGAAACCGCAGACGGGCGGCCGAAGCGCGGGCGGCCAGCCGTTTATCGCCGGCCATCTTGTCGAGATACTGTTCAGATTGTTTCGCAGCCTCGGCGTCGCCGAGCTCGCCTAAGATCTGGAACGAGACAAGTTTCCAGCCGATGGCTTCGTTGATTTGCGCATCGCTGGGGTCTTTGTTGAGCACGCGATCGGCCGCGGCGCCGATGGCGCGCGAAGCCTTCGCTTTATAGGCGTTCATCTCCGCCTCATTCTTGAACGGCTCCGGAGTGGCCAGCTTCTGGATGAAGCTCAGCAAGTCGTCCGCCGAGCCCTGGGGCAATGCGAACTGTTCGTCGTCCGCCGTTGTGGACGTCGCTTCTGCCTGAGCGACGGCCGCCGTGTCGGCCGAGTTGCAGCCCACGAGGCTGCCGACGGCCAGAAATGCGAGCGCAAGTACGCCAAGTGGGGAACGGAGCTTAGTCATGGAGTTAGATTCTCGTGAGTAGGTATCGAATTAGGTATTGAACGTTTTCCAAGTTCGGGAACCAGCGCCGCCAACTCAGTTGGAATATTAATAGAAGCACCCACGTGACGTGGGACTCGTTCGCAAGCTTTTCTGGCCACGCTCGGGCGGCGGGCTGGCCGAAACGGCGTATCGAGGGCACTGCTTTGGCAAAGAGCCTGTAATTATCCGACTTTGCGGTGGTTGAAACAAGGCAAGTAAGTTGCTGATTGGCGGCCCAAATGTACGGCAGCGGATAAAATCCGTGGCCTTACGAAGTCGAGCCGAGCGTGCGGCCGCCGTCCACCGGCAGGCAGACACCCGTGACAAAGTCGTCCGCCAAGAGCAACGCCACGGCCTGAGCTACGTGCTCCGGCCGGCCGGCCCGCTTCACGAGAGTGCCCGCGATCGCCCGCTCTTTTTCTTTCGGTGCGAGCGACTTTGGCATCATTACCGGCCCGGGCAGCACGGCATTGACGCGGACCCGCGGCGCCAGCTCGACGGCGAACATTCGCGTCAGAGTGGGGATCACTCCCTTCGACAGAAGGTAGGCGCTGTAATCGATGTACGGCCGGCGCGTCGCCCAATCGCCCAGGTTCACGATTGCGCCGCCGGTGGGCTGCTCGGCCATGATTCGGCCGGCGTGCTGGCAACAGATGAACGTGCTGACGGTGTTCGTGTCAAAGAATCGCCGCAGGTCGTCGGCCGAGGTGGTCGCCAGCGGCGTCGGCCAATAGATGGCCGCGTTGTTCACCAGGGCGTCGAGTCGGCCGAAGTGGCGGCTGGCGCGGTCGATCATCGTGCGGGTGGCGTTTTCGTCCCGCAAGTCGGCGCCGAACGCAGCGGCCGCATGGCCGGCCTGCGACAATTCGTCAACCAGTCTCTGCGCCGCATCGAGCGACGTATTGGCGTGAATCGCCACCTGATAGCCACTCGCTGCCAACTCGCGCACAATGAGCTGACCGACACGAATGGCGCCGCCGGTGACCAGGGCGACGCGTTGATCGCCGGATTTTTGCATAATCACGTCCACTCAAATGTCAATTTTGGATTGCGGATCTCGAATTGCGAGATTTTGAAATCGTGCAGTTATTGATCCTTGCATAACCGACCGAACGCCGTCGCCATGAACTCAGCCAAACTGTCGCTCGTCACGTTCGGCAAACCAGGGCCACGATCAATAGGACGGCGCAGCAGTCATCTTATTCGCAATCGGCATTCCTTGTTCCGCAATCAGCTGACAAGCCGTGATGCTGCGCGATGATTTCCCACGCCTCTTGCGGCGTCTCGGCGTACTGGATTAGACCGAGGTCTTCGTCGTGAATGACGCCTTCGTCCGCCAGTCGCTGAAAATCGATGATCGAGTCCCAATAGTCGCGTCCGTACAAAATAATCGGGATATGCTGCATGCGTTCGGTTTGGCGAAGACAGAGCGTGTCGAACAACTCATCCAGCGTGCCGTAACCACCGGGAAAAATTACCAGGGCCGCCGCCCGCAAGACAAAGTGAAACTTGCGCATCGCGAAGTAATGGAACTGAAAACACAAGTCGGGCGTGATATAGGGATTTGGTTCCTGCTCGTGCGGCAGATCGATGTTCAGGCCAATGCTTTTGGCGCCGATTTCGAATGCCCCGCGGTTGACGGCCTCCATGATGCCCGGCCCGCCGCCGGTCGTGACGACCATATTACACTGGCCATTGACTTGGCAAGCGCTGGACACCAATCGGCCGAATTCGCGGGCTTCGTCGTAATAGTGGCTTTTGGCGAGGATTCGCTCGGCCTGTACGACCGCCCGCGCTAGCTTCGGGTTATCAGGTGATTGAGCGGCGTTCATCCGCGCTTCGCGCAGGACCGCCTCGGCTTGCTCGCGGGGAACGATTTGCGTGCTGCCGAACACGACGACCGTCGAGTCGATTTCGTGCTCGCGCAGCAGCGTCTCGGTTTTGAGCAACTCCAATTGCATCCGCAGGGGACGGTTCTCCGGCCGCTTGAGGAACGTGACGTCGTATTCGGCCAACTGGTAGCTGGGCGACTTGAGAATCGCATCGCGGTTGGCGGCCACCGCGTCAGGGCGTTTCATGCGGGGTTGGGGTCTTTTCATGCTACGTACTACCTGCTGGATGCTCGTTGTTCGCTTTGTTGAACAAATCGCGACCGGACGCCGAGCATGCCGCATTTGAGTTTCCACTCTCTCATTTCAATTCGTGGCTTTCACCGAGGGCCGGCGTGAAGACCGTCCAGCCGCGCTCGGTGCGCAGCGTCCGGGCGAGGGCGTCCATGCTATCTGGTTCGCCGTGGACCAGAAACGTGCCCTTGGTTGGCGTCAACTTGGCCGTCCAGCGCAACAGGCCGCTGCGGTCGGCGTGGCCGCTTAGGCCGGGGATTGATTCGATCGCCGCCCGCACCGTCACGTCCTGCCCGTGAATGCGGATCCATTTCGCGCCGTCGGCCAACTTGCGGCCCGGCGTGCCCACAGCCATGTAACCCCCCAGGACCACCGTATGGCGTGGGCTCGGCAGCCGCTGCTTCAAATGGTGTAAAATCCGACCGCCGGTCATCATGCCGCTGCTCGAGATGATCACGGCCGGCCCGGCAACTTGGTTAAGCGCCTTTGACTCGTCCGTCGTCCGGCAGAGCGTGACGTGAGGACCGGCAAGTACCGGATGGGCCGGATCGAGCTGGCCCTCGCTGAGGTCGTGGTCCTCGCGGTGTTTGCGATAGATCTCGGTGGCGTCGCATGACATCGGGCTGTCCAGAAAGATCGGCAGGTCGGGAATCCGGCCTTGCGACTTCAGCACCTGCAGCAGATAGATCAATTGCTGCGCACGGCCGATGGCGAACGCGGCTATCAGCAACACGCCGCCGCGCTCGACCGCGCGATGCACGACGTCCACAAGTGCGTCGAGAATCGACCGGTTCGGATGGTCGCGGTCGCCATACGTACTTTCGCACACGAGATAATCGCACTCGGGCGGGGGGGCCGGGTCGTGATACAGCGGCCCGTCGTAGCGGCCGACGTCGCCGGAGAACAAGATCCGCAGCGGCGGCGTGCGATCGCGAATTTCGACTTCGATCATGTTCGAGCCGAGCAGGTGGCCCGCGTCATGATAACGCATCCAAATTGGCTCGGCCGGTGCAAACCACTCGCCGCGCGGCACTAGCCGAAACAGCTTCATCGTTGCGTGGACGTCACGGGCCTCATAAAGGGGCAGAGCCGGTTTGTGCCGCGAGAAGCCCTTGCGGTTCGCATATTCGGCGTCGCTCTCTTGGCAGTGGGCCGAATCGAGCAAGATGATCTCACTGAGCTCGGCGGTCGCCTCAGTGCAAACGATTTCGCGGCGGTAGCCTTCGCGAACGATCCGCGGCAGGTAGCCGGTGTGATCGAGATGGGCGTGCGTAAGGACGACCGCCTCGATCGCCCGCACGTCAAACGCCGTCGGCCGCCAGTTCAGCTCACGCAGCTCGCGCTCGCCCTGGAACAGCCCGCAATCGACCAGCACCTGCGCACCGCCCGCTTCGAGCAGAAACTTCGACCCGGTGACCGTGCGGGCCGCTCCGTAAAATGTCAGCTTTGCCATCGACTGCTTACCGCCTGAGGATCGCCGCGCCCATTGCCATGAAGGCGGCGGCGAACAATGCCTCGATCAACGGGTGCCTGAACGGGATCGCGCACCACAATCGTAACAGCGGCCACGCAGGATGATCCACCCGAGAATCGGCACGTTATGATACCAGCGAATCGCCCGGTCGCATTCCGGGCACCGCGAGCGGGGCAGCACGAACCCGACCCCCGTCCCCAGGCGGTCCCACACCACCGTGAGAAAGCTGCCCACGCAGCCGCCGACGCAGCCGAGCCACACGATCAGGAACCACCACATAGCGTCATTGAGCAGGCGGGCCGTTTCGCGGGGGTCGAGGGCGGCGAAGAGAAATGACGAAAACATCAAGCAAGTGTACGCCATTCCAAGTGCCGAGGTAACGGCGAACTGGCTTCCGCAGAGGCCGCTAGAAGAGCCCATGCAGGGGCCCACCCGGGGCCGCCAGGGCGTCGACGCGGTGCGTGACCGCTGGATCCTCGACCAGTGGTGGCGCATGCTGCGGTTTTAGCCGGGCGTCAAAGATTAGCGGCCCGCGGCAGCCCCAATGCTTGTCGTGGACGAACTCGTCGATGCCGTGAATGTCGGCCGCGGGATTCGTGCGCGTAAACGTCACCCACAGGAAATTGCGGAGCGACTCGGCGACGAATTGGCTGTCGTCCACTAGCACCACCCAGCGAAAGCCGGTGACCGATTGTGAATTGCGGATTGCCGATTGCGGATTGGAAGCGCTGGCGTACGACGGTCCTTGGATTGCCAGAACGCCGGGCAGTACGACGCGAGGGTTGTGATAACCATCCTCTAGTTGCAGATTGGCGGGCAATTCTGCCGCCAGTTCAAATCGCTTGGGACCCACGGCCGCGATCGCGAGTTTCGAGCCCGCGTTCAGCCCGCCTCCCGAGTAATCGAGCGTGTCGATCGTAGTTTCTGTTTGAAAGTGCAGGTCGCGCGTCCAGTCGGCGCGCTCCAGGATGTGGCGCAGAAATGCGGCCACATCTTGGATATCCAGATTTGGCGCGTCGGCATGATTGGCGATCAATAGGAACTTCGCCAGCGACAATTGGCCCTGGCCGAGGATTGCGTTGGCCTGCGTCAGCAGCTCTTGCGGCCGCGGCAGTTCGGCGAATGGCCAATAGCGTTCACTGCCGATTGCCAAGAGCAGCGGATGGACCCCGGCCGCGTCGACGGCATGGACAGCATGCACACCGGGCAAAGCGGTGGGAATCGCCGGACCCGTCAGTTCGTGGATCAGTTGGCCGAAGACGGTATCTTCCTGCGGTGGCCGTCCGACTACGGTAAACGGCCAGATGGCGCCGTCGCGGTGATAGACGTGCTCGACGCGAAGCACCGGAAAATCGTGCGCGAGACTGTAGTAGCCCAGGTGATCGCCGAACGGGCCTTCGGGCAGCAGCTTACTGGGGATCACCATGCCGCAGATGCAAAAGTCAGTATCGGCGTGAATCGGCAGGCCCTCCAAACGGCGGAGCATTCTCATGCGCCGGCCGCCCAGCGCCCCGGCGAACGCCAGCTCGCTCATGCCTTCCGGCAATGGCAACACGGCCGCCAACATCATCGCCGGCGGCCCGCCCACGAAGATATTTACGCGAAACGGCTGGCCGGCGGCAATTGCGGCCGCGTGATGGACGCCAATCGAACGGTGAATTTGGTAGTGCAGCCCGACTTCGCGGTCGTGCTCATATTGCCCACCCGAAAGTTGGATCCGATACATGCCGAGGTTCGATCGCCGCCAGCCGGGTGCGCGTACGTCTTCCGTGTAAACTTGCGGCAGCGTGATGAAAGCGCCCCCGTCGTCGGGCCAGCTCACTTGCTGTGGTAATTGCGAAATTGACGTTTGATGCGCGGTAATCGAAGCCGCTTCCACGTACGTCGGCCGCGTATTCCAAGCGCTGCGGGCGATGCCGGCCAGTTGCAGCGGGTTGCGAAACAGTGCGGCCGGATCGATCTTCAGCCGCACGAGCCGTTCGACCGCCGCCAGGCCGTCGCGAAACATCAAGCGGGCCCGCTCGAGTGTGCCGAAAAGATTGCTGACCATTGGGAATCGGCAACCCTTCATGCGCGTGAAGAGCACGCCGGCCCGCCGGCCGCACAAACGCGGCGATGAATCGCGGCAGCTTCCAGCCGGGCATCGACTTCGACGTCGATCCGCACGAGCTGACGGCTCCGCTCCAGATCGTCGACGCATTCTCGAAGTGTGCGGTAGCCCATGTAGCAGGTCGAAGATCGGCCGCGGCGGACACGCTCCGCGTGCCGTAGCCGGAGCGACAACAAGTTCAACTACTTTTGTTCGCTCGGCGGCCCAGTTTCGCCGCCGTTACGGCACGCGGAGCATGCCTACAACACTCACTCAATCCAGCCGCCGCCAAGCACTCGGGTGTTCTCCGCCGCGTCGTAGCATACGACGGCCTGCCCCGGCGTGACGGCAAACTGTGGCTCGTCAAACTGAATGTGAAATCGGTCGCCGTCGAGGGTCGTCAGCGTCGCCGGTTGCGCTTCGGCGTTGTAGCGAATCTGAACCTGGCACGCGCGTTCGCCAACTCCCCCTCCCTTCCAGGGACGGGCCAGGGGAGGAAACAGCGCCATCTAGGGAGGAACACCCCTCCCCTTCCAGGGGAGCGTCCAGGGGAGGGGAACAAAGCCAATTGGCGCTGCCAGCCGTCAACTCGCGTTGATAGAGCTCGCCCCGCTCGCCAAGAACGACTCTTCGCACGTCGGGCTCAATCCGCACGACGAACTTGCGGTCGCCCAGCGCCACCCCCAGCCCCCTGCGCTGCCCGACCGTGAAGCCTTCGATGCCCTCATGCTGGCCGACGACTTCGCCGCTGGTCGTAACCAGCACCCCGGACGTGTCCACCGCATCGCCGGCCGCTCGCCGCCGGCGGCGGACGAACTCATCGTACCGGCCGCGCGTTACGAAGCAAATTTCCTGGCTGTCCTTCTTGTCGGCCACGCGCAGGCCAAGCTTTGCCGCGATGCTACGAATTGCCGGCTTCTCAAAATCGCCCACCGGCAGCATCATCCGCGATAGGTATTCCGGCCGAATCCCAAACAACACGTACGACTGATCCTTCGCCCCGTCGACGCCGCGCAATAGCGCAATTCTGCCGTCCGACTCTCGCTTCAGTCGCGCGTAGTGACCCGTGGCGACAAACTCCGCGCCGACGCTATCGGCGTAATCGAACAGCTTACCGAACTTGATCCAATTGTTGCACTGCACGCACGGATTCGGTGTCCGGCCTGCCGAGTACTCGGCCACGAAGTAGTCCATGATCCGGCCGAACTCTTCCTGGAGATTCAGCGCATAGAACGGGATGCCCAGCTTATCGGCAACGCGGCGGGCGTCTTCAGCGTCGCTCGCCGTGCAGCAGCCCTGCTTTGAGTAGGTCCGGCTGTGCCTGACATTTGCCCCTTCGCGATCGATTTCGTCAGGCAAAGCCTGACCTCCGCCCACGTCACAGCCAGCCGCCGGCGAATTCTCTCCGTGGCGCATGAAGACCCCGATCACGTCGTGGCCCTCTTCGGTGAGCAAATGGGCCGCGACGCTGGAATCCACTCCCCCACTCATAGCCAGCACGACACGCGACATACGTCGAGTCTAAATGGGGTAGATTGCGGCGGCAAGTGATCTGTAGCAGGCACGCTCCGCGTGCCGTAGCCGGAGTGCAATAGGACCGTATTTATTAGGCACCCCTGCGGCACGCGGAACCTGCCTGCTACAACAGTGGCCTCGCCGGGGCACTCGCCGCAACGTATAATCTCCCAGATTCACGACCGCACCGTTGGGAGCATTACCAGCATGGAAAAAGAATTCATCGATCGTGCCAAGGCGATCCGTCAGGGCATCCTCCAACTGCGAGACTCTCTTTGACTGGGACGCCAAGAAAAAACGCCTGGCCGAAATTGACGAGCAGATGAGCCAGGCCGGCTTCTGGAACAATCAGGAACGCGCCCAAGCGGTTGTCGAAGAACGCAAGTCGCTCAATGCGCTCATTGCCCCGCTGGCCGACGCGATGAAAAGTAGCGACGACCTCGCTGCCATGATCGAAATGGCCGACGAGGACGAATCGTTCGCGGCCGAAGTGCCGGGCGAAATCACCCGGCTCGAAGCCGCTCCTGGAAAAGCTCAAGCTCAAGGCGCTCTTGAACGGCCCGCACGACGCGACCGGGGCGATCGTGTCGATCAACGCCCGCGACGGCGGCACCGACGCCAACGACTGGGCCGAAATGCTGCTGCGGATGTATCAGCAGTGGGCCGCGAAAAGCGGCTATTCGGTCGAGCTCCTGGAACGGCAAGACAGCGAGCAGGCCGGCATCAGCCACGCCGCGGTCGCCATCCGTGGCCCGATGGCCTACGGTTACCTCCGGGGCGAAACCGGTATGCACCGGCTGGTGCGAATCAGCCCATTCAACGCCGAAGGCAAGCGGCAAACCAGCTTCGCGGCCGTCGACGTCTCGCCCGAAGTTTCTGATGAAGCCGAAATCGAAATCAATCCCGAGGACGTCCGCGAAGACACATTCCGCGCCAGCGGCGCCGGTGGCCAGCACGTCAACAAAACGTCCAGCGCGATTCGCCTCACGCATTTGCCGACCAACACGGTCGTGCAGTGCCAGAGCGAACGCTCGCAGCACAAGAACCGGGCCACCGCCTGGAAAATGCTCCGCGCCCGCATGGCCCGGGCCGAGGAAGAAAAACGCGAGGCGGCCGAGGCGGCCAAGTACCAGCAGCAGGCCAAAGTCGGCTTCGGCTCGCAAATCCGTAACTATTTCCTGCACCCCGACCAGCGCGTGAAAGACGCCCGCACAAAATTCCAGATGGGCAACTTCCACGCAGTCATGGACGGCGACATCCAAGGCTTCTTGGATTCCACCCTCCGCTGGCGGGCCGGCCAGCCGGTGGCGGAGGATGATGAGTAGCAATCCGGGAGGGCGAGGCCTGCCGAGCCGCAAACAAACTGAGAGGCCGAGGCTCCTGCCGAGCCACCTGCCGTCAAAAGGCGTTTCCGTTCGGCAGGAGCCTCGCCCTCCCCATCACTGTCAATGGCAAACGAGCAATTGCCCTCTGATCTACCCGTCGCCGCCGTGCGCGAGCAGATCGTAGCCGCCTCGCAAGCCGGTGCCGTCGTCGTCACTGCCCCGCCCGGCTCGGGCAAGACGACGCTCATCCCGGCCGCCGTACTTGATGACCTTGTGCCTGGCCAGCAGGTTCTGCTCATTCAGCCGCGCCGTCTCGCCGCCCGCGCCGTCGCGCGGCGAATCGCTCAACTGCGGCATTGCAACGTGGGCGAAGAGGTCGGCTACCAGGTTCGCTTCGATTCCCGCGTCGGCCGCGACACGCGCCTCATTGTAATGACTACCGGCATCCTGCTGCGTCGCCTCTTGGACGACATCACGCTGGAACACGTCGGCGCGGTCGTCCTCGACGAGTTCCACGAGCGGACAATCGAAATGGACCTGGCCCTGGGCCTGGTCGTTCGCATCCAGCAAACGCTGCGGCCCGATCTGCGGATCATCGTCATGAGCGCGACACTCGCAGCCGAGCCCGTCGCTCGGCTGCTGGGCGGCTGTCTGATCCTCCACGCCGAGGGCCGACCGTTTCCGGTCGAGTTTCGCTATCTGCGGCGGTTCGAGAAGCGGCCTGTGCAAGAGCTAGTGGCCGCTGTGCTGCCGGATGCACTGCACCAGACCACGGGCCATGTCCTCGTGTTTCTGCCCGGCGCCGGCGAAATCATTCGCACCCGAGAGGTACTCGCATCGCTGGCCCTGCGCGGCGGCCACGCGCTTTTGCCCCTCTTCGGCGACCTGCCGCCCGAGCAACAAGACCGCGCGCTCGCCGATCTCGGCTGCCGCAAAATTATTCTGGCCACGAACGTGGCCGAAACCTCACTGACAATCGACGGCGTGACGGCCGTGATCGATTCGGGCCAAGCCCGGCAGCTCCAAGTGTCGCCGGCGACCGGTTTGCCGAGGCTGGAACTCGTCCCAATCTCGCAGGCCTCCGCCGACCAGCGTGCCGGCCGCGCCGGCCGCACGGCCCCCGGCATCTGCTGGCGGCTGTGGGATGAATCGTCGCAGCGTGGCCGGCCGGTGGCCGAAACGCCCGAAGTGCTGCGCAGCGATTTGGCCGAACCGCTGTTGCAATTGTTAGCCCTGGGCGAGGCCGACGATTTTCGCTGGCTCGACCCACCGCCGCCCGACGCCCTTGCCAACGCGCGCCGCCTGCTGCAACTACTGGGGGCAACCGATGGCGATGACCAAATCACCCCCCTCGGCCGCGAGCTGGCCCGCTTGCCCGCCCACCCCCGCTTGGGCCGCCTGCTCCTCGCCGGCGCCCAGCGCGGCGTCCTCCGCGAAACGGCCGTCGCCGCGGCACTGCTCTCCGATCGCGACCCATTTCGCGCGGCCGACTTCGCCCACCGCGGCCCCCGCGACTTTGGCCGCGTCCGCAGCCGCAGCGACATCGTCGACCGCGTCCTCGCCCTGCAAGCCTTCCACGCCGGCCGAAAAGAACCCTCTCCCTCCGGGAAAGGGCAGGGCGAGGGGTTTCAAGGGCTCAACCTGGAACTGCATCCCGCCGGAGCCCACAACGTCCTCCGCGCCGCCGACCAACTCTACCACGTGGCCGAATTCGTCCGCGCCCCGCGGGCGGACGATCCGCCCACCGCCCTGATGCACGCGCTTCTCGAAGCGTTTCCCGATCGGCTTGCCAAGCTCCGCCCCGGCGCCCAAGATCGCGCGCTCATGGTCAGCGGCCGCGGCGTGCGCATCGGCGCCGGCTCGCGCGTCCGCGGCGAGACCCTCTTTCTGGCGATCGATCTTTCTGATGCCGGCGGCGAAGCCCGCGCCCGACTTGTGTCGGCCGTCGAGCGGGCGTGGCTGCCGGCCGATCGGCTCCAAACCCGCGAGGAGCTCTTCTTCAACCCGACCAAGGGACAAGTCGAAGCCCGCCTGCGGACCTATTGGGCCGATCTCATGCTCGAAGAGACGCCTATCGCGATCAGCGACTGGCCAGCCGCGGCCGCGCTATTGGCAGCCGAAGCGCGGCGCCAGCTCGATCGCTTGCTGCCCTTGGCCGATTCGGCGGCCGGCAAGTTCCTGGCCCGCGTGCGCTGGCTCGCCGTGGCACAGCCAGAGCTGAACTTGCCGACGCTCGCCGACGATGAACTCGCCAAGCTACTGCCCGAGTTCTGCCACGGCCTCCGCTCGCTCGATGACCTGCGCGCCGCCGACTGGCTCGCCCTGCTTCAAAACCATGTCGGCCGCCAGCGGCTCCGCGAGATCGACTGCCTCGCCCCGCCGGAGCTCGAATTGCCCAACGGCAATCGCCACCCGCTCGTCTATGAAGCTGGCAAGCCGCCGGTCCTGGCCGTGCGAATTCAAGAAATGTTCGGACTCGCCGAAACACCCCGCATCGCGGCCGGCCGCGTGCCGGTGCTGCTCCACCTCTTGGGCCCGAACTACCGCCCGCAGCAGGTGACGGCCGACCTGGCCAGCTTCTGGCAAAACGGCTACCCCGAGCTAAAAAAAGAACTCCGCCGCCGCTACCCCAAACACGCCTGGCCCGACGACCCGCTCACAACGCAGGCCACCCGCTCGGGCTTGAAGCGGGACATGAAGTGAATCCCGCAAGATCCTCAGGCAGAGCGAAGATCAAACGGACGAATGGAGGTGTGAAAACTAAGTGGACCCGCGGAATGATTTCGGTTGTAGTACGGACAATCCTGTCCGTCGTATAGCTTGTCCACGGACACGATTCTCCATCCTACCGCATGTTGCATTCGGCAGTTCTACTTAGCCCAAGCCCAAAAATAATCGGCCACGTTCGCCACCGTAATCTGCGATTGCTCGGACTGCTCGCCAAAGAAATTGTCGGCCATAGGCACGCCCCCCATTCCACGACACCCCGCTCGACACAATCCAATGATTGAATGTTCAGTGTTACAGCTCAAGTGGCCCCGATGAGTCAATCCAGCGCCGTCAACCCGTCTTTCGGCCAGCCGCGCCAGCTCCCACCAAGAGTCCTCACTGGCCGCGTCTCGCTTATTTTTCGGCTATCCAATCCTTCCGGCCCCGCGTTGGGGGCACGGTCAGGAGACCGGCCCAAACAATGTTGTCCGCCGATCTCCCAACGCTGTCCGCGGCTATTTGCTGTTCGCCGGCAGTCGCGGCACCGGTTCGACCGGTGTTTCGCGGTTGCCGTTCTTGATGTAAGGCGCCCGAACGCGTTTGCCTTCGATCGGTTTGATCTCGCGGACCCAGATGTTGCGAAACTTAACCGGGTTGCCGTGAAACTGAATCTTGATCGGCCGCTCGGTCGGCGGTTCGTAGCTGGGCGGCGTATTGAATTCGGTCGTGCCCAACAGCGCGAAATGGTTGACGACGAGCACGCCGTTGTGCACGGCCGTCATGTAGGCCGGCGATTTCAGGCCGCCGTCGTCGTTGAACCGCGGGGCCGTCCAGAAGATCTCGTAAGTGTTCCATTCGCCTGGCTTGCGCATGGCGTTGACCATCGGCGGCGTCTGCTTGTAGATCGCGCCGGCCTCGCCGTCAAAATAGGTCTCGTTCTCGTACGAATCGAGCACTTGCAGCTCGTAACCGTCGTTGGGAAAGATGCCGCTGTTGCCGCGGCCCTGGCTGGTGCCGCGGATCACCGTCGGCGCCGACCACTCGACGTGCATCTGGATGTCGCCGAACTTCTGCTTCGACGTGATGTCGCCCCCGGCAGCCGTGACCACACCGTCGGCCACCCGCCACCGCTCGCCGCCGTTCCAGGCGGACATATCTTTGCCATCAAACAAAACAATCGCGTCCGACGGCGGATCGGCATCGGTCTTGCCGGGCGTGATCACGGGCGGCTTCGGCCACTCGATGCCGGTGAGGTACTCCTGGGCGTGGGCAGAAAGACACATGATTGCGGTAAAGCACACGAACCCGCTGAAACCCGCGATAACTGAAATCGAGAAACTCCTTCGTATTGATTGCAACTTAGTCGCCATAAGGAACACTCCAAATACATCGATTTTCGGTCAGTCAAATGATCAACAACATGCGGACATGCCAATAAATAGCAAATAGAGACTGGCGCAAACAATGGTCGGTGGCAATAGGGCGATTGTCACGAGCAGCCAAATTCTCCCAAACAGAACCGCTATGCCCGCGCCGACCGCTAACAGGACGAGCGGCGGGAGAAACAGAAAAAACAAATCCCCGCCGGGCGAATGGGCGTTGATCTTTACACCGGTGCCCAGCAGTCTGGCAGCCACGGCGAAAAACGCCATCGCCAGAAACATCTGTCGCGAACTAACTTGCACATATGCCGCCTTCATCCCGGCTATTCTAACACCGGACCCGACAAAAATCCTCTCCTTGCCCGGCCGGGCGTTTCAAGACAAAATGGCATTTCAACCGGCCAATGAAAAACGCCGCGCAAAGTAACTGGCGGCCCCGGTCGATTACGATTTCGAATTGGAGTAAGCGCCCCGATGGTTGCCCAGTCAATCGATCAACTGAAGCTGGATTGGACCGACAAGTACGTCGTCGTCGATGGCCAGCGGCCCGAGTTGGCCCGGTTTCGCGATACGGTCGGCCTGGTAAAGACGGTCAATATGAGCGGCCGGGCGCTGGTGGAGTTCTTAGATTATCACGTGAATATCGGCTGGTACGACATCGACCTCAGCTTCTTGAAGGTCGTCGATAAGCCGGCCCCAAAGGCGGAGAAGGCCGAGGGTAAGAAGAAGCCGGCCGCGAAAGCCTCCGCTGCCGCCGCGGCCACCCCGGCCGCGAAGGCGAAGCCGGCCACAAGACCCGTGATGGGGGGCAAGCCCTCAGTCGCAGATATCCTGGCTGCCGCCCGTGCCGGCAAGGCGCCTGCAAAACCCGCCGCAGCCGGCGAGCCCATATCGGCGGCCGGCGAAGCAGCGGCGCCGGCACGGCCGGCAGCGAAATCAGCCGGGGCGCCTGCCAATATCGATCGCTCCCAGATGAGCGTCGCCGACATGATCGCCATGGCGAAAGCCGGCGGCACGGCCGGTACCGCCAAGGCGGCGCCGGAAGCGAAGACGCAGGCCAAAGTCGCGCCGGCAAAAGCAGGCCTCTCGACCGCGAAAGCGCCCGCTGCCGCGCAGCCCGCCACGGCCCCGGCCAAGATCGATCGCTCGAAAATGAGCGTCACGGACGTGATCGCGATGGCCCGCGCCGGCGGCGCAGTGGGGGCGACCGCCGCCGCGCCCAGCGCGACAATGCAAGCCCAAGCCGCGCCGACTCGAGAGGAACAGGCGGAAGGGGAGAAGGAGGCGCCGACAGCAGCGCCGCCGAAATCGACGCCGGGAAGAACGGGCGGAAAGGTCGACAAATCATCCATGTCGATCGACGACATGCTCGCTTGGTGCCGGGCCCACGATACGAAATAGGGGGCTCGCCTGGTCGCCGAGACGGCTGTTCGTCGACTGGCTCCCGCGCGACGGGCGGACCGAAGCCGCTTTTGCGAAGATTCGTGAGCGCTCCATCAATTCGCCGGAAGCGCATAAGCGAGAATTGTCTGTTGCCGATTGGTCCAGAAAGGCCTTGGCCGAAGGACGCACGACCGTAAACGGAAACGCCCCGCCGGTCAGTTGACCGGAGGGGCGATGCTCACGCTTGAAATGCCGAGCTGGGCACATGCAAACTCGGCCCAGAGGCGGGCTAAGCAAAGCACATCACATGTCATAGTACAAGCAGAACTCGTACGGGTGCGGCCGCAGGGCCAACGCGTCCACTTCGTTCTTGCTTTTGTAGCTGATCCAAGTGTTGATCACGTCCTGCGTGAACACGTCGCCGCGGAGCAGGAACTCGTGGTCCTTGGCCAGGGCGGCCAGCGAATCGGCCAGCGAGCCGGGCGTCTTCGGCACCTCAGCCAGCTCTTCGGGCGCCAGGTCGTAGATATCCTTATCCAGCGGTTCACCCGGATGGATCTTGTTCTGAATGCCGTCCAGGGCCGCCATCATGCAGGTGGCGAACGCCAGGTACGGATTCGAGCTCGGGTCGGGGCAGCGGAACTCGATCCGCTTCGCCTTCGGGCTCGGGCTATACATCGGAATGCGGCACGATGCCGAGCGGTTCCGCTGCGAGTAGGCCAGGTTCACCGGCGCCTCGTAACCCGGCACTAGCCGCTTGTAGCTGTTCGTCGTCGGGTTGGTGAAGGCCAGGATCGCCGGGGCGTGCTTGAGCAGGCCGCCGATGGCGAACAGTGCCATTTCAGACAGGCCCGCATAGCCGTTCCCGGCGAACAGCGGTTTGCCGCCCTTCCAGAAGCTGATGTGGGTGTGCATACCGCTGCCGTTATCGGAAAACAACGGCTTGGGCATGAACGTGACCGACTTGTTGTACTTTTTGGCGACGTTCTTGATGATGTACTTGTAGAGGCACATCTTGTCGCCCATTTTCACCAGCTCGTCGAACCGCAAGTCGATTTCGCTCTGCCCGGCGGTGGCCACTTCGTGATGCTGGGCCTCGACGTCCAGGCCGCACTCAATCATCGTCAACATCATCTCGTTGCGGATGTCCATCAACGCGTCAGCCGGCGGAACCGGGAAGTAGCCTTCCTTGTGGCGCAGCTTGTAGCCGAGATTGGTCTTGCCGACAGAGGCGTAGTCCTTACCGCGGTTCCATTGGCCTTCTTCGCTGTCGAGATAGAAGTAGCCACTGTTGGGCGTCTGATCGAACCGTACGTCGTCGAAAATGAAAAACTCGGCTTCCGGACCGATGAAGCAAGTGTCGGCCACACCGGTGCTCTTGAGATAATTGACAGCCTTACGTGCGACGTTGCGCGGATCGCGAGAATAATCTTCACGCGTGATCGGATCTTGCACGTTGCAAATGATGCACAGCGTGGGGATCGCCGTGAATGGATCGACGAACGCCGTGTCGGCCTGCGGCAGAAGCAGCATGTCACTTTCATTAATAGCCTGCCAGCCGCGGATGCTCGAGCCGTCGAAGCCCAGGCCGTCCTCGAACACTTCCTCATCGAGCTTGCTGACCGGGATCGTGAAGTGTTGCCAAATGCCCGGGAAGTCCATAAACCGCATGTCCACCGCTTTGATGTCGCGCTCGCGACAAAGCGCCAGGACGTCTTGAGGAGTCATAGCCATGTCCGATCTCTCCCATCCAGATAAATGAATTGACCGTATCTGTTCAGCCGCGCTCCGGTAGCGCGCACGAAAACCGGGGACATTACTGCAATAGTCTCATTCAGCCGGCGAGAGCATCGCCGGTTAGGTGGGCGATTGCACCGCCGCGGGCCGGCGAAGCGATCACCATTTTGCAAGCCCCCATTAAACGAAAAAAACGGCCAGCCGCATACCCACCTAAGCGTGTTGCGGTGACCGCCTGAATCCGCCATGGTAGCCGATCGCGCATTGATTGGAAATGACCTTAGGGGCAATTCATAAAGATTTTCGGCTGCGCGACACGTTCCCAAGCGGCAGCGCGGGCCACGCTCGCCCCTGCCGGCGCATGTTCTCAGAGCTTAAGACGTTGCGATCCGGCCGAGAATCGCTTGGCTGAGGGGAGATTTTGATTCTGGCAGCGAGTTGCTAACCAAGGGTAAAGTTGGGCGACCCCGCAATCCGGGATTACCGACCAGCATCGCGGACGTGCGAGCGACCAGAAATGTTACCGGCCCGCGGGCGCGGTCGGCCGACCGGCCCCATCACGGACCCAGCCAAAAAAATCGGCCAAAACGGGCGTCGCGGCGGCCAGACGGCTTGGGTTGAATCATGTCGTTAGCGGCAGAGGACGATTTCGCAGAATCCGAGCGTACGCAGCGGCCATTGCCCGATCGTCCTGACCGGGGAGAAATACGCTACGAATCTGTGCCCGGCGAATCACGCCTTTTTCCAGAAATTCTGCGAACAAGTCCCAGCGGCAGCAATACAAGCCATCGATCGCCTCGACGATCGGCGGCTGCCGATAATCGCTGGCCAAGACGACTTCGGCGTAACTCAAGCGATCCCCGGCCAGGCGCCATAGGACGCACGCTGCGTCCGGTACGTCGACGTGAATCACTTCGTCGGCTGCTAGTCGGGTACAAACGCGGATGCCGGGATGGCTGTCGAGCAAATCGGTCTGCACCGACACAACTAACGAGACGCCGCAAACGGCTGGCATGTGTTTCTCTTCCAATTGCCAATAAATCTGCGGCGAGTAATGTGAATCCGGCGAAGTGGCATAGCTGGCCGCCAAGTCGCCGCCCCGAACATAGGCGTCGGCCACTTTCATTGGCCAACGAGCCCCTTCGCTGCTCTGGGGCGTCTCCACCGACGTCTCGTGCGCCGACTCCGCCGAGAGCAGGTACCCATCCATCAAAGCGTTGTTGACGCGCAGTTCATGCACGCCCAACTGCGGCCGCGAAACGTCCACGCGACCCGCGAGAGCGCCGCAGTGCAGCGACGCGATTCGCGAATCGAATTTCCAATGTGCGTGTTCGGTGTTCATCGTGGGCGGGTGACGAGGGTCGAGAGCGGCGTGCCGACGGCAAGCCACATTTGAATGCAAAATGCAAACTGTTCAATGCAAAATGAAAAAAGACGATCGCCGCTCTCATTTTGCACTGAGCATTTTGCTTTGAAGATTCCTTCCCCGGTGAGAGTTGCGGCTTCCCTTAGGCGCAATAAAAAACCCCGTCGGACACCACAAGGATGTCGCGACGGGGCCGGAACAGAGAAGAGGCCAAATAGTTTCCTGGTAAGGGGATAAAAAGATTAGGCAATCGCCGTCCACGAATAGTGTGGAGTGTGTGGTCCCGAAAAGTCATTGGCCAAACACTTGTTCCTCTAACGATGATACCCATTTCACTGTGGGTGTCTATAGTTCGGTCAAAATTATTTTCGCGGCCCGCAATACGCATTATTCCCGGGCCGTCCACCAATTTCTGGCCACGTGCCATTAATCCTTTTGTCAAAATGAGTTAGAGCGAGCGACTGGGACATATTGGCGTGCTCCGATGGCCGCTAGCAATTGGAGCCTTTTCCTGCTCGATGCCGGTAATCGGAGTCGCTCACGATGCTCAGCGAATGGCGAAGCACCCGAATTACGAGGTCCGCGGGACCTCCCACACGAATCGGCCCGTTTTGAGAAAGGCATCGACCTGCTTCACGCTGTGAGCGCTTTTGCGTTCGAGCGATTCGGCGGTGTTAAAGGCGTTGTGCGGCGTACAGATCACGTTTTCGTGTTTCGCTAATTGTAGCGTGGCCGTCGCTTCGGCGTCGCTGCTCGGCTTGCCGCTGCGTAGCGAGACGGCCAGCTCGGCCTCGTGATCGAACACATCGAGCGCTACTCCGGCCAATTGACCCGATTGGAGCGCTGGTAGAGCGCGGTTGCGGGGCTCAGCTCACCGCGCGCGATATTCACAAACATGGCGCCCGGCTGGATCTGCGCAAGACGCGCGTTGTTGAAATAGCCGCGACTTTCATCGTTCAAATCCATTGCGGCGACGACGACGTCGGCCTGGGCCAGGGCCCGCTCCGGCCCCAGATGCTCGAATTCGGGGTGCTTCGGTGCGCGATCGACGCCCAGCACTCGCATGCCGAGCCCCTGGCCGATGCGACAGACTTCGCTGCCGATGTTGCCGACGCCGACGACCGCCAACGTTTTGGCCTGGCACTCGGCGCCGGTAACTCCATTGCGGTCGAAGGTCATAAACTGGCGCGTTTGCTGCGGCAGTCGGCGGAGCAGGGCCATCCATAGCAGGGCCGCCTGCTCGGCGACCGCCCGCTGGCAATAGAGTGGAACATACCCCATGACAGGCGGCTTATCGACTTTCGCCGCATAGGCCAGCATGTGGTCGAAGCCGGTGCTCCGCGTCAGAATCGCGCTGAGCGAGTTTGCCCACTTCGCCGGGATCACCGACTGCGTCCGCGTCGAGATGATCCGCGCCGGCGGCGACGTGTGGCCCGCCTCCTGGATCGTCGCTGCGGTGCAGCCGGCATCGATATCTGCTGGCAGAAGTCGCTGGAGCGACGCGGCCTCTTCAGTAAATGCCTCATAGAAAAACACATCTTTCATGCGGCCGATTGTGACCGCACCGCCGACTGACAGCAAGAGGGGCGTCGGGGCTGACATGCCTGTCTACCAGATGAAATCCGCGTGGTAAGGCCGTCTTACCTGTCTTGTGCTCAAGTGGAAGTCGTGCGCGAGCTGTGCACGGGTCTTACGCCGTTGGGTGCGCCCGTCTTCCGCCGTTGTGTGAGGGTCTCCCAAAATGGTCGTGCGCGGGTCGCCCAACCCGCACCCTCGACCGCCAGCATCCCTCCCCACGCGGGTCGCCGGCTGCGAGGCACGCTCTTGGGACCGGCCACAACCGGACGGCACGGTCAGGGGACCGGCCACCACCGGGGCCTGTCTCTCAGGGCACCCGCCTGTCCGTGGGGACCATGATCGACGTACCTGCGCGCGACCGACGGCTTTGGCTGGCAGGGATTTCTGCCCCTCGCTGCCAGCTAGCGGTGCGGTGCTGGTGCCTGAATGGCGTGGTCGCGAAGCAACCAGCCTTGTGGCGAGTAGGGCTTTTCGGTATCTCTACGCAACTTTTCGGCGACCGCGGTCGGCGCCCGACACGGGATTTCCGCAGGTTGCACTAGCGCCCCTTACAAGCGTGGCCGGCCGCATGCCGCGCGCTCTCTGAATCGCAGCGTGTCGAATCTCGCCCCCGCACTCGGCCACGTCCCCCGGATGATGCGCGCCAATCACCGCCGAATTTGCGTACCGATCGCCGCCATTGCCGCGCTGGCGGCCTGTGCTGTGTTCGTTGGGCAGAAGCGTGCGCTTGGACAGGGCGGATTGGGCGGCCCCGGAGGCGGCATGAACTCGTTGCCTGCCTCGACCTTGTTCAAGTCAAAAAAGGAAGCCGATCGAGAATTCAGCGGGCCATCGCTTTCGGCCACCGATGAGCTCGTTGCCGAGATTCGCATTGAGGGCAATAAGACTATTTCGACGGAAAAGGTGCTCAACCAATTGCAGACGCGCGTTGGCCGGCCGTTCGATCCCGCGCAAGTGCAGCGCGACGTTCGCACGCTTACCAACCGCAGTTGGTTCGTCGACGTGCAGCCCTCGTACGAGCCGTCAGAGAAGGGCCGGGTCGTCATCTTCAAGGTGGTCGAGCGGCCCGTGATTCGCTACATCGAGTACATCGGCAACGAGGGCCTGCGCAACAAGCGGCTGGCCAAAGAGACCGATTTGCAGCAGGGCGGCCCCGTCGACCCGTACATGGTCGAAGAGGCACGGAAGAAGCTGCTGGACCTGTATCACAACAACGGCTTCAACCACGCACAGATCAGCGTCCTTGAGGGCAACAAGCCGACAGACCAGGGCGTCGTGTTCGCCATCGACGAAGGGCCCCGGCAGCGCATCTGCGCGTCACGTTTGAAGGGGCCGACTTCGTCTCGAAGCAGCGGCTGAAGACGCAGGTCGATTCGAAGCCGCCCCTGATGTATCTGTTTAAGGGTTACCTGAGCTGGGATCAGCTCGATGCAGACGTCGACAAGCTGACGGCATACTATCGCTCGTTCGGATTTTTTCAAGCCCGCGTCGGCCGCGTGATTGAAATGAACGACAACGACACCTGGGCCACGGTGAGGTTCATTGTGGTGGAAGGCCCCCGCTACCAGGTCGACGAGATCAGCTTCGTCGGCAACAAGGTGTTCGCCAACGACTCGCTGGCCATGCTGATTCAGTTGCCGTCCGGCAAGCCGTTCGAGCAAGCCGAGATGAGCGGCGACACGCAGCGATTGAAAGACTTGTATGGCAGTCGGGGCTATGTTTTCGCCGACATCCGGCCCGAGACGGTCTTCCTCGAAGAACCGGGCAAACTGCGACTGGTGTACCACATCGACGAGGGCAAGCAATGGCGAGTCGGCCGCGTCTTCGTGCACATCAACGGAGATAATCCCCACACGCGGATCCAAACGGCCCTGAATCGATTGTCGATCCATCCCGGTGAAATCTGCGACACCCGCCAACTGCGAGCGAGTGAAATTCGCATTCAGCGCAGCCAACTGTTTATGGTCGAGCCCGCGCGGGGCGTGGTGCCGAAGATATCGTTTCACATCCAAGATTCCGACGCTGAGCTGGCGAGCGGCGGTAAAAACGAGTTCCGCGGCCAGAGCCCGGATCAAATTGAGCTGGTCCCCTCGGACCGCCCAGGACCACTTTCGCAATCGGCCGCGCCGGGGCCGCCACTGCTGGCGCCGCCCGGTTCGCATTTGAAATTGCAGACGATTGAGGTGCCTCCGCCTCCCGGCTTTGTCGATCGCGACGATCAGATCGATGTCCATCTCGAATTCGACGACGCGCCCCAGCGGGCAGCCGCGCCAAGCTCCGAGCCGGCGAACGCGGCGCCCCCGGAACAGAGACCTCGCTCACCGGCCGCGCAAAGGCACGAAGTGCGCCGCCCGCCCTACGAAGACATTGTTCCGCCGGCATTTGCCCCGCCGGTTTCGCGGCCGGTCGGGCGCCCGACGTTGGGACCATACGAACTGTTGCAGTCACAGGGCAACGCCTATCAGCAGATTCCCGCACAACCGGCCGCCACGTCGCCGGTCGTACGCGGACAGAGTCCGTATCCGGCCGCGACTTCGACATCGGTCTACGGCGGCGTGGCCGTCGGCGCGACGGGGCCTGAGGCGGCGCGGATCGGCACGAGTGCGTACGCGGTCCGCCAGGCCGCCTCGTCGCCGCAGCCGCGGGGCCCCCAGATCGTTCCCACGCAATACAGCGTGCCGAGCGGGACGCAATCGACCGGGCAAAACGGCGCCACCCCAGGGCCCCCCGTTTTCGGGCCGCCCGCATTGCCCCCGCCCCAATATGGAACGCCGCAACCGATCGGCCCGCCCCAGCCACTCGGCACGCCCCAGCCCCTCGGCGCGCCGCAGCCGGTCGGTACGCCCGTGTATGCCCAGCCGCTCCCAGGCGGGCCGCCCCCAGTGATGACGGGCGACCCCAACGTGGCCCCGGTGACGCCGATTCCCACCAATCCGCAACTCTTTCCCTCGACGCCGGTCGATCCATTTACCCCTGCCTATACGGACCCCTTTGTCGATTTGGACGTCGTCGTCAGCGAAGCGCAAACGGGCCGCTTGATGCTGGGCGTGGCGGTGAACTCCGATGCCGGCCTGGTCGGTCAGATCTTGCTCGACGAACAGAACTTCGACTGGACGCGCTATCCGACGAGTTGGGACGACTTTCTCAGCGGCAAAGCCTGGCGCGGGGCAGGGCAGCGGTTTCGCCTCGAGGCCGCGCCCGGTACGCAGGTGCAGCGCTACCTGGCCAGCTTCCAGGAGCCGTATCTGTTCGACTACCCCATCAGTCTTGGCCTGAGCGGCTCGTACTACACGCGCCGCTACTTCGAGTGGGACGAACAGCGGCTGGGCGGCCGTGTGTCGCTTGGTTACCAGTGGACGGAATACGACCTGTCGGCCGCCCTGGCCTACCGCGGCGAGGTCGTGAACATCAGCAACATCAAGGACAACATACCGGATTTGGAAGAGGTGAAAGGTGACAACACGATCCACGGCTTCAAGTACACGATCGCCAATGACACGCGCGACAGCATTTTTCTTGCGACGCAGGGTCACTACCTCGAAGTCGGCATCGAGCAAGTGATCGGCTCGTTTACTTATCCGCGTTTTAACTTGGACGCGCGTCAGTATTTCTTGTTGCACGAGCGTCCCGACCACTCCGGCCGGCACGTGTTGACGGCGGCTTCGCAAGTCGACATCAGCGGAAATAACACGCCGATCTACGAGCCTACTACGCGGGCGGCTTCACGACGCTTCGCGGCTGGGATTACCGAGGCGTATCGCCCTTTTTCCAAGCCGACCCAAATCCGGCCGACATGACGCCCGAGGGGCCGTTCGTCGCCGTGGGCGGCGATTTCATGTGGGTGAACACGCTCGAGTATTTGTTTCCGATCACGGCCGACGACATGATGCACGGCGTGGTGTTCACCGATTTCGGCACGGTCGAGCCGAGCGTCGAGATCAAAGATTTCCGCATGTCCGCCGGCTTTGGCTTGCGAATTACGGTGCCGGCGATGGGCCCGGCGCCGATCGCGCTCGACTTTGCCTGGCCGATTCAGCAGGGTCCGCACGACGAACAGCAGGTGTTCAGCTTCTTTATGGGATTCACGCGGTAAGTGACCCAACCCGCGGATGCTCATGCAGCAGGCGTACCGGCCTTTTTGCCCAGCAACCGACCGATGTCGCGCCGCGTCGCCCCCAACACGAACAGCGCTCGCAACTGCAAGTCGATCGATACCGACGGATCGGCCGCCTCCAGCTTGGCGATTCGAGACTGGCTGGAATGAAACCGCTTCGCCAACTTGCTCTGCGACATTTCGAGCGAAGCACGTTGGCGGCGAACAAATTGAACCAGCATCAATTGGTCTCGATCATTGCCGCTTCTTCGTCCGACAGATGTAGAAACTCTTTCGTTGAGCCGATTCTCCAGTCCGCCTCCTTCAATCATCGCGACTTGGGTTCTTTCATAATCTAGTCTCCTGAAGCTGCGTCGTATTTCTTCAGCCGCGTTTTACACTTTTTGATGATGGAAACCTGGGTCCTTCGCGATTTCTTGTCAAACACATCGAAAATGACGATCGCGTCGGGATCGATGCGATAGCAAATCCGCCACTGATGCCCGCTGTCTCGAACGCGAAGTTCGTGGCAGCCATCGCCGATCGATGGCATCGGCCGCGAATGCGGTAAACCAATTAGCTCGCCGTGCTGCAATCGGCTCAGAAGCGTGCCAGCTTCGACGCGAGCTGCCGTGGAGAAGGGAGGCGCCTTGATTTTCGCCTTCGAGCCAAACTAACGGCTTAGCACCGCTATTCATGCGCTCGACTGTATGTCATGTCACATTCGACATAAAGTCAATTGCCGTGCCGAAAGCCGGGAGCCTGCGCATAATCGTAGGGAAGCTCAATACCCGCAGCGATATCCCCAGCGGCACTCGTCGCCGTAATAGCCCTTGTGCCAGAGCGTGATCGGATCATAGTGCCCGGCGCCGAACCAGCCCCAACGATACGTTTGCACCGGAAATCCGTAGCCGTACCAGGCGCCCGGCTGCGCGGGCGATAGGCCGACCTGGGGCGTCGCGGCGAGTTGCCGGTGGTAGCCATAAGACTGGGCGATCACCCCATCGGTGCGCCGATCGCGTTGCGGTGCACTCGGGGGCCCGATCCACAGGCCGTCCGCCGCATGTGCCGCGAGCGAGGCCGCCGCGACGAGCGCGGTGACGACCCCGGTCGCCAGGCTATGTCTTGGCGTGGCGGCCAGTGGAATGAGACTGGAAATGGACATGGCTTGCCTCCTTGCACGTTTTCAAGATTCTTCGGCGATCCAGCGCACAGGCTTTCTCACTGCAGTAATGCCGGCAGCGTCGCGACTACTCTACAGCTCCCCCTACTCTACAGTTCCTCTACTGCACAACTCCCCCGCCGCCCTGCGGTTCCGCCGCGCTCGTACCCTTTTGACCGGCATTGCTCGCCGCGGTAGGCGTTTTGCTTGCGCGCAGGGGCACAAGTTGGCGCCGCGCCATAAGCGCCTTGATACGCGTCGCCTTGAAACCCGTAGGGGTCATTCCCGTAGCCGCCGTAATAGGGTCCGTAGTACGGCGGCGCTGTCACCACTTGCGGCGGACCGTAAAGGTTGCCGAAATAGGGTGCGTAGCTGCCCCCGTACCGCATGCGATAGTAATCCAAGTGGTAAGGATAAGGTCGCTGAAACCAGCCGGCGTTGATTTGCTGGGGCGGTGGCCCCGAGTTTTGTAGTGGCCCAGAATTTTGCATTGACCGCGGGTCGCCCCGGCGGCCGCGGATCGGCGACTGCGGATACGCGTGACGCTGGTACACGGGCTCACCGCGAGTTGCCGAGTACGGGTCGCCGTCCGGTTCCGCTGACGTGGCACAGGCGGCGCACGTCACTGCCAGCACGAGGGCCGCCAATCCCAGCGACTGCGATGCAAAAGCGTTCTTTCCAAATGACAAGGTGCCCACACTCGTTTCCCTATTTTCGACCAATATTAGGGCCAGCTTTCATGCTAGGCAGGCCGCTGGCGGAACGTCAACAAAAATAGGGCGGCGGGGCGAATTGGGGCAGGCACGGCACACCGCATATCGGACAAAACTGCTATCGTTGGAAGCGCGGATTGAGCACTCAATCGGCCGCCGCCGTCAATTGCACCGCGCCGCTGGCGAGGCCGCCGGTTTGGGCGACGACTTCGATCGGCCCCTCGCTGGCAGTAGCGCGGATGTAGGCCACGGCACGGCCCTGGAACGCCTGCCGCTCGGTGGCTTGAAATGGTTCGTGGCTGACGATCGAACCGCTGTCGACGGCCGCGACGCGGCCGGGGCCGTTAATTGAAAAGTGCAACTCATTGTTGGCCGTTGGAACCGGTATACCGTTGTCGTCGACGATTTGCGCTTCGATGGCGGCCACGTCGTCCCATGTCGGCGCGAGACGATGGCGGCTAGACTTGAGGACAATCGACCGGGCAGCACGGCCGTGCGGAGCGTGTCGCGGGCGACTTCCTTCGCCGCGTTGCGGCCGATCGCCACCAGCGTTCCCGGTTCGTAGCGGACTTGCCAATTTCGCGGCCGGGCGTCGCTGGGCAGCGGCTTCGCGCCGAGCGACGTGCCGTTGAGCTCGAGTTCGACCTCTTCGCAGTTGCTGTACACCTCGACGTTTACGTCGCCCGTGTCGCCTTCGCGGGGCGTCCAATCGGGAAAAAGCACTTGCCGGCGACGCCATTCGATCACTTCGTAGCCGGGGTCGGAGGGCGTTTGTTCGGTGGCGGCGATACGGCGGTACGCGCGGACCATCGGTTCGTCGCGCCACCAGCTTTGCCGTTCAGCCCCGCGCGGCTGAGATTGCACCCGTACGGTCCAAAAGGCCGCCATTGAAAGTCGTTACCGGCCAGTTGCCCGATTCACCCAGGTAGTCAATGCCGCACCACAGAAACTGCCCCGAGTGCTCCGGATTGTCGCGGCAGGCGAGCCAGATCGACCGGTCGTGGGCCTGCTCGGTGCCGATGATCTTGCGCTCGGGATTGACCCGCCATGCGGCGAGCAGCTCCTGGTCGCGATAATTCGTGCCAATGATGTCGAGCATGTCGGCCAGGCCGTTGGTGTAATCGTGGCTTTGGTTTGGGCGGAACAGGGCCTGGGTGACCGGCCGCGTCGGGTCGGTCTCGTGGCAGACGTCCACCAGGCCCCGCAAGATCCGCTTAGCCGGCTCTTCGCGCGGCGTGTCGTGAATTTCGTTGCCGACGCTGTAGAGAATGATCGACGGGTGATTGCGATCGCGGAGGATCGTGTCTCGGGCGTCGCGGTGCGACCATTCGTCAAAGTACAGATGATAATCTTGCGGCCGCTTGCCCACTGTCCAGCAGTCGAAAAGTTCGTCCATCACCAAAAAGCCCATCTGGTCGCACAGGTCGAGAAACTCGGGCGCGGGCGGGTTGTGGGCCGTGCGAATTGCGTTGACGCCCAGTTCGCGCAGTTTTTGTAGCCGATACGCGCCACACCGCGAGCGGCACGGCCGCGCCAAACGCGCCCCCGTCGGCGTGCAGGCAGACGCCTTTGATCTTGATGTTGCGGCCGTTCAGCCAGAAACCGGTTTCGGGTTTGAACACGGCCGAGCGAATGCCGAACGGAGTTATCACTTCATCGGCCGTGCGACCGTCGGCGACGATGCTGGTGGCGGCCGAATAGAGATGCGGGGTGTCGAGATCCCACAGCTTCGGCGACGAAACTTGGATCGAAGTTTGAAAACCACTTCCCCGCGCCGTTATTACGCTGCTCAGGTTCTGGGGCGATCCAACCTCGCGGCCGGTGTCGTCGATAATATGCGTCCGGAGGGAAACGTTCGCCGCCGAATCGGGCCAGCGGTTGTCAACCGTAATGACGATAGTCGCCGAATCTGGGCCGACCCGCGGCGTTGCGACCAAGACGTCGCTCGGATCGATATGATGCGGGTCGACGACGATGAGTCGCACGCGGCGATAGATGCCCGAGCCGGTGTACCACCGCGAGGCGATTTGGGCCGAGGTATCGGTCCGCACGGCGAGGACGTTTGTTTCGCCGTCGCCGCGGCGGAGATGATCGGTCAGGTCGTAGCGAAAGCTGACGTATCCGTTGGGCCGCGTGCCGAGCGAACGGCCGTTGATCCAGACCTCGCTATTTGCCATCACGCCGTCAAATTCGACGAAAACTTGCTGCTTGGCCTTGGTTGCCGGCAGCTCCAACGACTTGCGATACCAGGCGACGCCGGTCGGCAGGAAGGCCCCGTCGCCCCGGGCAGGGTTATCTTCGTCAAAGGGTCCCGTGATCGCCCAATCATGGGGCACATCGATCTGCTGCCACGCGCGATCGTCGAACGATGGTTCCTCTGCGCCTGCGGTGTCGCCTCGATGAAATCGCCACCCCTCATCGAGGGCTCGCACCGTTCGCTCCGCTCGAGCTGCCGGCAAGCCAACTGCCGTCGCGACCAGTGCGGCCGTCAGCGACAACACCGAGAGGACGGAATGGTTTCGGCTTGTTTGCACGAACCTCTCCACGAGAGGAAATGGGGCCGCGGCGGCCCTTATGCTAGGCGGCGCGAGTGCTCCGCGTCAAGAAACTACGGCCGCCTTAGTAGAAAGCACGAATCTTAGCTGGTAGCATGAATTGCAGCTCGCCAAGACGCTTTTGTAACTCACCACTAGGACGATCATGTGCACATTTTCGCCACGGCCGACCGGCACCTTGTCCGCCACCTCGCGGCCGCTGCGGTTATGCCTTGCCGTTGCTTTGTTTTCGGCCGGGGCACTGGCTGTGTGCACCGCTGGCTGCAACAGTGCCACTCATGCGCAGGCGGGGCGACAGGTGGACGAAGCGGCAGCCGAGTCGCCGGGTTTGATCGTCAAGCTGGCAGGCGTCAAATTGCAAACGGCAAACATTCATTTCGCTCCCTGCGAGGTGCGGGAAATGATCGAGCGCCGCACTGTGCCCGGGCGGGTTAACTACGACGAAGCGAAGCACTTGGAGATCAAATCACCCGCGGCGGGCGTCGTGAAAAAAGTGCTCGTCGCCCATCGGCAGCGCGTGCAACAAGGCGATTGCCTGGCGATCCTATCGAGTCGCGAGATCGGCCTCGCCCGCGACGAGTTGGCCCAGGCCACGGCCGAGTTGGAAATCGCCCGCCGCGAGGCGGACTGGGCCGCGCAGATTGAAAAGAACCTGACGGAGTTGCTGGCCGCGTTCGACCAGCGCCCCGAGCCGGCCGACGTGGCACAGAAATTTGCCGACAAAGTTCTCGACGAATACCGCGACACGGTACTGGCCGCGTATTCAAAGCTCGTACTCGCCGATGCCGTGCTAAACCAAATCGGCTCGTTAGAAAACGGCGCGATCAGCGGCCGCACCGTGCAAGAACGCAAGAGCAATCGCGAGATTGCTGCGGCCGCGTTCAAAACCGCCTGCGAGCAATCGAAGTTCGCCGCCTCGCAGGCCAGCAGCAAGTGCCGAGCGGCCGTGCAGCACGCTCAGCGGATGGTCGCTATTTCTTGCCAGCAATTAGAGGCGCTCGGGGGTTCTTGTTCCGAGCTGCCCAGCGCGGACGTCGCAGCGCTGAGCGATTTGTGCGTCAGACCGCCGTTCGACGGCGTGGTGCAGAATCGGCGGATCGTGGACGCGGCTCAAGTTGCGACCGGGCAGCCGCTGTTTGTGCTGGCGGACACGCGGACGCTGTGGATTTCCGCCGAGGTGCACGAGCGCGACTGGAACGCGCTGCAATTTGCGGCCGAGCACGATCTGGAAGTGCAAGCGCCCGGCCTGCCGCGGGATAAGGCGACCGCGCGAGTCAAATTCACCGAGGGGGCGATTTCGCCTGAATCGGGCAGCGTAACGCTGGTGGGCGAGCTCGATAATTCGGAGGATTTGTTCCGCCCTGGCATGTTCGCCTGGGTTTCAGCCGCTGTTGCCCCGCCGCGCAGCGCACTGGCCGTGCCGCCCGGCGCGATCATGCGGCACGAACAGGCAGTCTTCGTGTTCGTTGCCGAGGGGCCCGATACATTTCGCCGGGCCGACGTCACGACCGGGCTGGAATCGCCGGAGTGGGTGGAAGTCACCAGCGGCCTAGCGGCGGGCCAGCAGGTCGTCGATCAAGGCGCCTTTTTTCTGAAATCGGAACTACTGTTGGAACGCGAAACGGAGTGAGCGGCCCGAACCGTTGCTGCGAAACGTTCCCCTAATCATTTACCCGAACGCCACCCTACCCTGCCTTTTCTCATCGTGCCGTGCTCTCCGCGCTGATCGAGTTTTCGCTGAAGAATCGCTTTCTCGTCATCGCTCTGGTGGGATTGATGGCGCTGGCCGGCGTCCATGCTGCGCTGACGATTCCGATCGACGCGGTTCCCGACATGACGAACGTCCAAGTGCAGGTCGTCACCGAGGCGGGCGTCTTGTCGCCGCTGGAGGTCGAGCGGTTTGTGACGTACCCGATCGAAGCCACGATGAACGGCCTGCCCGGCGTCGAGGAAATTCGCAGCATTTCCAAATTCGGTCTGTCCCTGGTTACGGTCGTATTTAAAGAGAACGTGGATATCTACTGGGCCCGCAACCTGGTTAACCAGCGGCTCACCGAAGCTCGGGATAAGCTTGGCGCGGGTCACGGCGAGCCGACGCTCGGCGCGCTCACGACGGCCCTGGGGGAAGTTCTTCAATTCGAGGTCCGCGGCAAGGGAATTTCGCCGATGGAATTGCGGACGCTGCTCGATTGGGAGATCGCCCCACAGCTCCGGGGCGTGCCCGGCGTGACCGACGTGAACGCCCACGGCGGATACGTCAAAACGTTCCAGGTGCAGCTCGATCCGGGGCAGATGGCCAACTATGGCGTCTCCCTGGAAGAAGTTCTCGCCGCTCTCGACCGCAACAACTCCAGCGCCGGCGGCGGGTACATCACGCACGAAAATGAGCAGCGATTTATTCGCGGCCAGGCGCTGCTCACCGATATCAGCGGCATCGAGCGGGTGGTCGTACGGAGCCCGGCCGGCGGCGTGCCGGTTTTAGTTAAAGACCTGGGTTGCGTTACGAACGAGCCCCTCACTCGGCAGGGCGCGGTGACGCGCGACGGCCGCGGCGAAATCGTCACCGGCATGGCCATGATGGTGCTGGGCGAGAACTCGCGGCGAGTGGTGGCAGCCGTCAAAGAGCGGCTTGAGCAGATTCAGGAGACGCTGCCGCCGGGCGTGTCGCTGGACGTGATCTACGACCGCTCGGCCCTGATCGGCCGCACGCTCCGCACGGTGCTACATAACCTGACGGCCGGCGGGGTGCTGGTGATCGCCGTCTTGCTGGTGGCGCTGGGAAGCGTGCGGGCCGGTATTGTCGTGGCCCTGGCCATTCCGCTTTCGATGCTGTTCGCGACGAACATGATGGCCGCCTTTGGCGTGACGGCGAGCCTGATGAGCCTGGGCGCGATCGATTTCGGCCTAATCGTCGACAGCTCGGTAATCATGATCGAAAACTGCATGCGGCGATTATCGCTGAATACGGCCGGCCGGCCGGTGAGAGAAGTGATCCACGACGCGGCGATCGAGGTCCGCAAACCGACGATGTTCGGCGAGCTGATCATTGCCGTGGTGTATTTGCCGATTTTGGCGCTCCAGGGCACGGAAGGGAAACTCTTCCGGCCGATGGCCCTGACGGTGCTGTTCGCGCTGGCCGGGTCGCTCCTGTTGTCGCTGACGTTGATGCCGGTGCTTGCTTCGCTGGCGCTGCCGAAGGCGGCGCACGAAAAAGAGATTTGGCTGCTGCGGATGGTTAAACGGTTTTACCGGCCGGTCGTTCGCGCGGTAATCGGTCGGCCGTACCTGATGGCCGGCTCGTGCGCTGGCGGCCCTGGCGATCAGCCTGCCGATCGCGTTCAACCTGGGGGGTGAATTCATGCCGCGGCTCGACGAGGGCGACCTGTTGATTGAATCGGTCCGCCTGCCCAGCGCCACGCTCGAAGATTCGCTGACGATGACGACCCAGATCGAAAACATCTTAAAGGTGTTCCCCGAGGTTCAAACCGTCTTTTGCAAGACGGGACGCCCGGAAATCGCCAACGACGTGATGGGCGTGCACGAAACGGACGTGTGGGTCATGCTGAAACCGGTAGACAAATGGCCGGCGGCGAAAACCCGTGACGAACTGATTGAAGAAATCTCCGATAAACTGAGCGCTCAGGTGCCCGGCGTGGCGTTCTCGTTCACGCAGCCGATCGAAATGCGCGTCGACGAGCTTGTGGCCGGAGTGAAATCCGACGTCGCCGTGCTGTGCTACTTTGACGATCTCGATGTGCTTAATCGCAAGAGCAAAGAGATCGAACGAGTGCTCCGCGACGTTGCCGGGGCGGAAGACGTGAAGGCCGAGTACCAGGCGACGATGCCGACGCTGCGGATTCAGCCGCGGGCGGAGCAGTTGGCGGTGCACGGCATCGATGCCCAGCAGGTGATGGACACCGTTTCGATCTTGGGGGGCCGCGAAGCGGGCCGCGTCTATGAAGGACGGGCCAGTTTTCCGATCCTCGTACGCGTGCCGCTCTCATGGCGCGAAAACGTCAAGCTGCTGGAACAAGTGCCCGTCAGCAAGCCGGGCGGACGGCAAGTGCCGCTGGGCGAGCTGGCAGATATCACGCTGGAAGAAACGCCGCCGGAAATCGAGCACGAAGCGACGCGCCGCCGCACATTTGTGCAGGCGAACGTCCGCGATCGTGACGTCGTCAGTTTCGTACGAGACGCCCAGCAGGCGGTGCGCGACCGCGTTTCGCTGCCGCCCGGGTTCACCATCCGCTGGGGGGGCGAATTCGAGCATTTGCAGACGGCCGGATTGCGGCTCGCGATCATCACACCGCTGGCGCTGCTACTCATTTACCTGCTGTTGTTCAGCACGTTTCAATCAAACCGCCTGGCGCTGCTGATTTTTATCGCCGTGCCGATCGCGGCCTCGGGCGGCGTGGTGGCGCTGGCGCTGCGGCAGATGCCATTCAGCATCTCGGCGGGTGTCGGGTTTATTGCGCTGTTCGGCGTGGCCGTGCTGAACGGCTTGGTTTGGGTGAGCGCGGTTGAGAACTTGCGGGCGGACGGTTTGGCGGCCCAGCCGGCCGCCCTCGAGGCGGCAATGATCCGCGTGCGGCCGGTGCTGATGACCGCGCTGGTGGCCGGCCTGGGTTTTTTGCCGATGGCCGTGGCGACGACGGCCGGGGCCGAGATCCAACGGCCGCTGGCCACCGTCGTAATCGGCGGAATCTTTACGTCGACGTTGTTGACGCTGCTGGTGCTGCCGGCGATATATCCCTGGTTCGCGCCGCCGCAGCCTGCCGCCACCGGCGCTCGGCAAGGCATATGAAAGAGAGCTTGTGCCCGCACTCCCTCTGGGACAGGGCCGGCAATAGCTCTCCTTCTCCCACTGGAAGAGTGGATTGGGAGAAGCCCCGCGATTGTGGACCCATGCGGATCCTCGCCGCGTGAAATCCCACTTGATGTTTGCCGCCTTGACGCTGGACCGGGTACGCTCGAACCTTACGGCATGCATATTTGCCTGCTCGACATTGATGGCACGCTCGTGCTTACCGGCGGCGCCGGCCAAACCGCATTTGCCCAGACGCTGGCGGCCGATTTTGGCGTTGGCGAGACGAGTCGCGACGTCGTCTTCGCCGGCCGAAGCGATCGGGCCATCGCGATGGACTTGTTTCGCATTCACGGCATTGCCGCGACGGGCGAAAACTGGCGCCGGTTCTGCGTCGGCTACGTCCGGCGGTTGGAAAACGCGCTGCGGACCCACAACGGACACGTCTTGCCGGGGGTGAATGAATTGCTCGCCGCGCTGTCGGCCCGCGGCGACGTGGCGATCGGTCTGTTGACCGGAAACGTGCATGAGGGGGCTCAGAGGAAGCTGTCGTACTACGGTCTGTGGAGGCACTTTCCCTTCGGCGGCTTCGGCGACGATCATGAGGACCGCAACGACATTGCCGCCGCCGCGTTGGCGGCCGCTCATAAATATCTGCGCGAAAACGGCCGCGCCCCTGTTCCCCCGGTGCAGGGAGCGGAGCAAAAGGTGCTGGTAATCGGCGACACGCTCAACGACGTCCGCTGCGGCCAATCGATCGGCGCCCACTGCGTCGCGGTCGCCACGGGGCACTCGACCTCCGACGTGTTGCGCACGGTCGACCCGGAGGTGGTCGTCGAATCGCTGGAAGACGTGGCGCCAATTCTGGCGCTACTTGATTCTTAGAAGACCGGCAATCACATGTCCGCATCCTTACATCGCATCACACTGTACCCGATCAAATCACTCGACGGCGTCGACGCGCAGGAAATCGACGTGCTTTCGGGCGGTGCTGACGAACGACCGCCGCTTTGCCTTGTTCGATAAGGACGGCCGCGTCATTAACGGCAAACGCACGCCGGCCGTGCACTCGATCCGCGCCGAGTTCGACTTGCCAAAGCAGATGGTCGCGCTGCGCGGCGCCGCGTCGGGCGAGACGACCGAATTCTCACTCGTCGACGACCAAGCAAAAATCGCAATATGGTTAAGCGATTTTCTGGGACAATCGTGTACCTTCGCTGAGAACGCGGCCGGCGGATTTCCCGACGATGCCAATTCCCCAGGCCCCACGTTGATCAGTACCGCGACTCTGGAAACCGTGGCCGGCTGGTTCGCGGGGCTCACGCTCGACGAAGCCCGCCGACGTTTCCGCGCCAATCTCGAAATCGGCGGCGTCGAGCCGTTCTGGGAAGATTGCTTGGCCGGACCTCCGGGCACGACCATCCCGTTTCAAATTGGCGACGTGCACCTGGAGGGCGTCAACCCGTGCCAGCGCTGCGTGGTCCCGACGCGAGCGAGTGGCTCGGCGCAGCGACGCCGCTGTTTCAAAAGACGTTTGCGATGCGGCGACAAGCGACGCTGCCGGCGTGGGCGAATCGGAAGCGGTTTGATCACTTCTATCGCCTGGCCGTCAATACACGGTCGGCGGTCGGCGGCATTGGGCATTTGAGCGTGGGAGACCTGCTCGTCCGCTGAGGCTTTTGGGCCTTCATTTACGGCCGCCCGGCTTTAACGCTAGAATCGCGCCAGCCGCGCCATCCGATTGCCTGTCGTACGGCCGTGCGAAATAGCTAACCTCGCCGGTGCGCGGAGCTTCACGTATCTTTGTGTGCGGAACAATTTTGCAATTTCTTGCCGGGTGCCCGACGGCGCCTGCGTTGCTCTATTCCATCAGCGGGATTTAAAAGATGCACTACGACCTGCTTGTCGTCGGCAGCGGGCCGGCCGGCCAAAAGGCTGCGATTGCTGCCGCAAAACAGAATTGGCGCGTCGCCGTGGTGGAACGCAAACGCGAGCTGTTGGGCGGAGTATCGCTTCATAGCGGCACGATTCCGTCCAAGACCATTCGCGAAGCAATCGTGCACCTGACCGGCTACCGCCATCGTGGCGTGTACCATGACAGCTATCGCCGCAAACGCGATATTACGATGAACGACCTGCGGCAGATGATGGTCGAGGTGGCCCGCAACGAATGGCAGGTGATCCAGGACCAGTTCGCCCGCAATCGGGTCACGGTAGTTTGTGGCGAGGCGGCCTTCATCGATTCCCACCGCATGGAGATTCACAGCACCGGGGAAACGATTGTCATTGCGGCCGACCACATTCTGCTTGCCCCGGGCACGCCGCCGTCGCGCCCCGGCCACATCCCGCTCAACGGGCATACGATCTTCGATTCCGACGAGGTGCTGAACCTCGATCACGTGCCGCGCTCGATGATCGTCGTCGGGGGCGGGGTGATCGGCCTGGAGTATGCGATCATGTTCGCGACGCTGGGCGTGCAGGTTACGTTGATCGACGGCCGCGAGCAGTTGCTCGAGTTTTGCGATCGCGAAATCATCGAATCGCTGATGCACGAGGCGCGGACGCAGGGGATGATCTTTCGCCTGGGGGAAAGCGTGATCAACATTCATGAGCCGCGCCCGGGCCTGGTCGCCGTCGAGCTGGAAAGCGGAAAACGAGTCCTCGGCGAAACGGTCCTCTTTAGCGTGGGCCGCTTTGGCGATACGGGACCACTGCGGCTGGGGCAGGCCGGTCTGTCGGCCGACAACCGCGGACGGCTGGCGCGGAATGAACATTTTCAAACCGCCGTGCCGCACATTTACGCCGTCGGAGACGTCGTCGGCTTTCCAGCCCTGGCCAGCACGGCCATGGAACAAGGCCGGCAAGCCGTCTGTCACATGCTGGGGCACCGCTTCGAGCCGTGTCCCTACATTCCCTACGGTTTATTCACGATTCCGGAGATCTCGATGGTCGGGCAGAACGAGCAGCAGCTCACGGCCGCCCACGTGCCGTACGAGATCGGCCTCGTGCGCTTTGGCGAAATTGCCCGCGGCCAGATCGCCGGCGATCCGAATGGCATGCTCAAGCTCCTCTTTCATCGCGAGACAAAGAAGCTGCTGGGCGTCCATGTGATCGGCGAATCGGCGACCGAGATTGTCCACATCGGCCAGGCGGTGATGGCGCTGGGAGGCACGATCGACTACTTCCGCGACACCGTCTTCAACTACCCCACGATGGCCGAGTGCTACAAAGTGGCCGCGCTCGACGGGCTCAACAAGCTCTCGCTGTGGGCCGAGTGCGAGGCCTCGTTGGGAGGCCGTGAATCAGTCGACGACGCGAGCGACGCTGGCATAGAAACGAACGGGCTCGCGCCGCTGGCCGTTGGCGCATAGCAAACGGCAGCTCGTCGTTCGCATCGCCGCGCTTATAGCGACGTCGTCGTATCGAGGTTCCAGATCACTTCACGCGGCACGGTCGAATAGAGGCCGCGCGTAAACACCTGTTCGATCAGCTCGTCGGCTTGCTGGATCGGCGTCTTCGTGATGAGGACAATGTCCGAATCGTTAAGCCAAATGTCGTCGGCCGGAACGGGGCGGCGGCCATAAAGGGCCCCGCGAAGGTCGAGCATCGTCGCCATCAGCCGCCAATCGGGGCCGCGGCGGAAGACCACGACCTGCCGCAGATTCGCACCCACCCGCCAGCCGCCGGCGAGCGCGATCGCTTGCATGGCCGTCGTGGGGCCTTCGAGCTCGAAGCGGCCGGCCTGGCCGACTTCGCCGACCACGTACACGAACCGCTTCGCCCGCTGGCTGAGGACCAGCGTCGTGGCGACGCCGGGCACCGTCGCTTCGTAGCGGGCGTCGATTTCCTGCTTGGTTTCTTCCAGCGTCAGGCCCTGGACGAAGACGTTATTGACGCCGGGCAGTTGGATGTCGCCGGCGGGCGTGACCGTGACCGAGATTTGCCGGCCGCCAATCGTGCCGGCGCGGCTGTCAACCGTGTCCATCAGGTCTTCCAGCCTGGTGTTGACCGAGATCGGCGTCACCGTAATCGAGGGCATCCGGTAATACTCTTTGTAACGCTGTTCGAGTTCGTCGCGCAGCGATTGAACGGTCCGCCGCGTGGCGCGGACCTGTCCCAACAAGGGCAGCGTAATCGTGCCGTCGGGTTGAACGACCAGATCGCGAGTGATGTCGTCGCCACCGGCGGCTAGCGCTTCGCCTCCGCGGGGGGCGACGTTTGCGTCGGCGCCGGCCGTGAGCGATTCGACGCGGATGCGGTCGCCCACTTGCAGCTCGTAGGGACGGGAGAGCTCTTCGCGAGTGCGGCGGAAATAGATCGCAATGACATCGCCTTCGCGGATACGATATTCGGGCACGTGCGGTGCGCGGGCGTGGCCGACATATTCACCCTGGGCGAAATCTTGCCATGGGATCATGCCGCGGGCGTCCCAGCCCACCTCGCCGCAACTGCCGCCAGCCGCGCTGTCGACTCCCCAGATGGGATGGGGCGACGCCGGTCCAAGGGCCTGGCAGAGTTTGATGGTCGGATCAATGATAGGAACTGACACGGTGGCGGATAGCAATTGTGGTTTGCGATTTGACTCCGGCGAGCTCAGTCGAGCCGCGGATTGCGGATCGGCCGGCGGACAGATGGAACGGCAATCGTTGAGCCATAGCGAGCCAAAGCCACACACGGCTGCGAACGAGCAAACAATAGCTACAGCAAGCCGTTGCTTCAGGTGGGCTGTTGTGTTGGTCATCGTAAACGCTTGTTCAAGTGCCAGCGGATTTTAATGCCACGGAATCGTCGGCACGGCGTGGGTGCCAGGCGTGACGGAGTGCGGTCCCGCAGGCTCGGCCCTCCCGTTGTCATTGCTAGCGATACCGGGCAGTGGCAGCGATTTGGCGATCTCAGTGGCTTTCTCCCAAACGGTTTTCGCGGGACCCGTCGTGGGGGAGGTTGGAGCGGTCGATGAAGCAAGCGGCGCGGCCGGAACTATCGCGGGTGCGCCCTGTTCGGCGACTGGCACGGCCGGTGTGGGGGCGACGGCGACTTGGGACATCGCGTCGGGTGAAACCCACTCGATGCCGGCCTTTCGCGAAATCGCACCGTTGGAACGATCGATCGTGGCAAGACGGTCGGATTCTTTCTGGTTCGCTCGGGCTTGGCCGCCGAGGCCGAGCTGTCGCTGAGCGGTGGCCAGGTTGTGATACGACGTGGCGCTGGGCGACCCGTCGATCGCCTGCTCGAACAGTCGGGCCGCGTCGGCCGTGTGCCCGCTGCGGCAGAGGAGCACGCCCAGCTCGTTCGCCGCCAGATGATTCGACGGACAAGCGGCCAGGGCAGCGGCATACATGGTCATCGCATTGCGCGATTCGAGCATGTCGTCGCCGTTGCGCACGGCGAGCCGCGCTTCGACCTTGCCCAGGCCGTAGAGGGCCATCGAACCGGCCTGCTGGCCGCCTACCGCCGCGGCCAGGCGTTCTTCCGCGTAGCTATGGTACAAAGCGACGGCCGTGTGGGGGGCGACTTGAATCGGGCATTGCTGAAAGACGGGCGTGCGATGGGATGAGGCGGCAATACGCACGTCGAGCTCACCCTCCAGACCGGTGCCGGTGGGAACGAAGTCGGCCGCTTCATCGAGCGCCCGCAGCCCTTCGGCCAGAGCCCGCGAGTGCTGATCGGTGCCGCACTCGGCGTCGTTGGCCTGTGCAATGCGGCGGAGCACCTGGATGAACTCAGCATGCGCCGCGTAGACGGCGCCCTGCTGCGCGAGGCCGCAGGCCCGTTGCACTGCTGGCAGGACTTGGGCTGTGATTTCGGTCGAAGTGGGTGTGTAGAGATAGGCCTCGGCGAAGTGTGGGATGTACGGCTGGAGCGGCGTCATTTCGATTGCCGGCGCGTTACACGGGGTTGGTGCTTCGCGAGGGCCAAGTGCGAAAGTGGGTGGCGAATTCGACCGCGCTGCTTCCATCGCCATGATGGCCTTGGCTAACAAGGCGGGCGACTCCAATTCGGCGACCGGTCGATCAGACGCGGCCGCTTCCGCGGTGATAGTTGAAATTGAAACAGCGGCCCGCTCTGGCGTCGAGGCTGGCTCGACCGTGGGCAGACGATACATGGGTGCCGGTTTGGCCGCGTCGGTCACATGCTCTTCTTCTTCGGCGTCGGCAGCTTCTTCCGTTTCGTCCGTTGCATCGCGGCCGGCGCCTCGGGTCGGATCGTCGGAGGTTGCTGGGCTCTTGATCGCGCTTGGTTGGCCAGCAACGGGCTGGACCGGCAGCGACGCAGGTGGACCCCAGGGCTCGGAGGGCCAGGACGAAGTGAGCGAATCGATGTGGGGTTCGATCGGCGCCGGAGTCTTCGCCAAGTCGCTATCGCTGGCCGCCTGCCGCGGCCGATCCTGTTGCAAAGCCACGTGCGGATTGTCGATCGTCTGCGTCGACTGGGGCGAGACAGCAACGCGCGAGCGTAAGGCAATGCGTGGCGCGGAATTTTCGGAATGCCTGGAGAAGACCCAGCGGCCGCCGCCGATCGCAATTGCCAGACCGCACGCGAGGAGGACGGCGAGCGATTGCTCAGACGACGAGGCACGGCGACGGGCGCGGCGGGAGTCGCGGTGAGTTTCGAACCTGGTAGCGTGGCATGCTCACGTAAGCGGCGGCTTATGCCGCCGGCTGCTGGAGTTCAACGTGTTTCGAGGCTCGGTGGCGGTACGCTGCCGCTCCGCCAGGCCGAGCGCAGCGTTATCGTCGCTATGCGCGATGCGAGTCGCAAAATCAGAATTCGACCGCCGGCCGGTGCGGCAATCAGCAAAATCGGCCCATTCGGAAGGAGTTCGCCCCGCGTGGCCGGCACAGCCGCCACAGAGCGATTTGGCTCGCGCGGCACAGGCCGCAAAGGTGGAAAAGTTTGACAGCTGAGAGGCGCTCGCTGTCGCCCTTCGACCATCGAGATCGGCAACCGAACTCTGGCTCGTCGCGTTACCCCCCGGACACCTGACCCCCGACGCCTGACACGATCTTCACAGCCACAAATGCAGCCGGCCACCGAGCATGTCGGGGAAGGCCTGTTCGACGAGCGTGCGGACCGTGCCGGCGTGGTAGCGGGTGCTGACGTGGGCGACGATGACCAGTTCGTTTTCAAAGAGGTCGCGGCGCTCAACGAGATCGTCCAGGTGCATGTGGCCGAACTTGTGGATCTTTTCTTTGCGATGGTTCGCCGCGACGAACGTCAGCTCGCAGATGAGCACTTTCGCCTGATACATGGCTGGACAGTTGTCGAGGCCGGGCGGCGAAGTATCGCCAGTGTAGGCCACCAGCGGGCTGCGGACCTCGGCCGTGACCTCGGTGCCGCCGAGCCGCAGGTCGCGAATCTGCTCGCCGCTGAGGTCGCGGTACTCGGGCTTGAGCTTCCGGCGGCGATCCCAGACGACGTAGCCCAGCGAGGGCACCGTGTGGCGCGTGGCTGAGGCAGTGACGACGTGCTCGCGCGAGAGCTCCACTTCGTCGCCAGGCGCGATCGATTGCATGTTGCAAGGGAGCCGGCCGCGGTCGAGCCGGGTGAAGAGGCGGAGGATTTTTTCCATCGGCTCGATCGTTTCGGCCGGCATGTAAATCGTCGGCGGCGTCATCTTCATCATCCGCCGCCGGGCCACGTAGACGGGCAGCGAGGCGATGTGATCGAGATGCCCGTGGGTGACGAACCACGTCTCGGTGCCCATGAACGACCAGGGCTGGGCGCCGAGATCGAAGCCGATTTTGAGTTCGGGAATTCGCCAGTACGACTGGACGGCGGCGCGGGAGTAACCCTCGATCGTGAGGTCGCCGTGCTTGAGCGATTTGACGGGCGAATTGTGGATCATGCTAGTGCAGTCTTGAAGGGCACGTAAGTGCGTGTTGAAAGAGGGGACCGGCTCGCGGTCCGATGCGAAAGAGGTCGTGAAATCATGTTCCCATGAGCATGCCTGTCCTCTTTTTCAACACCCTGTTAACGAGTCGTTAATTGTTGTGAATTACTAACCCATACAAAAAACGGCCTGCCTTGCTCTGACGCTGGCGTAACGAACCACTTCCCAGGCAAGGAGGCCGAAGTACGGGCAATTGTAATCATGGCTGGTTTCCGCAACAGGTGCATTTTACGCGTCGCCAGTTTGTCCAAGTCGAGGGGTCGCCCTTCAGCGAAGTGTTGTCGACCGACTGGGCGCCAGACGTGTGTCGTGAGCATGTAGTGCAATTGACCGAGCCGGTAGACAAGGCGTTGGTCGCGACTTGGCTGTTCCTGTCGCAGGTCGTGCGTGCCAATTTGCGCTGCCGGGCTGCCGTGGCGCTTGCTGGCTCACCGCACCCATCGCGGCCCACCGGCCTCTTCGGCTAATATGGATGGCAACTGTGGTGTGCGGAAACGCCTCCCGGAAGGATTTGTCACTGCCTCAGAGCGGCATACCGCCGCGTGACGGGAAGGAGCCGCCGACCAGTCTTGATATTGCATGGGCCTGAGAGTGCTGTTCTTTGCTGGCTCCACCGTCTCGATGTCCGACACGTCCGAGAACCGACCCGCGTATCCCGAGTCTCGCACGCAGAAGGCGGGGGGTCGGCTTTCCGAGCCCGCAGCGGCGCGCTGTTTCGATCGTTATGCGCGGCGGTCATCGATCTGGACATTTGCCCATACGGCGGCAAGGCAGCAGCGAGTTGGGCTTGTTGCGGCAGCTTCGGCATCAACCTCCACAGACCACTGCATGTAAACTGACTAGAACCGCCGCGGACAGCATGCGGTAGGACGGACAATCCAGTCCGTCGAAAGCCATACGACGGACAGGGTTGTCCGTCCTACAACCGAAATCATTCCGCGGGTCCATTTGGTACGCTACCCGTCGTCAAAATGGTTAGGTGCCATTTCATCCAGGATCTAGGATCAACCACCATGTCCCTCGGCTTCGGCATCATCGGTTGCGGAATGATCAGCCACTTCCACGCGCGGGCGGTCGCCGACATACAGGGCGGCACGCTTGTCGGCTGCACGAGTCGCCGGCCCGAAGCAGCCCGAAAATTTGCCGCCGGCCACCACTGCCGCGCGTACGACAGCCTCGACGAGCTACTCGCCGATCCTCAAATCGAGATCGTCACGATTGCCACACCCAGCGGCGCCCATCTGGAGGACGCCGTCGCGGCCGCCCGCGCCGGCAAACACGTGATTGTCGAGAAGCCGCTCGAAATCACCCTCAAGCGCTGCGACCGCATCATCCGCGCCTGCGAGCAGCACGGCGTGCAATTGGCGACGATCTTCCCGTCGCGGTTCCATGAATCAAGCCAGCGGCTGAAGCGCGCGATCGACGATCGCCGCTTCGGTCGCCTCACGCTGGGCGATGCCTACGTCAAATGGTTCCGCACGCAACAGTACTACGACAGCGGCGCCTGGCGCGGCACCTGGCAGCTCGACGGCGGCGGCGCCCTGATGAACCAGGCCATTCACAGCGTCGACCTTCTCCGCTGGCTGATGGGCCCCGTCGAGGAGATTCAGGCCCGCGCCGCCACGCTCGCTCATAAGCGGATCGACGTTGAAGACACGGTCGTCGCCACGCTCCGCTTCGCCAATGGCGCCCTCGGCACGATTGAAGCGACTACGACCGCCTATCCGGGTTACCTCAAGCGGATCGAAATCAGCGGCTCGACCGGCACCGCCGTCCTCGAAGAAGAAAACCTGAAACGGTGGGACTTTTTCAAGCCGCACAAAGAGGACGCCGCCGTGCTGGCCGCAATGTTGGAGCACGAGAGTGGCGGCGGCGGGGCAAGCGACCCGGCCGCCATCGGCCACCACGGCCATGCTCGCCAATTCGCCGACTTCGTCGCCGCCGTTCGCCGCGGTCGCCGGCCGGCGATCGACGGCCACGAGGGCCGCCTCTCGGTCGAAATCGTACTCGCTATCTACAAGGCGGCCGAAACGGGCCGCACGATCAAACTACCGCTTAAAAGCGACCCCCGCCTCGTGGCCCGAGGAGGGGGCAAATCCGCAAAGAAGAAATAATTTGCTTGCGGACATTCGCGATCGTCCCCAACGACGGCAATCGAACGTTCGTTCACGGCAGTTTTCTAAGCTAGCTGGCGAGCGATCGGCCTTCCTGTTGGACCGGCGATTCGCTACAACTCGCGGCCTCATCTTCGCCGGACAATCCATCGCGGAACGCAACTTCCGGCCGCTTCGCGCGCCCGAGCGCATTCGACTCTTCCATCGCCGAGATGCTTATGAGCCTCATCCTCAAACCGTTCCGCCGCTTCACCGTCAAAATTGTCCCCGCCGCGATCGTGCTGATGATCGCGGCGCTGACACTGCCCACGCGGCCCAACCATGGCGACATCGGCGACCAGGCAGCCGCCCAGTCAAACGTCGGACCCGTCGAAGTCACGCCCGGCACGGCGGGCAAACCGATCTCGTTTCGTGACCGCCTGATCGTTGGCTTACGGGCGGTGAGCACATCCGACGTGGCGTTTGTCGACAGCGTAGTGGCCAAGGTCTATGCCGGCAAGTTGCCTGAGCGGCTGGTCGACCAAACCTTTTTTGGGCCCGCGAGCGGGCCAGCCGCCCCCCAGGCGGTCGCACCCATCGCCCCGTCATCTACTTCCGGCCCGCGATGACGCTCGAGGCCCGCCGGTTGGGCGTAATTCTTTAGGACAATGGGCGATGTTTCGTGACCATTCGTCGTGTCAGGCGACAGCTTCGTCCCCGCCAGACACGCGTTGGATCAATCGAGCGCTGTCTTTCCGCCGCTCTCCAACGTCGGCCCGCGCCGAGGGGGTAACGGGGTCAACGTCTCGAGCCTGCGGGCCGCGATTTAGTCGGCAGCCCCAATTTTCCGACAGCGCTCCCGGAAGTTTTCCGGTGGTGGGTAGCAAACCACCCGCGATTGGGCTATTATGAGCAGCCCCCCACGACGGCGACTTCCATTGCCCCCTCTCATTGGTGGAGCGGTCATGGCGCAAAAAAGCTGCAAAATCGAAGACCGGCCCCGCGGCCGCCAAAAAAAAGAAGGCTAGCACCGTGAAAAAGGCCGCTCCCGTCAAAAAAGCCGCTGAAAAGAAGTCCGCCGTGGACAAGAAGCCTGCCCCGAAAAAGCCGCCGACCCCGCGCAAGAGCCGGGCCCGTTCCACAAAGGATGTTCGCCTCAAGGCGTTCTGGGGCGTCTTCAATCAATCCCTCAAGCGTGTCGCCCTCTTCGAGCACAACGAGCGCAAAGAGGCCGATAAAATGGCGAAGGACCTGACCGCCTCCGGCAAGTCGCCCCACTTCGTTCAGCCGGTTAAAGAAGCTGTGCAGGAATAATCGCGTCGTCCTGCGCGAGCAAGCGCGACAGAGAAGCTGAGGCTCCACTGAGTTGTGCACTAGCTGCGGTGCTACCTCCCGCCGGCTTACGGCGTTATTTATCACCCGGCATCGCTTTTAGTTCACCTATCCGCCTCCGCCTTTTGAAGAACGCAATCGTGGCGCTTTTCAACGTCGCCAAGTGCACAGTAAAGCTCGTCGCTGCTCGCACAACTGCGGCCTCAGTCGCAGTCGTGGCATCGCACCATGCGATGCAGCGGCCCGTCGACTTCTTCAATGGGCTGCTAGCACGGCCGCGACACGCTCGACGCTTTCAGCTTTGCCGAACTCCAGCTTTCCAAAGCCCCGTAGCGCCCCCGCCGATACGGCGGCGTCCTGATGCTCTGGGTAGTTGGTGATGAGCATCACCGGCACGCCTGCCAGCTTCGGATCGGCCTTCATTCGGACGATCAAATCCAGCCCGTCCGAGTAGTCATTGTCCAGCTTGCGGTTGACCAAGACCAGGTCGAACCGCCCGTCACCCAGCTCGCGCACCGCGTCATAAGCCGTGTAGACTGGGACGACCTCGCAGGCGAAGTGGCGCACGAGAAACGCCCGAATCGCGACGTGATCGGGCCAGCACTGGCCGACGTCAAGCACCCGCTTTCGCGCTGGTTCCATCAGGTTTCACATGCGCCCGGCCCGGTACCACAGCCAAGTCGCCTATCCCACAACGCTCAGCCACTGGGCCGAAGGTCGGCCGTGGCGTAAGAGGGCAGGTCAGAACGGGGGACTCGGCCGGGCGAGGTGACGGGGCCTTGGCGCGCAGCGATCCTCCCTTACCCCAATCCTCTCCCTAGGAGAGAGGGAGTATGGCGACAATCACCTAATCACTCGCCATCTTTCTTTTCAATCGCGAACAGCGCTCGCTTGCTGGCGATGTAGAGCACGTTGTCGGCGACGACCGGCGTGCTCAGCACGCTGCTCCCCATGTTCACTTTGCCGTAATAGGGTTGCTGCTCGCCATTCGCTTCCTTCATGGCCACGGCCGGGTCCGACGAATGCCGAAAGATCGACACGTTGCCGTCGTCGTCGCCGATGAACACCTTGCCGTCCACCACCAGCGGCGAGCCCCACGTCTGCGACATCAAGTCGAAGGTCCAATACGGCTTGCCCGTTTTCGCGTCGAGGCAATGAAACAGACCGCTGAAATCGGCGATGTACAAGATATCGTCTTTAATGGTGGCGCTGCCGACCGTGCGGTGCATGGTTTCTTCGAATTCGATCTTGCCGTTGCCGTTCTGATCAAACTCGCTGTAGTGCCAAACGGCGGCCGAGTTCGGATTCGGCACCGCGATTTCACCGTTTTCTTCGACCACCGCCTGTAGCCGCCGGTGCGGCAGCGGCTTCGACCGGTCCGATGCGCTGAAGGCCAGTTCGGCGCTCACGTCGCCTCGCTTCGTGGGGTCAATGCACCACAGGTGGCCGATCCCTTCGTCGTGCTCCGGATCTTCGCCCACGGCGATGTAGATTTTGCCTTGGTAGATCACCGGCGTGCCAATCAGGTGGTTCCGCGTGGCCTTGCTGCTCACCGTGTAGAACGACGTCTTCGGATTGCAGTCAAATTCCCACAATAGCTTCGCGTGACCCTGACCGTCTCCCTCAGGTGCGAAGCTCCGCAGCCAACCGTCGCCGCCGGCAAAAATAACCTGCGGTACGCCGTCGAACACGCCGTACGAGGGCGACGACCACTGGCCGTGCAAAATGTTCAACCCCGGTGAATTGTCGGTCCACAGCACTTCCTTCGTCTTCTTGTTCATTGCAAAGAAGCTGGGGGCGTCGGGCGCCGGAATGTAGTTGTGCTCCACGTCGACGCCGTTCGACGTGCAGCCGTACAAGATGTCGCCTACCGCCATCAGCGAGCACGCGCACATATTGTGTTGCGAGATGCCCATCTCCTTCATCATGTCGAATACCCACACGACGTCGGCTTCTTTCTTCAGGTCATACGGCTTGCCCGTTTTCTTTAGCTCTTCCTCTTCCTCGGTGTACGGGCCGTCGTTCTCGCCGTCGTGAAATCCCTCGGTATCGAGGCAGCGGATTTCGCCGCGGTTGGTGACGAACCACAGCCGGTCGCCTTCCACGTAGGCGGCGCTGCAAACACCTTGCTCTGGCCAGTCGTGCACGCGGCCGGTCCCCAACTTCTCGCCGCTATGCTGCCACAGGAAGCTGCCATCCTTGATGTCGAAGCACAGCTCGACGCCCAGGTCGTGATCGCTCGGATACCGTTCCAACCAACCGGCCCCGTTATTCGTCCCGACAAACACTTTGCCGTTCGCGACCACCGGATTCCCGTAGCTCTGCGACCCCAGCCGGGCCACCCACTTGATATTCTTCGCGGTCTCCGGCTTCCAAGCGCCGGATCGCAAGTCGAATTCGCCCGGCTTGAAATCGGCCGGAATGTCGTGGCCGACTGGCGTGTTATTCCGGCTCACAGTACCGCCCCACATCGGCCATTCTTTGTTCGCGGCTTCATTCTTGGCGCTCGCATCCTCGGCGTCGCTGCGGGCAGCCGTGGCGCGGGCCGCCGGCGGCGCGGTCGCTGCGGCAAGCGCGGCAGCGGAAGCTACGGGAAGCTCCGAGGTCACAGCGACCGGAGTGGCCGGTACAGAGACCGCCTCGGCCGTCCCCTGCGTCAACGCAACCAGTGCGGCCGGTTCCGTTACGTTGGCTGTTGGTTCCGCCGCCGGCGCCGACAGGGGCGCAGGCGCTGGTGCCGCCGCAATTGACGGAGCGGCCAAGTTCGGCCCACTTACTGGCGCCGATTCTGCGGACGTCGGGTTTACGCCCGCCGTATTGCGATTCTGGGCCTCGTTGCAACCGCCCAACATACCCGCCGCGGCGATTGCCATCACGGCCCCGGCCGATAGGTGAAAGTAGCTTCTCATTGCGAAATAAGTCCCTTAATTGATTTTCGTTTCGTGCCAAAGACCGAAGAAGCGAGAAACAAACGGCGAAGTCGCGGGCGAACCGTCGAGGCAGACCACATATGCGGCCGTCCGCCGTTATCTGTTCGGTGTCACCAACAAGTTGTCCAGGTAGACCTCGGAATCGGGCGTGTTGCCGTACACGCCCGGCGTGCCGTGCAGATTGGGCGATTCGTCGACCAACTCCACAGTCCATTGATTGGGCTCGGGGTCGCCGCGCTTCCAAACCTTGCCGCGGACGATCGCCCGGTCTCCCTCGGGAACGACCATCAACTTGAGCGTGTACCAAGTGTTCGCGTCAGGAGCAAAATCAACGTCGGCATGCGTGCGAAATTCGCTTGGCGTCCACGAGTCGAGCCGCAGCTTCTTGTTCAGTCCGCGGACCGTCAATTGATAGCGGCTGTTGATCAGGCCGGCGTCGGAAATGTGCCCACCTTCGTCGCGCCATTGGAAATCGCCTTGGATCGTGTAATTGCTCAAGTCCGTCGGCCCCATCCAGACAAAGCTCCGCGTGCCCAGCTTGTTGTTCGGGTCTTTGGGAGTCGGCAGCTTGGTCAGTTTCGCCAAATACTTGTCACCGCCGTTGTCGCGCACGACCCACCGCACGCGGCCACCGATCCAAGTCAAAGGGGCCTTTTCAGCCTCGTTGAAATCGAACGTCCAGGGCAGCGGCGGTGTGACCCGCACGCGGGCCGTGCCTTTCAGGTCGCCCACCTGGCATGTGACCAGCGTGCACTCGTGGCCGGCATCGGTCGGCGCCGTGTACTTGCCGTCCGCCGAAATCATGCCTACCCCGTCGACGCTGAATTTAGCTTCCGCCGCCGGCACTTCGCGCAAATATTGCCCCTTGGCATTAAACAGCCGGATGTGGTACGTCTGCTGCTCGCCTGGCTTTAGCAACGTATCGAAGGGGATGACCTGTACGACCGACGGGTTCGTGTCCGTCAGCGGCGATTCTCGGGGCAGCGGCGGCAGCGGATCGGCTGACGGCGTCTGGTCCGGCTTTCCGATGCAGTACAGCCCGAACAGCGTCGGCAGGTAGATGCGGCCGTGCGACACGGCCATCGAGCCCTCGCTCGCCGGCGAGCCGCCGCTGGCATCACGCGGCAAGCGGAACTTCTGCAGAAACTGTACGCCGCTTTCGGTCGGCTTCATGATGTTCCATTGGCCCGTATTCGTGCAGACGTAAATTTTGCCGTCCACGTACAGCGGCGTGCTCTTTTGAGCCGTTCCCAGCGCCGGCCGGGCGATCTGCTTGCCGGTCTTCGCGTCCAGGATGTACATCTTCGCGCCGTCGTCGACGAAATACAGCCGGTCGCCAACCATGATCGGCGAGCTGTCGCCGGCGGAAACCTCGTAATTCTCCCACAGCTCCTTGCCGGTCAGGTCGCCCGACATCCGCCCGTCGAGCGCCACGGCCCGGCCCTGGAAGTTGCCGGTCGGGTTCTCTTTGGCATGGCTGACAAAGACGCGCCCATCGAATGCCACGAGCGGCGAGACGTTGATGCCGGCTCGCGACAACGGATAGTTCCAAATTGCCTTGCCGGTCCGTGGCTGCAACGACCACACCCCGCCGTCGCCCGAGGAGAACACCAGCGATTGCTGGCCGCCGATCGGCATCACCGTCGGCGTACTATAAGTCGTGTCGTACGGGCTGATGCCCGTGCCGTTCATCCATCGCAGCTCGCCCGTCGCCTTGTCGAAGCACATAAAGCGATGTGCCGGCCGCGCCAGCCCGCCCCACTTCGCTTCATCGCCCCAGCCGACGACGACGGCGCTAATCAAAACCGTGTCTTCAAAGATGACCGGCACGTTCGTCCGGCCGCCGTATGTCGAAATCAACCCGAACTCTTCGTGCAGGCTGCGGTCCCAAACGACTTTGCCGGTGTCCCCTTCCAGGCAGCAGAAGTAGCCGCACACACCTTGCACGTAGATGCGGCCGGTCTCCGGGTCGCCGGCCGGGGCCGACCAGCCGATTCGCGTGTCTGGCACGTCGGACAAGTACACGTTGAATCGGTGCTCCCAAATGGTCTTTCCCGTCGCCGCGTCGACGCACACGACCTTTTCGCCTTCGTTCGCCGTATCTCGCTTGTCGCGAACGATCGTGTAGACTTTTCCGCGCATTACGATCGGCGACGTTCGGCTGCCGAGATCCTCGCGCAGCCACACGAGATTACTATCCGGACCGCCTTCCGGGTTCCAATGGTCCGGCAAATCCTTTTCCATCGAGATGCGGTTCTGCTGCGGGCCCCGCCAATTCGGCCAATCCAGCGGATCTGCCTTTTGACCCAGTGACGTCCCGGCGAAATACAGCGAGGACCCGATTCCCAAGGCAACGGCAGCGACGCGAAGCAAAAACCGCTGGGGCATGTTTGACATCTCCATCACGACAACTTATCGAAAGCGAAAAACTAGATCACCGCGGTGATTCACCAGAGCATGAGTCGGACCGACCCGCCGGGCTCGGCAATGCTTGGCTGGTCGTTAGAGTTTACCCTACCGGCAAACCGGCGGGCGCGGCAAGGCGGAATGGCAAAACTTGCGGGAATTCATGACACAATCCCGCGGGCTGCCTCAATGCCGATTCCGGCCCAAAGAGACCGCGGCAGGCGTTCTACGGATGCCAGCCGCGAATTGTTCGTCCCTCGGCTGTCCTCCGTCTCAATTCGCACCCGCTCAACGGCCGGCACTGCCCTATGTTATGCCCCACCCTACGTTACGCCCCGCCCGATTTCCGCCGCACAATCGGCAGCGCTTCGCCAACTTCCGCTGCGCCGAAAAGTCGCCCTAACACGTATAGCGAGCGCATGACTGAAATCTGCTTGCGATCATTCAAGCGCCCTTCCGAACCCGGCCGATACGATGGATGCCGCCAGTGATGCACCCGCGTGCCGCGGCGGCCACGTTTGTGTGTCAGCTCACCGGCCCGGACTACTTCGAGCTATGGATTGGCTCGACTGGTGCTGACGCCCACCGTTGGAACCCCCCGCAAGCCCGCCCGAGTTTCCGACTCCCGGCACTTTTAAGTGCCCCTTACGCCGGCTTCACCTACCTGTTCGGCGTAGCCATGCGTCCGTCCGTCACGGTCCGGTTCACGAGCCGGCGTGGGGCGGCATCGCGCGTTGCCGGAAGTCGGCAAACATCTTGCCCGTGGTTCCAGCACATAGGAGACGATGTTCGATGAAGTGGAACTTTTTGGGAGCGCTCATGTTGAGCATCGCCCTGGCCAGCCCAAGCTTCGGCTTCGGCTTGCTGGATCGGATGCTCGGCTGCGGGTGTGGTTGCGGCTGCGAGCCCAGCTGCGCCTGCTGCGAAAAATCGTGCTGTGCCGAGCCCAGCTGCTGTGCCCAGTCCAGTTGTGGCTGTGAGGCAAGCTGCGGCTGCAACGCCTGCTCCAGCTGCAATAGCTGTGGCGGCTGCTGCATCCTCGACGGCCTGTTCGGCTGCTTCTGCGGCCACAACAGTTGCGGTTGCGGATCGAGCTGCGGTTGTGAGCAATCGTGCGGCTGCAGCTCCAACTGCGGTTGCGAAGCCTCGTGCGGCTGCAATAGCTGTGGTTCGAGCTGTGGCAATAGCTGTGGTTGCGGACACGGCTGCTGTCTGCTCGACGGCCTCTGCGGCCTGTTCAGTTGCGGCCATAGCTGTGGCTGCGGTTCGAGCTGTGGTTGCGGCGAAGCTTCCTGCGGCTGCAGCTCCAATAGCTGCGGTTGCGAAGCCTCGTGCGGCTGCAACAGTTGCGGTTCGAGCTGCGGCTGCGGTTCGAGCTGTGGTTGCGGCGGACGTAGCTGCTGCCTGCTGGACAGCCTGTGCGGTATGTTCAGCTGCGGCCATAGCTGTGGCTGTGGTTGCGGCGAAGCTTCCTGCGGCTGCAGCAGCAATAGCTGCGGTTGCGGCTCGAGCTGCGGTTGCGGTTGCGGTTCTTCGGAGCAGGCTCCGGCCGCCGCTCCGGCCGCTCCGCAAGCCCCGGCTGGCGCCGGCGCTTCGCTGATGCCGGTTCCGCCGCGCCCGATGGCGGATCCGAACGCCTCGATTGCCCGCCCCCGCAACGTGGTTCGCACGAGCTTCGTTCGCTAAGCGGAACATCATCCAACGGATGATCTACGCGCCTGCCCTGGGTGGAAACATCCAGGGCAGGCTTTTTTTGTAGCAGGCACGCTCCGCGTGCCGCAGCAGCCCGCGAGGAAACGGGTCCGCCGTAAGTTAGGTGATTATGCGATCAGGTGAGTAGGTGGTGTACCGTCAGACTGCGTACTCACCGACTTTTCTACTTACGCTTAGCCATTCACCTCGCCGCCCGCTCTTGCGGCGACACGATCCGCCCAATCCGCAGGCCGAATTTGTCGCCCACCTTGACGACTTCGCCGGTGGCGACGGTCAGCTCTCCCACGGTTAGCTCCATCGGCTCGTCAAACGTCTTCTCGAACTTCACAATGGTCCCCGGCCCCATCTCAATGATCTCATGAATGGGTCGCCGTTGATTCGCCAGCGACACCGTCACCACCACTGGGATCTTGAGCACGTTCCGTGTTTGCGACGACAGTTTCGTCGGGTCGAATCCACCCGTCGTTGCGAGGGAGGGTGACTCTGCGGTCGTTTCCGGCTCCAGCGCCGTCGCTGCTGCGTCCGGCGCGGCCGCCTCGGCTTCTGCCGTCTCAGCCGCTTCGACCGCGTTTTCGGGGGCTGCTTCCGCCATGCCTGCTTTCGCCGGATGAGAAGAATCGCTAAAGAAAGCGACCGCGCAATATGTCCTGGTAGTTATCGACCAGCCGCACTGTCAAACTTTGCCCAGCCGCTCGCGGCGCACGCATTCCTCCCTCGCAGGCCCGCCGATCGCGTCTATAATTGTCTCAGCCAAGGCTGCATCGCAGCCAGCACCAAGCTAGCTTTGCCACTTCCCCCCTTATTCAACATGCCCGCTACACTGCCAGCCCCGCCTCCCACGAATGATCTCCAGCCCTACAAATCGCTGGAGAACGACACCCTGGCCGCGCGCATCCAGGCCGTTCGCAACGAGATGGGCCCGCGGCTGCTGATCCTCGGCCACCACTACCAGCAGGACGAGGTGATCGCCCTGGCCGATCTGCGCGGCGATAGCTATCAGCTCAGCCAGATGGCGGCCGAGAGCGGCGAATGCCGGGCGATCGCCTTCTGCGGCGTCCACTTCATGGCCGAGACGGCCGACATCCTGGCCAACCGGCCCGAAAAGCTCGCCGAGCGCGGCGGCGAGCGCGTGACCGTCATCCTGCCCGACATGGCCGCCGGCTGCTCGATGGCCGACATGGCCGCGATCGACCAGGTCGAAGACGCCTGGGACGAACTGGGCGAGGTGATCGACACCGACGACATCACGCCGGTCACGTACATCAACTCGGCCGCCAGCCTGAAGGCCTTCGGCGGCCGCCACGGCGGCATCGTCTGCACCTCGAGCAACGCCGGGGCCGTGCTCGAATGGGCCTTCGACCGCACGAAGACGCCCGGCGGCGCGCGTGATGTTCTTCCCCGATCAGCACCTGGGCCGCAACACGGCCCTCGGCATGGGCATTCCGCTCGACCAAGATGCCGGTCTGGGACCCGTACGCCGACGACCTGGGCGGCAACACGCGCGCAGCAGCTCGAGCAAAGCAACGTGGTGCTGTGGAAGGGCCATTGCAGCGTCCACCAGATGTTCCGGCCGGAGCACGTCGACATGTTCCGCGAAAAGCACCCCGGCATCAAAATCCTGGTGCATCCCGAGTGCCCGCGCGAAGTGGTCGAGCTGGCCGACGAATAGCGGCTCGACCGGCAAGATCATCACGACGGTCGAAGCAGCCCCGCCGGGCACGAAGTGGGCCATCGGCACCGAGCTGCACCTGGTCAACCGCCTGAAGCAGGAGCATCCCGAGCAGGAGATTCACTTCCTCTCGCCGGTCGTCTGCATGTGCGCCACGATGTACCGCATCGACCTGGCCCACCTCTGCTGGAGCCTGGAAAACCTCGCCGCCGGCACGCCGGTCAACGTGATCGAGGTCGACGAAGAAACGGCCCACTGGTCGCTCGTGGCCCTCGAGCGGATGCTGGAAGTTAAGTGAGCGCTGCCCTCGAGCGAGGAAAGGCCGCGGTGCTACGCACCGCCGTGCCGGTGGTGCGTAGCACTGCGGCTATTTCCCTTCGTTGCGCTGCGTTTCGGCGCTCCGCCGCGTCCAAACCGCCGGCAACAAAGACAGAACCACAAACACAACTAGTGAATACACCGTATTCCATTTCACGACCGTCACTTCCTCGCGCTCGACATACTGATCCGGCGACACATAGTCGTCGACCCCTGGTTCACCCCCGGCAACCGTAAAAAGCCCCCGTGCGACCGCTGGGTCGGCAAGTTGCCCGATGAATTCAACGTGGCTGTCGCAAAAGGCGACATTCCGCTGCGACGTTTTGCAATACGTCGCCGCTAAAAATCCGTCGTCTACCAGCATGTGCCCAGACCCTTCGTTCGTGGTCAACAGCTTTACCGCCTCATCGAGCGAAACGTCCCGCGGCTCCATCCAGTTCACGCCCCGACCGCTGTCCTCCACAAGGGCAATGGTGTGGGCCGTCCCATCCAAAGTCTCGATGAACTTGCGGCCTTTATCGCCTGGAAAGGCTGTTTCATCTCCGACAATGGCAAAGTAGTTCGTTTCCGTCTTGCCGCCACTCGCTCTCGGATACCGTTCCGACGGGCAGCGAAACACTTCCGGCATCTGCTGCGCCAGCTTGCTATTGTTCGGCCCGTTCCACGGCTCGTTGAAGTCATATAGTTCGTACAGCGCCTGCTCCTCCAAATACGGCAGTATCAACACCCGCCAGCTATGCATCGGCTTGCCATTGGCATCGGCGATATAGGCGGGTGGCAAACTTCTATGGGCCGATTCATAATTCAGTATCGCAATGATAAGTTGCTTCTCGTCGATCTGACACTGATTCCGCCGTCCCCCGTCCCGCGCCGAGCCCATCGCCGGCAGGAATACGAGCGCGGATAGAATCGCGATCAGCAGAAAGATTAAGAACAAGCGAGAAAAACTGAAGGGACGCTCTCGCGAGTAATAGCCCCACGCCCAAAACGCCAGCACAAAGCCCGCCGCCAGAATCCCACGCGCCCAAACGTCGCCAGCGCCGCGGCGACCACGGCAAACACGTAAAATACCGTCCACAACCGAAAGCTCATGCGGTTACCTGCACATCGCCGACCGGCGCCGCCTCCACTGTCTTCGCCGCCGGCCTTCGCCGCATTGCCCAAGGCAACGGCACAAAGCAAAGCGTCGCAAACACCCCAAACACATAACACTTCGCGTAGTCCAATTCAGGCCGCGCGGCCACGGCAAAGTCGTCCGGAATTAATTCGCCTCCATCGACCGTCAACAGCGCCGCCGCAACCTCGCGCGACAGCGGCCGACGCAAAAACTCCGCGTGGCCATCCGCAAATGCCACACAGCGCCCGTACGAATGTTTATAGAAAAACCCGTCGTTTGCGGGATGCCCGTCGGTCTCCTCTGCCTGCGTACTTAACAGCTCCACAGCCTCGTCGAATGTCAGCTCCTTTGGCTCTGCCCAATTTGCCTGTTTGCTGTGACATTCGATGAAAAAGATTGTCGTAGCGGTACCATCCGTGAAATCAGAAAGTGGTCGTCCAGTCGCACCGCGGAACGCTGACCTCGGATCGACTACGGCGTAGTAGTCGGTCGTCGCCGCCGACAGCGCGTGCGCAGGGCACTGGAAATCCTCATTTCTGGTCGTGGAAAATGTCCAATTCGCCGGGTCATCCCACGCCCTGGTCCGATTAAAATACGTGCCGGGCCACGTGCCAATGCCAAGCTCCATGTACGGAAGCACTTCCACGCGCCAACTTAACAACGGCATCCCGTCGGGATCGGCCACATATGCGGGTGGAAGCCGGTGCCGAGCAGTTTCGAAGTTCAGCGCTCCGAGTGCCAAATGCCTAATTTCATTGAGACACTGATTTCGCTGCCCGGACTCGCGCATGCCCACATCGAAGGCCGGGCCGAGAAGAAGTCCTAAGAACCAAAGACCTAGAAACGCAATCAAAACTATTGCCAACGATCTCTGCGGTGGGTCATGGAATAGGCCCACCCAAGTACCGAGTACAGTCACGGCAATTGCAACCCCCCAAGCCCCAAACGTCGCCAGCGCCGCGGCCACCACGGCGAACACGTAGAACACGGTCCACAGACGAAACGACATTGAAAATAGCGCGCAGAGACAGATTCTCGCAGTGACTTTGCCGCAGCAACTGACGAGTCAGCTTCCTACATTGTGGCGTGATCCCTCTCGCCAAGCAACGGATTGGTTTGAATTCGGCCGCGCGATATGCTATGCTGCACTTCGGCCGGTCGTCTCGCTGGGTACGCTTATGTGACTTGAAGATTCGTGCGCCGTTCTACCGCAACATTGAGAAACAAACCGTCAGCAATTGAAATGAATTCATCGAATTGTGCGCTGCCACATTCGCGAAATCATGCTGTTGTCCAGGGCCAGCGGCCGACGGAGGGTGCACAATTGCCCGACTTTTGCACCATTGTGTGGGACCCCCAACTCGGTGCAGAATTCATTTCGACCGGCATTGGACGTCAAGCGTAAATTATGGATTTGCCACGAGCGCCAGTCGGAAGCCGGTGAAGGACAGGCTCACCTTGATCATTTGGTGCGCGTATATTTACCGGAATATTCGGGGCAGGAATGGAGTGAGGAGCGAGGGGGCTTGAAGTAGCGTCTTCGTCTGGGCAGGCAGCCAGCGACCATTCGGGCCGCGGCGATTGCGCATTATCAATGCATGCAATAGCTAATGGCGCGTAAAACCCCGCTGCCCGATCCACGGGAGTGAACTGCGGCACGGTCTGAAAATGGGGCGCACAGATCGTGGCCACCGTATTGCCAAAGGCCGCTTCCCGCTGGCCCCCCGCGGCCCCGTCGACTCGCGTCGCGGCGTGATTGGAATTAGGGTTAACACCCAACGTGCCGCTCCACCGCTCGTAGGGCCGGCCGCGGCGCTCATCGGCTTGATAAAACGCCAGAAATGTCAGCGTGTCCGCCGCCGCGAACTCGCGCTCGCCCGGCCCGCATTCGGTGGGGCGATACATCCGTCGCAGCGTGCCGGCGTTGAAATACGTCTGGTTCAGCACGTAGCCGTCGGCGAAGCTCGCTTCCAGCGGCGTCTCTTCCACCTCATGCGTATGGCCGTACACGATGTGCCGCGCCCGCCGATTGCGAAACTCGTCTTCGGCCAGGGCGTGAATGCAATACGAATTCGACGGCGCTCCGCGCACCTCGCGCAGCCAGGCATTGGTGTTCTTGCCCCAGTCGATCCGCGTCCGCCCGCCAAACCGCAGCGCCCGGGCCAGGCCGTCCACGATCAGGTTTCCGCGGGCCACAGCATTGCCCCTCACAAGGGACTGCTCCAACACGGCCTCGACCAACAGGTCCCACCGCTGCTTCACCCGCTGCCGCAAGGCTGCCGAAGGGCACGTCCGCGCCAAGAGTCCCTCCATCCACAACGGCGCCATCACGAGCGGACGCACGTCGCCGATTTCGGCCAGCCCGGCCAGCGCGGCTGGCGGCAGCCCGTCGGCGAAATTGCGTTCAATTTCAGCGGCGAACCGCACCAACAGCTCAATCACAATCGCGTCGCTGATGCTGCTCGTCTCACGATGGCCCTCATATGCGAGCGGGTCGAACTTGTCGCCATGCCGGGCCAGTACGCGATGCCGCCGCAGCGCTTGCAGCAGATCGCCGCTGTCCGTGGGCTCGTGGGCGAACGGCTCGTCCGGCTCGTTCGCCAGTCCCAGGTGGACGACCAGTTGCCGCCGCAGCCGGTCGTAGTCCTGGCCCGGCAGGTGGAGAAACCAATCGTGGTTGCCGACCATGTAGTGAATTCGCACGGGGACTGCCGCATTGTCCGACGTAGCCGCCCGGCGGCCCATTTGGTTCGCCGGCGTCAGCCGCACCGCGCCCTGGGCGAGCGATCGCAGCACGCCCAGCGTGGCGTCGTTGTGCCGCACGATGTCGCCGGCGATCGACGTCACGGCCTCAGCCAGCGCCGGCGACGTCGGGTCATCCCACGGCCGCACGTCATAATCCAGCCAGCGACTCGAGTGCATGATGTCGAGCACGTCGCCCAGGAGCACCAGGTCGATCCGCTCCAGAGGCCGGTAACTGTCGTCCGACCGCGTCGAGGCGCTCGCCGCCAAGTCGACCATCCGTTCCGACAGCAAGTGGAATGCGTCGGGCGAGGCAGTCGGTCCGCACGTGCCGTCCGTCAGGTGCAAGTCGCTAATGACTACGAGCATGGGCCAGCCCCCCTTCGCGACACTACCCCGACTGCCGCCTGCAAAACAAGTTCTTGCCTGCGATTCGCCGACGATTGGCTCGCCCGCATGGCACTGTCTTGGCGAAACCGGGCCGCAACCGAACGCGGCCGCGGTTCGCCACGGCCGTAGGGTCGCTGCAAGGATCGGGCGAGCGAGAGTCCGCCGGTTCGTCTATTGAAGATTCATCGGCTAGCGAATTTGCGGAACATAAGAGATGTTCCTGCCATGCTGGCTCCGGAAGTTGCCAGCAAGAATCGGGATTGGCGCTTGGGTGGGTGCCTCCGGACGAGCGCGAGCAACGTTCAAGCTCCCCAGTCAGATGCGCTGGCCGGGCAAAATAAGAAACACAGGCCGCCAGCCGACGAACAGTTCGCCAACTGGCGGCCCGGCAGGACTAATCGTACGTCCCGACTGGCCATGACGTCCGTCGCGGCCGTCGAAAAGTGTCTGCATGCAACTGGCGACGATTTTCGAGCCGACCAGCGGCAAATGGCTTGCAGCGACCCCTGCGGGCGGTCACTGCGAAGGCGTCGCCGAATTCGATCCAACTAGAACCGCACACGGACCGCCACGCCGCTGCCACCGTAGTAGGCCGGTCCGCCACCGTAGAAGACTGGATAGGCGTTATACACCGGCACCGCCGGCACAAACGGACCGTAAGCGCCCATCCGCACGGCCGCCGCTTCGTAGCCGCCGACGGGAATGGCCGCGTAGCCCACACCATAACCGAGACCGCCGTAGGAACCGAGACCGCCGTAGGAACCGAGACCGCCGTAGGAACCGAGACCGCTGTAACCAACGACCGGTGCGTATCCGTAGACGACGCGGCCGCCGTGATGGGCCTGGGCGGGGCTCGCGCTCAAGCCGGCCACTCCGATCGCCGCAACGCACGCAATCGCCAAAAACATGCGCCGAAACATGGGTCACTCCTTAGGCGCCTGCCGCGCCCACTCATGAAAGGGGGAATTTCCGTAAGGGCCCGCCTACCGGGCCACTTCCTGCCGACGACACAATGACAGCACATCGAGTGCCAATCGCCTAGGCCTCGGCAACAACTCATTGCCAAATACGAATTTGCGCTGTCACCACAATTTGGCACGAATCGTCGTGCGATTAGAAAGCGACATCAATTGTTAGACAGTGTGTCGTCGGTTCGATCTGGTCTACCAGATTTTGCGGCAGAGGGCAAATAGCGGCGAGTTCTGGTAGTGGGCCAGTTTGAAATTGAGAATTCTTGAATTGGGTTTGCCCGGTCGCGTGTCGGTTTGGCATAATGGACGTATGCTAAACCGCTCACGCAAGAAAAAGCCGTCCCGCGACTTCAACGAAATCGCGCGATCCATTGTCGACCAGGCCACCGGCGAGGCCACGCCCTCGCCGGCCAAGAAGCCGGTTAAGAAGAAGAACCCGGCCGCCGTTGCCTTGGGGCGCAAGGGCGGATTGAAGGGCGGCAAGGCGCGCGCCGCGAAGCTCACAAAAGAACAGTTAAGCGATTCGGGCAAGAAAGCTGCCCGTGCTCGCTGGGACAGGGCTAAGAACCAAGATTAGCGTGGCTTGCGGGGCGGATACTTACCCGGAAACCGGCCCTCTACAACGTCGTCCGTGAAATCGAACGGAATCTGAATTGGCTTGTGCCCCTGATGGGTTTCCTGCCAATATGTATTGTCCCGGTCGAGTTGTCGCAAATCACCAACGACTTGTTCGCGTCGCTGGCGAAACGATCCTTCAATGTGATTGCGCGGCGCGTTCGCAATGTCCGCCCAAAAATACTGCTGCTTGTCTCCGCGTCTCTCGCGACAAACGTGCTTAGCTCTCACCGGCTGACCAGAGCTGTTTTTAATATATTGTTCGCATTGCCTTTGCGAAGTCTTGCTTGCATAACCGCAATGAAATGTCGCGAGGTGGCATCCAACGACCAGTCCTAATAGCCCATTCTGCAAGTTCGGCAGTAGTTATCCTGACGCGCTTGGTTTCCGCCAGATATTCATCCGCGAAACCCTGCATCGATTCGAGATACGTCTTGCTAGTTCTTTTCGTTGTCGCAATCATCTTTTGTCTCCAAATTTGGCATGTTACCCCAACCGTCTGTGACAGCTTGCCCGATAATATGTTCTCGAATTGAAACGAGCAGTTTTCTCAGTTGTCGCTGTTCAAGACCATCTGGATGATGGTGCAATTGGCCGACTACAATTCCTGGGTGCAACCCATGAACTTGAGCAAATTGCACGACACGCGATTGATAAAAATATCCGCCCGCCCTGGCAACGAACGAATTCAAATCGTCGGGGGGCACTAAATAATTTGCAGCTTCGCGATTTGCAACTACTTCAATTTCAGGCAGTTCACCACTGCGGGAGTCCAGGTCATTGTCGATAGTCGCATTGTGGCGGTGCTTAATATGAACGATCTCATGCAGGATATTGAACCATAAATTGTCAATTCGGCCGTGCCGCAACGATATGGCGATCGCAGGCGATTGCTGATCCAGCCAAAACGCAACCGCATCAATCTTTGTCCCAGTCAAGTGCTGGTTAATAACAAATCGAATTCCCATGTCGGCTAATTGTCTTGGAATCCGTCGCGCATCTTCTGGGTACGCCGCCAGCTTTAGTAGTTCCTCAATGCCACGTTCCAAATCACTTTCAACGTAAGTCGCAGCCGGCGCATGTTCGGCCAGTTGCCAGCACCGCCGATACCACGCAATTTGCGCTCGCCGTATCGCAGTCATACGAAGTAGCTTTTCCGCAGCAGCACGCACGGTCGGCTCATCGTTAATCGACCCAATGTCGAGAAACTCGCAAACAATCTTATCGAGTGCGTCTATATTCTTGGCGGGACGAATCCAGCCGCGCTTTGTGATTTCACTGATAGGCGCTTTACTGTAAATTGCGGCGCGCCGAGCTATATCTTTGTGTTCCTGCGCTGCCAACGATAATTCATACGATACCTGCAAATTCATCCACACTTCGGCACTTGTGCCGAATGCCGTAGCAAGCTCGTGTGCCGTCTCTGGAGTAATAGCAGTTTTCCCCTGAAGCAGCCTGTTGATGTGTTGCCGAGTCCGTCCAGTCACTCTTGCCAAATCATCCTGCGTCCAGCCCTTCCCATCCATAAACTCCTGTAGATATTCGCCCGGAGGAAAAGGCTCAACTGAAACACGGCGATTCATGGCCTCACCCCTTGTGATAGTTTGTGACTTCGATGACATGAATGGTATTTTTTGGCGTCCCCTTTCTGATTTCAAAAACTAGTCGCCACTTTCCATCTACTTTCATCGAATACTGCCCAACTCGGTCCCCCAGCAACTTTTCAAAGTGCTTTCCGGGGTAAGCTCGCAAATCCCTCTCGTCGGCAGCGTCCCGTATGTACCGCAGCAGCCTCTGATAAGCGCGGACAACGGACCTGTCGAACCTGCTTTGGCAGTGCTCGTTTGCCTCCAATTCATCCCAGTATGGATCAGCAAAGGTGACTTCCACGTGACGGCTCCTTTGGCCGCTGTATTGCAATTATCGGCGAACCTCTGGCCTCTGTCAAGTGTATTTGTAACAATGTCGATTACATTGTTACATACCTATTGACAATGCGTGAGCGGTCACGTATAATACGGGCATGAACATACTATCCACCGAAAAGCGGGTTTCTGTCGTTTCGGCCCTAGTTGAAGGCTGTTCCATCCGATCCACCGTCCGCATGACCGGCGTCGCAAAAGATACGGTTTTGAAGCTGCTTGGACAGGTCGGGAAGCCTGCCTGGAATACCAAGACAAGGTTTTACGGAACCTGCCTTGCAAGCGGATTGAATGCGATGAAATCTGGGCTTCTGCTATGCGAAAGACAAAAACGTGCCGGATCGATGCGGGGTCAGCCGGGAGTCGGTAGCATTTGGACCTGGACGGCCCTCGACGCCGAAACCAAGCTGATCGTTAGTTGGCGGTTGGGCGCTCGTGATGCTGCGAATGCCCACGCCTTCATCACGAACTATCGGAGCGGTTGTCGAATCGCGTACAGCTGACGACCGACGGGAACAGACTGTACCTGTAACCCGATCGACATGTATTTGAGGGCGACGTCGATTATGCCCAATTGGTCAAGAATCTACGGCACGACCCGGACGAAGCCAGAAACTCAATACATCTCCCGGCAAGTGCCTAGGCGCCGACAAAAAGCAGATAGACGGCAACCCGGATATGTTGCTCATTTCAACGTGCTACGCCGAACGACAAAACTTCAACGTCAGAATGAAAAATCGCCGGTTCACCCGGCTGACAAACGCATTTAGCAAGAAAGCCGAAAACCTCGCCCACTCAATCGCCCTGGACTTCATGCACCACAACTTCTGCCGCAAGTCCATCAGACGATGAAGACAACCCCGGCCCGCGCGATCGGCCTTGATAACCGAACCTGGAAGATTCGGGATATAGTGGAGTTGCTGCCAGCGGCGTGCCATAGGCAACAATTCTGAAATTCAAACTGGCCCACTACC
>CAVTXL010000017.1:0-250129 GCA_963738665.1 uncultured Planctomycetota bacterium
GCGAACACCGGCGTTAACCTTGCGCTTCACCGCCAAAGATTTGCTGGTGATCGTCCTGGCCGGGATCCTGATGATTGGCTTGCGCTGGTACGTGCAAAGTACGACCACCGGCAAGGCCATGCGGGCCACCGCCCAGAACCGTGAAGCCGCCAAGATGATGGGCATTGACGTGGACCGTGTGATCATGGTCACGTTCTTAATCGGCGGCGGGTTGGCTGGGGCGGCCGGCCTGATGGCCGGGTTGTATAACAATACCGCCTGGTGGTTTATGGGTTTTCGCGCCGGCCTGCAAGCCTTTACCGCCGCCGTGTTGGGCGGCATTGGCAATATCACCGGCGCTATGCTGGGCGGCATCTTGATTGGGCTGCTCGCGTCATACAGCGATGGCTATTTGAACGCCCGCTGGACCGACGCTTGGGTGTTTACAACTCTGGTGCTGATCCTGGTTTTTCGCCCCACCGGTCTGTTGGGCGAGCAGGGCGGCGAGAAGGCCTGAGGACACCACTATGTCAACACAGGTCAGAGCGGGCTTATGGGCGGGGGTGATCGGGGGCTTCGTCGTCATCCTGTTCGGCGGCTGGTCGGTCATGGTCGTCGGTGTCATCATGGGCGTGGCGCTCGGGTTAACCCTGGGGAGCCATGTGGAGCGCAAGGCGCCGCTGCAGACGGCGCTCGAGACGTGGCCGCCCGCCGCGATTGCCGCCGCCGTCTTGGTGGCCATGAGCTTGCTGCAGAACTATGTGCTGGCGTTCGCCACCGGACACTACTCGAGCGAAACCAGTGTGGTCATCCTGGCCAATATCGCCGGCGTGCTCGGCCTGATGCTGTTTGCCGCCTTCACCACCGGACTGCATGCCTTGTCATCGGCGCAAGAGCGCCTGGGCAAGCTCGGGCTGCTGGCTGTGCTGGTGCTCATTTTCCCCTTCGTTGACTCATTTACCGGTCTGCGCTGGGGGCCGCAAGTCATCTTTGCGCTGATCTTTGTCATCCTGGCGTTGGGACTGAACATCGTGGTCGGCTTTGCTGGCCTGCTCGACCTGGGCTACGCCGCGTTTTTTGCGATCGGCGCTTACACCAGCGGCATTCTCAATTCGCCCGCCCACAACATCTTCATCAACTTCTGGATCGTCATTTGGATCGCCGCCGCCATGGCCGGCGTGTGGGGCATCATCCTGGGCGCGCCGACGCTGCGGCTGCGCGGCGACTACCTGGCTATCGTCACCCTGGGCTTTGGGGAAATTGTGCCGGTGGTCTTCCGCAATTTGATTGACGTGACCATCAAAGAGCCGATCACCTGCTGGATTTTGCCCGGATTGATCCACCTGTTCGGCGGGAACGCCGCGCTCCAATGTATCACCCTGGTCAGTCACGCCGACCTGACCAAGGGCGAAGTGGGCATCAACCCTATTGGTGTCCCGGCTCTGCCGTTCCTGGGCGAATTTCAATCCAACAACCCTATTCCCTGGTATTTTCTGATCATCGCTATCCTTTTGTTGAGCATCTTCCTCATCCGGCGGCTGCGCGATAGCCGCACCGGCCGCGCCTGGATGGCCATCCGCGAAGACGAATTGGCCGCGGCCCAGATGGGCATCAACCCGGTGCGCACTAAGCTGCTGGCGTTCTCGATGGGGGCCATGTTCTCGGGTTTCGCTGGCGCGTTTTATGGCGCCTACGTGCGCGGCATCTTCCCCAGCGCGTTTGAGTTCGCCATCTCCATCACCGTGCTGTGCATGGTCATCCTGGGCGGCTTGGGCAACATCACCGGCGTCATTGTGGGCGGCCTGGTCATCACTGGCGCCGACCGGCTCTTCCTGCCCGCCCTGAAAGACTTCTTGTCTGGCCTGATGAGCAGCACCATCTTGCCCGCGCTGTCCTCCAATCGCGCCCTGCAGTCGGCGGTGTCGCAAAATGCTGACCCGATCCTTTATCGTTATTTGCTGTTTGGGCTGACCCTGGTCATCATGATGGCGGTGCGGCCCGAGGGCCTGATTCCCAGCGCGCGCCGGCGGGCCGAGTTGCATGCGGCAGAAGATACGCCCAACATCGCTGCTGTCGCCGAGGGCAGCCCGGCCGTTACTCAAACCGGTGAGGCGTAGGAGGCTGCCGTGAGTTTCCTCGACGCGCGCAAAGTCACCAAAGTATTCGGCGGCCTGACGGCGGTCAACTCCGTTGATTTTGAGATGGAGCAGGGCATGATCGCCGGGCTGATCGGCCCAAACGGGGCCGGCAAAACCACGTTTTTAATTCGATTACCGGCATCTATTCCATCACTTCCGGCGCGCTCACGTTCGATGGGCACAGCCTGGTGGGTCTAAAGCCTTTCGAGATCACCGCGCTGGGCATCGCGCGCACCTTTCAAAACATTCGCCTGTTTGCCAATATGACGGCTCTGGAAAACGTGCTGGTGGGCGAGCATGTGCGTCTGCACTCGAGCCTGATTGGCCAGGTATTTCATTCGAAAGCGACAAGCAAGGAGGAGGCCAACGCTCGCGCCAAAGGGCTGGATATGCTCGAATTCGTCGGGCTGCGCCGCACCGATGGTGATTCGACGGCTAAGGCCTTGCCCTATGGTATGCAGCGCCGGCTGGAGATCGCGCGGGCCCTGGCCACCCAACCCAAGCTATTGCTCTTGGACGAGCCGACTGCCGGCATGAACCCGCGCGAGACAGCCGACCTGACCGCCTTTATCCGTCAGCTGCGCGACGAGCTCAAGCTGACGATCCTGCTCATCGAGCACCACATGCGGGTGGTCATGGGCATGTCAGACCGCGTCACCGTGCTCGATCACGGCGAAAAAATCGCCGAGGGCCTGCCGGCCGACGTGCAGAAGAATCCATTGGTCATCGAAGCCTACCTGGGCAAAGGCAGCGTCGTTAAATAGCGAACCGCCATGCTGGAACTCAAAGACATTCACTCCTATTACGGCAACATCCACGCCCTCAAGGGCGTCTCGTTGACCGTCGCCGACGGCGAGATCGTGACGCTGATCGGCTCCAATGGCGCCGGCAAGAGCACGACACTGCGGACGATCCAGGGCATTATTCGCCCGCGCCAGGGCACGATAAACCTCGACGGGGTCCAGCTCGAAAAACTGCCCGCGCACGAAATTGTGGCGCGCGGCATCGCCCAGAGCCCCGAGGGCCGGCTGATCTTTCCCGGTATGACCGTGTTGGAGAATCTCGAGCTGGGCGCCTACGCCCGCAAAGACCGCGAGGCCATTCATGCCGACCTGGAGCGCGTCTTTACCTTGTTTCCCCGCCTGAAAGAGCGCGCCAAGCAAAAGGGCGGCACGCTGTCGGGCGGCGAGCAGCAAATGTTATCGATGGGCCGCGCGCTGATGGCCAAGCCGCGCATCATGCTGCTGGACGAGCCGTCCATGGGCCTGGCGCCCATCCTGGTCGAGCAGATTTTTGACATCATCGTCGAGCTTAACCGCACTGGCACCACCATCTTGCTCGTCGAGCAAAACGCCCGCATGGCGCTGTCGATTGCCAATCGCGGGTATGTGATCCAGACCGGCGAGATTATCCTGCACGACACGGCCGACAACCTCAAACAAAACGCGATGGTCCAGAAATCGTATCTGGGCGAAATCTGACGCCAGCTGGCTGACATGGCTGACCTTCCGGGACGGCCTCGGCCGTCGTCATCGGCGGCGGCGTCATGGGCGCTAGCAGCGCCTATCACCTGGCCAAGGCTGGCCTGCCGGACGTGGTGTTGGTGGAGCGGGAAGCCTTCTTCGGCCTAGGCGCTACCGGCCGCTGCGCCGGCGGCATTCGCCACCAGTTCGCCACTGAAATCAATATCCGTCTGTCACAGCTCAGCCTGCGCATGCTCGATGCGTTGGAGGCTGAAACCGGCCAGCCAGCTTTGGTGCGCAAGTGCGGTTACTTGTTTGTTTTGACGCGCGCCGACGACGTGGTCGCTTTCCAACGGCACGCGGCGCTCCAACGCTCGCTCGGCGTGCCCACCGTGTGGCTGTCGGGCGACGAGGTGCGCCGGCGTCTGCCGGACTGCGCGTTCCCGGATGCCTTGGGCGGCACCTATCTCGCCTCAGATGGCCTGGCTGACCCCAACAGTGTTGTCATGGCCTACATCAACGCCGCCCGGCGCCTGGGCGCGCGCTGTCTGACCGGCGCCACAGTGGAACGCATCGAAACGGCGGGTGGGCGCGTCAGCGCGGTTGTCACCAGCCAGGGCCGCCTCGCAACCGACTGCGTGGTGAACGCCGCCGGCCCCTGGAGCGCGCCAGTGGCTGCCTTAGAGCGCGTTTTGGAAATCGCGCATTGATAGGTTTTGATAGTCATTATGAGAAACGTCATCGGCAGTGTGTCTGTGCGCTCCAATCGTCTGCTTTGGGCCCGGCCGCAGGTCGATCTGCCGGGCACCAGGCGGAGTCCGGCCGCGGGATCAGACTGCCACCGGTCGCGCCAAGCGGCGGAGCATCAAGCGGATCATGGTCACATACACCCAGGCTTCACTGGTCTCCGGCAGTTGCTCATAGTCTTTGCTCAAGCGCCGCTCGCGATTGATCCAACCGAGGGTGCGCTCGACGATCCAACGATGCGGCTGGACTTCAAACGCGTGGATTGGGTCCGAGCGCTTGATAATTTCCAGCACCCACCGGCAGAGCTGTTTGACCCAGTCGCCCAGCTTCGGTCCCGCCTAGCCGCCGTCGGCCCAAATCAGTTTGAGCCGGGGAAAGTGGGCCAGGATCCGCTCGAACACCAGGCGGGCGCCGTCGCGGTCTTGGACTTGCGCCGAATGCACCACGACACACAACACCAAACCCAGCGTGTCCACCAATATGTGCCGCTTGCGGCCTTTGACCTTCTTGCCACTGTCAAAGCCGCGCGGGCCACCCGCTTCGGTCGTCTTGACCGACTGGCTATCGATAATCCCGGCGCTCGGCTCTGGGTCCTTCCCGGCCGCCTGGCGGACCTGGCCGCGCAACAGACCGTTCAGCCGCTCCCAGGTCCCATCTTTGCGCCAGCGCTGAAAGTACCCATACACCGTGTCCGTCGGTGGAAAATCATGCGGCAAATAGTCCCACTGGCAGCCGGTATGCAGCACATAAAAGATCGCGTTCACGATCTCACGCAGATCAACCGCCCGCTTGCGCCCACGGTCCGCCGGCGGCGGCAGATGGGGTTTGAGCACTTGCCACTGAGCATCGGTCAGGTCGGACGGGTAGGGGGTGCGTTTCCGAAACATGTCGCCATCTTACACCCCGCCCGCGCCTAGAGCTTTCTTAAGAAATGCCCTCTTAGTCGGGATTACGCTGCCGGTGCAGCCGGTGCGGCGCCAATGGCTGACTACCACGCCGCTGCCCGCGCTCGCGCCCGATTTCCCATTTGTAATTGACTTCACCCAGAGCCTCTATTTTCACCCGGAAGGGCAAGGCTTGCTGACCGGCATGTCCAACCCCAACCAGGCGCCCGGTTTCGACCAAACTGTAGATGCCGCCTGGGAATTGGTGCATTTGGAGGCCGCCGCCCGGCGCTTGCCGCTGCTGGAGCAAGCGGGAGTGGTTTCACGCTAGGCGGGGCTGTACCAGGTGACGCCCGACGCACACCCCATTTTGGGCGGCACCCCGGTCAGCGGCTTTTACGTGGTCACCGGGTTCTCAGGGCACGGTTTTATGCACGGGCCGATTTGCGGCCAACTGCTGGCCGAGCTGATCACCGAGGGCCGGTCGCGCACCCTGGATATCTCCCCGTTGGCTTTGAGCCGTTTCGACGAGCAGGGCGGTACCAGGGAATACAATGTTGTTTGAGCGCCAAAAGCAATCAACCCAGTCTTGCCGAGAGCATGGGCGCGAGCTTTGCGCTCGTTTGCGATCTTCTCCCCCTCCCGCCACGGTTGAAGCTCCTCGCAGCAACGCGTAGAAGAGACGCGTCCCCCGGAGTATGTCATCCCGCGCGCGGCTTGTTTTGACGCCAGGACATTTCGGCCGAAGCGATCGTTATGTCACCCCGAGCGCGACCGCAATCGCTCGATCAAAATGGCATGTTGGCGCGCGAGGCGCCTCCCGGCTGTGCAATTGAGTTACTTATCCTGAGCAGTAATGCTGTGGCGTAATGCCTGCGGCCCACTGGCTTGCGGCTTAAAACTAACTTTGTTGTATTTCGGTTTGCATTTCGATCAGAAAGGTCTATTCTAAGCAGTAACCTGGGTTGGGGCGTGGGGAGCGGCCAACCTGTTCCGATCCGTTTGGAGGCGAACATGTCACAGCGAATTCGTGCCGCTCTGGCGCTGCTCCTGCTGGCCAGCCTGGCGCTGGCTGCCTGTCGCCCAGCCGCGTCCCCGTTCGTCTGCAACGATTCCATCGGCTGTCTCACCGTGGCGCCCGGCGCGCCCGTCCACATCGCCTACGCCCTGGTCATTTCGGGCGCCAATGAGAGCCTGGGGGTTGATTCGCGGCGCGGCATAGAGATCGCCATTGACGACCAGAAAGGCACCTTGTTGGGCCACCCCCTGCAGTTGAACGGGGTCGACACGCTCTGCACCGCTCAGGGCGGGCAAACGGCGGCCGCCACTTTGGCCGTCGACCAGACCATCGTCGGCATTATCGGCCCGTCTTGTTCCAGCGAGGCCGCTGTGGCCGCGCCCATCTTGTCGGATGCCGGCTTCACGTTGATTTCGCCCTCGGCCACGGCGCCGGGGCTCACCGACCCGTCCGTGCGGGCGCCAGGTTTTTTTCGCACAGCCCACAATGATGCCGTGCAGGGCGCGGTGGCGGCCGAGTTCGCCTACAACGTGCTGGGTGTGCGCAAGGCGGCCACCGTCAACGACGGCAGCAACTATACCGCGGGCCTGGCCAAAGTTTTTGCTACCCGCTTTCAAGAGCTGGGCGGCCAGGTGGTTGCTGAAGCGGCCGTAAAGCCGGACGCCACCGACATGAGCGCGACCATCAAGGCCTTGATCCTTGCCGGCCCCGACCTGATTTACTATCCGATCTTTATCGCTGCCGGCGGCTTTCTCACAATCCAGACCAAGGCCGCTGCCGCGCTGGCTAAGGTCAAGTTGATGGGGGCCGACGGCCTGTACTCGCCTGATTTTCTCAAAGCCGCGGGTGATGCCGCCGATAACATGTACGAATCAAGCCCGGATTTCTCGGCCTTCGGCGCGGCCTATCAAGATTTCCTGGCCAAGCACCAGAAGAAGTACGGCGAGAAGCCGGCCTCTGTTTTCCACGCCCACGCCTACGACGCCACCAACCTTCTGTTTGCCGCCATTGAACAGGTGGTGGTGCAAGACCCAGATGGCACGTTGCACATTGGCCGCCAGGCACTGCGCGCTGCCGTGCTGGCCACCAAGGATTTTCAGGGGTTGACCGGCACGCTGGCCTGCAACGAGACGGTGACAGGCAAGAAGAACCCCGGCGACTGCGGCGACCCGCACATCGCCGTCTATCAGATCCTCAACGCCGATCCGGCCAGTTGGAACCCCGGCACGGCGGCCAACGCCAACCCGAAGAAAATCTATCCCTGACGCTGCAGTTCATTACGGGTCAGCAGCACGACCGCCAGAAGGATCAGGCTGCCGCCCACCAGACTGAGCAGCCGTAGGCGCTCGCCCAGGAGCAGAGCCGCCAGCACCACCGTGACGGCTGGCTCCAGGGTCGACAGCAGCGCCGCGTTGGTGGGTCCAATTCGCTCCAGCCCAGCCAAAAAGGTCACCACTGGCACCACCGTGGCGATGATGACGATGGCGCCAATGTCGGCCCAGCCGAAGGCGCTGGCCGGCCACTTGGGCCCGCCTAGCAGCATCAGCACGCCCGAAGCTGCGGCCGCCGAGCCGAAAATAATCGTCGACGACAGCAGTGGAGAAACTTGCTTGAGGACCTGGGTGCCGACGAGGATATACACGGAATAGATCATAGCCGCCGTAATAGCCAGCAAGATGCCCAGCAGCCGGCCGCCGTCTGGCCCCACTGTGAGGGCCAGTCCAATCAGCGCTAATGCCAGCGCCAGGGCTGTGGGCTTGGTGATTTTCTCGCGCCAGACGATGGCCGACAGCAGTGCTACAAAGATCGGGTAAAGGTATAGCAGCAGCGCCACCAGGCCCGAGGACGCATATTTGAGGGCAGTCAGATACGACAGCGCCTGGCCCACATACCCTATAGCGCCCATACCCATCAGGCTGGCCAGGGTCCATCCGCGCGGCAGCGTCTCACGCCGCAGGGCCACCACTGGCATGAGCACCAGCGTTGCCAGCGAAAACCGCAGGAACAAGATGGTGGGCGCATCCAGTCCGTCGGCATACGCATAACGGCCCAGGATTGCGAACGTCCCGAACGAGGCCGCCGACACGCCGACCAGCACAATGCCGATTAAACGATTCATCCCTGTCCTTTGACGGCGAGTTTGAATACAAGGCTAGCGGTGATCAAGCGGATGATGTAAACTAGGCGGGTGTCATTATCGCATGCAAGGGGCACGCATGGACGAGAATAGCCTGTACAGCCAGGCGTTAGCAGCGATTGAAGCGGGCGACCGTCCGCTCGCCCGTCGCCTGCTGGCCGAGCTGGTGCACGCCAACGCTCGTCATGAGCAGGGTTGGCTGCGCCTGGCCACCGTCGTCGACGATCGGCGTCAAATTGAAGATTGTTTGCAGCGTGTGGTGGCCCTCAATCCGCGCAACGTAACGGCCCGCGAGTGGCTGGATCAAGTGCGACGCCCGCTGAATCAGACCTCTGACCTGCGTACGGCTATGGCCAGCAGCCTGTTCGATGACGATGTGCAGCTGGCCGAGCCAGGCGATGACGATCGGCCTGTGCCGCGGCTGGGCCAATACCTGCTGGATTATCAGTTCATCAACGCCGAGCAACTCAAGACGGCGCTTTTGGCGCAGCGCGCCTCTGGCTCTGGCGGCCAGCCGCGGCGCCTGGGCGATATCTTGCTGGAGCAGGGCGCTCTGAGCCCCGACCGGCTGGATTTTGCCGTGCGAGAGCAGCACCGCAGTTTTTATAGTCTGTTCGACGAATAGTTCGCCCGCCTGCAACCCGCGGCTGGCCTGCGCGTAGTGGTGTGTGGATACGACTTGGTATCTGTGACGGTTGCGTTTATTTTGGATAGGTGGCGCATATGGCAGACGAAAAACACAATTGGCTGGGGCCCTACATCCCTGAGGGCAGCTTCTTTCGCGATGTGATCCAGCAGGTCAAGCTGGCGTTTGCCCTGCTGTTGGATCCGCGCGTTCACCCACTCACCAAGCTCATTCCGCTGGCCGCGGTCGGCTATCTGTTGCTGCCGACTGACATTATTCCCGATATACTCCCCGTGCTGGGCCAGATGGACGATGTGGTGGTGCTGATGCTTGGACTGCGGCTGTTCTTCGAATTTTCACCGGCGCCGGTGGTCCAGGAGCATCTGTGGCAGCTGGTTGAGCGCGTGAAAGGCGACTGGTCAGAGGTGGACAACGCGCCTTCCGGCGGCGATCAGCCGGCGGTTGACGGTGAGGTGGTTGACGAAGGGCAATAGGCCAGCGCCGCCGTCCCTCTGCCGCCTAAAAGAATGGCAGCGCGATTTTCTGAAAAACCAAAAGCGCGAAACAGCCCAGCACGGTTACGTTTAGGAATAGGATCACCGCCAGGAGCAGGCGCTGCGCCGGTGACAGCCCCAACAGGGGGCGGGCTGTGCCGCTGGCCATCAACCGCTTGGCTCTTGGCTCCTGTGGGGCGGGCGCATCATCACTCAAGAATTCGGCCTGCTCGGCGCTTTTTTGGCGCAAGTTATCAAACATCGCAACCCTCCATGGATGCCGGCTGCACTGCCGGCATTCTCTTTGCCTAAGAAACCGCCTGTCGCAAACGAACGTCGCCGGCGTGTACCCGCACCCGTTCGCCGCTGTCGAGCTTGACCACCAGCGCCCCGTCCAGATCGGTGCTTTCCGCCTGCCCAGCCAGGTCGCCGCCCGGCGTGTGTGCCACCACCGGCTCTCCCAGCCAAACCAGCCTGGCGGACCAATCGGCGTGCAGTGGCCCTGGGTCCGGCATATCTAGGGCCGGATAGCGCGCTTCCAGCCGCTCCAGGATGGCGCACAGCAAATCCAGCCGGTCAATCGGGCGTCCGGCCTGCGCGCTTAGCGCCGTGGCCGGAAAATCAACCTCCTCCGCGGCTGGGGCACTATCAACATTGACCCCAATGCCCATACTGGCGTATTCCAGGCGCTCACCGCCGTTGGCACCGCCGACGGCCTCCACGAGTATACCGCCCACCTTCTGCCCGGCCAATAGGATATCGTTGGGCCATTTCAGGGCAGCCGCCACGCCCGCGGCCTGCTCAATTCCTTCGCACACAGCCAACCCGGCCAGCATGGTCAGGCGCGCCGTCTGGGCCGCCGGCGCTGTTGGCCGCAGCACCAGGCTAAAAGCCAGCGCGCTCCCGGCTGGCGTAATCCAGTGGCGCCCCGCTCGGCCGCGCCCAGCGGTTTGTTCTTCAGCCACCACCATCAACCCCTCGGGCGCCTGCGCCTGCGCCAGGCGTCGCGCCTCATCGTTAGTTGAGCCAATCTGTTGAAACAGATAGACCGGGTGGCCGAAGCGCAGCCCTGCCAGGCGGTGCAGCAGATTTTGGGCGTGAAAGGCCTGAGACACGTGCTGAATTGTAGTTCCGATTTGGCGCATCGGCAAAGAGTTTGCGGCGCGCGCGCTGCGCCGCACCAAAACAGGCCGCCCGACCCATGCCGCCCGCCGCGTTATGGGTTGCTGCCGATGCTGGCGCCTGCGAACAGCCTCGCTTGCCTTCGTAGGAACGTCTCAGCGGGGCGCCTGCATTGCGGGCGGACGGCCAACGTATCGGTTCGGGCGCATCTGCACATTTGGCTGAAGTCGCGCCTCAAGGCCGGCGGCCGGGCGTCGGCCTACGCCGAGTTGTTTGCGCGTCGACACCAGCGGCCGACAGGCATTGTCCGCGCCTTCAGGTGCGGATTTATACGCCAGCCTGACTATCGGTCCCACCCTCGAGCACCTGCCACTCAGCTTTGCCGGGAACCTGCCCCGGCTGGCCGGTGTATTCTGTCTGAAATGACTTTACCCGAGAGAACCCCGTGAGCGAGGCCAGCCTCATCTCGCAGGCCCGCCAGGGCGATGGCAGCGTCTGGGAAAAGCTGGTTGGGCAGCACCAGGAGGCCGTGTTCCGCCTGGCCTACTTGCTGCTGGGTGATGCCGACGAGGGCGGAAGACGTGGCCCAGGAGACCTTTATTCGCGCTTACCGGGCGCTGGATCGTTTTGACGTCAACCGCCCCCTGCGCCCGTGGCTCATGCGCATTGCGTCCAACCTGGCCCGCAATCAGCGCCGCTCGGTGGGCCGCTACTTTGCCGCTGTGCAGCGCTTGATCCGCGCTGAGCCGCAGGCGGCCTTCGCCCCCACCGGCCAGACGCACTTCGCCGAACGCGAGCGCGCCCACACGCTCTGGCAGGCTGTGCGCCGGCTGGGCCGGGCCGAGCAAGAAATCATTTACCTGCGCTACTTCTTGGAAATGTCGGAAGCCGAGACCGCCTCTGCACTGGAGATTCCACCCGGGACCGTGAAATCTCGCACACACCGGGCTCTGGCGCGCCTGCGTGCCGTGGTCGAGCGGGAATTCCCTACTTTGAACGAGAACTTAGGGCCATGACTGCTACCTCCCTTGAGATCTGGGCCGAACGGCTGACCCCCACGGCCCGCGCCTTGCCCTATCCCCCCACACCCCGCCTCGCCGCCGTCGTCGGCGCCCGGCTGGTCGAGAAGCCCGTGCGCTCGCCAGCCATCCGCCCCTGGCAGGTGGCCCTGCTCATGCTCGCCCTCATCGCGCTGGCGGTGCTGGCCGTGCCCACAGCGCGTGCCGCGGTGGTCCAGTTCATCCAAATCGGCGTTGTGCGTATCTTAGTTGGGCCAGCTACGGCCGCACCTGGCCCGCCGCCCACTGTGGTGCCCACTGCATCCAACCGCGCCGCAGCGCCCACACCGCCCAGCCCGCGTCCGTCAACGGCGACGCCTCGCCCCACTGCCACGCCAATCTCGGCCTTGCTGGATTCGCTGAGTGGTGAAACCACGCTGGCTGGCGCACAGGCCAACGCTGGGTTCAAGGTCCTGCTGCCGGCCTACCCCTCCGGCCTGGGCGCGCCTGATCGCGTCTTTCTGCAGACTGAAGGGGCGCCCCTGGTCGTGCTGGTGTGGGTCGACCCGGCCCAGTCCGACCAGGTGCGCCTGGCCCTTTTTGAAATCGTACCCGGCAACATCGGCCTTCAGAAGTCGGACTTCACCAAGGGCGTGCCGCCCAGCCTCCAAAACACGACGGTGCACGGCCAGCCCGCCGCCTGGACCACAGGACCTTACCTGCTTGAACTACAGGGCGGCAATCTAGACTTCTATCGGCTGATTGACGGGCACGTGCTCATCTGGCTAGAAAATGGCATTACTTACCGGCTCGAGCTGGCTAGCGACTCGACGATGGCCCAGGCCGTGATGATTGCCGAGTTCATTGAAGTGAACGCCCTTACCGGCCGTTCTGCAATTCTGAAAGGAAGGTCATCCATGAACCGAATCGTTCGATCGGCGGTCAGCCTCTGCCTCCTGGTCTTGTTGGCGGCCTGCGCCCCGGCGCTCACGCCGGCCGCCGCTCCATCGGGTGGCGCACCAACCAGCGCGCCGCCCACGCCGCAGCCACAACCCACCGCTGTTGCGCCCACCGCCCAGCCCAGCACGTTATTCTTTGCCCGCCCGCAAGGCGACGCTGGGCTGCTCATGGCCTACGACATGGCGGCCGGCGCCTTGCGCTTCACCTTGCCGCCCGGATTGTTGTCGGCGGATAGTCAGCACTACCTAGCCGCGCAGACCAGCGCCGATACCCAATTGGCCGAATATGACTTGACCACTGGCGCCTCAACGCCCATCGCCCGCCTTACCAGTCAATGGGAGTTGAGCAGCCTCTCGGCCACGGGGCAGTGGGCGGCCCTCACGCGCCTGCCCAGCGACGGCGAAAAACAGGCCTGGTCGGCGGCGGATGCCTGGCAAACCGAGGTGCAGGTGTTGGATACGACGACCGGCCAGGTCGTGCACCAGATCGATCTGGCGGGCAACTTTGAAGTGGACACGCTCTCCCCCGCCGGTGATACGCTCTTCGTCATCCAATATCTGCCAGCCCTGAAGCCGGATCACTATCAGGTTCGCCTGTACGATCTGACCACTGAGACCCTGCAAGACGGCGCGCTGGTAGACAAGCGCGCTCCCGACGAAGTGATGGCCGGGCAGCGCTGGCAGGCCGTGGCCCCCAGCGACGGAAGCTGGCTGTTCACACTCTACCTGCGGACCAACAACAACACCGCTTTCATTCACGCGCTCAACACCGAAGGCAAGTTCACCCTGTGCTTTGACCTGCCCACGGTGCCAGGCAACACCCTGGATCAGCTCAGAGCTTATTCCCTCGCGCTGTCACCCCATACTCAGATCGTCTATGCCGCCAATCCGGCCCTGGGGATCGTTGCCGAAATCGACTTGAATTCGTACGAAGTGGCCCGCGCGACGAATTTCGCGCCTGACCCCTCCGCTCAGTCCGCCTCCACGCCGATCAATTACAGCGTGGCCGATCAGCACAGCCTGTATTTCACGGGCGGTCAAAACATCTGGTCCTTCGACGCCGCCACCAAGCAGGTGAAAAGCTTCTCGTCACTGGATGCGTTTATCAGCGGGCTGGCGCTCGGCGCCGATGGTCGCCATTTGTTTGTGGCGCGCCCGGACCAGCTGCCTATGACGTTGGACACCGCCAGCGGCGCCGCATTGAGTTCCCAATGACCGGCAGCCCATGGTCAACGCTTCCCGGTAGAAATGAAAACGTTCGATGAAATTGCCATTTCGCTTGCTGGCTGAGTGTTCAATTGTGTTGGCGCTGGCTGCTTATGCCCAGGCCGGTGCAGCCGGCCAGGCATCGAACTTGCCACCTGCGTTGGCGCCCACGCCCACCTTGGCCATTGCGGCGCCTGTCCCAGCCGGTTCATCCGTGGTTTCCGCGGCGCCAACCCACAAGCCGCCAGCCACGTGCCACACCACCGCCGCGTCTGCGGTGGCCTTCACGCCGCCGGCCTCCTATCCGCCGCGGCCGCCCGCCCGCTATGTGGGGCAGTTTTGGTATGGCACACCCGAGCTCTGGACCATGTTAGGCGCTGACGGCACCTGGAGCAGTCTGCCTTACGACGAGAGTGACTATAGTCAGAAAGTGTTCTGGTGGCGCGAGGGTTACAGCGCCAGCGCCGAACAAACGCCCAACCTGACGGTTACAGGGCGGCGGCTGGATGGCGCCGCCTCGCCCCTGGTTGCCTCGCGCGCCACGAATGCCTCGGCCGACTTCGGCGATGCATGCTCGTCGGCGTTGATCTTCCCACCCTCGGCTGTTGGGAGATCACCGGCCATTACCAGGGCCACGCTCTAAGCTTCGCCGTGTGGGTCGCGCCCTAAGACCACGACATATGGACACAGGCCGCCGCGCTGAAGGCTTTGCGGCTGGCGCGGCGGCTTGTGTCGAAAACTCTCCTCTTGTCTGCCATTGTCTGTTACACAGGAACCCGGGAAACCCGGATCCGTATCGCCGAACACATAATTAGCTGATGGCGAGAGGGTGTATGCTGGAGCAACTCGTGCCGCTTCAGGAGTGCCCATGCGCTACACCGTCGAAGAACGCGAAGACTTCGCCCATCGCAAAGAGCAGTGGATTCTGCGCGTCGAACATGGCGAAGACCCGGAGCAGGTGCGCCGCGAGCTAAAGTTGCCGCTGAAATCCAGTAGCCTGCCTTCGCTAAAGCAGCGCTACCAACGCGGCGGCCGGCAGTGGCGGGCCCTGCTGGAACGGCGGCATGGGATCGCGACCAAAGGCACGGCCGCGGTAAGAGCCTTTCTGACCAAAGCCAAAACGCGCGACCCGCTGCTAACCGGGGCGGAGTTGTGCGCCCGAGTTTGGGAGCGGTTCGAGATTGAGATTTCGCTGAGCCGGCTGAACGAGTTGCTGCAAGAGGCTGACTTGAGCAACCCGCCTGGACGCCGGGCGAAAGAACCGGACGAAGCTCACGCGGGTTCCGCGCGCGAAGTTGAGCACGCCGGGGCCTTTTTCCCCTCTGGGCGCCCTGACCGAACTGGGCGTGCCCGGCGCCGTGCGCCGCGTGATTGAGACGGCGCAAGCCGAGGCGGAGGTTCCCGGGCGTGTGCTGGTGGCGGCCTGGCCGTGGACGTGGGCCAAGGTCGTGCACTTGATCTTCTTGCCACTGCTGGATGCGACGCGGCCTTGGCAGTTGCGGTACACCGTCGGCGATGGCTTGCTGGGGGTGTGTCAAATCGCTTATCGCTTCGACACGATCGAACGCTGTTTGGGCGAATTGAAACACCTGCAAGTGGGTCAGGCTTTGCGCCAGACCTTGTGTCGGACCTGGGTGGAGACATTGGTCCCGCCCGAGGCGCCGCTTCAGATCTATGTGGATGCGCATCTCAAGCCACACTGGACGCACCTATTTATGCCCTGTGGCCACCTGCCACTGCTGGATCGGGTGACCCCGCACCTGGCGGTGGGGGCAGGTGTGCCCTGCACGCGGCAGGTGATTGTGACCAACGCTCAGGGCTACATTTGGGAGATTAGTAATCGGGTCGGCGATGCGGCGTTGTGCCAGGAATTCCCCGGCCTCGAGCAGGAGTTGGAACGTCTCACCCGTCATCGCGTGACGCTCACGGTGGTGGACCGCGAAGCGAACGGGTTGGAATTGGCTCGCAAATATGCTGAAAGTGACCACTTTGCGTTGTTGACCTTGCTCGACGATCCGGTATCGGCCGGCCTGCACCCCGGCACGCCCGAATTTGCGGACGTCTTTCGCTTGACCGGTCGCTGGCAGCCTGTGACGACTGAGCCTGACGCGCAGCTGCGGCTCGCGCCGGCCGTCTGGGCCCTGGCGCGCCAGGCGGACGATGATCCGCGCGTCTTCTGGTTGGTGTGCGACGAGGCGACCAACACGGTGCGCGCTGTGTATGCGCTCAGCCAACCCGTGGCGGACTGCGCCGCCGACGTCGCGGCGCGCCTGCGCGGCAGCGGCGCGCGGGCGACGTATCGCCAGCGTTGGACTGCAACGGAAAACGTCATCCGCGAAATGGTCGGTGGGGATAACCTGAATGTGAACTATGGGTACGAACGCCAGGAAGTGCCCAATCGCACGCGCCAACACCAAGCCGAAGCCGCTCAGACGCAAGTGACCGCCACCGAACACCAACTCGCGACGACCGGGCACCCGCTCGACGTGCTGGCGACCCAATCCGCTGAAAGGCAACAGACATTCACCGAGCAGCTCGTCGACTTGACTATCACCCGCGCCGAACGCGAAGCAGAAGGGCAGACCCGGCAAAAGGCCGGCCAATCTACCCGCCGCGTCGAGCAGCAACTCGCTCATCTTGACCTTGAAGTGCAAACGCTGACCGTACGGCAGGCCCAGCGCACCGCCAAGACCGAAGCCCACATCCAAGACCTGACCGAGCGCCAAGCGCATCTTCAAACCAAACGGGCCGAGCGGCAAGAAACCCTGGCCGCAATTGATGTGACCGAGCCGATGTTTGAACGTGACCTGGAGAAGGATCAGCTTATGGTCAATTTCCAAGCCGCCCTGCTGAATGCCCACCGCTGGTGTTGCGACCAATACTTCATCGGCGAGTGGAGCCACCTGGAGCTCGAAACCGCGACGGCGAGGATCTATCGGCAACGTGGCCGCGTCGCATACACTTCTGAACGGGTCGACGTGGCGCTGGCTGCTTTTGCCTATCGCGCAGATCAGACATTGGCGCAAGCGGCCTGCGCGCGGTTCAACGCTAGACAGGTTCATGACGCAGCGGGGCGATTGATCGTGATGGCGGTCGCGCCTTTCAAGCACTGTGTTCGGCATTTATGACGCGTATTTCCCAAACTCCTGTTACAATGCCATTCACTCACCGATTAAGCCATGCAGTATCTCTGGTCCCCCTGGCGAATGGCCTATCTGCGCACCGAAACATCTTCCGGCGACAGCACCGACTGCATCTTTTGTGACAAGCCGAAAGAAAACAATGACGCTGAAAACCTCATCGTCCATCGCGGCCGGTTGGCCTACGTCATTCTGAACCGTTTTCCTTACAATAACGGCCACATGATGGTCGTTCCCTATCAGCACGTGTCCACTGTAGAAGCTCTGGACGCGCCCGCCCTGGCCGAGATCATGCTCTTAGCCAAACAGGCGCTGGCGGCGCTGCGCGGCATGTATGCGCCGCAGGCGTTCAACCTGGGCGTCAACATTGGCACCGCCGCCGGGGCCGGCATCGCCGACCACGTACATATGCACGTCGTGCCGCGCTGGGCCGGCGACAGCAACTTCATGACCACAGTGGCCGATACCCGCGTGATCCCCGAAGATCTCCAAGAGACTTATCGTCTCGCGCTCAAGCATTGGCCGCCTGCTGGCGCTGCTTAGTATCGCTGCCCCGTATTTGGTTTCCTCCGAAACGCCAGGGTGTGTGGCCAGCACGCCCTGCGCGCGCCAACATTATGTCCGCCAGAGACTAGAACAATTCGTGCCAGATCTTTTTGCCAATTTCCCCGTAAAGACCACAAGCGCGACCAGCGCGCCGTGCCACAAGCGCGGCAGCGCGCAGTGCCACACCAAAACAGATACTCCCCGGCCGAGCGGTCAGCGTGCCGTGCCACAAGCGCGACGAGCGCGCAGAAACGGACACACCCTGTCTCCATCTCCCAGGGCAGGTTTTTCGCCCAGTGGACGGCGACCTCTTCCAGCCCGCTGCCCAAGAAACCAACTTTTGTAAACCCACTCCGACCAGCAGTGCGACATAAGCCGGCGCTGGCTGTTCACCGCCACTCGTGCACTCCCTTGGGTGCGCCCAATTGCCGATTCTGTGCTGTCCTGGAGCGAGTGGCGCCCACTTGCTTGCCGGCCTTGAAATACGCCCGTTTACAAAGTGTTATTGGCAAGATAAGATTACCCATAGCGGTAATGCTCAGGGCAATGCCGCCAGCTGAGGCACAATGAAAACCAACGGTAGTCAACCCAACGACGCGATGATTCTTTCCGGCGCACGCACCCCCATTGGCAATTTTATGGGCGCGCTGGCCAGCGTGCCCGCCCCGCGCCTGGGCGCGGCCGCCATCCGCGCGGCCGTCGAGCGCGCTGGCGTCGATCCGGCCGAAATTGATGAAGTCATCATGGGGCAGGTGATCGCGGCCGGCAGTGGGCAAGCCCCCGCGCGTCAGGCCGGGATTCATGCTGGGCTGCCGCCGGAAGTGGGCGCTTTTTCTCTGAATAAGGCTTGCGGCTCGGGGCTCAAGGCGGTGATGTCGGCCGCGCAGGCCATCCGCGCCGGGGATGCTGAGCTGATGGTCGCCGGCGGCATGGAAAATATGAGCCACGCGCCGTATCTGCTGCCCAAGGTGCGCCAGGGCTTGCGCTTTGGGCACCAAACCATGCAAGACGCTTTGATCTATGACGGTCTGTGGTGCTCGCTCGAAGAGTGGATGATGGGCGACGCGGCCGAGTGGATCGCGGACGAATACGAAGTCACGCGTGCAGCGATGGATCGCTTCGCGCTCGACAGCCATCAAAAGGCCCTGGCGGCCATCGACGCGGGCAAGTTCAAAGCGGAGATTGTGCCGGTTGTGGTGGAGCAGGGCGGTCGCCAGCTGCAGGTCGAAGTCGACGAAGGCCCGCGCCGCGACACGTCATTGGAAGCCCTGGCGCGGCTTAAGCCGGCTTTTCAAAAGAACGGCAAGGTCACCGCCGGCAATGCGCCCGGCCTGAACGATGGCGCGGCCGCGCTGGTGGTGGCCTCGCGCGCTAAAAGCGAGGCGCTTGGGCGGGCGCCGCTGGCGCGGGTGGTTGGCTACAGTTACGCGGCCGTTGACCCCAAGGAATTGTTTATCGCACCCGCGCGCGCCATCCCGAAGCTTCTGGCGCGCATTGGCTGGACGCTCACAGATGTCGACCTCATTGAGTTGAACGAGGCGTTTGCCGCCCAGGTGCTCGCCGACGGCTACGCGCTGGCCGACCAGGGCTGGGATTGGGGCAGGGTCAATGTCAACGGCGGCGCCATTGCATTGGGCCATCCGGTCGGCGCCAGCGGCGCGCGCGTGTTGGTGACTCTGAGTCAACGCGCTGCGCGAGCGGGGTCAGCGGCGCGGGCTGGCCGCGCTGTGCCTGGGCGGCGGCGAGGCCGTGGCCCTGGCGGTCGAAATCGAATGATGCCAGCTTGTTAGCGCTGCAGTAGTGGCAGGGCCAGCCGATTAATGGGCCAAAAGGCCAGATTTGAAAGGCCCAACTCGCCGCCGGCATTAGCGCTTCTCAGCGCGAAATACAGCTTGCCGCCGGTGTAGGGCACGCTGGCGCTCAGCACGTGCGTGGTGCCGGCCAATGGCGCCCCAACCGGGATTGCCGCTGCCCAGTTGGCCGGCGTAATGACGCTGGCACTGTAGCGCATGGTTATGGTCAGGGCGTTGCCCGGCGCGGTCCAGCTCAGGGTCCCGGTCAGCATGTTGCTGGCGGTGAGCACACCCGTCAACCGCAGGTCCGTCACCGCCGCGGGCGGGGGTACCCCATATTCGTCCGCGCCCACGTCCGGCGCTGGGCCGATGGGCCGCCCCGCGCCGTCGTAATCGTCCGGTACCTCGGCCAAAATCGTGGCCTGGTCGATGGCCGCCGTGGCTGAGGCCAGCAGGTGCAAATCCCCCGCTGCGGCGTTGACAAACCAACCGGGCTGGGCCGTAGTCACGTTGCCGCTCACAATGCCGCTGGCACCATCGCGCTGCCAGATGGGGGCATCCGTCAGGTTGTCGCGGATATCGGCGCTGGTGCTGCCGAAGCGGTACTCGATCGCCCCATAGCCGAAGGTGCCGTTGAGCAGCACCGTGTTGTTGTAGACCTTCGCGTTGCGCGCATAGTTAAGCGTAATGCCCACGTCGCCCGGCCCGGCGCGATAAATGAAGTTGTTGCGCACGATGCCGCCCTGGTGGTCGTAGGTGGTATTGCCATCGCGCGAGTTGCTGTCGGGCGCAGACAGCCCCAGGGCGATGGCGCGGTCGCATTCGATAAACTGGTTACGCTCTACCAGGGTGTCGAGTGAGTTGCGCCACATCAGCACGGCTGGCCCAGCCAGCGCATGGTCTGGCGAACGGATATTGTGGAAGACATTGTCACGAATGACCCAGCCGGCGCCAGCCAGCACGTCCACGCCGTTGGTATAGTCACTGGGCGGATAGGTGGTGTATTCGATCGTCGAGCAAGCCACCAGGCCGTCATCGGCATACGGCCCAGGATTGCCGGCCGTCGAGCCTTTGATGAACTGCTCCCCGGCGTCCAGCAAGTGCAGGTTGTACAGGCTGGGGCGTGTGGCGCCGCTCTCGCCATGAATTTGCACCAGATGGAAATAAACGTCGCGCAGGGTCAAATCGGCGATGGTGACATCCGGCGCGAAGACCTGAAAGATATGCGAGAGATTGGAGCCGTTGTTGGTCATGCCACCGCCGTTGAGGACGACGGCATTACGCTGGCCGCTGGCACTGCGGATGGTCGCGTTATGGGCGGCGTGCTGGATATTGAGGGGCTGTGTCAGGTCGTAAGTGCCGTCGGCAATCAGGATCGTGCTGTTCGCGGCCAGGCTGCCAACCGCGGCCTCCAGGCCGGCCACGGTTGAGACGTTAACCACCGTCCCCGAGGGCGGAGCCAGCGGGCCGCAATTCGCGGCTGAGGCGTCTGGCGCGTCAGTCAGGTTGGCGTTGCCCTGGAAGGCAGCGTCTGAGGCTAATACGGCCGGGCTGGGGCCGCCCGCACTGAGCGCCAGCATGATAGCGGCCAGCGCGGCCAACCCGCGTAGCGCCCCATTTGCCCGCTGATTCACAGCAAGCTGACTAGCTTCAAGGCATATAGCGCGTCGAGCGTGGTGTTGACGTCGCGGTCCCGGCCGGTCTCGCTCGGCCAGTGCCCGTCGTCGGCTTGCAGGCCCGCCAGGCGTGTCCCAGCGGCCACCAGCAGCGGATGTGTGGGTGCCACGCCCGCCCCGCGCAGCGTAATGATAAGCCAGGCCAGGTTGCTGGCCGCCAGCTCGGGCACGCGGCTTTCCAAAAACGTGAAGACTCCGCCGACGATTTCAACGTGGCCCAGCGACTGGCACAGCCCTGCCGCCAGCCAATCGGCCTGGATGAAACTGGGCAGATGGTTGCTGCCTCGCAGATAGGTGAGCAGGTAGTTGGCGGCGCGCCCGGCGCTCTCGCGCAGGCTGCCCATGTCGGCCGGAGAGAGGTGCGCCAGCCAATAACCGCTGTTGGCTGTCAGATATAGCCGGGCTTCGCGGCTGCCGGGCACCGCCCACGGCGGCGCCATAGATGACAGATCGGGTGCTTCTTCCCAGGCGCCGTCGGCTTGCTGCCGCCGAACCAGGAAGTGCAAGGCGCGCAGCAGCGCCGGGTCGCCCGCCCCCAGGCCAAGCTGCTCAGCCTGAGCCATCCGGCCACAGGTAGCGTCGATGGAGCTGTAGTCGGATGCCCAACTGGCCTGCCAGCCGCCGTCGGCGCGCTGACCGGCCAGTGCCAGCCGCAAGGCATCGGCCGTCGGAAGCTGGTTAGAGTAGATGTAGCGCAGCCGGGCTCGTTGGCCCGGGTCGCCATGCTGTTCGACAAACAAAGCCGCCGTGCTGGGGTTCATCACCACTCATCCCTTCGATTAGCCACGCTGCATCACCAGCAGCCGGCGCCCATCATCGCGTAGAAACCGAAATGTCGCCGCGATGCGTGCCAGGCGCCGGAAGTAAGGTGTCATTTCAGTCTCAGTGATGGATCGGAAGCCAAACTGCTGATAAAACGATTCCATTGTGTCCAGGCAGGTCAGGTAAAGAGCGCCTTCATGCGTGGCCAACAAATGGTTGATCAACTGGTGGGCGATGCCGCGCTTGCGGTAGCCGGGGAGCGTTGCGATAGAGGCCAGCTCGCGGCTGCCATCGTTGTGGCGCTTGATCTGGGCCGTAGCCACCACCGTCCGGCTATCCTGGTCCACCGCCAGCACAAAGTTCGGCCAATGCAACCCCATCGGATTGATTTGCACCGCGCGAATGATGGCCTTGATCGACTTTTGGTCTGCGGCTGTGGCCGGGCGGACCGCAATCACGGATAGCAGCTCCTGGGGAGGTGGCGCGCCGGCACGCGCAATCGCGCGCCAGGGTCTACGCCTCCAGTATATCCTTTAGCAGCCGCTCAGCCACCTGCGCGTTGGCCTGGCCTTTGCTTTTGCGCATGACTTGCCCCACAAACCATTTGAGCAGGCTGGGCTTGGCCCGATAGGCATCTACCTCTTTGGGGTTTTCCGCCACTACCTGGCGGGCCAGCTCGCGTATCGCTTCATCGCCCGAGATCTGCGCCAATCCCTGGCTGTCGACGATTGTTTTTGGGCTTTGGCCGCTGGCGATGACCTTTGGAATGAGCGCCACGGCGGTCTGGCGAGTGATTGTCTTGGCCTCCACCAACTGGGCCAGCTCGGCCAATTGGGCCGGTGAAAAGGCCAGCGCGCGCGCCGGCAAATTGTTTTCTTTGAGCAGACGCAAAACTTCGTTTTGCACCCAGTTGGCAATGATCTTGGGCTCGCCGCCGAAAAGCCGCACGGCCTCCTCAAAGTAGTCGGAAAGCGAACGCTCCTCGGTCAGGATGGTGGCGTCGTAGACTGGCAGTTGGTACTGGGCGATAAAGCGCGCATAGCGGGCCAGCGGCAGCTCGGGCAGGCGTGCCAGGATTTCGTCGCGCCAGGCCGCGTCCACGCGCACCGATAGCAGGTCGGGCTCGCGAAAATAGCGATAGTCGGCCTCGGTCTCCTTCGAGCGCATCTTCTTGAGGCTCTGGCTGTCCTCATCCCACTCTAGCGTCCAGGCTTCAACCCGGCGCCCAGCGCTCACCTCGCGCACCTGGCGCTCGATCTCCACCTGGATTGCGTCGCGCACGGCCTCAATCGAGTTGACGTTCTTGATCTCGGTCTTGGAGTTGAGAACCGTGGCGCCAGTCTCGCGGATAGACACGTTGGCATCGCAGCGCAGGTGAGCGCGCTCCATATTGGCTTCGGAAACATCGAGCCAACGCAGCAATTGGCGCAGGCGAGCCAGAAATTGGGCGGCTTCGTTGGCCGAGCGCAGGTCGGGGGCCGTGACCATCTCCACCAGCGGCACACCGCAGCGGTTCATGTCGATCAGCCGCACGCCGCGGGCCGGGTCGGTCTTGGTCTTGCCGGCGTCTTCCTCCATGTGCATTTTGTGAAGGGTGACGTGGCGGACGGTGCCATCTGGCAAGGGAACGTCAAACCAGCCCTGACGGCCAATCGGCTCGTCGTACTGGGTAATTTGGTACCCCTTGGGCAGATCGGGATAGAAGTAGTTCTTGCGGTCGAAGAAGCTCCGCGGCTGAATTTCCGCGCAATGCATGGCGGCCGCCAGCAGCACGGCCTTATCGACCACGGCCCGATTCAGCACGGGCAGCGTGCCGGGCTGGCCGGTGCACACCGGACAAATGTTGGTGTTGGGCAGCGCCCCCCAGCTATCGGCCGGGCAGGCGCAAAAGATTTTGCTCTCGGTGTTGAGCTGGATGTGAATTTCAAGCCCGATGACAGATTCGTAGGACACAGCCGGCTCTTTAGCCATGCGTCTGCCTGACTGCCACAACCGCCGGCCGCGCAGTCCGCCAGGTTTCAGCGGCAGTAAGCTGCTCATAGGCTGCGGCAGCCCGCAGCAGTGTGGCTTCTTGCCAGTCGGCTGCCAGAAACTGGATGCCCAGCGGCAGCCCTTCCGGGTTTAGCCCGGCGGGGATCGCGATGCCCGGCGTGCCGGCATGGTTGGCGGGCACGGTAAGCAGGTCGGCATACTGCATCAGCACTGAGTCGCCGTAGACGGCGCCCACCTTGAAGGCCGGGGTGGGTGTGGTGGGTGTGAGCAGCACATCGCAGCGATAGGGGCCGTTTGGATCAAACGCGGCTTCAAAGTCGCGGCGGATGAGGGTGCGCACCCGCAGGGCGCGCTGGTAGTAGTGCTTGGCATACTGCGCGCCAGAAACATACATGCCCATCAGGATGCGCAGCTTAGGTTGCAGGCCAAAGGCTTCGGCCCGTGATTTGCGGTACATCTCGTGCAGGTCGGCCACGGGTGCCTGCGTGCGGTGGCCGTATTTCACGCCATCGAAGCGGTGTAAATTCGAAGCAGCCTCCACGCGTGAAATGACAAAGTAAGCTGGGATGGCCAGATACGTGTTGGGCATCGGCACATTTTCGATGATCTCAGCGCCCGCCTGGCGCAAGAGCTCCGCGGCGCGCCAAACTGGCGCGGCCACCTCATCGGGCAGAGTCTGGTCCTGCAGCTCGCCCGTGACCGGGTCGGGGTAACGGATGCGAAAGTAATCTGGGCTGAGTCCAATGCGCAGGCCGCGCACGCCTCGGTCCAGTCCCGCGGTGAAGTCGGGCACGGGCACCATGGCCGCGGTGGCGTCGTGTGCATCCGGGCCAGCCATGGCCTTAAGCATGAGCGCGCTGTCACGCACATCGCGGGTCAGCGGGCCAGGGCAATCCAGCGATGAACCGAAGGCAATCAGCCCATAACGGCTGACGCGGCCGTAGGTGGGCTTCAGCCCGACCACACCACAAAAGGCGGCCGGCTGGCGCACCGAGCCCGCCGTATCTGTGCCCAGTGACAGTGCCGCCTCCCCGGCCGCCACGCTGGCGGCGCCGCCGCCCGACGAGCCGCCGGGCACGCGCGTAGGGTCCCACGGGTTGCGCGGGGAGGGTTGAAAGGCCGACGATTCGTTTGACGAACCAAAGGCATACTCGTCTAGGTTGACCTTGCCGAGCACTATGGCGCCGGCCGCCTCCAGCCGCGCTACCGGGGTGGCGGTATAGGGAGCGACGTAATTTTCCAGCATCTTGCTGCCGGCAGTGGAAGGTGTGCCCTCGACGCAAAAGATATCCTTAACGCTGAGCGGCACCCCGGCCAACGGCCCCGGCTGCTCGCCACGGGCCAACTCGTCATCAATGGCGCGCGCCCGCTCCAGCGCCCGCTCACGCTGCAGCGAGATGTAAGCGTGAACAGCAGAATCGTCGCCGGGCTGCGGTTGATAAGGGGCAGTGCTGGGCGCACGCCCCTCGACGGCCTCGATGCGCCTCAAAGCTGATTGAACGATTTCGACAGCCGAGGTCTCGCCGGCGTTGAGGCGGCGGACTAATTCGTGAGCGGGCAGATCAGGAAGTTCCATAGGTAGCCCGTGCTTTATAGCTGGGTGTGCTGAATGTCCGGCACCACAAAATAGCCGTCTTCACCTTCGGGCGCCTGGCGCAGGATGCGCGCCGCCAGAATGGGGTCGACCACAGCCTGGTCGATGCGCAGCGGCGCGCGAATGTCAGCCGGAAAGGGAACACCATGCGCCGCCGGCGGCACATCGTCCGGCAGGGCAATGTGCTCGAGCTCGGCGATGGCCTTGAGCTGGCCGTTGAGCTGTTGGCGCAGATATTCGCTTTCGCGGGGGTCAAGCGCCAGCGCCGCCAGGATTGCCAGGTGGGCAAAGAGATCGGGGCTGATTTCGTCGGGCACGGGGCCTCCTATTTCTTGATGGCATTGTACCTGACGCGAGCCAGGCCCGTCAAAAAATCTTAGGGCGAGGACGACAGGGTCAACAAAAGGTTGCGGGGGCATACAGCAATTTTGGGTGCAATGGGGCTGGGTTGTCCCACCGCCTGCCACCAATGCTCAAGCCTGCACCACACATAACGCGGCCCTCTGAAGGGATGGGCCCAGCGAGCGCTGAGAAAAATCTGGCGCAACATTATGTCCGACAGAGACTAGAACAATTCGTGCCAGATCTTTTTTCAAAATATGCCGTAAAAACCACTTGTGCCACTTGTGCCACAAGCGCGGCAGCGCGCAGTGCCAGACCAAAACAGACACACACCGCTTGGCGGTCAGCGCGCAGTGCCACAAGCGCGGCAGCGCGCAGGCCAGACCAAAACAGACCCGTGCCGGTGGGTGGCCTGGCGCTGCGGCAGACGACCACCGTTACCGTACGCATCCAAGTTTGGGTGCTGTCCCGCTAAGCCGGAACAGCGAATTACAACGGCGATAGAGGAATCCGGAAAGAGAGCAATTCCTCCAGGCTCCACACATGGTCGGTCAGGCCGGCTGCCATCGCGGGCGTGCAAAATGGCTTGCGGCCGTGTCGCGTGGCCGATCGGGAAGGTAGTTGACAACCACGGTGCGGCCGCGTGAAGTTGAACAAAGCGTCGTCTAGATCGCTATGCCGTTGAAGAAACAGAACCTCCTTGGAATGCGCCAGGGCCTTGCGCACCAAGCGGCCGTTGCTCTGGCGCGCGGTCAAGTTGTCGCGCTCGACGTACGAGGTGTTGATCTGCGTCCCGCATCCGTCGGCTTCGATCACGGCCGCAATCTCCCCTGCGGAACCAAAGACAATCCGCCGCGTGACCTCCACGACGTGGCCGTTTTCGCGGCGCTTATCCACCGGCGCGTACAGCAAGTCATCGTCCAAGATGCGCCGTGGCGTTTTGCGCGGACGACCCGGGCCGCGCTTGGCTGGCTCGGGCTCCGGCTCACTGTAGTTGGTCACCAGGGCCGCGACATACGCCGGCAGTTTATCGCTGGTGAAGAACGGCGGGTGACCATCCGTCCGCGCCTTGAATTTGGCCAAAAATGCGCATGCTTCGCCTTCGCTGCGCTCGTGGCTGATGTGGCTCACCACACGCAGATGACTGGGCAGCCCGATCGCTCGCCAGATCCACATGTCCCCGACGGTGTCCGGATCGTCTGGCAGGAGGTGTTCTTGCTTTTTTTGACAAAGGTCCATTGCTCATCGATCTGGGCCTGCGAGATATGCAGATCATGAATGAGGTACGCGTTGAAGGCGGCGCTGTGCTGTCCAGCCAAATCCAGCCAATGCAAGACCGTATCCGGTTTGCAATGCTTCAGACGGCCAATCGCCCGCAAGCTATTACGTTCGCCCAACATCCCGATGGCATCCAACACCACGGCGCGCTCTGTGCAAATCGTCTCAAAAAAGGTGCCCTTGTCGGCATTGAACGTATGCTGGCAAGTTGTACAGCAATAGCGCCGCTCGGCCTTACCATAGGGCCGGATGTTACCGTGCCCAGTCTTGCGACGGTCTGGACATGCCGCTTGATCGCACCACTGATCTTCAAGTTCCATTGCGCATTCCTCAGGGCTTTTCCGAATGCGCCCATAATACCCGCTTCCGGCTTGGCGGGACACTTTTCGGCTTTTCCGGCTTAGCGGGACAGCACCCAAGTTTGAACGTGGATAGCAATTGTGGGTCAAAATGCTATAATTTGGCTGCGTCCCCAGGATGTGGAGGTAGAAAACCAATGTCGGTTGCTGAAATGTCCGCCAGCGGTCCAAGCTTGGTCTTGACCGCCGAACATGAAATGATCCGCCAAACGGCGCGCGATTTCGCTCAAAAGGAGATTGCGCCCGTCGCCGCCGAACACGATGAGACCGGCCAGTTCCCATACGAAACCGTCAAGAAAATGGGGCAGCTTGGGCTGATGGGCATCGAAATCCCCGAGGAATATGGGGGCGCTGGCTTGGACACCCTGTCCTATGTCTTGGCGATGGAAGAAATTAGCAAGGTGGACGCATCGCACGGCACGATCATGTCCGTGAACAATTCGCTGGTGTGCTTTGGGCTGTATCACTTTGGCAGCGAAGCTCACAAGCGAAACTATCTGATGCCGGTAGCGTCTGGGCAAAAGATCGGCGCCTATTCGCTGACCGAGCCGATGTCCGGGTCGGATGCTGGCAATATGCGCTCCAGGGCCATTCGAGACGGTGATGTTTATGTCATCAATGGCCGCAAATCGTGGGTGACCTCGGCGCCGGTGGCGGATGTGATCTTGTTGTTTACCATGACGGCGCCCGAAAAGAAGCACAAGGGCATTACTGCCTTCCTGATCGAGACCGATAAGCCTGGGTTTTCACGCGGCAAGACCGAGCCCAAGTTGGGCATTCGCGCCTCGGCCACCAGCGAGATCGTGTTCGACAGCTACCGCTGCCCGGTAGAGAATCGGCTGGGCGAGGAGGGGGAAGGCTTCAAGATTGCCATGACGGTGCTGGATGCCGGGCGGATTGGCATTGCCGCGCAGGGGCTGGGCATTGCCGAGGCGGCTTACGAGGCCAGTGTCGCGTACGCCCGTGAGCGCGAGGCCTTTGGCTCCAAAATCGGTGAGTTCCAGGGGATCCAATTCAAAATCGCCGACATGAAAACGCGCATTGAAGCGGCCCGGCTGCTCATTTACGACGCGGCGCTAGCCAAAGAGCGCAACAAGACCACCGGCGAACGGTATACGCTGCAGGCCTCCATGGCTAAGCTGTTCGCCTCCGAGACAGCCATGTTCTGCGCGCATGCCGCCGTGCAGATCCACGGCGGCTTGGGCTATTCTAAGGAGCTGCCCATCGAGCGCTATTTCCGTGATGCGAAGATTACCGAAATATACGAGGGCACCAGCGAAATTCAGCGGATGGTGATTGCCCGGCAGGAGCTGGGCTTGCGGTAGATCCTTTCACGGCCGGCCCTATGCTGCTGGCAACGCGACCTGGGCTTTTCAAATGGCGACTGTGCCGATATTGACGAATGCTGACCATCAACCAGCCGCTCAGCGCGAGCGATTGGCCATACGCGCCGCGACGGTGGTGGTGCCAACCTATAACGAGGTTGAGAATATCGCTCGGCTGGTTCCCGAGCTGCTGGCCTTGCCCGATGGCTTGCGGGTTATTGTGGTCGATGATGCGTCACCCGATGGCACTGGCGCGTTGGCCGACAATTTCGCCCGTGACTATCCAGGCCGTCTGATTGCCGTCCACCGGCGCGGCAAGCTGGGATTGGGCACGGCTTACCTGGCTGGCTTCGAGGCGGCTAAACAGTCGGGATCTGACTGCATTGTGACCATGGATGCGGACTTTTCGCACAACCCGCGGCACATCAGCGCGATGCTGGCCCGCCTGGCAGATGCCGACCTGGTCATCGGCTCGCGCTATGTGCGTGGCGGCGCAGCAGTAAATTCTCCGCCAGCACGCCGTTTGCTGAGCTGGTCGGCCAACCTGGTCTCGCGAACGGCCCTGGGTTTCAAGGCGCACGACGTGACCGCCGGCTTTCGGGCTTATCGGCGCAATCTGCTGGCCGCCTTACCCTTGGACCACATCTTCTCGTCGGGCTACTCTTTTCTGATTGAAACGCTCTTTATCATAGAACGTGGCGGCTGGCGCGTGGCTGAAGTGCCGATACAGTTCTATGATCGCACCGCTGGGCAGTCAAAGGTCTCGCGGCTTGAGATCGCCAAGGCCATGTATACCGTGGCTAGGCTGGCAGGCCGGCGGTTCAGCTCTAAGTCTGAGCTCGCTCAAGTTTAGGCGCGCTGCGGCCAAATTGCTCCAAGGACACATCAGTGGGCAGCGGCGAATTGGAACTGATGTTGGTGGTCCTGGCCGTCGGTCTGGCGCTGGGCCTGATTTATTGGCTGCACCATTACTGGCAGGTGGACGACCACGACGCGCAAGTGCGCGTGGGCGGCGCGTACTCGCCTATTCTCACCTGGCTCAGGTATCGTCGGTTGCCGGCGTGGCGGCGCCGGGAGCCGCGAGTAAGTGCCACGAAGTCCGCGGCAGCTGAGCAGGGCAATGTCATCGGCTCAGTTTCGGCCATCGACCCGGCCACCGCCAGCCTGGTCGCCACGCCGCGTACCGCCAAACCCTCAAATTCAAGCCCGGCAGACCAGCGACCCGTGGATGGTTTGCGCTTCGGTCTGGGCATCGTGCTCCTTCTCGCCGCCGGCGCCCAGGCTTTGCTTTTATATTCGCCCAATCGGCCCGTCTGGGGCCTGCTGGTGTATGCCGCTGCGGTGGTCACCCTGCTTGGACTCCTTGTTCGCATTGGCTCCCGGACGCAAGCGCGCCCTTTTGCAGCGCAATCGTGGCCCCAACCGGCGCCAGCACTGGGTCTTTGGCTGACGTGTGTGATTTTGTGGTTGTACGTGGTCACTCACGTGAACCGCGACCTGGCTGCTGTCGAGCGCTACTTGCTTGATGTTGCCTGGCTGCTGGCTGTGCTGGTTTACGCCGGGAGTGTTATCCGAGCTGTCCATTGGCACTGGCCCGGTTGGGCCACCCACCGCGCCTGGATATTGGCCCACCGCCGCGAGCTGGTACTTGTTGGGTTCTTGTTGGTGGCGGCCTTCGTCGTGCGCGTTTATGATCTGACTTACCTGCCCTACGCCTTTATCAACGATGAAGGCGAGGTTGGTAAAGGGGCGCTAGAGATCCTGCGAGGTGTGCGCACCAATTTCTTCGAGTCCGGCTGGTCGGGGCAGCCGGTTTGGTCTTTCGTGCCGACTGCCGTCTCGGTGGCGTTGCTGGGGCACACGGCCTTTGCCAGCCGGCTGGTCAGCGTCGTCGAGGGCACGCTGGCCGTGTTTTTCGTCTATATGCTTGCGCGTGAGGCATTCGACCGAAAAACAGCGTTTCTGGCTGGCGCGGTCCTGGTGGGCATGGCCTGGCACATTCACTTTAGTCGACTGGGCGTGAGTAACGTAATTGACTCGTTTTTCGCGTCTGGCGTATTATGGCTCACCTACCGCGCGCTGCGGCGCGGGCATCCACTCGACTATTTGTGGGCCGGCATCGCGGCCGGCCTGACGCTCTATACCTACCTGGGCAGCCGCCTTGTGTTGGCGATGGCCGTCGGCCTGTTGGCCTATGTGGTGTTGTGGCAGCGCGGCTTCTTACGCACGCATTATCGGCATGCGTTGGTGTATGCTGGGGCGTTGATGGTCGTCGCCGGTCCGAACGTGGCCTACTTTAGCCGGCACTTCGACGACTTCATGGGCCGCCTGAACGCGGAAGGCATCCTGCAAAACGGTTGGTTGCAGCGCCAATCTGCCGCGCTGGGGAGGAGCTATTTCAGCCTGCTGCTCGAACAATTCTCGCATTCGACGCTGGTTTACGTCGCGACAAATGCTCCCGTCTCGTTTTTCAATTCTCCTCGGCCTTACCTGCCAGCGCTGGCGGCCGTGTTCTTCGTCTTGGGCCTTGGCATCGCCATGTGGCGCATGTTCCAGCCGCGCTATTTGCTGGTGTGCGGCTGGTTCTGGTCGGTGGTGATCCTTGGCAGCACCCTGACGCTTGGCCCACCCAGCAGTGAGCGGCTGATTATGACGGCGCCCGTGGCCGCTTTGCTGGTTGCCATTGGCTTACGCGAGGTGGCTCGGCTGGCCACGACGCTGCGAATCGTTACGCCGCAGACTGGCTGGATCGCCGCTGTGGCCGTGGTTGGTCTCATCAGCGCCCAAGGCGTGGTTTTCTATTTCGGCGGTTACCGCTTCGGCCATTACTTCGAGGATTCTAGCAACGATTTCTCGTACGAAGTGGCAACCTATATTGAAACTCTGGGACCCGGCTATCATGTATTTTTGCTCGGTGACCCCAGCGTTTATGCGAACTTTGCCGATTTCGCTTATCTGGCGCCCGATATCCAGGTAACCGATTTCAACAGTGTCACGGCCAACACGTTCGCCGCCCTGCCGCATGATAAGGGCGCTTTTTTCGTGGCAGTCCCTATGCGGGTGGAGGACTTGCGACTGGTTCAGCAATGGCGGCCGGGCGGCATGTGGCAAGCGGTGCCGCGCCGTTTCCAGGTGGCCCAAATGAACTATTATGCTTACCAGGTGCCGCCGCAGTTTTTTGTCACACCGTGAGCGATCCCGCCATGCGACTGGCCGGACACCCTGAGCCGCGATTATGCCCATAAGCAAGCTGGCCTCCTATCTCTTGCTCCTGGCAGGCGCGATCATTGTGGACGTGGTTTTGTATCGCTGGCGGCTGCAAACGTGGCGCGCCACTCAGACCGGCAAGCCGCAGGAAGGGCTGATTTTACGAGTGGATGGCCTTTACGGCCGTAGCCGCGACTGGATGCGGCGCACGATTGCCGGCTGGGCGAATTCATTGAAGGACCGAACGAGCCAAGCGGCAGATGTGTCGCGGGACGAGGCTGCAGCGGGCGTTGTTAGGCCAGCGCCCATGGCTGCTGCCGATAGTACCCCTCCCGCCAAGGCGCTTGGTGAACCCGCACCAGCCGAGACTGAACGGCCGGTTCGGGCCGCGCCGGATGGGGCTGAGCCGGTGCTCGGGCCCCAAATTGAACAGCGGCTGTCTACCACCATTACGAGTGTCTCAGGTGTCGTTTCACCGCAAGCTGCCAATACCACGAGCGGCATGCCAGTCGACGGCCTGGCCCGCGTCAACGTGAGTGTGGAGATGCCAGTCGGCGCCACCATTCGGCTGACCATCGAAACCAGCGCTGGTGTCGAGCCCCGCGTCATCTTGGAGCCGGTCTCAGATCACCGGACGTTGATTGGCCGGCCAAGCAAGTCATCGCGCACAGCCCTACTGAATGGGACCGATTGGTGGCGCCCACCCCATCTCGCGCGAACGAGCCGGAGCCCGCGGTCGTCGAGCCTCAGCCCGCAAACGCCTCAGCCAGGTACATCACCAGCGCCACGCCCCCGGCGGTGACAGTGCCCACACTTGGCTTGGACTTGGGCGCGCTGACCCTCCCGGGTGTCGGCAAACTGCGGTCTCACTGGCCTGCGCTGGCCGGAGCGTGGGCGCGTCAGTTGGGCGCCGCCTGGCGCTCTGCCACCGATGTGCGCGACAGGCCGCTGACCATCCTGTTGTTTGGACTGGCGGTGGGCGTGTATGCCATAACACGCTTTTGGAGGCTGGATCAATTTCCGATCTATTTCTTTACCGATGAGGCCGTTCAGACGCTGCGGGCCGCCAGTCTCGTCGCCCACGGATTTCGCGACTCGCTGGGGACATGGCTTCCCACTTATTTCCAAAATGGCGCCTCATATAACCTGAGCCTGAGTGTCTACGTTCAGGTGTTGCCGTATTTGCTGTTTGGTAAATCGGTAGTTGTCACGCGCGGCACGTCCGCCTTGATTTCTTTCCTGGCTGCGCTGGCGGCCAGCCTGACCCTCAAACATATCTTCCAGGCGCGCTGGTGGTGGCTGGGGACACTGCTGCTGGCCATTACCCCGGCCTGGTTCCTGCACTCGCGGACCGCCTTCGAAACCGTCATCATGGTGGCGTTCTTCGCCTGTTTCCTCTACGCCTACCTGCTGTATCGCTATCGCAGCCCACGCTACTTGTTTCCGGCGCTGCTGTTTGGGGCGCTGGCGTTTTACGCCTACAACGGCGGCCAGTTCACCGTTATCTTGGTCTGCTTGCTGTTGTTGATTACCGATCTGCCTTACCACTGGAAGAATCGCCGCACCGGTTGGTGGGCCGCGGTGTTTCTGGGCCTGCTGGCCCTGCCGTACGTGCGCTTCACCTTGCAATTTCCGCGGGAGGCGGCCGGCCATTTACGCCTGCTCGACTTGTACTGGCTGCACGCCGACCTGACGTTGGGCCAGAAGTTCAGCCAGTTTCTGCACGAGTATGCGTTTGGGCTTAGTCCGCAATACTGGTTCGCGTTCGACAACCACCGCGACTTGGTCCGGCACGTCATGCAGGGCTATGGGCACATCTCGCCGCTTACGCTGCCTTTCTTGTTGATCGGTTTACTGGTCTGCCTGCGCCGAGTACGCGAGCCCGCCTATCGCGTCTTGCTCATTGCGCTCCTGGCAGCGCCGGTGTCGGGGGCCATCACGTCAGTCGGCATCACTCGCCTGTTGGTTTTCGTCGTGCCGGCGGTGTTAGTGACGGCTATTGGCATTGAGGCCCTGTGGTCGCTGTTCCCCTGGCGTCGCTGGACGGCGCTGGCGGGTGTTGTGATCATGGCGGCTGGCAGCGCTTTCGGCCTGGGCATGCTGCGCAACGCGTTAGTCAACGGCCCCACCTGGTCTTCAGATTACGGTCTGGGCGGCATGCAGTGGGGGGCCCAGCAGTTGTTTGGTCAACAAATCCCGGCCTGGCTGGCGCGCGATCCCCAGTTGCAAATGTACGTCTCACCGTCGTGGGCCAACGGCACTGAGCTGTTTCCACAATTCTTCCTGGCCGATGCGCAGCAGTCACGTGTGCAGCTGCAGGGTGTGGCTTACTACCAAACCGAAAAGCGTGACCTGCCTCAGGATCTGGTCGTTGTGTTGCCGCCCAATGAGTACGTGAATGTGCTCAAAGACCCTAAATTCAATACGCCTCAAGTGGAACAGATCCTTCCGTATCCTGACGGACAGCCAGGCTTTTACTTCCTGCACCTGAGCTATTCGCCACAAGCCGACGCCGTATTCGCGAGTGAAAAGGCTGCCCTATTGCAGCCCGTGGTCGAAACCTACAACCTGGCCGGGCAGGTAGTGACCATTACTCACCCGCGCTTCGGGGCGGGCCAGCTCCGCGACATGCTGGATGGCGATACATACACGCTCGTGAATGCGCCCGGTTTCAATCCGATGGTGCTGGATTTTGCCTTCCCTGCCGCGCGGCCCATGAGCGGTATTACGCTGACCACCGGGTCGCTGCCCGATTTCACTGTCATCGTTTCAGTTTACGCCGACGATACCGCGGCGCCACAGGTATATCGCCAGGAATATGTCGGGTTGCCCGCCGATCCCACGATTAAGCTAGACTTTACCCAGGGCCCGGGCTCAGTCGTCCGTGTGAAACTGGAGATCGAGAACAACGCGGATCACTCGCCGGGCGTCAATATTCATGTACGCGAGGTACAGTTTCGCTGAGGATTATGAATGAAAGCTGCTTTCTTTAGCCGCCACGGCGGCCCCGAAGTGATGGAGTATGGTGATCAGCCCGAGCCGGTGCTTGGGCCGGGCTTTGTGCTGGTCAGGCTGCGGGCCGCCGCGCTAAACCGGGTGGACAAGTGGACGCGCGACGGTTATCCTGGCCTCAAGCTGGCTTTGCCCCATATCCCTGGCTCAGACGGCGCGGGGGAAGTGGCGCAGGGGGGCACCCTGTTTCCGCCGGGCGCCCGGGTGGTGATCAATACCAATATTGGCTGCGGCGTTTGTGAGTTTTGCGTGGCCGGCCAGGACAACCTGTGCCTGCGCTGGAATCTGCTGGGCGAAACTATTTCGGGCACGGATGCGGAATACGCGGCGGTGCCAGAGCGGCAGCTCCTGGCGCTGCCAGACGGTGTGGCGTTCGAGCAAGCGGCCGCGGCGGCGCTTGTCTTTCAGACGGCCTGGCATTCCCTCATCACCCGCGGCCAGGTGCGGGCAGGCGAGACGGTCCTGGTCGTCGGCGCGGGCGGGGGCGTCAACACCGCCGCCATCCAAATTGCCAAGCTGGCCGGCTGCCGTGTCTTCGTGGTTGGCTCGAATGCGCGCAAGCTGGCCTTGGCCGAATCGCTGGGCGCCGATGTGCTGATCGATCGCTCGCAGGTGGATTGGGGACGGCAGGTCTATCAGTTGACCCAGAAACGCGGCGTAGACGTGGTGGTCGACAACGTGGGCGGCGCGTCGCTGATGACCAGCCTACGCTCGGCCCGTCGCGGCGGCCGCATCCTGACCGTGGGCAACACGGCCGGCCCTAAAGTGGACTTCGACAACCGCTACATGTTTGCCAAGCACCTGAGCCTGATTGGATCCACCATGAGCACTCGGGCCGAATTTGCCACGGTGATGGGCCAGGTGTTCGCCGGCCGCCTCAAGCCGATCATCGACAGCAGCTTCCCTTTGACCGACATCCGCGCCGCCCACGAGCGCTTGGAGCAAGGCGAAGTGCTGGGGAAGATCACGTTGTCCATCTAATGAAGCTTCGCCTCAAACCGACGAGTACAAGCGTCGGCAGTGAATGAACAACTTGGTCAGAATAGGCATTGGGCATATCCTCCCCAGCGGAGGGTGTGACCATGTTGACGATCCCGGAATTGCTGAGCGACCATGTATCGTTGGACGTTGAATGTGTTGACCGAGTGTATCTGAACGGATACGTGCCGACGTTGCAAACTTCGGGTGGCTTGGTCTACTTTCTGGAAAGGCATCTGGGCGAACCTATTGCTGCGCCGGCTTTGTTGGGCCAAATCACAGGGACTCGGGAAATGGGGTTCATAATTGTCGGACACAGTGCATGAATGGCCCGACGCTCATGACGATTAATCGCCCGGCGGCATCATGAATTTGCGCCGCGTTGAAGTTAATGCAGGCGGCCTCGGCCAAGCCCTGTTCGGCGCGGTCGGCAAACGCGACCAACGTGACAATGACCTGGCCGTCGGTGTACAGCACATGCCCCCGCTGGCGATAGATCCGCGCCGTGGCGGTCTCCAGTTCCAACTGACGCCACTCTCCGCTGAAGTAGTGATCGCCGCACCAGTGATGGGCATTCAGGAGGGCGGCTTGAAAGTCGACCATGATCTGGTCTTTCTCCAGGTCGCGCTCGAACATCGGTTGAGTCAAGATCAATCGCTGCTGCGGCCGCCTGCCGCTCGACCAGTTTGACTGCCAACTCACCCTGGCGGCCGTTCAACTTCGCCAACGGGCCGGTCGCCGCCCGCTCCGTGAGGTGCGCGACGCGCTCGTTCAGGATTTGGCTCTGCCGTTCCAACGCCGCGAGTTGTTGCTCGATCCGCCGGGTCGCTTGACCCGCTTGCTGGCGCGCTTGCTGCTCGGTCTCTCGCTCGACCCGCCCCTCGGCCAATTCAGCCTGGTGGGTCACCAGGGTCTCGACCCGCTCGGTCAGATGGGTTTGCGCTTGGGTGATCTGTTCTTGAACATGGTCCAATTGCGTCTGCGTGACACCGACCAACGCGGCCGCCTCCTCGAACTGCCGCTGGCGCAAGCGGTTGGGGACTTCGTACACCTCGTAGCCGTAGTTCTCATTCAGGTTGGCGCCTGCAATCATTTCGCGGATCACCCCTTCCATGGCCGGCCAGCGCGCCCGGTAGACCGCGCGCGCCCCGCTGCCATGCAACAAGGCGGCCGCGTCCGGGGCGCAGTCCGCCACGGGTTGGCTCAAACTATAGGCGGCGCGCAGGCTGTTGGTCGCGTCCTGGCGCACCAGCCAGAAGACCCGCGGATCCGTAGACGCCATGCGTGCCGAACCCCACACAGCCGGGGCCAGCGACATGCCGCGTTCCGTCAGCAACGGTTGCCAGCGTCCAGTCAACTGAAAAATCTCACTCGCCTGCGGCGTACCGAAGATCAAGGCCCCGGCCACCGGATCGTCCAGCAGAGTCAGCAACGCAAAATGCCTGCTTTTGGTGTACATTTGGGCGACTTTCAGCCCATTCGCTTCACGGTCCACGATCGTCAGCGTTACCGGATGCCGTGTGACCTGCTCCAATTCTTCTTCGACCGCGGGCAGGTCATGACTTAGATGGGCATCCCCGACCTGGTCCAGAATTTCCCACACATACCCCTGGGGGTTCGTCACGATAATCTGACGCGTGCAGGGCATGACGCGATTGAGCATCGCCACGTGTCCACACGGCATGAAGATCTGCGTCCAATGCGGCTTCAGATGCACATCAATGTAGAGGTGCAACGGCAGCTTCAACCCAACCAAAGTCTCTACCCACACCCGACAAAATCCATAGCGCAGCGGCGTGCCGACCCGCGCGTGCGCCAGTTCACCCAGCACGCGCTGGATCGTCTCGAAACGGTAGGCCGTCTGGCAGATGCCCAACAACCCGCTGCCCAGGGTGTAGCGCAACTGCCACGGACGCGTGGCCGCCAATAGCGGAAGAAAGATCAGGTGGAGTATCTTGTCCCACGTCAGGTCCCACGTCGCTCCCAGCACCCGCCCCGCGGTCTCCGTCTTGGCTTGGGCCTGCTCAACGACGGCCTGCACGACCTCCGGCACGCCGAGCTCGCTCAGGGCGCCCAGGGGGGAAAAACGCCCCGGCATGGTCAACGTCACGTCCGGCCGCTTGGGCGGGGGCCTCGGCGGGCGTCAGCCGGGGGTGCCCGACCGGGTTGCTCAACCCCAGCGGCTTCAACAATTCGCTCAGCCGGTTCACCGAGATCTCAATTTCAAACTGCTCCCAGATCTTGGCCACCAGCTCCCCCGCCGTGATCTGCGGGTTCCGCGCCTTGACTTTCATCACGAAGGCCATCACGGCGGGCGTCCCTTTGGTGGCCAGACCATGCCGCCGTTCCAGCAAGGCCTGCCACGTTCGCCCGCCCTTCTCATACCGCGGTTTGAGGCCCACCAGCGTCCCGATTTTCACCTTGAGCTTGAGCGCGCGGCGCACCCGCTTCGGGTCTTCCCCTTGTTCGGTGCGCAAAATCCACTGCTCCCGGCGGCGGGCCAGGTCTTCCCGTTCGGCAAGGCTATAACGCATGGGCATCTCCACAGTCGGATTGACTTGCCGCAGTATAGCCCGTTTCGCCGCCCATTAGATTGTGCCCGCTATTACTCCCGCGGGTTTCCCGAGTTCCTGAATCAGTGACAAGTTGGACGCCGCAGTGAAGGCTTTTGCCCAAACCCATCACATTCTGGTGGTGCGGTTTGCGAAAGGGCAACGGAAAGATGACGTGGCCGCCGCCTATCGACGTAAGTTCACGGCGGCGGAAGGGGTCGTGTTCATTGGCGTGGCGCAGGAAAAGATGACCGGCTTCAAAGCGCGGAAGGAAACGTTGGGGAAACATGTGCGCTTTCAATTCTCGCGGCAGTCGGTATTCGTCAAGGTCTATTACTTCTATCTGCAGGACGCAGATTTCGGACCGGCCTTCATCAAAGTGGGAACGTATGTACCCTATCCGGTCAAGGTGTGCCTGAACGGGCATGAATGGGCCAAGCAACAATTGCGCCGGGCCGGGATTGCTTTCGAAGCCCTGGACAATGGGTTTCTGAGTTGCGCGAATGCGGAACGTCTGCAAGCGGCGTGTCAGCAATTGGGCCCGGAACAGGTGCAGGCCTTCTTTGACAAATGGGTGGCGCGCCTGCCCTGGCCCTTGACGGCGGCCGACCGGGCGGCCAAATATCACCACCGGCTCTCGATCTGGCAAATGGAAGTAAGCCGCACGCAAGTCTTTACCCGTCCGGTCCGCGGGCGCGAATTCTTTGAACAGGTCATCCGCGACAATCTGGATCTGGGCCAGCCCGACCGCGTGCAACTGGTCTTTGGGCGGCGGGTGTACCGCAACACCCCGAGCCGTTTTCGCACGCAGGTCGTGCATGCCGGGGTGCAGCCGAATTTGCATCTCATCTACAAGCATTCGGGGGTGAAACAGTACTTCAAATTGAACCGGGCCCTGCGCACGGAGACGACCACACCTGCACTTGCGCCAGGTGCAAGTGTCAACAACCCACGCGACTTTGACGTGGGCAAGGATTTGTCGAACTGGGCCTACCTGCGCAAACTGGCGGCGGCCATTAACCAACGGCTGCTGGAAACCGAACGAGTGAGCCAGGATTGCCTGCTCTCGGCGGAGAGTTTCGCGCGGGTCTCGGAACCCACCAGGACCGACAGCGGGCAACGCGCGCCCGGCCTGCGTTTTGGCCAGCCGCGTGTCATGGCCCTGTTTGCGGCTTTGAGCCGCTTCGCGCCCAGCTTGAATGGCTTTCGCCACGCTGAGGTGCGCGAGATCGTCCCGGCCCTGCTGGGAATTACTCCCGAAGCCTACACGACAAGCCAGACACCTGCCCCCACCGACAGGTGCTTGCGACCAGGATGGGAGCGATGCATACACATCGCTGCCCAAACATGGGCCGCAGAGGAGTATTGTGCCATGAAATAACGACACAAACCCTGTGATGTCCAGGTGTCCCTACCGGAGCCGGCGAAGGCGCAAGCCGCCGTCGGAAGCCTCCGGGACAATGTTCCCAACACTGCCAGCCTCGGGTGGCCAGGGACTAGTGCAGTCTCAGACAAGGTGCTTGTAAGGTGGCATAATGCTGGGTATGCCCAATGCTATCTTCATACGTTCGCTAACGGCGGATGAGCGCACGGCGCTGAAAGCCGGGGTGCGCTCGCCCGATTCCTTTGTCATGCGCCGCTGCCAGATGCTGTCTGCCAATGCGCGCGGCGAGACCGCCATCCAGATCGCCCAACACCTGGGCTGCGATGACCAGTCGGTGCGCAATGCCATCCACGCCTTCAATCGGAAGGGTTTGGCGAGCCTGAAGCCGGGCTCATCGGTCCCGCACCACATTGCGCGCGCCTTTGAAGGCGAGCACGTGGAGCGCTTGCGCGCCCTGCTGCACCAGAGCCCACGCAACTTTGGCAAGCCAACCAGCCTGTGGACGCTGGCCTTGGCGGCCGAAGTGTCATATGCGCAAGGTCTGACATCCGAACAGGTCAGTGCCGAGACGGTGCGGGCCACGCTGGAGCGGCTGGGGATTGGCTGGCGCCGCGCCAAACAATGGATCACCAGCCCGGATCCTGAATATGCTCGAAAAAAAACGCGCGTGACCGGCTGATTTGGCTGGCCCAGGCCCATCCCGACTGGGCGTTGGGCTTCGAAGACGAAGTGTGGTGGAGCCGGGTGGCGCAGCCCCGGTTGCGCACCTGGGCCGAGGCCCACACGCCGCTGCGATTGCAGGAACTGGAACCGGACAAAACAGACCGGGACCCGAAGGCTTTGGCGTGTTACGGGGTTTTGGTCCGTCGCCCAGGCCATCCGACCGCTCAAGAGCGCATGCTGCTGCGCTTCGTGGATGGTCGGCCGGTGAGTGCGGTCACGATCGACTTTCTGAAGTGGAGTTGCCAATCGTTGGCGCGCCAGCGGGTCAAGGTCTTGGCCTTGATTTGGGACAACGCCCCCTGGCATATCAGCCAGATGGTGCGCACCTGGATTCGTGCGCACAACCAGTTGACCAAACGCACGGGCCAGGGCGTGCGCATCTTGGTGTGTTATTTGCCGAGCAAGAGCCCGTGGCTCAATCCGATCGAGCCCAAGTGGATGCACGGCAAGCGCGCCATTGTTGAGCCTGCCCGCCTGTTGCCGGCCGACGAGTTGGCTGACCGGGTCTGTGCTCGCTTTGACTGTGTTCACGCGCCGCATTTGGTGGCTCCCGAAAAGGTTCCTTGATTTTGCACTAGGGAAGCGTCAGACGGTTGAGCGTGAGCAAAGAGCCGATACACCTCGTGACGGTGAAACAGCGACAAGAGGCCGACACGCTGTGACCAAAAGGGTAAGTGGGCAGGCCGGGCGGGGCACCTACGCTCGGCGACATCCGTGGCCCCACCGGGGGACAGGCTCCAACCTCACTGGCGCGCACCTCTTCTGTTGTCAACTGGGTAAGCCCCACGTGCCCCGCCGTAAGCGGTATCCCGACCGTAAGGGAGGGGGATGGCACAGGGGGTAGAAGAGCCTGGAAAAAGCGAAGGCCGCCCTGCAATCGGGCGGATAGGGCTGGCGCTGGAGCCAGGGATGCCCAACCCGAAAGGGTGCCGACTTCCAGATGGTCTTGGCGGTAAGGAAGGACCCGAAGCGCCTCTATCGGCGGGGATGTTAGACGATGGGACTTTTCATCGAACAGACCGACGAACAGCAACCCGCCCGGTGGGAACAAATCTACTGGGGAGTAGTGGAAGCCAATGTCAGGCGCCTCCAGGAACGAATTTACCGCGCCACCGAGCGCCGGGAGTGGAAGAAGGTCCGTAGCCTTCAGAAGCTTCGGGCACGCGCTATGTCGAACAAGCTTCTGGCCATCCGGCGGGTCACGCAGGACAACCAGGGCAAGCACACGCCGGGTGTGGCTGGGCGGGTGTATGACACGCCCGAAGCCCGCCTGGCCCTCAGCCAAGAACGTTTCACGCTCAAGGACTATCACCCCAAGCCAGTCCGACGCGTGTTCATCCCCAAAGGGGACGGACGACAACGCCCGCTGGGTATCCCCACCGTCAAAGACCGAGTTAGGCAGGCTATCGTGAAAGCGGCCTTAGAGCCCGAATGGGAGGCCCGGTTCGAGCCCAACTCCTATGGCTTCCGACCGGGGCGAAGCTGTCAGGACGCCATCGAGCAAATACACACCACACTGAACCAGGAAAGGAGCAGTGCCTGGATACTCGATGCGGACATATCGGGTTGCTTTGATCATATCGCCCATGAACCGTTGCTGGCCCGCATACCAGTCTTTGATGTGACCATCCGGCGCTGGTTGAAGGCCGGAGTGGTCGAACTCGGGCACTACACCGAGACGGTGGAAGGCACCCCGCAGGGTGGAGTCATCAGTCCGCTGTTGGCGAACATTGCGTTGGACGGGATGGAGCGGCTGTTTGGGAGCGAAACGGCGGGCGGACAACACATCCCGCCTGCCAAACGCAAAGGGCCAAACAAAGGAATCAGCGTTTGTCGTTACGCGGATGACTGTGCGCCATGAACGCTCAGAAAGGAGGAGCGGGCTGTACGAGAGATGAGGGTGGGCCCCTCGGAGCCGCCATTCAGGTGGAGGCTTCAAACCACCGTAAGCTGCTCTGGCCAAAAGGCAGGGTGGTGCGCGTTACGGAAAAGGCTGAGCACGACTCGGTCAGGTATGTGTGATGGAGACGAACGCAAGTGAACCGCTGATAAAGTGTCGAAAGCGTAGGGATGTCCATCAAAACCAGGAGGGAGTCGTCGGCCTGGGATGAGTTTGGAAGGGACCTGATTACTGACCAGATGATGACCGGCATAAAGGCGGCGTGACTATCACACAGGCTCTGGTACGGAACATGGGAACCTTCGCCTCCGATGGCAATGGAAAAGCCACAAGCGGGTGACCCCGCCAGGGCGAAAGTACAGATGCGGAGGCAAGGGACGGACCAACCCGTAGGAGCGAGGAAGCCACCGAAAGGTGGTGGAGCAAAGGGGTTGGATGATCCTGTTTTGTCAGAAGCGTCAACTACGCAGGTAGGAGGAACCTTTGGACAAAACAAAACCGTTTGAGATCTCAAAGCAAAGTGTTTGGGAAGCCTATCAGCGCGTCCGTGCGAACAAAGGAGCGGCTGGAGTAGATGAGCAAACGCTAGAGGCGTTTGAGCAAGACCTCAAAGGGAACCTGTACAAAATCTGGAATCGGATGTCTTCTGGGAGTTATTTCCCGCCACCGGTGAAAGCCGTAGAGATACCGAAGAAAAGTGGTGGGGTAAGAGTTCCTGGGAGTACCGACCGTCGCGGATCGGATCGCTCAGATGGTGGTCAAGCTGCAGCTGGAGCCAAAAGTCGAACCGATCTTTGCGACAGATTCGTATGGGTACCGACCCAGAAAGTCAGCCTTCGATGCCATTCGGGTGACCCGTGAACGCTGCTGGCGGTACGACGGGGTGATCGAACTCGACATTCGCAAACTGTTTGACCGGATCGATCCGGAGCTGTTGATGAAAGCCGTCCGACGGCACACCGACAGCGCCTGGGAGATTTTGTATATCGAGAGGTGGCTCAAAGCGCCCTTCCAGAAAGAAGACGGGGGATTGGAAGAACGAACGATGGGAACCCCACAGGGCGGCGTCATCAGTCCCCTGTTGGCCAATCTCTTCATGCACTATGCGTTTGATGAGTGGATGAGGCGAGAACAACCGCACAATCCGTGGGCTCGTTACGCAGACGATGCGGTCATCCACAGTCGAACCCGGAAGGAAGCCGAAGCCCTCTTGAGACACCTGGAAGAACGGTTCACCGAATGCCATCTGGAACTCAATCGAGAGAAAACCCGGATCGTCTACTGTCAGGATGATGATCGACAAGGGAACCACCCCGTGACATCGTTTGACTTTCTTGGTTACACCTTTCGCCCGCGGCGATCCAAGAACCGGTGGGGCAAATACTTCATCAATTTCAGTCCGGCGGTAAGTAATGCGGCCTGTAAGGCGATGAGGCAAACCATCCGCGGTTGGCGGATCCACCTGAAGGTGGATGTGGAAATTGAGGACCTCTCGCGGATGTTCAACCCCGTAGTCAGAGGTTGGATCAACTACTATGGACGCTTCTACAAATCGCAACTCTATGGAGTGCTACGTCATTGGGACAGGAGCCTCGGGCTTTGGGTCCGACGGAAGTACAAGAAAATGACGCGACACAAACAGAGGGCCAGCTCCTGGCTAGGACGGCTAGCAAGAAAGCGACCCGAACTCTTTGCCCATTGGCAGATGGGAATCCTGCCCACGGTTGGATGATGGGAGCCGGATGAGCCGAGAGGTTCACGTCCGGTTCTGCGAGGGCCTGGGGGTGAAATTCCCCCGGGCTACTCACCTTGTGGTGATCGCCCCCTCGCGTGAGACGTTGGTGACCTACGTCATCCCGCGCCTGCAACAGTACCTGGCGGAACGCGGGCTAACATTGAGCGAAGCCAAGACCCGGATCGTTCATCGCGAAGACGGGTTCAACTTCCTCGGCTTCACCGTGCGGCGGTATGGACACATCCTGTTGACCCGACCCCAGAAGGAAAAAGTGCAACGACATCTGCGCGCGGTGAAGGCACTACTGGATAGCCATCAGCAGACCCCAACCGTGCAGATCATCAAGTTACTTAATCCGATCATCCGGGGCTGGGCCAACTACTACCGGCATTGTGCAGCCAAGGCCACCTATGGGTATGTCGCTCACCGCTACTGGCAGATGCTGTGGCAGTGGGCCAAGCGGCGGCATCCGAACAAATCTAGCCGATGGGTCTTCCGGCGGTATTTCTACGCCAAAGGCAATCGGAATGGAATTTTTGGGACCAGCAACGCAAGCCTGCTGAACCCGGCGGATACGCCCATTACCCGCTACGTCAAGGTCCGCGGGCGATCGAGCCCGTACGACCCGGCCCTGCGCACGTACTGGGTTACACGGACCAAGCGGGCGTTGGGTCGTCTGACGTATAGTTGGCTGAAACAAGCCGTGCTACGAGCACAGGACTACCGGTGCGAGCACTGCGGTGTGCTTTTCGAAGCGGGGGACGAGCTCGACCTGCACCATATCGTCCCACAGGCAAAGGGTGGAACAGACGACCCGAGCAATCGCGTCGCTCTGCATCCTCACTGCCATCATCAGTACCACCAACGACATGGCTATAAGGTGCCCAAGGCTCGAGCCGGATGAGCCGAGAGGCTCATGTCCGGTTCCTAGGGGGCTGGGGAGGCGGCAACGCCTCCCCGGCTACCCGGTGGTGTGAGCTACGATCTGCGGCGCCTGCGCTTGAAAGGGCTGATTGCGCGGGTGGACGGCAAGCATATTTATGTTCTCACCACCTATGGCCGCAAAGTGGTCTACCTGATGACCAAGCTGCAACGACGAATTTTTGATGTGGCGAATGCGGCCATCGACACGACAGTCGCTTTGCCATCCCAACTGGCACGCGCTTTTCGCCAACTCGATGCAGAACTGCATAGGCTCGTCGCAGATGCCCAACTAGCGCCTGCCCAAAGTTGACTCATTCGTCACGATTTAGGCTCGAAGAGATACCTAGTGCTCCGGTTCTCCCCCAGTTTCCGCTCATCGGCGGCGACCGGCGCCTATGCCCATATGCCTCGTCCACGTTCCGTAACCATCCTGGCGCTGTGGGTGTTGTCACTAGCGGCGTTCAACCTGCTCAGCCTGGCCAGCGGGCTTAGGCGTTATACTGTCTTGAGCAGTTTGCAGCTCAGCCTGCCGCCGGCTGTGCCCATCGCCAGCGCTGCGCTGTGGATGGCGGTTTTTGGCTGGCTCGCTCTTGGCTTGTGGCAGCTCAAGCGCTGGGCGCGCTGGGGCACGCTGGCGGCCGTGCCGATGTACCTGGCCCAAATCTGGATCGAACTTCTATTGTTTGGCCAGTCGGATTACATCCGGACGACAGCCTGGTTTTATGTCGTTTTGGAGGGGTTGATTTTGCTCTTTGTGTGGGGCGTCTTGTGGCGGCCTCGGGTGCGGCAATCGTTTACAACTCAATAACCAACAGGAATTATCCATGACCATTGATCCAAAGATTGACGTCCTGCGGCAGCGTAAGGACGAAGCCAAGCGGGGCGGGGGCGTCGCGCGCGTTGAAGCTCAGCACAAAAACGGGCGATTGACGGCCCGTGAGCGCATTGATCTCTTGCTCGACAAGGGCTCGTTCCGCGAGTTGGATGCGTTTGTCAGCCATCGGACGCACGATTTCGGCCTGCATCGCCAGCAGTATCTGAGTGACTCGGTTGTCACCGGCTGGGGCACGGTTAGCGGCCGGCTCATGTATGTCTTCTCGCAAGATTTCACGGTTTTTGGCGGGTCACTGGGCGAGGTGCACGCCGAAAAGGTTTGCAAGGTTATGGATATGGCGCTGAAGTCAGGCGCTCCGGTGATCGGGCTGAATGACTCGGGCGGCGCGCGCATCCAAGAAGGCGTGGTGTCGCTGGGCGGCTATGCCGACATCTTCTTGCGCAACACGCTGGCCTCGGGGGTCATTCCACAGATTTCGGCCATTATGGGTCCCTGTGCCGGCGGCGCAGTCTATTCGCCCGGCATTGACCGATTTCATCTTCATGGTCAAGAACACCAGTTACATGTTCGTAACCGGGCCGGATGTGGTCAAGAGCGTCACCCGTGAGGACGTCTCGTTTGAAGACCTGGGCGGTGCCAGCGTTCACAGCGCCACCTCGGGCGTGTGCCACTATGTGGCGGACAACGAGGCCGACGCCTGTACCTTATTCGCAAACTGCTCTCGTATATCCCGCAGAATAACATGGAAGACCCGCCTTTTTTGCTCAGCAGCGACGACCCACTGCGCACCGAGGCCCGCCTGGACACGATCGTGCCGGATAACGCCAACAAGCCGTATGACATCAAAGAAGTGATCGGCCTGGTGGTCGATGATGGGGAGTTTTTTGAAATCCACGAGCAATATGCCATGAACGTCGTGGTCGGGTTCGCGCGGCTGGGCGGGCACAGCGTGGGCATTGTGGCCAACCAACCGGCCGTATTAGCGGGCGTATTGGACATCGATGCTTCCGAAAAAGCGGCGCGTTTCATTCGCTTTTGTGATTGCTTCAACGTCCCCATTGTCACTTTTGAGGACGTGCCGGGTTTTCTGCCGGGCGTCAAACAGGAGCACGGCGGCATTATCCGCTCGGGGGCCAAGCTGCTGTATGCTTACTGCGAGGCTACGGTGCCCAAGCTGACCGTCATCACCCGCAAAGCGTATGGCGGCGCGTATGACGTCATGAGCTCAAAGCACATTCGCGGGGACCTGAACCTGGCCTGGCCGACAGCGGAGATCGCCGTGATGGGGCCGGAGGGCGCAGTGAACATAATCTTTCGCAAGGAACTGGCCCAGGCGGCGGACCCGGTGGCGCGCAAAGCCGAGCTGGTGGCGGAATACCGCGAGAAATTCGCCAACCCGTATGTGGCTGCCAGCCGTGGTTACATCGATGACGTCATCGAGCCCCACGAAACGCGCGCGCGGCTGATCAACGGGCTGGAGATGCTGCATAACAAGCGCGACAGCAATCCGCAGAAGAAGCACGGAAACATCCCCTGTAGCCGCGATGGAAGCGACTCCCCGTTCGCAGGACAAACTGCCATTGTCACGGGCGCGGGCAGCGGCCTGGGAGCAGCCATTGCTCGCGCGCTGGCGCGTGGCGGCGCGCATTGTGTGCTGGCGGGCCGGCGGCCAGCGGCGCTGGCTGAGACGGCGGCTGACATCCACGCGGCTGGCGGTCAGGCGACCGCCGTGCCCACCGACGTGACACAGCCGGAGCAGGTGGAGCAGCTGGCGTCGGCCGCGCTGGCTGTGGCTGGCCGCATCGACATCCTGGTAAATGCCGCCGGCATCTTCCGCCTGGCGTCCTTTGAAGAAACCTCGCTGGAGCTTTTCGATGCGACGCTGGCCGTCAATCTGCGCGGTGCATTTCTATGTTGTCGCGCTGTTTGGCCGCATATGCGCCAGGCGGGGGGGGACAGATTGCCAATCTCAGCTCGGTGGCGGCGGTGCGGGCATTTGAAGGTAATACCGCCTATGCCCCAGCAAAGCTGGCCTAAATGGTTTGAGCGGGGTAATGGCGCTGGAGGGGCGGCCCTACAATATTCGTGTATTGACTATCTGCCCGGCGGCGACAGACACACCAGTCTGGGCGGGCCAGGCGCCCGAGGCGGTGCGCGCCCAAATGATGCTGCCGCAGGCCGTGGCCGCACAGATGGCATGGCTGCTTGCCAGCCCGCGCAGCCTGGCGTTTGATCCGATTGTGATCGGAAGCTTGCACGACCCCTGGCGGGCGCCAGAAAGAGACCTCCTAGGATTTGCAAAGCCCAGGATTTTGGCTCTTCTACAGTCTGGTCGGCTGGGTCGTCGGGTCGCGTGAGGAAGTCGCGCGCTTGCAGGCGAGCGAGGCTGCGCACGGTGGTCAGTCGCTCGGGGCCCGGAACATTGAGATCCAGTAGGACGCTATTCAGCCGGTCGTAGACGGGCCGCTCGCGCAGCATGCTCAGGAAGCGCTTGGCTTCGCGCCGCCAGCGAAAACCATGATCAGCGGCAGTTTGAGTGATGAATTCCTTGCAGGCGCTGTGGACAGTGCCCTGGCAGGAACGCAAACACCCCTCCAGCTCGGTGGGCGCATTAGGCACTTGGTAAATGCAATTGGTAAAGTTGATCATCAGGATCTTCACCAGGCCGCCGGTATGGAAAATAGCTTCGCGGTTGGGACGGCGCTCCAGGCTGCCAATAAACAGATAGATCCGAAATGTCAGCGTCGTGGAACGAGCTGGCCAGCAAATCGCCGACTACCCGATCAGGGCGGCTCACGTCCATCAACATGCCGGTCGTGACTTCGCTGCCTTCACGCAGGCTGATGTTCAGCAAACTTTCCTTAAAGTAACTGCCAAATTGATGGCCGACGATCATGGTGATCAGGCGAGCCTGGTCGGCCGGGGCAATTTGATGAAAGCCAAGTGAGGCGTCAGTGACCAACAAAAAGGCGCTCACCAGATGGTGGGCCGAGTCATATTCGGGCGCTATAGCCGTCCTGCGCCAGATCCAAAGCGCCGGCGCAGCGCCAGCAGGAACAGGTCACTCTGGTTCTGGCTAAATTTCAGTTCGGAGAAGGTGGGTGTCAGACGGTCCAGTTCCGCGGGCATCAGAGCCTGCAGCTCGTCGCGCGGGATCCACTTACCAATATCATGGCTCAGGACACAGGCCTGTATGAGCGCGTCTTCGTGCTCAGAAATGCGCACGCTGGCGCCAGGGCTGGCGCGCTGCAACTCACTGTAATACAGCCAGCGGGTGCGATCGGCCACGTGGCGCAGGTGATCAGATTGCTCTTCGTTGTCGCTGCGAGGGGCCAGGTATTGCCGAACACGCTGGTCGATGGTCTCGACCAGCGTCTTGAGGGGCCGGTCCAGGCTGCTCGGCTAGGCGGCGCCGGGCGCAGTCGACTTGGAGAGTTGCGGCAGGCTCATGTGTGGCTGATTGTAGCGCGCCCTGCTTTTTGCGCAACCGGACACGATCGGCCTATCGGCCCCGCTGCTGGCGCTTTGTTTCTGGCGGTGCGGGCGGCATACAGTGCCAGCGAGCCGGCGACGGCGGCATTGAGCGACTGCACGTGCCCAAACATGGGCAGCTTCAACAGGCGGTCGCAGCGGTCGCGCACCAGGCGCCGCAAGCCTTCGCCCTCGTTGCCAATGACCAGTCCCAGGGGCAGGTCCAGGTCCACCTGGTCCAATGCCTCGGCCTCTGGACCCAATTCTAGCCCGAATAGCCACACGTCCTGGCGTTTTAGCCGCCGCATCGCGTCCACCAGGTTGGTCACCTGGGCGACGCGTAGATGCTCCGCAGCTCCGGCCGAGGTCGTCACCACCGTCGGCGTAATTTCGCAGCCTCGGCGCTCTTGAATGACGATGCCATGGACGCCCATCGCTTCTGCCGTGCGCAGCAGCGCGCCCACATTGCGCGGGTCTTGCACCAGGTCGAGCAGCACCAGCAGCGGTTGCTCGCCGCGCTCAGCCGCCAGGGCGGTCAGGTCATCCAGGTCCACATACGGGTAGGCGCCCACCTCCAACAACACCCCCTGGTGCGGTTCGCCATGCGTAGCGGAATTGAGGGACTTTCTTATCCGTTTCTTGGATCGGGATCTTGCGCCGCCTCGCTTCTGCCAGGATGTCGGCAGCGGCTGTCCGGTCGAGATCGTCAGAAATCGTCAGGCGATAGACGACGCGGCGCCCGGCCAGCAGGCACTCGCGGACGGCGTTGCGGCGGAAAAGAATTTCACGCGGCATGCGGCGACGTCAGCTCAAGCGATCTTCCAGGTCGTCCCGTCTTTACCGTCTTCCAAGAGCACGCCCAATTGGCGGGCGCGCTCGCGAATGGAGTCGGCCAGGGCAAAATCCTTGTGCTGGCGGGCCTCGGCGCGCAGCTCGATCAGCAGCCGGATCAGGGCGGACTCGCGCTCGGCGCTGGCGCCGGAGGCGGCGCTGCTCAGGCACAATGCCCAAGCACCTGGCCGCCAAACTCGCGATACAGGCCGTCAATCGCCTCCAGCGCGGCCCGGCTGGGCTGGATCTCGGCATTCAGCAGAGTATTGACGCTGCGCGAAAAGTCGAACAGCGTGGCAATGGCCACCGGCGCATTGAAGTCGTCGTCCAGCGCTTCCAGGCAGCGACGACTGGTCTCGTCGGCCAGCGATGTGCAGACATCAGCCGGCATCGCCGCGCCGCTGACAGGCGCGATTGCGCAGCCGCTCGCGCACGGCCAGCGCCGGCGCGGTCAGCCGCTCCCAGCCTTTGCTGGCGGCCTCCAGGGCGCCGTCGCGAAAAGTCAATCGGGTTGCGGTAGTGCGCCGGACAGGATAAAGAAGCGCAGCGCTTCCGGGCTTGTAGCGTTTCAGCGCGTCTTTGATGGTCAGTGAAATTGCCCAGGCTCTTGCTCATCTTCGACGCCGTCGACGCGTCAGCGAGCCGGCCAGCAGCCAGTAGCGGGCAAAGGGCTGCGCCGGTGGCCGCCTCGGCCTGGGCGATTTCGCACTCGTTGTGCGGGAAGATGTTGTCGATGCCGCCGCCGTGAATGTCGAAGGTGTCGCCCAGGTACTTGGTCGACATGGCCGAGCATTCGATGTGCCAGCCGGGGTAGCCTCCGCCCCACGGGCTGGGCCAGCGCAGGATGTGCTCCGGCTCGGCCTTCTTCCACGAGCGCGAAATCTGCGGGCTGCGCTTCTCTTCGCGCACGGCCACGCGCGCGCCCTCGTTCCTGCTCCTCCAGCTGCCGGCCCGACAGCTTGCCGTAGCCGGGTAAGAACGCACGTCGAAGTAGACCGAGCCGTCGACTTCGTAGGCGTGGCCCTTGCGCCAGCAGCGCCTTGATCATCTCGATTTGTTCGGGGATGTGGGCCGAGGCGCGTGGCGAAATGTCGGGCGGCTGCACGCCCAGCGCGGCCATGTCCTCGAAGTAGCTGCGCGCGTAGCGCTCGACCAACTCCATCGGTTCGATGCGCTCGCGGGCCGCGCCCTTGAGGATGCGGTCTTCGCCGCTGTCGAGGATGTGGCCCACGTCAGTGATGTTCTGCACGTAGCGCACCTTGTAGCCGGCTGTAGCGCAGGTAGCGCACGATCATGTCGAAAGTTGACGTAGGTCTTGGCGTGGCCCAGGTGGGCGTGGTCGTACACGGTCGGGCCGCAGACGTACATGTGTACGCGGCCGGGCACGAGCGGCACGAAGGTTTCCTTTTTGCGGGTGAGCGTGTTATACGACTTGAAGTGCCATCAGTCTTGACGGTTATTCTCCGGTCGGGCGAAGATCATGCGGCCGGCGGTCGTTTGCAGCACCTTGGTGACGACCACGTGCACTTCGTGGCTGATATAGCGGCGGCCCTCGTCGACGACCACCATCGTGCCGTCGTCCAGGTAGCCCACGCCCTGGCCCGGCTCGCGGCCTTCCTGGATGATCTTGACCTTCAGGCCTTCGCCATGCAGAAAGACGGCCTTGACCGCGTTCGCCAGCTCGTTGATGTTGAGCACGATGACGCCCTGCAGCTCGAGCCACATGGTTGAGGTTGTAGTCGTTGGTGATGACGGCGCAGTTCAACTGTTTGGCCAGGATGACCAGCTTGTCATCCACCTCGCGCACGCCCGGCACGTCCATGTCGGTGAAACGCACCGGCACGACGGCCTCCTTGGTCAGGCGGTTGAGCACTTCCAGCCCGCGCCGGCCGCGATTGCGGCGCAAGGCATCCGGCAAATCGGCAATATGCTGCAGCTCGTTGAGCACAAATTTGGGCACCAGGATAGTGCCAGAAATGAAGCCGGTATGCGAAATGTCGGCGATGCGCCCGTCAATGATGACGCTGGTATCAATACAGCACGCTGCGGCCTTCGTTGGCCGTGCCGCGCGCCCTCGGCCGCCAGGCGATTGGTGAGCCGGCTGCGAAACAGTGAGAAGATGTCGCGCTGGCGCATGACGAACACCGAAATGCCCAGCCAGGCGAAGACCACGGCTGCGACCATGGGCAGCACCTGACTAAACGGTTTCGGCAGCAGCGACATGGGGAACGACAGCAGGCCGGCCACCAGCAGGCCCACAACCAGCCCGGTCATCGCGGCCAGCAGGGCAGCAGCCGACATTTGTATAATGTAGCTGCGAATCGCGCGGGCGGGGCGGGTAGTGAAGAAGGGGGTGGCCACCAGTCCGACCAGCGCCCCCAGCAGCGCGAACACGACGGCCCATAGCTCAGGCGGGGTGCCGACGGCAATGGACAACCCCAGCCCGAGATAAACACCACCAATGGCCAGCACGACCATGCCAATTAGGCGCAAGACGAATTCGATGCTCACACCCGGGCTCCTCTACCAATAACCCTTTAAAGGAATAGGAGCGCCGGATTCTCCGCGCGCTCACAGATAACGATAAACTGGCGAACGCCAAGCCGCCCAGACTGGTTGATGCAGCCAGGTCTGTCGGGCAGCTGGTCCGCGGGTATCGTTTGCCCCCAAGGGGGATAGTCCCCTAATGGGGAGAATGAGTGCTACGACAAATCCGGTACTGCAAGCAGGCAATTAGAGAACACTAAAATGAATAAAAGCGAGCCCACTTCGCTTCTTAACATAGTATCACAGCGGGCAGACAGCGTCAAACAGAGGCTCAGTTGTGCTGCCTTTCAGCTGGCATGAGCGCGGAATCCAGGGCGTCGCGCAGCGAGCGCGCCTGGATCACCTCCAGGCCCTCTAGCTTGGTTTCGGCCGGGCGTATGGCGCGCGGGATGATGACGCGCCGGAAGCCTAGCTGCTTGGCTTCGCGCAGGCGCTGGGGCAATTGGCTGACCGCCCGCAGCTCACCCGAGAGCCCAATTTCGCCGATCAGGGCGCAGTCGGCCAGCGCCGGCCGGTCGAGGATGGAGGAGGCGATGGCGGTGGCGATGGCCAGGTCGGCGGCGGGTTCGCCGATCTTGAGCCCGCCAACCACATTGACGAACACGTCCTGTTCGCCGAGCTTGAGACCCAGGCGCTTGGTGAGCACGGCGGTGATGAGCAGCAGCCGGTTGAAATCAACCCCATTGGGCGTACGGCGCGGATTGCCAAACGCAGTAGCGCTGGTCAGCCCTTGAATTTCAACCAGGATCGGGCGGGTGCCTTCCATGGTGACCGCAATGGCGGAACCGGCGGTGTTGACCATGCGCTCGGCCAAGAAAGCCTCGGACGGGTTGCGCACCTCAAGCATGCCGGCGCCGGCCATTTCGAAGACGCCCACCTCCGAGGTGGCGCCAAAGCGGTTCTTGGTGGCGCGCAGCAAGCGGAAAGATTGGTAACGGTCGCCTTCGAGCTGGAGGACGGTATCGACGATGTGCTCGAGCACGCGCGGACCAGCCAGCGTGCCTTCTTTGGTCACATGGCCAATGAGAAACACGGCAATGCCAGACGATTTGGCAAGACCCTGCAGCCGGACAGCTCAACTCGCGCACCTGGCTGACTGAGCCGGCCGCCGAGCTGAGGGCGCCCAGAAAGACGGTCTGGATCGAATTCGATCACCGCCAGACGCGGGTGCACGCTTTGAATATGCTCCAGGATCACGTCTAGGTTGGTTTCGGTGACCAAATACAGGTCTTCCGGGAACGCGGCGCCCTGCTCGGTTTGTAGACGCTCGGCCCGCATTTTGATCTGGCGCTCCGATTCCTCGCCGGAGACATACAGCACCGGACCATGGGTGGCGGCCAGCAGAGTGGCCACCTGCAACAGCAAGGTGCTCTTGCCAATGCCGGGATCGCCGCCCACCAGCACAAGCGACCCGGGCACAACACCGCCGCCCAGGACGCGCGAGAACTCGGCAATGGGCAGCGGCCAGCGCTCAGAGCCTTCGGCCGTGATTTCGGACAGGCGCTTGGGGGCAGAGCGCAAGCCGCCGAAGGCGTTGTGGTGGGTGGCTGCGACGGGCGGGGGCTCAACCACGATCTCTTCAACCATAGAGTTGAAGGTGCCGCATTGGGGGCATTTGCCCATCATGCGGAGCATGACACGCCCGCATTGTTGGCAGACGAAGCGAGTCTTGGTCTTGGGCATGAGGCGGGTTTCTAGGTTAAAACAGCGGGGCGGCCCACTTTGGCCAATGCCAAATCGGGCCACCCCGCACAACGGCGGCGTTACAGAGCGGGCAGCAAAGCCTCGGGCTCTTCGGGCGTTTCAGCCTCGGACGCGGGCTTGCGCGGCATGGCCGTCAGTTTGATGTCCTTTTCGATAGCTTCGACGCGAACCTCGTCGCCATCCTTGAACTCACCCGACAGCATACCATCGGAAAGGGCGTCTTCGATCTTGGCCTGGATGACGCGCCGCAACGGCCGGGCGCCCATATCGGGATCGTAGCCCATTTCGGCCAGTAAATCGCGCGCCTCGGGCGTCAGCTCAATCTGGATATGGTGCTCGCCCACGCGCCCGGCGACTTTGTGCACTTCCAGATCCACAATCTGGCTGATTTCCGGCTTGCTGAGGGCGCGGAAGACGACCACGCCGTCAACGCGATTCAGGAATTCGGGCCGGAAGACCTTCTTGAGCGAGTCGGTCAGTGTGCGGTACATGTCGTCGTATTGAAACTTCTGAGCCTCGGCCTCATCGCGCTTGACCGCGAAACCCATGGAGGTCTGGCGCTTGATGAGATCGGCGCCGATGTTGGAGGTCATGACGATGATGGCGTTCTGGAAGTTGACCTTCTTGCCGCGCGCATCCGAGAGGTGACCCTCTTCCATGATCTGAAGCAGCATGTTGTGGGCTTCCGGATGTGCTTTCTCGATCTCGTCAAAGACGACGATAGAGTAGGGGCGGCGGCGCAGGGCCTCGGTGAGCTGGCCGGCATCTTCGTAGCCCACATAGCCGGGCGGGGCGCCGACCAGGCGCGAGACGGAATGACGCTCCATGAACTCAGACATATCGAGCTGCACCAGGGCGTCTTCGCTGCCGAACATGAACTGGGCCAGGGCCTTCGTCAGCTCGGTCTTGCCGACGCCGGTGGGGCCTAGGAAGATGAACGAACCGATGGGTCGCTTCGGATCCTTCAGGCCGGCGCGCGCGCGGCGCACCGCCTTGGAGATAGCGACGATGGCTTCATTCTGACCGATGATGCGTTCGTGCAGGGCCTCTTCCATTTTGAGCAGCCGGGCTGATTCTTCCTCGGCAATCTGCATGACGGGTACGCCGGTCCACATGGCGACGACTTCGGCGATATCCTCGGCCGTCACGCGCGGACCAGTGGCGCGGTCCCAGCCGACGCGCATCTGCTCAAGCTTGGCTTCGACTTCGGCCTGGCGGTTGATAAGCTCCTGGGCGTCGTCGAGCCGATCTTCCTCGATCGCCATCTGGTGCTCGGCGCGGATGGTGCGCAGGTCGCTGATGGCCTGTTTGAAGTTCTGGGCCTCGGGGCTCTTGTACATGCGCACGCGCGAGGACGACTCGTCGATCAGGTCGATGGCCTTATCAGGCAGGAAGCGATCGGGCACGTAGCGCGCCGAAAGGTGGGCGGCGGCGTCGATGGCTTCTTCGGTGATGGTGAGCTTGTGATGCTCTTCGTAGGCCGATTTGACCCCATGCAGGATGTTGATGGTCTCTTCGATGCTGGGTTCGTCGACTGTGACGGGCTGGAAGCGGCGCTCGAGGGCGGCATCGCTTTCAATGTGCTTACGATACTCGTCCAGCGTGGTGGCGCCGATGACCTGCAGTTCGCCGCGCGATAGGGCCGGCTTGAGAATGTTGGCCGCGTCGACCGACGAGCCGGCTGAGCCGGCGCCCACCAGCATGTGCACTTCGTCGATGAACAGGATGGCCTCGGCTGATTTGAGCTCCTCGATGACGCGCTTGAGGCGCTCTTCAAATTGGCCGCGATACATGGTGCCGGCCACCAGAGAGCCGACGTCCAGCTGGAGCACGCGTTTGCCCAGCAGGGGCTCAGGCGTGTCACCGTTGATGATGCGTTGGGCCAGGCCCTCGACGATGGCGGTTTTGCCGACGCCGGGCTCGCCGATGAGGGCCGGGTTGTTCTTGGTGCGGCGCGCCAGGATCTGAATAACGCGCTCGATTTCCATCTGCCGGCCGATGACGGGGTCGAGCTTGCCTTCCTCAGCCAGGGCGGTGAGATCCGTGGCCAACTGGTCGACCAGGGGCGTCTTGGGGCGCTCTTTGCGAGCGGCCGCGGCGGCCGCCGGGGCGCGGTTGGCGGATTGGACCGGGTTCTCCTGCAGGACGCGCCGGGTTTGGCGCCGGATTTGCTCGGCGGAGATGCCCAGCTTCTTGAGCACGTCCATGGCGACGCCTTCGTTCTGGCGGACCATGCCCAGCAGCAAGTGCTCGGTGCCAATGTAGTGATGGCCCATGCGGCGGGCCTCATCGACGGCCAACTCGAGCACGCGTTTGGTGCCCGGGGCCAAATCAATCTTGCTCACGGTGGAGGCGCGGCCGGCGCCCGCGCCAGTGAACCGCTCGACCATTTCCTGCACGCGGCGCTGCTCAACACCCAGGTCGCGCAAGACACGCCCGGCGACCCCCCCTCTTCACGCATCAGACCCAGCAGCAGGTGTTCGGTCCCAATATACGCATGACGCATGCGCTCGGCTTCTTCTTGAGCCAGGCTCAGTACGCGGCGCGCGCGCTGGGTGAAGCGTTCCAGTTTATTTGTCACGGAAACTCCTCCCTAACTCTCTACCTTCACAATTGATAGGCCCGGAAGTGATAGATTGCCGGTTGACACTATCTGCTCAATCCCTATTCTATCAAAAATCCCCAAGACAGGAGGCTACCTGTTTTGGGGAGGGCAACCCAGCATTCGGTTAGAAATGCACCCGGCGCGGTCTGATGTATGCCCGCGCCTGGTTTCGTGCAAATTAGGACTCGGGCTCGGCTACATCGTCCAGGTCGGGTATATTGGCGGCAACCTGTTCCCAATCGGTGTCGGCGTATTCCGCCGAGGCCACGCGTTTCAAACTGAGGCCCATGCGGCGCTTATCCGGCTCAATCTTGATGACGCGCAGGGTGAGGGTCTGTCCTTCATTGACCACTTCGCGCGGGTGCTCGATGTGGCCGTCGGATAGCTCGGACACGTGAATCAGGCCCTCAATCTCATCTTCGCCATCCACGCGAGCAAACGCCCCAAACTTGGCCAGCTTGGTGATGGTTCCGGTAATGAGCTGGCCGATCTGGTACTTGCGCTGGATCAGGGTCCAGGGGTCGTCCTCGCGGCGCTTGAGCGACAGCCCAATGCGCTTGCGCTCGTGGTCGACGTTGAGGACCACGACTTCGACTTCCTGGCCAACATGCAGCACTTCGTTGGGGTGGGTGATGTGCTTCCACGACAACTCGGACAGGTGCACCAGGCCATCGGCGCCGCCAATATCCACGAAGGCGCCAAATTCGGCCAGACTGATGACGTGGCCCTTGCGCACGTCGCCGGCCTTGATTTCAGTCAGCAGCCGATCTTTCTGGGCTTCGCGCGATTCCTTGGCGGCCGCGCGCTCGGACAGGATGAGGCGGTTGCGGCCGCGATCCACTTCGATAACTTTGACCTGCATGGGCTCGCCAACCATGCGGGCCCACTTCTGCTCGGGCGTGTCCCCCTCAGAGCGGCGGCGGCGCGACGGGCCAAGCTGGGAGGCGGGCACAAAGCCGCGCACGTTGCCGAGCTTGACGATCAGGCCGCCTTTGTTAAAGCCGGCCACCGCGCCGCTGTAGACGTCTTGCGAAGCCAGCAAGGCCTCGGCATCGCGCCAATCTTGTTCTTCGCGCGCGCGGGTGATGGACAACACGATGTTTCCGTTGCGGTCTTCCGGGTCGACGACGTAGACCAGGATTGTCTGACCAATGGCCAGAGCCTTGCGCGTTGTCTCTTCGAGGCTGTCTAGCTCGCGGCCGGTGATGACGCCTTCCGATTTTGCGCCAACGTCCACCAGGATTTCGCTGGGGGTAATGCGGGCCACGACGCCTTCGCGGATTTCACCGCGAGTGGGCAGGCTGAGGCCATAGTCAGAGTCGAGCAAAGCCGACATCGGGTTGGCCTCGGGCGCGGTCGGTTCATGCCCGAGGGTTTGATCAGTAGCTGGCATGCAGGTTGTTGTCTCCGTGGATCAGTGTATGGGGCGCATTATACGGGGGAATCGGCTAATCGCAAACCCAGGCGAAAAGTGGGCAAGACTCACCATAAATATAGGAGGTTCGGGGCTGTTTCTCAGGGAAGGGGCGCTGGCACAGGCCGCGGGATGGCCTCGGCCACGTCGGCGGCCATGTCGACGCCAGAGGCGCGCGCACCGGCTGAGCTGGGCTGGGGTCATCCGCCACAATTGGAAACCGCGACGGCCAGCCGGAATGGTATAATCACCCCCGTCCACTCCTATTCTGGATCAACCCAAAGACCCTATGCCGCCAATCTTTCCCTTTACTGCTATTGTGGGCCAGGAGCGCATGAAACGCGCGCTGGTCTTGAACGCCGTCAACCCTCGTATCGGCGGCGTGCTGATCCGCGGCGAGCGCGGGACTGCCAAGTCGACGGCGGCGCGCGCGCTGGCCGCGCTGCTGCCCGAGGTGCGGGTGGTGGCCGATTGTCGTTTCGGCTGTGACCCAGACAAGCCGGGCACCTGGTGCACCGAGTGTAAAGAGCGGTTTGCCGCCAGCGGTGGACCGCTGCCCGTAAGCACACGACGCACCTCGTTCGTGAATTTGCCGGTGAGCGCCACCGAGGACCGGGTGGTGGGCACGCTGGATATTGAGAAAGCCATCAAGCAAGGCGAGCGCCATTTTGAGCCGGGTGTGCTGGCCGCGGCCAACCGCGGCCTGCTGTACATTGATGAAGTGAACCTGCTGGACGACCACGTGGTGGACCTGCTGCTGGACTCGGCGGCGATGGGAGTGAACGTGGTGGAGCGCGAAGGCATTTCGTTCGCGCACCCGGCGCGCTTTATTTTGGTGGGCACCATGAACCCTGAAGAGGGTGACCTGCGCCCGCAGCTGCTGGACCGGTTCGCGCTGTCCGTGGAGATCCACGGGTTAGCGGCGCCGGCCGACCGCATGGCCATTATGGACCGCACGCTAGACTTTGAGGCCGACCCGGAGGGCTTCCGGGCCAAGTGGCTGCCCAAAGAGCAGGAACTGGGCGAAGAGATCGAGCGCGGGCGCGAAGTGGTGGAGGCGGTGGCGTATTCTAAGCGCGATCTGCATTCGATCGCGGCGCTGACCTCGAGCTTGCAGGTGGACGGACACCGGGCGGACCTGGTGATCTTGAAAGCCGCCCGCGCACACGCGGCGCTGAACGGCCGCAAGACGCTGTCCGACACGGATATCGCCGTGGCGGCCGAGCTGGCGCTGCCGCACCGCATTAAGCGCGGACCGTTCCAACAGGCCGAGGTGAACCTGTTTGACCTGGAAGAGCGCATCGAGCAAATTCGCAGCGAGTTCCAGGGCGACGAGGGCGAACCGCAGCCGGCAGAAGAAGAAGGACCGGTAAAAAAAAACAGGGCGTAGCGCAAGATAGCACCGAAGAGACGCCAGACTTTGGACAGGCCGAGGCCCAGCCGCAGCAGACGCACGACTCGCGCGATGCGTATTGGTGGGAGGGCGGTCAGAAGGTCAAGACCGGCGAATCGTTCGATCCGCGCAAACTCGATACCCCGCTAGACAAGCTGACCCGCAAGGCCGGCGGCAAGCGCTCGGTGACCCGCACCGAGCGCAAGCGCGGCCGATACATCCAGGCGCGACCGGCACACGGCAAGACCAATGACCTGGCCTTCGACGCCACCCTGCGGGCGGCGGCGCCCATGCAGCAGCAGCGCCAAAAGCAGCGCGACGAAGCGCGCGTGGCGTTCGCGGTGCAGACCGAAGACTTCCAACGCAAGATCCGCGTTAAGCGGGCCTCAAACCTGATCCTGTTCGTGGTGGATGCCTCGTGGTCGATGGCGGTGGCCGAGCGCATGTCGGCCACCAAGGGCGCGATCATGTCGCTGCTGACGGACGCCTATCAGCGCCGCGACCGGGTGGGGCTGATCGTGTTCCAAAAGAATAAGGCCTCGCTGGTGCTGCCGCCGACCAACTCGGTGCACCTGGCCCAGCACGCGCTGTCCGATATTCCCGTGGGCGGTAAGACGCCGCTATCGGCCGGGCTGACCCTGGCCAACAAAGTGTTCGAGCAGGAAAAGCGCACCCACCCTGACGTGATGCCGCTGATGATTTTGCTGACTGACGGGGCCGGCAACGTGGCGCTGACCGACCTGCCGCCCCAGGAAGAGGCGCACCGCGCCGCCGATCTGCTGCGCGAGAACCACATTCGTGGGGTGGTGATTAATATGGAGCACGCGGCGTTTGACCAGGGGCTGGCGCGCACGCTCGCCGAGCGGCTGGGCGCGCCGTGCTACACGCTGCGCGAGCTGAAGGCCGAGAGCCTATATCAGACAGTCAAAGAGGAGCTGGGCGGGGGCAAGTAAGGCCAGACTGACATTTCCGCTTACAAAATGTCACTGGCCGATTGCTTTGCAGCGGCGCTGGCGCAACAACGAATGACGGCGTTGGTGACGGGCAACCTGGATTTCAAACGGGCCGAGCCCGGCGTGCGGGTCATGTAGCGGTAACTAGGGCAGTTTCCTAGCGCATGAAAGGCGTGCTGCGGTCCAATGGACCGTAGTGGTGGGTCCTCGCGCAGCACCCGTTGGGGCGGCCACGCCCGCAGCCGGGGTGTCTGTTTTGGTCTGGCACTGCGCGCTGCCGCGCTTGTGGCACAAGTGGCATAAGTGGTTTTTACGGCAAAATTGGCAAAAAGCTCTGGCACGAATTGTTCTAGTCTCTGGCGGACATAATGTTGCGCCAGTTGTGCTCGGCGCTGGCCGCTCCCATCCGTGCCTGGGGCCGAGTTCGCTACTGGGCAGGCGTGAGGATGGGTTGGTGGCGGTTGGTCTGAGACTCGCTCGACACGCCATCGTTGCGAGCGGTAGCCGCTCTAGATTTCGAGCCGGTAAAACTCGTGCCAGCCCTTTTCCACCGCGCTGCTGAGCTGGGCAAACCACACCTGAAACTCGGGGCGCTGGTACAGCTCGCGGCGGTGCTTCTCCCAATCGGATAGCTCGTCCGTCTCAATCTCAATCACAACGCTAAACATATGACCGCTCAGGTCGGTGAGGATGCGCGGATTGCGCCCCACCTGGCTGTCGACCAGCAGGGCGCCATAGCGCTGGAGCAGCGCCACCGTGGGATGGATCTGCCACTTGAGCGAGCGATAGACTTCGCGCACGATGAGCGAGCCGGGTTTGGACCAGCCGGCATGCTCGCCTTCAATCGTGTACAGCTCGGTCCGGCCGCTCTCGACCACCATTTGGAACTGCTTGAACCAATCGCCATAGCCCGGCCCGTCAAAGATGCTGCTGCGGACCCCTTCCCAGTGCGCCAGGCTCTTGGCGCTCATCTCGGTGACGAAGGTGTACATGGGGCCAGAGATATCGGTCATGCCATGCAAGCGAATCTCGCTGTGGCCGGAGGCCTCTGGCAACTGGCGGAACAGGTCAACCGCCTGATCGATACGGCCAAACTTGAGCTGATGCACATTGCGAACCTGGATCATACTGGCTCCTTAAGGCTGGCCTGCTGCGCTTACCGCCCGGCAGCCAGCGCTAATTGACGGCGCGAGGCGCGCTAATGCTTAGCTGCGTAACTCACGCAGATTTTCCCACATGATGTAGCCGCCGGCGAGAATCACGACCACAATGACGATATTCCAGAAGAACTGGAACAGCAAGACCACGGCCGCCACAATGGATAGGGCGATGGTGATGGCATCGACCAGGCGGGCCAACTGCCGGCGGAAACCGGCTTCGACGAAGATGATCACCGACAACAGGCTGATCAGGCCAAAGAGCAAGTAGGGCCGGGCGAAGAGGACCAGGGCGACGAAGCCAACCATGACCAGGCCGATGCTGATGGCGGCCCAAAACTCGGCCACGCGGTTGAGGCGCAGATCGGCGGCCGGGGCGGGGTGGGCGGCATGGTGGATGTGGGCGCGCGGCGAGTTCGAACTCGCCGCTTGACTGGTCCAGGTCGTGACTTTCGAGCGCTTCGGCCAACGCCAGATTGTCGGCCAACTCGGCACGGAGCTGGTTGATCTCGCGCGACAAGGCGGCGATTTTTTCTTGGTGGACGGCGTGGTGCCGGGCCAGATGGGTGTGGCCGAGCATGGCGTGAGCTTCCAAATCCAGGCCGGTAAGCTCATGTGTCTTCGTTTCGATAGTTTGCCCCAACTCGGCGCAGCGCGCGGCCATCAGTTGGCGCTGTTCGGCAATGCGCGCGGGCGCCTGGTCGGGTGGGGGCACTTTGTCGAGGCCGGCCCAGCCCAAGGGATCGTACCAGGAGCGACGTACCCGGCCATCCGGGTTGTAAACCGGGCCGGCCGGAGCGTTCTCGCCGGCAATAGGGTCTTGGGCAAACAGGCCCCACAGGCCGCGATACTCCAAGGCCCAGGTTTGGCTCTCGTCCAGGAGCACCGGCTCGGCCCAGGGGTGTTCGCCCTCAGGGCCGATGGAGTGGCCATCACCGCGCGCGTAGTCGACGAACGGGATGCGGAAGATATTGAATGCGGCGCCTGCCTCGTGGTGGCCGGGGGCGGTGTGCTCGCGCATCAGGCGGCGCCAGAATGCATCCAGAGCATCGACCAGCCGCACCAGGGGCGAGAGAAACGGCAGCTCCAACTCGGCCAGGTATTCACCGCGTTCATAGTAGCTGGAGTGTGAGCCGGCCCCGGCATAGATGACGGGATGTTCGCCCACCTTTTCTAGCTCGGGATCGTCCCAGCGCCGGCGCAGGTCGTCACCAGAAAAGTCGTGCGAGGCATAGGCCACCCATTGTGGGCTGACGTCGCCGCCGGCGGCGGCCGGGGACAAATAGATATAAATCATCTCCCAGTCGGCTTCGTGATCGTTGACACCAAAAAAGCCGGAGCGCCAATTGTTGAACGGGTAGAAGAACCAATATTGGAGCGCGGTCCAGCCATCCTGACGTACCACGCGGCCGAAGTAACGGTGGCGCGGGTCATCGGCCATCATGCGCTGGAAGGCTTCGGCGGCGGCGGCGGCGGTGTCGCCGGGGACGCGCCCGCGAGCCAGCAGGGTGATGGAAAACAAGGCGGCGATGAAGCGCGAGCCATAGCCCACCCGCGCCAGCCGGCCGCCGCCGGCCTGGAAAACATCGCGCGGATCTTTCCGGCCCAGCTCGTGCTGGACGGTATAGGCGGCCAGCTCGCCGATATTGAACGGCTCGATAAATTTAAGGAAATAGACGGTGCCGAAATCGGCCGGGCGCGGCTCGGCCAACTTTTCGAGGGCGAGCTCGCCCTCCGGGACGAGCAGGACCGGATCTTCGCCGGGGCGCTGCATCCACAGGCTGCTCTCGCGCACATAGCGCTCCACGCCGACAGGGAAGAAGCGCTCGCCGCGGTTGTAGCGCACCAGCGGCTCAAAGCGCCGCAGCAGTTCGATAGCGGCCTGGCGGGCCGAGGGCGCCGGCTGCGTCTCAGCTGGCGCGGGCGCTTCTGGGGCCGCGGGGGCGGGGTGAGTGACGTCTGTTTCCATCAGGGTGGACCTGGCTCGGGGCCCGGCGCCTTGCGAAAGGCGGATTGCACGTCAGCCTGGTGCAGGTAGAGCACCATCAGGATGCCGGCGAGCATCATGGGGTAAGCGTACATGGGGCGCGGGCCAAAGTAGAGCCACAGAGCGGTGAGCAGAACGCCGCCCTGAACGAGCACGCCATTCACCCAGCCGCCGCGGCGCAGGCGGGCAAAGCCAATGACGGCCAGGAGCGCCAACAACGCGAGGGCCAGAAACACCAGCGCCGCCGGATTGGCCAAGTTTAGGAATGCCAGGAGCAGCAGGCCGGCCATCTCCAGCAGCAGCAGCCAGCCGATGACGGTGACGGCCCACGGGCGGCCAGACCGGTGCGGATGTTTGGGCGTAGAGGGGTGCGGGCGAGGCGCGTTGGTCATAAGGCTGGCTGATTGACGCTGACAATTCGTATTATAACGAGGAGAAGCGCCTTTCGCCATTGACGAGCCTGACGAAGTCCTGTTAGACTCGAGCACGAGCCGGTTAGGGATGAAATGACCTTGACCGGGCTCTTTTGAGTCTGGTATACTTTCTCCGCCATTTTGCCGACGTAGCTCAATCGGCAGAGCACGCGTTTTGTAAACGTGTGGTTGTGGGTTCAATTCCCACCGTCGGCTCCAGGCAGACCATGGGCCGCGGGCGAGGCGGAGTAACAGGGGCAGGCGCCGGAGGTGGTGAGCCGGGCCGGTCTGTAAAATCGGTGGCATAGCCTTTGTGGGTTCGAACCCCACCCTGCCCACCAGGTTCAAAAAAACGAATGTTGCCGCGGCTGGTGCGAACATGCACCAGACATTTTCGAGCCGTGTTTGCCCTCGTAGCTCAGCCGGCAGAGCACCATCTTGGTAAGATGGGGGTCAAGAGTTCAAATCTCTTCGGGGGCTCTGTAGACGCTCGCTAGTCTCTTTGAAGGAGAAAGAATGGCAAAAGAGAAATTCGACCGGAGCAAGCCGCACGTCAACGTGGGGACGATCGGACACATCGACCACGGCAAGACGACGCTGACGGCGGCCATCACCAAGGTGCTGGCGCTCAAGAAGCAGGCCGAGTTCCGGGCCTATGACCAAATCGACAACGCGCCCGAAGAGCGCGAGCGCGGCATCACCATCAACATCGCGCACGTGGAGTACCAGACCGACAAGCGCCACTACGCGCACGTGGACTGCCCCGGGCACCGCGACTACATCAAGAACATGATCACCGGCGCGGCCCAGATGGACGGGGCGATCCTGGTGGTGGCGGCGCCGGACGGGCCGATGCCGCAGACGCGCGAGCACGTGCTGCTGGCGCGCCAGGTGGAAGTGCCGGCGATGGTGATCTTCCTGAACAAGGTCGACATGATGGACGACCCGGAGCTGCTGGAGCTGGTGGAGCTGGAGCTGCGCGAGCTGCTGACCAGCTACAAGTTCCCGGGCGACGACCACGCCCATCGTGCGCGGGTCGGCGCTGAAGGCGCTGGAGAGCACCAGCCGGACCCGAACGCGCCGGAATATGCGCCGATCGTGGAACTGATGAACGTGGTGGACGAGTACATTCCGACGCCGATCCGCGAGACGGAGAAGCCGTTCCTGATGCCGATCGAAGACGTGTTTTCGATCAAAGGGCGCGGGACGGTGGTGACCGGGCGGGTGGAGCGCGGCAAGGTCAAGATCGGCGAGCCGCTGGAGATCATCGGGCTGCGCGAAGAGAGCATGAACACGGTCTGCACCGGGGTGGAGATGTTCCACAAGCTGCTGGACTAGGGGCAGGCGGGGGACAACGTGGGGGTGCTGCTGCGCGGGATCGAGCGCGAGCAGGTGGAGCGGGGGATGGTGCTGGCCAAGCCGGGGAGCATCACGGCCGCACACGAAGTTTGAAGCGGAAGTGTACGTGCTGAAGAAGGAAGAAGGCGGGCGGCACAAGGCGTTCTTTCCCGGGGTATCGGCCGCAGTTCTACATTCGGACGATGGACGTGACGGGGGCGATCAGCCTGCCGGCCGGGGTGGAGATGGTGATGCCGGGGGACAACGTGAACATGGCGGTGGAGTTGATCACGCCGGTGGCGCTGGAAGCGGGCGGCCATTTCGCCATTCGCGAAGGCGGTCTGACCGTCGGCGCTGGCGTTATTACGAAAGTTATTGACTGAACCAGGAAGCTGAGTAACGATCATGCCTAAATCAAAAGACGTCCGGCCAGTAATTACGCTGGCTTGTTCCGAGTGCAAACGCCGGAATTACACCACGCAGAAGAACCGCCGGAATGACCCGAACCGGATGGAGCTGAAGAAGTTCTGCTCGAACTGCCGCTGTCACCGGGTGCACCGGGAAACGAAGTAAGACAAGAGACGAAAAGCCACGGACGGTGGACGGAATTCGCTTCCGTCTGCCGGCCAATGTCTTTCGACTTCTTTCCGTAGGCCAGTAGCTCAATTGGCAGAGCACCGCTCTCCAAAAGCGGGGGTTGCGAGTTCAATTCTTGCCTGGCCTGCCTGAGTATGGGGTGGGGGGACCCTGCGCAAGACACCGCTGCAGCGCCGGGCGGTGTCTTGCCCGTCAAGAAGGGTACGTATTGCATGGCGAAAGCGCAAGTAATCAACAAAGAGCCGAACGCGATCGTGCGCTACTATCGCGAGACCATTGGCGAGCTGAAAAAGGTCGTCTGGCCGACGCGCGAAGAGGCCTGGCGGCTGACGTTGATCGTGCTGCTCGTGATCACGGTGATGGCCGCGATTTTGGGCACTGCCGACTATGCGTTTACACAGTTGATCCGCGTCCTGGTTGGATTTTAATGTTGTCGCCATGCGCGCAGCGGGGTGCAAAAGGTGAGTGACTTAATGGGCAACGAAGCCGACGACGAGTTGGACCGCGCCGGCGAAGACGAGCAGCCGGCCGAGGGCCTTGGCCAACCGCCGGCGGCGCACGCTAATGGAGACGGCCCCGAGGCCGAGTATGACTTTGTCGACCCGGCCGCCGAGGCACAAACGCCGGCTGCCGACGAACTGACCCCGGATGAGCCCGCCGCCGAGGTGGAAACGGGCGCCAGCGAAGGGGAAGCCGCGCCGCCAGCCGAAGGATCGGAAGACGGCCGCAATTGGTTTGTCATCCATTGCTATTCTGGGTACGAAAACAAAGTGCGCCACAACCTCGAGCAGCGCATCGAGTCGATGGGCATGAAGGGGAAGATCTTCGACGTGGTGGTGCCGACCGAAGAAGAAATTGAGGTCAAGGACGGCAAGCGGCGCACGGTGGAGCGGCGGGTGTTCCCCGGCTATCTGCTGGTGCAGATGGTCATGAGCGAGGATTCATGGTACGTGGTGCGTAACACGCCCGGCGTGACCGGTTTCGTGGGCATGGGCAATGTGCCCACGCCGCTGCGGCCCGAAGAAGTGTCCCAAATCCTGCGGCGCATGGAAGCCGAGGCGCCCAAGGTCAAGGTGACCTTCAAGCCCAGCCAAAAGGTGCGCATCGTCGATGGGCCGTTCAACGACTTCATCGGCACGGTGGCCGAGATTGATATGGACCGCGCCAAGGTGCGGGTGATGGTGTCGTTCTTCGGGCGCGAGACGCCGGTGGAGCTGGACTTCCTGCAAGTTGAGAAGGTATAAGAGCCATTCATAACCGGTAGCAGTCGCTATGGCACAGATGGCGAACGCTCAGCGCTCGGGGCAACAGAAGGTTCGGATCATTGCTGGACCTTTCAGAACGTTTATCGGCGCGCTGGAGGGCGGCGGCCCCGATCCGCGTAAAGTAACCGTGCTGGTGAGCCTGTTCGGCCGGCCAGTGCGAATGCAGTTGGATCGGGAACAGGTTGTAAAAATCTAGGACGGATGATGGGATCGATGAGCGTTCATGCTCCACGGCCCACTGTCCACTAAGCGTGTGGGAGGGCTAACGCCCGCCAGGACCACAAGGAGATTGTAACGAATGGCAAAGAAAGTCAAAGGCATTACCAAGCTGCAGATTGAGGCCGGCAAGGCCAACCCGGCGCCGCCCATTGGCCCGGCGCTGGCGGGCTATGGCATCAACATCATGGCCTTCTGCAAGGAATATAACGCCCGCACCTCCAACCGGCCGGGCGAAGTGATTCCGGCGGAGATCACCGTCTACAGCGACGGTTCGTTCACGTTTGTGCTGAAGACGTCGCCGACGGCGGTGCTGCTGCGCAAGGCGGCCAAAGTGGAGAAGGGCTCAGCCCAGCCCAACCGCGCCAAGGTGGGCAAGGTGACGCGCCAGCAAGTGCGCGAGATCGCCGAAATCAAGATGAAGGATCTGAACGCGATTGATATTGATGGCGCCATGAAGCAGGTGGAAGGCACAGCCCGCAACATGGGCATTACGGTGGAGGGCTAAGGCGGCGCCCGCCGCAATAGCCTCAGCAGGGTGGGAGGACGGCCGATGCCGCCCGCCAAGACCACCCGGGAGACAATTATGCATACCTACGGCAAGAAATACCGCGAACAAGCGGCCAAGATCGACGCCAGCAAGAGTTACCCGATGAGCGAGGCCATTAGCCTGGCGCGCGCCACATCTTACGCCAAGTTCAATGCGACCATGGAAGTGCACATGCACTTGGGGGTGGACCCCAAGCACGCCGACCAAAATGTGCGCGATGTGGTGGTGCTGCCCCACGGACTGGGCAAGGTGGTGCGGGTGCTGGTGTTTGCCGACGGCGAAGGCGGCCGCATTGCCCAAGAGGCGGGGGCGGACGTCATCGCCGACGACGAAATCATCAAGCGCATTCAGGAAGGCTGGGCGGAATTTGATGTGGCGGTGGCCACGCCCGAAATGATGGGCAAGGTGGGCCGTCTGGGGCGCGTGTTGGGCCCGCGCGGCCTGATGCCCAACCCCAAGACCGGCACAGTGGTGCCTTCGGCAGATCTGCCGCGCGCGATCCGCGAGGCCAAGGCTGGCCGCGTGGAGTTCCGCGTGGATAAGACCGGCAACCTGCACGTGCCGATCGGCAAGGTTTCGTTCACCGAAGCCCAATTGACCGATAACATGGCCGCGCTGATGGCAGCCGTGATTAAGGCCAAGCCGGCTTCGTCCAAGGGTGTCTATTTGAAGAAAGTGGTGGTGGCCGCCACGATGGGCCCCGGTGTGCGGGTAGACGCTAACGCGTCCACGGTGGCCAACGCTTAAGCTATAATGGGTGCGGGCGTGTAAAGACCCGCCCATAATCGAATAGGGGCGTTCACTCGAACGTCCCAACTTCGCCGCAGACAGCAGGCCGGGGTTGGCCCCAGAAGCCCTGCCGAGGTGAAGGCTGACAGAAGGGGCGGCTGCCGCCAAGGTGGGGGCCGCGCCGGCGGGTTTGTGGACCGCGATCTGAAAAGTCTTTGCCTGTATCTGAGGCAAAGACTTTTTTGTTGGCGGGTGGTTGGGGCCGGACGCAGCCCGACTGAGCCACCCACCATTCCCCAACCGGGGATGAAATTGATGCCTGGAGGGAGGTGAATCAAATTTGGCTATTAGCAAAGAACGTAAAGAAGAGTTATTGAGAATTTATACCGAGCTCATCAACAAGAGCGAGGGCATGATCTTGATCGAGTACCGCGGCCTGAACATGAAGGGCATGGGCCCGCTGCGTGGCCGAGTACGCGATGCCGCCGGCGAGCTGCACGTGGTCAAGAACACGCTGGCCCAGCGGGCCCTGGCCTCAGCCGGACGTACGGCGCCGGAGGGGCTGTTTACTGAAACGACCGCCATCGGGTTTGCATTTTCTGATGTGGCCGGTGTGGCCAAGGCGCTGACCACCTATGCCAAGGAAAATGAGTTCGTCAAGATCAAGGGCGCGTTGTTGGGCGGCCATGTTTTGACCTCCAAGGAAGTACAGGCGCTGGCGGATCTGCCGCCGCTGCCCGTGGTACGCGCGCAACTGCTGGGCCTGTTCTCGGCGCCAGCGACCCGCCTGGCAGGTGTTGTGTCCAGCGGGGTACGACAGATTGTCAACGTGGTGAAGGCCTATTCTGATAAAGAAGGCGCTGACACCTCTGCGCCGGCCGTGGCCGAAGCCGCACCCGCGGCGGAAGCGGCGCCGGCTGCCTAACTGAATTTTGTATTTAGAGTTCAAGGAGACTATGCAATGGCTGATTTAGCTAAACTAGTGGACGAGCTCAGCACCCTGACGGTGCTGGAAGCTTCTGAGCTCACGAAGATGCTGGAAGAGAAGTGGGGCGTTTCGGCCGCCGCGCCGGTGGCGATGATGGCCGCCCCCGCGGCTGGGGCCGGCGCGGCCGCGGCTGCCCCCGTGGAAGAGAAGACCGAGTTCACCGTGAACCTGAAGGACCTGGGGCCGAAGAAGATCGAAGTGATCAAGGTCATCCGCCAGCTGACCAACCTGGGCCTGAAAGAGGCCAAGGACCTGGCTGAGACCCCCAACGCTAAGGTGTTGGAGGCGGTGGGCAAGGATGCCGCGGAAGACGCGAAAAAGAAGCTGACCGAGGCCGGCGCCACGATCGAGCTGAGCTAAGTTTGTTTGTCGGCTCAATCACCTGAGCCCGCCCCTCGCGCGCCGACTGCGCGGGGGGTGGGCTCAGGCTGTTTCTGGTGTGCGATGACGGCGCGCCTAGAATAGTGTATGATTTCAAGTTATGACAAACCGGATATTGGTCATTGAAGATGAGGACCGCATCCGCCAGTTTTTGCAGCGCGGCCTGACTTACGAGAATTACCGGGTGGACGTGGCCGGCGACGGCCCAACCGGATTGGCGCTGGCGCGCGAGAACCCGCCGGATGTGGTCATCCTGGATTGGATGCTGCCGGGCATGGACGGCCTGGAAGTTTGCCGTCGGCTGCGCGCCGCCGGGCCGGTGCCGATCTTGATGCTCACGGCCAAAGACACCGTGGGCGACCGGGTGATTGGGTTGGACGCGGGCGCCGACGACTATCTGGTTAAGCCGTTTGCGTTCGACGAGTTGCTGGCGCGCATCCGCGCCCTGCTGCGCCGCGCGGCGCCGACCCAGCCCGAAGTGCTGCATTTCGCCGATTTGAACCTCGACACCGGCACGCGGCAGGCTTTCCGCGGCGACCGGGCCATTGATCTGACCGCAAAAGAATATGAACTGCTGGAGCTGTTTATGCGCCACCCGCGCCAAGTGCTCACGCGCGAGGTGATTTTCGACCGGGTGTGGGGCTACGACTTCGGCGGCGAGAGCAACATCATCGAGGTTTACGTGCGCTATCTGCGGCAAAAGACCGAGGCGGGCGGCGAAAGCCGGTTGGTGCACACGGTCCGAGGGGTCGGCTACGTTCTGCGCGAAGAATAAGACTCTCATCCGCCGCTCAGGCCAGTATCACATTGGGCTCAATTAAAGGGCTCAAACTGGCCACATGCCAGATTTGCACCCCGCCAAGCACGAGCTGTTGCCGCCCCGGATTGAAGTTGACCTCCATCGGAGACATGTCTCTCCCGTGACCCTCCGTCTGCGTCTGACCTTTTGGTATTCGGCGGTGCTGGCAGTCATCATCGCCTTGTTCGGGACGGTGGTCTACGGCTTTACGATTTGGACTCTGACGCACCAAATCGACACCACGCTGGGCAGCACCATCAGCTCTATCATGCGGGCCAGCCGGGTGCAAAGCCTCAGCGATGTACAGGTTTTGCAGATCCCACCTTTGGCCCGCTTTGGCTCGTCGCTCATCTACGTCCAGGTCTGGCAAACGGATGGCACGCTGGCGGCGGCATCTGACTATAACCTCAACTATGCACAGTCGTTTGATCCGCGCGGATTAACCCTGCAAACCAAATCGACCAACAACGTCCAGGTGGATGGACACCACCTGCGGGTGCTAACCCAGCCGCTGATTGTTGGCAACGGCACCCTGCTGGGCTATGTGCAGGCGGCGACGCCGCTGGATCTGGTGGACCTGCAGAGCAGCGTGCTGTTGCTGGTGCTGGTGGGCGGCGGGGTAGCGGCGGTGGCGCTGGCCGCGATCGTGGGCTGGATGTCGGCGCACCGGGCGCTGAAGCCGCTGGACGCCATGACTGAGACGGCGCTGCAAATAACACGGACCGACGACCTGTCACGCCGCATTTCGATGGCGGGCGTGGCACACGACGAGGTGGGCCGCCTGGCGCAGGCCTTCAACGACACCCTGGAACGGCTGGAGCGGCTGTTTAACGCCCAGCGGCGCTTTTTGGCAGACGTATCGCACGAGCTGCGCACGCCGCTGACGACGATCCGTGGCAATGTGGATCTGCTGCGCCGCATGGGCGGGGCCGACGAAACTTCGCTGGACGCCATTCAGTCTGAAGCCGAGCGCATGAGCCGGCTGGTCGGTGACTTGCTGCTGCTGGCCCAATCGGATGCCGGCAACCTGCCGACCGCGCGGCAGCCGGTGGAGCTAGACACCCTGTTGTTGGAGGTTTATCGCGAGGCACAGGTATTGGCCGGGAACGTGGCCATGTCCATCGACGAGATCGATCAGGCCATCGTGCTGGGTGATCGCGATCGTTTGTATCAACTGCTGCTCAACTTGGTCAGTAACGCGGTGAAATACACGCCAGACGGCGGCAAAGTGAGCCTGGGTCTGTCGAAGGTCAATGATTGGGCGCGGCTGGTGATCACCGATACCGGCATCGGCATTCCGCCGGATGAGCTGCCGCATGTGTTCGAACGCTTCTACCGCGTGGACAAAGCTCGCACGCGCACACAGGGCGGCTCTGGATTGGGGCTGGCCATTGCCCAACGCATTGCGAACATCCACGGCGGGCGGATCGAGGCGGCCTCGGACGGAGTGAACGGCCACGGCTCGACGTTCTCGATCTGGCTGCCGCTGGCGCGCGACAAACCCGTGAGCGAGGTGTTGCGCCTGGCTGATCCGAAGACGACCACCGCGCCGCTGGTGATTAAGAAGGCCGGGTAGACCCAGCGGCATACCCGGAAACAAAAAGGGCCATGCTCGCACAGCGCGGGCGTGGTCCTTTTGTTTCCTGAAATGGGTCTATTGGTTCAGGCCCAATTGTCCGTCGGCTTGCGCGCACAGGCTGGCGCCGCCAGACTGGAGCCATTCCGCCAGGCGTGGGCTCTGCGGCTGGCCGCCGGCCGCATCCTGATAGATGCCGGTGCCCCAATACCAATAGCGCTGGGTCTGGGCCGGCCAAAGTGAGCTGTCGAGGCCGATGAGGCTGTGCCCGCCGTTGTAGCCCGCCAGGGCCAGGCCGGCATTGCCGCTGGCGCGGGCCAGCCCCAGCGCCAGATAGGCCAGGCCGCGGGCGGCGTTGGTGTCGGGGTCGAGCGTGTCTTCGCCGGCGGCAAAGTGAAAGGGCATCACTTGGAACAGGCCCTGCGCGCCGGAGCCGGATATCACGCTGGGCGCGCCGCACAACTCGATCTGCATCACCGTGGCGACCAGGTTGGGGTCGAGCTGGAAGACAGCCGCCCAACTGCTGATCTTGTTGGCCCAATGCTGCACTTCGGGGGTGAAGACCGGCGATAAGTTGGTGTTGCCGCTTGCGCTGAGCGTGTTGGCAGCGCTGCCGTGCAGGGCGCCCGCCGCGCCTGCCACGGCGGTTTGAGCGGCGGCCGGCAAATTGCTGGTGTTGATCAGGACGCGGACGGTGCCGATGGCGACCCAGCCGGCCAGCAAGCACACGAGAAAAATCTGAATGGGGATCAGGCGGATGACGAGACGCTGTGACATGTGTCACCGACCTTTCATAGCAACAAGAAATAGGCGCGACGCCACGCCGCGACCGGCGGGGCCTAACCCGGCTGCCGGGCGGCTGGCAGCCGGGTCTGGTCGTGATGACTGATGAAGGCCGCGACTTGCGCGGCCCGCGATTATAGGGCGAAACCTAGAAGCTCGAACGATTGGCGCTCGGCTGCCGGTTAGGGCCGGCTGCGACGCCGAGCGACGCGCTCGCTAATCGTCGAGATCGGGGTCGAAGCTGCGGCTAGGGCTCGGGCTGTGCCCGTTGCCGTTGCCATTGCTGTTCCCATGACCGTTGCCGCTCAAACTGCCTGTGGTGTGTCCATTGCCGTTGCCGCTTGTATCAGAGACCTGCGCCATAACTGGCCGCTGCGGCGGCACCGGACGATCCAGTGCCGGCGGTCGCAGTGTGGGCTTAGGAGCCGGCCGAACGGGTTGGCCGGGCAGGGGTGGCTGTACCACCGGCCGATTGGGTTGCGGGGCGCGGCCATACCCATGGCGCTCGGCCACGGTGCTGGCGCGCCGCTGCTCGGCGGACGCATCGGTGCTGGCGGCACCGATGGTGCGCGCAACCGGGGCGGGGTGTGGCTGGACAGGGGCTGCCTCAACCCGTGCCGGCTCGGGCCGGGCGGTGCCGGCGCTGCCGCGCCATATCGCGGTGGGCAGGTGCAGGCCGGGCGCGGTCAAGACTGGCTGCGGCTCCGGCTCGGCTTCAATGGGCGTGGGCTCCTCGAATTGGCCAAAACTAAACAGACGCTCGCCCGCCATAGATAGTGTGCCGATCATCAAGATACGGATGAGCCAGACCATGACTGCCACGAAGACGGGCACAACCGCCAGCAGCGTTTCGCGACTCAAAATCTCATTGCCGAGCGAACTGTGCTGGAGCAGGGCCAGCGAAACGCCCCACCAGGTGAGCATGGCGTTCATTGTGGCGGCCAGGAACCAGGCTGCCAGCAAATACCAGACTTCGACGTGCTCGCTGCGTCCTTTTTCGGGGGTGAACAGACGCGCGATTCCCGCGAAGTCCATTCCGCAAAACGCAATGGCCAGGATCATCGCCCAGCGCAATCCTATAAACTTCAAGTCACCCAGCAAGTTGGCCAGGGCAAAATCCGTGGTGGAATAGTTAAACAGCTCGAAGGCCAACATAGCGGCAACGATGATGCTGCCAAACCCCATCCCGCGTTTCATTGTGTATTCCTCCAACAATCGATTACCGGTGCCACGGGGTGCGTCATTACGCGGTCCAACGAGCTCGCCACCGTACATGTCACTACCTCCAACTCGCATTAAAATGGACTTTCCCCAGGTGCTGCGCGGTAAATGGAATAGTAGTACATATGTTCTATAATGTCAAGACTTTCAGTAACCGTTTCGCTATTGGGACACGGTTGGGGTGGGAAGTGTGAGTACCGGCACGCCGGAACAGCCGGCAGTCAGGCGGGCGAAGAACTCGGCGATCGGCAGGACCTGGAGATCATACCCGGCGAGTTCCAGCGGCGACCGGCCGCGCTTGTCACCCGGGTTGTCGTCCATTAATGGGGTGAGGCGATAGACGAGTTCAAACAGCCGCAAGTAGACCTGGGCCGATTCGAAACTATCGAACCCGCACATGCCCTGGTAGTGTTGATCGAACCGGCTGAATGACCAGCTCGGTGGCATTGTTGGTGCGGGGGATGGTGGCACTCTCAATCGCATTCACGAGTTTGGGGAAGTGGCTGTCCAGACTGTCGAAGACGCAGGCGATATCCGGGGTGCGCGCGACGTACTCGGCGCGCAGCGCCTGCAATTCCGCAAAACGTTGGCGGACGGTCTTCTGCGAGTGAGCCTGGAACAACTGCGTGAGGGCGGTGTGCAGGGGCACCGTTTCGGGGTGGGTGTCCCCATAGTGGCGGCCGTAGACACGGGTCATCTGGTGGAAAGCATTTTGGATAGCATGGAAGATGCACTCGTGATGCACGGCCCTGGGAAAAACCAGCGGGAGCATGCGGCCGTAAGCCGGGTCCAGATCGCTAACCACGACCCGCGGGCTGAGCCCCTTGGCTTTCAATTCCAGCAGGAACAGGTGCACGGCCTGGTCACTATGCTCCGGGTAGAGTTCGAGCGCCAGGAGGTCGGAACTGTAAGCATCGACGGCGAAATAGGCGTAGCGCCAGACCGCGCGTGGCCGCTGCCCATGTGGCCGGACCGCCGCCGGGGAACACACCCGCACCCACTTGTCATCCAGGCCGACCACGCCGCTGGTGCGCACGGCGCCGAGGTAGGCGCCCAGGCACAGCGCCGCCGGGCTGACCGAAGCGACCCAGTGGTAGACGGTGGCCGCACTCACGCCGAGCATGCGGGCACTGCGGCGCTGAGTAGAGAGCAGGGCGGCGTAGACCTCGACGGCCAGGAGCCGCACCTGGACCGGATAGGGCGAGTGGGGCAGGTAGCCGAGGGGCAGCGCGGTGAAGGTGTGGTAGGCACAGTCGGGGTTGAGGCAGTAATAGCGCTGGACTTCCACGACCTGCTGGGCACCGGCAGCATCCACGACGGTTTTGAGCCGCGGCTTTTGGCTCTTGGGGGCGGTGTGCGCACTTCCACAGTACGTGCAGCGGACTGGCGCCGGGGCCGCGAGGGTTGGCGCGATCGGGGGGTCAAACAGGGTCTGGTGCACGGCGTTGGCCAGCGGGCGCGGTGCGGATTGGGCGGCTTTTTCCTGGGTTTTCAGGCGCAGTGGCTCGACACGCACCTGACGGTGGTGCAGGTGTCTCGACCAGTTCTTGGGGGGTGAGCCGCTCGCCCCGGGCCAGACACGCCAGCAGACGCGCATTGAGGGCCAGGAGTTGCTCCAGCCACCAGTGTTCGCGAGCAAAGAGGTGGCCGGCTTGCAGGTCAAAGCGTTCCAACAGGAGGTCGCGTACCTGCTGAAAGCCAGTATGGTGGGCCAGGGCGTGCACTGCTTCCAGCGTCAGCGCCGCCCGGTCGGGCAGGACCGCGAGTTGGACCAAGCGCTCCCGCACGTCCCAGGCGCTCAGCCAGAAGGCGGGCACCCAGACCTGGAGAATGGCCTGGCTCAGGGCCGCGTCAGGCAGCTGGCTGTTGAGCGCATGCCGAAAGCGATCCGAGAGCACAGGCCAGCCGTGCGCGGCCACCAGCCGTTCCCAGCGACTGACGTAGGGTTGGGACGAGCCGAAGGCTGCGGCCACCTGGGCCTGCGAGAGCCAGGGCTGGGCCTCGCCCAGGCGGTGGCAGCGGCGCACGAACAGGACCAGCAGCCACTTCTCAAAACCGTCGCGCGGTTCCCAGATCAGCTGGAAAGTGCCGCGCAGAGTGACTTCGAAATGCTGCTCGCCCTGGGTGGTGACGCGGATGTCCGTATCGGCCTCCGCCGACGGGACCCACTCGCTGCCCCCCAGGGGCAAGGCCCCGCCCGCCAGTGCGCTGAGCGGGTGCCCCACCAGGCGCAGCAGGCTGCTCAGCAGCAGCAGCCCCAGGGTCAGTTGGTAGAGGCGCTGCAGTCGGGCCAGCCAGCAGACCCACTGGCTCCGACCGGGACGTGCTGGCTGGGTCAGGAGCCCGGCCGTGAGCAGCAGGGGTCCGATGGGCAGCAGCACGATCCCCCAGCTCAGCCGGGTGACCGCCGGCCAACCGCTGGTAGACAGCAGCACCGCCAGCAGGCTCATGCGCGCCAGCAGCCGCGGCAGTTGTCCAACCAGCCAGCGCCAAGAGTGGAACCGGCGACGAAAGCGACGCACGGTGAGCCGCCGCCGGCGGCGTTGCTCCCAGCGAGGGGCCGCGAGCGGGGGCAGCGGCTGGGCGGATGGGACAGCCTGGCCGCCCAACTGCCCGACGAAACTCAGCAGCAGAACCAGGACCAGGCCGCGTGGGAGAATAGGAAGGGATTGGGCGGACGTGCTAAACTGCATGGTGACCGCTCCCAGTTCGACGAGTATGGGGACTTCGCAATCACCATTCTAGTCGGCACTGTGCGAGCGGTCGTATTCTATTCATTAACAAATGGGCCGGTCAGCCGCGAATTACCGCTCGCCGACCGGCCCGCCCGTTGGTTTTCGGCGTGAATTGGACCGATTCCCTGTCCCAATTCAGAAACGGTTACACTTTGACAAATCACCATTGCCGCGCGCCCGCGCCTGTATAATCCGGAGCGTGCCCGTATCCGTCATCCTGACCGTACTAAACGAGGGCAAGGCCGCGCAGGGCGTCCTGGAATCGCTGTGCGGGCAGACGCGCCAACCCGACGAAGTGGTGTCTAAGCGGTGATTCACCGACGGTGGCGGCGGCCGGCGGCAGGCGCTTGTTCGACCCGGCTCACCTGTTGCACTGGCTGCGACTCGTGGGTGTGTTTGAAATCGGCGTCCGGCCGGATGGCACTCGCCTGCGGCCGGGCGACTATGGATTTTGATGTATGGAGTTCATAACGGGAGGGCACCGAGGAAACGGAGGGGAAATGCAAAATGCAGAATGAAACGCGAGGCCTGGCGCTATCCGTTATTCATTTCTCATTGAACATCTTGGATTTTGCATTCTGTTATTCCCTGCGCCACTGTGGGCCCTACGGTGGCTATCCACCAATTTTACCGAAGGGTTGTCGCAATGCGCGGACGAGTCGTAGTAACCGGCATGGGCTGCGTCACGCCGCTGGGCACGACGGTGCCCGAGCTGTGGGCAAATCTCAAAGAGGGCCGCTCGGGCGTCGGGCCCACGACACTGTTTGACGCCAGCAATTTTCCGACCCGGATCTCGGCCGAAGTCCGCAATTGGTCTGTGGCCGACGTGGGCCTTGACCCGGCCGATTGGGAACAGCGGGGCCGGCACACGCAGTTCGCCGATTGGGGCGGCGAAACAGGCGGTCGATGATGCGGGCGTTTTGGGGCAGGTCGACCCCGACCGCTTTGGCGTGTACCTGGGCGCCGGCGAGGGCCAGCAGGATTTCGCGAATTTCAGCCGCATGATGGTGGCCGCGCTGCAGAACGGCACCGAGCTCGACGTCGGCGCGTTCATTCGAGAAGGGCTGCAGCGGCTCGACCCGCATTTGGAGCTGGAACAAGAGCCGAACATGCCGGCCGCCTACGTGGCCACGCTGTTCGGCGCCCAGGGGCCGAACGTCAATTGCCTGACGGCCTGCGCGGCCAGCAGCCAGGCCATCGGCGAGGCGACCGAGATCATCCGCCGCGGCGAGGCCGACGTGATGCTTTCCGGCGGGGCGCACAGCATGATCCACCCGTTCGGCGTGACGGGGTTCAACCTGCTGACGGCTCTCTCTGAGCGCAACGACGAGCCGCAAAAGGCGTCGCGGCCGTTCGATCTGCACCGCGACGGCTTCATCCTCGGCGAAGGGGCGGCGATGGTCGTGCTGGAAGACTTTGAGCGGGCCAAGAAACGCGGCGCGGCAATTTACGGCGAAATTCTTGGGTACGGCACGACCGCCGACGCGTTCCGCATCACCGACACTCACCCCGAGGGCCGCGGCGCGATCTCCTGCATGAAGATGGCCCTCCGCGATGCAGGCCGCAACCTCGACGGCATCGACTACATCAACGCCCACGGCACCAGCACCCAGGTGAACGACCGCGTGGAAACGCTGGCAATCAAAGAGACGTTCGGCCCGCAGGCGTACAAGATCCCCGTCTCGAGCACCAAGAGCATGACGGGCCACCTGATCGCGGCCGCGGGGGCGACCGAGCTGATCATCTGCCTGATGGCGATGCGCGACAACGTGGTGCCGCCGACGATCAACTACGAAACGCCCGACCCGCAGTGCGACCTCGACTACGTGCCCAACAGGGCCCGCGAAAAACCGGTGCGGACGATTCTCACCAACAGTTTTGGCTTCGGCGGGCAGAATATTGCGCTGGTTGCGGGGGCGGTCTGAGGACTGGACTTTATCCCTGAAGTTGTAATTTGGGTTGTCCGATGGGAAGCATTTGGAGTCGTTACAGATTTGCGGCGTGCACCGGGTAGAACCCACAATTGAACAATTTGATGAAACGATCGAAATCCAATGGGGTACGGGACTAATCGGCGCAAAGCTTGATCAAGCGAGGGAAAACGTTCGCGAGCATTACGAGGGATTATATTTAGGACCTATCCCAAAATTCCAGATCGCCGCAGGGCGATGAGGCCAAATTGTAGATGAACGAATCCAAGATAGTTGGCCGCCTTCTTTTCCCAACGTATCAAGAGCCTGCGGGCTCGGTTGGTCCAGGAATGCGCGGCTTCGACAACCCAGCGTCGGGCTTTTTGTCCGGCGCGGCAGCGGCGCTGTTCCTCACCACGACAACGGATGTGAGGAACGTATCCGAAACGTTTCGCCGTCGCGGTCGAGCGTTTTCCAAAGTACCCTTTGTCGAGACACAGATGCTGCCGTACGCGCCGTCGGCCCGGTCGTCGAACGGGGATAGATCGAAGCGTGTCTCGCAGCAGACGTTGGTCGTGAGCGTTGGCACCGTCAATCGCGACGCCCAGAGGAACGCCGCGGGCGTCAGTCAATACCGATCGTTTGACCCCCAGCTTACCGCGATCGGTGGGATTTTTCCCGCTTTTTTTCCCCGCCCAGCGGCGACTTGGTTGTCGCGCCGTCCACCGACTGCCATCGCCAAGCGATGCCGCGTTTCTGATCGTACTTCCGCAGTGCCCGCTTCCAGAATCGCCGCCAAATACCCAGGCGTGTCCACTCTTGGAAATAGCGATGAACCGTACTGGGGCTGCCAAATTGTGGGGGGAGTGCCTTCCACTGGCAGCCGGTGCGCAAGAGATAAAGAATACCACTGGCGACGGCGCGGCATTTCGGCGGGGTCGCCCAACTTTCGAGCGTCGCGGATATTCGGCAGCAAGGGCTCAAGCTGCTGCCAAAGGTTTTCGGGCATCCAAGCAAACTTGCCCTGCCAATCGCAGTGCATGTACACCTCCGTGCAAGCAAAGAAACGATTCGATGAGAAGCCATTCCTCACATCCTTCTACGCACGGAAACAACACCCGTTCACGTATTTTGGGATAGGTCCTTAATTCGACTGTTTTAGATCTGTCGTTTGTTTATGTTTAGTGGTGCTAACAAGTTACGCCGCTTCCAATGGTACAAGCGGGCTAGTTCGTTGCGTACCAGACGTTGTTGGCATTCGTGTCGGATGCGAGACGGTGTAGTGCATCCGCGGATACGTCGTAGGATTTCGGAGATGTGTCGCGGACTTGTGGGACGGTAATCGAAGGCGTCCATTTTTTTCCCCCGCCGGGTTTCGACCACCAGGAACCAAGCGGCGATCAGAGAGAGCGTTTGGTGATGCTGCCAGCCTTTCCAGTTGCGAACCTCGTAGTCGGCCAGACCGGCTTCGCTTTTGGTCGCTGCAGGCATTCCTCGATTCGATGTTCCGCCTTAGCGACGCGGGCAAACTCAGTCAGCTCCACGTCCGCCGAGGCATTCGACAAATAATAATCCGTCTTGACCAGGCGGTTCTCGCGATCACGATAACGAATCACGACCAGCACTTCCGGATGGCCTTCTTGACGCCGGTGATTACGTCCGACGACGCGCCGCTTGACGACCTCGATCAACAGCGGTCCCTTGGAGCCGTCGCGGACGTCCACCTTGGTCCAGGTGCGTTTCGGCAGCGAGTTGGCCCACTGGTCGACGCGCTGCCAGGGACGCTTCGGCGGACGGCCAGAACCGCGATAGGATGGTTCCTCGGTTTCCAAGTCGCGGATCGTGGTGTTCGACGGAACTGCCAACAGATAACGCTCACGGCGGTCGTCCAAACGGCGGCGAAACGTGTACGGACGCCCCAATTCGTCGTCGCCGGTGATCCAACTGTGGGGCAGCTTGTCACCGTGTTGGTCCAGCAATTCCAAGCACAGTTGATGTCGCGTGCGATAGCGCACCTCCTGGGGGACGCCGGCCTTCTCGCGCCGCTGCCGGTCCTGCGTCCACTCCTTGGGCATAAACAGCCGCATATCGACCAAGGCGTGTTCTTTCGCCGAGACATAACCCATGTAGACGGCGACTTGGCAGTTGTCGACCTTTCCCAGCCGACCGCACCACTGACGGGCCACACCGACGGACTCCTTGCCCGATTTGGGAAAGGCCGACGGATCGAAGACCAGGACGCCGTCGTCGCGGCCCAGTTGCTGGCCGATTTGACGAACCAACTCTTCGCGCAAAGGTTCGTCCGCCCAATCGGACATGCCCACGAACCATTGCAAAGGCATCCGCTCCTGGCCAAAGCGGTAAGCGATCGACTCGGTATTCTTGTTCTCCAAATCCGAGAGCAGACCCCCCACAATCGTGTGCGCATGATCGGCTTGTTCTTTGCGGACCAGGTTTTCGACGAACGGTTCCATAAATCGCTCCAGCCGCTGCATCACGCCGTCAAAGACCTGCGGGGCGACCGTGCATTCAGCCAACAATTGCTGCTTGCGTTGCTCATAATTATTCGCATCCATGCGTTCGCTCCTTCCCTAAAGCATTGTCATTCCATGCCCAACGGAAGGTGCTATTACAAAAAGACTTAGATCACGTCAAGACACATCAAACAGTCGAATTAATCGAAGTGCGACTAAACCCGCCAAACGCAGACATCGAGTGGGGTCAATTGCGCAGCGGGTTGAGGGCAAGCCACCATCAGATTGGCAGGTGGCCTACGATGAAAGACCGGTCAACAAAGAGTCTGGCACTTGGGCATTTTTCTTGCACTACGTTGACCTTTTGAAGCCATTGGAAACACCGTTGGGGCCGATGCAACTGCCAACGCCGACCGTGCGACCACCTCATTTATCAGGATGCAGTTATTGGATACCTTGACTATGACCTCGCAGGGCAATTACTCGCGACCGCCTCTAGGGTCGTTCACGATCCTTCATCGCGAAGCGATATTAGCCCCGCCGTTTTACGGCGGGGTCACTGCCCACCGACAGCCAGTATTGCTTAGGCCCGTTCACGGGCCTTCTCGCGGGTTTGGCTTGAGCCATATCGTCACTCGTCGTCCTGTGTAATTTCGTTCTAATCGTTCGTGAACCGATCCGCGCGTGGTGCCCGCGCTGGTTGCGGATATATTCAATGACCCACTCGAGATCGCGCGTGCCAAAACTGACGACGCCGTAGCCAGCCTGCCATTCCAATACCTTGTGGCCGCGGCCCGCCGCCTGATTAACGTCGTGCGCTGAACCGCCTTTCAATTTGCCGATGAAATCGCTGATCAACAACGTCGGATGAATAGTCACCGCCAAATGCACGTGCGTTTCGGTACCGCCGATTTACTGGACGAAAGCGTCCGGCGTTTCGATCACGCGTTTTTTGATAAACCGGTGGGCGAGCGGCTCGATTTCAGGCGTCAGCAGCGGCGAGCTGTTTTTCGTGTGCCAGACGATGTGGAGATTGAGTTCGCTGTAGTAGTTGCGCAACATGGGCGGCTCCGGCGCGGATCGCTGCTAAAGCCATAAGGGCGAGAAGGCTCGTGAACGGGCCTGGTGAATCGCATGTAATGGGCAGTTTACCCTGGCGTGAACGCCGGGGCTAGTACTGCGGAGAAACGGTCGGAAACGACCGTGTGTGCCGGGCAATACGCGAGGCTCGCCGCGACGGGCCGCTTCGGGCCGTGACCTGGCGCTGGCCTCACCCTGCCCGCCGCGCCACTTGCGGCGTCGGCTGTACGAGGCCGTGGTAGACGCCTGGGTCATCCACTCCATCGTCGTTCCAATCGCCGACGACCGGCGTATCGCCCGCGCCGCCTAGTTCGAACACTTTGTCTTGCGCGTCGAGCCGGCGGTTGTGGTTGCTGTCGATCGTCCAGCGGCCCGCGCGATAGACGCCGATCTCGTCAATGCCGTCGCCGTCGAAGTCTCCGACGACCGGCTTGTCGCCCGCCTGGCCAAACGTAAATGCCGCGTCGACCTCAGTGAAGCGCCCGTCGCCGTTCGTGTCGAGGTTCCACTGGCCGTCGTGGAATACGCCGATCTGGCGGACGCCGTCGCCGTTCCAGTCGCCGGTGACCGGCGTATCAACTGGCGTACCATAGTGAAAGACGTGATCGATGCGGTCGAACCGCGGCCGGCCCTGTGCTGTCAGTTTGAGCGTGCGGCCGCCGCTGGTGGCGTCCTCTTCGGAGGGCGGCACGTTTTTCATGCGATCGGCCGGCGTCGAGGGGAAGTTCAGGACGTCCGGCAGGCCCGGCTCGCGGGCGATTGCCCGTGGGTCGCGCGGCCAGGCGGGGCCGTAGATGCCGATGTCGTCTTTGCCGTCGCCGTCCCAATCGCCCGTGACCGGCCGGTCGGCCTCAGTGCCCAGCTTGGCCCACAGGTCATGCGCGTCCCACTGGCCGTTGCCGTTCAGATCGATGAACCACTGGCCGTTCACATAGATGGCCAGCTCACTCGTGCCGTCGCCGTTGAAATCGCCGACGACAGGGATGCCGTCGGGATTGCCGAAATCCACTTCGCGCAGCGTTTGCACGTGATCGGTGTAGATCGTCGCCAGCAGCCAATGGCCCTGGTCGAGCGGCACGTTTTGCCAGCCGGCGTTGATCTCGGCGGCCGTGTACTGCACGCTGGCCTCGTTGGTCCGCACCTCGCGCGGCCAGCCGGCGTTGATGACGCTCAAGTGCCAGGTGAAGCCGCTGGCGGCGACGCCGAACTGACGCGGGGCGTTGGAACTGCGCCGGCACCAGCGGGAACAGAAACGGCCGGGGTGGGGCCGCCACCAGTGGCAGCAGCACTGGCCGCTTCGGTTCGGGTGGCGGTGGCTCGTCCGGCGGCAACAGGGGCGGCGGCGGGACTTCCGGCGGCGCAATTTCGAGCTCGCTGAAGTTGTTCTCGTGCGAGCTTTCGTTGGCGGCCAGCGGAATCAACACAATTGCGTTTTCGCCAAATTGGGCTCGGAAGCGATCGATCGCTTCGCGGGCGTCGGGGGGAATCGGCTGCGGAATGAGCAAGTTATTCGCATTCACCGCGTAGCCACCTGTCGTGCCGGCGTGGTCAAAGCCGTCGAGTACATCCGCTGGCTGAACTTCCACAACGGCGTACAACCCGGCCCGCAGGTTTGTAAATTGATAGAAACCGTTAGCGTCGGTGATTGTGACAATCGACCCCGCCGGGTAAGCGCCCGGAAGAGCGTGCTCGGCATCACCGGTTCGCCCGTCGCGACGTCGTACAGCATTAATGTGACGCCGGCCAGCGGGCGATCGTCGGGCGTTCGCAAGCCGCTGCGGATCTCGGCGACGTGCTCCGGCGTGAGCGGGTCCTCGAATGGGATCGGCGCGCCATCGACATACACGTACCCGGAAAGCTGAGCCGGCGGTTCTTCGCAGAAATCGTAGTCGGTGAGGTCTTGATCCGAGCCAATCGGAATGCTACCCAGCTCATTCGACGACACGCGGACGCCGCCGTGGCTGCCGACATGCGCCTCCAAGTCGAAGTATTCGCTCGGCTGATGCTCGCGAACGCTGTACACGCCCGGCCGCAAGCCGGTGAACGAGTACTCACCGTTGGCGTCGGTTTTGGTCGTAGCGATGACGATGCCATCGGCATTCAGCAAGTCGATCGTGACACCGGCGATGGGCGGCTCGCCGTCGTCGGGGTCGCAATTGGGATCGGTCGAGACCACGACCTGCCCGCGAATGCTGCCCGGCAACAGCTCGCCAAAGTTGTATTCGACGCCGGCCTGGCCCCAGCCGATCGCGATGTTGCGTATCATGTCGCCGGGCGGCGACGGATCGGCCGAGCCGCCCAAGTTGCCCGGCGTATCGAGACCATCGAGCCAGCCGGTTGGCTGCGCTTCCATTACGGCGTACGTGCCGGCCGCCAGGTTCGTGAATTGGTAATAGCCGTTCGCGTCGGTCGTGGCCAGCAAGCCCGTGTCCTGGCCGGCGGCGTCGAGCAGCTTCAGCGTGATGCCGCCGATCGGCGACTCGGCCTCCGGCACATCGCGGTCGAAGATGCCGTCGTTCGAGCGGTCGTGGTAGACGTAACCCGAAATGACCACGCCCACTTTTTCGCAGAAGTCGTACTGCACCGCATCGGTTCCGGCCGGCAGTTGAATGTGATAGATCGTGTCGATGCCGTCCAAGAGGCCGCCGGCCGAGCCAACGCGTTCGCCACCGTCGTAATAACCCGCCGGTTGAATTTCGTGAACTTGATACTCGTCGAATTTCAGGCCGGTGAAGTGGTACTCACCGCTTGTATTGGTCGTCGTCGTCGCGACAACGTGTCCTGTCGCATCGAGCAGTTCGATCGTCACGCCCGAGAGCAGGATATCGGGATTGTCAAAGTCGCAGTCGGGGCCCGTGTCGGCGTGCACGCGGCCACTGATCGAGCTGGGCAGCTTCTCGCAGAAGTCGTACTGCACGCCGCTTACGCCCGAGCCGAGTGCGATGCCGGCGATGATGCTGTACGTCTCGCCGATGTCGCTCGCGACGCCGCCGGCCGAGCCGACGCGTTCGCCGCCGTCGTAATATCCGGCCGGTTGATGCTCGCGCACGGTGTACGAGCCGGGCCGCAGACCGGTGAACGCGTAATTGCCCTGGGCGTCGGTCGTTGTCGTCGCCAGCACGGCGCCGTTGGCGTCGAGTAAGTCGATCGGCACACCCGACAGCAAAATGTCCGGATGATCGAAGTCGCAGTCGGGTCCGTCGTCGGCGTGCACAGTGCCGTGGATCGACGCCGGCAACAATTCGCCAAAGTTGTACTCCACGCCGTTTTGGCCCCAATTCATCACGATCTGGCGAATCATGTCGCCCGGCGGCGAGGCGTCGGCCGTGCCGCCCAAATTGCCCGGCGTATCGGGGCCGTCGAGCCAACCGGCTGGTTGCAATTCCATCACGGCGTACGTCCCGGCGGCCAAGTTCGTGAACTTGTAGAAGCCGCTCGAATCGGTTGTCGCCCGCCGGCCGGTGTCCTGGCCGGCGCCGTTAAGGAGCTTGACGACGACGCCCGAGATGCCCGTTTCCGGGTTCCCGCCGCCGCGGTCGAAGCTGCCGTCGTTCGAGCGGTCGTGGTAGACGTAACCCGCGAGCATTACGCCAACTTTTTCGCAGAAGTCGTACTGGATGGCATGCAAGTCGGAAGTGATGTTGATGTCGGCGATGATGCTATAGACGCCGGGCACGTCGCTGGCCACGCCGCCTGCCGTGCCAACGCGCTCACCCCCATCGTAGTAGGTCGTCGGCTGATGCTCTCGGACGCGATAGCTGCCTGGCACCAGGCCCGCGAACTCGTAGTCGCCGTGGACGTCAGTTTGCGTCGAGCGAAGAAAATTGCCGCCGCCGTCGAGCAAATCGACAATCACGCCTTCCAGGCGAATCTCCGGATTGTCGAAGTCGCAATCCGGCCCCGTGTCGGCGTGCACCGTGCCGCGAATCGAGCCGGGCAGCAGCTCGCCAAAATTGTAATTCAGCGCGCGTGGTCGCCGAAATCGAGCACGGCGCCGACGATGCGGTCATTCGTCGCCGTGCCGCCGTGGTCGCCGGCCGTGTCTTTGCCGTCCAGGTAGCCGTTGGGCTGTACTTCGCGGACGCCGTACGAGCCAGGAAACAAATCACGGAATTCGTAGAAGCCGAGCGTCGCCGGGTTTGTTGAGGTGGTCGTCGTGACGCCGGTCGGGTTGCCGCTTGCGTCGAGCAACTCCAGCGTGACGGCGCCGATACCCTGCTCTGCCCCTTGATTGAACACACCGTCGTCGCTGCGGTCGTGGTAGACCCAGCCGCTCAGCGTCGCCAGCGGAATCTGTGGCGCATGCACAATTGCACCGGCCGTGCGGTCGGAGAAATCGTGCGTGGTCGAGTAAGCATCGTCCGGCAAATTGAGCGTCAGCCCGGTGGCGGCCGTGGCGTCGGCAAACCGGCCGTCGAAGTCGTCCCAGTGAACGCCGCGCAGCGTCAGGTCCACGAATCCGGGGGCGGAAAAGTTGCCGATTAAAATCGAGCGTTGGAACTCGGCGCCTTCCACGAGCGGATTCACGTCGATCGTGCCCGGCTCTTCCGGGTCGATGAACTGGGCCTCGTCAGCGTCGACGGTAAACGCGAGCTTTTCGCCGGCGTCGAAGCCGCTGAAATCGAACACAATTTGCGTGCCGCCGTCGACCACGGTGACACCGGTCACGGTGAAGCCGTTGGCACTTTGAATTGACAATCCGTCATGTTTAAATGCGCCCAGCCCGCCGGCGGCCGTATCGAAGAAGATGTCGCCCTCGGTCAGTCCGTCTTCCTTCTTGTCGCCATTGATTACCAGGCGATTGAGCGTGGTACCCGGCGCACCGCCGACGAACGCCACCTGAATCACGTCGGGCTGGCTGTCGTCGCCGGTGGCTTCTTCAAAGTAGATCGAACCGAACAACACTTCGGGCGCCAGGCTGTTGGCGGCCAGAAAGCGGCGCGGCTCGAGCGACTCGACCTGGCAATGCCGGCGACCGCGGGCCGCTATTGTTGCCTTGCGCGGCACGACGTTCGATCGCGACGTCACGGCTGCGCTCTTGCCAAAACAAAGTTCGCGAAGTGCGTTGTAGATTCCCACGCGGTGCCTCCCTGCACTCAAACGGACAAACGGATTTCAGCCATGGCGCATCTCGCGCCCGACCGGTCGCCGTGCGTCTTTCCCTATCGCACGCCAGTGCCGGGCACTCGTGCCTCGGCGCCGGCCGGCCGACCTGCCACTTCCCAAACGCGGACCGTCGTGTCGTAGCTGCCGGAGACCAACAACTTGCCGCCAGAGCCGACGGCCATCGCCGCTACCGTGCCTGTGTGACCCACGAGCTGAGCCAGGTTCTCCCCCGTGTCGACGCTCCAAAGGCGAATGCAATCATCGCTGCCGGCGGTGGCGACTTGACGGCTATCGAGAAACAAGGCGGAATACACCTTTGCCGGCCGCACGTTGAACGTGCGTACCAATTGCCCCGTCGCCGCCTCAATCACCTGGACCTGTGGGCTGTCGCCGCCAAGGACCAGCATTTGGCTGTTGGGCGAAAAATCGAGGGCGCGAATCGGCCGGCCACCGCTCTCAATGTCGCGTTCGACGAGGCCGCTGGCCGCGTTCCAAATCCGCACCCCTCCGTTGCGTCCGGCGGCCGCCATCCGCGTGCCGTCCGGGGAAATCGCCACGGCCCGTTGGTCGCCGCACTCGCAGGGATACGACTGCATTACCTGGCCCGACGCGGTATTCACCACCCGCAACGTATTGTCGAAGCCAGCCACGGCGACTTGCTGCCCGTTCGCATGTGCGCGGACGCAGGCCACCGCGCCGTCGCCAGCCGGCACGCTGACGATGGATTCGTTCCGCACTAAATCCCACAGGCGGACCGTGTGATCGTTCGCGCACGAGGCCAGCACGCGACCATCGGGAGATATAGCCACCGAACGCACCCAGTCGGCGTGACCGGTGAAACCGCGGAGGAACTCTCCCGTTCCGGCATCCCACAGCGAAACGGACTGGTCGTCCGTGGCCGCTACGACGGCACGTCCGTCAGGCGAAACGGCCACGCCGCTCACCACACTGGGCCGCCCGCCAGCGTGCGTGGTGCACTCGATCACGCGGCTCGCCTGGATGGTGATGGGCAAGGCGGCAACGGAGGACGAGCAATCTCTGATGGCCAAGAGGCCGATTGTGGCAATTCCCAGCCAAAGGCAAACGGATCTGTTCATTGAGCGGACCCTGGTGTGCTAGCGGCGCCGACGGAGTGCGGCTCATCCGATCCTATCGACCGTAGCGGTCGATCCGCCGAAGACGATTTGCGACGGCTAGAGGCCGTCTGGCAAAGAATGCCGGCTGGGCGATTTTTGTCGCCGCAAGATGCCCCACGTCCGGGGGCCGCCACTATGAATTCTTGAATTTCCAGCCGGCGGTCGGCTCGCCGGGTTGCGCAGCTCGCAACATCGCGCACCCGTTCTCAAAGCCATTCGCCAGCCAAGCATTCGGCACGCGCCCGCCTGTCCGCATACGCGATGCGAATTGGCAGCCATCGCCACGAATTACTGATTCGGCGACTTGTCTTTGTTGTCCGACTGGGTTGTGTCCTGCGCTTCTCGATGCCGGGCGATATCTGCATCGAAGCGTTTTTCTTTGTCAAAGGATTGCAGTGCGTCCCACAACGGATACGACTCATCGAGTGACTTGCCGATCGACTCGAGGACTTCGCGATAGTCCCGGGTCGCTGTAACCAGCTCGTCGCCGAACACGGTTTCCTCCTTGAGCAGGGCAGGAAACTGGTCGACGACCAGCCGCCACTTGGCGAAAGCCTGCTGATAAAGGTCCGCGGCCCGCTGTTCATCCGCGCTTTTGGCTGCTTTATCCGCTTCGAACATCAATTCGCGCGCGGCGACGGCGTTGTCGGTCTGCTCAAAATCGCAGCGCATTTGCCAGTAATCGAAATTCACGATTTGCTTGTAGGCCTGCGTCAATTGCAAGACGCGTGCCTCTTCCTCGATGCGGCGCCCCAACTTCTGCACTTCTTGCGCCTGGCCGGGCTGTTCGCGGGCGATTCGCTCCGCAACGTCCTGGTCGGTAACATCAATTTTGGACATTAGCGAATAGCGCTCGCTCGAGCGATCGCTGGGCACGTCGGACAGCGGCATGTCGACCAGCACCCGCTCGTCGTCGCTGAGGCCTTGACGCTTCTCGGCGACTAACTTTTCGCGGAGGCCTGGCGACATTTGCTCGAGTTCCGTCCGCAACTTATCTACTTCCTGCTTCAAATGCTCCTCCTCGCCAAGCCGCAACAGGGGCCCGAAAGAATGCGGGATCGGCCGATGCCCGAACTGCCGCCACTCGTCGCCGCCCTGGGCCCACGCCCGCTGACCTTTGGCAAATTGGCCCTCCTTCTCAATGGCCTCCGCATAACTCATCTGCGATTTCGCCGGGTCCGAATAGAATTCTCGCGGATTCTTTTTCAACAGCGGCTTGTGCTTGATGTCCACGGCCTCGATCGCTCGCTGGTACCAGCTCTTGCTGACGAGCCAATTGTCGCGCTCGTCCAAGGGCAAATTGGGCGGATGAAAATCCGGATCGTTTTTAAATAGGCGACGATATAACACGCGTTCGTCGGCTCGGCCGATCTTATGACCGATGAACCAACCCAAGTCAGACAAGAGCCGTGGTTCATCCGCGTTGTATCGCTCGCCTTCCTTGAGAAAGTTGATGCCGCGAATGACGTAGTAATAGCGGTCGTGATAGTCGTCGAACTCGACCGACACGTTGTACGTCAAGTTCCAGGCTTGGTATTCCCAAAAGATCAGGAAATTCGGCTGCAACTTAGCAAGTTGCTCGAGCGTGGCCGTGAGATTCGTCCAGTCTTCCACCTTTTTGTAATAATTGGCCTTGTCCCACAGCAGCGTGACTGCCACGCCGCGGAGCCCGAGCGTCAGAAATCGCATCGTTTCGCTGGCCGGGTCGACTTCGCCCAAGTTGGCCTGTCCAAGACGATTTTCTTCGCGCAACTGAGCAAGCTGGCCTCCCTTGGACTTGGGAGTTTGTGGTTCGCTCAGCGAAAAGATGGGATAAGCAAGAACGACGAGGCCCGCCATGTAGGCGATCTTGCGATAAAAGCTGGTACGCGACGTCATTTGGCCACCTCGCGTGTCCGCAGAAAGAAGTAACCGAAGACAAAGACGCCGGCCAGGTAGGCCAGGCCCACAGTCAAGTCTTGGAAGATTTTGTTCATCGGAATGTCAAAGCCGTACGCGACGTAGTCGACCGTGCCATATTTGCCGAAATCGGGCAGCAAATAGGCGACGCTGAGCATGATCTGTTGCAGAACGGCGTCGACGCCTTTCATTAAATCGACGCCAAAGCTGTCCTTGAACGGCGTAACCATGTTCTGCTGAGTGATCAGTCGGACGAGCGATTCCACGGGGCCGCCGCCCGATTGGCTGCCGTTGGCCACACTGACGAAAAACTCGCGAAAGAACCCTAGGACGATAAAGCTGACGGTAAAGAGCATTGCCACCGGTCCGTTGACCAGCGTGCTGACCGCGACGGCAATGGCAATCACCAGCATCATCTGCAGCCAGATGCTGAACTGGGTCTTGACGAAATTCCAGAGTGGGGAGCCGTCCGGGAGGCGAATGTAGCAATCGGGCTGGGCAAATCCGAAGTACTGTTCCGGATCGAGGCATTGGACGACGACTTCCAAGCGGCCGTCTTTAGCCACCAAATCGTCGAGCAGGTCGATCTCGTTGCGGTCCTTGTCGACGAGATTGCGCGGCCAAGTGAAGTAGTTGATCGAGGGCAGTTCGCCATTGGACTTGGCAGAGTCTTCGCTTGCGGTGCCTCCCCCCGCGTCCCGGGCCGTAAAGGTCCATAAGCTGCTCTGCTTGCCGGTATCGGGATTGCGCAGTTGGATGCTGCCTTGAATTCCCTTGCCAATCGTGCCCTTGTAGGTCCGAAAGACGCGGACTGATAGCTCCAGCGGGAGCACATGGCTGCCGTCGGCTGTCGGCTGTAACTTCGACGCGTCGACGCTATGGAAGGTCCACACGGCGGCCGAGGTGGTGCCGCCCTCGACGAAGCTGCGATACGCCCACTCATTGCCCACGTTGACGCCATGCGCCACGGGGACGCCATTGCGATCCAAGAATTGCAGCGTTCCGTATTCGGGTATCCGCGCTCGCAATACTCCTTCCGGACCGCTGACGTGATAGATGATTTTATCGCCGTCACGCTTGGCCGTAACGGTATGCTCGTGCCCGTTCGCGTACAACGCGCGGCCGTTGCCGTTCAGGTCCAACTCCACCTCGTGACGGTGCGATTGTCTGGCGGTCGTCAGCCCCTTGTGTCCGACGACGTTGTTGTCGACGTCGACGATGTCCTCGAATGTCGACGTGTCGACGTCGTGCGTGTGATTGAGCATTCCCCACACAAAGACGGCATTGGCGACGGTCATCCCCGCGAGCAAAAGCGTGCCGACCATGCAGAAGCCTAGGATGCGCCCGAGGACGATGTCGCCGGCGCGGACTGGTTTGGTGACCAGCGAAAAAATCGTCTTCGACTTAAATTCCTGCGGCAAGCTGAAAGCACTGATCAATAGACCAATGAGCAAGACGATGTAGGTGGTCATCGTCAGCGCAAAACTGAAAAACAACTTGCCCGGCTCGCGATAACCGGCTTGCAAAAACCAGCCGGCGAAGAGCAGCACGACCACGAACACGACATAGGCCACCCACACGCGTCGGCGTATGGACTCTTTAAACGCTTGCCGCGCCAACGCCCAGACCCGCCGGGGGCTGGTGCGCGCCAATTCACCGATCCCGTTGGTGACAACCCGGTACGTCAAATCACCTGCCTTCAACGGGCCGTTGCGTACCAGGGCGAGTAAAAACCCAACCAACAGCGCCACGACCGTCAATGCCGCGGCGGTGATGAGAAACTCGAGCGCCGCGCCCATTTGGGAGCCGCCCTGCCACCAGTCGCCCAGCAGCCAGGTCCAATAAGGCAGCAATTCCTGTTCAACAACCATGACGTGCGAGGAATGAAAGGAGAACGAGTAGCGGATTCAGTCGTAGGATGGAGCTTGTTCAACGGCGGCGATGCCGTCACTCGCGGTGCGCCAACCGCCAGGTCAGCCGCTTGATCCGTCCGGCTTGCCGTTTTCCCGACGAACGACACGCCGACCCGGCCGCGCTTCGCTGTCTTGGACGATCGACAAGAACAGCTCCTCGAGCGTCGTGGTCGGATGATCCACGCTTTCCACTTCTCCATTGTGACGCCGGACTACGTCCTTGATTTCAGTTATACATTCGGGGCTCAGCCGCCGGGCCCGAATTTGCGTCACGTCGGCCATCGTCAGCAGGCTGTCGACCCGGCCTAGCTCCTTGAGCTCGCCCTGGTGCAAGATGGCGATTCGGTCGCATACATCTTGCACGTCCGCCAACAAATGGCTGCACATCACCACGGTTTTGCCCTGATCCCGCAGTTGCAAAATCATATCCTTCATTTCGCGGGTGCCGATCGGGTCCAGGCCGCTCGTCGGCTCGTCGAGCAAGATCAACTCCGGCTCATTGATCAGCGCCTGGGCCAGGCCGATCCGCCGCGTCATGCCTTTGGAGTACTCTTTCAACTGCCGCTTGCGGGCCGGCTCCAGATGTACCAGCTTGATCAGCTCGTCGACACGCTTGCGGAGCAGTTCGTGCGGAATGCCAAATAGCCTGCCATAAAACTGAAGCGTTTCTTCCGCGTTCAGGAAGCGGTACAAATATGATTCTTCCGGCAAGTAGCCGATCCGCTGATTCTTCGAGACATCAGTGGCATCCTTGTCGAACACCAGGGCCTTGCCGTCGCTGGGGAACAGCAGACCTAGAATCAGCTTAATGGTCGTCGTCTTCCCCGAGCCGTTCGGGCCCAAGAGGCCGAAAATCTCGCCCTGTTTGATCTCCAAATCCAGGGCTTTCAAGGCGCGGACCTTGGGCCGGCCCCAAAAATCGCGGTAGACCTTGGATAAGGCCCGCGTCTCGATGACTGTTTCACCCGCCATTCACTAACCTCTTCTGCCCGCCGTGCGCGGAAGCCCTGTTACTCCGATACGGAGAACCGCGGCCGCCGGTTCTCGCGTGCAGCGGTAAAGTCGGAACGACAATCGTCCTTGGGCATAGATCGGCGCCCGTAAAGAAGCTCGGGCCTACACAAACCGCCGATAAGTTTAATATAAGTAGCCCAGAACGGGCTGACAAGTTGCGACCACGGCCCGACGACGGGAGGATTGTGCGATTCCCGGCCCTAACCTTCACCAAATCGTAACAGGGCGTAGTTCTTTTTGCCGCTGCGGAGGACCATGATCGATTCGCTGGCGAGGTCCATTGCTGTAAGCCGCGTGTTGATGCCTTCAATCCTGCGGTTGTTCACGTAGGCGCCCCCCTGCTCGACCGTCCGGCGGGCATCGCTCTTGGTTTTCGCCAGGCCGGCAGCAACCAGGCCGTCGATGATTGGCAACCCACCCTCGTCGGAAAGTTTTCTATGCGGCAGGCGTTGACTTGACACGTCGGCGAAAATTTCCGCCAGCTCTGCGTCGCTCCATTCCGATATCTCGGCGCCAAAAAAGATATTTGTCGCCCGTTGGGCCGTGGCCAATCCATCGGCGCCGTGCACAAGCCGCGTCAGATCCTCGGCGAGGCGGCGCTGGCTGTCGCGGCGGGACGCATCGGCCGCGCGCGCGGAGTCGAGCGCCTCGATTTCGGTCCGCGAGAGCGTCGTTAGCATTCGCAAGCAATTGCCGACGTCGGCATCCTCCACGTTGAACCAGTATTGATAGAATTGATAGGGACTCGTCCGCAGCGCCGAGAGCCAGACCGTTCCTTGCTCGGTCTTTCCCATTTTAGCGCCGTCGGATTTTGTGAGCAGCGGACAAGTGAGGCCGTAAAGCTGCACGCCGCACATGCGCCGCCCCAGATCGGTACCCGCCGTGATGTTGCCCCACTGGTCGCTGCCGCCGATTTGCAGCTCGCAGCCGTGCGTGTCGTACAGGTACACAAAGTCGTATGCCTGCAGCAGCATATAGCTGAACTCGGTGTAGCTCAGCCCGCCATCGTCGCGGGCCAACCGGTTCTTCACCGACTCCTTGGCGAGCATCACGTTCACGGGAAAATTCTTGCCCACATCGCGAAGGAACTCGAGGTAACTGAAGCGGCCCATCCAGTCGAGATTGTTGATCAACAGCGCGGCAGTCGCGCCGCTGCCGAAATCGAGCAGCCGCTGCATTTGCTCGCGGAGGCCGGCCACGTTGCGATCGAGCTCGTCGCGGCTGAGCAAATTCCGCTCCTGGCTCTTGCCGCTGGGGTCGCCGATCATGCCGGTCGCGCCGCCGACCACGGCAATCGGCCGATGCCCGGCAATTTGAAACCGCCGCAAAAGCGTCAACGGCAATAGACTGCCCACGTGCAGACTGTCGGCGGTCGGGTCGAAGCCGCAGTACACGGTGCGTGATTTTTCATTCAACCACCGCGCAAGCCCGTCGTCAGCCGTCGTTTGATAGACCAATCCTGCGCCAACGAAGATCGTCGAGAAGCATGGCGGATTACCGATTGCCGAGTGGGGGTTGGGGACCGAAGAACGATGCAATTTACAATCCGCATTCTGAATTCCGCAATCCGAAATCGGCCTTGGCACATATATAGGCCGGCCGTTTCGGCCGGGTTTTCAACGCCACAGATCGTCTCCCGCAAACGGATCCTGAAAACCTTCCAGTTTCGGTTTCGGCAGCACCTTCAATACTTGTTCGGCCAGCTTCAGATCGTCGCGCGTCGTGATCTTCAAGTTCAACGACGAGCAAGGCACAATCGTGACCGACTGGCCGAGTCGCTCGACCAGTTGCGCATCGTCCGTCACCGGCCCTGGGCCGCGCTGGGCGTATGCCTGGAGGAGCAAATCGCGGCAAAACACCTGTGGCGTTTGTGCCTCCCACAAATCGCGGCGGTCGACCGTCTCGATGATGTGGCGGCTACCCTTTCCCCTGGGAGAGTTTCCTGAGGGGGAAACGGCTGCAACGCGTTTCAAAGTCGCCGCGACGGGCGCTGCCAATATCGCCGCACCATCGCGCTGGGCCGCCGCAAACACGTCGTCGATCCAGACACCGGACAGGCAGGGGCGAGCCGCATCGTGAATGGCTACGTAGTCGATGCCATCCTTGAGCTTTTCGAGCCCGCGCTCGACCGAATCAGCGCGATCCCGGCCCCCCTCAACCACCGTCAGCCCGAGGATTGCAGTATTAGCGCCAAATTTCAGATCGAACAGGTCCCGGTCTTCCGCGGAGACGACCACGATCAATTGCTTGACGTCGGGCCGGTTCATGAACCGCTCGGCCGAATGGAGCCAGACGGCCCGGCCCGCTAGCGGGGCAAACGGCTTCTTATAAGCCTTATCGTGAAAGCGACGGCCCTGGCCGGCGGCGGGCAAAATGACGGCAAAGTTAGGCATTGGTTTTGGACAGCAGGGGCGGGGAACGTGGAGCGGCTCGGATGCAGCGGGCCGCACGGATCCCTTTCTTTGAGCATACCCCAAGCGGAAAGGAGCTTGCTAGACGCTAACCGCGTCCAGACTCGCCCGAAATTCGCTTAGATTTGACCGATTTTGTGATACTCCGAGCGTTTAATTGGCGCATTGCTCGTGTGGGAAGGTTCGTTTTGTCGCGCAGTCCGCCTTGCTGCCGGGACAGCAAACTGACAGCACCACGAAACGCAAACATAACCGCTTACCGATCATGGCGATGCGCACCGTTAGGGCGTGCCAACTGCGCGGCGGTTTGTCGTTATCAGACGACTTATTATGCTCAAGACTTGTATCACGCCTTGAAATACTACGACGGCGGATATCTTTTCAATTTCCCCGGCGATAGACTACTTGCCGTCGACATTCGACCAATCCATCTGGGGGCAACATAAATGTCACATCTTAACCGCTTTGGTAGGTTTCCGGGTAGAAACAATTCGATCCTACGTGCGAGATTCCCTAAGAAGCGGAAATCAACCGGCGCATCCTACCGCCGGTCATTGCGTGTCGAGCCGCTCGAAGACCGGCGGCTGCTATCGATCACTGTCAACACCTTGGTGGACGAATTGGACGGCAGCATTGTCGACGGCGACGTCTCGCTGCGCGACGCGCTGCTGGCGGCGACGCCTTTCGAAACAATCAATTTTGCACCGGCGCTCACTGCTGGTGGACCGGCGACGACGAAGCTGAAGCTAGGTGAGCTGCGGATCACCAAAAGCGTAATCATTGATGGCCCGGGCGCCGACCTGCTGACGATCGACGCCAGCGGCAACGACCTGAACCCACAAAACGACGTTGGCGACGGCAGCCGCGTCTTCAACATCAACGACGGCAGCAGCTTTACCAACATCGACGTGCGAATCAGCGGACTGAATCTCACCGGCGGCGACGTGTTGCTCGACGGCGGCGGCATTCGCAGTTTTGAAAACGTGACACTCGTCGACGTCCATGTCGATAGCAACGCCTCCCAGCGCGACGGCGGCGGCATCTTCAGCAGCGGCAGCCTGACGCTCGTCAACAGCGCGATCACTGGAAATCGTGCTGCGCGCACTGGCGGCGGCATTATCGGCACAGGCCAATACCTTACACTTCAGTCTAGCGCGGTGAAATACAACGCGGCCACTTCTGGCGGCGGTTTGGCTGCTACGCCCAAGCAAACTACTTGACGATCGCCGACAGCGAGGTGATGAACAACTCCGCTTATGATTCGGGCGGCGGAATTCTGGTGGCCAACGGCATATCTCACATTATTGGCACTACAATTACTGGTAATAGCGCTCGAATACGGGGGTGGCATTTCTAGTACAGCGAACAACCTCACCGCCGTCGACAGCACGTTTAGCAACAATTACGGCTCTTCAGAAGGCGGAGGGATTTTCAGTGCCAACGGCACGACAAACCTCGCCCGGTTAACTGTAGAAGGCAACTATTCGTCGAACCGCGGAGGCGGGATTTCCAGCACGTCCGGAAACCTCTCCATTGCCGACAGTCACTTGAATTACAACCGCAGTTACGGCGGCGACGGCGGCGGCGGAATCTTCACCGACGGCACTACCACCACGATTGAACGGACAACGCTAACTAACAACCGTGGCAGCGTCGGCGGCGGGGTCTCGGTGCGCGGTGGCTCGCTGAACGTCACGGAATCAACGTTTTCCAATAACGGCGCCTATGCCAGTGGCGGGGCATTGCATAGTGAAATCGCACAACTGACGATTCGTTCTAGCACAATCAGCGGGAACTATTCGTCGATCGACGGCGGCGGTCTTTCGATTCACGCGAATCTAAACCAGTACGTCCTGATATCTAACAGCACAATCGCTTTCAACCGCGCACAGTCGAATTACTACGGCGCCGGTACGGGCGGAGGCATCATCACAAGTGGCCCCGGGACGATCAGTTTGCGGCACACGCTGGTGGCCAAGAACGAGCGCAGCGGAGCTGGCAATAACGATATTTGGGGCCGCGTCTACGCGCAATATTCGCTAATCGGCGTCGATACGGGCCTGTTGTTGGCGGGGAACTTCGGCAACCTCATCGGCACCGCGCAACAGCCGATCGACCCTCTGCTGGACGTGCTGGCTGATAATGGCGGCCCGACGCAGACCCATGCATTATTGCCGGGCAGCCCGGCGATCGATGCCGGCGACCCGAATGCTTACTACTACTCGCCTGCCTACGACCAGCGCGGCGAACCGTTTACCCGCATCCGCAACGGCGACGGCAAGAACGGGGCAGTGATCGATATCGGCGCTTACGAACTGCAGCCTGCGGAAATCCACGGCCAGAGTTGGAACGACCGCAACAGCAACGGGGTCAAAGATCCCGGGGAACAGGGCCTCGCCGGCTGGACCATCTTTCTCGACGAGAACAACAACGGCCAATTCGACGTTGATATGCTAACGTTTTCCCCGACATTTGTTCCCGTCATCGTGCCGCCATTCCAATACGGAACTTCTACGATCCATGTCAGCGGTTTGACGCCGGTCGCAGACGTCAATGTCAAAGTAAACATATCCGCGCCGGTCGTCAGCAATCTTTACAATCTTTATCTCATCAGCCCATTGGGGTACTCCATTCCGTTGGTGTATAACGCCGGCGTCGTGGGCAGCAACTTTACGAATACGATCTTCGATGACGAGGCGACTTTGCCGATTGGCAGCGGCAGCGCACCGTTCACCGGAAGCTTCCAGCCGCTGTATCCCCTATCCAACTTCGACGGCACAGATCCGAACGGCGATTGGCAGCTGCAGTTTTATAACAACGACGGCTTGCTTAGCATGGTGATCAATAACTGGTCATTAATCTTTACAACCCAGGAGCCGACGACCACGACCGACGCCGCCGGCAATTATGCCTTTGTGGATCTGCCGGCGGGCGCCTACGGAGTGGGTGAGATTCCGCAGCAGAACTGGACGCAGACTGCTCCTTCGACCGGCGTTTATTCCGTACAATTGTCAGCCGGAGAAATTGCGTCTGGAATTGACTTTGGTAACCACCCCGATCCGGCCGTGCTTCGCGGCCAAAAATGGAACGACCTCGACAATGACGGCGTCCACGACGCGGGCGAATCCGGGCTCCCCGGCTGGACGATTTACCTCGACATCAACCACAACGGCCAACTGGATCTGAACCAGGTTCAGGTTGAGCCTGATGACTTCGCAGCAGGTGCCTCGCTCAGCAATCCGCTCCCCGGCGTGACGCTGTCCGTCTTAGAGTCTTCTCAAGCGGAAGTTGAGGCCACGGACATGCTGGGGCTCTCATCAACGGGGAGCCTGGCATTTGGCAGCGATGTCTCGGCGAAGTGGTACGAAGGGCACAGTTTGCGGGTTGATTTCAGTGCGCCGACGGATTTTGTCAGCATCGACGCGGTTGGAACGGGCAGCGCTGATCACGGAACCCTCTCGGCATACGACTCGCAAGGAGCGCTGCTTGCGACCTACACGACGCTGCCCCTGACGACAGGCCAAGTCAATACGATGTCGATCCCCGCGATTCGGCCGACGTCGCTTATGTCATCGCCCGCGGGGCCGCAGGCGATGAAGTGGGGCTCGACAACCTCGTCGTCGGCACGAACGAGCCGTGGCGGATGACCGACGCTGACGGCAACTACGAATTCGGCGGCCTCGAGCCGGGAACATACACAGTAACAGAAGTTCCGCGGCCAGGTTGGGTCCAGACGGCGCCCGCAACGATCGAATCGCTTCGCGATCAACTCGCCGTTGAAAGCGCATCAATCTCCGCTCTCGTCCCAAATCGCTACGACTTTTTCGAGGGTGAATCTGGCTACTACATCTACGACGGCGGCAATGACATGTACGACTACGGCAACTTCCTCAATACCGACCTGGCGGGTAACATTCCCTACACCAACGGCGCGATCGTAGCGTCGGACTCGTTTGGTCCCGGCAGCAAATACTTTACCGCGAAGTACCAGGGCCTATTTGTCATGGCCGCTACCAATATTTCGATTAGCACCTTTCAAATCACAGGCGATCTTGGCGCCGACGGCGGCGGAAGCGTTGACGGGGCAACGCTGCACACCACGGTTAACGGGAATCCCTATACGATTTTCGCGAAGCGAGTGTTTAATGCGGGCGATCCATCGGTAAACCACATTGTCATCGTGCCGGGAACCGGGATTGGCGTCCGGCAGACAACCGTGAGTGATACCAACAACGATCTGCACACCATTATGGGAGTGTCGTCCGTAAAGCAGATTTATTACCTGCTGGTGGCCGGTGATGGCGGGTTGTATATCGACAACAACTCAATTACCACTATTGCCAACGAGTTTTTAACGAATCTCATAGCTGGACCAATTGCCGTGTCCGTTGCGGCCGGTCAGGAACACGACGGCGTCGATCTCGGCAACCACACCACCGTTGTCCCGCCCGCATTACTCGGCGATTTCAATCGGGACGGAATCGTCAACAGCGCCGACTACATCGTTTGGCGAAATTGTCTGGGCCAAGACATGGCGTTGCCTTACGATGGCGCGGACGGTGACGGCGATGGGCGAATCACGCGAAACGATTACCTCATTTGGAAGTCGAATTTCGGCCACACCGCCGTCGGATCGGGCAGCGAATCTGGCGGTCTGAACGGAACGGGCCTCGTACCAGAAGATGAGGAACCGTTGGCGTTTGTCGCAGGCGTCATGGCTCGACCGCTGACATCCCACTATTTGAACGAAGAAACGGCTGAGGGCCCAATTGCGATCAGTGACGGGGCACTGACGTCGTCCATTAGCTCATCTGCCGTAACGCAAGTGTCGGCGGCAGCAGTCGTGCCGGCCCGGGCGAATGCCCCTCGATTGGGAGCGCATCAGCGTGATCGCCTGCGGCCCGATCGAAGGTCGGAATCACTCGCGCCAAACGCCGACGGGCAAGCGCTGCTTATGGCCTGGAATGCCTGGGGGGATTCGCGTTCACGCGCCTTTAGCGATGCCGCGGACTCCGACAACAGCCGTCGATATTGGACAAACGCCTCCGGCGACAACAGCAGGGGCGAATCGCATGACTGCGCATTCGATCTGCTGGCGGAAGAAGGACTGACCGCGGTCTGACATACGATAAATAGCAACTCGCTAACGCTCCGCAAGAATGAGTCGCTGGTGAACGATCTTGAGGATGCCAGCCGCGACTAGTTCCTTTGTGCCCAAAAAAGTGGCCACGACGTCTCCCGTCGGCGTCAGCAATTCCACTTCATTGTTGGCGGCGCTGATGGCCTCGGGTCCGTTGGAAATCATCAGGTCGCAGTATTTGCGTTCCAACTTCACCAGCGCTCGCAGGCGATGATCGTCGGTCTCGAGCGCAAAGCCGACGACCCAACGGTCCCCTTTGCGGCCGCCCAGCGTGGCCACGATGTCGTCGGTTTCCACCAGGCGTAAATCAATCGGCTGGCCCGTCTTCGCGATTTTGTGCGATTCGACCCTCACCGGCCGGTAATCGCACGGTGCGGCCGCGCCGATCAGCCCGTCGCAATGGTCAAACTGTTCACTGGCTGCGGCGAGCATTTCGTCGGTCGTCGTCACGTGGACGACGCTTGCCGCAGGCGGGTACATCACTTCCACCGGCCCGGACACGACGACGACTTCATGCCCTAGCGCAAGGGCGGCTTCTGAGAGAGCCCGGCCCATCCGCCCGCTGGAAGCGTTCGTAAGATAGCGCACCGGGTCGAGGTACTGCCGTGTGGGACCGGAAGTGATGAGGATTCGGCACAAGGCAGTGAAGTAGTGAAGTTGCGGACCAGCAATTTCTACTCTACTCTACTACACTCCTCCACTCCTCCTCTACTCCGCTTACCCAAGCAGCCGCTCAACCGCGGCTTGGATCTCCGCCGGCTCCGCCATCCGACCGATGCCCACTCGGCGGCAGCTTTGCCAGCCCTCTTGCGGATCGACAAAATGAAAGCCGTCGGCCCGCAGCGTGGCCACATTCCGCCGGACGGCTGGCTTCTCCCACATCGCGCTGTTCATTGCCGGCGCGTACAAAATCGGCCCGCTGAATGACAATAGCAGCGTGCTCAAGAGGTCGTCCGCAAGGCCGTGGGCCGCTTTCGCTAGTAGATCGGCCGACGCCGGCGCAATGCACAACAACTCAGCTCGCTCGGCCAGCTCGATGTGCGCACCGAGCGGATAACGGCGATCGAACGAGTCGCACGCCACCGGCCGCCCCGTGAGCGCCCGGAACGTCGCTGGGCCGACGAACTTCCGCGCTGTCCCCGTCATCACGACCGACACGCCATGCCCAGCCTGCACCAGACCGCTCACCAGGGCCGCCGTCTTATAGGCCGCAATCCCGCCGCTGACGCCGATGATCAGTTCGCTCATGTCCAGCCCTGCATGGCCGGACCATTTTGGTCAGGCTTGTAACGTCTCTGTGGCGCTCCCGACCATGATGGTCGGACTAGATACTTGCAAAGTCGAACGCCGGCGGACCGGCGGCCGTGGTGGCCGGGCCCGCTTCGCCCACCGTTTTCAGTTCGTTCGACATGTCCAGATAGATTTTGTCCTGCAAGATCTCTTGCACGATGATTTCGAGCTTGTCTTCGCTGCCGATGTCGACCAGCGGCCGCGCGCCGCGTTCAGCGCCACAAGCCGCTTCTGGATCAGCGTCGACAGCTTGAACCGCCCACCCACTTTGTTGACGATCTGTTCCTCTTTCAAAGCCTCGATCATTACTGACCTCTCTGCAGGTCAGGCTCAGCCTGACGACTGCGTATGGAACTAGTCAGGCAGAGCCTGAGCTACGGAATAATCCCTTGCTGGGTGAGTATCTGTCCGATTTTGTCGACGGCCTCGTCGATCGTGTCGTTCACCACTTGATATTGATATTGGTCCGCCTGCGACAGTTCGTGCCGGGCAACTTCCAGCCGGCGCTGAATTGCGCCGTCGTCTTCCGTGCCTCGTGACCGCAGCCGGTGCTCCAGTTCCGCTTCCGTACTTGGTCGCAAAAAGATGCCGAGGGCGGAGGGAACCTGCCGGCGGACCTTTTCCGCCCCGTCGACGTCAATGTCTAAAACTACCCATTTTTGACCGTTTCGGCTAGAGCTGACTTCATCGAGCAGCGTGCCATACCAATGCCCGCGGCCGAATACCTCGCAACATTCGAGGAAATCACCGGCCTGACGGCGGCGGGAAAACTCCTCAGGCGAGAGGAAATGGTAATCGACGCCGTCCACCTCGCCCGGCCGCGGCGGTCGCGTGGTCGCCGACACGCTTAATCGAAGCTGCTTGGGGTAACGGGCCAGGAGCCGCCGCAGCACGGTGGATTTTCCCACGCCCGACGGGCCCGAGAGGATGATCAACTTGGCGGCGGGATTTGGCACGGCGGAGCAGTTACGTGGATTGCCGATCGATGCAAAATGTTAAATGAAAAATGCAAAATGAAAGTCCCGGCTCTGCTTATTTCATTTTGCATTGTTCATTTGGCCTTTAACGTTCCTGGATCCTTACTCCACATTCTGGATCTGCTCCCGAATCCGTTCCAACGTGCTCTTCAACTCGACGACCCAGCGCGAGATTTCCGCGTCGTTGGCTTTCGAGCCGATCGTATTCACCTCGCGGCCCATTTCCTGAACGATGAATTCCAATTTCCGGCCGGAACTGTCTGCCTCTTTTATCGCGTCTGCATATTGCTGCAGATGACTGCCGAGCCGGACCTGCTCTTCAGTAATATCGCTGCGGTCGGCAAACAGGCTGACTTCGCGAATCAGGTCGGCCGGCTGCACGGTCACGTTCAAATCAGTAAGCGCCTGCTGCACGCGCTGCGTCAGACGCGACTGGTAGGATTGCACCACGTGCGGCGCCCGGGCAGCGATTTTTGAAACTAGCTCCTCGACCTGCCGCCCGTTCTGCATCAAGTCCAGTCCAAGGGCGGTGCCTTCGTCGCATCGCATTTTGGCTAACGCAACGAGCGCTTGGCGGACCGCACCTTCAATCACCGGCCAATCGTCGCGGGGATCGAACTCGGCCCAGGCTCGTTCTTCCACTACACCCGGCAGCATGAGGAGCGTCTTCAAATCGACGCCGCCGGCCCAACCGTCGGCCCCTGCGAGGGCCGAGAGTTGGCGGTGGTAACTCTCCAACACGTCGGTGCGAATGCGATAATCGTCGACGGCCGCCGTGCGATCGACACGCATATTCAATTGCACGGTGCCGCGGCGAATCGCCTCGCGCGTGAGCGATTCGATTTCCGGTTCCAGGCCGGCGTAGCCCTCGGTGGCACGGTAATTGAGCTTGAAATGGCGGCTGTTGATGGTCCGCACCTCAACCGTCACCGACAGCCCGTTTGCCTGCCGACGCGACTCGCCAAAGCCGGTCATACTGATTAGCACGTTGAGAGCACTCCACATCAAGAAGCGGCAGGCGTCGACTGTGCTGCGGACGAATCAAAACCTTCAAAACGGGCAAGTCGCAACTCCGCGGAATGGACGCTGCGCGTTGTATCGCCAAAACGGCATGCCCCCTGCGAGCAGACAGCTGGGCGTTACTTGTCGGCGCCGGCTGGCGGCGTCGCAGGCGTTTCGGCAGGTGTCGCAATTGGCGGCGGCGTGGCCGCCGGTTCCTCGGCCGGCGCTGCACTTTTTTCGTCGGTAGCTTTTGTCGGCTGCTCCGGCGTCGCTCCCGCAGTACCGCCGGCCGGTTCGGATTTGGACTTACTGGCTGCTGGCGGCGTTTGCGGCTGCGAGCTTGCCGGCGGAATCATGGAGGGGCCGGTGGGCAACTGCGTTGATGGCAACGGCGAAGAGGACGAACTGGATGTTGTCGGCGTCGAGCCTTGGAACAGATCGCCGCGATTCTTTGCCCAGTGGTTCGCCAAGATGCAGACCACGATCCAAATCGCCACGACGACGATCGTAATTCGCGTGAATACGTCACCGGCCTTCGCGCCAAAGGCGCTCGAGCCGCCCATTCCGCCGAGCGCACCTGCCAGGCCGCCGCCACGTCCGCGCTGGACAAGCACTAGCAAGATCAAGAAGACCGCCAGAAGCAATAAGATCAATCCGAAGAAAAAACTCATGACAACCTGCCGTGCGAAAATCGTTTCGATGAACACCACCCACCGGGCGCTTGCCGGCGCGGCATCTGTCCGCCCAAGGTCAAAAAAATGCTTAGCGACGCCTATCCCTGGGGACTGGCGGACGCAATGCCCAAAAAGTCGCCGACCTTCAGACTGGCGCCGCCGATTAGGGCGCCGTCGATATTCGGTTGCGACAATAGCTGGCCGGCATTGTCCGGCTTGACGCTGCCGCCGTACAGGATCCGCGCGTTCTGTGCCGCCCCTTGATTGTACCGCTCGCCCAGCAGCCTGCGAAGATCAGCGTGCACTTCTTCGGCTTGCTCCGGGGTGGCGACTTTTCCCGTGCCGATCGCCCATACCGGCTCGTAGGCGATCACCATTTTGGCCAATTGGGCCGCCGTCACGTTTTCGAGCGAGCCTGCGATCTGCCCCCGGATTACGGCCCCCGTTTCGCCCGCTTCCCGCTCGCTCAATAGCTCGCCCACACACACAATTGGAACCAGCCCGGCCGCCAGTGCGGCGAGCGTCTTTTTGTTGATCGCCGCGTCCGACTCGCCCAGAATGTGCCGCCGCTCGCTATGGCCCAGGATGACGTACTTACAGCCGACGTCGAGCAGCATCGACGCGCTGATCTCGCCCGTAAATGCGCCGTTGCCTTCGTGATACATATCCTGGGCGCCGAGGGCGATGGGAGTGCCGGCGATCGCCTCAGCGACCGTCGTCAGGTACACGGCCGGCGGGCACACCAGCAGATCGAGTCGGCCGAACTCGCTGGCCCGTTTGGCGATACCACCGGCCAGGGCGGCGGCGTCGGCGCGGTCGGTGTTCATCTTCCAGTTTCCAGCGATCAACTGTCGGCGCATGGTTGAATCAAAAGCTGAGGACAGGGACCAAAGATGCTGATGAGTCGAAGCGCTTTCGTCACGCGCCGCAGCCTGTTCGGCTCTCGACTCTCGACCCACCACTCTACCCGACCGGCTCGGCCTGCGCATAGGAGCCCAGCACGTCGAGGCGGATCGCCTTTTTTCGCAGCGCCGCGATGGCCCGCCGGGCGCGCGGCTCGTCTTGATGGGCCACGAGTTCGACGAAAAACAGATAGCGGCCGCGAGCCCCGGGAATCGGATACGATTCGATCCAGGTCATATTTAGTCGGTTGCGCTTAATAATCGCCATCGCGTCCGCCAGCGCCCCCGGCTGGTGCGCGATTTCCAGCACGAGCGCCGTTTTGTCATTACCTGTCCGCTTGCCTGTTGCGGCGCCGATCACGGCGAACCGCGTGACGTTGTCGGCATTGTCCTCGATGTTTCGGGCCAGTAATCCGAGGCCGTAATTGACTCCCGCTTGGGCACTGGCCACCGCCGCAGCTCCGACATCGCCTTTGGCTTGCTGTGCCGCTTCCGCGGTGCTCGCCACCTCGCGCAGCTCGGCCTGCGGCATGTGCCGCGCCAGCCAGTTGCGGCACTGCGAAAGGGGCTGCGGCTTGCTGAAGACGGTCCGCACCTCCTCGCGTTTTCCCACCCCTAACAGGCAATGATGAATCCGCAGCGGGAGCTCGCCGCAGATTTGCGCTTGACAGCGCGAAAAGCAATCGAGTGTGTCCGAGACGCGGCCGTCGGTCGAGTTTTCCATCGGCACTACGCCAAACTGAGCGTGCCCGCCCTCGACCTCTTCAAACACGGCCGCAATTGTCGCCACCGGCACTAGTTCGGCCGATTGACCAAAGCGTTCAATTGCGGCCAGGTGGCTGAATGTGAACTCGGGCCCCAGGTAGGCCACACGAGTCGAGCCCTGCACGGCCCGTGTCCCGCTAACCAGCTCACGGAATACCGACCGCACGGCGCCGCTGTCCAACGGGCCTTCGTTCGCAGTGACCGCGCGCTCGAGCACCTCGGTTTCGCGGTGGATATCGACGATTCCTTGTCCGTTGGCCTCCTTGAGCTTGCCTACTTGCTGGGCCAGTGCAGCACGGCGATTTATTGATTTCAATAGGTCGACGTCAATTGCGTCCATCTCGCGCCGCAGCTCGGCGATTGACTTGGTCGCAGATGGCGATTTCCTCGCCGATGGAGTCGATTGCTTCCGCTTGCCCATGGGTCGCCGCCTTCGCGCTGTGAAGTCGTTCAGCTCAAATCTGCCACACTCCGGGGCTGCCAATTTGACGCTCGCGAAAAACGCCGTGTGGTCCCCGCTCGACATCCTCGCCGCCATTTTGGCAGCCAACCCGTCGCCGGCAACGAGCTTCGTGCCGCGAAACAAATTGTAAACCGCTATTTTACAAGAGTTTACGCTCACCGCTAGTACATTTCAGCGGCTGGGTATATCCTTTGCTAGGATTATCGTTTGCGGTGAGTCCCGGCTGCGGCGCGGCTGCATGACAAAGGGGGGCGAGCTTCCCCGACCTCCACAACGGCAAATTACGTTAACAAGTAAAACCCGTTTAATTCCACTGCGAGGGCCAGCGATTGCCCTCTCACCACAAAAATTCGCACAAGGAGAGCTGGAAAATGGCTGCTGGCGAAAAAATCATCGGCATCGACCTGGGCACCACCAACTCGGTCGTCGCCGTAATGGAAGGCAAAGAAGCGAAGGTCATCCCGAATGCGGAGGGCAATCGCCTGACGCCGAGCGTCGTCGCGTTCACCGACAAGGGCGACGTGCTAGTCGGCGAGCCGGCGCGTCGCCAGGCCGTCACAAACCCGAAACGCACCGTTTATTCGATCAAGCGCTTCATGGGCCGCCGGCATAGCGAAGTTGCCTCCGAAGAAAAGATGGTTCCGTACGAGGTCGTCGGTGGCCCTGAGGACTACGTCAAAGTCCGTGCCGGCGATAAGGAATTCACCCCGCCAGAAATCTCGGCCAAGATTCTCCGCAAACTGAAAGAAGCAGCCGAGGCCTACCTGGGCCACAAGGTGAACAAGGCCGTCATCACGGTGCCGGCCTACTTCAACGACGCGCAGCGGCAGGCCACCAAAGATGCCGGCCAAATCGCCGGTTTGGAAGTGGCCAGAATTATTAACGAGCCGACCGCCGCCTCACTGGCCTACGGTCTCGACAAGAAGGGCGAAGAGACCATCTGTGTATTCGACCTCGGCGGCGGCACGTTCGACGTCTCGATCCTCGAAGTAGCCGACGGCGTTTTCCGCGTGATCTCCACCAATGGCGACACCCACCTCGGCGGCGACGACTTCGACGAAGTGCTGATTAACCATGTGGCCGACCAGTTCCAGCGCGAACAAGGCATCGACCTCCGCAAAGATACGATGGCCCTACAGCGTTTGCAGGAAGCCTGCGAAAAGGCCAAGAAGGAGCTCAGCTCGGCTCAGAACACCGACATCAACCTGCCCTTCATCACCGCCGATGCCAGCGGTCCGAAGCATTTGCAAATGTCGATCACCCGTGCCGACTTTGAGCGGCTCGTCGATCATTTGATCGAGCGGGTGAAGGGCCCGGTCCGCCAGGCCATGAAGGACGCGAAGCTCGATCCCAGCAAGATCAACGAAGTCGTGCTGGTCGGCGGTTCGACGCGCATCCCCAAGGTGCAGCAAGTCGTCAAAGAAATGTTCGGCGGCAAAGAGCCCCACAAGGGCGTCAACCCAGACGAGGTTGTCGCGGTCGGCGCGGCCATCCAAGGGGGCGTCCTCTCAGGCGAAGTGCAGGACATCCTGCTGCTCGACGTGACGCCGCTGTCGCTGGGCATCGAGACGCTGGGTGGCCGCATGACGGCACTTGTCGAGCGCAATACGACGATCCCGGCCGAGCGGAAACAAGTCTTTAGCACGGCCGACGATAATCAGACTGCGGTGACGGTTCGCGTGTTTCAAGGCGAGCGGCCAATGGCGGCCGACAACCGGCTGCTTGGCCAGTTCAACTTGGAGGGCATTCCGCCGGCGCCGCGCGGTGTGCCGCAAATCGAAGTCAAGTTCGACCTGGACGCCAACGGCATCCTCAACGTCTCGGCGAAGGACCTGGGCACCGGCACCGAACAGACGGTCCGCATCGAGCAATCGAGCGGCCTCTCGGAAACCGAGATCGAGAAGATGCGGAAAGACGCGGAGTCGCACGCCGACGAGGACAAGCGGAAGCGCGACTTGGTCGAGGCCCGCAACGAAGCCGATTCCCGCTGCTACCAACTCGAGAAGCTGATCAAGCAGCAGGGCGAGAAACTGAAGGAGAGCGACAAAACTGCCCTCGAAGCGGCCATCGCCAAAGTCCGCGAAGCGGCCAAGGCCGACGACCCGCAGCGGATCAAGAGCGCGATCAGCGAGCTCGAAGCAGCCAGCCACGCGATGAGCGAGGCGCTGTATAAAGCCGCCGCCGGTGGCGGCGGACAAGGCCCCGCCGGGGCCGCGCCAGATGGTGCGGCACACGGCGCCACCGGCACGCCAGACGATGAGGCGATTGATGCGGAGTTTGAGGTGAAGAGTTAACGAAGCCGTCGGCCGTCAGCTATCAGTCGTCAGCCGGCATCTCGGCTGTCGCTTGTGTGGCGGAAGGCTGATGGCTGAAAGCTGAAAACTGACGGCTACTACATGCCCTTCCGTTTCGACAAACTCACGATCAAGGCCCAAGAGGCCGTGGCCCGCGCGCAGGAGCTGGCCGCGGAGGCTGGCAATCCGCAGATCGAGCCGATGCATCTCTTGGCCGCCCTTTTGCAGGAAGACGGCGGCATTGTGCGCCCAGTGCTGGAGAAAATAGGCGCGAATGTCGGTCAGCTTTCGACGATCGTTGACGCCGAGCTCAAACATTTGCCGAAATCCAGCGGCGGCTCGCCGCCCGGCCTCAGTTCGCAGCTTTCCAAGGTGCTTGACGCGGCCCAATCCGAAGCGGACGGCATGCGGGACGAGTTCGTCTCGACCGAGCACTTGCTGCTCGCACTGGCCGGCGCTGAAGTCGAAGGCCCAGGATGTGCTGCAGCTCAGTGCAATCGACAAGAACAAGCTGCTTGGCGCTTTGCAATCGGTTCGCGGCAGCGCGCGAGTCACCGATCAATCGCCCGAAGGCAAATTCCAGGCTCTGGAAAAGTACGGCATCGATCTGGTCGAGCGGGCGAAGAAAGGCAAGCTCGATCCGGTCATCGGTCGTGACCAGGAAATCCGCCGCTTGATCCAGGTCCTCTCGCGGCGGACGAAGAACAACCCCGTGCTGATCGGCGAGCCGGGCGTCGGCAAGACGGCGATCGTCGAAGGCTTGGCCCTCCGCATCTTTCAAGGTGACGTGCCCGAAAGTCTCAAGAGTCGCCGCGTTGTCGCGCTCGACATGGGCGCACTGGTGGCCGGCACCAAGTTCCGCGGCGAGTTCGAAGAGCGACTCAAGTCGCTGATCAAAGAAGTCACCGATGCCGGCAACGTGATTCTGTTCATCGATGAGCTGCACACGGTCGTCGGCGCCGGCGCGGCCGAAGGAGGCAGCGACGCGGCCAATCTCTTGAAGCCGGCGCTGGCCCGCGGCGAGCTTCGCTGTATTGGGGCGACTACGCTTGACGAATATCGCAAGTACATTGAGAAAGACCCGGCCTTGGAACGCCGCTTTCAACCAGTCTTCGTCGGCGAGCCGAACGTCGAAGACACGATCGCCATCCTCCGCGGCCTGAAGCCGCGCTACGAAGCGCATCATAAAGGCGTGCGTATCAAAGACTCCGCCCTCGTCGCCGCGGCCGAACTGTCGAACCGCTACATCAGCGATCGATTCTTGCCCGATAAGGCGATCGACCTGATGGACGAGGCCACCAGCCGTTTGGCAATGGAGCTGGAAAGCGTGCCGACCGAAATCGACGAGGTCCAGCGCCGCCTGACGCAGCTCGAGCTGGCCGCCCGGCAGCTCGAACAAGAAACCGAGGAGCACGCTAAAGAACGACTTGACGAAATCAAAGAGGAGATGGCCGAGCTGCGCAAAAAACTGGCCAGCCTCCGCGAGCAGTGGGAAGCCGAAAAGCTGGGCCTGGGCGATGTGGCCGACATTCAGCGCCGCCTGGAGGAAGCCAAGGTCAAATACGATCAGCAAACGGCCCGCATCAAAGAACAGCAAGCGGCCGGCCGCGTCGAAGAGAGCGCCTACCAGAAGCTCTATGAGCTGGACGTCGAACGCAAAAAGTTCGCCCAGCATCTGGCCGACGCCGAGGCCAAGCAGTCAGCCGCCGAAGACGCCGACGGCAAGGCCGAGGGGGGCCGCCGCCTTTTGCGCCAGGAAGTCGGCCCCGACGAAATCGCCGAGGTGATCAGCGCGTGGACCGGCATTCCCGTCTCGCGGATGCTCGAAAAGGAAAAGGCCAAATTGCTCGTGCTGGAAGAGCGTTTGCATCAGCGCGTCATCGGCCAGGATGAAGCAGTCACCGCCGTCGCCAACGCCGTCCGCCGCAGCCGCAGCGGGCTGCAGGATCCCAATCGACCGATCGGCTCGTTCATCTTCTGCGGCCCCACCGGCGTCGGCAAAACCGAGTTGTGCAAAACGCTGGCCGAGGTGCTCTTCGACGACGAAAACGCCATGGTTCGCATCGACATGAGCGAATTCATGGAAAAGCACACGGTGAGCCGGCTGATCGGCGCCCCGCCCGGCTACATCGGTTACGAAGAGGGCGGCAAGCTTACCGAAGCTATCCGCCGCCGGCCCTACGCGGTCGTGCTTCTCGACGAAATCGAGAAGGCCCACCGCGACGTGTTCAATATTTTGCTGCAAGTGCTCGACGACGGCCGGCTGACCGACAATCACGGCCACACGGTCGATTTCACGAACACGATCATCGTGATGACCTCGAACGTCGGCAGCCAGATGATCCAGGAGCTGACGGAGCAGGGGGGCAGCTACGAAGAGATGAACAAGGCCGTAATGGAAGCGCTCCAAACGCGGTTCCTGCCCGAGTTCCTCAACCGTATCGACGACATTATTGTCTTTCGGCCGCTGGCCCGCGGCGAGATCCGCCGGATCGTCGACTTGCAAATCAATCGCCTGGCGAAGCTGCTGGAGCAGCGCGACCTGGGACTAGAAGTTACCGAAGCCGCCCGTGCGGAAATCGCCGGCCGGGGCTACGATCCGGCCTTTGGCGCCCGCCCGCTGAAGCGCGTCATTCAGCAGCAGCTACAGAATCCGCTGGCCAGCGAACTGCTCAAGGGCGAATACCCGGAAGGGAGCATGGTCCGCATCGATTATGACGGCACGGACTTCACTTTCGCGGCCGTTGGCGCCGGCAACGGCGTTCCCCGCAAAGGCGGCAAACAGCGGCGGGGTGGCGACGAAATCGTCTCGGCGGAAGTGCTGTAATCGCGAGAGATTGGCATCTTTTCGCGACGCATGCTGACGCCGCTCCACGAGGCCTCAGTTCGTCTGCCTTCGATCGAGCGACTCTTTCAGTGATGCCTGACTCTCGCCCGATCGCTTTCCAGCGAGCAGATTCTCAACGCTAATGTCTTCATCCAATTCCGGCCAAGACTTCGCCTCAAAGCCGTCTCGCTCAACGTGAACGTGCGGCGGTTTGGTCTTGGTTGCCAGAATAAAAAAAGAACCGGTAAGGAGCGCTGCGAAATACTGCTGGACTCTTTCAATCATACGTTGCAAAGCGATATCGACCAAATGCCGTCTTGCCCAACGAAATAGCACTCAGGCTTGCCCGGCCATCGCTGGATTCTCGCTCGCGGGATGGTAACTGCCCACTTCGGCCCGAAAGCCGATCGAAAATCGGTTCCAGCCGTTGATCGCCACGATGGCCAGCGTCAGGTTCACAAGCTCCGTCTCGTCAAACTGCTGGCGAACTTCGTTATAAACTTCGTCGGGCGCGCCTTTTTCGGCGATCAGCGTCAACGTCTCTGTCCACAACAGCGCGGCCCGCTCGCGGTCGCTGTAATACGGGGCCTCGCGCCACGCACTGAGCAAGAACAACCGCTCGTCGCGCTCGCCCATCGCCCGGGCGTCTTTCGAGTGCATATCGATACAGTAACCGCAGCCGTTGATTTGCGATGCCCGCAGCTTCACAAGTTCCAACAGCGCCGGTTCGAGTCCGGAGCGATTGACCGTATTCTGCAGGTGGAACATCGCCTTCGCGGCCGGCGAGGCGTTGTTGTAGTCGATCCGTGCAAACATAGCTCACTTCTTCCACTCTTCCACTCGTCATTTCGAAACACGTGGAAACGCCGTGTCGCCTCTCGTTTTATTCTACGCCCACGGCCGGGGTTCGACAGGCTGTCAGCATGTCAGCCCGCAGATCGCTGAGCCGGCCGGCGCAGCAAGCGGGGGAACGTCTCCACTGCGGCTCACGAGCCACGGCACGAAGCGATTGGAATGCCCGAGTTGTTTCGGCCGAAGTGCTATAAACAACAAGAATTCGGCGACAGTTATTCTCGGCCGGCTGTCGCAATCGTCTCGCCGGCAGGTTGCGAATCTTAGCCCCCCGTTACCATCGAACGGCCGGCCGCGCAAGGCGTGGCGGCAAATTGGCCTTTGAAGTGACTTGGCCGTCTGCGAAGGACTTATCCGCAGTCGTCGGCGGGGCGATTACAACTGCGGCACCGGCAAAGTGCGAACGATGCCGACGGCGATGGCCAGCGCCGGGTCTTGTGCGGAAGCCGCTGCGGCATTGGCTGGGGCCGCATTGGTTGGCGGGGCGCTGGCGCAATTGCGGCGTCTCCGGCGGGCGGCGCGGGCGAGGCGGGCGGCATGTTCGCCAGCACTTCCGTCGGCACGCCGCGGAAGCCCACCTCGCGGGTGAGGTCGGGCACCCCGGGGTCGGCGGACAACGTTTCACTCCCGCCGGCAACTTGCTTAGCACGACGCAGGTCGACGTCGGGGGTTACTCCGACACTGCTGATTGCGTTGCCTTTGGGGGAAAAGAACTTGGCGGTAGTGATCCGTGCGCCGGCGCCGCTGGTACCCAGCGGAAAGATTCCCTGCACAGAACCCTTCCCATACGAGCGCGTGCCGACGACGGTCCCACGGCCACTGTCTTTGATCGCTGCCGCAAATATCTCGCTCGCACTGGCGCTGTCGCCGTCGATCAGCACCACGAGCGGAACGCGCCACGTGCCAGGGCGGTGAGCGCGGTAGTTAAAGTTCTCCTGTTCACTGCGCCCGTGAGTCGAGACGATCCCGCCGTCCGCAATGAACTTATCGGCTACCTCGACGCTGGCCGTGAGCAGGCCGCCCGGGTTGCCACGCAAATCGATGACCAGGCTCCGCATCCCTTGGCGATGCAGGTCCCATAGTGCCGCCTCCAAATCGTTGGCGGTCGTCTTCTGAAAAGCCGGAATCCGCAAGTAAGCAACGCCGGTCTGCGGATCCTCGATGTGCACGTTCTCAAGGCTCGGCACGTCGACCTCGGCCCGGCGAATCGCCAGCTCACGTTGCGGCCGGCCGCCAGGAGTGTCGATCGTCACGCGGCACGTGCTGCCCGCCGGGCCGGTAAGCATCGAGGCCGCTGCATCCGTCGACATATCTTTCGTGGCCTGGCCATCGACGCCAATGATGCGGTCGCCCGCTTGGATGCCGGCCGCCTCGGCCGGGCTGTGTGGAATCACACTGACGATCAGTAGCGCTCCGTCGTCGGCCTTCAGTTCAACTCCCAGGCCGACAAAGTTGCCCTCAATCTGCGAATAGATGTCGCGAAGCTGGTCGGCCGTTAAGTAGGCCGAGAAGTGATCCAAACCGCCGGCCGCCGCGGCCGTAAACTCCAGCCACGTCGCTGATTCACTCAGGCCGACGCGCTGGCTGGCCAGCCGCGCCACTTGGCCGGTTACGGCCACTGCGTCGTCACGCGAGCGGATCGCATAACGATTGATAAGTTGAATTATCTCGCCGCGAAGCTGAGATAACTGCTGGCCACGGGTCGCGATGCCGTTGATTCGCAGGAAGTCTTCATCCGCCAGAGCGACATCCATGGAACGCTGCGCCGCGGCGGGTCAGGTCTTGCCACGGGGGCGTCGTGTAGTAATGCGCTCGATCTTGCTCAACAGGTCAACATAGGTATCGCGGGCCTGCGGCCCACGCATAGTCCGCACCGAGTCCAGGTAGCTACGGTCAGCCAGCCGCTGCTCAAAGTTATAGTGCAGTCGGGCCACATCGTAGCGGCCTTCCAGGCTGTGGTCGGCCGGATGCTCGCGGAGCGCATCCTCGTAATACGTGAGCGCCTCGGCCCAGTGACCGGCCGTTTCCAGCGATTGGCCCTTTTCCAGGAGGCTGCCGATCACGGCCGGCGGCGCATCGCTGGCGAAAGTAGCCGGCGGTACGGCCGCAGACTGAGCCAGGCTGGGGGTGCTAATAAAGCCTGGCGTTGCCGATTGCCCAAAGACTGGCGCCGTAGCAGCCAGCAGGGTCAGTGCACAAAGCCAGCGCAAACTCCAACTAAGGGATGGAACCCGTCGTCTCATAGAAGTAATCCGTCACTAAGGGGGGAAGGCTCACTCGGCCGCGCAGATGGCAAGTTCCGAAAGCGGGGCAACATGAGTGGCCACCGTGAATATAAGTCACAAAAGCGGCCAAGTCAAAACGCCGGCCGACATTTTTTCGCCGAGCGACCGTCGGTGCGCAGCAAACTCGTTACAGCCCGCATCAACCGAATCGAGAAGCGTTAACGAGACAACCTGCGCGGAAGCCCTGTGGCAATTATCGAGGGCGGCGGCGTCGTGCCGTCCAGATGCCGGCGATTCCAGTCACCGGCCAACGAATGACAGGGTGGACCCCGTATTTGGCTGGGTCAATTCGACATACATACTCTCGATACGCAATTGCTCTGAGCGGTGTTTAGCCAGCAGCCAGAAAGCTTGCCCGTGACGTCGCTACGACCCCGCAGCCATTCTGGGCATCGCCCGAACGATTCGTTGACGGGTGGTTCGGCACGACAATTTGCGGTCCGCCGGGGCCGGCAAGCACACGGTCGCACTGTGCGGAAAAAGAATTCCATCCAAGGGGGAGGGTGGCGACTCGCAACGAGCGCATAAAAAACTCGCCGCCCCTTCGTTGGCTCGGCCACGGGTTGAGGGGGGGACGGTGGCCCGGGCCGCGCATTGAAAGGGACGGCGAGTGGTGCTATCGTGGCGCGCGGGCGAGTGATGTTCGACTGCCCGACTTGGTACGGTTGGGGGTCCGCTACCGTACGCCATTCGCACAAGGACGGCGGACTCCGGAGGTACGGATCCGCACGCCCAGTTCGGTTGCTGCAGTTGGGTACGCGGCCGGGGCGGCGGCGGTTCGGTTGGCTTGAGATTTTTTTCAAAAACTTCGCCGGCCGGCTGCCTGGCCGTGAGAATCAATGAATTCACCGAAGATAGAGCGGGCTTTGGTCAGTGTCAGCGACAAAACGGGCCTCGTCGAGTTCTCCCAAGGATTGGCCGCGGCCGGCGTGAAACTCTATGCCAGCGGCGGTACCCGGCGGCACTTGGAGCAGGCCGGCCTCCAAGTGATCGAGGTCGCCGCCTACACCGGCTTCCCCGAGATGATGGACGGCCGGCTGAAAACGCTCCACCCGAAAATCCATGGCGGCATTCTCTGCCGCCGCGACAACCCCGACGACATGGCGGCCCTCAAACAGCACGGCGTCGTGCCTTTCGAGCTGGTCGTCGTGAACCTTTACCCGTTCGCAGAAACCATCGCCAAGCCTGGCGTTACGAGCGAAGAAGCGATCGAAAACATCGACATCGGCGGGCCGACGCTGATCCGAGCGGCGGCGAAGAATCATGCGTTCGTGACGATCGCCTGTAATCCGTCCCAATATGGTCGCATTCTTGAGGAAGTGCGGGAAAACGGCACGACGACGCCGGAATTGCGGCGTCAGCTCGCCGCTCATGCGTATTTCCACACGGGACTGTACGACGTGGCAATTGCCGATTGGTTTGACGAAACGATTAGGATGGATATCGGTGCACGTGATATTCGAGTTGATGCGGCAAGAGTTCAATTTCCGTCTTTTGGGGCCATTCGATTCGCGCGTAGTGCAGTACTACGCTACGGTGAGAACCCGCACCAAGCTGCAGCTCTTTACGAATGGGCGTATGCCCCGCCTCATTCGCTCGTTCATGCCAAGCGATTGCACGGCAAAGAATTGTCGTACAACAATCTGCTCGATTTGAATACGCGCCCTGGCCGTTGTGCGCTTTCTTCCGACGCCGGGCGTCGCCGTGCTGAAGCATAACAATCCGTGCGGAGCGGCCACCGCACCAAATCTTGCGGAAGCGATGTGTCTTGCTTGGGAGGGCGACCCGCTCAGTGCGTTCGGGTCAGTGCTTGGATTCAATGTGCCGGTTGATGCGAATGCGGCCAGTTTCCTGGCTGAGCCGGGGCGGTTTGTTGAGGCGATTATAGCGCCGGAATTTACGCCCGAGGCGTTCGAAATTCTCACAACGAAGCCGAAATGGAAAGATAACGTGCGACTCTTGGCGATCGGTCGCATCGCCCCGGGCGACGGCCAGGCAGAGTTCCGCCAGATTGACGGTGGCTTACTTTATCAGACGGCCGACGACTTGCCAGACGACGAAGCGGAATGGAAAGTCGTCACGACCACACAGCCAAGCGACGCTCAATTGGTCGATCTGCGTTTCGCGTGGGCCGTCTGTCGCCACGTGAAGTCCAACGCCATCGTGCTCGTGAAGAACCAAGCGCTGGTCGGCGTCGGGGCCGGTCAGATGAGCCGCGTCGATTCCGTCGAGATTGCGATCAAAAAGGCGGGCGACCGCGCCGCAGGGCGCGGTCTTGGCATCAGATGCCTTCTTCCCGTTCGACGACGCGATCCATCGCGCGGCCGAGGCCGGCGTCGCGACCATCATCCAACCAGGCGGCTCGCGCGGCGACGAAGCCGTGATCGCCGCCGCGAACCGGCATCTCCTGCCGATGATCTTCACCGGCCGTCGGCATTTTCGGCATTAGTCGTAGGCACGCTCCGCGTGCCGTAACGGCCCCTACATACAACATCGGTCGAACTTCAGGCTGCTGCGGCACGCTGAGCGTGCCTGCCACTTTCCCGCGGCTTGCTCCTGGCCGCTGCGCATGTTATAAAGGGATAGGGACTAGGTGGCGATACAAGAGCCGGTTCAGGGCGCCGACGCTCCGTGGTGCGTGTCTCTCCAGGCCGATTTCGGGCCCTCCCGCGAACGTCCGCGGCTTACCTTCGCGCGGCGGCGTGATCTTTTACCGGTGTAACATCTTCGATGGCTGAAGTCACGTTGCGAGTGCTGGACGGCGCGGATCGCGGCAAGGTCTTCGAACGTCTGCCAACGCCCGTCACTATCGGCCGCGAAGAAGGAAATTCCGTTCAGCTCAATGACGAGCGGATTAGCCGTTTTCACATTAAGATCCAGGAAGACCTGGGAAAGCTCGTGCTCACCGACTTGGAAAGCACCAACGGCACCCGCGTCAACGGCGAGGACGCCCAGCTCCGCATCCTTCGATTTGGCGACGTGATCACGCTGGGCCGCAGCGTGCTCTTGTTTGGGACGCGTGAACAGATTGCGGGCCGGCTCGATGAGTTGCGAGAAGATGGTTTGGCGGCGACCGGCGAACTCGACCCGGATGAGATTTCCAAGCACCTCGACGCGTCGGCTTCCGATTTCGAAGTCCGCTGGGGCGAATCAGAGAATCTGCACAGCACGCTCCACATTCCCTCGCCGCCTGAGCTGCCTAGCGGCCTCAGCCCCGGCCAGGCGGCCCAGCTTTCGGAGATCTTCGAATTTCTCCACATGCAGAGTCGCCACTTGATTCAATCGGTGGCGCTCCCCGAGGGTACCGGCCATGTCAAGCTCGACCTGGCCCAATGGCAGCAGTTGCTTGATCTGCAAGCGCAGCTCGCCGAATATCTCCGCGGAATTGGCGAACCAGCAGGGGAATAACACGGTGCTATCGCGCGTATGCTCCACATTGTAAAATGCGTGACATTAGCGTTGCCGTTGTTTAATTCACCGCAGAGGGCACAGTGTTCACAGAGATAATTGAAACGATGGAACCTAATCTTCGCTGATACGCACTAATGATCGCCGCAAGGCTGCGCTTAACGTGTGCGATGCTAGAAAATATGATTAGTGATTATTCGTGGCGACTAGTGTTCCAGTTTTCTTCTCCGTGACCTCTGTGTCCTCTGCGGTGAATTCAACTTTCTAATTCACCACGGAAGGACTCCCTGTGAGTACGTTGTTGTTTGCCCATCTCCATTGTCACAGCCACTACAGCTTGCTCGATGGTGCCAGCTCGATTGATGCGCTCGTCGAGCGGGCGAAAGAGTTGGGCATGACGGCCCTGGCGATCACCGATCATGGCAATCTCTACGGTGCGATCGAGTTCTACCAGGCCTGCCGCGGAGCTGGGCTCAACCCGATCATCGGTTATGAAGCCTATGTCGCGCCCGGTAGCCGATTCGAACGCGGCGCGAACGTGAAGGGTGAAACCGCCTATCATCTCACGCTGCTCGCCCAGAACCGCACCGGCTTCGACAACCTGATCCAGCTCGCCAGCAAGGCCTTTTTAGAGGGCATGTATCATAAGCCGCGGATCGACCGCGAGCTGCTCTCCGAGCTAAACGAGGGCATCATCTGCCTCAGCGGCTGTGTCTCCGGCGAGTTATCGCGGACGCTCTTGGCCGGCAACACGGCCGAGGATGCAATCGCCCAGGGTCGCGAGATTGCCGCTTGGTTTCACGGCGTCTTTGCTGATCGCTACTTTATCGAAATCCAAAACAACGGCCTGGAGATGCAGCGGAAGGCGCTGGAGCTTTCGGTCGAGGTCGCCCGCACGCTGGGCCTACCGCTGGTGGCGACGAGCGACGCCCATTACGTCCGCCGTGAAGACTCGGTCGCTCAAGACGTGCTCCTTTGCATCAACACGGGCAAGTTTCGCACCGACACAAACCGCATGCGGATGGAGGGCGATCAATTCTTCCTGCGCAGCGGCGAAGAGATGTACGCCGCGTTCCCCGGCTTGGAAGACGCCGTCGCCCGTAGTCAGCAGATCGCCGACGGGGTCGAGCTGCAGCTAGAGCTCGGCAAGCGCCACTTCCCGTCGTTCACGCCACCGGCCGGCAAGACCGGCGCCGATCACTTGCGCGAGCTGTGTGAAGCCGGGCTGCGCGAACGTTATGCCAACGATCCGCGCCGCTGGCAGAACGGCGACGCCACGTCGGGCGAACTTTCCGATGAAGTTCGCCAGCGACTCGAGCGTGAACTACACGTGATCAACAAGCTGGGCTTTGCGGATTATTTCCTCATCGTCTGGGACTTTGTTCGTTACGCCACCGAGCGCGGCATTCCCTGCACGGCCCGCGGCTCCGGCGTTGGCTCGCTCGTCTGTTACGGCCTCAAAATCAGCCACGTCTGCCCCTTGCACTTCGGTTTGCTGTTCGAGCGGTTCCTCGACGAGAACCGCCGCGAAGCGCCCGATATCGATATCGACTTCTGTAAAGACCGCCGCGGCGAGGTGATTCAATACGTCAAGGACAAATACGGCGAAGCGAACGTGGCTCAAATTGGCACGTTCGGCACGCTGGCCGCGCGGGCGGCCATTCGCGACGTCGGCCGCACGCTCGGCATGCCGATCTTTCGTGTCGACCAAGTCATCGCAATGGTGCCCGAACAACTCGGCATCACGCTGGCCGAAGCCCTCGAGCACAGCGAAGAGCTGCGGAAGACGTACGACTCGGACGGTGAAATCCGCGAACTAATGGACCTGGCGATGAAGGTCGAGGGCCTCGCGCGAAATGTGGGCACGCACGCGGCGGCCGTGGTGATTGCCGAGCGGCCGGTGCACGAATACGTGCCGCTGCAACTCGTGAAGGGCAAGACGGAAGTTATCACGCAGTGGGCGATGGGCGACGTCGAGCGGGCTGGCCTCTTAAAGATGGACTTTCTCGGCCTACGGAACCTGACAATCCTCGCCAAGGCGGTCGAGTTGGTCCAGCAGTCTCGCGGCGAGCGAATCGATCCGCACAAGTTCCCGCTCGACGACGCCGAAACGTTCGCCCTGCTCTGTCGCGGCGAGACGAAAGGCATCTTCCAGCTCGAAAGCGGCGGCATCCGCGACCTCTTGCAGCGAATGAAGCCCGACCACTTCCGCGATATCATCGCCACCAACGCCCTCTATCGACCGGGCCCGCTCGAAGGCGGAATGGTCGATGATTATATCCAGGTTAAGCATGGCCGGCAGAGCGCTCATATCCCCACCCCGTAATAGAGGAGGTGCTCGAGGAAACTCACGGCGTGATGGTCTACCAAGAACAAGTGATGCGCATCCTGAACCTGTTGGGCGGCATCGAGCTAGCTGACGCGTATAGTTGCATCAAGGCGATCAGCAAGAAGAAACTGCCGATCATCGCCCAGTTCCGCGAACGTTTTATCAACGGCTCGGGTCAGCGCGGCCTCGACACGAAGAAAGCCGACGAGTTGTTCGGCATGATCGAGAAGTTTGCCGGCTACGGCTTCAACAAATCACACAGCACCGCCTACGCACTCATCGCCTATCAAACGGCGTACCTCAAGGCCCACTACCCAGTCGAATTCATGGCCGCGCTCTTGTCCGGCGACATTCCGGGTCGCAATTTCAAGACGAAGGATTCGCTCGTCGAACATTTGGAAGATTGCCGGCGGATGGGTGTCGCCGTGCTGCCGCCGAGCGTCAACCAATCGGATGTCGATTTCGCCGTGACCCGAGGCCAGATCGCGTTCGGCCTCAGTGCCATTAAGGGCTGCGGCACCGGCGCGGCAGAGGCCATCGTCGCCGCCTGCAAGAAGGACGGCCAATTCATCGATCTGTACGATTTCTGCGAACGTGTCGATCCGCAGGCCTGTGGCCGGGCCGTGATGGAAACGCTGGTAAAAGCGGGCGCATTCGATTTTTGCGGAGCACGCCGCTCCCAATTGATGTCGGCGATCGAAGGGGCCATGCGCGAAGGGGCCAAGCTGCTCGCCGATCGGCGGCATGGCCAACGCGGCCTGTTTGGGGGTGACGACGAAGAATCGACCAGCACGCCCGGCGGGCGCAGCTTGCCGAACCTGCCCGAATTTGGCGATCGCGAGCGGCTGGTCATGGAAAAGGAAGTGCTCGGCTTTTATCTCACCAGCCATCCACTGGCCGAACACGAAGCGACGTTGCGGACGTACTGCTCGCACATGAGCTCGCAACTCGCATTGCTGGACCACCGCACCGAAGTGCTCGTCGGCGGGATGCTCGCGGCTCTGAAGTTTTCACATACCAAGAACCCGCGGCAGGGCAGCACACACACCAAGTACGCCATGTGGGATCTGGAAGACCTCGAAGGCAGCGTCCGCTGCATTCTCTGGCCCGAGCAGTTTGCCGAGTTTGGGCAGTTTGTGCAGGCGGATGCAATTTTGGCGATGCGGGCGGTCGTCGACAAACGGCCCGGCAGCGAAGAGACCAACCTGATCATCAACGAATTGTTTCCGCTCGCTGAGCTTTCCGCGCGGTACACCAGCGGTGTCGTGATCCGCGTCCGCGAAGACGAGCATGCCGAAGAGACGCTGGCCACGCTACGGGAAATTGTCCGCGGCTACCCTGGTCCCAAATCGTTGCGTCTGCACTTGGCCCTGGCCGACGGCGGCAGCTTGGCAATCGATTGCGCGAAGTGCGGTGTGACACTTGATCCGGAACTCCGCCGCCGCGTCGATGAGTTGTTGGGCCCGGAAAATTTCAAATTAGTCTCCGGTGCAGCGCGGACCTCGCCGCCATCGTCCGCCGCGACAAAGTCCGCTGCGACAAACGGCCGGCGTCGTGCCGTCGCGCGAGGTTAAGCCGAGCAACACACACTGAGTTTTTCGCCGGGTATCGACTCTCTCATGGCACAAACCGGCCAATTCGACTCGGTTCTTAGCGTTTCCCACATTCAGCGCAGCAGTCTGCTCCGCGAGCCGCCTTTCGCTGCCATTGCGCTTGACTCGCATATTACAGCGAAGCTATACAGAAATGTAGGAGCGCCTGCGCAAGAAGCGCGAGATTTCAAACCGCCTGAGGCCAAGCATGACCTTTCATCATGGACGACCGACCGTAATTTGCATTTCCGTGACAATGGGTGTTTTTGCCGCTTGGGCGATTGGGTGCCCGGTTTCCGCCGCGCTCGTTGCCGTTGGAGATATCTCGCCGGCCGCCCCCGTCAATGGCGATCCACTCACCGTCGGGTTGAATTCGGCCGGTTATCTGACCATTAACAATTCGACCGCCCTCACCACCACGACGGGCATCGTCGGCGACGTGGCGGGTAGCATCGGGTTTGCGACGGTTACCAATCGATTGGCGACGTGGAACCTGACGTCGCTCACCGTCGGCAAATCGGGCATCGGCCAGTTGGACGTTAGTGACGGAGCTTTCGTCAACGTTTCGTATGGCAGTGGTTTCGGCAATTTCATTATTGGCAACCAGCTTGCCGGCATCGGGACGGTGAACGTGAGCGGCCTCGGCACGTTTTTGCGGATGGGATTTAATTCGACGATCGGCGGCCTGGGCCGAGCGCTGTTGCGCGTGGAAGACAACGGATTCGTGGACGCGACCGATACCCCCACCACGGCCGCCGACATTTTTGTCGTCGGTTCTTTGGGCCGCATCGAGCTGTCAAACGGCAAGCTTCGCGCCGGAAACATCAACAGCAGCGGCCTCGTCTCTGGCAGTGGCTGGCTTCGCAGCATCGGCAATTTTGTCAACAGCGGCCGAATTGCCACCGGCACGGGGGAACACTTGATTCTCGACGCCGCCCTCAACAACTCGGGATACGTCGAAATCGACGGCGGCGAAATCGAATTCACAGATCTCATGACCAACGTGACCAGCGGCTCGGAGCTATCGCTGCGCAATGGCGTAGCCAGGTTTCGTCAAGGCGTGGGAATCACGAACACGGCCGGCGTCATCGGTGTCGTGCAGGGTTCGAACGACATATTTGGACTGGTGCAAAACCAGGCCAGCGCCCGTATTGTCGTGGGTGGTGAAAGCACGGTCGTTTTTCACGACAATGTCGTGAATAACGGTTCGCTGGAAATCGGCACGGGTTCTGAGGTCGTAAACCTCGGTGGACTCGCTTTCGGGGCCGGCGCTTCGCTCTCCGTCGGGCTGTCCAAGGACGAAAACGAACAACTCGCGTCGGGCCAGCTGCACATCGCCGGAGCGGCCGACCTTGCCGGCAGTTTGAAGATTAATCTCACCGACGGGTACATCCCCAGCGAGGGCGATATGTTTGAGATCTTGTCCGCCGGGGACGTCTCAGGAACGGTAACGCTCGCGTCTCCGCCCCCCTTGCCTGGCACGCTGGAATGGGCCGTCAACGTCACACCCACTTCCGTCCTGTTGTCAGTGATCGACCCGCTGGCGTCGCAGCCGCTCTTGGGCGATTATAACAACGACGGCACAGTGAACGCGGGAGACTATACGGTGTGGCGCAACCAACTTGGCCAAGCGGGTACCGGTCTGGCCGCCGACGGCTTTCCCGACGGTCAAATCGATCGAGTCGATTACGAGGTATGGCGGACGCACTACGGACAGACGCGCGGTAGCGCCGCCGCCGCTGGCGATTCACCCGGTGTCCCGGAGCCAGCCACGATTTTTGGCTGCTGCATCGGGTGCGCGCTGCTTCTCAGCGCCTGGCGACGGCGACGCTAACAGCCGGGCCCCGCTCCGGGTGACTGCCACTCCGCATCGCGCCGGGCGTCTGCTAGACTATAGGGTACGGTGATAGTCTTCAGCACAAAGGCCGCATCGATGCCGCAAATTGAGCGCGTTTTGGTTACCGGCGGGGCCGGCTTTCTCGGGTCGCATCTCTGCGAGCGCCTGGTCGAACAAGGCCACGACGTGATCTGCGTCGATAACTTCTTTACCAGCCAGAAGACCAACGTCGCCCACCTGCTCAATCATCCCAATTTTGAGCTGGTGCGGCACGACGTCACGCTGCCGATTCACCTGGAGGTCGACAAAATATACAACCTGGCCTGCCCGGCCGCCCCCGGCCACTACCAATACAATCCGATCAAGACGATGAAGACGTCGGTGCTCGGCGCGATCAACCTCTTGGGCATGGCCAAGCGCTGCCGGTCCCGCATCCTGCAGGCCTCGACGAGCGAAGTTTACGGTGATCCGGAAGTCCACCCGCAGCCCGAGACGTATCGCGGTGCGGTCAATCCAATTGGGCCACGTGCTTGTTATGACGAAGGAAAGCGCGCCGCCGAGACGCTGTTCATGGATTACCACCGCATGCATGGCGTCGACATCCGCATCATCCGCATCTTCAACACGTACGGGCCGCGGATGCACCCCTTCGACGGCCGCGTCGTGTCCAACTTTATCCGTCAGGCGCTCCGCGGCGAAGACATCACCCTCTTCGGCGACGGCAGCCAAACCCGCTCGTTCTGTTATTGCGACGACCTGGTCGAAGGCATCCTGCGGATGATGAACGGCGATTGCGTGGGGCCGGTGAATCTAGGTAACCCGGATGAATTCACGATCCTCGAATTGGCAACGCTGGTCGTGGAACTCACGGGCAGCAAGTCGAAAATCGTCACCAAACCGTTGCCGACCGACGACCCCACCCGCCGCCGGCCCGATATCACGCTCGCCAAAACGCACCTCGGCTGGCATCCGCGCGTGCCCTTGCGGGAAGGGCTGGAGCGGACAATTGCCTGGTTCCAGGCTATCCGCTGGGAAGAATACCGGGCGCCGACGCCGAATTATTGAAAGCCTTCGGTGTCTTCTTCAGCTTGTCGCAATTCGGCGACCGCCGCGGACAACCCCTAACACTGGCACTTGATCGCCATCGAACGTGAACAACGCATGAAAGACATTCGGTCGCCTGCCGAAGAGAAGCTGCCGAATTTCAAACGAGGCCTTGGCACTTTCCGCCGCCAGCCCACAGCGTGTCGGATGGTGCGCCAGCGATAAGGTTTCCGCTTGAAATCGTTGATGCCAGCGCGCGGCTGTCGCCGGTGCGTAACGCGCCGCCCAAAGATAGTCATTGTCCGAATCCGGTTCGGCCAGCTTTTGGATTCGAACTCGATACGTCACGACGCTTCAGGAATGTTGTATTTCGCCCGCAGCTCCGCAAATACTTCCTCCGCCGGCCGCACTTCATCGCCGGCCCGCATCAGACCGATGCTCTCTTGAATTTCCCGCCCGTCATCGTCATCTTCATCGAATGAATACCCCAGAGCCGCGCGCAGTACGTTGTCTTCCGTTTCAAAATAACCGGCGGCCAACTGATGCTGTACGATCAAGCTTTTTTCCGGCGGACATTCGTAAGGCATGATTCAGTCTCCTGTGCTTCATGCTAACTTTGACCCCGATTGTTGGTCAATTCGGACGGACAACCTGCACTCCGACCGAATTGCCAAGTGACCCCTGCCAACCCGCAGGTCCCCCCGGCCGCATCCGCCAGCCAGTCAAACACGCTCGCATCGCGGCCGACGAACGACTGCGTCCACTCGTCGAGGGCCGCATAAACGACGATCGTCAGCCAGGCGCACAGAATCCACTTCTTCGTAGGAGACACGCTCGCAGTGCGCAGGACGATCGCTGCAAGCGCGCCCAACACGGCGAACGCGCCGAAATGCATCAGCTTATCCCAGCCGTCGCCGGGCACACCCGGAAAGTCGCTCGGCACGTGCGTGGCCGTAAACAGAGAAATCCAATAAATTGCGAGCACGGCAAGCCATAACTTACCGCTGGTTAACAACGTTTGCTGCGCCGGCGGGTCGTCCATGGACGTGAATATTTGCCTGGTACTGTGCGAATCGTTAAGGTAAGTCTACCACGTCCCACGTTGGCGGCTAAGTGCCGCACTCCCGCCCTTCATGTCGACGCGAGGAGATCAGCACGATGTTTCGCATTTCACTCCGCGAACTTTTCGTCGTGGTTGCTGTGCGTGCCGTCGCACTAGTTTCGCTGATATATGCGTCGGATATGTGGCTGACGATAACGCTCAGCGTGGCCTCGCTCACATTGCTTGTGGTCGCTATCGTCTCAGCCGTCGATCGCGGGCCGCGGCAAGCGTTTGCCTTGGGGTTCGTGGCGACAATGTTGACTTACGGGCTCTTCTTGTTTATCGAGCCTCAAGTTGCCGACCAAGGCGAATTTGACTTGTGGAGTGGCCATTTGCCAACAACGAAACTGTTGCGCTACGCCCACCTGGTTGTGCAAGACGTCCACTGTTACGACAGCAGCACAGGCAAAGAGCTGGTTGGCTTTGATCCAGCCAATCCGAGCATACCGATCAGCGACGGCTTTAGCAGCGGCGGTTCTTTTGGCGGCGGATTTGGAAACGGAGGCGCGCCGGCAAAACCGCGGGCGATGCAATTCGTAAGTCCTGCGCAGGACGCTTTCGCGCGAATTGGCCACCTGTGGTGGGCGCTATTGCTCGGTTACGTCGGCGGACGGATTGGAAGGTTTGTTTACACACCCCGCGTGGTCGTGTAGCCTATCAATAATCAATTGATGAGTTGGTCTGATTTCGCACGGGAGCAAAGGCATGCGCACAATCATGGCGATGTTCTTGGTGCTCGTATTGTCCGTGTTCACATGCGCCCAAGACATAAGAACTGAGAATCCCGAACCCGGTTTTATGTCGCTCTTCAACGGCAAAGACCTCTCCGGCTGGGTCTACGGCAGAACTGCGACCGGCGAGAACAAGTCGGGGGCCGGCTACGCGGTCGAAGGTGGTGTGCTCTTTTGCACGGAGCACGACGGCGGCAATCTTTACACCCAGAGAGAATACGGCGATTTCTCATTCCGCTTCGAGTTCAAGCTAACCGAAAACGCCAACAACGGCGTCGGCATCCGCGCCCCCTTGGAAGGGGACGCCGCCTATGTCGGCATGGAAATTCAAATCTTGGACGACGGCGGCTCGAACAACAGGAATCTCAAGCCCGAGCAATACCACGGCTCGATCTACGATTTGGTAGGCTCGAAGCGCGGCAGCCTGAAGCCGGTCGGCGCGTGGAACGCCGAAGAAATCGAGGCCAAAGGCAGCCGAATCAAAGTGACGCTGAACGGCACGGTCATTCTCGATACCGACTTGGCCGTCATTAAAGACGGGGCGATTCTCCAGCGGCACCCGGGCGTCAAGAACATTAAAGGCCACATCGGCTTTCTCGGCCACGGCGCCCGCGTCGAGTTCCGCAACGTGCGGATCAAAGAGCTCTAACCGTGGGACAAACATTCTTGTCCGCCAGCGCCTGCGCTAAATTTGCAATTTGAACGCCCATATTAGCGCATCATGCGACTCGGAACTCCGTCAAATACCGTTTCGCGGCCAGACAGGAATATCTGCCCTAGTTGCGACTGCTTCAATTTCTATCGCAATCTGGTACGCTGATTGCATCTTACGCGACCTAACTCAGCTCACCCACAAACGGAAGGCACGGCCAAACCATGTCCCGCTTTCCCTTTTCCAATCGCCAAGACCCGTACGGCGGCCGGCGACGCAGCAGCTTGAAGATGAGGCTGCTCATCGCGGCCGCGATCGCGCTATTCGCCATCGTCTCCTACTTCGGTCAAAGCAAGGACGAAAACCAGATCACCGGCAAGATGGAACGCGTCGCGTTCACGGAGGAGGCCGACGAAGTGGCGATGGGCATGCAGGCCGTGCCGGAAATGGCCCAGATGCACGGCGGCCGCACGCGCAACGTGGGCGAGCAAGAGTGGGTCGACCGCGTCGGTCGCGAGCTCTTGAATGCACTCGATAAGCAGCTCGCGAAGGAGGGTCGACATAACCCCTATCGCGACGCCTTCCACTTTACGCTCTTGGCTGATGACCAGACCGTGAACGCGTTCGCCCTGCCGGGCGGACAGGTGTTCATCACGGCGGCGTTGTTTCACGACTTGAAGTCGGAGGGCCAACTGGCCGGCGTGCTGGGCCACGAGATCGGGCACGTCATTGAGCGCCACAGCAACAAGCAAATGGCCAAGCAGAAATTGTTCCAAGGCCTGGCCACGGCCGGCGGCGTGGCCGGCGGCGACGTCAACAGCGCGCGCATGTCGCAGGCCATTGCCCAAATGGTGAGCATGAAATACGGCCGCGACGACGAGCTGGAAGCAGACCAATGGGGCGTCCGGCTGTCGTATATTGCGGGCTACGATCCGCGGGCGATGATTGGGGTGATGGAGGTGTTGGAAGAAGCCTCGCACGGCGCATCGCCGCCCGAAATCCTGAGCACGCATCCGTCGCCGGGTAATCGCGTGACCTACATCAAGGACGTCATCGCGCACGAGTTTCCCGACGGCGTACCCGCCGGCCTGAAGCAATAATCCGCCAAGCGGATGTCGCCGCGTTGGAAGAGGGTGAGATTCACTTGTCTGGCCGGGCTTTCGTCCGCCTCGGTGGCGCCTCTTCCAGGCTCTGCCAAGCGCCCCTCAGAAACAGTGCCTATTTTGTATTTCGATGAATCTGGAGCATGCCGCGCAGTTCGCCGTCTTTATTTCTCACCTGGGCAAACCACACTCGCTCGCCATTCCTGGCGAAGCCGGGCGAATCGTATCCTCGTCGAACGACGGACAGGTCGTTCACACTTTCCTCGGCCAAAATCCCGTTCTTCATCTTTTCAACATACGGCTTCATTGCCAGCCTGTGGCCGTCGGCAACCTCCGGGACTTTGCTGCCCTAAATCCGATAGGGCGGCGCGGCCCGCCGCGCTGTTCGGCAAGACCAATTGCACCCATAACGGCAACGGATACGCCACACGGAGTGAATTATCGCATTATGATTCGCTTCATAGAGAGTAATCTCATTTGTTAAAAACGTGCTACGGCTGGTCCCAGGAGGCGTTCACCGAGCGGCCACAGCCTGCGGCCGCCTTTTTGTGGAAACGCCAGAGAAACTCGGTAGATCTCCTTTCGCGTTTTTGAATGGTCTCCAAAGCCGTCGCTGGAATTCCGAGCGTCACGAGTGGGTGCTTTCAGCACAAACATGATGCGTCCGGTTTGTCGTGCGGCATGAGCGCTATTCCCCGCGTTTACCGCCCTTTGACAAACCCTGCCGGTTGTGCGGCCTATTCTTCCTATGCCGGTCCTCGCGATTGCGCAGACGCCGCCACGCCCTTTCGTGCAATTACACTTATGACGGCGGTAGCGGCGATACCAATTGTGACTGGCTTGCGGCGTATTCGTCTTATGCCGGTTGCAGGCGTCGTGAAGGGGCTTCATCCCTCCGCCGCGGCCGGACAATCAGCAAAACAAGTTTAACCCGAACCGAGGTGTCACGGATGAGAGCGAATAGTTCCCTGGCGTTGTTGGCCCTCCTGATGGTTGCTGCTGGCCCCCATGCCAGCACGCGCGGCGACGAAGTGGGATTCTCGGACATCGACGTCCGGCTGGCATCCTACGAGGAAAGCCCGGCAGCCGCTGCCGACTCCGTCCACGCCGCATTCCTCTCAGACAGCGAAGCGCCACAGACCGGGGCCCGGCTGGTGACCTACCACCGCCCCCTCAACGGCCTTATGTCCGGCCGCGGCGATCAATGCCCTGAATGTGCGCTCGGTGGCGCCTGGCAATTCGGCCCGAGTAGCAATTGCGGCACGGACTGCGGTTATGACACGCCCGATGCGTGCTCGAGCTGCGGCAGCAGCGAACAGACGAGTTGCGGGTGCAACGAAAGCAACCTGCCATCGCTGTGCGACATCTGCGACATCGAACGCCGCCTGCTCTACGGCGAAGTGCAAATCATGTGGCTCCGCACGCACCTGATGGAAGACGCCTTGGGCAAACTTTCGGAGCAGTACAAGTTTTCGCCGCGGGTCGTCGTCGGCTATGAAGATCCGTGCGGCATCGGAGCGCGGCTTCGCTACTGGCATTATGATCATACTACAGAGACACTCGACAACAACGATTTCTTGAACTTCCGCTTCGACGTCGTTGACGCCGAAGTGACCAGCCGCTTCGCCGTTCGAAAAACCGACCTCGTGGTCTCGGGCGGCTTCCGCTGGGCCGACATCGAAGCCTCGCTCAACGACGAAGCGGTCAGCACCGGCATGCCGGGCCTCACCTTTGCTGCCGACCTTCGGACGCAGATCTGCGGCGGCTGCAGCAGCCAGTGGGCGGGCGTCGCGGGCGGACGCTGGTCGACCCTCGGCGGCGATTGGGAAGGTTCCAGTTCCAGCATCATTGAGCCGGTGCGCGACGATAACATGGTCGTGCAAGAGCTATACGCTGGCGTGGAGTACACGTGCTGCACCCAGAAGGGACACAACATCTACGCCCGGCTGACGTTTGAAATCCAGAACTGGCACAGCGACGCGGCCGCCCAACTGGCGGGCACAGATTCGATCGGCTTCGTCGGCCCCGGCGTGCACGTGGGGGCTTCGTACTAATGACTTATCCAAACACTCCCTCTCTCCGGAGGGATTGGGTTGGGGTGAGGGAGTACCGCCACAAGGCGCGGCCCCCGATCTCGCCACAGCGAGTCGCCCGCGGCGAGCTGCTCTCTCTTTGGGAGAGAGTTTGGCTTGGAGTGCGGCGCCCTCTCCGCACTAAGCTCCAGGCTATGAAAAAGCCGAGTTAGCGCTCGGCCGGACGAGATTCCGCGGCTATTGAAATCGCTTGGCCATGCGGTCGACAATCAAACTGCCGATGTTCAGCGACGAAGTCGCGGCCGGAGAGGGCGCGTTGCAGACGCTCGTCACGTGATTGCTCTCTTCGATCAGGAAATCGTCGACTGTCTTCCCGTCGTGGTCGACCGCCTGCGCGCGGACGCCCGCCGGGGCGGTTTCGAGTTGCGATGACTCAATTTCGGGAACGAGTCGCTGCAAGGCGCGGACAAACGCAGCCTTCGACAGGCTCCGCCACATTTCGTCCGCGCCGGCCCGCCAATGCTGCGCGGCCAACTTCCAGAAGCCGCCATACGTAAGCGTTTCCGCCAACTCGCGCGGGTTGATTGTCGTTTTCGTGTAACCCTCGCGTGCGAAGGCCAGCACCGCATTCGGCCCGCATTCCATTTCGCCGCTCGTGCGGCGCGTGAAATGGACGCCCAGGAAGGGAAACCTCGGCTCGGGCACGGGGTAGATCAGCCCACGAACCAGGTGATGAGCGGTCGGCCGCAGCGTGTAATACTCGCCGCGAAACGGCACGATCTGCACCGGCGGCTCGGCCCCGCTCAGCCGCGCAACGTGGTCGCTGTACAACCCTGTGCAATTGACCACATGCCGCCCGGCGAATTCGCCGGCCGTTGTTTCGACGACGATTTCGTCAGCCGCGTGACGGATGGCGGTCGCCCGCGCGCCGGTGACGATCCGGCCGCCCCGTTCGTGAATCCGCTGCGCCAGCCGCGCGGCAACCTGTCCGTAATCGACAATGCCGGTCTCCGGCACATGGATGGCCGCGATGCCCGCCGCGTGCGGCTCCAGTTCGTGCAGTCGCCCCACGTCAATCCGATCGCAACGCACGCCGTTCGCCTGGCCGTTGGCCAAAATCATCTCCAGCCGAACCAGCTCGCTGTCGTCGACGGCCACGATCACCTTGCCGCAGATTTCAAACGGAATCTCCTCGCGGCGGCAGAAATCTTCCATCGCCAACTTACCGGCGCGGCAGTTCTGGGCCTTGAGGGAACCGGGACGATAGTAGATTCCCGAGTGGAGCACGCCCGAGTTGCGGCCCGTCTGATGACGGGCAACGGCCGACTCCTTTTCGATCACTACCGCGCTGTGGCCCGGAAACCGCTCCAGAAAACGATACGCCGTCGCCAGCCCGACAATGCCGCCGCCGATGATGACCAGATCGTGCAGCTTTCGTATTGGCGGCCGTACTATTCAAGGTGCAGATGGCGCCGCAGCGCCCCTTCGGTTTCCCGGCTGATGAATCCGCGATCGGCGTATCCCTGGTGGCACTCGATGCACGACGCTTGGTTCGCTGGCCCAAGCGGTTCACCGTCCGGCAGCGACACGGACGTGAACTCCCAATCTCCAATTTGGCCCCGATGGGCTGTGCGCACCATAACCGTGGCCGCGTTTGGTTCGCGCTTGCCTGCACCAGCAAACTTAGTTTTGACAAACTTCGAACCGATCGGATAGTCGAAATTGTCAGGATGCGAGCGGCGGTAGGCAAGTACCGTTTCGTTTGCGTAGACGAGGATTTCCGGCACACGATGGGGACCAATGTTTGGCGGCCGAACGCATAACACCATCCGCTCGAGCGGGACCGAAATCCGCCCTGTAATGCAGACAAGTTGCTCCGCGCCGCACGTCGGTTGACCAGGTAAGCCGATCGATTCAGACACCGAGCCAACACCGCATTCGGACGGCACCGACGTCACGTATTTGTAGTGCATTCGGAACAGAGCGCAAACCAGCACGCATGCGCCAACGCCAATCGCCTTCATTGGAAGACCCCAGTCGTGATCGTCGAACATGCCGCGCGGCCGACAACGGTCGTCTGGAAACCACTCGCCATTATCTCCATAGTAGACCGCACTCACAGCTTTCAGATACGTGCAAATGTGCGCAGGTACGTAACAAGCATGTAAAAGACCGCGCCACTTGCCGAGCGGTATTGTGCTCGCGGGCAACAGAAGGTTGGGCTGTCCGATCCTGATTCCCACGGAGCAATGGCGTTACCGGCCGGGCGAAACCCGGGTGCCATTCGCTGCCGTATCAAGCTCCCGTTGCGGCTGGCCGTTTGGGGCCAAGTCACCGGCGTCAGAATCGGCTTCCCCGCCGGCACGCATTCCCGCCGCCGCCGATTTGACCGCGGCCACGCCCTCGCCAAGGCTCGTAACCAGCTTGTCCTTCGCATCCAGCGCAAAGCGCCGCTCCAACCGCTCGTCGGGAAGCGCACTCCAATAGCCCACGAGCACCCGGACATCCGGATACCGTTCGCGTAGCCGACGATACAACAGCCGGCTGCTGCGGGGAGAGCACGGAGGCAGGATTGATATGACCACAATCTGGCTGCCCAGCTCCGCGACTTCATCGACGAGTTCGCTGGTCAGCGAATCGATAGACCCGACGTCCACGTCGAACCCCTCGGTTGCCAGCAATTGCGCAAACATTGCGCGTGCAAGTCTGATCGGCATGGTCGCGCAGCGGGATGCAGAGGACCCGGGCGCGAGTCTGTTTAACGGGTGCGGCCTGTTGCGGCGCCGCAACCTTGTCGCTTTCTTTTGTGCCGTCGTCCACGGTTCGGGACAACTCATCCACCAATTCCTCGGCAGTCTCTTCGATAAAGTCTTCCTGCTCGTCCGCCAACAGGCCGGCATGGCGATCGCGTTCGGCCAGGGCCAGGCTCGGAATCAGCACGTCGTCGTAATACTCGGCCAGGGGCGCCGATTTCAGGTATTGGTTGGCCACCTTGTGCACTTCGACGCCGTCCATCGACAGCAGCCGCTGATAGGTCCGCTCCGCCGGTGACAGGGCCGGTTGATCGCCGAACAGCACCGTGACGAACCGCAACTGCGGCACGTAATTCGCCAGCACGACCAGGCAGACCGACAGCGGCATCGCCAGCACCAGGCCGATCGGCCCCCACAGCCACGTCCAGAAAATGGCCGCGATGATAATGCCGACGGGCGAGACGCCAATCGTGCTGCCGTACACCCAGGGCTCCACCAAATTGTTCACAACCAGCTCCAGCACGATGTACCAGCCTAGCACCAAGAGCGGTTGCATCCAGCCGCTGGAGACGGCGGCCGACACGGCGATGGGCATGGTCGCGGCAATAATCGGCCCTACGTAGGGCAAAAACCTCAGCATGAATCCCAGCACGCCCCACATCACGGCATTGGGCACGCCAATCACCGTCAGGGCGATCGCCACGCTTGTGCCATATCCGGCGTTGATCAAAAACTGCATCCGCAGAAATCGCGTCACCCGCGTCGCCGCGTCGGTGAGGGCCTCGGTCGTGACGTGCAAGTTCGACGTGCCGAAGAGTTGTATCAGCCGGTTCCGCTGGTCCTCTCGATTGACGAGCATGAAGATCACCAGCACCGCCACGAGGCCGGCCGTCGCCAGCGGCGCAACGAGCGGCCCCAGCCAATCGCTGATCTGGGAGATCACCGACGACGGTCCTTCGACGAACTTTACTGGCACGGCGGGCGGTTCTCGCTCAATGTCCGCAGGCTTCGGAGTTGCAGCGGGCGGCTCCGTTGCCCCGCCCTCGTTAGCCGTTGCACCCTCAGTCGATTTCGCCGTCTTACTGGCAATCTCCTTGCTGAGATCTTCCAGCGTGGTGGCCGCTTTGCTGATCGGGCCGGACCCGCTCACGACCGCGCTGACCTTGGCCACGATGTTGCCCTTATACGTTTGCAGCTTGGTGCTGAGGTCCAGGGCCTGCAGCGACACAACCCAAATCAACACACCAATGACGCAAAACGCCAAACAAACCACGGCCAGCACTGAGGGAATCCGGGGCAATCCCCACCGCTCCAGCCGATTGGCAAGCGGCGTCAGCAAGAAGCTAAGCAGCACCGCCAGCGCCAGCGGCAACAGCACTTCTTTGGCGAAGTACAGTGCCGCGATGATCACCACGGCCGCAACTAGGCCAAACAGCGGCGAGGACGGGTTGCGGGTGCGCGTACGGGGCGTGGGCATAGATACTCAAAATTGCTTGAATCGAAGTTTCGAGCGGAAAACTACACTGGGTGTGCAAGTCTCGCGCCAACGGGCCCGAATCGCCAGTTCACCACTCCACCTGCCCCAGCGCGAAATCGGGAAACGCATCACGGCCGATCAGTTGGCAGTCGTTCAGCGGCGCAAAGTCCTGTGCGGCCCCGGTAAACCGGCCGTTAGTGATGATTGCACAGGCGTCGCAACCTTCGCGTTCGCGGAGAGCGATCGCCTGCCGCACCGCCTCGCTATTGATTGCTTCCCGCGCTGTCCTCACGATTGCCGCCACGCGCCGGGAGCCGAATTCGATTACGAGTTCGGCTCCATTGTCGAGCCGCCCGCGCCGCTCGACCGTCGCCCCCAGCGTGCGGCATACTTCGACGACAAAATCTTCCCATTCGGCGCTCGACATTGTTTTCCAGCGGCGCTGGAGCAGTGCCGCCTTCTGCACGCGCCCCGAGGCCATCTTCGCCCGCCGCTCTTCGACAAGCTGCTGCAAGCGATTCTTCACTTCGGTCAGGCGCTCATAGGCCTCCTTGAAGTGAGCATTCGCGACGTTCGAATTCGACGCGGCTTCCGCGATTGCCGCCTGCAATAGATCATCGGCCGGGCGATTGAACAACGAATACAGCAGCGCAGCCGTGCCGCCGGCGGCGACGAGCAAGCACACCAGCGCAGCGCTGATCCAACCGGTGATCAAACCCACGAGCATAAACGCCACGAAGCCTACCAAGGCGGACAGCACGGTCAGCATGACCACCCGCCCCTGTTGCCACTTCTTAGCGAACGTCCGCGCCTTGAGAGCAGACTTCAAATACCACTTCCGCCGTATGGCGCTGGCCACCACCTGGCTGCGCTTTTTACGCTGATCCTCCAACACGGCCTGCTCGGCTTCCAGATGCTCAATCTCACGATTGAGCGCGGCAAGCTCGGCTTCGGGCGGGGGAGTCGAAGGCATACGTCCAACGTAGTTGCGGACATGAGTCGTGGCAATTCCGCAGGGATCGAATCATTAAGCCCAGGGTTGGTCGCCTTGGCGACCTACCCTGGTCCAAAGGTTTCATCACAATCGCAACCCTGAAAGGGTTGCAATCACCACGAATCGTTGATACCTACCCTTTCAGGGCCGCCAGCCGAAATCGGCCTAGGGTCCGGGGTAGATCGCTTCGCGATCAACCCCGGCCGGATCGATATGATCCTTTCAGGATTGGAGCGGCCCCTGACCTTCGCGTCATTTCTGCTTCCCCTGCGGCTGAAATTTCAGCGACGCCGAATTGACGCAGTACCGCAAGCCGGTCGGCCGTGGCCCGTCGGGAAAGACGTGCCCCAGGTGTGCGCCGCAGTTGTGGCAAGTGATCTCCTCCCGAATCATGCCGTGGCTGGTGTCACGAGCTGTGTCGATGTTCTTGTCGCTGGTCGCCGCGTAAAAACTGGGCCAGCCGCAGCCGCTGTCGAACTTGGTTTCCGACGCAAACAGCTCGGCTCCACAGCAGACACAGCGGTACATCCCAGCCTCGTGATGATCCCAATATTCGCCCGAAAACGCGGGCTCGGTCCCCTTTTGACGGGCAACGTAGAATTGTTCCGGAGTCAATTCGGCCCGCCACTGGTCGTCGGTCTTTTCGATATTGTTCTGCATAGACGTTTTGTTTGGCATAGTGAAAGGATGCGACAATGCGAGTAGGATGAAAGGCAGAAGTGCAATCGCAAGCAGGCTTGCCACTGCGACTGCGCTCGCCAAGTTTGGAATTCGCCGCCTCATTGTCTCAGACGATAGTCCTGGCCTGGAACCATGGGAATTATAACCGCTCCGAAAAGCTCAAGCACCTCGAAACCGCCAGCGATCGACCGCAGCCAACTCCTGCCCGAGTCGCTGCGCGACGATTTCCCGATTCTCCAGCAACAGGTGCATGGCGACCGGCCGCTGGTGTTCCTGGACAATGCGGCCAGCACCCAGCGACCCCGCCAGGTGATCGAAGTCCTCCGCCGCGTCTACGAACGCGACTACGCGAACGTTCACCGCGGCATCCACACGCTTAGCGAGCGGGCTACTGCGCAGTACGAAGAGGCCCGCGAAAAGGTGCAGGCCTTCATCGGGGCCGCCAGCAGCCGTGAGATTGTCTTCACCTCCGGCTCGACTGACAGCATCAACACGGTCGCCCGCAGTTGGGGCGACGCCAACATCCACACTGGCGACGAGATTCTGCTCAGCGTGATGGAGCACCACTCGAACCTCGTCCCCTGGCAGCAATTGGCCGAGCGGAGCGGCGCCGTCCTGCGCCACATCCCGATTACCGACGACGGGCAGTTGATACTCGACTCGCTGGACACGCTCCTGACGTTCCGCACCAAGCTCGTCGCCGTGGCCAGCGTCTCGAACGTCCTCGGCACGGTGAACCCGATCGCCGAAATCACTCGCCGCGCCCACGCGGCCGGCGCGCTGATGCTGGTCGACGCGGCCCAAAGCGTGCCCCACTTGGCCACGAGCGTCGCCGAGTGGGACGCCGATTTCATCGCCTTCAGCGGCCACAAGATGCTGGGCCCCAGCGGCATCGGCGTCCTCTACGGCCGCGAGGCGCTGCTCGACGCGATGCCCCCCTTCCGCGGCGGCGGCAGCATGATCAACCGCGTCTACCTCGATCGCTTCACGCCCGCCGAGCTGCCGGCCAAGTTCGAGGCCGGCACTCCGCCGATCGCGCCGGCGATCGCGCTGGGCGCGGCGATCGACTATTTAAACCACATCGGCATGTCGGCCGTCGCCCGGCACGAGCATGAACTCGTCCGCTACGCCTACGAGCGGCTCAGCGAAATTGACGGTCTGCGGATCCTCGGCCCGCTGCCCGACGGGCGCGCCGGCCTCATCAGCTTTACGCTGCGCCGAGCCCCACGCCCACGACGTCGCCCAACTGCTCGACCAGCAAGGCATTGCCGTCCGTGCCGGCCACCATTGCACCCAGCCGCTACACGACCGGCTGGGCATCACGGCCAGCACCCGGGCCAGCTTTTACATCTACAACACGCCGGCAGAAGTCGACCTCTTGGTCGCAGTGCTGGCCCAGATCCGCGACCGCTTCCGCCCCCGCGGCCGCAAGCGCAAGCGTGCGTAGTGCGATCGATCTCCGTAGGTGTGTCGAGCGCCGCGAGACACACCACGGATGGGTTGTCGCGCTTGTGGAATCCCCATCGACCGCGACACCCCAAGGTACCAACGGTGGGCCTCGGCGGCCACGAAGCACCCTTCGTCGTCGTTCATGTTCGCCCCAAGCCAGCACTGCCAGCCCCTCTTCAGCCAGGGCTTCGCGGCGAAACTTTGCCGTTTATTCCACTGGCACGCAAGATATCGGTTCTGTCGGCCGATTCGATGCTTACAGGTATTCGTACACTAGCCACCGCAAAAGCGGCCCGGTTCGGCGCCGGCGCTCGTTTTCCTTTCGTTACGCCGACGAATTGAGGATTCACAGAATGCTTCGCCTATCGATCGATTGGCGGCTGGCAGCCAAGGCCGCCCTGCTCGCCACGAGCACTATGGGATTTCAAGCCACCACGTTCGGCCAAGAGCGCAAAGCGCTCCGCGTTCCGGAAGCGTTTTCCAGCGACGCCGCGGCGGCCCACACGATGCGGCTCGACGAACGTGACGGAACCGGCGCCGCGTCCGTCGAAACCGTGATCGAGCGCTACCCCGACGGCAAGGCCCGCATCGAGCGCCAAGTCGCCCTCGATACGCAGGGGAACTACGTCAACCACGGCACCTGGAAGATGTGGGGCAATGACGGCAAAGCCCTGGCCGAAGGCCAATACGATATGGGCAAGCACGTCGGCACCTGGACCCGCTGGCTCGATCGCAAGGATTCGTCCGTACTGAACGCCGAGCCGTTCCGCCAATTCAAGCCGCCGTTCGTCTCGCAGGTGACGTTCGTCAATGACCAGATGGACGGCCAATGGCTGATTGTCGACGCCGATCAGCGGCAGTGCATGGGAATCTCAATCAGTGGCGGCAAACGCAACGGCCAGGCCATCACCTGGCTGCCCAACGGCCGCATCCTGCGTCAAGAAAACTACGATCACGGCGTGCCAACCGGCGACGTGCTGGAGATTAATCGCACGGCTGCCAACGTCCCGGCCGCCAATCAAAAAGGCGAAAAGACTGTCGGCGACATGAAAGTCGTGGCCACGTACGCCGACGGCCGCCGAGTCACCACCAAGACGGCGAACTACCCGAACCGCAAGAAACAAAGTGAGGAGATGTACCTCGCCGCGCCCACGGTGCAGCAAACTCAGGACGATTTCTGGAACTTGAAGTTTGCCGATTACCACGCCGAAGGTCAGGACATGCGCCACGGCCCGTCACGGTCGTGGTACGACAACGGCAAGCCCCGCCACGAAGGCAATTACGATCACGACAAGAAGGACGGCATGTTCACCTTCTGGCACGCCAACGGCCAGATGGCAGCCACCGGCGAATACAAGAACGACAAGCCGGTCGGAGCCTGGGTCTGGTGGCATGAAAACGGCATCAAGGCGGCCTTCGGCGAGTTCAAAGAGGGCTACCTCGTCGGCCAATGGCGCTGGTGGGGTGAAGACGGTCAGCTCGCCAAGCAAAAAACGTATGACGGCAGTGAAAACGTGACGGCCGAACAAGGCGACGCAGACGTTGACGTCAGCGTCCGGCCGACGCCGGCCAAGAAGGCCCCGCGGTAAGCCTCTTCACCCGGCCCTCTCCTTCGAGGAGAGGGCCGGGGCGAGCGCGAAAAATACCCAATCCGCGCACTTTGGCCTTGCTCCGGCAAATGCACCCGCGGCGGAATCCGAACGAAGCCACGGTTTTGTATCGATACCCGATGTGGGGCAAATTGCCAAACGTGGCGATTGCACCAGCACTTGAGCGGCGCGCTCGGCTGAAGACTTCGCGAGCCAGATTCAACCGATCGCGGAGCAGCATTTTCCGCTTTCTTCCGACCTTGACGACCTTCACGTTCTGAAAGCTGGTCACTTTCGCGGCCAACGCCGATGTCCCTTTTTCGTAGGGGAGATTTTGTCGGTATGGTAGGACTGCTTGTCTGGTTCCGAACATCGGACAGCAGTACTAGAAATGCCATCACTTCTCCAGCGCCTCCGCCGCCGCCATCGTGTTCCGCAGCAGCATCGCAATCGTCAGCGGCCCCACGCCGCCCGGCACCGGTGTTATCGCCCCTGCCAACTCGCGCACCGCAGGGAAATCGACGTCGCCAACCAGGCCCTCGTCCGTGTGGTTGATCCCCACGTCGACCACCACAGCCCCCGGCTGCACCATCTCGGCCGTGATGAACTTCGGCCTGCCGATCGCCGCTATCAATATATCGGCTTGCCGCGTGATCGCCCCCAGATTACGCGAGCGGCTGTGGCACAGGGTGACCGTCGCGTCGCCCCCCTTGCCCTTCTGCGACAACATGATCGACAGCGGCCGCCCCACGATGTCACTGCGGCCCACAATCACCACGTGCCGCCCGGCGATCTCGACGTCGTTGCGCAGCAGCAATTGCTGAACGCCCTGCGGCGTACACGGCAAAAATCGCGGTCGCCCTTGCACCAGCCGCCCCACGTTTTCTGGGTGAAACGCATCTACGTCCTTGACCGGGCTGACGGCCAACAGCACCCGCGACGGATCGAACTGCGGCGGCAGCGGCAGTTGCACCAGAATGCCGTGCACCTCGTTGTCCTTGTTTAGCTTGGCGACCAGCTTGAGCAGTTCCTCCGCCGGCACGTCGGCCGGCAGCCGATGCAGTTGGCTCTCAATGCCGACCGCCTCACAGGCCTTCCGCTTGTTGCGGACATACACTTCGCTGGCCGAATTTTCGCCCACCAGCACCGCGGCCAGGCACGGCACGACGCCGTTGTTCTGTATGAACTCAACAACTTCCTCGGCCAGCTCCGAGCGAATCTGCAGCGCCAACTTTTTGCCATCAAGAATTGTCGCACTCATATGCTGGCAATAATCCCGTTGGAGCCAATCCCGATGCCCCCTCTCCCTTTGAGAGAGTGTAAACAGCCGGTCGGGATGCCCTCAACTCGCCGCGGCGAGTCGCCCGTGGTGACCTGCCCTCCCTCGGAGGGAGTGGGTGCCGGAATCGGCTCTGCTTGGTGTTGGCGGCAACGCCGGACTATTTTCTATCCACTTATCGAGCCACCACTCTGCGATCCACGCGCCACCCGCCGAATTCTAACGCTTGTAGTGCCCGATGTCAGCGCTGGGCAAGCGCCAACAGCGACCAACCATTCGCGCGGTCCAGCCACCACAGACCGTACAGCGCCAGGCACGCATAAATGCCTGCCGCCACGTCGTCGGCCATCACGCCCCACCCTTCCGGCAAGTGTTCCAGTTGCCGCGCGGGCGGCGGCTTCACGGTGTCCATCAAGCGATGAAAGAAGAAACCGCCCGCCGCGATTCGCCAGTTCGTCATCGGCACCACAAGGAATACGATTGGGACCGTGACAATCTCGTCCCACACGATCGCGCCCGGGTCCTTCCCGCGACCCAACAGCCGCCCGGCGTACGTACACAGCGGCACGCCCACGGCCGCGAGCACCACGATCGCCGCCATCTGCCAGCCGACGCCTGGCAAATAGCCTAGCCCCCAAGCCAGCAGCATCCCCCACGCCGCCCCAAACGTCCCCGGCGCCGGCACATAAAGGCAAATTCCCATTCCGGTCGCCAGCCACACGGCCAATCTTGGCCCCCAACCCGATTCCAAGGTATTATTCATTCTTGGCAGCGCGTGAAAGCTGGGTAATGTTTAGCGGTTTGGTAAAGATCATGCTTCAAGAGACGGATCATCCCGGGAAAATCGACGCCGCGGAAAAGCTCAGTCCCGTCGAAACGATCAAGGCGACCAGCAATTACCTCCAAGGTCACATCGCCGAGGATCTTGCGGACCCGACCGATCACGTTTCAAAGCCCAGCACGCAACTGCTCAAGCATCACGGCACCTATCAACAGGACGACCGCGAGCGCCGCGGCGAGGCCCGCGCGCCAGGAAGGGGCCGTCGCCAAAGCCAAGTTTTATAGCTTCATGGTCCGCACCGCCATCCCCGGCGGCCGCATCACCAGCGAGCAAATACTGGCCGAGCTCGACCTGTGCGACGAAGTCGGCAATACAACGCTTCGAATTACAACACGGCAAGGCCTTCAATTGCACGGGGTCTTGAAAACAGAACTCCAGCATGCAATCCGCCGAATCAACGAAGTGCAGCTCACGACGCTCGCCGCCTGCGGCGATGTCAAGCGCAACGTGATGTGCACCCCGTGCCCATACAACGGCGACCCCGTTCATAGCCAGATGTACGCCCTGGCCGGCGAGCTCGTCCGCCAGTTGAATCCGCGGACTCGCGCTTATCATCAAATCTGGCTCACCGACGGCGAAACGGGCGAGCACGTCGAAGCCGGCGAAGTCGCCCGGCCGGCCCCCCACCCGGCTGGCCGCGTCACGCCGGGCGATGATCCGGTCGAGCCGATTTATGGTAAGTCCTACCTGCCGCGCAAGTTCAAGCTGGCGATCGGCCTGCCGGGCGACAACAGCGTGGACGTCTACGCGAACGACATCGGCCTGTTGGCGATATGCGAGAATTGGAACGTCGTCGGTTACAACATGCTGGTCGGCGGCAGCTTCGGCGTCACGCCGAGCGCTAAGAAAACGTTTCCCGCAATTGCCTTGCCGCTGGGCTACATCCCAGCCAATCGCGTCGTTGATCTCTGCATCGCGATCGTCAAAGTGCAGCGCAATTTCGGCAACCGGGCCGACCGCAAGGTCGCCCGCATGAAATACCTCATCCACGATTGGGGCCTGCCCCGCTTCCGTGAAAAAGTCGAAGAGTACTTCGGCGACGCGATCGAGCCGCCGCGGCCGGTCGCGGTGCGGGGCTTCAACGACGGCCTGGGTTGGCATGAGCAAGGCGACGGCCGCTCGTTTTACGGCCTGAACGTCGAGAACGGCCGCATTAAGGACGAAGGCACTTTTCGCCTCAAAAGCGCTCTCCGCGAAATCTGCACGACGCTCAAGCCGCCGCTGCGGCTAACGCCCCATCAGAGCATCCTGTTCTGCGACATCGAAGCGGGCGACCGCGGCCGGCTGGAAGACGTCTTCCGCCGCCATGGCGTGCCACTCTCGGATGACATCTCGAAGGTCCGCCGCTGGTCGATGGCCTGCCCGGCCCTGCCCACCTGTGGCCTGGCCGTCGCCGAAAGCGAACGCGTCATGCCGACGCTGATCGACCAGCTCGAAACCGAGCTCGCGAAACTTGGCCTGGAGAACGAAGTCTTCACCACGCGCATGACCGGCTGCCCCAACGGTTGCGCTCGCCCCTACAACAGCGACATCGGCCTGGTCGGCAAAACGAAAGACAAGTACACGATTTTCCTCGGCGGCCGCCTGCTCGGTGATCGGCTGAACTTCATCTATAAAGACCTCGTACCGACGGAAGAAGTGGTGCCCACGCTCGCGCCGGTCTTCCGCTACTTCAAGGAAGCACGGCAAGGCGGCGAAACGTTTGGCGATTTTTGCCATCGGATAGGCGTCGACGAGCTGACATTGCGCTGCGGGAACGAATCAGCAAGTAGCTGATGACGTCATTAAGATTATGTCGATCCACGCGTCACATTATCACGGAATCGGCTTCGACATTGACGAACTCGCCGAATTCTGCCGGCGGCACGCGTTCTTAGGCTGGCATTCGTCGGGTCCGTCTTGCGGGACGACTTTCGGCCCGATAGTGACGTTGATGTATTGGCATGATTTGTGCCCGGCGTACGGACTGGGCTGAAGTTCTTTGCGATTTAGGACGAATTGCCGAGCATCCTCGGCTGCCGCGTCGATTTGAACACGCCAAATTGTTCGAGCAAGTACTTGGGCGACCGAGCATTGGGCGAAGCCGGGGTGCAATATGCCGCATCATGACGATGCGATTCGCTTGCTCATTAATTGCCGCTAGCAGAACGGCTTGTTATTCTAATTCGAGAGAACACTTGAGCGCCGATTCAACCTGCGCAAGCAAATCGGCCGACAATCTGCCAATCGTGCGAAGAATGTCCGTTTGCCGGATTGTGTACAGGTTACAGCACTTGACGACGGACGGCCCGTGAAGTCCGGACGAACGGCCAGCTTCCGACGCGGGGTCCACCAGCACCTGCGTCGTCTCAGCCGCATGACTGACATTGCCGGAGATCATGGCCACGATCGTATTCGATAATCGACGGTTATCCCGATCGTTTTGAACAACAAGCGCAGGACGATTCTTGCCGCGACGACCGTCAGCGTACGGGAATTCGACGACCAGCACGTCGCCGCGCTTCATTGATAGCTCTCGAGAAGTGGATCGCCAGCGTCATCGTCCGACATGACTGCGTCGATCAGGGGGTATCCGGTTTGTGGATCAAAATCGTCCGCAATGTTGCCCGCAATGCGCTGAAAATCGGCCGCCGACACGAGATAGTACAGCTCGTTGGTCGTGGGATCGACGATTTCGACGGGCGTCCCTGTCGCCAGGGCCTTCTTCAAATTGGAGTCAAGATCTGCTCGTGTCATACTTCCAGTATAGGCGGCAAAATGACTTGCAGGCAAGCATGCAATACAGTTCGCATATCGCCCCGTCGGCACTAGTCAGGTTGTTTCGGCAATTTCAGCGGCGGAATTGGCAAACGTATGACGAGATCGCTCTGGTCGTCGCCCGGCGGATTCGGCTCGTCAACCCACTCGCCCTTGACAACGTCGCCGTCAATGCTCGTGCCGCCGTCGTCGCGGCCGTTGAGGTAGGCACTGTATAAGACATAGCCGTGCATATCGGCGTCGCGACGGTAAATAAATGACTGGCCGGAATAAACGTCGAGCGGGATGGTCTTGATGATAACCGGTGATACTTCGACAAGAGTGGCCGGGTACACGCCGTGCTCGGCGCGATAGACAGCGAGAGCAGCCGCCACACGCGTAAGGTCAAGCCAGCACTCAGTGCGGTCCTGTGCGTCATTGCCGGCTTGTAACGCGGGCAGCAGCAACGAGGCGACAACATTGCCGAGCATCTCGCTGCGCTGGCTTCGACTAAAGAATGAAAGAATCATTTGGCTGGGCCCAAGGCTGTGGGCCATTCGGTCGAATTCCTGATTGAGTTTCCCGGTCGCTTGAATTCGTTGTTCGCGCGTTGGCAGTTTCGCCACGGTGACGAGCCGATCGTACCAGCGGTTCATATCAATCAAGATGCCGTTCCAGTCGATAGATTTCTGAAGCAACACACGTCGCGGCGCTGTTCGCCCGTTGTTTTTGTTCCCAGACAAACTTTGCGGACCATCACTTCTGATATGTAGCACTGCGTCCAGTGTTTGCAGTCGCTCGCCGTTATCAAGCGTATCCACCAAATTGCCGACGCGTGCGAGTACCGCCAAGTCGTCGCGGACCCTCTGCGCCTGCTCTAGCGTTAGCCTTTCATCATCAACCAGGATGGCCGTAGATTGACACGCTAGCTGGTCCAAGGACATGGCAACAAGTTGGTCTACGATCGTTCGCCCTTGTCCGACGAGCCGGCCAAGTCGGAAGATCGCGAGGATATTTTCCCACGCCGCGTCGAGACGCCCTTCGCCGATTTCGTACATGGCGCGGATCTTAAGGTATCTTGCTGCATGGCGTTCTACCAGTAATCCCGGCAACTCAACGTGAATCAGCGCATCGCGCTGGGTGTCCAACAACGTAGGCGACGGAAAGTAACACTTCGTTCGACGCGATGCGGCGACAATCAAGTCGAGCTGTTCTTGATTGTCGGTAATCCATTGTCCTAGTGGCGGTATTTGCATATCGGTCCACGGATGGGTTATCGCTTCATCAATGACAGTGCTGGCGAGCTCTATGAAATTAGCCACTGCCGCGCTATCATCGCCGGGATTCTTCCGATCACCGAATTGAGCTGCCACATCGCGTTCCCGAAGCCAGGCAACCACGCGCTGCCTTATTGCATCACTCGTCAATGGCAGAATTGCAGCATCATTCGAGCTAACCGCGGGCAAGCCGAACTCTCTCGCAAGAAACTGTTCATAAAAGGGCCCGGTATCGCCCGGCCGAATTGCTTGCCACAACAGCACCGCTGCATTGTTCTCCGGCGTCACGCCTTCGCGGCTCCGCTCCAGCACGTACTTTTCGTAATCCGGCAAACCATCCCTGCCCAGCGGCTCGGTGATGTACGTCGTTTGCTTCGAGACAATGATTCGCGGGCTGGGGCCGAAGAGCTGGAAGAGAAACAACAAGAATAAGAGCAGAAAGATCCCGCCGATCCACCACAGGATGTTCGTCTTCTTCTTGGGCAGAGAGCATGCCGTGTCTGGGGATGAATCGATCACGTGATGCCCCAGGCTATGCAGCGGCGGACGACGATGCGACTTAGCCGCAGTACGTCGTCATCGGTCGCGTCGTGAAACGGCGTGCGAATTCTTTGGACGTTGTAATTACGGCCCAGCTCGAACAAACGAAACCCCTCGCGAACGCGTTCTTCGGGCGTCATCCTCCGGCGCGTGCGATATCTTGCCAGAAGCGTTCGTCCATAGTGATCGTTAACAACAGGTCGGCGGCCCGCACGGGCGGCGCGAGCCTCGTCGCTAAATTTCCTCGTCGGGGGATTGGGGCGTTGCGGTCTCGGGCCCGGGCTCGGTCGTTGCCTCAGATTCAGCGCTCTCCTCGTCCCCTTCCTCGCGCGGCACCCGCACAATCGCCGCCAGCGTGTCGCCTTCGTCCAGCGTGATGATGCGGACACCCTGCGTATTGCGGCCGATCGCGTTGAAATCGCTGACGGCTACTCGCTGAATTTTGCCGCGGGCGGTCATCATCATCAGCTCGTCGTCGTCGTTCACGGGCACGATGCTGACGACCGGGCCGTTCCGCTCGGTGGTTTTAATGTCGCGGAGGCCCTTGCCGCCGCGGCGCTGCGTGCGGTAGCGGAAACCGCTGGAGGCTTCATCCTCGCCTTCTTCCGCTTCCCCGGCTGCCGAAGCTTCCTCGCCAGATTCGTCGTCCCCAATTGCACTTGCCTGGCCCTCGCCATCCGGCGCAGTGGCCTCTTCGGCGTTGGGCCCGAATGGCGTCCGCTTGCCGTAGCCGTTTTGGCAGGCGGTGAAAAGCGTGGCCGCCGGGTCGGCCACCACCATGCCCACCAGGTGATCGCCCGCGCCGAGGCTGACGCCTTTGACGCCGCTCGTGTTGCGGCCCATCGGCCGGGCGTCGGCCTGGTTAAAGCGGATTGCCATGCCGTGCGCCGTGGCCAGCACGATCTCGTCGCCTGTCTTGGTGACAACGCAGTCGATCAGCTCGTCGTCCTCCTTCAGCTTGATGGCGATGATGCCGCTCTTTAGCGGTCGGCTGTAGGCCTTCAGCTCGGTCTTTTTCACTAGTCCTTTGCGGGTGGCCATCATCAGGTAGTGATCGGGCGCGTCGAAATCGCGGACCGCTCGGCAATCGGCGATCGTTTCGCCCTCAGCCAGGTTGAGCAAATTGACCACGGCCCGGCCCTTGCTTTCGCGCGAAAGCTGCGGCAGGTTGTAGACCTTTTCCCAATAGACTTTGCCCTTCGTGGTGAAGAAGAGCAAGTAGTCGTGCGTGCTGGTGACAAACAGGTGCTCGACCGGATCTTCTTCATCGGCCTTCGCCCCTTTGATGCCCTTGCCGCCGCGGCGCTGGGCGCGGTAGACGCTGGCCGGCGTCCGCTTGATGTAGCCGTTGTGCGAGATCGAGACGACCATCGTCTCTTCTTCGATCAAATCCTCGACGTCGACGATGCCCAGCTCTTCGTCGCTGATCTTCGTCCGCCGGGCGTCGCCGTACTTGCGGGCGATTTCCTCACAATCGTCGCGGATCATGGCGTAGATCTTGGCCTCGTCGGCCAGAATGCCCAAGTGTTCCGCAATCTCCTCGAGCAGTCTGGCGTATTCGCCGGCCAACTTTTCTTGCTCGAGATTGACCAATTGGCCGAGCGTCATTTTAAGGATGGCGTCGGCCTGCACGGGCGTCAGTGAATACTCTTCGGCCACTCCGCGTTCGACTTGATATTGCTCAAAGCCGGCATTGCCCAGCGCCCGCCGCAACAGCGCGGCCGGCGTCTTGATCCGCATCAAGGCCTCTTTGGCCTCGGGCTGCGAATTCGACGCCCGGATGACGCGGATCACTTCGTCGATGTTCGCATGCGCCAGCAGCAGGCCCTCGACCGTGTGCTTCCGCCGCCGCGCCCGGGCCAGCATAAACTGCGTCCGTCGGCGAATGACGATCACGCGATGCCGCACGAATTCTTGCAGCATCTCCTTGAGCGTCAGAGTTCGCGGCTTACCGTCCACGAGCGCCAAGAGAATCATCGAGATCGAATCTTGCAGCGGCGAAAACTTGTAGAGCTGGTTGAGGACGACGTCCGGGTCGGCGTCCTTCTTCAGATCAATGACGATCCGCACAGGTTCCTTCAAGTCGCTATGGTCGTTGACCGCCGCAATGCCGGAGACGCGACCTTCGTTCGCCAGCTCGGCAATCTTCTTGATGATCGGGTCGCGAGTCTGTTGATATGGGATGTCGTGAATGACGATGCGGTAGCGGTCGCCTTTGCGCTCTTCGATTGTGGCGCTGGCGCGAACGACAATCGTGCTGCGGCCCGTTTCGTAGCCGCGCCAGATGGCCGTCTTGCCGCAGATGATGCCGCCCGTGGGGAAATCCGGCCCCGGAATGTACTCCATCAGCTGCCGTACGGTGATCTCCGGATTGTCGATCAGCGCTACCAGGCCGCGGCAGATTTCCCCGACGTTGTGCGGCGGAATCGAAGTGGCCATGCCGACTGCGATGCCGCCCGAGCCATTCACTAACAGATTGGGGAACTTCGACGGCAGCACGGTCGGCTCCATGTGCCGCTCGTCGTAGGTCGGCACGAAGTCGACCGTGTCGAGCTTCAGGTCGTCGAGCATCATCGACGAAAACGGCGACAGCCGTGCTTCGGTATACCGCATCTGGGCAGGCGGAAGGCCGGCGATCGAGCCGAAGTTGCCCTGCTTGTCGACCAGCACGCACCGCATGTTCCATTCCTGGGCCATGCGGACGAGCGTCGGATAAATCACCATTTCGCCGTGCGGATGGTAGTTACCGCTGGTATCGCCCGAGATCTTCGCGCACTTCACGCGGCCGGCGCCAGGCGTGAGGTTCAGATCGTTCATCGCCACCAGGATCCGCCGCTGCGATGGCTTCAGGCCGTCCCGGACGTCCGGCAGCGCCCGGCTGACAATGACGCTCATCGCGTACGTCAGGTAGCTGTCTTTGAGTTCGTCCTCGATCGGCAGATCGATCAAGCGCGCGGCGATCGCCTGCTCGGGCGAGCCGCCGGGGGGCGGGGCGGCGTTGGAATCATCGGTCGACACAGGCGAGTCCTTTCAGCGGGCCAATCCACGTCGGCGTAAATTTCAGCCGACGGCGAGGCCGCCTCAGCGGCTGGGCAATAAGTACCCTTCGAGCCAAGTTTTTAGCGGTGCAAAAAGCAATATGTAATCTACCATTTTTGCCCCTCCGTCTCAACCGACGGCCAGTGCTTGGGAGACTGCCAAACGCGTTCAAATTGCGCCGTATACTAATCCGCCTCCGGTTGCGGACGCGATGCCCGCCGAGGATGAAAAGTGCGACCGCCCATGAGGAATCGGGCTTGCTCCCTCGCGCAAACACCGCTGCGAGCCGCGGCCTACGGCCCGTCCAAAGCAACTCGAAGTGTCCCCGCCGCCAGCCGCAATGAGCGCTCAGAATATTGCCCGCCCTCGCTCCGCTGGCCGCCGATTGACCTGGAATTCTTCTTCGGCTCACCTACAATAGGGCGATCGAAAAGCGCACAATTTTTGCACCGGTCCTCAACGCGCCGGACGCGTGATCGACGAGCCCCAGAAGTCACCTTTTGCCAGGAGTATTTCGATGGCCAAAGACGCGCCGCAGTATCTGCCGGGGGCCGACGACGATTTGGAAATCGATCTCAAGGACCCGCGCTTGGCTGCGTTTTTGGCCTGGTTACTGCCCGGCGCCGGCCACTTTTATCAGGGTCGCAATGGCAAGGGGCTGCTGTTCTTCGTCACCATTCTGGGGACGTTCTTATACGGCCTGTACATCGGTCAGGGCCGCGTCGTCTACGCGTCCGACGTGTCGCCGATCACGGCACACGGCCTCAATACCACGTTCTTCGACCGCTGGCAGTACATCTGCCAACTGGGCGTCGGCCTGCCGGCACTGCCGGCCTTGGTGCAAACCGCGGATGAACGGCGGCAAAGAGCCGCTGCTGGGTTACGACTTGAGTTTCCTCGGGCGCGACGTATCGCCGCTCCGCCGCCCTCGCACTCAGGAAGAGCAGCCGGGCGGCTTCCCTGCCCAGGACGATTCAAAAAACACGGTCAATCACCCGAATGAGCTCGCCAAGTGGCAGTATCAGTTGGGCGACATGTTTGAGATCGGCACCGTGTTTACCGTCGTCGCCGGTCTGCTCAACATCCTGGCCGTTTACGACGCGTACGGTGGCCCGCTGGTGATCGTGCCGCGGGACGGCAAACGGAACTCGGAAAATGAAATGACCATGGAGGGCGGCGCCACGAAAGTGGTTGCCTAGCGGCGGAAACTGCCGTTGCGATCTGGCCCCGCCCAACGACACTTCATCCCTCGAGTATCAAACATGCTTGCCCACGTTGCAATGCTTTCGATCTGGCCGCTGTTAGGCGATCTCGGACCGCACCGGCTGTGGTTCTCAGTACCTCTCATCACCAGCGTCAGCCTGGTCTATGCGGCGACTAGGCACGAAGAAATGGGCCCGATCCTGGTCCACGCGATGCGATTCGCCATTTGGATTATCATCTTCATGGCGATTATCTTGGCCGTGATCCAATTGATGACTTGGATGCAATGAGAGTTGTGCCGCGGACTCCCGCACAAAAAGTTCGGAGCAGATGGGAGCGTTTAGCTGCCGGCCACAGCCACGCGCGGCATTGCCGACAGTGTTCGCAATTGCGATCGCCTGCTGGCTCGGTCGGTCTTCACGCGCCAGGACCTTGTCGGCTCCAAAAGTGGGCGACGTCGTCGGCCGTCTCGGCGTTTCGCAGCACGCGCAGCGAATTGCGGTTGGGAGTTTCGTAACCAATCACGCTCGGGATTGAACGGCTGCAATGCCGCGACCACATGCTGAGCGTGTAAGCGCCGACGTCGCGGATAACGATCCAATCGCCAACTTCGACGGGCGGCAGCGCGATCTCTCGCGCTACGACGTCGCCGGCGAAACACAACGGGCCGGCCAGCGTAATCGGCTGCGGATGCCCGGATTTAGGCAAACCGTGACGGTCCAGCACAAAAAATTCGTGCGGCCAATCGTCGGGGCGGTAAACCGTTCGCAACAGGAAGTCGGCTCCCAGATGAATGTAGGCCAGCTGCTGCTCTGGTTTCACATACTCCACGCGGCTCGCGGCGATGCCGCAGTTGGCCTGAACCGCGCGACCGAATTCTGTAATCAACCTCACGTCACCGGCAAACAGGCCGGGAGCACGCTGCTCGAGTCGTTGTCGATAATCGCGCGGCGTCGGCGCCTGCTCACCCGTGTGATAACTGGTCGCCAGGCCGCCGCCAATATCAACGTGCGAAACGCGCCGCTCTGCCCGCCGGTCAATTTCCTCGCGCAGCTCGTCGATGCGCGCCGCCGCCTCGACGAGCAGCTCCAGCGGGCAGCCCTGCGAGCCGACATGAACGTGCAGACCGGTCAGCCAGCGATGTTTGCGGAACGCTTCGACGATGGCCTCACGATCCGTCTGCAGCGGCACGCCGAATTTTGAATCCGCCGCCGAAACGCTCGTGTGCTCGATCGCACCGCTGCCCACCATCGTGTTCACGCGCAGGCCCACGAGGGACGCTGAGCCGTATCGCCCCGGGGCCGCGGCAACTCGCTCGAGTTCCTCAAAATTGTCGGCATTCAGATAGACGCCCAGGTCCAGGGCGAAATTGATCTCCGCTGCCGTTTTTGCCGGCGAATCGAACACGATGCGGCCGGCCGGGCAGCCGGCCGCCAGCGCGACGGCGACCTCTTCGATTGAGGCCGCCTCGAGGCCGGCGCCGACTTGGACGACTTCGCGGAGGATCTCGACGACGGGATTCGCCTTGATCGCGATCGTGTGCAGGCACGATGGAGGAAACGCATCATCCAGCGCGGCCAAGCGGCGGCGCAACAGTCGCAGGTCATGAAAGATGGCCGAGCGGTCGCCGAGCAAACCGCTGTCCATCGCAGAGCGAACGAGGGCGGAAGCCTCGTCTAACGATATTCGGCAATTGAACGGGTCCATGTGCAACAGCCTATCCGATAACGAGCTCTCCGAGGAGACGGGCTTTTGATTCTGCTTTGAATCTCACGGGTGCCACTGGCTCTGCCAGTGCTCTTCCTGAAGCACGGACCGGCGTGACTCACTCGCCGCGAGATGAATCAACGTGCGGCCTCATCCGTTTCCCGAATCAAACGCCCGTCGCGTATGTGGAGTCCGCAAGGCAAGGGCTGCGAACGCACCGGCGGCGCCAGTGGCACCCGCATGCGTGCAGACATGTGACGAAGGGAGAAATTGAGGTTTTGCTAGCAATTGTGGTTCGAGCATAATAGAGGATTGACGAACGCCGCCCCCTTTGTGTTTTTCTGCTTCAGGAAGGAGAAGAATTCATGGCACCGTCAACACACATCCACCTGCGATTACGCCGCCCCATAGTTTCCATCGTCTGGTTAGCACATTCCCTGCTGCTGGTCAGCCCGTTCATCGCGTTGAGTTCCACAGCACCAGCCGCGCCAATCGAGTTCGCGTTTGAGGCGACGATTGACACTGTAGTTATGGGCATTCCTTTTGATTTAGGGCTTGACTATCAAGTCGGGGATAAGATCACGGGCAAGTTCATGTTCGATCCGATAGCGGGCGACGGCGAGATGTATCTTGAATCACAGCAGCCGTACAAGTTCTCGCTCGATGTCAATGGACACCAATTCAAAGTAGAGAGCTTCGAGATTCAGTCTGTAAACGATTCGCCTACCTCCGATTTTCTACCTGTGCATGTGTCCGACTTTCTCGTGTTGGGATCGGGAGGGCTGACGCCCATTAACGCAAGCGCATTTCCCAACCTCGATCCAACCCGATCGAACGTTCGAATGGAACTTTATGGACCTGACGATGTCCTTTCCACTGCAAGTGTTCCGCCAAGTCTTTTAGTTTGGAATTCGTTCGACCTGCGGCGTCCACTAATAGTCACTTTCAGAGACGGCCTCGGTGGAGCAACTGGGTTTCAGGCCATGGTCGAACAATTTCGAGCGGTGCCGGAACCCACCGGATATCAGATTGCCTGGATATTGTCACTATCAACACTGGCAATTCAGCGTCGCGTCAGATTCGCACTTTACTGACATTGCAAACGGCGTCATCTCATTTTATCGCGAGGGTCAAACATACTACCATGAAGACGACAAACGGGAAGCGACTTCATTTCGAGCAGCTTGAAGATAAGCGTTTGTTGGCAATCGTTTGGTCGAATGAGTTCGCCACGGGTGTGGACGATCCAAATTTCGACAATGTATATGTGGCCAACGAAGACACCGCTCGCGCGTTAGTGAATCGCGCGATCATCGACTGGAACAACGTCATTGCTGACCAGAATTTTGACAACAATGGAATCGCATCAGATAATCCATTCATGTTGAAAGTGATTGCTTCGCCTAATCTCAGTGGGGGCGCTCGTGGCGGGACAGACATCACACAATTAACCACCGGCGGCGCAGGCCAAGCAGGTTGGACGATTGGTGTGCCTATGGCCGCCACCATTCAGATGGATAACGACGGCGGCGGGGCCGGCTGGTTCTTCGATCAGTCACCGTTTGACGATGCCGAGTTTACCGCGATCGTCAATTCCGGGTCGGCAGGCACTGGCCCAGCGTTTCAGACCAGCTTTGTCGATGCGGCCGCCAATAATCTCAACTACAACGACTTCTATCGCACGATTGTCCATGAAATCGGTCATGCCCTGGGAATCTCTTACGCTTCCGGGCAATCGCGGCTAACTAATTTTTTGACCTACGTCGGGACTGATCAAATTAATCCCACGCAGGTCATTAGCGGCCAAACGTTCGCCACCGATCTGTGGCGATTTAACAATCCGGCGGGTCAGTTCGGCATAACTGGCTTTAGCGCCACATTGACGGAGTTTGGAGGTGCACACACCTATGAAGGCCCCGCCGATCCAAATTTCCCGACCGCACCCACCCATCCCAATGACCTCCTCCAAACGCGGGCGATGATGCCCTTAGTACAAACCCGAACGACATCTTGAAGCTGTTCCAGCATAACGGCATTTCCGCAACGTTCACTACAAGCGGCGGCGGCCATCTTTACGAAGGCCCTGCTGATCCGCTCTTTCCAAACGCTCCGACCCATCCGAACGAGTTGCTCAACGCTGGTAGAGCGACTCCAGCGGATCCGAATTCACCGCCCAATGAAACTACGCGACAGTTCATCAGCGATCTGGACGCACAAATCTTCGTAGCCGCATATGGGTACGTGATGAATCTACCCAGCAGCCTTGATTCCGCTCACGCCACGCTTGATTCACTCACCGGCACGCTGCTGGTTCAAGGCGGCGTCACCGCGGCCGGTGTGAGCCAGAGCGATGCGATTGTTATTGATGCGGTGAGCAGCGACATCCGCGTGCGGCTGTATGACATGAGCGGCGTTAATTACGCGACGGAACAAGTCCCTGCCGCGGATGTCACTCAAATCGTCGTTTCGCGAACGGGCGACAACATTTCCGATCCCGGCTCGCTCGTGCTGACCAACATTAATGTGCCGGTTAAGGAAGTCTACTGGGTAGTGAGCAGCAATGAAGATGCGTTGGACCCCGGGCCATTGGCCTGGAACCTCAAGTCGTGGTGGGCGTTCTGGCTGCCGGAGGATGGCCGCTGGTGGGAGGAGCATCAAGCGCAGAAGCACGACGTGTTGCGGATGGAGTTCAAGACGTTCCTCAACGCCTTCATCAAGATTCCCTGCCAAATCGTCCGCAGTCGGCGGAAGTTGATCTACCGCGTATTGACCTACAACTCGCACCTGCCCGTGTTCTTCCGGTTGTGTCGGACGTTGCGTTGCTGACGGAGCCGCCGCTGAAGCCGGAGTTCGGATGCTCCGGTCCGCCGCCACCCTGAACCGCACGGAAGTGCAACCGAGACCCGACATGACCCCACCCACAACCTGACAACTCCCCCGACGCCGCCCGCGTCGGGCCGCTCGCGCACGCCCTGGCCAGCCCCAAAAACAAAACGCCAACTACTCATGAACGTTCGCTTGTTTAAGGAATAGTCCGCGCTTCACAAGTCCGGCAGGTCGTAATTGCTCAAAACGGTGGCGCCGATGTCCAAACCGTCACCGGCGTGATAATTCCGTTCACGCTCTGCCGGATTAATCTATTCACGCTCTGCAGGATTAGTCTATCGTCGCTATCCGCCATGCCGCCGTGTGGGGATTGTACGAAATTTGCTAGAATGCCGCTTCTACTCCGACAATTAATGCATTATATTTATCACTGAATTTGGGCGAGGCTTTCCATGTTTGCGTCCTTCAAATTGAAATTGCCGAAAAGTCTGGTTATCGAATCTCGAACGAGAGGATTGAGCGTCGTCTTCGCCACGGTAACGGCATTCTTGTTTTGCGTTACCACTCCCGACATCCTTGCCGCTCCGATTACGCTTGGGTTCACTGCTCTTGTCGGGCCGCCCCCGAATGGATTCGATGGCACTGTGCCGCCGGGATGGGGGATTTCTCTGCAAGAAGGGGACGGGATATCCGCTCGATTCACCTTTGAACCGGTGGACGCGCCACCATTTAGTAAAACAACTAGGGTCTCATTTCCATACGAGTTTGAGATCAGTATTAAGTCCAAGAAACTTATAACGACTCGATACGGCGTCGTGGTTGTCAATGATTCGACTTCGGATGACGTGCCAGACCCGAGCGACAATATCTTACTCGGATGTTCGATTGGAATAGCAGATACACTGTGCAATCCAATTACAGACCCAATCTCGGGCGCTGGAAGTTGGAGTTTTGAGTTGGCTTTGTCAGGTCGTCCGTCTCTGCTAGACGGCGCGGACATACCTCCCGACTCATCAATTTGGCAGCAACTGATCTTTCCCGATTCTTTCGGCGTGGTGGTGACCGACGACATAGCGAACAAGGGATATGGCTTTATCGCAACTCCAACAGACTTCTTTACCGTTCCAGAACCCAGCGATTTAATTGTTGGATTAAGTTTTTTTGCATTGCTGGCATTAAAACACCCGCAACGTTACAAAACTAACATTTACTTCAAGTAAACTACAAATGAAAATACGCCGCAAAAAAATTACGCGTTCCATCGTAAAGGAAGTCTCACATTTGAACGCCTCGAATCTCGAAATTTGCTTTCAATTATGTGGATCAACGATGGAGCGGATCCGAATAAAATCGATAACTTTGGACTTCTTGGCACCGCAAATGTCGACATTGCTCGCTCAATTGTCCGCCGCGCCGTTATTGATTGGAACGCCGTAATTACGAACTTCAATTATGCTGAAGATTCTGATGGCAATCCAAACAATAACTTGAACAACACGTTTAATCTCACGGTCCGCGCGGATTTGTTGAACCCAGGCTTGCGGGGGCAGACACAATTCGCCAATTCAACTTTCAACGTCGCTGGGTCTCCAACCGCCGGCACAGTGCAATTAGATGATAATGCCGCTGGGGCCGGTTGGTTCTTCGACCAAACGCCGACCGACGACGCGGAATTCACCGCGCTGGTCAACTCGGGTTCCGCCGGCAACGGTCCAGCCTTTCAAGCCAGCTTCGTCGACACGCTGACCGGCGGAAGTTCCGGCTTCAATGACTTTTATCGCACGGTCGTTCATGAGATCGGCCACGCACTCGGCATCACCAGTGATCCCAACGCGGGCATCGCCGCCATGCTCGCGCCGCTGGTGAACGCTTCCCAGCAGCCAATCATCGATCCGACCGGCTTTTCTTCAACCCAGCTAAAACTATTTCACAGTACGCGCACCAATCCCCAATACGGCGTCGACGCGACCTTTGTCAGCGGTCATATCTACGAGGGGGATATTTACGGTACGAATAATGATCCAACGACCGTTTACCGACAGGGCTCTGGCACGCCGCTGGGTTTTCTTGTCCATCCCAACGAGTTGTTGAACGACGGTCGCACTGTGCCGGCCGGTGCTCCGAGCCCCACGCCACCTATCGAAACGACCCGCCAATTCATTAGCGACCTGGACGCCGAAATTCTCGCCGACGCCTATGGCTACACCGTCACGCTTCCTAGCACTCTCGACACCGCTCACGTCACGCTTGATTCACTCACCGGCACGCTGCTGGTTCAAGGCGGCGTCACCGCGGCCGGCGTGAGCCAGAGCGACGCCATTGTCATTGATACGGTGAGCAGCAACATTCGCGTGCGGCTGTATGACATGAGCGGCGTTAATTACGCGACCGAACAAGTCCCTGCCGCGGATGTCACTCAAATCGTCGTTTCGCGAACGGGCGACAACATCTCCGATCCCGGCTCGCTCGTGCTGACCAACATTAATGTGCTGGTTAAGGAAGTCTACTGGGTAGTGAGCAGCAATGAAGATGCGTTGGACCCTGGGATATTGGGCGACGTTCACGTTGATCTGGATGCGATCGTTCCGGGCAATCAAACGACGCTCCGCGGCGCCATCCAAGACGCAAACGCCGGATCCGGAGGCGCGATCTATGTGCCGCGCGGCATGTATACGACAATTCGCGCGGGCGCCGGCAATAACGAAGGCGATTATGACATTACGAAAAGCATTACGATCATCGGAGCCGGCGCCGGCGAAACGATCATCAACGGCAACGGCGCCGCAATCCACGACCGCGTGTTTGAAGTCGCGGACATGCCGAGCTACGTGACGCTCACGCTCGACTCACTGACGATTACCGGAGGGGAGGCGCCGAACAATATCCAAAACCCGTTCGAAAGCCACGGCGGCGCAATCTTCGTGCGTGACAATTCCACTCTCCATCTGACGAATTCGGCCGTGGTCGGAAATAAGACGACTCACAGCGCGGCCCTGGGTGGGGCTGTTTATTTCTCCGAAATGGCCGGACACACGATTTCGAACAGTGTGATCACGAATAACTATTCTGCCTTTTTCACGGGCGGTGTATACCTCGGTGGGACATCGTCGCAGGCGTCGGTCACGGTGACGAATACAATCATCGTGAATAACACGGCCGCGAACTCGGGCAGCGTCGACGTCGCAACGGGCGGCCGATTGTTCTCCACCGGCGGACACAATCTTTTAGGCAACGCCGCTCCGGGTTTCACTCACCTGGCGAACGGCGATTGGATCAAGCAGCCGGGACAAACGGTAAACTACGTAGTGACCGGCGTCGCCGACACGCTGAATTCGAACGACGACAATTTGGTTTTCTCGCTGCGCAAAGCAATCAGTGCCGTCAACGGCGGCACGGGGGCCAAGGAGATTTGGATGCCCGTGTGGACCTTTCTGCTGACGCGCGATCGGCCCACCTATGCACCGCCGGGTCAAACCACCGATATCGACGCCACCTTCGGCGATCTAGACATTCGCCGCACGCTGACGATTCGCCGGGCCGGTGGTCCGCTCGTCCTCGGCGGCACGACCGTGCGCTGGCGGTCGGATCTGCCGACCGACAAGGTGTTTGAGCTGGTCGGCGATTACAATCTGGACAACAGCGTGAACGCGGCCGACTACACGGTGTGGCGGAATTCGCGGCCAACGCAGAATCTCGTTGCAGACGGCGATGACGACGGGGACGTCGACACGGCCGATTACAGCATCTGGACGTCGCACTACGGGAATCTGTTGACGCTGGCATGACGCCCGGTGCTACGCGCCACTGCGTGCCCGCTGGCTCTGCCAGTGCTCTTCCTGAAGCACGGACCGGCGTGACTCACTCGCCACGAGATGAGTCAGCGTGCGGCCTCATCCGTTTCCCAAATCAAACGCCCGTCGCGTGTGTGGAGACCGCAAGGCAAGGGCTGCATCCGCACTGGCGGAGCCAGTGGCACCCGGCGAAACGACCGACCCATCCAGCGGCGAATGGCTTTGCACCAGGCACTCGATCTTGCGCCGCAGGCCGTGAATTTGGTCCCGCAACCAATCTAAGCGGGCATCGAGCGTTGCGCCAATCGTGGTGTCGGTGGCCACGCGCGTGATCAAGATGCCACCGAGCGCAATACGCAGGACATACCCCGCCTGGCCCAGATCGACCGGCTGCCCGATATGAAACAACTCCGCCAAAACTTGGGCGTCCGCCTCATTGGCAACATTCGATACGTCGGACGCGAGATCGAAATGCAACTGTTTGAGTTCGGTTTTTCCCAGGGGACGACTCGCACCCGGCGGCACGATCCAAAAGCCGAAGACGGTCGTCTTCGATTCGAGCAGCCGGTGCGACGAATCGTCGAACAGCGGTGGGAAGACGGGCAGCAAGCGGATCGCGCTCGATGCACCCAGAATCTTGGGGACTTCGGCTTCGAAAAACCGCAAGACGCACAGCCGCAAGTCGCTCGGCACGCGGTAGTACGCGTCCATTTCCGCCAATGCCGCCGACCACCGCAGCAATAGCCCGACATTCGGCTTGCTAGGCAGCGACCGGCGAATTTCGGGCCACGTTTCCGGCATCTCCGCCGCGGAAAAATACCCTCGAAAGCCCTCCGGGAAAGCACGAATGCCACGGCGCATCGGGCTGGAATCGCCGCGGCACCAGGAGCGCGCCCGCAAACGGCGGCCCGCCGTAGAATTTCGAGCCCGTCAGCATCACCAAATAATCTTTTCGCAATGCCTCGCGCAGTCCGCGCCGGCTGAATCGCCCCTGGGCGGCGTCGACGACCACCACGACGTCGTCACAAATACCGCGCAAGCGGTCGATACAAGCGATGCTCGGAGCGTGGACGCCGGTCTTGCTGTGGGCAACGATGTGCAGCACGACGGTCGCGTCGGCGTCGCTGGCCTCGAGAAACAGTTCGAGGACCGCCAGGTCAATTTCCGCTTCGCTCAGCATGTCGCCGCGGAGCGACCGCAAATCGACGGTTCGCACATCGACCCGGCAGGCCAGTGCAGCATCGACTGGTTGACCGACGACCGCTTGTGCCCCGCTCGGCGTGCGCACATCGTAGTGACATCCGGCGGCCGCCGCGAGCGTGCCGCTTCCGACTTCGGACGGGCCGACGATAATACTTACGACCGGGCGATTCCCCTTTCCCGCCGCCAGCAGCAGCGCTGCCAGTTCAGTGTCGGTGCCCGATGGTGCGAGCGCGATGTCGACATCCTTCGGCACGCTCAGCAGCTCGCGCAACCGCTCGCGAATTGAATTTGCTAACTCGTTGGCGGCAGCCAGCCGATCGGTTGATTTCTGAATCTGTTCCGCCTCGGCGGCAGCCGCGGCAAAGCCCAGCGGCGATACCGCGGAACTCGTGCACGAGCCGAACGGCACCGCCTCGCCGGGCCGAAATCCGCACGCGTAGCGGTTGCAGCCGGTCTGCGAATCGATATCCAGCCGCGTATCGCCACCCGATACGAGGAGCTGCTCCAGCGGTGAGAGTCGAATCGGTTTCACGGTGGCGACTCGTTGGCGACGGACGCACCATTCACTACTTGCTCGAAGCGGGGACGGCGATTGACGTCTCGCTCCGCTTCAACTGGCCAAGGTTCGCCCGAATTCGCCGCCGCATCCGATCGCGCGCGACCTTCTTCCGCTCCTTGCGACGTTCGATCGCTTTCTTGGCGAAGTTGAGATAACGGCCTTGCAACAGGCCGGAGTCGAAACAGAGTTGTTCCATGATCGGGTCGCCGCCGTCGCCCTCGAGCTCAACGAGCACCGGCCCGCAACCAGTCAGGGCCACATCCCAGCCCTGGAAGTGGCACGACGGCACGGCCGCGGCGCCCTGCATCACGACCTCTCGCATCTGCAACCATCGCGGAAACATCAGGCCGGCAAACTCGGCGCCTGTCTTTGGATGCTTGGCGACATTGACCGTGCCTCCACTGGCCGTTCGCCGCAGGACGCGAATGACACGGCCCGTTTCGACATCGATGCCGGCCAGCATGTTGCCGTCGCGCCAGAAGTTGTCGGCCACGCTCTCGCCGCTGGGGATTTTCCAACTCGCCCGCAGCAGCGTCGGCCCTTCGTCGTCCGCCAGGACAAACATCCGCACCGTGCTGAGCTGGTTACCGACGATCTTAGCAACCTGGGGGTGCGGCTCCAGGCGAGTCTGAAACAGGTACCCGCCCTGGGCGAATTGTTCGACCTGCTCGACGAATTCGGCCAACGGAATGCTTCGGCCGTGCTTCGCAACGAGACATTCGCTCGGCCCGTCGTATCGCTCAAGATTTGCAACGCCCAAGCTGCACATGCGGTCGGTCGGCTTGGTGAAGATTGGATAACGGGCTTCTGTGCGGAGGAACTGGGCCACGTCGTCGCGGCTCCGCAATGCTTTCGCGCCGGGAAACGACCGCTCGTCGTGCCGCATCGCCTGCGTCTCGGGAATCGGCAAGTCGTACCCGCGCAGCAGTGCCGTGAACGTGGGCTTGTCGTTGGCGATTTCCGGCCACGGCATGTCGAGCGCCGAAAGCAGTTGCGCCAAGCGATCGCCCCCAAGAAACGTCCTCTTCATCTCCGGTGAAAACCGCGCGTCGTCGTAGAGGCGGTACATGAAATACTCATGCGCCTGAAGCTTGCCCTCGCCCCACGACAAACTCGTAATCTCGCGCACCAGGTCGACCAGCCCTTTGCCCGCTTCGCTGGCCTCGCGGAGCCACTCGATGTACTTTAGCCCGGCATCTTCTTTCTTTGTATCTAGCGCGAAGCCTGTGCCCGACATATGTCAACCCTCGAATGGGACGGAATTGAGGCCCTTCGACAACTCGAAGGTCTGCATTTCCACGCTGTTGTGGTCGTGAAATGAAATATCGCTCTGCGGAGATTGATGAAGTCTACTTTTTCGGGCTGCCATCAATTTCCGAAATCGGCAGATGACGATGCACATTCACCGAGCGCAGCCTGGGGATGCGCTGGTCGTGCACATTGTGCCGGTTAGATTTCTCGAACCGACGGAGCCGACAATGCGGGCGATGAAGGCGCCGCTTACACTCCACCGGCTGATACGAGCGAATCGATCTCCCAGGCGCTCTGCGCAACGGCAATTCCGCGGGCTGGGCTAAGCTAGCGGCCGGGCACATTGAGCGCTTGCGTGTGCTTCTTTAGGTGCATAAGCACGAAGTACGACAAGGTACCGACCACCAGCAGCACGACCCAGAAAGGTTCATAGACGACGCGGTGATCTACAATCATGTGCTCCGTGAACTGGACGCCGGCGTTGCCTAAAATCGCGACCATCAGCGCCGTGTATTCGCGGCGGAGCACGTTGCGGAGGGAGAATGGGAGCGGAGGCCGTCGCCAGCGGAGCGAGCGGGGAAACATAGCCGGAGTTTTGACTGCCCATTCACTGAATCGGTCGCCAAACTCGCGACGTAAGAACTGCTCCTCGACAAACACAATCCGCTCGTAATACACGGCAAACAGCAGGCTATAGATCACCGGCAACCACCACACGAACGGGGCCAAGCCAATCCCCAAACCGATCAAGTAGTTCCCCAGGTACAACGGATGACGGACCAGGGAATACATGCCCGAGGTGTTCAGCTCATTGGCCAGTTGCTTCTTCGTGTTGCGCCCCGACGTGCCCGCCGGCGCATAGGCAACCGTAATACAACGAATCGCAAAGCCGACCAGGGACACGCCCAAGCAGAACTTGGCCCACAGCGTGTAATCGAAATAGTTGGTAAACGGCCATTTATATTCGCGTAGCGCCAATAGCACCAGCGGGATCAATGCCAGCGGCAAATAACTGCGCCAGCAAAACAGCCATTCCCCCTGCGATTCCATTTCATCAGCGATTGCCATTTCCGAGTCCCACGTATCCAACCTGCGCCGCCAGCGTCGCGGCGCGAGATGAGTTGTTGTTTGAGGATGGTTGACACGGTTCAACGCTATGCCGTGTCAGCCCAATTAAGCCACAATCGAAGTTCGGGTTCGATACCTCAATAGATGAAAAACCATGTCGGTAGCACTGCGGCTTCGTGCAACCCGCGTAGCAGTTCCAGCACGCCGATCAGGATGAGCAGAAAGGCGATGCCAAACAAACCCTTTTTCAATAGCCGCGGCGAGATCGAGATCTCCTCGGGCTCCGCATAATTGCGAAAAGACGGTATCAACCGCGGCACGCGCTCTCAGATACGCCGAATACTCTTCTCCAAAATTTGCCAGCAGCCGGTGTTCCTCGCGGCCGATTTGGATGCGCGTGAGAATCAACATCACCGACGCGATCACCAGCGGCATACTCAGCGTCTGGGTACAAAACCCAAACCCCACGCCCAGTACCAGGCTGAAGAAGTACAGCGGATTTCGACAGAGCGAATATGGGCCCGTCGAGACAAGATTCTTCAACTTCTGACCAGAAATGTACGAAGTCGCCCAGGCCCGCCCGGCCGCCCCGAAACCGGCTAGGACGATGCCGATCAGGAATAACGAAGTTTCTACGATGGCATGTCCGGTGGACCAATACGATGTGCCCACCACGAACAGCCCCAGGATGCAAACGGCCATCAGTCGTGTCAGCCGCAGTCGCAGCCGTGACCCTTGCATGCTTCTCTCCCATGCGGCTCGTGCGCCTGTACGTTTTGCTGGGCCAACGGAACAGTCGGGCGGGCGGTCGCGTCCCGTCGAGGCTTGGAATCGCCGCGCATCGCTCGTTTGTTGTTGCTGCCTCATCGGTAAAGTCATCGCTCGTAAATCCACGGTAAGTTTGATGCTTAGGGTGAAATCGTGTATTCCGGCCGCTATTTCGCGGTTGCACTGGCCGCAGAGCCAGTCGTTTCGGCCGCTTCCCCGCGGGCGTCCTGTATCATTTCGTAGACCTGCGTTCTTCGGTCGTATTGCTCGTAGTCGCGCAGTTCGAACCCAAAACAGTAGGCCGATTTCGCCGTCCAGCTCGGCCAGGGCGACCAGGCCGACCGGGTTGATGCAAGCGGATCGCTGGGGATCGCTAGGAACCAAACCGTGCACGTGACGACCAGCAGAATCGCGGCGGCCGTTTTGCGCCCCAGCGGTCCCGTCAGGCCTGTGGCGGGTCGCGACGCACCTTTTGCCAGTTCGACCAGTCGCCGCGCCCGCAGCACGATCTCGCTAGGTGCACTGCCGAAGCCGATCGACGGCACGCGAGGCGCCTTTTCGCAACGCTCTGCGATTCGCAGCAACGTCCGCAGGTAGGGCGCGCTGTCGGCGCCGTGATTGGCGGCGACCTCGTCGCAGCAAAATTCCCGCGACAAAGATGCCCATCCTCCCGCACGCCATATGGCTGGATGAAACCAACAAACCACTTGCACCAGGTTTTGCAAAAAGAGCTGAAACGGATGATGCGTCTCTAGGTGCGCCCGCTCGTGGATCAAAACATATTGCAAATCCTCACCGCTGCCTTCCAACAGGTAACGCGGCAGCACGATCATCGGCCGGTGAAACTGCCAACAGAATGGGCTGTCCACCTCATCGCTAACCAGGACGAGCGGCTGCTCAATTTCGCAATCAGCAACGCGCAGCCAGGCTGCCACTTCCTCGTCGGCCACTCGCGTGCACCGTTGCAGCACGCGCCGCAAACTTTGCGAACGCTGTGCCCAGCGGACCAGCGACGCCAGCGAGCCGATGCTCCAAATCGCCAGCAGTGCTTCGCCGAGCACGGCTTGGACGCTGCTCACTTCGAGCAACGTACGAGGTTCCAACGTCGCCCAAGGCTGAACAAAATGCAGCCTGGGAAACAGCACCGCGGCGCAACCAAGGATCAATACGCACAGAAAGCAGTGGTTCCATATTCGGCAACGATCGTCGGTGCCGGGAACCGCGCGCTCGAGCAAGCGGCACGTGGCCACTACGATGACCACCTGCAAGGAATATGACAGCAGCGTTTCCAACCACTGGGTGGCCGTCATTGGGCTTGCTCCAGTGAATCGAGCGCCTCGCGCAGCTCCGCCAGGTCTGCGCTGCCGATTTGCTGCGTCTTGATGAGGCTGAGCACTAATGACTTCACGGATCCGTCAAAGAAGCGGCCCGCCAGCTCCGTGAGCGTGTTTGTCGAGGCGCATTCCGACGATACGATCGCCCGGTAAACGTAAGCGCGGCCGCGCTTTTCTCCGCGGGTGATGAATTCTTTCTCTTCGAGGATCTTTATCGTCGTCATGACCGTTGTATACGCGAGCTCCCTGGGAATCGCGTCGACCACGTCCTGCACGGTCACCGCGCCCTGCGCCCAAACGGCGTTCATCACCTCGGCTTCGCACGGCGTGAGGATCATGTTACGCGTCGTTCGTTCTGCCATTTCTGGGCCCGTCAGTATGCGCGTCGTTTTGCCAGCCGTTGATACTCGCGAGTGTCGATGTCGTTCGACAGGTTCCCCGCATGGCCGTCCGCCCACACGAAGTTCGCCCCGTCCGGATGCCGGCTGGCAAACTCGCATTCGTCGCAATCGCTGCAATTTGGCGCCGTGATCGCCGAGCCCACCAGGCGGCAGGCTGCGTCTTCCCCGCGGAAATCGACCCCCAGCCATGTGGAGGGCGCCCGCGCCGTCGTGCGCTCGCCGAGGATGAGGGTGTTGCTTTGCCCCCGCTGGAGATCGACGAAACGTACCGGCCGGCCAATCACGATCGCCCCGTCCCCCGGCGGTGGCGGATACGCGTCGTCCGCCTCAGCAGTCCCGTAAACACCCAGGTAATTCGCCGTCGGCAAGCGGATCGGCAGCTCCGAGACGCTGCTCGCGGGAGGCGACGTCCCGGCGGCCATCGCCAGGATCAACTCCGGTCGTCGGCTGTTTTCGGCAAACAACTCAAAACTCCGTTCCGAGATATCGGACGGGCAGCGCATGAGTTGCCAATCCGCGCTTCGTGCCATGTCGTTTTCACTCGCCGAAACGGGAAGATCGCATCGAATCGTCTTGCGCAGTGCGGCCTGTTCCAGGTACGGCATGAGGGCCACTGCCCAGCCATAACCGTAACTCTTGTCTCGCTCGGAGATCCAAGCCCCCGGCAAGCAGTTCGTCGCGTTGTGATGCAATTGCATCGCCATGCCGATCTGCCGCAAATTGCTCAGGCACTGCACGTTGCGGGCTGCTTCGCGCGCGGCCATCAGGGCTGGCAGAAGCAGTGCGATCAGCCCGCCAATGATCGCCGTTACGACGATTAATTCCAGCACAGTGAACGCACGGTGGGCGTTTCTACGACTTAGTGCGATGCCAATTTCCATTGCTGGCGAATTCGTGTGCGACGGGTTGAATCGTGCGGGGCCGCCGGTGTTTGCACCGATGACCGTGATTCGCGGACACTTGTTACGAAAAATTTAGGAGCTCGACAAGGCCAGTCTGTGGACGTCGGCAGAGCGCACCGGGGCGACTCGCAAGCACCACGCATTTGTGCACGGCTGCTAGCAGCCTGCCGTCCGACGTGGGTGGATATGAGCGGATGCCAATTTCACGTGGTCACGAGACGGTCTCGCTCTCGCAAAAAGCTGCCGATCCGCGGCCGCGATGAAAGACCGCGGGTCGGACGCTGCCCATGGCCGGCTGCCTACCACACAAACTATACAATTCGTAGAACCGTCATCTACGGAACTACGCCATCCCGGATAAACCACACTTCGCCGAACAAACGATAGAAGTCATACGACCTGCTGGCTTGATATCGCTGGTATAACCTCGGTAAATCGCGCTCCCCTAACATGCGTCAGCGACTCTTTGTAACCACGGCTTGGTGTTGCTGCACCGTGGCCGGCTGCGCGACGCTCAGTTCTCACTCGACGCACACGTATTCGTCGAATGCGGCGGCAAGCGCTCCTCTGGCCGCGGCGAGTGCGACTCTTGAGGCGCAGGCCGAGCCCCACCCGCAACGTGGCGACCGCCAAAGGCAGCAGGCCGTCCAGCCGGTCGCCTACCAGTCCGCCGACGAAACAAGCATCGTCCGTTTCCAGAACGAACCGCCCAGCCTAGCGTTGCCCACGTCGCCGCAATCGCCAGACGCACCTCCGAATCCCCGCGTACTCTCACTGCGCGCCGTGATCGACATGGCCCTATTGCAAAACCCCGACGCCGTCATTGCCCGGGCCGGCGCACCGGTGAGCGACGCGACACGAATCGTCTCGGCGACGTATCCCTGGAATCCCTCAGTGCAGGTCGAAGTCGATCCCTATGCCCGCGATGTGGACGGCAACTTTCTCGACACACGAAACGTCGTTTCGCTCACGCAGACGTTAGAGCTGGCCCATCAGGGGCGATATCGACGCGTTGCCGCGGCGGCCACATGGAATCGGGAGCGCGCCACTATTGCCCAGGCCGAATGGACCGCCGTCGCGGCCGTGATGCGTTCCTATTTTGAAGCATTGTACCGCCAGGGATTGCTCGAGATCGCCCACAGCGGATTGGAAATGCAGACGCAAACGCTCGGCGTCACCGAGCGCCGCTTCAACGCCGGTCTGGCCTCGCCCACCGAGCGATTGACGGCCACGATCGCGGCCCGCCAAGCGCAACATGCGGTCGAGCTCGCCGACATCGACTATCAGTCGGCGGTGAACAGTTTGCAGGCCTTGTTGAATCTTGTCCAAGACGACCGTCCCGCGCTCCATTCCAAGTTAGTCGACTTTCATTGGCTGTCGCCTCAAACGGCAATCGACCGTGCTGTCACGTGCAGCCCGTTCGATGGATTGGCAGACCTCGTCGCGGCAAGCGCTTGGGTATCCAATCGTCCCGACGTTATCGCCGCCGGTTTCGCCGTCTCGTCGGCCCGGGCGAATCTTGAGCTGGCCAAGGCCAACGTGATCCCGAATGTGACCACCGGACCCACCTATGAACGCGACGAAAGCGGCACGCTGTTCTTCGGCGTGGCTGCCCAAATGGAACTGCCCACCTGGAATACCGGCTGCCCCCTCGTCCGGCAGCGCGCGGCCGAGTTGCAGCAACAGATGATCATCTGCAGCCAAACCCGCCTCCGCGCCGCGGCCCAAGCGCAAGCGGCCGCCGAGCGCTACTCGCGCGCACAAGAGCGGTGGGCACAACGCAGCACCGCGTCAACCGCTGGCGACAATGAGCTGATCCGCGCCACGGACGCATTCGAGCAGGGACAAGCGACAATTCTTGAGGTGCTTTCAATTCAGGACAGCCTGCTCCAGGAACGAAAGAGCTACCTCGACTTGCTCAACGAGGTGGCCCAGGCGGCTACGGATCTCATCGCCGCCTTGGCGATTGATCCGGAGTGGCTAATTGAATCGCCGGGCGAACGAGGGGCGTCGCCGTCGCCAGAGCTAGCTCGCTAAGAGCCACCGCTCCAATAGGAACACAGCAATCACGTTGCGACCGCGGCCACCCGCTGGCCAGTCGCAACGTCAATACGGCGCTCGGGCTCGCCTTGCAAGCCTTCCAGCAACTGATAGCCGACTGGAATAAAGAGCCTCGTAAACAACACATTCGCGACGAGTCCGCCGATCACGGCAATCGCCAGCGGCTGCTGCATCTGGGCGCCCGGGCCAAAGCCAAACGCCAGCGGCAAGAGCGCAAAGATCGTCGTCAGGCTGGTCATTAAAATCGGCCGGAACCGCGTGCGGCCCGCGTGCACCAAGGCCTCGCGCAGCGGCTGGCCCGCCGCCCGCAGCTGGCCAATGTATTCGACCAGAATGATGCCGTTCTTGACATCCAACCCGACCAGCAGAATAGCGCCCATGAATGACGAGACGTTGAGCGGCGTTCCCGTAATCCACAACGCGAACAGCGCGCTGGTGAGCGACAAGGGCTGCGCGAGAAACACCAGAATCGGCAAAGTCAGGCTTTTGAATTGGACGCTCAGCATCAGGAACACCAGGGCCGCCGAGAAAACCAGCACATAGAACAGGCTCGTAAACGATTCTTGCTGACTGCGATAGCTGCCCGCCAATTCCCACCGATAGCCACTGGGAAAGTTCAACCGCGACAGCTCCGATTGCAGCGCGCGATTGACCGACCCCAAATCACTCCCCTCCAATTCGGCACTGACCGTAATCACCGGCTGCTGATTCTCACGCCAGAGTTCATTGGGGCTCCGCATCACGTCGATCGTCGCCAGTTGTGCCAACGGCACGAAATCCATGCTGGCAGCCGCGCCTCGTCCGTTGCCAATCACCGTCGAATCGGCCGGGCTACTCTCCGTGCGCGCGCCGGCCAGGCTGATCGGCAACTCGGCCAGCCGCTCCGGATCGTAGCGGACCCGGTCGGGATAGCGGACGCGAATATTCGTCATGCGGTCCTCTTCCGGTACCGTGCTGGCGACCTGCCCGTAGAGCGCGGCGCTGAGCTGATTCTCAACGTCCAGTTCCGTGATTCCCAGGCGTTCCGTTTCCGCGCTATTCGGGTGAATCACGATGTCCGGGTTGCCCAAGTGGACGTTCGCGTTAACGTCGGCGGTTCCCGAAACGGACTCGACAATCTCCGCCACATCGCTGGCCAGCTTGCGCAACTGTGCGACGTCCGGACCGAACACTTTGACTTCGATCGGATGTTCCACGCCGGCCAGGTCGTTGATCTGGTCCTGGACCAGCGGCACAAACTCAGTCGCTAGCTCGGGTACTTCCGATTCCAGTTGCTCGCGCAGCGAGTCGGTGATTTCAGACATCGCCCGGCGCTGGCTCGCCGGCTTGAGGCTGACCAGGATGTCGCCGGTGAACGGCTCGGTGGCAAAAAATCCAAGCTCGGCGCCCGTACGCCGGATGTATCCTGCGATATCGGGACACTCGACGAGCCGCTGCTCGACTCGCCGAAGCACCTGATCGGTCTCCGCGAGCGACGTACCAACCGGCATCTCGTAATCGAGGACAAACGCGCCTTCGTCCATATCCGGCATGAAACCCGATTCGACGTGGTGAAACAGCCACCAGCCCGGCAAAACGGCCAGGATGGCCAGCGACAGCGCCGCTCGCGGATACCGCAGCCCAATGTTCAATAGCCACTCATACCCGGCCGCCAGGCGATTGTAGAATGGGCCGCTGTCCGGCATCGGGCGCCGCGTGAGAAAACGCGCGGCCAGCACCGGAATGATCGTCAAGCTAACAATCATTGAAATAATCAGTGCCACCGCCAAGGCCAGGCTGAGGGATTGAAAAAACTGGCCGATCACGCCGCGCACAAACGCCAGCGGCACGAATACCAGGATCGACGTCAACGTCGAGCCGATCACGGCCCCGCTGATTTCCCGGCTGGCCCGGTCTACCGCGGCCTCGCCCGATTCCCCACGCGCCAAACGCCGGGCGATGTTTTCGATAACGACCACCGTGTCATCGATGATCAAGCCAATCGCCACCGCCAGGCCGCCCAGCGACATCAGGTTCAAAGTGTCGCCGATCTGGCGCAGGAACACGAAACTGATCACCAGGCTCAATGGAATCGCCAGCGACGCAATCAAGGTCGCCCGCCAACTTTTCAGGAAGGCCAATAGAATCAAAACGCTGAAAACAGCGCCGATCACGATCGCGTCCCGCACATTGGCAATCGAGGACTTCACCAGCGTCGCCTGATCGTAAATCGGGACGATTGCAATCCCCGGCGGCGCCGACTTTGCCGCATCCGCCAGCACGCGACCAAGCTCGCGCGAAACAGTCAGCGCATCGCCGCCCAAGCGGCGAAACACGGTTAGCGCCACCGCGTCGCGGCCGTTGGCGCGAATCGCCATCGTCCGGTCGGCGTGCGAAATCGTCACACCGCCCAAATCGCCCACGCGAATTAGCTGCCCATTCTTCTCGGCGACAACCAGGTTCTCGAGATCGACCGGATCGGCCGTCATGCTGTCGGCGAGCACCTGGTATTGCAACGTGCCGCGATCCAGGCGGCCGACCGCTTTCAGGCGGTGCTCTTGGCCGATGCGGTCGGCAACCTCCGAGATCGAAATCCCGGCCGCAACGAGCGACTGGGGGTCCACCGCCACGACCATTTCTCGGACATCGCCGCCCTGCACCGTGACGTAGGAAACGTCCGCGATGCGGCTAATCCGCGGACGCAGGTCGTAAAATGCATAGTCATACAGGGCCGATGGATCGCGGCCGCCCATGACGACGAACGAAATGATCGGAAAAACCGACGGCGTTTGTCGCTCGGTGATCATCGTCGTGCCGGCCGGCAGTTGCGAACCAACTTCCGCCAGGCGGGCGCGAACATCGTTCAGCGCCTGCACCATATCGGTGCCGGGAGCGAAATCGATTGATAGCTCCGCAGACCCCCGCACTGTTTTCGAGCGCACGCGATTGACGCCTAAGACGATGCTCACCGTCTCTTCGATCGGCCGCGTGACCGTCACCTCGACGTCCTTCACCGCCAGGCCGGGCGTTTGGGCGATCACGACAATCCGCGGAAATGCAACTTCCGGGTACACACCGCTCGGCATCTGCCAAATTGAAACTAGGCCGACGATCGACAGTAGCAGCATGGTCAACATGAGCAGGCCGAAATAGGGCCTGGCCCAGGTGACCAGATTGACCCGGCCGCTTGCGGCGCCAGGTTGCCGGCCGTCAAGATCTAACTTTGTTCCGCTCAAGCTGGTCACTCGCCTTTGCTCTCCGCCGCGGGCGCCGAATCCTCCGCCTCGTTTTGCGACACCAGCGTTTTTACCGGTGTGCCATCCGGCAGATTGTACGCGCCGGCCACCGCGACCGGCTCGCCCGTCTTGAGATCGGTATCCATGATTTCGACCCATTCAGCGTCTCGCAGCCCAAGCCGCGGGTGCAAGATTATCGCCTTGCCTTCGCGAACGACCGTGACCGCGGCGCCCTCTCCTTCGTCGTGAACCGCCGCGGCCGGAACGCATAACCGGCCCGTCGGCGTTTCAATGTCGATCACCAGTGATAAAGTCTGGCCCACGACAAGCATGCCAGCCTGATTGTCGACCAACACCTGGACCGGCACGCTGCCCGTCTGTGGGTCGGCGCTGCGGCCGACAAACTCGACGCGACCCTCGCGCGACAGCGATGCCGGCGAGTCTTGCTTTTTACGGGGAAACGCCGATTGCAGAGCAACATGCGCGGTCTGGCCGGCTTGCACGGCGCGGCTGCGCTGCACCGGCAACCAGGCCACCGCCAGCACCTTGTGACAGTCCACGATTTCGCCGATCGAGCTGCCGGTGCCGATCGTTTGACCAAGTCGGCACGTCAGGTTATTGAGCACGCCGGCAATCGGCGCTCGAATCGTATGTAGCTCGACGCGCGTTTGCGCCGTCTTCAGCGCTTCGTCCGCCATCTTAATTTTCGACTGGGCCTCGGCGATTGCCGCCTCACGCGGGCGCAGCATCAAGGCGTCGAATTGAGCTTGCGCCGTTGCCTTTTGCACGGTGGCTTCGTCCAAGGCAAGTTGCGCTTCTGCAATTTGCGCATCCGCAATTTCATTTCTCGCTTTCAGCGGCTGCAGTCGTTCCAGTTGAGCCTGGACCCGCTCGACGACAATTTGCGCGCTGGCGATCGCCAGCTTGCTGCTTTGCTGCTCCTCAGGTCGCGGCAGCGATTCCAGTGACGCAAGCGCAGCACTAAGGCTGTCGCGGGCCGCCAACTTCTCCGCAACTTCTGCTTTCGCCAGTGTCGCATCTAGCTGCACAATCGCCTGGCCGGCGGTTACTTCGTCTCCGAACTTCGCCTGGATGGTTTGGATGCGGCCTTCGATGACGGGCGTCAGCAGCGCAACCTGTTGCGGCAACGCCTCGCACCGGCCAAGTGCCGATATCGTCTGACCCAAACTTCGCTGCCGCGCCGGCTCGACTGACACCAACACAACCGCCTCCTCGTTCGCAGCGGCTGCCTGCTCGTCGGAGGGCGTGATATCACCGCTGCCCGCGCAACCGACCAGTAGCAACAACGACGTTCCCAGGCTTAACACAAGACGGGTGCGCGATTTGTGAGAATCGAATTGCATAAATCCCAGCCGGTAGGACGGAACACCATTCGCTCGGCGATGCCACCTAATGGGATGCCGAACTTACAATTATACCCCGCGATCAGACAATTCGTCCGGCCCACGGAGATTTCGCTTGGCCGAGCCCCCCACCACGGCCGCTACTTCCGCTGATTGGCGTGGATTTCGCCATTCGCTGCTTGTGGGCCGCACCAAGGGCCGAAATAATAGATATTCCAGCCGGTCTGCCATATTCAGAGACTGTCCGATGAACCTCTCCCAATTGGCGAAACCAGGTGGCGACCACGTTTTGCGGAGAGTCCCTCGCACCGGACTTCGTCGACAAGCTGAAGGTGGAACTCGCCGGATAGTCTAGCCGAGTTTTCCCCTGAACCGTTCCGGAACGCCCCGAATCCTTTCAAGTCCGCGTCTCGGGAATAACACGGTACGTCGGAAAATCACCCTGCCGCGGTCCGGTAGCTCAGCGGTTAGAGCAGGGGACTCATAATCCCTTGGTCGGGGGTTCGAATCCCTCCCGGACTACTGAAAGCTCCTTAAAATAACGGGTCAATAGCGATCCTGGAAATGTAGTGCAGGTCGACAGAACCACCGAGGTACTGCCCTGTCGATCGGGAATGTAGTGCAAGCCATTCAGAATGGACGCTTAGAAAGTGCTGGTCAGAGCGGCTTGCCATGGGGAGGTCGCCCCGGCCAAGTTGGCCCGAATTAAGCGGCAAGGTCCGGGAGGTCCAAGTGGACGAGCAGCCGCTTGGGCGTTTTATTCGCGGCTCAACCGCGGTTTCCCCCACGCTTCTACGTCTGTGGTCCGCGTAGCGCATTCACCCGCGCCGCTCGTGGGGAATCTACCATACGAACGCAGCGCTGTTCACTCAATACCGCGTACTCACCCGCGCCGCTCGTGGGTGATTTCACCCATAAGCATCGCGCCACTACGGCGTCTCTACGCATTCGCTGCTGTTTACGGATGTCCTCGACCGTACGCCAGCGGACCTAGTGTTTTTGGTACTCGGCTTTGGCGGAGACTCTAGATGGGAAATGCGTGAAATGAGAACCGAGGTAGCCGGATGTAAACATACCAATCCTGATCGTTGTGCTCAACAGCAACGATGTCCTATTCGCTTTCTCCTCGTTTGACCAACGCTGGCCTCGTGTTGGATGTAGCTTGCGACTTGGCAATGTAAGCCACAATGAACGGACAAAGGAGCGCCGTCAGGATCACCGAAACCGAAATCTGGGCCGTCGCACGAGGCACCATCTGCTGGTAGCGAATCGCGGCTTCGGAGGCTTCGTTCGCAAGTCCGGCGGCCACGGCCACGGCTAACGGGGTTTGAATGGCGTTGCCTGCCGTCGATGCCTCGGCAAATCCAGCGATCGACGTTCGTTCTCCAAGCAAGCGGAGGGCGATCGTCGCCGCCGTCCCGGTGAGCGCCACCGTGCTGAATCCAAGAACGGCGCCGCCGAGCAAGACGTCCCCGTCGAGAAAGACACCCAGATTCATCGTCGTACCGAGCGCAAACGCAAAGAACGGAATACAAAGTTTCTCGCCGGGAGCGAGAAAGCGCCGGATCTCTTCGCTGGCCTGCCCCAAGCCAAATCCGACCGCCATCGGCAGCAGCACGGCCAAAAATGCCGCGAAGGGAAATCGCTCGCCTAGGATGCCAAGGGCCATGAGCGTAAGGAACGGCCCGTCATTCAGTGATATTACCGAAACGGCACCTACGTCGCTGCGGTCGCCGTACATTCCTGTCAGGGCGAGGTACAACCCGCCATTGCCATTCGACATGGCGGCGATGACGGTCATCAGCGAAAGACCGAGCCATCCCTCGTAGGGATCCGACCCGATCGCGAGCGCATAACCGCAGGCGATTGCGACTAGTAACTTGGCTGTTGTGATAATCAAACCTTTTTTAACGGCGCGTTTGCCGATCCGAAAGTTCATCTGAGATGTGACGCAGACCAGGAACATGGCGATCAATGTCGTCGCGCCTACACCCGTCAACGCCGTCGCAAAGCCGCCGATCTGAAGAAATTCGTAGGCTTCGCCGCCGTTGCCTTTGGAGACGACCGGTGGTGCTCCTAATGCACGCAGGACTTGCTGGACCGGCGCCATGTGGGCCCGATCGATCGTGGACAGGACCGCGCCCAGCAACAGTGGCACGATCATCAAACCGCCCGGAATCCGCCGCAACCAGTGCATCATAAAAAGCAAGCCTTACCGCAGGTGATTTGCGACGAAGCGCTGCCACTCGAGTGAACCTGCTCGCTAAGGCGCGCCGCCCTTCGTAGGTGGTTGGCCATTGCTCATCGGCAGGGTGTTGGTGCGACTCATGGTAGAGGCTGACGTAATCGCTTAACTGCGAGTCGTCCCAGGCAACTCTTTAGTGACTCACAAGAGCCTAACAGTTTAGCAGATTGAAGCGTTCCGCCCTGAAAGGGCATCGTGCGGCAGCCCCGGCTGTAGCCCTGGGTCGCGGTCCAGAGCGCAGTCGTGAGCCCTGAATGGGCGGCACGTTCGAGATTAATGTGGTAACGCCCATCACGTCCTTACACTGGTATCGGACCATCGTCGCATCCGAAACCGAGGCGTACAGCCTGGGCTGCCGCTCGTGTGCCCTTTCAGGGCATGAAAGCGAACAGCCTCAATCCGCAAAACTGTTACGCAAAAACCTAACCTCAATCAACTCTCTCCCCGGGCCTCCCCCAGAGGGAGAGGTGGGTTGTTAGAATCCTTTAGACTAACAGATTGCATGCAGTCTTTACCACTTTGCATACAGAAGATACGTTGAATGCAGCTATCCAGTTTTGCGTGCAGAGAATAGGAGCATCGTCTTGGAGCCAGTCGGGGTTTTTGCCGTAACGATGGGAGATCCCGCCGGGATTGGGCCGGAGGTCTGCCTCAAAGCGATTCGACGCTGGACCGGCGCGACGATCGGCGCGACGTTCGCTCCGATCGTGTTCGGCGACGCCGGCGTTTTGCAACGGCTTGCCAAGGCGTCCGGCCTGCCCGTCCCGCCCGCGTCTGATTCCCTAGACGACGCGGTCGATTTGGCGGCCTCGGCGGGCGCGGCCGTCTTTCATATTGAATCCCTCGGCGACGATTTTCAGCCGCGCGTCGTCTGCGCTGAGACTGGCCAAGCTTCCTACTGCTATATCGTCAAGGCAATCGAGTCGGCACTGGCAGGTCAAACAAGCGCCGTAGTGACGGGACCGATTCATAAGGAAGCCCTTCGCCACGCGGGTATTCCATATCCCGGTCACACGGAGATTTTTGAAGCTCTAACTCATGCCCCCCGGGCCTGCATGATGCTGACGTCCGAAACCTTAACGTGCTCGTTCGTCACGACGCATGTTGGGCTGTGCGACGTGCCTGGGTTGATCACCACGCGTCGAGTGTTGGATGTGCTGGAACTGACAAACGACGGTATGTCGAAGATCCTCGGCCGCTCTCCTCGCCTGGCGGTGTGCGGACTCAATCCCCACGCTGGCGAAAGCGGCCTATTCGGACGACGCGAGGAGGAACTGCTCATCGCCCCGGCCATTGGACAAGGCGCCGTCTGGGCCTCGACGTAGAAGGTCCCCTACCGCCGGACACCGCGTTTCTTCCGTCTCGCCGTCAGCGTACTGATGCGTTTGTGTGCATGTACCACGACCAAGGGCATATTCCACTTAAAGCGCTCAGCTTCGAGACGGCGGTCAATACCACGCTGGGTTTACCCCTCGTGCGCACCAGTGTCGATCACGGGACGGCGCTGGATATTGCCTGGCAGGTGTTCAATGCAGACGAAACGAGCATGCTTCAGGCCATGCGACTAGCGTCAAAATTGGCAACGCGTCACCCTGAGGAACCCTCGTCTCGCCTCGGCCCAGACGCGAAAGCGACGGCAAGCCGCCCAGGAGCACAGGCTTGAAGTGCATCGTCATCGCCGATGACTTTACCGGAGCGGCCGAAGTTGCTGGATCGGCGCTCCGTCTGGGCTTGAACGCGGAAGTTCATCTCGGGGAGTTGTGCCCGACCGATTGCGAAGTCGTCGCCGTCGACGCTGCCAGCCGCTCTTTGAGTCCCACGGTGGCCGCTGCCGAAGTTGCTCGGCTCACCGACGGTGCGCTGAAGCAGCGGCCGGACCTGCTCTACAAGAAGATCGATTCCTTGTTGCGCGGCCCTGTGCTCCCCGAAATCATGGCGATGCACGCCGCGGCGAACCTCGAACGGTGTTTATTGGTTTGCGGGAACCCCCGCAAAAGGCGCTTGGTTGTCAACGGCCAAATCGTGATCGATGGGACGCCGCTCGAAGAGACTGCGTTTGCGTACGATCCTGAACACCCTTGCGACAGCAGCAACGTGATCGAGTTGTTGAAGAACGGAGTCGGGGAGGAGCTAGTGGCCTCGTTCGGCGCAATGCACGGCGACTTGCGTGTCATCGATCCGGCCCACTCGACCAACGCGCTTGTATCCGTGGGGAACGTCTCATCTGCGCTCGACCTGAGCGAATATGCGGACCGCTGGTTTTCTCATCGGCATGTGCTGCTGCCTGCCGGCGCGGCGGAATTCTTCGAAGCCGTGCTAGAGAGGTTCCTCCACTCCCAGGGCCGCTCAATTAGGGACCCAAGCTACGAGCAGACGGCGTTTGTCTCGAATGGAGAAACTCTGCTGATCAGTGGTACGTACAGCTCGAGCGCCCAAAATTGGCCGACGACACCCTTCGATTCCCCACAACGGACGTCCCAGTTTGCCGGGGACGTCTGCCAGTCGCTGGCGAAGCACGGCCGGACCGCCATCTTTGCCAGTGATATCACCGCCGGCTCGCCAGCGGAACGCCTGCAGTTCATCCGGGAAATCGCCCGCCGTGTCCTTGCCGCTTGCCAACCGAGCCAAGTTTGGATCGAAGGCGGAGGAACGGCTTCCGCAGTACTCCGCGATCTGGGACATCAACGGCTAATCACAGTGGCCAACGCAGCCGACGGAGTTGTGGCGCTGCGGGCGGCGGGTGCGATCTCGCCGCTGTACCTCGTCAAACCGGGAAGTTATCCCTGGCCCGAGATAGGTCAGCATTTGGAGGCACTGCTTCGACCAGCCGCGTCCGAGACTCCTCCCACATACTTGAATTGAACGATGAGCCGTGGTGCCAAATAATCCTTTACGACCGTTGCTGCAATGGTACTGCCGATTCGGCGAAGAAAACGGGAGACATAGAATGTCCCCTTGGCTTTGCACACGCGAACTCGGTCCAACTCAGGCGCCGCGCATTTCACCAGCTACGTTTCCCCGCGACAGACCCTCCCAGAATCGACCGTCCCCGGGGAGAAGGAATCGGCAGCAATGACGATCAGAAAGCTCGGTTCCATTTGACGATTTGACCCCTCCCCCCGGTGGGTGAACGCAACTCGAGTTGCAGATCGGGCAGCGGTCTTCGCGGCCGTCTCCAAACTGATGCCGAGCTCGCGGCTCACCGAATGAGATCGACGGCGAAACGCGGCTGCCCGCATGGCTGCCGCCGTTGTTCTGTGGTTCCGCGTTTCGCAGCGGCCTCAAATCGAGCCGCCTCGTGATTCAGTCGAAACGCTTCTGCTCGCCGCCAATTGTCTTTTGTGCTTCGCCACAGTATGGTGGTGATGCCGGCGAGCAGCGTGTTGAAAAAGGGGACTGGCTCGCGGTCCGATGCGACAAATGTCGTGAAATTACATTGTCCTGCGCGTGCCTGTCCCCTTTTTCAACGGGGCGCATTTTCGGTGACATAGTCTGCCGACGGCAGAGAACCCGCCGAACGCCGCGGCTCCATTCGCCACCTTAAACGTTGTGAGGGAACCCTTGATCACTGCTCTGCGAAACTCGTCTGTGGTCGTTGTCGTGCTGTTGGTAATGCTGTGGGCGGCGCGGCCGTCGGTTGGTCAATCGGCCGGCTCGGCAACGCCTCCATCGCCCCCCGGGCCCAATCGTGGTGCCGTCGTTTCCGGCACGCCCCACTTGCCCCCAGGCGACGAAGCAATGCGCCGCGCCGCGCGCGAAATGGCCCAGGCCGCCCTCAACTTTTGGGCCGCTCTCACTCCCGAGCTGCAAGCCAAATGTGCCTTCCCGTTCGACAGCGAAGAACGTTTTAACTGGCATTTCATTCCCCGCGAGCGCAAAGGCATAACCTGGAACGAAATGAGCAGCGCCCAGCAGGCGCTCGCCCACGCCTTCCTCGCCAGCGGCCTTTCGAACCGCGGCTATCAGCAGGCCGAGACGATCATGAGCCTCGACCAGGTCCTCAAAGAAATCGAGCAAGGCCGCGGGCCGCTCCGCGATCCTAACAACTACGCCTTCTCCGTCTTCGGCACGCCAAGCGAAAACACAACCTGGGGCTGGCGCTTCGAGGGGCATCACCTGGCGATGACGTTCACGATCGTCGACGGCCACGCCGTCGGCGGGCCCGTCTTCTTTGGCTCAAACCCGGCCGCCGTGCTCGACGGACCGCGGAAAGGCCTCCGCGTGCTCGCCGTTGAGGAAGACCTCGGCCGCGAACTGGTGAAATCGCTAACGGCAGACCAACAGAAGACGGCCATCTACGACACCAAGTCGCCGAACGAAATCATCACCGGCAATTCGCGCAAGGCCGACCCCGGCCCGCCCGTCGGCCTCGCCGCCGCCGACATGACCCCCGTCCAGCAAAAGCTGCTGATGACCCTCGTCGAGAACTACGCCTACCGGCTGCGGCCGGAGCTGGCCGACGACGACCTGGTCAAAATTGCGGCCGCCGATTTCAAGAAGATCAAGTTCGCCTGGGCCGGCGGCCTCGAGCCGGGCCAGCCCCACTACTACCGCCTCCACGGCCCCACCTTCCTAGTCGAATTCGATAACACGCAAAACAACGCCAACCACATCCACACCGTCTGGCGCGACGCGGCAAACGATTTTGGCGAAGACCTGTTGCGGGCCCACTACGCGGCCCAGGCCGGCGGCGACCACGGCCACGATGAATAACGGCTCGCCGGCAAAAGATGCCAGCGAATCTCGCGCCGAGCCGACAGTAGCACTTGCTAGCCGCCTCCAATTCGCTCGGACCGCCCTCTCCCAGAATTGACCCAAACAGGCCTCAACCCAGCCGCAACTGGCCCTTGCGTTCCGGCCCGGTTTTCAGGCACAATAACGGATTCCCGGTCGGCGGCCGATGGTAGCACGCCCGCTCCGCGTGTCGCAGCCGCCCTTGGGAATACGGTTCTATGTTGGCCGGTTGCCTTTTGCCGCTGGGCGCGGTTTGCTGTCGATGAAACGGTGCTCGGTGCCGCTGTTTCGGCACACCGAGTGTGCCTAATATACAAAATTTGGTAGTTTGGGAGTTTTGCTTGTGGCCGTTGTCATTCGCATGAAGAAGATGGGTCGGAGTCATTGTCCGTATTTCCGCATTTGCGCATCCGACAAGCGGGCACCACGCGACGGCCGTGTGCTCGAAGAGCTCGGTACGTACGATCCCCGCGTGCCGGAAACCGACGCGCGGGCCGTTTTAAAGGCCGACCGCGTCGACTATTGGCTCGGCGTCGGTGCCCTGCCGTCGGATAAGGTCCGTGTGCTGATCAAGAAGTACGGCACGAACGGCACGCACGTCGACGCGCAGAAGGCGGCCCTGGAGCGGCTTTCAGCGCCAAAATCGGTGCCCGACCCGGGCGCCCCGGCCAGCTCGCCGAAGTCGAAGAAGACCAAGGAAGACGCAGCCGCGGCGACGAATGGTGATGGCGGCGACGAAGCGGGCGGCGTGGAAGCGGCCGCGCCAGCGGAAAGTGCCGCTGAATAGTGTGGCTGGGGAGCGAATGCAAAATGCAAAATGCTTAGTGCAAATTACAAAATGGTAGTGAACCGCCCACTGACCATTTTTCATTTTGCATTTCCTATTTTGCGTTGAACATTTTCCGGCGTGATGCGTTTTGACGTTTTGACCCTGTTCCCGGAGATGCTTTCGGGCTATTTGGGTCAAAGCTTGTTGAAACGGGCCGTGGACGCCGGCATTGTCGACGTGCGGGTGCATAACATCCGCGATTGGGCGTCCGGCAAGCATCAGCAGGTCGACGATCGGCCGTTCGGCGGGGGGCCTGGCATGGTCCTGCGACCGGAGCCGGTGGTCGAATGCGTCGAGGCCGTGCAGGCGGGGGGCGAGTCGCCAGGCCACTTGGTGCTGCTCTCGCCGCAAGGCCGGCGGTTGGATCAGCCGATCGTGGAAGAGCTCGCCGGCCACTCGCGGCTGGTGCTGTTGAGTGGGAGGTACGAGGGAATCGACCAGCGGGCGATTGATATTTTGCAGCCGGACGAGATTTCGCTCGGCGACTACATATTGGGTGGCGGCGAGGTGGCCGCAATGGTGGTGATCGACGCGGTCGTGCGGCTGGTGCCGGGAGTACTCGGCGACGAAGAAAGCAACCGGCAAGATTCGTTTTCCGGTAAAGATCGACTGCTTGAATTTCCGCAATATACGCGACCGCGAGAGTATCGCGGCCGCACGGTGCCAGGCGTGCTGATGACCGGCAACCACCCGGAAATCGCTCGCTGGCGGCGCGAAGAACAACTGAAGCGGACCCGCGAGCGGCGGGCCGACCTGCTGTCGGATAACGCCCAGACTGAAGAGTAACTCGGATAATTTAACCACGAAGACACAAAGGACACGAAGAAGGCCAGCATTAAGTGCCTATCCCAGAACCGTCGGGGACTGTCCCAATTTTTCCGAGTCCGCGAGGAAAAATGGGACTGTCCCCCTCTCTGAGACGGTTCTGGGATAGGCTTTAAGACTTGGAACCGCTAATAGACGCTAATCAACGCGAATGGAATTAAGGGTGTGGAGGGTCCGCTCTCTCTATCTTTTCTCTATTAGCGAAAATTGGCGCACGTTAGCGGTTAAGAATCTGCCTTCGTGTTCTTCGTGCCTTTGTGGTTCCAGAATTAGAATTGAGTAGCTAAAGGACCCAAGCAATGAGCCAACAAATACTCGACATGGTGGAGAAGCCGCACCTGAAGGCTGACATTCCAGATTTTGACATTGGCGACACGGTCGATGTCCACACGAAGATTTTGGAAGGCGATAAGGAGCGCATCCAAATCTTCACGGGCGTGGTGATCGCCAAGAGCGGCTCGGGCAGCCGCGAAATGTTCACCGTGCGGCGGATCGTGGCCAACGAGGGGGTCGAGCGCAAATTTCCGCTCCACTCGCCAAAGATCGAAAAGATCGAAGTCGTCCGCAGCGGCGTCGTGCGGCGGGCCAAGCTCTACTTCCTGCGCGAGCGCGTCGGCAAAGCCGTCCGCCTCCGCGAGCGGCGCCGCGATGTGGAAAAGGCGACCGGCAAGTAATATCTCTGGACCACGAAGGACCCAAAGAACCCGAGGAACAGCCACGAAGACGGACAAAAAAGCACTAAAGGATTTTGCATTGTAGCATTCGATCGATTGCAAGTTTTTTGTAATTATTGTGCCTTTCCGCGGCTAAATCTGCGTTGACTTCGTGCCCTATGGTGGTTTAACGAATTCGCTTTCCTCATTCGTCCGCGTTGCCATGAGCCTACGGACCTGGTGGGCGAATCTGATTCAGGAGAAGTCGCTCGGCGAGCGCGGCGAGGATGTTGCTGTTCGCTTTCTCAACCGCCAGCGGTATCGCATTCTGGGGCGGCGCGTCGATACGAGGCACGGCGAAATTGATATCATCGCGGTCGACGAGCGAACCATTGTCTTCGTCGAAGTTAAAACCCGCCACTCGACCGACGCCGGCCACCCCACCGAAGCGATCGACGCTCACAAGCAAGAACGGCTAACGCGGGCGGCGCTCGCCTATCTCAAGGCCCAGGGGCTGCTCAAGTATTCGTCGCGGTTCGACGTCGTGGCCATCACCTGGCCGGCCGACGGCTCGCGGCCCAAGATCGAACACTACCGCGACGCCTTTCCTGCAGTTGGCCAGGGGCAGATGTTTCGCTAGTGAAGGCCGCTCGCTCCGCCAACGGCACCATTATGCGGAACGAAATGACGACACTCCGGGACTGCCCACCTCGCAAGCGGCGCGTTAGAATTGAGTATGGTTGTGGGCGGCAGTTTTGGGCGGCAGGCGCGGACCGTTCATCGTCGATGGACACATCTTTTGCCAGGAGGGTAATCAAAAATGGCCAAGCATATTTTTGTCACCGGCGGCGTAGTTAGTTCTCTGGGCAAGGGGCTGACCAGCGCGTCGATCGGCATGCTCCTGGAAAAACGCGGCCTCTCCGTGCGGATGCAGAAGCTCGATCCGTACATCAACGTCGACCCCGGCACGATGAGCCCCTACCAGCACGGCGAAGTCTACGTCCTCGACGACGGCAGTGAGACCGATCTCGACCTGGGCCACTACGAACGGTTCACCCACAGCCCCCTCACCCGCGACAGCAACTACACGACGGGACAGATTTACCAGTCGGTGATCAACAAGGAGCGGCGCGGCGAGTTCTTGGGCAAAACAGTCCAGGTCATTCCCCATATCACGAATGAGATCAAGGGCGTGATCGCCAAGCTGGCCGACAATCGCCACGGACCGGTCGACGTCGTGATCACGGAGATCGGCGGCACGGTCGGCGATATTGAGAGCCTGCCGTTTCTCGAGGCCATTCGGCAATTCGCCCTGGATGTCGGCAAGGAAAACTGCCTGTACATCCACCTGACGCTCGTGCCCTATTTGAAGGCGGCCAAGGAACTGAAAACGAAGCCGACGCAGCACTCTGTCGGCCAGTTGCGGCAGATCGGTATCCAGCCCGATATCTTAATCTGCCGCACCGAACACTCGCTCAGCCGCGACGACCGCGAGAAGATCGCCCTGTTCTGCAATATCGCCAAGAACGCGGTGATTGAAGAGAAGGACAAGGACTTTTCGATTTACGAAGTGCCGCTGAGCCTGGTCGACAACAATCTCGACCGGCTGATCGTCGATAAGCTGGGCCTAAAGACGCCCGAGCCGAACCTGGAAGACTGGCGCGAGCTGTTGCGGCGGTTGCGGAACCCCGAGCACGAGATCGGCATCGCTGTCGTCGGCAAATACGCCGAGCATCACGACGCCTACAAGTCGATCTACGAGGCCCTCGATCACGCCGGCATCGCCAACCGGGCCCAGGTCCGCATCGGCCGCATCCGCAGCGAAGACATTGAGGCCGAAGGGGCCGAGCGGCTCTTGGCCGGCTACGACGGCATCCTGGTGCCCGGCGGCTTCGGCGAGCGCGGCATCGAGGGCAAGGTGGCCGCCATTCGCTATGCGCGGACGAAGGGCATCCCGTTTCTCGGCATCTGCCTCGGCATGCAGTGCGCGGTGATTGAGTTCGCCCGCAACATCTGCGGCCTGGCGGGCGCTCACTCGACCGAGTTCGACAAGAACACGCCCCACCCGGTGATCTGCCTGCTCGACGAACAGAAGACGATCACCGACAAGGGAGGAACGATGCGGCTCGGCGCAGCCGACACGGCTCGAGGCCGGCAGCCAAGCAGCCCAGGCCTACGGCACGACGAACATCAGCGAACGGCATCGGCACCGCTATGAGTTCAATAACATCTATCGGCAGCAGTTCGCGGCCAACGGCATGCAGTTTAGCGGCACGAGCCCCGACGGCTCGCTCGTCGAGGTGATCGAGCTGCCGCAGCATCCGTGGTTTGTGGCCGTGCAGTATCATCCCGAGTTCAAATCAAAGCCGACCGCCCCGCAGCCGCTGTTCGCCGGCCTGGTGGCCGCGGCCGTCGAGTTCAGCCAGGGCCGCGGCGAACGCGCGCCCGCCAAGAAGCCGGCCGCTAAACAGCCCAAGCCGGCCGACCAGGCGGTGACGTTGTAGTCATCGTCGCTCAATGGAGCACGACTAACATTCCCTATCGTTCAATCGATGCCGCAATCTCGCAGACGGCAGACGCGCTCATGCCCGAGAAAAAGAAACTCATCATCGACGAAGACTGGAAGGCCCAGGTCGAGGCCGAGAAACAGGCCACGCAAGCGACATCCAAGCAGCCGAACGCGACGGCCGCCGGCGCCGCGCAAGACGATCAGCAGGCCGACGGGCCGATGCCGCCCGCGTCATTCGATCTGCTCGTCACGATGCTGGCCACCGAGGCCCTTGTAGCCATGGGACACGTGCCCCATCCTGCGACCGGCCAAATAAAGCCGCAGCGTAGCCAGGCCAAGTATCTGATTGACATGATCGAGATGCTGCACGAAAAGACCACCGGCAACCTGACGCCGGACCAGACTCAGCTCGTGGAAGACGTCCTGCACCAGTTGCGATTGGCCTTCGTCGACACCGCCACATAGCCCAGCCATCTTTGCCGGGCACTCTTACCGCCCGGCCAACTTGGCCGGTGTTCTCATAGCGCGGCCATCTTGGCCGGGAATTCCCGCCCCGGCATTGGGGCCGTATGGCCTGCGCAGCGAAGCAAGAAGGTTCGGCGATATGACTGAGAGCGAACCGAATTAGTTCGGCGTCAAAACAACCACACCCAGTCCGACGCGCCGTTGGCAACAATGCCAACGATGCCGTACCTAATGCTTGCATTCCCGATCCGTTGACGGACGGCCGGGTGTTGACGGACTCGCGTTCGGACTGGGTGTGGAGTTTTCGAAGTGAGGTGGTGGGGGAGAGGAGCATCAGCAGTATCAAAGAATCCGCCTGCCGCTCCACTACTCCACTACTCCACGACGCCTCATCCCACCAACCTCTCCAATAACCCACGAAAGTCGGCCATTTCGTGGCCGATATGCTCCTGCCACCGCTGGAGATGCCAGATTTCGACGCACACCGCCGCGCCGACAATCATCACCGCGCCGTTCGGCTCGACGCCTAAAAACTCACGAAAACCATCGGGCACGACCAAACGCCCGCGGCCGGCCAGTTGCACCGGCCGGTGGCGCGTCGACAGCAGCCGGCCCAGCCGCTGCACATCGTCAAGCCGGCCATCCAGCCGGCGGGCCAGAATCTTGCTTTCAACCAGCCGAACGCCCTCCTCCAACCGTGCTTGCCAATCGGCCGTACTCCAGAGACTGAGGCAGCCAGGCCGCTCCTTGGCGAGGATGCATTGGCCGGAGGGTGCGGCCAACGCATCGACCAGCTCGCCCGGGACGCTCAGGCGATAGCGGTCGTCCAGTGTGCGTGCGGCCTCGCCAAGGATCAGTTTTTCAGTCGCCATCGGTGGTCACAGGCAAAAGCGGTGACGGGTAATGCCCTCCGCGGCTGCCAGCACTTTCATCCGTGGCCAATTCCAATATGGGAAAGATACCCGCAACTATCGCAAGTACCTGCATGATTTGGGCAGTTTCCCCACGATCTGTCTGATTGTACTGCTGCAGACCCCAGTTTCAAGTACTCCCCCCCGGAAAGAGACTCCGGCCCATCCGCCGCCGCAGCCGAAAGTACAAGGGCTGGACTTGTCTCGCGTCCAGCCGGGCGGTGCCCCAGCTCTGGCTCCAGGTCAACAACGATCCGCCCCGCAATTGCTAGCGGTATGATCACCCAACCGCCCCCGTGGCGCGACCGGCGTGGCGGATTTCGCCGTTTTGCTGTATCGATAGCCGGCCGAATCCGAACCACCCCCGGGGCCGATCGCCAGCACCTGCCTGGGGGTGGGGAGTTGGTCATCGCCCGCGCGCACTAGCACTGGCTACTAGAACTGTTTTCACCGGTGAAATACTCCTCCGACGAAGATCGCGTCGTCATTACAGGCATCGGGATCGTGACCTCGACGGGTCGCGGCCGCGAGGCCGTTTGGCGGGCGATCCAGCGGTGCGAAAGCCGCGTCCGGCGACTCACTGGCGTACCTGGCTTTCCCGACGGACTCTTGCTTGGGGCGACGGTCGACGTCGAAGGCGAGTTCCCCGGCCAGCTCAAAAACATTCCCCTCTGCCGACTGACGGCCGCCGAAGCGCTCGCCGACAGCCGGCTGACGAAAAGTCCCTCACAAAAACCCTCGGGATTGCTCTGGAAACCCTTTCCCTCAGGGAGAGGGCAGGGTGACGAGCCTCACAATAGGCGAATATCTTTCCCCCCGGCCTTCTCCGAAAGGGCGAGGAAGCCCAATCGCGGATTGCGGATCGCAGGTTGCTGCAATAAGGCAAATTCGGCAATCCGCAAATTGGAAACCGAAATAGAGCGAGTTTCGCCCTTCCTGGCCCCGCTTCTACCCGACATCGACCGCGACCGCTTCGGCTGCTCAATCGGCGCCCACATGGGCGACACCGATTTCGTCGTCGAAGAGCTCGGTCTGGCCGATGAGTTGATCCCGCCCGGCAAGCGGCCCTGGTGGACGCAGTGGTTTCCATCGACTGCCTGCTCGATGGTCGCCAACGATTACGGCCTTCACGGTCCGCGCCTATCGAACTCGACCGCCTGCGCGAGCGGCACGATCGCCATCTTAAACGCCGTGCGGTCGATTCGCGACGGGCAGTGCGACCTGGCCCTGGCCGGCAGCAGTGAGGCGATTCACCCCCTGTTCGCGGCCGGCTTTCGCAACATGGGGGTGTTGGCCGATCACGTCGATCCACGGCAGGCCTGCCGGCCCTTCGACGCCCACCGCAGCGGTTTTGTGATGGGTGAAGGGGCCGCCATGTTCGTCGTCGAGCGGCTCGACCACGCCCGCCGCCGTGGCGCAGCCATTTACGCAGAAGTCCTCGCCGGCCGTATCCTGACCGACGCCCATCATGTCACCAGCCTCGACGACCAGTGCCTTTCGCTCTGCGAGTTGATCCGCGGCTCGCTTCGCAAAGCGGGCGTGACGCCGCGCGACATCGCCTACGTCAACGCCCACGGCACCGGCACCCGGCAGAACGACGTCATCGAAACCCGCGGCATCCGCCGGGCCTTCGGCCGGGCCGCCGAGCGGGTCTGCGTCAGCGCGAACAAAGCCGCCCTGGGCCACCTGGTGAACGCCTCGGGCAGCGTCGAACTGGCGATCACGGCCCTGGCGCTGCGTGACGGCTTCGCCCCACCCACGCTGAACCTCACCAATCCCGACCCAGAGTGCGACCTCGACTGCATCCCACTCGTGGGCCGCGCGCGGCCGCTAGAGTACGCGCTCAAGCTCTCAATCGCCTTCGGCGGCCACCTCGCCGCCGTCGTCCTCCGCCGCTGGACCGGCCGCGAAGCCCGCCAGGCCCTGCCGCTGTTGCGCCGGGCCGCGTAGCGCCGCACACAGGTGACTCGGCAATCTTTTCGCGTCGACCAGTACGCTGAACGCCGAAACGCGGGTAAAGCGTGTCCGCATCAAGCCCGCGAACCGCGATTAGTGCGAAACGAAAACCCATTGCCGCTCCGAATGACTTCTGGGGGGGGGTAGCGATGGAACTGAGCGACGCGGAGCGGGCAGTGATGTCCGAATTGGCAACTGACGTCGCCCGCCCGCGTTCGCTCCAGTGTTTTTTTTATGCGTCACGCTGGAATTCTCTGAAAACCTCTTCAGGATCGTCTTGTCCTCTACATTCCACGTGCAATTTCAGATTCCCACGCTCATCCTTGATTGAATCAATGGTGATTCTTTGATCAATGATTTTTGGTTCTCTCCATTGTTGGGCAATAACAGCAAGCGGTGTTCCGTTTGCCCTCACAACCCATGTTGCCTCTCCGCCTTGGATGTTCCTGGGTAGGTAATCGTCTTTCAATTTCTGCATGACTTGCGTAACACTCGCTGCCTGGGTTGCCGGCCACTTCTTTAGATGTGGCGCAAAGCAATCATCTGCCATGCAGACGCTGTCGCGGGTGGCAATAATTTCACGTCTCATATTCGCAATCGTTCACGCATGACAAAAAGCTCAGCAAGGGCAGGGCACCGGTGAGCTGGGACCTCGCAGAAACGAATCATGCCCCGCCGTCTGCTGCAGCGCCTTGTTCGGCCTCCTGCGCCGATGGGCGCGGGCGACGATACCACACCGCAACAGCCACTGCCAGCACGCAGAAGGCGACGGCCAATATGTCCGGGACGACCTCGTACAGCGGCCCGATGCCACCGCGGTGGATGCGAGACACCATGGGACGGAGCGACTGCGAGACAAACGCGACCGCCAAACAACATCCGACCAGCGCCGCGCGATAACTGGATCTCACGCGACCGCGGCCATGCCAGACCCGCTACCGCCCCGAGGACGATCGCGACGGGCAGCCCGATCTTGGCGACGAAGAACACCGTGTCCCAGCGCGGGTCCGGCTTCAGGAGCCGTGGCCCCCAGACGGGGATGAGGACCAACACGTCCACCGCGAGTAGGACGGCGCACCCGGTCGCCGCCCCGGCAAGCAATCGGCTGACCCAATCGTGAAGCGACCCCGTCCGGTTACGCATCGCCCCTCCGAAGACCTCCGGTGGCCGAACTTGCTGTTAGACACAAAAATTGTGGATAAGACGGTCTTATCCACGATAGGCGTCAATAAGCATGGCCTCGATTGTAGCAATAGCGAGCCATCGCTACCTACGGCTGGCTGGCCCCAACTCCGGCAAATTATCCCTGACGTCCTCAAATAACCGCGAAGGAACTGCCCTCATTAGCGAACATCACTGATTATTAGTGTTCCCAAAAATCGTCCACAGACGAAACCTCGGCCCTGCCCCTCTTCTACTCTTCTCCTCAGGTGGCCAATGGGTACTATACCAACGTATATGCATCGGTTAAGCTGTGTCGGTTGATTATTGTGAAGCTGTCGAGCACGCGCGGCATCCACTCTTTGCGAGTTCAGCGGGTATCCCGGTTTGGCCCTGGTTTCATTCCCTGGCCGATGTCGCCCCGTTGCCATTGGTGCAAATGTTCACTATAATCATCACCACGCCGAAACACCGGCCATCGTTCCTTGGCAATTTGAAACTCCGCCGCGGCCCGTTTGTGCTCGAACCGCGCAGGTGGTGTGCGCACGCCGCGGCAAAGTTGACGCGGAAAGGTCGAAGATGGCCAAAACTCGGTGGGAGAATTTTGGACACCTTCGCAGAAAGCCTGCTAAGTGCTAGTCTCTCTCAACGCGAAGTATTCGGGTTCCACAAATCAGCCGCGGGGCGCTAGCCCCCGGTTTTTACTGAGCGAACCGTGGGCTAGCGCCCTACGGCTAATCCGAAATCAAGGTTTGACAAAGCACTAGAGTCCCGTATTACTCTTGAAAAAGTCGCGGGGCTCTCGTCCGCCGATGGTAGAAAGCATGCTTCCCGCAGAAATATCAACAGGCGTTCCGACGAACGCAACACGTTCCACTGCTGCCCGCGATGCGGTAACCATTTGGTCGGCCGGGGTGGCAGCGGTTTTGCCCGCGAACGTGGTTGGCGGGTCGCTTGTGGTGACCGGTCAAGGTCTTACGATTGCCGGGCAACTTTTGGCGCACGAGCAAATTGAAAATGTCTACGTCTTCGGCGCCGGCAAGGCCGGCGCGGCGATGACGGTGGCTGTAGAAAGAGTGCTGCGGGAGTCGCCCTATTGGGGTTCTTTGCGTGGGCGGGTGAATGTGCCGGGCGTGGATGGCCAGTTGCCGGCGACCGAGAAGATCGTACTTGAGGTGGCCCGGCCGACGGGGCGGAATCTGCCGACCGAAGCCGGGCGGCGGGCGACGGCGCGGATGCTCGACGACCTGGCGCGGCTCGATCGAAAGACGCTGGCCCTCGGCCTCATCAGCGGCGGCGGCAGTGCGCTCTTGGTGCAGCCGCGTGAGGGGGTGAGCCTTGAAGAGCTCGTGGCTGTAACGAAGTTTTTGCAGGAAGCCGGGGCGACCATCCATGAGCTGAACGGCGTGCGGAGCTGGCTGTCGGTCGAAAAGGCCGGCGGGCTCGCGCGGCTGTGCACGGCCGGGCGGGTCGAGACGCTCATCATTTCCGACGTCGTCGGCGACGACCTGGGCGTGATTGCCTCGGGCCCGTGTTATTCGAGCGACGTTACGGCGCGGCAGGCGTACGACTGGCTCGCTCACGACGTCGACGCCACAAAAGGATTCGTTGCAACGGATCTCTCTGAGTCGCTCGATTTTCTTGGCCGGCTCGCTAGCGCCGGGGCCACGCATCCGCCGGTTGGCAAGCACGTCCGGAACAACCTCATCGCCACGAATGCGGTGGCGATGGAAGCGGCGCGGCAGAAGGCCCAAGTGCTGGGCTACCGCGTCGTCATGCGCGGCTCGGCCAATCAGGGGGACGCCTATGCCGGCGGCCGGGAGTTTGCCAACTTTTGCCAGGGCCTGCGCAAGCAAAGCGGCCGATGGTGCGTGCTTTCGGGCGGCGAGCCGACGTTGGCAGTCAATCCCGGCCGCCCGACCGGCTGTCGCGGCGGGCGAAACCAAGCCTGGGCCCTGGCCGCGCTCGATGAGCTGGCCAATGTTCGCGGCCTCGACCTGGCCGGGCTGGCGATCCTCTCCGGCGGCACCGACGGCGAAGACGGCCCGTGCGACGTCGCGGGGGCGGTTGCCTCGCTGGAAGTGCTGGCGGCCGCGCGGGCCCAACAACTCGACCTCCGCCAATTCTTGCTCAACAACGACGAATACGCGTTCTTCGCCCGCACGGGCGGCCAACTCTCGACCGGCGGCGGCACCGGGACAAACGTTGCCGACCTGCGGGTGGCCTGCCTTGAGGGTCTGTAACAATGGGCCAGTTTGGCCGCGGCGTCGAGCGATTCCGGGGACACCTACCCGCATGTTGAAAAAGTGGCTGGCTCACGGTCCGATGCGAAAAATGTCGTGAAACGACGTGCCCGTGAGCGTGCCGGTCCCCTTTTTCAACGGGCTACTACCACCCATTGTCCCGCACTCTTCGCGTGCGAATGTGAACGCCTGAACGAACAAACGGCCAATCGATCGCTGGACTCTTACGGCCCGCGGCTTCGGCCGTGAGATCCGCCGCAGGGGACCCGCTCGCTACAGATCTTTTGGTGGCACGTTTTGCGCAGGCAACTAAAATAGATGTACGGCGAGTGGTGCGGTCAGCCGGCGGGCGCGGCCCGCCGCCGAAGCGCGGGCAGGAGTTGACGTGCAGGCCAGAAATTCGGAGCGGGGAACGTTATGTTGCGGAGAGTCGATTTGCGACGCGGCGGCTGGGCGCGGGCGGTGATCGCGCTGGTGCTCGTCTTGACGGGCGGCGGGGCCTGGGGATCGCCGCCTCTGGGCAATCGCCTGCTCGATCGCGATCAGCTCAATCGCCTGGGACTGGTGCGGTCGTGGTTTGCGCAGGTCGAGGTCGACGTCAGCCACTCGCGCGTCGAGCGGGCGATCGTGTCGGGCAACGACTTGTTCGTGCTGTCGAACGTGGGCATCCTGCAGTCGCTGAATGCGTCGACCGGCGCGACGAACTGGGCCGTCGCGATTGGCAATCCACGGTATCCCAGCATGGGCCCCACCGCGAATGAAACACAAGTCGCCATCGTGAACGGCGTGACGCTGTATGTGCTCGATCGACTCGACGGCCGCGTCACGACCGTTCGCAAGCTGGGCGGCGCCGGCGCCGCGCCGGCTATGTCGGACGCGTATTGCTTCGTTCCGATGGTGACCGGCCGCATCGAAGGCTACCCCGTCGGCATCAATCACGGCCCGCCGTGGTTCTATATGTCATCCGGCCGGGCAATGGTTTCTCCGCTGGTGAGCGATCAAAGCATCGTGTGGTCGACCGACCAAGGGCACATCAACATCGGCAATGCGCTCCAGGGGGGCGTGCGGTTCCGCTTGGAAACTGGCAGCGAAATCGTCGCCCCGCCGGCGGCGCACGGGACATTGGTCTACGTCGGCACGGTCGACGGCGAGCTGATCGCCATTGATGAATTGACCGCCAGCCAACCGTGGCGTTTCGCGGCCGGTTATCCAATCGTGACGTCTCCGGCGGCCGTCGGCGGCCGCGTGTACGTCGCCAGCAGCGAGCCTGCATTGTCGGCCGTCGATGCTGTCTCGGGGCGGGCCCAGTGGGTGGCGCCGAAGATCGTGCAATTTGCATCGGCCAGCCGCGAGCGCGTCTATGCACTCGATAATTTGCAGTCGCTCGTCGTCTTGAACGCGGCCAACGGCGCCGTTTTAGGGCGAATCCCAACCAGCGGCCGGGAAAAACCCCTCATGAACGACCAGACCGATCGCTTGTATCTGGTTTCGACAAGCGGCCTCGTGCAGTGCTTCCATGAAATCGGGCTCAATGAGCCAATTCAGTATCAGCCGAAGGAAGTGGCGAAGCCGTTGGAAACGGCCATGCCTTCCCAACCGCCCGCCCCCGCAGCATCCAAACGGCCGGCAGCGCCCACATCGCCTGAGAACGACAACCCCTTTGGCGCCCCGGCCGGAGGCGCAGCCGACAGTCCGTTCGGACCCTTCGGTGGGCCAGGGGGCGGCGGCAATGGTGGGGCGGCCGGCGGCGGAGCCGGGGCAAGCGGCCCCGCCGGACCGGGCGGCGGCCAAGGCGGCAGTGGACCAGCGGCCGGCGGGGGCAACCCGTTCGGCGGCGGGGCGGGCCCAAGCGACAATCCGTTTGGCGGCTCCGGAGGCGCCGGCGGAAGCGGCGGCGGTGCCAGCGCAGGCCAAGGAGCGGGCGGCGCCGCCGAGGACGATCCATTCAAGTAACGTGCCGATGACGTGCCAACACCGCGCCATTGCAAGTCTGGTCGCGCAGCAATCATCCGGCCGCGCGCGAGACGCGCAGCTAGCAGCTTGTTTCGAACTTGCCCGCTCGACTTGGCACTCATCGCCTGATCTGCTAATTTGCTGCTCCTCTGGCATCCCAACTCGCCGCTGGCCGACATGGAAGGAGGCCTTCATGACGATCAACCCATCGACCGACCTAACGGCCCGATCTGAGAGCCGTAGCGATCAACCGCAGCTCCGCGTCCACATTCGTTGGATGATTCGCCGGGATATGCCGGAGGTCTTGGAAATCGAGCGAGCCAGCTTCGAGTTCCCCTGGTTCGAAGAGGAATTCATTCGCTGCCTCAGGCAGCGGAATTGCATCGGCATGGTCGCCGAGCACGCCGAGCGGGTCGTAGGCTTCATGATCTACGAGCTGCACAAGACGCGGCTACACATCTTGAACTTTTCGGTGGCCGCCGATGTGCGCCGCCGCGGCGTCGGCCGGCAAATGATCGAGAAGTTGCTGGGTAAACTCTCCAGCCAGCGGCGAACGCGGATCACGCTTGAAGTTCGCGAGACGAACCTGGCCGCCCAGTTATTCTTCCGCGACAACGGCTTTCGGGCGACCAGCGTGTTGCACGAATTCTACGACGATTCGCCGGAAGACGCTTACTTGATGCAATATTGCCACGCCTCCGATCCGTCCGAATTGATTCTGCCGATCCGTCGCATCGATCGCCTGGCCGGATAAGGGGAAAACTCCCGGGCGGCAAACAACGAAGTTGGCTTTTTGCGATGCCGTCCAAGAACCATCGCCCTTTTTCGCGTTGTTCGACTCGACGAACATCTTTTTTTTCAGCGGCCGCTTTTTGAGCTAAGCTTTCGATGGCGGGAATACCCGCCTCATTGACGGCTGCGCGGGCCAAGGAACCAAGGACGCCGGGCGGAAGCCCGGGTTCGGCTCCAAAAAGCTTGCAGCACGGTTCGCCCAACGCAAACGTCGATATTAGCCAGACTCTTCCCCAAAAGCACTTTTCCAGCTTCCCGCGGCACGTGCATACCGCTGCCTGCGGGAACCGACGGCCCCGGCTGTTCGTGCGGATTTGCATTGATATTTGCTGCGACCCCATTGCGCTGCGCTAGCAATGGCGTGGCGCCGCTGGGCGGAGGATTGGAAAATGATCTCAACTCTGTCAAAACGCTCACCCAGCCGTTCGCGACGAGGAGCTGCGGCCGCGGAGTTGGCCATTTGCCTGCCACTGATCGTGTTCCTGCTGTTGGCGTCGCTCGAGGCGTGCTCGATGATCTATCTGGATCACGGCCTTTCGATCGCCAGCTATGAGGGGGTCCGCGTGGCGATCAATTACGACAGCACTAATTCGGCCGCGATTGCCCGCTGCAACGAGATCATCGACGCGCGGCACATTGCCGGCAGTTCGATTTCGATTAGCCCCTCGAACGTGGCAAACGTCTCCAAGGGCACCCCGATCACAATCACCGTGTCAGCCCCCTGCAACTCAAACGCGATGCTGCCGCTGTGGTTCTATAGCGGAAAGACATTGACCTGCGCAGCAACCATGGTCAAGGAGTAACTGGTCCAGCAAACTGACTCACACACCACGTGAAGAGCTGACTGCCTTGAGCCGATGGATCCTCATCCCGGCCGCCTCTTTTCCACAACCCAACCAATTCCGTACGCATGAGAGAACGAACATGAACGGCAACAATCGACAACATGGTTCCTGGCAACGGCCGCTTGCAACCCGGCGGGGCGCGATTGTCGTGCTCGCGGCCCTGATGATGATCGTGTTTTTGGCCTGCGTCGCCTTCTCCGTCGACGTCGGCTACATGCAGTTGACCAAAATCAAGCTCCGCTCAGCGACCGACGCCGCCGCTCGTGCGGCCGGCGAGGGATTGTCGCGAATGCAGGATATCGCCTATGCTCGGCAAGCGGCCAAAGACATCGCCGAGGCCAACAAAGTAGCTGGCCAACCCCTCCTCCTGGACGATTCCGACATCATCTTCGGCAATTCCGCCAACAATCCGGTGGCGCTTGGGCCTTTACGCCCAACGGCTCGCCGATCAACGCAGTCCGCGTCAACGGCCGCCGCACGCACGATGCGCCCTCCGGCAGCGTGCCCCTCTTTTTCGGCCGCGTTTTCAACGTGTTCGATTTTCAGCCCGTGCAGGCCGCCACCGTCGTGCGGCTCGATCGCGACATTTGCCTGGTGGTCGACCGGTCGAGCTCGATGAAGCTCTACTTGAGCGATACGGCCCCGACGATGTCGACCGGCGATTCGCGGTTCTGCCAGCCCCCGAACATGGCTCAAAGCCGCTGGGGCGCGCTCTCGGTGGGGATCGACCGGTTTGTCGCTGCTCTCGATTCGACGCCGCAATCTGAGTACGTCGGCCTCGTTTCGTTCGCCAGCAATTACTCGGCGTGCAGCTATACGAACAATGCCGCCGACATCAATTGCCCACTGAGCGCCAACAGTTCGGCCGTCACTTCGGCGATAACCACCCTCTCGTCCAAAACGTTCAACGGCATGACAGATATTGGCGCCGGCATCACCAAGGGCATCCAGGTGCTGACCGGCGCCTCGGCCCGGCCTTTTGCCGCCAAGACGATGGTGCTGATGAGCGACGGCGCCTACACGGCCGGCCAGGTACCCCACGTCGTGGCCCAGCAGGCGGCCGCGCAGCACATTATCATCCACACAATTACCTACGGCGAGGCGGACCCGGCAGAAATGCAGGCGATCGCCGACGCAACGGGCGGCAAGAACTACATCGCGCCGACCGCCCAGGCCATGCAGGACGCGTTCGAGGAGATCGCCTTGACGCTGCCGGTCGTATTTACAGATTGATAGCGGTTTGAAACCCTCTCCGTGACGCGTTTCCCACGCTCTGCGTGGAAACGCAGATGTTCGACGCTCTGCGTACAGTGCAGCAAAGTGGTGACCACATGAATCTACAGCTCTGGTTGGACGGGCCACGGAGCGGCCAGCAGCGAGTTCCCCCGCACAGCGTGGGAAAGAGGTCAACGAAGTTGCCAAGTAAGCGATCGCGAGGTACTCGCCGTGGCGTGGTCGTGGCCGAGTTTGCCATCTGCGCCGATCCTATTCTTGTTTTTCTTCGCGTCGCTCGAATTCAGCCGCGTAAACATGATTCGCCAGAGCGTTGAAAACGCCGTCTACGAAGGCGCGCGGCGCGGCATCGTGCCCGGCGCGACGGCCGCCAATTGCCAGGCCGCCGCCCAGGCCGTCCTCAACTCGGTCCTCGCCCAAAACGCAACGATCACCGTGACGCCCTCCGCCATCACCAACAGCACCACCCAAGTCACCGTCGCCGTCACCGTGCCGGTCAACAGCAACAGTTGGGTCTTCCCCGTCTTTTTTAGCGGCAAGACGATCTCGGGCACGATGACGCTCAACCGCGAGCGGTTCGAGCAATCGAGCGTGCCGTGAGAATAGTCGTGAGCGGAGAGTCGTGAGCCAGACAATCGTCGCCTGCTGTGAGCGTCCGACTATTGACTCTCAACTGCGGGCTCCTGACTCGTATTCACAGCGCTACGATCGTTGCGTCTACCTCGGGCAAATCGACAATCGCCACAGAGTGAGGATTGGCCCGATAAATGGCTCCCGGATTGACGATGAGCGTGTCGCCTCGGCGATCGATCGCCGCCACATGAGTGTGGCCATAACACACTAGGCGGTAGGACCCGCTGTCGCACGTCGCCCGAAAGCGGCGACGGTCGTGGCTGTGCAATAGCGCAATTGGCACGCCGGCCAGGTTGAGCTCGCCAAATTCGCCGTGACAAGTTTGGCCGGCGGCCTCAACTGCCTCTCGCAGCGCCCGCTGGTCCTCATCGCAGTTGCCAAACACAAAATGGGTCGGCCAGGCGGCGAATAGCACCACAACCTCGGCCGCGCCAATGTCGCCCGCGTGCAGCACCATATCGACGTCGAGACTCTCAAACATCCGCACCGCGGGGCGGGTCAGCTCGACGTGGCCGTGGGTGTCGCTGATGAGACCGAGACGCATAAGCACTTGGAGTTTGTAATGGAAAGAGTGTTATTCACGCAGAGGCGGAGAAGCAGAGAGAGAAGAACTTTACCCGGGTACGATATGATTTCTCTGCGTCTCCGCGTGAGATTGTCGGTAAAGGCAACCAACTCATTCAGCGTAGAGCTTCGCTTCGACTTCGGCAACGCGCTCTCGGAGCTGCCATTCGGCGTCGTTTTCACTGCTGCCGGCCGCGAATACAGTAATCACCGGCCGTCCCGCGGCGATCGCTGTGTTTGCCGGTGAAACGTCGGCCAGACTCGGCCAGGGCTCCGTGAGCGACTCACCGAGCGCCCAAGCGTTGAAACGTTCCGAGATCACCACTTTGCACTTGGCGAACAGGATCGCCTTTCCATGAACGTTGCCGGTATTAGCGACGAAGTCCTCGCGAACCGCTACCGCCCCACAGCCTGCCGCATGCGCCGCGATGGCTGAAATTCCCATGGTCCGCTCGACGATTTCTACCGAGGCTGTCAAACGAGGATTCACCTCGATCGTCCACACCCGATCGCCCTCGATGACGAAATCGATTCCGAAGAGTCCCTCCAATGAGAACTGCTGCGCGATGTGGTTTCCAACTTGGCCAGCGACAGAACGAACCACATCCGAAACGGAAAGTATACCGATCGATCCCGCATATCGAAACTCGCTCGCGCCGAGCCACGCTTCGCCGATCAATTGGCGCGTTAAACACAGTCGCACGGCGCCGGCGCCGTTCCCAACATACACGGCCGAGCACGGCACGCCCGCCACGCGCTTTTGAAAATAAACTGAGGAGCTCGCGACTCCCTCTCCTTGCTCCCCTCTCCTTGCTCCCTGCTCCCCGCTCACGAGCGCCCGCACGCCGCTTCCGCCAGCGCTGCGATGCGATTTCACGAGCCACGACCCGTCGAGTGGCAATCCTTCCGCCGTCGCGCACGTTTCTGGGAAGAGTAGTCCGGCGTCGCGTAGCGACGCGGCCAATCGGAATGGGTCGCGGACCTCCTTGAGCACGTCCCCCGCGTTGCCCCACAAGGGGGCGATCCAGGCCATTTCGTCGACGAGTTCCGGGTAGTTTTCCAGCCCGCCCGTGTACATCCAAGCCGGCGGCTCGATCGCCCGCAGCCAATCCAATAGCCCTTCCGGATAGGGCGAAATACGCGTCGCCGTGGCGATGCGGTGAAGATCAAGATCAGCAAACAGGTCGGCCGTCACCGGCTGAAAACCGGCCCGCACCGCCGAGGCGGCCGCAGCGCAGGCGCTGGCGCCGACAATCGCGAGCGGCTGGGCCACGCATCGTACCTCGTTCGATTTACCGCCGGTCTTCCGGCCCGTAGCGGCCGCGATATCGCTCGGCCGGATACTTTTGCGCGTTCTTGATCATCTTCGCGCGAATCGTTGTGGCCAGATCGATCCCCAGCTCATTCGCCATAGCCATCGAGTAGCCGACGACGTCCGCAATTTCTTCGGCCACTTCGGCCAACTTGCTCGGATCATTCGCCACGGCCCGCGACTCGTCGATCGAGAGCCACTGGAAGTGCTCCATCAGCTCGGCCGCCTCGATCGCCAGGGCCATCGAGACGTTCTTCGGCGAATGGAACTGCGACCAGGCGCGCTCGGCGACGAAATCAGCGACGAGCTGGCGAAGCTCGCCCACGGTCGTCGTCGCATCGGAAGTATCCGGCATGAAGTCGTCGCCCGACCTGACAAGAGGTTGTATCGCCCGACCGTCTTGATCGGGTCCAGAGCGGCCCAACGCGCTGATTCCAGCAACGCGTAGCGGCCCGACGAAATTGGTCGGGCCACTTTTCACGCGCCATGCTCAACAAGACCGCCGCGACGCATCGCGGCCTACTGCGCATACTCCATCCGCACCACTTGCCACTGCTGCGTCCCGCCCGGCAGTTGCACGTTAACGATCCCCTGCGACTGCGTCAACTGGTGGAGTGGCGTATAGAACGAGAGCGCGTGATTCGTGTCGAGCGACCACTGCACGTACTGCGTGGCCTGGTCGATGCGGCCCCGCATGTTGTACGCCTCGTTCGTGATCATGTCGTAGTACGATCCGCGAATGTAGCCCTGCGGGTTGATCGATATTTGCAGCATCCGGGTGCCCGTGTCCGCAGGGCCGGTGAGCAGCGAATAAACGCCCAGCGGCATCCAGGGGCCGATCGCGTCCGGATCGAACACGATTACCGGCTGCGGCTGATAGATCACCTGCGGATTGTAGTAATAGGGCTGTCCCCATCCCAAGAAGCCAATCACCGTTGCCGCCGTGACGGCCTTCCAGGCGTCGTTGTCGTTGTGTTTCCACTTCCAGGCCTGCGGGTGCTTGTCATACCAGGAGACGGTGAACGGCGCCGGCCCGCCGCCGATCTGGATGAACCAGTTCGAATTCTTCTTCTGGTTGTTCTGCTGATTGCCGCGTCCGTTGCCGCGCAAGTTTTGATTTTGCCCCTGCCCCTGTCCTTGCCACATCTGCCACTGCTGGACGTTTTGCGACTGCAGGTTCTGACCTTGATTCTGACCCTGACCCTGGCCGTTGCCGATCCGCAGGCCGCGAATGGTTTGCCCGTTCTGGCCACTGCCGCTGCCCTGACCCATTTGCTGGAACGACACGCCCTGCTGCGTTGTCTTCGTGTTGCTGCTATTGCTGTTGGTCGAATTCGAGTTGTTCGATCCGTTCTTGTCCTTGTCTTCGTCCTTGTTGTTGTTGCTCTGGTTGTTGCTCTGGTTGTTGCCACTGGACGAGTTACTGTCGGATTTGCCGATAAATTGACGACGCTGCGCCGAGGCCGAATTCAGGTCCACCACCAGTGCGGCCGCGGCCGCCAACACCAGCACAAAGCTAACCCGATACAAGTTGAACATGTTTGAGTTCCCCATAGTTGGTCAGGCGACGCCTGATGCAAATTCTGTCGCTGTCGACTTGAAGACTTTCCCTTCGACCGCCGCTTACGATGCAGCAGACGCGATGCTCGACCTCATGTCAAGCGCATGCGATCTCCCAGCCGCATGTGCGGTTGCGATCCAGAGAAACTGCAGACAAGTCTAGGTCAGCACAAGCGCGATGCAACCGGCATCGTAGGAATACGCCGGCAAAGGCCTCCGGCGCCAGCATCAGCGCCCACAGTAAACAGCGGAAACGTCAACGCGGCTGGCCGGCCGATGCCGCATCGGGGGCCGGCTCGCGCTCAATTCCACCCGTTTGCTTCCGCACTGGCAAACATCCGCTCCACCACCCGCATGTTGGCCACCGCGTCCGAAAGCGGGGTCGGCACGCTCAGGTTCTCCTGAATCGCCGCGGCAAACGCATCGGCCTGCAAGGCGTATTGATCGCATGGATCAAACAGAATCTCTTCCGCCACCGGCCCCTGCTGCAGCCAGATTCGCTGCGGCCGGTCAGGCGGCGCGTTGAACGGGATTTCAATTTCAATCCGGCCCTTCGTCCCCACGATCTGCACCCGCTGGAATGCCGCCAGTTGCGTGCCGCAGGTGAATGTGGCCGTCCCTTGATAGAACTCCATCACCCCAGAGACCAGCCGATCGACGCCCGTATTCGGGTCGCGCTCGACCATCGCCAGGGCTCGCTCCGGCTCGGCCTGAAACATGTACCGGGCTAGCGAGATGCCGTAGCAGCCGATATCCATCAAGGCGCCGCCGCCGATCTCGCGCTGGTTGCGAATGTTCTGCGGATCGTCGTTGAAATACGAAAAAAACGAATGAACCGTCCGCAACTGGCCAATGCGGCTGCGCTGCACCAGTTCCAGCGACGTCTTCCATTGCGGATGATGCCGGTACATGAAAGCTTCCATGACCTTCAACTTGGGTTGATCGGCCGCGGCCGCTTGCAGTTCCTCAGCTTCGGCCACCGACAGGCCGATCGGCTTTTCGCAAAGCACGTGCTTGCCCGCTTCGAGCGCGCGAATCGTCCACGGCACGTGCAAATGGTTTGGCAGCGGAATATAAACGGCGTCGACGTGCGGGTCGGCCAACAGCGCTTCGTACGAGCCGTGGGCCGTGGGAATTCGCAACTCGCTGGCGACGGCCTGGCCGCGGGCCGGCTCGCGCGAGGCAATCGCCGTCACCCGGCCGCGCCGGCTCTGCTGAATCGCCGGAATGACGTGCTCTCGTCCGATCTTCGCCGTGCTCAAGACGCCCCAACGAATCTTGTCCATCCCGTTGCCCTGTTCCGAAGTATGCTTTGGCGGACTTGCACGATTCTAAATTGCCGGACGATCCATCCGAAATAGCCGGACCATCCTGATCCGCCACGTTGGACAGACCATCCTTGTCTGGCACACTTACGACATGTCCTGACATGGTCGGCAGCGCAGTGCCCGACCGTAATGCTCGGGTTATCTACAAGCACAACAAGAACGCCGCCAGGTCGCGCTTCTCATCCGACGTTAGCCGCAGCGTCAGTACCAGGTTGAAAAACTCTACCGTGTCGTCGAGCGTCAAGAGTCGCCCGTCGTGATGATACGGCGGCGAATCTTTGATGCCGCGGAGCGTGAACGTTTTGATCGGCCCGTCGGCGATGTCGTGCTGGCCGCGGACCGTCTCCGGCGTGTAGAACCGTTCCAGATGCAGGTCGTGCATCTGATTGTCGAGAAAGAACGGCGGCTGGTGGCATTCCGCACAGCGGCCCTTGCCGAAAAACACCTTCTCCCCCGCCAGTTCTTGGTCGCTCACCATGTCGGGCCGGAGGTGGCCGAACTCGTCCAGCTTCGGCGCCGGCGGAAAGTCGAGCATGTTCTGCATCTGGGCCATCAGCGAAACCTGGTCCGAGCGGTTTGGCAGGAACAGTCCCTTCTTCGCCGCCGTCACCTGGTCGCCGTCGAAGTAGGCCGTCCGCTGTTCAAACTCGCTGAAATCCTCCACGCTGCGCAGCGAACGCTTTGAGCCGTGAATCTGCTGGTTGAACATCCCCCGCAGGCTCACCGTATCGATGCGAAACCGATCGGCCTGCGGCCGCGTATCCGGGTTCAAATGAAAGGTCGCGTTCGTGTGACCGTTCACATGGCAATCGAGGCACGTCACACCGAGCTGCGGCTCCTTCACCTTGCGGTCTTCGGTCTGGTTGAATTGCTGCTGCGGATAGGGCGTCAAGAGCAGCCGCATGCCCTCCATCTGCACGGGCGTGATCTTGCCGTACAAGATTTGATAGTAGTTCTTGATTGTCAGCACTTCGCCGTGCGTTACGTCCCCCATTTCTGGGTGCGTCGTCAGAAACATCGGCGGCGGATACTCGGGCGTCAAGTGATCGGGCAGATCGAACTGGACGTCGAATCGCGAGAGGTCACGCCCTTCGGCTTTCTGAATCGCGTCGATCTGCTGCTGCGGAAAGACCATGCCGCCCACGGGATGCTTCACGTGCGGCAGCGGCCGAAAGCCCAGCGGGAATAGGTCTTGCCGCTTGATCTCAGCCGGCTGCATGCTCGCCAACGTTTCCCAACTGGCCCCGCCCTGCAGCTTGACCCGAACGCCCTGCTGCACGGCCCTGCGGCCGCCCGACATCATCACGTTCGACGCATGGTTTCCCATGTCGTAGCGCTCATTGAACAAGCGCTGCTGATCTTGCTGAACGGCCGCCTTCTCGGCAGCGTCGGATTGGTAAATCTCATCGAAGGTCTTATCGATCCGCACCGGCATGTATGTGTGAGGACGCTCCGCTTCAACGGGCGTGGGCCGCACGGCGCCCGACTGGCCTTGCTGCGTCGGCTGGTTCTGTTGATTGCCCTGGCTTTGCGACGCTCCGCCCGCTCTCAGCGGCTGCTGGGCAAATGCCGGAGTGAGGCCCATTGCAAGCAGCACGGCGAGACCGACGACGCATCGACAGCTCGTTGGACCAATTTGTCGAGGTTTCATTGCAATTCTCCTCCAGGTGCTGTAAATCGTGCATGCCCGAATCGCAAAGCCTATGCCGAAAACTAGCCTCCTCGGTATAAAATGTCTAGGCCCCCGCGGCACATTTCACGCCTCGCCGGCCCATTCCAAACTCATTTTCCCTTCTACATCGCGAGGCCCCGGATGGCAGCTGACCGCACCAATTTGTCGATCGGCCAATACCTGATCCGCCGGCTGCAAGACTACGGCATCGGTCACGTCTTCGGCATTCCGGGCGACTACGTGCTCTCGTTCTACAGCATGCTCGAAAAGAGTCCACTCGCGACGATCGGCTGCACGCGCGAGGACTGCGCCGGCTTTGCAGCCGACGCCTACGCCCGCGTGCACGGCATGGGCGCGCTGTGCGTAACATACTGCGTAGGCGGCCTCTCAGTGTGCAACCCGATCGCCGGCGCCTACGCCGAAAAATCGCCCGTCGTGATGATCACCGGCTCACCCGGCCTGCGCGAGCGGATTCACAACCCCCTGCTGCACCACATGGTGCGCAACTTTCGCACCCAGTACGACGTCTTCGAAAAGCTCTGTTGCGCTGGCACCGAGACCGTCGATCCTCTCACCGCCTTCAATGAAATCGATCGCGTGTTGGCCACCTGCGCCCGCTACAAGCGGCCCGTCTATATCGAGATCCCGCGCGACATGGTCCACGTCGTTCCGGATACGTCGCCGCCGTTCCGGCTGCCGTCGGTCGTCAGCGACACGCGGGCCCTGGAAGAGGCCGTCGACGAAACCGTCCGCCGCATTCAAAACGCCCGCCAGCCGGTGCTGCTCTTGGGTGTCGAAATCCACCGCTTCGGCCTGCAAGAGGTCGCCCTGCGCTGGCCGAAGCCTCCGGCATCCCGATGGCCGCCACGATGCTCGGCAAGGGGGTCGTCGCCGAGACGCATCCGCTCTACATGGGCCTCTACGAAGGCGCTCTCGGGCGCGACGAGGTCACCAAATATGTCGAGGCCAGCGACTGCGTGATCATGCTCGGCACGTTCATGACCGATATCAATCTCGGCATCTACACGGCCGAGCTCGACCTGGGCGATTGCATCCTGGCCACCAGCGAAGAGCTCCGCGTTCGCTACCACCACTTCCACAATGTGCGGCTCGAGGATTTCGTTCATAAGCTGGCCGACCGCAAGCCGCGCCCAAAAATCCGCCGCCCCCCGCGCCGACCGACTGGCGAAAAGAGCCGTTCGTGCTGCAGCCCGAGCGGGCGATCACGATCACACAAATGGTCGATCGGCTCGACGAGCAGCTCGACGATGAAACCGTCGTCATCGCCGACGTCGGCGATGCGCTCTTCGGATCGAGCGAGCTGACGACCCGCCGCCGGACCGATTTCATTAGCCCGGCCTACTACACGTCGATGGGCTTCGCCATGCCGGCCGCACTCGGTGTCCACTTCGCCCGGCCCGCGGCCCGCGTGGTGGTGATCATCGGCGACGGCGCGTTTCAAATGACCGGCATGGAATTGTCGAACCTCGTGCGGCACAAGTTCCCGACGATCGTCATCGTCCTCGACAACAGCGGCTACGGCACGGAAAAACTGCTCCACCCGGGCGACTGGCAATTCAACGAAATTCAGCCGTGGCAATATCACCGACTGCCGGAAGTCTTCGGCGGCGGCACCGGCTACGACATCCGCACCGAAGGCCAGTTCGACCAGGCACTTAACAAAGCCTGGAACGCCACCGGCGGCCCCAGCATCCTCCAAGTACGCCTCGATCCCACCGACGCCAGCCGCTCGCTGCGGCGGATGGCCGAGCGGATGAGCAAGACAGTGGAGCAGCAATAGGCCGGGTTGCGTTGGTACTACAACGGTACTACAATTGTAAAGCGGCGTCACGCCAAGCAAAACACAACTTAATTGAGGAATCTCGCTTATGGTCAAGAAACTAAGTAAGCACGGCAACAGCCTTGCCCTAGTGATCGACCGCTCAATCCTCGATTTGCTCAAAATTGACGAAACTACCTCGCTGCAAGTCTCGACCGACGGCGAGGCGCTGATCGTCAGCGCCCGTCCGTGACAAAAAGCGTCAAAAACGGTTTGAACAAGCCCTGGCGTCAAGCAACGAGCGTTACGGCAAGGCCCTAGATCGGCTCGCGGAGTAAGCCGTGGCGCCAGTCTTTCTCACTTTGGATGAAATGGTGGCCATTCACCGCGACCAGATCGAACGTTATGGCGAATCGCATGGCGTGCGCAATTGGGGACTGCTGCAATCCGCCGTTGCCATGCCAATGGCAGCGTTTGGCGGGCAACACTTGCATACAGATTTGTACGAAATGGCTGCCGCATATCTGTACCACCTCGTTCAGAATCATCCGTTCATTGATGGTAATAAGCGCGTCGGGGCCGTCGCTACCGACGTCTTCTTGACGATGAATGATTTACTCCTGACCGCCGCAAACGACGACTACGCGGATTTGGTTTTGTCCGTCGCTCGCGGTGAAACTAGCAAATCGGCCGCAGCTGAATTCCTCCGAGCGCATTCAGTTTCCGTTTAGCATCTGAACGCCATCGCATGGCGAATCCAATCGTCTATTACTTGCTCGCACTACTGCTGGTTCTACTCTGCGGCTGCGCTTGGCTGTCAACCTTTCTAACCCTCCCCGGCAACTGGCTGACCGCTGGCCTCGCAGCATTATTCGCGCTGATTTACCCCAGAGCCGACGCCGCCGCGCGCGGCATGAGCTGGACGACCGTGCTGGTGCTGCTGGGCTTGGCCGTCGTCGGTGAAATAATTGAGTTCGCCGCCGGCGCCGCTGGCGCGACCCAGCAAGGCGCCAGCCGCCGCGGCGTGGCCCTCTCAATCGTCGGCGGGATGCTCGGCAGCTTCGCCGGCCTCTTGGTCGGCGTCCCAATCCCCGTCGTCGGCCCGCTGGTCGTCGCCATCCTCGGCGGCGCGCTCGGCGCATTCGCTGGCGCCTATGTGGGCGAAGCCTGGAAAGGCCAGGAACATGAGCAGCGCGTCGCTATCGGCCGCGGCGCCTTCGTCGGCCGCCTCTGGGGCACGGCGGGCAAGTTGGCCGTCGGCGCGATCATGCTGGTGATGGTGGCCTGGGACGCCTTTTTTTGACAAATGTTGCCGCGCTCGCCGGATTGCACTTTTTTGGGGCCCCGTCCAACGGACCATGACGGCACGAGAGTTGCACAACTTTCATCACCAATTGCTCCGTCATCCATTCCGGAGGGCCCCCGACCATGTTACCCGCCACCAGCCACCGCGTCCGCAAAAACACCGCTAGCGAAATCAATCAGCGTATCCGCCGCGAAACCGAACGCGGCATTATCCGCTGCGCGGCCGAGGGCCCCGCCGCCATTGACCGCCGCCTGGCCGAGCTCGATCGCGAGTGGGACATCGAGCGGTATCTGGAAACGATGGCCCCGTCGTTCACTCTGTTCGGCCTGACGCTCGGCGTCACCAAGAGTCGCAAGTGGCTGCTCCTGCCGTTCGTCGTGCAGTCATTCTTCTTACAGCACGCCCTCCAAGGCTGGTGCCCGCCCGTGCCCGTGCTGCGCCGCCTCGGAATCCGCACCGGGGAGGAGATCAACCAGGAGCGCTACACCCTGAAAGCGCTCCGCGGCGATTTTCAGTCGCTCGGCCAAGAAGAGGGCACCTCGCCCGATGAACAAGCTTTGGAAGCGATGGAAGCCGTGCGGAGTTAAAGTTTCCGATCAGCAGCGGCAGGCAAAGACTCCATCAAAGAGTTGCTTGTAGGATGGACAATTCTGTCCGTCCGTCCGTCAATCCGTCCGAGGAACGGGGGTGTCCGTCCGTCGGCATGTACCAAACCTCCGCCCGGTTTAGCGCGGCCGGGCCGGTTTGGCCGCGGGCGCCGACGCACCGCCCTTTGCTTCCCCCTCGTTCACCTCGTTGCCGGATGCGTTAGCCAAGTCCGCTGCGCGGCCTTTTCGCCCTCCGCGTCGCGGCCGATTCGCGCTCTGCGCCGTGAAATCCACCGTTCGTCCAAACACCTTCTCGAACAGCTCAACCTTCCGTTGCGCCGCCCACAGGTCAACTTCGGCATCGCCGTGCGCTTTGATCGTGATCCGAACCCGTTCGCCGTCCAATGTCGCCCGCACCTCCTCGACGTGCTGCTGGTGCGTCCGGTCGAGCGCCAATGCCAGCCGCAAGATGGCCGCCAGCGAGGCCACCCGCCGCTTGTCGCCCGCCGACAGAGCCGCGTATTCGTCATGTTTCTGCTTTGGCGGCGCGCCGCGATGATAACGCGCCACATTTGCGAGTAGCTGCAACTGCCGCTGCTCGAAGCCGGGCAACTCGCTGTTGAGAATCAAGTGGTAACTGTGCTTGTGATGCCCCTCGAAGTTGATCAAGTAGCCGACGTTTGCCACCAGGCCCGCTGATTCGATCAACTCGCCGTCTTCCGGCTTCAGCCCCAGCGGCTCGGCCAACTGCTTCCACAGTGAACCGGCGATGCGGGCCACTTGCCGGGCGTGGGTCAAATCGACGCCGCAGTTTTTCGCAAACTCCTCCACGGCCGAACGCCGCTCCTCGGGGCTGGCGCTTTGCGGCGGCTCCTGCTGCACCATCGTCAAGAGGAGCCCGTCGCGCACGCCCCGGGTGTGGACTTGCACTACATTTACCCGCAAGTGCCGCATCACACGCTCAATGATCGCCAGGCCGGCGACGATAATGTCGGCCCGATTCGGATTCAGCCCCGGCACCTTCTTTCGCTTCTCGAGCGAAAGCTGCGCCAGATCGGCCACCAAGTGGCTGATCTGCGCCCGCGTGACACGAAAACCCCACATTGGCTGCCCCGCCTGCCCTTGGCCCGCCATGATGATCGAGGCCAGCGCCGTAAACGTCCCCCCGGTGCCAAACAACATATCGGGCACGAACGGCGGCTTGCCGACCTCCTTCTTCAGCGCCCGGTCGACGAAATCACGCAGCTTCGCCACTTGCTTCGGCGTCGAGCGATCGCTCACGCCGCACTGCTCAGTCACGCGCACCGTCCCCAGCTTCGTGGCGTACACCTGGTCCACCAGGCCGCTCGAAGCCAGCACGATCTCTGTGCTGCCGCCGCCGATGTCAGCCACGGCCACTTCGCGCCCCGAAATATCGAACGCCCGGGCCACGCTCAGAAAGGCCAGCCTTGCTTCCTCGGCCGACGAAATCACCTCGACTGAAAGCTTCAGCTCCTTCCGCACCCGATCACAAAAGGCCGGCCCATCCGCGGCGTCGCGCAGCGCGCTGGTGCCGATCGCCCGCGGCTTGGTCGCCCCATAACCGGCCGCAATCGAAGTAAAATTCCGCAATACGCCGATCGTCGCATCCGCCGCCGCCGGAGCGAGCTGCCCCGTCTTGCTCATCGCCGCGGCCAATCGCGTGTTCACGCGCTCTTCATCAAGCACGCGATAGCCACCGGATGGCAGCACCTCCGCAACCACCAGCCGCACACTGTTCGACCCCACATCGATCGCGGCGATCCTGGTTCCCGCCTGCGCTGAATCGCTTGCCGGTTGCTGCTCTGACACAAACGCACCTGGCTCGGGGTGGCCAAATCGGACAACGCTGCCCCCGAAGTATACTCCGCGCCGTATGCCTCGTAAGCCCGTCGTCGTCGGCCTTCTCTAAGTCCCGTAACAGCTCCGGGAAATGAGCGCGTTCTCACTGGCCGCTGCGGCACACCGCACAAACTGCTGCGAGGTTCGCCCCTCTCGCCGACCCCCTGGCCACTTCTGACGTAAATTCTGGTATGCTGGGCGAGTGCGCCCAGGGTGAGATTCCGGCACGTTTCGCCGTCGCCCGGGCCACCTGCTGCCGAGTCAATAATCTCACGCTGTCGCTACGACGGTATCCGATCTGCCGCCCGCTCGTTCAAAGATTCGTTCCTGTCCATCTCCCGCGATGAGGATTGTCATGTCTCGATTGCCATCCGGATGCATTCTGTCCCTCACCAGTGCCGTTTGCCTTGCCGCCGCCTGTGCCACTCCGGCTCGCGCGGCCGATGACTGGGACGACCTTGCCGTCATTCAAATCAACCGTGAGCCCCAGCGGTCCACCTTCGTCAAGTACCCCACAGCGGAAAAGGCCCGCGAAGGGGGCATCAATCGAGCCCAGTCCCCCTGGTACCGCTCGCTCAACGGCATGTGGAAGTTCCACTTTGTCGAAAAGCCTGCCGACCGGCCCGCAACGTTCTATGAGACCAACTTTGACGACAGCCAGTGGGCCTCGATCACGGTCCCCTCGAACTGGCAGATGCAGGGCTACGACATCCCAATCTACACCAACGTCACTTATCCATTCCCCAAAAACCCGCCCCACGCGCCGCGCAATTTCAACCCGGTCGGCTCCTTCCGCCGCCATTTCGAGCTGCCGGTCGATTGGCAGGGCAAATCGGTGTACATCCACTTCGACGGCGTCGAGGCGGCCTTTTACGTCTGGGTCAACGGCCAGCTCGCCGGCTACAGCGAAGACAGCCGCCTCGGCGGCGAATTCAACATTACGAAGTTCGTGCAGCCGGGCGACAACCAAATCGCCGTCGAGGTCTACCGCTGGTGCGACGGCAGCTACCTGGAAGACCAGGACTTCTGGCGCCTCTCCGGCATCTTCCGCGACGTCTACCTTCGCAGTGAGGGCCAACTCACAATCGACGACCTGCACGTCCAGGCACCGCTCGACGACCAATACAAAAACGGCAAGCTGAAAATCACGGCCCGCTTGGCAAATCACTCCGGCCAAGTCGCCAGCGCCACGATCAACGCCGAACTGGTTGCCCCGAACGGCACCGAAGCCGGCAAAAAGCTCACGCAAGCGGCCGAACTCAAAGCGGACGGAGCCACCGAAATCGTGCTCACCGCCGACGTCGAGTCGCCTCGGCAATGGTCAGCCGAAATGCCGAATCTCTACACGCTCATCGTCGAGCTACGTGGCGCGGACGGCCGGCTCGTCGAAGCCGTGCCCCTCTGCATCGGCTTCCGCACAACCGAAATCAAGAACGGTCTCCTCCTGGTCAACGGCGCGCCCATCAAAATCAAAGGCACCAACCGCCATGAGCATCACCCCGAGCGCGGCCACTACCTGACCCGCGAAGACATGCTCCAAGACATCATTCTCATGAAGCGCAATAACATCAACGCCGTTCGCACCTGTCACTACCCCGATGCACCCGAGTGGTACAACCTGTGCGACGAGTACGGCATTTACCTCTGGGACGAGGCCAACATCGAGTCGCACGGCATGGGTTACGGCCCCGAATCGCTCGCCAAGCAGCCCGAGTGGACCGAGGCCCACTTGGCCCGCGTCAGCCGCATGGCCGAGCGCGACAAGAACCACCCCTCGATCATCGTCTGGTCGATGGGCAACGAAGCGGGCGACGGCGTCTGTTTCAACGCCTGCGCCGATTGGCTCCGCACGCACCATCCCGACCGGCCCATTCACTATGAGCGGGCCCGCGACAACAACGAACGCAACACCGATATCCACAGCTGGATGTACTCCCGTCCGGCCGAGGTCGCCCGCTACGTCGCGCGCCCCGAGTCGCGGCCGTACATTCTCTGCGAGTACGCCCACGCCATGGGCAACAGCAGCGGCAACCTGAAAGAATATTGGGAAGTCTTCAACGCGAACGACCAGGCCCAGGGCGCGTTCGTCTGGGATTGGCGCGACCAAGGCCTGTTGCAGCACGCGCCAGAGACGTACCTCGGCAAAACAGTGCCGCCGGCCAACGTCGGTGAGTCCTTCTTCGCCTACGGCGGCTACTTCGAGCGGGCCCGCAACCTGCACAACGACGACAACTTCTGCATGAACGGACTCGTCAGCGCCGACGACATCCCCCACCCGGGCCTCGCGGCCCTAAAGAAAGAAATCCAAAACGTCCACGTCGAGGCCGTCGATCTCGATGCCCGCAAATTCACGCTCAAAAATCGCAACTATTTCCGCTCACTGGCCGGCTACGTCAAAGGCCACTGGACGCTGCTCAAAAACGGCGTCGCCATCGCCGCCGGGCCGATCAAGCTCGATGGAGCCGGCGACGACGACACGCTCGACGTCGCGCCCGGCGAGTCGAAAGTGTTTTACGCCGCGTTCGACAGCAATCTGCTCGAACCGCCCAGCGAGTACGTCTTCGATTGCCGCTTCACCCTCGTGAACGACGAGCCTTGGGCCCCCGCCGGTCATGAGGTCGCCTGGGACCAATTTGTCCTGCCGGTCTGCAATTGCAACGGCCCAGGCGAGGAACCGCTGCCGCCGGAAAAGAATTTGCCCCTCACCGTCGATCAAAACGGCGACCACGTGAACGTCAGCGGCCGCGATTTTGCCGTCACGATCGACAAGAAATCCGGCGGCGTCGCCTCCTACAAATGGCGCGGCCAGGAGCTACTCGCCGCGGCATCACAGCCCGATTTCTGGCGCGTCCACACCGATAACGACGACGGCAACCGCTTGCCGACCAACTCCCGCGTCTGGCGCAATACGGGCAAAAACTTCCGCGTCGAGTCAGTCGACGTCCTGGAGCTGCAGAACCAGGCCGTACCGTCGGCGACGATCCGCGTCGCCGGCGTCTTGCCCGACGTCAACAGCGCGCCGTACAGGCTCTCGTACGATGTCGACGCCACCGGCCTGGTGACGATCGACGTCGTCTACGAAGCCCGCGAAGCCCCGCCCGACGACGACGCCAACGGCGAGGCCGCCTCAGCGGCCGGCGCCGCGGCGCCGAACAAGGCGACCGGCGCGGCGCCCAGCGCGGCCGCGGCCAAGGCCGCCGCGGCGGGCGCGGCCGGGGCGGCCAGGGCGGCGTCCCGATGTTGCCCCGCTTCGGCACGCTCTGGACGATGCCCGGCCAGTTTAGCCAGGTCACCTGGTATGGTCGCGGCCCCGAAATGACGTATAGCGACCGCAAACAGGCCCCCCTCGGCGTCTATGGCGGCAAGGTGGCCGACCAGTACGTCCCCTATTCCCGCCCGCAGGAAAACACCAACTGGGTCGACGTCCGCTGGGTCGCCGTCACCAGCACCAGCGGCACCGGCCTGTTGGCCTCGGCCGAGATGACCAAGGACGAAGAGAACCTGCCGGTCGGCGGCCTGAGCGTCGGCGCGAGCCAGTTCAGCAAACAACAAATGGATGCGAACAATATTGAGTACGACTTCCAACTCGCGCCCGAAAACAAAACGTTCCTCAACGTCGACGGCGTGCAAATGGGCGTCGGCGGCAACGACAGTTGGGGCGCGCTCCCGCTCAACGATTACCTGCTCCCCAACCGCAACTACAAATACCGCTACACCATCCGCGGCATCGACCACCCGCCGGTGGCGGCGGAGTAAAACCCTCTCCCGCTGGGAGAGGGCAGGGTGAGGGCTTCTCGTTCTGCGAACTGACTACGTCCCAGGACTGGAATGATTGTCCGAAATGTCTGATCCAGCCAACCAGGCCGTGTACGTCAATTTGCCGATTCGCCGCAACCGGCGGAACATCGTCGCGCTGTTCATCGTCCTCGCCACGCTTCTCGCCGCGTGGCATTTCGGCTTGTTTACGCATCCCGTCCGCCGCCCGCCGCAAAACGCGGTCATGGTCATTTCGCCCTATCGCTACCAGGGCACTTGGGTGTTCGACGACCCGGCCGCCGGCCTGGTCCGCGAGCCGTTTGTCGCCGGCATTCCGGAAATGATCGACTACCTCGTGGCCAACGTCCCCAATGCCGACCACGGCTTCCGCCTCTTCTTCTCAGCCCACCCATTCCCCGGGCATCAAAGAAGACTCACCTGGACGCGCAGCGACGGCACGGGCAACTACTACCGCCTCGACGACCCGCCCCTCGAAGGCTGGCTCTGCCCGTCGCTCTTTAAGTACTTTGAAAAGGCGCCGCCGGAGCTGTATGTGAAGGCGGAAGCGCTGAACTGAATGGCTCCCCGATGAAACGGTCAGTGCTGCTGTTGTCAGTCTGCCAGATGGTCGCCGCGCTCGGAATGTTTGCGCTGTTTTTTCGCTGCGCACCATGGCTCGACGCCAAGCGGCTGGCCGATGCCGAAATCGCTTGGAACTTTCGCGTACCCTCAGATTGGGAAGCCGCCGTCAATAATCACGGAACGATCACTCGCTGGCGCCTCGGCACGGTGCTGATCACCCGGTTCAATTTGGTGTCCATCTCGTCGCCTTGTTTGGTTGTATCGTCTTTATGTTGGTTTCCGTGATTTCGCGTGAACATATTAGCGTCGAAAGCGAACGACAACCTTGCCACAACGGAACAGCCAACTAAACCGCGGTTGACATATTGATGCCTGTGATGTATGCTTTGATGTATGCGAACCACCATCCGCCTTGACGAACGCCTGCTTGCCGACGCGAAAAAGCTGGCCATCGACACCGGCCGCACTTTTACCCAAGTCGTCGAAGACGCCCTGCGGGCCGCCTTGTCGAAGCGTGCGCCGAAGCAGTGCCCTAAGCCGTTCAAGCTCCACACCTGCGGCGGCAAGGGGTTGCAGCCGGGCGTCGATCTGAGCAGCAATGTAGCCCTTGCAAATCTGATGGACGAGCACGATGGAAATCCTCGACGTTAACGTGCTCGTCAATGCCTACCGGCGCAACGCGCCGCGGCATCCAAAATTCCGCGCACTCATCGAACAACTAGTCCTCGGCCAGCAGCCATTCGCTGTCGCCTCGATCACGCTGAGTGGACTGCTGCGGATCGTCACGCACCCGCGCATCTTCGACCCGCCCAGTACCCTGCCGGATGTGTTGATCTTTGCCGAGCAGCTCCGCTCGCAACCACATTGCCTCCTACTTGAACCAGGTTCGCGGCACTGGGATATCTTCGCCGACCTATGCAAAAACGGAAATGCCCGCGGCAACTTGATCAGCGACGCGTATCTCGCCGCGATCGCGATCGAAAACGGCGCCGAGCTCGTCACCGACGACCGCGGCTTCGGCCGCTGGCCCGGACTGCGCTGGCGGCGGCCGGCAGGAAACTGAACCGTAGGGTCACGAGTCGATCGAGCAGCGTGCGCACACTGGCCAATTCCGCCGATTGCGTTTCGCCGCAAATCTGCTATGCTGATTCGTGGGATAGTATACACTTGAACAATCCACTCGCACACGCTGAGGATCTAGTAAAGACCGCGCTGTAAAGGATGGAATTGCTCTCCGACTGAGAGCTGACGGCCGCCAGCTCTGCCCGGTTTCCAGGGCAGTACAGCCGTCATTCGCGCGGCAAACCGTGCGTTCGCGAAATCAATCGACGACAAACCACCAACAATTCACATGAATTCGACCAATTGTGCGCGCCTGCGTTTGATAAAACCTCGGCAAAAAAAAGGCCCGCCGCGTTCACCCACCGGGCACAATGTCCCGACTTTTTGCACGCCCTATGGGGCCCCCCAGCAAAGTGCGCAAAAAATACTCTAGCAGCGAAGCCGAGGCCCGCGATCCCGACCAGGATGCACCGCTCCACTGCTCCTCTACTCCAATTTCCCTCCCCCTAATCAACAAGGCTTCGATTCTCTATACTGAATCGCAATCACTTATCCCTCTGGCTGAAAGCTGACGGCTAATAGCTGACAGCTCGTCCTCAACACCATGACACAACCCGCCAAACTAGCGCTCGAAGACGGCACCGTCTTTGCCGGCACGTCGATCGGGGCCGAGGGCGAGATCGACGGCGAGGTCTGTTTTAACACCTCGATGACCGGCTATCAGGAGATCCTCACCGATCCCAGCTACCGCGGGCAGATTGTCACGATGACCTACCCGCAGATCGGCAACTACGGCGTCAACGCCGAGGATGTCGAGAGCGGCCGGCCCCACCTGGCCGGCTTCGTCGTCCGCGAGCACAGCCGCACCGAGAGCAACTTCCGCAGCGAAGAGAGCCTCAGCGATTACCTGAAGCGGTGGCACATCGTGGCCATCGAATCGATCGACACCCGGCGCTGGTCCGCCGCTTGCGCTCGCGTGGCGCGATGAAAGGCGTGATCTCGACGACCGACCTCGACGACGCCAGCCTCGTGGCCAAGGCCCAGGCCAGCCCGGGCCTGGTGGGCCGCGACCTGGTCCGCGAAGTGCTGCCGCAAGAGCCCCGCGAATGGGTCGAGCCGCTCAGCGCTTGGACGCATTTGCGGGGCAAGGAGCCGGGAGCGGGGAACGGGGAGGCGCGGAAATGCCAGCGGTCAAGAACCTGGCACTGACACTCGATCCAAGATTCGCGGTAGCGAACATCGGACACCGGACACCTCCCTCTCCCGCCCTCACGTCGTCGCCCTCGATTACGGCATGAAGTGGAACATCCCGCGGCACCTGGTCGATATGGGCTGCCGGGTCACCATCCTGCCCGGCACGGCCTCGGCCGACGACGTGCTGGCCCACCGGCCGGACGGCGTGTTCCTGTCGAACGGCCCGGGCGACCCCGAGCCGCTCGAGTACGCAATCAAGACGATCCGCGGCTTGCTCGGCAGAAAGCCCGTCTTCGGCATCTGCCTGGGGCACCAGCTCCTCGGCCTGGCCTGTGGGGCGACAACATTCAAGCTCAAGTTCGGCCATCGCGGCGCGAATCATCCCGTGCAAGATTTAACGACCGGCGCAGTGGAGATCACCTCGCAAAACCACGGCTTCGCAGTGGCCGAGGAATCGCTCCCCAATTATCTCGAAGTCACCCATCGCAGCCTGAACGACGACACGATCGAAGGCCTCATCCACCGCGAAGTGCCCGCCTTCAGCGTGCAGTATCACCCGGAAGCCTCCGCCGGTCCGCACGACAGCCACTACCTGTTCCGCCGCTTCTTCGCGGCGATTAAGGGCGACTAACGCAATCTTCCCTCTGCTTCCGAGAGAGGGGCCGGGGGTGAGAGCGTTTCTGAGTTAGTGCGCATTTCCCGTGAGTAGTGATATCACTTCAATCGCTGCAAAGATCTTGTGCGGCTGCTGGCATGGTTCGCGACGCAGCGAGTGCCAGACGCCCTGCGCAACGCAGATACTGCTGCCGCGATTCTTCGACCGTGTCGTCGCCCAGCTCGCCGCGCGCCTTCCGCCACGCGTCGGCGGCCGCTTGCAGCGAATTGGCATCGCCGTCGATCGCGGCGAACATCAAATCGTCCAGCCATTCCAGACGGGCGATCACATCGGGCCGCGTCTCTTCCCGCCGCAGCAGGTGCGGATGCGGCGCGCCTGGCTTGTCGATGACGATGGACCGCCTTCGCGGCGATTGATCTTCGGAAAACGGTCCGTCGTGGGAGGACATGGCGGAATCCACTCGCAGCGTAAAGGCCGCCGGACGCCGCTGCGGAGATTCTTATCGCTTGCAGAATCGCGCGGCCAGGCCGGGACTGTTCCAGTTCTCATCCAGTTCGTTCATCAGCCAGCCGAACGGTTCGATGATGCCGTGCGGCTCGATTCGCAGCGGCACCTGCTGTCGCCGGCCGTAGCTATCGCGAAAGGCCGTCGCGCCGGTCACCGAGCAAGCGAACGCCTCGTGTCTCGGGAAACGATTGCGGCAATCGCTCCACAGCGAACTGGCGTGTGACTCGGCGAATTCCCGAGGGCTCTCGATGCACCCTTCGCACTTGTCGGCCTTGGTCAACAGCAGCACCAGCGGCCGCCGCTCGGCGCCGCGCTGTCGCCGCGTGCGGGCGTTCTCATCTCGCAGCTCGCCAATCAAGGAGAGCAGCTTGAGCGTAACGAAATCCTGCGAATGGTCGCCGCTCTGCAGCCGCTCGGCGTCGGCCAGCACCACCACCGCCGCGCACTTGGCAAGCAGTGCTCGAATCGCCGGATAGCGGCCGGAGCGCTCTGTTTCCGTGGCCAGCGCTTCGCCCGAAATGTCGGGGATCACCAGCTCGAGCGGCCGGCGACGCCGTCGGCAGTTGAATTGACAATGCACCCAGTTCCAATGTTCGGGCGTGTTCACCGTTTTCTCGGGGAACCAGCCGGTGGCCAGGGCGGTCGTCGTGGTTTGTTGCAACGAGATCGACATTGGCCCGCGGGCCGTCGATCGCAACAGGCCGACGTGCCGCGTGAGCATGTCCATCAACAGGCCGAGGTAAACGGTCTTACCGACGCCGCTCGCGCCGATCACGGCCACCAGGTGAGGCCGCTTTTTGACCGAGAGAGTCTGGTGGGCCAGCGCCATTGGCGACTGACAATTCCGGCAACGCGCGGCCGAACAGCAGTTTTCATGGTCGCACACGAGGCAGGCGATCGGCGCAGCCTGTTGCGCGAGCAAATACGTTTCCAGCGGAATCTGTGCAAGATGAGACATAGCTGTGGATCAAGGGTCGAGATTCGAATGTCAAGTGTCGAGAGTCTAGCACGGCGTCGGTTGTCGCGAGCCACGGGCTCTCGACTTCCGGCTCTCCGCGTTCGACCCTAGGTGCAAATATCAACAGGTCGCTGCCACGGCTTCGTCTTCGACCGACTCGTCCTCGGCCGTGGCGTGACCCCGTTCATCGACGGCGCCGCTGGCGTCGTCCTGGTGTTCGTCTTCGGCCACTTCAAAGTCGGACATCGGGAGCGCCAAGCGGAAGCCGATGTTCGCCCGGCGGGCCAGCGGATGCTCGCCGCTTTGATAGTGGCACGTGGCTTGGTTTTCGAAGTAGGTGTCGAAAGCGCCGCCGCGAATGCTCATCACGGCTTCGGAGACGTGCAGCGTCGGATCGCCAAGTTCCACCAGCGGCGTGGAGGTCCATTCCCACACGTTGCCGATCAACTGGTGAATGCCCCCCACGCTCACGCCCCCAGGAAATTCATCGACGGCGACGGGACCGGTGTTCCCCGACCCGAATAGGTGCGCCCGCCGGGTGTCGAACGACTCACCCCACGGATAGCGGCGTTGCGCGACGCGGCCGGGCGATGATTCGACCGGCCAGGCGCCGGCCTTGGTCCATTCTGCGTCGGACGGCAGCCGCTTGCCGACCCAGCGGGCGTAAGCGCAGGCCTCGTAATAGCTCACGCCGACGACTGGCAGCCGCTGCTGCCCTGGCCCATATTGCCCGTCGCTCCAATGGCGTGGCCCCGGGGCGCCCGTCTGGTCGACGAAGTCCAAGAGAGCCGGCAGGGCCTCTTCCTGCCAGAATTCCAACTGTTCATAGCCGCCCGAGTCGACGAACTGCTGATACTCTTCGTTCGTCACCGCGTAGCGGTCGAGGTACACCGATTCGATTTTGACGAGGTTGCGTTTCGCGAGCTTAGGATCGACATCGGTCATGCCGCAGGACGAATTCGATTGTTCGGCCAGTTGCCCCAATAGGACGCGGCCCGCCGGCACGAGTGCCATCGCTTCATCCAACTGACGAATTGCTTTGACGATGTGCACCTGCGTTAAATGCTGTTTTGTTTCCGGCCGCAGCAACAAGGCGTATCGGCCTGTGGCCAAGAGATCGTCGACAAGGGCGTCCGCGCTATGCGGAGAGCCCGGTGTCATCGAGCGCACGGCCGGGCGCGGTCGTTGTGATGCGAAAGTCGAATCCGGCGACTCGTCCTCTTCGCTCGCCTGTTGGGCGTGCCGGTTCTCAACGACGCGGCGTTTGCGGCTGCGATGGGGCTGCGCGGTTTCATGGCTGTTGAGTGGCGCAGCACCCAGCACAATGCGGCCGCGCCGCCGGCCAACAGGGCCACATTCCGCCACAACAGTCCGACGACAAACACCACACCCGCCACGGCAGCCGCCGGCCAGCGCGACGAGAAGTAATCGAAGTTCAGCTTGGTACGCCAATCGTTCATGGTTAATTACCTTTTTTCTTTCCCGCTTGACGCTCTGACGTGCGCTGTTGACGCAGCTTGCCGAACTGCTCCACGATCGAGCCGAGCACTGGGCTGCTTACTTGCCGCTTGGCGTCGCAGCCGTTTGCGCTAGTTCGGGCAACTCTCGCCGGGGGAGCGACGCTCGCCAGCGGCGCCTCACCGGACGCGGCGCCACCAATCTCGCGGCCGCCGGAGTCGCTCGTTGCTGCCTCGGCCCTTGCGTCGCGCTGCGCCTGCAATTGCCGCATTTCGTCGGCGGTCGTCGCACGCGCGTGCTCGAATTCTTGCCGCTGACGGTCGAGTTCATTTTGCAGTTGGTCGGCGTGTGCACGGGCCTGCTCCAATTCAGCCACCGCGTCTGCCCGTTGCTGTTCCAGCGCGCGCAGCTCCTCGACGCGTGCTTGCAGTTGTTCAACTTGTTGAGCCAACGTTGCGCGGGCTTCGGCCAGTTGCGCCGCGGTCTCGGCCGAGGCCTGTTCGCCTTTCTGATCGGCCTCCGCCAGCTCGCGGTCCCATGTTTCACGAGCCTCACGCAATTCGTCCCGTTCCTGAACCAATTCCTGTTGCCACGCGTCGAGATGCGATTGGAAGGCGACTAGGGCCTCGAGCGACTCGTTCCACTGGGCGTCGAGCGACTCCTGCTCCTCTTCCCACTGGTGCAGCGTGGCGAGCAGCGGTTTGTGTTCAATTGAGAATGTGCCGTTGGACATGCGGTCCTCACCGTCAGCGCGTTGTGTAACTATTTGAGGGCGGCCGATTCGCCGAGCGCGGCACAAGCGCGGCCTGGTTCACTGCGCGGCGATCGGGCCGCGCAAAGAAATGACCCCGCACATTGCGTCGTCACGGGAATGCCGTGGTGCTAAACTGCCCAAGTGATGAGTTTGGCGATAAGGATCGAGGCATGAGGGACAAGGCAGCCGAAGGACGGGTGACGCCGGCAGCGGCCGCCATCGAAAAGGTAGGTCACAACTTGCTGGGCGGCAAATCGCGAGCGGCGATCGTTCAAAGTTGATCTCGGCGGTCGGCGCAACTCGAACAACCGTTATGATGGGCGCGAACGACTGCCGCCACAAATCCGGCTCAGGTTGCACGAAATGGGCCCAAAGCCATGAAGACCAACCGCGGGCACCGGCTCGCCGGCCGCGTTGAGCCGCTGTGGGGATGCATTGTCGTCGCCCTGATTGTCGACGCCGTGCCAATCGCAGCTACATTTCTGCGGCTCAGGCGGGTATCTGCCCGCGACAAACCGCTGAACGCGGCCGGACGCGCGAATCGCGCAGTTTTGTCCAGACGAGTTCGCCGCGGCCTCAAAACTCCGCGTTCCCCGGCGTCCGCGGAAAGGGAACCACATCGCGGATGTTGGTCATGCCGGTCACGAACTGGATCATCCGCTCTAGCCCCAGGCCGAAGCCGGAGTGGGGCACCGTGCCGAACCGCCGCAGGTCGAGGTACCACCAGTAATCGGCCACGTTCAGGCCCTGCTCGGCCATCCGCGCCTCCAGCACGTTCAGCCGCTCTTCGCGCTGGCTGCCGCCGATGATCTCGCCCACACCTGGCACCAGCACGTCCATCGCCCGCACCGTTTTGCCGCCGTCGTTGACGCGCATGTAGAACGGCTTGATCGCTGCCGGATAATCGAACAAGATCAGCGGCTCGCCGAGTTTTTCTTCGGTGAGGAAGCGCTCGTGCTCGGCCTGCAGGTCGTGGCCCCACTCGACCGGGAATTCAAACTGCTTACCGGACGACTTCAGCACGTCAATCGCTTCGGTGTAACTCAGTCGGCGGAATTCGCTGCTCGGCCACGTGCCGCAGCCGTTCGATGGCTGCCTTGTCAACGTGCTCGGCGAAGAATCGCAGGTCCTCGTCGCAATCCGTCAGCACGTCGCTGCAGATGCGCTTTAGGAACCGCTCGGCCAGGGCCATGTTGTCGGTGAGCCCGAAGAAGGCAGCCTCGGGCTCGACCATCCAAAACTCGGCCAGGTGGCGCGTCGTGTTCGAGTTTTCGGCGCGAAAGGTGGGACCAAACGTGTAGATCTTGCTCAGGGCCGTGGCGAAGATTTCACCTTCGAGCTGGCCGGAGACGGTGAGGTACGCCGGCCGATGGAAAAAGTCCTGCGTGTAGTCGATCTCGCCCTTGTCGGTCCGCGGCGGCTGGGCCGGGTCGAGCGTTGAGACGCGGAACATGGCCCCGGCCCCTTCGCAATCGCTGGCCGTGATGATCGGCGTGTTGATGAACAGGAAGCCTTCGCCCTGAAAAAAGTCGTGGATCGATCGGCAGATGCGATTGCGCAGCGCGGGCGATCGCGCCAAACGTATTCGTCCGCGGCCGGAGGTGGGCCCACTCCCGCAGCTTCTCGAACGAGTGCCGCTTCTTCTGCAACGGGTACTGCTCGGGGTCGGCCCAGCCATGAACGATGATCTCGCGGGCGAGCACCTCAGTCGCCTGCCCCTTGCCGCCCGACTCTTTCACTTCCCCGCGCACGGTGACGCTGCAGCCCGGAGCGAGCTGCTTCACTTCGCTCTCATAGTTCGGCAGTTTTGCATCGGCGATGACCTGGACGTTCGCCAGGCAGGAGCCGTCATTGAGCTCTAGAAAGCTGAAGCCGCCCTTGGAATCGCGGCGAGTACGGATCCAGCCGTGGAGGGTGGCCGGCCGACCGATCGAAGTAGCGGTACGCGCTTCGTTTACTGTAATCGTGTCAGTTGCCATGATGCCACAATTCTATGGTGCGCTTGATATCGCTCGTTTTCGCAATTATACTTGCGTTCGCAATACTCCGGCAATCCCGCAAGGCTACGAGACTTAGCGCTCCAAGGTAGGCAGATTTTGAGCGTGAACCTGCCTACTAGCCGACAATCGCGTCCGCCTCAATCTCAATCAGCGCCGCGTCGTCGATCAAGCGGGTGACTTCCACGATCGTCGTGGCCGGGCGGATGTCTTTGAACACCTCGCCATGCACGCGGGCGACCGCTTTCCATTGGCTGACGTCGGTGACGAACATCCGCGTGCGGATGACCTGTTCGAGTTTGCCGCCCAGCGCCTCGACGGCCGCCCGGATGATGGCCAGCGAGCGGGCCGTCTGGTCGGCAATGTCGGGCGCATAGGTGCCGTCGGCGTTGATGCCCACTGTGCCGGTGACGGCAATCGTGTTGCCGCTGCGGACGGCTCGGCTATAGCCCATGATGGGTTCCCATTTCGAGCCGCTGGAGGCCGTGCGGCGACCGGCCCGATCTGCGACGGAGATTTTTATGTCATCCATTTGGGACCTCGTTTGAGAAAGTTGTTCCCTCTGGCTTGCCGTCGACACTCTTTGACATCAGAGGGTTTACGTCACTTATGCGACGATAGGCGCCTGGTGGGCCCGGGCGTCAAGATGTTGCGGCGCTCCTGAATTCCTCATGAAACTCGATAGAAAAACTTGCCCTCAATCGCAGGCCCAATTATAGTGCGAACTTTGGCGGGTCTGCACTTCCACTTTCAAGGAAAGCATCGTAAACGAGAGAAGGAGTCATGATGGGCAAGCGGGTTTTCGTCGTTTTGGGGGCGGTTTCTTTCGTTTTGGGCTTGGTCTCGGTCAGCAATGCGTCCATTTCCTACGACGCCACGCTGTCGAGCAACGCAATCTACGGCGCGGGAAACTCGAACATTTTGTTCACCGTCGATCGAGAGGGCGATTTGGAACTTGGTTTGCGGGCGCATACACGCTATCCCACACCGCTGGACGACGCGGCACGCGTGCTGAGCCAAAGTAATGGCACGTACGGCAGTTTTGAAGCTCAAGGATACACGTCAGGCGGTGCGCCGGGCGGGCCAAGAGGAAGTTGGAACTTTGATTGGTCGATCAATACAAATTCATCCGGTATGGGCAGCGACAACGTCAACGCCTACACATACCTGCTCGAAGTGGACTTCGATCCGACATTGGGGCACAGCTTCACATCGTTTGATCCGGTGTTTCCGCCGTTCGCGTTCCCCGACAATTCTTACGGCAATAACTCAACGCCAAATGACGGCAGTGCGCCGGAGGGTGATGCGGCAACGTATGCCAGCACGAATAACGTCGTACAAAACTCCACGAATCTTGCCTTTCTGCCTGGTGTACCGGCCTTCGATCCCACGGCCGATGGCGTCTACACGATCCGCCTCTCGGCACTAATTCCGAGAACGGGCGTTTTGGCCGGCTCGGTCGATATTGATGTCGTCGTAGGCGCCGGCGCCCCAGTGCCGGAAGCGACATCATTCGCCATTTGGGGTCTGCTCGGGCTCGTGGGCGGCGGCCTTACCTGGAGTCGTGCCCGGTAAGCCCTGAGGATCCCAGCTCAAAATTGAACGGAGCCAGCGTTCTGCGGCTGTTCATGCAGCCCAGGGACACTGGCTCCGATTTTTTTGGCACGCTTCAATTAACTCAATTGACTGGCAACCAGTGAATTGCGACGCCGCGATCGACAGGTAATCAATGGAATCCACTCGCCGCCAGCCACCGCTCGGCGTCGAGCGCCGCCATGCAGCCCGTGCCGGCCGAGGTGATTGCCTGGCGGTAGTAGTCGTCGGCCACGTCGCCGGCGGCGAAGACGCCCTCGACGCTCGTCGCCGAGCGAAACGGCTGCGTCCACTTGATATAGCCCTTGTCGCTCAAGGCGACCTGGCCCTTGAGAAAGTCTGTGTTCGGCGTATGGCCGATCGCCAGAAACACGCCGCTGGCCGCGAGTTCGCGCGGCTTCTCGCCCGCGGTGCTTGTCAGTCGCACGCCGGTGACACCCCCCTTGTCGTCGCCTAGAACCTCGTCGAGCGCCTGATTCCATTCCATCTTGATCTTGGGGTTGCCGAGCGCTCGCTCTTGCATGATCATACTGGCCCGCAGCGCATCGCGGCGGTGGACCATGTGCACGCGGGATGCGTACTTGGTGAGAAACGTAGCCTCTTCGACGGCCGAATCGCCGCCGCCGACCACGACCAGCGGTTTGTTGCGAAAGCGGGGCAGTGCGCCATCGCAGACGGCGCACGCGCTGACGCCACGGTTCTTATACGTCTCCTCCGAAGGAAGCCCCAGGTAATTCGCCCGGGCGCCGGTCGCGACGATCACTGTATGCGCCAGATGCTGTTGCCCCTCACGAGTGCGAACGGTGAATGGCCGCTTTTGCAGATCGGCGGCGACGACGTCGTCGGTGACGATTCGCGTGCCGAAGTTCACCGCCTGCTGCCGCATCAGCTCCATGAGCTCCGGGCCGGTGACGGCGTGCTTGTGATCGACTACGTTCATGTACTGGAACCGCTCGCGATCAATGGCCGTTTCCAGGAACTTGTGCAGCTCGCCCGCGGGGAAACCAGCGTAGTTTTCGACCTCGGTCGTCAGGGCGAGCTGCCCGAGCGGCAGAGTCCCGCTGAGTCGGTTCTCTTCGGTGATCGCCCCCTCGAACACCAGCGGCTGCAGTTCCGCCCGCGCCGCATAGATGGCGGCCGACCAGCCGGCGGGCCCGCTGCCGATGATGATCACTTTCTCAGTCACAACCAGGTCCTCGCCAAAAAAAGGGATGGTTCGAGGCGGAATTATAGATCATCGCAAGCGACGGTCCAACGGCTCCGCTTGCACCGTCGGTTGGCCGCCGCTAAGGTGAAGATGGGCAGGGCCATTTTCCCGGCACTGCGGGCGTCCGGAGCAGCTCCCATGAACTCCCTGTGGCTCATCCTCGGCTCCTTTGCCGCGTTCGCGGTGGCCTATCGCTACTACGGCGCATTTCTGGCCGCGCAGCGTCGCCATGCTCGATGATCGAAGGCCCACGCCCGCACATCGCTTGCGCGACGGGTGCGATTACCATCCGACGAACAGATTGGTGCTGTTCGGCCACCATTTCGCTGCGATTGCCGGCCCGGGCCCCCTGATCGGCCCGGTGCTGGCCGCGCAATGGGGCTTTGCGCCGGGCTTCGTTTGGATCGTGCTCGGCGCCTGCCTGGCCGGCGCTGTCCACGACTTTGTGATCCTGTGGGCGTCGGTCCGGCAGCGGGGACTGAGCTTGCCCAAGATCGCCCGCGAGACAATCGGCCCCATCTCCGGCGTGACGACGAGTATCGCCACACTCTTCATCATCATTTGCACGCTCTCGAGCGTGGCGATCGTCGTCGTGAAGGCCCTCTCGGAAAGCTCCTGGGGCATGTTCACAATTCTCGTAACAATTCCGGCCGCGCTGGTGACGGGCCTGTGGATGTATAAGATTCGTCCGGGCCGGATTGTTGAGGCGTCGGTGATCGGCGTTTCATTCGTGATGGCCGGTGTGATTTTCGGCCAGCCGTTTGCGCATTCCGCCTGGGGGCAATGGTTGCTATTCAGCCCGAAAACATTGTCGCTGATGTTGCCGGTCTACGCCGCTATCGCGTCCATTCTACCGGTGTGGGTGCTGATGTGCCCGCGTGACTATCTATCGAGTTACATGAAAATCGGCGTGATGGCAGTGCTGGGCGTTGGCATCGTGGTCGCTCATCCGGCGCTGAAGATGCCAGCAACGACGACGTTCGTGTCGGGTGGCGGGCCGGTGATCAGCGGGCCGTTATGGCCGTTTGTGTGCATCGTGATCATGTGCGGCGCTATTTCGGGCTTTCACTCGCTGATTGCGTCCGGCACGACGCCCAAGATGATCAACAAGGAATCCGACATTCGGCCGATCGGTTATGGCGCGATGGTCGTTGAAGGATTTGTCGCCGTCACGGCCCTGGTCGCGGCCTGTGCCCTGGAGCCGGGGGACTATTTCCTGATCAATGCCGATCAGAAGAACGCGGCGCTGCATGCCAACTATGTTTCGATGACCGAAACACCCGCCGCACAGCTCGGCTTCGACCCGCGGCCGCGCGAGATCGAAATGCTCGAACAGGGAACCGAAGAGAAGCTCGCCAATCGCACGGGCGGGGCCGTCACGCTGGCCGTTGGCATGGCCAAGGTGTTCGCCGCCGTGCCCGGAATGAAGACACTGATGGCCTACTGGTACCATTTCGTGATCATGTTCGAGGCCCTGTTTATTTTGACTTTGCTGGAAACGGGCACGCGGGTAGCGCGGTTCGTGTTTCAGGAGGCATTTGCGTCGTTCGGCGGCCAAGAGGAGCTGCCCGAAACGCCAGCGACGCAATACGCGCCAGATGGAAGCGGCGATTCGCACGAGGTCCGGCCGATGCGTCGGCCGCACTGGGGCGTCAATGTCCTGATGAGCGTAGTCGTGTGCGCCGCGTGGGGCTACCTGCTGTATGTGGGCACGCTCGACACTTTGTGGCGTATGCTCGGGATTGCCAATCAGCTCCTGGCGGCGATCGCCCTGGCCGTCGGAACGACCTACCTGCTGCTGCACGCGCCCAAACGCCGCTACGCGCTCTGCACCGGGATTCCGTTTGTGTTTGTATTCTTCACGGTGATGACGGCCGGTGTGCTGAGTGTCCGCGGCTGGTGGGCTCACGACATTCCCGCGGCGCCACCGGAACAAGCATTTCTGCTAAGGCTGCTCTGCATCCTGGCGTCGATCATGCTGGCGTTGACCGTCTTGATTACCGCCGACGCGGCGCGGCGTTGGATCGGGATTCTTTCCGGCCCGGTTCGGACCCGGGGCGAGGCCGCGGAAGCTTCCTGAGTACGACCGGGGATTGAGTCACACGCGAGTAGGACGGACAGGATTGTCCGTCCTACTCGCAATTTATCTTCCGCCACGGATGCGCGGGAACGCGATCAAGATCCTCATTGCGGCCCCGCGATCGGCCCCATCACTTGAATCGCCTTGTGGCCCTTGAAGGCCCCCGGCTGGGCGTGGAATTTGGGCCGCCCTTCGACCGACACGATCAGCGGCCGCTGAATATCCTTTTCCGTGTTGATGATGTCGCCGACCCGCAGTCCGATCAGATCGGACGTGGAGATGTTCGTTTCCGCCAGGTCGACGACCACCTCAACCAGCGAGCCGGCAAGTTGGCCGCCGATTTGGCGGAGTGTTTCCGGCGTGCCCGAACGTTTGCCGTAGCTGACCCAACTGTTCGACGTCAGTCGCGTGCTGATGCGCTCGATCGCATTGAACGGGATGCACAGGTTCATCATTCCCCGCGACTCGCCGATCGCCAGTTCGAAGCTGGAGAGGACTACCACTTCGTTCGGCGGCACGATTTGCACGAGCTGCGGATTGCTCTCGACGCGGTCGATCGAAAGATTCAGCTCAACGACGTTTTCCCAGGCGTGCTTCAGCTCATTGCAGAAGAGGTCGGTGATCCGCGACACGAGGCGCAGCTCGATTTCGGTCAGCGGGCGGCGCTGCGGTGTGGCCGGGTCGCTGCCGCCGCCGAGCAGGCGATCGATGATCGGGAACAAAAGCGACAGATTGATGTCGAGAATCAACTGTCCCTCGAGGGGGCTGGCGTTGATCAGATTGAAGCAGGTCGGGCTCTCCAAGCTGAAAACGAATTCGCTGTAAGTAAGCTGGTCGACGCTGGTGAGCTTCAGTTCGACGATCGAGCGCAACAGGGCCGACAGGGCCGCGCCGAAGTTGCGGCCGAAGCTTTCGTGCATCGTCTGCAGCGAGCCGCATTTGCTCTTTGCCGACGCGTTCGGGCCGCTTGAAATCGTAGGGCGAGACTTTGTCGCGATTGCGAGGCCGGCCTGCCGAAACGTCGCCCGCGGCATCTGGCTCGCGCTCATCCATGGCGCTTAGCAAACTCTCGACTTCGGCCTGGCTGAGAACGTCGTTGCTCATGTCGCACTCCCTTGCGAGTTCAAGCTCGTTCCCACGCTCTGAGTGGAAACGAGGTTCAGCTATTCCCTCACCTGCCCCTCTCCGTACACCACGTATTTGTAGCTGGTCAGCTCTTCCAGCCCGCACGGGCCGCGGGCGTGGAATTTATCGGTGCTGATGCCGATTTCCGCGCCTAGGCCGAACTCGCCGCCGTCGTTGAACCGCGTGCTGGCGTTGATCATCACGGCTGCGCTATCGACGCGTTTCGCGAATTGGCGGGCCGCCGCTTCGTCTCTGGTCACGATCGCATCCGTGTGGTGTGAACCAAAGTGCTCGATGTGCTTGACTGCCTCATCGAGTGATCCCACAACCCGGCAAGAGAGAATCGGTCCCAAATACTCGGCCGCGTAATCTGCATCGCTCGCCGGTTTCGCTTTGCCAATCAACTCACAAGTCACCGCATCGCCGCGAATTTCAACCCCGCGCTGCGTTAGCTCACGGCCAATCGCCGGCAGGAACTCGCCTGCCGCGTCGGCGTGGACGACGAGCGACTCGGCCGCGTTGCAGACGCCCATTCGCTGGCACTTGCTGTTCAGGACGATCGCGCGGGCCATGTCGAGATCGGCGGTTGCGTCTATGTAGACGTGGCAGTTGCCCGTGTAGTGCTTGATCACGGGCATGCGGGCCTCGGCCGCGACGCGGCGGATGAGCGCTTCGCCGCCGCGTGGGATCGCCAAATCGATGTATTGCGGAAGTGCGAGGAACTTGCCGACCGCGGCCCGATCCGTCGTGCTCACCAGCTGCACCGCGTCGGTCGGCACGCCCACCTCCCCAGCCGCCTCCAGGAGCACGTCCACAATCTCACGGCTCGACTGCTGGGCTTCTTTTCCGCCGCGGAGGATCACCGCGTTGCCCGATTTCACGCAGATCGCCGCCGCGTCGGCCGTCACGTTGGGACGCGATTCATAGATGAAAAACACCACGCCCAGCGGAACGCGGACCTTGTCGATCACCAGGCCGTTCGGCCGCTTCGTGGTGCGGATCACTTCGCCGACCGGGTCCTGGAGTGAGGCCACTTGTTCCAGCCCGGCGGCGATCGTCTTGATGCGGGCCGGCGTCAGCCGCAGGCGGTCGACCTGAGCGTCGGTCAGACCGTAGCCGGGCGCCGCGGCCACGTCATGAGCATTCGCCTCGGCGATGCGTGCCGATTGCTCGCGGAGCAGGGCCGCCGCCCGGCGGAGCCAACCATTCTTAATGTCGGTCGATAGCGTCGCGAGCTCGATCAACGCGCACTTGGCGCGAGCGGACACGTCGGCACAGTAGCGATCAAGATCAAGCTGCTCGGCCACGGCCATTACCGAAACCTTTCACGACGAGTTGAACCCATTAAGTATTAACCAAATCGAGACTTGGGTCAATTGTAGTAGGCACGCCCCACGTGCCGTAGTAGCTCGCTGAAAGACGCGATTCGCACTTCTGCTGGGGCACGCCCAGCGTGCTTGCTACGATTCTTGGCGTGACAGCACCTCGACGTGTGCCCGTATATCATGTACCCGCAGGATTTGCACGCCCTGGGCCGCGAGCGAGCGCGATGTCGCCAGCGTCGCCGCGGCGCGGTCGGCCTCACCGTCGCCGAGCATCCGCCCGAGAAATGACTTCCGCGAATGCCCGACGAGAATCGGGCAGCCCAGCTCAAGCAGCGCGCGGCAACGGTTCACCAGCTCGATATTGTGCTCGACCGTCTTGCCGAAACCGATGCCCGGGTCGAGGCAGATTCTCTCGATGGGCACGCCTGCGGCGATGAGCGCATCGCGGCGGCCTTGCAAGTACGCTCGCACGTCGACCACGACGTCTTGGTAGACCGGGTTCGCCTGCATCGTTTGCGGAGTGCCACGCATGTGCATCGCAACGACGGCGGCGCCGGTTGCGACCGCCACATCGACCATTTCCGAATCGCCTTGCAGGGCAGTCACGTCGTTAATGATTTCCGCTCCGGCGTCGATCGCCGCGCGGGCGACAGATGCCTTGCTCGTGTCAATCGAGATGGGTACCTGCGACTGGCGGGCAAGCTGCGTGACAACCGGCAGCACCCGCCGGAGTTCTTCCTCGGCGCTGACAGGATGGGCGCCGGGCCGCGTGCTTTCGCCGCCGACATCGAGCAGGTCGGCCCCTTGTGAGAAAAGTTGCAGGCCATGTTCGACCGCTGCGCCGGCCGCATAGTATCGCCCGCCGTCGGAAAAGCTGTCGGGCGTGACGTTGACGATGCCCATTAATCGCGGCCGAGGTGGAAGCTCGAGCGTGCGCGTTCGCAATTGCCAGCGGCCGACGCGACTGGAAATCGGTGAGTTCAAGTGTGAGCTCTGCCTAGGGGCACGGCTTGGTGCACGTGGATATTCGAGAGCACATGAATGACGTCTCCGACGGCCACTGCTGCCATTCGTTTGCGGATCATGATTCCGTCAGGGTGAGTGACAGGGTAGACCGCGCAATTACTGAGAGTGATCTGGACAGGCTCAATCGGTTCTATGGTAATTGCCGCCGTCATTTCCTGGTCAGTCATCGTCTTACCCTCCCGAGGCGCATCAATGAGAGCGGCCAAGATGCACCGCTACGTACTATTATAGCAATCTCGCTTTGAATTGCCATTTCACCAATGCTACCACGGGGCTTCCATGGTGGAAACGATCTGTTGGGCCAGGCGCTCGATCGCCTGCTGCTGCGCCGTGGCGACTGACTGGCCGACTTCGGGAATGAGCGCCGACGTTTGGGCGACGTCGATGAGCTCGGGCGGAATGACGATCGTCTGCGTCGGGGCGATTGGCTGGCGGCGGCGGTTCACCCAGGTGACCTCGGCCCGCAGATCGGTCTCGCTGACACGTGGGTCGTCAAACGGGCTTTCGACGAGCGTGTGTCGGCGGTCTTCGAGCAGCCGAGCCGAGAGGATGCTGTCCGCATCCGGCGAGCCGACGACTTTGTAGGGCGTCTTCAGCTCGATTTCTTTGATGACCGCTTCGGTCAGCCGCTCGCCCAGGCCGCGGCGGTAGCTTTCCGATTCGAACACCGGCACGAACACCGTGGCCACGTCGGCGCATAGAGTGTGCCCGTGCCGACCTGGTAGCCGGCGCAGCCGGCGTACGATGCGAGGAAGAGAATGGCCAATTCAAAAAACAAAATGCAAGATGCAGAATTGGCTCCTCCATTTTTCATTTTGCATTGAACATTTTGCATTTTGCATTCTGTTCGCACACCACATTTCACCGGCAAACTAACTTATCGCGTCGTCGTTGCGCTAGTGGGCACGGCGCCCTCGGTCTGGCCGGACGACGTGCTTGCCGCCTGGGCCAGCCGCGTCTTGCCTTCGCGAATCTCCGGGATCTTCGCCAGCCGCGCTTTTTCCGGGCTTTGCGGGACCATCTCCAATAGCCAGCCCAGCCGTTGGGGCGGTTCATCCGGCTCGCCGGCCAGCTCGGCGACCCGTTCGCGGGCACGGGCGGCCAGATCGGTATCGGGGAAACTGTGAATCACGCGGGCGTAGTAAATCTTGGCCGAGCCGTAGTTCTTCGTGCCGTCGAAATGTTCGGCCATGCGATAGTCGCGCATGGCGATGTCCTGCCGCAACTGCGCCTCGACGATGCCCAGCCGTTGTCGGTCTTCCGGGCTGAGGCGGCCCGCGAATTGCCTTTTAATCTGCTTCACCAGCTTGTCGGCCTCTTCGATCGGCGTGCCGTCGTAATCGGGGCCCTGGTACTTGTTGAGCTTTGCCTGCAGGCCCAGGATGTGGGCCTCGAACTGGAATTCGCTCTTGGGGTACTCGCGCCGCAGCAGGGTGTAGTGGTAGTCAGCCTCTTCATACTTGCGGCGCCGGTAGTAAATGCCGGCGGTCGCCATGATCGCATCGTCGGCCCGGGGACCCGTCGGGTCGTTCAGGCGGATGTTGTCGTAGGTCTTGATCGCGTGGCCGATCGTGTCGAAAACCGGCCGCGTCTTGTCCATGCCGTTCGGAGTGAGCGCCCAATCGGAATCGTAATCTTCGTACTTTTCCCAGTAGCGGGCGATGTTCCACTCCCGTTCGATGAGCGTGTCGAGATAACGGGTGTTGGAATACTTGGCCACCAGCGCATCGTAGGCGTCGCGGGCCTTCACGTAGCGATCGTCGAAGAAGTAGCTTTCCGCCAGCATGAACATGGCGTCCTGGTGGAAGTTGGTATTCACACCGCGGTCAACCGCGTCGGCAAATTCTTTCGCGGCCGCGCTGTAGTTCTTCGCCTGGAAGGCGTCGACGCCGCGCACGTACGCGCCGCGGGCGTATTGTTCATTCGGTCCTAGGCCGACGGCCGTTTTCACCCATTGATACTGGACCTTCGGGTCCAGCGCCGGCATCAGGCCGTCTTCGGCGTCCGCATCGATCGTCGTCGCCTTGACGATCCGCTCGCGGGCGACGGGGCCGTCCATCGGCCGGCCGTCCTGGTCGAAATAGCCCTCAACGTTGGGCACCTTATAGCCCTTGCCGACCTCGAACACGGCTTCGCTCTTGTGCTTTTTCCACCAAGCGGCGGTGCCCGCCGCCGGCGGATCGCCAAACATCCCCGACCAGGGCCAATCGGCCTGGGCGAGCCGCGGCAGGGCGCTTTGTGAAGCGGTCGCCGTTAGTGCGAAGAGAATTGCAAATTGCAAATTGCAAATTGCAAATTGCGTAATCACATGTCGCGTGGTATTGCGCATAGGAGAGCAGTTGCAAGTGCACACGATGGGCGCATGGTGGCGGCCCCCCGCGCCGACGAGGGCGGAAAAGTACGCGAATTGCTGGCACCGCGTCAAGAGCGACGCAGAAAGGCTGTCGGCTGCGAGCTAGCAGCTATCGGCCAAGCGCGAGCACATCAATTTGCCGATTGCCGGCAGCGGATGGACGATATCCGACAGCGAATCACCAATATCCGACAGCCCGCTTACGCTATCTCTAGCGATTCCTGCCGCACCCGCTCCAAACGCACGCGGTTCACACGCCGCCGCGTCGCTTCCAGCACCGTGACGCGGATCGCATCCTGCCAGGTGAGCGATTCGCCGACGGCCGGGACGCGGCCGAACTCGGCGAACACGAATCCGCCGATCGTGTCGAAATCTTCGCTCTCCGGCAGGTCGAAGCCCATCCGTTCGTTGATTTCGTCGACGTGGGCCCGGCCGAGCGTTTCGCACGTGTCGTCGTCAATCTTATGGATATCTTCTTCGGTTTCCTTGTCGTACTCGTCCACAATCTCGCCGACGATTTCCTCCAGTGCGTCCTCGATCGTCACCAGGCCCGAAACGCCCGCGTATTCGTCGAGCACGACGGCGATGTGGGTGCGGCTTTGCTGAAAAAGGGCCAAGAGCTCGTCGACCGGCTTGGTTTCGGGAACGAACAGCGTCGGCCGCAGCAGCGACCGTATCGACTGCCGCCGCTGGTCCGGATCTTTGGCCAGCTCCGGCAGCAGGTCTTTGATGTGCAAAATGCCGGCGATGTCTTCGCGGCTCTTGTCGTACACGGGCACGCGGCTGTGGCCCCACTCGATGATGTCATCGAGAATCTCGTCGAGCGCGGTATCGACAGCCAGCATATGCATCTCGGTCCGGGGAGTCATGATATGGGAGACGGCTACGTCACCCAGCTCGATCACGCCCTCGATCATTTCGCGAGCGTCCTCCTCGAGCAGCCCTTCGCGGTGGCCTTCGCTGACGATCGTGCGGATTTCTTCCTCGAGTGTCTCTTCGTCGAGCTCGCCCTGCTTGCGCCGGGAAGCAGTGCATCGAACACCCGCGCTGCCCAAATCAGCGGATAAAAGGCCCCGCCCACCACTCGGCACGCCGGCCAGGAGTGATAGATGAACGGAACGGCGAACGTGCGGGCAATCGACCAAGGTAGCCAGACGCTCACCAGCACGTAGAGCGGCGCGACCAAAACCAACGTCCAAACGAGTGCCCCGGCGGGCGACATCTCCAGCGCTGCAGCCGGGCGCGGGCGGAAAACAGTTGCCCGCTCCAAATCCATAGGCTTGCTGCCACGACACTCGTCGCGAGAAACGCGCTGCCGGCCATATCAACGCCCAGCGCGACCGTGTCGTGACGATGCAATATATCGGTCAGGCGGTCGGAAGTTTTGTTCTTATCGCAAAGAAGCTCCAGCTCATGCCGGGAAAAATCGCGCAGCGAACGGTTCGCGATCCTGCGCCAGGCAACCCGCGACTGCCGTTACGATTGCCAGACACAAAAACACCGCCGTCACGTGGCAGATCTCCCATGTTGATCGCCTGTCACTGCGTCTGCCGCTGCATCCGGCTGACATGCCGACTGCTCCACGCTGGCACCCTGCGGCTGCTGGTAGCCGAATTGCCGTAGATAGCGGACCTCGGCCGCGCGCATTGCGGCCGCGTCGGCGGGTGTTTTGTCGTCGTGACCGACCAGGTGTAAGGCGCCGTGGATCACGTAAAGCATCTGCTCGGCTGCGGCCGGCCAGCCCACGTCGGCCGCCTCGGCGGCCGCCGTGTCCGCGCTCAGAATGATCTCGCCTTCCAAGTGGCCATCGCGATCTTCCAGCACGAAACTCAGCACGTCGGTCGGCCAATCGTGATCGAGAAAAGAGTGGTTCAGCTCGTGCATCGCGGCGTCGTCGACAACGGCAATGCTGACAGTCGCCGACCGATATGGCCAATCGCTAAGGACCGACTCAACGGCGGCCACAAGCTGCGCCTCGTCCACCGCGTGCACCGATTGCTCGCTGACGAGCGAGATCGCCAACCGGGTTGATCGACTTTGTCTCTTCGTTTGAGGCATCGAGTTCCTCGTTCCGACGCTCTGGGTCGAAACGAGCCGCACATCATTACGCCGTCACTTGTTCCGGGTATTTTACGCGGCCGTGATATACGGCCGTCAAGCTTTTCACCAAACTATCGCAAACGCGGCGGACTTCTTCCAGCGTCAGGCCGCACTCGTCAAACTGGCCGTCGAGAAGCCGCTTTCGGCTGATGTCTTCGACTAGGCTTTCGATCCGGGCTGGCGTCGGCTCGACGAGCACCCGGCTGGCGCTTTCCACCGCGTCGGCCATCATCAAGATGCCCGCTTCCTTGGTCTGCGGCTTGGGGCCCGGGTAGCGGAACGAGCTTTCGTCGACGTCGCTGCCGTTAGGATCCGACTTTTTCGTCTCGCTCGCCTGGCGATAAAAATACTCGACCAGCGTCGTGCCATGGTGCTGCAGGATAAAATCAATGATCGGCTCGGGAATCTTTTTCTGCCGCGCCAGGTCCGCGCCGTCCTTGACGTGCGCGATAATCACCAGTGTACTCATCGCCGGCACCAGCGTGCGGTGGCGGTTGTCGCCCTGGCCTTGGTTTTCGATGAAGTAGCCAGGTTTCAGCATCTTACCAATATCGTGGAAATAGGCGCCCACGCGGACCATCAGTCCGCGAGCGCCGATCGCCTCGGCGGCCGATTCGGCCAGCGAGGCCACGGTAATTGAGTGGTTGTAAGTGCCCGGCGCGGCGAATCAACTCTTGCAACAGTGGATGAGCCGGGTCCCCCAGCTCGATCAGGCTCAGGTCGGTCTGCACGCCGAACAACCGCTCGACGAAGGGCAACAGAACACTCATCAACGAACCGGCAATCACGGCCCACAGGCCAAGCATCAACGCGTCTTGCAGCAGCGGCCAGAACGGAATCCCTTCGAGCGTTCCGACGCCTTGCAACGTGAACACTCCCACGACGGCCGCCATAAAGCCGACCGTCAACAGCTTACTGCGGCTGCGAATGCGGCCGAGCAGCAAAATGGCACTGGCAGTGGTGGCCAACAGCACGACCGCGCTGGGCAGGCCCTGTCCCAGGGCGACGACGACAACGAGCGTGATTGCCGCCGTCAACAAGAGCGCGATTTCCTGCTGGTAGGCAATCGCTACCGTCATTCCAAACAGGGCCAGCGGAATGACCTCGGCCCGCCAGGCGTCCTGGCTGGTAACCATCATCAGCCCGACCGCCATGACGACGATCACCAAGAGCGTGCCGAAACGACGCAGCTCGGTGATGATCCGGGGGTCGCGACGGTAGATAAAGAAACCGCACAGCACATAGAGCGCCAGGTACATGCCCAACACGGCGAGCGCGCGGCCAAACTTGGTAGAAAACGGTAAGGCCGCCAACTCTTTGTTGTATTCTAGGTGGATCAACTCCATCTGCTCTTCGCCGAGCGGCTGCCGGACCAATGACGCGTCCGGCTTCGACGCATCGCTTGATTTCGAGGCGTCGTCGGGCTTCGACAGGTCGCTGAGCTTGTAAGCACGGGCAATCACATCGCCCGGCGGATGAACGACCATCACCGGCTCCGTTGCATCTTCTGCCTTTTTCTGCGCATTGCGCGTCGCTTCCAGGTTCAGTTTTAACGACACGGCCGACGGCAGATGCGACTTGATCCAAGCGAATGTGCGGTTGTACAGCTCGGGAGACGGCATCTTCTGTTCGAGAAGTTGGCGAATCTTCTCGGCGGCGCCTTCCTGCAGCACGTCGCCGATCGGCGCCGCCACCGGGGCCACTTGGCCGACACGGCGGACAAAAATCTTATCCAGTGCCGCATCGTGCTCGGACGGAAGCTTGTCCGTCAGAATGCCATATTGCACGGCGGGTTGTAACGCTTCGGCGAGCGCTTTCTTGTAAGCGTCGAGCGCTCCTTGGGCCTTTAGTGCCTCGACGAACTTCTGGTAGTCTTGCTGTTGCTTTTCGAGCGTGGGCTCGGGCGTCCCTTCGGCCAGCGCGAGGTGAAAATGCGCCCAAACCGGTTCAGCTTCGGCATAATCCTTAGCGGTCGAAAGTTGGCCGACTTCGATTACCAGCTTCGCCTGCATCTGCTCGATCGGCGTCGGATCTTGATCATAGATGGCAACGACCGACCGGCGATTTGCCTGCTTTTGCGCGGGTGGCCTCTTCGTCGAGCTTTTCAAACTGCGTCCGCACGACGATGTCGCGCGGCGGGTAGTCGCCGACGCGGAACGACAACGGCGGCGCCCAGCCGCGAGTCAGTATCAGCAGTACAAGCGCGGCCAGGCGCGGAGTCGCCGATCGCAGCAGCACGGCCGGCTCTTGCAGATGCGCCCACAGGCTCCCCCACATGCCGGGCGGCAACTCAAGTGAGCTGGCGCGGTCAAACCGCCGCTTCTTCCGCATCCCCGTTGACATAACGAACCACCCGAAACGCAGCTGTTAGCCATTAGCCAGTACAGTGAATGGCTAATAGCTAATGGCTAACAGCTAATGGCTCACTCAGCGTTTCTTCTTCGGTCCCTCCTCATAGGCGCGGACGATCTCTTGCACCAATCGATGCCGCACGATGTCCTCTTTGGTCAATGTTACGTGTGCGAATCCCTCGATGTTGCGGAGCCTGCCGATCGCATCGAGCAGTCCGCTCTTGGTGTGCGACGGCAGGTCGACCTGCGACGTGTCGCCCGAGACGACGACCTTTGAATTCAGCCCCATCCGCGTCAGAAACATCTTCATCTGCGGCACGGTCGTGTTCTGCGCTTCATCCATGACGATGAACGCGTTGTTGAGCGTGCGGCCGCGCATGTAGGCCAGCGGCACGACTTCGATGACATCCTCCGTCATGTAACGCTTGACTTGTTCGTAATCCATCATTTCCCGCAGGGCGTCCAAGAGGGGCCGCAAATACGGGTTGATCTTCGCCTGCATGTCGCCCGGCAGGAAGCCCAGATTCTCGCCCGCCTCAACGGCCGGCCGCACCAGCACGATTTTGCCGATTTGCTTCTGCTTGAGGGCCTCGACCGCCGTCGCCACGGCCAAAAACGTCTTGCCCGTGCCTGCCGGACCGCTGCAAAACACCAAGTCGTTCTCGCGAATGGCATTCACAAACTCGGCCTGGCCGGCCGTGCGGGGGCGAATCGTCCGGCCCGCTTGCCGCACATCGAGCGGGGCGGCGTGGCCGTTGGCGTGGGGACTGGCCACCTGCTGGATAATCTGCGTGACTTGCTCCGGACTGATTGCCCCATCGCGGACAACCGCCGTCTTGATCTTCTCAAAGATTTCTGTGGCCTGGAAAACGGCCTGCTCGTCACCGCTGACGTGGATCTTGCCGTTGCGGGCAGAGATTTTGGCCGGCACCGAATCACGGATGCGGCGGAGATGCTGGTCGCTGGCTCCCAGGAGCATGACCAGCTCATCGGCATCACCGACCGGAATTGTGGCTTCGATCATTAAGGAAGCAGCGGTAGGTTTGGCCAGCCGCGCAACAATAGGTGTCGTAAGAAATAACGGCTATCTCCAAATATACCCGATCGGTGGCCCGAAACTAGCATAAGCCTCCGGAAGCAATGCAACTCCTTGAAGGGTAAGCACTTGCGCCTGTGGCAGAATTTTCCCGCTGGGCGACACAGCGCTTTAATCTCGTTGCTCGTTACGGCCTGACCCAGCCCAGGGCCCAAAACGCGTAAGCCACCGGCCCGGCCACCAGCAGCGAATCGACCATATCCAGCACGCCGCCAAAGCCCGGCATCCACGTGCTGGAATCCTTCACCCCCGCGTCGCGCTTGAGCATCGACTCGGCCAAATCGCCAACGATGCCACCGGCCGTGAGTGAGACGGCGTATACGAGCGTCGTGACAACGCCGACCGGCCGGCCGCTCAAACGAAAAACCAGCCACGCCCCGATGACGGCAAACAGCACGCCCCCGGCGACCCCTTCCCACGTCTTGCCGGGGCTGATTCTCGGCGCCAGCTTGTGCCGGCCAACGAGCCGCCCGACAAAGTACTGCCCGCTGTCGCTCATCTTGACCGTCGCCACGAGCGACGCCAGCGCCAGCATGCCCGTGCCGCGGCCCAGCATTCGCAACTGAACCAGAAATCCCACGAGCCCGCCGCAGTACACGATCGCCAACGCGACCAAGGATAAACGCAACACGGCCCGCTCCGGGGCAGCCGTGCGAAACAGTTCGGCGACGATTGCTAGATTCAGCGCCGCCGCAATCCCCAGCCCCAGCCAGCCGAGTTGACCGATCGGTCCACCGCCGTATTCGCTCGGCAGAAACGCCGGCGCCCCGGCAGCAAGCACGCTGATCAGCGCGCCGGCATAAACCGTCGAAGCCAACGACTCCATCTCCCCCTCGCGCTTGCGGAACATGGCCGCAAGTTCGCCCGCCGAGGCCCAAGCAATAAGCATCGCCAGTGGCCACAAATAGACGCCAGGCCGCGCCGCGTGGTAGTCGAGCCAGCACAGCCCTACGAGAATGCCGATAAAGACCGCCCCCAGAGTGAATCGCCAGCGTAGCAAGCTTGCACTGTCCCCTCGCCCCATGGGGGGCGAAATCATGACGCCAAGGGCGTACGCCCCGAGGTACACAAACCCTTCCTCAATCCCACACTCCGCGTGGGAACGCAGATTCCGGCCGCGCTGCGGCCCGTCAGGCAAACTCATCCAAGCTAAGACGCATCTCGTCGTATTCGAAGCAGAGCGTCGCTGATCGCGTTCCCCCGCGGAACATGGGAACGACACCGCGCCCTCGGAACTACTGCTGATCGTCCTCCGACGCTGCTTCCTGCGCCGCCAAAATCTCGTCGACCGGCGGGTGCCGCAAGTGGTCGCCGGTCGCCTGTTGAAACGCGTGCGCGACGGCCAGCAGGTCGCTCTCACCAAACAGCCCGCCGGTGAACGTGATCGCACCGGGCTGAACGGCCCTCGGCGCGGTGTCTCGATTCTCTGTCTGGCCCGGCGCCGCGTTGCCGCGACCCTCACCGCCGCCCCGTCGGCCTCGGCCACGCCCGCCAATGCGGCGATTGCCGAACGGCACGACAATCTGCGGATGGCCCGTGAAATTGGTCAGCGTCAAGTCATTGCCGCCGCTGCTCAAGTACAGGTCAACTCCTTGCATCGCCTCGTCCATTGCTTGCATCACCAGCGTCCGCACGCGGGCCGCCCGCACGTACTCAATCGCCGGCACGAACTGGCTCCGCCGAAAGCTGCCCGGCCACAAGTTGAGCCCCTCGGTGATTCCCTTTCGCGTTAGTTCGTCGAAGACGGTGGCCGACTCGGCATCGAGCATGATCCGCAGAGCATCAACCGGCAGCCCCTGCGGCAACTGGAACGGCACGAGCCGCACGCCTAAATCACGCAGCACGGCCAACTCAGGCGGCTCGGCCGCACCTTCGGCCGGCTTGATATAACCCACGCGCAGCTCGCGCGAAATTGCGCCGCGGCGGCCAGGCGAAGGGTTGATCGATCGCCGTCCGATCGATGCCGTCCGCGCCGTGAATCGCGTCCAGCACCAGCGCGCAATCTTCGACCGACCGCGCGATCGGGCCGATCTTATCGAGCGACCAGGCCAGTGTCATGCAGCCCTGGCGGCTGACGCGGCCGAACGTCGGCCGCAGCCCCGTCACGCTGCACTGCCGGCTCGGCGCGAGGATGCTGCCGATCGTCTCGCTGCCCAAGGCGAACGGCACGGCCCCGGCCGCAACGGCCGACGCCGAGCCGGCCGACGAGCCGCTCGAGCCCTCGCGCGGGTTCCAAGGATTATTCGTGCGGCCCTCGAACCACTCATCGCCTTGCGCCAGCGCCCCCATCGACAGCTTGGCCACCAGCACCGCCCCGGCCTCTTCCAATCGCCGCACGACCGTGGCCTTGAAATCGAACTTCTGTTCCTTGAACGGCGTCGCGCCCCAGGTGGTGGGATAACCCGGATAGGCGATCAAGTCTTTGGCGCCCCACGGTATGCCGTGCAGCGGCCCGCGATAAAGACCGGCCGCAATCTCGCGATCGGCCCGCTTCGCCTGCTGCAGCGCGTCGTCCTCCGTAAGCGTAACGAAGAACTTCAACAGGCTGTTGTATTTCTTCAGTCGCTTCAGCGCGAGCTCGATCAGCTCGACCGAAGTAACTTGACGTGTTCGCATCAGCGCCGCCAATTCCGTCACCGGCGCAAACGCCAGCGCGTCGTCAGACGATGGCCGCAAGAGCGCGGCCGACTCGGTCGGCGTGGCCTGGTTGCGCTTCACGCCGCTGGCCAATTGCGGCGGCGGCCAGGCGGCGAACTCAACCGCCGGGGCCACCTCGTAGCCGATCTCGATTTGCCGCAGGGCCGCGAAATCGCGGAGCGTGCCACGCAGTGCCCGGGCAGTCGCCGCGCGGTCCTCGTCACTGAGTTCGACGCCCGAAATCCACTCGGCTTGCTTCAGCATCTCCGCGGTGACGGCGCCTTGCTCGGCCACTTGCTGGGCCAGCGCTCGCTGGAACGCTCCTGTGCCGATTCCAAGCCCGACTAGCACTTTCAGTACGCGCCGACGATGGATCGCGACAGAGTGGCTCGACCTCGACATGCTGAATGCTCACTAGGGTGCGGAAACCGACCGCCATTCTAATCAACCAACGTGTATTTCTCCACACCCGTCTCGCCATGCCATGCGTAATCGCAGCCCTGCAATCAAGCCGGATTCCTCGCCCCGTCTGCGCTGGCAAGTTATGATAAATGAACGTCTCCGCAGGAAGTTTCGCTATGACTAAGACGACAGCAAAAGTCGCGGCGACGGCAATCTGCATCGCTTGCGGCTTGCTGCCCGCCAAATCGCACGCCGCGCTCACCTTCTACGTCGACCCGGGCAGCCCCTGGCCCGCCGGGTGGTACAATGCGGCCGTCGCCAACATCGAGACCGTCGTCAACATGCACAACGCCTACGGCGACTTCGGCAACGGCAACATCTACGTCTATTACAACGCGGGCATCCCCACCGCCCAGTCGGGCTACGGCGGCTCAGGCGGCAGCATCGGCGTCGGCGGCACCTACCCCAACGTCCGCGTACTGCTGCACGAATCGGCCCATTGGCTCGGCACCGGCACCTACAGCAACTATTGGGGCGGACCGAACGCCACCGCCCTGATGCAGCAATTCGAAGGGCTCGGCGCCGTCCTCAACGGCGACGGCGCCCACTTCTGGCCCTACGGCGAAAACTACGACAACGAATCGAGCCCGATCAACGACGCCCGCCACGTCGCCCTGGTCTACGCCTTGCGTCAAGACTTCGGCAACGGCTCGGGCGCGCCGCCCTCCGCCGCGGCCAGCGCCTGCGCTGACCGCCTCCGACGCGCTCGGCACGTCGAGCTTCAACTTTCCCTGGAATTGGAGCGATGGCCATTTCCCCCAGCGCGGCACGAACTACACGACCGGCAACTACCTGCTCCGCACGCCGCTCGATACGTACAACCCCGCTGCCCCAACCCCCAGCTTCAACTTCGTCGGCGAAACGCTTCTGGTCAACAACACCAACGGCGCGAGCGGCGGCCTCTTGTTCAAGGGCGTCGGCACCTCCAGCGTGCTCGATTTCAAGAATCTCGGAATCAACGGCGGATACGTCCGCCACGCCAGTGGCGCTGGCGATCTCTTCCAACTTGCCGGCCGCGTCACGCTCGGCTCGACGGCCACTTTCGATGCCGCCCAAGGCAACATCATGCTGCTTGCCACCGTCGTCGGCAGCGGCTCGCTGAACAAAGCTGGCCCTTACACCCTCACGCTCACCGGCGTCGGCTCCTTTAGCGGCAACACCACAATCAGCGGCGGAACACTCCGGCTCGCCAACGCCAACCCCATCGCCAGCTACACGTTCGACAACGTCAGTGGCAGCACCGTCTTCAACGCCGGCGCCGGCGGCGCCGCTATGAATGGCACGCTCGCCGGCGGCGCGACGATCGTCGCCGGCGGACACGCGGCCAGCGCCGTCAGCCTCAGCGGCGGCGCCTCGGTCGACATCAACAACCCCATCACCGACCTGGCCAACAATGGCAGTTGGACCGTCTCCGCCTGGGTGAAAACCAGCACGCCCGGCGCTTCGATCCTCACCAAGGGGGACGGTGCCGGCTGGGGCAACGGCAATTCGATCTTCTACATGGGCGACGGCACAGCCGGCGGCAGCGGCGGCATCCCCAGCGCGGTCCGCTACGCCGGCGGCTTCTATCAAGGCGCCACCGGCTCGACGCCGGTCATCGACAACGTCTGGCACCAGGTGACCTACGTCAACAACTTCGGCGCCTACGCGATCTTTGTCGACGGCGTCGCCCAGCCCCTCTCGCCGGGCAACAGCGGGTTCGGCAACGTCGATTTCGGCAAAATCGTCCGCCTCGGCGTCAGCACGAACACCGTTGCCGGCGACGGCACGGTCAGCTTCAACGGCCTGTTGGACAACGTCCAAATCTATGGCCAGGCACTTTCCGCGCAGCAGGTCGCGGCCCTGTACCAGGGCAGCACGCCGTTCGGCTCGCTGCCCCCGAGCACGAATGTTACAATCGCCGCCGAGCGGGACCCTCGATTTGAACGGGGCCGTACAGCAGATTGCCACGCTGAACGGTGGAGGCGGCGCGGCCGTCATGCTGGGCAGCGGCCGGCTGATCCTCAATCCGCAAACAACTCGCAGTTTAATGGCACTATTTCAGGCGTCGGTGGATCGCTCACAAAATACGGCGGCGGGACGCTAGTGCTCGCGGGCGCCAACACTTACACGGGGATGACGTCCGTGAATAGCGGCCTGTTGAGCCTGACCGGCACGCTGGCCGGCCCCACTGAGGTTAGCGGCACCGGCACACTCCGCGGCACCGGCACGATCGGCGGCCTCGTCACCGTCACCAGCGGCGGCACGCTGGCCCCCGGCGATAGCCCCGGCACGCTCTCTGTCGCCGCGCTCGCCCTCGACGACGGCTCGCAGACCCAGATCGAAATCGGCGGCACGTCACGCGGCTCGCAGTACGATGCCCTCTTGGTGGCCGGCAACGCCGCCCTGGGCGGCACACTGAGCGTCTCCCTCACGGGCGGCTTCATGCCCGCGCTCAGCCAAGAGTTCGACCTCTTCGATTGGCAAACCCGCGACGGCACCTTCCAGCAACTCGATCTGCCCGACCTGGCCGGCGGCCTTGCTTGGAACACGTCGCGGCTCTACACGACGGGCTCGCTCGTCGTCACCAGCGGACTGGCCGGCGACTATAACAACGACGGCGCGGTCGACGCCGCCGACTACACCGTCTGGCGCAACAACCTGGCGCCGCGGCCGGCACGCTGCTCAACGACGTCGATGGCGCTACCATCGGACCAGCCCAATATGCCACTTGGAAATCCCACTATGGCCAAAGCCTGCCCGCAGCCGGCACCCTCGCCACCGTCCCCGAACCGGCCGCGGCAACCCTCCTCATCGCGCTAAGCGGCCTGCTCCTAGTCCGACGGCGAGGTGCAGACGGCGAGGTGCGTGACAGCCAGCCAATCAGCAACAAGCGGTCCGCTGCGAGTGACTGAAAAGCTACGGCTGCATCAATTTTCGCGCCCCTGCCGCTATCTATCGCTTGCTCAGCGAAACACGATGCCGATCTTTGGCTGCCCGAACGAAGTTTCTGGCAACTGCCGGCAGCTCTTGTTATCCTGTGAGCACCGCGTCGATTGTTCGTGCCGACCCACGACGACCTTCAGCGCCTCGCCGCGCAGCTCCACAACGGCAATTGTATGCACGCACCAACCGGGCAACTTTTACCTCTGGTCCTCTTGGCGTTTATCTTGCCAGCCGCCGCGGCCCCAGCCGCCGTCATCGCCACCAGTAAAGGCATCGGCGCCGACGCAGAGGTCCGCGACCACCAGCCGACGACCAATTTCGGCGCCAGCACCGAGCTCGCCACACGCATCGTCGACAACTTTCCCCTGGGCCACGCCAACGACGGCACCGACCGCTTCAGCGCCATGTACTTGAAGTTTGACATCACCGGCCAGGCCGTGCTGCCCAGTCAAATTACCTCGCTTCGACTCACCTACCGCAACAACACCTTCGGGGCCAACCGGGTCGAAGACACCACCCCGCCCGGCGACAACACGGGCTATCGCACCGGCCTGGCGTTTTACGGCCTTGATCGCGACGACCCGGGCAACAACTGGTCTGAGTCCGCCATAACGTACCTCAATGCGCCTGGCATGGCCGGCGGCGGCGACTTAAACAACGGGACCAAAGATTTTGATTTTGTCGACCCCGATGGGGCCGGCCCTCTGCGGGCGCCACTCACCCCGCTGGGTGTCGCCATTTTTCCGGAGGTCGAGCCGCAAAACCATCTCCCGGTCGGCGGCGCGCTGCTGTTCAGCAACACGGCCCTTAACACGTTCGTCACCAACTCGCTGAACGCGGGCAAGACCAGTGTCACGATCGTCGCCGCAGTCGTTCATGACGGCAAAGTGCCCGTCACCGATTGGAAAAACTTCAGCTACCTGTTCAACCCGAAGGAACAAACCACGCTCAACGCCGACGTCAACTACGACTCCAATATCAACGACCCCGATAATCCTCTCGGCAGCCCCTGGTCGGGCGCCAGCAACGTCGCAGACGCCAGTGGCTTCTCCCCCTTCTCGCCGCAACTGATCATCGCCACCGCCACGGGCGACTTCAACCACGATGGCGTGGTGAACGCGGCCGATTACACCATTTGGCGAAACACGCTCGGTCAAACAGCCGCCAGCCTGCCCGCGGACGGAAACGGCGACCTCCACGTCGATCGCAACGACTACCTCCTCTGGCGCCGAACCTTCGGCCAACCGGCCGGCAGCGACGCGGCCGCCGGGGAAAATCCGTCGATCCCCGAACCGGCCCCGATCGTCGCCCTACTAACCGGGATGCTGACAGTAGCTGCTCGCCATCGTGGACGCATCGGCCACCGCCCAACAATTCATGCAATGCACGACGGCCACCTCGGCCGGGTGGAACAATTCAGCACGGGCGAGACGAGCCATGGCAAAACCCTCACGGCGAGGAGCGGAACGGCGCTACGCAGCCGACGAAACGGCAGTGGCACTTCGAGGCCGGCCGCGGCTGAGTGTACACCCGTATCGTACCGTGTCAAGAGGGGGCGGACGAAAAGAATCACGAGCTGGAAAAACCGCGGTTTTCACCAAAGCGTGGCTGTCCCCCTCGCGCCTTGGTTTGCGGCATGTCATTCAAGACCAAAGTCCATTCTCTGAGTCGTGAGCAAGGGCTATTGTCCCACTGCTGAGCAAGTCCGCAGTGCCACCCGGCCGTTATAGTTGCCTCCACATCGCGCCGCCATCAGAAGAATCATCGCGGTAAGAAAGATGAGGACTGTGCCTTGCGGTTCCGGAACAGTGGCGCCGCGCCGCTCGCCGATTGCCCGTAGTGCGCCTTCCAAACGAGATAGTCTCCATCGTTTACATAGCCGTCGAAATTACCGTCGCCAAGTTTTCCCACTCCCACGAATGACCCGCGCGAGTTTCGCCACACGGTGTAGTCTGCTGCATTGACGGTGCTATCACGGTTAAAATCGCCCAAGTTCGTCGTTATAAGAGTAATTGTCAGAACGGCGTTTGTCGCGAAATAGTCACGGTTTAGCTCATCGTCGGAACGAAGATCGAAATCGAACGGTGTTCCGTCTGCCAAAATTCCCGTTAGCAATATATTGCGACTCGTAACGGTGAACGGAACATTCGGTGTTAGGGTGGAAGTGATGTCTGTTCCGCCCAAAACAAACTGGCTGCCGAAGAGGTTGACTTTGCTGCCGCCCGTCACATCAAAGTCGATTCCGAAAGTCCCACCAGAAATATTGGCCGTTGACTGCCGGTCGACTTGAAACCCATGGCCAAACGTTCCACCAGAGATGTTCGCTCGGTTGCCAGCGTAGAAAGAACCCTCCACGCCGACAGTAAACTCACTTCCAAATGTTCCGTCGACGATGTCCGTTTCCCCGTCCGTTGTATAGTGATTGCCAAACGTGCCACCGGAGATGTAGACAAGAGTATCGCCCGATTGTTGAAAGTTACGCCGAAAGTGCCTCCGGTGATGTATGTTTTGGAACTAGAGATCCACCCCGTTTCATACGCGTTAAAAGTCCCGCCGCTAATGTGAACAATGCTATCGCTGTCGGCAATCATCCCGTCGAACAATCCACCGGAAATTTGAACTACGGGACTTTTGCCCGATCCATTGGAATCGACACGAAAATTGCTTCCGATGATGCCTCCCGAGATTTTGACGACGGCGTTATGCGAGACGAATAAGCCCGTCCCAATCGTACCGCCCGACATATTGAATACACTGCTTCCTGCCACTAAGAAGTCGTTACCAATCTGTCCACCGCTCATCGACACGTCCGTGTCTCGAATCGCGGCGCGATCGCCGATCGAACCGCCGGCAATCTTGAGGAAGGGTCGCTTTCCTGTTTGCAAATCATCGCTGTGAAAATCATCCCCGATGGACCCGTTCGAGAGGTTTACTACGGAATCGCCAAATGCGAACAATTCAGTGCCGACGCTTCCGCCAGAAATGTTGACGATGCTGTTTCCCACGTCGAAGTCATCGCCAACAGATCCGCCAGCGATATTAACTTCGCTTGCAGCGAGAGCGTCGAAGCCATTCCCGATTAAGCCGCTTGCGATCGTAACTTTTGAGCCCGCGGCTTCAAAATTGTCGCGAATTGCACCGCCGGAAACCGTCACCATGCTCCCACGTCCGGCCTGAAAGTTCACCGGAATTTCACCACTGGTCTGGACGACCAGCGTTTGACCTTGCCGGATTGATTTCGCGAAGAAGCCGTCGGGACGGTGATTAGCGCTGGGCCTGAAACGGGTGGCACGGCAACCGTTTCTAAGCTCAACACGCTCGTTCCGAACAGGTCACCATCCTGCAAAGAAAATGAGCAGGGTGTGCCATCGGCGAGTGTTCCGGTGAGGGTGTCTCCCGCTTGATTCATATTTACGATTTTGCTGCTGCCGACCGCTTCAAGCCCTTCGATCGGCGTCCCATTCAGTCGAAAGTCGCCGCCCAATACTCTCACCACGCTACCACTTTTTGCATCGAAAGCATCATTTATAATTCCGCCTGTAATTCGCACAGTCGAGCCTGAAGCCGCCTCGAATTCCTTGTCAACGAATCCACCAGCGATATTGGTTGCACTTTGCCCTGCCGCTTGGAAGCCGGCGACGCTTCCGCCTGAAATATTTACCACGCTGCCCGCATAGGCGATCGCTCCAGTGCCAAGTGATCCGCCCAATATGTTAACGGTCGTGCCGTTGAAAGCGTCGAACTCGGCACCAATTGATCCAGCGAAAACTGTCACCGTCGCACCAGCCGCCTCGAAATTACTACCAATTTGGCCTCCTCCCACGTTGACCGTGCCGCCCCAACCGGCGTTGAAGTCATCATTCAGAGTGCCTCCATCACTCAAGTTCAACGTTTGGCCGTAATGAACGCCCGACGGAGCGGCGACTGCAGGAACATTAATAATCGCCGGCCCATTCGCAACATCGGCCGCCTGCAGCGTAATCGAACCCGCGGCAATAGTATCGCCTTCGTTACTGGAAAAAGCAAAGGGCGTTCCATCCGCCAAAGTGCCGCTCAACACTTGTCCTGTCGGCACGTAGATTAAAACTGTGTTGCCGAGAGTATCCAGACCGCTTACGGAGCGCCGTTTAGTCGAAATTCGTTTCCAACGAGCCGCACTACACTGTTGCTCACCGTTCTAAAGACGTCGCCGAAAGTGCCGCCTGAAATACGGACGCTGCTGTTATTTTTGGCTTGAAAAAATCCGCCAACCGAACCGCCAGATATTTGCACTTCGCTGCCTTCGTCCGCGGTGAAAGCACCGGCGAAAGTGCCACCAGAAACGTGCACCTCGCTTTGCTCGGCGTGAAATCCAGTTCCAATCAGACCCACCGTGATGTTCACAACGCTACCTGCAAAAAGCAGTGGCGTTGTCGCCGAGCGAGCCGCCGGAAATGTTGACGACACTGCCGCCGAACGCATCGAACAGGTTACAGACCGTGCCGCCGGAAATATTCACCACGCTCCCCGTGTCCGCGTCGAACCCACTGCTGATGCTGCCGGCACTGACGTTCACTTCCGCGCCGGCAGCTTCGAAGTTCCGCCCAATCGCACCTCCGCTGACGTTAACTCGGCTGCCCCATCCGGCATTGAAATTGTCGCCAACGGTTGCCCCCGCGAGCAACGTCAACGTTTGGTCGTGGCGCAGGAATGTGACGGCTGCGTCGGGCGGCCGTGTAATCTCTGCCGGTCCGATGGCTGGAAGCGCCGCAGCCTGGAGCGTCAGCGTGCCGTTTGCAAACGCATCTCCGCCATTCGAAATCTCGCTATCTTGATTGGAAAAAGCAAAAGGCGTTCCGTCGGAGAGCGTGCCAGTCAATTGCGAACCAGCCGGGATGTTACCCGGCAACGTATTGCCGATTCCATCAAGACCGGCAATCGGAACGCCATCAAGTCGGAAATCACGGCCTTGAATCACTACAGTGCTTCCAGCGTCG
>CAVTXL010000018.1:0-264579 GCA_963738665.1 uncultured Planctomycetota bacterium
ATATAGATGCGAGTGGGCTTGATGCATCAAGTGAATTCTATGATTGTTTGAAATGTCCGACTTGCAATACACTAGGCTGCTTAATGGCTGGCAATTGTGCTGAGTGGGCACGTCGTCGCACTGGTAATGAGTTTAAAGTTGTGCAAGACGGGACTCCAGCAAATGCGTTCCAGCATTGCATTTGGGCTTGTTGCCTGAGCAAGGCGGCGACTATATCAGACGCTTGTGCCGATTACATCACATGGAATCACGAACATAGCGAGCCTCAACCGCATAGAGACAGAACAGAAATGGATAAGGCTAATAACGCCACCGGAATTTTCATCGGTCGCGGATGCGGCGGTATCCCCGTTTTTGGGGGGACATTCGGCAGCGAATGTTGTGTAAGAGGATGTAAAAAAGCGCTAGAAGACGGTTTCTTGATTGTAGTCGTCCCTGTGCCAAAGCCATGGTACAAGGATTAGCGAATGATTGATTCCTCCGTGCACAAAGTGACAACAGCGCGACTCCTGTCTTGAAAGTGCAGTATGTACTCTGGCAAATATGCGTTTTTCCAATTGGTCGGCATTCGATATCGACTTTCCGACCTATTAAAGCTTATTCTAATCTGCTCGCTGGTGTTTTTCACAATTGGAACGCTACTCTTACCGAAGTTGCGAACGGAAGCCAAATACAGGGCCGCGGTGTCGCGAATTCAAAAAGCAGGCATTTCATTTAATTACGACTGGTTTGAACGAAGCGGTTTACTGCACGCGAATTCTTTGATCGCTGATCAGTTGAGCAAATTCCAAGTTGATATTCAAACATTAGCCCCAAATACGCAGCAAGTGTCGCTAACTAATTCCGTGTTGTCAAAACACGACTTTGTCGTGCTCAGCAACATGTCCAATGTGTACGACTTAGATCTTCGAGGCTCGCTGCTGCCAGACGAATTTGCCCAGATGGTCGCCAAAATACCAGGTGTCGCCAGAATCGATCTCGCGAACTCTAGATGGCCAAATGACCAGATTGCCGATCTGTCAAAGTGCGCAATTGATGACGATCGCATTTGCGGTGGATCAAATTGACGAAGTGCTTATTTCCGAGCTAAAGAAAGTTCCCCAGCTATACCAGTTGCGAGTCAATGTGACGTTGTGCGAAACGGATGAATTGATTCCGCTAGTCAAGCAATTGGTACACGAACTCAACGTACGTGTTATTAGCCTCGAAGGTGCGTCGATCGATAGTCGCGAATGGAAGGCGATTGAGTCATTGATAGATCACGTGTCAATTTCAAGAATTGCGTTCGTTGGAAATGTAATTCAAATAGAAACAACTGCCTCCCAAGAGCGAATAATGAGCGGGAGCAAATAACGCCCAAATAACGGATCAGAACGATTTACGCTTATGATGCGATCGCCTAGGTCCCCGAAGTAACACTTGAAAGAAATAAAAAGAAATAAGGAAGAAATAAGGGGCCAGAACTATTTACGCTTATGATGCGATCGCATAGTCTACCGAGTTGATACCTGGGACAACGACAACCGGCTCGTGACAGTGTGGCCGATACCTTCGGGGTTGCCCGTCGGCCCGCCGACGACGATGGTGTATAATGCGGACGGCCTGCGGGTGCGGGTCGAGGGGCCCAGCGGCAACGTCAACAAGGTGTGGGACCTGGCCCTGGGAGCCGGTGCTCCGCTGGTCGCGGAGACGAGTGGGCAGAGCTCGGTCCGCAGGTACGCCCAGAAGCCGGTGGTCTACGGCGACGTGCTCCACCAGACCGGTTCCGGCGGCACGCGGATGTATTTATTCGACGCCCTCGGCTCGACCTCGGGCCTGATCGACACCAGCAAGAATCTCACCGATACCTATATCTACCGGGCCTACGGCGAGACCGTCCAAAGCGGTGGCGGCATGGCCAACCCGTTCGCCTGGGTCGGGCGTTATGGCTACCAGTGGGACAACCAGTTTTACGGCGACAAATTCCAGAACCACAACATCGGCCAGCGGCCGTACTGGGCGGACATCGCGGCGTGGTTGCAGGCGGATCGGATTCGAACTCGCGGCGGATTGAACATCTACCTCTACGCGAACGCGAATCCCGTCAACTATATTGACCCGGAGGGACTACAGTATGGTTCCGCATGGCTGAATTGCCCACCGGGAACCCATCCTGGCTCTGCCTTGGCCCCGCGTGTGTGCCAAACACCCCCGCTCACCCAGATAAATCCAACACATTTACCTTTGTCAACGGGATGTGCATGGTGACTACTTTGATCAACTGGCGAATCTGTTGGGAGGTTTCCATCTCAAAAATCGATCCGGCGAAGGTGGGCGAGATAGGTTGAATCAAGTTGGCACCTGAAAAGACATCCTCACGCAATCGATGGCGCGGCATGTATCGTTAAAGTTTTCATGGAGTGCACAGCTTTCGAGAGAGCTCGGATCGATTTCGTGACGCCACAAGCGAGATGCATCGGCCTATGCAGCAATGCGGCGGTAGCGATGATGCAGTCCGCCCACCATCGGCTGGGCGAAGACCTCGCCGCACTCCGGCGGTTCGATTTTCCGCGGCCACGGCGCAGTTGTCGTCGAGCGATTGATGCGTTCGTGCCGTGTGGTAGTACTCGAAGTAGTCCATCAGGATTCGCATCAAATGGGCTTCGTTGAGGACGATGACGTGGTTGAGGCAATCCCGACGGATCGTGCCGATCAATCGCTCGACGTACGGGTTTTGCCAAGGCGAACGAGGAGTGATGGGGGCGGGTGGCACTGGCTTTGCCAGTGTTTATGCGACCCTTGGCTGGCGGTCGACATGCCGGCTTGGTTCTTCCGGTGCCAGAGTTTGGGCCGCTAGCTGATTCATTCCGATGCGCGTTTGCCACGTCCGTTCTTGGTTCAGTAGGAGCACTGGCAAAAGCCAGTGGCACCCGTTCGCACCGCGGGCCCAGTCAGCCAGGAGACGTCTGCCTTATTGCTTTCGCCGCTCGTTTTGCAGCCGCTCGAATTCTTCTTGCAGCGTCTGCTTCGACGAGGGCAGCGACACCACGTATTGCCGGTCGTATTCGACCGAGTAGTGGTAATCGATCATCTTGGCGTTCTCGCCGATGCGCCTGCCGGCACGTCGATGTCCCAGCGGAGGATGCCGACCGGGCCGCTCGCGGCGGACGTAGAGCTTGTCGGTGCTGATCGGGTCGGTCGTGTCGCCCAGGGCCACGCGGATGTCGGCCCCGTTTTCGGCGTGGGGCAGGCGGTCGACGACGCGGACGGGCGTCAATTCGTCGGTGAAGTTTTCGACGACCAGGCGGATACTCGAACTTCGTTTCGCGATTGCCGCCTTGCACGTCGTCCTTTTTCTCAGCCAGCTCGCGGCGGGCTCGCAGTTGCGGATCGGCGCCGAAGCCGACGACAAACGTCTGACCGCGGGCGACGGTCGGAATTTCGCCGCGGCCGACGAAGCGGCCGTCGAGATAGACGGTGATCGGCCCGGCCAGCAGGTCTTCGTCGCTGGAGTTCATCAGCTCGGCTTCGCGATAGACGTAGGACGTCAGCACGGGCACGGCCACGTGGTAGAAGCGGCTCTTCATGTCCGATTGCACGATGCGGACCATTTGCTGATCGGAGCGGCTGGCCAGGCTGACCGCGCCGGCGAGCTGATAACTCAGGCTCGGCCCTTCGTCTTCGTCCGAGCCGTCGCCGCGGAGCACGCTGAGCGTGGTGGCGTCGCCGTTCAGTTCGAGCTGCTGGAACGAATAGGCGACGTCGTTGAGGTTCCAGTTGAAGCGGTTCTGTTCAGCAAACGCGATTGAGTTGCCGGCCTGCTGCTCGAATTGCACGCGCTGCGAGTTCATTCCGCGAAGCTGATCGAGCACCTGGCCCTTCGAAAGGCCGCGGCCGTACGCCTCCGCCGCTTGTTGGACGGGGCGACCGCCAGGTGCATTGGGGGCGGTGGCCGCTTCGGGCATGAGCGTGACATGAAACGGCGCCAGGCCGGGGCCGGCGGCGCTGAGCGCGGGCGAGGCGGTCGATAGCGTGAGCTTGACGTCGCTCCAATCTTCGCCCGTGAGCTGGTGGATCAAGGCGTTGTACTCGACGCGGACCTGCTTGCGGTCGCCCTCGGCCCGCATGGTGTAGGCGGGCGACCAGCCGCAGCCGTTCACGAGGTAGTTGAGGCGCACCTCGGCCGGCGCCGGCGGCGGTCTTGTTGAGGAACAACAGGGCCTCGCGGACGGTGCGCGACGAGCCGGCGGTGATCTCGGCCCGCTTGCGTTCGAGCAGTTGGCGTTGTTCGTTGAGATCGTAGGCCTGACGGGCCAATTGCACTTCTTCCTCGGCGATTTTTTCGTGCTGGGCGAACGAGAAGGTCGTGATCCGCTCGAGCACTTCGGCGTTGAGGACGCCGCGGGCCAGATCGTTTTGAGCGGTCGGCGCGACGAAGCTTTCGAGCTTGCCGAGAAAGGCGGTGCGCACTGCCAGCAAAGCCTGGCGCTTGGTCGTCAGGTCGATTTGCCGCTGGACCTCGAGCAGCTCGTGATCGAGCTGCCGCACTTCTTCGCGCGGCTGCTCGCCGACGCGCGGGTGCGAAAGCGGACGGCGCGAACCTCGACGGCGTCGCCCCCTTCGGCAAACAGGCTGTCGGGCACGACCTGTTCGGGCAGCTCGCCGACGACGATTTCCAAGCCGCCGGCGGCGCCTTCGATTGGAAGCGTGCGGGTCACCTGGGCCTGGCCGCGATAAAGCGTGACGCTGGCGACGTGTCCGTCGACGTCGACCGCTTCGGCGGAACAATCGCTCACGCTCCACGAGCCGAATGCTAACGTCAAGACGACGGCGGACCACAGTGTAAATCGACGAGCCATGTGTGTATCTCCTGTGTGGGAAGCGGCCGGGCGGGTCGCCGTATGGGCGACACGGGGTCACGCTAGCCATGCTAGGCTTGTGGTCAGAAGAGATACAACGGCAATCGGGTAACAAGTTTGTAACGATGCCGTCGGCGACGTGAGAATCCGGCGTGTGAGCCACGCGCAGAGAACGGAGCTGCGCGGCTACTTCTTCCGCGATTTGGCGCGTTTCTTGTCGCTGGGTGCGCCGTTGCGGTCGGGCTTTGGCGTGCCGCGGGCTACGGTCGCGGCGGCCGGTTCGCCGGGGGCCGAGCCGCCGAACTTGCCCGACTTCAAGAGTTTCCGTTCGGCGATGCCCCACAGGCTCGAAGCGATGAAGTACAAACACAGGCCGCTCGCCACCTTGTAAAACAAGATGCCCATGAACATCGTCATGTACTTCATCATTTTCTGCTGCAACTCGGCCTGCTCGTTCGCCGCGGGGGGCATGGCCATTTTCTGCGTTACGAGAAACAGCGCGACCGTGACCAGGGGGAGCACGTTGAAATACGGCCCCAGGCCGAACAGGCCAATGCCATTATTCACCCAGGCCGGCATGAAGTTTGACCAATCGAAGAGCATGTCGGGCGCGGCCAGGTTCGAGCACCAGCGGATGCCCTGGCCCAAGAGGGGCGAATTGCGGAGCTCGACGTCGATCATGAGCGCCCGGTACAGCCCAATGAACACGGGAAACTGCAGCAGCATCGGCAGGCAGCCGCCGAGCGGATTGATTTTATTCTTGCGATACAGCTCCTGCGTCGCTTGCGACCGCTTCTGCATGTCGGTCTTAAACTTTTCATTGATGCGATCCATCTCCGGCTTCAGGGCCTGCATGCGGGCCATGTTTTGCGTCTGGCGGATGCTGAGCGGGAACATCGCCCCGCGCACGAGCACGGTGAGCATGATGATGGCGATGCCGTAATTGCGGACAATGCTATAGAAGAAGTGTAGAATCCACAGCATCGCGTTGGCCACGCCGCCGAACCAACCATAGTAGATTAGCCCCACGAGGGACGTGCTCGGCTCGGCGGGCGGGTGATAGTTGGCCAAGAGCGAAGGCCGCTTGGGGCCGAGAAATATCTGGTATGTCTGAGTTTGGGACTCGCCCGGCTGCAGCGTGAGCGGGTTGCTGCGCAGCCGGCAGGTTACGTTCGCGTAAGTCGCCGGAATTTTCTTCTCGGGCTTGGGTCCGACGAGGATGCACTCGGCGACCTGCAGCCAGTTGAAATTGGCGGGCGTTTGCTGCGGGATGAGCACGGCCGAAAAATACTGACCGTCGACACCGGCATACAAAAGGGGCCGGCCCTCGGCGAGTTGATTCACCTCGACCTTGCCTTGCACGATCCGAGAGCAATCGTACTGGACGGCGGGCCCCTCCTTGAAGCGCATCGACACGTCGCGCAGGCCGGCGGCGCTCCAGTTCTGGCTGATTTTGTGGCTGTACCACCAGCCCTCGGTCGGCATGCCGGTTGGGCCATCGAGCTGGTAGCTGACGCTTTGCTCGGCAGCGCCTGTGTTGCGCAGCGCGACGTCGAATTTCAAGTCGTAGCCGGGATAATCGACGTCGCTGATTTTGTCGGCCGGCACCGGTTCAAGCGTGTAACGCTTCACGAGCGTAAAGCCCAGCTCCGGCAGCGGCCGCGTAAACTCAACGGTGTTTTCACCGACGCGGTTCGTTTGCCAATTGCCCTGCTCGAGCAGCTTGGTAACGCGATCGGCCAAATCAAGTTGATCCTTTTCGGCCGGCGCGAGCGTCTTGCCATCGTCCATCAACCCCTTGAGCCGCTGGATTTCGCCGCCGGCGAGCGCTGTATTGCCTTGTGATGCGATGGTTAGCAGGAACGAAGGCGGATCGACAAACCCGGCGGGCGGCACTTCGTCGCGCATTTCGTAATTCTCGATCTCCGGCCGCACGACAGCGAACGGCCGACGGATGAGCGTCAACGTTCGCGGAACCGGCGCCGCATCGCCGTGTTTCACCTCCAGCTCGATCAGTTCGTCCGGCTTAGCGTGGTCGAGCGCGGCCAATACTTCGTCGGTCGAGCTGAGGACTTTTCCGGCCGCCGTCTTGGCGCCAACGACGACGTCGCCCGCAGCGATGCCGGCCGTGGCGGCCGGCGTGCCCGGGCCGACGACCTCCACTTTCAGACCGTCGTTACGCGCGTCAGCTCCGACAGGCCGGTGTAACCCGAGCGGTCGTGCTGGTCGGCATATCTCAGGTTCGACAACTCCGCGCGCTTCACTCCGGCGCCGGTGCTGGTTAGCGTCACGAGCATTCGGTAACCGCTTCGCGGATCAAGCGAGCCGAGCGTTACCAGCTCGCGCGGTGCCTCGATCTCGGCAACCGCCTGCGGCTGTGCGGGCGGTTGCTGCGGCGCGTCTCGATTCTCGCCTTCTTTGGCGGCGGCCGCGCCGCCGTCGGCCGGCTGCTCTGCCTCGCCGGGCTGCTTTGCCTTTTCGGCTTGTGCCCCGCCCTTCCCCGCTGGCTTCTGCTGCGCCGGCGGCTGCGGCATCAGCAGATTGATCGCCATCACGATCGCAAACGAGATCAACAGAAACGAAATGAAACGCCGTTGATCCACTGCGAGAACTCCGTTGGGGGAAATGGCGAATGACGAATGACGAATGACGAATATCAGACATTGCGCCGCGCCGTGCAGCGTGACGGGACGCGTGGCGGAGAATTCGACATGAAGTCATTCGTCATTAGGAAATTCGCCATTCACCTCCCTTGCTTGATGCGATCGCCGAGAAAATCGTCGAGATCAGGAATGTTGTAAATCTTGCCGGCCGTCACGTTGGGGTCGTAGGTTGGCCGGCGGAAGGTCAACTGGCGGTCTTCTTGAATGACGTAGCAGGGCCGCGGATCGCCGTCGCGTGGCTGGCCCACTGAGCCGACATTGACCATGAACTTCTGGTCGTCGAAGCGAAAGACGTACGCCGTTTCGTCGGGGGACATGAAGCTGCGGCTTTCGGTGAACACGCCGGGCACGTGGGTGTGACCTTGAAAGCAGCCGAATTCGATCATGCTGAACAGCTTCTCCATCTTCTTCTGGTTATAGATGTCTTCAGGAAATACGTATTCATTGACCGGATTGCGAGCCGAGCCGTGGACGTAGAGCCACTTGCCGTCGCGGTGCATCCGCGGCAGCGCGCCCAGAAAATCCCAGCGACGATCGATGCTCCCCCGGTCGCCGCCTGGCTTTTCCAGTTGGTCGCGGGTCCAGAAAATGGCCCGTTCGGCCCCGGTATTGAAGCCTTCCGGATCGAACAGCGCCCCCTGGTCGTGATTTCCTAAGAGCGTCACCCGACAATTCTCGATCACCAGGTCCAGGCACTCGCACGGATTGGGCCCGTAACCGATGATGTCACCCAGACAAAAAACCTCGCTGACGCCCTGCTCACGAATATCGCCGAGGACCGCCTGGAGGGCTTCCAGGTTGCCGTGAATGTCGCTAATGATGGCGCGTTTCAAGACACGGCTCGCTTGCGATGGGCAGGGAGCGACGTGCAAGGACCAGGGATCACCTGTTTGGTCTCCCCCTGTTCCGTGCCGTGTCACCGCGAGGGTGGCTCCTTGCGACGGGTGCCAGTTCTATGTAATCCAGCAGTGTAGAAAGCCTTACGTCGAGGGTCAAGCGGGCCTGGGCACGAAGGCCGGAGCGCTGTGCGCCGCTGGAGCGGCTGGAGCGGGGAGTAACACGCCGCCGAATTCCGTGTTAGTTTGAAGTGGCGAGCGCTCCGCCCTCGCTGCCCCCGCTTCCCACCCGCCTCCTTGCTTTCGTTAACTATGCGTATCGTGGCCGTTGAAACGACCGGCAGGACGGGCTCTCTGGCCGCCTTGGAGGGACAGCCGGGCGGAGCAAGCTGCTTGCGGCAGACGCGACTGGAGGGCGCCGGCCGGACCGCCCAATCGCTCGCGCCCGCACTGGCCCAATTGCTCGCAGACGAGGGTTGGCCGCCTCAGACAGTGGAGCTTGTCGCGGTCGCCATCGGGCCCGGCTCGTTTACGGGCCTGAGAATCGGCGTGACCGCGGCCAAGACGCTGGCCTATGCCACCGCGCGCAAATCATCGGTGTCGATACGATGCTCGTCCTGGCCGCTCAATCGTGGGGACATCCTCGCTGGACGGTCATGGACGCCCTGCGCCAGGAACTATTTGTTGCCAAATTTGGTGCGCCCGTCGATGATCATCCCACGCGGCTCGAGGAAACCGCGATCGTGGCGGAACAAGCTTGGCTAGACAGTTTGCAGCCCGGTGAATACGTGACGGGGCCGGCAGTCGCGCGGTTGCGGGATCGTTTGCCGATTGGCGTTATCCCGACCGAGCCGGCAGAATGCTGGCAACCGACAGCAAACGCCGTAGGCCAGGTCGCTTGGCAAGCGTTTCAAGACGGCCAGCGTGACGATGTCTGGAAGATCGTTCCGCAGTACTACCGCATAAGTGCCGCGGAAGAGAAACGCGCTCGCCGAACATAGCCCGGCCAACTTGGGCAGTGTCCGGCCGCGGGGCCAAACGTGCGGACTGGGTCGTCCGTCGACTCGTCGCGCCATGATGGGCCGGCTATTTGATTGTCGCGAACACTTCGGCCGCCGCGGCAATTGTCGCGTCAATCTCCGTTTCGGTGTGGGCCGTGGAGACGAACAGTGCTTCATACTGGCTGCAGGGCAAATAGACGCCGCGTTGGAGCATGCCCCAGAACCAGCGGGCGAACCGCTTGGTATCGCAGCGGCTGGCCGAAGGCCAGTCGACAACCGGCTCGGCGGTGAAGAATAAGGTCATCATGCTGCCGACGCGGGCGAAATGGTGAGCGACGCCAGCGGCGACCGCCGCCGCGCGCAGGCCGGTCTCCAGGCGGGCGCTAAGACTTTCTAAGCGGTCGTACAGGTCGGCGCTTCTCAGCACACGGAGCATTGCGCTGCCGGCCGCGGTGGCCAGCGGATTGCCGCTGAGCGTGCCGGCTTGAAACACGTTTCCGGCGGGCAACATGTGGTCCATCACCTCGGCGCGACCGCCGTAGGCGGCGACCGGTAGTCCGCCGCCGACGATTTTGCCGAGCGTCGTCAAATCGGGTTCGATGCCCAGCCGCTGCTGAGCGCCGCCGTAGGCCACGCGAAAGCCGGTCATCACTTCGTCGCAAACGAGCAGAGCGCCGTGTTGACGCGTGCGCTCGCGAAGCGCCGTCAAGAACTCGCGCGTGGGCACGACCACGCCCATGTTGCCGACGACCGGCTCGAAGATGACGGCGGCGATGCGGGGCCCATGTTCGGCGAAGATGCGTTCGAGGCCGGCGACGTCGTTGTAATTGAGCACGAGCGTATCGCGGCTGGTGCCGGCCGTCACGCCGGGCGAATTGGGGACGCCCAGTGTCGCCGCCGAGCTACCCGCGGCGACCAGCAGGCTATCGACGTGGCCGTGATAGTTGCCGGCAAACTTGACGATCAGGTCGCGGCCCGTATACCCGCGCGCAAGCGAATCGCGCTCATCGTAGCCTCGGTACCGGAGCTCACCAGCCGTATTTTTTCGATGCTGGGCAGGGCGGCGATGATCAGCTCGGCAACTTCGTTCTCGGCCGCGGTCGGAGCGCCGAAGCTTGTGCCGCGGCTCGTGGCGTCCTCAATCGCCGCGACGACTGACGGGTGGCAATGCCCCAGAATGATCGGTCCCCACGAGGCGACATAATCGATGTAGCGATTGCCGTCGACGTCCCAGAGGAACGGGCCAAGCCCGCGCGCGATGACAATCGGGTCGCCGCCGACCGCGCCGAAAGCCCGAGCCGGGCTATTCACTCCGCCCGGCATCAACTGCTTCGCGCGGGCGAAGAGGGCGCTACTTTTCACATGATTCATCCGTTGAGTTCTCCACACGCATGATCGCGTGTTATCGTTCTTTCATGCCCGCGCTGCGAGTGAGGCCGTCGCGGAAATAATTGGGGTGCCACCCGTCGCGGCGCGTGCCCCGGCTGCTAATTAGAACCGCCGAATGCAGTACGCGGTAGGACGGACAATCTTGTCCGTCGGCAAACCGTGAGACGGACAGGATTGTCCGTCCTATAATCGAGTTCATTCCGCGGGTCCACTTCGTTGCTTGCATCTGCAATCGTAGGTTGGTGTGCCAGGGCCCGGCAGCGAAGCAGACTGGCGTAGCCAACGGCGCCGTGCATATAAGGACTCCCTGACTCCCTGACGCTCGGCAGGGCGGCGAGCCGCGAACACATTGTGCTGCCAGCGGCCGTTAATCGCCCGCATCACTTAGCTGCCGCTGCGCCTCGGCGACCACGTCGCCGGCCCACGTTTGATCTTTATATAGATCAATGATCGCGCGGTACATCATCAGCGCTTGCGGCCGGTCGCTCTGCATGAGTCGCCCCGCCGTCGCGAGCCTCTCGTGCAGTGTGGCCAGTTGCTGTTTCGTTGCTTCGGCCAATTCGCTGCGGAAGGTTTGCAATTGCCGCTTGGCCAATTCGACGCAGACTCGCTGTCGCTCGCGTGCATCGGCCTCGCGGGCCGAGTCGACAGCGGCCGTGGGCAGCACCGAATACAATGCGACGAGCGAGTTGAGCGTGCGAATGCCGGCCGCGGGCGACTCCTGCCCGGCCGCGATGCCCTGCAAGTACAACTGCTCGACCGTCAACAGCGGCCCGCCTGCAAATGCGCCGCCGCGGCTCGTCAACTGCAACCGCCGTTGAGCCCGGTCGAGCTCGAGCTGATGTTCGAGGTCGCGCAACTCGGCTGTCCGCGGATCGTCGGGAAATCGCTGGAAGAACTCCTGTAGGCGTCCGTCGACGGCCGATAGCGAGCCGCTATCGGCGCTTGCTTGTCCGTTGATCTCACGATATAGCTCGTCGGCTGACGATGGCCGCGAGAGGTACATGAACAGTCCGACGAGGCCGGCCCCGACGAGGACGAACGCCGCTACTTGCGCCGCCATGAGCGGCCAGGCCCGCTCGTGAACGGCCTCTCGCCGAGCTTCCTCCTCGGCCACGGTGGTAAACCGCGCGGGCGTAAGCGGAGACGCGGGCAGGAGCGAGTCGTCTGCTTGGGTAGCGCGGCCGGCCAAGCCGCGGGTTCTAGTTGCCGCGGGCGGCTGATCGGCAGAGCTAGCCACCTCTTCGGCCGCGAGCGTCGCCGCATCGTGGGAGACGTCGTCGGAGAGTTGAAAATTGCGCCGCGTGAGGGATGGCGGCGGCGGGTCGCCTCCGCTGGTCTTGAGGGCGTCGCCGCTGATCGCCGGGAGGCGTGAAGCAATCGCGGCGTCGCCGGGGTCGTCGTGCGTTTGCGCGGTGGATATCGATTCGTCGAGCGGGTAATCGGATGGCAGCGTTGCCGTCGGCAGGTTTACCGCCGCGGCGTCCGCGGGCGCCGGCCGCGACAGCGCCATGTACATCGCCTGAAGATGCCGCGCAGGACTTGCATGTTCGGGAAGCGATCGGCCGGATCTTTGGCGAGCAATTGCATGATCACGCGTTCCAGCTCGGCGGGCGTGTCGGGCGCGTAGCGGCGGACCGGCTCGGGCTCGGCAAAGCGCTGCAACTGCAGCATCTGCGGCAAGTTCTTCGCGCGAAACGGGGGCCGCCCGGCGAGCAGCGCGTACATTACGCCGCCGAGGCTGTACTGATCACACCGCGCGGTCACGGGCCGCCCATCGGCCTGTTCGGGCGACATGTAATCGGCCGTCCCCAGCACGCCGCCGGCCGTCGTCAGTTGGCTGGAGCCAAACAAGCGGGCGATGCCGAAATCGGCGAGCTTCACGTGGTCGTCGCCGTAGAGCAAGATGTTTGCGGGCTTGATGTCGCGATGGACCACGCCGTGATCGTGCGCGTGCTTGAGGGCCAGTGCGAGTTGAATGCCAATCGTCGTCACTTCGCGCCAGTTGAAGCGCCGCCCCGCCTTGAGCTCGTCTTCAAGGCTCGTGCCGTCCACCAGTTCCATCGAGTAGAACAGAATTCCATCCTGCTCACCGTAGCCATAAAGCCGCACGATGCCGTCGTGGCGGAGCGTCTTCAGCGTTTCGATTTCGGCCTCAAAACGTTCGCGAAAGCCGTCCGCCAGCGCCAAGTGAGGCGTCAATGCTTTCACGGCCACGCGCTGCGTGGTGTTCGAATCGGTTGCCGCGTAGACCGAACCCATGCCGCCCTTTCCTAGCGGTTTGTCAATGTCGTAAGGTCCGAGTCGCTTTAACTGCATGAGGTGGTCGGTGGTGGCTAGGTGAGTAGACGCGCGCCGGGCGCTAACCGATCGGAGCCGGCCCACAGGTCTTTTCGCGGGGTCGCTTGCCGCCCGCGCTAGCACGCTATCACCATCGTATCACCGCCGGCCGATGCCAGCCAGGAAGCGAATGCACTTGAACGGGCGTGCCCGTTTTTGCTAGAAGCCGCTGCTTATCTCACGCTGCACCAGCGCGACGCAGCGCGCCTCTCGTCAGGAGTTTGCCGATGCGCCGTATCTTCGCTTCGCTGAGTTCTGTTCCACTCGCTCGCTGGCTGGGCCACTGCGCGTGTGTCATGACAATGGCCAGCGGCGCCAGGCACGCGGCGGCCGACGAAGCATTCACGCCCTATCGCGCGGGTGATTTCGGCGAGTGCCTCGCTGCTCAGCGGGCCGGGCGCCGAATTCTATCCGACCGATACGCTGGCCGAGGGTGACGCGGTCGACGTTTACCGCCAAACCTCGAGCGGCTGGTGCGCCGTTCGCCCTCCCGCCGGAAGTTTCAGTTGGATCTTTGGCCGCCACGTGCGGCTGGGGACGGCCGCTGACGGCGAGCTGGTTGCCGAAATCGAACAGGAGGAAGTCGCCTCGCGCATCGGCAGCCGGCTGAGCTCGCATCGCAACGCCGTACAAGTGCGCTTGAAGAAAGGTGAGTTGCTGCACGTCATCGGCGAGGAACAGCTCAACGGCGAGACGTGGTACAAGGTGTCGCCGCCGGCCGGTGAATTTCGCTGGGTCCACGGCAGCGCGCTTGAGCGGATCGGTCCCCTGAACTCCACCGGTTCGACTGCCACGGAATACCACGACGAACGTGACCGCCCCAGCCCGGCTACGATCCAAACGGCCGCCACCAGCGTCTCGAATGCCATCGCCACAGAACCGATCCCTACCCCCGTCGAAACGGGCCAGCCCAAATCGGATACGTCCGTTCCGGCGGTCCAGCCAGTGACTGCCGCCGAGGCACTTGCGCCGACGCAGTCTCCGCCCGAGCAATGGCGCGCGGCCCCAGAAAGTGCGCCGGGTGCTGCCTCGGCCGTGCCGCCGCTCACGAAGATCGAACCGATCACGCCCATCGGTGGCGACGATGCGCCGGCTGCCGGTGGTGCGACTGGCGAAGCAGCACGAACCTCGTCTGCCGGCAACGCCTTACCAGCCTCGCCGCCACAAACGACATCAGCGACGGTCATCCCAATTGCGCCAAAGCCAGCTTCTCAGGCGCCCCCGTCGACCACGGCCGTGGCAGGCGCCAACACTTCCGTCGCTGCGAGCCAAAGCTCGAACTCTCAGACACTCGCCCAAATCGAGCTGCGGCTTTCGCGAATGGTCGCCGAACCGCCCGCCACGTGGAATACGGCGCCGCTTCAAGCCGAAGCTGAAAGGTTGTTAGGGCAGACTCAGACGCCCGTCGATCGCGCGGCAATCCAAGCGACGATCGCCAAAATCGATCGCTTCGCGTCGATCGAACGCCGCCATCGCGGCATTGCGCCCGGTGACGCCCAGGGTTACGACGCGATCGGCGTCCTGCGGCCGGTAAACTCACGGCGGCCCGGCGCACCCCCCTTCGCCCTTGTGGATGAGCGCGGCCAGGTCGTCTCGTTTGTGACGCCGACGCCCGGCGTCAATTTGCAGCCGTTCCTCGGGCAGCGCATCGGAGTAAGCGGCACGCGCGGCTACATCCCGGAATTTCAGCGCGGCCACGTCGTGGCTGGCCACGTCTCGCCGGTCGTTGAGCGGATCGTTCGCTGAAGTAGCAGGCTCATGTCGTGAGCCAAGCGTTCCCGGCAACAAGGCCAGCAGTGCGAATGCAGCGACGGCATACGAAGCTTGCCGGCCACCTTGGCGCCCTTGCCAGTCGGCGGCAATTCTCTGATACTTAGCGCTCAGCGGCCGCCCGCGGCCGACACCAGGGCCCCCATCGTCTAGAGGCCCAGGACACCGCCCTCTCACGGCGGCGACAGGGGTTCGAATCCCCTTGGGGGTATTTGTGGTACATCCAAATTGGAGAAAACGCGTACGTCAAGGGATAATTGATTGTCCGGTTCCGGCGCTTGCCCCTCCATTCCTATATATTGTGGCGCTTCTGCGCCGCTTTTTGCGCCGCTTTTCGGGGCTGTCTTAACATTTGGTTCCGAAGGTCTTCAGTAGCCTTGGCAAAGTGGTCGTCGGTCACTTGCAGGTAGTGCTTGGTCGCGATGGCCTGGGTGTTGCCGATCCAATGGCAGACGACGTGCATGGCCGCGACGACGCGAGTCGCCGATCACAAGGGACGCTTGGATGAAAGTAATTTGTCTCATAGCCCCGCAATGTGAACCACCGAAGCTTTCTATTGTCTTGCTGACCGAGCGGGCAGTCGCGAAGCAGTGTTCCGAATGCAAATGACGGGGGAAGTCTGTGTTCGAGTCCCGGAGCGAAAAACGTTGAAATCGCCGTTTATAGACGTTGCCGGCTGACGAAACGGCGCGCTGGGCACGGCCTTCAACCTAACGCAGCGCTTCGAGTAAATCATCGATATTGACTAAGGCGATGCTTGTGGCCATGTCGCTCATTGCATAGGGAAGAACTAGGTTTTTTCCATGGATCATTCCGCCGCACGAATAAACGACGTTTGGGACGTAGCCGAATCGCTCCTCGCCAGTGGGAACGAGGAGAGGCTCCCTTGTTTGGCCAATCACTCGACACGGGTCTTCAAGATCCAACAGAGTCGCGCCAATACAGTATTGGCGCATTGGGCCCACTCCGTGCGTCAAAAGTAACCATCCGACGTGGGTTTCGAGCGGCGATCCGCAATTGCCTATTTGGATTGCTTCCCAAGGGAACTTTGGCCTCTGGAGTACTTGTGCTTTGTCCCACGTCAACACGTTGTCCGATTCCATATAGTAGAGATTCTCGTTATCGAGTCGCGCGACCATCGCGTACTTGTCTCGTATTTTGCGCGGAAACAGGGCCATACCCTTGTTCTGCGCGCTGCTGCCCGTGAGCATGCATATTTTGATGTTTTCATTCGGTCGATAGCGAAGTAGCTGGGGGAAAATTCTGGATCCGTTGTAAGCCGTATAGGTGCCGAAGTATTCGTAGGACCCGTCGTCGGCGGCGAAGCGCACGAGCCGCATATCCTCGATGCCATTTCTTTCGTTGTCGGCGAATGGAAAAATCACGACCTCGGAAATATCTGTGCCCTGAGGAGCCTGCAGTTCGTAAAAAGTTCGTGTCAGTGCCAACAAGTCGTCAAAAGATTCCTCCGATTTGCCGCTGACAGACGCATTCGCACGTAGTTCGTCGATTGCCTCCGACAGTTGCGCCCGCGTGAAACGCGCGCCCAGCAAATCTGTGACGGCTTGAGTGCAGTCATTCCAAGCTCCCAGTGTGCGCAACTCCCGAATAAAGCTGTCTTTTTGGAACTCGTCCGGCAGAATGGGAGTCAGTGGTCGGCTATATGGCCCCGGAGCGTCCACACGGACTTGGCCGGTTTCATCGATCACACCGCTGCGAAAAACGATAGAAGAAATGTGTCCCTCACCAGTGGCGCGTAGGCTCATGGCAAATCTCACGGACCCGGGCGGCAAACCCGTCTGGTCAACGGACGGCACCATGGAAGGATTGAAAAGTGCCGCCGACTCGATCGCGTATTCCATGGTGAAGTAGGCACCGATAAGCCGCCGCAATGGGTCGTCCGCTCGAATGGCGCGCGGAAGAAAATCCTCGACAGCCTCAAAGTGTTTCAAAAACACGTCTTCGATGTCTGGGTGTAACTTCTGGAAGCTTCGTTGAAGCTGAGCCAGCATCGTTTTCACTTCAGCTGCAGAAAACGCGCATACTCTCCGGATGATATCGCGAATGCGCTTTTGATCTCCCGGCAGGAACAAACGCGTAATAACCCTCCTCGGATTTCGCTCAAGCTGGATGGGCAATCGAGTTAGCATCGCAGACATATTCGACGTCGCCTTTCGTGTCGAAGGAAGGATTCTGTAATATTCTTTTCGATGGTTTACTGGCCGACATTAGAAATTCCGCGAAATCTTCGAAAGTTCCGCGCGGCAGGTAGGCGCTGAAGGGCTTGAGCGGGTTGAGTTCGTCGGAATCCAATGCGGTGCGGACTTGCTCGACAGTTATGTTTGGCGTCGCATAGAGATCGATGATCCGCCGACAGCAATTCTCTTCCTCGGCCAGAACGTCTTCGCTGGATATCAGCCGGATTCGCCCCAAAATTCCGTAGAGGATGACCAGTTGTTCAAGGGTCTCTAGGGAATGAGCGACCGCAGCAACGGCCAGGCGCGATGCTTCGGTGATGAACTCCCCATACAACCTCTCCCGCTCGCAAAGTCTCGCCTGGGTCTGTTCGCGAACTGTCTGGGTGCGCTGGTTGATCCAGGTAGTAGTTACAGTTGCGGCTCCGCCGACGATCGAGCCTCCCGCCGCCGCTAGGGCGGTAACGAACGATGGTTCCATAAGCGTCTGACCCTCTTCTTGTGCCTCATTAAACTTCTCAACAATCGAAGACTGCCGCTTCGGCGCCGCTTTCTTCCGCTACGCTGCGTCCGCATCACGTAGCCCAAGTTCGCGCAGCAGCGAAGCCGTCTCGCTATCCAGGCCCACCTTGACGATGTCGGGCCGCAACAGCAGGCCGAACGTCCAGTCAATTATCATGCGCAGTCGTCGACTCCAACGAGGCATTTGCAACAGGTAATGAGTACGGCGAACGAATCATGCCGGGAAAACATGCAATCGAACTTTCAGAAACTGCCCAAAACCCGCGTTGTGACCTAGCGAGCCCATCATTCCGAGTGTGTCGTGGATGAACGGCTTCGGCGACCGGTCGTTCAGCACCCTATGAATGTTCTCGGCTAGGACTCTCGCTTCGCGCATTGCATGCTGCGCGAGGGCCGGATACGGCTTGCCGTCTGGCCCAGGCACTCCGGACGAGGTAGCAAACGTTGCTGCGCTTTTAATGGGCCCCGACGGCGGATTCATCACCGGCAGTGACATCTTAATGGATGGCGGGGTGGCCTGCTATTGAAAATCTGATCCAGATGTTATGAAGGTCAAGATGCGTTTCGGCAAGGAGACCTTGATGACGACGAAGCGAAGGAGGCGGCACAGTTCTGAGCAGGTTGTGCGGAAGCTGCGAGATGCAGACGCGATGCTCAATGCCGGCAAAGAGCTGGCGGCCGTATTACAAGCGCTGGAAGTGAGCGAAGCGACTTATAGCCGTTGGCGTGCCCAGTACGGCGGCATGAAGGCCGAGGAGGCCGTGCGGCTGAAGCGGCTGGAAGACGAGAACAAGCAGCTCAAGGAAGTGGTGGCCGAGCTGACGCTCGACAACCGCATGCTGAAGTTCCTAGCCGAGGGAAACTGGTAAGCCCTTCGCGGAAGCGGGAGGCGGCCGCGAAGCTTCAAGAGAAGTTCGCGGTTTCCGAACGAAGGGCGTGTGCGGCAATCGAGCAGCCTCGCAGCAGTCAGCGTTACCAGTCGCAACCCCGCACCGACGAGCCTGCGATGATGAAGCGCATGCTGGAACTGGTGCGGCCGCGGCCGCGGTTTGGCTACCGCCGGATCGCGGCCCTATTGCGCAGGAAGGGATGGCGGGCGAGTGACACGCGGATGTATCGGCTGTGGCGCCGGGAAGGATTAAAAGTGTCTCAAAAGAAGCGAAAACGCAGACGTCTCGGGAAGAGCGAGAACGGCTGCCATCGTCGTCGAGCGGAGTTCAAAGACCACGTTTGGTGCTGGGATTTTGTATTCGACCACACGACCGGCGGGAGCACGCTGATCCGGAGCTGGCTGGCGCAAGTGGAAGTCGAGACGTTGTACATCGCGCCGGGCAGCCCCTGGGAGAATGGCTTCGCCGAGAGCTTTCACAGCCGGCTGCGTGACGAGTTCTTGTCCCTGGAGGTGTTCGAGAGCCTGGCCGCGGCGCGAAGGCTGACGGCGGCCTGGCGAGAGGATTACAACCACCACCGGCCGCACGGCTCGCTGGGCTACGTGGCCCCGACCCTGTTCGCCGACCGCTGCACTGCTTCCGCTCCGGGGTCTTCAGAGGAATTAGTGGGTGAATAGCGGCGTAAGGCGGTTAGAGGGGCGACGTCGAGGCCCCTCAGGAATCTGAACAACAAAGCCTGGTTTGGCCAGTGCGAGGCAACGTCTATTGACGGGTCTACGGCTTCGTCGTCCTTTCATCCGTCGGGGCCATGCATGCGCCCGGGGGTGAGCCCCGACGGATGAAAGGACGACGAAGCCTGACGAACCTGCCCAGAAAGGGAAGTTTTTGCAACGATTGAGGAAGAAGTAGAAGTGCATCCTGCGTGATCTTCGGTTATGGATGGTTTATCACAACTGTCCAGCCAAAGGCACGCAGGATGCACTTGAAAACTATCCTCAATCGCGTCACCAATTACAAGTCGTTTGTGTTTGGAAAGATTACCTGGCAGGAGGATGCATTGACGCCGGCGGTTGACGTCGAGGTCCAACCTCGATCCAACGGGCGACCTGTTTGCTCGGGCTGCGGAAAACGACGCCCCGGATACGATACCATGCCGACACCGCGGCGGTTTGACTTCATTCCGCTGTGGGGCATAGCCGTCGTGTTCGTGTACTCGATGCGGCGGGTCGATTGCCCCGCCTGTGGAGTGAAGGTGGAGCGAGTTCCATGGGCCGAGGGGAAGAGCACGATGACGGTCGAATACGCGTGGTACTTGGCCAAGTGGGCGCGGCGGATGTCGTGGAAGGAAGTGTCCGAGGCGCTGCGTGTGAGCTGGGATCGCGTGTTTGCGGCGGTAAAACAAGCAGTGAACTGGGGTTTGGCGCGTCGGGATCTGGAATCCGTTGCTTCGATCGGCGTGGATGAAGTTCAGTGGCATCGGGGGCACAACTACCAAACGGTGGTGTATCAGATCGATGAAGACCAGAAACGGCTGCTGTGGATCGGCCCCGACCGAAAGGCAAAGACCTTGCTGCGGTTCTTCCGCTTTCTGGGCCAGGAGCGGACGGCACGGCTCGAGTTTATCTGCAGTGACATGTGGAAAGCGTACCTGAAGGTGATTGCCAAGAAGGCCTCCCACGCCGTACACATATTGGACCGGTTTCATGTCATGCAGCGGATGAACAAGGCCCTCGATGAAGTCCGAGCGGCCGAAGTCAAAGGAGGATGTCCCGAGTTTAGTTGAAAAGGTGGTGACTCCTTCACCCGGAGGTTACATTCCGGGAATGTCATTTTCACTCACAGAAGGAGTTCACCACCATGTCACGAAGCTATCCGAAATCGTCTCGTGTTCGCAAGTCAACTAGCTCCGACGGCCGGAGAAAGGGAGGTCGGCCGCGGCGGATCGAAGCGCAGGCCTTGGCGGCGTCCCGCGAAGTGCAATTGCCGCTAAATGTCGAAGCGCTGGTCGAGATGACTCGCGAGGCGCTTTCATCGTTCGCCGTGGAGATGGGGCTGAAAGTGGCCCAGTGCCTGCTGGAAGACGAAGTTACCCAGCGTTGTGGCCAGCGGCATGAGCGTGTGCCCGACCGCAGCCAGACCCGCTTCGGCCATCAGAGCGGCTTCATCACGATCGCCGGCCAGAAGGTGTCGGTCGAGAAGCCGCGGGTGCGTTACACGGACGGCCGTGGCGAAGCGGAGCTGGAGCGTTACACGCTCTTGCAGTCGCCCGAGGCGATGCCGCAATCAGCCCTGGAGCACCTGGTCAACGGCGTTTCGACGCGTCGTTACGAGCGGGTGGTTCACGCGGCCCAGGCCGGCTTTGGCATGAAGAAGTCGAGTGTCAGCCGCGGTTTCGTGCGGGCCTCGGCCCAGGAAGTGGCGCGGCTGGCCGAGCGGCGTTTCGAGGGTGAGCGGTTCGCCGTGATCTTCATCGACGCCCAGCCGTATGCGGGCGAAATGATGGTCGTGGCCCTGGGAATTACGACCACGGGAGAGAAACGTCTCTTGGGCCTGCGGCAAGGAGCGACGGAGAATGCGACCGTCGTCACTTCCCTGTTGGAAGAGTTGCGCGAGCGTGGCGTGCCCACCGATGTGCCGACGCTGTTCGTGCTGGACGGCGCCAAAGCGCTGCGGGCGGCGGTCGTCCGCGTGTGGGGCAAGTTCGCCGTGATTCAACGCTGCCAGGTGCATAAGCGGCGAAACGTCGAAGCCCACTTGCCCGACCAGCATCATGAAGAACTGCGCCAGCGGCTGAATGCAGCCTACCATGAAACGAACGCCACGCAGGCTCGTACGCTGCTGGTGGCCACGGTGAAGTGGCTGCGGAAGATCAGCCCGGCCGCGGCCGCCAGTCTTGAAGAAGGTCTCGATGAAACGCTCACCGTGGTCCGATTGAGTGTTCCGGAACTGCTCCGCCAGACACTCTCGACGACCAACCCCATCGAGAGTGCGTTCAGCGTGGCCGAAAGTGTGACACGCCGCGTGAAGCGTTGGCGTGACGGCGACATGCGCGAGCGGTGGTGTGCGGCCGGACTATTGGATGCCGAACGACGCTTCAACCGCATCAAGGGCTACAAATACCTGCCGCAGCTCCTGGCAGCCCTCGATCGACTTCACGCTCCAACCATCATTGACAAACAACCCAAACTCGCCTGACAATCACCGCTAGGAGTCATCCACCTATTTCAACTAAGAGAGGGACATCCTCAAGTCAAAGAGTTGAAACGAGATGGTTACGAACCTCACTTGCAAGGCGCCCGTTGGCTGCTCTTGAAAGCCCCGAAAACCTCACCGAGAAGCAAACGATCAAACTTAACGAACTCCTGCAATACAACCTGAAGAGCGTTCGCAGTCATTTGATGAAGGAAGACTTTCAGCGATTCTGGGAATATTGGAGCCCCGGCTGGGCGGGCCGTTTCTTGGACCAATGGTGCACGCGCGCATGCGAAGCAAGATCGAACCCATGAAGAAGGTGGCTCGCACACTGCGGGAACGACGGGAACTGATTCTGAATTGGTTTCGGGCCGAAGGACGCATATCTGCCGGAATCGTCGAGGGATTTAACAACAAACTCAAACTGATCACCAGAAAATCGTACGGCTTTCGGACCCAAGAAGCCTATGAAATCGCCTTGTATCATAATCTCGCCGCATTACCTGAAAGAGAATTCACCCACGAATTCCTCTGACGAGGCCGCTCCGAAGTCGCATTCCACTACGCCGAACGCTCCTTCTCCGCTCCAGCCGTGCAGCGGAGTTTCCCTAACCCCAACCTTCATAACTCCTGGTACAGGAATTTGATGCTGGTCATTGTCGTAATAGGGTGGCACTGCCAGCCGTGAAATAATCGGGGCACGTGCGAGGCGACTATGAAAACACACGGAGAGATCGAAGCCGCTTTATGCGAAGGAATCTCGCGCTTTGAACAGGACTACATGGGTCGAGGCCCCAAGGCGATTCATGCTCATTTGATCGGTGATCTTCTCGTGGTTCGACTCACAGGTATGTTGACCGTGGCAGAACAGCAGCTCGTCGCGACACTTGCAGCCGCAAAGGGTCGGGATCTTCTCAAGCAAGTAAGGATTTACCTCGTTGAGACAGCGCGGCCACTTCTGGAGGCCATGGTCCATGACGTCACAGGTGTTAAGGTGGTGAGCTTGCACCACGACATTAGCACGTGCACCGGCGAAGAGATTGTAGTGTTCACACTTGCCGAGTCGCCACTTTTCCGCGACTCAAGGAAATAAGGCCTACCCGGATATGGCTCGAATTGACGTCGGAACTGAGAGCATTAAACCTCATCAATGCGTGACTCTGATCGTCAACCCAGCCTTTTGTCTTACGTCTTGCCAATACCAAGAAATCGTTCGTTCTCCACGCGGGCGTAAAAATACTTCTTCGCCAGTTCGGCGACGACGACATAAAGCGCCGTCAGTCCAATCATCAGTAGCATCAGTGGCGCCGGCAGAGGCACGAAGCCCAACAGCGAATTAAGTGGGAGATAGGGCAAGACCAGGGTAATGCCAATCACCACGATAGTACTTGCGAGCAACAGCTTCCCCGGACGGCTGCGGTAGAACACACGGCGCGTACGCACGACGAGGGCGATCACCAACTCGGTCAGAAGCGACTCGATGAACCAACCCGTGCGGAATTCCTCTTCTGTGGCATGGAACAGAAATAGCAGCGTCCCAAAGGTTAGAAAGTCGAAGATAGAGCTGACCAGACCGAAGAGCACCATATAGCGGCTAATGAACTTCGTATCCCAGCGCCGTGGCTTGGCGACCCATTCCGGATCCACATTGTCGCCCGCGATCGCGGTGGCCGGAATATCAGACAGAAAGTTATTGAGCAGAATCTGTGAAGCGAGCAGCGGCAGAAATGGCAAGAACAGAGAAGCTGCGGCCATGCTAAACATGTTGCCAAAATTCGCACTGATGGTAGTCAGGATGTATTTCAGCGTGTTGGCAAATGTCCTGCGGCCTTCGTCGATGCCGTCTCGCAAGATGTCCAAGTCCTGTTCGAGGAGTAACAGATCAGCAGCGTCCTTCGCGACGTCCACTGCGGTGTTCACCGAGATTCCAACATCGGCGGCGTGGAGGGCGGGCGCGTCGTTGATTCCGTCACCCATATAACCGACGACGTGCCCGGTCTTCTGCAAGGCCAGGATAATACGCTCCTTCTGGTGTGGGTCCACTTCGGCGAAGATCGTTGTGCGTTCGGCGGCGTGCCAGAGAGCCTCGTCCCCCAGGCCATGCAAGTCGGTTCCGGTCAGCAAGCTGCCGATCGGCAGGTTTACAGCCTCCGCGACGTGCCGCGCCACCAGCTGGTTATCGCCGGTGATGATTTTGAGCTGTACGCCTCGTTCAGCGAGATCGACAATGGTTTGCGCCACATCGACCTTGGGGGGATCGAAGAACAATAGAAGGCCGTTAAACTGAAGTGCGCTCTCATCTTCGCGCGAATAAGATTCCGTACGCGCATCGGTTGGCTTAATGGCCAAGCCCAGGACACGGAAGCCTTTGCCACTCAACCGGCGATATCGCTCGATGATATCCGCCCGTCTGGCGTCATCGAGCGGGCTGGCTGTAGCACCGATCTGAAGGGTGCTGCATGTTTGCAGAACATTTTCCAGCGCCCCTTTGGTGATCAAGGTGTGCGCCCCGTGCTTGTCGGCGACGATCACACTCAGCCGTTTGCGGATAAAGTCGTAGGGGATCTCATCGGCTTTTTGCTCGGCGCTGATATCCAGGCCGGCTTTCTGTCCGAAGGCATTGATGGCCTCGTCTAAGGGATTGTTTAAACCGGTCTGAAAGTGGGCGTTAAGATAGGCGTAACGGAGCACGGCGGTTGAAGGCTGTCCCTGGGCATCGAGCGTACTGTCAAGCACCACGACGCCCTCCGTCAGCGTGCCGGTCTTGTCCGTGCAAAGCACATCCATGCTGCCGAAGTTCTCGATGGCGTTCAACCTGCGCACGATGACGCCGCGTTTCGCCATTCGCTGCGCTCCGTGCGAAAGCGTAATGCTGATGATGGCCGGCAAGAGTTCAGGCGTCAGGCCTACGGCCAGTGCGAGCGCGAAGAGCAGCGACTCTAAGGCTGGCTTTGCGCGAATGATGTTGATGGCCAAAACGACAACCACCATCACGAGCATGACTCGCGTAAGCAAATAGCCGAAGCGCTGGACTCCACGTTCAAATTCTGTCTCCGGCGGGCGCAACTTGAGTCGCTCCGCAATCTGACCAAACACCGTTGCCTTGGCCGTTTGCACGATCAGAACGCGTGCGGTCCCACTGCGCACGCTGGTGCCCATGTACACACAGTTGACACGCTCCGTCAGGCTGGCATTGACCGCTGCTTTCTCCGGCTTCTTTTCCACCGGGAAGACTTCGCCGGTAAGCACGGCCTGGTTAACAAACAGGTCGTTTGCTTCCAAAACGACACCATCGGCTGGAATCAAGCTGCCCGCCGAGAGCAGTACGATATCACCCGGCACGACTTGCGCGGAGAGCACGGCGCAGGTTTGACCATCGCGCACCACGTTGGACTTGATCGTAAGCGTGGATCGTAACTTCTCGATTGCGTTGCTGGCCCGATGCTCCTGCACGAAGCCGAGTGTTGTGCTGCCGAGCACTACGGCCAGCACGATCGCGGCATCTGGCCATTCCCCTGCGATGACGGAAATAACGGCCGCAAAGATCAAAATCAGAACCAGCGGACTCTTGAACTGGCTCAGAAGCAACCCCAAGGTTGTGGTTTGGCCTCCGACTTTGAGGGCGTTGGGGCCATATTGTTTCAGCCGCCGCTCCGCATCATCCTGGCTGAGGCCCTTCGACGACGTCCGCAATTCCGTCAGGAGCTGCTCTGGCGCAATGCTCCAGTAAGCGGCGGGTGCCGTTCGCTCGCTCTGGTGCCGAGCGTCGTGCAAATTACCTGTAAACAGCTTGGCCCAGAAAGTCACTCGCGGTCTCCGTTTGCGATTGCGAGGCGTTTCATACCCGCACACAATCGATTAAAGCCTTCACAATGTTGGCGTTCGAAGCAGCAGTCGACATCCAAGTTGATCTGACGATTTCGTCCGGCGCGCCCTATGACCTTCGGTTGCTCACCTGCCCGAGACAATTCTAGTCAATCTCGCAAAGACAATCACACAGGTCGAGACGTTCTCGACCTGCGATGTGACCAGCAGATGTGACGAAGACGCGTAGGGAGGTCGGCAGGGTATGCAAGTGAATAGGGTGCAAATAGATTTGATTTCTGATCAATTATTGAAGACCAGCGCCGCACTCCGAGGCCATCTAAGTACAGATCAGAAATCCGGCTGCAATGGTATTTGGCCAAGCCCCATGAATCGGCCATCCGGACGACCACTACAGGCAGGGATACGGCAATGCAGGCCGCACGAATGGCATATCAATATGCTGACGCTGTCCTGGCCGTTTCCGCCGAGGGACCAAATACTTAAGTGCAGTTCTCAAGGCTTACAACCTTACAGGCTTGGCAACTTAGCTCGAATGATTCCGATCCTCACAGAGCCGGCAGTATCGGAGGAAAGAAGAATCAAATCCCGTTTTCATTGCGATTCGGAATGTTTTGCCGTTTCTTCGAGGAAGCGTTTCAAGACGCCCGCGCTGCTATGGTCTTCGTCATGTGCCGCGTGGATAAGCGTGAGCACTCCTTCCTTGCTTTTCCGACGCAGGAAATCAATCGACTTGTGCTTTGCTCGGAGCTCCGCTAGATAACATTGCTCAAACTCCGCCCACTTTGCGATATTGGGGTGCTGACCGAAACGCTGGTGCAACTCATCGCTCGGGGCGATCGTTCTCTTATTGCTTCGACGTTTCGCCGCTTATGCACCTGGCAGCGTTGAATCACGGCGAACTTGCCCCACACGCGGACGACCGCCGCCCGCAGCGCTTTGCGCCGACAGCACGAACAGCGTCGGCACATCGGTGGGCACGCCACGCTCGCGCAACTCTTCCAACAGGGAAGTGACGACGGTCGCATTCTCCGTCGCTCCTTGCCGCAGGCCCAAGAGACGTTTCTCTCCCGTGGTCGTAATTCCCAGGGCCACGACCATCATTTCGCCCGCATACGGCTGGGCGTCGATGAAGATCACGGCGAACCGCTCACCCTCGAAACGCCGCTCGGCCAGCCGCGCCACTTCCTGGGCCGAGGCCCGCACGAAACCGCGGCTGACACTCGACTTCTTCATGCCAAAGCCGGCCTGGGCCGCGTGAACCACCCGCTCGTAACGACGCGTCGAAACGCCGTTGACCAGGTGCTCCAGGGCTGATTGCGGCATCGCCTCGGGCGACTGCAAGAGCGTGTACCTCCTTGAGCCATTGGTCGAACTTAGCGTCTTTCTCCGCCAGATCACGGGGCCAAAATGGCTCGACAAGAACTCGGAAACCGTCCTCGGAGGAAGGCTCTTCGTAGGCACGTTTAAGTTGGATCATGCCAGGTCACCTTTGTTAGAATGCTTTTGGCATTGCCGGCGTTTAGTTCGCTGCTGCCGTTCATTATAAGGGTGGAAGGAAAGCCGATTATATCGGCGCGAGAATTCAGCTGAAAGCGAGGCGTTGCACTATGGCGAGATGGTAAATGCTCCGCCACAGCTTCACTGAGACTCAATGCGCATATGTTATCAACTAGCTGGCCCCCACGAGGACACCTTGCCGGCGTTCGGCTCGTTGTTGCGGAGACCGACAGAGTCAGGTATCGCTCAAACACAGACGCCGTACCTCAGTGGTCTTGGACATTACGTTTCCTCCTTGTTCACCGTGTTGTCGGTCGCTGCGTCAGTGAGGCCTTCGGGCAAAGTCGCAATGAACTTACGTATCTCATCACGTACACGGCGGTAGGGTGCTAGCCGCTCCGCTTCTGTTCGCGCGTTCTGCGCAAGACGAGGCGGGTCGTCGAACGAACGGTGGACCACCTTTGCGCGACCGGGAAAAACCGGGCACGATTCCCGTACATCATCACAAACGGTGACCACGTAGTCGAACTGGTTGCTCGATAGGTCGTCGACATGTTTTGAAGGCTGTTCAGAGATGTCGACGCCGGCCTCCGCCATGACTCGCACAGCGTCTTGATTCAATCCGGAAGGCTTCACGCCTGCTGAATAGGCGTCGAAGCGGTCACCCTTCAAGTGACGCGCCCAACCCTCGGCCATCTGGCTGCGGCACGAATTTCCGGTGCATAGAAATAGAACATTCAAAGCCTGCATCCTTTCTCGGAATATTTAACGTTGTGCGTTTACGAAACTGGTTTCCTCTGTAAGTGCTCTCAGGCCCGAGTAGCCCACCGGAGGTTCGATATGCCAAGGAATTAACGCGGTTCGCTTCGCATGTTGCGTCAGCACTTCACTGATGTAGCGGCGCTCATCAGCCTGCCGCCGTCGCAGAACTGGGTCTCGAACTGCCAGCGGCATCAAGCTCTGGTTGATGACCCACGCATACGGTTCAATCTGCGCACGGCGAAGGTCCTGCTGTAATGCGGCCGCTTCATGAACGGGCGTCGCTTCGGGTAGCGTAACAATCAAGACTCGCGTGAATTCAGGGTCGCGCAGATGGGACAGTAAATGCTTGACGGACTCCGGCATTTGACTCGCTTGCCTGATGATTTCGCGGTGATAGGCTTGGGCCGCATCAAGAAGCAGAATCGTGTGACCAGTCGGTGCCGTATCCAGTACTACGAAGCCATCATTTCCCTGCGAGACCGTTTGAGCGAAGGCTCGGAACACGGCGATCTCCTCAGTGCATGGAGAGCGCAAATCCTCCGCTAATAGCGCTCGGCCCTGCTCGTCGAGTCCCGCACCCGCCGTCTGCGTCACTTCCGCTCTATAGCGGGCCGTCTCATCGGCAGGGTCAATGCGCTCGACTGAAATGTTTGGCAACGAGCCACCCGCCATTGTCGCAGTCAGATGGGCCGCCGGATCAGTCGTCGATAAATGAACGTGATAACCTCGCTCGGCTAATGCGACCGCTATCGCCGCAGCGACGGTCGTCTTCCCGACTCCGCCTTTACCCATTGCGAGAATGACCCCGCGGCCCGGCGCTGCCAACTCGTCGATGAGGTCGCCTAAACCAGAGGGCATATCGAACTCAGAGTGCTCGAAGTGACCTTCACTAATAGTTTGATCCTCGTCCGTTCCCAGCTCACGCAGAGAATTGATGCCAAGTACGCCACTGGTCGCCAAGAGGACAACTGTACGAGGCAATCCGCAGTTCATTGGGAATGTTCGCCAGCGCTTCGTCGGCGCACCGTTGCATGGCGACCGCGAATGGATCGCTTTCGTCGCTCGCACGAAAGAGCCCATTTACGGCAAAGTGTTGGTTTCGCACCCCCAAGACTGCTAGTTCGCCGCTCGTTCGCGCTGCTTCCGCGAGCGCAGTCGACTCAGGACGGGCCACTAATACCAACGTGGTCAAGTGCGAATCTCCGAGCGCTCGGACGGTTTCCTCATATAGCTTTTGTTGTGCCTCTAGCCCCGCCAGCGGTCCCAGGCATGAAGTGCCGGTCCTGTTGGTCTCCATGAAACCGGACCACGCGGACGGTAGAGTCAAAAGACGGAGTGTGTGCCCCGTGGGCGCAGTGTCGAAGACAACGTGATCGAATTCAGCCGTTGCACTTGGGTCGCCAAGAAGTCGAGAGAATTGGTCGAACGTCGCGATCTCCAGCGTGCAGGAGCCCGAAAACTGCTCCTCCATGCTGGCGACGGCCGCCGCCGGAAGTAGTCCTCGGTACGGACCGACCATCCGTTCGCGGTACGCAGCCGCTGCAGCTTCCGGATCAAGATTCATCGCAAAGAGACGCGGGACACCCTGAACCGGCGTTGGCTCGTTACGCAGTTGCGTTCCGAGCACCTCGTCAAGATTTGATGCGGGATCGGTAGATATCAGCAAGACTCGTTTGCCTGAATCGGCCAAACGTACGGCCGCCGCACAGGCGAATGATGTCTTTCCGACACCCCCTTTACCGGTAAAGAAGAAGTTCCGCGTCAGTTGATGAAGAAATTCCATGATGGCGCTCCATGCTTCGCCTTGCGAGCGTAAGTACAATCATCAGCAACTCGATCCACCGCAGCAGCCGCCATTCGCTTGTACGACTGGTAGCGACTGAGCTAAGCCGCCTTCCGTCCACGCCGAAAGCAATTCCCGTGACGGGTAGTGCCCCTTACTTACAATCTTGCCATCCACCACGATTACGGGAAGGCAATCGACACCTGCGCTCGTCAACAGGCTTTGAACCGCCGCACTCTTGACGAACGCGGCGGGCTCTTGAGCAAGGTTAAAGCGTTCCACCCGATGTCCCTTTGACCTTAGCCAGTCGAGATCAGCCGCGAAGCGCGGCAATACGGGATCGACTTGCGGTCCGCATATACCGGTAGAACAGCACATCGGTTTGTCAAAGACTTGAATGGTTTTCATGGCGTGTCCTCCTGGGCTTTGTTTATTGTCGGTTTGCAAAGACTTGACCGCATGGACTCGGACGCTCACCGCGTAGGCGTTCGCGTCAAAGGATTGCAGTATTTCGCTCAGTCCATCATGAAGTCCCTGCGACTCGGGGGCCGTGCAGCACGTGGATGAGCCGCATCCGCACGAGCTTGCCTGGGCGTAGGCGTTAAGGTCTGCCGACGTATCTAAGACAACCACGGCTTCGAACCCAGCAGCACGAAGCATCCGCTCGTAATTGGACATTGGAATCGCTCCGGCGACGCAACCCAAGTAAGCCTCCAGGTTGCTGGCCACCGGCGGGGGCAACGGCTGTTTGAGGGCAATGTCGCTAATAGCCACGCGTCCGCCCGGTTTTAGGATGCGAAAGATCTCGCGAAAGACCCTCGCCTTATCGGGAACTAGATTGATCACGCAGTTACTGATCACGCAATCGACCGACGCATCGGGTAGAGGGAGTTGGTCGATCTCTGCGAGATGAAACTCGACATTATCGACCCCCACTTGAGCGGCCCCGGCCCACGCCCGTTCGATCATCGCGAGCGTCATATCGATGCCGATCGCCTTGCCAGCAGAGCCGACTCGCTTGGCGGCCAATAGGACATCTAGGCCGCCGCCGCACCCCAGGTCGACGACAACGTCGCCAGCGCGTAGGCCGGCGACGGCGATGGGATTGCCGCACGAGAGCCCCATGTTGGCCTGCGCCGGAAGTGACGCCAGATCCTCCTCACTGTAACCGAAGGCCCGGGCAACGGAGCGAACGGCGGCGGAGTCGTTCGACAGTCCGCTTCTTGCAACTGCGCCGTATCGATCCTGAACCGTCGCAATCAACTCTTTTTCGTTCATCATTCGCTTCCTTTTCAGTCACCAGACCGGCCATTACAGGTTGGCGATTAACTTCTTCAATTCCTTGAGCTTGAGTGGATTGACGCAATAACAGACCTTTGGACCATCCACTTCTCCTTGCACCAACCCAGACTCTTTAAGGATCTTCAGGTGTTGGGAAACGGTGGACTGGGCTAGCGGCAGCCGGTCGACGATTTCACCGCAAACGCAAGCGTTTTGGCTCAGTAGGAGGCGCATGATTCGCACACGAGCCGGGTGCGCAAGCCCCCATGCCAGGTGCGCCAACTCCTCAGCCCCGCTGTCGCTTGGCAGCGTAACAGAAACCGCATCACAGCATTTTTGCTTCAATTTGCGAGTCGGCATCGGGCTCTCCATTTATCGTCTATCGTCGATAAACGATATACGGCTGAGGATCCGAAGTCAAACTTTCTAATTTGTTAGCGGGCTCCGCGCGCTCGTAAATTGCCTTGAAACGGCTAGCCTGAACCGAGCGGCCGCCGGCCCCGAAAGTGGACAGATCAACCACCTGATTTGCCGCGCTTCCGGCAGCGCATTAAGTGCCACTGCCTCACGCCTCGTCAGCATGACAAGATCATACGTTTCGATTCTGTTGACCGCCGGACCGGGTAATTCCTAGAATGGTCGCCTTGGCGTGCCGCGTCAGAAAAGGCCATCGCTTAACCACAAGGGCTAGGTCGGCGGGCAGTGCGCCGGATTTGCGCCGACATCCTGGAAACCAGGCTTAGTTTCCGGGGAATCCGAGTTTGGTTGTACACCAATTGGGGGGTATTTACTCTGTGAGGAATGGTCGAGTGACAAAGCGAACTCGGTCGTCGTTCTGGCGGTCGTTGCTGATCTCCGTTTCGATTCCATCTCGTGACGTTTCGATTTCTTTGCCAACGGCCGGAGCCGGCTCTCGTAGCGGACCAGAATTAAAGTTGAACATGGGAGCATTGGAATGAGAAGGACCGGCGCTGCTGGTCGAAAGTCAGAGTCGGTAGTAATGGTGGTTCGTCTTTGTAAAACGCTGTCCGACGCCTGACGCATTATTTCCCGTCGCCCCCCTGCTCTTCCGTCAGCCGGCGATAGTACTGTTCGAGATCCAATTCGTACTTGGGCAGGAACTCGCCGGAAAACGATTGTTGCATTTGGGCTCGGCTGCGCTCGGGCAACTGGCCCCACAGCCGTTTGACGAGCGATTCATGTTCGCCGAGTTCGGCCGGCGTCACTTGGGGGCGTTTTAAATCGGCGGACGAGTCGCGAGGGCCAATCGTCGAGCTGCCGGGCTGCGGGCCGGCACTCGCATCGGCCTTGGGCTGCGAGGGATGATTGCTGGCCTGCGAGCGCGATTTGTTGGGAGCAGAACTGCCGCCCTGGCACTGCTGGCTGAGGAGCTTTATCAGCTCGTCGAGCTGGGCGAGGGCGCGTTGCTGCTCGACGCGGGCCTCGGCCACGCTGCCTGGCTTGGCGAGCAGGGCGCCGGCCTGCGACATGCTCTGCCGAGCGCGAACCAGCGGCAGGGGCCCGGAAGGGGTGCCGAGATCGTCGCCCAAGTCGTCGAACTTCGACGCCGCGTGTGCCGGCGGGGCATCGTTTTCTTGTTCGGCCTCGGCAGGTGACAGCACGTTCGTTGCGTCGCCATCGGACGCACGACCGTTCTTTCGGTCGCCCGCGCCGAGGCCGTCAAGCAACTGCCCGCCTAGCGATTCGCTGCCGGCGGCTGGCTGATTTGCGTCGTCGGGCAGTGCGGCCCCGCCGAATGCGCTCGTGCACCTGAGGTATAACAGGCCGCCGGCAACTAGGGCAGCGAGCAGGGCCACGTTTTTCGATCGCGAAGTACGTCTCACAGATTTCGGCCGCCCTTCATTGTTCGTCCTGTTTATTATTGCGAGTCAAGATTTCCTGGACCAGCTCGGCCAGGCGGCGCTGCTCGGCCGCCAGTTCGTCAGATTCGCGGTTGAATTCCGCACGCTCGGCGTCGGTCGCCTGGGCCCCGGCAGCCGCGACCCGTTTTTCGTGTGCGTCGGTCCGCTGGTTCACTTCCACTTGCAGCATCCGCAGCATCTTGATTTCCAGCAGCTCCAACGCGGGCCGTCGCTGCGGCTGGTCGGGCGGCGGCGGGCCGGAGTTTTGGGCGCTCGCTTCGGCTGGGCCTCGGCCGCGGTCTGGGCGAAGGCCTCCATCATGCTTTGAAGCCGCGTAAGGGCCGATCGCTCGGCCTGGCGCGCCGTCGCGCCCGGATCGTGTCGGGCAAGCAGGTCGCCCGCCGTCCGCAGCCGCCGCTCCGCTTCGGCAAGACTGACGCGCACGGCGCCTAAATCGTTGAGCACCTCGCGATGCTCAAGGGCCAGTTGCGCGAGCTCGCGCTCTTCGGCAGCAAGTCTTTCAAATTGCGCCGTGTCGGTGGGTGAAAGACCTCCCGCCGTGGCGCGCTCGGCCTCCACATCGGCGGTCTGAGCAATCACAGTCTGTTGGCGCTTGATCATCTGCTCCAATTCGCCACGAAAGTGGTTGATAAATTCGAGTGCGAGGTCGAACTCCTCGCGCAGGCGGCGGTCCGCCAATTGGCGGGCCGCGTCGTCGAGGTTTTGCTCGGCCTGTTGTAAATCTTCGGGAGCGCCTGGCCGGGGCGGCGCGTTGAGCTTGCCGCCCGCCGACCCATTTCCGAGCCGATCTGCCGCCTTTTGTGTACTTTGGCTGGCGCCGCGGGCGCCCATTTGATCGAGTCGCCTGGCAAGTCGTTCGGACTCCTGCCGCAGTCGCTCCTGTCGCCGCCCGAGCCGCTGCTGTTCGCCGCTGGCCCCGCGCTCGGCTGCGGCCCGCGCCGCTTGACCGCGGAGATCGGCGACTTGTTGACGAAGCGCTGTCAGTTCGCTTTCCGCCTGCTTCACGGAAGCGAGCTCTAGTTGGCGATCCGGGGGCCGGTCGCGGAGTTTGTCGAGCACCTGCGCAATGTCGGCATCGATTTGCGCTTCCAGCTCCAGCCCGCGGCCGACGCGGTTCGCGGCCAGGTCGTTTGCTGCCTCCTGCAGGTGGGCGCCAATAGCCAATTGCCGCGCGAGTGCGGCCGCGCCTTTGAGCCGGTTCGATGCCGGCACGTCAATCAGGTCCAACCTGGCACCCAGCCAATCGATCGATTGGGCGATTTTGTCGAACCGCCGCGCGAGCGTGTCTTCGCCGCTGGCCGCCTGGTGCAGCCTGCTACGCTGCTCGCGCGTCAATTCGTCGGGCGTGAGCGGCAAAGTATCCAGCCCGATGTCTCTCCGCGTTTGCGTTGTGTGCGTGACCTGGTCTGCCCACAATTGCGACAACTCGCGCACGACGCGGCCGTAGTCGGCCTTTCCGCTCAATTGTTCGAGCAGTGTTTCGACGGCCGAAATCACTTTGTCCTGGGCTGAGCTGGCAGCGGACAATGTATGCGGCAAGTCAATGCCGGCAGGGGAATCGCTCCCGAGCGATGCAGAGTTTGCTGAATCGCCCGGTTCACGATTCGCCGGCGAGGGCGGCCGATTCGGTACGTTCACGTCACTTGCTGCGCCGGCACCCGAAGCGGTCTCGGCCGTTTTCGCGCTTTGGTTAATAAAGTGTCGACCTCGCTCAGCGGCCCCGCGTCGAGGTCGGCGAGGGACACGTTCAATTGCTGCATCGCGCGCTGGACGTCGGGGCTGCCGACGCGATTCATCTTGAGCTCGGCCAAGAGCGCAGCGGCTGCCCCCGGCACGCCTTCCTCGGCGTCGGCAAGCTGCCAACGGACGCGGCGTTGGCCCAACTCGGCAGCCGCGAGCGCATTGCGGCCGGTAGTCGAAAGCGAAGCAATGTCGCGAGCGGCAATGGCCAGACGCTGGATTTCCGCTTGCGTTCGTCGCTCGACCACGAGTGCCTTTTCGAGCCGCGCGACGATTTGGGCCTGCTCGTCGGCCAGCCGTGCGTCGAGCTGCTCGATGGTGATGACGTTCACGTGTCGCGGCGTCGGAGTTTGTCCCGTGCCGGGGCGAAAGTCGTGTGCGTCGGCCCGCAGCGTGATTCGCGCCGCGGCGCCAAGTCGAACGACGCGATGGACCACTCGTACCGGACAATTTGAGCGTCGCCGCCGTGCGCTGCGCTGGCCCGCGAGCCATTGAACAAGGCGATTTCATCGCTGCGACTGTCGCTTTCAAACGTCAAGACAACGTCGCGAATGGCCAGATTGTCTTTGACCACCAGCTCGATCGGCACAACGGCCGAAGCGATCACATGGAGGTCCCCTTTCGGCAATCGCCAATCGATGTCGGGTGGCGCGTCGGGAATGACGCGCAGGCGGCCGGTTGTGGCCGCTGCTGTCACGCCGAAAGAGTTTGCGAGTTCAATCGCATATTGTCCGCTGGTAGCGGCCGTCCATTTCTGGGGATCGACATAAAAGCCATGACGCTCGTTGCCCCGCGAATCGGGGCGGATCTCAGCCGCGATTTGGCCGCCGTCGCTCAGCCGAATGCTGGCCGCCGAGAGCGAATCGCCGGCCGCGCCGGCCACCTCCAGCCTGCTGCCGGCGAGCACCTCAAAAAACCGAGCCACGTTCGCCGGCGGCAGCCCAGTGTAGCTTGGCGGATGGACGGTGATGGCAAGGGAATCGAGTCGTGGCGGTTCGACAACCTCGACGTCGATCCAGGGCATCGTGTGATCGTCGCCCCCTTCGGCACGCAGCGAGAACGACTGCTGCACGTTCTCGCGCCGCGCGACAAACGTGTCACCCACACGCGTCATTGGCTCACGAATGAATTGCCGTCGACCGTGATCGGCAATTCGATAGGTGACTTGCACCTCATCGGGCAGCGTCGCCGATTCGTCGACGAGCACCGCCTCAAACGGCTGGCCGGCGGCCAATCGCTGCGGCGGATCGCGAAACGCCAGGTGATGTTCGCGAGGCCACGCAGTCGCACCGAACGGGTTTGCCAAGCGCGCGGCCGCCGTGCCGACCCCACGTGCATCCAGGGCCAGGCAAACAATAAGCATGCCAACGGCGGCGGCTGCCCAGAGCGCCGCGCGGTGCAGTGGCCGGCGGTCGATCACCGCTTCAATCGGCAGGTCCGCGATTGCGGTTTCCGCTTCGACAACGACCAGTCGCCGCAGTTGGGCCGAGCCGGCGGTCGTATCCTCTTCCGATTGCTGGAGGAACTCGACCGCACTGGCCAACACGTCGTGAAGCTGGGGAAAGCGGTTCTCAACCTGTCGCGCTACGCCGAGCACCGCGTCTTGCGGCTGCCGCGACCGCCACCACCAGCGGTACACCGCGGCAAATGTCGCTGCCGCAAGCACTCCGCTGGCCAACACTGCGCAAGCCGCGATCCGAGTAGCGCAGCCCGTAATCGGCCAGCCCCAGCGCGCAGCCAACACCCCCCAGAGTCGCCGCCACCCAGCACACGGCAACGAGACGCCGTTGCCCAACAAGGCGTCGTTCTAGCGTCGTAAGTTTGGCTGTCAGGGGATGCATTTCGTAGTTTGACGAACTCGAATTCGAGTCGATCCGCCGGCGGAGACAGTCACTGTTCGCCGGGCTGTGGGGTGCAACTAATCATATATTACAGGAGGCCACGAAGAGCGCAGAGGCGGATCAAACATTGGTTCCTGCCATGCACTTTTGTGAATTCCCGTGTGTCCCTCGTGTCGTCTTGGTTCAGTTCGCACCTGCAGATCGGTTGGCGGGCATCACAGCATGCCGGCCCGTTTGCGCAAGATCCATTCGCTGATCACGCACGCGAAAAACGCCGCCAGCAGCCACCAGCGATTCCAGAGCTCGATGGGCGGGCGATTTTCGACCGGCACGCGCTGCCCAGCAGGCAGCTTGGCGAGTAGTTGATCGAAGTCGGCCGCCGTACAAAACGCGCCATGCGTCGTTTCGGCCGCCTCGGTGAGCGCAGTCCGGTCCATTTCCGGCCGGGCGAGTTCGCCGGGCGGTGCGTGCACCGAAAACCGCGCCTCCGGCGGTGTACTGGTCACTTGAGGAGCGGTCAGCAGCAACTGATAGTCGCCCGGCGGCAATTCGGCGAGCGATCCCGAGAACACACCGGCCGCGGCCGGGTTGCGCCGCAACTCGACCTGTTGCCGGGCCCGCCCTGGCGAATCGACGGCGACGATCGCCGTTTCGCTGCTGGACGCGAATTGGGGATCCAATATCCGTGCTCGGACCTGCACGGCTTCGCCGCGCTCGTAACGGCGGCGATCGGTCGTCAATTGCCCGCCGCGGCCGCTCGACAGTTTGCTCCGAGCTAGATAACGGATCATCTGCACCCAATAGCGGGCAAAATACGTCTCGCCCGCGCCGCGCCGCCAGCGCCAGGTTGAATCGATCGCGTGGAGCAGCACGCGGCCGGCGCCGACGTATTGAAAGCAGATTGCTGGAATTTCGGATCGCGGATTTCCGATTGCGGATTCTGCGCTGACCTCGGCCAGCACTTGGGCTGCTGGTTTTAGCCTGACTGGCGGCGCGTGCCAATAGAGCGGCGCCAGTTGCTGCCAAGCTCGCGGCGTGTCGTCGGCCGCGTCGCCCAATTGCAGGGGCGGACATGCGAGGCCCAGTTGCGTCGGGCGAACTTGGAAGCCGGTGCGATTCGCGACGGGCGATGGAGTTTCCGAAATCGATTCGAAAGCGCCAAGGTCGACCGGCACCAGCGCAGCCACATTGGCATTGTCACGGTACTGCTCGGGAAAATGCCGCGGGCCAGCCAACAGCGCCAGGCCGCCGCCGCGCTGGCTGACAAACTCCCGCATTTCAGGCCAGACACTGCTGGGCAAGAGATCCGGATCAAGATCGCCCAGGATCAGCACGTCGTAGGGGAACAATTCATCGCGTCCGGCGGGGAACGACGGCAGCGCCGTTCGATCTTGTTCCGCGTAGCCGGGATCAGCATCCTGCAGGTATGTCGCCAGCTCGATCGTCGAATCGCGCTCCAGCAGCGTTTTCAAGAAACGAAACTCGTAGTTTGGATATCCTGCGGCAAGCAGCACGCGAATTTTGGCGTCGCGGACGGAAACCGAGCGCGCCTGGCGGTTATTGTCTCGATTGAGCTCGTCGTCGCGCGGCACAACTTCGACGGTGTATTGGTAGTCTGCGGCGACCGACGGCCGGTCGACGAGTTGCAGCGTCAGCGACTGCCCGTTCGGTGGCAAGATGATGGCCTGCGTTGCGACCGATTCGCCGACGCCGTCGTTGGCCTCTGCCGCGTTCGGCCTTCGCCGCAGCACAACGTTTGCCGCTTGAGCGCCGAGGCCGCTGGCTTTGAGCTGCACTTGAAAGCTGAGCGCGTCGCCGACGAATGCCGCGTCGTCCACGAGCATGTCGGCGACTTCGATATCGCGCGGCCGCTCATCGCTTCCGAGCCCGACGGCCATGATCGGCACGGCCGCCCGCCGCGCGTCCTGGGCGGCGGCGACCAGCGGCACGCCGGCCGTCGTCACGCCGTCGGAGAGGAGCACGATTGCCGCCGGGGGCTGGCCGCGAAAATCGGCCAGCACCCGCCGCACGGCGTCGCCCAAGCGTGTCGCCTGGCTGTCGCCGCCGCCGTGGGCGTCTAGGCGCGGATCGATTGCGAGATCTCGCCGACATCTGCTGCGCGCGGCAACCGTGCGACGTTGTCGGCGGCGATATACACGTTCAATCGAAAGCGCTGCGAAAGTTGATCCAAGAATCTGGCCTTATTTTGCGTAAGAAGCAACTTGGCCACATCCAGCCGCGTGCCCGCATCGAAACCGTTTGCTCGTAGCTCCTCGCGAAGCCGAGCGACGAGGGCCGGATCGTTTTGTTGATCTGCGATGTTCATGCTGGCCGAGCGATCGATCACCAGCACAATCGGCGGCGGCCCGTTCAAGCGAATCACGAGCGCCAGTTGGGCAATCATCACAAGCAGCGACGCGACGGCCAACAGCCGCAGCGCCGCCAGCAGGCCGCGATAGCAACGGCCGGCGGCCGACGGCTCGCGCACATAAAGCCCAACCGTCCACGCGACGGCGAAGACGACGAGCAGCAAAGTCGCCCACGCCGCCCAGGTCCAGGCCGAGTCGAACTGCCACGTGGCGTCGCCGCCGGCCGACACCGGCAGCCCCAACCAATCGGCCAACCAAGCTGGAACTTGTCCGCTCATTGAAATAACGCACGTGTTGTCAGGGCATCTTGCCCGGCATTTCTGCGCGACGATGTTCGCTCACAGTCCCTGACCGAGTCGCCACGCCAGCAGCGATTCGGCAAGCAGCAGCCCCAGCGCCTCCCGCCAGCAGCGGCTGTTGCCAGCCGGTGCGTGTTTCGATCGCATTTGTCCCTGCTTCCGCAGACGCCTGAGGCGATTCAATGACATGCACTTTCTCTGGCAGTTGCCGAAGATCGAGGCGGGACAAGTCGCTCTCCTGCGTATCGACGTTCACCGCAAGCTGCAGAGGCTCACTGTTGTCGGAAGTGCGAACCGAGTAGATGCCGCTTACGTCGGTTGCATCATACGACCAGCCGCCGCCGGCCGCGGCGTCGATGTGCAACGTGTCGATCCGTCCGTCGGGCCGCGTGATGCGGACGTCTGAGAACTTCGAGGAGGAGTAGAGCAGTGGAGTAGTAGTGGAGCGTGGCGCGCTCATCTCGATTCCACGACTCCACTGCTCCACTATTCTACTTCGCCCCAGCGGTGCCGACGAATTGCTGCCCCGCGGCGCGCTGTCCGCCAACGGCGTATGCCAGCATCTCGCGCACGAGTGGCAAGTAACTCGGCCAGGTCGGCCAAGCGGTCCACGGTTCGCCCGCCTCGTCGTCGACCGAGGCCAGCGAGCCGTCGGTCGCCACGACGACGGTTCGGCCTTCGCCGTTGCGGCGTGTGATGATAAACGGGTCGCCATTTGCGAACGCCGCCGCGATTTCCAGGCCCGTGCGAGCCGCGATGGGTTGCAGTCGAAAGTACCGCGCCACCGGCGTCGTCAGCAACCCGGCCCCCTCGCGGCCGCGAAACGGGGCCACGATCGGGTGCCGATACCCGAGCGGATCGACGCCGAACTGCGGCTCGGTGACCACTGGACCAATTCGAACCGGCAACCATGCCTTCGCGCCACTTCCGCTGTTCGCTTCCCGATCGCTGCTTCCCAATCCACTGCTCACCGCTTCCGGCTCCTCGATCCCTGCCCCTGGCAATCGATTGTAGGTGTCGGCCTCCACGCGGTCGCCCAAGAACACGACCAATCCACCGCCGCCGGCAACGAAGTTGCCAAGACGCTCGGCATCATTGATCGTGAGTTGTGCCACATTGCACAGAAAAACGCAATCGCAGCGGGCGAGCTCGACATCGGCCAATTCGCCTTCGGCAACGATGACCGGCCGTAGTGGCGACGCATCGGTCGGATCAGGATCGAGCGCGCGAGCCAAAAACTTCGCTTCCCCGGGCTTTCCTTCTACGCACAACAGGCGCACATCGTCGCGGACTGGCACGACGAGCCAGCGCGTGTTGTCGATCGCGAGGCGGTCGCTCGCCGCGCGAACCGCCAGAGTGTGCCGGCCCGCCGAGCGAAAGCGGTGCGTGAACCGCACGGCCGCGTCGCCGCCGGTCGCGATCATTTCAATCGTCTGCTCGGCCACGGGGACATCGTCGGCCAGCAGCTCGACTGCGCAGTTGGAGCGCGGCTCGCCGCCGAACTGGTGAACGGTCGCCTCGATCGTTGCGTCGCGGCTGGTGGCCACAAACGGCTGGCTCACGTCCAGCCGCGTGACGGCCAGGTTCGATGCGGCCGAAGTTCCCAAATCGACAACCGCCACGGCGGCCCGGGCGGCCAGCGCGGCCAAGCGATCGGCGCACCCAGGGGCGCCAGGTCGATTGCTGCAAATCAGTAAAGAAATACACCTCCTTGCGCTCCGCTTGTGTTTCACTTGCCGATGGATGATCGAACGCTTCGTCGACTAGGGCCAGCCGCCCGGCAAATCGCCGGGTGTTTGCCGTTGCGCGAGCGCGCCGATCTGCGCAGCGACCATTGAGTGAGCGACGACCTCGGCGCCGACGACCTGAAAGCTCGGCTGCGCTAGGGCGATCACCGTAAATCGATCGGCTGGCCCGCTGGCTTCGACGAGCTCGGCGGCGAGACTCTTCGCGCGGGCGAACCGGCTGGTGTTCTGGTCCTGATAGGCCATTGAGTAGGACGCATCGATGACGAGCACCTTGTGCGCGGGCCCGCCGACGGGGCCGCTAGCCAGCGTACCTGCGCCGTACGGTTCGGCCACGGCCAGCGCGACTAGCACGAGGACGAGCGTGCGCACGGCCAACAGCAGCCACTGCTGTAAGCGGATTCGCCGGGCGCTGCGCCTCATGGCGGCCAACAGAAACGTCATGGCCGCCCACGGAGTCTCGCGAAACTTCCGCCGGCTCCACAGGTGAATCAACAACGGCGCAGCCGCCGCCGCGAGCCAACCCAGCATGACCAGGTTTCCGAAGCCGAAGGCGAGGATCGGGGACGCAAGTGACATCAGCAATTGCTACTTATCTTGAATTGATCTCTCGTTTCAACTCGTTCCCACGCAGAGCGTGGGAACAAATGAATCCGCAATCGCAATCCGCAATCACTTCACCCTCCGCTTCCGCGCCGACAGAAACGCCGTCAGCACGGCGTCCAGCGGCTGGTCGGTGCGGAGCTGCAAGTAATCGATCTGCTGCGATCGGCAGCCGGTGCGGACCTGCCGCAGGAAGGCCTGCACCTGCGCCTGGTACGCCGCCCGCAGGCTGCGCGGTTCGGTGACGACGTTGCCGAGCGACTCGAGCCCCTTGAACATCATTACTTGCTGAAAGGGAAAATCCAGCTCGGCCCCGTCCAGCACGTGCAGCACGATCACGTCGTGCCGACGGTGGCGAAAGTGCGCCAGGCCGGCGAGCAGCGGCTCGACGTCGTCAAACAGGTCGCTGACGATGACGACGATTCCCCGCCGCGCCAGCCGCTCGGCCAGCTCATGAAAAATCGGCCCGGTGTTTGTCTTTTGCCGGGCTGTCACTTGCTCCATGACGCTCAGCACTTGCTTGAGCTGCGCCGGGCTACTTGACGGGCGAATGAGCTGTCGGACTTCGTTGTCGAACGTTACCAGGCCGACCGAGTCGTACTGGTGCAGCACAAGGTACGCCAGCGCCGCGGCTGCGCACTGGGCGTATTCGAGCTTCGACATCGGAGCTGTCGGCCCTTGATATTGCATGCTCTCGCTCACATCGAGCAGCAAGTAGCAGATGAGGTTCGTCTCTTCCTCGAACTGCTTCAGATAATAGCGGTCGCTCTTGCCGAAGACTTTCCAGTCGACGTAACGCAGGTCGTCGCCGGGCACGTATTCGCGGTGCTCGGCAAACTCGTTCGAAAAGCCCTGGTAGGGGCTGCGATGCAGGCCGGCGACGTAGCCTTCGACGATTCGCGCAGCCCGCAGCTCGAGACCCTGCAAGCGGGCGAGGGTGTGGGGATCGAGCAGCGGGCTATTCGCCGGGGGGTTAGACATGCCATCCAATTGTCGCTTGGATTGCAACGTGCAAACTGCAAATTGCAATTTGAAATATGAAGAGATCGGCGGCCATTCGTAATCGGTACCCAGTTTTGCAATTCGCAATTCGCATTTTGCAAGTTCCTTCCCGCTTCTCACGCTACCGTTTCTTCCTTCCCGAGCGGGATCGTCTCCGCCAGATGGGCCACGATGTCGTCGGCCTTGATGCCTTCGGCCTCGGCGTTGAAATTTGTCACGATGCGATGCCGGAGCACGGGGGCCGCCAGCGCCCGGATGTCGTCGCCGCTGACGTAGAAGCGGCCGTGCAGCACGGCCCGGGCCTTGGCCGCCAGGACCAGGTATTGGCTGGCCCGGGGCCCGGCGCCCCAGCTTACGTAGTCGCGGACCATCTGCGGCACCTCGCCATGGCCGACGCGCGTTCGCCGGGCGAATTGAATCGCGTAGCGGGCCAGGTGATCGGCCACCGGCACGCGGCGGACGATCCGCGACAGCTCCATAATATCTTCGGCCGACAGGGCGGCGGTAAGTTGCGTCGTCACGTCGCTCGTCGTGCGCTTGACGATCGCCAGTTCCTCTTCTTCATCCGGGTAATCGACCAGCACCATGAAGAGGAAGCGATCGAGCTGGGCCTCGGGCAGTGGATACGTGCCTTCCTGCTCGATCGGGTTCTGCGTGGCCAGCACGAAAAACGGGCTGGGCAGCTTGTGTCGCTGGCCGCCGGCGGTGACCTGCTGCTCTTGCATTGCCTCGAGCAGCGCCGCTTGCGTTTTTGGCGGCGTGCGATTGATTTCGTCCGCCAGCACGATGTTCGCGAACAGCGGCCCGGGCAGAAAGCGAAATTCGCGAGCGCCGGTTTCGCGGTTCTCCTGAATGACCTCGGTGCCCGTGATGTCGGCCGGCATCAGGTCGGGCGTGAATTGCACGCGATTGAACTCCAGCGATAGCGCATCGGCCAGCGTGCGAATCATGAGCGTCTTGGCCAGGCCGGGCACGCCGACCAACAGGCAATGTCCGCGGGCGAAGAGCGCGATCAGTAGCTGCTCGACCACTTCGCGCTGGCCGACGATTCGCTTCGCTACTTCATCGGCAATGCTGCGATAGGCTTCGCTGAGGCGCTGGGCGGCTAGTTGGTCGTTGGTATTGGGCATGGGCGGCTGGGGGCTGGGGCTGGAGATCAGGTCCGCCGTAATCTACGCGGCCTGCTATGGCGGGGCGCGACCACTGTCGGTTGGTGCTTGACGCGGCGCGTCTTGCACGGCGCTGCCGCCGTACGCCATGATGCGGTCATTTCCGGCTGCGATCAGGTAACCGCCGGCCATGATCAGATTCGAGCCGAAGCCGCCGAGCGGCTTGATGTCGACGGGTGGGCGTGTGGGCCGACAGGTCGCGACGTCAACGACCACGATCTCGTTGGCCGTGGGCCAAAAAACCTCGTGGCCGGCGACGAGGCCGCGGCCCAGCCCGCGCAGCTTCGCATCGCGCTCGTCCGGCCAGGTGGCCTGTACGCGGCCCGAATACGCGTCGACGCTCCATAGCCGCGGGCCGCTGGCGATAAGGCGCCCCTCAACGATGCCAATCAGCTCGACCGCCTCGGCCAATTCATCGCTCGACCACAAAAGCTGGCCTGTGTCCACATCGAGAGCGAACACGCTGGGCGTGTCGCTGGGCGCGACGATTAACAGCCCGTCGCAAGGCACCGCGGGCGCCGGGTCGCGGCGGAAGTGCGCCGGGATTTCGCGGGCGACTGGCTCCTTTCGCCGCGGGTAGCGGTGCAGCCAGCGAATCTCACCGTCACTGGTCCGCAAGGCGGCGACCAGGCCCAGATTCGAGTTGAAGTAGATCCGGTCGCCGACCAGCGTGAGCAGGTTGTGAGTGACTTCATCGCTGCGGCCACTGGCCAGCGTGTCGGCCGAGCCGACGGTCGTTCGCCACAGCAGCCGGCTGGTGGCCGCATCGAAACAGGCCACGGCCGCGCGGGTTTACATCGCTCTGCCGCATCGCGACGAAAAGGCGGCGGCCATCACTCACCGGTACGCCGTCGAAGGCCCAGCCCTGCTCACTCGGCCGCACGCCCAGCGCCAACAGACCGTCGCGCGATAGATCGAGGCCGACCAGTCGCGCCTCTTTAGCGGATGGATCTTGGTTCGCTCTGGCCGTGGTTGCATCTCCCAGCCGCGCGAACAGTATGTTCTTGCTGAGAGAAAGGGTAAACTGCTGCGGCGCGGAGGTGGCGAACGGCGACGCCACGGCATCCGAGTCGAACGCCATAGCTTCGCGAAAGATCGTGCCGTCGGCGGCCATCGCCGGGCGGCCATCGGCCAAATGCGCCGCGTGTATTTGGGTGTTGTCGGCATAATAAAGCAGGCCACCCGCCGCGACTGGATGGTAAGTCAACGGCCGGCGAGGCCCGCGGTAGTCGGTCGCGAACGCCGCGCCGTTGATTGCGATTTGTTCCACGGCTGGCAGGGCAATCGTTCTCATTTGAATCGGTTCCCGCCAGACCGGCCCGGTAAGTGGACCCAGCGGCGGTGCAACCGCGTTGCGCGACGGTGAGCCGGCGAATGTCGTCCAATCACAGTTGGGCCCGGGGGCCGGCCACTCGCGCACGGTTGTCAGTAAGCGATCGAGGGCGGCGGTGAGCGGGACGACCTGCCCCCCGAGCCGGCCGACGGCCTGGGGGTGCATTTGTCGGAACGCGTCCAGCTCGCCGGCCGCGCGATCGAGCTGGCCGGCACGGATCGAAACGAGAATCAAATCGGCTCGCATCTGTGCCAGGTCGAGCGGCGTGTCTGGGTAGGCCAGCCAATCCGGCGGCGCGGTGCGGGCCGACCATTGCTCAAGCAATCGTTTCATATGGCCATGCCACTCGGGCGCTCGAAGTGCCAGCCATAGCGAGCGCCCGTCCGGATCGCGGAGCAGCGGACTGATCTGTTCAAAGTATCGCCGAGCCGCATCGTAATCGGCCCGATCCAGCGCCATTTCGCCCAGCGCCAACAGCGCGTCGTCGCCCCAACTGCTGCCGAAGAACTCATCGACGACGCGTTGCAGTGACGCTTCCCTATGTTGTGCGAGGCCGTCGCGATAGAGCGACTCGGCGAGCGCGTCAACGCGCTGCCGATAACGTGCCAGGCCGGCCGCCGGCAGCCTTGCGAGTTGCATCTGGCAAAACAGCGGCGCGGAGACATAGCGTTCTGCGTTGACAGCGACGAGTCGATCACTACTGCTGCTTGCGACGACGCGCAGAGCGTCAATGGCATCGTCCCATTCTTCGTGCGCAACAAGCTGCGGTAGTTGCTGCAAGCGCGCCGCTGTTGGCTGACTCACCAGCAGAACTTGCGGTCCAGAGAGCGAGACGGGCGGCGCGGTTGGCGTAAACGCGCCGCCGAGCGGATTTACCGGTAACTGATAGGCATGGGTGACGGCGGCTGCAGGCAGCAAAATGAGAGCAGCGGCAAGCCAGAGCGGCATCGCGGCGATTGTGGAAGGCAGTGTGCGCATGCGGCATCAGTGGGTGCGGTGAGCGCGCGGCCGGCTTCGGTGTTGTTGTCTCGCTCCGCGAAATGCCCCCCGCCCGCGGCTTCGCCCGGCCGGAGCGCGCGGACGAGGCTGGCAGCCAGACGAGGCGCTTCCGAAAGACATCATTTGGGCCGCGTTAATTATAGATGCCGGCCCCACGCCAGCAAAGCGGCCGACTTCAGTGGAGTCATCCGCTCCGCGGGACGGCGCCCGCTTCGGGCTTCGGCCCTGAGCTCAGCCGAAGGGAGCGCGCGGCCTACACTGATTCTACTCAAATCACTCAAGTGGCAGCATGCTGCGCGAAGTCAAGCCCCGCCGCGGCCCACATAATGCTGTAGCACATAACCGACGCCGAATACGCAGGCCCCGGCGACGAGAAACTGCAACTCCTGGCCGGACGAGATCGATCCGGCCAATTGCGCTACCAATGCTAATGGCAAAATCGTCAACCCGACAATCTGTAGCAGTCGTCCCAGCGCACCCATGGCGTGCACGGTAACACGCCGCCTCGCGCTGCGCAAGCCGGCCCAGCGAGACGATCTCGGTTGCCGTTCGACGATGTTGCTCAAGATCCTGCCGGCGCAAGGTACTTCCGTTCGCGATCGGTCCGACTACACTGAACGCGAGTGTAAGGCGGGCCGGCGCGCGGCCGACATGACATCGCCGACATGATGATAAGGCGCGGACTTTTCGGCCGGCTGTGGAATGACGCAAATCGAAACTCATCGCGATTCGGCATGGCGCTTGGTCTGGCGGGCGGTGCGGTTGCGCTGCCCGTCGTGCGGGCGGGCCAACATTTTCAGCGGCTGGTTCACGATGCCGGAGGCATGCCCGGCGTGTGGTCGCCCATCGCGACGCGGCGAGGGGTTCTTCCTGGGTTCGATCTACTTCAATTATGGTGTTACCGGCAGCCTGTCGATCGTCATTTACTTCTCGCTATTCTTCAGCGACCTATTGACCGACCCCCAACGGCTGGCCTTGCTCACGGCGTTCGTCGTGGCGTTTCCGATCTGGTTCTTTCGCTACGCCCGCGCGTTGTGGATGGCCTTCGACGAGTATTGGGACCCCTGGCAAAAGCAGGTCACCGCACAAGGCGCCCCGGAAGAAAACCGGACGTAACACGGGCTTGGCGTCGGCGGCATCGCCGAAACTACGGCCCCTCGACCGGCGCCAACTCTTGCGTGTGTCGCGCCCGCGCTTTGCGAATTGACAGGTACGCGAGGCAACCGAACGTCGCCAGGATCGCGTATGGCACCGACATCATGAAGATGATGCTGTAGTAGAAGCCGGCGGCAATGGCCTGCCCCTGCGGATCATTGTCGGCCAACCCTTCTCGGCAGGTGGGGCAGGCCGCGGCGACGCCAGCCAGCAGGCCGACGAGCAACAGTGGCAATAGCGTCCGCACTCCGCGGCAGCAGCGAGTTGTCGGCAGGAGTCTCATAGCTGGGCGTTATTCTAGCAAATCAGCCGGCCGGCGGCCAGAGGTGATACAGCATGACGTAGACGATCACGCCGGTCACCGAGACGTAGAGCCAAATGGGATACGTCCAGCGGGCCAGCCGGCGGTGCCGCCGGCCGTATTCGGCCTGTCTTGCCAGGTGCTGTTGCGGGTCGGCGTCTCGGGAGCAGTATCCGATCGCCCGGAATCCCAAGTAGGTCTGACACGCGGCCAAGACTGGCACGGTGGCGGCCAGCGGGATGTGCGTAAACAGAACCAACAAATAGACGAACTTCACAAAGCCAGGGTGTGTGAACCGGACCGAGCCACCTACTTGCACATGATACGCAGCGTAGCATGCGAGAAACGCGATCGACACCACAAACGCCGACAGCATGGTCCACTTGTGAGCCGTCACGCGGCCCTGCTTGATCAGCGCAAAACCGACCAAAAGGAGCACGGTCGCGAGGGCGTTGAGCGACGCATTCACATGCACCAGCGGATGCGCCGCGAAAGCGAATAGCACGTCGATGCCTCAAACGTTGTTGACGCAGGGAACACGGAATGACCGAATCAACAGGGCAATAAGAATAGTAATCGCTGAAGCACTCCGCTTCGCGTCGAGGCCAAACATCGCCCCTCACGTGGACCGCGTCAGTCCACGGAGGAGGCAATCGACGACCGCCTTGGTCTCCATGTCGACTGCGACGTCCAGGTTGGGCTGGTTTTCGGGGCGATGGCGGCGATCAAAGATCGTTGCTCCGTGGGTCAAAATGCCGTCGGTTTCGACATCGCCGAAAAGCCGCTGCGTTGTGAACCACTCGGGGTGCATGGCCGCAACGACGGCCACGGCATCTTGCAGTTGAATCCCCTCCATCCCCATCTGCTGACGGTACGCGCGGAAGGCGCCCGGCAACAGTTCGCGCAAGAAATCGGCCGTCGGTCCGCCGTCGGCAGGTATCTTATCCAAGAGATCGAAGCCAAACGCGACGCGCCGCGTGAGATCGATCGGGATCAGGGTTTTAGTGACGGGTGAGCGGAAGACGGCGCGGGCCGATTCGGCGTCGCAATAGATGTTAAACTCGGCCGCCGGCGTTACGTCGCCGGGCCCGGCGAATGTGCCACCTAAGATGATGAGGTGCCCGACGAGGGGCGGCAAATCGGGCTGCTGCGCAAGTGCCGCGGCGATGTTCGACAGCGGCCCCGTGGCCACGATCGTGATCTCGCCCGGCGCCGCCCGAACCTCGTCGCAAATCACTTTCACGGACGAGTGCTGATGATGTCGCTGGGCCACGTTGAAGTGGGCGCCGCAAAGGCCCCCCGTGCCCAGGAAGTGGCGAGCATCCGTCCTGAGGATCTGGTCGCTCGAGGCCGCGCCCGAGCGCGGCCAGTGGGGCGGATCGAGCTGCTCGACAATGGCCTGGACGTTCGTGGTCGCCTGATCGGGCGGCACCGCGCCGCCAGTGGCGGTGACAGCGACAACCTCCAGCTCGGGCGACGCCAGCGCAAGGCAGACCGCGACCGCATCGTCTACGCCCGGATCCACATCGAGGATCATCTTTCTGGCCATGCCGAAGCTTGCTCCCTCGGCGACATATTTTACGGAGGCGCGCGGCAATTCACAACCTGGGTAGCTGAAAACTGAGGTCCGGCCGGCGAATCGCTTTCGCTGGTTCGGCCGTTGCCGCTAGAATTGAATCGAACCGACGTGCCACTTTTCTCGTCCCATCGGTCGATGTCCATCGAAGTTACCACACTCCTGGGCCGCGTCTCCGGTGGCGGCGACCTATCGTACGCCGAGATGTCGGCAGCGATCGACGCGATCATGCGCGGCGCGTGGAGCGAGGAGCAGATCGCCCTGCTGCTGACGGGCCTGGCTGCCAAGGGTGAAACGGTGGACGAGGTGGCCGGGGCAGCCGCGGCCATGCGGCGGCACATGACGCCGATCAAGAGCCGACACGCAGAGTTGCTCGATACGTGCGGCACGGGCGGCGGCGGCTCGAACTTATTCAACATCAGCACGACGGCGGCGATCGTCGCGGCCGCGGCGGGCGTGCCGGTCGCCAAGCACGGCAACCGCAGCATCACGAGCAAGAGCGGCTCGGCCGACGTGCTGGCCGAGCTGGGGGTGAACGTCCACGCCACGGTCGCACAGGTCGAGGCGTGCCTGAACGAGTTGGGCCTGTGTTTCTGCTTCGCGCCGCGGATGCACCCAGCGATGAAGCACGTCGCCGCGGTCCGCAAGCGGCTGGGCATTCGCACGATCTTCAACATTCTGGGCCCGCTGGTGAACCCGGCCGGCGCTTGTTTTCAGTTGCTAGGCGCCGGGCGGCCCGAACTGCGGCCGCTGTTGGCCGGCGCGATGGCGAAGCTCGGCACGCGGCGGACGATGGTGGTCTCGGGAGAGGACGGACTGGGCGACGTTACGCTCGTCGGCAAGACGTACGTGACTGAAGTCATAGCAGCAGTCGGCCCGCCTGTAAGCACGCCGGCAGGCGAGCCGGCTGTCAGCAGCATGCGCGAATTCGTCTGGTCTCCCGAGGACTTCGGCATCGAGCGGTCGACGCTCGACTCGCTCGTGGTGGACGGTTCGTGGGCGAGTGCCAAGATGATACGCGCCATCTTGGCCGGCGAGCGCGGGCCGGCGCACGACATCGTGCGCATCAACGCGGGCGCGGCGCTGTGGCTGGTCGGGAGGTCGGGGTCGCCGCGTGAAGCTGCCCAGCGCGCGGGCGAGGCGATTGACGACGGATCGGCGCAGCGACTGCTCGGTCGGCTGATTGCGCAATCGCACAAGCCAGTTTGATTAGCGGCGCCAGCAGTGAATGCTGCCCATTTCCGGCGCGGCATCCCTTAGTCTGAACCGGGACATCCGCTCACCGCGCGGGGGGCGGCTGGCCGAGAGTAGTAGAGTACACGTGTATGCGCCGCGTGTGCCGCTCGCATCCCGTAGCGAGCGCCCCGTTATATCTCGCCCTCTCGACCCTCCTGCCTCATGCTGCGTTTTCGCCGCTGTGTTGCGTTCGTGAGCTGCGCACTGTCGCTGCTGGCAGCTTGCGCGCGGGCAGGCGCGAATGCTGGCAGTGATCGCGACGGTGCGTTCGGTCCGGCCGTTGGGCCCAGCAGTGAATCGACGATCGAAGTCTCTTCCATCCACCCGGCGGACATGCTGGAGAGTTGTGTGGATTCGGCTCGATTCAAGGAGATAACGTCCATCGGCGAACTTCAACGCGGCAAGCCAACTGTCCGGCGCAGGAAGAAGTGTTGTCGCCGAACGATACGTGGCCGATTGAAGTGCCAAGCGACCTGCTGCCGCTGGAGGATGCACCGGCCCAGATGAGCGATGCGTGGCGCTGGCAATGGGCGCCGACCGGCTTGATCTACCATTCCTACATGGCCGGGCCCCACGAGCCGCACATGTCGCTGGTAACAATTTACACGATGGACGACCGCACGCTGTGGGACGCGACACTCGGCGCCCGGGTGGGATTTTTGCGCTATGGCGATTGCAATCCGCTGCGGCCGCAAGGCTGGCAGCTTGATTTCTACGGCGCGGCAATCGCTCGGCTCGATCTGGAGCACCGCGAAGACCTGGATTCGACAGACTTCGCATTCGGCTTTCCGCTGACGTACGGCGTCGGCGATTGGCAATTCAAATTCGGTTACGCGCACATCAGCTCGCACATGGGGGATGAATACGCAATTCGTTACGCGGGGAGCCTGGATGACCGCATTAACTTCGTGCGCGACGGGCTGGTGCTGGGCGCGAGTTATTATCCGCTGCCGTTCTGGCGGCAGTATGGCGAGCTGGGTTGGGCCTTTAACGCCGACGGCGGGGCCGAGCCGTGGGATGTGCAATTCGGGGCGGAGTTTTCGTCTCCCGGCCCGACCGGCTGCTACGGCACGCCATTTCTGGCCGTGAACGGCCACCTGCGGCAGGAACACAACTTCGGCGGCGACTTCGCCGCCCAGACCGGCTGGCTCCGCCGTGGCGAGTATGGCCAGACGTTTCGCGTCGGGGTCCACTTCTATACGGGCAAGAGCAGCCAGTACGAATTCTTCGACAACAGCGAAGAGCAGATCGGGATCGGGATTTGGTACGATCTCTAGCGGAACGTCCTGGGATCTCATACTTCGCGCTTCGCAGCGCGTCAGGGACGCCCGAGACGCCTCTCCGCACGGTCGAAGCGAAATCGACTTCCAAGACGATTCCCGCCGCCCTTCGGCTGCCGGCCAAACCGCTGCCGGCTGTGCCCGAATGTCGCTCGATCCGGGTTCCCCCGGCCTGCCCCGCCGCGGCTCGCGGGCGCATATCGCCGCGGCGCGGTGATCTTGCAAATTCTTACATTTTTTCCGGGAGTTTCACCCCGGCTGAAACCAGCCCGGGCTGCAAAACGCGGCTCATTCTCACGGCTTGCGGCGCCACAAACGACGCGATTTCGCCGCGGGCGTGCGGAACAAGGCCGGGTTTTGCCGCAATCAATCGATCGGTTCGTTGCTCCGTGTTCGTCGATGCGAGACCGTCGCGCGGGGCCAATTAAACGCCGCGAGGGCTCGCAGGACGAGGACGACAGGGGCGTTTCGGACGCCAATTTTCTGCACGGGAAGTATGGCGGACTGAGTCGCCGATTTCTAGAATCGAGGTTAGCCGGCCGATTTTGGCGATCGTTGTGACATGTCGGTGCGCCCCGGCGCGGCGCCGGGGGGGATTTTGCACTTTCGTGCGTTGACGCGAAATCGATCGCAGTCGTGGGAAGCATTTCAGGCGGGAGCAACGAGACTCGACGCAAGTCGCTCCTGAGAGTTGACGTTTACCTTTTGGAGCCCATCGTGATGAAGATGAGAATCGTGTTTGCGTTGCTGGTAGTGGCAACACTGGTCGTTGGTCAGCCCGCTATCGCGCAAACCCCTGATCCCAACTTTTACATTTTCTTGTGCTTCGGCCAGTCGAACATGGAAGGGTATCCCGGCGTTCAGGAGGAAGACAAAACGGTCGACGAACGGTTCCGCATGTTGGCGACGGTCGATTTTCCAAACAGGATGGACCGCACCAAGATGGACCGGACCAAGGGAAACTGGTATACGGCCGTGCCGCCGCTGTGCCGCAGCTCGACTGGGTTGTGCCCGGCTGACTACTTCGGCCGCGCGCTGGTGGCCCAGCTGCCGGCAAACATTCGGGTGGGGGTCGTGAACGTGGCTGTCGCGGGTTGCAAGATTGAACTTTTTGAGAAAGACAGCTTCCAGTCGTACGCGGCCATGGCGCCGTCGTGGATGGCCAGCATCATCAAAACGTACGACGGAAATCCGTACCAGTATCTGGTCGACAACGGCAAGCTGGCCCAAAAGGAGGGCGTGATCAAAGGGATCCTGCTCCACCAGGGTGAATCGAACACGAACGACAAGCAGTGGCCGGGCAAAGTGAAGGGCATTTACGACAACTTGATCAAGGACCTCGATCTCAAGGCCGAAGAAGTGCCGCTCTTGGCCGGTGAATTGGTAAGTGCCGACCAGCAGGGCGCGTGCGCCAGCATGAACGTCATCATCGACGAGCTGCCCAAGACGATTCCCAATTCCTATCCCATTTCATCGGTCGGCTGCGAAGCGCGGCGCGACCACTTGCATTTCACGCCGGCCGGCTATCGAGAATTGGGCAGGCGGTATGGCGAGAAGATGCTGACACTGCTGGGGCAGTGAGCGTGGGGGGAAGCTGTTCAAATCGAGTTTGGATTCGGGCTAGTGCTTTGCCAAACCTTGATTTTCGGATTAGCCGTAGGGCGCTAGCCCACGGTTTGTTCAGTAAAAACCGGGGGGCTAGCGCCCCGCGGCTGATTTGTCGAACCCGAATACTTCGCGTTGACAGAGCACTAGTATTGTTACGAACGAAATTTGATTGCGAGTACTGTTGACTTGGGTTAGAACTAGGGGGCTCGAGAGGCACACCGCAAGTTTGGTACTTGTTAAGGCGAACGGTTCGTGCACTCGAATGTGGTGTGATCAGTTGGCCAACGTGCATGGAAACGTCCATGTTCAAACGCGGCTTTACTCTGGTGGAACTTTTAATCGTAATTGCGATCATCGCAATTCTGATCGCTCTCTTGCTTCCGGCGGTGCAGGCGGCCCGCGAAGCGAGCCGTCGGCTATCTTGTGCGAACAATGTTGGGCAGATCTCGAAGGCGATCCTTGGATATGAGGTGGCGAACAAGGGCTTTCCTCCCATGGCCTACGCCTGGCCGGGCAAGAGACAGACTCTGCCCGGCCCTTCGATGGGCTGGGTGTGGGAGCATAGCTGGTTTTCGCTCACCTCACCGTACCTTGGCTACGACTCGTGGGCCAGCCTCTTCAACTTCGCGGTGACTTATCGTGATCCCAAGAATGCCGCGGCGAGATTGTACACGGCGAATGTCAAGGTCCATGCCTGTCCGTCCGATAACGGAATCCGGATGTGTACCCAGGAGATCAACAGCAGCAACCACACTATGGCCAACTACGTCGTCAACGCCGGCAATCGAAAATATGGCCAGGAGCAAACGGGAGAGCCGGCCCCGAACGGGGTGGATACGGCATTCCGCGGCGCACCGTTCGTGGGCGGCGAGGACACGCCGACCGGCCGCATTTCGGATGGTCTGGCGAACACCCTAATGCTTTCGGAGACATTGGTATTGGCCGGCCCACAAAGATGCGTCGGCCCAATGTCGATGAATTCGACTTCGCAAGGCGGCCAGACGTTTACTGGCTGGAATCCGCCAAACTCCCGCAACCGGGACGAAATCGGAACTTTTTTCTTCGGCGCCAGCGGCACCTTGGCGATTTGGCAACGGGCCTATAGCGACGCGGGGTTTACGGCCGACACTTGGCCCGTACAGACGAAATCGGACAACATTTTTGCCACTCGGCTTACCGCCCGCAGCCGACACAGGGGAGGCGTGAACGCGTCTCGCTGCGACGGGTCGGTTTCGTTTTACTCCGACACGATCAATCCGGCTGTTTGGTCCGCACTCACCTCGGCCCGCGGCGCGGCGCTCGAGCCCCTATTGGAATCCGCCGGGATTTAGTCAAAGTGCCACGACGATAGAATGCTTCGGCCGTGCCGATTGTGTTCCAGCGGCATCAGCTTCTCGCGCTGCTCGTCGCCAGCGAGTGGCTTGAATTGGCCGAATCGCGAGGGGATAATCGGGGCCGTGGCATGGCGCTCTGTTCGTGCCCGAGCGACAAATCGTACTAATGAAGACTGCGCCGCAAACAATCTGTTTTGTCTTTTGTCTGGCGGCTGACGGCTCTGCCTGAGATGATTGACGGCGCAGTCTTCATTAAGTTCGAAAAGTGGCCAAGTTACTTTCACGTGCCGATCCGGCGCAATCTTTAAAGGCGGAGTTAGCAAGATGAAGAACTGCGGAACCAGATTGCTGTCCATATGTGTATGTGTATTTGCGGTGCTGGTTGTCGGGAAATCGTTTGCGGACAATCCACTAATCTTGGACCAGTTCAGCGCCGATCCGACGGCCCGGGTGTTTGAGGGGCGGATCTATGTTTATCCGTCGCACGACATCCTGGCCGGCCCCGGCCGGGGCCGCGGCGGGTGGTTCTGCATGGAAGACTACCACGTCTTTTCTTCCGAGAATCTGATCGACTGGACCGATCACGGCGTGATCGTCAGCCAGGAACATGTCGACTGGGTCGACGCCACGTCGTATGCCATGTGGGCGCCCGACTGCGTTTTCCGCAACGGCAAGTATTACTTCTATTTCCCCGCGCGGGCGAAAGGGGGACGCGGCGGCAATCGCATCGGGGTCGCCGTTGCCGATAAGCCGTCCGGCCCGTTCAAGCCCGAGCCGGCGCCGATCGAGGGCGTCTCGGGCATCGATCCGAACGTGTTCATCGACAAGGACGGGCAAGCCTATCTTTTCACCGCCCAAGGGCGGATTTCGGTATCGAAGCTGAAGGAGAACATGCTCGAGATCGACGGCCGGCCACAGGTGATCGCGAACCTGCCGACGCAGGGGCTGATCGAAGGCCCGTACATGTTCGAGCGCGGCGGCCACTATTATTTGACCTATCCGCACGCGACGAAGACCGAGCGGTTGGAATACGCGATGGGCGACAACCCGCTGGGGCCGTTCAAGGTGACCGGCGTGATCATGGACGAATCGAAATCGGGCTGCTGGACGAATCACCACTCGATTCTGGAATACAAGGGGCAGTGGTATTTGTTCTATCACGATAAAGACCTGTCGCCGAATTTCGACAAGGCGCGGGCGATCCGGGCCGACAAGATCGGCTTCAACGACGACGGCACGATCCAGAAGGTGACGCCGACGATGCGGGGGGTCGGCATCGCCGACGCGAAGAGCAAGCTGCAAGTCGATCGCTATCACGCGCTGAGCCCCGAGGGGGCGTCGGTCAAGTTCAATAACGACGCCAATACGCACGAGGGGTGGAAGACCGTGCTCGCCGACAAGGGGGCCTGGGTGCAGTACAACGACGTCGAGTTTGGCAGCGGGCTCAAGTCGGTGAACGTGCGCGGCGTTTCGTCGACTGGCGGGGCCGTCGAGATCCGCCTGGATAAGGCGGACGGGCCGGTGCTGGCGCGGGTCGACGTCGCGAAGGGCGACGACTGGAGCGTTGCCAACGCGAAGCTGGCGACCGCGCCCGAGGGGAAGCACGACCTGGTCGTTTCGCTGCCGGACGCCGGCACTGTGGAGATTGACTGGGTGAACTTTGAGTGAGTGTGGGGTACGGTCGGGAGACCGGCCCGAACGGCGAACGGCCGGGCGCGGCCCCAATAAGGAGGGTGGGTCCGTGCGAGGTCGACTTCTTCCCCCACGCAAACGACCGCCCGCGGTATAATTCGACTGCCGCGCCCAATCGCCCTGCATCGTCGTTTTCCGCCTCGCGGATCGCTCAACCGTCAACCCTCAACCCTCCTCCATGTCCAATCGCGAAACCCTCGGCGGCGTCATTCACACGTACCAGCGGTACGATCCGGCGAAGTTTCCCAGCCCCACGCAGCCGCCGCCCGATTTGGTGTCGCCCGCGCTCGAGCACATGCTGATGTACGGCGAGCGGCGGGAGCTGACCGAGGAGGAGCTGGCCCGCGCGATTCGGCTCGACCCGAGCCAGATCGCCGGCCTGGGGCCAAGCATCGAGGCGCTCATCGCGATGCTCAAGGAACGCAAGCGGAAGATACTGGAGCGCTACGAAACGAAGAGCGTGCGGCGGGCCGCGCAGCTGGCGTTCACCAACCAGGCCAGCGAAGTTCGCGTGCCGAAGAAGTTTCGCGAGCGGTTCTACAGGGCCGTGCAAACCGAGCAGATTCGCGAGCTGGAGCGGTTGTGGTACGCGGCCGGCGACGATCAATCGCCGTTCGCCGGGGCCCTGGTGGGGATGATCGAGACGGCTGGGCGACAAGTACCAGGTCGACGAACTGGCCGCCAAGTACGAGTTCACAGGGCACGAGGCGATGAGCGTGCCGCAGGCCCTGGCGGTGAAGGAAGAGCTGGAGAAGATCGACGAGCTCTTGAAGCAACTGGAAGAGGCCCAGAAGACGGCCCAAATCGGCATCATCGACATCGACTTGCTATCGGAATTTGCCGAGCCGGGCGACGTCGATCAGCTCAGCGCGCTGCAGCAGCAGGTGCAAGATTACTTGCGCGAAATGGCCGAGCAGCAAGGGCTGGAGCAACAAGCAGGCAGCTTCCGGCTGACGCCGAAGGCGTACCGGCTGTTTCAGGGCAAGCTGCTGGAGCGGCTGTTCAGCGAGCTGGCGCCCTCGCGGACCGGGCGGCACACGGGGCCGGTCGTCGGCGAAGGGGCAGTCGAACTGCAGGCGACCAAGCAATATGAGTTCGGCGACTCGATTACGAACCTCGATATTCCCGGAACGTTCATCAACGCGCTGGTGCGGCGGCGGGCCGGGCGTGCCGCGTGCGGTTCGACGCCGACGACATCCAAGTCCATCGCACGCGAAATACGCCGAAGTGCGCCACCTGCGTGCTGATGGACATGAGCGGCTCGATGCGCTACGACGGGCAGTACATCAACGTGAAGCGAATGGCCCTGGCGCTCGAGGGCCTGATTCGCCGCGACTATCCGGGCGATTGGCTGCGGTTCATCGAGATGTACACGTTTGCCAAGCTGGTCGAGCCGGGGCGGATTGCCCACGTGATGCCGAAGCCGGTGACGCTGTACGATCCGTGGGTGGCGCTGAAGGCCGACATGAGCCGCGACGACATCAGCGAGCACCAAATTCCGCCCCACTTCACGAACATTCAGCACGCCCTGGCCCTCGCCCGGCGGCAGCTGGCCACGCAGGACACGCCGAACCGCCAGATCGTGCTGATCACCGACGGCCTGCCGACGGCCCACTTCGAGGGGCAGATGCTGTACCTGCTCTACCCGCCCGATCCGCGGACCGAGGCGGCCACAATGCGCGAGGGCAGCCCTTGCCAGCGCGAAGGTATAACGATCAATCTGTTTTTGCTGCCGAGCTGGTCACAAACCGAGGAAGACGTGCGGTTCGCGTTCCGCCTGGCCGAGTCGACCGCGGGGCGGGTATTCTTCACCGCGGGCAAGGACCTGGACCGCTACGTGGTCTGGGACTATCTCAATCGACGGCGAGAGCTTATTCACTAACTCGTTGGCCGGGTTGGCGTTACGGAGATTTGAGCCGGGGCGACGCAAGATTGGGATGGTTGGACCAGCCGGCCGGGCCGGGTATAGTTATCGCACATTAAACACCGGCAAGATCTGCGTGACGGCGATAATTGCTAGTCCGCGCAGTGTGGTCAGACGCGTGGTGACCGCTGGGCAATTTCTGCAGAGGTTGCCTCGGATCACGGGTTTGCCCCCGCGGAATGACCGATGACGATAAGACGGACCGTGGGTGGCACGGTCGGGAGACCGGCCACAACTTGGGGAGACCGGCCGCAATGGGAGACTGGCCACTACGTAAGACCGGCCACTATGGTTGCGAGTCAGCGGTCTGGCGATCGCTTCAAGCCCAGGTCTAGGAGATTTGCTTTGAGTGTCGTCCCCTGTCGAGCTCGCGTCCGAACTGCCTCGATTGCGCTTGCCGTGGCATTGGCGACGATCTGCGCCAGTGCGGCCCAAGCTGCCGTTCCGCAGAGCGATACCCTGCTGCCGGCGACGACCAAGGGCTACGTCTCACTGGCCCAGGCCGAAGAAATGCAGTCGCGCTGGAACCAGACGCAGTGGGGCCAATTGCTGCACGACGAAATCATGCGGCCGTTTGTCGACGACTTGCAGAAGCAGATGGACGACAAGCTGGGGCTGTTGGCGGAGAAGCTGGGCATCACGCGCGACGATTTGGACGGCGTGGCGGCGGGCGAATTGAGCCTGGCGGTAATCGAGCGCAAGGATCGGCCGGCCGCGCTGGCGATCACGATCGACGTCACCGGCCGCAAGGTGATGGTCGACAAGCTGATGGCCGCGATTGAGAAGCGGTTCGCCGCGCGGAAGGGGAGAAAGTCGACGGTCCAAGTGGACGGCACGACGTTTACGGTGTTCAACATTCCGCCGGCCGACGCCAATGGCGCCGCGCAAGAAACGGTGTACTTCCTGAAAGACGACGTGTTGTGCGGCATCGACGATCGGTCCGAGGCGACCGCGATGCTCAAGCGGTTCGCCGGCGCGGGCAAAGACAACTTGCAATCGGTCGCCGCGTACGCGGCCACGATGGAGCGCTGCAAAAAGGAAGCGCAGGATTTGGCGCCGGAGCTGCGCTGGTACGCCGAACCGTTTGGGCTGATCTTTGCCGCGCGAACGCTGCGGAAGGCGCCGCGCAATTCGCACGACAAAGATTATGCGGCGATTTTTCAGTCGCAGGGTTTTGCCTCGATTCAAGGCGCGGGCGGCTATGTGAATCTGCTGGTTGACGGCGGCATCGAGATTTTGCACCGCACGTCGATTTACGCCCCGCCCGTGCCAGGAAAGGAGAATGACCCGCTGCGGTGGAACTTGGCGATGCGAATGATGCAGATGTCTAATACGCCGTGGGGTCCGCCGCCGGCATGGGTGCCGCGGATGTCGGCCAGCTACTCGACAATCAATTTCGAGCCGACGACCGTGTTCGACAACCTGGGAACGCTCGTCGACGCGATCAACGGTCGCAAAGATATATGGAAGACGACGATCGAAGGCTGGAAATCCGATCCTTACGGCGTGCACATCGACGTGCGGAAGGAGTTCGTCGAGAACCTGGCGGGCAAGCTGACCGTCGTCACCGATTTCACGACCCCCATCACGGTCAACAGCGAGCGGTCGCTGATCGCGATCGAAGCGAAAAATGAGAAAGGCGTCTTCGACGCGCTCGTCAAGTGGATGAAGGGCGAGAACTACAAGCGGATCAAAATCGGCGAAGTCGATGCCTGGGAGAGCCTGCCGCCGGAGACGAATAACGACGAACTAGATCTGCTGTCGATCCAACTCGGCGGCAGCGGCGCCAAGCCGAAGGAAGAAAAAAAGCATGAGAAATTGCTGCCTAATTCGGCCGTGTGCGTGGCCCACAATCACCTGATGATCACGTCGGACGTCGACTATCTCAAAGACATACTGGCCGGTTTCCCGCAACACGAACGGCTCGCGACGAGTTACGATTTCAAGCAGGTCGTCGAAGTCATGAACAAGGTCGACCCGGGCGCCTACAGCGCGTGGTCGTTCGTGCGGACGGACGAAGAATTGCGGCCGACGTACGAGCTGATCCGCCAGAACAAGATGCCGCAATCGGACACGCTCTTGGGCAAGCTGCTCAACAACCTGCTGACGACCGAAGCGGAGCGGAAGGAAGGCGTCACGCGCAAGCAGCGCGTCGACGGCAGCAAGCTGCCCAGCTTCGAGGCGGTGCGGCGGTTCTTCGGCCCGGCGGGCCGCTCGCTGCGGAGCTACCCGGACGGCTGGGTGCTGTCGGGGGTGTTTTTGAATACGGAAGCCGAGTGAGAGGATAGGATTCGAGTAGCAGGCCGCTTGCATTCGCGCCCGCTAAAACGGCATTTTGGCCGGTCTCCTGACCGTGCCACCTGGCGTTGTGGCCGGTCTCCTGATCGAGTCACGCGGCCGCCTGCGTGTTTTCGAGCTACTGTTGATCTAACGCCATTCACACGTGTCGCCGGCCGGTGCTGACCCCTCCACGATAGCCTCGGCGACGGCGGAAGGCCCGGCTGTGTCGGTGACCCTTATCGCTTCGTCCGTCGGTTCGACCGGGGCGTGCAAGAGTGATTGCAATATGCCGTAGGACGGACAGTCCCCTCCGCCGGCAAGGCATACGACGGACAGGGATTGACTGTCCTACAACCGAAATCTTTCCGCGGGTCCACTTAGCCACCCGAATAGGCCGACCAACGGGCGGCCGGCAGCTCACGGGAAAACCGTGGTGCAAGCGTTAAGTTCGCAAGTCAAGCAGATACGAACTTCTGAGAAAGTGCAGCACCCATGAAAAGAAGCACAACAATATTTCTTCAGATCGTCGTTGTGCTCATCGGCATGGGCGCTCTTGCTCTCCTGATTTGGGAACCTCAAGTTGAGGGCGTGAACGCGCAGGCCACGAACATTGAAATATACTTCAAAGATCCATTTCTGGCCCTTGTGTATGCGGGCTCCATCCCGTTCTTCATTGCACTCTATCAGGCATTCAAAGTGCTGGGGTATGCCCGACAAAACAAGGTTTTCTCGGAGGCGGCCGTAAAAGCTCTACGGACTATAAAATATTGCGCGCTAGCCATCATTGGTTTTGTTGTGGTAGAAGAGATTGTCATCATGCTAAACCATGGCAATGATGATCCTGCCGGCGGGGTATTCATGGGTGTTCTCATCACCTTCGGCTCGATCGTCGTCGCCACCGGGGCGGCTATGTTTGAAGGGATTTTGCAAAATGCCGTGGATATAAAATCTGAGAACGACCTAACGGTATAACGAGCCCAGCATGGCAATCATTATTAACATCGACGTCATGTTGGCGAAGCGGAAGATGAGCGTCACGGAACTGGCCGAGAAAGTCGGCATCACGCTGGCCAACATTTCCGTCTTGAAAAACGGCAAGGCCAAGGCGATCCGGCTATCAACGCTGGACGCGATTTGCAAAGCACTCCAATGCCAGCCCGGAGATATTTTGGAATACAAATAGGGTAGTGTTTAGTTTGGTAAAAGCGCGGGCTTACGGTTAAAATGTGAAGCTAATGTTGCTGCTCGCAAGTAGTAATTCGCTGATCATCCTAAGTGGGCCCGCGGAACGATGTCGGTTGTAGGACGGACAATCCTGTCCGTCGTGTGCCTTGCCGGCGGACGGGATTGTCCGTCCTACGGCATATTGCATTCGGCGGTTCTACTTAGCGATGCCACTGCGGGCGGACCGGCGTTGACGGTCGCATAAACATACGCTGGTCGCCGCGTCGACGACCGGCCCCGCGTCGACGTTCTAGTAAACTGAAAGCCGGTGGGCGCGGGGCCGGCATTGAACGTCGGTCCGTTAGGCGGCGGCGACAATTCATGTGCATGGGGGTTTTTTCCAGGGCTGCGCCGTGGCGCGTCGACTCGCGGCCTCCCAGGATTGACGAGTTCGTTGCCGTTTGCCAGCGACTACTGTGACGAGAGCTTCGCCCAAAACGGATGTTGGCGATCGGCGCGGGTGCGTGCGTCTTCAAGGAGGACGGCGACATCGGGTCTGATGAAGCGTTCGCGCGACATCGAGCGGCCGTTTAGCTCGACGGTGAAGGGCTGGTCGAATTTGACCATCTCGGCGCGAGCCAGACGGTGACCGAGTCGCAGCGGGCGCCGACGGTGACGTTGCCGTTGGCTGTGAGAGTGCTCTTGAATGTGAACGGCCGCAGGCCGCCGGGTGGCGGCCAGGTGGAGGGCATGACGAGCGAGCGGTCGGGCAGACCATCGACCTCGACCCACCAGAAGAAGTTGTCCCATGGGCGCATCGTGACGAATTCGAAGTCTTGCGGCATTTTGCGGTGGCGGGCTGGGCGGCCCATCCAATCGAACAGTCGCTGAATTTCGTCGTTGAACGGATCGTAACCCCGGCCCAGGTACTCGACAACCGTCAGGTCGTCGCCCGGCTTCATGAAGCGATCGAGCACGGCCTTGGCGTTGCGGGTAAGCTTGTCGCCGTCGAGCTCCCCGCAGACGACGTACCAGGAAAGTCCTTCGCCGTTGGGCCAATAACGGGCGCAGTAGCGCTCGGCGAGGCCATTGATCGGCATGATGCCCGCCCAAAGATCGGGATGGGCGAGCGCGATATCGAAGGCGGCGTCGCCGCCAGTGCCGTGTCCGGTGAGGAAGACGCGGTCGACGTCAATCGCGAAGCGGCGGCAGGCGTCGCGGAGCGAGCTGAGGACGGCCAAGTGCTCGGGGGCCGAATAGTTGTATTGGAGTTGCCCGCTTTCGCGCCAATCGACGGCCAGCACGATGTAGCCGTGGCGCATTGCTTGACCGATGCGTTCGCCCGTGTCCTTGTTCGCGGGGCCGGCCCAGAAATCGAGCATTTGTTCGGGTGTGACGCCCGAGTCGGCAAGGGCGACGATCGTCGGGTAGTGTCGCAGCGGATCGTATTCGGGTGGCAACTGAATGACGTAGCGTGTGTCAGCCCGCGCTGGGTCCCCCTGCCCTTGCAGGCCGGGCACCGTCAGCTCGAACATCCGTGGGCCGCGATAGGCCTCTTTTGGTATGTCCAGCGGCGGCTTCATCAGCTTCAAGATTTGAGCCACGTTGTCAGCCGTGGCGACTTCGGCATCGTGCAGCTCGGCGCGGGCGTGCTCGCGGACGGCGCCCGCCGGGTCGCGGAGATAGATCCGCACCCGGTCGCGGACCTCGGCCAGCGAAAGGGCTTTTTGGAAACTGTCGATCGCCTTGGCCGCGCCGACGAGCCAGCCGCTGATCGCGAGGGCGACTTTTTGGTCGGGCTTCAGGCTCCCGTCGCTGGCCAGCCGCTCGAACGTGGCCAGGCGGGCGATGGTCTCTTCGTTGATTTCGGCCGTGATTTCCTGCGCGAACTGCTGGGCCAGGCGGCGGCCGTTGTCGTCGCTGATGCTGCCGATCTGCGTGTTGAGCTGCTTGAGGAGGTCGTCGCGGCGGCGGTCCTCCTGGGCATATTTATCGAGACGCTCGCGGACTTCTTGCAGTGTTTCGCCGGCGGCGCCCTCGGTGGGGAACTGCGACAGATAAGTGCGGGCCAGTTGATGTTGGCCGGCGGCGGCACGGAAGCCGATTTCCTTCAGCAGTGATTTGGCCGAGAGCTGACGCAGGCTGCGAACCTGATCGTTGAGGTCTTTTCGCTCGGGGAACTGCTTGGCGATTTCGGCGAGCTCTTCGTAGGCGTCGCGATAGCGCTCGCTTTGCAAATAGAGCCGCACCGCTTCCAGTCGTTCGTCGACATCGTCCTGCTTGAGTGCGGTGGCCAGGATACGGCTGAGCACGTCGCGCGGGATGCTGTTGGTATCGATGCGCTGGTCCCAGACGATTGGCCGATTGCCGCCGACGAGGCCCTCGACCTTCGTGTAGACGGGCGTAATTTGGGTGATTCCCTGCACGACCGCAAGTTCGCCGTCGGTGGTGCGGAGGCGATAGACGCGGCGACCGAACTGGTCAAATGGGTCGACCTTCAGCGCCGGACCGACTTTGCCGATGCCGCCCCCGCGATCGGCCGCGTTTTGCCACAGACGGATGCGGACCATCGGGTTGGCTTCGCCCGGCACGAGCTGCTGTACCTGCGTGTGGTGGACGAACGTGCGGCGGAGGCCGTCGTCGACGACGATCACGGCCTGGATGTCACTGACTCCGCCGGCCGTTTTGGTCGGCGAGAGGGCGCTTTCGGCGACACCGCCGACTTCAGCGAACAGCCCGGTTAGCGCGCGGCCGTCTTTGAGGATCAGCGTGGCATCTTCACCGGCTGCGCTGCGCAGGAAAGCGCAGCTAAGCACCACCGCCATCGAGATGAGGGCCGAGGCGTAGCGTCGCAGGTAGTGACGGAGTGGCGGCACGAACTTGTCGTGTTGGAGATGTGTCGGACTTGATGGAAATGCGGATGCGCTGGCGACGCGCAATCGACTTGCCAGGGCTCCTATTGTTATTTTCATCTTGGCAGGCGGCCGGTCAATCGAAAGGCTGCCAGGGACGACCTGATTATGCCGCCCGGCGGCCTGGAATATGGACTATTCGGGTCGTTCGACCGATTTGATTGCATTTCGTAGCAGGTCGAAGATCGGCCGTGCCGGACACGCTGCGCGTGCCGTAGCCGGCGGAGCAAGTCGGCGATTTCTCCGGTGGTTGCTACGGCACCGGAGCCTGCCTGCTACATGACGGCTCATTGACAGGAGCGGATGAAATGGGCGAAAACGGTGGCTCAAGCGTGAGATTGCGGCGAGATAGGCAACGAATGAGGAGCGAGGGGTGGCACCGCAGACGGCAATCAGAGCGCTCGTAGCGTTAGCACTGGCTCTGCCCATCGTGCAGATGGTGCTCGTCTGGGTCCGTGGCCTGCTAACCGGCATGGGGGATGCCGGCGGGGCGACGTTCATCGGGTACGTCAGTTTATTGTGTCAGGTGGTGTGGGCGGTATCGCTGGTGGGTTTGGTGATACTGTTGGCGGTAGTCGCGCTCGAGGAGCGGCCGCCTGAGGAAGAGTGATGTCGCACGATGTTTATGAGAATCCGCTGATCACGCGGTACGCCTCTGCGGAGATGGCGACGCTGTGGGGCGAGCGGCGGAAGATCGGCACCTGGCGGCGGTTGTGGGTGATGCTGGCCGAGGCCGAGGCCGAGCTGGGGCTGCCGATTTCGCAGGAGCAGATCGCCGAGCTGAAGGCGCACGTGGACGACATCAATTTCGACGCGGCGATTCAGCATGAGCGGAAGCTGCGGCACGACGTGATGGCCCACGTACATGCGTATGGCGACCAGTGCCCGGCGGCGCGGCCCATCATTCATTTGGGGGCGACGAGTTGCTTCGTCACCGATAATACCGACCTCGTTTTGATTCGCGAGTCGCTGCAAGTGGTCGCCGGGCGACTGGCGGCCGTCATACTCGCGCTGGCCGATTTTGCGCAGCAGTATCGCGACCTGCCGACCCTCAGTTTCACGCATTTGCAGCCGGCGCAGCCGACGACTGTCGGCCGGCGGGCCTGCTTGTGGGCGTACGACTTGGCGCTCGATTTGGCCGAGGTGGAACATCGGCTTGCGACGCTCAAGGCGCGGAGCACCAAAGGGACGACTGGAACGCAGGCAAGTTTTTTGGAGTTGTTGGACGGCGATCATGCAAAGGTTCAGCAGCTCGAACGGCATATCGCCCGGAAGATGGGCTTCGGCGAGACGTACGCGATTACCGGCCAGACGTATTCGCGGAAGATCGATACGCAGGTGCTAGACGTGCTGGCTGGCGCTGCCGCGAGTGCTCACAAGGCGGCGACGGACCTGCGAATCCTGGCCCATCGCAAAGAGATGGAAGAGCCGTTTGAGAAGGATCAAATCGGCTCGTCCGCGATGGCCTACAAGCGGAACCCGATGCGCGCGGAGCGAATCTGCAGCCTGGCCCGCTACGTGATGAGTCTGCCGGCCAACGCTGCCCAGACGCACGCCACGCAGTGGATGGAGCGGACGCTGGACGACAGCGCGAATCGCCGCATCGTGCTGCCGCAGGCGTTTTTGGCCGTCGACGCGATCCTCTTGATTTACGAGAACGTGGCCCGGGGACTGGTCGTATATCCGCAGATGATCGCCAAGAACCTGCGCGAGGAGCTGCCCTTCATGGCAACAGAGAACATCCTGATGGCGGCCGTGGCGGCGGGGGGCGATCGCCAGTCGCTGCATGAAAGGATTCGCCAACACAGCCAGGCGTCGGCGGTGGTGGTGAAGGAGCATGGCGGGGCAAATGATCTCCTGGAGCGGCTCAAGCAAGACGCGGCGTTTGCCCAGGTTGACGTGGAATCGGTTGTCGGCTCGCGCGCGCTGACAGGTCGCAGCATTCAGCAAGTCGACCAATTCTTGACCGACGTCGTCATGCCCATTCGCGAGCGCTATGCAGCCAGTGTCTGCCCGCCCGCGGTGCTCCGGGTTTGATGCGGCATCCATCGGCTACCGGCATGGTTGGCCGCTGCGTGGAGAAGGAATTGCCGTGCCAGCAGGGTCCAGGTGCGACCCAGGCTTCTGCAACGCGCGGCGACCCCTTGGCCAGGGTTCGTCCGGATGAGTCGACCGGCGCGATTTGAGCCCGCCGTGCGGCGGGCTGGCCGCGCGATGTTGGCACGGCCGGCCGCCAAAAACGCGGAATTGACAAGCACCGCCAATTGAGGTACAATTTTTGCAGGTGCATTTTATGCATCTTCAAAGAAGCAATGTCCAATCGGAACGAGGCGAGAACCACAAACATGGCCAGCAAATCAATTACCCGTGCAGAATTCCTAGAGGACCGCCAGGGTCGAACCTTTGCCGACGTGGTCAACGATCCGGCGCAGCCGTTCAGCGAGATTTTGGAGTTTTTCAATGACGAGGAGCGGCAGCGGCGGATGGAGGAAGCGGAGATCCATCATGACCGTGCGCCGATGGCGGGAGTCGTCCGCGAGCTGGAATCGCTGCCATCCATCAATCGGGTGCTCGGAACGTCCGACGCGCGGCGCAGCCAGCGATTGCGACAAGCCATCGGCGTGTTGATTCGCATGATCATGGAGCGTCGTGGCTGGCGAAAAACCGGCAAGAAGGGCTCGTTGGGAGTTCGCAGCGGCAAATCGCCTGGCACGCCGAACCACAATGTCGGCGGTCTGGCGTTTTGGTTCATTCGGGCCGAGCGCTATTCCCACGAATCCAACCAGCCATATTCTTCGGTGCGCGACCGCTGCAAGAAACTGGAATCTTTGACGACGAACGGCCGAGCGACGGCGAAACGCTCTTCCCAGAGCGGGCAGACGGCGAGGAGCTCGTCGGCAGGCCGTCGACAATCCACCACAAGGAAGTCTGAAGTAAAATGAGAAATGCTTTTCGAGTCTGGATACAGCCGAAGGATTTCGACTATTGGGTGTGCGTCGACGGCGAGGAAAACGCACACTGGCTAATCGGAGAATTGGCCGGTTCATTCATATTTCGAAATGCGGCGCCGATCCGCGCTCTGGAGGCAACGACGCTCTGCACCTTCGAGGTTCCCTGCGATATTTTGCTGCCGTTCGCCCGGTTTCGACGCTTGCTGTCGGCGATTCCCCAGGTCGTGCTGATGAATGCGTCTGGGGTGGTTTGACGACCGCTCGGGAGATCCGAATTGTGGAGGGACGAGTGGGATGAACATGCTGAAGTGGCTCGGCTGGCGAAGGTCCGCGCGTAGCTGCGCGATGTCGTTCTACAAGCGCGGCTTGAAGCGGACCAAGTCGAACGATCTTCGCGGAGCAATGGATGATTTCACCTCGGCCATTGAACAGCAAGACGCGCCGGCCGACGTGAAGGCGATGGCGCTTTACAACCGTTCCTTGCTGTTCGCGGCCGTCCATGACAATCAAAAGGCAAATGAGGACCTCCAGCTCGTGCTGGTGATCGATGCGCCGCTGCCGGAAATCAAATTGGCCGCGAAGCGGCGGTTGGATCGGACGCGCAATCGTACAGCTTTGGAAAAGTGTGATTCGTTCGGTAAAGAGATCAACAACTAACGAGGCCGTTGCCACTGTGGCCGCGGGGGCCGTCATCAATGCGTGGTATCGGCCGACAAACTGCCGCAGGCCGATCCGTGTTCTGCGCAGCATTCAATCTTTCGCCACGGAGTTGGCGACCTGTCTGCCGATCGAGGCGCTCGGCAGGACCTCTGGTCTGGGAGAAATCGCATGACAGCCACTGACACGACACCGCTCGACGTTTTCCGCGAGTTTTGCATGACGACGGGGGAAATGCTGTGTTTTCATGGGCAGACCCTGGAGAAACACCGCAAATCGCTCCAACGACTGACGAACGAAGGCTTGCTAACGAAAGAACGGTTCTCCGGCGCGTATTCTCTCACCGCCGCCGGATTCACGGCGATGCGGCTGGGCAACGCGGAGAGTTAGCCGCTGAAGCAGCGGAGCGGAGCGGAGGTTACCCTGGGCTGCGCCCCTGGGATTTCACATGTTGCCCTTACAGGGCGTTTTCGAATGGTCGGCTGTGCCGCTATTGCTCAAATCAAATCCAGCGGCGACTTCCCCCGGTGCCGTTTGCGGCTGCAATCGTGGCAGGTGCCGGTGATGATCAAGCGGTGTCCAGTCACTCGGAAGTTGTGCTGGCGGGCGACGGCGTCGCGAAGCTCGGCCAGCTCGTCGCTTTGGAACTCGATCAGCTTGTCGCAAATCTGGCAGTGGAGATGGTCGTGCTGCGGGTAGCCGTAATCGTGCTCGTAGACGGCCCGGCCGCTGAGGCTCATCTTCCGCAATAGGCCCGCCTCGACGAGCTCGTTGAGCGTGCGGTAAATGGTGGGCCGACTGATGCGGTCGGCCTCGGGCCGGCCGGCAAGCGAAGCGATCAGTTCGTCGGCATCGAAGTGGTCGTGGCGCTCAAAGATGAAGTCGATTAGCGCCCGGCGCTGCTGCGTGATGCGTTTGCCGCGGCTCTGGAGGTACTCTTCAAATCGCTCTTGTGGAGTGAGAGCGACCTGCACGTCGGCCAGGGAGAAATCGTTGGGCATGGAGTCGGTTATCCGTGGTCAATTATCCGTTGTATTGATTTTACCACGGACGATGGACGACGGACAACGAATAGCGGTAACGGGGCCATTTCCATCGGCCGCTGCCCAATATCCGGCCGCGACGGCCAGGTGATGTAGCGGTCCGGCCGGAACGGTCGGGCGATATAGAAAGTGTCGTGATACGCAATCAAGCGATTTCGTTCAGCAGCCGGTCGACGGCCGCGCTGAGCTTGTCGGGTGTTTCGTAGGTGCCGGCGGCGATTTGGGCGCGAATCTGATTTACCAGGTCGGTGCGGATGCCGCCCGATTCGGCGGCCTGGACGGCGGCCTCGGCGGCGGGCGAAATCTCGACGCGATCGGCGCCGCGGGGAGCTGACGCCGCGCGAGCGGCCTGGCCGCGCTGCGCGGTGTGCGGAGGATTGACGCCGTGGGGACCGTGCACGTGAGTTGTACCAGAGATTTGCATGATAGGGGGTCTGCGATGAGAGGCTAGAAATGAGGACTGACCCGGCAAGCGATCAGCACGTGGATGATTCAAGCGAGTCTGTTGGCATCACGTGAATCATGCAGGATTACCATCGGCGCTCGCTGGACGCCAATTCCATAGTTTTCTGCGGGCGACCAATCATCGCACAGGCGCGTCTTGTGCGGCGTGTAGGGACGTTGCACTGCTTCGCCGGCGCGGGTCGTAGCAACTGGCCCTGAGGGGCCGAGCCAACTGTCGCGGCGCGACATCATGCGCTGCGAACGGTGAAAAAAATCGACGCGGCCGACCGCTGCCGCCTACTCACGTTACGCGGCCTTTGCCAACGAAGTTCGGCCGGCGGCCGCGCACACCGGCAACTCCGCTTCGGCTGGAAGAATAGGAAAGAAGGGGCCAGAGCGTCAAGGCGAGCCGGAATCGGTGGCTAGTGGGGATGGCGCGGAGAGGCGCGCCGGGCCGGGAATGCCGAAACCTCGCTCCGGGCGAGGAGTTTGATAGAATAGGGCTACGATTCCACAGCGGGCATGAACAGCGGGCAATGCCTGCCCGTTTTCGGCGAACCAGCACGGGGGAACCTGCCATGCGCCTCGGCCTCCAGATCGTCGCGTGCGTCCAGCGGCGGACGCTTTTCGAAATGGTGATGCTTGCATTGATCGCATTTGCCGGCGCGGCAATGACGACCGTTTCGCAGCCGGCGGTAGCGGCTGGACCCGACCCGGCCGATGCGGCGCTCTTCGCCCGGCTCGACGCGGATGGCAACGGCCAACTCTCTGCCCAAGAAGTTCCCAGCGAACATCGAATGTTGTTTGAGAGGCTGCTGCGAAAGTCAGACGTCAATCACGACCAGGTTCTTAGTCGCGAGGAGTTTTTGGCCGGGTTGGTACCAACTGCGCCCGGGAAAACATTGGAAGAAAAACCGCCCGTCGAGTTTCCTGGCGCGGACGCAATTCGCTGGTTGCTGCTGTCGATGGACACCAACGCCAACGGCGCGATCACCCAGGATGAAGTGCCGGACAGTTTTCGGCAGGCCTATCAGGCAATGACGAATCAGGTCGATCGCGACAAAGACGGCACGCTCGATCGGCAAGAGCTGAACCAAGGGGGCCGCTTCTTATCGCAAATTGCGACGCGGTTCGCTCAGCAGCAAAACGTCGACGTGCCAGCCGAGCTCAAGAAGTTGGAGAAGTCGCAAGGGGCGGCGTTCAACCGTTTCGACGGCCAGCGCGGTGGTCCGCAGCGGCCCGCGCTCGTCCTGGGCAATTTGCAGCAAGCGCAGCAAACCTTCCGCCAGCTCGACGCCAACGGCGACGGCCAATTGACGAGGGCCGAAATGCCGGACGGCGCCGACGAAGCGTTTCAACAGCTGTTGCGGGCGGGCGATTCGGACCGCAACGGCCGGCTGTCGCAGCAGGAATTCGCACTGGGGCTGAGGCAGGTCGCCGGTCGGCGGGGCGGGCTCCGGGCCGGATTAAGGGCCGGCGGAAGGGCGGGCGGCCCACGAGGCCAACGGGGCAGACCTCAGACAGTAATTGATGCGATCGGACAGGGCTCTGCGAATTCGAACGGCGCCGGCGGGGCGAGTGAGATGGGCGGCATGGACGCAATGCCGAGCAGCGACAAATAGCGCAATATAGCCCGGCCATCTCGGCCCGGTTCCCCCTCGCCGTCTCGGCCGGGTTCCCCCGCCCCTGTACGCGTTACGACAATCGACGAATCCTTTTTCGCATACCGGCCGATTGCAACAGTCGCCGCTCCTGCCGCCTGGCGCGAACCAGAACAACGCCAGCATGTCTTGCGTAATGGTAACAGTTCGTCGCGACCAGCTTATCCATCAGAACTGGTTGCGATCGACCGATTGGCATGCACGGAATTGGCGGCCGTCGGCGCTCGTTCGCAGGCGTCGAGTCGCCTCGCTGCGGCGCAGCAATACGCCCTAGCGAGTTGCCCCGAGGCACAGACCGTTGTGCGCGGGTCTACCGACCTGGCGGGTCTCCCACCCAGTAACCACCGTGTCGTTAGCCTTGTGAGCAACGGGTCGAGAAGAGGAGGCCCCCGATGCACGCCCTACCCCCCGTCGCCAATCCTGTCACCCCGCGTCACGAACGCTCGTGGCTGCCGCCCGTTCGGTTTCGAACCAAGGCGTTTACCCGTTTCTGCCTGGCATTCGACCAGGCCCTGGCCGAGCTCGAAGCCCGCTACCCGTCACGCCCGCTATTGACGCTTGAGGGCCGCGAGAAGCGATTGAGACGCCGGCCGAAGTAAGGCCCAGCCGCAGTGTAGTCATTTCGCTCCGCGAAATGCTCTCCGCTCGCACAGCGATCGGCCGGCACGATCCGTAGGCCGAAATGCTCGACCGTCCAATTTCACCCTCCTCCCCTCGACGTCCCCTTACCATTGTTTGTCTCTCTGCCCTCGGCTCTCCACTTATTCTATGTCCGGCTCCTTCCCCCACGGCGGGGAGGGCTTGGGAGGGAAGTTCGCCTTGAATCTCACTAATTCCATCCATCAGCGTGTATTAGTGTGAATCGGTATTCCCCCCTCCGCCGCAGTCTGCCGACGCTCCGCTCTCCGCCAGATCAGGGAATGAGGCCCGATCCCACTTCCTCCCCGATTTTCCGAGTCCGCGAGGTAAATGTTGTAGCGGCCTCCCTGCTTATCGTCGTCTCCACCCCAAAACTACTACTGCTCCCCAAGCCGCCAGCAGAAGCGCGCTCGGCTCAGGCACGGTGGAGAATAGGTAGGCACTGCCGGAATTGAAGCCGTTGTCGTCGTCCAAACGCGTGCCGATGAGGGCCCTATTGCCAGCGATACTGACCGATTTGCCGAACAAGTCGATCGCCGCGCCATCACTCGCGACCAACTTGGCGAGTTGCATGCCTGTAGTCACATCGAAGAGGTAGGTGGATCCGGAAACGATGCCGTTGTCATCATCCCCATCCGCGCCGACGATAGCCATGTTGCCACTGATGGCGACGGACTGGCCGAAATCGCCCCCCTCGACACCGTCGCTGGGGGTAAGCTTGGCGAGCTGCGCTCCCGTGGTTACGTCGAACAGGTAGGCGGAACCGGAATCGCTACCGTTGTCGTCATCTCGCCGAGCACCGACGATGGCTGTGTTGCCGCTGATCCCGACCGAATATCCAAACCAGTCGTACTCCGCGCCGTCGCTGGGAACAAGCTTGGTAAGTTCCACGCCGGTGGTGACATCAAATAGGTAGGCGGATCCAGAGTCGAGGCCGTTGTCGCGGTCTCCAATCGCTCCAACGATAGCTCTCGTGCCATTGATTGCGACGGAAAACCCGAAACTGTCGACTATGGCGGCATCGCTCGCCGTAAGCTTGAAAAGTTCTGTACCGGTGGCGACGTCGAATAAGTAGGCGGCTCCGGAATAGAGGGCTTTGTCGCTGTCCCGCTCCGCGCTAACGATGGCGATGTTATTGCTAATGTCAACCGCCCAGCCGAAGTAATCGTTCCCCCCTACCCTGCTGGAGCTTAGCATGCGAAGTTCTGCGCCGGAAGCAACGTCGAACACATAGGCGGTACCGGAAGCGCCACCGTAGTTTTTGCTCCCCCGTGCGCCGACGATGACCTTGTCGCCACTAATGCCAACCGAGGACCCAAACTGGCCGTTCACTCCGCCGTCGCTGGGCATGAACTTTAATAGCTGTTTGCCGGTGACAACATCGAATGAGTAGACGGAACCGGAACGGAAACCATTATCTCCGTCCCCCACGCGCCGACGATTGCAGTATCGCCGCTAATGTCAACTGACCAGCCAAACTCGTCGTCCATGGCACCATCACTGGCCAGCAATTTATGCAGATTGTCTCCAATGGCCGCCGATGCGGATCGGTTTGGAAAGTAAGGGCAAGTTAGCAGTAACAAGACTGCTATAGTCTTTATGAGGACGTGGAATCTTAATCGCGTTAACGTGCTCCGTGCGAATCTCTGGGAATAATCACAGAAAGAATTAGAGGAGAAGAGAGTCACCATTTCGATCATCCGACAGACGGCTATTGCCCCGCACGTGTGATTCTACCAGTTCGCGGCCGATTCCAGCCTGGAAAAATCAAAAAAGGTGGCCGGCCGTCCGGCGTTCGGCCGTTGTTTTCATCAAGCATGCGCGTGGTAAACCTGTTCGGAACTAAAGAGCGGAACCAAGGGCGAGTGCGGGGGCATCCAACGGTCGGCAGTTCGGCGGTACTGAGAGCTAAACTATGAGGCTGTCCTCAACACTGCACTGGCGCGGTCATAAAACATCATTCGTACCCCAACGGGGTTCCACAGGTTTGGCCGTGTGTTGCGCGTACCGTGTGAAACCCCGTTGGGGTTTGAAATCGCGTCGTTCCGGTGCTCAGGGTGCGCCGGTGTACCGGCGACCGCTGGGCTTTGGAGTGCAACGCCTGCGGCGTAGGAAATGCCGTTGATATTCTCGAGCGAATCCTCACAGCTAACAGCGGAGAAATCACAAATGTCTGAAACCACAATCCAAAATCCGCAGCACCATTGAGTGCTGAAATCTCCCCTTCTCCTGCACCCTGCTCGTACGGATTCACCCCTTACCCCACCAAATTCAGTGGCCAATTCCAATCATTTTGATCTTTATCCCACTTCGTAAATTCCAACCCGAAATCCAAAACTTTTCGCTCGGCCAACGGCCCAAGTTGCCTATACGCCCGTACAAAACCCGCACGAACCACCCGCCGACTACTACTCACCTCCCCTCTCCCCCCTGCCTCTAGCATCGAGAAATCAGCCACCCACCCTGCTACACTTACCGGCACGACTAACTCGGTATCCAGCGGAGGCCGCGCCACAAAAAAATGCCTCTTCGGCAGAATTTGTGGGTTGTTTTGTCGGATGGAAGCCGGTTTCGTTCCAGGAATCACGAGGGAAACAGGTGTTTCGGGGCATCATTAATTCGGCGCTCGCTTCGCTTGGGTCGCCTGCCGTGGTTTTTTTCCGCAAGGTTCGCCGAAGCCCCTTCCGCCTTCGCCGTCGCATCGCCCTCACAAACACTGGGGTGATGCGACGGTGAAGGTGGAAGGGCGCCCCCTTTGTCGAGCCCGAGCGAAGCTTACTCCCGTCCCCAATCACCCACAAATTCCGCGGAGGACCCAAAAAAATAGGGCCGACTATCCAAAGAGCCCGCCGGCAGACAGGCACCAGGCCGTCCGCCCGCGGGCTTTTTTATTGCCCGACACCAACCGCAGCGTAAGCGAGGCATTCCCTCGCTAACGCGTCGGGTTGGTGGTGACGTCACCCGCTCACACCGTGAGCGAATCGAACCGGACGCAACCGCACCACCGGCCAATCACGCTGCGCAGCTCCTAAACCTAACACCCGACACCTGCCAGGAACTCACCCATGCCTGAACCCTTAACTCTCAATCGTCCACCCTCGCAAAACGCCCCACCCGAAACGAATAAAGTCCCACCCCCGGGGCGAAATGACGACCATTTCGCCCCACCGACGACACCAAAACCAATGCCAGGAACAAGCTTGCACACACCGGGTGGGGCGAAATGAACCGCATATCGCCCCACCATAAAAAAGAGCCTCGTCAGAGGAATTCGTGGGTGAATTCTCTTTCAGGTAATGCGGCGAGATTATGATACAAGGCGATTTCATAGGCTTCTTGGGTCCGAAAGCCGTACGATTTTCTGGTGATCAGTTTGAGTTTGTTGTTAAATCCCTCGACGATTCCGGCAGATATGCGTCCTTCGGCCCGAAACCAATTCAGAATCAGTTCCCGTCGTTCCCGCAGTGTGCGAGCCACCTTCTTCATGGGTTCGATCTTGCTGCGCATGGCGCAGCGTGCACCATTGGTCCAAGAAACGGCCCGCCCAGCCGGGGCTCCAATATTCCCAGAATCGCTGAAAGTCTTCCTTCATCAAATGACTGCGAACGCTCTTCAGGTTGTATTGCAGGAGTTCGTTAAGTTTGATCGTTTGCTTCTCGGTGAGGTTTTCGGGGCATTTCAAGAGCAGCCAACGGGCGACTTGCAAGTGAGGTTCGTAACCATCTCGTTTCAACTCTTTGACTTCGGCCGCTCGGACTTCATCGAGGGCCTTGTTCATCCGCTGCATGACATGAAACCGGTCCAATATGTGTACGGCGTGGGAGGCCTTCTTGGCAATCACCTTCAGGTACGCTTTCCACATGTCACTGCAGATAAACTCGAGCCGTGCCGTCCGCTCCTGGCCCAGAAAGCGGAAGAACCGCAGCAAGGTCTTTGCCTTTCGGTCGGGGCCGATCCACAGCAGCCGTTTCTGGTCTTCATCGATCTGATACACCACCGTTTGGTAGTTGTGCCCCCGATGCCACTGAACTTCATCCACGCCGATCGAAGCAACGGATTCCAGATCCCGACGCGCCAAACCCCAGTTCACTGCTTGTTTTACCGCCGCAAACACGCGATCCCAGCTCACACGCAGCGCCTCGGACACTTCCTTCCACGACATCCGCCGCGCCCACTTGGCCAAGTACCACGCGTATTCGACCGTCATCGTGCTCTTCCCCTCGGCCCATGGAACTCGCTCCACCTTCACTCCACAGGCGGGGCAATCGACCCGCCGCATCGAGTACACGAACACGACGGCTATGCCCCACAGCGGAATGAAGTCAAACCGCCGCGGTGTCGGCATGGTATCGTATCCGGGGCGTCGTTTTCCGCAGCCCGAGCAAACAGGTCGCCCGTTGGATCGAGGTTGGACCTCGACGTCAACCGCCGGCGTCAATGCATCCTCCTGCCAGGTAATCTTTCCAAACACAAACGACTTGTAATTGGTGACGCGATTGAGGATAGTTTTCAAGTGCATCCTGCGTGCCTTTGGCTGGACAGTTGTGATAAACCATCCATAACCGAAGATCACGCAGGATGCACTTCTACTTCTTCCTCAATCGTTGCAAAAACTTCCCTTTCTGGGCAGGTTCGTCAGGCTTCGTCGTCCTTTCATCCGTCGGGGCTCACCCCCGGGCACAGCGCATGGCCCCGACGGATGAAAGGACGACGAAGCCGTAGACCCGTCAATAGACGTTGCCTCGCACTGGCCAAACCAGGCTTTGTTGTTCAGATTCCTGAGGGGCCTCGACGTCGCCCCTCTAACCGCCTTACGCCGCTATTCACCCACTAATTCCTCTGAAGACCCGAAAAAGAAAAAACATTTCAGTGGGGTGAAATGCAAAGCGAGGCGAAATCCCACTTCATCCAGCATCAAGTGTCGAGTATCCAGCATCCGACGGAAACCGCCTTCGCCTGTCCAATTCCCGGGCTGGCGATTACTATAAAGCTATGAAAGTCCTCCTTGCCAACCCGCGCGGCTTCTGTGCCGGCGTCAACATGGCCATCGAGTCGCTCGAGCTGGCGCTCAAGTCGCTCGACCCGCCGATCTACGTTTATCACGAAATCGTCCACAACCAGTACGTCGTGAATCACTTTCGCGGCCGCGGCGTCCAGTTCGTCGACAAGCTGGACGAAGTGCCGCACGGGGCGACGCTGCTCTTCTCGGCCCACGGCGTGTCGCCCGAAATCCGCCGCGTGGCCCGCGAGCGAAAGCTGCGGGCGATCGACGCGACGTGCCCGCTGGTGACGAAGGTGCACCTGGAGGCGATCAAGTACGCCAAGGCAGGCTATACGATTCTGCTGATTGGCCACGAGGGACATGACGAGGTGATCGGCACGATTGGCGAGGCGCCGGAGGCGATCTTGCTCGTTGAGACGCCCCAGGACGTGGCCCGGCTGGAAGTGGCCGACGAAGCGAAAGTCGCGTATTTGACACAGACGACCCTCAGCGTCGACGACGCGAACCGCATCATCATGCGGCTGCGGGAGCGATTTCCCCAGATCGCCGCGCCGCCAAAGGACGACATTTGCTACGCAACGCAAAACCGGCAAGAGGCCGTTTCCCTACTGGCCGAAGAAGCCGACATGGCCTTGGTGCTGGGGAGCCAGAACAGCTCGAACAGTCAGCGGCTGGCCGAGCTGGCCCGCGAACGGGGTATTCGGGCACACTTGGTCGACGGCCCGGGCGACCTCGAACGCAGCCTGGTTCGACGGGAGTGAACACAGTGCTCGTCACGGCCGGGGCCAGCGCGCCGGAAACGGTCGTCGAGCAGTGCCTCGATTGGCTCCGCGAGCGATTCGGCGCGACCGTCGAGCCGCGGACGATTCGGCAAGAAGACGTCACGTTTCCGCTGCCGCGGGAATTGCGGGGCATGGCGGCCGCGAAATAATGTTTACGTATTGGACACCTCAATAACCATCGAACAAATCAAAACAAGATATAATCACGGCCATTTCGACCGTTTGTCATTCATTTGGCTGACGGTCGAGAGTTTGAAGTTCCACATCGCGATTTCATCATGATGGTTCCGAGCGGGCGCACACTTATCGTTGCCTGTCCCGACGGAACGGTCGAGATACATTGATCTATTATTGGTGACCGCCTTGGAAATCAAACCCGGTCGCAATGGCTCGCAGAAAAGAGCAAGCGATAGCACTGGTTATTGCCCGGCGACGGTTGCTGACTCCATCCCCAGCGCCTTCACCAAAAACGCCCAGCGGTCGGCCGTCAACTCGATTTGCTTGCTGATCGGCGTGCCGCCGCCGTGGCCGGCGCGGCTTTCGATGCGGAGCAGGATCGGCGCGTCGCCGGCTTGGGCCCGCTGCATCGCGGCTGCGAATTTGAAGCTGTGCATGGGGACGACGCGATCGTCCGTGTCGGCGGTCGTGACAAGCGTAGGCGGATACTTGGTGCCGTCTTTGATGTTGTGATAGGGTGAATATGCCAATAGGGCCTTGAACTCCTTCGGGTCGTCGGACGAGCCGTATTCGTCGCGCCAGAACTGGCCGGCCGTGAACTTGTGAAAGCGGAGCATGTCCATCACGCCGACCATCGGGATGCAAGCGCCAAACAGATCGGGCCGCTCGGTTTCGACGGCGCCGACGAGCAGCCCGCCGTTGCTGCCGCCCATCACGGCCAGCTTCTCGCGCGAGGTCCATTTTTCGCGGATCAGGTACTCGGCCGCGGCGATGAAGTCGTCGAACACGTTTTGTTTTTTGAGCGTTTTGCCGGCCTGGTGCCAGTCTTCGCCGTATTCGCCGCCGCCGCGGAGATTGGCCACGGCCAAGCACGCCGCCGAGCTCCATCCAGGAGATGTAATCGGTGGAGAAGCCGGGCAGCAGCGAAATGTTGTAGCCGCCATAGCCGTAGAGCAGCGTCGGCTGCGGCTCGCCCTTCGGCAGATCTTTGCGATAGGCGAGCGTGAGCGGGATCCGTGTTCCGTCTTTGCTCTGATAGAAAACTTGCTTGACGGTGTATTTGTCGGGGTCGAACGGCACCTGCGGGCGGCGAACGAACTTACTTTCGCCCGTAAGTACGTCATAGCGATAAATGCTGGGAGGCGTGTTGTAGCTGGTAAACGTGTAAAACGTTTCTGTATCGTCCTGGTCGCCGCCAAAACCGCCGACCGAGCCGAAGCCGGGCAGCTCGACTTCGCCGAGCGACTTGCCGGCCAGGTCGAACACGCGGACGCGGGGCCGGACGTCTTCCATGTATTGGGCGATCAGTTTGCCGCTGAGCAGAGTGACCGCATCAAGCGTGCCTTTGCCGGCCGGCACGATTTCTATAAGATGGGCGCGCCCGGCTGGGTGACATCCATCATTACAATTCGCTTGGTCGGCGCGTCGAGGTCGGTGACGAAATAGAACTTTGGTCCATCGTTGCCAATCAAGGAGAACTCGTTGTCGAAGTCGCCAATCAGCTCGATCCACGGGGCATCCGCTGGCGCGTCGGCAGGGCGATAATAGACCTGGTTCTGCGGGTCGGTGCTGCGGCTGATCGAGAGGACGAGGTACTTGCCGTCGTCGGTGGGGCCGGCACCGAACGTCCAATCGGGATGATCAGGCCGTTTGTAGATCTGCACGTCTTCACTCTGCGGAGTACCGAGCTTGTGGTAGTAAAGCATCTGGTTCAGCGCCGCCTGCTGGTACTTTTCGCCCGGTGCCGGCTCTGGGTAGCGGCTGTAATAGAAACCGGTGCCGTCCCGCTTCCAGGCCACGCCGCCGAAGCGGACGAAATCGATGCGGTCGGGCAAGTCCTCGCCCGATTCGATGTCGCGGACGAAGATCTGTTGCCAATCGCTGCCGGCGTCGGAGCGGGAATAAGCGATCCGCTTGCCGTCCTCGGTGACGCTCATGCTGCGGAGCGCGACCGTGCCGTCAGCCGACCAGGTGTTCGGGTCGATCAGCACGCGGCCGGCGGCGTCGTACGCGTCCGCGACAAAAAGGACGGACTGATTCTGCAGGCCGTCGTTCTTGAAATAGAAGTACTTGCCGTTCTCGACGGACGGGGCGGAGAGGCGCTCGTAGTTCCATAACTCGCGGAGGCGTTCTTCGATTTTCGTGCGGGCCGGGATGGCGTCGAGATAGGCGCGGGCAACTTTGTTCTCGGCGGCGACCCAATCGGCGACCTCCTGCGATTCTCGGACGTCCTGTTCGAGCCAGCGGTAGGGGTCGGGCACGTGGGTGCCGTGGTAATCGTCGACGACATCCTCGCGGCGGGTCTCGGGGTATTCGAGCATCAGTGAATCCTTGGCGGCGACTGTGGGCGCAGCGGCTGGCGACGTTTCAGCAGACGCTGCGGACGCGGTGGAAGTATCGCCAGTGGAATTGGAATTGCAGCCACCCGCGGCGAGGACGACGAGAGCGGCAAACGGCAGCCGCCGCAGAATTATATGAGCACGCATTGCACTGGTCTCCATCGAGGTGTTCTCTTTGTAAGGTATTCCATTCCGTCGTGGCGAGACAACCCCGCGACTATGTAGTAGGCACGCTCCGCGTGCCGGAACAGCCCTGGGATGTAGTGCGATGATCGCGAGGGCCACTGCCGCACGTGGAGCGTGCCTGCTACTAACTGCTGGCGCTGCGGTAGCTTTCGAGCGCCTTTTGGAAGATCCAGCGGCTGAACCGGAAGGAGAGCGCCGTCGCGACCGCGGCAAAGACCGCAAGATAAGCGTATTCGGCGCGCAGCGGCTTGGCCACCAGCCGCGCCGGAACGTTCACCACCACGAGCACCGGCAGCAGATACGTCAGCGACCACCGCAGCGGGCTGCCGAGCGAGCCGCGGTAGATCTCCATTGGGTAGCGGGCGAAGTTCGTGATGTAGAACCAGAAATCGTAGAGCGACTGATTTCGGCCCAGCCACACGCTCGTGGCGGCAAGCGTGATCATCACGCTGTACATAATGATCGTGCCGCAGGCGACATACAGCGGGTACAGCAGAACGGCGGCGACGGAAGGCGTGAAACCGTGCAGCCGCGGCACCGCGTAGCCGAGCAGGACCAGCGCGATCAACAGATTTGCCGGGGCCGACCAATCGACCTTTTGCAGTGAGATCAGAAACTGAGTATCGATGGGTTTTAGCAGCGCGAAGTCGAGGTTTCCGGTGCGGATCAATTCACTGAACTCTTCGGCGTTGGGCATGAAGAACATTTGCACAAGATTGTTGATCAGCATCGAAGTGGCCAGAAACGCGAAGAACTGATACTTGTCCCAGGCCGCGGAAGGGTCGTCGCTGGGGCCAATGTAGGGCGTGTAGTGATAGATCAGTAAGTACAGGCCCACGTTCATCATTACCCAGGCAATTGACGAAATTGTCTCGATGATGAAGTTGGCCGGGAACATCAGATCGCGCACGAGGCTGTTTCGTACGAAAGTGGCGAAGACGCGCAAGTAAGAGGGATGCATAAGGGTCGACGATCGAGGGTTGGGTGTTGAGGAGCGACACCTTAGCGGCGCTGGTGTCTCCGGTTCCAGCGGGATTTGAAAATGCTATCCTCCGAACGCACTATAGCGCCGGATACCGCGGCTGTAGGCGACGCGGCAGGCGGCGATAAAGAACACGATCCACGCGGTCTGAATCGCGAGTCCGCGCCACATCGCGGGGCCGCTTACCTTTTGCAGAAAGACGGCCGCGGGAAAATACGCCATGTATTGCAGCGGCAGTGCTGCCAGGATCGTATTCCACGGCGAGGGCAGGATATCGAGCGGAAACATCTGACCCGAGCAAAAAAAGTTGAACAGCATGTACACGAACAACAGCGAGCTGACTTCCAAAAACCAGAAGCCGATCATGCCGATCGTGGCCTCGAGAAAGAAGCCCAGCAAAAATGCCTCGACCAGCGACAGCACGAACACGCAGAAGACACTGGCCGGCGGCCAGCCGGGGAAATAGCCGCGGAACAGGAAAAACGCGATCGCAAACGGGATTAAGGCAACGCCGTAATAGACCAGCTTGTGGGCCACGCGCATCAGCAGCAGAAACCCCACCAAATCGACCGGCTGGATCAGGAATTTTTTGATTTCACCGTTGCGAATCTGCAGCGCGATGTTGCTAGCCAGGCCGGGCATACTGGAAAAGGCCCGCGCCAACATCGAAAGCAAGTAGTACGCGACCATGTCATGATACGAGTAGCCGGCAAAGCTCGCTAAACCACTTCCTGCAAATACGGCCCCCCACAGGAACACCTGGGTGACGATCGGCAGGAACCGCAAGAGCGTTCCGAGCCAGAAGTCGCCGCGGTAGGCGAGCCGCTCTTCGACGCAGATCCGCAGGATCGTCCACCAGGTTGTGACGCGGGAAAACATAGGGTCAAGTGCTGAGGGTCGAGAGCCGGAATTACTTGGTAGCGTCGCTTTTCACGGCCGCTGCTGCTTCCTTTGGCGACGAGATCGAATCTCCGTCGGCACCGAAGGGATTGGCAGCAGTTTGCGTGAATACTTCACGAATCACTTCTTCCAGCGGCGGGTCTTCGACGGTGACGTCTTCCAGGCGGTGCCGGGCGAGAATGGAGGACAATACGTTCGAGATTTCCTGCCGAGGGACGCGGATCTTTACGCGCGGTTCCACGAGCTCAATGATTTCTCCGTAGCGATCGAGGTCGCCGGGAAGCTCGCCGTCGTCGAACAAGAGCGTCAGCACCTTGTGGCCGCTGAAGCGGTCGATGATGCCTTCCAGCGAGCCGTCGTAGATCAGTTGCCCGTGGGCAATGACGACGACGCGGCGGCAGAGCGCGGCCACATCCTTCATGTAGTGACTGGTGAGCAGGATGGTGATGCGGCGCTGCTGTTGATACTGCTTCAAGAATTTTTGGATGTTGTGCTGAGCGACGACGTCCAGGCCGATCGTCGGCTCGTCGAGGAACAGCACGTCGGGAGAGTGCAACAGGGCCGCGATCAACTCCATTTTCATCCGCTCGCCGAGTGACAGCTCGCGAACGGGTTGATTCAGCAAATGGCGGACATCGAGCAGATCGACGAGCTCGGCCTGAGTGCGTTCGAAGCTTTCAGCCGGGATCATGTAAATTTGCTGATGCAGGCGGAACGACTCGGCGGCGGGCAGGTCCCACCAGAGCTGATTCTTTTGGCCCATCACGAGGGCGAAGCGGCGACGGTAGGCGTTTTCCCGCTTCCAGGGGATGAAGCCCATCACGGTGGCCTCGCCGCCAGTCGGGTTGATCACGCCGGAGAGGAGCTTTAGCGTGGTGGTTTTGCCGGCGCCATTGGGGCCGAGAAAGGCGACGAACTCGCCTTGCTCGACGCGCAGGTCGATGCCGCGGACCGCGACCACGTCGCGGTACTGGCGGTTGACGAGGCCGGCGAACGCGGCCCGCAGGCCTTCCTTCTTTTGATAAACGCGATAGGACTTTTTTAGTCCGCGAATTTCGATGACAGACATAGAACGTGCGATTATAGGCGGGCCCGGCGGCGGCGGACAGTCCACCGCGGCATGGCCGAAAGGGGGCGATCGTGCAATACTGGTACCACTGACGTAGACTTTCCAAGCGTCCGACGGTTCGTTCGGATGTTTGCTCTCGCATCGCCCCGCTCGCTGCCAATTCGAACTGCCGATGACGCTGCTGAACCGCCTGGAACCGAAATTGGGTCGATTTTCGATCCCGAACCTGACGGCCATCATCATTGCCGGCCAGGTGCTTCTCTACGTGGCGAGTCGTCTGCCGGCTGGCGTTGGTCCGCAATTGTCGCTGAATTCGATTCAGCTCGAGCCGGATAAGGTGATGCAAGGCGAGGTATGGCGGCTGGTCGCCTTTGTCTTTGATCCGCCGCGAACGAATGTAATCTTCGCATTCTTCGCCTGGTATTTGTTTTATCTCATGGGAACAGCGCTGGAGAACATTTGGGGCACGTTTCAGTACAACGTGTTCTTGGGGATCGGGTATGTCGCGTCGCTCGCGATGGCGTTTGTGGCTTGGTTCGCCGCGGGCATACCGGGCCAAGTGGCCACGAACTTGTTTTTGGGCGGCACGGTGTTTCTTGCTTTTGCGAGATTCTATCCCGATTTTACACTGCTTGTGATGTTTATTTTGCCAGTCAAGATTCGCTGGCTGGCGATGTTGACCTGGATCTACTACGGCTGCGCAATTCCTACTGGCCAACAGCTGGCTGACGCGGCTGATGATTGCGGCGTCGGTGCTGAACTACTTCGTATTTTTCGGCCGCGATATCTGGCTGGACGTCAAACATGGGCATCGGCGAATGCAATTTCGGGCGAGGGCGATTCTCGAGCTCGGGGAAACTGGTGCATCGCTGCCGGGTGTGCGGTTTGACGAGCAAAGACTGCGCCGGGGATCCAGTTTCGTTATTGCTCGAAGTGTGACGGCGATTGCTATTGTCCGACGCACATTCAAAATCATGAGCACACGCTGCCCGCGGAGAATGAATCGCTGAGTGCCTGATGTTCAGTCAGGCCGCCGGTCGCATGATTTCGGTGGAATCGGCCGGATGCAGCAGCGCTTCGATTAAGGACTGCGTGCGTGCGGTCGCGCCGAGCTGGCTGGCGACTAGCTTTTGAGCCCTGGCCCCCAAGGCGGCCTGAAGCTGCGGCTCTTCCAAACAATGACGGACGAAAACTTCGAACTCGGTCGCGTCGCGAACGACGACGGCTGCCTCGGCGGCCAGCAGGGAGGCGACGATATCGCGGAAGTTCCAAGTGTTGGGGCCGAACGAGACGGCGGCGCCGTAGGCGGCCGGTTCGATCATGTTCTGGCCGCCGCGGTCGCCGAAGCTGCCGCCGACAAAGGCGATGTGTGCCGTGCCCCACCATGCGCCAAGCTCGCCGACGGTATCGACGAGGAGGATAGGCCGGCGATCGGTAGTATTGTGGCTTTTCTCGCTCGCATCGTCCCCTTGTGGAAAGGCGCTGGTATTGGGGTCGAGTCGCGTGCGGCGCAGCCACGGCAGCTTCGACACATTGAGCAGCTTGGCGACGGCGTCGAAGCGTTCGGGGTGACGCGGTACGAGGATAAGGCGCAGCCGGGGATACGACCGCGCCAGCCGTTTGTAGATGTCGAGGGCGATTTGTTCTTCGGGTTCTTGAGTACTGCCGGCGAGAAAAATGACGTCGTCAGCGTCGAATCCCGCGAGCTCGCGTAGGGCCGTCGTGCTGTGGTTCTGGCGATCTGTCTGTGCGCCGTCGAACTTCAGCGAGCCGGTGACATAGACCCGCTCGGCCGGGCGCCCAGTGCGCAGAAGCGGGCGGCCGATTCGTCGTTTTGCACGGCGATCAAATCGAGCTGCCGCAGCAGCCGCCGCACGAGCGGCCGAAAACGGCGGTAGCCAGGAAAGCTTTTGTCGCTCATGCGGCCGTTGATGATGGCGATTCGAGCCCCCTCGGCTTTCGCGGCTAGGACCAGATTCGGCCACAGCTCGAGCTCAGCGAGCACAAGCAGCGATGGCCGCACGCGGCGCATCGCGGTGCGGACGGCCCAACTGAAATCGAGCGGACAATAGAAGACCGTGAGATCGGCGTACTTCTGACAAGCTAGCTCGTAACCGGCGCGGCTGGTCGTGGACACAACGAAGTACCAATCAGGCCGGGCCTCGCGGAGCTGACCGAGCAGCTTGGCGAGCAGATTCACTTCGCCCACGCTGACGGCGTGTAGCCAGACGCAGGTTGCATCCCCTTCGCGCCGCGGCGCACGGCCGAGGAGCTTTTGTCCATAGCCGTCGCGATATTTTCCGCGGGTGAGCATCGCCCAAAGAATTAGCGGCGACAAAACGACAAGCGCGGCGGCATACGCGCAGTTCAGCAGCCAGGTTGATAGACGAGACATGTGGGAATCCATTCCCTAAGAATGCGATTTTTGGTTGATCGACTTTTCCAAAATCGCATCTGCGGCCAAAGCGGCCACCAAAACAATAGTGCCGGAAGTACATAACTCGGCATACGGTCCAAACACGCCAACAAATAACACAATGAAGCCGAGAAAACCAACCGCGTTGGAAAGCATTTTTGTTTTCACGCCGCACCGGCCTTACGCAAACAGCAATTCTTGTATTTCTTGCCGCTGCCGCAGGGGCATGGTTCGTTGCGGCCGATTTTTTCTGCGCGATTGCGGATCGGCTCGATTTTCTTGTCGGCTTCTGTGCCGGCGATCGCCGCTTGCTGCTGCCTGGCGATTTCGGTCGTGCCGGGGGCCTCTTCATGAATCGCGGCCGATTCGACCCAGGTGCTGCCGACGAAGCCCTCGTCGAGTTGCTCCATCTTGAAGATCAGGTCGGTCACGTAGTTGCCGACCGAGTTCCACATCGAATCGAATAGCAGCATGCCCTCGCGCTTGTACTCGACCTTGGGATCGACCTGAGCGTAGCCGCGGAGGCCGACGCTGGAGCGCAAGTGGTCCATCGCCAAGAGGTGCTCTTTCCAGGCGCTGTCGAGGATTTGAATTAAGAGCAGCCGCTCCATGCGGCGCATTTCGGGGCGGAAGTGATCTTCGACCACTTGCGACACGCGGCGGGCCGCTCCCTCGCGATCGAGGTGGGCCAGCTCTTCGCGCGAGAGCTGGGCGTCGCACGTCTTTTTGAGCCAGGCGGTCAGGTCGTCGAGCTTGCCGTTTTGGCCGGTGACGGCGCCGAGGGTGGCCCGGCCGTCGTGCTCACCGGCAAAGAGTTGCTCAACGCGCTGCTGCACCTCGACCGCCACTTGCTGGGCCAATTGGTTGGAGCGCCGACTGTGCTGGACCAACAAGTCATGGATCTCTTCCCGCTGCTTGTTTTTGAGATCGTCGAGATTGAGCTCGGCGCCGAAGCGGTGCTTGGCCCATTCGACAAGGTGTTCGCGCTGGAAGCCCTGCTTCTGGCCGCCGGCGCCGCGAACCGAGAAGCGGTACAGGCCGGCCAGCACCGGGTATTCCGACTCGCGCTCGTCGTAGGCCGCGATGGCCCGCTCGTGAGCCAAGGCGACGAAACGTTCGGGATCCAGGTCGCGGACGTCTTCGGATGAAAGCACGACCCCAAACTTGTCGCGGAGCCAGGCCCGGGCAGTTTGCTGGCCGTAATCGGATTCAAGGAAGCGGGCGGCGGGCGACAGATCGAGGCGGGCGATCGCCTCGTGGGCCAGCTTGATCAATTCTTCGCCCAGATTATCGCGGCCGATCTTCTTCAAGTCGCGATCGCGCAGATTTAACCCCCAACGAGTGTTAACGCTATGGGCCAATGCGTCCCAATTCCATTCGCTTTGCTCTTCTTCCTCGGGCAGGTTTTCTTCAATCGCGTCGAGCACTTGCGATTCGGCCATCCGGTCGGCCTCGTCGGTGGCGATACGCTGGGCTTCGGCGAAATCGGCGTTGCGAAAACTCTTGGCGTCGAGCTGAACGTGGAGCAGGTTGCCGGCCGCGGCGGCGAACGACTCGCTGCCGTAATCCGGGGCGAGGAAGCACTGCATGTTTTCGTCGACCTGCTGGCGGATCATGTCGACGATCAGGTCGCGGCAGTTGACGCCGTCCAAGATTTGCTGACGATAGCTGTAGACGCGCTTCCGCTGCTCATCCATCACTTCGTCGTATTCGAGCAGGTTCTTGCGAATCTCGAAGTTGCGCTCTTCGACTTTCTTCTGGGCGCCTTCGATGCGGCGGGTGACCATCTTGCTTTCGATCGCTTCGCCTTCCTGCATGCCGAGGCGGGTAAGGAGGTTTTTCACCCACTCGCCGGCGAAGATTCGCATCAGATCGTCTTCCAGGCACAAGTAGAAGCGGCTGCTGCCGGGATCGCCTTGCCGGCCGCAGCGGCCGCGGAGCTGCAGATCGATGCGGCGGGCCTCGTGCCGCTCGGTGCCGATGATGTGCAGGCCGCCCAGCTCTTTGACGAGTTGCCCATCGGCCTTCATGCCTTCACGGTGCTCGATTTCTTTGATCAGGGCGTTCCACTCTTCTTGCGGCACGTCGAGGCGCGTGGCGTATTTATCTTGCAATTGAGCCCAGGCCATCGTCTCCGGATTGCCGCCGAGGATAATGTCGGTGCCGCGGCCGGCCATGTTCGTGGCAATGGTGACGGCGGCCTTGCGGCCAGCCTGGGCGACGATCTCGGCCTCGCGCTTGTGGTGCTTGGCGTTGAGCACTTCGTGCTTGATGCCGCGCTTGTCGAGCAGGCTGGAGAGGCGTTCGCTCTTTTCGATCGATACGGTGCCGACGAGCACTGGCCGGCCAGGCCGCTCGATCTGCCGGATTTTGTCGCGGGGGATGATTTCGGTTTGCTTCGATTCGGGGAGCTGCATTTCCACCGAATTTTCATCCTCGCGGCGAATTTGGCCGATGACGACGTCGTGGTCGGATTTTTCAACGGTCGTCCAGCGGTTGAGGCGCTCAATTTCGTCCGCGATGGCCGTATACTTCTCGCGCTCGCTACGGTAGATGACGTCGGGATGGATGGTGCGCCGCATGGGGCGATTGGTGGGCACACCGATCACGTCGAGCTTGTAGATTTTCCAGAATTCGCCCGCCTCGGTGAGAGCCGTGCCCGTCATGCCGCTGATCTTGTCGTATAGCTTAAAGAAGTTTTGCAGCGTGATCGTGGCGAGCGTTTGGTTCTCTTCCTTGATCGGCACGCCTTCTTTGGCCTCGACCGCCTGGTGGAGGCCGTCACTCCAGTGGCGGCCCGGCATCAGGCGGCCCGTGAACTCGTCGACAATGATCACTTCGCCCTCTTGCACGACGTAGTTCACGTCGCGCTTGTAGAGGTGGTGGGCCTTGAGGGCGTTGTCCATGAGGTGCGGCCACTGCATGTTGCCGGCCGTGTAGAAGCTTTCGACGCCGGCCAGCCGCTCGGCCTCGCGAACGCCTTCGTCGGTCAGGTTCGCGCTGTGTTCTTTTTCTTTGACCTCGAAATGGGCGTCTTTCTTGAGTTGGCGGGCGACCTTGTCAGCCCGCTGGTATTTCGTGATGTCATCCTCGGCCGGACCCGAGATAATCAGCGGTGTGCGGGCCTCGTCGATGAGAATGTTGTCGACTTCGTCGATGATCGCGTAGTGGAGCGGCCCTTGGGCCTGCTGCATGTGCTTCGGATAGCGCTCGTCGCCCCGGGCGGCGATCCGCATGTTGTCGCGTAAGTAGTCAAAACCGAACTCGTTGTTCGTGCCGTAGGTGATGTCGCAGGCGTAGGCCAGTTGGCGTTCGCCGGAATCCATGCCCGATTGAATCGTACCGACCGTGAGGCCCAGGCCGGTGTAGATTGGACCCATCCACTCCATGTCGCGACGGGCCAAGTAGTCGTTGACCGTGACGACGTGGACCGAGCCGTGCGGGTTGCCTTCGTCGTCGGCTGTGATCGGCTGCAACGCGTTGAGGTAAGCCGGCAGCGTGGCGACGAGCGTTTTGCCTTCGCCGGTGACCATTTCGGCGATGTTGCCTTCGTGCAGGATCATGCCGCCCATGAGCTGGACGTCGTAATGGCGCAAGCCGATGAAGCGACGGCCCGCCTCGCGGCAGACCGCGAAGGCCTCGACCAGGATGTCGTCGAGCGTTTCACCCGCGGCCAGGCGGCGGCGGAACTCGACCGTCTGGGCGCGGAGCTGCTCGTCCGGCAGGGCCTGATATTTCGCTTCGAGTGAATTGATGGCCTCGACTTTGGGCTGCAGCCGCTTGAGAAAGCGGGCATTGGCCGAGCCGAATAGGCTGGTGATTCCGCGCTCAAATCGGCCCAGTATAGCGTTGCCGATGACCGACAGGACTTCCCAAATTCGTTCGAGAATTTCCATGATTGGATACTACGATAGATAGCCGCTCGCCGGATCGCGCCGCGCGAAGGGTGGGGATTGGAAGGCTACAGCTGTGGAGCGACCGCTCGCTGGGGCAGAGGAAGCCGGAAAGCGCGTAACATGGCTCTGTGAAAAAGTTTAGTGCTGTGGGTAGGTTGGGTCAAGCGCGGTTAGGGGCATGTCGGGCGGGGCGGGCGGTTGGTAAACTCAAGTGGATTGCGGATTTGGGAACATTGCGGCGAAACCGTTGCGTGAAATCGCGTTCGTTGGCGAGGCTTTCCCATTTCACGAGATTCCAACCGAAACAGCTGCGGTCGGGCGCGTTGCCCGTACGATCGGCGCAACGCGACAAAGGTCGGGTTCACCGTTCGATGGAGCAGCAATCGATCGACCGACGACAACTACATCGTCGACTGGTGAAAGTCGCCCAGCTACGCTCAGTTTTAACGCTTGGTTCCGCGTTTGCAGTATTGTTTATTTCGGGCCTGTTTCCGGCTGCTTTGATTCAGAACTGGGGCGGCGCCTTCGTCACCGCTTATTTCATCGTGCCGCTACTAATTAGTTGGATCGTAACCGTGCATTTGTGCCGACGAATGGTGAGATGCCCTTTATGCCAGGAGAGTTTGTGGCATATCGGTACGGGCAACTTCAAGCCGCGCCGGATGAAGTTGCGGCCTGAAATATCAAGCTGTCCGCACTGCGGCGCTCCGATTGTGTGAAGCCAAGCTTGTTTGTAACTCAAAACAAACCGGACCGATATGCCGCGACCTTTACATACGACCGACATCCGCGGGCAAATGGTGTTGCTAGGCACGGGGACGAGCGTGGGCGTGCCGGCGATCGGCTGCGGCTGCGAAGTCTGCCGGAGCGGCAACCCGAAGAACGGCCGGACGCGGGCGAGCGCGATCGTGGGCCTGCCCGAAGGGAACCTCCTCATCGACACGTCGCCCGACATGCGGCAGCAGCTATTGCGCGAAGAGATCGGCCTGGTGCACGCAGTGCTGTACACGCACGAGCACGCCGACCACATCTTCGGGCTCGACGATTTGCGGCTGATGCAATTCCGTTTGGGGGGTCCAGTTCCGCTGCATTGCGAGGAAAAGGTTGAGGCTCGCATCCGCAAGTCGTACGATTACGCGTTCGAATCGATTGACGGACTACACCCGGGGGCCGTGCCGCAGCTAACGTTTCGGCGGATTGGGCTTGCGCCATTCGACGTGCTGGGGGGCCATGTCATCCCGGTGCGTTTGAAACACGGGCCGCGATTCGACGTGCTCGGCTTTCGTTTCGGCAATATCGCCTATTGCACGGATGTGAACGCGATCGGCGACGAGAGCCTCGGGCTGCTCAAGGGCCTGGACGTATTGATTCTGGACGCGTTGCGGCCGACTGGGCACGCGACGCACTTTGGCCTTGATGAAGCCATCGAGGTCGCGCGTAAGCTCGCGCCGAAGCAGACTTTCTTCACACACATGTCGCACGAGCTGGAGCACGAAGCGACGAATAGAACGCTGCCGGCCGGCATGGCGCTCGCCTATGACGGGCAGCGGTTTCGATTGACGTAAACATAGGGTGCCACTGTTGGCTTAGTCCAGCAGTGTCTTCGGCCTTCACCTTGCGATTTACACCAATAAGTTCGGCCGGCAGGCGGGGACACTTTGGCAGCCATCCGTTTGCGATGTACGGTAAACCGGCGTGCCAACTGGCCGGATGTCGGTGACTACGTGATGAGTACGCAAAGCAAGGGCGAATCGCAATGCTGGGCAGGGCCAGCAGTGGCACCCTGCATCACCCTAAGCTCAGGTGACGAGTATTTCGTGCTGTGAATGCAAGGCAAGGGCCGGGAGTGCGCCTGCTGGAGGAAGCCAGCAGTGGCGCTCACCTCATTGATTGATGCTTGCGGCGGCGTGCGTGGCCGTGGCCACTTTGTTGCTGCCTAGGAGCTGCAGGTAGTCGGAGGTGATGTCGAGCGCTTCGTCGTCGTAGTCGTTCTTTTCGAAGACGGGACGCGTGGGGTCGTTCATATCGTCGTACATCTTTTCCTGCTCTTTTTCCGAGTTCACTTCCTTACGCTCGGCGATGAACTTGTCCTTGTTGAGCGACATCGCCTTGCGTGCCTTCTGCTGGTCGTAGCGGTCAATTCGCCGCTGCTCGCGGGCGAAGTACTGGGAGTGCTCGACGCGCTCTTTGGATCGCGATTTGAGCGAATTGACCAGGTCGGCGCCGACCATCTGGTATTGGTCGTGCGGTAGCGGGTCAACGCGGTCGAAATCGAGGGCAAACGGCAGGTCCGATTCGCCGACGTCCCAGTGGCTGTAGATCGAGGGCAACTCGACGTCGGACTTGACGCCGCGATTCTGCGTGCTGTCGCCGCCAGGGCGATAAAACTTCTGAATCGTCATCTTCAATGCGCCGAAATCCTTGTTCGGGCCAAACAGCCGGCCGCCCAGATCGATGAGCTGTTGAACGGTGCCTTTGCCGTGGGTCGACGCGTCGCCAATGATGATGCCACGGCCGTAGTCTTGAATGCAGCCGGCGAAGATCTCGCTGGCGCTGGCGCTGAACTTGTTAATCATCACCACGAGCGGACCACCCCAAACCATGCCTGGATCGTCGCGGTAAACTTCGGTTTGACCCTCCAGTCCCTTCACCTGCACGACCGGACCTTGGTCAATGAACAACCCCGAGAGGTTGACGGCTTCGGTGAGCGAGCCGCCGCCATTGAGGCGGAGATCGATCACGACGGCGTCCACGTTTTTGGTCTTGAAGTCTTCCAAAAGGGCTTTTACGTCGCGGGTAGCGCTGCGGTAATCGGCCTTGCCGGCCTGAGCGCCTTCCATGTCCATGTAGAAGCTGGGCAAGTTGATCACGCCGATGCGATAAGGCGAGCCGTCCGCCTTCTTGCCGCGCTCCATGATGACGCTGCGGGCCTCGCTGTCTTTTAACTCGATGACGTCACGAGTGATGGTGATGGTCTTTCTCTCTTCTCCATTGGCCGGAATCACCTCCAATCGCACGATCGTACCGTGCTCACCGCGAATCCTTTTCACGACGTCGTTGAGCTTCATGTCGACGACGTCGTCCAGCGCGCCGCCCTTGCCTTCGCCGACGCCGACGACCTTGTCCTTCGGCTTGAGCGTGCCTTCGCGATCGGCCGCGCCGCCGGGAATGATCGTCTGCACAACGGTGTATCCGTCCTCGCTCCGCAGCGAAGCGCCGATCCCTTCGAGCTTGAGGCTCATAATGATGTTGAAGTTTTCTTGGGCCTCGGGCGCCATGTAGCTGCTATGGGGGTCGTAGCTGGAGGTCATCGACGTCAGGTAACGCTCGAGCAGCTCGTAATCGTCGGTCTGCTCCCAGCTTTTGCGGACGCTGTCGTAGCGCTTGCGAAGTTTCTTGATTGCCTGATCCAGGGGAACGTCGTCGGCAATCTCTTTGAGGATGTCGAGTTTGACTTGTTTGCGCAGGCGCTCGCTGTTCTCTTCCTGTGTCCTGGGAAACTGGCGCTTATCGGGATCGGTGATGATTTCTTCATCGACCGTGAAATCGTGATTCTCCCCCAGCTCTTTCTGGGCCAAGGCGACCTGTTCGCCGACGCGGGTCAGGAAGCGGTCGAAGACGGTGTAAGCGAACTGCACATCGCCCCGCTTCAGCATGTCATCGAGGCGATCTCGGCTGGCCATAAATTCATCGATGTCGCTCTGCATGAAGAACAGCTTGAGCGGATCGAGCTCCTTGATATATGAGTCGAGGCAGCGCCGCGAGATTGTGTCGTCGAGCGGCAGTCCGGTAAGATGCCGGCGTTCCATCAGCGTGGCGACCGCGAGGGTGATTTGCCGATCGTCGGCCGTGGGTCGGGTCGGCCGGGCGTCGACCGCAACCGAGCTAAAAATCACGCCGCCGAGAATCGCGGCAAATAGTAGTCCTACAGTGATGGCGGAGCGACGACGCTGGCTGACATATCGCAACATATTTCAAGTCCCTGTGATCAAAGGGTGGAGAGATACCGGCGGTGAAGAATGGTAATCGAACCGGGGGCAACGGTTCGAGGCCAATTAGATCGCGGCGGCCCGCCCGCCGAAATCCCTGACTGCCCAATCGGCCTAAGTTGCCGCCCCATAATGACTTACTCATATCCTAGTCCATTGCGATCCGGCGGGCAAGCGAATCGCTGTCGCACAGCCGGACGGTTGGACGACAGGCGGACGCGGTCTTCTCCCATTGTTGGCGGAAAAACGGCCGCGCTAGCAGGATAAGCCCCATGTGGGCCGCAGAGTTTCGGAAAATCTGTGTCCAGTTGAACGACGTTGCACAAGCGCCGAGGCGACCGAGCCGCAAGTTCCCCGTCGATCCAGTACGGAAACGGGGTTAAGCAAGTTCGCCGTCAGCAGCCAGCCTCGCGGCAGCCGAATCTCCCACGGAAGGACAACGTCAGCTGGACGGAGATCTGGGCGCCGCTTCGGCCGTGACCGGCTGTTCGCCGTTTTGCATGGCCTCGGCGGCTCGCGGTTGGCCAAGAAGCGCGCGGACAATTGCCTGGTCGTGCCGCGGGAGCACTGTACGCAAATCGAGGAGCAGCCGATCGCCGTTGACGCGGCCGATGACCGGCAGAGGCGCGGTGGCCAGTAGCCGCTCGAGGGAAATCACGTCGCCGCTAGATGGCGTTAGTGCGACGCCGAATGAGCGGAGCGTGCGGCCGCTCAGAGCCAGGCCGTCGCACTGGCTCATCAGTGAGACGACGTCGGCCGAGCGAATGCCGTCGGCCTGTGCCAACTGTGGTGCGAGGCGCTCGGCGCGATTGTGGAGGTTTTCAAGTGGCGACGACAAGAGGTCGAGGATCGGCAAGCTGCATTCTCCGGCCGGATAATTGACAAGACACTGTAGCGAGGCGGCGAGCGCGGCCGAGCGCTCGGGCTCGAGTTGATGCGCAACGAAAAGCGGATGCTCGACGGCGCGTTGAATGAGCGATTGCGAGCCGGCCAGAATTCCACATGGGGGGCCGCCCGCCAGGCCGTCGCCGCGGACGATTACGAGCTGAGCGCCACTGCTGAGGCTGGTGCGTGCGGAGCGGTCGGACCAGCCGATATCGGCCCCTAAGCTGGCCAAAGGGCCTCCGCCGAGGGCGTCGATCAGCAAGACGCCGTGCTCCCGCGCGAGCGCGGCGAGATCCGAAAACTGGGCCGTACTTGTGTCGCCTGTGACGCAGAAGTTGTCTGCGGCGAGCGTCAGCATGGCAGCCGAGCGCCTCCGTGATGGCGGCTGCGTAGTCGGCAGCCGACGTGCGATTGATCGCCCCAACTTCGCGAAGCACCGCGCCGCTCGCCGCGATGACTTTTGGCAGCGAACAGCCCACTTCGACTTCACCTACTTCGCCGCGGGCGACGATCACTTCGCGGCCGGCCGCGATGGCCGACAGCGCCAGCCACAATGCGCCTGAGTAGCTGTGGACGACCGCGGCCGCTTCGGCGCCAGTGACGCGGCAGATGAGCGACGTGGGATCGCCTGGACCGGCATTCCCAGCCGAGGTGGATCGCGCTGAAGCTTGCGCGTCGGCGACGAATTCACGCCCAGATGCCACAGCGGCCGCGATTGCCGCATCGCCCTGAGGCCGAGCACTCCACGGCGGTCCCCACAAGTGGCCGGTGGCGTTCACAGCCGGGCGCTGCGAGGATTCGTGCGATTGGGCGATGTACCGGGTGGCGCGCTCGGCCAGCTCCCGCAGGGTCGGCCAGGCGGTTTCGTGGCCGCGGCGCAAGAGGTCGTTGCGAAACTCGTCGAGGAACAAGCGAATGCCGGCCACAACCGCGTTGCGGTTCCAGCGCTCCGCCAGCACGCGGATCGATGGATTGTCGAGCAGCTCGGCAATGGACGGGATGCGGTCGCGAACGCCGGGCCAGCGGTTTTCATCTGCCATAGCACGTTTTTCCCAGGTTGGGTGGTGTTCTATCGAACGGATCTATTTTTGCAGATGGCGGTGGCAACCGGCAAGCAGGGGAAGCGATTGGGCGAAAAGACGGCAAGGGGACAATCGGTGTGCGCGGCGAAAGTGCCGCTTTTTGTCTTCCGGACCATTGGCAACCGCGCTGCCATTGCGGTCGCTGCTCGAAGGGCCCGTTGGAGTCGAGCACAGCCTGGCCCGGTCTGATGGCAGGCGACTGGGGCATAGTCACTGCCACAGGCGATAAGCTACTCGCCTTCCCCGATAGAACGGATCGCCGGCGAAGAATTGATCCAAGCATCGTCGGCGGAAGGGGCGCGGACAAGTTTTGCAGTGCGGATAACGTACGACCATCGCGGCGAGGGTGCCGGGCGAGTCTTCGATAGTTCTGAGACGAGCATTAAGGCTTCAGACGTTCTTGACCCATCCATTCGGTGACCGTGCGAGGGCTATCGTGCTCTGGGGCATAGGCGCCGGGAGCATGCGACTCCAGATTGACGATCCGGTGTCGCGATGTGCGACGCGCGGCGGCGCCGCTTTTGGCTCGTCGCTACCGGGAGTCAAGATATCGACTGTTTTGTTCCAGGCGGCCTTTGTGCCTTGTCCTACCTTGTGCACGCCGCTGGACATGGCTTGCAAAGGAGAGAAGCCCGGCGGTTCCGCCTTCTTTTCGATCCAGGCGTTGCGGGCGGGCGCGGGGCGATCGTTTGGGGCACTGCTGAACGGCGATTTCGGCACGAGCATACTTGAGAACGGCGAGTGGGTGTACCAGGGAGTTGGTTCGATGGGCGTAATGGCGTTGGATGACTGGGGCGGTCGCGATGGAGCGATGCCTGAGGAGATCGACTTCGAAGTGAAACCGGGCGAATAAACGGAAGCGGCCGCCGAAGGACGGTCGGGGTACGTTGACACTTTGCTGGACAGCGCTATGCCCGTGCTGGACGTGCCGGCAGTCGTCGGTGCGTGCTCGATGTGGGCAGGCGGCGGCGTGGGGTCGGCCAGCTGCTTGGCGCCGAAAGGCCACAGCGACCAGCCTTCGGCCCGGCACGGGGTGATCCCTGTTGCGGTCCATAGCGAGACGCAGACGAGCGTGAGCGACGAGCATCGCATCGCAATCGAGCCTCCGGAAAAGACAGCGTCGTGAGCGCGTCGGCGGCGGCAGCAAGTTCCGATCTGCCGGGATGGGTAAAAAGTCGGGCCGACGTGAACGGCGGAGTGTGACAGATTCGCCGCACCGCGCCCAGATTGACTGCCGCCGGAAGTCGCGAAGGGGGTGCGCGCAGCGTTCGTATCCAGCCCATCGATGGCAATCGGGCATCAGCAACTGGCGTTGCCGAGATCGGGCTCACGTGCCCGGTTGAACACGTCGCCGCGCGGCGGAGCACCCGGAAATCCGCCGCTAGGCGTGCAATTTGTCGCCGCGGGCGAGGAGGTTGGCGAGTTGTCGTTGCGGGCGGGACGGCCTAAGATGGAGGCCTTGAACGTCGTGGCGAACATAGCCATAGGGAGTCGAGCCAAACGCCAGCTATGCTGTCTTCAGTCTTCGGGATGATCGGGGCCGGCCGTATGGCGACGGCGCTCGGCTGCGGTTTTGTTAAGGCCGGACTGGTCCCAGCGAGTTCGATCGTTGCCAGCGACCCGAGCGGCGACGCCCGCGCGGCCTTTGAGCGGGCGGTGCCCGGCGCGGTCGTCATCGAGACAAATCAGCATGTCGTCGAGCGGGCGGAGGTAGTGCTGCTCGCTGTCAAGCCGCAAAAGATGGGCGAGGCGCTCGCTAGTATTCGCGAGTACGTCCGCCCCGAGGCGCTTGTGCTTTCGATCGCGGCCGGAATTACGCTCGACAAATTGGCCGCCGGCTTGCCGCACGGTCAGCGAATCGTGCGAATCATGCCGAATACGCCCTGCCTGATTAGCCGGGGCGCGAGTGCCTACAGCCTGGGCCCGCACTCGACCGAAACGGATGGCCAATTTGTTGGCCGGTTGATGTCGGCCGTCGGCGCCGCGTTTTTAGTGTCGGAAACGCTATTGGACGTCGTGACGGGGCTGTCGGGGTCGGGTCCGGCGTTTGTGTATACTATGATTGAAGCGCTGACGGCGGGCGCCATGTCCGAAGGCATGCCGGCCGAACTGGCGGCCGAATTGTCCGCGCGAACCGCACTCGGTGCGGCCGAGATGGTGCTGCAGACAGGGCAATCTCCAGACGCGCTGCGGAACCAGGTGACCAGCCCGGGCGGCACGACGCTGGCCGGGCTGGCTGTGCTCAAAGAGCGAGGTTTTAGCGATGCGGTCACGGCCGCCGTTCGAGCGGCGACGCGCCGCTCGATCGAATTGGGCCAATTGAATTAGTCGGTAGTCGCGAGCGCAGCACGTCTCGTACACGTGAGGTGAATCACTATGTCGGTCTTTTGCCGCGTCGACGACAAACACATTCCGCTATATCGCGTGATGTGGGTCGCGGCGACGCCGCACTTCTGCGGCGAGGAAGATTGCATTCGCGAAGGATCGTATGAGATTCGATTGGAACAAGGCGACAGCGTGTGGGCCTCGCTGGCCGAGCGTGATGAAGTGCTCAAGGCGCTTGAGGCCTGGCACGGCGGACTGGACCTGCCAGATGACGGCGAGGAGATGTGGGAGTAAGCCCAGGCGGAAGTTCATAGGCGCACGTCCGGCAATGGAGCGCATATTTCGTCCCTCCGTTTGACTCACAAAACGCAATCTGCAATCCTCATTCCGCAATCCACATTCGTTTTGGGGGCGATGCCATGGCGGTCGACAATGATGACCAGCTCGAATGGCGTGACACTTACTTCGTCTTGTTTCAACAATCGGCGCGGCCGACGTTGACGCAGGTGGAATCTGCGATCAGTGACGCATCGCCACGGCTGAAGATGGAAAACCTCGAGGCGGACGAGGACGGTTTATTCGAATCGGTGCTGGTGCAAGCGCCGCTGGACAACGCCGCCCTGGAGATCAGTTACGAAAGGGGCGACGCCGTGATCGAGCAAAACGCCGATCTGGCCAAGCAGCTCAAACGCGAGCTGGACAGTAAGCAACTCGCCCAAATGCTGAAAGCCGACGCCCGGCTCGACGTGATGCTGTTCGAGCGCGTGAAAGACGGCGCCTGGGGCGATCAAGAGGACGAAGACGACTGGGAATCGAGCGGCCTCGACCCGTCGAGCCTGCTCGGCGTGGTCGAAGCGCTGGCCAAATTGACGGGCGGTTTGCCGATCGACCCGGCTTCGGGGACAGTCATGGGATCGGAGCGCTGAGAGCCAAGTGTGCATCAATGAGTCATGAGCCGAGAGCCAAGAGAAAATGAGTCAAGAGCTGAGAATCGAGAGTCAAGGGCCGGAGTAGCAGTCGGCAGATATTTGCGACTGTGTGGAATTGTTTTGGCTCTTGACTCTCGACTTTCGACTCTCGACTCTTAGCTTCCAGCTCCCCCCATGCTTGCCAAAGAAATCAAACCTGGAACGGTCGTCAATTACAATGGCGCACCGCACATGATAGAGAGTGTGACGGTGCAATCGCCTTCGGCCCGTGGCGGCGCGACGCTTTACAAATTTCGCGCGAGGAATCTGGTCACCAAGCAGAAGGCCGACATCACGCTCAAGGGTACTGAAGGGCTGGACGACGCCGATTTCGCCCGCCGCGAAGTGACGTTCATGTATGCCGACACGGACGCGGCTCATTTTCTCGACACGGCCGATTACAACCAGTACACGATCGGCCGCGATGAAATTGCGGGCGAGCTGCAGTACATCACGGAAGATTTGCAGGGGATGCTGGCTCTGATCTACAACGGCCAGTGTGTGGGTTTACAATTGCCGGCGGCCGTCGATCTGCGGATCAGCGAGTGCGATCCGGCCATCAAAGGCAACTCGGCTACGTCCCGCACGAAGCCGGCGACGCTTTCGACCGGGCTTGTCGTGTACGTTCCAGAGTATCTGAAGCAAGGAGAAACCATTCGGGTGGACACGCGATCGGGTGAATTCCTTTCGCGCGTATGAGGGTTCGACGGAGGCAATTCCCAGACGAATGACAACACACGAGATAGCTCAATCGGCGACGACCGACGGGCTGACGGTTTCGCCGTCACTGGATTTGGTCGTCGAGTCTGCCCAAATACCGCAGCAGCACACGCTCGTAGATATTCGGGTGCTGTGGATTTGCGCCCTGGCGATTGTGATCGGCGTGCTGGCGGCGTTTACCGCGCAGATTTTGATCAGTCTGATCGCGCTGATTACGAATATCGCGTTTTACGGACGGTTGTCGCTGGCCGAAGTGGTCCCTGCCGACGCGGTTGGGCGGCTGGGACTATGGGTGATTCCCATTCCGGTTGTCGGCGCGCTCGTCGTGGGCTTGATGGCCCGTTTTGGCTCGAAGGCAATTCGCGGCCACGGCATTCCGGAAGCGATGGAGCAAGTGCTCACCAACGAGAGCCGGATTCCGGCCCGCGTGACACTGCTCAAGCCGGTATCGGCGGCCGTCGCCATCGGCACGGGCGGCCCGTTTGGCGCCGAAGGTCCGATTATCGCCACGGGCGGCGCATTGGGCTCGATGATCGGGCAGTTGATCAAGAACACCGCCAGCGAGCGAAAAACGCTGCTGGCGGCCGGCGCGGCGGCCGGAATGGCGGCCACGTTCGGCAGCCCGGTATCGGCCGTGCTGCTGGCGATCGAGCTGTTGCTGTTCGAATTCCGGCCGCGCTCGATTATTCCCGTGGCCCTGGCCGCGTCCAGCGCCGCGATGGTGCACATGATCGTCCGCGGGCCCGGGGCGATGTTCGCCATGGCCAATCTGCAGCAGCCGACCGGCGCGGCGCTCGCGTTTTACATCATGCTGGGCGCCCTGATGGGGCTGGCGGCCGTGGGCGTGACGCGAACTCTCTACTGGATCGAAGACACATTTGAAAAGTTGCCGGTGCACTGGATGTGGTGGCCCGCGATCGGCGGCGTGGCGGTCGGCGTGGTCGGCTATTCTGCGCCGCAAACTCTGGGCGTGGGGTACGACAACATTCGCAACGTGCTGGCCAACAACGCGACGATCGCGGCCTTCGCCTGGTTGGGGGTGATGAAGTTTGCGTCTTGGTCGATTTCGCTGGGGAGCGGCACGTCGGGCGGCACGCTGGCGCCGCTCATGACGATTGGCGGCGCGATCGGCGTCGCTCTGGGCGGCGTGGCTGCGTCGCTCGCGCCGGGCGTGGGAATCGACCCGCGGATGGCGGCGCTGGTCGGTATGGCGGCGCTGTTTGCCGGTGCTTCACGGGCGATGCTGGCCTCGGTGGTGTTTGCGTTTGAAACGACGCTGCAGCCGCTCGGCCTTTTGCCGCTGCTCGGCGGCTGCGCGGCGTCGTATCTGATTTCGATGCTGCTGATGCGCAACTCGCTGATGACCGAGAAGATATCACGGCGCGGGATTCGCGCGCGGTGGAATACGTCGCCGATAACTTGGACGGAATTTTCGTCAGAGACGTGGCGTCGAAGACGGTCGTCACGCTGACGTCGGAGGACACGCTCGACAGGACACGGAATTGGCTGCAATCGGGCGCTGAAGGAACGACGCACCAGGGATTTCCGGTTGTCGACGCGCGGGGTTGGCTGGTGGGCGTGCTGACGCGGCGCGACTTGCTCGCGCCGGAAGCCAACGGAGCGGCCAGGCTGGGCGATTTGCTCCGCCGCTCGCCGAAGTTCGTGTACGACGATTGCACCGTGCGGCAGGCGGCCGACCACATGCTGAACCACGGTATCGGACGGCTGCCTGTCGTCCGCCGCGCGCGCCCGGCAAAGTGATCGGCATGATTACGCGGAGCGACGTGCTGTCGGCATTCCGCGCGGCTCGACGAGCGCCAGCCGCAGCAGCCGACACTCACCGTGCGGTGGCCGCGGTTCGGACGCTTGCCGGGCAAAATGGGGCCGAAAACGTAGCGGGGCCCTGCTTACGCTTGCAGCACGCGGGGCGCTTCGTCGCGGCTGGTCGGCTGCGGGTGCTTGATCTCGACGAGGCGGCCCTCGGCGATTTCTTGCTCGAGCGTGGCCAGGCGGCCGGCGATGGCCATTTGGCGGGCCAGCAGGCGGCGGCCGGCGGCCGTGTGGATGCCGATCGAGCGGAGCTTTTTGCCGGTTTGCGAGCAGAGGAAATTCACGCGGGTGGGAGTGACGTCGTTCGGTTCAACCCGCGTTTGGTCGAGCCGGTAGTTGACTACCAACTCGACCTGTCGGCTGTTTTCTTCGTCCTCCCAATTGGCTTGGTAACTGGTTTTCATATCGTCACTCCTCGAGTTAGGGCGGCGGCTGGCCGCAAGGCATTGGCGGCGAAACGCTGCCGCTATGTGGAAACAAAACGAACCTGGTTCAGTCAATTACAAATGGGGCTCGGGCGGAGCCGAACTGGCAGTTGCAAATTTTCAATCCGCCCGAAAAAGAAGCGGCCGGCCAGGGGCCTGGGGCCGCGACTGGGAAGGTTTTGTATTCTAGTTGCCATTCGGCCGGCGGCTATGGCAATTTTTACGGAAATCGGCAAATTTGCCGATTACTCACAGATCGGGCCAAGCAGGTGCTGGTGATAGCGGTGGGAACGCCAGCCGCCTAGTGCTGCCGTGATTTCTTCTTTCGCACTACCGGCTTTGCCGATGTGACCTTTTTGGCGGTCACCTTCTTTTTGGTCGATTTCTTTGCGGCCTTGGCCGTCTTTTTCTTGGTGGCCGTCGTGCCAGCAGCCGAACTTCGCTTGCCGCGGCCGAAGATTACTTCCCAGTTGTCGGAGTATTTTTGCGTGGCGCCGATGCGGGTGATGGACATGGGTGAGGTTGGGAGGTGAGGGTGAGGGGTGAGGGGTGATGCGGCAGGGTCGAGGGGCGACGGTTACGGATGCTGCGCCGCGGATAAATCGTACTGAGTACCGAGTACTCCGTCACCCGTGCTGCAGCTTTTTATAGCGGAACCGCTGCGGCTCGTCTGCGCTTTGCCCCATTCGCTCTCGCCGCTGGTCTTCGTAGGTCTGGAAGTTGCCTTCGCACCAGTGGACGTAGCCGTCCCCTTCGAAGGCCAGGATGTGCGTGGCCAGGCGGTCGAGGAACCAGCGGTCGTGGCTGACGACGACGGCGCAGCCGGCAAAGTTGGCGACGGCCTCTTCGAGCGCCCGCAGCGTGTCGACGTCGAGGTCGTTCGTCGGTTCGTCGAGCAAGAGCACATTCGAGCCGCGGCGGAGCAGCTTGGCCAGGTGGACGCGGTTGCGTTCGCCGCCGGAGAGGACGCCGACTTTTTTCTGCTGGTCGGTGCCGGTGAAGTTGAATCGCGATACATAGGCCCGCGCGTTCATCGTGCGCTTGCCCATTTCGAGAATATCGTGGCCGCCGGAGATTTCTTGAAAGATGGTATTATCCGGGTTCAGGCTGTCGCGGCTTTGATCGACGTAGCCGAGCTCGACCGTGGGGCCGATCCGCAGCTCGCCCTCGTCGGGCTGTTCCTGGCCCATGAACATGCGGAGCAGCGTCGTTTTGCCTGCGCCGTTGGGGCCAATGATGCCGACGATGCCGCCCGCGGGCAAGCGGAAGTTGACGTTTTCAAAAATGAGGCGATCGCCGTAGGCCTTCGTGAGGTTCTCGGCCTCGATCACCAGCTCCCCTAAACGTGGACCCGGCGGAATTTGGATCTCCAGCTCTTCGGATTTGTCTTCAAATTGCTCGGCGGCCATTTTTTCGTAGGCTTGGATGCGGGCCTTGCTTTTGGCCTGGCGGGCCTTGGCCGAAGCGCGGACCCACTCCAGCTCGCGGGCCAGCGTCTTTTGGCGGGCACTGGCCTGTTTTTCTTCGACGGCGAGCCGCTTTGCCTTCTGGTCCAGCCACGAAGAATAGTTGCCCTCGAACGGCAGCCCCTTGCCATAATCGAGCTCGAGAATCCACTTGGCCGCGTTGTCGAGAAAGTAGCGGTCGTGCGTGACGGCGACGACGGTTCCTTCGTACTCTTCCAGATGCCGTTCCAGCCAAGCGACGCTTTCGGCGTCGAGATGGTTCGTGGGCTCGTCGAGTAACAGCAGGTCGGGCTTCTCAAGTAAAATCTTACACAAGGCGACGCGGCGTTTTTCGCCGCCCGAGAGTGTTTTGACCGTGGCGTCGCCAGGCGGCAGGTTCATGGCATCCATGGCGATTTCAATCTGGCGATCGAGCTCCCAGGCGTTGGCGTGCTCGATCTTGTCTTGCACGGCCGCCTGGCGATTGAGCAGTTTTTCCATCTGAGCGGGGTCGGTCACTTCGCCCAATTTTTCGGAGAGCTGTTCGTATTCGGTAAGCAGGGCCCGTACGGGGGCGACGGCCTCTTCGACGTTGCCGAACACGTCTTTATCTGGGTTGAGGTGGGGTTCCTGTTCCAAGAGGCCCACCGTAAATCCGTCGGACAGGCGGGCCTCGCCGTCGAAATTTCTATCCTTGCCGGCCATGATCCGCAGCAACGTGCTTTTGCCGGAACCGTTGCGGCCGAGGACGCCGATCTTGGCGCCGGGATAAAAGGCCAGCCAGATATCTTTGAGCACTTCGCGCTGGCCGATCTTTTTGGTGAGGCCAGACATTTGGTAGATAAATTTTTGGGACATGCGGGGGAGGGGATTATCAAAGTGGAGTGTCAGGATTTAACATTTGAATCCTAGCAAAGATGCCTCGCGAAATCGAGAGGCGGTTGGTATTCGCCGAAATACTACCAGCTTCATCAGACGCCGAAGCAACCTGAGTGAGTGGTCACTGAAGTGACCGGTCCGACGCTTGCGCGGAAGTATTGGCGTGAATCGAATGGTCACGTTTGGTGGCCCGTTTTCAGTTGCGATTTGCGAGACCGTTGCACGTACCGCTTGTAAGGCACGTCTTCCAGAAATGCGCGGAGTTCAAGTGCCCGTTTGAGTCCTCGTTCCAGCTCGATTGTCACGTGCGTATGCGGATATTCGCGGTAATCGCGCAAAATGCCGTGGCATTCTGCCTGAGTCAACGTATAGCGATACGCTCTGCGGCATTGCTTTTCGTCCCGAATGCAGCCGTCGAAGTAGTCTTGGTTGCCCGCTTCACGCCAAAACGGGAGCTGGGGTTCGGGCAATAGGTCGTTCACGAGCTTGGCGACCGAGCCGTGAAGTCGGCGGATCATTTGGCCCAAGTTTTCACCGATGCGGAGATAACCGAGCGTGTGATAGTGGTTGTTGAGTAAGCTCGTGACCCGGGGGAAAAAGTCGTACTTCTTCGTGTAATAATCGAAACGATCCCAGAAGATTGTCTTCGCTTCTTCGCTAGCAAGTGCAGGAAACTGAGCGCGGCAGCGGCCGGTGATGAGATAGAACTGGTTGTCGAGGTACCAGTGCTCAATACGGTGATCACCTTTCCAAATATGCGTTTTCGTTGCAGAGGATTTGCGAAAACGCCGGAATTGGGGGGATTCGCTCATTCAAGCAAGTCTAAGGGGTGGTCACTTCAGTGACCAGTCCAAGTGACCAGTCCAAAACTTGTGCTTATTCCCACTCGATTGTTGCTGGTGGTTTCGAAGAGATATCGTAGACTACGCGATTGACGCCTTTCACCTCGTTGATGATTCGCGTGGAGATGCGCGCGAGCAAGTCCGCTGGCAAATGAGTCCAATCAGCGGTCATAAAATCATCCGTGGTCACACAGCGGACTGCGATCGTGTCGTCGTAAGTGCGGGCGTCGCCCATCACGCCGACCGAGCGGATCGGCAAGAGCACTGCGAAGGCCTGCGACGTCGCGCGATACAGGCCGGCCGCTTTGATCTCGCCGACCACGATCGCGTCCGCCTCGCGGAGCGTATCGAGCCTTTCCGGCGTAATTTCGCCCAGGCAGCGGACCGCCAGGCCGGGACCCGGGAACGGATGTCGCCAGACGATTTCCTCCGGCAGGCCGAGTTGCGTGCCGAGTTGGCGGACTTCGTCTTTGAACAGGTCGCGAAGCGGTTCGATCAAGTCAAAGCCGAGCTCGTCCGGCAGACCGCCCACATTGTGGTGGAGTTTGATCGTATCGGCGGGGCCGTCGGGAGCGGCGCCGCTTTCGATGACGTCGGGGTAGAGCGTGCCCTGGGCCAGGTACTTCGCTCCCTCGATTTTGCCGGCCTCGGTGGCGAAGCAATCGATGAACGTATGACCGATGCGGCGGCGCTTTTCCTGCGGATCGGTTACTCCCGCTAAGGCGGACAGAAACTTCTGCTCGCCTTTGACGACGTGCAAATCGGTCTTGAAGTGCTTGGTGAATTCATCGATGACCGAGGCGCTCTTCGTCCTTCCGCAACAGGCCGTTGTCGACGAGGATGCACGAGAGCTGCGGGCCAATCGCTTCGTAGATGAGGGCGGCGACGACCGATGAATCAACACCGCCCGACAGGCCGCAGATCACGCGGTCGGCGCCGACCCGTTCGCGGATCGCGTCGATCGTCTGGGCGGCGAAGTCGCCCAGCCGCCAGGTGCCTGTGCAGCCGCAGATGTTGGTGAGAAAGTTGGCCAGGATTTTGCGGCCATCGACAGTGTGCGTCACCTCCGGGTGGAATTGCAGGCCATAGAGCGGCCGCTTGCGGTGCTTGACGGCGGCGATCGGGCAGGTCGCAGTGCGAGCCAGCGAGATGAAATCGATCGCTGCTGCGTTCACCTGGTCGCCGTGGCTCATCCAGACTTCCGTATCATGCGGCACGCCGGCGAACAGGCCGGCCGCGTCGTCCGAATCGTGTACCTTGCAGTGGGCCCGGCCAAATTCGCGAACGGTGTGGCTTTCGACCCGGCCACCCAGTGCGTGGCACATGAGCTGCATGCCGTAGCAGATGCCGAGCACGGGGATCGCCAGGTCGAAGATATCGGAATCGCACGTGGGTGCCCCGTCGGCGTACACGCTCGCCGGGCCGCCGGACAGGATGAGCCCCTTGGGTGCGAGTTCACGCACGCGCTCGGCCGTGATGTCGTGCCGCACAATTTCGGCATACACGTGTGCTTCACGAACGCGGCGGGCGATGAGCTGGGCGTATTGCGAACCGAAGTCGAGCACAAGCACGCGCTCGGCCGCGACGGCGGACGCGGCGCTGGCGGCCGGAAGGGAAGTTTTCGCGGCGGTCATTTTGGCATTCGACATAGGAAACGTCGCATTATAGGCGACCGTTGCGCAGTCAACCAGTGCGTTGATGGAGCGCGAACGTGGGCTTATAGTGAAGCTTGGTACTGGGTGAAAAATTTGGTGCGCGAGACTGGTCACTGAAGTGACCAGTCCGTTCTGGGAGAGCTGCTCATTACGATCGTTGACCCCGTGGCGCTAGGAATTACCGCGTGCTGATTTTTCTAACGAATGACGACGGAATCTACGCACCTGGGCTAGAGGCGATGGAGAAGGCGCTCGGACGCTTGGGCGAAGTGTGCATCGTGGCGCCGGCCGTCGAGCAGAGCGGCGTGGGGCATTCGATCACCTTTTTGAGCCCGCTGATGGCGAAGGAGGTGTTCGACGGCGAGCGGCGGCGGGGCTGGGCCGTCGAGGGGAGCCCGGCCGATTGCGTGAAGCTCGGGCTGGCCGAGTTCTGTCCGCGGCGGCCCGATTTGCTGGTCAGCGGGTTGAACGGCGGACTGAATCTGGGAATCAACGTGCTCTATTCCGGCACGGTGGCAGGCGCGACCGAGGGCGCGATTTGCGGCATCCCCAGCGTGGCCGTGTCGCTGGAATATGATGAGCGGGCCCGGTTTGACGAGGCGGCCGAGCTGGCCGTGCGGCTGGTCGAGCAAATCTGGCAACAGCAGGACGCCGATTCGCATCGGCTGTACAATATCAACATTCCGACGTCGGCACTTGAGGGGCCGGCGGAGGTCCGGGTGGCGCCGATGGCGACCGTGCCCTGGGCGGCTGAGTTCGATCGCCGCGTCGACCCGAAAGGGCGGCGCTACTACTGGGCGACGGGCAACCCGACGGTCGCGGTAAGCGGCGAGTTGACGGATTTGGAGGCATGGGAGCAGGGCTATGTGACGCTGACTCCGCTGGAGATCAATCGGACGAGTCGGGCAGTGCTCGAGCGGATGCGCGACTGGAAGTTTTCTCTGGGGTGATAACCGGGAGGCGAACATGAGACAGGGTGCGGTTCACGTAACGTTCGCGTGGTTCTTTGTCGCGGTCTTGTCGGTTGTCGGCTGCGAATCGTCGTCGGACAGCGGCGGCGGTGGCAACATGAGCATGCAAGAGCTCTCCGCGAAAATTGAGGGCAAGCCGGCCGCGGCGGAAGCGGCGAGTGCGACAACCGCCTCGCCGGCCAGCAGCGAGACGCCTGCCCCAGCCGGAGCCGCGACCACGGAACCGGCGACGCAAGTGGCCGCCGATGCAAACACAATTCCCGCGGATGCGAAGAGGGCCAGCGACCAAGGAGTGCAGCATACGCAGGGGGGCTACATGGGAGCCGTCATCGGCGCCAACCGCAGCATTCGGCAGCGGGTAGCCGATCTGTCGTGGCAGAAATCGGTGCAATTGTACGAGGCCACCAACGGGCACAAACCGCGAAACACGCAGGAGTTCGTCGAGCACATGCGCGGCGAGCGGACGCCGCTGCCCGAACTGGAGCCGGGCTACACCTATCTTTATATCCCGGATGAAGGCCAGTTTGGAGAGTTGTATTCCGTGCCAATCAACGAAGCGCCGGCTGGACCGACCCAAGGGGGGCAGCCGTCATCATCGCGATAAATCGCAATTGGGCCGCAAAATCAAAACGACCGTCGTAAGCAGTCTCGTTTCTGAGTGCGGATCGTTCTGAGGCCGGCGCGCCCGTTCAGCCGCCAGGTTTTCGGCGCGCAGGTTGCGTTTTGTCAACATAAACGGTGCTCAGCGCGGGCTGATTACAATGAATTCGGGTGAGTTCCCCACTCGCCCGTTCCGCATGTCCGCTCGGCCCACCTCGTTGATGAAAGCAAATCGGATGAACGCCCTCCTCTTTTCGCCGCGGGCGATCGCACTAGTGATCGTTGCGGTCTTCGGCGTTTTGACACGAAATGGCGCCGCGTCAGCGCAGGACTCGCCGTGTGCGCTCGACCCGCCCTGCCCTGTCTATATTCGGCAGGCGGTCGTCGTGCCGCCCCAGCCGGCGCCGCCGAGCTGGATCTTCGACCGCAGCACGTATTCGCACGATCCGTACACTGGCGCTCGCGTCGCACAGTATGAACCGATTCCGCCGGTCGAACCGCTCGACGACCCGCGCTTGGTGACGAGCCGCTACAACCGCCTTCGCACGAATGTGCGCGGGGCGAACGGTTCGAACGACACGTATTACGAAGTGCAGAATTGGGGCAACGGCCGTGGCGGGCTCGACGCCGAGTGGGAACGGTTCCATGATGCCTGGAAGGAATCGTACCTGACGGGCGGGTATTACAATCAAAACGGCGGCTATTATTCAGGCCCAAATTGGAGCGGCGGGCCGTATGGGGCGCCCGGGTGGGGCGGATACGGTTACGGGTACGGCGGACCGGGATATGGTTCACCATATCCGTATCCTATGAATGGCCTCCCAGGGCCTGGCGGACCGGGCGGCGGCAACTGGCAAGGCAACGGCGGGCCGCAAGGCGGCTGGTCGCAGGGCGGGCCTGGCGGACCGCTTGGCGGCAATGGACCACATAACGGCGATGGGCCGCACGGCGATGGGCCGCACGGCGGAGATGGGCCGCATCCACATGATGATTGACAGCTGGATAGGAACCGTATCGCTTACACCGCCGCACCCTCACCCCCGACCCCATATGCGGAGGTCTGGTAGAAGGGGACGGTCCCCGGCACTTCCGGAGGGAGAGGGGAAAGACGTCAGTGGCGCAACTCGCGGGACCAATCGCGGCCCGTATCGCATTGGTCGATGAGCCAGCGCTGGCCGTCGAATTTGAGGTGAACCGTGACGTCGTCCATCACGGTGCCTTGCAGGCTGGTTTGCTTCACCTTGCCATTCACGGCGCCGCGCAATTTGGCCACGGCTTGGGTGGGTTGGCTGGGGTTGTCGAATTCGATTTCCGGGCCGGCGATGATGCGGGCCATCTGAATTTCGGCTTCGGGCATCAGTTTTTCGATGTCGGCGCGAATCTTGGTGGCCTGCGGCGAAAAGTAAGAGAGCGTGCCTTGGACGTCATTTCGTTCGACCGCCGCTGCCAGCTCTCTCAGAGAGCGCGTGACCGCTTCGCGCGGCGTTTCGATCAACCACTCGGTGACGAGCAGCGCGGCCGTGATCAGTACGATGATGCCGATTGCGGCCTGTGCCTTGGGGGACCGGGTCTCCCAATAGATCACGCCGGCGAGGGACAGGGCAATTGCTCCAATCACCCAGATCATCAACGCGTTTTCAGCGATCCAACTCATCAAGACGGACAACCCATTAAGGAGAAGTCGCAGGGCCCTCTGGGGCGCCGATCATCCACCGCTCGCGCCACAGCATGGCGCCGCCGACGAGTGCCAGGCACAAAAAGATCAGCGTCAGCGGCCAGAGAGGGATGATCATGTTCTCGGGCGTGGAAAACTGCCCGCCGCTGGGCAGCGCGACATCCGAAGGATGTTCGCTGTCGATTGCAGATTCTATTCCACTGCCGGGACGAGCCGGATCGGTTGTGGCGGCGGGCAGCGCGCTCGACGAATCGTTCTCCGCGGCAAGCATGCGGCCCTGGTACTGCCGCTCGAGCTGCGACTGTCGCTGGCCATACTTGCCGAACGTCAATCAGCGCGAATGCGACGAACGTCCAGCCGCAGTAGACGCACATCCAGAACCAGGGTGAATCGGAGATGGGACGTTTTGGAGACATGAGTAGACGGAAGAATTATAAACCACAGAGGCACAGAGGCCGCCGAGAAAAACCGAGGCGGAGAAAACAGCAGATTTTACAACAATTCACAATTGAGTCGGCCGTCGAATTTAAATCTCCTCTGTTCCAATTTTCTCGGTGCTCTCTGTGTCTCAGTGGTTAATTTCTACCGCTTCGGAAACAGCGGCCCGCCGTATTGGGCCGGCGTCGCCGAGTTGCTCTTCGATCCGCAGCAGTTGGTTGTACTTGGCCATGCGGTCGGTGCGCGAGGCGCTGCCGGTCTTGATCTGGCCGGTGCTCAGCGCCACGGCCAGGTCGGCGATCGTGGCGTCTTCGGTCTCGCCGCTGCGATGGCTGGTGACGGTGGTGTAGCCGTTGCGGCTGGCCAGCTCGAATGGCCTCGATCGTCTCGGTCAGCGTGCCGATCTGGTTGACCTTGATCAGGATGCTGTTGGCGATGCCTTCGTCGATGCCGCGCTGCAGCCGCTCGGTGTTGGTGACGAACAGGTCGTCGCCGACCAGTTGCACGCGGTCGCCCAGCCGCTCGGTCAGCAGCTTCCAGCCTTCCCAGTCGTCCTCGCTGCAGCCGTCTTCGATCGAGCAGATCGGATACTTGTCGACCCAGCTGGCCAACAGATCGACCATGCCGGCCGCATCGAGTTCGCTTGCCGTCGATCGTGTACACGCTTCTTCTTCGTGTCGTAGAACTCGCTGGCGGCGACGTCCATCGCGATCCACACCTGCTTGCCCGGCTTGTAGCCGGCCTTCTCGATCGCTTCGAGGATCAGATCGATCGCGGCGGCGTTGCTGGGCAGGTCGGGCGCGAAGCCGCCTTCGTCGCCGACGGCCGTGTTGAGCTTCTTGCCGTGCAGCACCTTCTTGAGGTGATGGAACACCTCGCAGCCGCACCGCAGGGCGTCGCTGAACCGCTCGAAGCCCAGCGGCATGACCATGAACTCCTGCACGTCGACCGAGTTGTCGGCGTGCTGGCCGCCGTTGAGGATGTTCATCATCGGCGCCGGCAGCAGGCGGGCGCCGACGCCGCCCAGGTAGCGATACAGCGGCAGCTCGCAGAAGCGGGCCGCCGCGTGGGCCACGGCCAGCGAAACGCCCAGGATGGCGTTGGCGCCGAGTTCTTTCTTGTTCGGCGTGCCGTCCAGCTCGATCAGCTTCTGCGTCGATCGCTCGGCCTGGTCCAGCGCGTCGGAGCCGACCAGCTCGTCGGCGATGCGGTCGTTGACGTTGTCGACGGCTTTGTGCACGCCCTTGCCGAGGTAGACGCTCTTGTCGCCGTCGCGCAGCTCCCAGGCTTCGTGAACGCCGGTGCTGGCGCCGCTGGGCACGGCGGCCGAGCCGACCGACCCGTCGTCGAGCGTGACGTCGACTTCGACGGTGGGGTTGCCGCGGCTATCGAGAATCTGACGGCCGTGGATATCGACGATAATGCTCATGGATTGAATTCGTCCTAATACGAAATTGCGGGCGCCTGGTGAAGCAGAGTTGTTTTGGCGATGCAAAACGAGGCGACGATGTGGCCCGTAACCGCGCCGGTGCCAGGGCCGACTTCAAGGATCCGACGCCCCGACGACCCTATTTTAGGGGTTTCGTGCGGCGATTGTCGAGCAGCGGCGGGCAATTGCTGGCCGGACGCGGCGTTTCTGCTTAAATTGGAGAAGTCGCTTATTTACTGGTCGGAGCAGCTCTCGTCGTTGGCGTTCTCCATGCGTGTGCCCCGTCGAGGACTGAACTTGTCGCTGGTCGTCGCGGCGTGGCTGGCCGCGGGGACGGCGAGCGCGGCGACGCTGACGATCGATTACAGTCTCGATACGAGTCATTTCTTTGCCGCCGGCTCGCCTGCGCGGACGACGCTCGAGGCGGCGGCCGACTTCTATTCGGCGATTCTCAATGATTCGCTGTCGCCGATTCAGCCGCCGACGTTTACTGGCTCGGCGGGCACGGTGCAGTGGCACTGGTTGATAGGCATGAACAATCCCAGCGCGTCGGGTCAATACTCCTTGCAAGACCAGTCGCTCGGCGCGGACGAGTATCGCATATTTGCCAGCGCGCGGACGTATACCGACAACACGCTCGCCGTGAGCAGCCCGGGAGCAATCGGCAACCCCGCCTGGACGCGCAGCGGCCCGTCGCCTAGCAGCTTTACTGCCAGCGAAGCGAGCCAAATCTACGCGATGGATCAATCCTTTGACAGCGCGGTGACGCGTCGAGGCGAGACGAGTGGCTTCGCAGCGTGGGGTGGCTCGGTTTCGTTCGATAACGACACGAACTGGCATTACGACTACACAATGCCGCCGGCGGCGGGCAAAATCGACTTGTACTCCGTGGCCATCCATGAGCTGGCCCATACGCTGGGCTTCGGCACTTCCGCCGAGTGGACCGCCCTGGTCAGCGGGGAAAATTCAACGGCGCCGCGGCGAAAGCGGCCTACGGCGGGCCGGTGCCGCTTTCGGGCGGCAGCCACTGGCAGGACGGACTGGGCAGCACGGTCTATGGCGGCCTGGCCACGCAAGTGGCCTCGATGACATCGAGCATCACGCCGGGCATCCGCAAGAAGTTGACAACGATCGACGCCGCGGCGCTAATGGACCTGGGCTGGGAGCTGATCGCGCCACCTGGGCTTGCGGGCGACTACAACAATGACGGGACGGTGAACGCGGCCGACTACACCGTGTGGCGTAACACGCGCGGCCAGACGGGGACCGGCCTGGCGGCGGATGGGAATTTTGACAAAGTGATCGACCCGGAGGATTACACCATCTGGAAGTCGAATTTCGGCCAGAGGGGCGCGGGGAGTGGGGCGGCTGCGTCCGCCCCTGTTCCGGAGCCAAGCGGCTTCGTGCTGCTGATATGCGGGGAATTGGTCTTTTTCAGGCGGCCGTCAGCAGCCTGCCTTCGGCGATAGCCGCTGCACATTGTCGCGTGAGATTCACTCGTCGAAGGGTGCAAACTTTTTCATGTCGTGCGACTTTGGTATGATTAGGGAAAGTGGACGCTAGGGTCTGGCGCTGGCCGTAGACAGGAGTTTTGGCCAGCGCCAATTGATGAGCTATCGCCCATGCCCATGCATGATTGGACGCGCGTTTCGGCCGGCACGTTTCACGACTTTCACAACTCGTGGATCACGCACCTAAAGGAGCGGCTTAATGAGGGCCTGTTGCCGGCGCCGTATTATGCGCCGGGCAAGCAACGGGCCGGAGAGATAACTCCCGACGTATTGGCGCTGCACTCCGCTGACGGCGACACAATGGAAACGCCATGGTCGAGTGAGAAGGACGGACAAGGCGGGGGACTGGTCGCTGTTGCCGAGGCGCCTCCGCGGGTTCAGCTCGCACAGGAAGCGATCGAAGACCTGACGTTTTACCTGGCTCGGCAGCGGACGCTGGTGATTCGGCATACATCCGGTGACCGCATTGCGGCCTGGATTGAAATCATGTCGCCGGCGAACAAACACACGCCGCGAACGCTGGATGATTTTGCGGACAAAGTTATTGCGGCGCTGCACGTTGGCATTCATGTGCTGATCATCGATCCTTATTCCACACACGGTGAACGACCCGGACGGAATCCACGGTCTTATTTGGCACTGCCTGCTGGCCGGCACGTACCATGCACCGAACGACCAACCGTTGACGCTTGTCTCCTACGCCGCCGGCCAACCGCTTCGCGCGTATGTCGAGCCGACGAGACTGAACGCGAACCTTACGACGATGCCGTTGTTCCTGACGCGAGACCACTACATCAATGTGCCGCTCGACGAAACCTACCAGCAGGCATGGGCCGGCGTTCCGCAACGCTGGCAGCGAGTAATCGTGGATGTCGACGCCGACGCTTAGGTGAAACGTTACCTTGAACGCGCCATTTTGGCCACCTGGGCGGCGCCATTAGCTCGAATTCACGTTCGTACCGATTCAATTGCCTGGCGAACTTGCCGTAGCCACTCCGCGCTCGGCGGCCCGTAGGGTCGGAATTTTTCCAGCGTGCCGACGTCTTCACTGGCGAAGAGGCCGCGGTGTTGGCGGAGGCGGCTGGCGGCCGGGTTGTCGAGCAGGCTGGCCGAGTCGGCCGCGCTCATTTGGAAGGCAACTCGCAGCTCGAACTCGCGCATCAGCGCCCGATCGACGAGGCGGCTGACGTTGTTGTACGAGTCGCACCACAGCAGTGTGTGGATGCCCCAGGCCGGGCCGTTGCGAATGATTTCGGCGAATTGCTTGTCGGGGCTGGGCGGCTTGTCTTTGTCGAACGAGAAGCTGTAATCGTCCTCGCTGCGGCGGAGGTCGCGGAAGCGGCCGCCGTTGAAGATGACAAGGAAGATTGGGGGGGCGTTGTCTTCGGAAGCCGCTTCACGTCGAGCAAGCTCGACCGCCAAATCGTTGATAATGCGCGGAGTGTCGCGCGGACCCGCGACGTTGACCAGGCCGGGCAGCGACTCGGCGATACGTTGCCACGCGCCCGCTTCCGGGGCATCGGGGCGAGTGCCGTCGAGCACGAAGATTTGTGATTGCGGATTGGAAAAATCGCCGGTCTCTGTTGCAACACTTCCCGGTTTGGGTGAACGAGATCCAATGTTTTGCGCCGCCAGAGCGATCACCGCATTTGCCATGACGCCCAGGGCCGAGTCGTCCCAGGACCCAACGACGAGCAGGTTGCTGCCGGCGTGACGGCCGAAGCTGACGAAGGTTGGCTCTTTGATGGCGACGGCGTCGCCGAGCCAGGCCTTTTGGTCGCCGGTCGTCGGCAAATGGCTCTTGAGAAGTTCGCCCAGGAACGGGTTGCCGGCCGGATCGGCGAGCTGGTCGCCTTCGAAGACGATCGTGTGCGCTGGCGGCGTGCCGGCGGCCGCGGCTTTGTCTTCTATTTGGCGGAGGTAGCCGATCCGCTCAGCTTCTGAGAGCCACACGACCTGAAACGGGCTGTTGCCGGCCAACAGTCCATTCTGGTCGTTGTAGATCGCTTCGCCCGGCCGGCTGAGGAAGCGGGCGGCCTGGTTGCGCTCGTCGCTCAGGATCAGGCTGGCATCGGTCTCGCTGCATTGCAGGGCGACGCGGATTGCCATCTGGCCCATCGTGCTGCGAGCCAGCGAATACGCGCCACTCAAGGTCTGCGAACCGAGCAGCACATGGATGCCAAACGCGCGGCCCTGGCGGACGAGGCGGTCGAGCAGCAACGCAGCTTCCTGCGAGAGCTTGTCATCTTCGACGAAAAGCTCCTGAAATTCGTCGACCACGAGCAAGATACGGGGCATCTTCACGTCGGGGCGGGCAGCGCGAAAATCGGGCAAATCTTGCACGCCGGCCGAGCGAAGCAAATCGCCGCGGCGGCGCAGCTCGGCGTCGAGCCGTTCGAGCACGCTCAGTCCGAACTCGCGCTCGCTTTCGATCGCAATCACGCGCGCGTGCGGCAGCCGGTGTGTGGCATACGTTTTGAATTCGACGCCCTTCTTGAAGTCGATCAAGTAGAACTCGACCTCGTCGGGGCTGAAGTGGAGCGCGGCGTTGGTGATCAACGCGTGGAGGAACGTTGACTTGCCCGAACCCGTCTTGCCGCACACCAGCAGGTGCTGCGACGTGCCGCGGCCGAGGCGGACCGACTGCAGCCGCATCGCGCCGGCCCGGCCGATCGGCACGATCATTTCCTTGCCGGCTGAATCGAGCCACAGCTTGTCGTTGGCCGGCGCCACCAAATCGAACGGCACCTCGACCTTCATCGAGTCTTTGGCCGCACGGCCCGCCTGGCGGATCACTTCATTGAAGCACTCGGCCGACGGCCCGCGATCGAGCGCCAACGGCAGCTTTTCGAGCACGCTAAGGCGCCAGCGGAAGCGTTCTTCGCCGGTCAGCCAATCGAGATGCGCGGCGCCGGCGGTCAAATCGTCGAGGGCGAAGTCGGCCGGCAGACGCTGCTTACGATCGACGCTCACGAGCGTGAAAACGCCGCACCGCGGGCCGCTGGTGGCGATGCTGACGAGCTTGCGTGCCGCCGCGTCGCTGAAGTTCGTCGGGAAGTTGGCGGCGACGAGCACTTGAAATGGCTCGGCCACCTCGCCCGCATGAGCGTTGTATTCGTGGATCGTGGCGAATTCATTGCGGAGATATTTCTGCAACACCGTTTCCATGTGGGCCGTGAGTCGCGTGAGCTGCTCTTCAATTTGCCGGCTGTCGGTCCAGATGCGGCTGGCGATCAAGAGCTCGTCAAAATCGGCCAGGTGCATGAAGGACGCGAAATTCTCACCGAGACCGACCGGGTCGAGAATCGTGAACCGCACCTTGCCGGGCGGCATCGCCGTGAGGAACCGCAGCATGGCAAGTTGCAATAACTCGACGGCCGCTCGCCGTCCTTCTTCTTCGGCCGTAATTGCAAGCACCGGATGTTCCGCGAGCGTAATGAGTGCTGGCAGCACGAAAGACGTTTGCTCTGGCCGTAGACGCACCTCGCGGGGCACGCCGTGCTTCACCTGGGCCAGGTCGAGCGTGATTTGGCCGAAGCGAATGGCTGGCGCGGGTTCGATCGGGTGCGGCCAAGACGGGAAGTCGGTCACGTTCCAGTCTGGGAACAGCCGCGCGCACTGAGCGTGCATGTCGTTGAGGGCGCCGTGAATTTCCGCCAGGCCGGCGTGCCAACGCTCGGCCAGCGTCCGCCAATCTTCGTCGTGCTGCTCGCGCCGCTCGCGACACTCCGCGTCGTATCGGCGGCGGAGGTCGGTCGTTTCGCGATCGTGTTGTTCCGTCAGCTCGGCTAGCGTTTGTTTGAGGTGCTGCTCGGCCGCCGAAAGAGATCGGTTCAGCTCGTCTCTCAGCTCGGCCAACAGGGAGGGAAACGTCTGGCCGGCGCGGCCGATTTGCGTTTCCTTCCAGCGTTCCTTTTCGCTCACGATGGCCTGTACTTTTTCTTCGACGGCGGCCAGCTCATGGTCGCGTTCCGCGACGAGCGCTTGGGCCTCGCGGCGGCCGCGTTGGCGGGCTGCTTCGACGGCGGCCTCCATCGCCTGCCGTGCATCGGCGGCCAATTGCTGGATCTGTTGAAATTGCAAGCCACTTTGCCGGCGGGCCTTCGGCCACAGTAGAAGCAGGAAGCCGGCGGTCATAACGGCCGCGCCCGCTGCGCCGGCGGCCAGCCATTGCCAGCCGGTAAAGCCGAGCACCAATCCGGCCAGAATCATCGTCCCGACCAGCGCGGCAACGAACACGCCGAACGGGGATCCGCCTTCGAACAGCCGCGGCAACTTTTGTTCATTCAAGGCGATGGCGGCGTCGCGCACCGCGTCGATTGCCGCGGCCACCCGCGGTGGCATCATCGACCGAGGGGGTGGCCGGCTCGGTCTCGTGTTTTTGCCGGCCGAGGACCACGCGGGCACCCTTGTGATTCGGCGCGAGTGACTCGCCGTTGGTGGTAGGAGCTGGCGGCGGAAAATCGCGCCATTGGCGCCGCATCTTCATGATCTCGCGGGCATCGTGCATGAGCACATCGAGTTCCTGGTTATTGCGCTGCAGGGCTTGGATGGTTTCCAGATAACGTTCGCGCGGCCGTCCGGCGAGCGCATCGAAAACGGCCATCGCTTCCCAGCTCTTCTCTTCCTGCAGGCTGCGCGCGGCCTGGGTCACGCGGGAATGCTCCGACTCGACGCCCTGGCGCAGGCCTTTGTACTGTTTTTGGGCGGTATCGCGTTCTGTCTCGTAGCGTTCGCGGGCCGCGGTCGTCGTTTGTTCGTATTCCGACGTAGCGTTGGTGCGAACCGCAGCCGTCTGACGATCGGCGGCCTGCACGGCCTTTTCCAGGGCCTGCTTCGCCGCGGCCAGGCCGTCGGCGAGCGCGTCGCGAATACGTTGCTCTTCGCTGTGGCGCTCGTTGGCCAACTGCTGCAATTCACGCAGCAGGGCCAGCTCGCGCACCGTGGAAAGGGGCTCGTGCTTGATGGCGTCAGCTTTCGCAGTCACGCTGCACCTCGTCCATCAAAAGATCCATGCGCGAGATTGCGTCGAGCGCCAGCTTGATATCCGGAATCATCGGTTCCAGGTGCTCGTCGCGGAAGCGGCGGCTGACCGCGTCGTCCCATTCGTCGGAAATTTCGTGCCAGACTGTTTCGAGATTCTTGAGCGCGTGGCGAATTCGGCCGGCGCCGGTGGCCAGGTCGCATTTACGCATGATCGGCCTCCTGCGGCGACTCGCCTTGGGCGGCAATTGCGGTTGCGTCACCGTCTGTTCGATTCGCCTCATCGGTTGGGGGCGCGGTCGGGAGACGAGTCCCAATATCGACGGCCGAGCTGTCTCCGATTGGTGTGGCGACGTCGTGCGGCCAAATCTCTTTAGCGACTGTCAGGTCATTGTAACCGGCCTGCGACTCGGCCGCACGGACCGAACGGTACTCCTCCAAACGGCGGAGGACCTGCTCCAACACGCCGATGGCTCGCGGGGCGTCGATTTCCACCAGTCGGACGAGCTGCGAAATGCGCCCTTGATACTCGAATACTTCGTGCTGCAGCGTCCGCACCCAGTGGCGAACTCGTTCGGCTTTGGCGCGGCAATAGGCTTCGCGGGATTGGGCCTCCTTCAAGGCCTGGCGTTCTTCGTAGCATGAGGGCCGTTCGCCCCCCGGGGCCGGGAACATCAAGCAGCGGTGGAGGTCGGCTTGCGCCTTATTCACCTCATCGGTGGCAACGTGGATCTGCCGTCGCCAGAATTGAGGGCGGTCGTGTTCGAGCCACTCTTGGACGCGCCGCATCTCGGTTTCCAAGATCGCCAGCGCGTCGCTCACTTGCTCGACGAACGCGATCAGGGAATTGCGCACGGCCTCGATCGCAGCGGACGAATGGACGTTGGCGCGAGTGGACATCGGGCGACTCAAGCGTCAAGGTTCAAGTATCAATCGATTGACGGCAACTCCGCAAACCGGCTGTTGCTGGCCGCGAGTTGTTGCTCTCAAGCGAAGCTATCGCTGCTGCAAGTACTCCTCGATGCGATCGGCCTTGCGCAGCAGGAATGGGGCGTGTTCGTTCGTTGCTTCCATGTATTTGGCGATTACTTTCATGTGCTGCTCAAAGTCGTCCACAAACTTTTTGTGCTCTTGATCGCGCCATGTCGTGCCCAGCGCGTGGAGCTGGGCCCGTAGTGAACCCAACCGTTCGTCCAGTTCCTGATTGAATTTTTTCAGGTTCTGGGCAAATCGTCGCAGTTCCATTGGGTCGACAATTGCCTGGGACATAAAGCGCACTCATCCAAGGGGGATTCCCGCGCGGTCCTACTTGCCTACACGTCCGCGGCGCGAAATGGTTCGGGGTGCCCAGCCTGCGCGGGCGTTAGGCGTCGTCGCCGAAAATCGTTGGCCCAATAGCATACGACCGAAGGTTGGACCAGATTTATTATAATCGTGGCGAGATTGAGCGTAAAGTTCACGCGGGCCGTGAGTTGCGCTACGTTCGCGGGCTAGACTCCGGCGGTTGGCATAGTTCCTCCGCGCTGTTGGGAAATTTGCTGCGTCGCGGTCAACCGTGGCCGAAATCGGCCGTTCGCGAGCGGCACCCAAGGCAACCCGGTTCGATTTATTTTGTTCCGAGGGCCGAGCGCGGTAGTAAGACGCAGCGCACGGTCGAGGAAAGTGGATACCGCCTTTGCATCGGCGGGGAGAAAAAAGTAGAATGAAAGGGCGTGGACAAGTCACACGCTGAATTCTTCCGAACCCGCTTCAAGGAGATTCGAGTTGTTAACTGAGCAAGAGGTCGCTCGCAGTTGGCGTTTGATTTTTAAGAACGCCAGCTATGAAACAGATACGTTCGACCGCGCCGAGCAACTGCTCGACGAGTTACGCCCGGAAAGCCCGTTGCGCCACCGGTTGACGGTGGAGCTGGACGAACTTCGGGAAATGCACACCCCGCCACCGAAGATGGCCCGGCAAAAGGCCTGAGTTTTCAGGTCGCCTTATCTCTCAAGCGTGCCGGTTCGACACGCCCGCGAGGTCTCTGCGCTGGCGTGACGAGCCAGTCTGCATTTGTCGTAAATTCACCCTGTGCTGCGACAGTTGCCGAGTGTCCCAGTTTCCAACTTCGATACTGCTGCAGGCTGTTGCTTCAGTCGCCGCCTTGATCGAGGCCGTCTTTTGACAGTCAGCACGGACGCCATGGGCTGCATGAGCCGCTAGAAGTTGTACTCGATACCGATATTGCCGCCGTTATAAATAACGCTCTCAGCGTCGTTCAAGGTGAAGCCCATATTCGGCAGCTCATACTTGATGTGTGTCGACGAGCGATACACGTTGCCGATGTAACCGCCGGTCCAGCCGGCGTTAATGGCGATTTGCTTCGTGATTTGGTAGGCAAAATTCCAGCGCAATTCTGCAATCGGCGAGAAATTGTCGTCCCGTCGTCCATATTTGAACGCGTGCTGCTGTAAATACAGCGGACGATTGAGACGGCCGGCGGCCAAGTTGTCGCCAATCGACCCGTCCTGGTCCCAATTGGACACGTTGTAGCCGAACGTAAATCGGCCGGTCAGGTTCGAGCGCCAACGACCTCGCTCCGATTGCCAATTCAGGCCTAATTGCGGGCCGACGATGTTGTTGATGATCTGCGTGTCCCAAAACGATGCACCGAGTACGCCGCCCACGCCAGAGACGAAGAACTCGTCGCGGAACCGCAAGTAGCGAACGCCGTAGTAGATATCGAAGATGTTGTTTTGGTTCTTGGCCATCAGATGTCGGTTATCGAGCCGATACGTTCCCATCAGCTCAATGCCGCTGATCGTCGTGGCGTTTTGGACCGTAACGAAGCGGAACGACGTCGGCAGCTCCACCAGGTCGTCATAATCAGGCGGCTGCGTCTGGATTTCGCCGTTCAAACCAACGGCCGGAGATGCGTCCGGAATGCCGGCAGGCGCCGCGGTGTCGAAGCCGTCGGGACCGAACTGACCGTCGCCGTCCAAATCGTCCGCGAAGCCGTCGCCGTCGGCGATGCCGTCGCCGTTCATATCCTGGTCCAATACCCGGCCCAGGCCGAGGTTTCCATCGACGACGTCGACAAAGCCGTCCATCAACCCCTCCTGATATGCGAAGGCGATATAGACATTGCCGAACGGGTTCAAAAGTCCGGGCGGGGCCGTATCTTCGAGAAAGCCGCCGCCGTTGCCATAGATTTGTGATTGCTGTTGCTTCGGCCCGCTGAGGATGCTAACCATCCAGCCGTTGCCTTCCGAGGTGAAACCAAAATCGATGCGGTCACCGTTGCGGAACGACGCGTCGGGCTTGGTTTCTTCAATCGAATTGATGAACACCGGCCGCTGGATCGGGTTATTCGTATCCGGATTGATGGGGCGCCCAGTGACGGGGTCGATCGTCGTCATCAACGTGGCAATCGGCAAGCCGCTGAACGGGTTGATTGGCCGGATGCGATCCATCCAGACCGGCGGCATGTCTCGCTGGACATTCCGATTGCCGACGACCGTCCGCTCGCCTGTGATTGACCAATATGTGAAGTCGTAATTGAAGAAATAGCCGACGCGGTTTTCGCGGCCGATCACCATGCCGTCGAGGTCCATTTCGGCCGGTGCGAAAGCGTCCACCTCCTGATCGAAGGTGGTCGGTCCCGATGGGCCGTGAGGCATTTGAATTTGGGCTTGGCCGTGCAAGGCGAGCAAGCCAAGCCAAAGACCGCCTGTAACGAATAGCTTTGCGAACTGGTATCTCATCGGATCCCCCAAACCACAGTGATGCGCTACTGGCGCTTCTGGCCGGCACGTGCGGCTTGCGCACGCCGACAGGTATAGGTGTGGGTAATATCGGATGGGCTGGCGCTGCCAGTTGAGTAAGAACGGCAAGTGGAGTCGAATTTCCGGGTTGTGCCGGTTCTAAGGCGGCGGCGAGTGAAGGCGTTGCCGGCGTTTCGGGGAATGCTGGCATCGGCCGGGACTGCATTTTAGGGGCACCATTGCCGCGATCCGCCGGGGGCGAGGCCCCCTGTGATTGAGTGAAAGCCGGTCGGCGGGGCGGAGCCGTCGCCGGGGGCCCGCCGGATTCTGCTGTTCGTCCGGCGGCACGTTTCCGTGCTGTACCGCCTGGCTCGAGGGGTTCGGCCGTCCCGGGGCGTAGCAAAAACGCGAAGGGAAGCGAAAGGCAACGAGGCATTCGCCTGCTCGTTCCACTGTCCAAGAGCGCGATTTGTTCACTGAAACGCCAAAGCGTATACTTCTAGGCGTACGCGCTGGAGACGGCTACCGGCAACTTGCCGGCGCCGGCGACGGGCGTGGACTCACGGACCGGTGACGCCGGCTTGGGATCGCGATTTGCATTCACCTCGAACCTGGGCGAGGAATCATTATGACCGACGGTCGATACCGCGCGAGTTTCTTTCAAGTGGCCTTATTGTTTGCAATTGTCGCCCGGCTTGGGTGCGTTGTCGCGTTCGCCCAAAGTGGCACCGCCGAGATACCGGCCGTACCGGCGGCGGCGGCGCAAATTGCGATGCCACTTTCCACTCCGGCCAAGGCAGACGTCAAGCCGGCCGAGTTGATGGACCCGAAGGTTGGCAGCGATTGGGTCCGCATTAAATATGACGATAAAGACAAGAACAAGCCGCTAGCGATGCAAACGGCGATCGTGCGCTATTCCGGGCAAATTGGCAGCGGCGGCGACAAGCACGACGTAAGCATCGATTTGATTGGGGCAGTGCACGTCGGCGACGAGTCCTACTACGACGAGCTGAACAGGCAATTCACGCAGTACGACTCGCGCTGCTCTACGAATTGGCGGCGCCCCTGGCACCGTGGTGCCCAGGGGTCGCGGCACTTCGAGCCTGCACGCGGTCGGTGCCCTGCAAAACGGCATGAAGACGATGCTCGAGCTGGATCACCAGTTAGAGAAGATCGATTACACTAAGAAGAACTTCGTGCATGCCGATCTGTCGCCGGAGGAATTCGAAAAAGCAATGGCCGATCGCAACGAAGGCTGGCTGCAGATGTACTTTCGTCTGCTGGGCACGGCCCTCGCGCAGCAGGGGGAAATGGGGGCCAACGCGCCATCCGATTTGGACGTTATTTCGGCGCTGTTCGCGAAGGATCGGCCGCGGCGGCTGAAGATCATCTTGGCAAAGCAACTGTCGGAGATGGAAAGCCTGATGGTCAGCTTCGGCGGCGAGAACGGTTCGGCGATCATCTCCGACCGGAATCGGTGCGCCCTGAAAGTTCTCAAAGAGCAATTGGATGGCGGCAAAAAGCACTTGGGGGTTTTCTACGGTGCCGGCCACCTGCAGGACATGGACCACCGCTTGCGCGAGGATTTTCAGCTCAAACCGGTTTCGATCACCTGGTTGACCGCCTGGAACCTGGCCCAATAGTGCGCCGCCGCGAAGCGGGCCATCTGCTAGCCGCCGCCATCCGGGTGCAGAAAACGATTTCCGGTGATGCTTCCGGACACGGCGGGCTTCCCTGGTCTAAATGTGCTTCCGATCGATGGTGTGGTTTGATAGACTATGCCAGTTCGACTCGTACGACGCCGAAGATCGTTACGCACTTTGATCATTTTTCAGGAGTTCAAGATGGCCAAACCTGGTCGCAAAGTTAAGAAGGCAAACCACGGCGCGCGGCCGGCATGCAGTCGCCCCCGGAAAAACCGTCGCCACAAAGTGAAGACGTAGTTCGGCGCAGGAGCCGGGAGTTATAAGTATTGCTCATGCTCCGTGCGCTCTGCTCTCTGCTCCCTTTGAGGGCGCCGTTTTGGCCGGCAAAGACCTGATTCTCGATCCGTCGGAATACGACCTCGACCACATTGTGGCCGATGGCGAGGCGATTCGTCGCTGCAATCCACAGCGCTACGAGATGGAGCAGCTCACCGCGATTGTTCTGGACGATCTCGAGCGAGGTCTCTGCGTCGGCTACAAGGACATCACCGAAAATGAATTCTGGGTACGCGGCCACATGCCGGGCATGCCGCTGATGCCGGGCGTGATTATGTGCGAGGCGGCCGCCCAGTTGTGTTGCTTTCACGTGCAGCGTCACAACCTGATGAACGGTAAGATGGTCGGCTTCGGCGGCCTGGACAACGTTCGCTTCCGCGGCACGGTGGTGCCCGGAGATCGACTGGTGGCTGTGTCGAAAAAATTGCAGCTTCGGCCGGGGGCGATGATTCGCTCGCAGTTCCAGTGTTTCGTCCGCGACCAGATGGTGTGCGAGGGCGAGATTCGCGGCATCCCGATACCTGTCGAGGCGCTCACTGGCCACAGTTAGCCGCCATTTGTAAGTTGCTTCTCGAATTGGTTTGCCGCGGGCAACTTCTGCGGGCTCCACTTGGGATACCATGTTTCCGCTCTACGATCTCAACCCGCATCGTCGTGTCCCGCTAGTGACGGTGGCGATTATCGTGGTCAACCTGGCCGTGATGATCTTGTTGAGTGGCCTCTCCAACTCACAGGCGAACCTGGTGGCCGTTCGCTACGGCTTTCTTCCGGTCCGCGCGAATCAGGCGGGCAGCGGTCGGCCGATCGTACTGCAAATTCCAATTCCGAATCAATTCGGGCAGGTCGTTAAGGTCGAGCACGTGCGGCTTTCGACCGACGCGGCTGCGGTCTACTCGACGATCCTGACGGCGATGTTTCTGCACGGCGGCTGGGGCCACGTCTTGTCGAACATGTGGATATTGTGGATCTTTGGCAACAATATTGAGGACCGACTGGGTCACTTGATGTACGTGTTGTATTACCTGGTCGGCGGAACGGCCGCGACCCTTTGTCACTGGGCAGTCCAGCCGCAGAGTCAAATGCCGGTAATTGGGGCTAGCGGCGCCGTGGCGGCTGTGTTGGGGGGCTATGCACTCAGTTTTCCCTGGGCCAAGATCAGAACGCTGATCTTTATTGGCCTAGTGTTCATCGTCGATGTGCCGGCGCTGGTGTGGCTTGGCATATGGTTCGTGGGGCAAAACGTGATTCCCGGTCTTTTGTCACTCAACGGCGTGCAGCATGCGCCGATTGCCTACTGGGCGCACATTGGCGGATTCGTGGCCGGCGTCGTGCTCATGCCGGTCATGTCCCTGGGCGCGTCGCCGCCGGAAGCCGATTGGCGCAAGGAAGTAGACGAAATGTTTCGGTTCGATGATTCGCGGACACGCCTGCAATAACTGGATTCTGACGCGGATAGGTTGCGACGTCGTGACTGGTCACCTCGATTGCACCTCGGGCCGCGGGCCTGCGCAAAGCTGAGGGCAGTAACTTGTTATGGGCCGACGCGCACTGCCGAAGATTGATCCGACGATTGACTTGGGGCAGCACCTGAAAACCTGGGAGCAAATGCCTCGGCCGTGGAATGCACAGGCACTATTCGGCCGTGAAGCGCCCTGGAGGTGGAGGTCGGCAGTGGCAAGGGAATGTTTTTGCAGGCGGCGGCGAGCGGCATCCCGGAGCGCAACTTTCTGGGCGTCGAGATTTCGCGTAAATATGCTCGGTTTTGCGCAGCTCGGCTGGCGCGAAACGAAATCGGCAACGCGCTAATGCTGCAAGCCGACGCCCAGCGGCTGTTTGCCGAATCATTGCCGGACGCCTCGCTGGCGGCGGTCCACGTTTACTTTCCCGATCCGTGGTGGAAGAAGCGGCACGTCAAACGGCGCGTGATGAACGAGACGTTCATGCGCGACGTAGCGCGGACGCTCGCCCCGGGCGGTGCATTGCATTTTTGGACTGATGTCAAAGACTACTTCGACGCAGCGCTCGAGTTGATTGCCCGACTGCCGCGGTTCGTGGGCCCGCTACCGGTGGCCGAGCGGCCGGCGGCTCATGATTTGGATTTTCGCACACATTTCGAGCGGCGGATGCGGCTGCACAGTGAGCCCGTGTATCGTGCGGAGTTTTACGCGGCGCGGTAGACCGCCGCCGCCTTTCGTTCAGCAACGAGGTGCAGCATGACCAATATCCGCGTGCAGGCAATTCTCGACGAGCGCCAGGCGATCGTTTTCCCCGGCGTTTACGATACGCTCTCAGCCAAGCTGGCGGAGTGGACCGGCTTTCCGTTGGCCTTCATCTCGGGCTATTCGGTGGCGGCCACGGCAATCGGAGAGCCCGACTTGGGGCTATTGACGCAGACCGAAATTGTCGATCAGGCGCGTCGCATCTGCCGCAGCGTGCGAATACCGATTATTGTCGACGCGGACACGGGCTACGGTAATCCGCTCAACGTGATTCGCACCGTGCGCGAGCTAATCGAGGCCGGCGCGGCGGGCTGCTTTCTGGAGGATCAGCAGTGGCCAAAGAAGTGCGGCCACATGCGCGGTAAGCGAGTGATCGAGCGAGAGGAATATCTCGACAAAATTCGCGCGGCGGTCGACACGCGTGGCAAGGCCGACTTTTTCATCGTCGCCCGGACCGACTCGCTCGCCGTCCACGGGCTCGACGAGGCGATCGCGCGTGTCACCGGCGCGGGCCTCCGGCGCCAACGCCAGTTTTGTCGAAGCGCCGAATTCGCTCGAGGAGCTGGCTGAGATCGGCGGGCGGGCCCCGGCGCCGGTCGTGGCGAACATGATCGAGAAAGGCAAGACGCCGGTGCTGCCAAAAGATAAACTCGTCCAACTGGGCTTCCAGTTAATCCTATACCCGCTGGCCGGCCTGTTTGCCGCGGCACGCGGCGTGGCCAATATCTACGAGAAGATCTACTCCGACGAAACGACTCTGGGCGCGGCCGATCAGTTGATGGCCTTCGACGAGTTCAATCGATTGATCGGCGTCGACGACAAGTATGCTGTGGCTGAGCGCTACGGAGTGCGCGGGGAGTGACGCCGCCGCGGAGGCGTGACTGGCAAGTGCTACTGCTCATGCGTCGGAAGTTCGTCGATCGCATGCAGTTCGGGACGCAGCCGGGGCCGATATCTCGGCCAATTTGGCCAGTCGACAGCCGTTGACCCCCTGGATAGAATGCGGCGTTATCCGCGCTGCCGGCGCCTATCTGGCAGGGCATTTATTCCAAATTGACGGATACGTTTGGATCTCTCTCACCACTTGCGAGCGCATTGATTGCAGCCACTTCCCGCCGCTGGCAGCTCTACCACCCGGTTGCCTCATCGCACCGGCTCATCTGATGAATCCAGCCCGTTGGTTTCGCATCGCTGATTGCGCTTTTGGATGAATCTCAATTTTGATTTGGAGCGTCTTTGTCTCGCGCACTGCACCGTGTGCGCCGAACTATTGGCTGAGCGCAGTGCGCTGGTCGTTGGATCGGTCAAGTTGCCAGTTCGCCGCTGGCCACTGCGGCGTCCATTGCGGCGCTGGTGATCGCCCACCGCCGGGTCGAGCTTAGTTGTTGCGGCGTGCCGGCGGCGACCGGCGTGCCAATAACAGCAATCGCGCCACCTGTTGCCGATGACTTCTCGATGGATGACATGGTTGCAGGACCGCTCAGCGAGCTTTTGGTCGGCGGTCTGCATTGGTTGGCAAGCGTACAGAACTCAGACGGCGGCTGGGGCGATTGCGACGGCGCGCGATCCAGCCTTGCGGCGACCGCGATGGTCTTGGCCGCGTTTCGATTGACGGGCGTGCCGGCGAAGTATGCCGATCTACTAGCGCGGGCCGATGAATTTATCTGTGCGCAGGATGGCCTCGACAAACTGCGGCAACCGCGCCAGCGTGATCGAACTTGGGCGGCGCCGATTTTGACGGCGTGCGCGCTGGCCGAGATGGTGCCGTGGTGTCGAGTGCCGGCCGTGGCATTTGAACGGTACGGCCGCCCGGCAAACCGTGAAGATGGATTTGCTTCGCGGGTCGACGAACAGGGATCCTCGCATGCCGTACATGTAGCGGCAGGTCTCGCCCGGTTTCACCATGCGCCGCCGCGGAATCCGCTGCGGCACTGGTTGCGACGTCGCGTAGTACAAGCTAGCTTGCAGCAGTTGGAATTGTGGCAAGCCGCCGACGGCAGTTTTGCCGCGTCGCCGCTGGCGACTGCCTTCGTCGTTATCAATCTGGCCGGCAGTGGGGCCCGCGATCACGCGGTCGTGCAGAAAGGGGTCGAATACCTCTTCGCTGGCGTGCGGGCGGATGTGACTTGGACTGTCGTGTCCGACTTATCGATCCGCAATACGTCTTCTGCACTAGCCGCACTGTGTAGTGATGCAGCATGCGTCGCGGCAGCTTGGGAATATCCTAACCGCGAAACCTGCGAGACGCGTCTCAGAGCGAACCAAGTTCCGGACGATCATTCGGACGATCAGGCAAACGACGATTGGCTCGCACGCGCAGCTTTGGAGTGGTTGTTGTCGCGCGAACGCAAATCGGACGGTTCGGAAGCTGCCGACGCAGCGGGCGGATGGGCCTGGAGCGACTCGCCCGGCGCGATTGTGAACGTAGTCGATACGGCAAAGGTGTTAACTACACTCGCGCGGTGGCGAGATGGGGCCGGCGCTTCCCTGCGAAAGCGGGTAGACGTGGCAGCAACACGTGGCCTGGAGTGGCTCATCGCGGGGCAGCACGCGTCCGGCGGCTGGGCAACCTTCGTTGCCGAAGACAACCAGCAGCAATCGCGCTGCAGCGTTGGCCACCGACGCGTCGGCCGATGCGATTTGCGCCTTGGCCGACTGGAGCCGCGCATGGCAATCGGATCTCTGCTCGCCGGACGCGGGACCTTCGCCGGTCGAGACCAGCGGGCTCTCGGGCCGCATTACCGCGGCGATATCACGTGCACTCCAGTGGCTGGCGCAGTCGCAACGAGAAGACGGCAGCATTGCGTCGCCAACGAGCGGCAACGAACATCATTCCGATCGGCAGAACCCCGTCTATGCTACGAGCCGGGTGCTTGCCGCATGTGCCGCCTGTGGAGCGTTGCAGGCGCCGCTGGCGATCCGCGCGGCAGGCTGGCTGGTCCGGGCGCAGCACGTCGGCGGTGGCTGGGGACCGCCTCGCCCACCGCTCAACTACTCGGGGTCGTTCCCTGTCGGTTCTGTGTCCAGGTCCGGCAGCAACAACTTGTCCGCAAATGCGTGCAGCGTCGAGGAAACCGCTTGGGCAGTGGCCGCGCTATTGCCCATCATTGACGACGGTTCGCCGTACTGCCTGGCGGTGGCTAGCGGGCTCGAATGGCTGGCCGCGGCGGTGGAGAAAGATTTGTTAACCCGGCCCGCGGCTATCGGTGTTTGGGAAGGGAGGTTCTGGTATTATGAACGCCTGAGCCCCCTGGTCGGGGCGGCAGCCGCCTTGGGTGGTGCGGTGCGCCGGTTGGCTCGGCCGCTAGCAACTGCTACCTTTGAGGGGTAGCCGTCGGCGGGAGCCAGCATGACGTGCTCCGACCGCGGCACAGACGCGAAAACGACTTCGTGTAGATGGGACCACTGACATGCTCCACGTGCGACAGGATGCGACGTCCGCCCTACCCCGGACCTATCTGCATTTGCAGAACGCGGCCCGAGGCATGTTCGAGCCGCTGGAATTGGAGCGATTGGTGCCCCGCTTGCGTGGCGGGCCGCGGTTGGCCGAAGTGAACGGCCACGGGGCCGGTGCCCTCGATCCGATCGCCGCCACCGAAGCAATTGCCTACGATTTTCTCGCCCGCGGCGGCAAGTATTCGCGGCCGTTCATCACACTGGCAGCCTATGACGCGCTGAACGGCGGACATTGCACACAGCCGGACGGGGCCGACCGGGCCCGGGAATATTTGGGCGACTCCGTACGCCGGGCCGCTCTTTCCATCGAGGCGTTTCACAAGGCGTCGTTGGTGCATGATGACATTCAAGACGGTGATCTCTACCGCTACGGCCGGCCGTCACTTTATGCACAACACGGCGTGCCGACGGCGATCAATGTCGGCGATTACCTGATCGGCCTGGGCTATCGTCTGGTGAGTCGGGACAGCGGCGAGCTGGGGGCCGACGCCGCTGCCGACATTCTTAACAAGCTTGCCGACAGCCACACCAGGCTCAGCGAAGGCCAGGGCGCGGAGCTCGTCTGGCGTGATGGCGGCGATAAGCGGCTCACGCCCGCTGACGCGCTGAAAATCTACGCGCTGAAGACGGCGCCCGCATTCGAGGCAGCACTGTATTGCGGCGTGCGTTTGGCCGGGCCGGCGGACGACTACGCGCTCAACGTCGCACAGTTTGCCAAGCATTTAGGGATCGCGTTTCAGATCCTCAACGATCTTGTCGATTGGCAGGGCGACCAGGACAATAAACTTGCGATGGGTGGGGACGTAGTAGGGGGGCGGCCGACTGTGTTGTTGGCGATTGCGCTCGAGCGGCTTTCCGCAGAAGATTGCCGACGACTTGAGCAATTTATCGCTGACGGCGCCGCAACGGCGGCCGAGATTGATCAGGTGCGGCAGTTGTACGAGCGCGCGGGCGTGTTCGAGGAGGCCGTGCGCCTGGTCGCGAAGCACCAGGAGCGGGCCGCCGCGGCCGCCGACCAATTTGCGCCGGAAGCGCTGCGGCGACTGGCTTGGTACCTGATCGACACCGTTCTGGAACAGCCCGTCGCGGCGGGTCCCCAGCGAGCCCCTTTAGCCGTTCCCGCCCGGTGAAGCACACTGCCCCCAGTTTGAAAACCGAATCTGAGCTATACGCCCGCAATGCGGCCCGTCTGGCTGAGTTGTTCTTTCGCAGCCTCGACGAGATCGGCCGCTTCGAGGCCGTGGCCGTCGAAGAGATGCCGGACCATTATCGCACGCTGCTCGCGCATCACGACCACATGACGGTCGCCCTCGAAGCGCGGCACAACTGCCTGGTCGACGTCGAGGCGATTGACGAATGGCAGGATGATTCGTCGTACGCACGGGCCAGCCTGTTGCGACGTCAATCCGATCAGCGCGTCATACAATTCGGCGTGATGCGGATTTGGCTCGGTGACCTGCCGACGGAGGCGCAGGAAGAGATTCGGTCGAAGCAGCTTCCCACTCGGTCGCGTGCTGATTCGTCACAACGTGTTGCGTGAGGTGGAAGTACTCACACTGTGGCGGATTGAGCCGGGGCCGCTGCTGAGAGAATATCTTGGCCTAGCCGGCGCTGCGCCCGTCTTCGGCCGCTCGGCCCAGATCCTCGTCGATGAACGGCCGACCGTGCAAGTGCTGGAGATCGTGACGCTCTCTGACGCGACGCCTGAAGAATGACAACTGGCCAGGCTGCAACAGCTAAATCCTGTTATCTCTCATTCCGTGCCCCGCAACGATCATTCATTATCACATCTCCTCTGGGCTCTCGCGGTCTCGGCGGTTAAGCTTATAGTCGATCAGCGATGACACCAAGACTTCAAGAATACGACGTGATCGTGGTGGGCGGCGGGCCGGGCGGCTCGACGGCGGCAGCGCTGGTGGCCGACGCCGGCTACCGCGTGCTGCTGCTGGAGCGCGACGTCGAGCCGCGGCGCAAAGTGGGCGAATCGCTGATGCCCGAAACCTATTGGGCCTTCGAGCGGCTCGGAATTCTTGATGCGCTGAAAAAAAGCTCGTTCGTGCGGAAGGTGGGCGTAAAGTTCGTCAGTAGCAGCCAGAAGGAATCGTCGCCGTTTCTGTTCACGCAGCACGATCCGCGCGAGTGCGGCCGCACATGGCACGTCGAGCGGGCGGAATTCGATCCGTTTCTGCTGGAGAACGCCGCCGCGAAAGGCGCTGAATATTATCGCGGTGCGCGGGTGTTGGAAGCGATTTTGGAGGGCGAGCGAGCGGTCGGCGTCAAGATCGCGCCGGACAAAGATCATCCCAGCGGCCAATCGGTTCGCTGTAAAGTGCTCGTCGACGCGGCCGGCCAACAGGGGCTGCTCGGCAGCCGCCTGAATCTTCGCGTTCCTGATAAAGAGTTTCGCAAAGCGGCGGTGTGGGGCCATTTTCACGGCGCGAAGCGAGAAACGATCGACAACGGTTTCATGACCCTGGTGTTGCGCACGATGTCGAACCGCACTTGGTTCTGGCACATTCCATTGGCGAACGATATCGTAAGCATCGGCTGCGTTGGCGACGCCGACCTTTTGTTCAAGGAGCGCCGCTCGGCGGAGGAAATCTTCCAAACCGAGGTGAACGACTGCCCGTCGATTGCCCGGCGGCTGGAAGGGGCCGAGTGCGTGACGGGCCTGGAAATCGTTAAAGAGTACTCGTACAAGACGGCGCAGGCCGCCGGCGATGGCTGGGTGCTGGTGGGCGATTCCTGGGGATTCATCGACCCGTTGTATTCGTCCGGCGTGTGGTTTGCGCTGAAGTCGAGCCAATTGGCGGCAGACGCGATCATCGCTGGTCTGACGAATGGCGACACATCGGGCGCACAGCTCGGCCACTGGGTGCCCGCCTTCAGCGAAGGCACGAATTGGGTTCGCAAGCTTGTCCGTGCGTTTTATTCGGGCCGCTTTCGCGTTGGCCAATTCATCCGCGAGTATCCATACCACGCGGCGCCGATGACCGACATTTTGATCGGCCGAGTTTTCCACCCCACGGCCGGCGACATTTTCAACGACCTCGACCCGTGGATCGAGAAAATGCAGACCCACGGGGTAACTTCCTAGTCGCGACCGAAGTCCACATCGTATGTCTTCTGCGGCGCTTGTCTCTCGATTCTTACTTCTCGTCCGCTACACGCATGCGCATTGCTTACATTGCCGCCGGGGCCGCTGGCATGTATTGCGGCAGTTGTCTGCACGACAACACGCTGGCCGGCGCATTGTTGGCCCTGGGGGAAGACGTCGTCCTCGTGCCGACCTACACGCCGATCCGCACCGACGAAGAGAACTACAGCCTGCAGCGGGTTTTTTTCGGCGGCATCAATGTCTACCTGCAGCAAAAGTCGTCGCTCTTTCGCCACACGCCGTGGTGGTTCGACCGGCTGCTCGACGCACCGGCGTTGTTGGAACGGCTGTCGAAGAGTGCCAGCAGCGTCGACCCGACGCAGTTGGGCGACATGACCGTTTCGATGCTCCAAGGCGAAATCGGGAAGCAGCGCAAGGAGCTCGAGAAGCTCGTTCACTGGCTGTTGACGGAGATCCGTCCCGAGGTCGTCCATTTGTCGAATTCGATGCAGCTCGGTATGGCCCGGATGCTGGCCGAGCGCTGCGGCCCGCCGATCGTGTGCCAACTCTCCGGCGAAGACTTATTCCTCGAAAAGCTGCCGCAACCTTACTACGGCGAGGCCCGCGCAGTGCTGCGCGAGCGGGCCGCTGACGTCGATGCGTTCGTGGCCATCAATCGCTACTACGCCGAATTTATGGCCGAGTACCTCGACGTAGATCGGGGCCGCGTGCAGGTCATTCCGCACGGGCTGGCGCTGGAGGGTCACGGCCGGCGAATCGAGAAGCAGCCGCACGAGCCGCAAATTGTCGGCTACCTGGCGCGGATTTGTGAGGACAAAGGGCTCCATTTGCTGGTCGAGGCGTGCGAGCAACTAGCATCGAGCGGCACCGTGCCGGCATTCGTGCTGCACGCCGCTGGGTACCTCGGCGGGGGCGATCGGCCCTACCTCGAAGCGCTAGAAAAGCGGATCTCGGCCGGACCGCTGGCAGGGCGTTTTATGTATTTGGGCGAGCTGGACCGGGCCCAGAAAATCGCGTTTTTGCAGTCGCTGAACGTGATGAGCGTGCCGACAGTTTACCGCGAGTCGAAGGGATTGCCGGCCCTGGAAGCGATGGCGAACGCGGTGCCGGTCGTGCTGCCCGACCACGGCAGCTTTTCCGAGATTCTGGCCGACACGGGGGGTGGCCTGCTCTGCCGGCCCCTCGATCCGGCCGACTTGGCTAATAAATTGCGAAAGCTCTTGTCCGACCCAGTGCTGGCCACGGAGCTCGGCCTCATCGGCCAACAGGCGATCGAGGACCGGTACCACGCCCGCGGAATGGCCGAGGACACGCTGGTCCTGTATCACCGGCTGACGGCGCGGGCGAACGGTGGCTAGTAACCTGGGCGAAACGCCGTGCGATGTGGTGAACAACACTTGGCACGCCCCGGATTTAAGGATAAAATCCAGGGCTTGTCGTCGCCACGATTGTCGAGCGGCCGCCGTAGGTGAATCCAAGATCCTTCTTACATCAAAAACGTCATGCCTCCGTACCGAGATCACAGCAACAGCAACGCCAATAAGCGCAAGCCGATGAAGAAGGTCGCCAAACGCGATCCGTTGTATATCGACGGTGTGGCGCCGCGGCCGATGTACGTCGATTACAAAGACCTCGACCTGCTCTCGAAGCTCACGAACCGGCACGGCCGGATTGTCAGCCGACGGAAAACAGGCTGCCACGCGGCCAGCCAGCACGCGGTCGCGCGGGCCATCAAGCGGGCGCGGTTCATGGCCCTGTTGCCGTATGTAGGCGACTGACCAGGAAACAGACAAAGATACCCAGAGACTCGGAGAAGGCAAGGTTCTCCCTGTCTTCCGTCTCGTTGTCGGTGAGCGTGGCGGCTAAGACCTGTTTCAGAACATACCGACCGTGTCCACCTCTTTCCACACCACCCGCCTCGTCGAGTTCAGCGACACCGACATGGCGGGGATCATGCACTTCTCGGCGTACTTCCGCTACATGGAAGCCGCCGAGCACGAGCTGTTGCGCAGCATCGGGTTAAGTGTGTACTCCGAGATTGACGGCGCGGTCGTTAGTTTTCCGCGTGTCGCGGCGTCGTGCGATTATACTTCGCCGGTCCGCTGCGAAGACGTACTCGACATCGACGTCACGGTCAAGCGCGTCGGCACGAAAAGCGTGACGTACACGTTTTGCTTCCGCGACCGCGACCGCGACGTGGCCACGGGGAAAATGACCAGCGTCTGCTGTCGCGTCGAGCACGGCAAGTCGCCGGTCTCGATACCAATTCCCGACGCGTTTGCGGAACGGCTGCGGCGGTTTACGGGGGACTAGATCGGCGCAACGGCCGACAACATCGCCGCGGCCGACCTCATCGTCGACCGGATCGTCAAAGAATTTCCGACCCCCGCCGAGCCGTTGCGGGTGCTGGACAGTGTTTCTTTCTCTCTTTCTCTGGGCCAGAATCTGGCGATCGTGGGGCCCAGCGGCTCGGGTAAGAGCACGCTCCTGTCGATCATCGGCACACTGGAACCCCCCACGTCCGGCAGCATTCGCCTTAGCGGCCAGGATCCCTTCGGCCTCGGCGAAGAGGCGCTGGCCGAGTTTCGCCGCCGGCAGATCGGCTTTGTGTTTCAAGAACACCATCTGCTGCCGCAGTGCACCGTGCTCGAGAACGTACTCGTGCCGTTTCTCGCCGACGGGGCGGCCAACATGGCGGACCGCGATCGCGCAATCGATTTGCTCCGCCGCGTGGGTCTCGGGGAACGGCTCAGCCATCGCCCGGCCGAACTTTCAGGCGGCGAGCGGCAGCGGGTGGCGATCGCCCGCGCGTTGGTTCGCGGCCCGAAGCTATTGTTAGCGGATGAGCCGACGGGAAATCTCGATCGCACGACTGCCCACTCAATTACGCAGCTCTTGCTGGCGCTGCAGGCCGAGCAGAACACGATGTTGATCGTCGTCACGCATAGCGAGGCTTTGGCCGATGCGCTTGGTTCGCGTTTGGAACTGGACGCGGGTCAACTGGTGGCAGTTGCGTGACGGCCCTGTCACTCGCAGGGCAATAGACGGCGGCGGCGGCTTTGGGCGAACATGCATGACACGAGCGACACGATCGTAGCCGTTGCATCCGCCGGGGGCGGGGGCGCCCGTGGCATTGTGCGCATCAGCGGGCCGGGATCGGTGCCAATCGTCTCCGCGTGCTTCGTCGCGAGAGACATGGCGCCGCTCGACCAGATTCGGCGCGAACGGCGGTAGCGGGCAGCGTCGCCGTTGATCTGGATTGCGGTGGCGCGGCTGCTTCGCGGCCTTTCCAGCTCGATTGCGATTTGTTTCTTTGGCCGGGCGTCCGCAGTTATACCCGCCAGCCGCTGGCCGAGCTGCACGTGCTCGGCTCGCCGCCGCTAGTCGAGGCAGTGTTGGCGGCCATTTGCCGCGCCGGCGCACGTCCGGCCGAGCCGGGCGAGTTCACGCTGCGGGCCTTTCTGGCGGGCCGCATCGATCTCACCCAGGCCGAAGCGGTGCTCGGCGTCATCGACGCCCGTGGCGAGAATGAGTTTTCGGCCGCTCTCGCCCAGTTAGCCGGCGGCCTCGGCCACCCGCTCACACAACTGCGCGACAATTTACTGCAGCTACTTGCCGAGCTGGAAGCCGGCTTGGACTTCGTCGATGAAGGCGTCCATTTCATCGGAACTGACGAAATTCTCGCCAGGCTGGATGCAGCTCGCCGGATGCTGGAGGAGATCATCCGCCAAATGATTCAACGCGCTTCTACGGAACGCTTAACGCAAGTCGCCCTCGTTGGCCCTCCAAACGTCGGAAAGAGCAGTCTGTTCAATGCACTCGTCGCTCGCCGTCCTCCGGTGAATTTCGACCATGCGGCGCATCACTCCAGTGCCTTGGTTTCTCCCGTCCGCGGTACGACGCGCGATTACCTGACGGCGAAGGTCAGATTGGCGGGCACCGCCTGCGAGCTAGTCGATACTGCCGGCGTGGAGAGGGACCGGCAACTTGCCTGCGATTCGACCGCGCTTGACGGCACAATTGACGCGGCAGCCCAAGTGCTGGCCGCGCGACAGCGCGAGCGAGCACTGGTGAGAGTATTTTGCGTGGACGGAACTGCGTCCGCCGCGGGGCTGGAGTTAATCGCGGCCGCCCGGCCGCTCGATCCGGCGCGGGATCTGGTGGTCGCGACGAAAGCCGATCTGCTCGCATCAGCGGGCGCGATTTCCAACGAAAACTCGCCAATTGCAGTCAGCAGCGTCACTGGAGAAGGCCTCGAAGAGCTCGCACGTCGAATTGGCTGGCTGCTGTGCGGCGAAGCCGCGGTAGGTCACGCAGAAGCCGTCGGTGCGACCGCGGAGCGCTGCAGAGAAAGCGTTCGGCGGGCGTCGGAAGCAATCGAGCGCGCCGCGGCCAATGTTCGACAAGTTGCAGGCGACGAACTGACGGCCGCCGAGATTCGCGCGGCCGTCCATGAGCTGGGCTGCGTAGTCGGCGCGGTCTTCACGGACGACTTGCTCGACCGCATCTTCAGCACGTTCTGCATTGGAAAATAAAGCCAGATCTCGTTGCCGCGCTCCGCCCGCCACGGCGGATTTGCGATGCGGGAGTAACGTTGCAACTCGGACCCAGAGAATGACCAGCTACGTTACAACGTATCCGGGCTCGGAAATCCGAGCCGCTTATCGACAAGGTTTCGCAACGGGCGTCCGGCGAAATAGCGATTGAGGTTTTCGCACACAAAGTTCGTCATGTCGTCGGCCCGCGTGGCCGCCTGGCCGCCCACGTGCGGCGTGATGATCACGTTCGGCAGGTCCCACAGTTTGCTGTCGACTGGCAGCGGTTCCGGGTCGGTGACGTCAACGGCCGCGCCGCCCAAGTGGCCGCTTTCAAGCGCGGCCACCAGGTCGTCCGAAACGACCAAAGGGCCACGGGCCACGTTCACCAAAATTGAGCCCCGTGGCAACAACGTCAGCCGCCGCGCGTCGATCATGTGCCGCGACTGGTCGGTGAGCGGCGCCGCGAGAATCAGAATGTCGATCCGCGGCAGGATCCCGTCCAATTGATCGGCCGGCAGCAGCTCGGCGACGCACGCCGGTTTGTCGATGGGAAACCAATCGGTAGCGAAGATCGTAGTGTGAAATACGCTGAGCACCTCGGCCAGCCGCCGGCCATTGCCGCCCAGGCCGACGATGCCGATCCGCGCGCCGTGCAAGTCGCGCGTCGGCAGGCGGATGAACTCACGGGCCCGCTGAGCGCGGAAAAACGCCGGCAGGCTGCGCAAGAGGCCAGCCAAGAGGGCCATGGTGTGGTCCGCCACTTGGTTGGCGAGCACGCCCGAAGCGCTCGTGACGATGATGTCCGAAGCCACCACCGACGGGACTAGGCAGTGGTCGAGCCCTGCCGCCGAGGACTGAATCCACCGCAGCCGGCCGCCCGCGACGACGTTATCCCACGGCACGGGCACCTTGGCGTGGCCAATGAACAGGTCGGCCGCCGGCAACTCGGCGGCGACCCGCTCCTGGCCTGCGTCGACGATTTCGGCCCCCGGCGCCGCGGCCGCGATTTGGGCGACGTGGCGCGGCTCGACCGGGTAACACAGGACGATTCGCGGATGAGCGACTGGCGATGACGGGGAAATTGGCATAACATAGGTTGTTGCGGTTCGTTACCTCATTGGCAAGGGCCAGGCGATGCTGGATCGACGCAGACAACTGGGGATATTTGCTGTTTTCAGCCTCGTGGTGCTGCGGCTGGCCATTGGCTGGCACTTTTACCGCGAGGGAACTAGCAAGCTAACGTACGATAAGGTCCATCGCCGTTTTGACGTGACCTTCTCGGCCGACGGCTTCTTAGCACAGGCCAAAGGACCGCTCGCCGAGCGGTATCAATCGTTTGCCCCATCCGGCCACAATTGGTCGCGCCTGCTGGCCGCGCCGGAACCGGACGGCGAGAATTCCGAAAACGCTGCCGGCCCGCCGTACAAAGACTGGCTAACTCGAATCACCGACGATTGGAAACAGCTCGTCGCGAAGTTCGCCGCCATTCCAAATGTAAGCGACGAGCAAACGAAGGCGGCCGAAGCCGCACTGGAAGCGCGGAAGAAGGAACTCTCGGATTACTTGGCTGAGGAGTCGGAAGCAATTGCCGATTATCGGCATGAGTTGTCGCGAACGGAGAAGTTGGCGGCTGCGCCGGAGGCGAGCGGCGTGCCGTTCGTGGAAAGCCGGGTGGAAACCGAGCAGGCGAAGAACCGGCGCACGCCGCAGGCTTGGGTCGAGCGAGTAAACGGGTTTGACCGGGACTTGACCGATGACTTACGCAATCTTCTGACCGACGAGCAGCGGGCCGACGCAGCGACGGCGGACGCGCTGACGACGGACGAAGCGCAGCGCCTGCACGTCACGAACCTGGCCGTCACCATCGTCACGGTCGGAGTGGGGATTTGTTTGCTGATCGGCTTCTTTACTCGGTTGGCGTCGCTGGTGGGGGCACTTTTCCTGGCCGCAGTCGTTGCCTCGCAACCGCCGTGGGCGCCGGGCACGGTGGCGACATTCAATCAAATTGTTGAGTTGGCCGGACTGTTGGTGCTGGCCGGCACCGGCGCAGGCCGCTGGGCCGGGCTGGACTATTTCGGCTACGCCCTGTGGAACCGCATTCGCGGAGGGCGTGGCAACACCTGATTGGAACCGCGGATCGATTTACCAGGTAGGACGGACAATCCTGTCCGTCCTACCACAGACGACATGCTTCGCCGAATGCGAAAGAATTCGATTGGCGTCTGAAGGCTTACAATTTCAGCAATTGATACTCGAACTCGAAACACGGGCGATGCGATGAACCTTTCACCGGAAGAACGGCAGACGGGCAAGCAAAACTTCGACGAGGCGGTCGGCACGACGCGCCGCGATTTCTTGAAGGGCTCGGTGTTGGCGGGCGGCGTGGCCGCGGTCGGCCTCGGTTCGATTTATTTCGGTTACGGCGGCAAGATCGACGACCGCCTGCGGGTCGGCGTCATCGGCACGGGCGACGAAGGCAACGTGCTGATCGGCTCGCTGAATCCCGAGTTCATCGACGTCGTCGCGATCTCCGATATTCGGCCTTACAGTTTGCACCGCGCTTTTTACGGCGATTGGTCGAACGACGGTACGCGCGAAGCGCGGCCCGGCCTATTGGAAGTGTACAAATCGGAGAAGTGGGCCGACCGCAGCCAGGCCGAGAAACACATCAAGGTTTACAAGGACCATTATCAAGACTTGCTCGACGACCCGAACGTCGAGGCGGTAATCATCGCCGTGCCCTTGCACTTGCATCACGACGTAGCCGTGGCCGCGATGCGCAAGGGCAAGCACGTGCTGACCGAGAAGCTGATGGGCTACGACGTCGGCCAGTGCAAGGAGATGGCCCGCGTGTCGGCCGCGGCCCGGGCCACATCGGGCGACCCGATCGTGTTCGCCGTCGGCCATCAGCGGCATTACAACATTCTTTACGACAACGCGGTCGACCAGATCCGCCGCGGCCTGATCGGCGACATCCACCACATTCGCGCCCAGTGGCACCGCGGGAACCTGCCGGGCAACGACAGTTGGCAGCCGCCGCTGCCCGAGCCGACGCATTACACGTACGCTGAGTATGAGAAGTCGTTCGGCGAAGCGAAGAATACGGCGGACCGGCGAAAGCTGGCGGATGCCCATCCGCTCTACGATCAACTCCGCAGTTGGCAAGGCCGCTTGAAGGCGGCTCGCGGCGCGGAGGTCGAGACGTGGCAAAAGCGCGTCGAGCAGGTCAAAGTGCAGCTTGAGGACATTGCCGTCGATGCCGCATCGTACGGCTACACGGCGAAGGAGCTGCCGATCGGCCGCACGCGGACGCCGCTCGAGGAGCTCATCCGCTGGCGGCTGTGGGCCCGCACGGGCGGCGGCCTGATGGCCGAGCTCGGCAGCCACCAGCTCGATGCGTCGAGCATTTTCATCTCGGCCCAACAACCGGGCGGTCACAAGGCCAAGCCGCTGTCAGTCGTCGGCGTCGGCGGGCGAAGCATCTTCCCGGCCGACCGCGATTGCGACGACCACGTCTACTGCATGTTCGAGTTTCCCGGGCGGGGCTACTACAAGAGCGAGGACATGAAGGACGTCGACGACCCGGAGAAGAAAGTCGTCGTCACCTACTCGTCAATCAACGGCAACGGGTTTGGCGATTACGGCGAGACAGTGCTGGGCACGAAGGGCACGATTTTACTCGAGCGCGAACAAGAGGCGATGCTTTTCAAGGGTTCGAACACCTCGACGCGGATCGAAGTTCGTAACGCCGCCGGCGGCCCGGCGATGGACACCTACGAAACCGGCGGCGGCGGCGCGGCGCTGGCCCAGGCGGCCCTGCCGGCCGACGTCAGTCGCGGCTACCGCGAGGAAATCGAGCATTGGGCCTGGTGCATTCGCAATCCAGATCCCAAGCACAAGCCGCGCTGCACGCCCGAGGTGGCGTTGGCCGACGCTGTGATTGCCCTTGTGAGCAACGTCGCTATCGACGGCAAGGAGCGGATCGAGTTCCAGCCCGCCTGGTTCGACATCGCCAGCGACGAGACGCCCGACGGCACGAAGCCGCGCGCAGCCGACGACGTCACGGTCGCTTAGGGGAATGGCGACGCTCACGGCTCTGGAATCACGGACTGCGACGCGCCGCTGGCGGGTTTCATGAGTCGAGTCGTCTTTAGCCACGTCGCGAAAACGTACGCCAACGGAGTACGGGCGGTTGTCGACCTGAATCTCCAAATCGAGGACGACGAATTCTTTGTGCTCGTCGGGCCCAGCGGCTGCGGCAAAACGACGACGCTGCGACTGGTGGCTGGCCTCGAGGACCCATCGGCCGGAGAGATCTTCTTGGGCGATCGGTCGCTGGCGGGCGTCGCCCCGGCTAAGCGCGACGTGGCAATGGTGCTGCAGCATGCCGCGCTTTATCCCCACATGACGGTCGCCCAGAACATGGCCTTTGGCCTGAGAATGCGCGGAACTCCGCGGGCGGAAATCGATGCCCGTGTGCGTACGACGGCAGAAACTCTCGCGATCGGATCGCTGCTCGCACGGCGGCCGGCGGAGCTCTCCGGTGGCCAGCGACGCCGGGCAGCCATCGGGCGAGCGATTGTCCGCGCTCCGCATGTCTATTTGTTCGACGAGCCCCTCTCCGATCTCGACCAGCCGCTACGGATTCAATTGCGCCCCGAGCTGCGGCGGCTGCACGATCGCCTGGCGACGACGACGATCTATGTCACCCACGATCAAGTCGAGGCGATGACCCTTGGTGACCGCATCGGCGTCATGGAATGCGGCGAAATCCGCCAATTCGGCACACCGCAGGAAGTCTATCAGCGGCCTGCGAGCGCGTTCGTTGCATCCTTCATCGGCAGCCCGGGTATGAATTTGATCGCGGGCGAAGTTCGGCAAGGTGTGTTTCGCTGGCGGAGCGGCTCCTCGAACGGCTCAGCGACGGGTGGCGAATGCGCTGTCGGCGGGGCCATCTCTGACGCGGCCGTGCTGCTCGGCGTGCGGCCCACCGATTTTCTGACGGGCGCCGAGGGTCCAACCTTTGGTAGTGCGCGTGTCGAGCTGGTCGAACGGCTGGGCCACGAAACGCTCGTGCAATTTGCTTTGGCTGGCGGTTTGCATTACGCGCAGTTGCCGGCTGACGCCGCAGTGAAGAAAGGCCACATGTTGCCGTTGAGGATCCGTCCCGGCTCGCTGCACGTGTTTTCCGCCGCCGATGGCCGCCGGCTGGGCTAGGGTTTTATCGCGATACGCGTGCTGGGGCCTGGCAAAATCGGCCCGCGCAGGTCTGCTTCCAACACGATCGGTCCAAAACACTACAAATACGGCCGCGAGGGCGGCGCTGCGGGCGAAGCCTCGTCTTCTGCGAGGCTCCACGACTTCAATTTGCGCTGTAACGTGCGAACCGAGATGCCCAATCGCTGGGCCGCGCGGGTGCGATTGCCGCCGGTGTGGGCGATCGCCTGTTCAACCGCCGCCCGCTCCAGCTCAGGCAGCGAGGTGCCCGCCGGAAAGTACATTGCAGAGCCGCCGACCGTGGGGTCGTCTAGGCTGGCGGGCAGATCGTCGATCGTCAGGACATCGCCTTGCGACAGGGCGACCATCGTTTCGAGAGTGTCATTGAGCTGACGAACGTTAGCGGGCCAATCGAACCGCTCCAGAAACCGCATCAGCTCCGGTTCCAGCGACGGACAGGGGCGGGCAAGCGCCTCACAAATGCGGCGCATGAGGTGATCGACGAGCAGGCGGATGTCTTCGCGCCGCTCGCGCAGCGGCGGAATGTAGAGCTGAATCTCGCCCAGTCGCCGCAGCAAGTTCGCCGAAAATCGGCCCTCCGACGCGAGCACGGCAAGCTTGCGGGCCGAGCCGGCGATCATCCGCACGTTCGCCCGGGGCGGCGGCGCCGCCGCCCCGGCGCCGCTCGCCCTCATCGTGCTGTTTTCCAGGCGCGCAGGAACCGCGACTGCGTTACCAGGGCCAGGTCCGCCACGTCCTCAATGAAGAACGTTCCGTCGGCGGCTGATTCGTAGCGGCCCCGTCGGGCCGACGCCTCTAAAGGCGAACCGGCGGCGATGCCGAATAAATCACGCTCAATAAATCGCGATGGTAAGGCGGGCACGTCGAAGGTCACGAACGGGCTCGCCCGGCGGACACTGTTGCGATGGATCGTTTCGGCCAGCAGGCTTTTGCCTGTGCCCGGCTCGCCCAGGATCAGTGCCGGCGAATCGGCCTCGGCCGCGGCGCGGGCCTGATCAACGACCTCGCGCATCGGCTTGGAATGGGCGACGATCTCTTCAAAGCCGAATTGACTATTCAACCGAAGCGTCAGTCGCATCAGTTCGCCGCGCATTCGCCACAACTGAAGACATTTGCGAATCCAGGCGCCCAGCTCGTCGCGGTCGACCGGTTCGCGGACGTAGCCGTCGGCCCCGGCGCGCATCACGTCACCGGCGGCGTAGGCGTCGCCGACGTCGACGACAAAAACGAACGGTGTCTCCGGGCGCTGCGCGTGCCAGCGCAACATCAGGTCCAAACCCTGGGTGGCGCCGACACGGTAATAGCATAGCACCAGCGCAACTTCTTTTGACAATTCCGACAAGGCCTGTGCCGACGATCTTGCCGATCTCGTCCGACATCCTTCGGCCTCGGCCGTACGGACGAGCGACTCTTGTTCCGCTTGTTGAGATGCGACTACCAGCGCCAGGGGTTGTGCCGCCATGACGAATCCTTTCCTCGTCCCTCCCTTGTCCTAGAGTGCAACTGGCATACCCGAAAGGTCAGCGGCTGACTTGGCGACATAGTGTCGCACAGCCAATACGTTGCAGCGGCACAACTACCTCGAGGCTGAGCCGAAAGCGCCCGCGAGCACCGGTGGCGTAACACCCAATCATTGACATGGCAATACGACGCGACTGGGCCACAGGGTGGCGGGACGTACTCCGTCTCGAACATCTGGCCGCGGCGAGCGTGAGCGCCGCGAAGCGAGAGAGGGCGGCACCGATAACAGCTTCAGGCGAGAACTATTTTGCCACAGACTCCACGGCGGGCGTCGATGGCTTTTCGGCCGGAGTCTCTGACGCTACGGATTCGTAGATTTTCGCCAGCCCCACCATGAGCGACTGGAGGCGATCGTAATACTCATCCTCGCCCAGGTGCTCCTTTTCCGAGCGCAACGCAGCGATTTGGAGTTCCAGATCGTCCCGCTGCCCGGCGACCGCCAGCGGGATCGCCAATTCACTCGTGCTTTTGACGAGATGTAGTTGATGGGCGCGTGTGCCGTCAAGCGAAGCGCCGTCCTTGGCCCGCTCGGTGGCCCGCAGGCCGCGAAACCAAGTCGCCGGCGTGCCCAGCCCGTCGCCGTTGTCGTCGATGAGCGCGTGCTCAGTGGCAAGGCGGGCGTCCTCGTTGTAAAACTCTTCCAAGCGGCGGCAGGCGGTAAGATAGGCCTCCAGCAGCGAAACCTGTCCATCCTTATCGAGGTCGGCTGAAAGGTCGTCGATCGCCGCCGACATGAAGTCGCCGAAATGGGCGAAGTTCTGCTCGTTGCCGCTCCGCGTGGCCGTGATCACAATGCGATTTGGCCCGGCAAGCGGCTTGAGGAAGGGGCGCGCTGGCCGAGGTGCAATCGACCACGGCCAAGCGGCGATTCACCGGCTTGAGCCACTCGGCTAACTCGCTGGGCGTGACATCGGGCCCGCGCAGGTTCAGCTTGGCCACCTGCCCGTCGAACGTACCATGGCCGATAAGCACCAGCCAAACCGGCGAGTCGCTTTTGTCGGCGAGCTTCGCCAGGGCCGCTTTCAGCGCGTCGCGGTCGCTGTTCTCGTTCGATTGCTCAGCTCCTTTTCCCTTCTCATTCTCTTGTGCGTCATCCTCATTCTCATCTTCCCCGTTTTCATCTGCCGCATCTCGTGCCCCGATGAGCACTAACGTGGCCGCCGCCTTCTGGGCCGCGGCTTTCCAGCGATCGCTCCAGGCGGCGAACTGCGCGCCGTATTCCGGCGTGCCTGCAGCGCCGATGACGACGATCACCGTTGGCGAGGCTTGGGGTGCCGGCGCCGCCGGCTCAGCCGCCGCGCCGGGTTGCGTCAGCGAGGCGATCAACAATAGTAATTTCAAAACGGCCATTGCCGCGAACTCCCGATTCCCCCGCATTGAGTGGGAATCTCTAATTTTGGGTCTTCAGAGGAATTAGTGGGTGAATAGCGGCGTAAGGCGGTTAGAGGGGCGACGTCGAGGCCCCTCAGGAATCTGAACAACAAAGCCTGGTTTGGCCAGTGCGAGGCAACGTCTATTGACGGGTCTACGGCTTCGTCGTCCTTTCATCCGTCGGGGCCATGCGCTGCGCCCGGGGGTGAGCCCCGACGGATGAAAGGACGACGAAGCCTGACGAACCTGCCCAGAAAGGGAAGTTTTTGCAACGATTGAGGAAGAAGTAGAAGTGCATCCTGCGTGATCTTCGGTTATGGATGGTTTATCACAACTGTCCAGCCAAAGGCACGCAGGATGCACTTGAAAACTATCCTCAATCGCGTCACCAATTACAAGTCGTTTGTGTTTGGAAAGATTACCTGGCAGGAGGATGCATTGACGCCGGCGGTTGACGTCGAGGTCCAACCTCGATCCAACGGGCGACCTGTTTGCTCGGGCTGCGGAAAACGACGCCCCGGATACGATACCATGCCGACACCGCGGCGGTTTGACTTCATTCCGCTGTGGGGCATAGCCGTCGTGTTCGTGTACTCGATGCGGCGGGTCGATTGCCCCGCCTGTGGAGTGAAGGTGGAGCGAGTTCCATGGGCCGAGGGGAAGAGCACGATGACGGTCGAATACGCGTGGTACTTGGCCAAGTGGGCGCGGCGGATGTCGTGGAAGGAAGTGTCCGAGGCGCTGCGTGTGAGCTGGGATCGCGTGTTTGCGGCGGTAAAACAAGCAGTGAACTGGGGTTTGGCGCGTCGGGATCTGGAATCCGTTGCTTCGATCGGCGTGGATGAAGTTCAGTGGCATCGGGGGCACAACTACCAAACGGTGGTGTATCAGATCGATGAAGACCAGAAACGGCTGCTGTGGATCGGCCCCGACCGAAAGGCAAAGACCTTGCTGCGGTTCTTCCGCTTTCTGGGCCAGGAGCGGACGGCACGGCTCGAGTTTATCTGCAGTGACATGTGGAAAGCGTACCTGAAGGTGATTGCCAAGAAGGCCTCCCACGCCGTACACATATTGGACCGGTTTCATGTCATGCAGCGGATGAACAAGGCCCTCGATGAAGTCCGAGCGGCCGAAGTCAAAGAGTTGAAACGAGATGGTTACGAACCTCACTTGCAAGGCGCCCGTTGGCTGCTCTTGAAGCGCCCCGAAAACCTCACCGAGAAGCAAACGATCAAACTTAACGAACTCCTGCAATACAACCTGAAGAGCGTTCGCAGTCATTTGATGAAGGAAGACTTTCAGCGATTCTGGGAATATTGGAGCCCCGGCTGGGCGGGCCGTTTCTTGGACCAATGGTGCACGCGCGCCATGCGCAGCAAGATCGAACCCATGAAGAAGGTGGCTCGCACACTGCGGGAACGACGGGAACTGATTCTGAATTGGTTTCGGGCCGAAGGACGCATATCTGCCGGAATCGTCGAGGGATTTAACAACAAACTCAAACTGATCACCAGAAAATCGTACGGCTTTCGGACCCAAGAAGCCTATGAAATCGCCTTGTATCATAATCTCGCCGCATTACCTGAAAGAGAATTCACCCACGAATTCCTCTGACGAGGCTAATTTCGTTGTTCTGCGGTGCGCGGGGCACTTGACGGAGGCCGTCGGACCAGCGCGTTCCCACGCCGCGCGTGGGAACAAGTAACGCAGAGCATGGTAACAATTGCTTTTAGGCCAACCCTTTCCACCGCCGCAGCCCCCATTCGCCGGCAAAACAGCCGAGGACGAACAGGTAAAACGCTGGGTGGTGCCACAGCGGCCGCACCCAGGGCTCGGTGATAGGCACCTTACGGCTGGGCAGCGTGGCGACAAACGCGTTCAGGTCTTCGAGGGAAACGATCTGTCCGCCCGTCTTGGCGGCGATTTCTTCTAAGGCAGCCCGGTTGGGCCGCAGGCGACTGAACTCGTCGGCTATCGGCTGGGCGACCCAGCCCGCCTCGCGTTCGCCGATCGGGCTGCCGTCGGGTGCGGTCACTTTGATCGCGGCGCGATAGGCGCCGGGATCGCGTGGCACTTGTCGCGCGACGTACGCCCCCGCTTCGCCCTCATTGGGCTCGGCCGTGATCGGCAGCTTTTTGCCGTCGGGTGTGGTGACTTCAATCGAAACCTGGGCGTTGTCGAGGGGCAAATATTCGGGATCTCGTACGCGTACGAGGATCCGGACGGCGCCCGTTTCGGAGTCGGGCTGCGGCTCGACGTTGATCTCGACTCGCCGCGGAACGTCCGCCACCAGCCAGCGGACGGTTTGCCGCCATGCTTTTGCCAAATCGTCTTCGCTCCCCTCGGGCCGTTTCAAGCCCCACCGCCACAAGTCGCCGATCATCAAGGCCGCCGTGCGGCCGGCGCCAGAACGCTGCGTCACCAGGGCCGGATGGGCGGCGCCCGTTTCGTCCACGACCTCGGCCAGCACCGTAGCGAGCGGCTTGACGTGACCGACCTCGCTGTCGACGTAAAACGGCTGCATGCTGGCCAGCCGCTGGCGTTCCTCGGGCTCGGTGTTGCGCAGGCGAACCCACGGCTGCAGCCAGCCGTTGCGGGTGAGCGCCAGCCGATATTCGTGCTCGGCCGGCGGCGTCGCGTCGTGATCGAGATACACCGGCAGCAGTGCGGCGACCGGCGTGCGGGCGTACTTGCCGTCGGCGAACGACGAGAGGCCGCCCATCATCAACAGGCCGCCGCCACGGCGATTGACGTACTTTTGCAGCAGCGTCATTTGATCTTCGGTGAAGAACTCAGCCTCGACGTCGTCGAGGATGACCGCGTCGTACCCGTACAGTTCGTCGGACGCCTTGGGAAAACCGTCGCGAAGCTCGTCTTCGTCCTTTGTGCCAAGGCGAATCAGCACGGGTTGATCGTAACGCTCGGTCGTATCGGCGTCGGTGTTGTCGAAGTTCTTAAATAGCGGGTTGTTCTCCTCATCAAAGCCGCGGAAGGCGAACTTGGGTTCGCGGCGGGCGATTCGCACCAGCCCGACCAGGTTGAGCTGATCGTCGTCGTCCAGCGCTCGCCGGAGAAACTTGAAATCCCAGTTCGGCTGCCCGCAGACATATAGAATGCGATACGGCCCGCCGCCGCGATCGACCACGATCGTGCGTTCATTGTTGACCAGCGTGGCTTCGGCGGTCTCAGCCGCGGCGGCTGCCGACGGTTGCGCAATATCCGGCTGGCCGTCTGTTGCCGGCTGTGGTTTTGGGGGGGCAGCGACTTCCGCGACGCCGGCTTGGACGCGATAGAAAGTGACGCCGGTCGACTCGGGCCGCACTTGGAACCGCGCTGCCAGTGGTGTGCCGGGGTCGCCCCGGGCGACCGACTGGCTGTCGAGCTCGTTGCCGTCTTGGTCGAATAGCCTGGCCATGATCTTCTGGCCGTCGAATCCGCTGGCGTCGATATCGGCGCGAATGACGACCGGGGCCGATTCGAAGTTGGTTTGACTGACCGAGACGCGCGTCACGGAGACATCGGGCGCGACATTATCCGTACCGACGACGACGGGATAAATTGGGGGCAATTCGTTCCAGGGCACGTCGCCGGTGTCGGTCGAGTTGCCGTCGCTGAATAAGAGCACGCCGGCGAGCGGCAGGTTGTGAAATCGTCGCGCGAGCGCGGCAAGCGTAGCGTGCAGCGCGCTGCGGTCGCCGTCGAGGGCCATTGCCGAAAAATCGTCCACTGCGCGGAGGCGGCTGTCGAAGAGGAAATTACGCGCTTCGAAATCCTCAGCCAATCGCTTCTGCCAGGCCGAGTCGGCTTGCAGCCGCTCCTGCAATGCGGCGCCGCGCGACGCGGACGCACGGGCATCGTGAATACTCATGCTGCGGCTGTTGTCGGCCGCCACGGCAAACATATTGGCCCCCTTGCGGGCCCGCGTGCCAGAGAGGAGCGGCTCGACGAGGCACAATGCCAGCGCGGCCAGACCGAGCGCCTCGAGCGCCGCCGCCAAGCCGGTGACCACCGGCGCCGTCGGCGCCCGCCAATATCCCCACGCCAGAGCCAAAAGGCCTGTGCAGCCGAGCACCAGCGCGGGCAATTCCCAGCCCGGCGAGCCTGAAACCAGCGATTCGCCCGTCATTCGCCGCTCCCCAATCGCTCATAATAACGCCGGACCTGTTCGGTGTACTCGGGCGGAACCGGGTCGCGGTCGATCGGCACCAGCGCATCGGGCGACTCGCGACGGCGAATTTCCTCGCCGATCTGTTTGCTCAGCTCGTTGAGCGGCTGGGCGACCAGGTCTTGCAGTTTGTTCCAATCGGGCGTGACACCGCCGCGGAAGTCGCGGCGGACGTCGGTCGCGCGGTCGCGGATGCGGGCCGCGTCGGAGCGGAGTTGGTCGTCGGTGAGCGTTTCTTCGACGTTGCGCAGCCGATCCGACCAATTGCGGAAATCGTCGCCCGTGATCGGGCCGCGCCAGGCACCGTCGTTGAGCAACTGTTCCAGGCCGCCCTGTCCGCCGCCCCCGCCACCGCTGCCACCGGCTGGCGCACTCGGGCCGTCATTGGCGGCGCCGCCGCGGCGTCCGCCGATGCGATTGCCCCCGCGGCCCCCGTCCGGCTGCTGACCCGCTTGATTCGCACCACCACCACCACCACCACCACCACCACCACCACCGCGTCGTGCCCCCTGGCGATTGCCGCGGCCGCCAGCCCCCGCTTGCTGGCCCTGAGCGGGCTGGCCTTCGTTTGGCTGTCCGTCGCCGGGCTGGGAGTCGGCGTTTTGGCCATCGGAGAGATTCTGGGCGTTTTGATTCGGGTCGTCGGCGTTTTGGTTTTGATTGCCGCTGCGGAGCGTAGCGCGCTGGCCGCGGCCCCGGCCACCGCCCTGGCCTCCCCCCCCGCCGCGAGGCTGCTGCCCGTTTGGATTTTCTCCCGCGTTCGCGCCCCCGCCCTGCCCTGGGTTTTCACTTTGGTTGTCGCCGCCGCGTTGGCCGCGGGCGCCGCCCGCTCCTTGGCGACCTTGACCGCGCTGCGAAGGATTGCCGCCCGACCGGGCTCCGCCTTGGCGTTGGCCGCGGCCGCCGCCCTGGCCGTCCGTCTGGCTGGCGCCTTCGCCCTGTTGCCCTTCACCGCCTTGGCCGTCGTTGCTTTGTGCTGCTTGCGCTGCCTGGCCCTGCCCAGGATTTTCCCCTTGGGTCTGGCCCCGGTTACCGCCGCGGTTGTCCCGTGGGTTCTCACCCGATTGTTGTCCGCGGCCGCCGCGATTGCCTTGGCGCTCCCCGTTTTGACCGGACGCCTGGTTCTCAACGTCCTGCGCATTGGCGCCTTGCTCTTGAATTGCGTTTTGGATTTCGCGATTGAGCTCATTGGCCAAGCGGTCGATTTCGCGCTGCGCCTGTCGGAGGGCGTCGGTCTCGTTGCCCAAAACGCCTTCGGCTGCGCGGTCGACACCTTCGCGCAATTGCTGAACGCCACGCGTGGCATTTTGCATTGAATTGGCGGCTTCCTGCCCTACGCCCACCTCGAGCAACCGCTGGGTGACGTTGAGCGAATCATCGATGCGGTTGCGGTCCGCATCGCGGAGCGTATCGTATAGTTGGCGCGCCAGGCCAGGTTCGGGCTGCTCTGCTTCGGTGACTGTTTGCTGCATCCGCTCGAGCAGGTCGTCGAGTTGCTGCCGTTGCTGCGAGAGGCCTTCCAGCGTTTCGGCCCGCTGGCCCGTGTTGCGCAGCGATTTACCGGCTTCTTCGTTCTGCTGGTTCAGCTCGTTGGCGAGCTGCTGCTGCTGCTGGTCGAGGTTGCGAGCGGCCTGGCGCATTTCGGTCATTTCCTGCGTGAAGCGGTTGGCCGACTGCTGGCGGTACTGGTCGCGAACGTCGTTGAGCTGGCGGCCGGCGCGGGTCCCTTCCGTGAGCGCTTGCGAAAGCTGCCCCTGGTCGAGCGCCTGGGAGGCCTGCTGCATGCGGTCGCGGCTGTCGGACATTTGCTGCGCGGCGTCTTGCGTCTGGTCGCGATTGGGCGAATCGTTCATGCGGCTGATCAGTTCGTCGGTGTCGCGGAGGACCTCGCGCTGCTGATCGCGCAAGCGGGACAGCTCACGCTCGAGTTCTTCGCGGCGCTGGGGTGTCTCTGCGCTTTCGAGTTCGGATTGCAGCTCGCGCATCCGCTGGTTGACGTCGCCTTGCCGCTGGGCTAGCTGCTGCAAGCGATTGAGCGTCTCGCGCTGCTCGCGCTGAGCCTGGGTTTCCTCCGGCGAGGGCGAATCGGCGCTGGTCTGCATTTCGTAGCGATTTTCGTCGGCCGACAGCTCGAGTTGGTTGAGCTGCCGCTGCTGCCGACCGTTCGCCAGCCCGCGTTGCCCGCGTTGGCCCCTTTGCCCGCCGCGCTGTCCGCGTTGGCCACGTTGACCGCCCTGGCCGGCCTGGCCCTGTTGACCGCGGGTGACTTCAAACTCGTTCGCCCGCAGCTTGAGCAGCGACTGATAGGCCTGCTGCTCGGACGGCAAAGCCGTCCGCAGCGGAGCGGTCGCGAGGCCCGTGGACGACGCGGTAAGTTGATCGAGCGCCTTTTGCATCGCCTGGCGGGCGGCCTCGACCTGCGCCAGCGACTCTTCGTCCTGCAGACGCTCGGCGAGAGTGCCGAGTTGATCCAGGGCCGATCGCTGGGCCTCTTGCAGCGAGCGGCTGTCGTCGCTGAACTCGGCCGTGGGCTTTGCGCCGGTCTCGCGGCGGATCAACTTCCAGGTGCCGTTGATGATCTGTTTCTCGAGCTCAGCCAACTGGCCCGCTTGCTCCGAGGGGCCGCCGGCCTGTTCGCCGTTTTGGTCTTGTTGTTGCTGCTGGCGCTGTTGCCGATCCATCTCGGCCTGCGACCGCTGCTGGCCCTGACGGTAGATCTCCTCAAAATCGCGGACCTCGGCGAAATACATGTCGCTGAACACGCGGCGGGGCTCGCCGTCTGGGCCGATGTCTTCGGCCCAGACGTAATAGGATACGAGCTGGTCTGGCTCTGCTTTGAGCGCCTCGAAATCGATCAGGTAATCGACGTCGAGCTTCTTCGCCGGCGCGTCGGTCGCGAGCGTGACGTCGCGCAGTTCTGCACCACCGAGCGAATAGCTCAGCCCGCGGGCCGTGACGCCAAAGTCGTCGGTCACGTTCGCCTTGAGTTGCAATTCTTCCAGCGGCGAGACGTCGACGTCGTGGCCCGGCTTTTGGAACGCGATCTTCGGCGGGCGGTTGGGCGTGACATTGATGACGAATTCAGTGGGAAAGCGGTTCTGCCGTTTAGCGTCGTCCACGAGCTGCAGCTTGAAGCGGCGCGACTCGGTCAGCGTCCAGGTGGTGGCGTAAACGTGCTCGTCGCCGTCGCGGTGCACGAGTTCGACGTCGCGGCCGTCGTTGCCGAGCAGTTTGGCTGAGACCACGTCTTTGTTGAGGTTGCACAGCAATGTCAACTGCGTGCCCTCAACGGCCGTGATGTGCCGTACGTCCTGGACAGTGTTCGGCTTCATCAGCGTGAAGGACGGATAGACGAGCTCGGCGTCGGCCCGCATCAACTCGGGCAAGTCGAACACCTTGACGCTAAACGTTTCGGTGCGGCGGCCGTCAAATTCGACATAGTAGCGGAGATCACTAGCCACGGCCGGCACGCGGCCGACGAATTTCGGATCGTCGAGGCTGCGATCCATCGGCCGGGGCACGGTTTCGCTGCTGGCGCTGTCGGCGACGATCAGCGTCGCGTCGGGGGGCACCTCGCGGCCGAACTCGGCCACGACCAACAGGGACGTGTTGCGCTCGATCTCGGTGTTGCCGGGCTCGATCTTCACGTCGAACTGCGGGGCGGCGGTTGGTGTCGCCGGCAGTTTGACCGACAGGTCGCGGGGGACATTCGCCCCCGCTCGCCGCGACAAGAGCAGGCACACGGCCAACAGCAGCGCGAGCGCCGAGAAATGGGCGATTTGCGCCAGCCGCAGCCGGCGGGCGGGGACGGCATCCGTCCAGTCGAAGCGGCGGCCGTGCGCGACCGCATCCCGCATCACGACGGATTGCAGATATCCCAGCGGCTGACCCTCGTGCGGCACTTGCTCGACCGCCGCCAACAGCAGCGTCGCTAACTCAGGGTGCCGGGCCTCGACCTGCCGAGCAACGGCCATCTGATCGCGGGCCGAACGCAGCACGGCGACAAAGATCAGCCAGGCGCTCGCCGCGGCCATGACCGCCAGCAGCGTCGGCCAGTGGGTTGGCAGCTTCCAGCCGAGGCGGGACGAGCCAATCAGCAGCGTCGTGCCGACCGCCGCCCACACGAGCCAACACAGCGCCAGGCTGTTCCACAGACGCAAGCTGCGAATTCGCCGAGCAACGCGCTCCAACCGTTGACGAAGCTCAAAACTCATAGCGACTCCGTTTGACGTTCGACGTTTTGGTGATGCGACCGGCCACGAATGTTTCAGTAATCGCCAAGCCGAAGGCGGCTGCGACGAGCCACTGCCAATATTTTTGACGGCTTTCCAATTGTGCGTCCCGAAGCTGTTGCTTCTGTTTCTCATTTTCCACGACTACCGCCGATTTTGCCAGCGGAACCGCGTATTGCTGTACGATCTCCACAGCCAGCGGGCTGGTGCGGCTTTCCGCAGGGTCCAGATTGACGGCAATCGTCTCCGGCCGATCGCCCGTCGCCAGCGTGTACACGCCCGGCTCGCTCGTGTCGCCAAACGTGCGAGCGCCTGTCGGCACCAACGCATGCGAGCCATCGGGCTTCGTGATCGACAGGTCGGCGGCGCCCTCTTCCTGCTCGTGGAGGGGCACCGGTTCATCGACGATGAAGAAGGTGCGGTCGGAAAGCCGCGCGCGGCGGCCGTCGACCAGGGCCGACACCAAGGGCACGAACTTCCACGAGCGAGCGAGCTGGCTGTCGGTGGGCTGCCAGCCGCTGGTGAAGACGATCAATTGGCCCTGGCCGATCCGCCGCTCGAGCACAGCCGGGTCGCCGTTTTCGAAGCGCGCCAGGACTTTCGCCTCCGGCAGTTGGCTGCTGTCGAGCCGGCGATATTTCCAGAAGTAGATTTGCGTGAAGTCGTTGAACTGCGGGCCGCTCATCGGCGCGAACAGCGGATGATCGAACGCGATTTGGCTGAGCATCGTGTAGTTGTTCTGGAGGTCCGCTTCCTCAGGCTCGAGCTTGTCGACGCCCAAGAGCGCGGCCAAGCCCGGCGACGGCTGGACCTTCGTCAACACCCACAGCACAGTGCCGCCGGCCTCGATCTGCGGCCGCAAAAGCTTTAGTTGCTCGCCGGAGGGCTCGGCTGCAACGACGATCAGCGGCATCCGACCGGGTGGCTCCAATTTGAAATCGTCACCCGGCGGCACGGCCCGTAGCGTCATCGATCGCAACCCACCACTGGTGAGCGCCCGTTCCAGAAAGTAGCGCAAGCCCGACGGGTCGTTGGCCTCGTCGACGCCGATAAAGACGACCGATATTTCCGTTTGCGGCCGAGCGGCCAGATAGAGCGTGTTGTCGAATTCGTTCGCGTCGCCCGTAAGGTGGAGCCGCTGGCCGGCGAATTGCGCAGTATCCGTAAGCGATTTCTCTTTTTCGGAATTCGGTGATTCAGCCGCTTGCTCCGATTTAACCGTTTTGTCACCAGCCGCACCGGCGGGCTGTTGCGCGGTACCAATCGTTGCACTCGCCGGGCGTGGCACCTTGATTACGCGGCTTTCACCGGCCGGCACGTAGACGTCGATCGCCGCGGCGAGCGGCTGATCTTTGGCGTCCAGCCACGTCAGCTTGAACTGGTCGGTCGTCGACTCCTTGTCATTGTAGACGCCGACGCGGAGATCGCCCGCTGAATTGGGTAACTCCGTCGGCGCCCCGTCGGACAAAAGCTGCAGTCCGGCGTTTGTGGCCTGAGTCGTTGTTACGGTTCGTAGATCGAGCGGCACGTCGGCCGGCCATTGGTGGTCGGCCAGCTCGTCGAGGCGGCTCCCTTGCTGCAAATCGGTCACCAGCACGATCCGCCGGTTGGACCCGCCCTTTTGGTTGGCCGGCTCGGCGACGCCGCTGACGATTTCGACCGCATCGAGCAGGCCGCGCCCAAATTCGTGCCGGCCCACGATGGGCCGACGCTCGCCAGCCGCTCTTTGACGACGGCTCGCCGCTGCGGCGGCTCGATTTTCGCCATGTCGTCGAAGCTAACAAGCGTGTGAAGCGCATCATCGCACGAAAAGAGGGCAATTTGATCGAACTGCTGCCGCTCGGCGATTGCTTTGTCGACGGCCGCGACGGCCTGCTGCCAGAGATCACCGCGGCGCATGCTGGCGCTGGTGTCAACGACGATCGCCACGCGCTGCCGCTCGGCGCTGGTTGGGTCCAGCGGCTCGCTCTCGCGCAGGAAGGGCCGAGCAAACGCCAGGGCCAATAGCGCGACCACCAAGCCGCGCAGCAAGAGCAGCAGAATGTTGTCCAACCGGCTGCGGCGCGTCAGCCGCGGCGGCGAAGGGGTCAGAAACATCAGCGAGCTGAACTCGAACTCGCCCCGCGGCGTGCGGCGAATCAAGTGGAACAAGATCGGTAGCGACACGGCCAACAGGCCCAGCACATACAGCGGCGTGAGGAAGCTCATCCGGCCGCCCTCCGTCGCGGGAAATTGCGGCGACGCCGCGCCGATTGCCGGCCACGGCGAACCGCGCCTGCAGCAAGTCGAACAGCGCCAGCTCGAGCGGCCGGCTGGTCGTGAGCTGCGTCAGATCGATGCCCAAGCTGACGCACACTTCGCGGAGCTCGTTCGCGTGGGCGGTGAATCGCTCCTGGTAATCGGCCTTCGCCGTCGCGGGATCGACGTAGATGGTGCGGCCCGATTCGACGTCGTGAAACATGCCGGGCGCGGTGAACGTGAAATCGACTTCGGCCGGATCGAGTACGCGCAGCACTAGCACTTCGTGGCCCCGCGAGCGGAGGTAGCCCAACTTGCCACGGAGGTCTTCAATCGGAGCCAGCAGGTCGGAGATTAGGACAACCAGGCCCCGCTTGCGAACCGTTTGGGCCACCTGCTCGAGCGGCTTGGCCAGATTCGTCGAGCGGCCCGCTGGATCGCGCTGCAGCGCGGCCATCATCCGCCGCAAATGGCCGGGCCGGTAACGCGGCGGCAAAATTTCCGAAATTTGTTCGTCGAACGTCAGTACGCCGATGGCGTCCCGCTGCAGATAGAGGAAGTACGCCAGCGACGCGGCCAGTGTGCGGGCGTAATCGCTCTTCGAGTAGCCGGCCGAACCGTAGCTCATCGAGCGGCTCATATCCACCAGCAGATAGCAGAGCAGGTTCGTTTCGTCCTCGAATCGCTTGATGCAGTAGCGGTCGCTGCGGGCGTAGAGGTGCCAATCGAGATAGCGCAGGTCGTCGCCGGGCGTATACGCGCGGTATTCGCTGAACTCGACCGAGAAGCCGTGATACGGGCTGCGATGGATGCCGGCGTAAAATCCTTCGACCACCACACGGGCCCGCATCTGCAGGTTCTTGATCCGCATCACCGCCTGTGGATCGATGAAGCTAGCTCCCTGGCCAGCGCCAGTAGCTCCGGCGGCGCTGTTTGGGCGGCCAACGTTCGGCGGCAGTTTCGAGTTTGCAGCGGCCATCAGGTTCCTGGGAAGCGAACGGTTTCCAACAATCGGTCAATCACGTCTTCCACGCTCACGCCGTCGGCCTCGGCCCGATAGCCGATGAGGATGCGATGCCGCAGCACGGGGTGAACGAGGCGGCGAATGTCGTCGGGCGTGACGTGCGAGTGCCCGCTTAATAGGGCCCGCGATTTCGCGCCGAGCACAAGGTACTGAGCGGCCCGCAGGCCGGCTCCCCAACTAACCCATTCATTGATGAACTCAGGCGTGTCCTCCTGGCCGGGCCGGCTGGCCGAGGCGAGACGGACCGCGTAGCGCACCGCGTCTTCGGCGATCGGCACGCGGCGGACCGTGTCGTGGAAGCGGAGCACGTCCTCGCCGCTGAAGATCGGTTCAATTTCCTCCGGCTTGCCGGCCGTCGTGCGGCTGACGACGGCCACTTCGTCGTCTTCGGGCAGATAATCGATCACCACGTTGAACATGAAGCGATCGAGCTGCGCCTCAGGCAGCGGATAGGTGCCTTCCATCTCGATCGGGTTCTGCGTGGCCAGCACGAAAAACGGCTCTTCGAGCGGATAGCGCATGCCGGCCGCCGTGACCTGGTGCTCTTGCATTGCCTCGAGCAATGCGGCCTGCGTCTTGGGAGGAGTGCGGTTGATTTCGTCGGCCAAGATCACATTGGCGAAGATCGGTCCGCGGACGAACTGCATTCGCCGACCCGCGCTCGTCTCTTCCAGAATCTCCGTGCCCGTGATGTCGGCCGGCATCAGGTCGGGCGTGAACTGGATCCGCTGGAACTTGAGGTGGAACATCTGGGCGATCGAGCGGACCAAGAGCGTCTTGGCCAGACCGGGCGCACCGGTGATCAGGCAGTGGCCGCCGGCAAACAGGGAGACGAGCATCTGCTCGATGACGTTTTTTTGGCCGACGATGACTTTTTCCAGCTCGGCGTCGATCGCCTCGCGGCCGCTGCGGATCTGCTCGACGGCATGGCGTTCGAGCTCGTAGGTATCAAGTTCAGTCGTCACGGAAGCTCCGGGGGTAGGTGTCAGGTGTCGGGTGGGCAAATATGCGTGGGATCGGACCCAAGAAAGTGCGGTCCGTCGTTTCGCAACTCAATGCGTCATCGCGTAAGTCACGATGTTGATGCCCATGGGGTAGGATTTGTTTTCGCAGAAATTATGGAAGTACCATTCGTCGTTGCCTTCGCGCTCCCAGCCGTCGCCAAGGTCGGTGTTGTGGCAGATCAACACCATGATACGGTTTTTGTCGTCGAAAATCGCCTTGAAATGGACCGTTTCGGCGCCGGGGCCATGGCCTGTCTCGTAGGTGATGCCCCGATCTCTGCCCGCGCGGGCAGCGCCGATGTTGGGCACCTGGGGTTTTTCCTTTAAGCTGTAAACACAATGGAAGATTTCATGCTCGATGGGCAGCTCGACCGGCTCGCGATCGGGGAAGACGCGCTTGATCTGATCGTAAAGCACCTGGTATTCCCAGTCGCCCCAAAAATCGTCGACCATCAAAAAGCCGCCGTTCAGCAGGTAACGGCGGAGGGCGGTGATTTCGTCTCCCTGTAAGTAGAGTCCGCCGGTGCCCGGTTCGATCATGTAGAGAAATGGGTAATCGAACAGGTTTTCGTCGGTCAGCCGCAAGACGACGGGGTTCGGATTGACCGCGATCGACGTCAATTGGTGGAGTCGAAACGAAAAATCGAGATCGCTCTGCGGTCCGTCGGTGCCCCAGCCGCGGCCATAGTTGCCGAAGTAATCCGGTGGGCCAACCTGGCTATAGCCGCTGTTGAACCGCCCGCCGCCGCGGCCGCCGCGCCGCCCGCGGCGGCCCCCACCATAACCGCCGTAGTCGTCGTAGGCGCTTCGATCGGATGAGTACTGCACGCGGGCGAACGTGAAAACGTCATGCTTCACCCGCGGGTCGACTTCCCAATTTGGTACGCCCCAGCGGGTTTCGACGGGTTCATCGTAGCCGCCGTAACCGCCGCCAAATCGCTGGGCCAGGCCCACGCTTGCCAGGGCCAGGGCAGCGACGATGGCGGACGCAGTTATTTTCTTTCGGGTGGTCATGTGACAACCTAATTCTTCGCTATCGCCTGTCGGAAGTCGCGTCGGCCGCAGCCGGCTCGCCCTCGACAGGGACTTCGCCTGCCGATTTCGTTTCGACTTGCTGTTGCGCCTGTGATCCGACCGAAGTGTTCCCTTCCTTGGCTGCGTCGCTATCCTTGGCCGCGTCGTCTGGCCTCGCGGTGCTTGCTTCGTTCTTGACCAGCTCGAGCAGCAAGTGGTGCGCCTCGCGATAGCGGGCGCCTCGTCCAGGGCCATCAACACCTGCCGCTTGGCCTCGGCCGGTTTGCCGTCTTGTTCGAGCAGCGTGGCCAGGCGGAAATGCGCATGTGCCGGGTCGGCCGTGTCAAAGAGCAGCAGTGCCCGGTAAGCGCGGATCGCGTCTTCGCGCTGGCCTAGTTCTTCGGCCGCTTTTGCCATCGCTCGGTGCGGCGTGACGATCAGGGGATTGATGGCCAACAGCCGCCGCGCGTTTTCTGCAACACCCTGCCAGTCGCCGGTCGCTTCGCCGATTTCGATCAGCCGCAGGTTCGCGTCGGTGATGTCGCCGTTGATTTTCGCCAGCGAGTCGAGGGCCTGACGTTCGCCGTCGATGTGGCCCAGCCCGTGCTCGGCCGCGGCCCAAATTGCGTACCCGCTATCCGGCTCCACGTCGCCCGGATACATCGCGAGCAGCTTCTTCGCCACGCCGAGCGCTTCGTCGTACTTCATTTCGGCGATCAGCCGCCGGCCCAGCCGTCGCAGGGCGAGAATATTCTTGGGGTGGTCTTCGAGCCATTTCGCGATCGCCGCCGAGTCGGCGCTCGCCGGCAAATCGACCTCCTCCCAAGTGCCGTCGCCGGCCAGCTTCTCAGCCTTCTCGCGGGCGTATTTGTCGAAGTCGCCGTCCAACTGTCCGAGCGGCACAGTGAAACGGACCAAGGCTTCGTTGATCTCCATTCCCTGGCCGAGTTCGTCGAGAATCTTCTTCAGTGCGTCCAGGCCGAAGCGGTCGACGATGTACTCCACCACCAACGCCGATTGAAAATAGGCAAACTGCAGATGGATCGGGCTCTTGGGTGACAGAAACGCGGAGCTGAGTTGGCTCACGGGCGGCATCTCGCCGTCCAATATCATCGACCGGTATTGGGCGTTCATCGCTTGGCCCCAACCGGGATTGGCCTGCTTTTCCTCGTACACCGATATCCCCTCGCTCAACCAGCGGGGCATTTTGTTATTTGTCTTGTGGAGCGTTACGACGTGGCAAAACTCGTGCCACAGGACGGCTTCCCAATTCGACGGGTGATCGCCCTGCGAGGCCGGGCTATTCGCAGTAATGACGCGGCCGAAACAAACGCCCAAAAAGCCGTCCGCGCCCGGCAGGCCGAACGTGCGGACGGCGAAGTCCTGCTGCCGGGGAAAGATTTCGACCGTGATCGGTTCTTTCAACTCGTAGTCGTATTTCTTGCACAGTGTCTCGCGGGCCTTCTTGAGCAACTCCAGTGCGCGGTCGCCGTATAGGTCTGCCTCGCGGTCGGCCATGCGGAGGATGAAGCCGTCGTCCCGCAGCGTGCGAAACTTGGAGATTTCGTCGTGCAGTGTGACGAGGTTGAACGCGACTACGTTGTAGGCGTCCTTTTCAAGCACTTCGTCGGCCAGCTTCCAACCTTCCTGTTCGTTCCCCAGCCGGAGCAAATCTTGCGAAAGCTGCAGCTTCGCCGGGCGATAATCGCGATCGAGCACCAGCGCCTTGCGCTGGTAGGCGGCGCCTTCGGCAAAGCGATATTTCTGCGACAGCTTTTCGCCGATCAGGTAATCGACTTCTGGATTCGCCGGCCAGTGGGCGAGCGCCCATTGATGGGCCTGTGCTTCGCCCGCCGTGTCGCCCGCCAGGTGGGCGATCACCGATTTGTAGGCCCAAGCTGACGGATGATTGGAATTCACGTCGAAGATTTTGGCCAGCTCTTCGTCGGCTAGCTTGTACTGCTCGGCGTCGATGAGCCGGTCGGCCAACATCAGGTGGCAGTCGACATCGCCGGGATTGATTTCCAACGCCGCGTTGATTTCCTCCTGGGCGCGCGCCGGGTCGTCGGGCGCATACGCCCGCGCGAGCAGGAAGTGGTAGCGCGGATCCTGCTTGGTTTCGTCCGGCGCCGCGCAGCGTTTGCGCTGCCAGGGCATTGTCGAACTTGTCGAGCGCCAACTCTGCCGTGGCAAAATAAACATCGATAAACGTCGGCGCATCCTTGCGGACCGGGTCGTACATCAATTCCAGGACTTGTCGCGGATCGGCGCCGCGAAGCAACAAGAATCGACCGAGAGCGACGCGGTCGGTGGGAGACGAATAGCGCCGTGGCGAGGCCAGCACGAGCCGCTCGATTTGGGCCAGCATCTGGTCGGCTTGTACTTGCTGACCGTTATAGAGGTATGCCGTCCGCGCCAGGAGTTGTATGGTCAGGCTGGCAGGATAGGTATTCAGCGCTTCGCTAACGGTCTTCAAAGCCTGGGGATAGCGCCCAAGCTTTAACTCCGATTCGAGCTTCAGCGTTCGCCACTCTTCCAGCCAGACGCCGCGCTCGATTTCATCGGCAGCCATCGCAGCGCACTCGGCATACTTGCCTGTGTGGAAAAGCGCTCGAGCTTCGTCGATCGAGGCGGCCGCCAGCGGCGAAGTACAGGCGATGAGCGCAGTGAGTGCGGCAATAAAAATGCGCAACCGCTGCCGCGGTTCGGCGGCGGGTCGCACGGTGAACCTGCGCCTTCGCTCCACGCGATCTTCTCCAGTGGGAGGTAGTTTCCCCAAACCCAGTCGGCCACAGGGCGCAAAACTAACGCGCCAATGCCCACGGTTGGAACCGCCCATTGAACCCCGATCGGGCGGCAAGCGATCGCAAATTGCCGACCAAGGCGGTCAATTTGGCGTATCGTCGGTCAAACCTGAGTCTCCGGTGCAAGCAGCATTATACACTGCGCCGTCCAAACAATGGAGGGGACCGGACCCTGAGCCGTTTGTTTGGGTGGCGGCCCCGCCCCTCTTCTTGGGCAGCCCAGCCCACCCAATTACCGCCAACTTTTGGCGGGACGCTCGCGAGCCGGCCGGTGCCCGAGAGTTGGTGCAACGCCTGCCGGCCACGCTTGGACCGGCCGGCGCGACCCTATCGGACTCCTTCCCATTAGAACGTATCAGTGGCAAAGGGATCGGGAAGGAGACGGCGGCCCTGCCTTTCCGACTATTGATTCTGCTGCTCCTTCACCGCCTGGCTGATCTCATTGAAATACTGCTCGATTGCCCGGCGATATTGCTCGGGCGGGGCCTTGTCGCGACCCTGCTCCAGGTCGTCGCCGAGCTGCGAAGCGAGGCGGTTCCAGTTCACAGTAATCGTCGGCTGGGGCTGCTCGATCGTCGGCCGCTCGGCGGATTCCTTTACGCGCCCGGCGAATCGCGTCTTGATACGCGCGGTTGAGCCGGTTGCGGGCCTGGCGGTCTTGTTGGCGCATTTGGTTGCCAAACATTGCGCCGGCGCCGCCTCCCATCATGCCCGGCCGCAGCCAGTCGCCGAGAATCTGCAGGTTTGTCGGCCGGTTGCCGATCCCCAAGAGCTCGCGGAGCGGCAGCTCCCGCTCCAGGTCGGCCAGCAGATCGTCCAGCGTCGGATCCTCTAACAACTGAGCGATCGGGTCCTGAACGGGCAGCTTGTCCATTTCGGACACTGCCAGCCGCATCATTTGGTCAAAAGCCTTTTCCGCCGCGGCGAGTCCGTCGTACGCCGCCTGCTGACGTTCGTTCGCCCGTTCAAATTGGTCGCCGCGGAGGGCGTAGACGGCGGCCATTTGGTTCGGTTGCGCTTGTTTATCGAGCGCATCGAGGCACGCCCGCGCTCTCTCAGCAACGGCCTCAGGCAGCTTGTTGTCGGGCCGCTGCAGTAGCCCCGCCAGTTGCCGCTCGATGCCGCCCAATTTGCCAGCGAGCTGGTCGGTTGTATCCGCGAGGCGATACTGCGTGACCTCGGCGGCACGCGCGTAATTGCCCGCGCGTTGATCGTCGAGCTGGCGAATCCAAGCGGTCGTTTCGGCCATCAGCCGGCGGGCATCTGCCAGCCGCGCCGGCGAATACAGCCAAGTCTGGGTCATCCTCGCGCGAGCTCATCTGCTGCAGCGCGACGTCGAGGTCGGTAAGACTGCGGCTAAGCGTGTCTGCACTTGCGCAGCTCGTCCAGAGCCGCTTTTTCGTCAAAATCCTTGGCAGCGGTCCCATCATCATTGCGCCCGCCGGCAGAATTGGTCGACGACGCGGCGGCTGGCGGCGCTTTCAGCTTAATGCGCTGCATTTCGGAAACTACCTGCGTTGCCTTTGCGCTAATTTCGGTCGCGGCCGTGGCCGTCGATTGAATTAGCGTCGACGCCGCTTGCAGGTCGGGGTCTTTGGTCTGCCGGGCCAGTGGGAGCCAGATTTGGTATTTGTCTTGCAGCTCGCCCGCCTTGGTGGCCAGGCCGGCCGACTCGTTCAATTGCCGTTGCAATAGAATTTGCGCAATGCGCGGCCGCTGGTCGATGGCCAGCTTCCAGGCCAGCACTTCGCGATTGAGATTCTGCTGGTCGGCTGCCAGGTTGGCGAGCTGCTCTCGCAAATTGGTGGAACGGTTTTTGAAGAGGGCCATGTAGCGCTGCAACAGCCGCGGGTCCTCGGCCAGGATGCGGGCCAGTTCGGCCATCATGTCGCGGCGCATTTCGAGCACTTCCTTGAGTCGCTTGAGGTACTCCTCGTCGACGTTCAATTCGGACCTGCGCCGTGGAAAGCGGCTCGGGTCGCCGCCTCCTCCGAGCATGGCGAACGAATCCTCGATCATCACTTGATATATCTTTTTCGCGCGCTCCAGCTTTTCGGCCAGCTCAAATTCCTGCTGTGCCCGCTGGAACTGGCCCTTGACATCGGTGAGCAGTTCTCGCGCACGGGTCACATGTTGCCAGCCGTCGTGGACGTTCGTGCGCGCACCGCGCCGCTCGATTGCAGAGCGGTCCAGAAATTATTACGAGCCGGGTTGACATGGGCCGTGCCAATATCGACCAGTTGCAAACCGATGAACGCGTACGGCGTGTTGTGCGTCTTTTGGCTAAGGCTGCGGACGACCTGCTGCGCGTCGACGGTCGCCCGCTCGGCGTTGGTCATGTCGCGGTCGTGCTTGCGCGCCACTCGCCTTTCTCCAGCTCATCGAGCAAGGTCCGCGCGTTTTGCTGAGCAGTTTCCAGGGCCTTATCTAGCGCGGCCAGCTCCGGCGCGATGGCGATCTCCAGCTTTTGACGCTGTTGTCCGTCGAAATTGCCGGCGTACTGATCTACCTTGAGCGTCATTCGCTGGCTGCTCGACGCCTGCGCACCGACGTCGAGCGGCGCTGCGAGATGTCGGTGGGCGGCGACGTGCTGTCACCGGTTTGCTGATTTTGATTGGCGGCCACGTTGCTTGACCGTGGGCGGCCGCTGGTATTCGGCTGCGTGCCATCGTCCGGTTGGTCCTGACCGTTTTGTGGAGGATTGCTACCGCTATTGGCCATGTGGTTCTCAGCGGCAGCTTGATTTGCCGGCGGATTTGCCGTGTTTGACGCAGATGCCGTCCCCAACGATTGCCGCGCCGGCGGCCGTCTGCGGAGTTACTGTCGCGTTCGTCTTGGAATCGCCGTCCGCCGCCAACGAATTCGCCGTTTCGGATCGTTTGTCAGCGGAATTCGTCTCGCCACTGTTTTCAGTGTCCTTCGCAGTAGTGCTGGCCGGCGGGCGATTCGGCTGCGTGGCATTGGACACCTTGAAGTTCGTGGCCGACGCCGTCGGCTCGTGGTTCTTAGCCGCGTCGTCCGATTCGGCAGGCGTCGCAGGCGCGGTCGTCGCGGCCCCATTTGCAGCGCCGCTCGCGAGGCTCGTCGCCGGCGGCATCACCTCAGCTGACCGGAGTTCGGAGCCGTCCGCCGCTTTATCTGGAGATTGTGTTGGATTGGCGGCGGCCATTTTGGAATCTGCCGCGGGCGCGGTCGGAGTTGTGGCCGCTTGGTTCTTGTTTTCCGTTGTTGCCGTCGACGCGGCGCCCGCCCGATCGTTAGCGCCAGCCGGCGGAGCAGCAGCATTCCTCGGCGATTGCTCAGACGTGTCCGCCGTCACGCGTCGGAGCGCACCCCCGCGCGACGTCTTCGGCCGCGGCCCCGCCTGCTTGGTGGCCGCGTTCACGGCGGCGTCGCGCCTTTCGCGGACGCGAATTTCGTAACCGATCTGCGCCCGTCGTTGAGTTCGAATTGGGACAGATCCAGATTGACGCTCCCTTCGATCTGGCGGGCCCCGATCTGGCCGTCAAGCGGGATCGGAATCGTCGTCAAGGGAAGAGGCCCCCGTTCCGCGTCCGACTGGTCATACAACACCAGCTCCGCACCGGCAATGCCGACGTCGTCCTGGGCGGTGAACTTGATTTCGATTGTGTCATCGGGCCGCACGGCCACTTGGTCGTCCGGCGAAAGGACTTTCACGATCGGCGGGCGATCGGGCGTCACGTTGATCTGCATCTTTGCGACGCGGCTGTTCGTCAGCCCGTGCTCCTCGGTGAGCACCGGCGAGAGCAGCATGTTGTCGGAGAGTGTCGTCTGCCAGTGGTACCAACCGTCCTCGCCGGCCGTCATGGCGACCAAACGGTCGTCACCGAGCCGAAGCTGCAGATCCTTCACCGGCACCGTCGGACGAATCGCCAACTCTAACTGACTCTCTTCGATGGCCGACAAGCGGCGCGGCAGCTTGTCGAATGATGCTTCCGGCTGCCCCGCATAGGCGGGCGGCGTGATGGTCATCTGCACGGATTCGATCTCCGGCCAATCGGCCACCTCGACCTGAAACCAATCGGTCTGGCCGTCGCCCGCGCGGAACCGGTACTGGAACGGATCGTCGACCGCCCGGATATGGTGCGAAAACACGATTGGTTCCTCGCCTTGTGCGACGAGCGTGATCGATTCCTCGGGAGTCGCGCGCGATTGCATGTACAGGACCGCCCGCTCCACGGGTGTGCCCTGAATGTTCGTGTTCAGGTCGAGTGCCTCGCCCCGGCCGACCACCAGATTGCCGGGCGTGCCGACGAGCTCCGTGGCCGAGACGGACGCTCCCGGCATCCAGAACCGCTTCAGCAGTACGACTGTGCGATGCGAATCCAGCACCACGGCCACGACCAGGGCCGCCGCGATGGCGGACAGGCCCACCATCGCCCGGCCCAAGGCGGAAAGCGACACCACCTGCTGTGGATCGACGTGCGGCTCGAGGCTGGACGCTTCCGCGGCGACCTTGCGCAGCATGGCCGGGTGAACGAACTGCGGATTGGCCGCATTTTCGCCGAGGCGAGTCACTGTCGTCCAGCGTTCTTCAAGCTGCGGAAGCTGACGATCCACATCGCGGGCGACCCTCTCCCAGCGCAGGCCGCGCCGCCAGGCAAGCGTCAGCCAGCCAACGATGGTGGCCCCCGAAGCGGCTACCGCGACCGCCGTCAAAACGCTGCGCCAGCGCCAATCGTAGAGCGTCGCCAGCCGATCGATCAGCATGGCGACGCCCATCGCCGTCAAGAGCACCGCGACCGCGGCGACCGCTCCGCCGGCTACCTGAACGAGAATTTTGCGCGGCGCACTTGTTGCATCTTGCGTGAAATGGCAGACGGAATTGCGTTATTGGGCGGAATGCGATTCATGACTTGGGCTCATTGTTTTGGAGATGAGTGAAGGGCCTGCCGAAATTGTGCTGCATGCGCAGCTCGTCACCTACGCACCAAGTTCAAACTAAACCTTTCGTTTTGCGCACAATCCATTCCGTGAACACACAGCCTAGCACGACGAGGCCGTACGACCAACGGTTCCACAACGGCGTGCGGTCAGTCCGCTCGACGACCTCCGGTGTAAAGGAATTAAGCTGCAAAACTTCGCCAATCGCAGTAGGTGGAATCACCTGACCGCCGGTCAATTGGGCCAATTGCTCGAGCAGAGCCCGATTGCACTGTGTGTTTAACAGCTCAACGCTGTCAGCGTCGCGCACGGAGATCGTGGACTGCACCAGTTCCGTGTCGGGCGCTCCGGCCAGGAGCTCGGCGATGATCGGACCCTTGACGACGATCTTGTAAGCGCCGGCGGCCAACTTATCGAGCGTGCCGAAGTAGCGGCCGGCCACCTCGGGATCGGCGATCAACTCGACAGCGGTCGCCACTTCATCGAAGTCGCGGGCCTCGGCTTGAATTGTCTGCCCCGCGAGCGGCACGCCCGTTTTGTCCTTCAGCCACACCGTGACTTCCACTGATTCACCGGCTGAGTAGCGCATACGATCGGTTTGCAGCCGCACCAGGTCGGTGCCGGCCCCCGCGCCCGACGCGGTGATCCACCGCAACAACTGCCCCCAAAAGCGGTGATGCATGCGGTCGCCTTGCCGGAATCGAAGACGATAGGTGTCGGGTGCGGCCAGGTACACCACGCGGCCCGCGCCGACGCGTTGCCAGCACATGAAGGCGGGCAGCTTTTCGCCCTCCGCCGGTTGCCATTCGTTTGCTGATGAATCGTGGGCAGCCGGCGCTTCGATTAGCGTTCGCGCCGTCGACCTGGTCTTGCTGAAATCGGAAAGCCACTCGATCGGCTGCCGCGAATAGACGCGTTGCCAAGCTTCGCGGCTGCCGATGTCTGAGTCTTCGATCATCAGAGCGCTATTGATCCGGCCTTCATCGGTCAGCCGTAAGTTGAAGCCTTGGGCCGAAGTCGGCCTGGGGCCCTGCTCGACTGGCAGCAAGTCCATAAAGCCGGTCGTGGCAAAGCTGCGCGGCATGGAATCGGGACCGGCGATCACGATCAAATTACCGCCGCGGGAGCGGATGAATTCGGCCAACGATTTCTGGCTCTCTTCGGGCAGCGCTTTGCTGTCCAGGTCGCCGAGGATTACGACATCGTAATTCGACCAGCCGGCGACGTCGCGCGGCAGCTCGGGCAGCTGGGCGAGCCGGCCCGTGCCGATCAAATCGGGCCCGTACAGCAGCTCATCGCAGGCGACGTGCGAATCGCGGCGGAACAATTGACTCAGATAGCGGTACTCCCAGCGGGCAAAGCTGTCGGCCAGCAGGATGCGGACCGAATCTTTGATGACGTCATAGGCCACCGGCAGGTAGTTGTTTGCCGTGTTCGTTTCATCGTCGAGCGGCTCGACCTCGACGACAAATTCCTGGCGGCCCGCTTCGCTGGCCGGCAGCGTGAACCGCGTACGGGCGTCGGAGTGATTGCCCGTGAACTCGACTGTTTTGCGTTCTACTTCCGCGCCCGCCTTGCGGAGCACGATTTCGCTTGCCTCGCCGTCGCATTCGAAGGCCGTGACGATGACGTCGATTACCGCCGTGTCTTTTTCCGCGACGACAGTTGGCGCCTCAACCCGGTACAGGATGATATCGCGGAGCGGGGCTGAATTGCCGATCGGGATGAAATACAGCGGCACGCCGCCGAGGCCGGCAGCCACGTCTTGGGGTGCAAGCGCGGAAGCGTCGTTATGCCGGCCGTCGGACCAGATGATCGCCATCCGCGTAGAGCCGGCCGGCTGCAGCTTAGAGAGTTGCTCCAATACGGCCGACAAGTTGGTCGTCACCTCGCTCGTTGGCATGCCGCTGGAGCCGGTGAGACGTGGGTTTTCGCCCGCCGTCGCCGGGCTCGGATTCGGCTGATGGATGTCGTCCGCCGCAGCGCTCGGGAATGATCGGCCTTGCAGGACTCGGCTCCAAGCAGTTTTGGGGGCGACTGGCACCGGCGCGTCGACGAATTGAAAACGCTCGACGCGGACGTTGTCGCTGAGCTGGTCGCTCATTTCCTTTTCGAACGCGTCTAGGGCGCGGGCTTCCTTTTCGCGGCGCGTGAGCCGATCAACCGCCGTGCGGTGCAGTGCGTTTGCTTCAGTCTGCCGGGCCAACTCGGTGGACACGACCGAGGCCCGCCGACGGGTGCCCGTGAGATTTTCCAGCAACGCATCGATCCGCGCTGCCACGTCGCCGCTCACAGCCCCCTTGGGTTCGGTTACGTCGGCGCGAATGGACTGGAAAATATCGTGGATTGGGCCCTGGACCAAAGCCGCGACGCGCGAGCCGCGGTCGGCTAGCGACGTGTCCCCGCCGTCCAGCGAGGCCAACACGGCGTCGGCGTGCGACGACGCGCGTTTCAATGCGGAATCGATCGACGTGACGACGCTACGCAGATCGTCGGCATCGCGGTGCTCGGCAAGATAACGAGCGAGCTGCTGACAGCCCGCGGAGGCCGAGCCCAGATCGACGGCAAGGCGGTCGCAGTGGGCCACCGGCGACTCGTTGGCGTCGCTGAAGGCCAGGGCCCAACGCACCGACTCGGCCGGCTCCACCGGGTCGACCACATCCATGCTTTCGCTGTTGTCCGCGAAGAGGGCAATCGTTTGATTGCTGGTCGATCGCCCGATGCGCAGCCAGACCGGCCCGGCCAGCATCCATAGAACGCACCCAAAAGCGGCCAGCCGCATCAACCAAAACGCCGTCGCCCAAACGCGCCCGACTGCCTTGCGCTCGCGCCACAAGCTCCACCCTGCCACCAGCGCAAGTACGATCCAAAGGACGACCGTCGCCCGGACATCTACGAGTCCCTCCCAATCGAGCCGATCGACGTATTGTGATGCGCTTCCGGGCATAAAACGCTGGTGCTAATTAGAACGTTGCTAAACCTCTTTGATGGCGCGCTGAGCGCAATCGTGTCAGTCGGTGACGAAGTGAGGACGCCGCGCGAAATACTTCGACTGACTTCCTGCTCCTCTACTCCTCTCTACTCCTCTACTCCTCTACCCAACGCCCATGTTGACTGCGAGTCCTTGCCGATGCCTGGCCAATCGCGTGGCGAGCAGCAGCTCGCCCGCCAGGAGCGCGATCAGCGACACCAACAGCCCGCCCCACATGGGTTCTTGCCGCGGCGCCGTCGCTTTCGTGCTATCGATTCGGGCTCCCTGCCGGCCCGCAAACTGCACGCCCGCCAGCGCAAGCAGCATTCGGCGGCTGGGCTCGTCGAGGGGCGCTAGGTTCGATTCGTTGGCGTTTCGCGAAACGTAAAACGGCACGTTGCGTGTGCCCGCGCCGCTGGCCTTCAGGCGCACGATGTACGGACCGGGAACCGCGGTTTGCGAGTAGCGAAAGACGCGGCCGGCCGCACTGTCTGCGGCGGCCAGCGTAAATGTCTTCCCAGTGGAAGTGGTCAGGTCCGCTGAAGCGACCGCCGCCCCATCGGGCGGCGTCGCGACGATCGCCGATCCGGGCGCCAGATTGTAGCGCGCCGTCGTCGGTGCCGTGAGGTAGTTCAACCAATCCTGGACCATCACCACATATGCCTTGAGCACCGGCAAGTTGGTCCACTCCAGGCCGAGCGGGAAAGCTTGCACCAACACCCTCCCCCGCCCCACGTAATTCTCGACGACGAGCGATTTGCCGCCGCCGGACGTGAGCAGCACGGAAACCGGCTTCACCGCGCTCGACGGCGCTCCGAATTGCCAAATCTCCCGGAGGCGAGCTTCGTCGATATCAAGCTGGGTCGTGTTGGCCAGTTGCAGCGTGGCCACGTGCTCTCGCGACGGGGGGTGAATCGTTGCTGCCGCGTTGTCGGCGTCGCTTGCGATCAGTTCAAGCGTCTCGAGCGGCAACGGGCACAGTCCGTCGCCGTCAGCGTACCAATTGCGGTTGAAGCTGTCGCGGTCGTTCCCCTCGCCGAGCGCCAGCCACAGTCCGCCGCCGGCCCGAACGTATTCGTCGAGCCGCTCGATCGCAGGCCGGTCGAGCTCGACGCCACCGTTGAGCACAATCGCCCGATAGCGGACCAGCGGCAGCTCGGCGAGCGCCGCCGGGGCGATCACATCGGGCTGATACACGCTGTGCCAGTCGCGGGCCTCGCCCTTGTAATAGCCGAGCGCCGCTGAGAACAACTCCGGCGCGGTGACGGACGCCGCCGTCTCGCCCGCCGCGTGAACGAACAGAACTGGAATGCGGTCAGCCGCTTCGACCACCAGGCCGGCCTCCTGATCCAGAGGGACTTGATCTTTGTTTTTCAGCCGGCACGCGACTTGAATCACGCCTTCGTCCTGCAATCGGACTGTGTTTGTAACGGTCGCGCGTTCGCCCTGGGCGAGCGCACCAACGGGCGATTCCGCGACCACTTTGCCGGCTACCAGCCATTCGACACTCGTCTCGCCGCCCGCGAGGTCGCCCGTGTTGGCCACTTCGGCCGACAGCTCGATCGCTTCGCCAAGCCGTACGAGCGATTGTCCGGCCTTGATCTGGGTGACGGCGAGATTGTCAACCTGCGGCTCCCCGGCGCCGCACTCGATGACTTCAATTGCAATTGGAAAACTAGAGGCCTGGCAGGCGTCGGCGAGCTGCTGCCAACCGGCGGTCGCGTCGGTCCTCCAACTACTGGCCTGCGAATCGGTAAACACGATGATTCGGCGGCCCATCAGCTTCGCCGGCGACGACAAGTGCACGGCCGACTGCAGCGTGGCGAGCAGATCGGCCGAGCCGAGAGTGGGCTCGATGCCGTCGACGATCTCGCGCAGCCGCCGAGCGCCGGCTCCGCCGGCCGGAATGCTTTCGGGCGTGGCCCATTGGCTGCCCACGGCGGTCAACACCTGAACGGCGTCGCTGGCCGACATCGAGTCGATCAGTTTCCGCGCCTCTTTTTTCATTTCGTCGCCCCACCTCTTACCGTCCACGACGCGCGACATCGACAGCGAGTCATCGAGCACAAGAATCACTTCGCGGTCGGCCCCCAGGCCCAGCCAACTGCTGCGGATCATCGGCCGGGCGAGGGCAAAGATGAGGGCCGCTACGGCCAGCAAACGCAGTGTCATCAACAGGAACTCTTCCAGTCGCTCCCGGCTGCGGCCCTTGGTGACGGCGCTTGCAAGAAACTGCATGGCCCCCCAGGGAATCACATCGCGTCGCCGACCACGATAGAAATGAATCGCGACCGGCACGGCCACCAGCGGCAAGGCGAACAGGAATGCAGTGCTGAGAAAGGTCATGAGAATGTCGCGCTTAAATAGCCCGGCCATTTTGGTCGGGAATGTCTATTCATCAATTCCGTGTTAACTCCCGCCCAAACGGGTCGGGCTAAATCTATGACCTCACGGTGGCTCGGTGCGGGTTCTTCATCGCTCCACGGCGGCGGAGGTGGTAGGAAAGCACGTCGCTCAGGTCGTCGCCGGTCGAGACGGTAATCAAGTCCACGCCGATGTCGGCCATGTCGGTTCGCACGCGGTCCATGAACGCCTGGAACTCTTTCAGGTACTGCACTCGCACGGTGTTCGGGTTGATCTGCAATCTTCTTGAGATTTCCAAATCTTGGAAGTATGCTTCGCGGTGAAACGGAAACGTCAGCTCTTCGGGCGCAAGGATTTGAAAAACAATTACGTCGTGCCCGTGGAAGCGATATTGCTCGAGCGCGTGCCGCAACTCGGCCAGCTCGCCGAAACAATCGGAAAACACGATCACCATCCCGCGGCGCTTCAGCCGACCGGTCAGCTCGGCCAGCACGGCCGGCAGCGACGACTCGCCCTTCGGCTGCGCATGGCTCAACAGGTCCAGCACGCGCACCAGGTGGCTCGACCGCGGCTGCGGCTTGACGAAATTCACGAGATGCTTGCCGACGATCGCCAGGCCGACTGAATCGCGCTGCCGCAACAGTAAATGGGCCAGGCTGGCCGCGGCCATTTGGGCGTAACGCCACTTGCTGACGGTCGACATGCTGAAATCCATCGAGCCGCTGGCGTCGACGATCAACAGCGCTTGCAGATTCGTTTCGTCGTCGTAGCGCTTAACATAGTAGCGGTCGCTCTTGGCGTAGTGCCGCCAATCGAGCCGGCGGATGTCGTCGCCGCGGGCGTAAGGGCGAAACTCGGCGAAATCAGTGCAGCCTCCCTTGTGCGTCGAGCGGTGCTTGCCGGAAAGGAAGCCGTCGACGACCGTCCGCGCGATCAGTTCCAGGCGGCCCAGCTTGGCGAGCGCGCTGGGATCGAAGACCGGGCCCGCTTCACCTGCCGGCCCGTCTGTAGGATTCGTACGCGTCGTCGTTGAGTTCAGCGACGGAGCCGGAATGGGCGCAGTGGCGGCGGGCGCCAGCCGTTCGCGCAGCGAGTTGACGAAATTTCGGACTCGGTTCTGGTCCAAGGGAGCTGACCGTTAAACGTTTGTTACCTTGTTCGCCAAATGCGGCGGATTTACCACGGTCGTAGTACGGACAATCCTGTCCGTCGCTGCACCGGGGACGGACAGGATTGTCCGTCGTACGATTGACTCATCCCTATTTCAGCCCCGCGCGATGGCGTTCGACGAGGGTGGTGACGATCGCGTCGGTGTCGAGGCCGGCCGCTTCGGCGTTGAACGTGGGGATAATGCGGTGCCGCAGCACCGGCAACGCCACGGAGCAGACGTCCTCCGTCGTCACGTGGCAGCGCTTATGCAAAAGGGCGCGGGCCTTGCCGGCCAAGAGCAGGGCGATACTTGCCCGGGGACCCGCGCCGTATTGAACCTTGTCGCGCAACTCGGCCGGCAACTTGCCCTCCTCGGGCCGAGTCATGCGTGCTAAATCGATGGCCGCCTCGTAGACGTGGTCGGAAACCACCACCTTGGGCACCACCGACTGCATGGCGAGCAGCATCTGGACGTCGATCACGTGCTCGATGTTGTAGCGATAATCGGTCGTTTGCCGCCGACATATTTCCCATTCGTCGCGACGGCTGGGATATTGGACCTTGATTTTCATCAAAAACCGGTCAAGCTGGGCCTCCGGCAGCGGGTAGGTGCCTTCCACCTCGATCGGGTTCTGTGTGGCCAGCACGAAAAACGGCTTGGGCAAGGGATACGTTTGCCCAGCGATCGACAACTGCCGCTCTTCCATGGCTTCCAAGAGAGCACTTTGCGTTTTCGGCGGCGTGCGATTGATTTCGTCGGCCAGAATCAAGTTGGCGAACAGAGGGCCCTTGATGAAGCGGAAGACGCGCTTGCCGGTCGTGCGGTCTTCCTCCAGCACCTCGCCGCCCGTGATGTCACCCGGCATCAGGTCGGGCGTGAACTGGATGCGGTGGAACGACAGGTCCATCAGCGCGGCCATCTGCGAGATGAGCAGCGTCTTCGCCAGGCCTGGCATTCCCTGCAGGATGCAGTGCCCGCGGCACAACAAGCCGATCATCAGCTGCTCGGTGACGTCCGTCATGCCGACGATCACGCCCGACAGCTCCTCGCACATTTGCGTATACTTGCTGTGCAAGTCGTCGACGACGCGCTGGACGTCTTCGCTGGTGGAATCGTGCGTGAGTATGTATTCGTTCGTCGTCGTGGACATGCGCGTGCTCGATTTCGAGATTGAATTTCCGTAACAAGATTTCCTGAATGGCCACGAAAACGCATAAGAAGGCACGAAGATTAGGCGGGTCGAAAATACACCGCACGTGCCTTTCTGGATGCGCCGACCGAAATCTAATTGTGACAATCGGTGCCTTTTTATGACAATTCCTCATCGGTTCCCTTTGGGCTGCCCGACGCGGGGCGTAAGCGATTTGGATCAGCAGGTGATTCGATCCTCACCGGCGATTATCGGCAACTGAACGAAGCGATGTGCATTCATGCGGTCAATACATCTGCAAGTCGTGTAAACGGACCAGTTTATTCCCCGCCCCCGGCTTTTAGCGCCTCGGCGACGCTGATCCGTCCGTCGTTATCTGTATCCAACCGTTGAAACACGTCGCTGGTTCCGATGAATTCGTTGCGTGACAAATCGCCGTCCTTGTTCAGGTCGGAGCTGGTAAACCAATCAGGCGCGGTGGGGACTTCACGGGGGGCTACGGTCCGGGCGGCGAGGGTCGACCTGGCCAGCAGTTGATGCACGCGCGGGCCGAGGGTGATCGCCAGGCGAATCGGCACAGGTATTTCACGTGCGCTAAGTTGGCCGTCGCGATTGACGTCGAGACGTGTCACGTATTCCGTTAACGCCTTCCGCTCACGCGACGTGAGTCGTCCGTCCTGGTCGCGGTCCACGGTCCGCAGGAGTGGGTCGCCGTCAACAGCGGCCCCAATGGCGACCTGACTCAGGCTAATCTCCGCGGCGCTTCCATCGGGCGGGCCGGCGGCAGAGAATTCGAGGTAGTCAGCCCCCAGATCGAGCGAGATTACGTTATTTGTGGCCGTGACCGCACTTTTGACGGCGCTCAGCTCCGGGCTGAGCGATACCACAGAGACGCCGGTGGCGGCGCCCTGCGCCGTGGCAAAGTCGACGCGCAGCGAAATGTCGGCCGGTTCGGTGAGTAAAGCGCGGACGTCGTTGGCGGTCAGCGCCGCGCGCGGGTGGCGAACTCGCTCTTTCAGAGAGTCGCTCGCCGGCGCTGCGGACGGGTTGGCCTCGCCATAGAGCCGCGTCAAATTTGCGGCCACGTCGTTCCAATCGGTCTGCTCGTCGAGTGATACCAAGAGCAAGTGATCCGTCGGAAAGGCGCTCTGCGGCCCGGCGCTGGGCTGTGCGGCGAATCTCGGTCAGGTCTACGATGTCGTCCACATCGCGGTCTGCTTGCTTGAGATGTTCAGCGAGCCCGCTGACTTCGTCTTTCGAGAAGGCGCCGTCGCCGTCAGCATCGAGAAAGCTCAAGAGCGGGGTCGCGCTGGCACGCTGCCAAGAGACGCCGGGACCCAGCACAACGAGCGGTGGACCAGAACCCCACTCGGCGATCAGCCAGCGGATTTCGTCGCGGGAGACACTCGGGCCAATCGTGTTGAGGTACGTTTTCAAGCGATCACGAATTCCGGGGAGCCGGCGTGCCTGGACCTCGACGGCCACGACTTCCTCGGCGGGAAGCTGTTCTTCCGCCTGTTGGTCGCTGCGTTTTTCTGGCTGCCCCATCGCCGCTTCGTCGCCGGCTGGGGTCACGGTGGTAGCTGCTGGATTTTCTTTCGACGCGTCACCTGTTGTCGCGGTTCCCGCAGCAGTGGGCGAACGTTCTGCGACGGCAATCGCAGTTTTGCCCTCATCCTTCATTGCTGCCGCAGTCTTCTCGGCAACGGGCGCCGGCGACTTTTCATTAGGCAAAAGAGCGTCGATGAAAGCCTCGCGAGCGTCGCGAAAGGGCTTGCCGTCGATCATTACCGCGACGTCAATCACCAGCGCCTGCTTTGGCCCTAATAGCAGCAGGCGATTCCAGGGATCGGCGCGGTTGACGCTCGGCGCAACCTGCCACTCGCCGCGGGCCGAACGGGCGTAGTTAATCATGAAGTCGCCGGGCGTCGGTTGGGCGGCATAAGGATCGAGCGCCGTCTGCCTGGGGTCCTGCGCGGCGGCGTCGCCCATCGTCTGCAATTGGCAGGTGGCAAGCGGCGTGGCTTGCGACAAGTCGGGACGCCGCGGGACGGAATCGACGGGCGCGGCCACGGCCAGCGACGCCGCCGCGATCGCGGCCGCAACCGATGATCCGACACATAGGGTATTATATCCGAACCGTCGACGAGTGATGCTCGCTGCGCCGTCGCCCATGTTTGTCGCCTGTCCGGGCATTGTAGATGTCGTCTAGCAAGCTATGCATCCGTCGCCGATAGCGCGACGAATTTTTAGTCATTCGTTGTCAGTAGGGTGTCAGTCCGAGAAGTCTATACGAGCAGCTTTACAATCGGGCGGCCATCGACGACTTTGATTGGCCGGCCTGTGTTCGAAAGGTTTTCCGTTTCCGGTTTCACGCCCAGCGCGGACGACAGCGTGGCCAGCACGTCCGTCACGTCCACCTGATCCTCTTCGACCGTCGTACCGTCGGCGCTGGTGCGGCCGTAGGCCTGGCCCCCCGCGATGCCGCCGCCACCCAGCACGCAGGTCCAGGCCCTGGGGAAGTGATCACGCCCCGCTTGGCCGTTGATCTGCGGCGTGCGGCCAAATTCGCCCATCCAGACGATCGTCGTGCGCTCAAGCAGACCGCGTTGTTGCAGGTCAGTCAGCAGCGACGCCCAGCCTGCGTCGAGCTCTGCCGAGAGGGCTTTCACCGCCTCGAAATTGTTCGAGTGCGTGTCCCAGCCGTAGCTGCCGGCGACGCTGTTGCTGAGCGAGACCTCGACAAACGGCACGCCCACCTCGACGAGCCGTCGGGCGAGGAGGCAGCCCTGGCCGAACGCTCCCTTGCCGTACGACTCGCGAATTCTGTCCGGTTCCTGTGATAGGTCGAACGCAGCGGCCGCATCGCTGTTGATCATCTTGAGGGCGTTGTCGTACACTGTGCGATGAGCCTGCGGAGATCCATTGGCGTGATTGGCCAAAAAGTCCTTTTCCAGCACGTTCCACATTTCCAGGCGGCGTTCGGTCTGGGCTACTGAAATGCCGCCCTGGGGCTTGATCGAATCGACTTTCAGTTCCGCATAGCCCTGGCCGGCTGGCGAACTGGCTGTTCCGCTGCCGCTGGCCGCCACCACCAGCGGCGCGTACTTCGGCCCGAGGAATCCGGGGCCAAAGCCCCCCTGCCCCGGCCCGCGACTGGGGGCAATGCTGATGTAGGGGGGCAGCGCGTCGGAAGCGTCAGCAAGTTCTTTGCCGAGCGACGCGGCGACGGAAGGGTAATTGATGACGCCCATCGGCCGCTGGCCGGTTCGCATTAGGTACGAACCGCGCTCGTGATCGCCTTCCTTGGTGCTCAGGCTGCGGATGATTGCCAGCTTATCGGCGTGCTGGGCCAGCTTGGGCAGGTGTTCGCTGAAATGGACGCCCGGGGCGCTGGTAGCGATTTCCTTGAAGTCGCCGCCGTTCGGGTGGCCCGGCTTCATGTCAAACGTGTCCATCTGGCTGGGCCCGCCTGCCATCCACAGCAAAATGCAATGCCGGCCGCGGCGCGGGTCGGCGGCCAGGTCGGCCGCCATCGCCGGAAGCCAGCCACTGACGCTGACTCCGCAAGCACCGCAGGCCATGGCGTGGAGCAGACGGCGGCGATCGATCAGGTTGAATCTAGCCATACAACTTTCCTTGATTGATAAGCGGACGGTAGCATCCTTGCGGCGTGCCCCGTCGAGCGTGTGCCGTCCTCATGCGCTGGTTCTTGTTGTGACGGGACGTATGACACGAGGCACAGCTGGATAGTCGTCTGGCACGTCGTCCTGGCTTAAGCTCTTCAAATTCCAGCCCACCTCCTCGAATGTGGCGTCATACCGCTTAGCGGCGACCAGCAACTCCTGATTATCCGTGCTCAAACCGGGATTAGTGCGGCCCATTGGCCCTCCCCGCACGGCGACCATGGCCCGCTGTTCGAGGTATTTTAAAGCTTCGTCGAACTGATGCTTTCACTGTAGCGACGCAGCCTCCAGGCAGATATCCGCTCGATCGGTGTAGTTCTTGGACTGACTCGCGAGAGTCTGCCGATGGTTGCTGGCGTCAGCAAAGTAAAATCCGACGCCTAGCCCGGCAATTGCGCTGCGGACCGACAGACCGATGGCTTTGGTTTGCATTCGAGCCGCTCCGTGTATCGGAACATCCTAATGGTTAAACGTAAACTCGGCGCTGTTCAGCAGCGCCCACAGCACATCGCCCAGCACCTTTTGTCGCTCGGCGCCCGTTGTCGCCGCGGAAAGTTGCTCGAGCATTACGTCGCGCTCGGCCGCTTCCGGGGAGCGCGACAGCGTCGCCAGGAACAGGGTGTCGAGCCGCTGGCCATCGGTGAAAAACGGCGCCGACAGCGATTTCAGTAAGCCGCTCGTGTTAAGGTCCGTGGATCTGTGGATCAGGCCTCCGTGCATTAGCGTCAGCGCTTGCGGGATGCCGGCTTGGTAATCGGTCCGCTGCCCGGGCGGGCGCGGAATTGTTCGATAAACGCCTGCCGGTTCGCATCCGCAAACCGCTCGACCACCGTGCCGTCAACAACGGCCAGAGCCGGGGTGGAGGCCGAACCCTGCCGCGTGGCGATCGTGATGCAGTCGTACAATTGCTCTGCTGTGAAACTCTTGATGTTCATCTGGGCAAAGTGCAGCGCTCGCGACGGGTCGTCGTCTGCTTGCGACTGGCTGGAGAGCTGATACGCCTTGGTCATGACCAAGGCCTGGAACAAGCGCCGCAGATCGAAGCCGCTGGCCGCAAAGTCGCGGCTCAACGTGTCGAGCACGGTCGGGGCGATTGGCGGATTTGCCGGCCGCATGTCGTCGACCGGCTCGACTAGCCCGCGGCCGAAGAGCTGGGCCCACACGCGATTCACGGTCGCCCGGGCGAACTGGCCGTTATGCTTTGACGTGAGCCAATCGACGAGCTGCTGGCGGCGCGAAGGCCCGTCCGGCCCGTCGTCGATCGTCACATCGCTCAGCGGCAAACGCGGCGCGACGACTTGGTCGCTGTGTGGAAATGTGACTTCCCCCTGTTTGCTGTCGCGGACTTGCAAGACCGGCGACGTGACGTCCATCTTGCCTTTGGGCCGCGAGATGCGGGCGAAGAACGCGGCAAAGCTCCAGAAGTCGCGCTGCGAGACCCCTTCGTCGAACGGATGGTCGTGACACTGGGCGCAATCCATCCGCACGCCGAGGAACGCCCGGGCCGTCTTTCCGGCAAGCTCCTCAGGATTCAGCTTCAGCGACGAATAGAACAACAGCGGGCCGGCCTCGGATACGCGCCCCTCCGCTTCGAGCAGGTCGCGGACGATCTGATCGTAGGGCTCGTTGGCGGCGAACCGCTCGGTGAGCCACTCGTCGAACGAGGCCGTGCCGCCGTAGCGAAGTCAGGTCGACGCCGTCCGGCAACAACATGCGGCGCCATACGGCCGCCAGGTGGGTCGCATGATCGCGGTGAGTGAGGAGCCGCTCGACAAGCTGCTCGCGCCGTTGGGGCGACCTGCTGTCGAGGAAAGCGTGGACCTCGCTGACGCTGGGGATGCGGCCCGTCAGATCGAGGTAGACGCGGCGCATGAACTCGACGTCACTGGCCGGTTCGGCCGGATGGATGCCATTGGATTGCCACATTGCGGCGAGATCGTCGTCTACGCACTGGCTGAGCTTCTCAAGGGGCAGCGGCTCGGCCAACGGTTCCCAGGGCGGCGCGACCTTCTTCTGGCGAGCCGGTTCGGCGCTGGCGTAGCCAGCCGCCGGTTCGGCCGGCCGATCTTTGGGCGCCGTGGCAACGATGATCGTTTCCCGCTCGGGCGAAACCGCACGAACCGCTGTCCCAGCACCGTTTTCGGTCGCGGCCGGTACGTCGAAAGTGCGAAACTGTGCTGGCGCAGCCGGCGTGTTGGCCGGCTGGACCTGTTTGACGCTCGCTACTTGCGGCAATCCCGCGCCGCCTGCTGGGACGTCCAGGCGGGCGCCGGGGCTGGCTGGATGAAGTTGAACAAACGGCACGACGGAGACGACCCATTGGCGCACCGCAGCCGTCCAGCCATAAGCGGGGCCCCACACAACCATAACGGCCAACAGCGCCGCGGCAGCTCCCACGAACATCATCCTACGGCGCCATGCAGATCGCTTGACGGCGCAGGTAGACCGCTTCTCCAGCGCGGCAAGCTGTTTACCAGCATGGCCGTTGACTGCGGCGCCGTTCCACGCAGCTCCGTGGCCGTTCAGTGCCGGCGAAACAAGCGTTTGCACCAGTGTCGCTGGGCGGAGCCGAGCCGCGAACTGAGCGTCCAAACGCTCCCCGAGCAACTGGATAAACTCGCCCCGCGGCTCGGGCGCGCTGGTCGCCCGACGGAGAAGCGACGCGACTTCTTCGTCGAACGGATCATCGGGTTGAGGTTGGTCCGTAGTCATAATGGTCCTGAGAATTACGACTGTGGAAATGGCTCTGTCCCGGCCGGCTGCGGCACATTGATCTCGCTCGGCAGTCGGGTGTCGTGATGGAAACTACCCCTGCTGTGATCTTTCTCGGCCGCCTCAAACAGGCGGCGGAACTCGCGGCGGGCACGGTAGAGCACCGTTTCCACCGCCTTTTCGGTTTCTCCCAATCGCTCGGCAATTTCGCGGACGCGAAGGGCGTCCAAGTACTTCCACTCCAAGACGACACGTTGCCTGTCGGTCAATTCCTCGAGCACTTCGAGGACGCGGCACTTCGTTTCGGCGGTCTCCAAGGGCTCGGCGGGGTTCGCGTCACCGGTCGACGATTCAGCGGTGCTGGCCACGTGCGTCAGCCGCTCGCGAAATCGGAACGCCCGGCGATGGTGATCGGCGACCTTGCAACGCACGACCGCTTTCAGCCAACCGGCGATCTTCGGGACGTCTGTCTCCAAGCGGTCGATGCCGACCAACAGCGCTACCATCGTCTCGGACGTAACGTCTTCAGCGACGTGCACGTCCTCGACCAGCGCGTAAGCCTGACGCCACACCGAAGGGAGATAGCGCAAGTACAGCGTGCGCCATGCTTCGGCGTTGCCGCTGCGGGCACCGCGTAACAGCTCGGCATCGGTCAACGCACACCTCGACGACGGGGATCGCTAGCGAACCGGAGCGACCGGAGCGCTCCCGGAAACCCGGGCGTTACTACGCCGACGGAAACTATTCAACCGACGTGTCTCCATTCTCACGCGGTTTCCACCGCCGCACCATCTATGTAGTCGCTTGAGACGAAAAAACCATGCAGAAAAGTCCGACCGTGGGGCGGCGGGGCTGGAAAATCGGCAGAAAGTATTGTAGGAACAGGACATTGGGACTGCTGGCGAATAACATTGGGCGGTATCAGGCGTTTCAACTGGCAAGACGGGAGGTTGGGGTAAACTGCCCGGGTATACTCGCCGAGTGTTGTTCCGCCGATAGCGAAACCACAAGCGGAAGCCGGCGCGGCGGCCTACCAGCCGCGTAGCGCGAGTCGAGAGAGACACAGTTCGCATGAAAATCAAGCAGGTTCGCACCAAGTTGTACCGCTGGACGGGGCCCGTGAAGATCGACGACACGGTGTTCGCCACGCCCCTCTCGGCGCTGCCGTTTCAGAGCGACGCCCAGGCGCCCTTCCGGTTCTTCAGTTGGCTGGTGGTCGAGATCGAGACCGACACCGGAATGGTCGGCATCGGCAACGCCGGACTGTCGCCGGACGTTTGCCGACTCATTGTCGATTCGAAGCTGGCCGGCCTCTTGGTTGGCGAGAATCCGCTCAACACCGAGTTCTTGTTCGAGAAGATGTACCGCTCGACCGTCGCCTTTGGTGCGCAAAGGGGCAGTGCTGGCCGCGATTAGTGCGGTGGATATCGCCCTCTGGGATGTCAAAGGCAAGACGCTCGGTCAGCCGGTGTTCATGCTCATGGGGGGGCGGACCAAGTCCTTCATCCCGTCCTACTACAGCCGGCTATACTCGCGAAACCTCGACCGGCTGCAGCAAGAGGCCGTCGATTGCAAGGAGCAGGGTTTCAAGGGCATGAAACTCCGCTGTGGCTATCCCCTGACCGAGGGGCTGGCCGGGCTGGAGAAAAACGTCGAAATGGTCCGCATTACCCGCGAGGCGGTCGGCTACGGCGTGGACGTAATGGTCGAGTGCTACATGGGTTTCGACTATCCCTACGCCAAGCGGCTGCTCAAGCAGCTCGAGCCATTCCAGCCGCGGTGGGTCGAAGAGTTGCTGCTGCCGGACGAGATTCACAACTTCGCCAAGCTGCGGCGGACGACCGACATCCCCCTCTCGGGCGGCGAGCACGAGTACACACGGTACGGCTTCCACGATCTGCTTCAAACCGAGGCCCTCGACGTCTTTCAGTTCGACACGAATCGCGTCGGCGGCTTCACCGAGGCCCAGCGGATCTGCGCGATGGCCCAGGTGCACGGCGTGGAGGTAATTCCGCACGGCGGCAATATGCACAATCTGCACGTCGTGATGAGCTCTTTCGCCTGTCCGCTGGCCGAATACTTTCCGAAGACCGAGATCGAAGTCGGCAACGAGATGTTCTGGTACATGTTCGACGGCGAGGCGATTGCCAAGAATGGCCAATTGCAACTCGACGACAACCGGCCCGGCGTCGGCCTGACGCTGAAGAAGGACGGACTTGAGAACTTTGACATCACCTGAGTTGTCTACTCTTTAAAAATTTATTCGGTCCAACATCAATAGGATGCTACGCATGGCAACGTCGATCCTCGATCAATTCAAGCTCGATGGGCAAACGGCCCTCGTCGTGGGGGGCAACCGCGGCCTGGGGCTTGAGATGGCCAAGGCGCTGGCCGAAGCCGGGGCGTCGATCTTCATCGCCGCCCGCGATGCCGACCGCAACGACCAAGCTCGCACAGAGCTCAGCAAGACTTACGGCCGGCCTAGTGCGACCGCGACGTGCGACGTCACCGATCCCCACTCGGTGTCGGGCGCTGTGGCCGAGGCAGTCAAGAAGATGGGCATGATCGACATCTTGATCAACTCGGCCGGCATCAACATTCGCGGCGCGATCGAAGACGTCTCGCCCGAGGATTTCGATCGAGTGCAGCGCGTCAACGTGACGGGCACCTGGCTCACCTGCCGCGAAGTCGTGCCGATCATGAAGCGTAATGGCTACGGCCGAATCATCAATATCGCCTCGATGCTGGCCGTGGTGGCGATTCCCGAGCGAACGCTCTACGCCACCAGCAAAGGGGCCGTGCTGCAACTGACGAGGGCCCTGGCGGTCGAACTGGCCAAAACGAAAATCACTGTGAACGCAATTCTGCCCGGGCCGTTTGCCACGGAGATGAACGTCTCACTGACAAATGATCCGGAGAAGTTCCAGGCGTTCATCTCCAAAATCCCGATGGGCCGCTGGGGTGAGCTGCACGAGCTGGGTGGCCTCGCGCTGTACCTGGCCAGCCCGGCCTCGAGCTATGTGACCGGGGCTGGTTTTTCGATCGATGGGGGGTGGACCGCGGCGTGAAGCGGTGACCGCTGGCTCGAACCAGCTCAGGGGTTTGGGATGAAGCGTTCATCGCGTACACGGTAGTGCTCTCTCTGGCGGGGTGCACGAAACAAGACTCGCGCAACTCTGGAGTGGCCGAAGTCGAATGGATTGCGCTGTCCCGGTTGAATTTGGACGCGTTCTTCGATGACCCTGCCGCTCATGCTTAGCTCATTCGCGACTTCGAAAACAAGGAAAGGTCAGATTACGTTCAAACCTTCGCGTTAAAAGAAATCGCGAAGGAGTTTCCTGTACGTGCTGGCATGACCATTGGCGAAATGGACGACGCCGTAACGGAGAATGAAAGTAGCTTTAGCGCCAGCAATGCTGAAAAACGAGAGGAAATGTACAACCTCCGTTGGGAGCAACGCGACATCCAGAACGGAATCGGATGGGTCTATTATTGGGTCAACTTCAAGCATTTGTTCCATTGCGACGTTGTTATTGATTCCGAAAAAGTCCAAAGCGTCTGGGTAATGCCGGGCAACAAAGAATGGCAAACGGGCATCTACGACCGCATCTCGGGCACTGGTGGACACAAAGGTCCCGGACGAATCTGGTAATATTCGGTGACATATGCATATAGTTCAGCTGAAGCATCCGAGTATCGGCCGACGCGTGGCCACAGTTAGGGAGCCCCAATTGGTGCTGCTCTCAAATACCGATTCGATCTATTCGCTGGCCGGCGCCGCGATTGAGAACAAGACCTCGGTGGCCGAGCTGGCGACGGCCCGGCAATCGCAGGAAACGGTCGACTACGACGCGGTATATTCGGGAAAATCGGAGTGGAAGCTGCTGCCGGCGTTCGACCACCCGACCGATCCGCTGCATTGCCTGGTCACGGGGACCGGACTGACGCATATGGCCAGCGCACAGAATCGCCAGAAGATGCACCAAGCGCAAGCGGCCGGCAAAGAGACGGACAGCATGCGGATGTACCAATGGGGCGTCGATGGCGGACGGCCCCCGGCCGGCCATATCGGCGCCCAGCCCGAGTGGTTCTACAAAGGGACGGGGCTGATGTTAAAAGCCCATGGCGACCCGCTCGCGGAGCCGAGCTACGCTGACGATGCGGGCGAAGAACCCGAGGTGGCCGGCGCGTACCTGATCGATCAACAGGGCACGCCCTGGCGGATCGGCTTTGCAGCCGGTAACGAATTCGCCGATCACGTGATGGAAAAGAAGAATTATCTGTACCTGGCCCATTCCAAGCTGCGGCAGTGCGCGATCGGCCCCGAATTGTCGCTCGATGAAAAATTCGAAGGGCTGAGTGGTACCGTGACGATTCGCCGCGCCGGCCACGTCGTTTGGACGCACGAAATCCACTCCGGCGAGTCGAACATGGCCCACACGCTCGCCAACCTCGAGTATCACCACTTCAAATACGCCGAGCACCGCCACCCGGGACAGGCCCATATTCATTTTTTCGGCGCGGCCGCGTTCAGCTTTGGGGCCGGCGTCGAGCTGGTCGGGGGCGACCTGATGGAGATCGCCTGGAACGGCCTGGGCCGGCCGCTGGTGAATGTGCTGCGTGACGTCCAATCGCATGAGGAATACGTAGCCGTTGCGAACTTTGAAAACTGACCAGTGCCGGCGGATTTACGTCGACCGAGAGGGCCGCGGCGCTGTGTCCTCGTAAAATACCTCGTTGACCCGCGGCGTGCGCGAGCTGCGGGATATTTCAAACGGGAGGTCGAAAAAATGAGCCGCGTCTGCATTCGATACGTTGCTCTGCTGCTGCTGATGATCGTTCTGCTTCCGGCCGGGTTCGCGCAGCAGGCACGAGGGCAGCGAGGTGCTGGGCGAAGCGCGACGAACTATCCTAATCCGGTTCCGGGTGATTACGTCATCAAAGACTTTCATTTCCGCTCCGGCGAGTCGCTGCCCGAGCTGCGGCAGCATTACATGACGATCGGCAGGCCGCGAAAGGATGCGAGCGACCTCGTAACGAATGCCGTGCTGGTGATGCACGGCACGACGGGCACCGGCAACCAGTTCTTGGCCGCTAGTTGGGCCGGCGAGCTATATGGGCCGGGCCAGATTCTCGATGGCACGAAGTATTACGTCATCATGCCCGACGGCCTTGGGCACGGGCAGTCGTCCAAACCGAGCGACGGCCTCAAGGCGAAGTTCCCCAAGTACGGCTACCAGGACATGATCGACGCCCAATATCGCTTGCTGACCGAAGGGCTGGGTGTCAATCACCTCCGGCTGATGATCGGCACGTCGATGGGGGGGATGCACGCCTGGCTGTGGGGCTCGATGTACCCCGATTACATGGACGCGCTAGTGCCGCTCGCCAGCCTGCCGACGCAGTTGTCTGGCCGCAACCGGATGTGGCGGCGGATCATCATCGACGCCATTCGGAACAGCCCTGACTACAACGACGGCAACTACACCCAGCAGCCGTCGGGCCTGGCGACCGCCGCCGGCATGATGTCGTTCATGTCCGACAATTCGGTGCGGCGGCAGCGGTCAGCGCCGACGCGGGCCACGGCCGATGGGATGTTCGACCGCGGCGTCCGCGGCTATCTAAACAACCGCAGCTACGACGCGAATGACGTGCTGTACGCGTTCGCCGCGTCGGAAGACTATGACCCCGAGCCCGGGCTGCCGAAGATCAAGGCCCGGCTGGTGGCGATCAATTTTGCCGACGACTTGATCAATCCGCCGGAGTTGGGCGTGCTGGAAGAGGCGATCAAGAAAGTGCCGAATGGCAAGGCGATCGTTTACCCACTCAGCGACGAAACGGTCGGCCACGGTACGCACACGAAGGCCAGCGTGTGGAAAGTACACTTGGCCGAACTGATGAAAGCGGTGGAGCAGAAGCCCTAGCAGCGTGTTGACCAAGGGGACTGGCTCGTGGTCCGATGCGAAAAAGGTTCGTGAAATCGCGTTGCCGCAAGCAGGCCCGTCCCCCCTTTTTCAACGGGCTGTGAGGCGGTGGCGAAATCGAAAAAGATGAAACAACTGGATGCAAATAGCGCAGAGCGAATCGAGAAGTGCTGAAAGCGGTTTCAAAACTGGTCACGATACGGGGGACAATCGCAATCGGCTTCGCGGATTGATCAAACGAGCCGGTCCCCCCCGGCTTCTGAAAATGCGTCGAATCAAATCGGGTTGCCGACGTGAACCTGCGAGTTCTGTCATCAGGGTCGACGCGGGAATGGTGCGAGTGTGGACCGGCTGCGGTCACGACAGCTCTGTCTCTGTTGTCTTCGCGCCCTCCCGTTCTATTCTTGCGGCGAACCGTTCTATTATTAAGTCGACCCGCGCAACGATTTCGGTTGTAGGACGGACAACTGTCCGTCATGGTTTGTCGACGGACTGAATTGTCCGTCCTACCGCATACTGGTTCCACTTAGACCGGTTCGGCGGCCAACCGGTGGCGGCGGATGCGTTGCATCAGCCAGAAGCCGGCGAGCGCACCGGCGAAGCAGATCAGCACGTCGTCGAACGAGGCGAAGCGGCCCGGAAGCAGAATTTGGCCCAGCTCGACCGCCAGCGCCAGGCCGGCAATGAGGCCCAGAAGCACCAGATTCGCCGCCGTGCGGCTGGCCGGGCGGAGCGTCGAGGTGAACGCCGGAACCCAGGCGCCGAGCGGCCCGAAGAGGAGCAGTTTTTGCAGGAAACCGTTGAGTGCGGAGAAGTAATCGCCTGCCAGCGCACGGGCGAAGGGCACGCTGACGAAGTTGGATAGGCGGTCGCCAATTAGAGCGGTGTTCGAGGTAGTGAAGTTGTAGGGGGCCCATAGCACGCCGACTACCACGAACGAATAAACGGCGGCCGCAAACAGCAAACGGGCCGAGGCGGCGGCCGTCGGAGCCGCTTCCGTGGGCCGGCGGCTGTAGCGGCGAAATCCATAGACGCCAGACGCGACGCCGAGCATGCCGGTGAGGACGTCCGACGCGTCGCAGTAGCGGCTCAGCACGAAGAGTTGACCGAGCTCGATGCCGACGACGATTGCACCGCCGACGACCAGGCTCCTGGGCCAGGTGCGAATTTCGCCGTTGCGGCGTGTGGGGAACGTGGCGGAGAACACGCCGACGGGAATGTAAAGGAGAATGTCCGTAACCACGTCGTAGAGGATTTGAGACGCGGGGCCGCGGTACGCCGAGAAAGGCACCAGCGCGATCTGGCCGCGGCGAAACTTGTTGTACAGTTCGTCCGGATGGAGCGTGAGATCGAGCGGCGCGAGCGAATACAGCACCAGACCGAGGATATAGGCCAATAGGCACAGATCGAGCCAACTGTCGGCGCGCTTGTCGGCCAGAAAATCGGCCAGCGCTCGATTGAAGGCCCGGCCGCACAGCCACCACATAGCGAGGCCGGCGGCGGCGCCCAGAAACTGCGCGACGACGTCGGCCCGCGACGGCACGCGCGGCGGAAACCAGCTTTGCGAGAACTCGATCGACGCGCTCACGAGCAGGCAGGCGGCCGCGACCAGCAGGGTACGGACCAAGCGAGTGGCCCATGTCGAATTGACAGGGAGAGCGGCGCCCAACAGACAGAATCCGGCCGGCGCCAACAACAGCACGTTTATGCCCCAATCGATCTTCGAGCCGCCGCGGATATCCAGCGGCGCGGCCATGAACCGCCGCCAGGCGTCGGCGACGCTCGTGCGGACCAGGTGGAGTGGAACGAGCGAGCCGTACCAGGTAAACACCAGCAAAGCCAGCCCCATGAACAGCCATACGGCGCGCAGGCGGCGCCGGGGAATTGCTTGCTCGGTCGGAGACAAGTTCGAATTCGGGTTCAAGGCGTGAGTGATCGCTTGGTTAACACGGGCCGACACCAATCGCGAATCTCAGCGCCAGCGTGCCGAGACGTGCTGAAAGGCCATTCCGGCAAGACGGGCGGCGCCGCCGTCGGCGTCATCGCGGTCGCCGATGACCAGGCAATGTTCCGGCTGCGTGCGCAGTTGCTCGGCTGCCAGCAGAAAGCCGGCCGGATTGGGTTTCAACTGCGCCGGGCCGCCGGGCTCGCCACAAGCAACGACGGCGTCGAACAACGATTCGACATTTAGCGACGCCAGTTTGCGGCGGGCCGGATAGTCGCTGACAAGGGCCGTGCGGCCTCCCTGGGTGCGAAACCGCGTGATTGCCGCCAGCAATTTTCGCCGGCGGAAGACGCGGAGCCATTTGCCGGGCCGCTCGATCATCCAGTCGTTGACGACCGCCATGACGGCCGATTCCGGCGCACTGAGTTGTTCGGCGGTGCGGCGAATCTGCAGCGCGAACGGGTCGCTGTTGCAGGCCGGTTCCAGCCGGCGCAGACGCTCTTGCTCGCGGCGAAACGTCCGCAGGGTACGAATGGCCGGCCGGCCCCACAGGCCCAACTCGAGCGCCATCATGGCCCGGACGAGCTTGTGGTGATAGAGCGTGCCGTCGAGATCGACGAGCCAGGCGGCGAATTGGAACGGTGGCTTGTTGACGGGCGGCCTCATTGGCGCGTCGAAATTTGCAGCGCGGCTGGAACGTGCGACTTCAGGGTGTGGCCTGGGCCGGCGTGCCGACTACGGAATGCCGCGAACGATCGGCGGGCCGGCCAGCCGCGTCAGCCACACGGGGAGCCGCTTCCAAACGGCAATACGGCGCTCGTTCTTGGGACTGTTCGGACGCATGTCCCCGATATCGCCGCGGCGAACGTAATACTGCCACACGGCTGGATGGGTGCCGCGCCCCACTGGGCCTTGAACCGGTGCGTGTTACTGCCTTCACTACTGCGGCCGAAATCGAACGTCTGCTGGCCATGCTCAATCGCGCGGGAGAGCAGTTGCCAGTAGAGGAGCATATTCGCATTCAAGTGTTTGAACTGCCGGAGCGAACTGGCGCTGGGCACTTCGCTGACGCCCGCGCCGTGGACGACAAGCGCCGCGGCGAGCACCCGGCCGCGGCCGCGGACGACGCAGAATTCGGCCGAATCCGCCAAATGAGTTACGATGCCCGCGAACAGGCGGCGGCTGAAGACTGGCGTGCCTAGGTTGCGCATGTTGCGGCTGAATACGTCGTAAAACTCGGCCAGAAGTTCCCACTGGCCCCACGAATAGGATAGCCCCTCTTTTTCTGCCTTGCGGATTTGGTTGCGGACCTTCGGCCCGAGGCGGCTCCAGAGTTTGTCGGCCGCGGCGGGCAAATTCAGCCGCATGTGTACCTTTTCGGTCAGCTCGTGGTTGAATGCCGGATGGACGAGACGCAGTTCGTTGCGCAGCTCGAGGTGTTTCACGTCGAGTTCGTCGGCCAGTTCGACGGCGCGGGCGATCAACTCACGGGCCACATTTTGATGCGTGGCGAGTGGTCCGCCCACGTTCAAATACGGCAGCGCGACCAGAAACTTGCCGAACAATGCCGACTGCATGTGCGCGAGCGGCAACATGCCCAGCGTTTCGTCGCCAGCCCGGGCTTCTAGCAGGACCGGGCGATGGCCGAGTCCGTCACGAAGGATGGCCAGCCATTCGAGCCGCCGGCTCGGTGAGCCGCTGCCTAGCTGCTTGCAAAGACGCGACCAGCGCTTCACCAGGTCGCCCGCGGGCGCCTGCCAATGGGTTGTCACAGTCGTCGGCGGTGCGGACGTCGTGTGCATCAAGGCCGGGCCCCGCGGTTGTGCTTGGCGATCAGCTCATCGTAAACGGCGGCGACCTTTTGCATGCGGGCGGCGAATGAGTAGCGATCGTCAACGGTTTGCCGGGCGGCAGCCGCGAGGCGGCGGCGAAGATCGACGTTGGCCAGGGCGCGCCCGATCACACTCGTCAGGGCCGCCAGGTCACCCATCGGAATCAACAGACCAGATTCGCCGTCGGCGATGACGCGGGGAACGCCGGCAATCCGCGTGGCAACGACTGGCGTTTCCAGGGCCATCGCCTCCAGCAACACATTGGGCAGGCCTTCCCGGAGACTGCTGAGGACGAACAAATCGAGGGACTGGTAAAACGGACGCAAATCGTGTCGAAAGCCGACGAGGCGCACGCGATCGGCCAGACCGAGTTGGCCGATGAGCTGCGTGAGCGAATCGCGCGGGGCCTTCGCCGGCGATGACCAGGCTTATGTCGAGACCGCTGCCGATGAGCTCTCGGACGGCCCGGATCAATAAATCGAAGCCTTTTTCGGGCGACAAGCGGCCGGCGGCGCCGACGAGCAGCCGCTCCGGCGGCACGTTCCAGGCCCGCTTCGCGGTCGGTAGGTCGAGGGTGCGCCGGTATTCGTGCGTGTCGATCGCGTTTTCAATCAGCACGGATTTGTCGACACGCACGCCGCGGCGGCGGCTTTCGGCCAGCAAGTCTTCTGAGACGCAGATGACCCGTTCGTAGCGGGGCAGGGACCAGTTGTCGACGCGGTAGTAAAGCTTCGTCTTAGCAGTGTATTCCACCCAGCCATGGCACGTCGTTACGAGCCGCATCGGGTGCAGCCGGCGGAGCAACAGACCGAAAAGATTCGTCTTGTAGTCGTGCGCGTGCCAGATATCGACGTGCAGCCGCCGGCAGACGGTGAGCATTTGCTTTAGTGCGCGAAGGTCGAGTGCGCGGCGGTCGTCGATTTCCTCCAGCGGAGCTTGCCAGGCGGCGGCGCGGTCGCGGACCGCTTGAAAGCCGGCGTCGTTGGGCGGACGCAGAAAAGCACAGACTGAGCGATAGCCGAGCGCGGGCAGGAATCGCGGCGAATTGAGGATCGTCTTGTCGGGCCCGCCCCCCTGCCCCGTAATCACGCGCGTGTGAAGCACCAGCGGCAGGCGGGCCGCGCTGGGGTGTCGCGGGTGGGCCGACGGCGCGTTATGTTTCGTCGTTTGCACGAACGTTTCAGCGGTCGACACGGCGGAAGGACCAAAACAGGCCGGCGGCGCGGCCGGCAAAATGAGTTGTCAGGACGGCGAACTGTTGGAGGCGCAGACTTGGGGCTCGAGAACCCGGCCTTGCGAAGTTGCAATGCGAATGCGGCTAGCGGGAAAATAGCGAGTGCAGCGATAAACGGCCAGCTCGCCGAATTCACTATCGCGGCAGCGAAAAGACATACCAATGTCGCGACGAAGCCGAAGACGATTACGACTGGGACGAGCAGGCTCAACCAGTTTTTCCAATCAAACGGTCGCGACATGGCCAGGCGAAGATTCCCGTGCGAGCGCCACGCTTCGCGGCAGAACACTTCGCCAAGCGTGCGCGATTCTCCGCGATGATCGAACGTGGCACGGCCGTCGACGATCTGACGACCTAACTTCGCGAGCTTATAGCCCAGGTCGCAGTCCTCGCAAGTAGTGAGCGATTCATCGAAGCCGCCGACGGCGTCGAAGGCGGCGCGGCGAACGAGCAAGTTGGCTGTGGGCAGCCAGCCGACGGCCATCGGAACCGAACCGCGGCCGCCGCCCGCGAGCTGGGCCGCGGCACGCTCGACCCACGTGCGGTCAGCGCCCAGCATTTCCATCACTGCGGCCGCGGCCACATTCCTCGGATCGTCGGCCAACTCGCCGCCGCAGACTGTCAGCCAATTCGGCGCCAGGCGGCAATCGGCGTCGACGAAGGCGAGCCACTCGCCGCCGGCGGCGCGGGCCCCGGCGTTTCGAGCATGGGACGGGCTTTTCGCTGGGACCTGCACGACGATTGCGCCCTGGTCGCGAGCAAGCTGGGCGGTGCGGTCGATCGAGCTGTTGTCGACGACAATGATTTCCATTCCCCGGACGCAAGTGGGAATCTGCATGCGTCGGAGCGCTTCCAGAGTCTGAGCGATTTGTGTTTCTTCGTTCAGCGCCGGAATGATGAACGAGACAAGCGCGGCGTGCGGCGACGCCGCGGCCTGTGGCGGATGCGATCGTTCGGTCGATATTTGGCTGGCAGTCGTCATCACTGCGCTTGCCGGCTGTCAATGCGCACGGCAGCAAAGCATCTCGCGATAGAGGGCGGCGTATTGAACAAGCATAGCTTGTGCAGAAAACTCAGTGAGAGCGCGGCGGCGGGCGACGCCGGCAAATTGGCTGCGAAGCGCCGGGCGCAACGCTAGGCGAAGTAGCGCATTGGCAAGGCCGGAGGCGTCCCCAGCCGGGGCCAGCAGGCCACTGTCTTCGTTTCGGATCAACTCGGGCAAGCCCCCCACAGCCGTGGCCACGACCGGCACACCGGCCGCCATCGCTTCGAGCACGGTCACTGGAATGCCTTCGCTGACGCTGGTCAGAAGGAATACGTCGCTTGCTGCGAGCAGCCGCGGCACGTCGTTGCGCATCCCAAGCACCGATACGCGATCCGTCAATGATTGTTCGCGGATGCAACGTTCAATGGCCCCGCGCTGCGGCCCGTCGCCGACGATGAGCAGGCGGATGTACGGAGCACTGACGGCTGTTTGCTTAATCGCGGTGAGCGCCGTGTGGTGATCCTTGATCGTGTCCAGACGGGCGACTTGCACGACCAGGCAATGCTCTTCGGCGACATTCAGCTCGGCGCAGAGTTGGCGCGCTCGGACGCCAAGAGTGATTTGGCTGGCGGCTCGACGCCATTGTAAATCACGTCGATGCGGTTCGCCGGCAGCCCCTCGTTCGCCACGAGCGCCTGCCGAACGGCTTCGCCGACGGCTACGAAGCGGTCGCTGGCCCGGGCGGCCAGACGGTGAAACAGCTTGCGTTTGCGGCTCGGCAGGTCGGGGAAAAACCGGCCGTGTTCGGTGAGCAGAACAGGCGGGCGGGGCCCAAAAGCCTGCGTGGCCAGCGCGTAGGCCAAGGGAGTGCACTGATGGGCGTGGATTAGCCGGATGTCCTGGTCGCGCAGCCGGCGCTGCAACTTGCGAGTGCATTTCCAATCGAAGCCGGGCCGGCGGCCAAGCCGCACGACCGGCACGCCCGCAGCGACGAGCGCTTCCCCCAGTTGGCCAACCTCGTCGAGGCAGGCCACCGCCATGGGGAATTCGTCGCCCAGCCGGCGGACCAGGCGATCAACGATCACTTCGGCGCCGCCGATCGGCAGGCCGTGAACCAACTGGCAAATCCGCGGACCGTCGGTCGGTGCACCGCGCCGCGATGTCGGCCAGGCGAGCTCAAGATCGGCGGCTGTGCTCATCTAAGTTTGCTGGAGACGGGCTGGGACTTGTGAGCTAACCAGTTGCCGCCGCCTCGAATCGCCGATGGCCGGCGTTGTGGCCTCCGCCGTGCAGTTGCCGTTGGCCGACTTCAAAGATCATCATGGCCATGATCAGGTACGTGTGATTTCGTTTGTCGCCCAGATGCCTATCGACGACGCGGCGCACGGTATCGGGCACGAAGAAGCCGCGCTCCAGGCATTCGTCGCTTAGCAGGGTGCGGCGGACGATCGGCGCGAGCTGCCGCCGCAGCCACAGGCCGAGCCGCTCGTACGGTTGATAACCGGGCACGCCGAGCTTGCCCAAGACGCGCATTTTAAACCCGGCGACATTGCGGCGTAGCCGCCCGGCGCCCAGGACCGTACCTGTGTTTGTGTTTTCGACGCGACAAAATTCTGGTTGCCGGCGCCGCAGGATGAAGCTCTGCAATTCGTCGTCCAGCCGCCACTCGATCGGTAGGGCCAACAGACGCTCGACGAGAACGCGATCGAGATAAGGCAAGCGGGTTTCCGCAATCGAGCGAAACTTGATCATTGAGAGCATCGTTTCGCGGCGGACGCGCTGATCGAGGAACAGATGGGCGATGCGCTCGGCCGGACGCTCGATCTCCCGCGACTCGGCCAGCGCGGCTCGGAGCGAATCGCGAGCGAGGCTCTGGTTTTGCAGCTCACGCTGGGCAAAGAGCCGCTCGTCGATGCGCTCCTGCAAGTGGGCTTGCAGGTTCGTCCACAGCCAGTCCTCCAGTTCCGTATCATTGCGCAGAGCAAGCGCTTCCGCGTTGAGCGAGTAATTGTACGCCTTCGTCAGGTGCAGTAATTCTCCGGCGTGGCCCCGCATCAGGATGCCAATGCCGAGCTGACGGTAGAGCGGCAGCGTCGGCATGACGATGCACTGCGACAGATATTGGCCGTCGGTGAGGCGGACCATGTCGTCGAGGTGTCTGGTGAAATCGGCGAGAAATGCCGCATCGAGCACGTGGTTGTGGTGTTCGCAGCCGACGATTCGGGCGAGCTGCGTGGCCGATTGATGGTCGCGGCTGCCGGCCATGCCCATGCACACGGTTTTGACGCGCCCGCCTGGCCGCTCCAAGACGCCGAGCATCGTGCGGGCGTCCAGTCCGCCGGAAAGAGAGATGCCGAGTGCGGCGCCGTGTGAAGCTCCGCACCTTTGGACCGAGCGGAACATGGCCTCGTCAATCGCTTCAAAGGCGGCACCTCGATCGGCCGGCAACGAGGCAATGCGCTGTCGCACCGCACCAGTAGCGCTCGATCGTGAATCGGTTGCGGCGAGCGTCGAAGACCAACACCGCGGCCGCGGGGACCACTTTGACGGCTGCCAGCGATGTGTTTTCCTGGAAATAGTGGCCGAACGTGAAGAACTGAGCGAAGCCGGTCCAATCCGGATCGCGCGACACCACTGGGTCGGCCAGCAGAGGGGCAATCCGAGAAGCGAATAAAAACCTCTGCCCGTCGTGCGCGTAATAAATCGGCCGCGTACCGAAGCGGTCGGTAATGAGCGTGAGCGTTTGATTTTCTGGATCCACGATGGCTGCGGCGAAAGATCCGTCAAGGTCGGCGACGCCGCTGCCGGCGCCGCTCTGCGTTGCGCGAAGCAGCGCCGCCGCAAAGTGGTCATCATCGGCGCACGACGGCGAACCGCCGTCGGCGATAATCCGCCGAGGTACGTCGAATATTTCACCTTCCAGCACGGCCACGCGGGCGTCCCCGGCCAGTTTGGCGGGTTGCCCCTCGGTGGATAGAATCCCCAATGAGACGCTGGCCAGGCCGTACCGCCCGACCGGGTCGTGCGCGCGCCCGGCCGGCTTGGTGAGCGGCGACGTAAGCCGTTCCGTCATCGCCGCCAGCAGATGATGCGCGTCGTCGGTTGGTGCCAGATTGTGGAAGCCGCAAATTCCAGGCATTGACGTTTCCTGTTAGCTGGCCAACAGTCCGTAATCGACAAACACAAACTCGCGCACCCAGCCGAGCACCAAGATTACTGAGATCGAGCCCGCCAAAGCAAACGCCCACGAGTGGCGACGCGACCAGATTTCACGCTGGCCGACGATCGCCGCCCCGGCGAAGACGCAGACCAGCGGAATAATCGGCAAATGGTAGCGCGAATGACCAAAGATCATCGTATGGACCGCGCAGGGAAACAGGATGTTGCCGACGAGAAACCAGTGTAACCAACGATTGGGAGCAGGCGCGCAGCACGCGCCGAAGATCCCCGCGAAAAGCACCAGCAGCGTAGGCGCCGCATACGACCGCAGCCAGCAGTAGCTCCAGCGTGAAATGGACGTTTCCAAAATAACCTTCCTTGGCAGCCGCCACGAGCTCGCGTTCCAGTTGCCAAAAGTTAAAGAATTTCACGAGGCTTCGTTCGGCCGTCAAGGCCGGATGGCTCCCCATAAATTGCAGGGCATGGCGAAGCGCAGCTTGTCGCGCTGGCCTTGCGTGGCGGCGAAAAAAGCCTGGGGGTCTTCGTGCATGAGCACCATGTCCCAGGCTTCGTTGCCGGTCGCGATGCCGATCGTCGCCCAGGAGCGCTCGAGAGGCGTGTGCTCATAGTTGCCCATCATCGCGTTGCGGCCCCCCATCACGTCGATGAAGGTCAGTGTCTGTTGCAACCGCGTGTTACGCACCGACCAGGGGGCGATCGAGAGGGCGAACACGGCAACGGGAATTGCCGCCGCGAGCAGCCGGCGGGACCAGCGGCCACGCCAACACAATAGAACGTACAGCGACAACAGCGGCGCAAAAACTAGCATGATGCTGCGAGTCAGCGCGGCCACTCCGAGCGCGAGGCCCGCGGCGGCGAGAGTCGAGAGCGATTCGCGCTGGATCGCCTCGCACGCGAGCCAACAAAAAGCAACGACGAAAAACGTGAACAACGTCTCGCTGAGGAGCAAGTTCGCGTAGGCCAACAGCGACGGATAAAATCCACAGAGCCCGGCCGCCCATAGCGCGACTCGCTCGTCGTAAACTACCTTTGCCATGTAGTAGACCAGGATAACGGTGGCGAGGCCGACCACTGCTTGTAAAGCTCGTGCCGCCGCGTCATTTTGCACGCCAAATACCCGGTATGCCAAAGCCAGTCCGGCCGGATACAAAGGTGGACGCAGCGAGACGGGCTCACCCCGCGCGTCAGCGTAGTCGCCGACGGTCGCCAGCCGCGTAGCGAGCTGCTGATACTCCTCCGCGTCGCGATTGACCAGCGGCGACCAGCTACCCCACGCAAACCAAAGCACAACGCGCACCACTCCCCCGGCCAACAGAATCCATACCAGCGGGTGGACCCGCTGGGCGGCCGTTCCCACGTTCGACGTCACCGCGTTCTTCTTGGCGCAGCCGCCTCCCCAGGATTCCGCCGGGCAATTCGCCAGATCTTTTCTTTGCTTGCTAGCGCTCACGGCACCTTTGTGGACGTCGAGCCGCATCGGGGTTAAAACTGCCACATGATTGGCATCTGCGACTCGGGCACGTTGAACAAGCTGTAGAGCCAGGGGACGTGAATAAACATCAGCAGCACGAACAACGCCAGGCAGAGAGCCAAGTACAACATCAGGCCCCATTCACGATACAGCTTTTCCGGCGCCTGCACCGGGCTGTCTTTTTTCAGGGCGATGTGCAAATAATAGCCGAAGAACCCCGCGATCAGCGGCACCAGTAAGATCAGCTCAAGATGGTACCGGATAATGAACACGCCCAGCAGAAACGCCGAGCCGCAGGCGTAAACGCACATGCTGACCAGCAACCGGTTGTCATCGTAGTATTGGAAGGAGCCGCGATAGGCTGCGGCACGGGCTTTGTCGCCGATCGAGCGATATTCGGCGAAACGCTTGCTCGCCATGAAGAAAGCCCCTACTAGCCAATAGGAAATCATCAGCGACAGCGGCGGCACGGCGACCGCCGTGACCGTGAACCATCCCAGCATCAGCCGCAGCGGATTGTTGACAGATTCCGAGAGCACGTCGAGATACGGCCACTGCTTGGTGCGCAGCGGCGGCACGTTGTAGACCACGCCCATCACGAGCAAGGCGGCTGCCGCCGCGAAAAATGGCCAGTTGACCGCCGCCGCCACGAGCAGGCCCAACATGCCGAGCACTACCCACTCGGCGTAGGCCAGGGGCACGTTGACGCGGCCCGAGGGAATGGGCCGGGCATGCTTCACGGGATGAAACTTGTCAAGCCGCGCGTCAAGGATTTCATTGAGGACGTAGTTGCTGGAGGCGACGACGCAAGTGGCGACAAAGCCCACGATCAGCTTGCCAATGCTCGATGCATTCCAGTAATTTACGTCAATGAACAGCGCAAGCAATACGCCCGCCAGCATGAACACGTTTTTGAACCAATGATCGGGCCGAGCGATGGCGATATAGGCGCGCCAATCGAAGCTGCTTTGCGCGGCACGATTCGCCGGGGCCGCGATTGGGGCAGCCGTGGGTGCCGTCGCGCGTTCGGCCGGGTCGCCGCTCGTCGGATTCAGTTGACTGACGTTATTCATCAGCTTGCCGTTGCTCCTTCCGGTACGCGCACCGCCGCCGGCGCCGTCACCGCGTAGCGCTCGGCCCAGGTTCCCAACACCAACATAGCCCACAGCGGGGCGCCGTGTCGGCCGATACGCCGGCGGTGCGCGTTGTAGAGTTGGCCGACGCGGGTTTGATCGATCAGGCCGGCTACCTTGGCTGATTTGGCCAGGACGTTGGCCTCGAACAGGTCTCGCAGGGGGCCGCGGAGCCACTGATCCACGGGAACATCAAATCCCTGTTTGGGCCGATGCACTGCCTTGTCTGGCAGCCAGCCGTGGCAGATTTGCTTGAACAGCCACTTGGTTTCGCCGCCGCGGACCTTGAGCGACGATGGAATCTGCGATGACAGCTCCAGCAGCTCGTGATCGACCAGTGGCGGGCGGACCTCGAGACCCACGGCCATGCTGGCGCGGTCGACCTTGGTAAGAAAATCGTCGGGCAACAACATCGCAACGTCGCTGCCGATCATGCCGCGCAGTGGATCGGTTGCCTGCCGCTCGTATTCGGCCGCCACGAATCGCTCGGGCAGGTGGCCGTTCAGTTGGCTGCGAACGTTCGCATGGAGAAGTTGGCGGCGCACGGGCTCGCGGCAGACCGACAAGGTGTTGGCGTAAGCGAGCGAGTCGTCGAGCGAAAGATTGGTAAGCGCAGTTTTCAAGCGCAGGGCCCGCGGCAGCCAGTCGGCTTTGGGCCACACCCGTGACAGCGGACCGACCAGCGTGCGGCGAATTGAACCGGGCAGCCAGGCGCGAATTGCTGCCTCCTTCACGTCGTGCGCATAGCGGGCGTAACCGCCGAACGCCTCATCGCCGCCGTCCCCCGACAGGACGACCTTCACATGCTGGCGGGCGAGCCGCGAGACACACATCGTGGGAATCGCCGACGCATCGGCAAAGGGCTCGTCGAAATGAGTGACCAACTCGTCGAGACTGGCGACAGCCTGGGGGGTGACGATCTCTTCGTAGTGCCGCGTGCCGAAGCGCTGGGCGACCTCGCGGGCGTAGGGCAGTTCGCTAAGGCGCTCTTCTTGAAAGCCGATCGAAAACGTTTGGATCTCGCCGGCGCCAGTTTCCACGAGGGCGGCCGTAACGGCGCTTGAGTCGAGTCCGCCGCTAAGAAACGCGCCGACGGGCACGTCGGAAATCCGATGTGCGGCGACCGTCTCGACAAACTTGGCCCGCACGGCCTCGATCCAGTCGACGACGCTCCGCGACGTGTCCACGTCGCCTCGCAGTTGCCAATAGCGCCGCGGCGAAACGGCGAATTGTAGCGGCGTAATGCTCAGAGTGTGGCCGGCCGGCAGCTTGCGGATGCTGCGGAAGATCGAGCGCTCGCCGGGAATGACACCGAAGGTCAGATAGTCTTCCAAAGCGGCCGCGTCGATTGCGCGGTCGACGCCCGGGCACGCCAAGATGGATTTGATTTCGGACGCGAAGACGAGTCGCTGGCCGTCGCGCAGGTAGTACAGCGGCTTCAGCCCGATCCGATCGCGAGCGAGCAAGAGCTTGCGACGCTTGGCATCCCACAAGGCAAAGGCGAACATCCCGCGCAGACGCTCGACCACCGCGTCCCCCAGTTCTTCGTAGAGGTGCACGATCACTTCCGTATCGGAATTGGTCACGAAGCGATGGCCCTTCTCGATGAGCCTTTGCTGCAGCTCTCGGTAGTTGTAGATTTCGCCGTTGAACACGACCTGGATCGAGCCGTCCTCGTTGCCCAAGGGTTGCCCGCCGCCGGCCAGGTCGATGATCGACAGGCGGCGATGGGCCAGCCCGATGCCGGATGCGATCCAATATCCGGCCGCGTCCGGCCCGCGATGGGCAATCGCCTCGGCCATCGAGCGCAGCAGTCCGGGTTCAACCGGCTGTTGCGGGTCCTGATTCAAGATGCCGGCGATGCCGCACACGTGTTCGATTTCCAGTGGCTAGCCGATACTTTCGATCGGAAGACGCGGTGGCGACGCTGGCGCGTCGCGCTGTCCGACTTCCGTCGTTCGATGTCCAGTCACGCGGGCCGGGTTGCCCACGGCGATCGCCAAGTCGGGCACAGGTCTTGTGACGACCGCCCCGGCGCCGATGATGCAGTGCTGCCCGACGTTTTCCGTCACAATGGCGCGGTCGCCGATCCAAGTGTCACGGCCGATCGTAACGCGCGGGTAGACGCCCGGCTGCTCGCGCACGGCGATATCGAGCCGCGCCGTGCCGTGCTGGGCGCGACCGTTGATGATCGAGACGTGCGATCCGACGAGCGCGTCGTCTTCGAGCGTGACGTCGCCAATCATGCAACCGACGCCGATGTAGACGCCGTTGCCGATGCGCGCGGTCGGATGCGAAAACACCGTCCCAAATGAAACGCACGCGTCGCGGCCGCAGCGGGGCAGCACGAACCAATAAAACGCCCTGCGAAGGTACACGCCCGTCGTGCCGGGAAACAGCGAAAACAGTTGCGACCAGCCGGGGAATGCGCTATTGCGTCCGACGATCGAAGCCGACAGCGCGTACAGCAGCACGGCCGGCAGGACGATGACTGCCGCGATCAGGTCGACAATCTGCTTGATTGCTAATCTCAATGGAGTCGAGGGGGACGGCCCAGTTTTACTAGCGGAATTCGCCGAGGAGGGACGGTTCGCGGACGTTTCAACGAATCGCTCTTATTTCTGGCGCGTCAGCACGAGGAGACGACGGCGGCCCCGGCAGTTGGTTGCTGGCAGCGGGTCTTGCCAGGCCCGTTGAAAATGCCATATGCCATTTTAGCTTGCGTCGTGCGCTGGAAATTTGCGACAATCCAGTCGCGGGCCGCGCCGCCCATGTGGGCTCGCAACTGGCCGTCGAGCAGCAGTTCCGACAGCGTGTCGATCAGCATTTTTGGCGAATCGTGCGGCACGATCCGGCCGGTTGTGTCGATCTGCATGGTTTCGGCCGTGCCGCCCGAGTCGCCGGCCACGACGGGCTTGCCGCAGGCTTGCGCTTCCAAAAGGACGATGCCGAACCCTTCGAAGTCGCCGTGGTAGTCTAGGTTTGCCAAGGCAAACAGGTCACACTGTTGGTACGCGTGCAGCAGGTCGCGGCTGGTCAGCGCGCCGTGCATCTGTACGCAATCGTGCAGGCGCAGTTCGTTGACGACGCGCTCCAGGTCAGGCCGATCGGCGCCGTCACCGACGATCGCGTACAACACGTCTGGTACGCGCTGGCGAAGTTCGGGCAGCGCACGAATGAGTTGTTCCTGGCCCTTGCGCTTTTGCAGGCGGCCGACGGTCAAGATCACGGGGCGGTCGTTCCACCCCAATCGGCGGCGGACTTCGTTGTCGCGCGCGGCCGGTTGAAAGTATAGCGCGTCGACGCCGGGGTGCAGAACGCGGATATTCTCGGCAGTGACCGACCAATTGTTGACGAGGATGCCGGCCGTGTTGCGGCTATTGACGATGATCGCCGCTGCGCTCCGCAGCATCCGGCCTGCGAGCCAGCTCAGCTCTCGGCTGCGCGACATGTAGTTGTATTCCTCGCCGTGTGCATAGACGGTGTATGGCACGCCGAGGCGCCGGTGAAGCAGCCAGGCCAGCAGCCCTTCGGGCAGACTGCGCCGGCGTGCACCGCTTGAATTCGTTCGTTGCGAGCGATTTCGCTTAACAGACGATAGACGTGCAGGTAAGCGCGGGCCGACCTCCACCCCAGCACGCCAAACGACTCCAAACTGAGCGGCAGGCGGCGCACGGGCAGGTCATGGGTCTGGTCGAACGCCAGGTCGCCGTTGGACTGGCCGGCTGCAATCACAAACTCACCGTGGGGCAGTTGCGAATAGATGTCCCACAGCCACTTGCCGCTGCCGCCGACTTGCGGGGGAAAGACTTCGGCGATCACCAAGGTTCGCTTCATCCAATGACGGCCGCCGGCGTAACGAGAATTTGTTCGTATTCCGCGAGCGTCGCATCAACGTGGGCTCGCAGCGAAAACTTTTCGGCACACCGGGCTCTTGCCGCGGCGCCCACCCGCGCGCGCTGTTTGCAGTCTCGCAGCAGCGCTTGAATGGCCGCGGCCAGTTCGGTCGGCGAACGGGGCGGGACCAGAATTCCCGTATCGCCGTTCACGATCATTTCCGGAATGCCGCCGACGCACGAGCCGATCACCGGCAGACCGTGGGCCATGGCTTCCAGTGTGGCATTGCCGAGCGGCTCGACGTGGGACGGTACGACGCAAAGGTCAGCGGCCGTCAACCAGCGGTCCACGTTGGAGCGGAAGCCGACGAACTTCGCCGGACAAGAAATCTCTGCCGCCAAGCACTCCATTTGCCGCCGGTGCTGGCCGTCGTTCTGAAGGTCGTCGCCAACGATGACCAGTTCCGCGCGAGCGTGCCACGACTCGGCGAGAATCTTCCAGGCCCGCAACAAATCTGCGATCCCCTTGCGCTCGATGATTTGGCCCGCAAACAGGGCAATTACTTTGTCGCGGGGGAGGCCGAGTTCGCTGCGAGCCGCAAGGCGATCGGCTGCGGCGGGCGGCGGTGGCAGCGGCAAACCGTCGTACACGACTGAGCCCGGACTGGCTGCCAGCCGCGGCGACGCGGCACACAATGCGTCCATGAGCGCGTGGGACACGAAGCAATGCCGCTCGGCGCCGTACTTGTTGAGCCAATTGATGGCCGGTTCCTCGAACAGCCAGCGGTGGTGACAAACCCGCGGGATACCTAGCTGACCAGCCGCCTGGCTGACCATCTGCGACGACGGGAGATCGTTGGCATGCACGATGTCCGGTTGAACTTCCTGCATGATTCGCTGCAGGTCGCGCTGTGCGCGGCGATACTGCCACCAGCGGAACTTATCGGTCACGGCGAGCGGCACGTACCGCGCGTCAAGAGCGTGGCTGCGCATGCGATTAAGCGTCTCGCCTTGGGTGCCGACGACGACCGTGACGCAATGGCCGTCGTCGCGCAGACCGACGGCGAGTCGCTCCGCGGCCACCTCCGCGCCGGCGTGAAACGGGGCCCAAGAGCAAAGTAGAATTCGTAAACGGTCCATGCGGAATCGTGCGGTCGTATCAATCAACTCGGCCGGGCGGCCGGCCGACAATCATCAGATTGCTTTTAGGCGGATAACTTCGAGGCGGCCGTCTTGGATTGTTCGGTATCGCCAGTGCAGATTGATGCATAAATCGCTGCGAGCTGCCGCAGGCTCTGGGATGGGTTGAACTCGGTGGCCACGCGCTCGCCGGCCTTCCCTCCAAGCGACCTGCGCAGCTCGCCGTCGCAGACGAGCCGCTCGACGGCGGCGGTCAGCCCCTCGACGTCGCCGGTTTCCACAATCATCCCGGCCTCGCCGACCACCTCCGCGACGCTGCCGCCGCGATAGCCGGCCACAGCCTTCCCGCAGGCCATCGCTTCGCAGACACTGTTGCCAAAGGTTTCGTACTCACTGGTGCTGACAGAAACATCGCAGGCATGATGAAACGGTTCGATCGGTTGCAGATAGCCGACCCAACGCAGACGGCGTCCCAAGCCGCTGTCGGCGACCGCTTGTTCAATGCGAGCACGGTACGCCTCATCGCCTGCAACTTCCTGCCCGGCAATCACGCCGACAACCTGGGGATGTCGGTCGGCCAGCCTGGCGAACATCGTCACAAAATCTTCCACCTTTTTCCGCGGCCGCAGCGGGCTGGGGATGCCGACGAGGATCTCCTCGGCGCGAATTCCCCATTTCTGGCGCAGTTCGCGTCCCTGGTCGCGATACCGCTCGACATCAGCCAGCTCCACGCCCAGCCGCACGACGTGCTGCCGCTCTTCCGGCACGAGCCCCGTAATGGCGGCAGCGGAATCGGCCTTTTGCTGGTGCGACGTCCAAAGCAAGGCATCCGGCGGCCGGCGGCCGAAGGCCCATTCCGCAAAGCCGCCATCGAGCCGAAACCGAACATGGCACACCAGCGGCCGCGGCAGGACGCGGCGCAGCACCGTGGCAAACGGGTAAACATCGTGTTCGTTGCAATGAATGATCTCGACGCCGTGCCGCCGGGCCCACCGCGCGACCCGCAGCGCGTGCCACAGACAATGCCAAGGCGCCCGGCGACTGGGCCAGGGCATCGCGTCGACGAGTGTCGCTACACCGCCGCTCATGCCCCACTGGGCATATTCACTGCCCGGCCGTACGACCAACGACCCTGTAAGCCCCGCGCGGGCACCGATTTGCAGCCAATGCTGCAAGATCCGGCCGGTACTACCGATCGTCACGCCGTTGGTAAGGAAAAGAACGTTCAAGAACTCGATGTAATGGGACCAATTCGCCGATCGACCGCGTGCTTGTGTTCAAGCAGAATTTATTGAGACGCGGCCGATTCAGTTGTTGTCGCCGAAGACCACATAAAGTGACTGCGGGATGACGTCATCGCCGCGAGCTGGGAACCCGGGACATAGTTCGAGCGGCTACGCCTCAGCCGAACGGCGGCAAGCCGACAAAACCAGCCGTGTCGCTAGCATCGACGACAAACAGTTCCGCGTCACTTAAACAATTGCGGTGTTCTCCGTCTTGATGACAATTAGCACGTTCATCAACATGTTGCGGCGGTATTCCGGCCAAGCCTGACGTCGACTCCGGGCAACATGCGAGCTTCTCGGTCGTCAAGTAGGTCCCGCCCAGCTTGGTGGAGATGTACGACAGACATGTTTTGGCAAGGTCAGGGCAGCAGCCAAATTTGGCCACCGGGAGGCAAACCCGTGTAATTGGCCGGAGCGACGGCAAGACTCGGATTTTAGCTCGAGATGTTCGAGACGTGTTGGCCGACCGTGGAGGAAAAGGTGTCGTCAATTGCCGAGGCGTCGACCAGAGCCAAGTTTCGACAGATAGGTCGCCGCCGTCCGCATCGACGTTCAAACCAAAGACTTTGCACGCCGCCCCCGGCCGCCACAGCCAAAAGGCAATTGTCAAATTTATCCTGCATGTGGACGAAACTGACTTTGACCGCCGACTCGCAATTGGCCTCTGCAAGTCGAAACTAACGGACAATTTGTCGTATGTTCCGGCAGCACTCCGGTAGCGAAGAGTGTCGGACCCAGCGTAGAAATCGTTTAGTCCATTATACGAAAGCCAGTCGATCGACGCATCACACTCAAAATCTGTCCTAAGTACTTGTTCACTCGGGTTGCAGTCGACGGCACCAACCGCCACGGCGACGAACAGAAGTTCGAATATGACGATGTCGCTCAGGAGTAGAATTAATCATGCGATGGTGGGTGCGGTTTCCCCCGCAGCCGGACCTGATCCGCGCCAGCGCATACGTCTTCCAACACCGCCAATCCCAGGGCCAATGCCAGAGGCCGCGGCGAAACGCTTGCAGCGCGTCCGTCCGCAGGCCATTTGCCAACAACACCGAGTAACCCAGGTGCCAAAACCACTCCCGGTTCAGCCGCCGCCGCAACGAGCGGCGCTCGGCGTTTGAAAGAGACGCAAATTGCAGTAACGACTCGTACGCCCTTACGAGCTCATGCATATTCTGCAATTGTCGCTCGCTGTCGGAACGCGAGCATGTATTGGCTGAATGAATGCGGTATACCGTGTGAACGTTGTCAAAATAAGCGAAGCACAAGTTCGCCTTGAGAGCGAACACGGGCAACAGTCGGTCTTCGCCGATGCGAAAGGGCGGGATACGCACCCTATCAAAGACATTCTTACGCACGACGGAACATTGCAATCCGCAATAGAGTCCATGCTCGATCGTACACGACGTTGCGCTACCGTCTCGTATAATGTTCAACGTCCCGTTTTGTTTCTTCTTCAACTGTAGAAACGGCCGCGGTCTGCCTTCGTCATAAAAACTACTTTCCGCCAGCACCTGGCCGGTCGCTTCGTCGACGATCGCGGCACGCCCCATATACCCAGTCCACTGCCGGATTCGCCGCCAGCGCCCCGACACAGTCACCCAAATGATGCGGCAGCCACTGGTCATCGCTATCGAAAAAGGCGACATACTTGCCGGTGGCGTGATCGAGCCCCGTGTTGCGCGCGCCGTATGCTCCCTTGTTCTCCTGGCGAACATAGTGGACGGGTTGGTGGATATCGGCGATGAGTCGTTCGATTAGCTGCGGCGATTCGTCCGTCGAGCCGTCGTCGACGATGATCAACTCCCAATCGGCGAACTCTTGTTCGCGAATCGACCGAATCGCCTCCGTCAAAAACGGCGCGCGATTGTACGTCGGCAGTATAATGCTGACCGTCGGTGGTGAGAGCGTATTTTGCTGCGTGGCGCGCATTGATTTGGTTTATGCCGCAATGCGCCGGACGTTGAGAAATCGTCGTTCCACCAGCAGGTAAAACAGCCATCCCGCGGCTACCGAAACTGCGACGCAAAACGGAATTGTCCACAAGAGAGTGCCCACCCCACTGGTAACTCCCCCCCGATAGAGCGCTTTCGAAATAATGACGACAAATATTTGGTGAACCAGATACAGGCTGTAGCACATCGTTCCGCAGATGGTCAGCGGGCGGATCCAAATCGAGCCGGCGATTGCACGGTCCCAGTGGTAGAAGAGCGCGATCGCCGTCGCAAATGCCGATGCCGCCGCGAAATTCAATCCGAGTGGATTCCCGGCCGCGATTTGCCAAATGGAAAACGCCGCCAGAGCAACGAGGATGACCACACGCCCACGGCGAGTGGCGTACAGGGCATAGTAATAAACCAGGATTCCCTCGGCGAATAGCAGCCACATGCCGTCAAAAAAGAAACCGTCGATGTTGACCGCCAGTGCACTAGCCACGATCCGCGCGATCACCGTGGCGAAGCTGATCACGATCGCCGACAAGAAGAAATGCCGGGAGCTCACCGCCAGAATCAGGCCGACCACCGCGTAAAACTGTTCTTCATAGCAAAGCGTCCACGATTGTCCGACGTAGTGGGCACGCTGCGAGCCAAACAGGTGGTGCCTCCACGTTTCCGTCAACGTGATATTGCCAAACCATTGCGATGGGCTGAACCACCAGGGACGAAATTCCATCCGGGGCTGACTGGTGATCAATCCGGGGGCGACGAACAGGTCAAAAACCGCAATTAAGAGCGCGTATCCGATCAGCACCCCCCAATACGGCGGAAAAATGCGGCGAAACCGCCGGATAAAGTAGTCGGACATGGCGCGAGAGTTTCGCGCGAGGCGTCGGCCGTCGCCGCGATGCAATAGCCGCTGATGACAAAGAAGATTGGCACGCCCAAAGCTCCGTAGGCACAAACCGACAGATAAGGCGTAACTTGGTCGATGATGTGATCTGGTCGCTCCTGGTAGTAAAGCCACGAATGGTAAATCACTACGCCGAGGCACGCCGCCCCGCGCCAGGCGTCCAGGCTGTAATATCGCCGAGAAACCCGCGTCTGCGGCTTGCGCTTCGCCCTCGCGCCGTTCCGTTACCGGCGCGGGCCTGCTCAGTTCAACCAATTCGGGCATAGTGAATCCACTCTAGCGTCCGCTCGATGGCGGTGTTGCGATCGACCAGCGGCTTCCAGCCGAGCACGCGCCGCGCCTTGTCTGCCGCTACCGTCGCCTGGCGGGGCGTGATGCGGAGAACGTCGTCGCTGCTGTCGGCCGCCGCGGGCGTGTACACGGTGGCCCCGCCGGCCCCGATGCGTCGCATCAACCACGGCTTCAACCCCGGCGTGCGCTCTAGAACGAACCGGGGCAATTTGCCAATCGGGTCGGTGTACAGTACCTTTTTGCCCAGCGCCTTGAACTCCGGCGACGTTCCCACGTCGACGGCGCTGCCCAGCCAACCCCGGCGGACGGCGCCGTTCACCTTCGCAGCTTCGCCGTCCTCCCGCCGAACAGCCCGCCCAAAGCCCGGGCAAACCGGCCGTAAAAATCTCCCCAGCTCAGGCCGTCGTCGTCGCACAGCGTAAAAACTTCCCCCGCGATACCGGCCGCATCTTTCTCGAGCGCCAGCACGATCGCCTCGACCACATTATCGACGTACACCGTGTTCGACGCCGTGTCCGCCGAGTTCTGCAGCACCAGCGCCCCGCGTGACAAATAAGTGATCGGCCGGGTAATAAACGTCATTCCAAACGGCCCATAGACGCACGCCGGCCGCAACACGACCGGTTCCACGCCGGCCGCCGCCAGCACGAGCGATTCGGCTTGGGCTTTGCTTTCACCGTACGTAGCGCCCTTGGCCACGCGAATCGGCGTTGATTCGTCGATGACCCCGGTGACATCGTCGCCATGGACGGCGATCGTGCTCAGGTGAATAAACCGCCGCGCACCGCCCGCCCGGCGGCCGCAACCAGTTGCCGCGTCCCTTCGACCGTCACGCGAAAGATCTCTCGGCGGTCGCCATACGCCGTCCCGATCGCGCAGTGGACGACCGCATCGCAGCCGGCCGCGGCGGCGTCCAGCGCGGCAGCGTCCCCCAGATCGGCTTGCACCAATTCCACCGGCAACCGGGCGACGCGGCTGGCGTTCGCCGGGTTGTGAACCAGCGCGCGAACTTCATAGCCGCCGCGCTGCGAAAGAATCTCGGCCACCCGCCCGCCGATAAACCCGCTCGCGCCCGTGACCAGCACGCGGCGCTTGGTGCCAGCGCCGGCCCCGCCCTGCATCAGCGGGTGCGCGCTCCACGGCTCGGCCAGCGCCGTCCGCTTCTGATAGCACGCGTCGATCAGCCGCATCGAGGGCAAGGCCGATTCGCCGGAAAGACGCGGCGATTTTCCTGCAAAGATCGCCTCGACCCAATCGTCGACCTGCGCCCGGAACGTCTCATACCACTCGCTCTCCTTCTCGTCCGCCCAGGCGGCGCTCAGCAAACACGGCCGCGCCTGCCCGCGTTCTGGGTCAACTAGCTCCAGCGACCGCGGCCGCACCGTGACGCGATACCGCTCGTTCACGGCCAGTTCCAGCTCGCCCCCTTCGCACTCGATTTTCAGCGTATTGCCCAGGCTGTGCGTGCGGCTCAGGGCAATGCGCCCGTCGATTGCCTCCCCCCGGTGCTCCATGCGCAGCGTCAGCTCGCAATCGCTCTCAATGCCCCCCAGCGAGTTGTCGCGGTATTCGAGCACTTCCGCCGGGCCGCCAAAAATCGCCAGCAGTTGGTCGATCAGGTGCGGCCCCATGTCCAAGAGCACCCCGCCGCCCGCCAGCTCGCGACGCATGTTGCCCAGCGTCGCGGCCGGCCACCCATACACCGCGCCGCTCTCCAAAACGAAACTCCGCGCCCGGCCCAGGTACCCAGACGCCAGCAGCGACCCCACAAGCGACACGACCGGATACAGCCGCCGCGATAGCCCCACCGACAGCACCACCCCCGACTCGTGCGACTGGGCCACCATCCGCTCGGCGTCCGCCAGCCGCGTCGCCATCGGCTTCTCGACCAGCACATGCATCCCCCGCCCCATCAGCTCGATCGCACACGGGGCGTGATGAAACGGCGGCGTGGCCACGACGGCCGCGTCAATCTGCTCCCCGTCGAGCGCGGCCGCGTCCGCCACCGCCGTGCCGACTCCATACTCCGCCGCCAGCGTGCGGGCCCGCTCCAGATTCGCATCGACCAGCGCAGCCAGCTTCAGCCGCTCGTGCCCAGCCAGCACGGGCAAATGCATCTGCTGAGCAATCGCCCCGCAGCCAACCAGGGCCACGCGCAGCGTCCGCCGCCCCGCGGACGCGGTGCTACCAGTCGCAATTTGCGGTGCGCTCGTCACGAATTGCTCACTTCACCGGGAACGCCATTTCCTTTGCAAAAACCAGCACGCCGCTGCTCGCGGGCTTCGCGTAAAAAGCCGTCGAGGATTGAGGCTTCTCGAAAGGCCGCCCACCACCGCTTCCCGCGGTACGGCGACAGGCATAGTGACTCGAGTTGCGCCCGCGAATACTTGACCACGGCCCAGCGGGGCATGTCAAAAATCGTCGGGCACCCGTCCAGGCCCTTGAGACGAATCTCCGTCCGCCCGGCCCCCCGATACCACTCTTGCACATACCGCAGCGTGAGCCGGCTGGCCGGCAAAAAATGCCGGACCCGTGCCGTGCCCACCCAAATCCCCACCTGGCCAGAGAGGCGAATGCGGCTGATCATCGCGCTATTCGTCCGCCCCCGTCAGCATCGGCCCGAATCGCCCGAGCTTCACGTCAAACGGCATCGCCCGTAGCACGCTCGTACGAAAGGCCATATTGGCGCCCGCCGGCGATTCGCCCTCGCCAAACGGCCGCGTCTCCGGGCCGTAGTCTTTGAGAACATAAATGCCGGCAATCTCCGGCCACAGCCGCTCCATCCACCCCGGGCATCCGTCTCGAACCACGGATCGATCGGCCCGCCGAAGTACGCGGCCGTGGGGTGGCTGTTCGCGGCCCGCACGAGCTGGCCGAGCCAATCGGCATCGACCAGCACGTCGTCGTCGGTCCACAGCAGCAGCTCGCCCTGGGCCGCAGCGATCGCGCAGTTGCGGGCGTGCGAGAGCCCCTGCTGCGGTTCGAACAGCCGCCGCAGCGGCAACGCCGATTCATATTTTTTGAGCACCTCGTCCGTATCGTCGGTCGAGCGGTTGTTGACCACCAGCAGTTCCCAATCAAGACCGGCGGGAACCCGCACGCTGCGAAACCGACTCAGCGTCTCGTCGAGCAGGCGTGCCCGGTTCCACGTGCAAATTGCGACCGTGACGTTCACTTCAGCTGAGTTTCTGACCGACGATTCGATTCGCCGTTAAATACCGAATCTGTTCGTTGCGCTACCGATCTAGAGATAATGTCCTTAAAATAGTAAGTAAACCGTGGATAAATCCGGTTGGACAAAACCGCATCGACTTCTGGTATTCCCTGGAAATCTGTCAGGTAGGAGCGTATCGACCAGTACTCTACCCAATGGCGATGGGCTTTCTTTTGCCAGGCCAAAGATGCCAGCTGCACTCCCCAACGCGTTGTAATTTGCCGAACTGTTTCCGTCGTAAGTTTCGCAGCGTTCCGATGCATCCAATTCTGAATAGTCCGGTGCCAACCAAGCTGCGGCACGTTTACAGCACTCTGAGACCCACTGTGCGCCGGTACAAAGTAAGCGGCGCAGGAAGAAATCGAACGTTCCCCATCTGCACCAAATCCAAACAGTACACATGGTCCTCAGCTATACGCGTCCAGCTAGGAAAACGTGGTGATGCAGCCCGCCGGACGAGCATCGCGCTTGGTGTTATAAAGCAATTGCGAACCGCAAGAGCTTCTATCGAGTATCTCGTGACTTCATCCACAGATTCGATACAACTCACGTTCGACTTATTTCCAAACTCTTGCACATTGTTGTGCACGCACACCGTGCTTTGATCCGCCGCTTCGAGTTGCAATTTCAACTTCGATGGGACCCATTTATCATCGGCGTCGAGGAACGCTATCCAATCACCTCTCGCCTCGTCAAGCCCGCGATTCCGGGCGACGGATTCGCCTTGATTTAACTGTCGAATAACGCGGACGGGGCTGCCGTACGATTCGGCAATGTTAGCAGACTCGTCCGACGAGCCATCGTCGACCACGACGACTTCAATTGGCGAATGCGACTGCGCCAACACCGAGTCAAGAGCGTCGCGTATATACGGCGCTGCATCAAAACATGGGATCACAACTGAAACCGTATTCATTTGGACGACCCACCCTTACGGCAAAAGTAAATACTCTCCGTACAGCCTAGGAACATCCAGATTAAACGGTGACGCTCAAGCGAACCGCAACTTTTGCAAGCCGCGTCGAGGCGCGGGATCACCAAACGACGAAAATGCTTTGTGCCCCTGCTCGCAAACCGGACAAAACCGGGGATACAACGTCCACGCGACCCTCCGGTAAAACGCACGCGGAAGAAACGAACGGAGTATATTTTTTGAAAAACTAGTAACGTTCACGTTATAGAATCACTCGCCCTTACTTAAAATGAATCTCGGGGAATATGGCATCCAAAATCTTCCAGTAGAGAAAGGCATTTCGGCGTCGATATAAGTGCCGACCCGTCAGCTGATCATACACCATTACGATGCGATAGCTTTATGCGCAGCGTTTCCTGCGCAGATCACGCCGCCCGTAATACGGCACGCCAAACTCGATCGCCTTATCACCCGTCGTAAGGCATCGATAAACAAGCGCGTCGGATCTGGCACACACAACGCTTTAAAGGCGTCGATTGAAGTCATTCGAGAATGACCGCGTAACCGAAACCTAGATATTGCAACATTCGCTTCGTCAAATGATCGGGCAAGTTGACATCCTGGAAGTGGCCATGAGTAAATAACAAACTTTCCCCGGCGCAAAGCGTCGAGCACCATTCGCGGCAACCCATCATGCTGCGTAATGCGAATAAGTCCAGCAACCGAATCCCAAACGGCATCTAAATTTTCGACCCATCCTACACTAGCGACATTCGGAAGCTCGCCAAGTGTGTGCGCGTCGTCGGCAACAATAACAAACTGAACGTCCTTATTCGACTCCGCAAGCTGGCGAATGACCGCCCCACCGTAAAAAGATTGTCGCCCGGATGGCAAATAAACCAAAAACGAACAATGGAGGTTATTCGTTTCTTGGCAAGCACGACAAAATCACCCTCTGCAATGGACGGGATCACCTCCGACGATATTCCAACGGAACTTAACTCGTCGGCTAAATGCGGGGCCACAGCGACTTTAAATCTACAAAACGGGACAAAATGTGCGTTTCTAGCTGCGTTCCCGTCTTTAAGTACAGTAAGCACGTCCGTGCCTACCCACCACCTGATTATCTTGACTCCGAGAAATCTCGCAATTGCAAGCTGGCGTACGACATAGCCCACCGGTCCATCATACCCAACATAAATTACGGCGTTAAATTCAGCAACCAAACGAATCCAATCACGCGTGCCCTTCAGTTCTCTCCCCATCGAAAAGTGCGGCTCCACCCCGCAATGGCGTTCCAGCGCACGTGAAAGTGTCAAAAGCGGCGAGGAGCGTACCGGTAGTTCACCAACGTACAGAACCCTTAGCGGCGAAGTTTTCATCCTGATCGCGTGCGATGATCGTTACACGTGTAGCCGGTGCGACGGGCATCACCTAACTGGCTTCTGTCCTTCGGCAAGCAGGTACAGACCTACACCGGCATTTTTTAGAAGTAACTTTTCAATCAGTTTCGAGGCGCGGTATCCGCCGCTGACGGCCCAAAGGCTCGTGAGCAACGACGCGGCTCGAGAATTCAAAAAATTCCAATACGATATGTCCAAACGTCTGTATTTTGACATTTGAAAACGTTGTGCAGAAAGTAGTTTAAGCTCCGAGCAGCTAGCCCAAATTTCGACGGGCTGAGGGGGCGGGCCGCCGGTATTTTTAAAGTACGACTTTCTGTACCTTCCGTTCGGAGTCGATAGTATTAAATGGCCCCCAGGTTTTAGATGTAAAGACACCGCAGCTAGGAACTCCGACTTGTGGGAAACGTGCTCAATCACCTCCGAACACACAATAACATCAAACCGTTCTGCGAACGAATCGCTACCGAAATAGCCTTCGTAAATAAATGCTCGCGGCACAACTATTTCGCGAATGGGCCACTCCCACAGGCGACGGTTCGATTCGATAAAGCCGTGTGCGCCGCGATGAACATCGTCTATTGCCTTCAATATCCACCCGTTGCCACATCCCACGTCAAGTATTGACGGATTCGACGTACCGCGTGTCGCTTCAACGACCCGACCGGATATCACGTCGACACCAAGCTGATTCGGTGCACGATCAGAAAGATTTTCGTCACGCCAACGAGCATTGTAGTACTCTGTGGGGTCTTGCTTGCCAACCATCATTACATGCTCAACGTGATCCATTGCGACACTTCAACGATGTCGAACTTCACCGATCAAATGTCGACAAAACCATCGGTCTTTCCATTTGACTGAAAGCGGAATTCATGTGCCAATTGAATGCATCCATGATCTCGTACATACGGCGAAGAATCGCCGTGAATAGTAGCTGGGTGAATTGTCAGCAAAGTTGCGATGGGAATATCGAGTTGAATGTCGTTTCCTGCAACAACTGAATTGGAGTGACCAGTAATATTCGCCGGGAAACAACGAGTACGGACAAACCTCAAACTCAAATTCACTGACGCCGCCCGCTAACGGGCCAATTGGAAGCTCTCTCGTCGTTATACTCGAAACCCGAAGGCCGTCTCGCTTTCGCCAAAGCACCAAAAGAATATGTTGATTGTAATTATGTCCCGAACGTTTACACGGACACCAATGGTGAACGTTTCAGAGAATCTATATTTTCTTGAATCGGGACGCCCAGCGAATTCCGGGTATCGACCCAGTGAACCTCGACCCCATCGCCTTCAATCGGATAAGCTGTACTAGACGGACGCCCGTAATCCAAGTAATTCTCAATTGCATAACTCGGGTCCCCGTCAAGCGAAATCTTACCTCCACAAGCAATGCCCGCTGACAGAGCGTTTGCACGGCCGCCATGTTGTGACTGACAAACAGCACCGTTCGCCCCTCGCGCGCCACATCCTGCATCTTCCCCAGGCACTTCTTCTGAAACTCGGCGTCCCCCACCGCCAGCACCTCGTCGATAATCAGAATCTCCGGCTCCAGGTGGGCTGCCACCGCGAACGCCAGCCGCACCTTCATCCCCGACGAGTAGTGCTTGATCGGCGTGTCCAGAAACTTTTCCACCCCCGAAAAATCGACGATCTCGGCAAACTTGCGGTCGATCTCCCGCTTGCTCATCCCCAGGATCGTCCCGTTCAGGTACACGTTTTCCCGGCCGGTGAGCTCCTGGTGAAAACCGGTCCCCACCTCGAGCAGGCTCGACACCCGGCCCCGGATCACCGCCCGCCCCCCCGTCGGCTCCGTGATCCGGCTCAAGATCTTCAGCAGCGTGCTCTTGCCGGCCCCGTTGCGGCCGATGATCCCCACCACCTCGCCCGGGGCCACCTCGAACGACACGTCTTTGAGCGCCCACACAATGTCCGCCTCGTCCCCCTCACCGTTCGCACCGAACGTGTTCAGCCGCCGCAATCGGCGAAAATTGGCCAGCGGCCGGCGGACCCAGCCCATGACCGCCGAGGCGATCGTGTCCGGAATCTCATCCTTCAGGCCGATCCGATAGGCCTTCGACAGATTCTCAACTTGGATGGCAGAAGTAGTCACGCGTAGACTGGCCGAAAATGGTAATGGACAAGAGTATACTGCACTGCTAAGGTCAGGACTGCAAAATCCTTTTTGGCAACCGATCACATGCTTCCATCGCAAACCTCCGCCCGGCGCTCTCGATGCGCGCCGAGGCAATGCCGCCGGCCCCCCCGGCAATTACCCCCCCGATTGAAGGTGGCCAAAACTCGGTGGGGGAGTTTTGGCCATCTTCGATTCTTCGCCGTCACCCTCGTGTCCCCCCGTCGCCCTCGCTGCGGGATACCGCTGACGTTCCAGCGATTGCTCGACTCCTGCCTTGCAAAATCGAACAGTTTTGTCATGTTTAATCGATTCGTCCCTTATCCGCACAAAACTACCTTTTCACCGCCAAGCTCACGCCACGTCGGCGAACAGCCGTTCGCGGCTGCGGAAATAGGTCGCCCCCGAAACCACCACCACGAGGGCCGTTACGCTGCCCAGGGCGATCCAGCCGTAGGGCATCGGCCGGCTGCCGCACAGGGCCGAACGGAAGCCCTCCAGAACCCCGACCATCGGGTTCAGCGCGTACAACGTTTGCGGCCACACGACCCAGCCCCCCGGCAGCGTGTACCGCTCGGGGATCATGCTGGCCGGATACACGACCGGCGCCACGTACATCAACAACTGAATGACGAACGTCATCGCGTGCTTGACGTCCCGATATTGGATCGCCAGCGCCGTCAGCCACAGCCCCAGACCGAGCGCGGACACCATCATCAGCAGCACGAGGTAGGGCAGCATCAACACGCCCCAGTTCGGCGGCACGCGGTACACCGCGAGCACGACGACTGCCATCAGGAAGGCAATCCCGAAATCGAACAGCTTGGCCACCACGGCCGACAGCGGCAGCACCAGCCGCGGGAAATACACCTTCGACAGCATGTTCGCGTTGGCGACCAGGCTGTCCGCGCTTTCCGTCAGGGCGTTGGAAAAGTAAGTCCAGGGCACCAGCCCCACCAGGCTGAAGACGGCGTAGTTCACCCCGTCCGACGGAATGCCCGCCAGCCGCCCGAACACGACCGTAAATATGACCATTTGAAACAGCGGCTGAATCACGGCCCAGCCGACGCCGACCGCGCTTTGTGCGTAGCGGACCTTGATGCTCCGCCAGGTGAGAAAGCGAAACAGGTCGCGGTAGTAATACAGCTCGCGCCAATCGACCGACTTCCAGCCGGGGCGGTACTCGATGACGGTCGTCTTGTTCAAACCGTGGCTGCCGGCGGGCGCGGGCGAGGAGGCAATGTTCAGGGTGCTCATGGCGAAAGCAATTCTAGGTTGCCGCGGGACAATCGACCGGTCCCTTCCAAGCGTCTTGTTCGGCCGGACCGTCGCCCCCGCTCTCGGCGTCTTCGTCAGCGATTCGCGATTCAGGCGCGACGGAAATCAACTGGCCGCTCAATTTCAGGCATCCCGCGCCGACGAGCGTGACGTAATACGGCAATTCCAGCCCGACGAGCGAGACGAACTGCGCGGCCACCATGAAACCGACCAGCGCCGCGATCACCATCCGGCAATAATTGGCGGCGCTGGGAGCATAAACATCAAGCACTCGCGATAATCGCCAGAGATGATAGCACGTAACGAGATAGAAACCCAACAACAGTCCCAGGCCGGGCAGGCCGATTTCGGCTGCCGCCTGCATCCACAGCGAATGGGCCTGCTTCGACTCCGTATAGCCCAACTGCTGGGAGATGACCGGAAAATTGTTGGGCCCGACGCCCAACAGCGGATTCTCCGCGGCCATGTCGAGGCAGGTCTGCCACATGTCAATTCGGCTTTGGGCCGACGCATCGCGCTCGGCTTGATCGGAAAACGTGGTAAAGAAGCGGTCCCGGACCTCCGGACCCGCCATCCGCAGACCGAGCAGGACGGCCAATACGAAAATGAGGTAGTAGGATGGCCGTTTGGGAATCAAGACGAACGCCGCCGCGCCGGTGATGATCAAGGCCACCATGCCGCCTCGCGAGAACGAGAAGAAGACGGAGTGCGCCATGAAGGCGGCGGCCAGAAACGCCAGCCACCGCCGCCAGTGAGTTTCCGCCAGGCCGAGGAAAAACGCGAAGCCGACGCCGCACACCATCGCAATCGCGTTGCAGTTGTTGTCCATCCCCCCGAAACCCACGTCCGTCATGCGGTTGTAACCGCCAAAGTAGGCCATATTCAAGTCGTACGCGACGTACCCCTGACTGAGCATGATGACCCAAGCCAATGCTTTCAGTTTGTCGACCGAGTCGATGATCGTCACCCCGACCACGAACGGCACGACGATTTTGGCAAACTCCTCGATGGCTCGCCAGGAAACGTCCGGGCTGTACGCCTGCAGGGCACTCAACGCATTCCACGCCAGAAAGGCGACCAGCAACACGACCACCGAGCGGGCCCGCCCCACGTTCCAGCGTCCAAAGCCGTTGATTCCCCAACCGAACAGCAGGGCGATGGCGATGATGCGGCTGTAGTTTCCGGCCGGCACCGACCAAAACCACAGCGATTCGGGCTTGATAATGGCGAAGCAAATGTAGATGAGCAGCCCCACGAAGGGATCCAACAACGACGCCGCCGCGCCCCCGTAAGTAAGCACATAGGTAAAGATCAGGCCCTTCATGCGCCGGATTTCACTCGAACCAAGTCGGTCGGCAGACGGAATGCTTGGGAAACTCCGCCGAACATCGTGGATTGCCGCAGGGGAGAAACAATGACGTCACGCTTTGGAACAAGTCGAATTGCCCACGGGCGAACTGTCGCTCAGCGACCCTTGCCGCGCGGATTTTTGCAGCCAGTGATGAACTTGAAAGCGGTCCCGGACGAACTCATCCGGGTCCTCGTTGACCGCCCCCACATACGGGCCGTCGTAGGTCCGCAACCGCGGCAAGATCTCCGGGTCGCACCAACGGTGCGGAAATACGTCGAACAGGAAGCTGGGCATCCAATCGCGCCGGCGAATCGATCGCCACATTCGGCCCTGGGCTCGCCACTTTTCGCGCAGTCGGGCCGGGTAGCGGACTTCGCCGAAATGGTGGATTTCAAAGGCCTTTTCCGCCTGGAATTCGCCCAACGGCACGTCCCGCTGCCGCACGTTCATGCCATCGCCCCAAACCTCGATGTCGTTCTGATTGCGATGAATGCGATAGCCGAATACCGCATACTGGGGCAGTTGGTGAACCCGGTAGCTGCCGTAAAAGTGCAGCGGCCGCACGGGCAACAGGTTGTCATCGGTGGCGGACAGTACAGGTCGCAGACGCTCGAATTCCCACTCCGGCAGGAACTCGTCACAATCCAAAAGCACGCACCAATCGCCGGTGCACGCGCGGCGGGCCTGGTCCTTGGCATTGGCCATCCAGGAATTGTCGAGCTTCGGACCCAGGTCGCGGCGAATTACGCGGATGTTGGAGGCCAGGTTGCAAATGGCCTCGTACGTGCCGTCGGTCGAGAGGCCCTCGACCACAACGAGCTCATCGAACAACCTGGCATGGTGCTTCAGCATCGCCACGACATGATAGTCGAGCCGCAGGCCGTCTTTGACGAAAGTGTAGAGGGAAATTCGCATCGACTAGAATAGCTCTCTATTTGTATGCCAAAGTGTCGTATTTTAGGAATGCGATTCGATAACCGTCATCAATCAATTCTGATACACATTGAGTATAATCATTGCGGCTCAGATTTCTGTGCTCGAAGTAAATAAGCTCCGGAAGAACGCCAGCCTGACGGAACGCCCGAAGCAGTTGAGCATCGTACCCTTCGGTATCCACGACTAGCGCGTTAATTGAATTTAGATTATGAGATTTCAGCAGCGTTAAAGGGGAAACACATTCAACGACGATCTTGACTATCGACGCCGCCAACCCTGGAACTTCCTCTTTGTATTTGAGCATCACCTCTCGATCAAACGACGCAAGTTTAAACATCCATTCCGGTCCGGGCGACCCCTCTCTAACGACGTAGAACGGCATTTCTCCATCCTTTGTCGCCACGGCAGCGCGGACCAGGTCGACGTTAGCGCAATTCTTATAGTTCTCCTTTAGCATTTCAAATACTCTAGGTTGCGGCTCGACGAGGATCGCGCGTACGTTATACTGCGTCAGAAACGCGAATAGAGGGTCCTCTGACTTTCCGTCATAAGCCCCAATTTGCACCACAGACATTTCCGGGATACGTAAATAGAGGTCCTTCAGTGCAAGGTGCAGAGATACTTCAAGTAGTTTGTCTTCGTTTTGCGAAATTACTCGCGGTCTTGTTACGATGTCCTTTTCAAATCGCCACAAGAACCGCTTGATGGTGTCCTTAATCACGCGCATTGTTCGCACCGACAGCTTGTTGTTCACCGGATTGAGATGGCTTTTCGAGCAAGCGGAGTTTTTCACGAGCTGAATGCGTCATTGACCTGTAAAGGACTTGCAGAGTGAATGCCATCGTGCCCAATGTAGGATAGGTGCAAACTGCTTGGAATGCGAAAGAACGCGCGGCAGGCAATCGCCCCTCTTTCAGCATCATTTGAGCCAGCTGTCTCAGCGACCAACTAAAACTAGCTCGCGAGGCGCGAAGCGTCCATTTGTTGTTACATGTCGCCCGAACATGCAAACTGTTCATCGCACGTTTTAAGTATTCCTCAAGCAGCGTATATTTCAGACTAACCGCGTCTCCTTCGGGCAATCGGTACGCTGCGATTACTTTGGGACGATAAAGAATGACTTTCGCCCTATCAAGTAATCGTGCAAATAGTTCGTAGTCTTCGCTCGGTGCCCCACAATTCCAGAATCCATTCAGTTCAGTGAGTACTTTTCGACGGACCACCCAGCCATCGGGGTGTGCACCATGCCGCCTGGCCAAAAGCCGGATGGTTCTTGGCAAAAGTCGATGCACTTTCCCACATTCATGAACAACAGTTCCCGAAGTCAGCTGGGGCAAATCCGGAAACCAAGTCTCCCAAACCAATTTGTCGCCACGAAACGCCTGCATGTCGGCGAAGAAAAGGTCGGCGTTCTGAGCTGCAATCGCCTCAGCTGCGACGCTTAAATGATCCGTCCTGATCCATCTATCGTCATCGTCTAAAAAGGCCACGTAATCACCCTTGGCCAATTGAATGCCAAAGTTTCGCGCCACGCCAGGACCATCGCCACGCTGTCCGGCCGGCCGCGCTCGATGCAACTCGAAGTTGGCCGGAAGTTGCTTGAAGATCTCATCGTACTGACGCTGAACAGTTTCGTCGGAACCGTCGTCAACAACGATAACTTCGTAATTCCCGTATTCTTGGGCCGCTATCGAATCTAAGGCCTTGCGCAGCAAGCCAATTCGATTGCGTGTTGCCGTAACGACGCTAACAAAGGGTTTTGTAGCCATCAACGCAGAAATCGGTGCAGAATATTCAAAACAGCGGAGACTGCTACGAAGTCGACCGTGCATTGGGTGTGAAACGCTGACGTACCCGGCTGTACGCAACAACTCGCTTCTGAAGAACAACGATCGTCGCTAATGAGAACGTGGAAATAATTGCGAATGTTGATTGCACTAGCGGCGTGCGCGACAAATCGATGCGAATTGGCGCCCAAATCAACGCGCCCAGCAATACGAACGCCGTCGCAGCGAATGCCGAGCGCTCTTCAACTGCTAGCCGCAGCAGCGCCAGCAGCGGCAATGACAGAATGATGTAGTCGTAGTGCCGGCTGTAGGTCCAGTACAGGGACAAGATCGCGCAGATGCTGAAGCCGACGAGTAAGTCGCCTTGACGGCGTGTGCTCCACAAAAGGGCGGCGCAAACCGCCGCGACCGCCGCCGCCAGCAGCTTACTGCCGGCCGAGAAACCGAATGCCTGGCTCGCCCAGATGATGAGCCGATTGTTCGAGAGCTCGTAGAACTTGATCGCCTCGGTCGTCGTGCCGTGCAAAATGGCCCACGGTGTGCTTTGGACGAGCCAGGCGACGGCAAATGAAACCAGCAGCAAATAGCCGCCGGCGGCCGCGTAAAACCGCACCTTCTTGGAGAGCGAATATGGGTACACAGCCGGCACGAGAAAGAACAGCCCGGCAAGCTGTGGTTTCATCGCAGCCAACCCGAGGAGTAGACCCGCCGACGCCATTCGCTCGCGGCGAAGCAATTCGAAACAGCCGACGAGTAGCGCGACCACGATGAGGGAGAATTGCCCATAACTGAGACAGACACAAACGGCAAAAATCGCCAGCACGCTCGCGGCGGCAAGCTGCCCCGTGCCGCTTTCAAAGTTTTCGCCGATACGGTACGACCACAAGCCGAGTGCGGCCAGCGCGACGGCCGAGACGACCGCAAAATACAACCGTACTAGCGTCCAGTTCAACGGCGGGGTGAGCAGCATGCCCGTCGCGTATGCCCAGGGCGGGTAATTGCCCTTCACGTTGCGCTGCCCGATGATCATTTCGGGCAATAACTCGGCCGGATAGGTCATCTCCTGCGGATTCAGGCCGTCGGCGATCATCCGCTGTTCGATCCAGCGCAGCCGCAGATCGACGGGATACGAATTGCCGACGTTGAAAATGAGCGTCAACAGACCGTAGCTAATGTAAGCCGCCGCCAGCAGGCCCAGACCGACGCCGAACAGCCGACGCGCTAACTTCGGTAAGGCAAACGTGCCGCCAGGCGGCAGTACTTGCCCGTCTGCGGCCGCATGCCGGCCGTGTGTAGTTCGTTACTAATGCGACTTGTGCTCACCGAGTTGCCGTTGCTTGAATCGTGTCGCGGCCTGCTGAGCGCAACGGCGCGGCCTCAGTCCGATCCCGTCAGAGAAGGTGTGCCTTTCTCCATCCGCCGGGCGGCGCCGCGCCGGAGACGCTCGTCTGCGGCGCGTTCCGCTGCCGAATCTTGAGCACCCGCAGCAGCGTGGCGGTCACCAGTTCGATGAACGCAACTTGTAGTCCAAACGCCGCAACCATCACCCGCGACCAATGCAGAGTCACGTGACGCGTGGCGGCGTATTCGACGATGCCCGGCCACACGAAAGCTAGCGATACGACGATCGTTAGCAAAGCAAACAAAAAGCAGGTCCAGCCACGAAACAAACTTTCGAACAAAACGGGCCAGAACCGCGGTGTGGCACGACGGTCCCCATCGGCCAGGACAATGCGATGCGCCAGCGTGCCGGCGGCCAGCAGCACGAAGCCGGCCGTGCCCAACAGGCAGCACACGATGAAGCGGTAGATCATGTCTTCTTCGAGACGGCGCTCGCGGAGGTAAAACTCGACCGGATAAGCCGACAACAGGAGGGCAACCAATATGCAGCCGGCAAAGGCGAACAGGAAAAGACGTTCCGGGCGGTACAACAACACACCCTCGATGATCGTTTGCAGGAATCGCACGCCGTCGCGAACGACGCTCAATTTGCTTTGCCCGACGTGCTCATCGTAGGGCATCGGCAGCTCGACGATTTTCATACCGCTCAAAAGCGCCCGCGCGCTCATGGCCGGCGTGAAATGGAGCCCGTCTGGAAGCGTGCCAAGTTCCAGCAGAGCGGAGCGTCGCAGCACGCGCATTCCGCTGGCCGTATCGGTGACTGAACTGCCGCAGAGCAACCCCAACAACAGGGCGTAAAGGCGATTGCCGACGCGGCGGATGGGCGGCATTTTCGACTGCGGACCAAGCCGCGAGCCGAGCGCGATCCGGCGCCGCTGTCTTGCAATTCACGACACAGCTCGGCGAAGAATCGGGGATCGCACGTGCCGTCGGCATCGAGGAACCCGAGCAAGTCGCCGCTTCCCTGCTCGAAGCCGGCTTTGATCGCCGCGCCATATCCACGATTCGTCGGGAACTCGATAACTCGTGTCTCGCCGAAGCCACGCGCGATCTCGGCCGTGCGATCGGTGGATCCGTCGCTGACGACAATCACCTCGACGTCGTCGAGCTCGGCTGTTTGGCAAATCATCGGCCGAGCGGCGAGACTCCGCTCGAGGGTATGCGCCAATCGCTTCCTGTTCATTGAGCGCCGGCACTACGATGGTAAGTTTCGCCACAAAAATCGGCGGTCGATGGTTAATTTGCCGCGGCCGCAACGGCGGCCGGTCGCCGAGATAAACGCCCGGCGGCGGAATCCAAAATGCCGTTCTCGGTCAAAAATTGCGCAAATCGCTCGGCCATCGCCCGGCAACCGGCGTCGGAAAAGTGAACGTGATCGACGTAGTGCACGGCGTCGCCGGGCACGCTTTCATCGTCGTTGACGTAGGGGATGGAATGCGTGCGAGCGAATTGCTCCGTCGCGTCGTTGTACAGGTCGAAGCCGTCGAGCATCGAGTCGAGAGACATCCACGGCATGTAGGTGAAGGCGATCGTCGCATTTTCGAGTTGCTCGTCGCGCGGTTGGCTGCGTCGAAAGCGCAACAAAAATCGGGAAAGCACCAGCGGAATGCCTTTTGCCGCGAGCAGGCCGTGCATTTCCTGCAAATGCGCGACAAACTTTTTCGGCAGATCGGGCGGCAGATCGTTCAGCCTGCCGTTGGCCGAGCCCTCCTTGCCCGATAGAATTGCAACGTTGCGGTATACCAGATAATACAGCATGCTCTTCTGCGAAAGATACTGGGAGAGAGCCGACTGGCGGCCAGCCCCGTCGTCGATGAGGCCGCGCGCCATGGCTAGCTGGCGCGTGTCGGCCACCAGATCGTTGTGAGCCTCATAGTAGATTACCAAATTTGGATCGAGCGGCAGGACGCGGTAGCGCAGATTCTTGAGCGACGCTTCAATTGAAAGTCCCTGGATGCCGGCGTTGATGACCTCAACTTGCACGTTCGGATAGCGAGCTTGCAGAAGCGATTGCAGTTGAGCCGGCCAGGCGGCCGCGTTATTGGAAACTTCGGGACAATACGTCGTCGACGCCCCCAGGCAGGCGATACGCAGGGTGTTCGCGGGCTTCTCCCGAGTGAACTCATCGCCGCGGAACCCCAGCGAATTGATCGTGACGTTGATCTGCGAGCCGTGCAACTCGGCGCCCGGACGCGGAACGAGCAGCTTCATGTTCTCGTCGAAGACGTAGGCCGCGTTCTGAGCCGTTCGCGACGTCGTTCCATATCTCAGCCACGCTCGCACTCGCAAGCCGCCCTCGGCCAAAAAGAGCACGATCAGCACACACAACGCCGAATACGCGAGCTTGCGATGCCAGGGCAGTTTGCGGGCGATGTGCGCGCCGGCAGCCGCCGAGGACGCGTTCTCAGGCGTCTCGCGATCCGAATCGTTCTGGACAGCGGTGCTCAGGCGATCCACCCTAGTTCCATGTGCTCGCGCGGTCCCCGGCCGTGTCCCATCCGGCACGACCGAGTCAACGATTGCCGCCCGGCTGCTTCTGCTGCGCCAAGCGAGCGATGATCGGTCGCAGCGTATCGTGCTCGTCGAAGTAGTTTGCGAATCGCTCAGCCATCAGAGTGCAGCCCGCGTCTCGCAGGTGCACGAAGTCGGCGAAGTGCTCGTCATCCGCCGGGATGGACGTGCGATCTTCAACGACCGGAATCTGTTTGGAATGAGCAAGGCGAATGATCGCTTCGTTGTACAAGTCCAATCCGTCCAAGAGCGTCTCAATCGACATCCAAGGCATATAGTAAAAGGCGACGTCAGCATTTGAGATTTGCGTGGCGCGCGGCTGGTCGCGGCGGTATTTTGCCAAGAAAGTGGACAATACCATTGGGATTTGTCGCTCGGACAGCAAGTCGTGCATTTCACTCAGTTTTCCCGCGAATCGATCGGGCAGATTTGGCGGCAGCTCGGAGAGCTTTTTCGCTTGGACGTCGCCGCGGTTGAGCAGCACGGTCAAATTCTTGTTGACCAGGTCATACAACAAGCTGTGCTCGGACATGAATTTCGAAAAAGGCGAACGGTATTGGGCCCCTTCCGCGATGAGGCCGCGATCCTGCGCCAGGCTGCGGCTGTCCCAAGCCATGTCATTGTTGGCCTCGTAGTAAATCACCAGGTCAGGCTGCAGCGGCAGCACGCGGTGTTCGAGGTTTTGCAGCGACTCCGCGATTACGTAACCGGGAATCCCCGCGTTAATCACCTCAATGTGGACGTCCGGATATTTGGCCTGCAACAAAGACTGCAACTGGGCCGCCCAGGTGGCGGAATCGTCAGAGACTTCCGAGCAGAACGTCGTCGAGGCCCCAACGCAGGCAATACGAATCGTGTGTGGGGGCTTTTCTCGAGAAAAATCGGCGCCCCGGAAGCCTAGCGAGTTGATCTTGATGTGTATTTTGGAGCCCTGCTGCTCCGCTCCGGGGCGCGGAACCATCAACCCAGTGGCCTCGTCCTTGATCGACATCGAGTCGTTCACGCTCGTCACGGCCGACCCGTAGCGCAGCCACGCGCGAACGCGGACGGCGACTTCGCCCGCGAGCAGCACCAGCAGAACGCACAGCGCCGTGTAGGCAAGCTTGCGCCGCCAGGTCAAACGCGACGTGCGAGGTTGCCCGACCGCGGCCCCAATGTTCGTTCTAGTGTCCATGACCGTCTACTAAAACAGCGTATAAATGAACGGCGCTGCCGCTGTTCCAGAAAGGAACAACAGGCCGCCGATCAACAGCATGATGACAATGATGGGAGTCACCCACCACTTCTTGTTGTGCAGCAGGAAGTCGCCAAATTCTCGGAAAAAACCGGGCGACTTTCGTCCGGCGAGTTGCTCGATGGCCTGCTGCGGAGGATCTCGCTTTATTTCGTTCGACATGGGTATGTCTCGCTCCCGAATCGAGATTTGGTGGATCCTAAATTGACAATGAATCGTCTGGCGACGCCGGCTAGTATTGTTTCAGGTAGCGTGCGGCTTCCGTCTCCGGGTCGTGAGGCGTCCAATACGTCGTCGCCGTGCGGTCGAACTGCCGCTGCATGGGGTCATAGCCGAAAAGCCGCATCAACAGGCCGATCGGTGTCAACACTACGTAATAAACACCGAGCAACAACAAGTGGGATACCACCCAGCCGATGGGCATGGCCAGGGCCATCCACGTTACGTAAATCGGCTTCATCGCTCTGGGCAGGAAGTAGCCCCCAATGCCCACGGCCGCCACGACCCACCAGACGACGGCATGCGACGGCGCATGTTTGGCCCACAAGGCCAGCGCCCGACGAGACCAAAGAACCCCACCCACAGCAGCGCGAATTGTCGCAATTCGCGCCGGTCGGGTCTCCAATTGACTTGTACCAGTGACATGGAATGACTCTCGGGAGTTTTGCTCAGCGCCAGTTATCTTAGCCCGACCGCATGAATCTCGCTGGCAGGTTCGTGCGCTGCCTCGCCGTTGGCGCTTAATGTGGGCCGCTGGGGCGCCGCGGCGGCCGGCGGCTTGCGTCCAATCATGATAAAGAATCCCCCTTCCCTGTTGCCAGTCACGATCTCGCGGGCCTGCACCAAAAAATGATCGAGCGGTGTCCCGCGGTCGGTCGCTTGGAACAAATTGCCGCGGCCGAGCCCTTCGCCGCTCGGAGTGACGCTCGGCACGCCGCGGACGAATTCCAGTCCGCACTGGTCGAACCACTCCAGGACCTCGCCGATCGTGTGCTTCGATTCATGCGGATGACGATATTGATCGTTAAACCAAGCCTTGCGCTTGGCCTCGTTGGTGAAGCGGCCGCGGAGATAGGCGTCGAGCCATTTGCCGCGGCCACCGGTGAGGCGGAAGATGCTCCGCCGCAAGTCGAGCAACAGCCGACCGTACGTGTTGTAGAGGCCGATGACGACGTGCCCGCCCGGTCGCACCAGCCGCTGAATCGATTGAAAGCCGCCAAACGGATCGGCCGTGTGGTGCAGCACGCCGTTGCACAACACGACGTCGAACTGCTCGGGCTGGAAGCAGGGCTTGAACAGGTTCATCTGCACGAAGCGGACACGGTTGAGGCCGTGCTCGCGGCGAAACTTCTCGCCCAGCCGCAGCGAATTCAAGCACATGTCGGCGCCGATCACGCGGCGGCACGAAATGCCGAGGAAGTTGGTCAACTGCCCGGTGCCGCAGCCGATTTCCAGGATGTCGGTGTTGTAGGGAATCGATTCGTCGAGCACGCGGGCATACTGGCCGCGACGCGATTTTTCGATGAGTGAACGGACCGAGTCGTGGTCGTCGTAGTTCGGAAACGGTGTTTCCTCGTAGAACGATTTCACGATTTCCGTCACGTCAGTCGACGCCGACATTTTTTCATGCGGCCAGAACAACTGCGGGATATTGTCGGTGATTGGAAAAGTCTGGCCCGTCTTGCGCAAACCAGGCGACCCCCCTCCACGCGCAGATCGCCCTGCGCGTTCGGGCTGCACCAAATGTCGGCCAACTGCGCGTCGACGCGCGGGGCGACGTCGGCCGGCACGTAGCAGCGCTGTTCCTTCTTGGTGAGAACATAATGACCCAGGCAGAGCACGTCGATGTCCGACGCCATGAACGTGTGGTAGGCCTCTTGCGGCGAGCAGACAATTGGGTCCCAGCCCAGGTTGAAGCTGGTGTTGACCAAGACGGGGCACCCGGTCTTGCGGTAGAACGCGTCGATCACGCCGTGGTACAGGCCGTGCCGCTCGGCATCGACCGTTTGCACGCGGGCCGAGTAATCGACATGGGTGATCGCCGGCACAACCGAGCGCAGCGTCTTCAGTTTGTCGATGCCTTCGCGCTTTTGTTCTTCCTCGGTCAGTTCCCGCCGCTTATCCTGGCGAACCGGTGCGACCAGCAGCATGTAGGGGCTGTCTTCATTCGGACGCACCTCAAAGTATTCGTGTGCTTTCTCGGCCAGCACCGCCGGCGCAAAGGGCCGGAAGCCCTCGCGGAACTTCACCTTGACGTTCATCACCGTTTGCATGTCGGGATTGCGCGGGTCGCCGAGCAAACTGCGCGAGCCGAGCGCCCGCGGGCCGAATTCCATGGCGCCCTGGAACCAGCCGACCACGTTGCCGTCGGCGATGCGATCGGCGATGTGATCGCACAGCGCCTCGTCGGTCCTGAGATGCCCGTAGCGAGCACCGACCGAATCGAGAAAGCGTTTGACTTCAGCGTCTGAATACGTCGGGCCGAGCAAGGACCCGCGCTGCGAGTCTCTCGGCTGCGGTGTGCGCGGCCGGTCCAAAAGTTGGTGCCAAATGAACAGTGCCACGCCCAGCGCGCCGCCCGCATCTCCCGCCGCCGGCTGCACCCAGATGTTTTCGAACGGCCCCTCGCGCAGCAATCGGCCGTTGCCGACGCAGTTGAGCGCGACGCCGCCGGCCATAACCAGGCTTTTCAAGCCCGTCATTTGATGCGCGTGTCGCGCCGAGCGCAGCATGATCTCTTCCGTGACCTTTTGAATCGAAGCGGCGATGTCCATGTCGCGTTTCGTGAGCAGCGAATCCGGCCTGCGCGGCGGACCGCCGAAAAGTTGGTCGAACTTGCGGCCCGTCATCGTCAGGCCTTCGCAATAGTTGAAGTACGACATGTCCATCCGGAACGAGCCGTCTTCCTTCAGGTCGATCAACTTCTCCAGAATAAGTTCGACGTACTTCGGCTCGCCGTAGGGTGCCAGCCCCATCAATTTGTATTCGCCAGAGTTCACGGTGAAGCCCGTGTAGTACGTAAACGCCGAGTACAACAGGCCGAGCGAATGGGGAAAGTGCATTTCCTGCTGCAGGTAAATCTTGTTCCCGCGGCCGTAGCCGAGGCTGGCCGTGGCCCATTCGCCGACGCCGTCGAGCGTGAGGATTGCCGCTTCTTCAAACGGCGACGGGAAAAATGCGCTCGCCGCGTGCGATTCATGGTGTTCGGTAAAGATGTAACGCTTGCGGTAACGGCCCGACAGGCCATTGCTCATCTCCCGCGGCAGATGCAACTTCTGACGCAGCCAGAGCGGCATCGCCGTCAAGAAAGACCGAAAGCCTTTCGGTGCGTAGGCCAGATACGTTTCGAGCAGCCGCTCGAATTTCAAGAACGGCTTGTCATAGAAGCCGACGTAGTCGATTTGCTCGGCGTCGAGCCCGGCCTGCCGCAAGCAGAACTCGATCGACTGGATGGGAAACTCGTGGTCGTATTTCTTGCGCGAGAAGCGTTCTTCTTGGGCGGCCGCGACGATGTTGCCGTCGACCACCAGCGCCGCGGCGCTATCGTGGTAAAAAGCGGAGATTCCCAGGATTGCCGTCATGATCTTGTTCGCGCGATTAGTGGGTGATTACTGCGATGCCGCCGATAGCGCCGGCGTACGTTTTGGCCGGGGCAAGCCCAACAAAGCTTCCCAAGGCTGCAAACAGCTTTCCCAACAGTGTCGCCGGCAAACAAATTCCCGGCCCGCTGTGCCCAGGCGGCTCCGCTCGCGCGGGTTGCTGAAAAGTGTTTCAATATTTGCCAGCCACTCCTGCGGAGTCGCAGCATCGTACAGATGCTCACCAGGCATAATGTCCAGCCCGTCGATCGCCTGCGGCGAAGCAACGACCGCTTTGCCGGAGGCAAGCGCTTCCAGCACCTTGTTCTGAATGCCCCTGGCGATCCGCAACGGAACAAGCACCACCTCCGCTGCCCGCAAATAGGGCCGCACGTCGGGCACCTCGCCGACGAGTTCGACTCCCGGCCGCGTTGCCAGGCCGCGAACCCGCGAAACTGGATTGCGGCCGACCAGCACGAATCGCGCCATCGGAAACCGGGCCACAACGGCGGGCCAAACCTTTTCACAGAACCAGACCACGCCGTCGACGTTGGCCCCATAATCAAGCGCACGACAAAGACACACATCTGTGGCCGAATAGCCGACTTGGCTCGACCGTCAGTGCCGACTTCATCGTCCATTGGCTGGAAGTATTCCAAATCGGTGCCGTTGGGAATCTTATACAAGTTGGCGGTGGTGCAGTGCCGGCCCAGCAGCCTGGCTTCGGCGTCACTGATCACTGCCATGCCCGCGCAAGGCGCGAGATTTCCTGCTCCAAGCTGGCTACGCGACTCGCCTCGAGGCGGTACAGGCACTTGGCCGGACCGGCGGCACGGTCGGCATACTCCCGCCATTTCTGGCTGTCGACGTCGACCAGGTCGACGAACACCGGCACCCCGTCGGCCGCTGCCTCGCGAGCATATTGGTAAGTGCTGGAACAGTAACAGACAACGGCGTCGAATGCGTGGCGCCGTGTCCATTCGCGAGGCGTGCCGCGCTAGCTCCGGGCTGTAGAAGTGCCCGGAGGTCGCACTTTGGCCCAGCGCGAGCGACCAGGCAGCCCGGGACGCCCGGCCGAGCCGCGTCGTTTCGCCGAGCGCCACATCGTGACAAAGAGATCTCAGCCTTGCTAATGTGTCGGCGGAAGGTCGCTCGTCGGCGACGCACCCCAGATGCACTTCCGCCCGCTGCGCGAGAAATTTCAGCAGTTGATAGCTGCGAATTCGGTCGCCGCGGTTCGGCGGGTAGGGAAGGCGGTGAGTGAGGAGCAGGAGCTTCATCGCGCCGTTGATCTCGCAGCCGCGTGAATCGCTGCCACTTGATTGGCGGGCGTTTCGGACGAAAATAATACTTGCCGCGCCGCTTGCGGCCTGGACTGGGGAAGCCCAATATGCTTAATGCGTTGACATTCGACGTCGAAGAATACTTTCAAGTCCACGCGTTTGAAGGCGTGATTCCTCGCGACCAGTGGGCAGAGTTGCCGTCGCGCGTCGCGGAAGGCACGCAAGCGATTCTGCGGCTGCTGCGTGGAGCGAACACACAAGCCACGTTTTTTATTTTGGGCTGGGTGGCGGAGCGGCAGCCGGAACTCGTGCGGGCGATCGCGGCTGACGGGCATGAACTGGCGACGCACGGCTTTGCCCACGCGCGAGTTTGCGATCTCACCCCGGCGGACTTTCGCACCGACGTTGAGCGCTCGCTCGAGTCCATCCGACGGGCATGCCCGAATGCCGAAGTGCGGGGTTATCGAGCCCCGTCGTTTTCGATCGATGAGAAGACCTTTTGGGCTTTCGACATTTTGGCTGAGCTTGGCCTCTCCTACGACTCGAGCATTTCGCCCGTGTCGCTTCACGATCGTTACGGGATCCCGAGCGCTTCCCGATATGTCAGCCGCCTGGCTGCCGGCCTCCTCGAGATTCCGGTGAGTACGATTCGCGGTTTCGGATGCAATTGGCAAGTGGCCGGCGGTGGTTACTTCCGCCTGGCGCCGCTGGCCGTGACGTCCTGGGCCATCCGCCAAATCAACGGCGAGGGGCAGCCGGCCGTAGTCTACCTGCATCCTTGGGAATTCGACCCCGACCAGCCGCGGATTGAGGCGGCACCGCTGAAATCCAAGCTTCGTCACTATCTCAACCTGAGGCATACCGAAGAGCGATTACGGCAACTGCTCGATCAGTTCCAGTTCGCTACGATGGAGCGTGTGTTTGCGGTCCAACTAGCGAGCGGATCTGCGTCCCGCACGATCGACCAAAACTAAGTTGTCTCTGCCGAACTCGGACGCAACGTTAAACCGCGTCGCCCGAGTCGACCAGTGCCGGCGGCGTCGCTGCGCTTGCGCCGCCGCGATGGTATTCTTTGTACCATTCGACGAATTTCTCAACTCCACGTTGCAACGGCGTGCTCGGTTTGAAGTTGAAATCGCGCTTGCTCGAATCGATGTCGGCGTTCGTTTCCGGCACTTCGCCCGGCTGCATCGCGTGATAGCGCAGCAGGGCCTTTACCCCTAGGCATTGTTCCAGCGTCGCGATCAACTCCCGCAGGTCGATCGGTCGATTGCTGCCAATATTGTACAGCCGGCAGTTGGGCCCCGAGTCGTTGCCGTTCGTGTTGCCGTTGCGGCGGGCCGCTTTCAGAATGCCGGCGACCACGTCGTCGATGTAGGTGAAATCTCGGCGCATCTCGCCGTGATTGAAAACGTCGATCGGCTCGCCAGCAAGCATCGTTCGCGTAAACTTGTAGACGGCCATATCGGGTCGTCCCCAGGGGCCATACACGGTGAAGAACCGCAAGCCCGTGATTCGCATGTGGTACAGATGGCTGTAGGCGTAGGCGAACAGCTCGTTCGAGCGCTTCGTGGCCGCGTACAAGCTCATCGGCTGCTCCACCGGATCGTCGACAGCAAACGGCACCTTCTTGTTCGCGCCGTAAACCGAGCTGCTGCTGGCGTAGATGAAGTGATCGGGCGGTCTGTGACGCATGTTTTCCAGAATGTTGACGAACGCCACCAGGTTGCTGTCGACATAGGCGTACGGGTTTTCCAATGAATGCCGCACGCCCGCCTGAGCTGCCAGGTGATATATGACGTCAAAACGCGCATCGTCGAAAAGCTTGCCCACCGCCGGTCGATCGCTCAAGTCCATTCGCAGAAACAAGAACTGCGCATGACGGCGCAGCCGGCTGAGGCGGTCGCGCTTGAGCTGCATGTCGTAATAGTCGTTGAGATTGTCGACGCCCAGCACATAGTGTCCCTGTGCCAACAGCGCTTCGCACAGGTGATAGCCGATAAAGCCGGCGGCGCCGGTAACAAGACAGGAACCCATCGATTTATGTCAGCTAGTGAATGCGAGGCGCCAAGGGAACCAGGCACGATTCGACGGCGCGGGGCTTGACAGTTCGGTGCAACAGAAGAAGACAAAAAGCCAGGTGAACGAGCGCCGAAGCTTATCTCGGCGGCCGCGCCGATTTCGTCCGGCGTTCCGTTTCGCCCGAGGGGGCTGCCGACCAATGATCGTCCCGCCCACCTGCCCCGGCTACGGCCAATACAGCGTCGGCGCTGTCAAGCGAGATGTTCTTCGGCCGATAGGCGGCCAGGTCGCGCCGCAGCGGCGCACCGTTCGCCGCGGGTTCCGCCATCGGGCTCGTTCCCTCGACGTCGTACGTCAATCCGAGCCAGCGCACCGCCCTGCCGTGGCGAATGCCGAGCATCCGCAGCAAAGTACAGAGCAGGATTCGCACGTCCAGGCCAAGTCCCGCCGAATCGATGTACTGGCAATCGAGCTCCAGCTTCCTGCGTACGCAATCGAGCGTCTCGTCGGGCGGCAGGTTGATCTGCGCCAGGCCCGTGACGCCCGGCAATACTCGGCAGCGCAACGAATAATTCGGAATTTCCGACGATAGCCAGGCCACGAATTGGGGCCGTTCCGGACGAGGGCCGACCAGGTCCATTTCCCCATGCATGACGTTGATCAACTGCGGCAACTCATCCAAATGCAGTAGACGCAGAATCCGGCCCACGGGCGTAATCCGCGAATCGCCGGGCACGGCCCACCGGGGCCCCCCAACCGATTCGGCGTCAACGTACATTGTCCGAATCTTGTACATCACGAATTCCCGCCCGTTGCGCCCCGTCCTGGTTTGGCGATACAAGGCAGGCCCCCGCGACGTGCAGCGGACAAGCAACACCAGCAACAGAATCACCGGGCTGGCGATCACCAGAAGGGCCCCCCCGACCAAGCGCGTGGCTATTGACTTACGGGCGAAATACGCCGGTACTTGCGAGCTTCCGTTCATCAAAGTTAATCCTTGTTGAGTGCCGTTCACTGGATAATTCACCGCTTCCACTCCCTCATCGAAGTTGACGCCTTCGCCCGGTCTCACAGTCGCCGATTGCCTGCCGCCCGATCTGCTTCAATTCACCGTTGATCCGTGGAGTTTCCATCCCGAGCGAACGAGCGCCAGCAGAAAGTCCTTGCAGGCGTCGTCCGGTTTCTGCTCGTCAGCTTGCGGAATTCGCGTGGCGATTTGTAGTTTGTATAGCGCCGGTTGCCCGCCGTATTCAAAACGGGGTGATTCCGACGCATTCCACCGGTCTCCCAAGCTCCATCCGTAGTAAACGCGCTGCGACTGCGGCTCCGCGCCGGTTGAGCGAAAGGTCAGTTGCCAAAAGGTGTTCTCCTCATCGTTAGGACCACTCACCGTCTTGCTCCGGCGGGACCCACGAATCTCATAGGCCGTGCTCGAATAACAGATCTCGGGCGTGTGGACCGAAATCGGACCGGCCGGGCCCACGTACACGGCCATCCCGATCTCTTGCCCGGTCTGGCGGTTGACGTACGTGCGGTTGACGTAGCCGGTGCACGCCAGCGTTTCCTGGACGATCGCGCCCAGTGTGCCTTCATTCACCAGCAGCCAATCGCCGATTTCTTTCGGCATGGTCCGAAGGCTGATTCCCTTGGCCACCAAATCGGGAACGGGTCCCCACCGCTGCGTGTACCTTCCGTAAACGGCGCCCGTGACGAGCGTGATTGCCAGAGCGACCACCAACAAAACATTGGGAACGACTTGCGGCAAATACCTTGGTTTCGAATCCATGCGCTGGGTCGTCATCAGGGTTGTGGACTGAGCAGATCGTGCTCGACGGATTCTTTAAGGCGGCGGTCGCCGTCCGTCAAAATCGTTTTCTCGAGGCCCAGCTTGCGGGCCTGCGCGAAACTGGCCCGCGCCCGGTCCAAATTCGCTGAGCCATTTGAGCCGTCGCGCTGGAGAGCCACCGCCAGGTGGAAGTAATACCGGGGATCGCTCTCCGGGCCGGCCACTGCTTCGGTGAGCACCTCGACCGCCTGGTCGTATTTTTCCCTATAAATGAGGATCGTGCCCAGTGTGTCCAACAGCGCCGGCGTGCGACCGGCGACGGCAATTGCCCGGTCGATATAGCTTTGCGCTTCCTCCAACTGTCTGCGGTCGGAGCTTTCCGCAAGCAGCGTCGCCAGGTTGTTCAGCGCGTATCAGGTTCTTGGCATCGACGTCGAGCACTTGCTTGAATAGACGCACCGCTTCAGCGTTGTTTCCCAACGTGACGGCTTGCACCGCGACCGCCATGAGCAAAGCTCGATTGTCCGCATGATTCTGGTAGGCGTCCGCCACTGCGTTCATCGCCCGCTGACGCAAGTCTGCGTTCGTGACTTTTCCTGATGACAACAATTGCGAGAGCACCGTGGCGCGGGACGCCGACTTCGCCCGGTCGTATGCTTGAAGGGCCAGATTCAGGGCCTCGTCCGTACGGCCCTGTTGGTGCAGATCATTGACCAGCAGCGCGTAACTGTCGCTGTCCGGCACGGCCGCTGCCAGCTTCCGATACCACCTTTCGGCGTCGGCGTAGTGCCCGTTCGCGCGTGGGCCGTCGGCGACTTGCCCTGCCGCAAAGTGGGCGTTTCCCACCTGCGCGTACAACTTGGCTAGCAGGCGATTGTCTTTCTTCTCGTCGTCGCCCAGCGCCGCGAGTTGTTGGTCGCCAAACTCGTCCAGCAATTGCTTTGCCTCGGTGTCCTTGCCTTGTAGCGTCAACCACCGCGCCCGCATTTGCGCCGGTAGTATCTTCTGGTCGCGATCCGGAGACTCACGGAGCGCGACCTGCAGTTTTGCAATCCGCTGATCCGCTTCGCTTAAGAGCGACGCTGAAAGCTCGACCAGCTCCCGGGAGTCGTTGCGGCCCGCCAGCCGCTTGGCCTGCCGCAACAGAAACTCGGAATACTGCGCGATGTATCCAACAGGTGTATTGGCGCGATCGACCACCTGGGACATGAGCTTTCGCGATTCTTGTAGAGCTGTCCGCAACTGCCGGGGATCATCGCTGAGCAAGGCCATTTGCTCGTATATCCCTGCCAACAGCAATCGATTGATATCCGCCTCTTTCGGATCACCGGCGCCCAATCGCTTGTTCAGCGCATCAATCGCTTTCTGGCAATTCGCCAGGCGCTTTTCCCTGTCCGTCCCGCGCTGCGTCTGCAGCATGGCCCACAGCCAATCGTCCCCGCTGGTGCTGGTTTTTAGCAGATCATCCGCTCGGCTCCATTCTCCTTCCGCCGCGTACAGCGCCGCCAGGTAACGACGGGCCTCGTCGTTTTTGGGATCCAGCTTCTCAATTTCGACGAATTGTTGCCGCGCCGCGACGGGGTCTACGGTCAGGCACAGCTTTCCCAGCCTCGTCCGCGCCTCACATTGGTCGGATCGAGCTCGACTGCCTTCCGATACTCGTCAAGTGCCGCTTGCACGTCGCCCAATCGTTCGAGCCCCTGGGCGCGGACGAAGTGCTTCGTCGGTTCGTCCACCTCGACTTGCGACGTCAGTTGTTCCAAAACGCGCCGGGCGTCGTCAAGCTGATTGGTCGACGCCAGGAAGGAAAAGTAGGCGTACCAGGCTCGCTCCTCGTGTGGAAACTGTTCAGTCGCTCCGCGCAACACGTCTTGAGCCGCCTGGCGGTCGTTGTGTTGGTATAACAACACCGCCAATCGCAATTGGCGGAAAACGTCTTGTGGATCGTCCGCAGCGGCGCTCGCGCAATTTCGATCGCCCCCTGCAAATTGCCTTGCTGCACCGCCAGGCCAATGGCCACATTGTCCATGCCGATTTCGACCGGATCTGAGTTCGCAAGCTGCGACAGGTAGTTGCTAGCGTCGTCGTATCGATGTTCGCCATAAAGTAAATTCACCAGCCGCTTCAGCACCTGGGTGCGCTGCTCACCCAGTTTGGCCGCCAGCTCATACGCTTCGACCGCCGCCTTGCGATCGCCGTTCAAATCAGCGACCTGGCCGGCCAAGGTAACCACCGGGTACCATTCCGGGCGCTTTTGCGCAGGCGCTGTGACCGTGGCGAGCAAAGCGGCCCGATCTTCCCCGTCTCGTGAAGCGCCGCTCGCCGTGGGCTGATCGACGCGTTTTGCCAACGGGACGTCGCCCTCGCCTGCCGGCCGAGATGCGAGTTCTGCAAGCCTCAAGCGGGCGGACGCAAAATCGAAACCAAAGCTGTCCGCATCCTCCCTCGGTTTGAGTTTGCTCAACCATCCCCGAGCCGCTTCGAAGTCTTTGCGCCTGTAAGTCGATGTCAAAGGCGAGTTCCAAGTATTGCGACGCGCCACCTGAGGCAGCGACCAATCCTGCCGCTGCCTGGTCGAGCGCCCTCCAGGTCGTTGGTCGCCACGAGTAGCTGAAGGCGGGCCACCTCCAGTAGCGACCCGTCACCCGGCCCGGCCGATCCGCCGGCCTTCTCCAGCAGTTCTATGGCCGCCTTCGTCTGGCCCCGCAACCGTAGCAACCCGGCTCGCACCAACGTGCGCCGGACGGCATTCGGCTCGCGTTGGTCAAATTCGTGAAGCGCTCGCTGCACGTCTTCTTGCGAACCACACGCATTGTACAAAAAGGCCAGTTTTGACCACGGTTCCGCTTTTTCCGGCGACGTTGACTCGAGGGCCCGCAGCCGCTCGAAGGCCTGCTGCTTCGCTTTGCCGTCCGGCAGCGACACGAGGTACGCGGCCCCGGCAATGTCCCATTCCCAACGGCCGGGGAATTTTTCGTGGGCCGCTTTCAATTGGCTCAGGAAGGCAGTCCAGTCTCGCTTGTCGGCGGGCAGACCCATTTGCTGCTGAAGATGCGCTTGAACCAGCACGATCCGGGCCTCCGGCGGCGCGGAATCGGAAGATACCAGGCCGTCGAGCCGTTCGATGGCCTCGCCGCTGCGGCCCAATTTCAAGTAGCATGCGGCGGCTTTCAGCGGCGCCTCGGCGTTGGTCGGCTGTTCGCTCGCCACGCCGTCCCAATAGTGAGCAGCCAGATCGAGTTGATTCAACGCCGTGTAGGTCTCCGCCAGCAGGATAAGTGCATCGAGCCGCGCACTGCGCATTGTTGCGTCTCCACCACTCTTCTCGCTGCCGAGCAAGATCGCTTCCAGGTCCGGAACGGCTTGCCGCAGCTCGCCGCTGGCGATGCGACACCGGGCGTTCAGCAATCGAATCAAATTGTCTTCTTGCTGCCGCCGAATGCTCGACAGCCGAGGCAGCGTCCGAATGTATTCCGCTCGCATTTCCTTTACGATTGTCTGCCCTTCGTCCACCCGATTCGCGGCCACCAGCAGCACAACCATCATTTGGTTCAAATCGAAATCCATCGATCCGATTTGCGATCGCCCTTGGCTCAGCACTTCGAGCGCGTCGTCGCGTTTTCCACTCTTGATGTAGGTATCGCCGAGAAGTGTGTAGCCCCGCGAATCCTTGGGCGCGACGGCAATCGCGTGTTTGAGGTGCGCCACCGCCGACTGCCAACCGTCACTCGTCTTGGCGGTCCTATCTTCCCTTGCCGCGCGGAGCAAGGCTTCGACGTTGTCGGGATCTTGCCGCAGCAGCGCATCCAGGTCGTCGCGCGCGTTTTTAAGGTCGTGTCTCTTGCGGTAATCAAAGCTAGTCAGCAGCGCTTGGGGATCCTGCGGATTTGCGGCCACCATCGCGGTGATGATTTCATCCGCTTTGGCTGTCGCGTTTTCGAGGCCGGCGTCTTTGGGAAAGCGTCGATAGAATTCAGCCGTGCAATCGGCAATCGTGGCATCGCCCGGGTTGTCCGCAACCAGCCCCGCCAATTTCTTGGCGGCGGTCCGAATTAGCGTTTTGTCATTCGGATTCACCTGAACTTGAGCGAAATATGCCGCGGCGACAATCCTTTGCGCCGAATGGGTCTGCTCCATATTCTTCGGGTCGACCGCTCGTTCGGCTTCGTTTCCGGCTTCGGCGAATTGATTCGTCGCCAATAGTTCTTGCGCGAGCTTGAGGTGCAAATCCGGCCGGTCCTGGGCCAGGCCGACCAATTCGCGGCGCAGCGTCACCAGCCGTTCGTGCTGCTCCGGCGCAAACGTGCTGATCGCGTCGGCCAGCTTGATCCGAGCATCCACATTGGCCGGATTCAATTGAAGATAACGCTGCAGATAGCCCGCGGCGCCGCGCCAATCCTTTTGTTGCGCGAGCGTCTCGGCGGCTCCAGAAACGCATCTGCCAGCCGTTCCTCGCGGTTCTTGTACCAGAAATAGGCCACCGCCGCGAGGACTGCCAGCGTCGCGCATGTTCCGAAGAAGAGCGGCAGGTTCAGCTCGCGTTTGTGCTTGCGAGTTGCTGCGCTCGGCGGGACGGCACTTGAACGCTGGGCAACCCCCGTCGCCACGGAGTACGGTGCTTCCTTCGGCTTTTTATGAATGGTTTGACTCACTGTCGTTTACTTCGCTTGCGTTGGCGTGTCCGTGGGGAGACTGCCCATGATCAGCCCTCCCGTTCACCGGGGTTTGCATAATAACCGTATACCGAGGCATACCGGGCCACCGAGGTGCCGCTCAGCACGGCGCCCGCCACATTGGCGCCGGTGTGCTCGAGCCGCTCCACGGCCAAACGCACCTGCTTCGCCCGGCTGACGTCGCATAACGAGCAGAAAATTGTCATGTCCGCAGCCTTTGCCAATATCAGCGATTCACTGGCGCCGAGTATCGGCGGCGTGTCGATGATGATCGATGAAAACTGGCCCCGCAACTGGTTCAGAATCTGCTTCATTTCCGCCAGCTTTAGCACCAAGTGGGGATTGCGCATTGGTGCACCCGCCGGCAGCACGAACAGCGGCCCCTCGCCCACGCGGTGAATCGCTTCGTCGACTGTGCATTTGCCAGACAGTAAATCGTATAGTCCGGGCCGGCTGGGAGTCTTCAGCATCGTGGCCACGTCGGGCGAGCGCATGTCGCCGTCGATGATCAGCGTTTTCGCCCCGGTCGTTTCCGCGATGCTCATCGCCAGCGACGTCGCGACACTCGATTTGCCCTCGCCCGAAGTGGCGCTGGTGACCGCCAGCACCTGCCGCTTACCCAATTGCGAAGACATCGCCAGATTCGTGCGCAGGCTGTTGATCGACTCCGCAAAAACGTAAGATGCCCGCCGCAGTCCCGGCATCAGCTTGCGCGAAGTCGCCGCCAAGTAACGCACCGGCAGCGCTGAGATTTCGCCCAACACGTGCAGCCGCGACTCGTGGGCCAGTTGCACCACGTCGTTGATCCGGCGGACCAGCGCCTCCGCCACCGCCAGGCCGAAGGGCGCCACCAATCCCACGGAGCAAAACAACAGCAGGTGCTTATATGGGATCTGCTCAATCGGCAATACCGGAGGCGCCACGGCCGGCTTTTTCGTGATTCGTTCCGGCGCCCGACTTTCCGTTTGCAAGGCGATGCTTTTCGTCGCGATCAACTCGAAGATCTTGTTAAACCGCTCCAATTCTGCCCGGACGAACTCCAATTGAATGCTTTGCCCCCCGCTCGCCTGCAAGTCGGTGACGCGTTCGTCGTACTGCTCCTTAATTTGTTGCCCTCGGACCTTCAGGTCCTGTAGGCTCGCGGCGATCTTGGACCTCTCCTCTTGTCGCCTCACCGCGAGCTCTTTCTGACGTACTGCCAAGATCTGTTTGCGTCCAGCCGTCTGGTCCCTTTCCAACTGCGATTGCAGTCGCGTTAAAACCGAGTTCAATTCTTGATATCTTCCATCGGATTCCGGCTGGACTATCGATACTTGTGCCAGATATTCACGCCGGTCCGACAACGCCTTTTGCACCTCGTCGATTTCCCCTTCGGTCTTCTTCACCGAGTCCAGCCGCGCCACCTGCAAATCGATCAGCTCGGGCGATGCCAAGGGGTCTTCCCCACTTCGTTCCTGCTCGTCCAGTGCCGCCAATCTTGTCTCCGCCAGCTTGCGATCGATTGCAATCGACACGAGTTCTTGATACAGGCTGCCAATGGGCGACGCGGTGCCTTCGACGTCCGTGCTCCGCTGGGTGAACGGATCAGTTTTCGTTACTTCCTTCGCCAGATCTACGAGCTCCTTGCGCTTGCGCGGACCTGCTCTTCACGAATTTGAACTTCGGCCTCCAAAGCCCGCTTGAAATCCACCAAACGCGCCCCCTCGTCCTCCTTTTGCATTTGGTAATATTGCTCGACCACCTCGTTCGCAACGTCGGCTGCAAATTGAGGCGAATTACTGATGCACGAGACGCTGTACATATCGGAACCGCCCAGCCGGCGCACCTTGACGAAATTCTTCAAGTAATTCGACGGATCCAACTGGCCGGCGACTTGCGGCGCTTTGGCAATCTTGCTTACCTTAAGGACCCTCTCGAAGACGTCCCGGCCCTGCAGCAGTTGCAACTGCGTTTGCACAAAGCTTTGCCCTTGGTCCCCGACGCCGCTGGAAAACGCGAGCTGAGGCCGTGAGTCTTCGATCACGATCACCCGGCTGGCCTCATATTTCGGCTCGAACGTGTAAATCACCGCCGCCCCAGCGGCGGCCGCCATGACCAGTCCGGCGGGTATGCCGATCTTCCACCACTGCTTGAAGACCCACAAAAAGAACGGCAGTGACAACACGTTTGCCAGTTCGCCCCCTTGCGCAGGCGCGCTGCGCGAAAAGGCTACGGCCGCGCTGCTTGGCGGCCGCCGCACAGCAGGCAAATTAGACGGTTTGGCCGATTCGTGTGACATGCGTGGGTTACCTTCGATCAAAGTTGACGTCAGACGACTAGCGCGAGGAACTGCCCAATTCCACTACCGAAAGCTGCTGCGCTTCGGGCAGCAGACGGTCCAGATAAACCAATAACCCCCAGAACAATGCCGCGGCGAACGGGATCATGACCAGCCCCGAGAAGTCGTGGCTGAAACGATGTGCGGCTTCGCCGGACGTATATTGGTACAGCAGCGCGGTAATTATCAAGCGCGAGACATTGGCGATGATGGCAATCGGCAGCGTCGCGGCAATCACCAGCGCCTTCTGCCACCATTCCCACCGCGAAAACAATGCAAAGGCGAACGACAGCGCAAAAATGCCGACGAAAATTCGCATCCCGGAGCAGGCCTCTTCCACGTTGAGCTGATGTTCGCCCAGCCAAATGACGTTGCCCTCCGAGATCGCTGGCTGCCCGAGCATTACCAGGCTCATTGTGCTGAGTTTGGTCGCCACCTTTTGCAGCGGCAGGCTGAGGAGTGTTTCGCCCGCATAGGGGATCGGCGCCATGAACCATAAAAACACGATTGCCGGCAGACTCCAGCGCAGGCATGGCCAGCCGAACGCCAGCCACACGATTCCGGCGACCCACAGCGGTATCGTCCAGCCGTCGAGCGGGCTCAGGAAGTATTTCCCCGCCACGATCCGAACCGCCCCAGCCGCCAGCAGCACCCCGGCGCCCATGCGCTGAATCCCGGGCTCAGGCGCGGAAAGCGATCACGGCGATGCCATAAGAAGTACACCGCCAAAGGGATCACAAGAAACCCGTGCGAGTAGTCGGGTTGACTTGCCCATTGATGGACGATGCCCAAGAGAGTCGGCCAATACGACCAAATCCCGGCCACGGCCAGGATGGCGACTGCGCCGATCCGCTGCGCCGGCTGAGGTGATTGTCGGCGGCAGTCGCAACGGCGGGCGCGGCGGAACTGCCTGGCGCCTTGGCCGTCGGCGCTTGCTCCGCTTCGTTCAGCTTTTTCTTTCGGCTCATATCGAGAGGTACGTCTGGCTGTTCAAGATTCCAGAGTTTGCGCAGTGCGCCGCCAGGCTGCTGCCGAATTGGCCCACCGCCAGGCTTGTACTTGGGAATGGATGGCTAGCCGCCGAGAACGCTGTTGTGCGAATAATGCATTCGCCCCTGTCCTGCTGGGAAGCCGGCGGCATTTTGTCGCAGTGGCCCGCGCGGACTCCGTCCCCATCGAGTGCGCAACTTGCGCATCGCAGAATGGCTTCCACAGGTCTGATTTTGAAGTACCCAGTCCATCGTTGAACTTCTTCATGGCGCCGAATCGTTCGGCCACCCCTTGCCCCGTTGTCCGGTCGGGCCGGCAACTGCTGCCAGTCGGCTCCGCCCCTCGGGCGCCCTCGCTTGGTGAGCCTCACTCGCCTGGCCGGCTGCAGCGGACCGCCTGCGCTCGAACGGCTTGGAACCGCCTTGCCACTCGCGCCGTCCCCGCCAAAAAATCAACGGGCAGCTTGTCCGCCGCGCGTGACCGGCTCGTTCTCACTAGTCCGTAGCAAACTTGCTTTCGTCGCGTCCTAGTTTGTCTCTCCTTCGGAAAATTCGCCTGCGTCAAATCACCGATTATTCTTCTTCGACTCGCCCGCTCGCGGCGGCAGCGCTTTACAGCGGCTCCAATAGGCAATCATCAATCTCCAGCGATGCGCCCTGCTGCAAATAGTTAATGGCCACCAAGAGCCGTGTCTTTCCGTTTCGCCGTAGGACCACGCCTTCGTTGTCGCGAAAGGGGCCTGCCTTCACCCGTACGCGTTCGCCCGCCTCCAGCCGCGATTCGCGTACTAGCGGCGCATCCAAGGCAATCAATTTGGCGAAGCCGGCCAAATCAAACCGCAACTGCTCCCCGTCCGCCACTTCACGCACCGTCAAGACGCGCTTCGTTTGCAGCACTTGCAGGCGGTCATCTCGACTGCCGCGCACAAATACATATCCGGGAAACAACGGAATCCGCGCGACGCGCGTCCGGCCCCGCACCAGCGATTTACGCGTGATCAAGGGCACATAGTAGGGAACTCGGCGCGAATACAACGCTGCCGCGAGTGCCTTCTCTTGTTGCGGCCGTGTGTGCGCGAGCCACCATTCGTTTCGGCAGCCAGGATCGTGCCCCACCGCGAGGCAAGAAGCCGACAACAATTCGGTCGGGTATTGGGCCGGGCATTGGTCGCCAATCGCCCCTCGCATATTACGCGGCAAACGCTCGCGCGTGGCCGCGGTCGCGCTGGCGACGTCGTCGCGATGCTCCCTGTCACGTTTGCTAATCGTATCGATGCTCACCGCGATCGAATCTCCATCCGCTGCGGGACGATGACGCAACCCAGCGCCACCAACCGCAGAATCGCGTCAATTGATATTGGATAGCTTTCTGAACGTGAACTAATACGCCAGACAATGGCGCCTGCGACAGCCCGGATCCTTCGAGCGGAGCTGCGCACTCACTCGCCGTAATGGGAGGCTAACCCTGCCGCCTTGCAATCGATTCCTGTCGTGTACTTGGCCGCCGCGTGCAGAGCGGCCAAGTCAGTTACAGCAAATTGCACAATTGCGGACAATGATGCTTCCGGGGAAGCACTGTTTGGAGGGATATGATTTGTCGTCTGTAAACAAACTTCAGTCTTCTGTTATCGCCCACGGTAGGCCTTGAAGTCTCCGAGTCTAAACCAGACCAGCCGCAGCCGCAAGTATTTGGCGTTTCTTTCGCACATTTTTCGTATTACGGCATTTTTACGAGGCGTCGCCGCCGGTGCAACCGGCTCCCGTGGTGCGATTCCACCGCAATTTTGCCAAGCTGGGCGACCTTCGGACCCGTCTCAAAATAGGGGCCGGCCTCAAGTTGGGGCGGTCTCACGTCAGTTCGGGCCCGTCTCCCGACGGCACCCACAAATTCCGCAAGTTGGGCGTCCGGTCTTCCGACCGCGCCCCAAGTGCGTCTGCACCGCAATTTAGCCACGCCCGGGCGACCGCCCCAGCCCCAATTTGGGTGGCTGGCAGCCTCTCGGCACCCTTCTTACTCCCTTCGTCCCGCAACTTCAGCCTCATACTATCTATTGCCCGAGCAGATCTCTTTCTATCGTGCTGGCGCTTGAGCCAACCGCCGTCTCTCCCGCCCAGAGATGGGGTTTGGAAGAGCAGCTCATTCCTCCGAAAGAGGTTTGGGCGAGGGCTTTGCCACCAAACCCCGGCTCCCTCACCCTGCCAGCCCCCCCTGGGCAGAGGTTTTAGCGCAGACCCCTTGTTTTTCCGAGATTCTTCAATTGGCCGCTTGCCAATCGCGTCTCCCGCCTGCCCAATTGGCAGCAAAGGCGGCCACCAGGCGGCTTTTTGGAGTTTTTTGAATAAATCACTTGCAACGACCGGCCCACCTCCTTATAACACAGAGCGGACATGACATTTTGCCAGGGCGGCTCGCGCCGCGCTGGGCACTTGATTCGGGCGATGGGGTTGCCTCAACCGCGCGCCCGAATTGCGAATTGCCCCGTTTAATGCGCACGAATCTTCAAGCACGAATTGCGAAGCTGTTGCCGGCGGCCGTATTGATGGCCGCCGTGGCAATCGCGCTGGGGTGCGCAAACAGGGCAAGCGCAGGAATCATCGCTCCGCAACAGATTGGCATGAACGCCGAGGACCTGGCGAAGTGGCTCGCCGACAAAGCGGATGACGGCGCCGGTTCGTCAGAGTCAACTTCACAAGCCCGTGAGAATTCCAAGCGGCTGCCGCTCGACGGCCATGATTTGCCGGTCGACCCGCTTGGCCTGCATGAGTCTCAAACTCCACTGGGAAGCAACTCGTCGAGTTCTTCCACTTCTTCCACCGGCGGCCCCAGCTCGGTCCCGGTCGTGTGCGTCCTAGATGACGCCATCGCGACCCCCGACGCCTCTCCCCTCGGCCGCCTCGCCGAAGACCACGGCCTCTCCCTGCCTGTTCCCCCGGGCACGGATCTATTGCGCCCGCCGCGGGCTCTGGTTTGAAGTGTGTCGATTTCTATTTGTTTGAGATTTGCAAATTCAAGCAGCAGGCGCACCGGCTGAGTTCCGAGTATTTCAGAGAGGAATTGGACTTATATTGTTCAATTCGATTCAAGTGCTTGTACTTCAGTTTGCCGCATACATTCGCTGCCCGCATCAGTACTCGTTGTCCATAACCGTGACATCAATTAGCAAGGGATGGTAATTAACATGAAACGACCGAATTTTATTCGTATAGCAACGGCATTTATCATGCTGTTGTCCATCGTGTCATCTGCGAATGCGGCAATTCAATTTGACTTCAATTTTTCCGGTGCTTCCGGCGGCACTTTGTCAGACGCCGTCGGCGTGAATCAAATCGTATTCACGGCCTCTAGCGTTTTAGGGTTTAGAGACGGCGGCACGGGGGAATCGGCACGATTACGCGCTGGTGATACATTTACGGACTACACAGTTATCCGGATGACGCAATTCGTTGATTCGGGCGGATACGTGACTCCATTGGCATACGGCAGCGAACCGGGCCGCGCGCATGAAGTTACGGCGACGTTGGTCTTTAAAGGACTACAACAACCAGTAACGACTGGGTAGTAACTTCAGTCGACATGTTTGACGTGACGTTTGATTTTGGTGCCGGCTTCACGGGCAGCAATTACAACGACTTGAGAACGTTCGTTGACACGCCGCTTTCCAGTATCGTTGAGAACGGCACGCTTGGCGGCCCGAGTAGCGGCGACAACGATACGCAGACCGCACCAGATGGCAATCTGAGCTTAATTCTAAAACTTTCCGACATTCTGCATACCTTCGACCCTCAGAGCGATTACTTCGAGTTGTTAACTTCCACAGGTGCCCCGCTGGACAGTGTCGGCAATATCGTTCTTCAAGGAATTGTCGATACAACAAATTCGGCGACGCCGCCACAGCAGCCGTTGGGTGGTCTGAACGCAGGCACGATGGTGGGCACAAGCCCCAATCAAACGAACTCGATTACCTATGGATTCGCCGATCTCTTCAGCAGCACCTTTGGTCTCTCAGGCACGCAAGCTGCAAGCGGGTCGATCACATCATTGAGTGATACTGATGGCGCGTTTACCTTTGGATTCCAAACTCGCTCGGAAGGTTCGCTGTTTAAGCAGATTGGTGCGGCCCCGGAACCGGCCTCGCTTTCGGTTTGGGCATTAGTGCTGGCGTGCCTCCCAGTCGCAGGGGGAAGGCGAAAACGCTAGTATTTTACGGTATGTGATGTTTGACTTTGTGAGGGGTCGCTGCCACTTCGGTAGCGGCCCCTTTTTATTGCGATGTCGTAGGACGCAGTATCGCTAATCAGTCGTTAGCACGCGAGCGAGTTGTGACGCCGAATTGTGAGTGACTTTCGGATTGGAAGTCGTCCCGATCTTGGTATCGCAGGCGAGGCATGGCCAAACCTTAAGATAGCTGCGACTTGCGAAGCACAATTTGAACCTATAAGATGTTGGAGTTTGTCGTGAATTCGTTCAACTGCCAGCGTGACCGACGTGCTAATTGAATTGCTGAGCTTGGTCGAACCGAGGAGGACCGGCAGCGACATCATCGGTTGGACGGAAAAACCCTCGACCGTGAGGCAGCAACCAGACTCGCTGCACGAGTCTGCCAATCGCATAGTCGCTTTCCACTGAGTCGTTGTCTCTGAGGAGCACCGCCACGCCGGACGAGCTGCGCAAGTTTGAATAAGCCTTGTAACTGAAGGCGGATTTGCAAATCACGGTTCTCAATAGCCAACCTGGCGCCCTTCCCAGCAGTGGTAGTATCGTTCGTTCAATTCCAGAGAGTCCCAGGGTACCAACAGCCAGTCCTTCCGTTGCGATTTCGCCGTCCGGCAAGTCCCAGCGAATGTTATTGATAAATGCCCGGAAGAATCGTGGCTCGCCGAACAAAATCGCATCGCACGCTGCTACGCAACTGGCGATCTGTTTCAAGACGTCAGGCTCCGAAACCCAAGCTGTCGTGCTGTGAAGTTCTGTGTCTGTTTTCAATTGCAACCGTTTTAACACAGAGGATGGAATCTTTGTCCCATCATAGCGAACGCGGTGTGTGGCACGCTGAAAAACCTGATTGGGAATGTTTCCGCTGCCGACGGAAGCTCGATTTACTGTAAATGTCACGCCACAGCCAGCCGGTAGATAGCAAATACGGTCGGCGTTCCATCCATTGAACGCGGCGGTGCAAAGCATGTTTTCCAAAGCCGCCCCGCACGCGATTCGCGACATTCTCTGCCCAGCATTCATGGGGGACGAGTCTCGCGTCTCGTCGACGCAAATCATGATCGTTGACGACGAGTCGTCAATTTCGAAGCGCCAAGGTTGCATATTATCGCCCAATGGCGCCAAAATTGCCGCAGACACTAACGTACGGAACGGTTCGCGAAGTTGCCCGTCATCGGCGCAATTTTGCTTTAACCATACTCGTTTACCCCTTTGACTAAGTGACCGATTGCCGCTCCTTAAGCGGCCAACTTTATCCGGTTTGAGAAACCGTCAAATTGCCCGTAGTACGGTACCGGCCGAACTTTTCCGCGCCGCAGCAAAAGCTTCGCGCTTCGCTGGCTGCGACGCCACTTGCGAGTTGACAAGCCAAGGACGCCGATGGGCCGCGATGTTCGGCGAGATCGACCGTCGAGAAATCAACGTAATGACGTTGTGTGGCATAAGGAGTCAAGCCAGTTGCGAACGCAATCAACGCATCCAACGGCTCGGTTTTGTCGGTGATGTCAAAGTATTCGTCAAAACTCATTCCGTTCGGGTCAAACACCAGCCAGGCTGCGCTAAAGCCGATTGGCCCTACGGTAATTGTCCAAATGCCCAGCTCGGCTGCGCAGCGAAAGAGCAATGCGCCGGGCTTCAATGGCGAAAAAATCCAAGCCGTCGATGAACAAGCTGGCTCCGCTCAAAAACGTGTCGACATTCCTTTGCTCAATCGCATCAGGAAAAACGCGCAGGTCGAGTTTAGGATTTATGTCGATGGCAACGCGCGCCATCGCTTCGGCCTTGTTTTGCCCGAGATTTGAAAGCGTAGCGCCAAATTGTCGATTGAAGTTGGCAAGCTCAAAGATGTCTGGGTCGGCGATTGAGAAATTACCGATGCCAAGTCGCGCCAATGTAACCAGATGTACGCCCCCTACGCCGCCCATGCCGGCGATCGCCACGCGGCTGTTGCGAAGCTTTTCTTGCTCCTCCTCCGTAATTAGTCCGCGGTTGCGCTTGAACGCCTCTTCATAGCTCCAGCCGTGACGCGCCGGTTGTACGCTTGACCCGCTGGACATGACGTCCGCTAACGTGGAAACGCCGCCGGTGAATGAATGGAAATCTATGGTGGACATGTTCGACTTCCTTTACCATCTTCGGCTAGTGCCAATTGAGTTTACTTATTTCGGATCCGTGTATTTGTCCCGATAAAAACCTGCGGGTGCAATCCTTTCATTTCCCCAGGGCTCGCACCGCAGAAGAGACGGCCGCCAAAGCCAAGCCGCCGATCGAAATAAACGGTGAGCCGCTCGCCATCCTTTCGAAACCGCCACGGTTGCACGTTTTCTGCCGACGGGGCCAGCACGGCCGCATCAACAACGCGACGCAACAGTAACGATTTGTCGACTTGGGTAACGGTCGGCATTGCTTACTCGGCTTGATCGACGGCCAGATCTGGCGCACCTTCGTGAGTGGGTGAATCGTCAATCGTTTCACGTCCCGTTTCCTCATGCGAAGGCTGCAACGAGATATCCACACGCAGCCCGACAAACAGTTCCTCCGTTGGCTGCAATTCCAGCACCACCTCCCGCACCTTCGTGTCATATAGCTCGCCCGGGCGTTCCGCGAAGACCGACTTCCGGACCATCCGCGGGCTGACCGACGTGACGTAGCCGGTGAACTGCTGGTCGGGCAGGCCGTCGCAGGTGATCGTGGCCTGCATGCCGGGTTGCACCTTCGGAGCGTCGAGCTCTTCCACGTAAGCGCGGACGCGCACGACCGACGTGTCACTCAGCACGACCAGTGGCTCGCCCGCATCCGGGCCCGTAATTTCACCCGGCTCGACGTTTACGTCCAGCACCCGGCCCGCCCTGGCAGCGCGAAGCTCGGTCTTGTCCAGGCTGATGCGGGCCAGTTCGAGGCGCGCCTGGGCCGCGGCCACGCGGGCCTCGGCGGCCCGCATCTCATCTTCGCGGGCGGGCGCCTCGATTTGCATCACCCGCGCCGTGGCCGCTTCCAGCTCCGCCCGCAACGTGTTCACGGCGGCCTGCTGGTCGTCAGCGTCTTGTTGCGAAATGGCTCGTTCGTTGCGCAGCGGCATGATCCGCTGCCACGTTTGTTCAGCCTGCTTGAGCCGCGACTGGGCCGCGCAATACAGGGCGTGGGCTTCTTCGCGTTCTTCGGCCCGGGCGCCGTTCTTGATTCGCTCGGCCTCGGCCCGGGCCAGGTTCAGGTCCGCTTCGGCCAGCGCCACTTCGCGCTGCTGACGGGCTCCGTCGAGCCGCAACAGAACGCCCCCTTTCTCGACGTGGTCGCCCGCCGCGACCAGCACCTCACTCACCCGACCGGCCTGCTCGGGCCGCAGCTCAATGTCTTGCGTCGCGCCTTCGACAATGCCGGTGGCGTAAATCCGCTCGCCCGCGGTGCTGCGCTCGGCCTGCGGCTGATGCGGGGCCTTCACGCCCCCCGACTGAACGTCGATCCAGGCGATCGTGACGCTCATCGCGGCAATCAGGCAAATCGCCAGGATGTATTTGAACATGTGTTTTCGCGTCCTATTCCGCCAGGATTCAAGCGTCGTTTTCGCTGTCGTTCATGTTGTTGGGCCTGGCCGACGCCGGGCATCATAGCGCGGCTACCAAGTCGGCCGCTGGCGGGGCCGGGATCGGGACTGGAACGTTGCTCGGCCGGCGCTCGAGCAGCCGGCCGTTTTCCATGTGCAGCGTCCGGTCGGCGAACGGCAGAATGCGCTGGTCGTGCGTGACCACGACCACGCTCTTGCCCGCGTCGACGGTCAGCTTCCGCAGTAGGGCGATCGCCTGGTGGCCGGTCTCGGCGTCGAGCGATGCGGTCGGCTCGTCAGCGAGAATCAGCGGCGGATCGGCGGCAATCGCCCGCGCAAAGGCAACACGCTGACACTGTCCCACGCTCAGTCGCTGCGGATGTGCGGTGGCCAACTCGCCCAGCCCGACCAGGGCCAGCATTTCGCCGGCTCGCCTGGCCGCGGCCGACGGCCGCCAACCGGCGAGCGTGAGCGGCACCGCCACGTTTTCGCGGGCCGTGAGGCCGCGAATCAAGTGAAACCGCTGAAACACAAAGCCGATCCCGCGCCGCCGCAGCTCGACCGCCGCAGCGGCGTCGGTGTGGCTCACGTCCTGCCCCAAGATCCGCACCTCGCCCTCATCGGCCGTGAGCACGCAGCCGATGATGGACAACAGCGTGGTTTTGCCGCTGCCCGACGGCCCCATTAAGAACACGCACTCGCCGCGGCGCACCGTGAGATTGGCCTCGTCGACCACGCAATTCGTCGTGTTGCCGCGTGTATATGACTTGCTGACGCCGCGCAGCACGACCGTCGTCTCGCGACGCGGCGTCGGCGCGGACGCCTCGTCGGCGCTTCGGGCAATCGCTTTCTCTGGGCACCTTTTCACAAGCGGTCTCCGCACACTCCAGCCCGATCCGGATCACGATTGCAGCACAGTTGCCGGGTCGATGCTGCGAATTCGCAAATACGGCAACAGGGACGAAACAAGACAGACCACCGTTACGACGAGACAGCTTCCGAGGGAAACAAACCACGGAATGTTGATCGGCGCGGGGTGTGCTGAACGCCGTTTGCACGGCCAGCACGCACAACAGCCCGAGCACCGAGCCGACAACCACGAGGCCCAGCGCTGGTGCAGAATGACCGACTGCACCTGCCGCTCGTACGCACCGATCGCTTTGAGCGTGCCAAAATCGGTCAGCCGATCGAGGACGGACGCGTAGAGCGTCTGGCCGACGATGATCAAACCGACGACCAGGCCCAGCGCCGTGGCCGCTCCAAAGCTGATTCCAAGCCCCGTCCGCTGCATCCAATAGGCGATCGAGATCGCCGCGTATTGGTCCCGTGTGTAAGCTTCCAGATCGGGCAGCCGCTCGCGAATTTGCCGGCACACTTCTTGCGGCGAGGCGCCGTCCGCCACGTGCACTAGAAAGTACGAAGCGTCGTTCGAGCTGCGCCCTAAGTATTCGGCCGCCCGGTCAATTGTGGTGAACACGTAGGGCGTCACGAGAAAACCAAGAACGCCGTCCGTGAAACCGACCACCCGCGCCCGGCGGTGACCGATTTCGCGGATGTCGCCCAATTGCGGATTGCCGATCTTGGCCGAATCGTAAACATCGACGAGAATCCCATCCGGGCGGAGAATTTCTTCTTGATCCGCCCCTAATGTGGAAGGTGCGTCCCGCCGCAACGACGCTGCTTCGCAGCCCACCACTAGCACGTATTCAAACCCGCCGTCCGGCAGCGTCATCACGCTATGCCCCACCAGGTACGGTTCGGCCCGTTTCACGCCGTCCAGGGAGCGGATTCTCTGTACCAGCCGGCGCGGCACATTCTGAGGGAAGTCCACGTTGTTCATTTTTTTGTGGCCGACCCAAATGTCCGCGTCCGAGCGGTCGACGAGCAAGCTCGCCTTGCGGATCAGGCCAAAGAACAGCCCGCCTTGCACGTTCACAAGCACGACCGAGAAGATCACACCCACCAGCGCGGCGAGCAGTTTACCACGGTCGGCGATCAGCGTTTTGATGGCCAGCGTCCACATATCGAAAACATACGTTTTTGCCCGGGGGAGCTGGGCACGGCATCGCTCGACACTGCATCACGCGACGGTCGATGGGAGAATCGCGCGCTTCGCCGGCGACTGACTGCGAATATTTGGAACAATTGTCATAATCGGCCGAAGCACGAAGTTGCCGTTGCCTAGGCGGCTTTCGCCCGCCGCCGTTCGAACCACGGGAATGGCGACGCCTCTTGCAACAGCGGCAGGAACGCGTCGCGGAAATTGCCGGTGCTCCCGTTTGACTGGAAGGCCGGAAATCGGATCAATACCGCCTGCGAATCAGTTGAGATTCGAGCCGAGCTCGCCAGGCAGCGGAGTGGACGGTACATGGCCACGGCTGGCTGCTCGCAGACCCAGGGGCATCGGCGCGGCGGGCCTAGAGATGCAAAACCGAGCCCGTCGCGATAGAACTTCGCATGCCGCGGATGAATGCAGACCGTCAATATATCGACGTGGCGATCGCCCGCGACGTCAAATGCCGTTTTCAAGAGTTTGCGCAGTACGCTGCGGTGCCCCCGATGCGCCAATTCTGCCGCCGCCAAACAGGTTAGCTCCGCCAAGCGCCCACCGCCGCGTCGCAGGCGGGCCACTTCCAACGGGTAAAGCAATTCGACCGGAACGCCCAGCGTGCCGTCTTCGATGACCGACAACGTCCCTAAACTGCGTCCGGCCTGTTCCGCCAATAGCACCGTGCTCGTGTCCAGCAGGTGGTGGGGCAGAATCCGCAACCGCAACCGGTTCGGCCGCGACAATCCGTTTCGGAGATAGGCGTCGTACAGCAGCCGAAACGCCATTCGATAGCTGGTCTGATCGTCCGCCAGCCGGCAAGCGACCCCCAGCGGTTGGCGCCGTTTCTCGGCACCGTCATTTTGTCGAGGGAATAAGTGTTCGATCCTTTTAATTGAGCGATCCATGTACATGTCGGCGACCTCCCTGCCAACGGCAACCGCCCACAGTTTCCCCCCACCCCACTGTCCATCGCGTGGGGAGCCTGCCGGCCTCCTGCACCACTTTCGTCATCGGCAGAGCTGTTATAAAGCGACCATGATGGTCGCCACGCCGCGGCAAATTTCAATGCGACCGGCGGAATAATCCGACTATTCGACAGCGGCTCCCCACTTTACCAAACTTAAATTCCCAAGCGGCTTGGCGCCGGGCAGCCACATGGCGGCACAGATCCGTCTCGACTTTTTTGCCGCAGACGGATAGCATTGCTGCGCCGGATGTATTCGCTGTCCGATGATTACTCTTCTTGGCTGGGCCACCAGAAGCCGTGGCGAAGTTCTCGCGCTGTCAGGGGGGCAGTGTGATAGGCTTCTAATGGCCACGCTCTAATTTCACTCGGTGAGAAAGGAGCCCTATTCGTGTGGGTCACGGGTTTTGCTTTTCACGACGGAGGCGCGGGAACGGCAAAGCCGTCGCGGTCTCGTCCACAATTCGGCCTTGCATTCGACTCCCAAAGTGGCGGCGCCTGCCGTCGCGCGACGTCTGGGCTTGAATTTGTCCACCGCCACGGAGGGCAGCCCGCGAGGGCCAATATGGCAATGGGACTGCGCAATGTTGCGATTCGTCGCCTGGGCTGCCGCCGCGACCCTCTGCGGCGCGCTGCTGTGGCAAACGATCACGGCCGAGCCCTTCTGGCCGCGGTGGGTGACTGCGATCGCCCTCGCGGCTGCGAGCGGACTCGTCGGGCTGCGCATTTCGGCCAATTCCACAGCCTCATATATTGCCGAACTACAGCGACTTAATCAGCATTTGGTGAGTCAAAATCACGAGCTGGAGGAGGCAAATGCGATGCTGCTATCGCAAGTCAGCGAAGCGGCCGAGGTTTCGTCCGAAAAGGCGTGATCGCCAGCCAGTGGTGCTCTGTCAAACCTGAGAAGCCGGGTGAGATGGCCAAACTCGGACCCGCAAGGCGAAGTCCTTACAGCGCGTCTATGAACGGTGTCGCTCAGGTTTCAACCACGCTTCCATTTCAGCCGCGGCAATACAAAGCGTCACCCGCACATTGGAAGAACAATCGGAAATCGGTTGATCGCACGCTTGCTAGCGTCTGCGGCGCTTCGGCGCGAGTCGCCGTGCGGCGCTCAGGGGGCGATTGGCAAAGGCGTCCGGCTGGGTAACTTCTGCCAATGTGGCCATGCGGAACGGTTGCAACGGTAGTCCTCATTGAATCGACGGCCACGTACCGATGCCTATTCGACAGGTACGGATCGTCCACTACGCCTGCCCCAAACGAGCGGTGGCAACGGCGCTCGACCGCCGGCCGACGTTTGCCACAACCCGGACCGCGTGACTTCAATTAGCGACGGAATTCAACCCCAGCAGAGACTCTGCCTTGTGCTGCGCTTTGCCTCAATTTGCGCGATCCTTGTAAGCGCGAGCGTCTGCCTCGCCAGTTGTGCGACCGGGTGCGCGAGACGCTTGCGCAAGCCTGGCAGTCTGCACTTGCCCAGAGCCACCAGCTGGCCGCGTCGCAAATGGAGGCGGCCGCGGCCACGCAAGACGTCGGCACGGCGCAGGCCGAGCGAATGCCGACCGTTTCCCTCCGCAGTGCTTACACGATGCAAAGCGAAGAGCCGCGATTCGTCGTCCACGATCCCGTGGCGGGATTGGGGACTTTCGAGTTTCCGTACGCTCAACAAAACGCAGCCTCCGCTGGGGCCGAAGTCCGACTGCCAATCTATACGAGCGGCCGTATTCAAAACTCAATCTTTTCGGCCGAAGCGCGGCAGGCGGCCGCTCAGTTTGATACCGATCAAACCAGGCTGAACCTGCTGTACGCGGTCGGCGAAGCCTACGTCGCCGTCCTTCGCCAGCGGCGGGCGCTGGAAGTATCCCAATACCAGTCGGAAAGCCTCGCGGCCCACGCGGCCGCTGTCGCTCAGCGCCATGCGCAAGAGCGTGTATCAACGACCGACTTGTTGGCCGCACAGGCCGCGGCCGCCGCGGCGGAAAAAGACGTGCTCCAACAGCGACGCACATTAGCTTTGGCCGAGGGACAATTCAATCGGCTGCTGGCGCGGCCCATCACGGCGCCAGTCGAACTGGACGAGGCGGAGGAACTAAAGCCGCTGGAACAAACCTACGAGCAATTAGTCGAACTGGCGTTCCAACGTCGGCCAGACCTGCAGCGTCTGATGGCCCTTGCCGATTCGCACCAGTTCGCGTCAGTTTCTGTCCGGGCCACCGGGCTGCCGCAAGTGTGCGCCACGGCTGGCGCACGCTATGAAGAGAATCGTTTCAGCGAACCCCAATTGCTCGCGTCCGCGGCCGTCTTGCTCGATTGGAGATTCTACGATGGCGGCGCCAGCCGCTCGGCGGCGGCTGCCGAGGTGGCCCGCGCCACCGGCGCTCGTCGGGTCGTGGACGATTCGAAGGCCCAGGTGGCACTAGAGCTGCTGGATGCCTGGAACCAGGCCGCCCGCGCCGCCGAACAGCGCGAAGTAACGGCCCAGACACAGGCCTACGCCGCCGAAAACTTGCGAGTGACTCGGCTTCGCTACGAGCAGGGCATGGCCACTAACGCCGAGGTCTTAGAGGCCCAGTCGCGGTGGTCCCAGGCGGCGCGGGACGCTTCCGATTCACACTATGACGGTCTCTCGGCCGAATTGAAGCTTCGCTATTACGCGGCCCTGCTGTAGTGCTTCCGCTGAGTCTGCCCGCCTCTCGATCTTGCCGGAACCGTCGGATACCGTCCCATTTTTTCCGAATCCAAGAGCAAAAGCAGGAGGACGGATCCCCTCTCCGAGACGGTGCCGGGATAGGCGAATCGCCGCAGCCAGCCCTCAGAATCGACATGACCGGAACAGGCGTCAGGAATCGTCCCAGCGCCCAAGTTTCGGCCGTCTCATCTGGGGGCCGGTGCCGTCGACTTTGACTCTGCCGCCCCATCGAACTAGGGTTTTAACGGAGCATCGTAAGAACACACGATGCGGCCCAGTACTCTTCCCAGTTACTTATCGTTGGGGCGCCAGTTGCGCGGGGACCGCCCGTTTCCGCGCCAAAGGCCGCGAGTTGCGGCCGGCCGGTGACCCGCTTGGCTCGTCTCCCTGTACGGCGGCCGGAATCGAAAGACGGTGGCCCGTCGAACGGCCCCCAACTTCGCCAGTCGTCGCAGAAAAAAAGTGCTTCACATCCGTGTGAACCAGCGCGCCGTGGCCGCGGCGCGAATGCTTTTCCAAATCGGCCGCACGATCGAATACTGACTTTTCTGGTTCGAATTTCTCATCATCGATTGGCAATCATGATCACACAAAACAAGAATGGGCCGCAATCGGTCCGCGCTCAGGTTTGTTCCGATATCGAATTGAAGGTCGCCTCCAGCAGGCACGAACGGCAAGAGGCCTTCGAGTTGACGTACCGGTCGTACGTGCGGGCAGGCCTCTGCGAAGAACACGACAGCGGCATGCGAGCGACTTTGCACCAGTTGCAGCCGAGCACCGACACGTTCCTCGCCAAATTGCGCGGGGAAGTGATTAGCACCGTCAGCCTCGTGCGCGACGGAAATCTTGGCCTGCCGATGGAAGACGTGTTCCCCGAGGTCGTGGCCGAACGCCGGGCCGCCGGAATGCGGATCGCGGAAGTCTCCTGCCTGGCCGACCGGCGATCCGATGCGGGACGGTTCTTCGAGCTGTTTTGTGAGCTGGGCCGGTTGATGGCGCAATTGGCGATGAAGGGCGGGATCGACGAGCTGTTGGTGGTCGTGCACCCGCGACATGCAGCCATTTATCGCCGCTTCATGGCCTTTCGGCGCGTCGGCGACCGCCGCGACTACGCCAGCGTTCGGGGCAATCCGGCCGTGGCCCTCGTTCTCAATTTTGCCGAGGCCCAATTGAACAACCCCGATGCCTGGGCACGCTTTTTCGGCGAACGGCTGCCGGACGAGGCGCTGCAATCCTCGCCGCCGTCGACGGCTGACTGCGAATACTATGAGTCGATCTTGTCGCCGGTGGCCGATTGCGTGCCGTTTGGCTTTTCGGACGCCGACCTGACGGCCAATGTCACTGCGGCGGCGCTGCTTTGCGCTCAGCGCCTGCGTGGACGGATCGCGTTCAACGCGGCTGCACGCCTCGAGAAAGCGTGCGCTAAATGGATCCGCGGATTGATTACGGTAGTCGGACGGATAATCCTGTCCGTCGGACGGATTGTCGACGGATTGGATTGCCCGTCCCACCGCATATTGCTTCGGCCGTTCTACTTGCGTAGCGCGATTTCACAGCGCGGATTGGACGCGGGACGCCCGACGCGTAGTAGTGCGACGTGTTCTGGTAATTCGCCTCAGAGCCGAACCGCTGAAACCAGCCGCCCTTGCCGGTTTGCGTGACGCCGGAATTGCTTTGCTGCAGGCCGAATTGATTCGACTTCAGTTGCTGCAACTCGTGGCCTTGTTGTCGTAAAACCTGCTGCTGATACTGGTTCAGCGCTTGCTGTTGCAATTGAGGGCGGACGAGAGATTGGTAATTCGGTATGACTCCCCGATTCTCTCGAAACAAGTTGAGGTACGGGCTGACTGTCGGCCGCGACGGCTGATAGCGCTGCTGGCCCCGGCAGTCGCCCGGGTGCACAAGACCCGGCACCGCCAGCACGATCGTCAGGATGACCAAGCGTCCGTGTTTCATGCGAATGACCTCATTGCGGCGATAGCGGAGGGCCCGAACTTACTGCTTATGCGCTCGCCCCTCCAGCTCGAGGCGTCGGACAAATCTTGACACAAGCGCCGGCGGCAACTGCGGCAGGCTTGGCCGGCGCTGCCACTGCTACCACGCATTCCGCCGAGCAAACCACCCTTGCACCTATCTGTTCGGCCGATCGAAATGTTAAACCTCAAGGATTATAGCGACATTTCCGATTGTATCAATTGTAGCACTACCGCTGCCGCCGGCCTGCGCATTGCGCGTTGGCCCGAAATGATTAAGTTGTCAGCCCCTAAGTGGCGGTTCCATGTATTCACGACGCTGCCGGATGTCGGTTGTGGCATTGCTGCTCATCTCCCAGTTGAGCGGCGGCTGCCATTTCGCCTACCCGGGCCGCGACCCGGGCGGACCCGTCCCCTGTGTTCCCCCCGACGTTCCCAAAGAATTGTACAAGACGGTTCTGCCCGAGTACATCATCGAACCCCCCGACCTCTTGTCAATTGAAGCGGTGAGCCTGATTCCAAGCGAATCGTATCGCCTGAAGCCGCTAGATGCGATCACATTGGTGACCACCGCCGACGTGCCGCTCGGTGAGTTCGACCTCTCCGCCGAATATGGCGTTCAACCGAACGGCGTGATCCAGCTCCGCACGGTCACCGGCGATGTGCCGGTGGGAATGAACCTCGCGCCGCTCAAGATCGCCGGCCTCACGACTCACGAAGTCGAGCAGCAGGTCACCGCTCGCCTGGCCGCCGTTCTGAAACCCGAAATTCACCCAGCCGTTTATGTCACTATTGCCGCAACCGCCGCCCAACAGCAAATTGCCGGCGAGCACCTCGTCGCGCCGGACGGCTACGTCAACTTGGGAATCTATGGCCGAGTTTCCGTCGTCGGGCTGACGATCACTGAAGCGACCCGCGCCGTGGAAGCTCAGCTCGAGCAATTTGACTTCGAAAACCCCCAAGTCGCGGTGGACGTCCTCGGCTTCAACAGCAAGGTCTATTACGTCGTGACTCAAGGCGCCGGCCTGGGCGACCAGGTCTCGATTCTACCCGCCCGCGGCAACGAAACGGTGCTGGACGCCATCGGGCAGATTCAGGGCTTGACAGCGAATCAGTCCACGCGAATGTGGGTTGCCCGCCCCGGAAGCAATAAGTGCAACGGCGATCAAATCCTGCCGGTCGATTGGATCGCGGTCACCCAGCGCGGCGACTATGCGACCAATTATCAACTCATGCCCGGTGACCGCTTGTTCGTTTCGGAAGACAAGCTCGTCGCTGTGGACACCAAGCTCGGCAAGATTATCGCGCCGTTTGAGCGAATCTTCGGCTTCACGTCACTCGGGGTTTCCACCGTTTCCGGCATTAAGTTCTTCAATCAAAGCGGCGGATTTGGCAACAACAACAACAACGTCGGCCCGTGATGCGAACGGTCGAGTCGCTGTTGATATTCCTCTTTCAATGCTTGTGGTGACCGTCTCAAACTCATGCGAAACATCGGCTTCCTAGGCCTGGTTTTGTTGCCCGTCTTGCTCAGTGGCTGCAATCTTTGCTGCTGCGGCAAACGCGCGAGCGAGTTGAGCTGCCCGACCGATATTCGCAAAACGCAGTGCTGGTGCTTTGGCGAAGACGCGGTCTTCAGTTGCCCCTGCGGGCCCGATGAAGAGTTCTACGGCTACCAGCCAACCTGCTGGCGAAACTGGCCGGCCAGCGGAGCCCAGTGGCGCGATTCGCGTTGTCCGCCGCCGCCCAATCAGCAGGTGCCGCTGACGCCACAGGCCCCGTCCTCGCTCAGGCACGATTCCGCCGATTCTCGTGAATCGACCGACAGCGACTATTCCACCTTGCCGAACCCTTTTAGGGGCGAACACCCCGAAGCCGCCTCCGAGCATTCAGTCGATTTCGTGGGCGGTTTTTGACCGAGCCGGCCCCGCCGAATTCAGATCCCCCCTCTCGCCAGCGGCCCGACCGTCGCCGCCGCGCGGCCGCGATTGTCCAGAACAGCGAAACGCCGACAAGCGATAGCGTCGTCGCCGGTTCCGGCACCACGATCTCTGCCGACCCAACGCCCGCCGACTGGCCGCCGCCGGCTTGATTTAAATTGTTCCGCCAAACCGTATAGTCAGCTGCATCGACCAGCGTGTCGCCGTTGCCGTCGGCCCCGGTCCCGGCGGCGACCGTGCTGCCGTACGCGCTCTTCCACCGGTTGTAATCAGCGATCGTCACTTGGTGGTCGCCGTCGTAGTCGCCTGCGACGGGCAATGCCGGCAACGTAAACGCCGTTCCGCTGTTTTTCGTGACCGTGGTCGGAGCCGTGCTCAACGCATAATCGGCTAGATTTGTCGTGCTCGACGCCGCTGCCGTTCCCGTGAAGATCAGACCGCCGTTGGTCGTGGTCGGCAGCGAAGACGGAAACGACGGACCGAAATTGCCGTTCGAGTCGTTCGTGAAGTCGCCGCTTGTCGGGCCGGTGTAGTTGTCGCCGCCCCAGCTCAGGCTCCAATAGATCGTCCCCGGCGCCGCAACGCTTCCGCCGTCGGCTTCAAACGTCAATCGGCCCGCGTCCAGATACGCGGCCGGAATCGGATTGGCCAGCGTAAAATCGGGCGCGAAGGACGCGTTCCCCCCATTGATCAGCGCTTGTGTGAAGCCGGAAGTTGTCAACAAAACATGCGCGCCGGCCGTTCCACTTGCCGCGTTACTCCCAATGTCCAACAACAAAACGCGATTCGCGCCATTTTCGTCCGCCGCCCAAAGGCTGGCCAGCGAAACGAAGCTCTGCCCCGCCGCCCGCATGCGAAGTTGAATGGCCTGCGACGACGCGTCGCCGTTGACGCCGCCGATCACCTGCTCGATCTGCATGAAGTGAAACGCGGCCTGAACCGAACTATGTAAGCTCAGAATCGCCGCCACCGCAAGCGACCAGCACCGGAGCGTCGTCATCTAAGGCGTTCCTTATCATCACTGGCAGGAGAATAGCCACCGTTTTGGCCCGCGGTGTGACCGCCAGTATATGCTGCCGACGCACCGCCGGAAACAAATTTCCACCAGTTTTTACGTTTTTACTTCTCGACGGCCTTGGGCGCCACGGCCCCCCAAATCGGCTGACGCCCGCATTCGCACGGATACGCCCTAGCCGCGCGTGTTGAAAAAGGGGGCTGGCTCGCGGTCCGATGCGAAAAACCTCGTGAAATTGCGTTGCCTTGAGCGGTGGCTGTCCTCTTTTTCAACGGGCTGTTCGCCGCGCCACTGCTATACTGAAGGCATGTTCGCCAAGAGCCTCACACTCGCATTCGTAACCGCCGCTCTGGCCGGCTGCTCGGTCAGGCCTGCCAATCCAGCTTCGCCGTCCGCGGTGGCTGCTGCCGCCGTCCGCCGGGTGGATTCCGCCCACGCGCGGCGCGACGGTCTGCCGTTTGAACTCTGGCAGGGCCGCGAGCATGCATTGGCAACCGCGCTCATTTTCATCCGCACCGATTGCCCAATCTCCAACCGCAGCGCCCGGCGATCCGCGAAGTTTGCAATAACTTTGCGCCGCAAGGGGTCGACTTCTTTCTCGTGTACGTCGATCCGCACGAAACCGACGAATCGATCCGTCGACACCGCGACGATTACGAGTACACCTGCCCAGCCCTGCGGGACAACTCGCATGAGCTGGTGCGCACCTGCGCTGCGACCGTCACGCCCGAGGCCGTTGTCCTCAACACGCAGCACGAAATCGTCTATCAGGGGCGTATTGACAACCTCTACGTCGATTTCGGCCAGGCCCGCACGAGTGCCACCGCGCATGAGCTGGCCGATGCCCTCGACGCGGTAGTCCGTCACCGGCCGGTCGCCGTGCCGCGGACCAAAGCCGTCGGCTGCTACATCGGTGATCTCCAGTAGCGGAGTCGGCCGACTATGGGTGCCCGCTCATTCTGGCCGATCCTGCTGCTCTTGCCGATCGTCGGCGGATGCAATTCCACCAAGCAGGCCAATTCGAATTCGGGCCCAGGCGCCCCGGCCGATTCAACAACCAGCACAGGACCGTCGCCCACCTACTGTCGCGACGTCGCCCCAATCCTCTACGCCCGCTGTGCGAAATGCCACCGCCGCGGTGAGGTGGCCCCGTTCAGCCTGCTCACCTTTGCCGACGCCCACGCCCACGCCCGCCAAATCCGCGAGGTAACTGAGGGCCGTTTCATGCCCCCTTGGCTCGCCGAGCCGGGGCACGTGCCGTTCCAAGATGAGCGGCGTCTGACGCTCGCCGAGATCAACACGCTCGCGAAGTGGGTCGACGCCGGGGCGGTTGAAGGAGACCCGCACGATCTCTCGCCCCAGCCACAGTTCACGCCCGGCTGGCAGCTTGGCAAGCCAGATGTCGTGCTCGAAAGCCCGCCGTTTCAACTACCGCCCGACGGGCCCGACCGCTTCCGTAACTTCGTCCTCACCGTTCCGCTCGATCGCCCGCGGTGGATTCGCGCAGTCGAGCTTCGGCCCGAAAACCTGCCCGTCACGCACCACGCCCGCCTGGGTCTCGACATGGATCGCGAGTCGGAGCGCCGCGACGCCGCCGACCCACAGCCCGGCTACGAAGGCATGGCCTGGGGCCAGGACCCCAAAGGTCAGCTCATCACCTGGACGCCCGGCATGACCCCCGACGCCGGCGCCGCCGGCGCCGCCTGGAAGCTCGCGCCCGATACGAAGCTCGTGTTGCACACTCACCTCCAGCCGTCCGGAAAAACAGAGGCCGTCCGCTTTCGCGTCGGCCTTTATTTCGCCGACGGCCCGCCGACCATCCAGCCCATGATTCTGCGAATCGGCAGCCGCAACGTCGATATTCCGCCCGGCGACGCGCGGCACGTCATCGAGGACAACTACACGCTGCCCATCGACGTCGATCTCGAGTCGATCTTTCCCCACGCCCACAAGCTCTGCCAGGAAATCGTCGTCGACGCCATCCTGCCCGACGGCACCACGCAAACGCTCATCGCCATCCGCCACTTCGACGAAAACTGGCACGACAAGTACCGCCTCGCCTCGTCGCTGCGGCTCCCGCAGGGCACCAGGCTGCGGACGCGCTCCACGTACGACAACACCGCGGCCAACGTGCGCAACCCCAACCATCCGCCGCAGCGCGTCGTCTATGGCTCGAACGCCGATGATGAAATGTCGGACGTTTTCTTGCAAGTCACGCCGGCCGACCCGCTGCAACATGCCGTCCTGGAAGAGCACCAGTCTCAGGCCGAGCTTCACTCGAAGATTGTCGGCTATCAAAAAACGCTCCAGCTCCATCCCGGCGACCGCTGGAGCATCGAAGGGCTCGCCTCCTGCTACTTGGCCAATCACCAGCCGCAACTGGCCATCACCCTACTCACCGCGCGGCCCCAGTCATTGGCCGAGTCGCCGCAGGCCCAAGTCGTGGCCGGCATGGCCCAGGTCGCCGCCGGCGACGGCGCGGCCGCCGAGGCCATGTTTCGCCAGGCCCTGGCGACCGACGACCAGCTCGCCCTCGCCTGGCTCGGCCTCGCGCAATCGCAGGTGGCCCAGCAAAACGATCGCCAAGCCGAGCCCTCCCTCCGCCGGGCCATCGACCTCGCCCCCCACCTGACGGTAGCCCGTCTCGACCTCATCGACCTCTTCGTTCGCCACGACCGGCTCGACGACGCCCTGGCCGCTGCCCGAGCGGCGGTCGACGCCGCGCCAGACGAGCACCTCCCCCTCCTGAAGCTGGCCGACGTCTTTGCCCGGCGAAGGAACTACGCAGCCAGCTTGACCACATTCGCCGCCGCTCGCCAGCTGGCGCCATTTGTGTATTCACCCCCCTGCTCGCTGGCCATTGTCTGCTATCAACTTGGCGACGAAAAGTCCGCCGCCCGCTTCCTCACAGAATCGATCACCCTCGACACGGCCGACCCGGCCCCCTACTGCTTCCTCGGCCAAATCGCCCGCCGCGACGCGAACCTCCCCGCAGCCCGCCGCCACCTCCAACAAGCCCTCGACCTCCCCCTCCCCCGCACCTGGCCCGCCAGCCACGTCCGCCAGTTCCTCAAACTCGTCTACACCGAACAATTGCAACTAGCCCAACAACTCCAAGACAAACCGCTCGCCCTCGGGGCCCTGCGGGCCTGGGTCAAGCTCGAACCCGACAACGCAGCCGTCGCGAAGCTGCTGGGCGATATCGAAGGGGCAGAAGCCCCAACCAAAATAAACGGACCGCAGTGAGCCTCCGTGGGCATTTCCGCGGCGCCCCATCCGGCGCACTTCCTACCCGCCCGCCGGCCTCAGCCGATCCACGTTCATAGAATCCCACGCCCCGCCGCTCTAACGGACAGCGCGAGGAACCTAAAGTTTGAATGTCCCCATGCGCCCCACCCACACCTATACGTATGACAACGCCCGGCGGCTGACGCGGGATGGCGCGACGACGATTCCCGGCGCGCCGATGATGCAATCAAGTCGATCGGGTGGACTTACGAACCATTACCACCGGCCCCCACCCGCCGCTGGCCATGTTCCGCCCAGGGCGGCATCGTTCCCGCCAATCCCACCGCAACAACTCCTCCACTCCCAATCGGGCTGACTGGATTCGAACCAGCGACCTTTTGACCCCCA
>CAVTXL010000019.1:0-48401 GCA_963738665.1 uncultured Planctomycetota bacterium
AATTAGTGGGGCAACATCCAAAGTGAGGGGCACTACATCTTGTGGTTGTGCGTCGCCGCGGAAGACGGACAGAGGCCGCCCCTGCTTACCGCCGGTTCATCTCCGAGCTCAATCCGCCCGCCGCCACCAGGTAGCACTTGCGGACGTAGTCGATGACCATCCGGTTGGCGCTGAAGCGGGCGGCCAGGGTGGCGATCGATTCGATCATCATTTCGATCCAGCGGCGGGGCAGCCCGTCGGCATCGCGCTCGTAGTAGAGCGGAATCACCTCGTTGCGGAGGACTGAGATCAGGTTCTGGGCGTCGCGGGTGTCGGTAATCTCGTCGTCAACGTGCTGCGTGCCGTTGCCGATCGCGAAGCCGTTGCGGCCGTTGTAAGCCTCGGCCCACCAGCCGTCGAGAATCGATAGGTTGAGCCCCCGTTGAGAACCGACTTCATGCCGCTGGTACCGGAGGCCTCCTTCGGCCGCCGCGGCGTATTGAGCCACACCTCGACGCCCTGCACCAGGTGGCGGGCCACGTTAATGTCATAATCCTCAACGAACACAATTCTCCCGGCAAAGGGCGGGTCGTGCCGCATATTGGCGATCTTCTTGATCAATTGTTTGCCCGGCTCGTCTGCCGGATGGGCCTTACCGGAAAAAATGAGCTGTGCCGGCCGCTGCGGATCGGCCAGCAGGGCGGCCAACTCGTCGAGGCGGCGGAACGCGAGGTCGGCCCGCTTGTAGGTGGCGAAACGCCGCGCGAAGCCGATCGTGAGCGCGTTGGGATCGAGCACATTGCGAGCCGCCTCGATCACTTCATCCGGCTCTTGCCGCCGGCGAGCCTGTCGACCCACTCGGCGGCGAACGAATTCCAAGAGCCGCGTTTTGAGCGCGTTGTGGACTTCCCACATCTCGCCGTGATCGACGTCGTACAGGTCCTGCCACACCTTGGGGTCGCCCATCCGCTCGTGCCAGTTCGCGCCCAAGTTGCGGTCGTACAACTGGTGCATCGGGTGGGCCAACCAGGTCGGTATGTGGACGCCGTTCGTGATGTGGCCGATGGGGATTTCTTCTTCCACACGCCACGGCCAGAGGTGGGCCCACATCCGGCGCGACACATCGCCGTGCAGCGCGCTCACTGCGTTCGCCCGGCGCGACAGCTTCAAGCCGATCACCGTCATGCAAAACGGCTCGAATTCGTTTTGCGGCTCGACGCGGCCTAGTCCCATCAGTTGAGCTTGCGAAATGCCCAACCGATCGCGGAGCGGGCCTAAGTGCTCTTCGACCAGCCCGGCGTCGAAGCGGTCGTGACCGGCCGGCACCGGAGTATGGGTAGTGAACACCGTCCGATGCGCGACTTCGCGCAGCGCTTCGTCGAACGACAGTCCATCGTCCGCCATCCGTTCCCGAATCACTTCGAGCGGCGCAAAAGCGCTGTGGCCTTCATTCAGGTGGTACACGCCCGGAAAGACCCCCACGGCCCGCAGCGCTTTGATTCCTCCGACGCCGAGCACTAGCTCCTGGCGAATGCGCGTCCGCACGTCGCCGCCATACAGCCGCGACGTCAGGTCACGATCTTGCGGGCTGTTCCCTTCGACGTCGCAATCCAACAGGTAGAGAGCTACGCGGCCGACGTTCATCAGCCACACTTTGGCCAACAGGCCGCCGCCGCGCGTGTCGAGCGAAATGGTGACCTGCTTGCCTCCGGCGTCGACCGCCGGCTCAATCGGCAGGTTTTCCACCCGCGTATCCTGATATTCTTCGCTCTGGTAGCCGTCGAGGTCGAGGTGCTGCTTGAAATAGCCCTGGTCGTAGAATAGGCCGACCGCCACCAGCGGCACGCCCAGGCTGCTGGCGCTTTTGATGTGGTCGCCCGAAAGGACGCCCAGGCCGCCCGAATATATCGGAACCGATTCGTGAATGCCGAACTCAGCCGAGAAGTAAGCGACCGGCTTCGAGCCGAGCACACCCGTTTCACGAGCGCCCCAGGTGGTCCGCGTGTTGGAAAGATACTCTTTCAAACGCCGGTGGGCCTGGTTGATGCGCGTCGAAAGCACCATCTCCGACGCCCGCTCGGCCAATTGCTCCGGGGTCATCTCGGCCAACAGCACGATCGGATTGTGGTCGACCTTGCGCCATTTGATCGGATCGAGGTCACGGAACAGGTTCACGACCTCCGGATGCCAGCTCCACCACAGGTTGCTGGCCAAGACCTGGCACTTTTCGTACAGGGCTTGGGGGGTCGATTCGCTCCAGGTATGCCGTTCAATGCTTTGTGCGCAGCCAATGTAGCTTGACTCATGGGTCCGAGTTCCTAGTTACCCTTAGCCTGTACACGCGGCGGACGACAACCACACACCGAATGCGGACTATTGCGTATGCGGTTGCCATTGTATCGCGTTTGTTGCCGTGTGGCAGCAGTCTGTCCCACCGATTTGTGCTCGGCTCCCGATGGGCGGCTGGCAGACTTCCATCCGCGGCCCGCCGGTCGTCTGCAGCAAAACCGTGCATTTGCGGGCCGATTCGGGCTCGCAGGCAAGCGAGTACTTCAGTAGTCTGCGCGATCTGCGGCGAAGGCGGCAAGGGTGGATTGGAGGATTTCCGCGTCGCCCCCCGTTTACGCGGCCGGCCGCGGAGCGGCCCACATCGAGTTTTGTTCGATAGAACGCAGTGAGCCGCGACCGGGCAACTTTGCAAATCGCCAAGTATTGCTGTCTGGCAGGGGGAGGCTGCGCGGCCGAACCGCGGGAGGCATCCGGCAGAAGCTCGCTCTGGCCGCTGGCAGTACGCACGACGGTTTCATCTCGAGGAGAGAACAGCCAGCGCCACCACGAGTCAGCCGCCGTGGCCGTGGCCTTCATGATACGCGTTCAAAGAGAGTAATCGGGCGCCGTGCGTCACCGCCATCTGGCAAATCGGGGCGGGAGTGGAGCGGTTGGTTGGTGCAGACGGGGCCGTCCGGACTTGCGGGCGACCGCGGCCGGACAGGGCGTCGTCGGTGAGTGCTCCATTGAGTGCGGGATTTGCGCAGTAAACTAGGCGGAAATTCCGCTCAAGCGACCGATAGGCGCTCCTGCAAAATGATCAACGGACGGTTGGGCAGCACGACGGCGAAATTAGAGGCGCCGTCGCGATACTGTGCACGTTGGGGGCAGGTTGCGACGGCACCATGTGATTTTGATTTCGCCGCGCGGGGGCAAAACGTCTAGCGGTGCGAGACTTCCTCGGCCGGATCCTCCGTGCGTTCGCGCACATGTTCACGCAACTCCAGGCAAACTTGCGCTAACTCAGCCGAGACGGAACGCTCCTGCGCAGCGGCGGAATCCGTCGTCGACCGCGCCGGCAGTCCATTTGAAGTTCGGGCATTCTGCGGCGCTGGTCGCCCGGCCGGATCCTGGCCGGGAGTCGCACCGCTTGCAGGCGAGGATGCGTCAAACGCCGCGCGGCAATGCTTGCCGTCGTGCAAAAAGAAGCGATTGCGACCGGCCGCCTTGGCCGCATAGAGGGCCGCGTCTGCCCGGCTAATGAGCGATTCTGGTCTTTCGCCACGCTGAATCGTGGCCAGTCCGCCGCTGAGTGTCACGGCCAGTTGGTTGCCGCCATGCTGGACCGTGGCGCGGGCCGTCGCATCGCAAATCTTTTGGCTGATTTGACTGGCCTGGTCGCACGTCGTGGCCGGTAAAATCATCGCGAACTCCTCGCCGCCATAGCGGGCCACGGAATCGTCGCGGCGTAGCACCGACCGCAAGCCCCGGCCCAACGTCGTGAGTACCAGGTCGCCTGCCAAGTGGCCGTGCAAGTCGTTCAGTTTCTTGAAATTATCGACGTCCAGCAACAACAGCGAGAACACTTCGCCGCGCCGGGCCCAGCCGGCCATCCGCTCGGCCAGACGCTGGTCGAACTCTCGCCGGTTTGGCAACCCAGTGAGCGTATCGGTCAGCGATCGTGAGATATGCCGCTGAATTTCCTGCGACTGTTCCTGGAGCCGCTGTTCCGCCGTTTCCAATTTGGTCTGCAGGCTTTGATTGGAAAGGACGATGTCGCCGATCACGGCAACTACCAACTCAGTAATCGTTTTGCCGTCGGCTGCCGTATTGTTCGCCAGAGTTTCACTGGCCTTTTCGATGTTTGCTTTGTGCACGCCGAGGCTGGACGACACTTCACCCGTCAAGGCCTGCAATCGTTGTGCGATGCGGCCCGCATCGACCATTTCCTGATGTCCTCGGTTGACGACCGCCCGGTTGCCGCGGCGCAGCCACATGCCGATGGACACTCCGACGCCTAACTGCAGGGCCCCCAGGAGGCAGCCGGCGATCACGATCTCAAAGGTTGAATTCATCATGTGAGGCAGAACCCGAATCTAGTTGGAACCGATGGAATATCGTAGTTTACGGGGCGAGGTCCTGTGATTTGCCCTCCGCCCAAATGCGAAAAGGCGGCAAATTCGTCCGGCGAGACCGGCACGAGAAGCTTGATCTGACGGATATTACGCGCTCCGGCAGGGCCGCACGCCCAGCTGTGAAAAAAAAGGCGGCCCCGCCCAGCAGCCGGGTTCTCCTGGTTCGTGGGGCCCGATTTGGGGCGACCACCGCCGCCAGGGAGCGGGGCCAGCTTCGAAGACCTGGCTCGGCCGGACGAGGGACCTAACGTTGATTGTTGCGAATTGGCAGTTGTTGCGGACGTGCGAATACGCTTAAATCCGCAAGTTGAGTCAATGCGGAATCACACCATGACGCTTTCCACGGTATACGGCGACCGACGATTCGGACTCTCGTTCGAACTGTTTCCGCCGAAGACGGCCCAGGGCTTGACTACGCTGTTTCAGCACGTCCAGCGGCTGGTCGAATTTTCGCCCGGCTTCATCACGTGCACTTACGGCGCGGGCGGTTCGTCGCAGGGCACGACGCTGGAAGTTGTCGCCCGCGTCCGCCGCGAGTTCCAGTTGCCGGTCGCCACGCACCTGACCTGCGTGGGTCGCACGGTCGACGAGCTCCTCGATTATCTGCGACAGGCCCGCCTCGCAAACGTGGAAAACGTCGTCGCCCTGCGCGGCGACCCGCCCCGCGGCGACACCGCCTTCCGGCCGGTCCCGGGGGGCCTGCGCTACGCCAACGAACTGGTGACGCTCATCCACCGCGAGTTTCCCGACTTGGGAATCGCCGTGGCGGGTTACCCGGAAACGCATCGAGAAGCGCCCAGCCCAGAAGCAGACCTGGAAAACTTGAAGCGAAAAGTGGACGCTGGCGCCGATGTCGTCATTACGCAGCTCTTTTACGACAACGACGACTTCTTTCGTTTCCGCGAGCGGTGCCGATCGATCGGGATCAACGTGCCGATCGTGCCGGGCCTGTTGCCGGTGACCAACTTGGCGCAAATCCAGCGAATCACGTCACTCTGCGGCGCCAACTTGCCGTCGGCGTTTGTACACGCGGCTCGAGTCCGCCGGCGACGACGCAGCGCGCCAATTCGACATCGGCATCGATTTCGCCACGCGGCAGACGCAGGCCCTTCTCGACGCGGACGTGCCCGGCATCCATTTTTACGTGCTCAACCGCTCAGAAGCGGCAGCCGAAGTGCTCAGCCACGTCAGCCTTTCTCACTGACAAACCGCAATAAACTACGGCGATTCGCCGTAGCAGACTATAGCGGCGCCCGGCGATAAAACTGGGGAATTCGTCGCGGCCGTGGCGCATTTAAGCAGGAGCCGCCCGCTATAATAGGTTAGGCGGTCGCCCGGCAGTTCGTCGCCGCGCCGCAATTACTTTAGCCACAGACGCTTACGGCCAATCATGTCCGCCGACCAGCTCTCTCCCAACCGCGGTTCGATTGCCGGCGACACTACGATCGTCCAGTACGATCACTATATCGACGCGCATATCCGCAGCATCCGGCGGGCCGTGAAACTGGTCGATCTGGCCACAGCATTGGTGCTCTTTTTCAGCGGCGTACTGGCATTTCTGCTGGCCGTCGCGCTGGTCGAGCATTGGCTCGTGCCAGGCGGGTTCTCGATGGCCGTCCGCACGCTCCTGTTCGCAGCGCTGGCCGGCGGGGCTGGTTATTTCGCCTATCGTCGGCTGTGGCCACTATGCGTCCGAGCGATCAACCCGGTCTACGCGGCTCGAACGATCGAGCAAAGCAGCCCGTCGCTGAAAAACACGCTTGTCAACTTGCTGTTATTTCGTCAGCGGCGTGGGGAGGTCTCCGACGCTGTCTACCACACACTCGAAGAGCAGGCTGCCCAGCGGCTGACGCGCGTGCCGGTCGATTCGGCCGTTGACCGTGGACAGTTGATCCGCTTCGGCTACGTGCTTGTGGCGGTCGTCGCGCTGGCGGCAATTTACAAAATCGCGTCGCCGAAGGACCCGTTCATCACGGCCGAACGCGTGCTCTTCCCCTGGGCCGACATCGTGCCGGCCAGCCGCGTGCAGATCACCGCGATCAATCCTGGCGACGTGACGATTCCCCGCGGTGAATTCATCAATGTGGCCGCGGAGGTCCGCGGCATCAGCGAGGACGACCCCGTCGTGCTTCGCTATTCGACAGCCGATGGCCAGGCCATCGGCCAGGCGATTCCGATGCAAGCGGCCGCCGACGGCGTCCACTATGAGTGCCGCCTGCCCGATCGCACCGACGCAATCGGCCAACTGGGCCTGAGCCAGAACCTCAATTACCGCATTGAAGCTGGCGACGCCCGCTCGCTCGATTACGACGTGACGGTCGTCACTGCGCCGGCCATCCTCGTCCAGAAAATCGAGTACGACTACCCGGCTTACACGGGCTACGTCGATCGCACCGTGGAGGGCCTGGGCGACATCCGCGCAATTGAAGGCACTCGCATCACGGTATTCGCCCTCGCCAACGGGCCGATCCGGGACGCGCTGGTCGATTTCGACGCTGATGGCCGCCGCGACTTGCCTCCGATGATCGTCGACGGTGCCAATGCCAAGACTAGCTTTGTGCTTTCGCTCCGCGACGATCGGCAGACGCCGAAATTCGCCAGCTACGTCTTGCGGTTCACGAACGGCGATGGCCGCACCAATCGCAATCCGGTAAAATACCCGATCGAGGTGCTGCGTGATTACGATCCGGAAGTTGCCCTCGTCACCCCGCCAGAAGAAACGCTTGACGTGCGGCTCGACCAGACGGTGACGATCGAAATCGACGCCCGCGATCCCGATTTTGCGCTTTCCGACGTTCACCTCCGCGGTGAGGCAGTCGGGCGGCCGGAACTGAACGAAACGCTACTGCAGACGCAGCACATCGGCCGCTTCACGGCCCAGTATCCATTCACGCCGAAGGACCACGGCCTGCAAGCGGGAGATGCCCTGCATTATTGGGCCACGGCCAGCGACAATCGCACCCCGACTGCCAATACGGCTGCCACTCGCAAGCAAACGATCCGCATCGTCGCGCCCGACGCGGCCCGGCAGCCCTTCGGCGACAACCAGAACGATTCGCGGCAGCCGACGCCAAATCGAAACCAGCCGCAACAAAAACAACAGCCGGGCGACCATTCGCAAGACCCGCGCGGCAAACAAGATCCAAACGCTGGGGGCGATAACACTGCGTCGTCTGCCGAGCGGGGCCGAGCCGGCGACAACTCGCAGCCGCAGCCAGGTCGGAATTCGGATCCAGGCCGAGACCATCAGCCTTCGAAAGATGAACCGATGCCGCGCGGTGGCGGGGAGAGTGCCGAATCACAGCCCGGGGCCAGCCAACAGCAAGACGATCGGACCGGCCAAGCGGGCGATTCGCAAGGCCAACAATCCGACTCGTCGAACAAGCAAGACAACCAAGAACAACCCGGCGCGGGAGCAGCGGGCGGCACAGGCAATAACCAGCGATCGCAGCCCAGCGGCGCCCGACCCGATTCTGGCGGCAAGCCGGGTGCATCCAACGACGATTCAGAAGGCGACAACAATTCGCGAAACGACGGCGATTCGCCAGGCAATCCGCGCAGCGACTCTAGACCGATTTCCTCCAAAGGCGACAACGACGCCGATGCCTTCCGGAAAATTCAAGAGCATCTCAAGCGGACCGGCGAACTCAACAACGACGCGTCGCAAAAAGACGCGGCCAAGAATGACGGCGGACCGCACGACGGAATGACTAAACAGCAGGACGGAACGAACCAGAAGAACGGGCCGCAAAACGACAGCACCGCGAAAAACCCGGGTGCGACACAGAGCGACAGGGATCCGCAAAGCGGCGCCACAGCGCAAAACGGCGCCGCTGGGCAAGACGGCGCCCAGCGGAATTCTGCGCAACAGAGCGACGCTTCGAAGGCGGACAAGGCCAACCCGACTACTCAACAGAACGATCCGCAGTCTGGCAACGGCGCGGGCAAGTCGAACGACGGCAAGAATCAGAGCCCGGATAACAACGCGAATTCCATGAACGCTGACAAACAGCCGTCGGCGGCACGCGGTGCAGGCGGCGAGCGTCGCGGAGGCACAAGCGATAAACAGCCGACCGACACCGGCACAGACGGCAAGCAATCAGACGGGAAGCGCGACGACGGCCGTCCGTCGCGCGGTGGCGACGCGACCAGCACCGACCCGAGCGGCAAGAGCACGTCGCCCAGCCGGGATGAGGGCACCCGCAACTCGCAAAAAGACCCTGGCGATCAGTCGGGCGAGAAATGGCAGCAGAATCCGTCGACCGAACAAACTGCGGATCAGTCGAAAGACGGCGCGACGGGACAACGTGATGCGAACAACGCCGGCGACCAGGGCGCCAACCTACCGAAAGACAGCAAAGATTCAGTTACCAACAACGTCAAAGATGTCAATCGCAACGGTGACGGCGCGACCGGCCAGGGTCATTCGGCCGACCAAAGTGCTGGCGAAACGGGCGAGCACGGGCCAGGCAATGATTCCAAAAACGTCGGCCGCGATCTGACTTCGCCCGATAAGACGGGCCAGCGAGGCAACACCGCTGGCCGGGGCAGCAGCCAGCGCGACGGCACCGGCAACGAGCCGGGCGGCAAAGCGGGCGAATCTCAAGCTGCCAAGAGCGACTCGCAAAACAAGTCGACCGACCCGGCCGGCCGTGGCGGCGGACGGAGCGCCGACCAGCAAGCGGGTGATTCCACTGCGAAAGATTCCGCAAGCAACAACAACAACAACAACAACAACAACCAGTCAGGCGGCGGCGCGAAAGAGCAAGACGCAATGCAAAAGGGCGATAACTCCGGCGGAACAAGGAGCAGCACCAGCGGCAAGGCAAATCCTGCGTCAGAACCTGGCACTGAATCGGAGAAATCGTCTTCCCCATCCGGCCCGCCCACCAATGGTGCGCGGCCGAGCGATCCGAGCAATCCGTCGACGAACAACACGATTCAGACCGGCACGCCCGACGGCAGCGGAGGCCAAGGTGCCACGTCGCCGGGCCTGCCCGCGCAAGCCACCGGCGAAGCGCCCGACGCCGACGCGGCCAATCTCGAATACGCCCGCAAGCAGACCGACCTCGTCCTCGAGAAGCTGTCGGAACAAGTTAAGAACAAGCAGGTCGACAAAGATCTGCTCAAGTCCCTCGGTTGGAGCGAGGATGATCTCCGCAAGTTCATCGCCCGCTGGAATGAGCGCAAAGAGGCGGCCAGCAAGACCGATCCGGGCGCGGACGCGGCCCGCCGCGAGCTGGACGACGCCCTTAAGAGCCTCGGCCTGCGGCCGGCGGTGCTCAAGCAAAACCGGGTCAAAGACGACACGCAGCGCGACATGAATCAGGGCTATCGCGGCGCCGTGCCGCTCGAACTTCAAGAACGCCTCCGCGCTTTCAATCAAGGCGTTTCTCGCTCGCGGCGCGAGGAAGGCCAGAAGTGAGGACGGTAGCTGCTGAGTGGGTGAGTGAGTGAGTGAGTGAGTAGGTTAACGGGTGAGGAGGGACCTTCGAGGTTGCGTCGCCCCATATTCGGCTACATACTCACTTACCCAGCGACTCGCCTACTCACGTATCCACTATGTCCCCCGTCCCCCGCTATCTCGTCTCCTTCCACGCCAAGCAGATCCCGCACCACTTTGTCGACGTGCTGGTGATCGGCGCAGGCATCGCCGGCCTGCGGGCGGCAATGGAAATCGACCCGCGGCTGTCCCTATTGGTCATTACCAAAGACGCAATGGAGGAGTCGAACAGCAATTATGCTCAGGGCGGCATCGCCAGCGTGATTGACCCCGGCGATAACTTCGCCAACCACGTCGAGGATACGCTCGTCGCCGGCGCCAACCTGTGCGACCGCGAGGTCGTCGAGATGGTCGTCCGCGAAGCGCCCGGCCACATTCGCGAGCTTATCGATTGGGGCACGCGATTCGACACCGAGCAGGGCGAGCTCATACTCGGCCGCGAGGGTGGCCACAGCCATCGCCGCATTGTGCACGCGCTGGGCGACGCCACCGGCCACGAAGTAATGCGGGCGATGATCCAACGGGCCCGCGAAGCGCCAAGCCCAGTTCTGGCCCAACACGTTCACCGTCGACCTCCTCACGCACGAGGGCCGGTGCCGCGGCGCGCTCGTCTGGCACGCCCGGCACGGCCGCACCTTCATTTGGGCCAAGCAGACGATTCTGTGCACCGGCGGCGCGGGCCAGGTCTATCGCGAAACGACGAATCCCGAGGTGGCGACGGGCGACGGGCACGCAATCGCCTATCGCGCCGGCGCCGAGATGCGCGACATGGAATTCATGCAGTTCCACCCGACGATGCTCTACATCGCCGGCGGCAGCCGCAGCCTGATCACCGAGGCCATGCGCGGCGAGGGAGCTTGGCTTGTCGACGCCGCCGGCCGGCGATTCATGCCCGATTTCGATGAGCGGGCCGAGCTGGCCCCCCGCGACGTCGTGAGCCAGGCGATCGTCGCCCAGATGGAAAAGACCCGCGCCCCCAGCGTGTTCCTCGACCTCAGCCACCTGGACGCGGCGCACGTTCGTAAACGCTTCCCCGGCATCGCCCGCACGTGCGCCGAGTTCGGGATCGACATCGCGACCGACCCCATCCCCGTGCGGCCCGGGGCCCACTATATGATCGGCGGCGTGACGGTCGACCGCGTTGGCCGCACCCGTCTCCCCGGCCTGTGGGCGGCCGGCGAAGTCACCTCGAGCGGCCTGCACGGGGCCAATCGTTTGGCGTCGAATAGCTTGCTCGAAGGCCTCGTCTTTGCGCGCGGGCCGGGGCCAATGCTTCGGCCGCCGCGGCGAAAGAAGCGGATACGTTTCAAGCGATTCCGCTTGTGAATTCGGCCGTCGAGCCGCCCACCGAGCCGCTCGATCTGGTCGACATTCGCAACTCGCTCAAAAGCTTGATGTGGCGCGCGGCCGGCGTCCGCCGCAGCGGCCCGTCGCTCGCAGAAGCGGCCACAACTATTCGCCGGTGGTGTCGCTACGCACTTACTCGCCAGCTCGCAAATCCCGAAGGCTGGGAGCTGCAAAACATGCTCACCATCGCCAGCCTGATGGTCGACGCCGCGCTAGTCCGCGAAGAATCGCGCGGTGTTCACCTCCGCACCGATTTCCCCGCAAACGACGACGCCCACTGGCGGCGGCATTTGACGTTCGTTCGCAATTAACCGGGCAGCCTGGTCCGCACACCACAGCCTGACGTCACCGGCGGACGTTCACTTCGACAAATGTCGGCGCCTATGCTCAGCCAGTTTGTTCGCTTTCCTGAATGCGCGCCAGGCCACTTTGGCATATGCCTTGCCAAGCTGCGCGAGCCTGCAGCGCCGCACGTCGATTGATCGCTGCTCTTTGTCCGCCTCCTGGACGAGAACAAATGGCAGGCAGACTCGTTTCACCTGCATCGGCACGCCGCCCGCCGCCGGCAAGAAGCGGACCCTTACCGGCTGCTCGCGCGGCAGCGTGGTTTCGTCGGTGCACCAATAGAACGACGGAACTTCCCAGACCTCATCCAGCACTGTCACGAACTGACCGCGCACGATCTCCTCGGCGCAAGCGGGCGGGCCAGCATCGCGCTTGCGTGGCGCGGCCGCGCTGCTTCAGAAGCGCACGATTCGTCGGGACGAGAAGATGCCATGAACCTGGAGACACCGCGAATGGCCCCAGGGTTCACACGTCCAATCGCAACGAGGCGATTTGCGCTGCTTTGACCTCAACAGGATGCGCTTCCCCATCAATTGCCGTCCGGCGCTCGGCCCGTATACTCGCGGCTCGGCGGCAGCGAAAAGTCTTCTATGGAGTCCGGCCGCGCAGGGTCGAATTTCGGCAAATCGTCGACTAGTTGCTGGGCCAGGTCGGGCTTTACTTGGCGAATTCCTTCGACAATGCACTTGGCCAGCTCGTAGGCGCCGTAGTTGTCGTGATGGGTCGGGTCCCGCTGGCCGCCGGCCAGGGCGAACGCCTGCGGCGCTTTCTCCGGTCCGATCGCCTCATACAAAGTGACGCTCATCGAGTGCAGGTCAATGAACGGCACGTCCAGCTCCTCGGCCGTTTTGCGGGCCGCCTGTGGAAAGCCGCGTAGCGACTCGCGAATCTTGCCGTTTTCATCAAAGTTGCGCCGCTCCATTGGGCTGACGACGATCGGCGCGCCCCCCTTCTCGCGGCACGCGGCCACGACCTGCCGAATGCTGTCGGCGTAGTTCGCCTCGTCGACCGCCTTCATGTCGTTGTGACCGAATTGCATCATCAGGTAGTCGCCCGGCCGCATCTGGCTGAAGATTTTGTCGAACCGCCGCGCGGCAAGCGCGGTACGAAGCGACTCGCCCGATTCGGCGTGATTGGCCAGCACAATTGTCGGCTTGAAGAACCGCGTCAGCATCTGCCCCCAGCTCGCATATGGCTCGGCCGGCTGATCGCACACGGTCGAATCGCCGATGATGAACAGCACCGGCAGGTCGCGAACCGGTTCGATTTCGACCCCGCTCACGGCCGGGTTGGGGCCGCCAAACTCAAACGTCAACCGGTCGTCCCACGATCGCCACTCGCTCGTTCGCTCGCGATCCTTCAGCCGCACCTCGCCGCCGACGACGATGTCCGGCCTGCGGACGTTCACCGTGAACACGCTCACTCGAAGCGTGCCGGGCGCCGTGCGAACCGCCTCGAGCACCAGCCGCCGCAATTCGGCCCGCACTGTCGTCACCGTCGGCTGGACCGCACTGCCGGTCGTGATCGTCACGCGGTAATTGCCTTCGGGCACGGCGACCGAAAAGAAATGCTCGCCGTCGCCTTCAAAGCCGTAACCGCGTTCGCTCGTGTAGCGATCGGCCGCCGCGACGGACAGGAACCCCTCCGCCGCGTCGTGCTGGGAAGCAAAGCGAAACTTCCACGGCCCGGTCGGCTTGGCCAATGCAGTGGAATTCCAACCGACGACAATAATCGCCGCAATGACCGCCTGCCCGAGCAACATCCGAATACCCCCGTTTGTCCGCGCACGTGCCGTTGAGCCGCTCCCCGATCAGTTCTCCGCCGCCGCAGCATCCTTAGCCAGCGGCAATGCGAAACATGCCATCTCTTGATCATTGCGAACATACAACCGGCCGTGCGCCAACACCGGGTGATTCCACGTTTTGCCGTCAATCGCATGGAACGAACCTAGCTGCCGCAGTCCGGTCGGATCTGCCGCGACCAGCGTAATGTCGCCGCTCTCGCCGGTAATGAGCAGCAGGCCTTGATCCTCCAACAGCATGATTTGCCCGTGCCCATATCGCCCTTTCTTCCACTTCATTTTGCCCGTGTCCAAATCGACACACCGCAAGATTCCGTCCTTAAATCCGTAGAGGTGATTCTCAAAAACCGCATAGTCGTTAAACGAGGGCTCGAGGTTGTTGATCGTCGCTACATCGCGAACCGACCACTGCCCCTCCTGGTGCCTGATTTCCACCAGCACGAACCCGTCTGGACTTGGCACCAACAGTCGATTCTCTCCCGCCCTGTGAGGCTGCAACATGGGTATGAACACCGAGCCGCCATTCGGTCGCTGCCACAACAGTTCGCCGTCGGCCGCGTTGAAGCCGTCGAGCGTGGCATCGCTTTGAATCACGACTTGGCGCACGCCGTCGAACGTAAAGTTTTGCGGCGAGCAATAAGTTTGCCCGCCGCTGGAGCCGAACCAGGCCGCTTCGCCCGACTCGGCCCGATACGCGGCCAGGTCCTTATCGGCGCCGCCGCCGTGATTCGTGCCGCTGCCGCCGTAAATCACGACCAGGCCCTCCGAGACCAGCGGAGAAGCAGAAAAACCCCACTGCGGCACCGCGGCCTCGACTTCGCCAACAAGATCGTGCGACCAGCGAACTTTGCCCGTGGCCGACTCTAAGCAGTTCAAACGCCCCGCCGCGCCGAACGCGTAAATCCGGCCGTTGCTAAACGTGGGCGTGGCGCGCGGCCCGACGCCGGAGAGCCCCTCATAAAACCGTGCTTTTGTCTTCCCGGGCCCACTCTTCCTCGCCGGTCGCCGCGCTGTACGCCACGACCGCTTCGTTCTCGCCGCGCTGCTCCTGCGTCACGACGTGGCCATCGACCACAATCAAGCTCGACCAGGCCGGACCGACCCGTTTTCGCCACACCTCGCGCGGCGGGTGCTCTTGCCAATCGGTCGCCAGTCGCACACCACGAATCACGCCGTCGCGTGCGGGTCCGCGAAATTCGGCCCAATCGCCGGGCTGCAATACCCAGACATTTTGCACGGCCGCTTGGGCCATGTCGTTGCCCGCCGGGGCCGACTGACGGCGGTGGTGCGACTTCAGAAACTGCTGCTCGGCCGAATCCGTCCAGCGCCAACTGAACTGCCCGGTCTGATCGCCCCGCAATCCGTCCCACCGCAAGAGCGTGAAATACCCGATCGTCACGACCAACACGAGGAGGAATCCAACTCGCTGCACCGGCGGCGAGAACCCGCGGGCCACCACTATCCACACCGCCCACGCCGTCAGCACGAACGGCAATGACGTCAGCACCATGGCGAATAGATTCATGGTCGGATCGGCAATCAGGGAGGCCGCCACGATTGCCGCCACCCAAACCGCGACGGCCAGCCAGCGATCCCGCCACCGAATGCCCCGGCGCGTCAGCCACCAGGCCAGGAACGCGAGCAGCAAGATCCCCATCGCGACCATCCGCGTGAAGAATCGCGTGCTCATGTCCATTTCTGAGTGATAGTTCGCGTACAGGAACACCCAGAACGCGGCGAGCAGAAGCACAATCGGCCCGACGCGAATCGCCCGACCGGCGGCGGCTTTATTTGAGCTAGCAGCCGGCGGCGACGCCGGGGCCGAAATCGATGAATCGTCCATAATGAATTGCCGTTTGCTTTGCTTCCGGCGCCCGCACCGACGATGCGCTAACGGTAATTCTACCCGAAAACAAGCGTGGTCAACATGCGCACGGAAGAGTGCAATTTACCGCACCAGCACCCGCTTGTCGCTCACGTAGTGCTCGGCCGTTTCGCGGTCGATCCGATCGACAGCCAGGAGGCGGCGGACCGATTCGTCGAGGCTGATCATGCCGTCGGCCCGGCCGGTAGTGATGTTCGTGTCGATGCTCTCGAGCTTGCCGAAGCGAATGGCGCTGGCCATCGGCGAATTGTTGAACATGATTTCTAAGGCGAGCGCTCGCTTGCCTCCGTCGGCCGCTGGCAACAAGTGCTGCGCGATCACCGCCCGCAGGCTCAGCGACAACTGTCCCCGGACCTCGCCTTGCACGGATTGCGGAAACAAGTCGGTGTAGCGTGAAATGGCGTTCTTCGCGTCACGCGTGTGCAGCGTCGAAAAAACCAGGTGCCCCGTCTCGGCCGCACTGAGAGCCATTTGAGCCGTCGCATGGTCGCGAATTTCGCCCACCAGCATTACGTCCGGGTCCTGCCGCAGGCCGTACTTCAGGCCGTCGGCAAACGATGCCACGTCCCGGCCCACCTCCCGCTGCGAAACGATCGACGCTCCGACAGCCGGAAACACGTACTCGACCGGGTCCTCGATTGTAATAATGCGATACCCCCCTGCCAGTGCCAGCATGTTGACGATCATCGCCAGGGTCGTCGTCTTGCCCGAGCCAGTCATGCCGGTGATCAGCACCAGCCCGTTGCGAAAGTGGGCCAGCCGCTCGGCCAATTCGCGGGGAAAACCGGCCCATTGAAAATCCGGAATCTCGCTCGGAATCCAGCGAAAGCAGCCGCCGATGTTCTGGCCGCTGACGAAATAATTGACGCGAAACCGCTCCGGCCGACCGTTGATGTCCACTTGCAGCGCAAAATCGGCATTGTGCTCGGCGTCGAACTGTGCCCGCGCCCGCCCAGGACAAAACGGCAACAGGGCGGCCTCCGCCGCCTGCCGTGTTACGACCGCGGCCTCGAGCGCCGCGAGGTCGCCGTGTATGCGCAGCGTCGGCGGATGGCCAACCACCACGTGCAAATCGCTGGCCGCTGCCGCCACCGCACGCGAAAGCCAATCGACAAGGGGACCGGAGCCAGTACGGTCGGATGGTTCCATGAAGCAAACCTTGAGATTATGAATCAGAGCACGTGGATGCCCGCCGATTAGTACTGATGATTCGACGACGAAAATGAACGCACGACGAATTCGCCGTTCATTGCAGATTTGTCCAACACACGAAACCCCGCAAGCGACTTGTCGTTTCGCGGCCTGCTGGTTAATTGTTGACACTGCCGCAATTGCAGTATACTGACTCGGGCCCGCGGACGCCGCCGCGTTCGTCGCATCGCGATGTATCTGCCCAGTGTGAGTAGTGTTCATGGGACTTTTTGACCGGCTCATGCGACGTCCGCCCAGCCGCGACGCATTCGCCAGGATGCTTCTAAAACGGATTCGCAAATCGGGCGACCAGCGGCCGATCGAATACGACGCCGACAAATTTCAATTTCGCCGCTCCAACTCCCAGGTCTCATTCCTCGGCAACATTTACCAGGAATATCTGCGATCCGATCGCCGCGACCGCGAGCAGCTCGTTCGCAACTTCCTGGCCATGTGGTACACCACCGAGCTGCCTGTGCCCGGAGACTTCGACCTGGTCAAGGCCGATCTGCTCCCGGCTTTGCGGGCCCGTTCGTTTCTCGAAATCGACGTCCCTCTCGCCGGCGAGAACGACAACTTTCAACTTGTGTATGAAATCATCGGCGAGCACCTGGCACTTTCTCTGGCCTACGACTTGCCCACCTCCATGATGATGGTCAACGAAGACATTCTGGAGAAGTGGGGCGTTACCTTCTACGAGGCGATGGAGGTCGCCAAACAGAACCTGGCTGAGAAACCGCTGCAGTGCGCCCAGATCGGTCCCCTCTACGCGCTCGCCAACGGCGACGGCTACGACGCCACACGGCTGGTACTCCTCGACTTTATTCGCAAGCTGCAATTGGACGGCGATCCCATCGCCATGGTCCCCAACCGCGAGCGACTTTATCTCACTGGGTCCGACAGCCCCGACGGCCTCCAGGCAATGCTGCATTTCGTGGGCGAGGACGTAAAGCACGAGCGTTTCATTTCCGGCATGGCATTCCGACTCGAAAACAGCGAATGGTCGCCCTGGCTGCCGCAGACCGGGCACCCCCATTATCGGCAGCTGCATGAACTGGCCGTGCAGACGTTGGGGGAGATGTACACACAGCAGGCCGTTCTGCTCGACCGGCGGTTTGCCGCGGCGGGCGAAGCTGTATTCGCAGCTACGTTTTCCGCCTTTCGTGACGCGGCAACCAACGGCGTCTGCAGTTACGCAATGTGGGCCGAGGGTGTCGACTCGCTGTTGCCAGAAACTGACGAGATTGTTTTGGCCCGACCTCAGGGCAACGACATCTCGATCGTCGCCCGCTGCGATTGGCACACGCTCCAAGGTCTGGCCGGCGACCTGATGGAGCCGCAGGACATGTACCCTCAACGGTGGCGTGTTCGTCAGTTCCCCTCGCCCGACGTGCTGAGACAAATCGAGCAGGAAGCCCGCCCCTGTTCGGGCTAAGCGGCAGCCTAGGCCGACCAGGCCAAACTGCGTTCCATTTGGGCGCGGAAAGGCAGGGCGACTGCCGTTGCTTGCAATTGACGAGACGGTTCATGTCATGCAGGAATGTCTCGAGGCAGCACACAGCGACAGCGCCCTGGATGGGGAAGTCGCCGGATGCGAGGTGCAACTAACATGCCGCCAGTCACGGCAATCGGCCGACAAATCGCAGGTCCCTCGGCCCGCGCCTGCGAATGCGAATTTCGGCCGCATCCCAGGCATGATGAGAATGATTCGCCCCGGAGGGTGTGGCCAAGCGTAGCGTGGTTTTCGGTGTGATCGTCACCGCCTCATGCTGCGCGTTGCGCGACCAGCGCCGCCTGGACGAATCACCATAGCGTCCTCAGGATAATCAGCACTGACGACAATGCGGAGACTGCCAAGATGGCCCACCGAGTTCTCGGCCCGTTGAGATAGCGCGTGACGAAACCCGATAGCACAAAACCGACGATAATCGCCGGCATCAGTGCCAGGCCAACGTACAATTCCCGCGCACCAAACTTGTCTTCGTGGGCCAGGCCGGCAATCGAAATGAATGTCCCGATCGTAAACGTCGCCGACAGCGTCCCGCGGACGCGCGGCGCCTCACCGTGCTGATAGACCAGGGCGAGCGGCGGCCCCCCGACCGCCGAGACCGTGCTGGTAAATCCGGATACAATCGCGGCAACGATCAAATTCGTGTTCGTCAGCCGCACATGCCAGCCGGACACGCTGATTGCCACGCCGAACAAGATCAGGGAAGCGAACAACAGGTTGTAGGCCTGCGGCACCAGCGACCCGACCGCATAGGCCCCCGGCAACATCCCGATCACGCGGCCGACGGTGGCGACCGACACCTCGCGCCAGACGACGTAGCTGCGCTCGCGCAGCGCAATGAGCAGCGTCAGTAGCGCCGCTGCAATAAGCAGAGGCCCCGGTACAAAAACCGTCTCTGGGTCCAGCACGAGCAGGATCGGCGCCGCAATTACCGCCAGACCAAAACCCACCGATCCTTGCACGACCGAGCCGATCGTCGCCAAAACGAGCGCGATTTCCAATTCGGCCGACGAAACGGGCAAGGTGGGCACGTACGAAGATGTCTCTCTAGCGCTAGCGGAGCAGATCACATCAAGCAGAGTATAACTGCTTTGGCTGTGTCAGGCCAGTTGGCGCCATCGGTTGGGGAGAGGCTAGCAGCCTGTTGAAAAACGCCGTCGTGGCGTCTTTCAACCTCGCCGAGTGCCGAGCAAAGCTCGTCATAGCTCGCAAGACTGCGACTTGGGTGGCAGTTTTGTCATCGCATCCATCCGATGAAGCAGCCCGTTGATTTTGTCAGCGGACTGCTAGGGAGCAACTTCTTTGCCCATCTCAAGCAGCGACTCCAGCGTAAAGATGCCCGTGTCGTGCCCGTCGCTAAAGTCGATCGCGTAGGCGTAGCTGCCGGTCGGTTTCATGCCGACGATCGTCAGCGGCCGCGTCTCGCCCGCCGACAGTACGGGCAATAATGGCGGCGGCTCGCGCCGCTGCTCGCGGCATGTCGCGCACGGACACTTGTCGCGCAGCTCGCCGACAGTGTATTCGCGCACCGGCCCGTCGCTCCAAGCGATCCGCAGCCGCCCTTCGCGAGTCAATTCAAGCTTCGTGGGTCGAATGTTCATCGTCAAAGTATTGCCATAAAAAGGCACAACAAATAAATACTTTTCCCAGGCATTTAGCTACACGCATGTGCGTCAGGTAAGTTTCCAACTATCGCGACTCTTCATGGGTGCTTCGGGCTATTCATGTCCCTCGCAGCAATGCACGGCCCTGTCTCACGGCTCAAGCCTTTCGCTCATCGATAAACCGCTCCCCCTTCCCCTCAAACCGCGGCAGCGACATCGCCGACACGCAGCGTACTTCGGTCTTCAGCCCCAGCCGCAGCAGCAACTCTTCCGCGATCCGCTGGGGTTGCATCAGGTGATCTTCCACCTCGATCACTAGCTCGTCCATTTCGTTGCGCCGGCGAGCCGTCATGCGATACTCGACGACCTCGGGAAAACTATGCAAGATCTGCTCGACCGACGCTGGAAACACATTCACGCCGCGGACGATCATCATGTCATCGGCCCGCGCCAGCACACCGCCGTCCAGAAGCACAAAGTTGTTGCACACCATTTTCTCCCTTTCTCCCAGGGAGGATTCTTTTTCCCTCACATCATTGCGCGCCTGCTCGCCCGGCCACACCGGGCGCACCAAATCGCCCGTCCGGTAGCGGATGATGGGTGCCCCGCTCCGCCCTAGTGTCGTCAAAATCAAATGCGAAAGTTCGCCCTGCTGCGCTGCGCGGCCCGTTTCGACCGAATAGAACTCCGGCAAAAACTCCGCTTCGTTCACATGCACGCCACGCCGCGCCGCGTCGTTGAAGCCCCACGGCCCTACCTCCGTCGAACCGCTGTGATCGAACACCCGCGCGCCCCACTCCCGTTCGATCCGCTCGCGAATCGCCGGCACGCTGCCGCCCGGCTCGCCGGCAACGATCAGCTTTTCCACCGACAAGTGAGCCAGGTTGATCTTGTGCTCGGCCGCGACGTGCGCCAGCCGCAGTGCATAGGAGGGCGTGCAAAACACGGCCGTCGCCTGCGTCCGGCGGATCAGATCGATCCGCCCCAGACTATTCAGCCCGCCGCCAGGCAGCACCAGCGCCCGTCGCAGCACCAGCGCGTCGAAGGCGCTCCAAAAACCGACAAATGGCCCAAACGAAAACGCCAGCAACACGCGGTCTTTCGCCGAAACTCCAGCCGCGTCGAGCACGTATTGCCAACATTCGAGCCACCACTCCCAGTCCTCGGCCGTATCGAGCACCGCCAGCGGCCGCCCGCGCGTGCCCGACGTTTGGAAAAAACGAACGTAGTGGTCGACTGGGTACGTGCGGTTGACGGCAAATGTTTCGCCGTCGGCGGGCTGCAATTCGTCTTTGCACGTCAGCGGCAGTTCGGCCAATTGATCGAGGCTTTCCAACTGTGCTGGACAGTCGGCCATCTTGCGCTGGTAAAAATCATTGTTGGCGCGCACGCTGGCCAGCAGCCGATTCAGCTTTTCCAATTGCAACCGGGCCAGCGCGGCTCGATCCAAGCCCACGATTTGACGCCGCACATCGATTGAAGTCACACTCATCTTACTCGCTCGCGCTCCCAAGCTCGCCGATGCACATCAGGCTGGTCTCGGTCCGTAGATAAATCCGCTCGAGGGCCACCGCCGGCGTCGCGCTGGTCGCCTCGCCCAGGTCGAACCGGGCGAGCATCCGGTACTTCGTGTCGGCGGCCAGCACGATCATCTCGCCCGCCCGCGAGGGGCAGTACAACCGGTTGCCGGCAGACACCGGCGAACTGTTAAAGTTTCCGCCGATCCGTTGGCGCCAGTACCGCTCGCCGGTCGCCACGTCGTGGCAAGAAACAATGCCGCGATCTTGCCATAGGAACAACAGGTCGCCGACGACAATCGGCGTGGTCACGTTCGGTACGTTTTCCGTGATGCGATACAGCTCGCGCGGCGCCGCCCCGCTTTGCCCCGCATCGACCGCGAGCAAATGCAACCCGTTATTTCCCACGCCGCAGGAGACGAGCACCGTTCTGCCGGCCACTACGGGCGAGCTGACGCAGCGCTGCGGCAGCTCCTGTGCGTACATCTGCCACGCCGTTTTCCCGGTCGCCGGGTCGACGACCACGAGGCCGCCGCCGGTGCTGGCCGTCACGAGCAGCTTCTTGCCGCCCGCCGCGTCGAGCAGGCATGGCGTCGCAAACGCAGTCTCGCCGTTCGGCCGTGTCACCTGCCAGCGAATGGCGCCTGTTTTCTGGTCGAGCGCCGTCAGATCGCTCGCCACGTCGTTGTCGTTGCTTATGTACACCAAATCGTTCACCAGTACGGGCGACGCGCCGTAACCGTGCTTTTCTGACGATTTGCTGACGTTTCGCTGCCAAACGTCGTGCCCGTCATGTGCGAGTGCCCGCACGGAAATCGTGTCGCCCACGCGCTGGACCAAGTACAACCGCTCGGCGTCCACCGCCGGCGTGCATGTCGCGAAGCTGTTCTGCACGTGCTGGGAATAAACGACGCCGGCGAATCGCCGCTCCCACACTGGCTCGCCGCTCAACGCGTCCAGCGCCGTGACGATTAACTCCGCGGTCTCTGGATCGGCGGATGTCACGAACACGCGCTCGCCCCATACTACAGGCGAACTGTGCCCCAACCCCACCAGCGGCCGTTTCCACAGATAATTAACCGCCGTCCATTCGACTGGAATCGATTTCGCATCGCCCTGCCCTGCCCCGTTCGGCCCGCGAAAGCGATCCCAATTCTCGCGGCCGCGGTCCCGACAGGATTCACGGGGATGACGAAGCATAAAAGAAGCAGTACCTTTCGCAAAGGCGCTGAGGCGCAAAGAGGACGACTCCCGCCTTGGAACTCAGAATGCTTCGTCATTTTTGTCGGCCCTGAAATCTCGTGCCTTTGCCATTGTTAACGCCTGGCGTCCCTTCGGCTTCGAAGGAGCCCGGGAGTGTAGCCGCGGGCGTTAGCCCGCCGCTCGTGTATTCAGCAGCCACAAACTCCACCTGAAACGTGTTCCGTCATTTGCCGCTGGTCGCCGAATCTCCAATGCAAACCAAACTGCTTTCCGTGCGCAAGAACATCCGCCCGCCCGCGACCGCCGGCGTGGCGCTCGTCGGCTCGTCAAGCACATTCCGCGCCAGCAGTTGATATTTCTTGTCGGCCGCAATCACGACGACTTCCCCGTCCATCGATACGCAAAAGATCCGCCCGCCGACGCGGATCGGCGAACAATTGAAGCTGCCGCCCACTCGCTGCCGCCAATGCAGCGCGCCCGTCGGCAAGTCGTAACAGGAAACTATGCCGCGGTCGCCCCACAGAAACAACAAATCTCCCGCCACCACCGGCGTCGGCACGTACGGCACACTTTCTGTGATGCGATACGCTTCCAAAGGCGGCGAGCTGCCGTCCCCCGCCCGAATCGCAATCACGTGCAGACCGTTGCCCGTCAATCCGCACGAGGTAATCACCAAGCCGCCCGCGGCGATCGGCGAGCCGACAATCCGCTGCGGAAAATCCTTCTCGGCCGCTTTCCACACGATCTGCCCGTTACTTGGGTCGAAAGCGCTAAGGCCGGCCGCGGTGCTGGCCGCGACGAACAACTGCTTGCCGCCGGCCGACTCGATTGTACACGGCGTACAGTACGGCGACTTGGCCGAGGGCCGCGGCGTTTTCCAAAGCACGCCGCCCGTGGCCGCGTCGAAACCGGTGATCGCGCTGTCGCCGATTTCATTCTCGACCGCGGCAATCACGACGCCCTCCATCACAATCGGCGAGACACCAAATCCGTTTTCATCCGAAGCGTTTCCGACCTCGCGCCGCCATACTTCTTCGCCGCCATGAGTAAAGGCGATCAGCCAGGCCCGGTCGCCGCTTCGCCACATCATGTACAGCCGCTCGGCGTCCAGCGTCGGCGTGCTCGATGCGAAGCTGCTCTGGGCGTGCAAAGCGTAGGGCTCGCCCGCCAGCCGCCGCTCCCACAGCGGCTGGCCGCTTTCTGAATCGAACGCACTGACGACCTGCTCGTCCGACTTGCGATCCGCCGATGTGACAAAGACCCGCTTGCCCCACACCACAGGCGAACTGTGGCCGACGCCCGCCAGCGGCCGACGCCACAGAAAGTTCTGCGCGTCCCACTTATCGGGAATTGCGCCGTCATCGCTCTGGCCAGCCCCGGCAGGCCCCCGGAAACGCTCCCAATTTTGAGCGATCGCCGGCTTCGCAGTGTGGAGCAACACGAATACGGCCAGGAGTAGAAGTGCCTCACGCAAAGGCGCGAGGCGCGAAGAAAATACGAATTAATATTCAATCGATCCAGAATTGACATGTCGCGAAATCTCCAAGAACGTTCGTTGAGTTCATACCCTTTGCGGCTTTGCTTGATGCTATCGATTCGACTCCTCACCGCTCAATCCGATACTGCTCGATCTTCCGATACAACGTCGCCCGGCCGATGCCCAAGAGCTTGGCCGCTTCCGGCACGTTGTCGCCGGTCCGTGTCAGCGCTTCGCTGATCAGCTTTTGCTCCCAATGATCGATCCGCAGCGTGTCCAATTCGCTGCTCGCGCCGAATCGCGCAGGGCCAAATCGCTCGGCCGAATCGCATCCTCCTCCGCCAACACCACCGCACTGTCGAGCACGTTTCGCAGTTGCCGCACATTGCCCGGCCAATGGTAGGCGAGCAGCTTACCGCGGGCCGCTTCCGTAATCCCCAGGCTCGGCCGGCCGTGCAACCGCCGAAAGTGGTCCAAAAAGTAGTCGATCAAGACGCCCACGTCGTCGCCCCGATCGCGCAGCGGCGGCAAGTGCAGCTCGAACACGCTCAGCCGATAATACAAATCCTCACGAAACCGCTTATCACGCACGTATTTCTGCAAGTTCTGATTCGTGGCAGCGATCACGCGCACGTCCACGCTCACTTCCGTGGTGGCTCCGACCGGTAAAAACGGGTGCCCCTCCAGAATCCGCAGCAGCTTGGCCTGCCCCTCCGGCGTCAGCTCACCCACTTCGTCCAAAAACAGCGTCCCCAGGTCGGCCTGCTCGAAAAACCCCTTGTGGTCGCGGTCGGCCCCCGTGAACGCCCCCGCCTTGTGGCCGAATAGTTGGCTCTCCATCAGGTCGGCCGGAATAGCCGCGCAATTCACGCACACCAGCGGCCGATCGGCCCGCAAACTGGCCCGGTGAATCGCCCGCGCCACCAGCTCTTTGCCCGAACCGCTTTCGCCGCGAACCAGCACGCAACCGGCGGCCCGCGCCACGCGGTTAATCTTTGAATTCAAGTCCCGCATCGCCGGGCTGTCGCCCACCAGCTCTTCGTGCCCCGGCGAGACCTCCATCAAGCGGTCGTAACTGCGCTTGAGGGTGGTCAGCTCACGTGCCCGTACGAGCGCAATCGCCACAATGTTCGCCACGCTGATGATGAAATCAAAATCCGACTGGCGAAACCGCCCATTCTCCAGGTATACGTGAATCGCACCCACGGTCGCCCGCTCGCCATCTGCGCTCCGCCTTACCAAGGGAGCGCATACCGCGTCGGCAAAATGCCCCAAGTCTCGAGTACCCTCTGGGTGCCCCTCACTCGAAGATTGATTGGCCACCCACACGGCGTGCCCCTGACGTGACACTAGCTCGGTCAGCGACTGATTCAGCGACACCCGCCCCGCTGCCTCCGGCGGAATCACCGTCTTCGGCCGCAAATCGCCTTCGTCGCTTACCGATAAAAAACCGACGACAGCCGCGCCGGTTCTCTTCTTCAACAAATCGAGCGCCACCTCAACCACGCGATTCGGGTCGCCGCAGCCCAGCAGCTTGATGCACAATTGATACAGCAGCATCAGCTCTTTCACTTGCTCGGCGCTGGGCAGGCCGGCCAGCGCCTCTTCGTGCGTCTCCTGCACGGCAATTGGCTGGTCGTGCACGATCGTCTGCAACTGGTGCGGATCGTCCCCCTTGGCCGTTGGCGGCTCTTCCGACTCATGAAACTCAAACTCATTCGAGCCCACGCGAATCGTGTGGCCGTCGATTACGATTGCCTCATCGACTTTCTGGCCATTCACGAGCGTGCCGTTGCGGCTGTCGGCATCCTTGATCAACCAGCCGTTTTCAGTCGCCGAGATGGTCGCGTGCACCCGCGAGCAGAGCGGATCGGGCAGCGAAATATGGCAATCGGTGCCGCGACCGATGAGCGTTTTCCGCCGCGCATCGAGCGGAAAGTTCGTCCCGGCCCGGTTGCCGGTGAGCATCGTCAAATAGGCGTAAACGCCGCGGCTATTGACAGTCATAACTACTTGCTCGAAGAAAGCCTTACGGCAAATACGCGAGGCCCCGTCCCAAAATGATACGGCCAAACGGGTATAGTACGCCAGCCGTGGCCAACGGAGAGGGCGGGCATAGAAATGACCGCGTCGGCGGCGGCAAATCGCAAACCGGCAATTGCGACGCAAGCGCTAGTCTTCGGTCGTAACCAGCGGTGAAGTAACGTCTTGTGTCAGGATATCAACGGCGTTACACTGATGAACTGCGCCGCGACGGACTCCTGCCAACGGCGTTAGCTCAGCCTCACCTAGCGGTTGCCGCGGCGACAGGTCGCTGTGTAAGAATCACCCAATAGAACGTACACAAAATCGGGCTGTAGCTCAGCCTGGCTAGAGCGCTTGGTTCGGGACCAAGAGGTCGCTGGTTCGAATCCAGTCAGCCCGATCAAGGGGACATTCCGCTGAATAAGCTGAATGTCCCCTTTTCTTTCTCTGATAAGAAAAGTTCAACTGGTGTCCTGTCAGCCCGACTTTTCATTCATCCACTGCCGTTTACCGTTGGAAACACGACTGTGGGCGGGGAGGCCGTGAACTCACCAACAGCTCGCGGACGCGCTCGTCCACGAACGATTGAGCGATTTTTTCCTGCTCCAGCCGATGGCGGTGCTCGGCGCATCGGCGATAGGCAGCCAGCTCACTCGACGTGAGCAGCGGCGGTTCGGTGCCGTTCGCAGCGTTCCCTTGAACAATGGCCTCGGGGTGGCGCTGGAGGGTTTCGGCGTCCATCAACAGGCTGCGAACGCTGCCGTCCGGCAACTGTCCGCGAAGCTGGGACAGGATGTGAAATCCCTCTACGTCGATATCGCCCCAATAGACGACGCGGTTGTTCGCCAGCCATTCCAGTTTTCGCAAGACCGACGCCGCTTTGCCCTGGCCCCAAAGGGCGATGCCGCGGGGAAACGGCGGCAAAGTCAGCACGTTTAGCCTGTTTTCGGAAATGAACACGGTCGCGTCGCGCACCGGAAGCGGTTCCAGATAGCGCAGCGGCACGGAAAACTCGTCGAACTGCAGTTGCAGCTCTCGTTGCAGCTCAGGATCCAGAACCCGCAATGTGATGTGCATCTCCCCATCGCGCAGGCCGAACCGCCGAGCAAAACTATCCGTTTCGTCGGCCTGAATGGCGGAAGCGGGCAGCATAAAATCCAACCACGCTCGCAGCCAGGCTTGATGCCTCTCGACGAACTTGGTGTCCACGGCAACCGGTAGCTGCCGGGCGTAGCAATCGGGCCACGGATTGGCGAGAAAGAACTGAGTAACCGCAACGAGGCCGTCGAGCGGTTCGGCCAGCAAATGCAACTTGCGAACGTTGCTCGCCATCCAGCCGGCCAATTCGGGTAGCTCGCGCCGCAGCCGATTTGCCACGCGGCACGCGTCGGCGAACTCCCGCTCCCGGCCGGCCAGCTTCAACAGGTCGTCCAAGGTGTCGATCGTGATCCGTTCGGGAAACGAGTTGCGGCCGATGTCGCGGAACGTGCGTTGTCCCCAATGGATCGTGTATCCTCTTCGGCTCTCCTGTTTCGAGTCAGGCGCAAGGCGTCGACGGCGGAAATCGTCGTTGGCAGGTCGCCTTTCGTCATCGATAAATTGGCCCGCAATTGCAGCGGGAAGAATCCGGCCAGACGCTCGTCCTCGATCCACGCAGCCAACATGCGTGGATACGCATTGCGGGCTTTGGCACGAACCTCCGCAGGTGTAATCATGTTGGGAAGCGGGCGACCGCTGGGTCTTTGATCACTTCGCGGTTACTCTCCGGCCTGGCACGGGCGTTCCGTTTCCAGAGAAGGAGTTCACGACCTCTTCATATTCGCGGGCCGTCATACTGTAGAGCTGCGAGCAGTGAGTCGCTTCGTCTTTCACGACGTGCAAATAGCAATCAACAAACGGCTCGGTGACGCGGGCCTTGGAATCGAGCGGCGCGACAATCAGCAACTGCAACCCGAACTGCTCAAACAGCCGCAGGGCATACTCGGCGTTTTGATCGTCCACTTTGGAGAACATCTCGTCGACGATGACGAAATGGAACCGGCCGGGCGTCCGGCCGCTGGGATCAAGATCGTATTGATACGCGATGGCTGCGACCAAGATCGTGAAGGCCAACTTGGCCTTTTCGCCGCCCGACTGGCCGGCGCTGTCTTCGTAGAAGCTGCGGGTCTCGCCGCTCTCCGATTCGACCTCTCGCGCGGCGAAGTCAAACCAGTGCCGCACGTCGATCACCTTGTCGCGCCAGCGGGTGTTGTTGCTGTCCGCCAGACGTTCGACGAGCTGTTTGATGCGCAAGAATCGAGATTCGTTGGCTGCGTCCGAGTTTTCGAGCGCTTCGTCAAGACATTCGCGCAACGAGCGGCGGAAATCGGCGATCTCGCGGTCGTTCACCTCGCGCGGTTCCAACCGCATGAAGGTGCCGGGGTGGTACTCCAACTGGGCCAGGGCGACGTTGAGCTGCTCAATCTTGCATTCGATCTGCTTGCATTCGTTCCGCAGCGAACTATGGAACATCGCCACCTCCTGGGTGACTTTGTCGTTCAGGCGGTCTTTGAATTTCTTCTCGTGCCGGGGCAGATCCTCGTCGCGGATGTTATGCAAGAGGCCGAGGAAGCTGTCGAGAGCGTGGACACTGGCGTCGAGATCGGTTTGTTCCTCCTTAAATTCCCGCAAGTAGCGGCCCATTGCCGCCACGAGATTATCGCCAAGCGGCTCGATCGCCTTGCGGAGCTTCTCGACGCGTCGCTCTGTGTCGTCCTTCCAACGTCTTTCGCGATCGAAAATATTCTCGATCGAGAGCAGCGGTTCGCCGAGCGACTCGCGGATGAGGTCGAATTGAACTCTGCTGGCGTCATAGGCTCCATTAGCCTGGGCGGCCGCAATCTGCCGCTGTTGGTTGGCGATCGACTGTTTGCCGGATGTGATCTGAGTCGTGAATTCACCGATGCGTTCGCTGGCTTCTTCACGTTGTTGATCAAGCTGCCGTGCATCCTTCTCTGCTCGCTCCAGCCGCTTGCGCAGCAACTTGATCGCCTCATTGGATGACTCCAACTCGCTCTTCTCACGCTGCAATGCTGCGATTTCGCGCTCGTGCCGACCGACGTCGATGGCGTCGAATTCAGCGACCTCGAGGGCGGCCGCCGCGGCGGATTGCTGACTGCGCAAAAGGTCGAGCGATTCCTGCTGGCCCTTGATCGTGCGCTGCAATTCCGCGAACTCCGCCTGCAAGTCCCGAATTCTGGCAGCAACTCGGGCCCGCTTTTCACGGTTATCCCAGCCCAGGACGTAGTGGCGCGGATCGACGGCCCGCGGCCGGTCGTCCTTTTCGTGCCGGTCATTGCCAAACTTGACGTGGCGGTTCTCCGTCATCGCCATACGCGGTGTGTCGTTGAACTCGTCGATCGAGTTGCAGCAGCGGAAGTCGAAGCGGCGGAGCACCTCGTCGCGGACCCAGGGTGAGAGATCGTGGCCCCGTCGGAATTGCAGCTTTCGAAACAGCGACAGTGCGTCGAGTCGATCGCCGGCGGGCGCCGCCTCTGCGGCCTTGCCGACGCGCAGATACACGAGACGCTGACCGTCTCCCTTTCCGTCCGCCATGCGGGTCGCTTCCACATACGCGCGGACACGGCGATAATATCGATCGGGCACGAGCAGGCTCAGGGCGAACGGGCGGAGCACCATTTCGGCCGAGGCTTCCCAGCGACGTTCCTCCGTCGCGACGGAGATTAACTCCGCCGCGAACGGTAGCGTCGTTTCGGGAAGCTGCAAGTCCTCGCACATCCGGCCGCGCAGGGTCGCAAGACTGCCCGGAAGGTTCGTTTGCCGCTTGCTGAGGATTTCGAATTCCTGTTCTTCGTCGCGCAGTTGGTCGCGCAAGACGCCCCGCTTGGCGAGCGCGACTTCGTGTTCTGCCAAGGTGGCGGTGAGATTCCCGGCCAGCTCGCCGGACAGGGCCCGTAGTCTTTGTTGCGTCGCCGCAAAGACCGTGGAAGTGGTCACAGCGTCGCCCTGGTTGCAACGCTGCAGTTGCTCGCGGTATCGCTGGTGCGTTTGGGATTTCGCCGCCAGGTAGGCTCGTTCGCGTTCAATGAGGGCAGGAAGATCGCGGAGACGCTGGCCGCCGGCGTGCTCGATTTCGTTCCGGAGCTTGCGGATATTTTCCGCCGCGGCCTTGATCTCCTCGCCCAATCGGTCGCGGCGATCCTTCGTGGCGGCGAGCTCCTCTTCACAGCGGGCGACTTCCGGCGTGAAAAGCCGGACGATTTCGCTAGAAAAAAACACGACGGCCGCGTGGAGCTGCCGCTCGGCGACGTCGAGCTCCGTCGCCCGCTCGCGATACTTTCGCCCCAACTTCTCCACGGGGGTCAGCAGTTCCTCGGACTTCCGTGCGCGGACCAGTTCCAGGTGCGCTTTGCTCAAATCGTCGAAATGGGTCAGCAGCCGCTGCACCTTCTCGCGCCAGTCGTGCGCCTCGAGCATGTGCTTGCGAATGAACTCGTTCAGGCTTTGGATGTCCTTGACGGCGACCGTCTGATTGAACATGTCCATCGCCTTGCCGCGCATCTGCGTCCGCTTGGCGATCCAGCCGTGGTATTCGAGGAACGTCCTTGTCGTGTGATAGCCGCAGTCGTTGAGATGCGCCCGGATGGCATCCGAGCTGCGCACGCCGGACAGGTCGCCGGCCAGGTCGCGGGCTTCGTCGATGATGGCAAAGACCTTGTCGGGCGTGCCGTCCGCGGCTAGGTGGAGCACCTGGCAGATGGTGAAAGCGCGATTGAGCTGCTCTTCGCGAAACACGGCGGCAATCGCCGTGAGCTGGCCGGCCGCCGGGCGCAAATACTTGATCGACGTGTTTTGAGCTTCGTCGCTGGTCCGCCCATAGGCGCCCCGCACGTAGCTTTTTTCGCTGCGTTCGGTCTTCTTCGCGCCGGCGGCCACGTTGTAGTTGCGAGTATTCGTCGGGACGAGCAGCGTCAACACGGCGTCCACGAGGGTCGATTTCCCCGAGCCGTTGTGCCCGACCAAAAGCGCCGTTCGCCCCTCCGGCTCAAAGCGATAGACTTGGCCGCTCGTGCTGTCGAACGTCCCCCAATTGAGCAGCTCTAGCCGCTGAAGTCGAAAGCCGGGGCGCTCCGGTCGGACGTCGAATAGCAGATGCGTCATACCGTTAATACCTGTCGTGGCAAGCTCTCGCAGAGAAAATCGAACGAGAATCGACAATCGGCTTTCGCTGGGTCGTTCGCGGTTCGCTCATTGCTCGTTCCGTTCGGTTCGTTCCGAGACTTCGCCCCCTTCCGCCGCGAGGAGCCGATCGCGGAGTTGTTCCAACTCCTCTATCGGCAAGCGGGCTTTGAGCAGCTTGCGTATTTCCCAGGCCGCCGGCTCGGATTGGAACAACTTGACGAATTTCAACTCATCCAAGCGGCGCAACGTACGCAACAGCCGATTGCGCAGTTGCAGCTCATCGGTATCGACCGGGAAAAACGCTTTCCAGGCCTCGACCAAAACCTCGACTTCCACGACACAGCGCTCGTTGTCCAGGTCTTCATCATCGAATCGTCGATACTCGTCGCGCAGCAAGACGCACAGCAGCGTCGCGTCATAACCCAGCGGTGTGCGGCGGAACAGTCGCGGCAGCCGCTCGTAGCCGCCAGTCCGTTCATCGTCGCTAAGCTGGCGGAGGTAGGCCAGCCCCTCGCCGCGGTCGATCACCAGCGCCAGGCCGATCCGAGTGAAATAGCTCGTCAATTCTGATTCGTTCGCCAGGAGAATGCCCCAGGCCGCTTCGTCCTCCTCATAGAGTGGGCCTTGCAAGAGCCGCACAGCGGCAATGCCCAGCTCACGGAATTCCGGCAACTCCTGTTGGTTCTCGTAGGTCATTTCACTACTTCGCCATAACTTTCAATCACACGCCGCCGCCGACCAGCGACCGCAGGCGGCGGTTGAGAAATACCACGTGGGGCGCTTCATACTCACGCACGTTGTCCCGTTCTGCAAGTTCAGAATGATCAGGTACGTACAGGATGTCGACTTGGTCGGGGTCAATATCGTGGCCGTCGTCATGCGCGATCTGGATATAGCCCAAGATTTCGACCACGCCGCTCCGGGGCGGATGGGATGCCAGCAATTCAAGCAGCGGAACGCGGTCACGCTCGCGTACCGCTTCTGCGATGCGGCTTCTCATGGCCGGCCAATCCAGCCGCCGCAGCTCGGCAAAGCGGCGGAACGTTGCCAGGCGGTCGTCTTCGTCGGGCTGGTGATGCGCGAGCGTTTGCGCGTCAAACTGAGCCGGAGAGGTCCAAAGGGTCCGCTCCCAGGTGTTGCACAAATCGAGCTCTGTGAGGAGCTCGATGCCACACGTTGCGATCGGCGGCTGTTCGGCAAGCCGGACCGCGGCAGCGCGGATGTCACGCAAGATCGCCGCCAGCCGCAGCCGCCGGGCGGTCACACGCGAATCGAGCAACCGGCGCAGGGTGGCGCTCAGTCGCCGCGTTGTGCCAAGAACCTTCTCCGCTTCGTCGGAGAGACTGCCGACCATGCCGCGCAGCCGCCGCATGCCTTCCATCTGTTCGGCCAAGGCGTCAATTTCGTGTAACCGCCCAACGATCGCCTCTAACTCGTCCTGCTTGCGCGGCGACAAGATCAGGCGCACGAACTCGTCGAAGCTGATCCCTTGGTCTTGCGACTTGAGATTGTCTTCGGCGTCCAGCGCTAAGCCGAGAATATCGCCCCGCGACCCTTCACGTTCGATCTGTTGCTTCTGGACGTCGCGCGTGATGGCCTTGAACGATTCCTCCACGGCGCGGAAATCACTTTGCAGGGATGCCAGATCGGCAAGCGCGTCGGCAAACCGCTCGCGAATAGCGGTCGAGCTGTAGATCACCGGTTCACCGCCCGCTTCGATGGCGGCGATTTCACGGTCAATCCTCGCGCGCTCCGTTTGCAGATATTCGAGGCGCCGCTGCGGATCCGCCGAGCCGCGCACGACGATATCTGCCAAGGTGTCAATGATCCGCTTCAGCCTCGATTCCGTGCCGACAAAGCCGATGCTCCGCTCCAGCACGCGACCCAGGAAGCTCATCACCTCCTCCGTATGCGGCGTCAATTCGTATACGGCTTCGGCATGCGCGGCATCGAGAAAACGGCGGAGCCAACGGTTGTCGGCCGTGGACCAGTCGGTGACGTAAGTTTCTGCGCGTTCCCTCAGGACCGCCGGATCAGTTCGATGCACTTCGTGGAGAAACTCGCTGAGCTGTTCCACGAGCGTGGAATGGGACGAGACGATTCGGCCCGGCTCCTTGAAGTGCCTGTGAAGAAAATACACGATATAAGCCGCGTGCGGTGAACGCAACAGCCGCGCTGCGGGACTGGTCGAGAAGAATGTTTGCAGGCGTTCCAATTTCATGAACGAGACGGTTGTTCGGGGGGCTGGCGGCGGCGTAAACAGGGGGGCGTCTTGACCGTGGCGGTTGGTTCGCCACATGCTCTTATCATAGACCGCGGCGGCCCCCGAGACAGCGGCCTTTTTTCACCGATTCAACCGCCTCCGGGGCGACGCGAAATCAGCGGCAGGGCCCGCCTTGGTAGCTCCTCGATAGCATCCGTCATGAGCGTCGGCCTCTTCATTACCCCGGCTGGACAGCTTCGCTTGGAAGCAGTGCCGGATGCTATGCCGGTGGTTGCCGACGACGACCAGCGTGCCCTCCGCGCGGCGCTGGAGGATTCAACTGCCAGCGGGCTCGAACTCCTGGCGTCGCAGCGGCTCGGCAAAGAATTACCGGCGTCGCTCGTCTTCTGGCGCTCATTCGCACGCGAGTTCTTTCACGCCATTTGTCAGTTGGGGGAGGATGCGGTCCAGAAGTGGAATTCGGCATCGGCGCCCTCCGGCCAGCAGCTCGCCCAGCTTATCGCCGACGCCCCGCCAATGCGGGGGCTAGAGTACCTGACCGTCGATCTGCTCGGCCGGATGTGGCGCGAATTGGCCGAAACGGCTGCCGAACGGGCCATGAACTACCCCGAGGGTCCGGCGGCATGGCTGCGCACGGTCAACCCATTGTGGCATCTGCTGGGGCGCGTCACGTTTCACCTGGCCGAAAACCGCCGCGATGAAGCGCGACCATTCGCGTTCCTGGCTACCTATACGCATCGAGTCTCGCGCACATCGAGGCTCCAGCACTTGCCGCTGGCCGAGGCTGTAAAAACTTACGCCGGCGGGAAAGAAACGACCCGGCTGGAATCGCTCTTGGAACCGGTGCGCCGGGCCGCGGCGCGCAGCGCGTTGGTCCGTGAACTGCTTTCCACAAAAGCGCTGTTTGCACCGCAAGCATGGACGGTCGGGCAAGCACACCGCTTCCTCTGCGAAATACCGCAAATGGAGGAGGCCGGCGTCGTCGTGCGAGTGCCTAATTGGTGGTCGGCGCACCGCCCACCCAGACCGCAAGTGCAAATCCGCATCGGCGAGCGGCCAGCGAGTCGAATCGGCATCGACGGCCTGCTCGATTTTCAAATTGGTCTGGCACTGGACGGGCAGGCGCTCACGCCGGAAGAGCAGCAACAACTGTCGGCCGCGACCGAAGGGCTCGTCTTGCTCCGCGGCAAGTGGGTTGAGGTCGATCGCGCGCGGCTTCAGCAGGCGCTCGACCACTGGAAGCTGGTGGAGAATTCGCACGCCGACGGAATCAGCTTTATCGAAGGAATGCGGCTCCTGGCCGGGGCCCCACTGCAGAATGAACAGAACGGAGAAACCGTCGCCGAATGGTCTCATGTGACGGCCGGCAATTGGCTGGGTGACACTCTGCAGCGGATGCGCAGTCCAGAAGGAATTGACGCCTGTCAGCCGGGGCGCGATCTTCACGCCCGGCTGCGGCACTACCAGATCGAGGGCGTGCGCTGGCTATGGTTTATGACCGAGTTGGGATTGGGCGCGTGCCTGGCCGACGACATGGGGCTGGGAAAGACGATCCAGGTGATCGATCTGTTGTTGCAGCGCAAGCGCCAAGGTCTGGCAAAGGGCCGGCCTGGTTTGCTGGTTATCCCGGCGTCGCTGATTGGCAATTGGAAGCAGGAGCTCGACCGCTTTGCCCCGTCGCTGAACGTTTTCATCGCCCACCGTGCCGAATGTGAAGCGGACGAACTAGCCCGCGTCGCGGACGACCCCCAAAAAGGGCTCCAGTCCTTCGATCTCGCCGTCACGACCTACGGATTGGTTCGCAGGCAGCCGTGGTTGGCAGCCGTTTCCTGGTCGATCGTCATCTTGGATGAGGCGCAGGCCATCAAAAATGTTTCGTCGGCACAAACCCGCCGCGTGAAAGAACTACCGGCGGCGGCTCGCATCGCGATGACCGGCACGCCGGTGGAAAATCACCTGGGAGATCTGTGGTCGATCTTCGACTTCTGCTGTCCGGGCCTATTGGGAACTGCCAGCCAGTTCAAGAAGTATGTCAACGGGCTCGGCGGGCGGCAGAATGCCCACGCGTTCGGCGCCCTGCGGCGGTTGGTGCGGCCGTACATCTTGCGGCGGCTGAAGACCGATCCGGCGATCGCGCCCGACCTGCCCGAGAAGACAGAGATGCGAACCGAATGTAGCCTGTCGAAGAAGCAGGGCGTGCTGTACGAACGTGCTGTCGCGGAGTTGGCTCGCCGTCTGAAAGAAGCGGAAGGCTTCGCTCGCCGTGGGCTGGTGCTGGCCGTGCTCATGCAACTGAAGCAGATTTGCAACCACCCGGCCCATTACCTGGGCAGCGGCAAGTTCGCGCCCGACGAGAGCGGAAAATTCCAGCGACTTTTGACGGTTTGCGAACCGATCGTCGAACGTCAGGAGAAGATGCTCATTTTCACCCAGTTCCAAGCGCTCACCGAGCCGCTAGCCGAGTTTCTGGCCACCGTCTTCGGGCGGCCGGGCTTGGTTTTGCACGGCGGCACACCAGTTCGCAAGCGGGCCGAATTGGTTCGTGAGTTTCAAAACCCCGCGGGACCGCCCTTTTTCGCGATTTCGCTGAAGGCAGGCGGCAGCGGCCTGAACTTGACCGCGGCCTCGCATGTCGTTCATTTCGATCGCTGGTGGAACCCCGCCGTAGAAAACCAGGCCACCGACCGGGCCTTTCGCATCGGCCAAACTCGGAACGTGCTCGTGCACAAATTCGTCTGCCGGGGAACCGTGGAAGAGCGCATCGACGCCATGCTCCACGACAAACAAGCCCTGGCCGACGGGCTGCTCAACCAGGAAGGCGAAGCGTTGTTGACCGAAATGCCGGATGATGAACTGCTCCGGTTCGTCTCGATCGATCTGGGCCGCGCCATGGCCGACGGCTAGCGACCCACTGCTAGCACGGGCCTGCGCCGGCCCATTTTCATCGGTGTGGAGTTGGCATCCGGCAAAGCTGCGCATTAAATTGCCACTATTGGCGAATCGCATCGCGCCGCAGTTCAATTGCAGCCAGTTGCAAATGACAAGGAGTCGCAATATGTCCTGGGGCTATTCCTTTCGTCCGTATGTACCGGTGGCCCAGCGGCGCGCGAAAGCGGCCACGTACGCGGCGCGGCTGGCCAAGAAAGAAAAACGGACGCTCTGTCCAGTGAAGATTCAAGGACGCAAAATCGTCACCTCGTTCTGGGGTCAGTCGTGGTGCGACCACCTCGAAGCCTACAGCGACTTTGCCAACCGCTTACCGCGCGGACGCACCTACGTCCGCAACGGATCGGTCATCGACCTGCAAATTAGCCGCGGCAACGTCAAGGCAATCGTCAGCGGATCGGACCTGTACCATGTTGAAGTGAAAATCGGCGTCTTGAAAAAGACCCTGTGGACGCGCCTCAAGGGCGAATGCTCCCACGCGATCGACTCGCTATTGGACCTGCTGCAAGGGCGTTTCGACGACGGTGTCATGCGGCGGCTATCGCAGCCCAAAGATGGCCTCTTCCCGCTGCCAAACGAGATCAACATGCGGTGCTCTTGTCGCGATTGGGCCGGCCTCTGCAAACACGTGGCCGCCACGCTGTACGGCGTCGGCGCCCGATTGGACGCCGAGCCCGCACTTCTTTTCGCGCTGCGAGGTGTCGATCATCGCGAGTTGATTAACCAGGCCGTGGGGACGACGAATTTGGATGCAGCCTTGGGCGGCATCGCTGTGCGCGCCGCTTGTCGGCACCGATTTGGGGGAAGTATTCGGAATCGAAATCGACGATGGGAGCGATGGCGACTTGGTGGCTATTCCATCGCCGACGCGCCGAAAGAATCGCACCAGCACGAAGCGAATATCGCCTGCCCGCGCATCGGCGGCAAAAAAGCGGCGCAAAACGCCTGCTCCAACAAGCAAAGAGGCAGCCCAATCGGCCGACACCGCCTTAGCCGCCAAAAAAGCGAGCGCAAAACGCAAGACCACCAGTGGCGCTAGTTCGACGTCCACCAAGAACCGACGCCGCGCAAGCGCCTCAAAAAGGCCGCCAAAGGCCCGATAAGACATGCCATGATCACCTTGACCATCGTCGCCGCCCTGTTCTTCGCTCCTGCCGTCACGCCCGACCATCTCAGCGTCCTCGATTGCGGCGCGACGCCGGACGGCAAAACCGATAACACGGCCGTCTTTCAACAGGCCCTCGACGACCTCGGCCAGGCGGGTGGCGGGACGCTCGTTGTTCCCCGGGGTCAGTACTATTTCAAGGGCCACCTCAACGTGCCCGGCGGCGTCACGATCGAAGGCATGTGGCCGTCGGTCCCGGCCCACGTCGGCCTCCGCGATGCCGGCCAGCCCAAACCGACCGACGATGGCACAACGCTCCTCATTACAGAGGGGCGCGGTCACGAGGACGGGCCCGCCTTCATCACGCTGAGCACGAACTCTACGCTTCAGGGCGTCGTCCTCTATTACCCCGATCAGCCCCCGGCCGAAATCCCCCAGCCCTATCCCTATGCGGTCGCTATGCGGGGCAAGAACCCGGCAGTACTCGACGTCGAACTCCTCAACCCGTACAACGGCATCGACGCCACGCGAAACGAACGTCACCTCATCCGCAACGTCTCAGGTCAGCCGCTTCGCCGCGGCATCTTCGTCGATGCCATCTACGACGTCGGCCGCATCGAAAACGTCCACTTCAATCCCTGGTGGAGCACGCGGCCGCGGCTACAGCGATGGCAACTGGAAAACGGCGAAGCGTTCATCTTCGGCCGCACCGACTGGCAATACGTCACCAACACCTTCTGCTTCGGCTACAACGTCGGCTACAAGTTCGTCAAAACCGCAAGCGGCGTGAGCAACGGCAATTTCCTCGGCATCGGCGCGGACGATTGTTACACGGCCCTGGCGGTCGAAGACTGCGCCCCCTTCGGGCTGCAAATCACCAACGGCGAATTCGTCTCCTTCCATGGCCCCGACCCGACGATGATCGACGTAAAATCGACCAGCACCGGCGCCGTCCGCTTCGTCAACTGCGCGTTCTGGGGGCCTTGCCATCAAGTTGCAAGAATCGCCGGCACGGGCACCGTCGGCTTCAGTGATTCGACGTTCGTCCAGTGGGACGCGCAGAACGAGGGCCGCGCGGCAATCCAGGCTGGGGGAGGCAACCTGCTCGTCCGCGGCTGCGAGTTCCAGGCGGCCAAGCCGCAAGTCGCACTGGGTGAAGGCGTGAAAAAGGCCGTCATTCAAGGCAACCTGATCGCAGGGCCGGCAAAGATTGCCAACAACAGCCGCGGAATGGTTGAAATCTCCGGCAATGTAGCTGGCCCGTGATCCGCCACGTCGCGGTCGTGAAATCCGCCCGCCTCGCGCTGAGGACCAGCCGCCGCTGAGAAAATCCGCGGGGCCCGACCGGTTGGTGTAATTTTATCCGGGCAATATTGACGATGCATAATACCCGGGTAAAATACTGCGATGGACCAGAATTATACGTATTCTGCGTTCCTCGGCACCGTTTTGCTGGAGTCGGGGACACTTCGTTCGGTTTTGCGAGCCCTGAAAGCACGCTCGATCCAATCCGACTCGGGCAACTGCCTGGTCTTTGTCGACCAGACGGGGGAGCAAATTGATTTTGACTTGCGCGGGACGCTGCCGCAAGTCATCGCTCGCTACTCACCGGCAGCGCCGCGCGCGGGCCCGGGCCGGCCAAAGCTGGGCGTGGTTGCGCGCGAAGTTTCGCTCCTCCCCCGACATTGGGAATGGCTGGAACAACAACCGTCCGGAGCTTCCGCTGCCATTCGCAGGCTGGTTGAAAAAGCCAGGAAAAACGTTTCTCAAGAGCAGCAGGCCCGCGCGACAATCGACGCGGTCAGCCGGTTCCTCACCTCGATGGCTGGCAATCTTCCTGGATACGAAGAAGCATGCCGCGCACTCTATGCCCGCAATCGCGAACACTTGAATCGCCAAATCAAGAAGTGGCCCCGCGACGTTCGGCGCCACGTTCTGCGGCTCACACAAAACGTGTTCTAGAACCGCGGAGGGATTTAAACACTATAAACCGATCTGCCGCGCACTGCTTGCTGCCTACGTTTCAACTGGCTTCCCCACCAAAAGGTTGCACCACTTTTCCAGCCAACTTGGCGACGACTCCGCCGTCCTGTTGGCTTCGCAAGCTTCCGCAGGCCTCGTTTTGTCCGATCGGGCAAACCCTGCGGCCGGTCAGAGCATTGCGATTTTTTGCCTCGGTAAGTTTTGCGAATTCTAACCAACGTTCTGCGGGCTGCGAGTTGGATGCAGCCCCATGAAATCCGATCCTTTCGGGTCACCCGTCGACGATATCGATTGGGGACCGAAGGCGATGGATCGTCTTCTGGCAAAAACTTGCGCCTCGCAACGGAAGGGGGGTCCGCTCATGGGGAGACTGCTGCGCTATTGCTCCGCAATGGGGGTGCTGCTCGTTTCCGCAATCCCCGTGCTGTCCGCAGCGGCAGCCGAATCAGATTATCTTTTCGCCAATTATGTCGAACCGTGCCCTCTGCCCAGCGTAGCCAGCAGCTTCGCGGGCGCGGAGCAAGAGCAAATCCATTGGGCCAGCTACAGCGAAACGGCCGGCGATGGTTCATCCGTTCAGTTGTGCGAGGGTTGCACTTCGTGCGGCGATAGCGCACCGCTCAACTGCGCCAATTCAAGTTGCAACGAGGGCGATTACTGCCTTGGGCCAGCCTGGTACTTTTTGGGTGGTGCGGCATTTTTAAAGCGCTCTCGGCCCGAGCCGACAGCAATCATCACTCCGCCGACCGGGACGCCTGGCAAGATCGTCAGCGGGAGCGATTTCGGATTCGAGTTTGACGCCGGCCCGGAATTCATCCTCGCGCGGCGGTTTGCGAACGGGCTGGTCGTCGAAGGCCGTTATTTCAGCGACGAAGAAGCTTCGTCCACGTTTAATATTCCGTCGATCAACACGTTCCGCGTGGCCGGCATCGGCGTCACTATCCTGGGCGGCGGGAGCATCAACAGCACGTACACCACCGATTTCGAGAGCACCGAAGTGAATTTCAAATATCCGTTGACGGAAGGGTGCTATTTGCTCGCCGGCTTTCGCTCGCTGCAACTGCAAGATCGGCTGCGGTCCGACTTGGCGACACCGGTGACGTTCGTCGAGTGGGACGAAGATAACGATTTGAACGGTGCACAAATGGGGCTCGACATGAACATGTACTCCCCGGGGTTGCGGCTGCGACTGGACGGCGTGCTTAAGGCGGGCGTGTTCGGCAATTCGGAAGAGAACCGGTTCCGGTCGACGATTGTCGCGTCCGACCGGGACACTTCGCATGATACCTCTTTCATTGGCGAAATCGATTTCACCGCCTCCTGCCAGATCACTCAGCACATCGCTGCTCGCGGCGGCTACATGGTGTTGTGGATTGATAATGCGGCCTTAGCCGACAATGCAGCCAGCACCACGGTCCAAGTGGCCGGCGGAACCAACAGCCCCGTCAATAACGGCGATCTGTTCTACAACGGCGCCATCGCGTCACTCGAGTTCGGTTGGTGAGGCGCATAGCGCAAGAAGTGCAAGAGTGGAGCTGTAGATTAGCATTAAACTCCGGCCCTACTTCACTCTCCGAGATCGCCCCGGCCGACTGGCCGCGCCGGGCGACAGGTTCATCGCAACGGCCGCGCAAACAAGCGCCTGGAACGCACTGGCATCAATCTTGTCTCCCTCGCGGAAATCGATCGCCCGCCGGGTGCCTGCGTCCAGGCTGGAATTGAACAGGCCCGCCGAGTCCGCCACTGAAGCGCCCTGGGCGAAGGTGAGTTTCACCTTGTCCTTATACGTCTCGCCGGTGCAAAGGATCCCGTCGTGCTCCCAAACCGGCACTCCCGCCGGATTGGACGGCTTCCGCCACTTCACCTCCTCGACCACGTCAGGATCCGCCTCGTGAATGAGCTGGCGGACACGCGCCAGCACCTCGCCCCGCCAATCGCCCAGCTCTTTGATTTTGGCATCGATCTGTGCCGATGGAGAGCCCTCGCCCTTTCCTTCGTTCGCACAGTCTTGGTTTTTTTGATCATTCACTTTCTCCAAGTGCCCTTCGGGGCCTGAAGCCTCAACGCTCTGTACTCGCCTGGAATAGCTCGACTGGGTTGCCCGAAGGATCGTCGAGGATGATCTGAGAACCGCCGGGGCCTGAAATGATGTCATTACGGAACGCAAGTCCCGCGTCACGCAACCGTTTGACTTCCGCGATCAGATCCGCCACCTGAATATGAACTCGGTTCCACCCTCCGGGAACCGGCTCGCGGCCGTCGGGCATCGGTCGTCGGCCGGAGCTGGTCTTTCCGCTGAGCAAAAGACGCACGCCATCGCGAGCGACGGACGCGAACGCCGGACTGGCGTCCAGCTCGACGGCGAAGCCTAGATGCGTCGTGTAGAACTTGATCGCCGCCGGAACGTCGTCAATCATGTAGCGGATGCTGACCGTGGACATGGGCTGCCATTCTTTGATTTGGTGCCACTGCAGAGTCGGTATCGCTGCTGGTCCACCCATAGTAGACCGGACTGGATGCGAATGTCGGGAGGAACTTCCAAACTGCCCGAGGTGCCACGGCGGACGCCGGCTCTTCGCGCCGCACCAAGCCAAATCACCGGCCCAGCCATCGTTCCATTACGCTCCTCATATTAGGATCCGGTGGCAGCACTTCGTACGCCGTTTCGCCAATCTCGGTGACGTAATCCAAATCTGCTCCCGCCGCGAGCAGCAACTCGACCAGTCGAACGTTCCCAGACCGAATCGCACAGTGCAAAACGTTGTCCCGGGTTAGTGAAGTCGCTTGTGGGTCGGCTCCGCCTGCGAGCAAGACGTCGGCGACCTCATCGTTGCCCAAGGTGGCCACGCCAATCAGCGGTGGATCACCAAATTCGTTGGGCGTATTGGGGTCAAAGCCAAGACCAACCAGAAAACGCACGGCATCTGCATATCCTTCCACGGCCAGAAAGTGAAGCACCGCTTCCTCGTGCAGCCAGTGCGCGTGCCGAAGCTCAGGGTTATCGCGAAGCATTTGGATTGCGCTGCTCTGATTGTTGACAGCTGAGGTGGACCCCAAAAACTGGGCGCGCTGATAAGGTATAGAATCCCGGTTTGGGATGACCTATCAGGAGGCCTGGAGGATGGCTCGGAAGCGACGGAGTTTCAGTGGGGCGTTCAAGGCGAAGGTGGCGCTCGCGGCGTGTCGTGGGGAGAAGACGACGGCCCAGTTGGCGTCCGAGTATGGGGTGCATGCGGGCCAGGTGGCGGCCTGGAAGAAGCAGCTCCTGGAGGGGGCGTCCGGGCTGTTCGAGGACGGCCGCGGGCGGCGGGCTGAGGAGGCCCAGAACGAAGACGAACTCTACGAGCAGATCGGCCGGCTGAAGATGGAAGTCGAGTGGTTGAAAAAAAAAGCTGCCGAGCTCGGCTGAGGAGTTGAGGCGATGCATCGAATTGGAACACGACGCGTTCTCGATCACCCGCCAGTGCGAGCTGTTGGGGCTGGCGCGGAGCACGTGCTACTATCAGGCAATCGGCGAATCGGCCGAGAACCTGGCGCTGATGCGGCGGATCGACGAGCAGTATTTGCGGACGCCGTTCTACGGCAGCCGGAAGCTGGCCGACGTGCTGGGGGTGAACCGCAAGCGCGTGCAGCGGCTGATGCGGCTGATGGGCATCAAGGCGATTTACCCCAAGCGGCGAACGACGCGAGCGGCGGTGGGGCACAAGATTTACCCGTATTTGCTGCGGAATGTGGCGGTGACGCGGCCCGACCAGGTGTGGTCCAGCGACATCACGTATATCCCCTTAAAACACGGGTTTTTGTACCTCGTGGCCGTGATGGACTGGTACAGCCGCTATGTGCTCAGTTGGCGGCTGTCGAACACGCTGACCGGCAGCTTCTGCCTGGAGGCGCTGGACGAGGCGCTGAGTGCGGTCCCGACCCGAGATTTTCAACAGCGATCAAGGCAGCCAGTTCACGGCCGCGGCGTTCACCTCGCGGTTGGAAGCAGCCGGCGTGGCGATCAGCATGGATGGCCGCGGCCGAGCGATCGACAACGTGTTCATCGAACGACTGTGGCGGAGCGTGAAGTACGAAGAGGTGTATCTCAAGGATTACGCCGACGGCTGGCAGGCGGAGACGTCGCTGGCGGACTACTTCCGTTTTTACAATGAGGAGCGAATTCACCAAGCGCTCGACTACCGCACGCCGGCCATCGTGTACGCAGAGCGTCGCCCGACGCCGAACATGGCGGCCTGTTGAGACGACAGGGCGGAAGGAGAAAAACGCTTCGCCCAGGATGCCCCAGGACGAGCGCCGACGGGTGGGGCCGACTCCCGACACGTCCGAAACGGCACTTCAGGACGGGCGAGTCTCAATAAGCCAAAGCCGGACGAAGAAGGCGGCCGATGAAAATCATCATGAAATCTCGCGCAACCGGGGGGAGCGCTGGTTAGCACATCAGACAGTTAAACCGCTGCCGCGGCCGCGCGAGACCTATGGGGGTCTCGCGGGCCGCCAGCCCAACTACCTTAATCAACCTTATTGCGCGCCCAACGATTGGGGTCCACCTCAAGCTGCATCAATGAATCGTCTGACGAGTTCGCGATTCAATGTCATTTGATCGAATCCAAGCCGTTTAACCAGATGCGCCTGTTGGCGGCCGGCGGACCAGCGGAGTGCACAGAATAGCCGATGCAGATATTTCAGCCCGAGCCACATGGGGCGCTCAACCGGCTGTCGGCAAGTTAGGATAGCATCTTCTCTTCAATGAAGCTATCGGCAGTCGCTTTGTTGTCGAATTCCGAAATCCCGCTGGGCCAAAGCTTCCCCTCGTTCACAACGCACTCAAGTGTGTAATCATGAAACGTAAATATGTAATGGCTTTTGTCCTTGAGAAATCGATTCTTGTCATGGCCCGGATGAACAGAGTTTTGCCGCTCAAGTTCACAATTCCATGAGGATCCCTCAACGCGATGGACGGTGTAAAACGACAAGCCTCTACCGTAAAGCGGGTGCCCGCCAAGGGCTTCATCATTGGGCGAGCCAAACTTAAATATAGCGCAAAGCGGAAAATGTACGACAATATATTTCCCGGTTGACGCGTAATACGCACGAATAGAGATGTTTCGTTTGCCACAACGACGGGCGTCGGAACACCTGCGTCCGGCTGCGGCCAATCCGAAAGCACCATGATCCGCTCTTTTCGCATCTCGGACCTTAAATTAGCTCTTGGGTGTTCGCCGTAACAGGGCAGCGAGTTTGCGGGTAGTTTAGCCGATGCGAAAGTGCAGTGCCAAACCGCCCGCACCCGCGAATGACACCGCTGCCGTCCGCCTCTTTTCAGGCCCCTCCCCTCAAAAACAGTCCTCGCACCACATGCCCCTTCCACATCCACAGCCCAGTTAGCACAAGCACAGGCAGGAAAACGTACCGAGTCGGGCCGGCGTACTCCGGAATCTTGTCAAACGGACTATACACATAGCCGGCGATCGGGATCGCAAAGACGATGTGAATCCAACGCAGAATTGAACGCTTAGTGCTTACTTTCATAATGGCGCGAAAGGATAATTTTCAATTTCGGAACGAAAGGACTTAAAGTCTTTCAGTCAGACAGATACGAACAATTGACGGGGAACAGATACCATCCCAATTCTTCTGTAAAAGTGCCTGAGTGATTTTGGGCGGTCTCACTTGGTTTCGAAGGTTACATAACGTTTTCCGGTCTCCCATTCTTCGCTGAGCTCCATCAGCACGGCGGTCACCAATCTTAGCAGCGACGCATCGTTGGGGAACAGGGTCGCCACGCGGGTGCGGCGTTTGAGTTCCTTGTTGACGCGCTCCAGCATGTTGGTCGTCCGCAGTCGCACGCGGTGCGATGGCGGCAGGCGGAACACGGCGAAGCTTTCGGGCACGTTCTCTTCCATCAGGCGGCCAGTTGCCCGTCTTCTGATACTTACGCACCACACGCCCAAGCTGTTCGCCGGCCGTTGCTCGTTGGCCGAGTCGAGGACGCTTTGTAGATCTTCGATCACCTCGCCTTTCATCTCCTCGCGCGGCACGTGAGCCATCGCATTGCACATCAGGTGGAACTGGCAGCGCTGCCAGGGCACGCCGGGAAAGCAGGCCTTGCGGGCTTCTTTCAAACCGGCATGCGCATCGCTGGTGATCAGCTCCATGCCGCAGAGCCCGCGCTCCACGAGCGACTTGAAGAACTCACGCCAATGAACTTCCGCTTCACTGAGCGAAACACTCACGCCCAGCACGCTGCGGCGGCCCTCGGCATCCACGCCAATCGCTAGTAATACCGAGCAGTCCACGATTCGGCCCCCCTCGCGAATCTTCTCATAGCGGGCGTCCAGGATCAGGTATTTCACCTGCCCGAGGGGCCGGTTTCGCCACTTCGCCAAGTCTTTATCAACAGCGCCGCGGCCCGGCCGACGTCGCTGGAGGATATTTCGCAGCCACACAGTTCTTCAGTGATCTTCGTGACCTTGCTGGTCGAACACGCCTTGCACGTACATCTCCGCGAGGGCCAGGCGAAGCATTTTCTCACTGCGACTGCCGCGTTCCAGGACGCTCGGGTAGAACTTTGCGCCGCGGACCTGCGGCACGGCGAGTTGCAACTGGCCGACCCGCGCTTGAGGTGTCGCGGCTTGAAGCCGTTGGCCTGGCCATGCCGCGCATCGCCGATCAGATGGTCCCACGCCGATGCTTGTTGCCGTTCGATCTTCATGCACTCGTTGATGAGTAATTCCATGCCCGCGCCATGCCGTCAAAGCCATGCTCGGCGAGCAACTGGACAGCTTCATTCGTAATGCTAGGATGAGCTTGGTGGGTCATGATTGGGTCTCCTTAAATTGTGAGTTAAACAATTCTAGGAAACCAAGCGTGACCCGCCCTCTTTCACCCAGGCCGGCGATTCGTCGCATCGCTAGCAGTTACAGAATTCGTGGGACGCTATCAAAGCTTCCCCTCGTTCACAACGCACTCAAGTGTGTAATCATGAAACGTAAATATGTAATGGCTTTTGTCCTTGAGAAATCGATTCTTGTCATGGCCCGGATGAACAGAGTTTTGCCGCTCAAGTTCACAATTCCATGAGGATCCCTCAACGCGATGGACGGTGTAAAACGACAAGCCTCTACCGTAAAGCGGGTGCCCGCCAAGGGCTTCATCATTGGGCGAGCCAAACTTAAATATATGCAAAGCGGAAAATGTACGACAATATATTTCGATAGCATCCCACGAATTCTGTAACTGCTAGCGATGCGACGAATCGCCGGCCTGGGTGAAAGAGGGCGGGCCACGCTTGGTTTCCTAGAATTGTTTAACTCAAAATTTAAGGAGACCAGCCATGACCCACCAAGTGCATCCTAGCGTTACGGTGACGTTGTCGAGTTGCTCGCCGAGCATGGCTTCGACGGCATGGCCCAGGCGATGGAACTGCTGCTCAACGAGTGCATGAAGATCGAACGGCACAAGCGCTGGGCGTCGGCCCCTATCAGCGGGGCGAAGCCCGGCACGGCCAGGCCAACGGCTTCAAGCCCGACGGGTCAAGACGCGCGTCGGCCAGTTGCAATTGGCCGTGCCGCAGGTCCGCGGCGCGAAGTTCTATCCGCAGCGTCTGGAGCGGGCACGCGCAGCGAGAAGGCCTTGCGGCTGGCCCTGGCCGAGATGTACGTGCAAGGCGTGTCGACCAGCAAGGTGACCAAGATCACCGAAGAACTGTGCGGCTGCGAAATCTCCTCCAGCGACGTCAGCCGGGCCACGGCGCTGCTGGATGAAGACTTGCGAAGTGGCGAAACCGGCCGCTTGGGCAGGTCAAGTACCTGATGCTCGACGCGCGTTACGAGAAGTTCGGCAAGGCGGCCGGGTCGTCGATTGTGCCGTGTTAGTCGCGATCGGCGTGGATGCCGAGGGCCATCGCAGCATCCTGGGCGTGAGCGTCTCGCTCTCCGAAGCCGAGGTGCATTGGCGAGAGTTCTTCAAGTCGCTGTTGGAGCGGGGCTCTGCACGGCGTGGAGCTGATCACCAGCGACGCCCATGCCGGCCTGGAAGAAGCCCGCCGGGCTTGCTTCCCCGGCGTGCCGTGGCAGCGTTGCCAGTTTCACTTGCTGCAGCAATGCGCTTGCTCATGTGCCGCGCGAAGAGATAAGGCGAGGTGATGGACGATCTGCAAAGCGTGTTCGATGCGGCCGATGAGCAGCGGCCGGCGAGCAACTTGCCCGCGTGGTCCGCAAGTATCAGAAGACGGCGCCGAAGCTGGCCGCCTGGATGGAAGAGAACGTGCCGGAAAGCTTGGCGGTGTTCGCCTGCCGCCGTCGCATCGCCGGCGACTGCGGACAACCAACATGCTGGAACGACTCAACCGCGAACTGAAACGCCGCACCCGCGTGGCCACACTCTTCCCCAACGAGGCCTCGCTGCTACGATTGGTGACCGCCGTGCTGATGGAGCTCAGCGAAGAATGGGAGACCGGAAAACGTTATGTGACCTTCGAAACCAAGTGAGACCGCCCAAAATCACTCAGGCACTTTTACAGAAGAAATGGGACGGTATCTATATTTCCCGGTTGACGCGTAATAGGACCAATAGAGATGTTTCGTTTGCCACAACCACGGGGCGTCGAAACACCTGCGTCCGGCTGCGGCCAATCCGAAAGCACCATGATCCGCTCTTTTCGCATCTCGGACCTTAAATTAGCTCTTGGGTGTTCGCCGTAACAGGGCAGCGAGTTTGCGGGTAGTTTAGCCGATGCGAAAGCGCAGTGCCAAACCGCCCGCACCCGCGAATCACACCGCTGCCGTCCGCCTCTTTTCAGGCCCCTCCCCTCAAAAACAGTCCTCGCACCACATGCCCCTTCCACATCCACAGCCCAGTTAGCACAAGCACAGGCAGGAAAACGTACCGAGTCGGGCCGGCGTACTCCGGAATCTTGTCGAACGGACTATACACATAGCCGGCGATCGGGATCGCAAAGACGATGTGAATCCAACGCAGAATTGAACGCTTAGTGCTTACTTTCATAATGGGGGCGAAAGGATAATTTTCAATTTCGGAACGAAAGGACTTAAAGTCTTTCAGTCAGACAGATACGAACAATTGACGGGGAACACGAATCTCCGCTAAGTATCACTAATGCAGATCAGCGTAAATTGGCGAAGATTAGCGGTTCCCCAATCGTGAGGAT
>CAVTXL010000020.1:0-48590 GCA_963738665.1 uncultured Planctomycetota bacterium
TGGGTCTTCAGAGGAATTAGTGGGTGAATAGCGGCGTAAGGCGGTTAAGAGGGGGGACGACGAGGCCCCTCAGGAATCTGAACAACAAAGCCTGGTTTGGCCAGTGCGAGGCAACGTCTATTGACGGGTCTACGGCTTCGTCGACCTTTCATCCGTCGGGGCCATGCGCTGCGCCCGGGGGTGAGCCCCGACGGATGAAAGGACGACGAGCCGACGACCTGCCCAGAAAGGGAAGTTTTTGCAACGATTGAGGAAGAAGTAGAAGTGCATCCTGCGTGATCTTCGGTTATGGATGGTTTATCACAACTGTCCAGCCAAAGGCACGAGGACGCACTTGAAAACTATCCTCAATCGCGTCACCAATTACAAGTCGTTTGTGTTTGGAAAGATTACCTGGCAGGAGGATGCATTGACGCCGGCGGTTGACGTCGAGGTCCAACCTCGATCCAACGGGCGACCTGTTTGGCCGGGCTGCGGAAAACGACGCCCCGGATAATACCATGCCGACACCGCGGCGGTTTGACTTCATTCCGCTGTGGGGCATAGCCGTCGTGTTCGTGTACTCGATGCGGCGGTCGATTGCCCCGCCTGTGGAGTAAGGTGGAGCGAGTTCCATGGGCCGAGGGGAAGAGCACGATGACGGTCGAATACGCGTGGGACTTGGCCAAGTGGGGGCGGCGGATGTCGTGGAAGGAAGTGTCCGAGGCGCGTGTAAGCTGGGATCGCGTGTTTGCGGCGGTAAAACAAGCAGTGAACTGGGGTTTGGCGCGTCGGCACCTGGAATCCGTTGCTTCGATCGGCGTGGATGAAGTTCAGTGGCATCGGGGGCACAACTACCAAACGGTGGTGTATCAGATCGATGAAGACCAGAAACGGCTGCTGTGGATCGGGCCCGACCGAAAGGCAAAGACCTTGCTGCGGTTCTTCCGCTTTCTGGGCCAGGAGCGGACGGCACGGCTCGAGTTTATCTGCAGTGACATGTGGAAAGCGTACCTGAAGGTGATTGCCAAGAAGGCCTCCCACGCCGTACACATATTGGACCGGTTTCATGTCATGCAGCGGATGAACAAGGCCCTCGATGAAGTCCGAGCGGCCGAAGTCAAAGAGTTGAAACGAGATGGTTACGAACCTCACTTGCAAGGCGCCCGTTGGCTGCTCTTGAAAGCGCCGAAAACCTCACCGAGAAGCAAACGATCAAACTTAACGAACTCCTGCAATACAACCTGAAGAGCGTTCGCAGTCATTTGATGAAGGAAGACTTTCAGCGATTCTGGGAATATTGGAGCCCCGGCTGGGCGGGCCGTTTCTTGGACCAATGGTGCACGCGCGCCATGCGCAGCAAGATCGAACCCATGAAGAAGGTGGCTCGCACACTGCGGGAACGACGGGAACTGATTCTGAATTGGTTTCGGGCCGAAGGACGCATATCTGCCGGAATCGTCGAGGGATTTAACAACAAACTCAAACTGATCACCAGAAAATCGTACGGCTTTCGGACCCAAGAAGCCTATGAAATCGCCTTGTGAGGTGGACCCCAAAAACTGGGCAGCTGATAAGGTATAGAATCCCGGTGTGGGATGGCCTATCAGGAGGCTTGGAGGATGGCTCGGAAGCGACGGAGTTTTAGAGCGGGGTTCAAGGCGAAGGTGGCCTTGGCGGCATGTCGTGGGGAGAAGACGACGGCCCAATTGGCTGCCGAGTATGGGGTGCATGCCGGCCAGGTCACGGCCTGGAAGAAGCAGCTCCTGGAGGGAGCTCCGGGCTGTTCGAGGACGGCCGCGGGCAGGCGGGCGCCGAGGAGGCGGCGAACGAAGAGGAACTGTACGAGCAGATCGGCCGCTTGAAGATGGAAGTCGAGTGGTTGAAAAAAAAAGCTGCCGAGCTCGCCTGAGGAGTTGAGGCGATGCATCGAACCCGAACACGACGCGTTCTCGATCGCCCGGCAGTGCGAGCTGGTGGGGCTCGGCGCGGAGCACGTGCTACTATCAGCCGGTCGGCGAATCGGCCGAGAACCTGGTACTGATGCGGCGGATCGACGAGCAATATTTGAAGACGCCGTTTTACGGCAGCCGGAAGATGGCCGACGTGCTGGGCATCAATCGCAAGCGTGTGCAGCGGCTGATGCGGCTGATGGGCATCGAGGCGATTTACCCGAAGCGGCGAACGACGCTGGGCCGGCGGTGGGCACAAGATTTATCCGTATTTACTGCGGAATGTGGCGGTCACGCGGCCCGACCAGGTGTGGTCCAGCGACATCACGTACATCCCGCTGCGGCACGGGTTTTTGTATCTGGTGGCGGTGATGGACTGGTACAGCCGCTACGTGCTCGCGTGGCGGTTGTCGAACACGCTGACCGGCAGCTTCTGCCTGGAGGCGCTGGACGAGGCGCTGAGCACGGTCTCGGCCCGAGATTTTCAACAGCGATCAAGGGAGCCAATTCACGGCCGCGGCCTTCACGTGGCGGTTAGAGACAGCCGGCGTGGCGATCAGCATGGATGGCCGCGGCCGAGCGATCGACAACGTGTTCATCGAACGGCTGTGGCGGAGCGTGAAGTACGAGGAGGTGTACCTCAAGGACTACGCCGACGGCTGGGAGGCGGAGAGCATCATTGGCCGCGTACTTCCGTTTTTACAATGAGGAGCGGATTCATCAATCGCTGGGTTACCGCACGCCGGCCGAAGTGTACGCCGAGCGTCCGGCGCCGAACATAGCCGCTTGTTGAGATCGAGGGTGGCGAGGACGAAAACCGAGGCCCCAGGTTGGCCCACGACGAGCGCCGACGGGTCGGGACGACTCAGGACACGTTCGAAATCGGTGCTTCTCGCGGGCGAGTCTCAATAAGCCGAAGCCGCGGCGGCGAAGGTGGCCGATAAAAACAACATGAAATCTCGCGCAACCATGGGAGAGCTCGTTAGCACATCAGAAAGTTAAACCGCTGCCGCGGCCGCGCGAGACCTATGAGGGTCTCGCGGGCCGCCAGCCCAACTACCTTAATCAACCTTATTCGGCGCCCAGCCAATGGGGTCCACCTCATTGTATCATAATCTCGCCGCATTACCTGAAAGAGAATTCACCCACGAATTCCTCTGACGAGGCAAAAAAATTGATTGGGGCGATAGGAAAACTGAGACGAAATTCCCCGCACAACGACATCTTGTAGTGGCTCTCAGCGTCCCACCGGCCTCACCCGTCCGTCGCCTCCCCCACCTAGAATCTACAACCCGGCCGAAATAGGGTGCTGGACACACTGCTGCGACACAATGCGCGGGCCAAGTCGCGAGCCCCCATCTGTCCAGCCAAAGCCGAGGCCTCGAAGTTCCTAAATCTGCATTTTCTACCCATTAAAATACCTGAAGAACCATTTTCTATTTATTGAAACTGTTGCACTTCACCTGCCGTTCGATTCCACTTTTCCTCTACTGTTCTGCTGCTCTTTCGCTCTGCTGTTCACTGCCAATGTCCCAGCTACCGTCTCAGCCCGACGTCGGCCAGCCGAAAATCAGGGCCTCGGCATCTCTGGGCATTCGGGCCAGCCTAGGTGCGGTGCTGATCAGCATTGGGCTGGGCACGGTGAAAGTGCTCGCGGGTGTGCTGGGAAGTTCCTACGCCTTGCTTGCCGACGGCGTCGAGTCGATGCTCGATGTCTTCAGCGGACTGGCCGTGGCCGGCAGCCTCAAGATCGCCTCGCAGCCGCCGGACGAACGCTATCCATTCGGTTACGGCAAGGCCGAGCCGGCCGCCGCACTGGCGATCGCAACCGCCCTCTTGGCCGCGGCCGTCGGCATCGCAATCGAGAGCGTCCGCGAAATCCATCACCCACATCACGCGCCGGCCCCGTTCACGCTTGTCGTGCTGGTGCTGGTTGTCGCCGTCAAAGAGGCGCTCTATCGCTCGCTGTCACGCAAAGGCCGCTCAATCGACAGTAGCGCCCTACAAACCGACGCCTGGCATCACCGCACTGATTCGCTCACGTCGCTGGCCGCGTTTATCGGCATCTCCGTCGCCCTGGTCGCCGGCGAAGACTACGAAAGCGCCGATGACTGGGCCGCCCTGTTTGCGGCGGCCGTCATTGCTTTCAACGGAGTACGGCTGTTCCGCCTCGCTTGGCGAGAAATGATGGACGCCTCCCTCCCTGAGCGGGTCATTGAGGAGATCCGCGAAATCGCCCGCCGCGTCGACGGCGTCGCCGGTATCGACATGTGCCGCGTCCGCAAAAGCGGCCTCGGCCTGTGGGTCGATATTCACGTCGAGGTGCCGGGCCATATCTCGGTCCGCGACGGACACGAGATCGCCCACCGCGTCAAAGACGTGCTTGCTGCGTCGCCGCTCCACGTAATGGACGCGCTGGTCCACATCGAGCCGGTGGAGGGTCGCTAAGCCAGATCGCCGATCCCGTCGCTGCCGCCTGGCCAGCCGCCAGACGAGCGATTTAACGGACGCAACTGCTTTCCCGGCAGAAACTTGCGTCGACCTGGCGACCGCCACCGGACATCAGGCAAACGGCGATGAAGCGGCCTGAACCGGATTCGTTCAATTCGCTCCTCGGCGCTAGCCGAGACAATCTGTAGCGGTTTGAGCGGCTGAACCGTCAGGCGTAGAATAACGACACTATCCCTATGAAGCACGCGGCCACGCACGGTTACTTACGCTGCATCTGTACGTGTCCGGCTTAACGCCGGACGCCGACGACCGCGTTGCACCCGGCCAGTTGCGGCAAGCGGGTGCCTTCTGCCAGCCCAAGTTTTGTTCTCCCGCCCAATTGCCCGCCCTGTGCGATATATGCCCGGAGTAAAGCCAATATGGCCACCGATTTCCGCCTCAAAGACCAATTGCCCAAAATCACTGAGCGGCTCGTGCGCACCTACGATGAAGTCGGCAAGATCAATCACCTGGGCCATTGCCCGCTGCCGAACTACGACGAAATCATCGCCGCGACGAGCGACCTCAAGGAGATCCTCTTTCCTGGCTATCGCCGCCGCGAGGGACTGCATCGCGGCAACGTCGCGTACTACGTTGGCGATCTGATCGATCGCCTGCACGACCGCTTCACCACGCAAATCGGCCGCGCACTGCGGCACGAGGCCGGCGCAACCGATGACTGCGATTCCGACCACGATTATCGAGGCGCTCGGCCAGGCCAAGACGATGCTTTTCCTGGAACGCCTGCCCGAGCTCCGCAAGCGCCTGGCCACTGACGTGCAGGCCGCCTACGACGGCGACCCGGCCTGCAAGTCGCTCGACGAGGTGATTTTCTGTTATCCCGGCCTGGAGGCGATTACCGTCTATCGCCTGGCCCATTTGCTCTACGAGCTCGACATCCCCTTCATCCCGCGGATGATGACCGAGTGGGCCCACAGCCGCACCGGCATCGACATCCACCCCGGCGCAAAGTCGGCGACCACTTTTTCATCGACCACGGCACCGGCGTGGTGATCGGCGAGACGACCGAGATCGGCGAATGCGTCAAGCTCTACCAAGGCGTGACGCTCGGTGCGCTGAGCTTCAAGACCGACGGCGACGGCAACCTCGTCCGCGGCACCAAGCGGCACCCGACGCTCGAAGACCGCGTCGTCGTCTACGCCAACGCCACGATCCTCGGCGGCGACACGATCGTCGGCCACGACGCCGTAATCGGCTCGAGCGTGTGGCTGACGCAGAGCGTCGCCCCGAACACGACCGTCGTCCTCGAAAAGCCGAAGCTGAAGATGCGCAGCGACATGGAAGCGGCCGTCGACTCAAAGGCGACGTTTCAGATTTAGGCTTTAGATAGCCCGACCATTTTGGTCGGGCTATCTAGATCTAGCCGATGCGCCTCGCCAAATGGTGTCGTCTGCCGCGGCATCCATTTGCAGAGCCATATGCCGCCGAAGTAGAGCACCGTCAGCGGAGTCGCCATCAGCATCATGCTGCCCGGGTCGCTGGGTGTCAGGATCATCGACAGGAAGGCGATCACCAGTACCGAAATTCGCCAGTGGCTCACGTAAGTCGCCACGCTGAAAATGCCGATCCGCTCCAGAAACAACATCACCAGCGGCAACTGAAAGCTGATCCCAAAACCGATCGGCAACATGGTCACAAAGCTCAGCCAATCGCTGATCCGCAGGTCGGGCTCGATGCCCATCATCTCGTAGAACACCAGCAAAAACTTCAACACAAAGTGAATGGCCACGAAAAACGCCAGTGCAGCCCCGGCTAAGAACAGCCCCAAGCTAAATGGCAAGAACACTTTCACATACCGCTGTTCGTGCGGATACAACCCGGCCGCCACGAACTGCCAGATGAAATAAAATATGAACGGGCTCGACATCACAATGCCCAATACCAGCGCCGCCTTCATGTAGACGATGAACGGTTCTGCCGGATTGAGGCCGATTACGGCCAAACGCGGGTCTTGGTCCAGATCGTAATACGTGCGCAGCCGTTTTAAAGTCGCGCGATCGGGCGGTCCTTCTCGTTCGGCGGGCACCTTGCTCGGATCAAATAAGTTCGGGTACGCATCGGCCAACAAACGCAGCACCGACAGGGGGTCGACGTATCGCTCCTCGGTCACCAAGCCTTCGTCGGCAAACGTATCCGCGGCCGCGGCCAGATCGGCCGGAACCGGCAATCCATTCTCGCGCTGCCTTTCGAGAAACGCGATGTATTCCTGCTTCGCCTCATAACGATAATGCTCTTTGAGCGCCGCCCGAAGCGGCGTCTGAATGTACGACACCAGCCCGGCCGAGATCGGCGGATACATGCCGATGATAAAGCCGATCATCAGCGCAGCCACGGCCTTAATCGAGCGCCCAGCGAAGCTCCTCCAGGTGCTCGCCGAACGTCATCTTGGTGTGTTCGAACAGGTCTTCGTCTGGCTGGCGGTGCACGTGGCTCGAGCGGATGGGAGGCGGATAAGACGGCGTCAGCGGGGATTTTCGAACCCTCCTTCGATATTAGTCGAGCCCGGCCACCGCGACAACGTGGCCCATCGTAGCAGGCACGCTCCGCGTGCCGTAGCAGCCGCTGAGAAAACCGCTTCATCCAGTCTCCGCTACGGCACGCGGAGCGTGCCTGCTACATCTTCGCCATGCCTGCTACAATTTCCACATGCCCAATCTCTTACCACTGCGATTCAAACCCATCCTCCGCGAGTACCTATGGGGGGGCCGGCGGCTGGGCAGCGAGCTTGGCAAGCCGATCGGCGCCGGCGACCACGGCGCCGAAAGCTGGGAGATCGTCGACCACGGCGCCGACCAAAGCGTCGTCGCCACCGGCCCGTGGGCGGGAAAAACACTTCACGATATGGTGACCGAGCACGGCAAGGAACTCTTTGGCCGCCACGACCCGCTGCGCCAATTCCCGCTGCTGTTCAAGTTTCTCGACGCCTGCCAGGTCCTCTCGGTCCAGGTCCACCCGAATGACGCGCAAGGCGCCCGACTCGACCCGCCCGACCTCGGCAAGACCGAAGCCTGGGTCGTGCTGGCCGCCGATCCTGGCGCCACAATCTACGCCGGCCTCAATGAGGGTGTCGATCGCGACGAGTTGGCCCGTGCCGTCGAGGCCGGCGCCTGCGAACGGTGCCTCCACTCGATCACGCCGCGCGTCGGCGATTGCATTCTGATTGAGGCCGGTACCGTGCACGCGCTTGGCGGCGGCCTGTTAATTGCCGAGATCCAACAAGCGAGCGACACCACGTTCCGCCTGTTCGACTGGAACCGCGTCGACAAGAACGGCCGGCCACGGCCGCTCCACATTCGCCAGGCGCTCGACATCACAAACTACGAGCGCGGCCCAGTCGACCCGCGCCCGCCGCAACCCACCGAGCGGCCTGGCGTCGAGCGACTCATCGCCTGCGACAAGTTCATCCTCGACCGCTGGCGACCCGACCGAGCGGCCAAACTCGTAACAAACGACGGGTTTCATATTCTCACGGCGATCGAAGGCGAAGTAATCGTCGCGACTGACGAGACCAGCGACACTCTCCGTCGCGGCGACACGCTGCTCATCCCAGCCTGCTGCAAACAGGTGCAAATCCAGCCGCAGGAACGGCCGGTCTTCCTGGATATGTATTTACCCTAAGCGCTCGGCGATCACTCTAAGTAATAAGCTCGACCATCTCGGTCGCCGCCAAATATGGCTCGACCGTCTCGGTCGGGAGCCGTGCCACGGCCTTGGTCGCCACGTCCGATCGGCAACCGACGAATCGCGCACGCCACCCCTGCCAGCACGCGCAAAACCCCGCAATTTCCCGGCACCCATCCGGCTTGGTTGCCGGCCGTACGTTTCCTATACTCCGCAGCCCATATCCGCCGCACTGCTACGGGCGACAACCATGCGCCAAGCCTGCCCCATCCGACGCGTCGCTTTCATTTCGTCACTCGCTGCCGCCTTCGCCGGCTGCTCCGGCCTGCAGCGCCCCTACGACTTTTGGAACCCGGGCGACGCGCGCTATCAACGGTCAGTCGCCGTGGCCCATGACCCCTATCCGCTGAACGATCTTGGCCCGCCAATCGACGGCGGTCGCCCACGCGGTTTTCAGAAGCCGCTGACCGAGGTCCAGCGGTCCCAACTCTACAATCCACCGCAGCGCCCGCTGAGGCCTCTGCCGACAGTGCAGCCGGCCGTCGTAACGCCCGGGCCGATGCAGCCACTGACGCCCAGTCCCTGGCCGCCAGCCGCCAGCGCTCCGCTGCCCTTAACCACGGCCCCAGTGCAAACCGTGCCGTTGCCATCGACTACGGCGCCCGGGCGAACGGTTCCGGCGCCCTATTCGTCCGCTCCACCCGTGCAACCGTATCCGCCGCCCCCGACCGCCTCCAATGCACCGCCGCAAACGGTCGCACCCGCGTATTCGTCGGTCCCCCCCGCGTATCAGACGGTGTCACCGCAGTAGCCCTAGAATCTCCGACCCCTGGGAATCGATGGGCGTGCCGTCTATGATGGGAACGTCCGCGGTTTAGTGCTTTCTTTGTGCGGTTTCTTAGATTGATGAGATGTCGATTCAACCTCGATCGCGTCGCAAGCAGAACGACTCGCCGCCACGCTCGGTGACAGGACGCCGACGATGTGTAGCGTCGCGGCTTTCGGTGCAAGGTTCAGGGAAGTCGGGCGAGCGCTTGCAAAAAGTTCTCGCTGCGGCCGGCGTGGCCAGTCGCCGCGAGTGCGAAGAGCTGATTCTCGCCGGCCGCGTCGAGGTCGATCGCCACGTCGTGGCTGAGCTGGGCACCCGTGTCGATGCCCAGCGGCAAGAGATCCGCGTTGACGGCGAACCGCTGACCCGTCCAAAGCTCGTCTATTTCGCCGTCAACAAGCCAGAGGGCGTCGTCTGCACGGCCCGCGACCCGGCAGGCCGGCCCCGCGTGTCCGATCTGCTGCCCCCTAGCGCACCACGGACGTTCTGCGTCGGCCGGCTCGACATGTCGAGCGAGGGCTTGATCCTGGTCACGAACGACGGCGAGCTAGCGAACAAGCTCACCCATCCGCGGCACGGCATTGAGAAAACCTATCACGTTCAGGTGGCCGGCCAAGTCGAGCGCGAAACGCTCGCCAAGCTCCAGCAGGGCGTCCATTTGGCCGAAGGGTTCGCCCATGCCAAGAACGTCCGCATCAAGAGCACTCAGAAGCAGTCCACGATTTTAGAAATGGTCCTCGACGAAGGCCGCAATCGCGAAATCCGTCGCCTCCTCGCCCGGCTCGGCCACAAGGTGGAGCGCCTGCGGCGGGTGGCCGTCGGCCCGGCGCGGCTGGGCGATTTGCCCCGCGGTGCCGTCCGCCCCCTCACGCGGCAGGAAGTTGACTCGTTGCAAAAGGCAGTTGCCAGTTCGCCGCGGTCGGCATTTGGCGGCCAGCGATTGCCGCGATAGACGCGATCTCAGTTCCATTCTAGGTTCTCATGCCTGAAGGCGTAGCCAATCCGCTTCAAGCCGCCTACTACGCCGACCGCGCGGCGTATGAAAGCGTTTCCATTGTCGAAAACGTGCAAATGGCCCGCGACACGTATCGCGTCCGCTTCGGGTGCCCTACCATCGCCCGCCAAATTGTCCCAGGTCAGTTCGTGATGCTGCGGCTGGCCGGCTGCGATGATCCGCTCCTCGGCCGCCCGCTGGCACTGTACGACACGGTGCTCGACGCCAGCGGTGCGCCGACGGCGATCGACATCGTCTACCTCGCGCTCGGCAAAATGACCCACCGCCTCGCCCGCTACGGAGCCGGTGATCGCCTCACGGTGTGGGGCCCGCTGGGCAACGGTTTTCCGCCTCTCGCGACCGGGGAACTCATCTTGGTCGCCGGCGGCGTCGGTCAGACGCCGTTTTTGGCCCTGGGGCAGGAGTGCCTGGGCAAACGTGAATACGGGTCCTCATCGCGAACCGAAACGCCGGCGGGACAGGTTACGCTCTGCTACGGTGTGCGAACTGCCGCCCTGGCCGCCGGCGTCGACGATTTTCTCGCTGCCGGCCTGGACGTCCGCCTCAGCAGCGACGATGGCAGCCTCGGTCATCACGGCCTCGTGACTGATCTTTTGAAGGAAGCGCTCGCCGGTTCGACGCAACGTGGGGCCAACCGCCTGGTTGTTTGCTGCGGCCCAGAACCGATGATGAGAGCCGTGGCCACAATCTGCAGCACGGCCGGGGTCCACTGCCTCGCCTCACTGGAAACGCCAATGGCCTGCGGCATCGGCATCTGCTTTAGCTGCGTGGCTAAGGTCCGCGATCCAGACGGCGGCTGGGATTGGAAGCGCACTTGCGTCGAAGGCCCGATCTTCGACGCTGAGCGCATCGAGTGGTAGACTCGCTCTGCGTTGAGAGCATAACTTTACAGCCTGTTGACAAAGTCAACGGGCTGCTGCGTCGCATGGATGCGAGGCCAAAACTGCAGTTAAAATCGCAGTTTTACGAGCCGTGACGAGTTTTGCTCGGCACTTGGCGACGTTGAAAATGCCACGACGGCGTTTTTCAACATACGGTTGGCGGACGGCTAACGAACAATGTGGGCTCGAAAAGCGCTGCGGCTGCTGCTGGGGCCAGGCTGCCGGCAGGCGGACTGCCTGCCTCTGGTTTAGGCCGATTTTTCCAAGTCGCTCGCGGTGTTCAGCTTGTTGTAGAGCGTCTTCAGGCTAATGCCGAGCTCGTCGGCCGCTTTGGGTTTGTTACCGTCGTGGCGTTCGAGAGCCTGATAAATGGCCTGCATTTCCAGATCGCGAAGCGAGATGGGACCCGGCCGCGCCGCGGCGGCGCCCATAAGCTGGCGGCGGTTGAAGTGCGCCGGAAGTTGATCGGCCGTGATTTCGCCGCCATCTTCGCTGAGGATCGTGGCGTGTTCGATGACGTTCGCCAGCTCGCGAACGTTGCCCGGCCAAACATGAGCCTCGAGCGCGGTGATTGTGTCTTCCGAAAGCCGCCGGCCAGCGTGGCCCGTCTTGCCGCGGAATCGTCCGAGCAGGTGCTCGGCCAACTCGGGGATGTCATCCAGCCGGTCGCGCAACGGGGGCAGAAAGATTTCAAACGTGTTGATGCGGTACATCAGGTCTTCGCGGAAATTGCCGTCGGCAACCATTTCGGGCAAATCGCGATGCGTGGCGCAGACGACGCGGACATTGACCGTCGTCGCCTTGTTTTCGCCGACCCGACGGATCTCGTGGCTCTCCAGCACGCGGAGCAACTTGGCCTGCATCGACTTGGGCAGCTCCCCGATTTCGTCGAGGAAGATCGTGCCGCCGTTGGCCACCTCGAATAGACCCTCCCGGTGCTCGTCGGCGCCGGTGAACGCGCCTTTACGATGGCCGAATAGTTCGCTCTCGATCAGCGTCTCGGGCAGGGCGCCGCAATTGATGGCGACGAATGGTTCGCCGGCCCGCGGGCTTTGCTCGTGTACGGCGCGGGCGACGAGCTCCTTGCCAGTGCCCGTTTCGCCGAGAATCAGCACGGTCGATTGCGTCGGGGCGACTTTGGAGATCAGTGTGCGGACGCGTTCCATTCCGCCCGATTTGCCGACCAAATGCGGCGCACCTTCGATCCGTTCGAGGCGACGCTTTAGCGCGCGGTACTGCTGCGTCAGTTTGCGCTTCTCGTGGACTCGGCGGAGCAGGCCCTCGATTTCGATCAGCTTGCACGGCTTGGTGAGGTAATCGAATGCGCCGTGCCGCAGGGCGGCGATGGCCGTTTCGAGCGACGATTTGCCTGTGAGCACGACGGAATCGGCGTCGGGCGATAGTTCCTTGGCCTTGGCAATCACGTCGATGCCGCCCAAACCAGGCATGTCGAGGTCGACCAAGAGACAGTCGAATGTGTCTTTTTCGAGCGCCGCCGCGGCGGTGAGGCCATCTGGGCAAACCGTCACGCGGTGCCCCATCCGCGGGATCTCAAGTTTCATCAATTCTTGCAGCGACCGCTCATCGTCGGCAAACAAAATGGCGAGGCCCTTAGGCTCAGACGAGTCAGCAGAGTGGAGCTTTGGCGTCGTCATCGTCGTCGATGTATTCCTATTGCAAAATGCAAAATGCAATTTGCAAGTTTTAAATTGAGGGGATTGTTGAGCTTGTCATTGGGCGGCCATCAGGCGGCCGCGACGGCGCACTGCCTGCGCGATACCGGTTGCCGTAGCGGCAGCGTCACCGAAAATGTTGAGCCCTTCGCTGGCCCGCCGCTCTCGGCCGTGATTTGCCCGTTGTGTTCTTCCACAATGCGGTAGGTGATCGATAGGCCCAGTCCAGTGCCTTGGCCGTTGCGACGCCGCGTGAAGAACGGCTCGAACAGGTGTTGAATTACGTCTTTCGTCATGCCGCAGCCATTGTCTTTGACGATAATCACGGCATCGTTGCCGCGGCCGGTGACGCTGACGGTGACCGTGCCGCCCGCGTCGAGACTGTCGAGGGCGTTGGTGATCAAATTGAGCATAACCTGCTTCAACTCTTGCGGACAGATTTCCGCGATGACCGGCGGGCCGTCGACCAAGAGCACGTTCTTGCTTTGGTTCTTGCCCAGGTGACACACCATCTCGATGACGCCCTCTACGAGCTCGCGGAGATTCGTGTTGTGCCGTTCGGGGTCGCCCATGCGAGAGAAGTCGAGCAGCTTTTCGGTGATTTGTTTGCAGCGAAAGGCTTCTTTCTGGATCATCTCAAGGTAGCTGCGGACGACGTCGCCCTCGGCTGCCTGGCTGCGGTCGAGCCCGGCCAAGAGCGGACTCAGCCGGCCTTCGAGCGATTCGCTGCACATTGCGATCGAGGCCAACGGGTTGTTGATTTCGTGGGCGACGCCAGCAGCCAGAAAGCCGACACTGGCCAGTTGCTCGCTACGGACTACCTGCTTGGTCCGCTCGCGAACCTGGCAATCGAGATCATCGCGAATCTCTTGAAAGCGCGACGTCATGTCGTTGAAGGCCTCGGCCAGCTCGTGCATCTCGTCGTCTGACTCCAGGTGGATGCGGTGGTCGAACTTGCCGGCGGCTACCTCGCGCGAGCCGTTGACCAGCGTGGCCAGCGGGCGGGCGATCCACTTGCGGAAGAGCTGTACGGCCGCGACCAATAGTGCCGTGGCCAAGCCGATCGTCATCCAGGCGAGCACGATCGCCAAGCGGTACTGGCTGTGGACTTCGGTCGCCAGCGTGTGGAGTCGATCGTGCAAGTAGCTGGGCAATTTCGACACGAGTTGCCTCAGTTTTTCGACTTCGTCCCGCATGCGGTCCACGGTTTCGTTGCTATCGAGCATCCAGTCGACGCCGTCGCCGGTGCCGTCCCGTTCGCGCAAGCGAGTCAGTACTTCATCAATTTCGGCAAGCGTCGCGCGCTCGCGACTGTCGTCGCCGATCGCTTCGTCGGAGCGCAAGCGATTGCCGTCCAGGGTTTCGCGATAGTTGTCGAGCGTTTGGCGGAACTGGGCAAACGTCGCGCGGTATTTCTCGCGGAGAAGGTAATCGGTGTCAAAACTCTTCTGTTCCAGCCCAGATTTCCGCGGCACGAGGCCGTTTGGTTCGTAGTCGAGCCGCTCTTGCGCCTGGCTGAGCGTCACGCGGAGATCGGCAATGCACTGGCTGAGCTGATCGGCGAGCGGCAACTCGGTGGAGCGGGCGCTGAGACTCTTGACCAAGCTTCGATAGCCGTACAAGCCGTAGTAGGCGCTGCCAAACAAGGTCAGCACGGAGACCGCCAGCAGCCCCAGGCCGAACTGCAGCTTATTTCGAATTGGCCAATGAGATACGAACACTGCCAGCTCCCCGCGAAAGAGCCCGATCGCCCCGATGGTAAAGCAGGGCAGGGGAGTGTAGTGATTCGCCGCCCCTGTTGGAAGGCGGAATCGGGCTGCGGAAAATGTTAAATGCAAAAGGTTCAATGCAAAACGAAAAATGCCCCGTTGGAGCTGGGTTTTCATCATTTTTCATTTTTCATTTTTCAATTCGCTTTGGACATTTGCCCTATAAGTGATGGATCGCTAGTACCGCTTCACGCGCCGCAGCATCCACACGCCCGCCAGTGCTAGCACGATATTGCCGATCCACACCGTGGGCGGCGGCACCGACCCGTCCTTGGCCTGCTTGACGCTCACTGCCAACAGCGGGTAATAAGCGACGAGAATTGGCAGGAAGCAAACAAAGAAGCTGGCGATAAATTCACTTTGCTTCCGCCAGATCGCGACCGGCGCCCCGATCAGCAAGAAGCTGAGGCAGCTAAAGCCGTTGGCCCAGCGGCGCCAGGGCTCGGTATGAAACCGGTAGAGGAGTGTTTGCGCTGGCCCAGCCGCGCTCGTGCGTTTGCCAGGCGGCTTCCGACATCGACTCGAAATCGCCCGTCAGCATGGCGAACGCGGCCTGGGCAGTTTTCGCCTGCTCGATTTGGGCAATTCTCTGCTCCTGTTCGGCAATCGCCGGTTGAATCTCCGCCAGCGCGTAGTTGGACGGGCTGCGCGTCCGAGCGCCCTGCCGGCCGAGTCGAGCGGTATTACGAACTCTTGCGACGACGGGTCTTCTGCGAAGGCAGTGCCCATCGTGCCGTCGACATTGTGCGCGAACAGACGCACGTAGCCCTGATCCGGAAACGCGTCGAGTTCCGCCCATTGGGCGTTGATCCGCAGCCCGTCGTCGCCGTCACTGGCCAAGCGTTGGATCATCGGTTCAACCAGGCGGTGGCCATCGACGCCCTCGACGTTGATTGTCCAGGCACCAAAGCTGAACGCCCGGTGAATTTCCAGTTGCCGGTAGGCCACCTGCTCGATCGACTCGAGGACAACCCGTTCCATGCCGGCCTGTCCCCAACTCACGGCCAGGTCATTCATGATCACGGCCACAAAACTGACAAGCGTGGCAAACGCCAATGCAGGCCAGATGACGACCATCGGCGAGATGCCCAGGGACTTCAGGGCCACGATCTCGTTGTACGACGACATCCGGCCGAACACGTTGCTGGCCGCGAGCAACATCGCCGCCGGCACGGCGAATTGCAGCGCTTGCGGCAACAGGAACGGCGTCATCTGCACCAGCGGACCCAGTGGAATGCCTTTATCAACGGCCTCGCGCCCATCAAAAAGACAAAAATGATGGCCGTTAGCCCGACCAGCACCAGCAAGAAGACCTTAAGCAGGTCGAACAGCACGTAGCGGGTAAGGATTCGCATCGGCACGCAACGAGGGACGTGTACAGGCGATCAGAAAATAGCTTACGTTACCGCCGCCCCAAACGGCGGACCGCCTGGAACCGGCGACAGGATGGAGTGAGACGCTTGCCGGATGGACAATCCTATCGATCAGCGAGCCGCACTTGGAACAAGATTGTAGGAAAGGCGGCCGAGGCGGATTCGGCGGCTGAACTCGAGCTGCCTCCAAAAGGGACGGCATACTGTAACGAATTGCTCGCACCGGGCCTACCACAATTAGGGCCGCTAGCTTGAGCTAGTGCTTCCCACATGCGGTCACCCGACGGTCGACGGCATGCCACATGAGGTTGTCATCGGCCGGACGACGCAAAATGTCCGGTCACCGCCGATTGCCGCCTTGCACTTGCTTTGCCAACTTTCCCCGGAATTCGACAGCCGATGATTTCACCCAGCGGCGACGTCCCCGCCGCGCCTTTCATCGATCGAAGCCCAATGTCACCTGAATGGAGGCGATAGCCAACGTTCTCGTCCGCCGCCGCGTGACCGGGGCGAGACTTTTGGATTGTGTACGGACCCATTTTGGCCATCATTACACTTCGGGCCATCAAGGAAGAACGGCACCTGGCTGCCAATTTTCCCACGCACTGGAGCAGCTTTGCACGCCACGTGGGGGGATTCTTACTGCGCAGTTGGCCGAGAAATGCGTTCGGTGCCTGGCAATGGAAGCAGTGGTCCGGCAATCGTGAGTATTGCTTTACATCGGCCATCCTGCGGGGGCTGATCGGCCTGCAGATCTGGCGGCTATTGTGATAACTCCCGCCGACTGACCAGGTTGTCGCGCCCGGCGACTCATTGGGCTGGCTCGATGCCCGGACCGACCGTGATCGTGGGGCGATGGTCGCGAACTGGCGCATGATCTCGCGGATCGCGTGGCAGTAATCTCGTACGGCGTCGGCCAGCCGTCCGGCGTCGGTGGCGGCAACCGCCCTGGCCCGCGTGGCGTCGAACGACTGCCAATCGACGCGCCAATTGTTGGGCTGATTTTCAGGCAATTCGCGGAGCTTGCCCGCAATGTCGGCCAGCGCATCGACGAACTTGCGGCTCGGGGCGCAAGCCGTTTTGCGATACGGTCCATTACCGTAAGGTCCGCCAATCGATCCGCTGGCCCGGCTGGCCGCTGCGCCGGCCCGATAGGCCCAGGCACTGAGGACGACAGCCGCCAGCCCCGCCGAAAGGATCGCTGCCAGCCAGCGTTGACTCACCACGCAGAATGCCAACACGCCGCCGAGGAAAAGCGCGCAGCCCCGCGCCCAGCCAGCGCGAAATGGGACGCGACTGGCAGGCACTGGCCAGCGGTTGGTCATCTTCCTCGGCACCGGCAGGAGCCGAATTCAATATACGGGCCGCAATTGCCGAGATGTTGTCGGGCCCTCCGCGGAGATTGGCCAGGTCCACCAGCGATTGCACGGCCTCTTCGGGCGACAGGCACGTGAGAATGGCGCCCAGTTCGTCGTCGTTGAGCTGGCCGCTCAGGCCGTCGCTGCAGACGAGAAACACATCGCCCGGCGCGGCGGCGTAGGGCCCTTCCAAATCGATGTTCACGCTGGGATGAGGACCGAGCGAGCGGGTGATGACGTTTTTGGGAATGTAGGCCGGGACATCGGCCTCAGGGATTTGACCTGCCGCTGCCATTTCCCACACCAGGCTATGATCGAACGTAAGTTGTTCGAGCACGTTGCCGTGCAGGCGATAGACCCGGCTGTCGCCGATATGGGCCACCAGCGCGCCCTGCGGCAGGAGCAGCAGGCAGCTACACGTGGTGCCCATGCCCTGAAAGCCAATGCTGCTTTGGCCTTTGGCATGGATCACGCGATTGGCGTCGCGAATCGCCTGCCGCAGCGCGGCGGGCGGATAAAGATCGCGCAGCTTGAAGTAGGTGTGGGGAATGTTGTCGACGGCCAGCTTGCTGGCCAACTCGCCCGCCGCGTGGGCTCCCATGCCGTCGGCCACCATCATCAAATGCCCGCGATGAATCCAAGTGGCCCGATCAAGCGTCACCATCACCGCCAGCGAGTCCTGGTTGTTCATCCGCCGCATGCCTAAATCAGAGGCTTGCGCGAATTCGATTTCAAACGTCGGACAACTTGCAGTGTTGTTCATCAGGCTTAGAATTCGCAAAGCCCGGCCGCTCGGGCGGCGTGGAATTTTGGGGTGACCCGACGACCTGGGACGCGGTCGGCCAGCGCTGCGTCCCGGTGAAAGTTACGCTTCGTGACAGGTGCGACCGGTTGCTTGGGCAGCATTCCGCCAATTGCCCCAACGTTCTATCTTAATCGGCCGATGACAGCACGGAAACGGAGATTATTGATGTCCACGCGGACACTGAACCGGTTGTAGCTCCCCAAGTCCGGGCTTCCGCCCGGCGCCTCAGCCACCGACATCGCAGCCCTCCAATGCGGGCTGTCCGCATACAGCGGATTGGTGGATTCGGTCTGGAGACACAGCCAACGGGCTTCTATACTTCGCCCCTTCCCATCCAGCAGGTGCGACGATGAGCCACTCGATTCGGACGTATTCAGCCGCTTCGCCCGGCGTGCGGAGACGGCGAGTTGTGCTCTGCGGCGTTATCGCGCTGGCGGCCCTCCTGCCCTGCGGCTGCGTTCGTCGGCGGTTGAACGTGCGGACCAATCCGCCCGGGGCACTGATCTATGTCGATAACCAGGTAATCGGCACGACGCCCTGTGGTGTCGACTTCACCTACTACGGCACGCGCGAGATCCGGCTGGTGAAGCCGGGTTTCGAAACGCTGTCGATCAATCAGCCGATCCCAACGCCCTGGTACGAGTTTCCGCCGCTCGACTTTGTGAGCGAGAATCTGGTGCCGTCGAAAATTCGCGACAATCGCACGGTAATCTACGATTTGCGACCGCAAGTGATCATTCCGCCGCACGTGTTGGTCGAACGCGGGGAAGAGTTGCGACGCGATGCGAATTCGGCGCCGTCGCCGCTTCCCGCGGTTGTTTCGCCGCCGCCCGGCGTCGTTGTGCCTACAGGGCCGGCCATCCCAGCCCCAAGTTTCACCGCCCCTGCGAGCGGTGTCCCTGCGCCGCCAGCGAACGTCGTAGCGCCGCCGACCAGCGCCGTGGTCCCGCCGTCCACGTTCGCGCCGCCACCCATGTGATCGTCGGCGGCCATACGGCAGGATGGACACTCCAGTTTGTCCTGTTACGCATCGCGGGTTCGTTGTGTTGCGGCGCCGGACGGACAGGATAATGCATCCGGTTTCCAGCACTGTCTGGCACGCCGGCTCAATTACTTGACGACGCTCGGCTGGCCGACGGCTCCACTGATGACGCGGCCCGGCTCGCGTGCGATCTTATCCATGAACACCCGCGCGTCTTCGACCACCGGCCGCAGCCGCTCGGCCAATCGATAGATCGAGCCCAGCACTTCATTGGCATTCAGCGTCAGACGATTGAGGTTCTCATACAGTTGCCGGTCGTGGATCAATTGCCCGAGCGTTCCCTCGCGGTTATTGAGAGCGTTGGTCAGCAGGGTGAATTCCTCGACGAGCCGGTCGAGGCCGTCGACTGCCTTCACAATGGAATTGGCGATTTTCGGTCCATTGCGGCCCAGCGGCTCGGTGAAGCCTTCCAGGTTCTTGAAGTTTTTGTTGGCTGATTCCAGAACAATGCGGAACTCGTGAATGGCATCGGGAAATTCGTTGAGACCCTGCCGCAGCCGCTGCCGCATCTCTTCGCCCGAGAGTGGCTGATTCCCAGGGGGTGGGACCGGCGGAGCGGGCGGTGTCAACTGATTTGGCTGCGTCGGCTGCGATTCGTCACCCAGGATTTCATTCAACGACGCCATCGTCTGGGCGAATTGGTTCATCGCCCGCTCGGTTGTATCCAAGAATCGTCGCATACGGCCCTGTTCCGTGCTGCTGCCGAAGGCGGCGTCCACGCGCCCGGCCAGGTCGGCCACTTTGTCGCCGGCATTCGTCAGCGCCCGCATCGTGTCTTGAATGTCGCCTTGCAAGTCGCCCAACTTGGAGATCGCGTCGAGCGGATTGGAGTCGACTTTACCTTGGATTGGCTTATCGGTGGCTCGCGGCTCGCGGGGTACGTTCGATGGTTCGGTGAGAAAATCAATCGTGGCGTCTCCCAACACGCTGGAGCGGATGTGCGGCACTTGGTCGGTCATGATCGTGCGCCCTTGTCGATGTTCACTCGCATCGCGACGCCCTGGTCCGCGTCTTCGATCGAGGCCACGCGGCCGATCAGCACGCCGTTCTTGCGCACGGGCGTATCGGGCCCGACGCCCGGGGCGCTGGGTACGTCGATCGTGAGCTGATAATGGCCCCAGGGGACGAGTCCGCTATGGCTGCGGCTGTTGATCAAGATCAGTATTACGGCAATCAAGACGCTGCCCAGCGCAACGACGCCGACGGCGAATTGCATACGGCGTTCATTCATAGGAGGGTGGAAGGCTGAGGGTTTAAGAATTGAGAGTTGAAAGTGTTGTGACTTGCGGCGATGCTGCGGGTGTCAGTTAGCGGGACGAACTTGCTCCGCGATCTCCACAACCGCCGTTCAAACCACACCCGCCTGTTCGCGCATTTCCATCAGTCGTTCTCCTGCCTCGCCGCGGACGAATTGTGACACGCGCTTGTCTTTGCTCTGCATGACTTCCTTCGGACTGCCGTCGAAGATGATCTGCGACTCGTGCTCGTCCAGTCGCGACAGCGGGTAGAGCATCACGATTCGGTCCGAAACTTTCTGCGCATTCTTCATGTCATGCGTGACGACGATGCTTGTCACCGGATGCTGCCGGCGGGTGCGGATCATCAATTCATTAATTACGTCGCTGACGATCGGGTCCAGCCCGGTTGTCGGCTCGTCGTAGAGCAACACCTCGGGATTCATCACCAGCGCCCGGGCCAGGCCCACCCGTTTTCGCATGCCGCCCGAGAGCTGCGCCGGCCGTTTATTGATCACGCTCGCCGGCAGGCCGACCTCGGACAGCCGATCCTGGACGGTCTGTTCCATTTCACCGCGCATGCAGACGGCGATTTTCACGCAGCGGAAAAGCCACGTTGTCGAACACCGTCATACTGTCGAACAGGGCTGCATTTTGAAAGACAAAACCGAAGCGAGCCCGTTGCGCCGTAAGCGCTTTGTCATTCAGCTCGTCGAGCCGCCGGGCGTCGAAAACCACGTGCCCGTGCGACGGAGGAACCAGCCCGATGATCGTTTTGAGGAGCACCGTCTTGCCGCAGCCGCTCTCGCCGATAATGGCCAGCGTCTCGCCAGTGGCAATCGACAAATTCAAATCGCGCAGCACCGTCTGCCGGCCAAACACCACGCTCAACTCGCTCAGCTCGATGAGCGGCCCGGCGGTGTTTGTCGATTTGGATTCGCCCGTGCTCATGAAAAGCAACGCCTTAAATGTAGTAGGCACACTCCGTGTGCCGTAACAGTCCTGCTGATTCGCTACGCCATAACGCCATTTCGTGAAATCAGTAAAACAGTCTCACGCAGCCGCGACGGCAGGCGGAACGTTCCTGCGACACTTATCTCACCACCGCCGGCCAAATCAGGTCGTGCACATGGTCGAGCGCGACGCTCAGCCCCAAATCGAGCATCAAGATCATCACGAACGACAGCACGAACGCGGCCGTCGCGGCCCGCCCGACTCCTTCGGCGCCCGGCGCACAGTGAAAGCCGCGGTAGCAGCTCACGACGGCAATTGCGCCGCCGAAAAACACGCTCTTGAACACGCCGTAAAACAGGTCCCAATTGTGGACGAACTGCTGCGAATTGTTCCAGTAATGGTACGAATCGATGTTGAAGATCTGCACGCTGTAGAGCCACCCGCCGACGACGCCCATGAAAATCGCCATCACCGTCAGCGAGGGGATCATCAGCAGACAACCCAAAAAACGCGGCACCACCAGGTAGTGAACGGGGTTTGCACCCATGGTCACCAGCGCGTCGATCTGCTCGGTGACCCGCATCGTGCCGATCTCGGCCGCGATCGCGCTCCCCACCCGGCCGGCCAGCATCGTGGCCGCCAGCACGGGGCCCAGCTCGCGGCACATCGACATGTTGATCAGCGCGCCCAGACGCGTCTCGAAGCCGAACGCCTTGAATTGCGCGTACGACTGCACGGCCAGCACCATGCCAATGAACGTGCCGGTCAGTGCAATCACGGGCAGGCTCAACACGCCAATGTTGTAAAAGGCCGGCACCATCGTGTCGCGCCGCGGCAGCCGCGTGAGCAGCCAAGAGATTGTGCGGCCAGCGAACAGCGTCATGTCGCCGAGCGTTTCGATCCAGCGAATGACGACGGCCCCCAGGTCGGCGATCGAATTGAAGATCGCTCCGAAAACGCCGCTTTGGGGGCGGTCGCCGACCGGCGAGCTGAGACTTGCTTGAGACATGGGGCGCTCTTCGGGCGCGGCTTCACGCTCGCGCATACCGCCCCCCTGGCAGTCGCTGGTATAGTGTCGGAGCGGCAAGGGGTACCGCTTGAATAAAGTTTACGGCCGCGCGGATGCCAGCACACCCCGCCAGACGGGGGCGCATAGATAGCGGCGGCGACTCGCCGCCGGGCGTTAGCCCCGCGGTTTCGGTGCCACGTTGCTCGGCCAAAACTACTATTCGAGAATTCCTTTGACCTCTGCTCGCGTCACTCGTCTTAGCTTGGTAGCAGGGCCGGATTTCGACCGGCCGGCGGCTAGCGCGCCGTCTACCAACCAGACATCGCCGCCCGAGTCGCGTACCCGCGCGAGGATCGAGCCCACGGTGACGTCGCACCCTTCGAACGATCTCGAAGCGCACCTGGGAACGGTCTACCGCTACACGTTGCGGCTTACCGGCCGCGCGGACCTGGCGGAGGATGTCACGCAGGAAACGATGCTGCGGGCCTGGCGACGGCGGCATTCGCTGCGCGACGAGCGAGTGGCCCGCGTGTGGCTGCTGCGGATTGCCACCAACGTGTGGACCGATTACCTGCGGCAGCGCCGGCATCGGCCGCAGGCCCTGGCAGTCGAGCCGGCCTGCCCACGGCCGACGGCGGCCGTTCGCAGCGAACAGGAAGAACACGTCACGCAAGCGCTGGCGGCGATGGACGAGCTGCCGCCGCGGCAGCGGCAAGTTTTGTATTTGATCACGTGCGAGGGCCTGTCGCAGGCCGAGGTGGCCAAAGTACTCGGCATCGCCGCCGCGGCGGTGAAATCGAACCTTTCGCTGGCGCGGCGCGAGATGCGACGGAAGTTGAAGCCCATTTACGATCGCATTTGCGGCCGTGAAGCGCGAGCAGAAACTCGTGAGATCAATGAACCCGAACATTAATTGCAGCAACCTGGACTCCTACCTGGACGGCGAGCTATCGGCAGCCGAAGCCGAAAGTTTCGCGATCCACTTGCACGGCTGCGTGGATTGCCGCGAGAGCATCGCCCAGCAGCGTTGGATTGAAGGCCTGCTGCGATCCCCAGGTGCCGCGACCATGGAGGCGCCGCCGACAGATTTGGCGGTCGTGATTCGCGCGGCGATCGCAGAGTCGCGGCAGCGGGCTGGAGCGGTCGTGGTCGCTCTCGCGGCGGCAGCCGCCTTGCTCCTGGCCGTCGGTTGGCAACTGCTCGATCGGGGCGATAAACCTGCAGTTGGCGAGCTTGCGACACCATTCTTGCAAATCGCCGACAGCCGCCCGAATTCTATCGAGCAGCCGACGGCGGTCGCGGCCGAAGACCCCCGCGTAACGGTCATCACCGGCCCCGATTCGCTCGCGGTTCCAATCGAGTCGCCCTACCCCGACGTAACAATCGTCCGCATTTATCCCACCTACCAACCCGAATTCGACAATTCGCTTGAGAACGGCCAGTCCAATGCGGTAAGGCGCCCGATTGGCCGTCGAACTCACGAGGAGACACGTTATGAAGTCCGTAGGGCACCGCTTGTCGATTTGTGCGTTATGTAGTGTTCTGTGTTGGACCGCCGGCAATGCGTTGGGCCAGCGTGCGAAGGACGAATTGCCGAACTCCGGCAAGGTCGGCGAGTTTCGCCCAGCAGTCCCCGGTCGCACCGGCGCGTCCAGCGTGCGGAACGATATGTCGTTGATCGCCCCTGTTCGCCGGGATGCCGAACAAATCGATCAGTTTACGCAAGAGTTTCAACAGATCTTGGCTGAACAAGCCCAGACCATCAAAGAATTACGGAAGCAACTCGAACAGGCCCGAATCGAGGCGATCAAGCCCGTGCCGCTGCCCGATGACGCACGGTTTGTCGCATTCCAACTTAAGTACGCCTCGGCAGAGGAGGTCGCAGATACGATTCGCAAGCTGTTCGGAGACGCAGCCACCCGGATCGCCATCGACAAGGAGAATAATCGGGTGATCGTCGCGATGAGCGAGGGCAGGCTGAAAGAACTGAAACCGCTTGTCGACCAGCTCGACCAGCCGCGAGCGGCGCCAGAGGGGGTAAACCCCAGCTCGGTACTCAAAGCATTTCAGTTGAAGTATATTGCTCCTGCGGCGGCCGCGGAAGCGATTCGCGGTGTGCTCGGCGATGACAAAATGCAATGGTCAGTCGTCCCCGGCACGCAAACGCTGCTCGTGCACGCCCCCGAGCCAATCGTCGGCGCCGTCGAAGCCATCCTCGTGAACGTCGACCGTCCGTCGGTAAACGAAACAGCGCGGCCGGAAACGCTGCAAATTCGCTGGCTCTGGTTTATCAACGATCCGACGAAAACGGTAGGCGTCGATCCTAGCACTTTGGTTGCCAATGATCAGGTTCCCAATTGGAAGGTACTCGATGCTTTGAAAAGCATGATGGGTTTTACCGTGCCGCGATTGGTCAGCCAACAGGTGTCGACGATTATGAAAGATGCCGACGGCGCAGCAACTTTTCAGTCAAACGTGCCCGTCGTCCTCAACAAGGCAGTCCTCGGTTTTGACACGCACGGACAACTGTCGGGCCGGGGGCTTTACCGACTCGAACTGTCCGCGAACGTTAGTGGCAGTGATAACTCTGGCGAACGGCGGACCTGGACCATGAGCAGCTCGATTGCCATGCCGCTTCGGCACTTTGTGGTGATGGGCACGACGAGCATGCTGGTCCCGGGGGACGACCCCAAGACGTACCCGGCGGCCCTGGTAGTTCGTATCGACGAAGCGACCCCGCTCGATGCCACTCCGCCGGCGCCAGAATCCGGCACCGAAGGCCGTAGGGGCCAAGGGGCTGATAAACAGGCCGATCCCAGTCGGCCAGAAAACAATCCGTTTCGCTAACCGCCGGCGGATCGACGTTTTCCTGCGTTTGCGGTCTTGGTGATTTCGATCTTCAAATTTCGCCGCAGCGGCTGCAAATCGGGCCAGTCCGGTTCGTCTAGCTGGTCAATCGCTCTACGCCTTTGCTTCCGCGTCTCTTCCGCGTTAAAATGTAAGGCGTCGCAGGCGGCTTCCCGGGTGCTAATCGCGCCGTTATTTCGCGGAGGCAGCCATGCTGACTCAAGACGATCTCGAAATCGCCACTCTCGGGCTGAATGAAAAGCCCTCTCCGATCAAACTTTCTTCGGCCCACTGCGACGGGCTCGGCGATTTCGTTCCCGGCGCGCCGCGGATTCGCTTTCAGGTCGACGTTTCTGAAGATGCGCCAGGACAGGACCTGCTCTTCGAACGGGCCGGCCCGCGGGAGCGAATTTATTTCGATCCGTTTTACACGACGGCGGCCGTGGCCACCTGCGGCGGACTTTCGCCCGGCTTGAATAACGTCATCCGTTCGGTCTTCCTCGAGTTGACGCACAACTACGGCGTGCGGCACGTGCTGGGAATTCGCAACGGCTTCTTGGGTATGAATCCGGCCTCGGCCCTGGCGCCGGTGCCGCTGACCGATTCCTTCGTCTCCGAGATTCACAAGCTGGGCGGTACGGTGCTGGGCAGCTCGCGCGGGCCGCAGGACCCGGCCGTGATGGTCGACTTCCTGCATCGACACGGAATCAATGTCCTGCTCTGCGTCGGCGGCGACGGCACCCAGCGGGCCGCTCACCAGATTCACGAGGAAATTACCCGTCGCGGACTGAAGATTTCCGTCGTCGGCATTCCGAAGACGATCGACAACGACATCGAGTACGTCTATCGCACGTTCGGATTTGCCAGCGCGCTGGAGATTGCGCAGCAGGCGATCGCGTGCGCTCATGTCGAAGCAAAGGGGGCGCCAAATTGCATCGGGTTGGTGAAGCTGATGGGCGCGACGCCGGATTCATCGCGGCCGGGGCCACGCTGGCGAGCCAGGAGGTGAATTTCTGCCTGGTCCCGGAAATCGACTTTCCGCTCGACGGGCCCAGCGGCCTGTTGCCGTCGCTGCGGCAGCGGATTCTGCAGAGCAAGCATGCGGTGATCGCCGTCGCGGAAGGGGCCGGCCAGCATCTTTTCGAGAGCGGCAAGGATTCGTGCGACGCTTCCGGAAACAAGCATTATCAGGACATCGGCGCTCATCTGCGCGACACGATCTGCGATTACTTTCGTGGCGAGCAAATTCCGATTTCGCTGAAATATATCGATCCGAGCTATCTAATTCGCAGCGTGCCGGCCAACACGGCCGACCGCATCTTGAGCGATCAGATGGCCCGTTACGCCGTACACAGCGCGATGGCCGGCAACACGGACGTGCTGATCGGGCTCTGGAACAACGTGTTTGTGCACGTACCGATCTGCACCGCCATTCGCGCAAAGCGGCGGATGGAAGTCACGGGCGAATTGTGGACGAACGTGCTGCTCACGACCGGCCAACCGCGGTGGCCGGCCGTGGCGGGCTTCGAGCCGGCGCCGGGCACGAAAATCGCCCAACCAGCGAGCCGACCTGGCGAAGCAAAGGCCGCGCCACAAGACAAGACGCCGGCAGTTGCGAGAAAAGCTCGCGTCGACGGAGCGCAACCGCAAGCGAACGCGTCCAACGGCGCATTGTCGAAGTCGATGTCGCAAGTCAAAGCGGCGAAGCAATAGTCCGTGCCATCGATTTACAACGGCTCTCGGCTGGCCCAGGATGGGCCCGCCATTGAACTCGCCGTCGCCCCGTTGCCACAACGCCGAGACGAACGAATTCCGCGTCGTGACAGGCCGTGGCTCAAAATTCGTCACGTCGCAGCGCCGAGTTCGACAATTGCGTCTGCGAATTGCGCAATGCTCTGCCGATCATGGCTTACCAGTAGCGTCGGCAGATGATACGTGTCGGCGATCCGCCGCAGATAGTCCAGCGTGCAATCCCGAAGCTGCCAATGGACGGCGTTTAGTGGTTCGTCGAGCAATAGCAGCTTGGGGTTTCGCAGGATTGCCCGGCCGATGGCCACGCGCTGTTTCTGGCCGCCGCTGAGGGTGGCCGGCGGGCGATTGACCAGGTCGTTGAGCTCAAGCGCCGCGAGGACGCTGTCGAACTCGACGCGCCCGTTCACCTGCCTCCGCTGGCCGTAGCGGAGATTGTCGCCCACCGTGAGGTGGGGAAACAATTGGTAATCTTGAAACACGTAGCCCACGGCCCGACGTTCCGGCGGCAGATCGAAATTGGACCGGGCGTCGAAGAGGGCCCCGCCGCGAAGTGCGATCCGCCCCGCGTCGGGGCGGAGCAGGCCGGCGATCAGGTTGAGGACGGTCGTTTTGCCGACGCCCGACGGGCCGACCAGGGCAGTGACGCCCTCGCCGGCGGTGAACTCGAAATCGAGTGCGAAGGCGGCCGGGTAGTGGAAGCGGCAATCAAACTGGACAACGGGCGAATCGCTCACGCAGTGGCCCCCAGAAGCCGCCGCCGGCCGCGTCGTTCGAGCAATTCACCGGCAAAGAGGGCGGCCGCGGAAATGGCGATCGACACTAGCACCAGGCGGAGCGGGCTGCCCGTATCGCCGGGCGATTCCAGGGCCGAGTAGATGGCTAGCGAAATGGTACGCGTCGCGCCAGGGATGTTGCCGGCGATCATGATCGTGGCGCCGAATTCGCCGACGCTGCGAGCAAAGGCCAGCACGCAGCCGCTGGCAATGCCAGGCCGGGCGAGGGGCAGTATGATCGACCAGAACGCGTCACGCGGCGTCGCCCCGAGCGTGCGGGCAGCGTCGTAGAGACGGTTGTCGATGCTCGCGAAGGAGAGGCGAATTGGCCGGACCAGCAGCGGAAACGCGACCACGGCCGAGGCGAGCGCTGCCCCTTTCCAATCGAAGACGAAGCGCAGGCCGAGCGTGCTTTCGAGAAAGCCGCCGACTAGGCCGCGGCGGCCAAACGTTAACAGAAGCAAATAGCCGGTGACCACCGGCGGCAGCACGAGCGGCAGGTTAATCAAAGTTTCCACGACGAACTTGCCGCGGAAATTATGTTTCGCCAGGAGCCAGCCGAGTGCGATCGCCAGCGGCAGACTGGCCGCAACGGCGACCAGCGCGATGAAAACCGTCAGGCGCACCGCGACGAGTTCGGCCGGGGAGAGCATGGGAGGAGATGTGTCAGGTGTCAGGGGGGCAGGGAGGACAGGTGTCAGGTGTCAGGTGTCAGGTGTCAGGTGTCAGGTGTCAGGTGTCAGGTGTCAGGTGTCAGACAGATGACGGACATCGTGATTAATCGCCGGTGGTGATTTGGGTGAATCCGTATTTCTCGAATATTTCCATCGCATGTGTGGACTGCAAGAAATCGTAGAGTTGGCGAGCGGCCGGGTTGAGGTCGGGCCGTTTCACTAAGACGAGTTCATAAACGACCTTGTCGTGGAGTGACGGGTCGAACGCATACACTTCTTTAACGTTCGCCGCGACGGCGACGTCGGTTGCATAGATGATGCCCGCCTCGGCTTCGCCGCGCTCGACATAGCTGAGCGTGACGCGGACGTCTTGGCCGCGGGCGATTTTGCCGCTCTCCGATAGTTCGTCGTAGAGGCCGAGCTTGCTGAGCGCCTGTTGGGCGTAACTGCCGGCCGGCACGTTCTCGCCGGCCAGGGCAACTCGTTTGACCTTGTTCGAGAGGAGGTCACCGGGCTGCTGCACACGGGCCGGGTTGTCGGCCGGCACGACAAGCACGAGCCGATTCGTAAGTAAGCGGCAGGTCGCCTGGGCCAGGCCGGCTTTGTCGACGGCGTCCGCCCACTCTTGGTTTGCGGACAGGAACAGGTCAGCCGGGGCGCCAGTCAGGATCTGATTGGCCAAGCCGCTAGAGGGGCCCACGTTGACGATCACTTCGACGCTCATTCGCCCATAGAACTGCGCGGCGAGCGACTCCATGACGTCCTTGGTGCTTGCGGCTGCGGAAAGGATAAGCGGCGCTTTGCGGCCGGCGGAGACTGCTTTGCCCGGCGGAGTGCCGACCGGCGGCGGGGAGTTGGAACAAGACACCAGGGCAGCGATCAGCACTGGCCCGATGAATAACGCTACGGAGCGCATGAATAACCCTGTACTCTGCGAAGGGGTACAATTCCAGGCGAAACTTCCAGTTTAATGACGATGGGAGCGCGGGTACAACTGGCCGGATAGTCGATAAAATGGCAAAATGCCACGGGGCGCGCCTCCCATAGTCTCTGCGAAGTTTCCGCGGCATGAAAACGCAGTATGTTTCAGCACGTCAATCCAAAGTCCATTGAAGTGGTCGACGAGGAAATGGCTGCGGTCCTGCGCCGGAAGTCGCCCGCCGAGCGCCTTGAAATGATTTCCGCGGCGAACCGAACGGCGCGGCTGTTGGCGGCAGCCGGAACTCGGATGTTGCATCCCGACTGGAACGACGCCGTCGGGCGTCGTTCTCAGTTCAATGTGATTCACCCCGCATCGGGCAATAGAATTGACTTCCTGACGGCCCGACGGCGTGGGATGTGTCGCAACTGGGAAGAAGCCGGCGGCTGCGCGCGTTTGCCGACCGCGATGCCGAATTTGCTGCGCTTGAAGATGTGATCATCAGTAAACTGAAGTATTACCGCGAAGGACGTTCGGAAAAGCACCTGCGTGGCATTGCCGGAATACTGAAAGTGAGCGGCGAATTGGTGGATCGCGCCTATGTCGTCCGCTTTGCAACTCAATTCGGCGTAGCCGACATTTGGCAAGCAATCGTCGAGCGGGTGGACGGCGGCCAGAAACGAGACGAATGATGCGCCGCGGGCAATTGCTGATTGGGATGGCGGCGGTGGCGATTGCCACTGCCGCGGCGCTGGCCCTGTTTCCCGGCCGGGGCGGCGGGCCGCAACCAGGGGCCGACGGCGTTTTTCACGTTTATCCGGGTGGCGACATCCAGGCCGCTCTCGATGCGGCCGCGGCCAGCTCGCGACACAAGCACGTCTTAGTGCATGAGGGCGTGTATCGACCGCCGCAGTATGGCCAAGCCTTCGTCTGGCTTAATGCGGCCCACGACGGCATTACTCTGGAAGCTGCCGGCCACGTCGAGCTGACGGCGGCCAATCCGGAAGTGGCCAAAAAGACCGAGGCCGGATACCCGGCGATGGTCAACCACGTCGTCTACTTCGGCGACGGCATCAGCCGCAGCACCGTCTTTCGCGGCTTCAAAATCACCGGCGCGAACGGATTCATGACGACCGTGGAAGAACCGGCGATGGAAACGTCGGGCGAAGCGATTGCTCATCGCGAGATGTTCTTCTACAGCGACGGCGGGGGAATCAAGATCTACGGCCGGTCGTATCCGACGATCGAAAACGTGGAAGTCTTCGACAACTTCTCCAGTCCGTGCGGGGCCGGCGTTTCAGTCGAGCATCGCGGCTTCACGCAGCATTCGGTGCTTCTGAAGAACTGCGTCTTTCGCAACAACCGGTGTACGGTGACGGGCTCGGCAGTCGACCTGCTCAACGGCAGCTCGGCGGAGATTGAGAATTGCCTGTTCGTCGGAAATTTGTCGGACACGCACATCGATGATCGCGTGAACCTGGTCGGCCGCTGGAAGCCGGAACACGGTTCCGGCGCCTTGACGTTGTTCGAGAGTTCGCGCGTCGTTGTTCGTCGCTCGACGTTCACGGCCAATCGCAACGGAGTCGACGACAGCAGCACGGGCAACCGCTTTGAAAACTGCATCTTTTGGCATAATACGGCCCCCGGCGGCTGGCCGCTCGGCCGGCGGTATGAGCTCGACCTGGCGGACGGCAGCGGCGTCCGCAACTGTTCCATCGGCGGCGATATCGTCGACTTGAACCACAACATCGACTTGCAAACCAATGTACTTGATTGCGACGATCCTCAATTCGACGAGGCCTTCGTCCCGCAGGCCAAGGGTTTTGAAGACGTGGGTTACCGACCCGTAGCCCCTCGCTCGGCCGCAGACGGCAAGTAATCGCTCACGACTTTCACCGATCACTGGATCGGTGCCGCCCTCCCTTCAAGTCAATGCCGCCCGATCCTCGGGTGCGTCACCTCTTCCTCGTTGACGTACGTTTCGAGGAACCGCGTCAGCCGCTGGAAGTCGCTGCCCGGTTCGATGTGGCGGACGACGGTCACTAGCGTTTCCGGGTTCACCAGTTCTTCGAACGGCACGTACTGCAGTTTGAACTGGCCGGAAACCGAGACCATCACGCCGTTCCGCCGCTCTTCCACAAGCGCTCGGTACGCGCCGACGCCCAATTGGCAGCCCAGGATGACGTCGAACGCCAACGGCCGGCTACAGCGCGATTCGTAGCCGAATTGCAGGGCGGTGATTTTCCGCTTTTTGCCCGTTTGCTTCGTGTATTCCTCGTTGATCAGGTCGCGGAACAGGTCGTGCAAATCGACGTCAGCCACGATGATGTGTCCGTGCGGATCGCGGCCGATGCCTTCCAAGTAGGTCTCCGGCAACAGCTCGGCCAGGCCTTCGGCGATCACAATCACGCCGTATTGTTTCCCCTCGCGCTCGCGAGTCGTCATCGTCAGCACGATGCGCTTGACGACTTTGTCGATGTCCATCACCTTGCGCTCGCGTCTTTCGCCCGTGTGGGGATCGGTGGTCGCTTCCAATGTTTCGTAGGGGCCGTCGATATCTTCCACGCTGACCACCAGGCTCGCCTCCCCGGCGATCGCCACGCCGTAGGCCAGCCAGCCGGCGCTGCGGCCCATCGCCTCGACCAGAAAGTACGCCCGGTTGGCCTCGGCGTCGGCCATCAAATTCAGCACTTCACGGCCGAGAAAGTCGACCGCCGTGAAATAGCCGAATGTAAAATCGATGCCCCGGTAATCGTTGTCGATCGTCTTCGGCAGGTGGACGACCGGGATCCGCGGAGCGTCTGGCGGCAGTTGCTCTTGGTAGAGCTTGAACTTGTTAGCACTTTTGAGGGTGTCGTCGCCGCCGATCGAAATCAGGGCGTCGACGCCGATCGAACGCAGTGCTTCGTACACGGTGCGTAGCGGCTTTACGCGGGCGGCGTCCTTCAAGTGGCTGGGGTGAGAGACGTCTTTGCCGGGGTTGGTGCGCGCGGTGCCGATCAAAATCCCTTGTGAGTTGCGCGTGCGGCTGAGCATGCGGTGGTTGACCATCACGTAGTCGCACCCCTCGACCAGCGGCTTTTCGGGCGCGTACTCGACTAGGTGCGAATAGCCGTGCAGAACGCCGGCCACTTCGATGCCATTGCGGAGAAAGGCGGTCGCGGCCGTGGAAATGACGGCGTTGGCGGCGGGCGCGGGCCCGCCGGCGAATAGGATGGCCACCCGGCGAAAACTGCCCGTAATGCGGTCCGGGCTGCGGATCGTGGATTCGTTCATCGATGTCTCCTGTCTCGCTTTGGGCCTCGCAGGCCGTTTCGCAGCTCCGTTCTTTGCATTTCCGTAGTCTATCTTAGCGAAATCCGCCAATTGTGGGAGACTGCCTGCGGACCCCCTCCCGTGCCGCGCCTTTCGGGCCGGGCACGAGCGCCAACTACCCGCGGAATCGGTCGAGGCGCGCCAGCCCCGATGGAACCGGTGACATCTCACCGCGCAGCAAACATCCAGGCGTGGATACTTGGCGCTACGACGCCAGCAGCGTTCGCTCGACAAATGTTGTGTCGATCCGACCCTCCACGAAGGCCGAGTGGCTCAAGATTTCTTGGTGGAGGGGAATCGTCGTGAACACGCCTTCGATCCGCAGTTCGGCCAGGGCCCGCTGCATGCAGGCGATGGCCTCGGCGCGGGTGTTTTGGTGCACAATCAACTTGCCGATCATCGAGTCATAGTAGGGGGGCACGATGTATCCGCTGTGGGCGTGAGAATCGAAGCGGACGCCGAAACCGCCGGGCGCGATCAGGTCCTGGATTTTTCCCGGCGACGGTTGAAAATTGCGTTTCGGATTCTCGGCGTTGATGCGGCACTCGATTGCCGCACCCCGCTGGGGAATCTCGTCTTGCGACCAGGGCAGTTTTTCGCCGGCGGCCACGCGGATCTGCCATTTGATCAGATCGATGCCGGTCACTAGTTCGCTCACAGGGTGCTCAACTTGAATGCGGGCGTTGACCTCGATGAAATAGTAGTTGCCGTCTTTGTCGACGATGAATTCCACGGTGGCCGCGTTGGTATACTCGGCCGCCTCGATCAGCCGCCGGGCCGCGTCGCACATGGCAGCCCGCGTTTTGGGTGTGATGCTTGTGCTGGGGCTCTCTTCGATCAGCTTCTGGTGACGCCGCTGGACGCTGCAATCGCGTTCCCAAAGGTGCACCACGTTGCCATGCTGGTCGGCCAGCACTTGCACTTCCACGTGTCGCGGACGTTCCACGTACTTTTCGAGATAGACCTCGCCATTGCCGAACGCCGCTTCGGCCTCGGCCCGCGCTTGCTGCAGCGCCGACTTCAGCGCCAGATCGTTCGACGCGACGCGCATCCCGCGGCCCCCGCCGCCGGCGACCGCCTTGATCAGCACCGGAAACCCGACCTCATGCGCAAAGGCAATCGCTTCCTGCTCGCTTGTGATGACGCCTTCGCTGCCCGGCACAACAGGCACCCCCGTCGCCCGGGCCAGTGAGCGGGCGGCATTCTTATCACCCAGACGCTCCATCGCCGCCGGGCTGGGACCAATGAAGTCGATATTGCAGCTACGGCAGATTTCGTTGAAGTGGGCGTTTTCGGCCAGGAAGCCGTATCCTGGGTGAATCGCCTGCACATTCCCCACCTCAGCCGCGCTAATTACGCTAGCGATTTTGAGATAGCTATCGGCCGCTTTGGGCGGCCCGACGCAGTAGGCTTCGTCCGCCAGTTCCAGATAGTGCGTGCCGCGATCGGCCTCGCTGTAAATCGCCACGGTGCCAACGCCCAGCTCGCGGCACGCCCGGATGATGCGCAGGGCTATTTCACCGCGATTGGCTACGAGGATGCGTTGGTACATGGGAGACAAGAAAAGGTGTCGGGTCTCAGGTGTCAGGGGAAGAGCAGTAGGGGAGTCGGGGTATAGGGCGGAGCGAGCCATTGCTCTTCCATTCCATCACTTCTCTCATCTGACACCGGACACCCGACACCTCAATTCGGCTCGACGCGGAACAGCGCCTGGCCAAACTCAACCGGCTCGCCGTTTTCTACGAGCATGGCCACGATCTTGCCAGAACACTCGGCCGGGATTTCATTGAAGACTTTCATTGCCTCGATGACGCACACGGTCGATTCCGGTCCAATCTGGTCACCCACCTTAACGAACGGCGGCGCCTCGGGGTTCGGCGCGGCATAGAACGTGCCGACCATCGGGCTGCGAACTTGAACATATTTGGCATCTTCGGCCGCCGCACTGCTACCGCTGGCTGCCGGTGCCGACGCGGTACTGCCGGCTGCCTGTCCCATCGTGGGCGCGTGCAGCCATTCCCGGTGAAGCGGCGACGGCGATTGTCTCCGGTCCGCGACGCAGGCGGATCCGCTGGTCCCCCTGGCGGAGATCGATCTCGGAAAGATCGTGTTCGTTCATCAACTCAACAAGTTGGCGGACCTTGCGAATTTCAAACACTTCGCCTGGCGCTTGCCCCAGTGCCGGCGGACACCGCGCTTGTCGGTTTCGATGTTTCTCGACGGGCCATGGATTTCCTTGCTCGCTGCGCATCGTTGCGTACGTCGCTCGCGACGCTGCCTACTAGTAAACGACGCAATCTTCGAGGTCCTTCGGTACGTCCGTCAGAACTTCGTGCCCACCTCGTGTTACGAGCACGTCGTCTTCAATTCTGACCCCCCCCCACTCCGGCAGATAAATGCCCGGCTCCACCGTCACGATCATGCCCGGCTCGAGTTTCGTCTTCTCTCCGGCAGCGAAGCGAGGCTGCTCGTGAATATCCAGCCCTGTGCCATGCCCCAGGCCATGGCCAAACGCTTCTCCGTACCCGGCCTTGGCGATGATCGAGCGCGCGACGTTGTCGATTTCCTCGCACACGGCACCAGGGCGAATCGCATCGATGGCCGCAAGCTGTGCCTTCAGCACAATACCGTAGATTTTACGTAATTTTGGCGAAATTTTACCGGCCACTAGCACCCGCGTCAAGTCGCTCAGGTACAGACCTGAGTTCGCGCCCCAGTCGATCAACACGAAATCGCTTTCTTTTAGTTGGCGAGATGACGGGGCGACGTGCGGCAGCGCCTGCGCGGCCCGACTCCGACCAGCGGCGGAAAGCTGGCGCCTTCGCCCCGATCCGCCGTGCGCGGTATTCCAACTCGGCCGCGATGTCAAGTTCCGTTGTTTCCGGCGTCAGCATCGCGCGGACCGCCTCGAAAGCCCGCCGCGCCTGCCGGCAGGCCAGCCGTGTGGCCTGGATTTCGTCCTTATCCTTGATCGCACGCAACTGCTCGACCAGCCCCTCGGTGGCGACCAGTTCCTGCTTGGGCAGAGCGGCAATGAGCGCCTGCTGGAGCGACACCGTCGCGCTCTTGCCCTCGATCCCCAGCCGTTTGATCTTCGCTCGCTCTACGACGCCCGCCACCGCCGGCAGCATGGTGTTGCCCGGTGTGCGCACCTCCAGGCGGAGCTGGGGGCACTCTTCGGCCAATTGCTGCGTGTAACGGCGATCGGTGACAAGTGTCTCGCCGCCCAACGTCAATAGCAAATAGCTGTCGTCCCCCGTAAAGCCGGTCAGATAGGTGACGTTCTTGAAGTTCGTCACCAAGAGCGCATCGGCCGCCGCCGCGCTCACGAGTTCTCGCAGCCGCTTACGGCGGGCGGCGAAATCAGACATTGGCGGGTCGCCTCTCGTTGAATCCTGTTCGACAAGCAAACTTGCGGATAGTTCTGGCAAGTCTACCTGCCGGCCACCGGAGTGCCAATCTGATCACGCTGACGGAAGCCAATTCCGGCCACTCTAGACACCAACGCCGCGTCCCAAGCAGCCGGTCGCACGGCGGCGCCGCAAACCGGAGGCAATCCAGGTGAAAGCCAAAATCGCAAGCACCCCGCTTGCCGGCTCGGGCACGCCGCCGCTGCCAGCAACCGAGCTGAAGAACTGCTCAAGGGCCGCCAGCCCCACCGGACTGTTAATCGAGTTGCGCAAGGCCAAGAAGTCGTACACATCAGTCCTACCGTCGCGCTGCCCGGCGGGACCCGAGAGATCGCCCAGGTTCCAGGAACTGATCGTGCCTACGCCCGTCCCACTGTTGGCCCCCCATCCCGCGATGAACGCAGACACGTCGTCGGTCGCGACCGACCCACTGCCGGTGCCGGAAACTACGCCGTCGAGATTGACATCGCCGGTGAGCGAGTAATTCGAGTGCGTCCGCATGATGTCGGAAATGCTGAATGCGTAGTCCTGGGCCGGATTGGAGTGGTAATAGTACGAAAGGTCGGTCATGACTGCCGCATCGCCATAGGCAGCCGTGAACGCCGGCTGATTGGAAAATGTAAATGTCGAATTGACGATGCCCGCCAGCTCCCACTGACCGCCCCGCTTGTGAAACACGGCTGAGCCCGAATCGCCCGCGGTGGCCTGCGACTCTTGACTAGGCACGCCGGCGCCGGCGCTGTGAATGATGCGCCGAAGGCGATCACGTTGCGAGTGATGGTGTCCGGCGTCTTGAGTTTCAGCACGCCGGTCGTTCCCGAAATCAGCTGATAAAACGCATTCGAGCCGCCATACTCGTTCGCATTCGCGACGTCATTTACGCCCCAGCGTTTGGTATCGTCATTGGGATCGGCGGACGCATATCCGCTGTACGTCGCCGAGCCGGGCGCTACTTCTTGCCATGCCGAGTTCCAGTACTTCTTGGGAAGCACCTGGCTGCGACCGTGACCAACGAATAACAAATCATCATCGACTGCGAGCGGCTGCTCTGCGATCGTGAATGACGGCGTGCCGGCGGCAAAGCCGGGATCTCCATTAAGGCGGATCAAACGGAGATCCGTTTCCAGCGCGCCGTCGGATGTGCTCAAGTTAATCGATTGGCCCGTTGAGCTGAGAATCGTCGCCGGATTGTGGACGATGTACGACTGATTTGGAATCATGCCCAGCGATACGGTGCTCGTGCCATTGAAGAACTGGATCGTTTCATTCGGGCCCAGCGCACCGACGTGCCGTGCGGACAGGGCCCAGCCATCGCCCAGGTAGACGTAGTTGCGGCTGCCGCTGAGCGAAAACCGTAACCAGCCGGGGTCGTTGCCCGCGCCGGCTGGGGCCGTAATCGTTCCGGCAGAGTTCTCGACCACCAGCGCCCGCGCGGGCGGCAAGCAAGCTACCAAAGTACCGACGATTACGCACGCGATCGAACAATGTCGCCTAAACATGTAGCGTGGGGCCTGTTCCGGACTGCGAATGGGAAGAGCGTTTGCCGCCGGCCAGCCGCTGCCAGACGGTCGGGGCCAACTTCGTCGCCTACGCGCATTTTAACCACTTGCGACCAAACGCGACACAAATTTGTCGCAGTTTTGAGCGGCCTTTCAGGCAATTTGGTGGTCGACGGGGCCGATTCAGCCGCCTATCGTAAAGAATCGCTCGACGCCGGTTGTTCAGGCTTTGCTGACAGGTGCCCCCCAGGGGCTTGCAGCGGGCTAGTGGAGTCCCCAAACTCGACGCCGCCCAAATCCAGATTGGGACGCACCTTAACGATTGCGAAACCGGTCCGGCGGCCGTCCTCGTACAGTTTACCGTGGAATGGTTCGGTGAGTTTTATCAACTTGCGTGACCCGTGACCGCTACTCCAATCGCCCCGGCACCAGACGATGCGATCGCCGACTCGCCAACGGTCGGTGTGCTCCTGAGCGGCGGTCTGGACAGCGCGATATTGGCAGGAGATTTGCTTCGGCATGGCCGGCGCGTGGCGCCATTCTATGTGCGCACGGGCTGCGTTTGGCAGGCGTGCGAGTTGGCCGCCGTTTGCAGCTTTCTGGAGGCCATCTCCCGGCCGAAACTGGACGCACTGGTGGAGCTTGAGCTGCCACTCGCCGATTTATACGCCGACCATTGGAGCATCACCGGTCACGGATATCCCGACCGGGCCACGCCGGACGACGCCGTATTCCTGCCCGGCCGCAATCCGCTCTTGCTCACCAAGCCGGCCATTTGGTGCCGCCAACACGGCATCACCCAGCTCGCCTTGGCAACGCTGATGAGTAATCCGTTCAGCGATGCGACGCCGGAGTTTTTTGCCGCCTTTGAAGAGATGATCGACAGAGCGATGGGCGCACGGATAGAGACCGTCCGCCCGTTTGAGCGGCTCACCAAGAAAGACGTCATGCAACTAGGGCGCGAGCTGCCGCTGGCGCTGACGTTTTCGTGCCTTGCGCCTGTGGACGGCCTGCATTGTGGCCGCTGCAACAAATGTGCAGAACGCCAGCGGGCGTTTGGCCATCTGGAGTCCGGCGACCCGACTCGCTACGCGGCGCCGTCGGCTTGGCAAGTGTAGACATTTCGCTCCGCGAAATGCCATCCGCTCGCGGAGCGAGCGGTCGACGCTTCATGTCCTCCGTTCGCAGCAACGACCGTGAGTTCAGCCGAACGCAGCGAACAAACTACACGTTCGCCGCAAACAGAAAAACGAGCAGTCCGGGCGGCCCTATGCAGGGCCGACTCCGGACTGCGCCCCCCTGGAAATGCGGCGTCACGACTGCCAGCGTCGACTGCAATTTCAATTGATAGCAACCGCCGGCCGCCCGCGACGGGCTGGGCCAGCGGCAAGGAAAAGTATCGGCCGGGGCCACGCAAACCTTTGGCAAAGTGTAGCGATTTGGTCGCAACGACCGATTGGCCAAATTGGACAGGGCGGCGTCGACTTTGTCTCATCAACTTTGACGATTAGGCCGATTTTCTGGGAGAGGCAAAATACTACGCGCCCAAGTTTCGCGTCGCGAATCATCGGAGGCGACGCGAGAGTACTGGCAGTCTTCCAGCGTATAAGGATCGTCGCCGTGACACGCATTACCGCCGCCTTAGAATGGATTCTTCGACTGCCGCTCATTTGGGGCAGCGTCGCTTGCCTGGCGTTCTACGCGCTTTTAATTTCGCACACGATCAATAGCCCGCTCCTGGAACGCTATACGAATCGCCACCCGGTCGAAATCGTCGAAGTCACCGTGTTCTTCGTCGGCCTCGCGGCGCTCGTGATGCGGATGATGGGCCTGGCAGTGCAATTCGGAGCCCTCAGCCGGCTCACGCTGGAGCCGATTCCGGTCGAGCGGCAGTCGGTCGCCGATTGCGGCCGCCTGCTAGCGCAACTGCAGCATCTGCCAGCCCGCCTTCGCGAAACGTATTTGGTCCGCCGGCTGTGGGATGCAATCGCCTACGTCCGCCGAACCGGCTCGGCCGACGCGTTGGAGCGCCACCTCCGGCACCTGGAGGAAGTCGAGGCCGGCCAAATTCATTCCAGCTATTCGATCGTGCGAATCATTGTCTGGGCGATCCCGATTTTGGGCCTGTTGGGAACGGTGATCGGCATCACGATCGCCGTTGCCAATCTCGATCCGACGCAATTGGAGGAGTCGACGTCCAAGGTCACTGCCGGCCTGGGCGTGGCCTTCGACCACACCGCGACCGCATTGACCCTGACAATGATCTTGATGTTCATCAAGGCCGGCGTCGAACGCATTGAGGACCGACTCCTCGCCCTGGTCGACGCCCGTGTCGCAGCAGAGCTCGTCGGCCGCTTTGAGGAAACCGGCACACGGCAGGACCCCAACGTGGCCGTCATCCGCGCCATGTCGGAAGAGGTCCTCACAGCCGTTGAGCAGGTCGCCTCCCGACAGGCCGACATCTGGAAGGACGCCATCGCGCAGTCGAATGCGCAATGGGGCAAGGTCAGCGTGGCCGCCAGTGAAGTCGTGAAAGATTCACTGGCATCTTCTCTCAAGGAAGCGCTGACGACGACCATTGCCGAAAACCTGGAACAACATGCCAGGACACTTAGCACCAGTGCAAGCGATCTCGCCAACACACTTCAGCGCCAGCACTTCTGACCTCGCCAAGTTGCTTAACGCTAGCACCGCCGATCACGCCAGTTCGCTCGCCGCCAGCACGGCCGAATACGCCAGCGCGCTCACCCGCAGCGCGGACGAGAATGTCAGCCACCTTCGCGACGGCCTGGAGAAGCTGGCCGAACTCTTAGTCGAGTCGCTCCATCGTCACGGCGAAGTGTTGACGATGAGCGAGAAAGGCCTGGCCGAAGAGAACCGCCGCCACCTGTCCGAGGTCGAGGCGGCTTTGGGCGAATCCATGGTGGTTGCCGCCGACCGCCAAGAGAAGCTCATTGGACAGAGCGAGCTGCTGCTTAAAGAAATGCAAGTCGCACTTGTCGAAGCCGCCGGCGCCACGGTGCGGCAGCAAGAGCAACTCGTCAAACAAGGCGACGTCCTGCTCCAGGTCGTCGGCGCCACCGGCCAAATCAAGAAGCTCGAAACCACGCTTAACCAGAACCTGGCCACGCTCAAACAAGGTTACCATTTTGAAGAACTGGCCCTGAATCTTTCGGCCGCCATTCAACTCTTGTGTGCGCGGCTGGGGCATCTGCCGACCGGTGAGGGCGGCGATATTCGGGTCAGCCAAGCCGCATGAGTCGCCCCAAAGCCAACGAAGTTTCCACCCCCCTGTCGCTGTTTCCCTTCATTGGGGTCCTGCTGTCGACAATGGGCGCGCTTTTGGTCGTGCTGGTCGCCGTGAGCCGATCGGCGCACAACTCTGCCCTGCGCGACGTCGCAACCCAGCGGGCCGCCGCCCAAAACACCCCGCGTTCGGCCGACGACGAGCAGGATCAGCGCAAGCTGCAAGAGGTCCAGCAGTACATGACCCGCCTCGAAGAAATCGAGAACAGGGCCCAACAGTTGCTCCGCGATGACCAACTCAAGCTCAGCCATGCTGAAGACCACATGCGCCGACTGCAAGACCAGCTCTCAAGCCTGAAGGCCGCAGCGATCGAGTTGGAAACCATGGACAAGGACCATCTTGACGACCGCCGTCAAGCCGAACGCGAGGTCGCCCGCCTGAACGACCTCATCAAAGACACGAAGCAGCGGATCGAATCGTTAAGGGACTCGACGGCAACGAAGAAGCGTTCCTTTGCAATTATTCCCTACGAGGGACGCAACGGCACACGGCGCCGGCCCGTTTACATCGAATGCAAAGCGGACGAGGTCATTTTGCAGCCGGAAGCGATCACGTTGACCGACCAGGATTTCGCCCGGCCCGTCGATTCGGGCAACCCGCTGGCGGCGGCGCTGAGGGCGATTCGCGAGCAACTCGTGCGCGAAGCGGGCGGCATTGCCCCGAGCAAACAAAGCGAACCCTATCCGCTGATCCTCATCCGACCCGACGGCATTGGCGCATACTATGCGGTCCGCGAGGCAATCGCCAGTTGGGATGCCGACTTTGGTTATGAATTCGTCGGCGACGATTGGAAGCTCGAGTTCCAACCGGCAAATCCGCAACTGGCGCGAGTGGCCCAGCAAGCCGTCGAACAGGCCCGGGTGCGGCGCAAGGTGTTAGCGGCCGCTGCCCCGCGTGCATTTCGAGAGGGAGGCTTCTTCGGCGGCGACGGCGACAGCGATGGCGACCACGACGACGACCTTGCCGACGACGGCGGAGGAAGATACAGCGGCGGAAGTGGCCAAGGCGGCGCCGGAGGATTCGCTGACGGCCGAGGTGGGCTGCGCGGATCCGCCGGCGGCTCGGCCGACACGCGGGGTGCTGGCGGCGGCGCCTATGCGGGGCTTAGCCCACAGAGTGGCGTCCGCGGTCCAGGCACGGGCGGCTATGCAACGGCCGGCGCGGGTTCCGCCAACGCAGGGATCGCAAGTCCGTTTGGAAACGGCGGGGCAACTGCCGGTTCCACCTCGACCGGCGGCGCGACAAGCGCCGTCGCCGACGAACGGTCGACAAGCCGCCAGGCGGCGAACAGCGCACGCGGCGGCGCGGCAGCGACCGGGCAATACGCCATGGGCGCGAACGCCGCTGGTGCGACCAATGCGGCAGGCGGCTCAAGAGCATCTGCGAGTGGGTCGTTCGGCGCATCTGGGACCGGTAGTTTTGGCGCGAAACCCGGCGGAAAAAGTGGTACCAGCGGTCAACTCACCGGCGCCGGCGGCTCGCCCGGCGGATCCGCTGGACCAGCGGGAGGATCCGGCGGAGTAACGGGCGGTTCCTTGGTCGGCTCCACCGAAGGACCCGCCGGTGGAGATGGCAACGGGCCCGGCGGCCCGCTTCCCTACAGCAGTAGCACGCCCAGCGGCACGGTGGGTTCCACCGCCGGTGGATATAGCGGCGGCGGGACCGGCGAGGGCGGAGCTGGCGGCGGCAATCCGTCCGCGGCTGCGCTAGCCGGCAGCGACGGCCAGCCGGGACAGATCGGCAGTTCCGCCATGGCGGGCGCAACGCCAGGCTTGCCGCCCTCTCAGCCACATGCGATGCCCGAACGGATCACTCCACAGGAGCTTGCGCAACAGCGCGGCCCCAATTGGGCGCTGGCCGGCAAAGGCGCGGCTGCTGTACCCGTGCGGCGCTCGATTCAGGCGGTCGTCCGCCGCGATCGCATTTCGCTCTTGCCCGATTCGGGCAATCCGGCCGACACGGGCCACGAGATACAGATCAACGGACCGATGTCGCCGCACGTGGACGAAATCGTCGGCGCCGTGCAAACGCACATTAATGCCTGGGGAATCGCTGGCAACGGATTGTATTGGCGGCCCGTGCTGGTGCTGAACGTCGGCCCGGACGGCACCACCGCGCCGCTGAATTGGCCGAGGCCCTGAAAGACAGCGGCATCGAGCTGCGTGCGGCGGAAGTTTCGCAACATTCTATCTTTCAGCCCCCGACGCAACGTTAAACACCCCGGAGCAGCGCTGCCGTGCGACGCCATAGCGAAGAACTCATCGAAATCCCCGGCCAGGACTCGTTTCTCGACGTGATCACGAACATCGTCGGGATCTTGATCCTCTTAGTCCTCGTGGTTGGGATGCGGACGACGCGGTCGGTGGCGAGTGCCGCAAACGCGGGCGACCCTTCGCTGGCGCCGCCCTTCGCCGATGATGAACATGTCGCGGCGGCCCGTCGGGCAGCCGCGGCCCGCCGGCAAGACGTCAGCGAGCTGGCCCGCCGCGCCGTCGACGTCCACGCCGAGTGGCAACTGCGGGAACAAGAGCGGGCTTTTCTCACAACCTTCGTCGCGTCGGCCGAGCGAGAGGTCGACGAGCACCGCACAGAACTCTCGACTGAGCGGCAGCGCGATTTTGACGTCCGGCGGCAATTGATCGACGCCCAGCAACAGCTCGACGATCTCGGCCGCGAACAAATCTCGCTGCTGTCACAAGAGCCGGAAACCGAGGTCGTCGAGAGCCTGCCGACTCCCTTGGCGAAGATCGTCTCGGGGCAGGAGTTGCATCTTCGTTTGGCCTATGGACTGGTGGCAGTCGTACCCTTCGACGAACTGGAAAAGGAGTTGGAAACGCATCTCGACCGCAACGCCTGGCGTCTACGAGAACAGGGCGCGATGGACGGGACGGTCGGCCCGATGAACGGCTTTCGACTCCGCTACCGCATTCAATTAGCGCAGGTCAGCATCCCCACACCAAATGGATCGAATGACGTTCGCACCGTGCCACGATTTCGCGTCGATTTCATTCCCACGTCGCCCAAAATCGGCGAGCCGGTCGACCAGGCCGTGCTGCCCGCCTCCGAGTTCCGTCGCACGCTCAAGCGCTTTTCACCGACCAACACGACTGTGACCATTTGGACCTATCCGGACAGCTTCCAAGCCTTTCGCCAATTGAAGAAAGCGCTGTTCGATCTCGGCTACTCGTCCGCCGGTCGGCCATTACCAGAAGGCGTCCTGATCGGCGGCTCGCCGACCGGAACGCGGTCGGCGGCGCAGTAGCGGTCGGTCAGTTGGCCGCCAGTTGACCCCGGCATTGCGGTTCTGCCCTGGGGACGATCGTATCAATTCATCCAAACTCGTTTGCTCCAGTTCTGTGCGCGCCGCGTCCGCGGCCTTACCGAGAGCGGAGAACAATTCGCAGAACCTGCAGCAGAAACCGCTCGGGCCTCTGTCCCGCCATGGCGATTTGCCGAAATGGCACCGGAACCTCTTTGTCGGCTCCCGCCAGAAAAAGCATTGCGTTAACATCGTATACGACTGCGTGCGAACGCAAGGAATAGAGAGAATCTAGCTTCTCGCTAGACTCAGCGGATGGAAGGATTCCTCGCGATTCGCGACGCGCCAGATGCGTTTTTGCGGCTTGGCAGGGCAAAAAGAAAGGAAGGGCTGATAGGTGAGAAAGGCTGGCAAGAATCGGCACAGCGCGATCACCGGTTGCATTCGGTCCAAGCCAATCAGGAATTCGACCTTGCCAGTCATAGCGCCTGAACGCTATTTGCGGTCAACCTGCCGCGAGGCCGATGCCCTGCTTTCCGTAACTGAGTTAGGCTGGGGATGGTCGTTCGATTGGCAGATTATCCGGACGATGAGCAGGCCGGCCCCCACGACAAGCAGCGAATCGGCCAGATTAAAGTTGGGCCATCGGTGACGATCGTCGAGCTGCCAGAGGATCCAATCCCTCACGCCGTGTTCCGCCAGCCGGCTCTCGCCACGCGGTCGCCAAGACTCCCCGGAGAGACCCACCCGGTCATAGAGGTTGCCCAAAATACCCCCCATCACCAGTGCCAGGGCGATCGTGAGCCAGAGGTCGTGGGCCATCCGGTAGCGAAACAGACTTACCGGAATCGCCACGGCCGCGACGATGCTCAGTCCCGCAAACACCCAATACAGGTCCTGGCCGATGCCGAAGAGTGCGCCCCAATTGCGGCTCAACTCGATGCCGACGTGCCCCTGCCACCACCACAGAGTCTCGCCGGCTCGCAGCGCCGGTATGGAAAACGCCCAGGCCTTCGTGACCACGTCGGCGACGAAGCCCAGAATGGCGAGCGTCGCAAACAAGACGTAACGTTGAAGTGGTATGCGGGCCATCGCAATTGGCGTAGCCAAGCGTCAATCGTAAGCGGAACTGCCGCTCGATTGGCCGTTGACGACATTCCCTTGCCATCGTTCAATCATAAACTCGCGGCCAAAGCGCTCAGCGGCCTTCCATCGCCTCGGCGCACTTGATGCACACGGGGGTGTACGGAATCGCGTTCAGGCGGGCCTTGGCGATGGGGCCGTCACACTCTATGCACTGGCCAAAACTTCCCTCGTCGATTCGCTCCAGCGCCGATTCGATCAGGCCCAACGTGTCTTCCTCTGTCTCCAGCAGGCTGAGGGTGAATTCCTGCTCGAAGTTGTCGCTCCCCAGCTCGGCCATGTGAATCGGCATGCCCGTATTGTCACTCCCTTCCATGCCGCTCTTGCGCAGGGCCACTTCGGCCATTGTCGAAACGTCTCCGCGCAGCCGCGCCCGAATCGCACATAGTTTGTCTCGGAACGTCAGCATTTCCGCTTTCTTCATCGATGAATCTCTCCCAGATTTACAGGGCGTCGCGGGGATGGCCGTGCCGTGGCGCGAAGACTCGTTATTCTAACTGCTGGCATTCGATCTGTCTAGCCACCGACCCCCCGCGGAAGGCAAGCTATCGAGTTGCGGCCCGTGAAATGCTCAGCTAAACTTTCACTAAGTTGTTCACTAGTCGGGTTTTAACGGTCTGAGTACCCGCTTGCGCGTTCCGGCACCCGTTTTGCCAGCACTTGCGGACAACCTTCACGATGCGGCCGCACGCGTTTTCAACGGGCGACGAAACTCGCCGCAGCGCAGTCGGCTGCTCACCCCGATAAAGGGCGCTGGCATTGTCATCTCCAGTTCAAACCATGACCGATCTCGCCTATCAGCGCTGCATCATGCCGGCTTGTGGCGCTACGTATGACGTTTCCGAAGTGCGGACCCGTTGCGACGCTTGCGGGTCGCTGCTCGACGTGGCCTACGATTGGGGCAGCCTGCCAGTTCCCAAATCGCTGAAATCGTTCGAGGCCAAGTGGTCGCGCCGCAACGAGCCGCTCTGCCGCAGCGGCGTTTGGCGGTTTTACGAGCTGCTGCCGTTTGCCCCGCCCGCAAAGATTGTCACGATTGGCGAAGGGCAGACGCTACTGCACGCCTCCGACGGCGTCGCGCATTACGTCGGCACGCAGCCGGGCAGATTGTTCCTGCAATACGAGGGCCTGAATCCCTCCGGCAGCTTCAAAGATAACGGCATGACCGCCGCGTTCACCCATGCCCACACAATTGGTGCCCGCCGGGCCGCCTGCGCATCGACCGGCAACACCAGCGCCTCGCTGGCCCTGTATTGCGGCGTCAGCAAGTTGATGCAGGCGATCATTTTCATCGGCTCGGGCAAGATTTCATACGGCAAGCTTTCGCAGGCGCTCGATTACGGCGCCCTGACGATCCAAATCGCCGGCGACTTCGACGACGCGATGCTGCGCGTCCAGCAGGTCAGCTCGAAGCAGGGCATTTACCTGGTCAACAGCGTCAACCCGTTCCGCCTCGAAGGCCAGAAGACGATTATGTTTCGGGTGCTCGAAGGACTGGATTGGCAGGTGCCGGATTGGATCGTCGTACCGGGCGGCAACCTGGGCAACAGCAGCGCGTTTGGCAAGGCCTTTCACGAGCTGCACCAGCTCGGGCTGGTCGATCGCGTTCCGCGCCTGGCCGTGATCAACGCGGCCGGGGCCGATACGCTGTATGAACTTTACGAGCGCCGCGGCCTCCGCTGGAACTCCGGCCGCCCCGACAACCAGATCATTCGCGATTACTACACCGAGCTCGACACGTCCGACTGCCGCGCGTCGACGATTGCCAGCGCCATCGAGATCAATCGTCCGGTCAACTTGTGGAAGTGCCTGCGGGCCCTCGAATGCTGCAACGGCGTTGTGCGCGAAGTAAGTGACGAGCAAGTTCTCGACGCCAAGGCCCAAGTCGGCGCAAACGGCCTCGGCTGCGAGCCGGCCAGTGCCGCCAGCGTCGCCGGTGCCAAGCTGCTCCGTGAACAGGGCGTGATCGCACCGAGCGAGCGCGTCGTCTGCATTCTCACCGGGCACCAGCTAAAAGACCCCACCGCCACTGTGGCCTATCACACCCACGACCAGGCCGAGTTCAATCGCGTCCTGGGCAGCCGTGGCGTGACCCGCGCGGCCTTCGCCAATCGGGCCGTGCAGGTCGAAAACAACCTGGATGAAATCATCCGGGCGATCGAGCTGAACAGCTAAGTAAGTAGAGCCTCGGATTGGTTTTTGATGAGGACGGGAAATCCCGTCCGCCCGCGAGCCGTACGACGGACAGAATTGTCCGACCTACAGCCGATAACACGTCGTACGTGCCGATTGGCCCGCCTTGTGATCGACATTCAAGCCAGTTTTCCGCGCTGCCTCTTGGCCGTGATGGTAGATTTCACTAACACGGCCCAAGGGACGAACCATGAACGCCAAGTTTGCGGAAGCCAAGATCATCAACCGCGGCCGGGGCCCCGAAAGCGCCGGCACGCGCATCACGGTCTACGACGTGATGGACCACTACAAGGAGGGCGGGCACCGCGACCAGATCACCGTCCTGTTTCGCCTGTCGTCGCGCGACATCCAGGCGGCGATTGATTACATCGAGGCCCACAAAGAAGAAGTCACGGCCGACTATGAGAAGATCTTGGAGCGGCACCGCAATTACACCTATCCACCTGAGGTGCAGGCAAAGATTGACCAATGCAAAGGGTGGGCCATACGCCGATTGGAAGAAATTCGACGCCAGGCGCAGGACAAGTTATGCGCGACCGATACTACGCTGAACAAGTGGCTGCTCGTGCACTGGATTATTTGCGGGCGTTTGACAATATGCGCGTCGCCGGTCGGCTTTAACTGCCTTGACGGCGTCTGTGGAATCAACTGAAAGGACTTCCATGAAACTTGCCATTCACGGCGCCGCCGGACGGATGGGGCAGCGCGTGCTTGCCTTGGCCCAGGCCAGTCCCGATTTTGAGGTGGTCGCTGCGCTCGAGTCGGCCGATCACTCGCAGCTCGGCCGCGACGCGGGCGTCCTCGCCGGCATCGGCGAAATCGGGGTACGGCTGGGTGTCGTCGGCGAATCCGACGCCGAAGTTGTGATCGACTTCTCCGTGCCGGACGCGGCCGTGGCAGTTGTTGCCCATTGCGTCGAGTTTTCACGGCCGATCGTCGTCGCCACGACCGGCCTCGACGCAGAGCAGCAGCAGTATTTAAAGCGCGCGGCGAAAAAGATTCCGGTCGTGTGGTCACCGAACATGAGCACCGCCGTGAACGTGGCGATGAAGTTGGCCCGCGTGGCGGGCAAGGCGCTGAGCGGCCTGCCCGGCGGCGTCGACGTGGAAATCATTGAAACGCATCATCGCTACAAGGAAGACGCCCCCAGCGGCACGGCCCTTAAGTTCGGTCAAGTCCTGGCCGAGACGATAGGCCTCGCCGAGCACACGCACGGCCGCTCGGGCCGCCCAGCGCCCGGCCGCGCGGCGAAATCGGTTACCACGCTGTCCGCGCCGGCGACGACCCCGGCCAGCACACGATTCTGTTCGGTATGCTGGGCGAAAAGCTAGAGCTGCGCGTGGCTGCCACCAATCGCGATTGCTACGCCCAAGGGGCGTTGCTCGCCGCCCGGTGGCTCGTCGGCAAGCGGCCAGGATTATATGACATGAATGACGTGCTGGGATTGTAACCAGTCGAGAGTCGCAGAACGGGCGTCTCGAGCCAGTTTCGCA
>CAVTXL010000021.1:0-25050 GCA_963738665.1 uncultured Planctomycetota bacterium
TTTTCTTGCATGGCGAAAGCAACCTACAAAGCGTCGGGCGTCGATCTGGACGTGTACGAACAGTCGATGGCCCGGCTGCCGCGGCTGTTGCGGCGGACGCATTCGCCGCGAGTTCTGCCGGCCGAGGGGGGCTTTCCCGGGCTGTTTCAACTTGATTTTCCCGGTACTCTGTTCGCACGTCGCTACGTCGATCCAGTGCTCGTTTCGGCACCGGGCACATAGTACGAAGCTCAAAGTCGCGCTGCTCGCCGGTCGTCATCACTCGGTCGGCATCGATCTCGTGGCCATGTGCGTCAACGACATTCTGTGCACTGGAGCAGAACGGCTCTTCTTTCTCGATTATGTGGCGATGTCGAAAGATGATCCGGCTCTGCTGGAAGCTATCGTGAGCGGCATCAGCGACGGTTGCGTCGAGAGCGACATGGCGCTGGTCGGCGGCGAGACGGCGATCATGCCCGATTTGTACCAACCGGGTGATTATGACCTTGCCGGTTTTGCCGTCGGCGTGGTCGAGCGGGCCCGCTTGCTCGACGGGCGTGCGATTTCGCCCGGCGATACGGTGCTCGGCGTGGCCTCAACCGGCCTGCATTCAAACGGCTTCAGCCTGGTGCGAAAGATCGTGTTTGACATCGCCGGCCTGGGCGTTAGCGACTTCGTCGACGCCTGCGGCGCGACGGTCGCCGACGTGCTGCTGACACCGACGCGTATTTACACCCCGCGGCGCGGCGTTATGTCGCATTATCGAGTGAAGGGCGTCGTGCACGGCATCGCTCACATTACAGGCGGCGGACTGTTCGACAACCTAGCCCGCATCTTGCCGCCGGGCGTCGGCGTTACGATTGAGCGCGGCAGTTGGCCGGTGCCGCCGGTATTCGACTGGCTGGCAAAGCTGGGGCAGGTCGATGACGACGAAATGCACCGCGTGTTCAACATGGGCGTCGGCCTCGTGCTCGTCGTCAGCCCCTACTACGCCGACAGCATTCGCCACCAACTGGCCACGTGCGGGCTCGATTCGTCGCCGATTGGACGGGCGACGGCGGGAAATCAAGAAGTTAACTGGGCGTGATTCGGCCAGTGGCGGGAGTTACCACGTCTCGACGTCGAGCTCGACGACGCCTTCGTCCTGCATCTGCTCCGCCTTGGCCGCGATCTTCTTCGCCAGCGTGAGCTGCTGCTGCGAGAGCCGCGATTGATGTACCTCCGCCAGGCTCGAGCGTTTTGCCGGGCCGGGCGAGTTCGACGACGCATATCTGGGCGAGCTTGATGCGAATTGGATCCGCCTCGGTGGGATACCGCTGGATGAGCTCGGCCATCAGCGGGGCTGAGTCCTGCCAGCGTTTCTCGCCGTGCAGCCATTTGATAAGCGCCAGCAACTGGTTACGATCGAGAACCAAACCTCCAGCGACGTTTTTCATTTTTTCGTGCAGTTTCAGGGCGGCGGCGAAATTGCCCTGCTGCCAATACAGCTGAAACTGCTCCTGGGACGAGCTCGCAGCGCCACATCACGTTGCCGTTGGCGGGCTTCGACTTTGGCATGGATGACATCCGGTTCGGACTCGGCTGTGTGGGGGCCATAGTCGCCGCGAATGACGTGGAAGAGGTCCCAGTCTTCGCAGTCCACTAGTTTCCACTTGAGCAGTGCGACGGCAAGCGGCACGCCCAATGCGAGGCCCGTCAAATGCAGCCAGCCTGTACCCATCGCGCCGCCTGTGCGAAGGATCGAAGCATAGTCAAGGAACACGTAGAACAGCGCGGCAAAATAGATCGGAACGTCGACATCGCCGGAACGATAATAGAAGAACCAGCGAAATTGAATGTCGTTCATCGGCGCCCAAACGGCCGCCATGCCCATCAGCCCGTAGATCGCGGCCGACGCGCCAGCACCACGGGAACGGGGCCGTTATAACCGAGCATGACGGTCTGGATGAGGAGCGCTGAACCATGCCAATCGCCAAGTAACAAGCGAGAAACTTGAACCAGCCCAGCTTGCCTTCAACGATCAACCCAAACAGCCACAAGAACAGCAAGTTGCCGACGAGGTGCATTGGACTGGCATGCATGAATATGGACGACAGCCATTCCTGCGGATGCAGTCCGGCGCCGAATGACAGCAGCCAGTTTTCCATTGGGCTGAACTTCCCCGTCACGACACCGATATATGCCCCGATGTTGGCCAGCATCAGGCAGACCGTGGCGATCGGCCAATAGTAAATGGGAGCATCGGTGCTGTAAGGGAAGAAGAACATCGCGAATCCGCGAATTCCGTTTGTCGTGCGTCGCACACTCGGCTGGGCGCACTGCCCCATTGTAATCGCCCCAAGATCGCTAATCAGCGCTGATATTAATAACGGAGCGCATCGAAATGCGATTGCCAGAAGACAGCCGGCGGAAAGAGGGCCGCCACCGAGTCAATCAGGCCGCTATTCGCAGTTGCGGGGAGAATCTTGTCTCGTAAATCGGCCGTTTCTAAGTTTCCCACGAGCAGACCGGCAAACACGGCAGCATCACAATTAAAATCGGCCCTGATTGCCCGGTCTTCGACCAATCGGCCGCTGCGCCGCGAAACAACAAGCCGCCATGTCTGGGAGCCGACGTCGATGCCGATTTCGATCGGGATCGAGATGCCGGTCGCCCGGGCGCGGCTGCGCAAAATGGGGTAGATAGCCTGAACCCACCGCGGCGGGTCGAGCAACTTGACCAACAGCGTTCCGCCCGGGTCGCTGTCGCAGCACCAGGTGCCGCCGGCCGTGACCATCAGCTCATGCAGCGGGTCGCAAGGCGACGCGCGGAGCGAGACCGTATGATAATCTCGCTCAATGGCGTCCTGACACGCCGCGCGAGCAGCCGCGGTCCCGCGTGGGCGTAACCGGGCAGGCAACAAACTTCGAGCACCTGGCTGCCGAACGTCACCGCGTAGCCGACAATGCGCGCGATGGTCTGAGGTTGGCCCGACTCGGCCGCGCCCTCGAAAGCAACAATCAGCTCGCTGTGCGCTTTGCGACCGGCCAGCCACCGCCAATAGTAATCGCTGCGGCAAAGCGCGCCCAACGTTCTTCCAGTAGCGCGTCGTAGACGGCGCGGACCGATTGAAGTTCCACTTGCGCCAGAGGCGGATCTGCAGTGGCCGATGGCCTCGCTGCACCCCATCGAGCGACTGATGGGCGACGTTGTGACTTGCAGGTGTCAGTTGCCCGCGGCACTCGTATTCGCCGACAAATGGGCCAGCACGTCGCCGACGCTGGCCCGCGAGTAACCCAACGCGCGAAGTTCCGACCAGCCGCAATCGACGAAGGGCTCGGGCCGATCGGTGCAGACCAGCGACACCACGGCCCGGCTCTCGCGCATGGACTGTTCGGCCGCGTAGATGAGCAACCGCTCGTAGCCGGCGCGAGCGTACTCGGGCAGGACGGCCAGGTCCTGGAGGCCGGCCACCGGCAACCGCACGCCCTGGAATGACGCCATGCGGTGCAACAAATGAGCATGCGCGACGATCTGCGCACCGTGCTTTACCAGCAATCGATCGCTCGGCTCGTACGACGGCTCGTCGAGCCAGGAAACGAAATCGTCGTGGGAAGGGGCTTGATTGACGGCCCGCAGAAGCGAATAGACCAGCGCGTGATCGCAGACCTGCCCGGCTACCAGGCGCGGCGGGCTGTCCATTTCGACAAACCGTTCGGCAACGGCAGGGCCCAAGCAGGCGACGGTCGATTCGCCCGTCGACAGCCGGCCATCCGAACCTCGAGCCTGTTCCGAGCCCGACTCCATGGAAGCCATCCCAACCGAAAGGCAGGCGCGCTAGAAATGCCTCGCCGTCGCACATCACCCGCTCGAAGCGAAGGATCGTCGGCCGGCGGCGTCCGCACCCCTGTAAGGCTACGCGGTGTGCGTGGGACCGTCCAGTAGCAACCGCTCAAACGTCCGCCGGGGGTATAGGCAGAATGAGTATTCCCGCGAGTTAAGAATTGCTTCGGCCCGTCTCCGCTCGTCGGCGGCCGCAGCTCGCTCGGCCAGGCGGCGGCGTGTAGCAGCCGTAAACGGCTGCAGACCTTCGTTGGCGGCCGTAATCGCGAGATGACGATCGCGGGCGTTTGCCGGCGTTTTCGGCGTTTCGATCCAGCGCCGTTTTGTGGCAACAATTTCGGCTGCTGTGGACATTTCGCCGCGCGACAGCGATCCGTCCTGGGACAGGAACCGCTCAGGGTGATATCGCAACTCACGCAGTTTTGCTGCCGGCTGGCCGTCATGCGTTGCGGCAACGTGCGCGCTCCAATCGGCAGGCGGAGCGTGGCGGAGACTGTCGCGTATTCGGGCAGCTCGATGCCGAAGAAAGATTGAGCAAACAGGTTGGTCACCTGATCGTATTTAGCGCCCCCAATGCCGTGGAGAAACATGTCGCCGAGCACCAGCCGTGCGAACAGCGTCGTGGCTAGGGCCCGGGTGCGAATTCTGATTCCCCGGCCGGCGAGCTCCAGTAGTTGGTCGACCGCGGCAACCGCCTGCGCGTCGGGCGACAGTTCCAACGCATAGGTTCGCGAGTTGAGATCGCTGACTTCGACATGGCTGCCACGCTGCCGCGCGAACAGCGGCCGTCGCTGCGGATCGTCGCTGGCCCACATCCAGAGCGGCATTTCGTGCCAGTCCTCAAACTGCCCCAAATCAGGCACCGGCTGGGCACGGTTGCGCAACCCATGTGCCGCGCGGTAGGCGGCCAGAGCGTTGTTGTGCGCCATGCGAAATCTGGGCAAGTGGGCCAGCAGATGGGCGATGAACCAGGAGAACTCTGGCAATTGGCAAACGGCATCTGCGGCAGCTCGAGCGTATTGTTCTGCCACGTGACCTCGAGCTGGTGCCGGGCCTGAGCGAGGCACAGGCCCAAATTCTGCTGACCGCGCCCCAGCTCAGTGACCAGCGGCCACAAAACCTCCAATAAAGGGTCAGACACCAGCGGCCGTAGGGTTTCCGCAGCACGTCGACCGAAGCTTTGAAACGTCGCCGGGTCGCGGATCGCACGCTCTTCGTAGGGCATCTCGTCCGCGGGCAAATCGTACGACACTGTTTCCACGCGCGGCTCTTGCCGCGAGCCGGTCGGCACGCGGAGCGATACGCTGCGACACAGGTCGCTATCGATCAAGAAATGGATGCCGACGCCGCCGACTTGCCGCGCAAGCGCGCCGAGCACGAAGTTCTTGTACCACACACCGGGGTGAAACAACTGCGGCTGGTGCCCCGAGAGGATGATGGGCGGCAGCGATTTCGGACTGCGGATTGTGGATTGCCGATTGTTTGGAAACTCGGCCGGGAGCGTCACGTCGCGATATTGACGCGTGTAGGCGAGTGATTGTTCGACCAATCGGCGCCGCGCCGTGGCGGAAAGCTCAGATAGACAGCGGCCGTTCAGATCGTAGCAGAACACGCCCAGCCGCTGGCGACTGTCGTCAACGATCGCGGGAAGCCGCGCCCACGACGGATCGACAAGCGTTTCACCGTCCAGCGGCGCACGGTATCGTCGAAAGGCTGCGGCAGATTCGATCGCCATGATGTCGCGCCCCTACAAGGTACAGGGCTGACGGCACGTCGAGCGAGCTTCATCAGCGGCTTCGGTTTCCGATTGGTTGCCGCGTGCAACTGCGGCCAAAGCGCGATTCATCACCTGATGGTAATAGTCGAGGCGTTTGCGGCCGTCGTCGAGACTGCCGCCGAAGCTCCGCTCTTCCTCGAGATAAATCAGCGGCACGGGAACCTCGACGATCCGCAGGCCGTGATGCGCCGCCTGAATCCAAACTTCCAGAGGCATGCCGTAGCCAGGCTCGGTAATCGTCAGCTCTGCGAGCGCGGCCACTCGATAGGCTTTGAAACCGCAAAACGCATCGGTCAGCGCCAGGCCGAGAAGTTGATTCAATTCACGGGTGATTTCCGTGTTGATCTTGCGCCGTTCGGGCGGCGCCTGTTCCTTGTTGCCAAACCCCTGTTCGCGGCTGCCCAGATACCGGCTGCCCGAGATGATGTCCGCGTCGCGGCACGCAGGAACGAGCTGGCAGATTCGCTGCGGCTCGTGCTGGCCGTCGCAATCAATCGTCACCAGCACGTCATAGCGAAAGTTGATCGCGTAGTCGAACGCCGACTTGAGCGCGGCCCCGTAGCCGCGGTTCTTCGGGTGGCGAATGCAATCGATGTCGGTACGATGAGCCAGCCGCTCGGCCGTGCCGTCGGTCGACCCGTCATCGACGACGAGCACGTCGGCTGCGTAGCGAACCACTTCGTCAAGCACCGGGTCGACGTGCGTTACTTCGTTATACACCGGCAGAGCCGTGAGGAAGCGAAGCGATGTTTCCATAATGACACGTTCCGCCAGACGAAAAGATGGGTTCCAGTCAATCGTTTCATTTTAGAAGCCGGCCTTGGTCGGTCAACCGGCCGCACAAATTGGCGGTGGGGCCGCGGCAAGGGCGTTTTGTCATACGGCGTGCAACGGATCTCGTTCCCGCCGGCTGGCCCAGGTGTTGACGTCCGGAAACGACTGTGCAAGTTGCACGGCCAGCCATTCCATGGCGAAGCGTTCGCTGGCGAAGTGGCCGCACAAGACAAGGCCGATGCCATTGGCCTCCGCTTCAAGGCAGCCATGGAAGCTCGTCTCTCCGCTGACAAAGCAGTCGCAGTCTTTGGCGCGAGCCGCCTCAAGGAGCGAGCCGCCGCTGCCGCAAGCAATAGCGACTTTCCGCACTGGCTGCTCGTCACAGCCGACGATGCGCACGCTGCCGAGGGACAGAAACGCCCTGATGCGGTGCGCGATTTCGACGAGTTCGAGCTGCCCGAGAAGCGAGCCATAGCGGCCCGCGCCGAGCGGCGCGGCTCCGCCGGTGTTGGTCTTAGCGGAAGGAATGAGCGGCTCAATTGCACTCAGGCCGAGGGCATCGGCCCATTGTTGATTGATGCCTTCAGCGGCGGAGTCGAAGGCCGTGTGCGCACTGTAAACCGAAATACCGGCGCCGATCAACCGCCACAGCAACCGCCCGCTGGTCGAGTCGGTCGTGATCCGCACCACCGGCCGAAACGGCAGCGGGTGATGCACGACGACCATCTCGGCCCGCTCGCCGATGGCCTCGTCGACCGTCGTCGGCGTAAGCGTCAAACAGGTCATCAACCGGGTCACTGCCCGCGCACAGTCGCCGACCAACAGGCCGACGTTGTCCCATTCCTCGGCCCCGCCCAGGGGCGCGACCTCCTGCAGTCTTGCGGAAACATCAGCGACGGTAGCCATAACGATTCCGCCGCCCTGCGTGAGTTCACTAGATCAGCGGCGAATCGCATCGTACATTGATCCCCATGAGCGAACAAGACGCCTGCTCAGCCGGCGGGCGGTGGCGTGGCCGGTATCCGTTCCGCTGAGATCGGCCTGGTGCCAATGTCGCCGCGTGGGGAGGGACCGGTTTCCCCGGGCTCATCGTCCAAGGGCACGTCGTTCACCACGAATTGATAGCGAAGGACTCGATCTCCGTTGACTTCTTCAATCTCCAGCAACATCTTTTTGCCGATCAGCGATTTACCGTTGGGGAAGCGATAGATCTTCTTGTCGACGGCCGGCCCGAGCCGGTAAACCTGCGTCCGCTGCCGCCGTTCCCCCTCGGCATACAGAGTCGCATTTGAAATCGGCCAGATTTTTCGTGAGGTTAGTCATCCGTTGTTCGACAATTAGGGTGTTTTCCTCGTCGACGTGCGTGCGGACCTCGAGCGTCACGTCGCGGGTGCCGACCTCCATCGCTCCATAGGCGCTGAACTGATAGTGCTCGTCCGCTTCCACGTTGAAATCGATGCGGATCGGTTGGCGGCCAAACATGGCGTTTTTCAGGCGAATTTGGAAGGGGAACTGGGCATCCTCGCCGCGGGCCAGTTTGAACGAACCCTGCGGAGGATCGATCGTCCACGGCTCGGACGCCGACAGCGACGCTTCGGCTGCTCCTGGCTCGGCGCCCGCCGGGGCCTCGAGCCCTTCCTTCGGAACGACGATTGTCAGCGAGCCGCCGGCGCCTTGCGGAAAATAGTTGTGAAACCGCAACAAGTTCGCTTGCGGCTTCGAGTAAACGCTCGGCACTTGCTGGTGCTCGAACGCCAGACTCATCCGCAAGCGGGTGATCGACTCGTGCAACCCGACGACGAACTTCGGGTCGGGACCAGCTTCGATCGCCTGTTCGTTATTCTCGACGATCGTCGGCACGCTCTTGCCGATGACGTCAAATTGCCGAATCTTATTGCCCAGGAACAAGACCTCCCGCGTCGGTTTCTCGTTCCATACCGCCATGACAACCTGGTTGTCCGGCCGAATGAAGATGCGGTTTTCGCTCCCTCCCGGCAACTGCATGTTGCCGATAAACTTGGCGCCGCCTAGCAACTTGGCTACCGTGCCGCCAGGGCAGCAGCAACTCGCCCGGCATGCCGTTGGCCCGCATCAGCCCGTTGACATCGTCGAACGGGTTTGGCACAAAAATCGCATCCGCACCGTGTTCTTTTGCCGAAATTAGCCGCATCACAAATTCTCGAAAACGCACAGCGCGGGCCGCCGCCGGATCGGGACCTGGCTCGGCCGGACACGCAGGCGGCTCGACGAGTATCCAGCGGGCGGCGGTGTTTTCGCCCTTTCGGTCCACCAGCTCCGCCAGCTTCTGCGATGAAGAAGGCGCCGTTGAGCAGAGCTGCTCGAAGTCCCAGCCGACCTTCCCGCTCGTCTGGCGGTCACCGTCCGCATCCCAACTAAGGCCGACGCGCACGTCTTGTCCAAAACGAAAGAGAGCTGTTCGCAGTTGGTTGAGCGTCTTGGTCGGATCGGCGAGCGCGGCGAAGCTCACATCGTAATCGCGTCCAAGCTGCCACCAGCGAATGCGAAGTGCCAGTCGCGTCATCACCGGCTCGAGCAATGGCGACCAGACGTCGGTCGCATCGGCGGCCAGGACGTCGGCGATTGGCGCGCCGTAGCCCGTTCGGTTGGCCAATTCCGTGCCGGCGGGCGGGCGATCGATCACGCCGACCACCTCGATATTCGATGCGCCCAGCAACTCCACAAAGCGGATCAGGTCGTCGCCACGACGGGGATCGGCCGGGTTGTACCAGACGGGTAGTTTTACCCAGCTAATCCCGGCATGCGGCAGCAGCCGGCACAAGTTGTCCAAAGACAATGGATGATCGCCTTGGGGCAAGACCCAGCCGAATTCGCCCCGGCTGGGTGTTTCCAAACCCTCCAGCGACGGAACAACGGCCAGCCAAACTTCGTGGCCGTTGTCGAGCCGCCGGTCACTCTCATCGCGATCACCAGGAGCCTTCGACCTTAACAAATTGACCAGCACGCGGTAGTAGCCGAAATCAGGGATCTTCGGCGTCCACGAAATCGAGCCCTCATACACATCGGGCGTCTTTTCGGCTTTACCAACGACGTTCACACTCTCTCCGACGCTTTCGGCAATCAATTTGCCGTCCAAGTGAAAGTTCGCGCTATCGAGCGGTTTGTCGTTGGCGTCGAGTAGTTGGCATTGAATCTCGGGGTCACGCTCGCGAATCCCCGACAATGCGCACGTTACGACCACGTTGCCCAAAGACGTGTATACGTTGTACGGACTGTTGGTCGTGACGGAAATCCGGGGCAGCCGACTCAGACGCACGTCCCCCAGCGAGACCCGCCCGCGCAAATCGCCCTCAGCGCCGCGAGACACCCGCAGCCCGACAATGGCCCGATCGACTGCGGCGTCTTTCGGCTCGACGTCGCTCAGCCGCACCTGCTGCCAACCGTCGGTCGTCGCGATCGGCTGGCTCGACTCGGAGTGCAACAAATGCCCGGCGGCGTCGTAAAAATCGAGCCTGACGACGACGGAACTGCGGGCGAGCTGTTCGCACTTGAGCTTGGCCTCGAGCACGTAACGAAACCGCGACATGACGCGGACCGGCGGGCTGGTGATGGCCGCCGCGGCACCATCCAAATCGATTTGCAGGCAGCGGCCCACGGCCGCGTCGTCTGCCAGCTCGATGTTCACGTAGTGCGGATATTCGGGCCCAAACTGGCGCAACCAGCGATCCGGCCAATGATCGTAGTTGACGTCCCAGTCGTCCCCGAACGTACAATGGAAGACCGTAATGGCGGCATCGTCGCGCGGCTCGGCGGCCGCGGCAACACCAGCCAGAACGAACCACGAAAGCAGGCAAATTGCGGCGCGGCGGTGCATTTAGAAATGTACAACGCATAGCCGGCCGGCGACCTACGTTTCACCCACATTCCGCGGGCACACCTCGCGTCGCGGGCCCGATTGCTGCCGGCCTGCGCAGCATGCGGCGACCCAGACCCCACTTCGACCCACTCGCCCGTCCCGATCGCGACAACCGTGACAAACGTGAAAATTGGAATTCAAACCAAATCCCTGCGACTGCCGCTACGGCAGGCGGTCCGAACGGCCGCCCGGCTGGGCGCGGACGGTATTGAGATCGACGCCCGCGCTGAGCTGATTCCGGCCGACCTGTCGCAGACCGGGCTGCGGCAGTTCCGCAAGTTGCTCGGCGACTACCAGCTACGCGTATCGGCGGTCGCCTTTCCGACCCGGCGCGGCTACGACTCGCCCGAAGACGTCGAACGCCGCGTGCTGGCGACCGAAGCCGCAATGCGGATGGCGTTTCAACTCGGCGCCAGCGTCGTCGTCAACCGCGTCGGCCGGGTGCCGTCGTCGAGCGAGGACTCCGCCTTTCGCCGCATGGTCGAGGCGCTGACGGCCGTCGGCGCCTGCGGCGAGCGCGCCGGCGCCGGCTGGCGGCAATTACGGGCAATGAATCGCCGGCCGATCTCGCGCGCTTAATTGCCGCGCTCCCCGAGGGATCGCTGGGCGTCGACCTGCATCCCGCCGGGTTGATCCACGGCGGCCTTTCGCCGCTGGCCGCCCTCGACGAGTTGGGACCGCACGTGTGGCACGTCCACGCGTGCGATGCGGTGCCCGATTCGGCCGCGGGGCGGGCGGTCGACATTGACCTCGGGCGGGGCATCGCCGACATGCCGACGCTGCTGGGTACGCTCGAATCGCAGTTCGACTATCATGGCTGGGCGACGATCGAATGCCGCGGCGCCGTCGACCCGGTCGCCGCGGCGGGAGATGCCCTCGCTTATCTGCGATCGCTGTGATTCGCCTGCCTGCTGAGCCGCCTATTTGCAATAGGAAAGTGCCAGCAGCGAATATGCCGTCACAAGTTTGGGATCCCCTTCCAAGAAGCGGTCGGCCGAATTTACCCAACTGCCATCGGCTTTCTGCGTCGAAGCAAGCTGCTTGATAATGTCTTGGCGCCAGTCGTGCTCTTTGCCGTCGGCCGCCGTGAACGATCTATCGCCGACCGCTGCCAGGGCCTTCGACATGGTCTGCAAGTAGTAGTAGAGCCCGGCCTGGCCCATACCCGGGTTTTCGGTCACGCTATAGTGCTTCTTAAGCCATTCGGTGGCGGCCTTTACGCGGGGATCGTCCTTTTTCACGCCCGCGTAGATCATGCTCTTCAGCCCGGCGTATGTCATCGAGCCGTAGCTGCGCAGGCCACCGTCCGTTTCCTTGCCGGCCATGCTTTGCCCGCCGGCGGCGACCGTGTAATAGAAACCGCCGTCGTTCACCTTGGCGGCGAACTCCGTCGTGTTGTACTGCGATTCTAGATTCTGACAACGCGAGACGAATACGAGCGCCTTTTGCAGGGCCGAATCGTCCTCGCCCCGGCCGACTGAGTGCAGTGCGTCCACTAAAAACGCGGTGTTCGACAAATCCGGCCGGGTCGACGTGCCGTAGCCGGCGCCGCCGTAGTTGATCTCGGAAGGCTTGACGTTTTCTCCCTCGTCCCATTGCTGCTCTGTGAGCAGTTTTTCGGCTTTCGCTATCAGGTCGTTGTACCGGCCGTCTTTGTTCGCCTCCTCAAAGGCCATCACCGACAAGCAAGTTTCGTAATTGCGATGCCGGCTGCCTTCTTTGTATATGCCGCCGTCGTCGTGGACGAACTTCGCCAAGTACTTGAGCGCCTTGGAGACCACCGGGTCACTGGGCGTTCGGCCAACGCGCAACAACGCCGTCGTTGCAATCGCCGTCACGCCTGGTTCATCGGTGCCCTGGAACGAGCCGTCGTCCCCCTGTGCCTGCTGCAAGAAGGCAGCCGCCCGATTGATCACCTGATCGAGCGATGCTTCGGCGCCCGGCTGCTTGGCCACGCCGGGTTGCCCGGCCAAGCCAATCGCGCAGGCGCTCGCGGAGAACGCCACGAATGCCGATCCGACAAGCCAGCGTTGTTTCAGAATCCTTAAACAAACAGAAATCGTCATTGCGGCACTCCTCGAAAAAATCACCCTGCAATGGCCATCCACACTAAAAATACAACCCACACGGCAACGAGCACGCCCGCCGTTACGAGCTGCCAGCGACTAGCTTTCACGGCCGCTCCTTGCCGGTTTCCGACGCCTGCGCGGCGAACGGATTCCGAAATCCTTCCTCAAAATCGAAGACGTGGTCGAAGTCTTCGCGGCGGTCGGAATCGGTTTTTTTCATTTGGCCGATATCGATCAGGTTGAAGACGATCTCTCCAAAGTCGCTTGTCGAATGCACACCCCAGTGGTCGAAGACGTTCTTCGCGAGGGCCCCGTATTGCTGCAGTGCATAAACCCGAATCGCCTCGCACAGTTGCTGTCCCGTCACATGGCGAATCTCTTCGTCGCCTTCCTCTTCGGCGGCCGTCGCTTCCCCCGCTTGGCCGCGGCCGCTCGCCGACTGCTGTTGAGCGAATTGGAGGGCCTCGAAGACAAAGATGTACGCATCCAGGCGGTATCGCCGATCGCGGCGGAGTAGTTCTACAAGGGGGTGATTTGGATCGAGCATCCTCCTATTGTCCGCTCTCAGAGCCGATTGGGCAACCAGAAACCGTTCCGCTACCTGGCCCCCGTTTCGCCTGCGTCCGACTCGTCTTCTTCCCACGACGAACGCCTGTCGAATTCGCTTTCTTCCGCGACGGCCGCCTCGTCGTCCAACTCGGCCAATTCTTCCTCCAGCAGGGCCACGTCGCTCGATTCGTCCGCTGCCGCCTGGCTCGCTTGTGCTTGCGTCTGCTTGCCGCCCGGCCCCTTGCCGCGCTTGAGCACGGTCAACACGTCGGCCGCGTCAATCACCACCCGGCGCATGTCTTCGGTTTCGATCAGGACCTGGCCGGCCAAGATCTCTTGCGCCAAAACGCGGGCGCGGCCCTTGTTCGTCAAGATTTCTGAGCCGATCGGCGGCAGCTCGCGCTGCAACTCCTGGTAGACGTCGTACTCGTAGCGGAGGCAACATTTCAGTCGCCCGCAACGGCCGGAGATCTTGCTCGGGTCGAGCGTCGCTCTTTGCAACTTCGCCATCTTCATCGACACCGGCGGCATCTCGCTGAGATGCGTATTGCAGCACACGGGCTTGCCGCAGTCGCCATAATCGGCCAACAGCTTGGCCTCGTCGCGAACGCCGATTTGCCGCATTTCGACCCGCGTTTGGTATTCATTCGCGAGCGACTTTACTAAATCGCGAAAATCGACGCGGCCCTCAGCCAGATAGTAAATCACCACCCGCTCGCCGCCGTAGAGATGCTCCACGTCGACCAACTGCATGTCGAGTTGCAGCCGCTCGATTTCCTGTTGGCACAGGGCGTGTTCGCGCCGCTCCTGTTCGAACATTTTCCGTAGGTCGCGCAGGTCGTCTTCCGACGCCCGCCGCAGGATTTGTCCCTGCTTCGGGTCCATCAATTGTGCCACCGCCGCGTCGGTCGCCTCGCACAGCACTTCGCCCGCCTCCAGGCCGCGATGCGTACGAGCGATCACCTGATCGCCGCGCAGAAAGACGTCACGGCCCCGGGCGGAAAATACGCCCAGGTGTCGCATCACTCCATGGCGGACGACGTACTGCGGCATGATTTGGCGAACCAGTGTATTTGCTTTAAAGTGCTTTCGCATCACGTGCGGCGGTGGGCAATTTTGCCGTACGGACGCTCGCATGCGCAGCAAGTATACCGCAGGCACCTCGTTGCGAAAAGGTCGGGGCAAGCGAAATGCCCGGCCCGTAGGGCCCTGTTTCACGTTACGGAAGAGTGTCGACTAAATAACCGACACATGGCGAAAAATGCGTCACCGCCCCGGGGCAGTACGATTGATTCGCATCGATTCGCCGCCGCTGGTTCCGCGATATTGCACGAATCCCGACAACAACCATAACACGCCTCGCCACGACGCCGCCGTGAGTCGCTATCGGGCGCGGCTGGGATGAACGAACGCGAAGTTGTTGACGTAGCCGGGCGGCGGATTGTCCGACTTCCCGAGCGGCGGTTGGTGCTCGCCGGGATCGAATTCCGCGAGAGGCCGACTACGCCCGCGCTGGAAGAAAAGACCGTCGTAGCCAAGCGTTGCAAAGAATTGCAAAACGAGGCGCACGTCGTTGTCGGGCCGGTGACGTGCCTCGCATTCGACTAGAATCGTCGGATGATAGGTTTCGAGAGTCGAACGGCCGCCGGCGAGTACCGCGGATTCGTGACCTTCGACGTCGATTTTCATGAGGTCCGGCCCGCGCTGATGCGTCGCAAAATGCTCGTCGAGCGTTGTCACCTCAACTTCGATCGTCGCACATGCTGGTTGGGCCGCGGCGGTGACGAAGGTCGCTTGGTGTGTTGCACCGTGCGCTGTCGGAATATGCAAACGTAACCGGTCGGAACGATCTGACAACCCGCTTGGCACAAGCGTGACGTTTGAATAATCCATAGAGCGAAACATCTGCTGCAGATACTCGGCCTGTCGCGGCTGCGGCTCGAAGGCGATCACTTCGCCGGCGGCTCCCACCCACCGCTCCAGCCAGTAGGTATAAGCCCCCTTATGGCAGCCCACGTCGACGGCAACCTGCCCGGGTTGCAAATGCCGGCGCACAAACCGCAGCTCGGCTGGATCGACGAACAGCCGATAACGCCACGCGCGGTACAAGTAGCGAAGCTTGGCGGACATCAAGTACACGCTCTGGCAGCCCAATTCGTGGTCGCGCCTGTCTGGAGAGCGTCGAGCCTCAAACCGAGTGGCTCACAGTCAAAAGTTATCGAGATCGCAGACAACGCAAGCCTATGGTAACCGTTTCGCCCGCTTGCGTCGTCCCCAGCGCGCGACAAGAGCCCAGCCGCTTTCGCGACCAGGCTCTGACGCTCCCCCCAATATTCGCTCCGACTTTAACTCACCGCCGGAAATGTTACTGTCGCTGTGCGTAACTCACCTGGGCCACCGGCCGCAGCGGTGAGATGCGATACGGCTTGCCGTGCTGGTACATCAGCAAGCGGTCTTCGTAAGCGGCGACTTCGTTCTGCGGCGCCAGCTCGATCGCGCGGGCCAGCGTGTTCGTGGCCGCGTCGAAATCGCCGCCGCTGGCTTGCGCCGCCGCGAGTGTATCAATCGTCATGGAATCCTCCCGACCGTCGATCCGCATCGCCATTTGCGCCCGCTGCACGGCCAAGCCGGCATCGCGCACGCTGTCGTCGGGGCAGGTCGCCAAGAGCCACGCCGAGCCGCGGCAGGCATGGGCCGACGCCGGGTCCATCTGGATGGCCCGCTCATACTCGGCGGCGGCCTCGGCATAGCGGCCGATGTCAGTCATTAAGTCGGCCCGGCTGGCGATTGCGTACGCGTCATTCGGCGCCAGTTGCACGGCCGCGTCGTAATTGCCCATCGCCTCATCGAGCCGCCCCAGCAGATGACACACCCGGCCGCGGCCGCGATGAGCAACCGATAAATTCGGATCCAGCTCGATGGCCTTGTTGTAATCCTCGAGCGCCGGCAACAGGTCGCCGGCCACGACGTACAGCGCCGCCCGGTTCGCATAGGCTTTGGCGAACTCGGAATTGATCTGGATCGTGCGATTGAAATCGTCGAACGCCTTTTCAAATTGGCCCGCTTGCGCGAGCAATACGCCGCGATTGTGCACCGCTCGCCAGCATTTCGGATCCTGGCGGACCGCGTCGTCGAAATCGAGCAGCGCTTCTTTGGTGCGGCCGCTTTCGGCCCGCAGTTGCCCGCGACGGTTCAAGGCCCAGCCCACCAGCTCGCCCGCATACTGAGATACTTGCGTCGTCGCGTGGCTGGCCCGAGCCCGGCGGCAGGTTTCGATCACGCGGCTGAGCTCAAGTTCCGATTCGGCGGTCGAGGCCATTTCGTGTGCCGAGAGGAGGATCTGCTCAGCGGCCGAGGAAGGGGTGTGAGGTGCCGCAGCAACCGTGGCCATCGGACCAAACGTCGGTCCGACGACTTCGTCGTTCGCAGCATCTTTGTTCGACGCTTCCACGTTCGTCGCGACCTTGTCATTCGCCTCGCCAAATTCCGGGCCCGTGGCCGGCTGCAGCACCAGTGGCGAATCTGCGGTGCGGGTCGATTCGACGCCAGCGCGATCGGTCGGCTGCGGCGCGGGGCCACGGCGAATCGTCGGCGAAGGCCGGCCCACGCCGCTGGGGGCCGACGTCATTGGAACGCGAGCGTACGGTGCACTGGACGCCGAAGCACCCGCCGGTCCTGGGGATGTGGCGGCAATTGGTGGGCGGGATGCACCCGAGTAGGGCGTCCCGGTGGCCCCATACGGTGCAGACGCGCTTGCGGCCATCAACGGCATACCATAGGGCATGTTGTTCGTGCCGCCAGATGTCAAACGGGCTCCGTTGGCGATCGCGTTTGTTCGAGGCCCAGCAGCGGTACGATTCGCGCCAGCAGCCGTTTGCCGGACGGCGCCGGCGATGTTCGGTGGATAATTCTCCGCCGGCGGCACCTTTGCCATCGGTCGCCTGAACGGCAGCGTTGGCAGTTTCAGGGTATAGCCATGAAAAGTTGGCCGGTTGGCACTAGCCGGCGGGGCGCGTCGGTCAGCGGATTTCGCTCGAAGAGCGCCTTTTTTTGGGGCGGAGTGCCCTGCGTCGACGAATTCCAGGCCACTTGCTGTACGCCGTACCACTCATCTGTTTCGTCGGCGACACCGGCAGTCGGCGGAGTTTGATCGGCCCACCGCGATGTGGCCGGCGAAGAATAGTCGGCCAGCGTCACTTCCGAGCGCCTCTTGTTCCTGCCAAGCGCGGGCCTGCGGCGGTCTTGACAGACCGGCGCAAGCGATTACAGACAAACCGATAGTCAAAGGCCAATTCGTGACACGCATGGCGCTACTCGTCCATTCAATGTTCGCCAAGGGGCGGCTGTGACTGCCGACCCTGAAACCAATCACTTCGGCGGTTGAAGCAGCGAGAGGCAGCAGCCGTCGAGGCGCTCCCGCACCGTATGGGAGTGTATCGGACATTCTGCCCGATCAACCTAATCAGAATTACCAGAAAACTCACCGAAATCGGCAAGGTCGCCTCAAATTACCAGCGCGCGCACCAGCGCTGGACCTCGCGCCGCTACTTGTGCGCCGCCAGCAATTCAGCCATTGGCCGACGAAAACCACCGCTAGCGACCGAGCGAAGCGGGCCGCTGGCCGGACGCCTCCTCGTGAGAAACCGTGCGCACCGTCTTCGGCGCGGCCACGACGAACGGCCTTTGTTGCTGGTAGAGGGCCAGCCGCTGGCGAATCGGCGGTGCGAACTCGACCGGCGCCACGGCAATCGCTTGCTGCGCGGCGGCGACAGCGTCGTTAAAGTGCCCGGCTGAAGCGTGGGCCGCCGCCAGCGTGTCGAGCGTTGAGAAATCGCCGGGGCCCGCCAACTGCGCCGCTCGTTGCGCTACGGCGATCGCCTTTTCACCATCGCGAAGCTGCTCGACGGGACACGTCGCCAGCAGCCAGGCCAGGCCGCGATAGGCATCGGCGTAGTTGGCGTTGAGTTCCGTCGCCCGCTCATAATCGGCGACCGCTTGCTCGAAGTCGCCGCGCTCCGCGGCTAGTTCTGCTCGCTGATTGATCGTGATCGCGTCGTTCGGCGCGATGCGAAGAGACTCATTCAGATCGGCCAGCGCTTCGTCCAGTTTGCCCCTCCGTTGACGCGCGTACGAACGTGAGCGGTACAGCTCGGCGTTGTCGCCGAGCTGGTCGACGGCCCGATCGTAATCGCGCTCCGCTTCCTCGAATCGCCCCAGCGACGTGAGCAGCTCGGCGCGGTTGCGGTAGGCCACGGCGAGGCCCGGATTCAACTCGATCACGCGATTGAAGTCTCGCAGCGCCTCCGCGGTCCGCTGCGCTTGGGCGAACGAAACGCCTCGGTTGTGAAGTGCCAGCGCGAACGTTGGGTCGAGGCCGATCGCCGCCTGAAACTCCGCGAGGGCCGGAGCGTCTTTTCCCGCCTCCGACATTACTTCTCCGCAGCGATTGTGGGCCCAGGCGGCCAATCGGCGAAGCGATGCCGAGGTCTGCGGCGCGGGACCGCATTGGAGCCCTTGTTGACACAAATCGGCAACGGCGGTGAAGTCGTCGGGCGTGGCCGCCGTGCGGGCCATCGTTTCGGCCCTCTCGTACCATTCGTCGGAGGTCTTGATCGAATCGGAAATAATGACCGGCATGATGCCAGGTGATGCCAACTCGAGACTGGACGTCGCGGGTGGTTCGACAGTCTTCACCCCGCCGCCCGGGCGAAACGCGGCCGGCTCATTGATCGACGCACTGGCCTTGGCTCTTGTTGCCGGCGTATCGCTGGGTTCCGCAAAGCTCATTTCAAACGGATCGGCGATGCTCCCCGGCCCCGCTTGAGAAATGAGCGGCGGGAGAGCCCTCGCGACAGCCTCGCCCGGCTCGACCGACGCCGGTTGCGTCAGGTTTTTGGGCGTGAAGTGAACCAGTTCAGGCGGGCGAGGCGCTTGGTGAATCGGTCCGCCCGAACCCGTGGTAGACGAACTAGTGGACGGCGAATTTGGCGCGACGTTGATCGCCGTGCTGGGTGCCGCACGCATCGAGCGCAATTCTTCGATCGGCGGCAGTGTGTCCCAATCCACGGCCGCGCGGCCGACGGGGTCGGACGTACGCCCGCTGCCAAACGGCGCCGGCACGACCGAGATGGCGGCGCCAGCAGCCGAGGCAGATTGATTTGACTGGCTCGGCGTATGCTGCCAGCGGCTGATGGGACCCGGACGCATCGGGAGGTCGAGCGGCAGAGAAGGTGTCGTAACAAACGGATTACGATAGAAATGCCGGCCCCGTGCGGGCTGTTCCTGCTCGACGGCCATCGGCTCCAATGGTTGGGCGTCGTGTTGAACAAACGGATTCTGAGCGCTATTGGCCGCGGCCTCGACAGCTACTTGCCCGCTGGCGCGGAAAGAAACGAGCGACACCATCAGGATTGAGAGAACCGCGCATCCGTGCCGCGCGATTTGAGACGGCTTCCTTGCCATGAGGATCGCTCTCCGTGTTTCGGTTTTAAAGTTCACCCCGCGTCGCATGACGTGTCGATAAGTGGACCCGCGGAATGATTTCGGTTGCAGGACGGACAATCCTGTCCGTCCTATGGCTTGTCGACGGACAGGGTTGTACGTCCTAACGGATACTGCAATCGGCGGTTCTACTTCGGTAGCGATGGATTCGGCGTCGCCGCCGACGCTAAGCGTGTGGTTCGGTCATCTTCCAGGGGTCGAGGGCTTCGTCCAGTTCGTCGTCGGGCAGGATCGTGCCTCTTGGCAAAGCCGGCGAATGGTTTTGCCAGACTTGAATGCGTCCTTGGCCAGCGCGGCGGCTTCTTCGTAGCCGAGCTTGGGGGCCAGCGAAGTCACCATCATCAGCGACTCTTCGATCAGCTCGCGGCAGCGCTCTTCATTCACTTCCAGCCCGTTAAGCAACTTGTCGACGAGCACATTCGACACGTTGGCGAGCAGTTTCACCGACTCCAAAAACGCGTCGATCATCACCGGCATGGCCACGTTCAGCTCGAATAGCGAGCCGATGCCGCCCAGGCCAGCCGTAGTGACCACGGCGTCGTTGCCAATCACGCGGCAGGCAACTTGCATCACCGATTCGCAAATGACTGGGTTGACTTTGCCCGGCATGATCGAGGAGCCGGGCTGCGTGGCCGGCAGCGTCAACTCAAAAATGCTGCACCTCGGGCCAGAGCCGAGCAGGCGGATGTCGTTGGCAATTTTTGTGAGCGAGACGGCGATCGTTTTCAGTTCGCCGTGCGCCTCGACGAACGAATCTTTCGCGGCCTGGGCCTCGGGATGATTCGTGGCCTCGGCAAACTTCGCCCCTAGCTCGGCCGATAGCGCCGCGCACACCTTGGCCGCGAACTGCGGATGCGTATTAATGCCGGTGCCGACGGCCGTGCCGCCGATGGGGTTGTTCTCTTCGAGTCGGGCCAACGCTCGGCCGGCCCGCGTCACCGCGTATTTCGCCTGGGCCGCATAGCCGGAAAAAACCTGGCCAACGCGGATCGGCGTCGCGTCCATCAAATGGGTGCGGCCGATCTTGACGATCTTGTCCCACTGGCTCGCTTTGGCGGACAGCTCTGCGTGCACTCGCTTTAGCGCCGCAATCAGATCGTTTTGCAGCGCCAACACAGCCGCCACGTGCATCGCGGCCGGGAAGGTGTCGTTCGACGATTGACCCATGTTCACGTGGTCGTTCGGATGGACGGCAGCCTTCTCTTTGCGCCCACGCCGAAACCCAATCGCTCATTCGCAATGTTCGCGATCACCTCGTTGGCGTTCATGTTCGTCGACGTGCCCGAGCCAGTCTGGTAAATATCGACCGGGAAGTGCACGTCAAACTTGCCCGCGGCCACCTCGCGCGCGGCCGCGACAATCGCTTCCGCCCGCTTCGCATCGAGCTTGCCCAGCTCGCGATTGGCCTGGGCACATGCCGCCTTTAAATAACCAAAGGCGTGAATCACGGCCGCCGGCACCGGCTCGTGCGCGACGGGAAAGTTGTCGACAGCACGAGACGTCGATGCACCATACAGCGCGCGGGCGGGAACCCGCATCTCGCCCATCGTGTCGCGTTCGATTCGAAAATCGCTCATGAGTCTAACGCTCGTTGTGGATCTGCAACCGGCTCGACCCGCAATCGACGGTCCGCGAACTGCTAGCTAGAGACCTTTGGGGGGCAGATATTACCGATTATTGCGGCCGAGCGAAATGGGAACAAACCGCCCACTTCACTGCCGTCAACGATAGCGTTTTGGGCGCTTTTCGGTAAGATAGTAGCAGCGCCAAACTGCGTCGCACACAATTGTGCAAAATCCCCGATGCTACGCATCGCCGGGCCGGCAACGCGTAGCGTCGCGGCTATTTTACGATACAAAACTTCGATCAGTCTGTGCTTCAAATGCGCACGAGTGAATTGCTTCATTCTGCCTTTCGGGCCCGCGACCCGCTCGCGCTCGGCCGCTGGTACGCCGAGTTGCTCGACGGCCAGTTTCTCGTTCACCCAGTGATGTCGGCCCTGGGGATCGTGATTGTCAAAATCAACCACCCCGAGGCGGTGTTCGACGGCCTCCTGGAGTTCTGGCCGTGGGATATCGAATGGGACGGCGCCGCCGCCGTATTCCGCAAGATCGAGCCGCGGCCATCGCCTACATCGTATGGCCACGCGGCCGTCAAAGTGGCGGCCGACGCCGACACGATCTGCGCCGAGCTGCGCCGCCGCGGCATTGCGCATCGCATGGAGCCGCGGGCAGCCGGCTTTTTGATCCCGGTCGTCGACGACCCGGAAGGAAATATGGTCGAGCTGTTTCCAAACATCGACCACATGCTTCTGCCGGGGAAGGCACTCTGCCCACCGGCCCACATCGACGACGCCCTCGCCGAAGTGCGGGCCGCCTTCGTTCAGCTAATGCAGAACCGCGACCCGGCCGCTGGTGTCCCGTTAATGTTGTTCGAAAACCAATCGTCCCCTTGACGAACAGCCGATGCCGACCATCCTCGATGAAATCGTCGCCACCAAACGGAAGGAAATCGAGCGCTCTGCGCAGCCGTTCCAGAACGCCAACTTCGCGAACGGATTAGCGACGCTCCGCCGGTGCGCGATTTCTTTGCCCCCCTGGCCGCCGACGGGCCGATGAAGCTGCTTGCCGAGGTGAAAAAGGCCAGCCCTTCCGCCGGACTCATCCGCCCAGACTTCGAACCGGTCGCCATCGCCACGACCTACGCCGCTCACGGCGCGGCCTGTATCAGCGTGCTGACCGACGAACACTATTTTCAGGGCCGGCTGGAATACCTCACCGCAATCCGCGCGGCCGTCTCACCCCCCGTGCTCCGTAAGGATTTTATCCTGGATGCGTACCAACTCGTGGAAGCCCGCGTGGCCGGGGCGGACGCAGTGCTGCTTATCGCGGAATGCCTCGACGATTGCAGTCTGCGGAAGCTATTCAACGAAACGATCGAACTCGGCATGACGCCGCTGGTGGAACTGTACGAGCCGGCCAATTTGCGCCGCGTGCTCGAGGCCGGCGCGACGCTCGTCGGAGTCAACAATCGCAACCTCCACACGTTCCAGGTCGACCTCGAACATGCCATCCGTTTGCGTGACGAGGTGCCGGACGAATGCCTGCTCGTCGCCGAGAGCGGTATCAAGACCCACGCCGACGTCCAGCACTTGGCCGCCGCCGGCATCGACGCTATCCTCGTCGGCGAATCGTTCACCCGCGAACGCGACATCGGCGCGGCGGTCGATTGCTTGATGCGTGGCGAATGACCGCGACCCCATCAGGCGGCAATCGCGGCCGAACTGCCGTCCGCTATCGCCGCACTTTCCGCTGCAGTCGCAGGCCTTCCTGCCCGTGGTACGTCAATAGCAGCGCGCCCGCCGAAGCCGAGTGCGCGAACAAATCGAAGATGACGCTTTCTTCCCCAGGCCACGGATACGCAAACACGAGATCAAAATCGTCGGGGTCCAGCTCCAGCTCTTCGTAGCCGTCGGCCCCGCCGCTGGAGAGCCAGGCCACGTCGCCGGCCCAATCGAGCTGCGGTTCGGCCCCTTGTGGCACGAAGTTGCCAAGGGCAAACTCGGCCGCTATGCGGTGCCTGCGCGACAATTCTCGCGCCATTTCGACGAGCGGCCGTTCGATCTCGATGCCCACCGCGTCGAATCCCACGATCGCAGCGAGGCAAGTAATGACGCCCAGACCGCTGCCCCACTCGATAAAACGCCGGCCAGTCGTCAAGTTAGCGGTCTTGATCGCGTCCAGCGCCTGATAAACAAGCTCAAAGTCGCTCGGCACGAAGGCTGGAATCGACGCTCGCGTCTCGTCTTCGAACTGGCCCACGTATTGCCGCGCGTCGGCCAGCAGCCGGCTCACCTGAGTCGGCAGCGGTTCCGCGGCGACCGCAAGTTCAACTTCGACGAGACCCATGGCGGACACACCCCCACCGCCTGGAGGAGCGGAAGCTCGCGCCGACAACCCCGAGATATCGTAGCGGAAATTATACCGCCGGGCCTGTTTCGGTCCTAGCGCCGGGTGTAAATGGCGGGCGTGGCGCGCTAACCGAGTCCGCCAGCTTTGCCAACCTTCGGGTCGGGTCCGGCCTGCTGAGGACAAAACGTCGGTCGGCCTGCTCCGCCCGTCGCGGTTTCATCAATCGCCAAGCCGATCAGGCGACCAAACTTCGGCGCAGCGACTCGTCGGCCGCAGCCAAGTGGGCGATGATGTCGCGGGGCTCAAGCAAGAATTGATAGCCGTGGGCGGCCAGCCGCTCAAGGCAGGCGTCGGCGTCGCGCGGCGGCATGTTGCGATACTCGAAGCGGACAATTCTCGGCCGCACACGTGTAAAGTCGATCGACCGCAGGATCGGCCAGTCGTAGCCCTCGGCGTCGACCTGCAAAATGTCAAGACTCTTGAGGCCAGCCGCCCGCAGCGCGCTTTCAACGGTCTGGCACTCGACGCACATCGTGACGATGTCGTCCTCGGGAATCCCGTGCCGCAGCAGGTGCTCGCGGTCGAACGAAGCGGCCATGGTCGGCCTGCTCTGCCGGCCGTAAAACTCGCGCAGGCCCTGCTCTTCCGCAATCGCCGCTTGCAGCAGAACGATCTGCCGCTGGCTGGCGTACGTTTTTTGCAGGCGGGCAAACGCCGCCGGCTGCGGCTCCACCAGCACGCCGCGCAGGCGATGCTGTTTGATCAGACCGCCCAAGTCGTCGTCGCCGACCCCGTCATAGGCGCCAATCTGCATGAACGTCAATTCACGGTTGGCGAGCAGCTCGTGAGCGACCACATACGGCAGCCAACTGCGAACATAAAGTTCCGGATGACGCGTAAGCAGCGGCGGCGTATGGCAGCGGGCGATGCCCAGCCGGCGGAACAGCACGTTGCGGCGACGACGGCGAGCGTCGGTCGTCAGCCAGTTCGGCGTCCACCGTTTTCGGATGTCACGCAGACTCATTCCGTCAACTACTTTCTCGTGCTCGTTACGCCGCCGAGCGCTCGGGGCTTTGCGTGCTCAGTTTCAATTCCGCCGTCTCCGAGGTCGCTTCCAGCTCCTGCCAGTTCCGCCCGCGCTGCAATTGCCACAAATACGCCAGCTTCAAATGAGAAAGGTAGGCCACCAAGAAGCTCACTTGCAGCCCGGCCAGGCCGTCGAGAAAGCCCAGCCGCTGCACATAGCCCTGGAAGAATCGCAGCGGGAATCGCAGCAGCAGCCCGCCAACCGTCACCCGTCGGCCGGCCGCGTGCCAGAGCTGCGATTGCACCTCCGCATAGCGGGCCAACTTCGGCAAATATTGGGCGTACGATGAGCATGTGTAGTGAGTCATCCGTTCGCGCAGCCGGCCGACCGTGCCGCAGCTCAATTCCACTTCGGCATGATCGGTCGGGCCTACGTAGCGGCCCAGATCGCGGCGAAACAGCCGCAGGCAGCGGTCATTTTTCCACGGCCCATATTTCAGCGGATGGCCGAGAAATACATTGCGGCGATAGATCCAGTAGCCGTCGTGCTGGGGACCGACAAGCTCGCGGCGAATCTCCTCGGCCAATTGCGGCGTGATGCGTTCGTCGCAGTCGAGGATCATGACCCACTCGTGCGCGGCTTGCGGTATTGCCCAGTTCTTGAAGTCACCGCTGGTGACGTACTCGCGCTCGACGATTCGGCAACCCAGCTCGCGAGCGATCTCGATCGAACCGTCGGTCGACCCC
>CAVTXL010000022.1:0-22633 GCA_963738665.1 uncultured Planctomycetota bacterium
CGTCCCCGATGCGGGGAGGCCCCCTTTGTGGCATTCATTCGCAGGATGGCCCGCGAGCGCCAAGACCTGACTCGCGTTCCCGACCTCGCGGCGGCGGCATCGACGGCCGGCCCGCGGCGCGAGGAACACCCCGTGCACGTCGACCTGCTCCCGCCGTGCAACGTCGCCTGTCCGGCCGGCGAGAACATCCAGGCCTGGCTCGCGCACGTCGAGGCGGGCCGGTTCGAGGACGCCTGGCGCACCATCGTTGCCGAGGAATTGCTCGGCCTGGAACCGGCGAGACCTGGATGGATGGCTCGAAACCACTGACCCAGAGATTCAGTGGTACCCAGGCATGGTGCGGGTGGACGGCGGTGCATATTCGGGCCACGACGGGCTGCGAGGTTCTGGGCCGACGCCTACGCCAGCTTCGACGAACTGGTGCTGAACATCGAAGAGGTCCGCGACCTCGGCGAGGTGGTCGTAGGGCTTGGGCGTATGAGGGCTCGGTCCAAAGGCGGTGCCCCACTCGATACGGAGTACGGCATAGTCCTCCGCTACCGCAACGGCCTTGTCGTGTCGGGCAGCGACTGGTTCAGCCACAGCGAAGCCCTCGAAGCCGCCGGGCTGTCGGAGTAGCCAGGTTAGGACCGGCGCGCCGACGACTACCCGCTGCGTTCCTCGGCCAGCTTCTCGATCCGTGCGTGGATCTCGGGCGCCGTCTCCTTCAGCCGTTGCACCTCTAACTGATCGATGATGATCAGCTTGAGGCGCGAGGTCGCCGTCACCGTGGCGTTCCGCAGCGCATCGTTGAGCACGCCGACCTCGCCGAAGACGTCGCCAGGGCCGAGATTGGCGATCTGCTCGCCGCCGCGGGCGACCTCCACCGTGCCCTCCTCGATCGCGAGCAGCGCCCTCGAGAAATCGCCCTCCCGGATGATTTCGGCCCTCTGGCTGAACTCGACCGACTCCGCGAACGCGCCCAGCCTCTCCAGCTCGTCATCGGCGGCGTCGGAGAAGAGCGGAATTTGCCTCAGCTGACGCGCGTCCATCTAAATCCCATGCCGATTCCGCCCATCACGCCGAACCCCGCCATCGCACCTGGTAGCTCCCACCATTCCGGCGACGGATGCAACCGCTGCCCAAAAGCAGCCCTCCGAGCGTTGCCCCAAGCGGGGCCCTAGCTTGTCTTGCAGCAGTCCACCCGGAATCATGAAAATCGCGAACGTGATCCCGCAGATGGCGTAGGCCCAGGTGGCCTGCGCATCGTCAGATCCACCCAGCCCTCGTTGAGGCCGCTCATCTCAGCGCGGGCCGGGTGCGTCGCATTGCCGACCAGGTTCGCCTTCCAGACGCTCCACGCGTAGAGAATGCCGAGGCACAGATTGATCGTCGTGCCCGCACACACCACCACCCATGCGCAGGCAGCGGTTGTCCGCTCGATTGCAGCCGAATCCGTCATGTCCAACCTCCAAACGAAAACTTCACTTTGTCGGTAGCGTAGCAGACAAGTCAGCGAATTGCGACGTGCTATCAGCCGATCGACGTGGCAAAGTGGTCGGCTGCGAATCATTTGACCGGGTACGATGCATCAGGTGGTCGTCGCACAGTTTTTCGTTCAACACGAAACCCCACCTGCGTTGGCCTCCTCGCCAAACAAGCCGAAGATCACTTGTTTCCCTATGAACGCCGCCATTCGCGCCGCTCGCCACTGCCTGCCATTGCTGTTTCCATAACGGGGAGAAAAAGCGGCCGTGCGGAGCGTCGGTGGTGCCCAAAGAATTCGGCGAGTGCGAAATCGGACAATTTCTGGCCGCGGGCACCGTCGCAAACCGTCTCACGCCTGCCACAGTCCGACCGACATGTCTGCCGTTATCAATTCCTGCAGGCCACGTCGTTCGCACTCCCGAGTTGCAGCGGCGCTTTGCCCGCGAGGCTATGGACGCCGCTGTGCTGGGCGACGGATTCGGGGATTTGGACCTTGATCTGGCGTTCCAACGATCTTCAGATGCGCCTGCCGTTGCGGCATTCGACGGGCACTAGCGTGGAAACGGGCCGACAATTGTTGAAGAGAAGTGTAGCAACCGAAAATAGCGGAGGAGGGACTCGAACCCCCGACACGCGGATTATGATTCCGCTGCTCTAACCAACTGAGCTACTCCGCCGTTTTGGCAATGGCCTGCAACCGATTGGCTTCGCGCCGCCCGACTGTTGATGGCGATGCCAGCACGAATTGTACTGACCGTCCCGGCCAGGGTCGAGGGGGCGAAAGACAATGCTGAAGGCCCTCTCGCCTTCAACTGTTTTGATCGTGCCCCCGCACGTTGCGGCGAGCGCTGGTTTGCTTTTTCGCCCGGGCGGTCCTGCTATCAACCGACTTGCACGTCGAGTCAATTTCATCGGCAGATTCATTACCGCCAGTACCGATGTAACGAAAGCGGTGCGTCGTCGACCTTTGAATACGATTCGCGTCCCGCCCATCCGCTGAAGTATTGGCAAACGTCAATCGCGAGGCGTCAGTTCCTTGGCCAGGCAGAGTTGTGAAGAAATGAAGCTGTCGACATCATCAATATCTATTGGCGCCCGCGTCGCGCTGGCCGCGGCGATTATCTCCACCGACAGATCAGCTTGCGCCGAAGAGAGCAGCCCGAACACTGCTAGCGTCGAATCGCGACGATCGGAACCGGCCACAGAATTCATCGTGCGGCTGCCCGACGTGGGGCCAGAGGCGGAGCCGTTGCCATCGGCCGGCCAGGCGCTATCGCTCGCGGAAATTGAATCGCTTGCGCTGGCAAATTACCCGGCACTTCAGGCCTCCCAGGCCAACGTTGAAGCGGCCCGCGGTCGCTGGCTTCAGGCTGGACTGTGGCCGAATCCGGTGATTGGTTACGAGAGCGACGACGTCGGCGCCCGCGGAACTGCCGGCAAGCAAGGCGGTTTCGTCGGGCAAGAATTTGTTACCGCGGGGAAACTCGGTCTGAGCCGCGCCGTGGCGTCGCAGCAGATCGCGGCGGCTGATCAGCGGTACACACAGTTTCGACTGCACGCAGTCCTGGCGGCCCGAACCGACTACTACGAAACGTTGGCCGCCCAACGGACGGTGACGCTGCTGCGCGAACTGCAGCAGGTGACGACGAAGGCGGTGGAAGCTTCGCAACTGCGCGTTCAGGCCCAGGAAGAGTCGGCCGCATCGCTGCTGCAGACCCAAATCGAGAACGATTCGGTCCAATTGTTGGAAGAAGAGGCCGCCAATCGCTACGACGCGGGACGGCGGCGGCTATTAATTTTGATCGGCCGGCCCGATCAGCCCGTGAAATTGGACGATGCATTTGCGCAGCCGCTGCCCGCGCTCGATTGGGAATCGACCCGCAACCGCGTCCTCAATGAAAGCCCGCAGCTTGCCGAGGCGCAATTTGCAGTCGAGGCGGCCCGCTTTGCCGTCCGGCGCGGATCACCCAGCGTGTGCCGAACGTGACGGTCCAGTCGGGCGTGAAGTACGATAACGCAGAGGGCGATACCGTAGCAAACGTGATGGTCGGTGTACCGCTTCCAGTCTTCGATCGCAACCAGGGCGGCATCGCCGCGGCCCAAGGCGAGCTGGCGGTGGCCCAAGCGACGCTCGACCAAGAGCGACTCGCGCTCGAGCAGCGACTGGCCGATGCCTTCCGCGACTATCAAACGGCCCGCCAGCGCGTGGCCAAGTACGCGGGCACCATTCTGCCGTGGGCACAGCAGTCGCTGGAGATGTTTTCCAGGGCCTACTCGGCCGGTGAGATCGACTACTTGCAAATGCTCACCTCCGAACGGACCTACACCGAAAAAAACTTGGACTACGTCCAAGACCTAAAGATGGCCTGGCAGAAGTGGGCCCAGATTGACGCGCTGCTGGTCGAGCCGATGCCGGTCGCCCGACGTTAATTCGGCCACCAGGTTGTGGCGACACGCGTCTCGCGTTAAATCGTACGGCACTAGCAACACAAATCTCGCTTCGACCACGCGATATACGCTTCCCGAAGCAGGAATCCGGCGATCACTAAACCGGCGAGCGGATCGGCCTGGCCGACGCCGGTCGCATAATGCACGCCCGAACCAACCAACAGCGCCGCCGACAGCAGAATGCAAGCCAAAGTCTGTTTGGCGTCGGCTGCCAGGCTATGGCTTCCGATCGACGCGGCCGTGCGCCGCTTCATCGCGAACAGGATCGGCATGACGACCAGTGAGATCGCTGCGATCACCAGCCCGGCCGAGCTGCGATCGGGGCTTTCATGACGGTAGAGCATCGCAGCCGACTCATAGGCCACATATCCAGCCAATAGGAACAAAGCGCCGGCCATCAGTCGGATTGTCCGATGTTCGCGTTTTTCGATCTCCGCGGCGGATAGCTCTGTCGAATGCGAAAACCGCCAGATCATGATGCCGCCCGAAAGCGACTCGACAAAGCTGTCGACGCCGAAACCCAGCAGGGCAGGGCTGCCAGCAAGCTGGGCGAACAGGATCGACACCAAGCCTTCGAGCAAATTGTAGCCGACCGTAAAATAAGACAGCCGCAGGGCAAGATGGCGTTGTTTTGCTGTCGCTGGGGGCATGGCGGCTACGGAGGAAATCTTCACGACGCTTAAACCAATCTGAGAATTATATGCCGCACGATAGATAGCTGGGTTTTTTCGCAGGAATCGAGGGACTTTCGCCGCGGACACAAGTTTCGTTGACTCGCCGGCCGATAAGCCCAATAATGACTGCCAACGATTAGGCAAGTTTATGCAAGCCTTTACATCCAGCTTGACGACTGCGGCGCTGGTCATTCATGCGCTCGTGGGCTGCTGTGGTAGCGCTGTCCACGCGCACTGCGAGAAATGCCTGGGCAGCGTGCACGTTGTTACGTCGTGTTGCGAGATGGATTGCCGGATTGCCCAGGCAGGAAATCGCGCTCCCTGCCACTCTCCAGCAGCAAGATGCTGTAACGGAACTTGCACGTATATTTCGCCAGAGCGCGCTTCGGCCAATCGAGCGCATCTTCAGGTTGCAAACATCACCCTCCTCGCACGTCGGCTATGCGCCGAAGTGGACGTTTGTAGGGCAGCGAGCGACGCAGCGAAGACAATTTCCCCACTGCCGCATTTACGCCTGCATTTATTGCATCAGGCGCTCTTGATCTGAGCGGACACTCCACGCTCGAGCAACGTTTGCGGCTGCGCATGCGCGGCTGCCGACAAGTTGCGCCGGGCGATCTTATCGGCATATTCTGTGGCTGCACCTTCGCGCCGACCATGCGGCGTGCCCGTTTGGAGCTTACGTCATGTCTCAATCGACGATCGAGCGCCCGCCTGCGCCAGCGGCCGTTTCACCAAGCCACGTAAAGGAGAGGATCGACGCCGATGCGGGTGGCGGGAATGCGCACCCATGGCTCGGCCGGCTTTCCTCGGCCGTTATTTTCGTCCTTCTGGTAACGACGGCCGTGTGGGGCTACAGCAACGACTGGAAGCTGCCATCTCTTGCGATCTTTGGGAGCCGCGCGACTGCGGACAACGAAGGTTGGTGCGAAGAGCACGGCGTGCCGGAGACGGAGTGCATCGAGTGTAATGCGGAGCTCGTGCCGCGGTTGAAGGAATATGGCTGGTGCCAAGAGCACGGCATCGCCCAGTGCCCGTTGGAACATCCGGAACTCGCGCAGCTCACGAAAACGCCCATTGTAACGGCGACTGACGTCGAGGAAGCTGACAAGGCATTAGCACTTGTGCCGCGGGCTGAAAACAACAGCCGCTGCTTGCTCCATGAGAAGCGAATCCAATTCGCGTCGATCGAGGCGATGGAAAAGGCGGGCGTCGACGTGACGGTCGCCATGCGGCGGCCGATTGTCGAGGCCGTGACTGCCAATGGCGAGGTAACGTACGATGAGACACACCTGGCCCGCTTGGCCAGCCGGGTGGCAGGCACTGTGTGGCGAGTTGATAAGCAAGTGGGCGACACGGTTCGGCAGGGCGACGTGCTCGCGCTCGTGGACGCCGCCGAGATCGGCAAGGCCAAGGCTGAGTTTCTGCAGGCGATAGCCCAAGTGCGGCTCACCGCCACCAACGTCGAAAAGCTGCGGCCCCTGGCCCAGGGGGCGATCAGCCAGCGGCAGGTCCGCGAGGCGGACGCGGCCAATCAATCGGCACAGATCCGCCTGATGAGCGCCCAGCAGGCGCTGGTCAACTTGGGATTGCCGGTGCGGGCAGAAGAATTCCAGGCGCTCAGCACCGCGGAGATCGCGGCGCGAATTCAATTCCTCGGCCTGCCGCCGGAGATGGTTGCGAAATTCGACGGCGCGTCGACGACGTCGAACTTGTTTCCGCTTCGCTCGCCGCTGGAGGGCGTGGTGGTGGCGCGGAAAGTCGTGCCCGGAGAGGTGGTTGATACGAGAACGACGATCTTTGGCGTTGCCGACGTTCGGCGAATGTGGCTGATGCTCGACGTTCGGCAAGTAGACGCGCAGTATCTTTCGCTCGGGCAAAAAGTACTGTTTCAGCCCAGCGACCGCACTGACCGCCAGGAAGTCGGCGGCACGCTGGATTGGATCAGCACGGCGACCGACGATCAGACACGAACCGTGAAGGTCCGCGTCAACTTGCCGAACAAGGACGGCCGGCTGCGTGCGAACACGTTCGGCACCGGCCGAATCTTGCTCCGCGAGGAACCGAGGGCGGTCGTCGTGCCGACCGAGGCGCTGCACTGGGATGGCTGTTGCAAAGTGGTCTTCGTGCGAGACAAGGATTTTCTCAAACAGGGATCGCCAAAGTACTTTCACATCCGCCAGGTGCGGCCGGGTGTCGTTGAGGGCGATACGACGGAGATCATCGCCGGCCTGTTGCCGGGCGAAGTGATCGCCAGCAAGAACAGCGTGGTGCTCGAGGCGCAGCTCTTGAAGAGTAATTTGGGTGCAGGATGCGCTTGCTGCGCGGCTGTGAAAAAATCGGCAGACTCGGACGAGTAGCGGATTTCGCAGCGTCAGTGTGGATGAGCAGGGGGAAACGAAAGGCAACAGAAGGTCGTAGATTCTTCTATTCTTCTGTCTCCGTCTACTTAGTTCGAAACTCGTGGGTCCCCAATTCTGAAAACTTCGACGTGATTTCTGATCGACTCCGTAGTGACTGCCGCACAAGTGGCCCAGGGATGGCATCATGCTCAATTGGATCATCGACTTCTCGCTACGGCATCGGCTGCTGGTAATTCTGGGGACGCTGCTCTTGGCGCTGCTCGGCGGCATTTCGCTGCAATGGCTGGATATCGACGCCTTCCCCGACACGACGCCGGTGCAAGTGCAGGTGAACACGGTGGCCCCGGCGCTGGGGCCCGAAGAGGTCGAGCAGCAGATCACGTTCCCGATCGAGCAGGCGATCGGCGGCCTGCCGGGCCTCGAAAACATGCGGAGCGTGTCAAAGTTCGGCTTTTCGCAGCTCGTCGTGACGTTCACCGACGATACGGATATCTACTTTGCGCGGAACCTGATCAATGAACGATTGGCCACAGTCGAGCTGGCCGGAGGGATCGAGCGGCCGCAGATGGGGCCGGTCGCCACGGGCCTCGGCGAAGTGTTTCACTACGTGGTCACCGGCGCAGTGACCGACCCGACCGAGTTGCGGACGATCCACGATTGGGTAATCAAGCCCAAGCTGCGCACCGTGCCCGGCGTGGCCGAGGTCAACAGTTGGGGTGGCTATGAAAAGCAGTACCAGGTCCGCGTCGATCCGAACCTGTTGATCAAATACGGCCTGACGTACGACGAGGTGATGCGGGCGGTCGAGGAAAACAACCGCAACGTCGGCGGCGGCAATGTGCGGCAGGGAACGCAATCGGTGCTTGTGCAAGGGCTGGGTCGGACGGGCAGCATCGAGGAAATCAAGGGAATTGTCATCTCGGCCAAGGACGGCGTGCCGGTTCGCGTGGGGGACGTCGCCGAAATCGCAATCGGTTCGGAGATTCGCCGCGGCGCGGTGACGGCCGACGGGAGGGGTGAAGTAGTTATGGGCCTGGGCTTCATGTTGATGGGTGAAAACACGCACCAAGTCACGACGGAAATGAAGGAGCGGTTGGAGGAAATCAAGGCGACTCTGCCGGCGAACATTTCCGTTGTTACAGTTTATGACCGCACGCAACTGGTTGACCAGGTGATTCACACGGTGAAGAGCAACCTGTTCGAGGGCGGCCTCTTGGTGATTGCGATTCTGTTCGCCTTCTTGGGCAACATTCGGGCGGCCCTGATCGTGGCCGCGGCGATTCCATTGTCGATGTTGTTCGCTTTTTCGGGCATGTTCCGATTCGGCATTTCAGCGAGCCTGCTCAGTCTCGGGGCGATCGACTTTGGCATGATCGTCGACAGCAGCGTGGTCATGGTCGAGAACTGCGTCCGGCACATCGCCGACGGCGACAATCGGCGGCGGCGGATGATCGACGTGGTCCGCGACGCGGCCGTCGAAGTTCGCAAGCCGACGATGTTCGGCGAGTTGATCATCATGATCGTCTATTTGCCGATCCTGACGCTGGAAGGTATTGAAGGCAAACTGTTCCGGCCGATGGCGCTGACCGTGATCTTCGCGCTCGCCGGCTCGATGTTGATGTCACTCACGCTGATGCCGGTGCTGGCGAGCCTGGTCCTGCCGCGACTGATGGTCGAGCGGGAGCCGCTCTTGATGCGGCTGGTGCAGCGAATCTATCGACCGATCTTGCGGGCGTCGATGCGGCATCGCTGGTGGGTCGTGAGCATCGCCGGCATGGTCCTCTTGGTTGCGTTCGGACTGGTGTTTCCGAATTTGGGTACCGAATTCGTGCCGCGGCTATCCGAAGGGGCGATTGCCATTAGCGTCGTGCGGCTCACAGGCACCGACCTGGACGACTCGATCAAATACAACACGCAGATGGAGAAGGCGGTGCTGGCGGCCTTCCCGGACGAAGTCGCGCACGTTTGGAGCCGCATCGGCTCGGCCGAGATTGCCACCGACCCGATGGGGACCGAGCTGACCGATATGTTCATCACACTCAAACCGCGCGACGACTGGAAGCGGGCCCGCACACAGGCCGAGTTGACGACGCTTATCGAAGATGAGTTGCGCGATCTGCCTGGCCAGCGGCTCGAGTTTTTGCAGCCCATCGAGATGCGGATGAATGAGATGGTGACCGGCGTCCGCTCGGACGTGGCCGTGAAACTGTACGGCGACGATCTGGACGTGCTGACCGCCAAGGGAGGAGAGATCGAAGGCATCTTGAAATCGGTGCCCGGCGCGGCGGACGTCAGCGTCGAGCAAATCACCGGCCAGCCGGTGCTGCAGATCAAATTGAAGCAAGAAGAGCTGGCGCGGCACGGCGTGCCGGCGAAAACCGTCACGGATGTGATCGAGTCGCTGGGCAGCAAGCCGCTGGGCGAGGTGTTTGAAGGACAGTTGCGGTTTCCGCTCGTGGCGCGGCTGCCGGAGGCGATGCGCGACGGGGCGGCCGGCATCTCGTCGATCTTGATCCGCACGGCCTCGGGCGAGCGGTTGCCGCTGTCGGGGCTGGCCGACGTGCGGCTGGTGAGCGGCCCGTCGACGATTACTCGCGAGTGGGGGCAGCGGCGGATCACCATCTCGGCGAATGTCCGGGGCCGCGACATTGGCAGCTTCGTGGCCGAGGCCGAAGCGCGAATGAAGCAACGACTGACGCTGCCGCCGGGACGCTACTTCTTTGAATTCGGCGGGCAGTTCGAGCATCTGCAGCGGGCCCGGACGCGGCTCCTCATTGTTGTTCCGCTGTCGCTGGCGCTAATCTTCGGGTTGCTGTACGTGACCTACCAGAACTGGGTCGACGTGTTCCGCGTCTTCGCGGCCGTGCCGTTCGGTTGGGTCGGCGGAATTGTGGCGCTGTGGATTCGCGGGATGCCGTTTTCCATTTCGGCCGCCATCGGTTTCATCGCCCTCTCGGGCGTGGCCGTGCTGGACGCTATGATTTTGGTGAGCTACATGCGCCAACTGCGGCGGATCGGAATGCCGCTCGACCAGGCCGTGGAACAAGCGGCCACGACGCGGCTGCGGCCCGTGTTGATGACCACGCTCGTGGCCAGTCTCGGCTTTTTGCCGATGGCGTTCAGCACCGGCATGGGCGCCGAAGTCCAGCGGCCGCTGGCGACGGTGGTGATCGGCGGCGTGATTTCGGCGATGGTCATGTCGCTCTTGGTGCTGCGCGTGCTGTACGTATTGATTCGGCCGGCGAAGGAGTCTATCGATCGGCCAAAGAGGCTGGGAGACATCGGGAAACTGCCGGAATTGCTTAGAGCTTGATATTGGAGATAGCAGAAACAAGGGGGCGCAGGTGTAGGGCGTGTCGAGTCCGCGAGACACACCAAATTATGCTTCAACAGGAACTCGAATCGGTGTGTCTCGCTGGCGCGACGCACCCGACATGAAAGGACGACCGGATGGATAAGAATCGTGTTTGGACACTCGGCATCGGGCTGGTTTTGGGAATTGTTACGGTCGGTTGCAGCAAGCCGGCGGCCGGCCCGCCAGTCGCGGAGAACTCCGCAACGAGCGAAGAGGACGGCCACGGCTGGTGGTGCAGCGAGCACGGCGTTCCGGAAGAGGTGTGTGTCCTGTGCAACAACAAGCTGGTGGCCGATTTCAAAGCCAAGGGGGACTGGTGCACGGAGCACGATCGGCCCGATTCGCAATGCTTCGTCTGCCATCCCGAGAAAGTGGTCGAGTTTGCCGCCATCTACGAGGCCAAATACGGCAAGCAGCCGCCGAAGCCAACCGACAACGGGGCCTGATCTGACGCGTCCGACGCACAGTGCTGTATACTTAGAGAAGTGCCGCTGCGGACGGCGGTCCCCCTTGTTTTCACTTCACTCTGTCGTGCCATGCCTCTTTCGGCCAGGCGAATTTGGATTGCGGTCGCAATCTGCGCCATACCGCCCGCGCTGGCCGCGTTCGGCAGCTACTGGTTTAACGCGCTGCCGCCCGATGCGGTTGATCATGCCCAGTACGTCGGCCGGGCCACCTGCGCCCAGTGCCATGCAGTCGAGCACCAGCTCTGGACCGGCTCGCATCACGATCGCGCGATGGAGCTGGCCACGGACCAATCGGTCGAGGGAGATTTCAACGATACGACGTTCACCCGCCTGGGCGTGACGACGCGGTTTTTCCGCCAGGGCGACAAGTTCATGGTCAACACGGAGGGGCCGGACAGCCAGAACCACGACTACGAAATCAAGTACACGTTTGGCGTCGATCCGCTGCAGCAATACATGGTCGAGTTTCCGCGGGGGCGAGTGCAAGTGCTGCGCGTTTCGTGGGACACGCACAAGAAGCAGTGGTTTGAAGTCACGCCTCCCGACGTGCCGGACGAGCGCATTCCGCCGGGCGACCCCGTGCACTGGACCGGCATCGGCCAGAATTGGAACACCACCTGCGCCGATTGTCACTCGACGAACTTGCACAAGAACTACGATCCGGAGACCGATTCGTACCATACGACGTTCGAAGAAATCGACGTTAGCTGCGAGGAGTGCCACGGGCCAGGCAGCGTGCACGTTGAGCTGGCCCGGAGCCGTCGATTGTTCTGGGACCGCAACGTCGGCTACGGCTTGCCGCGGCTCAAAAGCACCGATCCCGAGATCCAAATCAAGACCTGCGCCAAGTGCCATTCCCACCGCGTGCAAGTCCACGAAGGTTTTCGGCCGGGCAAGCCGCTGTTGGACTATTACGTGCCGTCGATTCTGTCGACTGGCCTGTATTTCGACGACGGGCAAATTCGCGACGAGGTCTACGAATATGGCTCGTTCCTGCAAAGCAAAATGTATTCGCAGCGGGTGAGGTGCAGCGATTGCCACGACGCCCATTCGCTGAAGACGAAATTCGAGGGCAACGAGCTGTGCACACAGTGCCACGTGAAGGGCAAGTACGACACGCCGGCCCACCATCATCACACCCCGGGCACCGTGGCGGCCAACTGCGTCGAGTGCCACATGCCGTCGCGGCTATATATGGTGGTCGATGCCCGGCGCGATCATAGCCTGCGCGTGCCGCGGCCCGATCTGTCGGTCAAGCTAGGCACGCCCAACGCCTGCACCGGCTGTCACACGAAACCGGAAGAGACGAACGAGTGGGCGGCAGAAGCGGTCGGCAAATGGTACGGCGACAAGCGGCCGGACGATCCGCATTGGGGGCCGGCCTTCGCCGCCGCGCTTGCCAGAGCTCCCGACGGCGGCAAGCAATTGCTCGACTTGCTGAACCGCAAGACGACGCCCGGCATCGTGCGGGCGTCGGCCATCGATGTGCTGGCCGCCTACCCCGATCGACGGAGCATCGCCGTCCGCCGCTCGGCATTGGGCGATGTCGACCCGCTCGTCCGCCGCACGGCCGTGTACGCCGACGACGGGCAGAATATTCCGCAGCTCGAAACTGAGCTTGCCAGTCGGCTGGACGACTCCACGCTGGCAGTGCGTATCGCCGCCGTCACCCGGCTGGCGTATTTGCCGCGGAAGTCGCTCACCAGGGCCGAACAAGAGCGGTTTGGCGAGGTGCTGGCCGAGTATCGCCAGAGTCAGGCCTTGTCGCTCGATCATGCGGGCGGGCACTTGGCGCTGGGTGGGTTGGACCGGCGCCTCAGCGAGCGGCTATTGAACTCGGGGCAAGTGCAGGAGGCAGTCGTGCTCGAGCAGCGGGCACTGGCCCATTGGCGGGCAGCGATTCAAATCGAGCCATATATCGCCGGGCCGCGCGGCGAGCTGGCGATGATACTCGAACAGCGGGGAGGCGACCCGGCGGAGATTCGCCGCCTGCGCGAGGAGGAGGTCGAGCTGCGGGCCCGGGATGCGAAGCTCGCCCCGGAAAATGCCGAAATTCGTTACCAATTGGGAATGATGAACGTGCTCCTCGGCCGGCTGGAAGAAGCCACCGACTGCGCTGACGGACGCCTGTCGCGCCGCACCGCAGCAATATCAATATCGCATGGCCCTGGCGTTGGTGTACGAGCGCCGCTACGAGCAGACCGGCGACGAAGCGATGTTTACGGCGACCGTGCGTGAGCTGAAACTGCTGCACGAAATCGATCCGAAGAACCCGAGTACGAACGCGATCGTGCAGGAATTGATAAGAATCCGCCAAGCGAAGCAGGGCGCCGGCGCTGCGAAGCTCTAAGACGTAGTCCGAAAGTATCACGAACCAACTGTCAAGCTCGGGGACTGGCTCCGCTAAACCGTGAGCGGCATGCTCCGCGGACGCGAAACGGCGCGGTTCGGAAACTGTCGGCGAAAGCAAGCGGCTGGGCATCAGGCTCGAGGATGACCGGTCGGAATGTGCCGGCAAGGGAGCAGTTGCAGCCAGCCGGCCGCGTTAGCCGGCCTTCTTTTCGGCCTGCGGCAATTCGGCCGGCTCGGCGTCGGCCTCGTCGTCGCGGTGGATGCGAACAATCGCGCCTGGCGGCGTACGTCGCTCCTGGACAAAGCCCCGCTTGCCGTCGGCAAAGAATGACAGATACTCGGCCGCCGGCCCTTTTGGAAACTCGATGGCCAGCGCGTCGAGCATTTCCTCCCAGGCCAGACCGCTGCGATAGATGACTTGGTACGCGGCCTTCAGTTGGCGAATCTCCTCGGTCGAAAAGCCGGCCCGCCGCAGGCCAACCTTATTCAATCCCACGACCATCGTCGAACCGCCGTCGATCGTCACGAAGGGCGGCACATCTTGTCGTACGCGGGCCATCCCGCCGACCATCGCCAGCCGGCCCACGCGGCAAAACTGATGTACGGCGACCGCGCCTGAAAGGTAGGCTTTATCGCCCACCTCGACATGACCGGCCAGCAGCACGTTGTTCGTAAGAATGACGCCCTCGCCAAGTCGGCAATCATGCGCGATATGGGCGCCTACCATTAGCAGGCAGCGATTCCCAATTTGCGTCGAGTGGCCCGCCTCCATCGCGCGGTGGATCGTGACGTTCTCGCGAATCACGTTGCCGTCGCCGATTTCGACCCGGCCAGGGTGCTGCGGCATGTGAATGTGCTGCGGCATGCCGCCGATGACGGCGCCCTCGAACAGTTGATTGTCGCGCCCCAGCACAGTGCCGCTCTTAACGACGACGCGGCTGGCCAAGCGGCTGCCATCGCCCACAACGACGCCCGCTTCGATGATCGAGAACGGCCCCACATGAACGTCCGCGCCAAGCTCGGCGTGCGGACTGACGACGGCAAGCGGGTGTATCGACAAAGCTAGTTCCCCCCTAACGTAACGGCAGGGTGCCACTGCTGGCTCGTCCAGCAGTGCAATTCGTGGCCCTTGCTTGGTGCGATCGTCTCGAAAGGCAAGGGCGACCGCGACACTGCTGGCCTAGCCAGCAGTGGCACCCGCGAGTCCGCCCCTCTCTCTATCGGGCCGCCCGCACAAACCGGCTTAACCGCGTGTTCGGCATCCTCCCACTTTCCCACGCTAGTGTAGTCATCTCGCTCCGCGAGATGCTTCCATGAGCTGGGCTAACCCTATGGAGCCCCCCAAAACCAACAAAGCGGCCACCGACCTTATGGGCAGCGGGGTGCTCGGGGTGGTAGACTCACGAGCAGTGATGTCGCTGCCAGCGTGCTAGCTGGACGTGAACTTAGAACCCAGTGCAGTCATCTCGCCGAGCGATCGGACTGCACTAGATTTCAAAAGGCCCCACCATGTCCGACGCCGCCCGACTCTACGACCAGGCCGACAAACTCAAGGACGAAGGCAAGCTCGACGAAGCCGCGGCCAAGCTCAACGAGTCACTCGCCGCCGACCCCAATTACGCCCTGGCCCACGCCGCCCTGGCCGTGGTCCTGCAAAAGCTCGGCCGCCACGACGAAGCGATCCAGCACGCCCAAAAGGTGTGCCTCATCGAGCCAGAAGACCCCTTCAGCTTCACGGCCCTCAGCGTGACCTACCAACGCGCTTTCGCCGGCACGAACAACATGCAATACATCCGAATGGCGGAAGACGCCATGGAACGCAGCCGGATGCTGCAGAGCCGCCGGTAATTCTATATAGCCCGACTATCTTGGTCGGCCGCAATACAGCCCGACCATTTTGGTCGGGTCCCAGGCGTGCGAACCTCCCCGCCAGCCGGCTGTCTACTGGGCGTGTCATCGTTAGTGGCGACAGGCGGCTCGCCTGTCGCAAATAAGCTCCTCCCAATCGACAGGCGAGCCGCCTGTCGCTACGAATTACCGCCCGCGAGCGCCGTCATGTATCGGCCGTACGTCCCCAGCGAACGAGAGCCGCGGCAGGATGCGGTTCGCAAGTGGGCCGAGATGGAGGGCAAAAGTGCGACGACGCGGGACGAACTGTATCGATCGATTTGCGACAACGGAGAGAACTGTATCGAAACTCTTACGCTGATCGCCTTGTCCGAAAGTGTGCTGACGATCGTGGAGTCAATGCGCTGTTTCTGGCGTTAGTGAGATAGCCCTTCTTAATTCTCACGCAGAGCGTGGTAGCGAGCGTCAATGTAGCAGGCACGCTCCGCGTGCCGTAGCGGCGTTGCCAATGAGCGTCGCCGTCGTTGAATGGCAGAATCACGCCTTGCGAAAGGGCTGTTACGGCACACGGAGTGTGCCTACTACAGGCCGGCGTTTAGCCCTTGCAAATCTTTGGGCACGAATTTGCCGTCTTTGCGGAGCAGCTCGCCGTCGAACCAGATTTCCCCGCCGCCGTAATCGGGCCGCTGAATGAGAACCAGGTCCCAGTGGATGCGGCTGTCGTTGCCATTGTCGGCGATTGTATAGGCTTGCCCCGGCGTGAGGTGGAAGCTGCCGCCGATTTTTTCGTCGAAGAGCGTGTCGAGCATCGGCTCGCGAACACGGTTGTTCACGCCGATCGCCCACTCGCCGCAGTATCGCGCGCCCTCGTCCGAGTCGAGGATCTTATTGATCTTATCGGTTTCGTTGGCCGTCGCTTTGACGATCTTGCCGTTTTTGAATTCGAACTCGATGTTGTCGAACACCGTGCCCTGATAGCGCGACGGCGTGTTGAAGCGAATGTGGCCGTTGATGCTATCCTTGACCGGGGCGGTGAACACTTCGCCGTCAGGAATGTTGCGGTCGCCCGCGCAGGGGATGACGGGGATGCCCTTGATCGAGAACTCGAGCTCGGTGCCGGGCGAAACGATGCGGACGCGGTCGGCCGCTTCCATCCGGGTCACGAGCGGCTTCTGGGCCTCGGCCATGGCGGCGTAATCGGCCGTGCAAACGTCGAAGTAAAAGTCTTCAAACGCCGCGGTGCTCATGTTGGCCGATTGGGCGAACGAGTCGGTCGGGTAGCGGAGGACGACCCATTTTGTCTTCGCGATCCGCACGTCGGTGTGGACTGTTTTCCACCAGTGGAGCTGGTAGAGGTCCATCCGTTCCTGCGGGACGTCGGCGAATTGGCTGCTGTTGGCCGCGCCGCGGACGCCAATGTACGCCTGCACCTGCTCCATGCGCGCCGATTCGAGCTGACCGGCCAGCTTCATGCTTTCGACGGTGGCCGTCTTGTAGAGCGACCGCAGCACGGCGTTCGATTTCCAACTGACGAGCGGGACGGCCCCGCGCTGGGCGGCCCCTTCGATGAGCTGGCAAACCAGGGCCGCATCGGGCAAATCGAAAGCTTCGATCAGTACCTTTTCGCCACGCTGAATCTGGCAACTGTGGTCGAGGAGCAAATCGGCAAGCTTGTGGATGCGTGGATCGTGCATGGGAGATAGTAGGGAGCGGGGAGCCAGATGCAGGAAGTAGAAAGCAGGATCAAGAATCTCGTCGTGGCTGCGGCCTAGCGACGGTCGGACTCGTGCCAAAGCACGAAAACATGATATGCTGTTGCCACTCGCGGTACAATGTCACTCAACGGAACGCGTGATCAACATGCCATTAACAACGGACGAATCTCGCCAGGAAAAATCCTTCGCTGAAACAGCTCTCACCCTGGGCGGCAAAAGCACCGAGGAGGCGCGGCGGACCGGCGCGATCGATACGGCCGACGACCAGGTCGAGGCGCTGTTCGCACCCGAGTATCAAACCGTCAACAGCCCGGCTCATCGCGCAGTGTGGGATCGCGGGGTGCCGGTGGGACTCTTCAAAAGCGCGTCGCCCAGTACGCCGCCGGCAGTACAAAAGGTGATGGACAATTCGGTGGCCGTCGTCGAGCGCCGCCGCGAGGCCGGCACGCTGCTGAACAGTGAAGGCAAGATTTCCGAAGCAGCCCTCGGTGAGCTGGGCGCGGTCGGCTATTGGGGCCTGTTGGTCGACGCCGAGTTTGGCGGCAGCGGAGCGCCGTTCAGCTCGTTCGCGCCGTTTCTGACGCGGATGGCGACGGTGGACGCGACGGTGGCCGGTTTGGCGTCGGTGCATGGCTGCATCGGCGCGGTCGACCCGGTCCGCACGTTCGGCTCGCCCGAGCAGAAGCGGCGCTTCTTGCCGGGCCTGGCGGATGGATCGCGGCTAAGTGCGTTCGCCCTGACCGAGCCGAACGCCGGCAGCGATCTCACGGCTCTGCGCACAACGGCCCGGCTCGAAGGGGACGAATACGTTGTCAACGGCGAGAAGCTTTTCATTACCAATATCGTGCCGGGCCGGACGATTGGGCTGGTTGTGTTGATGGAGGGGCGGCCGGCGGTCCTTATCGCCGAGCTGCCGGCCAAAGAGGACGAGCACTTTCAGCTACGCAAGTACGGCCTGTGGGCGCTGAAGCAGACGTACAACCGTGGTATCAACTTTCGCGACTTCCGCGTGCCGGCCGCGAACCTGCTCGCGCCGCCGCGCGGCGACGGGCTCACGATCGCCTATCACGGGCTGAATCTTGGCCGCGTCTCACTGTGCGCAGCCGCCAGCGGAATGATGCGCGTGATGCTGGCCAGCATCATCCCGTGGGCCAACTTTCGCCGCACGTATGGGGCGCCAATCGCCACGCGCGAGCTGGTGCGGCGGCGACTAGCCGAGCTGGCGGGCCTGATCGTGGCTGCAGACGCACTCGTCGCCTGGTGTGCCGGCCTGATTGACCACGGCTATCGCGGCGAGATGGAATGCATCGTCGCTAAAATCTTCGGCAGCGAATCTCAAAAGCACGCCGCGATCGAGTACTTCATGAAGACCCACGGCGGTCGCAGCTTCTTGCACGGCCACTTGTTCGGCGACAACATCCACGAGTTTCTCGCGCCCTGCATCTACGAGGGCGAGGGCGAAATGCTGGCGATGGGCTTCTTCAAATCGCTGGTCAAACATCACGGCAAGACCTATTTCGAGCCGATCGGCAAAGCGCTCGCCGCCGCCGGCATCAAGCAGCCCAGCCCGCTCAACCCGTCCCACATGTCGGCGCTTAAAGCGTGGCGCTTCCCTATCTGCGGTGGCTCGTAGCCCGGCGGCTGATGCCGGTTGCAGCGCCTCAGCTTCCAGAGATGCCGCAGGCGCTTCGCGAGTACGCGGTGTTCGCTTGCGAAAAACTACAGAGAATGGCGCTGGAGATCTCCGGCACGATGAGCCGCTTCCAATTGAAGCTGGCCGACCGGCAATGCCGCATGGCGGAGCTCTCGCAACGTTGTCAGGATATGATCACAATGCTGGCCACGAGCCTGCATGCCGCTCGGCAGGACGACACCATCGTTCAAGACGCGGCTTGGGTGATGTGCGAACACCTGCGTCAGCAAAACCTGGGCCGCCGCCCGTCGAATTATTACTTCCGCCGAGCGAACGAGCTGGGCGGTGCGATCGCGGAGGGGGATTTTCAAGGGCTGGCGGGCGTCGAGGCGGAGAAGATCTTGATGAAATACGAAGGATAAATCAACCGAGCTTGATATAATGCAGCGAAGGAGGTCACCAATGATTATTACCAAATCGATCGAAAAGAAAGCACTCGGTGCCGCTGTCAACGAAGTGCTCACGGTTGCCGAGATGGTCGAGCGGTTCCCTTCTGAATGGCTGCTGGTCGAGGACCCGGTTTCCGGCGAAGAAAATGGGTTGTAACGCGGGCGAGTTGTCTTTCACAGCCCGAATCGAGACGAGATGTACCGTCAAGCGGTTCAGTCGCGTCCAATTGTATTTGCATTTTACTACACCGGACAATTGCCTCCCAACATGGCCACCGCGCTATGAGCGTCCCCTTTCAACCTGAGTATGGTTTGATTATCGTGCCGGTGTCGCTAGCGGGGCCCAAGGTAAGTGGCTCAATACGGTGTGCGCTTGACACAGGCTCGACCGATACTTTGATCAGTACAGTAGTTTTGGAATTACTGGGCTACGACGTTGCGTCCACCGCCAATTTTGTCGATGTGACGACCGCCAGCGGCAGCCAATTGGCGCCCCAAGTCGCAATTCAGGGAATTCGCCCCTTGGGATTCGACCGCAAGGATTTCACAATATTGGGGCTTACATTACCTCCCACCGCCGGCGTTGATGGCCTACTGGGGCTGGATTTCCTCCGCGGTTTATCGCCCAACGTCGATTTTCGGCCGGCACGATTTCGCTCGATTGAGCGTGGGAAGGCACGTCGCACATGGAGAATTCGACGTCGCCCAACGAAAATGAAACGTCCACCGAGCTAGGCTCCTCTCCGCTCCGCAGCGTTCACACCACGAGCTTTCCCGCCATTCTCGATGAATTGGGCAGCGCGCTCGCCGTGACGACCTATCAGGCGGGCAAACTGGTCCTGCTGCGGTCCGACGGCGGGCTGATCAATACGCACTTTCCGCGTTTCACAAGCCGATGGGGCTGGCCGTCGGCCGCGGTCGGCTGGCGATCGGGACGGCGGTCGATGTGTGGGAATTTCGCGACGTGCCGGCCGTTGCGGCCAAGCTCGATCCGCCCGGCAAGCACGACGCGTGTTTTTTGCCCCGCTCGGCCCACGTCACCGGCGACGTGCAGATTCACGAGATGGCCTATGTCGGAGAGGATCTCGTATTCGTTAACACCCGCTTCAGTTGCCTGGCCACGCACGATCCGGATCACAGCTTCGCCCCGATCTGGCGGCCGAAGTTCATCACGCAGCTAACTCCCAACGACCGCTGCCACCTGAATGGCCTGGCCCTCGTCGACGGGCGGGCGAAATGGGTGACGGCATTTGGCGAATCGGATACGCCGGGCGGCTGGCGAGAAAACAAGAAGAGCGGCGGCGTTTTGATCGACGTCGCAGCGAACGAAGTTGTGCTGGGCGGGCTGTCGATGCCCCACTCGCCGCGGTGGCACGCCGGGCGGCTGTGGCTCCTCGAATCAGGCACCGGCAGCATGGGGTTTGTCGATCTTGCACGGGGCAAGTATGAACCGATCGTACAATTGGACGGCTTCACGCGCGGGCTGGAGATGGTCGGCACCCTGGCGTTCATCGGGTTGTCTCAAGTCCGCGAGACGGCGGTCTTCAGCGGCATCCAAATCACCGAACGGCTGCAAGAGACAGAGCGAACTTGCGGCGTGTGGGTGGTTGACATCCAGCGCGGCCACGTGGTTGCGTTTCTCAAATTTGAAGAGGCCGTGCAGGAAGTTTTCGCCATCGCCCTGCTGCCGGGAATGCGATTTCCGGACCTCGTCAATGACGACGCCGAGCTGGTCGGCAGCTCGTTCGTCCTGCCGGACGCGGCCCTGCGGGACGTGCCGGCCGAGCTGCGGTCGACTTGACGTTGCTGGGGAATATACGCTGGGAATGTAAATTGAATGCATCTTCGGCCGCGCGGCGCCCTTCCCGGGCGCACTTCTTCGAGGCCGGGACCTGCGCGCCTGAGGTGGACCGCAATGGCGGGGCGCAATAAAGTTGAATACGTTAGCGGGGGCTGGCGGCCCGCACGATCCCCACGGGTGTTCGCGGCCGCGGCAGCGTCGACGGCAGCCTGCTGATTCCGACCCCAGGATCAACCGTGAAAAGGCTCAGATGGGCGCGACGCTGCTGCGGATTGCAGTGGAGTTCGATGCGCTGCTGCGGCAGGGGCTGTCGCCGAATGCCGCAGCCGCCAAAAGTGGCCCCGTCGCTGCCGCAATTGTCGCCCAAGATCGTTCTCATGTTCGGTGAGCTGCACCAAGACGAAAGCGATGTCCGGCGTCGAAATCGACGCGGCCGACCTGGAAGAGGGGATGGTCTTGCTGGACGACGTGTTGACGAAAGATGGGCTGATGTTCATCCGCAGCGGCCGGCGGCCGACGTGGACCATCATTGAAAACCTCCGCAGTTATGCGGTCCCCCGACGGCCTGCGCCCGGTGCGAATCCGATCGCAAATGGCGGCCCAATCCCGTTGGTTGTGATCGAGGCAGAAACGACGCAGGGCGGACACCCCCGCATCCTCCCGGAGGGGCGGGGAAAGGGAGACCTTCCCCATAAACCCCCATCCCAACAGGCTCCCAAAAGGAGATGGAGTGACCAATCCGTCCCTCATTTTTGCTTTACTTGGGGCAAGACGAAGCCTCGCCGCCCGGTTATAATCAGCCGTGCCTGTCAGCCGGTACGGCCCCGGCCCCTTTAACCACGGCGGTGAGACCACACTTATGAAACTCGTATTGATGGCGGCGATCGCTCTGGCATCTTTCCACACGATTGCATGGGCGCAGGAGGGCGGGGGAGGAGTTTCGGGCGACAAGATCAAGGTGCTTATTGTCGACGGTCAGAACAATCACAACTGGCAGCAGACCACGCCGCTGTTGCGTGAGATGCTCGAGAAGAGCGGCCGGTTTACGGTCGACGTGGCCACGACGCCGCCGGCCCGTCCTCGGGGTCGCGGTCGAGGCATAGGCGGCGGCGAAAACGCAGCCGGCGCGGCCGTCGCGGACATGAGTACGTTCCATCCGAAGTTCAGCGATTATCAGGTCGTCGTCAGCAATTACAATGGCGACGCTGGCCGAGCGACACGGAGAAGGCGTTTGAGGAATTCGTGGCGGCGGCGGCGGATTCGTGACTTATCATGCGGCAGACAACTCGTTCCCCGACTGGCCCGCGTACAACGAAATGTGCGGCCTGGGCGGCTGGGGTGGACGCCGCATAACCCTGGCCCGCTCGTGTACGTCAGCGACACCGGCGACGTCAAGACCGACACCTCGACGCCGGGCAACGCCGGCCATCACGGGCAGCAGCACGAATTCAAAGTGACGCTTCGCGACAGCGAACACCCGATCACCAAGGGCCTGCCGCCGGTGTGGATGCACACGCGCAACGAAATGTACGACACGCTCCGCGGACCGGCCGAGAAAATGCACGTGCTGGCCACAGCCTACTCGGCCCCGGACACCGGCGGCACCGGCCGCAACGAGCGATGCTGATGACGATCGATTTCGGCAAGGGCCGCTGTTTCACACCACCCTCGGCCACGCCGATTACTCGGTGAAGTGCGTCGGCTTCATCACTACCTTTCTCCGCGGCACCGAATGGGCGGCGACGGGCAAGGTCACGATTCGGTGCCGGCCGATTTCCCGACGGCCGACAAATCGAGCTGGCGAGTGAACGCAAATAGCCCGACCATCTTGGTCGGTAAAAAGGGGAAGTGTAATACATGCCGATGCTTCCGAACCAAAATGATTCGGCTATTTGATTGTTGCGAACCAAAATGGTTCGACTAGATTGCCGTTGATCGCCATGAAGTCGTTCCGCCAGGAACTCTGGTTCAAGCTGCCGCACCGGATGGACTTCGTCAACATCACGTCGCAGGTGGCCGAGTGCGTCCGCAGAGCAGCGTTCGCGAGGGGCTGTGCCTGGT
>CAVTXL010000023.1:0-59320 GCA_963738665.1 uncultured Planctomycetota bacterium
ACGGCGTGTTGAAGCGAATGTGGCCGTTGATGCTACCCGTACCGGGGCCGTAAACACTTCGCCGTCCGGAATGTTGCGGTCGCCCGCACAGGGGATCACGGGGATGCCCTTGATCGAGAACTCGAGCTCGGTCCCGGGCGAAACAATCCGGCGCGGACGGCCTGCCTCCATCCGGGCCACGAGCGGCTTCTGGGCTTCGGCCATGGCGGCGTAATCGGCCGTGCAAACGTCGAAGTAAAAGTCTTCAAACGCGCAGTGCTCATGCCGGCCGACTGGGCGAACGAGTCGGTCGGGCAGCGGAGGACGACCCATTCGTCTTCGCGATCCGGACGCCGTGTGGACCGTTGCCACCAGTGGAGCTGGTAGAGGTCCATCCTTGGGCTGCGGCACGTCGGCGAATTGGCTGCTGTTCACCGCCCCGCGGATACCAACATAAGCCTGCATCTGCTCCATGCGGACCGCTCGAGTTCACCAGCCAACTGCATGCTCTCGACCGTGGCCGAACGTAGAGCGACCGCAGCACGGCGTTCGATTTCCAGCTGACCAGCGGGACGGCCCCGCACTGGGCCGCCCCTCGATCAACCGGCAAACCAGGGCCGGATCGGGCAAATCGAAGGCTTCGATCAGAATCTTCTCGCCAGGCTGAATCTGGCAACTGTGGTCGAGGAGCAAGTCGGCAAGCCGGTCAATGCGTGGATCGTGCATGGGAGATAGTAGGGAGCGGGGAGCCAGGATGCAGGAAGTAGAAAGCAGGATCAAGAATCTCGTCGTGGCTGCGGCCTAGCGACGGTCGGACTCGTGCCAAAGCACAAAACATGATATGCTGTTGCCACTCGCGGTACAATGTCACTCAACGGAACGCGTGATCAACATGCCATTAACAACGGACGAATCTCGCCAGGAAAAATCCTTCGCTGAAACAGCTCTCACCCTGGGCGGCAAAAGCACCGAGCAGGAGCGGCGGACCGGCGCGATCGATACGGCCGACGACCAGGTCAGGGCGCTGTTCGCACCCGAGTATCAAACCGTCAACAGCCCGGCTCGTGGCGAGGTGTGGGATCGCGGGGTGCCGGTGGGACTCTTCAAAAGCGCATCGCCCAGTACGCCGCCGGCAGTACAAAAGGTGATGGACAATTCGGTGGCCATCATCAAGCGGAGCCGCGAGGCCGGCACGCTGCTGAACAGTGAAGGCAAGATTTCCGAAGCAGCCCTCGGTGAGCTGGGCGCGGTCGGCTATTGGGGCCTGTTGGTCGACGCCGAGTTTGGCGGCAGCGAGGCGCCGTTCAGCTCGTTCGCACCGTTTCTGACGCGGATGGCGACGGTGGACGCGACGGTGGCCGGTTTGGCGTCGGTGCATGGCTGCATCGGCGCGGTCGACCCGGTCCGCACGTTCAGCTAGCCCGAGCAGAAGCAGCGCTTCTTGCCGGGCCTGGCGGATGGATCGCGGCTAAGTGCGTTCGCCCTGACCGAGCCGAACGCCGGCAGCGATCTCACGGCTCTGCGCACAACGGCCCGGCTCGAAGGGGACGAATACGTTGTCAACGGCGAGAAGCTTTTCATTACCAATATCGTGCCGGGCCGGACGATTGGGCTGGTTGTGTTGATGGAGGGGCGGCCGGCGGTCCTTATCGCCGAGCTGCCGGCCAAAGAGGACGAGCACTTTCAGCTACGCAAGTACGGCCTGTGGGCGCTGAAGCAGACGTACAACCGTGGTATCAACTTTCGCGACTTCCGCGTGCCGGCCGCGAACCTGCTCGCGCCGCCGCGCGGCGACGGGCTCACGATCGCCTATCACGGGCTGAATCTTGGCCGCGTCTCACTGTGCGCAGCCGCCAGCGGAATGATGCGCGTGATGCTGGCCAGCATCATCCCGTGGGCCAATTTCGCCGCACGTATGGGGCCCCAATCGCCACGCGCGAGCTGGTGCGGCGGCGACTAGCCGAGCTGGCGGGCCTGATCGTGGCTGCAGACGCACTCGTCGCCTGGTGTGCCGGCCTGATTGACCACGGCTATCGCGGCGAGATGGAATGCATCGTCGCTAAAATCTTCGGCAGCGAATCTCAAAAGCACGCCGCGATCGAGTACTTCATGAAGACCCACGGCGGTCGCAGCTTCTTGCACGGCCACTTGTTCGGCGACAACATCCACGAGTTTCTCGCCCCCTGCATCTACGAGGGCGAGGGCGAAATGCTGGCGATGGGCTTCTTCAAATCGCTGGTCAAACATCACGGCAAGACCTATTTCGAGCCGATCGGCAAAGCGCTCGCCGCCGCCGGCATCAAGCAGCCCAGCCCGCTCAACCCGTCCCACATGTCGGCGCTAAAAGACGTGGCGCTTCCCTATCTGCGGTGGCTCGTAGCCCGGCGGCTGATGCCGGTTGCAGCGCCTCAGCTTCCAGAGATGCCGCAGGCACTTCGCGAGTCCGCGGTGTTCGCTTGCGAAAAACTACGAGATGCGTGGAGATCTCCGGCACGATGAGCCGCTTCCAATTGAAGCTGGCCGACCGGCAATGCCGCATGGCGGAGCTCTCGCAACGTTGTCAGGATATGATCACAATGCTGGCCACGAGCCTGTATGCCGCTCGGCAGGACGACACCATCGTTCAAGACGCGGCTTGGGTGATGTGCGAACACCTGCGTCAGCAAAACCTGGGCCGCCGCCCGTCGAATTATTACTTCCGCCGAGCGAACGAGCTGGGCGGTGCGATCGCGGAGGGGGATTTTCAAGGGCTGGCGGGCGTCGAGGCGGAGAAGATCTTGATGAAATACGAAGGATAAATCAACCGAGCTTGATATAATGCAGCGAAGGAGGTCACCAATGATTATTACCAAATCGATCGAAAAGAAAGCGCTCGGTGCCGCTGTCAACGAAGTGCTCACGGTTGCCGAGATGGTCGAGCGGTTCCCTTCTGAATGGCTGCTGGTCGAGGACCCGGTTTCCGGCGAAGAAAATGGGTTGTAACGCGGGCGAGTTGTCTTTCACAGCCCGAATCGAGACGAGATGTACCGTCAAGCGGTTCAGTCGCGTCCAATTGTATTTGCATTTTACTACACCGGACAATTGCCTCCCAACATGGCCACCGCGCTATGAGCGTCCCCTTTCAACCTGAGTATGGTTTGATTATCGTGCCGGTGTCGCTAGCGGGGCCCAAGGTAAGTGGCTCAATACGGTGTGCGCTTGACACAGGCTCGACCGATACTTTGATCAGTACAGTAGTTTTGGAATTACTGGGCTACGACGTTGCGTCCACCGCCAATTTTGTCGATGTGACGACCGCCAGCGGCAGCCAATTGGCGCCCCAAGTCGCAATTCAGGGAATTCGCGCCTTGGGATTCGACCGCAAGGATTTCACAATATTGGGGCTTACATTACCTCCCACCGCCGGCGTTGATGGCCTACTGGGGCTGGATTTCCTCCGCGGTTTATCGCCCAACGTCGATTTACACGGCACGATTTCGCTCGATTGAGCGTGGGAAGGCACGTCGCACATGGAGAATTCGACGTCGCCCAACGAAAATGAAACGTCCACCGAGCTAGGCTCCTCTCCGCTCCGCAGCGTTCACACCACGAGCTTTCCCGCCATTCTCGATGAATTGGCGGCGCTCGCCGTGACGACCTATCAGGCGGGCAAACTGGTCCTGCTGCGGTCCGACGGCGGGCTGATCAATACGCACTTTCGCGCGTTTCACAAGCCGATGGGGCTGGCCGTCGGCCGCGGTCGGCTGGCGATCGGGACGGCGGTCGATGTGTGGGAATTTCGCGACGTGCCGGCCGTTGCGGCCAAGCTCGATCCGCCCGGCAAGCACGACGCGTGTTTTTTGCCCCGCTCGGCCCACGTCACCGGCGACGTGCAGATTCACGAGATGGCCTATGTCGGAGAGGATCTCGTATTCGTTAACACCCGCTTCAGTTGCCTGGCCACGCACGATCCGGATCACAGCTTCGCCCCGATCTGGCGGCCGAAGTTCATCACGCAGCTAACTCCCAACGACCGCTGCCACCTGAATGGCCTGGCCCTCGTCGACGGGCGGGCGAAATGGGTGACGGCATTTGGCGAATCGGATACGCCGGGCGGCTGGCGAGAAAACAAGAAGAGCGGCGGCGTTTTGATCGACGTCGCAGCGAACGAAGTTGTGCTGGGCGGGCTGTCGATGCCCCACTCGCCGCGGTGGCACGCCGGGCGGCTGTGGCTCCTCGAATCAGGCACCGGCAGCATGGGGTTTGTCGATCTTGCACGGGGCAAGTATGAACCGATCGTACAATTGGACGGCTTCACGCGCGGGCTGGAGATGGTCGGCACCCTGGCGTTCATCGGGTTGTCTCAAGTCCGCGAGACGGCGGTCTTCAGCGGCATCCAAATCACCGAACGGCTGCAAGAGACAGAGCGAACTTGCGGCGTGTGGGTGGTTGACATCCAGCGCGGCCACGTGGTTGCGTTTCTCAAATTTGAAGAGGCCGTGCAGGAAGTTTTCGCCATCGCCCTGCTGCCGGGAATGCGATTTCCGGACCTCGTCAATGACGACGCCGAGCTGGTCGGCAGCTCGTTCGTCCTGCCGGACGCGGCCCTGCGGGACGTGCCGGCCGAGCTGCGGTCGACTTGACGTTGCTGGGGAATATACGCTGGGGAATGTAAATTGAATGCATCTTCGGCCGCGCAGGCACCCTTCCCGGGCGCACTTCTTTGAGGCCGGGACCTGCGCGCCTGAGGTGGACCGCAATGGCGGGGCGCGCAATAAAGTTGAATACGTTAGCGGGGGCTGGCGGCCCGCACGATCCCCACGGGTGTTGCGCGGCCGCGGCAGCGTCGACGGCAGCCTGCTGATTCCGACCCCAGGATCAACCGTGAAAAGGCTCAGATGGGCGCGACGCTGCTGCGGATTGCAGTGGAGTTCGATGCGCTGCTGCGGCAGGGGCTGTCGCCGAATGCCGCAGCCGCCAAAAGTGGCCCCGTCGCTGCCGCAATTGTCGCCCAAGATCGTTCTCATGTTCGGCGAGCTGCACCAAGACGAAAGCGATGTCCGGCGTCGAAATCGACGCGGCCGACCTGGAAGAGGGGATGGTCTTGCTGGACGACGTGTTGACGAGTGACGGGCTGATGTTCATCCGCAGCGGCCGGCGGCCGACGTGGACCATCATTGAAAACCTCCGCAGTTATGCGGCGCCCCCCGACGGCCTGCGCCCGGTGCGAATCCGATCGCAAATGGCGGCCCAATCCCTGTTGGTTGTGATCGAGGCAGAAACGACGCAGGGCGGACACTCCCGCATCCTCCCGGAGGGGCGGGGAAAGGGAGACCTTCCCCATAAACCCCCATCCCAACAGGCTCCCAAAAGGAGATGGAGTGACCAATCCGTCCCTCATTTTTGCTTTACTTGGGGCAAGACGAAGCCTCGCCGCCCGGTTATAATCAGCCGTGCCTGTCAGCCGGTTCGGCCCCGGCCCTTTAACCACGGCGGTGAGACCACACTTATGAAACTCGTATTGATGGCGGCGATCTCTCTGGCATCTCTCCACACGATTGCATCGGCGCAGGAGGGCGGGGGCGGAGCTTCGGGCGACAAGATCAAGGTGCTTATTGTCGACGGTCAGAACAATCACAACTGGCAGCAGACCACGCCGCTGTTGCGTGAGATGCTCGAGAAGAGCGGCCGGTTTACGGTCGACGTGGCCACGACGCCGCCGGCCCGTCCTCGGGGTCGCGGTCGAGGCATAGGCGGCGGCGAAAACGCAGCCGGCGCGGCCGTCGCGGACATGAGTACGTTCCATCCGAAGTTCAGCGATTATCAGGTCGTCGTCAGCAATTATAATGGCGAGCGCTGGCCGAGCGACACGGAGAAGGCGTTTGAGGAATTCGTGGCGGGCGGCGGCGGATTCGTGACTTATCATGCGGCAGACAACTCGTTCCCCGACTGGCCCGCGTACAACGAAATGTGCGGCCTGGGCGGCTGGGGTGGACGCCGCATAACCGCTGGCCCGCTCGTGTACGTCAGCGACACCGGCGACGTCAAGACCGACACCTCGACGCCGGGCAACGCCGGCCATCACGGGCAGCAGCACGAATTCAAAGTGACGCTTCGCGACAGCGAACACCCGATCACCAAGGGCCTGCCGCCGGTGTGGATGCACACGCGCGACGAACTGTACGACACGCTCCGCGGACCGGCCGAGAAAATGCACGTGCTGGCCACAGCCTACTCGGCCCCGGACACCGGCGGCACCGGCCGCAACGAGCCGATGCTGATGACGATCGATTTCGGCAAGGGCCGCGTGTTTCACACCACCCTCGGCCACGCCGATTACTCGGTGAAGTGCGTCGGCTTCATCACTACCTTTCTCCGCGGCACCGAATGGGCGGCGACGGGCAAGGTCACGATCTCGGTGCCGGCCGATTTCCCGACGGCCGACAAATCGAGCTCGCGCGAGTGAACGCAAATAGCCCGACCATCTTGGTCGGTAAAAAGGGGAAGTGTAATACATGCCGATGCTTCCGAACCAAAATGATTCGGCTATTTGATTGTTGCGAACCAAAATGGTTCGACTAGATTGCCGTTGATCGCCATGAAGTCGTTCCGCCAGGAACTCTGGTTCAACCTGCCGCACCGGATGGACTTCGTCAACATCACGTCGCAGGTGGCCGAGTGCGTCCAGCAGAGCAGCGTTCGCGAGGGGCTGTGCCTGGTGAATGCCATGCACATCACGGCCAGCGTGTTCATCAACGACGACGAGCCGGGTCTGATCCACGATTACAAAAAGTGGCTGGAGGAACTGGCGCCGTTCGATGCGTCGGCCCAGCGGTATCACCACAACCGCACCGGCGAAGACAACGCGGATGCCCACCACAAGCGGCAAATCATGGGCCGCGAGGTGGTCGTCGCCATCACCGACGGGCAACTCGATTTTGGCCCTTGGGAGCAGATCTTTTACGGCGAATTCGACGGGCGGCGAAAGAAACGGGTGCTCGTGAAAATCATCGGCGAGTGAATGCGGGCGAAATTAGCGGCCGCACGTGTAGCCGGCACGCGCCGCGTGCCGCAGCGGCCATCGGCAGAGGGGCTCGTAAGAACTTCAGCAACCGCACGCGGAGCGTGCCGGCGTGAAATGAGGAACCATTCGGTGCACCGTTGTCTCAGCCTGATCAGCCTGCTTACCATTCTTGCCGCTCAACTTCTTGGGCAACGGCCGATTTGCGCAGCGCCCCTGCCCAGCGCACCGCGGTTACGGCGGACGAGGCTTTACAGCGATTGCTGGACGGTAACGCCCGCTTTGCGAAGGGCCAGGCCACGAGCCCGCGGCGTACGCCCGCGGACGTCCGCGCCGCGGCAGCAGGGCAGAGTCCGCTGGCCGTGGTCGTCGCCTGCTCCGATTCACGCGTCGCCCCGGAACTGCTGTTCGACACCGGTGTCGGCGAATTATTTGTGATTCGCGTGGCCGGCAACGTGGTGGACGGCGCCGGCGTGACGATGAAGGGCAGCGTGGAATATGCAGTGGCCGAATTGAACGTGCCGCTGGTGGTGGTGCTGGGCCATACCAGTTGCGGCGCGATCAAGGCGGCCGTCGGCCATGTGGACCAGAAGGATTCGCTGCCCGGGGCGATCAACGGCCTGGTGGAGTTGATCAAGCCGTCGGTCGCGAGGGCCCGCACGCGATCGGGCGACGTTTTTGAAAACGTCACTCGGGAAAACGTGGCCGCGGGCGTTGAAAAGCTCAAGGCGCTCGAGCCGATTCTTGCTCCGCGCGTGGCCGCGGGAAGTGTTAAGGTCGTGGGCGGTGTATATGATCTGAGCACCGGCACGGTCACGCTCTTGCCGCCGGCGGGGCGGTGATGGGGAGTCGGCCGTTCTGCCCAAAGTTTTCGATTTGTGGCTCCTTCCGACGAGAGCGCCCCATGGACAGACGTGAGTTTGTCAGTCTTGCTGCACGGCTGATTGGAGGCCTGGGCGGCTTCAGCGCTCTTGGATCGCTCAGCCGTGCCGATGAGGCGGCCGCCGGTGGTGGCCTTCTCGATCCCGCGTATCTGGAGAAGGGGCTCACGGCGATGGCCCGGGCGGATGGGTGGTTCGCGGCGCATTGGGGGGCGGCCGTGCTGGCCGGGTACTATCTGTGCCGCGACAACCGGCTCGATGACGCGACGGTCGCGGCGATCCAGCGACAATTGGATGCGCTCATTCGGCTCCGCGGGGAGCAGTTCGCGCCGCTGCCAGAGGAGCGAGCCGACGAGGCCCTCATTGGCAACGTACCCAAGGCGCTACGGCCGGCGATCGAGGGCGGACTGCGGGTGCACGGGCATGCGGTGATTTTCGCGTCACTGGCGACCAAAGCCCTCCGCGACGCGCCTCACATGGCGCGGCCCACGCTGGTCGACGGGTTGTGCGGGTTGAGTCGCGAAATCGCCACTCGCACGCCCGAGCGGCCGCACGGCGAAACGGCTGCGTACGTCGACACGCAGGCGATGATCGAGGCGACGTTCGTCAGCCTGGCGCGATTCCGGCCGCTGTTGGGCCGGCCGAGCATCCGCCGGCCGAATTTCACGCACATGATCACCCACACCGACGGGTTGGCGAACCTGGAGATGATGGGTTTACCGGATCTGGCCCGGGCGGGTTACGCGGGGCACGCGGCACACATCGCCGCGCCGGTGCCGGCGGTCGACGCCAACGCAGACGCTGACGCGGCTCGGGCCAGGCTTGAAGAAGTAATGAGCACGCGCTATTGGGAGGACAAGCGAAACATCGAACAGTGGAACCGCGTGTGGGGCGTGCCGGAGAACCCCAACGGCTACTGGGTGGCCTCCGGCCACCTGTTCAAGGTGCTGTATGCGTACCATCGGCTTATTCGGCGGGTGAAAGACGCGGAGCAGGTGCGGCTGTGCAGCATGATTTTGCTGGAGCGGTATATGAACCCCAGCGTGCAGGGTGGGTGAGGCAGAAGTTGCGGCGACGTACGACGCGTTGGCCACAATCCTGTTCCATTTGCTACTACTACGGGGAAGCCCAAATGAGTGACCGACTGGCGCCGTGCATATTGGCTGTTACCTTTGGGGTGTTAGCTTGGAAGCCGCTGGGCGGCGACTGGCAATTTACATGAATTGGCGGTTTGATCTTTTTGGGAGGGGCTGCGATCGGTTTTGTCGCGGCTCTTCCGTTTTGGCTACGCGGTCGGAAGCGAGGGCAGTGACCGGGTGGCGAACAAAGCCTAACCTGGCTCCGCCGGCGGTTGAGTTCGGCAGACAGCTCGTTACGACGACACTGATTGCAGTGCTGCTGTGCGCGATGACCCCGCCGCATGATCACTCATCACTCTATGGATGATGGGTCCGGGAGAGGGCAGGCTGAGGGTGCCTTGCGTACCGGCGATTCTCCCGCACCCCAACCCTCTCCCAAAGGGAGAGGGCGTCATGGGAAAAGCTCTAATTCTTATCCAACAGCTCTTGCTTCTCGCGGACGTATTCTTCATCGGTGAGCAGGCCGTCTGCATGGAGCTTGTGGAGGCGGCGGAGCTTTTCGTCGAAGGGAAGTTCGTTGTCGGCCGAGCCGCCGCCGGTGAGATTGTTGAGATTGATGCCGGCTTCATCGAGCGTGTCGTGCAGGACGCCGCCCGACATGCGGGCCCAGGGTTCGACGTCGCGGCGGGCCTCTTCGGGGTCGAGCTTGAGTCCCGAACCGGCGGCGCCGGCCCGGCCGACGGCCATCAGGCCGGAGCCGACGATCATCAGGATCATGCCGCCGATTGCGCGGAAGCCATCGGAGCGGGCGTTGGCGTTGAAATTCGAGAAATCGCCGAAGTGCATCAGGAAGGTGACGAACGTCGAGAGAAACATCAGCAGGCCGACGGCGGCGAGGGCCATGCCGGCGTAGTAGAGCTGCTCGCGCTCGGGGGAGATTTGACGCTGCGGCGGGCGGGATGAGGTGTTCGTGGGCATGAGGTCCCCTTTTTATTCGTGGCGCTCGGTAACCTGCCAATTCTCTTTATCGTATTCGCTCAGGTCAAGCAATTCTTGGCCGGGGGCGGCCGGAGCGGATGAGCAGTTGTTTTGATGGCGTGCTACAGCGATTGCCGCCAGAAGGCCCGTGAACGGGCCTCGGTGATAAAATGGCACCGGGGGCGTGTACCCCGGCATGAATGCTGGGGCTAGCAGGACAGAAGAACTGTCGTGAACGACCGTTGATACGTCGACGCTTCAGGAATCAACACATCGGCTGAACAGGTTCACGGCCCCGGGATCATCCAGGGCATCCAATACGCCTGAGCCAGCACGAGCAACCCCATCAGGCTGGCCAGCGTGATGCTGTGCCAGAAGACGAAGCGGAGGATTTGGCCTTCGCCGCCGTGCTGGCCGGTGGCGGCGCTGGCGACGACGATGCTTTGGGCGTCGATCATCTTTCCCATCACGCCGCCCGTGCTGTTGGCCGCGCAGATCAGGATTGGGTTCAAGGCGAGCCGCTCGGCCGTGACGCGCTGCAGGTTGCCGAACAGGGCGTTGCTCGAGGTGTCGCTGCCGGTGAGGGCCACGCCGAGCCAGCCGAGCATGGCGGCGAAGAAGGGGTAGAGAGGGCCGGTGCGGGTGAAGGCGAGGCCCAGGGTGACGTCGGTGCCGGCGTAGCGGGTCGTGTAGGCGATGGCGAGCATGGCGACGATCGTGATTAGCGACCAGCGCAGCCGGTGGAGCGTGTGCAGGAAGAGTTGGCCGAAGCGGAGCGGGCTGATGCCGAGCCAGAAGGCCGAGAGGACGGCGGCGAACATGATGCCGGTCCCGGTGCCGCTGAGCCAGTTGAAGCGGAATGCGGCGTCTTTGGGCTTGTCTTCGCCGTGCAGGACGGTCGTGTCGGAGACGACTTGCTTATCCAGGTGTGGAACGGGCCACTTGGGGTCGGAAACACCTAAAAGTGGATTGGGGCGTTGCCACCATGACTGGTCGACGACGCTGGGCGCTGCATTGGCGGTCGGCGGGGTGCCGCCGTTGAGGATCGTTTGAAACTGGGGCACGCCCCACAGGAAAACGCAGGCAGAGAGGATGATCCAGGGGGTCCAGGCGCGGGCGACTTCGCGGCGGGAGTAGCTGCGGGATGATGAACGGAAATCCTCTCCCTCCGGGAGAGGGCAGGGTGAGGGCGCCCCGCTGTTCGGCAAATTCCCCTCACCCCGGCCCTCTCCCAAGGGGAGAGGGGGATTTTCACGGCGAAGCCTAATGACGGCGGTGTCGAAGCGCCAGATGTCGCGGGGGTGCCAGACGCGCAGCAAGAGCCACAGCGCAGCCATCGAGGCCAGGCCGCCGGCGACGTCGGTGAGCTGCGGGCCGATGTAATTCGAGATGAAGAACTGCACTGCAGCAAACGTCCCGCCGCAAACGAGGGCCGCCGGCCAAACACCGACCAGGCCGCGCCAGCCGCTCATCGTGCAAATCATCCAGGCCGGAATGATGAGCGAAAAAAAGGGCAACTGCCGGCCGGCCATCGCCGAGAGCTGCGCTTCAGGAAGTTGCGTGACGCTGGCGAGCGCGATCAGCGGCGTGCCCAGGGCGCCGAAGGCAACCGGCGCCGTGTTGGCGATCAGCGAGACGCCGGCCGCGTAAAGAGGCGGGAAGCCGGTGCCGATGAGCAGCGCGGCCGTAATGGCGACCGGCGTGCCGAAACCGGCCGCTCCCTCGATGAACGCGCCGAAGCTGAATGCAATGAGCAAGGCCTGGATCCGCTGGTCGGGCGAGAGGGCGACGACCGAGTGCTTGACGATTTCGAAGTCGCCCGAGTCGACGGTGAGCACATATAGGAAGACGGCGGCGAAGACGATCCAGCCGATCGGGAACAGGCCGTAACAGGCGCCGTAGGCGGTGGCGGCTAGGGCGGCCTTCCAGGGCATGCCGAAGACGGCGATCGCGACGACGAGCACCGTCAACAGGCCGGCGGCGGCCGCCTTTGGCGCCGACCAACTGAGTAGTCCCAGCGTGCCCAGCAGCACAACGACCGGCGCCGCGGCGAGCAGCGTCGAAAGGAGGGGCAGGCCGGTCGGGTCGTAAACCTGAGTCCAGGGCATGTGCGAGGCCTTCCGCTGAGCCGGGGTTCGATGGAATCGAGAGACGAGTCGATAATAGCCTCCCCTCCCGCCGGGTCGACGTTCGGCCGTGGCGAAAGGGGGGTCGGGAGAGCTGTTTCCACAAAACGGCGCCTTCAACCCGCCACGGCGAGCCGCTCGCGGCGACCTGCCCGTTGCCGGTGGGAGAGGCCTTTGGCGACAGTCTCTGGGTTCGAGGCACGTCGAAACGATCGCGGTGGTCCAGTTATAGCAAGGATCAGCGCCGCTATCACCGGGCTCCAAGTGTAGCAATGCCAACGTCTTCGGTGAGCCCGGCGGAAAATACTGCTTGACATATCGCGATGTTTCGATATATTTGAGTGTACGGAGGCGGCGTTGACAGCCGCCCCGCGAGCAACGATTCAAGAGGAGACGCCCATGCTGCTCAGCTATTTCTACGATCGCTCGCTCGCTCACGCTTCCTATCTCGTCGGCTGCCAGAAAAGCGGCGAAGCGATCGTCATTGATCCGGGCCGAGACGTAACCGCTTATCTTGAGGTCGCGAAGAGGGAGGGCTTGCGGATCACGGGCGCGGCCGAGACGCATATCCACGCCGACTTTGTTTCCGGCTCTCGCGAACTGTCCGATCGCGTGGGCGCCGTGCTCTACCTGTCGGACGCGGGGCCAAAAGATTGGAAGTACGGATTCGCGAAAGAGCACGAATCGAAGCTGCTCAAAGACGGCGATTATTTCTATATCGGCAAGGTGAAGCTGCGCGTTCTCCATACGCCGGGTCACACGCCGGAACATATCTCGTTCATGCTGACCGACGAAGGAGGCAGAGCGAGCGCTCCGATGGGCATATTCACCGGCGATTTTGTATTCGTCGGCGCGATTGGCAGGCCCGATCTGTTGGAAACGGCGGCCGGCGTGGCCGGCAGCGCGGAAGTCGGGGCGCGGCAATTGTTTCATTCGATTCGCCGCTTTCGCGAGCTGCCTGACCATTTGCAGGTTTGGCCGGCACACGGCGCGGGCAGCGCGTGCGGCAAGGGGCTGGGGGCCGTGCCCTCGAGCACAGTTGGTTACGAGAAATTATTCAATCCGGCCCTGCAATTCGACGACGAGCAGAAGTTTGTCGATTACATACTGGCCGATCAGCCGGAGACACCGTTTTACTTTGCGGTGATGAAGCGAGTGAATAAAGAAGGGCCGGAACTAACGACGAATTTGCCACCGGTCGTGGCGCGTGCGCCAAGCGAACTGCCGGCAGCCGCGGCGGGCAGCCTGGTCATCGACACAAGTCTGGCGGGCGAATTTGCCACGGCGCACGTGCCAGGCACCATCAACGTGCCGGCATCGAATTTGGTGCAGTGGGCCGGGTTCTTTGTCGATTACAAGCGCCCTGTTTTTCTGATTGCAGAAGAGACCGCGCTTCCTGCGCAGTTACGCAGCTTGCGGGCGATCGGCGTCGACGACGTGGGCGGTTACTTTGAGGCCGGTGCCGTCAAGGCCGCCGGTATGCGGACCCAGTCATATCGCTCAGCGGGTCCGGCGGAATTGCGGCCGGCAATCGAGAACGGCAGCGTCACACTGCTCGACGTGCGGGCGGCCACGGAGTTCGACGCCGGGCACATTGCACAGGCGAAGCACCGGTTCGTCGGTACGTTGTCGCGAAATATCGAGGACGTTCGCCGAGACAAACCGGTGGTGGCCCAGTGCTGGGGCGGGGGGCGGTCGGCGATCGCCGCGAGCATTTTGCAGCGCGCCGGTTTGGAAGTCATCAACATGCAAGGTGGATTCCGAGCGTGGGTCGACGCTGGTATGCCAGTCGTGCAGGAAGCTGCCGCGGTGGGCGTGTGAACCGCAATGTGCTGGGCGCGCAGGCAAGCGCCGGCCGACTGGGCGAGGTAAACCGTGTGATGCCAATTCTGTCGCTCGTATTTGGCGCAGTCGTGGGCCTTTCGCTAGGGCTGACCGGAGGGGGCGGAGCGATCTTCGCCGTGCCGTTGTTGGTATACGGGCTGTCGGTTGAGCCGCGGCGGGCCGTGGGAATTTCGCTGGCGGCCGTCGGGGCGACGTCGCTGGCCGGGTTTTTGGGCGCTGGAAGGCCGGGCAGGTCGACGTGACGACCGGCCTGATGTTCGCCGTGGCCGGTATGATTGGGGCGCCGATCGGTTCGTGGCTGTCGGCGCAGATCCCCGAAACCTGGCTACTGACACTGTTCGGTCTGCTGATGCTCGTCGTCGCCGTTCGCATGTGGAAGAAGTCGGATGCCGGTTCCTGTTCGGTTGGCTCGGCGACGGAAGACGGGGAACAAACGGCCGGGCGAAGGTGCCGCCGAGATGCACACGGCAGACTCCAGTTGAATACGCCGTGCGCCAGGCTCTTGGGCCTGCTCGGGGTAGCGGCCGGAGTGTTGTCCGGCTTGTTCGGCGTCGGCGGCGGATTTATCATCGTGCCGGCCCTGGTGCTGTTTAGCGGCCTGGAGATTCATCGCGCGGTCGGCACTTCGCTCCTGGTGCTCGCGCTCATCAGTGCGTCAGGCGTCGCTTCGCACTTGTGGGCCGGTCGCGATATTCCGCTGAACGTTACGATGTTGTTCATCGCGGGCGGGCTAGTGGGAATGTTTGCCGGAATCCGCGCCGGGCGATACCTATCGGGGCCGGCCTTGCAGAAAGTGTTTGCCGCGGCCATTGTGTGCGTAGCGACCTTTGTCATCTTCAGGGCCGCCGCCTTTCACTCGTCGTGAGGAAACCGAGAATGGAATGGATCATGCAACCGTGGCCATGGTGGGTCTCTGGCACGTTGATTGGCTTGACGGTTCCACTACTGTATCTGCTGGCGGGAAAGGCCTTCGGGATATCGACGAGCTTGCAGCAGATCGGCGCGATGTGCATGCCAAATAGCAAGTTCGACTACCTGCGGACGCACGACCGCGCTGGACATCTTTGGACGGTAGTGTTCGCCGTCGGAATCGCGCTTGGGGCGTTCATCGCGAGCCGATTATTGAGCGCGGAGCCGGTGACGCTGCTGCCCGGCATGTTCAAGAGCCCGAGCGGAGCGGTGAAGCTATTGTGCGGCGGGTTCTTGATCGGGTTCGGGACGCGGTACGCGGGCGGCTGCACGTCTGGACATTCGATCACGGGCATTTCGAATTTGAATTGGCCGAGCTTGCTGGCGACTGTGTGTTTCTTTGCCGGCGGATTGGCCGTGACCTGGGGATTGGGATCGCTGCTGTTTTAATGACAATGGGAGGTCATCGTGGCGAAGCAAAAGAATGGCGCACCGAGCGGCGGCCGGCGGCAAACGTCGTTGAGGTCGTATGTGTCCGTGCTGTTGATGGGGACGTACCTGGGGATTTTGTTCGTTAAGTCCGAGGTTGCTTCCTGGCAGCGCATTCACGATATGTTCCTGTTGAAAGAAGCATACATGTATCTGATCATCTGCCTCGCCATCGTGGTGGCGATGATCGGCATGTTGCTCATCAAGCGGTTCCGCGTCCGCTCACTGGACGGCGAGCTGATTCAATACGAGCCGAAGCCGTATCACACGGGTGTGATCATCGGCGGGATGCTGTTCGGTGCCGGATGGGCAATCGCTGGCGCGTGCCCAGGGCCGATCTATGCCCAGATTGGCGCCGGCGAATGGATGGCGATTTTCACTTTCGTCGGCGCGATACTCGGCATGTATTGCTACGCCGCGCTGAAGCCCAAGCTGCCGCACTGAGGCGCTCGAATTCGTCCTGGTCAATTCGGTCGCCGATGAGTTGCCGGCCAATCGCCGAGAGCCGCGCCGAATCCGCGTTTCGGATTGCCAGCCGGGTAATCGGTCACTTCGTATATAGCCCCGCCGTTTCGGCGGGGTTTTATACACCATCAAGTTTCAAACTGACCCACTACCTGCCAGCCGCCGCACTTGGGCACTTCCGTTGGCGTTGTGGTATACTCATCACTTGCCAGCCTGATTGCTACAGGCTGGCTTGGCTATTCTCCCTGCCCTATTGACGACTCAATTGCCATGCGGCTGAGGCGGCCCAATGGTAGCCCGAATTTGGACACTGGGTGCAACTGCCTATTCACGGGCTACGCAGGCTTCAATCAATCTCTTGCGGAGACTTTGACGTGGTGCGAATGCGATTCCTATCGTTGCGGCCAGCCCTCCGGTTGCTTGTGGGGTTTGGTATGATGGCCGGCTGCATGCTGGTAATTAAAAGTGATGCCTGCGCCGAGCGGGGCCGAGGGCGCGGCGAGACCGAGGCGCGGTCTCAGTCGCCGGCGCGGGTCGAGACGATGGGAACGGTTCCCTCCGATGCGACGGTCATCTTCGGCGGCAAGTCGACCGACATGCTGGTCGGCCCCGACGGCGCGCCCTGCCGCTGGCCGGTTGAGGAAGGAGTGCTGTGCTGCGACACGACTCGCCAGGCCAGGCAGCTCGGTCTGTGGACGAAATTGCACTTTCAAGATGCCCAAATCCACGCCGAGGTGTTCGTGCCGGTGACCGGCCGACGCGGGCAAGACGCCGGCAACAGCGGGCTCTATTTGCACGGGCTGTTCGAGATGCAGATCCTGGACACGTACGCGAATCGCGTCGATCCCATTTACGGCATGGGGGCGATCTACAACATTCAGGCGCCTTTGGTGAATGCAGCTCGCCCGCCCGACAACTGGGAAACCTATGATGTGATCTACCGGGCGCCGAAACGCGACGAGGCGGGTGAGCCAATCGCCGAAGGATCGATCACGGCCCTGCTAAACGGCGTGCTCGTGCAAGACCATTCACCGATCTTGCGGCACGTGTCGGTGTATGCGCCGCTCTACGCCCAGGGCGGTTCCTACAGCCGCTCGATCCGCGAGAGCGTGCTCAAGACGGGCGCGGGCCCTCTCTGGCTGCAAGATCACGACAGCCCGGTCAAATTCCGCAACATCTGGATCCGCCCGCTGGACGAGCATTCGTTCGTGTATGCGCCGGAAAAGGCGACAGCGGGCGTAGACTCCGGCAAGGATAAGTAGCGCATCGTTTCCGGCAGGCTGGACCGCCTGCCAAAAACAAGTGCGGGCAAATGAACGCGCGGGAATCTCGGTCGACCTGAGCGGCAAGTATCCGTGCTTCGTGATTTCGGCTGAGGCGGAGAAGCGGTCCCGGAAGAAAAACGCGTCGGCTTACGATCTCCGGCGGGCGTTCGGCCCGCGTTGGGCGTCAATAGTTACGCCCGCTGTTTTGCAGCAGTTTATGCGGCACGCGTCGATCGAAACAACGCTAATGTATGATGTGGACAGAATTCGGACGCAATTGCGGCGGAAGCTTGGAAACATGGCAAAATGAATTGTCCGGCAATGGTATAAGTCGTGCGGGGCAATTTGGTGGTTGTGCGTAATCTGGTGGCGAAGCTCGCGGGCCGAGGTTACTTTTCGGAAATGGGTTGTTTCGCAAGGTACCGTAGGCCGTGTTTATTAAGTTCGATATCCACTCCTGGTAGGTTGATGCGTGCTTTTCCGGCCGACGAAAGAAGTGCTGATGCGAGTGCATCGGCGGCAGTGACGGAATCGTGTTTCGGATCTTCGTTTGCAAAGGGTTGTGTGATAGACGAGACAGGCGTTCTGCGGGCAACCCTGACTTATCGCCAGCGGCGGCGCCGCCCGACGAGTACCGGCGTTAGAGCAGCTAAGACCAGCGCCGGTGTGGCTGGTTCGGGGACAACTTCAAACACTCCCAAGTCCGGTGCGACTCCGTAGTAAGGCAGGCCGACGTTCCGGCCTACATTGACTAAGGACCTATCCCAAAATTCCAGATCGCCGCAGGGCGATGAGGCCAAATTGTAGATGAACGAATCCAAGATAGTTGGCCGCCTTCTTTTCCCAACGTATCAAGAGCCTGCGGGCTCGGTTGGTCCAGGAATGCGCGGCTTCGACAACCCAGCGTCGGGCTTTTTGTCCGGCGCGGCAGCGGCGCTGTTCCTCACCACGACAACGGATGTGAGGAACGTATCCGAAACGTTTCGCCGTCGCGGTCGAGCGTTTTCCAAAGTACCCTTTGTCGAGACACAGATGCTGCCCGCGCGCCGTCGGCCGGGGCGTTGAATGGGTATGGATCGAAGCGTGTCTCGCAGCAGACGTTGGTCGTGAGCGTTGGCACCGTCAATCGCGACGCCCAGAGGAACGCCGCGGGCGTCAGTCAATACCGATCGTTTGACCCCCAGCTTACCGCGATCGGTGGGATTTTTCCCGCTTTTTTTCCCCGCCCAGCGGCGACTTGGTTGTCGCGCCGTCCACCGACTGCCATCGCCAAGCGATGCCGCGTTTCTGATCGTACTTCCGCAGCGCCCGCTTCCAGAATCGCCGCCAAATACCCAGGCGTGTCCACTCTTGGAAATAGCGATGAACGGTACTGGGGCTGCCAAATTGTGGGGGGAGTGCCTTCCACTGGCAGCCGGTGCGCAACAGATAAAGAATACCACTGGCGACGGCGCAGATTTGCGCGGGGTCGCCCAACTTTCGAGCGTCGCGGATACTTCGGCAGCAAGGGCTCAAGCTGCTGCCAAAGGTTTTCGGGCATCCAAGCAAACTTGCCCTGCCAATCGCAGTGCATGTACACCTCCGTGCAAGCAAAGAAACGATTCAATGAGAAGCCATTCCTCACATCCTTCTACGCACGGAAACAACACCCGTTCACGTATTTTGGGATAGGTCCTAAATCGCTCCTCGCAGCCAGATGCATGAACGTGATGTCGGGCAGGCTGCCGTCGGCCTTGCGGGGCAGGGTCATTTGGCTGGCAGAAAGGCTCAGGAAATCGGCCGCATTGACCGTCACCGGCAGCGTGAACCAATTGCTGGCCACCGCTTCTCCGTTTTCGTCGAGATTGGTAATCTCCGTGCCCGCATACGCCAGGTTGTTATGTAAAACCTCGCGCATGCCCGGGACGCTGCTATTCTCCGGGCTGGTGTCGATCGCTTCGAGCATATTGAAGTTTGATCTTCGGTTGTTGTCGGCGGTATCGTTCAACCAGGTTGCCGACTGCCCCGGCTGATGATTGGCGTAGAAACCATTCGCGCCGTTCTCCGCCGAGAGGCAGAACCACCAATTCCGCGGCCAACAAAATGATTCCCACGCCCCGCCGTCCGCGTGCTGGGACCCGTTCGCCGCGATTCCTGGTTTAGTGTTGGTGTTTACGGTGCTACGTCGGTTCTTTCCAGGTCTTCCAGAGGGTGGAATTTAGGGTGCCGCCGGCGGTACGTTTGCCAGCGTTGGAGCCACTCGGTGCCGGTCAAGTTGACGATCGTCGACCCCTCGACGCGAGAGTTGGAAAGCAGTTCCGTCCAGAGGAGGACTTCTTCCGGTGAACCTTTGGCAGGCTGGATGAGCTTTTCAAGATTGACGAGGGAGTAGTGAGTCACGCTGCCCGCAACCACCGCCCAGCGCCCGTCCGAAGCGATGTCCACACTTGGTATCGCGCGTGTTTCGGTGCTGCACACTTGCGAAACGGGATAGCCCGCCGCGCGTCCCACACCTGCAGGCCAGCTGCGCTAGCAATAACCGCGAAACGGCTGTCGGGCGTAAAACGCACATCCGTCAGATAATCTTTCGACGACATCGCACAGACAAGCTTGCCCGTGGAACTTTCCCACACGCGCGTTTGCCAGTCCCCACAGGCGGTGCCCACGAGTCGTCCATCGGGACTGAAGGAGACCATCAATACCTGATCTGGGTGTTCGATGGGCGGCCGTGCTTCGGTGCCGGTAGCGGCGTCCCAGAAACGCAAGAACCGGTCGTAGCTCCCGGTGGCGATGATGCGACCGTCTGGAGATTCCGCCAGCGACCAACATTCTTGATCGTGCTTGGCCGCCCAGCGCTGGCGACCGGTCGCGCGATCCCACGCTTCGACCAACTCCGAACCCCAGGTAAGAACGGTTTTTCCGTCATGGCTGAACGTAATTGTGCCGCGTCCTGACGCCCAGGGATACGTGCCCTGGTTCGGCCGGGGCTTCGATGTCCAATGCGCGAGCTGGCTGCCACTTGTTGGGTCGATCAGGAACGCTTCGCCATTCATGCAGTGCACGGCAACCGCCTTGCCGTCGGGCGCAAAGCAGGTCCAGACCGGCTCGGAATCGAATTGAACGGGTTTACAAACCAGCGATCCCATGCGCCAGTTCCAAATTCGCAGTTGCGCCGGGTCGCCGTGAATCCCGGTGACAACCGCCATCAACTGAGAGTCAGGCGAAAAATCGGCGGCTACAAGATCGGCATTGAGCTGGAGTGCCTCGCCAATAGCGGTGCCGCTGGCAGCTTCGCGCACCTGAATACTGCGGATCGACGAGAAGCCTGTGGTCTTGCCGATCGGGGCAACATATTTTCCGTCGGGTGAGAATCCGGCCCAGCTGGATTGCCCATTGAAGGGCACCTTACGGACAAGCGAATTGAGCGTGTCTCTCGGCAATCTCAGCACCTGGGTCAGGCCGCGATATTGAACCGCCATGTACTTTCCGTCGCTCGAGAAGGCGGCCTGTCCGCCGTTAGACACAATCGGGAACGCTCGCGATCCTATTTTGCCCTGTTGGACCGAGCGAACTTCTACGTCCATTCCAGAAGAGAAGGCAAAGAAATTGCCCTTGGGACTAAACGCCAGAGAGAGGACATTGCCCGTTATACGGCTGGGCGCTCTTGTTTTGGCGTCGAAATTCACGCTGTTGCCCGTTGCCAGGGCCAAAAGACGGCCGTCGGGAGACACCGCAACACCACGTAGACTATCAAGCGGCACCGTGGTCGTGGCCAGTTCCGCCGCGGATGCCGTGTCATACCATTTCAACGTGCCCGATGCGCCCAATTGGTGGACCGTGCCAAGTTGTCGACCACCATCCAAAATGACGGGCGGTCGGGTAAAATAATCGGTTGCCGCCCCCTTTGGCCCTCGGTACACGTGCGGCACCGGTCCGAGCACCTGCCGCAGCTGAGGTAGATTGTCCTCGTCCGACTCAACTGCAAAGAGACATGCCATGCCATTGCTTTCAGTTGCGGTTACTAGCTGTTTACCGCTGGGAGAAAAGGCAATGTGGGCGATTGTTTTCTCATGCTCGACGGTCGCTGGACGTTCGGGGCCGGACACTTTCCACACCAGCACCTTGTTTCCACTGGCCGCTGCCACGAATTGGCCGTCCGGACTGGCGGCAACGCGATTGAGGGCGTCACCAGCATTCCACTGCTTGAGAATCTTGAGCTCCGGCATCGACGCCAGTACGACCTGTCCGGCCTGGGTTCCTAGCAGAACGTTTCCATCAGTCGCCCAGGCCGCATCGCCAAGCGGGCCGAATCCGGCCAGTCGCGAAAGTTGCTGCTCGGTGGCCAGGTCCCAAATCCGCGGCGGCGCATCGTCGATCCCTAAGCGTTTGAAAGTCATCAAGTATCGGGAATTCTCTGGGTCGAATGCCAACTGGTCGCTGGTGTTATCGTCCTGCTCGATAGCTGCGACAGGCGTCCATTCGGCGCGCAACCAGTTGTTCACGCGGATCAGGTTAACCTGGACGTGGTTCGGATCGTCGCGAGACGTAACGGCGGCGTTGGCAAACCAAAGGGCTGCGTGGGCGTTGAGCGGCGTGCCGTCTTCGATGCCCCGCGACGTGTAATTGTCGGCGAGTTGAAGCGTAGTAAGCATCTTGGCTCGATCCGCCGATTCTCTCGCCAGCCTCTCACTATCGGCAGCTTGGCGCTCGCGCTCCACTGCGGCAGTGGCCAGGCCGCGCGCTGATTGTCGGCGATTTCGCGCAAACGGACTTGTTCTCGCTCCGAACGCGTCGCCCGAATTGCCTGCCAGATGCTTACGCCGGAGCCCACGAGGACCGCGGCCGCAACCAGCGCCGCGACGGCAAACACTCGGCGATTACGACGAACGGCCTTGCGAAAGCGGTACAGGGTACTTTCCGGGCCGGCTGATATTACCTCATCGTTGAGAAAGCGCTCGATGTCTTTGGCCAATCCAGTAGCCGTCTCGTAGCGACGGCCGCGCTCTTTGTCGAGCGCTTTCATCACGATCCAATCGAGTTCACCACGCAGTTGACCGCTAAGCTTGGCCGGTTCCGTATTTCGATTGGTGGCCAATGAGGGCAAATTGACGCTCGAGCCAAGTCGCGTGCTGGGCTTTGGCGGTTCTTCCTCGCGAATAATTCGCAGTACTTCGTCGAATGCCGCCTCGAGTAGGCGACTTCGCTCGTGTGGCGTCGAACCAGTTAGCAACTCGTACAAAAGCACTCCCAACGAGTAGATGTCGCTGCGGGTGTCAATGTCGAGCTGATTGAACTTGGCTTGTTCGGGGCTCATGTACTCGACCGTGCCGATCACTTGACCGAATTCAGTGAACATGGTCCGCTCGGTGAGTCGCTGTGCAGTGGCTTTGGCGACGCCGAAATCAATGATTTTTGGCACAGCTTGGTTATCATATTCAGCGACCAAGATGTTCGAGGGTTTGATGTCGCGGTGGATGACCCCTTTTTGATGAGCGTGCTGCACGGCCCGACAGACGTCGGCAAATAGCTCCAGGCGTTTTCGCACAGATAGGTGCTGGTCGTCGCAGTACTTAGTAATTGGCATTCCCTTGACGAGATCCATCACAAAATAGGGTCGGCCTGAACCGGTGGTCCCCGCATCGAGCACCCGCGCAATGTTGGCGTGATCCATCATCGCCAGCGCCTGCCGCTCGGCCTGGAAGCGGGCAATTACCTGGCGCGTGTCCATGCCCTGCTTGATGATTTTGAGCGCCACCGTGCGTCGAATCGGCTCGGTCTGTTCGGCCATGAATACCACGCCCATGCCGCCTTCGCCGATTTGCTGCAATAGTTTGTATGGTCCGATGACCGAGCCTGGGCCGGCTTGAATGTCGCTGCTGCCACGGTACAGAATCGTAGCGGGCGGCCGCTCAAGGAATTCGCCCGCCGCGATATGGGCGGCTAACAATTCTTCAATGCGAAAGCGCATATCTTCATGTTCGCCGCAGGCGCGGCGGACAAACGCGGTGCGCTCTTCCAAAGACGAAATTTCGATCGCTGAGGCAAAGATCGCATCGACGTTGGTGATGCTTTCTGTCATGGCATTACGCGTTTGGAACGTAGGCCGACCGGGTTGTTTAAGATTCAGTGCGTCATCGGCGCATTGAATGGCTCACAGATTTTCGCCGGGTTGAGTCAGAGCGTGGTACAGCCAGGCCCGAGAATAGGCCCAATAGCGTTTGGCCGTAGCAACGGAAATGTTCAGGGCGGCCGCAGCCTCCTCATGCGTCAAGCCGGCAAAATAGCGGAGTTTGACCAGGTCCGCCTTGATTGGCGACTCGACGGCCAGACGTTGCAGCGCTTCATCGACGGCCAGCACGTCGTCGGACGGCGCGTCGGAAACCGGGCAGGCCTCATCCAACTCGATCCGCCCCCGGTTGCCGCCGTGCTTGAGCCTCCTTTTGCGGCGTGCGTTCTCGATAAGAATCCGCCGCATGGCTTCGGCCGCCGCGGCGAAGAAATGGCCGCGGCTGTTCCAGCAAAGGCTCATCTGACCGCCAACGAGCCGCAAGTAGGCTTCGTGCACCAAGGCGGTCGAGGCCAGCGTTTGGCCAGGCTTTTCTTGCGACAGCTTCGCTGCGGCCAGCTTCCGCAGTTCGTCGTACAAGAGCGGCAACAACTGCTCGGCGGCCGTCGGGTCGCCAGAATCGATGCGTGACAAGATGTGAGAAACGTTAGACATAGAGATTGGCGCAACGAGGTAACGCCAATACTGTCCGATTATAGCAGAAGACCGTGCTGTCAGATTCCTGCGCCCAATTGCCAGGGTCCAACCGCAATAGCACTATTTTGCGTCAGCGGATCGGTCCGCGAATGTCGCGAGAAGTGACAATCGCAAAGCGTGTGGCTAACACGACTTAGTGCTCCCTGTTGGACTCGAACCAACAACCTACTGATTAAGAGTCAGTTGCTCTGCCAGTTGAGCTAAGGGAGCGGTGAGAGAAACGATTGTACCGCCTGGCGTGCTGGGGCGGAAGTGTCGGATGTGGCCGGATGTTGTGGTGGTTGTGTGCGGTCGGTGACGGTGATTGAGTGACGCGCGTAGCCGGATTCTGCCCAGTGTTGCGGCGTTTGTGGCCGGGGATAGCGATGCTCGGAGGTTCGTGGTCGAATGAACGATGCCTTTGTCGCTCGACCTCCCGTTGAAGATTCGCACAATGGCATCGCCAAAGACCGACGAATGCTATGACCGAGCAGACGCGCCGGCGGTTCGTCGGCCCGAGTTGCTTTCGCCCGCCGGGGACCGCGTGTGTGTGACCGCGGCCGTGGAGAACGGGGCCGACGCGGTTTATTTCGGGCTGGAGTCGGGGTTCAACGCGCGGGCGCGGGCGGCGAATTTGCATCTGGACGAGCTGCCCGACGTGATGAACTATCTGCATGAGCGGGGCGTGCGAGGGTATGTGACGCTCAACACGCTGGTCTTTCCCAGCGAGCTGGCCGCGATCGAGCGGGTGGTGGTGCGGCTGACCGAGGCGGGCGTCGATGCCGTGCTCGTGCAGGATCTGGGGCTGGTGCGATTGATTCGGACGGTGAGCCCGGAACTGGTGATTCATGCCTCGACGCAGATGACGTTGACCAGCGCCGAGTGCATTCGCGTGGTCGAGTCGCTGGGCGTGCGGCGGGTGGTTTTGGCGCGGGAGCTGTCGATCGATGAGATTCGCAAGTTTCACGGGCAGACCGCGGTCGAGCTGGAGGCGTTTGTGCATGGGGCCCTGTGCGTTGCCTATTCGGGGCAGTGCCTGACGAGTGAGTCGCTGGGCGGGCGAAGTGCGAATCGCGGGCAGTGTGCCCAGGCGTGCCGGCTGCCGTACGATTTGGTGTGCGACGGGCAGGACGTCGACTTAGGCGAGGTGCAGTATCTGCTCAGCCCGCAGGACCTGGCCGCATATGCGCTGGTGCCGCAATTGATCGATGCGGGCGTCGTGTGCTTCAAGATCGAAGGGCGGTTGAAGACGCCGGAGTACGTGGCGAACATCACCCGTCATTACCGGCAGGCGATCGACGATGCGGCGGCTGGGCGGCCGCTGTCGTTTACCGAACGCGACGTGACGGAAATGGAGCTATCGTTCTCGCGCGGTTTTTCGCCGGGCTGGCTCAACGGGTGCGATCATAAGATGCTGGTGCCGGGTCTCAGCTCGGCGAAGCGGGGCGTGCGGTTGGGCGAAGTGGTGGCGGTGCTCGGGGAGCGAGTGGTCGTTGCGATGAACGGCAAGACGGCGGTGGCGGCCGGGGATGGCGTGGTGTTTGGCGGCGGTCGCGAGGCGGGCGATGAGCAAGGAGGGCGGGTGTATGAGGTGAAGACGCTTAGCCGGGGACGAGTGGAGCTGGCGTTTGGGCGGGGGGCAATTGATTTCGCGAAGCTGCACGCCGGGCAGCCGATTTGGAAGACGGACGATCCACAGCTCACGGCCCGGCTGCGGAAGACATATGCGAAAGGGCGGCCGCGGCGGCGGGTGTGGCTGGACGTAGACGTGACCGCGTGCGTCGGTGAACGGCTGCGAATTGGGGCGCGGGCTGGGAATGGGGCAAGCTGCGAAGTGGAATCGGCCGAGCCGCTGGCCGCGGCGGTGAAGCATCCGCTGACGGAAGAAGTGCTGCGCGAGCAGTTGGGGCGGCTGGGCGGGACCGTGTATGCACTGCGAGATTTGAGGGCCAGGATGGGTGGGCGGCCGATGGCGCCCTTGAGCGTGCTGGGCAAGCTGCGGCACGAGTTGGTGGCGCGGTTGGGTACATCGATTCATATCGCGACCGCAGCGTCCCACGCATCGCACGCCGGCAAGCCGCTGGCTCGCGGCGACTCTCCCCGCTCTCCCGGAGGAGAGGGATCTGAGACCGCGTCACGCGATCACCCCGCAGAGCTTCGCGTTCTGTGCCGGTCACTCGAGCAGTTGCGGGCCGTTGTGGAGTGCGGCGCTGGCAGCGTGATGGTCGATTTCGCCGACATCCGCGAGTATCGCGAGGCGACGGCCGTGGCGAGTGAGGCAGGAGCCGAGATTCTCTTGGCCACGCCGCGGATTCAGAAGCCGGACGAGTTGGGCATTTTTCTCGCCTTGGCGAAGCACGGCGCAAGCGGCCTTCTCGTGCGCAACCTGGCTGGGGCGGCGTTTTGTGCCGAGCGGTCGATTCCGTTCATGTGCGATTTTTCGCTGAATGCGGCCAACCCGTGGACGGTCGAGTATCTGCGTTCGCTCGGAGCGCGGCGGGTGACCGTGTCGTACGATTTGAACCGCGATCAACTCTTGGACCTGGTCGATTCGGTGCCGCCGGCGTGGCTGGAGGTGGTCATTCACCAGCACATGCCGATGTTCCACATGGAGCACTGCGTGTTCTGCGCGGTGCTCTCGCCGGGGACGAACAAGCACAACTGCGGCCGGCCTTGCGACGTGCACGCGGTGAAACTCCGCGACCGGGTGGGGATGGAGCACACGCTGACCGCGGACGTCGGTTGCCGCAACACGCTGTTCAACGCGGTGCCGCAGAGCGCGGCGGAAGTGGTGCCACTGCTTTTGGAAAAAGGATTGCGGGATTTTCGGATGGAGCTCTTGGAAGAGAAATGCGAAGACGCGAAGCGGCTGGTTGCGCTGTATCGCGATTTGCTGGCCGGGCGCGTCACAGGCAGGCAGGTTTGGCAGCTTCTCAGTGCGGCGAACCGCGTAGGCGTGACGCGGGGTACGCTGGAAGAGCGGCGGAATCCGCTGGCGATTTTGTAGCCAACTTGGTATCCATTAGCTCGGATTGTTACACTGTAATCGAGGTTCTTGTACTAGTGCGCCCATAGCTCGCGTTCTACGTATCACTTGCGAATTCTGGAATGCTTCACGACTCTCAACCAACGCGCCGAAGTTTTCTTCGTTTTGTTGGGAGTGTTTGCGCTACATTTAGCGGTCTCTCGATGGTTGATGTCCTGCGCAGAGCATTCATTTCCCAAGCATTGTCCACCAAGAATTACCCATGAAGCCGCCGGCTGTGTTCGCGAAATTGCAGAACGATTATTGTCCGAGTGTACTTGGTGCCTTCGTCTCGGAATCGATGGCGACGACGCGAAAGGCTACCGAGCTTGTATGGGCTTTGCGCCAAGCGCGAACGATGACGACGTCCAACTGACCCTGACCGGATTACCGGTTGTCATTAATCGAAACTGTCTCGCGGCAATGAACAATATGGAAATCGGCCTCGGCGAGCGAGACGGTAAGAAGGGATTTGTCTTTAACGGGCCACTATTTGAAAGACGCCAGAAAATCGAAAACACGTGACCCACGACGCTGGCTTCGGGGAAGAAATCCTTCACACCACCACCGGCTGCGTCTGCAAGAGCACCATGTCGCGGTAGCGGGTGTCGGTGGCCATCAGCGTTTCGTGGGTGCCGAGTTCGGTGATGCGGCCGTTTTCGAGGACGACGATGCGGTCGGCGTGGGCGATGGTGCTGAGGCGGTGGGCGATGACGAAGCAGGTGCGGGCCTGCATGCAAGGTGACGAGGCTGGCCTGGATGGTGCGTTCGCTCTCGGTGTCGAGGTTGCTGGTGGCTTCGTCGAGGATCAGGATTTTGGGGTCGGCGAGGACGGCGCGGGCGATGGCAAGCCGCTGCCGCTGGCCGCCGGAGAGCTTGACGCCGCGTTCGCCGATCAGCGTGTCGTAGGCCTTGCGGCAGGGCTTCGATGAATTCGTCGGCGTTGGCGATGCGGGCGGCCGTGCGAATGTCGTCGGTCGTCGCGTGGCGATTGCCGTAGGCGATGTTCGCGGCGATCGTGCCGTCGAAGAGAAACACGTCTTGTTCGACGATGCCGATCAGGCTGCGGTAGCTGTCGACGTCGAGGTCGCGCAGGTCGCGGCCGTCGAGCAGGATGCGGCCGCTGGTGGGATCGTAGAAGCGGGCGACGAGGTTGCAGAGGGTCGTCTTGCCGCTGCCGCTGGGGCCGACGAGGGCGATCGTTTCGCCCGGGTCGACGTCGAGGTCGATTTCTTGCAGGGCGAAGGAGCTGGCGCCGGGGTAGCTGAAGGAGACGTCGTCGAAAGTAATGCGGCCGGCGACTTCTTTGCGGTGTACGCGGACGGCGGTGGCCGATTCCATTTCGCGCGGCTCTTCCAAGAGATCGAGGATGCGGTCGAGGCCAGAAAGGCCGTTTTGGAACTCGGCGGCGCTCTGGGCGAGCACGGAGAGGGGGCCAAGCAGCATCAAGAGATAGGCGAGAAACATCATCAGGTCGCCCAGGCCGAGCTCGCCGCGGAGCACCCGCCAACCGCCATAGGCCAAGAGGGCGGCGCTGGCCAACGGCATCAGCACTTCCCAGACGATTTCGATGCCGCGCATCCACCACCAGGCGTGCAGCTCCTGGCGGCCCATCAGGTGGTTGCCGCGCATGATGCGGTTGGTTTCTGAGCGCTGGCGGCCGAAGGCCCGGACAACGCGCATGCCGCCGAAGGCCTCGGTGGCGAGCGAGTCCACCTTTTCGCGTTCAGCCCGGATGCGGCGGTGCTGGGGTCGAATGCGGGCGATCCAGGTGCGGTGGGTGGCGAAGACAAGCGGGATGACGGCCAGTGCGCCGACCAAGAGCCGCCAATCGACCAACGCGAGAATACCAAGCGTGCCGACGAGTTGGATGAGGGCCCGCCAGGGATTGTAAAGCATGCCGAAGACGAGGTCACCGACGCTGGTGGCGTCCTGACGAAGGATGCTGGCCGCGCCGCCTGACTTGAGTTCTTGAATGCGGTGGAGCGGCAGGCGCATGACGTGAGCGAAAACTTGTTTGCGAACGGAGAGCTGCAGCCTCTTCGTGATCCGCGTGGCATGCCACCGACCCCAAACCTGAACGACAAGCTTGGCGAGCGAGATGGCGAGCACGCCGATGGCAATCGCCACGAGCAGCGGCCAGGGTTCGCGGGGGACCCAAGCCGGGGTTTGCGGCGGCAGCGGCTTGTGGCTGAAGACGTTGTCGACAACGAGCTTGGTCGAGGCGGGCGGAATGAGAGCCAGCACGGTGCCCACCGTGAGACTTGCCAGGGAAAACATCAGGGCTGCCCGCTGGCCGCGCAAGAGACCGAGGAAGCTGCGAACGAGAGCCAGGGCGGAGCGGTCGCGGCGGTGATGGCCAGGGGCGAGGGGGTGGGCGGTGTGGCTGAGATACTCGGCCCGGTAGTGGTCGAACTGTCGGCGGCTGGAGGGGGTGGGATTGGGCATGGTGGGGTGGCGGAGAGACTATCCGATAAATCCCCCTCTCCCCTTGAGAGAGGGTCGGAGTGAGGGGTTTACCTGCAACGCGCCGTACCTCACCCTGCCCTCTCCCACGGTGAGAGGGTTTCCCAGACAGTCTTTGAGAGACGCCGGGAGAAACGGGCAACAATTGCTACAAGCCTGATTTTACGCACAACGGCCTGTTAAGTCGAATGGCAGCGCAGAGCGCCGCTGGGATCAAGCGACCGGCGAGAATCGCGTTGAGGGCCGCCGCCGCCGTTGGGCGTACAATATCGCCAGAGTGGCGAACTCTGGCAGCAAGAATAGGGCGGGCGGCTCGGGGATGGGCGCGCCGAGGGAAGAATCCGAATTTGCGCCGCTGGCGAAGAGCGAGCTGCCAAATTGAGATTTCCAGAAGGCGTAATCCTCGGCGTCGACGAATCCGGGTGTTGTGGGTCCCGGCTTTTCGTTGGGCAGCGAGAACGCCTGGCCGGAGTGGTTTCGCCACACGGTGTAATCGGCGGCGTTTACGGTGCCGTCGCCGTTGTAGTCGCCGGCCAGGCCAATCGCTTGCAGGATCACGCTCGTACCGCTAATCATCATGCTAAACGAGTTGGCCGCGGGGCCGCCGAGCATGAGGCCGTGATCCGTAATGCTGCTGGCCGTCAGGACGGTGAATTGCTGGCCGATGCTTGGCGTGAAACCATCCAGGGAGACGCTGAGCAGGCCGTCCAGCTCGGCCGCGCCGGCGATCGTGAGACCGTCGTAGTCGTCGCCGAGGGTCGTGCCGCCGATCTCGATGAACAGAGTGTTCGTGTCGGCCAGTACAACGTTCCCGTCAAAGGAGACCTCGGCCGTGCTCGCGCCGGGCGAATACGAGCCTCCCAAGAAAACTTCGCCGCCGCCGGTAAAGTTGCCCGGTCCGCTTACCGCGCCGGTGAAAGTGTTGATTCCAGCGAGCGCAACGTCGCTGCCGTTCATGACCGCGCCGTCGACGGTGCTGTTGATCAGGTTTAGCTGGCCGTTATTGATGAGCCCGTCCTGGAAATCGAGCGTGCTGTTGATGGCGTTGATCTGGCCGCCGGCGTTGTTTGCTACGGTCTTGGTGAAGGTGAGTTCATCATTGACGGCATTAATCTGGCCGCCCGAGTCGTTGGTGAACTCTACTTCGACGCGTCCGGTGCCGCGCAGCTCGTTCTGATTCACGAGCGGGTCGACGCCAAGGATCCGCGCCAGCGGTCCGCGCAGTTCGATCTGGTGGCTGTTCGTCCAACCGCCGGCCGGCACGCTGGCTTCGCCGAGGTTGAGCACAGCCACGTCGGAATAGAAAACCTCCAGTCCAGGCTGCGTTTCACTGTTCGTTTGAACCACGATCGACGCAGCAAACTCGATCGGCGTAGCGGGCGTGACCACGATGCGCTCGTATTCGTAGGTGATCTGGCCGTGCTGGCCGGGATGAAATGTGTCCGACGGCGTGGTATGTTGACCCGGGGCGACGGTGATTCCGCCAATGAGCGGGAGGGTTGAACCGCTGTAGTAGTCGGTCGCCCGCCGCGCGACAAGCACGCGGCCGCCACTCGAAGCGGATTGGTGATGGAGAGTACCGTTGCTGCTGACAACGCTGTCGCCATTGGCCGAGACCGCGCCGTTGATCACAACATCCTCGCCACTCAGGCGGATGCCACCGCCGCTTCCGGCGCCCGGGACCGGACCATAGATGAAAGCTGATGTAAACAGCCCGTTGGCGCTGACGGTCGCATCGATCCGCAGCGTCTTGGCCGCGGAGAGTTCTAGAGCGCCTCCGCCGCTGCCGCCGGATTGGGTTGCCCCTCCGACCGACAAATTCCTACCCCCCGCACCGCCGCTGCCGCCTTGCAAGGCCCCGCGCAGGTCGCCGTAGGTGGCGCCCGGTGCGCCAAGCGACTGGCCGTTCATATCGAGCGCCGGCGCACCACCGCCGCCAAAGCCGCCCGTGCCACCAAACACGTAGGCGCTGGAACCTGGCCCGCCGCCCGGGCCTTGCCCAGGCACTGGAGGCGCCCCCGTCCCGCCACGAAACCCACCGGGACCTGGCACAGTGGTGAACCCGCCGCCCACGAGCGAATCCAGCCGCAGATTGGTGGCCACGATCAAATCGCTCCGCGATAAAAGCGCAGCGCTCGATTGCCGGACACGCTCAGCGTGGCGCCAGCGCCCAAGTTGACGCTGTCAAACGCAAAGACGGCGATCTCCGGGATTCCATTCGTGCCGGGAACCCAAGTGCCGTTGAAGTAGTCGGCTGTGCCGCCCTGGTTGTCAACCACACCCGTGAACAGTGGTGTGCCGGGCGCGGCGTTGTTGACGATCGTCAGGGTATCGGTGTTGAACGTATAAGCGCCACTGATGAGATCGAGTGTTCCCAGCGACGAAAAGTCGAACGGGTCGAGCGGCTGAGCCACGGCCGGCGACGACGCAGCGGCGGCCAGGAGTGCGATGAAGTAATGTGATTTCTTCATACTTTGCGCCTCCGAAAATCTACGCGCGGCAAGTGCCACGGCGACGAGCGACAGCGCCGCCGGCTCCGGCACATTGCCGCCGTGGGAGTGATTTAAAGTCGCGCCGCTGGCGAAGAGCGAGCTGCCAAAGTGAGATTTCCAGAAGGCGTAATCTTCGGCGTCGACGAAGCCGGGCGTGGCCGCGCCGGGCTTCTCGTTCGGCAGCGCGAAGGCCTGGCGCGAGTGATTGCGCCAGACGGTGTAGTCGGCGGCGTTCACGGTGCCGTCGCCGTTGTAGTCGCCGGGGAGGTTGGCGGAGAAGCTGGTGAGCACGATTTGCGTGGGGTCGAACGTGCTGGCGCTGCCGTAATGGACGACGAACGAGCCGAGGCCGTCGGCCGTGGTGAGGCGCTGGCCGTTGGCGACGTTGATGAACGCGCCGTTAATGCCGCGGGAATCGAACACGACATAATTGGTCGACTGGCTGGGCGCAGGCATGCCCAATAGTTTCAAGTCGAGATCGCCGCTGAGCGTGGCGACGCCCGTGATGTCGACCAGGTCGGCGGAGGTGGGGCCGCCGATTTCGATTTCCAGCGTGCCGCGGCTCTGTTGGAAGTAGTTGCCGTCGATGTTGGTCGTGCCGACGGAGTTGCCGGGGGCGAGCGTGCCGTCGTTGGGTGTGGTGAGGATGCCGTGATACGACCCGACGTGGAGCGTGCCGGACGTCCAATTGAATGTGCCGCCGTTGAGCGTAACTTCGGCTGTGCTCAAGGTGCCGCCGGCGAGCTGCAGTTGACTGGCCGAAAAGATTCTGGTGATGCTCGCGACGCTGACGGTTCCTTGGGGCTGAATGCGGAGCGTGCCGGTTCCGCCATTGGCCGCGTCGCCGCCGATCGAAAGCCCGCCCGAGATTGTCCAACTCGATCCGGCGCCGGCTACCGTCGCCGTGCCATTCGAGCCGGCCAGCAGACCAATGGATGACGTGGGACTTGAAACGTGAGCGCCAGCCATAATATTCAGGTTGCCGGTACCCGACACGCCGACGATCAGCGAGCCGGTGGCGATCAATTGCGAATTGCTGTCGACGAGAACGCTTCCGGAGCTGCCTGAATTGACCGCAATAATCGTTGCACCACTTTGCACCAAAGCGCCACCGCCAATGTCGAGCCCGCCGGCGCCAGCCTGGCCGATGGCAAGAATTCCCGTACTCGTCCAGCGCGAGTTGGCGCCGGTAACGGTGGCGACGCCTTGTGAACCCGCGCTATCTCCGATGTTGCCACTAGCACCGGTCACCAGCCCGCCGTTGGAAACCTGCAGGATGCCAATGCCGACGCTGCCCACGAGCACGAGCTGGCTATTGCTAAAGCGAGAATTGGGGCCGTCGACGATCAGGGTGCCGTGCCCCGAGGTGTCAGCGCCGATTTTTGTCACGGAATTCTCAACTAGGCCGCCGTCCGTGATATTTATCGTCGCATTGCCCGAATTGCCGACTCTTACGGTGCCGGAATCGGTCCAATGAGCGCCCGTGCCAGAGACGGCGACATTGCCCGTGCCGTTGCTCTGGTCGCCGAGCAAAGCACCCCCGCTCTCGAGCGAACCGCCGGCTGCGACGTTGACTTGGCCGCCACCTATCTCGCCCACGGTCAGACTGTCGGAAACGACTTGTCCGCCGCCGCCGACGTTCACGGTTCCCGAAGCCAATGAACTGCCATCACCAACCGTCAGGACGCTCTCGGAGCTGACGGCTCCGCCGTTGTTAACGTTCAGCGTCCCCAGGCCCTTGTAGCCGATGGTGAGCGAACCCGTATTGACCCATTGGGAGCCCGATCCTTTCACGGTGACGTTGCCGGTGTCCAGCTCGCCGCGGGTATTTTGCACCACGCCGCCGGCGGAGATTGTGAGTTCGCCCACAGCCGCACCGGGTCCATCGCCACCGATAAACAAGGCGCCCGTATTGGTCCACTTCGAATTCGGCCCATCCACAGTCACAGCCCCGTGGCTGCCCGTCGGTGTTCCAAAAGCTATCTCGCCTTGAAAGCTAGTCACCTGGCCACCGCCGTTGACGCTCATGGTGCCCGCGGCCAACGAACTGCCGTCCGCAATCGTGATGACGTGGGAACTTACAAGTCCTCCGTTGACCGAGAGCGTCCCAACGCCTTTGTAGCCGATGGTGAGCGAATCGGAATTAAGCCACTGCGAACCCGAACCTTCCACAGTGACGCTGCCAGTGTCCAGCTCGCCGCGTGCATTTTGCACCACGCCGCCAGCTGAAATCGTCAGTTCTCCCACGGCCGCATTGGTCCCATCGCCGCCGATAAACAAGGCGCCCGTATTGGTCCACTTCGAATTCGGCCCATCCACAGTCACAGCCCCGTGGCTGCCCGTCGGTGTTCCAAAAGCTATCTCGCCTTGAAAGCTAGTCACCTGGCCACCGCCGTTGACGCCCATGGTGCCCGCGGCCAACGAACTGCCGTCCGCAATCGTGATGACGTGGGAACTTACAAGTCCTCCGTTGACCGAGAGCGTCCCAACGCCTTTGTAGCCGATGGTGAGCGAATCGGAATTAAGCCACTGCGAACCCGAACCTTCCACAGTGACGCTGCCAGTGTCCAGCTCGCCGCGTGCATTTTGCACCACGCCGCCAGCTGAAATCGTCAGTTCTCCCACGGCCGCATTGGTCCCATCGCCGCCGATCAACATCGGACCCGTCAGGGTCCACTTCGAATTCGGCCCATCGACAGTCACAGCGCCGTGGCCGCCCAACGGCGTAAAAAAAGCAATCTCCCCTTGAAAGCTAGTCACCTGGCCACCGCCGGTGATTGTCATGGTGCCCGAACCACCTTTACTAACAGCCAACACCCCCGACGCGCTCAGCTTTGAATTCGTTCCGCCGACGTTCGCAGTCCCAGGAATATTCGGGAGATTGCCAAGCGTCACGTCTCCTGTGGAGACGTGGCCACCGGCCGTGATATTGAGCGCGCCTGCGGCTTCGTTGCCGACCGTCAAATTGCCCGATACGCTCCACAGCGAACCGGCGCCGTCGACGTTTGCGGTCCCAGTGCTGCCGGCGAGGTTGCCAACCCATGCGTCCGTGCCAACGTCAACGCGGCCGGAAGAGCTGATGTTCATCGTGCCGGTGCCCGAGCTGCCGACAAATACCTCGACGGCCGTTAGCGACGAGCCGGCGCCGGTGATGGTCGCCGTGCCGGTCACACCCGCATTGAAACCGATATGTGTGCGGTCGGTGAGAATATCGCCGTTGTTTTGAATCGTGAGCGTGCCAGTGCCGAGCTGGCCGATTTCGAGCGACGGGTCGCCGATGATGAGCCCGCCGGTCGAGACCGTCAGCGCGCCGGTGCCATTCGCGACCGCGCCGACGGCGAATTCCGATTGGAAGGGGACGCTGACGATGCCATCGGTAATCGTCAGTGCCCCGAAACCGGCGTTAAAGATGCTGTGGGGCACGGTGCCGACCGACACGGCGTCGAATTGGGTCGTCGTATAGACGTGGCTGTTCAGGTCGAAGGTGACGCTATCATCTTCCACGACGAGGCCCAGGTTGGTGGCGTTCGCCGTGAAGCTGACCGTGTAATTGGGCAACCCGAACATGCCGCTCGAGAGCCCAAAGTGGGCGTAGTCGCTGCCGCCGGGCACCACGCCGCCGGTCCAATTCGCGGGGGAACTGAGCGTGCCGCCGGACGAGTTGCGCCAGCGGATGTCGTTGGCCTCCGATGAGGTTGCAAATGCCGCTAAGTAAATGACCAACAGCCAGGGCGCGGCGGGCGCAGGCAAACAACCTTGAACATCGCGCCCATTGGTCCACCCCATTCTTGAATCAGAATTGCATGCACGCACAAGAAGTAGCCGCGAACGCACAAGTCACAGACGCCACGATTTGGACCAGGGGCAAACCGAGTCTGATTCTAGTGCCTGTCCGCTGGTCATTGCAAGAATTTTCAGTGGGATACGGCTGCGGAAGCGGTGCGCGTGCGGCTGGCGGCGGCATTTTGGCTGTGCGTTGGATTATGCTTCCAGCCAGGCAGGCGGCGTTGGCGAGAGTAAGCGAGTCCAGGCTGCGTGGTTGACGGGCCGCAGAGCGCCCAGATTCGCGTGCCCACGCAGAGCGTGGGAACGAGGTGCTGCGCGGGCTCGGAATGAATCGCTATAAACGGCAGTTGGTGATTTTGGTTTCGAGGATCGCCGAGTGCGCCGAGCGATTCGAGGCGTTCCATAATCTCGATCACGTCGTCGCGTTTGACCATCGAGCGGACACTGAACCAGCCGGCCTCTTCGAGCTTGCTGACGGTCGGCGATTCGAAGCCGGGCGTGATGCGTTCGGCCTCGGCCAGCTTGGCCGCGGGCACGTTGTATTCGAGCAGCGAGTAGCTGCGGGCGATGACGACGCCTTCCAGCCGGCGGGTGACGCGGTCGCAGAGCGCGGCGTGCGCTGTGGACGGGTTCTGCACGAGCAGCGATTCGTAGCGGCCGAGCTCGTCGAGGATCGTAAGGCGATTGGCGGCCAGCGTGCTGCCCGTTTCGACGAGGTCGACAATCGCGTCGGCGACGTCCAGCGCGATCATCACTTCGACGCTGCCGGTGAGCTCGACGACGTGGCCGGTGACATTGTGCTTGGCGAGGTAGGCGCGGGTGATGTTCGGGAAGCTGGTAGCGATGCGTTTGCCGGCCAGGTCGGCCGGCTTGCGGAGGTTGCTGTCGTCGGGGACGCAGATCGCCAGGCGGCAGTTGCCGATCCCCAGGGGCAGGCGAACTTTCAAGTCGACGCCCGCTTCTTCGACCAGGTCGCCGCCGGTGATGCCCAGGTCGATCGCGCCTTCGGCACAGAGGACGGGGACGTCATCGGTGCGGAGAAACGTGACGTCGATCGGCATGTCGCGGACACGGGCGAAGAGGCTCCGCTCCTGTCGGCGAAAGGCCAGGCCGGCTTCGGTCAGCAGCGCTGCGGCCGACTCGGCCAGGCGGCCTTTGCTGGGGATGCCGATGCGGAGGTTGGGCATGGTGAGTGGTGTGGAGGAGGGGGGGTGAGGGATGAGGGGGGTGAGGGAAATCGCCGCGATGCACAGTTTACCCGCCGCGGCGGACACGGCTGGTCGGAGTGAACAAACTATTTGCGAGTTCTCGGTGTCGATTTCTTTCTACCTGCATTTGCCGCGGTTGGTTTTTTCTTGGGAGCTTTGACGCGTGGCTTCGAGTTGGACGATTCGGCCGTGGCTGGCCGCGAGGCTTTTTCTTCGATTCCAGAGACACCAAATCGGCGGGCGAGTTCGGTTTCGACGTCAGCCAGCGTGCAGTTTTTGAACTGCATAAGGACAAGCAGGTGGTAGAGGAGGTCCGCCACTTCGCGGATAAAGTGATCGCGCCCGGCGGCATCGGGCTCTGCCGCGGCTGCGACGGTTTCGGCCGCCTCTTCGGTGACTTTGGCGCCGATTTTCGGCACGCCGCCGGCCAGCAACTTGCTGGTATATGATTTTTCGAGGGGGTTGGCGGCGCGGGCGGCGATGGTGCGCTCAAGCTTGTCGAGGGGACGGGAGGGGGGGAGATTCGCGGATCGTTTGAGCGTGGGCACGTGAGCGGCTGCCTTCCCAATCGGCTGGGGGCCGATGACAATGGATGCATGCGACGAAATGTGTTGAAACCCCCAGTTTAGATGCGCCTGCGCGAAGCCGCAAGCGATGGTTCGAGCGGCCGCGGAGTTGCCGCGAGATAATCATTTGGTCATGGAACGATTGTTTGTTGATTGCTGGTTTTTGACGGGTGCGACGGCCGTGGGGAAGACGGGCGTGGGGCAGGCGCTTGCGCAGCGTCTGGGGGCGGAGATCGTATCGCTGGATTCGATGGCCATCTACCGCGGGATGGACATCGGCACGGCGAAGCCGACGGCGATCGAGCGGGCGGCGGTGCCGCATCACTTGCTGGATATCGTGGATCCGGCAGACGAGTTCAGTGTTGCACAATATGTGGAGGCGGCGGCCAAGGTAGTTGCCGATTTGCGGCGGCGCGGAAAGGAAGTGTTGTTTGTCGGCGGGACGCCGCTTTACTTGAAGAGTTTGTTGCGTGGGCTGTTTGAAGGTCCGCCGGCGAATTGGGAGCTGCGCGAGGCGATTGAAGAAGAATTGAAGACGGTGGGCGAGGCAGCGCTGCATGAGCGGCTGGTGCAACTCGACCCCGTGGCGGCGGCGAACATTCATCCGCACGATACGCGGCGGCTGGTGCGAGCGCTGGAAGTGTATCGCGCGACGGGCCAGCCGCTCAGCCATCAGCAGACGCAATTTGAAGAGGGCCGGCCGGCGGACCAGTGCCGCGTATTCGTGCTGAGGCGAACGCGGGAGGAGCAACATGCGCGGATTGAAGCGCGGGTGGAGGCGATGATTGCGGCGGGACTGGTCGAGGAGGTGCAGGGCTTGCGTGAATTGCTCCCCCTTCCTCTGGGAGAGGGCCGGGGTGAGGGAGAGTCGCCAAGTAGCAGGGCCCCCTCACTCTGCCCTCTCCCGGAGGGAGAGGGTTTTCGGAGACTCGGCCGCACGGCCCGGCAGGCCGTCGGCTATCGCGAGGTGCTGGAGTATCTCGCCGGCAAGTTTGACCGCGAGAAGATGATTGAGCGAATCAAGGCCCGCTCGCGGCGGTTCGCCAAGCGGCAGGGCACGTGGTTCCGCAGTTTGAGCGAGTGCCGGTTCGTGGATATTGCGGGCGAGCCAAACGCCAGCGCCCTGGCCGATGAAATCGCCACACTCGGCGCGAAAGCGGTCCAATCATGACCTGTCTCACACGCCGCAGCGTTGGCCTCATCGCGTTCTACGCGGTTGCGGCGGCATTGCCAGTGGCGGTCTCGCTATTGCCGCTTAGCGTCTCCCTGTTGCCGCTGCTTTGGATCGGAAGCGTTCCCATCATCAGTGCGGAGATGATATTGACGCTCTGGGCGGGAATAGGCAGCCATCGGCCTGCGACACGATTACTTGGCTTGCTCAGCGGCCTGGCCTACCTCGCGATCTGGCCAACGGTGCAAATGTGGCTGTTTATTCGCAGCCAAACGACGACCGTCGACTTTGATTTGAGCAGCATGTATTCTGAAAACCTGATTCAGTACATCACCTTGGGGCTCGTCCTCAGCGGTGTGTTTGTCATTACGTGCCGATGGTTTCAACTGCAGACGGCGGTCGTCGACGGTCCGGCGTCGGCGAAGTCGTGGATGCAGTTCTCGGTGTTTCATTTGCTAGTGTTGATGTCGGTCGTGGCTCTCGTATTGAGTTTGATGCGCAGTGCTCGCGGCAAGGGAACTTTGGAAACGGGCATCGAGCCAAATATGATTTCCGCGTATGCGCTCGTCGGCTTTACGCTGATTGCCAACACGGCGTGCGCCGCCTTTGCGGCGCTCGGCCCAGGCCTGGTGTGGCGAAATTGCCTGTTGGTAATTGTGACTTCGGTCTTGCTGGGAATTGCTTTTTCCGTCGCCAGTCGGCAGGAGTCTCTGGGCGTGCAAACTTTCCTAGGGGGCGTATTTGCCATGGCGAGTCCGACGGTTCTCGTGCTGGCATCGCTGTTGTGGTTGCGGCCGTGCGGGCTGCGATTAGTTCGGCGGCAGAAGGTCGGGCAATTCTAAAGTCGGCTTCCCGTGAACCAGGCCTTGCCCAGGTATGTCATTTTGCCAATCATTGTTCGTTCTGAAGTCCGAGGGCTTTGGCCCCGGCTTCTGCAATCTCCGCGGCAAAACGGCACGGCAGAGCGGTAGCCATGAGTGAAGCAACGTTGGAGGAAGATTTTGCACACGTTCGTCGCCGCGAACGGCTGATCGTGTTCATTTTGGCGGCTGTGCAATTCACGACGATCGTCGACTTCATGATTGTGATGCCGCTGGGGCCGCAGTTGATGCGGACGCTGGCGATTACGCCGGCGCAATTTGGCTTGGTGGTGTCGTCATATACGTTCGCGGCCGGCGTGGCGGGGCTCGTTGCGTCGGCGATTGTGGATCGATTTTCACGGCGGACGACGTTCCTGGTGTTGTACGCCGGTTTTCTGTTGGGAACGTTGTGCTTGGCGTTTGCGCCGACGTATCACTGGTTGGCGGCGGCCCGGGTGGTGACCGGCGCGTTTGGCGGCATCCTCGGCGGCGTCTCACTGGCGATCATTGGCGACGTGTTTCCAGAGGAGCGGCGCGGGCGTGCGACCGGCTCGCTGATGACGGGCTTTGCGCTGGCATCGGTGGCGGGGGTGCCGTTCGGCTTGTATTTGGGGACGGAGTACGGCTGGCATGTGCCGTTTGTCGCGCTGGCGATTGGCGGCTCGCCCGTGTTGTGCCTGGCGCCGCAGCGCTGCCGCGGCTGGACGGGCACCTGGGACGAGCGCACAGCCACCCGCTGAGGTCGATGCGCGACGTGTTCGCGCACACAACGCATTTGAACGCCTTTGCGCTCATCATCGTGCTGATGATCGGCAGCTTTAGTGTGTTTCCCTATTTGAGCCCATACCTCGTGAGCAACGTCGGGATGACCGAGCGGCAACTGCCGCTGGTGTATATCGCGGGCGGAGCGTTGACATTGTTTGCCGCGCCGGTTGTGGGCCGATTGGCCGATCAGTACGGCAAGCTTCGCGTCTATCGGATAGTTCTACCGGCGTCGGTCGTGTTGCTACTGGTGATCACGCATTTGCCGGCCGTGCCGGTGTCAGTGGCGGTGGCCATCTTTGGCGGGTTGATGGTGTGCAACGTGGGGCGGATGATACCGGCAATGGCCATGGTCACGAGCAGCGTCGAGCCGCGGCTGCGCGGCGGTTTTCTGAGTGCCAACGCCTCGGTGCAACACGTGGCCAGCGGGCTGGGGGCCTCGCTGGGCGGCCTGATCGTGACACAGACGGCCGGAGGACGTATCGAGCACTTTGGCGCCGTCGGCTGGATCGCGGGCCTGCTTTCGCTAACGACGTTGTGGTTGGCCGGGCGGGTGCGCGTGGCCGACGTGGCGCCGATGTCGGCCGAAGCGCTGAGTTTGGCGGCTGCGGCGGAAGCGGCGGTGGATGCGGGGGAACCGCTTGCGGATTTCGCGCCGGGGGGTTGATTCGTTTGCCGCCGCTCATTTGCTGCGCCGCGGCGGCGTTCGATCGCATCGTTCAGAGGAAGAACCCTCCCCCTGGCGCCTCGCTAGGAGGGAGGTGGATTGTTGGTCGTCTCTCTTAGCCAGTGGCCGCTTCGGCCGCCGGATTTTTCTTCGAGTTGGACGGGACCGATTGTCATGCCGCGGTCGACGGATTTGCACATGTCGTAGACGGTGAGGGCGGCGACGCTGGCGGCGGTGAGGGCCTCCATTTCGACGCCCGTCTTGGCAGCGACGTGGACCGTGGCGGCAATATCCAATATTGCCGGTCCCTCTCGGTCCGGCGACGGGTCGGGAAGCGCGAAGTCGATCGTCACCGCTTCAATGGCCAGCGGATGGCAGAGGGGGATCAGCTCGTGGGTCCGCTTGGCGGCCATAATGCCGGCCAGGCGGGCGACTTCGAGGACGTCGCCTTTTGTAGCAGGCACACCCCGTTTACCGTGGCTAGCAGCGGATTCAGGCCCTGTGGTACCGCCGGCGGACGGCACGCGGAGCGTGCCTGCTACCATGCCGCGGGCTTCCCTCTGCCGCGGATCATCGTGATTGTCTCGGCGGCCATCGTCACGCGGGCGCTCGCACGGGCAGTGCGGCGGGTGACGGGCTTGGGACTGACGTCGACCATTCGGCTGGCGCCATGTTCGTCGAAATGGGATAATTCACTCATCGATGTGCTGTTTGCTCACCGTGTTCATTTCTCGCCGAGCTGTCAATCGTATTTTATCATGCGATGGACGCCGGCACAGCAAGCGACGTTAGCGGCGTCCCTGCGGGAAGAAGAAAACACTGTCATTTGGCTCGGACTGGTAATCGCCAGTTCGCGGCAGACCGCCAGGCGGGCGTGCCGGCAACAAAATGCGCCTTGGCAGTTTCTTGTTGCGGCCGGCGGGCGTTATACTTACGCCTAGTCCCGCTCGTTCTTGGCGGTGACGCCTCTGGTGCTCGGCGCGCCCATTTCATCGGTTGGGTTCGAGTTGCGCGATACCCGATTTGTTTTATTTTGTGCCCAATGAGGAAACAAAGATGAAGACCATGCCCATTGTCGTTGTGTCCGCGCTGACTCTTTTGTTTGCCGGCGTGGTTGGATCGAAACTGCTGCGTGCTCAGGGCCAGGCCCAGGGAGGCGACCAGGTGCTGGACGGCATCGGCGAGACTGACCTGGCGGCCCGCTATTTGCTCGACCGCGATGCCCAAGATCGTTCGCGCAACAGTCTGCACGCCCAGGTCCAGGGCGACCAGGCGGCGTTCGTGGACGATCCACAGTTCCGTCGCGTCTTGTCGTTGCCGGGCGCTTCGGGCAACTATCTTGAGATTCCGCCGGCCGCGCTGGCAACGGACGATACAGTAAGCGTTTCGGTATGGGTGAACGTACAGCAGGTGCGTGAGCCACAGACCCTCTTCAGCTTCGGCAAAGGTCCAGCGGCCAACTTCACGTGCGTGCTGGACAACGGCAACGAGCAACAAGGCTTGCTGGCCCGCTTGTCGGCGGACGGCACGCAACAGGGGCCGGCGGCACCGCGGATCGCGAACCAGCACTGGGTTCACTTGGCGGTTGTATTCGATTCGACCGCTAAGACGATCAGCCTTTACTCCGACGGCCAGCGGGTCGGCCGCGCGGAGAACGTATCACTCAGACTAGAACAAGTGTTCGACCGCGACAATGCGGCCGCAAACCATCTCTACATCGGCCGGGCGCAGGTGGAAGACGGTGGCCTGAACACGAAACTGCACGACCTGCGGCTGTATTCGATCGCGCTCAGCGACGAACAGGTAGCTACGATTCACCGCAACGGCGCCGCGGGGGGCGGCATGGCGGCCGACGCGAACCGGCGCGGACGTGGTCGTGGTCGCGGCAATGCAGGTCGCGGCAATCGCGGCCCGGTAGTAGCGCCGCCGGCGGCGCCGAGCCCGTATCTCAACTTGGAAAGCGTGCCCGATGTAAACGCTGAAACGGTGGTCGGCACGATGCCGCGGCTGCCGGAGACGGTGAGCGGCCTCTACCGCGCGGGAATGCAAGGCCCGCCGGTGGAAATCATTTGGCCAGCGCCGACTGACAATGCTGAGGTGTTGCAGCCGGGCACGATCACGCTCACCGGCAAAATCGTGGGCAGTGACGTGAAGCCGCGGGCGATTGTTAGCGTGAAAGCAGCGCCGGCCGCGGCGAGCGGGCCCAGACGCGAATTGGAACCGTTCGGATTGGGCCAGGTCGTGTTAAACCAAGACTTGCAGGGGCGCGACACGCCGTTCATGCAGAATCGCGACAAGTTTCTGCAGGGGCTCGCCGTGAGCAACCCCGACAACTTCCTCTACATGTTTCGCGACGCCTTCGGCCAGCCGCAACCGGCCGGTGCCCGAGCGCTAGGCGGTTGGGATACGCAAACGACTCGCCTGCGCGGCCATGCCACCGGCCACTACATGTCGGCACTGGCCCAGGCCTATGCCAGCACTTCGTACGATCTGGCCCTGCACGCCAACTTCAAGCAGAAGATGGACTATATGATTGACACGCTCTACGAGCTGTCGCGGCAATCGGGCAAGCCGGCCGAGCCGGGCGGCCCGGCGATTGCCGACCCGACGAACGTACCACCGGGCGAGGGACACGCCGGCTACGATTCGAACCTGACCGAGGACGGCATTCGCACCGACTACTGGAACTGGGGCGCGGGCTTCATCAGCGCCTATCCGCCCGATCAGTTCATCATGCTCGAGCACGGGGCCACCTATGGCGCCAGCAACAACCAGATTTGGGCGCCGTATTACACGCTGCACAAGATTCTCGCCGGCCTGTTGGATTGCTACGAAGTGGGCGGCAACGAGAAGGCGCTCGAGGTCGCGAAGGGCATGGGCCTGTGGGTGCACGCCCGGTTGAAGCAAGTGCCCGCCGCAACGCGCATCGCGATGTGGAACCGCTACATCGCCGGCGAATATGGCGGCATGAACGAAGTGCTGGCCCGGCTGTATCGATTGACGAAGGACGAGCGGTTTTTGGCAGGGGCCAAGCTGTTCGACAACGTCAACTTCTTCTATGGCGACGCCGAGCACGACCACGGCCTGGCGAAAAACGTCGATACGCTCCGCGATCGGCACGCCAATCAGCACATCCCGCAGACCACCGGTGCGCTGGAAACCTACCGCGACACGGGTGACATCACCTATTTCTACATTGCCGATAACTTCTGGGACCTAGCCACGAACCACTATATGTACGCCATCGGCGGCGTCGCCGGTAACCAGCGGAACGGCGAATGCTTCACCGCCCAGCCCGATTCGCTATTCACCAACGGCTTTGCCAACAACGCTCAGAACGAGACGTGCGCCACCTACAACATGCTGAAGCTGACCCGGCAGCTTTTTATGTTCGAACAAGATGCCAAATTCATGGATTACTATGAACAAGCGCTTTACAATCACATCCTGGCGTCGGTGGCCGAGGACAGCCCCGGCAACACCTATCACGTGCCGCTGAACCCGGGGGCGCGAAAACAATTCGGCAACGAACGCATGAACGGCTTCTCCTGCTGCAACGGCACGGCCCTGGAGAGCAACACGAAACTGCAGGATTCGATCTACTTCCACAGCGAAGACAACGATGCGCTGTATGTGAATCTATACGTGCCGTCAACGCTCAATTGGGCGGATAGAACAGCGACCGTGAAGCAAGAGACGAACTTCCCCTACGCCGATACGACGAGGCTGACGCTCGCCGGCGCCAGCGGAATCGAAGTGCACGTTCGTGTGCCCGATTGGGCCACCAGTGGCTTCTTTGTGAAGATCAATGGCGTTGAAAAGCAGGTGGACGCCAAACCGGGCACTTACCTCAGCTTGGGAAAGAACTGGAAGGACGGCGACACGATCGAGCTGCAAATGCCGTTCTCCTTCCACCTCAGCCGCGTGATGGACCAGCCCAACCTGGCCAGCATTTTCTACGGCCCGGTGCTCTTGGCAGCCGAAGAATCAGACGCCCGCACCAACTGGCGGCCGATCACGCTCGACGCCAAAGACCTCAGCAAATCGCTCTCCGGCGACCCGAGCACGCTCCACTTCAAAGTGGGCGACGCCGAGCTGAGGCCGTTTTACGAATCGTACGGGCGGTACTCGGTGTATTTTGATACGACGATGAAGTAAGGGAAAATTTATTTTCCGATGCGCCACGTGTATGTCAATTGACTATTTTGAAAAGCTGTCGATCATCGCGCAGGAAATGGACGGCCTTTGCCCAATGGCCAGGGCAAAAATTGGGTACAACGTACTCGCCGATGGCATTGTGTGGTCCGACGAATATCCCCTTAACCTGGCCGGGCGATCAGAAGACTTTGATTGCCTAAGAATTCTCTGGCGATATCGCACGTCTGCGTTAACGGAAGAACCCGACGAAAAGTGGCGACCGTATTGGGATCACGCCCGATCACTCTTCCCCAATTGGGCCGGATTTGAACCGCGTCGGCTCTTGCCAAGTGAAGCAATAAAGAAACTTCGCGAGCGCAGATGCAAACATGACCTGCGTATCATAGAATTGGCATTCGATTGCAAAACACCGGGCGAATAACTTCGGGGATAACGGGAAGCAGAAAACGACGGTCCTACAACTTTGTAGCACCATCACTCTTCACGATCCGTCGGCGAGAGTTACTACCAATCGTTTGCCGACCGCGTCCGCATAGCGGACGAGCGTTTCGACTGTTGGATTCGCGCGTTGGCCGGTTTCAAGTTTGGAAAGGGCGGACCGGTCCATGCCCGTGAGTTCCGTGACATCGGCCAGGCTGAGCCCCTTGACTTCGCGCGCGGCCTTTAATTGTGCGAGCAACCCTTCCAGCTGGTCGAGGCTCGATAATCGTTGGTGATGTCGAGCGACAAGTTCCGGCAGTTCAACAGCGACTTGCTTGCGGACCGTATTGTACTTTGTGACTTCTTCGGGCGTGAGCCGTCGATCGCGCGTGATACGTTTCATGGCCGTTGTCTCCTTGGCACATGATATGCCGTTACAGGATAGATTGTGTCGGCGTCGACAATCTCGAAAACCACCATTAGGTGCCGGCCCGCCGCGGTGTCGCCAAAGACGACGGGACGGCCTGATGAGCGACTGATGTCGGCATCCGTCGCATGCTCAAAGACCTCTTCGACTTCCTCCTTCAATTCACGGTGCTCACGACAATGAACCGCGTTTCCATCCCGGTCGTCGTCGAGATCCCAAATGAGCGAATCAAAAGCCATTTCAAGTGGCCCATCGGCATGTGGTATTATAATACCACATGCCGCGCGAAAAGTCAAATAGGAATTGCAGGTCCGAAGATGTGGCGCACACCTTCAAATTATGACAAATCGAATGCTGACTGTTGCAATTACTCGCCCTTCCGCCCACTATCGGCCCCGGCCGTGGCCAGGGCGGCTTGGGCCGCGGCCAGCCGGGCGATCGGCACGCGGAACGGGCTGCAGGACACGTAATCGAGCCCCACCTTTTGGCAGAACTTGATCGAGTCCGGGTCGCCGCCGTGCTCGCCGCAGATGCCGCACTTGAGGTCCTTCTTGACGCTGCGGCCTTTCTTGACGCCCATCGTCGACCAGTTGGCCCACGCCGGTCGACGTCGAGCGACTGGAACGGATCACGCAGCAGAAGCTCCTGCTTCAGGTAGTCGGGCAGGAACGTGTTGATGTCGTCGCGGCTGAAGCCGAACGTCATCTGCGTCAGGTCGTTGGTGCCGAAGCTGAAGAAGTCGGCTTCGGCGCCGATTTCGTCGGCCGTGAGCGCGGCTCGCGGGATCTCGATCATCGTGCCGACCAGGATGTCGAGCTTGCCCTTGAACTTCTTCTTCTTCGACCACCGTCGGCGATCGTCTCGCGGACCTTGTCGGCCAGCGATCTCGAGCTCGCGTGGCCGTGCCCACCAGCGGGATCATGATCTCGGCCTGGGCGTCGATCTTCTTCTGCTTGCAGGCGATCACGGCCTCGGTGATCGCCGTGACCTGCATCTCGAGAATCTCGGGATACGTCACCGCCAGGCGGCAGCCGCGGTGGCCGAGCATCGGGTTCATCTCGTGCAACTGGCTGACGCGCGGTCTGAACTTCCGTCGGCGAGACGCCCAGCTCCTTGGCCATTTCCGCTTGGCGTCTTCGCCTCGTGCGGCAGGAACTCGTGCAGCGGCGGATCGAGCAGGCGGATCGTCACCGGCAGGCCCTTCATCGCCTTGAAGATGCCGACGAAATCTTTCCGCTGCAGCGGCAACAGGTCCTTCAGTGCCATGACGGCGTTCCTTTTCGTTGCTGGCGAGGATCATCGCCCGCATGGCCTTGATGCGGTCGCCTTCGAAGAACATGTGCTCGGTGCGGCAGAGGCCGATGCCCTGGGCGCCGAACTCGCGGGCCCGCTTGGCGTCGGCCGGCGTGTCGGCGTTCGTGCGGACCTTCAGCGTGCGGTACTTGTCGGCCCACTTCATGATCGTGGCGAAATCGCCGGACAGCTTCGGCTCTTGCGTGGCGATCGAGCCGGCCATCACTTCGCCGGTCGAGCCGTCGATCGAGAGCACGTCGTTAGGCCTGAACGTCTTGCCGGCGACTTTGATCTTGCGGGCTTTCTCGTCGATGGTGATTTCGCCGGCCCCGGCCACGCAGCAGCGGCCCCAGCCGCGGGCGACGACGGCCGCGTGGCTCGTCATGCCGCCCGTGCTGGTGAGGATGCCGACGGCCGAGTGCATGCCGTCGATGTCTTCGGGATTGGTTTCCTTGCGAACCAGGAGCACCTTCTCGCCGTCCTGCGTGCGCTCCACTGCCTCGGCGGCCGTGAAGGCCAGCTTGCCGACCGCCGCGCCCGGCGAGGCGGGCAGGCCCGGCGTCAGCATCATTGGCCCGACTTCTTGGCCGCCGGGCATGAAGCTGGGCAGCAGGAGCTGCGTCAAATCGCCGGCCGGCACGCGTAGCACGGCCGTCTTTTCGTCGATCAGCTTCTCCTTGACCATGTCGCAGGCGATCTTCACGGCCGCGGCGCCGGTCCGCTTGCCGTTGCGGGTTTGCAGCATGAAGAGCGTGCCCCGTTCGATCGTGAACTCGATGTCCTGCACGTCGCGGTAGTGCTTTTCGAGCGTGTCCTTGATCTCGAGCAGCTGCTTGTGGACGGCCTTGTTCCACTTCGGCATTTGCCGACACGTGCAGCGGCGTGCGGATGCCGGCCACGACGTCTTCGCCCTGGGCGTTGACCAGGAACTCGCCGTAGAACTTGTTCTCGCCCGTGGCCGGGTCGCGGGTGAACGCCACGCCCGTGCCCGAGTCGTCGCCCATGTTGCCGAACACCATCGACTGCACGTTCACGGCCGTGCCCAGCAGGCCCGTGATGTTTTCCACCTGGCGATACTTGACGGCCCGCGGCTGCATCCAGCTCTTGAACACCGCCTCGATGGCCAGCTCGAGCTGCTTGAGCGGGTCTTGCGGAAACGGCTTTGCCGAAGTGCTTCTTGAAGACCTTCTTGTACTCCTCGCACAGCTTGACCATCCCCTCGAGCGGCACGTCGGTGTCGTTGCTTGGCCTTGTACTGCGATCTTGATTTTGTCGAAGGCCTGCTCGAAGTGCTCGTGATCGACGCCGCACACCACGTCGCCGTACATGTTGATCAGCCGGCGATAGGCGTCGTAGGCAAAGCGCTGGTTGCCGGTGGCATTGGCCAGGCCGACGACCGACTCGTCGTTCAGGCCGAGGTTGAGAATCGTGTTCATCATGCCCGGCATCGAGACGGCGGCGCCGCTGCGGACCGAGACGAGCAGCGGATTCTTCGTGTCGCCGAATTTCTTGCCCAGCTCTTTTTCGAGCGTGGCGACGTTGGCGGCCACGTCGTCCATCAGGCCGGCGGGCAGCTTGCGGCCGCTCTTGTAGTACAGGTCGCAGACCTCGGTCGTGATCGTGAAACCGGGCGGCACCGGCAGCCCGATGCTGGTCATCTCGGCCAGGTTGGCCCCCTTGCCGCCGAGCAGCTGCTTCTGCTTGCCGCTGCCTTCGGTCTTCGTGCGGCCGAAGTAGTAGATCATCTTTTTCGGCTGGCCGTTCGAGGAAGCGCTGCCCGACGAGTCGGCGGACGAACTTGCTTTCGATTTGCGTTGGACGCTGACAGTTGCCATGTGCTCACCAAAGGAGTTGACGATAGAATGGACCGCGGCTCAAAAACGCGGAAAATTGCCTGAAAAGCGAATCAGTTAATGTAAATCGCCGCCGGGGGAAGCGTCAAGGACGGTTCCGCGAGTGGGAGCTGCTGTGGACCACGGCCGCGGTGGTCAACATCTGTTCAACGACTGAGCGGCAATTGGGCCGAATTCCAAAGGAATCGACGTGTCGGAAAACTCCAGCGAATCAAGCGGTTTTCGGCTGGCCGTCGTGGTGGAAGCGGCGCTCGTCTTGCTGGGAATTCTACTAGGTTGGCTGTTTACGGTGCCGATCCGGGAACAAATGCCAGCCGATTTGCCTCAATTGAGCTGGGCGTTGGTGCGCGGCGTTGCCGCGACGCTGCCGATGCTGGTCATATTTTGGATTCTGGTGCGTTCGCGACAGCCAGCATGGCGCGCGTGCGCGAGCAAATCGTCAATCTAGTGGCCGAGTTGTTTCCGCAGAAGAGCTGGGCCCAGTTTGCGTTGGTCGCCATGCTGGCGGGCGTTGGCGAAGAGCTGTTGTTTCGCGGCGTGCTGCAAACAATGTTCGCCGAGTGGACGAACGTTGTTTTCGGCCTGGCCGCGGCGAGCCTGCTGTTTGGCTTGGCGCACGCGATGTCGCGATTGTATTTCCTGCTGGCGACGATGATCGGCATCTATTTGGGCGGACTCTTATTGTGGTACAACGATCTCATCGCTCCGATGGTGGCTCACGCGTTGTACGATTTTATTGCGTTGGCCTGTCTCTCTCGGCAGCGGGGGGCCGAAAGACACAGCTCCGGCGGAGGGAACGAGGGCCAAGACGCTAACGAATTATGATTGGCGCGATCGGACCGCAACTCGGCCGACCCCGGAAAATGACGGACCGGTAATCCAACCGCCAATCGCCGCGTCGGAAGGGGAACCAGTCTTACTAGGACCCGCTTGCGTCTGGGATCAGAGATCGGACGGGTCGAGCGTGATGCCGTCATCTTTGCGGCAAAGCAACTGGAAGATGGGATTGGCGATCGAATAGCTGAGCGAGTGCACCGAGCCGTCGGCAAATACGGCGTTGACGCCGTCGGGATGGGCTGCGCCAAACATTTGCCAATAGGCGATGCTATGGAGGGGCTGGTCGCGAATTGGTCCGTACATCGAGCAGCGCAAAGTTGCCCAATTCCAGCCCTGGTAGTAGCCCATGTCGGTGAAAGCAATGCTGGGCCAGGGTGGCTGCGGCGGCTCTTCGTCGAGCTTAAGCGGCTGATAGGCGCGGGGTCGACGAATTTCTCGGCGACGAGCAGCACGCTGGACGTGCCGTCGGTGAGGTCTTTCAACTTGCCCGGCGGAAAGGTCGTCGCCCCTTTGCCGCCGCGGACAAAACTGGTGTTGCGGTAAAAGGGATGGTTGATTTCATCACCCGTCTTGTCGTTCCAAAAATTCCAACAACCGGCTGAGCTGCCGCCCAGGCCGGGCCCCGCGGTCTTATCCTTCCAGACGGGCATGGCATAGTCGTTGAGGCCAATCAATTGGCCGTCGACGCCGAAACGAGTCGTGGGCGAACGGCGGGAAGGGCAGAAATAGGTGGAGACGGCCAGGCCGTGCATGCTTGCGTCGTTTTGTTCCTCCGCCCGGGGGCCTTCGAGGAACGGCAGAATTTGGAAGAGTGTTCCGGCCTGTTGAAAGACGCCCCTGCTGGCTGCGGTCGCGGCATTTCCGCCATAACGGGTGATCGCCCCATTATTCCCGGCCGAGGGTAGTACGCGGAGCGCGCTCTCGTGGTTGAGAACAGCCAAGCCAATTTGGCGGAGGTTGTTCTGACATTGAATTCGGCGTCCTGCTTCTCGAGCCGCCTGCATCGCGGGCAGCAGCAGGGAGATCAGCACGCCCAAGATGGAGATAGTGACTAAGAGCTCAATGAGCGTAAATGCCGGTCGAGCGGCGCGGTTGGCAAAGTGCATGTTTGGCCTCCATTCTTTTGCAAATGCAATCGTCAAAGTGCGCCTGTTTCGCCTGCGGCCAAAGGAGACACGCCTGGTGACGAGCGACAAAGGCATCGATCGATTCCCTGACCCACCTCAGTGCATCGCCGGCAGCTCGGCCGCCGCGGATTCGACGCCGCGCACTTCGCCATTGGCGAAAGCGCAATAGCGCACGCCGTCCAAACCTGTTTTTTCGCAGGCGATGATCTCTTGCGACAATGTCACCTGACCGAGCGGCAGGCCATAACGAATCATAAACGGCTGTCCGTCGCGCTCAGAAATGAGATCTCGTACCTTTGCGTCCGGGCAAATTCCAGCCTGTTCGAGTGCAAACGGCAATGCAGTTTTCAATTCTCTTTCTAGGTCCTTTTCCGTCGCCGGGCCCTGCCCTTTGGCGACGGCGTAATCGAGGTACAGGTTCGTCACGCCCCGCAGCCGAGCCAACGTCGCCGTGTCTGCGGCACGATTGCAGCCGCCGGTAAAAGCGACGACAAGCGGCAGCGCGCCGACAACGAGCCAAACAACGGCGGAGCCTCGCAAGCTGTTCGGCGGCACCGACAGGGATCCGCCCCACTCCGGCTTCCGCTGGGGGCCGGCCGGCGGACGGACATGGGCGCCGTTAAGTTTTGTGAACACGGAGTTTCTCCTGGAAGATCGGTCCTTCATCCGATTAAGTTTGTGCTCGGACGGACGGGGATTGACTGTGCAACGAGCGCGGCTCGAGCCGCTTGACGAGCGGCGCCGTTGGTCGACGGCCTTGCGGCGCCGGCAGAGGCCGCGCCTTCGGACGTACGTTGATTGGGTGCAGAACGGGCGTCGATTTCGGCAACGCGTGGCCCGGCGGAGGCGGACAACAGCTCGCGCAAGCGTTCGACGTCGACTGGTTTGACGAGGTGGTGGTCGAAACCGGCCTCTTTTGTGCGCTGCCGTTGGTCTTCCTGCCCCCAGCCGGTCGTAGCGATGATGCAGATCTCTTCTCCCCAGGGCTCGCGGCGGATGCGGCGGGCGGCCTCCCAGCCGTCCATCCGCGGCATGCCCAAATCCATCAGCACCACGTCTGGCCGGTGGCGGGCCGCCGCTTCGAGCGCCTGTTGCCCGTCGTGTGCTTGGAAAACCTCGTTGCCCAATCGTTGAACCAACACGGCGAGCGTCCGCAGGGCATCTTCGTTGTCGTCCACCACTAGAATGCGCTGGCCCGCGGGCCGCGGCTGGGAGGAGTCGCCTCCGGCGGCGGCCGGCACCGCGCCGGTCCAGGCCGCCATCACCGGCAGCCGCAACTGGAAGCGGCTTCCTTGGCCGGGTCCATCGCTGTGGACGTCGATGACGCCACCATGCATTTCCACTAGTTGCTTGACGAGCGTCAGGCCGATACCCAGGCCTTGGCTCGAACCGTTCGAGCTGCCCAGTTGCGTGAACATGTTGAAAATCTCCTCCCGCTTGTCGAATGGAATTCCGCAGCCGCTATCGGCGACGACCAGCGATAACACGCCGTCGGTCTCCGCCGCCGAGAGGCGAATGTTGCCGCCCGCGGGAGTGAACTTCGCAGCGTTGTGCAGCAGATTCGAAACCACTTGCGTGAGCCGATTGAGATCGGCGAACAGCGACACCGGCGAAGCGGGCAGCTCCACTTCAAGCGAATGACGAGCCTCGTCGATCTGCGGGCGCGTGGCTTCAATCGCGTTCCGCACGACCTCTCGCAACAGGACGCGAGCGCGTTTCAGCTCCAGCTTGCCGCGAGTGACGCGTGAAACATCGAGCAAATCGTCAATCAACCGCACCATCTGCTTTAGTTGACGCTCCATCATGTCGCGCACTTCGTGGCTGGCCGCCGGGTCGTCGGCCGACAACTTCATCAGCTCGACCCCCATGCAGATGGGCGCCAGCGGATTGCGCAGCTCGTGAGCGAGCGTAGCCAGGAACTCGTCTTTGCGGCGGTCGGCCTCCCGCAGGGCCAGCTCGGTGCGGCGGCGCTCGGTTTCGTCGTGAACGACGAGCACCACGCCGGTCGGCCGACCGGCGCCGTCATGGATCGGCGCGGCGCTATAGGCGACCGGCAATCGCGACTGGTTGCGCGTCGTGAGGATGAGCTGCATCGATTCGTGCAGAACCTGGTTTTCGCGCAGAACACGATCGACCGGGTTCAAAAACTTGTCGGGAGCGCGCTCGTCGCAAATTGCGCAGATGTCGCGAAATGGCTTGCCCTGCGATTCTTCCTGCGACCAGCCGGTCATCGTCTCGGCGACCGGATTGAGCAACGTAATTCGTCCTGCGGCATCGGCCACGAGGACGCCGTCGGCAATGCAGGCCAAGGTCGTGCGGAGTTGTTCTCGCTGAGAGACGGCCGACCTGGCCTCATCGGCGGCCCGCTTGCGGGCGGCCTGCCACGCTTCGCTGAGCAGGGCTACAATCGAGCCAACGCCGTAAAACGCGATCAGGCTGACGATTCCCCGCAAAGACATCGGAGACGGTGAGGGCTTGTCGGAATTAAACCACACCGCCGTCGCCAGCAAGATCAGCGTCTGACAGATCAAACTGGGCCCCAGCCCGCCGACCCACGCCGCCAGCAGCATTCCCACCAGCGCTATCGCGAAGCCGGATGGGCCGAGCAGCGGCTCGAGCCAGAGCCGTAGCAAAATCGATAGGGCGGCGATCGCTAGGGCGCTCGCATAGCGGCGGGCGGTCGCTAGCATATTGGCCCGGACATGCGGATCTGCCCACGGAACTCCGACCGGGAAAAGAGATGCGCACCGACGGGCGAGGTTACCGATGCGGCTTGACGGCATACGCAGGGCCCCTCAACCACCGATCCCAGTTGCGAATCTGAATCGATCCTGTGCCTCATCAGGAGCCAAGGCCGTCGCAGGAGGACGTGCCATGTCACAATCTGACCGCTCGCCGACCAAATTGGTTCTTAACTTGCCAACTTGGTGCGCCCCTGAGTCAGCAAGCCGCGTCCAGTTGCTAGCCTGCAAGACTCGAAAAATACGGTAAAATTCGCCCGACTGCGGCCCGGAGTGAGAACCGGGCCGGAATCAGAAGTGTGCCGTTGAGGCGAATGTGCAACCGGCGTTCCCTCGGGCACAGATTCTTCACAGACGTTCTACCGGAGGTCGGTGATAGCTAGCTCCGGCCAAAAGAGAAAGGCGGGTCAACTCACTTGGGAGTTGACCCGCCCTGTAGGTTTCATTGGACCAGCCTACTTCCCCACGCAGGGAAGGAGGGTTCAACCACTAAGCACCCATCGGCGTCGGGGCAGCCGGTGCCACGGGGACAGCCGGGGCGGCCGGCACGCTGTCACCGCAACCGCAGCCGCAGTCGCCGCTCGAGCAGCCACCGTCGCCGCAGCCGCCGCCGCAGCACGACGGGCAGCAAACGCACACGGGCACTTGCTTGCAGACGCACTTTGGCACGCAGCGGGTGACCGTGTAGGGCACCTGGCGCGGGACGCACTTCCAGCACTTCACCGTATGCTGCTCGCAAACTGGCTTGCACGTGGTGTAGCACACCGTACGCGTCCGGGTTTCCGGAACCATCTTGCACGTCTTATAGCAGCAGGTCTTGGTCTCGGGGACCATGTGGCAAACCTGATAGCAGCAGGTCTTGGTCCGCTGCTCGCTCTCCATGTGGCAGACCTTGTAGCAGCAGGTGCGGGTCTCGGGAACCATGTGGCAGACCTGGTAGCAGCAGGTCTTGGTCCGCTGCTCGCTCTCCATGTGGCAGACCTTGTAGCAGCAGGTGCGGGTCTCGGGAACCATGTGGCACACCTGGTAGCAGCAGGTCCTGGTCCGCGTTTCCGGAACCATCTTGCAGACCTTGTAGCAGCAGGAGCGGGTCTCGGGAACCATGTGGCAGACGTTGTAGCAAACCGTCTTCGTGCAGGGCTCGCAGACGCACTTCGTGCAGCAGATCTCTTTGTTCACGCACTCGGGGACCCAGACCTTCTTGCAGCACTTGATCGGCGGGCACTGAACGCACTCCGTGTGGCAGCAGCCGGGCACGTAGCGGCAGCAGCAGCCGCAGCAATCGTAAACCCAGGTGCCGGGCTCACGCGTCATGCGTTGCCGCACCGGGCCGGGAATCTCGTACGATTGCGTTTCCCAGTGACCGCACTGCACCTGGATCGTTTTCGTGTAAGGGACCGACTTGTGAACGTAGTAGGTCACCTCACGAGTCTTCGTTTCCCACACCGGTTTGCAGACGGTGTACTCGCGGGTGCGAGTTTCCCAGACCGGCTTGCAGACGGTGTAGTTGATCTCGCGCGTCTTGGTTTCCCAGACCGGCTTGCACACCGTGTATTCGCGGGTCTTGGTTTCCCAGACCGGCTTGCAAACCGTGTAGCAAATCTCGCGGGTCTTGGTTTCCCAGACCGGTTTGCAGACGGTGTATTCGCGGGTCTTGGTTTCCCAGACCGGCTTGCAAACCGTGTAGCAAATCTCGCGGGTCTTGGTTTCCCAGACTGGCTTGCAGACCGTGTATTCACGCGTGTGCGTTTCCCAAACCGGCTTGCAAACGGTATAGCAAACTTCTTTCGTATGGGTTTCAGGGACGTACTTGGTGCAGGATACGACTTTGTCTTCGCATACCCGATCCCAGCACGTCTTGTAGCATGTGACCTGCTGCTGCTCGTATTCGACGCAGTGCACGGTCTTCATGACGGTGTGGCACTGTGTTTGGCAACACGGTGCACAACAGCTATATCGCGCCACCCCGCAAAAGCCGGCGTTGGCAACGGCCGGGCTGATTGCGAGCACTAGGGCTGCAACGAGGGGCGCAGCCTTCCATCCTTTCATGGTGTTCCTTCCTCCTTTGGTCGGTTCGTAGGGTGAGTCCAATGGGCTGGTCGATAGGCGGACATAGCGCCCGCCCATAGATAATTCGGGAGGAGAAATCGACGCACCTTAGCTGAACTGCGTAATTTCGTTTGTTGACGCAGAGTGCGGAAAGCCCCGTATGAGAACTGGCTCGCTAGTCGCAAATCTCTGCGCAGAAAGGACTTGCGATACAGGACTCAAAACCTACCGGCGTCTGACCAGGACCGCCTGCGACGGGTATTGCGGTCGGGCCGAATGGCCGGTTGTAGCGACGTTGCTAGCGACGCCCGGCCATGCGGATTGTAGGAGGGAAGTTGCGCCTTCGGGTTGACGGACGAGCCATGACAGTGTCTGTTTTTCCGTCCTACGTTCGGCTTCGATCGAGCGCCTTGCACCGAGACGATCCCATGCGACCCACTCGATCGATCAGCGCCCTGCTAGGGCGGCCTCCCGGCGACTTCTCGTTATCCGATGGCACGGGGCGGAGCTACGATTGCCGACGCCGAGAGCCGCTACTTGCTGGCATTTGGCGTGCTCCACTAAACTACCGATCCCGCAGTAGCAGCCACCCCCCCGAATGGGAGGCGATGTTTGACCGCCATGAATTCCGGCAAGAGCAAGCCAGAACGAGTCGACCGGCAGGCGGTCCCAAAAGTTGTCGTTAGCCGCCTCAGCTTGTACCTGCGAGAGCTGCAGCACTTAGTGCGGGACGGGCGGGCGACGATCAGTTCCAACCAATTGGGCCATCTGCTCGGCTTTACAGACGCCCAAGTGCGAAAGGACCTGGCCTACTTTGGCCATTTCGGCCACCCGGGCATCGGCTATCGCTGCGAAGAGTTGATTCACGAAATCCGCCGCATCCTGGGGACCGATCGCGAGTGGATCGTGACCATGGTCGGCGTGGGCAATCTGGGCCGGGCGCTGATTGCGCTACAAGGGATTCGCGGCGCAGGGTTTCCGGATCGTCGCCGCCTTTGACGCCGACCAGCGAGTTGTCGGCAGTTCGGTTGAGGGAACTCCCGTCTACAGCTTAGATCGCCTATGTGAACTTGTGGGCGAGTTGCAGATCCAGATCGGCTTAATCACCGTGCCGGCGCCGGCCGCTCAGCAGGTGGCTGACCAGCTTGTGGCCGCCGGCATTTCGGGCATCGTCAATTTCGCGCCGGTCACCGTTTCGGTGCCAGCCGAGGTGAACGTGGTGGGGGTGGACTTGACGACGGAGCTGGAGCAGATTGCCTTCTCCGTTGCCAACCGCGGGATGTCGCGCTAGACTGGGGCGTCAGCCGTTAGCTATTGGCTGTTAGCGGTTAGCCAGAAAATGTTTGGCTAAGAGCTAATGGCTAATAGCTAATCGCTTTTTACCCGGTAGTGTAATGGTAACACTAGGGATTTTGATTCCCTCATTCCAGGTTCGAGTCCTGGCCGGGTAGTTTGCTGGTCGAGAGTCGAGAGTCGAGAGCCATACGAATGGCACGGTCGGCGCTTGGCCTTGCTTCTGGCTCTTGACTCTTGACCCTTAGCTCTTGACTTCACACCATGACGCAGCCTGATTTTGCCGCTCCTGAAGCCCAATTCGCCATCTCCGCCGTGCGAGAGGCGGCCCGCCTGGCCCGCCGCGTGCAGCAGGAGATGATCTCGCCCGCGCTGACCAAAGACGACCGCTCGCCCGTGACAGTCGCCGATTTCGCCGTCCAGGCTGTTGTCGCCCAGCGGCTGGCCGAGCAGTTGCCCGGCTCGACGCTCATCGGTGAAGAAGGCTCGGCGGCGCTGCAACTGACCGAAGGCCTGGCCGCGCTCGATCAAGTGACGTCCTTCGTGCGCACGTCGCTGCCCAATGCGACGCCCGAAGACGTCTGCGGGCTGATTGATCGCGGCAGCGGCGATCCGCCGGCCGGGCCGTTTTGGACGCTCGACCCGATCGACGGCACAAAAGGCTTTCTGCGCGGCGACCAATACGCGGTCGCCCTCGGGCACATTCAGGACGGCGCGGTCGACATTGGCGTGTTGGGCTGCCCCGATCTGGAATTTGGCAAAAACCCGGTGAGTGGCGGCGCCGGCTCGCTGATTGCGGCCGTGCGGGGACTTGGCGCTTGGGTGAAACCGCTCGTCGGCGAGGCGCCTTGGAAGCGACTGGCTGTTTCGCCCGAACGCGAGATCACGAAGGTGCGCTTGCTGCGATCAGTGGAAAAAGCCCACACGAACACCGACCGAATCGGCAGCTTGGTCGCCGCGCTGGGAACATCGGCCACGCCGATCCAGATGGACAGCCAGGCGAAATACGCGGTGCTGGCCGCGGGTGGAGCGGAGATGTTGGTGCGATTCCTATCAAAAAGCCGTCCCGACTACGCCGAAACGATCTGGGACCAGGCCGCCGGCTCGATCGTGATCACCGAAGCGGGTGGCCGCATTAGCGACCTCGCCGGCAAGCCGCTCGACTTCTCTCAAGGCCGCACGCTGAAAAACAACCGCGGCGTGCTGGCGACCAACGAGCGTTTGCATAACGCGATTCTGCAGGTCATGCGAAATCTACCCGATTAGTACCGCAAAATCGCCGCCGTTGACCGTCGCCGCTCGACCGCGGTATTCTACAGGGCTACCTATCCCCGCTCGGCCCGGGGGCTTTGGGCACCTTGATTGAGACTTCTTAAACCGGCCGATTGTTCGCCACTCAACGCCAGCGCCTTGCCGCCACATCGCCCAAGCGGCGGCCGGGACCTTTGCCGGTGTGCCAACTAATTGGAGCATTTTGTGTCTACTACGCTCGTCAAGGATCTTGATCGAAGCCGGGGTCCATTTCGGCCACCGGGCCAGCCGCTGGAACCCGAAGATGCGGCCGTACATTTACGCCCGCAAGAATCTGATCCACATCATCGACGTCCGCGAAACGGTCCGCGGCCTGCTTGCGGGCCAAGAAGTATCTCGACGCAGGTCGCGTCGACAGGCGAGCCTGGTGCTGTTCGTCGGCACGAAGCGGCAGGCGGCCGAGGCGATCGAGCGCGAGGCCGATCGCTGCGGCATGCCCTACGTCACCGAACGCTGGCTGGGCGGCACGCTGACCAATTTCCGCACGATTCGCAGCCGGCTCGACGCGGCTGGAAGAGCTGGAGACGATCCGCGAACAGCGAGCAACAGTTCAACACGTACTCGAAGAAGATGCAGTCGGCGCTGAATCGCGAATATCGCAAGATGTTCCGCAACCTCAACGGCATCCGCACCATGAGCCGGCTGCCCGAGTGCCTGATGATCATCGACCCCAAGAAGGAAAAGAACGCCGTCAGCGAAGCGCAGAAGATGGGCGTCGCCACGCGTGGCGCTGATCGACACCGATTGCGATCCGGACCTGGTGGATCTGCCGATCCCCGGCAACGACGACAGCATGCGGTCGATCGAGATGGTCGCGAGGATGATTGCCGACGCAATTCTGGCGGGCAAGCAACAGCAGGCCGTGCAAAGCCAGCGGAATGCTGAAGGGGTCGATAACCCGACGGATAACAAGTGAACGCGACGCCGTGCGTGTCCGCCCAGGATGGTCGGGCTATGTAACACATAGCCGAACGAGCATGGATCGGTCGGGCGTTACCTTCGATCTGGGCACGCAATGGCCCGCCGCACTGATTCAATTTGAGAAGTTACGAGGAGTGAAGCGATACGTTC